>CAWHUT010000001.1:0-120000 GCA_963832575.1 uncultured Alphaproteobacteria bacterium
GTGGCCGACCGAGAGCAGCGTTGGACCGACCAGCCCGAGGCGCGACCGCGCCTCCTTGCGCCCGCCGGGGTGAAACATCTCGAGGTCGACCCCGTTTCTCAAGACTACCACCTTCTCGTCGGGTACGCCGAGCTGGATCAGCGCGTCCTTCAAGGCCCGGCTCACGGCGATCACGCCCGCGGCCATGCGCGCGGCGGCTTGGATTTGCCGCCGCGGCAGGGCATGCCGCGGTATGTAATTGACGTCCGTTCCGCGTGCGGTGATGACAACGGGCGTTTTGAGGACACGGCCAAGCCACGCGGCGGCGACACCGTCGGGATAAAAATAATGGGCATCGATAAGGTCGAAAGGTCGCCGCGCCGCCAATCGCCGAAGCACCGGGAGGCAGGCGAGGAACAGCAGCGCTGGCTGCGAGCTGATCCCCATTTTCGGCAGCAACGAATATCTCGGATGCAGGATGTGCAGTCCGTGGCGCTCCCACCGCAGGAACGCGGGCATATTCGGCGTAGCGGCCAAAGACGGAGGCAGTGGAGGGAAACCACGGGACGGCAGCAACGACCCGGCTCTCACCTCGCCCGTGGCAAGCAGATGCCGCAACCGAATTCTCGACGAACACGCGATGATTGCCGTGGACCGCGTTCGGAAAGAGCGTGGTAAATGTTATGATGTTGATGGGAGACTGGCCTTTTGAAGGGTCGGATGTCATGGGAGAATGTGGTGCAAGTTTCCACCGGCACAATATCGTGTTTGGATGAATGATCCTGAAATGGGTGACGCGCCGTACAGGCTTTCGGTCTCCCCCACCGGAACCAATAGCCATCGGCTCATTCACGCTACGTCCCATGCAATTAAACCCTGCGGCCGTTTTCGCGCAACATGATCATCTACCAAGAGCCCGATTTCGATAATCTCCCGCAGGATTTAGCAAGGCTTTTCGCGGCGGCCGGCGAGCGGAGCTTCTTCGCTCAAGCCGGCTGGTACGCCCTGATGGCCAGGTACGGCAGGGAACCGGACTCTGGCATTCGCCTCTACGCCGACTGTGATCAGGCTGAGGCCGCGTTTGTCTGCCGCACCGACGGTGACAGGCGATTGCAGGGTGCGTCGAATTTCTACAGCGTGGAGCATGGTCCGATTCACCAAGTCTCGGGCGCGGGCGCAACGGACACCGTTCTTCGCTTGGCGCACGATATCGCGCGGGAGCAGGCTTCGCGGCACGTGATCCGTCTCGCAGCGCTCGATCCGGCCGAGCCGGAGTATGCCGCTGTCCGCGACGGGCTGCGATCTGCGGGCTGGATCGTCAAGCCGTTCTTCGATTTCGGGACATGGCTTCGAAGATACGCGCGGCCTCGATTTTCGCTGCTACTTCGATGGGCGCCCCGGCATTCTTACCAACACGTATCGCCGCAGGGCGGCGCGCGCGAAATCGCAACGATCTTGACTATCTCCTCCCGGGCGGCGGATCCGAGATCGAGAATTTCATCGCCGATTATCTGACCATCTACCGCAATAGTTGGAAGGACAGTGAACCGTTTCCCGATTTCATACCGAACCTCATCCGGTGGGCCTTCTCACTCGGCGCCTTGCGTTGCGGTGTCGCTCGTGTTGACGGCGTCCCGGCGGCAGCCCAGTTCTGGATCGTCTGGCGCGGCCGAGCGGTCATCTACAAGCTGGCGCACGATCAGCGTTTCGACCGGCTTTCGCCGGGAACTCTGCTGACCATGCGTATGATGGAGCACGTGCTCGAGCACGACCGGCCGGACGAGGTCAATTTCGGGCGCGGCGACGATCCGTACAAGAAGCTGTGGCTGTCCCAACGGCGCGAGCGGTGGGGCCTCTTCGCGGTAAACCCGCGCACTTTGCACGGAGCGGCGCTCGGCCTTCGCATGCTCGCCGGAGCGCTTCGCGATCGGATGGTGCACCCGTCGGTCGGACCACGAGCTCACAGAGCCCAATAAGCAACGTCCGGCGGCACGCGAGCGCGGTCGATCGCCGACTTCACGTCGATGACCGTCCCTCCCGAAGCCAGCATGGAATATACGAAGGCGTCGCCTCGCTCCCGAATGATGCGATGGGGCACCGCATAGATCACGCTGTCGAGCTCGTGAAGCTGTCGGTTTCGACGAGCTCAACGCCGTATTCGTGCCATGCCTCGACGTGATCGGCTATCGGATCGTGAACGATGGGGAAAATCCCGTATCCGCGTAGCTCGACGATGATGTCGGGCACCCTGCTGTTGCGCAGATCCGGGAACGTCTTCCTTGAAGGTAAGCCCCAGAATGCCGACGCGCGCGCCCTTGATCCGCCGCTCGGTGGTGATCAGAAGCTTGATGAGCCGCTGCGCCACGACCGCGCCGATGCCGTCATTGATGCGCCGGCCGGAGAGGATGACCTGGGGATAATAGCCGACTGCCTCGGCGCGCGCGGTGAGGTAGTAGGGATCGACTCCGATGCAATGGCCACCGACCAGACCGGGCGAGAATGGGAGGAAATTCCACTTCGTGCCGGCGGCCTCCAGAACATCGGCGGTCGAGATGCCGAGGCGGTCGAAAATGATGGCGAGTTCGTTCATCAAAGCGATATTGAGGTCGCGCTGCGCGTTCTCGATAACCTTCGCGGCTTCTGCCACCTCGATGCTCGATGCGCGATGGACGCCGGCGGAAACGATTTTGGAATAAACCGCGGCGACGCGCTCTAGCGTTTCCGCATCCTCGCCCGACACCACTTTGACGATAGTGTCCAGCCGGTGAACCCGGTCGCCGGGATTGATGCGCTCGGGCGATACCGAAGTTTAAAATCGATGCCCTGCCGCAGTCCCGATGCCGCCGCCAGCAGCGGTCCGCAGACGCCGCGCGTCAAGCCGGGATAAACCGTCGATTTGAAGACAACCACGGCGCCCGGACGAAGCGCCCGGCCGATGATGTCGCATGCAGCCCTGATCGGCCCGAGATCGGGCCGTCGCCCGCTGTCGATAGGCGTCGGCACCGTCACGATAAAGAAGCTTGCCGCGGTAAGATCGTCCGCGCGGTTCGTCAGGCGCAATGTCGTCGCACGCAGCTCGCTCTCACCAGCCTCGCGCGTGCGATCTTTCGCTTGACGGAGTTCGGAGATGCGCTGTTCGGAAATGTCGAGCCGCAAACCGTCTCGAAACGCTCGGCAAGCGCCAGGGCGACGGGCAATCCAACGAATCCAAGTCCTTATGACGGCGTAGCCCCGGCTTGCTCAATTCGAGCCTCTCCTTGTTAATGTCCCCTTTTTTTCCACTCGAGGCCGCCGTTCCTTGCGCGGCATAGGCCAAAAGGCGAATTTCTCCTAGATACATCAGGGCCTTCTGTAGTTTGTCACGGCAAAATTAACGACCCATAAAATCCGTCGTCGGAGCGAGGTCTCAGGATGAAAAATAAATTGCCCTCAATTTTTATCCCGGATCGATATAAAATCAGCCGCTCGTCACAAGCATGGTACCGTGAGTCACTGAGGTTGCCCGTGCCATGTCAAAAAAGACCATTCATCTGATCGCCGCGGCGCGCCCAAACTTCATGAAGGTGGCGCCGCTTTTCCACGCCCTGCGCGACGAGGCCGGCTGGGCCAACGCAATGATCGTTCATACCGGTCAGCATTACGATTATTCCATGTCGGCGGCCTTCTTCGCCGATCTCGGCCTGCCCGACCCCGACATCAATCTCGGGGTCGGCAGCGGCAGCCACGCCGAGCAGACCGGCGGTGTCATGATCGCCTATGAGCGCGTCTGCCTGGAGGCGCGGCCCGACTGGATCGTCGTCGTGGGCGATGTCAATTCGACGCTCGCCTGCAGCCTCGTCGCCAAGAAATTGGGATTGCCGCTGGCGCATCTGGAAGCCGGCCTGCGCAGCCGCGATCGCACCATGCCCGAGGAGATCAACCGCATCGTGACCGACGCGATCGCGGACCTGCTGTGGACGCCGTCGGAGGATGCGGACGAAAATCTACTGCACGAGGGCGTGCCGGCCGAGCGGATCGTGCGGGTCGGCAACATCATGCTCAATTCGTTCGAGATGCTGCGGCACAAGATCGAAGCGACCGATGCCGCCGGCGAAATCGGCCTTGCCGGCGATTATGGCGTCGTCACGCTGCACCGGCCGGTCAATGTCGATGACAGTGCCGCGTTGACGGACCTGGTCCGCGAAATCGCCGCCATCGCGCGCCCTGTGCCGCTGGTCTTTGCGGTTCACCCGCGCACCCGCGCCCGCCTCAAAGAATTCGGGCTCGATGCCGACCTGCGCGCGGAGCGCGGCCTCCATCTCGTCGAACCGATGGGATACGTGCGCTTCATGGCGCTGGTACGGAAGGCGCGCTTCATCGTCACCGATTCCGGCGGGATTCAGGAGGAGACGACCTATCTCGATGTCCCCTGCCTGACGCTGCGCGAGACGACGGAGCGGCCCATCACGGTGACAATGGGCTCGAACCGTCTCGTCAAGCGCGAGCAGCTTGCCGCCGCGGTGCGCGACATCCTGGCGGGCCAATGGTCGCATGGCAGACGGCCGCCGCTATGGGACGGGAAGGCCGCTCATCGCGTGGTCGAAAGTCTGAGGCGCCACTGCCTCGACGCGTGAGGCCCCCTTACGCCGCCGCCGGGCGGCGCGTCGGCAGCAGGCTGTCGTAGATGTCCTCATAGCGCGCGACACTGCGGTGCCAGCTCCGCTCCGTCTCGACGAATTCGCGCGCGGCCTTTTGGATGCGCGGCCAGCTCTCGCGCGCCGCCAGGACCCGGATGATGGCCTCGGCCAATCCCGCGACATCATCGGCGGGGAACAGAAACCCGGTTTCGTCGTGGCGCAGGAGCTCGCGGTGTCCGCCGACATCGGACGCCAGCACGACCCGGCCGCGGGCCATGGCTTCGAGCGGCTTCAGCGGCGTGACAAGCTCGGTGAGGCGCATCGAATGCCGCGGATAGACCAGGAGATCGACGAGATCGTAGTAACGCCCGACCTCGCCATGCGGGACGCGGCCGACGAACCGGACGAAGGGGTCGAGGTCGAGCTCGCGTGCCAACGCGCGCAGCTTTTCCTCCGCCGGACCGCCGCCCACCAGCAGGACGGCGAGATCGGGCCGCGTTTTCAGCGCTTGCGGCAGCGCGCGCAGAAGAAGGTCCAATCCTTCATAGGCGTACCACGACCCGATGAACCCGATGACGATCTTGCCGTCCAGCCCCTGCTGCTGGCGGAAGCTTGTGTCCATGTCGCGATGAAAGGCGAATTCCTGGGCATCGACGGCATTGGGGATGACCGTCACTTTTCCCGGCGCTGACCCGCGCGCGACGATCTCGCCGCGCAGGCCCTCGCAGATCGTCGTGATCGCATCGCACCGGCGCAGGACCGTGCTCTCCATCTCGCGGGTCAGGCGATAGCGCAGGCCGTCCTTCGTCGACGTGCCCAGATCGACGGCGGCATCCTCCCAGAACGCGCGCACCTCGTAGACCACGGGCAGGCCGAGCCTGCGCCCCGCCCTTACCGCCGCCAGGCCGTCGAGCGCCGGCGAGTGCGCATGAAGGATGTCAGGCTTTTCGATCTCGCGCCACTTCGACGATGCGCCGCGTCATCGCCAGAACGATCGCCGCCTCGCGCAGCAACGGCACCCGCCGGGCGAGGGTCGCCAGCGGCGGCGTGCGATAAATCGTCCACCCGTCGATGTCTTCCTTCAGCGACGCCGCGACATTGTGCTTGGGGCCGGTCAGGTGCGCCGTCTTCCATCCGCGGGCGCGCTGTTCGCGCAGGATCGACAGCGTGCGAAAGGAATAACCGCTGTGGAGCGGGATCGAGTGATCGAGAATGTGCAGAATTTTCATATATGCGCAGAAGCCACGGGCGGATGCGATTTCCGCGACCGTCACATCAGTTGCGGCTGACCGAAGCATCGGCCGCCTGAGGTTGTGCTCGAGGCTTTGCAGATAGGGCCGCAGCGGCGCGATGTCCTGGACAAAACGCGCCAAAGTGTCGGCGGCAGGGTGCTGCGGATCGGTGTCGTCGGCGGCCAGCGCGACGAAAGCGGCGACATGCCCGGTCGGGTCCAGGAGACCGCGCAACTGCGCGAGCTTCGCTTCGGCGCGGCCGGCGACGATCGCGTTGCCAACGACGTAGAAGTCCCACACCAGCACCCGATGGCCATTGGCGGCGATCTCCGTCGTCGCCACGGTCACGTTCTTGCCGTCGATCGTCGCCTGCGCCTCTCCCGTCCCGGCCAGACGCCAATACTGGAAATCCGCGATCTCATTGAGGCCGCGCGCGAGATTGTTGTGCAGTCCGCCGGTGCGATAGAGCGCCACATAGCGAGCGACGCGCGCATCCCCGTTCGCGAACTCGTCGAGGAACTCGCGATCCGGTTCGAGGATGTTCGGCTTCCAGTGCATGTTGGATGAAGTTTCACGCCACGCGCCGGCGACGCGGGGGGGCGATGAAGCGCCGAGGTCGATGGCGGCGGTGCGCCATTCCTGCATCTGCGCATAGGCGGGTCCGATCGCCGCAAGCGCCAGACCGATCACGGCGGCGGCGGCAAGCCGCCACGCCGGCGACGCGGCGCCCCCGTGCCCGGGCACGGCCCAGCTGTCCGCGCCTGCGTCCCGATCGGCAAACGACCTGCCGATGAGGATGAGGACGAATGTCACGAAGGTGAAGAAGCCCCAGCCATAGATGATGTGATCGGCCATCACCATGGCGGCGCTGCCGGAGATCTCCGCGAGAACGAGGAGCCCGAAGGCGCGGAACCCGTTCGCGATGACCGGAACCACGATCGACAAGGCCACGAAGATGATCCAGCGCACGCGGCTCTTGTAGGTGAGCGATGCGAAGAACACACCGAAGGCGACCGAGGCGATGAGGAACCGCAAGCCCGCGCAGGCCTCGGCGACGACGAACTGGCCGGCGGGGATCTCGATGAGCGTCCCGTCCCAGAAAACGGGGATGTGCACCAGGCGCAAGCACTCCACCGTGAACCACGCCGTGAAATTCTGCAGCACGGGCACGAGGAAATAGGCGGTGGGAACGAGGAAGAAGAGGTAGAGAAACGGCGTGAGCAGCGTGCGGTAGACGCCCATGCCGACGATGGCGAGCGCCATCACCTGAAACATCGCGACGACAAGAAGCTGCTGCAGCTCGAGAACTCCGAGCATCGCCGCCACCACCCACAGGAGCGACAGCGGCACCACCAGGAGGAGCGGGCGCAGATCGGCTTGCGGCTGGAGATCGACCAGCGCCTCGCGCCGGTGCCAGCCGAGATAGAGCGCGACCGGCAGGATCAGGAAACAGTGGTTATAGGCCGTCGACGTCATCCAGACATGGAAGGCGGCCTCGGCCTCGGCGTGGAAGAGGCCGCCGAGCACCACGGCGGCCAGGACGAGGCATGTCCCGGCGGTGAGCCAAGCCTGCCGCGCCGGCCGCGCCGCGAGCGCTGCGGAAGTTTCTTGCGGGATCAAAAGCATCGCTGCTGATTTCTAAATGCGGGGAATGCGATGAGTAAACATTAAGATCGTTGAAACCGCCATTATTCCATCCCAGACGTTAGTAATCCAATAATTAACCATTCTCCGCCGGCGCTGCGGCGAGAAGGGACAGAAACGGCGGCAAGATCGGGCACGATCCAATAGTCGCCGGCGCGTGCGACCGCCGCGGCCGTGGCATCCAAGAGCACGAGCGTCCCCACCCCAGCGGCGCGTCCGGCCTCGATGTCGCTCATCCGGTCGCCGATGCACCAGGAGCGGGCAAGGTCGAGGCCGAGATCCGCCGCCGCCTGGAGCAGCATACCCGGGCGTGGCTTGCGCCAGGCGCTGTCCTGGCGGTAGGGGCCGAGCGCTTCGGTCGGGTGGAACGGGCAGTGATAGACCGCCGCAAGCGGAGCGCCCTGGCGCTCGAACTCGGCCTCCATCCAGCGCATGAAGGTGGCGAATTCGTCCTCGCCGAAAATGCCGCGGCCGATCCCGGACTGGTTGGTCGCGATGACAAGGGCGAAGTCGCGCGCCGCGAACGATCGCGCCAGGTCGAAAATCCCGTCGATGAAGCGGCACTCCTCGATGCGGTGGAGAAAGCCGACGTCATGGTTTACGACGCCGTCGCGGTCGAGGATCACCCCCCGCCTGCCCTCGCGGCGCCCTGTCGTCATGTCCGCGGGAACATCAGCCGCTCGATCAGGCCGCAGAGGATGTGGCCGACGACGATATGGCCTTCCTGGATCTTCTGCGTCTGCGCCGACGGGATGGACAGGCAGACATCGCTGAGCGCGCTCATCGCACCCGCATGGGCGCCGGTCATGGCGATCGTGATCATCGCCTTGCCGCGCGCCGCCTCGAGTGCCTTGAGCACGTTTTTCGAGCGTCCCGATGTGGAGATGGCGACCAGCACGTCGCCCTTGGCGCCGATGGCCTCGACCTGGCGCCGGAATACCTCCTCATAGCCATAATCGTTGCCGAGCGCGGTCAGGATCGCGCTGTCCGCCGTCAACGCGACCGCCGGCAGGCCCGGCCGCTCGAAGTTCAGGCGTCCGATCAGCTCCGCGGCCAGATGCTGCGCGTCCGCGGCGCTGCCGCCATTGCCGGCAAACAGCACCTTGTTGCCGCCGCGAAGCGAGGCGACGCAGAGATCGGCCGCGCGCACCACGCTGGCCAGCGCGTCCTTGGCCGCCATGAGCGCGGTGAGGACGGCCACCGTCTCCGCCACCTCGTCGCGCGCGTATCGTTCCCCGAGGTCACTCATCGCGGCGCTCCGTCAGCCTCGTGCGGGCGGGCTCACTATAGGCGCCCCGTCGCCTTGGATCATCCGGCTTTGGCGGCGGCACGCGCCCCGCCCATGACCCGGTCGAGGACGGAGAAATTCCATTGATGGTGGGTCAGCACGAGATTGCGCGCCTTGGCGCCGAGCTGCGGCAATTCCCCGGCGAGGATCGCATGCAGACGGTCGGCGAATTCCTGGGGCGTCCGCGCGACGAGCACGGCGTCGCCGGCCCCCGTGTCGATTCCCGCGCAGGCCTCTGGCGTGGCGACGACCGGCTTTGCCATCGCCATCGCCTCCAGCACCTTGTTGAGGACGCCGCGCACGATCTGGACCGGCGCGACGACGGCCGCCGCATGCCGCAGATAGGGGCGGACATCGGCCACCCGGCCGGTCACGGTGATGCCGTCTTCGCGCGCCAGCCGCCGCACCGCGGTGGTGGGGTTGGCGCCGACGATCCAGAACGCGACGCCCGGCCGGCGCCGGCGCAGGAGCGGCAAGGCCTCCTGCGCGAACCAGATCGCCGCCTGGATGTTGGGCCAATAATCCATCGCGCCGACGAACACGACGGTGGGTGCCGTGCCGGGAAAAGGATTGTCGTAGGCGCGGTCGGGGCTGAAATACTCGGCGTCGGTGCCGTTGCCCATGGCCAGCACGCGCGAGGCCGCCGCGGGCGCGAGCGTGCGGAAGAGGCTCGCCTCGGCCGCGGAGGCGAGCAGCGTCGCGTCGAACTCGCCGGCGATCTTGCGCTCGAACGCTTGCAGCGTGCGGTGCTCGCGGGCATAGACGGCGCTGAACGGCCACGGCTTGGTCTCGGCGTATTGCCGCCATTTGTCGGAATCGACATCGACCATGTCGAGGACGCTGAGCTCGCACGCGTAGCCCTGCACATAAGGCGCCATCGCCGAGCAGAACACGAAGACGCGCGAAGGCGCCCGCGTGCCCAGCGTCGCATCGACCCAGTCGCCGCAGCCGCGCATCCGCGAAATAGCCGAGCGTCAGGGCCTCGCCGCGCGCCAACGCGGTGAGGCTGCGCAGCCGCGCCAGCAGCGGCTGAAGCGGCCGACAGAAAACGCTGGCGCAGACGGTCTGGAGAAACGGGATGTGCTGTGCATCGGCGGGATCGTCATAGAAGCAGCCGAGATGCACGTGATAGCGCTGCGCCAGATATTGCAGGATGCGCCAGGACCGTATCTTGTCGCCCTTGTCGGGCGGATAGGGAATGCGCTGCGTGAGAAAAAGAAGGTGCTCCATGCGCGATCGTTATGCCGCCAGGGCGCCCGGTGCGAGGGACGCGGCAAAAATCTCGTCCATGCGGCCCCAGGAAAAATCGCGCAGCAGGCGCTGCAACCGCCCCTCGGTGCGGGCGAGGTTGGTGTAATGGCGAAAGCGCGATTTCAAGCCGGCCTGGGCTTGCCGCGGCTGATCGGGATCGATCTCCCAGGGATGGACATAGAAGATGCAGGGAAATCCGTCCGACCGGTTGACGTGCCGCATCGCGCGCGCGGAGACCGCATAGGGAAGCAGGCGGAAATACCCGCCGCCCGAGCACGGATAGTTCCGGCCGAAGAGGCGCACGGTGGTGAGCGGTATCTCGATGAGGCCGGACTGCCGCTCGCGAAACGGCGTGCGCGAGCAGTCGGGGCTGCCGTAGAGATCGTGGGCGACGGGATAGATGCTGGAGCTGTAGCGATAGCCCGCCTCCGCCAGCACATCGAACGCCCAGCGATTGCCCGCGCCGATCGAAAAGGTGGGCGCGCGATAGCCGCGGACCACGGTGCCGCCGATGTCCTCGAGGATCTGCTTGGCCTTGACGACATCGGCGCGGAATTCGGCCGGCGTCTGCTCATCGGCGCGGCGGTGGGCGTAGCCGTGGCTGGCGAGCTCGTGTCCCTCCGCGACGATCCGGCGCACCAGGTTCGGATGCCGCTCGGCGACCCAGCCCAGCGTGAAGAACGTCGCCTTCACGCCGGCGCCGGCGAAGACGTCGAGCATGCGGCCGGTATTGCGCTCCACCCGGCGCGGCAGGCGTGTCCCAATCGTCGCGCGAGATGACCTGCGCGAACGCTTGCACCTGAAAATAATCTTCCACGTCGACGGTCATGGCGTTGCGCACCGCAGTACCCGTCGCGCTGGCCGCCATCGCTAGGACCCTCCCCGGACATAGCTGGCGATGATCTCGATGGTGCGCTTGATGGCGCGCTCGTGCTTGGTCAGGGTCTGCTCGAGGGCGCCTAGACGCGTCATGATCTCGGAGAAGCCGGCATCGCCGCCGTTGCTGCCGTTGAGGCGCGCGGGAACGTGGGCCACGGTGCCGATCGCAGGCTGAAGCTCCGCCTTGAGCTCTTCGGCCACCTGCGTCACCGCCGCCCCCTCGATCGCGTGGCGCTCCTCGAGATAGCCCCACAGAAGGATGCGGGAGCACAGCGTGTTGATGCGCCGCGGCACGCCGTCGCTCTGCTCGAAGATGGCGGTGAAAGCATCGTCGCTCAGGATGGGATCATCGTCCCAGCCCACCGTCTTGAGGCGATGGAGGACGTATTCCTTGGTCTCCTCCTCGCTCAAGGGGCCGAGGTGGTAGGAGGCGATGACGCGCTGGCGCAGCTGCTCGAGCTCGGGGCTCGCCATGATGGCGCGGAACTGCGGCTGGCCGATGAGGAAGCTCTGCAACGGCGCGGTCGCGCCCTTGCCGAAATTCGACAGCATGCGCAATTCCTCGAGCGCCGCGACCGACAGGTTCTGCGCCTCGTCGCAGATGAGAAGCGTGCGCTTGCGCGCGCGCATGTTGGCGAGAACGAATTCCTCGATGCGGCGCAGCATCGCCGCCTTTTCCATGCCGGGCGTATAGAAGCCGAAGGCGGCCGCCACCATCCGCAGCACGTCCTCGCCGCCCAATTGCGATGTCACGATCTTGGCCGTCGCGAAGGCCGAGGCATCGAGCTGCGACAGCAGCAGATCGACCAGCGTCGTCTTGCCGGTGCCGACCTCGCCGGTGATCACGATGAAGCCCTCGGCCTGGTGCAGGCCATAGGTCAGATGCGCCATGGCGCGCGTATGGCCGGCGCTGTTGAAGAAAAAACGCGGATCGGGCGTCAGTTGGAAGGGAAGTCCGCGCAGCCGATAGAATTCGGTATACATCGGCGGCTCAAAAAGTCTTTCGCAGCGTGAAGGCGACGATATCCACCAGGACCGAACCCCCGGTCCCGCCGGTCTGTCGCGACAGGGAGTAGCTCGCGCCCTCCGGTGAGGGTTGGGCTGAAATTGAAGGCGAAGGAGGCGCCTAGACGTGAGCACATCGAAGGTCGCGGAAGCGGCGGTGCCCGTTCCCGATCCGTTGGAGAGGGTGGAGGAATAGCTGGCGGTCAGCGCCCCGGTCGTGATCGGCGTCAGGTCGCGGCCCCACGAGACGATGCCGGCGTTGGACGTTTGATTGAGGCCGCCCCCCGTCAGACTGTTCTGTTGGTTGCGATCGAAACTCACGGAGTAGTGGTTGCGGTCGTTGTTGAGCAGCAACCCGGCCTGGAGGTTCTTCACGCGCAGGATGCTGTTCTGCAAGGCGAGGTTGGGATTGACGAGGGGCTGCGGCAATCCCGTTTGCTGGTTGACCGTGACGCCCGGCGTGAACTGGGTGGCGCCCGACAGGTTCTGCAGGATTTGCTGCTGCTGGTTCGTCGTCGCCTCGGAGTAGGAGGCGACCGCGGAGGTGCGGGCGGTCAGCGCATAGTTCATCGAGCCGTTGAAGGCGTCCTGGCCCTGCTGCTCGCCATAAGTGAGCTGGATCAGGCGATCCTCGCGCGGGTGATAGCTGAAGCCGACGTCCCAGGTCGGACCGGTGAAATCGAGCGGCGCCTGCTCGGCATAGATCAGCCGCTCATAGCCGCCGCCGAACAGCGCCGACCACGTTTTCGGTTACGAGATAGGTGCCGTTGACGGTGTCGGAGACATCCTTCGAATTGAGCGCGCTGTCGCCGCTGTTGATCTGGGAATAGCTGCGAAAGGAAGCCGAACTGCACGCGGGCGAAGCGCTCGCCGGTGTTGTATTTGAAGGTCCCGGCTTGCTGCATCGAATTGGCAATCGCGCCGAGGTTTTGCCCGGTCGTGGTGTCGGTGGTCGCGCCGGTATTGCCGCTGAAAACCGTCTGCGAGAAGGCGTAGCGCGCCTCGGCGCTGCCCCAATCGCCGAAATGCAGTTGCACATAAGGCGATCCGGTATAGGCGGTCGTCTGGACGGCCTGGGTCGTCGGGACCTGCGTTGCGCTGTTGAAGCCTTGGTTGCCAAAGCGCGACGAGTTGGAGATCGAGGCGCTGCCGTCGAAGAACAGCAGATTCGGGATCGCCGTCAGCGTGCCGTTGCTGAAGAGATTCTCCAGGATTTGATCCTGGCTGGTGGTGTTCGCATAGAGGATGGCCTGCGGGCTGTAGTTGAAGAGGCCCTGCAGCCGCGCGCTCTGGCCGGAAATCGAGATGCTCGGCGACAACGTGGTGTAGGTGTCGGCCTTCCGGTCCGTCGGCGTCGACAGCACGTTGTCGGTGAAGCTCTGGGTCGCCGTGACCGCGGGCGTGATGATCCAGGCGGGGCCGGTGGGTGGGCCGCCGCCGGGAGCCGCCGCGGTCCCGTTCGCCGGGGCTGCGCCTTGGTCGCCCGGCGCCGGGGCTGCCCCCTGATCGCCCGGCGCCGGGGCCAGCGATGCCGCCGCAGGCGCAGGCGTCGCGGGCGGCTCCTGAGCGGAGGCCGCCGGCGCCTGCGCCGTCATGATCACCGCGACCGCAAGCCCGATGAAGGTGGCGCCGAGATGATCACCCGCCGACCGCGATTTCCCCCGCGTCGTGCCGCAACGTTCTTCCGCCCCGGCCACCGATCCCTCTCAATAGTAGCCATAAGACCCGAAATGTTCCGACGTGACCCCGTCCATCTTATTGAGGACGAGGCTTATGTTTGGGCAGGAGCCGATGAGACGCAGCGATTCCTCGATCTCCGCCTCCTGCGTCCGGTTCGCTTCGACGACGAAAACGATTTGGCCGACCAGCGTTGCCAGAATGGACGGATCGCTGGTCGCAAGGCACGGCGGCGCATCGATGACGATATAGCGGTCGGCATAGCGGTGCGCCATCTCTCCCAGGACATCACGCATCCTGCGGCTCGACAGCAGCTCCGGAACCCCGGGATGCTTGCGCCCCGCCGGCAGCACCGACAGATTGGCAAGGTCGGTCCGCAGCAGGATGTCGCGCATGTCGAGCGTGTCGTCGGCGATGAGATCGACCAGACCCTTGTCCGCCTCGATCCCGAGCACCGAGCTCATCGACTGGCGCTCCACGTCGCAGTCGATCGCCAGCACGCGGAAATCGAGCTGCGATGCGATCGACAGGGCAATGTTGATGCTGGTGAAGGTCTTGCCCTCGCGCGGGCGCGCGCTGGTGATCATGATGAGCCGGGCGGTATCGCTGCTCTCGCTCGCCGCCTGCTGCGCCTTGGCGAGGATCTGGCGGATGATGATGCGGAATTCCTCGGCCACGCGCGAGCGCACGCCGTTGGTGACGAGGATCCCGGCCTTGGCGAGGCGCTGGCGATCGATCTTGATCTCGCGGCTGATGCGCGGACCGTCGGTGTCGCGGGAAATGGGCGGACGAACCAGCGGCGGTGGCGCCGGTTCCGCTTCCGTTTTGCGGCCGCCGCCGGCAGGACGCGTTCCGGCACCGCCGTCGGCGGCGCCGCGACCGCGCTGTCGGGCCGCTGGTTGCGCAGCCGCTCCGCGGCGCGCTGAATGAGGCCGATTGGCCGGTCGTTCATGGGCTAGATCACCCTGTGGATGGCCGAGTAATTCGCCAGCAGCAGCGCGCCATAGATCATCAGCAGGGCGAACACGCTGGCGGCAAGCCCGGCGGTCTGTTGAATGGCGCGGCGGCGGGTGCCGAACAGATTGACGCGTGAGATCGAACCCAGCACCGGCAGTCCGAAGCTGCGCAGGCTCGCCAGCGTCGAGAACGAGCGGTCGAGCTGCACCAGCAGGAACGCCGCGCCCACGCCGGCGCCGAGGCCGGCGATCAGCACCGCGGAATAGAGGATCGGCCGGTTGGGCGAGATCGGCAGCAGCGGCACCTGCGGCGCGTCGACGATGCGGAACTGGACCTTGTCGGCCTGGGTATCGGCCGCCTGCGCCAGGTTCGCCGCCTCGCGCCGGCCGATCAGCTCCTCGTAATTCTTCTTCAGGACATCGTAGTCGCGGTCGAGGTTCTGGGCTTGCAGGTCGATGCCGGGCGCGGCCTTCACCGCGTCCTGCGAGCCGCGTCAAATCCTGCTGCGAAAAATCGATCTGGCGCTTGAGCGAGGCGATCGTGCTGTCGGCATCGACGGCGCGCATCTTGAGCTGGTCGTAGACGGGATTGGGTATCGTGCTGCGCCGCGTCGGGTCGGCGCCGCCATCACCGCTCGGCGCCTTCTTGTCCTGGCCGAGCTGCGACTGCAGGGTCGCGATATCGCGCTTGGTGGCGACCACGTCGGGAAATCGTCGGTATAGCGCGATTGCAGATCGGAGAGCTTGCGCTGCGCCGTATCGAGCTCGAGCTGCTTTTGCGAGACCTGGTCGCCGCCGTTGCGGATGACGACGGTTGCCGCCTGGTCGAGCGTCAGGAATTGCGGTGTGGCGGCCATTTCGCTGGTGATCGATCCGCGGCGCGCCTCGCGCGTCCTCGAGCTGAAGCTTCAGCTTCCCCACTTGGTCGCGAAGCTGATCGAGCTTGGGCGCATTGGCTTCGGACAGCACGTTGCTGTAGGTCTCGTGAAATTGCGCGCGGCGGGTCTCGGCGGCGCGCAGCTGTTTCTCGTAGCTGGCGATCTGTTCTTCGAGAAAGCGCCGCGCGTTGTCCATGTCGCTGCGGTTGTTGCCGGCCGAGGTTTCGGAAAACACGGTCAGCACCGCCTTGACCACGTTCTTCGCTTCGATCGGGTCGGAATCCTGGTAGGAGATCGAGAACAGGTTGGTGCCCTGCAAGCCGACCCTGACGCTGCCCGCCAGCGAGGCCAGAAGCCCTTCCTTGTCCTCCGGCGTGCGCGCCTGCGAATCGAGGTCGGCGAGATGGATGACCTGTTCGAGATTGGGCCGGCTCAAGAGCGTGCGCTGCATGTAGTCGAGCTGCTGGAGGGGATTGGACTCCACCGCCAGACCGCGCAGCAGCGGCGTCAGCAAGCTGTCCACGTCGACATAGACGCGGGTCGACGACTCGTAGATGTTGGGAATGCGGAAGACGGTGGGCCAGCCGATGATGCAGACGATCCAGCAGATCGCCGCCGTGATCCATTTGCGGCGCCAGATCCCCTGCAGGTAAAAGAAAATAAGCTTGGTGTCCATGCGCCTGGTTTCCCGCCTTCGGCCGAAGGGCCGAAAATTCGCGTCTAGATCTTAGAAAGAGCTCTGCGGAATGATCAGGATATCGCCAGGTTGCATCTTAAAGTTGTAACGGACATCGCCATCCTTGATCAAACTGTCGATCTTCACGGGATAGGAATGCTGCTCGCCGTTGACGACGCGAACGAGAATCGCGCCGTTGCCGGCGGCGAATTTGGTCAGGCCGCCCACCTGAATCATCACGTCCAGCAAGGTCATGTTCTCGCGATAGGGAACGGCCCGCGGCTGTGCCGCTTCGCCGATCACGCGCACCTGCTGGCTGAAATCGCCGACGAAGCCGGTGGTGATGACCGTGACGATCGGATCGCGCACGAACTTCTTCAGCCGCTCTTCCAGCGCGCGCGCGAGCTGCGTCGGGGTCTTGCCGACGGCGACGACGTCCTCGACCAGCGGGGTCGAGATCTTGCCGTCGGGGCGCACCGGCACGGTGGCCGAAAGCTCCGGATTGCGCCACACGAAGATGTTGAGGTTGTCGCCCGGACCGATGAGGTAGTCGGTGCCGTTCTTACTGATCGGTGTCGGCCGGCGGAACGGACGGCGTTCCGGCACAGCCGGCGACGAAAAACAGGGCCGCAACGATGACGATGGCGCGAAGAGCGAGATTGGTCAAACGTTCCTCCAAGATGCTGCACCTCGGGAGCGGAGCCCTCGCGACAGGGCATCAGAAATCGGGCCTTCACCCGAACACCGCCGGCTACGAAGCCACGACCACGAACGCCGCGCGCTACCCGACTATATAGAAACCACTAGCTTAATTCAAATCCGCCCGGCCCCCGGCCAGTGCTTAGACCCAATGCATGATTTTACGATGAATCATGTTTTTTGGATTAACGGGACGCGTGAATGAGGGGCCGGCGGCGCCGGCTGATGCCGGCGTGTGCGGGCGAGGTGCCGGCGCCCCAATCGGTCCGGCAGCGACTCTTGCTCGTATCATGAGGGTGTCGCCAGGGTGCGGTGAGCCGCACATTCCGCGCATGCAGGGAATTGTTGGAAAATACACGCCTTATTGATGTCCTTGCGCCATCTTAGGCAGCGTCTGCTTTTCGTCCCACGGCGATGGCTTAGGAATTCGGATGGCGCGTTTTCTCGTGACCGGCGGCTGCGGCTTCATCGGCTCTCATCTGGCCGATGCGTTGATCGATCGGGGGGACCGGGTCCGGATCCTCGACAATCTCTCCACCGGCAAGCGGGAGAATGCGCCGAAGGCGGCGGAATTGGTGATCGGCGACATCGGCGATCGCCACGAGGTGCGCGACTGCGTCGCGGATGTGGACGGGGTCTTCCATCTCGCCGCGATCGCCTCGGTCGAGCAGAGCTGCCGCGACTGGCCCGGCTGCCATGCGGTCAATCTCTCCGGCTGCATCCATGTCTTCGACGCCGCCCGGCGCGAGCGCGGGCCGGGGCCGCGTGTCGTTTATGCCTCCAGCGCCGCCGTCTATGGCGATGCCGCCGCCATCCCCCTGGCCGAGTCGGTGCCGCCGCGTCCCACCAATCCCTATGGCGCCGACAAGCTCGGATGCGAGCTGCACGGGCGGGTCGCCAGCGTGCTCTTCGGGGTGGAAGCGGTCGGATTGCGGCTGTTCAACGTCTATGGTCCGCGCCAGGATCCGGCATCGCCGTACTCGGGCGTCATCTCGATCTTTGCCGACCGCCTGCGCCGGAAGGCGCCGGTGGCGATCCATGGCGACGGCCGCCAGGTGCGCGATTTCGTCGCCGTGGCGGACGTGGTCGCGTTCTTCCTCGCCGCGATGGCGGCCGAAGGCGCTGCGGGCGACGTCTTCAATGTCTGCACCGGGAAGGGCACGACCATCCTCGAGCTGGCGCAGCTCATCGGCGATCATCTGGGCGTGAGCCCGGATATCCGGTTCGAGCCGGCGCGCACGGGCGATATCCGCACCTCGATCGGCGATCCCGCTCGCGCCCGCGCAGGCGCTGGGCTGCACCGCCAAGCTCTCGACCCGGCAGGGGATGGCGGTTCTCCTCGACGGTGCGCGCTAGAGGCTCGGACAGGACGTGGCGATGCCGGGCTCGCTAGCGCCAGCACCCGACCTGGCGCACGAAACCGTGCGCCTTGTCCAGAAGCTGCGCCGACGTGAGACTGGCACCCGGCACGGCCGGCAGGAAGTCGATCTTGTTGCTGCGCAGGAACGCCAGCACCGTGCGGTTGGCGATGGCGACACCGATATTGTCGACGATGCGGCCGGTCTTTTGATAGACGGCAACGGTGTCGACCTTGGCCGAGACGACGCCGAGGACGGCGCCGCTGTCATCGAGCACCGGGCTGCCGCTGTTGCCGCGGCGAACGGCGCCGTTGAAGGGGAAGTTCTTCCGCGGCGCCACGAGATCGGCCTCCCGCGCCGTAACCGGACTCAGTTCGGACTCGATCACCACCAGACCGTGCTCGGGATAGCCCACGATCGCCAGGTCCTGGCCGGTTTCGGTGTAGAGCGCGGTCTCGAACCGCGCCGGCTCCGCCGCGATCGGCGCGGTCTGGAGCACCGCGAGATCGTCGCCCTGATCGCCCGCGATGAGCTTGGCCGGCACCTCGTTGCCTTCGACGCCGTTGCCGACGGTCAGCATCGTGCAGGGACCGGCGACATGGTAGTTGGTCAGGATCTTGTCGGGCGCGATGTAGAAGCCGGTGCCCGAACCGACATGCCGATGGCCGTTGAGGCTGGGCGGTGCGACATCGGCAAGGGCTTGAGAAATATAGCGTTCCCGCGCCGTCTCCACCGCCTTGACCGCGCCGGGGGCGGGTCCCGTGGCGTCCGGCGCCGGCGCGGCCGCGACGCCGGGCGGGGGCCCGAGCTCGGGCGTGCACGCCGCGATGGCGCCGCCGATCAGCGCCGAGACCATCAGCCGTGCGATCGCGTGCGCCACGCAAAGCCTCTTTTCCGGAATACCAGCGAATTCCCGTCGCCAGGACGGCGCAAAGGATTGCTGCACCAATCTTGCGAATTATTCACAAATTTTTGGCACCGTCGAGGCACAGGTCCCGATTTCGTCTCGTGAATTTGCTTAGGCCGGGCTAACGCTGTATTATGTCCTTAATATAGTTGCCAATGAAGCTCCCTTTGGACATGTCTCTGGCGAGACGCTGGTGTGTGGACGTCAGCCGCCCGTTTGCCCGGGGCTGGCCGGCCTGGGCCCGAAGAACGGCATGGGCCGGGGCCGCGCTGCTGCTCCTGTCGCCGGCGGTGCCGCATGCTGCCCCGCTGCTTCCCTACGCCGACGCCAATAGCATCGCCGTCCCGCGGGATGGCGGCGGTATTCGCGGCGAGGCGATGGACGCGGTCGACGGCCCCGACACCCTCACGCCGTCGCGCGACGACAGCGCGATGGACTCGACCTCGTTCGCGCCGACGCTCTTGCTCAATCCCGGCGAGGAAGGGCGTCAGGCCGCGGCGCAGGCGCTGACGGACAGCCCCGTCGTGCGGCAAGTCCTGGGCAATACGATCACCGCTCGCGACGACTTCCTGGGGCCGGGGCGGCCGACAAGGCATTGGGGGGCGCCTTTGCCGGAGACGTGCCGGAGGCCCGCGCGGCGCTTCCCGAGCTCGCCGCCAATGGCGCGCCGCAAGCCGCCCGCGGCGCGGCCCCGCGCCGTCGCGCCGCCGCGCCCGAGGAGATGACCGACCCGTCGGCCGTCGAGGATGACGGCCCGACATTGCGCACCGTCATGCGTTCGATGGTCACGGTGCACAGCGCCAACGATCGCGACCGGCCGCGGACGGCGGCGCAATCGATCGCCGACGCGGCCCAGGACGTGGCCGACGGCGGGCTCGATCTCAGCGAACGACTCCTCGACAGCCGCATGCTGGGCGATGTGCTGCAAGCGGTCGTGCGGCTGAACCCGGACGATGATTTCGGCACCAGCGTCTCGATCCTCGGTCGCGGCCGGTTCGAGTTCCAGCTCGACCTCTCATCGGATATGGGAAGGTTCAGCGTGTCCGAGCAATCGACCGGCGCCTCCGCGAGCATCCCGCTCGAGCCCGAAGTTCATTACGACGTCGATACGCCACCCGCGCCACTAGGAGAAAGTCACCATTTTCCAGCTGGTGATCGACTTCCTCACCAGCACGACGGGGCTGGCTGTGGCGATCGTGGCGGGGATCCTCGTGGTCGTGGTGGGGACGTTCCGGATCGCCATCGTCCTGCGCGGCGAGTGAAATCAACCGCGAATTTTATGAATCATGAGCCGGCACACCGTTTAGACGATCTTAAGATAGCCCATACTTAGATGGCGGCCCCGGTCTCTTGGTAGGGCACGCCCCGTGCGCATGGACATCGGCGTCCAGCAAGCATCAATTGCCATTCCCCGCGCGGCGCGCACGCCGCGCCGCTGGCTGCCCACCGTCGCGCTCACGCTGGCGTGGCGCAACCTCGCCCAGGACCGCATCCGTTTTGCCACGACGCTTGCCGGTGTCGCCTTCTCCGTCATCCTGATGGCGGTGCAGATGTCGCTGCTGCTCGGCTTCACCGCCACATCCTCGAGCCTCATCGATCACGGCGTCGCCGATTTCTGGGTCGCGGCTGTCGGTGCGCGCAACGTCGATCAGTCCGGCGACATTCCCGGGCGCGACCGCTACCGCGCCCTTGCCGTGCCGGGTGTCGAGGCCGCCGCTTCGCTCGTCGTCCGCTTCGCCCCGTGGAAACGACCCGATGGCGGGACCGAGACGGTCATCGTTGTCGGCGTCGATCTCGAACATCCCGGGCTCATGCCGTGGAACTTCGTGGCGGGCGGCGTCGATGATTTGCGCCGGCCGGACGGCATCGTCATCGACAAGCTCTATGCCCAGAAGCTGGGCGTGCACGCCGTGGGCGACCGGGTCGAGATTTACGGCCATCGCGCCCGCGTCGTCGGATTTACCGAGGGCATCCGCACCTTCACCCAGGCGCCCTACGTCTTTGCCTCGGCGAAAGAGGCGGCGATATTGACGAACGAGGAGCCGGGAGACACGACCTATCTGCTGGTCTCGGCCGCATCGGGCGCCGATCTTTCTGCCGTCCACGCGGCGCTCGCGCGCGCAGTTTCCCAATTTCGATGTCTGGAGCGCGACCGGATTTTCCTGGCAGACCCGCTCCTACTGGCTGTTTTCGACCGGCGCCGGCGCGGCCTTGGTGCTGGCGGCGCTGCTGGGGCTCATCGTCGGCATGATCGTCGTTGCCCAGACGCTCTATGCGGCGACGGTGGAGCGGATTTCCGAGTACGCGACGCTGCGCGCCATGGGCGCGCCCGCGCGCTATCTCTACGGCATCATTCTCCGCCAGGGTTTCCTGAGCGCGGCCATCGGCTTTGCCATCGGGCTTTCCATCGCCCAGACCATCGTTCATGCCGCGCGCGACGCCAATGCCGCGATGCTGCTGCCGCTGCCGCTGGTGGCGGGGCTGGCGATTGCGACGGTGGCGATGTGCTCGGGCGCGGCCATCACCTCGATCCGCCGCGCCGTCACCGCCGAGCCGGCCCTGGTCTTCAAGTAACCGCCGCAATGGACCGGGACGCGCACGCCGCCTTCATCGAGGTCGCCGACGCCTCGCTCGTTTATGGCGCAGGTACGGCCGCGGTGCAGGCGGTGGATCGGGTATCGCTCGCGATCCACGGCGGCGAATTGCTGGTGCTCATGGGGCCGTCGGGCAGCGGCAAGACCAGCCTGCTGCAGATGATCGGCGGGCTGATCCGTCCCTCGGCCGGCCAGATTCTCATCGACGGCCGGTCCATCAATGCGCTGGGCGAGCAGCGAGCTGAGCAAAATCCGGCTGCACCGGATCGGCTTCATCTTCCAGCACTACAACCTGTTCCGGAATTTGCGCGCGTGGGAAAACGTGGCCGTCGCGTTCGAACTTCTGGGCCTTACCCGCGCGGCGTGCGAGCGCGGCAGCTTCGAGCTTTTGGAGCGCATGGGCATCGCCCATCGCGCCGCGGCCTTTCCCCATGAATTGAGCGGCGGCCAAAAACAGCGCGTCGCGATCGCGCGGGCGCTGGCGGGCGATCCCCAAGTCCTTCTCGCCGACGAGCCCACGGCGGCGCTCGACACCCAGAGTGGCGAGCGCATCGCGCTGTTGCTGCGCGATCTGGCGCACCAGGACGGGCGTGCTGTCGTGATCGTCACGCACGACCGGCGTCTCGCCGCTTTCTGTGATCGCACAATTCGCCTCGAAGACGGACGGATCGCCAATCCCGACGGTGCCGCTCCGGATCTTCGCAAGGCAGCGGGGTTTGGATGATGCGCCGGATTTGGCTTTTCGCAGTTCTTGCCGCGCTCGGGGCCGCCGCCATTCCGCTGGCTGTCTCCGGCGACCATCAAAGCGAGGCCGCGGCGGCGCCGGCACCGGCGCATGATGCGCTGACCCTGCCGCCGCAACGACTGGTGGCGGCGCCGGGTGTTGTCGAGCCGGAAACGGAGGAGCGCGACATCGCGGCGTCCGTGACCGGCACGCTGAAGAGCCCGATGCCCAAGGAGGGCGAAAAGGTCACCGCCGGCGAGATCATCGCCGAGGTCGCAAACGACGACGTGCAGGCCGAGCTCGCCGCCGCCCAGGCGCAGGTCGTCATCCGCCAGAACGAGCTCGACCGGCTGATGGCCGGCGCCCGCATCGAGGAGCGCCAGGAAGCCGCGGCCGAGCTGCAGCAGGCCGACGCGCAGCTCCACCTCGCGCAGAAGAATTTCGGCCGCCGCCAGAGCCTCGTTCATGATGGGATCGCATCGGTCGAATCCGCCGATGGCGCGCGCGCCGACTTTCAGACAGCATCCGCCCATCGCGACCTCATGGCGGCGCGGCTCGATCTCATCACGGCGCCGCCGCGGTCCGAGGATGTCGCGATCGCCGAGGCCAATCTCACGGTCGCCCAGGCCAACGTCGCCGATCTCAAGGCGCGCCTGGAGAAGACGCGCATGCGCTCGCCGATCGATGGCGTCGCTTCTCAAGCGCTACAAGATGCCGGGAGAGACGGTCTCCGACCTGCCGCCCACGGTCGTCGCCAAGGTCGGCGATCTGTCGCAGCCTGCGCGTCAGGGTCGAGGTCGACGAGGCCGACATCGCGCGCGTGAGCGTCGGTCAGCCGGCGACGGTCACCGCCGATGCGTTCGGCAGCCGGCGGTTCACCGGAACGGTCGTCCAGCTCGCCTCCCGGCTCGGGCCCAAATACATCCGCACCGATACGCCCGGCGAGCGCTTCGATACCAAGGTTCTCGAGGCCCTGGTGCAGCTCGACGGACATCCGCCGCTGCCGGCGGGTCTGCGCGTCGACGTTTCGTTTGGGCCGGCTCCGGTGCCGCAGGGATAATCCGGTGGCCGCGACACCGCGTTTTCTCCTGGCCGAGGCCCGCGCCAGACCGGTCCCGTCGCCGCCGCAGCGAGCTGCGCGGTCCCTCCACTTTGCGAGGGTGTTCCGCTGCGTGATCAGCGCGTGCCGGTCGGTGTCGCCGGCCTGTCCGCCCCACTTAAGCATTTTTTCAGAGAGGGATGGTTTGATCAGGAAACGATGCAACCGATGACAGATTTAACGCACGTCCGCTCGATAGCGACGGCCAGGACGATCAAAAAGACCAATCGCTCCCCCACGCGGAGTTGCTTTTTACGCATATCAGCGGTTTTTTCGAGGTGGCGCCTGCACATACGCCTGAACTGTGTCAAGCGGCGCATCGGCTTCGCTATCAGGTCTATTGCGTCAGAACCCCTTTCTCTCTGCCGCAGCTAACCGAGGCGGATTTGAGCGATACGCATTCGACACGCATTTGGCGCAGGCGGTCTTGATACATCGGCCGAACGAGCCAATCGCTGGAACCATCGGTCGTTCTGTCTCGCTGCCGAATGCCAAGCTTGGATGCATGCCCATGCACGCCACCTGGGAGAGATGATGAAGCGATGGGGTCTACCGATCGCCAAGACCGCCGGGCTCCCGCGGTTTGCGATCTTCAAAGAATTTCGGCGTCGCGCCGCCGATGGATTTTATGGAATTTCCATGACGTCGACTGACTGCGCGCCCGCGAGCAGGACCGACGGCGGATTATCCCGCAGATGTCGCTGGGCCTCATAGCGGCGGCACTGCGGTTCGGCGTTCAGGCGGGAATGGAATAAATGCCTATCGGCCGTCATGGAGCCAACGCTCCTCGATCGATCACTGCTTTGCTTTTTACTTCACGCCTATCGGTCCGCTCCTGCCCAATATCACGGGCTACGGCCAGCCATGCTTCGCAACGGCGTCACGCTGACTGCGCGAGTCCAGCAACAGCGCCCAAATGTATGGGGAAAGTCGTACCGACTGGCGGCCGCTGGTGGAAGCCGACAGCTTCGACCGATACCGAGTTCGAGGATCTGTGTTACGCGTGGTCTGATAAGAGGCCCGCACGCCTCTAAATGTATTCCGTGCCCCTTCCAAAGACCAGCAAGCGCGCATTCTCCTACGATGAAGCGTTCGCGCGTAATTCGGCCGGTTGACTGCGGCTGAGCAGCAACGACTGAGGCGAAAACGCGTCGCCATCGGTGGGCTGGGGGGCGTCGGGGGTTCCCATCTTTTGACGCTAACGCGGCTGGCATCGGCGCATTCTCACTTGCCGATTTTGACTGCTTCGAGCTTGCAAACTTTAATCGGCAGGCCGGGGCGATGGTGTCGTCGTTGGGCTGCGCGAAGGCGGATACCATGGCGCGCTTGGCGCGCGACATCAACCCGGACCTCGATCTGCGCCTATTTCCGGCCGGATCGAGCCAGACTCAATCTCGACGAGTTTCTGGACGGCGTCCAGGTGTACGTCGATGCGCCCCATTTCTTCGTGCTTGATCTGAGGGCCGCGGTCTATGCCCGTTGCAGGGCACGCGGCATTCCCGTGGTCTGTGCCGCCGATTGGCATGGGGACCGGCTACCTTGTCTTTGCGCCCGACGGATGGGTTTCGAGGAGTGGTTTCGTTTGGCCGGTTCCCGCCGGAGCGTCAACGCGTAAATTTCGCGCTGGGTCTGGCGCCGCACAGCTTCCAACGCTGACTACCGGTCGACAAAACGCTGTCGACCTCACGCGAGGTCATGGGCCCTCGACTTCGGTCGCCTGTGAGCTCTGCGCCGGCGTTGCCGGAACCAAAGTCGTGAAGCTGTTGCTGGGGCGAGGACCGATCCGCTCGGTGCCGTGGATCACCAATTCGACGCCTACCATGGCAAATTCGTGTGCCGCCGCCTGCCCGGCGGCAACCGCAACCCGTTGCAGCAGATCAAGCTGCGCCTTGCCTACCGATTCAGCGAGCGTCTGTCCTCGCCATGCGCCCATAGCATCGCCGCGACCGGACAGCGCGATCGAAGCCATTCTGGAAAAAGCGCGCTGGACGCCCAGCGGCGACAGGTCGCAGCCCTGGCAGTTCGAGATTGACGGTGACAACCGCATCATCGTCCACGTCGCGGCGGCGAGCGGTGTTTACGACTATGCGGGCGGCACGCTCGAATTGCTGGCGGTAGGGTTTCGACTGGAGCTCTCCGGGTTGCTGGAAGCGAGCAAGGACGACTGCGAGTTGGACCGATCTCGGCAATGCGGGCGACCGGCATAGTTTCGCTGTGGCGGTCGAACGATCTGGACTTGTGCGCCCGGACCCGCTGGCCCCCTTCTTGAGCATCCGCTCGGTCGATCGCCGCCCCTACCAAGCGACGCCGCTTTCGAGTGAACAGAAGGACCACTCTGTCGCTGACCGGGTCCCGGTCTCACTGATTGACTGGCACGAAAGCCTGGCCGCGCGCTGGCGGGTGGCTCGCTCAATGCCCGCGCGACCGAAATCCGCCTGCGAATACCCGGAGCCTTCGCCGTACACCAGCGCATCGTCGATTGCCGACGGAACTATAGCCAGACTGGAATCCCGATGCGGGCATTGGGGCTCGACCCGCTGGCGCGGCGGCTGATGAAATGGGGACTTGTCGATCGGCGCCGCATGGAGGCGATGAACCTGCTGGGCGGCACGGTGCTCGCGCGCCTCGAGATGGACGTGCCTCCCTGGCCTTTTCTGTGCAGCGCATTTCGCGGTCCGACATCGCCGCCCGGTGGCAGCCGGCGCAGGAGGGGCATTTCTCTTGTGCAATGTGGCGAGCGGCTGCACCGATTCTGGCTCAAGGCGACGGAAGCTGGGCCTCCGCCCCAGCCGAGTCTTGCGCCGCTATGCTTTGCCGATTACGCCCGTACTGGGGGCGAATTTCACGGTCCGCAAGCAAGCGCGCGAGCAAGCAGCCCGCCTTGCCGGCGCGCTCGACGATATTCGCCGGCGGCGAAGGCGACGCATCGTCTTGGGCCGCATCGGCACAGCCCGTTCGACTGAAATCGATCTGGGCGCTCGATCCGGCGAACGCGCGACGAGCTGATCCGGAGCGCGGCCGCCGTGGAACCGCCGGCCGCGGCGAGTGCGCGGCCTCAATCTCGCCCTTCGATCGCCGCGATCAGTGGCGCCAACTGGTCACGATAAGCCTCCGCCCGGCCCGACCGAACTCTTATAGTCGGCTGCCGCACCTGAGCAAAGCTGGCCGTGCGCACCGGGCGTTGGGTTTTATAAAATTCGAGGCAGGACGCATCCCATTCCAGGCCGCAATAGCCGGTAATCCTTCTAGCCCTTGCTCGAGATTGTCGACGATTTCTTCATACTGAACCTCGAGCATGGCCCCTTCCGGAAGCAGTGCCGCCGATGGTCCATTAGCTCCAGGTAGGCGCGATAATAGCGCCCAGTTCGCCAAGATCGTAGGCGAAGGGAATATCGCCGGTGAACCGAATGCCGAAAATCGAGAGACATGTATCGAGGGCATCGCGCCGGATACAATGAATTGCGCCTGCGGTAGCGCCAAATGAATGAGGCCAGCCAGCGGAAATTTGTTGGCATTTTGTCGGTAATCCGCGCCGCATTCGGTGCGAGAGACCTGATGCGTTCGACATATCGCGTGCCAAGCTGCAAAAACTGATCCGCGCTCAATGAATGCACCACCTCCGGTGTGACAACCGCTTTGCCGGTCACGGCGCGTAGAGCCGTCTCAAACTCTGGCCGTTCGCCGGCACCGAAGACCTGTGGGATGGCTTCGAGGATCTGCTCGACGAGACTGGTTCCCTACCGGGGCATTCCGATAACGAAGTATCGGAACGGACGACGCGAACCCCACACCCACTGTGTTGCGGATCAGTTCCCCGAGTGCACCCCTGACGAGGTTGCGGATCTCCGATCTGTAAGCATCCTCGTCATAGGCGGTTTCACGCCGCGTAAGCGTGTTGCCGGCCATAAGATGATGGAAACGAGTTTTCCTGCTCGCCGATATCCGCAAAAGCCCGGGCCAGGCGCAAAATGCAACGAAAGGCTCGATCTGTGGCGGGAAGGGATTTCCCTTCCCGTAGCAGCATCGCCATGACAGGGATCAACGGGTCGTGGATAGAAAATCGCTTGCAGCTTGCGAGGGCGCGGTACACATCCCCGCTCCGAGGCGCCAATCGATCGCCCTCTCATAGCGGAGCTGAGCATCACCGATGCGTCCGAGCGCCTGCAATGCACCACCCATGGTCATACGAGCTTGGGCATCTCCGGAGCTGGAAAGCGAACGGCGCTTTACAAAGCGCTACAGCGTCCGCATACGGTTCATGGCGACGAGGATGGTGGCGAAATCTGTGGATATCCGGGGAGATCGGGATCGAGCGCGGCCGGCGGCGGAAACGTGCCGACGCCTCGTTGTCGCGGCCAAGCGCCGCGAACGCCGTGGCGAGATCAGCATGCGCCATGCCGGAATTTGGCTTGCAATAGATCGCTTTGCGTAGGAACTGCACTGGCGTCCTCAATTCGCCGCCGCTGGATGAGAAGGAGACTGAGATTGTGCAAGCTGTCAAATGGTCGCGGGCGGAGATGAGCGCTAAACGGTAAAGCCGTTCGGCTTCCTTCAAATCCCCTTTCTTGTGGGATCAGCCGCCGCATTGAACGCCTTCTCGGTGGAAATGCGCCGCCGCGTTCTAACTTCCGGCGTCCGCCGATCTGCCCCGCTCATGACTGGAAATTAGTCGATCCTACGGCTAAGAAAAAAGCCTCCCCCGACGCCAGCGGGGAGGCAATCCAATAATCCTGACGAAAGGAATCAATGCCAAACGCGAGCCGCTAAGCCTTGCGCCGCCGGCGCCCGCAGTGCCGCAGCGAGGCCGAGCAATCCACTACCGAACAACGTCAGCGACGCCGGCTCCGGAATGGCTGCCGCGTCAACCGTCCAGCCGAGGCCCGCCTGATCGGTCGAGTAGCAATTATCGCCCGCGGCGCAGCCGCCGGAAACACCGCTGGTGTTTGTGCTATTCGTTCAACGTCAAGATCGAACAGCATGGGTAGGATATCGCTGGTCAGGCCGCTGAAAAGCGTAGGAGGGCCGCATCCTCCTGGTCGGTTCCCGGATCTGGGATTCACCCGAAGCGAAAGCGAATTGGGCTTGCTTGGATTGATGGTAGCGTGCCAGGGTGTTGCGCTTCCGCAAAAACTCGCGCCGCCGACGCCACCAAACTCGTATTGCGGCGCCCGCCGGCACCGAGCCCTGCGGTACATTACAGCTGCCGGGCGCCCCGTAAAGGTTGACGGTGGAAACCGGTCAGTCCGCTTACTTTAAAGAAATCCGACGAGAACCAGGTCCCACTACCGGCCATGCTCAGCGTTGCGTATAGGTACCAGCCGCTGGATTGATTGACGCTCTCAGTTTGAGTATTACCGCTGATGCCGTTAACATCGGCGAAGGTGGTAATTTCGATGTTGGCGGCTTCACTGAAAGTCTGCGAACCGGCGCCTAGCACCCGCAATATCGAGGTAGGAATTCACGTAGGCATTGCCGCCGTCCGCGTGAATGATCCGACACTCGCACTGATCCGGCTGTGGCCGGATCAAATCTGGTGATTTAACGCTCAGCCGGGCTCGTGCACCAAACCCGAAGGCGAGCGCGCCCAGGGCGGCGCTAGCGAAAAGTGATTTGCGAAGCTTCAACATGGCTCGGTCCTCTCGTGTTTTATAATGTGTCCGGGGCTTCCCCATCCGTATGCATGCTTTGTGCCAGTTTAATAAGATCAGGACATTTCAACGGGTTATCGGCGACGTCCGGCGATGGCGGGAGTTGATTGTAAAAAAAACTGACACCGGGGCCGCATGACCCAAAATCTTCTGCGAGCTGATGCGTGTGCGACCCATTTCGGCAAACCTTTGATTTCGCGTGAAATAAAAGGACGAGGGATGGGGCTAGTGGCCGAGTGCTTAATTTTCCCGGTCGGCTCGGATAGGTTCAGGTAGAATTTGGATCCGTGGCGAATTGCGGCGTGGCGGGCCGGACCGCCGCCGCCTACCGCTTTGGCCGCGCGGGTACGCATAGGACCAAGACGAGCATCACCGCCGCGGTAAGAGCACCCGCCCCCGCGGCAAGCGGCATGTCTGACTTGGTCCATGTCAAAGAGACATTTGCCAAAAAAAGCGTACCCACGCTCAGTAGCAAAATCGCAATGAAGGCGCATAGTTTTAGCGCGAACCAATGCCAGCCCGTGAAAGCGGCCCTTATATTGGGCAACTGCGGCCATTACTAAAGCGACGCCAGCGCCAGCGATTACGCTATGGATGTTTTGTTCCCTCGATACTGGGAACGGTCGGGTCATTCGGCCCAGCCGATGCCTTCATTGCAATACGCACCTATTCTTAATAATTCAATCCGGTATGCAACCGCTTTCAAGTCAATGTACCTTCAACCTAGCGAGGAGCTTTTCCGCATCGTCCTTCCCGTCGAAAGGCTTGTTCTGATTCAACGCCTTTTCCAATAGCTCCCGCGCCGAGTGATCGTCCCCCGTGCCATCCAACGCCGCCGCCAGATGGTACAGAACCGTACCGTTCGTCGGCAGATTTTCATTGGCCCTTCGGAGATAATAGAGCCCCTCACTTGCCTGACCGTCTTTGACCAGCGCCCATCCGAGCGTGTCGGCGGTTGCCGGGGTCCGTTGCCGCCAGTAAGCCCGTTCGGCGTAATCCTTGGCGCGGGGATCGTCTAGCGCGGTATAGATTGTCGCGAGATTGTTGAGCGCAAATATGTTATCGGGCGCCAGTTGCAAGAACCTCCTCGTACGTGGGCTTCGCCTTGGCGAAACTCCGGTCGAGCTATAGTCGTTGCCAAGCGAGAGCCCGGCGCGACGGCATCGGGGTGGTCCTTGTTCCAGGCATCCAACAGGCCCTCGGCTTGCTCGCGCTGGCCGGATGCGAAGGTGAGGCCGGCCAGATCCAGCAACACGAGCTCTGCGGGATGACGTTCTGCGCCGCGTCTAGGCTCGCGATCGCCTCCGCGCGGTTCGTGCGGCCAAGCAGGCCCGCGACCAACACATCCGATGCGGCCTGAGCCTTGGGTGCGAACAACCGCGCTTGTTTGCAATGCCGCGTCCGGCCCCTTCAATGTCAAATCAAGCGCCACGATCTGCCGCATGATGGGAAGATCCTCTGGTGCAAGCTCGAGCGCGTGTGCGGCGGATTGGCGCGCGCCGTTCTTGTCTCCGGACGTGAACTGGTAGCGTGAATATTCCGACCAGACCTGGGCCGATTGGGAAGCGCCTCGGTCGCCCGTTTGTATTCGTCCACAGCTCCCGCGGCGTCTCCTGCCTCCACCAGCAGATGCGCGATGACATCGATAACGCGCGGATTGCCGGGGAACTGCCCGTCAAGACTGTGGCCAGCGGATTTCAGCTTGTCCCAATCCTTGGACGATGCGTAGAGCTGGAGCAGCCGGATCCCCGGCGACGGGTCCTTCGGCGAAGCCTGCTGCGCTTGAGTTAAGAAGGCCGCGGCGGCACCGTTATCCTTTTCCTCGGCGGCGATGTCGGCGAGCGCGGTCAAAGCCTCGACGTCATTGGATCGCTGCTTCAGGATATCGTGTAGCACGGCTTGCGCATCGGCAGGCTGGTGCAGAGCAACATAGGCACGAGCGAGGTTGAGCTTCGTCGCAATCAGGGTGGGATCTTTGCTAACAATAGCCTTGAAGATATCCGCGGCTTCCCCATAGTTGCCCTGCGCACCGCGCACAATGCCCAGAAGGTTCTGGACCAACAAATCCTGGGGATCGCGCTTGACCAACGCCTCCGCCGCAGCGGCGGCCTGGGTAATTCGGCCGGCCCGCAACTCGCTGAGCACGAGGATGGTAGCCGCACTTCCGCCCTCGTCTCCCTGCAGGGATTTCTCAAGAGCTTCGATTCCGCCAGCGACGGTTCCCATCCGCAGCTTCTCGACCGCCGATGCGGTTTGCAGGCCTTTGTTGCTCGGTTGCAAATCTGCGGCATGCTGGTAAGCGCGAGCGCTTTGTTGCGCGGCCGGTCGCCACATAGGCTTGTGCGAGCACGGCGATCAATTGTACATCGGTGGGATTGGCGTCCATCACCGGCTCGAGAATTTGAATGGCGCTTTTGGCGTCATGCCGACGCAGCGCGATTCCCGCCAAAATCCTGCGAGCGTTCGGGTCGTCGGGGCTCCGCGCCAGATATTTTGTCAACAGAGCCTCCGCTTGAGCGGGCTGGCCTAGTGCGTTCTTGATGATGCCTTGTAGATAATATCCGATCGGCAGCACGTCGAAGACCGGCGTGATTTCCGTCAGCATGTCATCCGCTTTTTGGAGATTTCCCTTTTGGGCAACGATGATACTGTCGAGAAGGATCGCCATGGGATTTTTGGGGGATGCCTTGAGCGCATGCGAAAAATCCCGTTCCGCGGCGTCGAGGTCGTGCTTGCGGAAATAGACGCTGCCACGGCCGAGCAGTGCGCGCACGTCGTCGGGATTCTTTGCTAGGACCTCGTTCAAGCGCTCCAGCCCCGCATCAGTATCGTTGCGGCCAATCAGTATCTGGCTTTCTAGGAGCAGAACCGTCGGATCTCCCGGCGCCAGGGCCTGGGCGCGCTTGATCTCGGCGTCGGCGGCGTCGATTTCGTCATTGGCCAGCATCCATTGCGTCAGAGCAATTTTCGGCGCGGCGGCCGCCTCGTCGAGCCGTTCAGCATCTCGCAGCAGCGGCTCCGCCTCCTTCATCTCGCCGAGCGCGAGATGCGCGAGCCCAGAGCGAGGCGAACTTGCGATTCTCTTCGGATCGCGGTCGTCCGGCTTGACGAGATCGAACAACTGGGTGAACTCGCTTTCCCGTCGCAGCGCCTGGGCGAGGAGGGGATCGACGTCGTTGGGCGATGCCTTGAACTGCCGCGCCAGGCGCGCCTCGGCTTCCGCGGCGGGGAGGTTGCCGAGCTTGAGATAGATCTGCGCGAGTTCGACATGCGGTTCCGCCACGGCGGGGCTCTCGCGCACGGCGTTGCGCAGCTCGATCTCGGCGCCTTTGAGATCGCCCTTCGCCAGCAGCGCTTTGGCTTGCGCGATATAGGATTGCGCATCCTCCGCGCGGGCGCCCGGCGCGACCGCGACTGTCGCCATCAGCGCGGCCAGCGCCACGCCGCCCGGTGCCGCAAATTTACGCCAACCCTTCGCCATGCCAGCCTCCTCGTTCGTGCACTCCGATCGCACCGGCGCCGCTGCACGCGTCGCACCCTGGGCGTCAGCCGTGCTGCAATTCGTTCAAAAGCCGCTCAGCGTCGTCCTTGCCGTCGAACGCCGTATTCGCCTTGAGCACCTGCAGCAGCAGGTCGCGCGCCTGGCTGTTCTCGCCGGTCGCCTTGAGCGCCACGGCGAGATGGTACTGAATGGCGGGATCCTGCGGCAGCGCCGTACCGGCACGCTGCAGATAAGGGAGCCCGGTCTTGGCGTCGCCGTCGCTGACCAGCGCCCAGCCGAGCGTGTCGGCGGTCTGCGGTGACGGCGCGATCCGATAGGCCTGGCGGGCGAGCCCCTGCGCCTTGGCGTCGTGCTTCCGGGAATAGAGCCAGGCGAGATTGTTGAGGGCGATGACGTTGTCCGGCGCGCGCTGACGGACGATCTCGTAGGTCGCCTGGGCCGCGTCGTAGTCGTGATCGACCATGAGGAGGTCGGCCAGCCCGATGCGGGCCGCGGTGTCGTCGTCGTGGTCCTTGACCCAGGACTCCAGCATCTGCCGCGCCTCGTCGTGCTTGCCCGCGGCGTAGGTCAAGAGCGCCAGCCGCACCACGATGATCGTCGCGGGGTGCTGCGCCTGCGCCTTGGTCAGGACGTCGATCGCCTCGGGCAGCCGCTTGGCGTAGGCGAGAACCTGCGCCACCATCACATCGGAGAAGGCCGGCTGCTGGGTCGCGAACGAGCGCGCCGTCGCGATCGCCGCATCGGTGCCCTTGACGGCGTAGTCGAGCTTGACGAGGTCTTCGAGATAGGTCGCGTTGGTCGGCGCGATCTGGAGCGCGCGTTGCAGCGAGGCGCGCGCGCCTTCCCGGTCGCCGGCGCGGTCCTGGTAGCCGGCATAGCGCCACCACACCGCATCGTTATTGGGCAGACGCTGCGCCAGCGCGCGGTATTCCGCGGCCGCGCCGGCAAGGTCGCCCTTTTCCGCGCGCAGGCTCGCCGCCAGATCGACCACCGTGGGATTGGCGGGGAATTTCGCCTCGAGGTCCTGCACCGTCTTGCGCCGCGTCGTCCCAGTCGCGCTGCGAGGCGTAAAGCCGCACGAGCTGCTGGGCCGGCGCGGGATTGCGCGGCGCGGCCGCGACCGCTTGCTTCAGCCGGTCGGTGGCCTCGTGGGTGTCGCCGTCGGCCGAGGCGAGCTCGGCCAGGCCCATCAGCGCCGCAACGTCGTCCGGCTTCTTGGCGAGGAGGTCGAGATAGGCCTTCTTCGCATCCTCCGGGCGGTTCATCTCGCGCAGCACCACGGCGAGGTTGCGGCGTGCCGCGAGAAAATTCGGGTCCTTTTTGATGAGGTCCTCGAAAATGGCGGCGGCATCGGCAAAGCGCTGCTGCGCGATCCGCACCGATCCCAGGAGATTGAGCGCGATCGGATCATCGCCGTGGCGCTTGACGAGATCCTCGGCGGACGCCGCCGCCTTGGCGGTGTCGCCGCGCTCGAGGTCGCTCAGCACCAGGATCGGCCCGGCGACGTCCGCGCCCTTGTCGGTTCCGGCGATCTGCTCGAGGTCGGTGACGCCTTCCGTCGCGTCGCCGAACCGGACGCGCATGAGCGCCGCGCGGGTCTGGGCGGCGGCATCGTCCGGCTTGATCTTGGCGGCCTGCTCATAGAGCTCCACCGCCTGGTCGCGGTTCCCGTTCGCCACATAGGCCTGGGCCAGCACCGACGACCGCGGCGGTGTCGGTGGGATTGGCGGCAACCACCGGCTTCAGCAGCGAGATCGCGCGGGCCGGGTCCTTTTTCCGCAACGCCACCAGCGCCAGCAGGCGCCGCGCGCCGGGCTGGTCCGGCTTGCGGGCGAGATATTTGGTCAGGCTGGTCTCGGCCTGCTCGTACTGGCCCAGCGCGTACTTCATCGCGCCCTGGAGGTAGTAGCCTTGCGGCAGCATGGTGAAGCTCGGGCTGATCTTGGTCAGGAGATCGTCGGCCTTTTCGAGCTGCCCCTGGCGCGCCAGCAGCAGGGCGTCGAGATAGTTGGCGGGGATGCTGCGCGGCGCGAGCTTGAGCGCGGCTTCGATGTCGCGCTGGGCATCGGCGGTCCGGCCGAGCACGAGGACGACGTTGCCGCGGCTCAACAAGGCGCCGAGATCGTTGGGATGCGTGGCCAGGATCTTGTCGAATTCCGCGACGGCGCCGTTGAGGTCGCCCGAGGCGCGCAGGAGCTCGCCGCTGAAGCGCATGACCTCGACATTGTCGGGCGCGATGGCGCGTGCGGCGTCGAGCTCCTTCTTGGCGCCGGCGCTGTCGCCCTTCAGCATCGCCAGCCGCGCGACGGCGAGCTTGGGCCGCCACGCCCTTGGGATCGAGACGCTCGGCGTCGCGCAGCAGCGGCTCGGCCTGCGCGAACTCCTGCATCCCCATATGCGCCAGGCCCAAGGACAGGCGGACCGTCGACTCCGCCTGCGGGTCGCGGTCGGCCGGCTTGATCTGATCGAGCAGCGCGCTGAGCTTGTTCTCGCCCAGCAGCGCCTCGGCCAGAACCGGCGCGACCGCGTCCTCGTCGCCGCCGTTCTCGCGCGCGGTTCGCGCCTCGGCCTCGGCGGCGGGAAGGTTGCCGAGCTTGAGATAGACCTGGGCGAGCTCGACATGGATGGCGGGATCGTCGGGCTTTTCCCGCACCGCATTGCGGAGCTGGATCTCCGCCCCGCGCAGATCGCCGCTCTGGATGCGGGTCTTCGCCTCGTTGAGATAGGACTGGGCGTCATCGCCCTCGGCGCGGGCCGGCAGCGCGAAGGCGGCCAGCGTGCCCGTCGACGAGGGACGCCGCCAAGATGACGCGGAGGGGTGGTGCCTTTGGCAACATGCGTCTTTCTCCTTCGCCGCAGGAAGCGGCGCTCGTAGCGCGGGGTGCGCGCTCAGGGCTCGATCGACAGGCCGTGCTCTTTCGCGAGGCTGTACAAGGTCGGGCGGCTGATGCCGAGCAGCTTGGCCGCGGTGGAAAGATTGCCGCCGCTCTGCGTCAGCGCGAGCTGCAGCACCTCGCGCTCGGCGCGGCTGCGCGCGGTCCCGAGGTCGAGCGACAGCTCCTCCGGCTCGCCGGCGGCAAGTCCATGTCGGCGGCCGTGACGAGCTGGCCCTCGGCCATGACCACCGCGCGTTTGACGCGGTTTTCCAGCTCGCGCACGTTGCCGCGCCACGGGATGCTGCCGGATCGCGGTCAGCGAATTCGGTGGCGAAGCCCTTGAGGCTGCGTCCGTACTGCTCGTTGAACTTTTTGAGGAAGTAGCTCGCGAGCAAAAGCGCGTCGCCGTCGCGCTCGCGCAGCGGCGGAATGTTCAGCTTGACCTCGTTGAGGCGGTAGAAGAGATCCTCGCGGAACCGGCCGTCGGTGATGAGCTGGTCGAGGTTCTGGTTGGTGGCGCAGACGATGCGGACATCGACGTGGATCTGCTGGCGGCCGCCGATGCGCTCGATGACCTGGTCCTGCAGGAAGCGCAGCAGCTTCACCTGCATGGCGAGCGGCAGATCGCCGATCTCGTCGAGGAAGAGCGTGCCCTTGTCGGCCTTCTCGATCTTGCCGATGGTCTGGCGCACGGCGCCGGTGAACGCGCCTTTCTCGTGGCCGAAGAGCTCGCTCTCGAGCAGCGTTTCCGGGATGGCGGCGCAGTTGATGGCGACGAACGGCCCCTTGGCGCGCGCGCTCAGGCGATGGATGGCCTGCGCCAGCAGTTCCTTGCCGGTGCCGCTCTCGCCCAGGAGCAGGACCGCCACGTCGGTCGGCGGCGATCTTCTCGACCATGCGCAAGAGCCGGCACCATGCTGTCGCTGCGCGCCGAGAATGCCGTCGATCGGCGAGCGCGGCGCCGACGGCGGCGAGGCGGCGGTTCTCGGCCTCGAGCTCGCTGCAGACGGAAGGCGCGCTCGACGATGAGGCGCAGCACGTCGATATCGACCGGCTTCTGAAAGAAATCATAGGCGCCCAGCGGCGATGCTCGCGCAGCGCGTGCTCGCGGTTCTCGTTGCCGGTGGCGATGATGACCTTGGTGTCGGGCGCAGAGCTGGCGCAGCGCCTCGAGCGCGGCCAATCCCTCGCTCGCGCCGTCGGGATCGGGCGGCAGGCCGAGATCGACGATCGCCACCGCCCGGCGGCGCGCTCGCGCGCCAGCTCGACAGCGCCTCCTCCCGCGTGCTCGCCAGCAGCAGCTCGTAGTCCGACAGCGCCCAGCGGTACTGGCGGCGAAGCCCTTCGTCGTCTTCGAGGATGAGCATCCTGCGCTTGGTCATTGGCCATCGGCCTCACGCGGCTGGATGAACTTGGGAGGTGTTCTCGTTGCGCACAGCTGCAGCACGATGCGCATGGTGGTTCCGGCGCCCGGCCGTGGTGCTCCACCTCGAGCTGTCCGCCGCGCGGCGCGCACCAGTTCGCGGGTCTGGAACGCGCCGATGCCGAAGCCGCTGTCCTTGGTCGAGCGGAACGGCCGGAACAGCTCGTCGCGGACGAAGCTCGCCTCCATTCCCGCGTCCCTCGTCGGCAACGTCGATCGTCACGCTGATCCTGCGTCGGCGCCCAAGCATCACCGTCACCCGGCCCTGGGCGCCGGAGGCCTCCACCGCGTTGTCGATGAGGTGCGCCAGCACCGAGCGCAGCGGCTCAGGCTCCATCTCCACCACGGCATTGGCGCGGGCGCACACCGTGTCGATCCGGGCGGCATGGCGATGGGCGGCCACCAGCTCGCGCACGATCGCCGGCGGCGTCGGCGCACGGCTTCGGCCGCCGGCAGCGCCGGCGCGGTCGCCATCTTGAGCTGCGACATGAGCTTGTTCATGCGCGCCACCGAATTCTCCACCGTGCGCATGACGTCGGCCTGGAATTCGGGGTTGGCGGCATGCCGGCGCGCGTTGGACAGGATGAGCCCGAGCTGGCTTGACAGGTTCTTGATGTCGTGGACGACGAAGGCGAAGCGCTTGCTGTATTCCTGGAGCATCGAGGTGTCGGCGAGCGTGCGCTGCGCCTGCTGCTCGGAGAGATAGGCTCGCCGCCTGGCGGGCGACGATGCGCAGCAGATCGATAGACCTCCCAGTCCGGGTGGACCGGCGCGCGCGGCACGGCCAGCAGCACGAAGCCGACGATCTCGCTGAGATGCGGCAGCGGCACGGCCAGCCAGAACTCGCTGCGCGTCGCCAGCCAGGCCGGACGGTCGGCACGGGCGCACCCTCACCCGGCTCCTCGCGCAAGGACTGGATCCACCGCCCGCCGCGAAAGGCGGCGATGAACGCGCTCTCCGCCGGCTCGTGCACTTCGGCGGGCACGCGCGCATTCCAGAACCGGTCGGGAGCAAGGCGTGTTCGTCATGGCGCTGAAACAGCACGCCGCCGGGACTGTTGACGATGTCGGCGAGCGCGCGGATGACCCGCTCGGGCAGATCGGCGGCGGCGGCGGCGTCCGACGAGAGCGCCTCGATGCAGCGCAGCCACTCGACCCGGTAGTCGTAGCGGTAGGAGAAGAAATTGCGCAGGATCGCCAGCCGGATGCCCGAGCGCGCGGTCTCCGAGGAGAGCACGGCGGCAAGGACGACCGCCGCTGCCGAACAGCGAGGTGATCTGCAAGCACTGATGCCCCATTGGCCGCCATAGCGGCGGAACAGCACCCGACGAGCGCCACCGCAGACCAGGAAAATCCCGCTCGAGACCAGCGTCAGCGCATGGAAGGCCGCCTTGTGCGACATGCGGATGTCGGCTGCGCCAATTGGCGCTGCGAACCATCGCGAGCGCCATCAGCGGCGCGCTCAGCGCATCGGCGAGCGCCCGCGCCGCCTGGCGAAGGCGCGGTCGACGGTCGGACAGGAACGCATCGACGTAGAAGAAGAGATCGAACGCGAACATCGCGCCGACCGCGATCGACAGCGGGATGGCGTTCCAGCGCGCGGTCGGCCTCGGTATTGCGATAATAGTTCTCGACCAGCGACAGGCCGAGCACGGCGACGGCGATGCGCGCGAGGATCTGGAGATGCGACAGCATCACCGCCTGCGGCGCGATCACCAGCATGACGAGGTCGATCGCAATCGCCGTCAGGGCGAGCGCCACGGCGACGATGGTCTCGGTGCGCGCCCAGGAGGCGACCGGCCCGCCCGCGGTCAGGAGGGCGCACATGAACAACAGCCACGCCGCGTTGCGCACGCCTTCGATGACGGCGACGATGCTGAAGGGCAAGGGGCCGGCGGCGGCGGTTGCCAGCGCCCACGCGACGGTCGCCAGCGAGGCAAGCACGAGCATGCCGCCGATCCGGCCGCGCTGGCGGCCGGCAAACCACATGACCGCCAAGATGCCGAACGCCGCGGCGCAAATCAGGTGCGTGACGACGATAACCTTCATCGCCGCTTCAGCGCGCGCCGTCCGGGAATAGGATGACGCGCACCGTTTGAATGAGAATGATGAGATCGAACAGCAGCGTGTGGTTCTTTACGTAATAGAGGTCATAGGACAGCTTGTGGCGGGCGTCCTGGAGCGAGGCGCCGTAGGGATAGCGGATCTGCGCCCAGCCGGTGATGCCGGGCTTGACCGCGTGGCGCTCGCCGTAGAAGGGAATGTGCCGCCCGAGCTGCTCGACGAAATAGGGCCGCTCCGGGCGCGGCCCGATGAAGCTCATGCTGCCCTTGAGGACGTTGATGAGCTGCGGCAGCTCGTCGATGCGGATCTTGCGGATGACGCTGCCGACGCGGGTGACCCGCGTGTCGCCCTTGGCGGCCCAGCGCGGACGGCCGCCATGCTCGGCATCGACGCGCATGCTGCGGAATTTGTAGAGCGTGAAGGGCCGGCCGAAGAGCCCGACGCGCTCTTGCGAATAGAACACCGGCCCGCCGTCCTCGAGCTTGATGAGGAGCGCGGTGAACGCCAGCAGCGGCAAGGTCAGGATCAGCATCGCGGCGCTCACCACGACGTCGAAGACCCGCTTGCCCGCGCGCGCCGCCCAGCTCACGCGGAACCCGTCGGAGAAGATGAGCCAGCTCGGCTGCAGCCCATCGAGATCGACGCGCCCGCTCTCGCGCTCGCAGAACGACAGGAAGTCGGTAATGGCGATGCCACGCGCCTTGCAGCCTAGGAGCGGGCGTACCGGCAGGCCGCGGCGGTCGTCGGTGGCGACGACGATCTCTCTTGCCCTGCATTTGCGCGTGAAGCGGGCGAGCTGCTCGGCATCGACGCTGTCATCGAGCGTGTAGGTGCAGGCCTGCGCGCCGGGCTGATCGGGCAGGGCGACAAAGGCCGCGGCGATGAAATGCGCGCTCCGGCGGTCGGCCAGTTCCTTGATGCGGGCGGCGCGGTCTCCGGCGCCGATGACGATGACCCGGCGCATCAGCGTGCCCGAGCCGATGACGAAGAGACACACCGCCCGGGTCAACAGCAGGCACACGAAGATCGCCAGCATAACCTTGCAGTACCACACCACCCAGGCCGGCACCGACGGCGAGACATATTGCTTGTAGAAGAGCATCGCCGCGAAGATGACGGGCGCCTCCAGCGCCAGCGCCAGCGCCGCCCGGGCGAGCGTGCGCGCGGTAGTCGCGGAAGGCATCGTGGTTGTAGAGGCCGACCGCAACCATGGTCAGCATCGTCGACAGCGCCAGCAGCAGCGAGAACTGCGCCGAGGCTCCGAACATCCCGACCGGATCGGACAGCCCTCCGCCGGCAGGCGCGGCGAAAAGGTAAAGGGCTACCGATATCAGGCCGATTTCGCTCAGCAATAGCGCGAGCGTACGGACGGGTACGAATAGTCCCCGAACTCTGAACATTGCCGTCCCCAATGGCAGGCGTGCGCCCATTGACATCGTCAATGAGGTGCGCCCGACCACGTGACCAGTGGTTTCTTAGATGGTTGAGGAATCCATACCATAGCGTTCCAGGCACGCCAAGCCGAAATTATCTCGCCTAAAGGTTAAAGCTTTATTGCAGCAAAATTGACTAACCCTTGCCCGGGGGTTCGCATTAACATTAATTTAGCAAACAGGCAGATATTGCCAATTCATTAGCGAATGCGTAGTATACATTGGGGATTGGTTGGGCGCCGGGCGCCTACCGGGGGATGTTGGCGCCGAATTCTTTATAAATCTGGCCTATATGACCCCGCGAGTTCTGTGCGACGGCAATATTTCGGCGAAATCGACTGATTTTATCCGCAGATCGGGGTAGAAATCGCTTATGCGCCTGCTCGTCAGCATCGGCACCAGTCTCATCTGCGGCACCGCCGTGGCCGCCGTCCTCTATCGCTACGTGGTTGAGAACGCCGCCTCGCCCGTCTTCTGGGACGGCGATGCGCTGGCGACGCTGTGGGCGGCCTTCGGCGGCGCCGGCGGGATCCTCGTGCTGACCTACGCGCTCTTCGCCTTCGTGCTCATCACCAGCTATGCCTATCTCGACCTCGGCATGGCCCGCGGCCGGCTCACGCGCGCGGCCGCCGAGAGCGCCGAGCCGCCGGAACGGCATTGGCGCGCCGCCTTCGCCGACACCGATTTCAAGGCGATTGCCGGACAGATCACCCCCTACGAGCTTGGCGCCGCGCCCTTGTCGCTGCTGCGGCTCCTGCGCACGGAGATCTGGCGCATCTACATGAAGCGGGTGCTGTGCGCCGCGACGGTTGCGGTCGCGCTCGGCGCCGCGGTCCTGGCACTCGCGCCCGCGGGGCCGGCGCCGCCGCTCTCCGCTGCCGCACAGCATTGGCGCATTCTCGCCGCCATCGTCGCGTTCGTGGCCGCGGCGGCGGCATGGCTCGCCATGGACACCGCTATCGGCCGCCTGGCGATGACGATGACGCGGCTTTCCGCCGCCTGGGACGATGCCCCGTCGCTTGCCGCGGAGCCGCTGGCACCGCTGGAGCGCCGGGGTATGGGCGCGTTGGCGCTGCCGGCCCCGTCGGCGCCGTCGCAGCCCTCGTCCGACCGGGTCGCTGCCGCACTCGACCGTCTCGCGACAGAAGTTGCGGCGCGGCCCGCGGCCGCGTCCGAATCGGGCGATCCCGCCGCGGCGGCGATCGAGGCACTGAAGGTCACCCTGGAGGATGCCGCCGCCGTGCAGCACGCGATGGTCGAGCGGCTGTTCGAGGGCCTGGCGGAACAGAGCGAGGCGCTCGTCCGCGGTGTCGAGGCGCTGCGGCCGCAGGGCGCCGACATCGCCGGGCTCAGCGCCGCCCTGTCACAGCTTGCAGCGGCGGTGGACAAGCTCGCCGATCCGGTGCTGCGCCGCATGCAGCTCCTGGGCGCCACGGATCGCCGCCTGCTCTCGGTCCTGCGGCGTCAGGAAGACACGGTCGGCAGCGTTACGACGCGCTGGGGCGAACTGGTCGCGGCCCTGCAGGCGATGAGCGCGGGGCTTGAAGGTTTTGCCCAATCCGCCGCCCGTCACGAGGACATCGGCGCCCACCTGATGGCGACCGGCGGCACGCCCGAAATCACCGACGAGCTCCAGGAGCTTCTCGACGAGATCTCGGCGACGACGCCAACCCCCTTTGCGCACCCGTCCGCGGAGAAGGCATAAAGTCGGGCTCTTCAGCCCGCAAAATAAACGATCGAGCCGACGATCGCCGCCCACAGGACAAGGCTGGCGCCGCCGATCACCACCCAGGCAAGGCGCAGCGGCAGCCGCTCGCACGCCGCCGTCCCGCACGTCGAAGCCTTGGCCATGGCGCAAGTCCCCGGATCCTCGGGGCCAAACGACGCTTATGCCCGAAGGTTCCGGATATCGTCCTTGCGAAGGGCTTCGCTCCGCTCGCGGCGACAGGGGTTCGTTAAAGCGCCCAGTAGGTGAAGCCGCTCGGCGCGGCAGTGCGGTCGAGCGCCGACTTCACGTCGACGAGCACGCCGCCCGCGGTCAGCATTCCATAGATGAAACCCTCGCCGCGGCTCTTGAGGATGCGGTGCGGCACCGCATAGATGACGCCGTCGAGATCGGTGAAGCGCTCGACATCGACGAGGTCGAGGCCATACTCGTGCGCGGCCTCGCGGGCGTCGGCCATCGGATCGTGGACGATCGGATGGATGCCGAAGCCGCGCAGCTCGGCGATGATGTCGGGCACCCGGCTGTTGCGCAGGTCGGGCACGTCCTCCTTGAAGGTGAGGCCGAGGACGCCCACCCGCGCACCCTTGATCGGCCGCTCCGCGGCGATGAGGAGCTTGACCAGGCGCTGCGCGACGTAGGCGCCCATGCCGTCGTTGATGCGCCGCCCCGACAGGATGACCTGCGGATAATAGCCCGCCGCCTCGGCCCGCGCGGTGAGGTAATAGGGATCGACGCCGATGCAGTGGCCGCCGACGAGGCCGGGGGTGAACGGGAGGAAATTCCATTTCGTCCCGGCCGCCTTGAGGACATCCATGGTGGCGATGCCGAGGCGGTCGAAGATGATGGCGAGCTCGTTCATCAGGGCGATGTTGAGGTCGCGCTGGGTGTTCTCGATCACCTTGGCCGCCTCGGCCACCTCGATGCTGGGCGCGCGATGAATGCCGGCGGTGACGACGGCGCCATAGACCGCCGCGACGCGGTCCAGCGTCTCGGCGTCCTCGCCGGAGACGATCTTGGCGATGGTCTCGAGCCGATGGACGTTGTCGCCGGGATTGATGCGCTCGGGCGAATAGCCGAGCTTGAAATCGATGCCTTGGCGCAGACCCGAGATCTTGCGCCAGGATCGGCCCGCAGATCTCGCGCGTCAGGCCGGGATAGACGGTCGATTCGAACACCACGACCGAGCCGGGGCGCAGCGAGCGGCCGATGAGCTCGCACGCGCCGACGATCGGCTGGAGGTCGGGCCGCCGCTCGGCGTCGATCGGGGTCGGGACGGTGACGATGAAGAAGCTCGCCTGGGCGAGGTCTTCGGCGCGGCTCGTGAGGATGCAGCTTGGATTGGCGCAGCTCGTCCGCGGTCACCTCGCGCGTGCGGTCGCGGCCCTCGCGCAGCTCGCCGATGCGCCGCTCGGAGATGTCGAACCCAGGACCGGCGCGAAGTGCTTGGCCAGCGCGAGCGCGACCGGCAGACCGACATAACCCAGGCCGATAACGGCAAATCCACGCTCGCTCACGGCAATCCTTCCCGCTAACAGGCGACTTCGGCACTTCACGCGTCAGGCTCTAACGCGGCGCTCGGTCACCGAGCGACCATGATAGTCGCGGTACCAGCGAATGAAATTGGGGATGCCGACCTCGATCGGCGTCTTCGGCTCGAAGCCGAGATCGCGCCGCGACGCCTCGATGTCGGCGAAGCTTTCGGGCACGTCGCCGGGCTGCATCGGCAGCAGGCGCTTTTCCGCGGTGCGGCCGAGCGTCTGCTCCAGCACCGCGATGAAGCGCAATAGCGGCTCGGGGTGGTGATTGCCGAGATTGTAGATCCGGTGCGGCAGGCCCGACGACGGCGGCCGGTCGAGCGCCGCCACCGTGCCCGCGACGATGTCGTCGATATAGGTGAAGTCGCGCGCCATCCGGCCTTCGTTGAAGACATCGATCGGGCGGCCGGCCAGGATCGCGTCGGCGAAGAGATAGGCGGCCATGTCGGGCCGCCCCCATGGGCCATAGACGGTGAAGAACCGCAAGCCGATCGCCGGGACGGCGAAGATGTGCGCATAGCTGATCGCCGTCAGCTCGGCCGCGCGCTTGGTCGCGGCATAGAGCGAGACGGGATCATCGACCCGGTCCTCGATCGAGAAGGGCTGCTTCTTGTTGCCGCCATAGACCGAGGACGAGCTGGCATAGACGAAGCAGCGCAAGCCCTTGAGCTTGCGTGCCGCCTCGATCATGACGACCTGCCCCATGACGTTCGAGTGGACGTACGCATAGGGATTGATCAGCGAATACCGCACGCCCGCCTGGGCGGCGAGGTGGATGATGCCGGTGATGTCGGCGTGGCGGGCGATCACGGTGCCGACGGCGTCGCGATCGGCGACGTCGATCTCGTAGGGAGTGAAGGCCGGCGATTTGCCGAGCTGGGCCAGACGCGCGCGCTTCAGCGCGACGGAGTAATAATCGTTGACGCTGTCGATGCCGCAGACCGTCTCGCCGCGCGCGAGGAGCGCCGTGGCGACATGAAAGCCGATGAAGCCGGCCGTGCCGGTGACGAGGACGCTCATGATCCGGCTGCTGCCGCACGCCAGCCCGGCGCAGTACGTGCATCCATGGGTAGTCGCTTCATTTCCACCGCGCCATGAGAATTGCAAACCCCGACCCGCGATGTCGAGAATACCATCCCATTTGATGGCGCAGTTCGCTTTATTTTCGATGAAAACGGCGCTGTCTTGCTGCGACACGCGGTCGGTGGACGTTGCGAGCCCGGGACCGTCGTCGCGAGCGCTCGCGAGGCGCCGCGACGGTCCCGAAGCCCCACCCGATTGCTCGCTGCGTTAATGCATGCCGAACCAATCGGCGATGACATGCGTGGGCATGACGTCATGGAGCGCGATCTCCGGCAGCGCCGCTGCGAACGCGTGGTCGCCCAGGAAATGGTCAGGCACGCCATGAGCCAGGCTGCCGGCGTGCGGGTCGTGAAACGGGCCGGGGAAGACGTGGCTGCCGGACTGTCCGCCCCCGCCCGTGACGTGGCCGGAACCGGTGCCCGTGCCCGAGGCGGAACCACCCGCGGACGATTGACCTCCCGACGCGGGCTGACCTCCGCCGGACGACGGTTGGCCGCCGCTCGACGCCGGCGGGCTTCCCGATGACGGTTGGGTGCCGGTCGCGGATTGCCAGGGCGGGGTGAGATCGAGGGCTGGCTCGGTCGTGAGGGTGGTGTTGCCGGACTGCGTCGCCGGCCCGCTCGCGATCTGGCTGCTGTCAAGGCCGTAGATCGCGTTGTCGGTAATGCTCGCGGTCACGTCCGTCTGGTTGGTGAGGAGCACCGCGCCTGCCGCAGGGAGGTCGTTGAGAACGGTGTTGTCGGTGATCTCCAGCGCCGAGTTGGCGTAGGGTCCGCCTTCGCCGCCGTAATGGATGATGGTTTCGTTCTGCGACAGGGGTCCCTGCTCGATGACGTCGTTCTTGATGACCGCATTGCCGCCGTCGGGAAGATCGATGCTGTAGCTCGCCGTGCCGGTCGGACCGTCGATGATGCGGCTGTTCTCGATGATCGTGGTGTCGGCGCGGCTCTTGATCTCGTGCCCGACGACCGCGTCCGTGAAGAGGCTGTTGTCGATGGTGAGCGTGGCGACCTCGTTGACATAGAGATTGTGCGACTGGCCGTCGCCCGCGCCGTTGTGGGTGAATTGGCTGCTGTTGATGGTAATGCTGCCCTGGGGATCCGACCCGGCCAGGAGGCCTTCCTGGTTGTCATGGAAGTCGTCGTCGTTGAGAACGAGGTTGCCGCTTTGATAACGGATGCCGGCGCCGTTGTCGTCGGCGACCGTCGCCCCCGAGAACGACACGTCGTTAATGGTGTCGTTACCATCGGTGATCAGGATCGCCTTGCCGTTGGGTATCGCCTCGGTCGCCACCAGGTTGACCATGCCGCCGACGCCCTGGATCGTAATGTTGTCGTGAATCTCCGCGAAATCGTTGACGTAGGTGCCGGCCTGCACGTTGATCGTATCGCCGTCCTGGGAAGCGCCTATGGCGGCGGCAAGCGTGCTATATTCCTGACCCGGGCCAACCGTGAGAATGGACATGACGAACGCTCTCCACGAACCTGTGATTGATGATGCGAGGCCGTTCTTATTCGCAGGTTGCAGGAGGATGTGTGTCATCTTTCGGGCTCGATAGCGAGCGCCGCCGCGACGGCAAAGCGGCCCGTGCGGTCCGATGCGCCTAGCGACTCAAACGGCGCCCGCGGACGCGAGCGCGCCTCTTGCCGTTCGCGCTTTCGAGCAAGCCGATGCGGGGGCATGGGAAAGCTCTGGTCGCCGCCGCACCCGAGGCGACGTTCTTTCACGCGCTCGTTTGGCGCCGCGTGGTCGAGGAGAGCCTCGGCCACAGCGGCCATTATCGCTGTGCCTGGCGCGGCGATCGTCTCGTCGGCATCCTGCCGCTCATCCACGTCCGGTCGCGGCTGTTCGGCTCGGCGCTCATCTCGACGGCGTTCGGCGTCTATGGCGGCATCGTCGCCACCGACGATGAGGCGGCGCAGGCGCTCGCGCTGGATGCGCAATCGCTTGGTGCGGCGCTCGGCGTCGATTATGTCGAGCTGCGCCACATGCAGCCCTCCGCGATCGGCTGGCAGGTCAAGCCGGAGCTTCTACTTCTCCTTCTGCCGCACCCTGGCGCCGTCGCGCGACGCCAATCTCAAGGCCATTCCCCGCAAGAAGCGCGCCGATCTGCGCAAGGCGATCGACAATCCCGCGCTCACCGTCGAAACCGGCGCCGATATCGGCGTCTTTTTCCGCATCTATGCCGAGAGCGTGCGCAATCTCGGCACGCCCGTGCTGCCGCGGCGCTTCTATGCCGCCATCGTCGCGGCGTTCGGCGATGCGGTGGAGCTGTCGGCGGTGCATGGGCCGGACGGGCCGGTGGCGGCGCTCATGACGTTCTACTTCAAGGACCGGGTCATGCCGTATTACGGCGGCGCGACCGCCGCGGCGCGGCCGCTCCACGCCTACGATCTCCTCTATTGGAGCCTGATGGAGCGGGCGGTCGCGCGCGGCGCCCTCATCTTCGATTTCGGGCGCAGCAAGCGCGGCACCGGCGCTTACGACTACAAGACCTATTGGGGCTTCACGCCCGAGCCGCTGCACTATGCCTTCCATCTCGTGCGCGGCCAGGCCCTGCCCGATGTCAACCCGCTCAATCCCAAATATCGCCTGATGATCGAGACGTGGCGCCGGCTGCCGCTGCCCCTTGCGAACACGATCGGCCCGTTGGTCGCGCGCCAGCTCGGCTGATCGCCTGAGGAGAAACCGCATGGCAGCAGCGCGATCCCCAACGAGCGAGCATGCAAGGCTGCTGGAAGCCGCAAGCGGCGCCGCGCGCGCGGCCGCTGCGGCCATTCTGGAGATCTATGCTAGCGACTTCGCGGTCGAGCACAAGGAAGACCGATCGCCCGTGACCGATGCCGATGTGCGCGCCGAGGCCATCATCATCGCGGCGCTGGCGCACGCCGCGCCGGACATTCCCGCCATCGCCGAAGAGCAATGCGCCGCCTTGGGTGCGACGGATCGGCCGCCGCCGCGGTTCTGGCTCATCGATCCGCTCGACGGCACGCGCGAGTTCGTAAACCGCAACGGCGAGTTCACGGTGAACATCGCGCTGGTCGAGGGCGACCGCGCCGTGCTCGGCGTGGTGCATGTGCCGGTGACGGGCACGTCCTACACTGGCTGCGGCGGGATCGCGATGCGCCAGGTCGGCGATGCGGCCCCTGTCGCCATCGCGGCGCGGCGTGCGCCCGACCGCGGCGCTGTCATCGCGCACAGCCGCTCGCACCGCGACGATACGCGGCTCGATGCCTATGCCGCGGGCTTTGCCGGCGCGACGCGGATGGTCATGGGGAGTGCCGTTAAGTTCTGCCTCGTCGCCACCGGCGCGGCGGATTACTACCCGCGCTTCGGCACCACCATGGAGTGGGACACGGCCGCGGGCCAAGCCGTGCTCGAAGCGGCCGGCGGCCAGGTGCTGACGCTCCAGGGTGCGAGGCTGCGTTACGCCAAGCCCGGCTTCCGCAATAGCGAGTTCATCGCCAGCGGCCGGCCCGCCTGACGGCCGCTATTGCCACGCGACCGCGGGCGCGGGCTTGCGCGCGCCACCGAGGACGAGCTGGAGCATGTCGAGGAGGTGGCTGAGCTTCTCCGCCGGCAGACGCTGGTCGCCGCCGACGGGACCGTTGGCTGTCACTTCCCAGCAATGGACGGCATGATTGATCTTGCTGAGGGCGACACCCATGGTCCAGTAGATTCTCATGCGAGCGGCGCAGGAATTTGAGGAAGTCGCCGACGCCGTCGGGCGTCGTCAGGAAGCGGGAATAAAGCTGCTCGTACTCGCGCGAGATAGTCTCGATCGCGCTCCAGTGCTCGCGTAGCTGCTCGGCGGTGGTGCGCCGCTGCTGCTTCAGGAATTCGAGATCGTGCTTGGCCACGACATTGCGCGGTACGGCCCCGTCGCGCAGCCAGAGGCCGAAGCGTTCGCGCTTCTGCTTCGCGCGCGAATACTCGAAGGTGTAGAAGTTGATCCCCTTCCACGCCGCGAAGATCGCCAGCGCATCGTTCTCGGGAAAGCGGAACGCCTGGGTAAGCGGCGCCAGCGCGGTCTTGTCCTTGGCCTCCCAGATCTTGTCGATGAGGTGATTGACCTGGCTCACGAGCGGCGAGCCGTCGCCGCACGCCCGCCGCACCAGCGGCTCGAACTTGCGCCGGACATAATCGTGAATGGTCGCCCGTTCCTCCTTCGACACCTCGAAATAGAGCTCGTTGGCGGCGACGCCTTCGAGCTCCAGCGCGTCGCGCATGAGGAACCCGTCGAGCGAGGGCAGGCGGTCGAGGACGCCGAGGATCGTGATGTCGTGCCGGAGATCGGCCTCGTCGGGGCTGTTGTTGTGGAGGCCGAAGAATTCGTTAAGGACGTCGAGGAGGCGCGGGTCGTGATAGAAGATCGAACGCCCGCCCTCGTACACGTCGTCCTGGTTGTAGGGGATATAGAGCTTCGTCCCGATCACCCGATCGTCCGACGAGCGTTTCTCCGACTGGCTGATCGTTTCCTTGATCAGGATCAGCCCGTGCATTCGCTTCAAATTGAAGAAGTAGGGGTCGACTACCTCTTCCTTCATCAGCTTCCGCGCGCAGTCGTTGCAATTGAAGACGCGCGACGATCCGGAATTGAGCATCGGACGAAGATACTGGTCGTTCGAAATCACACCCTACCTCACACCACCGCATGCACTACAACCACCAGCTTTACGCTTGGTTTCTTAACCTCAGGTTGACAACGCAAGAGGCGGCTCGGCCGTGCGAACAAAAAGCGAAAATCGAAGGCGACCAGGGAGATGGAGGTGCGAGGCATTACCCTGAATGCTTGCGCCGACCTTTCGTACTTCCGGGCCGGGTGCGGCTCGATGAAGCCTTCTTCCGGGCGGTCTTTTTGGCAGTTTTGGGCGTGGCTTTCCGAGCTTTTTTCTGCACTGCAAACGCCGCCTTGCGCCCGGCCGGCTTGCGCCGCGGCCACAGCTCGCGGCTGGCCCGGCGCGCACCCTCTACCAGTGCGCCAAGCTTCGCCCAGGCGATCGAAGGGTGGATTTCGTTCGAGCCCGCGAACGTAGCAAAGCCACAATCGTTGCCGCCGATCACATTCTCGCGTCCCACCACTTGGGCGAAGCGCACGAGGCGCTGGGCCACCAGTTCGGGATGCTCGACGAGGACGGTGGTATGCGAGATGACGCCGGGAATGATCGACTTGCCCGGCGGCAGCTTGACGCCCTCCCACACCTGCCATTCGTGCTCATGGCGGGGGTTCGCCGCCTCGAAGGAATAGGCGCCCGCCTTGATCTTGACGATGATGCGGACGAGGTCCTTCATCTCCATGTCGTGGACGCGCGGACCCATATTGATGCTGTAGCAGGTGTGATAGCGCACGCGGTCCTCGGGAATGTCGCGGAGCGCGTGATTGAGCGCGCCGACGCGTTTTTCCGCCCATTTGCGGCAGTCGGCGATGCTCTGCGTCGGGTTCATCACGTAATAGGTGGCAAGCCTGGGATCGTCGATCTGGAGCAGGAATCCGGCATCGACGATGGCGCGGTATTCGACATTCATCGCCTCGGCGATGGCGTAGAGGAATTCCTCGTCGTCGCGGTAATGGCGATTGGTGTGCCAGTTCTCGATATTGGCGGGCGAGATTGCGGGCATGAACGCCTCGCGATGATTGACGCCCGTGAGTGCCGCCTTGAAGTTCTCGATATCGGAGCGAAGCTGCTCACCGCCGCGATAGGTGATGGGCCCGGTGCAGACCATCTGCACCGAACCGCTGGCGCCGCCGCTGTTGGCGCGCGCCTGTGAACTCGTAGAATTCGGGGAACGCCTGTACCTCGCGCGAGCCGGCCCATGGATTGGTGCGGGCGCCGGCCGGCTCGAAGCCGCCGAGACGATCATTGACATAGCTCACGAAGCTGGGCTTGCCCTGCTCGCCGTCGGAGATGACGTCGATGCCGAGCGCGAGCTGCTGGCGGGCGACGTCGGCCACCGCCTGGCGTCCGCGCGCGGCAAGGGCCTCCGGATCGGCCGTGTCGCGCTGACTGAACATCGCGAGCCAGTCGGCCGCACGCGGCAGGCTGCCGGCATGCGTGGTCAGGATTCGATCGGTGCTGCGTAGCATTTGCGGCCCCTTTTATTTTCGCTCAAACCACCGGCGACATGCCGCCGTCCACGTTGATTGCCGTCCCCGTCACATAGGAGCCGGCATCGGAGACCAGGAAGCAGGCGAGGTTGGCGAACTCCTCGGCATCGCCCACGCGCCCCACGGGAATGCGCGTTCCCATCTCGCGGAAGCGCCCTTCCTGCGGCACGTTCCCGCCCTGGCGGCGGAAGCGCTGGATATGCTGATCGGTGACGAAGAGCCCCACCAGCATGGCATTGACCAGCACGTTATGCGGTGCGCCCTCGCCGGCCAGCACCTTGGTAAGTGCCATGCCGGCGGCGCGCGAAACCGCGGTCGGCGCGCTGCCGGCCCGCGGCGCCTTGGCGCCGATGTTGAGGACATTGATGATGCGGCCCCAATGCCGCTCCTTCATTTTGGGCAAAGCCAGGCGCGCGAGGCGGATCGCGGCGAAGAGCTTGAGATCGAGGTCGGCCTGCCACACCGCGTCGGTAATCTCCTCGAACGGGCCCGTCTGCGACGTGCCAGCGTTGTTGACGAGGATGTCGACCTTGCCGAAGTCGGCGATGACGGCGCGCCAGGTGGCGTCGATCTCCCCGGCCTTGGCCACGTCGCAGCGATAGGCCCGCACCTTGGTCTTGGCCTGCGCGGCGACGCTGCGCTCGGCCTCGGCCAAGGCTTCGGCGCCGCGCGCCAGGAGCGCCACCTCCGCGCCCGAGGTGGCGAACTTCGCCGCCATGGCGAGACCCAGCCCCTTGCTCGCGCCGGTGATCACCGCGGTGCGGCCGTCCAGACGGATGTCCATGCTTCGCCTTCCCTTGCTTTTGCCCTGCCGCCGCCGATCAGCGCACATACGCGTCGGTGAAGAGGCCGTCGTAGGATTTTAGTTTCTCGTCGGGCTTCATCAGCCCGGCTTCGATATTATAGGTCTCGACATTGGCCAGCGCCGCTGCACTCAAGGCCGGCGGCACCGGCGTGACCTTGCGCAGCACGTCGAACGAGACCGCCATGAGCTTGGCATCGAGGCTGGAAAAGCGCTTGCGCAAGGCGGCGAGCGCCGCGTCAGGGTGATCGTGGATGGCGGCCGCCGCCGCGGCGAAGGCGTGGCCCATCTTCTCGCACACGGACTTGCGCTTCTCGCACACCTCGGGCCGCGTGAGCAGCACGGTGTTGGCAAACGGCAGAAGCCCCGGTGGATCGCCGTCGGGGCCGCTCGCCAGCATGATCGCGGTGCCGTCGAGCACCGGCTTCTCCGGCCACGGCGGCGTCATGGCGAAGCCGTCGATCTGCTTCGATTCGAACGCCGCGACCATGCTGGCGGGTGCCATGAAGGCCATGTGGATCGCCTCCGGATCGTAGCCGCCGGCGATCGCCACCAGCCGGACATAGGCGTGAACCACCGAGTTCACGGAATCGGCGCCGATGGTGCGGCCTTTGGCCAGAAGCGCGCGTTGCTTGAGCGGCGCCGTGGCCTTGAAGCCGCCGGCCAGGGCGATGTCCTTGCGCAAGACGAGCTGCACAAAGGGGTGATCGGTGAGCTCGGCGATGCCCAGCAGGCGCTGGCCGTGCGCCGCGGCGCGCGCGAGCGAAGCCGCCGACGGCTCGGCAAAATCGGAGCTTCCCGAGATCACCGAATTGATCGCGCCGAGGCCCTGGATCTCGACCTGCTTGACCGCCAATCCCTCCTTGGCGAAGAAGCCGAGGTCTTCGGCGAGGTAGCCGAGGCTGAAGGAGAGGCTGACCGACGGCACCGCCATCGTCACCGCCTCCGTGTCCGCAGCATGAAGCGGCGCTACGCCGAGCCCCAGGAGAACGCCGAGGACGAGCGCCGTCCGGCGCAGAAACAGCGGGCGCATGGCCGTCTCCCTTTTCCTCGCCGCCACGCGTCGAACTTAAGTCACATCACCGCGCGGCGGCAAGCTCCCGCTCGAGATTGGCGAGTTCGCTCTCGGCCTGGACGCAGGTGGTGGCGCCGCTTTCCACATCGCGGCTGCCGACATCGGCGGCGCGCGCGAGAACCATCCCGGCCGCGGTGCGCTCGGCGTCGCTGGCGGCGAGGATCTTGATGCGCGCCGACGCCTTCGCCGCGGCTTCGTCGATGCGCTGGCGCGCGATGTCCTGGCATTGCGCCGCGGCGCCGAGGGTGCGGCCATAGAGTTCCGCCAGACCCTCCGATTGCGTTGCCTGGGGCGCCTGCACCAGCACGACGGCAGCAAATATCACCGGGATCGGGTTTGGCAGCACGCGCGCACCTGCGGCAACTCCTACATCAGAGCGGACGCTAGCCGATGCGCGAGGCCGTGCCAATCGCCGGGCCGCTCCTGGCGAAAGAGCGTGACGCTCGGATACCACGGCGTGTCGCGGCGGTCGGTCAGCCAGCGCCAGTCGCCGGCGAACGGCAGCATGAGAAAACAGCGCTTGCCCATTGTGCCGGCCAGATGCGCCACGCCGGTGTCTACGGTGATGACGAGATCGAGTGCTGCGATCGCCGCTGCCGTCTCGGCCAGATCGGCGAACGTGCCGAGATCGACGATACGATCATCGCCGCTCGCCTGCTCTCGCGCTGCGCCCTGCTGCAGGCTGAAGCAGCGCCAGCCCGCCGCATCGACGATCGGCCGCAGCGCCGCCAACGGCGCGGAGCGGCGCTGATCGTTGGGATGGGCGGGATTGCCGGCCCAGACGAGGCCGAACTTTCGCTCCGGCGCCGCCGCGATCCGGCGCGCCGCTTCCGTCTCGGGCGCCGGCGCCAGGGGCGATACCGGCGGCGGCACGGTCCAAGGCGTGGTGCCGAAGAGGCGCGGCAGATCGAAGAGCGGCAGATGCACCTCGTATTCGAGGTAGTCGCCGGGTCCATAAATCCGAGCGATGCCGGGAAAGCCGCGGAGCAGGCGATGAAACGTGGCGGGCACTGCCAGCGCCACCTGCCCGCCGGCAGCGGCGACCAGCGGCACGTAGCGCAGCATCATCAGCGTGTCGCCCAACCCCTGCTCGGCCTCGAGGAGGATGGTCCTGCCGGCGAGCGGGCTGCCATCCCAGAGCGGCCCCGGCAGGAGGCGGCCGCCCAGCCGGACGCGCCAGGCATAGTCGCGCCAGCTTTCGTCCCAGCGCCCCAGGAGAAGCAGCATGAAGCCGCGATAGCTCCGCGCCCGCGCATCGTCCGGCACCAGCGCCACCGCGGCGGTAAAAGCGGCGAGCGCATCCTCGGGCCGCCCGGCCTCGTGCAGCGCCATCCCGCGCGCGCAGATCGCGGTGACGTTCATCGCCGGTTTTGCCAGGGCCGATCTTGGCATGCGTCGCACTCCCTCCACGCTGGGCGGGCGACATGTAGCCGGGCTAGGTCAGGGAGATGCGTGTCAATTTGGGGGAGTGCCGAGACGCTCCGCGGCGAGACGCTTGAGCGCGGCGCGGTCGAGCTTGTTGGTCGAGGCCAGCGGCAGCTTGTCAAGGAACCAGACGAAGCGCGGATGCTGATAGGCCGGCGCGTTGGCGAGCGCGAATGCCTTCACTCCCTCCTCGCTCGGCGTGCGGCCGGGCTTGGCGATGATGAAGGCGACGGGCTTTTGCCCCTTGATGTCGTCGTCGATCGGCACGACGCAGGCCTGCGCCACGTCGGGATGGCGCTCGAGCATGCGCTCGACGTCGCCGGGATAGATGTTCTCGCCGCCCGAAACGAACATGTCGTCGGTGCGGCCGATGAAGGTATGGAAGCCGTTCTCGTCGCGCCGGAACACGTCGCCGGTGACATAGAACCCGTCCGCGGTGATGACCGCGCTAAGATCGGGGCGGTTGTGATAGCCGAGCATCACCGCCGGGCATTTCATCTCGAGCACGCCCTCGGCCGCCGCGCGGTCCTCGCCCGCGACGAGCCGCAGCGCGACCTTGGGATGGGGATAGCCGACCGACTGCTCCGGCTGCGGAAGCCCCTGGGGATGCGGGCCGAACACCACCGGGCCGGCCTCGGTGGTGCCATAGGCGTTCGTCACCTTGGCATCCGGCAGCGCGCGGTGGAGCGCCGCCATCAGGCTCGCGCTCACCGGCGCGGAACCCATGCGCACGAACTCGACCGACGAGAAATCGCTGCGCGCCATCAGATCATGCTCGCGCAGCATCATCGCGATCATCGGCGGCACGGCGGTGAGCCAGGTGCAGCGATAGCGGCCGATCGCCTCGATATAGGCGCGCGCGGTGAATTGCGGCATGAGCACGATCGTGGCGTGCGCGGCGCACGCGAGCTCGCTCAGCGCCAGCGCGTTCATGTGATAGAGCGGCGCGGCGATGAGATAGCGGTGGCGCGACAGATCCTGGCCGCCGAGGCGCGTTTCCACCACCCAGACCTGGCCCTGGTGCGACAGCACCACGCCCTTGGGCCGGCCGGTCGAGCCGGAGGTGTAGAGGAACATCGCCGGCTCGTCCGCCGCCGGCGCCACCGGCGAAAACGGGCCGGGATCGCAAAAGGCATCGAACGATTCGGCGCCCGCGCCGCCCCAGGCGACGGCGGGAATGTCGCCGGGACAATCCGCGCGCCGCTCGCGATCGCAGAACACCAGATCTCGCGCCGGCATCGCGCAGGATGAAGTCGATCGTCGCGCGCGGGAACTTGAAGTTCACGGGCACCGCGACGAAGCCCGCCCGCATGATGCCGAAGACCGCGCCGAGATATTCCGCGCGATTGGCCGACAGGATCGCGATACGGTCGCCGCGCGCCAATCCGCGCGCGCTCAAGGCGCGGGCGACGCCATCGGCCATGCGGTCAAGCGCGGCGAAGGAGAATTCGCGCACACCCGTCTCGCCGCCGAGATCGATGATCGCGAGCTTGGAGAGATCGCGTTCGCGCCCGACGAGGTCGCCGAGATTGCGGAATTGCGCCATGGCGCGGCGCCTACTCTCCTGCGCCCGGAGATGGCGCGGGCGCGCGCGCGGGAGGGGGCGTGGTGAGATAGGTGCCGCGGCCGCTGGCCAGGAGCTTGCCGGCCGCGTCGAACACCTCCGCCTCGCAGGTCGAGAACTGGCTGCCCCAGCGCACGACGCGGCCCTTCGCCGTGAGGTCGCCGGGCATCGCGGCGGCATGGAAGTCGACGCGCATGTCGATGGTCGGCACGCCGCGGCCGGTGCGCCCCACCATCGCCCAGTCGGCGGCGAGATCGACCAGCGCCGCGAGGATGCCGCCATGGGTGTAGCGCCGGTCGGGATTGACCACCCATTCCTCGCGCCAGGTGGCCTTGAGCTCGATGGCGTCGGCCTCGACCGCCACGACTTCGATGCCGAGCCAGCGATGATAGGGGCCGCGCGTGATCAGCGCCTGGACCGCCTGGGGCGTCGGTAGTTCGCTCATCTCGTCCTCATTTACGGGCACACCACGACCTTGCCGATGACCTCGCGATCCTCGATGAGGCGCAGGCCTTCCGTCGCACGCTCCAGCGGCAGCACCGTCTCGATCACCGGCTTGATGCTGCCGTCGGCGACGAGGTCCATCAGCGCGATGAGATTCTCGTCATAGAAGCTGTTCGAGCCGATGATCTTGATCTCGAACGTCCAGACATAGCGCAGATCCTCCTGCGGATCATGGCCGGCGGTCGCGCCGCACACCAACAGCTTGCCGCCGCGCTTGATGCAGCGCAGCGACGGGACCCAGGTCGGGCCGCCGGTGAAGTTGACCACCACGTCGACGCCGCCCTCGTAGGAGCGCCGCTGCGGCTGGCCATAGCGCTCGACCGCCCATTTCGAGAAATCGACCTCGCGGTAGTTGATCGCCTCGTCGGCGCCGAGCTCCTTGAGGCGCTGCATCTTCTCGGCGCTCGAGGCGCAGGCGATCACCGTCGCGCCCAGAAGCTTCGCCAGGATGACGCAGCCGGTGCCGACGCCGCCGCTCGCGCCCAGCACCAACACGCGGTCGCCGCGCTTCACCGTGTCGTGCGTGACCAGCATGCGGTGCGCGGTGCCGTAGGCGACCGGCAGCGAGGCGGCTTCCTCGAACGAGACTTTGCCCGGCATGGCGAGAAGCTGGTCGGCGGCGACGAGGCAATATTCCGCCATGCCGCCGTCGAGCATCTCGCCCATCAGGCCCTTCTGCTTGTTCAGCGGATTGACCAGCACGCGGTCGCCTTCGCGGAATCCGCCAACGTCGGGACCGAGCGCCGCGATCTCGCCCGCCATGTCGAGGCCGATGATGACCGGGAGCGGCACCTTGATGCCGGGCATGCCGCGCATGGTGAAGACGTCGTGGTAGTTGAAGGACGACGCGCGCACGCGGATGAGCGCCTGGCCGCTTTGGGGCTCGGGCACCGGGTAGTCCTCGACGACCGTCGAGTGCGTCGCGTCCGCCGTGCCGCTGCAGCACCAGCGCGCGCATGGTCTTGGCCCCGCTCACCCGCATCCCTCCGTCCGTTGCTTTTCCTTTGTAGAGGGTCGGGACGGCGCGATCCAGGCACAGCCTCTCGCGTTCGGGCAGGGGAAGGCCGTACCATGCACCGGGTGCCGCGGAGGTCGGGAATTTTCACCATCGGTCATTCGACGCGCGAGATCGCCGAGTTCGTCGCCTTGCTGCGGCAGTGCGCGGTCGATCTCGTCGTCGATGTCCGCTCGATCCCGCGCTCGCGCACCAACCCGCAATTCAACAAAGATGCGCTGCCGGCGGCGCTCGCCGCGGTGGGGATCGGTTATCGTCACCTGGACGCCCTCGGCGGCAGGCGCCACCACCGCAAAGGTGCCGCGCCGTCGCCCAATACGCTGTGGCGGGTCGAGGCATTCCGCAGCTATGCCGACTATGCCATGACCGCGGCCTTTCGCGCCGGGCTCGACGAGCTGCGCGCGCTCGATCGCGCCCATGTCTGCGCCATCATGTGCGCCGAGGCGGTGTGGTGGCGCTGCCACCGCCGCATCATCACCGACTATCTGCTGGCAGACGGCGTCGCGGTCGCACACATCATGGGGCCGGGCAAGCTCGATCCGGCAACGCCCACGCCGGGCGTGCACGCGCTGCCAGGGGGCACGCTCGTCTATCCCGCGGCGACAGGCTGACGCGGGCCCGCGCCTGCGCCATTTTGCGGTCGCGCGTGTTTGTCTTCTCGAGGAGCTGCCGAGGAGCAAGCCATTGCGCAGCGCGTTCGCGCTACCGATATCGCAGATACCGACGCCGCCGTGACCGCGACCGCCGATAGGAGCGCGACGCCTGTGCGCACGCAGAAAAACCCGATCGCGCTGCTGATCGCCGATGTCGACGGCACGCTGGTGACGGAGGACAAGATATTGACCCCGCGCGCGCAGGCGGCAGTAGCAGGGCTGGCCGAGCGCGGCATAAAGTTCGCCATCACCAGCGGCCGGCCGCCGCGCGGCATGACCATGCTAATCGAGCCGTTGCGGATTGATATTCCCATTGCCGGCTTCAATGGCGGCATGTTCGTCAAGCCCGATCTCACCGTGCTCGCGGAAAATGCGCTGGAGCCGGTCGTGGCCCGGCGTGCGGTGGCGCTCATCCTCGATCACGGGCTCGATGCCTGGGTCTATCGCGGCAACGATTGGCTGATCCGCGACGCCGGCGCGCCCCATGTCGCGCGCGAGCAATGGACGGTCAAGTTTCCGCCGACCGTGGTCACGGATTTCGACAAGGCGCTGGACAAGGCGATCAAGATTGTCGGCATCAGCGACGATCACGACAAGGTCCAGCGCGCCGAGGCGGATGCGCAGAAGGCGTTCGGCGATCATGCCTCGGCGGCGCGCTCGCAGCCCTATTATCTCGACATCACCAATCCCGCCGCCAACAAGGGCGGCGTGGTCGATTATCTGTCGCATGCACTCGGCATCGCCGCCACCGCGATCGCCACCATCGGTGACATGCCCAACGACGTGCTGATGTTCCGCAAGAGCGGCCTCAGCATCGCCATGGGCAATGCCAGTCCCGATGTGCGCAAGGAGGCGCAGGCAGTCACTGCCTCGTACGACGATGAGGGCTTCGCCAAGGCGGTCGAGCGCCATCTGCTCGGCGCCTCTTGATGGGAAAGGCGTGACCATGTCGAAGGTTTTTGCGGGGAAGTTGGAAGTCCTCGCCGATCCCGAGGCGCTGGCGCTTCGGGTCGCGGACTGGATGCTCGCGGTGGCTATGGCAAAGGACGGCACAATGGCCATCGCGCTCTCCGGTGGGGCGACGCCGCGGGTTCTCTACGAGCATCTGGCCGCTCCGCCCCGCCGTGAGGCGTTCCCGTGGTTGCGCGCGCATTGGTTCTGGGGCGACGAGCGATTCGTGCCCCCCGACGATCCCCGCAGCAATTATCGCATGGCGCGGGAGGCGATGCTGTCGCGCGTGCCGATACCAGCCGCCAACATCCATCCGGTTCCCACGACCGCCGCCACGCCGGAAGCGGCGGCATCGCGCTATGAGCAGGATCTGAAATCCTTCTATGGCGCCGACCGGCTCGATGCGGCGCGGCCGCTCTTCGACATCGTCCTCCTGGGCCTTGGCACGAATGGGCATACGGCGTCGCTCTTTCCGGGCACGAGCGTGCTCGCGGTGCGCGACCGCTGGGTCGCGGCCGTCCTCGGCGCCGAGGCAGAAGCGCGCGTCACGCTGACCTACCCGCCGCTCGAGAGCGGCCGCCACGTCGCCTTCCTGGTGACCGGGGCGGAGAAGCGGGAGGTCCTCGACCGCATCCGGCGTGGTGATGGCGATCTGCCGGCGGCCCGCCTCCATCCGACCGGCGCGCTGACCTGGTTCGCCGACCGGGCAGCGGCGGGTGACACGCCGTGAACGGGAAAACGGACCACGCCTCCGGCTCGGCCACATCGGCCGGCCCCCATACCCTGGCCATCGACGTCGGCGGCACCGGCCTCAAGGCATCGGTGCTCGATCCCGCCGGCAAGATGGTGGTCGATCGCGTGCGCGTGGCGACGCCCTATCCGTGCACGCCGCGCATCCTGGTACAGGCGCTCGTCGATCTCGTGGCGAAGCTGCCGGAATTCGACCGCGTCTCCATCGGATTTCCGGGCGTCGTGCGCGACGGGCGCGTGGTGACGGCGCCGCATTTCGGCCACCGCCAATGGGGCGGTTTTCCCTTGGCGGCAATCGTGGCCAAGCGCCTGGGCAAGCCGGTTCGCATGCTGAACGATGCCGAGGTCCAGGGAATGGGCATCATCAAGGGCCGCGGCTTGGAGGTGGTGCTGACGCTCGGCACGGGTGCGGGAACGGCGGTGTTCCGCGACGGCGCGCTGATGCCGCATCTGGAATTGTCGATGCACCCCATTCACAACAATGAGACCTACAACGACTATATCGGCGACGCGGCCCTCTTGCGCGACGGGACGCGGAAATGGCGCCGCCGGGTCAACAAGACGATCAATATCCTGTTCTCGCTCCTGCACTATGACGTGCTCTATCTGGGCGGCGGCAATGCCTCCAAGATCGTCGATCCCCCCGATCGCGTCAGGATCGCGTCGAACCAGGCGGGCATAACCGGCGGCGTCCATCTCTGGGACGAGGATGCGGTGCATTCCGAGGTTGCCACGATCCGCGCGGCAGCGTGCGCCGCGCCGGACGCGCCCGGCACCCGGCGCCGGTCGCCGCGGCGGGTCAAGACTTGACCGGCGGGTAGGCGCGATTCTTGGCGCCAGCATAATCGGCGGTCCGCGCCGTCGCCGGCCCGGCCTTCGCGCGGGTTGCTTCTTTGCGCGCGTCGTTCAAAATGGCGCCGGACCCGCATCCATCCGCTAAGGGATCATGGCCGAGCCGCCCGATTTCGCCACGCTCAAGTCGCGCGCCCTGGCGCTCCTGCCGGTGCTGCGGGAACGCGCGCGGGCGTGCTGAGGAGCTGCGCCGCGTCCCCGACGAGACGCTCGCCGACCTGCACGCCAGCGGGCTCTTCCGCATGCTCCAGCCGCGGCGCGTCGGCGGCAGCGAGCTGCCCTATCGCGCGCTCGTCGAGCTGGGCGCGATCGTGGCCGCAGGGCTGCGGCTCGACCGGCTGGGTGCTGACCAACCTCGCGAGCCATCACTGGATGCTCGGCATGTGGCCCAAGGAGGCGCAGGACGAGGTGTGGGGCCAGACGGCCGACGCGCTCATCGGCTCGGCCTTCGTCTTTCCCTGCGGCCGCGCCCGCGCGGTGGAGGGCGGCTATATGCTGAGCGGGCGCTGGCCGTTCTCGAGCGGCATCGATCCCGTCGCACTGGAACCTCGTCGGCGGCATCGTGCGCGACGAGCGCGGCCGGCCGCTCGAGCACCGCGTCTTCCTGGTCGAGGCCAAGGACTATCGCATCATCGATACCTGGTTCGTCGCCGGTCTGCGCGGCACCGGCAGCAAGGATGTCGAGATCGACGAGGTGTTCGTGCCCGACCCATCGCACGCTGCCGCTTGGCGGCGATCGCCGGCGGCGCCACGCCGGGAAGCGCGGTCAATCCCGCGCCGCTCTATAAGCTCCCGGCGTTGGGCCTGTTCTCCTTCGTCGTCGCCGCGGTGTCGCTCGGCATCGCCCGCGGCGCGATCGCCGATCTATCGCGAATCGCATGCGCAGCCGCGATCGGCACCTATACCGGCAAGCGGCTCGCCGATCTCGGCGGCGTGCAGCTTCGCCTCGCCGAGGCCTCGGCGCTGGCCGACATCGCCGAGGCGCTGATGCTCAAGGATTGCGACGAGGCGACGCGCATGACCGCCAAAGGCGCGGTGCCCGATACCGCCGACAAGGCGCGCTGGCGCCGCGACGGCGCCTATGCGGCGGGCATCTGCACCAAGGCGGTGGAGCTGATCTTCACCGCCTCGGGCGGGGCCGGCGATCTATCTCGACAAGCCGATCCAGCGCGCCTTCCGCGACGTCCACGCCGCGAACGCGCATTATGCGCTGAGCTGGGACGTGAACGGCACCCTCTGGGGCCGCGTCGCCCTCGGCCTCTCGCCCGACACACCGACGCTCTGAGCAGAGCCGATTGGATGGAATCGCCCTCTTTGTCCGTCACCCGCGGGCTTGACCCGCGGGTCCATGGATTGCCGCGTCAAGCCCGGCAATGACGAAAAAAGGGGTGACCGTACCAGGTCGGCACCCATTCCAAACCGATCAGGGATCGATGCCCGGGCGCGAATAGGGCGCGGCGCGGGCTTCGGGCGTGGGCTGGGCGGCGGCGCCGAAAATCGAATGCAGCAGGCCTGCGAGCCCGCCGATGACGCCGGAACCCGCGTGCGCCACCGGCGCCGGGGCGGCCGCACTGGCGATCCGCGCCGGCCCTTCCGGCAGCGGCAGGGGCCGCACCGGCATGCCCGCGGTCGCCGCCGCCATGAACATCTTCCAGGTGCGGGCGGGCAGCGTGCCGCCGGTGACGCGGTGCATCGGCGAATTGTCGTCGTTGCCGAACCACACGCCCGCGACGAGGTCGGCGGTGTAGCCGATGAAGAGCGCGTCGCGGAAGTCCTGGGTCGTGCCGGTCTTGCCCGCCGCCGGTCGGTCGAGCTGCGCGCTCTTGCCGGTGCCGTGCGAGAGCACGCCCATCAGCATCTCGTTCATCTCGCCGGCGAGCTCGCGATCGATGACGCGGCCGGGGCCTTCGCCGGTGCGGCGGTAGAGCACCGCGCCGTGGGTGTCGCGGATTTCGCTGATGCCGTAGGGCCACGCGCCGATGCCGCCCGAGGCGAAGGCGGCATAGGCCGAGGTAAGGTCGATGAGCGTGACCTCGCTGGTGCCGAGCGCCAGGCTCGCGTCGCGGGTGAGCGTGGCGGTGATGCCCAGCCGGTGCGCCACCTCGATCACGTTGTTGACGCCGGCGCGCACGATCACCTGGGCCGCGACCGTATTGATCGACTGCGCCAGCGCCTCGGCGGCGGTGACCTCGCCGACGTACTTGTTCTCGTAGTTGTGCGGCTCCCAATTGCCGATGCGGACGCGATGATCGTTGAAGCGGTCGGTCGGGCGCAGCCCATGTTCGAGCGCCGCGAGATAAACGAACGGCTTGAACGACGAGCCCGGCTGGCGCAGCGCCTGGGTCGCGCGGTTGAACTGGCTGCCGGCATAGTCGCGCCCGCCCACCATGGCGCGCACCGCGCCGTCAGGCGCCATGGCGACGAGCGCGCCTTCGGCGGCATGGGATTTTTGGCCGTCGCGGTCGAGCGTGGCGCTGACGGCCTGCTCGGCGTCGGCCTGGAAGCGGGGATCGAGCGTCGTCGTCACCACCAGGTCGTGGCCTTGCACCTCGTTCAGTCGCGCGAGCTGCTCGGCCACCCAGTCGGCGAAATAGCGGCTGGCGGGTGGCGGGCGCTGGGTGCGGGCGAGCTCGCGCGCGCTCGTCGCGGCAGTGGTGGATTGGGCCTGGGTGATGAAGCCCGCGTCGACCATGTTGGCCAGCACCTGCTGCGCCCGCTCGGCCGCGAGCCCTGCAGTCGTTCGCCGGAGAAAAGCGCGTCGGCGCCTTCAGAAGCCCGGCGATCACGGCGGCCTCGTAGAGCGACAGGGTGCGCGCCGACTTGCCGAAATAGCGATGCGCGGCGGCGTCGACGCCATAGGTGCCGGCGCCGAGATAGACGCGATTCAGGTAGAGCTCGAGGATCTGGTTCTTGGTGTATTTGTGCTCGAGCCAGAGCGCCAGCAGCGTCTCCTGAATCTTCCGGGTGAAGGTGCGCTCGTTGGTGAGGAAGAGGTTCTTCGCGAGCTGCTGGGTGATGGTGCTGCCGCCCTGGACGACGTGGCCGGCGCGGAGATTGGTGAAGGCGGCGCGCGCCAGCCCCCAGGGATCGATGCCGAAATGGCTGTAGAAGCGCCGGTCCTCGGTGGCGATCACCGCCGCCGGCAGATAGCGCGGCATGTCACTGAGGCGCAGCGGCTCGCCGAAGAGGTCGCCATAGGTGGCCACGAGCGAGCCGTCCGCGGCCAAGAGCGTCACCGAGGGACGCCGGTCGGCCAGCGCCAGCGTGTTGATTGGCGGCAGCGTCAGCGCGAAATAGGCGATAATCCCGCCGCCGACGATTACCGCCCACAGGAGGCCAAGCAGCGCCCAGCGCCCGATGCTCCCGCGCGACGGTCCCCGCCGCGGCGGCTTGCCCCCGCCCGTGCGCCCCGTGCTGCGCCGGGACGGCCCGTCGCCGGGATCGGCGCGCATGTCGCCGCCGCGTCCGTTGGATGCCATTGCCAGGAGATATTCTCGCCCCACGCGCGCTTGTACCACAGCCCCCCGGCGCGGGAGGAGCCCTCGCGGGCCCTGCCGCAAAAATGTCAAAGTTGCGCAAGCGCGTGCGCTTTGGGGGTCCCGGTCGGCCGAGGCGGCGGCCGCCGGACTCAGGCGGCCGGGCGCTCGATCTCCAGCATCACGGTCGAGGTCAGCACCCGCCCTGAGGCGCCCGGCTCAGGCAGCGCGAGGTTGAGATAGGTGACATTGGTATCATCGATGGTGCCGACGAGTTCGTGATAGGTCGGGCCCTCGCGCTTGGTGCGCAGAATGCGCGCCCGGACCATCAGCGCATAATCCGTATCGGGGCGGGCGAGCACGTTGAGACCTTCAACGAGCGCCGTCTCGAAGCCGTAGGCCGTCGGCGCGTGGTGCGAGACGACATCGTCCCCGTTCACGCCGAAAAGGCTGCTCGTGGTAAAGGCGCCCATCTCGGCGGCGGCATGCACGAGCTTGTCCGGAGCGGTGTTGTAGACGCCCAGGAGGGCAACGAGGCGCGGGTCGGAAACGGCATCGAGGCTCAGCCGCTTGACCAGCCAGGGCCGGCGCGGAACCCGCGCGATCAAGGCGATCTTGCCGATGGCAAAGGCCGCGGCCCGGGCCATCGGGTGGCGCGCCTCGATCCAGGTTCCGTCCATATGCACGATGCGCCGCACATAGCGGACGCGCTCCATGCGGTCCTCGAGCCAGGCGCAGACGCGCTCGGCGGCGAGCGCGGCGACACGGCGCCCGTCGTGGCGGATGACGATGACGCCATCCGCGCGCTCGGTGGTAGCGATCCACCCCAGCATCCGCACGGAATAGCTGATGAGATCGCCGGCCTTGGCCGGCATTCCGAGCGAGCGGGCGATATAATCGGCGTGCCCCGCGTGGGCCATCGCGATCGTGCCATCGGCCCGGAACCAGGTGTGAACGTCGCCTGAGGCGCGTTCACGGTCGCGCCTTTCGTTCGTAAACGCGTGCTGCACGCCAGCACCGGCGGCGGTCCCGGCGGCCGGGAGGTCGCCGAAGACGTCACCCAGAAAGGCAATGTCGCCGCGCCGGCCGAAAAATTGTGCGATGCGGTATAGATCGGCCCCGGAGACCCGGGTTTCCCCGCGCCACCAGCGGGTAACCGTGTTTTCCGACCGGCCGATGGCCCCTGCGATCTCCTTCAAGTGCAGGGGCGCATTCGGATAGAGGCGCCGCCGCAGCGCTGCGCCGAAACGCGCTTGAAATTCCTCCACTCCGGTCACCCAAACTTGTAGGTCGGGACACCACTTCTGTACCACCGAACGCCTTATCCTCCCTCAATAATATGCCGCCTGCAAGAGCCGGCGCAAAGCTCGGCCCCGAGGGAATCATGGACGAGGCGCTTTACTGTCAGGGACCCTATCTGGCGCGGCGGCTTTATCGGCTGTCCACCATCATCGACAAGGCGGGGTTCCACGAAGCGGCATCATTCGTCGCCATCGCCGCGCTCACGGTGTGCGAGCCTGCGACCGATGGCGAGCGGCCGAACTCGTGCTCATGCTCGGCCATAAGGCGCCGTCCCTGGAAATACGCGGCCGACCCCGACGCGCCGTGGCCAACGTGAGCCCGGCCGGCAATTGGCGTTCCACCGGAGCGCTGGAGGTAGCGCTCGGAGCGGTGCATACTAGTCACGACCGTCGTTTGCGGCGGCTTTACGAATACTGGACAGAAAAATGCGCCGGACGGGCAATGCCGGCGCGCATGGATGTTGATCCCGTCGAGATGCGCTTCATCTTGGGGTACGTCATGCTGCTCGAGGTTCTGAGGCCCGGCCCGCGGTTTCGCGTTCGTCTGCAAGGCAGCGAACTCACCTGGTGGATCGGGCGGGAACTCACTGGCGAGACGCTCGATCCCGCGCCGCTGCAGGAACTGGGCGCGCTCGCGCAGGAGCGCCTGGCGCGCGTCGTCGACAGCGCCGCGCCGCTGGGCTGGATCGGCGACCACATGCTCGACGACATTCCCCGCTATTACGAAGCCCTGATCCTGCCGCTCTCCAGCGACGGCAAGGGCGTCGACATGCTGCTCGCGGCCGTCCGATGCGGCATTCGCGCGCCGAAGAAATGAAGGGGGCTCGACCGCATGCGCCGACGTTGCGACGCGGTCGCGCGATAGTTGGGTGCGACGGGAACGGCGCGTCATCTTACCCGACCGTTCGGGCGCTCATCGAGGCCGATCCAGGCCAATTCGGTTCGGTGCTCCCGCAGTGGGGCGTGACGGGAGAGGCCGCGTCGCATTCGGCCCCATGCGAGAGGCTAAATGAGCAACTTAAACGTCGTTTATAGCGACTTCAGCGACGCCACCTCGTTCGCCGGAGAATTCACGAACTACATCGATGCGTTCAATCCAGTGGATTCGCTTCCCTTGGATCGCCTGCAGATGGCCGGCACGCGGATCATCCCGCCGCTGTTGCGCTCGCTCGAAGAGCAGGGGCTGGAGCCGATGATCGGCCATCGTCTCTCCACCGTATCGAAGCTGCACCGCGCCAGCCTCGGCCGGATGAAGCGGCTCATCCAGACGAATGACCCGCGCTTTCATCCCAATGCGACGCCGGCCGACACGGTGGTGCTGGCGCTGATGCAGGATGGCGTGCCGAAAGGCTGCATCGCGTCGCGGCTGTTGTGGTGCGAGCGCACGCTCGCCGAGGAAATGGAGAGCGGCAATTTCTGGGCGACGCATCCGGCCACGATGCTGACGAAGGCCGACCGCTGCATCGTGCGCGCCGTCATCGCCAAGACGATCCGCACCTGCCACATCGTCTTCACCGGCTCGGTGTTCCTGGCCCAGGACGTGACCGGCGGCAATACGCTCGCGGCGATGATGCGCCTGCATCATTTGTGGGTGCTGTGCCATTGGCGCTGGGCGTGGCTCGTCGGCATCATCGAAGGGGTGCTCGCGCGCCGCCACGCCTTCGATGTCTATGGCGGGATGGCGCTCGATCTGGGCGTGTGGCGCACGCGCCCGGGCGAGGGCGACGAGCTGCACGAATACGAGCTCACCTCGTGCGAGCGCGCCGCCTCGATGGAGGCCTGGCTGCGGCCGGAAATGGGCGATCTCGCGCGGCCGATGGGTCGTCCGTCGCTCGCTCATTTCGAGTACGAGGGCCGCCGCGCGAGTTGAGAGGCGGCGGGCGATGCCGGCGCGGAGCCTGCCCCTTGGCAGGCCCGCCCTCCGCCGCCGTCGCCCGCAAAACACTGTTGCGCCGCCGCAAGATCGCTATGATGGCCCGGCTATCCATCGAGGAAGGACCGGGTCATGAAGCAATATTGCGACGGCGGCGAGGCGATTCTCGAAGCGTTCCGCACCCTTGGTGTCGAGCACATCGTTTCCTCGCCGGGGTCGGAATGGTCGCCGGTCTGGGAGGCGGTCGCGCGCCAGAAAGTCAACCAGATGCCCGGTCCGAACTATATCGACTGCTGGCACGAGACCTTGGCCGTGGATATTGCGATCGGCTACACCCAGGTCACCGGGCGGCCGCTGCCGGTCCTGCTTCATGCCGGTGCGGGCCTCCTGCAAGGGGCGGCCGGCATGCACTCGGCGGTGCTGGGCGAAATCCCGATGGTGATCATGTCGGGCGAGTTGCTCACCTTCGGCGAGGATCCCGGCCTCAACATCGAGCCGCAATGGTATCGCAGCCTCAGCATCGTCGGCGGCACCCAGCGCCTGGTCGAGCCGGTGACGAAATGGGCGACCCAGGTCGGCAGCGTCCATACTCTCTATGAGAGCGTCATCCGCGCCATGGAGTTGGCGCAGCGCACGCCGATGGGACCGATCTATCTCAACGTGCCCCTCGAGACCATGCTGCAGGACTGGACGCCGCCCGCTCATCGCCGCACCATTCCCACGCCGCCCAAGACCCAGGCCGCGCCGGCCGATGTCGAGCGCATTCTCAAACTCATCATGGCGGCCAAGAGCCCGATGATCATCACCGACACCGTCGGGCGCGATCCTGCCGCCTTCTCGGCGCTCGTCGAACTCGCCGATCTCTTCGGCATCCCCGTGGGCGGCGGGCGCGGCACCTCCTATGCCAATTTCCCCAAGGGCCATGCCATGAGCTTCGGCTATGCGCTCGAGCGTCACCTCAAGGAGTCCGACCTCGTTCTCCTGGTGAACTGCAAGGCGCCGTGGTATCCGCCGAGCCGCAAGCCCACCAGCGGCAAAATCGTCGTCATCGATAACAATCCGCTGAAACACCAGATGGTCTATCAGAGCCTTCAGGCCGACGAGTATCTGGAGGGCAATGTCGCGGCGTCGCTCAAGCTCCTCGTCGAGGCGGCGCGCGCCGCGGGCGTCACGGCGCAGAAACACGCCGACCGGCACCAGCGCTGGCACCAGGAGCACGACAAGGTGGCGGCCGAGGAACGCGCCGCCGAAACCAAGGCGCGCTCCAACGGCGACGGGGTCGAGCCGCTGGCGCTCATCGATGCGATGCGCGCGCACATGCCGGAGGACACGGTCTATCTCGACGAGACCATCATGCACGCAGGGCTGCTGCAGCAGCACCTGCCGTGGTCGCAGCCGCAGAGCTATTTCCGCGCCGGCGGCGGGCTGGGACAGGGATTGGGCCTCGCCTTGGGCGTCAAGCTCGCCGCGCCGAAGCGGCCGGTGGTGCTGTTCATCGGCGACGGCTCGTTCCTCTACAATCCGGTGGTGCAGGCGTTCGGCGCTTCCAAGAACAACAATCTTCCCATCACCGTCGTGGTGATGAACAACCGCAAGTACCTGGCGATGCAGAAGGGCCATCTCCACCACTATCCCGACGGCGTCGCGCACGGGGCGGATATTTATCACGGCGTCCATATCGACGCGCCGGACTATGCGGAGTTCGGCCGGCCCTTCGGCTTCCGCGGCCAGAAGGTCGAGAAGGCGGGCGAGCTGAAGGGCGCGCTCGAAGGCTCGCTCACCGCGATGAAGGACGGCAAGTCCAGCATCCTCAACGTCGCTTTGACGACCTGATCACGAGGCCGGATGGAAGGCGGTGCGCTGTCGGTGCCGCCTCCACGCCCTACGGCTTCACCGGAACGAAGGCGGTGGTGAAGATCTGATCGTTGGACGGCTTGGTGGGCAGAATGCCCATCTCGACGAATGAATCCTTGAGCGTCGCCACCGCCGCCGGGTCGAAGCGCCCGTCGTCGATGAACATCGACTTCTCGTAATCATAGGTCTTGGCGATCGAGGCTGTGCTCTGGCCGAGGACCGCGCTGGTGATGGCGATGGTCTTGTCGCGGTTCGCTTTCATGTAGGCGATCGTCGTGAAGAACGCCTTGAGGAATTGCCGTACCAGCTCCGGATTGCTCGCGACGAGCGCCTTGCGCGCGAAAACGACGTGGGTGATGAAGTGGGGCGCATAGCGGCCCATGTCGGTGATCACCCGGCCGGCGTGCTTCTCCTCGAGCATGTAGCCCGACTCGAGCGCCGTCATCATGCCGTCGATCTCGTGGGTGCGCATCGCCGCGAGCGATGTCTGGAACGCCCCCAGCGCCACCGTCGTGACGCCGTTCGGCCCCCACCCTTGCGCAATCGACAGCCGTTTGACGAGCCATTCGGTGAGCGAGCCCTTGGTCGTCACCGACAGCGTCTTGCCCTTGAGGTCCGCCACGGTCTTGATCGGTGAATCCTCGCCCACGACAACCGAGAGATTGAGCGGCGGCCCGGCAAAGGCCGCGACCGCAATCGACGGCGAGCCTTTCGCCGTGAAGGCCATCGAGGGGCCGGAGCCGAGCGCGAAATCGAGGCTGTCCGCCGCCAGGGCCTGCTGCAGCTTGGCATCGCCGGCGAGCGCAACGATGTCGATGTCGATGCCGTCTTTGGCAAAGATGCCTTCCTGCTTGCCGACATCGAGGGTCGTGAACATCCAGGCATTGGCCGCGGCCTTGCCGACCCGCGCCTTGTCGGCGGCGTGGGCGAGCGGCGGGTGCGCACCCAACCCGGCCGTTGCCGCGATCCCGAACAGCGTCGCACGCCGCGAAAGCGAGCCTGCCATTGTTTCCTTCCCCGTCGCCGTTGTTTCCCCACGCCAGGATGCATCGGCGCCGGGCTGCGGCCGCATTGTAAGAGCGTCCCGCGAGCGTCGGCAATCGCGGCGACTGCCGCCTTAACAACATTTATATAACGTGTATTATATTTTTTGACATTAATATAAATGTTATATACTGTCCTATCACAGCGGCGATTAGAATGTAGCCGCCGCTGCATGCCCTGCACGGCGCGGGTCGCCGCTGCCGCCGAGCCGCGCGCGGGACGGTGGCCGGGACTGGCACGGATGGAATGCGGCATCCATCTGAAAGGGCCGGCAAGCCTGCGCGAGAGGTGATACCGGCATGATGATCGACCCGCTTTACGTGGCGTCCGGCTTTGCCGTGGGCATGCTCGTCGGCATGACCGGCCTGGGCGGCGGCTCGCTGATGACGCCGCTCCTCATTCTCCTCTTCGGCATCCATCCCGCGACGGCAGTCGGCACCGATCTTCTCTACGCGGCGGCGACCAAGACCGGCGGCAGCCTGGTGCACGGCCTCAACCGTACCATCGCCTGGCCGGTGGTGGGGTGGCTGGCGGCGGGCAGCGTGCCGCTGACGGCGATGACGCTGCTGCTTCTGGGCCTCCTCAAGATGGAAGACGACAGCCTGCGCGCCCTGATCACGACGGCGCTGGGCGTGGCGCGGCTGCTGACGGCGCTGGCGTTGGTCTTCCGCCCCTGGCTGGTCGCGCGCTATGGCGCGCGTCCGCGTGCGCTTGCGCCGCGCCGCCGCGTCGTGCTCACGGTGGTTCGGCGCGATCGACGTGCCGTTGCTGGGGACGCTGCTGCTGGGCTCGCTGCCGGGCATTCTCATCGGCAGCTCCGTCGCCAGCCGCGTGCCCGACGAGGTCCTCCGCCCCGTCCTCGCGGCGACGCTGCTCGTCGTGGGCGGCCGTCTCCTGCTCTGAGGCTGGGGGCCGCGGAATTGCCTTCGGCACGGCGCGGAACTACCATCCCGGCGACGAGGAGACCGCACGCATGGATGGGATGCTCGACTATCTCGACGCGACGGTGCAGGCGCAGACGAGCCGCTGCACGACCTGCGGCAAATGCGTCGAGGCGTGCCCGACGGCGGCCGAGGCCGGCCTCGATAAGAGCAACGCGCGCACCATCGTCACCGAGCTCATGCGCCTTGACCAGCGGCGCGGGCGAAGCGGATAGCGCCGCGAAATGGGTCGAGGCCTGCAACGGCAGCGGCCAATGCATCGCGGCCTGCCCCGAGGGGATCAACGTGCGCCAGTGGGTCTCGATCGAGCGCATGCGCCGCCGCGTCGTCGCCAAATCGGCCGAAGCGCGCACCGAGGCCGCGCGCCGGCGCTTCCGCAACATGTCGCATTCGGTGCGCCTCTTCGCCAGCATGCAGATGCCGTGCGCGGCGCTCGCCCGCATCACGACGCGCCGGCGCCAGCGCGCGGCCGATGTTCGTGTTCTACACCGGCTGCAACGTGCTGCGCACGCCGCACATGGTGTTCAACGTCATGGACATTCTCGACCGCCTCGGCGTCGAATTCGAGGTGATGGGCGGTCCCGGCCATTGCTGCGGCGTCTATCAGTTCCACGAGGGCGATCTCGAGACCTACGAGCGCGTGGCGGGCAATACCTACGACGGCTTCGCCAAGGTAGGCGCCAAGCGCGTCCTGTCGTGGTGCCCGAGCTGCACCAAGCAGTTCGGCGAGGCCTATCACGACTATGCCAAGCCGAGCTTCGATTTCGGCCACATCGCGCTGTTTCTCGCCGAGCATCTCGACCGCCTGCGCAGGTCGTTCCGCACCGACCTGCCGCGCCAGCGCATCGCCATTCACGAGCATGACGGCATCGCCGGCGTGAGCGAGAGCGTGAATGCGCTCATCGCCGCCATTCCCAATCTCGAGGTCGTGCCGGATGCGCCAGGACCGCGGCTTCTCCTATGTCTGCGGCGGCCCGGCCGCGCGCCACAACGACCGCGAGCGCGAGGTGCATCGCCTGGTGGCGGAAACCGCCACGGCGGCGGGCGTCGATGTGCTGGTGACGATGTATCATGCCTGCCACCGCCAGCTCTCCGGCGCGGAGGCGCAGCTATCCCTTCGCGGTGAAGAACTTCACCGACCTGCTGGTCGAGGCGCTGGGCATGGACAGCCGCTACGACTACTACAAGCAGTACAAGCGCGGCGGCGAGATGGACGAGGCGCTGGAGGCGGCGCGCGCCTATCTCAAGTCGAACGGCGTCGCGCTCGACGATGCGACGGTGCAGGCGCTCTCGGCGGAGATCTTCAACGAGGTCGGCATCGCCGGCAGCGGCGAGCGCTTCAAGCAGGGCCTGACCGCGCTCGCCGCCCGGCAGTGACGCCGCACCGCGCCGGGGGCAGGGGCGCGTGAGCCCGATCCTCACGCTCCACGATCCCACCACCGCCCGGCTCTATTACGCCGAGGGAGTGTGGCAGAACGACACGCTCTATGCGCTGCTGCGCCGGCATGCCGCCGCAAACCCGAACGCGTTCGCGCTGCGCGATGCGGCGCGGCGGCTGACCTGGGCGGCGCTCTTGTCCTGGGTCGATGCGGTGGCGGCCGATCTCGATGCGGCCGGCCTGCGGCGCGGGGAGCGCGTGGCGGTGTGGCTGCCCAACCGAGCCGAGACGGTGGTGACGCTGCTGGCGTGCTCGCGCAACGGCTATGTCTGCGTCCCCTCGCTCCATCGCAGCTACACCGCGGCCGAGGTCGTCGAGCTCATCGGCGGCATCGCGGCTTCGGCGCTAGTCGCACAGCCGGGCTTCGGCGCCGATCCGTCAAACGACATTTTCGCCACTGTCGGCGCGCTCGCGCTGCGCCGCGTCTATCGCGTGGCACCGCGCGGCGAGGACGCGGTTGAAGAGGGAACAGCGCATGCTTTTCCCGAGGCGGGCGCGGCCGGGAGCGTGCCGCCTGCGCCCGACGACAATCCCGACAAGATCGTATACTTGGCCTTCACCTCGGGCACGACGGGCAGACCCAAGGGCGTGCTTCATTCCGACAACACGCTCTTGGCCAATGGCCGCGCCATGGTCGCCGATTGGGGTCACGACGCGCGCACTGTTCTCTTAAGCCTCAGCCCCTTGAGCCATCACATCGCCACGGTTGCGGTGGAGCAGATGCTCGTCGCCGGGCTGGAGCTCGTCGTCAACGATCCGCCGGCGGGCATGACGGTGCTCGACTGGCTGATCGCGAGCGGCGCCACCTATGTCATGGGCGTGCCGACGCATGCGATGGACATGCTCGAAGCAATGCGCCGGCGCGGGCTGGCGCGGCTGGGCGCGGTGAAGATCTTCTACATGGCGGGCGCGCCCATTCCGCGCGAGACGGCGCAGGCATTCCTCGATCTCGGCATCACGCCGCAGAACATCTACGGCATGACCGAGAACGGCTCGCACCAGTACACGCTGCCCGGCGATGACGCCGGCACCATCGTCGCGACTTGCGGGCGCGCGTGCCGCGGTTACGAGATCAGGATCTGGAAGGCCGACGATCCCGACACCGAGGCCGCGCGCGGCGAAGCCGGCGAGATCGGCGGCCGCGGCGGCGTTCTGGCGCTCGGTTATTTCGACAACCAGGCGGCGACGGAAGCGTCTTTCAACCGCCACGGCTGGTTCATGAGCGGCGATCTCGGCCGGGTCGATGCGCAGGGGTGTCTCGAAATCCTCGGCCGCAAGAAGGAGCTCATCATCCGCGGCGGCCACAACATCTATCCCGCGCGGATCGAGGACTTGGCGCTGGCGCATCCCGACATCGCCCGCGTCGCCGCGTTCCCCGTGCCCGACCGGCGCCTGGGCGAGAAGGTGTGCCTGGCGATCGTGCCCCGCAGCGGCGTGGCGCCTGCGCCCGAGGCCGTCCTCGCGCATCTGCGCGCCGCGGGCTTGTCGATCTACGACATGCCCGAATATTTCGTGGCGCTCGATACGTTCCCGCTGACGGCCAGCGGCAAGGTGCTGAAGCGCGAGCTTGTTGCCTGGGCCAAGGCGGGGCGGATCGGACTCACGCCGGTGCAATGGAACGAGCGGAAGGGAGCCTGACATGGCAGTGACCCTCACCCGGCGCGAGGAATTCGCGCTCATCACGCTCGACCGGCCCGAAGCGCTCAACGCCTTGTCGTTCGCGATCCTGCGCGAGCTTGCGGCGGCGTTCGATGCAGCGGCGGCCAGCGGCGCGCGGGCGCTGCTCATCACCGGCGCGGGCGAGAAGGCATTTTGTGCCGGCGCCGACATCAAGGAGCTGAAGGGACGCTCGCTCGCGGCGCAGAAGGACGGCGCCGCGTTCGGTCAGGCCGTCTTCGCCAGGCTCGACAAGCTGCCGATCCTGTCGGTCGCGATCCTGAACGGTGTCGCCTTCGGCGGCGGGCTCGAATTGGCGCTCGCCTGCACCTTCCGCCTGGCGCTGCCGGCGGCGCGGCTGGGCCTGCCGGAGATCAAGCTCGGCCTCATTCCCGGCTATGGCGGCACGCAGCGGCTGCCGCGCCTCATCGGCGAGGCACGCGCGCTCGAGCTGATCTTGAGCGGGCGCGCCGTCACGGCCGAGGAGGCGCTGCGCATCGGCCTCGTCAACCGGCTTATCGACGGCGATCCCGTCGCCGCCGGCATGGCGTTCGCGCGCGAGATGACCGGCTATAGCCTGCGCGCGCTGGACTTTGCCCGCACGGCCGTGCAGACCGCGGCGGACGTGCCGCTCGCCGCGGGGCTCGAGATCGAGGCGCAGCTTTCGACGCTCGCCTATTGCACGCGCGATGCCGAGGAGGGCATGAGCGCCTTCATCGCCAAGCGCAAGCCGGTGTTCGAGGACCGCTGACAATGGGTGAGACCGTCCTCGACCGGCTCGACGCCGCCATCGCGCTGGCACCGGAGGAGGCGATGCTGCTGGAAAGCGTGCGCGCGATGGCGCGCGCCGAGATTGCGCCGCGCGCCGCCGCCTACGACCGCACCGGCGCCTTCCCGTGGGACAATGTCGCGGCGATCAACGCGCTTGGCCTCAATGCCATGTTCGTGCCCGAGGCCTATGGCGGCGCGCCGCTGTCCTATACCGCGTATCTCGCCCTCGTGCGCGAGATCAGCATGGCCTGCGCTGCCACCGGCATCATCTGGGCGACGACTTTCCACGCGATGAAGCCGCTGATCGATTTCGGCTCCGCGGAGCAGAAGGCGCGCCTGCTGCCGCGCATCGCCGCGGGCGGGCTGGGTGCGCTCGCCATCACCGAGCCCGAGGCCGGGTCCGACGCGACCGACATGCGCCTGCGCTTCACCGAGGCCGGCGACGCGATCGTCGTTACCGGGGGCAAGAGCTTCATCACCAACGGCGATGTCGCCGACCTCTATCTTGTCTTCGGCAAGTGGGCGGGCATCGCCGACAAGCGCGCGGCGATCGCGGCGCTTATCGTCGAGAAAGGCACGCCGGGCCTCAGCGTTCTTCGCACCGAGGACAAGCTCGGCCATCGCGCCTCGGGCACCGCGGTGCTGGCGTTCGAGGAGTGCCGCGTGCCGCGCGCCAATCTGCTGGCCGCCCCGGGCGCGGGGCTTGGTCTTCTCCTGGCGTCGCTCAACAAGTCGCGGCCGAGCGTTGCCGCGCACGCGCTGGGCCTCGCCCGCGCCGCCTTCGACGATGCCGTCCGCTACATCAACGAACGGCGCCAGTCCGGCCGCCGCATCATCGACTTCCAGGGCATCCAGTTCATGCTTGCCGATATGGCCGCCGATCTCGCGCTGGCGGAGGCATGGCTGTGGCATGTGGGGCGGCTCGTCGATGGGGGTGCGGCGGATTTCGCGGTCGAGGCGTCGCTCCTAAAGCTGCGCGCCTCCGACGTGGCGATGCGCATCGCCACCGACGCGGTTCAGCTTTTCGGCGGCTATGGCTATTGCAAGGACTATCGCGTCGAGCGCCTGTTCCGCGACGCCAAGATCACGCAGATCTGGGAAGGCACGAACCAGATCCATCGCCAATTCATCGGCCGCAGCTTCATCGAGCGGTAGGGAGCGTCATGACGGAGATAGGCACGGTCGGCGTCGTCGGCAGCGGGACGATGGGCGCGGGCATCGCCATCGTCGCCGCGCGCGCCGGCTTCCGCACCATCGTCCACGACACCAATGCCGACGCGCTCGCCCGCGCGCGCCAGCAGACCGAGGGTTTCCTCGCCAAATCGGTCGAACGCGGCCGCCTCAAGCCGCCGGATGTCGCGCGCATCCTCGCCGACCTCACCGGCACCACGCGGCTCGAAGACCTTGCACCCTGCGACATCGTCATCGAGGCGGTGTTCGAGAACCTGCGCGCCAAGCACGAGGTGTTGGGCCGCCTCGGCGCGATCTGCGCGCCGCACGCGATTTTCGCCTCCAACACCTCGACCCTGTCCATCACCGAGATCGCCGCCGGGTCGGGGCGCGATGATCGCTTCCTCGGCATGCATTTCTGTCTGCCGGCGCAGATCATGAAGCTGGTGGAGATGTCGCCGGGCCTCAAGACGAACGAGGCGACCTTCGCGGCGGCGTGGCGTTTCTGCGAGGCGCTGGGCCAGCGCCCGGTCCGCACCAAGGACCATCCGGGCTTCATCCTCAACGCCTTCCTGCTGCCCTTCAACAACGATGCCATCCGCATGGTCGAGGCGGGCGTGGCGGCGCCGGCCGAGATCGACCGCGCGATCAAGGCCGGGCTCGGCTATGCGATGGGACCGCTCGAGCTCATCGACCTCATCGGCCTCGACACGCAGCTTCTGTTGTGCGAGGCGTTCTACGGCGTGACGCACGATCCCCGCGCCGCCTGCCCGCCGCTGGTGCGCCGCATGATCGCCGCCGGCCGCCTGGGACGCAAAACCGGCGAGGGATTCTATCGCTACGAGCGCAACGCCATGTTCGGGGGGTGAGGAAGCCGCGATGATCATCGATACCGGCGCCAGCCGTTCCTTTCCGGGCCCGCACGCGCTCCTCGATGCGGCGGAGCGAATGGGCGACATCGTGATCCTCTTCGGCAGCGAGGCCGGCAGCGCGCTCGCCCGCGTCGCGGAACCTGAGACGCGGCGTGCGATTCTCATCGAGCTCGGCACCGAGTGCCTCGGCGTTCACACCGGCGAGAGCGGCGGGCGCGAAGGCTCGAACGTGCTGGGCTTCGCCCGCTTCCGTCTCGGCGACGATCCGCCGTCCGATCTCGTCGAGCTGGTGCGCCAGCCGCAATCAGTGCCGTCGGCGATCGAGGCGGCGACCGCGCTTTTCACTGCGTGCGGGCTGCAGGTGGCGGTGGTGAACGATGTCCCCGGCCGCATCATCGATCGCCTGGTGCGGCCCTATTACAATGCGGCGCTGCGCCGGCTCGACGAAGGGCTGGCGACGGCAGAGGATCTCGACCTCACGCTGCGCCTGGGGCTTGGCTACCCGCACGGGCCGATCGCGCTTCTGGAGCGCAGCGGGCTCCATCATCACTTCGACGTGACGGCGGCGCTCTTCGAAGCCGAGGGCGATCCCGGCTTTGCGCCGGCGCGGCGTGCGCGCGTCGCCAAGGAGCGGCAGCGGCGCGGCGGCGGGGGCTGAGATGCGGCCGCTCGACGGCATCACTGTCCTCGATTTCAGCACGCTGCTGCCGGGGCCGATGGCGACGCTGATCCTCGCCGAGGCCGGCGCCAACGTCATCAAGATCGAGCGGCCCGGAAGCGGCGACGAGATGCGCAGCTATCGCCCGCGCCTTGGCCCCGACAGCGTCAATTTCGCGCTCCTCAATCGCGGCAAGCGCAGCATCGCCATCGATCTCAAGGCGCCCGACGCGGTCGGCCGCCTCGCGCCGCTCATCGGTACGGCGGACGTCCTCGTCGAGCAGTTCCGCCCCGGCGTGATGGATCGGCTGGGGCTCGGTTATGACGCGCTGAAGCCGCTCAATCCGCGCCTCATCTATTGCGCCATCACCGGTTATGGCCAAATGGGGCCGCGCGCCCAGGTCGCCGGGCATGACCTCAACTACCTCGCCGATGCCGGCATGCTGACGCTCGCGGCTGGAGCCGACGGCGCGCCGGTCATTCCGCCGGCGCTCATCGCCGATCTCGCCGGCGGCGCCTATCCGGCGGTGATCAACATCCTCCTGGCGCTGCAACGGCGCGCCGTGACCGGTGAGGGCTGCCGCCTCGACATCTCGATGTCGGACAATCTCTTCCCGCTGCTCTACTGGGCGATGGGCAACGGGCTCGCGGCGGGGCGGTGGCCGCGCCCCGGTGGCGAGCACGTCACCGGCGGCTCGCCGCGCTATCAGATCTATCGCACGGCGGATGACCGCTTCGTCGCGGCGGCGCCGCTGGAACAGCGCTTCTGGGAGAATTTCTGCGCCGCGATCGGACTTGCGCCGGGCTTTTGCGAGGATGCGCGCGACCCGGCGGCGACGATCGCCGCCGTCGCTGCGATCATCCGTGCGCATCCGGCCGCTGAATGGCAGCGCCGTTTCGCCCGCAAGGATGTGTGCGCGACCGTCGCGGCCTCGATCGAGACGGCGCTCGGCGATCCGCATTTCGCCGCGCGCGGCCTCTTCGCCTGGAGCGTCAGCGCCGGGGACGCGCGGACGACCGCCGTGCCTGTCCCGGTCGCGCCGGAGTTCCGGGACAAGCCCGGCGATGCCGCGGCGCCCGCGCTCGGCGAGGCCAACGCGATGCTCGCGCCATGAAGGCCGTTGTCTGCCGCGCGCACGGCCCGCCGGAGACATTGCGCCTGGAGGATTGGCCGGCGCCCGAGCCCGGCCCCGGCGAGGTCGCGATCGCCACGCGTGCGGCCGGCATCAATTTTCCCGACCTCATGGTCGTCTCCGGCACCTATCAGTTCCTGCCGCCGCTGCCCTTCGTGCCCGGCAAGGAGCTGGCGGGGGTGGTGACCGCGGTCGGGCCGGGAGTTGGCGAGTTCAAGCCGGGCGACCGCGTGCTGGCGGCGCTCGAGTACGGCGCCTTCGCCGAAGCCGTGCGCGCGCCGGCATCGCACTGCCACATGCTGCCGGACGCGGTGCCCTTCGCCACGGCCGCGGCGATGGGCATCGTCTATCAGACCGCGCATTTCGCCCTCATCGAGCGCGGGCAGTATCGCGCCGGCGAAACCGTCCTGGTAACCGGCGCGGGCGGCGGCGTCGGCATGGCGGCGGTGCAGCTCGCCAAGGCGATGGGCGCGACGGTGCTGGCCGGCGTGTCGCGGCCCGAGCGCGGCGGTCTCGCCAAGGCCGCCGGCGCCGATCACATCATCGATCTCGGCCGGCCCGGCTTGCGCGAGGCGCTGTGCGATCAGGTGCGCGCCGCGACACAAGGGAAGATGGTCGACATCGTGCTCAACTCCGTGGGCGGCGATGTCTTCGACGCATGCCTGCGCACGCTCGCCTGGTGCGGGCGCATGGTCATCATCGGCTTTGCCGGCGGGCGCATCCCCGAGGTCAAGGCCGGCTATCTCCTGGTCAAGAACATCGCCGTCATCGGGCTGCAATTGTCCGACTACCGCGACCGTGAGCCGCAGCATGTGCGGGCGGTACAGGCCGAGCTCTTCGCCCTCCTCGCACAGGGCCGGATCGCGCCGCATGTGATGGCGCGCTTCCCGCTCGCGCGCGTTGCCGAGGCGCTCGCGCTCCTTGCCCGTGGGCAGGTTCTGGGCAAGATTGTGCTGACGGCGGGGCCGGACGCGTAGGCGCGCGGGGGAAAGAAGCGACGATGATCCGTTTGGCCCGTGCCGTGTCGGCGCGCATGCATTTTGCCTGGATCGTCCTGGGCCTTGCCTTCATGACGCTCTTGATGACGGCGGCGGTGCGCGCCACGCCGAGCGTACTCATCGTGCCGCTCGAGCAGGCGTTCGGCTGGAGTCCAGCCACCATCTCCTTCGCCATCTCGCTCAACCTCGTGCTCTACGGCGCGCTGGGTCCGTTCGGGGCGGCGCTGATGCAGCGTTTCGGCATTCGCCGCACGCTCATAGGCGCGCTCGCCATTGCGGACGTCGCGGTGGCATCGAGCGCGTTCATGGCGCACCCGTGGCAGCTTTTCCTGACCTGGGGCCTCCTGGTCGGCGCGGCCTGCGGCGCCGTCGCCCCGGTGTTCGGGGCGACCATCGTCAATCGCTGGTTCACGGCGCGGCGCGGCCTCGCCATGGGCGTGGTGACGGCGAGCACCGCGACGGGGCAGCTTCTGTTCCTGCCGCTCCTGGCCGGGATCGCCGTGGGCGCGGGCTGGCGGCCGGCCATCCTGGTCGTCGCCGGCGCGCTGGCGGTTATGCTGCCCATCGTGGCGCTGTTGTTGCCGGAGCGGCCGTCGGATCTGGGGCTTACCACGCTGGGCGATACCGGCGAGGCGGTGGTGCGGGCGCCGGCTGCCAACCCGCTCGTTGTTGCGTTCGGCACGCTGGGGCGGTGCATCGGGTCGCGCAATTTCTGGCTGCTCTTCGGCAGTTTCTTCATCTGTGGGGCGAGTTCCAGCGGGCTCGTCAGCACCCACCTTATCCCCTACTGCGTCGACAACGGCATCCCCGAGGTGAGGGCGGCCGGGCTCCTGGCCGCGATGGGCGCCTTCAATATCGCGGGCACCACGCTGTCGGGCTGGCTGTCGGACCGTTACGACAACCGCATCCTGCTCATGCTCTATTATGGGCTGCGCGGGTTGTCGTTGTTCTATCTGCCTTATTCCGATTTCAGCTTCTACACGCTGTCGCTCTTCGCGCTGTTCTATGGGCTCGATTGGCTCGCGACCGCGCCGCCGACGCTGCGGCTCATCACCGATACGTTCGGCAAGGCCGATACGCCGGTCGTCTTCGGCTGGGTGTTCGCCGGCCACCAGGTGGGCGCCGGGTCGATCGCGCTCATCGCCGGCGCGCTGCGCACCGATCTGGGCAGCTATGTGACCCCGTTCCTGCTGTCGGGCACGCTGTGTCTGTGCGCTGCCATCTTCGTGCTGTGGATCGGCGGCGCCAGGCGTGGTGCCGGCGCCGGCCGCCTCGCGCCGGCCACTTGAGCCCACCCGAAGCCTGGCGGATGGACGCCGCAAGCACGACCCGTGGCAAATTCGGATCGGCGGTTGCATTGCGGGGACGTTTCTGCGTGGATGACACTATAACGTAACGTCGCATTGTCTGATTTCGACGCACCTGGGAGGGGAATATGCAGGCCGAATGTGTGCCGGTATGGGTGACGATAGCGGTTGCTCTTGCCGCCTGCGGCGGTGGTGGCAGCAGCAACTCCGGGGCCATCAGCGAGGTCCAGGTTCCCTTCCAGACCCCCGCTACCGTGGTCGCCTATAACGCGTCCTCGGCCACTGCCGCGTTCACGGCCGGAACCGGCATAACCGCGATTGGCACGCCGGCGCCGGCGGATACCACCGGCAACACCGTGACCCTCAACACCGACGGGAATGGCGGGCTGTCGGAAGTGACCGTTACGACGGCGACGACGAACGGGGGACCGACTGTCACCAATCTCGGGATCACGAACGGCATCGGCGATACCGCGCTCGTGCCCGCGTCGTCGATTGCATCGCTTCTTTCAATCGTCGCGGGGGGCGGCGTGCCCCAGACCGTCTATCAGGGATCGAGCGCCGGACTGTCGTACTCGGGCTATGGCATCTGGATGCAGAATACCGGCGGCCACAACTACAATGTCGGGACCTACGCGCTCGGCAGCGAGACCACGACGATGCCGACGACGGGGACGGCGAGCTATTCCGGCACGACGCTGGGATTCGGATCCAATGGTGCGGCGCCCTTCGCCTTCACCGGCGCGGCCGCGCTGGGGGTCAATTTCGCGACTGGCGCCGTTTCCAACGTGACGTTCTCGGGCTTTACCACCCAGGATGTGAATGACGCCAATGCTGGGCCGACGCTGCCGACCCTGACCGGGTCGGGCGGCGCCGGGACGATCGTCGGCAACAAATTTGCCGTGCCGATTTCCGGCGGCGCGCTCAGCGGGTCGACGGCCGGCGCCTTTTATGGCCCGTCCGCCAACGAGACCGCCGGCACCTTTCAGGCCGCAGGCGGCGGCATTTCCCTTATCGGCAGTTTCGGCGCGCACCATTGAGGCATAGCGCGCATCCTTGAGGCATAACCCAGCGTCTGTGCGCGGTTCATGGCACGTCGTCTGTCGCTGGCATTTAGCATTCTCGGCCTCTGCGCCTGTCTCGTGTGGGGCGCATCGGGTGCGCGTGCGCAACAGTCCATAACCGTCGATGCGATCGCCTTCGCCAAGGCGGCGATCGCGAACGGCAACTACGACATTGCGCGCAAGGTCCTCGATGTCCTCGTCGCGCGCGATCCTGGCGACATCGAAACCAATTTTCTCCTGGGCGAGATCGACCTGGCGCAAGGCAAACTCGACTCTGCCATCCAGCGCTTTCGACTGATTCTGGTGGCACACCCGGGCCTTATCCGTGTCCGGCTCGACTACGCGCTGGCGCTCTTTCGCGCGCACAAGGACGACAATGCGGAATACAATTTCCAGCTCGCACTCGATGCGGCTCTGCCCGAGCCGGTCCGCGTCAATGTGATGAGGTATCTGCATGCGATCCGCGCGCGCCGGCGCTACCAGTTTAGCGTCGCCGCGTCGCTTGCGCCCGACACCAACCTCAACGCCGGCACGGGGCAGAGCGAGATCACGCTCTTCGGCCTGCCCTTCACGCCGAGCGATACGCTCAAGAAGAAATCAGGCGTCGGTGCCACGGTATCGCTGTCGGGCGAGGACCGCTATCCGCTATCCGACGACCTTCGCCTGCGCTCGAACGCAACCTTGTGGCGCGCGGAATATCCCGGCGGGCAGTTCGACGACATGATCCTGAGGACCGAGCTGGGTCCGCAATTGCTGCTGCCGGACTGGGATTTGAGCGCGCTTGGCGTCTATACACAACGCTGGTACGGCAATGATCCCTTCGATACCGGTGGGGGACCGCGGGTCGAGGTGGCCTATCATGGCTTGGAGCGCTGGCGCCTGGAGGGCGATGCCGAATATCTGCGCCTGGGCTTTCACACCGAGACCTTCGAGAACGGCAATTACCTCGACGCCAATTTCTATCCCAACTTCTACCTGCCGCCGACCGCCTTCCTGCGCCCGATCTTCGGCTTCATTCGCCAGTTCACGAGCGACCCCGCCTATGCCAATACCGGCTATCGCCTGGGCCTTGGCTACCACCAGGAGCTGGCGCACGGCATCACGGTGGAGCTTCAGGGCGAGGTCTTTCTCTCCTACTACGATGCCGTGAACAGTTTGTTCGGCACCACCCGGCGCGACCAGACCCTGCGGCTGCAATCGAGCATCTACCGGCGCGACTGGATCCTGTTCGGCTTCAATCCGGTCTTCACCGTCACCTTCACGCGCAACGCGTCGAACCAGGCGCTCTTCGCCTATCGCCGCTATCAGTTCGGGATCGGCTTCACCAAGGAATTCTGATCAGTCGCAGCCGCAGCAGCCGGCGAGCAACACGTCGACGGTCGCCTCCTCGCCCGCGCGCGCGGCGATGAAGCGGCTGGGCACGGCGGGCGGCGGCGTCTGCCGGCTGCGGCCGTCGACCACGACCGCGCCGTCGACGAGCACATGGGAAATGCCGGGCAGGTCGCCGTGCGCGACGGCCTCGGTGAGCGTCGTTCCGGCCGAGCCCTCGACCGGCGCGCACACGATGAGATCGGCGGGCGCGCCGGGGCGCAACCATCCGACATCGAGGCCATGCGCGCGGGCGGTGTTGCCGGTGGCGATGGCGATCGCCTCGCCCGGCGCGATCCCGCACACCCCGGCGAGATAGAGGATGTTGCGCAGCATGCCGCGCGGAATGACGCCGGTGCCGCCGGGCGTGTCGGTGCCGAGCGTCAGGCGGTCGAGCCGTCCCATCTCCTTCAATCGCCGCACCGCGAGCAGCGTCGAGCGGTCGTTGCCGGAACTGCAGATCTCGAGCGCGAAGGAGGTCTCGTCGATGGTGCGCTCGAGGTCGCGGTCGCTCATCGGAATGGGCCCGCCCGAGACATGGGCGGCGATGTCGGGCTCGAGCCAGGCCAGGATGTCGTAGCCGCAGATCTGGCTGAGGCCCGAGCGCGACACGCCGCCGGTGTGGACCTTGACGCGGATTTGCCGCTCGTGGCACCAGCGCACATAGCGCTTGGCCTCGGCGGGATCGGCGGTCAGGGGATAGAACAGGAACTTGGCGAAGGCCACACGCGCGCGCGCCAGCCGGTCGAAATGCGCCTCCGTCATGCCCGGCACCAGCAGCACCGTGCCGGCATGGAGCTTGACGCCGCTCCAGCGCACGCGGCCCGTCGTCGCGCGCATCACCTCGGCGAACGCGGTGACGAGATCGGGCGTGAGATTGGCATAGTCGAGGCCGGGCGTATGCAGCTCGCCGGCGGAGACCATGGTGGTCGTGCCGCCATGGAGATAATTGCCGATCCAGCCGATCGCGTCCTGCGCCGGCGTCCATTCGCCGAACACCGGATGCACGTGCCCGTCGATGAGCCCCGGCAGCACCGCGCCGCCCTTGGCATCGAGCACGCCGTCGCACGCGGTCTCCGGCGCGGGATCGAGCGCGGCGATGACGCCGTCCGCGATGAGCAGCGAGCGCACCGGCGCCACCGGCGCAGCGATGTCGCCGCTGAAGAACTCGCCGATATTGGCAACGACGGTGCGCATGGGCGATGGTTCTCCGTGACCCCTGCGCTACCGCGCCGGTGCCGGCTCGAATTTGATTCGCAAGCGCATGCCGGTTGCCTTCGCGAAACGTTGCAGCGTGCGCGTGGACGGTCTTGTCCGGCCGCTTTCAAGGCGGGCAATGACCGTTTGCGTAGTCTTCATCCGGCGCGCCACTTCCTCCTGGGTCAGGCCCGCGTGCCCCCGCGCCTCGATCAGTGCGGAGGCGATCGAGAACTCCTCTTCCAGGGCGTCATAGGCCTTCTTGTAGCCCGGCCGCTTCGACCACTCCTTGTGCAACTCGTCGAGCGACGATCCGCTCATCTGACCTCCTTCGCCCTTTCCAGAGCCAAATTGATCTCACGGCGCGGCGTCTTCTGTGTTTTCTTCACGAAGGCCCGGACGATGACGACCCGTTGGCCACTCCCCGTCACGTACAGCGCCCGCGCTATTCCGTCGCGGCCAATCAAGCGAATCTCCCACAGCCGTCCCTCGATATGCCGTACATGCGGCTCGCGCATCCGCTCCAGCCCGTGGGTCTGGATCAATTCGCCGGTCCGGCGAAGCCGTGCCAACAAATCGTCGGGCAGAGCCGACAGTTCGGCCGTAACGACGGCATTGAGAGTGACAACTCGCCACATCGGTTATAGCAAATATGCTATAATGTCAAGACGACGCGGCATGTTTGGCCGCGTCAACCTCGTGCCGCGCGTTGATCGCCGCGCGGATGCGGCTGGGGGTGGCGGGGGTCTCGCCGATCTCGACGCCCAGCGGGCGGAGCGCGTCGTTGATGGCGTTGACGATGGCGGCCGGCGGCGCGATCGCGCTCCCTTCACCCACGCCCTTGATGCCGTGATCGGTATAAGGCGACGGCGTTTCGGTGTGATAGATGCGGAACGACGGCGCATCGAGCGAGCCCGGCATCAGATAATCGCCAAGCGTCGCGGCCAAGGGCTGTCCCGTGACATCGTAAGGCAATTCCTCCAAAAGCGCCGTGCCGATGCCCTGCGTCGCGCCGCCGCGCGACTGGCCCTCGACGATCATCGGGTTCACCATCGTGCCGCAATCCTCGATGATGACGTAGTCGACGATCGCGACGCCGCCGGTGGCGGGATCGACCGCGACCACGGCCGCGTGCGTGGCAAAGGTGAAGGCGCCGGTATCGACCTTGGGCTTGTAGCCGACGGTGGCCTCCAGGCCGCCGACATCGACATCGGTGGGGAGCTGTTCCGGCCGGCGGTACCAGACATGGGCGATCTCGCGGATCGAGACCTCGCCGCGTGGCCCGCGCACCAGCCCCTCCGCGACCCGAACCTCGTCCTCGCGGCATTGCAGGAGATGCGCGCCGATCCGCGCCAGCCGGGGCGCCAGCACCGCGCACGCGCGCGATACCGCGCCGCCGGCCATCACCATCGAGCGCGAGGCATACGTCCCGGTCGAGAACGGCGTCATCGCCGTGTCGCCATGGATGACGCTGATCTGCGCCGGGTCGATGCCGATCATTTCGCAAGCGACCTGCGCCATGGTCGTTTCCATGCCCTGGCCGTGCGAGTGGACGCCGATGCGGATTTCTGCGCCGCCGTCGGGCGTGATCCGCACCTGGGCCTGCTCGAAGCCGGGGATGATCGGCGTGCCCCAATGCGCGAACTGGCTGGTGCCGTGCGCGGACTGCTCGGTATAGGTGGCAAACCCCACGCCCAGGAGCGTGCCGTCAGACTCCCCCTGCGCCTGCCGCGCGCGCAAGCCCGGCAGACCGATGCGCTCCACCGCCATGCGCACGCTCGCGGGATAGTCGCCGCTGTCGAAATGCTTGCCGGTGATGTTGGTGAAGGGCATGGCCGAGGCGGGAACGAGATTGTCGAGGCGTACCTCGGCCGGCTCGCGCCCGACCGCGCGGGCGATGGCGTCGATCGTGAGCTCGATCGCAAAGCACACGCCCGGTCGGGCCACCGCACGATAGGGCACGAAGGGCGGCTTGTTGGTGGCGACCGAACAGGTCTTGCAGCGATAGGCGCCGAGGCGATAGGGCCCCGGCAGGTTGCCGCCGGCCATCGCGCCTTCGAGCCCGGCGGTGAAGGGCCACACCGAATAGGCACCGATATCGACGGTGATCTCGGCATCGAGCGCCAGGAGCTTGCCGCTGGTGTCGGCATAGGCGGTGATGCGGTAGTGGTGCTGGCGCGTGTTGGCGCCGGCGACGAGATGCTCGCGCCGGTCCTCGGTCCAGCGCACCGGCCGGCGCCGCTTGAGCGCGAGCCAGGCGATGCACAGCTCTTCCGGCTGCAGCACCACCTTGTAGCCGAAGCCGCCGCCCACGTCGGGCGCGATGACGCGGATCTGGCGCTGCTCCAGGCCCAGGAATTCCGACAGGCCGGCGCGGATCATGTGCGGCGCCTGCGTCGAGGTCACCACCACAAGCTGATCGTCGTGATCGTCCCAATAAGCGAGCACGCCCTTGCCTTCGAGCGGCGCCATGCATTGGCGGTTCATGCGGTATTCGCGCGTCACCACCACGGGCGCTGTCCGCGCCACCGCGGCGATGTCGCCGTCGATCGCCGTCGTCATGAAGACATTGTCGCCCCAGGCGTCGTGGACGAGGGCGGACCCGGGCCGGCGCGCCGCGGCGGCGTCGGTCACCGCCGGCAGCGGGTCGAGCGCGACCTCGACCTCTTGCACGAGATCCTCCGCAAGCCCGCGCGAGGCGGCGACGCACATGACGATGGGCTCGCCGGCAAAGCGCACTTTTTCGGTGGCGAGCGGCGGATAGTCGGACGCCTTGAAGCCGGGGATCGCCGACAGCGCGCGGATCGGCTTCACATCCATGTCCGCGGCGCGGAAGACGCAAAGCCCCGCGTCCGCCGGGATGGTGATGCCGCGGATGCGCGCATGGGCCAGCGGGCTGCGCAGGAACGCCACCTCCTCGAGGCCGGGCATGCGGATGTCGCCGACATAACGCCCGCGCCCAAGCAGCAGGCGCAAATCTTCTTTCCGCTTGAGCCGCGCGCCGATGCCGCTTGCCGCCATGTCCCCTCCGCCGGCCGCATTCTAGGCTGACGCAGCGCGGCCGGGATAGTATCATCGCGGCACTTCACAGGAGGTGGGAATGGCGCTTGTGTCGCTGTGCCAAGCTGGCAATTTCGTGCACGTCTACGACTTCCGCTGCAAGCCGGGCAAGAGCGCGGAGTTCATCCGGCTCTTCGACGAGTTCGACTACTCGGACAGTAACCCCATGCACAAGACCAAGGCGCAAGCCAAGGACGGCGTGCTATGCCGCGATGTCAACGACCCCGATCATTTCTACTTGCTGGGCGAATGGCGGGACATCAAGGTCCACGCCGACATCCTGCGCGAACTCGCGGCGATGAAGCCTGCCTTCGCCGCCCTGGTCGATGGCGGCCCGGAGAAGTTCAAGCCGATCTATGCCGAGGTCGTCTCCTCGACACCGCAGCACCTGCTCGACAAGGCGTCAGCCGCCGAGTGAGTTCCCCGGCGCGTCGCGGTCGAGGCCGGTGAAGCGGATGCCGCTGCTCGTCGCGCGATAGCGGCCGTTGAGGAAGATCTGCACGATCGCCAGCGCCTCGGCGGCCGCGGCATTGGCGAGCGCGCCGCCGTGGAGCGCGCTCAAGCCCGCGGCGCGCGCAAGGCCGATCACGGTCTCGCGGGCATCTCTGTCGTTGCCGCAGACGAGAATGTCCGTATCGATCGGCGCGGTGGGGTTGGCCAGCAGTGATGCCGGAACGGTCTGGAACGCCGCGACCACCCTGACCTCGGGGCCGAGCAGCGCTTGCGCCGCGACCGCGACCGAGCCCTCCGGCGGAAGCTGCACGCGCGCCACCCGCGGCAGCATCACCGGAACCGTGACGTCGATCAGGATCTTCCCCTGCACCGTCGCGACGAGGCCCTCGAGCGTCGGCTGATGGACGGAATACGGCACGGCGAGCACGACGATCGCGCCCGCCTGTGCCGCGGCGAGGAGGCCGGCGCCCGTGATCGAGGCCTGCGGCGCCGCGGCGGCGATCGCCCGCGCCGTTGCCTCGGCGCGGGCGGGATCGCGCGAGCCGATGATGACCGGCAGCCCCGCCCGGGCCCAGCGCAGCGCCAGCGCGCCGCCGAGTCGGCCGGTGCCGCCGAGGATCGCTATGGTCTTGTCCATCGCCGCAACTTTAGCGTCGCGGTTTACCATGTTGGTGGATTTCTTCTCCGAAAGCGCAAAATTCGACTAAATATGTCGCTAATTACTGGAGTTGGCGCTGGCGGACGCCAGTATCTTTCGGCATCTTTCGACGGTTCTAACGCGGCGTTTACCGGTGGCGCCTAGTCTTGAAGGTGCGGCTGAAGGTTGGAACGGTCACATGGAAGCCAAGCGATCACAATCGAACGTGTCGGCGCTGAAGACTGCCAGCACCGACGCGCTTGCGGGCGAGCGGCGTTCGCAGAAGCGTCGCGTCTCGGGCCACATCAAGCTGACCTTCATGGGCGTCGAGCACACGGCGCTCAACTGGTCGCAGGACGGCGTGCTGCTCGCCGACCGCCATCCCGATCTGCCCGAAGGGACCAAGATCGACGGCGTGCTGACGGTGGCGGGCTATGACGGGCGCTATCGCTTCTCCGCCGAGCTCGTGCGCCGCGATGTCCGCACCAAGGAAGTCGCGCTGCGCTTCATCGATCCGTCCAAGGCGCTCCTCGAGACGATCGCGCGGATCAACGAATAGGCGCTGCGTCTCACGGCATCGGGCAGAGCTGTTCCACGAACTGGCGCGCGCATTCCGACCATGAGAAGGCGAGCGCATGGGCACGGCACTGCGTCCGCGGCAGAGCCAGCGCCGCCAGCGCCGCTTCGCGCAAATCCTCGCTCAGCACGCCCGCGCCGCTGGTGCCGATGACATCGAGCGGCCCCGCCACCGGATAGGCCGCGACCGGCAGCCCCGAGGCCATGGCTTCCAGCAGCACCAGCCCAAACGTGTCGGTGCGGCTGGGGAAAACAAAGACATCGGCCGAGGCATAAATCCGGGCGAGCGCGCCGTTGTCGCGCCGGCCGAGAAAATGCGCCGCGGGAAAGCGCCGGCGCAGCGTTGCAAGCTCCGGCCCGTCGCCGACCACGACCTTGTCGCCGGGCAGGTCGAGCGCGAGAAAGGCCGGCAGGTTCTTCTCGCGCGCGATCCGCCCGACCGACAGGAACACCGGCCGGGTGAAGCCGATCTCGGCCTCGCGCCGCTCCGGCGTGAAAAGGTCGCGGTCGACCCCACGCGTCCAGGGGCGGAGATTGACGAAGCCGTGCGCGGCAAGATCGCGCGCCACCGATGGCGTCGCGACCATGACGCCCTGCGCCGGGGCATGAAAGCGGCGCAGCAGCCCGTAGGTCAGCCGCACCGGCACGCCCAGTCGCTGGGCGAGATATTCGGGAAAGCGCGTATGGAAGGCGGTGGTGAAGCCGAAGCCGCGCCGCAGGCACCAGCGCCGCGCCGCGAGTCCGACCGGCCCCTCCGTGACGACGTGGACCGCATCGGGGCGGGCCGCCTCGATCATCCTGCCGATGCGCCGGCCGGCGCCGAGCGCCAGGCGAATCTCGCCATAGCCCGGGCACGGCAGTGTCGCGAAAAGACCGGGATGGAGCACGGTGATGCCATGGCCCTGCCGTTGCAGTTCCGCGATGACAGCGGTGAGCGTGCGCACCACGCCGTTCACTTGCGGCGCCCAGGCATCGGTGGCGAGCACGATCCTCACGCGGCGTCCACATCCTCGAGGACCGGCACCGCCAGCGGGTCGAACGCGCGCAACGCCATCCACGGCAGGATCTCCAGCCGTCCGTCGTCATGCTCGACGAGCGCGGTGCAGCTCTCGACCCAGTCGCCGTCGTTGCAATAGAGCACGCCGCCGATGTCGCGGATCTCGGCGTGGTGGATGTGGCCGCACACGATGCCGTCGACGCCGCGCGAGCGCGCCTCGGCGGCAATCGCGTCGGCGTAGTCGGAGATGAACTGCACCGCGTTCTTGACCTTGAACTTGAGATAGGCCGAGAGCGACCAGTAGGGATAGCCGAGGCGGCGGCGGATCAGGTTGAAGACATGATTGAGCCGCAGCGCCATGTCGTAGGCGCCATCGCCCAGGAGCGCCAGCCAGCGCGCATAACGCACGACGCCGTCGAAGGCATCGCCGTGCATGACGAGAAGGCGTCTGCCGTCGGCGGTGACGTGCACGGCCTCGCGCACCAGCATGACGCCGCCCATATGCAGCTCGGTGAAATCGCGCAGCCATTCGTCGTGATTGCCGGGCACGTAGAAGACCTTGGTGCCCTTGCGCGCCTTGCGCAGCAGCTTCTGCACCACGTCGTTATGGCTCTGCGGCCAATACCACGATCGCCGCAGGCGCCAGCCGTCGACCATGTCGCCGACGAGATAAAGATATTCCGAACTCGTTCCAGCGCAGGAAATCGAGCAGGAACGCCGCCTTGCTCCCGCGCGTGCCCAGATGCACGTCGGAAATGAAGATGGCGCGATAGCGGCTCACGGTAGTGCGCGTCCCGGCCCGCGCCGGCGGCGCCAGATCGGTGTCCGCGACGGTCACGCCTCGGCGCACGGCCGCGCCGACTCGCCCGCGACCTCGATGCGGATGAGCCGGTCGGTCGCGCGCGCCTTCTGGGTTTGCCCGAGGGCGGCGCGGAAGATGGCGCCGGTTGCGTGATCAGGCACGGTCACGGTGACGCAGGTGCCGAGCGACACGGTGCGGAAGGTCGCCGGTCCCAGCCGATTGAGCGCCAGCACCGTCAGCGCGACGGGATCGATCGCCGGCGTGGGCGGCGCAACGATATGCGGAGGCCGCCGGGACGCGCGCATCTTGGCGCGACGCAGGCGGCGCCGGCGCGCGGCAGGACGGGTGGCCAGCGTGAGCTGGGTCCAGAAATCGCTGAGGATGTGGAGTGGAATCCGCCGAGGTAATTTTCGCATGCAACCTCTCTGAAGCGACGTTGCTTCAGTAGCATGCGGGTGTGGCAGATTTGTTCCGCTCCCGCGTCAGGCGTGTGACACGCGCGAACGGCGCGGTCGGCCCAAACGCGGCGGGGAAGGAAGCGCCGGAGCGCCCTTCGACTCTGTGCGAGTCGAGAGCGCTCCGACGGTAGGTGTCGTCGGTGGTGCGAGTGGCTAGTAGTCCATGCCGCCCATGCCACCCATGCCGCCCATCCCCCCCATACCGCCGGGAGGCATTCCGCCGCCGGCCTTGGGCTCCGGCCGTTCGCCGACCATGGCCTCGGTGGTGACGAGGAGCCCGGCCACGGACGCCGCGCCCTGCAAGGCCAGGCGCACGACCTTGGTCGGATCGACGATGCCGGCCTTGATCATGTCGGTGTAGGTGCCGCTCTGGGCGTCGTAGCCGTGGTTGGGGTCGCCCTTTTCGAGCAGCTTGCCGACGATGATCGAGCCGTCGGCGCCGGCATTCTCGGCGATCTGGCGCACCGGCGCCTGGAGCGCGCGGCGCACGATGTCGATGCCGACTTTCTGGTCGTCGTTGGCGGGCTTCAGACGGGTGAGCACCTTGATGCCGTAGAGCAGGGCAACGCCGCCGCCGGCGACGACGCCTTCCTCGACCGCGGCGCGCGTGGCGTGCATGGCATCGTCAACGCGGTCCTTGCGCTCCTTCACCTCGACCTCGGTGGAACCGCCGACGCGAATGATCGCCACGCCGCCGGCGAGCTTGGCCAGCCGCTCCTGCAGCTTTTCGCGATCGTAGTCGGAGGTGGTCTCCTCGATCTGCGCGCGGATCTGCGCCACACGGGCTTCGATGTCCTTCTTCTTGCCGGCGCCGTCGATGATGGTGGTGTTGTCCTTGTCGATGCGGATGCGCTTGGTCTTGCCGAGCATGTCGAGCGTGACGTTCTCGAGCTTGATTCCGAGATCGTCGCTGATCACATGACCGCCGGTCAGGACGGCGATGTCTTCCAGCATCGCCTTGCGGCGATCGCCGAAGCCCGGCGCCTTCACCGCCGCAACCTTGAGGCCGCCGCGCAGCTTGTTCACCACCAGCGTCGCCAACGCCTCGCCTTCGATGTCCTCGGCGATGATCAGCAGCGGGTTGCCCGCCTGCACCACCGCCTCGAGGATCGGCAGCATCGACTGCAGGCTGGAAAGCTTCTTCTCGTGGAGCAGGATATAGGGGCTTTCCAGCTCGGCAATCATCTTGTCGGCGTCGGTGACGAAATAGGGCGAGAGATAGCCGCGGTCGAACTGCATGCCCTCGACCACGTCGAGTTCGGTGGCGAGCGACTTCGCCTCCTCGACGGTGATGACGCCCTCGTTGCCGACCTTCTGCATCGCCTTGGCGATCATCTCGCCGATCTCGCGATCGCCGTTGGCGGAGATGGTGCCGACCTGCGCGACCTCGGCATTGGTGGAGATCGGTTTCGACCGCTTCTTGATGTCCTCGATGACGGCCTCGACGCCCATGTCGATGCCGCGCTTCACGTCCATCGGGTTCATGCCGGCGGCCACCGCCTTGGCGCCTTCGCGCACGATCGCATGGGCAAGCACGGTCGCCGTCGTCGTGCCGTCGCCGACGGCGTCGCTGGTCTTGGAGGCGACCTCCTTGGCCATTTGGGCGCCCATGTTCTCGAACTTGTCGGAAAGTTCGATCTCCTTCGCCACGGTGACGCCGTCCTTGGTAATCCGCGGCGCGCCGTAGGATTTGTCGATGACGACGTTGCGGCCCTTGGGCCCCAGCGTCACTCGCACTGCGTTCGCCAACGTGTCGATGCCGCGCAGCATACGCTCGCGCGCTTCACCGCCGAATTTAACGTCTTTCGCTGCCATGTGATTGCCTCCTCAGGCGACCCGCTTTTTCGCGCCGGTCTCTTCGATGATGCCCATCACGTCGGATTCCTTCATGATGATGAGCTCCTCGCCGTCGATCTTCACTTCGGTGCCGGACCATTTACCGAAGAGGACCCGATCCCCCGCTTTGGTGTCGAGTGGCGTCACGTCGCCCTTGTCGTTGCGCACGCCGGGACCGACCGCGACAACCTCGCCCTCCGAGGGCTTCTCCTGTGCGGTGTCCGGGATGATGATGCCGCCGGCGGTCTTCTCGTCGGAGGTGAGGCGCCGGATGACCACGCGGTCATGCAACGGACGGAATTTCATGTCGCAGCCTTTCCAAATAGGGGGCGACACGGGCGATCAAGCGATGATTAGCACTCGTGTCCCGACAGTGCTAAGGGACCGGGCCCACGCTGTCAACAGGGGATTTCCGGCCCGTGCCGACACTATGAGGCGCTCGCCAGGTCCCGGTCGCGCGAGATCTGCAGCAGGTTCATCAGGCGGGTGATGTAGGGGTTGACGCCGTCGAGCTGGCGCCGCTTCAGCGGATCGTTGCGGCAGGGCAGATCGACCGGGATCTCCGCGATGATGGTGCCGGGCCGGTCGCTCATCACCAGGATGCGGTCGGACAGGATCACCGCCTCGATAAGATCGTGGGTGATGAAAAGGGCGGTGTTGCCCGCCTCCGCCAGCATCTCGGCCAGGTCCTGCTGCAGGAACATCTTGGTCTGCGCATCGACCGCGGAGAACGGCTCGTCGAGCAGCAGCACCAGGGGCGCCACCACCAGCGTGCGCGCCAGCGCCGCGCGCTGGCGCATGCCGCCCGAAAGCTGATGGGGGTAATGGTCCTCGAAGCCGCCGAGATGGCATTGCCGCAGCAGCTTGCGGGCGCGCTCGCGGCGCTCGGCCCGCGGCACGGCGCGCAGCTCCAGCCCGAACTCGGCATTGCCGAGGACCGTCCGCCACGGCATCAGCAGGTCCTTCTGCAGCATGAAGGCGATCTGCGGATTGGGCTTGCGCACGGGATTGCCGTTGAAGAGCACGTCGCCTTCGTTGGGCAGGAACAGGCCGGCGCCCATGTTGAGAAGCGTGCTCTTGCCGCAGCCGCTCGGTCCGATCAGCGAGACGACCTCGCCGGCGGCGATGGAGAATGTGACGTTGCGCACCGCCGTCACGGTGCCGCCGCGCGCTTGCGCGGGGAAATGCCGGGTGACGCGGCGGAACTCGATCGCCGATGTCGCGGGGGGATTATCGGGCGCAGGGGCCAAGGCTCACCCCGGCTCGCAGCGCAGCCACCGCGGTGTCACCGTCCCGGCTCCTGCCAGCGCCAGTCGTCCATTTTCGCGATTTCCGGCGTCCACTCCCACTGCGTCAGCGCCGCACCTTCGGCCAGGGCTTTCAGCTCGTCCCGCCACAACCGGCGCAGGAGGACGATGCCTTGGTCCGACCGGCCGAGCTGCTCCTTGCTGCGGTCGGCGATCACACCCTGCGATCCCTGCACGAGCAAATCTTGCAGAAGCTGGAAGTGCAGCGGGCTGAGCGTGCGCTCGTAATCCTCGATGCTGCGCTCTCCGGTCATGAGGGTGCGGGTCAGGACATCGAGCGGCGGGTCCGACGCGCCGTCGCCCCCGGCGAGATCGGCGGGGTCGGTGCTGGCGCGCACGGAATAGAAGCGGTGCTTGCCGTCCTCGATCGGCACGACCCAGACGACGCTGAGCGCGCCGGGGGTGGCGAGGGCGCCGCCGATCTGGAAGACGTTGGGCATGCCGAACTGGCTCACGCCCTGCCCGATGCCGGCGCGCGAGATGGTGATGCCCCAACTGCTGCGTTCGAGCTTCACCGGCGCCATGGCCGCCCCGGTGCGATCGAAGAACGAGCGGTGGGTGAAGACGGCATGGACGGGGTCGACGAGGTTCTCGAGGTTCTGGAAATAGCTGTATTCGCCGGTGAACGACACGTGCCGGAACGCGATGCCCGGCCGCTCGAAAGCGCTGTAGCGCGGCATCGGCGGCGCTTCGCCGGGGCCGAGATAGGCGAAGATGAGCCCGAGATAGTCCTGCGTCGGATAGCCGGCGATGCGGGTCTTCTCGGCAAGCCTCGGGTCCTCCGCCGGCTGCTCGACGCATTGGCCGGTCCCGTCGTACTTCCAGCCGTGATAGAGGCAGCGGATGCAGTCGCCCTCGACCCAGCCGGCCCAGAGCTGCGCGCGGCGGTGGGCGCAGCGGAAATCGACGACATGCGGCGCGCCGCGTTCGCCGCGATAGACGGTGAAGTCCTCGCCCAGCACGCGGATCGCGCGCGCCTTGCCGGGGGCGACCTCGCGCGCCATGCAGACCGGATGCCAGAAGCGGCGCAGATAGCGGCCGGCCAGCGTATCGGGCCCGATATGGTCGAAGTCCGAGACATCGGCCGCGGCGATATCCGGGCTGCCTCGATGCGCTCGTTGCGCCATGGTTTCCTCCTTTGCTCGCAGCGCGTCGGTCACAACGTGACGTGCTGCACGCGCGGCAGATAGTGCAGCACCCGCAGCTCGACGAGGACGACCGCGCCATAGGTCACGATGCCGATGATCGTCAGCAGAATGATGGTGACAAAGACCATGGCCGTATCGCCCATACCCTCGCCGAACACCAGAAGATAGCCAAGCCCGCGATTGCCGCCGACGAATTCGCCGACGATCACGCCGATCACGCACAAGGTGGCGCCGATCCGCAGGCCCGAGAACAGCGCCGGCAGCGTGGCCGGATACTCCACCTTGCGAAAGATCTGCCAGCGCGTGGCCGAAAGCGCGCGCGCCAGGTTGACGAGATCGGGATCCATCGTCCGCATCGCCGTCAGCACGTTGATCATGATCGGGAAAAACACGACCAGCACGGCCACGACGATGCGGGGGTAGACGGTATAGCCGAGCCACATCACGAAGAGCGGCGCAAACGCCACCTTGGGCGCGATCTGCAGTCCGAGGATATAGGGCGACAGAACCAGCTCCAGTCGCGGCGATACCGCCAGCACATAGCCGATGATCACGCCGAGGCTCGCGCCAAGAGCGAAGGAGACGACGATCTCGAGCAAGGTCACGCCGGTGTGCATCCACACGTGCTCGAACGCGTTCATGCGCAGGAACTCGCGCCAGATGTCCACCGGCCCCGGCAGCATGAATTTCGGCACGCCCAGAACCGGCGGCAGAAATTGCCACGCGGCCAGGAAGACGATGAAGACCGCGACGCTCGCGACCATCATTCCGACGGTCAGGCGCGGCTGCATCGTGGCGTCAGGCAGGAACGGCGGCCACGCCGTTCATTGGATGAACTGGTTGGTGTAGAGGTCGGCAACGGGAACGGCGTGCGGCACGAGGTGGGCGTCGACGTAGTATTTCTGCACCGCCTCAAGCTGCTTGGGATCGATCGCGCCGAGCCGGGCCATGCCCTTATAGGTATATTCGGTCGTCAGCTTGTTATATTCCGTCACCACGTCGGCATGGCCCTTGTAGTAGGGCGAGGCGGCAATGAAGTCGTTGGCCGTTCCGGCGGGGTCGCGCATCACATCCTGCAATCCCCGCAGCGTTCCCTGGACGAGCTTGCGGATGAGGTCGGGGCGCGTGGCGATCAGCTTGTCGGATGCGACAATCGCCTGCGCCATCGATGGGAAGTAGGTCTCCGAGCGGATCGTCAGCACCTCTTTGCCGGCATGGCGCGCGTCGACCGCCCAGGTCATCGGACCGACGAAGCCGACGGCCCGGCCGATCACCGCGTTCTGCCACACGCCGGTCGGTCCGGCGGATTCGATATCGACGGTGTCTTTGGAGAGCCCGACCGCGGCCAGAACGCCCAGGAGCGTGATGTAGGATGTGTCCTCATAGCTCATCACGTCGACCACTTTGCCCTTGAGCGATCGCACATCCGTGATGCCGGTGTCGGCGATGATCTGGATGTGGTGATAGGGATGCCCGCCGAGCACCGCGACGAGCTTCACCGGAATTCCCTGCGCCCGCGCGACGATCGCGGTGTCGCCGATGGCGCCGCCGATGGGCGCGTTGCCGGCGCCGACCTGCTTGGCGACATCCATGCCGCCCTTGCCGCTCGCGAACTCGATCTTGAGACCTTGGCTCTCGTAATAGCCGCGCTGTTGCGCAACCATCCAGGGAATGAAGCCGTTGGCATTGGGCGGTGCCGGCAGCAGGTAGGTGACGGTTTCCGGCTCGGCCGCGCGCAACGATCCGCTGCTCGCTGTAAGAGCCACGAGCGCTGCGGCGACGACCGACGGGAAGATGTTCTTGGACACGGGTTTCATGCTCCGTCACTTCATTGTCACACGGACACTATCATCGCCGCGCCGCGCGCCGCAACAACACATGGCACGCAAAAGCTATGTAGCAGTGCATTTCCGGTCATCCATGCACTCAACTCATGCATGGGTGACTCAAACGCATTTGTCGAAGCGGGGGCGGTGCCGCGGCGAGACCGTCCGCGGCCCCGAGGCTCAGCCTTGGCGCGCCAAGGCGATCGGATTCACAGACAAAGAGGCATCCCATCATGGCTACGACATACGACATCGCCGTTCTCGTCGGCAGCCTGCGCAAGGACTCTTTCAATCGCAAGATGGCGCGGGCGCTCGTGGCGCTGGCGCCGGCGTCGCTGAAGCTCGAGATCGTCGAGATCGGCGATCTGCCGCTTTACAACCAGGATCTCGATACCACTCCGCCGGCGCCGTGGACGGCGCTGCGCAACCGCATCAAGGCCGCCGACGCGGTGCTGTTCGTGACGCCCGAATACAACCGCTCGGTTCCCGGCGTCCTCAAGAACGCCATCGACGTCGCCTCGCGGCCCTACGGCCAAAGCGCGTGGGACAAGAAGCCCGCGGGGATCGTCAGCGTGTCGCCCGGCGCGATCGGCGCGTTCGGCGCCAACCACCATCTGCGCCAGTCGCTGGTATTCCTGAACATGCCGGCGATGCAGCAGCCGGAAGCCTATATCGGCGGCGCGGGCGGGCTCTTCGATGCCGACGGCACCATCATCAACGATGCCACGCGGCAATTTGTGAGCGGTTTTCTGCAGTCATTTGCCGCTTGGGTCGAGGCCAACACCGCGCGGACATGATCCACGCGGTGCATGCGCTTCAGCGCAGGCGGTGATAGGGGTGATAGACCGGCTCCCACATCTTGGCCCGGATCGCGGCGTCGAGCGTCAACTCCGGGGCCGCATCGGCGAGACCGTCGCGTTGCGCCTGCAGCGCGACGGCGCGCGCCACGCGCACGGAAATCGCCTTGATCTCGGTGAGCGGCGGCAGCAGGTTGGCGCGGCGGTCAAGCCGAGCCGGCGACGTTTCGGCGAGCGCGCGCGCCGCCGCCAGGAACATGCCGTCGGAGAGATGGCGCGCCTGTGCCGCGATCGCGCCGAGCCCGACGCCCGGATAGATGTAGGCATTGTTGCTCTGATCGACGCGGAAGGGCTTGCCGTCGCGCTGCACCGGCGGGAACGGGCTGCCGGTGCCGATCACCGCGCGGCCTTCTGTCCATGCCAGAAGGGAGTCGGGCGTCGCTTCGCTGCGCGCGGTCGGATTGGACAGCGGGAAGATCACCGGCTGCGCCACCTGCCGCGCCATCGTGCGGATGACATCCTCGCCGAACGCGCCCGCCTGGCCGGAGGTGCCGATGAGCACCGTGGGGCGCGCATTGGCGACCACATCGGCGAGCCCGATGCGATCGGGCGCGGCGAGCGTCCAGCCGTCAAGCCGCGCGCGGCTCTGGGCGAAGGGCGCCTGGAACGGCTGCAGGTTCGCCATCCCCTCCACCACCAGGCCATCGCGGTCGACGAGGTAGAAGCGGCCGCGCGCCTCGGCCTCGGACAATCCGTCCGCGACCATGGCGCGCAGCAGGAGCGCGCTGATGCCGGCGCCGGCCGAGCCCGCGCCGAACACGGCGATCCGCTGCTGAGCCAGGGGAATGCCGGTCACGTTGACGGCGCTCAGGAGTGCGCCCACCGCCACGGCGGCGGTGCCCTGGATGTCGTCGTTGAAGGTGCAGAGCCGGTCGCGGTAGCGCGCGAGCAGGCGGTTGGCATTGCCGAGCGCGAAATCCTCCCAATGCAGCAGGACATGCGGCCAGCGTTCGTGCACGGCATCAACGAAGGCCGCGATGAAATCGTCGTAGGCCGCGCCGCGCACGCGCTCGTGCCGCCAGCCGATATAAATGGGGTCGGCCAGGCGCTCGGCATTGTCGGTGCCGACATCGAGGAAAATCGGCAGCATCGTCGCCGGGTGAAGGCCGGCGCAGGCGGTATAGAGCGACAGCTTGCCGATCGGGATGCCCATGCCGCCCGCACCCTGATCGCCGAGGCCGAGGATGCGCTCGCCGTCGCTCACCACGATGGCCTCGACCCGATCGAAGCGCGGCTGCGCCAGGATATGGCGGATACGGTGCTGGTGCGGGATGCTCAGGAACAGGCCGCGCGGCTTGCGGAAGATGTGGCTGAAGCGCTGGCACCCCAGCCCGACCGTCGGCGTGTAGACGATAGGCATCATCGCCTCGAGATTGGCGGTCAGCAGGGCATAGAAGAGCGTCTCGTTGGTGTCCTGGAGCCCGCGCAGGAACACGTATTTGTCGAGATCGTCGTGGGTCGCCTGAAACGCCGCGAGCCGCCGGTTCGCCTGCAGCGCCAGGGTGGTGACGTGCGGCGGCAACAGGCCGTGCAGGTCGAATTCCTCGCGCTCGCTGTCGGTGAAGGCGGTGCCTTTGTTGAGCAGCGGATCGTTGAGCAGCTCGTAGCCCGCAAGTGCCGTCGCGATCGTCGTCTGTAACTCATCGGATACAGTTGCCACACTGGCGCTCCTTGGCGATATCGGGTCGCCCATCACACTTTCGCGGCACGCTGGCCCTCACCCGCCTCGCTTGTGCTCGGCACCCTCTCCCGCCGAGCGGGAGAGGGAAGGACCCGGCGCGCAAACGCCGGGAGGGTGAGGGTGTGCATCCACGAGGCACGATTTGCGATCGCCGGTACTTAGCACGGACGGGATGGCGGCGATGATGCCCCCTGACGGCGACCGGTGTCATCTCTTCATTAGAGATCGCCTTACCGCCGGCTTGTTTGCTACGTTCACGGAGCGCGCGCCAGCGCCAGGGAAGATGAGGAACAATGCGGTTTGCACATCGGTTCGGCGGGGCGGGGATCGCCGCCCTTCTCGCAGTGCTCATGCTGAGCGCGGCCAGCCGCGCGGCGGAGCCGGTGCCGCTGCGGATCGGCTGGGGCACGCCGCCGCCGACCGAGCTCATGCCGATTTTCCTCGCGCCGGGCGTGGCCAAGCACAACGGCGTCTCCTATAGCGTCGAGGACAAGCATTTTCGCGCTGCCACGCTGCAGCTCATGGCGATGGCGAACTCCGAGATCGACATCGCGCTCCTGCCCTCCACGGTGTTCGCTTTTGCCGTCGAGAATGCCGGGCTTCGCGACCTGCGCTTCATCACCGACGAATTCATGGACGGTGTTGCGGGCAACTTCAGCAGCCAGTTCATGACCCTCGAATTCCTCGCCGATCAAATCGGTCGAGGATCTCAAGGGCAAGGTGATCGCGACCAATGCGATCGGCGGTCCGGGCGATCTCATCATCAGGACCGAGCTCAGGGCGCATCATCTCGAATTCAAGAAGGACTACACCGTGATCGAGGCGGTGTTCTCCACCATGCAGCCGCTGCTCTTCGACCGCAAGGCCGACCTCGTGATGATCACGCAGCCCTTTTATGACGATCCCGCGTTGCAGAAGGGCGCGCGCACGCTCTTTTCCACCGACACTGCGGTGGGGCCGATCGACATGATCTTGTGGGTGGCGCGCAAGGATTTCATCGCCGCGCATCGCGCCGCCATCGTGGACCTCCTGGAGGATTACGTGCGCGCCGTGCACTGGTATCTCGATCCTGCCAATCACGCGCGGGCGGTGGCGATCGTCGCCGCCTTCAACAAGCTGCCGGAGACGACGCAGGATTATCTCTTCACCAAGCGCGACTTCTATCGCAATCGCGACGAGATCCCCGATATCCAGGCGCTGCAGCGCACGCTCCACGCCCAGGTCGATCTCGGCTTTATCAAGAGCGAGTTCGACATGAAGGAATACGGCGATTTCGGCCCGGTCAAGGAGGCGGTGCAGCGCGTGAAGTGACTTAAGGGCGCTACCTCCTACTTCGCCAAGGCCGAGGCACGGACGTGATCGTCCACCGCATCCTCGAGCCGCACGCTGTCCGGTACCGTGAAGCGGGCCGAGCGCACGCGGTAACTCGCGGGATCAAGACCCGGCGGCTCGCCGCCCGCGGCGACATCGCGCAGGGTGCTGAGCAGGAATCGCCGCAGCTTGATCACGATCGTGTCGCTGACCCCCAGATGTTCGACCGTCCGCTCGGCGATCGGCCCCATCAACTCCTGAATGCCGCAATCCTGCATGGCCAGGCCGACGATGCCCGTATAAGACGTGCCGCTGCTCTGCAGCGCCCGGTCGATCAGATAGTTGTTGTCCTTGTTGCGCACGGTGCGGTCGGTCCCGGCAATCGGCTCGGCATGGATGTAGTTCCAGTTCTTGGACTCTACCATCTCGTCTTCTTCGAGCGGCCGGTGCGGCCAGTATTCGACGCTGTAGTTCATGGTGTTCTCATCGTCCACGGGAACCCAGGCATGCGCGCCGAAGGGCTGAGTCGCGATCAGCTTGTGGAACGGCATCAACATCACGTTGGCGGTCCAGTTCATGCGGCCGGGGCCGTCTTCGCGCCCGGTCCCGGCAACGAAGCCGAAATCGGTCGGCACGACTTCGTAGCGCGAAGGCAACCGCATCGAGCCGCCCTGCACGGTGCCGCGATGGAGGAAGCTCAGGTGGCTGGTGTCGAAGCCCCCCTCGAACGCCTGCAGCCAGTTGCATTCCTGAATATGGCGGGTGACGAAGCGGTGGGCGGGGGGCACCTGCGTCCACTCGAAGCTGGGAAATTCCGGCTGCTGCGCGCGCGGCCCCATATAGGCCCAGATCACGCCGCCGCGCTCCAGGCACGGATAGGCATTGAGGCGCACTTTGTCCTTGAAGGTGCTGGATGCCGGCTCGCTTGGCATGTCGACGCAATTCCCGTCGATGTCGAACTTCCAGCCGTGATAGACGCAGCGCAAGCCGCATTCCTCGTTGCGGGCGAAGAACAGCGAGGCGGTGCGGTGCGGGCAGCGCTCGTCGACGAGGCCGATCCGTCCGCGGCTGTCGCGGAACGCGACCAGGTTTTCGCACATCAGTCTGACCCGGACGGGCGGGCCATCCGGCTCCGCCACCTGGTCCGCGAACAGCGCAGGGATCCAGTAGCGCCGAAGGAGCGACCCCATCGGCGTGCCCGGCCCGACCCGCGTCAGCAGCTCGTTTTCCTCGCGCGTCAGCATCGCCCTTTGTCCCTTTTCGCCCCACCGGCCTTCGGGGCGATGCTACCAGCGGATCGGATCGCCGCCAACGTCCGGATGCCCGATCTCCGATGGGCCTTGGTCCCGCCGCCTATTGGGCCTTCGGCGGGTTGAGCTCCTTCCACTCGTCCTTTACCTGGGGAATGGTGGCGATCTCGACATTCGTAAGTTTGCCGTTCACCTTTTCGGTCTGGCGGATATAGATGTTCTCGACGATATCGCGCGTCGCCGGATCGATCGCGATCGGGCCGCGGGGGCTGTCGGGATCCTGGTAATGCGAGAAGAACGCCATCGCCTGGTCGCCGGTGAATTTGCCGTGCGTCTCCTTGATGAGCTTGAAGATCGCGCCGGTGGCGTCCCACGCCGCGACGGAAGCGTAGATCGGGACGTCGTCGGCGCCGTAGGTGCGGTGCCAGGCGCCGAGGAACGCCACGTTCTGCGGCCGCTTGTTGGTGAGCGTATAAGGACCGTCGGAGATGATGCCGATCGCCACGTCGCCGATATTCGGCAATTCATCGTCCGTGACGAGGTCGTCGGTGGCGTAAAGCTTCACCTTCGATCCGGCGAGCCCGACCGCGCTCCACGATTTCATGAACTCGACCGCCTGGGTGCCGCCGGGGTTGAAGTTGAAGACGACGTCGGGGCCGGTGTCCTTGACGCGCTGGAGGAACGGCGTTACGTCGGGATTGACCACCGGCACGCCGACGGAACCGACGATCTTGCCGCCGGCGTCTTCGAAGGATTTCTTGAAGGACGCCGCGGCATCGTGGCCCGGCGCATAGTCGGTGACGACGATATATCCGGTCCTCGCGCCGTGCTGATACGCCCAGGTGCCGAGCGGATAGGTCTTCTGCCACTCCGTCCAGGAGAAGCGCACGAAATAGGGTGAGGAGCGCGTGATCGAGGAGGTTGCCGCGTTCATGATGACCATCGGCACCTTGGCCTCGGTCCCGACCTGCGCCATGGCGAAGGCATTGGGCGACCAGAAGATGCCGGTGAGAATCTGCACGTGATCGCGCGTGATCAGCTCCTGGGCGAGTCGCTTGGCGACCTCGGGATTATTGCCCTGGTCGTCGCGCCGGATGAACTCGAGCTTGACGCTGGGCGGCAGGTCCTTCTCGTGTTCCTTGACGTAGAGCTTGATCGCTTTGTCGATCTCGCCGCTCGGCTGCGAGTCGGGGCCGGAATAGGTCAGGATGATGCCGATCTTGACCGTCTGCGCCGCCGCACTGCCGCCGAGCGCCGCCAGCATCGCCATTGCCGCCACCGCGCGTCCCGCGCGCCCGCCATATTTCTTCATTGTCGTCCCCCTCTTGGTGATTTCTCGCGCCTGAGCTGTTACTTTGCTTGCGGCAGAGTCGTGGCGCCGCGGATCGCCGCGCGCACCCGCCGGGGCGTCATCGGCGTCTCGTTCACCTCGGCGCCGATCGCGGCCAGCGCGTCACGCACGGCATTGCCGATCGCCGCCGCCGGCGCGATCGCGCCGCCCTCGCCCATCCCCTTCACGCCGAATTCGGTAAAGGGCGTCGGCGTGTGCAGATGCGCGATCTTGATCGCCGGCATCTCGGCCGCACCCGGCAGGAGATAATCGGCGAGTGTCGCGACCTGGGGCTGGCCCTGGGCATCATAGATCAGCTCTTCATAGAGCGCGGTGCCGATGCCCTGCACCACGCCGCCGCGGATCTGGCCGTCGACGATCATGGGATTGACCACCGTGCCGCAATCTTCCACCACCGCAAAGTCCAGGACCTCGATAAGGCCGGTCTTCGGATCGACCGCCACGACGGCGGCCTGGGTGGCATAGGAGAAGACGCCGGTATCGAGCTCCGGCTCGTAGGTCGCGGTGACATCGAGCAGCGGATCGACGCCTTCCGGCAGCGCCTCCATGCGCAGATGCGCGATCCGCGCGATCTCGTCGATGCTGACGCTGCTGCCGGGGCCGGTCACCATGCCGCCGGCGCAGGCGACGCTGGTGCGGTCGCATTGCAAGAGGTGCGCGCCGATGGTCAGGATCTTCTCGCGCAGCAGGCGGGTCGCGCGCGTCACCGCGCCGCCCGCCATCACCATGCTGCGCGATCCCAGCGTGCCCATGCCGAAAGGCGAGATATCGGTATCGCCGTGGCGCACCGAAATCCGCGCGGGATCGACGCCCAGCACCTCGTGCGCGACCTGGGCCAGCGTCGTTTCCAACCCCTGGCCGTGCGACTGGATGCCCACCATGAGGACGAGCGTCCCGTCGCTCATCATGCGGGCGGTGCAGCTCTCATAGCCCGGAATGAACGGGCTGCCGCGCAGCACCCATTCGCCGCAGCCATGGCCGGTCTGCTCGGCGTAAGCCGCAAAGCCGATGCCGACGAGCCGGCCGTCGGGCTCGCCCCGCGCTTGGCGCGCGCGGATCGCGGCGACATCGATGAGGTCGGCGCAGACGCGGGCGCTCTGGCCGTAATCGCCGTTGTCGAATACCATGCCGGCGACGGTGGTGTAGGGCATCTGCTCCGGGCGGACCATGTTCTCGATGCGCACCGCCAGCGGATCGCGCCCCGCCGCGCGCGCCACTTCATCGATCGTGCGCTCGATGGCAAAGCACGCGCCGGGGCGGCCAACACCGCGATAGGGGCCGATCGGCGATTTGTTGGTGGCGACGGTGAAGGTCTTCACCCGCCAGCTCCGGATGTCGTAGGGACCGGGCAGGTTGCGCGCGGCCATGCCGGTTTCCAGGAACGGGCCGTTCGGCCACAGCGCATAGGCGCCGGCATCGACGACCAGCTCGGCATCGATGCCGAGCACGCGGCCCTGGCGGTCGGCATAGGCGGTGATGCGATAGAGATGATCGCGGGTGTGGATCGCCGTCAGCAGATGCTCGCTGCGATCCTCGACCCAGCGCACGGGATGATCGAGCGCGAGGCCAAGCGCCGCGATCACCACTTCCTCCGGCGAGAGGCGCGCCTTGATGCCGAAGCCGCCGCCGACATCGGGCGCGATGACGCGGATGCGCCGCTCGGGCAGGGCCAGCATCTCGGCCAGGCCGAGGCGCAACGTGTGCGGCACCTGGGTCGAGCTCATGACGACGAGCTCGTCCAAACGCCGGTCGTGCCAGGCCATCACCGCGCGGCCCTCGAGCGGCACGCCGGCCTGGCGGTTCATGCGATAGTCGCGCCGCACCACGATTTCGGCCGTGCGCGCGGCGGCGTCGATGTCGCCGCCCTTCATCACGCGCTCGATGTAGAGATTGTCGCCCCAATGCTCGTGCAGCAGGCTGGGCGAGCCGTGCACCGCCGCCGCCGCATCGACGATCGGCGCCAGCACGTCGTACTCGACAGCGACGGCAGCGGCGATGTCTTCGGCCACGGCGCGGGTGGGGGCGATGCAGGCGGCAATGATCTCGCCGACGAAGCGGACCTTGTCGGTGGCGAGCGGGGGATATTCCGACGGCTTGAAGCCTTGGGCCTGCGGCACCGCCCGCATCGCCTTCATGCCGGGCAGGTCGCGTGCCGTGAACACGGTGCCCTGGGCTTCGGGCGGCACGGTGATGCCGCGGATGCGGGCATGGGCATGGGGGCTGCGCACGAACGCCACGTCCTGCGTCCCCGGCCGCTTCACGTCGCCGACGAATTCGCCGCGTCCGTGCAGGTGGCGCGCATCCTCCTTGCGCAGGAGCGACACGCCGACGCCGAACCGGCTCTTGGCTCGCACCTCGCTCATGGCACGGGCTCCGCGCCGGCGAGCGACTTTGCGGCGGCGGCGATCGCGGTCACGATATTGGTGTAGCCGGTACAGCGGCAGATATTGCCGGCGAGTCCGGCGCGGATCTCGCGCTCCGATCCGGCGCGATGACGCAGCAGGAGATCGCGGGCGGTGATCAGCATCGCCGGCGTGCAATAGCCGCATTGCAGACCGTGATGCTCGTGGAAGGCATCGCGCAGGACGGCGATGACGGGATCGTTCTCCAGCCCCTCGATGGTGCGGACCTCGCGCTCGTCGCAGGCCACCGTCAGCGTCAGGCACGCGCGCGCCAGCTCGCCATCGACCAGGACGGTGCAGGCGCCGCACACCCCGTGCTCGCAGCCCAGATGCGTGCCGGTGAGATCGCGCCGCTCGCGCAGAAAATCCGCCAAGGACAGACGCGGCGGCACGTCGTCGGCGACGCTCTTGCCGTTGAGTTGCAGTTTTATCCTCATCCCAGCACCTGCGCGACGGCCCGCGCGGCGACCACCGCGTAGAGTTCGAGCTGGAAGTCATCGAAGTGGCGGTCGCCTGCCTGCGCCAGATCGTCGGCGATGGCGCGGTCGAATTCCTCGGGCGCCGTGCGGCCGGCGGCGACGAGCGCTGAGGTGCGCGCCAGCACGATCGGCGCCCCGTTGGCCGCGCCCAGCACCGCGCAGGCGTAGGAACGCTCGGGATCGCGCACCACCGCCGCAAGCGCGTTCGCGAACTCCCCGGTCTTGCGGCAGAACTTGACATAGCCCCAGCGCGAAGCCGGCGACAGCTTGGGAATGCGGATGATTTCGATGATCTCGCCCGGCGCGATGCCGGTCTGATAGATGCCGGTGACGAAGGCGCCGGCCGCCACCGTGCGCCGGCCGCTGCCCGAATGCAGGATCGCCTGAGCTCCCAGCGCGGTCAGCACGGTCGGCCATTCCGCCGCGGGATCGGCGAGCGCGAGGCTGCCGCCGATGGTGCCGCGGATGCGGATCGCGCGGTAGGCCAGCAGAGACGCCGCCTTTGCCATCAGGCCGCGCGACGCATCAGGGACCGTCCCGTCCTCGATCGCCGCGTGCGTGACGCAGGCGCCGAGCGATACCGAGTCTGCGTCCTCACTCACTTCGCGCAGCTCACCGAGGCGACCGATGTCGATGACGAGCGCCGGGGAGGCGACGCGGAGATTCATCATGGCGACGAGCGATTGCCCGCCCGCCATGAGCTGCGCCTCGCCATCCGCTTCGGCCAGAATTCCCAGCGCTTCGGTCAGGGATCGGGGCCGTACATACTCGAACGCGCCCGATTTCATACCGGTTCTCGCACGCCCATCAGGTCCCCTTGGGCAGAATATGCGCCCATTTCGCCCGCATCCGCGCGTCGAGCTCGCGGCTCGATCGCGCGATGATAGGAAAGCTGTCGCGGCGCGTCCACGGCCGGCACGCATCGACGACCACGCGCGCATTGCGCCGGTCGGTGTCGCCGTCATAGCACATCGGGTCGAGATGCGAGCTCCAGCAGCCGCGCAGCGTCTCCATGCCTTCGCGCGGATCGAAGCGCGTGCACATCGCCCAGATGACGTCGTTGATGTTGGTCGGATCGATATCGTCATCGACGACGACGACCCAGCGATTGGTATAGGCGCCGGCATGGCATTGCGAGGCAATAAGGCCGGCCTGTTTGGCGTGGCCGCCATAGAGCTGCTGGATCGACACGGTCAGCCACATGCGGCTGCCGCCGGCCTCGTGCGCCCACACGCCCTTGACGCCCGGCACGCCCGCGGCCTCGAGCTGACTCCACACCGCGCCACAGCGATAGGTGCCGAGATAGAACGTATTATCGTTGGGTGGCACCGCGGGAATGGCGCCGAGCAGCACCGGGTCGTTGCGGTGCATCATCGTCTCGATGCGGATGGCGGGCTGCTGCCGCTTGCCGCCGGCATAATATCCGGTCCATTCGCCGAGCGGTCCTTCCTCCACCGTGTCGCCGGGATGGATGAAGCCCTCGAAGGCGATCTCGGCATTGGCCGGCACCGGCAATCCCGTGCGCGGCATGGTCATGACCTCGACCGGCTCGCCGAGAATGCCGCCGACCGCGTCGTATTCGTCCTTGCCATAGGGAATTTCGAGCCCGCCGATCATCAGCAGCGCCGGATGCATGCCGACCACCACCGCGATCGGGCAGGGCGCGCCGCGGGCGTGGTATTTCTCCATGATGATGAGGCCGTGCTTGCCCGGCGACATCATGATCGAGGCGACCGCCGGTGCGTGCGACTGTATGCGATAGGTGCCGCAATTGACCCAGCCGGAATCCGGGTCCTTCATCACCACCATGCAGCCGGTGCCGATATAAGGGCCGCCGTCGTGCTCGTGCCAGACCGGCGTCGGGATGCGCGTGATATCGACCGCGGCGCCGGCGCTCACATTCTCCAGGAGCGGCCCGCCATTGACCATGACCGGCTTGAACGCCGGCGCCTGGCGCATGTAGTCGCGCCACCAGCCGATGAGGTCCATCTCGGAGGCGTCGGGCTTGAGGCCCAACGCGACATTGATGCGCGGCACCGATGTCAGGATGTTGGCGAGCACGCGGAAGCCCTTGGGGTATCCCGGCACTTCGTCGAAGAGGACCGCCGGGTTGCCCATCTTGCGCTGGAAGAGATCGACGATGCCGCCGATCTCCTCCTTGGGCTCCGCGCCCGTCACCTGCTGCAGCTCGCCGATCGCGGCAACGCCGTCGAGCCAGTTCCTGAGGTCCTTGTTGGCCATGCGTCGATCTCCAGCGTGCGCGTCAGCCGGCCTGCCGTCGCCGCGCGGCGAGCTTCACCGCCGCGATGATCTCGGGATAGGCGGAACAGCGGCAGAGATTGCCCGACAGATAATGCCTGATCTCCTCGTCGGCGGGATCGGGATTGCGCTCGAGGAGCTGCTTGGCCATGAGCACGAAACCGGGCGTGCAGAAGCCACATTGAAAGGCGCCGGCCTCGATGAAGGCCTCCTGCACCGGGTCGAGACACTCGGCCGAGCCGAGCCCTTCCACCGTTTCCACCACGGCGCCGTCGGCGAAGGTCGCAAGGTAGAGGCAGGCCGAGACCGCCTTGGCGTCGACGATCACGGTGCAGCACCCGCACAGGCCCTGGGCGCAGCTCTCGCGCGCGCCAAACAGGCTGAACTGCTGCTGCAGCATCTCGACGAGACTGTGATGCGGCGCCACCTCGGCGCTGGCGGCTGCGCCGTTGAGGGTGAAGCGGATGCGGCGCGGCGCGGCGCTCATCTCATTCCTCCGGCAGCGGCCGGCCCGCGGCCGCGCGGATCGCACGGAAGACCGATTCCGAGGTCAGCGGCAACGCCATGAGCCGCACGCCGACCGCGTCCGCGATGGCATTGCCGATCGCCGGCGAGACCGTCAGCGTGGTGTTCTCGCCCGCGCCCTTGGCGCCGAAGGGGCCGTCGTGCTGGTGCGCCTCGACCGTCTCGTTGACGAAGTCGCGCGGCAGGTCGAGGAGACCGGGGATCTTGTAGTCGGCGAGCGAGCCGTTGGTGAGCTGCCCGTCGCGGAACACCATGTTCTCCGACACGGTGAAGCCGAACTGCATGATCGCCGCGCCCGAGAGCTGGACCTGAACGAGGCGCGGATTGATCGGCCGCCCGACGTCGGCGATGTTGACGAGCCGCGTCACGCGGAACCGTCCCGTCTCGGTATCGACCTCGACTTCCGCGCCCGAGCCGGCGACGCCCCAGAACGGCGTCACCTGGGACGAGTGCCCGGTGTCGCGGTCGGGCTTGGCATAGTCCGGCATGAAGCTGCCAATGCCGACGATGTTGCCGGCCTGCATGCCGTATTTGCGCTGGAACAGCTCGGCGAGCGGGAGATTGCTTCCCGGCGGCAGCCCGAGCTCGGCGGCCAGCGCCGCGACTTTCAGCTTGGCATCCTCGGCGGCCAGCCGCACGGCGTTGCCCATGTGGAAGGTCGAGCGCGAGCCGAGCGTCCCCATGTCGTAGGGCGTAACATCGGTATCGGGATGGACCACGGTGACGGATTCGGCGTCGATGTTCAGCACCTCGCCGGCGATCTGGGCCATGCAGGTATCGGAGCCCTGGCCCATGTCGACGGTGCCGATATAGAGCCCGCAACTGCCGTCGCCATAGAGATTGACGATCGCCACCGACGTGGTCGGCGCGGTGATGCCCTTGAAGCCGATGGCGATGCCGCGCCCGCGCTTCAACCGGTCGTTGCCGCGGTCGAACGGCGCGTTCCAGTGCATGCGCTCGGCCAGGCGGTCGAGCACCGGCTCCAGCGCGGCATCGCGCACGATGGTGCCGGTCGCCTGGGGGCGGCCGTTGCGCAGGAGGTTCTTGCGGCGAAACGCGAAGGCATCGAGCCCCAAGGCGTGTGCGATGGCATCGGTATGGCACTCATAGGCCCAGCATGTCTGCGGCGCGCCGAAGCCCCGCAGCGCGCCAGCCGGCGGCCGGTTGGTGTAGAGCGCCAGTGAATCGATCGAGACGTTGTCGATGTCGTAGGGACCGGCCGCGGTGAAGCCCGCCTTCTGCGTCACCCGCGGGCCGATATCGGCATAGGCGCCGCCGTTCCACCACATCTCGCAACGCCGCGCCATGATGCGCCCGTCCGTGGTGACGGCGCTCTTGATGCGGAAGGTGCAGGGATGGCGCGTTACCATGAAGAACTGTTCTTCCATGGTGAGCGCGACCTTCACCGGCCGGCGCGCCAGCAGCGCCAGCGCGGTCACCAGCGCCTCGAGCTTGATGTAGAGCTTGCCGCCGAAGCCGCCGCCGACATAGGGCACCTTGATGCGCACGCGGTTCTCGGGCCAGCCCAGGAGGCGCGCGATCTCGATCCGCACGAAGGACGGGTTCTGCGAGGCGGTATGGATGGTGATCCTGCCGTCGCCGGGGACCGCCACCGAGACGAAGGGCTCGAGCGGCGTGTGCATCACCTGCTGGGTGTGGAAGGTGTGCTCGAAGACGTGGTCGGCGGCGGCGAAGGCCGCGTCGACATCGCCGTGCCGCAGCCGGTAGTCGAGCGCGACATTGGTGTTGCTGCGCCCTTCCAGGTGCTTGAGATCGGGGAAGGTCGCGGCGGGCTTCAGCACGTCATGCACGATCGCCGGCGAGGTCTGCGCCTCGACCTCGTCATAGACCGCCGGCAGCTCCTCGTATTCGGCGACGATCAGCCCCGCCGCTTCTTCCGCGATGTGGCGGTCCTCGGCCAGCACCACCGCTACCGGCTCGCCGGCAAAGCGCACTTTGCCATCGGCCAGGATCGGCTGGTCGTGAAAGGCCGGCCCATAATAAGGGTCGGGGATGACCGTGCGGATGTCCGCGCACGTCACTACGCGAAAGACGCCGTCGAGCGCGGCGGCGGCGCTCACGTCGATGCGCTTGATGCGGCCATGCGGTACGGTGCTGCGAAAAATCTTGCCCACGAGCATGCCGGGAAGGCGCAGGTTGTGGACGTACTCGGCTTCACCGGTGACCTTGGCGCGGGCTTCCAGGCGCGGGATCGTGCGCCCGACCTGGCCTGCGTGCATGCGCTCGTCGGCCATCACGCGGCCGCCACGATCGCCGCTCGGACGGCACGCGGGACATGAATGCGGACGAGTTCCTTCTTGTAGGAAGCCGAGCCGCGATCATCGCCCTCGATGTCGGCCTCCGCCGCCGCCGCCTCGCCCGCCTGAATCAGCAGCGCGTCGGTGATGCGGGCGCCGTCGAGGACCGCTTCGGCCGAGGCGAGGCGCACCGGCTTCACCGTGGCGGCGCCCAGGGCGAGGCGCGGTGCCTTGATGCGGTCACCCTCGGTCGCAAACGAGGCCGCAAGGCCGATGGTCGGCCAGTCGTGCGCGGCGCGCGCGGTGAATTTGACATAGGCCGCGCGCCGTCCCGCCTGGGGCGGCACGCCAAGCTTCACGATTACCTCGCCCTGGCGCAGGGTGGTCTCGTAGTAGCCGGCGAAGAGGTCCTCGACCGGGACGGTGCGCTCGCCGCGCGGGCCGGCGATGACGACGCGCGTCCCCAGCACGATCCACAGCGGGGGCAGATCGAGATGCGGATCGGCGTGGGCGAGATTGCCGCCGACGGTCGCGACGTTGCGCACGCGCGCATTGGCGACATCGCGCAGCGTGCGCACGACCACCGGCGCGTGATGGCGCAATGCCGGCGACTGCTCGAGCGTAGCGAGCGCGGCCATCGCGCCGATGCGGAGCGTGCCGTCGGGCTGAACGGCGATCTCGCCATAGCGCGGCTCGATCCGGCGCAGGCTGACGAGCCGGATCGGCCGAAACAGCCCGGCCTTCATCATCAGCATCAAGGCGGTTCCGCCGGCGATGGGGCGGATGGCGGGATCGTCGTCGTCGAGCAATACGATGGCGTCGCCGAGCGTACGCGGCTCGGCAAGTTCAAAGGGAGTCATCGTCCGAGCCCCCGGCCGAAGGAGATCACCGCAAGGCCGGCAATCTTCGAACCATTCGAGTATATCGCTGGCGAAGGCCGGCGCAACCGCCCGGCGCGCGCCGCCGATTTGTGCTGGCTGTTGGGCACGGGATTGCGCACAATGGCGGCAACGGCCGTCGCCGGGCGCGGCGAGCCGCGACGAGCTATGACCGAAAAGCAAGGAGGAAGCGTATGACAGGCCCAAATATGGATCGACACTTGCCGCGCGCGCGGCTCGCCCTTGCGGGAGCCGCGGCGGCAGTGCTTGGCTTCGGCCTTCTCGGCCCGGCGCAGGCGCAACAGGCGCAGGGGGCGATCAAGATCGGCGTCATCGGCGAGGAATCCTCGGTCGCCGGCGCCTCGATCACCAAGGCCGCCGAGATGGCCGCCGACGAAATCAATGCCGCCGGCGGCGTTGACGGCCGCAAGATCCAAGTGATCACCTATGACGACCACTCTTCAGCCGCCGACGCCGTGCGCGCCTTCCAGCGTGCGGTCAACCAGGACAAGGTGGTGGCGGTGGTCGCCAGCTATATCAGCGAGGTGGCGCTGGCGATCGAGCCATGGGCGGCGCGGCTGCATGTGCCGTGGATCACCCCCGGCTCCGCCAGCACCGACATTTCCAAACACGTTCACGATGACTACGCGCACAACAAATACACCTTCCACGGCTGGCTGACTTCGGCGTTCATCGCACAGTCGATCTGCGATTTCTCGAACGACGTCCTGGTCAAGCAGTACCACATGAAGTCGACGGTCATCATGAGCGAGGACGCGGCCTGGACGACGCCGCTCGATGCACGCTTCCTCGAATGCATGCCCAAGGCCGGGGTCACGGTGCTCGATCACATCCGCTTCAATCCGGACACCACCGATTTCACCCCGATCTTCAACCAGATCGAGGCCAAGCACCCGGACTTCATCACCACCGGCATCAGCCATGTCGGCGTGCAGCCGACGGTGCAATGGCACGACCAGCAAGTGCCGATTCCGATGGTGGGGCAGAGCTCGCAGGCGACGACGAGTAGCTTCTGGAAGGATACCAACGGCGCCACCGAGGGGGTGATCACCGCGACGGCCGGTGCGCCGGGAGTGGCGATCACGCCCAAGACCATCCCGTTCATCGATGCCTATACCAAGCGCTTCGGCGATTCGCCGGCCTATGACGGCTACTCAAGCTATGACGAGATTCACATCTTCGCCGATGCGATCAAGCGGGCCGGCGGCTCGACCGATCCCGACAAGATCGTCGCCGCGATGGAGAAGACCGATTACGTCGGCACGATCGGCCGGATCAAATTCTACGGCCGCGACAGTCAGTACACGCATGCGATCGAATACGGCCCCGGCCTGGTCACCGGCATCTTCATCCAGTGGCAGAACGGCCAGCAGAAAGCGATCTGGCCGACCGACAAGGCCAATACCAAGATCATGTTCCCGAAATTCATCAAGCTGCCGCAGCAAGCCTCCGCGAAATAACCGGAGCGGCAAGTAACGGTTCGCGGTTCGAGGGGTTAGCCTCTCGAACCGCGGCCCGAAACTTGCGGGCGGATCAAGCGTACGACCGGCGCAGGGAGGGGGGATGCTCGGGCTTCAAATCCTGATCGACGGTTTTGCGATCAGCTCCCTTTATGCCTTGGCGGCGGTCGGCTTCACCCTCATCTTCGGCGTCTCCGGCGTTCTCAACCTGGCGCATGGCGGCATCATGGTGGTGGCGGCGCTGGTCGGCTGGCTCGCGGCCGGACAACTCGGCTTTGGCACCTATCTCGGGACGCTCGCCGGCATCGGCGGCGGGTTGATTGCGGCCTATGCCACCTATCTGATCGTCGTGCGCCCGATCCAGCGCTCACGCGCCATCCCACAGGGGGAGAAGGAGATCTTCGTTCTCACCGGGACCCTGCTGTGGGGCATCATGATTCAGGAAGGCCTGGCGTATCTCTTCACCGACAATCCGGTGACAATGCGGCCGCTGATCGCCGGGGTGATGACGCCGTTGGGCGTCCGCACGCCGATCAACGAGATCATGATCGCGGGGCTGTGCTGGTTCGTCATTGGCCTCTTGTGGCTCCTGGTCAACCGGACCCGTGCCGGCAAGACGCTCCTGGCCGCCTCGATGAATCCGCGCGGACTGTCGCTCCTGGGCTTCGAGCTGTCGCGCATCTATCTCTTCGTCTGGAGCATCTACGGCGTTCTCGCGGGCGTCGCCGGTGTGCTGCTCGCCTCTTTTCTCGGCGTGAGCTCCGCCAATGCCGGCCAGCTCACCGCCAGCGCCTTCTCGATCGTCGTGCTCGGCGGCCTCGGCAGCGTTTCGGGCTCGCTCGTTGCCGCCTACATCGTCGGCTATCTCGAGACGATGACGGCCTATCTCCTGGCGCCGACGCTGCGCCCGATCCCCTCGCTCATCCTGCTGGTCCTGGTGATCTACATCCGGCCGCAGGGGCTGTTGGGGCGGCGGTGATGGACGGGGTCGCCCGCCTTTTGCGCGCGCGCCTGCTGTGGGCGGCGCTCGTCATCGTCGCGGTGGCGGCGGTGCTGCCGATCTGGATTTCGGCCTATGTCATGGGCGTCTTGACGGCGGCCTATTATTTCGGCGTCTTCGCGATGTCGTGGGACCTGCTGTTCGGCTTTGCCGGCGAGGTCAATTTCGGTCCCACCTTCCTGATCGGCCTCGGCGCCTATACCGCCGCCATCCTCGACGATGCCGGGGTGTCGTCGATCCCGCTCTGCGTCCTGGCCGGGGCCATCGTCGCGGTGGCCGGCGGCCTCCTTCTGGCGCTGCCGGCGCTGCGGCTGCGCGGGCCCTATTTCGGGCTGGTGACCCTGGTGGCGGTCCTGCTGCTGCAGAATCTCATCGTCATCTTCGCGCATTTCACCGGCGGCGAGATCGGCATGACCGTCTCCGATGTGCTGTCGATCGATGCCGCCGTCAATTACTGGTACGCGCTGACTTTCCTCATCGTGTGCGCGATCCTTCTCTTCGGCCTGTCGCGCTCGGCCATCGGCCTCATCCTGCAGGCGAGCGGCCAGGACGCCACCGAAGCCCAGGCGCTTGGTTTCAACGTCACCAAGCACAAGCTGGCGGCGTTCTGCGTCAGTGCCTTCTTTTCGGGCATTGCCGGCGCGATGCTGATCTTCTATCTCGGCGCCACCTCGGTCGATACGGTGATCGACATCTCGATCGGCGTGCAGGTCATCATCGCCGCCGTGCTGGGCGGCCGCCGCACCATTCTGGGCGCGGTGCTGGGCGCGATCTTCCTCATCGTCGCCACCGAAATCCTGCGCCCCCTGGGGCAGCTCAATACCTTTGTCGTGGCGGCGATCGCGCTCGCCGTGATCCTGTTCTTCCCCGACGGATTGCTGGGCCATCTGCTGCGTGCCGGAGAGCGCGAATGAGCGACGGCGCCCCCAGGCTCGCGGTCGAGGGCCTCACCAAGCGCTTCGGCGGCCTGGTGGCAGTGAAGAATCTCGGCTTTGCCATCAACGGCGGCGAGATCCTCGGCCTCATCGGCCCCAATGGTTCGGGCAAGTCCACCGTGATCCGGGCGATCATGGGCATCAACCGCGCCAATGCCGGCTCGGTCCGGCTCGACGGCGTCGACATCGTCGATTGGCCGCCCCACCGCATCGCGCGCGCCGGCGTGGGTATCGTGTTCCAGCACTCGCGCCCGCTGCATCGCCAGACCGTGCTCGAGAACATCAAGCTCGCGCTGTTGCCCGACAGCCTGCTGCGGCTCGCTGCCGCGCCCGAGGTCGAGCCGCGCGCCCGCGCCATCGCCGAGCGCGTCGGCCTGGGCGCGGTGATGCACCGGCACCCCTCGACCTTGCCGTTTGCCGATCTGCGCCGGATGGAGATGGCCAAGGCGATCGCGCGCGATCCCAAGGTGGTGCTGATCGACGAGCCCTTCGCCGGCCTCACCACCGGCGAGATCGAGACTTTCTCCGAGCTCATCCGCGGCTTCCGCGCCGAGGGCCGCGCGGTGCTCCTGGTCGACCACAACGTGAAAAGCGTCGCAGCATTGGTCGACCGCGTGCTCGCCATGTATCTCGGCGAATATGTCGCCGAGGGCACCGCCGAGGAGGTGATGCGCGACGAGACCGTGCGGCGCGTCTATCTCGGCGGCAAGATCGAGGCGTCCGAGCGCAACGTCGCGATCAGCGACAAGCCCAAGCTGCTCGAGGTCGCCGATGTCAGCGTCTTCTACGGCAAGGCCCAGGCGCTGGAAAAGGTCAGCATCCACGTCCGCGAAGGCGAGTTCGTGTCGATCGTCGGATTGAACGGCGCCGGCAAGACGACGCTTTTCAACGCCATTTCCGCCCTCGTGCCCTATGGCGGCGAGATCCGCTTCGCGGGGTCATCGCTGCGCGGCATGACCGCGGGCGCCGTCGCGCGCGGCGGCGTCGTGCATTGCCCGGAAACCCGCGAGCTTTTCGCCGACATGACCGTGCGCGAGAACCTCGATCTCGGCGGGCAGCGCCTGCCCACGGCCGTCCACGCGCGCCAGCTCGACGGGTTGTTCGATCTCTTTCCCATCCTTAGGGAACGTCAGCGCCAGGTGGCGCGCACCCTCTCGGGCGGCGAGCAGCAGATGCTGGCGATTGCCCGCGCGCTGATGATGCAGCCAAAGCTGCTCATCCTCGACGAGCCCACCCTGGGCCTGGCGCCAGTGATCCTGGAGCAGCTTTCCAAGGCCCTGGAGCGGCTGCGCCAGACGACGCCGATCACGCTGCTCCTGGGCGAGCAGAATGTGACCTTCGCGCTCCCCCACGCCGACCGCGTCTACGTGCTGGAGCACGCCCACATCATCTGGGAAGGCAGTCCGCAGCGCTTCGCCGCGGAAAAGGGCACGGGGTATCTCTGAGCCGGCCGCGGCCGGCGCTATCACCACCCCGTTGCGCGCGCCAGGAGCGCGTCGCAATCGGGCGGCAGCCGGTTGCCGCGCCATGCGACATGCTGGTCGGGGCGGATGAGGGCGAGATTGCCTTCGTAGAGCTCCCTGCCCTCGCGCCGGTCCACGGCGAAGATGGCCAGCGGAATTCCCCGCGCGCGGGCCGCGTCCTCGAGCGGGCGGGTCTCCGCATCGGGGTTGAGGCGCAGCAGCGTGAAGCCGCGGCCGAAATGGTCGAAGAGCGAGCTGCGATCGGCGAGGAAAAGATGCGGCGCGCGCCCGCCGGGACAGGCGCTGGGGTGGTAATGGGTGGGATCGTCGGGCGGCGGCGCGGTCCCGTCCGAGACGATGATGGGCGAGCCGTCATAGCGCGCGCCAAGCTGCACGCCCAAGGAGCCGAACTCCTCGCCGAAGGTGGCGAGAAACGCGCCGGCCTTTGCGCGTGCGGCCGCGCCTTCGGGCGACTCCGCGACCATCTCCGCCGCCATCGGCACGTCGCCGACATTGCGCGAGAATTGTTTCGCCGCAGCGGTGTTGCGCTGGGCGATCGGCCGGCGCTCGATCTCGTAGCTCGCCAGGAGCGACGGTCCGCCCCAGCCCTGCACCACGGCGGCGAGCTTCCAGCCGAGGTTGGCGGCATCGTCGATCCCGGTGTTCATGCCGAAGCCGCCGGTCGGCGTGAAGAGATGCACCGCATCGCCGGCCAGGAGCACCCGACCTGCGCCGAAACGCTCGGCGACGAGCGCCTGCCCCGCCGTCCACGGCCAGTGCGCGAGGAATTCGACTTCGATTTCGGCGCCGACGCTGGCCTGGAACTGCCGGGCGATGGTGGCGCGGTCGGGCGTGTCGGCGGCATTCCTGAGTCGGGTGTTGAACAGGAATTCACCGGCACCGTCGAGCGTGACGAGGTTGCTGCGCACGGTCGGATTGACCACCCAGTATTGCCAGCACAGGCCGCGGACGAGGCCGCGGTAGAGCGCCGGCGCACGCAGATGCGTCGAGACGGTGGGACCGCTGCCGTAGGTTTGCTCGCGCGGACGTTCGCCGACATAGGCAATGCCAAGCTGCCGGCGGATGACGCTCTGCCCGCCGTCGCAGCCGACGATATAGGCGCAGGACCACGTTTCGCGCCGGCCGGAGCCCACCTCCTCGATCTCGACCTCGATCCCATCGCCGCGGTCGCGGAAGCCCTCGCAGCGCCAGCCATAGCGCAAGCCGATGCCGCGCTGCGTCTGGACGTGGCGGAAGAGATAGGCCTCGGCATACATCTGGTTGCAGCGCAGGAGCGGTTCGGGAACCTGGTCGGTCGGCCCGGCGGCGGCGACCTGGCGCATCTTCGCGGCCTCGGAGGGCATGGCGAGCCGCGCCAGCTCCCAGCCGTCGAGCGTGGTGAAGTACGCGACATCGGTGGGGTGATCGGGCGGCAGGCCGAGCGTGCGCAACCCTCGCGCGATGCCGAGCCTGCGGTAATGCTCCATCGTGCGCGCGTTCTGGGTGCTGCCCTTGGGGTGCCAGCGCGAGCCCGGCTCGATGTTCACCACCAGCGACGGCACATCGAGCGCCGCGAGATTCATGGCGAGCATCATGCCCACGGGCCCACCACCGACGATGACGACGGGTGCGAACGGCATCGGGCTTCAGAGGACCGAACAGCCGCCGTCGACCATGAGGGTCGCGCCGGTGATGAAGGATGCCTCGTCGGAGGCAAGCCACAGGATCGGATAAGCCATCTCGTCCGGCTCGCCCCAGCGCCGCAGCAGGTTCTCGGTCCGTCCCTCGCGGCGCAGGTCGGCCTCGGTCTTGCCGGCGGCGCTGAGGCGCCCGATGTTGAAGGGCGTGAGCGTGCCGCCGGCGCACACCGTGTTGACGCGGACGCCGTGCGCCGCCTCTTCGCAGGCAAAGGTCCGGGTGAGCGCCAGCAGCGCCGCCTTCGTCGCATCGTAAATGCCCCAGTCCTTGCGCCCCATCACGCCATAGACCGAGGACACGTTCACCACGCTGGCCTTGCCGCTGGCGCGCAGCGCCGGCGCCGCCGCCTTGCAGAAGTTCACCGCGCCCAGGAGATTGACCGCGATCACCGCCTGCCAGTCGGCGAGATCCGAGGTTGCGACGGACGCAACCTTGCGAACGGCCGCGTTGTTGACGAGCACGTCGAGCCCGCCGAAGGCCGCCACCGCCTGCGCCACGGCCGCG
>CAWHUT010000001.1:122500-597680 GCA_963832575.1 uncultured Alphaproteobacteria bacterium
GCGGTGAATACGTTCCCGGGCCTTGTACACACCGCCCGTCACACCATGGGAGTTGGCTTTACCCGAAGGCGGCGCGCCAACCGCAAGGAGGCAGCCGACCACGGTAAGGTCAGCGACTGGGGTGAAGTCGTAACAAGGTAGCCGTAGGGGAACCTGCGGCTGGATCACCTCCTTTCTGGATGCTTGGAGGCAGACCTCGGACCGGTCCGGTTTCGGCCGTCCGGCATCGGCTCTCCGGGCTGTCCATCGAGCGCGATCCTGACGGATCCGTATCGTCGCGCCGCCGTCCGCGCATCCCTTCCCCGATCGTTATCGAGCTGTGCGGCCGTCAGCTGCTGCCGTCAGCTCTGCGGCTGCTGGGCTAGTAGCTCAGTTGGTTAGAGCGCGCGCTTGATAAGCGTGAGGTCGGAGGTTCAAATCCTCCCTGGCCCACCAGCGCCGACTGACAGGCTGAGAGCGTTGGGCGGGGGTGTAGCTCAGTTGGGAGAGCGCCTGCTTTGCAAGCAGGAGGTCGACGGTTCGATTCCGTTCACCTCCACCAGAAGCGGCCGGCACTGAGCTGGACAGAGCTGCGACGATCGGGTGAAAGGCCGAATTTGCCGGCATGCTGCCGGCAGTTGATCTTTGACAGGGTGAAGAGGGAGTGAGTTGGGAAGCTTTGAGCCGTGGGCGCGTGCTCGCGGCCGGAAGCTTCCAGAGAGTGTCTTCATGCGAGGCTTTGTCGACTTTGCGGGGCTTGTCCCTGCAAGCGACGGGTTTTGCGATCAAGCGTCAAGGTAAGGGCATCTGGTGGATGCCTTGGCACTGAGAGGCGATGAAGGACGTGGCACGCTGCGATAAGCCAGGGGGAGATGCGAGCGATCGTTGATCCCTGGATCTCCGAATGGGGCAACCCACCGCGCAAGCGGTATCCCGAACTGAATACATAGGTTCGGGAGGCAAACCCGGCGAACTGAAACATCTCATTAGCCGGAGGAAAGGACATCAACCGAGACTCCGCGAGTAGTGGCGAGCGAAAGCGGACCAGGCCAGTGACCGTGCGTCGGGCGACCAGAACCGTCTGGAAAGGCGGGCCAGAGCGGGTGACAGCCCCGTATGGGTAAGCGCTGAGCGCGGTCCTCGAGTAGGGCGGGACACGTGCAATCCTGTCTGAACATGGGGGGACCACCCTCCAAGCCTAAGTACTCCTCAGTGACCGATAGTGCACCAGTACCGTGAGGGAAAGGTGAAAAGCACCCCGATGAGGGGAGTGAAACAGTTCCTGAAACCGGATGCCTACAAGCAGTCGGAGGTTCGGAAGTAGCTCTCAGCCGTCAGATGTTCAGCGCGATCTGCTGTGCGCTGACCGTTGAGGGCTGCTTCCGGACTGACGGCGTACCTCTTGTATAATGGGTCAGCGAGTTAGTCTCGGCAGCAAGCTTAAGCCGCTAGGCGTAGGCGCAGCGAAAGCGAGTCTGAAGAGGGCGAATGAGTTGCCGGGATTAGACCCGAAACCGGGTGATCTAGCCATGGGCAGGTTGAAGGTGGGGTAACACCCACTGGAGGACCGAACCCACTACTGTTGCAAAAGTAGGGGATGACCTGTGGTTAGGGGTGAAAGGCCAATCAAACTCGGAAATAGCTGGTTCTCCGCGAAATCTATTGAGGTAGAGCGTCGATTGCTCACCGCGGGGGGTAGAGCACTGGATGGGCTAGGGGGGCGCGAGCCTTACCAAACCTAACCAAACTCCGAATACCCGCGAGTGGAGGTCGGCAGACAGACCATGGGTGCTAAGGTCCGTGGTCGAGAGGGAAACAGCCCAGACCGCCAGCTAAGGTCCCGAAGTCGTGGCTAAGTGGGAAAGGATGTGGGAAGGCCAAGACAACCAGGAGGTTGGCTTAGAAGCAGCCATCCTTTAAAGAAAGCGTAATAGCTCACTGGTCTAGATAAGCCGTCCTGCGCCGAAAATGTAACGGGGCTCAAGCCACGCACCGAAGCTGCGGCTTGCATCCTTGCGGGAGCATGCAGCGGTAGCGGAGCGTTCCGTAGCCTGGTGAAGGTGCACCGCGAGGTGTGCTGGAGGTATCGGAAGCGAGAATGCTGACATGAGTAGCGATCAACAGAGTGAGAAACTCTGTCGCCGAAAGTCCAAGGGTTCCTGCGCAAGGTTAATCCGCGCAGGGTGAGCCGGGCCCCTAAGGCGAGGGCGAAAGCCGTAGCCGATGGGAATGGGGTTAATATTCCCCAGCCTGCCGGAGGTGACGAAGGCCGGAACTCGTTTGCCCTTATTGGATTGGGCGGGCGGGCTGGGTCTTCCAGGAAACAGCCCCGGCACCAAGACCGTACCCTAAACCGACACAGGTGGACTGGTAGAGCATACCAAGGCGCTTGAGAGAACGGTGTTGAAGGAACTCGGCAAATTGCCCCCGTAACTTCGGGAGAAGGGGGCCCCGTCGCGGCGCAAGCCATGGCGGGGGGCACAGACCAGGGGGTGGCGACTGTTTACCAAAAACACAGGGCTCTGCGAAGTCGCAGAGACGACGTATAGGGTCTGACGCCTGCCCGGTGCCGGAAGGTTAAGAGGAGGGGTTCACGCTCCTGAATCGAAGCCCCGGTAAACGGCGGCCGTAACTATAACGGTCCTAAGGTAGCGAAATTCCTTGTCGGGTAAGTTCCGACCTGCACGAATGGCGTAACGACTTCCCCGCTGTCTCCAACACCGGCTCAGCGAAATTGAATTCTCCGTGAAGATGCGGAGTACCCGCGGTTAGACGGAAAGACCCCGTGCACCTTTACTACAGCTTTGCAGTGGTGTTAGGGAGGGGATGTGTAGGATAGGTGGGAGGCTTGGAAGGAGGGGCGCCAGCTCGTGTGGAGCCACCCTTGAAATACCACCCTTCCGCTTCCTGACATCTAACCGGCCCCCGTGATCCGGGGGCGGGACCCTGCATGGCGGGTAGTTTGACTGGGGCGGTCGCCTCCCAAAGAGTAACGGAGGCGCGCGATGGTGGGCTCAGGCTGGTCGGAAATCAGCTGCTGAGTGCAATGGCACAAGCCCGCCTGACTGCGAGAGCGACAGCTCGAGCAGAGACGAAAGTCGGCCATAGTGATCCGGTGGTCCCGTGTGTGGAGGGCCATCGCTCAACGGATAAAAGGTACGCCGGGGATAACAGGCTGATCTCCCCCAAGAGTCCATATCGACGGGGAGGTTTGGCACCTCGATGTCGGCTCATCGCATCCTGGGGCTGGAGCAGGTCCCAAGGGTATGGCTGTTCGCCATTTAAAGCGGTACGTGAGCTGGGTTCAGAACGTCGTGAGACAGTTCGGTCCCTATCTGCCGTGGGTGTTCGAGACTTGAGAGGACCTGTCCCTAGTACGAGAGGACCGGGATGGACGCACCTCTGGTGTACCGGTTGTGGCGCCAGCCGCATCGCCGGGTAGCTAAGTGCGGACGGGATAACCGCTGAAAGCATCTAAGCGGGAAGCCCCCCTCAAAACCAGGTCTCGCCTAAGAGCCGTGGAAGACCACCACGTCGATAGGCCGGGGGTGGAAGTGCGGTAACGCACGAAGCTAACCGGTACTAATCGCTCGATCGGCTTGATCCAATTCCCGCCCGCTTGCAGCGACAAGCGCCGCGAAGACGCTCTCATCGGAAGCCTCAACCCAACCGATCAAACCCCGACGAGGCTTGACTGGCCTGGTGGTCATGGCGAGGGACCTGCACCCGATCCCATCCCGAACTCGGCCGTGAAAGCCCTCAGCGCCAATGGTACTGCGTCCTAAGACGTGGGAGAGTAGGTCGCCGCCAGGCCAGTCAAGCCTCGATACCCCAACTCACCCCCTCCTACTCCCCGACAGCCACCCGCGGGGTGGAGCAGCCCGGTAGCTCGTCAGGCTCATAACCTGAAGGTCGTAGGTTCAAATCCTACTCCCGCAACCAAATTCTCCAATAAAATCAAAGCCGTCAGCATCCAAGCTGACGGCTTTTTGCTTGGAAATACCCTAGTGCAATTTTAGGGTAACTTGACAGCCACGCGGAAACCTGATAGTCTAAGGTTCGATAAGCGCGAAAAGCCTGTATTTCCTGCTCAGAATCGCGCTCGGAGGTCCGATGCCGACGATCGATCTGATGGGTGGCAAGCTCCAGGTTTACCAGCGCGGCAATAGCCGGTTCTGGCAGGCCAGGACTTCCGTCGGCGGACGGCAGCTTCAGCACAGCACAAAGCGAGAATCCCTGGAGCAGGCGAGCAAGGTCGCCGAAGACTGGTTTCTCACCCTTCAAGCCAAGCACCGCGCCGGCGTCCTCGAGACCGGCGGCCCGACGTTCAAAAAGGCCGCCGACCAGTTTCTGAAAGAATACGGGGTCATCACGGAGGGCGAACGCAGCGAAAAGTGGACCGAGAGCCACGCCATTCGCTTGCGCCTCCACCTCGTCCCCTTCTTCGGCGCTCTCCCCATCCACAAGCTCACTCCCGGCAAAGTGCAGGAATACCGGGTTCATCGGATGACCTCCTACAACGAGCCCAATCCGGACTCCAAGAGCAAGCACAAGCCCAAGACCAAACCGCCAGCCCGCAGCACCCTGCACGATGAGATCGTGACCCTGCGCATGGTGCTCAAGACCGCCATTCGTCATGGCTGGCTCGAATACCTCCCGGATTTGTCGCCGCCGTACAAATCGCAGGGCAAGATCGTGCATCGCCCTTGGTTCAGCCCCGAGGAATACAAACAGCTTTACGAGGCGGCACGGGCCTATGCAAAGCAGCCCTTCCACGACCACTTCAAATGGAACGCCGAGCAGGTTTACGACTTCGTGCTGTTCATGGCGAACACCGGTCTTCGCCCGGACGAAGCCTTCAATCTCCAATTCCGCGATGTGACCATCGCGGACATCACCAATGACGGTGAAACCACAGGGAAAATCCTTGAGATCGAGGTGCGCGGCAAGCGTGGCGTCGGCCATTGCAAGAGCATGCCCGGCGCAGTCCGGGTCTATGACCGCCTTCTCAATCGGCCGAAGCCAGTGAAAGGAGAATCAAGACGCGAGGGGCAGCGCCGCCGCAAGCAGGGCGGCGAACCTCCGCCGCCGCCCGTGCAAGAGCGGCCGAAGCCAACCGACCACCTCTTTCCCGGCAACCATATCAAGCTGTTCAACAACCTGCTGTCACGGACGGGCCTCAAATTCGACCGCGACGGCAAGCCGCGCACGGCCTATAGCCTGCGCCACACCTATATCTGTATGCGCCTCATGGAAGGCGCCGACATCTATCAGATCGCGAAGAACTGCCGCACCAGCGTCGAGATGATCGAGAAGCACTACGCCATTCATCTCAAAAACACGCTTGATGCGACGGCCATCAATGTGCTCAAGCCAAAACCTAGACCAAAAAAGAACAAGGATGTGGAGCAGCCACCAGCCGAATAGGACGATGGGTGCAATTTTCCCGAACCGCTCGGCAGGGTTCGGCAGGCGAACCCCTTGCGGGTGCAGCCCATGGGGCTTGGCCCCTCCTGTTGGCCTTGGGCCTCTTCCACCTCCCCGCTCTGAGGACGGCCTCTTCTATATCAATCCCCGCAACGTCGTAAGCGTCCGGTGACAACCGCCCTATGCAGTGGGTTTTGAGGGGTCAGACTGAGGATGTGGGCGCGAGTGAGAGTGTCCACTCTGGGCCAGGATGGACACTCTGTGGCCACGCGAAGGAGAGATAGGGAGTGTCCACTCTATGCCAGGATGGACACTCTGGTTGCGGGACGGAAGGTGCGGAGTGTCCATCGCGAAGGAGAGTGGACACTATGAGTTCGGAACGACTACGCACGAAAATAGAAGAGCGCGCCAAAATACAGGAGCCTCCCAGGCAGAGCCCGGTCAGGAGCCCGCCGCGCCGGTGGAGCGATGAGGAAAAACTAGCCATCGTTCGGGAGTGCGAGCTGCCGGGTTCATCGGCTTCGATCGTTTCGCGGCGCCACGACATCAACACGAATTTGATCTTTAACTGGCGCCGGCAGGTCCAGCGCTGCCGCGCGACAATCAAGGTGAGAGCGCCCGACAATCAGGATGAGAGAGTTTTCCGAGGCTTGTGCTGAAGGGAGGGCGGAGCCCGACCGGAGGCGCAAGCCTCGGAAAAGTCGGTCTGAAGTCCTGTTAGGGGGACCGGATCGTCTGGTGATCGCGACCGACCGGGTATGTGGATGGATTTTCTCATCGAAGGGATCCGCCCATTGCCCGGCCGCCATGTCACCGATCAGCAGATGAGGCTCTACATGAAGTACCGACAGACAGACGCGCCGCCGGTGGCGGCGGCGAAAGCATCGATCAGCACGGCCACCGGTTATCGCTTTGAGCAGGATCGCAGGCTTCCGTCCCACAAGGAGAAGGTGCGGGACCGCCGCCGCCCGGATCCCCTCGCCGAGTTCTTCGATACCGAGGTCGTGCCGATGCTGAAGGCGGCGCCCGGGCTTCGTGCGGTCGCAATCTTCGAGGAGATGCAGCGGCGCCATCCTGATCTATCTGCGGGCGTCCGACGGACCTTGGAGCGCCGCATCCGCTCATGGCGGTCGTTGCATGGCGCGGAACAGGAGGTGATCTTCCGCCAAGTCCATGAGCCCGGCCGGATGGGGCTGTCGGATTTTACCGACATGGCCGACCTGGGCGTCACCATCGTCGGCGAGCGGCTCGATCACCGGCTCTATCACTTTCGGCTCGCCTACTCGGGCTTCGAGCATGCCCATGTGATCCTCGGCGGCGAAAGCTATGTGGCGCTCGCCGAGGGGCTGCAGAACGCGCTGTGGGCACTCGGCGGTTCGCCGCTCGAGCATCGCAGCGACAGCCTCTCGGCCGCGTTCCGCAACCTTACCAAGGATGCGCGCGAGGATCTGACCCGGCGCTACGATGCGCTGTGCGCCCATTACGGGATGGAGCCGACCCGCAACAATCGCGGTGTCGCTCATGAGAACGGCTCGATCGAAGGCCCGCACGGCCATCTCAAGAAAGCGGTCAAGGACGCGCTGCTGATGCGCGGCGTGAACGACTTCGACGATCTCGCCACCTATCGCCGCTTCATCGACGAGATCGTGAGCCACAAGAACGCTCGGCAGGCCAAACGGATCGAGGCCGAGCGGCCGGCCCTGCAACGGCTGCCCGGGCGGCGTACCTGTGATCATGAGGAGACGCTTGTCAGCGTCACCTCTTCGGGCGGCTTCACGCTGAGGAAAGTGTTCTACACGGTGCCATCGCGGCTCATCGGGCACCGGCTGCGGGTCCGGCTTTACGATGACCGCCTCGATCTGTTCGTTGGGGGCACCCCGCTCATGACACTGACGCGCGGGCGTGCTGATGCCAAAGGCAGGCACGGTCATGTCGTCGATTATCGCCATGTGATCCACGCCCTGCGGCGCAAACCCATGGCGCTACTCAACCTCGTCTACCGCGACCAGCTCTTCCCTCGCGAGGTCTATAGGCAGACATTTGACCGGCTGCTCGACAGGATCCCCGAGAAGCCAGCCTGCCGGCTGATGGTCAATCTCCTGGCACTCGCCCATGAGCGCGGATGCGAGGCCGAACTCGCCACCATTCTCGCCGCTGACCTCGCCGCAGGCCGGTTGCCCGACATGATGGCGTTACGCGAACGCTTCGCCCCCGATCCCGCGGCACTGCCCGACGTTATCGTCCATCTCACCCCGCTGATCTCCTACGAGGCCCTCCTCGGCAGCGACATGGGAGAAGCGGCATGACCCAGAGCATCGACAGCGCCAGGCTCACCCTGATCCTCAACGAGCTGCGGCTGCCCGCGATCAAGCAGGGCTGGTCAGCCTGTGCCGAGCGGGCGGACAAGGAGGGCTGGCCCGCGGCCCGCTTCCTCGCCGCTCTCGCCGAACATGAGATCGCCGAACGCGACCGTCGCCGCGTCGAGCGCCATCTCCTCGAAGCGCGGCTGCTGCCCGGGAAAACCCTCGACAGCTTCGACTTCGGGGCGGTGCCGACGATCTCCAAGGCACATGTGATGGCAATCTGTGCCGGCGACAGCTGGATCGACAAGGGCGCCAATCTGCTCCTCATCGGTGGACCGGGCGGCGGGAAAACCCATCTCGCCTCCGCCATCGGCTTGGCACTGGTCGAAAATAGCCGGCGCGTGTTGTTCGCCCGTACCTCCGACCTGGTCCAGAAGCTCCAGGTCGCACGCCGCGAACTCGCGCTCGAGGCTGCCATCAACCGGCTCGACCGCTTCCATCTGCTGATCCTCGATGACCTCGCCTATGTCAGCAAGGATCAGGCTGAAACCTCCGTTCTGTTCGAGCTCATCAGCGCCCGCTACGAACGCCGCTCTACCCTCATCACCGCCAACCAGCCGTTCGGCGAATGGGGCAAGGTCTTCCCCGATCCCGCCATGACACTGGCCGCCGTCGACCGCCTCGTCCATCACGCCACGATCTTCGAAATCAACGTCGACAGCTACCGGCGACGCGCCGCACTCGAACGAAAACAGAAGGGCGCAGGACGACCACCAAATTACGCGACAAGCAAGGATACCGGCGCCTCGTCGCTCCGCGACAATCAACCTCAAACTTAGTTCTTGCCAGCGACAATCACACCGAACATGATCCCCTCGTCGCGGTCACCAATCCTCATCTTGATTGCCGCGCTCCCTCATCCAGATTGTCGCGCCACACCCGGTCCAGCAGCAACTGCGGGTGGCTTCTCGGGTTGTGGGTACCAAGCGTTAGATTTTGACCACTAGCGACGCTCTAAGGGATTTTCCGACATAGCGCTAAGCGGCCAAGAGCAGCCGCTTGCCTTGATCTCACAGGCCGTGGGGTGAATGACGCAGCACGTCACGCACCCGATGGCTCGCGTCACCCTATCGCGAGATCACTTGATTTCCTCAACGAGGCGGACCGCCTCCAGTCGCGTTTGCATACCCTCGTCGTTCGAACAGAGGATTTGCTTGCCAACTCGAAGGCTATCCATGCGAACGAGCTGGCGGCCTGAACGCCCCGGCGGCACGGTGTACAGGGCCCTCTGACCGTCCGCAACAAGCTCTCGTCCCGTTTCGGTGCGCACGCGGAAAAACCGCATCCCACGGGAGGACCCGATGATCGTCGGCCCAACTTCGCTCGATGTCAGCTTCCCGTCCTTTGTGCTGCTCTGCACGCTCGGAGGCGCAAAAAAAGGCACGTATGTTCTGTCCCGGCTCAGAGGAATGCGGAATCGGTTTTCGGGCTTTGCGAGCGCCTCTTCGATAAATTCTTTCATTGGTTTTTCCAGCCCGTCACCTTGTCGGATACGTGTGGCGCCCGGGAGGCCGGAAGGCTCCCGAGTCCCCACATAGATCGAATTGTACACGTCTCCGTTTCGGTAGGAGTTGCGATCGCGCCGCCAAGCATCACCGAGGGTGAAAATCTTGATGGCGTCGGTAAACCGATCGAGTACCTCTTCTTCCGTGAGAACGCTGAGCCATTCAACGCTGCCTGTTATTGGCGGAACTAAGGCTATGTCGGCCCGTTTCGCCGTTTCCTCGCAACCGCTCTGAAACCCTTTGCGGGCAACGATCATGGCCCAGTACAGCCACCCGTGGTCGTTTGAGCGCAATGACGCCAACGGGCCCTCATAGTCGCCGACGTGGTCCAGTTTCTGCCTGTGGTGGCGTTTTGCGTCGCCGGGGATCCTCCTGTGCAGCCTGATCCAAACTCGAATCCGCCATGCTAGCGCTACCCGTGACGGGAAAGCATGGCCAGTAGGTTGCGGCGGCTTGGACTCGTTTAAGCTCAAATGCCTCGCCGAGGGCGCCGCGATCGCCTCGAAGAAGCTCTGGGGATAACGCGCGGCCTTACGTCCGCTTCGCGTCAGCCGGGGGCTCGCAGTTCACCGTCCCCAGCCGCGCAGGAACGGATACTTCGAGCAGCTCCATCGGTTCGGAAGCGCGGAGTTCCTGGTGGACCGTGCCGCCCGGAATCATCATTGAATCGCCCGCGCTCAAGCGAACGACGCCGCGGTCGCCGAATTCGAGATCGACCCAGCCTTTGAGCATGTAGAGAAACTGGATTTCGCACTCGTGGTAGTGCCAACCGGTCGGCTTCGCCGGGCTGCCGGACGGTCCGACATGCATCACTTCTGCGCGCATGCGCCCATGCGACGCGGCCTGGACGCCGAGATCGCGATATTTAATCTCGGGGCGGCGGCCCGGGGTGTAGCGGATGTCGCCCGTGGTCGCGACTGCGACCGTCATTGCGGCCCCGCGCGCGCTTTCCTGCTCCGCGCTGTCCATTTTACGCCTCCCTTCGGATCGATCAGTATCGTGCAGCGGCAATCATTTAAACCGTCCACACCGGCCTCGCGAGGCTATCGATCAGCGCCTCCTTGGCCCAGTCCTCGGCCTTGACCGAGCGGTCGAGTATCACGCTCGCCGCCCGCACGCGCTGCGTCGCGGCCGAGAGCGCCGGCGGCTCGACGCCCGCTTGCAGGTTCATCGCCGCCTGGTAGAGCGCGTGTCGCGTCACCGCGATCGGCGTATCGGTCGCCACCAGATGCTCGCGCGCGTAATCTTGCAGGGGGCCCATGCTCTCCTGGAGCGAGGAGTCCTGGATCGAGAACCCCTGCACGCCGCTGAACGACCGCTTCTCCCTTTGCGCCCGGCGATCGATCAGCCAATCGTTGCTGGGGTTGGCGAGCGGCTGGAAGGTGCCCGGTATCGCCTTGAAATGAATGCCGAGCCCGTCGCGCATCGCCGCCAGCTCTTCTTCCGGCAGCGGGCGGTCGGGCAGGAAATTGATGCTCCAGGCCCAGCAGCTCTCGTCATCGATCGGAACCCAGATGTGGCCGCCGAGCGCATGCGGCCCGAACGGCGGGATCAGCGTGAACCACGGGAAGATCCACTGCGTGATGCGCCAGTAGTAGGAATCGGCCTCGCCGTTGCGGCGGCCATAGATGGTGAGCCCGTGCGGCGCTTCATCGATGGTGAAGACCGCGGCGCCATCGCCGCGGATGTATTTGTTGGCGCGCGCTTGCCTGTGCATGGGATCGATCGCGAGTTCGTAGCGATGCACCCAGGAGGCGTGGGTGGTGTCGATGCCGCCTTCCATCGCCTGGAGGTAGCCGCTCTCCTGATAGCGTTTGGTGACATAACGGCGGCTCTCCGGCAGCAGCGCCCATTCGAGCTCGGGCAGATCCGGCCGCTTGTCGGGCGGCCCCAGATAGGCCCACACGACGCCGCCACGCGCGATGCAGGGATAGGCCTTGATCGTCATCGTCGGCGCCAGCCGCGGCGCCGACGGCAGATCGATGCATTGTCCGTTGACGTCATATTTCCAGCCATGATAGGCGCAGCGGATGCCGCATTCCTCGTTGCGGCCAAGGAACAGCGAAACGCCGCGATGGGCGCAGAACTCGTCCACCAGGCCGATCCGGCCGTCGGTATCGCGGAACGCCAGTAGCTTCTCGCCGAGAATCCGCACCCGCACCGGCGGACAGTCCGGCTCCGGAATCTCACTCTCCAGGAGCGCCGGCACCCAATAGCGGCGCAGCAGATTTCCCATGGGCGTGCCGGCCCCGGTGCGGATCAGGACGTCGATCATTTCGCTGTGCATTGGCGGCGCTCGCTCCGGTTGGTCGGGGATAAAATGCCGTACTTTTTGTAAGTACACTTACAGCATAGGGTGCTACACTGCGCCTGTCAAAACATTGCGGCGGCGGTGAGACCTGTGGCGACCCTGGAGCCGATCGGCGATCTCGATCTCTCATCCCGTCCCGGCTTTCTGCTGCGCAAAGCCCACCAGGTCGCGGTGGCGATCTTTGCCGAGGAAGCGGGCGAACTGGCGCTGACGCCGCCGCAGCACAATGTCCTCTCCGTCGTCAGCGCCTATCCCGGCTGCTCGCAATCGGAACTCGCGCGCGCCGTCGGCTACGATCGGGCGACCGTCGGCGCGGTCCTGGTCGGTCTGGAGGCGCGCGATCTGATCAAGCGGCCCGGCTCCGCCACGGACCGGCGCATCAAGACATTGACGATCACGCGCCAAGGCCGGCAGTTGCTGGAAGCGGCGGCGCCCGCGACGGAGCGCATCAACAAGCGCGTCGTGGCTTCCCTGTCGCCCGACGAGCAGGCGGTGTTCATGCGCCTCTTGGCGAAGATCGCCTTGTCGCGCCCGCTCGACGTCTGAGGTTTCAGACCCGCCCTTTGGCGGCCCAGGCGGTGGCGGTGAGGCTGCGCGCACCATCGGGGCGGCCGGCGAGATAGGCGCTTTTGACCGCGCCGGCGAGTGCGCCCAGCGCGGCGGGGCTAAGCGCCTTGACGTAATCGCCGACCGGGCCTTGCGCGTTGGCGATGGGCTCCCAGTAATCGGCGAAATCGCCATAGACCATGCGCAGGGTCAGCGAGGCGGCGGCGATGTCGCGCACGCCCGCCGCGGCGAAGGCATCCTCGAGTTCGCCCGGCCACGTCAGGGCCGCCGCATAGTGACGGTCGCGCGCGGCGGCCGCTTTCGGGTCGAGCGCCGCCGTCGTGTCCCAGAACAGGCGCTGATAGGTGAGGCCGCCGGCGAAATCCCACACCGCGGCGGCGATGACGCCGCCGGGCCGGGTCACGCGCCGCATCTCCTGGACGCCCTGCAGCGGCGGCTTCACGAAATTGAGGGCCAATAGCGAATAGCAGCGATCGACGCTGCCGTCCGGCAGATCGAGCGCGGCGGCATCGCCGCGACGGAAGGACAGGCGCGGGTCGCGCGCCTGTGCCTGCGCGTGCGCGACAAAGGCTGTGGAAATGTCGATGCCGAGGATCTGCGCCGGTTCGCGGCGCTCCGCCAGCGCGAAGGCGAGGCTGCCGGTGCCGCAGCCGAGATCCGAAAACGCGGTCGCCGTCCGCGATGCCGGCGAAGGCCAGGAACTGCGGCGCTAGCACACGGCTCCAGCGCCCCATCAGGCGCTCATAGGCGGCAGCGTCGGTCGCCGTGTAGGTCGAACTCATCGGCGTATCCTTGCATGCGGCGCGCGGCCGACGCAGTATTCGCAGAGATATATCGAAATCGGGAGCAGCAAGCGATGCTTTTCGCTCGCGGCCGGCGTGTTCTTCTCCAAGCTGCACTCGGTGCGCTGGCGTTGCCGGTTCTCGCAGCGCCGGCACGCGCCGCCGAGCCGGTGAGGGTCTATGCGGCGGCGACGCTCAAGGACGCCCTCGACGCGGCGCTGACCGCCGCACAATCCGCGCTGCACCTGCCGGCGAAAGCGGTCTACGGCCCGAGTCCCGCCCTGGTAAAGCAGTTGGAAAATGGCGCGCCCGGCGACATCTTCTTCTCGGCCGATGCGGATTGGATGAACGAGGCGATCGCGCGCAAGATCGTCGATCCCGCCAGCCGCGTCGATCTTCTCTCCAGCAAGCTCGTCCTGATCGCGCCGGCAGCGCACGCGGTGCAGACGACGATTGCGCCGGGCTTTCCGCTGGCCACGATGCTGGGCGACGGACGGCTCGCCATGTGCGATCCGATGATGATGCCGGCGGGGCGCTATGGCCGCGCCGCGCTGCAAAAGCTCGGCGTCTGGGACAGCGTGAAGGACCGCGTCGCCAATGCGGCGAATGTCCGCGCCGCGCTCGTCTATGTCGCGCGGCGGGAAGCTTCGCTCGGCATCGTCTTCGATACCGATGCGATGCTCGAGCGCGGCGTCACGGTGGTCGGTGTCTTTCCCGCCGACAGCCATCCGGCCATTATCTATCCGATCGCCGCCGTGGCAGCGAGCCGTAACCCGAACACGGCGCGCGTCCTGGGCTTCCTCGTCTCTCCGGCGGCGCGGCCGGTCTTCGAGAAATACGGTTACGCCGCGCTGCCGCCACGGCCGTGAACTTGCGTCACTGCTCGCTGTCGAGAACGCGCATTTCCTCGGCGCGATAGCGCTGGCCGATGATCGCCCCGGCGGGGACCGCGGCCTCGATCCGCTGCAGGTCCGCCGGCGTCAGCGTAATGGTCACGCTCGCCAGCGCCTCGGCCAAGGGCGCGCGGCGGCGCGTTCCGACCAGGGGAACGATGTCGTCGCCCTGGGCCAGGACCCAGGCGATCGCGAGCTGGGCCGGGGTGCAGCCGATCCCGGCGGCCACATCGCGGAAGCGTTCGACGATGACGAGGTTCTGCTTCAGGTTCTCCGCGTCGAAGCGCGGCTGACGCAGGCGGGAATCGCGCGGGTCGGTCGGACGGCGCGACACGTCGCCGCTCAAGAGGCCGCGGCACAGCACGGCATAGGCGGTCGTGCCGAGCCCGAGTGTGCGCATCGCCGGCAGAATCTCCGTCTCGATGCCGCGGCAGACCAGCGAATATTCGATTTGCAGCGCGACGATGGGATGAACCGCCTGCGCGCGGCGAACCGTGGCGACGGAGGCTTCCGACAGGCCGATGTGGCGCACGTAACCCTGCCGCACGAGGTCCGCGATCGCGCCCACGGTTTCCTCGATGGGGACGGCGGGATCGACGCGGGCGGGCTGGTAGAGGTCGATATAGTCGGTGCCCAGCCGCCTCAGGCTGTAAGCCACGAAATTCTTCACCGCCGCGGGCCGCGCGTCATGGCCGACGGACACGCCGTCCGGCCCGCGCAGCGCGCCGAATTTCACCGCGAGGAAGACCTTGTCGCGCTTGCCCCGCACGGCCTCGCGCAGCAGCATCTCGTTGTGGCCGGCGCCGTAGAAGTCGCCGGTGTCGATGAAGGTGATGACGGCATCGATGGCGGCTTCAATCGTGGCGATGCTCTCGCGGTCGTCGGGCGGACCATACCTGCCGGACATGCCCATGCAGCCCAATCCGATGGCGGAAACCATCGGCCCATCCTTTCCCAACCGGCGCAGCTTCATGAGGTTGCCTCCATCGACAGCAGGCCCGTCATACCACAACGCGCCGGCGATGTTCGTGGGGTCTTGCTCTCGGAGTCGTCCGTCAGTTGAGGTTTCGCCCCACGGTCGCCTCGACGGCGGCGTCGTCGCTCACGCAGTCTGCGATGTCGCGCAGGTGATCGCGATCGAACACGAACGAGGCCTCGAATCCGCCGCCGGTGCCGATGGTCAAGATCACGCGGCGGTCGCCGCTGGCTTCGAGCCGCCACTCCGTCGCGGGGAACACCAGCCGCACGGAGCTGTCGTTGTAGCGCGCCCGCAACGCCTGCGAGACGATGCGCGGCAGCGTCATCAAGAGCTCGTTGAGGCATTCGCTGGGCAGCGTGAGGGCGGCCGGTTGACCCAGGACGTCGGTAAAATTCAGGCGAAAGCGCCTGCCATCCGAGGTAACGTCGAATGTGGTTAACTGCTGCCCTTCAATCTCCGCCAAACCGCACCTCCGCCCGCTTGGAATTTCGACCTTGCATGAACGCTATATACGATGGAATATAACGATGACGCAAGCGCTTCCCGCCGCAAAGGTCCTGCTGCTCAAAGGGAGAACCCATGTCAGAGGCTGATTTCAAGACCGCGCGCCGGCTTGGCGCCAGCGGATTGTCGGTGTCGCCCCTGGGCCTGGGGTGTATGTCGCTGTCGGGTGCGTATGGCGAGAGCGAGGATGGCGCGGGGGTCGATCTCATCCGCGAAGCGCTCGACCGCGGCGTCACCTTCCTCGACACCTCCGACATGTATGGCTGGGGCCATAACGAGGAGCTGGTCGGGCGCGCGCTCGCGGGGCGGCGCAAGGGCGTCGTGCTCGCCACGAAATTCGGCAACCTCGGCGGCCGCGGCGGCAAGATCGCGGATGGCCGTCCCGAATACGTCGCGACCGCGTGCGAGGCCAGCCTCAAGCGCCTGGGCGTCGAGGTCATCGATCTCTTCTATCAGCACCGGATCGATCCGACCGTGCCGGTCGAGGACACGGTCGGCGCCATGGCGCGTCTCGTCACCCAGGGCAAGGTGCGCGCGCTCGGATTGAGCGAGGCGCGGCCCGACACCATCCGGCGCGCGCACACGGTGCATCCGATCGCCGCCGTGCAGAACGAATACTCGCTGCTCTATCGCGAGGAGGCGGAGGAGACGCTGCGCACCACGCGCGAACTCGGCATCGCTTTCGTGGCCTACGCGCCATTGGGCCGCGGGCTGCTGTCGGCCGGTCTCGCGACGCCGAACGCGCTGGCGGAGACGGATTCGCGCCGGCGCCATCCGCGCTATGCCGGCGCGAACCTCGCGCAGAATCTGGACCTCGTGCATCGCGTCGAGGCGATCGCAAAGGACAAGGCGTGCACGCCGGCGCAGCTCGTTCTGGCGTGGCTTCTGGCGCAGGGTCGCGACATCATTCCCATTCCCGGAACCAAGCGCTGCGAGCGGCTCATCGATAATCTTGGCGCGGTTGCGGTGCGGCTGAGCGCCGACGACATCGCACGGATCTCAGCCGCCGTACCGCCGGGCGCCGCCGCCGGCACCCGCTATCCGGAGGCGCTGATGGGGAGTATCTATCTTTGATGATCCGGCTTGCTGTCGCGTTCGGCGTCCTGGTGCTTGCGGGAGTTGTCATGCCGGAACCGGTACGTGCCGCTGATCATCCGTTCGCTTGCTCGCCGCCGGCAGCTTGCAGGCGGCGCTCGGCGAGATCGGCAAGGAATTCTCCGCCACCTCGAACATCCCGGTCGAGACCACCTTCGGCCCGTCCGGCGTGTTGCGCGAGCGGATCGAGAAAGGAACGCCCGGCGACCTCTTCGCTTCGGCCGACATGGGCAATCCCCTCGCCCTGGCGCGCGCGGGCCGGGCCGGGCCGGTGGTGCTCTTCGCCCGCAACCGGCTGTGCGCGATGGTGCGCCCGGGGCTCGCGGTGACATCCGCGACGCTTCTTGCCGCGATGCTCGACCCGGCCGTCAAGCTGGGCACCTCGACGCCCAAGGCCGACCCGGCGGGCGACTACACCTGGGCCATGTTCGCCAAGGCCGACGCCGTCGCGCCGGGCAATCGCGCCGCGCTCGAGAAGAAAGCCCTGCCGCTCATGGGCGGTGCCGATAGTGCCCGGCCGCCCGCCGGGGTGAACCTCTTCGCCTGGCATCTGCGCGAGGGGCGGGCGGACATCTTCCTCGCCTATTGCAGCGTAGGCCATGACGTCACCGCGCAACTGCCGGGAGCGACGATCGTGACACTGCCGCCCGCGTTGGCCACCGGCGCCGATTACGGATTGACGGTGCTGTCTGGAGCGCGCGCCGGCGCTGCTGCGTTGGCCTTCTTCATCCTGTCGCAGGACGGCCAGCGCATTCTCGCCCGCGCCGGATTCGACGCACCGCTCCTGGCCGCCGGAGAGCGGTAGCGCGACTTCCGGCGGCGGGGGCATGGTGCGCCCTTCGACTGCGCGCGTGCCGTGCTTCGCTCAGGGTGAGCGCAGCGCCGAAGGCGCGCAGTCGAAGGACGCACGGCCAAATTCCAGCGATTTGCGCTGGCGCAAAGACGACCTCGGCCGGACGCGCGAAACTACCGCGAACGGATGGGGCGCGGGCAGCACCGGTCGCATTGCGTTCTGCTTGCGTTGAGCCTCGCCACCATCATCGGCGCGGTCGCGGGGAGCCAGGGATGGTCGCTGTTCTGAGTGGGAGGTAGGGTCTCGTCCGCGGCGCCGGAGGGAAAGAACGATGACGATACAGGCGAGGACGCTCGATCGGCCGGCAGTGGATCCCGTCAGCAATGTTTTGAGATGGATCCTGCTGGCCGTCGCCATCGCGACCTTCGCTCTGCTCGGCTGGATGACCGACCGCACCTACAAGGAGGCGCCGCCGTTTCCGGACCGCTTCGTCGCCGCCGACGGCACGCTCCTCATGTCCGCCGCCGATATCCAGGCGGGCAAGGCCGGCTTCCAGAAAGCTGACCTCATGGATTACGGCAGCCTCTACGGCATGGGGTCCTATTTCGGCGAGGATTACACGGCCGCCAATCTCGTGCGGCTCGCCACGCTGACCGAGGCGAACATCGCCCAAGCCAAAACGGGCAAGGCACTGTCGGACCTGCCGGCGGAGGATCAGGCCGCGGTCAAGGCCGCGATGCAGGTCGAGCTCAAGAGCGTCGACCTGACCCAGAATGTCGCCACCCTCCCGAGTGCGCTCGCCGCCGCGATCCCGGCACTGCGCGCCGAGATCGTGCAGTCGCTGCTGCATCAGGACTTCGCCAAGGGCTGGACGCAGGCCTATAGCCTCGACGCGGCGAGCGCGGCGCAGACCGCGGATTTCCTGATCTATTCCTCGCTGACCACGGTGGCGCGGCGTCCCGGCACCAACGTGTCCTGGACCCAGAACTGGCCGTTCGAGCCGCTCGTCGGCAACAGCCCGACCACCGCGACCTTCCGGTGGACCTGGATCAGCTTCTGCTTCACCTTCTTCGCCTTCGGCGCGGTGCTGTTCATCTACGAGCGCTATCTCAACGATCCCGACGCGGCGCCGATGGATCCGGTGCTCGCGCGCTTCCGCGCCCTCACGCCGAGCCAGCGCCGCATCGGGAAATATTTCCTCGTGGTGGCCGCGATCCTGCTGTTGCAGATCCTGGTCGGCTCGATCATGGCGCATTACTACACCGACCGGACGAGCTTCTACGGTATCGAGATCGACCGCTTCCTGCCGTTTAATTTCCTGCGCGATGTGCATATCCAGGCGCCGATCGTGTGGATCGGGATTTCCTGGATCGGTGCCGCGCTGTTCCTGGCGCCGGCGATCAGCGGCGGCGAGCCGAGGGGGCAGGCGTTCCTCGTCGATGTGCTGTTCTGGGTGACGGTCTTCATCGTCGTCGGTGCGCTCGCCGGCAACTATCTCGGCATCATGGGCTTCATCCACGAGGGCTGGTTCTGGTTCGGCAATCAGGGCCTTTCGTACATCCAGCTCGGGCGCGCCTGGCAGATCGGCTTCTTCGCCGGGCTCGCAATCTGGAGCGTTCTGGTGTTCCGGGCGCTGTGGCCGACGCGGGCGACGCTGATGGCGGCCACGCGCCAGTTCTGGTCGGGCCGGATCAGGCTCGAGCATCTGCTGTGGGCGTCGACCGTCAACATCGCCGTCCTTTACGTGTTCGGCATGATCCCGCTGACCGGCATCGAGAAATCCTTCACCATCGCTGATTTCTGGCGCTGGTGGGTAGTGCATCTGTGGGTCGAGCAGTCCTTCGAGTTCTTCGCCGCGGCGATCAGCGCCTACCTGCTGATGGCGGTCGGGCTGGTCTCGCGCCAGCTTGCCGAGCGCTCGGTCTATTTCGAGTTGATCCTGATCTTTCTCGGCGGCGTCATCGGCACCGGCCATCATCTCTACTGGGCGGGCGAGACCGGCCTCTGGGTCCCGCTCGGGACCATGTTCTCGTTCATCGAGGTGCTGCCGCTGGTACTGCTGATCATCGAGGCGATTCAGCATCGCCGCCTCATCACCGCGCATGCGGAGTTCCGCTACGGGCTCGCCTACACCTACATCATCGGCGCGGCGTTCTGGAACTTCGTCGGCGCCGGCGTGTTCGGCGGCGGCACGCTCAATGCGCCGCTCGTCAACTACTACGAGCACGGCACGTTCCTCACCCTCAACCATGCGCATACGGCGCTCTTCGGCGCGTTCGGCCTGCTGGGGATCGGGCTCATTTATTTCTGCCTGCGCTATATCGCGGCGGACGCGCGTCCGTTCGGCGAAAAGACGGGGCTGTGGGCGTTCTGGCTCTATAACGGCGGCCTAGTGCTGTGGATCGTGCTCAACTTCTTCCCGATCGGCTGGCCGCAGCTCGATGCCGTCTACGAGCACGGGTTGGCCTACGCGCGCAGCCAGGCGTTCTATGACACGACCATCTTCTGGCAGTGGATGCGCATGCCCGGCGACATCGTCTTCGCGCTCGGCGCGTTGCTGATGGCGTGGGACTTCATCGTCAAGCTGCGCCCGCTGTTCCCGCGCTTCGTCGAGCGGCTGATCCCGGGCGCGCGCATCGTGCCGGGGGCACCATGAGCGTCGCTGCCGGCAACGCGGCGCGCCATTCCCCGCCGGCGTTTCTGACCCTGGGCTTCCGGCCGTTCTTTCTTGCGGCCGGGCTGTGGTCGGCGCTGGCGCTGACGTTGTGGATCGTGATGTTTGCCAGAGGGCTCGCGCTGCCGAGCCGGTTCGATCCGCTGAGTTGGCACATTCATGAGATGCTATTCGGCTACGTGATGGCGGCGGTCGCCGGCTTCCTGCTCACGGCGATCCCCGGCTGGACCCGGCGGCCTGCGGTGAGCGGCGGGAAATTGGCGCTGTTGGCGGGATTGTGGCTCTTAGGCCGCATCGCCTGCCTGGTCTCGGCGCTGTTCCCGGCGTGGATCGCTGTCGTCGCCGATCTGTCGTTTCCGGTGGGGCTCATCGCGGTGATCACCGCAGAAATCGTTGCAGGCCGAAATTGGCGCAATGTGCCGATGATCGCGCCGGTGGCGCTGCTCGGCATCGCCAATCTGCTGATGCACCTGGAATCCGACGGCGTCGCCGTGCCGGCGGGGCTCGGCTGGCGGCTCGGGCTCGCCGCCATCGTCGTGCTGATCTCGGTGGTGGCCGGGCGGATCGTGCCGAGCTTCACGCGGAACTGGCTGGCGCAGCGCGGAGCCGCCACTCTCCCGGCGGTACCCGGCACCATCGACAGGATCGCGCTCGGCATCCTGCATGCGGGCTTGCTCGGCTGGGCATTCTTTCCGGCATACCGTCCGGTCGGCGGGCTGCTACTTGTCGGCGCGGGTCTCAATTTGTGGCGCCTCTCGCGTTGGCGCGGCGCAGCGACCGCGGCGGAGCCGCTGCTTATGGTTCTCCATGTCGGCTACGCCTGGCTCGTGCTGGGTGCGGCCTTGCTCGGTGCGGCGATGCTCGATGCCGATGTGCCACTAAGCGCGGCCATTCATGCGCTGACGGCGGGGGCGGTCGGCACGATGACGCTGGCGGTGATGACGCGCGCTACGCGCGGCCACACCGGGCGCGGCCTGGCGGCGGATCGCGCCACCAGCATGATCTATGTCCTCGTCACCCTTGCCGCGATCGCCCGCGTCGCGGCCGCCTTCGCGGCGGCATGGACACTGCCGCTTCTCGTCGTCTCAGCAGGCTTGTGGATCGCCGCCTTCGGCGGAATTCGTCGTGTGCTACGGGGCGACGCTGCTCCTGCCGCGCCCGACCCGTTAGTCTAGGGCGGCCCGGACGAGACGAGGCGGAGGGAGCGATGCCCAGGCGGGGTGCGCTGGCGTTGATGGCGGCAATGGCCGGCCTCGGCCTTGCCGGCTGCGTCAGTGACGAGGATCTGCGCCGCCAGGATGACGCCCAGTGCCGCAGCTACGGCTTCACACCGGCGACGCCGGACTTCTCCAAATGCCTCCAGCGCGAGAGCATCGCGCGGCGCTATCTGCCGCCCTACTGGGCGCCGCCGCTGTGGATGCCCTATCCCGGGCCGGGGCCGTTCTGGTGGCATTAGCGGCGCTGCCGCCTCACCCCATGCGCGAGGGCAGGTAGGTCGCGATCGCGGGAAAGGCGATGAGGATCGCCAGCCGCGCGATGTCGGTGAGCACGAACGGGATCACGCCATAGAAGATGGTCGAGAACTTGACGTCCTGTATCACGCTCTTGATCACGAACACGTTCATGCCGACGGGCGGGTGGATGAGGCCCAATTCGACCGTCATCACGATGATGATCCCGAACCAGATCGGATCGAAGCCCAGCGAGGTGATCACCGGAAAGATCACCGGGACGGTCAGGATGATCATCGCCATCGCGTCCATGAGACAGCCAAGCACGAGATACATCAGCATGATCAGCACCAGCACGCCGTAGCGGCCGACGCCGAGTGCGGTGAAGAATTCCGTCACCTTCTGCGGCGTCTGCGTCACGGTGAGGAAATAGCCGAACAGCAGTGCGCCGATCAGCACCGTGAACACCGCCGCGGCGGTGCGCGTGGCGCCCAGCAGCGCCTGCAGGATGTCGTGGCGCGACAGCCGCCGCCGCGCCACGCCGATGATGAAGGCGCCCGACGCGCCCATGCCCGCCGCTTCGGTCGGCGTGAACATGCCGCCATAGAGCCCGCCAATGACGAAGACGAAGAGCAGGATCGTCGCCCACACGTCGCGCAGGCCCGCCATCCGCTCGGCCCAGGAGCTGCGCGGGCCCGTCGGCAGAAAGCGCGGCCGCACCCGGCCGATGAGCATGATCGTCGTCATGTACATCGTGGCCGCCAGCGCACCCGGCAGCACGCCCGCGATGAAGAGCCGGCCGATATCCTGCTGCGTGATGAGGCCGTAAACCGTCAGCACGGTCGAGGGCGGCAGCATCACGCCGAGCGTGCCGCCCGCGGCGATGACCCCGGTCGCGAACGACTGCGGATAGCCATAGCGGCGCATCTCCGGATAGGCGATCGTCGAGAAGGTCGCGGCGGTCGCCACCGAGGAGCCGGAGATCGCGGCAAAGCCGCCGCACGCCGCAATCGTCGCGAGGCCGAGCCCGCCGCGCACATGGCCGAAGAACGCATTGGCCGCGCGGAACAGCTCGCGGCTCATGCCCGAGCGCGAGGCGAATTGCCCCATCAGCAGGAACATCGGGATGATGCCGAAGGTGTAGTCGGTCACCGTCCGCATCGAGGTCTGGCTGACCAGCTTCAGCGCCGGCTCGGCACCGACGAGGTAGCCGAAGCCCGTCACCCCCACCAACCCCATCGCCATGCCGACCGGCACGCGCAGCAGCATCAGCACGAAGAGGACGACGAACCCCGTGATCGCGACGACATCGGTGCTCATGCGCTGGCGCTCAATCGACCGGCTTGATCTCGCTGCGCGCCAAAAGCTCCGGCCGGGCGATGAGGCGCCAGGTGCGCATGGCGATGAGGGCGACCGCCGAGACATCGCCCAGCCACGCCACCAGCATGAACGGCCAGACCGGGAGGTTGAGGTCGTAGGTCTCGATGTTGTCGGCCCGCGTGGTGACGACCTTGTCGAAGAGCGTCGCCGTCTGCACCGTCACGACGCCCAGGAGGACGAGCGTCGCGAACACGTCGATGACGCGCTTCATCCGCGGCCCGACCGCCGACCACACCAGATCGACGGTGATGTGGCCGCCGCGATAGGAGGTCGCGGCGATCCCCCAGAAGATCAGGATGCCCAGCAGGAAGCGCCCGAAATCATAGCCGTCCGGGATCGACCGGGTGAAGAAGTAGCGCAGGATCACCGACAGGAACGTGTCGAAGACGACGACGCCCACGAAGAGCGCCGCGATCCACTCGATCCCGTCGATGAACCGGTCGCCGAACCGCCTGCCCATGAAGTGCCGACCCTCAGTAGAGGGCGTCGTGCTTCTTGAGCTCCGCCACCAGTTCGCCCATCACGACATCGGGGTCGAGGCCGAGCTTCCTCACGTTGTCGGCCCAGCGCGTGCGCAACGGCGCCGCCGCCTGCCGCCACAGCGCGACCTGCGCGTCGCTCAGCTCGTAGACATCGTGACCCGGCAGCTCCTTCATCTTGCCGCGGCCGGCGGCCTCGAACGCGGCCCAGGGTGCGGCCAGCTTCTCCGACCATTCCGGCGTGCAGTGGTCGTCGATCACCTTCTTCTGCGCCGGCGACAGCGCGTTGTACTTGGCGATGTTCATCGCCGTCACGAACGGCGTCACATAGAACGGCAGGTCCATGTGGAACTTGACGACGTTCTCGATGTGGAACAGGAAGATCGAGCCCCACGGGAAGGTGAAGCCGTCGGCGATCCCGCGCTCGAGCACGTCGTGGGTCTCGGGCGCCGAGGCCTGCACGTTGGTGCCGCCCAGCGAGGTGACGAAGGCGGCGATCGTCGCGGTCGCCGGCCGGATCTTCATGCCCTTGAGGTCCTCCGGCACCATCACCTTCTTCTTCACCATGTGCAGTGCGCCGGGGTCGTGCACGAAGGCGTGGCAGACCTTGACGTCCTTCATCTCCCGCGCGGCGTATTTCTGATACCACTCTGCGAGCGCCAGCGAGCCGCCGGTCGCGTTCTTGATCGAGAAGGGGATGTCGGCCGCGGCGAAGATCGGGAACCGGCCCGGCTGATAGCCGGGGCTGACATTGGTGAGCTCGGCGATGCCGTCGCGCGCCATGTCGTAATGATCGAACGCCTTGCCGAGCTGCTCGGCCGGAAAGATCGTGATCTTGATGGTGCCGTTCGACGCCTTGAAGATGTCGTCGGCCCAGGCCTGGCTCGCCGGGATGAGCGGATGGGCGGGCGGGATCCAATAACTGAACTTCCATTCGACCGGCTTGTCCTGCGCGAAGGCCGGCGCCACGCCGAAAAGCGCCGCAACCACTGCGGCGACACGCAATATTCGCTTCATCCCCTTCTCCCCCTTTTGATCGTCACGCGCTGATGCGGGCGCGCGCCGGTTTGAGCCCCAATATCTCGCGTCCTTCTGCCGGGCTCGCGGGCTCGGCGCCCATCAGGCGCATGAGCTTGATCCCCTTTTCCACCAGCCCTGCATTGTCGGCGAAGACGCCGCGGTCGAGATAGTGATTGTCTTCCAGCCCGACGCGGCAATGCCCGCCCAGCAGCACCGCCTGGGCCAGCATCGGGAACTGCTGGCGCGAGATGCCGAAGGCGGCCCAGCGCGAGCCCGCGGGCAGGAGGTTGCGCATGTGCATCATCGCTTCGGGCGTCGCCGGCGCGCCATAGCTGATGCCGAGCACGATCTGGAACAGCGCCGGCGCCTCGAGCACGCCGCTTGCGATGAAGTCCTTGGCCAGGCCGATGTCGCCGGTATCGAAGCATTCAAGCTCCGGCAACACGCCGGCGCCGCGGATGAGCCGCGCCATCTCGGTCAGAATTTCCGGCACATTCATGAAGGCGCGCGTGCGGCTCCACATGGTGCAGAGATCGAGACTGCAGATGTCCGGCCGCAAGGCCAGCACGTGGCGCACCCGAACTTCCGCCGTGCACATGTTGCTGCCCGGTCCGGGCTGGTTCGGGTCGTCCTTGCTCGGCACGAACATCGCGCCGGGGCCGGTGGTGAGGTTGATGAGCACGTCGGTGCCGTTGTCGCGGATGCGCTCCACCACCTCGCGGTAATAGGCGAGCTCCATGCTGCCCTGGCCGGTCTTGGGCTCGCGCACGTGGATGTGGACGATGGTGGCGCCGGCCTCGGCCGCGCCGATCGCCGCCTCGGCGATCTCCTTGGGCGTGACGGGAACCGCAGGATGCCGGCCGATCGGGCCGCCGCCGGTGACCGCACAGGTGAGAATGGTCTTTGCCATGGATCGATCCTCCCAGGATCGCATCCTAGCAAAAAACCGGACCCAGCGTGATTCTCGATCCGCGGCCCCATGCCCGGCCGCGGCGGCGGTCAGGAATCGAACGGTCGCGGCGGCTCGTCGAGATGCTCGGCCTCGGCCTCGTAGTGTGCCGCGAGCGCGCGCAGTTGCATCGCCAGCGTGGGCGCCGCCCGGCCCGCTTCGAGCGCAATGCTGCGCGCCTTGCGTCGCAGCCGCACGATCGTGTCGTATCGATCCTCTTGCAACATCCTTCGCTCCATCGCCGGCTCGCCACCCGCGCCCAGCTCTCGACTCCATGCACGAAATCATGCCGTAAACGCCGGCGCGGGCCGCCCAACCTCCGGGCTTGTCGATTGTACCAATGGGTGGTACACATACACATTCGAGGAATGTGTCCCATGATCGTCAGCTTTCGCGACGAGTGGCTGCGCGCGTTCTTTGTCGAGGATGCGCCCTCGCGAAGCATCCCGCCCGATCTCGAAAGCCGCCTCTTCCGCAAGCTTCAGATGATCGACGACGCAACGACCGATCAGGACCTGAGGGTGCCGCCCAGCAATTATTTCGAGAAACTGCGCGGCAACCTGGCAGGGTTGCATTCGATCCGCATCAACAGGCAATGGCGGCTGGTTTTCCGGTGGGACGGCGGTCGCGGCGAAGCGCAAGGCGTTTATCTTGATAATCATAGCTACAGGTAAGCCGAACCATGTTGACGACGAAACGCAAGCCGGTCACCGTCGGCGAGATACTCGTCGAGGAATTTATGCAGCCCCTGGGGCTGACCCAGGCCACGCTGGCCAAGGCGATGGGCGTTCAGCGCAAGCACGTGAACGAATTGTGCAACAACCGCCGGAACGTGACGGCGGCGACCGCGCTCATTCTCGCGCGCGTGTTCGGCAACAGCCCTGATTTTTGGCTGAACGTGCAGCGGCGCAGCGATCTGTGGGAGGCAATGCACAGTCCGCGCGAGCGAGAGCGGATCGAACGCGCGAAACCCCTGGGCGCTCCGCCGTAAGGTCTGTGGCGCCCCTTTATGCAGACTGATCGATTAAGAGGCCGAACCGCGCGCGCCGGCGCCGCTCACCGCCCACGCGAGAAATAACCGACCATCATGCCGAGCAGGCCGACCGCCATGCCGACCACGAGGACGGCCATCCAGGGCTGTTCCTCGACGCGGCGGCCGACGAGGGCGGCCGTGTGTTGGCCGCGCTCGACGGCGTCGCCGGCAAATTCTCCGAACTGCTCGCGGGCGCGCTCGGCAAGGCGCCGGCCGCTGTCGCGGGCCCCGTTCATGCTGCGGCGTGCCGCGTGGGCGGCGGCGGAGGTGCCGTAGAGCGCTTGCTTCGCGCGCTCGGCAAGGGCATCGATGCTGTCCGCCACCTGCTCGAGCGTCTTGTCCGTCGCCGTCGTCGCCATCGCTCCGCTCCTTGCCGATGAATACCGTCTTCCTAGGCAAACGCCGTCGTTGCCCGTTCGGCACCGCCGGCGCACGCACCGCGCGACCGAGGCGGCGATCCGCGCTAGGATCAGGGGTCGAGACAGCCGGGGAGAAACGCCATGCCGGGGAAGATCAACCTCAACGTGAACGGCAGGACCCATGCCGTCACCGCGGCGCCCGACACGCCGCTGCTTTACGTCCTGCGCAACGACATGGCGCTCAACGGCGCGAAGTTCGGCTGCGGCCTCGGGCAGTGCGGCGCCTGCACCGTGGTGGTGGGCGGCGCGGCGGTACGCTCATGCCAGGTGCGGGCGGGCGATGTCGCCGACGCCGAGGTCCACACCATCGAGGGGCTGGGCACGGAGCGCCATCCCCACCCGCTGCAGCGCGCCTTCCTGGCGGAGCAGGCGGCGCAGTGCGGCTATTGCATTAACGGCATGATCATGGCGGCGAGCGCGCTCCTCGCCCAGGAGCCGCACCCGAGCGAGGACGACATCCGCGGCGCGCTCGCCGGCAATCTCTGTCGCTGCGGTACGCATAACCGCATCGTCCGCGCCATTACCCGCGCCGCGAAGGAGATGAAGGCATGAGCGCCGTCCTCACCCGCCGCGCGCTCGGCCAGGCCGCCGGCGCGCTCGTCGTCGCCTTCACCCTCGCGCCCGTCGCGCACGCCCAGGACCATCCGCGCCTGCCCGGCGACCTCAACACCAACCGCATGCTCGACGCGTGGCTGCGCATCGACAGCGACGGCGCCGTCACCATCTTCACCGGCAAGGTCGAGCTGGGCCAGGGCGGCTTGACCGCGCTCGCGCAGATCGCGGCCGAGGAGCTCGAAGTCCCGCTCGCGCGGCTCGACATGATCGCGGGCGACACCGCGCTCACGCCCGACGAGGGCCAGACCTCCGGCAGCGTCACCATCGAGTATGGCGGGACCGCGCTACGCTTCGCCTGCGCCGAGGCGCGCGCGATCTTGCTCGAGCGCGCGGCAGCAAAGCTCGGCGCCGATGCAGCGACGCTCACCGTGGCCGATGGCGTCGTCGTCGCGCCGGGAGGCAAGCGCATCGCCTATGGCAAGCTCATCGCGCCCGGGATTCTTTCATCGCGAGGCGACGGCCAAGGTGGCGCCCCGCCGGCCCAGCGATTATCGCATCGTCGGCACGTCGGTCGCGCGGCTCGACATCCCGCGCAAGGTGACGGGCGGGCCTGCCTATGTGCAGGATGTGCGGCTGCCGGGCATGGTATTCGGCCGCGTCTGCCGCCCGCCAAGCTATCGCGCGCGATTGGAATTGCTCGACGAGGCGGCGGTCAAGCGGCTGCCCGGGGTGCTCGCCGTGGTGCGCAGCGGCAACTACCTCGGCGTCGTGGCGGCGCGCGAGGAGCAGGCTATCGCCGCGCGCGAAGCGCTGGCCCGGGCAGCGCGGTGGAGCGAGACCGCCGATCTCCCCGACGCCGACAATCTCAACCACTGGCTCCAGACCGCGCCGGGCCACGCCGACGTGATCAGCGCCAAGACCGGCGCCGCCGCTGCCGGTGCGCGCACGCTCAAAGCCCTCTACACGCGGCCCTATACCGCGCACGCCGCGATCGGTCCGTCCTGCGCGGTGGCGCAATGGACGGGGTCGAAGCTGCGCGTGTGGACGCACAGCCAAGGCGTCTTTCCGCTGCGCGGCGATCTCGCCAAGGCGCTGCGCATGGAGGCGGCAGATATCCGCTGCACGCATGGCGAAGGTTCCGGCTGCTATGGCCACAATGGCGCCGATGACGTGGCACTCGACGCGGCGCTCTTGTCGCGGGCCGTCAACGGGCGGCCGGTCAAGGTGCAGTGGATGCGCGACGATGAGTTCGCGTGGGAGCCTTACGGCTCGGCGATGGCGTTCGCGGTCGAGGCGGCGCTGGGCGCGGACGGCAGCGTGCTCGACTGGCGCTATTCCCTGTGGAGCGGCACCTACAACATGCGCCCGGGCGCTAAGGAGGGAACCAATCTCCTGGGCGCCTGGCTCATGGCAGATCCGCAGGCGCCGGCGGCGGCCTCCAACATCCCGCAGCCGGCGGGCGGCGGCGATCGCAATGCCGTGCCGCTCTATGACTTCCCCGTGCAGCAGGTGGTGAACCATCTCGTCACGCAGATGCCGGTACGGGTGTCGGCGCTGCGCTCGCTCGGCGCCTTCGGCAATGTTTTCGCCATCGAGTCCTTCATGGACGAGGTGGCGGCGGCGGCCGGCGCCGATCCCGTAGCGTTCCGCCTCAGCCACCTCACCGATGCCCGCGCCAAGGCGGTGATCACGGCGGCGGCGGAAAAGGCCGGCTGGAAGCCGGGCGCCAAGAGCGACGGCACGCACGGCGTGGGCATCGGCTTTGCGCGCTACAAGAACGGGGCGACCTATGTCGCCTGCATCGCCGAGGTCACGGTCGATCACGCCAAGGGCGCGATCGCGGTGACGCGCGTCGTCGCCGCGGCCGATTCCGGCCTCATCGTCAACCCCAACGGATTGGAACTGCAGATCGAGGGCGGCGTCATCCAGGGCACGAGCTGGACGCTGCACGAGGCGGTCGCCTTCGACCGCCAGCGCATCACCTCGCGCGACTGGGCGAGCTATCCGATCCTGACCTTCCCCGAGGTGCCGAAGGTCGAGGTGGTGCTGCTCAACCGGCCGGACGAGAAGCCGATGGGCGCGGGCGAGGCGAGCCAGGGCCCCGCCGCCGCGGCCATCGCCAATGCATTCGCGCACGCCACGGGCCGTCGCATCCGCGACCTGCCCTTCCGGCCCGATCGGGTCAAGGCCGCGCTCGGCGCGACGTGACGGCGAGCCTGCCGGACCTGCTGCGCGACGGGCTCGACATCGTCTTCGTCGGTATCAACCCGTCGGTCTTCTCAGCCGAGCGCGGGCATTACTATGCGCGGCCGGGCAACCGCTTCTGGCCCGCGCTGTCGGCGTCCGGCTTGAGCCGCGCGGCACGGACGGCGATCGGGGCGGACCGGCTCGGCCCCGCGCACGACTGCGTCCTCATGGCGCACGGCTTTGGCTTCACCGATCTCGTCAAGCGCGCGAGCCCGCGCGCCGGCGAGGTCGCGCGCGACGAGTTCGCCGAGGGCGTCGGCGTGCTCAAGGCGAAGCTCGAGCGCCATGCCCCGCGCATCGCCTGCTGCCACGGCATGACGGTATGGCGGCCGATCCATCACGCGCTGGCCGACGGCTCGCCTGCGCCGAGCCTCGGCCTCCAGCCGCAGCTTTTAGGCCGCACGCGCCTCTTCGTCGCGCCCAATCCCAGCGGCGGCAACGCGCATTTCACGCTGGCCGATCAGACGCACTGGTACGACCGCCTCGCCGAATGCCTGGCCGCGGCGCGCGCGGCGGAGGACTGAGCAGCGGCCGCCGATTGCGGAGCGGGGCGGTTTCGGGCAGGGTCGCGCGCGGAGTGAGGACACCATGACCGAGCCGCGCTTTCGCCCCCTGGCGCCGGAGGAAATGACGGACGAGCAGCGCACGGTGGTGGCGGCGCTGGTCGCCAGCCCGCGCGGTAGCCTGCGCGGCCCCTATATTTCCTTGATCCGCAGCCCCGTGCTCGCCGACCGCATGCGCGTGCTCGGCGACTTCATCCGCTTCGAGGGCCTGCTGCCGCCGCGGCTCAAGGAGATCCTGATCCTCATGACCGCGCGGCACTGGTCGGTCGACTACATGTTCGCCGTGCATCGCGAGATGGCGGCCGCTTCCGGTCTCGATCCCGCCATCACCGTGGCGATCGCCCACGGCAACCGCCCCGCCAGGCTCGTGCCGGCCGAGGAAGCCGCCTGCACCATGGCGCGCGAGCTCTTGCAAACCGGCCGGGTCGGTGATCCCACCTTCGCCGCCGCGCGCGACGCCTGGGGCGAGCGCGGCGTCGTCGAGCTTGCCGCCTTCATCGGCTATTACAGCGCGCTGGCGATGATCCTCAACACGGCAGAAACCGCGCCGCCGGCGGGGGCCGAGCCGCTGCCGCCCGCCTGAACCCGCCCCCCTTGGTCGGAAGGGCCGGGTCGGCTAAGCTCACTCCCTGCATGCCCCGACACGCGCTCAAGCTTCTCGTCGCCGCTGCCGATCTGGCCAAGGCGCAAGCGACGCTCGCAGCGATGGCTGGCCGCCCGCGCAGCGTCCGCGCGACGCTGACGACCACCTATTACGACACACCCGATCAGGCACTGCGCCGCAACGATCTCATCTTGCGGGTGCGCAAGCACGGCCGCCGCTTCGTGCAGACGGTGCGGGCGATCGACCGCGCCGGCCACGAGATGCAGGCAGGCGAGGAATGGGAAGACGCGATCGCCGGCGCGCATCCCGATCTCGCCGCGCCGGAAAGCGGCGGCCATCTTCGCCCTGCCCTGGCGGCCGAGGCGCTGCGCCCGCTCTTCACCACGGTGGTGCAGCGCACCGCCTTCACGGTCAGTCCCAAGCCGGGCACGCGCATCGCGGTGGCCGTCGATCGCGGCGCGATCCATCCCGCGGAAGCGAACGCCGCCGCGGTGCCGATCCACGAGATCGCGCTGACGCTCACCGCAGGCGATCCGATCGTGGCGTGGGATGTGGCCTTGCGCCTGTTCGATGTCGTGCCGTTCCGCATCAGCACGCTGAGCCGGGCCGAGCGCGGCTACCGTCTCCTCAGTGGGGCCGAGGAGAAGGCGCCGGTCGCCCGGGCTTGGCCGCTTCCGCTCACAGCGAAGATGCCGCTCGACGCCGCCCTCCAGAGCGCCGGCCACAGCTATATCGCCCTGTTGCTGGGCAACGAGGCGGGCGCGCTCGAGCGCCATCCTGAAGCCATCCACCAGATGCGCGTCGCCGTGCGCCGGCTGCGCGCCGTGCTCGCGGCGGTGAAGCCGATGCTGCCAGCCGAGCATTTCCGCTGGGCCAATGACGAGCTCAAATGGCTGGGCAAGGCGCTGGCCGCCGCGCGCGGCTGGGATGTGTTCGCGCACGGTCTCATGGTGCCGGTCAGCGGCGCCTTGGCGGGCGAGCGCGAGATCGCGCGTCTTGCCACCACCGCCGAGCGCCATCGCCATAATGCTTATGACCGCGCGCGCGAGACCATCGAGTCGCAGCGCTACACCGCGACGCTGTTGCGGCTGGCACGCTGGTTCGAGGCCCGCGGCTGGCGTGACCAACCGGTGAGCGAGAAGTCGGCCAAGCTGGTTGCGCCCCTGGGCACGGTCGCGCCCGGCATTCTCGCGCGGCTCTATCGCAAGGCGGGACGGCGCGCGCGCCATTTCGCCGCGCAGACGCCGCCCGAGCGGCACAAGCTGCGCATCGCGCTCAAGAAGCTGCACTATGCCATCGATTTTCTCGAGCCGCTGTTCGACCGCGCGGCGGTGAAGCGCTTCCTCAAGACGCTGAAGCCGCTGCAGGACGATCTCGGCCATTCCAACGACGTGCGCTCGGCGCATGCGCTCATCGCCGACCTCAAGAACGGCGAGAGCGCCGCCATCGAGCGCGCCGGCGGCATCGTCCTGGGCTGGCACGACCGCGGCCTGGCCGAGGCCGAGGCCGCGACCAAGCGCCACGTCCGCCGCTTGCGCCGCGCCGACCCGTTCTGGTGAGCGGTGCCTATCCCGGCCCGGCCGCGCGCGCCACGCCGAGGCGGCCGATGCCTGGCAGCTTGAGCGCGGGCGACGCGAAGTCGATGCCGATATTGAAGCCGAGCAGATTGATCTCGATGCCCTCGGCGCGCGCGATGAGGATGCCCACGAGCCCGAACAGCGAAAACTGATAGCCGGTGCCGGACGGTGCCGCGCCGAAAAGCGCGCCGCCCGGCAGATAGTCCTTGCCGATGGCATTGGACGGCAGATCGAGCGCGAGTTCGGGCACGCTGCGCCCGACGAAGGCGGTGAAGGTGTTGCTGTTGGGGCCGGGCCAGGCGCGATACTCGTGCGGGTAGGGATACTCGGCGACCGCGGCGCGGACCTTGGCGATGAGCGCATCGACGCCCTTGCCGCGGCGATCGAGGATCAGGTCTGGACGGGCGCCGAACCAGTAATTGTCGGGCCCCGTGCGGTCGACACGCACCGCCGGCGCGCCGCTGGAGACGCCGAAGCCGAGCACTTCGTAGCGGCTGAAGCGCGGCGCACCCGTGGGCTTCACCGCGATCCAGGTATGGACGGCGACGGTGCCGCGCCAGGAGACCGCACGCGCCGCATAGACCTGGATCACCGCCTCGGGCGTCGTCGCGGGATCGGGCGCAAGTCCGCTCGTGTCGCGGCGCGCCTCGTACCACGGCACGCCGCCGCTGCGCGTAAACATGCAGGCACTCGCAACCAGGGGAAGGACCAGCGCCGCCACGATGATAAGCGCGGTGCGTCCCGCCCATCCCCGTCCTCGCGGCACCACCGCGCCTCACGCCGCCAGCGGCATTTCCTGCGCGATGTCGAACTCGCGCGGCGTGCCGTAGACGTGGACCGCTATCATGACCGCCAAGCCTCATCACGGGGAATTTGCGTCAGGGGCCTTGACCGGGCAGCCGTCCGACGCGACCCGCTTTAGCGGGTCTACGCATGCCGGACGGCACTGTAAAGATTTTCGGCGGGAGCGCTACGCCCGGCGGCGGCGGGTAAGCCCTGCGAGGCCAAGAAGGGCGACACCGAAAACGGCCATAGAGCTCGGCTCAGGAACGCCGAAGTTGATCTGGAAATTAGGATCGGAGTTAGTCGAAGTGCTCATGTATGTATCTACGGCATACCAACCGGCAGACAGATTTCCATCAAACAAAACGCTTTCCGGACTGGCGCTTGCCGATCCGAAGATTTCAATCGACGCCAGGTCGGCTCCCGGAGTTGTCGCTCCCTCTGAACTCAAAGGGTCTAACTCCACATCAACGTTGGTGCCGACGGTGGTGGGCCCGATCTCTTCTAGAACAGTCAGGGTGCCGCCAACGAAGTCAAATTCGTAGATGGACGGCGTAAAGGATGTATTTACCGTTGCTTTGCTAGCGGTGAAGGGGGTCAGATTTCCAATCTGGCACACGCCCCCTGGGCTACCAACTGCTATGGTTGGCGTCACGTTTGTTCCGGGAAAGCCGTTGGTGCCGTTCGAACTATTGTAAATGTTGCCGCAGATCGGTGCCGCCATTGCCTGGCCGGCGATTTCGAGAACCAGTCCCGCTCCAGCCACGATTGCGCCGTATCGATACATAACATCCCCCGCCAAATCGAGATTAAGTCGCGTATCGTCGCATGCCCGGCCGATGCAGATCGGGCATCGGGATATCCAGCTTTCCCTTCCGCCGCGACGGTGCACTGTTAGCCGAGCATTCAGGGGTATGTCATGCAAGTTACGTGCCGATTTTATAAATCCTTTGATAACAATGGGTTTCCAAAACGCCGTCCGTTAACGTAAATTTTTTGTAAAGAATTCCGTCACCCCGGCTCGGCGCCGCTGCGAGGACGCTGGCTGGCACACCGCCATCGCAGGAGGTATGGGACCGGCGATGCCCTCGATTGGTCGCGATACGATTACCATCCCCTATGGCCGAGCGAAGATCGCGGCGGACGACAGAGCCGGGCCGGCGGTGACGCTCTTTCCGGGCCGGGCGCTGCGGCTGTCGGACGGACCCTATCCCTTCGACGAGCCGCCCGACCTCATCCGCGCCACGACAACGCCGGAGCGGCTCGCGCTCCTCAGCCAGCATCTCCAGTCGCTGTGCGATCTCTGGGACCGGCCGGCGCGGCTCTTTCTCGAGACCTATTTCCAATTCATCGCCGCCGCGATCGATGTCGGGGCCACCGAGATTGCCGCGCAGGCGCGGCGCGTGGGCGGGCTTTTCGTGCCGGCGGACTGGAGCTTCGCGGCGCTCAGGCCGTTGCCGCAGGCGCATCTCGCGGTTTCCGGCGGCGCCGCACCGGTGCGGGTCGAGTTCGCCTTCTGGACCGGGGCGGCGACGATCGCCGTCACGCTGGAAGGGAGCGCCAGTCCGCGCCGCCAGCGCCGCGAGGAATTGGCGCTTCTGGCCGCCGCCGGTGTTGCGATCGTCGCGGTGCCGGTGGCGTCCTTGCAGCAGGACGGCGCGCGGCTGCTGGCCCGCCTGCTGCCCGCGCCGTTCCAGCGCTTCTGGCACGACGTGTCCCTGCCGGCGAGCCCGTTCGGCCCGCCCGCGCTCGACGAGATCGTCGCCGCGGGCGAAGCGTGATTCCGGCGATGCGGATAAAGGCCCTCACCCGCCTCGGCTTCGCCTCGGCACCCTCTCCCGCAAGGCGGGAGAGGGTGACCCGGCACGCTAGCGCCGAACTGGTCGAGGCAATGGCCGGCGCGGTGTCGTGACGTCCTTTCCCCAACTCCTGGCGCCGCTCGATCTCGGCTATCTCACGCTCGCCAACCGCATGGTTATGGGCGCCATGCATACGCGGCTGGAAACGCTCGATCGTCCGCGCGAGCGGCTGGTCGCGTTCTATCGCGCCCGCGCGCAGGGCGAGATCGGCCTCATCCTCACCGGCGGGTTCTCGCCCAACCGCGAAGGGCTGATGGAAGACGGTGCGCCGCTGCTTGATGCGGCGGCATCGCTCGACGATCACCGTGCCATCGCCGATGCGGTGCATGAAGAAGGCGGCCGCGTCGCGCTACAGATCCTGCATGCCGGCCGCTATGGGCGGCACACGCTCTGCGTCGGACCGTCGCCGGGGCGGGCGCCGATCAATCGCATCGCGCCGCGCTCGCTCGATGGCGCCGACATCGCCCGCACCATCGCCGATTATGCCGTCACCGCCGCCCGCGCGCGCGAGGCCGGCTATGACGGCGTCGAGATCATGGGTTCGGAAGGCTATCTCATCAACGAGTTCACGGCGCCGCGCACCAACCAGCGCGAGGATGATTACGGCGGCGCATTGGCCGGCCGCCTGCGCCTGCCGGTCGAGATCACCGCGGCGGTGAGGCGCGCGGTCGGGCGCGATTTCCTGGTCATCTATCGCATCGCCGCGATCGATCTCGTCGCCGACGGCATGAGCGGCGACGAGGTGGCGGCGCTCGCGCAGCAAGTCGCCGCGGCCGGCGCCGACATGCTCAATACCGGCATCGGCTGGCACGAGGCTTCTATCCCGACCATCGCCGCGTCCGTGCCGCGCGCGGCGTGGCGCTTCGCGGTGGCGAACGTCAAGCGCGCGGTCGCGGTGCCGGTCATCGCCTCCAACCGCATCAACACGCCGGACGTGGCGGAAGCGCTGATCGCCGAGGGCGTTGCCGATCTCGTGTCGATGGCGCGGCCGCTGCTCGCAGATCCCGATTTCGCGCGCAAGGTGCGGCGCGGGGAGAGCGCGGCGATCAACACCTGCATCGCCTGCAACCAAGCTTGCCTCGACCGCATCTTCACCGAGCGCGCCGCCACCTGCCTCGTCAATCCCCGCGCGTGCCGGGAGATCGAATTTGCATCGCCGCCCGCCGCGCACGCGAAACGCATCGCCGTCGTCGGCGCGGGGCCGGCGGGGCTGGCTTTCGCCGTCGAAGCCGCCGCGCGCGGCCACCGCATCACGCTCTTCGAGCAGGCGCGCGAGATCGGCGGCCAGCTTCTGATGGCGCGCGTCGTGCCGGGCAAGAGCGAGTTTAACGAGACGCTGCGCTATTTCCGCCATCGCCTCGAGGCGGGCGACGTCGAGTTGCGGCTTGGCGTCATGGCGCAGGCCGACGCGCTCGCAGCGGAAGGGTTCGATGCGATCGTGGTCGCGACCGGCGTGCGCCCGCGCCGGCCGGACATTCCCGGCATCGATCGCGCGCATGTCCTTTCCTACGTCGATGTGCTCGCAAAATTCCGCACCGTGGGAAAGCGCGTCGCCATCATCGGCGCCGGCGGCATCGGCTTCGATACCGCCGAGTTCCTGTGCGGCGATCCCGCTGAAGCGCTGGCGCCCGGCGTCTTCGCCGATGCCTGGGGCGTCGATCCGGCGATCGCCGGACCGGGCGGCCTGCGCACGCCTGGCCCGGCTGCCGCGCCGCGTCACGTCATCACCCTGCTGCAGCGCCGGGACGAGCGGCCCGGTAGCAGCCTCGGCAAGTCGACCGGCTGGATCCTGAAAGCGCGGCTACGCCGAGCCGGCGTGGCGATGGTCCAGGGCGCCGCCTATGATGCGATCGAGGAGGACGGGCTTGCCGTCACGGTCGCGGGCGAGCGCCGCGTGATCGCCGCCGATACGGTGGTGATCTGCGCCGGGCAGGAGCCGGAGCGGGGCCTCTACGACGCGCTGCGCCGGCGCGGCATCGACGTCCACCTCATCGGCGGCGCGCGCGAGGCGGTCGAGCTCGATGCGTGCCGCGCCATCGAAGAAGCGACCCGGCTCGCCATCGCGCTCTGACGCCGCCGGGGTGAGGGGAGGACGGACGTGGCAGGCAAGTACGACACCGATCTCGATCAATGCGCGGCCAATCATCGGCCGTTGACGCCGCTCACTTTTCTCTTGCGCGCGGCCGATGTCTTTCCCGACCGGGTGGCGGTGATCCATGGCGACCGGCGCTTCACCTGGCGCGAGCATGCGCTGCGCTGCCGGCGCCTGGCGGGCGCGCTCATTGCCGCCGGGATCGCGCCCGGCGATACCGTCGCCATGCTCGCCCCCAACACGCCGGCGATGCTGGAGGCGCATTTCGGCGTGCCGATGGCGGGCGCGGTGCTCAACAACCTCAACATCCGCCTCGATGCCGCCGGCATCGCCTTTTTGCTCGAGCATGGCGAGGCGCGCGCGCTTTTGGTCGATCGCCAGTTCGCGCCCGTGGCGCGCGCGGCGCTCGCCACCATCGCGCGGCCGATCCTGGTCATCGACATCGACGATCCCGACGCAGGCGATGCCGACCCCGTCGGCACCATCGAGTATGAAGCCTTCCTCGCCGCGGGCGATCCGGCGACGCCCATTCGCTGGCCAATGAGCGAATGGGATGCGATCGCACTCAACTACACCTCCGGCACCACCGGCAATCCCAAGGGCGCGGTCTATCACCATCGCGGCGCCTATCTCAATTCGCTAAGCCAAATTCTCAATTTCGGGATGGCCGACCATCCCGTCTATCTCTGGACGCTGCCGCTCTTTCACTGCAACGGCTGGTGCTTTTCCTGGGCGATCGCGGCGCTGGGCGGGACGCATGTGTGCCTGAGGCGCCTGAGCGCCGATCTCGTCTATGACGCGATCGCGCGCGCGGGCGTCACGCATTTCTGTGCCGCCCCGACCGTGCTCGGCATCCTCATCGACGGTCGGCCCGCGGGATGGACGGCGCCGCGGCCGATCCGGCTGATGACCGCCGGCGCGGCGCCGCCGGCGGCGATCCTGCGCCAGATCCGCGCGATCGGCTTCGCGCCGCTTCATGTCTATGGCATGACCGAGATGCATGGCGTCACCACGCTCTGCCACGAGCAGGAAGCGTGGGACGAATTGCCGGAGAATGAGCGCATCGCCCGCATGATTCGCCAGGGCGTGCGCTGCATCGTGCAGGAGGAGCAGATCGTCGCCGATCCCCTGACCCTCGCCGAGGTGCCGCACGACGGCGCCACCCTGGGCGAGGTGCTGATGCGCGGCAACATGGCGATGAAGGGCTATCTCAAGAACCGGGCGGCGACGCAGGAGGCTTTTGCCGGCGGCTGGTATCACACCGGCGATCTCGCCGTCGTGCATGCCGACGGCTATATCGAGCTCAAGGACCGCTCCAAGGACATCATCATTTCAGGCGGCGAGAACATCTCCTCGATCGAGGTCGAGAACGTGCTGTGCGATCACCCGGCGGTGAAGGAAGCGGCGGTCGTTGCCGTGCCGAGCGCGCAATGGGGCGAAGTGCCGTGCGCCATCGTCGAGCTGAAGCCGGATGCCGAGGCGGGCGTCGACGCGGCTGCCATCATCGCTTTCTGCCGCGCGCGTCTGGCGCATTTCAAATGCCCGCGCCACGTCATCTTCGAGCCCTTGGCGCGCACCGCGACCGGCAAGGTGCAGAAGTTCAAGCTGCGCCAGATCGCGCTCGACCGCCTCGCCTCGGCATAAGGGTGAGAGTGCGGCTCAGCCGCGCTGGGCCAGGAGCGCGCCAGTGTTGTTGTCGGCGCCCGAGGGCAGCGGCGCCGCGCGATCGGCGATCCAACTCGCCACATCGCGCCGCACCAGCCGCGCATCGAGGTCGCGCAGCAGCATGTGATAGCCGTCCGGATACCAGGCGATGCGCCAGCGCGCGGCGTCCTTCGACGGCAATCCCGTGATCATCAGGCGGATCGGCTCGGGCGGGATGAGCTGGTCGTGCTGGCCATAAAGGAGCAGCGTCGGCACGGTGATCCGCGGCGCGCACGCGAGCCCCAGATCCATGAGATCGACGAGGCCCTTGAGCGTCGCGACGCGCGTCTCCTTGATGACCAGCGGGTCGTGCGCCAGCGCGCGCAGCATCGCCATGTTGTCCGAGGGCATCATGTGGAGCTCGTTCCCGGTGAGGGTGAGGCCGGGCGCGAACGCGTCGGCGGTCCACAGCGCCACCCGCTCGAACACATTCATCGTCGCGCGGCCCCACACCGCCGGGGCGGCCAGGATGATCCCGTCGGCCACCGGCCGGTCGGCACCGGCAGCACCGCTCACCGCGGTCATGACCACGGCGCCGCCCATGCTCTCGCCCAGGAGGTAATGCGGCACCCCCGGCTGGCGGGCGGCGACGAGATGGCTCGCGATCGCCAGATCCTGGTCGAGCCGGCGCGTGCCGACCCAGAGGCCGCGGTCGGGCGCCGCGCCGAAGCCGCGCTGGTCGTAGGCATAGGTGGCAATGCCGTGCCGGGCCCAGGCCTCGGCAGGACCGGCAAAGGCATTGGAATAATCGTTGAAGCCGTGCACCGCGAGGATCGTCGCGGTGACCTTGCCTTCCGGCAGCCAGACGTGCAGCGGCAGCCGTGCGCCGTCGTCGGTCAGCACCGCATCGCCGGCGATGCTGGGGGCGACCGGCACGGCGGCGCCGAGGCCGGGTACCTGCGGCGCCTGGCCGAGGCCGCCGCCGGCGCAGGCCGCGAGCAGCGACAGGATCAAGAGCAGCACTGCGCCGCGTGTAACCCGTACCGCCGTCATGTGCCGCCCCCCGTGCCACCGGTAAGATGCAAAAAGATTTCCTCGAGCCCGGTCTCGTCGCTGACGACATCGCGCACCGTCAGGCCCGCCGCGGCGATGGCGGCCAGCACCGGCGCGAGCGAGGTGCGGGTCGGCTGATAGTGGAAGAGCAGGCGTCCCGGCGCGGCGAGCGACACGCCCAGCGCCGTGAGCGCCGGCGGCAGAAGCTGGATCGGCTGCTCCAGCGTCACCCGGAGGCTCTTCTCATCGATCTTGGCGATCAGCGCCGCGGTGGTGTCGCAGGCAACGACCTGGCCTTTGTTGATGATGGCGATGCGGTCGCACAGCCGCTCCGCCTCTTCGAGATAATGGGTGGTGAGGAGGATGGTGGTGCCGGCGGCGGCAAGGTCGCGCACATGGCCCCAGAGCTGCTGGCGCAGCTCGACATCCACGCCGGCGGTGGGCTCGTCCAGCACCAGGACGGGCGGCTGGTGCACCATCGCCTTCGCCATCATCAGCCGCCGCCGCATGCCGCCCGAGAGCGTGCGCGCCGGCACATCGGACTTGTCGGCAAGCCCCATCATCTCGAGCAGGCGGTCGGTGCGCCGCTCGGCCGGGGGCACGCCATAGAACCCCGCATGCAGCTCCAGCAGTTCGCGCGGGGTAAAGAAAAAGTCGATGACGATCTCCTGCGGCACCACCCCGATGGCGGCGCGAGCCTGCCGCGGCGCGCGGTCGATGTCGATCCCCCAAAGCTCGACCTGGCCGGCGGACTTGATGACGAGCCCGGCAAGGATGTTGATGAGCGTCGACTTGCCGGCCCCGTTGGGACCCAGGAGCCCGAAGATCGAGCCGTGCGCGATTTCCAGGTCGATGCCGTCGAGCGCCGTCTTGGCCGGCGAATGGCGCGAGCCGCGATAGGTCTTGGTAAGGCCGCTGATTGTGACAGCATTGACCGGCAGGGTCTGCTCTACCGGCAGGTCCCGCGGTCGTGCGCTGAAAACGGAGGAGGTCGTCATTGATTGTGCCGTCGCAATGGGTATCATCCGCGCCGCCGGCCGGTCAACCGGCGGCGTATATCTTCCGCGAATATCGGTTCTGCGACAGGGTATAGCGCGCGGGAGGTCCCTCGTCCGACCGGGCGCGAGGGAGGGAGATCGCGATGCAGCCTTTCGAAACGATCGAGGTGGACACCACGGTGGTGGCTTGCGACGGCGGCACCGAGGGCCATCCCAAGGTCTATCTTAACCTTCTACCCAGCGGCTCGGTCGAATGTCCCTATTGCTCGCGCCTGTTCGTGCGCCGCGGCGCGCATCGGGCGAGTGTCGAGGGACACAAGCCGGCTCCTGTGGCAAAACCGTGACCGCGCTCCGCCACGTCTATCTCATCGACGGCTCGGGCTTCATCTTTCGCGCCTATCACGCCCTGCCGCCCCTGACCAGCAGCGACGGGACCCCGATCGGAGCGGTCCTGGGCTTTTCCAATATGCTCTTGAAGCTGTTGCAGGCCACCGACGCCGACCACATCGCCGTCGTCTTCGACAGCGCCAAGACCAGCTTCCGCAACCGCATCTACGACGCCTACAAGGCGCACCGGCCCGAAGTGCCCGACGATCTCGTGCCGCAGTTCAAGCTGGTGCGCGAGGCGACCGACGCGTTCAACGTCTGCCGCATCGAGCGCTCCGACTTCGAGGCCGACGACCTCATCGCCACCTATGCACGCCACGCCGCCGAAGCGGGCGCGATCGTGACCGTGGTCTCCTCCGACAAGGACCTGATGCAGCTGGTCTCCGACCGGATCGGGATGCTCGATCCGATGAAGGAGAAGCCGATCGGCGCGCCGGAAGTGCGCGAGAAGTTCGGCGTCGGTCCCGATAAAGTGATCGACGTGCAGGCGCTCGCCGGCGACAGCGTCGACAACGTGCCGGGCGTGCCGGGCATCGGCGTCAAGACCGCGGCCGAGCTTATTAACACCTATGGCGATCTCGAGTCGCTGCTCGCGCGCGCGGGCGAGATCAAGCAGCCCAAGCGCCGCCAGGCGCTCATCGATTTCGCCGAGCAGGCGCGGCTCTCCAAGCGGCTCGTCACGCTCGACCAGGACGTGCCGCTGCCGGTCCCGCTGGCGGCGCTGGCGGTGAAGCCCTTGGACCGCGACAAGCTCATGACCTTCCTGAAGGTGCACGGGTTCCGCACCCTGCTCGCCCGCGTCGCGCGCCTGGGCGAGGAGCCGCCGCGGCCCAGCCCGCATACGCCGGCCGCCGACGGCGCGATGATGCCGGCGCCGGCGCGCCCAGCGGAGCGGCGCTACGAGCTCATCCAGGACGTGACGACGCTCGACCGCTGGATCGCGGCGGCCGACGCCCAAGGCTTCATCGCCATCGATACCGAGACGACCTCGCTCGATTCACCGCTGGCCGAACTCGTCGGCGTGGCGCTCGCGCTGGCGCCCGGCCATGCCGCTTATATGCCGCTCGGCCACGGCGCGCGCCAGGCGGAGCCCGGACTCGACCTTGTCGCTACCGCGCCGCCGCCGATGCAGATCCCGCGCGCGGAGGCGCTCGCCCGGCTGAAGCCGCTCCTGGAAGACGAAAGCGTTCTCAAGATCGGCCACAACATCAAATACGATATCGCCGTGTTGGCGGGCTGCGGCATCGCGGTCGCGCCCAGCGACTGCACCATGCTGATGTCGTTCGTGCTCGACGGCGCGCTCCACGGCCATGGGCTCGACGAGTTGGCGAAGCTCCATTTCGGGCACGACACCATCAAGTACAAGGACGTGGTCGGCAGCGGCAAGGACCAGATCGGCTTCGCCGCCGTGGCGCTGGAACGCGCGCGCGACTATGCCGCCGAGGATGCCGACTACACGCTGCGCCTCCATCGGCACCTCAAGCCGCGCCTCATCGGCGAGCACATGCTGGCGTTCTACGAGACGGTGGAGCGGCCGCTCGCCCCCGTGGTCGCGGCGATGGAGCGTGCCGGCATCGCCGTCGACCGCGACGAGCTCAAGCGCCTGTCGGCGGATTTCGCCGGGCGCATCGCCGCGCTCGAGCGCGAGATCCATGCGCTCGCCGGCCATCCCTTCAATGTCGGCTCGCCCAAGCAGTTGGGCGAGGTGCTGTTCGACGAACTCAGCCTGCCGGGCGGGCAGCAAGGGCAAGACCGGCGCCTATGGCACCGATGCGGGCGTGCTCGAGCAGCTTGCGGCGACGCACGATCTGCCGGCGCGCGTGCTCGACTGGCGCCAATTGTCGAAGCTCAAGAGCACCTATGCCGACGCGCTGGTCGATGAGATCAATCCGGCGACGGGGCGCGTCCATACCTGCTTCGCGCTGGCGGCGACCTCGACCGGGCGGCTCTCCTCGATCGATCCCAATCTGCAGAACATCCCGATCCGCACCGAGGAGGGGCGCAAGATCCGCCGCGCCTTCGTCGCGGCCCCCGGCCATGTGCTGATCTCCGCCGACTACAGCCAGATCGAGCTGCGCCTGGCCGCCCATGTCGGCGCGGTCGAGCCGTTGAAGGATGCCTTCCGCGCCGGCGCCGACATCCACGCGCTGACCGCGAGCGAGGTTTTCGGCGTGCCCGTCGCGGGCATGGACCCGAGCGTGCGCCGGCGCGCCAAGGCGATCAATTTCGGCATCATCTATGGCATCAGCGCTTTCGGCCTGGCGCAGCAGTTGGGCGTGCCGCAGGGCGAGGCGGCCGACTATATCCGAGCCTATTTCCAGCGCTTTCCCGGCATCCGCGACTACATGGAGCGGACGAAAATCTTCGCGCGCGAGAAGGGCTATGTCGAGACGCTGTTCGGGCGGCGCTGCTACATCCCCGGCATCAAGGACGCCAACCCCGCGCGCCGCGCCGGGGCCGAGCGCCAGGCGATCAACGCGCCTCTGCAAGGCGCCGCCGCCGACATCATCAAGCGCGCCATGCGCCGCGTCCCCGGCGCCCTCGCCGCGGCGGGCCTGCGCGCACGCATGCTGCTGCAGGTGCATGACGAACTGGTGTTCGAGGCGCCCGAGGCCGAAGCCGACGCCACCGCCGTGCTGGTCAAAAGCGTCATGGAGCAGGCGCTGCGCCCCGGCGCGCGAGCTTTCGGTGCCGCTGGTGGTCGAAACCGGCAAAGCCCACAACTGGGACGAGGCGCACTGAGCGAGCGCTGCGGTTTGCCCGTGCTTTAAGGCGTGCGGAACGGATCGGCGATGCGCAGCCGCCCCTCGATCGCCATGCCGTGCTGCATATCCTCCGACCACAGGATATCGCAATCGGCCAGCAGCGCCGATGCGACGATCATCGCGTCATAGGTCGAAAATCCGTAACGCTCGGCCAACGCCAGTCCGGTTTCGTGAGTGTCGACGGTCACGGCTTCGACCTCCAGCAGGCTGCGAAGCGTGGCGAGGAGCGCCAGCGTTTCCGGCCATGACAGGCGCATCTTGCGGCGGGCGACGTGGGTGATCTCGTTCAGGACTTGCACGCTGATCGTGCCGCCCTCGCCGATGAGTCTTTCCGCCGCGTCCGCCTTTATCGGGTCGCCGGACGCGACATAGATCAGAACGTTGGTGTCGAAGAACCTACCGGGAATTGGCGTCGTCCCGGTCGAATGTGAAATCGGCGGGAAGGCGGCCGCGGAAGGCGCGCAGCCGCTTCAGCAAATCCGCGCGGCCGGGCTTGCGCGACACGGCAAGTTCGCGCCCGTCGGCAACGTGGATTTCAATATCGTCGCCCTCCCTCAGTTCCAGCGCCTCGATCAGGGCGGCAGGAAGGCGGATGGCGAGACTGTTGCCCCACTTGGCGATCCGCATCGCGTCCTCGAACGATATACGTAAGGCGACATGTATATTATACGCTGGCCGGCGTCAAGGCAGCGGCGCCGCACACGCCGTAGCCGGCGCTTCTACTCGCCGGCCGGCGCGGTCGGGGTTTCGAGGCGGCGCAGGAGGAGCTGGCGCTGCTGCTCCATCTCGGCGGGGAGGCGGCTGCCGAAGCGGTCGAAGAGTTCTTCCTGGTCGCGGGCTTCCGCGCGCGCCTCGGCCGGGTCGACCGCCATGATCTTGGCGAATTTTTCCGGCGTGAAGGCGAGGCCCTGCCAGTTGAGGTCCTGATAGCTCGGCATCAGTCCGAAGGGGCTGGCCACCGGCTCGGACGCGCGGCCGTGCACGCGCTCGACGATCCATTGCAGCACGCGCATGTTGTCGCCGAAGCCGGGCCAGGCGAACTTGCCGTTCTCGTCCTTGCGGAACCAGTTGACGCGGTAGATGCGCGGCAGGTGCGAGACGCGCTTCTCCATCGACAGCCAGTGATTCCAGTAATCCGCCATGTTGTAGCCGCAGAACGGCAGCATGGCGAAGGGGTCGCGGCGGATTGCGGCCTGGTTGTCGGCCGCCGCCGTCGCTTCCGAGCCCATGGTGGCGGCGAGATAGACGCCGTGCTGCCAGTTGAACGCCTCGAACACCAGCGGGAAGGTGCGCGACAGTCTGCCGCCGAAGACGAAGGCGGAGATCGGCACACCCGCGGGGTCCTCCCAGGCCGGATCGATGCTCGGGCATTGCGCCGCGCTCACGGTGAAGCGCGCGTTGGGATGCGCCGCGGGCCGCCCGCAGCCGGGCGTCCAATCCTGCCCGCGCCAGTCGATGAGATGCGCCGGCGGCTCTTCGCTCAATCCCTCCCACCACACGTCGCCGTCATCGGTGAGCGCGCAGTTGGTGAAGATGACGTCGTGGTCGAGCGTCTTCAGTGCATTGGGATTGGACTTGAGGCTGGTGCCGGGGGCGACGCCGAAGAAGCCCGCCTCGGGATTGATCGCGCGCAGCGTGCCGTCGGGCTGCGGCTTGATCCAGGCGATGTCGTCGCCGATGGTGCGCACCTTCCAGCCGTTGAAGGCCGCCGGCGGCACCAGCATCGCGAGATTGGTCTTGCCGCAGGCCGATGGGAAGGCGGCGGCGATATAGGTCTTCTCGCCGCTTGGGCTCTCGACGCCGAGGATCAGCATGTGCTCGGCGAGCCAGCCCTGCTCGCGCCCGAGGATCGAGGCGATGCGCAGCGAGAAGCATTTCTTGCCCAAGAGCGCATTGCCGCCATAGCCCGAGCCGTAGGAGGCGATCGAATGCTCCTCGGGGAACTGCACGATGTATTTGTGCTGGGTGTTGCACGGCCAGGACACGTCGTTCTCGCCCTCGGCCAAGGGTGCGCCGACGGAGTGAAGGCACGGCACGAAGTCGCCGTCGCCGAGATGGTCGAGCACCATCTGGCCCATGCGCGTCATGATGCGCATGCTGGCGACGACGTAGGGGGAATCGGTGATCTGCACGCCGATATGCGAAATGGGCGAACCCAGGGGGCCCATGCTGAAGGGGATGACGTACATCGTGCGCCCGCGCATGCTGCCGTCGAACAGGCGGTCGAGCGTCGCGTGCATCTCGTGCGGGTCGGTCCAGTTGTTGGTCGGGCCGCAATCCTCCTCGCGCGTCGAGCAGATGAAGGTGCGATTCTCCACGCGCGCGACATCGGCCGGATCGGAACGGGCGAGGTAGGAGTTGGGCCGCAGGCGCGGGTTGAGGCGGATGAGCGTGCCCTGCGCCACCATCTCGGCGCACAGCCGGTCATACTCCTCCTGCGAGCCGTCGCACCAATGCACCCGGTCGGGTTTGCATTTGCGGGCGATCTCCTCGACCCAGGCGAGGAGCTTTCGGTTGCGCGTTCGGGCCGTTACGCTCATTCCCATCCTCTCCACGACTGCTGCGACGAACCGCCCGCGGAGGATCGGTCCATCGCCTGCGGCGTCTACATCCGCGGACACCCCACACAGCGGTCCGCGCGCCAATCGGTCGGGGATTGATCCGTCGCCCGCATCGCCTTCCGGTCGATCGGACGAATCGGACTGTCACATCGCCCGCTGGCTTCGGCAGTCCTCGCCGGCACAGCGTGGTCGCTAAGCGCTTCCCCACGGCCATTCTAAGATCGCGGCACGCGTCACCGCAATAACGTCTTCCAAAGCGGCTCGTGCCGGAACCTGCAATGGTTGGAAAATTAACCTTAATTTTCCGGTTGCACGGGGCCGCCGGCGCGCGCCTTTGCCGCGAGTGCCACGAATTCCCGTCGGATGTCCGCGGCATCGCCAACGGGGGCCGAAAATTCGAGCCGCGCGGCTGCGGCGTCGCGCCGCAGGTCGGCGCCGTCCGGATCCACCCCGCTGAGGCGCCATCCTTCGCCCGTCAGGCCGAGAAGCCGCTGCGCATAGAGGTCGATGGTGGCCGCGTGATCCCCGTTCATGTGGGCAAGGATGTCCGGCGCGGCCGCTGCCAGCGCCGCGGCCGCTGCGGGGGCGGCAAGGACGGCGGCGGCCTCGAGCCAATGAATCTGCCCGAACCCCCCGACCAGATGCACGCGCAGCGGGGTCATGCGGTAGAGCCGGAAATCGTGGAAATCGCGATAGGGAGCGGCCGAAGGGTGGCGGGCGACGTAGCGCTGCAGCAGCCGCTCGTCCGTTGTCGGCGCGATCTCGCCCACCACGGTGATACGCGCGCCGGCGAGGGGATTGGGCAGGCCCGCCGTGGCATCGCACAGGAGCGAGGCCCGCGCGCTGCGGGCCAGGTTCCGGGTGTGCACGGCCAGATCGGAGAGGTAGAGGAGCGGCGCGCCGTCGGTGTCGAGCGCCATCAGCACGAGCGAGGCATAGGGCCACTGCCCGGCCGGGTCCGTGAGCGTGGTTGCGAGCGTCGCGCGCCCGGCCGCGCGCAGGACGCTCCGTGCCGTTTGTTCCGGGCTTGCCGTGTCCGCCATTGCGTTCCCTTAACGCGCCCCGGTAGCGCGATCAACCTTTCGCGGCGCGGGCACGCGGCCGCACGCATTCCCATATAAACGAGGAGGTTGGGAGCGGCCGAGGTCGTGCGCGGGGCCGGAGGGATGCAACCTCGCCCTGAATCCGCCACACTGGGCCACAAAACTGCCGCGTCCGCGCGCCCACAAGAGAGGTGAGACCCGTGGCCAACACTATTGTCCTCGTCGACGACGACCGCAACATCCTGGCGTCGGTGTCGATGGCGCTCGAGGCCGAGGGCTTCACCGTGCGTTGCTATTCCGACGGCGCCGAGGCCTTGCGCGGCCTAGCGCAGCAGCCGGCCGATCTCGCCATCCTCGATATCAAGATGCCGCGCATGGACGGGATGGAGCTGCTGACCCAGCTGCGCAAGGACAGCCCCATGCCGGTGATCTTCCTCACTTCCAAGGAAGACGAGGTGGACGAGGTGCTGGGCCTGCGCATGGGCGCCGACGACTACATCAAGAAGCCGTTCTCGCAGCGCCTTCTGGTCGAGCGCATCCGCGCCTTGCTGCGCCGGGGCGAGCTTGCGCGCGACACCGGCGGCACGACCGAGGCCGAGCCCGTGATCCAGCGCGGCGAGCTGTTGCTCGATCCGGGCCGGCACCAGTGCACCTGGCTCGGGCGCAACGTCGACCTCACCGTCACCGAGTTCCTGCTCCTGAAATCGCTCGCGCTTCGTCCCGGCCACGTCAAGAGCCGCGACCAGCTCATGGACGGCGCCTATGGCGAGCATATCTATGTCGATGACCGCACCATCGACAGCCACATCAAGCGGCTGCGCAAGAAGTTCAAGGCGGTCGACCCCGAGTTCGCGCAGATCGAGACGCTCTATGGCGTCGGATATCGCTACCGAGAGCCCTGAAGCAACGACGGCGCCCGCGCCCGTCGCGCTCCCCGCGCTCGCGCCGGCCCCGGCTCCGGCGACCGTGGCGGTGCGCCCACGGCGCGGCCGTCTGTCGCGGCTGACCTGCCGCATCCTCGCGGTCAACATCCTGGCGATCGCGCTCCTGGCGCTCGGCCTCCTTTATCTCGGCGAATACCAGCAAAGCCTCATCGCTACCGAGCTCGATGCCCTTAAGACGCAAGGGCAGATCTTCGCCGCGGCGCTCGGCGAAGGCGCGGTCATCGACGTCGCGAACGAAGGCGAGGCGATCATTCCCGAGCTCGGCCGCGACATGATGAGCCGCCTGGTCGAGCCGACCCATACGCGAGCGCGGCTCTTCGACGACAAGGGCACGCTTTTGGGCGATACCCGCGAGCTGCGCGGCCCGGGCGGCGCCGTGCAGATCGCCGAGCTGCCGCCGCCGGGACAGGGCGGCTTCTTCAATCGCATGGTCAGTGCCATCTACAACAGCGTCGTCGGCGCGGTGTCGTGGCCCGGCCACTATCGTCCCTATCACGAACACGAGCCGCCGACCGGCGCCGAATATCCCGAGGTCCAGCGGGCGCTCAATGGCGACATCGCCTCGGCGGTGCGCACCGACGCCGACGAAGGCGGCCTCCTTCTCACCGTCGCGGTCCCGGTGCAACGCTACAAGGCGGTGCTGGGCGCCGTGCTGCTGTCCAAGGGCAGCAGCGACATCGAGGCGGCGGTGCGCGCCGTGCGGTTGGAGATCCTCAAGGTCTTTATCATCGCGCTTGGCGTCACGGTGCTGCTGTCGATCTATCTTGCGGGCACGATCGTGCAGCCGGTGCGCCGGCTCGCGGTCGCGGCCGAGCGCGTGCGCCGCGGCCACGGCCGCCAGGTGGCGATCCCCGACCTCACCTCGCGCCACGACGAAATCGGCGATCTTTCCGGCGCGCTGCGCGACATGACGAGCGCGCTGTGGCAGCGCATCGATGCGATCGAGCGCTTCGCCGCCGATGTCGCCCACGAGATCAAGAATCCGCTGACCTCGCTCAGGAGCGCGGTCGAAACCGCGGTGCGCGTCGGCGATCCCGACAAGCAGCGCCGAGCTCATGGCGCTGGTGCTCGAGGACGTGGCGCGGCTTGACCGGCTCATCACCGATATCTCGGATGCCTCGCGCCTCGATGCCGAGCTGTCGCGCGACGAACTCATGCCGGTGGCGATTGCGCCGATGCTCGCGGCGCTCGTCGATGTTCATCGCGCCACCGCGGCCGAAGGTGCGCCGCAGCTGATGCTGGCGCTGCCGGAGGCGCCGGGCGCCCGGCTCGGCCTCAGCGTCCTGGGCATCGAGAGCCGTCTGGCGCAGGTGTTTCGCAATCTCATCGCCAACGCGCTGTCGTTCAGCCCGCGCGGCGGCATCATCCGCATCGCTGCGCAGCGCCGCGGCGACAGCGTTGTCGTGACGATCGAGGACGAAGGCCAGGGCCTGCCCGAGGGCAAGCTCGAGGCGATCTTCGAGCGCTTCTACAGCGAGCGGCCGGCGGGCGAGAAGTTCGGCACCCATTCGGGCCTCGGCCTCTCGATCTCCAAGCAGATCGCCGAGGCGCATCGCGGCGGGATCTGGGCCGAGAACCGCCGCGACGTCGACGGCAGCATCATCGGCGCCCGCTTCATCGTCAGCTTGCCGTTGGCGTAAGCCGACCGCGCCCGGCGCGGCAATTTGCTGCAGCGCGGTAGGGTTAACCCTGTGCTATAAACCGCTACACTATTGGTAGTGGATCAGCGTTCCTGGGCAACCAGAACTTGGGGTGCGTCCATCGCGACCCGTGGGTGCGCCGCGAGGCCATTGACTTTAGCCGGCAAGCAGCGCACCTAACACGGCCGATGATGCGGGTCCATGCCACTTCGATCGCCGTCGGCGACGCGGGCGTCCTGTTGCGGGGGCCTTCGGGCAGCGGTAAATCCGACCTCGCCGTGCGCCTGATCGACGCGGGTGCGCACCTCGTGGCGGATGACCAGACCGAGCTCTGCCGCGTCGGCGCGACCCTCTTTATGCGGGCGCCGGTGGCGCTCAAGGGGCTCATCGAAGTGCGTGGGCTAGGCATCGTCCGTGTCTCCTCGATCGACACCATTGCGCTGCGTCTCGTCGTCGACCTCGTCAGCGAGGCCGCGGTCGAGCGCTTGCCCGAGCGGTCTTTCGTGACGCTCGAAGGCCTGTCGTTCCCGTGCCTCGCGCTGGCGCCCTTTACCGCCGCGGCGGCGGCCAAGTTGAGGCTTGCGGTGACGGCGCTGGGCCAACCCGCCATGATCGGGGCGCTCGGGCCACCATGAGCGACCCCTCTCGCCTCCTCCGCGGCCGGCTGCTGGTGGTGACGGGCATGTCCGGCGCGGGGCGCTCGACCGCGCTCAAGGCGCTCGAGGACATGGGCTACGAGGCGGTGGATAATCTGCCGCTGTCGCTGCTGCCGGCGCTCGTCGTCGGGCCGCAATCGCCCCGCGCGCCGCTCGCGGTCGGCGTCGATGTGCGGACGCGCGATTTCGCGGTGCCGGCGCTAGTCGAAGCGCTCGACCGGCTCGTCGCCGAGCACGGCCTCGATCTCAAGATCATTTTTCTGGACTGTGCCGACGAGCTCTTGGAGCGGCGCTACACCGAGACGCGCCGGCGCCACCCGCTTGCCGCCGAGCGGCCGGTGGCCGACGGCATCCGGCTCGAGCGTCAGCGCGTCTGGCCCTTGCGCGGCCGCGCCGATCTCGTCATCGACAGCGCCGCGCTGACGCCGGGCGATTTGAAGCGGCTGCTGCATGGCCATTTCGCGCTCGATACCGAACCGGGCATCGCGCTGCATGTAACCTCGTTCGCCTATCGCCACGGCCTGCCGCGCGATGCCGACCTCGTGTTCGATGTGCGCTTCCTGCGCAATCCGCACTATGTCCACACGCTGCGCCCGCTGACCGGGCGCGATCCGGCTGTGGGCGCCTATATCGCGGCGGATCCCGATTTCCATCGCTTGTTCGATATGCTCGGAAGCTGGCTCGACGAGCTGCTGCCGCGCTACGAGAGCGAGGGCAAGAGCTATCTCACCATTGCTTTCGGCTGCACCGGCGGCCGCCATCGCTCGGTCTTTTGTGCCGAGCTTCTGGCGGCGCGGCTGCGCGCCAAGGGCAGGCGGGTCGAACTTGCGCATCGCGACGTCGACCGTTCCGCCGATCTCGTCGCGAGCGCCGGGGCGGCGGCGCCGGCAGTGAAGGACATCGCATGATCGGAATGGTTCTCGTCACCCACGGCCGGCTCGCCGCCGAGTTCATCGCGGCGCTGGAGCATGTCGTGGGGCCGCAGCGCAACGTCGCGGCCGTGTGCATCGGCCCCGACGACGACATGGAAAAACGCCGCCTCGACATCCTGCGCTGCGTCGGCGAGGTCGATGACGGCAGCGGCGTGGTGCTGCTCACCGACATGTTCGGCGGCACGCCCTCCAATCTCGCCATCTCGATCATGGACAAGGCCAAGATCGAGGTGATCGCCGGCATCAACTTGCCCATGCTGATCAAGCTCGCGAGCCTGCGCCAGGCAGAGACGCTCGCCAACGCGGTGCGCGGCGCCCAGGAGGCAGGGCGCAAATACATCAATGTCGCGTCCCAGCTCCTCGCCGATGTGCGGTGATGGACGACGCGCCCGGTACCGCCACGGGCGCCGAGGCCCGGCGCACCGTCACCATCTGCAATCTGCGCGGGCTGCACGCCCGCGCCGCCGCGCGCTTCGTCAAGCTTGCCTTCGTTTTCGATGCTGAGATCATGGTCGCCAAGAACGGCACCTCGGTGTCCGGCCGCTCCATCATGGGGCTGATGATGCTGGCGGCCGGCCCGGGCACGGCGCTGGAGCTGCGCGCAACGGGGACCGATGCCGAGCGCGCAGTGACGGCGCTCGCGGCGCTCGTTGCCGGTGGCTTCGATGAGAGCTGAGACCGCAGCGAGCCGGCACGAGCGGGTGCTGCATGGGTTGGCGATCTCGCCCGGGATCGCGATCGGCCCGGCCTTCGTCAGCGACGACAGCGACATCGCCGTGCCCGAATACCGCATCGACGCCGCCGCCGTCCCGGCCGAGCTCGCGCGGTTCGAGGCTGCGGTCGGGCTGTCGCTGAAGCAGCTCCGCAAGCTCAAGACCAAGGCGGCGGGCCTGCCCGCGGCGGCGGCCGAGGAGATGGGCTACCTGCTCGACGCGCATCTCGCCATGCTCGCCAATTCGCGCCTCGTGCGCGGCGTGGAGCGGCGCATCACCGAGGACCGCATCAACGCAGAGCGCGCGGTGCAATGGGAAATCAGCGACATCGGCGAGAGCTTCGCCGCGATGGGGGATGCCTATCTGGCCGCCCGCATCGAGGATATTCGCGTGGTCGGCGCGCGCCTGGTGCGCAGCCTCACCAAGACGCCCTACACCGCGCTGCAGGCGCTGCCGGAAGGCACCGTCATCCTGGCCGAAGAGCTGACGCCGGCCGACACGGCACTTCTTGATCCGCGCCGCATCGCCGGCTTTGCCACCGTGCTGGGCGGCGCCGAAGGCCACACCGCGATCATGGCGCGCGCCTTGAACCTGCCGGCGGTACTGGGGATCGCCGGACTTCTCACCGGCGCCGCACCGGGCGATACCGTCGTGATCGACGGCGGCGCCGGGGTCGTCATTCTCAACCCGGAGCCGGCGACGATCGCGCGCTATACCGAGGACCGTGGCGCGCTCGAACGCGAGCATCGGCGCCTGGCCCGTCTGCGCCGGCTGGCGGCGGTGACGCGCGACGGCGTCGAGATCGTGCTCGACGCCAATCTCGAGCTGCCGCGCGAGCTCGACCAGGCGCTGGCCGCGGGTGCGCAGGGGCTGGGCCTGGTGCGCACCGAATTCCTCTACATGAACCGCGACGACCTCCCCGACGAGGACGAGCAGTACACCGCCTATGTCGACCTGGTGCGCGGCATGGCGGGCCGGCCCGTCACCATCCGCACCCTCGATATCGGCGGCGACAAGCTCGCCGCACCCTTCGCCGCGGTGATGCAGAGCGAAGGCGACAACCCGGCGCTGGGTCTGCGCGCGATCCGCCTCTCGCTCAAGGAACGCCGGCTGCTCGATGCCCAGCTTGCGGCGATGCTGCGGGCGGCGGCGCACGGGCCGGTGCGCATCCTGCTGCCGATGATATCGAGCGTCGACGAGATCGTCCGCGTGCGCGAGGCGATGGCGCAGGTGGCACGCCGGCTGCGTCGACGCGGCGTGCGGGTGCCGGAGCCGCTGCCGCCCCTGGGCGTGATGATCGAGATCCCCGGTGCGGCGCTGGCGGCCGATGCGCTCGCAGGCGCTGCCGACTTCTTCTCGATCGGGACCAACGATCTCATCCAGTACACCCTCGCCATCGACCGTGGCGACGAGCAGGTGGCGCATCTCTACAACCCGCTCCACCCGGCGGTGCTGCGGCTCATCCAGTTCGCGGTCGAGGCGGCACTGCGGGCGCGCAAGCCCGTCAGTCTCTGCGGCGAGATGGCCGGCGATCCGCGCTTCACCGCCCTGCTGCTCGGCCTCGGCATCCGCAGCCTGTCGATGGCGCCCTCCAACATCGCGCGGGTGAAGGAGCGCATCCGCCGCCTCGATATCGGCTCGGCGGTCCAGCGCGCCCGCGCCATCATGGACCAGATCGACGACAGCCGGATTGCCGCGCTGGTCGACGACTACAACGCGCTGCCGTGATCGCCGCCGCGCTCGATTCGCGTGGCGGTTGCCCAGCCAGCCGACTCTTTTTGCCTGCGCGCCGGGGTGCTCAGGGCGCATAATCCCTGTGCCGTCGCAGAGACGGCGAGAGAAGGGGAAGGGTGTGCGCAGGCTGACCTGGCTAGGGCTTGCCGGGGTGATCGCCCTGGTGCCGCTGCCGGCCTATGCCGCCGATGCCGCGACCGCGATCATCCCTGCGGCCCTTGTCGCCGCTGTGGCGGTCGTAGCGATCCTCCTGATCGTGCAGCGCGGCCGCGGGCGCGTCGCCGTGCTTGAGGCCCAATGCGCCCGGTTTGCCGCGACGATTGCCGAGACCAAAGCCATCTTCGACGCCGCGCCGGCGGCGGCCTATTGCGGGCGTGCGGGCGCGGACGAGGTGCGCTTGAGCCCGGGCCCGCTGGGCCCGATCGCCGGCAGCGAGCGTGTCGACGGGCTGGTGGCCGCGCTCGATCCCGGCGACCGCGCCGCTGCCGAGGCCGCGCTCAACCGGCTCAGGCAGCACGGCGAGGGCTTCATGCTCGCGGTGCGAGTCGCCGCGCCAGGCGCCGCTGTGGGCATGCCGGCGCTCGAGATGCGGGGGATGCGGCTGCATCGGGGCGAGGACGAGGCGATGGATCTCGTTTGGGTCGCCGATGGGGGGCCGCGCGCCGCGGCGCTCGCCGGACGCGACCAGATGCGCCTAGTTCTCGATGCCGCGCCGTGGCCGCTGTGGCGCCGCCGTGGCGCGGATCTGGCGCTCGTCGACTGCAACCGCGCTTACGCCGCTTCGGTCGATGCGCCGGCGGAGACCGTGCTGGCCGAGGGGCGCGAGCTTGGCGCCGGCACGATTGCGCAGGGCGGCCGGGCGCTGGCGCTGCGCGCGCGCAATACGGGCGCGCCGCAGACGGAAAGCCACCACATCGTGGTCGGCGGTTCGCGCCGCCTCATCGAGATCACCGAGATGCCGCTCGGCCCCGGCGGCGACATGGTCGGCTGGGCGCGCGATCTCACCGATCTCGAAAGCAAGGAAGCGGAGCTCCAGCGCCACGTCGCGGCCCACGCCGAGGTGCTCGAGAACATCGCGGTGGCGATCGCGATCTATGGCGCCGACACGCGCCTGGCGTTCTTCAACACCGCCTTTGCGCGCCTCTGGAACCTCGAGGAGGACTGGCTCGGCTCCAAGCCGACGCTGGACGAGGTGCTGGAACGCCTGCGCGAGCGCCGCCGCCTGCCCGAGCATGCGGATTTCCGCTCGTTCAAGAACCAGCAGCGCGCGATGTTCACCTCGCTCATCAATCCGCAGGAGGAACTGCTCCACCTGCCGGACGAGCGCACGCTGCGTCTCGTCGTCAGCCCGCACCCCTTCGGCGGGCTCATTTTCGCCTACGAGGACGTGACCGACCGGCTGGCGCTGGAGCGTTCCTACAACACCCTCATCGAGGTGCAGCGCGAGACGCTGGACAATCTCTACGAGGCGATCGCCGTGTTCGGAAGCGACGGGCGCCTCAAGCTGTGGAATCCCCCCTACGCCCAGGTGTGGCATCTGGCGCCCGACGATCTCGCCGGCGAGCCGCACATCGCCGAGGTCATCGAGAAGAGCCACGGCTTCTACGACGACGGTGGCGCATGGCCGGACCTCAAGCGCCGCATCATCGCGCGCATCACCGCACACGAATCGGCCGCGACGCGCCTGGAGCGTAGCGACGGTTCGATCCTGCAGGCGGTCACTGTGCCGCTGCCCGATGGCAACATCCTCTTGAGCTATCTCGACGTCACCGATTCCACGCGCGTGGAGGAAGCGCTGCGCGAGCGCAACGAGGCGCTGGAGACCGCGGGCCGGCTCAAGAGCGAGTTCATCGCCAATGTTTCCTACGAGCTGCGCACGCCTTTGAACGCCATCATCGGCTTTGCCGAGATCCTGACCAACCAGTATTTCGGCGAGCTCAATCCGCGCCAGCTCGACTACAGCCGCGGCATCCTCGACAGCTCGAACCGGCTCCTGTCGCTCATCAACGACATCCTCGATCTCGCCACGATCGAGGCCGGGTACATGCAGCTCGAGACGCACGAGGTCGACATCCATGCGCTGATGTCGAGCGTGCTCACCTTCACGCGCGAACGCGCGCGCAACCAGGGCCTCAGGCTGCAGTTCAACGTGCCGCCCAAGATCGGCACCATCGTCGCCGACGAGCGGCGCCTCAAGCAGGCGCTGTTCAACCTGGTGTCGAACGCGCTCAAATTCACCCCCGCCGGGGGCACGGTGACGCTGGCCGCGCGGCGCGAGCGCGACCGCGTGGCGCTCGTCGTCGCCGATACCGGCGTGGGCGTGCCGCGCGAGGACCAGGTCCGCATCTTCGAGAAGTTCGAGCGCGGCAATCCCCACGCGCGCCAATCCGGGCCAGGGCTCGGCCTGTCGCTGGTCAAGAGCTTCGTCGAGCTGCATGGCGGCCATGTCGAGCTCGAATTCGGGCCCGGGCACCGGCACCACCGTGACCTGCTTCCTCTACGACCGCGCCGACGCGGTGATGCTGCGCTCGGCCGGCGAATAGCCGCACCGATTCCATCCCGCCGGGATTTGCTCTAAAACCGGGGCGTGGGCGATGTCGGCTCTCTCAGGGTGGACCTTCCGGACGAGCGCGCGACGCAGGCGCTGGCCGTGCGCCTGGCGGAACGTGCGCGCCAGGGCGACGTGATCGCGCTCCGAGGGCCGCTCGGCAGCGGCAAGACCACCTTCGCCCGCGCCTTCATCCGCGCCCGTTTCGCCGCGGTCACGGAGGTGCCGAGCCCGACCTTCGCGCTGGTCGAGGTCTATGACGGAGACGACGGCCCGGCGGTGTGGCATTTCGACCTCTTCCGCCTCGACTCGCCGGCCCAGGCATGGGAGCTCGGCATCGAAGAGGCCTTCGCCGAGGGCATCGGCCTCATCGAATGGCCGGAGCGGCTGGGGAACTTGCTGCCGCGCGAGCATCTGACGCTGGCCTTGGCCTTCGGGCCATCGCCCGCGTCGCGGGTGGCGACGCTTGACCCCTCGCCGGCGTGGGCGGCCCGGCTCGCGGGGATTGGCGATGGCTGAGCGCGGCGCGCAGATCGAGGCGTTTCTGGGCGACGCCGGCTGGGGTCCGGCGGCGCGGCTGCCGCTGGCGGGCGATGCCTCGTTTCGCCGCTATGTCCGCCTCGCCGGCGCCGGGGGGCGCGCGATGCTGATGGATGCCCCGCCGCCGGAGGATGTGCGCCCGTTCCTCGCCGTGGCGCGGCTCCTGCACGGCCTCGGACTCAGCGCACCGCGGATACTCGCCGCCGATGCCGAGGCCGGATTGCTGCTCGAAGAGGATTTCGGCGACGACACCTTCACGCGGCTCATCGCGGCCGGCACCCCGGAGGAGCCGCTCTATGAGCTCGCCGTCGATGTGCTGATTGCCTTGCACCGCGGTTTTCGCGCCGACAGGGCGCCGCTGCTGCCGCCTTACGACGATGCACGGCTGCTGGCGGAGGCGGCGCTCCTCGTCGACTGGTATCTGCCGGCGATTACGGGCGCGCCTACCGATCCGGCCGAGCGTGCGGCCTATCTCGCGCTGTGGCAATCGCTGTTGCCGCTCGCGCAGGGCGTGCCGCAGACGCTGGTGCTGCGCGACTATCACGTCGACAATCTGATGCGGCTGGAAGGCCGCGACGGCGTTGCCGCGTGCGGGCTCCTCGATTTCCAGGACGCCGTCCTGGGGCCGGCGAGCTATGATCTTGTCTCGCTGCTGGAGGATGCGCGCCGGGACGTGCCCGCCGCCATCGTCCGCGCGATGCGGGCGCGGTTTCTTGGCGCCTTTCCTGCGCTCGCGCCGCGCGGCCTTCGACCGCTCCTATGCGGTCCTGGGGGCGCAGCGCAACTGCAAGATCATCGGCATCTTCACGCGGCTTTGCGTGCGCGACGGCAAGGCCGACTATCTGCCGCACATTCCCCGCGTCTGGCGCCTCCTGGAGGCCGACCTGCGTCATCCTGCGCTCGCGCCGCTCGCGCGCTGGCTCGATCGACACGTTCCCGCGGCCGCGCGCCGCATCCCGCACTCCCGGCCTGCCGCATGATGAATGTTCCTTCCAGCGCCATGGTGCTCGCCGCCGGTCTCGGCACGCGACTGCGCCCGATCACCGAGCGCGTGCCCAAGCCGCTCGTCACCGTAGGCGGGCGCGCGCTCATCGACCATGTGCTCGACCGGCTGGTCGCGGTCGGCGTCCGCAGCGTCGTCGTCAACCTGCACTACAAGGCCGAGATGGTGGAGCGGCATCTCGCCGCGCGCGGCGATATCGAGCTGCGTTACTCGCCCGAGGCGGCGCTGCTGGAGACCGGCGGCGGCATCGCCCAGGCACTGCCGCTCCTGGATGAGTGGTTCTTCGTCGTCAACAGCGACGTGCTGTGGCTCGACGGCAAGGCCTTAGCGCTGGAACGCCTGGCGCAGGCGTGCGATCCGGAGCGCCACGACGCGATCCTCATGCTCCAGCGCACGACGCAGGCGGTCGGCTATAGCGGTAACGGCGACTTCATGCTCGATGCGGCCGGTAACCTGCGCCGGCGTCGCGAAAGCGAGGTCGCGCCGCATATCTTCGCCGGCATCCAGATCCTGCATCGCCGCCTCTTCGACGGCGCGCCCGATGGCGCCTTCTCGATCAATCCGCTGTGGGACAAGGCGATCGCGGGCCAGCGCATCACCGCGCTGGTGCATGACGGCGAGTGGTTCCATGTCGGCTCCCCGGCGGGTCTCGCCCAGACCGAGGCGCGGCTCGCCACCCACCGGATCGAGCGGTGAGCGTGGGATCGGTCTTCACCATCCCGTCGGAGCTGCCGTTTCTCGATGCCTTGGTCGCCGGTCTCATGGCGCGCGCCGGCGGCGATCCGCTGGCGCTGGCGCGTGTCACGGTGTTGCTGCCGACGCGGCGTGCGGTGCGCGCGCTGGGCGAGGCGTTCCTGCGCCAGAGCGCCGGCCGCGCGCTGCTGCTGCCGCGCCTGATGCCGGTGGGCGATCTCGATGCCGAGGAGCTGGCGCTGACCGGCGAGGGCGGCGCGGAGGGCGATCTCGACATCGCGCCCGCCGTGCCCGATCTCAAACGGCGGCTGATGCTGACGCGGCTGGTGCTGGCGTGGGGGCGGAAGCAAGGAACCGGCCCCCATACCGCCGGCCAAGCCGCGCCGCTCGCCGCCGAACTCGCGCGCTTTCTCGACGAGGTGCAGGCCGAGGGGCTGCGATCTCGCCGGCCTCGCGACGCTGGTGCCGGCCGAACATGCCGAGCACTGGCAGGACGTGCTCAAATTTCTCGCCATCGTCACCGAGCATTGGCCGCCGGCGCTGGCCGAGATCGGCGGCCTCGATCCGGCGGCGCGGCGCAACCGCGTGCTCACGGCCCAAGCCGATGCCTGGCGCAAGAACCAACCGGCCGAGCCGGTGATCGCTGCCGGCATCACCGCCGGCTTGCCGGCGGTCGCCGATCTCGTCGCGGCGGTGGCGGCGCTGCCCCACGGCGCGGTCGTGCTGCCGGGCCTCGCGCGCGATTGCGATGCCGCGACCTGGGCCGAGATCACCGACGATCCCGCGCACCCCCAGCATCTGATGGCACGGCTTCTCGCCCGTCTCGACTGCGATCCCGCCGAAGTCGAAGATTGGCCCGCGCCCGGGATCGTGCCCGGCGCTCCTGCTTCGCGGCGCGTGGTGGCGTTCGAGGCGCTGCGGCCGGCCGCCTCCAGCGACCGCTGGCGTACGCTTCGATCCCTTTGGCCCGGACGTTTGCGCAGGACTGCGCCGGCTCGACTGCGCCGGCCCGCAGGAAGAAGCGCTCGTCATCGCTTTTATCCTCCGCGAGAAGCTCGAGACGCCCGGCGCCACCGCGGCGCTGGTGACGCCCGACCGCGAGCTCGCGCGCCGCGTCGCGGCGGAGCTCGGCGCTGGGACATCGAGATCGACGATTCCGCGGGCCTGCCGCTCAACCGCACCCCGCCCGGCATCTTCCTGCGTCTGCTCATCGAGGCGGTGGCGCAGGAGCTGGCGCCAGTGGCACTGCTGGCGCTGGTGAAGCATCCGCTCGCCGCCTGCGGCTTTGCGCCGGAGACGTTCCGTGCACTGGCGCGCCGGTTCGAGGCCGAAGTGCTGCGCGGTCCGCGGCCGGCGCCGGGGATCCGCGGCTTGCACGCGGCGCTGGCGGAAGAGGGGGAGGCCGATGCGCTCGGCCCGCTCGTCGCCGCGCTCGATGCCGCCCTCGCGCCGCTCGCAGCGCAGCATCGCCCAGCGCGAATGCAGCCTCGCACACCTGGTCGCCGCCCATATCGAGGCGGCGGAAGCGCTGGCGCGCAGCGATGTCGAGGCCGGTGCGGCGCGGCTGTGGCGCGAGCCCGCGGGCGAGGAGGCGGCGCACCTGATGAGCGAGCTTCTGGACGCCGCGTCCGACTTTCCCGCGCTCGTCGGCGGCGATTATCCCGCGTTGTTCGAGGCGCTCGTCGCCGGCCCGGTGGTGCGGCCGGCCTTCGGGCGCCATCCCCGGCTCTTCATCTGGGGTCTCCTGGAGGCGCGGCTGCAGCATGCCGATCTCGTCGTGCTGGGAGGCCTCAACGAGGGCGTGTGGCCGCCCGAGACCGAGAGCGATCCGTGGCTGTCGCGGCCGATGCGGCAGCGCTTCGGCCTGCCGCCGCCCGAGCGCCGCGTGGGCATGGCCGCGCACGATTTCGCCCAGGCGCTGGGCGCGCGCAGCGTGGTGCTGACCCGTGCCGCGCGGGTCGAGGGCACGCCGACCGTGCCATCGCGCTGGCTCTTGCGGCTCGACACGGTGTTGCGCGCCGGCGGGCGCGACAAGGCTCTCGCCGCCGACCGCGTGCCGCTGGCGTGGCTGGCGCCTGCATCGATGAGGCGGCGCGCATCCCGTTCGCGCCCGCCCGAGCCGCGCCCGCCGGTGGGGGCCCGGCCGCGACGGCTCTCGGTCACGGAGATCGAAACCTGGATGCGCGATCCCTATGCGATCTATGCGCGCCACGTCCTCGAATCTCGAAGCGCTGGAGCCGCTCGACGCCGATCCCGGCGCCGGCGATCGCGGCCGCTTCATCCACCGCGCGCTCGACCGCTTCCTGCGCGCTTTCCCCGAGGCCCTGCCGCCCGATGCGGTGGCGGAGCTTCTGGCGCAGGGGCGCGTGGCCTTCGGCGCGGCGCTGGAGCGGCCCGGCGTGCACGCCTTCTGGTGGCCGCGCTTCGTGCGCATCGCCCACTGGTTCGCCGCAAACGAGGCCGAGAGGCGTCGCCGTGCCGCCAATCTCGGCACGGAATGCCGCGGCCGGCTTACGCTGGCCGGTCCGGCGGGCGCGTTCGAGCTGGTGGCGGTCGCCGACCGCATCGACCGTCTTGCCGCGGGCGGGCTCGCCATCGTCGACTACAAGACCGGAGCGATCCCCGAGAAGGCCCACGTGACGCTCGGCTTTGCGCCGCAGCTCGCGCTCGAAGCGGCGATCGCCGAGGCCGGGGGCTTTGCCGGCATCGCCGCGGCCGACGTGGCAGAGCTTGCCTTTTGGGAGCTGAGCGGTCGCGATCCCGCTGGACGCGCGCGCGATATCGCGGCCGACGCGGCCGATCTGCGCCGGCACATCGACGAGGCGGTGGCCGGGCTCACCCGCCTCATAGCCCGCTTCGACGATCCGGCGACGCCCTATCGCGCCGTGCCGCGGCCCGAGATGGCGCCGCGCTACAGCGACTATGGGCATCTGGCGCGCGTCAAAGAGTGGTCGGCTGCCGGCGAGAGCGAGCCGTGATGCGCGCCGACCCCGCCGGAGCACAGCGCCACGCCGCCGACGGTGCCGCGTCGGTCTGGGTCACGGCATCGGCCGGCACCGGCAAGACCAAGGTTCTGACCGACCGCGTGCTGGCGCTGATGCTGCGCGGCAGCGATCCCGCGCGCATCCTCTGCCTCACCTTCACGCGCGCGGCCGCTGCCGAAATGGCCAACCGGCTGTTCGAGCGCCTGTCGGAATGGACGGTCTATGGCGACGGAGAGCTCGCGCAAGACTTGCAGGCGCTGCTCGGCGACATGCCCAGCAAGGACCTTATCCGCCGGGCGCGCCGGCTCTTCGCGCGCGTCCTCGATGCGCCCGGCGGCATGAAGATCGAGACGATCCACGCCTTCTGCCAATCGCTGCTGCGCCGCTTCCCGCTCGAAGCGCGGACCGCGCCGCATTTCGAGCTGATGGACGAGCGCAACGCCGCCGAGGCGCTGGCCGAGGCGCGCGATGCGATGCTGGAAGCGGCGCGGCGCGGCGCCGATCCGCTGCTGGGACCGGCGCTCACCTATGTCACGCGGCATGTGGCGGAGACCACATTCGACGGCCTCATCCAAGAACTGGTGCCGGAGCGGGCGCGCCTCGCGCGGGCGCTGGCCGGCGGGCCTGAGGCCTTCCGCGCCATCCTGTGCGAGCTGTTGGGTGTTGCGCCCGATGCCACGCCCGAGGCGATCGTTGCCGCGGCGTGTGCCGCCGCCGACGCTGGTCTTAGTCGCCACGGCAGCGCCCATGGCGGCGAGCGCGAGCCCGCGCGACCGCGAGCGGGCCGACAAGCTCGCCGATTTTTTTGCCGCCGCGTCCGATCGCGTCGCACTCTTCGATGCCTACTGCAGCGTCTTCCTCACCGACAAGGGCATGGTGCGCAAGGACATCGTGACGCACGCCATCGTCACGGCCCATCCCGCGGTGGAGGAAGCGTTGCGGCGCGAGGCGGCGCGGCTTCTGGCGGTGCAGGCGGCGCGCGCCGCGGCGGCGCTCAAGGAAGCGACGCTGGCGCTGACCGCTTTGGGCGGCGACATGCTCGCCCGTTACGCGCACCGCAAGGAAGAGCGCGCGCTCGTCGACTATGACGATCTCGTGCTGGCCGCGCGCAATCTCCTGGAGCGGCCGGGGGTCGCGCCGTGGGTGCTGTTCAAGCTCGACGGCGGCCTCGACCACATCCTCATCGACGAGGCGCAGGACACCAATCCCGAGCAATGGGACGTGGTCGCCGCGCTCGCCGATGAATTCTTCGCAGGCCTATCCGCGCGCGACGAGCAACGCACGGTCTTCGCGGTGGGCGACACCAAGCAGTCGATCTTCAGTTTCCAGCGCGCCGACCCAGATGCGTTTCAGCGCATGCGCGATCATTTCGCCGCCCGCGCCGCGCAGGCCGGCTGGCGCACCGTAGCGCTCGATGTGTCGTTCCGCTCGACCGAAGCGGTGCTGGCCGCGGTCGATGCCGTGTTCGCGCGCGAAGAGGCCAATGAGGGCGTGGCGCTCGACGGCACGCCCATTCGCCATCGCGCCTTCCGCGCCGGCCAGGGCGGGCTTGTCGAGCTGTGGCCGCCGGTCGAGCCGCTCGACCCGCCGCCGCTCCTGCGCTGGGAGCCGCCGGTCGAGCAGCACCGCATGCGCGCGCCGCCGACCCGCCTGGCGCAGGCGATCGCCGCGACGATCACAGGCTGGCTGGCGCGCGGCGAGCGGCTGGAAGCGCGCGACCGGCGCATCATGGCGGGCGACATCCTGGTGCTGGTGCGCCGGCGTGGGCCGTTCGTGGCCGAGCTCGTCCGCGCGCTCAAGGACCGCAGCGTCGGCGTGGCCGGCGCCGACCGCATGCGCCTCACCGAGCAGCTCGCGATCGAAGACATGATGGCGCTGATGCAGTTCCTGCTGCTGCCGGAGGACGACCTCACCCTCGCCACCGTGCTCAAGGGGCCGCTCGTGCGGCTTCGACGAGGAGCGGCTTTTCGCGCTGGCGCATGACCGGCGCGAGCCGGTGTTGTGGCAAGAGCTGCGCCGGCGCGCGGGCGACCATCCCGACTTCGCCGCTGCTGCGGAATTCCTGGCAGGGCTGCTCGGCCGCGCCGATTTCGTGCCGCCTTACGAGCTTCTGGCCGAGGTGCTGGGTGCGCGCGGCGGGCGCCAGCGCATGCTCGCGCGGCTTGGCCCCGACGCTGCCGATCCGCTCGACGAGCTGATGGCGGCGGCGCTTGCCTATGAGCGCCGGCACGGACCCTCGCTCCAGGGCTTTCTCCACTGGCTCGCCGCGGGCGACATCGAGGTGAAGCGCGATTTCGATCAGCGCAGCCGCGACGAGGTGCGGATCATGACCGTGCATGGCGCCAAGGGCTTGCAGGCGCCGATCGTGTTCCTGCCCGATACGATGCAGGTGCCGCGCCGCGTGTCGCAGGTGTTGTGGACCGAGGACGGCGTGCCGTTGTGGTGCGTGCGCGAAGGCGCTGGGACGCCCGCGTTGGAGGCCGCCCGCTCGGCGGCGCAGCGGCGGCGCGATGCGGAATACCGCCGTCTCCTCTATGTCGCGATGACGCGCGCCGAGGACCGGCTCTATGTCTGCGGCTGGCGCACGCGGCAGAGCGCCGGCGGCGGGCGCGTGGTATGCGCTGGTCGAGGCCGGGCTCGGCGCCGCCGACGGCGTGGCGCGGTTCGACTTCAGCACGCATGCGGCGCTGGGGGGCGACGGCTGGGCGGGAACGGGGCTGCGCCTCGTTACGCCGCAGAGCGCGAAACCTGAGAGCCGCGAGGCGACGGCGGTGCCAGCCGGTGGTGCCGTCGCGCTGCCGGACTGGAGCCGGCGCCCGCCCGCGCCCGAGCCGGTGCCGCCCCGCCCGCTCGCCCCATCGCGGCCCGAAGGCAGCGAGCCCGCGCCGCGCTCGCCGCTCGGAGCCGACGCTGGGGCGGGGTTCCGCCGCGGCTTGGTCGTGCATCGCCTGCTGCAAGGCCTGCCGCAGCTTGCGCCGGCGGAGCGCACCGCAGCGGCACAGCGCTTCCTCGCGCGCGCGGTGCACGGTCTCGATCCGGCCGAGCAGGAGGCGATCCTGGCCGAGACGCTGGCGGTGCTGGCCGATCCCGCGGCGGCGGCGCTCTTCGGGCCGGACTCGGTCGCGGAGGTGCCGGTGGTGGCGCTTGTCGACGGGCGTGCGATCTCCGGCCGCATCGACCGGCTAGTGGTGAGCGCGGTGGAGGTGGCGATCGTCGATTACAAGACGCTGCGCCCCGTGCCGGCGAGCGAGGACGCGATCCCGCCGCTCTACCTCGACCAGCTCCGCGCCTACCGCAGGGTCGTCGGCGCGGTCTATCCCGGCCGCCGCCTGCGCTGCGGCCTGTTGTGGACCGACGGGCCGCGCCTCATGTGGGTGAGCGACGCGCGGCTGGCGTGAGGGCCGCGTCAGTCGTCGTGGCCATGGCCCGGCGGCGGGTCGATCATCACGCCTTCGAGCTTGTAGTGGTCGATGTAGACCGCCTGAAGCTCGCGCCAGCGCGGCATGGAGAGCGGCAGCACCTGCTCCGCCAGCACGCCGTCCAGCCGCTCCAGGTGGACGTGCCAGCCCGGCAGCACCAGCGCGGCCCACACGAAGCCGACGCCCTTATGCGTGAAGATCAACCGCGTGCCGTTGCCGTCGCTGCTGAGCTCGCAGCGCACCACCGCCTCGGGCGCGTCGCCGGTGTCCCAGGTGAACTCCAGGACGCGCGGCGGGTCCCAAATGAGGATGCGCCCGGTCATCGGCCGCGGCCGGTCGGTGAAGAGGTGGTAGCAGCCGCCGACGCGCGGCTCGACCCGCGCCGGACCCAGCCAGTCGCCGAGGCGCGCCGGCTCGGTCAGCGCCGCCCATACGGTCTCGATCGGCCGGGGGTAGCGCCGCTCGTAGCGCAGATCGAAGTCATCGCCGCGGCGTTCGAAGGTTCCGAGCGCGTCCATGTCAATCACTCCGCTTCAGGTGGTCGCCAAGGGCGTCGAGCTTGGCCGCCCAGAAGGCCCGGTACGGCGCGAGCCAGGCGTCGAGCTCGACCAGAGGCGTGGGGTCGAGACTGTAGAGCCGGCGCGGGCCGTCGATGCGGGCACGCACCAGACCGGCCTCGCGCAGAGTCTTGAGATGCTTGGAGATGCTCGGCTGCGGCAGCGCCAGGGCCGTCACCAGGGCGCCCGCGGGCTGCTCACCGTGGCGCAGCAGGGCTAGGATGTCGCGGCGGACGGGATCGGCCAGGGCATCGAACGTGAGCATATCTCTATATGCTAAAATTAGCATATTCCAGTCAAGGAATATAAAGGAGTGCCCCGCCGGTCGGAACCGAGCTATCGCCGACCAGCATTGACGCTCCGGGCGGGGATTCCTAGATTCAGGCCTCGTCCTTCAGGAGAACATGATGAGCACCACCAAGGTCACCGATGCGTCCTTCGAAGCCTCCGTTCTGCGCTCGGCCGAGCCGGTGCTGGTGGACTTCTGGGCGGAGTGGTGCGGGCCGTGCAAGATGGTCGCGCCGTTCCTCGAGGAGATCGCGACCAACATGGCCGGACGGGTGACGGTGGCCAAGATCAACATCGACGAGAACCCGCAGACCCCGATGAAGTACGGCGTCCACGGCATTCCCACCCTGATGCTGTTCAAGAACGGCCAGGTCGCCGCCACCAAGATCGGCGCGCTGCCCAAGAGCAAGCTCGTCGAATGGGTGGAATCGGTTATCTGACCTAGCCATTCTCCGCGAGCACGCGGCCCGCGAGGTAGAGCGAGCCGCAGATGAGCACGCGCGCCCCTGGTGCCGCTGCCGCCGCGACCGCGTCGGCGATGGTGGCGGCGGGAGCGGCGACAAGCCCGAGCGCGCGGGCGGAGGCGGCGATCGCCTCGGCCGGGCGCGCGTTGGGCTCGCCCGGGATCGTCACTGCCTGCACGCTCGCGACAAAGGGCGCCAGCGGCGCCAGGAACGCGTCGGCGTCGTGCGTGGAGAGCATGCCGCAGACGAGATGCAGCGGCCGGTCGCGCCAGGACGCGGCGACGCCCGCCAGCGCCGCGCCGCCCGCGGCGTTGTGCGCGCCGTCGAGCCACAGCTCGCCAGCGTGAGGCAGGTTCGCCACCAGCGGGCCGCGGCGAAGATGCTGCATGCGCGCCGGCCATTCCACCTGCACCATGCCTCGCGCTAGCGCGGCCTCGGGCACGGCGATGGCGTCGAGGCAATCGAGGCACGCGACAGCCGTGCCGGCATTCTCGTACTGGTGCCGCCCCAAGAGACCGGGCGGCGGCAGCCGCCATTCACCCCGGCCGCGATAGTAGAGGCCACCGCCCGGCAGTTCCGCCACCGCCCATTCCTCGCCGTGGCGGAAGAGCGGCGCGCCGACCTCCAGCGCCCGCGCTTCGAGCACCGCGCGCGCGTCTTGCGATTGCGGCGCGATGACAGCAGGCGTTTCCGGCTTGAGGATGCCGGCTTTCTCGAACGCGATCTTCGCCACGGTGTCGCCGAGGAAATGCTGGTGATCGAGCGAGATCGGCGTGATCGCGGTGACCGCGGGGCGTGCGATGACGTTGGTCGCATCGAACCGGCCGCCGAGTCCGGTCTCCAGCAGCGCCACGTCGGCCGGCGCGCGCGCGAAAGCCAGGAAGGCGAGTGCGGTGGTGATCTCGAAGAACGTGATCGGCGCGCCGGCATTGACGCGCTCGACCTCGTCGAGCAGAGCGGAGAGTTCATCCTCGTCGATGAGGCGGCCGGCGACGCGGACACGCTCGTTGAAATTCACCAGATGCGGCGAGGTGTAGACATGGACGCGGTATCCCGCCGCCTCGAGGAAGGCGCGCAGGAACGCCACCGTCGAGCCCTTGCCGTTGGTGCCGGCGACGTGGATGACCGGCGGCAGCTTCTCTTGTGGATTGCCCAGCGCCGCCAGCAGGCGGACGACGCGCTCGAGCGACAGGTCGATGAGCCGGACATGGAGCGTCGTCAGCCGCTCGAGGACTTGCTTGCTGCTCAGAAGCCGAGCTCCACGGCGGGGGCGGCGTGCTCGGTCTCGGGCCGGCCGCGCCGGGTCAGAAGATCGAGCACGCGCGCGAGCGTCGCCTTGAGCTCGCCCCGCTTCACGACCATGTCGACCATGCCGTGCTCGAGCAGATATTCGGAGCGCTGGAAGCCCTCGGGCAGCTTCTCGCGGATGGTCTCCTCGATGACGCGCGCGCCGGCAAAGCCCACTACCGCGCCGGGCTCGGCGATGGTCACGTCGCCCAGCATCGCGAACGAGGCCGAGACCCCGCCCGTCGTCGGATCGGTGAGGATGACGATGTAGGCCAGCCGCTTTTCCCGCACCATCTCGACCGCGAGCGTGGTGCGCGGCATCTGCATGAGCGCGAGGATGCCCTCCTGCATGCGCGCGCCGCCCGAGGCGGGAACGACGACGAGCGCCGCTTCCTGCAGCACCGCAAGTCGCGCCGCGGCGATGAACGCCTCGCCCACCGCGATGCCCATCGAGCCGCCCAGGAACTCGAAATCAAACGCCACCGCCACCGCCGCGATGCCGCCGATCGTGCCATGCGCGACGATGACCGCATCGGTGCGGCTGCTCTTGGCCTGCGCCTCCTTGAGGCGCTCGCCATAGCGCTTGCGGTCGCGGAAGCGCAGGGGATCGATGACGGTGCGCGGCAGCTCCACCGGCGTGCCGTGCCCATCATCGAAAAGCAGCGCCAGCCGCGCCAGCGGCGGCAGCCGCAGATGATGGCCGCAATTGCTGCACACGTGGAGCGAGGCTTCGAGCTCGCGATGGAACAGCATCTGGCCGCAGCCCGGGCATTTGTGCCAGAGATTCTCCGGCACGTCGCGCTTGGCCACCGCGGCGCGGATCTTGGGCAGCACGAGGTTGGTGAGCCAGTTCATGACGCGCGCCGCGCCTGGCGCACGCCGGCGCTCAATGCGCTGCACGCGGCCGAGCACGGCGGCGACAAGGCCGGGGCCGGCCGCGCCGCCAGGCCCGACCCCGGAGGCGACGCATTCGACGAGCGCCGAGCCCACCACCGCCGCATCGGCGACGCGCGCGACCTCGGCCGCCTGCGCCGGCGTGCGGATGCCGAAGCCGACGGCGACCGGCAGCGTGCAATGGCGCTTCAACCGCGCGACCGCGGCGGCGACGCTGGCGACGGCGGCCGACTTGGTGCCGGTGATGCCGGCGATCGAGACGTAGTAGACGAAGCCCGCGGTATGCTTCAGCACCGCCGGCAGCCGCAGCATCGTCGGTCGTGGGCGTGGCGAGGCGGATGAAATCGATGCCGGCGGCGAGCGCCGGCAGGCACAGCTCGTCGTCATGCTCGGGCGGCAGGTCGACGACGATCAGCCCGTCGACGCCGGCGGCGCTCGCATCGGCGAGAAAGCGCGGCACGCCATAGCGATAGATCGGATTGTAGTAGCCCATGAGCACGATCGGCGTGGCCTGATCGCGCGCGCGGAAGTCGCGCGACGATGGCGAGCGTGCCGGCAAGCGTCATGCCGGCATTGAGGGCGCGCAGGCTCGCCGCCTGGATCGCCGGCCCGTCGGCCATCGGGTCGGAGAACGGCATGCCGACCTCGACGAGATCGGCGCCCGCCGCCGGCAGTCCGGCCAGCAGCGTCGCAAACGTCGCGGCATCGGGATCGCCGCAGGTGAGATAGGTGACAAGCCCGGCGCGGCCTTCGCGCGCCAGGGCGGCAAAGCGCGCGGCGATGCGGCTGCTCACGGCTCTGCCCCGACGGCACGCGCGACGGTATCGAGATCCTTGTCGCCGCGGCCCGACAGATTGATGACGAGGAGATGATCCGGCGCGAGCTTGGGCGCGCGCGTCAACGTCGCGGCAATGGCATGCGCCGACTTCGAGCGCAGGGATGATGCCTTCAAGCCGCGTGCACAGGCGGAAGGACGCCAGCGCCTCCGCGTCGCTCACGGCGACGTATTCGACGCGCTTCAAATCGTGCAGCCACGCATGCTCGGGGCCGATGCCGGGATAGTCGAGCCCGGCCGAGATCGAATGCGCGTCGATGATCTGCCCGTCCGCGGTCTGGAGCAGATAGGTGCGGTTGCCGTGCAGCACGCCGGGCGCGCCGCCGTTGAGGGACGCCGCGTGCTTGCCGGTCTCGATGCCGAGCCCCGCCGCCTCGACGCCGATCATGGCGACGGTGGGATCGTCGAGGAAGGGATGGAACAGCCCCATCGCATTGGAGCCGCCGCCGACGCAGGCGATGAGCGTGTCGGGCAGCCGGCCTTCCGCCTGCTGCATCTGGCGCCGCACCTCATCGCCGATGACGCATTGGAAGTCGCGCACCATCGCCGGATAAGGGTGCGGCCCCGCCACCGTGCCGATGAGGTAGTAGGTATCATCGACATTGGCGACCCAATCGCGCAGCGCCTCGTTCATCGCGTCCTTCAAGGTCGCGGTGCCGGAATGCACGGGGCGCACTTCCGCGCCCAGGAGCTTCATGCGCAGGACGTTGGGCGCCTGCCGCTCGATGTCGGTCGCGCCCATGTAGACGACGCAGGGGAGATCGAAGAGCGCGCACACCGTGGCGGTGGCGACGCCGTGCTGGCCCGCGCCGGTCTCGGCGATGATGCGGCGCTTGCCCATGCGCCGCGCCAGCAGGATCTGGCCGATCGTGTTGTTGACCTTGTGCGCGCCGGTGTGGTTGAGGTCCTCGCGCTTGAGATAGATCTTGGCGCCGCCGCAATGGCGGGTGAGCCGCTCGGCGAAATAGAGCGGGCTCGGGCGGCCGACATAATGCTCGAGGTAATACCGTATCTGCGCGGCGAACGCCGGGTCGCGTTGCGCCGCGTCGTAGGCGCGCTCGACCTCGAGCACCAGCGGCATCAGCGTTTCCGCGACGAAGCGGCCGCCGAAGATGCCGAACATGCCGCGCTCGTCCGGCCCGGCGCGGTAGGTGTTGGGTCCTGCCATGCCTGTGTTCTAGAGCATGATCGTTTGAAGGTGAATCCTCAAAGCACGGCGTTTCCCGCGGAGCAGGCTCCAGCCAGGCGACGATGCGCTTGACAATGCGTAAGTTCTGACTTACGGTAAGTGATGACTTACGCAATGGCATTGGCGGCGCTCGCCGACCCCACGCGCCGGGCGGTCTTCGAGCGGCTCGGGTCCGGGCCGCTGGCGGTCGGTGCCATCGCGCGCGCCATGCCGGTCAGCCGCCCGGCGGTGTCGCAGCATTTGAAGGTGCTGAAGGAGGCGGGGCTGGTGGCCGACCGGCCCGAGGGCGCGCGCCGCGTTTACTACATCGACCCGCACGGCCTGGGCGCCGTGCGGGCATGGCTAGACCGGTTCTGGGATCATGCCCTGGCGGCCTATCAGGCCGAGGTCGAACGGAGCACGCAAGCCAAGGAGGATGACGAAGCATGACCGAGACCCTCACCATTGCCCCCGTGCGCAAGAGCATCCGCGTCGCCGCAAGCCAGGCGCATGCCTTCGCGGTCTTCACGTCCGGTGTCGATCGCTGGTGGCCGCACCGCGCGTCGATCGGCCCGTCGCCGATGAAGACGGCGATGATCGAGCCGCGCCTGGGCGGGCGATGGTACGAGGTGGGAGAGGATGGCTCGCGTACCGACGTCGGCAAACTCCTGGTCTGGGACCCGCCGCACCGCTTCGTGGTCAGTTGGGACATCAACAGCCGCTGGAAGCCCGATGCGACCGTCAGCTCCGAGGTCGAAGTCCGCTTCACCGCCGACGGACCCGATGCGACGCTTGTGGAGCTGGAGCATCGCAAGTTCGAACAGATGGGCGCCGACGGCGGTGTATCGATGCGCAAGGATGTCGATGGCGGCTGGGTCGGCATGCTCGAGCGCTTCAAGGAGGAAGCCGAGAAGCGAGCGTAGCCCCGCTCGCGACGCCTGCGTCAGAGGGTGGCAGCGCGGGCGAGAAAGGAGCGGATCTTGGCGATGTCCTTGACGCCGGGCGCGGTCTCGACGCCGGAGGACACATCGAGCACGCCGGCGCGCGCGGTCATCGCGGCCGCGGCGAGGTTGTCGGGATCGAGCCCGCCCGACAGCATCCACGGCAGCGGCCATTGCCGCACGCGCAACAGCTCCCAGTCGAAGGCCAGGGCATTGCCGCCGGGCATGGCGTCGGTCTTCTCGCGCGGCGGCTTGGCGTCGAACATGAGCCAGTCGGCGACGCCGAGATAGCGCTGGGCCGCATCGAGATCCCCAGCCGCGGCGACCGGGATCGCCTTCATCGCGCGGATGCGAAAGCGGTCCTTGATGAGGGCCACCCGCTCGGGTGTTTCCTTGCCGTGAAGCTGCAGGAGATCGATCGGCGCCTTGGCGAGCAGGCGCGCGAGAAAATCATCGTCGGGATCGACCAGCACGGCAACGCGCGTGATGCCCGCCGGCACGGCCTTGGCCAGCGCTGCCGCCGCCTCGATGGTGAGATGGCGCGGACTGGGCGGATAGAACACGAAGCCGACGAAGTGCGCGCCCCCCGCGACGGCAGCCGCCAGCGCCTCTGGCGTCGACAGGCCGCAGATCTTGACGGCGACGCTCATCCGCGCGCCCCTCAGTTCACGACGGTGTCGAGGGCGAGGCTCGCCGCGGCCAGGTCTTCGAGCGCCACGCCCACCGACTTGAACAGCGTGATCTGGTCGTTGAAGCGCCGTCCGGCGCGGCTGCCGCGCGTCAATTCGAAGAGATCGCCGGCGATGTCGTCGTGCGTCATCGCGCCGGACGCCACCGCCTGGATGATGTCGCCCGCCTCGGCCAGCGCGCCCTCGTGGGTGTCGACGAAGACGCGGGCGCGGCGCATCGTGTCGTCGTCGGCCTCGCGCATCTCGGGCTTGAAGCTGCCGACGAGATCGATATGGACGCCCAGCGGCAGCCAATGGCCGCGCAGCACCGGCTCGGTCGCCGCCGTGGCGCAGCAGATGATATGGGCGCCGTTCACCGCGCGCTGGAGGTCATCGGTCGCGGCCACCATGAGCGTGCGCCGCGTCAGGCGCTGGGCCAGCCGCGCCGCCTTGTCGCGATCGCGCCCCCACACCAGGACGTTGCGAATGGGCCGGACGCTGGCATGCGCCTCGATGAGGTGCGAGGCCAGCCGCCCGGTGCCGACCATGAGCAGACGCTCACAATCGGCCCGCGCGAGATAGCTCGCCGCCAGCGCCGATGCCGCCGCAGTACGGCGCGCCGTCAGGGCGGGACCGTCGAGCAGCGCCATCGGCTTGCCGCTGCGCGCATCGAGCAAAAGATATTCGCCCAGGAGCGTCGGTTCCTGCCGCGTGGGGTTGTCGGGGAAGAGGGTGATGAGCTTGATGCCGAGCCGGTGGCCCGCCTGCCACGCCGGCATCAGCAACAGTGTGCCGTCATGCCCGCCCGGCACTGCGATGGTGTGATGGTGGCGCTGCGGCATGACGATGTCGCCGTTGCGGAACATCTGCCGCAACGCTTCCACCAGCGCGGGGAAATCGAGTGCCGCGATGACTTCGCTCGAGCCGAGGATGCGCATGGCGCGGGGATACAGGCCTCACGCGCCGGCGTCAACGCGCGCCGGCGGCTGCGGGGCGGCCAGCCGGGCCTCGGCCGCGGCAAGATCGCGCTCAAGTGCGGCGATACGACGGGCGCGCGCGCGCGCGGTCCGCCGCACGCGGCCGGCATTGATCCAGGCGACGAACCCGCCGACGAGAAAGCCCCCCACCAGCGCAATGAGCACGACGAAATAAAGGGGCGCCGCCAGCGCCACCGGCAGCGGCCACAGCGTCACCGAGACGGAGGCGCGGTTGGACACCGCGAAGAGGACGACGACGACGGCGACCGGCACCGTCACCACCCAATGGATCAGCCTCACCGCCGTACCCCGCGCCTGGAACGCCTCAAGCGTCCTCGTTGAGCCGATCGCGAAGCTGCTTGCCGGTCTTGAAGAAGGGGATGTGTTTCTCGCCGACGCTCACATTGTCGCCGGTGCGCGGATTGCGCCCGAGCCGCGCCTCGCGCCGCTTCACCGAGAAGGCGCCGAAGCCTCTGAGCTCGACCCGGTCGCCGCGCGACAGCGCCGCGGTGATCTCATCGAAGATCGTGCTGACGATACGTTCGACGTCGCGCTGATAAAGATGCGGATTACGTTCGGCCAGGCGCTGGATGAGCTCGGACTTGGTCATGCGGCGTCTCTTTCCAACTGGGCAACCAGAGCCTGCCAAACCGCCGCGTAACCGTCAAGAAACCCCCGCGCGCCCACGCCCCGGCGCACCCAGGGCGCATCGGGGCGTCGGGACATGGGAGTGTCTACTTGTCGTCTTTCTCCGGCTGATCGCCGCGGGCGCGGATGGCCGCGCCGAGGATGTCGCCGAGGCTTGCGCCGGAATCCGACGAGCCGTATTCCGCCATCGCGCGCTTTTCCTCGTCGAACTCGCGCGCCTTGATCGACAGCGTCGCCCGCCGCGTCGCGCGGTCGAGTGCGGTGACCTTGGCGTCCACCTTCTCGCCGACGGCGAAGCGGTCGGGCCGCTGTTCGGCGCGATCGCGCGACAGCTCGGTCTTGCGGATGAAGCCGGGAAGCCCGCCCTGAAGCTGCACCTCGACCCCCGTTTCGGTGATGGCGGAGACGGTGCAGGTGACGACATCGCCCTTCTTGACGGCGGTGAGGCTCAATTCCAGCGGATCGGAAGCAAGCTGCTTGATGCCGAGCGAGATGCGCTCCTTCTCGACGTCGATGTCGAGAATGCGGACGCGCACCATGTCGCCCTTCTTGAAGTTGTTGATCGCCTCCTCGCCGGGCTTCTGCCAGTCGAGGTCGGAGAGATGCACCATGCCGTCGATCTCGCCGGGCAGCCCGACGAACAGTCCGAACTCGGTGATGTTGCGCACCTCGCCCTCGAGCTCGTCGCCGACGGGGTGGCTCTCGGCGAAGGCCTCCCACGGATTCTGCATCGTCTGCTTGAGGCCGAGGCTGATGCGGCGCTTGGTCGGATCGACATCGAGCACGACCACCTCGACCTCCTGGCTGGTCGAGACGATCTTGCCGGGATGGACGTTCTTCTTGGTCCAGCTCATCTCCGAGACATGCACCAGGCCTTCGACGCCGGGCTCCAGCTCGACGAAGGCGCCGTAATCGGTGATGTTGGTGACGCGGCCCTTGAAGCGCGCGCCGGCGGGATATTTGAGCTCGACACCCTCCCACGGGTCGGATTCAAGCTGCTTCATGCCGAGTGAGATGCGCTGCGTCTCGGGGTTGAAGCGGATGACCTGGACCTTGACCGTCTGGCCGATATGGAGCGCCTCGGACGGATGGTTGATGCGGCGCCAGGCGATGTCGGTCACGTGCAGCAGACCATCGACGCCGCCCAGATCGACGAAGGCGCCGTAATCGGTGATGTTCTTCACCACGCCCGACAGGATCTGGCCTTCCTTGAGCGAGGCCACCAGCTCCGAGCGCGCCTCGGCGCGGCTCTCCTCCAGCACGGCGCGGCGCGAGACGACGATGTTGCCGCGCGCGCGATCCATCTTGAGGATCTGGAACGGCTGCGGCGAGCCCAGGAGCGGCGTGATGTCGCGCACCGGGCGGATGTCGACCTGGCTGCCCGGCAGGAAGGCGACGGCGCCGTTGAGATCGACGGTGAAGCCGCCCTTGACGCGGCCGAAGATGACGCCGGTGACACGCTCGTTAGCCTGGAAATTCTTTTCAAGCTGCGTCCAGGCCTCTTCGCGCCGCGCCTTCTCGCGCGAGATTCTGCGCCTCGCCGTTCTTGTCTTCCATGCGCTCGAGATAGACCTCGACCACGTCGCCGGGCTTGATCTCGATCGGCCGGCCGGCGGTGGTGAATTCCTTCAGCGGCACGCGCCCCTCGGCCTTGAGGCCGACGTCGATGAGGACGATGTCATTCTCGACGGCGATCACCGTGCCCTTGATCACGGTGCCTTCGAGTCCGGAGGCGGCGCCGAGCGTCTCCTCGAGGAGCGCTGCAAAGCTTTCCTTGCCGGCGGTGGGGGCGGTTTGGGGTGCGAAGGCCATCGAGACTCCGAGCGTCCCCGGGAATGAGTCTCGCTCCGCCGGGGACGAAGGGCAGGCGAGCGGCCGCCAGCAGGGCGCGGGTGCAGCGGCAGGGACCCGTTGTCCGGCAGGCAGGAAAACGCTCAGCCTCGCTTGCCGGCGAGCTTGCCGGCAATGAAATCCACCGCTGCCGCGAAGGCGGCATCGGCGTCGCGCGCGGTGGTATCGAGTTCGAGCGCATCCGGCGCCCGCCTCAGCGGGGCCGTCGCACGCTCGCTGTCGCGCGCGTCGCGAGCCTTCATGTCCTGCAGGACGCGCTCGTATATAATCCCCGAGTCGTCCGCCTGCAACTCTTTGAATCGCCTCATCGCCCGGGCCTCGAGCGTGGCCGTGACGAAGATCTTGGCGTCGGCGTCGGGACAGACCGCGGTGCCGATGTCGCGGCCATCGAGCACGGCGCCCGCCATGCCGGCGGGAGGATGATGGGCGAAGTCGCGCTGGAACCCCAGAAGCACCGACCGCACCGCCGGGATCGCCGCCACCACCGAGGCCGCCTCGCCGACGCGCTCCTCGCGCAGGCGCGGGTCGTCGAGGTCGCCCAGCCGCACCGCGCCGGCAGCCGCAACCGCGACCGCAGGGTCGGAAGGGCGGCCGCCGGAGAGGAGCGCGCGCAAGCCCGTCGCGCGATAGAGCCCGCCGGTATCGAGATGGACGAGGCGATAATGCCGCGCGAGCCGGCGCGCCAGCGTGCCCTTGCCCGAGGCCGCCGGCCCGTCGACCGCGATGATCACGGGGCCCCCGCCTCGGCGATGGCGCCGCCGAGCCCGTTCATGAGCGCGACGAAGGCAGGGAAGCTGGTGGCGATGGTGGCGCCGTCGTCGATGCGCACCGGCCGCTCGGCCGCCATGCCCAGCACCAGGAAGGACATGGCGATGCGATGATCGAGCCGTGCCGCGATCTCGGCGCCGCCCGGGGGCGGACGGCCGCGCCCGGTGACGATGAGCGTGTCGCCTTCCACCGCGACCTCGGCGCCGCAGGCAAGAAGCCCCTCGGCGATGGCGGCGAGGCGGTCGCTTTCCTTGACACGGAGTTCGCTGAGGCCGCGCATCACGGTGCGCCCTGCGGCGCAGGCGGCGGCCATGGCGAGGATCGGGTACTCGTCGATCATGCTGGGCGCGCGTTCGCCCGGCACCTCGACGCCCTTCAAATGGCTCGCGCGCACGACGAGATCGGCCACCGGTTCGCCGCCTTCGATGCGCTCGTTGCGGCGGTCGATGGCGGCGCCCATTTCGGCGAGCGTCTCATAGAGTCCGGCGCGCAGCGGGTTGAGCCCGACGCCGGCGATGGTGATCTCCGAACCCGGCAGGATGAGCGCGGCCACCGCCGGGAACGCGGCCGAGGAGGGATCGCCGGGCACGACGAGATCGGCCGCCGTGAGCTCGGGCTCGCCGGTGAGGCAGATGCGCCGCCCGCCGCCGTCCAGCGCCTCCACCACGACCTCGGCGCCAAAATGGCGCAGCAGGCGCTCGGTGTGGTCGCGGGTGGCGAGCGGCTCCTCGACGATGGTCACGCCCGGCGCATTGAGGCCGGCCAGCAGCACCGCCGATTTCACCTGCGCTGAGGGCACCGGCAGGCGATAGGTGATGGGAACCGGCGCCACCGCCCCGATCACCGCAAGCGGCAGCCGGCCGCCGGCGCGGGCAAGAATGCGCGCGCCGATCTCCTGCAGCGGTGTCGCCACCCGCGCCATCGGCCGCCGCCGGAGCGAGGCATCGCCGGTGAGGAAGGAGGTGAACGGATGGGTTGCGACCGCGCCCATGAGAAGCCGCGCGCCGGTGCCGGAATTGCCGAGATCGAGAATGTCGTCGGGCTCGGCGAGGCCGCCGACGCCGACCCCGGTCACTTGCCACGTGCCTTCGCCGGTGCGCTCGATCCCGGCGCCCAAGGAGCGCAGCGCCTGCGCCGTGCGCAGCACGTCCTCGCCTTCGAGCAGGCCCTCGACCCGGGTGCGTCCGATGGCGAGCGCGCCCAGGATGAGGGCGCGGTGCGAGATCGACTTGTCGCCCGGCACGCGGCACTGCCCGCGGAGCGGGCCGGCGCTTCCCGAGACGAGCGGCGTGGCGGCGGCGGTGGCCATGAAGGAAGCCTGTCTAGCACAGGACCCCGGCGTGGCAACAGAGGCACACCCGAGCGTGCCGCGCGCCAGCCTAGACCGATTTTGCTTTTGACACCGCGCCCCCTTCGTGGCAAAGGGCGCGGCGCCGCCGTTTTCATGTCGAAAGGGAGGCAAGCGTGGCGAAGCTTGAATGGGGAACGAAGCGCATCTGCCCCAATTGCGGAGCGCGCTATTACGATCTCAACCGCGATCCGATCGTCTGCCCCAAATGCGGCGCGGACTTCGATCCGGAAGCGTTGCTGCGGACGCGCCGCGTCCGCATGCCCGTGGCCGTGGCGCAGGTCGTCGAGCCCACGGTCGAGGAGGAGATCGAGACCGAGGTCGAGACCCCGGTCGAGGGCGAGGAAGAAGAGGAGGCCGCGGTCGAGAGCGCCGAGGAGGAGGAAGAGGAGGAAGAGGTCCTGGAAGACGCCTCCGAACTCGGCGAGGACCAGGACGACATGGCCGAGGTGATCGAGAACGTCGAGGACGAGGAGGAGCGTTGACAGAAGCTCCCGCGTCCCTAAGCTAAATCGCGCGCCCGCGCGCGCCGGGGTCATAGCTCAGTTGGGAGAGCGCTACAATGGCATTGTAGAGGTCCGGGGTTCGATTCCCCGTGGCTCCACCAGTTAGATCAAGGGCCCGGCCGGCAACGGCCGGGCCCTTGAGTTTTCTTGCCGAACGGAATGAGAAGCCTCACTAATTGGCGGAGGCCGTACCCTCACGAAGGGGTGAACATAAAAATGAACGCCATCATTTCGCTCGGTAAATTTGAGCGCATTGAGCCAATCACCAAGGCCTGGCCAACTGAAGATGGCAACTTCACCCCTTGGCTGGCGGAGTCCAGCGCCATCAAATTGCTCGGCGACGCGCTTGGTTTGGAACTCTCGGTCGAAGCGACGGAGTATAAAGTCGGTGCGTTTCGCGCCGATATTTTGGCCCGCGCGGATGACGAGCCAGCGCATCGCGTCGTCATCGAAAACCAGTTCGGCGGCACCGATCATGGGCACCTTGGACAGATCCTTACATATCTTGCTGGGATCGAGGATGCGAAGACAGTCGTGTGGATCGCCGAGAAAATTCACTCAGATCATCGCGCGGCCGTGGACTGGTTGAACACAAATACGGGCGACGAGTTCTCGTTCTTTGCAATCGAGATCGAACTCTGGCGCATAAACGACTCGCCCCCGGCTCCTCGCTTCAATGTCGTTGCCAGCCCGAATGACTGGACGCGCAGTACGCGTCAGGCCACAGGCGTCCTCTCGGTCAGCGGTAATATTCGCGTAGCGTATTGGTCGGCCTTTGCCCAATTTCTGAAAGAGAAGCAATCGACCTTTCGCATGGCGCGGACAAATAAGGAGACTTGGTTCACCTTCGCTATGGGTCGCTCGGGGTTTCATATCAATGCGATTGTCAACATAGAAAAGCAGCGGGTCGGCGTCGAACTCTACACCGGCGTGGATCCCAGCAAGACCGGCTTTCGAGCACTCCTCGCCGACAAAGAAATAATTGAACGTGAATTCGGAGCGCCACTGGAATGGCAGGAACTGCCAGGCAAGAAAGCTTGGCGCATCGCCATCTATCGGAACGACGTCGATCCTGCCGACAGTTCCCAATATGGGAGTCTTCACGCATGGACACTCGACAAGATGGAGCGTTTCCGCAAGGTCTTTACGGCACGAGTAAGGGCACTTTCATTGCCCGATGGGTTGGGAATGGCAGAGGCGGGCGAGCCGGCCCAGTAGAGACCGCGCTATTCTGCTCAAATAGGTCCAGGCGGTAAACCGGCGCGCTCGTTGGTCTGCCAAAATCCGGCTCGACAAGAAAACGCGTCAATCAAGAACTGGCCGGCAACGGCCGGGCCCTTCGATTGTCGCCGCATCGGCCGCCAATGCGGCGAAGGCGATGAGGTAGAAGAGGGCGGCGAGGCGGGGGACTTCGAGGGGACAGTCGAAGAGTCCGCTCGCCAGGAAGGCGGCGAGGGCGGCGGCCAGCGCTGGAGCCGTTGCATTGCCGCGTTTGGCCGCGCGCAGAGCGGCGCGCAGCGCCACCGCCGCCAGCAGCACCAGGGCCGCCAGCCCGAGCGCGCCTTCCTCGAAAAACGTCGTCAGGTACTGGTTCTCGATCCGCCAGATGGCGTGATCGTCATCGGTGAGGAACCAGCGCGTCATCCCCTGCGCGAAATCGCCGTTGGCGAGAAGCTCGCGCCCGTCGCGGTCGGTGAAACTCACATCGGCGATGTCGAGCGTGGCGCCCGGCTCCGGCACCAGCAGCGACAGCTCGATCGGCCGGTGCAGCCCGAGCTCGCGCCGCACCTCGAGATCGCCGCTGGCGATGGTGTCGGTGAATTCCTCCCATGTGTTCGCGGCATCGGGCTGCAACTCGGTGCCGTGGCAATTCAGGGAATAGAGCAGCAGCTTCTCGCACAGGAAGACGACGAGGCTGCCCTCGCCGCCGCGCGCGCGCAGCACCACGTGCACGCGATAGGCCTGATACGGCGCGATCGCGACCTTCTGCCCGATATAGAGCGGCAGGCCGGATTGCACGGTGAGGAAACGGCGCCCGTTCTCCGCGCCCAGCACGACATTGGTGGGAAACCGCCCGCTGGGCCGGCGCGCCAGAACGGTGCGCGCATAGCTGCCGAGCCCCATGCCGACAAGCGCCGCGCGCACGCCGCCATCGCCGAGCACCAGCCCCTCGCGCCACTCCTCAAGCCGTGCCGCAAGGTCGGGCAGGGTCCGATCGAGCCGCCGCACCATGAAGCGCGCATCCTCGGCCGCCGTCGCGGCGATGCCGCCGACCACCGCCAGCAGCACCAGCGGCAGGACGAGCGCCCGCTTGCCCCCGCCGCTGCGGCGCGCGCCCCACACCCGCACCAGCACGACGACGATGCTGCCGATCACCGCGCTCGCATAGGCCGCGCGGGCAAAGGTCACGACCAGCGTGTAGAGCGCGCCGGCGGCGATGCCGGCCGTTGCGATCGCGCCCACGCCGCGGCGCCCGCGCGGCAGCACGAACAGGAACGGCAGCGCCATCGCCACGTAGGCGCCGACATAGCCGCCGCCGAAATGCATGCTCGAGAAGGTCGCGACGATGCGATAGACGGTGTGGAAGTCGAACGGGCCGGTGAAGACCGCCCGCTCCGCCATCGTCGCCGCCGCCACGAAGGCGAGCCCGGCCGCCATGCCGATGGTAAGCCATTGCAACGCGTCGGGCCGCATGCGCACGGCGCGGCGCAGGAACGGCATTAGCGCCAGCGCCGCCACGAACCCCTTGCCCACGCGCAGCGCATCGAGCGGGCTCAGCTCGGCGATCGCGGTGCCGCCCGGCGGCCCCGGCCGTGTCAGTCCGGTGACGATGCCGACGAGGGTCGTCACCAGCGCCAGCGCAATCGCCGCCCCGGCGAGACCGCCGATGATGAAGTCGGCCCGCCGCGGCCGGGCGCGCAGGGCGAGCACCGCGATGGTCACGAGCACGAGAAGATCGGGCTCCTCGACGAAGGTCCAGCCCGTCCACGGCGCGAGATCGAACGCCGGCAGCGCTGCCGGTACCACCGCCAGCCACAGGAGCGGCCAGCGCCACAGCGCGCCGGCATAGGCGCAGAGCACTGCGATGAGGAGCGCCGGGTCGAGCGGATAGTGCCACGCGATTGCAACGGCGAGCCCGCCTGCCGCCGCCGCGACGGCGACCGCGCCCAGCCCCGGAAGCCGCGCCTCGTCCGCGCCTGCCGCAGGAGCGTGCGAGACGGCGGGATCGGACCGGTCGGGCATGGCGGTAGCGGCGGTTCTATCGTGCGGGGATGCGGCGGCGCAAGGGAGCGCGGCGCGGCCGGTGTCGTTTCCACGCGGTCGGGCGGCTATCATCGCGGGGGATGGCGCGGCGATGCAGATCGGCGACGAGGTCGAAATCCACTATCCCGACGGGGTGACGGAACCCGGCGCCATCGCCGCGTTCGACCACAACACCGTGACGGTCCGCCGCACCGGCGGCGAGGACGGCGCCTTCATCGTGCCGGTGCGGCGGCTGCGCGCGCAAACGCCCGGGCGCTGGCGCCTCGATCTCTGATGCCTGCGATGGACAGACGCGCGTTGACGCGACATCCTGGCCCGAGACACAAGATCAATGGAGGGAGCCATGGCACGCACGCACAAGCGGAAATACGTCAAGGGAGAGCGGGCGCAGACGCGCTCCTATTCGCCGGCGGTGATCACCGAGGGCGGCTCGATCATCTGGCTGGCGGGGCAGACCGGGGGTGAGGATGAGGCGGGCCGCTCGCTCGCCGGCAATTTCGAGGCCCAGGTGCGCGAGACCTTCCGCCGCATCGGCCTGACGCTCAAGGACTCCGGCGCCACGCTCGCCGATCTCGTGACGATGACGGTGTTCATCACGGATTCGCGCTATGGCACGCGCTTCACCGAGATCCGCCGCGAAATTCTCGGCGACGATTTCCCCGGCAGCGCGCTCATCACCTGTGCCGGGCTGGCCCAGCCGACGCTCCTCGTCGAGGTGCAGGCCATCGCCGTGGTGGGCTAGACGCCGGCGTGACGGCCCCCTCCGCTCCCGCCGCCGGCCATAACGCGCACCCGGTCACCGATCTCCGCGACTGGCTCGATCGCCTGGCGGAGACCGGCCGGCTCGCGGTGGCGCGTCCGGGCGTGGCCTTGCGCTTTGCCCTGGCGGCGCTCGCCAAGCGGCTCGACGGCAACAAGGCGACGCTCTTTCCCCATCCCGACGGGCACGCGGTGTCCGTGATTTCCGGGCTCGTCTCCGACCGCGCCTGGATCGCCGAGGCGATGGGGGTGGGCGAGGACGCGATGCTGCAGCGCTTCGAGGCGGCCTCGCTGGCACCGCTGGCGCCGCGCGAGGTCAGCCACGCGCCGGTGCAGGAGGTGATCCACCGCAGCGTCGATCTCACCCGCCTGCTGCCGATCCCCACTACCAACGAGCATGACAGCGGGCCCTACATTTCCGCGGGCCTGCTCATTTCGCGCAATCCGGTGACCGGCGCGCAGAACGTGTCGATCAACCGTCTGCAGGTGAGCGGACCCGACCGGCTGGGCGTGTTGCTGCTGCCGCGGCACACGCATCATTTCTATGCCGCCGCCGAGGCGCGCGGCGAGGCGCTGGAGGTCGCCATCGTGATCGGCGTCGATCCGCTGACGCTCTTGGCCTCGCAGGCGATCGTGCCGCTCGATTGCGACGAGCTCGGCATCGCCGGCGCGCTGCACGGCGCGCCGCTCGAGGTGGTGCGCTGCATCACCAAGGATCTTCTCGTTCCGGCCGCCGCCGAGATCGTCATCGAAGGGCGCATCCTGCCCCGCGTGCGCGAGCCCGAAGGCCCGTTCGGCGAATTCCCGCAGACCTATGCCGAGCGCACGGACCACCATGTCGTCGCCGTCGATGCCGTGACCCTGCGCAGGGACGCGCTCTTCCACACCATCAACGGCGGCGGGCTCGAACATCTGATGCTGGGCGCGATCCCGCGCGAGGCGACGCTGCTGGCGCATCTGCGGCGCAGCTTCCCAGGCGTCCTCGACGTGCGCCTGCCGCGCGGTGGGGTGTGCCGCTATCACCTCGTCGTGAAGCTGCGCCAGCGCCAGGAGGGCGAGGCGAAGAACGTCATCCTCGGCGCCTTTGCCAGTCACTACGACCTCAAGCAGGTGATCGTCGTCGACGAGGACGTCGACATCGCCGATCCCGCCGAGGTCGAATGGGCGGTGGCGACGCGGTTCCAGGCCGATCGCGACCTCGTCGTCGTCGCGGGCGCGCAGGGCTCGCGCCTCGATCCTTCGGCGCGCGGTGGCGTCAGCGCGAAGATGGGCCTCGACGCGACGAAGCCGGTGGACGCGCCAGAGATGCAGTTCAAGCGCATTCGTGTGCCAGGCGAGGAGACGGTCGATGTCGAAGCCGCGCTGGCGCCTGCCGCGTCGGCCGACTGGCGCAAGGCACTCCGCGAGGGGCACGGCTGATGCTCGATCTCGGGCGCACGCTCATCGCCACCGTCGAGCGCAGCCCCGGCGTCGAGGCCATCGTCGATGGCGCGCGGCGGCTGAGCTACGCGGCGTGGCTGACGGAGATCGCTGCCGTGGCGGCGGGGCTCGGACGGCTCGGCCTGGCGCATGGCGACCGTCTCGCCATCGTCATGCAGAACCGGCTGGAGATGGCAACGCTCCATTGGGCGTGCCAGCTCGCGGGCGTGATCGCGACGCCGCTCAATTGGCGCCTGAAGGCCGAGGAGCTCGACTACTGCCTTGACGATGCCGAGGCCAAGGCCGTCGCGTTCGAGCCGGTCGCGGAAGCCGCCGTCGCCGGCGCGGCGCGCGCGGCCTCCTTGCCGCGCATCGGTGTCGGCGGGGCGTCCGGCACGGCCGCCTTCGCCGATCTCGTCGTCGTCGGCGGCGAGGCTTCGCCCAGCGCCACGGCGGAGGACCTCTCGCTCATCCTCTATACCTCCGGCACCACCGGCCGGCCCAAAGGCGTGCCGCGCCGCCATCGCGCCGAACGCGCCGCCGCCGTGGCGCATGTGGCGCAGAATCTCTACGGGCGCGGCGAGCGCACGCTCGGCGTCATGCCGCTCTATCACACCATGGGCGTGCGCTCGCTCATCGCGATGGCGCTGATCGACGGCTGCTTCGTGTGCGAGCCGCGCTTTGTCGCCGCCGAGGCGTTGGCGCTCATCGCGCGCGAGCGGATAAGCAATCTCTATCTCGTGCCGACGCTCTATCACGATCTCCTCGCCGCCGAGGCCTTCGCGCGCACGGACCTGTCGTCGTGCCGGAAACTTGGCTTTGCCGGCGCCGCCATGCCGGACGGGCTGTTGCGGCGCGTGGCGGCGGGCTTCACGCCGGCGCTCTTCGTCAATCACTATGGCTCGTCGGAGATCTACACCTTCACGATCGAGCCCGACGCGGCTGCCAAGCCAGGATCGGCGGGCAAGGCGGGGCTCAACGAGCGCATCCGCGTGGTGCGGCTCGGGCGCGCGGACCCCGAAGCGCGCTGCGCTCCGGGCGAGGAGGGCGAGATCATCGCGGAACTGTCGAGCGACGAGGCGTTCGAGGGCTATTGGCGCCGGCCCGATGCCGATGCGCGCGCGCTCCATGGCGGCTGGTACTTCACCGGCGATACCGGCTATGTCGATGGCGATGGCGATCTCTTCGTCACCGGCCGCGTCGACGACATGATCATCACCGGCGGCGAGAACGTCTCGCCCGGCGAGATCGAGAGCGTCTTGTCGCTCCATCCGAGCGTGGCCGAAGTGGCGGTGGCGGGTCTCCCCGACGAGCGCTGGGGCCAGGCGGTGACGGCCTTCATCATGCGCCGCAGCCCCGTGAGCGACAGCGATCTCGACGCGCATTGCCGCGCCTCGGGCCTTGCCAATTTCAAGCGCCCGCGCGCCTATGTCTTCGTCAGGGCGATCCCGAAATCGCCGGTCGGCAAGATCCTGCGCCGCCTTCTGGTCGCCGGCGCCTTTGAGCGCGAACGCGAGGAGACGCATCCGTGACACCCTATGTATTTGCCGCCGCCGATCTCGCGACGCTCGACGGGTTCCGCGTCGAGCACGATGCGGCGCAGGAGCGCGCCGACATCATCCTCGACCGGCCGCCGCTCAACATCGTCTCGATGCACGAGCGCGATCAACTCGCCGCGGTCTTCGCCGCGCTCGACCGCGATCCCGCCATCCGCATCATCGTGCTGCGCGGCGCCGGCCGCGATTTTTCAAGCGGCGGCAATATCGCGGGCTTCCTCGAGGCGACGCCCGAGCAGGTCTCGCACCTGGCCGACAACATCGCCGCGCCCGAGCGCTGCACCAAGCCGGTGATCGCGGCGGTTGCCGGCTTTTGCTTCGGCGTCGGCTTCGAGCTGGCGCTGGCCTGCGATTTCCGCATCGCGACCGAGACGGCGGAGTTCGCGCTGCCGGAAATGCGCATCGGCATGATCCCGGGATCGGGCGGCTCGGCGCGGCTGTTGCAGATGGTGGGCATCGCGCGCGCCAAGGAAATGGCGATGCGGTCCCGCCGCGTCAAAGGCGCCGAGGCGCTCGCCTGGGGCTTCATCACCGAATGCGTCGCGGCGGAAGAACTCGATGCCGCGGTGGCGCGGCTGGTGACTGAGCTGCGCGCGTTCTCGCCGCTGGCGCAGCGGGCGCTCAAACACGTGCTCAACCAGGGCCAGCACCTGTCGCTCAAGGGCGCGATCGAGCTCGAGGGGCAGGCCTATGGGCGCCTGCGCTCCTCGGCCGATTTCCGTGAGGGCGTGGAGTCCTTCAGCGCCAAGCGCAAGCCTGTTTTCCGCGGCGAGTAGCGGCCTCTATCGCGGCAATCGCCGCTCGCATCAATCGCGCGGGCGCGGACCGCACACGTCGCCGTGCTGCACGCGGGCTGCGGTTAGTTCGCCGGTCCCTTGTACGGCCCCAATGTCTTGAGCGCCGCAGCGACGAAGCTCCCGTCCAGCACCTTCGCACCCGAGACGGTGCCCTCGAGCGCGCCGGTGCTGCGGAAGAAGGCGAGGTCCTTGTCGAAGCTCGCGCGATCGTTCGTGCCGTCGGGATTGCACCATGACGGGGTCATCTCGCGGAAGACCGAGGCGTCGGTGGTCTTGGTGAGCTCCATGAGCGCGGCGATCACCTCGTCCGCGCCGGGGCCGGCGATGTGGCCGTTCTTGAGGGCGCCGTCGTAGAACCGCGCCGCGCGCAGATAGGCCGCCATGAATTTCGTGCCCACGTCGCGGCGTTTTTCGAGCAAGCTCGTGCCGAACAGGATGACGCCCGTCTCCTGCACGGGATAGAACGCGGAATACGGCTTCCACTTGATCGCGATGTCCTTGCGGACGGCGATGGTCGCGTTGGGTTCGGCGCTGAAGGCCACGTCGATGCCGCCATTGGCGAGCGCTGCGAGCTGCGCGGAAAAACCGAGATATTCGACCTCGACATCGGCGCGCATCAGATGTCCCGCCTTCAGCGCCTCGTTGAGGCTTGAACTCATCGGCGGCGCCCTTGGCGGTGATGCCGATCTTGCGCCCCTTGAGATCGGCGAAGGACCGGATCTCGCCGGCGACTGCCTTGCGCACGATCACGACGCGGTAGTCGTAGGGCGCCTTGTTTGTCGCCTTGTCCGCGACGACCTTGATGCCGATGCCGCGCGCGACCGCGTTGAAGAGTGCCGCCGACCAGGCGCCGGCGCCGACATCGAGCTGCCCCGCGCCCAAGGGCGCCACCATCTTCGCGCCGGAATCGAAGGTGAGAAGGTTGGCGTTCAAGCCTTCGTCGCGGAAATAACCCTTCTTCTGGGCAAGATACAAGGTGATGTCGCTGGCCGCGCCGACGATGCCGATCGACACGGTCTCTGCCGCACGCGCGGGCGCCAGCGCAAACGCGGCAAGAACGATGGCGGCCAGCAAGCTCATCCTCGATATCACGATGGCATCTCCCTGGGGTGGCGCTTGTTCTGCGACCTGCTACGATCATCGGTCATCGGCCGCTCTGGAACAAGGCGGCAGGCAGGTGGAGCGTCGGCATGAAGCTCGTGCTGGTGGTGGGTGCAGCGACCAAGCCGGGGCGTCTCCACGCCGCGGTGGAGAGCCTGGCGGCGGCGTTGGCCGCGCGCCGTGCGGATATCGCAACCGCGATCGTCAACCTTGCCACGACGCCGGCGCAGATTTGCGATGGGCGCGGGCTCGAAGACTACGACGCGGCGACGCGCACGACGGTAGCGGCGATCGCCGATGCCGACGCCGTGCTCTTCGCCGCGCCGGTCTATCGCGCGAGCTTTCCGGGAGTTCTGAAGAACCTTCTCGACCTGCTGCCGGTCGAGGCGCTCAAGGACAAGCCCGTGGGCATCCTCGCCATGGGCGGCTCGCCGCATCATTATCTCGGCGTCGACAGCCACCTGCGCCTGGTGCTGGCGTGGTTCGGCGCGCTCGCGCTGCCGACCTCGGTCTATCTCACCAACCGCGATTTCGCCGAGGGGAAACTGGCGTCGGAAACGGCCGCGGCCGATCTGGTAGCGCTAGGCGAGACGCTGGCGGTCCTGGCCGATGCCGTCCGGGGCAAAACCCTCGGCCCCACGCCCCTGGCCGCGCGTTTCACCTGAAGCGACGGTGGTCGGTCTGGCGGGGCGCACGGCATTAACGTTGATTTTCGCCCCGTCCTCTGACCCTATCGGCTTCCTTGCGTAACGGCGCCGGTTCCAGCACCATCCCGGCCCGGGGGAAGACGGGACGCCGATCATGGTCGTTCTCCGCTTGCTCGGTTGGATTCTGGTCGTGATGGCGCTCGTCCTCGTGGGGCGGGATCTTCTTGCCTGGTACGATACGGGGACGCTCTCGCCGATCGCGCTCGACCAGTTCTGGTCCAACCTCGACCGCTCCAGCCTCGACGAGTTCGAGGCGGCGATCCAGCGCACCGTCGCCCCGTGGGTGTGGAGCGGCATCGTGCAGGACATGCTGGCGCTCTGGGCCGCGCCGATCTTCGTCGTGGTGGGCTTGGCCTTGTTGTGGCTCGGCCGCCGCCGCGACGACCACGCCTCGGTCCATCGCCACCTGTAGAGGCTGGATCACTACACTAATCGTCACCCCGGCTTTCGCCCATAGGCGCTAAAATAAGGCTTGCACCGTGGAATCCGTTGTGATTCTACACTGCGATGACTGACGAAGCGCTGGTGAATCGGGATTGGGCGAGCGTCGTGACGCGGCTCGGCGGGGCGGAACTGCTGGATCGCAGCGCGCGCGACACGAAGGCATTCCAGCGGGCGCGCGTGATCGCAAGCGCAGTCGATCTGTTGCGGATGATCCTAGCGTATTGTCTGGGCGAGCGCGGCTTGCGCTCGACCGCCGCGTGGGCGACATCGATCGGACTGGTCGATATATCCAATGTGGCGTTGCTCTATCGCCTGCGCCAGTGCGGGGATTGGCTGGCCGTGCTGGTCGGCCGCGTGCTGGCCGCTGGCGCGCCGCGGGCCAGCCAGGGTCGGCTGATCCGGATCATCGATGGGACAACGGTGCCGCAGGCCGGGCCGGCGGCCAGGACGCACAACAAGCTGTGGCGCATCCACAGCGCCTTCGACCTTCCCGGCGAACGCTTTGGCCATTTCGAGCTGACCGATCAGCGCGAGGGCGAGCGGCTCGACCGGATCCCGGCCGTCACGGGCGCGATCCGCATCGCCGATCGCGCCTATCTGCAGGCCGATCGCATCGCGCCGGTGCTGGCCGCGGGCGCCGACATCCTCGTCCGCGCCGGCTGGAGGAATGCACGCTGGCTCGATGCCCATGGCGCGCCGGTCGATCTCCGGGGCGAACTGCGCCGGAGCGCGGCGTGCGGACGGATCGATCGACCGATCTGGATCGGCCGCAAGCGCGGGCCGCCGCTTGGCCTGCGTCTCGTCGCCATCAAACGGCCGGTGGGAGCCGCACAGGCGGCGCGGCGCAAAGCCCGTCGGGAGGCGCAACGGGGAAGCCATCAACTCTCGCAGGGAACGCTCATCGCTGCGGATTGGGTGATCCTCGTAACCTCGCTTGCCCGGGAGGCCTTCCCAACCGCCGATGTTGTCGCCCTCTATCGCCTGCGATGGCGCATCGAACTCGGCTTCAAACGCTTGAAGAGCCTGATCGGGCTGAGGGGACCTCCGGGTGTCGACGCACGTTCCGCCAGACCCTACCTGCTGGCTCATCTGCTGATCATCCTTTTGCTCGAGCCGCTCGTCGACGAACTCGAGGACTCTCCCCGCTCGGCCCACGCCGCCTGACGCCGCCCGGTGCCTGGCGGGTTCTGCGTCAACTCGTCGCCACGCTTCTTCAGGCGATCATTCCGCAGCCGACCGTCGCTCGCCTGCGACAATCCAGCGCCGCACTGCGACGACATCTCCACGAGCCGCCGCGACGACGCCATTATCAAGCAATGGCCCACTTATTTTAGCGCCTATGCGCGAAAGCCGGGGTCCAGGGTCAACGCACGTCGCTTACCCTGGCTCCCGGCTTTCGCCGGGACGACGGAAGAGCAGAGAAGTGGAGAGGTGATTGACCCCTATTCGTCGCCCATCTTGAGGGCGGCAAGGAAGGCCGATTGGGGGATCTCGACCTTGCCGAACTGGCGCATGCGCTTCTTGCCTTCCTTCTGCTTCTCCAGAAGCTTGCGCTTGCGCGACACGTCGCCGCCATAGCACTTGGCGAGCACGTCTTTCCTCAGCGGCTTCACCGTCTCGCGCGCGATGACGCGGCTGCCGATCGCCGCCTGGATCGCCACCTGGAAGAGCTGGCGCGGGATCAACTCCTTGAGCCGTTCGCACAATGCCCGCCCGCGCCGGTCGGTCTGGGAGCGGTGGACGATCACCGAGAGCGCGTCGACGGGCTCGCCGTTGACCAGGATGTTCAAGAGCACGAGATCGCCGTCGGCATAGCCGTCGAGCTGATAGTCGAAGCTCGCATAGCCCCGGCTCACCGATTTAAGGCGGTCGTAGAAGTCGAACACCACCTCGTTCAGCGGCAGCCTATAGACCACCATGGCGCGGCTGCCGGCATAGGTCAGGTCCTGCTGCACGCCGCGCCGCTCTTCGCAGAGCGCCAGCACGCTGCCGAGATAGGCGTCCGGCACCAGCACCGTCGCCTTGATCCAGGGCTCCTCGATATGATCGATCCGCACCGGGTCGGGCATGTCGGCGGGGTTGTGCAGCGCCAGTTCGTCGCCGTTGGTGAGATGGATGTGATAGATGACGCTCGGCGCCGTGGCGATGAGGTTGAGGTCGAACTCGCGCTCCAGCCGCTCCTGGATGATCTCGAGGTGCAGGAGGCCGAGAAAGCCGCAGCGGAAGCCGAACCCCAGCGCCGCCGAGGTCTCGGGCTCGAACTCGAAACTCGCGTCGTTGAGGCGGAGCTTCGCCAGCAATTCGCGCAGCCGCTCGTAATCGGCGGCATCGGTGGGAAAGAGGCCGCAGAACACTACCGGCTGCACCGGCTTGAAGCCGGGGAACGGCGCCGCGGTGGGGCGGCGTTCCTCGGTGATGGTGTCGCCGATGTGGCAGTCGGCGACGGTCTTGATGGCGGCGGTGATGAAGCCGATCTCGCCCGGCCCCAGCGCCTCGGCCGGGGTGGCCTTCGGCGTGAACACGCCGACCCGCTCGATCACGTGCACGGCGCCGGTCGCCATCAGGCGGATCTTGAGGCCTGGCTTCAGCGTGCCGTCCTTCACCCGCACCAGGATCACGACGCCGAGATAGGCGTCATACCAGCTATCGACCAGCAGCGCCTTCACCGGCGCCGCGGCGTCGCCCTGGGGCGGCGGCAGCCGGGTGACCAGCGCCTCCAGCACGCCCTCGATGTTGAGGCCGGTCTTGGCCGAGATCTCGATCGCGCCCGAGGCATCGAGGCCGATCACCTCCTCGATCTGCTCGCGCACCCGGTCGGGCTCGGCCGCCGGCAGGTCGATCTTGTTGAGCACCGGCACGATCTCATGCCCCGCCTCGATCGCCTGGTAGACGTTGGCGAGCGTCTGCGCCTCGACGCCCTGGCTCGCATCGACCACCAGGAGCGAGCCTTCACACGCGGCCAGCGACCGGCTGACCTCATAGGCGAAGTCGACATGGCCCGGCGTGTCCATGAGGTTGAGCTGGTATTCCTGGCCGTCCTTCGCGCGATAGGCCAGGCGCACCGTCTGCGCCTTGATGGTGATCCCGCGCTCGCGCTCGATATCCATGCTGTCGAGCACCTGGGCGCGCATCTCGCGCGCCTCCAGCCCGCCGCAATGCTCGATGAGACGGTCGGCGAGCGTCGACTTGCCATGATCGATATGCGCGATGATGGCAAAGTTACGGATGTGCGACAGATCGGTCATGGGCCGGCAGAACATAGGGAGCCGGCCCCTCGCGCGCAACGGCGCCGGGGTTGTGCTAGCTGCCTCGCCGCCGTCGCGTCGCCCCGGTCGGCGGCAGCACCTCGTCGCTCAGGCGCCCCAATCGCTCCAGGAGCGAGGCGAACTCGTCGCGGTTGTGCAGGAGATAGTCGAGCGCATCGCGCACGCGGCGCAGAATTCTCCTTGGGCCGCTTCATCGCCGCCTGTGCCGTGCGCTGCAACTCGTCGATGCCGAAGGGCTTGCGCAGGAGCGGGAAGTGCAGCGCCTCCAGCGCATCGGCGAGCTCGGCATAGCCGGTCATGAGGATGATCGGCACGTCGCGCGCCAGCGCATAGGCGGCGAATTCCATGGCCGACCGGCCGGGAAAGCCGGTCGCGCGTGGCACCACGGCGTCGAGAATCAGAAGATCGGGGGGCTCGTCCTTAAGCGTGGCTTCCGCCGCGTCGAAGCCGCGGGCCGACACCACGCTGAAATCGCCGGCCTCCTCCAGCGCGATCTGCATCATGGTGCGAATCTCGGCCTCGTCCTCGACGACGAGTATATTCCGCACGCGCGCCTCCTCATCCCACACGGCGTATCGGGCGCGGCCGCATTATAGTCGAGACGCTGGCGCAAGCCGCGGAAAAATGCACGATGGTCGCAAGACAGGGAGACGCCGATGCCGGATCACATGCGCGCCGCGCGGCTGCACGAGCCGGGCCAGCCCTTTCGCATCGACCGCATCGCCCGGCCGCAGCCGCGCCCTGGCGACGTGCTGGTGGCGGTCAAGGCGTGCGGCATCATCCCCAACATGAACCACATCGTCAGCGGCAAGCTGTGGCATCACCTGCCGCCGCTGCCGGCGGTGATCGGGCTCGACGCCGCCGGCATCGTTGCCGCCGCGCCGGCCGGGCGCATGGACATCCACGAGGGCGACCGGGTCTATGTCGATCCGTTCCTGGCCTGCGGCGAATGCGCCTATTGCCGCGCTGGCCGGCGGATGCTGTGCGCCGATGCCGCGCTCAGGGGCTATTTCGGCTTCACCGCCCGGGGTGCGCGGCTCCTGGAGGATTACCCCTATGGCGGGCTGTGCGAGTTCCTCACCGCCGCGCCGCAGAGCTTGGTGAAGCTGCCGCCGGCCGTGTCGTTCGATGAGGGCGCGCGCTTTGGCTATCTCGGAACTTCCTTCGCGGCGCTGCGGCTGGGCGGGGCGGGGGCGGGAAGCTGGATCGCCATCAACGGCGTCACCGGCACGCTCGGCGTCGGCGCGGTCATGCTGGCGCTTGCCATGGGGGTGACGCGCATCCTCGGCTGGGGCCGCAACCGCGCCGTTCTCGAACGGCTTAAAGCGCTGGCGCCACAGCGCATCGACACGATCGCACTGGGCGAGCGGCCGATCGCGGCGTGGGTCAAGGAGCGCACCGAGGGGCTGGGCGTCGATCTCCTCCTCGACTGCAGCGGCCGCGGCGCGCCTGCTTCACCCGTCGCCGAGGCCCAGGCCGGGGTGAAGCGCGGCGGCATGACCGTCAATATCGGCGCGCTGGCCGAGAAGCTGCCCCTCAATCCGACGCAGTTCATGACGAGTGCGATGGGCTATCGCGGCTCCAACTGGTTCACCCCGGCGGAAGGAGCGCTGATGGCGGAGATGGCGGCGACCGGCGTCCTCGATCTTTCGCCGTGGGTGGCGCGCGTCTATCCGCTCGAGGGCGTGAACCAGGCGCTGGCCGACATCCGCGACGAGCGGCCGGGCGGCTTCGTCAATGTGGTCGTCGCCCCGGACCGGTGACATCGTCGACCGATGCCGCGAGCGTGATGCTGAGCTGGGCGAGCTGCATGCCCGTGTCTTCCGCCCAGCCGTTGAAGATCGCCTGCAACCTTGGCGCGGTCGGCCTTGCTCTTGGGCTCGCCCTTGAAGGCGTTCCACTGAGTGAGCGCCGCTCACCACCGAGGGGGTCAGCAGGAAGGTGTCCTTGCCGACCATGCGCAGGAAAGCGCGGCGCCGAGTTGCCGCCCATCTGCGCGAAGCGCTTGGCGAGATCCTCCCACAGGCGCGTGATCTCCGCGTCCGGCCAGTCCGCGAGATAGCGGCCCATGCCGCCATGCTCCTCGGCCAATGCGATGAAGGCGGTGGCGTTGGCATGGACCGCGCGCAGCTTGCCGAGATGGCGGATGAGGCGTTGCGTCCTTCATCAGGTCTTCGATCTCCTCGTCGCTCATGCCGCGCACGCGGCGGGGATCGAAGCTGCGGAACGCCTCCTCGAAGGCCGGCCACTTGTCGTCGACGACGCTGTGGCGCAAGCCCGCGTGGAAGATGCGCTGCGACATCTCGCGAGAAATAGCGGTCGTCGGACACGCTGCTTCAGCGCCGCCGGCGACTTGACCGCGGGCATGCGCGCTTTCAGCTCGGTCTCGCCATGTACGCGCGAGCGCGGCCTTGCGGATTTTGGCGAAGGCGACCATTGGCGAGCGCCTATTGCCGCAGGCTGCCGCCCGTCGCCTTCTCGACCGCGGCGATGAGCCGCTTGGAGAAGCCGTCGAGTGCCGCGTCGGTGAGCGTTTCTTCCTCGGGCTGAAGCACGACGGTGATGGCGAGCGACTTCTTGCCCTCGGGCAGTCCCGGCCCGGTATAGACGTCGAAGAGCCGCACGTCGGCGATGAGCTTCTTGTCGACGCCGCGCGCGGCGCGCAGCAGCGTCTCGGCCGGCAGCGCCTGGTCACGGTGAAGGCGAAGTCGCGCTCCACCGGCTGGAACGGCGAGAGCTTCAGGAGCGGCCGGGCGCGGCCGCGGGCGCGCGGCAGCGGCACGGCGTCGATGAAGACCTCGAACCCGGCCGCCGCGCCCTTCACGCCGAACTCGGCCAGCACGCCGGGATGGATCTCGCCGAACCAGCCCAGGAGCTTGGGCCCGAGCCGCAGCCCGCCGGCGCGGCCGGGGTGGTACCAGGCCGGCGGATCGGCGCCGAACTGGATGGCGTCGCCGGCGATCCCGGCGGCGGCGAGCGCCGCCATGGCGTCGGCCTTGGCCATGTAGGCATCGACCGGCCGCCCGGAATCGTCCCAGCGCTTGACGCCGGTGCGGCCGGCCCGCAGCCCGGTGGCGACGAGGTCCTGGCCCTCCGGCGTGTCGTCGCGGTACTGCGCGCCGACCTCGAACAGCGCGTTGTCGGGAAAGCCGCGATCGGCATTGCGCCGCGCCGCATCCAGGAGGTTGGGCAGGAGCGACGGCCGCATCGCGTCGAGATCGGCGCTGATCGGATTGGCGAGGCGCAAGCGCGTCGCTGCCGCCGCCGAAGAGCCGCGCCTTCGCCGGCGGCATGAACGAATAGGTCACGGCTTCGATAAGGCCGCGCGCGGCGAGGCTGCGGCGCACGAAACCGGCGCGGCGCTGGGCCGGATCGAGCGCCGGCTTGGGCAGGCCGGGCTCGCGCGGCAGCGGCACTGCGGGAATGTGCTCGTAGCCGTGGATGCGCAGCACTTCCTCGACGAGATCGGCCTCGCCCTCGATGTCGCCGCGCCACGACGGCGGCTCGACCGCCCAGGCCGGGTCGCCTGCCGGTCACCGTCGCGCCCAGCGCTTCCAGGATGCGGCGCTGCTCGTGCCGCGCGATCTCGAGGCCGCCGAGGTCTTGGTGCGGCCGGGCCGGAAGCGCGATGCTGCCGGCGCCAGTCGGCACCGCGCCCGATTGCGCGACCGCGCTCGGCTCGCCGCCGCAGAGCGCCGACGATGAGCCGCGTCGCCGCCTCGAGGCCCGGCGCGCACGAATTCGGGATCGAGGCCGCGCTCGAAGCGATAGCGCGCGTCGCTTTGCAGGTTGAGCTCGCGCCCGGTGGCGGCGGTGCGCACGGGATCGAACAGCGCCGCCTCGATATAGACGTTCGGTCGTCGTCTCGGTGCAGCCGCTGCTCTCGCCGCCGATGACGCCGCCGAGGCTCAACGACGCCGCTGTTGTCGGCGATCACCGTCATGTCCGGGTCGAGCGGATAGAGTGTGGCCGTTCAAGGCGGCGAGCTCCTCGCCGGGCCGGGCGCCGCGCACCGCGAGATCGCCCTCGAGCTTTCGCGCGTCGAAGACGTGGAGCGGCCGGTCGAGATCGAAGGTGAGGAAATTGGTGATATCGACGAGCGCCGAGATCGGCCGCAGCCCGATCGCCATCGAGCCGGTCGGCAAGCCAGGGCGGGCTCGGGCCGTTGCGCACGCCGCGGATGAGCCGGCCGAGGAAGAGCGGGCACGCGACCGCGTCCGGCCCGGCGAGATGGACGGCGATCGGGCAGGGGAAGCGGCCCGGCACCGGGTCCGTCGCCAGCCCCGCTGCTGGCTCCGGCGTGTGATACCAGCCCGGATGAAGCGGCTTCAGCCGCCCCAGCCCCGCCGCGGCGAGGTCGCGGGCGACGCCGCGCACGCCCAGGCAATCGGCGCGGTTGGCGGTCACCTTGATCTCGAGCACGGGATCGTCGAGCCCGACCGCGCGGGCGAAGGGGGAACCGATCGCGAGGTCCGCCGGCAGCTCGATGATGCCTTCGCGATCCTCGGCTGAGGCCCAGCTCATAGCCCGAGCACAGCATGCCGTTCGAGGCGACGCCGCGGATGGTGCTGGCCTTCAGCACCACGCCGGTGCGCGGGATGAGCGCGCCGGGCGGCGCGAACACGCCGATGCATGCCCGGTGCGCGCGTTGGGCGCGCCGCACACCACCTGCACCTCGCCCGCGCCGGCATCGACGATGCAGAGCCGGAGCTTGTCGGCGTTGGGATGGGGCTCGGCCTTGACGACGCGGGCGACGCGGAAGGGCGCCAGGTCTTTGGGCGCGGTTCTCGATGCCCTCGACCTCGAACGCCGCGCATGACGAGAAGCGCCACGATCTCCTCGACCGAGGCTTCGGTGTCGAGATGGGTCTTGAGCCAGGCGAGCGTCGTCTTCATCGCGCCGGCCCCATCACCAGCGACGGCAGCTCGAGCGGCAGGAAGCCGTAATGCCTGCAGCCAGCGCAGGTCGCTCTCGAAGAAGGTGCGCAGATCGGGAATGCCGTATTTCAGCATGGCGATGCGCTCGATCCCCATGCCGAAGGCGAAGCCCTGCCACGCCTCGGGATCGAGGCCGCAATTGCGCGAGCACCTTGGGATGCACCATGCCCGAGCCCAGAATTTCGAGCCAGTCGCCGCCGGCGCCGATCTTGAGGCCGCCGCCTTCGCGCGAACAGCCGATATCGACCTCGGCGGACGGCTCGGTGAAGGGGAAATAGCTCGGCCGGAAGCGCACCGGCAGATGCTCGATGTCGAAGAAGGCGCGGCAGAATTCGATGAGGCAGCCCTTCAGATGCCCCATGTGGATGGTGCGGTCGACCACCAGCCCCTCGACCTGATGGAACATCGGCGCGTGCGTGGCGTCGTGATCGCTGCGGAAGGTGCGGCCGGGCACGATGATCCGGAGCGGCGGCTTGCGCGCGCGCATGGTGCGGATCTGCACCGGCGAGGTGTGCGTGCGCAGGACCTTGCGGCCGTCTGCGGTTCGCGCTCGTCGAGATAGAACGTGTCCTGCTCCTGGCGCGCGGGATGCTCGGGCGGGATGTTGAGGGCGGTGAAATTGTGGAAATCGTCCTCGATGTGCGGGCCCTCGGCGACGGTGAAGCCCATCGCGCCGAAGATCGCCACGACCTCGTCGATGGTCTGGCTGATCGGGTGGATGCGGCCTTCGGGCTCGGCCCGGACCGGCAGGGTGACATCGATGCGCTCGGTCTTGAGGCGCGCGGCCAGCGCCTCGGCTTCGAGCCGCCGCGGCGGAAGCGGCGATCGCCGCCTCGATCTCGTCCTTGAGCTTGTTGAGGGCGGCGCCGTGCGCGCGCCGCGCCTCGGGGTCGAGCGCGCCCAGCCCCTTCATCAGCTCGGTCACGCTGCCGCGCCGACCGAGCGCTGCGACGCGCGCCTGTTCCAGGAGCTCGCTGCTGTGGCGGCGGCGACGAGGCGGAGGATCTCGTCGCGGATCGAATCGAGGCTCGCCATCTGTCCTCCGGTCGAGAAAAAGGGGCCGCTCAGGCCCCTTGTCCGCACGCAAGGCGTCGTGCGCCGGGGCCTAGTCCGCCGGTCCGCCGCCGCTAAATCGCACCGCGATCATGCCTGGGCCAGCGCCGCCTGGGCCTGCGCCACGACCGCCTTGAAGGCCGCCGGCTCGCGCGCGGCGAGATCGGCCAGCACCTTGCGGTCGAGCGTGATGCCGGCGCGATGCAGCCCGTGCACGAACTGCGCGTAGGTCAGGCCTTCCTCGCGCGCGCCCGCGTTGATGCGCTGGATCCACAGGGCGCGGAAGTTGCGCTTGCGGTTGCGGCGGTCGCGATAGGCGTATTGCAGCCCCTTCTCGACCTTCTCGACGGCGATGCGGAAGCTGGTGTTGGAGCGGCCGCGATAGCCCTTGGCGAGCGCCAGGATCTTCTTGTGCCGGGCATGGGCGGTGACGCCGCGCTTGACGTGTGCCATGGCTCAACCCCGCATATACGGCATGTAGCTGAGGACGAGCTTCGCGTCGCCCTTCTGCAGCGTCACCGTGCCCTTGGCGTTGCGCTTGGAGCGCTTCGACTTGTTGACGAGGAGGTGACGCTTATAGGCGTTGGCCACCTTGACCTTGCCGGTAGCGGTGCGCCCAAAGCGCTTCTTCGCTCCGCTCTTGGTCTTGAGCTTGGGCATTTCCGATCCTTCCGCGGGACGGCCAAAGATGCGGCAAGTCCGCCGTTTCGGCCGGCCGCCGCAAGGCGCGGGTTATACAGGGCGGCGCGCGCGCTGGCAAGGTGCGCCGCGCGGCCCAGGGCTCAGACGGTGGCCTTCTCGTGGGTGGCGCGTTCGAGGAAGCACGCGCTCGGGCTCGCCCGCGCGCAGCCGCCGGCCGAGATCGTCGGGATCGATCTGGGCGCCGCGCTGATTGCGGCACGAAAGCCGGCGAGCGCATGAAGTCCTTGCACGCCGCGCCATCTTTATGAATTGTCGACCTCGAGCTCGACCCCGTTGCCGTCCGGGTCCTTGTAGTAGAGCCGAGGTGGTCGGCCCGTGATTGATGCACCAGTGCGGCACGATGCCGGCGCGCTTCAAGCGCTCATAAACGGTGACGAGGTCGCCGAGGCTGGCATAGCTGAAGGCGATATGATTGATGCCGACATCGGCGTCGCCCTTGGGCGTCAGCGGGCCGGGGTTGAGGAAGGCGACGCGGTGGTGCTCCTCGTCATAGCTGATGAAGGAGATGAGATCGCTCTCCTGCACCAGCTCGGCCTCCAGGACCGTGAAATACCACTCGCGCATCGCCGCGATCTGGTTGGTCTGCAGCACGAGGTGGGAAAGCTTCGTCGGGGACGGCATGGCATCCTCCATCCATTAAAGGGTCAGCCGACGACGAGCGCGCCGTGCTCGCTGCGGCCAGGGGTGAGACCCCACGACTTCATCCAGTCGTAGGTGCGGTCGAACAATTCGGCCTCATAGATATCGACGTGCTTGTAGCGCACGAACGCCCGCAGCAGCTCGTTGGGCGCAAGCGCGCCCTTGGTCGCTGCGGTGACGTGGTGGGCAAAGCGATAGAAGTCGGAATTGATGAGATCAACCGCCGCGTTCTCGGCGGCGTAGTAGGCGCTGCGCTCTTCCGGCGTGAGGGTCGCCGCGACCACCTCGCCGCCGCGATAGAATTCGGCGGCGATGACGTGCGCGCCTTCCTTGAGGCCGAGGCTGATGAAGGGCTCCATCACCGTGGCGGCGCGGCAGGTGCGGTTGCGTAATGCGGCGTAGCGCTGCTGCGGCAGCCCGCCATGCGTGACCGCGACATGCGCCCGCCCGAGCGCGCCTTCGAGCATCTGCAGGGTGGTGAAGTGCGAGCCCGTCAGCTCCTGCACCATGACCGGCACATCGGCGAGGTCGCGCGGCACCTGGAGCGTGTCGTCGAAGCTGAGGATGGCTTGCGCCGCCACCGCCGCACGCAGCGCCGCGAGCTTGCCGCCGCGGGAGCCGCGCTCCAGCCGGTCAATGCTGGCCCATTCGCAGACATTGTAGCTGTCGGCCGAGCCGCACTCGAACTGCTGTTCCTTGAGGCGGCCAAGGATGGCGCTTTGGGGGGTGTCGCGCTCGCGATCGTCATAGGTCGCGGCCATGCTGACATCGAGCCCGCGCTGGTCAAACAGGCCTTCCGCGATGCCCACCAGCACCGGGAGGTCGAAAACGGGGTTGTTCGGGGCAATTTTTATGACCGGCTTCGCGCTCATCGGCACTCTCCTCTAAGTGTCGATGATCTTGGCACCGAACCGCGCCATGTCAAATGCCCACCTTGCACGGCAGGACATGGCCGGGCGGGACGCTGGCGCCCTCCGTGCCCCTTGGGATCGGCGCGGAGGGCGTGCCGGCGCCGGCGCTCAGCTCTGGCGCGTCACCTGGCCGTTGTCGGGATCGACGGTGATGGTGAATTGCTGCCCATTCTGGTCAACGGCCGCGGCGAAGTTCTGACCGACGGCGTGGAAGTCCTTGAAATTGCCGAAGCCTTGCGCTTCCAGAATATTGAGCGCGTCGGTCATGCGGCGCGCCGAGGCGGTGTTGGGGGTGAGGGCCTGGGTGTGCGCGGCGGCGGCCAGCGGTGCGGCGCCGGCGAGGAGGGCAACGACGACAACTGCGGAACGATGCATGGCAAACCTCCATGGTGGCCAGGGCCGGAGGGCACGGGCAATCGCGCGCGCCCCACGTCCCCTCGCCCGCCATTATCCGCAGGTTGTATGACATGGTCCTGTCGCGGGAATGAATTCCCGTTAACCGTGCGCGGCGCCCCTTTGGGGGCGCGCCGGCTCACTTGGGCGACATGACCATGGTCATCTGCCGGCCTTCCATGCGCGGGTGCTGCTCGATCTTGGCGACCTTGTCGAGATCGTCGCGCACCCGCATCAGCACGTTCATGCCGATTTCCTGGTGGGCGAGTTCGCGCCCGCGAAAGCGCATGGTGATCTTGACCTTGTCGCCCTCGTCGATGAACTTGACCATGTTGCGCATCTTGACGTCGTAGTCGTGATCGTCGATGCCGGGGCGCAGCTTGATCTCTTTGACTTCGATGATTTTCTGCTTCTTGCGCGCCTCGTTCTTGCGCTTTTGTTCTTCGTATTTGAACTTGCCGAAGTCGAGAATCTTGCACACGGGGGGGTCGGCATTGGCCGCCACCTCCACAAGATCGAGCCCGGCTTCGGTGGCGCGGGCGAGGGCGTCGCTGCGGGTTACGACACCGATCATTTCCCCACGTTCGTCGACGAGACGAACCTTGAGCGAGGCGATCTCCTCGTTGATGCGCGGCCCGTCGCGGGTCGGCGTCATCGTCGGGCTTAGTCTGGCGATGCAGTACCTCCATTCTCTGGTTAAGAAAACAGCCGCGCGCCCCGGGTCGTTTCCCCGGCGCCGGCCCCGGCAGTTCCCCCTCCGTCAGGCAGAGGGAACCGCCGCCTCCTCTTTCAATCTAGCGATGGCCTCTTCGAGCGCAAGGACTTCTTGCTCCTTGCCCCCCAGGCGGCGCAGCGCCAGCGTCCCCGTCTCGGCCTCGCGCCGCCCCACGACGGCAAGGACAGGTATCTTCGCCAGGCTGTGCTCGCGCACCTTGTAGTTGATCTTCTCGTTGGCGAGGTCGGCCTCCGCCCGCAAGCCCGCCGCATTGAAGGCCGCCGTGACCTCGGTGGCATAGGCATCGGCGTCGGAGGTGATGGTCAGCACCCGGACCTGCACCGGCGCGAGCCACAGCGGGAGGCGGCCGGCATACTGCTCGATGAGGATAGCGATGAAGCGCTCGAGCGAACCCAGGATCGCGCGATGCAGCATCACCGGGCGATGGCGCTGACCGTCCTCGCCGATATAGCTGGCATCGAGCCGCTCCGGCAGCACGAAATCCACCTGCAGCGTGCCGCACTGCCAGTCGCGCCCCAACGCGTCACGCAGCACGAATTCGAGCTTCGGGCCGTAGAACGCGCCCTCGCCGGGATTGAGCGCGTAGGCCAGCCCCGCCGCCGCGCACGCGTCGCGCAGCGCCGCCTCGGCGCGGTCCCACACCGCATCGCTGCCGGCCCGGTTTTCCGGGCGGTCGGAGAATTTGACCGTGACGTCCTCGAAGCCGAAATCGCGGTAGACCCCGCGCAGGAGATCGCAGAAGGCGATGCTTTCCGCGGTGATCTGGTCCTCGGTGCAGAAGATGTGGGCGTCGTCCTGGGTGAAGGCGCGCACGCGCATGATGCCGTGGAGGGCGCCCGACGGCTCGTTGCGGTGGCAGGCGCCGAATTCCGCCATGCGCAGCGGCAGGTCGCGATAGGAGTGCAGCCCCTGGCGGAAGATGAGGACGTGGCACGGGCAGCTCATCGGCTTCACCGCGAGGATGTGCTCGCCCTCGCCGTCCGTGTCCGCATCGGCCACGGTGAACATGTTCTGCCGGAATTTTTCCCAATGGCCCGATGCTTCCCACAGCGAGCGGTCGACGAGCTGCGGCGTATGCACCTCGACATAGCCCGCGCGCTCGAGGCGCCGGCGGATGTAGTTCTCGATGGTGCGATAGAGCGTCCAGCCGCGCGGATGCCAGAACACGCTGCCGGCCGCCTCTTCCTGGAGATGAAAGAGGCCGAGCTCGCGCCCGAGGCGGCGATGGTCGCGCTTCTCCGCCTCCTCGAGCTGGAAGAGGTACTGCTTCAGCTCCTTCTCGCTCGCCCAGGCGGTGCCGTAGATGCGCTGGAGCTGGGCGTTGCGCGCATCGCCGCGCCAATAGGCGCCGGCCACCTTCATCAGCTTGAAGGCATGGCCGAGCCTGCCGGTCGACGGCAGATGCGGCCCGACGCAGAGATCGACGAAGTTGCCCTGGCGGTAGAGGCTGATCGCCTCTTCCTTGGGGATCTCGTGCACCCACTCCGCCTTGTAGCTCTCGCCGATCGAGGCGAAGAAGCTCGCCGCCGCGTCGCGCTCCCATTCCTCGCGGGCGATCGTCTCGTCGCGGTCGACGATCGCGTGCATGCGCTCTTCGATACGCGCGAGGTCTTCGGGCGTAAACGGCGTGGCGCGGGCGAAATCGTAATAGAAGCCGGTCTCGGTCGCGGGACCGAAGGTCACCTGCGCCTCGGGATAGATTTCCTTCACCGCTTCGGCCATGACGTGGGCGGCGTCGTGACGGATGATCTCGAGCGCCTCCGGCGCCTCGCGCGTGAGAATGGCGATGCGCCCGTCCTGGTCGAGCGCGACGGACAAATCCTTGAGACTGCCGTCAATCCTGATGGCGACGGCGGCCTTGGCGAGGCCGGGTCCGATCGCCTGCGCGATCGCCGCGCCGGTGACGCCGCGGGGAAACGCGCGGACGGTGCCGTCGGGCAGGGTGAGGGAAATCTGTGGATCGCTCATGCGCGCTCGATTTACCCGAAGGGCAGCGTCGCGGCAACCTCCTCCACCGTGAGCGCGGCGAGATCGTCGCGGCGCAGGATGGTGACGTGCGGGCCGCGGGGGGCGGTGAGCGCCGGATCGGACGCCGCCGAATAGAGCACCGTCGCCGCTCCCCCGCAGGCGACGAGGAGGTGCATCGGACCGGTGTCGTTGCCGACGGCGTGGAGCGCGCGCGTGCCCAGCGCCGCGACATCGCCGAGGCTGGTCCGGCCGGTGAGATCGCGCGCGTCCGGCGCCGCCGCCATGATGGTCTGGCCGAGCGCCGCCTCGGCCCCGCTGCCGACGATGACGGGCGTCACGCCGGCCGCCGCGGCACGGTGCGCCAGCGCGGCAAAGTGCTGCGACCGGCCAGCGCTTTGCCGGCCGGTGCGCCGCGCCCCCCGGCACCAGCACCAGGATGCGCGGCGGCAAGTCCAGGTGGGCGTGATCCGCGGCCGCCCACGAGAGATCGGGCGGCGGCACGGCGGCGATGCCGGCGACGCCGAGCTGCTCGGCCTGGCGGTCGAGCGTGTGCATCCGATCGCGCGCCGGACTGGCATGTCGATGCGACGCGCCGCGGGCGATGCCCGACCATTCCGGGCGTTGGCCCGGCCCCATGAGATGGAAATAGAAGCTCGAGCGGTCGGAGGTTTGCAGGTCATAGACGCGCTCGAAACCGCCCTCGCGCAGGCGGCGGCGCAGGCGCAACAGCGCGAGCGGACGGGAGACGCCCGGCCGCTCGTCCACCCACACGCGATCGAAATAGGGTGCCGCGCGCGCCAGCGCGGCAAAGGGCGCGGCGGTCAGCAGCGTGATCTCGGCGTCCGCGGTGATGGGCGCGGATGGAAGCCGCCGGGCCCATCGCCTGCACGAAATCGCCGAGCGCGCCGAGCTTGATGACCAGCACGCGGCGCAGCCGGCGCGGCGAGCGCGGCTGTCACGCCGCGACCGAGCCCTCGGCCGGCGCGTGCGCCGCGCCTGCGTGCAGACAGCTCTTCATAAACGGCAATGGTGCGGGCGGTCATGTGCTCGGTACTGAAGACGGCGCGCGCATGGTCGATGGCGCGCCAGCGCCAGCGCCTGGCGCGCTTCGGGCGTCGAGCGCCAGTGCTTCGGCGAGCGCCGCGGCGAGCGCGTCGGCGATCGCCCGGCGGCACCAGCCAGCCGGTCTCGCCCGGGATCACCGTCTCGACCGCGCCGCCATGCGCGGTGGCGATCACCGGGCGCCCCATCGCCTGCGCCTCGACGATGACGCGGCCGAAGCCTTCGGGCACGGATCGAGGCGGAGACCACGACATCGGCCAGCATGTAGGCGGCCGGCATGTCGCGGCATTCGTCGGAGCACGGCGACCCGAGCAGGGCGGCGGATCGGCTGCGATCGCGCGCCATCGAGCTCGCGCGCGGTAGCGTTCGCTTGCCGCTGCCGACGATGACGCAATGGAGCGCGCTGCGATCGAGGCGGCGCAGCGCCTCGATCAGCACGGCGTGGCCCTTCCAGCGCGTCAGGCGCCCCGGCAGCATGACCACCGGCACGCCGTCGGGCAGGCCCCATTCGCGCGCGAGGTCGATGACGCGCTCGGCGCCGGTGCGCTCGGGATCGAACCGGACCATGTCGATGCCGCGATGGACGACGCGCAGCCGCTCCGGCGCGACGCCATAGGTCGCCGCGACATGGCGCGCGACGAAGTCCGAGATGGCGATGACGCGCTCGCCTTGCGCCATCACGCTGTTGTAGCGCCGCTTGAGCCAGACTGCCGGCGTCGTAGGCGTTGTGGAACGTGGTGACGAAATGTGCGCCCGTGCGCCGCGCAGCGGCGCGCGCGCTCCATGCCGGTGCGCGGCTGCGCGCATGGACGATATCGATGTGGTGGCGCGCGATCACCGCCGCGAGCCGCGCCACATTGGCGCGCATGACCAACGGGTTCTTGGAAGCGAGCGGCAGCGTCGACATGGACGGCGCCGGCGCGCTCCAGCTCGCGCACCATCGCGCCTCCGGCCGAGGCCACGACCGCGCGCCAGCCTTGCGCGACGAGCGCCGCGGCAAGATCGACCGTGCCGCGCTCGACCCCGCCGGTGACGAGGCGCGGCAGCACTTGCAGCACGCCCGGGCGTTTCCGCGCGGGAGCTTGCGATGATAGTCTCGGCCTCGGTCATGCTGGCAAGGATGAGGCGGCGCTGATGGAGCAGGATCAGATCCCCGTCCATCTTAACACGCGATGACGGTGCCACAATCGCCTACCGCTGCCGCGCCGGACGCAGTCCCGGCGTCGTCTTCCTCGGCGGCTTCATGTCGGACATGACCGGGACCAAGGCGAAGACGCTCGATGCGTTCTGCGCGGCGCGCGGCCACGCCTATCTCCGCTTCGATTATTTCGGCCACGGCGCCTCCTCGGGCGCCTTCGCCGATGCCGCGGTCGGGCGCTGGAAGGATGATGCGCTCGCAGCGCTCGACGCGCTCACCGCCGGCCCGCAGGTGCTGGTGGGGTCGAGCCTCGGCGGCTGGCTCATGCTGCTGGCGGCGCTCGCCCGGCCTGACCGCGTCCACGCCCTCATCGGCATCGCCGCCGCCCCCGACGCGACCGAGGCGCTGATGTGGCGGCGCTTTCCGCCAGCGGTCAAGGCGGCGATCCTCGCCGACGGCCAAACGCGCGTGCCGTCGGAATATTCTCCCGAGGGCTATCTCATCACCCGCCGTCTCATCGAGGAAGGGCGCGGCCATCTCGTCATGGGCGAAGAGATCCCGCTCGCGTGTCCCGGTGCGCCTGCTGCACGGCATGGGCGACAAGGACGTGCCGTGGCAGACCAGCCTGGCGTTGACCGAGCGGCTGGCCTCGGCGGATGTACGCCTGACGCTGGTCAAGGACGGCGATCACCGCCTCTCGCGCGACAGCGATCTGGCGCTTCTTGTGGCGACGCTGGAAGAGCTCCTCGGCTGACGGCGCCCGCCACCGTCACGGCGGGCGAACGGCGCGGTGCGGAAAAGGCTCATCGCAAGCGTGCAAAAATCGGCGGGGTTTAGTCACGGAACCTCCTCTCGAAGTACGCGGTTCATTACGGGCGCGTGAGTTCGGGGAGGATGTGATGCGGCGGAGTGGCGTCCTGAGCCCGTTGGCGCGGCGCTAGCATGGCGGAGGAAGCATCCTCCGCCGGCGCGCTTGCGGCGCCGCGCATCGCGGTCGAGGAGGCGCTGCTGGCGCTGGAGCCGGGCTGGACGATCCGCGCCGGGCTGCGCCTGGGCGAAGGGGCGACCGCCGACTATCTCCTGCTCCACGCACGCCGGGGAATTGCGCTGGTCGATGTCGACGCGAGCAGCGGCGATGCGTGCGCTGCCTTGCGCAGCTTCCTCGAACGTCAGGGCTTTGCGGCCTTCTTCCCGGGCACGGTGCCGATCGTCCACGTGGTCCTGGCGCACGCTCGGCCCGTTGCGCTGGCGGAACGCCTCGACGCGGCTTTCGCCGAGGCGCCGGCGCTCACCATCGCCGATGCCGATTGGGCGGCGACGGTGCGGTTCCTCGTCGCTGCCGCGCAGGCGCCCAACCGGCCGGCGCCGGCGCAAAGCCGACCCGACCCCGCTGTCGAACCGCATTTTGCCGCATCCGCCTGGACCGCGGAGCCGACGCCAATCGTGTCGGCGCCAGCACATCCTGTTGTTTCAGAGCGTGACGAGTTGGTGGTCGAGCCTGCGCAGGGGCGGTGGCGCGGGTGGGCGGTCGCGGCAGCGATGATCGCGGTGCTGGGCACCACCGGGGTGTGGATGGCGCTTAGTCGTCAGGCACCGCACGTCGCCACGCTTGAGGTTGCCGTGCCGCCCGCCGGCAAACCCGGCGACGCGATCGTGGCAACCCCGGCGCCGGTGCCCCCGGTCCCGTCGCCACCTGCCGCGACAGACGGGGACGCGCCGCAAACCGGTTCCGCTACCGCCGCGCCCCCCGCGCCCACGCCGGCGCCCAGTCCGGCACTGATGCCGGCCGTCACGGTGCCGGCTGCTCCGCCGCCGCCACTGCCGGCACGCAAGCCGCTGCCCTCGGCGACCGTTGTCCCCCGGCCGGTGACCCGCGCCGCTGTGGCGCCACCGCTCGACCTCGTCAGCGGGACGCCGCGCCCGGCGGTTCCGCTGCCAGCGCGGTCAGACCCTCGCGATAGGTCGGATAGCGCAGCCGCACGCCAAGTTCTTCCTTGATGCGGCGGTTGGCGACGCGCTTGTTGTCGTCATAGAAGCTCCGTGCCATCGGCGAAAGATCGGCAGCGGCAAAGGGCACCACCGGCGGCGGGGCGTGGCCGAGGAGCATGGCCGCGAAAGCGACGACATCGCCCGACGCCGCCGGCTCATCATCGCAGACATTGTAGATCGCACCGGCGCGCGGCCGGGCCATCGAAGCGCGCAGCACCGCGACGAGATCGGCGACGTGGATGCGGGAGAAGACATGGCCGGGTATGTCGATGCGCCGGGCACGTCCCTGACGCACCGCATCGAGCGGGCTCCGCCCCGGACCATAGATGCCGGCAAGGCGAAAAATATGGAGCGGCAAGCCGCTGTCGAGGCACAGCGCCTGCCATACCTGCTCCGCGGCGAGGCGCCGCCGGCCGCGGTCGCCGGCCGGGCAGGGGGGCGTGTCCTCGTCGACCCAGCCGCCGCGGTGGTCGCCATAGACGGCGGTGGTGGAGAGATAGCCGGCCCAGCGCAGACCATTAAGCTGCGAGATCGCCGCGCCATGCGCCGCCAGCACCGGGTCGCCGCCGGCGCCCGGCGGCACGCCGAGGAGGAGATGGGTGGTGCCGGCGAGAACAGCGTCCGGATCGGCGAGCGGGCGGTCGGGCGCGAAGACGTGCATGGCATAGCCGCTGGCGGCAAGCGCAGTGCGCAGCGGCCGCCTCGCGGGTCGTGCCGGCGATGTGCCAGCCTTCGGCGGCCAAGCGAGCGTGCGAGGAACCCCGCGCTGTAGCCGAGCCCGAAGCAGAAGAGCCGGCTCATTCGCGCGACGGCGGGGCTCGGCGCTTCCGCCACCGGCAGCCCGGTCTCTGGCGTCTCGCCTTCGAGCGCGCGCCGGATCGCCTCCTGACGCCAGCCGCGCCCAGATCCAGGCGAGGATGCACGCGATGGCGCCGGCGGCGACCGGCAGGCGGAAGCCCAGGCGTGTGGCGAACCAGCCCGAAAGCAACGCGCCCAGCGCCGGCCCGGCGCGGAACACCATGCCGTAGAACGCCATGACGCGGCCGCGCATGACCGGCACGACCGCGGTCTGGACCAGGGTCTGAGCGCTGATCCCGCTCACCGTCATGGCGAAGCCGCCGACGAAGGCGGTGCCGAGCGCGAGCCAGTAGGTGCTGGCGGCGGCAAAGGCCAGGACCGCGAGCGACATCAAGAGCGTGTGGTTGATGGCGAGCGCGGTCAGCCGCTTGACGCCGGAGCGGCGCAGCATCCACACCCCGCCGGCCATCGCCCCCAGCCCCATCGTCGCGGTGAGCCACGCCAGCCCTTGCGCGCCGCGATGGAACACGCCGTCGGCAAAGCCCGGAAACAGCTCGTTATAGCCGCGGATGCCGACCGTGGTGACGGCGAACAGCACCATCATCTGGCCGATGCCGGGATGGCGCACGGCGTAGACATAGCCCTCGAACGACTGGCGGAAGAAATGGTGCTGCGGCGCCAGCCGCTCGAGCGGGAGCCGGACGCGGGCCAGCATCAGGCTGAACACGACATAGGAGCAGGCATTGAGCACGAAGGCGAGCCCGACGCCGCTCCCGGCGATGACCAGCCCGGCAATGGCCGGGCCGATAAAGCGCGCCAGATTGAAGATGAGCGAGTTGATCGCCACGGCCGACGGCAGGGTCGCGGTATCGACCAGGCTCGGGATGAGCGCCAGCCGTGCCGGCTGATTGAAGGCGTTGATGAAGCCCAGCGCGAAGATGAGCCCGAACAGCTCCTCCACGGTGATGAGGTTGGTGAAGCTCAAGATCGCAAGGATCCAGGCCTGCAGGATCGCCACGATCTGCGTCAGGCGGATGAGCTTGATGCGGTCGACCCGATCGGCCAGCGCGCCGGCGAAGGGGCTTACTACCACGTTGGGGATGAGATCGGCGGCGGCGACGAGCCCCAGCCAGGTGCCGGAATGGGTGAGCTGCCAGGCGAGCCAGCCCTGGGCTACGCGCTGAATCCAATAGCCGATCTGGGAGGCGCCATTGCCGATGGCGAACAGCCGGTAGTTGCGAATTTGGAACGCCCGCGCAACGTTGCCAAATCCCAGACTGGTAACGATCGATCGCAAGCGCCGCTCACCCCCGACTTCATCGGCCCGGCATCACCGGAATGTTAGCAGAGCCGCGTGCGCCAGGGATGTACAATGTCGCCGCCAAAGAGTATGCAATGCGCCGCGGCGCCTGCCAGTGCGGGGGGAGATACCGCCTTATTGGCAGATGGTAACTTTCTTGCGATATAGTGTGTCGTTCAGCAACGACACCGCATGTCGGGGGCCTCGGGGGCTTTTGGTGTCACGATGAAGCGCGTTGGGTGGGCGATCGCGGTTGTGCTGCTGGCGGGTATCGGCGGCGTTGTCTATCAGGCCGTGCTCGCGCCGGCGCGCTCGCAGACCGCCACCGCGCCGCGCACCAGGCGCCGGCCGTTCCCGTCGTGGTCGCCACCGCCGCGCGCCAGCCGATGCCGGTCAGAATCGAGACTATCGGCACGGTTCAGACCATCGCCAACGTCACCATCAAGTCGCGCATCGACGGCTACATCGACAGCGTCCTCATCCATGACGGACAATACGTCAAAGCCGGCGAGGTGATGTTCCGGCTCGATGGCCGTGCCGCCCAGGCGCAGGTCGAGCAGACGCAGGCGATGCTCGCCAAGGATCAGGCGCAGCTCGCCAATGCTAAGCGCGACGTCGCGCGCTATGCGCCGCTCGTGGCCAAGGATTTCGTCTCGCACCAGCAATACGACACCGCGGTGACCACGGCCCAGGCGGACGAGGCGGCCATGGCGCGCCGATCAGGCGGCGCTCCAGAACGCCAAAGTGCTGCTGACCTACTACACGGTGGTGGCGCCGATCGACGGGCGCGTCGGCGCGATCGCGATCAAGGCCGGCAACAGCATCAAGGCGAACGACATCCCGCTCGCCATGATCAACCAGATCAAGCCGATCTATGTCAGCTTCGCGCTGCCGCAGTCGGAATTGCCGGCGGTCCGCGAGGCGATGGCGCGCGGAGCGGTCGCCGGTGACCGTGACCGCGGCGGGCGATGAGGGCAAACCGATCACCGGCACGCTCGCGTTCTTCGACAACAGCGTCGATACCACCTCCGGCACGATCGCCGTGCGTGCGCACCTTCGCCAACGACGACGAGCGGCTGTGGCCCGGCCAGTTCGTCAACGTCGTCGGTGACGACGCGCACCGAGGCCGATGCGGTCGTCGTGCCGCCCGCCGCAGTGCAGGTCGGCCAGGACGGCGATTACGTCTTCGTGGTGAAGCCCGACAACACGGCCGAGACGCGCCCGGTCACGGTGAGCCGCACCATCGAGGGCAAGACTGTCATCGCCAAGGGGCTCGCCGCAGGCGAGCGGGTGGTGATCGACGGCCAGCTCCGTCTCACCGACGGGACGCGGGTCGAGCTGCGCTCTGCCGACAAGCAGTCCAAGCCGGATTCCGCGTCATGACCCTGCCGGAGCTGTGCATCCGTCGTCCGGTCATGACGACGCTTCTGATGCTGGCCTTCGTCGTCTTCGGCATGTTCAGCTACCGCCTGTTGCCGGTGGCGGCGATCCCGCGCGTCGATTTTCCGACCATCGTCGTCTCGGCGACGCTTCCGGGCGCCAGCCCGGAGACCATGGCCTCGTCGGTGGCGACGCCGCTCGAGCAAGCAATTCTCGACCATCGCCGGCCTCAATTCGATGGTCTCGACGCAGCGGGCTCGGGCATCACCAACATCACGATGCAGTTCGACCTCGACCGCAACATCGACGGCGCGGCGCTCGACGTGCAATCGGCGATGACGACGGCGGCCAAGCGGCTGCCGATTCAGATGACGATTCCGCCGAGCTTCATCAAGGTGAACCCGGCCGACTTCCCGGTGCTGTTCATCAATCTCTATTCGCCGACCCTGCCGCTGTCGGATGTCGATGAATACGCCGAGACGATGATCGCCCAGCGCATATCGACCATCAACGGCGTGGCCCAGGTCCTGGTGTTCGGGCAGCAGAAATTCGCCGTCCGCGTCCAGGTCAATCCCGAGGCGCTCGCCGCCAAGGACCTGACCCTCGACGACGTGATGAACTGCGGTCGAGGCCGCCAATTCCTCGACGCCCGTCGGCTCGCTCATGGGGTCGCAGCAAAGCTATCACGCTGCAGGCCAACGGCCAGATCGAGCACGCCGCCGGCTACAAGCCGCTCATCATCGCCTACCGCAACGGCGCGCCGGTGCGCCTGCGCGACGTGGCGAAGGGCGGTCGACAGCGTCGAGAACGATCAGGTCGCCGGCTGGCTCAACGGCCAGCCCTCGGTCATGCTCGCGGTGAAGCGCCAGCCCGACGCCAACACCGTCGAGGTGGTGGACGCGGTGAAGGCGCTGATCCCGGTCTTCGAATCCCAGCTTCCGCCGTCGGTCCAGCTTCACGTCCTGCTCGACCGCTCGATCTCGATCCGCAATTCCGTGAGCGACGTGCAGTTCACGCTGATGCTCACCGCGGCGCTCGTCGTCCTGGTGATCTTCATTTTCCTCGAGCAACGTCACCGCCACCATCATTCCCGCGCTGGCGCTGCCGGTGTCGGTGATCGGCACCTTCGCCGGCATGGAGCTGCTTGGGCTACAGCATCGACAATCTCTCGCTCATGGCGCTCACCCTGTCGGTGGGATTCGTCGTCGACGACGCCATCGTCATGCTCGAGAACATCGTGCGCCACATCGAGAACGGCGAGTCGGTGTTGCACGGCGTCCGTTCCGCGGCTCGCGCGAGATCGCCTTCACCATCATGTCGATCACGCTGTCGCTGGTGGCGGTGTTCATTCCCGTGCTGTTCATGGGCGGCGTCGTCGGCCGCGTCTTCCGCGAGTTCGCCGTCACCATCAGCATGACGATCCTGATCTCCGGGCATCGTGTCGCTGACGCTGACGCCGATGCTGTGCTCGCGCCTCCTCAAAGCCGCATCACGGCGAGCAGCACAACGTCTTCTATCGTGCGTCCGACGCAGGCTTCAACGCGCTCTTCCGCGGCTACCGGTGGGCGCTCCTCAAGGTGATGGCGTGGCGGCGGGTGACGCTCTTCGTCACCGATCGTGTCGATGGCGCGCGTCGGGCTATCTCTTCGCCGTCGTGCCCAAGGGCTTCTTCCCGCAGCGAGGACACCGGCCAGATCGTCGGCTTCACCGAGGCGGCGCAGGACATCTCGTTCAAATGCGATGGGCGAGCATACAGCAGGCGGTGGCCCAGGTCATCAAGGACGATCCCAACGTCGCCGACGTGAACGCCGCGATCGGCGCGGTCAACAGCAGCCCGTCGCTCAATGTCGGCCGGCTGTTCATCCAGCTCAAGCCGCGCGAGCAGCGCAAGCTCTCGGCCGATGAGGTGATCCAGGAGCTGCGGCCCAAATTGGCGCAGCATCACCGGCATCAAGACCTACATGCAGAGCCTGCAGAACATCAATCTCGGCGGACGGCTGGCCAAGAGCGCCTATCAGTACACGCTCCAGGACAGCGACACGACGGAGCTCTACCACTACGCCGAGATCATGGAGGCCCGCATCGCGCAGCTTCCGGGCGTGCAGGACGTCAATTCCGATCTCCAGCTTCATAACCGGCTCGCCATCGTCAACATCGATCGCGACAAGGCAGCCCAGCTCGGCATCACCGTCGATCAGATCCGCAACACCTTCTACAGCGCCTTCGGCGCGCGCGAGATCTCGACCATCTACGAGCCGACGAACAGCTATTACGTCATCCTCGAGCTCGACAAGCGCTATCAGCAAACGCCGAACGATTTGTCGAAGATCTATGTCAGGAGCGCATCGGGACAGGAGGTGCCGCTCGAGGCTGTGGCGTCGCTGAGCACGGGCGTCGGGCCCGGTGACGGTGAACCATCAGGGCCAGCTTCCCTCGGTGACGATCGCGTTCAATCTGGCGCCCGGAAATTCGCTCGGCACCGCCGTCGACCAGATCGGGAAGCTCGAGCGCCAGATCAACATGCCGATCTCGGTTGCCACGGGCTACCAGGGCAACGCCCAGGTCTTCCAGGACGCGCTCCAGGGCCAGGGGCTGTTGCTGACGGCCGCCGTGCTCGTCATCTACATCGTGCTCGGCATTCTCTACGAGAGCTTCGTCCATCCGATCACCATCCTGTCGGGCCTTCCGGCGGCGGCGCTCGGCGCGCTCGGCACGCTCCTCATTTTCCATCAGGACCTGAGCGTCATCGCCATCATCGGCATCGTCATGCTGATCGGCATCGTCAAGAAGAACGCGATCATGATGATCGACTTCGCGCTGGAGCGGCAGCGCGCCGGCAACACGACGCCGGAGGAGGCGATCTTCGAGGCGTGCCTCCTGCGCTTCCGGCCGATCATGATGACGACCATGGCGGCGATCATGGGCGGCCTGCCGATCGCCGTGGGCTTCGGCGCCGGCTCAGAGCTGCGTCGGCCGCTGGGTCTCGTCGTCGTGGGCGGCCTCGTGGTGTCGCAGAGCCTTACCCTGTTCATCACGCCGGTGATCTATCTCTATCTCGAGGCGGCGCGGAACTTCGTGGCCCGGCATTTGCGGACGCAGTCGGCGGAGGCGGTGGCCGCGGCGCTCGACGGTCCCCATGCGGCCGAGCAGCCCGGCGAATAGTCCGGGCCTCGCCGCTTTCGTCGGGCTTATCCTGGCGGCGGCCACGGCGCACGGCGCAGCACCGATGTCTCCGCCGCTCGACGACAGCGCGCATTATCAGCAGTGTCTGGACATGGCCCGCCGCACACCCGGCCCGGGGCTGGCCGCGGCCGAGGACTGGCGCCGCGCCAAGGGTGGCTTTCCCGCCGAGCATTGCGCCGCGGTCGCGCTCTTCGGACTCAAGCGCTATGCCGAGGCGGCGCAGCTTCTGGAAAACCTGGCCGGCGCCATGATGCAGCGCGGCCCCGATATCCGCGCCGGTGCGCTGGCACAGGCGGGGCAGGCCTGGCTGCTCGCCGGCCAGCCCGACAAGGCCAAGGCCGCATTCAGCGCCGCCTTGAGCTTCATGCCGAAGAGTCCCGACCTCCTCGTCGCCCGCGCCCGCATCCTCGGCGGGGAGAGCCAGTATGGCGCCGCCGTCGCCGATCTCGACTGCGGCGCTGGCGCTGGAGCCCAAGCGCGCGGACGCGCTCGGCTTTCGTGCCTCGGCCTATCGCCACCTCGGCGATCTCGACCGCGCCCGCGCCGATGCCGAACGGGCGGTGGCGCTGGCGCCCAACGATGTCGCGGCCCATCTGGAACGCGGCAACATCCGCCGCCTCCAGGGCGACACGGCCGGGGCGCGCGATGATTGGCATGCGGTGCAAAAACTCGCACCCAAATCGCCCGAAGCGCAGGACGCGGCCGACAATCTCGCCGCGCTGACCGGGGCGAAGTAGCCCGCGTTCAGAAATCGAGGTCGGCGTAGTGCTTGGGCGGCGGCGAGCCGGGGATGTGGTCGGCGAGGATCGGGCGGAAGGACGGGCGCGACTTGATGCGGGCGTACCATTCCTTGGCCGGTTCGTGGTCGTCCCAGGGCACGTCGCCGAGATAGTCGAGCGCCGATAGATGCGCCGCGGCGGAGATGTCGGCGGCGGAGAAATGATCGCCCGCAAGCCAGCGCCGCCGCTCGGCTAGATAGCTGATGTAGTCGAGATGGTAGCCGAGATTGGTCCTGGCCGCGCGGATCGCTGCCGAATCGGGCTGGCCGCTGCCGATGAGGCGCTTCATCACCTTCTCGCCGAGCAGGAGTTCGCTGACCTCGCGGTTCATCTTGATGTCGAACCAGGCGGCCAGCCGCCGCGTCTCGGCGCGATCCATCGGGTTGAGCCCGATCAGCAGCTTCTCGCGGTAGGTCTCGTCGAGGAACTCGACGATGGCGCCGGCATCGGCCAGCACGGTGCCGTCGGGCTCGATCAGCACCGGCACGTCGCCGGCAGGGTTGAGCGCCAGGAACTCCGGCCGGCGCTCCCAGGTCTTTTCCACCTTCGGGGTGAACTCGAGTCCCTTCTCTTGCAGCACGATGCGCAACTTGCGCGAGGCCGGGGACAACCAGAAGTGATAGAGGATGCGCATGCGGCGAGTTTAACCGAAATCGCGCGACGATGCAGCGAAAGGCAGGGACCACAGGTTTGGAACCGCCGCTTCGCCTGCGCGTTGCCCCATGCAGTCATGGCGATCGAGCCAGCCATCCCACCGGCGCCGCCGGAGTGCGCGCGGCGCACGGTGCTGAGAAACCTTGCGGCCGGCGCGGTTTCCTGCGCCGCGCCGGCATGGGTACAGCGCGAGCGCGAACGGCGCGTTGAGCTCGTCTGTCCCGAGACCGGCGAGCGCTTCGCCGGCGCCTATTGGCATGACGGCGCCTATCTCGCGGCGGCGATGCGGCGGATCGACTGGCTGATGCGCGACTTCCACCACGATGTCGTGGCCACGATCGACACCGGCCTGATCGATCTTCTGCGGCGGATCGCGCTCGCCGTGGGCGACCGCCCGGTGCGCATCCTTTCGGGCTATCGCACCCGCGAGACCAACGGCGAGCTGCGGCGCGAAGGCATGCCCGCGGCGGTGCAGAGCCAGCATCTCGTCGCGCGTGCTGCCGATATCTGCATCGACGGGGTGGGGGTAGCGCGGCTCCATCGTACGGCGCTGCGGCTGCGCCGCGGCGGCGTCGGCTTCTATGACGGCTTCATCCATGTCGATACCGGACCGCCACGCGAATGGTCCGACCGCCGCCCGCGCGCGCACCACCACGCCTGAACCATTGCGCCGCCGCGGCAACTTCGATAAGGGACGGGCAGGGAGATTCCCATGCCTGCCGACCATCCACCGCCTCGCTCGGCGCGGCCAAGCGATCGCGCGACCCCGCGATGAGCGACGACACGGCACGGGCCGCGGCGCTCCTTGATTTCTGGTTCGGGGCGCCGGGCACGCCGGAATGCGACGTGGCGCGTTCGGTATGGTTCAAGAGCGATCCCGCCTTCGACGCGGCGCTGCGCGAGCGCTTCCTCGACGATCATCGGCGCGCGATGGCGGACGGCTGTGATCATTGGCTGGCCGCGCGCGACTCGGCGCTGGCGCTGGTGCTGCTGCTCGATCAATTGCCGCGCAATCTCAACCGCGGCCGCGCGGAAGCCTTTGCCGGCGATGCCAAGGCGCGGGGCTCGGCGCGCCAGGCGATCGCGCGCGGCTTCGACCGGGAGCTGCCGCCCGTGCGCCGCGGCTTCCTCTATCTGCCGTTCGAGCACAGCGAAGACCTGGCCGATCAGGAGCTGTCGCTCAGGCTTTACTCCGCCATGCCGCCGGGGCCGGAGCGCGACGGGGGCGTCGATTATGCCGAGCGGCACCACGCGATCATCGCGCGCTTTGGCCGCTTCCCCCATCGCAACCGCGCCCTCGGCCGGGTCTCGACCCCAGAGGAGGAAGAGTTCCTGAAGCAGCCGGGCTCGTCGTTCTGAGCCGATCAGGCGGCGAGGAGCTGCGGGTTGCGGCCGGCGCGGCGGAAGCGATCGAGATAGGTCGGCAGGATGAGTTCCAGCGCCGTCGGCGTGATGCCGAGCTCCGCCAGGCCCGGGATGCCCGGCGTCGGCACATTGTCCCGGCGCAGCATGCGCACCTGATCGCGAGTGAGCGGCGGATCGGGCAGATGCTCGAGGAATGCCGCCTCGATTGTGGCGAGGACGAAGGGAATGGGGACCAACAGCCGCTTGCGGCCGATGGTCTTCAGCATGAGCTCCATCAGCTCCCTGAAGGTCAACACGACCGGGCCGGCGAGGTCGAAGCGGCGGAGCGAATCGTCGGGCCGGGCCAGCACCGCCATCGCCGCATCCGCGACATCGCCGACATAGACCGGCTGGAACCGCGTCGCGCCGCCGCCGATGAGCGGCAGCGCCGGCAGGACCCGCGCCATCGCGCCAAAGCGGTTAAAGAACGCATCCTCCGGCCCGAACACGATCGAGGGGCGCAGCACGACCGCACCGGGGAAGCCGGCACGCAGTGCCGCCTCTCCCGCCGCCTTGCTGCGCGCGTAGGCGGACGGCGATTGCGCATCGGCGCCGATGGCCGAGAAATGGACGATCTGCTTCACCCCCGCTGCGCGCGCTGCGAGGCCGAGCCGCTCCGGCAGGCGGTGGTGCAGCGAGGCGAATGTCGACACGCCGCGCTCATAGAGAATGCCGACGGCATTCACCACGATATCGGCGCCCGCCACCACGGCCGCCAGCGCCCGCTCATCGTTGAGATCGGCATCGATGAGGGCGATCTGCCCAACATCGCCCATCGGCTTGAGGAAGCCCGCGTCGCTCGCGTTCCGGCTGACCGCGGCGATGACGTCGCCGTCGGCCGCCAGCCGCTTCACCACATAGCGCCCGATGAAGCCCGAGGCGCCCAGAACCGTGACCCGCCGGTATGCCATGACGCAATTCTATACGACGTCGGGCCCGCGCGAGCCAGTGCTTCGGATGCCGTGGGGTCACGTCACGATTGACAGAAGCGCGCCTCTTGCCTAAGCACGCACCCCATGCCCTGGTGGCGGAATTGGTAGACGCGCTAGATTCAGGTTCTAGTGACCGAAAGGTCGTGGAAGTTCGAGTCTTCTCCAGGGCACCACGGGCCCTTTTTGCCATGCCCTGTGGGCACACGGGCGAGTGATTATCGGCAATGATTAATCTCCACCGCGGCGATCTGCCGACCGGGCTGGTGTGGGGCGACAGCGTCGCCATCGACACCGAGACCATGGGCCTCAATCCAGCCCGTGACCGGCTGTGCCTGGCGCAGCTCTCGGCCGGCGACGGCGTCGCGCATCTCGTGCAGTTCGCGCCGGGCGGCTACGAGGCGCCCAACCTGCGGGCGCTCCTGGCCGACCAGCGGGTGGTCAAGCTGTTCCATTTCGGCCGCTTCGACATCGCGGTTATGCGCCGCTATCTGGGCGTGCTCGCGGCGCCGGTCTATTGCACCAAGATCGCCTCCAAGCTCGCGCGCACCTTCACCGACCGGCACGGGCTCAAGGATCTGTGCCGCGATGTCCTCGGCGTCGAGCTGTCGAAGCAACAGCAATCTTCCGATTGGGGCGCCGACACGCTGACCCAGGAACAGCTACGCTACGCCGCCGCCGATGTGGAGCATCTCCACGCCCTGCGCCGGCGCCTCGATGAGATGCTCGCCCGCGAGGGGCGGAGCGAGCTTGCCCGCGCCTGCTTCGAATTCCTGCCCTACCGCGCCCAGCTCGACCTCGCCGGCTACGCCGAGGCCGACATCTTCGAGCACTGAGCCATGCGGTTGTTCCCGCCTCGTTCCTGTGACCGCGTAGGGATGGAACGGCATAGTTTCCTCCTACAACTGGCATGCGCCGTGCCCGGAGGGAAATGAACAGCAACGGACCAGCCCTGCGTCGACTCGACGCGGCCGGTGACGTGGCCGTCGCCCGGCGCGTGCTGCGCACCGAAATCGCCGGTCTTGAGGCGCTGGTTGCCGAGCTTGACGCCAGCTTTACCGCGGCGGTGGACCAGTTGGCCCACGCCACCGGCCGTGTGATCGTCACCGGAATGGGCAAGAGCGGCCATGTCGCCCGCAAGATCGCAGCCACTTTCGCCTCGACCGGAACGCCGGCGCAGTTCGTCCATCCCGCCGAGGCGAGCCATGGCGATCTCGGCATGATCGCGGTCGAGGACGCCATCCTCGCTTTGTCCAATTCCGGCGATACCGCCGAGCTTGCGGCCATCCTCGCCTATAGCCGCCGCTTCCGTATTCCTCTGGTCGCCATGACGCGCCGCGACAGCAGCGCGCTTGCCGAGGCGGCCGACGTGACGCTGCAGCTTCCGGCGACGGCGGAGGCCTGCCCGATGGGGCTGGCGCCGACCACCTCGACCACCATGATGATGGCGCTCGGCGATGCCCTGGCGCTGGCCCTTCTTGAGCGCCGCGGCTTTTCCGAAAGCGATTTTCAGCGCCTCCATCCCGGCGGGCAATTGGGACGCCAGCTCTTGCGAGTTGCCGAGATCATGCACGAGGGCGACGCCGTGCCGCTGGTGCCGCGCGGCACCCCCATGAGCGAGGCGATCCTGGTGATGACCGCGAAGAGCTTCGGCTGCGTCGGCATCACCGATGCGCAAGGACGGCTCGAGGGCGTCGTCACCGATGGCGATCTGCGCCGCCACATGGGCGACCTCTTGGTGCGCGCGGCGGTCGAGACCGTGATGAGCGCCCAGCCCAAATCGATCCGGGCGCAGGCGCTTGCGGCCGAGGCGCTCGGCCTGATGAACGCGTTCGCCATCACCAGCCTCTTCGTGCTCGACGAAGAGCGTCGCCCGCTCGGCATCCTGCACATTCACGACTGTCTGCGCGCCGGGGTCGCATGAAGGCGCGCGACGGCATTGCGGCCGAGCCGCGTCCGGCAATGGCCGCGAACGTCCTTGTCGTCGGCCGCCGCTACAGCCGTTTCGTCGCGCTCGCCAAGCGGGTGCTGCCGGCGATCGCGGTCGCGCTCTTGCTGCTGATCGCGGCTTGGCCCCGGGTCGAATCGGCGCTGCAGAGCCTGCACGTCACCGTGCCGCGCCTCGATCTCAGCGAGGCGCGCAACCTGCAGATGGTGACGGCGCGCTATACCGGCGTCGACCGCGACAACCGCCCGTTCGTCGATCACCGCCGACGTGGCGCGCCAGAAGCCCAGGCTCGACGATCTCATCACGCTCGACCGGCCCAAGGGCGACATGACCACGGCCAGCGGCAGCTGGCCTCGAGCTTTCCGCCGATACCGGCTTCTACCAGCCGCAGCCGCAGCTCCTCGACCTCTTCGGCAATGTCGCGCTGTTCCAGGACAAGGGCAACGAGTTCCACTCCTCGAGCGCCCATGTCGACATGGCCGCCGGCACTGCCGAGGGCGATGATCCCATCACCGGCCAAGGGCCGTTCGGCAACATCACCGGCGAGGGTTTCCGCATCCTCGATCGCGGCGACACCATCGTCTTCACCGGCCACGCCACGCTCCAGACTGCTGCCGCTGGCAAGGCGCGGACCAGTGAAGAGGGCGGGCGGCCGCCGTCCTCGCCGCGTTCGTGCTCGGCGTCCCCGGTGCCTTCGCGCAACTGCCGCTGATCGGCACCCAGGACAACGGCAAGCCGATCGACATCGCGGCCGAAGACGGCATCGAGTGGCAGCAGAACAACCACGTCTATATCGCGCGCGGCCACGCCAAGGCGACGCGCGGGGACGACACGGTCGTCGCCGACACGCTCTACGCCTATTATCGCCCGGTCGCGCCCGACGCCGCCCGCGCCGGCGCGTGAAGGCCAAGAACGGCCAGCACCGACGCATTCACTGGCGGCACGACCGAGATCTATCGGCTCGACGCCGACGGCAACGTGCTGTTCAAGGCGCCGACCGGGACGGTTTCCGGCGATCATGCGGTCTATGACGTCGATACGGCGGTGATGGTGGTGACCGGCAGGGCCCATCTGCGGATGGTGACGCCGCGCGAGGTCATCACGGCGCGCGACAGCCTGGAATGGTACGACACCAAGCAGATCGGCGTGGCGCGCGGCGATGCGGTCGCGGTAAGCGCGGATCGCCGCGTCCGCGCCGACATTCTGACCGCGCTCGTCGACAAGGCGGCCGAACGGCGCCTCGCATATCAGCCGCATCGACGCCAACGGCAACGTGGTTGTGACGTCGCCGGGGCAGATCGCGCGCGGCGACGCGGGCGTCTATAATGTCGATACCGGCATCGCTACGCTCGGCGGGCAATGTCCGCCTGACGCGCGGCGACAACGAATTGCGGGGCCGCTATGCGGTGGTGGATCTCAACACCAATGTAAGCCGCCTCCTGAGCGAGCCGCCCGGCACGCAGGTCGCGGGCGCAGCAGCGCCGCGAGTCGAGGGCCTGATCGTGCCGCGGCAAGCCCGAACACGACGGACACCAAGCATGACCGCACTCCCCGGCGAACCGAAGCTGCCGCCGCGCGCCGCCGATACGCCCGCCCAAGCGATGGTGTGCCGCGGCTCGTCGCCGACAATCGCGGCCTCGACGCCTTCAATCTCGGCAAGAGCTTTCGGCGCCGGCCGGTGCTGCGCTCGGTCAACATCGCGGTGCAGCGCGGCGAGGCGGTGGGGCTGCTCGGTCCCAACGGCGCCGGCAAGACGACGTGCTTCTACATCATCACCGGCCTCATCCGGCCGGATGTCGGCACCGTCACGCTCGACGGCGAGGACATCACCGAGCTGCCGATGTACCGCCGCGCCCGGCTCGGCATCGGCTATCTGCCGCAGGAGGCGTCGATCTTCCGCGGCCTCACCGTCGAGCAGAACCTGCGCGCGGTGCTCGAGGTGGTCGGAGCCGGAGCCCGAGGCGCGCGAGGCGACGATCGAGTCGCTGCTCGCCGAGTTCTCGATCACGCCATCTGCGGCGCGCGCCGGCGCTGGCGCTTTCGGGGGGCGAGCGCCGGCGGGTCGAGATCGCCCGGGCGCTGGCCTCGCAAGCCGCATTTCATCCTGCTCGACGAGCCGCTCGCCAGCATCGATCCGATCGCCGTCGCCGATATCCGCGATCTCGTCGCGCATCTCAAGGACCGCGGCATCGGCGTGCTGCTCACCGACCACAATGTCCGCGAGGCGCTCGAGATCGTCGACCGCGCCTACATCCTGCACGAGGGCCAGGTGCTGATGGAGGGCGCGCCCGACGCGAATCGTCAACGACGCGAACGTCCGCCGCGTCTATCTCGGCGAGCGCTTCAGCCTCTAGGTCGGTTCCCCGCTACATGGCCATCGTGCGCCCTTCGACTTCGCTCGAGGCGTGAGGATCGATGGGTGATGGCATCAAGGACGGTTCCTCATCCCTCGAGCGCGAGCGAAGCGAGCGGTCGAAGGACGCACCGGTCTCCCTCGTGCGCGGACCGGCGGGCGGGATTTCCCCTGATTTACCAGCTGTTAACGCGGGTCGGCAAAGTTGGTACGAAGTTTGCACTGACGGCCGTTACGGATTATAAACCAAGACCATGGCGCTTACCCAAAGGCTCGATCTTCGGCAGACCCAGGCGCTGGTGATGACGCCGCAGTTGCAGCAGGCGATCAAGCTGCTGCAACTGTCGAATCTCGAGCTCGCGACCTATGTCGAGGGCGAGATCGAGCAGAATCCGCTGCTCGAGCGCGGACGACACCCCGGCCGAGGCCCCGAGCCCGCCGGCGGTCGCCGAGGCGCGGCGAGGCCAGCGAGTCTCTGGCACGACGTGGCCGGCAGCGAGGGCGAAGGCAATCTCGACTACGCCGGCGACCCCGAGGCCTGGCGCAGCAGCACCGCGCGCGGTCGGCACGACCTGCCGGGGCTCGACCAGACCCTGGTGCGGCCGGAGACCCTGCGCGAGCATCTCCTGGCGCAGCTCGCGGTCGAGATCCAGGAGCCCGCCGACCGGCTGATCGCCGCCCATCTCATCGACCTCGTCGACGAGGCCGGATATCTCACCTCCGACCTTGCCGCCATCGCCGGGCTGCTCGGCTGTCCCGTCGCCCGCGTCGAGGCGACCCTGGGCCGGCTGCAGCATTTCGACCCGCCCGGCATCTTCGCCCGCACGCTTGCCGAGTGCCTGGCCATCCAGCTCAAGGAGCGCAACCGCTTCGACCCGGCGATGCAGCGTCTCATCGAGAACCTGCCGCTGCTGGCAAGCCGCGATGCGCCAGCAGCTCATGCGCGTCTGCGGCGTCGATGCCGAGGATCTCGCCGACATGGTGGCCGAGATCAAGGCGCTCGATCCCAAGCCGGGCCTTGCCTTCGATGCCGCGCACGGCGGAGCCGGTCGTGCCCGACATCTTCCTCCGCGCCGCAGGCCGACGGCGGCTGGGCGGTGGAACTCAACAGCGACACGCTGCCGCGCGTGCTCGTCAACAATCGCTATTACGCCGAGGTAAGCGGCGCGACGCGCAACAAGCGAAGAGCGCGACTATCTGTCCGAGCGCTATCAGTCGGCCAACTGGCTGGTCAAGGCGCTGCATCAGCGCGCCACCACCATTCTCAAGGTGGCGCGCGAATCGTGCGCCAGCAGGAGGGCTTCCTGCGCCACGGCGTGCAGCAGCTTCGCCCGCTCGTGCTGCGCGACATCGCCCAGGCGATCGGCATGCACGAGAGCACGGTGAGCCGCGTCACCTCGAACAAATACATGCAGACGCCGCGCGGCATCTACGAGCTGAAATATTTCTTCACCGCGGCGATCGCATCGGTCGCGGCGGCGGCTCGCTCTCGGCCGAGGCGGTGCGCTTCCGCATCAAGTCGCTCATCGAGAGCGAGGCCGAAGAGGTGCTGTCGGACGACAGGATCGTCGCGATCCTGCTGTCAAGAAGGCGTCGACATCGCCCGCCGCACAGTCGCGAAGTATCGCGAGGCGAATGCACATTCCCTCGTCGGTGCAGCGCCGGCGCGAGAAGTCGATGGAGCGTCGAGGCGGCCATCTTGACTCGCTTCTGGCCCCTCCCTAAGTTCTGCCGCGCGCGCGTAGGGCGTCGGGGGCAATACTCCGGCGCGAGGCGAAGACAAAGCGATTGAGCCCATGCAGGTTACCGTCACGGGCAAGCAGATCGAAGTGGGCGACGCGCTGCGCCAACACGTGACGACCGCGACTGCCGCCATCGTCGAACGCTATTTCGGCAAGGCAACCGAGGCGCATGTCGTGTTCTGCCGCGAGCGCCATCTCGTCAAGGCCGAGATCTCCGTCCATGCCGGCCGCGGCCTGTCGGTGCAGAGCGGCGGCACGGCGGACGATGCCAATGTCGCGTTCGACAGTGCGGCCGAGCGGGTCGACAAGCGCCTGCGGCGCCACAAGCGGCGCCTGCGCAATCATCACGCCCGAGCCCGCGATAGCCGCCGCCGCGCCGGCCGAGGAAGCGACCGCCTATGTCCTTGCCGCGAGAAAGACGATGACGACGACACGAACGGCGGCGAGGGCGAGCCGCTCGTCATGGCCGAGATGCGCACCAGCATCCCCGAATTGAGCGTCAGCGAGGCGGTGATGCGGCTCGATCTCGCCGAACTGCCGGCGCTCCTGTTTCGCAACAGCGCGCGCGGCAATCTCAATCTCGTCTATCGCCGGTCGGACGGCAATGTCGGCTGGCTCGATCCCGATCTCGCTGCCCCCCGGGGCGCGCACGCCACGAAGGCGCGGTAGCGGCAATGGAAATCACCGAGCTGATCACGCCTGAGAGCGTCGTGCCGAACCTGCGCGTTGCCAACAAGCGGCAGCTTCTGCAGGAACTGGCCAAGCGCGCGGCTCCGCTCGTCGGCTCGACGAGAAGCCCGTGTTCGACACGCTGGCGGAGCGCGAGCGGCTCGGCAGCACCGGGATCGGCAGCGGCACGGCGGTGCCGCACGGCCGGCTCGCCCAGCTGCACGCGCATGTTCGGCCTGTTCGCCCGGCTGGAAAAGCCGATCCCGTTCGAGGCGGTCGACGACCAGCCGGTCGATCTCGTTTTCCTGCTGCTGACGCCCGAGACGGCGCGGGCGCCGATCATCTGAAGGCGCTCGCCCGCGTCTCGCGGCTGCTGCGCGACCGCGCCATGTGCGCCAAGCTGCGCGGCACCGACCGCGCCGACGCGCTTTACGCGCTCCTTACCGACCGCACCGCGAGCCACGCCGCCTGAGAGCGGCGTCAGTGCACGCTCACCGCCTCGAGATCGTGCTGAAGCAGCGCCGCCACCGCGGTGGCGTGGTCGCGCAGCGATCGCCATCGGCGTGCCGTCGGCGGCGTGCATCGCGAAGGCCGGCTCGTCGTTGATGACGACGGCTTGACGTAGGCGATGTCGGAAACGCCGAGATGGGCGAATTCCTGCGTTGAGAGGTGGCGGACGTTTGTCCTGGATATTCATGTCGCGCTCCCGTTGCTGCCGGTCGTGGCGCTCTGGCGCGGATCGCCACCTTGCGCACGCGCCCGGCGGGCGGCGCGCCGCACGAGATCGATGTTCAGGAGCCCGTTGTCGAGCCAGGCGCCGGCCACCTCGATGCCGTCGGCGAGCATGAAGCTGCGCTGGAACTGCCGCGCGGCGATGCCGCGGTGGAGATAGACGCGGTCCTTGTCGTCGCGTCTGCCGGCCGCGCACGACGAGCTGGTTGCCCTCGACCTGGACGCAGAGGTCGTCCATGGTGAAGCCGGCGACGGCGAGCGTGATGCGCAGCGCTTCGTCGCCGATCTGCTCGACATTGTAAGGCGGATAGCCGTCGGTCGCCGCCTTGGTGACCTGGTCAAGCGTCCGCTCGAGCTGGTCGAATCCCAAAAGCAGCGGCGAGCTGAACAGCGAAAGACGCGACACACGCACCTCCTCAACGGACTGAGCGAGGCGATGATGGCGGGCCCCCGGAGAGCACCCGACGCACCGCGGGCGATCCAACTGGCATCACCCGTAAGGCTATGTGGGGGTGGCGCGCGCGGCGATCAAGCCCAGCCGCCGGGTGCGGCCCAGGGGCCCTTGTTAACTCTGCGCGGCGAAGGCAGAGTGGCGACCGATTGGCAAGCGACGGAGCCCCGATGAGCATCAAGGGCAAGGCCTATATCGCCGGCATCTTCGAGCATCCCACCCGCAAGGCCGACGACAAGTCGCTGGCCCAGCTTCATGCCGAATGCGCCAAGGGCGCGCTCGCGGATGCAGGGCTCGCGGTGGGCGACGTGGACGGCTATTTCTGTGCCGGCGATGCGCCGGGGCTGGGCGCGCTCAACATTGCCAATTACTCTCGGCCTGAAGCCGCGCCACATCGATTCCACCGATTGCGGCGGCTCGTCCTACATTCTTCATGTCGGCCATGCCGCGGCGGCGATCGCCACCGGCAAGTGCACGGTGGCGCTCATCACGCTGGCCGGGCGGCCGCGCACCGAGGCCAATTTCGGCGCTGCCATGCGTGCCTCCGCCGCGGCGTCGCCCGACTATCAGTTCGAGCACCCCTACGCGCCGACCACGGCCAACATGTACGCGATGTGCGCGATGCGGCACATGCACGAGTTCAAGACCACGTCGGAGCAGTTGGCCTGGATCAAGGTCGCGGCCTCGTACCACGCGCAGTGGAACCCCCACGCGATGCTGCCCGAGGTGGTGACGGTCGCCGACGTGCTCGCCTCGCCCATGATCGCCGATCCGCTGCACCGGCTCGATTGCTGCGTCATCAGCGACGGCGGCGGCGCGATCATCGTGACCGCGCCGGAGATCGCGCGCTCGCTGGCGCAGCCGCGCGTGCGCGTGCTGGGCGCGGGCGAGGCGCCCAAGCATCAGATGGGCGGCCACGTCGATCTGAGCTTCACCGCCGCCGCGCTGGTCGGGTGCCGGCGGCCTTCGCCGAGGCCGGCGTCACGCCTGCCGACATCAAGTACGCCTCGATCTACGACAGCTTCACCATCACCGTGCTGATGCAGCTCGAGGATCTCGGCTTCTGCGCCAAGGGCGAGGGCGGGCGGTTCGTCGCCGACGGCAATCTCATTTCGGGCACGGGCCGGTTGCCGTTCAACACCGACGGCGGCGGCTTGTGCAACAACCATCCCTCCAACCGCGGCGGCCTCACCAAGGTGCTGGAGGCGGTGCGCCAGCTGCGCGGCGAGGCGCATCCCAAGGTGCAGGTGCGAATTGCGGCCTGGCGCTGGCGAGCGGCATCGGCGGCTCGCTCGGCACGCGCCACGCCAGCGCCACGGTCATCCTGGAGCGGGAGTGAGCAGATGGCTGAAGCACGCGCAAGATCGCCGCGCCGCGTGCCCGATCCGGAGACCGCGCCGTTCTGGAGCGCGGCCGGCGAAGGACGGCTGCTGCTGAAGCGCTGCCGGTCATGCGGCAGGTGCATTACTATCCGCGCCCGATCTGCCCGTTTTGCTTCAGCGCCGAGACCGATGGCTCGCCGCCGTCGGGCCAGGGCGTCGATCTATACCTACAGCGTCATGCGCCGCGGGCCCACGCCTTATGCGATCGCCTATGTGACGCTCGACGGAAGGCGTCACCATGATGACCAACATCGTCGATTGCCGATTTCGACGGCTGCCATCGGGCAAAGCGTGCGCGTCGTCTTCCGCCCGAGCGAGGGCGGCCCGCCGGTGCCGATGTTCACGCCGGTCTGAAACGCGTCGCCTGGTCGTTGCCAGCGCTGTGCCCTAAAGCGCGATCGTTTCTGATTGAATCGCTTTTCCTGTCGTCCCGGCGTAAGCCGGGACCCAGGGGCTAGCGACGAGCGTTAACTCTGGACCCCGGCTTTCGCCCATAGGCGCTAAAATAAGGCTTGCACCGTGGAATCCGTTGTGATTCTACACTGCGATGACTGACGAAGCGCTGGTAAATCGGGATTGGGCGAGCGTCGTGACGCGGCTCGGCGGGGCGGAACTGCTGGATCGCAGCGCGCGCGACACGAAGGCATTCCAGCGGGCGCGCGTGATCGCAAGCGCAGTCGATCTGTTGCGGATGATCCTAGCGTATTGTCTGGGCGAGCGCGGCTTGCGCTCGACCGCCGCGTGGGCGACATCGATCGGACTGGTCGATATATCCAATGTGGCGTTGCTCTATCGCCTGCGCCAGTGCGGGGATTGGCTGGCCGTGCTGGTCGGCCGCGTGCTGGCCGCTGGCGCGCCGCGGGCCAGCCAGGGTCGGCTGATCCGGATCATCGATGGGACAACGGTGCCGCAGGCCGGGCCGGCGGCCAGGACGCACAACAAGCTGTGGCGCATCCACAGCGCCTTCGACCTTCCCGGCGAACGCTTTGGCCATTTCGAGCTGACCGATCAGCGCGAGGGCGAGCGGCTCGACCGGATCCCGGCCGTCACGGGCGCGATCCGCATCGCCGATCGCGCCTATCTGCAGGCCGATCGCATCGCGCCGGTGCTGGCCGCGGGCGCCGACATCCTCGTCCGCGCCGGCTGGAGGAATGCACGCTGGCTCGATGCCCATGGCGCGCCGGTCGATCTCCGGGGCGAACTGCGCCGGAGCGCGGCGTGCGGACGGATCGATCGACCGATCTGGATCGGCCGCAAGCGCGGGCCGCCGCTTGGCCTGCGTCTCGTCGCCATCAAACGGCCGGTGGGAGCCGCACAGGCGGCGCGGCGCAAAGCCCGTCGGGAGGCGCAACGGGGAAGCCATCAACTCTCGCAGGGAACGCTCATCGCTGCGGATTGGGTGATCCTCGTAACCTCGCTTGCCCGGGAGGCCTTCCCAACCGCCGATGTTGTCGCCCTCTATCGCCTGCGATGGCGCATCGAACTCGGCTTCAAACGCTTGAAGAGCCTGATCGGGCTGAGGGGACCTCCGGGTGTCGACGCACGTTCCGCCAGACCCTACCTGCTGGCTCATCTGCTGATCATCCTTTTGCTCGAGCCGCTCGTCGACGAACTCGAGGACTCTCCCCGCTCGGCCCACGCCGCCTGACGCCGCCCGGTGCCTGGCGGGTTCTGCGTCAACTCGTCGCCACGCTTCTTCAGGCGATCATTCCGCAGCCGACCGTCGCTCGCCTGCGACAATCCAGCGCCGCACTGCGACGACATCTCCACGAGCCGCCGCGACGACGCCATTATCAAGCAATGGCCCACTTATTTTAGCGCCTATGGGATTTCGCCGGGGCGGCGATTGTGTGGTTCAACTTCAAACGATCACGCCCTAGTGATGATGGCCGAGCAGGACCATCGAGATCGACGGCACGTAGGTGATCACCAGCAGGGCCACGAAATTGATGATCACGAAGGGCAGACGCCGGCATAGATGCTTGCCGAGCGGCGTGTCGAACACCGCCTGCGAGGAGAACAGGTTGAGGCCGAAGGGCGGCATGTACATGCCGATGCTGAGATTGACGGCCATGATGATGCCGAAATGAATGGGATCGACGCCGACGGCCTGGACGATCGGCAGCAGCAGCGGCGTCAGGATCAGGATCGCCGCCGGCGGCTCGAGGAAGCTGCCCGCGCCGAGAAGACCGAGATTGATGAACAGCAGCAGCTCCCAGCGCGCCATGTGCAGCGCTTCCAGATTGGCGACGATGTGCTGCGGGATGCCGCTGGTGGTCAGGAGCCAGGAATAGATCCCGGCCGCGGTGACGATGATCAGGATCTGCGAGATCAGGAACACGGCGCTCGATGAGGATGCGCCACAGATCGGCGAAGCCGACCTCGCGGTAGATCACCATCGTCACGAACAGCGAATAGACAACGGCGACGCCCGCCGCCTCGGTCGGCGTGAAGACGCCGCCATAGATGCCGCCGAAGATCACCACGAGCGTGCCGATCGACCAGCTCGCGTCTTTGGTCGTGTTCCAGATGTTGACCCAGCGCGCCCGCGAAGCCAGCGGCACGGCCTTGAAGCGCGCATAGGTCATGACATAGGCGGCGTCGATGACGCCGATGAGCAGGCTCGGCAGGATGCCGGCGGTGAACAGGAACACCGCCGATTGCTGCGCCGACATCGAATAGAGGATCATCGCGATCGACGGCGGGATGACGACGGCGATCGCGCCCGAGGACGCGATGAGGCCGACCGAGAAGCGCTCGTCGTAGCCGCTGTCGCGCAGCGAGGGATAGATCATCCGCCCGATCGCCACGACTGTGCCGATCGCGGTGTGCGCCATCGCGCCGAAGAGCTCGGAGGCCGCGACCGTCGTCACCGCCAGCGAGCCGCGCACCCCGCCGATCATCGACATGACCCAGGCGATGACGCGCCGCGCGATGCCGCCTTGGGCCATGATCTCGCCCGCGAGCACGAAGAACGGCACGGCGAGCAGCGGGAAATTGTCGAGGCTGCCGAACATGTAGGTCTGGATCGTCGTCGGTCGGCACGTCGGCGAGGACAGTACCGCGACGATCGAGGTCGACCAGCAGGATGAGAAAGATCGGGAAGCCGATGATCAGCAGGACCGCCGGCAGGCGCGAAATAGACGAGATAGGCGCACATGGCGCGGTTGCGTTCGCGTCGGCGGGATCAGGACGCTCGGCGCCGGCGTGTGGCGCGCGGCCGGCATGCGTGGATCAGCGAGCCGCACCACGACCAGGATGGCCATAAGCGTGAGCCCGAGCGGGACCAGCGCCTGCGGGATGACCAGCGGAAAATTGGCCGCCTGGCTGCGCTCGTCGAAGGCGCAAGGGTCGACGATGACCGGCCAGGCGAAGATCGTGAGCGCGACCGCGGTCGCGATGAAGACGAGCTCCGAAGCAATTCGAAGAACTCGCGGACCTTGGGCGGCATCATGCCGACGAGCACGTCCATGCGGATGTGGCGGCCCGACCACGCCACGGCCGACAGCCGAAGAAGACGCAGCCGACCATGAGGAAGAGCATGATCTCTTCCGCCCACGAGATCGACACGCTGAAGAAATAGCGGCCGACGATGTTGGCGAAGTTGAGTGCGACGCTGGCAGAAGAGCAGCACGCCGCGATGGCGCGGGTAACCGCAAGGACGAGCGCGCACGCAACTCAGCACCTTCTCGGTCATTTCCGGCGCCTTTCTCGTTTCCGGTCCTGTCGCTGAGCCGCCGCGGCGGCGAGCGATTACTGTGTCCGCTTCGCCGCCGCGACCAGCGTCTCGTAGGCGCGATGCAGCGTCGGCTTCGACTTGGTCAGTCATCGCCGATGCTCGAGAGCGTCTTCATCATCGATGCGTGCTCGGCCGGCGGCAGTTCGATCAGCTCGCCGCCCTTCTGCTTCCAGACCTCGCGCTGCTGGGCATAGAAATTGACCTCCCACGGATTGACCTGCTCGCTGGCCGCGTCGGCGTCCGCTGTCGACGATCGCTTGCAGGTCCTTGGGCAGCGCGTCGTACCATTTCTTGCTGAGAAACGCCATCGAGAAGATGAAGGGCTGTCCGGTCTCGGTGACGTACTTCGCGGCGTCCTCGATAGTGCATCGTGGTGTAGACGGTCATCGCCGCCACCGCGCCGTCGATCGTGCCCTGCTGGATCGCCGGCAGCACGTCGGCGAGCGTCATCGCCACCGGCGTCGCGCCCAGGCGGCGCAGCATTTCCTCCTGCATGTTCGCGGCCAGCACGCGCAGCTTCTTGCCCTTGAAGTCGGAGAGCGTGCGGATCGGGATCGCGTGCGATGACCGAAGACGGCTGGGAGATGAACAGCGCGACGCCGTGGATGCCCTTGTTGGCGCCCAGGCCGAGCATCATGCGCTTGAACGCGGCGTCGTGGACCAAGCGCACCGCCTGGTCGATGCCGTCGACGATGCCCGGCGTGGACGGGATCTCGTAGCGCTCGTCGACGCCGGAGAGGAATTCGGGCGGGCCGATATAACCCTGGATCGAGCCGAACTGGACACCCTCGACCTCGCGCGGGATCGATCCCAACTGGCTCGCCGGATAGATCTCGCCCTTGATGCGGCCGCCGGAATCCTTGTCCACGGCGGCGACGAAGATCTTGCACCATTCGTGTTGGGAATCGTTGAGCGTGGCAAGGCCCAGCTTCATCACATAAGTGCTGGCCGCTATCGGCCGCCGCGGCCGATGCCGGGCGTGACGGCCAGGCCGAGGGCAAGGACGGCGGCCGCAAGCGGCAACACTGACGATCCTGTGGTGGTCATGGAGAACTCCCTGTTTTCCCGGCCTTCGTGGGCAATCTGCCCCCGCGGTCGATTTTTGACCACGTGAAGCTGCGCCGCTGACCGATAAGCCAGGCTTTCGCCAGCTGCACGGACAACCGGCGGGCGGCAGCCGCGGTTACTTGTCCTGCTGCACCGCTGCGGCCAGCGCCTTGAAGGAGCGGTTGAGTGCCGGCCGCGTCTTCGACATGTCGTCGCCGATGCTCGGCCAGGCGCGTCATCATCGTGGCTTGCTCGTCGGCGGGCAGGCTCGATGAGCTCGCCGCCATCGGCGACCCAGGCCTTGCGCTGCTGCCGCGAAGAACGTCTCGACCCACGGCACGATAGCGGTCGCGTTTTTCGGCGCCTTCATCCGTGATGATCTTCTGCAGGTCGGGCGGCAGCGTGTCGAACCACTTCTTGCTCACCTCGGCGACCGAGAAGATGAACGGCTGGCCGATCTCGATCACGTATTTCGCGGCGTCCTTGTAGTGCATGGTGGTGAAGACGGGCATCGCCGACACGGTGCCGTCGATGGTGCCCTGCTGGATGGCCGGCAGAACATCGCCCAGCGTCATCGCCACCGGCGTTCCGCCGAGCCGGGAGATCAGCTCGTTCTGGAACGGCGAGGCCAGCACGCGGATCTTGAGCCCCTTGAAGTCGGCGAGATGGTGCACGGGCGAGCGCGTGGCGACCGACGAAGGACCATAGGCAAACAGGCTGATCCCGAGCAGTCCCTTGTCTGGCGCCGAAGCCCAGAACCATGTCCTTTACTTACGGGTTTGGCGGCGATGCGCGCGGCCTGCTCCAGGCTCGTGAAGAGGCCCGGCGCGCGTCATCACTTCGAATCGTTCATCGACGCCGACCAGGAATTCCGGCGGGCCGATCCAGCATTGGATCGCGCCGAACTGGATGCCCTCGATCTGGCGCGGAATGGAGCCGAGCTGGCTCGCGGGATAGATTTCGCCCTTGATGCGGCCGCCTGAAATCCTTCTCGACCGCGGCGACGAACATCTTGACCCATTCGTGCTGCGTGTCGTTGATGGTGGCGAGGCTCACCTTCATGACATAGGTCTTGGGCGCGTCTGCGGCAGCGGCGTGCCCGCTCAGCCCGAACGCCACGGCCAATCCGGCCAAGGCCGGCACCAGAAATCTCGCTCTGCCCATTATTTCTTCCTCCCGTTGATTGTCGGTTGTTACGGCCGCGGCGGTTGCTCGCTCTGCTCGGCCCGGATCAGCGCATCGAGAATACGGCGTACCTGAAGCTGCGCCGCGTCGGTGGTCACGTCAATGAGCCCGTCGAGCGCGCCGCCGGCAAGATTGCGCTGCTGCGCCTCGAGCATGACCTTGTCCTCGAGAAACGTGGCGCGCGATCCCTCGTAGAGGAGGCGCGACATGTCGGCGTCCTTGAGGCGGAAGTTGCGCGCGAAGGCAAAACTGTAATGACAGCTCGTCTCGGTCTCGGGCGTGACGAGATGGGTGGACCAGATCGAGATGCCCTCGCTTCGATCGCCCTCGGGTGCGCCGGTGCCGTGGCGCGCGCAGCCCACGTCGATATAGACGGTCGACGGCGGCTTCCACGTGGCCCACTGCCAGCGGTCGACCCGGCCGTTGAAGCCGCCCGCCGCGGCAAAAAGCGGCGGCGGGTTCACGTCGATCATCCAGCGCCCGGTATGAATCCCGTCCGCCAGCCGCTCGGTCCGGGTCGGCAGCTTGGCCTCCTGGGGATCGCCGGCGATGGTGTCGCGATGGAGATAGGCGACGTGGGTGAAGTCGAGGAGATTGTCGGTGAGAAGCTGGGCGTTGGCATCGAGGCGGATATAGCCGGGCGTCGCCGTCCATTCGCTGCTGTCGAGCCAGGGCAGCTCGGGAACGAGCGCCGCATCGGCCCGCGCCGGATCGCCCATCCAGATCCACACGACGTTCCAGCTCTCCTGCACCGGATAGGCGCGCACACGCGCATCGGGCGGGATGTGCGTCTGGATCGGCACCTCGATGCAACGTCCCTCCGCATCGAAGAGAAGGCCGTGATAGCCGCAGCGCAGCGCCTCGCCTGCGACCTCGCCGCGCGATAACGGCGCCGCGCGATGGCAGCAGCGATCGATGAGCGCCGCCGCCCGGCCGCTGGCGCCGCGGAAGAGCACGACCGGCTCGCCGAGGAAGGTGCGCGCGACCGGCTTGGCGCCCAGGTCTTTCGACCAGATCGCCGCATACCATCCGTTGCGCACAAACATCCCGCTTCCGCCTCGCTGCGCCACCTCTACGGACGATAAGACCTATCCCCCGCGCTGACAAGTTGACGGGCCGGGGCCGGCGGGTCAGTTTCGGTCGCCGCAGGACGCTCAGGAAAAGCCATGGCGCGCGAGGCCTATACGTCCGTCATCATCGGTGCGGGGTCTGCCGGCTGCACCCTCGCCCACCGCCTCAGCGAGGATGCCGACGCGCGCGTGCTCCTGATCGAGGCCGGCGGGTGGGACCGCGACCCCTGGATCCATATTCCGCTCGCCTGGGGCCGCATTCTTCTCAACCGCATGCACGACTGGATGTATTTCGCCGAACCCGAGGCGAGCATGGACGGGCGCGCGATCGAATGCGCGCGCGGCAAGGTGGTCGGCGGCTCGTCCTCGATCAACGCCATGGCCTATGTCCGCGGCAACCGCGGCGATTACGAGCGCTGGGCCGGGACGGGCCTGGCGGGCTGGTCCTATGCTCATGTGCTGCCCTATTTCCGCCGCCAGGAATCCTGGGAGGGCGGGACCAGCGCCTATCGCGGCGGCGACGGGCCGCTGTCGACCCAAGTGTCGCGCTACCGCGACCCGCTGGTCGAAGCCTTCGCCGCCGCCGGCGTCGCGGCGGGGCATCCGGAAACGGCCGATTACAACGGGGCGCAGCAGAAGGGGCTTCGCGCGCTGGCAGATGACCATCCGCGACGGGCGCCGTTGCAGCGCCGCCGACGCCTATCTGCGCCCGGCGCTGACGCGCGGCAATCTCACCGTCGTGACCAATGCGCTCGCCACCCGGATCGTGTTCGAAGGCGGCCGCGCCGTCGGCGTGGAGTACGTGCAACGCGGCGCGCGCACCATCGCGCGTGCGGAACGCGAGGTCATCCTGGCGGGCGGCGTCATCAACTCGCCGCAGCTTCTGATGCTCTCGGGCATCGGCCCGATCCCGAGGCGCTGCGCCCGCACGAGCATCGACGTGCGCGTGCCGCTGGCGGGCGTCGGGCGCAATCTGCAGGACCATATCTCCGTCGCCATCGCCTGGCGCCGGCGCGGAGCCGGGCCCGCTGCATGCCAAGCTGCGCGCCGACCGCATCGCGCGTCGAGCTGGCCAAGACGTATTTCTTCGGCACCGGCATCGCCAGCGACATGTTCGGCGGGGTGATGGCGTTTCTCGACAGCGGCACGCGGCGCCGCACTGCCCGATACCCAGCTTCTCTTCAACGCCGCGCCGATGGATGCCAACGCGTGGCTGCCGCCGTTCCGCAGACCCTATGCCGACGGCTTTGCCTGCCGCGCCGTGCTGCTGCGGCCGGAGAGCCGCGGCGAGATACGCCTCGCCTCGACCGACCCGCGCGTCCGCGCCGCGCATCCGGCAGAATTTCCTCGCCACCGAAAAGGACTGCGCGACCCTGCGGGCTGGGCTGCACATGGTGCGTGAGATCGGCGCCCGCGCGCCGCTGGCGCCGTTTCGCGCGGCCGAAATCTGCGCCCGGCGAGGCATACCGGTCGGATGCCGAGATCGACGCCCATATCCGCGCCACCGCGCATCACCGTGCACCATCCGCTGGGCACGTGCCGGATGGGGCTGCCGTCGGACGCGATGGCGGTGGTCGATCCCGAGCTGCGCGTCATCGGTGTCGAAGGCTTGCGCGTCGTCGATGCCTCGGTGATGCCCGACCTCGTCGGCGGCAACATCAACGCGGCGGTGATCATGATCGCCGAGAAGGCTGCCGATTATATCCGCGGGCGCGCGCCGCTCGCGCCGGTGAACGTCTAAGACCTCAATAAAGGAGCCACCCTCATGCCCAAGCAGCAGATCGTTTCGGACCACATCAGCCGGCCGAGCGGCCATTTCTCGCAAGCGACGATGATCGAGGCCAAGGGCCGCATCGTCTTCATCTCCGGCATGACCGCGCGCCGGCCCGACGGCACCATCGCCGGCATCGGCGACATCGAGGCGCAGACGCGCCAGGTGTGCGAGAACGTGAAGGCCGCGGTCGACGCCGCCGGCGGCACCATGGACGACATCTGCCGCGTCGATGTCTATGTCCGCAACATGGAGCATTTCGACCTCATCCACAAAGTGCGGCGCGAATATTTCAAGCCGCCGGCGCCGGCCTCGACCATGGTCGAGGTGTGCAAGATGACCTCGCCCGACTACCTCATCGAGATCAACGCCATCGCCGTGCTGGCGTAGCGGCGAACGCCGCGGCTGTCGCGTTGACGCGACCCGCGCCCCCGACGACAATGCCGGCCGCAGAAAGGACGGATGTGATGCCGGTTCGTGACACCACGACGCGCGAGCGCACCTCGATGGGCAACGGCAACCGCCTGAAGATCGGTCTCTTCGGCGCGAACTGCTCGTCGGGCCGCGCCGTCACGATGGTGCCGGAGCGCTGGTCCGGCAGTTGGCACGACAACGTGCGCCTGGCCCAGATGGCGGACGCGGCCGGCATCGACTTCATGCTGCCGATCGGGCGCTGGAAGGGCTATGGCGGCGATACCGACTATCAGGGCGCGACGCTCGAGACGATGACCTGGGCCAGCGGGCTCCTCGCCAAGACCAAGCGCATCGACCGTCTTCGGCACGGTGCACGCGCCGCTCTTCCATCCGCATCATCGCCGCCAAGGAGTTCGTCACCGCCGACCATGTCGGCGAAGGCCGGTTCGGCCTGAACATCGTGTGCGGCTGGAACGAAGGCGAGTTCGAGATGTTCGGCGCCACGCTGCGCGACCACGAGCAGCGCTACGAGTACGCCCAGGAATGGCTCGACGCGGTGAAGCTCGCGTGGACGCGCGAGGACGAGTTCGACTTCGACGGCCGCTTCTTCAAGCTCAAGAAGGTCCGCGCGTGGCCCAAGCCCTATGGCGGCTCGCGCCCGCTCATCATGAATGCCGGCGCCTCGCCCACCGGCCAGGCCTTTCGCCATCCGCAACTGCGATGCGCTCTTCATGTCGACGCGGCTCGCGACGCTCGAGACCTATTCCGAGAACGTGCGCCGGGTTAAGGACCTGGCGCGGCGCGAAGGGCGCGAGCTCGACTTCTACACCGTCGGCGTCATCACCTGCCGGCAAGACGATGACAGGAGGCCGAGGAATATTACCGCCACTGCATCGTCGAGCATGCCGACTGGAACGCGGTCGACAGCATCCTGGCGATGAAGGACATCACGCCGCAGACGCATGCGCGCGAGAATTCGAGCGCCTGCGCAACGAGCAGGCGAACGGCATGGGCGGGCTGCCGATCGTCGGCGATCCCGATCGGCGTCGCCGCATGAGCTCGCGACCTTGAGCGCGGCGGGGCTCACCGGCATCGGCGTGTCGTTCGTGAATTACGCCGACGAGCTGCCCTATTTCTGCGATGAGGTCCTGCCGCGCCTGGCGCGGCTGGGCCTGCGCGAGCCACCGCTAGGAGACGACCATGGACGACGGCGCCAAGGAGTTCAGACCGCGGCAGCGCGACCGCCACCCCGGCGCGCACGCCTTTCACGCTGCCGCCGCGGCTGCAGCGGATGCTCGACCGCGGCAGGGGCGAGCTGGCCGCGCCGTTCACCGGCCTCACCACCGACGGCACGGTCGGCCCGGCCTCTTCCGCCTGGAGAAGACCGGTCATGTCGCTGCAGCCGGTCGTCGAAGCCGCGACCGCCTTTCTCGCCGGTCTGGAGCCGGCGCAGCGGCGAACCGTGCGTTTCCGCTCGACAGCCCGCGTGGCAGTCGTGGTGCAACGTCCATCCCTTCATGATGCGCCACGGCATCTGCCTCGACGGCTCTCGACGACGCCGCAGCGCGAGCGCGCGCTGGCGCTGCTCAAGCGCGAGCCTGAGCGCCGGCGGCTATCCAGACCGCGCGCGACGTGATGAAGCTCAACGAGCACATGCTCGAGATCACCGGCAGGCCCGACGAATACGGCGAATGGCTCTACTGGGTGAGCATCATGGGCGCGCCGTCGGCGACCGAGCCGTGGGGCTGGCAGATCGACGGCCATCACCTCATCGTCAATTGCTTCGTCCTCGGCGACCAGATGGTGCTGACGCCGAATTTCATGGGCTCCGAGCCGGTCTCACGCGCAAAGCGGCAAATATGCCGGCACCCGCGTCTTCGCGGAGGAGGAGCGCAAGGGCTTCGTGCTCATGAGCGCGCTTTCGCCCGAGCAGCGCGCCCGGGCGACGATCGGCACGGAGCTGCCCTTCGACGTGATCACCGACCGCCTTCCACGACAACGACGCTGATGCCGTATCAGGGCATGCGCTTCGGCGACCTGTCGAGCGAGCAGCGCGAGCTGCTCGAGCGGCTCATCGGCCTCTATATCGGCCGCATCCGGCCGGGCCACGCCGAGATCCGCTATGACGAGGTGAAGCGCCATCTCGACGATACGTAGTTCGCCTGGATCGGCGCGGTGCGACGCGGAAAGCCCGTTCTACTATCGCGTCCACAGCCCGGTGATCCTGATCGAGTTCGATCACCAGCCCGGCATCGCGCTCGACAACGACGAGCCGACGCGCAACCACATCCACACCATCGTGCGCACGCCCAACGGCAACGATTACGGCAAGGACCTGCTGCGGCTCAGCACTACGCGGCAGTTCGACCACGCCAACCCGCGCTCGCCGCACCGCCGGGCAAGGCGTGAGGCGGGTGAGGATTGCGCGGATGCGCCGTGGCGCGGCTTGGCTCATCGGCCTCGTCAGCGCGTCGTGTGGGCGGCACGGCGCTCTCCGGCCGCGCCGAGGATGCGGTCGCGCAGTTCTATGCCGGGAAGCAGATCAGCCTCTATATCGGCTCGACCCCCGGCGGCGGCTATGACAGCTATGCGCGCCTGGTGGCGCGCCATTGGGCGCGACACATCCCCGGCCATCCCGACCGTCGTTCCCGTCAACATGCCCGGCGCCGGCAGCAACAAGCTCGCCTATTACATCTATGCGGTGGCGCCCAAGGACGGCACCGCGATCGGCGCGATCTTTCCCGGCGCGATCATGGAGCCGCTCATCGGCGACAAGGCGGTGCCGCACGATCCGCAAAAACTCATCTATCTCGGCAGCGCCAACAACGAGGTCTTCGTCTGCATCGTCCGCTCGGACGCGCCGGTGAAGACGTTCAAGGACCTCTTCACCACCCCGATGCGGATGGCCGCGAGCGCGGAGGGCGGCTCGACCCGCGACTTCCCCGCCGTGCTCGACAATGTTCTCGGCGCCAAGTTCAAGCTGGTGCTGGGTTATCCCGGCAGCCGCGAGATGATGCTGGCGATCGAGCAGGGCGAGGTCGCGGGCCAATGCGGCATCTCGGTCTCCAGCCTCGCCACGGCCGAGCCCGACTGGATCCCCAGCGGCAAGGTCATCGTGCTCGCGCAAGAGGCGCTCAAGGGCGATCAGGCGTTGAACGACCGCGGCGTGCCGCTGACGCTCTCATTCGCGCACGATGACGAAGAGCGCAGCCTGCTCGAGCTCCTGTACAGCCAGGAGGTGTTCGGCCGTCCCTATGTCGTGCCGCCGGGCGTGCCCGCGGACCGGATCGCGGCGCTGCGCGCGGCGTTCAGCGCGACGATGCACGACCCGGCGCTTCTTGCCGATGCCGCGCGCGTGCGGCTTGCCGTCGATCCCATCGCCGGCGCCGACGTGCAGGTGCTCGTGGCCAAGATCTTCGCGACGCCGCCCGCGACCATCGCGCGGTTGAAGCAGGCGATGTTCTATCGGCCGTAGCATCGCCATGCCGCGCCCGCGCTGATGCGCTATCGGGAATTCCTCGCGACGTTGCGGCAGGCCGCCCTCGTCGATCGTTCGCAACTGGCGTTCGGCATGGCGGCGCGGCTTCTGCCCGCGCTCGTCATCGTGCTCGTCGTGGGGCTCGTCATCGGCGATTACCGGGCCAGCGCGATCGCGACCGGCGGTGCGTTCGTGGCGGGCTTCGGCACGTTCCAGCAATTCACCCGCTCGCGCGCCGCGCCGATGCTGATCGCGGCACTGTGGATGAGCTTGTCGGCCTTCATCGGCACGCTCGCGGGCATGACCACCGTGTCGATGGCGCTGGTGGCGTTCGTCTATGCGTTCGCCTGCGGGCTGTTGCCGGCGATCGGCATGGGCGCGTTCTGGATCGCGCCAGCAAGGCGCGGTCTTTCTGCTGATCGCGGGGGCCTATCCCGGCGGGATCGAGGCGGCGCTCATCCGCATGGCGCTGGTGCTGGCGGGCGCCGCGACGCAGATCGCGAGCTATGGCGTGATCCTCGTCATCGCCGAGGGCACGCTGCGCCCGCCGGGCATTGCCGTCATCATCCACGATACGCATCGGGCCTTGACGGGGCTGCGGTCGCAGCTGCATTGGCGCGCGCCGCTCTTCCGCTTTGCGCTGCGCTTCTCGCTGGCCCTCCTCGCCGCGGTGGTGATGGAGCGCGTCCTCGCGATCCCCAACGGCTATTGGGTGGCGATGACGGTGGTCCTGCTGATGCGGCCGGATTTCCAGGATACGCTGGTGCGCAGCCTGGGGCGCGTTGGCGGCACGCTCGCCGGGGCCGCGGCCGCCACCATCGTGAGCCATGCGCTGGGTCTCGGGCCGATCGCGCTGGCGGCGCTGATCGCCGCTTTCGCCTTCTTGTCCTATGCCTGCCTGCGCCTCAATTTCGGGGTCTTCTCGTTCTTTCTCACCGGCTATGTCATCTTTCTCCTGGTGCATGCCGGGGTGGCGGAGCCGCAGGCGGCGGGCACGCGGATCCTCGGCACGCTCATCGGCGGCGCCTTCGCGCTGGCGGCGCATCTCGATTTCTATCGCACCCGCCGCCCCGCGCCCTGAGACGGCGGGCTATTTCTTGCGGCGGCGCGGCTTGTCGGCGGCGGCTTCGCGTTCGCCCTCGACGATCTCCTCCTCCATGTCCACCGCCTTGGGATTGATGTCGTTGAGGGCGAGGTCGTTGAGCTTTTCGTCGGTCGCTTTCTCCTCGTCGAGCGTCGTCTCGAGAAGCTCCGCCACCGGCTCGAGGCCCAGCGCTTCGGCGTGGGCGCAGGCGGCGCCATAGCTCGCGATCTCGAAATGCTCGATCTTCTGCGCCGCGACGATGAGCGCCACGTCGATGAGCTGCGGCGAAAGGTCCCGCTCCATCATGTCGCGCGCGTCATCCACGAGCCCGCGCATGGTCTCGCATGCCTTGCCGCGCGTGCGCACGTCGAGCTCCTCGAAAATGCGGTTCAGCCGTTCGACCTGCTCCTTCGTCTCCTCCAGATGCCGTGACAGGGCGTCTTTCAGCGACTGCGCCGAAGCGGCCTTGATCAATTGCGGATAGGCGCGCACGCCCTGCTTTTCCGCATCCATGATCTCGCGCAGCTCCTCGACGAAGAGGTCGTGCAGGGTCTTCTTGGCCATGATCGTCCGTCTCCTTCCCGCTGTTCGGGGACAGGCGCCGTCGGGCGCCCGCGTTGTTCAGCCAACAGGAAGGGGGAACGCACGGTTCCAGCGACCGCGCGCAGGGATACCAGGGCCGCGAGCGCCCGGTGTGCCCTCCGTTACCGGGTCACGCAGTCGCCGCAATGTCTAGGGCGCGGGCGTCCACTCCTCGCGCAACAGCGCGAAGAGCACATGGTCCTGCCAGCGCCCGTCGATACAGAGATAGGCTTGCGCGTAGCCTTCCTCGCGGAAGCCGCTCTTGGTGAGAAGCCGCCGGCTCGGCACGTTGCTGGGCAGGCAGGCGGCCTCGATGCGATGGAGGCGCGCATGCTGGAAGGCGAAGGAGAAGATGAGCTGCAAGCCCTCGGTCATGTAGCCCTGGCGGGCATGGCGCTCGCCGGTCCAGTAGCCGAGGCTCGCCGTCTCGGCGACGCCGCGGCGCACGTTGGTAAGGCCGATACCGCCCAGGAGCGCCCCGTCGGCAAGCCGGAACAGCAGGAAACTGTAGCCCTGGTCGGCGCGCCAGTCCGCGGCATAGCGCGCCAGGCGCCGATGGAACGCAACGCGCGTCAGCGCATCCGGCGACCAGCTCGGCTCCCACGGCGTGAGGAAGTTGCGCGATTCGCCCCTGAGCTCCGCCCACCCCTGCCAGTCGCGCCGTTCCGGCGCCCGCAGCAGGGTTCGCCGCCCGGTGAGCCGGAAGGCGGGTGGCACGGCGCCGAGGAGGCGAAGACCCGGAAGCTCGAGCGGCACGGGGTCCTCAGCCGGCAAGCTGAGCGGCGAGGAGATCATAGGTCTCCAGCCGTTCGATCGGTCCCAGCGCGGTCAAGGTCGGCGGCGCCGAGGCGATGCGCTGCGCCACCCGCGCGACCGCTGCCGCGTCGACCTCGTCGATGCGGGCGATGAGCTCGCTCAGCTCGAGCGGGCGGCCGAACACCAGCATGTGCGTCGCCTGCTGCTCGCAGCGCGCGGTGGTGCCTTCGAGCGACATCAGGAGCCCGGCCTTGAGCTGTGCCCGCGCGCGTTCCAGCTCGGCCGGCAGCAGGCCCTCGCCCAGGCGCTTGATCTCGGCGCAGAGCGCCGGCATCAGCTCGGCTGCCTCGTCCTCGCCGGTGCCGGCATAGACGCCGAAGATGCCGCCGTCGCTGTAGGCGTGGGTGAAGGAATAGATCGAATAGACGAGGCCGCGCTTCTCGCGGATTTCCTGGAAGAGGCGCGAGGACATGCCGCCGCCCAAGGCCGCCGACACCACCGAGGCCGCGTAATAGTCGTGCTCGGCGAAGGCGAAGCCGGGAAAGCCCAGCAGGATATGCACCTGCTCGAGATCGCGGCTCTGGCGCAGGTCGCCGCCGACATAATGCGCAGGCTCGGTCGAGGTCGTGCTCTCGGCGGGAAGATGGCCGAAGGCGCGCTGCGCCAGATCGACGACCGCGCCGTGCTCGAGATTGCCGGCCGCGACCAGCAGCATCGACGGCGCGGAATAGTTGCGGCGGAGATAGCCCGCCACCGTCTCGCGGTCGATCTGGCGGATGATCTCGGCCCGGCCCAGCACCGGCCGGCCCATCGGCTGGTCGGGGAAGGCGCGCTCCTGGAAGAGGTCGTAGATGATGTCGTCGGGCGTGTCGTAGGCCTGGCCGATCTCCTGCAGGATCACCGCCCGCTCGCGCTCCAGCTCGCGCGCATCGAAGGTCGAGTACTGCAGGATGTCGGAGAGGATGTCGATGGCGAGCGGCACGTTCTCCTTGAGGACCTTGGCGTAATAAGCGGTGTGCTCGCGCGAAGTATAGGCGTTGACGTGGCCGCCCACCGCCTCGATCTCGGCCGCGATCTCCAGGGCCGAGCGGCGGGCGGTGCCCTTGAAGGCCATATGCTCCAGCATATGCGCCACGCCGTTGATCGGCGCCGGCTCGTGCCGCGTCCCGACCGCGACCCAGACGCCGATCGACACGGTCTCGACCGAGCTCATCCGGTCGGTAAGCACGCGCATGCCGTTTTCGAGCCGCGTGAGCCGCACAGTCATGGGTTTGCCGCCTCCTGCGGGTGCCGCGCCCGGTCGCGCACGAAGCGCTCGACCGCGGCAAGCTCCTTGGGCAGAACAGTGATGCGCTCGGCTCCGCGCATGATCCGGTCGAGCCGGGGCGGCGGCGTGGGCCGGAAGCCGACCGCGCTCTCCACCGCCTCGGGAAATTTCGCCGGGTGGGCGCAGGCGAGCGCTACCACCGGGATGGCCCGGTCGCGCCGCGCCGCGCGCGCCGCGGCCACCGCCACCGCGCTGTGCGGGTCGAGAAGCTCGCCGGTCGTGCGCCAGGTGCGTGCGGATGGTGGCGCGGATCGCCTCGTCGTCGACGCGGTGCGCGGTGAAGAGGGCGCGGGCCTCCTGCCACTGCGCCGGGCTCGCCGGCAGCGTGCCGGTCGCGCGGAAAGCGCGCGAAGGCGTCGGCCACCGCGGCGCCGTCGCGTCCCGCCAGCTCGAAATAGAGCCGCTCGAAATTGCTCGACACCTGGATGTCCATGCTCGGACTGAGGCTCGGCTCGACCGGCCCGATGGTCATCCGCCCGTCATTGATGAAGCGCGCCAGGATGTCGTTGCGGTTGGTGCCGATGACCAGCGCCGCGATCGGCACGCCCATGCGGCGCGCGACGTGGGCGGCATAGACATTGCCGAAATTCCCGGTCGGGACGGCGAAGGCGACCTCCCGCTCCGGCGCGCCCAAGCGCCACGGCGGCGGCGACGTAATAGACCACCTGCGCCATGATCCGGGCCCAGTTGATCGAATTCACCGCCGCCAGGTTCATCGCCGTGCGGAAGGGCGCGTCCGCGAACATCGCCTTCACCAGGTCCTGGCAATCGTCGAAGGTCCCTTCGATGGCGATGGCGTGAACGTTGGCGGATGGCACCGTGGTCATCTGACGGCGCTGCACCTCCGAGATGCGGCCGTGGGGATAGAGGATGAAGACGTCGAGCGATGTGCGGTCGCGGCAGGCCTCGATCGCCGCCGAACCGGTATCGCCCGAGGTCGCGCCCACTACCGTCACGCCGCTCGCCGCGCCGCGCCAGCACGCGGTCGAAGAGCGGTCCCAGAAGCTGCAGCGCATAATCCTTGAACGCGAGCGTCGGCCCGTGAAAGAGCTCCATGAGCCAGAGGCCGGTGTCGAGCTGTTTGAGCGGCGCCACCGCGGCGTGGGCGAAGCCGGCGATAGGCCTCGGTCACGAGCGCGCGCCATTCCTCGCGCGCGATCACCCCTTCGAGGAAAGGCTCGGTCACCGCGGCGGCGATCTCGGCATAGCTGTGGCCGGCGAGCCCCGCGAGTGTCGCCGCATCGAGGTGCGGCCACGTCGCGGGCACGTAGAGGCCGCCATCGGCGGCGAGCCCGGCGATGAGCGTATCCTCGAAGGGAAGGCGCGCCGGCGGCGCGCGCCCGTCACGGGTGGAGATGTAGGGCACGTCCGTCCAGAACGGTTGGTGGTAATCGATAATCAGGCTAGCGCCCTGCGTCACGCCCCGCAATACGGGAGAAATATCAAGTATTTACAATATGTTATATGAAAAATCCACCGTCTCGCCGGCGCCCCTCTAGGCGAGATAGCGCGTGCGCAGATGGCGCTCGAAGATGGCGCCATCGAGGGCGTGCCCGGTGGCGCGGGCGACGAGCTCGGACGGTCGGAAAGCCGCGAGCCCTGCCCATGCACGTTCGCCCGCAGCCAAGCCAGGAGCGGTGCGAACTCGCCGCGAGCGATGCCGGGGACGATGGCGGGATCGGCCCGCTTGGCCGCGTCGAAAAGCTGCGCCGCCGTCATGGCGCCCAGCGTGTAGGTCGGGAAATAGCCCCACGCGCCGTCATACCAATGCACGTCCTGGAGGCAGCCGAGGCGGTCGTCGGGCGGGACGATGCCGACCAGCGCGCGCATCCCCTCCGCCCACGCTTGCGGCAGGGCGGCGGGCTTGAGGTCGCCCGCGATCATCGCCCGCTCCAGGCGATAGCGCAGGATGACATGGGCCGGGTAGGTCACTTCGTCGGCATCGACGCGGATGAGGCTGCGCTCGACGCGGGTATAGAGGCGATAGAGATTGTCCGGCTCCCACGCGGGACCCGCGCCGCCGAAGCACGCGCGCAGGATGCGGCGCAGCGAAGGCGAGGAACTCGCGCGAGCGGCAGACCTGCATCTCGACGAGCAGCGACTGGCTCTCGTGTATGCTCATGCCGCGCGCGGCGCCGACCGGCTGGCGCCGCCACGCCGCCGGCAGCCCGCGCTCATAAAGCGCATGCCCGGTCTCGTGCAGCACGCCCATGAGGGCGCGGGTGAAATTCGCCTCGTCATAGCGCGTGGTGATGCGCACATCGTCGGGCGTGCCGCCGCAGAAGGGATGGAGGCTGACATCGAGGCGGCCATGCGCGAAGTCGAAGCCGAGCTTCTCCATCAGGAGAACGCCGGCGCGGCGCTGGGCCTCGATCGGAAACGGCCCTTCCGGCAGGACCGGTGCGGCGCGTCGGGCTTGGTGCGCCAGCGCGTCGTCGATGAGGCCGGGCAGGATCGCGGCGAGGGGGTCGAACAGACGATCGATCGCGGCGGTGCTGCCGTCGGGCTCGTACTGGTCGAGAAGCGCCTCATAGGGGCTCTTGCCGAGGCGCGCGGCTTTGGCCGAAGCGACCTCGCGCACGAGGGCCAAGAGCTGTTCCAGAGACGGCAGGATCGCCGCGAAATCGGCTTCCGGCCGCGCCTGGCGCCACGCCGTCTCACACGCGCTGCCGGCCTTGGAGAGCGCCGCCACGAGATCGGCGGGCACCGCGGTCGCGTGCAGCCAGTGCCGCCGCATCTCGCGCAGATTGGCGCGCTGCCAGTCGTCGAGCGTGTTGTCCGCGTCGGCGCCGGCGAGCAGATCGGGCAGCGCCGGGTCGGTGAGAAGCTCGTGGCATACCACCGCGAGCGCCGCCGCCTGCTCGCCGCGCGCGGATGCGCCGCCCTCCGGCATCATCGTGGCGGTGTCCCAATGCAGCACCTGGCCGACCTCGCGCAAGGTGCCGAGCCGGTCGAAGCGGGCTTCGAGGTCGCGATAGGGGCTCACGGTCACGTCTGGCCTCCGCTGCGCCGGCGGCGCACCAGCGCGATGTAGAAGACCACGAGCGCCGCCGCCAGCGCGTACCACGTGATGGCATATTGCAGGTGGTTGTTCGGCAGGTCGATCACCGTCTGCCCACCCACCGGGTAGCCGCCGGGATTGGGGGTCGCGTCGGCATCGACATAGAAGGGAAGCACAGTTCCGACCTTCGCCGCCGCCGCCATGGCCGGAAGATCGATGAAGAACCATTCGTTGCGGTCGGGGCGGTTGTCCGGCACGAACCAGCCGGGTGCCGGCGGCAGGCGCAGAATGCCGGTGACGGTCGCCTCGCCGCTCGCATCGGCGGCGGCACGGGTGGCGGGGTCCTTGCGGTCCGGCGGCACGAAGCCGCGGTCGACCATGAGGACGGCGCCGTCGCCGAGGACGAGCGGCGTCAGCACGTGGTAGCCGGGCGCGCCGTCCGCCGCGATGGCGTGGAGATAGAGCGTGCGGTCGTGGCGAAAGCGGCCGGTGACGCGCACGTGGCGATATTCGAGCGTGGCGGCCGCCGCGAGCGTCGTGGGCAGCGGCACCGGCGCGGCGACCATTCCGGCCTCGCGCGCGGCGATCAGCCCTTCCTTCCAATGCAGCCGCTGCAGTTGCCAAGTGCCGAGCCCCAGCAGCAAGATCATGCCGAAAAGGGTGAAGAGCGTCGGGGCGAGGAGAGATTTCTGCCGCATGAGAGGCCAATGATCAGGCCGACGATGCGTCGAGAGGGGGGGAGTTTCCATGAGCGATGCCACGCCGGGCCACGAGTTCGTCACCTGCTGCATCGTCGGCGGCGGTCCGGCGGGGATGATGCTGGGGTTCCTGCTCGCCCGCGCCGGGGTCGCGGTCGCGGTGCTGGAGAAACACGGCGATTTCTTCCGCGACTTCCGTGGCGACACGATTCATCCCTCGACGCTGGAGCTCATGCACGAGCTCGGGCTCATCGACGAATTCCTGCGCCGGCCGCACCAGGAAGAGCGCGAGCTTTCCGCCGTCATCGGCGATGCAACCGTGACGCTCGCCGATTTCACCCGCCTGCCGACCCGGTGCAAGTTCCTGGCCTTCATGCCGCAATGGGACTTCCTCGACTTCATCGCGCATGCGGCACGCCAGTATGGGGGCTTCCGCCTCATGATGAATGCCGAGGCGGTGGATATCGTCACCACGGCCGGGCGCGTCACCGGCGTCATCGCCAAGACGCCCGCGGGCAGGGTCGAGATCGCCGCCGCGCTGGTGGTCGCCGCCGACGGGCGCCACTCGACGCTGCGGCAAAAGGCGGGCATGGCGGTGACGGAGCTGGGTGCGCCCATGGACGTGCTGTGGCTGCGCCTGTCGCGGCGCGACAGCGACGGCGGCCAGACGCTGGGCCATGTCGACCGTGGCGTCATCTTCATCACCATCGACCGTGGCGAGTACTGGCAATGCGCGTTCGTCATTCCCAAAGGGAGCTTCGAGGAGCGCCAGCGCCACGGGATCGACACGTTCCGCGCCGAGATCGCGCGGCTCAACCCGGCCTTCGCGGACCGCGTGGGCGAGATCAAGAACTGGGACGACGTGAAGCTGCTGACGGTTGCCGTCGATCGCGTGCGGGAATGGCATCGGCCGGGCCTCCTCCTCATCGGCGATGCCGCCCATGCCATGTCGCCGATCGGCGGCGTCGGCATCAATCTCGCGGTCCAGGATGCCGTCGCCGCCGCCAACATCCTGGCGGCACCGCTGCGTCGCGGCGCGGTTATCAGCGAGGATCTCGCCGCGGTCCAGCGCCGGCGCGAATTTCCGGCGCGGATGACGCAGCGCCTGCAACTCTTCGCACAGAACCGGTTCGTGCGCCGCGTCCTTGCCGGCGATGAGCCGGTGCAGATGCCGGCTGCGCTGCGGCTGGTGCTGAGCTATCCGCCCGTGCGCCACCTCACCGCGCGCGTCCTCGGCATGGGCTTCCGCCCGGAGCATATCCGACGCGATCATCCCTGACGATCGCGCGCAGGGCCAAGGGCAGCGCAGCCAGCCCCGCTCAGTCGCCGTACATCGCCGAGCCGCCGCCCCACCAGTAGACGCAGGTGAACAGGAACAGCCACACCACGTCGACGAAGTGCCAATACCACGCCGCGGCTTCCAGGCCGAAATGTTGGGTGGGCGTGAATTGGCCCTTGATCGAGCGGTAGAGGCAGACGGCCAGGAAGCAGGTGCCGATGATGACGTGGAAGCCGTGGAATCCGGTCGCCATGAAGAAGGTCGAGGGATAGATGCCCTGGGTGAAGCTGAAGGCCGCGTGGCTGTATTCGTAGGCCTGCAGCGAGGTGAAGCAGAGGCCGAGAAACACCGTGATGGCGAGGCCGCGAATGAGATTGCGGCGGTCGTTCTCGAGCAGCGAATGATGCGCCCAGGTCACCGTCGTGCCCGACAGCAGCAGCACGAGCGTGTTGAGGAAGGCGATGTCGAAGGGATTGAAGGGATGGATGCCCTTGGGCGGCCAGATGCCGCCTGTCGCCGCGGTCGGGTAGAGCGCCGCGCTGAAGAACGCCCAGAAGAAGGCGGCGAAGAACATCACCTCCGAGGCGATGAAAAGCGCCATGCCATAGCGCAAGCCGATCTGCACCACCGGGTGTGATGGCCGCCATAGACGGCCTCGCGGATCACGCCCCGCCACCACACCGCCATGACGGCGAGCACCGAGAGGAAGCCCAAGATCATGATCGGCCAGCCGCCGCCATGCAGGAACACGACGGCGCCGGCGGCCAGGAGGCCGGCGGCAAGCGCGCCGACGATCGGCCAGGGGCTGGGATCGACGAGATGGTAGGGATGCTTGGGCACGGCGTGGCTGGTGCGCATGGTCTCCGTCCGGCTCAACTCAGTTGATGGGCGTGGCGTTGGCGAGGGGCTCGGCGCTTGCCGCCGGGCCGCCATCGTCCTTCGCCCGGAACATGGTGTAGGAAAGGGTGATCGTGTCGACGTCGGAGGTGTTGGGGTCTTTGACGATGTCGGGATCGACGAAGAACGAGACGGTGAGCTCGGCGCTCTGGCCAGGCGCCAGATGCTGCTCCGAGAAGCAGAAGCATTGCAGCTTGTCGAAATAGAGCCCGGCCTTGTTGGGCGTGACGTTGTAGGTGGCGCGTCCCGTGATCGGCTCGGCCGAGCGGTTGGTGGCGCGATAGGCGATGAGCTTCTGCTCGCCCGGATGGACGGTGACGTAGCGCTGCTCCGGCTGGAAATCCCACGGCAGATCCGGCGCCGTGTCGGCGTTGAAGCGCACGGTGATGAGGCGGCTCCGTGACCTCGAGTGCGGGCGCGGCGCTCGCCCGCTGCGTCGTGCCTTCGTAACCGGTCGCCTGGCAGAACATGCGGTAGAGCGGCGGCGAGATGGCGACGAGCCCGCTCATCGCGGCAACGACCCCCAGCAGCGCCCAGCACCGTCACCGCATTGCGTCGACGCTTCATTGCCACGCGCCCATCCGCACCAGCGCGATGACGTAGAACAGCGCGACGAGCGCCACGAGCGCGGCCAGAAGCGCCCAGGTTTTTGGTGCGCCGCCGGCGCTCCCTGTCGTCCACAGACGAGCTCCCGCATCACCATCCCGCGACGCTCGCGATGCCCGGCGCGCGGTCCATCACCATGAGTGCGAAGAGCAGGAAGAGATAGAGGATCGAGAAGCCGAACATCTGCCGCGCGCTGCGCTCGCCGGGATCGCGCAGGACGCGCACCGCCGCGGCGGTAAAGAGCACGGAGAGCACCAGCGCCACCCCGCCATAGACCCATCCCGTGACGCCGAGCAGGGTCGGCGCCACCGCCAGCGGCCACAGCATCAGCGTATAGAGCAGCATCTGCCGCTTGGTCTCGGCCGGCCCGGCCACCACCGGCAGCATCGGCACGCCCGCGCGCGCGTAATCGCCGGTGCGATAGAGCGCGAGCGCCCAGAAATGCGGCGGCGTCCAGAAGAAGATGAGGGCGAAGAGCACCAGCGCCGGAAGGCTGACGCTGCCGGTGACCGCGGCCCAGCCGACGAGCGGCGGAAACGCGCCCGCCGCGCCGCCGATGACGATGTTCTGCGGCGTGCGGCGCTTGAGCCAGACGGTGTAGACGAAGACGTAGAACGCGATGGTGAGCGCCAGCAGCGCCGCCGCCTCCCAGTTGAGCGCGAGCCCCATGACCATGACCGAGGCAGCCGCCAGCACGCAGCCGAAGCCAAGCGCGTCGCCCGGCGCCATGCGGCCCGCCGGCAGCGGCCGGTTCCGGGTGCGCTGCATCAGCGCATCGATGTCGCGGTCATAGTACATGTTGATGGCGCCGGCGGCGCCGGCCGCGACCGCGATGCACAAGACCGCCACCACGGCCAGCACGGGATGCAGATGCCCCGGCGCGAGATAAAGCCCGACGAAGCCGGTGAAGACCACGAGCGACATCACCCGCGGCTTCAGGAGCGCGACATAGTCGGCGACGGCGGGGCTGGGCGCCCCGGCGCGGGTGATCTCTGCGGCGGCGTCGCTCACGCGGGGCCGGCCTTAATGCGCCGCCTCGGGCGCGATATGCGGCAGCTCGTCATAGGAGTGGAACGGCGGCGGCGAGGACAGCGTCCATTCGAGCGTGGTCGCGCCCTCGCCCCAGGGATTGGCGCCGATGCGCTTGCCGGCGAGGAGCGTGTGGAGGATGACGAAGATGAAGAACAGCGGCCGAGGCGGCAGAGATGTAGGACGCCGATCGAGGCCACCATGTTCCAGCCGGCAAAGGCGTCGGGATAGTCGCTGATGCGCCGCGGCATGCCGGCGAGCGCCGAGGAAATGCATCGGGAAGAAGGTCAGGTTGACGCCGATGAAGGTGGTCCAGAAATGGATGCGGCCGAAGGTCTCGTTGTACTGGCGTCCGCACATCTTGCCGATCCAGTAGTAGAAGCCGGCGAAGATGCCGAACAGCGAGCCCAGCGACAGCACGTAATGGAAGTGCGCCACGACGTAGTAGGTGTTGTGCAGCGTCATGTCGACGCCGGCGTTGGCCAGCACCACGCCGGTGACGCCGCCGACGGTGAAGAGGAAGATGAAGCCCAGGGCAAACAGCATCGGCGTCTCGAATTCGATCGAGCCCTCCCACATGGTGGCGATCCACGAGAAGATCTTGATGCCGGTCGGCACCGCGATGACCATCGTCGCGGCGGTGAAATAGGCGCGCGTATCGACGCTGATGCCGGTGGTGAACATGTGGTGCGCCCACACCACGAAGCCGATCACGCCGATCGACGACCATCGCGTAGACCATGCCGAGATAGCCGAAGATCGGCTTCTTCGAGAAGGTCGAGATGACCTGGCTGATGATGCCGAAGGCCGGCAGGATCATGATGTAGACTTCGGGGTGGCCGAAGAACCAGAAGAGGTTGAGGAAGAGCAGCGGATCGCCGCCGCCCGCCGGATCGAAGAAGGCTGGTGCCGAAATTGCGGTCGGTGAGCAGCATCGTGATCGCGCCCGCCAGCACCGGCAGCGACAGCAGCAGCAGGAACGCCGTCACCAGGATGCCCCAGACGAAGAGCGGCATCTTGTGCAGGGTCATGCCCGGCGCGCGCATGTTGAAGATGGTGGTGATGAAGTTGATGGCGCCCATGATCGAGGACGGCGCCGGCGAGATGGAGCGCGAAGATCACCATGTCGACCGACGGGCCGGGATGGCCGATCTTGACTGGACAGCGGCGGATAGAGCGTCCAGCCCGTGCCCGGCGCCGCCGCCGACGAACGGTCGAGCCCAGCAGCAGGCAGAAGGCCGGAACCAGCAGCCAGAAGCTGATGTTGTTCATGCGCGGGAACGCCATGTCGGGCGAGCCGATCATCAGCGGCACGATCCAGTTGCCGAACCCGCCGATGAGCGCCGGCATCACCACGAAGAAGATCATGATGAGCCCGTGCGCGGTGATGATCACGTTGTAGAGCTGATGGTTGTCGTGGAAGAGCACGATCGCCCGGCCGCATCAGGTTGATAGCGCATGATCATCCGAGAACAGGCCGCCGATGAGGCCGCGCAGACCGCGAAGACGAGATAGAGCGTGCCGATGTCCTTGTGGTTGGTCGAGCACAGCCAGCGCGACGAAGAATCCCGGCCGGTGCTCGTCGTGCCCGTATCCGTGGGCGGTCGTTTCGTATGCCATGTTCGATCCTCGCGATGCCTTAATGCGCCGCGCAGCGGCGAGCCGCAGCCCGGGGAGCGTCGTTATGCGCGAATTTCTTTTTCGCGCTCGACCACCCATTTGGCGAAATCGTCCTTCGACACCGCCTTGATCTCGATCGGCATGAACGGATGGTTGACGCCGCAGATCTGGTTGCACTGGCCGTAATAGGTGCCGACGTGGTTGACGCTCATCCAGGACTCGTTGATGCGGCCGATGACGGCGTATTCCTGCACCCCCATCGACGGCACGAACCAGCTATGGATGACGTCGGTGCCGGTGACGAGGATGCGGACCACCGTGCCGACCGGCACGACCACCGGGTTGTCGACCTCCGAGAAGGCGCGGCTTGCCCGCCTTCGCCGCCTGATCCGTCGGGGAGGATGTTGCTGTCGAAGGTCAGATCCGCCCTGGTCGGGATATTCATAGGTCCAATACCACTGATGCCCGGTCACCTTGAGGGTCATGGTCGGGTGTTCGCGCCTTGTCCATGTAGAACATGAGCTTGAAGGAGGGTATGGCGATCATCACGAGGATCAGCACCGGCACCACCGTCCAAATCACCTCGATCAGCGGGGTTGTGCGTCGATCTTGGACGGGACAGGGTGCGCTTGGCGTTGAAGCGCACGATGACGTAGAGCAGCAGGCCCGAGCGACGAACAGCCGTGATCAGCGTGATGATGACCAGAATCTCGTTGTGGAGCGCATCGATGTGCTCGCGCACCGGCGAGGCCGCTGGCTGCATGCCGATCTGCCACGGCAGCGGCACCTCGACGACATCGGCCAGCGCCGCCGGCGCGAACGCGATCGCGAGCAGGAGCATGAGGCCCGCATCCTTCAGCCGGCTGCCGGCCCTGCGCCAAACGCCCCTCAAGCTCATGCGATCTGCCCCTCTCGTTCAGGTGGGACGGCCGGCGCAGGTTGCCGCCATCAGCGCCGAAACCGACCGTAAAGCCCGCGAGCCACCGGCCCGACCCCTCCTAATACCGCCCGGCGCGGCCGAGCGCCAACCGCAACTTTGCGACTTTATGCCGCATAATCCTGGCCGCCGCAGCGGCGCCACGCGGCGCGCGGTCTAATCCTTCTGCGCCAGGATGAACTGGTCGAGGAGCCGCCCTTCCGCCAGCCCCCGCGCCGAGTTGCGGGCGCGGATCGCGAAATCGTCGCCCATGACGACCTGGTTGGCGTGGGGATTGGGCGCACCGCCGGCGAGGCGGCGCGTGATCTCCCGGTTGTAGGCAAGGGCGTCTTGCGTGCCGTCACTCTGTTCAAGGACGCGCCAGCCCCCGGACTCCAGCGCGGCGCGCATCGCTGCCGGCGTCGCCAGGAAGCTCGACGCGACATCATCGGCCCAGGGCAGCGGATAGACGGGTGCCCCCGCGGGTCCCTGGGCCACCTCGACGCAGGAGAAGCGCCCGCCCGGCTTGGCGACGCGTGCCGCCTCGCGCGCGAGCCCGGTCTTGTCGGCGATGTTCATCGTCACGTTATGGCACCACACATGATCGAACGTCGCATCCGCGAAGGGCAGCGCCAGGGCGCTGGCCTGGCGGAACGCGATGCGCTCGCCCAGGCCGCAGCGCTCGCTTAAGAGGCGCGCGGTGGCAACGAACTCGGGCGTGAGATCGATCGCGCTCACCCGGCAGCCGCACTCGGCTGCGAGATAGCGCGACGATCCGCCGATGCCGCAGCCGAGATCGAGGACCGCCATCCCCGCGCGCAGCCCGGTGCGGCGGGCGTGCTCGCGCGTTGCGTCGATGCCGCGGCCGTGGAGCTGGTCGAACGGCCACAAATCGCGGTAGCCGAGCCGCGCCGTGTCGATCCCGGCCTGCGCCAGCGCGGCCATGATGCGGTCCATGAGGGGGCGGGCGCCGTAATGGCGCTGCACCAGGGTCTCGGCCTCGGACATGCCGGCTTCTCCGGTCTTCGTGCCCGACCGATTTTATGGCCCCGCGCGCTCCTTGCCAATCGCGCGCTTCCCCGCACCGCGGCGGCTTCCCATATGGGTCTGGTACAACAGCCACTGGCAGAGCGCGTGTCGTCGTGGCACAAGCACGCTTGAAGGAGTTAGCCGATGTCCGATCTCGCCCAAACCGACGATTTGTTCTTCACCCGCACCGGGATGGACCGCGCGCGCGTCGAGCGCATCGTCGGCGAGGCCCTGGCCGGTATGGACGATGGCGAGCTTTTCCTGGAGTGGAGCCAGTCGGAGAGCCTGACCTTCGATGACGGCCGCATCAAGAGCGCGTCCTTCGACCAGAGCCAGGGCTTCGGCCTGCGCGGGCTGGCGGGGGAATCCTGCGGCTATGCCCATGCCTCGGAGCTGAGCGAGGAAGCGATCCGCCGCGCCGGCCGCACCGTGGGTGCGGTCCGGAGCGGCAGCGGCGGCACCATGGCAGCGCCGCCGCCGGGTTCCAATCGCCAGCTCTACACCGAGATCAATCCGCTCGGCGGCTATGACTTCGCCACCAAGACCAAGCTCCTGGCCGATATCGATGCCTATGCCCGCGCCAAGGACCCGCGCGTGCGCCAGGTGTCGGTCTCGCTCGGCGGTGTGTGGCAGGCGGTGCAGATCCTGCGCCCCGACGGCTGCCGCGTCGCCGACATCCGCCCGCTGGTGCGCCTCAATGTCAGCATCGTCGCCGCCGATGGCGATCGCATGGAGCATGGCTCCTCCGGCGCCGGGGGCCGCGTCGAATACCACCGCTTCATCGATCCCGCGCAATGGCACGCCCAGGTCGACGAGGCGCTGCGCCAGGCGCTGGTCAATCTCGGCTCGGTGCCGGCGCCGGCGGGCGAGATGACGGTGGTGCTGGGGCCGGGCTGGCCGGGGGTCATGCTGCACGAGGCGGTGGGCCATGGCCTGGAAGGCGATTTCAACCGCAAGAAGACCTCGGCCTTCACCGGCCGCATCGGCTCGCGCGTCGCAGCGCCCGGGGTGACGGTGGTCGATGACGGCGTCATGCAGGACCGCCGCGGCTCGCTTACCGTCGACGACGAGGGCACGCCCACCAACACCACCGTGCTGATCGAGGACGGCATCCTCAAGGGCTACATGCAGGATCGGCTCAATGCGCGGCTCATGGGCATGCGTCCGACCGGCAACGGCAGGCGCCAGAGTTTCGGCTACGCGCCGATGCCGCGCATGACCAACACCTACATGCTGGCTGGCGACAAGGAACCGCAGGAGATCATCGCCTCGGTGAAGCGCGGCCTCTATGCCGTCAATTTCGGCGGCGGCCAGGTCGACATCACCTCGGGCAAGTTCGTGTTCTCGGCGTCCGAGGCCTATCTCATCGAGGACGGCAAGGTCGGGCCGGCGGTCAAGGGCGCGACGCTCATCGGCAACGGCCCCGACGCGCTCGGCAAGATCACCATGATCGGCAACGATTTGAAGCTCGACGACGGCATCGGCACCTGCGGCAAGGATGGCCAAGGCGTGCCGGTCGGCGTCGGTCAGCCGACGCTGCGCATGGACGGGCTCACCGTCGGCGGCACTGCCGCATGAGGAAAGCGCGGCTCGCCGCGCTGGTGTGGGCCGCGCTCGCCTTTATCGCTCCCGCCGCCGCCTGCGATCTCGCGACCGCGCCGTCGACGCGCTGGACGGTCGTGTCCAAGCACGGCACCGCTTGGCTGCGCACGCCCTGCGGCGACCGCTTCCTCGCGGTCGGCGTCGATGTCGTCGATGCCGGCCACTCCGGCGATGGCCTCGACCGGCCGCATTACGATTGGCGCTGCTTCGCGCCCTCGCGCGCGGCATGGGCCGCGGCGGCGCGCCGGCGGCTCCTCGACTGGGGCTTCAATTCGGCCGGCGCCTGGTCGCTCGCGCCGCAGGCGCTGGCGCTTCCGACCGCGATCAATCTGGAACTCGGGCGCTATGCGCGCTTCCACTGGTTCGACCCGTTCGCGCCGGCGACGGCGCGGCATATGTTTTCGCAGGCGCGGCGTCTCACCGCGCCCTTTCGCGGCACGCCGCTGCGGCTCGGCTACTTCTCCGACAACGAGGTCGGCTGGTGGAGCGGCGCGCTTTTTCTCTTCTACGCCAAGAAGCCCGCCGCCAATTACACCAAGCAGCATTGGGTCGAGCTGCTGCGGTCGTTCTATCGCGATGACTGGACCCGGTTCACCGCCGATTTCGTGCCGCCGCCAGGGGTGGCGTCGTGGGCGGCCCTGCTCCGCGTCCAGGCGCCGACGCGGCTCAAGCCCGGCGGCAACGGCACCCGCGTGATCCGACGCTGGACCGGCGAAGTCGCGACGCACTACTACGCGCTTGCCGCGGCGGCGATCCGCAAGGCCGATCCCGGCGCGCTCTTTTTCGGCGACCGGCTGCCGATCTATTACGATCCTGACGCGGTGCGCGCCGAGACACCCTATGTCGACGCCATCGCCGTCAACGACAACGTCGACAGTCCCGAGGGTTGGATCGCGCCTTATTTCTTCGACGGCTTGCGCGCGTTGAGCGGCGCCAAGCCGGTCTTCGTCTCGGAGTGGTTCTATGCCGCGACGCAGAACCGCAGCGGCAACCTCAACAACGGCCACCTCATGACCGTGCCGACGCAGGCCGAGCGCGCGCAGGGCGCGGCGGCCGCGGCGGCGAATTTCGCGGCCATTCCCGAGCTTCTCGGCCTCGATTGGTTCCAGTACTACGACTACCCCACGGGCGGGCGCGCCGATCACGAGGATTATGATTTCGGCCTCGTCGACATCAACGACCGGCCCTATGCGCGCCTGGTCACCGCGCTCGGCGCGGCCAACCGCACGCTGGCGCGCGTGCATGCCGAGGCCCGCCCGGCGCTGCGCCCCGCGCTCGCCGCGTTCACCGTGCCGCACGCGTCGATCGACCCGGCGCACCGCTCGCTCATCGACTGGCCCAAGCCCGCGGCGCTGCTGCCGCCGCTGCAGGCGGCGCCCGGCGAGGTCGCGTTCGGCGAGGCCTATGTGGCGTGGAGCGAGGCGGGGATCGCGGTCGCCACGATCGGCCAGGATTATTACGATCCCGACCTTCTCGCCTATGACGGCGCGTTTCCGCTGAGCGAGGCCTATCACCTCGAGCTCGACCTCGATGGCGGCACGGGGCCGCGGCGCTTCACGCTTTATCTCGAACCCGCCCGCGCGGGGTGACGCGCACGCGCCGTTCACGGCGATGCTGTGCGCCGGCGCGCCATCGGGCAATGCCTGCCCCGCGGTAGCGGGCGGGCAAGCGCTCTATTTCGGCGCCGATCAGCCGCGCATCGTCGCCGCGGCGCTTATTCCGTGGTCGGCGCTGGGCCTCGCCGGCCCGCCCGCCGCGCACCGCATCCGGCTCGAGGTCTCGGTGCAGAGCTGGTACCGCGCGCGCTGGATGTCGCTATCGGGCCTGGCGCCGGCGGTGGGCTCCGCCGACCCCGCGCGCTGGGCTGAACTCCGGCTTGCGCCCACAGCACACTGATAAAGAACGCCCCGCACCGTGGGGGGATGGATGCGGGGCGTTACGACGAGTCACAGCCCAACTGAGCTGTGTACCCGGATAACGACGGGCGGCGAGCGCGGTTCCACGGAAGTTGGAGCGTGATTCGATCCGCTCAAATCATGTTGCTGTCGTCCCTGCGAAAGCAGGGACCCAGGGCCGCTTCACGTCGCTTGCCCTGGCTTCCCGCTTTCGCGGGAACGACAATTATCCATTGATCCCTCAGTACGCCTCTTCGCGGTAGACGGGGTCGACGCTCTCGCCCCAGGTGGAGGCAAACCGCGCGAGCATCCGCTCGGCCGGGGTGCGGCCGGATTGAGCGGTGTCGATCAGCGTCGCCAGGAAGTGGCTCTCGTCCTGGCCGGAACTGTCGAGCCGGGCGCGGCGCTGCAGGCCGGCGCGCGCAGATCTCCAGCACCTGGAGCGCGATCTCGCGCAAGGGCCGGCCGCGGAACGGCGTCGCAAGGCCAAGCCGCGGCACATCGCGGCGCAGCGCGTCGCGCTCGGCCTCGGTCCAGTCGGCGATGAGCGCTGCCGCTGCATCGAGCGCCTGGTCGATCGTAGAGGAGCCCGCTCCACAGCGCCGGCAGCGCGCAGATCTGCGCCCACGGGCCGGCATCGGCGCCGCGCATCTCGAGGAAGCGCTTCAGGCGCACCTCGGGAAAGGCGGTGGTCAGATGGTCGCTCCAGTCGCTCATCGTCGGCGATTGCGCCCGGCGGAACGCCGGCAGGCGGCCGGCCATGAAATCGCGGAACGACTGACCCGCGGCATCGATGTAGCGCCCGTCGCGATAGACGAAGTACATGGGCACGTCGAGCATGTAGTCGACATAGCGCTCGTAGCCGAAGCCCGGCTCGAACACGAACGGCAGCATGCCGCAGCGGTCGGGATCGACGTCGGTCCAGACATGGCTGCGATAGGTGAGATAGCCGCTCGGCCGGCCCTCGATGAACGGCGAATTGGCGAAGAGCGCGACCGCCACCGGCTGCAGCGCGACGGCCGACGCGGAACTTCCGCACCATGTCGCGCTTCGCTCGACGAAGTCGAGATTGACCTGCACCGTGCAGGTGCGCAGCATCATGTCGAGCCCGAGCTTGCCCTTCGTCGGCATGTAGCGCCGCATGATCGCGTAGCGCCGCTTGGGCATGAAGGACACGTCCTCGCGCCGCCATTTCGGCAGGAAGCCGAGACCGAGGAGGCCGAGGCCGAGCTCGTCGCAGATCGGGCGAGCTGGCGCAGATGCTCGCTGCACCTCGGCGCAGGTCTGATGCAGGTTGTCCAGCGGCGCGCCCGACAGCTCGAACTGTCCGCCCGGCTCGAGCGATCACCGATGCCGTGGCGTCGGAGAGCGCGATCAGATTGTCGCCCTCGTAGACCGGCTTCCAGCCGAACCGCGTCATCCCTTCGAGCAGCGCGCGAATGCCGTCGGGCCCGTCGTAGGGGACCGGATGCAGATCGCTGCGGCGGAAGACGAACTTCTCGTGCTCGGTGCCGATCCGCCACTTCTCGCGCGGCTTCTCGCCCGCGGCGACGTATGCGACGAGCTGCCGCTTGTCGGTGATCGGCTCACCGTCGGTGGGCGAAGGACCGGACATGATGCGAGACGGAACCCCTCAAGGCTTGGGAGGCATTGCGGCCCCGGTGCGGGACCGCCGCCGGCGCACCGTAGCCCAGTCGCCTCCAATCGCCTGGACCACGGCCAGCCCGGCGAGCGCGGCCGTGTCGCTGCGCAGCACGCGCGGGCCGAGCCCGACCGGGCAAACAAACGGGAGTTTCCGGAGGGCGTCAAGCTCCGTTTCTGCAAAGCCGCCCTCCGGTCCGACCAGCACGGCGCGCGGGCCGGGGGCGAGCGCGCCAAGCACTGCGGCGGCGGGCGGCGCCGCGCCGGTCTCGTCGCACACGATGAGATGCCGCTTCACGGGCCAGTCCGCGGCCAGCCGTGCGAGCGGCAGCGCGGCGCGCAGCTCCGGCAGGGTCAGTCGCTCGCTCTGCTCGGCCGCGGCGCGCGCGGTCGCCCGCATGTGGTCGGGGTTGAGCCGCTCGACCACGGTGTGGGCGGTGATGACGGGAACGAGCGCGCTCACGCCGAGCTCGGTCGCCTTCTCGATCAGGAAATCGAGCCGCGCGCGCTTGATCGGCGCGAACACGAGCCAGAGATCGCCGTCGTCTTCTTGTTCGCGCAGCCGCTCAGCGGTGACGACCGTACCCGTGCCGCGCTCCATCGCCGTGATCGCGGCGCGCCATTCGCCGTCCCGGCCGTTGAAGAGCGCGACGCTATCGCGGGGCCCCAGCCGCAGCACCGTGCGCAGCCGATGCACCTGCTCCGGCGCCAGTGCGACGCTGACGCCGGGCCCGAGGTTGCTATCGACGAAAAGACGGACTACCGGTCGTGCCTGCATCGGCGTGAAGCATAGCCGATCGCCGCCGCCATCGGGAATGGCGCCGGCGCGGCAGCGACGTGTCTCTGGCAACCATCGCACCCCTGAGCGATGATCCGATCATCAAATGTCCGGCTGCGCTTGCTGGGGGGTGCGGTGAGAGTTGCCGTGATCGGCGCCGGGGCCGCCGGCCTGACGGCCGCGTGGCTGCTCCAGGACGACCATGAGGTGACGCTGTTCGAGAAAGAACCGCGCCTGGGCGGCCACGCCCACACCGTCGCGGTGCCGCATCATGGCGACATCATCCAGGTGGAATTGGGGTTCGAGTTTTTCGTGGAGGAAGGCTACCCCGCCTTCAGCCGGCTATTGCAGGCTCTGCGCGTGACGCTGCGGCGCTACCCCATGACCTTCACTCTTTATATAGAAAGCTCCGGGGCCGTGTATCTGCTGCCGCCCAAGCGCCCGGACCATTTCTTCTGGCCGGCCTTTGCGCCGCGCACTCTTGCCGACCTGCTCCAGTTCGATTTCCTGCTGCGCCGCGGCGCCCGGCTGGTGGAGAGGCGCGACACGGCCGTCAGCATCGATGATTTCGTCACGCGTCTGCCATTTTCGTCATCTTTTCGCGCCGAGTTTCTCTATCCCCTCATGATCGGAGGCTGGTGTTTCCCGCTCGAAGAGTTCCAGCGCATGTCCGCCTACAACATTTTGAAGTACTTCGTTCTGTTTCGGCCGGACGGTCTGGGGCCGCGCGCTGTCAGCGAGATCGAGGGCGGAACCGCGGCGTATATCGCGGCCTTGCGCGATGCGATGCCGCGCGTCGCGGTCCATTGCAGGGCGAAGATCCAAAGCATTCGCCGGCACGCGGGCGGATTTGCGGTGATGGATGCGGCCGGCGACGCGCGGGAATTCGATCACATCGTCTTTGCCACCAACGCGGCGGAAGCACACCGGCTGCTGCACGACGTGGACGGCGCCGAGGAGGAACGCGCGGTGTTGGGCCGGTTCCGCTATTTCCGTACCGCGATCGCGGTGCACGGAGACCGGCGCCTCATGCCGCCCGAGGAAAAACACTGGTCCGTCTTCAATGTCCGGTGGTCGAAGGGGCGCGGCTTCAGCACGGTCTGGAAACAGCAGCGGACATCGGCCCCGGTGTTCAGGAGCTGGCTGGCTCCCGGTGAACCGTTGCCGGAGCCGCTCTATGACCTCAGCCATTACGACCATCCGGCCATGGATCTCGAACATTATCGCGCCCAGCACGCGCTGACGGCCCTCCAAGGCCGGCGCAACCTATGGTTTGCGGGCCTCTATACCTACGACGTCGACTCTCATGAAAGCGCGGTCCAGTCGGCCATTCACGTCGCGCGGCAGCTCGCTCCGGCATCGCGCAATCTGGCGCTCCTGGTGTAAAGCGGCGCGCTCGGCTCGGGCAGGCCTACTCTGCTACCCAGCGGCTGGCGGCGGCTTCGTCGGCGTCGTGACCTTCGACCCAGCGCGGGCCGTTCGGCGTCTCTTCGAGCTTCCAAAACGGCGCCTTGGTCTTGAGCCAGTCGACCAGGAACTCGCAGCTCGCGAAGGCGGCGGCGCGATGGGCGGAGGCGGTCGCCACCAGCACGATGCGATCGCCGGGCTCGAGCCGGCCATAGCGGTGGATGATCAAGGTCGCCGCAAGCGGCCAGCGCCGCAGCGCCTCGGCCTCGATCTCCCCCAGCGCGCGCTCGGTCATGCCGGGATAGTGTTCGAGCGTCATGGCGGCGACACGTTCCTCGCCCGCGACATCGCGCACCAGCCCGATGAACGAGACGACCCCGCCGATCCCCGGCTTGCCGCGCGCGAGGCGGTCGAGCTCGGCGCCGACATCGAAATCCTCGCGCTGCACCCGGATCATCTCAGCCGCCCGTCACCGGCGGGAAAAGCGCGACCTCGTCGCCCGCCGCGACCGCTGTGATCCCAGCCGACATATTCGCGGTTGACCGCGACCCGCACCAGCTTGGGATTGTCGAGCGCGCCGGCAAAGTTGGCGCCGCGCGCTCTTGAGCCAGTCGATGAGACCGGCGACGTCGGTCACGCCGGCGGGCGGCTCGACCGTCTCTTCGGCCATCCCGATCCGCGTCCTCAGCCAGGCGAAATAAAGGAGCCGCATGCCCTTGAGCTAGCCTCTCGCGCGGACGGATTTCAAGGGAAGCGCCGGCTCAGCCCAGCACTTCGCTGAAGGGCAGGAAGTCGACCGCCGCGCCAGGCGCGATGCTGGTGACGCCGGCAGCCGAGCGACGACAAGCCCGTCGGAGGCGACCATCGACGACAGGATGCCGGCGCCGTCGCGCGGATATTTATGGGCGATCCAGGCGCCGTCGTCGCCGCGTTCGAGCCGGGCGCGGAGATATTCGGCGCGGCTCGCCTTCTTTGTATAGGCGAACCCCGCGGCGACGCGATAGAGCCGCGGCGCGATCTCGCGCGCCCCTTGCAGCCGCAAGATCAGCGGCCGTGCCAGCACCAGGAACGTCACCATCACCGCGACGGGATTGCCGGGCAGCCCCATGAACGGCACGCCGCCGACCTGGCCCATCGCCACCGGCCGGCCCGGCCGGATCGCCAGGCGCCAGAAATGGAGCTTGCCCAGCGCCTCGACCGCGGCCTTGACGTGATCTTCCTCGCCGGTCGACATGCCGCCCGAGGTGACGACGAGATCGTGCGCTCGCGGCCGCCGCCGTGATCGCGCCGCGCACGGCGTCGGCACGGTCGGGCAGCGATGCCGAGATCGCTCACGACGCAGCCCAACCCCTGCAACAGCGCCTGGAGCGCATAGCGGTTGGCGTCGTAGATCGCGCCCGGCGGCAGCGCGGCCCCGGGCTCGCGCACTTCGTCGCCGGTCGAAAGCAGCGCCACCCGCAGGCGGCGATAGACGGAGAGGTCGGCGCGGCCGAGCGAGGCGGCGAGCCCGATCTCCTGCGGGCGCAGGCGCGTTCCCGCCGCCAGCGCGACGCTGCCGGCGATCACGTCCTCGCCGCGCTTGCGTCGGTTGGCGCCGCGCTTGATGCCGGGCGGCAGGCTGACGCCGCCGTCGCTCTCGCGGCAATCCTCCTGCATCAGCACGGTGTCCGGGCCCTCGGGCATCGGCGCGCCGGTGAAGATGCGGATGGCCTCGCCCCGTCGCGCCGGGCGGTCGAGCGGATGGCCGGCGGCGGCGCGCCCGCCCACCGGCAGCGCGGTCGCCCCGTCGGCGGCAAGATCGGCGAAGGCGACGGCATAGCCATCGACGGCGGCATTGTCGTGCGGCGGCACGTCGCCGGGCGCGGTGACGGGCTCGGCAAGAATGCGCCCGGCGGCGTCCTTGAGCGGCACGGTCTCTACCGGCGGCAGCGGCAGCTCGGCGGCGCGGATGCGCTCCAGCGCCGTCTCCGCCGGCATCAGCGCGCCGCCGAAGGCGAAGCAGTCATCGCTCAATTGCGCCATGAGCGATCTCGATGCGGCAATGGGCGATGATGAAGTCGGCGATCGACGGCGACATCGTCGAGCGCCAGGCGCGGCACGGCGAGGCCGGCGATGGGAACGTCGCTCGCCACCGCGACGATGTCGGGGTCGTCGGGCAGAGCAGCGGCTTGCCGAGCGCGGGGCGGTGGATCTCGAGCTTGGCGTGGGGCTCGTGCTTGAAGCCTTCGACGAGGACGAGATCGACCGGGCTCAGATGCGCGACCAGCGCGGCAAGCCCCGGCTCGCGCGCGCCGCGATGCTCGTGCATCAGCGCCCAGCGCCGGGACGAGGCGACCATCACCTCGCTCGCGCCGGCCTCGCGATGGCGCCAGCTATCCTTGCCCGGCTGGTCGATGTCGAATTCGTGGTGGGCGTGCTTCACCGTCGAGACCGTGATCCCGCGCGCGATGAGCGCCGGGATGAGCTGAACGACGAGCGTGGTCTTGCCGCTGCCGCTCCAGCCGGCGAGGCCGAAGATGCGCATTGACTTGTCTCACGTGGCGCGGCGCGGCTGCGGTCGCCTTGATCGCCGGCGCGTTCATCCTGGATATGGCTGAGCCCGGCGCGGAGATAGTCATAGCCCGTGACGATGGTCAGCGCGGCGGCGATCCACAGCAGCGCCTCGCCGGTGACCCGCACCGGCAGCCCGATCGGGCCGGCGTCGCCGACGAGCAGCACGCCGATGGCGAACATCTGGATGCCGGTCTTCCATTTCGCCAGGCGCGAGACCGGCATGTGGACGCGCACCGTGGCCAGATGCTCGCGCAGGCCCGAGACCAGGATTTCGCGGCAGAGAATGACCAGCGCCGGCAGGATGGTCGCCGGAGAAAAGCGCGCCATCACCGCCGAGCATGAAGAGCGTGGTGGCGACCAGCAGCTTGTCGGCGATGGGATCGAGGAAGCGGCCGAGCTCCGATTGCTGCTTCCAGGCGCGCGCCAGCCGCCCGTCGAGCCAGTCGGTGACGCCAGCGAGCGAGAACAGGATGCAGCCGAGCCAGGGACCGGCGGCGCCGGCAAGTAGAAGGTGGCGATCACCAGCGGGATCGCCGACGATCCGCGACAGGGTCAGCAGGTTCGGAAGCGTCGTCATGATCTCCAGCATCCCGGGCGCTCTACCGGCAACGCCCAGGACCTTTAGTTTAGCCCTCGGCATGAAAATGGTCATAAACCTTTTTTGCGACCGTGCCGCTGATGCCCTCGACGCGCTCGAGATCGGCGAGGCCGGCGCGGGCGACGCCGCGGGCGGAGCCGAAATGGTGCAGCAGCGCGCGCTTGCGCCGCGCGCCGATGCCGGGGATCTCGTCGAGCGGCGAGGTGGCGATCGCCTTCATCCGCCGTGCCCGGTGGGTGCCGATGGCGAAGCGGTGCGCCTCGTCGCGCAGCCGCTGCAGGAAGTAGAGCACGGGGTCCTCGCGGCTCGAGGCTGACGGGCGGACGGCCCGGGCGGAAGAAGCGCTCGCGCCCGGCGTCGCGGTCCGGGCCCTTGGCGATGGCGACCACCGGCACGTCGTCGATGCCGAGATCGGCCAGCACGCGCTGCGCCGAGGAAAGCTGGCCCGCGCCGCCGTCGATGAGGATGAGGTCGGGCCAGGTGCCGCGCTCGCGCTCGGGGTCTTCCTTGAGCGCGCGGGCGAAGCGCCGGCCCAGCACCTCGCGCATCATGGCGTAATCGTCGCCGCGCGAGGGCAGCGCCGTCGCGCCCGGTCGCTGCGGCGATCGCGGTCTCGGCGAGTCGGCGCGGTCCTCGCCGTCCGGCGCGGGTGCGGCGCGCCGCCGCGGATGTTGAACTTGCGGTAGGCGTTCTTGATGAAGCCCTCGGGGCCGGCGACGATCATGGCGCCGACCGGGTTGGCTGCCCTGGATGTGGCTGTTGTCGTAGACCTCGATGCGCTGCGGCGGCGCTTCGAGGCCGAACGCCTCGGCCACGCCCGGCCAGCAGCTTCTGCTGGGTCGAGCTTTCCGCGAGCTTGCGCGCCAGCGCCTCGCGGGCATTGACGAGCGCGTGCTCGACCAGCTTGCGCTTGTCGCCGCGCTGCGGCGTCACCAGCTCGACCTTGCGGCCGGCGCGGGCCGACAGCGCCGCGGCCAGAAGCGCCGCGGTCGGCCGGCACGTGGCTGGTCAGGACCGACGGGCGGCGGCGGCTTGTTGTCGTAGAACTGGCCGATGAAGGCGGCGAGCACCTCGTCCAGGCCGAGCTGCTGGTCGTGGCTCGGGAAATAGGCGCGGTTGCCCCAGTTCTGCCCGCCGCGGAAGAAGAACACCTGGATCGAGGTCTGGCCGCCCGCCTGGTGCGCGGCGATGACGTCGGCATCGCCGAGATTCTGGACATTGATGTCCTGGCGCCCCTGCACCTGGGTCAGGGCGCGGATGCGGTCGCGCAGGAGCGCCGCGCTTTCGAATTCGAGTCGCTCCGACAGTTCCTGCATGCGCCGGGCGAGATGCTCCTGCACCTCCTGGCTGTGGCCCGAGCAGGAACGACCGCGCCTCGGCGACGAGCTTGGCATAGCCCTCCTGGTCGATCCGGCCGACGCAGGGCGCGCTGCAGCGCTTGATCTGATAGCAGCAGGCACGGCCGGGTGCGGCTGGCGAACACGCTGTCGCTGCACGAGCGCAGCAGGAAGGCGCGCTGCAACGCGATGAGGGTGCGGTTGACCGCGCCGGCCGAGGCGAACGGGCCGAAATAGTCGCCCGGCTCGCCGCGCGCGCCGCGATGCTTCGTCAATTGCGGAAAGTCGTGGTCGCCGGTCAGACTGGATGTAGGGGAAAGACTTGTCGTCGCGCAGCAGCACATTGTAGCGCGGCAGCAGGCGCTTGATGAGGTTGCATTCGAGCAGCAGCGCCTCGACCTCGGTATGGGTGACCACCACTTCGAGCGCGTGCGTCTCGGCCACCATGCGCCGCAGCCGGTTCGACAGATTGGCGGCGATGGGTGTAGTTGGCGACCCGGCTCTTGAGGTTGCGCGCCTTGCCGACATAGAGCGCGTCGCCCTTGGCGTTGAGCATGCGATAGACGCCGGGGACCGGCGGCAGCGTGCGCAGCGCCGCGCGGATGACCGCGACGCCGCGCGCCAGCGCGCCGCCGATCGCGGGCTCGGCCGCGACGTCCGCTTCTTCGCTGTCCAGGGTCGCTCGCGGTCCGACATCATGCTTTCACTTGGCCCGATCACGCGCGTCCGTCAACGGTGCCATGGCCCTCCCGGCCCTACTTTAGAGGCACGAAGAGGCAAGTCGCCTACGAGGCTGGCCGGATATCCACGGCTCCGGTGGACAAGTCTGTTGGCAACATGCTCTGCGACGATAGTCTGCCACAGGCTAAACCGCGGGTTTCGGCGTTTTGCCCAAAAATTAGGCAATATCATTAACCCATTGATTTATATGGATGTTTCTGTGTGACGTTGTAACCTATCGGTAACGTGGCCGTTAACAATGCCGGTAATTTCCGCGGGTGCGGCGGCGCACGGCGCGTCCTGTGAACAACTGCCGCGCGCGGCCGCGGCGCCAGGAAAGGCCGCGCAATTCCAGTGGTTAGCCCATTATCGTCCTATTCCGGATGATGGAGCAGCCGCCCCGGGCGGGGCCCAGCCGAGATGCTGGCCGCCGTCGAGCGCGATCATCTGTCCGGTCATCGCCGGGGCGGCCAGAATGAAGCGGACCGCGGCGGCGATCTCCTCGGGCGTGGTGCCGCGCCGCAACGGCATCGCCGTCCACTGGCGATCGGAACTGCTCGGCGCTCTGGCGTGGGCTCGGCAGGTCGGGCCGGGGCCGATGCCGTTGACGCGGATGCGCGGCGCCAGCGCCAGCGCCATGGTCTGGGTCAGCGTCCACAGCCCCGCCTTGCTCAGCGTGTAGGAGACGAAATGCGGCGTGAGGTTCCACACCCGCTCGTCGAGGATGTTGACGATGGCGCCGCCGCTGTCGGCGGGAAGCTGCGCGCGCGAATTCCTGCATCAGCACGAAGGGCGCGCGCAGATTGGTCTCGATGTGGCGGTCCCAGCTCGCGCGCGTCACCTCGAGCGCCTCGTCGCGCTCGAACACCGAGGCGTTGTTGACGAGACAGCCGAGCGGACCGAGCGCCGCCGACCGCGGCCGGCACCAGCGCCGCCGTCTCGGCCTCGCTGCGCGAGATCGGCCGCCGAGCGCCACGGCCTGGCCGCCGCCGCGCGCGATCTCGGCGACCAGCGCCTCGGCCGCCTCGCGCGAGCGGTGATAATGCACCGCGACCGCCCAGCCGTCGGCGGCGAGCGCCAGGGCGATGGCGCGGCCGATGCGCTGCGCCCCGCCGGTGACGAGCGCCGTGCGCGGCATGGGGCGCGGCGCGTCGGCCATCGCGGCCAAGGCCCCTGCCGGCGGCCGCGGGCCTTGGCCTTGGCGAGCTGCCTTGGCCGAGGTGCCGGCGCGGCCGGCCTTGGAGCGGCCGGCCGGCCGCGCGCGCGCCGGCGGGCGCGTCGAGGCCGAGATCATATTGCTCGAGCCGCCGGATTCTCGTCGCGCAGGCGCGCCGCCTCCTCGAATTCGAGATCGGCGGCGGCGGCGCGCATGCGCTTCTCGAGATCGGCGAGCACCGCCTGCAGGTTCGAGCCCTGGTAGTGGAGCGCGGCATCGGCGCCGGTCTCGACCGTGACGTGGTCCTGCTCGTAGACGCTGTCGAGAATGTCGGCGATGCCGCGCTTGATGCTCTCGGGCGTGATGCCGTGGGCGGCGTTGTAGGCCTGCTGCTTCTCGCGCCGGCGGTCGGTCTCGTCGAGCGCGGCGCGCATGCTGTCGGTGATGTGGTCGGCATAGAGGATGGCGCGGCCCTCGACATTGCGCGCGGCGCGGCCGATGGTCTGGATGAGCGCGGTGCGCGAGCGCAGATAGCCCTCCTTGTCGGCATCGAGGATGGCGACCAGCGCGCATTCGGGGATGTCGAGGCCCTCGCGCAGCAGGTTGATGCCGACGAGCACGTCGAACACGCCCAGGCGCAGGTCGCGGATGATCTCGATGCGCTCGAGCGTGTCGACGTCGGAATGGAGGTAGCGCACGCGCAGGCCGTTCTCGTGGAAATATTCGGTCAGCGCCTCGGCCATCTTCTTGGTCAGCGTCGTCACCAGCACGCGCTGTCCCGCCTTGGCGCAGTCGCGGCATTCGGCCATGAGGTCGTCGACCTGGTTCTCGACCGGGCGCACGATCGGCACCGGATCGACGAGGCCGGTCGGGCGCACCACCTGCTCGACGAAGACGCCGCCGGTGCGCTCCAGCTCCCACGGGCCGGGCGTCGCCGAGACGCACACGGTCTGGCCGCGCATCGCGTCCCATTCCTCGAACTTCAAGGGCCGGTTGTCGACGCAGGACGGTAGCCGGAAGCCGAACTCCGAGAGCGTCGACTTGCGTGCGAAGTCGCCGCGGAACATGCCGCCCAGTTGCGGGATGGTGACGTGGCTCTCGTCGACGAAGACCAGCGCATCCTCGGGCAGGTATTCAAACAGCGTCGGCGGCGGCTCGCCCGGCCGGCGGCCGGTGAGGTAGCGCGAATAGTTCTCGATGCCGGCGCAGCTTCCGGTCGCGGCGATCATCTCGATGTCGAAGCGGGTGCGCTGCTCGAGGCGCTGCAGTTCGAGAAGCTTGCCCTGCGCCTCGAACTCCTTGAGGCGGACTGACGAGGTCGCGCTTGATCTCCTCGATCGCCTGGTTGAGCGTCGGCTTGGGCGTGACGTAGTGGCTGTTGGGATAGACCTTGATCGCCTCGAGCGCGGTGCGTCTTCTCGCCGGTCAGGGGATCGAATTCGTGGATCGCCTCGATCTCCTCGCCGAACAGCGAGATGCGCCAGGCGCGGTCCTCGTAATGCGCCGGGAACAGCTCGACGTGTCGCCGCGCACGCGGAAGGCGCCGCGCGCGAAATTGGTGTCGTTGCGGCGGTATTGCAGCTCGACGAGCTGCGCCAGGATGCGCGCGCGATCGACGCGCTGGCCCACGGCGAGATCGACCGTCATCTCCGAATAGGTCTCGACCGAGCCGATGCCGTAGATGCACGAGACCGAGGCGACGATGATGGTGTCGCGGCGCTCCAGGATGGCGCGCGTCGCGGCATGGCGCATGCGGTCGATCTGCTCGTTGATCGAGGATTCCTTCTCGATATAGGTGTCGGTGCGCGGGACGTAGGCCTCGGGCTGGTAATAGTCGTAATAGGAGACGAAATAATCGACCGCGTTCTCCGGGAAGAAGCTCTTCATCTCGCCATAGAGCTGGGCGGCCAGCGTCTTGTTGGGGGCGAGGATGAGGGCCGGGCGCTGCGTCGCCTGGATGGCATGCGCCATGGTGAAGGTCTTGCCCGACCCGGTGACGCCCAGCAGCACCTGGTCGCGCTCGCCCTGGCGCAGGCCGGCGACGAGATCAGCGATCGCCTGCGGCTGGTCGCCGGCCGGGCGGAAGTCGGAATGGATGGTGAAGCGCTTGGCAACGTCGTCGAGCGGCCGAGCGGCGGTGAGGAGCGGCATGGCGCTAAGATAGGTCGGCCGCGACAGTGATGCCAGACGAAGGACGCGCCGCCATCGCCCCTTGAAACGCCGCCGGCCGGCCCCATCTCTTGCGAGGTAGAATTATTCTAAAGAAAGGCACGTCATGTTGACCGTCGGCGACACGTTTCCCCGCTTCTCCCTTTCCGCCGTCAACAGCGGCGATCCCAAGACCCCGTTTGCGACCATCGGCAATGACAGTTTTGCCGGCAAATGGCTCGTGGTCTTCGCCTGGCCCAAGGACTTCACTTTCGTCTGCCCGACCGAGATTGTCGGCTTCGATGCGCTGGCGCCGCAGTTTGCCGACCGTGACGCGCAGCTCTTGGGCCTTTCCATCGACAGCGACCACGTCCATGCCGCCTGGCGCCGTTCGCGAGAGGACCTGGGCGCGGTGCGCTTCCCCTGGCTCAGCGACGTAAAGCGCGAGCTCACCTCGGCCTTGGGCATCCTCGACCGGCGCGAGGGCGTGGCGCTGCGCGCTACCTTCATCGTCGATCCGCAGGGCGTGATCCGCCATGTCTCGGTCAACGATCTCGATGTCGGGCGCAATCCGCAAGAGACATTGCGCCTGCTCGACGCGTTACAGACCGATGAGCTCTGCCCGTGCAACTGGCAGCAGGGCGCGGCTACCCTCAAGGCCGCGTGAGGAGGCGGCGATGACGACAAACGGAACGGCGGACGCGCTTGCGTCCATCGCGGCGGCGATCCCCGATTACGCCAAGGACTTGCGCATCAATCTCGGCACCGTCATGGCATCGGCGAACCTGACCGAGCGGCAGGTCTGGGGCACGGCGGTGGCGTCCGCCATCGCCGCGCGCAACCCGGTGCTGCGCCAGGCGGTGATCGCAGCGGCACAATCGCATCTCGACGCGGCCGCACTGGCCGCCGCCAAGACCGCGGCCTCGCTCATGGGGATGAACAACATCTATTACCGCTTCACCCATCTCGTGGGTAAGGACACCTATCGCCACCTGCCGGCGCGGTTGCGCATGCAGGCGATCGCCAATCCCGGCGTCGACCGCGTCGATTTCGAGCTGTGGTCGCTCGCCGTCTCGGCGATCAACGGCTGCGGCGTCTGCATCGAAGCACACGAAAAGCAGGTGATGGAACAGGGGCTGAAACCGGAGGCGGTGCAGGATGTGGTGCGCATCGCCGCGGTGCTGAACGGCATCGCCATCGCGCTCGAAGCGGGCGCGCAGTAGAGCCAATCGCAACGGGAGAGAGAGCAACCATGCCCAATCACAAGACCCACAACGATGTCAGCGCGAATGCCAAAGCGGCGTCGATCGCCGTCCTCAACGCTCGGCTGGCCGACGCCATCGATCTCGCGCTCCTGACCAAGCAGGCGCATTGGAACATCAAGGGGCCGCAGTTCATCGCGCTGCACGAGATGATCGACACCTTCCGCACCGAGATAGACGGCCATGTCGACACCATGGCGGAACGGGTGGTGCAGCTCGGCGGCACGGCGCTGGGCACGATCCAGGTTGTCGGCAAGGCGACGACGCTGGCGCCCTATCCGACCGACATCTACAAGTCGAGCGCGCATCTGGCCGCGCTCATCGAGCGCTACGCCAGGGTGGCCAAGAACGTCCGCGCCGGCATCGACGAGACGGCCGAGGCGGGCGACGCCGACACGGCCGACCTGTTGACGGCCTTCTCGCGCGCACTCGACAAGTCCTTGTGGTTCCTGGACGCGCATACACAAGAGCCGAGCTGACGGCGGCGCTGGCGGGGCGGCGCGACGGCGGCCGAAACCGTATGTTGCGCCGCAGCGACGGCCGCACTAGGGTAGCGGCCGTTTTTCTCCGACCCAGCGACCGCCATGTCCCTCATCGCCGACCGCTTGCAGCGCATTAAGCCCTCGCCGACCATCTTCATCGCCAACATGGCGATGAAGATGAAGGCCGAGGGCGCCGATGTCATCGGCCTCGCCCAGGGCGAGCCCGACTTCGACACGCCCCAGAACATCAAGGATGCGGCCAAGCAGGCGATCGACCGCGGCGACACCAAATACACCCAGGTCGACGGCACGCCCGCGCTGAAACAGGCGATCTGCGCCAAGTTCAAGCGCGAGAACGGCCTCGACTACACGCCCCAGCAGATCAGCGTCGGCGCCGGGGGCAAGCAGGTGCTCTACAACGCGTTGATGGCGACGGTGAATCCGGGCGACGAGGTCGTCGTTCCCGCGCCCTATTGGGTGTCCTATCCGGACATCGTCCTGTTGTGCGAAGGCACGCCGGTGCCGGTGACCTGCCCCGAGAACAACGGCTTCAAGCTGCGCCCCGAGGATCTCGAGGCGGCGATCACGCGCAAGACCAAGTGGCTCATCCTCAACTCGCCGTCCAACCCCACGGGCGCTGCCTATACGGCCGATGAGCTCAAGGCGGTTGCGGCGGTGCTGCTGCGCCATCCCGACGTGTGGATCCTCGCCGACGACATGTACGAGCATCTCGTCTACGACGATTTCACGTTCACCAGCATCGCCCAGGTCGAGCCCAAGCTCTACGACCGCACGCTGACCTTGAACGGCGTGTCGAAGGCCTATTGCATGACCGGCTGGCGCATCGGCTATGGCGGCGGCGCGCCCGAGCTCATCAAGGCGATGGCGGCGCTGCAATCGCAATCGACCACCAACCCGAGCTCGATCAGCCAGGCGGCCGCGGTCGCGGCGCTCTCCGGCCCGCAGGATTTCATCCCGCGCAACAACGCCGTCTTCAAGGAGCGGCGCGACCTCGTGGTGGCGGGCCTCAATCGTTGCAAGGGGCTGCATTGCCCGACGCCCCAGGGAGCGTTCTACGTCTATCCCTCCTGTGCCGGCACGCTCGGCCGCCGCACGCCGGCGGGCAAGGTGATCGAGACCGACACCGATTTCTGCACCTATCTCCTCGAAGCGGAGGGCATCGCCGTGGTGCCCGGCACCGCCTTCGGCCTCGCGCCGCATTTCCGCATCTCCTACGCGACCGCGACGGAATCGCTGCGCGAAGCCTGCAACCGCATCGCCCGCGCCTGCGCGGCGCTGCGGTGAACGGCGGCGGCGGGCCCTATCTGAGCGCCGCCTCCCCGGATGCAAAGAAACTGCTGAGCGACCGCACACAGCCGGGTTCTGCGCCGTCAAGCACAATGAGATGCTCCGGCTCGCTCAGGCACCACACGAACGACCCCCAGGCAAGGTTGACAATCGCCTTCCTGAAGGCGGAGTGGTTGCGATCCTGGAAGGCGGTTACGTAAGCGACCTGTTCAGATCGAAATCCCGCTTTCATTATCAGGTCGCGGAACGCTGCCCGGCGGCGCTCAGTGATCGGGCCATCCGTCGCAACGGCCTCGACAAAGACCACCAATGGTTCCGTAGGCGCCAAGTCCACCAGAATCATGTCCGGGAGAAGCTTGTCGCTTTCAATCCGTAGACCGAGCGCTTGCGCCAAAGCATCGTCCCGCTGAACGACCTTGTTGCCGCTTTCCGAAATCCAAAGCGCAGCAGGATCGCCGAGAAACCGTGCGGCGAACATCTCGATAACGGCTTTGACGATGACGGACGAAGGCCCCATCTCCATCTGACGGGTCTCGCCGTTCGGCAGAGTGACAAGAACTTTCGATTGCGCCGCTGTCGCAGAGCGCTGTTGCAAGTGGACGCGCGCGAGCGCGCCCGCGGAAAGGTTGCGCTCTTGCCAAGCCCCGATCGCCGCCGACAGCGTTTCGTCGCGGAGGTCCGGATCGAACAACGATGCCAGGCCGCTTTGCAACGCGTAGCGTCCTTTGGACGAGGTTGTCGGCAGCCCCGGGCGAACGACGACAGCGCCGATTTGCACAAGTCCGTCGCGCAGAGTTTCGTCGCGAATCGGTTCGCGCGTATTATCGTGAAACCACCGGTCTGCGCCGACGGAAAACCCTGGCCGCTGCACCGCTTCGGCGTACGCGCGACGATCGCTGTCAGTGCGGCGCCTGGATTGCGTTTCGCCCATTCGATAGACGCCTTTGGGCGCCATCCAAATGCCGCTCCCTTCGACAGCGCCAATGTAAAGCATCACGAAGATGGTCCTCGCCGCCATTTCACGTGTGCAATAGGCTCGTTGAGGACTCCCCTCCGGAAAGATGAGCAGCAGGCGCTGGCGAATGTCGTCGATTTCAAGGAGCGGCGGCAGCATCGCCCCTCACGTATGCGGCGGCAATTACCGCTTCTATTTTCCTGACCGAAGCTCCTGACGCGAGAAGCCGTTCGACGATCGCAAGGACCGTTGGCGACGGAAGCGGCAGCTCTTCGAGCTCGAATGCGGAGACTGCAACCGATCCGTTGATGCAGCGAAATGCCGCATCGACCAAGGCGCTGTTGAGGAGGGCGGCAATGACCTTGGCGCTGACGCGGGGCCTCGGCGCAACCGCCCGCACCATGTTGAGGTGGTTCTCGACCACGACCCCGTTGTGTTTGCGAATGAAGCTTTCGGGCAATTCCGCTGCGATCAAGCGCCGGGCTTGCTCCTTCGCCGTGGTCCTTTGCAGCAGGATGCACGGGCGATCTACGACAAGCCAGTTGTCTTTCGGTCGTCTGACCGCGAACCACGGCGCGTGATTACGCTTTTCACTCCGCCACGCGAACGCGCCGGCGCTAGTTACCGACTCGGCCCAAATGACCGGCAAAAGCCCTGCCTTCGGCGATAATTTTGTTCGGAACTGCTCCTTGTGACGGTTCCATACGAGTGGCCCCGTCGATACGCCGTAACCGTAATCGGCGAGACGGTGCGGCATCGATCGCAGCCGCCGCGTGAGCGCCGCCTCCGCGGCTCTACGCGGCAGAAGCCAAGGCGCCCCGCGCCGGCTGGGCAGTACAATGGTTCCCGCTCGCTCGTAGCTTGTCTCTCCTTGTGGCCCGATGGAAATGAATCCGACGCTGCCTCCGCGCGGGAAGCCGTTCCGTCTGTAGGTTGCCAGCATGGTTTCCTGAAGCACGTCCACGAAGACGCCGTCGCGCTGGTTCACGACGTTTACTTCTACGGGCGGTGCTTCGGAGGCAAGGAGAACGCGTAGCAGCTTATAATAAAGTCCCGAAAGCATGGAGGTCGGCGTGACGAATGCGATGACCCCGCCTTGCCTCGCCCATCGCAAGGCGGCATCGGTAAAAAGTCCGTAATAATTTGCGTGCCCGTAGGTGCTCCGCGCGAAAACACGACGCCGTTCGGGAGCAAGCGTGACGCGTCCATAAGGCGGATTTCCGATGACTAGATCATAGGCGTCCGCGTCCTCAGTTCTCAGCTCGAGGCTATCACGCGTTTCCACCACGATCGGCGCTGGCCTTCCCGTGGCGACCGTCAATTCGTGCAGCGACATTTCAAACATCGCTTGGGCTAGCCACGCGCCGAAGGGATCGCTGTCATATCCACGCAGCCGCGTGCCGAGCTGTTGCAAGATGAAGGCAGGATTTGCGCCGGGCATCGCCGCTATCATCCGCGCAGCAACCGGCAGCAGAAACGCGCCTCCGCCACATGCCGGGTCAAGAACGCGGGACGAGCGCCAGTCCACCCCCGCATTCTCGGCCATTGCAACGATACGCTCGGCAAGTGGCGCGGGAGTGTAGTAAATCCCGCCTTCAGAGCGATGCGCCTCGGGCAGCGCCGCCGTGTAAGCGGCGCCGATGCAATAGCAACCGGTAGGCACATCTACCTCGGCCATCGCGGCGGCGAACTGTTCCGCTGCCGCAGTTGCCGGCGCTGACAAGGGCAAGAATTCAATTGATTCGGGAATCGCTCTGAGTCGCGGTCCGTGATTTCTTATACGACTCCAGGCGCGAACAATCGCCAATGTGAAGCTGCGGGCGAATGTCAGTCGACGATCGTCTGCGAACCCCCCGGCGAGCAGCCGTGCGATGTTGGGGTTCAGCCGAACAGTCGGACTATCCTGTAGCAGTGTCGCTGTCGCCTTGGGTCGGGCTATGACGTTCTTGCTCATACCGGACGCATTAAATGATCCTGCATCTCCAGAACATAACATGAATCTGATCGCGGCAAAGGCGATTTTCAGCGGCGGCGCGGGCGCCCTACTTGCTGAGGGGCTCGCCGCCGATCTGGCTGATCCATTGCCAGTGCGGGCCGTCGGGGCCGGTGAGGACATAGGTCACCAGCACCGTGCTGTCGTGCGAGAGGCCGCGCTCGGGGTATTTGGTGAAGTCGTAGGTCCCGTTGACCCCGGCAAAATCGCTGAGGCCGAGGATCCAGGTCCGAAGCTGGTCCGCCGTCGCGTCCGGCCCCAGTTTGCGCAAGCCGGTGGCGGTGATGAGCGCGGCATCCCAGAGGTCGGCGGTATTGTTGTCGGCCTTCATTTGGTGCTTGGCCAGGATCGCGTACATGTCGTGCTGCGCCTTCTCGGTGCGGGGATCGAGCGTGACCAGCCCGTCATGCGGGGGAAAGAGCGCCGATGCCAGGATCACCTGCTTCGGCAGGAAGGCTTGGTATTGCGCGAGCTGCGCGAACACCTGGTTGCCGGCGGTGGGCGCCACGGGAACGTCGAAGCCGGCCTGGATCATGCCCTTGAACACGGTGGCGACGGGGGCGCCGGTGGTCCAGGCGATGAGCGCCTGCGCGCCGGCGGCCTTGATGCGCTCGATCTGCGCCGAGACGGTGAGGTCGGACGGCGTGAAATGCTCGAACGTCACCACCTTTATCGGCGCGTTCTCGGGCAGCTTCAGATCGGCGGCGAGCGCGCGATCGGCATCCTGCCCGGTAACGTCGGTCGGGTTGAGCACCCCGATCTTGGCCCAGCCCTTGACGCGGAAATAGCGCAGCACCGCGTTGATCCCGTCGAAGGTATCGGGCCCCGAGGCAAAGGCGTAGCTGCCGGGTTTGGGATGGAGCGCCGGCGAGTTGCACCACATCACCGGACCGTTGGCCAGGAGTGGCGCCACCGCGGCGCAATTGGCGACCGGCCCCGTCACCATCAGCGCGGCCGGGTGCGTGGCGATGATCTCGGTCGCCAGTTGCACGGCGACCTGCGGCTGGCTTTCATCGTCGCCATAGACGAACTGCAGCGGCCTGCCGTCGATGCCGCCGTTCTGGTTCACCCATTCCTCGAACGCATCGAAGTTGAGCTTCATGTATTTGCCGACGAAGGCGCTGGGGCCGGTGAGCGTCGCGATCACGTGGATCACGTAGGGTTCGGCCGCCTGTGCCGGCCCGCCCAGAACCACGACGGCCAGCGCCGCCAGAATTGCCGCGCGCCAACCGCCGCTTCGCTGTTGAAGCCGCATCGTCATCCTCCCTGTGATTATCATGTCATAGTCGCGGATCGGGGCATGGCAGGCCGAAGAGGACGGTGCCGTAGAGTGTGCCCTGGATGTCCCAGCTCAAGCCGAAATGATGCGAGACGGCGCGCAGGTCGCGCCAGCCGCGCTGCACCGGATGGTCGCTCATCAGCCCCTGCGCGCCGAGAATCGGGAAAGAGCCTCTCCACCGCGCGCACGCAGGAAAGCGAGGCGTAGCCCGCGTCGCGGCGCCAGCGCATGCGCTCCACCAGCGGGAACTCGTCACCTGCCTTGGCGCGGCGCACGATGTCGTCGCGGGTGCGGAAGACGAGCGCGGACGCCGCCTCGATCTCGGCGGTGGACTCGGCGACGCGGAGCTGGATGCTCTGATGCTCGCGCACCGGTGAGCCGCGCCGGGTGCGCTGGTCCTGCAGGCCCTCGACGATGAACTCGGCGATGAAGTGGGCGATGCCGAGCGCCGCGCCAATGAGGTTGTAGGTGAAGGGCGCGAGCGCGGGCAGGCGGTAGAGGTAATGGTCGTTGACGGCACTGCCGGGCGTCGGTCCGCCCTTCACCGCCTCGACATCGAGGAGGCGATGGTCGGGGATGAAGAGGCTCTCGACGACGATGTCGTTGCTCCCGGTGCCGGCGAGGCCGACCGCGTGCCAGACATCATCGATGCGGCATTGCGCCAGGGGCACCAGCGCGAAGGCGGCGCCGCCGGCCGCCCCCGGCGGCGGCAACGGCACCAGGATGATCGCCCAGGCGCAGTGATCGACGCCGCTGGAGAAGCGCCAGCGGCCCGAAAGGCGCAAGCCCCCGGCGACGCGCTCGATGCGGAGCCCCACCGGGAAGAACGAACTGGCGATCGCCGCATCCGGATCGTCGCCCCAGACCTCGTCCTGCCCCGCCGGCGGGAACATGCCGGCGAGCCAGCCGTGGCAGGCAATGACCGCCGCTACCCACGCGCTCGAGCCGCAACCGCGGCCCAATTCGAGCCCAAGCTCGGTCTGGATCCCGAAGTCGAGCTCGTAGCCGCCATAGCGGCGCGGCTGCATGATCTTGTAGAACCCGGCATCGCGAAAGGCGCGATCGGTCGCGTCCGGCACGCGGCGCAGCGCCTCGGTCTCAGCGGCGCGCTCGCGCAGCATCGGCACCATCGCGCGGGCGCGCGCGATGAATCTCGGCCTCCGTCGGGCGCAGCGCGCTCGCGGCTCCCACCATGTCATGCTCCAATGCAGCGGCGTCGTCGCGTCACCATAATTGGTGGCCGTCGTCGCGTCGACCGCGACGCGTGCCAGGATCGGGGGCGGCCCGGCTTGACCCCCGCCTGCGGCGATGCTGTAGTCGCCGAGAACCCCAGGAGGATCCCATGGCGAAGACTGATGCGCGTTTCGTTGGCATCGAGAGCGTGGTCTTCGGCGCGCCCGATCTTTCCGTGCCGCGCAAGCTCTTCGCCGATTGGGGCTTGAAGAAGCTCCAGGACGGCAAGAGCGGCGTCGCCTTCGCGACCGAGATCGGCAGCCGCGTCGTCGTCCGGCCGTCCGCCGCCAAGGGCCTGCCGCCCAAGCTTTCCGGCGGCTCGGAATTCCGGGAGGTGATGTGGGGCGTCTCCCACGCCCGGCACCTCGATGCGTTGGAGCGCGAGCTGTCGCGCGACCGCAGCGCCACGGTGGATGCCGACGGCACGCTCCACAGCGTCGATGACAGCGGCGTCAATATCGGCTTCCGCGTGTGGCGCCACGGCGCGGAGCCCAGAGCGGCACGCTGCCGCTCAACGTGCCCGGCGCGCGCGGCCGCGTCGACAAGCCGAGCCCGATGTACGAGCGCGCGCGTCCCTTCCGCATGGGCCACATCGTCTTCGCCGTGCCCGACGTGCGCGCGGGCGAGAATTTCTATGTGAAGCGGCTGGGGTTCTGGCTCTCGGACCGCTATGTCGGCGGCGCCGCGGTGTTCCTGCGCTATGCCGCGCGCGCCGATCATCACAATCTGTTTCTGCTGAAGCGGCCGGGCGGCACGGCGGATATTCATCATGTCGCCTTCGAGGTGCACGACATCCACGAGGTGTTCGGCGGCGGCATGCATTTCACGGGGCGGGATGTGAGACCGCGGTCGGGCCCGGACGGCATCCGATCTCGTCGGCCTATTTCTGGTATTTCAAGAACCCGCTCGGCGGCACGATCGAGTATTTCTCCAATCCCGATTTCGTCACCGAGGCGTGGAAGCCGTCGAATTTCCGCGTCAACCACTTCTCCGAATGGCATCTCATGGAGGGCCTGCCGCGGCCGGCGCAATCCGACTGACCGGCCGTCGCTGCGCGCCGTGCGGGCGATGAACTGAAGGGAGGACGGCAGATGCGGCTCGTCTCCTATCACACGCGCGATCATGCCGGCGTCGGCGTCATGGTCGACGACTGGCGCTTCGTCTCGCTCAATCGCGCGGCGCCCGAGTCTGCCGGCGAGCCTCAAGGCGATCTCGAGGCGGGCCCGCTGCGCTCCGGCGGCCGAGGAAGCGGCGTCCGGGCGCGAGCCCGATTATCCGCCTCGACCAGGTGACGCTCGATCCGGTGCATTCCCGATCCGCACGCGATCTGGGCGCTGGCGCTCAATTTCAAGGCGCATATCGAGGAGACCGGGCTCACCACCTCGACCGACTATCCGCAGATCTTCATGCGCATGCCGTGCAGCCAGGTCGGGCATCTGCAGCCACTGTGGTGCCCGCGATCCGCGCGATCGCCGAGACCTTCGATTACGAGGGCGAGCTTGCCGTCGTCATCGGCACGCCCGGGCGCCACATCCCGGTGGCCGACGCGCTCAGCCATGTCGCGGGCTATGCCTGCTACAACGAAGGCTCGGTGCGCGAGTTTCAGGGTCACAACCGGCAATTCGGGCTGGGCAAGAATTTCGAGCGCTCCGGCAGCTTCGGGCCGTGGCTGATGACGGCCGACGAGTTCGGTGCGCCGCCGCGCCACAGCGTCATCACCCGCCTCAATGGCGTCGAAAAGCAGCACTCTTCGCTCGAGGACATGCTGTTCTCGGTCGAGCAGGTGATCCACTATCTCTCGACGGGCTATCTCCTGCGCGCCGGCGACGTGATCGTGATGGGAACGCCGGGCGCGCTCAAGCCGCCGCCCGGCTATCAGCCCGGCCCCAATGATTCCAAGCGCATTCCTGGGCGCACGCGGATGCGGCCGGGCGATCTGTGCGAGGTGGAGATCACCGGCCTGGGTGTCCTCAGCAACCCCGTCATCGCCGATCCGACGCCGCTCGAGTGAGCGCTGCTACAGCGTCATCTCGATGACGTAGAGGCCGCCGGTGAAGCGGTCGACGGCGATAGACCAGCTCGTTCTCGTCGACATAGCAGTCGTTGATCTGCACCGCGCCGATGGGCGAGCGCTTGGGCGGGTCGGGCACGAAATAGGCGACTTCCTTTGGCTGCAGCGGGTCGGCGATGTCGTGCACGCGGATGCCGCCGTTGAAATAGGTGCCGAAACCGAGGTTGCGACGAGCGGAAGGCGGACCCGGCCGGTTTTCGTGCATGATTGTGCGCGCCGAAGCGGCCGCCGGCGTTGCGGAACTCCTCGATCGGCAGCGGCAGGGTCGAGACCGGCACGAGATTGTCCTCGCGCCGCATGTCGAGGATCCAGACGAGCTTCGGCCAGTCGGCGGCCTTGTCGCGCATCGCCTCGTCGCTCACCACGAGCAGGTCGCGCTCGAACAGCGGCATCGCGGTGTGCGTGAAGCCGGGGAAGGGCGGATGCGGGTTCCAGTGCCCGACCGCCTTGGGCCGCGCCTTGTCGGAGATGTCGACGATGAAGATGCCGCCATCGATATAGCCGAGATAGGCGCGGTCGGGCCGCTCGGGATAGACGTTGGTGTTGTGGGTGCGGAAGCCGCCGTCGAATTTCGGGTGGCGCGGCGGCGGCGGCGCGTCGTCGCCCTCGCGGATGCCCGGCATCCACCAGCGGCAGATCTCGCCGGCTTCGCAGGATTGCGCACGTCGATGGCGCGATAGAACTGGTCGTCCTTGGCGATTGCGCGGCGTGAAATCGGCGGCGCCGCCGGAGAAATGGACGGTCTCGCCATCGATGAACCAGACCTGATGCACGCCGCGCGAATGCGGCCCGAGCAGTCGAAGAGCGAGATCGAGCGCGGCGACTCGGGCTTGGAGATGTCGAACAGCTCGACGCCGGCGGGCTTTGGCGCCCTGCTTCGCCGTCTGATAGGCGACCGCCATGATGTCGCCGCATACTTCGAGCGAGTTCGAGCGCATCTGCCGGTGCGCCAGCTCGGTCTGCACCACGAGCTTGGGATTGCGGGGATCGCTGACATCGACGCCGGTGAAGTTCTTGGGGGCGGATTCGTGCGCGAGCCACAGGATGCGGCGCCCGTCCTTCGCGAGCTGCAGGCTCATGCCCTCGCCGATGCCGCCGAAGCCCGCCAAGATCGTTCTGCGACACCAGCTGCATGTTCAACGATTTCGCCATCCCAGGCTCCCCTCGCGCGCCGTCACGTCGGACGGCGCGTTGCTATGCCCCGCGGCGAAGGTTGGCGCAAGAGGATGGGCTGGCCTGGAAGGAGGCCCGCGCGAAGAGGGTGAGGCTAGCGCTGCTCCACCTGCATTGATCGCGCTGGAATACCGGTTCGGGTTTTAAATCGCGCACCATCACCGCTGAATCACGGTGGCCGATTCCAATTCTTCAAAGTCTTTTCATCCAGGCTCAATCATTGGCCACGATGGCGGCCCGGGCCGCCCCTCCTGTCGTGGCCAGCGCTGTTCCTGTGGTCCCGCTTAACCCATTCGAGCTGCCTAGCTAGATAGTCCGGTGAAGAGCCTTGAGCCCATCGAGCTGTCGTAAAGGTCCATTTTCGCGGCGTACCCGTTGCGGTAGCGGCCAGTCGCTCGATACAAATGGAACCGTCCCAGCGCCGCTTACGCTCCCTTGCGTCGCTGGCTCTTTTGGAAACATCGTCGCCGTCTCCGGCGGAGATTCGGCTACGCCCCACTAAGGTGTCCACGGTGATGTAGGGTATGGGCGGACCCACCAAGCTGCTGCGGCTCGCCCGTGATACCGCTTAATGCGACACAGAGGACGAGATGGCCCGCTTAGGAGGGACGCGACCTGACCGCGACAACTGCAAGCACCCATCGAAAAGCACTCCTATAGTTGCTTTTCAGTCGATGTGGGGGCGTTCGGATTTCTAGACAAGTCCGTAATCCGCTGGCGGCCTCAACCAGAGTGCTGCGGCCGGCGTGCCGGCTCGGGTGATCGCGAGGGACCGTCAATCTGTGGCCAATCTGTGGCAAAGCGATGTTAGCGACTGCGCTTGCAAGGGAGCGGCGTGGCGGGTGACCGACCCTAACCGAAGGTTGAATGTCAATCCACGCTCACGGCATAACACATCGCCAAAGCGTGTATTACTACGCCGTCGTCGGGTCCTCGGACTCCTGGTGCCAGACCAGGATGCGCCGACGCGCCATGGCCATGCCCTTGACGACGCAGAAGCCGGCGATGGCAATCTCGATGATGCCGGCGAAGACCCCCGGCGAATCGGCGAAACGCGAGGCCGAGATCATGGCGCCGCCCAAGCCCGGCCCGCCCATGATCATCTCGGCAACGATGGTGACGATGAGCGCGATCGGCAGCGCGATCTGCAGGCCCGTCATGATCTGGGGCAAGGCCGCCGGCACGATGATCTCCCACAGGAGCTGGCGTTCGCCGGCCCCCAGCATCCGTGCCGACCACAGCATCTCGTGGTCGACGGCCATCGTCGCGGCCACCGTCGCGGTGATCACGGGAAACATCGCGTCGAAAATGACCAGCGCGATCTTGGAGGTGTCGTAGAGACCGAACCACAGCATGAAGATCGGCAGGAAGGCGATCTTCGGCATCGGGAATCCGACCGAGATGATGGGATCGAAGAACCAGTGCACGAAGTTGTTGCGCGCGATGAGGATGCCGAGCGTGACGCCGACGACGGAAGCGATGATGAAGCCGAAGAAGGCGCGATAGAGCGTGAGCCCGACATTGACGACGAGATCGCCCGAGGTGGTGTCGGTCCATATCCGCGCCGCCACCGATTGCGGCGAGGGCAGCAGGAACGGCGTCGTCAATGCCAGCGCCGTCGCCTCGTACCAGATGGCAATGAGCAGCAGGATCGGGAAAGGCGGCCATGCCGAAGCGCCGTCCCGCGTCGATCCAGGCATCGAGCCGGCTCGGCTCGCCGATGAGCTGAAGCGCGGCGGTGCCGCCGCCCGTTCCGGTCATTCGCGCCATGACAGCACCCGCTTCATCAGCATGAGGTAGCCACGGTCCGCGGCAAAGCCCATGACCGAAACCGTCAGCACCACCGCGAACATCGCGTCATAGACGCCGCCGTCGCCGAGCCAGCCGATCATGTAGCCCAGGCCCGAGCGCGCGACGATGAGCTCGGAGGCCACCATCAGGATGAACGACACCGCCAAGCGCAGTGCGGATGCCGCTCATCATCTCCGGCAGCGCGCTCGGCAGCACGACCTCGAGCAGACGTACGCCGTCGGCTCGCACCCATGCTGCGCGCCGACCACACCAGGAACTGCTCGGTGCCGCGCGCGCCGTTATAGGCCGACAGCGTGACCGGCAGCATGCAGCCGATGAAGATGAGCACGATCTTCGACCAGTGGCCGAAGCCGAGCCACAGCACCGTCACCGGGATGAGCGCCGATTTCGGCATCGGGTAGAACACCTGCACGATCGGGTTCATCAGGATGTCGAACGGCTTGTAGAACGCCATCAGGATGCCGATGGCGCCGCCGATGACGATCGCCATGGTGAGCCCGGCGCCGAGCCGCCAGAGCGAATCGAGGCCGTTGGTGACGAGATCGCCGCTCATGAGCAGGCTGAACCACGCCTTGATCACGGAGTTGAGCGACGGCAGCGCCAGCGTGGAGACGAGGCCGAGCCGCGAGACCGCCTCCCACAGCACCGCCAGGATCACGAGTGGCAGATAGCGAATGAAGGTGGTCGTAATGACGTTCCGCGGTATTGGGCGCGCCGCGTCGCCGGTATCGATCGCTGTCATCGCGGTTTCGGTGGTCATATCATGCCTCCCGCAAGCCGCAGATAACGATCCGCTTTTCCAGCCTGCTCTCCCGCGACCTGCCTTGCTCGGCAGGCCATTGGCGCGATCTTAGCAGAGGCGCTAGGTTTAGAAATGTGAAATTTCCGTGAGGCTTCCGTGGGAAGGATGGCGATGGCGGGCCCGGGCGCGGCGCTGCCGGCGACGCTCATCACCGGCTTTTTGGGCAGCGGCAAGACCACGCTCCTGAACGGGCTTCTGGCCCATCGGGCGATGGCCGATACCGCGGTCATTGTCAATGAGTTCGGCGAGATCGGCCTCGACCATCTGCTGATCGAGACCGCGTTCGAGGATGCGGTGCTGCTGAAGAGCGGCTGCATCTGCTGCACCGTGCGCGGCGACCTCGTGGACACGCTGGCGACGCTCGCAACCCGGCGCGCGGCGGGCGAGATCCCGTCGTTCTCCCGGGTCGCCATCGAGACCACCGGGCTCGCCGATCCCGCACCCATCCTGCACCTGCTGATGGCGGAGCCAAGCCTTACGGCGCTCTATCGCCTCGACCGGGTCGTCACCACCGTCGATGCCGTCAACGCGCTGTCGCAGCTCGATGCTCATTTCGAGGCGGCGAAGCAGGCGGCGGTTGCCGACCGGCTGGTGCTGACCAAGACCGATCTGGTGACGGAAAGCGTGGCCGCGGAGGTGCGGGCGCGGCTCACGGCGCTCAATCCCGCGGCGCCCATCGAAATAGTCATCAACGGCCGGATCGAGCCCTCCGTGCTGTTTGCGCCGCTCGGGTCCGATCCTGCCGGGCGCGAGGACCGGCTCGCGGTTGCCGCTTCGCTCGGCCATGGCCACGACCACGATGCGGGCGCGGATGCGGGCCACCTGGCGCATCATCACGGCATCAGCACGGTGTCGCTCGTGCGCGAGGAACCGGTGGCATGGCCGGCGTTGCGCGCCTGGCTCGTCGCCGTGGCCTCGCTCCGGGGCCCCGATCTGTTGCGCGTCAAGGGGATCGTCAATGTCGCGGGCCGGGCCGGGCCGGTGGTGGTCCACGGCGTCCAGCATGTGTTCCATCCGCCGGTGGAACTGCGTGCCTGGCCGGACGAGGACCGGCGCACCCGGATCGTCTTCATCACCCGGAACATCCCATCGGGCGATCTTGCGCGGTCGTTTGCGGCGGCGGTGGGCGGCGCGACGGGGGAACTGCCCTCCCCCTAAAACCGTCGGGGCTGCCCCTGAGCTTCCAATCGCTCGGGAGCAGCCCCGCCGTGCCTAACGAAGGTCGTGGCGCTCGGCCGTTACTTCTTCGCCTTCTTGGCAGTGCGCTTGGCGGCCTTCTTCTTGGCGGCGCCCTTGCGCTTTTTCGCAGCAGCCATAGTCTTCCCTCTTTGCGTGGGTCGTGCAGTGGCCAATCCAGTGCATCACCCGGCGAAACAACATAACATAGATTCAATGCCTAGTGTAGATTTTGTTTTTGACCCCTACATTTGGGGCGATCGCCCGGCCCATCGCGCTGGCCCACGATGTCACGGAATTGCCATCGAACTGTCATCGGGAGGCAATCCGGGCCTTTTATAGAGGGGCTCCAAGGCGCGCGCAGCGCAGCCGGATCCAATGGAGGAGCAGCATGCGAAATTGGCGGAAATCGGCGGCGGGCGTGGCCGTAGCGACGGTGGCGGCCATGGCGCTCACGGCACCGGCATGGGCGGCGGAAATCTCGGGCGCGGGTGCCACCTTCCCCTATCCGATCTATGCCAAGTGGGCCGATGCCTACAACACCAGCACCGGCATGCGGCTCAACTATCAGTCCATCGGCTCCGGCGGCGGGATCAAGCAGATCGAGGCGAAGACCGTCGATTTCGGCGCCTCCGACATGCCGCTGAAACAGGACGTCCTGGCCAAGGCCGGGTTGCAGCAATTTCCGCCGGTAATCGGCGGCGAGGTGATGGTGGTCAATCTCCCGGGCATCGCCGCTGGAGCGATGACGCTCGACGGTCCGACGATCGCCGACATCTATCTCGGCAAGATCACCAAGTGGAACGATCCGGCGATCGCCAAGCTCAATCCTGGCGTGAAGCTGCCGGATATGGGCATCGCCGTCGTGCACCGCTCCGACGGGTCGGGCACGACCTTCATCTTCACCGACTATCTCTCGAAGGTGAGCCCGGAGTGGAAGGACAAGGTCGGCGAGAACACTTCGGTCGAATGGCCGCTCGGCCTCGGCGGCAAGGGCAACGAGGGCGTCGCCGCACTCGCCGGGCGCACCGTCGGCGCCATCGGCTATGTCGAATATGCCTACGCGCTCCAGAACAAGCTCGTTTATACCAAGCTCGTCGCCAAGGACGGCGCGGTGCTGATGCCGAGCAGCAAGGTGTTCCAGGCCGCCGCCGCCAATGCCGATTGGCAGAAGGCGCCCGGCTTCTATCTCATCCTCACCAATCAGCCCGGCAGCGAAAGCTGGCCGATCACCGGGGCGACCTTCATCCTGATGCACCAGAAGCAGGAAAAGCCCGAGACCGCCAAGCAGGTTCTCACCTTCTTCGACTGGGCCTATCGTCACGGCGGAAAGCTTGCGGAATCGCTCGACTACATTCCGATGCCGCCCAATGTCATCGATATCGTCGAGCAGAGCTGGAAGACGATCGTCGGCCCCGACGGCAAGCCGGTGTGGACCGGTTCGAACTCGTAAGGCAGCCTCCGTCCCGTCTCCCACCAGCGGCGCCGCGCGCGCCGAGGCCATTGCCGCCGGTGCGCGCGGCGGTATGCTGTGGGAAACGATCAGGGGGAGGTCGCGCGTGGCCACGAACGTATCGGCGATCGTCAACGACGCCAAATTCAATCGCTACCATCTGCGTATCTGTCTCTTGTGCGCGCTGCTCGTCGCGGTGGATGGTTTCGATCTCTCGAGCATCAGCTACGCGGCGTCGGATTTCGTGAAATTTCTCGGCGTCGATCGCAGCATGATGGGGCCGGTATTCTCGGCCGGGTTCTTCGGGCTGACCTTCGGCGCGCTCACCTTCGGCCTCATCGGCGACCGCTGGGGACCGCGCAAGACGTTCGTTCTGTGCGGCCTGATCTTCGGCGTGTTCACGCTGGCGACGGCGGCGGCCACGTCCTTGACCATGCTGCTGGTGCTGCGCGCCATCGCCGGCTGGGGCCTGGGCGGCGCCACGCCGCTCTCGATCGCGATCGCCAGCGACTACATCCCGCAGCGTCTGCGCACCTCGCTCGTCATGGTCATGTATATCAGCCTCGCCGTCGGGATCATCGTCGGCGGCTATGTCTTCGCCTACATCACCGTGTTCGGCTGGCGCACGGTGTTCATCGTCGGTGGCGCGTTGCCGATCATTGCCGCGCCGTTCCTCTATGCCTACCTGCCCGAGCGTCTCGAATTCATGGTGATGAAGCGGTGGCCGGCGCAGCGCATTGCCGAGGTGCTCGCTCACATCGTCCCCGGCCGCAGCTTCGCGGCGGAGACCGTCTTCACCATCGATCACGAGAACAAGGAAGGGTTTCAGCTCGCCCAGCTTTTCCAGGATCGCCGCGCCGCCATCACCTCGGTGCTTTGGGTCGTCTTCTTCAGCTCCTTGCTCGCGGTTTATTTCTTCAATGCGTGGCTGCCGCTGCTGCTCCGCAGCTACGGCCTGTCGCAGCCCGATGTGGTGAAGATCAACGGCTCGCTCCAGCTCGGCGGTATCGCCGGCACCATCGTCGCCGCGACCTTCGTGGCGGCGCTCGGCGGCTTCCGCACCGTGGCGATCGGCTATTTCATCGCGGCCTTGTCGATCATCGTGCTGGCGATGGCGCCGCACACCTTCGGGTTCCTGTTCATCGCCTCGCTTGCGCTGGGCTTCTTCCTGGTGGGGACGCAGAGCGTGCTCAACGCCTCCTGCGCCAATCTCTATCCGCCCGCCATCCGCGCGACCGGCGTGGGCTGGGGCTTCGGCATCGGGCGCAGCGCCGCGATCGTGAGCCCGAGCCTCGCCGGGCTTTTGCTGGCGCTGCAGTGGCAGCCGAGCGGTCTTTTCCTGCTGGCGGCGATCCCGACGTTCTGCGCGTCGGCCGCGGGGCTCGTCGTGCTGATCCTGGTCGGGCGGCGCCAGCGGACGCTGGCGCTCGCGCCGGCGACGTGACGTCGTTGCCTCGACCCATCCCCGTCCTTATGCTCGCCCGATCATTCCAAGAGGAGAAGGCACGATGGCGCTGCAATTGCGACGGGTGGTGACGGGCCACGACAACAGCGGCAAGGCGGTTGTCACGATCGACGAGCCGGTGAAGAACATCATGTCCGGCCGGCCGGGCGCGCAGGCGTCGGTGGTGTGGACGACCCAAGGCTTCCCGGTCAGCAACGACGGCGCCGCCGACGACTCGCAGCGCAAGGTCGCAACCACGCTCGATGGCGGCACCGTCTTCCGCGTCGTCGAATTCAGCCCGGGCGTCGAGCGGCGCATGCACCGCACGGACTTCGATCGACTATGCCGTGATCATGTCCGGCGAGATCGACATGGAGCTCGACGGCACCACCGTCCATCTCAAGGCCGGCGACGTGCTGGTACAGCGCGGCACCATTCACAACTGGCTCAACCGCGGCACGGCGCCCTGCACCATCGCCTTCATCCTGATCGCCGCCAAGCCGGCCGAGGCCGGCGGCAAGGTGCTGCACGCCGCTGGCTGAGCCGCCGCGCCGCGCAAGCCCGTTGTTCGCACCGGCCGCCTCGGATTAGGCTCTCCCCGCGCCCGGGGTCGGGCGGATGGAGAGGCGAGTACCATGGACAAGACGACGGCCAAGTGACGTGAGCGCGCGCGACGACGGCGAGTTCCTGACGCTGCACGAGTTCGTCAAGCTCGCGCGGATGAAGCTGTCGAGCAACGTGTGGGACTATCTCACCGGCGGCACCGAGACCGAGACGACGCTGCGGCGCAACCGCCTCGCCATCGATTCGCTCGCCTTCCGCCCGCGCGTGCTGCGCGACGTGTCGCGCATCGACTGCGCCGGCACGCTCTTCGGCAAGAAGCTGCGCATTCCCGTGGTGCTGGCGCCGGTGGGCTCGATCGAGGTCTTCGACGAAGGCGGCGCCGGCGCCGCGGCGCAATGCGGCGCAGCGCTTCGGCATCGCGCAGCGTCGTCAGCTCGGTGAGCCAGCCCGGGCTCGAGGCGACCGCCGCCGCGGCGCCAGGCGGGCGCAACATCTTCCAGCTCTATGTGCGCGGCGACAAGCGCCTGGGTCGACGGTCACGTGCGCCGCGCGATCGATGCGGGCTACGAGGCGTTCTGCCTCACCGTCGACACCGCGATCTACAGCCGGCGCGAGCGCGATCTCGGCAAGCGCTATCGCCCGCGCGGCCGCCGCGCCGCCGGCGGCCACGCATTCCAGGCCGCGCTCAACTGGGACGACGTCAAGCGCTTCAAGGACAAGTGCGACGATCCCGCTCATCCTCAAGGGCATCGCCACCGCCGAGGATGCCGAGATCGCGGTCGGACACGGCGTCGATGCGATCTACATCTCCAACCACGGCGGGCGCCAGCTCGATCACGGCCGCGGCTCGATCGAGGTGCTGCCCGAGGTCGCGGCCGCGGTGAAGGGCCGGGCGCAGATCATCATCGACGGCGGCTTCTGCCGCGGCACCGACATCATCAAGGCGGTGGCGCTTGGGCGCCAATGCGGTCGGCATGGGGCGGCTCTATTGCTATGCGCTTGACCGCCGCCGGCGCCGAAGGCGTGGTGCGCGCGCTCGAGATTCTGGAGAACGAGGTCACGACCGCGCTCGGCCTCCTCGGCGTTGCCACGACTCGGCGACCTCGACAAGTCCTATCTGCACGCCGCCGCCGCCGGTGCGCGACGCCGCACGTGCTCAGCGCCTTCCCGCTCCTCAATCTCGCCGACGAGGGCTATAGCGGCCGGTAGGCGTGCCGGGCGGTTGGCAGCGATTTTGCAGCGCTGGGGGCAGGCCGTGAAATCCGGCCGGGGCGTGCTTCTTCGCCACCGGTTTGGTGAAGAAGCGGCTCAAGATCGACGACACGCTCGACGTCTTCGCCGTGCATGGCGTCGCCGGCATGGTGGGCTCGCTGCTCGTCGCGCTGTTCGCGCTCATCACGCTCATCGGCGCCGTCATCCTGGTCCGCGTCGCGGCGGAAGCGGAATATGACAGGCTCGACCTCTCCACCCACGGCGAACGGGCGTACGATCACACCTGAGGATCGCCGCCCGCGCGACGCCTACTTCGCGGCGATCGCCTCGACCTCGACCAGCGCTTCCTCGCGCGCGAGCGCGGAGATGACCAGAAGCGTCGAGGCGGGCTTGTGGTCGCCCAGCATGCGCCCGCGCACCGCGCGATAGCCGGCGAGGTCCTCCTTGCGCGTGAGATAGTGGTTCACCTTCACCAGGTTCTCGATGCTCATGCCGGCGGCGGCGAGGACGTTCTGGATGTTGCGCCACGCCTGCTCGGCCTGGCCGGTGATGTCGCGCGCGAAAGTGCCGTCGGGGGCGACGCCCAACTGGCCGGCGATATAGAGGATGCGCGCATTGGGCGGGAGCTCGACGCCGTGGCTGTAGCCGGCGGGCGCTGCGACCGTGCTCGGATTGTAGGTCTTGTTCATGACGGACCTCCCGGTCAGGGTGACGGATCGCCGAACTCATCAGCAAACCGCGCCGCGGGTCAAGCGGCGCCGGTCAGCGCGCCGGCGTCTGGCGCAGGAAATCGAAATCGCAGCCCTGATCGGCCTGGAGGATGGCGTCGTGATAAAGCCGCGCATAGCCGCGCGGCGGGCGCTCGCGCAGGCCCGGCGCGCGCTCGGCCAGTACCTCCGGCGCGACCAGGAGATCGATACGCCGCTCGCGCACGCTCAGGCGGATGCGGTCGCCGTTCCGGACCCGGGCCAGCGGGCCGCCGCTCGCCGCATCGGGCGCCACGTGCAGCACCACCGTGCCATAGGCCGTGCCGCTCATGCGCGCGTCGGAGATGCGCACCATGTCCTTGACGCCGGCGCGGGCGAGCTTGGCCGGGATCGGCAGATAGCCCGCCTCCGGCATGCCCGACGCGCTGGTCGGGCCGGCATTCTGCAGCACCAGGAAATCATCTGGCGTCACGTCGAGCGCGGGATCGTCGATGCGCCGCGCCATGTCGTCGAGCGAGGTGAAGACCACGGCGCGGCCGTCGCGCTCGAACAGGCGCGGATCGGCCGCCGCGCGCTTCAGGATCGCGCCCTGCGGCGCCAGCGTGCCGAAGAGCGCGACGAGCCCGCCCACCGGCTGCAGCGGCGTCGCCGAGCGCGCGGATGACGTCCCGGTCGACGTAATCGTCCGCCGGCCGCTGGGCCAGCCGCTCGCCCAGCGTCTCGCCGGTGACGGTGAGGCAGTCGAGATGGAGGAGCGGCTTCAGCTCGTGCAGCACCGCGCCGATCCCGCCGGCGTTGAAGAAATCCTCCATGTAGTGCGGGCCGGTCGGCTTGAGGTCGACCAGCACCGGCGTTTCGTCGCTCACCGCGTTGAGCCGCGCCAGCGATAACGCCACCCCGACCCGCCCGGCGATGGCGGCCAGATGCAGCACCGCGTTGGTCGAGCCGCCGATCGCCAGCAGCACGCGCAGCGCATTCTCGATCGAAGCTTCTGTGATGATCCGATCGGGCGTGAGCCCCGTGCGCGCCAGCGTCACGGCCGCGGCACCGGTCGCCTCGCCGGCGCGCAGGCGGTCGGCATGCACCGCCGGGATCGCCGCCGTCCCCGGCAGCATCATGCCGAGCGCCTCGGCCAGCGCCGCCATCGTGCTCGCCGTGCCCATCACCGCGCAGGTGCCGGCGGTGGTGGCGAGCCGCCCTTCGACCTCGGCGATCTCCGCAGCATCGATCTCGCCGGCGCGATAGCGCGCCCAGAAGCGGCGGCAATCGGTGCACGCGCCCAGCCGCTCGCCGCGGAAATTGCCGGTCATCATCGGCCCGGTCACGAGCTGGATCGCCGGCCGGTTGGCCGAGACCGCGCCCATGAGCTGCGCCGGCACGGTCTTGTCGCAGCCCCCGATCAGCACCACCGCATCCATCGGCTGGGCGCGGATCATCTCTTCCGTGTCCATCGCCATGAGGTTGCGGAAGGTGAGGCTGGTCGGGTGCAGGAACACCTCGCCCAGCGAGATGGTCGGGAATTCGAGCGCGAGCCCGCCCGAAGCGGTGACGCCGCGCCTGACCGCCTCCACCAGTTCCGGCACGAGACGGTGGCAGTTGTTGAAGCCGCTCGCGGTATTGGCGATGCCGATCACTGGCCGCGCCAGCATTGCCGCCGAATACCCCATCGCGCGCGCGAACGAGCGGCGCAGATAAAGCGCGAAGTCGCGGTCGCCGTAATCGGTGAGGCCGCGGGCAAGGCCTTCGGGGTCGATCATCGCCACATTGTTCCAGAGCGCTCGCGCCCTGGCGAGCCCCCTTGCGGCACAATCTACCCTGCCGGCGCGATGAGGTCGGCGGCCAGCAGCGCGTCGGCGGCTGCGCGCAGGGTGGCGAAGGGCAGGCCGGCGCGCTCGGCGATGTCGAGCAGCGAATGCGCGCCGTCGGCCTGGTTGAGCACCCAGAGCAGCGCGATTCCGTCGAAGCCTTCGCTGGTTTCGCGATGACCGCCCATCGGGGGATAGAGGCCGCGGCGGCCCAATTGCGGCTCGCCCTTGGGATTGCGGCTCGTGTAGGTGGCGTTGCCCTCGATCACGCCCACCGCCTGCCACAGCAGCTCCAGCGACTGGGCCAGGGATTCGGGCGCGATCAGCGTCAGATCGTCGGCGGAGGTGTGATACTCGGGATAGCCGCCATTGGGCGAGCGCATGAAGCAGCCGAGCGGCATGTCGAAGCCCGGCGAGCAATATTGCCGCTCGTCATAGCCATAGGGCACGAAGGGCGCGATGCGATGGGCCACGCCCGCGTGGCGCAGCACATGCGCGAGGATGCGGTCGATCTCGGCGGTGCCGCGCCGGCTTTGCTTGTAGGTGAAGCCGCCGCGGTCGCCGAGACAGCTCAGCACCAGCCCCCAGCGCACCCGCTCCACCCGCGCCTCGTTGGCGGCAAGCCACGCGAGCGAGCCGATGGTGCCGGGAATGAAGAGAAAGCGGTAGCTCATGCGCCGCGGCGCCGCCATCAGCCGGCGCGCCAGCATCGTCGCCACCGCCATGCCGGAAAGATTGTCGTTGGCGAGCGAGGGATGGCAGCAATGGCAGGAGAACAGCATCTCCGCGGCGCTCTCGCCGGGGATCGCAAGCTCGCCATAGCTGAGATGGCCGGGTGCCAGCGTCGCGTCGATGACCACGCGATAGGCCGGATCGGTGAGCCTGCGCGCCTGGCGCCCGCTCAGGCAGAAGCCCCAGGTCTCGGCGTAATAGGACGTGCGGTAGGGGATCCACTCCGGCTGCTCCGGCAAGGTGTGGATGTGCGCCATGAGCTCGTCCCGCTCCACCACCCGGTCGAGCGGCAGGCTGTACTGCACCACGTGGAGATTCGACTCCGCGAAATCGACGACGCGCCGGCCTTCGAGCGTCGCGATATAGGCGCCGCGGATGTTCCACTCCCGGGGGATGGTCCAATCGAAGGCCTGGGTTCCGCTTGGCACTTCCCGGCGCTCGAGCGGGATGTGGCGGGCGATGAGGTCGAGGCTGCGGCGCAGGCCGTCGCCGGTGATCGACCGGCACAGCGGAAAGAGCGCCGCGATGAGCGCGACCATGCTCGCGGCCTCGCCGCTGCCATCCTCGCCCACGGTCTCTCCCTTCGCACTGGGCAGCGCGGGGAGCGAACGCGCCACTGCCGGCCGGGGTTCCGCGGGCGGCCGTGTTCCGCTTGGGGGCCGGACCGGCGTTGCGGTATACTGCGGCGCGCAGACCTGGGCGCAGACCTGGGAACTGTCGAACGGGCGAGGTTCGGGATGAAGACGCTGCTGGCAGTGGTGGGCGACGGCACCGCGGGTGCCGTGATCGAGACGGCCATTCTGGCCGCCCGGCCGTTCGATGGCGCGATCATCGGCCTCAATGCGATGACCACCGAATATGCCGTCGTGTTCGGCGGCGAGATGGGGTTCTCGGTGTCGTCGGAAGTCGACCGCACGCTCGAGCGCGAAGGCCAGGACCGGCGCGAGCAGGCGCGCGCGCTCTTTGCGGCGGTGATGCGCCGTCACGACATTCCCCTCGACACCACGCAGGCCACGGGCTTGCGCGCCGAATGGCGCGAGGAGGTGGGGCGCCAGAACGCCGTCGTCGGCACGCTCGGCCGCATCGTCGAGCTCGTCGTGGTCGAGCGGCCGGCGAAATTGGCTTCGCTCGCCGAGGCGACGCTCGAGGATGCGCTCTTCGAGGGCGGGCGCCCGGTGCTGATGGCGCCCAACCCACCGCCGGCGACGCTCGGCGAGAACATCGTCATCGCCTGGAACAACAGCACCGAGACGGCGCGCACCGTCGGCTTCGCCATGCCGTTCCTCGCACGCGCCAAGAAGGTCGAAGTGCTGAGCGTGGAAGGCTCGCAGGTGCCGGGCCCGAGCGGCGAGGAGATGGCGGGGATGCTGCGCCGCAGCGGCATTCCCGCGACATCGCGCCACGTGCCCGGGCGCGGCCGCGGCACGCCAGGCGAGATGTTCCTCGCCGAAGCCAAGGCGGCGGGCGCCGATCTCCTGGTCAAGGGCGCCTATACCCAGAGCCGGCTGCGCCAGATGATCTTCGGCGGCGCGACCCGGCACATCATCATGGAATCCACCATCCCGGTGCTGCTCGCCCACTGAGGCCGACCCCGGCGGCCGGAACTTGGTCGCGAAATAAGATGTTTCCTCTCTACCGCCGCCTGCGGTCTTAGGCGCAGGTCGCGCGGCGCGGGAGGGTGGCATGGCTGCAGGCACGGACGATATCGGCATCGGCGCAGCGGCCGAGGCGGATGCTGCCGCGGCCGTCGAGACGCTTCGCGCGGCGGCCGACCGCTTTGCCGACGACATGCGCGGCGCCGCCGACACCCTCCTGGAGGGCCAGAAGGAACGCCTCGCCGCCATGGCGCAAGGGTTCGCCCGGGCGCTGCGCCAGGGCGCCGACTCCTTCGCCGCGGAGGGCAGCGCGCTCTTGGCGCGCGAGGCCGGCCGTGCCGCCGAGCAGGCGGAACGGCTTGCCGACACGGTGCGCCGGCAAACCTGGCGCCAGTCCTTTGCCGAGGTCGAAGGCGTGGCGCGGCGCCAGCCCGAGTTCTTCTTCGCCGCCGCCGTCGCCGCAGGCTTCGTGCTCGGCCGGCTCGTGACCCGCGTGCCGGCCGCGGACCCCATGGAGCGCTGAATGGCCGCACCCGGCGATCCGATCGTCGCCTCGCTGCGCGAGCGCGGCATCGGCGCCCTCTTCGGCGATCTCACCCGCGAGACCTCGCGTCTTTTCCGCCAGGAGGTCGCCCTCGCCAAGGCGGAGATCAGCGACCATGTCGGCCGGATCGGCGCCGGCCTCGCGATGCTGGTTGCCGGCGGGGTGGTGCTCTTTGCCGCGGTCCTGGCGCTGCTCGCCGCGGCGATCCTGGCGCTGGCCATCGTGCTGCCGCCGTGGCTGGCGGCGCTCATCGTCGCCATGGTGGTGGCCGCCATGGGCGTGGCGCTCGTGCTGATCGGGCGGCGCGCCATGACATCGCGCAACCTCGTCCCGCGCCGCACGCTACGAACTCTGCGCGATGACGCACGATGGGCGGTCGACCACGCCGACCGGGCGCGCGGGCACACGCCATGACCGACATCGGGCCGCATGCGCCGGAACCGGCCGGGCTTTACGACGCGCGCGGCAAGACCGCGGCCGAGATCGAAAGCGACATCGACCGCACCCGCGCCGAACTGGACGCGGTGCTGGGCGCGCTCGAACACCGGCTCGCGCCGCGGCAATTGCTGGGAAAGGGTATCGACATGATGAAACTTAGGATGGGCGGCAGCGTGGGCGCCGCGTTGCGCGAGCATCCGGCGCCGCTGGCGCTCATCGGCGCCGGCATCGGCTGGCTCCTGGTGGCGGAAACCGCCGGGGAGCGGATCGCCGACGCCGCGCGCAGTGCGGGCGACCGCATCGCCGCTGCGACGCACGCGGTTGCGCAACAGGCGGACGAGGCCGCGGATGCCGCGGCCGAAAATCTCTACCCTTCCGGCGAGGAGATGGGCAACTATGCCTATGCGCGGACCAAGCCGAGCGTCGGCGCCGCCGCGGCGGCTGTGGCCGAGCGCGCCGACCAAGCGGTAGCGCGGGCGCGCGCGGGAGCTCGCCGGGCCGCCGACAACAATCCGTTGGCGTTCGGGCTCATCGGACTGCTGGCCGGCGTCGCGATCGGCGTCATGCTGCCGCGGATGGGCATCGCGGAGCGATGGCGTGGCCTGAGCCAGGATGCGGCGCCCCGGTCCGAGCCCGACGCCGGGATCTGAGAACGAGACAACGCGCCGGCTGTTCAGCGTAGCGGGATTGGGTCATTCTTCCGGTCGACCTTAAGCCAAGCAACCACTTTTAGGCGCTGGTCCCGGCGCCGGACCGCAAGAAGGAGATGACACGATGGATATGCTGACCAAGACCGCGGGCGGGGCGCTGCTGTTGGCGCTCGCCCTCGCGCCGCAGGCGGGCGCGCAGGACGTGCTCAGCGCCCCTGACGCCATCCGCGCCTGTCTCTGCCGCAACCAGTCGGTGGCGGCGCTGGCAGCGTCGCTCAACAGCGAACGCCAGACCTATACCGACAAGAAAAAGGCGCTCGATACGCTCGACCAGCAGGCAAGCGCTGCCAAGCAGCGGCTCAATCTGGACAATCTCGCCGACCGCGAGGCTCTCGGCCGCCTGCTCAGCGCGCGCGATGCCGCCCAGGAGAATTTCGCCGCCACGGTGACGCCGCAGTACAACGCGGTCGTGCAGCGCTATGACGCCGCCCTCTCGGCCTACAACGGCTCGTGCGCCGGCAAATCCTACGATTCGGCGACACTCGCCAGCGTGCAGGCCTCGCTGACCTGTCCGCCGTCCACCGCCGCGATCGACCCGGCGATGGCGGTCACGACGCGGCGAGAGTGACCAGCGCCCCATCACGCGCGGCGCGGAAAAAACAGCTCCGCTCGCCGGTGTGGCAGGCCGGCCCGGTCTGATCGACCAGCAGCAGCACCGCATCGCCGTCGCAATCGATGCGCAGCTCGACCACGCGCTGGACATGCCCTGAGGTCTCGCCCTTGCGCCAGAGGCTGCGGCGCGAGCGCGACCAATAGCAGGCCCAGCCGGTGGCCAGGGTTTCCGCCACCGCGTCGCGGTTCATCCACGCCAGCATCAGCACCTCGCCGGTGTCGTGCTGCTGCGCCACTGCGGCAACGAGGCCGTCGCGATCGAAGTGCAGCGCCTCGAGCACCGATGCTATGTCCTTGCCAGGCTCGCTCATAACGCGTCTCCGGTTACCGAGGCGGCAGTCTAGAGCGTTGTCGCCTCGGACCGAAGCGCCGCAGGCGCAGTCGAATGGGCGCGCGATACCGTTCAGCACCCGCCACAGCACGCCCCGCCGGGCAGCTTCTTGTCGGCGCTCGGCGAAACCTGTAGCGTCGGCGGCGCAACGACAACGATAAGCGCGGCGCCGGTGGCAGCACGCACGCGGGAGCAGGGAGTTTTGGACGACTTCATCCTCGCGACCGAGGGTCTGACCAAGGAGTTTCGCGGCTTCACCGCCGTGCGCGGCGTCGACCTCAAGGTGCGGCGCGGCGCCATCCATGCCCTCATCGGCCCCAACGGCGCGGGCAAGACCACCGTCTTTAACCTCCTCACCAAGTTCCTGGCGCCGACCGCCGGCCGGATCGTCTTCAACGGCCGCGACATCACGCATCAGCGCCCGGCGGCGGTGGCGCGGCTGGGCATGGTGCGCTCGTTTCAGATCTCCGCGGTCTTTCCCCATCTCACCGTGCGCGAGAATGTGCGCGTCGCATTGCAGCGCCCGCTCGGCACGTCGTTCCATTTCTGGCGCTCGGAGCAGAGCCTCGCGCCGCTCGATGCCGCGGTGGATGCGCTGCTGGCCGATCTCGGCCTTGCCTACCATGCCGATGCGCCAGCGGCGGAACTCGCCTACGGGCGCAAGCGCGCGCTGGAGTTTGCCACCACGCTCGCGCTCGAGCCCGAACTCATGCTGCTCGACGAGCCGACCTCCGGCCTCGGCCACGAGGACATCGCGCGCATCGTTGCGCTCATCCGGCGCGCGGCCGAGCGGCGCACCATCCTGATGGTCGAGCACAATCTCTCCGTCGTCGCCGACCTGTCGCACACCATCACCGTGCTGACGCGGGGCCAGGTGCTGGCCGAGGGCAGCTACGCCGACGTGGCGGAGAACCCCGAGGTGCGCGAGGCCTATCTCGGGACCGGCGATGCCTGACGCGGGCGCTGCACCCGAGGCCTTGTTGGCGGTGGCCGATCTCAACGCCTGGTACGGCGAATCCCATGTGCTGCACGGCGTGAGCTTCGTCGTGCGCGAGGGCGAGGTGGTGACGCTTCTGGGCCGCAACGGCGCCGGCAAGACGACGACGCTCAGGGCGCTCGTCGGCATCGTGCGCCAGCGCACCGGCTCGGTCCGCTTCGAGGGGCACGAGCTCACGGGACTGCGCTCGGATCGCATCGCCCGGCTTGGCGTCGCCTATTGCCCGGAAGAGCGCGGCATCTTCGCGAGCTTGTCGGTGGAAGAGAACCTGATGCTGCCGCCGGTGGTGCGTCCCGGCGGCATGGCGGTGGCGGAGATCTATGCGCTCTTTCCCAATCTCGCCGAGCGGCGGCGCAGCCAGGGCACCAAGCTCTCCGGCGGCGAGCAGCAGATGCTGGCGATCGGCCGGATCCTGCGCACCGGCGCGCGGCTGTTGCTGCTCGACGAGCCGACCGAGGGCTTGGCGCCGGTGATCGTGCGCCAGATCGGCGCGGTGATCCGCACGCTCAAGAGCAAGGGCTTCACCATCCTGCTCGTCGAGCAGAACTTCCGCTTTGCCGCCACCGTGGCGGAACGCCATTATGTCGTCGCGGACGGTCGCGTCGTCGACATGATCGTCAACGACGAGCTCGACCGCGAGATCGACAAGCTGCATCAATATCTGGGCGTGTGACCGGACAAGGGAGGATGCGATGCATTTCAGGGGATTGACGGCGCTGGCGGCGCTCGCGCTGGCGGTCGCGGCTTCTGGGCCGGCGGTCGCGCAGATGTCGGGCAAGCCGATCAAGATCGGCGTCTTGAGCGACATGTCCTCGCTCTATGCCGATATTGGCGGCGCCGGCTCGGTCGCGGCGGCGCAGATGGCGGTGAAGGATTTCGGCGGCACCGTCAACGGCGTGCCGATCGAGGTGGTCTCGGCCGATCATCTCAACAAGCCCGATGTCGGCGTCAGCATCGTGCGGCGCTGGATCGACGAAGATGGGGTCGACGCCGTGGCCGACGTGCCGACCTCTTCGGTCGCACTCGCGGTGCAGCAGGTGATGAAGGAGAAGCAGAAGGTCTTCCTCATTTCCGGCGCCGCCTCCTCCGATCTCACCGGCTCGGCGTGCTCGCCCACCGGCGTGCATTGGACCTATGACACTTATGCGCTGGCCCACGGCACCGGCGCGGCCCTCGTCAAGCAGGGCGGCGATACCTGGTTCTTCATCACCGCCGATTATGCCTTCGGCCATGCGCTGCAGCGCGATACCGCCGCGGTCGTGACCCAAGCGGGCGGCAAGGTGCTGGGCAGCGTCGATGTGCCTCTCAACAATGCCGATTTCTCGAGCTTCCTCCTCCAGGCGCAGCAATCGAAGGCGAAAATCATCGGCCTCGCCAATGCCGGTGGCGATACGCAGAACTCGATCAAGCAGGCCGCCGAGTTCGGCATCGTCGCGGGCGGACAGCGGCTGGCCGGACTCCTGGTTTTCATTTCCGACGTCAACAGCCTCGGCCTCAAGACGGCGCAAGGTCTCGTCCTGACCTCGGCATTTTATTGGGATCAGAACGATGCGACGCGCGCCTGGTCCAAGCGCTTCATGGAAATCACTCACAAGGTGCCGACCATGGTGCAGGCCGGCGTCTATGGCTCGATCATGCATTACCTGAAGGCGATCGCCGCCGCCAAGACCGATGACGGGCCCAAGGTCGTCGCCGAGATGCGCGAACTGCCGATCAACGATTTCATGACCAAGAACGGCAAGCTGCGCGAGGACGGCCGCGTCATGCGCGACGTGTATCTGTTCCAGGTCAAGACCCCGGCGGAGTCGAAATACCAGTACGACTATTTCAAGCAATTGGCGGTCATTCCGGCCGACCAGGCGTTCCGGCCCTTGAGCGAGAGCGCGTGTCCGCTGGTGAAGAAGGGATAGGGGACGATAGGTTTCGGTGCGTCCTTCGACGGCTCGCGTCGCTCGCGCTCAGGATGAGGAGTCATTCTTAATGCCATCGCCCATTGATCCTCACCCTGAGCGAAGCGCCGAAGGCGCGCAGTCGAATGGGCGCACCATGGTCGTGCCGTTTATGCGCCGGAATCAGGACTAAGCGCGATGCTGAGCGCGTTCCATATCGTCCTGCCGCCGCTGCCGGCGCTCATGGCGCAGCTTCTGATCGGCCTCATCAACGGCGCTTTCTACGCCATGCTGAGCCTCGGGCTTGCCGTCATCTTCGGCATGCTCAACATCATCAATTTCGCCCACGGCTCGCTCTACATGATGGGCGCGTTCTGCGCCTATCTGATTCTGAACGGGCTCGGGATCGACTACTGGTGGGCGCTCCTCATCGCGCCCGTCGTCATCGGCGCCTTCGGCATGGTGCTGGAACGCCTGTTCATCCGCCACCTCTATCATCTCGATCATCTCTACGGGCTGCTGCTCACCTTCGGGCTTGCGCTCATCATCGAAGGGCTGTTCCGCCAGCAATGGGGCTCCGCCGGCCTGCCCTATTCCATCCCCGACCAGCTTGCCGGCGCGCATAATCTCGGCTTCATGTTCCTGCCCAATTATCGCGCCTGGGTGATCGTCGCTTCGCTCATCGTCTGCCTTGGCACCTGGTTCGTGATCGAGCGGACGCGGCTTGGCTCCTACCTCAGGGCCGCGACGGAGAATCCGGCGCTCGTCCAGGCCATGGGCATCAACGTGCCGCGCATGATCACGCTCACCTACGGCTTCGGCGGCGCTCTGGCGGCGTTTGCGGGCGTGCTGGCGGCGCCGATCTATCAGGTCAGTCCGCTCATGGGCTCGAACATCGTCATCATCGTCTTCGCCGTCGTGGTGATCGGCGGCATGGGCTCGATCCTCGGCGCGATCGTCAGCGGCTTCGTGCTGGGCGTGATCGAGGGTCTGACCAAGGTGTTCTATCCCGAGGCGTCGGCGACGGTGATTTTCGTGATCATGGCGATCGTGCTGCTGGTGAAGCCGGCTGGCCTCTTCGGCCGGGAGGCGTGAGGACGATGCAAGCCCCGGCGCGCGTGTCGGCAGGGGGATGGGTGCTGGCCGCGGTGCTGCTCGCCGCGGCGCTGGCGGCGCCCTTCCTGTTCTATCCCGTGTTTCTCATGAACGCGCTGTGCTTTGCGCTCTTTGCCTGCGCCTTCAACTTGCTCATGGGATATGTCGGCCTGGTGTCGTTCGGTCACGCCGCGTTCTTCGGCTGGGCCGCCTACACCGCCGCCTATTCCATCAAGTTTCTCGGGCTGCCGCCGATCGTCGGCATTCTCGCCGGCACCGCCGTCGCCGCGGGGATGGGCGTGGCGTTCGGCTGGCTCGCCATCCGCCGCCAGGGCATCTACTTCGCCATGGTCACGCTGGCGTTGGCGCAGATGGTCTATTTCGTGGCGCTCGAGGCGAAGTTCACCGGCGGCGAGGACGGCATTCAGGCGGTGCCGCGCGGCACGCTGTTGGGCGTGGTCAACCTCAACAGTCCCATCGCCATGTACTATTTCGTGCTGGCGGTCTTCCTCCTCGGCTTCGCCGTCATCCAGCGCACCATTCATTCGCCGTTCGGGCAGGTGCTGAAGGCGATCCGCGAGAACGAGCCGCGCGCCATTTCGCTGGGCTACCGCACCGAACGCTACAAGCTCCTGGCCTTCATCCAGTCGGCGACGCTCGCCGGTCTCGCCGGCGCGACCAAGGCGCTCGTCTTTCAGCTTGCCTCGCTCACCGACGTGCATTGGTCGACCTCGGGCGACGTGGTCCTGATGACGCTGCTGGGCGGCATCGGCACGGTGCTGGGGCCGGTGGTGGGCGCAACCATCGTCGTGGCGATGGAGAACTACCTCGCCGAGTTCGGCTCGTGGGTGACGGTGATCGAGGGCGTGGTCTTCGTCGTGTTCGTTCTGATCTTCCGCCGTGGCTTCGTCGGTGAGATCGAGGCCTGGCTGCGCCGCCGCCGCGCTGCAGCCGCCGCCACGGCGGCCGGACTCAGCTCCGCCAGCGCAGCACCCGGTCCTTGACCGGGTTGACGAAGGGGCGGCCCTCGCTCTGCGCGCGGATATATTCGTTCTTGAGGCGGTGATACCACCGCGCCGGCTGATCGGCGTCGCCAATGAGCATGAGCGTGGGCTGGAACTTCAACCCCGCCTGCTGCCGGGTGATGATGTCGCGGTCCTGGCCGAGGAAGGCGCGCACGAAGGGGCGCAGCAGCGGCCGCACTAGGCCGAGCCACGGCAGGGTCCAGTAGATCGCGTGATTGACCTCGGTCTCGCCCGGCCCCAGCGGCGTCACCGCGGTCAGGCTGGCGATGCGGTGGCGCCCGACGCGGATGTCCTCGATGCGCACGCTCGGCAGGCGGAAGGTGATCTCGGTCGCGCTCGCCCGCCCCAGGATGCGATAGGCGTTGGCGTTGCGGGAGGGCGCATGGCGCAGCATGGTGAAGCCGAACTCGCTCGCCGCGAACGCCTTTTCCTTCTCGTGGACGGAGCTGCGCGTGCGCCACCACCAGGCGCGGTGGACGAACGGCCCGTGGGCGGGGTCCATGAGCCCGATCACGGCGTGGTCGATGGCGCAGGGCATGCGCACGCTCTCGGCCATGTCCGGTCCGCGCTCGCCAAAGCCGTCGAGGACCGGGATGGCGGGCGCGCGCTCGGGCGCGGTGCCGAAGAACACCCAGATGTTGCCCTGCACCTCGCGGGCGGGATAGGCCTTGACGCGGATGCGCCCGATATCGCGATCGTCGGCTGCGGCGAGCGCAGGGATGGCGGTGCAGCGCCCCTCCGGATCGAAGCGCCAGCCGTGATAGCAGCATTCGATCTCGCTGCCGTCGAAGCGGCCGTGGCTCAGCGGGATGCCGCGATGGGGGCAGATGTTGCGCAGCGCAAAGACGCTGCCGTCGGCGGCGCGGCCCAGCAGCACCGGCTCGCCCAGCAGGAGTCTTCGCCACCGTCCGCCCACGCTTGAGCGCGGCGCCGGCAAGCGCAAAATACCACATCTCGCTGAGCGGCGCGGCGGCGTCGGTCTCCACTCTCCGCTCCTCGGGCCCCCAAATCGCGGCCGAGCTTAGCGGCGCCGCGGCCGGCACGGAAGGCCGGCCCTTTGGGAGTTCGCCCTTTTGCTGGTGCGAACGAAACGCGCCGGCAGATGTTGAGACTAGGGCGAAGTGCTGGCGTTCCCTTGCAGAACTGCCCCGAAGCGGTTAAGGTGCAGCGCACAAAACGCGCCCGACCGCCGCGCGATCCCAGGGCGGGTCAATGGGTGACGTGGCGCTTAGTGGGGGCTGAGAGGTGGCTCATGGATGATGTTCCGCGCCGCGGCGCGCCCCGGGCCTACGCGATCGAGGAGCTCGCCATCGGCATGAAGGCCACGTATCGGCATACCCTCACCGATGCCGATGTGCATGCCTTCGCCGACCTCACCGGCGATCACAACCCGCTGCATCTCGATGAGGACTTCGCGCGGACGACCCGCTTCAAGGGCCGGATCGTGCACGGCATGCTGACGGCGAGCTTCTTTTCCACCGCGCTCGCGATCCTGCCGGGACCCGGGACCATCTATCTGTCGCAGTCGCTGCACTTCCGCGCGCCGGTGCGGATCGGCGACACCGTCGATGCGGAAGTCATCGTCGCCGAGATCGTCGCCGGAAAAGGGCCGCGTGCTGCTGAAAACCATCTGCCGCGTCGGCGACATGGTCGTCCTCGACGGCGAGGCCCAGGCGCTGGTGCCCAGGCGCGCCTGATGGCGCTATCCACCGGGCAGCGCCCGGTCTATCTTGCCGCCCGTTCGAAGGCAGCATCGCGCGGGTCATGCGCATCTTTCGCCACGCCTCGGCTGCCGGTCCGGACCGCGGCGCGGTTCTCGCGATCGGCAATTTCGACGGCGTTCATCTCGGTCACCAGACGGTCATTGCCGAAGCGCGCGCGCGTGCCCGTGCGGCCGGCACCGGCTTCGCCGTCCTTACCTTCGAGCCGCATCCACGCAGTGTGTTCCAGCCGGGCACGGCGCCGTTCCGTCTGACGCCCTTTCGCGACAAGGCGCGCGGCATGGCCGAGCTTGGCGTCGAGCTTCTCATCGCCTGCCGCTTCGATGCCGCCTTCGCCCAAAAAAGCGCCGAGGATTTCGTGCGCGAGGTCCTGGTCGAAGGGCTGGGCGCGCGCCATGTCGTCGTGGGCTATGATTTCGTCTTCGGCAACCGCCGCCGCGGCACGCCCACGGTGCTGCGCGAGCTGGGCGCTACGCTGGGTTTCGGCGTCAGCGTTGTCGATCCCGTGACGGGCGCCAGCGGCGCGGTCTATGCCTCGACCGCGATCCGCGACCATCTCGTCGCCGGGCGGCCGCGCGCGGCGGCGCTGCTGCTGGGGCGGCCGTGGGAGATCGGCGGCCGGGTCAGGACCGGCGACCGGCTCGGCCGCACCATCGGCTTTCCCACCGCCAATCTCGGCCTCGGCAATTATCTGCGCCCCGCCGCCGGGGTCTATGCCGTGCGCGTCGGCGTTGCCGAAGGCGGGGAAACGCGCTGGTACGACGGCGCCGCCAATCTCGGCTGGCGGCCGACGGTGGGCGGGCGCGACCTGCGGCTGGAGGCGCATCTCTTCGATTTCTCCGGCGACCTCTATGGCAGCCGGCTGCGCGTCGCCTTCATCGAGCATCTGCGGCCCGAGCAGCGCTTCGCCGGTCTCGACGCGCTCAAGGCGCAGATCGCCGAGGATTGCGTCCGGGCGCGCACGCTGCTGGCCGCGCGGGCGGGCGATCATGCGTAGGCGGGTAGTGGCGCTCTATGTCGTGCTCGCGGCGGGCAATCTCGCCGCCTGGGCGTGGGCGCTCATGGCCTTTCACCTCTATCCCGTGCTGCTCGGCACCGCTTTTCTCGCCTATGGCTTCGGGCTGCGCCACGCGGTCGATGCCGATCATCTCGCCGCCATCGACAACGTAACGCGCACGCTGATGCAGCGCGGCGAGCGGCCGGTCGCGGTGGGGTTCTGGTTTTCGCTCGGCCATTCGACCGTGGTGGTGCTGGCCTCGATCGCGGTGGCGCTTGCGGCGAGCACGCTCGAGCGGCGCTTCCCCGCCTTGCGTGCGGTCGGCGGGCTGGTCGGCACCGTGGTTTCGGCACTTTTCCTCTTCGCGGTGGCGGCGGCGAACCTCGTCGTGCTCAAGACCGTGTGGCGCGCCTTCCGCGCCGTGCGCCAGGGCGGCGGGCACAGCGCCGCGGAGCTCGACGCGTTCCTGGCCCGGCGCGGCCTCCTGGGCCGGTTGTTTCGGCCGCTCTTCCGCCTCATCGGCGCCCCCTGGCACATGTACCCGCTGGGCTTCCTCTTCGGTCTGGGCTTCGACACCGCGACCGAGATCGCCCTTCTGGGCATCGCCGCGGCCGAGGCGGCCAAGGGGCTGCCGATCTGGTCGATCCTGGTTTTCCCGGCGCTCTTCACCGCGGGCATGGCGCTCGTCGACACCACCGACAGCGTGCTGATGGTCGGTGCCTATGGCTGGGCCTTCGTCAAGCCGGTGCGCAAGCTCTACTACAACCTTACCATCACGCTGGTGTCGGTGCTGGTGGCGGTGGCGGTGGGCGGGATCGAGGTGCTGGGCCTCGTCGCCGACCGGTTCGGCGGCCAGGGGCCGTTCTGGACGCTGGTCGCCGCCCTCAACGACAATTTCTCGGCGCTGGGCTATGCCATCATCGCCATCTTCGCCGCGAGCTGGCTCGTCTCCGCGCTCATCTACCGCCTGCGCGGCCTCGACAAGATCGAGGCGGTCGAGGGGTAGACCCGCTAATGGCAATCCTCGACATTTCGCGACAAGAGCCCTTTGACGCCGGTCGCGGCTGTTGAATAACGGAACAGAAGATGGTCGGACGGATCGCAGTATTTACCCGTGCTGGCTAGCATTTTTCCGATCTCTGGCGGCATGTCCGCTTTCATGTTTTCTTCGGTCGCGCGTTGCGCGGCGAGCATATCCGACTTCGGAGAAAGGAGCACGAGAGAGATACAATAGAGCATCATTGCTACCAACATATGGGGAGCGAATTTTGCCGCCCCATCCTGCTCACGGAGGTATCTTAAATTAACCGGAATGAAAATAAGCGGCAGGTACAGCCAGTATCTCAGCTCGTGAGAACGTGGCATGCATGCTGTCATAATCGTCACCAGCAGCGTGTTGATCACCAACAGTCTTTGCCGGCTGTCCGACTGTCGCCTCAGACGTACGATCTGAAGGCCCAGCAACCAACCGTTGACCAGAACGAACAAGCCACCCCACCCGCCCGTTCGGCTGGGCGGCCCGCGCCGAGGCACCCTTCCGGTAACGCTATCGACGTTGTACCAAGGCGCAACGCCCCGCATAGTCCAATCGAATTCGCTTGCGGAAAGTAGAAAGTTAATCGGCTCTGGAAGCGAGACCTCGCGGGAGCCGCGAAGCAGATATGCCGGGTTTTCTGCACCTCGGTTCGCGCTCACGGGGCCGTCAAACACGGTGGCGCCATCTATCTGAATTTTGATCGGATAGAAGGGATTATGGTAGCGCACGAGATTGCTCATAGCCCAGGCGCCCGCGGCGAGGTCGGCCAGAATGATAATCCCGAGCAGGACAAGTCGCCTTTGAGCCGGGATGCGGCGGACGACAAAACACTCGGCGACCAGGAATGACGAGATGCCCAGGCAAGCCAGCAAACCCTGATATTTCGTGTTTCCGGCTATGGCGAACATCGCTATGGCGCCGCAGGTTCGCCCCCACGCTAGTCCTCGCCCCTCGGTGCGCGCATCATCGTAAGCGATGTTACGCGGCCCTTCGGGCTTGGCGAGCGGCGGCCCAGTTCCACGGAAGTAGTTCGTCGATGCGATTGATCGGGTGACCTTCGACGAGGCGCGCGAAGATGTCGGCGAGATAGGCTTGGGGATCGACGCCGTTGAGTTTGCAGGTCTCGATGAGCGAGGCGTGAATCGCCCAATGCTCGCCGCCGCCGTCTGAACCCGCGAACAACGCATTCTTTCGATTTAAGGCGAGCGGACGAATTGCACGTTCGACGACGTTGAAGTCGATCTCGATGTGGCCGTCATCGAGGAAGCGGGATAATCCAACCCAACGCGACAAGGCGTAGCGGAACGCCGCTGCGATTTTGCCCTTTTGGGAGACGACGCCGAGCTTCCCCTCCATCCATGTCTTCAGGGCTTCGACGAGCGGTCTTGTCCTGCCCTGTCGGACGATGCGGCGCTTATCTGCCGACCGGCCGCAAATCTCGGCCTCGATGGCGTAGAGCTCGGCTATGCGCTTGAGCGCCTCGGTGGCGATCGGCGCATCTCCGCTGGCAGCGATCTCGTAGAAAGGCCGGCGGACGTGGCTCCAGCAGAAAGCCAGTTGCACCTGACCGCTTTCGGCGAGAGCGCGATAGCCGGCGTAACCGTCGACCTGTAGGACGCCGCGAAAGCCCTCGAGATGGGCGGCCGGACGCGCGGCCTTGCGGTCCGGCGCGTAGACATAGGCGACCGCGGGCGGCGCGGGCCCGCCCCAAGGTCGGTCGTCACGAGCGTAGGCCCAAAGCTGGCCGGTCTTGGTGCGTCCGCGGCCGGGATCGAGCACCGGCGCCGTCGTCTCGTCGGCAAACAGCTTGGGGGAAGCGCGTAGATCGTCGAGAAGCCGGGCGTGCAACGGGCGCAACCACCAAGCGCCGCGACCGGTCCAATCCGCCAGGGTCGAGCGATCGAGATCGATTCCCTGGCGGGCGTAAATCTGGGCCTGGCGGTAGAGCGGACAGTGATCGGCATACTTGGCGACGATGACGTGCGCGACCAACGCCTCGGTTGGCAGGCCGCCCTCGATCAGCCGCGGCGGAGCCGGCGCCTGCACCACAGTGCCGGGGCAGGTCCGACAGGCGTATTTAGGCCGGCGGATCACCAACACGCGGAACTGGAGCGGGATCACATCCAGCCGCTCGGCAACGTCCTCGCCGATCCGGTGCAGCGCGCCCGCGCAGCACGGACAGGTTCGATCGGCGACGTCGACCACCACGTCGATGCGCGGCAGATGCGCTGGCAGTGCCCCGCGGTTGATCTTACGTCGGCGAAGCAGCCGGCTCTGCTCTTGCGGCGCCGCGCGCTCTTCCTGGGCCTCGGCAGCGGCAAGGCTCTGCTCGAGATCCTCGAGTGCCAACGCCAGCTGATCGGGATCGAGCCGCTCCGAGCGGCGCCCAAAACGGTGGCGTTGCAACGCGATGATGATCGCCCGCAACCGATCGCGCTCGCTCCCAACCTGGGCCATCTCTGCGGCATGCTGGGCGCGCTCGGCGATGAGCAGCGCCCGCAGCGCTTCTGGATCGGTCGGGAGATTGTCGTCGTCGAGCGACACGTCGTTCGGTGTACCGCAACGGCGACGGAACGCCAAACCTTCATGCCGCATCGACGTAAGTCATCGTGTCGCAGGCTACTGCGTCGCTTGTGGAATGCGCACTTCGATCTCTCTGACCCGCGTCCAATCGAGCCCCTCGATCAAAGCCGAGAGCTGCGACGGCGTCAGACGCATCGTGCCGTCCTCGATCCTCGGCCAGCGGAATGTCCCCTGCTCGAGCCGCTTGGCGAACAGGCAAAGCCCGGTCCCATCCCACACGATCAACTTCACTCGGTCGGCGCGTTTGGCGCGAAACACGTAAATCGCCCCGGAAAACGGATCGGCCCCAAGGTGCTCCTTCACCACCGCGACCAGGCCATCCATCCCCTTGCGGAAATCGACAGGCTTCGTCGCGATCAACACCCGGACCCCGCCCGGAATCGCGATCACGCCGACCTCAAGGCACCGAGAACGGCACGCAGCGCACGCTCCTCGACACGGCCGCGCACCGTCAGGCGAACCCCGCTCGGCAATGTAATCTCGATTGTCCCTGCCGGCTTTGATGCGGCACTCTGCCGCTCGCGTGCTGACGGCAGGGTCTCGCCACCGGCATTGGCCATCACGACCGGTACCAGCTCTGGCAAAGTCGAGGCTGCCGCCTGTTGCCCAGATTCACGGCGCCACGTGTACAGAAGCCCACGGCTTATCCCATGCCGTCGCGCGATCTCGCTCACCTTCGCGCCCGGCAGCATCGCCTCTGCAACAATGCCAGCCTTTTCCTCAGCGCTCCAACGCCGCCGCCGTTCGGGACCTGTTAGAACCTCGGCCCTCATGTTCAGGACGTCCTTAAGTGCGCTCTTAAGGCCGTCCTATCTCAGACGCCTCACGACCGCCACAAGGGCCCCTAAACAGCGCTTACGCATCATCGATCAGAGTCGACAACATAAAGAACGCAAGCGCATTAGCGATTCCCGCGGGAAGATCCAGAAGAGTACTTTCGAAGTGGACGAAAAGCATTGGCGACGAAAAAAAAGCCAATACCACATACGCTTTTGGCACGCGGAAATCGCGGCTCACATAATAAAAATAGAACAGACACAGCAGCAGCTGCGGAACAATGACCGAATTGAGCGAGCCGCTGGCCCACCAGAATAAGCCCTCAATCCATTCCCATAATTTTGGAAACCCGAGCCAGACCTCATACAAGTACTGATCCAGATGAAAATTCGTAATTCCGCCGCCGATATTCCAGAGAAAACTGGGAATTATCCGGTTGACGTACCAAACTACCGGATATAGTTAGCCTCCCGACAGGGCGGCGCCCGCAGCGAGGCAAGAGAATGGAGTTCCGCTGTGGATACAGAAGAGGACGAGATGGAGGTCACGCCGGAGATGATTGAGGCGGGCACGTCTATTCTGTATGACGAACATGGGGTTGCCCCTTATGGCGTTGATTTTGACGCGGCCGGATTGGTAGAGCGGGTCTATCTGGCAATGGTGCGCCTGCGACGGTCAAAGCACGAGTAATGAGGGCGGCCAAATCTCTCAACACGATCACTGAGGCGTAGCACCATTCGAATTCTAACAATAAATTTTTCCCGACGAGCCGAGTTGCGCGCATGTTGCTGAGAAGAGCATTTGGAACAATCTATTCCATGCGGCGGATGTCGCCCGCGGCTGTAGTGCCAACAGGAGCAGTATTTAAGGTGCCAAGAGAGACCGCATGGAGCAGAAGAGGAGAATGAACCGCGTCGTTTCTGATGTTCTCAAACTCATCCGTTCTATCCAAAAGCCATTTTATGTCATCCGCAAACTTTGTTGAATCGTCTTTACCGCGAGGGCCATACGTCAATGCGGCGGCTTTAAGCATCTCTCTGCGTGCGCGGTCAAAGTTTGCTGAATTCCAAACACTCATTGGACGATCTGGGTTAGCGCCTCCTAGTAAGGCCCAAAACATTTCCGCCAAACGTTCGTGCAGGTCGTTCCACGCAAGGGCGAGTTGGCCTATAGCAAGAGCATGCAATTCAAAGGCCGGCTCTTTGAAAGTAGCATGCTGTGTTCCTCGCCCGACACGTCTAACCATGCTATCCTCCCTGTCATGAGCGATCAGGGAAGTGATGATGACCAGCGCCGCGATGCACTTTTGCTGCGGTTGCTGAAAACCCCTCCCCAGCCGCGCCCCAAGCGGGAGCGCAGCAAGGAGAAGCCTACTCAGGACTCGCGGCAAGCGCGCCAGCGCAAGAAAGCGCGGGCCTTCTGCTTCGCGGTCCTCGGCTTAGTCAGGCTGTCGATACATAAGCCGCTTGCCCTTGGCGCCGCGTAGCAGCTCGTCAGCGCGCTCCGCATCGGAGAAGCCGAGTGCCTCGCGGTGGTTGTATCGGAAATCGAATTCGGCCAAGTAGCGGTGCAAATGGGCTTCCGAAACGTGGTGGAAGTTGCCGAAAACGCCACGCTTGATAAGGGCGAAGAACGACTTAACCGTGTTGGTGTGATGGAAGCCGCCAGTCCGCACGTATTCGTCAGCGCTGTGGTTGACCGTTCCATGTCCCGCAAATTCCCGGCCCAGGCGGGTATAGACCATCGCCTCATCGGTCATGAGATAGGACTTACGATCAGCTTGCGTCACGATGGCTTCGCGTAGCGCCTTGGCGGTCACGTCCGCGACATGGCGCGAGCGCACTTGGCCGTCACGCTCCACGAGTGAGAACACGGCCATCTTTTTCGGTGGCGGCCCATAAGCCTTGTTTTTCGCCTTTCCGCCGACATAGGTTTCGTCCGCTTCCACAACCTTGTTTTGGCCGCCGATTGGTCCCGGCATCGGATCGTTAGCGGCTTCCCGGAGGCGATGGAACAGGAACCACGCCGTCTCGTAATTCGTGCCGAGCGTCCGTTGCAATTGAAGGGCGCTGAACCCCTTCTTGCTGGACGCCATCAGTTGCGAAGCGAGAACCCATTTGCTGAGCGGAATGTGCGAGCGTTCCATCACGGTTCCGACCGTTACGCTAAAGGGCTTGCGGCAGTCCTTGCATTTGTAGACGCCCGGTCGTGTGCTCTTCCCCTGTAACTTGGTGATCCTGTCGCCCATGACGCCACAACGCGGACAAACTGGACCGTCCGGCCAAAGCAGGCTTTCCAGATGCTCGCGCGCCTTGTCGTCGTCGTGAAAGATTGGGTTCCGAAGATCGAGTTTCTTGCCGGCCATGACGTGCTTCCTTGTTTCTGGAAGCGATACTAGCCCATGGGACGTGGTACGTCAACCGGATAATTCCCCTTCGTGCGGAGCCCCTCCGCGTGCAACGGGATAATAATAACTTGTGGCCGCCCGTGTGGCGGAAGTCGGCATTCATCGCCGTCCCGTCCGGGTTCGTCGTGCGCAGAATCTCCGCCGGCAACTGCTCCCGCCGACGTGCTAATGGATGGGAAGGCTGCTCACATCGACACTTGCGTCGGGAAACGGCAGCCGCCCCACATAGGCGGTATGGAGCTCGATGTGATCGGGCACGCCTTCGCGCTTGGCCTTGCGCAGCGTTGCCCGCTCGCGGTTGCCGGCCTAGTTGCCTCTTGACCGGAGGTCGACGCCCGGCCTCGCCGCGGCTTGGCGCCGCGCGGTTGACCGGTCGGGGCCTTCCGCCTATGGTCGCCGCCATGGTCACGGTCGATGGGTGGCACGCGCGTCGAATTAGCCGCCCGGCCCTTGCCTGAGGGCCGGGAGCATCGCCGCTTTGCCTGGTCGCCGGCCTCGCGCGGGCGCGGGCACCCCTGAGAGCAACACGCCATGACCATCGACTATCGCCCGACCGTCTTCCTGCCGCAGACCGACTTCCCGATGCGCGCCGACTTGCCTAAGCGCGAGCCGCAGCTCCTCGAGCGCTGGGCCGCAATGGACCTCTATGGCCGCCTGCGCGAGCGGGCGCGGGGGGCCGAGAAGTTCATCCTGCATGACGGTCCGCCTTACGCCAACGGCAACCTCCATATCGGTCACGCCCTCAACAAGATCCTGAAGGATGTGGTCAACCGCTCGCGCCAGATGCTCGGCAAGGACGCGGTCTATGTGCCCGGCTGGGACTGCCACGGCCTGCCGATCGAATGGAAGATCGAGGAGGAATACCGCGCCCGCAACCGCTCCAAGGACGCGGTGCCCGTCCTGGAGTTCCGCCAGGAGTGCCGCGACTTCGCCGCGCACTGGATCGGCGTGCAGAGCGCCGAGTTCCAGCGCCTGGGCGTCATCGGCGACTGGCACCATCCCTACACCACCATGAGCTTCGCCGCCGAGGCGCAGATCGTGCGCGAGATCGGCAAGTTCCTGATGAATGGCGGGCTCTACAAGGGCGTGAAGCCGGTGATGTGGTCGGTGGTCGAGGAGACCGCGCTCGCCGAGGCCGAGATCGAGTATCACGACCACACCTCCGACACGGTGTGGGTGAAGTTCCCCGTTGCCGAACCCGCCCACGCCGCGCTCCAGGGCGCGGCGGTGGTGATCTGGACGACGACGCCGTGGACGCTGCCGGGCAACCGCGCGATCGCCTATGGCGAGGGCATCGACTACCAGGTCGTGGTGGTGACCGCGGCCGAGGAGAAAAGCCTCGCGCGTGTGGGCGACCGCCTCGTGCTCGCCGAGCCCCGTCGCGAAGCGGTCGAGGCGGCGTGCCTCTTCACCTGCGAGGTCGTGGCGACGCTGCCGGGCGACGCGCTCGCCGGCACGGTGTGCCGCCATCCCCTGCACGGACAAGGCTATGATTTCGCGGTGCCGCTGCTGCCCGGCGGCTTCGTCACGGCCGAGGACGGCACCGGCTTCGTTCATATCGCGCCCGGCCACGGCGCCGACGATTTCGAGCTCGGCCGCGCCTTCGCCATCGCGGTGCCGCAGACCGTCGCCGGCGACGGCACCTATTACCCCGACGTGCCGCTCTTTGCCGGACGCCACGTCTATTGGCCCACCGGCAAGACCGGCGATGCCAACCGCGCGGTCATGGCGGCGATCCGCGATGCCGGCGGGCTTCTGGGCGAAGGCAAGCTCGTCCATTCCTATCCACATTCGTGGCGCTCGCGCGCGCCGCTCATCTTCCGCACGACGCCGCAGTGGTTCATCGCCATGGACGGCAACGGCCTGCGCGATACCGCGCTGGCGGCGATCGATGCGACTCGCTGGTACCCGCCCCAAGGCCAGAACCGCATCCGCGCCATGATCGAGCAGCGCCCCGACTGGTGCATCTCGCGCCAGCGCGCCTGGGGCGTGCCGATCGCCGTCTTCGTCGACCGCGCCACCAACGAGCCGCTGCGCGACCAGGCCGTCATCGACCGCATCGCCGCCGCCTTCGAGCGCGACGGCGCCGATGCCTGGTTCAAGACCGACCCGCGCGAGTTCTTAGGGCCCGGCCGCGATCCCGCCCGGTTCGAGCAGGTGATGGACATCGTCGATGTGTGGTTCGAAAGCGGCGCCACGCACAGCTTCGTGCTGGAGGCGCGGCCCGAACTCGCCTGGCCGGCCTCGCTCTATCTCGAAGGCTCCGACCAGCATCGTGGCTGGTTCCATTCATCGCTGCTGGAATCCTGCGGCACGCGCGGGCGCGCGCCCTATGACGCCGTCCTCACCCACGGCTTCGTCCTTGATGAGGAAGGACGCAAGATGTCGAAGTCGCTGGGCAACGTCGTCTCGCCGCAGGACGTGGTGGCGGCGAGCGGCGCCGATATCCTGCGGCTGTGGGTGGTAGCATCGGATTATTCCGAGGATCTGCGCATCGGCGCGGAGATCCTCAAATACCAGGCCGATGTCTATCGCCGGCTGCGCAACACGCTGCGCTATCTCCTGGGCAGCCTCGCGGGCTTTAGCGCGGCCGAGCGGGTCGGCCAGGACACCATGCCCGAGCTCGAACGCTATGTGCTCCATCGCTTGGCCGAGCTCGATGCGTTCGTGCGCGAGCGCACCGAGGCCTACGACTTTCACAGTCTCTTCACGGCGTTGCATAACTTCTGCGCCGTCGATCTCTCCGCCTTCTATTTCGATGTGCGCAAGGACGTGCTCTATTGCGATGCGCCGGGTTCGCTGCGCCGGCGTGCCGCGCGCACCGTGCTCGACCATGTCTTCGACTGTCTCGCGCGCTGGCTCGCGCCGGTGTTGTGCTTCACCGCCGAGGAGGCGTGGCTTGCCCGCCATGGCGCGGACGCGGGGGCGAGCGTGCATCTCGAGCTCTGGCCCGACCTGCCGGCGGTGTGGCGCGATCCCGGCCTGGGCGAGAAATGGACGCGCATCCGCGAGCTGCGCCGCGTCGTCACCGGCGCGATCGAATTGGAACGCGCGCAAAAGCGCCTGGGATCGAGCCTTCAGGCGGATGTGGAGATCGTCGCCGATCCCGCCTTCATCGCCGCCCTTGCCGGCGTGGATCTGCCGGAGGTCTGCATCACCTCGGCCGGTACCATCGCGGCGGGGACGACACTCGATGATGCCTTCACCCTGGCGGACGTGCCCGGTGTCTTCGTGCGCGTGCGCCGCGCCGCCGGCGAGAAATGCCAGCGCTGCTGGCGCATCCTGTCCGAGGTCGGCTCCGTTGCCGCCTATCCCGACCTTTGCCAGCGCTGTGCCGGCGCGATGGCGGGGCTCGTCACGGCAGGGGGCGGCTGAGGATGCGCCTGGGGCTCGCCGTGGCGGGGGCTGCCGCACTGATCGATCAGCTCAGCAAAGCGTGGGTGGTTTCCTACTTCACCAGCCATGCCGCGGGCGAGCGGCTGCATCCGGTGACGCCTTTTCTCAATCTTGCCCTCACCTTGAACCGCGGTATGAGCTTCGGCCTCTTCAACACCCATGCCGGCTTCAATGCCGTGATCTTCACGGTTCTCGCCGCGGTGATCGTCGCGGCGCTCCTGGTGTGGCTCGCCCGGACCCGGCAGGCGCTGCTCCAGGTGGCGATCGGCTTGGTCATCGGCGGCGCGCTCGGCAATGTCGCCGACCGCCTGGCGCGCGGCGCCGTCGTCGATTTTCTCGATTTCCACCTGAACGCGTGGCACTGGTTCACGTTTAATCTTGCCGACGCGGCGATTTCCGTGGGGGTCGCCCTCATGGTGATCGACGGGTTGCGCGGCGGGCGGGAAGCGCGTAATTAGGGCCGTTGACGGAGCATTGCCGTGTTTTATCGATCCGCATCTCTGGCCATTGCCGCGCTCGGTCTCGCCCTGGCCCTCGGCGGCTGCGACGATTTCTACCGCGCCATCGGCAAGGAAAAGGTCATCCCCGACGAGTTCGCCGTGGTTTCGCGCGCACCGCTGGCAATTCCGCCCGATTTTGCCCTGCGCCCGCCCCGTTTGGGCGAGCAGCGCCCGCAAGAGGTGCCGCCGGTCGATCAGGCGCGCCAGACCGTGTTCCGCGCCGGCGCCGATCAGCCGGCCACCCTGCCGCCGGCCGCCGACCAGCGCAGCCCCGCCGAAGGCGAGCTTCTGCGCGAGGCGGGCGCGGCAAGCGCGCCCAAAGACATCCGCCAGCTCGTCGATACCGAGGCGACCTCCGCCAACGACATGAGCGACAGCTTCGTCGACAAGCTGGCGTTCTGGCGCAAGGACCAGAAGCTCGGCCCGACCGACCAGGTGATCAATCCGAGCGCGGAGGCCGCGCGGCTGCAGGATCTCAAGGAAGCGGGCAAGCCGCCCAATGCGACCCTGACCTCGGGTCTCGCCGGGACGCCGACGATCGAGCGCACGCCGTCGACCTCGACCGGGTTTCTAGGTCTCTCCTGGCTCGGGAGCCTGTTCTGACGCCGGGCATGGCCGGCCTCTCGGCACCTCGTTTTGCACGGGCAGACGTCATGAGACGATGGGCGCGCGGGGCATCGCTGCTGGCGGCGGTCCTTCTGGCTGTGGCGGCGCCGGCATCGGCGAAGATGTTCGACGCCGACAGCTTCACGCTTGCCAATGGTCTTGAGGTCGTGGTCATCCCGAGCCACCGCGCGCCGGTCGTGACGCAAATGGTCTGGTACAAGGTCGGCGCCGCCGACGAGACGCTCGGCAAGACGGGGATTGCGCATTTCCTCGAGCATCTGATGTTTCGCGGCACCAAGGAGACGCCGCCCGGCGCGTTCTCGCGCATCATCGCCGAGAACGGCGGCCGCGATAACGCCTTCACCACCTCCGACTACACCGCGTTCTATCAGAACGTCGCGGCCGATCGGCTCGAGCTCGTGATGAAGCTCGAGGCGGAGCGCATGCACGACCTCGTGTTGAGCGATGCCGTCGTGCTGCCGGAGCGCAACGTCATCATCGAGGAGCGGCACACCCGCATCGACAATAATCCCGCGGCGCTGCTCGACGAGCAGATGGACGCCGATCTCTTCCTCAACCAGCGCTACCACAATCCCGTGATCGGCTGGGAAAGCGAGATGCGCGGCCTCACCACCGCCGATGCGACCGCCTTCTATCACACCTGGTACGCGCCCAATAACGCCGTGCTGGTGATCGCGGGCGATGTCACGACCGACGCGGTGCGCGCGCTCGCCGAGAAATATTATGGCCCCATTCCCGCGCACCCCGTGCCCGCGCGCGTGGTGCTGGCCGAGCCGCCCAAGGTCGCGGCGACGCGGCTCGTCATGAAAAGCAGCCGCGCCGCCGAGACGAGCTGGAACCGCACCTGGCTCGCGCCCAGCTATCAAAGCGGCGACACGCGCTATGCCTACGCGCTCCAGGTGCTGGCCGAGGTGTTGGGCGGGGGCGCCACATCGCGGCTCTACCGCGAGCTCGTCGTGCAGAGCGGAATCGCGGTCTCGGCGGACGCATTCTACGACCCCGACGCGCGCGGCCTGGGGACCTTCGGCATCGCCGCCACGCCGAAGCAGGGCGTGGCGCTCGATGCGTTCGAGGCGGCGATCGACAAGATCGTCCACGACGCGATCGGCGCCGGCGTGACCGAGGACGAGGTCGCCCGTGCCAAGAAGCGCATGCAGATCGAAGCAGTCTATGCGCGCGACGGGCTCGACGGCCCCGCGCGCATCGTCGGCGCGGGGTTGGCCGACGGGCGCAGCCTCGAGGATGTCCAGAGCTGGCCCGACCGGATCGGCGCGGTGACGCTGCCCGAGGTCAACGCAGCGGCGCGTCTGGTGCTGCACGATGACGTGGCGGTCACCGGCGTGCTCTTGCCCGAGCCCGCATCATGAGGCGCGCCTGGAGCCGGCTCGCGTGCGTTCTTGCCGTCATGGCGGTCGTGGCCGTCGCCGCAGCACCGGTGGCGCGCGCGATCACCATCGAGGAAGTGAAGAGCCCCGGCGGCATCACCGCCTGGCTGGTCGAGGATCACAGCCTTCCCGTGGTGACGATCGATGTTTCCTTCCGCGGCGGCGCGGCGCTCGACCCGGCGGGCAAGGACGGGCTTGCAAGCCTCGTCTGCGATCTCCTCGACGAGGGCGCGGGCGATCTCGAATTCCAGCGCCTATCAGGGCCGGCTGGAGGACCTGGGCACGCATCTCTCCTTCGCGGCGGGCGACGACACCACCGGCCTGTCGCTGCGCACCGTGACAGCGAACGTCGTGCCGGCCTTCGATCTCTTACGGCTGGCGCTGACGGCGCCGCGCTTTGATGCGGCGGCGGTGGCGCGGGTGAAGGGTCAGGTCATCGCCGAGCTGGCCCACGACGCACAGCAGCCGCGCGCCATCGCCGGCCGCCAGTGGCGCAAGGCGGAGTTCAGCGATCACCCCTATGCCCGGCGCGTCTCCGGCACCGCCGCGTCGGTCGCCGCCCTCACCGCCGATGATCTCCGCAGCTTCGTCCACGCGCGCCTGGCCAAGGATGTGATGGTCGTCGCCGTGGTCGGCGACATCGCGCCGGACGCCTTGAAGACGCTGCTCGACCAGACCTTCGGCGCCCTGCCGGCGCACGCCGCGCCGGGCGCGGTGCCGCCGCTCCGCGTCAATGAGCACGGCGAGCTGCTGCTCGCGCGGCTCGCCATTCCCCAGAGCGTCGTCGTGTTCGGTCAGCCCGGCCTGAAGCGCGACGATCCCGACTGGTACGCGGCGCTGCTCGTCAACGACATCCTCGGCGGCGGCGGCTTCAGCGCGCGCCTCACCCAGGAAGTGCGCGACAAGCGCGGCCTGGCCTACTCGGTTTACAGCGCGCTCGATCCGATGCAGGCGGGCGGCATAATCGTCGGCGGCGTCGCCACCGAGAACGCGCGCGTGGCGCAGTCGATCGACATCATCCGCGCCGAGTGGCAGCGCATGCGCGCGGAGGGACCGACCGCCAAGGAGCTCGCCGACGCCAAGACCTATCTCACCGGCTCATTCCCGCTCAACCTCAATTCCACCGGGCGCATCGCTTCCGTGCTGGTGGAGATGCAGCGCGATCACCTCGGCATCGACTATATCGACCGCCGCAGCGCGCTCATCGACGGCGTCACCCTCGATCAGGCCAAGCAGGTAGCGGCGCGCCTGTTCGATCCTGCCGCGCTTACCTTCGTCGTCGTCGGCTCGCCGGGCGATCTCAAGGGCGCCCGCGTGGTCAGCCCCGGCAGGAGCTGAGACGGGGAAGTCCTTCCGCCCGCGCCCGGCCCGGGGCACAATGGGCCGCCCATGATCATCCGCCAGCTTCCGCCCGTCATCGTCAACCGCATCGCCGCGGGCGAGGTGGTGGAGCGCCCGGCCGCGGTCGTCAAAGAGCTGGTCGAGAACGCGATCGACGCGCAGGCGAGCCGCATCGACGTGACGCTCGTCGCCGGCGGCCAGAGCCTCATCGTTGTAAGCGATGACGGCATCGGCATGAGCCGCGAGGAACTGGTGCTGGCGGTGGAGCGCCATTGCACCTCCAAGCTGCCCGACGATGATCTTCAGCACATCCGCAGCCTGGGCTTTCGCGGCGAGGCGTTGCCCTCGATCGGCGCGGTGAGCCGCCTCACGCTCACGAGTCGCCGCCGCGGCGCGGACGAGGCGTGGAGCCTCAGCCTCGCCGGCGGCGCCAAGGATGCGGCGCTGCCCGCCGCGCACGCCACCGGCACGCGGGTGGAGGTGCGCGATCTCTTCTACGCGACGCCGGCGCGGCTCAAATTCATGAAATCGCCGCGCGCCGAGCGCGAGCAGGCGATGGACGCGGTGGCGCGGCTCGCCATGGCGCATCCGGCGATCGCCTTCACCGTCACCGGCGACGAGGGACGCGTGCTGCAGCGGTTGACCGCCGCGCCCGGCGATGATCCCGCGCACGCGCGGCGCCACCGGCTTGCCGCCATCATCGGGCGCGAGTTCGCCGACAACGCACTCACCGTCGCGGCCGCGCGCGAAGGGGTGGAGATCGCGGGATTTGCCGGCCTGCCCACCCTCAACCGCGCCACCGCGCGCGACCAGTACCTCTTCGTCAACGGCCGGCCGGTGCGCGACAAACTCCTGGCCGGGGCGGTGCGCGGCGCCTACCAGGATTTTCTTGCGCGCGACCGCCACCCGATGGTGGCGCTCTTCGTCACCTGTCTGGAGGAGGAGGTCGACGTCAACGTCCACCCCGCCAAGGCCGAGGTGCGCTTTCGCGATGCGAGCCTGGTGCGCGGCCTCATCGTCGGCGCGCTGCGCCAGGCGCTTCACGCCGCCGGCCATCGCGCCGCGACCACGGTCGCGGACGCGGCGCTCGCCGCGTTTCAGCCGGGCGCCGGTTCTTTCGGCGGCGGGCGCGGGTTCGCCCACGTCGCTCCCTATCATCCCGGCTTCGCCGAGGAAGCGAACGCCTACGCGTACCAGGCGCCGCTCGGCGAGGCGATGGCGCCGGCGGCGCGCGCCGCGCCGCTCGCCGAACCCGCTTCCGCCGCGTTTCCCCTGGGCGCCGCGGTGGGGCAACTGCACGAGACCTATGTCGTGGCGCAGACCGAGGATGGCATCGTCATCGTCGATCAGCACGCCGCGCACGAGCGTCTGGTCTACGAGCGCATGAAGCTGGCGCTCGAGGCCGCCGGCGTGCCGCGCCAGATCCTGCTGCTGCCCGAGGTGGTCGAGCTCGAGGAAGCGTCGGCTTCGCGCCTGGTCGCGCGCGCGGGCGAGCTGGCCGAGCTCGGTCTCGTGCTCGAAGCGTTCGGGACCGGCGCGGTAGTGGTGCGCGAGGTGCCGGCGCTGGTCACCGGCCTCGATGTGCCGGGCATGGTGCGCGACCTTGCCGACGAGCTCGCCGAGCTCGGCGATGCGCTCGCCCTGAAGGAGCGGCTGGAGAGCGTGTGCGGCACGCTCGCCTGTCACGGCAGCGTCCGCGCCGGCCGCCGCCTGACCCCGGCCGAGATGAACGCGCTCCTGCGCCAGATGGAGGCGACGCCCCATTCCGGCCAGTGCAATCACGGCCGCCCCACCTATGTCGAATTGAAGCTCGCCGACATCGAGCGCCTGTTCGGGCGGCGCTGATTCCGACTGCCCATGCCGCCGCGTCTATGCGCCGCAGCGCAGGAACACGATCCGCGCCACGCCGTAGCGGCGCTCTTCCAGCAGCGTGAAGCCCGCGGGCGGCGTGAATTTCTGCCGCGCCGGCAGCTCGACGACGACGAGCGCATCCGGCGCGAACCAGCCGGAGGCGGCCAGCGCCGTTAGCGCCGGCGCCGCGACCTCCGTGCCATAAGGTGGGTCGAGGAAAGCGAGTTCGCACGGGCCTTGCGCGCGCGGCGGACGGAGCGCGTTGGCCGCGAGCACTGCGGCCTGGGCGGTCGCGCCGATGGCGGCGATGTTGCGCAGAAGCACGGCGCGCGCGGTGCGGTCGTTCTCGATGAAGCTGGCAAAGCGCGCGCCGCGCGATAGGGCTTCGAGGCCGAGCGCGCCGGTGCCGGCAAAGGCGTCGAGCACGCGCGCATCCTCGAAGACCGGCCGCGCGCCGAAACGGCCGTGGGCCAGAATGTCGAACAGCGCCTCGCGCGCGCGCTCCCCGGTCGGGCGCACGTCGAGGCCGGCGGGCGCCTCAAGCCGTCTGCCGCGATGCCGGCCGGCGATGATGCGCATGACCCTTGTCCCCGAGCTGCTCGGCAAGCACGTGGTGCGGCACTTCCACGAGCCCGCCGCGCGGCAGATTGCCAAGCTGGAACGGCCCGTAGGCGAGGCGGATGAGGCGCGTCACGGTGAGGCCGAGATGCTCCATGATCCGCCGGACTTCGCGGTTCTTGCCTTCGACCAGGCTCACGGTGAGCCAGGCATTGCTGCCCTGCTGGCGCTCGAACTCGGCGCGGATCGGGGCATAGGCGACGCCGTCGATGGTCGGCCCGCGCGCCAGCGCCGCCAGCCGCTCCGGCTCGGGGACCCCGTGCACCCGCACCTTGTAGCGCCTGACCCAGCCGCGCGCCGGCAGCTCGATCGCGCGCGCCAGGGCGCCGTCGTTGGTCAGCAGCAGCAGCCCTTCGGACGTGAGGTCGAGCCGCCCGACCGACACCACGCGCGGCAGCCCCGGCGGCAGCTTGTCGAAGACGGTGTCGCGCCCCTTCTCGTCGCGATGTGTCGTCACCAGCCCCGCCGGCTTGTGATAGCGCCACAGCCGCGCCGGCTCGCGCACGGGGATGAGCTTGCCGTCGACGCGCACATCGGCGCCCGGCGCCACCGTGAGGGCGGGCGTGGTGATGGCCGCGCCGGCGACGGAGACGCGGCCGGCGGCGATCCACCGCTCCGCCTCGCGCCGGGAGCACAGCCCGGCATGGGCCAGGAGCTTGGCAATGCGCTCGCCCGGCTCGGCGGTTTTCATGCGCAAGCAGCGATGAAGGCGGCAAAGATGCGGCGGTCGCCGTCGCTGAGGGCGTATTCGGGATGCCACTGCACGCCGAGGCAGAAGCGCCGGCGCGGGTCCTCGATGCCCTCGATCACGCCGTCGGAGGCGAGCGCATCGACGACGAGGCCCGGGCCGGGGTCCTTCACTGCCTGATGGTGCGCGCTGTTGACCGCCATGGTGTCGCGCGCGGTGATGCGGTGGAGGAGCGTGCCGGGGGTGATGCGCACCTCGTGGCCGGGCTCGGTGCGGGGGTTGGGCTGTTCGTGCGCGAGTGCTGCCGGCACCTCGTCGGGAATGTGCTGGATGAGCGTGCCGCCGAGCGCGACATTCAAAAGCTGCTGCCCGCCGCAGATGCCGAGCACGGGAAGATCGCGCGCCAATGCCCCCTTGGTGATCGCCAGCTCGAACGCGGTGCGGCGGTCCTTGGTGGTGACGCTGCCGTGCCGCGTCGCCGCGCCGAACAAGGCGGGATCGACATCGAAGGCGCCGCCGGTGACGACGAGCGCCGACAAGAGCGCGAGATAGGCTGGGGCCGCGTCGGGCTCGTGCGGCAGCAGCACCGGCAACCCGCCGGCCGCGGCAATGGCGTCGCAATAGTTTTCGCGCAGAGCGTACCAGGGGTGCGTCCTGGAGTATCCCCCGGGCGGCTCGCGGTCGAGGGTGAGGCCGACGACGGGTTGTGCCATGCTCGCGTGAATCTAGGGCGCCCGCCTGGCGCGGGCAAGGGACGGAGGATACGGTTGGGGCCAGTACTTCCGGCGGGACGGCGCTTCGTGGCGCGGGCGCTTAGCGTGCGCACCTACGACATCGACTTCGCCGGGGTCGTCAGCAACATCGTCTTTATCCGCTGGCTCGAGGATCTGCGCCTGGCGATGATGGACGAGGTCTATCCGATCGCTCAGGCGCTCTCCGAGGATGTGGCGCCCGTGCTGCGCGCGACGCGCATCGTCTACGAGCGGCCGGTGACGATCGCCGACCGGCTCGACGGGCGGATGTGGGTGACGGCGATGGAACGGGTGCGCTGGAGCGTGGCGGCGGAGTTCCGGGTCGGCCCGCACCGCTACGCCTGGGCCGAGCAGGACGGCCTCTTCATCCGCCTGTCCACGCGCCGGCCGATCGCGCCGCCCGTGGCGCTGCGCCGGCATTTCGCGCCGGAAACGATGGGCGGTGCGCCATGACCGCGCCGATGGCGGCGGCCGTCATCGAGGCCGAGCGCGCCTTCGCGCGGGGCGAGGTGCCGGTCGGCGCGGTGCTCGTCGACGGCGCCACCGGTGAAGTCCTGGCTGCCGCCGGCAACCGGGTGGAGGAGCTGGCCGATCCCACCGCGCACGCCGAGCTTCTGGCGATCCGCGCCGCCGCCGCCGCTGGCGGCACCGCGCGGCTGCCGCAGTGCGACCTCTATGTCACGCTGGAGCCCTGCGCCATGTGCGCGGCGGCGATCTCGTTCGCGCGGCTGCGGCGGCTCTATTTCGGGGCCGGCGATGCCAAATCCGGCGCGGTCGAGCACGGAACCCGCTTCTTCGCCCAGCCCACCTGCCACCACCGTCCCGAGGTCTATGGCGGCATCGACGCCACGCGCGCGGCCGAATTGCTGCAGCGGTTCTTCGCGGCGCGGCGCTAGCGCCCGATCGCGCGCCAGCCGATGTCGCGGCGGCAGAAGCCGTCGGGCCAGTGGATGCGGTCGACCGCCGCGTAGGCGCGGGCTTGCGCCTCCGCCACGCGTGCTGCCGGGCGCGACGACGTCGAGGACGCGGCCGCCATCGGCGACGAGGCGGTCGCCGCTCGAGCTTGGTGCCGGCGTGGAAGATCGTCACCCCGGGCTCGGCTGCCGCGGCCTCGAGCCCGCTGATCGCGCCGCCGCGCTGGGGTCGTCGGGATAGCCCTTGGCGGCCAGCACGACGCACAGCGCCGACCTCGTCGCGCCAGCGCAGATCGAAATCCTCGAGCACGCCGTCGCGCGCCGCGATGAGCGCCGGCAGGAGGTCGCTCTTGAGCCGCGGCAGCAGCACCTGGCATTCGGGGTCGCCGAAGCGGACATTGTATTCGATGAGCTGCGGGCCCGCCTGCGGTCAGCATCAGCCCGGCATAGAGCACGCCCTTGTAGGGCCGCCCTTCCGCCGCCATCGCCGCGACCGTCGGGCGGATGATGCGCGCCATCACCTGCGTCTTCGAGCGCCGGCGTCAGGCACGGCGCCGGCGAATAGGCGCCCATGCCGCCGGTATTGGGGCCGGTGTCGCCGTCGCCGACGCGCTTGTGGTCCTGCGCCGAGGCCAGCGGCAGCGCGTGCGCGCCGTCGACCAGGGCGAAGAAGCTCGCTTCCTCGCCGTCGAGGAAATCCTCGATCACCACTTCCGCGCCGGCCGCGCCGAAGCGCTGCCCTACCAGCGCGTCGTCGATCGCGGCGCAGCGCCTCGTCCGATCGTCGCCGCGACGGTGACGCCCTTGCCGGCGGCGAGCCCGTCGGCCTTGACGACGATCGGCGCGCCGTGCGCGCGCGACATAGGCCTTGGCCGCGTCGGCCGCGCGGAAGCGGCGATAGGCGCGCGGTCGGGATGCCGTAGCGCGCGCACAGGTCCTTGGTGAAGCCCTTGGAGCCTTCGAGCGCCGCCGCGGCGGCGCTCGGGCCGAAGGCGGCGATGCCGGCGGCCTCGAGCCGGTCCACCAGGCCCGCGACCAGCGGCGCCTCGGGGCCGACGACGACGAAATCGATGCGCTCGCGCCGGCACAGCGCGAGGATGCCCGTCGCCATCGACGGCGGCCGACGGCGACGCAGGTCGCCTCCGCGGCGATGCCGGGATTGCCCGGCGCGCAATAAAGCGCGTCGCACAGCGGCGAGGCGGCGATCGCCCAGCACAGCGCATGCTCGCGCCCGCCCGAGCCGATGACCAGAACCCGCATCGCCTGCCGCACCGCTCCTTTCCGTTCGCGAGGGCGACGCGAGTCTTGTATCATGGCGGGCGATGACGGAAAGCCCCCTCGCCGCCGCACCCGCCCGGCTCAACCTGCCGGAATATACCGTCAGCGAGATCGCGGCGCTGTTGAAGCGCACGATCGAGCAGAATTTCGCCTATGTCCGCGTGCGCGGCGAGATCTCCGGCTTCAAGCGCCATTCCTCGGGCCATTGCTATTTCGCGCTGAAGGACGACGACGCGGTGCTCGACGCGGTGTGCTGGCGCAACACGCGGCTTGGCGCTCAAGCCCGAGGACGGGATGGAGGTGGTGTGCACCGGGCGGCTCACGACCTATCCCGGCCGCTCGCGCTACCAGCTGGTCGTCGAATGCATCGAGCTTGCCGGCGTCGGCGCGCTCCTGAAGCTGCTGGAGGAGCGCAAGGCGCGGCTCGCCGCGGAAGGGCTGTTCGCCGCCGAGCGCAAGAAGCCGCTGCCGTTCCTGCCCGAGGTGATCGGCGTCGTCACCTCGCCTACCGGCGCGGTCATCCGCGACATCCTGCACCGCCTCAAGGACCGCTTTCCGCGCCGCGTCCTGATCTGGCCGGTGGCGGTGCAGGGCGAGGGCGCGGCGGCGCAGGTGGCGGCGGCGATCGAAGGCTTCAACCGGCTCGTGCCGGGCGGCGATCCGCCGCGGCCCGATCTCCTCATCGTCGCGCGCGGCGGCGGCAGCCTCGAGGACCTGATGGCGTTCAACGAGGAGATCGTGGTGCGCGCCGCGGCCGCCTCGGCGATCCCGCTCATCTCGGCGGTCGGCCACGAGACCGACACCACGCTCATCGACTTCGCCAGCGACCGGCGCGCGCCGACGCCCACCGCGGCGGCCGAGATGGCGGTGCCGGTGCGGCTCGATCTCGTGGCCGAGCTCGACGGCAAGTCGCTGCGCCTCAGGCAAGCGGTCGGCGCGCCAGCTCGGCGCGCTCGCGCGACCCAGGTGCGCGCGGCGGGGCGCGGCCTGCCCGATCCGCGCAGCATCCTGGAGGCGGCGACGCAGCGGCTCGACGACCGGGCCGAACGGCTGGTGCTGGCCTTGCGCCAGCTCGTGCGGCTGGGGCGCCAGCATCTTGGCGCGACCGGGCGGCGGCTGGTGCCGGCGCTGCTGGCGGCACAGATCGCCAAGCAGCGCCAGCGCCTCGACGATCACGGGCCGCGCCTCGCCCAGGCCCTGGCGCGCTTGCGCGCCCAGCGCGCGCTCGTTCTCGCGAGCCTCGCGGCCCGGCTCGAAGGCTGGAACCAGGCGCAGCAGAATTTGCTGGAGCGCGGCTATGTCCGCGTGCGCGGCACCGCGGGCTCGGTGCTGACGCGCGCCGCTGACGTCGCGCCGGGCGCTGCCCTCACGCTCGAGTTCCACGACGGCAACGTCGCGGTCACCGCGACCGGCACTAAGCGCGCGCCGCGCGAGACCGCGCCGCCGCCGAAGCAGGGCCGGCTGCTGTAGGGCGCGCTCACTCCGGCCAGCGGCGGTGCAGCCACAGCCATTGGTCCGGCCGGGCGCGGATCCAGCGTTCGACGGCGGCGTTGACCGCGGTCATGAGGGCGAGGACGTCGGCGTGCGCGTCTTCGGTCTTCGGGCACAGCGAGCGGCGGATCGCAGATCAGGCGGAAACGCGCGCCGGCGAGGCGCTCGACGCGAGCCGGGATGACGATGCAGTCGTAAGCGCCGCGCCAGCCGCGCCAGCGCCGGCGCCGTCATGGCGTCGCGGCCGAAGAACGGGACGGGAATGCCGTCGTTCATCTTCTGGTCGACCAGCATGGTGAGGCTGCGGCCCTCCTGGATCGCGGCGACCGCGCGCCGCGCCGCCACCGCGCCCTTGGGAATGAGCTCGCTGCTGATCTTGCTGCGCGCCTCCTGGATCAGGCGGTCGACCAGCGGGTTGTTGGCGGCGCGATAGATCTGTGTCACCGCGAAGCCGGCCTGGGTCGCGGCAAAGGTGGCGATCTCCCAATTGCCGTAGTGCGCCGAGAAGAAGATATAGCGTTTGCCGGAGCCGCGGTCGGCGAGGATCGCGTCGATGCCGCTGATCTCGACGCGCCCGTTGGGGTCGTAGACGTTGATCTCGTGCAGATGCGGATATTCCGCGACGACGCGGCCGAGATTGTCCCACATGCCCACGACGATGCGGCGGATCTCGATCCTCGTCGAGCTCGGGCATGGCGCGGCGGAGATTGACGATGGCGCGCTTGGAGGCACCCAGGCGCGGTCCGATCGCGCGGGCGAGAAAGCCGCCCACCGCCGAGGCGCGATCGAACGGTAGTAGCGCGAACAGGCGAAACGCGATCCGCGCGCCGGTCGCCTCGAGTAAATAGGCGATGCGGCGCGGGCGTCCGTCAGCCACGCGGCGTCTCCACGCGGACGAGGAGTGCGGCCAGCGCCGCCTCGTCCTGCCAGCGCACCTCGACCGGGAGTATCGTGATGCGCGCGCGCCATTCCGGCGGCAGCCTGACCGCGTCCTTGGCCGTGGTGACAAGGCGCGCGCCGGCGGCATCGGCCGCGGCGGCAAGGCGCGCCAATTCCGCCGCGTCGTAGCGGTGATGATCGGGGAATGCGTGGCGCGCGACGATCCGGCAGCCGACGCCCGCGAGCGTGCCAAAGAATTTCTCTGGCCGGCCGATGCCGGCAAAAGCCACGACCGCGTCGCCGCGTGCCGTGCCCGCAACCGGCACTAGGTTCGCCCGCAGCACAGGCGTCGTCCCCAGTTGCGCCGCGACCGCCGCCTCGTCGGCGCCCATGAGCACGACGGCTGCGGTGCGCGCGAGCGCCCGGGCAAGGGGCTCGCGCAACGGCCCGGCCGGAATGATCCGGCCATTGCCGAAGCCATAAGCCCCGTCGATGACGAGGAGCGCCAGGTCCTGGTGCAGGCCGGGGTTCTGGAACCCGTCATCCATGATGATGAGCCCGGCACCCGCCGCCGCTGCCGCGCGCGCGCCGGCGGCGCGGTCGCGCGCCACCCAGGTCGGCGCCGCCTCGGCCAGCAGCAGCGCCTCGTCGCCGACTTGGGCTGCGTCGTGACGGGCGGGATCGACGGCGGTCGGGCCGAACACGGTCCCGCCATAGCCGCGCGTGAGGATATGCGGGCGCGCGCCGCGCGCGGCCAACAGGCGGGCGAGGCTGAGCGCGACCGGCGTCTTGCCCGCCCCGCCCGCGACGAGATTGCCGACGCACAGCACCGGCACCGCGGCGTGATAGGGGCGGGCCAGCGCGCGCCGCGCCGCGCCGGCCGCGCCATGGGCCCAGCCGAGCGGCTCGAGCAGCCGGGAAGCGAGGCCTCCCGGCCGCGCCCAGAACTCAGGCGCAGATGGCAGCGTCATGCGGAGCAAGGCGATCGAGCCACGGCGCAATCCGCGCCATTACCGCATCGAGCACGTCGCGGTTGTGCGCCGCCACGCCCGCGGCGGCGGCCGCGCGGGCGGCGCGCTCGACCGGATCGGCCAGCAGGCGCTGGACCGCGGCGGCAAGGCTCGGCCCGTCGGTGACGGTGATGGTGGCGCCGGCACTGCCGAGCGCGCGCGCCATCGCCGCGCAGTTGGTCATGTCGGGGCCATGGATGAGGGCGCAGTCGAGGAGCGCCGCTTCGAGCGGATTGTGCCCGCCCTTGCGCGCGATCGAGCCGCCGATGAAGGCGATCGCGGCCAGGCGGTAGAAGAGACCGAGCTCGCCCAGCGTGTCGGCGAGATAGATGTCGACCGCGGCATCGATCGGCTCGCCCAGCGAACGCCGCGCGACGGCAAGACCGCGCGCCGCGAGCATGGCGCAGATGGCGTCGCCGCGCGCGGGGTGGCGCGGCGCGATGATGGTGAGAAGACCGCGCTGCTCGTGTCGGAGCGCGCGATGGACGAAGGCGGCGATTTCCTCCTCGCCCTCATGCGTGCTGGCGGCAAGCCACAGCGGCCGGCCCGCGAGCGCGGCGGCAAGCTCGGCGAAGCGCGCCTCATCGACCGGCAGCGGCGCCGCCGCGGCTTTGAGATCGCCCACCGTCGTCGCCCCGCCAGCGCCCAGACGCTGAAAGCGGTCGGCTTGCGCCGCGTCCTGCGCCAGGCACAGCGCAAAGCTTGCCAGCAACGGTCCGATGAGCCCGGACAATCGCTGCCAGCCGCGGAACGAGCGCAGCGACATGCGGCCGTTGAGCAGGAGCAGCGGAATGCCCGCTCGCATGCGTCTCGGTAATGAGGTTGGGCCACAATTCCGATTCGACCCAGAGCGCGAGATCGGGGCGCCAATGTGCGAGGAATCGCCGCACATCGGCGGGCCGGTCGATCGGCACATATTGATGCCAGGCCCGGTCCGCCGGCAGGCGGCTTGCCAAAAGTCGCGCCGAGGTGACGGTGCCGGTCGTCACCAGCACATGAAGGCGCGGCCGCTCGACCAGCAGCCGGTCGATCAGCGACAGCATCGATACCGCCTCGCCGACGCTTGCGGCATGCACCCACACCAGCGGCCCTGGCGGCCGCGGAAGGCTGGCATGGCCGCGGCGCTCGGCGAAGCGGTCGCGGTCTTCCTTGCCGCGCGCGAGCCGGTGCGCGAGATAGAGATTGATGGCCGGGCCGAGCGCGACGCTGGCGGCGCGATAGGCGGCGAGTGCCGCGCTCATCGGCCCCTTCCGGTGGCGCGCCGCCGCGCCTGCCATTCGTGGCGCGCGAGCGTGCCGGGCTCGGTCGCGGTGCGGCCGACGCGGCGGTCGGCCTCCGCCGTGAGCGCGGTCATGCGCTCCTCGATGAGGGCGCGCCAGTGCTCCACGCCGCGCTCATCGAGCTCGGCCGGCACGGTGATCGCCTCGCCCCACAGGAACACGCCGCGGCTCAGCGGCAGCGCGAGGTGGAAGCGGTCCCAGGTCGCCAGGATGCGGCGCCGGCTCGTCGCGTAGGTCATCGGCACGATCGGCGCGCGCGCCAGCCGCGCAGCGGCGACGATGCCTTCGGTCGCGTGCATCGCCGGGCCGTTGGGGCCGTCGGGCGTGATCCCGACCGAGCGCCCGGCGCGGATATGGCGCACCATCGCGCGCAGCGCCGCCGAGCCGCCCTCGGTGGTCGAGCCGGCGATCGTGCCGATGCCGAAATAGGCCACCGCGCCGGCGATGATGCGGCCGTCGCGATGGCTCGATATCAGCATGAAGAGCGGCGCGCGGCGCGCCCACATCACCGGCAGCATCAGCATGCGCCCGTGCCAGAACGCGACGATGAAGGGCCGGCCCGCGGCGACGAGGGCGTCGGGGATTTCCACCCCGAACATGGTCCAGCGGCTGGTGCGATGGACGAGACGGACATAGAGCTGGACGATCCAGCACAGGACGCCCTGGATCGCCTGCGCCCGTAGCCACCGCTTGAGGCGGCCCATGGGGTCAGACCCGGAGCTCGGCTGCGACCGCCTGGTCGGCGAATTGCAGCCCATGGAGGCGCGCATAGACGCCGTCGCGCCGCAACAGCTCGGCATGCGTGCCGCATTCCGCAACGTGCCCGTTGTCGATGACGTAGATGATGTCGGCGTCGATCACGGTGGAGAGCCGATGCGCGATCACGACGGTGGTGCGGCCGCGCATCAGCGCCGCAGCGCCGCCTGCACCTGGCGTTCCGATTCGGTGTCGAGCGCGGAGGTCGCCTCGTCGAGGAGCAGGATCGGCGCGTTCTTGAGCATGGCGCGCGCGATGGCGATGCGCTGGCGCTGGCCGCCCGACAGCTTCACGCCGTGCTCGCCCACCGGCGTGTCGTAGCCCTGCGGCAGGGCGCGGATGAAGTCATCGGCCGCGGCCCCGGTCGCCGCGGCGACGATCTCGTCCTCGCTGGCGCCGAAGCGGCCATAGGCGATATTGGCGCGGACCGTGTCGTCGAAGAGGCTCACCTCCTGGCTCACCAGCGCGATCGCCGCGCGCACGGAAGCGAGCGTCACGTCGCGCACGTCGACGCCGTCGATCAGCACCGCGCCCGCCGCAACGTCGTAGAAGCGCGGCACGAGGTTGAGGATCGTGCTCTTGCCCGCCCCCGAGGCGCCGACGAGCGCCACCGTCTTGCCTGCCGGCACGGTGAGGCTCGCGTCCTTCAAGGCCACCGTGCCGTTGGCATAGGTGAAGCGCACCTCCTCGAAGCGGATCTCGCCGCCGGTGACGGCCAGCGGCGGCGCGTGTGGCCGGTCGCGGATCTCAGGCTCGATGTCGAGCACGGTGAAGATGCGCTGCGCCGCCGCCAATCCTTCCTGCAGGCTGACATTGAGGCCGGCGAGGCTCTTCATCGGCTGATAGGCGAGCAGGAGCGCGGTCACGAAGGAGAAGAACGTGCCGGGCGAGCGCGCGCCGTCGATGACCTGGTGGCCGCCATAGAGGATGACGAGCGCCACCGCGACGCCGCCCAGCGTCTCCATCAAGGGCGAGGCAACGGAGCGGATGCGCGCGGCGCGCTCGACCAGCCGGAACAGGCGTTCGATGACGCTTCCGGCCCGCGCGATCTCGTAGTCCTCCATGCCATAGGCTTTGATATGGCGGGCGCCCTGGAAGGTCTGGTTGAGGAGCGTGGTGAACTGGCCGAGCTCGGCCTGGGTGTGGGCCGAGACCGAGCGCATGCGCCGCCCGACCTTGGCGAGCGGCCGCAAGGCGAGCGGGAAGGCAACAAAAGCCAGCAGCGCCAGCAGCCAGTCCTGATAGAACATCAGTGCGATCAGGAAGGCGGCGGTAACCGCCTCCTTGCCGAGGCCGGCGAGCACGTTCGTTGCCGCAGCGCGCAGCATGTTGGCGTCGTTGGTGAAGCGCGAGATGAGCGTGCCGGTGGGATTGGCATGGAAGAACGCGAGGTCGGCGCGCATCAGCCGCCCGAACAGCGCAAGCTGGATGTCGGCCACCACGCGCTGGCCCACAGTGGTCATCAGCACCGCCTGGACGTAATTGGCACAGCCCTTGACGAAGGCCAAGGCGATCACCGCCACCGGGATGATAAAGAGGAGCCGCTCGTCGCGCGCGACGAAGACGCGGTCGAGCATCGGCTCCATGAGCCAGGCATTGGCCGCGGTCGCCGCCGCCATCGCCCCCATGGCCAGGAACGCCAGGATCATGCGCGGCAGATGCGGGCGCAGAAACTTGGCCACGAGCCGGCGCACGAGCGGCACGGTGCGGTGGCTGAACTCGCCCGCCTGCGGTGTCCTGTCGATTTCGCAACTCAAATCGGCCACCTCTTCCGACCACGGATTGTACCGGTTGGCGCGCAGCGGCGCAAAGCGAACCGGCGCGTGGCGGCGGGCCGCCGGCCCGCTACCCCGCGCCGGGTTGAACCGTCCCGGTGGCGCTGATACTATTCGTGCAAGTCAAGAGGAGGTTGCCATGAGCGTTACGGAGTCCATCGAGAAAGCGTCCGCGCAGGACTTCTTTCGCCCGCGCCGGTTAGGGCACGCCAACCTCTATGTCGGCGACTATCTGGCGGCGCAGAAATTCTATTATCAGGTGGCGGGCTTCAACGAGGCCTACCGCCAGCCCGACAACCTCGCGAGCTTCGTCAGCAACGGCAACAGCTATCACGACCTGACGCTGGTCGACGTGCACAGCCACTACAACAGCGCGCACGAGCCGCCCGGGCTCAACCACATCGCCTTCGAGCTCGAAACCGAGGCCGATCTCGCCGCGGGTTATGACCGCGCCGTGGCGGCGGGGCTGGAATTCCACACCGCCGATCACGATGTCGCCCACTCGCTCTATGCCCACGATCCCGACGGCAACGGGGTGGAGCTCTATGCCGACGTGGTCAAGAACTGGCGCGCCGTGCGCAGCGGCATCATCATCAAGCAGAAGCCCAAATACGTGCCCGGCGTGACCTCGCCCGCCCTCACGGAGCGGTTTTATCCGCAAATCCGCCGATCGAAACCGTCCCCGAGGCGATGTTCCATTCGCGCAAATGCTCGCATGTCCTGCTGGTGACGGCGAAGTTCGAGGCGATGTTCGCCTATTATCGCGACATCATGGGCTTGCGTCCCTATGTCGGCGACGAGCGCGGGGCGTTCGCGATCATGGCCGGCACCCATTCGACCGGCGACGTCACGCTGTTCCGGCAGCGACCCGGTCTGGCGACGGGGATGCATCATGTCGGACTGGAAGTCGCGAGCGAGGCGGATCTCGAGCGCGGCGCGGCGCTGGCCGCGGCGGCCGGCATCGCAATCGAGCACAGCGTCGACCATCCGGCGCGGCGCGCGGTCTACATCCGGGATCCCTTCGGCCTGAGGCTGCAGTTCCACGTCGACCGCGACTGGCGGCCGCAGACGCTTGCCGGCGTGGATGCGGAGACCGCGCTCCTTCTCCTGTGAGGGCTTGCGCGGCGGATCGGGTTACGCACCGCGACCGGCCTTAGGAATGGGTGCAAGCGGGCGGAAGAGCGCCGTCGAATCGCCCTTGCCGCCCTATCATTTCGGGTTCGAGAGGGTGTCGAAGCTGTTCGAGGCGCGGGGCCGCGGCGGGGACGCCGAGGCGCTGGCCGCGGTCGAGAATGTGAGCTTCGGCGTCCGCCGGGGCGAGGTCGTCTCGCTCATCGGTCCGAGCGGATGCGGCAAGAGCACGCTGCTGGCGATCGGCGCGGGGCTGAGCCCACCCAGCCGCGGCCGCGCCTGCCTCGGCGGTGAAGAGATCGTGCGGCCGCGCCGCGAGATCGCCCTTATGCTGCAGAAGGACCTGCTGCTACCGTGGCGGACGGTGCTCGCCAATGTCGAGCTTGGCCTTGAAGTCCAACGCCGCGCCAGCGCCGAGCGCCGCGAGCTCGCGCTCGCCCTGCTGGCCCAGTGCAAGCTCGAGAAATTCACCGGCTTTTATCCGCACGAGCTCTCGGGCGGCATGCGCCAGCGCGCGGCGCTCGCGCGCACCTTGGCGCTCGACCCTGAAGTGCTCCTGCTGGACGAGCCGTTCTCCGCGCTCGATGCGCAGACGCGCGTGCTGCTGCGCGGCGACCTTGCGCGCATGCTGCAGCTCCACGGCCGCACCACGCTCCTCATCACGCATGACATCGTCGAGGCGCTGTCGCTGTCCGACCGCATCGTCGTGATGTCGCATCGCCCGGGCCGGATTCTTCGCGAGATCGAGGTCGATCTGCCGCACCGCGACGACCCGTTCCGGCGCGCGCTCGATCCCCAGGTCAACGTCTATGTCGCGGAGATCTGGGATATGCTCAAACTCGAAGAGTGAAAAGGGAGGGATAAGACCATGATGGCGAGACGTCTGGCGCAAGCCGTGCCGGTGGCCGCGTTCCTGCTCGTTGTGGCGCACGCTGCGCGCGCCAACGAGCATGTGAAGTTCCTGTTGCCGACGGTGAAGGAGCTGCCGAGCTTCGCGCCGTGGATCCTGGCGCAGTCGGAGGGCTATTACGCGGCGGAGGGCGTCGATGTCGAGTTCCTCGTCGGCCGCGGCGGCGTCGATGTCGCAACGCAGGTCGGCGCCGGCAACGGCGACATGGGCGAGGCGACCGGCGATACCACCATCTTCGTGCGCGGCAACGGCGTGCCGGTGAAGACGGTCGCGGTCCTGGGCGGCGGCGGCCTCATGCAGCTCGTGGTGCGCGACGACAGCGGCATCAAGGGCCTCAAGGATCTCCGCGGCAAGCAGATCGCGGTGGTCGCCTATACCGATACGACCTACTACGTGCTGCTGGGCATGCTGGCGAGCGTGGGCATGTCGAAGAACGATGTGAAGGCCGAGGCGGTCGGCATCGCGGGCGTGCCGCAGCTCGTCAGCAATGGCACCATGCCGGCGGGGGGCTGCAACCCCGAATGCGCCACCACCATCCAGGACAACGTGCCCCAAACCAAGGTCTACGTCTCGTCCGACTACACCGAGAGCATGGCGCAGGCCATCGTCGCGTCCGACCGGATGATAGCGCAGCGGCCCGAGGTGGTGCGCAAGGTCGTCCGCGCCACCTATCGCGCCTGGCTCGAAGTGCGCGCCGATCCGGCCAAGATGGCGCGGGTCTACATCAAGGCGATGCCCACGCACACGGGCGAGGAAACCTACCTCACCCATGTGTTCCAGAATTACGAAAAATGGGTCTATTCGGGCAAGCAGCCGAAGACCTGGGCGATGGATCCCGTGCGGCTCGACAAGCTCGAGGACCTCTATCTGTCGCAAGGCGTCATCCGCGCCAAGGTGCCGCTGGACCAGCTCTACACCAACGACTTCCTGCCGCAGTGACGCGTCCGGGAGTCCCCGATGCGGCCGCGTGAAATCGTCCTGAGTGCCGCCCTCCTCGTCGTCTTTCTCTCGGCGTGGGAATGGGGCCTCAAGGCGCTGGCCGTGCCGAGCTACATCCTGCCGTCGTTCTCGGTGGTGGTGAGCGAGTTCCTGCGCATGGTCCGGTTCGACCAGGTGCTGCATCACCTCGCGATCACGACGGTGACCGTGCTCATCGGCTTCGCGATCGGGGCCTCCATCGGCATGGTCGCGGGCTATGTGCTGGGCATGTCGCGCACGGCCGAGGTGGTGCTGTCGCCCTACATCCTGGGCATGCAGATCTCGCCCAAGGTGGCGTTCGCGCCGCTCTTCATCATGTGGTTCGGCTACAATCTCTATCCCAAGATCGTCGTGGCCGTGCTGATCGTCTTCTTTCCGGTGATGATCAACGTGCTGGGCGCGGTGCGCAGCGTCGATCGCGACATGTTCAATCTGATCCGGTCGTTCACCGCGACACGCATGCAGGTGTTCTGGAAGCTGGAGTTTCCGGCGTCCCTGCCGGCGCTGTTCTCGGGCCTGCGTATCGCCGCCACGCTGGCGGTCATCGGCGTCTCGGTCGGCGAGATGGTCGGCGGCAGCGACGGCCTGGGCTATCTCTTGATCTACGGGCAGGGCCAGGCCAATACCGCCATGGTCTTCGTCGCCATCATCCTTCTCACCGCCGTCGGCATCGTCGCCTATCTCTGCGTCGTGCTGGTCGAGGGCTGGCTGCTGAGCTGGATGCCGCGCTCGCCGCGCTGATTGTCGGGAGCGGCGGCGGGTGTCATCGCGAGTTATTTCGCATAGGATCCGTCCGCATGCCGCGCCGGCGAAGCGGCTGCGCGAGGGAGATGGCGATGGCAAAGAATTGTTTCGGCATCTATCGGGCGCAGGTCCTGAACGCTTCCGATCCGCAGCAACTCGGACGCGTTCAGCTCATCGTTTCTGCCATCAGCGGCCAGGCGTCCGGCTGGGCGCTGCCGTGTCTGGCACCCGGTGCCCAGGCCGGCGGCGTCAAGGTCGGCGACTTGGCCTGGGTCATGTTCGAGCAAGGCGACACGGCCTTTCCCGTCTTCATGGGCGTGTGCCCGCGCTGACCGATCGGCGGCCGGCGCCGATCAGGTGCCGGCGCCGGCCACCGTCATGCCCTCGATGCGCAGCGTCGGCGCGTCGATGCCGGTGCGGAACTTGAGGTCGCTTGCCGCGGCGAGATGGCGGAACATGTCCTTGAGGTTGCCGGCGATGGTGACCTCGCTCACGGGATAGGCCAGGGTCCCGCTTTCGATCCAGAACCCGGCGGCGCCGCGGCTGTAGTCGCCGGTGATGCCGTTGACGCCCATGCCCATCAGTTCGGTGACGTAGAACCCGGAGGGGATGTCGCCGATGAGCTCGCCCGGGGTGATGGCGCCGGGCTCGAGCCAGCAGATTGGTCGGCGACGGGTCCGGCGGTCCGCCGGTGCCGCGGCTGGCGTGGCCGGTCGAGTCTTGAGCCCCAGTTGGCGCGCCGAGGCAAGATCGAGGAGCCAGGTCTGGAGCACGCCGTCTTCGACCACGGCGCGGCGCATGTTGCGCACGCCCTCGGCATCGAAGGGTTTCGAGCGCAGCCCGCGCTTCTTGTGCGGGTCGTCGATGATGGTGATGCCCTCGGCGAAGACGCGTTCGCCGCGCTTGTCCTTGAGGAAGCTCGTGCCGCGCGTCACGGCGGGGCCGCTGATCGCGCCGATGAGATGGCGCAGCAGCGAGCCCGCGACGCGCGGGTCGTAGACCACCGGCACGCGGCAGGTCTGGACCTTGCGCGCGTTGAGGCGTTTGACCGCGCGCTCGCCGGCGCGGCGCCCGACCACGGCGGCGTCTTCGAGATCGGCGGCATAGACAGCGCTCGAATAATCGTAGTCGCGCTCCATGCCCGTGCCCTCGCCGGCCAGGACCGACGACGCTGACGCCCTGGCCGGTGCCGACATAGGTTCCGGCGAACCCGTTGGATGCGACGAGCGCGACGCGCGCGCGGCTCCAGCTTGCCTCGGCGCCCTCCGGAATTGGTGACGCCTGCGACCGAACGGGCGGCGTCCTCGGCCGCGGCGGCGCGGGCGATGAGCGTCTCCGGCGCGGGCTCCTCGGGATCGGCGAGATCGAGGTCGGGCCAGTCGCGGGCGAGTTCGGCCGGATCGGCGAGGCCGCAATAGGGATCGTCCGGCACCGCCTTCGCCATGGCGAGCGCGCGCGTCACGATCTCGTCGAACCGCTCGGCTGTTGCGCTCGTTCGGCGGAAACGGTCGCCTGGCGCTGGCCGACGATGACGCGCAAGCCGATGTCGAAACTCTCCGAGCGTTCGAGCTTCTCGATGCGTTCCAGGCGCTGGGCGTGCGACAGTGCGGCGCCCTCGAACAGCACGGCGTCGGCCGCATCGGCGCCCTGCCCGGCGCGCGCGCGGCAACGAGATCGCCGAGCAGCGTGAGCAGCGTCGGTGTCCTGCGGCATGGGGAGGTCCTTCGTCAGAAGTGCTGTCTCAGCATATGGGAAGCGCGGCCGCGCCTGCCAGCGCCGGCAGTGTGCGGCTCAGCGCCAGATCGGCTTGCCCGAGCCGGGCAGGCCGAGGCTCGGCCATTTCGGCGTCACGGCGGCGATCACGTCCTCGCTCATGCGCAGCTTGCGGCCCCAGGTCCGGGTGCGTCTCGCCCGGCCATTTGTCGGTCGCATCGAGCCCGATCTTGCCGCCCAGCCCCGCCACCGGCGAGGCGAAGTCGAGATAGTCGATCGGCGTGTTCGTCGAGGACGGTGATGTCGCGCGCCGGGTCCATGCGCGTCGCCACCGCCCACATCACGTCCTTCCAGTCGCGCGCGTCGATGTCGGCGTCGACGACGATCACGAACTTGGTGTAGACGAACTGGCGCAGGAACGACCACACGCCCATCATCACGCGCTTGGCGTGGCCGGGATAGGCCTTGCGGATCGTGACCACGGCGATGCGGTAGGAGCAGCCTTCGGGCGGCAGCCAGAAATCGACGATCTCGGGGAATTGCTGCTGCAGCAGCGGGATGAACACCTCGTTGAGCGCCGCGCCCAGCACCGAGGGCTCGTCCGGCGGCCGGCCGGTGAAGGTCGAGAGATAGATCGGATCGCGCCGCATCGTCATCGCGGTGATGTGGAACACCGGGAAGCGCTCGACCGCGTTGTAGTAGCCGGTGTGGTCGCCATAGGGGCCTTCCTCGCCGTATTCGTCGAGCGCGACATGGCCTTCGAGCACGATCTCGGCTTCGGCCGGGACCTTGAGCGGCACGCTGACGCAGTCCACCAGCTCGACCTTCTCGGCCGCGCAGGAGGCCGGCGAACTGGTATTCCGAGAGCGTGTCCGGCACCGGCGTCACCGCGGCGAGGATGGTGCCGGGATCGGCGCCGATCACCGCGGCGACGGGCAGCGGCTCGCGCCGCTCCACGCCCCAGCGGCGGTGATGCTGCGCGCCGCCGCGATGGGCGAGCCAGCGCATCGATCGTGCGGTCGCGGCCCAGCACCTGCATGCGGTAGATGCCGAGATTGAAGCCGTCCTCGCGCCCCTCGCCGGGGCCGCGCGTCACCACCAGCGGCCAGGTGATGAGCGGCGCCGGCTCGTCCGGCCAGCACGTCTGCACCGGCATGAGGCCGAGATCGATGTCGCTGCCCTCGCAGCACGACCTCCTGGCACGGCGCGCGGCCGACCGTGCGCGGCTTCATCGCCAGCACGGTCTTGAGCAGCGGCAAGAGTCTCGATCGCCTCGCGCCAGCCGCCCGGCGGCTCCGGCTGTTTCAGGAAGGCGAGCGTCTCGCCGACTTCGCGGAGCTGGTGGGGCTCGCGGTCCATCGCCAGCGCCACGCGCTCGACCGTGCCGAAGAGATTGGTCAGCACCGGCATGCCGTAGCGCCCGCCATCGGCGCGCGCCACATGCTCGAACAGCACGCGCCGGCCGCCCTCGGCCAAGAGCCGCGTATGGATCTCGGTCGATCTCGAGATACGGCGATACCGGCGCCGCGACGCGCGCCGAGCGCGCCGTCCGTTCGAGGCGCGCCATGAAATCGCGCAGCGAAGCATAGGGCATGGCGGAACCTCGGGTCGACGGACCGGCGCCACTATAGGTGGCGCCGCGCTACCGCGTACAGCCGCCACACCTACGGTCTCGCGGCTGGTGCGGTCTTCGAGATCGAGCGGCGTCGGCACGGTGTAGCGCGCGATCTCCTCGAGCCCCGCTTGCGGCAGATAGGCGCGGCCGGGATCGCCGAGCAGCACCAGCGCACCCGCAGCGGCGCGCGCGCCCGAGCCACGCGCGTCAGCCGCTCGGCGAGCGGCGCTCGTAGCACATGTCGCCGACGAGGACGACGTCCCGGCATCGGCGGCGCCGCGATCATGTCCGCGGTCTCGACCGCGACGGCGACGCCGTTGGCCGCGGCGTTGAGCGCGATGGCGGCGGCGGCGAACGCGTCGATCTCGGCGGCAGTCGACGCGGCGCGCGCCGGCCAGCGCGGCGGCGATCGCGACGAGTCCGGAGCCGGCGCCGAAATCGAGCACGCTCAGCCCGCGCACCAGCGCGCGGATGGTCGAGCACGTGGCGCGCCAGCGCCTGCCCGCCGGCCCAGGCGAAGGCCCAATAGGGCGGCGGCAGCCCGGTCTGCGCGCGAGCATCGCCTCGGTCGCCTGCCACAGCGGCGTGATCTCGCTCGCGAGATGAAGCCGGATCTCCGGCACGAGCGGGGCGCGGCCAGGACCGTATTGGCGCGGATGAAGGCGGCCGGGATCAGGCGGCATGCGCGGCGATGATGCCGCACGAACAGCAGCCAGCCCGTGAGCCGGTTCGACTTGAACTTGGCGAGGCAGTCGGCGGGATCGTCGATATCGACCCGCGCCGCCTGCCAGCCGAGTTGCACGCGCGACGAGCGCGAGCGCCGGCCAGAACGCGGCGCCGAGCCCGTCGGCCGCGCCCGCCGTCGCCCACAGCGCCACCGCCGCGGCATAGAACAGGAAAAGAAACGGCCGCGTCCGCGCGCCCAAGCGCGAGCGCCGCCGATTTGACGCCGATCAGCACGTCGTCCTCCTTGTCCTGATGGGCGTAGATGGTGTCGTAGCCGAGCGTCCAGGCGATGCCGCCGAGATAGAGCCAGCAGCGCCGGCAGCACCGAGCCCGTCGCTGCACCGCGGCCCAGCCCATGAGCGCGCCCCAATTGAAGTTGAGGCCGAGGAAGAATTGCGGCCAATAGGTGATGCGCTTCATGAAGGGATAGGTCGCGATCAGCGCCAGGACGAGCACGCCGAGCACGATCGCCGCGCGGCTTGAGGCTCGCCAGCACCGCGGCGCCGACGCCGAGCTCGAACGCCATGAAGAGCACCGCCTGGCGCACGCTCACCGCGCCGCTCGGGATGGGCCGCGTACGCGTGCGCGCGACCTTGGCGTCGAACTCGCGGTCGGCGATGTCGTTGAAGGTGCAGCCCGCGCCGCGCATCGCCACCGCGCCGATGGCGAAGAGCGCGATGAGGCGCCAGTCGGGCCAGCGCCGAGCCGCGAGCGCGATGCCCCACCAGCCCGGAAACAGCAGGAGCCAGGTGCCGATCGGCCGGTCGAGCCGCGCCAGGCGGATATAGGGCCGCAGCCGCGGCGGCGCGTAGCGGTCGGCCCAGTCGCCCGGGCGGATATCGCTCATCGCGCCCGGCCGGCGCCGCGGCGTGGCGTCAGGCGGCGCTCGCGGCGGCGGTTTCGCTGTCGATGGCGCGCTCGAAATCGTCCATCAGCATCTTGCACACCTTGCCCGGCGTGAAGCGGTATTGGCCGATCTCGGCCACCGGCGTGACCTCGGCGGCGGTGCCGGTGACGAACACTTCCTGCGCCTTGGCGAATTCCTCGGGCATGATCGCCCGCTCGACCACCGTGAGCTTGCGCGCGCTGCGCCAGCGCGATCACGGTCTGGCGCGTGATGCCGTCGAGGAAGCAGTCGGGCGTCGGGGTGTGCAGCACGCCGTCGATCACCAGGAAGATGTTGGCGCCGGTGCCCTCGGCGATCTGGCCGCGCCAGTCGAGCATCAGCGCGTCGTCATAGCCGGCCGCCTCGGCGTCGTGCTTGCAGAGCGTGCAGATCATGTAGAGCCCGGCCGCCTTGGCCTCGGTCGGCGCGGTGTGCGGCGCCGGCCGCGCCCACTTGGCCCAGCACATGCGGATGCCCTTCATCTTCGCATCGGGCGAGAAATAGGCCGGCCATTCCCACACCGCGATGGCGAGGTGGATCTTGGTCGATCTGCGCCGCCACGCCCATCTGCTCGGCGCCGCGCCAGGCGATCGGGCGGACATAGCCGTCCTTGATATGCTCGGCGCGCACCACCTCGTTCGAGGCCGCCTCGATCTCGGCGAGGCTATAGGGGATCTCGAAGCCGAGGATGCGGCCGGACTCGATCAGGCGCTGGCTGTGCTCGCGCAGCTTGAAGATCTTGCCGCCATAGACCCTTTCCCCTTCGAACACGCAGCTTGCATAATGCAGCCCATGGCTCAGCACATGGAGATTGCGCCTCGCGCCAGGGGATGAGCTTGCCGTCTTACCAGATGAAGCCGTCGCGATCGTCGAAGGGGATCAAGGCCATGTCAGCGTTCCTCGGTTGGCGCGTCCGCGTCCATTATGTCGGATTCTCGCCGGCGCGGCTCCAGGGATTTTCAACTTGCCGCGAAAATAAGTCAACATGGCTGACATAAAATCCGCGTCCCACCCCCTCCTGCGCGAGGACGAGCTGCGCCAGGGGATCGAGCTGCTCTATTTCGCCTATCGCGACTTCACCGCCGAGCCCGACGCGATGCTGGCGCGCTATGGCTTCGGCCGCGCCCATCACCGCGTGATCTATTTCGTCGGGCGCCATCCGCACATGAGCGTGAGCGACCTCCTCGCGATCCTTAGCATCACCAAGCAGAGCCTGTCGCGGGTCCTGAGCCAGCTCGTCGAGCAGGGCTTCATCGTGCAGCGCACCGGCAGCCGCGACCGGCGCCAGCGCCTGCTGGAGCTCACGCCCAAGGGCGTCGAGCTCGAGCGCCAGCTCTCCGAGAACCAGCGCCAGCGCATCGCGCGGGCCTACCGCGCGGCCGGCGCCAGGCGGTGGAGGGCTTCCGCCGCGTCATGCTCGGCATCATCTCGGGCGCGGCCGACCGCCGCCGGTTCAACCGGACGGACAAGGCCTGATGGCGAGACGGAACCGAGCAGCATCTCCTCGTCGTCGATGACGATGCGCGCCTGCGCGAGCTGTTGCGCCGCTACCTCACCGACCAGGGCTTCCGCGTCACGACCGCGGTCGATGCCGCCGAGGCGCGGGTGAAGCTCGGCGCCTTCGCCTTCGATGTCCTCATCGTCGACGTGATGATGCCGGGCGAGGACGGCTATACTTTCACGCGCAGCCTGCGCGAGAAGAGCCGCATCCCGATCCTGATGCTGACGGCGATGGCGGAGCCCGCGAACCGCATCGCCGGGCTCGAGCGCGGCGCCGACGACTACGTGGTGAAGCCGTTCGAGCCGCGCGAGCTCGTTCTGCGCATCCGCAACATCCTGCAGCGCGTGGCGCCGGCGCCGGCGCCCGCCGTCGCGGCCGAGCTGCGCTTCGGCGCCTATCGCCTGGACGCCAAGCGCGGCGAGCTTTATCGCGGCAGCGAGCCGGTGCGGCTCACCGCGGCCGAGACGGCGCTTCTCATGGTGCTGGCGCGCCAGCCCGGCGAGCCCGTCTCGCGCGAGGATCTGGCGCTGGAGGCGCCGCTGAGCGGCGTGCTCCGCCGCGTCGACGTGCAGATGACGCGGCTGCGGCGCAAGATCGAGGCCGATCCCAAATTCCCGCGCTATCTCCAGACGGTGCGCGGCACCGGCTATGTCCTGAAACCCGATTGAGAACGCAGGCCATGGACGTGACCTTCATCGGCAGCGGCGAGCGCTGCTGGCGGGCCTGATCCGCCCGTCGCCCCGGCGAAAGCCTGGCGAAAGCCGGGGTCCAGGGTCGGCGCACGTCGCTTGCTCCTCGGTCCCGGCTTTCGCCGGGACGACGGACAAAGCGATTTAATCAGAGACGATCACGCCTTAGCGCGCGAGGGGATGCGACTTCGCCTGCTCGCGCAGCTCGTCCAGACCCTCGGTGACGCGCTTGGTGATGACCGCGAAGGCCTCCGACTGTGCCTTGGTCACGAGGTCGGTGAGCTCGAGCGCATTGGCGACGCCCTTCTCGAACGCCTGCTTGGCGATCTCGGCGTTCTTCGCCACCCGCACTTCGGGGGCGCTCGGCTGCACCATCTCGCGCATCGCCGCCGATGCCTCGTCGAAGGCCTGGCGGGCGATCTCGACCTGACGGCGGGTCACCGCCTGAACGCCCTCGACCGCGAGCTGGTTGGCCTGGGTGAGCGCTTCGATATTCTTGCGTTGGCTCGCGATCATCGTGTCGACGTCGAAGCCGGGAATGGTAAGGCCGGCAAAGAGCTTGCCGACATCCATGTCGAAAAAGGACTGCTTGCCGTTGATCATTGCCGTGGGTCCTCTGCGAAGGGGGTGCCAAAAATGCTGCACTGCACAATCGCGAATATGAAGTTTCATTGAGCTCGAGTCAAGCCCGTCTGGGTAAATTTATTGCATCGCAACAGGAACCCTAAGCGGCGGGCGCCGGGTGGTCCTCGCGCCGGCCGCGTCCGGCGAAGCGGCAAAGCGATTCGGCGCGCCGCAACCCCCGGTCGAGCGCCGCCATGGTCCGCCCGAGATCAGCGCTGTCATCGCCCAGGAATACCCGGAGTACCGAAAGATAGAGGCCAAGCGTGGCGTGCGTCGTCACCCGCCCGCGCCAGCCCGCGGTGGCGATGCCGGACGCGGTCAGCATCCACGTCATCGACCGGCGCAGGCGCAACATGCCGCCCAGCGCCGCAGGATCGCCGATGCTGTCGCGGAGTACGGCCCGCAGCCCCTCGCGATGCGGCTTCAGCGCCTCGAACCGCCGCATCAGGGTGTCGAACAGCCGCTCGCGCGCGTGGTCCTCGGTCTTGTCGGGCTCGGTATCGGCGCCGGCCAGCACCTCGGCGTCGATGCGGTGGGAATAGGCGCGCAGGATCGACGCCTTGCTGCGATGAATGGCATAGGCCTCGTGCAGCTTCAACCCGGCCGCGGCGGCGATCTCGGCCAGGCCGAGGCGGCGCCAGCCGTGCTCGGCCGCCAGATCGAGGGCGGCATCGATGAGACGCTGCTCGGGGCTGCGATCAGCCGCCGCCTTGCGCGGCGCCCGCGCTCTCGCCATAGCGATCCTCCCTCATAGCGCACCAGCCAAGAATATGGGTGGGAGGCCGGGCGCTGCAATCGCCCGGGTGGGTCAATCCGCGAGTTCGCGCGAGCGGCGAGTAGCGGCGGCGATGGCCTTCACCATAAGGGGGGCGAGGCCGTCGGCGGCCATCAGCACATCGAGGGCGGCGCGGGTGGTGCCGCCGGGGCTGGTCACGTTCTCGCGCAGGCGCGCCGGCGGGTCGGGCGAGAGCCGCGCCAGTTCGCCCGCGCCCGCGACCGTGGCGAGCGCCAGACGCTGTGCCAGCGCCGCCGGGAGCCCGGCCGCGACCGCAGCCGCTTCCAGGCACTCGATCAGCAAAAAGACATAGGCCGGACCGCTGCCCGAGACCGCCGTGACGGCATCAAGCAGGCCTTCATCCGTCGACCCAGGCGACCTCGCCCACCGCGGCGAGCAACCGGTCGGACAGTGCGCGCGCCGGCGCGCTCACCTGCGGGTTGGCACAAGCAACCGCGATGCCGCGGCCGATCGCCGCCGGGGTGTTGGGCATCGCCCGCACCACCGCCGCCCCCGCGCCGAGCCGGCGCGCGAAATAGCCCAGCGTCTTGCCCGCCGCGATCGACAGGAACGGGGTGCCGCGCGCGGCAAAGCTGCGATAGGGCGGCAGGACCTCGTCAAGCGCCTGCGGCTTCACCGCGAGCACGATCGTCGCGGGATCGAGGTCGGCGGGCAGGCTCGCCGCCGCGCGGTGCAGGGTTACATCAGGGAGGTTCTCGGCGGCCGGGGCATCGGCCGGCTCGACCACGTGGAAATGCGGGGCGATGTGGCGCTCGCGCCAACCCGTCAACAGCGCCCCACCCATCTTGCCGCAGCCGACCAGAACGATCGGGCGGGGATCGGGCGCGGGTTCGCTCACGCCTCGCCGACCGGGTCGATCATCGCCGCGGCGATCGCCTCTTCCGCGCCCTTGCCGCCCCAGACGACGAATTGGAACGCGGGGTAGAAGCGCTCGCACTCGCTGAGCGCGATGTCGACCAGATCCTCGATCTGCTCCACGCTCGCGCCGCTGGCGCCGCGCAACAGCACGCCGTGGCGGAAGGCCGGGGTCTGATCGTCGGAGGCGAGGTCGAAATGGCCGAGCCACAGCCGCTCGTTCACGGTCGCCAGCAATTCGCACACGGCCGCCCGCCGCGTCCGCGGCACCTTCATCTCGAAGCCGCAGGAGAAATGCAGCGCGCTCATCTCGCCCTGCCACACGAAGACGAGGCGATACTCGCACCAGCGGCCGGGGATCTCGATGATCATCTCCTCGTCGCTGGCGCGATCGTGCCGCCACTCGTTCGCCCGTACGATCTCTTCGACGAGATCGATCGGGTTCGCTGACGCCGCCACGGTTTCGACGGCCAAAGAGGTCATCGCATTCTCCTCTGGTCCGGCATCTTGTATTGAGAGACCCGTACCACCACTAGATCAAGGTTGCCAAAGTGCAGGTGTCGGCGCAAGCGCGGAATTGCGGCAGGCGCCTAGAGAGGTTTCTGCGGCCGCCGGCGGGGCGTGGGCGACTGCAGGCGCACCGGGCGCCGCGGCGTGGGCGGCTTGTCGGCAAGTCGCGCCTCCAGCGCCGCGACCCGCGCCTCGAGCGCTTCCTCGGCCAGGCGCGCCTTCGCCGCCATCGCCTGCACGGCATCGAATTCCTCGCGCCGCACCAGGTTCATCCGGCCCAGCAAATTCTCCATCTGTTCGCGAATGCGCGTCTCGATCTCGGTGCGCATGCCCGTGATCGTGCCCATCGCGCCGGTCGCAACGCGGGCGAGATCGTCGAAAAGCCGGTTTTCCGCTGCCATCGCACACTCTCCTCGCGCGACTCCTCGCGCGGTCCCGCGCCCACCATAGCGAACGTGCCGGCGAAAAACGAATCACCCCGCACCCCCGCGCTTGTGACCCGGCGCGGCCAGCGCCTATAAAAGCGATCCATGATCGTCATCACCGGTGGTGCCGGCTTCCTCGGCTCGAACCTCGCGGCCTCGCTCGAGGAACGGCACGAGCATGACATCGTCATCTGCGACCGCCTGGGCCATGAGGCGAAGTGGCGCAACCTCGCCAAGCGCGAGCTCGCGGCGATCATTCCGCCCGAGGCGCTCCTGCCGTTTCTCGCCGATCATGCCGGCGCCGTCAGCGCGCTCTTCCATCTGGGCGCGGTCTCTTCCACCACCGAGCGCGACGCCGATCTCATCATTGCCTCGAACTTCACGCTGTCGCTGGCGCTCTGGAATTGGTGCGCGGCGACTCAGACGCGTTTCCTCTATGCCTCCTCGGCCGCGACCTATGGCGACGGCAGCGCGGGCTTTGATGACGATGCGCGGCCGGAAGCGCTGGCGCGGCTGCGCCCGCTCAATGCCTATGGCTGGTCGAAGCATCTCTTCGACCGCCGCATCCTGCGGCTGGTGGCCGGGGGCGCCGCGCGCCCGCCGCAATGGGCGGGGCTTAAATTCTTCAACGTCTATGGCCCGAACGAAGAGCACAAGGGCGCGATGAAGAGCGTGGTCGCGCAAATCTATCCGCGCGCCGCCGCGGGCGAGCCGTGCCGGCTTTTTCGCTCGCACCGCGCCGATATCGCCGATGGCGGACAGCGCCGCGACTTCGTCTGCGTGCGCGACTGCGTCGACATGCTGCTTGTGGCTCTACGATCATCCCGCCGTGACGGGGATCTTCAATGCCGGCACCGGCGCCGCGCGGAGCTTCGCCGAGCTTGCCGCCGCGGTCTATCGCGCACTCGGGCGCGAACCCGCGATCGAGTATGTCGATACCCCGCCCGCGATCCGCGACAGCTACCAATATCTCACCGAGGCGCGGATGGAGCGGCTGAAAGCCGCAGGCTATGACCACACGCCGACGCCGCTCGAAGCGGGCGTGCGCGATTACGTCCAAACCTATCTCGCCGCCGCCGATCCCTACCGTTGAGCGCCGCGCACCCCGCCCATGTTCGTCATCCCCTATCCCGTCATCGATCCCATCGCGGTCTCGCTCGGTCCGTTCGAGATCCGCTGGTATGCGCTCGCCTATATCGTGGGGCTGGTGCTGGGCTGGCGCTATTGCATGGCGCTCGCGGCCAAGCCGCCGAACGTGGCGCGGCCGCAGGACATCGACGATTTCCTGGTGTGGGCGACCCTGGGCGTGGTGCTGGGCGGGCGCACCGGCTATGTCCTGTTCTATCGTCCGGAATACTATTTCGCCAATCCCGGCGAGATCCTGCGCATCTGGCATGGCGGCATGTCGTTCCATGGCGGCGCGCTCGGCGTCATGGTGGCGCTGGTGCTGTTCTGTCGCCAGCGCGCGATCCCGCTGCTCGGGCTTTCCGACATCATCGCCTGCGCGGTGCCGATCGGGCTGTTCTTCGGCCGCATCGCCAACTTCATCAATGACGAGTTGTGGGGGCGGGTGACGGACGTGCCGTGGGCGATGGTCTTTCCCAACGGCGGACCGCTGCCGCGCCATCCGAGCCAGCTCTACGAGGCGACGCTCGAAGGCATCGTGCTCTTCACCGTGCTCTATCTGCTGCAGCGCTCGCGCGTGGTGCGGGAGCGCCGCGGCACGCTCACCGGCTCCTTTCTCATCGGCTATGGCATGGCGCGCATCATCGCCGAGTTCTTCCGCCAGCCCGACGCCAATCTCGGCTTCATCTTCATGGGCGCGACGATGGGACAGCTTCTGTCGATGCCCGTGCTTCTCGCCGGCGCTTTCTTCGTCTGGTACGCATGGAAGAAGGCCGCGCCCGCGTGAGCGCGGCCGTGGCCGCGCCGTCGCTCGAAGACCATCTCGCGGCACGGATCGCCGCCGCTGGCCCGATCAGCATCGCCAGCTATATGGAGGCGGCGCTGTTCGATCCGCGCTGGGGCTATTACGCGACGCGCGATCCCCTCGGCGCGCGGCGGCGACTTCATCACCGCGCCCGAGGTGAGCCAGGTGTTCGGCGAGCTCATCGGCCTGTGGTGCGTCGATCTGTGGCAGCGCATGGGCGCGCCCGACCCGGTCATCCTGGCCGAGCTCGGGCCGGGGCGCGGCACGCTCATGCGCGATGCGCTGCGCGCCGCCCGCGTCGTGCCGGAATTCGGCGCGCGCGCTCGCGCTCCATCTGGTCGAGCGCAGCCCGGTGCTGCGCGCCGCGCAAGGCCAGGCGCTGCACGAAGCGGCGCCGCAGTGGCATGACGACGTGGCGACGCTGCCGCCGGGGCAGCTGCTGCTCGTCGCCAACGAGTTCCTCGACGCGCTGCCGATCCGGCAATTCGAACGGAGCGCCGACGGCTGGCACGAGCGCCGCGTCGGGCTCGGCGGCCGACGGGCTTGCGCTTCGTGCTCGATCCGGCGCCGGCTGCCGGCCATGGATCTGCCGCCCGGTCTCGGGCCGCGCCGCGCGGCAGCATCTCGCGAGACGCGGCCCGGCGCCTCGGCGCTGGCGCGGCATCTCGGGCGCACGGCTCGGCCGCCAGCGGCGGGGCCGCGCTCTTCATCGACTATGGCCACGGCCACAGCGCGCTGCGGCGACACGCTCCAGGCGGTGCGGCGCCATCGCACCGCATCGCGGTGCTGGCCGAGCCGGGCAGCGCCGATCTCACCGCGCATGTCGATTTCGCGGCCTTCGGCGCGGCCGCAGCGTCTTCCGGCGCGCGCGTCTGGGGGCCGGTCGACGCAGGGCGCGTTCCTGCGCGCGCTCGGCATCGCGGCGCGGACGGAGGCGCTCCTGGCGCACGGCCGACGCCGACGCGGCGGCGCTCATCCGCAGCGGCACCGCCCGCCTCGTCGAGCCCGCGGGGATGGGCCGGCTCTTCAAGGTGATGGCGCTGCACCCATCGCCGCCGCCGTCCGCCGGGTTCGGCGGGGTGCGGCATGATGCTGCGGCTCGCAGGCGCTCGATGCCGCGCGGCATCCGCCACGGCTTCTTCACCCGCGCAGGGCGGCGTCGAGCGAGGGGGTGTTCGCCTCGCTCAATTGCAGCCTGGGCTCGGGCGACGATGCGGCCAAGGTCGCCGAGAACCGCCGCCGCGCGCTCGACCGCCTGGGCTTAGCCGCCGACCGGCTCGTCACCGGCTATCAGGTGCATGGCGCCGCGGTCGCGCTGGTGGACGCAGCCGTGGCGGCACGAGGACCGCCCGCGCGCCGACGGGCTGATGACGCGGACGCGCCGGGCATCGCGCTCGGCATTCTCACCGCCGATTGCGCGCCGGTGCTGTTCGCCGATCCCGCCGTTCCCGTGGTCGCGGCCGCGCATGCCGGCTGGCGCGGCGCGGTGGGCGGCGTGCTCGAGGCGACGCATCGCGGCGATGGAGGCGGCAGGGCGCCGTGCGCGGCGCGCATCCGCGCCGGCATCGGCCCCTGCATCGGCGGCGCATCCTACGAGGTCGGGCCGGAATTTCCCGCGCCCTTCCTCGCCGAGAGCGCGGACAATGCGCGATTCTTCGCCACCGCCGCCGCGGCCGGGCCATGCGCTTCTTCGATCTCGGCGCCTATGTCGAGGCGAAGCTGCGCCGCCTCGGCGTCGGCGGTCGAGCGCACCGGCGGCGACACCTGCGCCGAGGCCGAGCGCTTCTTCTCCTATCGCCGCGCCTGCCTCGCCGGCGAGCGCAAGTTCGGCCATCTCCTGGCCGCGATCTGCCTTGCGCCCTAGCGGCCGCGCGCGCATCCTCGGCGCCGCGATGTCCCGCCCGGTTTGTAAGTACGATGCGACGTTTTGTCCTTGCCGTGCTCTTCTTGCGGCCGCCTGCCAGCCGATGCCGCATCCCTTCGCGGATCTGGCACGATCGTCCGGAGCTCGCCGGCGCTGCGCCCGCCCGACAGCGCCGGGATCCTGGTGCTGCCGGTGACGGGCGCGCCCGGGCCGGCGGCAACGTCACTGGCCGAGGCGCTGGCCGCGGCGTTGCGCGACGGCGACGTGCCGGCGAGCACGCACGGCCACAATCGCGGCAGCTATCGCCTCGATACCGCGGCCACGACGCAAGCGCTCGGCCCGGCGCGCACCGCGATCACCATCGAATGGCGGTTGCTGAACGCCGACGGCAAGGTCGTGGGCACGGGCGAGGCGCGGCGCGAGGGCGCCAGCGCGCGTGGCAGCAGGGCGACGACAAGCTTGCGGCGGCGCTCGCCGGCGATGCGGCGCCCGGCGATCGCGCGCCTGGTCTCCGGCGATGCGCCGCTGCAGCGGTCGCGGTCGAGGCGCCGCTGGTCGCGGTGGGCAGCATCTGCCGGCGCGCCCGGCGACGGCGGCACGGCGCTCGCCCGTGCCATCGCCCTGACGCTCGGGCGCGCCGGCGTCGATGTCGCCGCCGGGGCCGCAAAGGCGCGCTTCACGCTCTCCTGCCGGGTCGAGGTCCGGCCGCGCCCGACGGCAAGCAGCACGTCACCGTGCGCTGGGTGCTGGCGCCGCCAAGGGCGGCAGGATCGGCGAGGTCGCGCAGGAGAACACGATCCCGGCCGGCACGCTGGATGGCGCCTGGGGCGATATCGCCTATGCCGTCGCGAGCGCCGCGGCGCCGGGCATCGCCCAGCTCGTCGAGCGCGCGACCGTCGCCTCGGCCGGCGGCTGAACGCCGCGGCGGAACCCGGTTTACAGCCCAGGGACCGTTTGTTACAGTCCGGGCCCGCTGAGGCCCGGGCCCCATTCCAGGCGACATTTCGCATGAAAATCCTCGCGTGCAACAGCAATCGGCCGCTGGCCGAGGCGATTTCCGCCTATCTCGACATGCCGCTCACCGATGCGAGCGTGCGGCGCTTCTCCGACATGGAGGTGTTCGTCGAGGTGCACGAGAACGTGCGCGGCGAGGACGTGTTCGTGATCCAGTCGACCTCCTATCCCGCGAACGACAATCTGATGGAGCTTCTGGTCACGCTCGACGCGCTGCGGCGCGCCTCGGCGCGGCGCATCACGGCGGTCATCCCCTATTACGGCTATGCGCGCCAGGACCGCAAATCGGGATCGCGCACGCCGATCTCGGCCAAGCTCGTCGCCAACATGATCACCGCGGCCGGCGCCGACCGGGTGCTGACGGTCGATCTTCACGCCGGGCAGATCCAGGGCTTCTTCGACATCCCCACCGATAATCTTTTCGCCGCGCCGGTCTTCATCAAGGACATCCACGAGCGCTTCAACGGCGAGGACCTGGTGATCGTGTCGCCCGACGTCGGCGGCGTGGTGCGCGCCCGCATCATCGCGCGCCGGCTCGACGCCGATCTCGCCATCATCGACAAGCGGCGCGAGCGCGCCGGCCTCTCCGAGGTGATGAACATCATCGGCGACGTGGACAAGCGGCGCTGCATCCTCATCGACGACATCGTCGACAGCGCCGGCACGCTGTGCAACGCGGCCGAGGCGCTCAAGGAGCGCGGCGCGCGCTCGGTCTCGGCCTATGTCACGCACGGCGTGCTGTCGGGCGGCGCGGTCGCGCGCGTCACCGCCTCGCCGCTGGAGGCGCTGGTCACCACCGACAGCATCGCCGCGACCGAGGCGGTGCGGGTGTCGCGCAACATCAGGCGGCTCACCATCGCGCCGCTGATGGCGGAGGCGATCCGCCGCATCAGCGAGGAGCGCTCGGTCTCGAGCCTGTTCGATTGATCGATTTCCCGTCCCCTCAATCCGCCTCCTGCGCCGGCGAGACGAGGGAGCCCGTTAAAGGAGTTGCCCATGGCCGATCTCATCACCTTACGCGCCGAGCAGCGCGAGAACGGGCGGCAAAGGGCCCGCCCGCGCCGCCCGCCGCGCCGGACGCGTGCCGGGCATCATCTATGGCGACGGCCAGCCGCCGGTGCTCATCTCGGTCGATCCGCGCGAGCTCGGGCGCGAATATGCCCGCGAAGGCTTCTTCGCGCGCCTCGTCAACCTCGATCTCGACGGCGCCAAGCTGCGCGCGATCCCGCGCGAGGTGCAGCTCCATCCCGCGACCGACAAGCCGATCCACGTCGACTTCATGCGCATCGGCGCCGGTCAGCCGCATCACCGTCGCGGTGCCGGTGCATTTCGTCGATCAGGACAAGTCGCCGGGCTTGCGCCGCGGCGGCATCCTCAACATCGTGCGCCACGACATCGAACTGAGCTGCAACGCCGACGCGATCCCGGACAGCCTGACGGTGAGCCTCGACGGGCTCGAAATCGGCGACAGCATACATATCAGCGCGGTGACGCTGCCGCCCGGCACGCGGCCGACGATCACCGGGCGCGACTTCACCATCGCCTCGGTGGCCGCTCCGACCGCGGTGCGCGAGGAGCAGCAGCGCTGCGGCCGCCGCAGCGGCCGCCGCGGCCGCCGCTGCCGCGGCCGGGATCACGCCCGAAGGTGCCCGCCGTCCCCGGTGCGCCGGTGGCCGCACCCGGTGCTGCACCGGCAGCGCCCGGCGCCGCCCCTGGCGCTCCGCGGCGGCGCCGGCGCGCTGCGGGCGCCCCGGCGCGGGCAGCGCCGGCGCGCGCGGCGGCACCCGGCGCGCGGCGGCTGAGCAGCGCCGGCGCGAGCCCGATGCGCCTCATCGTCGGGCTCGGCAATCCCGGCAGCCGCTACGCGCACACGCGGCACAATATCGGCTTCATGGCGATGGATGCGGTCGCCCGCCGTCATCGGCTTTCGCGGCCGTTCCGCGCCAAGTTCGAGAGCGCGCTGCGCCGAGGGCACGATCGCGGGCGAGCGCGTCTTGCGCGCTGAAGCCGCAGACCTTCATGAATGCTTCCGGCGATGCGGTCGGCGCGGCCGCGCGGTTCTACAAGATCGCGCCCGAGGAGATCGCCGTCATCCATGACGAGATCGATCTCGCGCCCGGCAAGCTCAAGGTGAAGCGCGGCGGCGGCACCGCCGGCCATAACGGGTTGCGTTCGATCGATGCGGCGATCGGGCCGGATTTCTGGCGCGTGCGCCTGGGCATCGGCCATCCCGGCATGAAGGATCTGGTCGAGCCCTATGTGCTGCAGAATTTCGCGCGCCGACGAGACGGTGTGGCTCGAGCCGCTGATCGAGGCGGTGGCCGAGGCGCTGCCGCTGCTGGTCGCCGACGATGCGGCGGGCTTCATGACCCGGGTCGCGCTCATCCTGCGGCCGCCGCCGCCGAAGCCGCCGCGCGTCATGGCCGCGAAGGACGAAGGCTAGACCTTATGGGATTCAATTGCGGCATCGTCGGCTTGCCCAATGTCGGCAAGTCGACGCTCTTCAACGCGCTCACCGCGACCGCGGCGGCCGAGGCGGCGAATTATCCCTTCTGCACGATCGAGCCCAATGTCGGCCGCGTCGCCGTGCCGGACGAGCGGCTCGACGGTGTGCGCGCGGCTCGCGCAAGTCGGCGAAGATCGTGCCGACGCAGCTCGAATTCGTCGACATCGCCGGGCTGGTGCGCGGCGCCTCCAAGGGCGAGGGGCTGGGCAACCAGTTCCTGGCGCCATATCCGCGAGGTCGACGCGATCCTGCATGTGCTGCGCTGCTTCGAGGACGGCGAACGTCACCCATGTCGAAGGCTCGGTCGATCCGGTGCGCGATGCCGAGACGGTCGAGACCGAACTGATGCTGGCCGATCTCGACAGCCTCGAGCGCCGCCTCGTCGCGGCCGAGAAGCGCGCGCGCGGCAACGACAAGGAGGCCAAGGCGCAGCTCGCGCTGATCGAGCCGGTGCTGGCGGCTGCTGCGCGAGGGCCGGCCCGCGCGCACGCTTCGTGCCCCCGCCCGAAGCGAAGCCGGCCTTCGCGGCGCTGCAGCTCCTGACCGCGAAGCCCGTGCTCTATGTCGCCAATGTCGAGGAGGGCGCGGCCGCCACCGGCAACGACGCAGTCGGCGCGGGTCGCGGAATATGCCGCCGCGCGCGGCGCCGCCTGCGTCGTCATCTCGGCCGCGATCGAGGCCGAGGTGGCGCAGCTCGCCGATGCCGAGGAGAAGCGCGCAGTTCCTCGCCGAGCCTCGGCCTGCGCGGAATCCGGGCTCGACCGCGTCATCCGCGCCGGCTATCGGCCTCCTCGATCTCGTCACCTTCTTCACCGTCGGCCCCAAGGAGGCGCATGCCTGGACCGTGCCCAAGGGCACCAAGGCGCCGCAGGCGGCGGGCGTCATCCACACCGATTTCGAGAAAGGCTTCATCCGCGCCGAGACCATCGCCTATGCCGATTTCGTCGCCTGCGGCGGCGAGGCGGGCGCCAAGGAGGCCGGCAAGATGCGGCTCGAAGGCGCCGATTACGTCATCGCCGACGGCGACATCCTGCATTTCCGCTTCAATGTGTGAGGGCGCGATAATGCCCTGTTCACCCCGGCCGCGCGCTCGCCTATGATCGCGGCCAAACCAACCGAGGAGGAGCCAAACCATGGGACAGACGATCACGCTCACGGCCAAGGACGGCATTCACGTTCGGGGCCTATCGCGCCGATCCCGATGGCAAGCCGCGCGGCGCCATCGTCGTCATCCAGGAGATCTTCGGCGTCAACCACCACATCCGCAGCGTCGCCGACCGCTATGCGGCGCTGGGCTATGTCGCGATCGCGCCGCAGGTGTTCGACCGCGCCGAGAAGAATTTCGAGGCCGGCTACGACCAGCCGAGCATGGAGGCGGGCCGCGGCATGCGCGGGAAGATCTCGACCGAGGATCTGCTGCTCGACACCCAGGCGGCGATCGATGCGGGCAAGCAGTTCGGCAAGGTCGGCGGTGATCGGCTACTGCATGGGCGGGTCGGTCGCGTTCCTGTCGGCGACCCGGCTCGACGGCGTGGCCTGCGCCGTGGGCTATTACGGCGGCCAGATCGCGCAGAGCTGCGACGAGAAGCCGCGCGTGCCGACGATGCTGCATTTCGGCGATCAGGATCAGAGCATCCCGATGACCGACGTCGAGAAGATCAAGAAGGCGCGGCCGGAGACGCCGATCTTCGTCTATCACGCGGCCACGGCTTCCACTGCGACGAGCGCGCCTCGTTCAACGCCGAAGCGGCCCAGGTCGCCGCCTGCCGCTCGCAGGAATTCCTGGCCAAGCACGTCGGCTAGGGAAAACCCTCACCCTCCCATCGCTTCGCGCTGGGCCCCTCCCTCTCCCCGTCGGGGAGAGGGTTGGGGTGAGGGGGTGGTGCGCGTGCGCTCGGGAAAAAGCGTAGCATAGTCCTTCGCGCGAGGCCGGGCAGACGCCGCGCTCGGTGACGAGCGCGGTGACAAGGCGCGCCGGCGTCACGTCGAAGGCGATGTTGAGCGCGGCGCTCGCCGCCGGCATGAGGCGCACGCGCGCGCTGCCGCCGTCGGCGAGCGCGCCTTCGATCTCCGCCACTTCGGCCGCGTCGCGCTCCTCGATCGGGATGTCGTTGAGCCCGTCGGCGATGGTCCAGTCGATGCTCGGCGAGGGCAGCCGCGACATAGAACGGCACGCCGTTGTCGTGCGCGGCAAGCGCCTTCAGATAGGTGCCGATCTTGTTGGCGACATCGCCCGCGGCGGTGGTGCGGTCGGTGCCGACGAGGCAGAGATCGACGCGGCCCTTCTGCATCAGGTGTCCGCCGGCATTGTCGACGATGACGGTATGCGGCACGCCATGCTCGCCGAGCTCCCACGCGGTGAGGCTCGCGCCCTGGTTGCGTGGCCGCGTCTCGTCGACCCAGACATGGACGGCGATGCCGGCATCGTGCGCGCGATAGATCGGAGCGAGCGCCGTGCCCCAGTCGACCGTGGCGAGCCAGCCGGCATTGCAATGCGTGAGGATCGCGACCGGGCGCTGTCGGCCGAAGCGCTCCCACGCCGCGGCGATGAGCGGCAGGCCGTGCGCGGCGATGGCGCGGTTGAGCGCCACGTCCTCGTCGGCGATCGCCCCGGCGCGCGCCACGGCACCGGCCGCGCGTGCCGCGGGCGGCAGCGGCGGCCAGATGCCGCGTCATGTCGTCGAGCGCCCAGCGCAGATTGACCGCGGTCGGCCGCGTCGCGAGCAGCAGGCGGCATGACGCGGCGAGGCCGGCGTCGCTGGGATCCTCTCGCATTGCCAGCGCGACGCCATAGGCGGCGGTGGCGCCGATGAGCGGCGCGCCGCGCACGATCATGGTGCGGATGGCGTGCGCGGCGTCCTCGACGGTGAGAAGGCGTCGCGTCACGAGCTCATGCGGCAGGCGGGTCTGGTCGATGACGCCGACGCTCGCCCCATCCGGCTCGAGCCAGATCGTGCGCATCGGCCGGCCGCGCACGTTCATGGGGCGCCGCGCTCGCGTCCGAGCACGCGGCCCGCCACCGCGTCGAGCCTGCGCACCACCACCGCATCGCGCGCATCGGGCGCGGTGATGAGGGCGTGGTCGAGCACACGGCGGCACCCGTGCGGGCAGTCGCTATCGACGGCGATGCGCGGCGCGGCGTGCGCGATGAGGCTCTTGGCCTTGGCCGCGTTGGCGAGCAGCACCGAGACGATCTGCTCCACCGTGACGTGATCGTGATCGGGGTGCCAGCAGTCGAAATCGGTGACCATGGCAACGGTCGCGTAGCAGATCTCCGCCTCGCGCGCGAGCTTGGCCTCGGGCATGTTGGTCATGCCGATCACGTCGCAGCCCCAGTTGCGATAGAGGTTGCTCTCCGCGAGCGAGGAGAATTGCGGCCCCTCCATGACGATGTAGGTCCCGCCGCGAACCGCCGCGATGTCGGCATCCGCGCCCGCCGCCATCAGGCGATCGCCGAGCCGCGTGCACACCGGATGCCCCATCGACACGTGCGCGACGCAGCCGGTGCCGAAGAAGCTTTTGACGCGCGCGAAGGTGCGGTCGATGAACTGGTCGACGATCACGAAGCTGCCGGGCGTGAGCTCGGGCTTGAGGCTGCCGACAGCGGAAAGCGAGATGAGGTCGGTCACGCCGGCGCGCTTCAAGGCGTCGATATTGGCGCGGAAATTGATCTCGCTCGGCGGGATGCGATGGCCGCGGCCGTGGCGTGGCAGGAAGACCACGCTGACCCCGTCGAGCCGGCCGAAGCAGAGCTCGTCCGAAGGCGCGCCGAACGGCGTCTCGACGCGCCGCCACGCGACATCGGTAAGGCCCTCCATCTCGTAGAGCCCGCTGCCGCCGATGATGCCGATGACCGCCGAAGACGCCATGCCTGCGCCACTCCCGTCCCGAGTGTCGCGGCAGCGGCGCAGCGATGCAAGAGGCGGGCGATCTCCGACACTCTTGACGCCGCTGCAAGGAGGGCGCATCTCGGCGCGCATGAGGGGGATTGCGCAACGCCGGGTTTGGTCTGTGCTCGTCGCCGCCGCCGTCCTGTCGCTGGGAACGGCGGCGCGGGGCGAGCCGCCCTATACCGGCGCCGGCGTCGTCGTCCATTCCCGCAGCGGCAACGCGCCGCAGGACCTGCCGGCGACGCTGCTGCGGCCCGCCGGGGCGGGGCCGTTTCCAGCGGTCGTGATCATGCATGATTGCAGCGGCCTCGGCGCGTATTCGAGCGGCGCGCCGGGGCGGTGGGGCTCGGTGCTGGCCATGCAAGGCTATGTCGTGCTCATTCCCGACAGCTTTCTGCCGCGCGGCGCCCCCGACGGCGTATGCACCGCGCCGGCCGGGCCGCTGCGCGACGCGACGTCGATCTATCGCCGCGCCATCGATGCCTATGCGGCGCTCGATTATCTGCGCACGTTGGCCTTCGTGGACGGGCGCCATGTTGCCATCATGGGCGGCTCGCATGGCGGCTCGACCACGCTCGCGACCATGGTGGTGACGGAGGATCCGCGCCTCGACGCGATGCGGCGCACCGGCTTCGCGGCGGCGGTGGCGCTCTATCCCGGGTGCGGCGCGGGCTATGGCGCGCGCTGGCGCATCCGGCGCCAGGGCGGGGCGACGGGACCGGTGATCGAATTCAGCGGCACCTATCAGCCGGTGGCGCCGCTTCTCATCCTGATCGGCGAGAAGGACGATTGGACCCCGGCCGCGCGATTGCCGCGTCCTTGCCGAGCGCGCGGCCCAGCCGGCTATCCCGTCAGCGATCAAGATCTATCCGGGCGCCTTCCACTCTTTCGACAGTCCGTCGCCGGTGCGCTACATCCCCGGGCGCAGCAATGCCAACAAGCTCGACGGGCATGGCGCCACGACCGGCGGCGATCCCGACGCTTGGGCCGACAGTATCAAGCAGGTCAAGGCATTCTTCGCGGCGCACCTGAAGGAAAATCCGGCGCGGTTGCCAGGCGGCCCGCCCCCGCATTAGGGTCGGGCGGTTTCTCCCCTCAAAGCAACGGATGATCATGACGAGCGCTCTTTTCACGCCGTTTCCCCTGCGCGGGCTCACGCTCGCCAATCGCATCGTCGTGTCGCCGATGTGCCAGTACAGCGCCGATGACGGCTCCGCCAACGACTGGCACATGCAGCATCTGGGCTCCCTCGTCCATTCCGGCGCCAGCCTTGTCGTCATCGAGGCGACGGGAGTGCTGCGCGAGGGGCGCATCACGCATGGCTGCCTCGGCCTCTATTCCGACGCGAACGAGGCGGCCTTGAGCCGTGTCATCGCCGGCTGTCGGCGGTATCTCGCGCACGCCGATCGGCATCCAGCTCGCCCATGCCGGGCGCAAGGCGTCCGCGGCCGCGCGCCGTGGGAGGGCGGCGGCGCGCTCGGACCCGACCGCCAGCCATGGACCACGGTGGCGCCGTCTGCCCTGCCGTTCGATGCCGGCTGGCACACGCCTGTCGAGCTCACCGAGGCCGGGCTCGAGCGGCATCGTCGATGCCTTCGTGACGGCGACCCGCCGCGCCCAGCGGATCGGGCTCGACGAGGTCGAGCTCCATTGCGCGCACGGCTATCTCCTGCACGAATTTCTCTCGCCGATCGCCAATCAGCCGCACGGACGCTTATGGCGGCAGCCGCGAGAACCGCATGCGCCTGCCGCTGCGCGTTGCCGCCGCCATGCGCGCGGCGTGGCCCGCGGACAAGCCGATGGGCGTGCGTATCTCCAGCTCGCCGACTGGGTCGACGGCGGCTGGACGATCGATGATTCCGTGGTCTTTGCCCGTGCGCTCAAGGAGCAGGGCTGCGACTTCGTGTGCGCGTCGAGCGGCGGCATCGCCGGCGGGATCAGCGTCCCGGCGACGCCCGGCTACCAGGTCGGCTTCGCCGAGCGCATCCGGCGCGAGGCCGGGATCGCCACCCGCGCTGTCGGCTTCATCACAACGCCGCAGCAGGCCGAGACGGTGATCGCATCAGGGCAGGCCGATATGATCGCGCTCGCCCGCGCCATGCTCGACGATCCGCGCTGGGGCTGGCATGCCGGCGATGCGCTGGGCGCGAGCGCGCCCTATCCGCCGCAATACGCCCGCGCCCGGCCCACGCCGCGGCCCTGACGGGCCGCGGCTCTCGGGTTAAAGTGTGACCGTGCCGGATTGAATCCCGAGTCCGTCACCCCCGCGAAGGCGCATAGGCGCTAAAATAAGGCTTGCACCGTGGAATCCGTTGTGATTCTACACTGCGATGACTGACGAAGCGCTGGTGAATTGGGATTGGGCGAGCGTCGTGACGCGGCTCGGCGGGGCGGAACTGCTGGATCGCAGCGCGCGCGACACGAAGGCATTCCAGCGGGCGCGCGTGATCGCAAGCGCAGTCGATCTGTTGCGGATGATCCTAGCGTATTGTCTGGGCGAGCGCGGCTTGCGCTCGACCGCCGCGTGGGCGACATCGATCGGACTGGTCGATATATCCAATGTGGCGTTGCTCTATCGCCTGCGCCAGTGCGGGGATTGGCTGGCCGTGCTGGTCGGCCGCGTGCTGGCCGCTGGCGCGCCGCGGGCCAGCCAGGGTCGGCTGATCCGGATCATCGATGGGACAACGGTGCCGCAGGCCGGGCCGGCGGCCAGGACGCACAACAAGCTGTGGCGCATCCACAGCGCCTTCGACCTTCCCGGCGAACGCTTTGGCCATTTCGAGCTGACCGATCAGCGCGAGGGCGAGCGGCTCGACCGGATCCCGGCCGTCACGGGCGCGATCCGCATCGCCGATCGCGCCTATCTGCAGGCCGATCGCATCGCGCCGGTGCTGGCCGCGGGCGCCGACATCCTCGTCCGCGCCGGCTGGAGGAATGCACGCTGGCTCGATGCCCATGGCGCGCCGGTCGATCTCCGGGGCGAACTGCGCCGGAGCGCGGCGTGCGGACGGATCGATCGACCGATCTGGATCGGCCGCAAGCGCGGGCCGCCGCTTGGCCTGCGTCTCGTCGCCATCAAACGGCCGGTGGGAGCCGCACAGGCGGCGCGGCGCAAAGCCCGTCGGGAGGCGCAACGGGGAAGCCATCAACTCTCGCAGGGAACGCTCATCGCTGCGGATTGGGTGATCCTCGTAACCTCGCTTGCCCGGGAGGCCTTCCCAACCGCCGATGTTGTCGCCCTCTATCGCCTGCGATGGCGCATCGAACTCGGCTTCAAACGCTTGAAGAGCCTGATCGGGCTGAGGGGACCTCCGGGTGTCGACGCACGTTCCGCCAGACCCTACCTGCTGGCTCATCTGCTGATCATCCTTTTGCTCGAGCCGCTCGTCGACGAACTCGAGGACTCTCCCCGCTCGGCCCACGCCGCCTGACGCCGCCCGGTGCCTGGCGGGTTCTGCGTCAACTCGTCGCCACGCTTCTTCAGGCGATCATTCCGCAGCCGACCGTCGCTCGCCTGCGACAATCCAGCGCCGCACTGCGACGACATCTCCACGAGCCGCCGCGACGACGCCATTATCAAGCAATGGCCCACTTATTTTAGCGCCTATGCGCGAAGGCGGGGGTCCAGGGGCTGCACGTCGCTTGCCTTCTGGATTCCCGCTTTCGCGGGAATGACGAGGTTGGGCAATTCCCCCTCGAACCGATCAGGCTCTAGTGCAGGTCGGCCCAGATCTTGCGCTTGGCGCCGTAGAGGATGCCGGTCATCACCAGGAGGAACAGCATCACCTTGGCGCCGGCCTCCTTGCGCTGCTCCATCGTCGGCTCGGCAGCCCAGGCCAGGAAGGTGCAGACGTCGTGCGCTTCCTGCGGCAGCTTGGCCGGCGTGCCGTCGGCATAGGAGACGGTGTCGTCGGTCAGCGGCTGCGGCATCGCGATCTGGTGGCCGGGGAAATAGGTATCGTAGTTCATGCCGTCGTCGAGCTTGAAATTGGCCGGCGGCGTCACGAACCCGGTGAGGATGCCGTAGCAGTAATCGACGCCACCCTCGCGCGCCTTGATGATGAGCGACAGGTCGGGCGGCAGCGCCCCGTTGTGGGCCGCGCGCGCCGCCTGCTCGTTGGGATAGGGGGCCACGAAGGCGTCGGCCGGGCGCGCCGGGCGCTGGTACATGTCGCCCTGGTCGTTGGGCCCGGCGGTCACCTGCTTCTGCGCCGCGATCGCCTTGATCTCGTCGTCGTTGTAGCCGAGCGCGGCAAGATCGCGGTAATGCAGCAGGTTCATCGAGTGGCAGTTCGAGCACACCTCGGTGTAGATCTGGAACCCGCGCTGCAGCGCGGCGCGGTCGAAGGTGCCGAACATGCCGTCGAAGGACCAGCTCTGGTCGGGAAGCGGCGGGGTCTGGTCGGCATCCTGCGCCGCGGCGGCGCCCAGGCCCAAAGCGAGGAAGGCGGCGGCGGCAAGCGCCGTGACGAAGCGGCGCATCACGATTTCCCCGCGGTGGCGGCGCTGCCGAGCGGCGCTTTGCGTTTGGCCAGCACGGCGGCGGTGATGCTGGTCGGCAGCGGCAGCGGCCGCTCGATCTTGCCGATCACCGGCAGCAGCACGAAGAAGTGCAGGTAGTAATAGAACGTGGCGATGCGGCCGATAACGATGAACATGCCCTCCGGCCGGTGCGCGCCGACCCAGCCCAGCACCACGCAGTCGATCACCAGGAGCCAGAACACCCACTTGTAGATCGGGCGGAAGAGCGCGCTGCGCACGCGCGAGGTGTCGAGCCACGGCACCAGGAACAGCGTCAGGATCGAGCCGAACATGGCGCACACGCCCAGGAGCTTGTTCGGGATCGAGCGCAGGATGGCGTAGAACGGCAGGAAGTACCATTCCGGCACGATCTCGGGCGGCGTCTGCAGCGGGTTGGCGGGGATGTAGTTCTGCGGATCGCCCAGCGCGTTGGGCATGTAGAAGACGAAGATCGCGAAGATGATCAGGAACACGCTCAGCCCGAACATGTCCTTGATCGTGTAGTAGGGATGGAAGGGAATGCTGTCCTGCGGCCCCTTGAGGTCGATGCCCAGCGGGTTGTTGGAGCCGTGCTGATGCAGCGCCATGAGGTGCAGCCCGACCACGCCCACGATCACGAACGGCAGCAGGTAGTGGAGCGAGAAGAAGCGGTTCAAGGTGGGATTGCCGACCGCGAAGCCGCCCCACAGCCAGGTCACGATCTCGTTGCCGACCCCGGGGATCGCCGAGAACAGGTTGGTTATGACGGTGGCGCCCCAGAAGCTCATCTGCCCCCACGGCAGCACGTAGCCCATGAACGCCGTCGCCATCATCAGGAGCAGGATGACGACGCCCAGCATCCACAACAGCTCGCGCGGCTCCTTGTAGGAGCCGAAATAGAGGCCGCGGAAGATGTGGATGTAGGTGACGATGAAGAAGAACGACGCGCCGTTCATGTGGATGTAGCGCAACAGCCAGCCGTAATTCACGTCGCGCATGATGCGCTCGACGGAATTGAAGGCGTGATCCACCGATCGGCGTGTACTGCATCGCCAGCACGATGCCGGTCACGATCATGATCAGCAGCATGGCGCCGGCAAGCGAGCCGAAATTCCACCAGTAGCTCAGATTGCGCGGCGTCGGATAATCGTGCAGCTCGTGATCGAGGTAGCGAAAATACCGGCAGGCGGTGGTCGATCCACCGCACCAGCTTGTTCTGCGAGCGAGGCTCGGCCATGGCGCGGGCTCTCCTAGCCGATGCGAATGGTGGTGTCGGTGAGGAACTGGTACGGCGGCACCGCCAGGTTGAGCGGCGCCGGTCCCTGGCGGATGCGGCCGGACGTGTCGTATTGCGAGCCGTGGCAGGGGCAGAACCAGCCGCCGAAATCGCCGCGCGGGTCGGTCGATTTCTGGCCCAGCGGGATGCAGCCCAGATGCGTGCACACGCCGACGAGGATCAGCCATTCCGGCTTCTGGACGCGCTCGGCATCGGTCTGGGGATCGCGCAGCGTGCGCGGATCGACGCTGGCGGCGGCCTTGATCTCGTTGGGTGGGCGGTGATCGATGAACACGGGATGGCCGCGCCAGGTGACGGTGATGCGCTGGCCCATCTGCACCGGCCCAAGATCGACCTCAGTGGATGACAGCGCGAGCGTGTCCTTGGCGGGGTTCATGCTGCTGACGAGCGGCCACACCGTACTGGCGGCCCCGATTGCCACCATGGCGGTTGCGGCCAGCGTCAGGAAATCGCGCCGCGTCTCGCCATCGTGCGAATGGGCGCTTGGCGGCCCCAACTGCACCGTGTCCGCCATGAAGCGCGCTCTCCCCCTTCACTATCCGCTGCCCTGGGATCGCCGCATGCCAGGGATGAGCGCAGCGGAATAATACCCACCAACGACACGGGCTATGCGACATCCTGCCGCATGAAATCGTCGCCCGCCGTCCGTAGCGGTCCTAATAGACGATCCGGCCGCGCTTGCAAAGCCGCATCGCCCGGCGCATGGATCGCAACGCCATGCGGCTTGCCCTCTTCGAGCCCGACATCCCGCAGAACACCGGCGCGATCCTGCGCCTCGGCGCGTGCCTGGGCGTGGCCGTCGACATCATCGAGCCGTGCGGATTTCCTGCTCGACGATGCGCGCCTGCGCCGCGCCGGGCTCGACTACATCGCGCGGGCCGCCCTCGTGCGCCATGCCTCGTGGGAGCAGTTTCTCGCCGCGCGCGGCCCGGGCCGTCTCCTGCTGCTGACGACGGCGGGCGAGGTTCACTATCATCGCTTCGCCTACCGCGACGACGACACCTTGCTGTTGGGGCGCGAATCGGCTGGCGCGCCGGCGCTGGTGCATGCGCGCGCCGACGCGCGGATCAAGGTGCCGCTGGCGGCGGGCCTGCGCTCGCTCAACGTGGCGCTCGCCGCGGCGATCGTGCTGGGCGAGGCGCTGAGGCAGACCGGCCTGCTGCCGGGGGACGGGAAGGGCCTGGGATGAGCGTCAATCTTGCCGCTGCGGCGGCGGCCAAGGAGCGCGCCGCGCGCTGGTTCGAGGAACTGCGCGACCGGCTCTGCGCCGCCTTCGAGGCGATCGAGGACGCCTATGCCAGCGCCCGCCCCGAGGCAGGCCCGGCCGGCCGTTTCGAGCGCAAGCCATGGGTGCGCGAGGGCGGCGGCGGCGGCACGATGGCGATGATGCGCGGCCTCGTCTTCGAGAAGGTCGGCGTCAACGTCTCCACCGTCTGGGGCGAGTTCGCGCCGGAGTTCCGCGCCCAGATCCCCGGCGCCGAGACCGATCCGCGCTTCTGGGCGAGCGGCATCTCGCTCGTCGCGCATCTGCGCTCGCCGCTGGTGCCGGCGGCGCACATGAACACGCGCCACCTCCGCACCACCCAGCGCCTGGTTCGGCGGCGGCGCCGATCTGACGCCGATGATCCCCGACGAGGCCGACACGCGCGACTTCCACGCCGCGCTGGAGCGCGCGTGCGAGGGCTTCGAGCCCGGCTACTATCCGCGCTTCAAGGCGTGGTGCGACGAGTATTTCTTCCTCAAGCACCGCAACGAGGCGCGCGGCGTCGGCGGCATCTTCTACGACTATCTCGACGGCAGCGACTGGGAGCGCGATTTCGCCTTCACCCGCGCGGTGGGCGAGGCGTTTCTGGAAGTCTATCCCGGGCTCGTCACCCGCCACATGCTGGAGCCCTGGACCGCGGAGCAGCGCCGCCACCAGCTCATCCGCCGCGGCCGCTATGTCGAGTTCAACCTGCTCTACGACCGCGGCACGCTGTTCGGCCTCAAGACCGGCGGCAATGTCGAGGCCATCTTGATGTCGCTGCCGCCCGAGGTGATGTGGCCGTAGCGGCTCACGCCACGTAGGAGCCGAGCTGGACGACGCGCAGGCCCAGCACGGGCGGCAGGCGCCGGTCGTTCGTCACGAACGCCGCGCAGCCCGCGCCGAGCGCCGTGGCGAGTTGGAGAGCGTCCGGCGTGCGCGCACCCGTCGCCGCGCGCAGGAGCGCCGCCCCCCGCAGCGTCGCGCGCGTCAGCTCGATCATGCGCAGGCCGCGGCTGCGCGTGAGCAGCGCCTCGTAGCGCTCCGCCAGCAGGCGGTTGCCGGCGCGATAGGGCACGACAAGCACTTCAAGCAGCGTCAGCGCGGATGTGACGAGCTCGCGCCTTCCTGCGTCGGCTTCCTCGAAGAGCGGCGCGATCAGGGGCGCAAAATGCGGGTGCTCTTCGATGAAATAGATGCACACCGCGGTATCGATGGCGACGGCGCCGGGGCCGAGATCGTCGCTCACTCCCACGATGCCCGTTCGCCCTCGACATGGGCAGCGGCATCGATGCCGCGCCAGAGCTCCTTGCCGAGCCCCCGCAGCTCCAGGATCGACAACGGCGCCGGCGTCTCCAGCATTGCCGCGAGGAGATGCGTGACCTCCTGCGCGACCGAGCGGTGCTCGCGCCTGGCGCGCGCCTTCAGCTTTCGGTAGAGCGCATCCGGCAAATTCTTGACGTTGAGAGTCGCCATCCGTATTCCTCCATTTTGCCTCCATTCTGGAGGAACATGCCGCCTCCGTCAAACGCCGCCGCTGCCCGGTAGCGGTACAGTTTGTAAATATGATGTCGATCTACTTCATGCACTACAATTTCGTCCGCATTCACCAGGCCTTGAAGATCACGCCCGCGATGGTGGAAGGCGTCACTTCCAAGCTCTGGGAAATGTCTGGTATGGTGAAGGTTCTAGAGGATTGGGAACTAGCGAACGCGAGGGGGTAAATGCCGCACCCACGCCGAGGACGAGGCCCGGAGTTTGTTCGGTTGTTTGCGCCGCTATTGGAGACGTTGCGCACCTTGGGCGAAAGTGGACGACCAAAAGAGGTATCTCAAAAAATAGCGGAGCGGCTCAACATCCCCGAGGATGAGCTGAACCGCGTAAACAAAAACGGCGAATCACGATTTGAGAATCAAGTCGCATGGGCGCGCTTCTATCTAGCAAAAGCGGGCCTGATCGACACATCTAAACGCGGCGTTTGGACTCTCACGGAACGGGGACGCGAGAGCAACCTAGATCACGATGGCGCTTTGGGAATTTTCCGTGAAGTCTATGCAAAATTTAAGGCGACCAAAGAACCCGAGGTTTCTGACGAAACGCAAGCGCCAGCGAGCGAACAAGAGATCGCGAGCCCAGATTTTCGAGAGACGATAACCAGCCTTCTACGGGAGATCACTGCCGGCGGTTTCGAGCGCCTATGCCAGCGAGTTTTGCGGGAAATCGGATTTGAAAACGTTGACGTTCGCGGCAGGAGTGGCGATGGCGGCATAGATGGCGTAGGCGTGCTTCGAATCAATCCTGTTATCGCCGATCGTGTCGTTTTTCAGTGCAAGCGCTACTCGTCTCCTGTCCCGCCCGCAGACGTGCGCGACTTTCGTGGGGCAATGCAAGGAAGGGCACACCGGGCAATTTTCCTGGCAACAGCGAAGTTCAGCAATGAGGCGACGCGAGAAGCCGCAAGGGAGGGAGCCGCGCCAATAGATTTGGTCGATATAGATGGCTTGATAGCCCTCTTGACCGAATATGGATTGGGCATTGCCACGCAAACGGTCCATGTCGTTGACCGGTCATTTTTCACTGATTATCTGTCGCCCGCCGACCGCCCGCCGACTCGAAGCTGAAGAATCGAGAAGCCAAAATTTGACGCGGGGTTCAAACTGCACCACCGCCCGCTTCCCCCGTCATGGAGGGTTGGGCGAGCGCGCCCGCATGATAGAATGCCGCCCTACCCGCGCCTTGAGACGCTGGGTCCCGGAGGGAGGTCGTCCGATGTCGTCACCGCTTCCGTCACGTGCGCTCTTCGCCGCCACGCTTTGTCTTGCCGCGCTTGCCGCCGCACCGCCGGCGCGCGCGGCTGAGACGCTCGAGGTGGGCGCGGTCGGCAGTCCCAACGCGGTGCTGTGGCCGCAATACATCGCCGAGGCGAAGGGTTTCTATACCGATGCCGGGCTCAAGATCGACCTCGTCTATTCGCAATCGAACGCGGCCGTGCTCCAGGCGCTGACCGCCGGCTCGACCAAGATCGCCGTCGCCGCGGGGTTCGCCGATCCCATTCACGCCGTGATGCAGGGGGCGGGTGTCGCCATCGTGCGCGTCGACGGGCAGGTCGGACCCTACGCCCTCATGGCCGCGAAGGAGTTCAAGAGCATCAAGCAACTCAAGGGCCATGTCGTCTCGGTCGACGAGGCCAAGGGCACGACCATGGTCTATTTCGTCAAGATGCTGCAAGGCAACGGCATGAAGCCCAGCGATGTCGACCTGATCTACGCGGGCGCGACCGCGGCGCGGTTTGCGGCGCTTGAATCGGGTGCGGCGGCGGCGGCGATGATCACCGCGCCCCAGCTCTTCCGCGCCCAGGCCGAAGGCTTCGTCAATCTCGGCTACGACACGGAATACGCGCCGGACATTCCCTTCACGGGCGACATCGTCAACCGCGCCTGGGCCGAGGCGAACAAGGCGACGGCGCAGAAATTCATCGCCGCCTACGCCAAGGCCATTTTATGGTTCGACGAAGACAAGAACCGCACCGAGGCGGTCGACATCCTCGCCAATGTCAGCAAGATGGACCGCGGCGACATCGAGAAGTCCTACGATCTCTTCCGCAAGATCGACTATTTCGACAAGTCCGATACCGTCTCGGTCGCCAAGGTGCAGAATTTCGTCAATGGGCTGCAGCTCCTCGACGGGAGCATCTCGGTCGACATGAACAAGCTCATCATGCAGCTCAACTGAGCGTCTCTCAGGCGATCCTCGCGACGACCGCGGTGGCGATCGCGCCGAGCACGACCACGATCCACGGCGGGATGCGCCAGAACGCCAGGAGCAGGAACGCGACGAGCCCGATGAGAAAGTCGCGCGGCCCCAGGATCGCGCTCGTCCACACCGGCGAATAGAGCGCTGCCAGCACCAGGCCGACGACGGCGGCGTTGATGCCCTTGAGCGCCGCCTGCATCGCCGCGTTGGCGCGCAGCACGCTCCAGAACGGCAGCGCGCCGACGACGAGAAGATATCCCGGCAGGAACACCGCGACGAGGCAGAGCAGCCCGCCTTCCCAGCCATGCGGCGCCGGGCCCATCACCGTGCCGAGATAGGCCGCGAAGGTGAAGAGCGGCCCGGGCACCGCCTGCGCCGCGCCATAGCCGGCGAGGAAAGCGTCGTTGCTCACCCATCCCGGCGGCACGACCGACGCCTGCAGCAGCGGCAGCAGCACATGCCCGCCGCCGAAGACCAGAGCGCCCGAGCGGTAGAAGCTGCTCGCCAGCGCGAGCGCGTGGCTCCCCGTCGTCTCCGCCGCGAGCGGCAGCCCCAGCAGCAGCACCGCGAACAGAACGAGGGCGATGGCGGCGACGGGCCGGCTTACGCGGGGCGTCAGCGGCGCGGTCACGCGCGCGGTCTCGCTCCGCAAGAAGCGCCAGCCGATGACGCCGCCCAGAACGATCGCGCCGAGCTGTCCCATCGTCGCCGGCACCGCCAGCGCGATCACCGCCGCGGCCACGGCGAGGCTCACGCGCTCGCGGTCGGGGGCGAGCGCCCGCGCCATGCCCCAGACCGCCTGCGCCACCACCGCGGCGGCGACGATCTTGAGCCCGTGCAGCCACGGCGCGCCGGCGATGTCGCCGAGCCGGCCCACGCCATAGCCGAACAGGATCATCGCCAGCGCCGAGGGCAGCGTGAAGCCGATCCAAGCACAGACGGAGCCGGCCAATCCCGCGCGCAGCAAACCGATCGCCATGCCCAGCTCGCTGCTCGCCGGCCCCGGCAGGAACTGGCAGAGCGCGACGAGATCGCCATAGGCCGCCTCGTCGAGCCAGTGCCGGCGCGCGACGAATTCGGCGCGGAAATATCCCAGATGCGCCGCCGGTCCGCCGAACGAGGTGAGCCCCAGTCTCAGGAACGCCCGCAGCACCTCGCCGGGCGTGCCGGGCGGCGGCTCAACCATCACTGTCTGCGATGCGGCCATCACGGACTCCGATGCGGCGGGCAAGCTCGGCCAGACACTGCGCGCGGTCGGCGCGGAAATCGCCGTCCTCCCACCACTGTTCGACCTCGGCCAGAAAGCGCCCGACCGCAGGCCCCGCGGGCACGCCGCGCGCCGTCACGTCGCGCCCTTTGAGCGGGAAGGGCGGCGGCGCAGGCGGCAGGCGGTTGGCGGTGGCGGCATCCGCGCCGGCCTCGCTCGCACGCAACAGGCGGAGATCGCGATAGAGTTCGGGCCGAGATGATGGAACGCACGGCGCTCCGCCCGCGCGTCGGCGGCAAGATCGACCGGCCAGGGCGGCACGGCCAGGGCGCCGAGGCGGTCGCGCACGGCGCCGGAAAGCTTCAGCCGCTCGGCCACGGCCTGCGCCGTTGCCGCGTCCCAGGCCGCGAGCGCCGCCAGCCGGCGCACCGCATCGGGCGCGGGTTCGAGGGCACGAGCGCCGCCAGCCGGTCGAGGCTGCGCGCCTGCGGCAGCACCACGGCGAGTACTCCGTCCGCGCGCATCAGTTCGAGCGTCGCCACCGGGTCGGGCGCGGCAAGGAGTTTCAGCAGTTCCGCCGCCACCCGCTCGCCCGACAGCGTCGGCAGCAGGTCCTTGAGCTCGCGTGCAGCCTCGCGCGCATCGGCGTCGGCCTCGACCCGGCCGTAATGCGCGTGGAAGCGATAGAAGCGCAGGATGCGCAGCACATCCTCGCGAATGCGCCGCGCGCGCATCGCCGACGAAGCGCACCCGCCCGGCGCGCGAGATCGCCGAGCCCGCCGATCGGATCGAAGACAGTGCCGTCGGGATCGAGGAAGAGCGCGTTCATGGTGAAGTCGCGCCGCGCCGCGTCCTCGGCCCAGTCGTCGGTGAACTCGACGCGCGCATGCCGCCCGAACGTCTCGACGTCGCGCCGCAGCGTGGTGATCTCGAAGTGACGCGGCGGCAGCGCAGCCGTCACCGTGCCGTGCGCGAGCCCGGTCGGCACGCAGGCGATGCCGGCGGCGGCGAGGCGCCGCATCACCTCGGGCGGGGCGAGCGGTGTCGCGATGTCGATGTCGAGAACCGGCCGCTGCAGCAGCGCGTCGCGCACCGCGCCCGCCGACGAAACGGGCATTGCCGTGCCCGAGCGCCGCGAGCACGGCCAGCGTCGCCGCTTCCTGCATCCAGGGCAGCGGTGCGATCTGCGCGGCAGGAACGGCGGTCGCGGGCATGCCGGTCGTCAGTGCGGGTGCGCCGGCGGGACGACGTGGCCGGGCACGATGCGGCCGTCGACGACATGCGGCGCAACGTAGGTGCCGTCGCGGCTGCCGCTGGTCTGGACGACGATGACGAGCACCACCGCGGCCAGCACCACGCCCGACGACGGCAAGCCATGTCCACGGCAGCGCGCGCCACGCCGCCGCCGATGCCGGCGGCGCCGCACGGCCGACGCTGGCGACCCAGAGCAGATAGAGCGCGGTCGGCAGCAGCAGCGGCAGGACGATGGTGAGGAAGACGCGCGTCATCGTCCGCGCCGGCTCACGCGGCCAGCACTTCGGCGAGATTGACCAGGATCGCCGCGGTCGCGCCCCAGATGTAGCGGTCGTGGTAGGGCAGCACGAAAAAGCTGCGCATCCGGCCGCGCAGTTCGCGCGATTGGCGCTTGTGGTTGGCGGGATCGATGATGAAGGCGAGCGGCACCTCGAAGAGCTCGGCGACCTCGAACTCGTCGAGGAGCGGCGTGAACGGCGCGCGCACCAGCCCCACGATCGGCGTGATCTCGAACCCCGTGCCGGTGATGTAGGTGTCGAGCCGGCCGATCACATCAACGTTACCGGGCGGCAGGCCGATCTCCTCCTGGGCCTCGCGCAGGGCGGCGAAGACCGGATCGGGGTCGGTCGGCTCGATGCGCCCGCCCGGGAGCGCGATCTGCCCGGCATGGTCGTGCAGATGCGCCGTGCGCTGGGTGAGGAGAACGATCAACCCGTGCTCACGCTCGATCATCGCCACCAGCACCGCCGCCGGCGCGCGCTTCTCCGGCGGGGCCAGGCCCGCCAGCATGTCATCGCCGCGCGCGGCCACGGAAACCGCGGAAACGCCGCGTCCCCGGGTCTGGTCCGCAAAGCGCGCCTTGACCTCGGCCGGCGTCAGCTCGCGTCGAGGCGGCCCAGGGGAAAGAATGTTCCGCTGCTCCATACGCCATAAAGGGTCACGTCGCCGACCCGCTCCTCGCATCCCCATTCAACCAGTTCGTAGAATACCGGACGCGCGAGCCGTGCTTCCAGCTCATTCCGGACCTGGACATAAGGTCGCGGCTCGCCGGTTGCCCCGTCCTCGGCGAGACGCAGCCGATGGTCGGCATCGATGGTCACAGTCTCGTCAACATTTGTCTGCACCATCAGCACTTGCTTGCGGCCCTCGCCCGTGCGGCTGGCGGCAACGGCGATGAAGGGCACGTCGGCGACAGTGATCCGGCCGCGCTCGGCCGGCGTTATCAGCCAATACGTGCCGGCCTCGTCGCGCCGCAGCACCGAGCTGAACAGGCGGATGAGGGGCGCGCGATTGATTGGAGTACCGCGATAGAACCAGCTACCATTCCGGTCGATGTGGATGTCGAAATGGCCGCAATCGCGCGGGCCAGGGTTGCGGCCGGGGGACTCGTTATTAACGATTTCGCCCTTAACTGTTGCGGCGAGCCGGCCGAGGTCGGTGTCGGTTGCCGCCCGGCCGCGGGATGAGTCCTGGTCGATGATTCCGCCTCCGTTCGCCGCAGAGGAGTTCAATCCCGTGACATTAAGCGACAGCCTGGCGTCGGGCGCGCCCACCGACCTCGCCGCCGCCATCGACGCGCTCGGCCAACGCCTGGCGCTCGTGCGCGAGCGCATCGGCCGCGTCATCTTCGGCCAGCGCGAGGTGATCGATCAAGCCCTCATCACGCTCCTGGCCGGCGGTCACACGCTGCTCATCGGCGTTCCCGGCCTTGCCAAGACGCGGCTCGTCGAAACGCTCGGCATCGTGCTGGGGCTCGAGGACAAGCGCATCCAATGCACGCCCGACCTGATGCCGGCCGACATTCTCGGGCTCGGAAGTGCTGGAGGAGAGCGAGACCGGGCGGCGCTCGTTCCGCTTCATTCCCGGCCCGGTCTTCTGTCAGCTTCTGATGGCCGACGAGATCAACCGCGCCAGCCCGCGCACGCAGTCGGCGCTGCTGCAGGCGATGCAGGAAGGCCGCGTCTCGGTCGCCGGCCAGTATCATCCGCTGCCCAAGCCGTTCCACGTGCTGGCGACGCAGAACCCGCTCGAGCAGGAAGGCACCTACCCGCTGCCGGAGGCGCAGCTCGACCGCTTCCTGCTGCAGATCGACGTCGGCTATCCCGACCTCGAGGCCGAGCGGCAGATGCTGGTCGCCACCACCGGGATCAGCGAGGAGAAGGTGACGCCGGTCCTGAGCGCCGCCGAGCTGTTGCAGGCACAGCGCCTGGTGCGCGCGCATTGCCGGTCGGCGAGAGCGTGGTCGAGGCGATCTTGAAGCTGGTGCGCTCGGGCCGGCCCGGGCGAATCGGATCTGCCCGAGGCCAAGCACATCGCCTGGGGGCCGGGTCCGCGCGCAAGCCAGGCCTTGATGCTGGCGGCGCGCGCCCGCGCCCTCATCGACGGGCGGCTCTCGCCCTCGATCGACGATGTGGTGGCGCTGGCGGCGCCGGTGCTGCGCCACCGCATGGCCCTGACCTTCGCCGCCCGCGCCGATGGCGTCGACATGGCGCAGCCTCATCGACCGGCTGGTCGCGCCGCTGCGCTGATGGCCGCACGCCTCCCTTCTGCGCCAGCACGCCGAAGAGGCCGCCGCCGCGCTGCCGCCGCTGCTCGTCGCCGCCGAGCGCGTCGCGGCCACGGTGGCGCAGGGCGTGCACGGCCGGCGCCGGGTCGGGCAGGGCGAGACCTTCTGGCAGTTCCGCCAATACGAGCCGGGCGATCCCGCCACGCGCATCGACTGGCGCGAGAGCGCCAAGTCGCAGCGGCTTTACGTGCGCGAGACCGAATGGGAGGCGGCGCAGAGCGTCTATCTGTGGCGCGACGGCTCGGCCTCGATGGATTACGCCTCCGACCCGCGACCTGCCGACCAAGCGGGCGCGCGCCGATCTTCATCCTGCTCGCGCTCGCGGTGCTGCTGATCCGCGGCGGCGAGCGGGTGACGATCCTCGGCGCGCGGTCTGGCGCCGTCCCATGGCCGCGCGGTGCTCGAGCGCATGGCGCTCATCATCGCGCGCGGGCATACCGGCGGCGAGCCTGCCCGATTTCGAGCCGCTGCCGCGCCATGGCCATATCGTGCTGATCGGCGATCTCCTGGCGCCGCTCGAGGCGATGCACGCGCTCGTCGCGCGCTTTGCCGCGAGCGGCGTCAAGGGCCATCTCCTCCAGGTGCTCGATCCCGCCGAGGAGACGCTGCCGTTCACCGGGCGCGTGCGCTTTGAAGGGTTGGAGCGCGAGGACCCGATCCTCGATCAGCCGGGTGGAGACCGTGCGCACCGCCTATGCCGAGCGTCTCGCCCGCCATCGCGAGGGACTCGCCGCGATCGCGCGCGGCGCGCAGTGGAGCTTCGGCATGCACCGCACCGACCAGCCGCCGCACATGGCGCTGCTCGCGCTCTACGCCGCGCTCGCGCCCGCGCAGGCGTGGAGATAGGCGATGCTGACGCTCGGCTCTCTGGCTTTTGCCGCGCCGTGGCTGCTCTTGGGATTGGCCGCGCTGCCGCTGCTGTGGTGGCTGCTGCGGGTGACGCCGCCGGCGCCGCGCCGCATCCGCTTTCCGGCGCTGCGCCTTCTGCTTGGGACTCACGCCGCGCGAGGAGACGCCGGCGAAGACGCCGCTCTGGCTCATCCTGCTGCGCATGGCGCTGGCGGCGCTCATCATCCTGGCGCTCGCCCATCCGCTGCTCAATCCCAGCGCGCATCTGGCGGGCAGCGGGCCGCTGGTGCTGGCGGTCGATGACGGCTGGGCCGCGGCGCGGCAATGGGACGGCCGCCGCGCCGCGCTCGACCGGCTCATCGACCAGGCCGAGCGCGAGGGCCGGCGCATCGTGCTCTTCGGCACCGCGCCGGCGCCCGGCAACGCCGCGCCGCAGGCGCTGTCGCTGCTGCGCCCGGCCGATGCGCGCGCCGCCGCCGATGCGCTGGCGCCGCTAGCCCTGGCCCGCCGACCGCCCCGCCGCGCTCGCGCGGCTCGACAAGCTCGATCTCGGCAGCGCCCCCGACATCGTGTGGCTGAGCGACGGCATCGACGACGGCACCGCCGCCGCCTTTGCCGCGGCGCTCGCGCGGCAAGGGGCATCTCACCGTGATGACGGACGCGCGAAAGCGCCCTGCCGCGCCTGCTCGCGCCGGGCGATCCCGACGACAAGGATCTGACCGCCGTGGTGCGGCGCGCCGGCCCCGAGCCTGCCGGCCGAGCTCGACGTCCGCGCGGTCGGCGATGACGGCAGGCTGCTCGGCCGCACAGCACGTGACGCTTCGCGGCGGACGCGACGCAGCGCGCTGGCGCGGCTGCCGATGCCGAGCGAGTTGCGCAACCGCGCCACCGCGATCGAGATCGAGGGCGAGGCCTCGGCCGGCGCGGTGCTGCTGCTCGACGAGCGCTGGCGCCGCCGGCCGGTCGGCATCGTCGCGCCGCGCGCCGCCCAGGGCGCGCAGCCGCTGCCTGAGCGGCGCCTATTATCTCGACAAGGCGCTTGAGCCCGTTCAGCGAGGTGCGCACCGGCGATGTCGCGACCCTGCTCAAGGGCGACATCGCCGTGCTGGCGCTGCCCGACGTGGCGCCGGCGGGCGGCGGACGAGAAGCGCGCGATCATCGCCTGGATGGAGAAAGGCGGCACGGTGCTGCGCTTCGCCGGCCCGCATCTCGCCGACGAGCCCGAGGACGATCTCCTGCCCGTCACCTTGCGGCGCGGCGGGCGCACGCTCGGCGGCGCGCTGTCGTGGGAGAAGCCGGCGCAGCTGGCGCCGTTTGATCCGCCGCCAGTCCCTTCGCCGGGCTCGACATTCCCGCCGACGTCACGGTGTCGCGCCAGGTGCTGGCCGAGCCGACGCTCGATCTCGCCGGCAAGACCTGGGCGCGGCTCACCGACGGCACGCCGCTCGTCACCGCCGCGAAGCGCGGCAAGGGCTGGCTCATCCTGGTCCACACCTCGGCCGATCCGGAATGGTCGAACCTCGCCATCTCCGGCCTGTTCGTCAACATGCTGCGCCGCATCGTCGCGCTGAGCCAGGGCGTCTCCGGCACCTCCGACAAGGCCCTGCCGCCGGTCGAGACGCTCGACGGGTTCGGCCGGCTGCCCGCGCGCCGCGCCTCGGCGGAGACGATCGCCGCCGGCGGCCTTCGCCGCGACGCTCGCCTCGGCGCGCCATCCGCCCGGCTTCTACGGCACCGAGCGATGCGCGCCGCGCGCTCAACCTCGCGCCGGCGGTCAAGACTTTCGCGCCGCTGCCGGCGCTGCCGCCGGGCGTGGCGCAGGAAAGCTATGCGCGGCCGGCAGCGAGGTCGATTTCCGGCCCGGGCTTGCTCGGCGCGGCGCTGGCGCTCGCGCTCATCGATCTCGTCATCGCCTTTGCGCTGCGCGGCCTGCTGCCGCGGCTGTCGCGCGGTGGCGCCGCGCGGGCGCGGTGCTGGTCGCTGCTGCTCGCGATCGCGCCGGCGCACGCCGCGGGCGACGACGACTTCGCCATCAAGGCGACGAGCGAATTCCACCTCGCCTATGTCCGCACCGGCATTCCCGATGTCGATGACGAGGCGCGCGCCGGCCTCGCCGGCTCTGACCGACGTGCTCAACCGCCGCACCGCGGTCGAGACGGCGGAGCCGATGGCGGTCGATATCGAGCACGACGAGCTGGTCTTCTTCCCGCTGCTCTACTGGCCGGTGGTGCCGGGCGAGGCGCAGCCCTCGCCCACGGCGGTCGAGCGGCTCAACCGCTATCTCGCCACCGGCGGCACCATCCTCTTCGACACGCGCGACCAGGGCGACGGCACGCCGTCAGCGCGGCCGAGACGCAGGCGCTGCTGCGCCAGCTCGCCGCCGGGCTCAACATCCCGACGCTGGTGCCGGTGCCGCCCGACCACGTCCTCACCAAATCGTTCTACCTGATGCAGGAGTTTCCCGGGCGCTGGAGCGGCGGCACGGTGTGGGTCGAGCCGGCCGAGGATGCGGTCAATGACGGCGTCTCCAGCGTCATCGTCGGCAGCAACGACTGGGCCGGCGCGTGGGCGCTCGATGCGTCCGGCCAGCCGCTCTATCCCGTGGTGCCCGGCGGCGAAGCGCAGCGCGAGATGGCGTTCCGCTTCGGCGTCAACCTCGTGATGTACGCCTTGACCGGCAATTACAAGAGCGACCAGGTGCACGTGCCGGCGATCCTGGAAAGGCTGGGCCAATGACCGGGCTGTCGCTCGTCGCCTCGCCGCTGCTGCCGTGGTGGGCGATCGCTACGCTTTGTCGCACTCGCCGTGCTGGCGCTGGCCTATGGCGCGATGCGGCGCGCGCGCGGCATCGCCTGGCGGCTCCTGGCGCTCGCAGTGCTCGTCGCCATTCTCGTCGATCCCTCGCTCGTCGAGGAGCAGCGCCAGCCCCAGCGCGACGTCGCTGCGGTCGTGGTCGATGATTCCCCGAGCATGCGCATCGGCAACCGGCGCCAGTACGCCGACGCGGCGCTCCAGGCGCTGACGCAGAAGCTGCAGCAGCAGAAGAATCTCGACGTGCGCATCGTCCATGCCGGCGCGCCCGATCCCAACGCGGCGTTCGCCGATAACGGCACCGAGCTTTACACCGCGCTCACCCGCGCGCTCTCCGACGTGCCGGCCCAGCGCGTCGCCGGCGCGGTGATGATCACCGACGGCGAGGTGCACGACATGCCCGTGCCCGACCGGCTTGCCTTCCACGCGCCGCTGCACGTGCTGCTGACGGGGGCGCCGGGCGAGGCCGACCGCCGGCTCGTCGTCAAGGACGCGCCGAGCTTCGGCCTCGTCGGCAAGGACGTGCAGCTCACCGTGCGCGTCGAGGACCTGCCCGACGGCGGCAGCGGCGATGCGCGCCTGACGCTGCGCAAGGATGGCGGCGCGACGACGACGCGCATGGTGCCGGTCGGCCAGGACGTGCCGCTGAGCTTCACCATCGACCATGGCGGGCCCAACGTGATCGAGCTCGAGGCCGAGCGCGGGCCGCACGAGCTGACCCTCGACAACAACCGCGCCGCGCTGGTCGTCAACGGCGTGCGCGACCGGCTCAAGGTGCTGCTGGTCAGCGGCGAGCCGCATCAGGGCGAGCGCACCTGGCGCAACATCCTCAAATCCGATCCCTCGGTCGATCTCATCCATTTCACCATCCTGCGCCCGCCGGAGAAGCAGGACGGCACGCCGATCCGCGAATTGTCGCTGATCGCGTTCCCGATCCGCGAGCTGTTCGACGTCAAGATCGACCAGTTCGACCTCATCATCTTCGACCGCTATCGCCGGCGCAGCGTGCTGCCGGAGGCCTATCTGGAAAACATCGCGCGCTACGTGCGCCAGGGCGGCGCGCTGCTGGAGGCCGCGGGGCCGAATTTCGGCACGCCCTTGAGCCTCTATCGCACGCCGCTGGGCAGCGTGCTGCCGGCGGAGCCCACCGGCAATGTCTATCGAGCAGGGCTTCGTGCCGCAGGTGAGCGAGGTCGGCCGCCGCCATCCCGTCACCGCCGACCTCCCGGGCTTGCCCACCGACCCCAAGAAGGCGCCGCCGTGGGGGCGCTGGTTCCGCCAGGTCGAGGCGGTGCCGCACCAGGGCGAAGTGGTGATGACCGGGCTCGACAACCGCCCGCTCCTGGTGCTCGACCGCGTCGGCAAGGGCCGGGTGGCGCAGCTTCTCTCCGACGAGATGTGGCTGTGGACGCGCGGCTTCGAAGGCGGCGGGCCTGCAGGCGGAGCTGCTGCGCCGCGTCGTCTACTGGCTGATGAAGGAGCCCGAGCTCGAGGAGAACGATCTGCGCGCCTCGGTCGACGGCAACCGCCTCGTCGTCACGCGCCAGTCGCTCGCGCCCGACACGCGTCCGGTGCAGGTGACGGGCCCCGACGGCAAGCCGCAGACGCTCACCCTCACGCCCGACACTGGCGGCCGCAGCACCGGCTCGCTGCCGGTCACCGAAAGCGGCCTCTACCGCGTCAGCGACGGGACCCATACCGCGCTCGCCGCCGCCGGCGCGCTCAACCCGATCGAGCTTGCCGACGTGCGCACCACCGACGCGAAGGTCAAGGCCGATGTCGCCGCTCTGGGCGGCAGCATCCACTGGGTCGGACCGGGCCCCGTCCCCGATGTGCGCCGCGTCGCGCCCGACCGCAGCGCCGCCGGGCGCGGCTGGATCGGCTTGCGCGCCAATGGCGACTATATCGTTACCGGCATGAAGGAGACGCCGCTTCTGCCCGGCGTCCTCGCCCTCATCCTCGCGCTGGGCGCGTTCCTGCTCGCGTGGCGCCGCGAAGGGCGGTAAGGGCAGCGCCCGAGAGCGAGATGCGCTAGGCTGCCGCGCGAGGAGGCAGCATTGCTGAGACAGGCGCTGGCACCGATTCACCCCGACGGGTGGCGCTTCATCGCGATCTTCGCCGTGGTGAGCGCTGTGCTCTATTGGCTGGCGCATCCGCTGGGCTGGATCGGATTTGTTGCGACGCTGTGGTGCGTCTATTTCTTCCGCGATCCGTGGCGGGTGACGCCGGTGCGGCCGGGCCTTGTCATCGCACCCGCCGATGGACGCATCGTCGCGGTCGACGCGGCAGTACCGCCGCCCGAGCTCGAGCTCGGTCCCGCACCAATGCTGCGCATCGGCATTTTCCTCAATGTCCTCGATGTTCATGTCAACCGCATGCCCATGACCGGTCGTATCGCCAAGCGCGTCTACCATGCCGGAAAATTCCTCAACGCCAGCCTCGACAAGGCGAGCACGGACAACGAGCGCATGGCCATCCGGCTCGATACGGCTGATGGCGCCGCCATCGCCGTGGTGCAGATCGCCGGTCTCGTCGCCCGCCGCATCGTCTGCACCGTCGATGCCGGCGAGGCGGTGATCGCCGGCCAGCGCTTCGGCCTCATCCGCTTCGGCAGCCGCACCGACCTCTATCTTCCCGCCGATTGGACGCCGCTGGCGATCGTCGGCCAGCGCGCCGTGGGCGGCGAAACCGTCATCGCGGAGGCCGGCTCGACCGAGCGTCCGCGCCAGGGAACGGAGCACTGACATGCTGCGCCGCCGCCGCCGCCGTATGCGCGACAGACGGGCTTCCGGCTGGTCGGTCAACCGGATGATCCCGAACATCCTGACGCTCTTGGCGCTGTGCGCGGGCATGACGGCGATCCGGCTGGCACTAGGCGGCAAGTTCAAATCCGCCGTCACCGCCATCATCATCGCCGGCATTCTCGATGGCATGGACGGGCGCATCGCGCGCCTTCTCAAGGGCATTTCGAGTTTCGGCGCCCAGCTCAACTCGCTCTCCGATTTCGTGAGCTTCGGGGTGGCGCCCGCGGTCATGCTCTATGTCTGGACCATGAGCGCGATGCAGAGCATCGGCTGGGCGCTGGTGCTGCTCTTTGCCGTGTGCTGCGGGCTGCGGCTGGCGCGCTTCAACACCCAGATCGGCGCCGATCTCCCGCCTTATGCATATAACTTCTTCACCGGCGTGCCGGCGCCGGCGGGCGCCGGGCTCGTCATGATGCCGATGATGCTGTCGTTCGAGTTCGGCGGCGCGGTGTTCCGTTCGCCCTATTTCAACGGCCTCCTGCTCGCGGGCGTGGGCGCGCTCATGGTGAGCCGGGTGCCGACCTTCTCGTTCAAGCGCTTCCACGTGCCGCGCGAATGGATCCTGCCGAGCCTCTTGGTGGTCGGCGGGCTCGCCGCGTTCCTCACCACCGATCCGTGGGCGACGCTCCTGGCGATCGGCGTGCTCTATATCGTGTCGATCCCGGTGAGCATGCGGTCCTACTACCGCCTGCGCCGGGCCGCCGGGGAACAGCGCGCCGCGCCGCGCGAGGTGACGCCGCCTCAGCCCGCCGCCGAGCCCGACGCGCCGCCGCTGCGGCGCTGAAGCCCGAAGACCTCGGCCAGCAGCTCGTAGGACCTAAGGCGCGCCGCGAAGTCGTGGCAGATCGTCACGACCACGAACTCGTCGACGTCATAGGCCGCACCCAGCGCCAGCAGCTGCTCCTTCACCTGGTGCGGATCGCCCACCACCTGGCGGCGGCGGCTCTCGGCGATGAGCACCCGGTCCGCGGCGGTATAGGGATAGGCCTCCGCCTCGGCGATGCTCGGCACCGGCCCCAGCATTCCCTTTTCCCGGCGCAGGCGCGAGAGGTCGCGCGACAAGGCGAGCCGCTCGGCCTCCGCCGCGGTGTCCGCGCACAAGACGAAGACACCGATGCTGGCCTTGGGCGCGGACTCCCAGCGCGATGGGTGGAACTGCTCGCGATAGGCCCGAGTGATCATGGGGCCGCCGACATCGGAGATGAAATGCGCAAACGAGAACGCGCAGCCGAAATAGGCGGCCATCGCCGCGCTCTGGTCGCTGGAGCCCAAAAGCCACGGCTCGGGCGCGGTCGCGCCGCGCGGCTGGGCGTGAATGCCGGCGAAGGGATGGCCCTCCGGCAGCGCGTCGGCGAGAAAGGCGAGGAGGTCGTGGATCTGGCGCGGGAAATGCTCGATGCCGAGCGCGCCCGGCCCATGCGCCAGCGCCATCGCGGTGCGGTAGTCGCTGCCCGGCGCACGGCCGATGCCGAGATCGATGCGCCCGGGAAAGAGCGTCTCGAGCATGCGGAAATTCTCGGCTACCTTGAGCGCGCTGTAATGGCTCAGCATCACCCCGCCCGAGCCCACCCGCATCGCATTGGTGGCGGCGGCAACGCGCGCGACCAGCACTTCCGGCGCGGCGCCGGCGAGCCCTTCGGAGGAATGATGCTCGGCCAGCCAATAGCGCTCATAGCCCCAGCGCTCGCACGCCTGCGCCAGCTTCACGGTTTCCGCGATCGCCTGCGCCGGCGTGCCCCCCGCCCGGATCGGCGACTGGTCGAGAACGGAGAGAAGGGTCATGGCGCCATTATAGGCGATGGAAGGGCAGATGAATTAGCATCTGGTAATTCAACCTTCTGCGCCACCGGGGACGCAAGGCGGCCGATGGATATGCGGGACAAGCGGCCTTGCGTCTACATCCTTGCCAGTGGTCGCAATGGTACCCTCTATGTCGGTGTCACCAGCGACATTGCGCGCCGCGCATGGGAGCACCGGTCGAACGTGGCCGACGGCTTCACGCGGCGGCACGGGGTTCATAGGCTGGTCTATGCCGAATTCCATGACACGAGGGAAGACGCGATCCTGCGCGAGAAGCGCGTCAAGCGCTGGCGCCGAGCATGGAAGCTGGCGCTGATCGAGCGCGACAATCCGCAGTGGCGTGATCTCTACGACGATCTGCCGCTCTAAGCGTAATTTGTTCGGATCTGATCCCCATCCGTCGTCCCGGCGAAAGCCGGGACCCAGGGCCGGCGACGTGCGTTTGCCCTGGTCCCCGGCTTTCGCCCATAGGCGCTAAAATAAGTGGGCCATTGCTTGATAATGGCGTCGTCGCGGCGGCTCGTGGAGATGTCGTCGCAGTGCGGCGCTGGATTGTCGCAGGCGAGCGACGGTCGGCTGCGGAATGATCGCCTGAAGAAGCGTGGCGACGAGTTGACGCAGAACCCGCCAGGCACCGGGCGGCGTCAGGCGGCGTGGGCCGAGCGGGGAGAGTCCTCGAGTTCGTCGACGAGCGGCTCGAGCAAAAGGATGATCAGCAGATGAGCCAGCAGGTAGGGTCTGGCGGAACGTGCGTCGACACCCGGAGGTCCCCTCAGCCCGATCAGGCTCTTCAAGCGTTTGAAGCCGAGTTCGATGCGCCATCGCAGGCGATAGAGGGCGACAACATCGGCGGTTGGGAAGGCCTCCCGGGCAAGCGAGGTTACGAGGATCACCCAATCCGCAGCGATGAGCGTTCCCTGCGAGAGTTGATGGCTTCCCCGTTGCGCCTCCCGACGGGCTTTGCGCCGCGCCGCCTGTGCGGCTCCCACCGGCCGTTTGATGGCGACGAGACGCAGGCCAAGCGGCGGCCCGCGCTTGCGGCCGATCCAGATCGGTCGATCGATCCGTCCGCACGCCGCGCTCCGGCGCAGTTCGCCCCGGAGATCGACCGGCGCGCCATGGGCATCGAGCCAGCGTGCATTCCTCCAGCCGGCGCGGACGAGGATGTCGGCGCCCGCGGCCAGCACCGGCGCGATGCGATCGGCCTGCAGATCGGCGCGATCGGCGATGCGGATCGCGCCCGTGACGGCCGGGATCCGGTCGAGCCGCTCGCCCTCGCGCTGATCGGTCAGCTCGAAATGGCCAAAGCGTTCGCCGGGAAGGTCGAAGGCGCTGTGGATGCGCCACAGCTTGTTGTGCGTCCTGGCCGCCGGCCCGGCCTGCGGCACCGTTGTCCCATCGATGATCCGGATCAGCCGACCCTGGCTGGCCCGCGGCGCGCCAGCGGCCAGCACGCGGCCGACCAGCACGGCCAGCCAATCCCCGCACTGGCGCAGGCGATAGAGCAACGCCACATTGGATATATCGACCAGTCCGATCGATGTCGCCCACGCGGCGGTCGAGCGCAAGCCGCGCTCGCCCAGACAATACGCTAGGATCATCCGCAACAGATCGACTGCGCTTGCGATCACGCGCGCCCGCTGGAATGCCTTCGTGTCGCGCGCGCTGCGATCCAGCAGTTCCGCCCCGCCGAGCCGCGTCACGACGCTCGCCCAATCCCAATTCACCAGCGCTTCGTCAGTCATCGCAGTGTAGAATCACAACGGATTCCACGGTGCAAGCCTTATTTTAGCGCCTATGGGCGAAAGCCGGGGCGACGATTGTGTGGTTCAACCTCACGCGATCACGCCCTGGCTCCTGGGTCCCGGCTTTCGCCGGGACGACGGTCGGGGGAAGTGATCGGAACGCGCGAATCACACCTCCTCCCGCGTCGCCTTGAAGGCGAGCGCAGGCCAGTCTTTTTGGGTGCGCTCGAGGTCCCAGCGGTTGCGCGCGAGGAACACCGGCGCGCCGTCGCGGTCCTCGGCGAGCATGGAGGGCACGGCATCGCGGAAGCGGCGGATCTCGGCTGCGTCGCCATCGACCCAGCGCGCGGTCTCATAGGGCGACGCTTCCAGCCGCACGCCCAGCTCGTATTCGCTCTTGAGGCGCGCGGCCAGCACGTCGAGCTGCAGCGAGCCGACGACGCCGATGATGAAGTCGCCGCCGGTCAGCGGCCGGAACAGGCGCGTGACGCCTTCCTCGGCAAGCTGCTCGAGCGCGCGCTTGAGGTGCTTCGACTTCATGGGATCGTCGAGCCGAACCCGGCGCAGGAGCTCGGGCGCGAAGCTCGGGATGCCGGTGATGCGGATCTCCTCGCCCTCGGTGAGCGTGTCGCCGATGCGCAGCGTGCCGTGATTGGGAATGCCGATGATGTCGCCGGGCCACGCTTCCTCGGCCAGGTTGCGCTCGCGCGCGAGAAAGAACACGGGGTTCTGCACGCTGATGAAGCGGCCGCTGCGCCCATGCTTCAGCTTCATGCCGCGGCGGAAGCGGCCCGAGCACAGCCGCAGGAAGGCGATGCGGTCGCGATGCTGCGGGTCGATGTTGGCCTGGACCTTGAAGACGAAGCCGGTGACCTTGGGGTCCGCCGGCTCGATCGCATGCGGCAGCGCCGGCTGCGGCCGCGGCGGCGGCGCCAGTGCGGCGATGCCGCGCAGCAGCTCGCGCACGCCGAAATTGTTGAGGGCGCTGCCGAAGAAGACCGGCGTCATGTGACCCTCGCGATAGGATTGGCGATCGAAGCGCGGGCACAGGCCGCGCACCATCGCCACCTCGTCCCGCAGATGGCCGAGCGCCGCCGCGGGCAGCAATGTGCCGAGGCGCGGATCGTCGAGCCCTTGCAGCCGCACCGGCTCGACCATGCGATCGCCGCCGCCGCGCTCGAACAACAGAAGGGCGTCCTCGAAGAGGTCGTAGGTGCCGAGAAAGTCGCGGCCCATGCCGATGGGCCAGCTCGCCGGCGTGACGTCGAGCGCGAGTTGCCGCTCGATCTCGTCCATGAGGTCGAAGGGGTCGCGGCCCTCGCGGTCGAGCTTGTTGATGAAGGTGATGATCGGCACGTCGCGCAGCCGGCACACCTCGAACAGCTTCAGGGTCTGCGGCTCGATGCCCTTGGCGGCGTCGATCACCATGACGGCGCTGTCGACGGCGGTCAGGGTGCGGTAGGTGTCCTCGCTGAAATCCTGGTGGCCCGGCGTGTCGAGCAGGTTGAAGATCAGGCCCGTCATGCTCGAACGTCATGACCGCCGAGCTCACCGAGATGCCGCGCTCGCGCTCGATCGCCATCCAGTCGGAGCGCACGCGGCGGCGCTCGCCGCGCGCCTTGACCTCGCCCGCCAGCTGGATGGCGCCGCCGAACAGCAGCAGCTTCTCGGTGAGCGTCGTCTTGCCGGCGTCGGGGTGGGAGATGATGGCGAAAGTGCGCCGTCTGGCGATCTCGGCGGCGAGCGCGTCCATGGCGGCTCTCTAGCCGGGCGGAGCGGCGAAATCAATGCGCGCGCCGGCCCGGCCGTCACGGGAAAGTGAGAGCCCGTGACCCCGGAGCGACCATCCCCGACCGGCCCGCTTCGTGCTAGGACATGAACAAGCAGTTTCAACCAGAGCGAGGAAAGGGATGCGTAAATTGGCATGGGCCGCCAGGCTCGCGGTGGCGCTGGCCGTCGTGCCGGCATTGGCGCAGGCGCAGGGGACGCCGACAAACGTGCGCGGCACGGTCGAGAAGCTCGACGGCCACACGCTCACGGTGAAATCGCGCGATGGCACGGACGTCACCGTCACTCTCGCCCCCAACTTCTCGGTGGCAGGCCTCGAGAAAAAGAGCCTGGCGGATATCCACGAGGGCGACTATGTCGCCTCGACCGGCCACACGGGCAGCGACGGCAAGCTGCACGCGATCGAGGTCCGGATCTTCCCCGAGGCGCTGCGCGGCTTGGGCGAGGGGCAGTTTCCGTGGGAATCTCGCCCCTGGCACCATGATGACCAACGCGACGGTCAGCGGCATCTCCGCCGCGCCGCAAGGCAAGACGCTGTCGGTCACCTTCAAGGGCAAGCAGTCGATCTTTGTCGTCGACCCCGACACCGTCATTCTGTCCTACACCAAGGGCGACGTGAGTCAACTGAAGCCCGGCGCCGCCGTCTTCGTCTTTGCCAGGAAGCAGCCCGACGGTAAGCTCGTATCGGCGAACGTCACCGCTGAAACCAACGGGATCAAGCCGCCGATGTGATGCCGGTGCAAAAATCCACAAACGTCCAACAGGGAGGATGAGCATGCGATCATTGTCGTTCGCCATCGCCATGGCGGTCGCCGTCGCGTCCGCGCCGGTGCTGGCCCAGGCGCCGGCAGGACCGCCCAGTCACGTCCGCGGCACGGTGGAAAAGCTCGACGGTGCGACGCTGACGGTGAAGTCGCGCGAGGGCGCCGATGTAGCCCTGACGCTGCCGGCCGATATTGACATTTCGGCAACGGTCAAGCGCAACCTCTCCGACATCAAGCCGGGCGACTACATCGCCTCAACCTCGGTGAAGGGAAGTGACGGCAAGCTGCACGCGCTCGAAATCCACATCTTCACCGAGGCCCAGCGCAAATTCGTGCCGCAGGGGCAGACGCCCTACGATCTCGCGCCGCACAGCCTGATGACCAATTCGATCGTCGAAGGAATTGCCGGCGCGCCGCAGGGCCAGGTCTTCACCGTCACCTACAAGGGCGAGAAGACGGAAATCGTGGTGGCACCGGATACGCCGGTCGTGACCACCGCCCCCGGCGACCGCAGCCTCTTGAAGCCCGGCGCCGCGGTGGTGGTCACCGCCCGCAAGGACGCGGCGGGAAAGATGATGGCGCTGCGCATCACTGCGGAGAAGGACGGGGTCAAGCCGCCGATGTGACGCGGGCTGCAGGCTCGGCTCGCGCTGCGCCGCACCTGCGGCATCGTCTGCAATTGACAGTGGGGCCGACCTTGGTAGGGTGCGCGCATGACGCGCGACCCCGTCATCATCGTTGGCGCCGGCCCGGCGGGGCTTGCGCTTGCCGCCAGCCTGGTTCAGCGCGACGTAGCGGTGATCGTGCTCGAGTCCGAGCCCAAGCTGCCGCGCGATCTGCGCGCCGGCACGTTTCATCCCCCGACGCTCGCGCTGCTGGAGACGCTCGGCGTCACCGAGGATTTCCTGGCCATCGGCATCCGCGTGCCGCGCTGGCAGATCCGCGGCCGCAAAGAGGGCGTGATCGTCGAATGGGATCTCTCGATCATCGGCGATGTCACGCCCTATCCCTTCCGCTTTCATTGCGAGCAGTTCCGGCTGACGCCGCTCTTGCACCGGCGCCTGGCGGCGCTCGGCGGCAGCGTGCGCTTCGGCCACACCTTCCTCGATGCCACCCAGGATGGCGACGGCGTCACCACCCGCGTGGCAACGAGCGGCGGGGTCGAGGCACTGCGCGGCAGCTACCTCGTCGGCGCCGATGGCGGCCGCAGCGCGGTGCGCCAGACCATGGAAGTCGCCTTCGAGGGCTTCACCTGGCCCGAGCGGTTCCTGGTGGTGGGGACCGAGTACGATTTTGCCCGGCACGGCTATACGCCCAACGCCTATATCGCCGATCCCGTGGATTGGTCGGCGGTGTTCAAGATGCCCGGCGACACCCCGCAGGGCCTGTGGCGCATCCTGTTCCCGACCGATGCCGACCTGCCCGAGGAGGCGGTGCTCGACCCCGCCTTCATCGAGCGGGCCTTGCAGAATTTCGTGGCCCGCTCCGAGCCTTATGTCGTCCTCGCCAAAAGCACCTATCGCGTGCATCAGCGCGTGGCGAGCGAGTTCCGCAAGGGCCGGATGATCCTCATCGGCGATGCCGCGCACGTCAATAATCCGCTGGGCGCTTTCGGCCTTAACGGCGCGCTGCACGGCGCCTTCAATCTCGCCGACAAGCTGGCCGCGGTGTGGCGCGACGAGGGGCCGGACACCTTGCTCGACAAATATGCGCGTCAGCGCCGCGCCGCCAATATCGAGTTCGTTCAGGCGCAATCGATCCGCAACAAGGAATTGCTGGAGGTGCGCGATCCGGCCGTGCGCGCGGCTCGGCTCGACGAGTTGCGCCGCACGGCCGCCGATCCCGCCGCGGCGCGCGACTATCTCCTGCGCAGCTCGATGATCTGGAGCGTGCGCCGCGCGGCCAGCATCGATTGAGGCCGACGCCGCCGCTTCTCGTCGCCGCGTTGCTGGCGCTGTGGATGGTCGCCATGACCGCGCGCCTCTACCCCCAGTTCAAGGACGCGATCCGCGTCGATGGCCGTGTCACGACGGTGGCCGACTACCTGGCCGATGTTTGCGGCGAGCGCGTCGGGCCGCCGGCGGTCACCTGTCTTGCGGAGCGCGGCGCCCAGGCGCAGCGCCTGCTGCGGCGCGAACAGGGAAAATCGATCTTCGCCATTATGGCGCCGCTTTTGGGGTATCTCCTGATTTATGTGCCGGTGCGGCGCGTGTGGCGTGCGGCCCGGCCGCGGCGTCGGCGCGGCATTTTTCCGACCGCGTGAACCTTTGGCCAAGCGGCGCCGTTAAACCCCGGCGTAATGCGCCCGGTGCCGGCATTCGACCGGCGGTCGGGCAAGGGTCCACTGCATCAAGCCTGTTGAGCGCATGTCAAATCCGCGAGATTGGTTCCGCCGCCGCCGCACCGGCTTGGCCGGCGATCCCCGCCAAGACCCTTTCGCAGACGAGGACGTCCTCGATCTCGGCCGCTGCGGCGTGATGCTGCGCGAGAGCGTGCCCGCTTCCGTGCCGCCGCCGGAGCGCACCGTCGAGGGCGGCCGGCTCATTCGCGCCCACGCCTTCGCGGTGCGGCCGGAACTCGCCTGGCGCGAGCCCGAAGCGTCCCCGCGCGCGGTCAAGCCGCCGCCGCTTACCGTGCCGCCTCCCGAAGCGTCCCCGCGCGCGGTCATGCCGCCGCCGCTGACGGTGCCGCCTGACGAGCGCGTCGATCCCCCGCGCGAGCGCCGCGCCGCATCGTTCCGCCGTCCCGATCGCGTGCCACCGGCGACGTCGGAGATGCCGCCCGTGCCGCGCGTGCCGAAACAGGCCGCCGCCGCGCCCGCCGAGAACCCGGCCTTCACGCTGGCGGCGCCGGGCCCGTCCTGGCTACGCGGCCGGACCGAGCCCGAGCAGCAGTTGAACGCGCTCTTGCGCGACGCCTTCACGCCGACGCGGCCCAAGCATGACGCGGCGCTGTTCTCCGGCCGCTTCCGCGAGATGCAGCGCATCATTGCCGCGATCGAGGAAGAGCGCGCCCATGTCGTCGTCTATGGCGAGCGCGGCAGCGGCAAGACCTCGCTCTGCAATATCCTCGCCGGCAAGGCGACGGAGGCCGGCTATTCCGTGCAGCAGTTCGCATGCAGCTCGGGCGTGGGGTTCGAGGACATCTGCCGCCACATCCTGCGCCGCATCCCCGCGAGCTATCTCGCCGAAGGGTTGGGCGGCAGGGCCAGGGTGGAGAATTTCGAGCAGCTTCTGCCCGAGCGGGCGATCGGCGTCGGCGATCTCGTCGAGATCTTCGCCCGCATCCACGAACGCCACGTCATTGTCATCATCGACGAATACGACCGCGTCGTCAGCGAAGAGGTGAAGAACAAGCTCGCCGAGCTGATCAAGATCATGTCGGATCTGGCGGTGCCGGTGACGCTGCTGCTGATCGGCGTTGCCGACGACGTGCGCGATCTCTTCGGCAAGCATCCCTCGTTGCAGCGTACCCTCGTCACCGTGCCGATGCCGCTGATGACGCGCCGCGATCTAGGAGGCCTCATCGCCGCGGCCGAGGCGCGAGCCGAGCTTTCCTTCAAGCCGGTGGTGCGCGATGCGATCATCGAATTTGCGCAAGGCCTGCCCTACCACGCGCAGCTCTTGGGCCTGTTCGCGGCGCGCGGCGCCCTGCGTCGGCACGCGCGCGTGGTCGAGCCCGAGGACTTCCGCTATGCCGTCGAATGCGCAACGGACGAGGCGGAATCGCGGATCAAGGAGGCTTATGCGCGCGCCGTCGGCACGCCCGCGGAAGCCGCCTTCGAAGACGTGCTCTATCACGCGGCCCGCGCGCGGTCGGACGAGTTCGGAGCCTTCACCGCGGCCGATGTTGCCGCCGCAGCACCGGCGGCCGGCAGCGAGCCGCCGCTCCTGGCGATGCAATATCCGCTGCAGAAGCTCACCGAGCCCGAGCGGGGCGCCATCCTGCGCCGCATCGACGGCATTGGCGGCGTGCGTTACCAGTTCACGAGCCAGATGCTGCGGCACTATGTGCTGGTGCGCCAGGCGCTGCAGCGCGGCCTGGTCTGAGCCGCCTCACGCCACGGCGCGCAGCGCGTCCTCGATCGCGCGGCGCTGCGCCTCCACGTCGATGTCGAGCGCCGAGGTGACCTCGAGGCGGCGGTCCTCGAAGACATGGACCTTGCCGCGCCGGCGCCGACGCCAGCCCATGACGGCCTGATCGCGCGCCTCGACAAGTGCCGCGATCTGCGGCCGGAACAGCGCGATCATCGCCGTGACCCAGCGATCGAGCCGCAGCGACGGCCCGGCCTTGGTCAGGGCGAAGCGGTCGAGCATCGCCGCCACGTCCGCCGCGCGATACCAGGTCTCGCCCGTGACCCAGCGGTTGGTGGTGAAGAGCCGGACCGGGCGGCCGGTTCCATTCATGGCGATGGCGACGAGATGGCACCACGGCTCGCCATCCTCGTGTGCCTGGGGGGCGGAGGGATTGGCGGCCGGCGCGTCGGGGCTGCCGGCGATGGCAAGCTCAGGCAGGACCAGCGGGCGCACGCCGGCGGGCATGCCGCGCGCCCTCAGGAAGGTGTGAAAATGCCCATGCTCGGCGTGTTCGCAGGGCGCGTGAGCATGATAGAAATATTGCGCATGCGTCGCGGGGTCATAGGCATCCCCGGCGGGATAGTGGCGCCAGGATTGGATCGCCTCGCCGGCCAGCGCCTCGCCCAGGATGCCGGTGCCGCTCTCGCCCGGCGCGGCCTGGCACGCGGCGAGCACACGCGCGGCTTCGGCCATGGCCTCCAGCTCGGCGCGGCTCAGGCGAGCGAGATCAAGCATTCACAATCCTGGTGCGGAATCCCCTCGCACGTTATGCGGTGCGAAAACGGCGCTGGCAAGGGCGCGCGGCCCTACCGCGCCGGCGTCGCGAGGCTTTGCGCCGTCCACGATACCAGCGCCCGCATGATCTGGTGAAACGAATTGTCGAAGCCGGTGACAATCGCCGCGGTTTCGTTCGCCGTGGCCGGCACCGTGGCGGTGAAGCTTTGCACCGCAATGACGCTGCGTTCGGGCAATTTGACGAGGCGGCAATCCAGGCGGATGTGAATCTCGGGCGGTCCGTCGCCGCTATAGACGGCCTCGAAATCGCTGAGGTCGGTCATCAGCACGGCATCGGCGCGCAGCTGTGGCGATTGTTCCGTCACAACGCGGATCCGCCCGGAATTCTCCAGCGACTCGACCATCAGCATTTGCAGCGCCGGGCCGGGGCGGTCGGTCCAAGCGGCGTTGGCGAAATAATCGAGGGTGGTGGGGCTGCGCGCGAGCGCGATGCGCGTCGTGTCGAACGCGGCCGGCGCCGTCGGCGTGTCGACGGCGAGCTGGAGCGCCAGCGGCGCGCCCGCGGCGGCGCCGGCGGGCAGCGGCGTCAGCCGGTAGAGCTGCGGCGGTGGCGGCGGCGGCGGCAGAATGCCGCCGCAGGACGCGACAAAGCTAAGGAGCGCCAGTGCCGCCAGAAGACGCGCCGCCTGCCTCATGGCGGCTGATACCCGGGGCGGCGGTCGCCATAGATGATCCGCGACGGATCGCGCTCGATCATGTCGGCGATGCGGTTCAATTGCGCCACCAGCTCCTGCGATTGCGTCACCAGCTGCTCGATCTGGGTCGAGCCCTGGCGCAGGAAGCTCGTGAGCTGCGGGCCGTTGGCCGCGACCAGCGTGTCGAGCCGGGTGGCGACATCGGCGAACTTGTGCGAGGTCTCGTTGACCGACCGGATCGCCGACGCCATGTCGCCGTTTGGCGCGACGGCGGCGTTGAGCGTTACCAGTAGCGCTTGCGCCGATTCGAGCGTGTTGCGCAGCTCGTGGAGCCCGGTGGCGCCATCGCTGATGGCGCTGTCGATTTCGCCGGTGTGGCTGGCCATCGTGGCCGTCAGGCGGCGCAGATTGTCGAGCGTGTCGTCGATCGCCTGGCGGTTATGCTCGTTCAGCACGTCGTTGAGCTCGTTGGTGAGATCGATGAGCCGCGCCAGCGCTTCCGGCGCGCTCGTCACCACGCGTTGCAGCCCGGAGGGGGCGGAGGCGATGACGGGATAGCGCTGTCCGGTCGCGCGCGTTGCGGGCTCGGCTTCGCGGCTGCCGCCGGTGATGTTGATGTAGGCGGCGCCGGTCAGGCCCTGGGTCTCGAGCGAGGCCACCGCGTCCGACTTGATGACGAGGCCGTCGTCGATCTCGACGGTGACGCGAACCCGCGTCGGGTCCAGCGGATCGAGCCTGATCTCGGTGACGTGCCCGACCGAGATGCCGTTCTCCCGCACCACCGAGCCGGCGCTGAGGCCGGTGACCGAGCCGGTGAAATAAATGTCGTAGTAAGTGGCGCCTTCCTGAAATTCGACGCGGGCAAGCCACACCACCGCGATGACGAGGCCGGTCAGCAGGCAGAGCACGAAGCTTCCCACCAGGATGTAGCGTGCGCGTGTTTCCATGGCTCAGCGATCGGCCGCCTGGCGCGCGGCGCGGCCCCTTTGGCCTTGGAAATAAGCGTGAATCCATGGGTTAGGATCGACCAGCATATCCGCCATTGTGCCGATCTTGAGCTCGTTGTCGACCAGTACGGCGATCCGGTCGGCAATGGCGATGAGCGTGTCGAGATCGTGCGTCACCAGGAACACGGTGAGGCCGAGGCTTTCCTTGAGGTCGCACACCAGGCGGTCGAATTCGGAAGCGGCGATCGGATCGAGCCCGGCGGTAGGCTCGTCGAGAAAGAGGAGCGGCGGATCGAGCGCCAGCGCGCGCGCGAGGCCCGCGCGCTTGCTTCATCCCGCCCGACAGCTCGGCCGGGTATTTCGGGCCGGAATCGGGTGGCAGGCCGACGAGCGCGAGCTTGAGGGCGCACAATCTCGTCGAGCAGCTGCGTCGGCAGGTCCAGCCGCTCCTTGAGCGGCACGGCGACGTTCTCGGCGACGGTGAGCGAGCTGAAGAGCGCGCCATCCTGGAACATCACGCCCCAGCGCTGATCGATCTCCTCGCGCTCGCGCCGCGTTTGCCCGGACGAGATCGTGGCCGAAGATCTCGATCGTGCCCGCCACCGGCGGCATGATGCCCGACGATCGTCTTGAGCAGCACCGACTTGCCGGCGCCCGGTCGCCGCCCACCACGCCTAGCACCTCGCGCGCGATAGAGCGCAGGTCGATGTCGTGCTGGCAGCACCCGGCCGGCGACGCCGCGTGGCCAGGCCCTGCAGGCGGATCACCGGGCTCAGAGGTTGAGCCAGGAGAAGAGGATGGAGAAGGCGGCATCGATGACGATCACCAGGAAGATGGACTGGACGACCGAGCGGGTGGTGTGGCGGCCGACGCTTTCGGCGCTGCGTGTCACTTCGAAGCCCTCGTGGCAGCCGATCAGCGCGATCGTGCCCGGCGAAAAACGGCGCCTTTGATGATGCCGAGCCAGAACGTCATCGGCGGTGAGCGCGCCGTGCAGTTCGGCAAGGAAGACCGGCGGCGGATGCCGAGCGCGACCCAGCACAGGACGGCGCCGCCGAGGAGACCCATCACATCGGCATAGAAGGCGAGCAACGGCAGCGTCAGCACCAGCGCGAAGAGCCGCGGCAGCACCAGGATCTCGATCGGGTCGAGCCCCAGCGTGCGCAGCGCGTCGATCTCCTCGTTCACCTGCATGGCGCCGATCTCGGCGGTGAAGGCGCTGCCCGAGCGGCCGGCGACGATGATGGCGGTGAGCAACACGCCCATCTCGCGCAAGAAGCCGATAGCCGAGGAGATCGACGACGAAAATCTCCGCGCCGAAGCGGCGAAGCTGCTGGGCGCCCTGGAACGCCGTGACCATGCCGACCAGGAACGACAGCAGCCCGACGATCGGCAGCGCCGCGACGCCGGCGCGCTCCATGTGCGCCAGGAGCGCGGTGACCCTGACGGCGCCCGGCGGATGGCGCAGGGTGCGCAGGAGGCGCAGCACGACGAGGCCCAGGAAGGCCACGTGCTCGCAGGCGGTGGCGAGGAACTCGATCGTACTCGCGCCGAAGGCGGCGACGCCATCGCCGATGCCGCCGATGCGGTGGGGCGGCGGCGGCCGCAGCCGGGGGACCTTTTTCGACCTGGCGCAGCAGCGGCCCGAGATCGGCGGCGAGATTCTCGATCGTCACGGCGCTGCCGCGCGCGGCAAGCGCGCGCTGCAGACGCAGCACGAGCCACGCGCCGGCCGTATCGAGCGACGCGACGCCGCCAAGATCGAGCCGCACCTGCCGTGCCGGCGGCAGCAGCCAAGGCCGCAAGCTTGGCATCGAGCTCTGCCGCTGCGCCAAGGCGCCATTCGCCGCCGGCGCGCAGGACGAGCACGTCGCCTGCCGCTTCCGAACTCGATCCATCCTTCCTCGGCCATCGCAGGCCCTCTATACGCCAGTCGCGGCCCGACCGAAATGCCGCTTTCGGCCGGCCTCGCGTCGGCTAGAGTATTGCCGGCAGGCGTTTTTCGGGCGTCGGGGACGAGTTGGGGAGCAAGGCATGGACTTGAAGCAGCATATCCGCAGCGTGCCGGATTTCCCGAAGCCCGGGGTTCTCTTCTATGACATCTCGACGCTGCTCGCCCATGCCGAGGCCTGGCATGAAACGGTGTCGCGGCTTGCAGCGACCCTGGCGCCGCGCCGGCCGGACGTTCTGGTCGGCATCGAATTGCGCGGCTTCCTGGTCGCGGCGCCCTTGGCCTTCAGCCTCAATTGCGGCTTCGTCATGGTGCGCAAGAAGGGCAAGCTGCCGGGCCCGACCGTGCCGCTCACCTATGCGCTCGAATACGGCACCGATACGATCGAGATCCAGGCCGATGGGATCGTGCCGGGGCAGCGCGTGGCCGTGCTCGACGATCTCCTCGCCACCGGGGGCACGATTCGAAGCGGCGATCGAGCTCTGCCGCAAGGTCGGCGGCAATGTCGTCGCGGCGGCGTGCATCATCGAGCTGAATTTCTCGGCGGCCGCAAGCGCATCGACGTGCCGCTGACGACGGTGCTGAGCCTACGAGTTCCTGACGCCGCCGCCCCATCAGGCGCGAGGCGATGGTGACCAGGATCGCCACCACGACGAGGAGGATCGTCGCCAGCGCGTTGATCTGCGGACTGACGCCCAGGCGCACGCTGGAGAAGATCACCATCGGCAGCGTCGTCGACGCCGGCCCCGACGGTGAAGCTCGCGATGACGAGATCGTCGAGCGATAGCGTGAAGGCCAGAAGCCAGCCCGCCACCAGCGCCGGCGCGATGAGCGGCAGGGTAATGACGGCAAAAACCTTCCACGGCCGCGCGCCGAGATCGAGCGCCGCCTCCTCGACCGAGCGGTCGAACGCGGCAAGCCGCGCCTCGACCACTACCGCGACGTAGGCCGGCCGAGCGTCACATGCGCGATGACGATGGTGAGAACGCCGCGCCCGTGCGGCCAGCCGGTGAATTGCTCCAGCGCCACGAACAGCAAGAGCAGCGACAGCCCGATGATCACCTCGGGCATGACGAGCGGCGCGGTCACGAGCGTGCCGAAAAGCGCCCGGCTGCGGAAGCGGCGATGCCGCGCCAGGCCGAAGCCCGCGAGCGTGCCCAGGACGAGCGCGCCCGGTCGCCGCCGAGATCGCGACTTCCAGGCTGATGCCGCGCCGCGCGTGCGGATCGCCTCGTTGTGCAGGAGCTCGCCATACCAATGGGTCGAGAACCCCGCCCACACCGTCACCAGCCGCGATGCGTTGAAGGAATAGACCACGACCGACACGATCGGCCCGTAGAGGAAAAGGAGCCCGAGGCCGAGCATCACCGCGAGGAAGGGCGACAGGCGATGGACCATGCGGGGGGCCTCGCGTCCTAGCCGTCGAATTCCACGACCCGGCCGCGCGCGATGAGCGCGATCCGGGCAGCACCCGCAGCCGGCGCCGGCGCGGAAGGTGCGTGCGGCATGGCAGGCGGGCTCAGCCCTTGTCGTCGACGACCGCCATCAGGTCGATCTCGATCAGGAAGTCGGGATGGGAGAGGCGCGTGACACCGACCATCGTGCTGCACGGCGGGAGCTCGCGATTCCACGGCACGGGGATCGACGGGTCGGACGATGCTTCGAGATACTTATCGACGTCGCGCACGAAGATGCGCTTGAAGACGACATCGTCCCAGGTCGCGCCGGCGGCCTTCAGCTGCAGCGACAGGCCCTCGGTCACGCTGCGGAACTGCGCGCGATAGTCGCCGACGCCGACCGGCTTGTAGTTCTGGTCCGACGGCGTCTGGCCCGCGATGAACACGAACTTCATCGGCCCCTTGACGGTGATGACGCGGGTATAGGCGCGATGCTTGTGCAGCCCCGGCGGATTGATGAACTCTTTTTCCATGACGCCCCTCTCGCGTGGTGGTCGGGGGCCAGTATGACGCGGGCGGGCGAGGGGACCAAGCGCGGGTGGGGGCGGTGTCTGAATGGCGGGTGCGGTGGCAAGCGGCGATTCGCTCGGGGCCGCTGACCGTCGCCAGAGCGGTCAGCCGCTCGCCTCCAGTCAACGCCAGCGGTGGCCTTGACAGGACCGAGGAGCGCAGCCGGCAACGCGGCCCCCGCCGTGATCCGCCGGACGGGTCTCAGCCCGCCCGCAGCAGCGGGGTGTGCGTGGGAACCAGCCGTCCGCCCTCGGTCCCGGCGATCCAGACATCTCGGCGCGCCGCGCGCACGCCGGCGACGAGATCATCGAGCGCGGCGCAACACGGTTGCCGCAGCCCGTAATACTCCACCGGCCCCCCGACCGGCTCGAAGTGCAGGCCGAACCGAGCCGCAAGCCGCAGAAGCGCCGGCGGCATGACCGCGCACAGATGGGTGATGTTGCGTCCCAGGCTCATCACCAGCACGGCGCGCATGAGCCCATAGGTGATGTGCGAAAGGAGGTGACGCTCGACATAGCCGATCCCCAGCCTGCCGGCCTCGTCGAAATCGGCGTAGAAACCTTCGCCGGCGCGCCGGCGAAAATCCTTGCTGATGGCAAAGCGCGACAGCTCCGCCGTGGTGAGGTGCGGCAGACGCGCGCGCATCGCGGCCGCGGCCGGGCCGAGACCGTAAACCGGGAATGAGCTCGCGGGACGCGCCGCATCGGGCAGGATCAGGCGGACCGTGCCGCAGGTCGCACCGCTCGCGCGGTGGATGAGGAGTGAATGGACGGCGTGAGCGTCGAATGCGTCAGTCTCCAAACCGCCGGGATGGTCGGCCGGAGCGATGAAGCCACGCTCGACACAATAGACTTGGTACCGCAAGCGGTAGGCGCGCTCGAGCAAATCGGGCGCAGTGGCCGGGACAATGTCGAAATAACGCCCGTAATGCGCGGCCAGATCGAAATTGCAATGATCCATCGGAGCCCCCCACATGGAGGCCCCCAACGTGCGGTTTAATTTTTAATACAGTCCCAATTTGCGGTCGGGCGGAGCAACGATCGTTAATGTTACGATGCAAAAAGAGATAGATTATTTCAGCTTGCTCCACTTGCCCCATTATGCACACAAAGCCGGCTAGACTGATCTGCCTGCTCAGGTGGCGCACTTGGGCGGTGATCCGTGGATCGCTGGCCACTGACCGGCAGAAACTCCCGGGCTTCCCCACCGCCCGGCACGACGACCAGGTCGAACTCCCCATCGTAGGCCTTGGCCTGGCTGACCAGACGCCTGAACCCGGGAACCCGCCGAGGCGCACTTCTAGAGCCAAGATCATCATCAACCGCCAACGCAAGGCGGCCTCACCGACTTTCAATTACCCACAATTTCCGCTTCGACAGAGGCGCTTAGCGCGATGCCTGTGCAGCCCCGGCGGATTGATGAACTCTTTTTCTATGACGCCCCTCTCGCGTGGTGGTCAGGGGCCAGTATGACGCGGGCGAGGGGGGGGACCAAGCGGGGTGGGGGCCTCTGTTTGAATGTTCGTTTTTGACGCTAAGCAGACATGGCCTACGTCGCTGGGGTTAGTCTACGCGGCGGTACGACCGGCCGTAGCGCGCCAAGTTTCCGGAGAGCCGTGAAAGCCGCAGCGCTCAAACCCTCGTCGAAATACGTGCCTTCCTTTTTGCTTATCCTTCTCCCAAAAAACCGATAGTAGTGGTCGTGCGCCGCTTTCGTGGCTTCAGCATCGCCGCCGCTAATGACTACGATATAAGGGCGGTCCGATGCCCTCGCTCTCTCAACGTTCTTTAGCAGATATTTGAATTCGTAGTCTGCCGCCGGAAGGGAGTAGCCAATGAAAATCCAATTCCGGGCATCACGAAGCAAGCGCTCTGCACTAAGCCAGCTCGCTTGGTGCATCGGGAAGTCAAGCGCCTTTCTATAACTGAACGTCGCCAATCGTGTTGCTAACGCATATGAGCCGCAAACGGGACAGGCATGAGATGAGACGCGCCTTCCGAACCGCTCATTAGTGATGCCCTCGATGATGTCCCAATCGCGGGCCGTAAACAGTTCGGCGGCAATTCTTTCGGTTCTGTGTGCGGGGAACCAATAGAGCCGTCGGCATGTGTCACAGTACAGCCAGTTTACTGATCCATGCGGCTTTATTAGGGTGACCGATCTCAAGTCGGGATCCAGCCTTAACTCAATTATCGTTTTCAACAGAAATTCTGCGGGCTGTGCATCGCAGCCGTAGTCAAATTTTATGGGGCCTTGGGCCTCCGCCGTACCTTCCTCAATCACGGAATCCCAGTTCATGCTCAAAAACGCAGACTTTTGAACGTTCAGGCGAGTGAAGAAGCGCTCAAGCGTTTGCCACTGCTCGTCACGCTCTGTCTTTGCGTCACTGTACTTGGAACGGAGCATACGGGTCGTGTCCCGCCGAGTGGTGTAGGAGCTGTGGGTAAGTAGCCCGCCGCAGCGACCGCCAGAGTTTGGGCGGAGGCGGGCTACTTATCCACAGCGGTGGTCATCGTGGGTCTTCGGTAGGGTTTGGTCGCCAGACCTTTCACTCGAACCGAGGACCTTACGATGACCGACGAGATGATGAACCTTCGCGCGCTTCTGGAGAAGAGTTCGGATGCCGAGTTGCTGCGCGAGATGGTCGGCTTTGCCGCGCAGCGTCTGATGGAGCTGGAAGTTGAGGGCCTGACCGGCGCTGCCCATGGCGAGCGCAGTGCGGGCCGCATCAATCACCGCAATGGCTACCGCGATCGCGATTGGGAGACGAGAGCGGGCACGGTCGAGTTGCGCATTCCGAAGCTCAGGAAGGGCAGTTACTTCCCCGCCTTCCTGGAGCCGCGTCGCCTGGCCGAGAAGGCGTTGGCGGCGGTGGTCCAGGAAGCCTACATCCACGGTGTCTCGACCCGCTCTGTCGACGATCTCGTCCAGGCCATGGGAATGACCGGCATCTCGAAGAGCCAGGTGAGCCGGCTGTGCGAAGAGATCGACGACAAGGTCAAAGCCTTTCTGACCCGGCCGCTCGAAGGCGATTGGCCCTATCTGTGGATCGACGCGACCTATGTGAAGGCACGCGAGAACGGGCGCATCGTCTCGGTCGCGGTGATCGTTGCCGTCGCGGTCAACGGCGACGGGCGCCGCGAGGTGCTTGGCATGGATATTGGCCCCTCGGAGGCCGAGACCTTTTGGACCGAGTTCCTGCGCAAGCTCGCTCGGCGCGGCCTGCGCGGCGTCAAGCTTGTCATCTCTGACGCTCACGAGGGCCTGAAGGCAGCAATCACGAAAGTGCTCCATGCCTCCTGGCAACGCTGCCGCGTGGGGCTGTTGAAAAACCCGCCAATCCGTGATTCGTTTCTACCGTCGGCGATGAGCGGGAGTAGATCGTGATGTTGGGTTCGCGCGGTGCGGAGCAGGTGGAGTTTTTCGCCGGATCGCTGCGTGATCTTATTCCCGACGATCATGTGCTGGCCCGTGTCGACCGGGTGCTCGACCTGTCCTGGCTGCGCGCTGAAGTCACAGACTTGTACTGCCCAGACAATGGCCGACCCGGCATTGACCCAGAAGCGGCGGTTCGAACTCATGCTCGCGGGATTCCTGCTTGGCATTGTCCATGACCGAAAGCTCATGCGTGAGGCACACGTTAATGTGGCGATCCGTTGGTTCGCGGGCTTCGGTCTCGCCAATCGTCTGCCCGATCATTCGAGCCTTACGCGCATCCGCCAGCGCTGGGGTGAGGCGCGCTTCCGTCGGATCTTCGAGAAGACGGTCACTGCATGCCTCGTCGCGAAGATCGCCAAGGGCGAGATCGTACACATCGACGCCACGTTGATCCGCGCCGACGTCAGTTGGGAATCTCTGGCCGGCCGCTGGGTCGCCAAAGTCGGTGAGGCAAACTCTCAGCCCGAGGAGGCGGAGCGGATCGGCAGACAAAGCGGGAAGTACAAAAAGGTCTGCGTCACCGATCCCGACGCCACCATGGCAACAAATGGCCGGAACCGGCGGCTCGAGCCAGCTTATAAGCAGCACACTGCGGTCGACGACGAGGCCGGCGTCGTGCTCGACGTGACCGTCACAACCGGCCAAGTCAACGAGGGCGGTACATTGGATGCGCAGATCGACACGGTCCAAAGGACGACGGGTGTCGCCGTACAAGCCGTGACCGCAGATGCGGGCTACGCCTATGCCAAGGTGTACGGTCGAACTCGAGGAACGCCGGATCGAGGCGATCATCCCGCCCAAGGCCGAGCCGATCAGGAGCCCGGTGCCGATGCGCCGCTTCCGATACGATGCCAAGCACGATATCCTAAAGTGTCCGCGCGGCAAGATACTGAAGGCAGGGCGGGCGGTGAAGCACGGCCGCTTCTTCACCTCGCGAGCCAAGGACTGCAAACGCTGTGACCTGCGCAGCCTATGCCTGAGCGGCGGGCGCTCGAACAAGGCCGTGGTTCTTGGCGATAACTACCCCGCCCTGTTGCGAGCACGGCGCCGGCGCGAGCACTGGTCGGATCGCGATTATGCGCTCTATCAACGCCACCGATGGAAGGTGGAGGGCATTCACGGCGAGGCCAAAACCTGGCATGGGCTCGCGCGTGCCATCCGGCGCGGCTTGGCCAACATGCAGATCCAGGCTTACCTGACGGCAGCCGCAATTAACCTCAAGCGGCTCGCCACATGGATCATTGCGCTGCTTTGTGCCCTGCTGACTGCCGCCACGTCGATCATGGGCGATCCGCGTCTGAAAAATCGTCAGGCGTTGAGCAAACGGCACCCGAACGGTGTCGAGCCTGCTGCCGTCGCGTGACGAAAACTTCTTCAACAGCCCCCGCGTCCACTTCATGCGCAACGTCCTGGCGCACGCCGGCCGGCAGGGGCGCCGCGTCGTCGCCGCCTTCATCGGCACCGCCTTTGTCCAGGACGACGCCGAGACGGCACGCGCCCAATGGCGCCAAGTCGCCGATCAGGTTCGCCCCAAGGTGCCTAAGCTTGCCGCAGTCATGGACGAGGCCGAAACCGATGTCCTCGCCTTCATGAGCTTCCCGAAGGATCACCGGCCGAAGATTCATTCGACCAATCCATTGGAACGTAAGCGCTGTTCGCCCGCCACCTTTTGATTTGACGCTTGAGGGTTGATGCTCGGAGCCGGTTGGGGGTTCCGACACATGTCGATTTCAGAGCCTAAACATATGCCGGAGCCGGTGCGGCGCATCGAGGTGTTCACGGGCGCGGGACGGCGTCGGAACTGGTCGGCGGAAGAGAAGGCGACGATCATCGCCGAGAGCTATGTCGATGGCGAGACTGTTTGCTCCGTAGCGCGCCGGCACGGGCTGACGCCGCAGCAACTCTTCACCTGGCGTCGACTGGCGCGCGGGACGCGCACACCTGAAAGGCCGGCGTTCGTTCCGGCGGTCGCGGAGGTTCCCGCGCCAGCGGTAACGAAGCCCTCTCGCCGAAGGCGATCGGCGGCGGCGCCATCGATCGAGCTCGAGATCGATGGCGTGGTCGTTCGGATTGGCCCCGGCGCACAAGCGTCGACCGTGGCTGCCGTCATCCGTGCGTTGAAGGTGAGGTCGTGATCGGCCCGAGCGGCGCGGTCCGGGTGATGGTGGCGACAAAGCCGGTGGACTTCCGCAAAGGCGCCGAAGGTCTGGCCGCGCTGGTGCGGGAGGTGATCCACGACGATCCGTTCTCTGGCGTGATCTACGTGTTCCGTGCGAAGCGGACGGACCGGATCAAGTTGGTCTTCTGGGACGGCACCGGCGTGGTGCTGGTCGCGAAGCGACTGGAGGGCAGCGAGTTCCGCTGGCCGAAGATTCAGGATGGGGTGATGCGACTGAGCGCAGCCCAGTTCTCGGCCTTGTTCGAAGGCCTCGATTGGCGGCGCGTTCATGAGCCGGAGCGGACCGTCGTACCGGTGGCGCCGAGCTGATCGAAGAGAGCGCTCGCAATCGTCGTTAAAATGGTCGCAAGTTCTCGGCGATTATGATTCCATCGCTGTGTGACGAAGCCCAGCGAAGCCCTGCCGGACGATGCCGACCAGCTCAAAGCGATGTTGCTGGCCGAGCGCGCCGAGAGCGATCGGTTGCGCCAGATCATCAAGGAGCTGCAGCGACACCGCTTCGGACGGCGTGCCGAAAGCCTGCCCGAGGATCAGTTGCAACTCGCTCTCGAAGAGGCGGAACAGGTCGAAGCCGCGGGTCACGCCGAGAGCGAGGAGAAGATTCTGGCCGAGCGGAAAGCGCGCGTTGCCAAGCGCCGCGCCAACCGCGGCGCGCTGCCGGCCCATCTGCCGCGGATCGAGACGGTGGTCGACGTGGCGAGCACGATATGCCCGTGCTGCTCGGGGATGCTGCATCGCATCGGCGAGGACGTCGCCGAACGCCTCGACATCATACCAGCCCAGTTCCGGGTGCTTGTGGTGCGGCGTCCGAAGTATGGCTGTCGCGTCTGCCAGGACATCATGATCCAGGCACCGGCACCGGCGCGGCTGATCGACGGTGGCCTGCCCACCGAAGCGACGGTGGCCCAGGTCCTCGTCTCCAAGTTCGCCGATCATCTCCCGCTTTATCGCCAGGCGCAGATCTACGGTCGTCAGGGCGTCGATCTGGATCGCTCGACCCTGGCTGATTGGGTCGGACGCGCGGCCTTCCTCTTACGGCCAATTCAGGAACGTCTGTTCGATCGATTGAAGTCGTCCCCCAGGCTCTTTGCCGACGAAACGACCGCGCCGGTGCTCGATCCCGGACGCGGGCGCACCAAGACCGGACAGCTCTTCGCCTATGTACGGGACGATCGACCATGGGGCGGTAGCGATCCGCCGGGAGTGGTCTACCTCTATGCGCCCGACCGCAAGGCCGAGCGGCCGATCGCCCATCTTGCCGGCTTTAGCGGCGTGCTGCAGGTCGACGGCTATGGCGGCTACAAGGTGCTGGCCCGGCGGAATGCGGTACAGCTGGCCTTCTGCTGGAGCCACGTGCGTCGCCGTTTCTACGAGCTCGCCCAATCGGGTCCGGCGCCGATCGCTACCGAAGCGCTGGCGCGCATCGCCGCGATCTATCAAATCGAGAGTGACATTCGCGGCCAAACTGCCGAGGACCGCTGCGCCTTCCGCCAACAGCACAGCCGGCCTCTGGTCGCGGCATTCGAGCCTTGGCTGCGCGAGAAGCTCGCGTTGATCAGCCAGAAGACCAAGCTCGCCGAGGCGATCCGCTATGCTCTCTCGCGATGGAATGGGTTGTGCCTGTTCCTCGACGACGGTCGTGTCGAAATCGACAACAATGTCGTCGAGCGCGCAATCAGGCCTTTGGCTCTGACCCGTAAGAACGCACTCTTCGCCGGTTCCGACAACGGCGCGGACCATTGGGCCACCATCGCCTCGCTGGTCGAAACCTGTAAGCTCAACCGCGTCGAAACCCAACGTTATCTCGCCGACGTCATCACGCGCATCGTCAATGGCCATCCGCAAAACCGCGTCGACGAACTCCTACCCTGGGCATACGCCCCAAAGCCCGAGCTCAGAAACGTGGCTTGAGGACGACGCTTACATTGGAACGCCTCAACGGCGAGATCAAGCGCCGCACCGAGGTCATCGGCATCTTCCCCAATGAAGACGCCATCACCCGCCTCGTCGGCGCACTCCTGCTCGAGCAGAACGATGAATGGTCCGTGCAGCGCGCCCGCTATATGTCCCTGGAAACCATCGCGCCCTTGAGCGATGATCCGATCGTCAGGCTGTCCGCTGTGACCGCCTGACGCTTCCGGCCAACCTCGCCGGAGATCGCGACGCCGCCGCCGCTCCTACACCACGCCCTGGGACACGATCCAAGGGTTGATCCATAGTAAACCGGGCCATACGCCAAGGCTGCGCGAATAAGAAACCGCTCGGGCTGGTTCGGCCGCGCTACAAAATTGCCTACCAACGTAATCATGACCGATCGCAGAACGGTCATGGTCTCTCGCTTCGACGAGGAGATCAGGAAAACACCGTCATTGATCGGGAGCCGGGTGCCGACGAATTTATGGTCGGCGCAGGCATAAGAGACGGCAAGATGTAGCCGCGATATAGCGTTGGCCGTTCGGGGCATCGACGTTGCCATGGCGTTACCTGCTCCCATGAGGTCAACCCAAGCGACGTACGCGTAGGCTGGTTTTGGCATTTCCTCGGATGAGAAGCTGATACGCAACCGTTGCTTGTCAGCAAGAAGTCTTGCGGCATGCTCGGGGCCGCCAGGATCGAACTCCAAGCCATCGCTTCTTTGAAGGCACTATCATTCCCCGATCATCGGCCGGTTTGGTAATGCCATTGCGTCGAAGGCGCACCGGAGGCCCCTCATTTCATTTTTCCGTCGGAGGTTCGGGTGCTGCTCCAGTCTCTTTACCTTCCGGACTAGGCGATACGGGGTGTACATCGAGCGGCTAGATTTTCGAGGGATCTAAGCCTGCGTTTCTGAGGCGCGCGGCAATTTTGCGCATTTTCGCGAACTCTGTCCCAAATGAGGGCCCGATCCCGAGTTCCTCGGCAAATTGCCTACCGGTGACATCCTGCAGAAGGTGCGCATGTTTGATTATCTGAAGGTGGAGTTCGGCGATGTAGTCGTTGCGTGGAGCTCCGTTGATCGCGGTCTTGATGCTCTTCATTGCTTGAGTAGAGTTCATGATTGTACCGCTCCAAGAGTACCAATGCTGACCAAATAGCACGCCAATGGACATTATGCAATATGATTTATGCATATTGCATAAAGACGACGGTGAATGACCATGCTCATTTTCGGGAAGACCAGCACTGCGTTGTCACAGCGCCGCAAACGTCCGCATTTAACCCAAGTGCGACGTTCATATGGCCTAAGTATCTCACACCGACACCCTCCCCCGCACCACCCCCAACCCCGCCTCCTGCAACAATTCCTGCGCCGCCTCGTCGACGATGCGGTCGAGCGCTTCGCCCTGCACCGATTCGCGGCCGATCTCCAGCAGCACCGGCACCGCGAGCGGCGAGACGCGTTTCAGGCGGCGGTGGCGGATGCGGCCTTTGACGCGCGCCAGCATCTGCCCCAGGCGGCGCACGTCGGTGAGGCCGGTGGCGGCGTCGGCGGCGGTCGCGCGCAGCAGCACGTGGCGCGGCTCGAACCGGCGCAGCACGTCGTCGATAAGATCGGAATTGAAGGTGACTTGGCGCCGCGATTTCTCGTGGCCGGGCAGGCTGCGGTCGATGAGGCCGGCGATGATCGCCACGTTGCGGAAGCGGCGGCGCAGCATCGATGACTCGGCCATCCACACTTCGGGATCGTCTCCATAGCACGGCGGCCACCCGGATGAGGAAATGGGACCGGGTCGCGCCGATCCCTATATTCCCCGCATGCAGGTGGACTGGCTCAAGGTGACGCCGCGCGGGCTCTATTGCGTGCCCGGCGATTTCTACGTCGATCCCGCCGGCGCGGTCCCGCGCGCGGTGATCACCCATGGCCACGGCGATCACGCGCGGCCGGGCCATGCGAACGTGCTGGCGACGGAAGGCACGATCGCCATCATGCGCCAGCGCCTGAGCGAGGATGCCGGCGGCCGTTTCCAGGCGCTCGCCTATGGCGAGACCATCGGCTGCGGCGGGGTCAGCGTCACGCTCGTCCCGGCCGGCCACATCCTCGGCAGCGCCCAGGTGGTGCTCGAGCATGGCGGCACGCGCATCGTCGTCTCCGGCGACTACAAGCGCCGACCGGACCCGACCTGCGCGCCGTTCGAGCCGCAGAGCTGCGACATCTTCATTACCGAGGCGACGTTCGGGCTGCCGGTCTTTCGCCATCCCGACGACGCCGGCGAGATCGACCGGCTGCTCCATTCTGTCGCGCTCTATCCGGAGCGCTGCCATCTCGTCGGCGTCTATGCGCTGGGCAAGTGCCAGCGCGTGCTGAGCCTGTTGCGCCGGCGGGGCTATGAGGAGCCGGTCTTTCTCCACGGCGCGCTCATGCCGCTCGTCGCGACTCTACGAGTCGCTGGGCGTGGCGCTCGGGCCGGTGCAGCCCCGTGATCGGCGTGGCGCGCGAGGCGCTCGCCGGCAAGATCGTGCTGGCGCCGCCGTCGGTCGCCGCCGAGCCGTGGGCGCGGCGGCTGCCCGATCCGGTGGTGGCGATGGCGTCGGGCTGGATGCGGGTGCGCCAGCGCGCCAAGCAGCGTGGCGTCGAGCTGCCGCTCGTCATCTCCGACCATGCCGATTGGGACGAGCTGCATCGCCACCATCACGCGAGACCGCGCCGTCGCGAGGTGTGGGTGACGCACGGCGCGGAGGACGCGCTGGTGCGGCAATGCGCGCTCATGGGCGTCGCTGCCCGCGCGTTGTCGCTCGTCGGCTTCGAGGACGAGGAATGAGGTGCAGGCCTTCGCGGCGCTCCTCGACGCGCTGGCCTTCACGCCGTCGCGGCTTGGCCAAGCTGCGGCTGATGCGGGACTATTTCGCAAGCGACGCGCGATCCCGAGCGCGGCTGGGCGCTGGCCGCGCTGACCGGCGGGATCGCGTTTCGCGAGGTGAAGCCGCAGCAGGTCCGCGCCCTCGTCCTCGATCGGGTCGATGCCGAGCTCTTCGCCTGGTCCTATGACTTCGTCGGCGATCTCGCCGAGACGGTGGCGCTGATCTGGCCGCAGCGGCAGGCCGCGGGCGAGGTGCCGAGCCTCAGCGTCATCGTCGCCGAATTGAGCGCGGCGCGACGCGCGATGATGCCGGCGGGCAAATCGCGCGCTGGCTCGATCTGCTCGACGCGACCGGGCGCTGGGCGCTGCTGAAGCTCGTCACCGGCGGCTTGCGGATCGGCGTCTCGGCCAGGCTGGCCAAGACCGCGCTGGCGGAATGGTCGCGGGTGCCGCTCGACGACATCGAGGCGGTCTGGCACGGGCTAGAGCCGCCTTATGGCGCGCTCTTCGCCTGGCTCGAAGGCACGGCGGCGCGGCCGGAGACGGCAGGGCGGCCGACCTTCACGCCGCTGATGCTCGCCCAGGCGGTCGGAAGAAGACGATCTCAGCCGTCTCGATCCTGCCGATTATCGCGCCGAATGGAAATGGGACGGCATCCGCGTCCAGCTCGTCGCGCGAGGGGGCAGGCGGCTCTACTCGCGCTCGGGCGATGATGTCGGGGCGGCGTTTCCCGAAATCCTGGCGGTACTGCCCGACGGCGTCGTGCTCGACGGCGAGCTGCTGGTCGTGCGCGATGGTGCGGTGGCGCCCTTCAACGATCTGCAGCAGCGCCTGAACCGCAAGATCGCGACACCGCGCCAGCTCCGCGATTTTCCCGCCTGGGTGCGGCTCTATGACCTGCTCGAGGACGGCGGCGACGATCTGCGGCCGCTGCCGTTTGACGAGCGAAGGCGGCGGCTGGAGGTCTGGTACGCGTGCGGCATCGCGCCCGTACATGGATCTCTCGCCGCTCATCCCCTTCGCGGCGTGGGAAGAGTTTGCGGCGCCTGCGCGATGGCGCGCGCGCCCGCGGCATCGAGGGCGTCATGCTGAAGCGCGGCGATTCGGCCTATCTCTCGGGCCGGCCCAAAGGCCCGTGGTTCAAGTGGAAGCGCGATGCGCTGACCGTCGATACCGTGCTGATGTATGCCCAGCGCGGCCACGGCAAGCGCTCGTCGTTCTATTCCGACTACACATTCGGCGTCTGGCGCGAGGAGCGAGCTGGTGCCGGTGGGCAAGGCCTATTTCGGCTTCACCGACGAGGAGCTGCGCCGCCTCGACCGCTGGATCCGCGACCACACGGCGGAGCGCTTCGGGCCGGTGCGCGCGGTCGCGCCCGAGCTGGTGCTCGAGATCGCCTTCGACAGCGTGCACCGCTCGCCCCGGCACAAGGCCGGCGCTCGCGATGCGCTTTCCCCGCATCCACCGCATCCGCTGGGACAAGCCGGCGGCCGAGGCCGACCGCGGTCGCTGTGCTGGAGAAGCTGGTGACGTAGGGCGTGGTCCTCACTCACCCGCTCCGGCAAGGAAGCGCCGCACCACGCCCATCGGCACTACGAGGAGCACCAGCATCGCGACCGCGACGGCGGAGGCAACTGGCCAGTCGCGATTGGTGAAGAACTCGTCCCACAGTACCTTGCCGATCATCAGCGTGCCCGGGCCGCCCAGGAGGTCGGGGATGACGAATTCCCCGCACATCGGGATGAAGACGAGAAGCGCTCCCGCCGCCACGCCCGGCAAGGACAGCGGCAGGGTGATGCGGCGGAAGGCGGCGGCGGGACGGCAGCCGAGGTCGGACGCGGCCTCGATCAGCGCCGGATCGAGTTTCTCGAGCGCCGCATAAAGCGGCAGCACCATGAACGGCAGATAGGAATAGACGAGCCCGATCTCGACCGCGAAGAGATTGTTGAGAAGGGCAAGCGGCTGGTGAATGAGGCCCAAGGCCATGAGCGCGTTGTTGACGAGCCCGTTGCTCTTCAAGAGGCCGATCCAGGCATAGACGCGGATGAGGAAGCTCGTCCAGAACGGCAGGATCACCAACAACAGAAGCCGCCCGCGCCACGCCAGCGGCGCGCGGACGATGGCATAGGCCAGTGGATAGCCAATGAGGAGCGCCAGGCCCGTCGCCAGAGCGGCATAGAGCACCGCGTTGAGATAGGCGTGCACGTACAGCGGATCGCTGCCGAGCAGCGCGAAATTGTCGAGGCTCGCGTGCAGCTCGATCCCGTGCGCGCCGCGCGTCACCAGAGCCGAATAGGGCGGAATGCCGATCGCCTGCTCGGCAAGGCTGATGCCGAGCACGATGAGGAACGGCACCAGGAAGAAGAGAAGGAGCCACGCATAGGGCAGCGCCAGGACGGCAGCGCGCCGCCGCGCCTCGCTCATTCCTCGAGCACCATGCCCGCGTCCGCGCTCCAGGCGAGCCGGACGCCGTTACCCTCGGCGAAGGCGCCGCCGCACCGTGCGGTGTTGGGCGCGGTCACGCGCACCACCTTGCCGGTCGCCAGTGCCACGCGATAGGTCGAGGCCTCGCCGCGATAGGAGACAGAAGCGACCGTGCCGGAGAGGCAGTTGGGCGCATCGTTGGGCGCGGCGTCCTCGATTGCGATCTTCTCCGGCCGCACCGCGACCACGACGGCGCAGCCCGCGGTCAGTGGCGGCTCGCGCTCCACAGCGAGAGAGGCGCCGGCCTCGTCGGAGGCGATGCGATGGAGCCGCCCCTCGACCGCGTCGACGCGCCCGGCGAAGAAATTCACCGCGCCCAGGAAGTCGGCGACAAAGCGGCTGGATGGCGCCTCGTAGACTTCGTGCGGCGCGCCCACCTGCGCGATCCGGCCCGCGTTCATCACGGCCATGCGGCTCGCCATGCTCATCGCCTCCTCCTGGTCGTGCGTCACCATGAGGAAGGTGATGCCGATCCGCTCCTGGATGCGGACGAGTTCCACGCGCGTCTCCTCGCGCAGCTTGCGATCGAGCGCGGTCAGGGGCTCGTCGAGCAGCAGGAGCTTCGGCTCCTTGGCGAGCGCCCGGGCGAGGGCGACGCGCTGCTTCTCGCCGCCCGAGAGCTGCGCCGGCCGGCGCTCCGCGAGCGGCGCGAGCTTGACGAGATCGAGCATCGCCCCCACGCGCGCGGCGATCTCGCGCCGCGGCAGGCGGTCCTGGCGCAGGCCGAACGCGACATTGTCGGCGACGCTCATATGCGGGAAGAGCGCATAGGACTGGAACATCATGTTGACGGGACGGGCATAGGGTGGCACGTCCGCCATGTCGTCGCCGGCAATCAGGATCCGCCCTGCGTCCGGCCGCTCGAATCCGGCCAGAAGCCGCAGGAGTGTCGTTTTGCCGCAGCCGGAGGGCCCGAGCAGCGCGAAGAACGCGCCGCGCGCGACATCGAGCGAGACGTGATCGACGGCGGCGGCACCCTCGGCGCCGAAGCGTTTCACCACCCCCTCCAGACGCAGATGCGGCGCTGCGTCGTCCGCGCTACTCACCCGTCTTGACCTTGGTCCAGGCGCGCGTGCGCAGCCGCTCGTATTGCGGCGTTACCGGCGTGTCGAAGAACAGGCGCTGGCGCACGGCCGGCGGGGGATAGATGTTGGGATCATCGCGCAGCGCGGCATCGACCAGCGGCATCGCTTTCAGGTTCGGATTGGCGTAGGCGACGGTGTTGCTGATCGCCGCGATGGTCTGCGGCCGCAGCACATAGTCAATGAAGCGCAGCGCCGCTTCCGCATGCGGCGCGTCCTTGGGGATCGCCATCATGTCGATCCACATCATCGCCCCCTCCGTGGGGATGGTGTAGGCGATGTCGACGCCGTTCTTGGCCTCGCGCGCCCGGTTGCGCGCCTGCAGGATGTCGCCGGAATAGCCATAAGCGACGCAGAGATCGCCATTGGCGAGATCATTGATGTATTCGGAGGAGTGGAACTTGCGGATGTCGGGCCGGATCGCCGTGACGACGGCCGCCGCGCGGGCGAGATCGTCGGTGCTGCGGCTCAGCGGATCGCGCCCGAGATAGACGAGCGCGGCGGGGAAGATCTCCTGCGCGCTGTCGAGGAGCGAGATGCCGCACGCCCCGAGCTTGCCGGCATTGGCGGGATCGAACAGCAGCCGGTCGCTCGCCACCGGCGCGCTTGGCCCGAGCGCCTTCGCGACCATCCCCTTGTTGTAGCCGATCCCCGTGGTGCCCCAGAGATAGGGCACGCCATACTGGTTGCCGGGATCGGCCTTGGCGGCCGCCGCGAGGATCTGCGGATCGAGGTTGGCGTAATTGGTGAGCTTGGCCTTATCGAGCTTCTGATAGACGCCGGCCGCGATCTGGCGGGCGAGATAGGGCGCTGCCGACGGCACCACCAGGTCATAGCCCGAATGTCCCGCCAGGAGTTTTGCCTCGAGCACATCGTTGCTGTCGTAGACGTCGTAATTGACCTTGATGCCGGTCTCCTTCTCGAAGCGCGGCACGGTGTCGTCGGCGATGTAATCCGACCAGTTGTAGATGTTGAGCTCTTTGTCCGCGGCAGTGGCCGAAGTCGCGGCAAGGACGAGGGCGAGGGCGACGATCCGGGCGATCATGCGCGCACTAAAATCGCCGTCCCCGCACTTGTCAACTTGCGCCCCATTCTTCGCTCGCGATCGTGTCGTGGAACCGGTCATAATCGACGATGGCGTCGTCGTCCTCGCCGCGACTCAAGATGTCGGCGAAGCGCTGGTCCCACCTCAAATCCGCAGGGCGGTAGACGTGGCGGGCGTGAATCGTCTGCGCCAAGGTCTCGTCGAGGCCGGTGATGGTCACGATGAAGGCGGCGCCGGCAGCGGCGAGCGTATCGGGGGTCGCGCCGTGGAGCGGGCTTGCCTCGTCGATCACATGCATCACCGTCCAGGTGAGCGTGAACAGCGGGGAGCGGTTGTGCTCCGGCTTCAGCTCGTAGAAGCGCCGCATCTCCACGCGTTCACGGGTGATTTCGTTGCGGGCCAGCGTCAGGCCCACCTGCGCCTCGAGAATGAGGTTGGCGCGCTGGTTGGCGACGCGGAACATCAGCGTCCGCCGCCCGTCGTGGCGGGTAATGACGCCGACGCGGCTGAACATCACGCGCGCGATCGGGCGCGAGAAGCGCGTGAAGATGAGGCCGGTGGCGAGCGCGAACCCCGTGAGGCCGAGCAGCACCTCGATGGTGACGAGCATGTTGGCGTAAAACGTCGCCGGCCGCATATCGCCGAAGCCGACCGTCGCCATGGTCTGGACGCTGAAGAAGAAGGCGTCGGCGAACGAGCCCGGGCGGGCATTGGCGATGCTGCCAGTTTCAAGGAGGTAGAGCCCGGCGAAGACCAGGTTGAAAGTCACATAGGCGGTGGCGATGCCCGCGAAGAACCCGCTCCAACCGATGGTGAGAAGCCGGTAATAAAGGTCCGGCCGCACGATCGCCCGGCCGGCGCTGCGGGGAATGCCGCGCTCGGGCGCACCGATCCGCCCTGGCTGCCCCCGGCGGCGCCGTCGCCGCGGACGCGCCGGGCGGCTCATTCGTCGCCCGAACAGAACCGCCGCAGCGCTTCCGCCACCGCCTCGGGTGCCTCCTCGGGCAGGAAGTGGCCGCACGGGAGGCCCGCGCCTTCGACGCGGTTGGCCCAGCCCCGCCAGATCGCAAGCGGATCGCCGGCGGCAGCACCGACACTGCGCCGTGCCCCCCACAGCGCTAGCATCGCGCAGCCGATTCGGCGGCCGGCGTCGCGGTCGGCGCGGTCGGCATCGCAATCGTAGGTGGCGCCGGCGCGGTAATCCTCGCACGCGGCATGGACGACCTCGGGTACATGGAAGGCGCGGCGGTATTCCGCCATCGCCTCCGGCGCGAGCGCGTTGCCGGGCGCGCACCAGCTCTTGAGCGTCCAGTCGAGATAGAAATCGGGATCGCCGGCGATGAGCCGCTCCGGCAGCGGGAATGGCTGCGCCAGGAACAGCCAGTGATAGGCGCCCAGCGCGCTTTTGGCGTTCATCCGCTCGAACGTTTCCAGCGTCGGCACCATGTCGAGCGTGCACAGCCGCGTGACATGCTGTGGATGGTCGAGCGCCAGGCGATAAGCGACGCGGCCGCCGCGGTCGTGGCCGGCGACGGCGAAGCGCTCGAAGCCGAGCGCCGCCATTACCGCAACTTGGTCGCGCGCCATCGCGCGCTTGGAAAAGGCGGCGTGATCCGGCGTCTCGACGCCGGTGAAGCGGCTGTCGCCATAGCCGCGCAGATCGGGGCAGACGAGCGTGAAATCACGGGCCAGAAGCGGCGCGACACGGTGCCAGCAGGCATGGGTCTCGGGGTATCCATGCAGCAGCAGCAGGGGCGGGCCGCTGCCGCCGGTCTCGAGCGCGATCTCGGCATCGCCGGTCGCGATGCGCCGCGCTGCGAAGCCCTCGATCATGGCCGCCCGACCCTTAACGCGCCATGGCAGCGCGGTTGAAGGCGAGCTGTTCGGGCGTGAGCTGGAACCCGATGATCAAGGCGAAGTCGCCCGCTGTGGTTTTATCGCGCAGCGGCAGATGGACCGTGAGCTTCTCGGTCGGGATTTCGCGGTAACTCTCGCCCGGATTGAACTCGACATGCAGCTGGTAGGCTTCCTGCGCCAGCACGTGTTGCTGGGCGTCGACGAGCGCCAAGAAATAGGGGAAGGTCGCGTCCTTGATCTGCAGATTGGCGCGCTGGGCATAGAAGTGGATTTCGGCATTGACGGCGACGCCGGCCTTCTCAGGCACGCAGTGTGCGCTGCCGCCGGTGATCCTGCCGCCGACCGTCAGATCCTTCGCATCGTGGCCGCCGGGGCCGAAGAACGTGATGGTTTCGGTGTTGGGCGCCACCACCATCCGCGGGCATGACCGGTCGACCGCCGATTTGCTCGAGCCACAGCCTGAAACCATGACGCTCAAGCCGAGCGCGGCCGGCACGGCGAGAGCGCGCGCCCAACGCGCGGCGCGATCCGATGCGCTCATATCCCCTTCCTTGTCGCTGACGCCTGTACTAACGTGCGGCGAACTCTATGCGACGAGGAGTGGCGGCACAAGCGTTGCCCGTCGCTCGAGCCCCATGGCGGTCTATACCGAAGTTCCCGATGATGCCCTGCGCGCCTTCATCGCCGAGTATGCGATCGGCGAAGTGACGGCGTGCAAGGGCATCGCCGAAGGGGTGGAGAATTCAAACTACCTGCTGCGCACCGAGCGCGGCACCTACATCCTGACGCTCTACGAGCGCCGCGTCGCGCCGGCCGATCTGCCGTTCTTTCTGGCGCTCCTGGAGCATCTGGCGGCCCACGGCATCGCGTGCCCGACGCCGCTCCATGGCAACGACGGCGCCGCCCTGCGTCAGCTCTGCGGCCGCCCGGCGGCGATCGTCACCTTTCTCGACGGCATGTGGCCGCGCCGGGTCCAGCCGGTACACTGCGCCGGGGTCGGCGGCGCTTTGGCACAGCTGCACCTTGCCGGGGCGAAGTTCGGGCAAGAGCGGCCCAATAATCTTTCGGTTTTCGGCTGGCGCACGCTCTTCGAGGCGTGCCGCCCGCGCGCCGACGAGCTGCGCCCCGGCTTGGCCGACGAACTCGAACGCGAGCTCATCCATCTCGAGCGATCCTGGCCTGCGACGCTGCCGCGCGGCGTGATCCATGCCGACCTCTTTCCCGACAATGTCTTTTTTCGCAACGACAAGGTGTCCGGGCTCATCGATTTCTATTTCGCCTGCACCGACGCGCTGGCCTACGACATCGCCATCTGCCTCAACGCCTGGTGCTTCGAGCCTGACGGCAGCTTCAACGTGACCAAGGCGCGGCTGCTCCTGGCCAATTACCGCGCTGTGCGTCCGCTCGGCCCGGAGGAGTTCGCGGCGCTGCCGCTGCTGGCGCGTGGCAGTGCCCTGCGCTTTCTGCTGACGCGGCTTTATGATCTCCTCAATCATCCCCCGGGCGCGCTGGTGCGGCCCAAGGACCCGCTCGAATATCTCCAGAAGCTGCGGTTTCACCGCAGCGTCACCAGCCCCGGCGCCTACGGGCTCGACGCATGAGCGAGGATGATCTCGTCGAGATCTTCACCGACGGGGCCTGCCGCGGCAATCCGGGACCGGGCGGCTGGGGGGCGGTGCTGCGCTTCAACGGCCGCGAGCGCGAGCTCAAGGGTCACGACGCGGCCACCACCAACAACCGCATGGAGCTGATGGCGGCGATCGCCGCGCTCGAGGCGCTGAAACGCCCATGCCGGGTCCAGCTTTTCACCGACAGTCAGTATCTGCGCGACGGCATAACGCGCTGGATCGCCGGCTGGAAAGCGCGCGGCTGGAAGACGGCCGCCAAGTCCGCGGTCAAGAATGTCGATCTATGGCAGCGCCTGGAAGCCGGCGCTGGCGCCGCATCGGGTCGAGTTCACCTGGGTGCGCGGCCATGCCGGCCACCCCGAGAACGAGCGCGCCGACGCGCTCGCCCGCGCCGCGATCGACGATCGCGCTGGGCGAGACGCTGGGTCGGACTAGAGTGCTTTGAGGATTGCCTCGGCGCTCGAGACTTCGAAGGCGCCGGGGTTCTCGACATTGAGCTGCTTCACGACGCCGTTGTCGACGACCATGGCATAGCGCTTGGAGCGCGTGCCGAGGCCGAAGCCGCTGCCGTCCATCTCCAGGCCCAGCTCCTTGGCGAAGGTGCCGTTGCCGTCGGCGAGCATCAGGACCTTGTCTTCGACATTCTGCGCCTTGCCCCAGGCGCCCATCACGAACGCGTCGTTGACGGCGATGCAGGCGATGGTGTCGATGCCCTTCGCCTTGATCGCCTGGGCATTCTGCACGAAGCCCGGCAGGTGCTTGGCCGAGCAGGTCGGGGTGAACGCGCCCGGCACCGCGAACAGCACCACCTTCTTGCCCTTGAAGATATCGTCGGTGCTGATCTCCTTGGGGCCTTCCGCCGTCATATGCCGCAACTTCGCCGCGGGCATCTTGTCGCCAACTTTAATCATTTGCCTACCCCTCTCTTTTTGGAACGATCGCACGAGCCAAGCATAGCGATTCGGACGCAGGAAATCATCCCCGACCGTCCGCCCGGCCCCCGGCGGCCTGGCGCAGTGCGGCCCTGACCGCGTCGGTGGTCAGGATCTCCGGCAGCGCCACGCCGGCCGGCGCGCCCGGGCCATAGACGGCGTTGAAGGGAATGCCGTAGCGGCCGAAGCGCCGGAGATAGGCGACGATGGCCGCATCGGGCCGCGTCCAGTCGGCGCGCATGGCGATGACGCCCGGCGCGGCGAGGCGGTCGCGCACCGCCGCATTGTCGAGGACCAGGCGCTCGTTGACCTTGCAGGTGAGGCACCAATCGGCGGTGACATCGACGAACACGACACGCCCGTCATGGACGAGCGCACCGAGCGCGGCTGGATCGAACGGCCGCCACAACCCGGCCGCAGCATCCGCCGCCGCCAGCGGCGCCGTCGTCACTGCCGGCACCGCCAGCGCCGCCACCAGCAGGCAGGCGGCCGCCACGCGCCGGATCGCGCCGGCGGAAAGGCGCCCAAAGACCGCGATCAGCGCGATCATGAGGGCCCCCACTAGCGCCGCGGCCTCCCGGCCCTGCTCGGCCGCCAGCACCATGATGAGCCACAGCGCCGTGCCCGCCAGCGCCACGCCGAGTACGCGGCGTAGCATCAGCATCCACCGTCCCGGCCGCGGCAGGAGCCGGGTGAGACGCGGCACCGCCGCCACCACCAGATGGGGCGTGGCGAAACCGATGCCGAGGGCGAAGAAGATGGCGATGATCTCGACCGGACCGGCCGCCAGCGCGAAACCGAGCGCGGTGCCGAGGAAGGGCGCCGAGCACGGCGTCGCCAAAAGCGTCGCGAAGGCGCCGGTCGCGACATTGCCAAGTGCTGCGCTGCCGGCGCGGTCGGCCAGCGCGCGCGGCAACGGCACCTCGTAGAGGCCCAGCAGATTGGCGGCAAAGAGCGTCAGCAGCGCCACCATCGCCGCAAGGAAGAACGGCTCTTGGAACTGCATGCCCCAGCCGACCGCGACGCCTGCCCGGGTGAGCGCAACCATGGCGAGCGCCAGCGCCAGGAACGACAGCAGGATGCCGACGGCGGTGGCAAGGAAGCCGACGCGGACGGCACGCAGCGACCGCTCGCCATGTTCGAGCGCGCCGACGAGCTTCAGCGACAGCACCGGCAGGACGCAAGGCATGACGTTGAGGATGAGCCCGCCGAGCAGCGCCACCAGCAGCATCGGCCAGAGCGCGGCGAGATCGATCGCCGGCGATCCCTGTGACGGCACCACGGTGCCGGCCATGGCCCGCTCGCCGTCGACCAGCGTCACCGTCAGCCTCCGGCCGACCAACGCCGCGACTGCCGCCGTTCGGTCCCATCGCCCGCAGGCGAAGCACGGTTTCGTCCGGCGCGTTGCCCGGCCGCGGCTGGGGCGCGGCGAAGGTGACGCCGTCGGCACCCTCGACGAAGGCATCGGGCCGGCCGAGCGGGCGGTCGCTGCGCACGGCGATGTCGAGCGCGCCCGGCGCGCCCGGCCGTAGCTACCGCGCTGACCAGCGCAAGCCCGCTGTCGTGCCCGTCGCCGGGAACCCGTGCCGCGAAGCGGGCGATGAGCGGGCCGAAGCCACCGCCGGCCGCCTCCGGCGCCGCCGGGAGATGCAGGGTCAGCGCGGCCTGGTTGGGAATGCAGATGTCGTTGCAGGTGAGATAGTCGAGCGCGAGATGCGCGCTCCAGTGGCGCCCCTTTCTGCGCGGCGCGGGCGTGGATGGGCAGGACGACGGTCGCCCTCGTAGCCGACGGTCTCGAGTCCCAGCACCGAGAAGCGCTGCGGCGCCGGCCAGGCGACCGCGGCCGCGGCGAGATTGGTCGACCCGGCCCAGTCGAGATGGGGCGGATAGCCGGCATCCCCCGGCGAGCGCCAGTAGATCTTCCAGTGCGGCGCCAGACGCGAACTCAAGCCCCAGCTCGATCGCCGCATCATCGCCCACGAAGGGCTGAGCCGCGATGAGCCGCACCTGGCTCTGATCGGTGGTAAACCACGCCGATGCCCCCGGATCGGCCCAGGCAAACGGCACAGCAAGGCCGAACAGAAGCGCGGCAAGCACCAGGAACTGGGAAAAGGCGCGCGCGCTCATCGGCATTGGCAGGCAAACCGGGCCGGGCAATGGGGTTTTCGTGTGGACAGTTTCCGCCATGGCGTCCCGGCGCTTGTAAGCCAGCAGAAGCTCGCTTATGTCAAGCCAAACTCCCGTGAGGATAGCCGCGTGACGTCATTGGCCGGACAGTTCCTCGTTGCCATGCCGCAGATGCAGGACCCGCGCTTTGCCCGGTCCGTGATCTTGATGTGCGCCCACAACGAAGAGGGCGCAATGGGGATCGTGGTCAACAAGCTCCTCGATCAGCTCACGCTCTCCGAGCTGATGAAACAGCTTGGCATCGAGGCGGTGGGGGTCAGCGGCAGCCCCCGGGTCCATTTCGGCGGCCCGGTCGAATCCGGCCGCGGCTTCGTGCTGCATTCACCGGACTATATCGAGAACGGCACGCTCGTCATCGGCGATGCGCTGGCCCTGACCGCGACGCTCGACATCCTGCGCGCTATCGGGCGCGGCTCGGGGCCGCGGCGCAGTCTCCTGGCGTTGGGCTATGCCGGCTGGGGGCCGGGCCAGCTCGATACCGAGATCCAAGCCAATGGCTGGCTCAACGTCACCGCGGACGAAGAGATCGTGTTCGGGCTGCAGCTCGCCGACCGGTGGGAGCGGGCGCTCGCCAAGCTCGGCGTTCACCCACTGACGCTCTCCGGCGACGCCGGCCACGCCTGAGCCTGGCGGGTTTCCTCAGCGGCGAACGAGGCGCGACAGCCAACCGCGGTCGCTGGGTTGCGCGGGGCTTTGGCCCAGTTCGCGCCGCTCCAGGGCGCGCGCCCGCTCGTCGAGCTCGCGCTCGGCCCGCAGCCGCAATTGCTCGGCCGTTGCCTGGTCGGCGACACGGCGCACCGACGCGGCCTCGCGCCGGGCCGCCTCGGCCGCGCGCTGCGCCATATCGCGCTGCGCCGCCGCCTCCGCGGCCGCCCGGCGTGCGTCGTCGCGCTCGCGCATCAGGTCCGCTTCGCGGCGGCGGAATTCGTCGCGCTCGCTGATCGCGCCCTCGATCACCGCAAGGCGTTGATCCCACGCCTCTTCCCGCGCCATCCAGCGGTCGAGCTCGTGTTCCCGCTCCTCGATCATCTCGCCGAGGAGGAGGGCGACGCGGTCGGCCGAATGCTCGCGCAGTTGCTGGCGCAGGGCGTCGATCTGTCCGGCCAGGTGTGCGATGTGGGCTTGAATGGCCTGGGACGATGGTCGGCTGGGCACCTTCAGGGGTGTCACCCCCACGGGGCGCGCATTGAGGCGCAGGGTAAGCTGTTGGGATTGGGGCCGCAGGGGCGGCGCGACCGCGACAGACGGTTCGATGGTGTCCGCGGGCTCGGCCGGCTGAAGGATCTTGAATGCCATGTTTCCGGTCTTGCACTGAAGGCAGGCGACAACGCGTCGCAAGGTGCCAGCACCGAATCGCCATCGCAAGCGAACTCGTGCGGAATCAAGCAAATAGCAACGATTTGTTCGTCTTTCAGGCGATCTTCGCCACGCCGCGGCCGAGCGTGCGGCACGCACGGGCGCTTGAAGCCCGCGATGGCGCGGCGAATCGCAGCGGCGTCTCACGAATCGTCGTCATCACCAAGCGCGAGATAGCCTTCGGCACGATCGCGCGCTGTGGCGGCCGGGCTGCGCCGGCCGGGATCGCCGTAGCCGCCGCCGCCAGCCTGGTCGAGATAGAAGCCTTCGCCCGCGGCAAGGCGGAAGCTGCCGGATGACGGCGCTTCGCGCTCGCTGCCGTCGCGGCCGATGAGGACGAAGCGGCTCGGCCGTCCGTCCTTGCCGCCGGCAACGCCCGTCGCGGGAAAGCGGGCGCGGTCATAGCGCCGCACCACGAGCGCGTCCTGCAGCAGGAGATAGCGCCGGCGGAACGCCAGCCCGCCGCGATACTCGCCCGCGCCGCCGGAGCCGGGGATGAGCGTGAACTCGCCGATGCGGCAGGGAAACTCGGATTCGAGGATTTCCACCGGCGTGATGTGCAGGTTGGAGAGGTGCGTTGCCACCATGGAGGCGCCGTCATGCCCGTTGCCGCCGCCATAAGCAGACGAGAAGATCTCATATTGCAGGCTGGCATGGCCGGGCCGGCCGCCCTCGTGCCAGTTGATCAGGAGCGAGCCCGAAGAGCCCGAGCCGGCGATCGCGCGCTCCGGGCGGAAATGCCCCAGCGCTTCCAGGATGACGTCGACCAGCTTGAGATTGGCTTTCTGGTAGCTCGAGACCGGCGCCGGCGGGGCGGCGTTCGTCACCGTGCGCGGCGCGAAGCGCAGCGTCACCCCGTCGCGCATGCCGTCGTTGAAGCCGAGCGTGGGATCGAGCGCGCCGATGAGCGAATAAAAGACGCACGCCTCGACCATCGAGGGCCGCAGATTGACCGGCCCCTTCGCCTGCGGGCCGCTCTGGGAGAAGTCGAAGGTGATGGCGCCGTTGGCGACCGTGATCGCAACCGCGAACTTGACGGGACGGTCGAGCTCGACACCGTCATCGTCCATATAACCCTCGGCCGCGGCGGTGCCCTCGGGCAGCGTGCGGATCGTGGCGGCGAGCGCGCGGGCGGTGCCGGCGAGAATGGCTGCAAACGCCGCATCGATCGTGCGGGCGCCGAAGCGCCGGCCCAGCTCGGCCATGCGCGCGGCCCCCATCCGGGTCGCCGCGATCTGCGCGCGGATGTCGCCGCGCACGAGATCGGGCTGGCGGCTGTTGGCGAGGATAAGCCGCTCGAGCCCGGCGTCGTACCGTCCGGCGGTGCAGATCTTCACCGGCGGCACGATGAGGCCCTCGTGGAAGATCTCGGTCGCGTTGGCCGACGTGCTGCCGGGAAAGGTGCCGCCGATATCCGCCTTGTGCGCGATCGACCCGCTGAAGCCGATGAGCGTGCCGTCGGCGAAGATCGGCGCGACGAAGCCCATGTCGGAGACGTGCGGCATGCCCGCCTCGTAGGGGTGGTTGGAAACAAAGACATCGCCATCGCCGATCTCGGCGGGCGGATAGAGCTCGAGGATGCGCCCGACGAAATGGCGATAGACCGGCGCGTGGAAGAACATCGGCGGCGGCGTAATCAACCGGCCGCCGCGGTCGAGGATGACGCAACTGAAGTCGCGCGATTCGCGAATGATGGTGGAATAGCCCGAGCGATAGAAGTGGTAGTGCATCTCGTCGACGAGGCTTGCCACCTTGTTGCGGATGATCTGCACGGTGACGGGATCGACGCGCGCGTGCGCCTTGGCTCTAGCCATGTCGGCGGCCTTTCCCGGCCAGGATGAGATTGCCGAACGCATCGACCGCGCCCGTCCATCCCGGCGGCACCACGGTGGTGGCGTCGAACTGCTCGACGATGGCGGGGCCGGTAAAGCGCGCGCCGGGCGGCAGGCGGTCACGCTCATAGAGCACGGTCGCGACGGCGCGGCCGCCCTCGAAATGGACGCGGCGCTCGCCCTTCACGGCCGCCCGTGGCGCCGCACGCGACCGCGTCTGCGCCGCCGCAGCGGGTGTGTATTTGGGCGCCGGCACGCGCACTCTCAGGCGATAGCTTACGATCTCCACCGGACGCTCGCGCGCGGCATGGCCGTGGAGGCGCGCATGCGCCGCATCGAAGCGCCGCCGCGCCGCGGCAAGCCCCGCGGCGGTAAGGGGACCGCGCCCGTTGCCGGCGAGCGCGATGCGGAGCTCGTAGCCTTGGCCGGCATAGCGCATGTCGAACTCGCGCTCATGGCGTGCCCGGCGCGGGTCAAGACCCTCCGCGGCTAGCTCGGTGGAGGCGCGCGTGCCGAGCGCGCGGAAGATGCCTTCGGCATGGCCAGCTGTCACCTGGTCGAGCGGCCTCAGCTCGGAGCGGATGTAGTCGTGGACAATGTCGGTGCACAGCAGCCCCAGGGCCGAGAACGCGCCCGGTCGTGGCGGCACCAGGATGCGCTGGATGCCAAGCTCGGCGGCGACCGCGGCGGCATGGACCGCGCCGGCGCCGCCGAAGGGCAGGAGGGTGAAATCCTGCGCCTCGACGCCGCGCTTGGCGGCGACCACCTTGATCTCGTCGGCCATGCGCATATCGACGATGCGGCGGATGCCGGCGGCGGCGGCGATCGTGCCGAGGCCGAGCGGCAGCGCCACCCGCGCCGCGATCGCGGCAGCGGCCGCCGCGGTGTCGAGCTTCTGCGCGCCGCCGAGGAAGTAGTCGGGATTGAGGAAGCCCAATACCAGATCGGCATCGGTGACAGTCGGGTTGTCGCCGCCGCTGCCATAGCACGCCGGCCCGGGATCGGCGCCGGCGCTGCGCGGTCCCACCGCGAGCAGCCCGCCGCCATCGATCGCGGCGATCGACCCGCCGCCCGCCGATATGCTGGTGAGATCGAGCGCCGGCACGCCCAAGGGCCGGCGCGCTACCGTCACTTCCGTGACTTCCAGCGGCACGCCGCCCTCGATGAAGGCGATGTCGCAGGAGGTGCCGCCCATGTCGAGCGTGACGAGGCCGGTGGCTGCCGCCGTTCGCTCCGCGAGCCAGGCCGCCGCCGTCGCCCCCGCCGCCGGCCCTGAGAACAAGGTGTGCACCGTCTTGCCGCCGGCGACCGCCGCGCGGAAAGGCATGACGCCGCCGTTCGACTGCATCAGGAAGCGCTGCTTGGTGCCGAGCCCGGCCGCGTCGAGGCCGCGGTCGAGATGCGCGACATAGGCGACCAGCACCGGCTGGAGATAGGCGTTGAGCAGCGTCGTCGACAGCCGCGGCCACTCGCGGATGCGCGGCAGCACGTCGGAAGACAGCGACACGTCGGCGTCGGGAAATTCCTTGATGACGAGGCGCCGCGTTTCTTCCTCGTGCTCGGGATTGGCGTAGGAAAAGAGATAGCAGACGGCAATCGCCTGGGCGCCCGCCGCCCTCAATTCGCCCGCGGCGCGGCGCACCGCTGCCGCATCGAGGGGCTCGAGTTCGCTGCCGGTGAAATCGATGCGGCCGCCGATCTCGCGCGTCATACTCTGCGGCGCGATCGGCTCCGGTTTCTTATAGAAGTAGTCGAAAGGATTGCCGTCGCGCACCTGGCTCTGCACCTCCTGGACGGCGCGAAAACCTTTGGTAATGAGGAGCCCGACCTTCGCGCCACGCATCTCCAGGAGCGCGTTGGTGGTGATGGTGGTGCCGTGGGCGAAGAATTCGATCGCGCCGGGCGCGACGCCCCGGCCGAGGAAGCTGGCGATGCCGTGGAGCACGCCGAGCGCGGGGTTGCGCGGCGTGCTCGCGACCTTCTCGACCGTGATCGCGCCGCTCGCGGTATCGAGCAGCACGAGATCGGTGTGCGTGCCGCCGACATCGACGCCAAGGCGGTAACGCGGTTGCGGAGCGCGAGCCATCGCGGGGAGTATTGAGCGACCGGGCGGCGAAATCGGAGATCGGAATGATCGCCGAGCGCGCGGCCAGCGTCAATCGAGGCCCGCCCGCGGCACCGACGCCGCTAGCGGCCGGTCTTCGGCGTGGTCTCGCGCATCAACTGGTCGTAAAGCTTGTCCACATCGGCCTGATCGCGGTTCTGCCGCTGTTCCTCGGCCTGGCCATAGCGCTCGACCTCGAGCTGGTCGACACCCGCCTGCGTCGGCTGGTGGTGGCGCATCGCGTCGAGCACTTGCGGCGGCAGGGCCGGGGCGGCCTGCGCATTCGCCGGTGCGGGCGGCGGCGCAGGCGGCGCCTGGGCCAGCGCGGCGGGCGCGAGCAGCAGGGAAATCGCCAGGGTGGTGAATTTCATCGCCGGCATTTTCGACCTCCCGTGTCGTCCTTCGGCGCCCAATCCATGCGCGGAGGGGGACGGCCCGGAGGGCGCCGCGGGCCGCTACACCCAGATCTGCAGCACGTAGTCGTAGGTCCCTTGGCCGTTGACCATATCAACGCGCTGGAGCTTGATCCGGTACCCGTCGCGGGTGCGGGCCAAGTGATGGCGGTAGGAGCCGGCGAAATGCCGGGTCGCGTCGCGGCGGAACTCCATCATATGAAAGCGCGAGCGGACGACGAGATCGCCCGTCTTGGCATCCGCGCTCTCGATCATGACGTTGGAGACGACGTGGTTGGTGCCCCAGTCCGGCGCCTGCGACCAGGCGTGGGGGTGCAGCACGCGCTTCATGCGCACCCGCATCAGGTCGCGATCCTCGTAGAAGATCGAGGGCACCCCCTCGCCGGTCGTCTGCTCGGGCGCGGCCGGCATCCAGTAATGCCCGTCATCGGCAAAAAGCTCGATGAATGCGTCCCAGCTTCGGTCGTCGAGGAGGGCCGCTTGGCGATAGAGGAACTGCTCGACCGCGCGCAGCGGATCGCCGGCATCGGCGCGGGCAGGCGCCGCGCGCTTGGCCGCGCGGGCCGGCGCGGCGGAGCGCTTGGCCGGCGCCGGCGGGCGGGCGCGGGCGGGCTTTGCCGCGGCGCGCTTCCTGGCCTTGGTTGGCGCTTTCGCTTTTGCTTTCGCCTTCGCCATGGTCAGCGGTCCGCCATGAGATCGACCCAGGCGCGGAACTGGTTGCGCATCGGCGCTTCGCTGGTGCCCCAGCGCGACCGGATGACGTTGCCTTCGACATCGTCCTGGCCGGCATGGCGATGGAAGCTCACCCAGTCGCCGCCGTCCGACGCCAGACCCTCGTGGCATTTCCAGAAATTCTCGAGATCGTCGGCGTTGATCAGCGTCGAGGGCGAATTGACGAGGTTGTAGTAGCCGAGCGCGCGCCGATAGATCGCTTCGGGCGCGCCTTTGAGGCGGAAATGCCAGATCTCGGTCAGCGTGCGGTCGACCGAGAGCGGGCGCACCGCGCGGAGCTGCTGCAGCGGCGGCTGCACGGAAAGTCCGGGATAGAGCAGCACGTGGTGGATGTTGACCGAGAGAATCTCCTCGGTGCGCAGGGCGCCGTAATGCTTGCGCATCACCGCCTCGTAGGCGAGCGTGTCCGAGGTCCTGCGGACGCAAGCCCATATAGCCCTGCAGGATGCAGTGGCCGTTGGGATAATTGACGGTCTGCACCTCGTCCCATTTGTGGAACGGCAGCGTGAAGGCCGATAGATAGTGGTAATCGAGCGGCGCGTGGCCGTTCTTGCCCTCGATCTCGCGCTCCACCTCGGACGCGGCGCGGCCGGTCGACTCATGCGTCACCGAGGGATGCAGCGCGTCGAGCTGGTTCTCGAGAAAGATCTTCCAGTTCGAATGCTGGATCACGCGGAAGCAGGTCGGCACGATCTCGACCTCGCCCTCGGGCGCGCGGTTGCACATGTCGTCGAACGCGATGCGCGCGTCGCCCAGGAATTCGTTGAGCGTCGGTCCATCCGGGGCAAGGCTCGCGAAGACGAAGCCGCGGTAGGAATCGACCCGCGCGGCATGCTTCATGTTGGTGTCGGGATTGTCCGGGCTGAGCCGCGTTCCCTCATAGCCCTTGGGCAGCGGGAAGCTTTCGAGCGACCCATCGGTGTGGAATTGCCAGGAGTGATAGGAGCAGGTGAAGGCCTTGTCGACATGGCCGTGGCGATTGCCGCAGATCATCGCGCCGCGATGCGGGCAGCGGTTATAGAGCACATGGATCTTGCCGTCGCTGTGGCGCACCATCACCATCGGCTGGCGGCCGATCTGGACGGTGTAATAGTCGCCCGCCTTCGGCACCTGCGATTCATGCCCGCAATAGATCCAGACCTTGTGGAAGATGTTGTCCATCTCCATCGCGAAGATGGCGGGGTCGCTGTAGAGCGAATGATGGACGCGGTCCGCCTCGACAAGACGCGCAAGGTCGGTGGGGCCATCGCCACGCATGCTGAACCTCCCAGGATGATCGCGCCAACGCCGCGCAGGCAGTTCATCGGCTGCTTGCGCGGATTTAATCGCAATGCCGCGCGGCGGTCAATGCGCGCTGGTCCGGGGTCGTGCCTCGGTTTGATCGCGTTGCCGATGACGTCAGCGGGACGCTTGTGGCCCTTAGGGTCCTTTAGGCATCAGTGAATAGCCACTTGATGATATCCATACAGCCACGCCGCCATATACATGCCGAGCATGCCCAGCACGAATCCGGCAGAGAACACGTTTAGATCATGCAATCGAGGACTGCCGATCAGCCAGGTTATTCCGTTGAGGATGGCGAAAACAATTATGACGGCAATTCCATAGGCGGTGATGGTACGCATGGGCAGCCTGCCTTTCACACCCCGCGATCAACATAGGAACGTCAGCCGCGCCGCGCCGCCTTGATCGCGGCGATGTCGATCTTCTTCATGCCCATCATCGCATCAAACGCGCGCTTTGCTTCATCGCCGCCGACCGCCAGCGCCTCGGTCAGGACGCGCGGCGTGATCTGCCAGGAGACGCCCCACTTGTCTTTGCACCAGCCGCATGCACTCTCTTGGCCGCCATTTCCGACGATGGCGTTCCAGTAGCGGTCGGTCTCGTGCTGATCGTCGGTGGCGATCTGGAATGAGAAGGCTTCGCTATGTTTGAACGCAGGACCGCCGTTGAGGCCGAGACAAGCGACGCCGGCAACGGTGAATTCGACCGTTAGCACGTCGCCCTCCTTGCCGGATGGGTAGTCACCGGGTGCACGGTGGACGGCACTCACGGCGCTGTCGGGAAAGGTCTCGGCGTAGAAGCGGGCAGCAGCCTCGGCGTCCTTATCGTACCAGACGCAAATCGTGTTCTTTGCCATTGCGTGTCCTTTCGCTTTGAAGCCAAATTCCGGCCCTCTATCCCCGTCCGCTGCCTTTTGAATTAGGGAGCCCAAGCGCATTTCTCCATGCCCGAATGTCGATTTTACACCGCAGCCGGACATCCCTGACCGTTTATGAGTACACGCCCTCGAGCCTGATCGTTTCGAATTGAAGCAGCGATGTCATTGCGAGGAGCCGTGCTCCGAAACAATCCCGCGACGATGACGAGATAGCTTCGCTTGCGCTCGCAATGACGAGGCGAACGGGCTGTCCCAACTCAGGCTGACGCGCTGCCTGGCCGCGCTCCGTGCGGAGATCAGCCGGCGCCGCGGACGGGGCGGGCGGTGGCGAGTGCCTGCACGATCGCGGGAAGCGCCCGCGCTGCCGCGCGCTCGCCGGCGGCGATGCATTCGCTGCCGCGATGGAAGTCGAGCGGCCCGATATGCCCCACCTCCGGACGCAGCACGATTTCCGGCGGATCCTCGGCGAGGCGGATGCGGCTCAATCGCGTCTGCGAAATCTGCAGCGAGCGTGTGACCACGCCGAAAGTGCTGGGGCCGCCCTTGCGGCGCCGGAAATAGCCGCGCACGAAGCTCGGGCCGCGCGCTGCAATCGCCCCCGGCTCGGCGAGCGCGATCTGATTCTCGTCAGCCCGCATCGGCGCGAGGAGCCCGGCATTGACGTCGACGGCAATGACGAGGTCCGCGCCGAGCGCGCGGCACGGCGATACCGGCACCGGATTGACGAGCGCTCCGTCCACGAGCCAGCGCCCGTCGATCTCCACCGGCGGAAAGAGGCCGGGAATGGCGTAGGAGGCGCTGAGCGCCGCCAGCACCGGCCCGCTGCGCAGCCACACCTCGTCGCCGCTGCCGAGATCGGTCGCAACGCAGGCGAACTGGCGCGCCAGCGTTTCGATGGTGGCGTTGCCGAATTGCGGTACCAGCGCCTTCAAGACGCGCCCGCCGCCGATGATGCCGCCGGCGCCCAACTTGAAATCGAAATACTGGCTCAGGCGGACACGGGTGATGCGGCGGTTGAACTGCGCGAAATCAGGCAGCCGGCCGGCGGCATAAAGCGCGCCGATCACCGCGCCCACCGAGGTGCCGCACACGATGGCGGGTGCGATGCCGGCATCCTCGAGGACGCGCAGGACCCCGATATGGGCCCAGCCGCGCGCGCCACCGCTGCCGAGCGCTACGCCGATCGTGCGGCTCATCGTCCCTCCGTTCAACGGTTCTTCGCCCTCCCGCGCCAGGATGCATACCAGAACGCGGCGGCCGCAACCGCGCTCGTGCCCAGCGCCGCCCACAGCACCGCGTCATAGTTTCCCGCCGCGCTCCAGATAAGGGCCGCGCCATAAGGCGCAAGGCCGCGCGCGAGATTGACCGGCAGCGCCAGCGCGCCGGTGATCGCGCCATAGCTTTCGCGCCACATCAGCTCCGGCACCGCCGTTCCGCGCACGATCGTGACGATGCCGTTGGCCGCCCCCCACAGAATGGTGAAGGCGAAGGGCGCCGCTGCCGAGGCGGGCAGCAGCAGGAGGATGGCGATCGCTCCTGGGAAAGTCAGCAGCGCCGCGCGTCCGGCAACGGCGGCGGAGGTGTGGCGGCGGAAGGCGAGAAGCGCGGTGCGGCCGGCGACCTGCGCCGGCCCGTAGGTCGCCAGCGCCGCGACGATGGTCGTGGTGGGAATGCCGCGCTCGGTCAACAGCGGGATGACGTGAAACGTCAGCGCCGACAAAGTCGCGGAATAGGCGGTGAACGACACGGCCAGGCCCCAGAACACGGGATGGCGGAGCGCGCGCCGGAAGGCCTCGTCTGACGCAGGCGATACCGGGCGCGGCCGGGCCTGCACAGCGCTTTCACGCGGCGGCGCGCGCAGGCAGAAGAAATGGATGGGTAGGCAGATGACAGCATTGGCGAGCGCGAGCGCCACCAGCGCGTGGCGCCAGCCGACGAGCCCGATCAGGAGTTGCGTCAGCGGAATGAAGACGGTGCTGGCGAAGCCGCCGACCAGCGTGAGCACGGTGATCCGGGTCCCGTAATTTTCCGGAAACATCCGGGTGATCACGGCAAACACCGGCTCGTAGAGCGTCGCAGCAAGGGCAAGGCCAAGCCCCAGCCACACGAGATAGAACGCGCCGATATCGGTGATCTCCGACCACACCGCGAGCGCCACCGCGCCGAACGCCGAGCCCGCCGTCATCACCGCCCGCCCGCCGCTGCGATCGATCCAGGCGCCGACGGGATAGGCCGCGAGCGCCGATACCAGGAGTCCCGCCGTCAAGGCGCCGTTGAGCGCGGTGCGGCTCCAGCCGAGATCGCGCTCCATCGGTACGACGAAGAGCGCGAAGCTGTAATAGATCGAACCCCACGAGACGAGCTGCGCCGCCGCCAGCGCGTAGACCAGTCTCCAGCCGCTCCGCATCGGCGGGCCTCCCGCGCGCCGAGGCGCCAAGGGTCGAGGACGGTAGTATGCTGGCATCGCGCGGCGGAGGAAACGCCGCGATCGGAGGAAGCCATGGCCGCAACGCCCGACTACGAGGTCTATGCCATCCGCTATGCGCGCCACGATCGCCGGGCGGGCGAGAATTTTCTCGCCGGCGACCCGCATGACGGGCCGATGCCGCTCGACTATTTCGTGTGGGCGATCGTCGGCGGCGGCCGCACCTTCGTGGTCGATACCGGCTTCGGCGCGGAGGAGGCGGCCGCGCGCGGGCGGGAACTGCTGCGCTCGCCCGGCGCGGGGCTCACGGCCATCGGCATCGATCCCGCGAGCGTGACGGACGTGATCGTCACCCACATGCATTACGATCACGCCGGCAATCTCGATCTTTTCCCCAACGCCGCCTTCCACGTCCAGGACCGCGAGATGCAGTACGTGACCGGGCGGTGCATGCGCCACGACACGCTGCGCGCGTCGTACGCGCTGGCCGACGTGATCGGCATGGTGCGCCGCCTCTATGCCGGGCGCGTGATGTTTCACGACGGCGACGTCGAGATCGCGCCGGGATTGAGCCTGCATTTCATCGGCGGCCACACCATGGGCCTGCAATCGGTGCGGGTGGCGACACGGCGCGGCATCGTCGTGCTGGCGTCGGACGCGGCGCATCTTTATGCCCATCTCGACCAGCGCCGCGCCTTCCCCACCGTCTACAATGTCGGGGATATGCTGGCGGGCCACGACACGCTGCGCCGGCTCGCCAGCTCGCCCCAGCATATCGTGCCGGGCCACGACCCCCTGGTGATGCGGCGCTATCCCGCCGCGCGCGCCGATCTCGAGGGCATCGTCGTGCGCCTCGATGCCGAGCCGCGGACGAGCTGACATTCCCCTTGATGTTGCCGGCGATGCCTGAAACCATGGGGGAAACGGCAACGACCGGAATGGGAGGACATGAAATGACGGCCATTGATCGAAAATACCTGATATGGGCGGGTGCGGCGGCAGTGGCGCTGATGCTGCCCTCACTCGCGGTGGCGCAGGATGCGCCGGCGCTGAAGCTCGGCATCGTCACGTTCCTGTCGGGCCCGGCCGCCGGCCCGTTCGGCATTCCCGCGCGCAATTCCGCCGAGCTCTTGATCGAGGCGATCAATGCCGGGACCTTGCCGGCGCCCTACAACGCCAAGGGCTTCGGCGGCTTGTCGGCCGATCCCATCATCATCGACGAGAACGGCAGCACGACCAAGGTGGTGCAGGACTATCGCGACCTCGTCCAGCGCCGCGGCGCCAATGCCGTCGTCGGCTATGTGTCGTCGGGAAGCTGCCTTGGCGTGGCGCCCGTGGCGGAGGAGCTCAAGACCCTCACGGTGTTCTTCGATTGCGGCACGCCGCGCATCTTCGAGGATGCCGATCTCCACTATGTCTTCCGTCCGCCCGCGACGGCGACGATCGACAGCACCTCGGCCGCCCGCTACATCGTCGCGCACGATGCCGGCGTCAAAAGCTTCACCGGCCTCAATCAGAACTATGCCTGGGGCCAGGATTCCTGGAGCGACTTCGAAGGCGCGATCAAGGATTTGAAGCCCGCCATCAAGGAAGACAATCCGCTCTTCCCCAAGCTCTTCGCCGGCCAGTACAGCACCGAGATCACGACGCTTCTGACCGAGCATGTCGACGTCGTGCATTCGAGCTTCTGGGGCGGGGATCTCGAAAGCTTCATCCTGCAGGCCGATCCGCGCGGGCTCTTCAAGAAGGAGCACTTCTATATCAGCACCGCGGAGTCGACGATGTACCGCCTCGGCCCCAAGATCGCCGACGGCATCATCATGGGCGCGCGGGGCCCGTGGGGCGTCTATGCCCACAAGGACGACCCGCTCAACATCTGGTATCGCAAGGCCTATACCGACCGCTACGGCACGCCGCCGGTCTATCCCTCCTATCAGATGGCGATCTCGCTCCTGGGCCTGAAGCTCGCCTATGACAAGGCGGCGGCCGCCACTCCCAAGCCTGGCGTCGAGGACGTGATCAAAGCCTTCACCGGCATGGACTACACCGCGTTCGGCACCAAGATCGCGATGGCGCTCGGCAACGGCCACCAGGGCGAGCACGAGATCGCGCAAGGCACCTATCATTTCGACAAGAAGACCGACACGCCCGAGATCACCAACATCGTCTACTACCCGGCCGAATGCGTGACGCCGCCCGCCGGCGTCAAGAGCTCCGACTGGATCAAGGGCGGGATGAAGGGCGCCAAGAACTGTCCGTGATGCGTCGGTGAGGGGGCAGGCGATGGCTCGCGCCGGCTTTCGCATCGCCCCCTCACCCCGGCCCTCTCGCTCGTGGGGCGCCGGTGATCGCGCGCGATCATGCTGATCGCCGCCGCCATCCTGGTTGACGGCCTGGTCTATGCCTCGTGGCTCTTCATCGTCGCGGTCGGGCTCACCCTGATCTTCGGCGTGATGAAGGTGCTGAACGTCGCGCACGGCAGCTTCTATTCGATCGGCGCCTATGTCGCGGCGTGGTCGATCGGGCTCTATTTCAATGCCGGCCTCGCACCGGCCGGCAGCTTTCTGCTGCTGGCGCTGGCCACGGTGGCGGTGGGGCTCGTCCTCGGTGTCGTGCTCGAGCGCGGGCTCTTGCGCTTCGTCTACGGCCGCGACGACATTCTCGTCGTGCTCGTGACCTATGCGGCGTTCCTCATCCTCGAGAATCTCGTGCTGCTGGTGTGGGGCACCGACGCCTATCCGGCCTATCAGCCGGTGGATCTCCTGGGCACGACCACGATCGCGGAGATCCCGTTCGACAATTACGAGCTCGCGATGGTGCCGCTGGCGGCGCTGATCGGGTTGGGGCTGACCTGGGGGCTCGATCACACCCGGTTCGGCAAGCTGTTGCGCGCCGTCATCTACGACCGCGAGATGGCCGTCGCATTCGGCATCGACGTGGGGCGGCTCTTCACCGTCACCTTCGTCATCGGCGCCATGCTGGGCGCATTGGGCGGCGCGATTACCGCGCCTACCATCTCGGTGGTGCCCGGCATCGGCGTCGAGGTCATTGTCCTCGCCTTCGCGGTTGTCGTCATCGGCGGCCTCGGCTCGGTCACCGGCACGATTCTCGGCGCGCTCATGGTCGGCATCGCGCGCGCGGCGACCGTGCACCTGCTGCCCCAGGTCGAGCTCTTCGTGATCTACGCGGTCATGTCGCTGGTGCTCATCCTGCGTCCCCAGGGGCTCTTCGCCCAGACGCAGCAGCGGCGGATCTAGCGACCCATGGCCCAGCCCTCGGGAGCAAAAGCGGACCTTGTCGCGCGCCGGCAAATCCCGCGGGAGGTGCGGCTCCTCGCGGTGTTCGGCGTGCTGGCGGGCTTGAGCCTCGTCCTGCCGAACTGGGCGATCTATCTCGTCACCGTCATCCTGGCGCGCGCGCTCGTCGTGCTCGGGCTGATGATCCTGTGGCGCACCGGGCTCATGTCGTTCGGCCAGGCGCTGTTCTTCGGCATCGGCGCCTATGCCGTGGGCCTCACCCAGAAATACACGGGCTGGCGCGACGCCTTCGCGCTCCTGGCACTCGCCATCGTGACGGCGGCGCTGGTGGCGTGGGTGCTGGGGTTCCTGCTGCGCCAGTATCGCGCCATCTTCTTCGCGATGTTGAGCCTTGCCTTCTCGATGATCCTTTACGGGACCCTGGTGAAGAGCGAGACGCTCGGCAGCACCGACGGGTTCAGCATCCTCGCCCCGACCTTTCTGTCCTGGGCGCCGGGCGAGGCGCATGCGCAGTACGGGCTGCTGCTCCTGTGCATCACCGCCGCCGCCGCGTCCGCGGTCGTCGTCGACCGCTATCTCGCCTCGCCGATGGGGCACCTCACCACCGCGATCCGCGACAACGAGCTGCGCGTGGAATATCTGGGCTATCCCGTGCGCCGCGCCATCCATGTGAAATACGTGCTGGCCGCGGCACTGTCGGGCGCCGGCGGCGCGCTCGTGGCGCTGGCCGTCGGCCACATCGATCCGGACATGACCTATTGGACGACCTCGGGCGAGTTCGTCTTCGTCACCATCCTCGCCGGCCCCGGCAGCGTGCTGGCGCCGTTTCTGGGCGCGGCGATCTTCGAGCTGCTGCGCACCTACGCGACCGATTATGCGCCCTATAGCTGGCAGCTCGTGCTCGGGGTCTCGCTCCTGCTGCTGATCCTGTTCCTGCCCAACGGCGTGTGGTCGCTCATCGGCGCGCGCAAGCGGAGCGCGCCGTGAGCGAGCTTCTGCGCGTCGCCAAGCTCAACAAGTCCTTCGGCTCGGTCGTCGCCGCGAACGACATCGATGTCGCGGTCGACGATACCGACGTGGTCGGCATCATCGGCGCCAACGGCGCGGGCAAGACCACCTTCGTCAATCTCGTCACCGGCTATCTGAAGCCGACGAGCGGCAGCATCGCCTTCATGGGGCGGGACATCACCGCCTGGCCGCCGCGCCAGATCATCGCCGCCGGCATCTCGCGCTCGTTCCAGGTGCCGCAGGTCTTCGCCTCGGCGAGCGTGTTCGACAACCTGCTCATCGCCTGCGGCATCGCCAGCGCTTCCCGCTTTCCGCTGTGGCGGCCGCTCAGGCGCCCCGACCTCGCCGCCGCGGCGGAGGCGCTGGTCGGGCGTTTCGGCCTCGGCCCCTGGCGCGACCAGCCGGCGCAGCTTCTGCCCCAAGGCGTGCGCAAGCTTTTGGACATCGCCATGGCGATGGTGCGCGCGCCGCGGCTCCTGCTGCTCGACGAGCCCACCAGCGGCATCAGCGTGGAAGAGAAGTTCGCCGTCATGGACCTCGTCATGACGGCGCTGCGGCAACTCGGCATCGCCGTCATGTTCATCGAGCACGACATGGAGATCATCGGCCGCCACGCGCGGCGCGTGCTCGCCTTCGTCGACGGCACCATCATCGCCCAGGGCGATCCGGCCACCGTGCTCGACGATCCCGAGGTGAAGCGCATCATCACCGGCGAGCGCGCGCCGCGCACGCGAGCGCGCCCATGAGCCTTGCGCTCGCCGCGCTCGATGTCGCGATCGGCGCCACTCTCATCATCCGCCAGGCCGCGCTGGCGGTTCCCGACGGCACGGTGTGCGGCCTCATCGGTCGCAACGGCGCGGGCAAGACCACGCTGATGCGCGCCGTCATGGGCATCCTGCCGCTGCGCGCCGGCGCCATCCGCTTCGACGACCATGACCTCACCGCCGCGCCCGCCCATCTGCGCGCGCGGCTCGGCATCGGCTACATGCCCGAGGACCGCAAGCTCGTGCCCGACTTCACCGTGGGCGACAACATCCTGCTGCCGGTGTGGGCACGGGGACCTGCGGCAGCGCCGGAACGGCTGGCGTGGATCTATCGAGGTGATGCCCGAGCTGCGCGTGCTCGCCGACCGCCGCGCCAGCCAGTTGAGCGGCGGGCAGCAGAAGATGGTGGCGCTGGCGCGCGCGCTGATGGCGGGGACCAAGCTCCTGCTCCTGGACGAGCCGTCCGAGGGGCTGGCCCCGGCCCTGGCGCAGCGCATCGGCGAGGTCCTGGCCGCGCTGCGCGGCACCGGCCTCAGCGTGCTCATGGCGGAGTCGAACGACATGCATCTGAGCGATCTCCTGGACCGGATCTTCGTCATCGAGCGCGGCAGCGTCGCCGAGCGCACATGAAAGGTGTCACGGTGAGCGAAGAGGATCTTCAATCCGCGCCGATCGGCATCGTCGGCGGCGGGCCGGTTGGGATGATGCTGGCGCTTTTCCTGGCGCGCCACGGCGTCCGATCCGTGCTCTTCAATATCGAGGAGCGCAGCCGCTGGCAGCCCAAGGGCAACACCCACAATGCGCGCACCATGGAGCATTATCGCCGGCTGGGCTTCAGCGCCGCGGTGCGCGCCATGGGCCTGCCGCAAGATCATCCGACCGACGTTGCCTATTTCACCCGCTACAGCCAGGAAGAGCTGGCGCGGCTCAAGATGCCGACGCCGGCGCAGAGGCTGGCGACGGTCGCCGCTTCGCCCCGCACCGACCAGGTGCCGGAGCCGATCCATCGCGCCAACCAGATGTATGTCGAGGCGTTCCTGTTCGAGCGCGTGGCGGCGGAAAAACACATCACGCTGCGCTTCGGCTGGCGCGCCGACGCCATGGTGCAGGACGCGGACGGGGTGCGCCTCAGCGCCGAGCGCGTCGCCGGCGGCGCGGGCGAGCGCTGGCGCGTGCAGTATCTCGTCGGCTGCGACGGTGGACAGAGCGTGGTGCGGCGTGCGCTCGGCATCCGCTACGGCGGGTTCGAGACGCTGCAGCAGGAATTCATGGGCGGCCGCATGATCGCCACCTATCTGCGCCTGCCGACGCTGATGGGCGAGGTGATCGGCCGGCACCGCCGCGCCTGGCAATATACGTGCATCAATCCCGGCCAGCGCAGCGTGCTGGTGTCGCTCAACGGGGTCGACGAATTCCTGCTTTTCATCAAGGCGCCCGACCCCGATGTCGCGCCCGACGACGCTGCGATCCGCGGCCTGGTGCAGCGGGCCGCCGGCGTCGCGCTGCCGGTGGAGGTGCTGAGCCACAATCCCTGGACCGCCGGCGTCGCGCTGGTCGCGGAGCGCTTCGGCGCGGGGCGCATGATGCTGGCGGGCGATGCGGTGCATCTCTTCACGCCCACCGGCGGTTTTGGCTTCAACACCGGCATCGACGATGCCGCCAATCTGGCGTGGAAGCTCGCGGCGATGGTGCAGGGCTGGGGCGGACCATCGCTCCTCGCCACCTACGAGCCCGAGCGCCGGCCGATCGCCATCCGCAACACCACCGCCGCCCGCGCCCTGGCGATCGCCGTCGGCACCATGCCGGTCGTGGCAACGCTTGAGGAAGCCTCGCCCGAGGGGGAGGCGGCGCGCCGGCGCCTGGGCGATTACCTCAGTGCCACGCTGGGCGAGGAGTTCGCTTCCTTGGGCGTGCAACTGGGCGCGCGCTATGACGGGTCCGCTATCGTTGCCGAAGACGGCGCGCCGCCCGCGGACGACACCGTCGTCTATCGGCCCTCGAGCGTTCCCGGCGGACGGGCGCCGCATTTCTGGGCCGATGACGGGCGCGGTCCGGGCAGCTCGCTCTTCGATCGTCTCGGCGTCGGCTTCACGCTGCTTTGCCTGGGGCGGAAGGAGCCCGATGCCGGCGGCCTCGCCCGCGCGGCGGAGACAGCCGGCATCCCGCTGGCGGTCCTGCATCTGCCCGATGACGAGGCGCGCGCGCTCTACGACCGCGACTTCGCCCTCATTCGGCCCGACCAGCACGTCGCCTGGCGCGGCAATACGCTGCCCGACGCAGCCGACCGCTTGCTCGCCCATGTCACCGGCGCGGCGGGGACGCGCTAGCCCTCGGCGGCCTCGTCGAAGAGCGGGGTCCATGCCGGCGCGAGCGCGGCGAGCGGCACCGGCGGATCGGGCTCGTCATAGAGACCGCTTGCGGCGGTCGCGGGGCCGCGGCGCTCGGCGAAGGCGCGCACCACCACGCGGCGGCGGACGCGCCCTTGCGCGACCGTCACGACGTCGCCCGCGCGCACGGGATGATGCGGCTTGGGCGCCGCGGTGGCGCCGACGGAAACGAGGCCTGCTCCGCACAGCCGCGCCGCCAGCGACCGCGTCCGTGCCAGCCGCGCGAACCACAGCCACTTGTCGAGCCGCATGCGTCGGGCCGTCCGTCATCGCGCCAGCCGCAGCTCTCTCAGCTTGGCGAACGGACTGTCGGCCGAGGCGGTCTCGCCCGCGGCGCCCTGCCGGCGGCCATAGCGGCGCGGCCGAGCGTGGAACACGAACGGCGCCCTCGGCCCCGCTGGGCACGGCGCGATAGCCCAGCGCCGCCAGGATTTCGGCGAGATCGGCGATGGTGCCGCCCGCCAGCGCCGCCAGCTCGGCCGAGGCGGGGAACGGTCCTTGCCGCGCCAGCCGCCGCGCGGCGGCCGCCAGCCGCTCGACCCGGTCGACCCGCAGCACGCGCGGCCCCAGCACGCGATAGCCCATCGCGCGCATAGGCAGCCTCGGCAGATCGCTGGATCGCGCGGCGCGGCCGGGCCGGCCGGCACGGCCGGAACCGGCGCTCCCCGTGCGCACCGCCCACAGCAGCGCCTCGAGCCGCGGCCGCCTTGGGGTTGAGCAGCGGCGTCGAAATAGACCGTCTCGGTGCCGAGCCGCACGCCCAGCCGCGCCAGCGCCTTGCGGTCGGGCGCGGTCGAGCGCGGCCCGCGAGCGCCGCCACCTCGCGCGCCGGCAGGCTGCCCAGCGCCTCGCCGAGCTGGAAGACCAGGCCGCGCGCCGGCCCCGCCGAGCGTCGGCCTCGCGCGCGCGGAACAGCGCGCCGAGGCCGCGCCGCACCGCGGCGCCGACGAACGCGGCCAGCCGCTGGCGCACGGCCTCGCGCAAGCTGGCCTTCGAGGAAATCGCCGGGCAGCGCCTCGACGCGCGGGCGCGAGCGCGCGTCTCGCCCGGCAGCGAGACGTCCGACCGCGCCGCCGCGCCACCGCGACCTGGCCGTCCCGCGCCAGCGCGAACTCGGCGTCGCCCGCCGCCGGCAAGCTCGCGCGCGCGGGCCGCGATCTCGCCGCGCAGCACCCGGTTGGCCGCGGCGAGCAGCGTGCGCGTCTCGCCCCGCCGGCGCTCGCCATCGGGCACGAAGCGGAAGCCGTCGAGCCGTCCGACATAATGGCCCTCGACCTTGACCTCGCCGTCGCGGCTCACCGAGGCCAGCAGCTCGCGCGCGCACGCGAGCTGGCGCACCAGGAAGGCCGAGCGGCGATCGACGAAGCGCTGGGTGATGCGGTCGTGCAGCGCATCGGAGAGCCGGTCCTCGATGGCGCGCGCGCGCTCCTGCCAATGCGCGCTGTCGAGCGAGCCAGTCCGGCCGGTGCGCGATATAGGTCCAGGTGCGGATATGGGCGATGCGGCTCATCAGCGTGTCGATGTCGCCGTCGCTGCGGTCGAGCCGGCCCACCTGGCTCGCCACCCAGTCGAGGGGCAGGCGCGCCGCGCGGCCCCGCGAGATGGCGATAGATCTGCGCCAGGAGCCGCGCATGGGTCTCGCTCATCACCTTGCGGAAGTCGGGGATCTGGCACACCTCCCACAAGGAGCCGCACGCGCGCCGGGATTGCCGGCGCGCGTCGGCGATGTCCGGGAGCCGCGCCAGCGCGCGCAGCGCGCAGATGGTCGTCGGCCTCGCGCGCCTGCATGAGGCCGCGCGTCGCGGGCCGCGCCTCGAGGCTCGCGCAGGAGCTGCCGCGGCGAGCGGAAATCGAGCCGTGCGTTGCGCCAGTAAAGCCGCTCGAGCGGATCGAAGCGGTGATTCTCGACCGCCTCGACGATCTCCGGATCGAGCTCCTCGAGATCGGCGGTGGTGCCGAAGGTGCCGTCGCTCATGTGGCGGCCGGCGCGGCCCGCGATCTGCGCGATCTCGGCCGGCGCCCAGCCGGCGCGGCGCCTGGCCGTCGAACTTGACGATGCGCGCGAAGGCGACATGGTCGAGATCCATGTTGAGGCCCATGCCGATCGCGTCGGTGGCGACGAGATAATCGACCTCGCCCGACTGGAACAGTCCGACCTGCGCGTTGCGCGCGCGCGGCGACAGCGCGCCCAGGACCACGGCGGTGCCGCCGCGCTGGCGCCGCATCAGCTCGGCCAGCGCGAACACGTCGGCGACGGCGAAGGCGACGACGGCGCTGCGCGGCGGCAGGCGCGTCACCTTCTTGGCGCCGACATAGCGCAGGGTGGAAAAGCGCGGGCGGCTGACGAACTCCGCCTCGGGCACGAGCCGCCGCAACAGCGGGCGGATCGTGTCGGCGCCGAGCAGCATGGTCTCGGACAAGCCGCGCGCGTGCAGCAGCCGGTCGGTGAAGACATGGCCGCGCTCGGGGTCGCCGCAGAGCTGGATCTCGTCGACGGCGAGGAAATCGACCGGCCGGTCGAGCGGCATCGATTCGACGGTGCAGACGAAATAGGCGGGATTGGGCGGGACGATCTTCTCTTCGCCGGTGATGAGCGCCACCGCGCGCTGGCCCTTGAGCGCAACGATGCGGTCGTAGTTCTCGCGGGCCAGCAGCCGCAGCGGGAAGCCGATCATTCCGGTGCTGTGGCCGAGCATGCGCTCGATGGCGAGATGGGTCTTGCCGGTATTGGTCGGCCCGAGAACGGCCAGGACGCGCGTGGCGTGAGAAAGAACGCCCATCACCTGAGCATCGGGGCTCCCGCAGCGAAAGGCAAGGGCCGTTGGATCGCAACCCGTTAGCCGACGGTGATGCGGCTGCGTAGAAGGAGTGGCTCGGCAATATTCGCCAGCGGCTCGAGGCCGCCGCCGGTGCCGTGCACGACCACCGTGCCATAGCCGAAGATCCGCCCGAACAGCGACTGGTCGACATCGACGCTTTCGATCTTGGAGCGGTTCATCTCGACGGTGTGGCGGCTGATCAGGCCGCGCTTGAAGATGACGCGGTGTTCGGTGACGACGAGCTCGGTGGAGTGACGCTTGATCGCAGCCGAAAGTGCCGCAAGAATTGCCAGAAACAGCGCGATAAGCGCAGCGTAGCGGAGGCCTTCATGAAGATTACCGCTTTCCTGCCCCATCAGCACCGCAAGCGCCGCTGCAAGGACGAGCAGCAAAAGCGCATGCCAATAGATGAGCCAGTGAAGCCTGGCCCGGTGGACCACGGTCTCGCCCGGCTGCAGCACGCGGTCGACATATCCCATTGTCGGAATTCTCTATGATGAGCCGCGCGCATGATCCCCCGCCGGCCGTCGCAGCGCAAGATTCGAACATTCGCTGCAAATTTGATTAGCCATCGCTTGACGCCGCGTGGAGAGGATTCCACCATGGTAATGGGTTCATCGAAATCACTGCGGGATGGCTCGCCCAATCCCGATGCGAAAGGGTCGCTCGTGAGCGCGGAGCCGCAGCCGAACGCGGCCGCCATTCTCGATACGCTTAACGAGATCAAGCGCGAGTTGGCGGCAGGCGAGGGTGATCGGATGTCGCCAGCCGCGGGCGAGAAGCCGGCCGCCATCGCTGACGCAAGCGGCACTGGCGGCACTGACGAAACGGGGGCGACATTGCCGCTCACCACCAATTCTCCCACCGACCCGCTCGTCCGCCGCTGGTCGGCGCCGCGTCGCGTCGCCCTCGGCGTCCTGGTCTGTTGCGTTTATGTCGGAATCCTTGCCGCGGCGGGCCTCTTTATTTCGCGCGCCGTGCGGCTGCCCGCCGGCGGATCGCGCGACACGCCGACCGTCGTGCAGCAGGATGCCGCCCCGGCGAGCGCGCCCACCGTGCGCGATCCAGGCCCCGAGGCGCAGAGCGCACCCGCCGCGCCCGTCGCGGACGATCCCGTTGCGTCCGCAACAGACGAGTCTTCGCACGTGGCGGCGGATGCGTCGGCCGAGCTGCCGCCCCAGGCGTCGCCATCCGATTCGCCGCGTACGGACGCGCCGGCACAAGCGGCCCCGGCATCGCCAGCACCCGCGCCCAATTCGCCGCGTGACGAGGCGACCGCGTCTGGGGCGCCACCGAGTTCGGGTGCAGCGCCAAAGCCGGCGCCGGAGAATGCGATGGCATCGACGGTCGCGGCGGCTCCGGTGGTAGCGCCGCCGGTGCCTGTGTCGCCGCCCGCCCCTGCCATGGCGCCCGCATCGCCCCCTGCCGCAGCAATGGCGCCCGCGCCACCGCCTGCCGCGGCAATTGCCCCCGCGCCGCCGCCGCCGATGGCAACGGCATCCTTGCCCACGCCGGCCGCTTCCCCCGCGCCGCCGCCGCCCGCCGCGGCCCTTGCGCCGGTGCCCGCGCCGGCGAGCGTTGGCGCGTCCGATCCGGAAATGCGCGCGATGGGTGACGAGCGGCTGCAGCAGGGCGACATCGCCTCGGCCCGGCTTTTCTATGAGCGCGCCGCCGATGCCGGCGATGGGCGTGCGGCGCGGCTTCTCGGCAGCACCTACGATCCGGCATTTCTAGAGCGGTGGGGCGTGCAGGGCATGCGCGGCGACGTGGAACGGGCGGCGAGCTGGTATCGTCGCGCGAGCGCTCTGGGCGACGCCGACGCCGACCGGAATTTGCGCGCGCTACCGACACATTAACTTTGTGCGCTTAAACTTTGCCAGCTTAGCGCCAGTCGCCGTACTGCGGCGTCTGGCCGAGGGAAGGAGACCACGTATGCGACCGTCGTACCGGAGAGGAGGGGAAGCATTCCTCGCCGCGCTTGTCACCGCCGTAGCCCTCGGCCTGGCGCCGGCGGCGCTGGCGCAGACGGCGATCGACCGCAATCGCGGTGTCGTCGAGATCGAGGCCGGCACCGCCGACGGTATCTCCGGCAAGATGGTTAACGATCTCGCCGACCTTCTCGACGACGGCGCAACGCGGCGCGTGCTGCCGGTCCTCGGCAAAGGGTCGCTGCAGAACATCAACGACCTCAAGACGCTGCGCGGGATCGACTTGGCGATCGTCCAGGCGGACGTGCTCGACTATGCGCGGGCGCAGAAGCTGCAACCGGGCATCGAGACGCTGACTTATGTGGCGCGGCTCTACAACGAGGAATTCCACATCCTCGCCGGTCCCGACATCAAGAGCATCGACCAGCTCCAGGGCAAGAAGGTCAATGTCGACGTGCAGGGCGCCGGCACCGGCGTCACGGCCCAGAAGGTCTTCGCCGCGCTCGGCATCACCATCGAGCCCACGAGCTTTGCCACCGGGCTGGCGGTCGCGAAGCTGGAGAAGGGCGAGATCGCCGCCGTCGCCTATGTCGCGGGCAAGCCGGCGCCGCTCTTCCGCGCGCTTGACGCCACGGGCGGGCTGCATTTCCTGTCGGTGCCGCTGAAGCCAGCGCTCACCGCAAGACCTATGCGCCGACGCGCATTACCGCGGCGGATTATCCGGGCCTGGTGCCCGCCGATACGCCGGTCGATACCGTCGCCGTGGGGACGGTGCTGATGGCCGCCAACCTGGTGCCGCAGTCGGAGCGCTATCACAACGTCGCGAATTTCATCGACGCCTTTTTCACGCAGTTCTCCACGCTGCTCGAGCCCGGCCATAATGCGAAGTGGCGCGAGGTCAATCTCGCCGCCGAGCTGCCGGGATGGCGGCGCTTTCCGCCGGCCGAGCAGTGGATCGCCCGCAACGCCACCGTGGCGCGGCAGACGGCGCCCGCCGAGGACATGCAAGGCGATGTTCGAGCGCTTTCTCGACGAGCGTCTGCGCATCACCGGCAATGCCGGGATGACGCAGCAGCAGAAAGACGACCTCTTCGCCGCCTTCCGCAATTGGCAGTCGGGCCAGGCCCATTAGCGCCCACGTGCGGGATGCGGCCCGCGCCCGCACGGCTTCCTTGCTGACATTTCCGGGGTCTCGACCCATGACTCGTCGATTAATCGGTGCTGCGCGTATCTTTGCCGTGACCTTGATCAGCGTTCTCGCCGGCGGCGGCGTGATGGCGCAGGAGGCGACGCCCAAGCATGGCGGCACGCTCGAATTCGCCGTTACCGTCGAGCCCAACAATTATGACTGCGACGAGAACACCTCGTTCGCCTTTCTCCACCCGGTCGCGCCGCATTACTCGACGCTGCTCAAGTTCGACGCGGCCGAATTATCCGCAGATCATCGGCGATCTCGCCGCATCCTGGACGGTGTCGCCCGACAGCCGCACCTATACCTTCAAGCTCAAGCCCAACGTGCTCTTTCATGACGGCGCCAAGTTCACCTCCGCCGACGTGAAGGCGAGCTATGAGCGCATCGTGCATCCGCCGCCGGGCGTGGTTTCGGCGCGCCAGGTCGATTATGCCGCCATCGCCAGCATCGACACGCCCGATCCGCTCACCGTCGTCTTCCATCTGCAATGGCCAGACGCGGCGATGCTGGCGAATTTCGCCTCGCCGTGGAACTGCATCTACAGCGCGGCCAAGCTCGCCGAGGATCCGCAATTTCCCAAGACGCATATCGACGGCACCGGTCCCTTCGTCTTCGTCGAGCACGTCAAGGGCGACCATTGGACCGGCCGGCGCTTCGACAAGTATTTCGAGCCGGGCAAGCCCTATCTCGACGGCTATCAGCGCCGATTTCATCCCGCGCCAAGGCGGTCATGGAGGCCATGAGAGCACGGCAAGATCATGGCCGAGTTCCGCGGCTTCACGCCGGTCGCAGCGCGACGAGCTGGTCGAGGCGATGGGCGACAAGGTGACGGTGAGCGAGAGCCCGTGGCTGTCCGAACCTGCTCGTCGTCTTCAACACCAAGCGCCCGCCGTTCGACGACGCGCGGGTGCGGCGCGCGCTGTCGCTCGCCATCGACCGCTGGGGCGCGGCGGAGAAGCTGCAGGACACGACCTTCCTCAAATACGTCGGCGGCCTGATGCGGCCGGGCTCGAGCATGGCGACGCCGGAATCGGAGCTCGTGACGCTGCCCGGCTTCTCGCGCGACATCGCCGCCTCGCGCGCCGAGGCGAAGCGGCTGCTCGCCGAGGCCGGCGTGCACGATCTCAAGCTGACGCTCCTCGTGCGCGACATTCCGATGCCGCATTACGCCGGCGCCGATCTGCTGGCGGAAAGCTGGCGCGCGATCGGCGTCACCACGACCGAGGACAGGCTCAACATCTGGGACTGGCAGAAGATGGTCGACGCCGGCCAATTTCGACGTGGCGCTGGATTTCCAGGGCGACTTCTACGACGACCCGACCATCCAGCTCACCAAATACGTTTCGCACGATCTCTCGCCGGTCGACTTCTCGGGCGCGACCGACCGCTTCCTCGACGCGCTCTATATCGGCCAGGCGCTGACGACCGATCCGCGCGAGCGCGTGAAGATCGTGCGCGAGTTCGAGCGCCACGCGCTGACCGAGGCCTATACGGTGCCGCTCTTGTGGTGGAACCGGATCATCGTCATGTCGTCGAAGGTCAAAGGCTGGAGCATCACGCCCAGCCATTTCATCGGCCAGGATCTGACCGATGTGTGGCTCGACCAATGAAGGCAAAGAGAGAAAAAGTTAACGCAAGTTCGCAGTCGCGCAGGCCTTGTTAATTTGCAAACGCAGGCAGCCGCTGTTAGCGTGACCCGATGACACAGGAAAGCCGCAGCAACGAATACCCCATCCCCAAGACGATGCGGGCGTGGGTGCTCGGCAATCCCGAGGAGCTGGCGCTGGTGGAAAAGCCGGTGCCGGAGCCGGGACCGGCCGAGGTGCTGGTGCGCATCGACGCGATCGCCGTGTGCGCCACCGACATCGAGATCATCAATCACGGCCTGCCCGCGATCGATCGACGGCGAGCTGCCGTTCAACCGCAATTTCACGCCGGGCCATGAATATATGGGCACGGTGGTGAGGCTGGGGCCGGCGGTGGACGAGTTCGCCATCGGCGACCGCATCGCGGTCGAGGTCCATGCCGGGTGCGGGCGGTGCCCGCGCTGCCGCGAAGGCATGTACACCTCGTGCCTCAATTACGGCTGGCGCGACAAGGGCCATCGCGCCAACGGCTTCAGCACCGACGGCGGCTTTGCCGAATATGCCATTAACCATGTCAACACCATGGTGCACGTGCCCGACGACATGCCGGACGAGGAGGCGACGCTGATCGTCACCGCCGGCACGGCGATGTATGGGCTCGACGTCATGGGCGGGATCATCGCCGGCGAGGGCGTCGTCGTCACCGGGCCGGGGCCGATCGGGCTGATGGGGGTGGCCGTCGCCAAGGCATTGGGCGCGCAGCCGGTGATCCTGACCGGCACGCGCGAGCGGCGGCTGGAGATGGGACGCCGCCTCGGCGCCGACGACGTGGTCAACGTCAAGAACGAGGACCCGGTCGCGGCGGTGCAGCGCATCACCCACGGCAAGGGCGTGCAGTACGTGCTCGAATGCTCAGGCGCCCCCAACGCGCTCAACGAGGCCGCGCGCATGGTCAATCGCGGCGGCCGCATCTGCCTTGCCGCGTTTCCAAGTGCGCCGGTGCCGGTCGATCTCGCCTATCTCGTGCGCAACAACATTTATGTGTTCGGCATTCGCGGCGAGGGCGGAGCGCCACGCATCGCGCCGCGGCGCTGATGGCGCAGAAGCGCTTCGACGCCAAGATGATCCACACCCACACCTTCCCCCTGGGCGAGGTCCCGACCGCGATCCGCTATGCGCGCGAGCGCATCGAAGATGCGATCAAGGTGGTGGTGAAGGTTCGGGAAGGCTGACGGGGAGAAAAAGATGGCAAGGATGCAGGTGGGAAGGCCGACCGGCGATACATCCGGCGGCGGCTTCGGGTCCCTCCTCGGCAAGCTCTATGTCCAGGTGCTGATCGCCATCGTCATCGGCATCCTGCTCGGGCAGTTCGATCCGCATCTGGGCGTCGCCATGAAGCCGCTGGGCGACGCCTTCATCCGACTCATCCGCGCCGTCGTGCCGGTGATCATCTTCCTGACGGTGGCGGTCGGCATCGCGAAGATGGGCGACATGCGCCGCGTCGGCGTGGTCGGCCTCAAGGCGATCATCTATTTCGAGGTGGTCTCGACCATCGCCCTCCTCGTCGGCGTCGCCGTCGCCAACATCCTCCAGCCCGGCGCCGGCATGCACATCGATCCGGCAACGCTCAATGACAAGGCGGTGGCGGGCTACGTGACCAGCGCCAAGTCGATGACCATCGTCGATTTCCTGATCAAGATGATCCCCACCAACATGGTCGGCGACATCGCCAAGGGCGAGATCATGCCGGTGCTGATCATGGCCGTCCTCGTGGGCTTCGCGCTCTGCCGCATGGGCGAGCGCGGCGCGCGGGTCGTGGGGCTGATGGATGATTTCACCCACGCCATCTTCGGCGTCGTCCGCATCATCATGTATCTGGCGCCGCTCGCCGCCTTTGCTGCCATGGCCTTTACCATCGGCAAGTTCGGCTTCGGCACGCTTTTCGGCCTTGGCAAGCTCATCGCCAGCGTCTATGTCACCTCGATCCTTTTCGTCCTCATCGGGTTCGGCCTCATCGCGCGGCTGTTCGATCTCAGGGTGTGGAAGATCATCCGCTATTTCAAGGACGAGCTGCTGATCGCCTTCAGCGCCACCTCGGGCGAGGCGATGATCCCGCGCTCGATCGCCAAGCTCGAGAACATGGGCTGCTCGCAGGAGGTGGTGGGGTTGGTGCTGCCCGCCGGCTTCTCCTTCAACATGGACGGCACGGCGATCTACATGACCATGGGCGTGCTGTTCATCGCCCAGGCGACCGACATCCACTTGAGCCTCGGCCAGCAGCTCACCATGCTCTTCGTCATGCTCTTCACCTCGAAGGGCGCGGCGGGCATCACCGGCGGCGGCTTCGTGGCACTCGCCGCCACCATGCCGGCCTTGGGTGTCGTCCCGGTCGGCGGCTTGGCGCTGCTGCTCGGCGTCGACCGCTTCATGTCGGAAATCCGCGCCGTCACCAACCTCTTCAGCAACATCTTCGCGACCGTGGTGGTGGCGAAATGGATGGGCGAGCTTGATACGGTGCAGGCCGATCTCGTCCTCGACGGTGGCGACGCGGGCGAGCTCGGCGCCAAGCCCGGCCTTGCCCAAGCCGGCGACTGACGCCGTCCTTCCAGCGCTTCGTTCGTGATAGCCACCCGGCGGCGTGCGCGCCGACGGGGTGGGGTCTTGCAGCGAGCGCCGCACTTGCACATATCTGCCGCGGCCCGCGCCCCTTGCGGGCTGGCACACGGGGTTAGGGGACATGCCGGCAGAGAAGAAAAGCTTCCAGGCGGAGGTGAGCCGTCTGCTCGAGATCGTCGCGCACTCGCTTTACAGCGACAAGGACATCTTCCTGCGCGAGCTCATCTCGAACGCGTCGGATGCTTGCGACCGGCTGCGCTATGCCGCGCTGACCGAGCCCAGCCTCAGCGCCGACGATCCGGAATTCCGGGTCACGATCGTGCCGGACAAGGCCAAGCGCACCATCACCATCGCCGATAACGGTATCGGCATGAACCGGCAGGAGCTCATCGACAATCTCGGCACCATCGCGCGCTCCGGCACCGCCGCCTTCGTCAAGGACCTTTCGGGCGACGCCAAGAAGGATATGGCGCTCATCGGCCAGTTCGGCGTCGGCTTCTATTCCGCCTTCATGGTCGCCGACGAGGTCGAGGTGCTGTCGCGCAAGGCGGGCGATGAGGAGGCGTGGCGCTGGGTCTCGGACGGCAAGGGCGAGTTCACCGTCGAGCCCGCCACGAAGGGCGGCCGCGGCACCGAGATCACCCTCCATCTCCTCGAGGCCGAGGCGGAATTCGCCGATGCCGAGCGGCTCAAGCGGATCATCACGACCTATTCCGATCACATCGCCCTGCCGATCGTGCTCGAGGCGCTGGGCAAGAAGGAGACGGTGAACCACGCCGCCGCGCTGTGGATGCGCCCGCGCGCCGAGATCACGGCCGAGCAGTACCGCGAGTTCTATCACCATGTCGGCCACAGCTTCGACGAGCCGTGGCTCACGCTCCACAACAAGGCCGAGGGCACCTACGAATACACCACCCTTCTCTTCGTGCCCGCGACCAAGCCGTTCGACCTCTTCGATCCCGCGCGCAAGAACCGGGTCAAGCTCTATGTGCGCCGCGTCTTCATCACCGACGATTGTCCCGAGCTGCTGCCGCCCTATCTGCGCTTCCTCAAGGGCGTGGTCGATTCCGAGGACCTGCCGCTCAATGTCAGCCGCGAGATGCTGCAGAAGAATCCGATGCTGACGCGGATGCGCGGCCAGATCACGCGGCGCGTGCTGCAGGAGCTCGGCCGGAAGGCCAAGGACGCGCCCGAGGAATACGCGAAATTCTGGGACGATTTCGGCGCCGTGCTGAAGGAGGGTCTCTACGAGGATGCGGAACAGCGCGAGGCGCTTTTGGGGCTGGTACGCTTCCGCTCCACCGCGGCCGATGGTCTCGTCTCGCTCGACGAGTATGTCGCGCGCATGAAGCCCGGGCAGAAAGCGATCTATACCATCACCGGCGACAATCCCGATCTCGTCGCCAAGAGCCCGCAGCTCGAAGGCTTCCGCGCGCGCGGCGTCGAAGTGCTGCTGATGACCGATCCGGTCGACGAGTTCTGGATGCCCGCGCTGGCGCAATACAAGGACCACCCGTTCACCTCGGTGACGCGCGGCCAGGCCGATCTCGACGCGCTCGGCGGACCCGGAGACGAAGGACGCGGCCGATGCGCCGGTGGACGGCGCGGTCGCGAGCCTCATCGCGCTCTTCAAGCTGTCGCTCGGCGATGCGGTGAAGGACGTGCGTGCCTCGAACCGGCTCACCGACAGCGCGGTCTGCCTCGTCGCCGCCGAGGGCGATCTCGACATGCATCTGGAGCGGCTCTTGAAGCAGCATCGCCAGCTTGCCGCCGAGGCCAAGCGCATCCTCGAGATCAATCCCCGCCATCCGCTCATCGCCCGCCTCAGCGAACTCGCGGGCGAGGACGGGCGCCTCCGACGCGCTTGGCGAATTCGCCTGGCTGCTGCTCGATCAGGCGCGCATCGTCGAAGGCGAGGCCTTGCCCGATCCCGCGGCTTTCGCGCGCCGGCTGTCCATGCTGCTGGCAAAGGGTCTGGGCGAAGCGGCTTAAGCTAACGACCACCCTCGAGCCGGGCCGCGGCCAGGATGGGGCCGACGCCGGCGGTCTGGACCAGGACGATGATGCCGCCGTCGCTCGTCGCGGGAACCTCGGCCGGCGGCACCACGAGCTCGAGCGACCAGCCCGGCCACGCGCCAATGCGGCGATAGGTCCGCACCGCATTGTAGTCGGTGAGGGTCTGCCCCTGGTTTTCGCCGCGCACGACCGCCGTGTCGTGCACCGCGTCATAGCCGATGAGCCAGATGTCGGCGGGCGCGTGCGGCGGCGAGGTGCTGGCGCCGACTTCGACGAGCAGAGCGCCGTCCTCGCGCCGGCGCAGCGTCAGCGCCGGGTGGGGCTGGTCTGGCGCGGCCATGGCGGCGCGGATCAGCCCTTCGATCGTGCCGCGCTCCGAGCCGATGCCTTGCGCCGCCCCGTTCACCACCATCTGCGGCGTGAAGACGAAGCGCTCGTTGAGGCTCTTCTGGTAGGCGCGCTGGCGCGCCGAGGCCCAGGGCCGCGCAAACGGGTCGGTCCAGCCGATGTAGTTCCAATAGTCGACGTGGAAGGCGAGGGTCAGAAGCCCCGGCCGCTTGCTGAGCTCGCCCAGATAGGCATCGGCCGGCGGACAGGAATTGCAGCCCTGGGACGTGAAGAGCTCGACCACGACGGGCGGCCGCTCTTCCGCCCCGGCAGGCGCCGCGACAACCGCAAGCACGGCAAGGAGAAGGCACAATCGCAGAGGCATACCGCGCATCCTGCCTCGTCTGCGCGCGTTCGCCAAGTCAAGCACCATCACAGTGGGGTGAAGCCGTCGGCTTGACCGCGGCGCCAGCGACGGTCACGCTTGTGCACTCGCAACCCGGAGGCAGACGCGATGATCCTCGAAGTTCGCACCTACACGGCCCAGGTCGGCAAGACCCGCGAATGGCTCGACTATTACGAGAAGAACGGCTTGCCCGTGCAGTCGCGCGTGCTCGGCCGGCTCGTCGGCTTCTTCACGAGCGAGCTCGGGACGTTGAACCAGATCGTCCATATGTGGGCGTATGAATCGCTGGCCGACCGCGAGCAGCGCCGCGCCGCGTTGGCCAAGGAGCCGGAGTGGCACAACTATCTTCGCAACCAGCCGGCGGGCGCGCTGATCGCCCAGGAGACCAAGATCCTGCTGCCGACCGCGTTCTCGCCGTTGAAATAGCCCGCGCACGCCCGGCGCGCCGCGACAAGCGCGCCAGCGCGGGTCGAGGGAAATGCCTATGCCGCCTTCATCATGCCGCGGAGCACATAGGGCAGGATGCCGCCGTGGCGGAAATATTCGAGCTCGTCGACCGTGTCGATGCGGCACAGCAGGCTGATCGTCTCGACCTTGCCGTCGGTGCGGTGGATGCGGCAGGCGAGCTCGGCGCGCGGGCTTAAGCCGGCGGCGATGCCGGTGATGTCGAAACGCTCGCTGCCGTCGAGCTTCAGGGTCTGCCGGCTCATGCCGTTCTGGAACTGGAGCGGCAGCACGCCCATGCCGACGAGGTTCGAGCGATGGATGCGCTCGAAGCTTTCCACGATCACGGCGCTCACCCCCAGGAGCTTCGTTCCCTTGGCCGCCCAGTCGCGCGACGAGCCGGTGCCATACTCCCTGCCGGCGATGATGACGAGCGGCACGCCGTCGCGCTCATACTGCATCGCCGCGTCATAGATCGATTTGACCTTGCCGTCCGGCAGGTGCTTGGTGATGCCGCCTTCGAGGCCCGGCACCATCTCGTTGCGGATGCGGATGTTGGCGAAGGTGCCGCGCATCATCACCTCGTGATGGCCGCGCCGCGCGCCATAGGAATTGAACTCCGCCGGCCGCACCTGGTGCTCGAGAAGATATTCGCCGGCCGGCAACTCCTTCTTGATCGAGCCGGCGGGCGAGATGTGGTCGGTGGTGATGCTGTCGCCGAGGAGCGCCAGCTCGCGCGCCATCACGATGTCGGTGAGCGGCGCCGGCTCCTTCGGCATGGCATCGAGATAGGGCGGGTTGGCGAGATAGGTCGAGCCCATGTCCCACGAGAAGGTTTGGCCGCCCAGGATCTTCACCTTCTTCCACTCGTCCGGACCCTCGAAGACGTTGGCGTAGCGTTTACGGAACATCGGCTCGTCGACCGCCTGGCGCACCGTCGCCGCGATCTCCGCGTTGTCGGGCCAGAGGTCGCGCAGATAGACGGGCTTGCCGTCGGCGTCGGTGGCGATCGCGTCGGTGGTGAGATCGACGTTCATCGACCCGGCGATGGCATAGGCGACAACGAGCGGCGGCGACGCGAGATAGTTCGCGCGCACGTAAGGATGGATGCGGCCTTCGAAATTGCGGTTGCCCGACAGCACCGCCGCGACGACGAGATCGCCCTCCTCGATCGCCGCGGTGATGGGATCGCGCAAGGGGCCGGAATTGCCGATGCAGGTGGTGCAGCCATAGCCCGCGAGGTTGAAGCCGAGGGCGTCGAGGTGCTGCTGCAGCCCGGCGGCGGCGTAGTAATCCGTCACGACCTGGCTCCCCGGCGCGAGCGAGGTCTTGACCCACGGCTTGACCTTCACGCCGCGCCGCACCGCGTTGCGCGCCAGCAGCCCTGCCGCCAGCATCACGCTGGGGTTGGAGGTGTTGGTGCAGGAGGTGATGGCGGCGATGACGACGGCGCCGTCGCCGATGGCATAATCGGTGCCCTTCACCGGCACGGGCGCGCCCTTCTTGGCGGCATCGCGGCTGGCGGCGAGCTTGGGCAGTTCCGCGGCGAACGAGGAAGCCGCGGCGCTGAGAGCGACGCGGTCCTGCGGCCGGCGCGGCCCCGCGAGCGACGGCTCGACGATGGCGAGATCGAGATCGACCGTCTCGGTAAAGACCGGATCGACCGAGTGCTCGTCATGCCACAGCCCCTGCGCCTTGGCATAGGCCTCGACGAGCTTGATCCGCTCCGGCTCGCGGCCGGTAAGGGTGAGGTACCGGATGGTCTCGGCATCGATCGGGAAGAAGCCGCAGGTGGCGCCATATTCGGGCGCCATGTTGCCGATGGTCGCCCGGTCGGCGAGCGCCAGGCTGGCGATGCCCGGCCCGTAGAACTCGACGAAGCGGCCGACCACGCCCTTCTTGCGCAGCATCTGCGTCACGGTGAGGACGAGATCGGTCGCGGTGGCGCCCGCCCGCAGCGCGCCGTGGAGCCTCACCCCCACCACCTCTGGCAGCACCATCGAGATCGGCTGGCCCAGCATCGCCGCCTCGGCCTCGATGCCGCCGACGCCCCAGCCCAGCACGGAGAGGCCGTTGATCATGGTGGTGTGGCTGTCGGTGCCGACCAGCGTGTCCGGATAGGCGATGACGCGGCCGCCCTCGGCGGTGGTCCACACCACCTGCGCCAGATATTCGAGATTGACCTGGTGGCAGATGCCGGTGCCGGGCGGCACGACGCGGAAATTGTCGAAGGCGCTCTGGCCCCAGCGCAGGAAGGCATAGCGCTCGCCGTTGCGCTCGAACTCGGTCTTGACGTTCTGGCGGAAGGAGTCCTGGGTGCCGTAATTGTCGACCATCACCGAATGGTCGATGACGAGATCGACCGGCGACAGCGGATTGATGCGGCGGGGATCGCCACCGAGCTTAGCCATCGCATCGCGCATCGCCGCGAGATCGACGACGGCGGGAACGCCGGTCAGATCCTGCATCAGCACGCGCGCCGGGCGGAAGGCGATCTCGCGCTTGGAGGTGCGCTCGGTGAGCCATTGCGCCACCGCCTTGATGTCGTCCACCGTGACGGTGCGGCCGTTCTCGAGGCGGATCAGGTTCTCCAGCAGCACCTTGAGCGAGGACGGGAGCCGCGTGATGTCGCCGAGCCCGGCCGAAGCGGCGGCGGCCTCGAGGCTGAAATAGTCATATTGCTTGCCGCCGACAGCGAGTGTACGGCGGGCCTTCAGCGAATCCTGGCCGATGACGGACACGGGGCTCTCTCCTTGCTGGGCGTGCGCGGTGCGCTCCTTGCTGCTAGCGCTTCCCCGGGGGGAGATCAAGCGCGACCGGCGCCCCCAGGGGCGCCGCTGCCGCCCCACTTGTTTCTGCTCCCACTTTGTGGAGAAATACCTACCGCCCCGCGAGCCAATGGCCGCGCGAACCGGGGCCGAGTGGTGCAATGATCCGATTTTTTGCTGTCACAGCCGTAATTTTCCTGGGACTGGTGTCAGTGCCGGCCCAGGCCGAGGAGTTCGCCGTTATCTCGTCGTCCGTGGCGGCGGTGCCGGCCGGCACGACCGTATCGTCGGGCGCCAAGCTCGATATTCCCGACAAGGGGCGCATCGTCCTGGTCGCGGCGAACGGCCAGGTGATGGCGCTCAAGGGCCCCTATCACGGCCCGCCGACTGCGTCCGGCCACGGCTCCGGCCAGGACGAGGGCGATGTGGTAACCATTTTCTCGGCGCTCGTGGGCAATGGCGACCAGCGCCAGACCGCCGGCGTCGTGCGCGGCGTGCTGCATCCGGGCGAAGCCAACTGGCGGCAGAGGGCGGTGAGCGCGCCGGACGACGCGCTGGCGATCAATGCGACCGACGGCGGCGATGTCTGCCTCTATGACCCCAGCCGTGCCATGCTCGTCCATGATCCCGCGCACGCCGGCACCATGTCGATCGAGGCCATGAACGGCGGGACCAAGGTCGCGGTCGACTGGCCCGCGGGGACGCAGCGCCTGCCGTGGCCGAAGGCGATGCCGATCGCCGACGGCGACATGTTCCTGTTCCAGCAGGCGGGCGACAACGCGGTGGCGGTCGCCACCGTCCATGTCCTGCCGCCAAGCGGCGCGGACAGCGAGGTCGCGCGCGCGATGCAAGTGGCCAAGGCCGGCTGCCGCGAACAGGCCAAACTCCTGGTGGCCCTCATCGCCAAATCGGCGAAGTAAGGCGCGTTCCCGCCCTGCCTCAGTTGGCGTCGCGCACGTCGAACATGTCGTCGCCGTTGAAGAACCAGCGCGGCTTCTGGCTGTAGCCGTGGGCGACCTCGGCGGCGAGCGTGGGGACCTGCGCCTTGGTGTACTCGCCGAGCTCGTAGATGCTGATCTTGCCGTCGTGATTGCCGGCAACCTCGGTGTCGGCGGCGCCGGCCAAGCCCTTCATCAGGACTTCGGTAAAGACGCCGTGGCCGTCGACGCCGTCGAGCGCCTCCTGCTGGCTCGACGAGCCCGCGAGGATGAAGCGGCCGGTGCTGTGGCTGATCTGCTTGCCCACGGTCTGGTCGCGCGAGTCGAGCGCCACGCTGTCGCCGACTGCGAAGGCGCCGCTGTAGCAGGTGTCGAGCACGACCATGGTGCGCGCGGTCGGGAACTTGCTGAGGCGCAGCGCCAGATCGTCATAGGTCAGCGCGTGCTCGCGGATCGACTGGTCGCTGGTGTCGGGCAGGTCGACCGGAATGAAATAGTACTTGCCGTCGAGCGCGACGCCGTGGCCGGCCAGGAACACGAACACCACGTCATCGGGCGCGGTGCGGTCCGCCAGCGCCTCGAACGCCTTGTCGATATTGGCAAGCGTCGCCTGGGCGTCGGTCAGCACCACCGCATCGACGTCGCCGAACACGTCGTGCTTGGGATCGTTGCGCATGACAGTGGCGACACCCTGGGCGTCGGCCGCGGCGTTGACGAGCTTCGGCACGTCCTTGCCGGTGTAGGCGTCGATGCCGACGGCGATGAGCCGCAGCACCGGCTTGGTGGCGACCTTGGGATCGAAGCGCAGCACCAGCGCCGGCCGCTCCTTGGGCTCGGTCTCGATCTCGTTGGCGCCGTTGAAGGCCGACAGCACGATGAGATTGAGACCGGGCTGCAGCTTGACGGTGCGCTCCTCGTCGTGGACACCGTTGGTGACGGAGCGCGTGCCCCCGGTCGCCGCTTCGGCGGCGCCCTTGTTGCGCACGACCACGTTGCCGATGCCGCCGCCGCGGTCGCTCACGTCGAAATGGAGCGTGACCTGCGGACCGGTGGCGTCTTGCGGCTCGAGCCGGCCGCTGGCGCCGCGGCTCTGATCCGCCGGCGCGATCGGCTGGCATTGCGAGCCAAAACAGTATTCGGTCAGCTTCATCTCCGGCGGCAGGCCGCGATTGAGCACGGTGCGAATGTCGCCGATGCGCTTCAGTTGGGCCGCGATCTCGTCCTCGGCATTGCCGCGGAATTTCTTGACCACGAGATCGCGCCGGAAGAACAGGCTGTAGACCTGTTCCACGCGGACGAAGACGCTGCCCTTGAGCCGGTTCTGATCGAGCTGGTTCACCTCATAGCCGATCAGCGCTTCGCCGCCCTGGCCGTGGTCGAAGAACCCTTCCGGCGTCCACAGCACCCAGTGCTTGCCGTCGGACTCGGCAAAGAGGCTCAGGATCTCGGCGCCGTCGGCGAGGCGATACCAGCGGATCGTGCCGTCGCCGAGACCGGCGATGACGAGGCGGCCGTCGCCGGAGAGGTTGACCGTCCATACCGGGGCCGGCACGGCCGTCTGCCACGCGGCATCGCCGTTGTGATAGCCGCGCAGGAAATAGTCGGTGCCGAGCACCGCCCAGTCGCCCGCCACGGCGCCGCTGCGCGACACCTCGTTGGCATCGAGCGCGAGCGGCTTGTCATTGAGCTTGGGCTTGGTCGCGTTGCGCCAGTCGGAGAGCGTCGTTTTATCCGACTTCGTCGCCGGCGGCTGGAGATCGGCACGCTTGGGCGGGTCGAGCTGCAGCGTGCCGGACAGCACGTCGAAGCGCGCCGGCTGCTTGCCGCCTTGGGCAAAATCGAAACCCACCACGGCGCCATCGGCAGAGACCGCGAAATCGCGGTCGCCGTCGCGGAAATCGGCGAACAGGCGATCGTGGCGGACACTGATCTTGCCGTCCGCGCCGATCACGCCCCAGGCGGGCTCGGCGCTGGCGAAGGCAACGGCGCCCGACTTGAGCGAGGCGAGCGCGGTGACGGTGTCGTCGCTGACATCGATGTCGATCGCCTTGTCGGCCTCGGCGATCGGCCAGGCGCGCACGAACTTGCGGCCGGAATCGTCGCTGTAGGTGCCGGCGCCATAGAGCGTCTTGCTGTCGGCGGACCAGGCGACGAGGCTCAAGGCGCCGGTCTTGCCGCGCGCGCCCTTGGCCTCGGCCAGGAGCTTCAGCGTGTGCCCGTCCAGCACCTCGACCGCCCGGCCGCCGAGGAGGCCGACCGCGACCGCCGCGCCGTTGTCGCTGAAGATCGTGGCGTAGGGCCGCGCGCCGGCCGGCGCCTGCCACGTCGCCGTGCGCTTGAAGGTGGGATCGTAGAGCCTGACGGTGCCGTCGAGCGAACTGGTGACCAGGCGCCCGTCGGCGGCGAAATCCACCCACTCGATGGCATCGCCGTAATCGGTATCGACGGTGGTGACGTGCTGCGCGCGAGTGTCGACGATGCGCAGCCCGCGCCGGTCATTGGCTGCCACGGCGATATAGCGGCCATCGGCCGAGAAGGCGAGGCGGTTGATGGCGTCGGTGCCGGCCCCGAGCGCGATCCGGCCGAGCCACGTCCCCGCCTGGCGGTTGTAGAGATAGAGCGAGGCGCTGTCGTCCCAGGTGATGCCGGTATAGCCGCCCACGACAATGGTCTTGCCCGACGGCGACAGCGCCACCGCATAGAGCCCGCCTTCGGGCCCCGGCCCGATCGGCGCCCGCACCGTCGTCACGAGCGCACCGTCCGTGGCCGACCACACCCGCAGCGTCTTGTCGTCGCTGACGGTCACCACCTCTTTGTCGGCTTCATCGACGGCGATGTCGTTGATCGCCGCACCATGCATGCCGGTCTCGATGCGCAGGAACGGCGTGGTCGGGATCTCCGCCGCCAGTGGCCGCGTCGCGGCCACGAGGCAAAGCCCGAGACAGAGACCGGTTAGGGCAATGAGGCCTCGCCGCACGACGATCCTCCCTGTCTCATGCCGCCTTGCGCAGTACCGGTGCCGGGCGCAGGCGGCTGATGGCGCCGCTCAGCTCGAAGGTGCTGCCGTTGGCCTCGTTCTTGGCTTGGGCGATGTCGTCCTTGAGCGCGCGCCGCTTCAGCTGATTGCTGTCGGTGAGCTGTGCCACGCCAGCGACATCCTTGGGCGGTGCGCCGCCGCCGCTCGCGCCGGTGCCGGGCGGACCGAGCAGACGGCTTGCGACATAGCCGCTGCGGCCATCGCCAAGCTGCACATGCGTCCAGTCCGCCGTCGGCTTGTCGTCGGTGATCGGTGTCACCGAGTCGCCCGGGCTGAGGGATGCGATCTGCGCGCTCGAGGTCGTCGGCTGCTCGCGCACGCGGACCGCCTCGCTGGCGACGAGGGTGCCGCTGCCGCTGTCGCCGGTATCGCTGCTGGCACTGCTCGGCGGCGCCTTGTGCCGTGCCACGGCGCGTTTCGCCCCAGGACTGGATTCCAGCTTGCCCGAGGCATCGGCGTATTCGCTGCCGCGCTCGTCCATCTTGGCGCCCAGCGCGTCGGCGAAGTCGATATCCTCTTCCAGCCAGTCGTGGATCTCTTTGAGCTTCGATGCTGCGTCGTCGTGGCTGATCCGGCGCTGGGCGAGGTCGCTCTTGACCAGCCGCGCGGTGTGGATGCGGCAATCGCGCAGCTTGCGGAAGGCCTGCGTCGCGCCGTCGATCTCGCTGTTCTCCTTTTTCACATCGTCATAGACGGAATCGGTGAGCTCGGTCTGGTTGCCATTGGCGGCCTTCTGCTTGGCGACGAAATAGCCGCCGACACCGCCCACGACACCGCCGAGGCCCGCGCCCAGAAGCGTGTCCTTCGTCGAGCCGCCCGCGAGATAGCCGGTGATGCCGCCGACGGTCGCGCCCGCCGCGGCGCCCACGAGAATCGAGGTGAAGAAGAAATCGCGGTAGGAGCGCAACTGCGTTTTATAATCGCCGCAGGTATCGTCCGAATCGACCGTGTAGGGCCGGAACAGGCCGAGCCCGCCCGTCGACGAGCAGCCCGCGATGTTGAGCGCGCCGACGAAGAGGACGAATGCCAGCGGCCAAGCGGCGCGGCCGCGGAACCCAACGCCCATCGTCATACCCCCCGTTGAATGGTCTCGAACTCTATCACTTTTATGCGATAGCGGGCGTTAATGCGCAATGATCGGATCGCCGGCAGGGGGTCGCGAACCGGGCACGCGAGAAATCACCTTTTCGCCACGATTCGTTCGAACTAGCGACGCATTTTCCGTGTCTTATCTTCTCCCAGGTGAGAGGCGGGCTCTGTCTTCCCTCCCATCTCGCAGCGGTCGATCCCCCGACCGCTCCTCGAAACGGCCTCGGTTGTCCCCCCACCGAGGCCGTTTTTCTTTGCGCCTGCGCCATGCCATGGCATGATCCGGCCGCGCCTTCGTAACCGTCCCTCATGCCCCACCCACGATCTCCCGATTCTGCGCCGGCCGGATTTGCCGGGCGCGACTTGGCCTGCCGGCGCGGCGAGCGGCTGGTGTTCGCCGGGCTCGATTTTGCCCTGACCGCAGGGCGGCGCGCTGGTGCTCACCGGCCGCAACGGCAGCGGCAAATCGAGCCTGCTGCGCCTGATGGCGGGGCTGACGCCGGCCCGAGGCCGGGCGCTTTCCTGGGACGGCGTCGCCCGTTGCCGACGATCCGGCGGCGCACCGCGCCCGCCTGCATTTCATCGGCCATGCCGACGCGCTGAAGCCCGCCCTGACCGCGGCCGAGACCTTGGCGTTCTGGGCCGGGATGCGCGGGGGCATGGCGGACGTGAGCGGAGGCGCTCGTGCAGTTTCGGCCTCGGCGGCGTTGCCGAGACGCCGTGCCGCTTCCTGTCGGCCGGGCAGCGGCGGCGCCTGGCGCTGGCGCGGCTCGTCGCCAGCCCGGCGCGCGCTGTGGCTCCTCGACGAGCCGCTGACCGGTCTCGACGAGGAGGCGGTTGCCGACCTCCATGCCGCCATCGAGCCCATCGCGGCGCCGGCGGGCGGGTCGCGCTTTCGACCCATGCGCCGCTCGCGCTCGCCGATGCCGGCACCCTGGCGCTCGGCGATTTCGCCCCGATCGACGACGCCGCGCGCTTTGCGCTATTCGACCTGCCGGTAACGCATTCGTGAACGGCTTCGGACTTCTCGTCGCGCGCGATCTGCGCCTGGCCTGGCGCCAGGGCGGCGATGCTGCGATGGTGATGGCGCTTCTTCGTGCTCACCGTGATTCTGTTTCCCTTCGGCGTCGGGCCCGAGCCCGAGTTGTTGCAGCGCATCGCCGCCGGCGTCGTCTGGGTGACGGCGCTGTTGGCCGCGCTCTCTGTCGCTCGAGCGGCTCTTTCTCGCCGATTACGAGGACGGCAGCCTTGAGGCGCTGGCGCTGATGCCAGCTGCCGCTCGAGGCGCAGGTGGTGGCGAAATGCCTCGCCCATTGGCTGGTGACGGGGCTGCCGCTCACCGTGCTGGCGCCGTTGCTGGCGCTTCTGCTGCACCTGGAGGTGCATGCCTATCCGGCGCTCGTCGCGGGCATGGCGCTGGGCACGCCGACGCTCAGCCTCATCGGCGCGATCGGGGCGGCGCTCACGCTGGGCGCGCGCCGCGGCGGCGTGCTGTTGTCGCTGCTGGTGCTGCCGCTCTACATCCCGGTGCTGATCTTCGGCGTCGCGGCGTGCGAGGCGGCGGCTGCGGGGCTTCGCCGCGCCCGCATCTGTTGCTGCTGGGCGGCGCTTTTGGTGCTGGCGTTGCCGCTTGCGCCTTTTGCCGCCGCCGCGGCCGGTTGCGCCAGGCGCTCGAATAGTGGCGCGATTTGCGCTAGAAAAGCATGCGTGATGCATCGTTTCGCCAATCCCGCGCGTTTCATGCGGCTCTCGGCATCGCTGCTGCCGTGGTGTGCGACGCTCGCTGCGCGCTTTTCATCGCGGTCGGGCTTGTGGCTCGCGCTTTTCGTCGCGCCGGCCGACTATCAGCAGGGCGATGCCGTGCGCATCATGTATGTCCATGTGCCCGCCGCCTGGATGGCGAGCTTCGTCTATGCGGTGATGGCGCTTTCGAGCGCGGTCGGGCTGATCTGGCGCCATCCGCTGGCCGATATTGCCGCGCGCGCGGCGGCGCCGCTGGGCGCGGGCTTCACGCTGGTCTGCCTCGTCTCCGGCTCGCTCTGGGGCGAGCCGATGTGGGGCACGTGGTGGGTGTGGGACGCGCGGCTCACCTCGGTCCTGGTGCTGTTCTTCCTCTATCTCGGCTATATCGCGCTGGTGAACGCCTTCGACGATCCGACGCGCGGCAGCCGCGCCGGCGCGGTGTTGGCGCTCGTCGGCATCGTCAATCTGCCGATCATCAAGTTCTCGGTCGATTGGTGGAACACGCTGCACCAGCCGGCGAGCGTCTTCCGCCTCGGCGGCCCGACCATCGCGCCTCGATGCTGTGGCCGCTGCTGGTCATGGCGCTGGGCTTCATGCTGTTTTCGCGCGCTGCTGCTGGTGCGGATGCGCACCGCGCTGATGGCCGCCAAGGTGCGCGCGCTGCGCCATCATCGCGAGCGAAGAGCGAGACAGCGCGCCGTTCGCGCCGCCGCGCCGCGCGCGGCCTGGGACCGTGCCGCGATGAACGGAGCGCTGCGCCATTTCCTCGCCATGGGCGGCTATGCGCGCTTCGTGTGGCCGGCCTATGGCGTCGCCGCGCTGGTGCTGGGCTATGCTCGTCGACGACGCCGTGGCCTCCTATCGCCGGCGCCAGCCGCGAGCTCGCGGCGCTCGAGCGCGAACGGGCGCCGCGATGACGCGCAAGCGGCGCCGGCTCTATCTGGTGCTGGGCGGGCTCGGCGACGCTCGGCGTGGTGAGCGCGCTGGTCTCTCGCGCCTTCAGCGACGATCTCGTTTTCTTCTACAGCCCGAGCGGAGCTAGCGCGCCAAGAACGTGCCGGACGGGCCGCCGCGTGCGCATCGGCGGCCTCGTCGAGACAGGGCAGCGTCGCGCATCCGCGACGGCAAGCACCATCGCGTTCCGCGTCACCGACGGCAAGCGCGGACGTCGAGGTCGATTATGGCGGCGCGCTGCCCGATCTCTTCCGCGAAGGGCCAGGGCGTGGTGATCGAAGGCGCGCTGGCAGCGCGACGGCACCTTCCGCGCGGCAAGCGTGCTGGCCAAGCACGACGAGAACTACATGCCGCCCGAGGTGGTCGATGCGCTCAAGAAATCCGGCCACTGGCAAGAGGCGCAACAGTCCCGCGACGGTAAAGCCATGATCATCGAGCTCGGCCATTTCGCGCTGGTGCTGGCGCTGTTTGTCTCGATCGCCCAGGCGGTCGTGCCGCTCATCGGCGCGGCGCGGCGGCACTGGGGATGATGGAGGTCGGGCGCGGCGCGGCGATGGCGAGCTTCGTGCTGGTGGCGCTGGCCTTCGCCACGCTCATCAACGCCTACGTCACCTCGGATTTCTCGGTCCTCAACGTCGTCGAGAACAGCCACACCGACAAGCCGCTCCTCTACAAGATCACGGGCGTGTGGGGAAACCACGAAGGCTCGATGATGCTGTGGATCTTCATCCTCACCCTCTTCGGCGCGGCGGTGGCGTGGTTCGGCGACAACCTGCCGCCGGAACTGCGCGCGCGGGTGCTGGCCGTGCAGGGCATGATCGCCACCGGGTTCATGCTGTTCATCCTCTTCACCTCGAACCCGTTCCTGCGCCAGATCCCGGCGCCGGCCAACGGGCAGGGCCTCAATCCGGTGCTGCAGGATCCCGGCCTCGCGTTTCATCCGCCGTTCCTTTATCTCGGCTATGTCGGGTTCTCGGTCGCGTTCTCGTTTGCGGTGGCGGCGCTCATCGAGGGCCGTGTCGATGCGGCCTGGGCGCGCTGGGTGCGGCCGTGGACGCTGGCCGCGTGGTGTGCGCTCACCATCGGCATCGCGATGGGAAGCTGGTGGGCCTACTACACGCTGGGCTGGGGCGGGTGGTGGTTCTGGGACCCGGTGGAGAATGCCTCGCTGATGCCGTGGCTCGCCGGCACGGCGCTGGTGCATTCGGCGATCGTCGTGGAAAAGCGCGACACGCTCAAAAGCTGGACCGTCCTGCTCGCCATCATCACCTTCTCGTTGTCGCTGGTGGGGACGTTCCTGGTGCGCTCGGGCGTGCTGACCTCGGTGCACGCCTTCGCGGTCGATCCCCGGCGCGGCACCTTCATCCTCATGCTGCTGCTGGTGGCGGTGGGGGGCTCGCTCGGGCTCTATGCCGTGCGCGCGCCCGCCTTGCGCGGCGGCGGCCTCTTCGCGCCCATCTCGCGCGAAGGCGCGCTGGTGCTCAACAACCTGCTACTTGTCCTGCGCCGCGGTGACGGTGTTTCTCGGCACGCTCTATCCGCTGTTTCTCGACGCGGTGGGCGGGCCCAAGGTCTCGGTCGGATATCCGTTCTTCGACCGCACTTTCGCGCCGCTGATGGTGCCGCTGCTCATTGCCGTCGCCGTGGGGCCGCTGCTTGGCGTGGAAGCGCGGCGACCTTCTCGGCGCGCTGCAGCGGTTGTGGCTCGCCTTCGCGGCGGTGCTGGTGGTGGTCGTCGGCGGGCTTTATGCCGTGCATGGCGGGCCGGTGCTGGCGGTGCTGGGATTCGCGCTGGCGGCGTGGGTCGCGGTGGGCGCACTGGTGGAATGGGGCGAGCGGTTGCGGCTTTTCCGCGCGGGGCCGGCTGAAAGCTGGCGCCGCGCGCGCAATCAGCCGCGCGCCTCCTATGGCATGACGATCGCGCATCTGGGGCTGGCCGTCGCCGTCACCGGCTTTGCGGCCTCGGCGTTCCAAAAAGAGCGGATCGAGATGATGCGCCCCGGCGACCACATCGCCATTGCCGGCTTCGTGCTGGACTTCGCCGGCGTTCAGTCGGAGCAGGGGCCGAACTTCACCGCCGACCGCGGCACCTTCATCCTGCACCGCGGCGATGACACCATCGCCGTGCTGCACCCGGAAAAGCGCTTCTTCCCGTTGCAGCAGGTGCCCACGGCCAAAACGGCCATCCACACCAACTTCCTTTCGGATTTCTACCTCGCGCTCGGCGATCCCGACGGCAAGGGCGCGTGGACGGTGCGCGCCTATTGGAAGCCGCTGGTGCCGTGGATCTGGATCGGCGCGGTGATGATGGCGCTGGGCGGGCTCATCAGCCTCAGCGACCGGCGCTGGCGCGTCGGCGCGGCGATGCGGGCGCGCGCGCGGACGGCGGCGGTGCCGGCGGCGGCGGGCGAATAGGCGATGCGGCGCGCGCTCTTCCTGGTGCCGATCGTCCTCTTCCTGGTGCTCGCTGGCTATTTCACCCTGGCGCTGCGCAGCGGCCGCGATCCGCACGAGCTGCCCTCGGCCCTCATCGACAAGCCCGCGCCCGTCTTTTCGCTAGCCGGCCTTGCCGGCACGCCGGGGCTCGACCGCGCCGCGCTCGGCGCCCACGTCACGCTCGTCAATTTCTTCGCCTCCTGGTGCGTGCCATGCCGGCTCGAGCATCCGCTGCTGATGGGCCTCGCCGCCGAAACCAAGGCGCCGCTCTTCGGCATCGCCTACAAGGACAAGCCGGCCGATACCGCGCGCTTCCTCGCCGAGCTCGGCGATCCCTATGGCCGCGTCGGGCTCGATGAGGCCGGCCGCGTCGGCATCGATTTCGGCGTCTATGGCGTGCCCGAGACCTTCGTCATCGACAAGGCCGGGCGCATCCGCCTGCGCCATGTCGGCCCGCTCACCGAGGAAGACGTGAAGAACGAGCTCATGCCGCTCATCAAGGAGCTCGGCCGCTCGTGAGGGCAGCGATTGTCGCGCTCCTATTCGTGCTGGCGTCGTCCGTCGCGGCGCATGCGGTCAACCCGGGCGAGCGGCTTGCCGACCCCAAGCTCGAGGCGCGGGCGCGGGCGATCAGCCAGGAACTGCGCTGCGTCGTGTGCCAGAACGAATCGATCGATGATTCCAACGCCGATCTGGCGCACGACCTGCGCGTGCTGTTGCGCCAGCGCATCGCCAAGGGCGACACCGACGCTCAGGCGATCCAGTACATCGTCGCCCGCTATGGCGATTTCGTGCTGCTGAAGCCGCCGGTCGAGCCCGCCACCTATGCCCTGTGGTTCGGCCCGGCGGCGGTGCTGCTGCTCGCCGGCGCGGGCACGCTCGTCTATCTCATCCGGCGCGGGCCGCAGCGCGCGGACGCGCCGGCGCCCCTGAGCGAGACGGAGCGGCAGCGCCTCGACGAGCTGCTCGGCGACGGCGATCCGCCGCCCGGCGTCTCCAACGCGGCACGAAGCGAGGGCTGATGCTGCTGCCGCTGGCGCTTGCGCTCGTCACGGCGGCGGTGCTTGTCGTCGTCATCGGTCCGCTGCTGAGGGATGCGCACGCAGCCCCCGCGCGTGCCGAGTTCGACCGCGCCGTCTATCGCGATCAGCTCAAGGAGCTCGAGCGCGACCGCGTCCGTGGCCTCATCGGTCCGGCCGAGGCGAAGACCGCGCGGCTGGAGATCGAGCGGCGCCTCCTCGCTACCGACCGCACCGCGGCGCCGGCATCGTCCATGGGTGTCCGGTCGCTGCCGATCGTCGCGGGCGTGCTGGCGCTGGCAGTGGCGGGCGGGGCGGGCGCGCTCTATCTCACGCTGGGCGCGCCGGGCGTGCCCGATCTGCCCTTTGCCTCGCGCAGCGAGCCGGCCGAGGCGCCGGCCGATCTCGCCAAGACTGCGGCCGATCTGGAACGCCGGGTCGCCGCTGCGCCCGACGATGTCGAGGGCTGGCTCCTCCTCGGCCGCACCGAGGCCGAGCAGCAGGACTGGCAGAAGAGCGCCGACGCCTATCGCCACGCGGTCACGCTGGCGCCCGACCGCACCGACGTTGCCGCCGCCTATGGCGAAGTGCTGGCGATAGGCGCCGACGGCATCGTCACGCCGGCGGCGCACGCGGTCTTCACCACTCTGCTGGCCAAGGATCCCGCGAACGCGGTCGCGCGCTATTATCTGGCGCTGGCCGATGCGCAGGCGGGCAAGACCGACGCCGCCATCGCCGCGTGGCAGAAGCTCGCCGCCGAAGCCCCGGCCGATGCGCCGATCCGCGCCACGCTCGAGCGCCGTATCGCCGAGGCGGCGCAGTCGGCCGGCATCGCCGCACCGAAGCTGGCACCTCCGGCCGCGCCAGCTCCTTCGGCAGCCGTGCCCGGCCCCGATGCGGCCCAGGTCGCCGCCGCGGCGAAGCTGCCGCCCGAGCAACGCGCGGCGATGGTCAAGGCGATGGTGGAGCGACTTGCCGTACAGCTCCAATCCACGCCTGACGATCTTACCGGCTGGCTCCGCCTGGCGCGCGCCTATGGCGTGATGGGCGAGCGCGACAAAGCGGCGGACGCCTATGACCACGCCGCGACGCTCGACCCCAAGAACGTCGACATCCCGCGCCAGGAAGTGGACGTGCTGGTGGCGGGCCAGGCGCTCGAGGCGCCGCTCTCGCCGCGCGTCATCGCGCTCTTGCATCGCATGGAGACGCTGTCGCCCGACGAGCCGGAGGCGCTGTGGTATCTGGGCCTTGCCGCGGCGCAGGCGCACCAGCCCGACGACGCCACGCGCTATTGGCAGCGCCTTTTGGCCACCCTTCCCGCCGCCGCGCCCGAGCGCAAGACGGTGACCGCCGCGCTCGACGCCCTCAAGGGGAAATGAGGCCCGCGCTCAGGCGGATTTGAAATCGGCCTCGGTCTTGGCGCGAAGTTCCTCGGCGGTGACGCCCGGTGCCATTTCCATCAGGCTCATGCCGCCGCCCTTCTTGTCGATGGCGAACACCGCGAGGTCGGTGATCACCATGTCGACGACGCCGGCGCCGGTCAGCGGCAGCGTGCAGCGCCGCAGCAGTTTGCGTTCATTCTTGGCGGTATGCTCCATCACCACCACGACCTTCTTCACGCCGGCGACGAGGTCCATGGCGCCGCCCATGCCTTTGACCAGCTTGCCCGGGATCATCCAGTTGGCGAGGTCGCCGTTCTCGGCCACCTGCATCGCGCCGAGGATGGCGAGGTCGATATGGCCGCCGCGGATCATGCCGAAGCTGTCGGCGCTCGAGAAATAGCTGGTGGTCGGCAGCTCCGTCACGGTTTGCTTGCCGGCATTGATGAGGTCGGGGTCCTCGTCGCCCTCGTAGGGGAAGGGACCCATGCCGAGCATGCCGTTCTCGCTCTGAAGCTGCACGCTCATGCCGGGCGGGATGAAGTTCGAGACCAGCGTCGGGATGCCGATGCCGAGATTGACGTAGAAGCCGTCGCGCAGCTCCTTGGCCGCGCGCGCCGCCATCTCCTCGCGGGTCCAGGCCATGGGCGTCCTCCTTCTAGGGGCGCTTGCGGGTGGTGCGCTGCTCGATGCGCTTCACCGGGTCCTTGAGCGGCACGATGCGCTGCACGAAGACGCCGGCGGTGTGGATGTGGTCGGGATCGATGCGCGCCGGGCTCGACCAGATGCTCGACCTCCGCCACCGTGACGCGGCCCGCCGTCGCCATCACCGGATTGAAGTTCCGTGCCGTCTTGCGATAGACGAGATTGCCCTCGGTGTCGCCGGTCCAGGCGTGGATGATGGCGAGGTCGGCGACGATGACCGCGCTCCATGAGATAGCGCTCGCCATCGAACTCGCGCACGTCCTTGCCCTCGCCGATCAGGGTGCCGACGCCGGTCTTGGTGTAGAAGGCGGGAATGCCGGCGCCGCCGGCGCGGATGCGCTCGGCGAGCGTGCCCTGCGGGTTGAACTCGAGCTCGAGCTCGCCGGCGAGATATTGCTGGGCGAAAAGCTTGTTCTCGCCGACATAGGACGAGATCATCTTCTTGATCTGCTTCGAGTTCGAGCAGGATGCCGAGCCCCGCGCCGTCGATGCCGGCATTGTTGGAGACGACGGTGAGATTGCGGGTGCCGGCATCGCGGATGGCGCTGATCAGCATCTCGGGAATGCCGCAGAGGCCGAACCCGCCGGCCATGATCACCATGCCGTCATGCAACAGACCGGCCAAGGCCGCGGTCGCGTCCGGATAGACCTTGTTCGCCATCGCCCGAAACCTCCTCAACCGGACATAGCACGGATGGGCCGGCGCGCGCCACGGGGCCCGCAGGGGTGCCGGCGGCCCATTTGTGATATAGGGTGCCGATCGCGCGAGACGGCGGCCCCGATTGAGGCAGGGAGGAACGGCGATGCAGGTTGCGGGTCATGCGGCGCTCGTCACCGGCGGCGCTTCGGGGCTGGGGGCGGCGACGGTGCGGGCCTTGGCGGCAGCGGGCGCCAAGGTCGCGGTGCTCGATCTCAACGAGGCGGCGGCCAAGGCGGTCGCGGCGGAGGTAGGCGGCGTTGCCGTGCCATGCGACGTGGCGCAGGCGGAAAGCGGCGCGGCGGCGGTGGCGGCCGCGCGCGCGGCGCACGGGCCGGCGCGCATCCTCGTCAACTGCGCCGGCATCGGCGTGGCAGGGCGCATCGTCGGGCGCGACGGGCCGATGAACCTCGCCGATTTCAAGCGCGTCATCGACATCAATCTCATCGGCAGCTTCAACCTGATGCGGCTGGCGGCGGCCGACATGATGCCGCTCGGCGCACTCGACGAGGGCGAGCGCGGCGTCATCGTCTCGACTGCCTCGGTCGCGGCCTATGAGGGGCAGATCGGGCAGGCGGCCTATTCGGCGTCCAAGGGCGGGATCGTCGCGCTCACCCTGCCGGCGGCGCGCGAGTTCGCCCGCGCCGGCATCCGCGTCAATGCGATCGCGCCGGGCCTGTTCCAGACGCCGATGATGGCAGGGCTGCCCGAGGAGGCGCAGGAAAGTCTCGGCGCCAGCGTGCCCTTTCCGGCGCGGCTCGGCCGGCCGGAGGAATATGCGCGCCTCGTCATGGCCATCATCGCCAACCCCATGATCAACGGCGAGACCATCCGCCTCGACGGCGCGTTGCGCATGGCGCCGCGCTAGGCCCGACTTCAAGCAACGGAGAGTGAGTGTGGTGAGCAATTCGAGCGGACCGACCGTGCAAAACGACCTGCGCGCGTTCATCGCCGCCGTCGACAGCCACGGCGAGCTTGCGCATGTCGCGGGCGCGCATTGGAACAAGGAACTCGGCGCGGTGACCGAGGTGCTCTATCGCCAGAAGGTCGAGAAGTCGCCGATGCTGCTGTTCGACGACATTCCCGACTATCCCAAGGGAAGGCGCTGCGCCTATGGCATGTTCGGCTCGCCCCTGCGCCTGGCGCTGGTGCTCGGCATGGACCCGGCGATCTCCGCCGACCGGCTCGGCATGCTGCATCATTTCCGCAAGCACGTGCGCAAGGGCTTCAAGCAGGTTCCGACCACCACCGTGACCGACGGCCCCGTCTTCGAGAACATCGTGCGCGACAACGAGGTCGACATCTTCACGCTGCCCGTGCCGATCCATCACGAGGACGATGGCGGACGCTATATCGGCACCGCCTGCGGCGTCGTCACGCGCGATCCCGACACGGGCCGCGTCAATGTCGGCACCTATCGCGTGATGGCGACGGGGCCCAATACCTGCGCCATCTACATCTCCAACGGCAAGCAGGGCCGCATCCATCTCGACAAGTATCGCAAGGCCGGCAAGCCCTGCCCGGTGGCGATCGTCGTCGGCGTCGATCCCGTGACCTATCTCGCCGCCGCCTACACCATGCCCGATGCCGTGCCGGAATACGAATGGGCCGGCGGCGTCATGGACCGGCCAATGGAGCTGGTGCACGGCGAAGTCACGGGGCTGCCGTTTCGCCGCGCGCCGAGATCGTGCTCGAGGGCGAGATCTCCCCGACCGAGACGACGCTCGAAGGGCCGTTCGGCGAGTGGCACGGCTATTACGCCGGCGAGCGCGCGGCAGAGAACCGGTCGTCACCATCAAGCGCCTCGTACCATCGCAACGATCCCATCCTCACCTGCGCCGCAAGCCAGAAGCCGCCGCATTCGCATCTGTTCGAGCGCTGCTTCCTGCGCTCGGCGCGCTGCTCGATGCGCTCGAGGGCGCCGGCATTCCCGACGTCAAGGGCGCGTGGCTGCACCAGGCCGGCGCGGGGCGCACCTTCTGCGTCGGTCTCGGTGAAGCAGCGCTATTTCGGCCACTCGCACAGGTCGGGCTGGTGGCGTCGCAGGTCGCCTCGGTCGGCTATATCAGCCGCTGGATCGTGGTCGTCGACGACGACATCGACCCGACCGACATCCATGACGTGATCTGGGCGATGGGCACGCGGTGCGATCCCAAGACGCGCACCACGATCCTCGACAATTGCTGGTCGTCGCGCCTGGATACGCTGGTCACCGACCAGATGAAGCTCACCAATTCGCGCATGGTGGTCGATGCCTGCCGCCCCTACGAGCGGCTCGACACCTTCCCCAAAGTGGCGACGAGTTCCAAGGAGCTGGCGGCGCAGGTGCGCGCCAAGTATCCCGAGCTTTACCGCTGACGCCGCCGATTACCGCGACGGGCGCTTGTCGCGCTGGGGGGCGATCTCGTCGATGGCGTGGGCGAGCTTGATGTCGCGCTCGCTCAGGCCCTCGACATCGTGGGTGGAGAGGATGATCTCGACCCGGTTGTAGACGTTGAACCATTCGGGATGGTGGTCCATCCTCTCGGCGAGGAGGGCAACTTGGCTCATGAATCCCCACGCCTCCACGAACGTGCCGAAATGGTAGACCTTGCGGATGGCGTCGCGGTCTTCGACCTCGGCCCAGCCACGGAGCTCCCGTACCGCCTCGTTGCGCACCGCGCCCGCGAGCCTCTCGACCATGCTTGTTCTCCTGCGCCAGGTGTTCCCGTGCCACAAGTGGCCGATGCCGCGCCGGAGTTCAAGCCATGAGCGCGCCGCTGCTGCCACCCTCGCTCGCCGATATCGAGGTGCTCGCGCACGAGGCGCTCGGCACCATTCCGGCGGAACTGAAGCGCCATCTCGGTCCCGTCGTCATCCGCGTCGACGAATTTCCCGATGAGGAGACCGAGGAAGAGATGGGACTGGAAAGCCCCTTCGACATTCTCGGCCTCTATCGCGGCGTGGCGCTGCCGCACAAATCGCCGAGCCAGCCCACGGCGCAGATCGACATGATCTTTCTCTATCGCCAGCCGCTCCTCGATTTCTGGTGCGAGACCGGCGCGCCGCTCCATGTCATCGTGCGCCACGTGCTGATCCACGAGATCGGCCACCATTTCGGCTTCAGCGACGAGGATATGGAGCGCATCGAAGAACAGGACTGACCGACAACAAAAATAGACAGGGAGGACAACGACATGAAGGTGATCGCAGGTTTAATCCTGGCGCTTGTGGCCGGCGCGCTGCCCGCCGCGGCCGATGATTTCGTCATCAACTCCATCCTGCCGCTCACCGGCTGGGCCGCCTTCGTCGGCGGCGGCGAGAAGCAGGGCATCGAGGTGCTCGAGGGCCTCGTCAATAAGAATGGCGGCATCGCCGGCCGGCCCGTCAAAATCGTGTTCCACGACGACCAGTCGAGCCCGCAAGTGGCGGTTCAGCTTCTCACCGACGCAACGGCGTCGCATCCGGCGGTCGTGCTCGGCTCGACCATCACCACCATGTGCAACGCGATGGCGCCGCTCGTGGCGAGCGGCCCGGTGATGTACTGCTTCTCGCCCGGCGTTCACCCGCCGGCGGGGAGCTTCGAGTTCTCGGCCTCGGTCTCCACCATCGATCTCGGCCAGGCGCTGGTGCGGTATTTCCGGCTCAAGGGCTGGACTCGGCTCGCGCTCATCGTCAGTACCGATGCCACCGGCCAGGACGCCGAGAACGGCATCAATCACGCCTTGGCTCTGCCCGAGAACAAATCCGTGACGATGGTCGAGCGCGCGCATTTCAATCCGGGCGATGTCAGCGTCGCCGCGCAGATCGAAACGATCCGCGGCGCCAAGCCGCAGGCGCTCGTTGCCTGGACCACCGGCACGGCGCTCGCGACCATCCTCAAGGGGATCGTGCAGGCCGGGCTCGACATTCCCGTGGCGACCACCGACGGCAACATGTCGGTGGCGCAGCTCACGCAGTATGCGGGCTTCATGCCCAAGGATCTCTACATCCCGGCGCCGTTCTTCCCGCCGCATGACGGGCTCTTCAAGCTCGATCCGCGCGTCGAGAAGGCGCAGCACGCGGCCTATGCCGCGCTGACGGCGGCGCACGTCATCATCGACAACCAGTCGACCAACGGCTGGGACCCGACGATGATCGTCATCGATGCCCTGCGCAAGCTCGGCCCGAATGCCACGGCCGCGCGGCTGCGCAGCTACATCGCCGGTCTTGCCAATTATCCGGGGATCAGCGGCATCTACAATTATCCGGCGGTGCCGCAGCGCGGGCTTGGCGTCGACGACGCGGTGATCACGCGATGGAACGCCCAAGCGAAGAGCTTCGACTGGGTGAGCGCGCCGGGGGGCGCTCTCTTGTCGTCTGCGTCGGCGAAAGCAGCGCGCTGAGACGCTGTCGCAGCTCCGGCAGCAGCTCGGCGGCGAACCACGGGTTGCGCTGCTCCCACATCATGGTGCGCCAGCTCGGATGCGGCAGCGGCAGGAAGCGCGGCAGGTATTGCCGCCATGCCGCCACCGTCGCGGTCATGCTCGCGCGCGGCGCCAGGTAATAGTCGATCGCGTAGGACCCGACGAGCAGCGTGAGCTCGATCTGCGGCATGGCGGCCAGCAGCCGCTTATGCCACAAGGGCGCGCATTCCGGCCGCGGCGGCAGATCGCCGCCCTTGGCATAGCGGCCCGGATAGCACAGGCCCATCGGCATGATGGCGATGCGGCGCTCGTCATAGAAGGTGTCGCGGTCGACCTCCATCCACTGGCGCAGGCGGTCGCCGCTGCGGTCGTTGAAGGAAAGCCCGGTCGCATGCACGCGCGTGCCCGGTGCCTGGCTCAGGATGAGAAGCCGCGCCGACGCATGCCCGCGCACTACCGGCAACGGCCCCAGCGGCAGATGCGCCGCGCACACGGTGCAGGCGCGCACCTCGGCGAAGAGACGCTCGAGCGCTGCCTGCGCGTCGGAATCCGCGCGCGCGTCGGCCAATCAGCCCCGCCCCAGCTTCATCAGCGCGAGCGCCGCGCGCCCGTTGGGGCCGTACGGGTTGCCCAGCGATTCCGCCATCTCCATGTGGGCGTAGTTGGGCGCCTCGATGATCTCCACCGGCTTGCCCTTGGCCTTGACCGCGGCGGCGAAGTCGCGGTTCTGGCGCTGGAACTCCGGCGTCTCGAAGGTGCCGTAGGTGACGATGATGGGGGCATGCAGCTTGTCGAGATGGCGCTCAGAACTCATCGCGTCTTCCATCGCGTCGGTGAAGGCCACGTAGCTGCTGCGTTTGGAAAGCCGCACCGGCTTCATCTCGTACATGCCGCTCATGCACAGGCCGCCCTTGACGATGTCGGCGGGCAGGCCGAACTGCGCATGCCAATCGGTGACGAGCGCCACGCCGCACAGATGTCCGCCCGAGGAATGGCCGCCGATATAGAGGCGGTGCGGGTCGCCGCCGAAGCTCGCGGCGTTGCGATAGACCCAGGCGATCGCGGTACGCACTTGCTGTGCCATCACGCCGATGTCGCCGCCCGCGGCCTTCGCCGTGGTGAAGTCGAGTGCCACATAATTCGCGCCGGCGTTGACGAACATCTCGGCGGGATAGCCGCTGTCCTTGGCCGAGCCGACGAGCCACGCGCCGCCATGAATGAAGACGAAGATCGGCGCATGGGCGCGCTTGGTGCGATAGATGTCGAGCTGCTCGATCTCGGAGGGGCCGTAGGATTTCCGCTCCGGCGGTCCGATGCGGGCGCGCACGGCGTCACTGTTGGAGCCGAGCCGCTTGGCGACCTGGCCCAGCAACGGCTCGTAGAACGACTGGTCATAGGCCGCGTCGAGCTGGACCTGATCGTAATTCATGAACACGATCGGGCCTTGCTCGTGCGGCGGCGGCCCAAGCCGGCATTCCTCGGCCAAGGCCGGCGCCGCCGTCAGTGAAGCAGCGGCGGCCAGCAGCGTGCGGCGCGTCAGTGATGCAGTCGCCATCGCAAGGTTCCTCCCCCTCGAAAAGCATGCGGGCTTGTCATGGCAATTCTAGTGCCGGGCGATGGCGTTTGACAGTTCAGCGTCCGACGTGGGAATTTGCCGCGACCCCAAGAGGCCCGCACCGGCCCGCCACGCGAGGATTCCGCCATGCGCAAAATCGACATCTTCCCGCACATCTTCCCGAAAGCCTATTTCGACAAGATGGTCGAGGTCATTCCCAACAAGGCGACGGTGCGGCGCTGGACCGACATCCCCGTGCTCTACGACCTCGATGCGCGGCTCAGGCTGATGGAGGAATTCGGCGACTATCAGCAGATCCTCACCCTGTCGATGCCGGCGATCGAGTTCGTCGCCCCGGCCGAGCGCTCGCCCGAGCTGGCGCGCATCGCCAATGACGGCATGGCCGAGATCGTCGCCAAGCACCCCAAGCGGTTCCCCGGCTTCGTCGCCTCGGTGCCGATGAACAACGTCAAGGCGACGCTCGAGGAGATGAAGCGCGCGATCGAGAACCTTGGGCGCCCGCGGCATCCAGATCTTCACCAACGTCAACGGCCGCCCGCTCGACGATCCGGAATTCACGCCGATCTTCGAGCAGATGCATTCCTACGACCTGCCGATCTGGATGCATCCGACGCGGCCCGCGGGCCATGCCGATTATCCCACCGAGAAGACGTCCAAATACGACATCTGGTGGGTGTTCGGCTGGCCCTACGAGACCAGTGCCGCGATGGCGCGGATGGTGTTCTCGGGCTTCTTCGACCGCTGGCCCAATCTCAAGATCATCACCCATCATCTGGGCGCGATGGCGCCGTTCCTCGAGGCGCGCATCCGGCTGGGCCTCGAACAGCTCGGCACGCGCGAGGCGGCCGAGCCGCATTATCCCAAGCTCGTCGCCGACATGAAGGCCAAGGGGCGCAGCCCGGTCGACTATTTCAAGATGTTCTTCGGCGACACCGCGATCAACGGCTGGGCGCCGGGCATCCGCTGCGGCCTCGATTTCTTCGGCGCGATCACGTGCTGTTCGGCACCGACTGCCCGTTCGATCCGCTAGGGCGGCCCGCTCTTCATCCGCGAGATCATCAAGGCGATCGACAGCCTCGACCTGCCCGAGGCGGTGCGCGACAAGATCTATCACGAGAACGCGCACCGCATGCTGCGGCTTAAGGCGTAAAGAGGGGGCCGGCGCTCACGCCTTGTGCGCGTCGGCGCCGCGCCACTTGCGCGCCTCGACCACCTGCCACAGGACGAGCGCGGGAATGCCGATGGTCAGCTCGCGGGCGCGCTTGGCGAGCGATAGCGCCAGTGCCGCCTCGGGTCCGAGCCCGAACATCGCGCCCAGGATGACGTAGCCGCCTTCCTGCACGCCATACCCGCTCGGCACGAAGAACGCCGCGCTTCGGATCGCATAGATCAGGCTTTCGAGCGCCAGTACCGCCGCGATCGGCAGCCCGGTGCCGAGAAGCTGCAAGGCGATCCAGGATTCCAGCGCCGTCGCGAGCCAGGCGACGCCGTGCCAGGCGAGCCCGCCGACGACGCCGGCATGCGCGCGATAGGACTTCATGGATTGCCTCGTGCACGCCCTCGCCGCGCGGCATCGCGGCGGATTGGTGGCCGATCATGAAGCGCCGGGTAAAGCGCTCCAGCAGCAGGAACATCCCGGCGCGCTGCGCGACCACGAAGCCGCAGGCGGCGAGTGCTGCGATCGCCAGTCCCCACAGCGCCGGCCGCGCCAGTTGCGGCGCCCAGCCGCCGTGCCACAGGAGCGCTATGCCAAGCGCGGTGAAGGCAAGCTGGGCGAAGAGCTCCAGCGTCATGTCGACGACGGTGGAACCGAACGCCTGTCCGCTCGACACGTGCGCCAGCATCAGCGCGCGTGCGCCCATGACTGCGCCGCCGGCCGGCGAGATCGGCAACAGCTCGGAGCCGGCGTCGCGCAGGATGCGCGCGGCCGTGACGACGATGATGCCGGCGCGGCGTGCCGGCGGCAGCACCGCCCGCCAGGCGATGCCGCAGATCAGCATCAGCACGAGATGGAACGCGGCGATCGCGAGCAGCCCGCGCCAGCCCAGCCGGAGCACCGCTTCCGCAACGGCGCCGAACCCGTACCAGCCGATGAGAAAGATCGCCACGGCCAGGCCGGCCAGCGCGCCGGCGGCGAAGATCAGACGCGACTTCAAACCGGTCACCGAGGCTCAGCGCAGCGCCGCGGCGATGTTGCCGCCGTCGACCGTGGTCACGTCGCCGGTGGTCTTGAGAGCGAGCGCGTGATGGAGAAAGGCCTGCGCCACATCCTCGGCCTCGACCTCGCGCCCCAAGAGGTTGCCGTGCATGTAGTCCGCCGCCGACACGCCGCGCGCCTGGGCCCGTGCGGCGATCATGGCGTCATCGAGCAGGCCGCTTCGGACGCGGTCGGCATTGACGGCGTTGGCGCGAATGCCGTCGGCGCCGTAGTCGAGCGCATATTGGCGCGCCAGGAACAGCGTCGCCGCCTTGGGCAGCCCATAGGGGCCGAAGGCCGGGCCGGGATTGACCGCCTGTTTCGAGACATTGAAGAGAAGCGCGCCGCCGGTCCCCTGCGCCAGCATCACCCGCACAGCGTGTCGCGCCGCGCGCTGGTGAGCGAAGAAGTTGATCTCGAAGCTGCGCCGCAGGATCTCGTCCGCAACCTCGCCGATGCGCCCCTGCCACGCCGCGCCGGCGTTCGACACCAGAAGATCGATACCGCCGAAGGTCGCGGTGACGCGGTCGAAGGCGGCGGCCGTCGAGGCCTCGTCGGTGAGATCGCAGGCAACGGCAATGGTCGCGCCGCCGAGCGTCCGCGCCACGGCGGTGGCCTTGTCGCCGTCGCTGTCGAGGAGCGCCACCTCGGCGCCCTCGGTCTTGAACAGCCGCGCCGTCGCCGCGCCGATCGCGCCGGCGCCGCCGGTGATGACGGCGACCTGGCCCTGCAGCGGCGGCGGCTTCGCGCTGTCGAGCTTGGCCTGCTCGAGCGACCAGTATTCCATCTCGAACAGCTCGGCCGGGTCGAGCGATTCGAAGCGGCCGATCGCCTCGGCGCCGGCGATGGTCTCGATCGCGTTCTCGGCGATGTCGGCGGCGACGGCCGCGTCCTTCTTGGTCCGCCCCAGGCCGAAGAGCCCCAGCCCCGGCACCAGGATCACCCGCGGCAGCGGGTCGAGCATGCGCTTTGGCGGCACGCGGCCGGCATTGTTGCGCGCGAAATAGGCGTGATAGTCGGCGATGAACCGCGCGGCCGCGTCGCGCACCGCGCGGGCGAAATCGTCGAGCGCGCCGGCGGCGGGCGGCGGCACGATCGAGGGGATAGTTCTTGGTGCGGATGGTGTGGTCAGGCGTGACCACGCCGGCTCATTGGCATAGCGCGCGAGCTCGGCGCCGTCGACATAGTCGAGCACGGGGGTGCCGCCACGATGCTCCATTACCAGGCGCAGCCAGGCGCCCTCGCGGGCGGCATCCTTGGCGCTGCACGCGCCGCGCAGGATCGGCGCGACATCGCTCAACCGCGCGATGCGCGGTGGCAGATCGCGCGCGCACGAACACGGCATTGCGCCGACGCGCCAGCCGCTCTTCGGCGCGGCTTGCCGCTTCGATCATGCGCTCGTAGGCCTCGCGCGCGTCCTCGGCGAAGGTGAAGACGCCGTGCTTCACCAGCACCAGGCCCGTCGACCGACGGATCGGCCTCGTAGACCTCGGCCGCCTTCCTGGCGAGGTCGAAGCCCGGCATGATGTAGGGCAAGACTGCCATGCGCCCGCCGTAAAGCTCGGCGCACCGCGCGGCGCCGTCGGGCTGGTCGGTGATGCTGAGCACCGCCGTCGCATGGGTATGATCGACATAGCGGTGCGGCAGGAACGCGTGCAGCAGCGTCTCGACCGACGGGTTGGGTGCGCCGGGTCGAGCAGATTGGCGCGCTGCATGCGCACCATGTCCTCGTCGCTCAGGCGCTCGCGCGTCGCTGAGCGTGCGCAGCGGCGCCAGCCGCACCGCCGGCAGTCCCGCGGGCTCGATCGCGGCGAGGTCCCAGCCGCTGCCCTTGACGCATAGCACCTCCGTCTCCTCGCCCAGGAGATCGGGCAGCCGCGTCTTGAGCGAGGTGTTGCCGCCGCCATGCAGGACCAGCCGCTTCTCGCGGCCCAAGAGGCGCGAGGTGTAGACGCGCAAGCGCCAGATCGCGGCCGATGCCGGACTTGGCGTAGTGCGCGACCATGTCCTCGGCGCGCGCTGTCGACCCACTCGCTTTTCATGGCGCGGCATCATAGGCCAACGGCAGGGGCCGGGGGGAGCGGCCATTTCCTTCGGCGGCGGCCGTGGCTAGGATAAACATTCGCGAATGCCGGGAGAGAGCGAGATGACAGCCGAGGCCACGACCGATCTGCGCGGCGTCTATGCCGCCGTGCTGACGCCCTTCACCGCGAGCCTGGAGCCCGATCTGCCGGCCTTCGTCAGCGCATTGCCGCTGGCTCCTGGCCAATGGCTGCGACGGGCTCGCGCCGTTGGGCACGACCGGCGAGGCGAACTCGCTGTCGGTGGCGCAGCGCCTGGCGCTGATCGAGGCGGCGGCCAGCGGCGGCGTGCCCTTGGGCAAGTGCATCTTCGGCAGCGGCTCGTGCGCACTTGCCGATGCAGTGACGGTGACCAAGGCGGCGCTGGCGGCGGGTGCCGGCGGGGCGCTTCTGCTGCCGCCCTTCTACTACAAGAACCCGAGCGAGGACGGTCTCTTCGCCTTCTTCTCCGAGGTGGTGCAGCGCGTGGGCGACGCGCGTCTCAGGCTCTATCTCTATCACATCCCCGCGGCTCTCGACCGTGCCGATCCCGGTCGGGCTGGTGGCGCGGCTGAAGCGTGCTTACGGCGGCGTCATCGCCGGGCTCAAGGACAGCTCGGGCGACTGGCAGACGACGGCAACGTTCCTTAAGGAATTTCCGGGCTTCGGCGTGTTCTCGGGCACCGAGCAGTTCCTGCTGCCCAACCTGCGCGCCGGAGGCGTCGGCTGCATCTCGGCCTCGACCAACGTCACCGCACCCCTGGCGCGGCCGGTCTATGCCGCCTGGCGCTCGCCCGAGGCCGACGCGCAGCAGCGAGGCGCTGACTGCGGTGCGGCTCATCTTCCAGTCCTATCCGCTGCAGGCCGCGCTCAAGGAGGTCGATGGCGGTGATGACCGGCGATCCCGCCTGGCGCGTCCTGCTGCCGCCCAACCGGCCGCTCGCGCCGGCCCAGCGCAGCGAGCTTGCCGCCCGGCTCGGCGGCGCTGCCGCAGATGCGGCCGGTGTTGAGCAGGGCGGCCTGAAAACGCTCACAAGTCCCTACAATTCAAGGCTTTTTATTTAGGAGTTTGGTAAGGGATGGTGTCCTTAATGGGCGCGATGGACGGGAATACGGCCGTTGACGGTGACGATTCGATGCGGCAGCTCAACGCGCAGGAACTACGTCAGGTCTTGCAGCTCCATCAGCGCTATCTCGGGCATAATCGTGACGGGCGCCGCGCGGTCCTGGCCTATTACGACCTCTCCCTGGCGGACCTCAGCGGGCAGGATTTGTCGGGCGCCGATCTCACCGGCGCGCGTCTACATCGCACCATCCTCAGCAACGCGCGGCTGGTAAACACCAATCTCTTCGCCGCCGATCTCCGGGTGGCCAACCTCAATGGCGCCGATCTCAGCGGCGCCGATCTGCGCGGCAGTTGCCTGCGCGGGGCACAGCTCAACCGCGCGAAACTGCCCAAGGCCGATCTGCGCAAGGGCGTCGTGGTGCACTTCAATGCCGCCGACAACGATGCCTTGACCGACAACGCGCGCACCGATCTCTCCTCGATCGAGGCGCACGACGCCGATCTCACCGGCGCGCGGCTCAGCGACGCCTCGCTGGTGCGCGCCGATCTCACCGACGCCAATCTGCGCGACACCGATCTCTGCGGCGCCGATCTGCGCAGCGCCAATCTCACCGGTGGGGTGCTGGAGCGCGCCGATCTCACGGGCGCGAAGCTCACCGGCGCGATCCTGCGCGGCGCCGTTCTCACCCAAGCCAAATTCGCCGGCGCCGATCTTCGCGACGTCGACATCAGCGGCGCGATGGTCGACCCGGACCTGCTGCAGGAAGCGCGGCGCCTTCAGCTCAAGGGTGGCGAGGTCAAGACGATCTCGCTCGAAGAGTTGGCCGAGATACTGCGGCTCCATGCGCTCTGGCTCGACAGCAAGGGCAGCCAAGGCCGCCGCGCCGTCCTGGCCGATTGCGACTTGAGCGACCGCAACCTGCATGCCGCCAATCTGGCGCTTGCGAACCTGGCGCGGGCCGTGCTGCGCCGCGCCGATCTCTCCCGCGCCTCGCTGGCGATGGCCGATCTGTCGCTCGCCGACCTGCGCGAGGCCAATCTCGACCGCGCCGATCTGCGCGGGGCGAAGCTCGTGCGCGCGCATCTGGTGGGCGCTTCCCTGGTGCGGGCCAACCTCTCGCCGCTCGACAAGGTGGGCGACGGCAAATTCGATTTTCCTGCCAATCTCGAGGGCGCCAAGTTGGGCGGCGCCAATCTCCAGCATGCGCGTTTGCAGCAGGCCAAGCTCGGCGGCGCCGATCTCTCCCACTCCAATCTGGACCATGCCGATCTCAGCGCGGCCGATCTCAACGGCACCAATCTCAACGATGCGACCGCCGCCAACACGCGCTTTACCGGCACCGGGCGCGGGCAGCCCGGAAGCTAGGGCTGCGACCCGCGACCGGCGCTAATGCAGGCTCGGCGTCTTCAGGAAGCTGCCGCGATCGGCGGATTTCACCTCGATCGCCAGCGTCCGCCCGTCGCGATAGACCAGGAGCGGCACCCGCGCCCCCGCCGCGCCGCAGCGCCAGATGCGGCGATAGAGCGCGGCGAGATCGGCGACTTCGTCACCGCCCACGGCGAGCACGATGTCGCCCATCTTGAGCCCGGCCCGGCGTGCCGGTCCGGTGCTGGCAAGCCCGGCTACGACGATCTTGTCCTCGACCTCGGTGGCATAGACGCCCAGCCACGGCCGCGGCGCGTGCTTCGGCCGGCCGCTGGTCATGAGATCGTCGAGGATCGGCGGCAGCAGGTCGATCGGCACGATCATGTTGAGATGCTCGGGCGGGCCGTTGTCGCGGCCCTGCTGCAGATGGAGCGAGCCGACGCCGACGAGCGAGCCGTCGCCGGCGATGAGCGCCGCGCCGCCCCAGTTGGGATGGGCAGGGCTGGTGAAGATCGCCTCGTCGAGGAGGTATTCCCAATAGCCGGCAAATTCCTGCTTGGCCGCGACCCGCCCCGAGATCGCCCGCGCCCGGCCGCCGCCGCCGGCGACGACCACGCGCTCGCCCACCCGGACCCGCGCCGAGCGGCCGAGCTTCAGCCCCGGCAGATTGACCCGACCCAGCGTCTGGACCAGGCCAAAGCCGGTTTCCTGGTCATAGGCCACGGCATGCCCCGGCAGGGCGCGGCCGTCATTGGTGTTGATCCAGATCGTCTCGGCCTCGGTGATGAGGTAGCCGATGGTGAGAACGAGGCCGTCATCCCGGATGATGACGCCGTTGCCGACCCGCTCGGTGCCGAGCGTGCCGGCGGTGAAGGCATCGGCGGGAATGGTGGCGCGCACGGTCACGACGGCGGCCAGCGCCGCGTCGAGGTCGAAGGCCCAATCCTCGGGCTTCGGCTGAGCGTGCTGCGGGATCTCCCAATCGCTCGAGGTCGACATCAAGCTCTCCCATCCGCAGGCGCGGGAACCAACCCCCCAAGGATACACCACCCGGCCATCCGCCGCGACCGGGGAATGCCCCGGGAATGTCTCACGCGGCCCGCGCGCCCGTTAATCCGGCTCGGCCGCGACCGGGCGCCGCAGCCGCTTCAGGCCGCTCGCCACGGTTTTGGCGCGGCGGCCGCGGGCACGGGAGCCGGCGCTCGGCCGGGTCGGACGGCGCAGCTTCACCGGCTCGGCGGCGCGCCGGATGAGATCGCAGAGGCGCGCCAGGGCATCCTCGCGGTTGCGCTCGCGCATACGAAAGCGGTGGGCGGTGATGACCAGCACACCCGCGCGTGTCACGCGCCGGCCCGCGAGCAGCTTCAGCCGGTGCCGCACGGAAGCGGTCAGCGCGGGCGAGGCATCGATCGCGAAGCGGAGCTGAACCGCGGTCGCGACCTTGTTCACGTTCTGCCCGCCCGGTCCGCCGGCGTGGATGAAATGTTCCTCGATCTCCTGCTCGTCGAGCGTGATCGCGGGCGTGATCTCGATCATGATGCGGCCGATCCCAACGCAAATTCACGCCGGCTGCAATGAACTTTCGCATCCATTCCGCGTTCCCGCACGGTTCCTCCCGGTCCAACTCGCCGCGAGCAGCACATGGACGACAGCGAGGCCTTGCCCCTTTCCTGCCCCAAGTGCCACGCCACGACCGTGAAGCCTGTCCGCTGGGTGCAGGAAAACACTTTCTTCACCTGTCCCTCGTGCGGCGCCGCCGTGCTCATCGACAAGGATGCGGCGATGAAACTGCTGGCCGAGCTCAATCGCGACTCGGGGTGAGGCTTGCACTCTGCGGGCTTCCGGTGCATAGCAGAGGCGCCGGGACCAACCCGCGGTGGTGCTTATGAAGCCTGTCCCCTTGGGTCACGTGAACACCCAGGAGATCACGCCGGAGGAGCGGCACACCGCTTCGGCGGTGGGCAATATCGGCGTCAATGTCGTCAGCACGCCGTCGCTTATCGGCTTTCTCGAGCAGACCAGCCATCGTGCGATCCTGCCCTTTGTCGATGAAGGCGAGGTCTCCGTCGGCACGCGGGTCGAGGTCGATCATCTTGCGGCAGCCTTTGTCGGCCAGCCGCTCGTCGCGACCGCGCGCATCGCCGCGGTCGAGGGCAGGCGCGTCACATTCGAGGTCGAGGTCCGGCAGGGCGACAAGCTCGTGATGAAGGGTCGCCACGGCCGCGCCATCGTCAGCCGCGAGCGGCTGCTGGGCAAAAAGCAAAGCACGTGAGGCGAGAGCAGACGCGGCATGCCGCTTGATCCAAACGCCGCGACGGTGGAGCTCACCGTTGTCGTCCCGAGCTTCAACGAGCGCGATAACATCGAGCCGCTGGTCACGGCGCTTGAGACGACGCTCGACGGCATCGCCTGGGAATGCATCGTCGTCGACGACGATTCGCCCGACGGAACCGCGGACAAGGTGCGGGCGCTGGCGCGGAAGGACCCGCGCATCCGCTGCATCCACCGCATCGGGCGGCGTGGCCTTTCCACCGCGGTGGTGGAGGGGGTGCAGGCATCGAGCGCGCCCTATATCGCCGTCATTGACGCCGACATGCAGCACGACGAGACCCTCCTGCCGCGCATGCTCGAAGCGCTCAAGGCCGAGGGGCTCGATATCGTGGTGGGCAGCCGCTACGCCGCGGGCGGCGGGCTCGGCGACTGGGACAGCAACCGCGCCGCGATGAGCGGCATCGCGACCAGACTCGCCCGCCTCGTCGTGGCCGCCGACCTCACCGATCCCATGAGCGGCTTTTTCGTGATGACGCGCCCGGCGTTCGATCGCGCGGTGCGGCGCCTGTCGGGACAGGGCTTCAAGATCCTGCTCGATCTCTTCGCTTCGACGCCGACCACCTACCGCTTCAAGGAGCTGGCCTACCTCTTTCGCCAGCGCGTGCACGGCGAAAGCAAGCTCGACACGCTCGTGGTGTGGGAATACTTCATGCTGCTGCTGGATAAGCTGATCGGCCATATCGTGCCGGTCCGCTTCATCCTGTTCGCCACGGTCGGCGCGTCGGGCGTGGTGGTGCATCTTGCGACGCTGCGGCTGGTGCTGACGGCGGCGTCCTTCCCGGTCGCGCAAGCCACCGCCACGATCGCCGCGATGACCAGCAACTACGCGCTCAACAACCTCCTGACCTACCGCGACAAGCGCCACAAGGGATGGCGCTTCGTCACCGGCCTCCTGTCCTTCTACGCGGTCTGCGCCACCGGCGCGATCGCCAACGTCGGCATCGCCTCGGCCGCGTTCGAGCGGCACTATTCGTGGTGGCTGGCCGGCCTTGCCGGCGCCGCGGTGGGCGTGGTGTGGAACTATGCCGTGTCCTCGATCTTCACCTGGCGCCAGCGCTGATTGAGAACGCCGGCGCTCGCCGGCTGTTTCTCTTGCGGAGGAGCCGTCGTCGACGTCACCTCGCGAGGCGCCATGACCCGAAGAATCGAGGATTATGCCCTGATCGGCGACCGCGAGACCGCGGCGCTCGTTACGCGCGACGGAACGATCGAGTGGCTGTGCTGGCCGCATTTTGCCAGCGGCGCCTGCTTTGCCGCGCTCCTGGGCGGGTCCGAGAACGGCCACTGGCGCATCGCGCCGGCCGAAGCGGGCGCGCGCATCACCCGGCGCTATCGCGACGACACGCTCATTCTCGAGACCGTGTTCGAGACCGGATCGGGCGCCGTGGCGCTCATAGATTTCATGCCGCCGCGCGGCACGGCGTCAGATGTCGTGCGCATCGTGGAGGGCCGGCGCGGCGCAGTTGACCTGCGCATGGAGCTGGTCCTGCGCTTCGATTACGGCAGCATCGTGCCGTGGGTGACGCGGCTCGATGACGGCACGCTCTCCGCCATTGCCGGCCCGGACAGGGTGGTGCTGCGCACTCCGGTGGAGCTGAAGGGCGAGGATATGAAAACGACGGCGGCCTTCACGGTCGCGGCCGGCCAGCGCGTGCCGTTTGTGCTGACCTATGGCCCGTCGCACCTGCCGCCGCCGGCGCAGATCGATCCCGCGGCCGCGCTCGAGGACACCGACGACTATTGGCGCGCCTGGTCGCGCCGATGCAGCGGTGCGGGCCGCTGGAGCGGGCTCGTGCGGCGCTCGCTCATCACCTTGAAGGCGCTGACCTACCGCCCGACCGGGGCGATCGTCGCGGCGCCCACCACCTCACTGCCGGAGTGGATCGGCGGGTCGCGCAACTGGGACTACCGCTTTTGCTGGCTGCGCGATGCGACTTTCACGCTCCTGGCGCTGATGAACGGCGGCTATGACGAGGAGGCCGACGCGTGGCGGAGCTGGCTTCTGCGCGCCATCGCCGGCAGCCCGGCGCAACTGCAGATCATGTATGGCATCGGCGGCGAGCGCCGGCTTAGCGAGCTCGAGCTGCCGTGGCTGGCAGGGTATGAGAATTCGTTCCCCGTTCGGATCGGCAACGCCGCCTCCGAACAGTTGCAGCTCGACGTCTATGGCGAGGTCATGGACGTGCTGCATGTCGGGCGGGATCACGGGCTGGGCCTCGGCCCCGACGACCCGGCCTGGCCGGTCCAACGTGCGCTCCTCGATCACTTGGAGACGATCTGGCGCGAGGCCGACGAGGGCATCTGGGAGGTGCGCAACGGCCGGCGCCAGTTCACCTATTCCAAGATGATGGCGTGGGTGGCGTTCGACCGTGCCGTCGCCGCGGTCGAACGCTTCGGCCTCGAGGGTCCGGTCGAGCGCTGGAGTGCGCTTCGTGACGAGATCCACGAGGAGGTATGCCGCAACGGCTTCAACCCCGCGATCGGCGCCTTCACTCAGTTTTATGGCGGCAGCCATCTCGACGCGAGCCTGCTGCTGATGCCGCTGGTGGGATTCCTTCCCGCATCCGATCCGCGCATCAAAAGTACCGTCTCCGCCATCGAACAGCACCTCATGGTTGACGGGCTGGTGATGCGCTACGACACCGAGCGCAACCCCGACGGGCTGCCGTCCGGGGAAGGCGTGTTTCTCGCGTGCAGCTTCTGGCTGGTCGACAATTACGTTCTGGCCGGCCGCCGCCGCGAGGCCGAGGCGCTCTTTGCGCGCGTGGCCGGCCTTGCCAACGACGTGGGTCTGCTCGCCGAGGAATATGATCCTAAGGCGCGCCGCCTCGTCGGCAACTTCCCGCAGGCCTTTTCCCACATCGCGCTCGTCAACTCCGCCTATAACCTCGCACTGCAGGACAAGCCGGTCGAGAAGCGCTCCGGCCAGGTCGCCGCCTGAGAGGTGTCTGCGCCTACCAGCCCTCGAGCCGGAACGGCGCCGACTCGCCCGGCTCATCCGACAGCTCGCGGTACTGGCCGCGGTAATAGACGAGCGGGCGTGCCTTGCCTTCGCCCGCGGTTTCGATGCGGATGACCCGGCCCAGCAACAGCAGATGGTCGCCGCCCTCGTAGCGCGCATGGGTCTCGCACTCGAAGGCGGCGAGGTTGGGATGGATGACCGGCGCCGCGGCGGCGACGCCGGCGCGATGATGGCCGCCCTGCCACTTGGCGACATCGCTGGTGGCGAAGGCGGCGGAGACGTGGCGCTGATCCTCGCGCAGCAAGCTCACCGCGAAATACGGCGCGCGCTCGAAGATGGAGAAGCTCGAGATCGACTGCGCCAGCGACACCATGACGAGCGGCGGATCGAGCGAGATCGAGGTGAAGGAATTAACGGTGAGCCCGCCGACACTGCCGTCCTCGGCCGCCGCGGTGACGATCGCGATCCCCGTGGGAAACAGGCCGAGCGCGTCGCGGAACTGTCGCGCGGTAAAGCTCATGACCGTGATCTGTCCTTTGATTGTGCCGCGCCGACAGTCTCATCGCCGCGTGGGTGAGGCAACAGGTTTTGCGCAGGCCTCGATCATGTGCCGCCCGGCAGCAGCATTCCCGCCGCGCGCGAGCGCGGATCGCGCGCGCCCCAGCGACCGTGCTCGACCGCGTGGAAGAACGACAGAAGCGTCCTGTTGAAGAGATCGGGGTCTTCGAGATTGACGAGATGCCCCGCCTTGGGCAGCACCACGAGGCCGGCCGTGGGAATGCTGCGCTTCATCAACAGCCCCGGCGCCAGGCACGCCTCGTCCTCATCGCCAGTGACGATGAGGGTCGGCACCGTGAGACGCTGCATCTCGCCAACGAGGCTCCACAGCGACGGGCGCCGCATCTGCACGCCGCGCAGCGTGAGCGCGGAGCCTTGCGCCGAATGGCCGGCAAGCTGCGTCGCGAATTCCTGCCAGCCGCGCCGGTCCAGATTTTGGAGCTGCACGCGCGCCGGTCCCACCGCATAGCTCTTCACGACTTCTTCCCAGCCGCCCTGGTCGAGCCGCTGCGCCACGATCTCGGACTCCGCGCGAAAGCCCTCGCCTTCCTCGGCGGCGGCGCCATAGCCGCAGCCGGCGACCACCAGCGCGCTCGCCTGGGCGGCATGGCGCAGGCCGAAATGCAGCGTGGCAAACCCTCCCATCGACAGCCCCACGACATGCGCCTTGGCGATGCCGAGCCCCGCCAGCACGGCGGCAATGTCGTCGGCCGCGCGCGTCTGGGAATAGCGTTCGATCGCGCCGGGCACGTCGGACGGCGGATAGCCGCGCGCGTTGTAGGCGATGGCGCGGTAATAGCGCCCGAAATAGCGCAGCTGCGCCTCCCAGCTTCGGCAATCGCCGGCGAATTCGTGGACGAAGACCACGGCCGCGCCCGATCCCGTCTCCTCGCAATAAAGCCGAACCCCGTCGTCGGTGGTTACCATAGGCATGCGCGCCTCCCGTCCCTCGTGCCTAGTGTGCTGAAGGAGCGCCGGTGCGGCAAGCGTGCCGCTTTGCGGCGCAGGGCAATGCGGTGTAGACCTGCCGGTCGCGGAGGGTGGCGCCATGCGGGTGATGGAACTCAGCGGCGACTGGGGGCTCGAGCACATCAAGCCGGGTACGCGCCCCGATCCCGTGCCGGGGCCGGGCGAAGTGCTGGTCGCGATGCAGGCGGCGTCGGTCAACTACCGCGACGGCGTGGTGCTGCGCCGCGGCTATGGCCGCTTGAGCGGCACGTTGCCGCTCATCGTCCTCTCCGATGGCGCGGGGCGGGTGGTCGAGGTTGGCCCGGGCGTGCGGCGCGTCGCCGCGGGCGATCTCGTCTGTCCCATCATCATGCCGGGCTGGCATGACGGGCCGTTGCGGCCGGAGCATCGCGAAGCGTTGCTCGGCGGCCCGCGCGACGGGGTCATGCGCGAGCTCATGGCGGTGCGCGAGGACGATCTCGTCAAGGCGCCCGCGTTCTTCTCGCCCGTCGAGGCGGCGAGCCTGCCGTGCGCCGCGGTGACGGCGTGGAGCGCGATCGTGGGCGCCGGGGTCAAGCCGGGCGATGTGGTGGTGCTACAGGGAACGGGCGGCGTCGCCCTCTTCGCGCTCCAGTTCGCGCGCCTCTTGGGCGCGGTCACCATCATCACCTCGGGCAGCGCGGCAAAGCTCGCCCGCGCCGAGGCAATGGGCGCCGATCACGGCATCGACTATCGCGCCATGCCGGAATGGAGCCGCGAGGTCCGCCGCATTGCCCCGGCCGGCGCCGATCTCGTCATCGACGTGGGCGGCGCGGCGACCTTGGCCCAGTCGCTGCGCGCCATCCGCGTCGGCGGCACGATCGCGCTCATCGGCGTGCTTTCGGGCGCGGTGGCCGAGCTCGATCTCGGTCGGGTCGTGACGCAGAGCGTGCGGCTCATCGGCGTGACGCTGGGATCGCGCGCGGCGTTCGAAGACATGGTGCGGGCGATCGAGCTGCACCGCCTCGCGCCGGCCATCGACGAACGGCGCTATCGCTTCACCGAGGTCGCCGCCGCCGTCGCCGCGATCGAAGAGGGCCGCCACTTCGGCAAGATCTGCATCGAGTTCTGAAGCCCCGTGTGCGGCAATCAGTGCGGCGCGGAAAGCTCGACTTCGGCCGTGATGGAGACCCCGACCGTGGCGTCGCCCGGTACTGCCACGGGAGGCGCCGCCCGTGCCGCCATGGCGACCCCAAACGCACGGACAGGTAGCGGCGGCGCCTCGACGTTGCCGATGGTGAGCGTGCGTACCCGCGCAACCTGCAGGCTCATCGCCGTTGCAACTTTCGCGGCACGCTCGCGCACCCGTTGCAGCGCCTCGTCCGTAAGCTTGTCTTCGACCGCGCGCGCAGCACCCTGCGATACCGTCGCAGTGAGGTCGGTCAGCACCAGCCCGTCCGCCTGCAGCACGCCGGCGAGCTGGAGCAGCGCGGCCTGGTCCTCCGCCTCCAGATGCAGCGTCTGGCGGCCGTGCCAGAGCGGCGGCGCCTTGTCGGAGCGTTCCTGGTAAACCGAATAGCCGCCGGTCGTGGCTGCAATTTCCGGTACTGGCTTGGCGCGGGCGAGCGCGGCGGCCATGCGCCGGTTGATCGCGCTTTGCAGGTGGGCCGCATCGGCGTCAGTAGCCTCGACCGCGAGGTCGGCCTCGAGCCGGTCGCGGACGAGACTGGTCTCGGCGCGCATCGTGAAGGTGACGATCGTTCCCTCCTGCGCCGCCGCCGAACCGCCGATGCTGGCAAGCCCAAGGAAAATGCAGGCGAGCCAGACGCCGCCAATCACGGCCGCCCGACCGCCCCGGCCCGGCTCGTGATTGCCCAGAAATACAAGACATGTCATAGTGTTATCGCCAATCTAAAAACTGTTAACCAAGTTAACCATTGGCATTCAAAAAAAGCGATAGCCCCGAAGGGGTTACGTAGGGAAGGGTAAGGAAATGTCTCGGGATATCAAAGATATCGCTGCGTCCGCTGGGCGGCGGTGGCAGCAGCTCGTGCTCGGCATCGTCTGCATGGTGATGATCGCCAACCTGCAGTACGGCTGGAATTTGTTCGTCAATCCGATCGACCATAAATTTCATTGGGGACGGGCCGCGATCCAAGTCGGCTTCAGCATCTTCGTGCTGACCGAGACCTGGCTCGTGCCGATCGAGGGCTGGTTCGTCGACCGGTTCGGGCCGCGAGTCGTGGTCAGCTTCGGCGGTGTGCTGGTGGCGATCGCCTGGACCCTGAACTCGATCACGACCTCGCTGCCGTTGCTCTACGTCTCCTCGGCGCTCGCCGGCATCGGGGCCGGGGCGGTCTATGGCACGTGCGTCGGCAATGCGCTCAAATGGTTCGTCGATCGGCGCGGGCTGGCGGCGGGATTGACCGCGGCCGGGTTCGGCGCCGGCGCGGCGGCGACGGTGGTGCCGATCCGCGACGTGATCGCGGCTTATGGCTATCAGTCGGCGTTCCTGTGGTTCGGCTTGGGCCAGGGCGTGATGATTCTCATCCTGGCGCAGGGCCTGGTCGCGCCGCCGCGCAAGGCCGCCGCGGCGCAAGTGCTCCGCACCCAGTCGTCGCGCGACTACAGATTCGGCGAGATGTTGCGCACCCCGCTCTTCTGGGTGCTCTACGTCATGTTTGTCCTGGTCGCGGCCGGCGGATTGATGGCGACGGCGCAGCTTGCCTCGATCGCCGCCGATTATGGCGTCGCCTCGCAGCCGATCATGCTGGTCGGCCTCACCGTGACGACGCTGACGCTCGCGCTCACCGTCGACAACCTTCTCAACGGCCTGGCGCGGCCGTTTTTCGGCTGGATCTCCGATATCATCGGGCGCGAGGAGACGATGTGCCTCGTCTTCGTGCTGGGCGCGCTGAGCATCTGGGGGCTCGGCACGGTAGGCCACAGTCCGATCATGTTCGTGCTGCTGAGCGGGGCAGTGTATTTCACTTGGGGCGAAATCTACAGCCTCTTCCCCGCGACCTGCACCGACGCTTTTGGCACGCGCTACGCCACCACCAATGCCGGCTTTCTCTACACCGCGAAAGGCACGGCCTCGCTGCTGGTGCCGCTCGCCAACGTGATGATGAAGGCGACCGGAGGCTGGCATGCCGTGTTCGTTGCCGCCGCTTGTATGGACGTCGCCGCCGCGATCCTGGCGATCGCCGTGCTGAAACCCATGCGCGCCGCCCATCGCGCGGCCATGGTGGGGACCGAGCGGACGGTCGGCGCGGACTAGGGCGTGCTCGGCTTGGGTGGAAGCGCTTTTCCGTCATCCCGGCGAAAGCCGGGAACCAGGGCGAGCGACGTGCGTTGACCCTGGGCCCCGGCCTTCGCCAGGCCTTCGCCGGGGCGACGGCTGTGTGGTTCAGCCTAACGCGATCAGGCGCTCGCTCAGCCCGCGACCGGGGCTTCGACCGGCTCGATCCGTGCGGCGCAGAATTTGAATTCAGGGATCTTGCCGTACGGGTCGAGCTGCGGATTGGTGAGGATGTTGGCCGCCGCCTCGGCGTAGCAGAACGGGATGAAGATCATCCCCGGCGGCACCGTGCCGTCGGCGCGCGCCTTGAGCTCGATGACGCCGCGCCGCGTGGCGACGCGGACCATGCCGCCCGGCTCCATCCCGATGCGGCGCAGGTCGCTCGGCGCGAGGCTCGCCACCGCCTCGGGCTCCAGCATGTCGAGCACGCTCGCGCGCCGCGTCATGGCGCCGGTATGCCAATGCTCGAGCTGGCGGCCGGTCGTGAGCACCATCGGGAACTGCGCATCGGGCTCCTCGCCCGGCGGCAGGATCGATACCGGCACCAGGCGGCCGCGGTGGCTCGGCGTGGGGAAGCCGTCGGCGAAGACGATGGCCTCGCCGGGGCGGTCCTCGGCCGTGCAGGGATAGGTGACGGAGCTCTCGCGCTCCAGCCGCTCCCAGGTGATGTTGTCGAGCGAAGGCATTGCCGTCTTCATCTCGGCGAAGACGTCGCGCGGATGATCGTAGTGCCAGTCGAGGCCGATGCGGCGCGCGATCTCCTGGATGATCTGCCAGTCCTCGCGCGCCTGGCCCGGCAGCGGCAGCGCCTTGCGGCCGAGCTGTACCTGGCGATTGGTGTTGGTGACGGTGCCGTTCTTCTCCGGCCACGCCGAGGCCGGCAGCACGACATCGGCGTAGCGCGCGGTCTCGGTCAGGAAGATGTCCTGCACCACGAGATGCTCGAGCTTGGCCAGCGCCTCGCGTGCGTGCTGCACGTCGGGGTCGGACATGGCAGGGTTCTCGCCCATGACATACATGCCGCGGACCTCGCCCTCGTGGATCGCGGTCATGATCTCGACCACGGTGAGGCCGCGCTTGCGGTCGAGCGTGGCGCCCCACAGCTTCTCGTAGAACTGGCGCACCTCGTCGGTCTCGACCTTGCGGTAGTCGGGATAGAACATCGGGACGAGGCCGGCGTCGGAGGCGCCCTGCACGTTGTTCTGGCCGCGCAGCGGGTGGAGCCCGGTGCCGGGCCGGCCGACCTGGCCGGTGACGAGCGCCAAGGCAATGAGGCAGCGCGCATTGTCGGTGCCGTGGATGTGCTGGGAAATGCCCATGCCCCAGAAGATGATCGCCGCCCGCGCGCGGGCATAGGCGCGCGCCACCGTGCGCAGCGTGTCCGCATCGATGCCGCAGACCTCGGCCATGCGCTCGGGCGTGCGGTCCTTGACGCTGTCGCCGAGCGCCGCGAAATCCTCGGTGTGGGCCTGGACATACTGCTTGTCGGTGAGGCCCTCGGCGATGATGACGTTGAGGAGCGCCGACAGCATCGCCACGTCGCGGCCCGGCTTGAACTGCAGCATGTGCGTGGCGTGGCGCGCCAGGGCTTGGCCGCGCGGGTCCATCACGACGAGCGTCTTGCCGTGCTTGACCGCGTTCTTGAAGAAGGTCGCGGCGACCGGGTGGTTCTCGGTCGGATTGGCGCCGATGACGATGATGACATCGGCGTCCTCGGCCGCGTTGAAGGGCGCCGTCACCGCGCCCGAGCCGATCCCTTCCATGAGCGCCGCCACCGATGAGGCATGGCACAGGCGCGTGCAGTGATCGACGTTGTTGGTGCCAAAGCCGGCGCGGACCAGCTTCTGGAAGAGATAGGCTTCCTCGTTCGAGCCCTTGGCCGAACCGAAGCCGGCGAGCGCCTTGCCACCATGGGCATCGCGCAGGCGCTTCAAGCCCGCGGCGGCGCGGTCGAGCGCCTCCTCCCACGTCGCCGTGCGGAAATGCGTCCATGGGTTGGCGGGGTCGACCTCGTCCAGGGCGTTCTTGCCGACGCCGTCCTTGCGGATGAGCGGCACGGTCAGGCGGTCGGGATGGTCGATATAGTCGAAGCCGAAGCGGCCCTTGACGCAGAGCCGGTTGAGATTGGCCGGGCCTTCCTTGCCGTCGACATAGAGGAGCTTGTCGTCCTTGATGTGATAGACGATCTGGCAGCCGACGCCGCAATAGGGGCAGACGCTCTCGACCGAGCGATCGGGGGCGTGGGCATAGACGCCGGCATCGTCGAGCACTGCCTTGGGCATGAGCGCGCCGGTGGGGCAGGCCTGGACGCATTCGCCGCAGGCGACGCAGGTCGAGGCGCCCATCGGGTCGTCGAAGTCGAACACGATCTTCTCGTGGGGCCCGCGCGCCGCCATGCCGATGACATCGTTCACCTGCACCTCGCGGCAGGCGCGCACGCACAGCGTGCACTCGATGCAGGCGTCGAGATTGACCGCCATCGCCGGATGGCTGGTGTCGGGCGCGGGCTCGTGCGCGCGCGCCGCAAAGCGGCTCTGGGTGGTGCCCACCCGGTCGGCCCAGCGCCAGAAGCGCGAATCCGGATCGTGCGCACGCGCGCGCTCGGGCTGGTCAGCCATCAGGAGCTCGAACACCATCTTGCGCGAGAAGCGGGCGCGCTCGCTGGCGGTGGCGACCTTCATGCCCGGCACGGGCTTGCGGATGCAGCTAGCCGCGAGCACGCGCTCGCCCTCGATCTCGACCATGCAGGCGCGGCAGTTGCCGTCGGCGCGATAGCCGGGCTTGGGCAGCCAGCACAGATGCGGGATCTCGACGCCGCGGCGGTTCGCCACCTGCCAGATCGTCTCGCCCGGCGCCGCCTCGACCTCGACCCCGTCGAGGATGAAGCGGATGCCGTCTCGTGCCACACCCGATCCGTCGCTCATCGCATCATGCCTCCAGGCACTGCGCCACCTTGCCCTTTACCGAAACGGGGCGGGCGAGGCAAGGCCGGGCCGCCCCCGGCCATCCCGCACTGCACAAGCTTGGCGTTGCACCGGCGGCGATGTTACGCTCTCCGTTCGGGCGAGGGGGGTCGATCCCCGATGCCGCTCAAGGGGACGCGACGATCATGGCAAGGAATCTGAAACCCGCAGCCGCGGCCTCGGTCGTGGATGGGATCGTGGCCATTCGTGACCGCTGGCACACCAAGAACCATCCTTTCTTCCGGGCCATGGCCGAGGGCAAGCTGCCGCTCAAGGCGCTGGCGCGGTATCAGGCCCTCCACTACCAGTATGTGGCGCGGGCGGCACCGAGCTTCGGCCTCCTCTACGCGCGCGCCTACCATCTGGAGGATGTGCGCAAGATGGTGGCCGAGAACGTCGCCGAGGAGGAAGGGCTGAAGGCGATCGACCAGCCCGGCCATGAGGCGCACGACCACAACGACCTCATCTTCCGCTTCTGCCGCGTGGCCGGGCTGAGCGATGCCGAGGTCAGGGGCATGCAGATGACACCGGCGTGGTGGGCGCGCTCGCTCTACTACGCTCACGTCACGGCGAACGAGCCGGTCGGCGTGGCGCTGGCCATGCAGGCGACGCAGGAAGGCCAGATGCCGGCGCTGATGACCGAGATCGTCCTGCCGGCTTTCGAGCGCCACTATGGCTTCAAGCGCGCGGCGCCCGAGATCGAGTTCTTCACCGAGCACGCCGAGGCCGATGTCGAACACAGCCGGCGCCAGATGGAACTCTGCGCCAAGTATCTCGACACGCCCGCGCTCAACGCGCGTGCACTGGAAGTGGCGCAGCAGGCGGTCGAACTACGCTGGGCCTCGATTTCCGATGTCTATCGCGCGGACGTGCTGGGCGAGAAGGAGCTGCTTCCGCCGGGCGTCGGCTGAGGATCGCCCCGCCGTTGGGGATGACCCCGGCGGGCGATGACGGAACGCCCCGGCGCGCCGTCCGTGCTCACGGACGGTTGCGCAAGAAGGGCTGCTAGCTGGGAGGAGGACGGGATGATCAGGGTTGCTCTCGCCGCCGCCTTGTTCGCGGCGGCAGCGCTGGCGCCGATCGGGGCATCGGCCGCCGATCCACTCAAGATCGGCTTCATCGCCACCATGTCGTCGCCGACATCGCGCGCCGGTCCCGACATGCTCGATGCGTTCCGCTTAGGCATCAAGGATTCCGGCGGCATGCTCGGTGGGCGCACCATCGACCTCATCGTCGGCGACGATCAGTTGAAGCCCGATGTCGGGTTGCAGGTCGCGCGCAAGATGATCGATTCCGACAAGGTGCAGCTTCTCACCGGCTTCGTTTTGACCAATGTGACGCTGGCCATCGCGCATGCGGTTCTGCCGCAAAAAATCTTCATGCTGAGCCTCAATTCCGGCTCCTCGCAACTGGCCGGCGCGGGGTGCAGCCCCTATTTCTTCGCCGCGTCCTATCAGACCGACACCCTGTCGGAGGCGGCGGCGATCTATTTCCAGAAGAAAGGGATCAAGACTGCTTCCATCATCGCGCCCAATTACGCCGCCGGGCGCGACATGCTCAATGGCTTCAAGCGCGACTTCAAAGGCAAGATCGCCAGCGAGACCTACACCCCGCTCGATCAGTTCGACTTCGCAGCCGAGATCGCCGAGATCGGCTCCGCCGGCCCCCAGGCGACGTTCTTCTTCTACACGTCGGGCGCGCCGTCGATCAATTTCGTCAAGCAATACGCCGAGGCCGGCCTCAAGGGCAAAATCCCGCTGGTCGGTGTCGCCTACTCGCTCGACGAGCAGACGCTGCCAGGCATGGGAGAGGCGGCGATCGGCGTCGACGACGCGACCATCTGGACGGCGGATCTCGACAACCCCGCCAACCGCGCCTTCGTCGCGCATTTCACCGCCGCCTATCATCGCCTGCCGTCGGTCTTCGCGGCGCAAGCCTATGACGGCGCCGTCATGCTCGACGCCGCGCTCAAGACGGTCGATGGTCACATCGAACGCGCCGATGCCTTCCGCGCGGCGCTGGAGACCGCGAAATTCGCCTCGGTGCGCGGCCACTTCCGCTTCAACACCAATCATTTCCCAATTCAGGATTTCCAGCTCGCCGAGGTGAAGCGCGACGCCTCCGGCGCGGTCGTCAACGCCTACAAGGAGCCGATCGACAAGGACCACACCGACGTCTACGCCGCCCACTGCAAGATGCCGTGACCGGCCAGGCGGCGGTGATAGCATAAAGTTGAAACACGCCGTCATCCTCGCGAAAGCGAGGATCGCGGGAACTGCCTCAATCCGACGCAGCCACCGCGTCGAAGTCGAGCGGCGCTCCGTGGATTTGGAAGCCGCCGGACTGGCGCCGCCACAGACGGGCATAGGTGCCGCCGCCCTGCACCAGCTCGGCATGCGTGCCGGTTTCCACGATGCGGCCGTGATTGAGCACCACCAGGCGATCGAGGCGCGAAATGGTGGAAAGCCGGTGCGCGATGGCGATGACGGTGCGTCCCTTCATCAGCGCGTCGAGCTGTTCCTGGATCGCCGCTTCCACTTCCGAATCGAGCGCCGAGGTCGCTTCGTCGAGGACGAGGATCGGTGCGTTCTTGAGGAGCACGCGGGCAATGGCGATGCGCTGGCGCTGGCCGCCCGACAGCTTGACGCCGCGCTCGCCGACATGCGCCTCGAAGCCGCGCCGCCCCTGCCAGTCCTCCAGGCCTTCGATGAATTCCAGCGCATGGGCGCGGGCGGCGGCCTCGTACACCTCCGCCGCGCTCGCCTGCGGCCGGCCATAGCGGATGTTGTCGCGGATCGAGCGGTGCAAGAGCGAGGTGTCCTGCGTCACCATCGCGATCTGGGCGCGCAGGCTCTCCTGGGTGACGCCGGCGATGTCCTGCCCGTCGATCAGGATGCGCCCGGCTTCGAGCTCGTAGAAGCGCAACAGCACATTGACGAGCGTCGATTTGCCGGCCCCCGACGGCCCGACCAGCCCGACCCGCTCGCCCGGTGCGATGGCAAGATCGATGCCGTGCAGCACGCCGCGCGCGGTGCCATAGCCGAAGCGGAGATTTTCAAAGCGCACGCCGCCGCTCTCCACGCGCAGCGCCGCGGCGTCCGGCCGGTCCGGCATCTGGCGCGGCACCGCGATCGAGCGCATTCCGTCCTGCACCACGCCCAGGCTCTCGAAGATCGAGGTCACGTTCTGCGCCACCCACCCGGCCATGTTCGAGATCTGCCAGGTGAGCGGCAGCGCCATCGCGACGGCGCCGACGCCGATGCGGCCGGCGCTCCACAGCCACACCGCCGCGACGCAGGTGCCCACGATCATCGTCGCATTGAGGAGAGTGAGCGATATGCCGAACCCGGTGATGAGGCGCGATTGGCCGCGCGAGGCGTTGGTGTGATCATCGACCGCGGCGCGCACGAACTTGTCCTCCTCGCTGGGATCGGCGAAGAGCTTCACGGTGAGGATGTTGGTGTAGCTGTCGACGACGCGGCCGGTGAGGGTGGAGCGCGCCTCGGACATGCGCCGCGAGCGCACGCGCACGCGCGGCACGAAGATGCGCAACACCACCGCATAGGCCGCAAACCACAACAGCACCGGAATGGTCAGCCGGATGTCGTTGGAGCCCAGGAGCCCCACCGCGCTGGTGCCGTAGACGAGGATGTACCAGACCGCGTTGGTGCCGGAGACCACGCTCTCGCGCAAGGACGGGCCAGTCTGCATGACGCGGTTGGCGATGCGGCCGGCGAAGTCGTTCTGGAAGAAGGTCCAGCTCTGGCGCACCACGTGCCAATGGCTCTGCCACCGCACCAGGTTGGTGAAGCTCGGATTGATCGCCTGGTTGGTGATGAGGTATTGAAACGTGATCGCCGCCGGGCGCAGCACCAGCACCACCGCGGCCATGCCGAGGAGCTGCGGCCAGGCCGCGCGCACGGTCGCGGCGCCGGCGCCGTCGCTCGACACCAAGCCGACGACCCGGCCGATGAAGACGGGAATGCAGGCATCGAGCAGCGCCACGATCGTGCCGGCGAGGAAGAGCACGCCGATGAGCCGCGTCACCTGGCGCGCGTAATGCCAATAGAACGCGACGACACCCGAAGAGGGCGGCTCGCTCGGCGTGAGCTCGGTCGGCTCGATCAGGTTTTCGAAGATACGGAACAAAGACATCAACAACAAACCTCACCGCGCCCGCTTGCGGGCGTCGTCCGGCATCGTAGCACTGCCAACGCGCAAGGAGATGTCGTGGTTTGACGTAGCGGCAGGCCGGGAGCTCAGGTCACGTCGGCGGCGAAGTGCTTCAGCACCATCTTGACGGGATTCATCGCGGCCTGGCCGAGGCCGCAGATCGAGGCGTCCCCCATCGCGCGCGCAAGTTCCTCGATGAGGGCCGCATCCCATTTCGGCGCGCTCAGAAGCTGCACCGCCTTTTCGGTGCCGACGCGGCACGGCGTGCACTGGCCGCAGCTCTCGTCCTCGAAGAACCTCAGAAGATTGAGCGCCACCAGGCGCATGTCGTCGCGGTCGGAAAGGACCACGACCGCCGCCGATCCGATGAGGCAGCCATGCGGCTCCAGCGTGCCGAAATCGAGCGGCAGGTCGGCGAGGCTCGCCGGCAAGATGCCGCCCGACGCGCCGCCCGGCAGATAGCCGCGGAAGACATGGCCGTCGGCCATGCCGCCGCAGTATTCGTCGATGAGCTCGCGCACGGTGATGCCGGCCGGCGCCAGCTTGACGCCGGGGTCCTTGACGTGGCCCGAGACCGAGAAGCTGCGCGGCCCCTTGGCGCCGCGCCGTCCCTGGCCGGCGAACCACGCCGGGCCTTTCTCGATGATGTCGCGCACCCAATAGAGCGTCTCGACATTGTTGATGAGCGTGGGGCGGCCGAAGAGTCCGACCTCGGCGGGGTAGGGCGGCTTGTGGCGCGGCAGCCCGCGCTTGCCTTCGATGCTTTCCAGCATCGCCGATTCCTCGCCGCAGATATAGGCGCCGGCACCGCGCCGCATGTGAATGCGCGTCTGCCGCACCAAGCCTTCGGCTTCCAGGCGCGCGATCTCGCGTTCCAGCAGTGCGCGGCATTGCGGATATTCGTCGCGCAGATAGATATAGATCGCGCGCGCCTCCACCGCCCAGGCGCCGATCAGCATGCCCTCGAGCATGCGGTGCGGGTCGGTCTCAAGAAAATAGCGATCCTTGAACGTCCCGGGCTCGCCCTCGTCGGCATTGACGGCCATGAGGCGAGGGACCGGCGCGTTGCGCACGAGGCGCCATTTGCGTCCCGTCGGAAAGCCGGCGCCGCCCAGCCCGCGCAGCGCCAAGTCCTCCAGCGGCTTCAGCATCTCCTCGACCGGGCGCTTGCCGTCGAGGCAGTCGCGCAGCAAGCGATAGCCGCCGTCGCGGACGTAATCGTCGAAGCCGCGACTGGCCGGCAGATGCGGATGGGTGTCGCCGCCCGCCACCGCCGCGGCGATGGTGTCGAGGCTCGCATGCTCGTGCAGCGCATGGCCCAGCGCCGCCACCGGCCCATTGTGGCAGCCGCCCATGCAGGGCGCGCGCACCACGCGCACGCCGGCGCCCAAGCGCGCCGGCAGCTCCGCCAGCAGTCGATCAGCTCCGAAAAGCGCGCAGGTCAGGCTGTCGCAGACCCGCACCGTCAGCGCCGGCGGCGCCGGCTCGCCGTCCATGACGATGTCGAAATGCGCATAGAAGGAGGCGACCTCGTACACCTCCACCAACGCCAGCCGCATCGCCTTGGCGAGCGCGGCGAGATGGCGCGCGTGCAGGCAGCCGAAATGGTCCTGCAGCACATGAAGGTGCTCGATCAGGAGATCGCGTTCGAGCGGACGCTCGCCCAGCAGCGCCATGACCTCGGCAAGCGTTTCGGGCTCGACCTGACGCCCGCGCGGCAGATCACGCCCGCGCCGCCGGCCGGAGCCGGGATGGATGCTGCGTCGGGCGGACTTGGCCGGGGCCTCGCTCATCGCATCAATGCCTCATCCTTTGAGGACGTCGCGCATCGTCGCGCCGAGCGCGGCCGGAGACTGGGCGACGTGGATGCCGGCGCTCTTCATCGCCTCGATCTTGTGCTCGGCCGTGCCGGTGCCGCCGGAGATGATGGCGCCGGCGTGGCCCATGCGGCGGCCCGGCGGCGCGGTCATGCCGGCGATGAAGCCGACCATCGGCTTCTTGATCTTGCTGCGCTTGATGAAGTCGGCGGCCTCTTCCTCGCCCGAACCGCCGATCTCGCCGATCATGACGATGGCCTGGGTGTCGGGGTCGGCGAGGAACAGCTCCAGGCAGTCGATGAAGCTGGTGCCGTTGACGGGATCGCCGCCGATGCCGACGCAGCTCGACTGGCCCAGGCCGGCGGCCGTGGTCTGCGCCACCGCCTCGTAGGTCAAGGTGCCCGAGCGCGACACGATGCCGACATGGCCCTTGGCGTGGATGTGGCCGGGCATGATGCCGATCTTGCATTCCTCGGGCGTGATCACGCCGGGGCAGTTGGGGCCGATGAGCCGCGTTCGGGTACCGGAGAGCGCGCGCTTCACCGTCACCATGTCGAGGACCGGAATGCCCTCGGTGATGCACACGACAAGCGGCACTTCCGCGTCGATCGCCTCGAGAATGGCATCGGCCGCGAAAGGCGGCGGCACGTAGATCGCCGATGCGGTGGCGCCGGTGGCACGCATCGCCTCCGCGACGGTGTCGAAGACGGGGAGGTCGAGATGCCGGCTGCCGCCTTTGCCGGGGGTGACGCCGCCCACCATCTTGGTGCCGTAGGCGATCGCCTGCTCGGAATGGAAGGTGCCCTGGGCGCCGGTGAAGCCCTGGCAGATGACCGTGGTCTGCGCATTGACGATGATCGCCATCACGCCGCCTCCCGCACCGCTTTCACCACCTTTTCGGCGGCGTCGGCGAGATTGTCGGCGGACAGAATGGCGAGCCCGGACTCCGCCAGGATCTTCTTGCCGAGCCGGACATTGGTGCCTTCTAGCCGCACCACCAGCGGCACCTGCAGGCTGACCTCGCGCGCCGCGGCGACGATGCCTTCGGCAATCACGTCGCAGCGCATGATCCCGCCGAAGATGTTGACCAGGATGCCCTCCACATGCGGATCGGAGAGGATGAGCTTGAAGGCGGTGGTGACGCGCTCCTTGTTGGCGCCGCCGCCGACATCGAGGAAGTTGGCGGGATCGCCGCCATAGAGCTTGATGATGTCCATCGTCGCCATGGCGAGGCCGGCGCCGTTGACCATGCAGCCGATATTGCCGTCGAGCTTGACGTAGTTGAGCGAGTGCCGCGCCGCCTCGAGCTCGGTCGGGTCCTCTTCGGCTTCGTCGCGCAGCTCGTCGATGTCCTTGTGGCGGAAGAGAGCGTTGTCGTCGAAATTGATCTTGGCGTCGAGCGCGATGACCGCACCCGCGCCGGTGACGACGAGCGGGATTGATCTCGACCACCGAGGCATCGAGCGCGGTGAACGCCTTGTACATGCTGAGCATGAACCGGGTCGCTTCCTGCACCTGCTTGCCTTCAAGTCCGAGCGCGAAGGCAATGCGGCGGGCGTGAAAGCCCTCCATGCCGGTGGCGGGATCGATGGTGACGCGCAGGATCTTCTCGGGATGCTGGGCCGCCACTTCCTCGATCTCCATGCCGCCTTCGGTCGAGGCCATCACCGTGACGCGCCCGGTCTTGCGGTCGACGAGCACGCCGACATAAAGCTCGCGCTTGATGTCGCAGCCTTCCTCGACATAGACGCGCTTGACCTCGCGCCCCTTGGGGCCGGTCTGCTTGGTGATGAGGACATGGCCCAGCATCGCTGCGGCGGCAGCGGCCGCGTCGGCCGGCGACTTGACGACGCGCACCCCGCCTTTGCCGGCGGGATCGTCCTTGAAGCGTCCGGCGCCGCGGCCCCCGGCATGGATCTGCGCCTTGACGACATAGGCGGGACCGGCCAATCCCGCCGCGACCTTTTCCGCCTCCTGCGGCGTATAGGCGACACCGCCTTTGGGCACGGCGACGCCGAATTTCTGCAACAGGCTCTTGGCCTGGTACTCGTGAATATTCATGGCCGCGCCTTGCCCTCGCCGCTTACCCGATCGGGCCGCGTACATAGGCCGGAAGCGGGCGAGCGTAAAGATGCGAAGCTGTCGGGCCCGCGCGCCCTCGGCATCGACCCGGCCCCGGCGGCTAGTCCGCCGCCATCGACTTCTGGGCGCTCAGCGCGCCGGACGCCTTGATCTCCGCCATCTTCTGCGCGTCGAAGCGCAGCACGTCGCGAAGGATCTCGTCGGTGTGCTCGCCCAGAAGCGGCGAGCGCTTCACCTCGGCCGGACTGTCGCTGAGCTTCACCGGCATGCCGACGGAGAGATACTTGCCGCGCGTGGGGTGGTCGACCTCGACGATGGTGCCGGTCTCGCGCAGGCTCGGCTGCTCGGCCAGCTCCTTCATCGACAGGATCGGCCCGCACGGGATGTCGTCGCGGTTGAGGATCTCCATCGCCTCGAGCTTGGTCTTGGTCATGGTCCAGGCCTCGATCGCGGCGAAGATTTCCTTGAGCCGCGGCAGCCGCGCGTCGGGCTTGGCATAGTCGGGATCGGTGATCCATTCCGGCTTGCCGATGACGGCGCAGATCTTGGCCCACACCGGCGCCTGGGTGATGAAGTAGATGTAGGCGTTGGGGTCGGTCTCCCAGCCCTTGCATTTGAGGATCCAGCCCGGCTGGCCGCCGCCCGAGGCGTTGCCGGCGCGCGGCACCGCGTCGCCGAACTTGCCGTGCGGGTATTGCGGGTATTCGGTCATCACGCCGGTGCGGGCCAGGCGCTGCTGGTCGCGCAGCTTGACGCGGCAGAGATTGAGGACGCCGTCCTGCATCGCCGCGTGAACGCGCTGGCCGCGCCCGGTCGCCGTGCGCTGGAACAGCGCCGCGACGATGCCGAAGGCCAGATGCAGGCCGGTGCCGCTGTCGCCGATCTGCGCGCCCGTGACGAGCGGCGGCCCGTCGTCGAAGCCGGTCGTGGAGGCGGCGCCGCCGGTGCATTGCGCGACGTTCTCATAGACCTTGCAGTCCTCGTAGGGGCCGGGGCCGAAGCCCTTGATCGAGGCCATGATCATGCGCGGGTTGAGCGCCTGCACCCGCTCCCACGAAAATCCCATGCGGTCGAGGACGCCCGGGCCGAAATTCTCCACCAGCACGTCGCACGCCTTGATCAGCGCCTCCAGCACCTCCTTGCCCTTGGGGTTCTTGGCGTCGAGCGTGATCGAGCGCTTGTTGTGGTTGAGCATGGTGAAATAGAGGCTGTCGGCGTTGGGCACGTCGCGGAGCTGGCCGCGCGTGATGTCGCCGGTGCCGGGCCGCTCTACCTTGATCACGTCGGCGCCGAGCCAGGCGAGAAGCTGGGTGCAGGTCGGGCCCGACTGCACATGGGTGAAATCGAGGATGCGAACGCCGTCGAGTGCCTTGGCCATGGTTTCCTCTCACTTGTACATGGTCTGCGCCTTGGTGCCCGGCGCATATTCACGGGGATCGACCCAGATGTTGATGACGGCGGAGCGGCCGCTGTGCGCCACCGCCTCGCGCGCGCGCCGCAAGCGCCGGCGCGATCTCCGCGGCTTCGCGCACTTCCTCGCCATAGCCGCCGAGCATCTCCGCGAACTTGCCGAAGGGCACGTCGCCCAGGAGATTGGCGACATTGCCGCGCTGGTCGCCGTACTTGGCGATCTGGCCATAGCGGATCTGGTTCATCGCCGAATTGTTGCCGATGACCGCGATATAGGGGGCGTGGAAGCGGTTCGCCGTCTCCATGTCGAAGGCGGTCATGCCGAACGAGCCGTCGCCGTAATAGCACAGCACTTCCTTGGCCGGATGGGCGAGCTTGGCCGCCAGCGCAAAGCCGGTGCCGACGCCGAGGCTGCCGAGCGCGCCGGGGTCCATCCAATGGCCCGGACGGTGCGGCCGCACCGCCTGCGCCGAGATGGTGACGACGTCGCCGCCGTCGCCGATATAGATGGTGTCGTCGGTCAGGAATTCGTTGAGCTCCCACGCGACGCGATAGGGATGGATCGGGTGGCTGTCGGAGGTGAAGAGCGGCATGAGCTTCGCCGTCGCCGCCGCCTCGGCCGCGCGCAGCTCCTGCATCCATTCGCTTGCGCTTGGCCTGGGCGCCCTTGTCGATGCGCCCGGAAGCGGCTTGCGCCACCGCGCCGAGGATCGCGCCGGGATCGCCGACGAGCCCCAGGGCGATGTCGCGGTTGCGCCCGACCGTGCGGTAGTCGAGATCGATCTGCACCACCTGCGCGCTGCGGCCGAGCCTGCGGCCATAGCCCATGCGGAAGTCGAAGGGCGTGCCGACGATGACGATCACGTCGGCCTTGTCGAAGGCATAGGAGCGCGTGCGGTCGAAATGATTGGGGTCGCCCGGCGGCAGCAGGCCGCGCCCGGCGCCGTTGAAATAGGCGGGAATGTCGAGCGCGCGCACGCAGCGCGATCGCCGCCTCGTGGCCGCGCGCGGTCCACACCTGACTGCCCAGGAGGATGCCGGGCCGCTCCGCCTTCACCAGGATGTCGGCCAGCCGCTCGATGTCGCGCGGGATCGCCGACCGACTTGGTCGAGGCGCGGTAATGGCCGGGCTGCGGGGATGACCGCCTTGGCAAGCTCGATCTCGCGATCGAGGATGTCGCGGGGGATCTCGAGATAGGCCGGGCCCGGCGCACCGGTGAAGCATTCGCGCGCCGCCATCGCGATCATGTCGGCGATGCGCTCGGTCGAGCGCACGCCCGCCGCGAACTTGGTGATGGGCCGGGCGATGTCGACATGCGGCAGGTCCTGGAGCGAGCCCATCATGTGCTGGGTCAGGGCGCCCTGGCCGCCGATGTGGAGCACCGGGCTTTCCGAGCGGAAGGCGGTGGCGATGCCGGTCATGGCGTTGGTGAAGCCCGGCCCGGCGGTGGTGACGACGCAGCCGAGCTTGCCGGTCTGGCGCGCATAGCCGTCGGCGGCGTGGGCGGCCACCTGCTCGTGGCGCACGTCGATGATGCGGATGCCCTCATCGACGCAGCCGTCATAGATGTCGATGATGTGGCCGCCGCACAGCGTGAAGATGGTGTCGACGCCCTCGTTCTTGAGCGCCTTGGCGACGAGGTGGCCGCCGGAGACGATGTTGGGGTCGCGGCTCTTGCGCTGCAGCGTGTCATCGGCGGTGGTGCTCTCGCGCGGCGCGGTCTTGATGTCGTCTGCCATGGTGTTCTCCCTCATTCGAGAAAGTCGCAGAAGCGCTCGACATGGGCGGCGAGGTCGAGCGTGTGGCGGCGTGTCAGCGCCTCGGCCGCCTCGGTGTCGCGCCGCTCCAGCGCCTCGATGATGTTCATGTGGTCGATGATCGAACGCTGCGCCCGGTTGTCCTGGCCGATCGTCGCCTGGCGGATGGCGCGGACGTGAATGAACAGGTTCTCGGTCATGTCGCCAATGAGCTGGTTGCCGGAGAGCCGGATGATCGCCTGGTGGAACTTGATGTTGGCGGCGGAATACTCGTCGAGATGCGCCTCGGGCGAGGCGTCCTGGAACTCGTCGAAGAGCGGCCGCAGGCCGCGCGATCTCCGCGTCCGTCGCGCGCACCGTGATGAGGCGGGCGGCGAGGCTTTCGAGCGCCGCCCACACCTGGATCATCGCGACGATCTCTTTCCGCGTCTTGCGCACCACGAAGACGCCGCGACGCGGCAGGGTGCGCACGAACCCCTCCTGCTCCAGCAGCGTCATCGCCTCGCGGATCGGCGTGCGCGAGACGCCGAGATCGTGCGAGAGCTGGCGCTCGTCGAGGCGGATCTCGCTCGGATGGGCATAGATGTCGAAGCTGGTGATCGCCTCCTTGAGCGCATGATAGGCCTGCGAGCGAAAGCTCGTCTGCGTGTCGATCGGCTTCACGTCGAGCCGCGGCATCGGCATCTCAGGCGCCATAATTCTCGGGGCTCCCAGGCTAGGTCGAATGTATCTTGTATACCACAGTTAAGTCAAACGGCCTCTTCCGACCCGTTTGCCGGTGCTCGCGCGCCCTGCCCTTAGGGGGCAAGGACACGGTCCCACGCGGTTGCAGCGCGGTATTTTCAACCGCAAATCTCGGCGAATCCCGGCCTCTTTGCCTCGCGTGGCCGACGTGGTGCTGGTATCGTCACGAAGGACGGCTTTCGCGGGTGCGGCGGCTCGGCCTAAGCTTGCCGTCGTGCATTTTTGTCGTATTCGCGAACCGTTTTCGCCGAGGGAATTCTGAGCATGACAATGACGCCGCCCGCAATAGGACAGCGGGAACGCAAGGACCAGCGCCTCGCGCCCAGCGAGGGTGCGCCCGGCCCTGAGACGTCGAGCGGCATCGATCGCGTGTGTGCGCTTGCTGCACGGCTGTTCGCGGTGCGCGAGGCCCGAGTCTTTCTTGTGAGCGAGGATGGCGCGTGCGCCGCCGATGATGCGACCGATCGCGCGTTGCGCGATCATGCCTTGCGCGCCGATGACGTGCTGGTGGTCGCCGATGCCGCAACCGACGCGCGTTTCGCCAATGACCCCGCGGTTCGGGCGGGCCGCATCCGTTTCTTCGCCGGCGCACCGCTCCTCGACGCCGACGGCACGCGCCTTGGCACACTCAGCGTTTCCGCACGCAAGCCGCGGCCGGAGATCGGCGCCGGTGATGCGCGGATGCTGGCCGACCTCGCACAGCTTGTGGTTGATGCGATCGGGCAGAGCGCGGCCGAGCGCCGGTTTGATGCGGAGTGCGCGGCGCGGCGCCTGGCCGAGGCTCGCCTCGAGCTTTCCAATGACCTCATCCGTGCCGCGCTGGCGGCGCCCGACTTCAAGGCGGCGATGGCGGCGTGCCTGCGGCGCATGGCCGAGCATGTTGGCGCCGACTGTGCCTTTGCGCGCGGGCAGTCGCCGCATTCCGACCGGCTCGAGCTTGCCGCGCATTACATGGCGCCCGGGGCGCATGATCTTATCGGCATCCTCAATCATTTCCGCCGCTTCCCCATAGCGCTCGACAACAGCCTCGTTGCGGCAACCATCTTCGAGCAGCGGGCGCAGATTTTCCCCGACCTCACGGCGATCGATACGCAGCGCTTTCCCCTCACCGGGGTCGCGCGCGCGCACGGGATCAACAGCGTGCTGTCGGTGCCGTGCGAGAATGCCGGCGCGCGCTATGCCCTGACCTTCCTGTTCCGTCGCAAGCCGGCGGATCTTGCGACGCGCGCCGAGACCGTGGGCGTCCTCACCGCGCCGGTGCGCGACCTCCTCGCGCGCAAGCAGGCCGAGGACTGCATCGCGCTGCTGCAGTCGGTCGTGGTGCATACGGGCGACGCCGTGATGATCGCCGAGACCAGCGCGCGGCCCGGCGATCCCGCGCGGGTCGTCTATGTCAATCCGGCCTTCACCGTGCTGACCGGCCATGCCGCCGAGGACGTGATCGGCCGGCCGCCGACCATGCTCTATGGGCGGCGCGGCGAGAACGAGGCGGTGGCGCGGCTGCGCGAGGCGGCGGCGCGGGTCGAGCCCTTCAGCACGGAGATGCACGTCCACCGCACCGACGGCTCGGCCTTCTGGGCCGAGATCGAGATCACGCCGCTCGCCGATGCGGACGGCTGGTACAATTACTGGATCGCCGTGCTGCGCGACCGCACCGAGCGGCGCACCGCCGAGATCGCCCAGCGCGAGAACGAAGCGGCGCTGCGCCGCCTCGCTGACCGCCAGACCGCGGTGCTCGATGCCTTGCCGGCCTATGTGGCCTTGCTCGATGCCGAAGGCCGCCTGGTTTCGATGAGCCGGAGCTGGAGCGAGTTCGCGCGCCAGCTGGGCGTTCCCGCAAACCCTGCTGGCGTCAGCTATTTCGACTTTCTCCAGGCGAGCTGCGCGCCCGAGCATGTCGAAGAGGTGATGCAGGGCGTCGCCGCGGTGCTCGCGGGGCGTCAGGAGCAGTCCAGCACCGATTATGCTTGCGACCATCGCGGCCGGCGCCGCTGGTACCGGCTGATGCTGGCGCCGATGGCGTCGGCGGCGGGCTCGGGCGCGGTGGCGATGCATCTCGACGTGACCTCTTCGAAGCTCGCCGAGGAGGCGCTGCGGCGCGAGAAGGACTTCTCCGAGTTCCTGATCAAGAGCGCCACCGAGGGCATCCTGGTATTCGATCACACCTGCCGCATCACGCTGTGGAACCCGGGGATCGAGGCGGTCACGGGCATGACGAGCGACCAGGTGCTGGGGCGGAGCGCCTTCGACGTGCTGCCGTTCCTCGCCGGCACAGTGGGCGAGCGGGCGATGCGCGGCGTGCTCGAGGGCAAGGAGGCGTCGTACTTCGACCAGCGCTACGCCATTCCCACGACTGGGCGGGGCGGGTTCTATGAGGCTTACTTCTCGCCGCTCTATGGCCGCCGGCGCGAGGTGATCGGCGGCATCGCCTTCTTGCGCGAGACCACCGAGCGCCGCCGCATCGAGGATGCACTGCGCCAATCGCAGAAGATGGAGGCGGTGGGCCAGCTCACCGGCGGCATCGCGCACGACTTCAACAACATGCTGACGGTGATCGCCGGCAATCTGGAGCTCCTGGAGAGCAAGCTCGCGCATGATCCGCGGCTGGTGCGGCTCGTCAATTCCGCGATGCTTGCGGCGAGCCGGGCGGAGAAGCTGACGCAGCAGCTCCTCACCTTCTCGCGCCGCCAGCAGCTCCGCCCGCAGGCGGTGGACTTCAACCAGATCGTCATCGGCATGGACGACCTCCTGCACCGCACGGTGGGCGAGACGATCGAAATCCGCACCCGGCTTTCGCCCGAGCTGTGGCCGGCGCTCGCCGATCCCAATCAGCTCGAGACCGCGCTCCTCAATCTCGTGCTCAATGCCCGTGACGCGATGGCCGGGGGCGGGCGGATCACGCTGGAGACCTCGAACGCCGAAATCGGCCGCGGCGATGCCGAGCTCGCGCCCGGCGCCTATGCGGCGCTGGCCGTCTCCGACACCGGCCACGGCATGAGCGAGCAAGTGCTGGCGCATGTCTTCGAGCCCTTCTTCACGACCAAGGAGGTCGGCAAGGGCACCGGCCTCGGCCTTTCCCAGGTCTATGGCTTCATCAGCCAGTCCGCGGGGCATGTGCGGATCGACAGTCGCGAAGGCGACGGCACGACGGTGCGGCTCTATCTTCCGCGCGCCGCGAGTGCTGCCGATACCGACGACATGGCGCCGATGCGCGCAAAGCCGTACCGCGGCAGCGAGACCGTGCTGGTCGTGGAAGACGATCACGGCGTGCGCGATTTCGCCGCGTCGGTGCTGCGCGATCTGGGTTACCGCGTGCTCGAGGCATCGAGCGGCGAGCTCGCGCTCGAGCTTCTCGACGCGCATTCCGACATCGATCTCCTGTTCACCGACGTGGTGATGCCAGGTCCGCTCAACGGCGCGGATACTCGCGCGCACCGCCCGCGGGCGCCGATCGGAACTGCGCGTGCTCTTCACCTCGGGCTACACGACGCGGATCCTCGAGAAGGAATGGCCGACCGAGGAAGTCGAGTTCCTGCGCAAGCCCTATCGCTCGATCGATCTGGCCGAGCGGGTGCGCACCATCCTCGACCGCGCCAGGCAGGCGGGCTAATCTGGCGGCCCGCGCCGCCGATTTTTTTTGACATCGCGGTCGTTGCTCCCCATTTTTCCGCTTCTTTCCCGCTTCCTGCGCCGGGTTCCTGAATGAAATTTCATGCGACCTTTCCCGGTCGGCTCGTCATTGTCGGTTTCGGCAGCATCGGTCAGGGCGTGCTGCCGCTGTTGCTGCGCCATATCCGCATGGCGCCGACGCAGATCACCATCGTCACGGCCGAGCCGCGCGGCCGCGACGAGGCCGAACGCGCGGGCGTCTCGTTCCTGATCGAGCCGCTCACGCCGGAAAATTATGTCCGCGTCCTCGATCCGCTGCTGGGTGCTGGCGATTTCCTGCTCAACGTCTCGGTCGAGGTATCCTCGGTCGCGCTCATCGAGCTGTGCCGCCGCAAGGGCGTGCTCTATCTCGACACCTGCACCGAGCCGTGGCCGGGCGGCTATACCGATCCTGCGCTGTCGCCGTCGCGGCGCTCCAACTACGCGCTGCGCTACAGCGCGCTCAAGCTCCGCGACGGCACGTCAAACGCCCCGACCGCGCTCATGACGCACGGCGCCAATCCGGGTCTCGTCTCGCACTTCGTCAAAGCGGCGCTCTTGCACCTCGCCGACGCGACCGGCAGGGAAACGAGCAAGCCGGAGGGCCGGCGCGAATGGGCAGCGCTCGCCCAGCGCCTCGGCGTCAAGGTCGTCCATGTCGCCGAGCGCGACACGCAAGCCTCGCCGATCCCCAAGCACCGTGACGAGTTCATCAATACGTGGTCGATCGACGGCTTCGTCGGCGAGGGCATGCAGCCCGCCGAGCTCGGCTGGGGCAGCCACGAACGCCATTTTCCACCCGACGGTGCGCGCCACGAATTCGGCAATGGCGCCGCCATTTATCTCAACCGCTGCGGCGCCGCGACGCGGGTGCGAAGCTGGACGCCGCTTGAGGGTCCCTATCACGGCTTCCTCATCACCCACAGCGAAGCGATCTCGATTGCCGACTACCTCACCGTCGACGCCGACGGGATGCGGTATCGCCCGACCGTGCATTATGCCTATCACCCCTGCGACGGTGCGGTGCTGTCGCTGGGCGAGCTCGCCGGCCGCAACTGGCGCATCCAGGCGCACAAGCGCCTGCTCATGGACGAGATCGACACCGGCATGGATGAGCTTGGCGTGCTGCTGATGGGGCACGCCAAGGGCGCCTACTGGTACGGCTCGCGCCTGGAGATCACACAGGCACGCGCCCTCGCGAAGTACAACAACGCGACCAGCCTGCAGGTGACGGCCTCGGTCATGGCGGGCGTGGTGTGGGTGCTGGAGAACCCGCGCGCCTCGATCGTCGAGCCCGACGAGATCGACCACGAGCGCATCCTCGAGCTCTGCCGCCCCTATCTTGGCGAGCTCGTGGGCGTCTACAGCGACTGGACACCACTCGCCGGGCGCGCCGCCCTCTTCGCCGAGGACCTCGACACGACCGATCCCTGGCAGTTCAAGAACTTCCGCGTGAGTTGACGGACCGGGCGCGCCGGCCTTACCCTCGCTCACTCGCGGCGAACAAGGGCGGCTCCCATGGCGAACGATTACGGACAGGTCCTCATCGCGGGCGAGCGCGCGGCCCGCGCCGGCGCTTTATCCAATCGACCTCGCGATCGCCGACTATGACCGCACGCGGCCGATCATCGACGGCCGCGTCAAGCCCGAGGGCATCGCACTCAACACCGAGACGGGCTGGATCGGCGATTTCTGCATCCGGCCGGTCTATGAGCAATACGACGCGGCCGAGATGTCGCTGTCGTGGTACGTCGCGGCGCGCTGCCGCGGCGAGCCGGTGGTGGCGCTCCCCATCTTCCCGCTGCGCATGCCCGTCCTGGCCTATGTCCTGGTGCGCAAGGACGCGCCCTATGCCGAGCCCGAGGATCTGGCCGGCAAGCGCATCGGCGTGCCGCTCTATCGCCTCACCGTCAATCTGTGGCTGCGCGGCATCTTCCGCGACCATTACGGGCTCGCGCCCGAGAACGTGCACTGGGTTACCTGCGAGTCCGAAGGGGCGGCCGGGTTCGTCATTCCGCCCGGCATCACCGTCACCCCGGCACAAGGCGGCACGCCCGAGGCGCTCCTGGAGCGCGGCGCGGTCGACGCGATTTTCGTGCCGCAGCTTCCGGCCTCGTTCCTCGCCGGCACGTCCGGGATGCGCCGCCTCTTCCGCGACCCCAAGGCCGAGATGCGCAGCCTGGTGCGCCGTAGCGGCATCTTCCCCATCACCCACACGCTGGTGATGAAGGCGGCGCTGGCCGAGCGCGAGCCGTGGATCGCGGCGAGCCTCTTCAAGGCCTTCGCCGAGGCGCAGCGCCAATGCACCGCGTTCTACTTCGACGATTCCAAGCACCTGTCGCTGCCCGAGGCGGTCTTCCTGCTGGAGGAACAGCGCGAGGCCTATGGCGAGAATGCCTGGGTCCAGGGGCTCGATCCCAACCGGCACGTCATCGAGACATTCCTGCGCTACGCCCACGAGCAGGGCTACGTTCCGCGGCAGATGGCGGTCGACGAGTTGTTCGCGCCCAACACGCTGACGTTATGACGGTGGGCGCCCGGCGGTGACGCCGCGCCGCCGCTCGGCTGCGGCGCTGGTTGCGGCGGCGCTGGCGTTCCTGGCCGTGCCGGCGGCGGCCGAGGCCATCAAGATCGGCACGCTCAAGCTCGCCTCCTACGGCCCGGTCTACATCGCCAAGGAGAAAGGCTACTTCGCGGCGGAAGGGATCACGGCCGATCTCGTCTTCTTCGAATCGGCCGAACCCATCGCCGTGGCGGTCGTCTCGGGCGCGCTCGATTTCGGCGTGTCCGGGACCTCGGGCGGGCTCTACAGCCTCGCCGGACAGGGCGCGCTCAAGATCATCGCGGCGGGCGCGCACGAGGCGCCCGGCTTCCAGTTCTTCACGCTGGTGGCGTCGAACCGCGCCTATGCCGGCGGCCTCACGGCATTCAAGGATCTCGGCGGCCGCGCGGTGGCGGTGTCGCAGATCGGCTCGCCCTCGCATTACAGTCTGGCGTTGGTGGAAGAGAAATACCGCCTGGATCCCGCGACCATCCGCGTCCTGCCGCTGCAGTCGCTCTCCAACCAGATCTCGGCGGTGAGCGGCGGCCAGGTCGATGCCACCATCATCAACGCGACCTCGATCATGCCCGCGGTCCAGCATGGCGACGCCAAGCTCGTCGGCTTCGTCGGCAACGAGGTGCCGTGGCAGGTGGGCGCCGTTTACACCGCGACCAAGACCGCGAACGACCGCCACGATCTGGTCGAGCGTTTCCTCACGGCCTATCGCAAGGGCGCACACGACTACCACGCCGCCTTCGTCGCCGCCGACGGCAAGCCGGCACGCGGGCCTACCGCGCCCGCCATCCTCGCCATTCTCGCCAAGTACACCGGGCAGCCGGAGGCGCGGCTCGCGCAGGCGCTGGCCTATATCGACGCCGACGCCCGCCTCGACGAGAAGGACATCGCGCACCAGATCGCCTGGTACAAGGCGCAGAACATGCTTAGGGGTCCCGTCGACGCCGATACCGTCATCGACCAGCGCTACGCGGTGGCGCTACCGCAATAGGCGGCTCAGGCGAGCGCGAGCACGATCTCGCCGTCGACGATCTCCACCGCCGCCGGGGCGAGGCTTTTCCCGGCGCACGGTCCCCACACGCAGACGCCGTCGTCGGGCCGGAACAGCGCGCCATGGGTTCCGCACAGCAGCAATTCCCCGGCCCGGTTGAAGAAGCGGTCGGGAAGCCAGTCGAGCGGCGTCCCCATGTGCGGACAGGAATTGACATAGGCGCGCAGATCGCTGCGCCAGCGGATGACGAAGACGGCGACTTGCTCGGTCCCCTCGCCGAGGCGGAAGCCGCGGCCTTTCCCGTCCGCGACCGTGTCGGCGCGGCAGAGCGCGACCCGTCTCACGCCGGCACTTGCGCCATCTTGCACAAAAGCCGCCACTCCGGTTCCGCCACCGGCACGACCGAGAGCCGCGACTGCCGCACCAGCGCCAGATCGGCAAGTTTGGGCTCGGCCTTGATGGCGGCGAGCGTCACCGGCGCCTTGACCGGGCGCAGCGCCTTCACGTCGACCATGACGAAGCGGCCGTCGGGATCGCTGGGATCGGGATAGGCCTCCTTCACGATCTCGACGATGCCGACGATCGTCGGCCCCTCGCCGGAATGATAGAAGAAGGCATGGTCGCCGTTCTTCATCGCCTTGAGATTGATCGCGGCCTGGTGGTTGCGCACGCCGTTCCAGTGGGTGCGCTTGTCGGCGACGAGCTGGTCCCAGGAATAGCTGGAGGGCTCCGACTTCAACAGCCAATGACGCATGGGCGTCTCCCGAGCGTTGCGTGCGGTTACCGCCGCGCGACGATGAAGATGCGGCGGAAGGGCAGGAGCGTGCGGCCATCGGCGCGGCGCGGATAGGCTTCGCGCAGCTTCGCGGCATAGCTTGCCTCGAACGCCTGCGCCATCTCGCGTGGCAGCGCCGCGAGCACAGGGCGGAGCGCGCTGCCGCGCACCCACTCCAGCACGGGGTCGTCGCCGTCGAGCACGTGGAGATACTCCGTCTCCCAGATGTCGATGCCGCCCGCCGCCAGCGGCCGCAAGAGATCGTAATAGAATGCCGGTGGCCCCACCGGATCGACGCGCAGGAGCGAGCCTTCTCCGGTGCCCGAAGCCGTTTGCGGGCGCAAGCGATCGGACCACGGCCCCGATGCGGCGGTCGCGCGCATCAGCACGTGGGAGGGGGCATCGAAGTTCCGCGGCATCTGCACGGCCAGCACGCCGCCCGGCACCAGTTGCGCCAGAAGATGCGGAAAGAGGCGCGTGTGGTCTTCCAGCCACTGCAGCGTCGCGGTCGAGAAGACGAGCGCCGCGGGCTCCGACGCGGCCCAGCCGATGATGTCGCCCTCGACCCAGCGCACGCGCGACGGCTCGGCCGCCGCCTCGGCCAGCATCTCCCGCGACCGGTCGAGCGCGATGATGTCGCGCTCGGGCCAGGCGAGCGCCATCGCGCGCGCATGCGGGCCGGTTCCGCATCCCAGCTCGATCACCGGTCCCGGCGGCAGGTCGGTCACCTGCGCCAGGAGATCGAAGCCGGGACGCAGACGCTCGCCCTTGAACTTCAGATATTGCTGCGGATCCCAACTCATCGCGTGATTCTCAAGATAGCGTGATCGCCCCAGCGCGGGGCCGCCCTATAATGCCCGAGCGCGCGATGCGTCGGAAGGGGCGGCAATGAACGATTGGGATTGGCTGAAGCCCACGGCGACGGTGCTTGCCGCGGCCGCGGTGGTGCTCGTGGTGGTGAATGCCGCGCTCGTCCTGCGCAATGAAAGCGCGCAGGCCTTCGCCAACCAGCGCCAGCAATACATCAACCAGGCCGCCGAGGTAAGCCGCGTCGCCCAGGTCCTCGCCCAGACCATCGCCCGGAAGGCGATCGAGACCAACGACGACGCGCTCACCGCATTGCTGCAGCGCCACGGGCTCCAGCTCTCGCGCACGCCCCCCGGCGTCGAAGCCGTCAAGCCCGAGGCAACGCCGCCAGAAGGGGAGGAGAAAAAATGAAGCGCTTCTTCCACAACCTCTATCGCGACGCCGGCGTCGAGCTGCCGGTGACGCTCCTGGCGGTGGCGTTCTTCCTCATGCTGATCTTCCAGACGGTGGGGCTGGTGCGCCAGTCGCAGACCTTGGCGGTGATCACGGCCAACCAGGACGCGCCGATCCAGGACACCAGGCGCCTGCGCCAGGCCACCGACGCCCTGGCCGGCGACGTCGCCCAACTGGCGCAGGACGGCAACGCCAACGCCAAGGAGATCGTCGACGCGATGGCGCGCCAGAACATCAATCTTCACCCCCCGACGGTGTCGTCTCCGCCCGAAGCCCAGCCGCCCTCTAAATAACATTGTACGTACGTTAAATTAAATTATTGACGAAAATCTTTCGTATAATATGATGGTGCCACACCGGCAAAGCGCCGGAGGTGGAGATGATTCCCGTGTTGCCCCTTTTTCTCGACCTATCGCGGCTGCGCCTGATGCTCGTCGGCAACGGGCGGGCGGCCCTGCGCCGGCTGCGCCTGCTCGAAGAGGCGGGGGCGACTGACGTCGCGGTTTTTGCCGCGGCGCCGGCGCCTGATCTCGTTGCGGCCGCAGCGAACCGGCTCCGGCGAACCTGGCCCGACGCGGCCGACCTCGCGGCGGGGCGCGCTCACCGTCGCGGTGGCCACCGGCGGGGCGAGCCCGGCGCTCGCGGTGCAAGTGAGGGATTTTCTCGGTGGCGTTTTTGGGCCAGAATGGCACGACCGGGTCGACGATCTCGCGGGACAGCGCCGTGCGTGGCGCGAGGCCGGCGTAGCGCCGGACCGGATCGCGGGCCTTACCGAGGAATGGATGAGCCGGAGGGGCTGGCTCGCGGCGACGCCCTCACAATCATAAGCAAGGAGGCAGACACCATGTCGCTCAGAATCAATTCCGAGGCACCGAACTTCTCGGCGCAGACGACGCAGGGGACGCTCGATTTCCACAACTGGATCGGCGACGGATGGGCGATCCTGTTCTCCCACCCCAAGGACTTCACGCCGATCTGCACCACCGAGCTCGGCTACATGGCCGGACTGATGCCCGAATTTGCCAAGCGCGGCTGCAAGATCGTCGGTCTCAGCGTCGATCCCGTCAGCGATCACGAGAAATGGGCCAAGGACATCGAGGAGACGCAAGGCCATCGCGTGACCTATCCGATGATCGGCGATCCCGAGCTCAAGGTCGCCAAGCTCTACGACATGCTGCCGGCCGAGGCGGGCGACAAGGCGCAAGGCCGCACGCCCGCGGACAACGCCACTGTGCGCTCGGTCTTCGTCATCGGGCCCGACAAGAAAATCAAGGCGACGCTGACCTATCCGATGAGCACGGGGCGGAATTTCGACGAGGTCATGCGCGTCCTCGACTCCTGCCAGCTCACGGCCAAGTACCCGGTCGGCACGCCCGTCAACTGGAAGCAGGGTGGGGAGGTCATCATCTCCACCGCGGTCAACGACGAGCAGGCGAAGCAGCGCTTCCCCAAGGGCTTCCGCACGTTGAAGCCCTATCTCCGCTACACCCCGCAGCCCTAATCCACCGTCGCGCCGCCTGACCCTTCTCTCGTGCCGAGAAAGGGGTCGGGCGGATTTGCGCGTTCCTTATATAACGTACGATTTATGTATAATATGACAATTGACAGTTACAAAGCTGGTAATATAAAATTCAACATCGCAGAAGGACTATTATCATGGCAGAGATGGGGCAACTGGTGACGGGAAACCGGCTGCGCGACGGCGTCCCGGTCTATTTCACAGGGTCGGCCGCGTGGTCGCCGGCGCTGGCGGACGCGCTGGTCGTGGCCGCGGCGGAGGGCGATGCGCTGCTGGCCACGGCCCAGGCGGGGCCGCCGCCGCATCCGGTGATCGCGCCCTATCTCATCGAGGCCTCGGTCGCCCAGGGCGAGATCGCGCCGGCGAGCCTGCGCGAGCGCATCCGCGCCTTCGGCCCGACGGTCTGAACGGGAGGCGTGCGTGTACCGCTATGACGCCTTCGATCACCGCTTCCTCGAGGAGCGGGTGGCGCAGTATCGCGATCAGGTACGCCGCCGCCTTGCCGGGCTATTGACGGAGGACGAGTTCAAGCCGCTGCGCCTGATGAACGGACTTTATCTTCAGCTTCACGCCTACATGCTGCGGATCGCCATTCCCTATGGCGCGCTGTCGACACAGCAGCTGCGCATGCTTGCCTACGTGGCGCGGCGGTTCGATCGCGGCTTCGGCCATTTCACCACGCGGACCAACATCCAGTTCCACTGGATCAAGCTCGAGGAGACGCCGGAAATCCTCGCCGCCCTGGCCTCGGTGGCGATGCACAGCATCCAGACCAGCGGCAATTCCTTCCGCAACACCACGACCGATCCCTTTGCCGGCGCCGCCGCCGACGAGGTCGAGGACCCGCGCCCCTATTGCGAGATCATCCGGCAGTGGTCGACGTTGCATCCGGAATTCTCGTACCTGCCGCGCAAATTCAAGATCGCGGTGTCGGGCGCGGCGGTGGACCGCGCGGCCGTGCGCATCCATGACATCGGGCTTTATCTCAAGCGCGACGCGGCCGGCGAGGTGGGGTTCGAGGTGCTGGTGGGCGGCGGGCTCGGCCGCACGCCGATCCTCAGCGCGCGCGTATCGGAGTTCGTGCCCAAGCGCTACATCCTTTCCTATATCGAAGCCATTCTGCGCGTCTACAACCAGGCCGGCCGGCGCGACAATCTGCACAAGGCGCGCATCAAGATCCTGGTCCAGAGCCTCGGCATCGACAAGATGCGCGAGGCGGTCGAGACGGAATGGGCGGCGATGGATCACGAGGCGCTGGCGCTCAGCGACGACGCGATCGCCGCCATGGCACAGCACTTTGCCGTACCGATCGCCGGGCCCGCGCCCGCGGACGACGAAGCGCTCGTCCGCTTGCTGGCCGAGGAGCCGGAATTTGCCCGCTGGGTCGAGCGCAACGTCGAGGCGCACAAGATCGCGGGGCACGCCATCGTCACCATCTCGCTGAAACAGGTGGGGCAGACGCCCGGCGACTGCACCGCGGCGCAGATGGACCTCGTCGCCGATCTTGGCGATGCGCTGAGCTACGGCGAGGTGCGCGTGAGCTATGACCAGAACCTGGTGCTGCCGCATGTCCGCCGCGTCGATCTGCCGGGGTTGTGGCGCCGGCTCGCGGCGGCGGGGCTCGCCACCGCCAATATCGGCCTGGCGAGCGACATCATCGCCTGCCCGGGAATGGATTTTTGCAGCCTCGCCAATGCGCGCTCGATCCCCGTGGCGCAGCGCCTGGCCGCGCGCGTGGCCCCGCGCGAGCGCGAGATCGGGCCGCTCGCGATCAAGATCTCCGGCTGCATCAATGCCTGCGGCCACCATCACGTCGGCCATATCGGGCTCTTGGGCGTCGACAAGAACGGCGAGGAATTCTACCAGATCACGCTGGGCGGCAGCGCCGATGCGAACGCCGCCCTGGGCGCGATCATCGGCCCCGCCGTCAAGAGCGACAATATCGAGGACGCGATCGATACCATCGTCGATGTCTATCTGCGCGAGCGTCGCGATGAGGCCGAGATATTTCCCGACACCTATCATCGCGTCGGCGCGGCACCCTTCAAGGAGGCGCTTTATGCCGCTCGCTAAGGACGGGCGTTTCGTCGCGGACCACTGGCGCCATCTCGACGACGACGAGCCGGTGGCGCAGGCATCGCGCGTCACCGTCTCGCATGCGCGCTGGCTGAAGGAGCACGCGGCGCTGGCGGCGTCGGGCGCCGGTCTGGGATTGCGGCTTCCCAATACCGTCGCGCCTGAGTCGGTTGCGCCCGATCTTGCGCGCTTTGGTCTCATCGTGCTGTCGTTTCCGCGCTTCACCGACGGGCGCGCCTATTCGCAGGCGCGGCTCTTGCGCGGGCGGCTTGGCTATCGCGGCGAGCTGCGCGCCAGCGGCGATGTGCTGCGCGACCAGCTTCTCTTCATGCAGCGCTGCGGTTTCGATGCTTTCGCTCTGCCCGAGCGTGCGCGCGCCGAGGACTGGCTCGCGGCCTTGCGCGAATTCGATATTTTCTATCAGCCGGCCGAGGATCGGCGGCCCTGGCTCATGCAGCTTCGCGTCGCGGCCTCGTGACGGCGCATTTTACCGATCCTTAAGCGGCCTCCGGTAGGCTGCGTTCGTTGGTGAAAGCGGGCGATGTTTTGGCCCGCAAATTAATCCCTTGTTGACTCACTTTCGCGCGCGCGAGATCGCGGCCGGCGGCGGTCCCCCCTCAACCGCCCCGGCCGCGATCACTTTATAGGGGGTGCGGGCGCTGCCTCACGCCGGCACCGCCGCGGTGTCCACCGCCTGCAAGGCCGGCATGACTTCGTCGCGGAAGAGCGCGAGCGAGCGCATCTCGCGCGCATGACCCAATGAGCCGAACGCCAGCTGCAGCACGAGATAATTGAAGCCGCAAATACGCGCCTGGGCAACGAGCTTCTCGCGCACGGTTGCCGGACTGCCGACGACGAGCGCACCCGAGGCACGCGCCGCATCGAAATCGGGCGACAGCGAGATCGGCGGATAGGCGCCGTTCTCCTTCCAGAGCCACACCAAGCCATCGAACCATTGCTGATAGGCCGGGCGCGCGACGCGTTCGGCCTCGTCGTCGCTGTCGGCGATGAACATGGCGCGCATGCCGCCGATGAGCGGCGGCGCCGACGGCGCGTGGTTGCGGCGGCGATCTTCCTCGTGCGCGGGCCAGGTGGCGCGATAGCGCGCGATGATCGTGGCGATGCGCTCGTCGCCGCCTAGCGTCACCGCGTTCATGCCATAGCGCGCCGCAAGCGCATGGCCGTAATCGGTGCGCAGCCCGTACCACAGCGGCGGCAGCGGCTGCTGCAACGGCCGCATCACCATGCGAAGTCCGTCGAAGGTGAAGTGCTTGCCGCGATGGTGGAGCCGGTCCTGCGTTAGGCCCTGGTGGAGGATGGCGAAGACCTCCTCGAACGCCTCGCGCGCGGTAGAAAAATCGCTGCCCATCGCGGCAAACTCGTGCGGCGACACGCCGGTGCCGACACCGATATCGAGCCGGCCGCCGCTCAAATGATCGAGCATGCACATCTCTTCGATCAGCCGCAGCGGGTTGTAGAGCGGCAGGAGATAGAGGAGCGTGCCGAGCCGGATGCGCTTGGTCTCGCGCGCGGCGGCGGCGAGGAAGAGGCTGGGCGAGGGCGCGAGCGACAGCGGCGAGGCGTGATGCTCGGTGAGGTGATAGCCATAGAAGCCGGCATCCTCGGCCGCCCGCAACAGCGCCATGCGCTCGTCGAAGGTGCGCGCCTCCGGCTCGTCGCGGCGGTCGATGTAATCGAAGATGCCGAATTTCATGCCGCCCTCCCTGGGCGCCCGCGGCGATTGCCGCCGTCGGTGCGCTCCGATAGCATGACACTACCACAAAAACCGGCACCGGCCGAGGGAGCGAGGACAAAAATGGCGAACGAGGCGGAACTGGCGCGGCTCATCGACGACATGGCCGTGCGGCGCGTGCGCCAGGTCTGGGCCTTCAGCCGCGATCACGGCGAATGGGACACCATGCGCGCCTGCTTCCATCCCGACGCCACCGTGCTGGTGTCGTGGTTTGCCGGGCCCGCCTCGCAGTTCGTCGAGCGCACCATCGCGATCTCCAACGAGCGCAAGCCGGAAGAGCGCAGCAAGCACTGGTTCGGCAATATGCGCACGCATATCAGCGGCGACCGCGCGATCCTGGAGACCGATGCGCTGGTGCTGGGCCGCGATTTTCTCGACGGCCATCTCTTCGACTTCACCATCTACGGGCGCATGTACGACCGCATCGAGCGGCGCGGGGCTGAGTGGAAGATCCTGCGCATGGTCTTCGTCTACGACAAGGACCGGCTCGATCCGGTGGTGCCGGGCTCGGTGCCGGTGTCGTTTTTCGCCGCCATGCCCGTGAGCGGGCCGGAAGCGGGCGTCGCCTTCATGCGCTTCCGCCAGACCAAGAAGGGCCGCACCGTGCCGCCGAACATCATCATCGGCGGCAGCGACGGCGAAAGCCGGCTCAAGGCCGAGGCCCAGGCGTGGCTCACGGGCGGGTGAGCCACGATGAGATTGCGTCGCTTCGCTCGCAATGACACCGTTTGTCGTCATTGCGAGCGAAGCGAAGCAATCTTCTGCCGCGCTCACCTCAGCGGATAATCGGCCTGGTCCTCGTAGATCGCGCCGCTCTTGGTGAGATAGCTCGCAACCAGGCTGAAATGGTCGACCGCGAACGGCTCGGCGCGGAAGAGCGCGTGCTCGGCGAGGAACGTCTGGAGCCGCGGCTCGACCACGCCCTTGAGCCGCGCCAGCGTCACGTGCGGTGCATAGCGCCGGCCCTCGGGCGGATAGCCCAGGCGCACGATCACGCTCTCGACCTTCTCGTGGAGGTGGACGAGCGTGGGGTTGCGCTCCACGCCCGCCCACAGCATGCGCGTTCCGAAATGCCCGACGCCGGCGAGCGCGAGATCGAAGCGCCGCGCCGCGATCTGGGCGAGGCCGGCGTCGATGTCGGCCGCCGCGCCCTCGTCGACCTCGCCGATGAAGCGCAGCGTGACGTGGAGGTTTCCGGCATCGACCCAGCGCGCACCCGGCACGCCCGAGCACAGGAGCGACACCCGGAGCTTCACCTCGGGCGGCAGGTCGATGCCGACGAAGAGCCGCAGCATGACGCTCTCACCCGGCTGGCCGCGCGGCCCCGACCAGGCGTTCGACCGCGGGCGCCAGATGCGCGACGATCACGGCGACGCCGGCCGGATTGGGATGGAGCCCGTCGCCCTGATTGAGCGTGGGATCGAGCGCCACCCCGTCGAGCAGGAACGGATAAAGCGGCACGTGCCATTTTGCCGCAAGGCGCGGATAGATCGCATCGAACGCGGCCTCATAGTCGCGCCCCCAATTGGCCGGCGCGCGCATGCCGATGAGCAGCGTCTTCACCCCGCCCGCGGCAAGCTGCGTCAGGATCGCGTCGAGATTGGCATAGGCCTCGGCCGGGTCGAGACCGCGCAGCGCGTCGTTGGCGCCGAGCGCCAGGAGAACATAGGGCGGCGGCTTGTCGCCCATGGTCCATTGCAGCCGCGCGCGTCCCCCCGCCGTGGTATCGCCGGAGACGCCGCCGTTGATGACATCGGCATCGATCCCGTCCGCCCTCAGGCGGGCTTGCAGCCGCACCGGCAGCGCGTCATCGGCCGGTAATCCATAACCTGCGGTCAGGCTGTCGCCGAGCATGAGGATGCGCGTCGCCGCCGCGGCGGAGGCGGGTGCCGGGGCCAAGATCAGCGCCAGCGCCGCCGCCGCGCCGTTGACAAGCACGAAGCGGCGGCCATATCCGCCGGGAGCCGCTATCCTCGGCGGCGCTGCCGCGTCCCCCTGCCGGCGCGCTGCGCCTTTGCCCCACCCTCCGGTCCGTGACATGCCGTCCTTGTCCCTTGCGTCTCATCCGCTCGCTCTCGTGGAGGACGTTCACCTTACACTGGGGAGCGCGGCCGGGCCCGTCAACGTGCTGCGCGGGGTCTCGCTCGCCATCGCGGCGGGTGAATCCGTCGGGCTGGTCGGACCGTCGGGGTCGGGCAAGACCACGCTGATGATGGTGCTGGGCGGGCTCGAGCGGCCGAGCCGCGGGACGCGTCACCGTCGCAGGCACGGACTTCGCCGGGCTTGACGAGGACGCGCTGGCGCGCTTTCGCCGCGGCACCATCGGCATCGTGTTCCAGTCCTTCCATCTCATGCCGACCATGACGGCGCTGGAAAACGTCGCCATCCCCCTGGAGCTTGCCGGCCGCGCCGATGCCTTCGCGGCGGCGCGGGCGGGGCTCGAAGAAGTGGGGCTCGGCGCGCGGCTCCTGCATTATCCGGCGCAGCTCTCGGGCGGCGAGCAGCAGCGCGTGGCGATCGCCCGCGCCTTCGTCGCCGCACCCCGGCTGCTGCTGGCCGACGAGCCCACCGGCAATCTCGACGGCGCCACCGGCCGCGTCGTCATCGAGCTGCATGTTCCGGCTGCGCGCCGAGCGCGGCACGGCGCTTCTCCTCATCACCCACGACAACGAGCTGGCGCGGCGCTGCGACCGCATCGTCACGCTCGCCGATGGTCAGGTCGAAGATCCCGCCGCTAAAGCTGCGGCGGTGCTGCCGCTCGAGGGGCGGGGCTGAGACATGCGGTGGCCGCTCGCCTGGCGCCTGGCCGGCCGCGAACTGCGCGGCGGCATCGGCGGCTTCGGCATCTTCCTGGCGTGTCTGACGCTGGGTGTTGCCGTCATCGCCGCGGTGGGCTCGCTCAGCGCCGCGATCAATGCCGGACTCGCCGGCGATGCCAGGGCGCTTTTGGGCGGCGACATCGCGTTCATGCTCGTGCACCGCACCGCCGATCCGGCCGAGCGCGAATTTCTCGCCGCGCACGGCACGGTGTCGCAGGTGGCGGAGATGCGCGCCATGGCGATCACGACCGACGGCACCAGCCGCAGCCTGATCGAGATCAAGGCCGTCGACGGCGCCTATCCGCTCTATGGCGCGGCGACGCTGGCGCCGGCGATGACGCTGGCGCAGGCGCTGGACGAGCGCGACGGCCGGTGGGGCGCGGCGGTGGCGCCGGCGCTCCTCGACCGGCTCGGCATCAAGCCCGGAGATGCCATTCGCATCGGCGATGCGGTGCTCACCGTCCGCGCGAGCCTCGTGCACGAGCCCGACGGCATCAGCGGCCTCATTGCCATCGGCCCGCGCGTGATCGTGGCCGACGGTGCGCTCGCCGCGACCGGGCTCATCACGCCGGGCGTTCTCGTCGACTACAGCTATCGCGTGAAGCTCGCGCCGGGTGAGGCGGTCGCGCCAATGATCGCTGCGGCGCAGGCGCAGTTTCCCGATGCCGGCTGGCGCATCCGCCAGTTCGGCAATGCCGCGCCCAGCCTCAAGGAGCTGCTCGACCGGCTCGGCGTGTTCATGACGCTGGTCGGGCTCGGAGCGCTCATGGTCGGCGGGGTCGGCATCGGCAATGCCGTGGGCGCCTATCTCGCCGGCCGGACCGAGACGATTGCCACGCTCAAATGCCTGGGCGCGTCGCGGCGGCTCATTTTCGCCACCTATCTTTCGGAGATGGTGGTCCTGGCGCTGGGCGGGATAGCGCTGGGCCTGGTGCTCGGCGCGCTCGCGCCGTTCATCGCGCTGCCGCTGCTGCCGGCGGCGCTGCCGGTGACGGCACGGGTCGGGGTCTATCCGGTGCCACTTCTCACCGCGCTGGGCTTCGGCATCCTCACCACCTTCGCTTTCGCGTTGTGGCCGATCGGCGTGGCCGCGGTGGTGCGTCCGGCCAACCTCTTTCGCGCGCGGGCCGAGCCGGTGATGGGTCGGCCGGGAGCGCTCTGCATGGCCGCGATCCTCGCCTGCGCCGTGGCGCTCGCCGCCTTTGCGGTGGGCACCGCCGCGGACCGGGTGGTTGCCGCGTGGGCGGTGGTGGGCGCGAGCGCGGCGCTCATATTCTTCCGCCTTGCCGGCGTCGCCGTGGTGCTGGCCGTGCGGCATGGCGGCCGGCCGCGCCATCCGGGCCTTCGGCTGGCGCTCGCCAATCTCCATCGCCCTGGCGCGCCGACCGCGGGCGTCCTGGCCTCGCTGGGGATGGGGCTGGCGTTGCTGGTGGCGATCGTGCTGGTCGAGGAGAGCATCGCCGGCGAGATCGACCTCACCTTGCCGGCGCGCGCCCCGACTTTCTTCTTCATCGACATCCAGCCCGATCAGGTCGCTTCCTTCGATGCGCTCTTGAAATCGCTGCCGGGCGTCACCGAGGAGGGACGCGTGCCGAGCCTGCGCGGCCGCATCACCGCCATCAACGGCGTCCCCATCGAGCGCGCGCATGTCGCTTCCGATGCACAATGGGCGATCCGCGGCGACCGCGGCCTGACCTATGCGGCAAGCCTGCCCGCGGGCTCGAGCATCGTCGCCGGGAAATGGTGGCCGGCCGATTATCACGGGGCCCCGCTCGTTTCCTTCGATGCCGAGCTCGCGCGCGGCATGGGGCTCAAGATCGGCGACACGCTTACCGTCAACGTGCTCGGCCGCGAGCTCACAGCGCGGATCGCCAGCCTGCGCACGATCGACTGGACCTCGCTCGGCATCAATTTCGCGATCGTCTTGTCGCCGGGGGCGCTCGAAGGCGCGCCGCAAACGCACATCGCTGCCGTGCGCGCCGCACCCGGCAGGGAAGCGGGCCTTGAGCGCGCCGTCACCGACCGCTTCCCCAACGTCTCCGCCATCTCGGTCAAGGATGCGCTGGCGAGCCTGTCCAGCATCATCGCCGCGGCCGCGGCGGCGCTCTCGGCCGTGGCGGCGGTGGCGCTGGCGGCGGGCGCGCTGGTGCTGGGCGGCGCCATCGCCGCCGGCCATCGCCGCCGCGTCTACGAGGCGGTGGTGCTGAAAGTGCTGGGCGCGACGCGCGGCGACGTGACGCGCGCGTTCCTCATCGAATACGGGCTCCTGGGCCTGGCCGCAGCGATGCTGGCCGCCGCGATCGGCACGCTGGCGTCATGGCTGCTGCTGACGCGGGTAATGGAGGCGCCATGGAGCTTCCACGCGGGCGCGGTGCTGGCGACCGTTGTCGGCGCCACGCTCTTCACGCTTGCCGCGGGATATGCCGGGACCTGGCGGGCCCTGGGCGCCAAGGCGGCACCCTATCTACGCAACGATTGAAGCGTGATCGCATAAAGTTGAAACACGCCGTCATCCTCGCGAAAACGAGGATCCAGGACATCCGGCTCGTCGCTCACCCTGGGTTCCCGCTGTTCGCGGGAACGACGTGTTGTGATATGTCCCGTTCGCCGCCGCTTCGGGGAAATCCGAAGTGTTGGGCGGTGATCGGCGCAGGCTAATGCGCTAGATTGGCGCTCATGTCCTCCAGCCTTTCCCTGGCCGAGATTGCCGCGCTCGTCGGCAATCCGGCGCGCGCCAATGTGCTGACCGCCTTGCTTGACGGGCGCGCCCTTACGGCGACTGAGCTTGCGTTCGCGGCGCATGTGTCGCCGCAGACGACGAGTGGACATCTGGCGCAGCTCACGCAGGCGCGGCTGCTGGTCCTGCACAAGCAGGGCCGGTATTCGTATTATCGCCTGGCCTCGCCGCCGATCGGGCGAATGCTCGAAGGGATCATGGCGGTTGCGGCCGACGACGCTCCGCGCGGGCCGCGGTGGAGAGGCGACGAGGCGCTGCGGACGGCGCGGACCTGTTGTGACCACCTCGCGGGCAGGCTCGGCGTCGCGCTGGCCGATGCGCTGGTGACGCGTCGGCGGATCGTCCTCGCCGAGGATGGCGGGCAAGTGACGGCGCGCGGCGCCCGCTTCCTCGCCGAGTTCGGCATCGATGTCGCCACAATCGAGCAGCGGCGGCGCGCCTTCTGCCGGCCATGCCTCGACTGGAGCGAGCGGCGTCCGCACCTCGCGGGCTCGGTCGGCGCGGCGATCGCTGCGCGCTGCTTCGAGCTCGGCTGGATCAAGCGCGTGCGCGCGAGCCGCGCCGTCGTCGTCGCGCCGGCCGGGCAGCGCGGCTTTGCGGAAGTGTTCGGCATCGCGCCGGTAGAGGGCGCCTGAGGGATCGAAGGCAGGGAGGCCGTTCCATCATGCGGCGGCGTGATTTTCTCTGGCTCTGCGGCGGCGCCACGCTTCCCGCGACACACGCGCGATTCTTGCTAGTATCGACGGATCATCCGCGCGGGGAGGCCACCATGGTCGAGAAGAAGGTGTCATACGAAGTCGATGGCAAGCGCTACGAGGGCATGCTGGTCTATGACGACAGCGTCAAGGCCAGGCGTCCCGCCGTCTTCATGCAGCCGGACTGGAAAGGCGTTTGCGCCGATACCATCGACCAGGCCCGCACCGTCGCGGGCAAGGACTATGTCGTGTTGATGGCCGACATGTACGGGGTCGGCTATGGCGAGAAGCCCAAGACGCCGCAGGAGCTGGCGGCGGGCATGCGTGCCATGCACGACAATCTCCCCTTCACGCTCGCCTGCGGGGCCAAGGCCTACGAGACGCTGTTCGCCGCGGCGAACCAGCTCGGCCTCGTCGATCCGGCGAAAAAGGTGGCGATCGGCTATTGCGCCGGCGGCGGCATGGCGCTGGAACAGGCGCGCGCGGGTGCCGACTTCAAGGCGGTCGTGGTGTTCCACGTCACCAATCCGAACCCGGTCAGGCCGGGGACGCCGTGCAACATCAAGGGCCGCGTGCTGGCGATCCACGGCTCCGCCGACCCGGTGACGCCCAAGCCCGCGATGGACGCGTTCGAGCAGGAGCTGACCGACGCCAAGGTCGATTGGCAGGTAATGATGTTCGGCGGCGCCGTGCACTCGTTCTGCGATCCCACCGCCCATGCCGGGCCGACGCGCTACGACGAGAAGCTCTGCCGCCAGTCCTACGTCCTGATGCGCGACTTCTTCGCCGAGACGGCGTGAGGGCGGGCGCGGGGGGCTGTCGTCGGGCCGACCCGTCCCGGCAGCGCCGTTGGCGCGCGCGCCGCGGCGGCGTATCATCACCGATTATCACCGACGAAGGCGTGAACGGCGATGGCCAGGATCGATTTTGCGTTTTGGGATTCGGTCGGCGGCTATACCGCCCCGGGCGAATCCATGGCGGATGTCTATGACGAGCATATCCGCCTCACCCAGGAGTTGGACGAGGCCGGCTGGCACTCCTATTTCGTCATCGAGCACCAGAATTCGCCGGTCGGGCGCATCACGGCGCCGACGGTGTACCTGACCGCGGTGGCGCGGGCGACGCAGCGGCTGCGGATCGGCGCGATGATGTGGCAATTGCCGCTCTATCATCCGATGCGCCTGGCGCAGGAAGTGGCGATGCTCGACCAGCTCTCGCGCGGGCGGGTGGAGTTCGGCACCGGCATCGGGGTGCACGAGCACGAGTTCATTCGCTGGGGTGCCGACTATTACCAGCGCGCTGCGATCTCGGGCGAGGTGCTCGACATCGTCAAGATGGCCTGGACCCAGGACGAGGTCACCTATAACGGCAAGTACTTCCATTTCGACGAAGCGCTGCCGCAGCCGAAACCGTTCCAGAAACCCTATCCGCCGATCTGGGCCGCCGTCCACAGCGACGCCGCCATCGCGTTCGCGGCCAAGGGCAATTATCACGTGTCGCAGAACCTGGACACCGATACGGTGGTGGCGCGCAAGTTCGATCTCTACCGCAAGATCTGGCGCGAATGCGCCCATCCCGGCCCGATGCCGCGCGTCTTCCTCCAGCGCCAGGTCCATGTCGCCGAGACCGACGAGAAGGCGCACGAAGAGGCGCGGCCCTATCTCGTCGGGCGCGAGGGCGGCGCGGTCGCGGTCGGCGGCGGCCCGATCGAGCGCACGCGCATCGGCTGGGGCACCCATGCCCGCGGCATGGGCCGCGACAGCGAGCGCCCCGACGACAAGGCGCGCGGTGAGACCATGGCGCGGGCGGCGCAGAGCTATGAATTCACGCTGGAAAGCGGCCTTGCCATCGTCGGCAGCCCGGCAACGGTGATCCGCCGGCTCGAGGAGGGCAAGAAGCTCATCGGCTATGACATCTTCTGCACCAACCATGCGATCGGTCGCATGCCGCCGGAAATGGTGCGCAATTCGATCCGACTGTTCAGCACCAAGGTCATACCGGCCTTCCGCTAGGACGGGCGCGGCACGGCCGCGCAGGGGAACGGATCGGGACCGAATCCCATTGAATTGTCCGGCAGCCGTGCCAATATGGCCACTGGAGAACCGGTAACCGTTGGTTTTCGCGAAGAGGACGAGATGGCATACGATTCAGGCAACCGCTGGACCGCGCGCGCGACGATGCCGCAAGTCGGTGTCGATGCCGGCCTGCGCAACTACATGCTGCGCGTCTACAACTACATGGCCGCGGGCTTGGCGATCACTGGCGTTGTCGCCTACTTCGCCGCCGCCAGCGGTCTCTACAGCAGGATCTTCGGCACGCCGATGTACTGGGTGGTGGTGTTCGCGCCGCTGGGCCTCGTGCTGCTGCTGAGCTTCCGCATCCAGAAAATGAGCCTCGGCGCGGCACAGCTTACGTTCTGGGCCTATGCGGCGCTCGTCGGGCTGTCGCTGTCCGGGCTCTTCATCGTCTACACCGGCGCGAGCATCGCGCAGACCTTCTTCATCACCGCCGTGACGTTCCTGGCGATGAGCATCTATGGCTACACCACCCACCGCGATCTCAGCCGCTTCGGCTCGTTCCTGATCATGGGCCTCATCGGCATCATCGTCGCCGGGCTGGCCAACATGTTCTTCCGCTCGCCGGGACTGCAATTCGCCATCTCCGTCATCGGCGTTCTCGTATTCGTCGGCCTCACCGCCTGGGACACGCAGCGCATCAAGGAGATGTACTTTGAGGGCGACGGCGACGTGGTGGTCGGCAAGAAGGCCGTGATGGGCGCATTGTCGCTCTATCTCGACTTCATCAACCTCTTCATCATCCTGATGCAGTTCACGGGCCAGCGCCGCAACTGACCGGCGCGCCTGTCGACGCTCAGAAAGGGACCCGTTTCCGGGTCCCTTTCTTTTTCACGCGGAACCGGCGTTTGCGGCCGGCTGTTTTCTGCCTATGACAGAACCATCCCGCAACATCGCCTCTTGGGAACGCTGGGCCTCGGTCATGGGCGGCGCGGCGCTCATCGGCCGGGGATTGCTGCGGCCCAACCACCGCAATGTCGCGCTCGTGGCAGGCGGCGCGTGGCTGCTCGGGCGCGGCCTCATCGGGTATTGCGCAGTCTACCAGGCGCTCGGCCTCACCACGCGGCGCGACGGCGCGTTCGCGCCCGCCGACCCGCCCGACGCGGTCGACGCTGCTTCCGAGGACAGCTTCCCCGCGAGCGACCCGCCCTTTTTCAGCCCGATGCTCGCGCGCCAGCCCCACCGGCGGGCGTAGCGCCGAAAAACCTGCTTGCCGGTGCCGGCGCGCGGCCTTATGAGAGGCTCCCGCCGCGGCGCTTCTGGCCGCCTGTTCCCATCAGAGGAGCGATCAAGAGCCATGAGCGAGACGAGCACCGTGACGGTACTCGGCATGTCCGGCGCCCTGCGCAAGGGCTCCTACAACACCGCCGCCCTGCGCGCCGCGGGCGAGCTTCTACCCGAGGGAATGACGCTCGAGACCGCCGACCTGCGGCCCTTGCCGCATTACGACGACGACGTGCGCCTGGCCGGCTATCCCCCGGTGGTGCAGCAGTTCCGCGACCGCATCAAGGCCGCCGACGCCATCCTCTTCGTCACGCCGGAATACAACTATTCCGTTTCCGGCGTGCTCAAGAACGCCATCGACTGGGCCTCGCGGCCGCCCGATCAGCCCTTCAACTGGAAGCCTTGCGCGATCATCAGCGCCTCGGGCAGCCTGCTCGGCGGCGTGCGTGCACAGTACCATCTGCGCCACATCTGCGTCTCCATCAACTGCTTCCCGCTCAACGCGCCGCAGGTCTACATCACCGAGGCGCCGAAGAAGTTCGACGCCGAGGGGCGGCTCACCGACCAGAGCGCGCGAGACCTCATCCGCCAGCTCATGGCCGAGCTGAAGAGCTTCACCTTGAGGTTCCGGCGCGGCGCGGGGTGATTGCCGGGCCGATGCGGCCCTAAGCCGTGGACGCGACTGACCTCGCCGTCGCGGCGCTGTGCGTCTTTGCGGGCGGCGCGGTCAAGGGCTTGGCCGGGCTGGGCTTGCCGCTCGTCGCCATTCCGCTCCTCACCTGGGTGATCGGGCTCAAGGCGGCGGTGGCCCTCGCGGTCGTGCCGATGTTCGGCTCGAACCTCGTACAGAGCTTCCAGGGCGGATATTTCCTCAGGAACGTGCGGCAGTTCTGGGCGCTCGAGGTCTCCGTCCTCGTCTTCACTCTGATCGGGACGCGGCTTCTCGTCACGGTGCCGCAGCGCGCGCTCGCGCTCGTGCTCGGCGTCTCGCTCATCGTCCTGCCGCTCGTAATGCGCTACCGGCCGGAGCTTGCGATCGGCGCGCGCCAGCGGCGCTGGGCCGATCCGCTGGCGGGCGCGTTCGCCGGGCTCCTCGGCGGCATCGCCGCCTATTACGGGCCGCCACTGATGATCTATGTGCTGGGCCTGCGGCTGCGCAAGGAGGAGTTCGTCGCGGCGATCTCGCTCCTTTATTGGATCGCCGCGGCCGGCATCCTCGTCGGCATCTATGGCGCGGGGCCGACGCGCTTGCCGTTTCTCGGCCTCTCCGTTCTCATGCTGGTGCCGACCGGGATCGGCATGTGGCTGGGCCAGCGCATTCAGGTCCGCCTGAGCGAAGCAGGATTCCGCCGCCTGCTGATCGGCGTCTATCTCGCCACGGGCGCTAGCTTCCTCGCCCGCGCCGCATTGTGAGGCTCAGGCGATAACGACGATCTCGGCCTCGCCGTCCTTACGAAGCACGGTGAGCGCTGCCCCCCGCGCGGAGCGGCGGAACAGGAGATCGACCATGGTGCCGCCCAGCGCCAGCCGCTCGATCCGCAACTCTTCGAGGAAGGCCGGCATCTCCGGGCGGTTGAAGCGGATCTGGTCCGCCCCGGTGTGGAACGAGAGGCCGAGCGCCGCGCCGAGTGCCGCAAACACGAAAGCGCTCGACCACGCCTGCGGGCTGCACGCCACCGGGTAGAGCGTCGGGCCTTCGCCCTCGCGCCGGCCGAAGCCGCAGAAGAGCTCGGGCAGGCGGTGCAGCTCGAGCGCGAAGGAGGCATCGAAAAGACCTTCGAACACGCGCAGCAGCGGCGCGCGCAACCCATAGCGCGCGAACCCCATGACAATGAGCCCGTTGTCGTGCGGCCACACCGAGCCGTTATGGTAGGACATCGGGTTGTAGCGTGGCTCGCCCCGGGCGATGGTGCGGATGCCCCAGCCGGAGAAATGATCGCCGTTCATCAGCGTCGCGGCGGTGCGCGCCGCGTGCGCCGGCGTGGCGATGCCGCCGAAGAGCGCATGCCCGGCATTGCTGCTGCGAACGCGGCACGCCCGCTTGGCTCCGTCGAGCGCCAGCGCGTAGGTGCCGATCTCCTCGCACCAGAAGGCGTCATCGAAGCGCGCCTTGAGGAGCATCGCCCGTTTGGCCAAGGTTTCCGACGCCGTATCGAGACCGAGCGCCCTGGCAAGATCGGCGGCGCCGCGCCAGGCGGCATAGGCATAGGCCTGAACCTCAACGAGCGCGATCGGCGCCACGGCGAGGCGGCCGTTCGCGTGGAAGATCGAATCGCCGGAATCCTTCCAGCCCTGGTTGGCGAGCCCGTTCTCGGCGCGCCGGTCGTATTCGAGAAAGCCGTCGTCGTCGGGATCGCCGTAGATGCGCATCCACTCGAGCGCCGCCTCGATCTCGCGCCAGATGCTGCGAATGAAATCGGTATCGCCGGTACGCGCGTGATAGCGCGCGGCGAGAACGACGAAGAGCGGCGTGCTGTCGACGCTGCCGTAATAGCGCCCGAACGGCACCTCGCCCAGCGCCGCCATCTCGCTCTTGCGTGTCTCGTGCAGGATCTTGCCGGGCTCGGCATCGTGCGCGGGGTCGGTCTCCTGCGCCTGGCTTGCGGCGAGAAAGGCCAAGACGCCGCGCGCCATCTGCGGCATCGCCCACAGCGTCTGCAGCGCGGTGATGATCCCGTCGCGACCGAAGGCGGTATTGAACCAGGGAATGCCGGCGTAAGGATAGGGGCCCGTCGGCAGGTTGGTCACGAGCATGTCGAGATCGGCCTTGGCGCGCTCGATCCAGGCATTGAAGGCGGTATTGGAGCCGGTGACGAGGGCCTCTTCCTCGTTGATCGCACGCATCCGTGCGCCGGCCGCGGCACCGGCTTCGGCGAAATCGTGTGCGCGTGCCGCCATCGCGCCGGCGCGTTCACAGCGCACCGCCAGCGTGATCCGGGTCGTGGCGTAGGGCGCAAGGTAGATGGCAAAGCGCGCCTCGCCGGGGCCGAGCGCCGTGGGTGCCGGCGCGAATTCGAGATGGGTGCGGCGCTCGACATCATCGAGGCCGCAATAGCCGAGAATCGCCGTCGTCGCGCCGACCTGCGGCGTCATTGTTTCGCCGCGCGCCGGGCGGCGCTGGCCGCGGACCTCGAACATGTCGGCGAAATCGGCGGCGAAAGCGAAGCGCAGCGTGAAGCCGACGGGATGCTCGGCGAAGCTCCTGATGTCGAGGCACTCGAAGCAGGCGCCGTTGTCGAGCACCTTGCTGCGCAGGAGGTGCACCTTGTCGCGCGCCAGCACCAGCCGCTCGCCGTGATAAAGATCGGGATTGGCGAGATCGATCGCGAGCGTGGTGTTGTCGCGGGTCACGCGCGACGACAACAGCAGCGGCCGCTCGCCCTCGAACACCAGTACGAGCGAGGAAAGGTAGCGGGTGTCATCGTGGAACAGCCCTTCCGCCGCCGGCCCCGTCGCCTGCGCGTCGCCGTGCGCGTCGAACACGACGAAGGTGTCGCCGTGCTTCAGGACGCGCGAGCCGAGGCTGCGCTGCGGCGCCAGCGAGGGGATGTAGAACGGGCTTACGGCCTCGTCCGGGACGTCGGGGCGGCGGCGCGGACGCTCGGTCACCACGGCTCACACCGCGCTGCAGCTTGTCACCGACTCCTTGACGAGGGCGGAATAAAGCGCGAGGTAGTCCTCGGCCATGCGCCGGCTGGTGAAGCGGCGGTCGAATTCCTGCCGGATCCGCGTGCGGTCGAGCCGCGGGATCGCGGCAATGGCCGCGAGCGCATCGCCGACGCCGTCGACGATGTAGCCGGTGACGCCGGGCTCGACCAGCTCACGCACCGAGCCGCGATCGAAGGCGATGACCGGCGTGCCGCAGGCGAACGCTTCGATCATGACGAGACCGAACGGCTCGGGCCAATCGATGGGAAAGAGCAGCGCCGCGGCCTTGCCGAGAAACGCCGATTTGGCGCTGTCGTTGATCTCGCCGATGAACTCGATGCCGGGTGCACCGAGCAGCGGGCGGATGACGGTCTCGAAATAGACGTGGTCGGCCTTGTCGACCTTGGCGGCGATCTTGAGGCGCCGGCCGCTTTCGATCGCCAGACGGATGGCAATGTCGGGCCGCTTCTCGGGCGCGATGCGGCCGAGGAAGGCGAGGTAGTCCTCGCGCTCGCCGCATGGCGACAGCAGCGATTGGGGGATGCCGTGATGGACGGTCGCGATCCAGCTCGCATGGGCGAGCGGTTTGCGCTGGGTGTGCGAGATGGACACCAGCGGCGCCTCCGCGAAGTCGGCATAGAGCGGACCGAGCTCCGGCAGGTCGAGCCGGCCGTGCAGCGTCGTGATGTACGGCACGCGCAGGCGCCGGAACACCGGCAGATGCAGATAGTCGATATGGAAATGCACGATGTCGAATCCCGCCGCGCGGCGCGCCACCTGCTCGATCATGCGTAGCTCGAAGGCCATCGGCACGCGGCAGTTCTCGTCGAAACGCAGTGCCCGCGGCGCGCCAGGATAGAGCGTCGCTTGCGTGATCGAATCACCGCTCGCAAACAGCGAAACGTTATGACCCAGCCTGACCAACTCCTCCGTGAGGTAGGAGACGATCCGTTCGGTGCCGCCGTAAAGCTTGGGAGGAACGCTCTCCGTGAGCGGCGCGATTTGGGCGATTTTCATGATTGCGGCGACGCAGCGCTCGCCGCTTCCCGCCCGCCGGGACGCGCGCATAAGCCCATGGGGAATGTCTCCGGAATGTGTCCAGTGCAGTCATCGCTTTCAACACCGCGCGCGCCGATCCGGTTCCGAGCGGGAACACTGGGATCGCGCAGGGCGTTCTCTTGCCAGGATGACATTTTCCTGCGGCATATCTGTCGTGAGGATCCTTCTGGTCGATGATGACGAGGGCGTGCGGGACTATACCGCGCTGGTCCTGGAGGAGGCGGGCTACGAGGTCCATGCCGCCGCCAATGGCGAGGCGGCATTCCAGTTGCTTGCCGCCGGCGAAGCGTTCGATCTTCTCATCACCGACGTCGTGATGCCGGGCTGGGACGGAACCGAGCTCGCCCGCCGCGTGCGCCTGGTGCGTCCCGACCTCAAGGTGCTCTTTACTACCGGCTACACCCGCCACATCGCGCTCGACGCGCTAATCGGCGCCGATGTGCTCGACAAGCCCTATCACCGCGATGCGCTGCTGTTTGCCGTAGGCCGCGCGCTCCTCGGGCTGGGGATCAGGGCACAAGCACCGCGGCGCCGGTGATCTGCCCCGCGCGTAAGTGCGCCAACGCCTCGTTGGCCGCAGCGAGCGCAAAGGGCTCGGTCGTCGTGCGCACGGGGACCTCCGGCGCGATCGCCATGAACTCCTCGCCGTCCGCGCGGGTCAGGTTGGCGACCGAGCGCACCTGGCGCTCCTCCCAAAGGATGCGGTAGGGGAAGCTCGGGATATCGCTCATGTGAATGCCGGCGCAGACGACGACGCCCCCCTTGGCGGTAGCGGCGAGCGCCGCTGGCACCAGCGCACCGACCGGCGCGAAGATGATGGCGGCATCGAGGCGATCGGGCGGCATCGTGTCGGAGCCGCCCGCCCAAACCGCGCCGAGGGAGCGGGCGAAGTCCTGACCGGGCTGGTCGCCGGCCTTGGTGAAGGCATAGACGCGCTGCCCGCGATGGCGCGCCACTTGCGCCGCAATGTGCGCGGCGGCGCCGAAGCCATAAAGCCCCAGCCGCTCGGCCGTGCCGGCCAGCTTCAGCGCGCGATAGCCGATGAGCCCGGCGCAGAGGAGCGGTGCCGCCGCGACATCGTCGAAGACAGCCGGGATCTTGAAGCAGAACCGCGCGTCGGCGACGGTGTATCCGGCATAGCCACCATCGATGTCGTAGCCGGTGAAGCGCGCCGCACCGCACAGATTCTCGCGCCCGCTGCGGCAATAGGTGCAGACGCCGCAAACGTGGCCGAGCCACGGCACGCCGACGCGGTCGCCCACCTCGAGCCGTGCCACGTCGGCGCCGCGCGCAACGATCGTGCCGACGACCTCGTGGCCCGGGATGAGCGGCAGTTTCGGCCGCTCGAGCTCGCCGTCGAGGATGTGCAGATCGGTGCGGCAGACACCGCAGGCGGCGACGCGGATCAGCACTTCGCCCGGTCCGGGCGCGGGCTCGGGTGCATCGGTCCGGAAGCGCAAGGGTTGATGCGGCCCTGCGAGGATCATTGCGTGCATGGCGGCCCTTCCTTTTCGGGGGGCATGAACTTATGCCCCTTTAATCAGCACAAACGTATCAGGCAGGCAAACAGAGCGTGCCGGCCCTCCATCGGAGCCGGCATCGGCGGCCAGTCGAAAATCCATCGAATCCAACCTGATGCGGCGCCTTGCCGCAGACAACGAGGTAGTGGTGACACGCAAGGCTAACACGCGCCATCCCATCGACCGCCATGCCGGTGCGCGCCTGCGCATCCGTCGCATCGAGATGCGGCTGAGCCAGACCGCGCTCGCGCACAAGCTCGGAATCACCTTCCAGGCGGTGCAGAAATACGAGGCCGGCGCGGTTCGCCTGTCGGCCGGCAGGCTCTACGATCTGGCGCAGGCGCTTCAGGTCGCGCCGGCATTTTGCTTCGAAGCCTATGACGACGACGCGGCACCCGAAGAGCCGCTCATCGGGATCGACCGGCGCGAGGTGGCGGCGTTGTTGCGCGGATATCATGGCATTCGCGACCCGCAGGTTCAGGCGGATGTGCGCCGCCTCATCGCGCGGTTGGGCCACGACGAGCCCGAGTAGTGCGCTCAGGGCGTGCTGCCGCGCAAGGATGCCGGATGTCCCGGCAGCCGCATCGCTCCCACCGTGATGAGCCGGCTGCCTTGCAGGCGCAGGATCGTCATGTCGCTGTCGAGATCGTTGGCGACATAGAGATAGCGCCCGTCAGGGCTGAACGTGATCCCCTCGGCGAGGCCGCCGACCGCCGCCTCGCCCACCTTGCGGACCTTCTTGTCCTCGATCTTGAGGAGCGACACATAGGAATGGTCGTGATGGAAAAACGCGCTGCGCGGATTGCCGGAGCCGTTCTGGATGAGCGCCGCGGCATAGCCGCCGGCGGCACTCATGGCCAGTCCCTCCGGTCCGTCGCCCACCACGACCTGATCGACGACGCGCGGCGGATCGAGCTCGAGATCGATGATAGCGGCGGTGTCGACCTGGCCGTCGGATGTGCCGTTGCCGCCGTTGTTGACGACGATGCCGAGCTTGCCGTCGGGCGTGATCTGCACGTTGAGGGGATAGAGGCCGGTCGCCATGTCGTAGCCGCCATAGGTCACCTTCGTGCCGTCGATCGCGAGCAGCGCCACCTTGTGCGTGGCGAACTTGGCGACCAGCGCGCGCTTGCCGTCGGGCGTGATGGCCACCGCGGAAACGGCCTGGTTGGGGCTGCCGGGCGGTGCCAGCGCCACGGTATCGACATTGCGCACGGTGGTCCCGTCGATTGCCAGCACGCTCACCGAATTGTCGGCGCGATTGGCGATAAGCGCCATCGTCCCAGCGTGATTGATTGCCATTCCCGAAGGCTGGCGCCCGACCTCGATCGTGGCGATGACGGCGGGCGGCGTGAGCGTCAGGTCGATGACCGAGACCTTGTTGTCCGGGACGCCCTTCCAGCTCTGTCCGTCGGGCACCCAGTCGAGCGAATTGGCCACCAGCGCCAGATGCTCGTCCGGCGTGATGGCGAGGTTGGTCGGCGGACCGACGATCGAATTCATCAGCGGCAGATCGGCAATGATCCGCGGCTTGGAGCGATCGGAGATATCGATGATCGAGACCGTGTCCTTGCCCGGCGGATTGACGCGGCGGTGGCCGCCCACGAGGGATACCTTCTCGTCGTTGCCGGCGATCAGAAGCTGCGCCGCCGCGCCCTCGGCAAACAGCGTGATCACGCCCATCATCGCCGCGACCAGCCCCACAATGCGCCGCATCGCTCTCTCCCCGTCGTTGAGGCGAGTGTGCCATGCCGGCGCGCCGGCGGCCACTGCAAGGGGCGCTAGCCCTCGATGAAATGTCCGATCGCCATGAGCGGGCGGACGCGGTCGCACACGATCTTGAACATCGCCAGCAGCGGCACCGCCAACAGCGCGCCCGGAATGCCCCACAGCCAATCCCAGAAGATCAGCGAGCCGATGACCAGGACCGGATTCAACGTGAAGCGCCGCGCCACCAGGTAAGGCGTCACCGCCTCGCCCTCGATGATGTGAATGGCGAGATAGGCGGCCGGCGGCAGCAGCGCATGAAGGAGCGATGGAAAGGTCAGGAGCCCGACGCCGAACACCACAACGATGCCGGTAAGCGGCCCCAAGATCAGTACGTAGTTGAAGATGAAGGCCATCGCCCCCCACAACACCGGATCGGGCAGGCCGATCGCCCACATCGCGAGCGCGGTCCCGATCCCCACGAGCAGGTTCATGACCGTGATGGTCACGAGATAGGCGGAGATGTTGTGCTCGATTTCGCGCGAGATCTCCACCGCCTGCTTCTTGTCGCCAAAGCGCGGCAGGATCTCGACGAGCCGGCGCATGAAGAGATCGCCTGCTGCCAGCAGGAAGAACAGCATCAAGACGGTGATGCCGAGCCCCGTCAGCACGCTGCGCGTGCCGCTGAAGAGATAGCCGGCCAGGCTCGACCCGCCGACGGCCACCGCCGGCGGCGCGCCCGCCCCGTCGGTCATGTGCTCGATCTCGTGCGTGAGGTTGAGGAGCCGGTCGATCGGCTGGCGCAGGGCACTGAGGTGCTCTTCGATGCGCGGCAGGCTCTGCGGCAGCCGGGCGAGCCACGCGGTGGCGGCGCCGGCAAGCCCGTAACCGAACGCCACCACGATCGCGATGAGGAACGCGATCATGACCAGCGCCGCGATGGGCTGCGGCACGTGCACGCGTGTCAGGGCGCGATAGCCTGGCTGCAGCAACAGCTTCAGCAACAGCGCAAAGGCCACGGGAACGACGATCTCGGCGGTGAAATAGAGGGTATAGAAGACGAGGAGCGCCAGGATCGCCGCGAGCAGCACCGAGCGCCCGTCCCGCGGCAAATAAAGTGCCTCCCGCCCGGCACTGTCGTCATCGGCGGTTCCGGTCGGGGCGCACGGCTCGTCCGTCATACCCAGCGCAAACAGCGCGCACGCCGCCAAGGTTCGCATGAGGTTGGCAACACCGCGTTTGACGCGTGCCGGCCGGGCCCTATGATCGGCTCTTGCCCACGAACGAGCGCCGCCGATGCCGCCCAAGCGAAATCTGCTCAACCTCAACGCGCTGCAATTGAAGACGCTGACGCTGCTGCAGGCGCTCGCGCGCCTGCCCGATCATGCCAGCGCTGCCGGCGAGGATGGCGCGATCCTGGTCGCCGGCCTGCCGCGGCCGCATGGCGACCACTTCCATGTCGGCGCCGCGGTGGTGCTGACGCGGGATGCCACCGGGCTCGCCAATCCCGCCGCCTGGGCGGCGCTCGAGCGCAAGGGCCTCATCAAATCGATGTTTCCCGATGCCGCGGTGCTGACGAAAAGCGGGCTCGACTACGACACCGGCCTCGCCGAGGTGATCCTGCATCACCCCGACCACTGAGGCGGCGTGGGGCCTGGCCGTGTTCTACCAGGAGAATCCGGCAATCGCCGCCATCGGCGCCTCGCCGCTTGCCGTGAGCGCCGCTTCGATCTGGGCGCGATCTGGCACAGCGCCGGGAACGAGGCCCAGCTCCGCGCCGTGCAGGCCGCCCACCACCCAGACGCAGTCGAGGCCGGCGCCGCGCGCGCCGGCGATATCGGTGCGCAAACTGTCGCCCACGGCGAGCACGCGGCTGCGCTCGGCGATGCCCAACAGTTCGAGGCAGGTGGCATAGACCGAGGGGAACGGTTTGCCGTGCCAGCGCACGCGGCCGCCCAGCGCCACATAGCGCTCCGCCAAGGCGCCGGCGCAGATCACGCGGCGTCCCTTGTGAATGACGATGAGATCGGCATTGGCGCACACCATCGGCAGGTCGCGCTCGCGCGCCTGGCGCAGCACGTCCTCATAGCCCTCGGTCGTCTCGTCCCAGCCCCAGGGGCCGGTGTTGAGGATGAACTCGGCCTCGTCCACCTCGCCGACGCGCACGACATCGAGCCCGTCGAGCATGCCTTCGTCGCGCTCCGGCCCGATCAGCACGCAGCGCCGTCCCAGCGCCGCGTAGAACGGGTCGTCGCGGCGGCTCAGGTGCTGCCACACCTCCTCGCCGGAGGAATGGATCGCATCGTAGAGGTGGGCGGGGATGCCGATCTCGCCCAGGCGCTCGCCGATCGGTTCTGCCCGCCGCGGCGCGTTCGACAGCAACACGATGCGCTTGCCGGCCGCGCGCAGCCGCTCCAGCGCGTCGAGGACGCCGGGATAGGGCTTGGCGCCGTCATGCACCACGCCCCAGAGGTCCAGGATCAGCCCGTCATAGGGCCCTGACGATCTCGCCGATCCCGCCGAGAATGCGGACGCTCATGCCGGGCACGAATTCGGCGGCGGTGCCGACCGCAGCGGCAACCGAGGGATAGCCGTCGCGGGCCAGGAGCTGTGCCAGATCGCGCTTGATGCGCTCTACCAATCCGGGTCCGTGATAGACGAGCGCGGTATAAAGCTGCACCAGGCTCGCCCCGGCGCGGATCTTCGTATAGGCGTCCTCGCCCGAGGAAATGCCGCCGGTGCCGACGAGCGGCAGCTTGCCGCCGGTGAGGCGATACATCTCCGCCAGCAGCTCCGTCGCCGGCCCGAATAGCACCGGGCCGCTCAGGCCACCGGGCTCGGGCGCGTGCACGCTCTTCAGGGTCGCCGGCCGCGCGACGGTGCAGTTGGAAATGATGATGCCGTCGATGCCGGAGGCAAGCGCTACCAGCGCGATGTCGCGGCGCTCCTCTGACGTGAGATCGGGCGCGATCTTGATGAGAAGCGGCGGCGCATCGCGCGACACCGTCGCCTGGCGCGCCGCCATGACGCGGTCCACCAGGCGCGACAGCATGCTCTTGCGCTGGAGGTTCCTGAGGCCCGGCGTGTTGGGCGAGGAGACGTTGATGGTGAGATAGTCGGAGAGCGGCGCCAGCATCGCCACGCCCTGAACGTAATCGCCGATGGCGTCCTGGGTGTCGCGGTTCTTGCCGATATTGGCGCCGACGATGCCGCCGCGGCCGGCGCGCGCCCTGAGCCTCGCCGCCACCGCCGGCAGGCCCTCGCTGTTGAAGCCGAAGCGATTGATGAGGGCCGCGTCCTCGCTCAGCCGGAAGAGGCGCGGCGGCGGATTGCCGGGCTGGGGCCGCGGCGTCACCGTCCCGGCCTCGACGAAGCCGAAGCCGAAGCCGAGCATGGCGTCGCAGACCTCGGCATCCTTGTCGAAGCCGGCGGCGAGCCCGACCGGGTTGGGAAAGTGGCGCTTCCACAGCGTGACGGCCAGGCTCGGCGGGTCGATGGCGGCGCGCTTGGGAGCAAGCCCCGCGGCGAGCGCCCGGATCGTCATACGGTGCGCCGTCTCCGGCGGCAGCGCGCGCAGGAGCGGCAGAGCAAGATCGAAAAGCGGGGTCATCGCCGTGAACGCTACCGCATGCCCGGTGCGCGCCACAAGTGCCGCGGGTGCGTGTGAAGTATGCGCGCCGGGCGCGGGTGCGCGGGCCGCGTGACCTGCGCGCGGCGGCGGTCTATACCGCGTCCATGTCCACGGCCGATGCCGCGCCGCCGCTACCGGATCGAGCGGTCGCTTTGCCCGCGGCGCCCGTGCTGGTTGCCGGTATCAAGGAGGCGGCGTGGCTCTCGCCCGACGGCGAGATCACGCTCCTGCCGGTGGCTGCCGCGGCGCGGCGCGCCCGGGCGGAGCCGCCCATTCTCTGCCATGCCCGTGCCACCGCGCGGCGCCTGGGGGTCCTGGCGTTTCCCGCGCTCGACGTGCTGGAGCTGTTCGCCTTCGTCCGGCCGGCGCAGTTCTGCCTGCCGACGCCGCGCGGCCTGGCGCTCGCGGTGGGCCTGGAGACGCTGCCGCACGATCTTGCCGCGGCGGCGGCAGCCTTGCGCGAGGTGGCGCGCCGCCTCCTGACCGAGCTTGGCGCCGGCCCCGCCGATGCCGATGCGCGCGCGATCGCGGTGGGCATGGAGCGCGGCGGCTGGGGCTGGGCCGCGGCGGTGCTGGCGGCGCTTCTGCCCGGCGATGACGCGACGCCGGCCGGGCTCGCGCAATGGCGCTGGCTACCGGAATGGTCGGAGTTCGCGCCCGAGCCCTCGCCCGGCCATTTCCCGGTCGAGGAGCAGGAAGCGCGCGAGCGGCTCGCCGAATTGCTCGGGCGTGGCGCCGAGGCGCGGCCGCAGCAGGCCGACTACGCCGCCGCGGTCAGCGCCGCCTTCCGGCCGCGCGAGCGCGTGGGCGAGCCGCATGTCGTGCTGGCCGAGGCCGGCACCGGCGTCGGCAAGACTCTGGGCTATATCGCGCCGGCGAGTGTGTGGGCGGAGAAGAACGAAGGCGCGGTGTGGGTCTCGACCTTCACCCGCAACCTGCAGCACCAGATCGTCGGCGAGCTCGACCGCCTCTATCCCGACCCGGCTGAGAAGGAGCGCCGCGTCGTGCTGCGCAAAGGGCGCGAGAACTATCTCTGCCTCCTCAATTTCGAGGAGGCGGTCGCGGCCCTGCCGATGCGGCCCTATGACGCCGCCGCGCTCGGCATCATGGCGCGCTGGGTCGGCGCGACGCGCGACGGCGACATGGTGGGCGGCGATCTGCCGGGCTGGTTTCCCGACGTGATCGGCCGGGCGCAGTCGGTGGCGCTCGCCGACCGGCGCGGCGAATGCATCCACAGCGCCTGCCCGCACTATCACCGCTGCTTCATCGAGAAGAGCGTGCGCCGCGCCCGGCGGGCGCGCATCGTCGTTGCCAACCACGCTCTGGTGATGATCCAGGCGGCCTTGGGCGGGCTCGACGACGCCAGCCTGCCGACGCGCTATGTCTTCGATGAAGGCCATCACGTCTTCGACGCCGCCGACAACACCTTCGCGCTCGAATTGGGTGGGCGCGAGGCGGCCGAGCTGCAGGCGCTGGCTCATCGGCGCCGAAGAGCGCGGCCGGTCGCGCGCCCGCGGCCTGCGCCGACGGCTGGAAGGCCTGGTCGCCGGCGATGGTGCGTGCGAGCGCGCGCTGCTGGCCGTGGCGCTGGCCGCGCATGTGCTGCCGGGCGAGGGCTTCCTGCAGCGCATCCTCGACGGCCGGCCGCAGGGCGAATGCGAGGCGTTGCTCGCGCTGGTGCGGCAGCAGGTGCTGGCGCGCGCCACGGGGCGCGAGCAGGGCTACAGCCTGGAGACCGAGCTGCGGCCGCCGGCGGACGGGCTCGTCGACGCCGCGCAGGCGCTGGCGCAGAAGCTCATGGCGATCGAGGCGCCGATGCGGGTGCTGGCCGAACGGCTGGCGCCGCCGGCTCGAGGACGAGGCGGCGGAGCTCGATACGGCCGACGCGCATCCGCATCGAGGCGGCGGTGCGCGGGCTGGTGCGCCGCGGCTCGATCGAGATCGGCGGCTGGCGGCGCATGCTCGAGGAGATCGCCGGAGAGCCGCGCGCCCAAATTCGTCGATTGGCTGGCGATCGAGCGTTTCGAGGGCCATGAGATCGATATCGCGCTGCATCGCCACTGGGTCGATCCGACGCGGCCCTTCGCCGAAACGGTGGCGAAGCCCGCGCATGGCGTGCTCGTCACCTCGGCGACGCTGACCGACGGCAGCGGCGATGCGCTCGCCGACTGGGCGGCGGCCGAGGCGCGCATCGGCGCCCGCCATCTGCCGCGGAAGCGCGCTGCGCGCCCGCGTGCCCTCGCCGTTCGACTATGGCGGCGCAGACCCGCGTCTTCATCGTCACCGACGTGCGCCGCGACGACGTGCAGCAGGTGGCGGCGGCCTATCGCGAGCTGATCCTCGCCGCGGGCGGCGGCGCGCTCGGCCTCTTCACCGCCATCGCGCGCCTGCGCGCGGTGCACGCGGCAATCGCCGGGCCGCTGGAGGAAGCGGGGTTGCCGCTTCTGGCGCAGCATGTCGACGGCATGGACACGGCGACGCTGGTCGACATCTTCCGCGCCGAGGAGGACGCCTCGCTGCTGGGGACCGATGCCGTGCGCGACGGCGTCGACGTGCCGGGCCGGTCGCTGCGCCTCATCGTGTTCGACCGCGTGCCGTGGCCGCGGCCGGACATCCTGCACAAGGCGCGGCGGCGGGAGTTCGGCGGCGCGCGCTATGACGACAGTCTGACGCGATTGCGGCTGCGCCAGGCCTTCGGGCGGCTGGTGCGCCGGGCGGATGATTGCGGTGTCTTCGTGCTGCTCGACCGCATGCTGCCCTCGCGTCTCCTGGGCGCGTTCCCCGAGGGCGTGCCGATCGAGCGCATCGGCCTGAAAGATGCGGTTGAGCGCACGGCGCAGTTCCTGCGGCGGTGACGGTTGAGAACGCCGAGCCGCTCTCGTAGAGTCCGGCGGCGGCGGCGACTCAGAGACACAAAGAGGCGAACCGGCCATGACCGATCACCACGCGGCGCTCGTCCAAACCATGATGCTGGCCACGGCCGCCAACCGCACGATGACCGATGCGGAGATGCAGGTCGTCGGCGACATCGTCAACCATCTTCCGGTTTTCGCCGATTACGACCGCAAGCACCTGTCGCGCGACCTCGACGAGGGCGCGGCGCTCCTGGCCAGCAAGGACGGGTTCGAGCAGGTCCTCAAGGCGATCCGCGCGGGGCTGCCGCCGAAGCTCAGGGAGACCGCGTACGCGCTCGCCTGCGACGTGGTGGCGGCCGACGGCGATGCGACCCAGGAGGAGCTGCAGCTCCTGGAGCTGTTGCGCACCCGGCTCAGCCTCGACCCGCTCGTCGCCGCCGGCATCGAGCGCGGCGCCCGCGCCCGCTTCAGCCGCGCGTAGCCGCTTCCGACCAGGTCACCTTCGGCAGCCCTGCGAAAGCCGGGGTCCAGGGCAGTCTTTCGTCGCTGACCCCTGGTCCCTGCTTTCGCAGGGACGACGGCATCGCCGATAGCATCGACAAAGAAAAACCCCCGCCCAGGACGGGCGGGGGTTGGTGTGAAGGTTCGAAGGTGCTTGGGCTTAGAAATCCATGCCGCCCATGCCGCCGCCGTGGTCGTGTCCGCCCATCGGGGCGGCCTTCTTCTCAGGCTTCTCGGCGACCATCGCTTCGGTGGTGATGAGGAGCCCCGCCACCGACGCCGCATCCTGAAGCGCCAGGCGCACGACCTTGGTCGGGTCGATGATGCCGGACTTCACCATGTCGACATATTCGCCGGTCTGGGCATCGAAGCCCCAGTTGGCGTCGTTCTTGTCGAGGAGCTTGCCGACCACGATCGAGCCGTCGACGCCGGCATTCTCGGCGATCTGCCGCACCGGCGCCTGGAGCGCGCGGCGGACGATGTCGATGCCGACCTTCTGGTCGTCGTTGGCGGGCTTGAGCTTGGCGAGCGCCTGGGTGGCGAACAGCAGGGGCACGCCGCCGCCGGCGACGATGCCTTCCTCGACCGCCGCGCGCGTCGCGTGCATGGCGTCGTCGACGCGGTCCTTGCGCTCTTTCACCTCGACCTCGGTCGCGCCGCCGACGCGGATCACCGCGACGCCGCCTGCGAGCTTGGCCAGCCGCTCTTGCAGCTTCTCCTTGTCGTAGTCGGAGGTGGTCTCCTCGATCTGCTGCGCGGATCTGGTTGGTGCGGGCCTGGATGTCGGCCTTCTTGCCGGAGCCGTCGATGATCGTGGTGTTCTCCTTCTCGATCCGCACCTTCTTGGCCTTGCCGAGCATGTCGAGCGTGACATTCTCGAGCTTGATGCCGAGATCTTCGGAGATGAGCTGACCGCCGGTGAGGATGGCGATGTCCTCGAGCATCGCCTTGCGGCGATCGCCGAAGCCCGGTGCCTTGACCGCCGCCACCTTGAGGCCACCGCGCAGCTTGTTGACAACGAGCGTGGCAAGCGCCTCGCCCTCGACATCCTCGGCGATGATGAGGAGCGGCCGGCCGGACTGCACCACCGCCTCAAGGACGGGAAGCATGGCCTGCAAGCCCGACAGCTTCTTCTCGTGCAGGAGGATGTAGGGGTCCTCGAGCTCGGCCAGCATCTTCTCGGCGTTGGTGACGAAGTACGGCGAGATGTAGCCGCGGTCGAACTGCATGCCTTCGACGACATCGAGCTCGCTTTCGAGCGACTTCGCCTCTTCGACGGTGATGACGCCCTCGTTGCCGACCTTCTGCATCGCCTTGGCGATCATCTGGCCGATCTCGTGCTCGCCGTTGGCGGCGATCGCGCCGATCTGGCCGATCTCGTCGTTGGTCGAGACCTTCTTGGAACGCTTCTTCACGTCCTCGACCACCGCTTCCACGGCGATGTCGATGCCGCGCTTCAAATCCATCGGGTTGAGGCCCGCGGCCACGGCCCTCACGCCCTCGCGCACGATCGCCTGGGCGAGAACGGTGGCGGTGGTGGTGCCGTCGCCGGCGAGGTCGTTGGTCTTGCTCGCCACCTCGCGCAGCATCTGCGCGCCCATGTTCTCGAACTTGTCGGCGAGCTCGATCTCCTTGGCGACGGTGACGCCGTCCTTGGTGATGCGCGGCGCGCCGAACGACTTGTCGAGCACGACATTGCGGCCCTTGGGGCCCAGCGTCACCTTGACGGCGTTGGCGAGAATGTCGACGCCGCGCAACAGCCGGTCGCGCGCATCGGTATGAAACTTTACTTCCTTAGCTGCCATGGTTCCTGTCTCCTCACGCGGCCTTCCGTTTGGCGGGCGCGCCCTCGATGACGCCGAGGATGTCGCTCTCCTTCATGATGACGAGCTCTTCGCCATCGATCTTGACCTCGCTGCCCGACCATTTGCCGAACAGCACGCGGTCGCCGGCTTTGACGTCGAGCGCGATGAAGCGTGCCATCCTCGCCGCGCACGCCCGGCCCGGTGGCGATCACTTCGCCTTCCATCGGCTTTTCCTTGGCGGTGTCGGGGATGATGATGCCGCCCGCCGTCTTCTCTTCCTGATCGAGCCGGCGGATCAGGACGCGGTCCTGCAACGGCCTGAATTTCATGTGTCCACCTCCATTGACTGGTATCTATATGGCTGTCCGCGCCGCCGGGAGCGCTGGTTGTCAGCACTCCCGCCAGGCGAGTGCCAACGACATAGGGGAACCCCTTCGTGATGTCAAGGGGAACTGGCAGCAGTCCCCGGGCGAGGCTGCTAGTCCGTTGATATGAAATCATTTTATTGATTTTTGAAAGGTTCTGGGGCAGGCTCGACAACGAGGGGCGTGGACCGGCAAACGGAGCCTCGCGATGTCCGAACTGGGCCTACACGTACGGGGCTACCGGCTGACCACGGCGGAGATTCTCTACCGCCTGCCCGATCAGCCTCACCTGCTGCAGAGCTTCATCTGGCAAGAGCTCGACCTCGCCCCCGACTACCCCGTCCTGCGCAAGTTCCTCGCTTTCTGGACCCAGAACATCGAGGGCAAGCTCCATTCGGTGACGGTGGCGCAGGCCAAGCTGCCGACGCCCAACCGCGTCCGGCACGCGGCGGTGTCGCTCCAGCTCCACTGAGGGCGTCTGGCCTCTTGCCAAGGGGCCGGCGGGTGCGCAGGTTGACGCGTGAGCCGCGTCGCCTCTAGGAACCGGTCCCTTGCCTGCTCTTGCCGTCCCCCATGCCGCCCGCAGCGCCGTCCTGCCCGAACGCCAGGTCGCGCTGTCGCTCTTCGCGTGTTGCGCCCTCGTCTTCCTGATGGTGCTGGTCGGAGGCGCCACGCGGCTTACCGAATCCGGCCTTTCCATCACGGAGTGGCAGCCGGTGAGCGGCGTCGTTCCGCCGCTCGATGCGGCGCAGTGGGCGACCGAGTTCGCGCGCTACAAGGAAATTCCGCAGTACCGCGCCATCCATGCCGACATGACGCTTTCCCAGTTCAAGTCGATCTTCTACTGGGAATACACCCATCGCCTGCTCGGCCGCCTGATCGGCGTGGTATTCCTGGTGCCCTTCGCCTGGTTCCTGGTGCGCCGCCGCCTGTCGCGCCGGCTGGCGCCGCGGTTGGCGCTCATTTTCGTGCTGGGCGGGCTGCAGGGCGCGATCGGCTGGTACATGGTGGCGAGCGGCCTCAGCGGCCGGATCGAGGTGAGCCAATATCGCCTGGCCCTCCATCTCGCCACTGCCATCGTCATCTATGGCGCCATGCTGTGGGTGGCGCTCGACCTCTGGGGCACCGGGTCCCGGAGTGCGGCGCCGGTCGACGCCCGGCTGCGGCGCGGCGCGAGCGTCGTGCTCGGCTTGGTCTTCGCCACTGTGGTGGCCGGCGCCTTCGTGTCGGGACTGCGCGCGGGCTATGTCTACAACACCTTCCCGCTGATGGGCGGGCAGTTCGTGCCCGAAGGCTATCTCCACCTGGGGCCGTGGTACCGCAATCTCTTCGAGAACGTGGCGGCGGTGCAGTTCGATCACCGCGTGCTCGCCGAGACGACCGTCGCCGCGATCGTCGTGCTGTGGCTCGGCGGGCGCGCTGTGGGGCTGGCGCCGGCCGCGGGCCGGGCCTTCGCAGCGCTGGCGGCGATGGCGCTGGTGCAGGCGGCGCTGGGCCTGGCGACGCTCCTCCTGGTGGTGCCTTTGCCGCTGGCGGTGCTCCACCAGGCGGGCGCCATGGGCCTCGTCACGGCGGCGCTCGTCGCCCGGCATGGCATCGCCCGGCCTGCGCGTCTATGATCGCGTCAGGGGCGCGCGGAGGCAGACCCATGGCGGATTTCCCGGAACAGACGCTGGCGGCGTGGCGCGCTCTTGCCACCGCCGAGCGCGCCGGCAAGGACCCCGACGACCTCGTCTGGCCGACGCTCGAGGGGATCGACGTCAAGCCGCTCTATACCGCGGCCGATCTCGAGGGCCTCGACACCCTCGGCACGCTGCCGGGTCTGGCGCCCTATCTGCGCGGCGTGCGCGCCACCATGTACGCCAACCGTCCGTGGACGGTGCGGCAGTATGCGGGGTTCTCGACCGCGGAGGAGTCCAACCGCTTCTATCGCGACAATCTGGCGGCGGGGCAGACCGGCTTGTCGGTCGCCTTCGATCTCGCCACCCACCGCGGCTATGACAGCGATCATCCGCGCGTCGTCGGCGATGTCGGCAAGGCCGGCGTTGCCGTCGATAGTGTCGAGGACATGAAGATCCTGTTCGACGGCATCCCGCTCGACAAGATCAGCGTATCCATGACCATGAACGGCGCGGTGCTGCCGGTGCTCGCCGGCTTCATCGTCGCCGCCGAGGAGCAGGGGGTCGCGCCGGAAAAGCTCTCCGGCACGATCCAGAACGACATCCTCAAGGAGTTCATGGTCCGCAACACCTACATCTACCCGCCGGCGCCCTCGATGCGGATCGTCGCCGACATCATCGCCTATACCGCGCGGCGCATGCCGCGCTTCAATTCGATCTCGATCTCCGGCTATCACATGCAGGAGGCGGGCGCGACCTGCGTGCAGGAATTGGCCTTCACGCTCGCCGACGGGCTTGAATATGTGCGCGCGGCGCTGTCGCGCGGGCTTGCCGTCGACGAGTTCGCGCCGCGGCTGTCGTTTTTCTTCTGCATCGGCATGAACTTGTTCATGGAGGTGGCGAAGCTGCGCGCCGCGCGCCTCCTGTGGGCGCGGCTCATGCAGCAGTTCGCGCCGCAGAACCCGGCAAGTCTGGTTCTGCGCATGCACTGCCAGACCTCGGGCGTCAGCCTCACCGAGCAGGACCCGCACAACAACATCGTGCGCACCGCCTACGAGGCGCTGGCCGGGGTGCTGGGCGGCACCCAGTCGCTCCACACCAACGCCTTCGACGAGGCGCTGGGCCTGCCGACACCGTTCTCGGCGCGCGTCGCCCGCAACACGCAGTTGATCCTGGCCGAGGAAAGCGGCGTCGCCCACGTCGTCGATCCGCTCGGCGGCAGCTATTACGTCGAAAGCCTCACTCATTCCGTCGCTGCCGCCGCCACCGAGCTTATCGCCGAGGTCGAGGCCCTGGGCGGCATGACCAAGGCCGTCGAGAGCGGTATGCCCAAGCTGCGCATCGAGGCCGCGGCCGCCCGGCGCCAGGCCCAGATCGACCGCGGCGAGGACACCATCGTCGGCGTCAATAAATACCGCAGCGACGCGGCCGAGCGCGTCGACACCCTCGACATCGACAATTCCCGCGTGCGGGCGCAGCAGATCGCCCGGCTCGAGCAGGTGCGCGCGACGCGCGATCCCCAGCGCGTGCGCGCGACGCTGGCGGCGCTGACCGCGGCGGCCGAGAGCGGCGAAGGCAATCTGTTGGAGCTGGCGATCGCCGCCGCGCGGGCGCGCGCCACCGTGGGCGAGACCTCCGATGCCCTGGAGCAGGTCTTCACTCGCCACCGCGCCACCATCCGCTCGGTCTCGGGCGTCTATGGCGCGCTCTATGAGAGCGATGAGGGCTATCGCCGCATCCAGCGCGAGGTCGAGGCTTTTGCCCGCGCCGAAGGGCGGCGCCCGCGCATGCTGGTGGTGAAGCTCGGCCAGGACGGGCACGACCGCGGCGCCAAGGTGATCGCCACCGCCTTTGCCGATATCGGCTTCGATGTCGATATCGGGCCGCTGTTCCAGACGCCCGAGGAAGCGGCGCGCCAGGCGATCGAGAACGACGTGCATGTCGTCGGCGTCTCGAGCCAGGCCGCGGCCCACCGCACCCTGGTGCCGGCGCTCATCGCCGCGCTCAAGGAGGCGGGCGGGGAGGATATCCTGGTCGTCTGCGGCGGCGTCATCCCGCCGCAGGACTATGCCTTCCTCACCGAGATCGGCGTCGCCGCCGTCTACGGCCCCGGCACCAACATCCCCCTGGCCGCCAGCGAGATCCTGCGCCTCATCGAGAAGAAACGCATCGCGGCGTGACGGCGGCAATCGCATAAGGACCCTTTCCCCTCTCCCCTTTGGGGAGAGGGTAGGGTGAGGGGTATCGCGGCTGGCAGGTCGGAAAGATCTGATCGCCGCCACCGAAGATCGTGCCGCTGCGTCCCCTCACCCCGGACCTCTCCCCAGAGGGGCGAGGGGGTCTTGATGAGGTCGCGGTTCGTCCCACTCTCGGCGGGTTGTCGCGTCTCGCATTCGCGCGCGATCCGTTCTATCTATCTCCCCCGCCATGCCCATCCTCCTCCTCATCGTCTTCATCGACCTCGTCGGCTTCGGCGTGGTCATCCCGCTTTTGCCCTATTACGGGCTGCGCTTCGACGCCTCGCCGTTCACGGTGACGCTGCTGATGGCGGCCTATTCGCTGGCGCAGTTCGTCGCTGCGCCGGTGCTGGGGCGCATTTCCGACCGGGTCGGACGCCGGCCGGTGCTGCTGGCGAGCCTCGCCGTTTCGGTCGTCTCCTATGTCTGGCTCGGGCTTGCCGGGGCGCTGTGGATGCTGTTCGCGGCGCGGCTCCTGGCCGGGGCCGGCGCTGGCAACATCGCGGCGGCGCAGGCCTATATCGCCGACGTGACGCCGCCGGAGAAACGCGCCAAGGGCATGGGCATGATCGGCGCGGCCTTCGGCCTCGGCTTCACCGTGGGACCCGCCTTGGGCGGCATGCTCGCAGGCGCCAACCCCGCCACCGCCGATCTCGCGCGCCCGGCCTTTCTGGCCGCGTGCCTCTCCGGGCTCGCCTTCGTGCTGGCGGCGGCGCGGCTCAAGGAAAGCCGGGTGCCGGGCGCGAAGGCCGCGGTCCGGCGCGGGCGGCTGGTGCTCGCCCGCGAGGCGCTGTCGCGACCGGTGCTGGCCACGCTCATCGTGACTGTTCTTCGTCACGGTGAGCGCCTTTGCCGGCATGGAGACGACGTTCGCGCTGTGGGCCAATCGCGGCTTCGGCTGGGGACCGGAGCAGGTCGGCTGGGTCTTCTTCTATGTCGGGATCGTGCTGGCGGCGCTGCAGGGCGGCCTGATCGGGCGTCTGGCGCGGCGCTTCGGCGAGGCGCGGCTAGTGACGGCGGGCGGGGCCATCATCGCGGTCGGGCTGTTCGGCCTGGCCTTTGCCGGCGCGCTCTGGTCGGTGCTGGTGGCGACCGGGCTCCTGGCGATCGGCATGGGTCTGCTCAACCCGTCCGTGACCAGCCTGGTCTCGCGCCAGGCCGGCAGCGACGAGCGCGGCGGCATCATGGGCGTGTCGCAATCCGCCTCCAGCCTCGCGCGCATCCTGGGGCCGGCGGTCGCCGGCGCGGTCTTCACGCTGTGGGGCCGCAATGCGCCGTATTGGCTCGGCGCAGCGCTGATGGTGGTGGTGGTGGGCATGGCGATCCGCCTGCCGCGCGCGGCAGGTGCAGGCCTCATGAAGGGCCGTCACCCCGGCAGCCTGTCCAATCACGCTTCGGAAGTCGGGTTCTGGCAGGAGCTCAAGGCCCTGTCCGGGCTTTTCCCTTATCTGTGGCCGCGCGATTCGCTGGAGCTGCGCGTCCGCGTCGTCGTGGCGATTCTCTTCCTGATCGTGGCCAAGGGCATCAACGTCGTCGTGCCCGTGTTCTACAAGCGCGCGGTCGATGCGCTGACGCCGGGCCATGTCGCCATGGTCGTCGGTGCCGGTGATGCTGATCGTGGCCTATGGCGTGGTCCGCGTCGATCGCGCAGGTCTCGACCGAAGCTGCGCGACGCGGTCTTTGCCAAGGTCGAGCAGAACGCGGTGCGCCGGGTCGCGCTTGCCACCTTCCGCCATCTCCATGCGCTGTCGCTGCGCTTCCACCTGGAGCGCCAGACCGGCGGGCTGTCGCGCGCGATCGAGCGCGGCATCCGCGGCACCGAGTTTCTGCTGTCCTACGTGCTCTTCAACTTCGTGCCGACGATGTTCGAGATCCTGCTGGTGTGCGGGATCCTGTGGCGCTTCTATTCCGCGACCTTCGCGCTGACGACGCTCGTCACGGTCGTCATCTATGTCGCCTTCACCTTCCTCATCACCGACTGGCGGGTGAAGTTCCGCCGCGAGATGAACGAGCGCGACAGCGAGGCCAACACCAAGGCGATCGACAGCCTGCTCAACTACGAGACGGTGAAGTACTTCGCCAACGAGGAGCACGAGGCGCGCCGCTTCGACGTGGCGCTCCAGGCCTACGAGCGCGCGGCGGTGAAGAGCCAGACCACGCTCTCGGTCCTCAATGTCGGCCAGGGCACGATCATGGCGGTCGGGCTCGTCGCGGTGATGCTGCTGGCGGCGCAGGGCGTTGCCGCCGGCCGGATGACCGTCGGCGATTTCGTCCTGGTCAATTCCTATCTCGTGCAGCTCTACATGCCCTTGAACGTGCTCGGCATGGTCTATCGCAACATCAAGCAGTCGCTGACCGATCTCGAGGCGATGTTCCGCTTTCTCGGGGTCGAGGCCGAGATCAACGACAAGCCGGGCGCGCCCGCGCTGGTGGTCAGCCGGGGCGAGGTCGTGTTCGACCGCGTCTCCTTCCGCTACGACCCGCGCCGCGCAGATCCTGCACGAGGTGTCGTTCCGCGTGGCGCCCGGGGCGACGGTGGCGATCGTGGGGCCGAGCGGCGCCGGCAAGTCGACCATCGCGCGGCTCCTGTTCCGCTTCTACGACGTCGATGCCGGCGCGATCCGCATCGACGGGCAGGACATCCGCGACGTGACGCAGGACAGCCTGCGCCACGCCATCGGCGTCGTGCCGCAGGACACCGTGCTGTTCAACGACAGCGTGCGCTACAACATCGGCTATGGCCGCCCCGGCGCGCGCGAGACCGAGATCGAGGAGGCGGCGCGCCTCGCGCGCATCCACGACTTCGTCGCAGGCCTGCCCGACGGCTATCGCAGTCCGGTGGGCGAGCGCGGCCTCAAGCTCTCGGGCGGCGAAAAGCAGCGCGTCGCGATCGCCCGCGTCATCCTCAAGGAGCCGCGCATCCTCATCTTCGACGAGGCCACCTCGGCGCTCGACACCAAGACCGAGCGCGAAATCCAAACGAGCCTCGACGAGGTTTCGGCCGAGCGCACCACCCTGATGATCGCGCATCGCCTCTCCACCGTCGTCGGCGCCGACGAGATCCTGGTGCTCGACGGCGGCCGCATCGTCGAGCGCGGCGACCACGCCGCGCTCCTGGCGCGCGGCGATGTCTATGCCGCGATGTGGGCGCGCCAGCAGGAGGCCGACGAACGCGCCGCCGCGCTCGCTTCCGTGGCGGCGGACTAGGTCCGGGCCCGGCCGCGATGGATGCGCCGGGTCTTGCCGCTCGACTGATGCGTGGCGACCGGCGGGCGCTGGCGCGGGCGATCACGCTCGCCGAATTCGACGAGGCCCGATCATCGCGATGTCGCCGAGGCGCTCATCGAGCGCGTGCTGCCCTCGACCGGCGCGGCGCTGCGCTTGGGTGTCTCGGGCGCGCCCGGGGTCGGCAAGTCGACCTTCATCGACGCCTTCGGCATGGCCGCCATCGCCGCCGGCCATCGCGTCGCCGTGCTTGCGGTCGATCCCACCTCCAAGCGCGGCGGCGGCTCCATCCTCGGCGACAAGACGCGCATGCCCGATCTCGCCCGCAGCGATGATGCCTTCATCCGGCCGTCGCCCGCCGGGCGCACGCTGGGCGGCGTCGCCCGGCGCACGCGCGAGGCGGTGTGGCTCGCCGAGGCGGCGGGCTTCGACCGCGTCATCGTCGAGACGGTGGGCGTCGGCCAGTCCGAGACCGATGTCGCCGACATGGTCGATCTCTTCCTGCTGCTGATCGCGCCCGGCGGCGGCGACGAGCTCCAGGGCATCAAGCGCGGCATCGTCGAGCTCGCCGACATCGTGATCGTGACCAAGGCCGATGGCGATCTCGCCCCAGCGGCCGCCCGCGCCGTCGCCGATTATCGCCATGCCATCGGGCTGCTGCGCCCGACCGCGGGCGAGCGCGCCGATGTCGTCGCCGTCTCGGCGCTGCGGGGCGAGGGCATCGACGCGGTGCGGGCGCTGATCGAGCGCCGCGCCGCGGCGCTCAAAGCGTCGGGCGCGCTCGAACGCCGGCGCGCGCAACAGGCGCAGGCGGCCTTGTGGCGCGAGATCGGCGAGGGCCTGATCGAGGCGCTGAAAGAAGACGCCGACGTCGCCCGCCACCTCGCCGCGCTCGAGGCCGACGTCGCCGCCCGCATCCGCACCCCCACCGCCGCCGCCCGCGCCGCACTCGCGGAATTCCGCCGCGGCTGACGCACGTTCAGGCGCGCACAGTAGAAAATTATCGGGAATTATCCGGTTTGCGAACCACGCTCCATGGGCTGGCACACGAACACGATCGAGTTGTTCTTCGCACTCATCACGCGTGGCGTTTCCGCGACTTTCACCACGTTCTGCGAAGCCCACCTGCATCTTTACTTGGCCGAGTTCGATTTCCGGGACAACGATCGCGCCGTATCTGTGCCCACCGCGCCGACGCCCTGTTGCGTGAGGCCAGGGGCAAGCGCCTCACGTATCGACAACCTGACTAAGCCAAGGACCGCGAAGCAGAAGGCGCGCGCTTTCCTGCGCTGGCGCGCTTGCCGTGAGTCCGAGTAGGCTTGCCCTTGCCGCGCCCAGGTTTTGGGGCGTGGCGGGGACGGGGTTTTCAGCAGCCGAAGTGAGAGTGCGTCGCGGCGCTGGCTATGGTCTCGCTTCTGGTCACGAGTTTTAGTGTCCATCAGGGGATGGATGGCATGGCTAGCCATAAGCATAAAGGAATGTCAGAGGAAGAAAGAACAAGGCGGATTGCCGCGACCCGGGAGATGGCGGCTGCGCTGCTTGAAGACCTACGACACATTCGGGCGTTTGTCGTCAGCACGAATCCGGCGCCGGATGAGCTGCGGCGGCTAAGTGTCACTGTTCGTCGCATTTTGATAGACCAGGATTTGGCGATTGTGGCTGGGCCACGTCTCGGGCGGATTGTCATCGAGAGCCCCAACATCAAGCCATTTCACAAATACGCAGGACAGGAACGGTACAAATTTTTTGGCGATTATGCACTTAACAAAACGACACGCAAGGGGTTGATGGCAACCAGCTGGCTCGATTTGGTCTAGCGGGAACGCTTCTTCTTCCGCGCCTTGGGCTTGCCCTTCTCCTTCGGCTTGCCACCCTCTGGCTTGACCTGAAGAGCTTTGCGCATGATCCGGTCAAAGTCCCGCTCGCTCATGCGCAGATTACCCAAGTCCGTTTGCTTCTTTCCTGCCGTCATCGGTACACGTCCTTTCGGTGCCCAATGTCGAGGATCACGATGATGATGGGCCGCACCGAATAGATGATCCTGTAGTCCCCTTGTCGTACTCTGTAAACTGGATACTCGCCATCCATGGCGCCGACAAGCTTCTTGCATCCTGGCGGCATCGGATCGGCTGCGAGACGCTCAATGCGCCGCTTTATCTGCCCGCGGATTTTCCCGGGAACGTTCGATTCGAGAAAGCTAAGCGCGGACTCCGTGTAGGCGAAGCCGTAAAGCGACGCCATTTACGGCTTCGCGCGAGCCGTATCTATGTCCGACAACCGTCTTTGAAGTTCACGCCCTTGGACTAGCGCCCTCGGATTTGCCGCGATCTCCGCGAGCCGTCGTTTCGCGATCTCCGCGTCGTGCGCGTCCTCGTACAGTTGAGAGGAGAAATTCTGGCTCAGAATGTAGCGCCGCATCCAAGCCCAATCGGGGTTGCCATCGGCATCCGCCGGTAACCGGATTTCGGACTTTTTCATCCGCTCCAGATTCCACTTGCGCCCATAATTGAAGCGGTATCTCTCGCGCCGGATGATCGTGCATATGAACATGGCGAGAACGGCATCAAGATCGAATCTTGGATAAAGCACGTTCACGTCATCGGATGCCCAGAACGGCTCGGGTTGGTAGAAGGCTTCCGCCACGCTGCCATTGTAATTCACGGTGATAAGGTTCCCAGGATGCGACGGCGGAAGGCTGATACGCTGACGCACACCGTTGTTGGAATCGATGGCCGATATGAACGGGGTCGTCCCTGGCCGCAAATTGGCTTTGGTTACGCGGATTCCCTTTTTGATTTCGAATAGTTCGGACAATCGGAAGCGCTTCCAGCTCGACACGTCGAGCGGCGGCGCGGGGCGACTGCTATGCGGTGCCCCGTATCTGCCTTCTAGTTGAGTGAGATCGACATCTGCGAGCCACTCGGGAAACTCCGACCGCGCCGGGATGGGAAGCGTCCGCAGTGTCCGGTTCGCTTCGCGCCCGAAGGCCGAATAACGAAACCTGTTATGTCGGATGCAAAGGCAAACATAGAGCTTTTCGGCGAAGGTCATCTCGGCCTTCGGGGAGAGAACGGCGACGTTCTGGCCAGTGTAGAACCTGTCCGGCTGCACGAAGGACGACAGAAGTTTCGTCCCGCCGAGCGATACCGTGATATTCCCAGCCTCATATGGCGGAACTCCGGCGACCAGAGCAACGGTCGCGCTCACACCGCAATTCCGCGATGATCGGTTTACGAAATTGATGCCGCCCTCGGACTTCGGCAGGCGTTCCATCTTGTTCAGATCGAACTTGTTGCCGTACTCGACGTCGAACAGCCGGTTAAGCGGTATTGTTTTCATCGTCCATCTCTTCTTCGCCCTGGAGGATCTGGAAGGCGACGTATTTCTTGATCTCCGTCTCAAAGTCGCTTGGCGCTAGCGTCCTGTAATCCGTTTCCATATAGGCTTCGGCGCACCATTCATCGTCGGCGGTGACGCGCTTGAGGATCGATTCTCCAGGAACGACTTCTCGGTTGCGAAACGTCTCAACCCATCTCTCACGGACCGTCGGCCATTTCCTGGCGAGATCGACGCGCCCTAGATGCTTCGTCTTGACGAAACCGTCGTCCTTCCAATAGCCAAACCACGACTTCTTGTTGCTTGTCTCATGCGGAATTTTCGCAGTGAACACCATGAGACAGGTGATGACGCCCACTGGCGTAAACAAAAGGTCGGGAAGTGACATCGCCGCTTCCAGCGTGTGGTGTTTCAGCAATTCCTCTCGGGCCTTGTGAGGCGATATGGCGCAATTAATCGGAACCACTGCGATACCGATGCCGCCGCGGCGAAGGCAATTGAGCATGTGTCCGACGAAATAGAGTTCGTGCAAGTCCTCATCGCCTTGCGAATACGGCGGGTTGAGTAACCCCACATCGCAGCGGTGAGTCTTGATCTTTTCGGTTACGGCGTCGTCGAAGCATGACGACTGATGCAGATTGGCCTTCCCGTCGCCGCGCAACATCATATTGCTCGCCGCCAGCGCAAACATGTTCGGTTGCTGCTCCACGCCAATGAGGGACTCCTTCTTGATGCGCGCGTTGTCCTTCTCAGTGACCGCGGACTTGAACATCTGGTGCATAGCTGAGATCAGGAAACCGCCAGTTCCGGCGCAGATGTCGAGAACCTTGCTGTCCTTGTTGACATTGGCGAGCAGCGCGCAGAGTTCGGTGATGTGGCGCGGCGTAAGGACGATGCCAAGCGCCTTCTTATCGCCGCCAGTGTATTTCAGGAACTCGCCGTAGAACTGCCCGACGACATCGAAATCGTGATAGACGCTGATGAAGGGCCACACCTTCTCGTTCAAGCGTCGTATCAACTCATGCAGGACGCCCTTCGGATACTTTTTGTGCCGCTTGGCGATCTCCGGATGGCTCGCGATGTTGGAGTACGGAAGCGCGATCGTTTCCGTCTTCGAGTTCGGGATGTCGGCCTTGCGCAGTTCCGACTTGATCACCCTCAGCCATTCTTCCGGCAAGTCCTTCACGGCATAGTCGCCGAAGGTTTTGGCGAAGGCTGCGTTCCGCAGCGCGATCAGAGAACCGCTCACAAACAGCGGCTTCTCACTCTCGCTCGCCTTCACGTCGTCTCGCATGAAATCGTGAAGCTCGCGCGAAAACGCCATGAGGTCTGTCAGCCGGACCTGCTGCACCGCCGGATCGTAGACCGCGTGCTCGATGTAGTCTGACCAAGAAATGATGGCCGTTATGAACGAGCCGCCTTTCGTCATGAGCGGCTTGGGCGCGACGCTTCCGCGCGTGTGCAGATAAGTCGAAACTTCCATGCCGGAGAGCGTTTGTCCGCTGACTGCAACGGCTATGACGTTGTGCTCCTTCGATAGATGTTGCGCATAATGGAGCGCCCCGTCGACCGCAAAGCGTGTCACTCGTTTTGCCCGCTCTTCCGGCGTCTCGTCTGCTGGCGGCCCGATCATGACCGCCGTTGTGGGCGAGGCGTGATTTTTTACGTCCGCCTTGCACTCGATGATCATCACGAAGTCTTGCTGTTCCGGTTCCGGATTGGTGATAATGAACTCTGGAGAGCCGCCGCCCCCTCCGCCGGCCTTGCTCGCGGCGACGAGCGCGCGTCGAATGCTCTCTATCGCGCTCTTCTGTTCCTCGACGCGAATGTCATTGGTCTTCTCGTAGTATCCGAGTTCTCGCAGCTTATCGCGTACCAGGTTCTCGGTTATCCGTTCATTTGCCATTTCCGCGCCGCTCCCCGCCAGCACGGATAGAAGTTTACTCGCAGCTTTGGCGATTTACAAGTCTCGCCCTCTTAGGTGCTTTTTGCGGGGCGACGAAGCATCAACCGCTTGCCGACGATCTTCGGAATTCCGGTTGCCGTGCGGGCGCCATCCGTCATCTTGCGGGTGTTGTACTTGTAATCGAGTTCCGCGAGGTACAAGGGAAGATGTTGGCCGCTCACCTGATGGTGTGTTCCGTCGATTGAGCGCTTCGTGTTGCCGAAGAAGCCTTCAACCGTGTTAGTTGTGATCACTCGACCGCGCTCATAACGGACATACTCTTCATCGCCGTGGTTGACGGTCTTGTGCGAGCGAAAATGCTTGCCGGGCTTCGTGTAGATCGGCGACTTATCAGTATGCAGATGGGCGCCCTTGGAAACGTGCGCCTTCAAGATTTCATCAAGCGCTTGCCCAGTTAGCTTTGGGGCGACATGCGAGCGCACCCGACCGCCGCGCTCGACCAGCGAAACGACCGGCGTCTTGTTGCCCGTGTAGCGGCGACCCATGCCATGCTTCACGCCTCCGACATAAGTTTCATCGGCCTCAACGGTGCCGGTGAGCTTGTCGGTCGGCATGATATCTTGGAGCGCAAACCGGATGCGATGGCACATGAACCATGCGGAGCGATAGGAACCGATCTCAAGCTGGCGCTGCAATTGGAGCGCGCTTACCTGCGTCTTGCTCGCGCACATCATGTAGAAGGCGATCAGCCATTTATTGAGCGGAATGTGCGAGTCCTCGCAGACTGTGCCGACCGTGACGGTGAACGAGCGCTCGCACTCCGCGCACTTGTATTGACCTGGGCGGATTTTCTTTTCGCGATTGGGCGTCACCTTGTAGATGCGGTTCTGATCGGCGTTGCCGCAATTGGGACAGACCGGACCATCGGGCCAGCGCAGCTTCTCGAAATATGCTCGGGCGGCTTCCTCGGTCGCGAAGCGCCTCGCGATCTCGATCAGCGTCAGATCGTCCCCTTCTGCGGGGACACGGACTTTGCGTTTGCTGGCCATGAGAATAATCTAAGGCTAGCGGCTGGTTTTGTCAAGTGCATAATCGCCAATTTTTTGGTTCTTTTGGCGTTCCCGTTTTGGGGATCGTCGCGGTTGGCCGCGACGTGGTGCTCGACGGCAGAGCGCCACGGGGCGCAGCCCTGAACGAACATGTCGCAGAACAAATGGCCAAGCGCCATGTGCCGCTGCGCCCCGATCAGTTTCTCGCGCAACAGGTTTTCTGTTTTATGGGTGATTGGGTGGAGCGCAGCTCCGTCATTAAATACCTTGCCAACATCGCGTCGGGCGCGCATTCGAACGCGCCAGATAAGCCAGAATATTTCACGTTAGCAAAGATCCGCCGGGCGGTTTATTGCGCCGTTGATGACGGCACCGTGCGTATGCACCACGACATGGAAATGATTGAGGGGCGCGATACCAATGATACGTTTCGATATGATCGCCAGAACATAAACGGCGTTCTGTTGGAACTACTGGCGACGATGCACTATCTAACAATCTCCCCAGACATAACCAAACTCGAAGAAATTATTGAGAATGAGTTAGGCTGTTAATCAACCGGCCGAAACTTCGCTCTAATCATAGAGAAGTGGATATCTGCCACCAAATTCACGACTTCTGATGTCTCATAATCCCAGCGTTGATACGCTTCGATCCTGGCTCGCTAAAAAATTATCGGAGGCTGGCGCGGCCAAAATAAGAAAATTGTGACGCCCCCTTCCTCCTGTTGTATCTCATCAATTATAGGGCGCGACATGTAGGCTGATCTGGCCGATTGCCGTGGCTATTGCGGCTGCAACAATTGATCTATAAACTTGCAGTGCCATATGTGGCGGGAGGGGAACGCTATGCCATAATACTTGGTGCATGCGCTGTACTCGACCGAAGGGTTTCGTGGGCTTCTCAAAGAGACGGCCACGGCGCGCAAGGCAGCGATTTCCAAGACATACGAGACGTTCGGCGGCACGGTGGATAGCTTCTACCTGACCGAGGAAAACGCAGAGATCGTTATGATCGTTCAGGTTCCGGACACTTCGGGTGCCGTGGACGCCGCCGCTCTTACGCTGGCGGTCTCTGCATCAGGGTCGTTTGCAAGCCTCAAGGTTACTCGGCTCTACTCGGTCGAGGAGATTGATCAGGCGATCAAGAAGACGGTCTCGTGGAGACCGCCCGGCCGGTAGCCAACTGGCGCGTCGCCCCATCTTGACGCCGGGCGCCGCCTTGGCCTAGAACGCGCGGCTTGGAACGAGGGTCGGCGGAGCGCGCGGGTCATGGCGAGACGGTGCATCATTACCGGCAAGGGCGTGCAGGTCGGCAACAACGTCAGCCACGCCAACAACAAGACGCGGCGCCGCTTCCTGCCCAATCTGCAGGTCGTCTCGGTCCTCTCCGACGCGCTCGGGTTGGGCGTGCGGCTCAGGCTCTCCACCCATGCCATCCGCAGCATCGAACATAACGGCGGCCTCGATGCCTATCTGCATGGGCCGGTCGGGCGCGGCGCTCACGCCCGAGGCCGTGCGCCTGCGCCGGCGCATCACCCGCGCGCTCGCCCGCAAGGCCGAGGCGCCGACGGCCTGATCCGGCGTTGGGACCCAGCCCGCCTGCCCACTGAGTTTTGCCCATTATTTTGCCCACTTCGTTAGTGGGATGAAGACTTATTGACATTCCTTTCCGGGTCGGCGCAAATACCGGGCGGCGTGCGCGCGAAACGCGCGCGTCCGCGCGCCCCCAGGAGGAATTCCCCGCAGTGGACAGCCAGTCGCTGCTTCAGGAGATCTCCGGATATTGCCGGCGCATCGGCATGGCCGAATCGACCTTCGGTCGGCTTGCGGTCAATGACGGCAAGCTGGTCAGCCGGTTGCGCTTCGGTGGGCGCGTGACCATCGAGACCGTGGAGCGGGTCAGGGCCTTCATGACGCAGAAAGAACAAAGCGGCGCGACAGCGCCCGCTTCGGGCGGCGAGCGCAAGATGGCGATGCCGGCTCCGCTCGCCGGCGACGGCGCCACCAGCGGGGCGACCGACAAGAATTTCCGCTTCTACGACAACCGCCAGAAATACCTGCTCTTCGTCAACACCTGCGGCGAGAAGTGGGTGATCGCCGAGCGCGTGGCGATGGAGCTGGCGAGCATCCACCCGCACCCGCCGGGCCTGCGCATCTTCGATGCCGGCATCGGCGACGGCACGGTGCTGACGCGGGTGATGCGGGCGACGCACAGCCGCTTCCCCACCATTCCGCTCTATGTCGTCGGCAAGGAGATCAGCCTCGAGGACGTGCGCCTGTCGCTGGAAAAGATGCCCGACCGGTTCTACGAGCATCCGGCGACGGTGCTGGTCATCACCAACATGTATTACTCCGAGGCGCCGTGGCTGACGCCCCATTCGGTGACGGCGGCGACCAGCCTGGTATGGCACGAAGTGAACCTCCTGGGTTCCTCCGCGCACGATTTCGAGGAGCAGATCACCGCCCTGCAGCCGTTCCTCAACGAGAACTGGCGCGCCAAGACCGGTGCCAGCGGCAATCCCATCTACGAGAAGCCGGTCGTCCTGGTGATCTATCGCGACGATCACCGCTTCCTGCTCGATGCGCTGCGGCCGCATCGCGGTGCCACGCGCGCCGATTATGATCTCGTCATGGCCTCGCAGCCCTACCGCGCGCGGGCGCCGCTGGAGTTCAAGGCCAAGCGCGTGCTGGCGCCGCTCGGCCCGCAGCCTGGCGCCGGGCGGGCGCCTCATCGGCATTCATTCGCACGGCGATGATCCGGGCCTGGAGATCATCCAGAAGATCTGGCCCGACGAGAATCCCTTCATCACCGACCGCCATCAGCTCCTGCGCGCGACCAAGGCCGAACTCGGCAGCGCCGGGCGGGAGCTCAATTTCAACGCCTATTCCGATGCGCGCTCGCTCTTCCGCTACAGCATGCACACGCTGCCGAGCGAGATCAGCGCCACCATCGGCACCTCGACCCTGTTCGCCGCCTGGAACGCCGCGATCTATGTGGCCCAGATCGACGACAACCGCCTGTCGCAGGTGATCGGGTCCACCGCCTATCTCGACGGCACGCGCGACGTGCTGCAGAAGCATGGCGGTCTGTGGTTCTGGGACGAATCCTATGTGATCTCGCGCAAGCGGGACGCGGTCTGACGCGGAGAGGAGCGATCAGGTGAGCAAGCGCGATTACGTCTTTGCGAGCGAGTCGGTCTCGGAAGGCCATCCCGACAAGGTGTGCGACCGGATTTCCGACGAGGTGGTCGATGCCTTCCTCGCCGCCGATCCGATGTCGCATTGCGGCGTCGAGACGCTGTGCACCACGAACCGCGTGGTGATGGCGGGCGAGGTCCGCGGCCCCGCCTCGGTCACGCACGACAAGCTCGTCGAGCTCGCGCGCAAGGCCATCCGGGAGATCGGCTACGAGCAGGAGGGCTTCCACTGGCGGCTCGCCCACGTCGAATGCATCATCCATACCCAGTCGGCCGACATCGCCCAAGGTGTCGATGCCGCCGGCAACAAGGACGAGGGCGCCGGCGATCAGGGCATCATGTTCGGCTATGCCTGCAACGAGACGCCCGACCTGATGCCGGCGCCGATCTATTATGCCCACAACATCCTGCGCACGATCTCCGAGGCGCGCCATTCCGGCAAGGCGCCGCTCTTCGGCCCGGACGCCAAGAGCCAGGTCAGCCTGCAATACGTCGACGGCAAGCCGGTCAAGGCCACTTCCGTCGTGGTCTCGACCCAGCACGATGCCTCGATCGACCAGGAGCGAGGTGCGCGAGATGGTGCGGCCCTATGTGCTGGCGACCCTGCCGCAGGGCTGGATGTGCGACGAGGCGCATTTCTACGTCAATCCGACCGGCCGCTTCGTCATCGGCGGGCCGGACGGCGACGCCGGCCTCACCGGGCGCAAGATCATCGTCGATACCTATGGCGGCGCGGCGCCCCATGGCGGCGGCGCGTTCTCGGGCAAGGACCCGTCGAAGGTCGACCGCTCGGCCGCCTATGCCGCGCGCTATCTCGCCAAGAACGTGGTGGCGGCGGGGCTCGCCGACCGCTGCACCATTCAGCTTTCCTACGCGATCGGCGTGGCCAAGCCGCTCTCGGTCTATATCAACACCGACGGCACCGGCCATGTCGACGAGGACAAGCTCGTCGCCGTGCTGCAGGACCTGCTCGACTTGAGCCCGCGCGGCATCCGCACGCATCTGCAGCTCAACCGGCCGATCTACGCCCGCACCTCCGCCTATGGGCATTTCGGCCGCACGCCCGACGCCGATGGCGGCTTCTCGTGGGAGAAGACCGACCTCGTGCCCGCATTGAAGCGCGCGTTCTGAAGCGAAGGAATCCCCATGGCCAGTAACGACTACAAGGTCGCCGATATCGCGCTCGCCGATTGGGGCCGGCGCGAGATCTCGCTCGCCGAGACCGAGATGCCCGGCCTCATGGCGGTGCGCGCAGGAATACGGCGCCAAGAAGCCGCTCGCCGGCGCGCGCATCGTCGGCTGCCTGCACATGACGATCCAGACCGCGGTGCTGATCGAGACGCTGATGGCGCTGGGCGCCACCGTGCGCTGGAGCTCGTGCAACATCTTCTCGACCCAGGACCATGCCGCCGCGGCGATCGCCGCGCGCGGCGTCCCGGTCTTCGCCTGGAAGGGCGAGACCGAGGAGGAATACGAGTGGTGCATCGAGCAGACGCTGCACGGGCCCCGACGGCTGGCTGCCCAACATGATCCTCGACGACGGCGGCGACGCCACCAAGGTCATGCACGACAAGTATCCCGAGCCTCCTCGACAACATCCGCGGCATCACCGAGGAGACCACCACCGGCGTGCATCGCCTCTACGAGATGGCGCAAGGCCGGCAAGCTGCGCGTGCCCGCCATCAACGTCAACGACAGCGTCACCAAGTCGAAATTCGACAATCTCTACGGCTGCCGCGAGAGCCTCGTCGACGGCATCAAGCGCGCGACCGACGTGATGGTCGCCGGCAAGGTCGCGGTCGTCGTGCGGCTTCGGCGAGGTCGGCAAGGGCTCGGCCGCGAGCCTCACGCGGCCAGGGCGCGCGCGTCATGGTCACCGAGATCGATCCCATCTGCGCGCTGCAGGCGGCGATGGAGGGCTATCAGGTCGTCACCATGGACGAGGCCGCCGCGTCGGGCGACATCTTCGTCACCGCCACCGGCAATGTCGACGTCATCACCCTCGACCACATGCGGCGGATGAAGAACCGCGCCATCGTCTGCAACATCGGCCATTTCGACAGCGAGATCCAGATCGCGCGCGCTCGCGCAACTACAAGTGGGAGGAAGTCAAGCCGCAGGTCGACGAGGTCATCTTCCCCGACGGCAAGCGCCTCATCGTCCTGGCCAAGGGGCGGCTCGTCAATCTCGGCTGCGCCACCGGCCATCCGAGCTTCGTGATGAGCACATCCTTCACCAACCAGGTGCTGGCGCAGATCGAGCTCTTCACCAATCACGGCGAAATACGAGCGCAAGGTCTATACCCTGCCCAAGCATCTCGACGAGAAGGTGGCGGCGCTGCATCTCGACAAGCTCGGCGTGCATCTGACCAAGCTCACGCCGCAGCAGGCGGAATATCTCGGCATCAGCGCAGGCCGGCCCCTTCAAGGCCGATCACTACCGGTACTAATTCACCGGTCATTGCGGCGCAAGCGAAGCAGTCTTCTCATCGTCGGGAGATTGCTTCGTCACTGCGCTCCTCGCAATGACATCGCTGATTTAATTCGAAACGACCAGCGGCAGCCCTTCTCCCCACCGCCTTGCCATCGCCGGCGCCGCTCGCGACAATTGCCGCCCGTCGCCAGCGAGGCCACGCCCATGCAGCCCGGCGCCTACGGTCCCTTTCCCTATTCGCCGATCATCCGCCGCCCGCGCCTCGCATGGCCCAATGGCGCGCGACTGGCGTTCTGGGTCATTCCCAACATCGAGTTCTTCGCGCTCGACGACAAGGTGCCGCCGGGCGCCGGCGGCACCGGCGGCAAGGTGCCGGATGTGCCGACCTGGTCGTCGCGCGACTATGGCAACCGCGTCGGCGTGTTCCGGCTGATGCAGGTGCTCGAGCGCTATGGCATCCGCGGCACCGTCGCGCTCAACAGCCATGTCTGCGCGCGCCATCCCGAGATCATCGACGGAGGGGCAAAAGCGGCGCTGGGAATGGATGGGCCACAACGAGACCAACACGCGCCGCCTCAACGAGGTGCCGCCCGAGGACGAGCCGCGCATCATCCGCGACGCGCTCGCCGAGATCGCGCGCGCGACCGGCACGCGGCCGGCGGATGGCTGGGCTCGGGCCTGCAGGAGACATGGAACACGCTCGATCTCCTGGCCGAGAACGGCATCGAGTATGTCTGCGACTGGGTCAATGACGACCAGCCCTATGTCATGACGCTCGAGGGCGGGCGGCGCCATCGTCGCCATGCCCTACAGCCACGACATCAACGACAAGCCCGCCTTCGAGCGCATGAACCTGACCGCGCCCGAGTTCCAGGACATGATCTGCCGCCAGTTCGACACGCTGTGGCGCGAGGGCGCGGAATCGGGCCGCGTCATGGCGATCGCGCTCCATCCTTATCTCACCGGCATGCCGCACCGCATCGGCGCGCTCGACGCCGCGCTCGAATACATCTGCCGCCACGAGGGCGTGTGGCGCGCCACCGGCGCCGAGATTGCGCGGGCATACATGGAGCAGGCAGAGGCGCGATAGCACGGGATCATCAGCAACGCCATTGCGCGGAGCGTCGCGACGAAGCGATCCGCGATGCGGCAGATTGCTTCGCTTGCGCTCGCAGTGACGGCAGCTATGCCGATTTCGCTTACGTGTCCGTGAATTTCGCCGGCCGCTTCTCGTTGAAGGCGGCGACCGCCTCGCGGTGGTCGTTGGTGGTGCTGATGACGCCCAGATGCGACGACAGGCATGTCGAGGGCTCGCGCGCAGGTCCATGCGCATGCCCTGATAGACCGCGCGCTTCATCAGCCGCAGCGTCAGCGCCGGCTGCGCCGCCAGCCGGCGTGCGAAGTCATAGGTGTGCTCCATCAGCTTGTCGTCGGGCAAAACCTTGTTGACGAGGCCGATGCGCTCGGCCTCGACGCGCGTCGATGAAATCGCCGGTCCACAGCATTTCGAGCGCCCGCGGCACGCCGACGAGCCGCGGCAGGAACCAGGCGCCGCCGTCGCCGGAGACGAGCCCGACCTTGATATAGGTCTCGGCCATGCGCGCGCTCTCGGCGGCGAAGCGGATGTCGCCCATCAGCGCCATGTCGAGCCCGGCGCCGGTGGCGACGCCGTTGATCGCGACGATATAGGGCTTGTCGAAATCCTCGAGCAGGCGCGGGATGCGGTGGATGCGCTCGTGTACGGCGGTCTTGCGCTGGAACGCGGTCTCGCCGGTGCCGGTGGCGCTCGCCCATCGCGCGCACGTCGCCGCCGCTGCAAAAGCCGCGCCCGGTGCCGGTCAGCACGACCGCGCGCACGCGGTCGTCGCGCTTGTAGTTCTTCGAGCGCCTCGGCCCAGTTGTCGAGCATGGGATAGGTGAAGGCATTGAGCCGCTCCGGCCGGTTGAGCCGGATCGTGGCGATGCCGTCATCGACCGTGAAGACGATTTCATCGGTGGTCATGGCGTTTCCTTCTGCACGATCAGCGCATCGACCAGCGCCAGGCCTTGGCCCTGGGGATAGACGATCACCGGATTGAGATCGATCTCGGCGATGCGGTCCCCCGCATCGGCGGCAAGCAGCGACAACCGCACCAGCATGCGCGCCAGGCGCCGCGCGGTCGGCCGGCGCCGCGCCGCGCACGCCCGCCAGAAGCGGCGCCGCCTTGAGCTTGCCCAGCATCGCCTCCGCGTGGGCGAGGTCGAGCGGCGCCGGCGCGAAGGCGACATCGCCGAACAGCTCCGCATGGACGCCGCCGAGGCCGACACATGACGATCGGCCCGAAATCGACATCGTCCGCGACGCCGGCGATGAGCTCGACGCCCCGTGGCGCCATCGCCTGCACCAGCACGCCGCGGATCTCGGCCGGCGGCGCATGAAGCGCGCGGATATGGCGCGATCATCGCGCATAGGCGCGCCGGAGCGACGCCGCGTCGGCGATGCCGAGCGCCACCGCCTTGGCCTCGGTCTTGTGCGGGATCTGCGGCGATTGCAGCTTGAGCGCGACCGGCCAGCCGATCGCCTGCGCCGCCGCGACGCGCTTCGTCGGCGGTCGTCGCCAGCCGCGCCGGCAGCGCCGCGATGCCGTAATGGCCGAGAAGCTCCGCCGCCTCGTACTCGCACACGATCCGCGCCGCGCGCAGCAAGGAACCGCCACGCCGTCCCCGACGGCGGCAGATCGGCCGGTGGCGGGGCCGGCACGCGCGCTTAAGCCGCGCTTCCTGGAAGCGGCGATAGGCCGAGCCCCGCCTGCAATGCGCGCGCGCATCCGGCCATGCGCGTAATAGGGTAGCAAGTCCCAGCCGCGCAGCATCGCCTTCGACCGCTGCCGACGGCCGCGGTGTAGGTATAGATCGAGGATCGGCTTTGTCGCGAGCGCGTGCGCGATCGCCGCGATGGCCTCGCCCTCGCGCGCGATGCGCACATCCTGCGCCAGCGAGATCGGCAGGATGAAGGCGTCGATGCTCCGGCGCATCCTCGAGCACCCGAGCGAGGGGCATAGCCGCTGCAAGCCCTGCGCGGTGATGTCGACGGGGTTGAGCGGCCGAGCCGTAGGGCGGAATGAAGTTCCCTGAGCTGCTGCTGGCGCGTCGGCGTCGATCTCCGGCAGCTCGAGCCCGTGCGCCTCGCAGATATCGGTGAGCCACGCGGCGGTGCCGCCGGTGGCGGAGATGATCGCGACGCGGTTGCCGCGCGGCAAAGCGGTGGCGGGTGAAGAGCGCGGCGATCTCCAGCATCTCCTCCGGGCTTTCGGCGCGGATGATGCCGTGGCGCTCGAACACCGCGTCATAGGCGCTGATCGGAGCCGCTGAGGCTGCCGGTATGCGAGGCGACCGCGCGGCGCGCGGCCTGGTGGCGCCCGACCTTGGCGACGATGAGCGGCTTGCCGCTCCGCCGGCTTTGCCGCGAGCGCGATGAATTGCTGCGGCGCCTTGATCGCCTCGATGAACAGCATCACGACCGCCGTGTCGGTCGTCATCGAGCATGAGATCGGCATAGTCGGCGAGTTCGAGATCGCCCTGGTTGCCGACGCTGACGATCGAGCTGAAATCGAGCCCGTCGAGCCGGCCGCGATTGTAGAGCGAGAAGCCGAGGCCGCCGCTCTGCGCCACGACGCCGATGCGGCGCGCTTGCCTTTGGGGCCGGGATCGATGTTGACGCCGGGGCTGAAGGTGGCGCAGATGCCGGCCGGCACGTTGTAGAAGCCTTGCGTGTTGGGCCCGGCGATGCGGATGCCGGCGCGTCGCGGCGGCGCGACCATGCGCCGTTCTGCAGCTGCCGCGCCCTGCTCGCCCCGGCATCGGCGAAGCCCGAGCTGGTGACGACGACATTGCCGGATGCCGGCGGCGCCGCACTCCTCGATCGCCTGCGGCACGCTCGTCGGCGGGAATGGAGATGAGCGCGAGATCGACCGGCCCGGGCGCTGCGGCAAGATCGCGATAGGCCGGCAGCCCCATAGACCTCGGCGCGGTTGCGGTTGATCGGATAGAGCCGCCCTGCATAGCCGTGCCGCAGCAGATTGTTCATGATGCGGCCGCCGATCTTCTCGACGCCTTCCGACGCCCCGATCACGGCGATCGAGCGCGGCGCCAGGAAATGCGCGAGATCGGCCAGGTCATCGCTGCGCCTCGGTGCGTCCGACGCGCCGGCGAGAAACGGCCACAGGCCGCTGGCCGCCGAGCTCGCGCGGCGTCGCGGCCGAGCCAGGCCCACCAATAGCTCTCGTCGCCGAACTCCTCGCGCCACGACCACAGCCGCGTGGTGAAGCGATGGAGCGCGTGTTCGCGCGTGAAGCCCATCGCGCCGTGGACCTGGTGCGCGATCGCGGCGGCAAGCGCCCGCCGCCTCGCCGATGCGCGCCTTGGCGGCGGCGATGGCGAAGGCGGCGTCGCCCGTCTCCGCGGCGGCAATGGCTGCGTCGGCGGCGGCGCCCGCGGCCGCGACGTTGGCGGCGAGCACGGCGAGCTGCTGCTGCACCGCCTGGAATTTGCCGATGGCGCGGCCGAACTGCACGCGCTCGCCGGCATAGCGCACTGTCAGGTCGAGCACCGTTTCGAGCGCGCCCGCCATCGCCGCGATCCGCGCCAGCGCGCCGCGCCGCCACAGCGCGTCGAGATCGATGCCGGCGCCGGCCGGCGCCGACCTGCTCGGCGCCCAGCGTCACCGCGAAGTCAGCCATCGTCGCGCGGCTCGCCGGCGAGGCTGTGCGCCGGGGGTGAGTGCGACCTGCTCCGCGCTTCACGCAGCGCAACGCTGAACACCGTCGTCGTCGTCGCGCGCCAGCACGGCGAGCGCCTGGCAATCCCGGCGCCCAGGGCAGGTTCCGCGCGCCGTCCCGACAGGCGCCAGCCGGTGTCCGTCGCGGGCCAGTTTCGGCGCGTCCTCGCGCAGCATCGGCGCGAGGGTGAGCGGCCCCGGCGGCACCGCCGAGCCCGCTCTCCGACAGCAGCCACGCCGCAAGCAGCGTCTCGGCGAGCGGCACCGGCGCCGCCTGCGCACCGGCCGCGCGCAGAATGGCCATGATATCGCCGAGATCGGCGCCGGCGCCGCCTTTGTCCTCGGCGACGGAGGCCAGCGTCAGCCCCGCCGTCTCGAGCGCCTGCCACAGCGACGCGGGCCACGCGCCGTCCGCCGGCGCATCATGCGCGGCGAAAATCCGCGCGGCGGTTGCCGCGAGAACGGGCCGCATCTCGCTCATCGCAAGCCCAATCCCTTGGCGATGATGCCGCGCAGGATCTCGCGCGTGCCGCCGCGCATCGTGAAGGCCGGCGACCACAAGGTGCCGTGGTCGAGCACGGCGGCGAAATCGTCGCTGCGCGCGGCCGGCGGCCACGAGCTTGCGCGCGACCTCGGGGATTTCCTGCTCGAACTGGGTGCCCAGATCCTTGACGATCGCCGCGGCGAGGTTGGGCGTGGTGCCCCCTTGCAGCATGCCCGCGACAGAGGTCGACATGTTCCTGAGCGTCCACAGATGCGCGACGAGGCGCCCGATCGCTTCGGCCTCCTTGGGCCCGGGCGCGGGGCCGACCGCATCGATCAGGGTCGTGAGCACGCGATAGGTGCTGAGCCAGCGCTCCGGGCCGCTGCGCTCGTAGGCAAGTTCGCTCGTCACCTGGTTCCAGCCGTTGCCGATCTCGCCCACGACCATGGTGTCCGGCACGAACACGTTGTCGAACACGACCTCGTTGAAATCGTGCTCGTCGGCGAGGTTGTAGATCGGCCGCACGGTGATGCCGGGCGTGGCGAGATCGACCAGGAACTGGCTCACGCCGGCATGGCGGTCCTCGCCGCGCGGCGCGGTGCGCACGAACAGGATCATCATGTGCGAGCGATGCGCGTTGCTGGTCCAGATCTTGGCGCCCTCGACCGCCCAGCCGCCGGTCGACGCGGCGGGCGCGGGTGCGGATCGAGGCGAGGTCGGAGCCGGAATCGGGCTCGCTCATGCCGATGCAGAAATAGCATTCGCCGCGCGCGATCTGCGGCAGATAGGTGCGCTTCTGCGCCTCGGTGCCGAAGCGCAGGATGAGCGGGCCGGACTGGCGGTCGGCGACCCAATGCGCGCGCGTCGGCGCGCCCGCCGCCAGCATCTCCTCGGTCACGACATAGCGTTCGAGCGCCGGCCGGCCGCGCCCGCCATAGCGCTCCGGCCAGGTCATGCCGATCCAGCCGCGCGCACCCATGGCGCGGCTGAACTCGGGCGAGAACTCGCCCCAGCCGCCCAGGCACGGCTCGAACGCGCCGGCGCGACGCTCCTCGTCGAGGAAGCGACGGATGTCGGCGCGCAGCCGCTCCGCCTCGGGCGAAAAGCGGGTCGGCTGGAAGTCGAGCCCGGCGATGCTCATGGCGTGCGCGTCATTGTGCCGCTGCCTGTGGCCGCGGGCGGCCGCTTGCGATCGCGGCGTTGACGCGCGGCATCACGTGCTCTGCCATCAGGACCATCGAGCGCTTGGTGAGGGCGGCGTCGACCCAATCCATGCCGGCATAGACGAGCTCGCCGAAATCGCCGACCTCCTCGCGCAAGGCTAGGATCGCGTCCACCACTGTGTCGACGGTGCCGCAGATCACCAGCCGATCGACGATGGAGTCCTCGGTCACGGTGTCGTCGGGCTGGTTCGGGTCGTCCTTCCACACGATGGTGCGGCGCGCGCGATCGAACTTCGCCTTCAGTTGCCGGTAATAGAAGCGGTAGGGGCTGTCCGCGCCCTTGCCGTAGCGCAGGGCGGTCGCCTCGTCGTCGGCGACGAAGACGGTGCGGGCGATGCGCCACTCGGCGGGATCGGCGGGGAGGCCGGCCTTGGCCTTGCCCTCGGCGTAATTCTGCCAGTGCGTCTTGACCCAGCGCGGCATCAGGAAATTGGCCGAGAGCGGATGGAAGTCGCGCTCGCCCATGAGGACGACGCCCTTGGAAAAGGGCGCGACCACCGTGCCGACGATCTCCGGCCGCGGCTTCTGGAAGGGTTTCGCCAGCGCGCCGAGGCCGAGCGCGGGCACGCTGGTGCGGCGCGTGGAGACCTTGAAGCGGTTCCCCGGCAGATCGATGTCGTAGGGCGGATCGCGCGCCCAGATCTCGAGGATCACGTCGATCGCCTCGGCGAACATCTGGTTGCGGTCGAGGTCGAGATGACCCAGCACCTCCGCGTCGGAGGGAATGTTGCCGGCGCTGATGCCGAGAATGAAGCGGCCCTGGGCCAGCGTGTCGAGCAGCGCCGCATTGGACGCGATCAGCACGGGATGGGTGTAGGAGAGGTTCGAGGTACCGGTGGCGAGCTTGATCGTCCGGGTGTCGGAGATGAGCGAGGCCAGGAACAGCATGCTGTTCGGGATGTTCTCGAGCTGGTCGGTGAGATGCTCGCCGACGAAGGCGTCGTGGAAGCCGAGCCGGTCGGCGAGAATGACGGTCTCGCGGTCCTCCCGCAGGGTCTCGGCCCAGGGCCGCCCCATCGGGTGCATGGGCATGGTGAAGTAACCTAATCTCATGCCGCCTCTCCGCTAGCCGCGTGCGGGAAATCTATCACGGCGCGGGGGCGCCCGTCTCCCTCACTGCCCGGCGCGGATGCGGTCGAGGACCGGCAGGATATAGCGGCGGAACTGCGCGGGGTTCTCGCTCATGGGAAAATGGCCGAGCTCCGGCATCACCACCACCTCCGCACCGGCGATTTTGGCGGCGGTACCGCGCGTGTCTTCGGGCGTGCAGGAGAAATCGTATTCGCCGGTGAGGAGATAGAGCGGGCAGATGCGCGTGTCGTTGCGGGCGACCTCTTCGCGCAGATCGCCGCCGACGCGATAGAAATAGAGATCGCCCTTGAACACGCCGGGACCGCTTTGCAGATAGTGCCACAGCGTTTCCCAGCGCGTCTCATCGGGGGCCTGCGGCGCGATGAGGCCGCTCACCAGCCCGGCCGAGACCGCGGCGGTGTCGACATCGGGCCGGTCGAGCCAGGATGTGTCGTACCAGGGCGCCTGATAAGCCGCCGCCTCGAGCCCGATGAGCGCGCGGAACGACGCGGCATGGCGGATCGCCAGCTCGAGCACGATGCGCCCGCCGATCGAGCAGCCCATGATCACCGGCCGGTCGAGCCCGAGCGCGGCGCAAAAGCCCAGAATCGTCTCGCAATAGGCGTCGGCGGTGAGACGGTATTCCCCACGCTCCCAGCCCGCGGGCGGCGATGATTTGCCGTGCCACGGCAGGTCGAAGGCGAGGACGCGGAAATGATCGGTGACGCCGGCGTCCTGCATCAGGTGATGGAACTGGCGCGCGTCGGCACCGGCGGTGTGCAGGCACACAAGCGGGATGCCGTGCCCGGCCTCCTCGAAATAGAGCCGGTGCGGCCGCCCGCCCAGGGTCACGCGCAAATAGCGCCCGACGATCGGATCGAGGGCGGCGGTCATGGTGGCGTTGCGGCGCGGCGAGGCGCCGCCAGCACGTCCTTGAAATAGAGAAGATTTACCATCAGCGGCTGGAGCTCGCCCTCGATGCGGAACTCGCCGGCTTTCGCCAGCGCGAAGATGTCGTGGCAATGAGGCGGCGTGGGGCTGTTGAAGAAGTTTTCGTCACGCGACGGCAGCAGGCTCGACACCGTTCGGGTGCCGTTTGCTCAACGCCTGACGATTTTTCAGACGCGGATCGCCCATGATCGACGTGGCGGCAGTCAGCAGGGCACAAAGCAGCGCAATGATCCATGTGGCGAGCCGCTTGAGGTTAATTGCGGCTGCCGTCAGGTAAGCCTGGATCTGCATGTTGGCCAAGCCGCGCCGGATGGCACGCGCGAGCCCATGCCAGGTTTTGGCCTCGCCGTGAATGCCCTCCACCTTCCATCGGTGGCGTTGATAGAGCGCATAATCGCGATCCGACCAGTGCTCGCGCCGGCGCCGTGCTCGCAACAGGGCGGGGTAGTTATCGCCAAGAACCACGGCCTTGTTCGAGCGCCCGCCGCTCAGGCATAGGCTGCGCAGGTCACAGCGTTTGCAGTCCTTGGCTCGCGAGGTGAAGAAGCGGCCGTGCTTCACCGCCCGCCCTGCCTTCAGTATCTTGCCGCGCGGACACTTTAGGATATCGTGCTTGGCATCGTATCGGAAGCGGCGCATCGGCACCGGGCTCCTGATCGGCTCGGCCTTGGGCGGGATGATCGCCTCGATCCGGCGTTCCTCGAGTCGACCGTACACCTTGGCATAGGCGTAGCCCGCATCTGCGGTCACGGCTTGTACGGCGACACCCGTCGTCCTTTGGACCGTGTCGATCTGCGCATCCAATGTACCGCCCTCGTTGACTTGGCCGGTTGTGACGGTCACGTCGAGCACGACGCCGGCCTCGTCGTCGACCGCAGTGTGCTGCTTATAAGCTGGCTCGAGCCGCCGGTTCCGGCCATTTGTTGCCATGGTGGCGTCGGGATCGGTGACGCAGACCTTTTTGTACTTCCCGCTTTGTCTGCCGATCCGCTCCGCCTCCTCGGGCTGAGAGTTTGCCTCACCGACTTTGGCGACCCAGCGGCCGGCCAGAGATTCCCAACTGACGTCGGCGCGGATCAACGTGGCGTCGATGTGTACGATCTCGCCCTTGGCGATCTTCGCGACGAGGCATGCAGTGACCGTCTTCTCGAAGATCCGACGGAAGCGCGCCTCACCCCAGCGCTGGCGGATGCGCGTAAGGCTCGAATGATCGGGCAGACGATTGGCGAGACCGAAGCCCGCGAACCAACGGATCGCCACATTAACGTGTGCCTCACGCATGAGCTTTCGGTCATGGACAATGCCAAGCAGGAATCCCGCGAGCATGAGTTCGAACCGCCGCTTCTGGGTCAATGCCGGGTCGGCCATTGTCTGGGCAGTACAAGTCTGTGACTTCAGCGCGCAGCCAGGACAGGTCGAGCACCCGGTCGACACGGGCCAGCACATGATCGTCGGGAATAAGATCACGCAGCGATCCGGCGAAAAACTCCAGCTGCTCCGCACCGCGCGAACCCAACATCACGATCTACTCCCGCTCATCGCCGACGGTAGAAACGAATCACGGATTGGCGGGTTTTTC
>CAWHUT010000002.1:0-983497 GCA_963832575.1 uncultured Alphaproteobacteria bacterium
ACCGGCAGCAGCCAACCCATGATTTGTGCAAAGTTTCGTTGCTCCTGTAAGCCTCCGGACAGAGCGACGCGGCGAATGTTTTCCCGCCGCCACAGCGAGCCCGCGAGAAACGCCGAGAGCGGCATGAGAAACCCGATAGAAAGCGCCTTCACTCCCACTTGTTCAAAGCTGCTTTCGGCAAAGAACAGGAAGATGCAAGCATAGATGCCGATTAAGTTCGCAAGCGCGAGATCGAATGCGCGACTGCTGCGCAAGAGGTAATGGAACGATCCGACAACCGCGATGATGGACGCGGTCACTGTCACCGCGAGGTATCCTTGGGCCACCCCCAACAAAAGAGCAATGACGCCAAGTAGACCGATCGTGGCCGCAAAGGGCCACGAGTAGCGGCGCCACCACACCTTGTCGGCGTGGGGCTTGGTTCTCGGAGTGGGCGTGGTCATGGATCTCGGCATCCTACCTCTGGAGCGACAGTGTCCGTGCAGCGTCACAGCATACAAGCGGGAATACGGGGGCAGCTGCTTAAAGCTGGAGGCCTCGGCCACCGAAGACGAACTCTTGGCCAGGCCGAGATGGCCGCAGCCAAGACCACGAGTGTGGCCGCCTTCACCCGCAAGCCCCCCGCGCTTCAGCCGTTCCCCGATCCCCGGCCCCACGAGCGGGTGATCGTGCCCGGCCCTACACGCTGCCCCTGCTGCGGCGGGACCCGGTTTTCCAAGCTGGGCGAGGACATCACCGAGACGCCGGAGGTGGTCCCCCGCCAGAGGAAGGTGATCCCTAAGCGCTCGGTATGAGCGCCGCCCTGAATCGCTGAGATCTCCGTCGGGCTGTTCTGTATGGTACGATCATTCAAGGTGGGCACGTAGAACCGGACTGAGCCTTGGCGTTTCCATTCAGCTTTTGCGGAACAGTGAAGGTGAACGCACTCGGCGGATCAGCGCAGCATCATATAACCTGGGATCGTTGCCGAGCTCCGGGAGCAATCGCGTGATCATCCGGCCGTGGCGATCAACGGTACGGTCGGAGATCCCGCGGTGATGCCGCAGCCAGTCCTGGTAGGCGGCGATCCGCGCCTCGATCTTCGTGAGAACGGGAGGGGTCATGGCAGCGAGCACTTGATGGTCCATCAGAAAGCGGATGAACCGAAGCGGCTAGCAAAATTCACCTGTGCCGCCTCGTCGAGAGATTGTCCGCGAAACAGGGGAATGCAGTTCTCCTCCCAGCCCCGGCGGATGGGGGGAAGGCTTCGACGTTCAACGGCTGCGTCAGGTCTATGTCCAACACCTCGATGCCAATCGCGGGCGAGAGCGGCAGGATGGGAAAATCCCGGGCGCTCACGGCTTCATCGTGATCTGTGACCGCCATGAGTCCCTCCAGAGCGGAATCACTGAAGCGTATGGCGCAATCGTCGAGCAAGCGAGATTCTACCTATCGATTCGCGGTCGGGCACGTTGCGGTTGCCGGCGTCCGGGATGTTCAGCGGCCGGCGAGCGCCAGGCATGCTAGGGGATGAGTTCTTCCCGCAGAACAGGTGCCGCCGGCTTCTCGTGCGCGCCGTCCATCTAAAACGTGCTGTGCGTCCGCGCGGGCGCCGGCCGAAAACAGTACAGCCCGCGGCGCTCGAAATGCTCGACGATGAGCGCCGCAACCTTCTGCCGTTCCGCATCAGCTTCGTGCGGCAGCCGGCGCCCGCGCCCGACCTGGACGGGCGGACGGATCACGGCCAGCGCGATGGTAAGGTCGCGAATATCTGCCGTTGAAGGCGAGAGCAGGCTCCGATATGGCGACCAACCGCCCCTTAGTACCTGACTAAATTTCGAATTGCTCGTTCAGTTGCGGCATCTCGATGTGTGGCGCGCCGAGACGAGCGGCGAACGCCTGCATGGCCGGCGCTTCGCCGTGCACAAGGAAGATCTCCTGTTTGCCCCCGATCTGGTCCTGCCAAGCCAAGAGCTCGTTCTGGTCGGCATGGGCGGAGAAGCCGTTGATCGTATAAATCCGCGCCCGCACCGGGATGTCGTCGCCGAAAAGCTGGACTTCCTTGGCACCATCGACAATGCGGCGGCCAAGGGTGCCGGCGGCCGCATAGCCTACGAACACAACGCTCGCCTCGGGGCGCCAGAGATTGTAGCGAAGATGATGGCGGATGCGTCCCCCGGTGCACATCCCCGCCCCAGCCATGATCACGGCACCCCCGGTGATGCGGTTGATCGCCATCGAATTCGGCTGTCTCACGCGTCAGCCTCAGCCCCGACACATTGAACGGGTCCTTGCCACGCCTGAAGAGATCAGCGACGGCGGGAGCGAAAGCATCGGAATGACGCTCGAATATCTCGGTTGCGGATATCGCCATGGGGGAATCGAGAAAGACGGGAAGCGCAGGGGGCAGTCGGTTCTCCTCGATCCCCTGGCGCAGGAAAAATACGAGCTCCTGCGCCCGCTCGAGCGCGAAGGTCGGAATGAGGACGTTCCCGCCGCGTGCCAGTGTCGCGTTGATGGCATCGTACAGCTCCGCGACCGAGGCGCCGAATTGCTTGTGAGGACGGTCGCCATACGTGGTCTCCATCACGACCGTTTCGGCGGCGGGCGGCGTCTCGGGGGCGCGCAGCAACAGCCGCCCCGCATTCCCGATATCGCCGGAAAAGAGGATGCTGCGGCGGCCCTTGCTCTCGTCGAACTCGATGAGCACGCTCGCAGATCCGAGGATATGTCCAGCGTCGAAGAAGGTGGCACGCACGCCAGGTCGAATCTCGATCGGCTGTCGATATTGGGTGGCGCGGCCGAATTGGCCTATGCTATCCATCGCATCGACGATCGTATAGAGCGGCGCCTCCGGCTCGCTGCGGCCGCGGCGCTGTAACGTGCGCGTGCGGCGGCGCGCCTCTTCGTCCTGCAAATGGGCAGCATCGAGAATGACGAGCCGCGCCAACTCGAATGTGGCCTGCGTGGCGACGATCTCGCCGCGAAAGCCGCGCTTCACGAGAAGCGGCAGGCGGCCGCAATGGTCGAGATGCGCATGCGTCAGGATAACGCAATCGAGCGAGGCGGGGTCAAAGCCGAATGGCGCCCCGTTGTCCTCATGCAGTTCGCGGCTGCCTTGGAACAGACCGCAATCGACGAGAATTCGAAACCCGGCGGTCTCCAGGAGATGGCAGGACCCCGTGACGCCCTGGGCAGCGCCATGAAACGAGAGCTTCATGGGTTCCCTGCCTCGGGCAGGCAGAGCGGCTCCCCGTTCAGCTCGTACCAGGCAAGGATGCCACGCCAAACGTCGTCCGCCGATTCGGCAAACCAGAAAAGCTCGCGATCCTCCGGGTCAATCACCCCTTCCTCTACCAGGAACTCCGGATCGAAGGCGCGGCGCCAATAGGATTTGCCGACGAGAATGACGGGCACCGGCGGCATCTTACGCGTCTGCGACAGTTCGAGAATCTCGAACAGCTCGTCCATCGTGCCGAAGCCGCCGGGAAATGCCACGAGCGCCCGCGCGCGAAGCGCGAAATGCAGCTTCCTTAGGGCGAAATACCGAAACCTGAGGCAGAGCTCCGGGCTCACATAGGGATTGGGAAACTGCTCATGCGGCAGGGTGATGTTGAAGCCGATCGATTGGGCGCCCACATCGCAGGCGCCGCGATTGGCGGCTTCCATGATCCCGGGACCGCCGCCGGTCATGATCATGATTCGGCCGCCGCTCGCACCGGTCCCCGATCGTCCGACGATCCGCCCCAACTCGCGCGCGACCTCATAATATTTGCTCATTGCGGCGAGGCGCTCGGCGATTGCGTGATGCTGTAACCGCGCCGCGTCTCCGGGGACGGCCGCGAGGGCGTCGGACGCTTCCTTGAGCCGGCGCGCTGCGGCCTGCGGCTCCTCGATCCGCGTGCTGCCGAAAACGACCACCGTATGGGCGACGTGATGGGTCCGCAACACGGTTTCGGCCTTCAGATACTCGAGCTGAAGCCGAAGCCCCCTTGTCTCCGATTCCTGGAGGAAACCGATATCCTGGTCCGCCTCGCGGTAGGTCGGGCTCTCCAGGATCTTGCGCACCGCCGCCGGTGCCGACGGATCGTCAATCGGAGGCTTGGGTCGATGGCCGGGAAGCGGCTTCTGGCGATGTTCTGGGTGTGCGGGGAGCGGCATAGGTTTTGACGGCGATATGCTCATAACTTGCTTTGCCTCCCCTGGTTTGGTGCCCAGATCAGTTCACAGCCAGCCGTGGGCGCCTGCGACCGCAGCGAGCACGGTTATGGCGCTCAAGGTCATAAGGAGCCAATGCAGTCGCTCTACAAAGCGAAATGTGCTCTCCGGACTGACTTTGGCACACGACTCAAGCCACCGGTTCAGGAAAATCGGTTCGGCAACGAACAGCATGAAGGCGTAAATCGCCCACAGCACGACCATCGCGTGCAGCCACCAATAGGCGCTTATCCGGAACGCGGGCCAAAGCCCAAGCCGCATCACCATGTAGAGACCCGTAAGCCCGACGAGAAGAACAAAGCCGCGCGCCTGCACGGCGAAGCGTCGCTCGAATTCCTCGAGGTATCGCAAGCGGTCCTCTGGGGGCCGCGTGCGCCTCACGTGCGGCAGGAGAACGGTGGTGACGAAGCCGACGCCACCGATCCAAAAGACGATGGAGAGCACATGGAGCGCCCGCGCGAGTTCGATATCGTTCACGTATTCGTCACGCGCTCGCACCCTCCCATGGGCGCGATTGTTAAATCACAACCGCTCGTCCTCGTCGAGACTCGCTTCATTGCCCCGCCAAATCGTAAAGCTGCGTGGTAAGCGTCGAGGGCCGGGTTCGCCATTGGCATGGCTTTCTTGAGCGTGCCGCCGTTCTTGAGCAAGGACGGTGGTGATACACTTTGCTCGAAACGTGTAGGCTCTGTCTCTCACAAGAGCTATTCTGACACACTCGACAATTTCGAACACGCGGGCGTGAGCTTTGAGTTTGCATTCGCCGACTATGCCTTCCGCTCGCGCGCAACTAGACGCTGGGCGGCCTTCGCATCGCCTTTCCGCAGGAGTTCCGGCCATAGCCGCTCGCCGATCGGCCGCGCCGCCAGCCCCGCGACGGCCACCGTCAGGAAAATGCTGACGACCTCAGTCTGCGGGTCAACGTCGAGCTCGGGGAAGATACACCATTGCGGTAGCGAAAGCAGGACGAATATGACCGTGGTGGTCCCCCCCCCCCGAGGGCCATGCGCACAGAGCGTTCTTCGGGCGACCACCAGATAGCGTTCACCCTCAGCCACCACCATTTCGCGATTGCGGGCTCTTGGGCGCGGCGTGTCGCCGGTGCTCACCCTACTACCCTTTGCTCGTTGCTCAGGTATGGACACAGGACCAACGGAGGCTCCATGCAGTGACATCCGGCACCCGAGCCGCGATGACCGTTCTAATCGCTGTAAGTTGCGGGTTTCCCTACCGCTTTCTTCTCATCGGTGACGAAATCCGTCGCTTATGACCTCGACGCGATCCTCGCCTTTGATCGACATCAATGCGGCGCTGGGGCATCATTGCACTCTTGCGGTTGTCCGACCGCTCGACCACCGGAGGAAAGATAATGAAACATCCAAGGACTTGGTACGTCGTCACCGACGGTGGGCGTGCCCGCATCTTGCAGAAGCGGGACGCCCAAGATGCCTTCGACACGATCCGCGATGTCGTTTCGCCGGATATTCACCGCCACACGCACGAGCTCGGCACGGAGCGGCCCGGCCGAGGGCGCGAAAGTGCGAATTCGGCTCGCCACGCGCAGCAGCCGCGCGAAGATTTGCACCGGGCCGAAAAGCGGAACTTCGTCTACGAAGTCGCAGCTTCGCTGAACGAGGCCAACACCCGCGACGATTTTGACCGCCTGATTCTCGTAGCGCCGGCGCACGCGCTGAGGGAGCTCGATCAGGCGCTCGATGAGCCCACGCAGCGGAAGATCGCGGCTCGGTTGCAGAAGGACCTCACCAACGTACCCGACGCCGACCTCGCCAAGCACTTCACCGATCTGAGCGGCGCCTGACTGAGGTGATAGCGATCGTCGTATGAGGACGGCCTTGCGTCCTTCCAGCGCCATGGGAATGAGCGAGACACCGCCGAACGAGTCGATGCCGACGATAAGCCCGAGTGTCCGGAAGTGCGTCCCCGGCAAGCCGGAGATCACGATCGCGGCCCTGTTCGTTACGAGCTCTTTGCTGACCCAGACGCGGACGGCGGCTCGCAAAGCGTCAAGCGCACCACGGTTGCTCGCGCATTTCGCCGGGTCGGGAGCAAGATGCTGTTCGCCTCACTCCGCCGATTGATGGCGGTTGCTGTGCGAAAAAGCAATTGCTGTCCATTCAGCTCCATGCAGTCGCCAGCACAGTTCGCGCGTTTTCACGGTCAGCGATTGGTAAGCCAGATCACCAGCGACAGCACGACGCTTACCAGGATACAGGTGGTAATCGGAAAATAGAATGAACCGTGCTCGCCTTGAACATAGATGTCCCCAGGCAAGCGGCCGAGGCCGAGCTTGGTGAGCCATGGCCAGAGCAAGCCGACCGCGGCAATGGCCAAGCCGATGGCAACCAGGGTGCGCCCCATCAAATCGTTCCTCGTCAAGCAATACGGGCGGCTGGTGCGGCGTCTCTAATCGACAATACGGTCTCGGTCAGGTTCGCCAGGCGTGGCAGCACTAGCGGGATGACGGGTACGGACGACGATCAGTGGCGTCCCTCAAGATGCTGATCGCGATTGTGGTTGGCTTGAGGATTAGAGGTTGCGGAACGGACTCGATGCGGCACCATCGCCGCGTGGCTTCCATAGGGTCGGCATCGATCGACATCGCCGCTACCGGCAATTTTTGGCGTCGAGGAAATCTCGATGCCACCCGGGCGGCTCTGGAGCTGTGCGGGCCCCTCCCGATCAGCCAGCCTTCTTCTTCCGGCCGCGTTTCTTAGCCGGTGCCTTCTTGACCCGTGCGGCCGCCTTCTTGGCGCGGGGCGCCGCCTTCTTGCGACGTCCGGCCTTTGCGGCGGGGCGGCCCCGCCTCTGTCGCGCCGGTCCATGTTTGATGTGGATGCGCTCGATGCTGCGGGTTGGCGCGTGCTCCTGCGCCCAAGCTAGAGCCGCCTCGAAGCCGACCGGTCCCGCAAACACGATCTCGTGGTTGATGAGCCCCGTCTGTTCGTCTTGCCAGAAATAAGTCACCGTGCTATCCGGCTCGTCGTCGTCCATGTACCAGGTGTTGACGACGAGGCATGGCACTGCCGGCGCGAAGATATCGAGATCGCCGATTTCGACCGTCGCCCAGGAAATCAAGGTCGCCACGAGCATACCCTCCTGCCTTTATTTTGCCGGATGCTACATCGTCGACCACGCTCCGGCAATGCGTCCTCAGCCGTCTTCGCGTAACCATAGCTAAAAGCGTGCGCGACGTCATATGCAATCGCGACCGGGATCCGCCTACCAACGGCCGTAATGCGGTCCTAGCGCGCCTTTTGGTTCCACTTTCCATCGAATCCGCGGTCGCCCATGATGCGGTCGCCCAAGAAACGTCATCCTAGGTTCCGTCTCGGGCCTTCCGCTCCAAGTCTTCGGCTCGCTCCGCAAGTTTAAGCGCGCGCAAGGCCAGCTGCCTTTTGACTTCAAGGTTCAATTCCTTTCGCGCGGCTTCCCTTAGTCGGCGCGCTTCCTCACGCAACTCTTCAATCGTGAGCTCAGTCACCTGATTGTACGCCCTATTGCGAAATTTCTTCTTTTCAGGAGAGCCCAGATGTTAACGCGGTCCGAGTGTCTCTCGCAACCAGTGGACGGGCTGCCGGCTTGATTCAGATCAACGCGCCTTCCCTGTAACCGCGGTCGAATGCATTGTTGGCGCCGGAGGAACCACCGATGTCGCATGTCAATTTCCTGCGCGAGCGTGCGGCGAGATATCGGCGCTTGGCTGATGAGGCCGAGGACAAGGACGTGGCTGATTCCTACAGGTTATTGGCTGAGATCGACGAACAGGAAGCCCAAAAGATTGAGGAATGTCAGAGGGTTTAGGACCGTTGCCCCGCTTGCCTCCAACCGAAGCCGAAGGCCATGCACGCGCAAAGGTACACGAACTGCGGGCGCGACCGGCTTCGTATCGCCAGTGGGCCGTCCTTGCCAATTCTGACGAGGATCGCGAATTCCGGGTTCGCTTGGCATGGTACACGGAGTTACTCGTTGCCAAGATGGAACGGCGCACCGGCGATGATGAGTAAGAATCGCGTCACTCGGCTGCGAACCCCCTTTTGTCGAATGCTGCACATTGTCGACCGGCAGCTCTCGCTCGATCGCTCGGCATCGGCGAACGGCATCAGTTCCGGGGTGGTGTCGTGGTCGTCGAATGCGTCGGTCGGCGTTCGGGTGCGATCGCCGCTCGCCCGCCTTCTGGGCGGATGGATAACGCGAGCTCTAAGTAGAATGGGATAGGCGGATGACTGATCTTTCGAAGCTTCGTGAGGACATGATCGAAGGTCAGATCGTCGATAGGGGCGTCCGTTCCAAAGCGGTCCTTGCTGCTGTGCGAAAGGTCGCCCGCGAAGCTTTTCTCCCCGACCATCTACGGGAATTTGCCTATGAGGATACGCCGCTCCCGATCGCTGCAGGTCAGACCATCTCGCAACCCTATATCGTGGCTCTGATGACTGAGGCACTGGCTCTGCAGGGCGGCGAAAGAGTGCTCGAGATCGGCACGGGCTCCGGCTATGCGGCGGCCGTACTGGCCGAGATCGCAGCTGAAGTTTACACGGTGGAGCGTATTGGCCAGCTTGCCGAAAAGGCGGCTTCCACGCTGGAGGCTCTGGGGTATAGCAACGTCCATGTCGTGCATGCCGACGGGACCCTCGGCTGGGCCGCGGCAGCGCCCTATGACGCGATCATCGTCGCGGCGGGCGGGCCAAAGGTTCCGGAGTCCCTCAAGTCACAGCTGAAGATCGGCGGCCGGCTGGTGATTCCTGTCGGTACCGATCCGCGGGCACAGGAACTCGTACGCGTCACGCGGACATCGGACGACAAGTTCGAGAGTGAAGATCTCGCCGATGTTCGGTTTGTGCCGCTCGTCGGCAAGGCAGGATGGGCGCCGGAGCAGCTACCCGGGCCGGCGGAACCGCGACCGGCGCGAGACGGCAAGCCCGACGGCGAATTGGTGAGGGCCATCGCCGCCGCCTCCGAGCCCTTCAATTCAATCGGTGCGGCGGACCTCGACCAGATGCTAGAGCGGATCGGCGGCGCGAAAGTCGTGCTGCTTGGAGAGGCAACTCACGGCACGTCCGAGTTCTACCGCATGCGCGAGCGCATCTCGCAGGAGCTGATAGCGCGTAAGGGATTTCGCTTTGTCGCCGTCGAAGGGGACTGGCCGGACGTGGCACGTCTCGATCACTATGTGCGGCATTTCGAATATCCGCCGAGCGAGTGGACGGCGTTTGCCCGCTTTCCGAGCTGGATGTGGCGCAACAACGAGGTGCGGTCGTTCGTGGATTGGCTGCACGCCCACAATGATGGCCGGAAACTAGAAAACCGGGTGGCGATCTATGGGCTCGACCTTTACAGCCTCTACACGTCGATCCAATCGGTACTGAAATACCTGGATGAGGTTGATCCCAACTCCGCGCGAATCGCACGGCATCGCTATGGTTGCCTGACGCCGTGGCAGGCCGATCCCGCGACCTACGGCCATGCCGCGCTGACCGGTACGTACCAGACCTGCGAGAAAGAGGTCGTGCGAATGCTGGAGGATATCCTCCACAAGCAAAGCGAGTATGCCGCTCATGACGGCGAGCGCTTCATGGATGCGGTGCAGAATGCCCGTCTGGTGACGGACGCCGAACGCTACTACCGGATCATGTATTACGGATCCCGCGCCTCTTGGAATCTGCGCGACAATCACATGTTCGAAACGTTGAAGACCTTGCTTGCTTTCCACGGGCCCGAGGCCAAGGCCATCGTGTGGGCCCACAATTCCCACGTCGGCGATTCCGCCGCGACGGAGATGTCCGCGCGCGGCGAGTACAATATCGGGCATCTCTGCCGGGAGGAATTCGGGAACGGCGTCTATTCCATCGGGTTTGGAACCCATTCGGGAACGGTCGCGGCAGCGTCCGACTGGGACGGGCCGATGGAGGTCAAGGCGGTGCTGCCCTCACTCTGGCAAAGCTATGAGCGGCTATGCCACGAAACCGGCCGTATGCAATTCATACTGCCGTTGCGCGGAAGTTCAGGTGTGGAGGTTCGCAATAGATTGACGGAGCCCCGCCTGGAACGGGCGATCGGGGTGATCTACCGGCCCGAGACAGAGCTCGCGAGCCATTATTTCCAGGCCGTTCTGCCGGCCCAATTCGACGAATATATATGGTTCGACGAAACGCGCGCGGTGACCCCGTTCGGAACCAAGGAACTCGAAGGGCTTCCCGATACCTATCCTTTCGGCTTGTGAGACCGACATGCCGGCGGGAAATGGGATCGAATACGTCCAGAACAGCTGTTGCTGCTCGCCGGGGAGAATACGCAGAAACAGCGCCTCGGGCTGAAGGGTTCGCCGCGGACGCCGTGTGACAATGGCGCGCGGTGGCGCGTGGCCCGTGGTCGTTGATAATCCGCGGCCGTTCAAGGCGATCCGAGATCCGCTGTTCGCCGGACGTCGGCGATGCTGTCGAGACCGGACTTACCGCGCGACGAAAGCATTGGTCGGATGGGTGCCAACAGCGGACGTTCGCTGGCTGCGAATACGACGACGATCCACGCAGACCGGTCAGGGACCTGAGACAGGCAAGCAGGCGACCGGGCGAGTTCCCGTTTCCGGGCCGCGGTCATTCAGATCGGTGCATGACGTGCCATTAAAATGCCCGGCTGATCTCGCGGTGGGTCACAGCCATGGGCTCGACCCGGCGCTCCACGCTCTGAGGCCATACCATGGTGACAGCGTTGATTGCGGCCGGGCGCAGCCGGCACAGCCATACGAGAACAGGCCGGTCGATGGCGCCGCGCCGCAGCCTTTCGGCCGCTTTCTCGCGCCAGATCAGGAACTGATGGCGGAGGACCAGAATTTCTGCTTCGAGCCTCGTCCGCGATCTGACATCGAGACCAGAAGACCAGCGACCACCTTCAGGCGATCGATCATTCGTTTTCAACGTAATGCCATCTGCGGTCCGCACGCGAGTACGGATAGAATTTTTTTTGGCAAAGGTGTCCGTGGTGCGGGGTTGGCCTCGACGCAACGTCGGCAATCTGCCGCTTGCAAAGGCGGCGCCGGGCGTGCCTCTAGCACGCCGCTCCTGACATCTTGCGGAATCACCCCAAAGGATACATTCTCACGCACGACTTTGGGCATGCCCGCGACGGGGTGGGATTGGCGGTGGGATCGGCAACTGTGAAATCAGCGCGGATCGACGCCTGCGGCATAGCGACCTTCTTCCTGAGATGCGGCGAAGGCCCGCCGGTCGTACTCATCCACGGCTCCTCGCCGGGTGCTTGCGCAAACGTGAGCTGGAAACACAACATCGCCGCGCTCGCCGCCGCCGGACTTACTGTAATCGCCTATGACCAGCCGGGCTTCGGCGAGAGTGCGGTCCCGGACGACCATTCCATGGAATTTCGGGTCGAGCATGCGCGCGCCTTCCTGCGCGCTCTCGGGCTTGAGCGGTACCACCTCGTCGGCAATTCGGTGGGCGCGTACATCGCCGCCCGGATTGCGCTCGAAGACCGTGGGCTCGACCGGCTGGTGCTGGTGGCGAGCGCCACGCTCGCGCCGCCCGGCTCGGCCGAGGACGCGGCGCTCGGCGAAGCCCACGTGGCGGAGCTCAGCGCATACGACCCCTCGCTCGAGCGGATGCGCGAGCTCAGCCTGAAGACGCTTTTTCGCCGCGAACTCGTCACGGAGGAATTCGTGCGCGAGCGCTACGCGATGAGCGTCGGGCCATTGCATCGCGCCATGCGGGCGCGCGCAGCCGCGCCCCGTCCCGTTCGCATCCTCGATCGTCTTGCCGAGATCGCCAGTCCGACGCTCATCCTTTGGGGCAACGAGGACCGCGGCGCCGCCGTCGAGCGAGCGATGCCGCTCTTTCGCGCGCTCCCAAACGCGGAACTCCACATCTTCCGTCATTGCGCCCACTGGGTCCAGTGGGATCAGGCAGCGCAATTTAACGAGATCGTTTCCGGATTTCTCACCACGCCCCAATCATCGACGAGGCAACCATGAGCGACACGACCGTCTTGCAGCACGACAAAACGGACCTGTTCTTTCGCCCTCGGCGCCTGGGGCACGTGAACCTGTTCGTCGGCGACTATCTCAGGTCGCAAGCTTTCTACAATTCGGTTGCCGGCTTCACCGAGGCCTATCGCCGGCCGAACATCCTTTCGACGTTCATGGGCAACGGCAACAGCTATCACGACTTCACGCTCATGGACGTGCGCTGCCCCATCTACAAGGACCGCGTCAACCTTCAGCCGGGGTTGAACCACATTGCGTTCGAGGTCGAGACCGAAGTGGATCTGGTCGACGGCTATCGTCGGGCCGTAGCCGCCGGCAAGAAATTTGACGCTCTCCGGGACCATGATGTCGCGCATTCGCTCTACATGAACGATCCCGACGGCAACAACGTTGAAATCTACGCCGATGTGGTGCCGGACTGGCGAAGCCGGCGGTCAGGCATCGTCACCAAGGTCACGCCGAAATACAATCCGGGCGTATCGTCACCGCCCAATCCCGACCGGAACTATCCGCAAACTCCCAAGATCGATGTCGTCGAGGGCGCATTGTTTCATTCGAGGAACGTGTCGCACGCGGCGATCGTGGCCGTGAATTTCGAGGCCATGTTCGACTATTATTGCGATTTCGTCGGGCTCGTTCCGTTCGTCGGCGACAAGCATAGCCCCTTCGCCATTCTCGCGGGCACGCATTCGATCGGCGATCTCACGCTGCTGCGCATTCGGCCGGGCTGGACAAAAAGCCTGCACCATGCGGGCTGTATGGTGTGGAACGAGGCCGAACTAGATCGCGGCCTGAAGACGGCGGCCGAGAACGGCATCGCGATCGAACGGCAGATCGATCATCCGTGCCGTCGCGCCGTGTTCCTGAAGGACCCGGACGGCATCCGCTTGCAATTTTATGTCAATCGCGCGTGGAAGCCGGAGCTGATCGCGGCGCTCGACCCTGAAACGGCGCTCTTCCTGCTCTGAGAACAGGGAGGACCGCGGTGGCCCTGACGAGGGATGACATCGAGGGCGTCTCCTCGCGGCCGGGGCCAGGAGCTCGTCGCGACGAGCTGATCGCCCGGCTGGAACGCTTGCCCTTCTCGCGTTTCCATTTCCGACTCGGTGCCATGTTGGGCATCGGCACTTTCTTCGACGCGTTCGATGCGATCTCGATCGGCGTCGCCTTGACCGTCGTGTTCACGAGTCTCCACATCGGGCTCATGAATGCCGGCCTGCTGATCAGCGGCGGGTTCGTCGGCCAATTCATCGGCGCCTGGGTGTTCGGCTACGTAAGCGAGCAGTACGGCCGCAAACGCGCCTTCGTGACGGCGATCGCGCTTTTCGGTCTGTTCAGCATCGCGACCGCCTTCGCCTGGGATTTCCATAGCCTGCTCGTTCTCCGCGCCGTCCAGGGCCTCGGGCTCGGCGGCGAAGTACCCATCGCGTCCGCGCTTTTCAACGAGTACATGCGCGGGCCCACGCGCGGGCGGAATGCGCTCTTCTACGAGACCATCTTCATCGTTGGCGGAATCCTGGCGCCGAGCATCGGGCTTTTGACCTTTACGCTGTTCGGGAACAATATCGGGTGGCGGGTGCTGTTCCTGGTCGGCGGCCTGCCGGCGCTTCATGCCATTTATTGCTGGTTTGCCCTGCCCAAATCGGCGCGGTGGCTCGCGGATCGGGGCCGCATCGACGAAGCCGAGCGCATCGTCAAAAGCATAGAGGCGGAACCGCGCCGCACCCCCTTGCCGGCGCCGCGGCCGGAGAATTTCGCGGAGGCGAAGCCGACGCGCCTTCGCGAACTCTTCACCGGGATTTATCTGCGGCGCACCATCGTTCTGTGGGTCCAGGCTGCGACCACGTTCTTTGTCATCCGCATCCCGACCATCTGGCTGCCGACGCTCTACGTAAGCATCGGCAAACTGCCCATCAACGACGCATTGCTGCTGACGGCGATCTCCTATGGCGTGATGCTCGTCGCCATGGCCTCGCAAGCGTTGGTACTCGACTTCGATCGGCCGCAAGCCAACGTTCGTTTTTGGCTTTCTCATGGTCGTCCTGGGCGGCGTTTATGGCGCCGTCGCGGTTCATTGGTTCCACATGACGTCGTGGCGGGTCCTGTTCGCATCCGCTCTCGTCATGACGATCGGTACGTCGATGAACTCGAGCACTAACTACAACTATGCCGCGGAGCTTTATCCGACGCGAATGCGCGGCTGGGGGGTTGCGACCGTGAGCAGCATGAACCGTCTCGCGAGCATCGTCTCGCCCACGGCGGTGGGTGCCCTTCTTGCCGGCGGCTTCGGGATGGAGAGCGTCTTCGCCATGGTGGCGGTTGCAGGCGTGATCGGCGCGGTGGTGCTGGGACTGCTGGGCATCGAGAGCAAGCGGCGCGTGCTCGAAGATTTGTCGCCCTGACGGGGCGTCAGTTGCAGATCGCGGCGATCACCGGCATCGAGAGGCTGTTGGGCTTGGCGACGAGATCTATAGGGAGCTTGTTGCCGAGCGGCCGATGGGTGCGGACGTCGGGGGCAAGCTCAATGAGGAACGGATCCCGCTCAGCCCTGGATGCGATCAGGGGCTCATGTCAAATGGACCCTCGCGGGCCAAGATGGCGTAGCGCGGCTCGCCGCAAAGGCCGGGCAGAAGGTACTAGTCCTCGAGCGCAATGACTGGTTCGGCGGAGGCGTAGTGACTTCGGCGGTCGCGGCCCGCGGTTTTCGCCATGACTGGCATTCCGCGACGCACATTCGGCCTGCAAAGGCCATGCGGTTGGCTCCCGGCGGCGGCATCTTCATCCATAGGATGCCGGCAAGCTACGCCAACTCCGATCCTGTGCGGTTCTTCGTCGATTTGACCGACGGCTGCAGTTGGCAATCTCGCGATCGAGGCGATCTGACCGTCGTCGAGATCCTGTCCTGAAAGAAAGGCCCGACCCTCAAGGGAAGGCCGGGCCGGACGATCACGACGATGGCGAGACCTTGCGCAGCGAGCGCTGGAACATGCGATCCGCCTTCTCGTTGGCGGTTTGCGCATCGCTCGCCGCCTTGCTGGCGGATTGCTCTGCGCCATTGGCGCTCGCCTGCGCCGCCTGGGCGGCGGTCAGTGCCTGCTGCGCCATGTCCTTCGCCTGCTGGGCGTTGCTGCTGGCAGCGGTCAAAAGCGCGCGGTCCTGGTCGCTCAACGTGGTACAGGCGCCGATGGCGGTAAGCGGCAGCACGATCAGCAACGTTCTCAAGATTTCTCATGGCTGGTCTCCGGATTGTGGTGCGGAAGTTCACGCGGCCTTTACGTCGATCTTCTTCTGCTGCTTCTGGGCCTCGGCGCTCTTCGGCAGCGTGATGGTGAGGACGCCCTTCGCGAAATCCGCCGCGATCTTGTCGCGGTCGATGCCCTGTGGCAGCTCGAAGGCGCGCTGGAACGAGCCGTAAGCGCGTTCCGATACGTACCAATTCTTGTTCTTCTCTTCCTTCTCCTGCCGCTTCTCGCCCTTCAAGGTCAGCACATCGCCGGTGAGCGACACCTCGACGTCCTTTTCCTCGAGGCCGGGCAGTTCGGCCGAGATCTTGTAGGCCTTGTCATCCTCGCTCACGTCGACGCAGGGTACGTTAACGCTAAAGCCCGCGTCGGCTGCGGGGGCGATGTCGAACATGCGGCGCATCGAGGGCATGCCGAAGCCGGCGAACCGGTCGAAAAGCCGGTCGAATTCGCCGCGGAAACTCTGCCAGGGATCGCCGGCGGCGCGGGGCGCCGGGGTCTTTTTCACTTCGACGGGGGTAACGGCCATTGGAAATCTCCTCCTGCTATCGCGGTTGGAGGAGAAGTTTCGTACGGCGGCGGACCTTGCGCCTTGATCCAGCGCAAAGCCTTTCGCCGGACGGGGAGCCCAAAGGCTGCGCCCACGGCTCTTGATTGACGTCCCTCACGCACGAAGTCGCACATAAACCCAGATTTGCCGGCCCGCAGCCTCAAGCGGAGCGGACCAGCGTGTCGCCAAGCCACTTCGCCGCATCGTCGGCGGCAATGACGATGCGGCCGCCGCAGGTTACGCAGTTCTTCTGGCTAAATTTCCTCGATTTGACCCACGTCAAGGCCGCCGTAGCTAGATTGTCCACCATACCAGCATGGACACGGAAGAGCTGCGAGCGAAGGCGGCCGAGTGCCAGCGGCTTGCCGACCAAGCCCAAGATCGCTGGGTCAAAGCGTCGTACCTGTTTCTCGCCGAGGGCTATGACGAAGAGGCCAATGCTCGGGAAGGTGGAACTCCAGATGCCGCCCATCACTAGGATGACCATGCGTGCGCACAATCCCGAGATTGCACAGTCGCTCGACGACCTTGCCGATCTCCTCGAGATCGAGGAAGCCAATCCCTTCCGGGTGCGCGCCTATCGCAACGCCGCCCGTGTCGTGCGCAGCTTCGGTAAGGAGATTTCCGAGGTCCTGGCGTCCACCGAAGATGCCCCCAAGCTCCCGGGAATTGGCGCCGATCTCGCAGACAAGATCCGCACGCTGGCCTCGACCGGACATCTGCCGCTCCTCGACCAGCTCAGGAAGAGAACGCCCGCCATCGCCCAGGAGCTGCTGCACCTTCCGAACCTCGGACCAAAGCGGGTCAAGACGCTGTGCGACGAGCTCCAGGTCCGCACGCTCGAGCAGCTTCACCGCGCCGTACTCGACGGCCGGGTGCACGAGCTGCCGGGATTTGGCGTAGGGATCGAGAAAAAGCTGCGCGAAGCGCTGGAGGCACAGGCCAAGGCGCCGCCAGCGCGCTTGAAGCTTGCGCTTGCCGAAAGCTATGTCGAGCCGCTTCTCCAGTATCTTCGCGCCGCACCCGGCATCGACCGCGTCGTCGTCGCGGGCAGCTACCGCCGCTGCCAGGAGACGATCGGCGACATCGACATCCTTGCCACCGCCAAACTTGGGCCTCCCGTCATCGAGCGCTTCACCGCCTATGACGAGGTCGCGACAATCATCGCTTCCGGGACGACGCGCGCGACGGTCGCTTTGCGCTCGGGATTGCAAGTGGATATTCGGGTGGTGCCGGCGGAGAGCTATGGCTCGGCCCTCCATTATTTCACCGGCAGCAAGGCGCATAACATCGCGGTCCGCAAACTGGGTCAGCAGCGTGGTCTCAAGATCAACGAATACGGCGTCTTCCGCGGGAAGAAGCGGGTCGGCGGCAAGACCGAGGAGGAAGTTTTCGGCGCCGTGGGACTTCCCTTCATCCCGCCCGAACTGCGCGAGGATCGAGGCGAAATCGAAGCCGCCGCGGCTGGGAAGCTCCCCGATCTCGTGGAACCCGCGGACCTCCGCGGCGACCTGCACGTCCACAGCAACGCCACTGACGGCCACGACACGCTCGAAGAACTCGCCGCCGCGGCAAAGGCACGGGGATACGACTATATCGCCGTCACCGACCATTCGCGACGTCTGGCCATGGCGCATGGGCTTGACCCGCGCCGCCTGCGGCAGGAGATGCGGGCGATCGACCGTATCAACACAAAAATCCGCGGTCTCACGCTCCTCAAGGGGATCGAGGTCGATATCCTCGAAGACGGTACGCTCGATCTGCCGGACGACGTTCTAGGCGAACTCGACCTCGTCGTCGCGGCAGTCCACAGCAAGTTCAACCTGTCGCGCCAGAAGCAGACGGAGCGCATCCTGCGCGCCATGGAACGGCCGCACTTCACGATCCTCGCCCATCCGACCGGTCGGCTGATCGGGGAGCGCGAGCCCTACGATGTCGACATGGCGCGGGTCATCGCCGCCGCCAAAGACCGCGGCTGCTTCATCGAATTGAATGCCCATCCCGACCGGCTCGACCTCACCGATCTCCATTGCCGCATGGCCAAGGAAGCGGGCGTGCGCGTGAGCATCGCAACCGACACGCACCGCGTCGATGAGTTCGCCTATCTTCGCTTCGGCGTGGGTCAAGCCCGGCGCGCCTGGCTCGAGAAGGACGATGTCCTCAACACGCGCACGCTCGCCAAGCTGCGGCGGATGCTTGACCGGACGATGACACGATGAGCCTCGTACCTGATGCCGGCCTCCTCTCCGATCCGAGCACCATCCGGTCGCAGTTTCCCGTGCTCGCCCGCGAGGGGCTCTACTATCTCGACAGCGCCGCCACGGCGCAAATGCCCGTTTCCGTCATCGATACGCTGCACCGGTTCGCCACGGCGATGCGCGCGAACGTCTATGGCGGGGTCTATAAGCTTGCGCGGGAAGCGCTCGCCGAATACGAAGGCGCGCGCGCCGACGTGGCCCGGTTCCTCGGCGCCGCTTCGCCGCACGAGATCGTCTTCACCTACGGCACGACCTCGGCGCTCAACCTCCTGGCGCAGTCCTTCGGCGAACGGCTGCGCGAAGGCGATGAGATCGTTCTCTCAATCCTCGAGCATCACAGCAACACGCTTCCCTGGCGCGCGCTCGCGAACCGGCGCGGATTGAAGCTCCGCGTGCTGCCGGTCACGAGCGAGGGCCGAATCGACCATTCGTGCCTCGCCGAGTTCGTCACGACGAAGTGCCGGATCATCGCGGTGACGCATTGTTCGAATGTTACGGGCGCCATCACGGATGTCGCGCCGATCGTTGCCGCAGCCCGCTCGGTCGGTGCCGTGGTCGCGCTCGACGGCGCGCAGCAGGCGCCGCACGGGCCGCTGGATGTCCGGAGTCTCGGTGTCGATTTCTATGCGTTTTCCGGCCACAAGACTTTCGGACCGACAGGCATTGGCGTCCTCTGGGGCCGCGGCGAACTTCTGGCCGGAATGACGCCCTTCATGGTCGGCGGCCAGATGATACGGCGCGTGACGCCCAAGGACGCGGAATTCGCCGATCCGCCCCGGCGATTCGAAGCCGGCACGCCGCCGATCGGAGCCGCAATCGGGCTCGGCTCGGCCGTACGATGGATGGAGCGGCTCGACTGGCCCGCCGTTAGCGCGCGCGAAAACCGGCTTACCGCCCGTCTTCTAGAGGGATTGGGACAGTACCCCTTTGTCCGCTTGATCGGCCCGAAGACGACCGAGCAGCGGCGCGGCGTCGTTTCCTTCACCGTCGCGGGGATCGCGTCTGAAGAGGTGTGCCGCCGGCTCGACGGTTATGGCCTGGCGCTTCGGCACGGCCATCATTGCGCGCAGCCGCTGATGATGACGCTTGGGATCGAAGGCACGGCCCGCGCCAGCATCGCGCCCTACACAACCGAGGACGACATCGACAGGCTCCTCGCCGCCGTTCCCGAGATCGCGCGGTGAATCGTTCAAGTTAGGAGACATCTTGTGGCGCATGACTCACTGGCTCTCTTTTCACTGACCGGCACGATCGATTACGCGCAGCGCGTAACCGCTCGTCTCGAGACGCCGCTCTCGCCGGTCGAGGAACGCCCGTTCGAGGATGGCGAGCACAAGGTCCGACCGCTGGTCACAGTGGAAGGGGACGATTGCTTCGTCCTGCATGCGCTTCACGGCGACGAAACGCAAAGCGTCAATGACAAGCTGTGTCGGCTCCTGTTCCTCATCGCAACGCTGAAGGACCATGGCGCCGCCCGCGTCACCGCAGTACTCCCCTATCTCTGTTACGCGCGGAAGGATCGCCGGACGCAACCATACGACCCGGTTACCTCGCGCTATGTAGCATCTCTCTTCGATTCGGTCGGCACGGACCGCGTGATCGCACTCGACGTGCACAATGACGCGGCATTCGAGAACGGTTTCCGATGTCCGACCTTGCATCTGACGGCGGCGGAACTGTTCGCGGACCATTTTGCCCAGATAGCAAAGGGTGGAGGCATAACCGTCGTCTCTCCCGATGCAGGCGGCGTAAAGCGGGCGGAGCGCTTTCGCCGGGCTCTGAAGCAGCGCACGGGACATGAGATCGACAGCGGCTTTGTCGAGAAGTACCGTAGCGGCGGCGTCGTGTCCGGGGGAGCACTCGTGGGCGCCGTCACTGCCAAGACAGTTATTCTGCTTGACGACCTCATCAGCACGGGGACGACCTTGCTGCGGGCCGCCCGCGCCTGCCGCGACGGAGGCGCGGCGCATGTCTTTGCCGCGGCGACCCATGGCGTGTTCCCGCGCAATGGCACGGATTTCTTCGCGCGCGGCGATATCGACGGCTTGGCGATCACGAATTCGGTCCCGCTTCCCGCGGCAATGGCAACTCAGTCAGCAAAGGCGCTTGCGATCATCGACACGTCGGCCCTCGTCGCCGAGGCGATCGCGCATGCGCATCGCGGCCGGTGACACGATGTTTCGCGATCGGAACGACGCTGGAACCCGGCTCGCCGCGGATCTCACTCGGTTCAAAGAGGCGCACCCCGTCGTGCTGGCGCTGCCGCGCGGCGGCGTGCCGGTCGGTTTCGCGATCGCAGAAGAGCTCGATGCGCCGCTCGATATCGTGCTCGTCCGCAAGATCGGCGCCCCCGGTTTCGCGGAACTGGCGATCGGGGCGATCGCCGAAGGCGCGCCGCCGGAACAGGTTCTCGACGCCGAAACCATCGCACAGCTCGGCGTGACGCAGGATTATCTCGATCGCGAGATCGAGAGCCAGAAACACGAGCTTGAGCGGCGCAAGGCGGCTTACCGCGGCGACCGGGCTCCGGCCGACATCCGAGCCTGCACGGCGATCGTCGTCGACGACGGCATTGCCACGGGCGCCACGATGCGGGCGGCGCTACGTGCCGTGCGTCGGCGACACCCGAAACGGCTGGTGATGGCCGTGCCGGTCGCGCCTCCCGGCACAATCGAGGCCATGCGAGGCGAAGCGGACGAGCTTGTCTCATTGATGACGCCCGAACCGTTCGAGGCGATCAGCCTCTACTATGAAGAGTTTCATCAGCTCCGCGACGAGGAGGTGACGGAGTTGCTGCGCCGCGCGGCGATGCGTCATCATCAACGAGGCGACGAACGGCGGCGATAGAGGCTTCGGTCTCGAGAGCTTTATCGATCACGTGCCATGCCGCCGGCGCCTGTCGCGGTTCGCCCAGCCAAAGCCCCACCAAAGGAACAGCGGTCGTCGCGATCAACTCGGCAAGCGCTTGTCGGTCAAAAGTTCCATCGAACGGGCAATGGAGAATGGCCGCGTAAGTACCCTGTAGAATCTCCTTCGCATTTCCGTACGGCGCGACAACGCTCCCATCGACGATGCGCGCACCCGGCGGCGGTCTCAGGGAGGGCGCAAGCTGTTGGGCAAACCGGCTCCGGTCCATTGCTGTCCCGCCGCCGATCGCGACGACACGAGGCGATCCCAGATCGAGCAGAGTTGAGGCCAGCCTCATGAGGTCTTGTGCGGTGCCTGCGAGGCGCCGGCATTCGTTCGGTTCGCTATGGCGCAAGGAAGAGCCCGCGACGGCGAAGGCGCGCGTCCCGGCGCGCACGGACATCATCAGCGGAAGCGCCGGCAGCCCTGCATCGTCCGCGGTTACATCAAAATATCGATTGAAAACCGTGTTGGCATGGACATGAAGGCCCCTTTGCCAAAGGTCCATGAGCAGGAAGGCGAGGTCATAGAGCACGTCAATGCAGCAGAGATCGTCCGCGAACTCGATCGCATCAAAGAGCGTCGGTCGGCCCTCATAGAGACAGATATTCGGAAGGCGAAGATCGCCGTGACACACGCGTATGCGGCCGTCCGACCGGCGGCAGTCCAACAACGAGACGAGTCGGTCGAGCGCGCGGAGCGAGCTCCCATGGAGATTCGTGATGGCCGCTTGTCCGAGAACCGCCTCGACGGTCGACTGATCGCGCCGGTTCTGCTCGATCGCGCGCTCCATCCCGAGGCTGCCGCCGTCGATATCGGTTATTTCCGCACGCTGGTGAAACCGCGCGACCTCCTCGGCGAGGGCGGCTACAAGATCGAGCCCCAAGCGGCCCTCGGCGGCGAGATGGTCAAAGAGATCGGCCTGCTCGAACCGCCGCATAACGACAACGTAATCCACCGCCGGCCCGGCGTCTTTGAAACTGAGCGCGCCGCTTTCATCGCGGTGGATCGGCCGCACACCCAAATAAACATCGGGCGCAGTCCGCCGGTTGAGTTCGACTTCGCGGCGGCATGCGGCTTCGCGCCGTTCGAGGGAGGTATAGTCGAGAGCCGAGAACGCGATCGGCCGTTTCAGCTTGTAGGCCCGATCGCCAACGAGAAAGACGATCGAGCAGTGTGTCTCGATGCGCTCGACCACTTCGGTGGGAAGCCCGTAACTTTCCCCTTTCGAGAGGAATTGGATGATCTCCCTTTCGCTCAAGGTCGTTCAGCCGGCATCGTCCGCCGGTCGCACTCGGCGGCGAGGCGAACGAGCGAGTCCGCAATCCGAACGGGATATTCGGCAGGGAGATCGATCCGCCGCAGCTTCTCGGGAAGCTGCGCAAGACTTCGCGCCGCACGCGCCCGGAGTTCGGCGAGGCTTGGAGGGTTGTCGATGCGGCGGCCTTCGGCGATAACGGGCGCGATAAGCGGTTCGCCGATCAGGTCATCATCTTCAAGCGCGATCGTGTCTTCTACCATGCGTCCGTCGGCACCATAGCGCCGCCAGACCTGCTTCCGTCCGGGCCAGGTCGCCTTGCCGACCGACCGCTTGCGGCGCGCCACGCCCGCATATTCCTCGATCTTATAGGCGCAATCGAGCGCTGGAACGTCGGACGAGGTGGTGAGGCTCGTGCCGACACCGAATCCGTCGATTGGCGCCTGCGCGCGGCCGATCGCCAGCAGCGCATCCTCGTCGAGACCGCCGCTGGCGAAGATCGTCACGTCCCGCAAGCCGCCTTCATCGAGGATGCGCCGGACGCTTCTGGAGAGCGCGATCAGGTCGCCGCTGTCGAGGCGCACGGAGCGGATGAAAATCCCGTCACTGGCGAGCCGCGGCGCCAGCGCCACGACCTTCCGCGCGGCCTCTTCCGTGTCGTAGGTGTCGATCAGCAGCGTCAGATTCTGCGGGTGGGACCGCGCGAAATTCTCGAAGGCGGCCGTCTCGTCGTCATGCGCCTGGATGAAGGAATGAGCCATGGTCCCAAACACCGGAATCCCGTAAAGCCTTCTCGGCCAGCACAGTCGCGGTGCCGTCGAAGCCCGCAATATAGCTCGCGCGCGCTGCCATCAGACCGGCCTCGGCACCGTGCGCCCGCCGCAGTCCGAAATCCACCAGCAGCTTGCCGGGCGCGGCCAGCACCAAGCGAGCCGCCTTCGACGCGATCAGCGATTGGAAATGGAGGATGTTGATCAGGCGGGTCTCGAGGAGCTGGGCCTGCGGCAATGGCGCAGTAACACGCAGAATCGGCTCGTCGGCGAAGAACGCCGTGCCCTCCGGCATAGCGTGAACGTCGCCTGTGAATCGGAAGTCTCCGAGATAATCGATGAGCGCCGTCCCGAAGCGCCCGCCGTGCTCGAGCCAAGCGATGTCATCGGGCGAGAAGCGCAGCGTCTCGATGAATCTGACCACGTCTTCGAGGCCGGCGGCGAGGAGGAACCCTCGCCGCGGCGGCAGCTTCCGGAAGAAGAATTCGAAGACGGCGGTTGCGGTGATCCCCTGATCCAGATACGCCTCCAGCATATTGAGCTGATAGAGGTCGGTGAGAAGAGCGTCAGAAGTCAATTCCATGGTTCAATCCTAACCGAGGGACCGCCTCGGCTTCTTGAGACAGATCAACTCAGTCAATGGCTGGTCAAGCGTGAGCGGATACACAATATGCTGTCCGGCTGAGGGACCAAAAGCACGAGCCGGTCCATGCTGGCGCGGCTGGATCACTGGAGCTAAGGCGCCCAATTGACGGGCGGGCGCGAGGCGGCGAGCCGGTGCGGCTACCTCGTTGGCGTGCTATACAAGCATCAGTAAGCATCAGAGGGCCTCATCCTAGGAGCCTCGCGATGAGCCGCCTTGCGATCGAGTCCGACGACGTGCTGCTGGCGGTCGATGTGCAGAACGACTTCTGTCCCGGCGGCGCCCTCGCCGTGCCCAGCGGCGACGCTATCGTGCCGCTGATCAATCGCCTCGGCCGCGTCTTTGCCAATGTCGTTCTGACGCAAGATTGGCACCCGCGCGACCACCGCTCCTTCGCTTCGGCGCATCCCGGCAAGCGGCCCTACGATGTCGTCGACTTTCCCTACGGCCCCCAGGTCTTGTGGCCGGACCATTGCGTGCAGGGAACGTCCGGCGCCGTGTTTCACGAAGAGCTGGAGCTATTGCATGCAACGCTCGTGATCCGAAAGGGATTCCGGCGCGACATCGATTCCTATTCGGCTTTTTTCGAGAATGACCGGAGGACGCCGACAGGTCTGACCGGCTATTTGCGCGAGCGCGGCATGAGACGTGTCTTCTTTGCAGGGCTCGCCCTCGATTTCTGTGTTGCCTACTCCGCGCTCGACGCGCGCCGCCAGGGTTTTGCTGCCGTGGTGGTTGAGGACGCCTGCCGCGCCATCGATGTCGCGGGCTCGCTCGCCATGGCACGAGCAGGCTTCGCTAAGGCGGGCGTCGTCAGCATCACATCGGACGCGCTGCTCCAGGCCGAGCGCCGCCGTTCTTAGATTGAAGCGGCTCGAGCTGCCTGAAACGCCACCGCGATACCGCCTCGGGGCCAAGGCCCTTGCGTGACAATGCTCATGGCAACGCGCAACCGCTTGCTCGCCTCCTCGAAATAATCGCTTGTCACGCGCTCTACCGTGAGAGCGGTTTAGTCCAGTAACCCCTTCCGGACGTTCGGGACGCCAACCGTAACCTTTGGTATAGGCTCCGACTTAGGTGGATGGATCGACCGGCAAGCTCAGCCTAAATACGGTGCCCCCTCCGGGATTGTCTTCCGCCCAAAGACGGCCGCCATGCCCGTCCTCAACGATCGCGCGGCAGATCGACAATCCGATCCCGACGCCGGTGCCCTTGGTGGTAACAAAGGGCTGGAAGAGCTTTTCACAAATCTGCGGTGCTAAGCCGGGGCCAGTATCTGCAACCGCAATCTCAATCATGCCTTGTTGTGCGGCGGCTGCGGTCGCAACGATGAGTTCGCGCTGCTGGCTCTCCTGCATCGCTTCAGCGGCGTTGCGTATGAGGTTCACCAAGACTTGCTGGATTTGAATTTTGTCGATGAACGCAAGGGCGGCGGCGGGGTCGAGTCGCAACTCCATCCGGATTCCCGTGGATGGCGCACCGACGAGGGCCAGCGTACTCGCCTCCTCTACGGTGCGTGCGATATTCTCGACCTGCCTCTCAGGCTCCCCTTTGCGCGAAAATTCGCGCACGCGTCGAATGATCTGGGCGGCGGCGTGGGCCTGGGCGGCGATGCGGTTGAGAACCTCTGTCGCCCGCTCCGCGTTTCCCATTCGGATCAACCGATCCGCTGCGCTCGCATAGTTCGCGATGGCGGTCAGAGGCTGATTGACTTCGTGGGCAAGCGCCGAAGCCATCTGCCCGAGTTCGCTGAGTCGCGAAGCATGGAGCAGTTCCCCCTGGAGTTCGTGCAACCGGCGCTCGCTCTCCTGACGTTCGGTGAGGTCACGAACAAAGCCCACGAAGAGCCGCCGGCCGGACATTTTTGTCTCACCAACGGACAATTCCATCGGGAACGTTGAACCGTTCTTGCGCAAGCCGACGACGACACGCCCTGTCCCGATGATCCGCGCCTCACCAGTGGCGATGTAGCGAGACAGGTATCCGTCATGCTGCTCGCGGTATGGCGGCGGCATGAGCATGCTGACGTTCCGACCAACCGCCTCGTCGGTTCGATACCCGAACAGGCGTTGCGCTGCGCTGCTAAAGGATTGGATGATGCCACCTTGGTCGATCGTCACCATAGTGTCCGGGACGGTGTCGAGGATCGACTGTAACTGCGCTTCACGCGCCTCCACCTTCGACATCGCTTCGTCCTGCGCCAATAGTGCGGTCTCTGTCCGTCGTCTCGATCGCATGAGTACTTCGCTGAGACCGATGAGACAAAGCGCCGTCACTGCAAAGAGCAATGATTCGATACCGTCCCACGCGTCGAAAAGACCTTTAGGCGCGAGCACCCATTCGTAAACCAACGCTATCGACAACGCCGTCGCGAACAAGCCGGCCCCAATGCCGCCGTAGACGGCCGCTACCACGACGGCGAGCACGAATATCGCGAAGACGGGTTGAACACCAAGGATCGGATCGAGCGCAAGTCGAATCGCAAAGGCGATGCCGGTGGTCACCAAAGCGACCAGATACGCCGGCGCCGCCTGCGAAAAGGACCACTTTTCAGCAGTAGTTCCTCGAAATGCGGCCGCGACTGCCTCCACAGTCGGAAGGATAGGAAGTTTTAACACTTCTGGGTCGTCGGGCAAGGCACTGGCGCGCGCGTCCGTGGTGCGTCAGTTGTCCGCTTTTCGTAGCGCGCGCGTTTTCCGCCAAGTTCGCTTTCTGTTCTGGCGGGGCGATGCGGCAGGCAAGCGTGTTATCTCCAGCCGTTTGGCATAATCGGCGCTAGACAGTCGGTTCCAAAACTTCGGCAGGTCCCCGTACGGGATAGCGCTCGTCTTTTATGCGCTCGGCCTTTACGCAAGACGCGCGTGTCCAGGGCGGCGTCTCTACACCTGCCTGCGGAGGAAAACGCGTTGCGACATCGAACGCTTTAGCCGCAAGCGACCGCGCGTCCTTTTCATCTCGCGCACGCACGACGACCGGTCCGCGATGCGAACTCGCATTCCAGTTGGGGTCGAGGAGATCAATGGGCGTGAGTTTCCATATCGTCATCGCGCACTCCTCTCGTAGATGCACGCATGATGGGACCACAAGCCGCCTCGTCTCATTGAGATAGATCAATGACGAGTGGCCCATTTCGGTTCAGTCTTTCGCTTGAGCGTGAGTTAGCCTCGATTTCGAAGAAGGAGGTTCCGTGGGCGCAAAGACTTCCGATCGACCGGCAGTCCCCGCGGCCGGCCGCCGACGCTGGGGGCGGTCGCAGCGGGACCGCATCCTCGACCCGTATAAGGCGACGCATAAGGCCCACGAGGCGGCGGTCTGCGAGCAATGCGGAGCCGTGTACCAGCACGGGCGTTGGGACTGGGGTGAGCGGCCGGAGGGCGCTGCCACGATGATTTGCCAGGCCTGCCACCGGACCAACGATCACTACCCGGCGGGCATCGTGACGCTGTCCGGACCGCTCGTTGCCTCTCAACGAGGCGAGATCACCCAGCTTGTGCGGCATCAGGAAGAGGCCGAGAAGCCCGAGCATCCCTTGAACCGGATCATGAGCATTGAACTAGAAGCGCCGGATCGTCTCGTAATACGGACGACCGACATTCATCTCCCACGCCGCATCGGCGAGGCAATCACACGGGCCTACAAAGGGACGCTCACCGAGCATTACGACGAGGGCGGCTATTTCGTCCGCGTGAATTGGACGCGCGCGGACTGAGCCACCTGGCAATTTCGCAGGAAGAGGCGACCGTAATGGGCCCTCAGCCGTTCTCCCTCTCGCTGACCGTAAACGGAGCATCGCATACCGTGCTGGTTCCGCGGCGGATGACACTCGCCGAGCTGCTGCGCGGCCCACTCGACCTCACGGGAACGAAGATCGCGTGCAACATGGGCGCATGCGGCGCCTGCACGGTCTGGCTCGACAGAGAACCTGTCTGCGCCTGCATGCTGCTTGCGCATGATGCAGGCGGGCGCACAGTCACAACGGTTGAAGGCTTGGCAGAGCGCGGACGGCTCCATCCCGTTCAGGCGGCTTTCATCGCGCATGACGCCATGCAATGTGGTTTCTGCACCCCGGGCTTCGTGATGAGTTGTGCGGCGCTCCTCGCGCGCAATCCGCATCCAACGCTCGAGCATGTGAAAGCGTCGTTGAGTGGTCATCTGTGCCGCTGCGGGAGCTATCCAAAGATTTGTGAGGCGACCCTTGCGGCGGCGGCAGAGAATGTGAGCGGCCCATGAGCGAAGATGCGCGCCACGAGGCGTTAATTTTCGGCATCGGTCATACCGATCTCGGCGCGATCGAGCGCGACATCAGCGCCGCGGAACCGCCAGCGCTCGCGCCCAATGCGCAGCTTGCGGTGATCGGGAAGCGCGTTCCTCGCATCGATGCCCTGGCGAAAGTGACGGGGACCGCGCGCTACACCGTCGATGTGAAGCTTCCTGGAATGCTGCATGCACGGCCGCTGCGATCGCCCTATCCGCACGCGCGCGTCATCGCGATCGATGCGAGTGCGGCGTTGCGGCATCCCGGCGTGCGCGCAGTGCATCTCGGGGCCGGCGCGCAGGAGATCGCAACGGCGGCCGAGATGCCGGTCCTGTCCTATGCCGGGTCCATTATTGCCGCGGTTGCCGCGGTCTCGCGTGCGGATGCGGACGAGGCGCTTTCGCTGATAAAGGTCGCTTATGAGGAGCTCCCCTTTGTCATCGACATGGACGCGGCGCGCGAACCAGGGGCTCCTCGGGTCGAGGAGCAGGAACCGGCGGAACCGGTTGGTCAGCGCATTCAGAGCAATGTTCGCGGCCCGGTCGCTAGTCCCTTCGGCGGCGGCCGCGGCGACGCGGATAAAGGGTTTCGCGACGCGGACATCACGGTCGAGGGTGAGTTCCGAACGCAGGTCCAGATCCATAGCTGCCTCGAGCCGCACGCGGTCGTTGCCGATTGGCGGGCCGACGGACTGATTGTCTATCTCTCGACACAGAACGTGGCCGGAAGCCGCACGGAAATCGCCAACGCGTTCGGCCTTCCCGAAGACAAGGTCCGCGTCATCTGCGAATTCATGGGCGGCGGGTTCGGATCGAAGCTGGAGCCAGGCGATTTCGCATTGATCGCGGTCGCTCTTTCGCGCAAGGCGGGTGCGCAAGTGTCCTTGGCCTTTGACCGGCATGAGGAATTCGTGGCGGGCGGCAACCGACCCGGCACTTGGCAGCGGCTTGCGATGGGCGCGAAGCACGATGGGGCGCTCACCGCAATTTCTCTTCTCTCGTATGGAACCGCTGGCGCCGCACGTGGGGCTGGAGTTCGGGAACATCGCTCAAGCCATGTATCAATGCCCGAATTTTGCGATGGCACAGTACGACGTCCTGACCAATGCGCCGCCGGGCTGCGCCATGCGCGCGCCCGGCAATGTTCAAGGCGCTTTTGCGTTGGAACAAGTCGTCGACGATCTTGCCGAGAGGCTCGGGCTCGATCCGCTGGCTCTGCGCGACCGCATCGATCGTAGCGCGGCACGCCGAGAGGAACGGCGAATCGGCGCTGAGAGAATCCAATGGCACAAGCGCCACGCGCCCGGGACCGATCCGGGACCGGTGAAACGCGGCATCGGCATGGCGCAGTCCTCCTGGCCCGGCATTGTTCAGAGCAGCGGCGCGTGCGAAGTCCGAATAGGGTGCGACGGCACGGTCGAGCTGCGCTCGGCGGTACAGGATATCGGCACCGGCACGAGCACGGTTTTGGCGCAGACGGTCGCGGAGGAGCTGGGTCTCGCGGCAGACGAAATAGCGATCCGCGTCGGCCAATCGGATTTTCCGACCGGCGTCAGCTCGGGCGGCAGCAAGGTGACGGGCTCGATGACGCCGGCCGCCCGCAAAGCCGCGTTCGCGGTCGGAAAGCAGATCTTGAGCCGCGCGGCATCGGTGTTGGGCCTGAGCATAGACGAGCTTCGCCTTGCCGGCGGTTCCATCCTCCGGCGCAAGGACGGCATACCCCGCATGAGCTTCAAGGAGGCGGCGGCGCTTCTCGGCGCGACTGGGGTTAAGGCGACGGCCCAACGCGGCGACGATTACGGCGGTTTCCGAATGGCAACACCATTTGGCGGCATCGCGCGGGCCGATCTCGGGGGTGTGCAATTCGTCGCAGTGGCCGTCGACACCGAGATCGGCGCGGTCGATGTCGAGCGCGTGGTGGCTGTGCATGATTGCGGGCGGCCGATCAACCCAATGCTGCTCGAGAGCCAGATCCACGGCGGAATCATGATGGGCCTCTCCTATGCGCTCTACGAACAGCGCATCATGGACGGGCATACTGGGCAAGTCATGAATGCCGATCTCGATCATTACAAGATGGTCCGCGCAAGTGGCACACCTGCGATCGACGTTTTCATCATCGAGAACTATTTGGGACAGAGCGCGACCGACGCCTGCGGTGTCGCGGAGCCGGCCACCATCGCCACGGCAGCCGCGATCGCCAACGCGATCTACAACGCGATCGGCGTGCGTCTCCGCACGTTGCCGATGAATCCCGCACGGATTCTGGCGGCACGGGGAAAGCTGCCGCAGGAGATGCGCTGATGCATGACTTTGAGCTAGTGGGACCGGACGCGTGGCAAAAGGCGTCGACTTCGCCTTGCGTCACAGTCGCAGATGCGATGGCCGAGAGCGCCGGCGTAGCCACCCGGACGACGGTCATGAAGGCGGGCGGCATCGATCTTCTCGGCCTTATGAAGGCCGATCTCGTCGCGCCCCAAACCGTGATCGACCTTCGTGCCATGCGCGGGCTCGACGGCATCGAGCCCACGGACGGACAGGGTATCCAGATCGGCGCACTCGTGACCTTGGCGGCGCTTGCCCGCCACCCTCTTATCCAGTCGCGATACGCGATCCTTGCCGACGCGGCAGCGCTGACCGGCAGCCCGCAGATTCGCACCATCGGCACCGTCGCCGGCAATCTGCTGCAGCGACCTCACTGCTGGTATTTCCGGTCGAAGCAGCATCATTGCCTCAAGAAGGGCGGCGAGCACTGCTTCGCGATTTCAGGTGAAAACCAGTACCATGCCGTGTTCGACAACCGGCCCTGCGCGATTGTCCATCCCTCGACGCTCGCAACGGTGCTCGTGGCGCTGGGGGCTGAGATCGAGTTGAGAGGGCCAGACGGCTTCACCCGCCGGATTGCGCTCGAGGAATTCTTCGTTCTGCCGCGGCGGGATTCGCGGCGTGAGAATGATTTGCGACCGGGCGAAATTCTGACTGTGATTCGGCTGCCGCCGCTGCCGGCTGGTGCGCGCATGGCTTATCTGAAGCAGGGCGAACGAGATGCCTTCGACTGGCCCTTCGCCGAAGTGGCGACCGTGATCGAGCGGACCCCAGACGGGCGCTGCAACAATGCCTCGATCGTGCTCGGCGCGGCCTCGCCGGTGCCGCACCGTGCGACGCGTGCCGAAAGCGTGCTTCGCGGCAGGCATGTCGATGAAGCGGCCACGAGAGAAGCGGCGGAGGCCGCTCTCGGCGGCGCGGCACCGCTCGCGAAAAATGCCCACAAGCTGCCGGTTTTCGCCGCGCTTGTTCGCCGGGCCATTTTGCAGGCCATCGCATCCCGCTAACGCACCTCGGTGGTTCCCGGCGGCGGCAGTTCCAACCGCCCGTCTCTCGCCGCCTTGTCCTCTCTCAATCCGCGGAATCGGGGTTGGCGAACGATGCCGTCGCGCGTCCATTCCGCGAATCCCACTTCGGCGACGAAATGCGGATCGACCCAATGGATTCCGCGCCGCGACTTGACCTGCATCAACGCAAGGCCGCGCCCATCGGTTCATTTCTTCCCTCAAACCACCGGATTGGTGCAAATGAATGGGTCAGTCGAGGCTGCGCCTGCCGCCGACGCCAAGCGGGCGGCCATCGATCATTCCCGGAATGCCCTGATCGCCGCGCGGCTTGCCGAAGCCGCCGACCTGCTGACTGCGCAAAAGGCAGATTCTTTCCGCATTGCCGCCTATCGCCGGGCGGCAAGCACGATCGAAGAGCTCGGCCAGGACCTCGGGGATATCGAACAGCAAGGAGGGCGGGAAGGGCTCGATGCCATTCCCGGCGTCGGGCGCGCTATTGCGCGGGCGATCGCCGAGATCCTTCACACCGGCCGGTGGCGCTATCTCGATGAGCTTCGGGCCAAGACCGGACCGGAAGGCCTGTTTCGAACGATCCCAGGGATCGGACCCGAGCTCGCCAAGCGGCTGCACGAGGAGACCGGCATCTACACGCTGCCCGCGCTCGAAAATGCCGTGCATGAAGGACGGCTCGCCGCGGTGCCGGGGATCGGACCGCGCCGCAGCGCGCTCATCCGAAATGCTCTCGCGGAAATGCTTGGCCAGGTGCGGCCGCGTTCAACCTATCGTCGACCGGAGCCGGACGTCGCGATCCTGCTTGACGTCGACCGGGAATATCGCGAAAAGGTCGAGGCCGATTCCCTGCCCAAGATTGCGCCGAAACGTTTCAATCCCGGGCGCGAAGCTTGGCTGCCGATCCTGCGCACCCGCCGAGAACCGTGGCAGCTCACCGCCCTCTATTCGAACACCGCGCGGGCCCACGAGCTTGGTCGGGTGAAGGACTGGGTCGTCATCTATTTCAGCGAGCCCGGACAGGCCGAAATGCAGCGTACGGTCGTGACCGAGAAGCGTGGCGCACTCGCCCAGAAGCGCGTCGTGCGGGGTCGCGAGGCGGATTGCCAGAACTTTTACGCTGCTGCGCCCAACCCCGTTTAGTGCCGATCGTCTCGCAATGGGATTCGCTGCCGGCCGCCCTCCTTGATCGAAAGCAGTCTCTCGACCTCCAATACAATTCGGGCGAGACGAAAGGGCATGGCTCGAAATGGCGTTTCGCTTCCCTCACGCTGTGGATTTCGCGATCGTTGCGAGCGATACGATCGCATCGTGCAAATGATCCGCGGTTCGCTGTTCCTGGGCCTCGCCCGCGGTTGCCCCGGGGATAACGCCACACGCGATAGGTCGCCCGATAAACACGCGGACGGGCAACAAGCGCGGCAGGCGCCGATTGCGCGGCCAGGCTTTGAAGGTTCCTGCGATATAGACGGGGATCACCGGAACGCGCGATTGCGCCAAAATGCGGCCGATCCCGGGATAAAAATGCTGAACCGTTCCATCGGGCGTGCGCCAACCCTCGGGGAACCATCCAAGATCGTTGCCGCGCGCCAGCGCCGCTTCGCCGGTGGCAATGATTCTGGCCGGGAACCGGTCGTCGGCGGGGAAGACGTGCAAGGCGCGCCAGAGAGGGTTGAGCCAGCGCCTGCGGAAGAGACGGATGGCATCGCCGCCCCAATAGAGGCGCCTGGCGCGCCGGTAATCGAGCGCGGCGACGAGAGCCAGCGCATCGAGGTCGCTTGCATGATTTGCAGCGATCACATAAGGCCCCGATGCCGGAAGGTGCTCTGCGCCCTGGACCCGAAGGCGGAACAGCAGGCGCATCGCAATCCAGTCGACGAGATACAGCACGAACCCCAGCACGGTGAGCATCCGCCCCGTCGGTGCGAGCCAGGTTTCATCGATCGTCGTGGGTTCCTGCGGCACAGTCTCGCCGGAACGAGGCTCAGCCGCCTCCGCCGAGACAAGCAGGTCGCGGACCGTCAACGCGTCGGCCAAGGCTCTTTCGGGAAGGCGCAATCCCGCCTCATCGAGCGCCAAGCTCAGCGCAATCCATTCCAGCGAATCGATGCCGAGATCGAGCTGCGGATGGGCGTCGAGGCTGAAACGCGCGGGGTAACGCGCCAGCAGGATGTCGTAAAGTAGCCGGGGGCGCGGGCGCGCGAGTAACGCCTCGTCCGCTGCGCTTGGCGGCGGCGGGACTCGCGCTGTCTCGCCGGCTAGCGCGCGCTCGTAAAGGGCCGGGAGGAGAAAGCGCCGATATTTTCCGAACCTCGTCCGTGGCAACGCATCGCGGATGAGCGCGAACCCGGCAAGCCGCTCATAAGAGGGCAGGAGCTGCGATTGGCTCGCGAGCGCGATGCGGATCGTCTCGTCGATGCGCGCGCTGGGCCCGGTTCGAGCCGCCGCAAGGTTCGGCACGACGAGCGCCACGAGGCTGCCGCGGCGCTCGAGCACCGCGATTTCCCGAATGTACGGACTCGTGCCATAGTGGCGCTCGAGCGCCTCGGGATTCACCTTCTTGCCGCCTCCGAGGACGATCGTCTCCTTGCGCCGGCCAGTGACATAGAGAAAGCCGTCTCCATCAATGCGGCCGAGATCGCCGGTGCGAAACCAGCCGTCGGCCGAGAATGCTTCGCGGTTCGCGTTTGCATTACGGTAGTTCGAGAATACGTTGGCGCCGCTCAATTCTATTTCGCCGACTCCCTCCTCGTCCGGTGCTGCGATGCGCATTCGGCCGCCTTGAAACGGCTTGCCCTCGCTCCCGAGCCGCTCGGCGCCCGGCATGTTTCCGGTGAACGTCGACGCAGTCTCCGCGAGCCCATAGCCGCTGCGAACCTCGAATCCCATTCCGGCCAGCGGCCAAAGTGTCTCAGGCTCGAGATGCGCGCCGCCGGAAACGAGCAGGCGCAGTTTCGGCCCGAGCTGCGCGCGAACATCGCGCAAGAGCCATCGCCCCGCATCGAGGCCGAACCGGCGGCGCAGTGCGATCGCGACCAAAAGCGCGACATGGAAGAGTCGGTGAACGATCTTCCCATGTCCGCCAATCCGCACATCGATGGCGGATGCCAGAGCCGCATAAAGTCGCGGCACGCCGACGATCGTAGACACTTCGGCGGCCTTGATCGCTTCGACGAGCTTCGGGCCGCTGACCGATTCCGGGAGGACCACTGCCGCCCCGACGCAGAGCGGCGTCAGAAGGCCGATGAGAAAGGGGTAGATATGGTGTAGGGGCAAGGGCAGCAGGACGCGATCACTTGCGCCTAGGAGCCCCGCTCGGGCCAGCGGAGCGAGATTGGACGCGATGTTGGCGTAGCTCAAAAGAAAGCCTTTCGGCGGCCCGGTCGTACCCGATGTATAGGTGAAGAGCGCGGCGCCCTCCAAGGTCCTGCCGAATGCGAGAGCGGTCGCTGGGCGGAAAAGCGCTTGCCAGCTCCGCGTTCCCTCAGGCACCGGGTCCTCGCCCATCACCCAAAGATCGATGCCCTGCTCCAGCGAACGGCCGAGGCTCGCATGTTTTGGGTTCGTGAAAACATGGCGGCAGCCGCAGTCTCGAACGAGGTCGGCCAGCTCCGAATCGGTCGCGAGATCATCCAGCGCGACGGCAACCGCCCCGGCCGCGGCAAGCGCCAAGCGGACGACGACCCAATCGAAGCCATTGGGTGCGATGAGCGCGACCAGTGCCCCGCCGGCAATGCCGCTTTGCGATAAACCCGCACCAAGAGACCGCACCTTGTCGGCTAGTTCGGCATAGGAAATCGAAAGGGTTCTGCCGTCGCGCAGCGCGATGAGCGCCGGCGCGGTCTGGAAGGACGCGAGACGATCGATCGCCATCTCGACTGTCCATATCGCGAGCGGCTCCGGCATGACGGCTATTGCGTCATTCGCGGATAGAGTAGCGTCGCAAGGACGATGAAGATCGCCGCCGCGATGACGAGTGCGGCGATGTCGCTTGCGCTACCATAAAGGCTAACCCCGCCGCGGAGCATCGCCGTCCTGAGACCGTCGACCTCGTAGGTCGGGCCGGCGGGCAATGTCGAAGCCCGCCACCAGCGCGCTCCCGGAGGTCGGCGGGAGCATGGTCGTCAGCATCTTGATGAATGTGCTCTTGCCGGCGCGGTTGGGTCCGATCAGGCCGAAGATCTCGCCGGCTTTTATGATCAGCGAAACATCGTCCACCGCGGTGAAATCGCCAAAGCGCCGCGTCAAGCCAAATGTTTCGACGACGTTAGCGCTGGAGCCGGTCATTGCACGCGATTGCGCAAGAGCTGGCTCAGCCGCGCCGAGGGTCGGCGGGTCAAATCTTTCCGTGCACATGCGCGCCGAACCACTCCCCCGCAAGCGCGACGACGGCTTCGAGCTTCCCCGGCTCTTCAAAGAGGTGCGTCGCTTCCGGCACGATCTCGAGCTTGGCTTCACATTCGAGGTCCCGAAGCGCCGCACGGTTGAGCGCAATGACCTCGCGATCATCGCCGCCGACGATGAGCAGCGTCGGTGCGCGAACGCGCGCCAGCGAAGCGCCGGCAAGGTCGGGGCGTCCGCCGCGCGAGACAACCGCCCGAACCAAGTTGCCGAGCTCCGCCGCGGCGACGAGGGCCGCAGCGGCCCCTGTGCTCGCGCCGAAATAGGCGGCCGGCAAAGAGGCCGTGAGCGGGTCCTTTGCCGCCCAGCGCGTCGCATCGACAAGCCGTTCAGCAAGAAGGACGATGTCGAAAACATTTGCCCTGTCCGCCGCCTCGCTTTCGGTCAGGAGGTCGAACAGCAGGGTGCCAAACCCATCCTTTCGGAGTGCCGCGGCGACAAACCGGTTGCGCGGGCTGAAGCGGCTGCTGCCGCTGCCATGGGCAAAAAGGATGAGCCCGCGCGGCGCGCGCTCGGGAGATCTCCAGGATGCCCGAGAGCCCATCCGGCGGAATGCGCACCTCAACGGTCCGCTCCGCGCTCGTTGGCCCTTTCGGAGGGGAGACGTGTTGCGTCATCGCGGCCATCCTTTCCGGTAGCCTCTCCGCCCCTAGCAGAATTCGCGCGCGGCGGCCTGACAAGCAGGCTACGGACGCGGAGGCTCCAGGTGGTGCTTTCCAATCGGGATCACGGTACTGGCTTGCGGTCCCTTCTCGCCCTCGCCCTCGTGCAGTGCGTATCGGACCTCGTCGCCGATCGAAAGAGCGTCGTATTTGCCGTCCAGGACCGCGTTGCGGTGCATGTAGATCTGCTGCCCGTCGCTCGCTTCGATGAACCCGTACTCCGGAAATAGGTGTGTAATCCGCCCATGGAGGGCCGTGTCATGGGTCTTGGTGTCGACCCGAATCTTCCGTGCGTAGTCTTCGAGTTGGCGGCGCGCCGCATCGAACGCGTCCCGCACGGCGACGAGGATATCCTCGTGCGCATGATGCTCCGGCGGGTCGCGCTTGACCACGATCTCACGTCCGGGAACGGTGAGCTCGATTTGGAGGTGATAGAGCCGGCCTTGGCGATGGCGCGCAGCGCTCGTTTTCACGGCCACCCGGCAGCTCACGATGCCCGGCACGAGCTTGTCGAGGGCTTCAGCGCGTTCGCGAATGCGAGCCTCGACCGCGGGCGACGGGTCCATGTCTTGAAACGTGATCCTGAGGGGGACCTGCATCAGCATCTCCTTTCATCTGCTAGATCAAACCTCAGAGCGTGAGCATTGTCATTGAGGTGGATCAAGGAAAGGAGCGTAGCTTGGGACCATGATTGCGCTCTTTGAGGTATCCCCATGGACCTGATGGATGCGATCTTTCATCGCCGTGCCATACGCGATTTTACGGAGGCGCCTGTTGAGGACGAGGCAATCCGGTTCGTCATCGCCGCCGCCATCCGGGCGCCCAATGCGATGAACCGGCAGCCTTGGTCCTTCGCGGTCGTCAAGGACCGGGCGGTTCTGGATCGCTGCGCACAGCGCGCGAAGGCGCATGTCCTGGGCGGTATCTCGCCGGGGTCGCCGCTTGCGCATTATCGCGACCATCTCGCGTCGCGCGAGTTTCACATCTTCTACAATGCGCCTGCGCTCATCGTGATCTCTGCGACGGCGCCGGATCCGATGGCGACGCAGGATTGCTGCCTCGCCGCCGAGAATCTGATGCTCGCCGCGCATGCGAGCGGCCTCGGGACCTGTTGGATCGGATTTGCCGAGGCATGGTTGCGCCAACCCGAGGGCCGACAGGAGCTCGGCCTCCCTTCCCATCATCTTCCGGTCGCGCCCATCATTATCGGCCATCCCAGCATCACGCTTCCGGCCCCGCCGCGCGGGGAACCCGACATCCTGTGGATCGAAGCCTGAGCAGACGGCCGTCGCTCGTATTGCCGATCTCCAGTTCCAATGACAGACGACGCGACTACTTTTCCTTGATCCATCTCAACACTCCGCGGCGACCACCCGATTATAATGACCATGTCGCAAGGAAGCGCTGCGCCGCCACATGCCCGCAAAACAATCCGCGTCGATGGTTCTCACGAGTCCCGCGTTCGCTCAGGGGAAAGCCATTCCAAGCCGATTCACTTGCGACGGCGACGAGTTCACGCCACCTTTCGCTTGGTCGGGCGCGCCCGGGGAAACCCGAAGCTTTGCTCTCGTCTGCCGCGATCCGGATGCGCCCTCGGGCGAATGGTACCATTGGGCCGTTTTCGACATACCTGCCGGCGCGACAAGCCTGCCCGAAAGCCTCGGACCGAAACAAGCGCCGGTCCGTGAAGCGATCAACGATTTTGGCCAACTCGGTTATGGCGGTCCGTGCCCGCCGAGCGGGCATGGCAGGCATCATTACCATTTCACCCTCTATGCGCTCGACATCCCGCACCTTGCGTTGACCAGGCATGCCCATTGCCGCGAGGTGGAGCAGGCAGCGAAGGCGCATTCGCTTGCCGCCGCGGAACTGGTTGGAACCTATTCCCGAGGTTGAGGGCGCGAGGCATCGATGACGAAGGCCGATGTCGTGACCGGGCAGGTTCGGAAGGCGCTCTTAAGCGAGGCGAGGATCGATGCAGCGCATCACTCGCTGGCGCTCGGCTGGGAGGACGGCGATCTCACGATCGAGGGTGAGGTCGCCGATGTCGCTGCAAAGAAGCTGGCGCTCGAACGCGCCGCGGCCGTTCCAGGCGTGGACGCCATCATTGACCGCCTGCGCATCGCACCCGCGCAACCCATGGGCGACGACGAGATCCGCGATCATGTGCGGGACGCTCTGCTCGAGGAGTCAGCGCTGGCGGAACTCCGCACTCTATGTGCTGGACAAGGGCCGGATGGTGGCTGTGCGCGTTCCCGAAGCCGCGAGCGGCATGATCACCGTGTCCGCCGCCGATGGGGTGGTGACGTTGGATGGCGACCTGCCTGGTCTGGCGCAGAAGCGGCTCGCGGGCGTGCTGGCATGGTGGGTCCCGGGCGCGCGCGATGTCGTGAACGGGATCGGCGTCACACCGCCCGAGCCCGATGACGACCAGCAGATCATCGACGCGGTGCGCATTGCGCTCGAAAAGGGCTCTGAACTCACTTTCGGTGCTGTTGGGTCTAGGCTGGTGCGAGGAGACGAGCGCGGAGAAGATCGAGCTTTGCTCGTCCATACATTTGCCGTTTGACGAGTTTGAGCTTGGTGATTTGTCCCTCGGTCTGGCCGTTCGACCATGGCTAAGTCAATGCGGCGGTGACGGCTTCTCGATCAGCGACAATGCCTTTAACGAAGGACGCGAGAACGCTGCTTGCGGTGTCTGTGATCCAGGAGGGCAGACCGCCGGCATTGCGTTCGCGCACCATACGATGAAAGCGCTCGATCAAGTCACGCGCCGACACCAATGCCGGAATACTTCTCTCGATGCGCGCGACCGTGACTGCGTCGCCCTTCGTCAGTCGATCGCGCTCGCTCAATAGCAACCGGCTCAGCACCCGCGCCGGCGGCGGCTTGTGGAGCCGCTCGCATCCGGTGCTTTCGGCGCGCCGGCGCCGCGTCGCCCATTCTGCTACGACACGCGGGCTGCCTCTGAAGCCCGTGGAACGGAGACGTCGCCACAGTTCTGCCCCGTTACGGCATCCCGCCGCCCATTCGGCGTCGAGCCAGGCGAGATGCGGCTCCAGCGTATTCGACCGACAGCGGAATATATCGCCACCGCCGCCGCGCACGATGTCACGCACCAGCTTGCGGCTGCGACCGGTCCGGCGCACGATCTCTTTGATCGGCGTGCCTGCCTTGGCGAGCGACCGGATGGCGCCATAGGCCTCTTCACGTCGAAGATAACCCTCGTGCTGCAGTCGTTCGGCGCAGGTCAGCAGAGCTGGATCGATCACGACGGATCCGAGCGCCTGGCGAATTGGTCGCATCGATCGTCGTACCACTTCCAGGAAAGCGGCGCTGGCGTTCTCCATAAGGTGCCAGCGATCGGCGACCTGTACGGCCTGCGGCGACGCTCTGGTCGCGGCCCGACCATACCCACCGCCCCGGTCGCGCGAGATGACGGCGATCTCGGGGTGGCGTGAAAGCCACGCCTCGACCGTCGCGGGCTCGCGGTCGGGGAGTAGGTCGACGATGCGGCGCTGTTCGAGATCGCAGATGATGCTGCCGTACCGCTGACCCCGCTTCCAGGCCCAATCATCAATGCCGATGACGTGCAACGGCGAGGTATCGCGGGCCGTACGCCGACGCACGACGCGAAGCAAGGTGTCCTTGCTGACCGGCAACATCAGCCTCCGCGCCAGCGCCGCCGCGGGTCGACCACGCAGAGCAACGCCGAGATGGTGGACGATCTTCTCCAGCCGAGAGGTGCGTCGTGCCGATCTGCTCGCGATCGCATCGCCGAGCAATTCGGCGAAAATGTGGCGCCCGCAACTGGGCTCCATGCAGCGAAATCGGCGAACCACGATCCGCAACTGAACTGCACGACCGTGCGAGGGTAAGTCCAAGAGCTTCCGCTCATAACGGCTGTGCACGTGCTCGGATGACCGTCCGCATTCCGGACATGTTCCCGCAGCGCTGCGACACCGGGCGGTGATGAGAATGCGATCGTCTCCCAGTTCAACGCTTTTGATCAGCAACCCGGCCGGCGACAAGGACCGAAAACCTGAATACACCATGGCAAGCATCCCCAAAACGATGCCTACCAAATCTAGCGTGTCTGCACCGAAAGTGAGTCAGAGCCCCTTTTGCGTGCCGATCAGGGGTCCCTTTCCAACGCCGATTGACACGCAGGCGCGCTCCGGGCGCGCGGAGGCGCCGACCATGATGGCGGAAACGAAACGGTGCCTATACCGCCGCCGATCAGCACCGGCTGGCCGAAAAGAAATGCCGGAAGACGCGCCCCGCAAGGTCGGTGATGGTCTGACGGTTGGCGAGCGCGCAATTCATGGCCGCGCGCATCGCGCCGAGATAGCGCTGGCCCAGCTCCGACTGGATCGGCGCGCAGGCGAGTTCGCGGTCGGGAACGCCATCTCGTAAATGAGGCGGTTGAGCCAATCGGACAGCAGCACTCGCCGCCTGATCGAAGGCAGTTTCCATGGTCGGACCAACGCCAACATCGGCGCCGTGGGGAAGCGTTTCGGCAAACATCTTGCCGCACATGATCCCACTCTCCTTGTCAACCCGGTGGGCCTTGATGCAGATCAACGCGGCCAGACCATGAAATCCGGTTAAATCCTGGACATCGAAATAAACCCGAGGCGAGTGGGGTAGCGTGTGCAGTCATTCCTATTCCTGCTAAGGGCGGGCCGGCTCCGCATGGCCGCAATATTGGGCCTCGCTCTTTGCCTATCGCAAATGGCATGCGGGGGCCAGAGCATCACCCTCGACCCTCCGGCGCCAGCACAAGCTCGGCAAAATGCGCAGTACAGCCCTGGCTTCGCCGACGTGGTCGAAAAGATACTTCCCGCGGTCGTCAACATAACGAGCGTTGGCACGGGATCGCGGCAGGAGGAGGAAGAGGAGCAAAGCGTACCGAATTTCGCTCAGGTTGAGCCGCCTCTCGAGGAATTTCTTCGCCGGTTCTTCGGACAGCTGGGCCCGCTTGGGATACCCAACACGCAAGGCCCCGCTGCGCAAGTCATCGCGCTCGGCTCGGGGTTCATCATCGATCCCGACGGTTACATCGTCACGGATGCGCATGTCATCGCGAATGCGGAGAAGGTGACGGTCCTGTTGCAGGACGACAACCGCTATCCAGCCAAGATCATCGGACGGGATGAGGTGAGCGACCTTGCGCTTCTCAAGATCGACGCAGGAAGACGATTGCCGGTCGCCGTCTGGGGCGACAGCGGTGCCGCCCGGGTCGGGGATTGGATCCTCGCCATCGGCAATCCCTTTGGCCTCGGAGGATCGGTCACGGCAGGCATCATCTCCGCGCGCGGACGCGATATTCGCGCCGGCCTCAGCGAGGATTTCCTGCAGATCGATGCCCCTCTCAACCGCGGCAATTCCGGCGGCCCCACCTTCAATCTCGCCGGCCAAGTGATCGGGATCAACACCGCCATCTATACGCCAAGCGGCGGCTCGGTCGGCATCGGCTTCGCAATCCCTTCAAAACTCGCCCGCCCCATCATCGAGCAATTGCGTGCCAAGGGCAAGATCGTGCGCGGCTGGCTCGGGGTCGAGCTTCAGGAGGTCACGCCAAAGCTGGCCGAGGTCCTTGGTCTTACGAAAGCGCAAGGCGCCCTGGTGGTGGATGTGACCGCAGGCGCCCCCGCCGACAGCGCCGGAATCCGGCGCGGCGACGTCATTCTCGTCTACAACGCACACACTGTAGAATCCCCGCGCGATCTTGCGTCTGTGGTCGCCGCCACCCCGGTAGGCAAGGCGGCAAGCGTCACCCTTTGGCGTAAAGACAAAACATTTGCGGTCACCGCGGTGATCGGCGAACGCCCGCAGGCCCCTGCCGAGAACCCACCGGCCCCCCGCCGAGCGCCAGCATTGACCGCCAGCATGGGCGTGACTTTTGCGGCTCTGACGGACGATCTTCGGCGCGAGCTTGGCTTGGCCGCGACGGACAACGGTGCCGTCGTGGCCGAGATCGACCAGCGAAGTCCGGTCGCAGCATCGGGACTTGCGATTGGCGACGTGATCGAAGAGATCAACCATCATGCCGTGACGACGCCGCAAGCGGCCGCGTCCCGTCTCAACGAGGCCCTATCGAGCAAGAAGAAGCCCGTGCTGCTCCTCGTGAACCGCCAGGGCTCGAAGCGGTACCTGGCATGGTCGCCCGGACCGGACGCCAATATCGATTGAGGTAACGAACGAAAAGGCTGACCGCATGTTCCAGCGGTCTTTGCGTAAGGTGACGCCTCGGCGGCAAAGCCCCTGACGGATCAGAGCGATCCGTTTCCGGTTCTATAGAGGTTACGATTTTCAAGCACCGCATTCGCCTTTTCAGGCTCCTCGGCTTCGAGGTCCAGATCGACGCGTCATGGCTTTTGCTCGCGGCGCTGCTAATTTGGACCTTCGGTGCCGGCGTATTCCCTGCAGCCGCTCCCCTTCTGGCCGCTGAAACCTATTGGTGGATGGCCGTCGCTGCCACCTTCGGCTTTTTTGCGTCGATCGTCCTGCACGAGTTGTCGCATTCGCTCGTCGCACGCCGTTACGGGATACAGATCCGCGGCATTACGCTATTCATCTTCGGCGGCGTCGCCGAGATGGAAGGCGAGCCGAAAAGCGCACGCGCGGAATTTCTGATGGCAGCCGCCGGACCGCTAACGAGCTTCGCCCTCGGTGCTGTCCTGGCACTCACGCTCGATCTATTCCCTGACCCATCGGCGGCAATTCCGACGGTGATCTGGTATCTCGCGCTCGTCAACACCACGCTCGCCATTTTCAATCTCGTCCCCGCCTTTCCGCTTGATGGCGGGCGCATGCTCCGCGCCGGACTTTGGGCGTGGCGCGGCGACTTCGCCTGGGCGACGCGCGTCGCGGCCAGCGCCGGTGATGTGTTCGGCATTTTCCTCATCGTCGCCGGCGCCTTCGACGTCATTCGCGGCGATTTTATCAGCGGCATGTGGCGCTTCCTGATCGGGCTTTTCCTGCGCGGCGCGGCTGGGGCGAGCTACCAGGAAGCAATGGTGCAGCGCGTCCTGGCGGGGACGGCCGTAGAGCGCCTCATGACGCCGCATCCAATCGCAGTGCCGCCCGGGCTTTCGGTCGCCGATTTTATCGAGGACTATGTCTATCGTTTCCATCACCGTTCCTTTCCAGTTGCGCGCGAACTCGAGGCTTATCGGCGTGATGGGGACAAGAGAGGCGGTCGGCGTGGAACGCCAATCCTGGGCAACGACGCCGATCGAGCGGGTCATGACGGTCTCCACAGCCGACGACCTCGTCCCGCCTGCGGCCGACGCGGCCGAGGCACTGGCGCAAATGAGACGCACGGGGAAGACGCACCTCTATGTTGTCGCGGATGGCGATCTCGCGGGCGTTCTGTCGCTGCGCGATTTTCTCGAGGTCCTGACTCTGAAAATGGAGATCGAGGGCCACAACCATCCGGGGCCATTCACGGCCGCCAAGCGGCCCGGTTGAAGAAATGACGGCTGCAGCCGGCCTCAACCCAGGGAGCCTCTCATGAGCACTCGAGCCGTTCTCGTCCGTCTTTTGGCGGCGCTCGCGATGGCTGCCGTCTTGCTCATCGTCTCCGTCATCTTTCAGAAGGCAGTCGCGTCGAACGCAAGCGACCACGCGGCCTATGCGTGGACATCCCGGTTTGCTGCGATCGTCTTGGCGTTCTGGATTGCATTCTCGGCTCCCAGCGGCCGCATCGCTCTTGGCCGTTTGTGTCTGCTCAACGGCATCGCGACGGGCCTGCTGCTCTCCCTGGTCACGGTGTTGAGGGCGGAGGGTACAATTCCGCCCGATTTCTTGGGGCCGCACCTCACTGCACCGTCAGGCCCCGCGCTCGGCAGTGCTCTTCTGTCGGCGATCCTGGGCATGATCGCCGTCGCGTTCTTTCTGGGCTCCTACCTTCTATTGCATTCGCGCGGTCGTCGTAAAGATCCTGCCGCACAGTCCTGAGCGGTAGGGGAGCAGGAAGGCCAGGGAACTGAGGCACAAAACAAGATCGCCGGGCGCGGAAGTAGGGACGCTCGTTTTGCCGCATTGACCTACGTCACGGATGTCGCACCCGGAATTTGCTCTGCTACGTCAGGGCGAGACTTCTGGAGAGAGTGAAGGTGGAGCGCGCGGATCGGCCTGTGACGGGCAGCGAAATCAGGGAAATCCTCGGGCCCCTCGACGACGCAGTAGTCGTGGCAATTCTCGGTATTGGGGCTACTCGCGCCGAGGTGATGGAGGCCTACGCCTGGCTCTCGGCCGACGATCAGATACGCCGCGAACGGCACAGCACCATTCACGGCAAGGCTGCGGTGGTCTGGCGCATCTTGGAAGCCGAGCTTCCACCATCCGCCGACGAACGGTGACGACCCGGTGGAATGGGCACCGCCCGGGCTAGGCAACAAGTCGGCAACCTAGATACGGCCGGCATTTTCGTGTTGGCAGACGCTTTGCGCAAAGCGCAAAGCAACCACGCTTTCGTTCTTTGGATTGCGCCCTGCCGAGTGTCGCGATGGGATTGTCGATTCCGGTGTCGGCTGGCGGATTCGCGGCTATTCCGGGTCGGATGACGGACCCGCCGTGTTGGTCGTCGCCTCGCCCATCAAGCGGCCCTACATCTGGGATGTTGCCCCATCATTGAGCGCGTCAGCGCCGCACCATCGATCCGGGCGCAGCGACGATCTCCAACGGCTTGTCCGTGCCGCGGCCGACGCTGAGGTTCGAGCCTTCGACCAGCGCGACGCCGGGATAAAAATCGCCTGCGACACTGACCTCAGATTCGGCGACGGATTTGTCCAGGAAGCCCCGTCTCGGCATCTGTGGTGCCGTGGCCGACGCAATGAAGTGCGGTGAGCAGTGAGTTGGAGTTTCCGTCGCAAAATCTGGCCGTCGTATTAGCTCGGACCTATGCGCTTAGGGGGTCGCTGCCGGATCGTGTTTTGGGCGGGCGTCGCGGCGGCGCGTGGCGCCGCGGCGGGCGGTCACTACGGCGCCGATCATCAGTCACGATTGCGCTTGTCTGAGCCGGTCAAGCCCTGTCGAAGCGATCGAGATTCATGACCTTGGCCCACGCGGCCACGAAGTCCTTTACGAACTTCGGCTTCGAATCCGCGCAGGCATAGACTTCGGCCAGCGCCCGCAGCTGCGAGTGCGAACCAAAGATCAGGTCGACGCGGGTGCCGGTCCACTTCACCTCGTTCGTCTTCCGGTCCCGCCCCTCATACACGCCATCGGCACCGCTCAGCGGCTGCCACTGCGTGCTCATATCCAGCAAGTTGACGAAGAAGTCGTTGGTCAACGTCTCCGGCCTCTTGGTCAAGACGCCATGCTTACCCTGCCCGGCATTCGCCCCGAGGACACGCAGCGCGCCGACAAGCACCGTCATCTCCGGCCCAGTCAGCCTCAGCAATTGCGCCCGATCCACCAATGCCTCCTCCGGAGCCATGAGTTGCGGGCCGCGCAGATAATTACGGAAACCGTCAGCGATCGGCTCGAGCGGGGCGAAAGATGGCGCATCGGTCTGATCCTGCGATGCATCCATGCGCCCTGGCGTGAAGGGCACCTTCACCTCATGCCCGGCAGCCTCCGCCGCCCTCTCGATCGCGGCGCTGCCGCCGAGAACGATCAGATCGGCAAGCGAGACCTTCCTGCCGCCGGACGCCGAAGCGTTGAACTCCTTCTGAATCGCTTCGAGCTTTTGCAGCACGGATTTGAGCTGGGCCGGCTGGTTGACCTCCCAATCTTTTTGGGGGCTGAGGCGGATGCGCGCGCCGTTCGCGCCGCCGCGCTTGTCAGAGCCGCGGAATGTCGACGCCGACGCCCAAGCGGTAGAGACCAGCTGCGACACGGACAGACCGGAGGCGAGGATGGTGGCCTTCAGCGCCGCAATGTCCTGCTCCCCGATGAGCGGGTGATCAACCGGGGGGATCGGGTCTTGCCAGATCAGCGCTTCCTTGGGGACCAGCGGACCTAGATAGCGCTGGATCGGGCCCATGTCGCGGTGTGTGAGCTTGAACCATGCGCGCGCGAAGGCGTCGGCGAACTGATCCGGATGCTCGTAAAAGCGCCGCGAGATTTTTTCATAGGCCGGATCGAATCGTAACGAGAGGTCCGTGGTGAGCATGGTCGGCACATGCTTCTTCGATTTGTCATAGGCGTCCGGGATCGTCGCCGGAGCGTCCTTCGCCTTCCACTGGTAGGCACCGGCCGGGCTCTTCGTCAGCTCCCATTCGTTGTTGAACAGGTTATCGAAGAAGTGGTTGCTCCACTTCGTCGGCGTCTGCGACCAGGTGACTTCGGGTCCGCCGGTAATAGCGTCCGCCCCGATGCCCGAGCCGTACTTGCTCTTCCAGCCGAGACCCTGATCCTCGATGTTGGCGCCTTCCGGCGCCGGGCCAATCAATGATGGATCGCCCGCCCCATGGGTTTTGCCGAAGGTATGCCCCCCGGCAATCAGTGCCACGGTCTCCTCGTCGTTCATCGCCATGCGAGCGAACGTCTCGCGAATGTCCCTCGCCGCGGCGACCGGATCCGGCTTGCCGTTCGGTCCTTCCGGATTGACGTAAATCAAACCCATCTGCACCGCGCCGAGCGGCTGCTGAAGCTGGCGTTCGCCGCTGTAGCGTTCGTCTCCGAGCCACGTCCCCTCGGGACCCCAGTAGAGCTCCTCGGGCTCCCAAACATCGGCGCGGCCGCCGCCGAAACCAAAGGTTTTGAAACCCATGGATTCAAGGGCGACATTGCCTGCGAGAATCATCAGGTCGGCCCAGGAGATCGTGCGCCCGTATTTCTGCTTAATCGGCCACAACAGCCGGCGCGCCTTGTCGAGATTCGCGTTGTCCGGCCAGCTGTTGAGCGGCGCGAAACGCTGCTGGCCGGCGCCGGCGCCACCGCGCCCGTCGGCGATGCGGTACGTGCCCGCGCTGTGCCACGCCATGCGGATCAACAGCCCACCATAGTGGCCAAAGTCGGCCGGCCACCACTCCTGCGAGTGCGTCATCAATGCATTGAGATCTTTGATCACCGCGTTGAGATCGAGACTCTTGAACTCCTCGGCATAGTCGAACGCCTCGCCCATCGGGTTGGACAAAATGGAATTGTGGTGCAGGACCTGAATGTTCAGCTGGTTCGGCCACCAGTCCCGGTTGACCCTGCCCGCTCTCGTGTGCACGACCGGACACTTACCAGCGTTTTGGTCATCAGTCTTTGCGTCCATGCTTCCCTCCACGAATGATCGAGTTCAACGCCTTCGGACTATCTGAAGGTGTCTCTGAACTGCTAGTTGCGCCAATTCTTGAACGCCATCAGCAGACCGCGCGGTCTTCGTGAACCCAGAATCGCTCACGCAGGGCTCGCTTGAGTATCTTGCCGGTAGCGCTCTCAAGCAACTCGATTGGCGAAACTCGACACGGCACGGGACTTTGTAAGTCGCTAGCAATCGTCGGCAATGAGCAATCAGCACGTCGGTGGTCAAAGTCCTCGCAGGAAACGCCACGCAAGCCATCACAAGCTCACCCCACTTGTCAGCGGGGATTCCAAATACAGTCGCTTCGTGAACCTCCGGGTGTTCGTCAATGACCGCCTCGACCTCACCAGACTAGATATTCTCGCCCGCGGTAACGATCATATCCTTCGCACGATCGAGAGGATAGATGTACCCGTCGGCGTCTTGATAGCCGATGTCGCCAATACCATCACCGCAGCAGCTTTCGCCAAAAACGATATGAGATCGGAGGATTACGACACGCTCTTCTACGTGGGCGGGCACGGCGCCATGGGGGATTTCGTCGACAATCCCGACTCAATCACAGGCGTATCAGATCGTTCATCGCGAGCAAGTCGGACGGCCGGCCTGCGGTGGGCAGCAGCGAACGGCGATGCCGAGCCTGATCGCGATCTCTGCCCGACGTACCGTTGTCGGCATCGCTCGGCTAGAGTTCGCCGCGCGCGGCGAGCGCGCCGATGCGGTCGGCGGTGCGGCAGGCGATCGCCTGGATGGTGAGCGACGGGTTGACCCCGCCGCCCGTCGGAAACACGGACCCGTCGCAAATCCACAGATTGGGAAGGTCCCAACTGCGGCAATCGACATCGACGACGCTGTCGCGCCGGTCGGCGCCCATGCGGGCGGTGCCGTTGAGGTGACAGGTATCGTCCGGCTCGTCCCACAGCTCGCGCGCGCCCGCGGCCTCGAGGCTCTGGCGCATGAAGCGCATCGAATGGGCGATGAGCTTGCGATCATTCTCGCCGTAGGAGAACGTCACCTTCGCGATCGGCAGGCCGAGGCGGTCCTTCGCGGTGGCGAGCGTCACGCGGTTGCGTTCGTCAGGCAGAACCTCGCCGACGATCTTGAGCCCGACCTGATGGTTGTATTTCTCCGTCTCGTGCCGCAGCGCGTCGCCCCGGAGGCCACGCGCGCTGGCGAGAATGCCCGACCATGCGACAGGCAGCGGGCCTTGGCTCATGTAGCAATAGCCGCCGAAAAACTCCTTCCGGTCGTCGTAGTTCCAATGCTCTGAGATCGCGAGCGACGGCGGACCCTTGTACCACCGCACCTCCTCTTCCATCGTGCCAAAGACGGCCAGGTTCGACTGCGCCATCAGGTTCCGGCCGACGAGGCCCGAGCTGTTGGCCAGCCCGTTGGGATGGCGCGCCGTAGCGGAGTTGAGCAGCAGCCGCGGCGTCTCGATCGCATAGCCGGCGACGACGACGTTCCGCGCTTTCTGAAACCGCCAGCGATCCTCGCAGAAATAATGAACGCCGGTAACGCGGCGGCCGGCGGGGTCGGTTTCGACCCGCCCGACCATGGCAAGATCGCGGATCTCCGCCCCGGCCTTGACGGCGCGCGGGATCCAGGTGACGAGCGCGCTCTGCTTGGCGTTGGTCGCGCAGCCCGAGACGCAGAAGCCGCGATAGACGCAGGGCGGCGACTCTCCGCGCGGCGCGGACACCGTCGCGAGCGGCGTCGGCGCCCAGGCGACGCCCATCGCTTCCGCGCCGCGCGCGAGCACCGTCGCGGCGGCGTTGAGCTCGTGCGGGCGATAGGGATAGCGGGGGCGCTTGGGTCCCCAGGGGTGATTGACCGGGCCCGAAATCTTCAGCGCCTCTTCGACTTCGCTGTAGTAGCGCCACATCTCCCGCCAATCGAGCGGCCAGTCGGCGCCATAGCCGAGGCAGGTGCGCGACTTGAACCATTCCGGCCGGAAGCGCAGCGACACCATCGCGAAATGCACGGTGCTACCGCCTATTGATTTCCCACTATTGTTCGCGCCGAGGGTCGGCGCCGTCGCAGACGCGCTCGTCGGTCCAATAGAGCTTCTGCTGATGGGTCTCGTTTGAGGCAAAATCCTCGAGCGGCCGCCACCACGGACCGGCATCGAAAGCGACGACGGAAAATCCCGCTTCGGCCAGTCGGCAGGCCAGCGTGCCGCCGCCCGCGCCGGTGCCGACGATGGCGAAATCGACCGGCTCAGCATCGGCATGGCCGCGCATCGGCAGCCAGGCGCCGGCATGCAAGACATCCGGCGCGCGGCCGTTCTTGCCGCGCGGCGTCGCTTGCGGGTTATCCGACACGGGCATTGTCGCGGGCTGCCGCGTCTTCGTGGCCCGGCTTTGCCTCGGCCGCCTCCCAGGGATCGCGGCGGTCGATACCCATGCGCACATAGCCGCGCGGGCTGGCCAGACCGCCGAAGCCGATCTCGCTCCACGCCGTCGGGTGGCCGTAATAGGTTGTGACGATATCGGGCAGCAGGCGCTTGGCGAAGAACAGCGCGCAGTCCATGCCCCGCCACTCCTCGCGCGCGAGTTTCCCCTGCTGCGCCATCGTGAGCAGTCTATCCTGCTCGGCGCCCTCGAGCGCGTAGAAACGTGGCCCGCTTCGCTGCCGTGCCTCCACGTCGAGCGCGCGAAGCCCGCGCTGCCACGCCAAAGCCATCGGCGGCAGGCGATAGTCGCGGTAGCCGTCGCCATGATGCTCGAACAGTTTGGCCTCGACCATCGCCGCGATCGGAACCGGCGCGCGATTTGCCAGCTGCGGCATGATGCGCCGGCAGATCGCGTCAAGCGTTTCCCATTCCTGCGCGCTGAAGAAGCGCGGCTCGCGCGGCAGGGCGAGGCGCTGGTCGATGACCCTTCGGGTCTTCTCGTTCCAGGATGGCGTATGGCGCTTGGCCAGCACGTCATAGCCGGGATAGCGGTCGCTCATCGGCTTGCCTCTTCGATCACGTCGAGCGCCGCGAGCCCCGCGACGGCGAGGGCCGTGAAAGCGGGCGGTGCCGGCAGCGGCGGCCGGTTCAGCAGATTCTGCGACCAGTTGCGCCAGCCGCCCATGTTGCGGCCGATGCCATAGGCATGAAACGCCCAGCCCAGCAGCCCCACGCCGACGAGGAGCCGCAGCGACCAGCGCGTCGCGTCGTGCCGCGCCCGCGGCATCAGGGCCGCGCGGGCGAGAAGCGCGGCGGCGACCGGCGGGATGGTGATGGGGATCAGCATCGCCGGATTGTGATAGGCACCGCGGAAATGCAGCAGCGCCGCCTCGGCGCTGGACCCCAGCAAGCCTACCGACACCAGTCCGGCGAGCAGCTCGGCGCGGCCGCCTTCCTGGTGCAGAGTGGCCGCCAACCGCCGCAGCAGCCCGGCCAGCGACAGCGCCGCCGGCGCGCCCAGCGGAGCGGCATAGAACAGGTTGAGCCACGAGACGCCGCCGGGACGCTTGGCGATGTTATAGAGATGGAAGCCGGTCCCGACCACGCCGGTCGCCACCGCGAGACCATCGACGACCGCGCTGCCGCTTCGCGCTCCGCCGTCCGCGCCGACGGAATCGCGCAGGCTTGCCGCGAGCGTCAGCGTGGCCACGCCGAGCGGCAGATACATCGTCTTGTTGTGGAACGACCCGCGATAATGCTCGAGCGCGCTATCGCAGAGCGCCGCGAGCGCAAGGAGAGCCGCCCCCCGGTTGACCCCGCACGCCGCGCGGGGCCAGAGCGCCGTCGTGAGAGCCTGCGCCGGAAGCGAGGATCGCGATTTGGGTGCCCCGGATCATCGCGGGCTATCGCACACGGAACGGCTCACCATCGCGCTCCTTGAAGGCGAGGCCGAGCCCGGGGCGGGCGAGATCCGGCGCGATCCATCCGTCGCGCGGCACCGGCGCGCCATCGAACAGCATGCGCTCGAGCCGGACATGGTCGTGAAACCATTCGAGATGGCGCAGGCCCGGGACAGCGCATGCGACGTGGAGATGCAGGGCAGGCGCGCAATGGCCGGAGAGATCGACATGATGCGCGGCTGCGACCGCGCCCGCCTGCAGAAAGCCGCTGACGCCGCCGCACCGCGACGCGTCCGCCTGCAACACGTCGACGGACGGTCGCACCACCAGACGCCGAAAATCGTCGAGCGTGTAGCCGTATTCCCGGGCAGCGATGGCCATCCCCGCCGGCGCGCGGGCGCGCGCGTTGTCGAGTCCGTCGAGATCGTCGGACGAGACCGGCTCCTCGAGCCAGGCGACGCCATGCTCGGAAAAACACGCGGCGAGCGCCAGCGCCCGTTTCGCCGAGAAGGCGCCGTTGGCGTCGACGAACAGGCCGCGCGTGCCGACGGCGCGCCGCGCGGCCGCGCCCCGCGCCGGATCGCGCTGGGGATCGCTGCCGATCTTCATCTTCACCCAGCGACAGCCGTCCTCCTCGACCCAGCCCGCGAGCTGGCGGCGCAACCGGTCGTCGGGATAGGTGGTGAAGCCACCGCTGCCATAGATCGCGACCCGGTCGCGAGCGCGCCCCAGCAGCGCGGCCAGCGGGGAGCCCAACAGCTTCGCCTTCAGGTCCCACAGCGCCACGTCGATCGCCGAGATCGCCGTCGCGACGAGCCCCGACCGGCCGAGATTGCGGATGCCGCGCCACAACGCGATGCCGGCGCCGGCAATGTCCATCGCCGCATGCCCGCTGATCAGCGCCGCGAGCTTGCGCTCGATCAGGGGGACGAGCGCCGCATCGGCATAAGTGTAGCCGAGCCCGGTCTCGCCGCCGGCTTCGATTTCGATCAGGACCAGCGTCGTGCGGTCCCAGGCGAGCGTCCTTCGGCCTCGGGCGCGTCGGTCGGGACCTCGTAGGCGCGCGCGGACAGGCGCCGGATGGGCGCGTCGTGCATCAATCTCGCAGCACCGAGGCCGGCACTTCCCGCGCGGTGTTGAGTTGCCGCAGCCGTTCTCCGGCAAGGCCGAGCGCGAGGAACAGGCCCGCCACGGCGAGGAGCGCCAGTCCCAGATGGAGGCTCATCGGCAGGTCCCACGCGCGGCTTCGCGCCCGGCGGTCGAACCGGCCATGGGCGCCGAATTCGCCATCGACGGAGTGGAAGAGATTGGCCGGCGCGTCCGCCCTTGCCGTCTGGTCGGTCAATTGCCCGTCATAGCCCGCCTTGGCGAGATAGCGGTCGAGCAGCCCCGGCGCGATCCGGTTGGCCACGATCGCCTTCATCGTCGACAGCCCGACCCAGATCTCGCGCCGATCGGGATGGGTTGCGGCAAAGCAGATCGCGCGCGCGACGACCTCGGGCTGGTAGATCGGCGGAACCGGCTGCGGCTGGCGCCCGGTCTTGTTGAGCGTCCAGTCGAATTGCGGCGTGTTCACTGCGGGCAGTTGCACCATGACGAGCCTGACGGCGCTGCCATCGTGCATCAGTTCCGAGCGCAGCGCGTCGGTGAAGCCGCGCACGGCGTATTTCGCTCCGCAATAGACGGATTGCAGCGGGATCGCCCGATAGGCCAGGGCGGAGCCGACATTGACGATCGTGCCGCGATTGCGCGAGCGCATGCGCCGGAGCGCTCCCATCGTGCCGTGGACCTGCCCGAGATAGGTCACCTCCGTGCCGCGACGAAACTCCTCCGGCGTGATGCGGCTCACCGGCGCGAAGACCGTCGCCATCGCGTTGTTGATCCAGGTATCGATCGGGCCGAGCTCGCGCTCGACCTGCTCGGCCGCGGCTTCCACCGCCGCGAAGTCCGCGACATCCGCGACGATCGGCAGCGCTCGCACGCCGTGCCCGCGGATCTCGTCGGCCGCCGCCGCGAGGCGCGCGGCGTTGCGGGCCAGCACCGCCACGTCCCAGCCGCGCGCGGCGAATTCCCGCGCGGTGGCGCGGCCGACGCCGGCGCTGGCGCCCGTGATGACGACGATCACAGGTCTGCTCCATCGCTGCGGAAGCGATAGACGATCTCTTCGTGGTAGCGCTCCCCTGGCCGCAGCAGGGTCGAGGGAAATTCCGGCTGACTGGCGGCGTTCGGAAAACCCTGCGGCTCGAAGGCAACGCCCGCGGACTGCCGATAGAGCCCGCCGCGGCCGGCGACCGAGCCATCGAGATTGTTGCCGCTATAAAATTGCACGCCACGCTGGGTGGTGAGGATCTCGAGGACGCGCCCGCTCTCGGCGGCCTCCACCCGCGGCGAGGCGCAGCGTGCCGGCGCCGTCCTCGGTCAGGATGAAATAATGGTCATAACCGCGGCCATAGCGGAGCTGTGCGTCGTTGTCGCGGATGCGCGAGCCGATGGCGCGCGGCGTGGTGAAGTCGAAGGGCGTGTCGGCGACGACGCGACGCTCGCCGGTGGGAATCTGCCGCTCGTCGGTGGGCAGGTATTCGGCCGCGAGGATCGTCACGCGGTGATCGAGACAGTCGCGCGCCGCGGGTCCGTCGAGATTGAAATAGGGATGCGCGCTGAGCGACATCGGCGTCGGCTTGGTGGTCCGCGCCTCGACGGCGAGGCGCAGCTCGGCGCCCCGGAGGCGGTAGCTGGCGCGCGCTTCGACCTCGCCGGGAAAGCCCTGATCGCCATCGGGGCTCACCAGCGTCAGGGTCACTTCCGCGGCGTCGGCGGTCTCGACGCGCCAGAATTGCTTGCCAAATCCGGTGACACCCCCATGCAGCGTCGCGTCTTTCTCGTTCCGGGAGAGCTCGTAGACCTTGCCGTCAATCACGATGCGCCCGCCGGCGAGGCGGTTGGCTACACGGCCGAGCAGCGCACCGAACGACCCCGTCGGCGCGGCATAGTTCGCGACATCGTCGAAGCCCAGTACGACATGAGCGTGGCGTCCGTGGCGGTCCGGGGCCTCAAGCGAAACGAGTGCCGCGCCAAAATCCGTGATTTGCGCGCGCAGAATTTCGGTTTCCAGCGCGAAGAGCTGCGCGCCCCGCCCCTCAACCCGCCCAAAAGCAATGGGAGCCTTTGCCACGCAGAAATCAGTCATCCCACCGGAAACGTTAGCCGGAAACAACTGGTTCCGTGAATCGGCTTAGAGCCGGGCCCCGCGGTGTCATTGGCACCGAATTGGGCTCTTCGCTAAGGGCCCGCCAACGCGAGAACGGCCGCCTTCCGCTTACGCCGGTTCCAGCCCGAACCGGCGCTTCATCGCAATGGCCTCTGAAGCGTTCAAATAGGCGATCACGGCGCGAGCCTCCTCGATGCGCGTCGATCGCATCCCGACCCCGATCGAAAAGGTCGTCACCAACTGGACGGGCGGCGGCAGGACGCCGACGATGTCAATCCCGGACACGCCAAGAAGCTCGCTCAGTTGCTGGACGCCGATCGTCGCCTCGCCGGCCGCGACGAGCGTTGCAACGGGAATACCCGGTTTCGCCTGCACGAGGCGTCCGGGCTCGGCGGCGGCATCGAGCCCCCACATCTTCAGCACGGCGAGGAGATGCGTGCCGCTTGGGCCGGTCGAATAGCCGATGGTGCGCGCACCCATTATAGCGGCACGGATCGCCGCCTCGCTGGCGATATCCGGCCGCTTCTCACCGGCGCGTACTGCTATAGCCATTGGTGAGCGAACGAAGGGGACGCGGCTTCCCGCGACGAGATGCCCCTCGGTCTCCAGCTTCTCAATCACGTCGTCGGCGAGGATGACGAGATCGAAGACCTCACCGGTCCGCACGCGCTTGGCCGCATCGACGCCCCCTGTCGACTCGATCGAGACCGTCCAGCCTGTCGCCACTCGATATTGGGCGAGGAGTTCGGCCAAGACCTGGCGTGTTGCCATCGAGGATATGCCGGTGATCGTGGAAGCCATGGTATCTCCAAACTGTCTTCGCTATGCAAGGCGTCACGTCTGCTCGCCGCCGTCGCTCAAATCCGGGAAGACATGCCGCCCGCTCTGATCAAGCGGCAGCGCTTTCACCCATAACACGGAGCTGGGCGACATGCTTGCGAAGAGATGCGGAAACAACGCACCGCCGCGCGATGTCTCCCATTTCAGCATCGGTCCCAGCGACGGGGCATCGACAGCGACGAGAACGAGATCGTGTGCGCCCGGGAAATGCTTGGCTGCCGTCTCCGCCACCTGATCCGCCGTGGAAAAATGTATGTATCCGTCCTGGCGATCGATCGGGGCACCGAGAAATATACCCGCTCGTTCGGCCTCGCGCCACTGCGCCGCGGTGCATATTATGTAGATGGTGCGCGACATCCTCCACTCCCGACAGCGCGACTACTGCGCCGCCTGGGGCTCGTCGTCGGCGCGGAAGTACCAACGGCAAAGCTTCCTCGACGCGAGAAGAATCAAGCGGTCGAATATGAAGCCGAACGTTGCGATGACGAGCAGCCCGGCGAACACGAGCGACGTGTCGAACGTCTGCGCGCCATAGAGAATCCGGTAGCCGAGGCCGACCTGCGCCGCGACCATTTCGGCGCCAAGCAGCACAATCCACGCGACCGCCATCGCGAGCCTCGCGCCTGAGAGGATGTGCGGCAGCGCCGCCGGCAATATAACTTTGCGCAGGATCTCGGCATGGTTCGCGCCGGCCGTGGCCGCCCGCCACAGCCACAGCTTGTTGACGCCCTTGACGCCGTTATAGGTGTTGATGAGCACCGAAAACACGGCTGCGGAGAAAATGACGGCGATCTTCGACAACTCGCCGATGCCGAGCCACAGGATGAAAAGCGGGATCAGGCCGAGCTTCGGTATCGGGTTCGTGAAGGAGATGAAGAAGTTCCAGAAATTGTCCCACTTTGGCGACCAGCCCATCAGAATGCCCAAGGCGGTGCCAAAGACGAGCGCCAAGGCGAACCCGGTCAGGCAGCGGAACAAGCTGGCCGCGACGTCCGTTTCGAGCTGGCCGCTCACCGCGTTCGTCCAGATCGTCTGGAGAACCGTCGACAGGCGCGGCAGGAACAACGGGTCGGCGATGAGCATGGCGACGAGCTGCCACACCACCAGCAAGATGATCATCGAGTAGAAGCGCCGCAGGACACCGGAGACGCGCTTCAGCACCGCGATCATCGGCCTCGGCCCGCTGCTGCGATGGCAAATCGATGGCTCACACGCGGCCGCCGAACAGGTGGCGCGCGCGGAATCCCAGCCTCGCTTCGGCCTTGCGCGTGTCGTAGCCGGCCCAGTTGCCATCGGCGGATGTTCTGATGTCCGTCACCTCTGGCAGATGCTGGCGCAGAAGGTCGCGCGTATCCGCCGCCAGGACGGTCACGGGCGCACAGATATTGAAGGTTTCGTGGCCGTCGAGCTTGGCCTCGGCCGCCCGCCGGCAGGCAATCGCGGCGTCGCGGACGTCGAGATAGCTCCACAGCCCGCCGGTGCCGCGCTTCTCGGTGGTCTGCTGCGTCAGGAACAGCCCGTGATCCTCGCTGGCGACGCCGGGGAAGCGCAGGCTCGCGATCTGCATCGCGCCTTTGCGCGCGAAGCCCGCCGCCATCTCCTCGCCGACAAGCTTGGTCAAGCCGTACGGATCGTCCGGCCGCCGCGGATGGGCTTCGTCGATCGGAACGTATTCGGGCGCCGCCGGCCGCGAGGGGTAATAAAGCCCATAGACCGCGAGGCTCGACCCCATGACCAGTCGCTTCACGCCCGTGGCCAATGCCGCCGCGAGTACGTTCATCGTCATCGCGACATTGTCGTTGAAGCGCTTGGCGTCGCCAATGGGATCCGGCTTGAGCCACACGCGGCGCGCCGCGTCATAGCCGGCCGACGTATAGGGAAACCGGATGCGCGCCACGTGAATGACGGCGTCGGCGCCGGCGAAAACGTGCTCCAGGCTTTTGGCATCGCCGAGATCGACCTCGCGCACAGGCGGGCCGCCCGCCGGCGCCGGCGCCTTGTCGATGCCGGTCACGTCGTGGCCGTTGGCGCTCAGCTCGATGGCCGTGTACCGGCCGACCAGTCCGGCCGCGCCGGCGACGATCACTTTCATGGCGCTTCATCCCGCTCCGAGGTACGGCGTTCGCTGCAGGCAAGCGCCAAAAGAAGCTCGTCGCCGCCCGGCCGCGCCAGGAGCGAGAGACCAACCGGCAGCCCGTCGACCCGGCCAAGCGGCAAGCTGATCTGCGGCGCCCCAAGCATGCCGGCGATCGAGGTGAGGGTGATGATCGGCACGCGCCGCTGCCACATCAGCGAGCGCCTTTGCCCGGCGAGCGGCGCGGGGAACGGCGCCGCTGGCAGGCAGACGACCGTCTCGCCATCGAGCCAGGCAAAGAGCTCGGCGCACTGCGCCTTGCGAAACGCGGCGGCCGCCGCCAGAGCGGCCTCATCCGCCCGCGTGCCGCGCAGGATGTTGTCGGCGACCTCGAAGGCGAATCGCGGATTGGTCGCGTCGATCCAGTCGCCGAACGTCTGCCACGCCTCACGGCCTTGCAGCGCGGACTGGTGGCGCAGCCAATCCTCGAGCGGCGCCGGCGACAGCGCGCGGCTTTCCGTGCGGCCCACGAGCGCCGCCAGGCGCGCGACAGCCGGCTGCAGCGCGGCACGCGTCTCCGGCTCGGCCAGCGCGAATGCGTCCTCGGCGACGACGAGGCGGCGCGGCGTCGGCAGCGCGGTCGCCGCACCGTTCAGCAGGACCTTGCCGATCATGGCGAGCAGCGCAGGCTCGCGCGCGAACCAGCCGACCGTGTCGAAGCTCGGCGCCTGCCCGACCACCCCGTCGATGGGCACGCGCCCGTGACTGGGGCGAATGCCGTAAATGCCGCAAAAGCTCGCCGGCACGCGAACCGAGCCGCCGGTGTCGGTGCCGATGGCGAAATCGACGAGCCCGCCCGCGACGGCGGCGGCCGAGCCGCTCGACGAGCCGCCGGGGACGCGGCCCGGCGCGTTCGGATTGAGCGGCGTCCCGTAATGTGCGTTCTCGCCGAAAATCCCGCGCGACAGCTCGTCCGTGTGCGTCTTGCCGATCATGGTCGCCCCGGCATCGACGAGACGGATTACCGCGCTGGCGGTGCGCGCGGCCGGGCCATGCCCCGCGAGCCAGTCCGGGTTCCCGGCGCCGGTCGCGTGGCCGGCAATGTCGAAGAGATCTTTGGCGGCAAAGCTCAGCCCGGCCAAGGGCCCGCTCGCCGCTCCCTCGAGCCGCGCCGTGGTGTGCGTGCAGAAGGCGCCCAGCGGATCACGCATGTCGTTCAACGAGCGGCGGCCAGCCAAGGGGGTGCATGTCCTGAACCAGTTTTGCCAGCGAAAGGATCTGCGGCTCGGCAAACCGGCGACCGACGATCTGCAGACCGATAGGCAGGCCCTCGCGCGTCCACCCGCACGGCACCGAGCAGGCCGGCAGGCTGGCGAGCGTGACGAGGAAGGTCGGCGCGATCCAGTCGATGTAGGTCTTCATCGCCCGCCCGGCGATGGCGGCGGGCGCGTTCTCCTCGACCGAGAAGGGCGGAACCGGGACAGTCGGTGTCAGCAGCAGATCGAAACGCTCGAACAGGCGGCGCCAGCGGTGCCAATGCTCGGCCTTCTTGCTCTCGGCCCGGCCGAGATCGCGGATGGTGAGCGCAAGGCCGGCCTTCACATTCGCCACCATGTTTTTGTCGTACGCCTCGATGTTGCCGAGGCGCTGGTAATACTGCTCGACCATCCATTCGCCGCGCAGCGTGACATAGGCGTCGCGACCATCGGAGAGGTCGAATGCAATCTCCTCCACCTCGGCGCCGGCTGCAACGAGATCGCGCGCGGCCGCACGGCAGACGCCTTCGATTTCGGCATCGATGCCAACGCCGGCGATGTCGGGACAATAGGCGACGCGCAGGCCCTTCGCATCCGACGCGGCGGCCACCGTGCCGGCAATGTCATGCCACGGTGGCGCGACCGAAAGCGGCGACAGGTCGCTCAGTCCGACCATCGCGTCAAGCATGAGCGCCGCATCCTCGGCCCGGCGCGCCATCGGCCCATGCACGCGCCCCGCATCCCAGGGCAGCGGCACCGGATGGCTCGGCACCAGACCGGCCGTCGGCCTGAGCCCGACGAGGCCGCAGAATGCCGCCGGCACGCGCAGCGAGCCGCCGAAGTCGGTGCCTTCGGCGAGCGCGATCATGCCGCAGGCCAGCGCCGCGGCGCCGCCGCCGGTCGAGCCACCGGCGCTCAGGGCAAGGTTCCATGGGTTGCGCGTCGCGCCGAACACCCGGTTCACCGTGTTGGCGCCGGTCGCGAATTCGGGCGTGTTGGTCTTGCCGAGGATCACCGCGCCCGCAGCCTTGAGACGGGTGACGACCGCGGCGTCGACATCCGGAACATGCTCGGCGAAGAGCGGAGACCCGAACGTCGTGCGGATACCCGCGGTCAGCGTCACGTCCTTGATGCCGATGGGAACGCCGCAGAGCAGTCCCGCCGCGCCCTTCCGCGAAACCGCCTCCTCCGCCGCCTTCGCCGCCGCGACCGCTTGCTCCCTCGCCAGCGTGCAGACGGCGTTCACCGCGGGATTGAAGCGCTCAATCGCCGCCAGGTGGTCGCGCAGAACCTCGACCGGACTGACCTCTCCGGCGCGGATGAGCCGCACCAGCGCCGTTGCGCCGAGCAGGTTGAGTGCGCCGGCGCGCCCGCTCATGCCTTGCCCTTTCGGGCCGGCTTGACGGGCGTTGCACGGAGCTGGTCGACGAGGTCCTGGGCGAAGCTCGGCAGCGTGGCCAGGTCACGGACGCAGATTTTCAGCACCCGCGTCGACCACGGATCGGACAGCGGGACGATGCAGATGCGCATCCCCTTGGCGAAGCGGCGCGCGGCCAATTCCTCGATGATGCTGATGCCCACACCAGCCTCGACCATCCGGCTTACCTCGTAGAGGCTGCGCACGAGCGCACGCGACCGGAAGGACTTGCCGATCTCGTTGCTCATGCGCGCCAGGAACAGGTGAAGCGTGTTGCTTTCGTTGACGCCGACGAACTCGAAGCTCACCGCTCGCTCGAAATCGATCTTCCGGCGTCGGCTCAGCGGGTGGCCGGGTGGCGTAATCACCACCATCCGGTCGGTCACGTAAGGAAAGACCTGCAACTCGTGCGTCGCCATGTCGCCGGCGAAAATCCCGATATCGGCCGCCTGCTCACGCACCGCGCGAAGAATCTCGTCGGTGATGTGCTCCTCGAGCTCGACATTGACGTTCGGATTGCGGGCAAGAAAGGCGCTTAGCGCCGCCGGCAGATACTCGGTGGCGGCGATCGAAATCGAGTGGATGCGCACGTTGCCTTTGACGCCGTTACCGTATTGCGCCATGTCGTCGCGCATCCGCGTCGCCTGGGCGAGCAGCCGACGCGCATACGGCAACGCCGCCCCCCCGGCGGGCGTGAGCCTGAGGCCCGTGCTTTCGCGGTAGAAGAGCTGGGCGCCAAGCGCGATCTCGAGGTGCTTGATGCGCGAGCTCGCGGCGGCTGGAGCGATGTGCACGCGGTTGGCTGCCAATGTCAGGTTGCCGGCCTCGGCCACGGCAATTAAGAGGTTGAGGTCGGTAAAGTCGAAACGCATGTCCCTCCCCGCACGCGCCAGCGCGTAATCTACCGATGCCGGCACCGATCGGCCATTCGCAAAGCGCGAATCGAATTTTCGTGAAATAATAATACCAGCAGCCACGACCGGAGATTACTGTATCACAACTTCTCCGTAGCCTGAGAAATGACGGGAGAGACGCGTGGCATTCGAGGTCGCGAAAGTCGAGCTGGCGCACGTGCAGGACGCGTCGGGCCTCGTCGCCTGCATCGAGGGTGGCCAGTTCACGGCCGACGAGGTCGTCGCCGTGATCGGCAAGACCGAAGGCAACGGCGGCGTCAACGATTTCACGCGGCTTCTCGCCGACCGGGCGTTCCGCCAGGCGCTGGAGCAGCGCGGCAGGCGGAGCGCGTCCGAGGTCGCGCAAATTCCGATGGTGTGGTCCGGCGGCTGCGACGGCGTACTGACGCCGCATGCGACGGTGTTCGCCAAGAACGGTCGCACGGGACCCGCGTCCCGCTCGCGCCTCGTCGTCGGCACCGCGCTCAGCGAGGAGCTGAAGCCCGAGGATATCGGCCGGCCGCGCATGGTCGAGATCGTGGCCGCGGCGGTCAAGGCGGCGATGCGCGACGCCGGGATCGAGAACCCGGCGGACGTGCATTATGTCCAGACGAAGACCCCGCTGCTCACGATCGACTGGGTCGAGGACGCGCTGCGCCGGGGCTTCGACGTCGCCTGCGAGGTGCATGAGTCGATGGGCGTGTCGAACGGCACCGCGGCGCTCGGCATCGCCTTTGCGCTGGGCGAGATCGCCATGCCGCGCGCCGACCAGATCTGCAAGGACCTGGAGCTCTATTCCTCCGTCGCGTCGTGCTCCTCGGGCGTCGAGCTGACACGCGCGCAAATTTGCGTCGTCGGCAACAAGGCCGGCGCCGGCGGACGCTACCGCATCGGCCACAGCGTCATGCGGGACGCGCTCGACAGCGCCGGCATCTACGATGCGATCCGCAACGCCGGCCTCGATCTGCCGGACCGGCCGCAGGCGTCCGACCTCGATGGCCGGGTCGTCAATTGCTTCATCAAGTGCGAGGCCGACCGGCGCGGCAAACTGCGCGGCCGGCGGCAGATCATGCTCGACAATTCCGACGTGCATCATCACCGCCAGGCCAAGGCGGCCGTGGGCGGGGTCGCCGCCGCGGCGCTGGGCGATCCGGCGGTGTTCGTGTCGGTCGATGCCATGCATCAGGGTCCGCAGGGCGGCGGCCCCGTCATCGCCATCGTGGCGCTCGACGAGTGAGCGCGAGGGAGCGTTCGTTGACAGTTTTGCGGACCGATTGATAGGGTATCGCGGTTCGTCAGCCGATGAGCCGATGCGGTCATTGAAGCGCTTTGTTACGGTTTTTGCACGTGGAGGCGCGGGATGTCGGGTAGCGTGGTCTTAGCGACTAACGACGAACTGGCGCCGGTTTCGGCCGGGCGGAACAACACCGTCGCGGCCCTGGCGCGCGGCTTGCCGGCCCACTGGTATCCCATCTTGCGCTCGTCCGAGCTCGGCGACCGGCCCGTCCGCATCCGCCGCTTCGGCGAGGACCTGGCCGTGTGGCGCGACAACGCCGGGCGCCCGCGCGTTTTTCAAGACCGCTGTCCGCATCGTGGCGCATCGCTTTCACAGGGAAAAATCAACGGCGACCGGCTGTCGTGCGCCTATCACGGCTGGACGTTCGACGGCGAGGGAACCTGCGTCGACGTGTCGATGAGCGAGGCGTTCGCGGACAAGGGCGCCCGGCTGCGCTGCGAGGCACACCTCAAGACTTATCCGGCGGAGGACCGCGCCGGCTACATCTGGGCGTTCTATGGCGACAGCGCGCGCGTGACACCGCTCACCATCGTGCCGTACGAGCTCGAGGACGAGCGCTGGGCCGTCTATTGCCAGGAGTATGTCTGGAATACCAACTGGATGAACATCCTCGACAACATCTTCGACCCGCTGCACGCGCTGTTCGTCCATGTCGGTGTCTTCACGCAGCGCCGGCGCGCGGCGCTGCAGCGGTTCGAGGTCACCAACGACTTCGAGGAGGGATTCTGGCTGTCCAAGCGCGGCGTCCTCGTCAATGGCGAGGTCGGCGAGGAGGCACCGGTCGAGTTTCTCCTGCCGGCCGTGTTCCGCATTGATCTCGCCGACGGCACGCCGCGCGGCCTGCTGCGTGTCGTGATGATCCCGACGCCGATCGACGAGAACAGCACGTTCCTCTGCTACATCCAGGCACGCCGCGTGCGCGGGCTGAAGCGGCTGTGGTTCCGCATTCTGTGGCAGACCAAGCTGCGCCGCGCCCAGGACATCATCAAACAGCAGGACAAGGTCATCCTGGAGGCGCTCGGTCCGATCGCGGAAGCGCGGCGCCACGAGCACCTCTCGCTCAGCGATGTCGGCGTCAGTCATCTGCGCCGCCGCTTGGACAAGGCTTTGGCGCGCGCTCAGGGAACCGAGGCGCCGCTCGCAGCGAACAATGCGAGCAGCGTCCGACGGCCCTTCGCGGACTGGGAATTAGAGGCGGAGTGACGATCCGCCCGTCGGACAGGGTGACGGCCACGCGTCACGAGGGCGGAAGGGGGAATAGAGAATGCTGGGACGTAGGCTCCACGACATGGCGGTCATCGCCGTGCTGCTCGCGGCTTTCGCCATCCTGTCGGGCGCCCTGCCCGCCGCCGCGCAACAACAGGGCGAGGTGCGGCTCGGCCATAACCGGGCCTGGGGCAATCCGGCACTCCTTATCGGCATCACCCAGGGCTATTTCAAACGCCAGGGCGTCACCGTCACCGAGAAGAACTTCAATAACCCCGCCGACATCGTCTCGGCGATCGCGACGGGCGATCTCGATGCCGGCGTCTGCCCGACCGGCGTCCTGCTGACGGCGCGCTCGCGGGGGGTCCGCGTGAAGGCCGTGGCGCTGGCGCAGGGCAGCCATAACCCGCCGGTCGCCTACATGGTGCGCAGGGATTCGGGCATCACAACCGTCAATGACCTGCGCGGCAAGACCGCCGGCATCGCCGGATTCGGCGGCACCGGCGACCTCTATCTCCGCTACTGGCTCACCAAGAGCGGCATCAATCCCGCGACCGACCTCAAGCTCACATTCGTGCCGTTCCAACTCACCCTTCCGGCGCTCATCAACAACCAGATTGCGATCGGGCTCGTCAACTCGGTCCTGGGCGTGACGGCGGACGAGCATTATCCGGGCCAGCTCAAGACCCTCTTCACCTATGTCGACGTGACCAGGGACGCCATCGGCAACGATCACACCAACGCGCTGCTGCTGGTGTTCGGCGACGCGTTCGTCAAACGCGACCGGCCGACCGCGGTCCATTTCCTCGAAGCCTATCTCCAGGCCATCCGGGCGATCGAGGCCGATCCCAAGAAGGCCATCGTCGAATGGGCCGAAGCGAGCGACAACAACGCGATCCGCGAATTGAAGAAGCCGGTTACGCTGCCGAGCGACGGCAAGGTCTATCGCGACGCGTTCCAGTTCGAGGCGAAGCTCGCCCTCCAGTTCGGCTATCTCAAGAGCCCCGCCGATGTGAACGCCGCTATCGATGACAGCCTGCTCGACGAGGCAGCGCACGATCTGTCGCATCCGTCGAACGAAGCAGCGGCGCCGAAGAAGCTGTAAGCCGATGGAGCCGAATTAACGGGCTTGGAAGAATTTCGACCCAGGGGGACTCTATGCGCAAACTCGCCGTTCTGCTGCTGGCGTGCTGCGTCACCGCGCATCCCTCCGTCGCCCAGGACAACGGGCAGGTGCGCCTCGGCTTCAACCGGGCCTGGGTAAACCCTGCGCTGCTGATCGGCGTGACGCAGGGATATTTCAAAGCGGCCGGCGTCAGTATCGCCGAAAAATCGTTCGACAACCCCGCGGACATTGTTACCGCCATCGCGTCCGGCGGCCTTGATGCGGGCGTGAGCCCGGCCGGCATCCTCTTCGCCGCGGTCCAGCGCGGCGTCAAGGTGAAGGCGGTGGGCGTGACGCAAGGCGGCGAAACGCCGCCCATCGCCTACGTCGTGCGCACCGATTCCGGTATCAAGACCGTCGCCGATCTCCGCGGCAAGTCCGCCGCTATCGGCGCCCTGGGCGGCAACAGCGACCTGTTCCTGCGCTACTGGGTAACGAAAGCCGGGCTCGATCCCAAGACCGACATGAAAATCCTGTTCGTTCCGTTTCAGCTGACCCTGGGATCGATCGTCAACAAGCAAACCGCCATCGGTGCGCTCGACGCGGTGCAGCAGATGATGGCGCAGAAGCAGTATCCGGGCCAGATCAAGGCGCTCTTCACTTACGAGGACGTGACGAGGGCGGCCATCGGCAACACCAACACGAACGGGCTGCTGCTCGTGGTCGGAACCGAGTTCGTGGAGCATCAGCACGAGACGGCGGTGCGCTTCGCCGTGGGCTATCTCGAAGCGATCAAGGCCGTCCATGCCGATCCGAAGAAGGCGATCGATGAGTGGGCGGCCGCCACCAAGAACGACGCCGTCCGCGCTCTCGACGCGCCGGCGACGCTGCCGGATGACGGCAAAGTCTATCTCGACGAATTGCAGTTCGAAGCGGACATGGCGCTGAAATATGGCTACCTCAAGACGCCGATCAACGTTCACATGGCGGTCGACAACAGCCTCCTCGACGAAGCCGCCCGCCGCGTGAAGTGAGCATGGCATTTCCGAGCGCGCAAAATCTGGAGCACCTGCGCCGGGCGATCGCGCTGTCGGAAGAGGCGCGCCGCCACGGCAACCAGCCGTTCGGAGCGGTGCTGGTTGCCGCCGGCGGCGAGGTTCTGGCCGAGGCCGAAAATGCCATGCTCAGCGACCGCGACCTCACCGCGCATGCGGAGATGAACGCGCTGCGCATCGCCTCGAAGCGCGCATCCGCCGACGACATCGCCCGCGCCACCATGTATGCGAGCGGCGAGCCTTGCGTCATGTGCTCGGGCACGATGCTGCAATACGGGCTGCGGCGCGTGGTGTTCGGCATCCGCTTTGCGGTGAACCGCCCCTATCACCTGCCCGCCCGGCCCGGCGTCATCAGGCCGAATCTCGGCTGCCACGACATATTGCGGCTCGCCTCTTCGCCGATCGAGATCGTCGGGCCGTTACTCGAAGACGAAGCGCGCGTGCCGTTCGAGCGCTATGCCGAGCGCGGCAGCTCCTGATCCGCGACGGTCCGGCCGCATGAAGACCAAAATGCATCTCGCATGCGATCTGTCCTACACGCACTTGGACGGACGCTGGCGAACGCCGGGCTCATGGGTTCACCGGACCTACCCCGATGTCACCATGTTCGAAGACATCGCGCGCATCGCGGAGCGCGGCTGCATCGATATGTTATTCTTCGGCGATGGCACGGGCATCCCCGCCACGTGGCAGGGGACGGAAGAGGTCGCGGTCCGGTGGGGGATACAGTGGCCGCGCCAGGACATGAGTCCGTATATCGCGGCAATGTCTCGCGTGACCCAACACGTCGGATTCGGGCTTACCTATGCATCGACCTTCATGCATCCGTTCTACGTGGCACGGCTCTTGAATTCGCTCGATATTCTGACGAACGGACGGATCGCCTTCAATGTCATCACCTCGACGCGCCGGTCGGATGCGGCGAATTTCGGCTTCGACGAACTGATGGAGCACGACCTGCGCTACGAGCGCATGGAAGAATTCGTCGACGTCTGCAAGGCGCTTTGGAGCAGCGTCGAGCCCGATGCCTTCGTCTGGGATCGCGAAGTCGGGAGTGGTTGCCGATCCCGATAAGGTGCACCCGATCAATCATGTTGGGCCGCATTTCCGGGTGCGTGGCCCGCTAAACACCGTCCCCTCGCCGCAGGGGCGCCCGGTGCTTATTCAGGCTGGCGGTTCGCCGCGCGGCATCCAAGCCTCGGCTCATTTCGCGGATCATGTATTCGCGTTGGCAACGGCACGACCGCAGAAGATCAAACACCGGCAGGCGCTTGACGCGGCCCTGATCAGCAAGGGCCGAGACCCGTCGAAAGTCGGAATTTTGTTCAGCACGTTGCTGATCGTTGGCGAGACCGAGCCGGAAGCACAGGCTGGTCGCGACAATCTGCTCCGGACGATCCCCGATGAGGCGATCGGCGCCTATCTCTCGCATAACATCGGTTATGATTTCTCGCAGCTTCCCGCCCGCTTTTCTCCCGCCGCATTAGCCAAAGAGATTGCCGCAACACAGGCCTCACCCGTCAGCATCGTGTCGAAGCTTGCCTCGGAACTGGGCGAAGGCGCGGAAATCACGCGGGACGATTTCTTCCAAGAGGGTCTTCGCGCCGCAACGGGCTACGATCGAGCCATTGTCGGCACGGCCGCTCAGTTGGCCGACTATTTGGAAGAGGAATTCGAAGCGACCGATTGCCGGGGCGGATTCATGATCTCTCACCCGCAATCGACGCCACGTGATCTCATGAACATCGTGGATTTATTAATTCCCGAGTTGCAACGTCGCGGGCGGTTCCGGACCGCCTATGAGGGCAGGACCCTTATGGAGAATCTGGCCCGCTGATCTAGATCCCCAGCCGGAACCGGGTCATGACCACGATCGTCAAAAGTTGGAGCACGGCCTCGAGCGCCGTCACGGCGAGATAGATACGCATCAGCTTCTGCACCAGCGCCATGTTGGGCTCGGGTTTGCGCAGTTCCCACAGCACCCAAAGGTTGACCGGCGCCAGGAAGCATATGCCGAAGAACGCCATCACGATGACGAGCGCGAGAGCCGCCTCGACCCAGTAATAGCCGGGGTAGGGCACATCGAGGTAGCCGAGCCGGCGGGCAAGCTCCCACCCGGCGATCGGCGTCACCGTCGATAGCATCGGGAAGATCCAGAAGAACCGCGCCGAAAGCTCCTGGCTGACGGTGCGCCGAAGCCTCGGGTCGAGCCCCCTCAAGATCGGACCGAGCAGGAACCCCATGAACAGATCGATGCCTGTCCAGGACAAGCCGAAGAACACGTGCACCCAATTGAGGAGCCACAACGCGGCCAGGGGCGGCAGGAACTTCTCGTCATTGACGGTGAAGATCACGAGCGCAACGCCGGCCACGAAGATCCAAGCGAATTTCCAGCGGATCAGCGGCGGCAGAGGCTCGGGTAGCGGTTGGGCGACAGTGGCCATGGCGGATGCACGGTGAATTCCCGACGCCGAGCCGTCAAGCCTCCGATTCCGCAGGTCATGCCGCGCCCGTCCGAACGCCACCTCGCCTTCCCGTCACATCCTCTTTGCAATCTCCACGAGGAGCCTGCGAAACCAACGGCTGCGAGGGTCAGACTGCATGCGCTCGTGCCAAAACGCCGAGTTTCGCATCGGCGGCAGCCGTATCGGTAGTTCTAGAATTTTCAATGGATAATGCTTGAGAAAATGCAGCGCGAAACGCTGGGATAGCGTCGAGAGTACGTTGGAATTCGCCACCACCTCGGCAACGGTGACGAAGTTCTGCACACGAAATTTTACGTTCTGGCGATAGCCGTCGCGCGAAAGCCGCTCGTCCAGGAGCTGCTCGGTCGTCGTTTTGCCGGGAATATCATATTGAACGTGGGGAATGCTGACATACTTCTGGTAGGTCAGATCGTTATTGCGAAGCTCGGGATGGTCGATGCGGGCAATACAGACCAGTTTGTCGGTAAAGAGCAGGCGGGACCGCAGGATCGGAGCGGCCTTCATGTTCCAGCCCACCAGAAAGTCGATGTCCCCATTTTCCAGTGCACCCAAATCGCGGAAGTGGTCTGGCGGTCGGACCTCAATCTGCATTTTGGGCGCCCGGGTTGCGACTTCGCACATCACTTTCGTAAGAAACATGTTTTCGAGATAGCCTGTCGCAACCAGCCTCACCGTCGTCTCGCTCGAAACCGGATCGAACGGGCCAATGGGAGATGACGAGAGCCGCTCCATCGTCGCGAGCACCTGCCGGATTTCGGTCTCCAGCGCCAACGCGCGCGGCGTCGGGACCATGTGGCCGCCGGCCCAAACCAGCAGCGGATCGTCGAAATAGCGTCGCAAATTGCCGAGAACGCGGCTCATCGTTGGCTGCTTGACATAGAGTTCGGCCGCCGCACGCGAGACGCTTCGCTCGTCCATGAGCAGGCAGAAACTGCGAAGCGCAAGAAGGTCGATGCCGGCACTATCCATATCGCAGATACTCTATATGCAGCAACTCGCAATTCCAATAGCGGTCAGCATCCCTACACTCTTTTCAATCGCGTCAAGGTGGTGGTGTGATAGGCCCATCCAAGTCCGTCGGGTCGCCGAAACAACCGTCCGTGATAGCGCAGACCGCTGATGCGGCCTTGCTCGGCCTTCCCTTGAAATCGATTGCCGATGTCGAAGAGATCGAGCGCGTGCCGTTCGAGGCGCGCATAGCGATCGACGGCTTCTCGAGGCGGATAGCGCTCGCCCTCGCGACGCGGGCACCCGACGATGCTGCCATCATCTACGTTCCGGACGGCGACGTCGACCGCCCCGCCGAGTGCGTTTCGTTTCGCGCGTTGAGACAGAATATCAACCGAACCGCCGCGCTTTTGCGTGCTCACGGCATTGGACGGGGCGATGTCGTTGCTGTCCTGCTACCGGCGGTGCCCTCGATCTATTGGGCAATCATCGGCGCCATGGCCACCGGCATCGTGTTTCCGGTGAATTGGATGCTCGAACCTTGGCACCTCATTCGATTGCTCAAGGAGGCGAACGCGAAAGCGGTCATAGCGCTTGGGCCAACGCCCGGCTTCACCATTTGGGAGTTTGTTATGTCGATTGCCGGCGACTTGCCGGTGGCCACAAAACTCTGGTCGGTCGCGGGGCCCGGTGGCACCGTGCTTCAAGAAAACGATCTCGACGTTCAGATTGCGTCGGAGGATGACGGTCTCGGTTTCCAAGAACTACCGGTCGGCGACGATATCGGAGCCTACGTCCATTCCGGCGGCACGACGGGTTTGCCGAAGATCGTAAAGCTGTCGCACCGGAACATGTCTTATCGGCATTGGACGCTTCAGCTCGCTATGAGACTAGAAATTGGCGAGGTCGTTCTGCACGATACGCCGATGTTCCATGTCGGCGGATTGGTTGGTCGGTGTCTGCCTCCCCTCGCGAGCGGTGCGAGCATTCTCATTCCCAGCGTCATGGGCGCGCGCGACAAACGGTACATCGGCAATTACTGGCGATTCGTCGAGAAATATCGAGTAACGCGCCTCAGCGGCGTGCCGACGACGCTTGCCGTTCTCGCGAAGTCGGCACCGAAGCAAATCGATCTCGTCTCGCTCAAGCCGTACTTCGTCACCGGCTCGACGGCCATGCCGGTCTCCGTCCACGATGAATTCGAGCGCGTTTCGGGGGTGCGCGTGCTCAATTCCTATGGGATGACAGAGAACACGGCCAGTATCGCGCTCGATCCGCGTGACGGCATTCGCAAAAAGGGCAGTTCGGGGATCCGTGTTCCCTATACCCAGATTCGAGCGGTGTCGATGAATGAGCGAAGCGAAGGAATTCGTCTCTGCAATTCCCAAGAGATCGGCATGCTGCAGATCAAAGGGCCGGGGCTCGCGTCCGGGTACGTCAATCCCATGCATGACGCCGGGGCGCGGACGGAAGACGGCTGGTTGATCACCGGCGATCTCGGTCGCGTCGATGAGGACGGCTATGTGTTCGTGACCGGCCGCGCCAAAGACGTCATCATCCGCGGCGGACACAATATCGATCCGGCACTCATCGAGGAGCCGCTGCTCGAGCTGCCGGCCGTACTCCATGCCGCCGCCGTCGGCAAGCCGGACAGCAATGCGGGAGAAATCCCCGTCGCCTACGTCCAGCTCGTCCCGGGCGCTCGGGCGACCGCCGCCGATCTTATTGCCGCGGTGAAAGGGCGCATCGCCGAGAGAGCGGCGATCCCAAAGGAGATTTTTGTCGTGGACACGCTTCCGCTGACCGATGTCGGCAAGCCGATTAAAGCGGCGCTGCGCCGCGATGCCGCGGAACGTGCCTTCCGATCGGCGCTTTCGGAAGCGACCGGCATTGCGTGCGAGAGTGGACAGCTCGAGATTGCGGTACGGCTGGATCCGACCCGTGGGCAGGTCGTCGCCATTGCGGTATACGGCGTCGCAGTCGCGGAACAACGCGAGAAAGCGGCGCTGATATCCGACGTCATGAACCGCTATACCTTCGCCTATGCCGTCGAATGGAAATGAGTTGATGGCCGCCGTGGCGCACGACCGTATTCGTCATCGAATATAAACAATCGGGAGGATCATGTGTTGAAGCGACCTTCGACGACGCAGGCAACGAAGCTGGCGATCGCGGCGCTGCTCGTTGCCGTCATGCACGTGCAAACGGCGCTGGCGCAAGACAAGATTGCCCTGCGTGTTGCCTATGTGCCGGCTACTCCGGCGCTCGCCGCCTGGGTTGCACTGGACAAAGGCTTTTTCGATGCGCAGCATCTCAACGTGTCGTTGACCCCGGTCCAGAACGTTTCCCTGATCCCGAGCGCTCTCGGCAAGCAATTCGATGTGGGCACCGCCACAGCGGTCGATCTGATCAAGGCCGCTGCTGGTGGTCTGAACGTGGTTGCCATCGCGGGCGGTCATCTGGAGGACAAGGATCACGCGACGAACGCCTTCGTCGTTCGGAAGGGTTCCGGCATCAAAAGCGTCAAAGATCTCCCTGGGAAGATCGTCGCTACCCCGTCCATCGGCGCGATCCTGCATGTCGCCCTGCGGTATTGGATGACGAAAGAAGGCGCGGATATCAATTCGGTGCGGTTCGTCGAAGTTCCGTTTCCGAACATGGCGGATCAAATGGCCGCCGGCCGCATCGATGCTGCCACGGCGGCGCAGCCTTTCGCCGATCGCATGATCAACGCAGGCAATCCGTCCCTTGGAAACGAACTCCTTCCGGTCGCGAATCCGGCTCTGGCGACTGTTTGGATTTCCGACCGAAGCTGGGCCGAGGCGAACAAACCGGCTGTTGCCGGGTGGACGGCGGCCTTGCGCCAAGCAGCCGCCTTTATCTCAAAAAGTCCGGAAGAGGCTCGGCATATCCTGGCGAAATACACCAAGCTTCCCGCCCCCGTGATCGAAAGCATATCGCTCCCGCGCTTTGAAACCAATTTGCAGGCGAGCGAACTCGATGTCTGGATCAGGGTTCTGCGGCAACTGAACCAGGTTCAAAAGCCGATGGACGCATCGAAGCTTCTGGCCACGGCGCAATAGCGACGAACGGATGCCGATTTTCGAGCTTCGCGACGTCTCGTTGTCGTATCAAATTCCGAACGGCATGCGTCAGGTTCTGCGCGATGTGAGCTTCACCGTTTCGGAGGGGGAAATACTCACGTTCTGCGGGGCGTCGGGAACCGGCAAGACGTCGCTCCTGTAGATATTGGCGGGCTTGGTCAGGCCGACAAGTGGTATCGCCAAATTCCGCGACGCATCGATCGAGGGACCGGCCGAAAGCGTCGCAATTGTCTTCCAGGATTATTCCAACGCGCTGTTGCAGTGGAGAACAGTTGCACGGAATGTGGCACTCGGCGTCGAACGGATGGCGAAGGGGGCGAACCGTGATAGCCGTGTGATGCACGCCTTGCGGCTCGTCGGCCTGGACGGGAATGCCGGCGACTATCCGTGGCGGCTTTCCGGCGGAATGCAGCAGCGGGTCCAGATAGCGCGGGCGCTTGCTTTGAACCCATCTGTGCTGCTGATGGATGAACCCTTTGCCGCTCTCGATGCCATGACGAAGGCATCGCTGCAGGACGAACTGCTACGCCTGCGCGATGAAACCGGCGCGAGCATCGTGTTCATCACCCATGACATCGAAGAGGCGGTATATCTTGGTGATCGCGTCGCTGTCTTGTGCGGAGCGCCGGGCACGATCGAAGCGACCTTCGGCGTCACGCTTCCGAAGCCGCGCAATCAAATCATCACAAGAGAAGCGCCGGAATTTCTTGCCCTGCGTCGAAGCATTTACGATGCGATTGGAGGACACGCGTGAGGAACGTAGCCCTCCTGCGCGGGATGGGGGGCGTTCTGTTTCTTCTGCTACTTTGGGAAGCGGCCGTTCGCAGCGGCACCGTGGCTTATGAATTTCTCCCCGCGCCGTCAGTGATCGCGCTTGCGCTATCCGAACTCATAGCCACGGGCGCGGTGTTGGGAGAAGCCGCCCACACATTGAGCGCCGCTCTGACAGCGTGGGGCATTGCCGTGCTAATCGGCGTATTCTTCGGGGCTGCCCTCGGCTTGTCGCCTCGGCTGCGAATCTACACGATGGCGACGGTGGAAATCCTGAGGCCGCTGCCCCCCGTGGCGCTTGTCCCGGTGGCGCTTTTGCTGTTCGGATTTTCGATCAAGACAGAGCTCGTCGTCGCGACGGTCCCAGCCGTGTTTCCGGTACTGATCGGGACGATGGGTGGCGTGATGGCGGTCCCGTTTAGGCTACGGGACGTGGCTCGGTCAATGCGGCTGCGTTACTGGGAAGTTCTTTGGAAAATCGTGATCCCGGCCGCGGCTCCGTCGGTTCTGGTCGGATGCCGGTTGGGCATGTCGATTTCGCTCGTGCTCGCAATCGTCGTCGAGATGATCGGAGTCCCGCAAGGGCTCGGCTATGCGGTTGTGCGAGAGGCGCAGGCGCTCAACAGCGCGAGTATGTTCGCCTATATATTCGTCGTTGGTCTCATCGGCATCGTCTTGAATGCCACGCTGATCGCTGTGAGCCGGATTCTCCTTCCGGGCGAATTTCAGCGGCTCAACTCTGCTGCGATGGATGCATGAGCGGCAAAGGCAAAATCCTATCGCAGTTCAGGGGCTTCTTGCCTTTGATCGTCGGGCTCGGCATCTGGCAGCTCGACGGGGCGGGCAACACCGCGGAATTTCCCCCGCCGATGACCTGGTGGAGCGCCGTCGCGATGCTCGCTCATGCCGGCGTCTTGATGCCGGCCCTGGATGCGACACTCGCGGCCGTCCTGCTCAGCCTTGCGGCCGCGTCCGCCGCGGGATTCATACTTGGGCTTTTGATCGGGACGCTTCCGTCATTCAGACAATGGACCAGTCTGGTCCTGGAATATCTCCGTTCGCTTCCGGCGCCCGTGATTATCCCGATCGCCGTCCTCATGCTGGGCTATACCGGATCGATGAAGTTGGCGGTGATCGGCTTCGCCGTGTTATGGCCTATCATGTTGAACACGGTTGCCGGTGTGTCGCAGATCCCTCGGTTGACGTTCCATGTGGCGCGCGCCTTCAGGCTCTCTTGGTTCGGCACGATGGTCAAGATCGTGATGCCGGCGACATTGCCGTCGCTCCTGTTGGGAATACGCGTGGCGCTCCCTCAGGCCGTCATCGCGACGCTGGTGGTCGAGATGTTTACTGGCGAGATTGGGGTTGGCAGCCTGATGATCACCGCGCAGCGGAACTACAATGCGTCGGGTGTATTCGGCCTCCTGGCCGTCATGGGGCTGGTCGGCTTTTTCCTGACCACGGCGTTCGCCTTGTTGGAGCGGATGATCTTGCGACGCTGGCCGACGGCAGCGTGAGCTGAACTTGATATTGCCCTGACGAGGGCGTCCGGGCAGAACAGGCAGGATTACCAATGGAAAAGATAATACGCCGCGTAGTCACCGGTCACGATGGTGGCGGACGGGCAGTCGTCGTCTCCGACGGTCCGGCTCCGTTCGTGCACGTCAACAAGCTCGATCCGGATTCCTTTTCGATCGACATCTGGAGGACGGTCGAAACCCCGGCACGGATCGTAGCAAATCCTGAAGAACCGACGATGGGCCCGCGCCGCCAACTTCCCACCAAGAACGGCTCTGTTTTAAGGATCAATCACTTCCCGCCGGAATCTGACGGCATCAGGCACATGACGCCCGAGGATTCGGCCAGGGCTTTCGCCGAGCTAGGAAATCGGGATGCCGGCACTTTTCACAAAGGCGGTCGGCACCCGCTCATGCATCGGACGGAAACCATCGATTATGCGATTGTGCTGTCCGGTAAGATCACGATGGTGCTGGACGATCAGGACGTGGCTCTGGAGGCTGGCGACATCGTCATCCAGTGTGGCACGAATCATGCGTGGTCCAATCGTTCGGCCGAGCCCTGCGTCATTGCCTTCATCCTCATCGACGGCCGATTTGACCCAGACCTGGAGGTCAGCCTCGGCGCCGCACGCCTAGGGCACTGACGCGTCTTGCTTGAGCGCAAGGACGGCTTTCAGCACGGATGGCGTCAACCCCTGCCCGCCGCCATCGACACAATCGAGGATGGCCTTGCGCAGCCGCGCCTCCCGGTATTTCCACAGGGGGTCGGTGGTATCGGCGACGGCTTGCGCCTCCGGCCGGTGGCGGCGACGAGCGTGATGCCCGCCTCATTCGCAGTGCGCAAGGCGAGCGCGGTGGGCACCGAGACGGCGGCGTTGATGGGCGCACCGGGAACCGCAGCCTTCTGGACCATCTACGACATGGTCAGGCATCGTCGGCCAGCCCCTGGTGACCAAGGAGCAGGGCCGCGGCACGCATTTGACGCCGCTGGGCGAGCGGCTCTTATGGCTGCGCGAGCAGATCGAGGCCCGGCTGTCGCCGCACCTGGAGAGTGCCGCCTTCGAGATAGAGCAGCAGCTCAGCGTCATGCTCGACGAGCCAAAGCCGACCATCAGCCTTTATGCCAGCCATGATCTCGTGCTTGCCGAGTTGCGCGACCTGCTGCGGACCCGGCCGGGCCCGAAGCTCGACGTGCGCTTCGTCGGCAGCCTCGACAGCGTCGTCGCCCTGTGCAAAGCGCGCTGTGAGATGGCGGGGTTTCACATTCCGGAAGGCGGCTTTGGCAGCGACATCGCCGCAGCCAATCAGCCATGGTTGAAGCCGCGGCTCCAACGGCTCATCCATTTCGTCAAGCGCCGGCAGGGCTTGATGGTGATGCCTGACAATCCCAAGGGCATCGATCGCAGCGAGATCGACGGCTTCTATTCCGAGGAATGTAAGCGATGTTACGCGGCCCTTCGGGCTTGGCGAGCGGCGGCCCAGTTCCACGGAAGTAGTTCGTCGATGCGATTGATCGGGTGACCTTCGACGAGGCGCGCGAAGATGTCGGCGAGATAGGCTTGGGGATCGACGCCGTTGAGTTTGCAGGTCTCGATGAGCGAGGCGTGAATCGCCCAATGCTCGCCGCCGCCGTCTGAACCCGCGAACAACGCATTCTTTCGATTTAAGGCGAGCGGACGAATTGCACGTTCGACGACGTTGGAGTCGATCTCGATGTGGCCGTCATCGAGGAAGCGGGATAATCCAACCCAACGCGACAAGGCGTAGCGGAACGCCGCTGCGATTTTGCCCTTTTGGGAGACGACGCCGAGCTTCCCCTCCATCCATGTCTTCAGGGCTTCGACGAGCGGTCTTGTCCTGCCCTGTCGGACGATGCGGCGCTTATCTGCCGACCGGCCGCGAATCTCGGCCTCGATGGCGTAGAGCTCGGCTATGCGCTTGAGCGCCTCGGTGGCGATCGGCGCATCTCCGCTGGCAGCGATCTCGTAGAAAGGCCGGCGGACGTGGCTCCAGCAGAAAGCCAGTTGCACCTGACCGCTTTCGGCGAGAGCGCGATAGCCGGCGTAACCGTCGACCTGTAGGACGCCGCGAAAGCCCTCGAGATGGGCGGCCGGACGCGCGGCCTTGCGGTCCGGCGCGTAGACATAGGCGACCGCGGGCGGCGCGGGCCCGCCCCAAGGTCGGTCGTCACGAGCGTAGGCCCAAAGCTGGCCGGTCTTGGTGCGTCCGCGGCCGGGATCGAGCACCGGCGCCGTCGTCTCGTCGGCAAACAGCTTGGGGGAAGCGCGTAGATCGTCGAGAAGCCGGGCGTGCAACGGGCGCAACCACCAAGCGCCGCGACCGGTCCAATCCGCCAGGGTCGAGCGATCGAGATCGATTCCCTGGCGGGCGTGAACCTGGGCCTGGCGGTAGAGCGGACAGTGATCGGCATACTTGGCGACGATGACGTGCGCGACCAACGCCTCGGTTGGCAGGCCGCCCTCGATCAGCCGCGGCGGAGCCGGCGCCTGCACCACAGTGCCGGGGCAGGTCCGACAGGCGTATTTAGGCCGGCGGATCACCAACACGCGGAACTGGAGCGGGATCACATCCAGCCGCTCGGCAACGTCCTCGCCGATCCGGTGCAGCGCGCCCGCGCAGCACGGACAGGTTCGATCGGCGACGTCGACCACCACGTCGATGCGCGGCAGATGCGCTGGCAGTGCCCCGCGGTTGATCTTACGTCGGCGAAGCAGCCGGCTCTGCTCTTGCGGCGCCGCGCGCTCTTCCTGGGCCTCGGCAGCGGCAAGGCTCTGCTCGAGATCCTCGAGTGCCAACGCCAGCTGATCGGGATCGAGCCGCTCCGAGCGGCGCCCAAAACGGTGGCGTTGCAACGCGATGATGATCGCCCGCAACCGATCGCGCTCGCTCCCAACCTGGGCCATCTCTGCGGCATGCTGGGCGCGCTCGGCGATGAGCAGCGCCCGCAGCGCTTCTGGATCGGTCGGGAGATTGTCGTCGTCGAGCGACACGTCGTTCGGTGTACCGCAACGGCGACGGAACGCCAAACCTTCATGCCGCATCGACGTGAGTCATCGTGTCGCAGGCTACTGCGTCGCTTGTGGAATGCGCACTTCGATCTCTCTGACCCGCGTCCAATCGAGCCCCTCGATCAAAGCCGAGAGCTGCGACGGCGTCAGACGCATCGTGCCGTCCTCGATCCTCGGCCAGCGGAATGTCCCCTGCTCGAGCCGCTTGGCGAACAGGCAAAGCCCGGTCCCATCCCACACGATCAACTTCACTCGGTCGGCGCGTTTGGCGCGAAACACGTAAATCGCCCCGGAAAACGGATCGGCCCCAAGGTGCTCCTTCACCACCGCGACCAGGCCATCCATCCCCTTGCGGAAATCGACAGGCTTCGTCGCGATCAACACCCGGACCCCGCCCGGAATCGCGATCACGCCGACCTCAAGGCACCGAGAACGGCACGCAGCGCACGCTCCTCGACACGGCCGCGCACCGTCAGGCGAACCCCGCTCGGCAATGTAATCTCGATTGTCCCTGCCGGCTTTGATGCGGCACTCTGCCGCTCGCGTGCTGACGGCAGGGTCTCGCCACCGGCATTGGCCATCACGACCGGTACCAGCTCTGGCAAAGTCGAGGCTGCCGCCTGTTGCCCAGATTCACGGCGCCACGTGTACAGAAGCCCACGGCTTATCCCATGCCGTCGCGCGATCTCGCTCACCTTCGCGCCCGGCAGCATCGCCTCTGCAACAATGCCAGCCTTTTCCTCAGCGCTCCAACGCCGCCGCCGTTCGGGACCTGTTAGAACCTCGGCCCTCATGTTCAGGACGTCCTTAAGTGCGCTCTTAAGGCCGTCCTATCTCAGACGCCTCACGACCGCCACAAGGGCCCCTAAACAGCGCTTACCGAGGAATTCACCCATCTGGCGGTGGCCGCCGCCGTTGCCAGCGGGATGGCCGATGTCGGCTTCGGCATCGAAGCGGCCGCAAGGAAACTGCGGCTGCAATTCATCCCGATGTTCACCGAGGACTACTATTTGCTCGTCGAGAAGGAAGCCCTCGAACAGAAAAACATCGCGGACCTGCTCGACGTGCTCAAGAGCACCACGTTCCGCTCTCTCGTGAGCGACATCCCCGGCTATGACGCTACGGAGGCCGGCGTAATCAAAACAATCGGCGAAGCGGCATAAGACCGAGATTGGCGGCGCGTTTCACCCTAGTGCCGTCCGAACAACGGCAGCATAGCGCATGAGCAGATCAAGCTGCCGAATACAAGAACCATCAGTCCGGCGCTGAAGTTGTTGTGGGTAGCCGTGATCACCACGCCCATGGCAAAGGGTGCCAGAGCCCCGACCATATTCGCGATACCGTTGAGAACACCGATGCCCGATGAGAGGACGGCGGAGGGAATGATGCGCTGCGCGAGGGTATAGGTGGCGGGAACGGTGAGGCCGAAGAACCCGGCGCTGAAAGCGATCGTGACGGCGGCGGCCTGGCCGTTGGGGACGACCGTTCCGAGATAGAGTAGAATGGCGGCAACGGTCATTCCGACGAAGAGCAACGGCGCTTTTTTGTAGACCCGATCGGAGATCACACCGGACAAGATCTCGCCGAGGAGCAAGAGAATGAAGGGGAGCGACGAGTAAAGGCCCAGGTGCTGAATATCGAAATGCCGAACCCTTTGCAGATAGGTCGGCAGCCAGCTGTTGAGCCCCCAGAGGTATGTCAGCTCACCGCAGTCGAAGAGCGTCAGCAGCCAGAAATCCCGGCTCTTCAGGAAGGCGCCGCAGCCCTCCCACAGGCCCTTCGATTCCGGCAATGCGACGTTCGCGGCATCACGAGAAGCGCCGGGCGGGACGGTCGTGACGAAAGCGATCACCAACGGCAGGATGACGAGAATGCTCAACCCGGCCAGCGCGTAGAACGCATAGCGCCATCCGAAGGCTGCAACCAGCCAGATGATCACCGGGAAGCCTATGGCCGAACCAAGCGGACTTCCGGCCAGCCAGATCATGTGCGCGCGCCCGCGCTCGGTCTCCGGGAACCATCGCGAGACGACCTTCATGATCCAGCTGAATTGCGGCCCTTCGGCAATGCCCAGAAGGACGCGCGACACCAGCATGGCGCCGTAAGATCCGGCACTCCCCATGACCAGCATCAACGCGCCCCAAATCACCGAGCAGCCGATCAGCATGCGACGGGGGCCGAACCGGTCTCCGGTATAGCTCAGGAAAAAAGACGAAATACCATAGACGAGGAAAAACGCCGTCATCAGCATGCCGAGCAGGGCCGGGTTGAACCCGATGCCGAGGGCGGTCTGAAAATCCTTGTTGTTGAAGAGAACCGCGACGCTGATGCGATCGAAATAGCCGGTGATCACCAGCGCCATCAGGATGAGTGCGACAAGCCACCGTCGGAAGGGTTTGCCGTGTCCGTGCGCGCCTATTGCGGCGGCGGGTAATGGACGATCGCCAACCGACAGCGCCGATGGTTCCTGCGTCATAACAGTACCCCCTCATCGCACAGGGACCGGCCCAGCCGATCGGATTGGGCAAATCAATTCATGATAATTGTGCCAGTTTTCTGATGTCAATGTGAAATATCACACTCACCCCACAGGTGCCGCAGGGTGCGACGGCATTTGCCGGCCGCGACGGGTCTACCCGCCGCTTGCTTCGCGTCCGCCAAGGCGAGGCGTGGTCCAGCCTTCTTGTCCACCCGTGTGTTCGCCGACATTCGGATAGCCGTAGGTCGGGACGAAAATCTCCTCGATCGGAATCGTCTTGGGAATCATCGCCTGCTCGTAAAGGTAGGTGACGAGCGCCTCCAGCGTCGGGCGGTTCTCCTCGACCCCATAGGGCCAGAACTCGTTGCCGAAGACCGTGTCGATCTCGTGAAAATCGGCCACAAGCCAAGGCAGCATGAAGCGCAATGCGCCGACGTCGCGCATCTTGGCAATAGCAAGGGCGCGCGATTCGCAGCAGGCGTTGTAGAGACTGGTGGCAACGAACGGATGCTTCTCGTACACCGCGCGCTTGATCGCCAGCACATGCATGATCGGAAAGATCCTGGTGCGCTTGAAATAGTCGGCTTCGACTTCGCGGAAATTCGGAAAGAGCCGCTGAACGACGGGATTGCGGCCATAAGGCTCCGGAATGCTGGCGGTAATCATGGCGTCGATGTTGCCATCCTCGAGCAGCCGATTGAGCGACTTGCCGCTGTCGTTCTGCTCGAGCTCGATTTTCTTGAGCAGCCCCAGGACGTTCGGCTTGCCATGCGTGCCCGGATGGTCCATCGCGCCCTGCACCCACCGTATGGTCGAGAGATCGACGCCGTACTCGTGCTGGAGCATGCCGCGGATGAAGACAGCCGCGGTCTGCACATAGAGCGGCACGCCGACGCGGCGCCCTTCGAGATCCTTCGGATGTTTGATGCCGGATTTCGTGTTGATGAAGACAAACTGGTGGCGAAACACCCGCGAGATGAAGACCGGCACCGCGACGAACGGCGAATTCCCGGCGACCAGCTTGGTGATGTGCTCCGACAGCGACATCTCGGACGCGTCGAATTCGAGCCCCCCGCCCATCCGGTCGAAGATCTGGCGCGGATCATCGATCGCCAGGAAGGTGAGGTCGATCCCCGCCGGCTTGATGTCGCCTGTGTAGAGCGCGTGCATGCGGTCGTAGAACCCGCTGGCGAGCGTGATCGGAATGTTGGACATGCAGGCGACCCTTTCTAACCGGCGATCCGCCGCCGGGACTTTGCGACGAGCGGAGCGGCTTTGATCGTGGATGAATAAAGCTGTCCCGATTGCCAGTCTACCGGGATTCGCCCGGCGGTCCGCCGCGGACTGGACGACCCCGCTCCAATCCCGGGCGGCGCGCGGGCGGTTTTGCGGGTAGTCTTGCACCCCTGAGCGAGGGGGCGCCGCCATGGCCGATGCGTTTTCAGGTATTCGCGTTCTCGACTTCACCTCGACCATCGCCGGGCCGCATTGCGCACGGCTGCTCGCCGACCTCGGCGCCGATGTGATCAAGATCGAGCCGCCGGAGGGCGATATGATGCGGTCCCGCCCGCCCTTGCGCGATGGCGCCAGCGCCGCGTTTGGCCAGCTTAACGCCGGTAAGCGCTGCATCGTCCTCGACCTGAAGCGGCCCGAAGCGGTGGCGGCGGCAAAGCGCCTCGCGGCCGACGCCGACGTGGTGGTGGAGAATTTCCGGCCTGGCGTGATGGCGCGGCTGGGGCTCGACTACGCCACGCTTAAGGCGCTCAACCCGCGCCTCGTCTATTGCGCGATTTCGGGCTACGGCCAGTCCGGCCCGTCCGCGGCGCGGCCGGCCTATGCCCCGGTGATCCACGCCGCAGCAGGTTTCGATCTCGGTCATCTCGCGTATCAGCCGGGCCGCACCCGGCCCGATAATTGCGGCATCTATGTGTGCGACGTGCTGGCCGGGACCTACGCCTTCGGCGCGATCGCCGCGGCTCTTCACCAGCGCCATGCGACCGGGCAGGGTCAGTTCATCGACCTCTCGCTCTTCGAGGCCACGATGTCGCTGATGCTGACGGAGATGCAGGCGGCGCAGTTCGCGGTGCCGCCGCCGCCGGCGCGGCCGATCTATGGCCCGATCGAAACCGCCGACGGGTTCGTCATGCTCGGCTTGGGAAGCGAGCGCATCTTCCAGAACATGGCGGCGGCAACCGGCCGCGGCGACTGGCTCGCCGACCCGCGCTTTGCCGACTACGCCAACCGCCGGAGCCATTGGGGCGAGTTCGTCGACGAGATCGAGACGTGGTCGCGGTCGCGCACGACGGCCGAGTGCGTCGCGGCACTCGATGCAGCCGGCGTACCGGCCTCGCCCTATCGCAGCGTGCGCGAGGCGATGGCGGACCCGCAGCTCGCCCATCGCGGTGCCTTCGCCGAGGTGGCAGATGCCGCTGGCACGTTCAAGGCGCTCGCCCCGCCGTTTCGCATGTCGGATTCGCGAACCCGCGCGGGCCCACGCGCGGCAGCGCTCGGCGAGCACAATGCGTCGATCCTCCACGGGGACGACGATCGATCCGACTGTTGACGGCGACCCGTCATAAACCCGCGCCAGCGACAGGCACCGGTATCGCTACACCTACGGCTCTGGCCGCGCCACGGCGAAGCGCCGATCGATCACCTGATCAAGCGTGATGTGACCCTTCAACATGTTCTGCGACGTGAACCAGGCGAGCTGCCGCTCGATGTCCGCGAAATCGAGCCGCGCCTCGGGATCGACATAGGGGATGCTGAGCCGAAGGCGCTCTGCCGGTTGGCCTGTGTATTTCGCCAGGATGGCGAGGATTTCGGGCGCGGCTGGCCCATCGCGTCGCGAGCCATCGGGCGCGCTGAAGGCATCGTGATAATCGCGCAAGCCGCGGCGCAGCGCGCCCAGGAAGCGTTTGATGAGTTCGGGCCTCTGGTCGAGCGTGCGCGTCGACGCGATGACGGCGCTCGATTGCCACGACGCCTCGTCGCCCACCCAGCCGAGCAGCTTCACCTCGCGCCGCGCCAACGACGGCGCCGCCACCGACGCCAGGATGACGCCCGTGTCAGCGCTCCCGCCGGTCACCGCCGAAAGGATGTTCGGATTGGATTGAAGCGGCAGGAAGCGCAGCCGATCGAGCGGGATGCCATGCTTGAGCGCCACCAGGGACGCCGCGTAATGCACGGGAGAGCCGATCTGCGAGATCGCGACGGAATGCCCGGCGAGCTGATCGAAGCCGACGAGCCCGGCCATGGCGGCGACGTTCGAGACGAGGAAGGCGTTCACGTGATAGCCTTTGGTCTCGTGCGCCTGCCCGGCAATGATCTTGAGCGCGCCCTGAGCGGCGAGGTTATAGATCTCGGCCGAAACGCCGGTCGAACCAATATCGATCGAGCCCGAGACCACGGCCAGCGGGACCGCACCGGGCGACGTGAAGTCGACGAATTCGGGCTCGATCCCGGCGGCGGCGAAATAACCCTTGGCCGCCGCCGTGTAGAGGGCGCCCGCAGCGCTCGTTCGAACCCCGCCGATCCTGAGAGCCTCGGCCCGCGCGAGACCGGCCGCGAGCAGGACCGTCGCAAGAGCGACGGCGAGGATCTGGACGCGCTTGGTGCAACGCACCGGCTTGCGGTCTCCCGAAGTGCACGAGGCCACGAGAACTTTGCTAGTATAGCCGCAAGCCGCGGCGGGCTGAAGGGCGGCCCGCCGTGCGCTGCGCACACCATGGGGAGCGGAGGCGACGATGGCGGACTTGAAGCTGACGCTTGCCTGCTGGACCTACGACCGCACGCGCGCGCTCTTCGATGGGAGCGTGAAGGCGGATGGCATCGCGCTGCAACTCGAAAGCCCCCGCCAGGTCGGCCAGATCATGGAGCGCATGGTGCGCGACCGCGCCTATGACGTGGCCGAACTCGGCCTGACCTATTATCTGCGGACGCTGGAGCTTTCCGGAGCGCCGTTCATCGCGATCCCGGTATTTCCCAACCGCATCTTCCGCCACTCCGCGATCTTCGTAAACCGCGCGTGCGGCATCTCGCGGCCGCAGGACCTCGCGGGACGCAAAGTCGGAGAGCTCCACCGCTATGGCCACGATGCCGGCATCTGGTCCAAAGGCGTGCTGCTGGACGAGTACGGCGTCACGGCGCAAAGCATGACCCATTTCGTGGGCGGCTTGGATAGGCCCAGCGAACGAAGCGATTGGGCGCCTTTCGAGCCGCCGCCCGACGTTCGCATCCAAGAGATCGAGCCGGGCAAGGGGCTCGACGCCATGCTCGAGGCGGGCGAGATCGACGCGCTCTTCACGGCGTGGCTGCCGCCGAGCTTCGCCAAAGGTTCGGTCAAGGTGGCGCGGCTCTTTCCCGACTACGAGGCGGTCGAGCGCGACTGGTTCCGACGCACGCGCATCTTCCCGATCATGCACACCGTGGTGATCCGCCGCGAACTCTACGAGGAGAACCGCTGGGTCGCGCGGTCGCTGATGCAGGCGTTCACTGCAGCGAAGGCGGAAGCGGAGAAGCAATACCGCACCGCCGAGACATTCTTCGGTGCCCCTTACATGGTGCCGTGGCTGCCGGCGCTGATCGAGGCGAACCGCGCGCTCATGGGCAACGATCCCTGGGCCTATGGCCTGGAAGGCAACCGCGCGACGCTCGAAACCTATCTCCGCTATCACGCAGAGCAGGGACTATCGAAGCGGCACTGGACTGTCGAGGATTTGTTCGCGCCGGAATGCCTTGGATGAAATGCAATTTCTCGTCGTCGGAAATTGATAGTCATCGCTCACCCGATGGTGCCGCCGATGCGCGCATGGCAGCTCGAAGCCGCTCCGTCTCGGCGCTGTCGAGCGCCAGGGTCTGGGGATCGATCGCCACGCCATAAAGCTCTGCCGCCTTGGCCGCAGCTGACATAGCCCTGGCGTACGTCCTCGCGCACCTTCTCGACCGAGCGCTCCCACGGGACCCCGTAGCCGCCGCCCCCGCCCGAGCGGAGGAAATACTCGTCGCCCGGCTTCATCTCGACGTAGGAAATCTTCGCGTTGGGAAAATCGGTCTTCCATGTGCCGTTGAGCTTGAAGCCGACCTCGTTGCCCGTGGCGTCGCCCCCACCCTCCAGGCCCCAGGGCTTGCAATGCATGCGGTCGATCCGGCTGTTGCACACGACGGGCGCCAGCACGCGGACACGGCGCTCGATGCCAAGTCCGCCGCGATGACGCCCGGCGCCGCCCGAATCCGGCACCAGGGCGTGCCGCTCGACCACGACGGGGATCTTGGTCTCGACCTGCTCGCACGGTGCGTTGTGCGTATCACCGTCGTTGAGGCAGACGGTGGCGGAGACGCCGTCCTCGTTGCGCTTGGCGCCCCAGCCACCGCCGAGGGGGCCGAACCCGCCGATGAAAAACTCGCGCCGCTTGGGGTTGATGCCGTGGAGGTTGGCGCTCATCAGATCGGCATGGTGGCCGGCAATGACGCGATCGGGAATGGCCGGCGCCAGCGCCTTGAACACCGTGTCGATGATCGTCATCGGGAACGTCATCCATTGCCGCATGGGCGCGGGGCGGACGGCGCTGACGATCCGGCCCGGCGGCACGATCGAGGTGAGGCTGCGGAACGAGCCGTCATTGATGGGATAGTCGCGCGGCGAGGTTATGCATTTGTAGGCCACCTGCGTGCAGCCGAATCCGGTCGTGACGCCCGAATTGAAAAAGCCGCGAACCTGCTGCGATACCTCGGTGAGGTCGATCGTCATGGCGTCGTCGGCGACCGTGACCTTCACCCGGATCGGCACCCTTTTGCCGATGTCGATGCCGTCGTCGTCCATGTACGATTCGGCCTCGTAGGTTCCGTCCGCGATGCTGCGCGTGCCGGCCCGCGCCGTCATCTCCGAACGGTTCATGATCGCAGCGATCGCGTGCCGCACGGGGTCGCGGCCATAGCGCTCCACGAGTTCGAGGAAGCGGCGCTCGCCGGTCTTCACGGCGGTGACCTGGGCGCGCAGATCGCCCATGGCGCGGGCGGGGATGCGCACGTTCATGCGGATGATGTCGACGATGTCCTGATTGATCTTGCCCGCCTTGTATAGCTTCATGAAGGGAAGCTGGAGGCCTTCGGAATAGATGTCGGTGGTGACGCCGCCGAGCGTGCCGCCGATGTCGATCCAATGCGCCATGCAGCAGGAGAATCCGACCAGAATGCGCTTGTGGAAGATCGGCAGCGTCAGGGTGACGTGATAGAGATGGCTGCCGGTGGTGTAGGCGTCGTTGGTGACGAGAATGTCGCCCGGCTCGATCCCGTCGCGGCCGAAATGCCGAAGCTCCGCCTTGATCGTTTCGGCCATGCCGCGAATGAAGGTCGGAAGGCCGATGCCGATCGACACGGTCTCGCCCTCCGGCGTGAAGAGCCCGGTGGTGAAGTCGAGCGCCTCATAGATGATCATGTTGTAGGCCGTGCGCATGAGGTTGGTCTTCATTTCCTCGGTCACGGCGATGACGCCGTTGCGCACGATCTCGGTGACGACCGGGTCGGCCTCGCGCACCGGCGATTCAAAAGGCGGGTTCATGGCGACAACTCCTCGAGTACGCGACGCTTGGTCTCCTCGCCCCACATGAATATGACGAATGCGCCCCAAGCGCAAACCAGGGCCATCATCGTGAAGACGAGGCTGATGCTGTCATATTTTGCGAGGATGAATCCCACGATCGAGGGCGCCAGGAAACTCGCGACACGGTTCATGCTGCTGCCCATGGCCGTGGCCCAGGCGCGCATGCGCGTCGGATAGAGCTCGGGCGTATAGAGATAGACGCCCAATGTGTTCGGGCCCGTCGTGATCGTCAGCAACACCCCGAAAAGTGCCAGTGCTTCCCAACTGCGCACGCCCAGCGGACCCATCACCAAGGCGGCAACCGCGCACACCGTGGCGCACGCGGTGAATCCGCCGCCGAACCACGGCTTGCGGCCGATCCGATCGACCGAGAGGGCGAAAACATAGGTGCTAGAAAGCTGGAAAACGCCGGCGCCGATGGAGACCGCCAGCGCATACTTCGCCGGCAGCCCGCCCATTTTCATATAGAGCGTCGGCGCCCAGGTCACATAGCCGTTCGAGGTGAAATAGCAGCAGAACCATTGCGTCCACGCCGACGAAGGTACGCTTGGCGTAGATGCCGCGGAACAGCTCGGACAAGCGCGTCCTCCCGCGGATGACATGAATGACCCGAGGGGGCGGCAGCTTCTTGCCCAAGCGCTGGGCCTCGTCCTCCATCCGCACCACAATCGCGTTGGCCTCGCCCGGCCGGTCGCGCGAGGCAAGCCAGCGTGCCGATTCCGGCAGATTGAACGCGGCGAAGACCGCGACAAAGGCCGGGATGCCGCCGATCGCGAACATCATGCGCCAGCCGAGCGCCGGGCCGAACGCCGTCAGGCAACTGAGCGCCGCCACCGGCCCAAGGAAGATCCCCCATGCGAACAGCGATTCATAAACCATGAGGAACCTTCCGCGCGCGCTGCTGCGCACGAACTCCGTGAAGAGGGCCGCCGCGATGGGCACTTCGGCACCCAACCCGATCCCCTGGATCACGCGGGCGATGAGGATAGCGTTGACGCTTTGCGCCAGTGCCGCGCCGATCGAGCACACGCCGAAGATGGCCAGCGCGATCACGAAGGACCATTTGCGCCCGATCCTCTCGCCGAAATAGCCGATGGCGATGGCGCCGACGAATTGGCCGCCGAACGCCGCACTGATCAACGCCCCGCCGGTTTTGTAATCGATCTTGAAGGTGGCGATGATCATCGTCAGCGCCGCGCCGATGCTCAGCGAATTGAAGGCATCGAACAAGCGTGCCGGTGCCGAGGATGCCGCCGATCCGCCAATGAAACGGCAGGAACGGAAGCCGGTCGATCCGCGCCGATATGCTGTCGGCCGAAATCCGGTCGCTGGCAGGCTCACTATGCGCAGTTGGCATTTCTTTTCTTTCCCCGCAGCCCGCGAAGTCAGAACGACCAGGCCGTTCCGTGCACCGTCGCAATCCGACTTAACGCCAACGCGGCCCAAGGGGCAATCCGGTCGGTATCGGGGCGCCTCATGCTTTCCTGCCGGTGCCAATCCCGCCGAGGCCGGCGAAGTCTATTCCCGGCGCCAGCGCGGCGATGGCAAAGGCGGCGAGACCCACCGGCACGAAGGCGATGACCGGCCATCCCGTCAGATCCCACGCGGCGCCGCCGATGATCGTCAACACCACCGCGCAAGGGTAGGCAGGTGAACATCGCCGCTGAGACCCGATGCACCTCGTCAGTAGCATACAGCAGCGCCGGCAGCGCCAGCAGCATGATCAGCACCGCCGCGTTGGTGCAGCCGATCATTCCCGCCCAGAAGACGATCCACGCGCCGGGCATCATGGCAACGCCAATGATGCTGACGACGAGGGTGGAGCCCAGGGCAATGTAGGGCCATTGCCGCTTGGCGAGCCACCCGGTGAAGGGCAGCATGAGGAAGGATGCCGGCAATTGGCTGAGGTTGAGCGCGGTCAGCGCCGAATTGATCAGGCCGCCGCGGCCGAGTGACTGCAGATAGTCGGGCAGGAACGTGTTGATGGCGAAGTAGCAGGTATTGACCCCGCCCAGCATCAGCGCCAGCCGCCACACCAGTGGACTGCGCCAGTCCGGCCACCAACGGCGCGCATTCTCGGACCGCGGCGCCGTCGACGCCGTAGCGCGCGGCGCCAGAGCCGCGACGAGGAGCGCGGTCACGAACACCGGCACGGCCCAGAAAACGAGGCTGAGCCGCCAACTGCCGCCGACAAGTGGCAGGACGAAAGGAATCGTGAGGCCGACGGCGGCCGGCTCGCTGACCAGGAGGCCGTTGGTATAGACGGCGGTGGCAAAGGCGATGCGGTCGGGAAGCCACGCGCGGACCAATTGCGGCAGCGCCGGTTGCATCACGGCAACGCCGGCGCCCATGAGAATGGTGGCCAGGAACAACCCCGCTACGTCGGGCGCCGCGCCGCGGGCCGCGGCGGAGACCGACGTCAGCAGCAGCCCCAATACGCGCGTCATCCGCGCGCCCAGACGTGCGATGAGCAGCGCGCCCGGCACCGCTGCCGCGGCGAAGAGCAGCGACGGCAGGGTACCGAGCGCGCCAATCTCGGTTTCGGACAGCCCGAGGTCGGCGTGAATAGCCGGCAGCACCGGCGGCACAGCCAACAACGTCAATCGCAATCCGACACCGGAAAGCCAGAGTAGTGCGAGGCAGGTGACAAGATATCCCCACGCGGGTCGCTCGGTGTTCGACGAGGGCAACGCTGGTACCATTGACCTGATTTCTGTGGCCGGCACTTTCGGATGATCGGGACTGGGACGGCCTTCGCTCGCCTGTGCCCGTGATGGGCAGCGCCGAGTTCAGACCGGCGAACGGCCTGGCCCCTTTGCCGTTGGGAAAAGCCGGTGCCTTTCGAGAAATTCGATCATGAAACGATCGAAGAGCCAAGGCTGCTCGATCTGGCAGGCGTGACCGGCTCCCGGCAGAACCTTCAATTCGCATTTGGGTATGCGTTCCTGGAGCGCGAAGGCGCTTTGATGCGCGCCATCTTCGCTTCCCGTGAGGATCAGCGTCGGGCAGGCGATGTCGGTATGATGTCCATCCGGATCGGGCCGCTGCAGCGCCTCGAACTGGTAGAGGATCGTTTGCAGATCGGCGGAGTCGTTGCGCTCCGTGAACAGCGACGCGAAGAAATGCGCCAGCGGCGTCGCGCGAAAAGCGGGGCTCAAATCTTCAAACGTATAGCGCCAGCGATAATCGATGCCGTTGGCGGTGTAGGCCTCGATCCGCCGCTTCGCGAATTCCTTCCCCGGCGTGTAGCCCGTCCCCGACAGGACAAGGGCCGCCGTCTTGCCGGGGCGGTGGTGGTACATGTACGGAGCAATCGACGATCCGACCGAACAGCCGACCAGGATCGCGGTCTCCCCCGGCAGCGCCTCGTCGATCGCCTCCCAACACGCCTCGGCCATGTCGGCGGTCGTGAGACCGGGGGTCGCCTTCGGCGAACGGCCATAGCCGGGAATGTCGATGGCGATGCACCGGAACCAGGTGGAGAAATGCGCCATCTGGAAGAGCCAGCACGACTGGTCCATCGGGTTGGGGTGAACGAAGGCGATGACCGGTCCGGCGCGCCCCATCCGCTCGTAGTAAAGTGGTCCCAGAACGTGGCGAGCCATGATCCGTCCTCCGCAGCCAGGCCGATGCTATCAACGAAGAGGAAACAGCGCCACCGCGCTCAGGCAAGAAGCCCGCACCGCCTTGACGCGGCGGTCGCGCTCACCCCCGAAGACTGGACCCGCGAAGCTGGAAAAATCCAATTTACGCGTCTGCAGCCGAGGGCAGGATTTTCCATGCTCGCGATCGAGGCGATGGTATTGTCGCATGAGGGACCTTGTGGTGATCCGGGCCCATACGGCCCGATCGATGCGTTCGTCGATTCAATAATACCTGCGAGGAAGGGGAAACATGTCAACTACCACCAAACAGAAAGGGTCGGCGTCACGCTCTTTGACCCGGCGCTGGGTGATCCGCGCCGGCGTGGCGGCAGGGATTGCGGCGCCGTTCGTGCGGAGCGCCAGCGCGGCAGCGGTGAAAATTCGGCTCTCCTATGTCGTTCCCGGGAACTGGGCGAGCATGCTTTTCAGAAGGCCGGGCTCGCCCGGCATCTCGGCAAGTCCTACACATTTGAAGCGGTTCGCTTCCAGGGGACGCCGGAACTCATCCAGGCGCAGGCTGCCGGCGAACTCGAGATCGCCGCTCACGCCTATTCGTCGCTGGCGCTCGCGATCGAGAATGCCGGGATGAGCGACCTGCGCATCATCGCCGATGAGTTCCAGGACGGCGCGCCCGGATATTACAGCAACGAGTACTTCGTGGCGAAGGACGGGCCGATCAAAACGATCGAGGATTTGAAGGGCAAGGTGTCGCGACCAATGTCGCGGGCAGCGCCGTCGATATCGCGATGCGCGCCATGCTGCAAAAAGCACGCATCTCAAGACAAGCGCAATGTGACAATCGTCGAGGCGCGCTTTCCGACGATGCCGGCGATGCTGCAGGCGCGGAAGGTCGTCATGTTCCCCGGCGTGCTACGCCGTTCTCCCAAGACCCGCAAGTTCCGCCAGATGACGCGGAGGTTATTCCGCAAAGGATGCGGTCGGCGGACGCAAATGGTGGTGTGGGCGGCGCGCGAATCGTTCATCAAAACGCATGGTGAAGCGCTCGCCGATTTCTCGAAGACGCGCTCCGCGCGGAGCGGTGGTATCTCGACCCGGCAAGAATCACGATGAGGCCGTAGCGATTGCCGCCAGGATCAGCAAATCGCCGCCGCAATCCTGGAACAAATGGTTCTTCAGAAGGATGGCGAAGCGGTGACTACTACCACGATGCCAACGGCAAGCCGGACCTGAAGCGCTGCAGGCCAATGTCGACGCGCAGCACGACCTCGGCTTCATCAAATCGACATTCGATGTACAAAAATACGCCGATCTCAGCCTCATCGAAGAGGCGGCGAAGCGCCTCGACCGGACATAACCCCTCTGGCGCGCCTAAAGCGGCAGCGGGGTGGGGGTGACGAGAAGCCGCGTCTCCAATCTCACCCGCCGCCGCCGCAGCTTCCACCAGTGCTTCGAGACTCAACTCGTCCTCGTAGCGGCCGACGCAGTAGAGTTCGGAGCGGCCTTTCTCGTCGGTTCGGTACACCGTGAAGGTCGAGAATGCATTCGCGGCCGTGCCGGCGAAGGAGACTTCCTCGACGACGATCAGATGGGTCCGTGTCGCGGCTTCGCGTACATGGAGCGGCCATTCGCGAAAGAGATCGGCAAGCTCGGCCCGATCCAGCGACAGCCACACCATGTCGCGCGCTATTTCCGGGCATGCGCCTCGAGACTGTAACGACCGTCCGCCGCGAAGAGGTCCACATATTCGGGGAAACGGCCATCGTCGAGCAGCCGACCCGAACGCGCGACGACCGTTCTGATGGCGTCCCTGTCATCATTTTGCATGCGAAGCCTCGGCCAATGGCCGGCGAAGACGGTCCTCTCGCTCTGCGAAAGGATCGTTCGGGGCGCGTGCCAAGCGGCGCCCCCATTCCTGATAGAAGCTACGCATGTTCGCGTCGTCTTGCGGCTTCAGGTCTTCCTCGCGCGCGATGATGGTATAGCGCGACGCGCCGCAGGCCATGTTCTTCCATTGCGACTCCACCGCGATGACATCCTCGGGAAGATTGCGGCCCGCCGGCCCCCATACCTGGTTGTGGTGGCGCGTCCGCATCGCACGCACGTCCGGACTATCCCCCTTCACCCCGAGGCCACGCCACTCGACCAACGTCCTTCCCGGCGCGAGAGGCACCTGCGTGTCGATGCGCACCACCGTTGACCGGATATTCACCATGACGTCGGGGAACAGCAGCATGACCACCATGCCGTCGGGGCGCATGCCGGAAATCAGGTTCTCACTGCGGCGATCGAGACCGAAGCCGCCATAATCGATCTCGTTCTGCTCGATCACGCTGTGTCCGTTCGGATAGAGCAGCCACTTGCGCTTATGGTAGGAGGCGTGGCGCATGCCTGTGGTGCGGTTCAGCACGTGAAGGAATTCGTGGTATTGCTCCGCGTCGTTGTCGACGAAGAGTTTCCAATTGGTTTGAATCTCCGCGGAATGATAGTGGAAAACCTCGAGATCGTCGGACAAATGTTCCTTCAGATGAGCGAGCGCGCCGCCGAGGAATTCCTCGACGGGCGGCGCATCGTCATTCAAGGTGACGAAGACGAGTCCGCACACCACTTCCGTGCGCACCGGCCGCAGGCCGAGATCCTCGCGCCGCAGGCCGCATCTTTCATAGCCCTCCGGCCGCGTGATCCCGGTACACGCGCCTTCGAGATCGTATGTCCACAGATGATAGAGGCACTCCATGCCGTCGGCGACATTGCCGCGCACATTGCGCACGATCTGTGCGCCGCGATGGGAGCAGACGTTGTAGAAACTGCGGACCGCACCATCTCTGCCGCGGAGCACGACAATCGGAGTGCCGGCCACCTCGATCGTACGATAATCGCCAACGGCCGGCAGTTCGCTGATATGGCAGATGAGGCGCCAGCAACTTGCGAAGATTTTTCGCTGTTCCTCCTCGAAGATCCCGGGATCTGCATAGATCCGACTATCGAGGTAGTGGGTCGATGGCAGGCGCGGCGGATCCAAATTGCGGGGCTTATGGCTTGTCATCGGCCTGTCTCGCTGCTGAGACGTTTGATCCAAGCGTTATCGCGCTCGTCCCGGAGTGTGTCAAGTTCGCGCGCCCTCGGCGTACCGAAACGAACGCTTGATCTTGCCGACCGACGCACCGGCCGAGATGATGGCGCGCGGCGACGCCTTTCAGGGGCTGGCAATGTCGGAAACGCTCGAGCGATCTTTCAATCCTGCGGCGGTCGCGGATCTGGCGTCTGAAATGTCGCGCCGGGAAACGTTTGCGCGCCGGGTGCCGGCGCACGATGAGCAGCTGCGCTACGGCGAAGGCGCGCGACAAACGATTGATCTTTATCGCCCGCCGAGGGGGGCCAACGGTTCAGTATTGCTTTATTTCCACGGCGGCTATTGGCACTCGGGCGCGCCGGAACAATCGGCCTTTGTCGCCGGGCCCTTTCTTGCCGCCGGCACCACCGTCGCAATCGCGGGTTACGACCTCTGTCCGAATGTGACCCTGGCAACCATCGTCGATCAGGCGCGCGCCGCGCGTGATCGACTTCTCGCGCGAGCAGCGGGGCTGGGCATCGACCCGGCGCAAATCCTGGTGTGCGGCAGCTCTGCCGGTGCCCACCTTTGCGCCATGCTGCTGCAAGACGGCCCCACTGCGTGGCCAGCGCCACCGGTCGCATCCCTCGTCACCGGGGTGTACGATCTCGAACCGGTGCGGGGTATCTCGATCAACGAGAAACTCGGTCTGGTGGAGGCGGACGTCGAACCCCTGTCGCCGCTGCGCCGCGCGGCCCCGCTTTACTGCCGGCGCCTCCTCGTTGCCGTGGGCGGAGATGAACCGGAGCCGTGGCGCGCGATGTCGTCTTCCCTCGCCCTGAAGGCGCGACGTGACGGCGTCGCCACCGAGTACCTCGTCTGTCCCGGCGAGAACCATTTTTCGATCACAACGGCACTCGGCTTGCCGACGCACCCGCTCACGCGGAAAACGCTGGCGCTCCTGGCGCGATAGCGCCGACCGGTGCTCATCCGTGAGGGCAATGCCGTCGCGCCAGGGTGCCGCGCTATGATCCCGCCGATGCGGCTGCCCCCCACCCTCACCTGGCTGGTCGACGAAGCTAGCGCCGTGCCTGGTGCCGACCACTTCCTGGCGGCTCTCGGTGCGAAACTGATCGTCGATGGCGTGCCGCTCGCCGGCGCTGCTCTGACGTTGACGGCGGCTCATCCGATCATTGCCCGCCGTACCTGGTTGTGGCGGGCGGAAACCGGAGCGGTGATCGAGGCGCTGGGCTTCGGGTCGATGGGCTGGGCTGGGCCGGGAGGCGGCACAGAACAGGGCAAGGTCGGCCGCGACTGGCTTGCTGGGCTCGGCACCGGACTGGTGCAGGAGAATGTTGCCGGCCCGGCCGATAGCCCGGCTTCCGGCGGCCCGGTCCTCGCCTGGGCGGTTGCCCGGCCGCTCACCGAGCCCGAAACCGATCTGTTGCATCAGGCGGCGCGCTTTGCCGCCGCACCGCTTGCCGGCCTCAGCTTGCGGGCGACGCTGGCGGCGTTGCTCGAGGCCTATCTCGGCCGCCGCGGCGCCGCACAGGTGCTGGCTGGGCGGTCGCGACGCGAGACCGGCGAGACCATCCGCGCGGTCCTGCTCTTCGGTGATTTGCGCGGCTTCACCGAGTTGTCTGAAGTCCATGGCCCCGGAGGCAGTGGTGGCGGCGCTCGACGCCTGGTTCGATCGCATCGCCGGCGCCATTCACGCGTTCGGCGGCGAGGTGCTGAAATTCGTCGGCGACGGCGTTCTGGCGATCTTCCCGATCGGCGACCGGCCCCCTTCCGTCGCCTGCGACGCCGCGCTCAGCGCCGTGGCCGCGGCCAAGGCTGGCATGGCCCATCTCGACCAGGTACGCCGCCGGCAAGGCCTGCCGTCCCTGCATTTCGGCCTGGCCCTGCATTTCGGCCTGGCCCTGCATTTCGGCGAAATGCTGTGGGGCAATGTCGGCACCGCCGATCGGCTGGACTTCACCGCGATCGGCCCTGCCGTCAACCTGGTCAGCCGGCTCGAAGGTCTGTGCCGCCCCCTCGGCCGCACTGTGCTGATCAGCGGCGCGGTTGCGGCGGAGTCGACGACGGCGCTGATCCCTCTGGGCGAGCACCTCTTGCGCGGCATCGCGGCGCCCACCGCGATCTTCACCCTCCCCGAGGAATGAGCATGAGCGTAAAACTGGTGGTGCACCGGGGCTCCACTCGGCGAGGCAGGCTTACCGCGTGCGGCGAGGGAGGACACAGAATGCGTTTCTTGTCGTGGATCGCAGCGGTGGCGGTCCTCGCCGCGAGTCTGGCGACGACCTCGGCCGATCCGCTGAATATTCGCGTCGCATGGGTGGTGGTGCCGAACAATCTGCCGCCGATCCTGTTCGCCAAGCCAGGCATCGCGCGGCACCAGGGCCAATCCTACACGATGGATGCGGTCCACTTTTCCGGCACGCCGCAGATGATTACCGCGTTCGGCGCGAACGAGATCGACATCGCGCTCCTGGCCTATTCGTCGCTGGCCGTGGCCATCGAGAATGCCGGCATGACCGATTTGCGCGTCATCGCCGACGCGTTCCAGGACGGCGCACCCGGCTACTATACCGATGAATACATGGTGCTGAAGGACAGCCCGATCCAAACCGTGGAGGATCTGAGAGGCAAGATCCTCGGATCAAACGTCACCGGCGGCGCGATCGACGTGGGCCTGCGCGCCATGCTGCACCAGCATGGGCTCGATGCGCGCAAGGACGTGACCATCGTCGAGGTGGCCTTTCCCAACATGCGCGCGGCGCTCAGCGAGCACAAGGTCGACCTGATCGGCACCGGCCTGCCCTTCGCGCAAGACCCGGCACTGCGTGCGGCGACGCGCACGATCTTCACCCAGCGCGAGGCGATCGGACGCAGCGAGATGATCGTGTGGGTCGCGCGCGCCGGCTTCCTCGCCGCTCACCGTCCGGCGATGGTCGATTTCATGGAGGACCTGCTGCGGGCGCTACACTTCCTTACCGACCCGGCCAATCATCGCGAGGCGGTCGACATCGTCGCCCGCTTCAACAAGCAGCCGGCCGAAATCTTACTGACGCCTGGCTCTTCAAGCCGGGCGGCGACTATTACCGCGACCCCAACGCGATTCCCGATCTCGATTCATTGCAGTCCAACATCAAGACGCAAGCTGAGTTCGGCTTCCTCAAGACCGATCTCGATATCCGGCACTACGTCGACCTGAGCCTCATCAAGGACGCGGCGACCCGGCTCGCGCGTTGAGACGGCGGGGGCGCGTATCAGGACCAGAGCTTTTTCGACGCGATCCGGGCACCCTCGGCGAGCGATTTGAGCTTGAGCCAGGCCACCTGCGGGTCGACGCCGGACCAGCCGACGAAGGTACCGAACCCGCAATCCGTGCCGCCCAGCACGTTCTCGCGCCCGGCGATGCCGGCGAACCGCTCGAGCCGCTGCGCCACGAGACGGGGATGTTCGACGTGGTTCGTCAGCGTGTCGATGACGCCAGGGATAAGCGCCTTCCCGTCCGGCACTTTCACCTGCTCCCACACTTCCCACTCGTGCTCGTGGCGCGGATTGGCGGCCTCGAAATAGACGAAGGCCGCGGTGGTCTTGAGCACGGAGTCGACGATCTCGTTCAATTCGACATCGTGATGGTGCGGTCCGGGATAATTGCCCCAGCACAGATGGAGGCGGATCTTATCCGACGGCAAGCCGCGCGTCGCATGATTGAGCGCCGCGATCGCCATCGGTACCCATTTCTTGAGGTCCATCGTGCCCTTGTCGTCCGAAAAACTGTGGCCACGCATGCACAGGTCGGGGGAATCGAGCTGGAGATTGAATCCGGCTCCGATGATCGCGGTGTACTCGCCGCGCAGGGCCTCGCCGGCCGCCTCGAGATAAGCCTCGTCCGACGGGTAGTATTTGTTCGGAAAGTTGAAGCGCATCTGTCCCGGCGTCACGGCGGGAATGAAAGCGTCGTCGGGGCTGCGCCCACCGAGCGCCGCCTTGAAGTTGGCGATATCCTTCTGCACGGCGGTGGGGTCCTTGAGGGTGATCGGCCCTTCGACATTCGGCATCACGAGGTGGTGGCCGCCCTCGTTATTGAACACCCGCTCGATAATGCCGGGGAAATCGGCAAGGTCGGTCGCCATGAACTGCGCCTGGTTGGCGAATCCGGAAAATCGCTGCATGACATAGTTGCTGAAGCCGATCTTGCTCATCTCGCCGTCGCTGACGATGTCGATGCCGGCGTCGAGCTGCTTTTTCACGACGTCGGCGACGGCATCCTTGACGCGGGCGTCGAGCTTCGCCGGATCGACCGGCTTCTTGTCGATGATGTCCCACATCATACGGGTGAGATCCTCGGGCCGGGGCAAGCTGCCGGCGTGTGTCGTGAGGATGCGGTCGGTACTGCGCTTCATGAGACCCTCCGCTGATGGCTACTTCGTGAACTCGTCGCTGCCTTCGACAAGCCGAAGCATGACGAGGGCGATCGTCTCATGTCAGGGGCGCGCCCTCAAGGCCGCCGCGCGGACGGCATTCGATCACCACGATGGGCAAGGACTCGCGTAATGCTCCGCCACCCCGGGCATTCCGCCTACGCGCCGGCGCGCTTTTGCGCCGCCCGACGCAGCTGCGGCGCGCTCGCATGTGGCATGGACGCGATCTCGGCTGTCTCGAGCCGGCGGCCGAGCTCGCGGCCCAGCATCAGCACATGCGGCTCATCGATGAAGGACATGTGCGAGCCGGGCATGTCGCAAATCTCGACCTTGGCGGCAACCTCGCGCCACAGTGGAAGCGGATCACAGGCGAGCGGATGCCGCTCGCTGACGCGAAAAAACGTCACCGTGCCGGCATAGCGTCCCGGCCTGTAGACCGCGAAGGCTTTCCTGCCGCAGGCGCGGACGCGCAAGAAGTGACGCGGCAGGAGGTTCTCGTGAACCAGGCGTTGACGAGGATCCTTCCCCAGGCGCAGCCGCATCTGATCGAGCGCCAGCCCTCCTATTCGCCGCAGATATGAGAGGCTTTCGCCGAGGGATGCTCTACGTGTGTGCCGACCGACATGGTTGATGCGCCGCACTTGGAGCGCAGCCCATTGCCTCCAGGACAGGTACCGCTCGTGAATCTCGGTATCGAGCAGCCCCACGAATTCCACCTGTGCGCCGGCGGAGACGAGGCGGCGCGCCATCTCGAAGGCGATCAGACCACCCATCGAAAACCCGGCGAGGGCATAGGGGTCATGCGGCTGAACGGATCGAATTTCGTTGATGTAATGCTCTGCCATGTCTTCGATGCGCTCGTGCGGCTCTTGAGAGGGATCGAGCCCGCGTGCCTGCAGCGCATAGATCGGCCGGTTGCAGCAGATATGGCGGGCCACTTTCGCCAGCTCCAGCACGTTTCCGCCGAAGCCGTGCATGATGAACAGTGGCCGTCCCTGTCCTTCCCGCCTGAGTGGCACGAGACAGGAAAAGGAGTTGGCGGACAGATCGGCCTTGAGACGCGCCGCGAGGGTCGCGACGGTGGGCGCTTCGAAGATGGTCGCGATCGAAAAGGCTCGGCCGGTCAGCTTCTCGACCTCCACGAACAGAGTGAAGGCGAGCAGCGAGCGCCCGCCGAGATCGAAGAAGTTGTCATCCATGCCGATGGGCGCGATGCCGAAGATCCGCTCCCAGATCGCCCGCAGCCGCAGTTCGAGCGGAAGCTCCGACAGCGCCTCGCCTTGCGGGGCCTCGCCGCGGCCGGGCCCGGCGAGAACCGGATGCCGCTTGATGGCGTCGAGGCACTCGGGATTCCTGATCGCTTCCAGATTGCGGGGCAAGCGTCCGTTGACCACGTCGCGAATGGCGCTGTCCGAGCGTTTGCCGCTGAATGTCATTGGCAGCGCCCGGACCTGCGCGATGGCATCGGGGACATGCGCCGACGAGCCGCGGCGAACCAGTTCCTTCTTGATGCGCCGCGCCAGCAATCCGTCGAGGATCACGCCCTCCCGCAGCAGAACGAGCAGCACCATGCGGCTCCCTCCCGGCTCGCGCTCGCTCGTTTGCTCGACCGCAACGGCTTCGCGGATCTCCGGCATCCCCTGAAGAATGCGGTAGACTTCCGCCGGTCCGATGCGGATGCCGCGGATGTTGAGGACGCCGTCGGATCGGCCGTGAAGGCGCGCGGTTCCTTCCGCCGTGAATTCGAGCAAATCGCCATGCGTCCACACGTCGGGATTCTGGGCGAAGTAGGCCGCGTGAAAGCGCGCGCCACCGGCATCCCCGTAGAGGCCGAGAGGGCGCGACGGGAAAGGAGCGCGGCAAACCAGCTCTCCGATCCCGGCGCTATCCGGCGCGGTCGGGCCGAGCTGCGCTTCGACGGCGAGCCCAAGGCTCCGGCATTGTATTTCGCCGCGATGGATCGGCAGGTTCGGATTGCCCAGGACGAAGCAGCCGATGATGTCCGTTCCCCCCGAGATCGACGAGAGCGGCAACGGCTTGACGTTGTCGAAGACCCAGTCGAACTGGCGATCATGGAGAATCGAGCCGGTTGAGAGAACGGCACGGAGCGAAGCCAAGGACAGCTCGCGGCGGGGGGAGAATGCCGCATCCTGGCAAAGCTGGAGATAGGCGGGACTGGTGCCGAAGACCGAGACCCGCTCGCGCGCTACCACCCGCCACAGCGCGCCCGCCTCGTCGAGTGGCCCATCATGGAGCACGATCGCGGCGCCGGACGCCAGCGCCGAAAGCTGCCAGTGCCACATCATCCAGGCCGTACTCGTAAAGTAGAACAGGATGTCCTCTGCGCGCAGGTCGCAGTGCAGACGATGCTCCTTGACGTGCTCAAGCAACGTGCCGCCGGCGCCGTGGATCAGGCATTTCGGCTTGCCCGTCGTACCGGAGGAAAAAAGGATAAAGCAGGGATGGTTGAAGGGAAAACGCTCCCACACCGGCGTGCCGAGCGGCCCGGCGACGCTAAGGTCGGAAACGCTGATGACGGGGATGGAAGCGGCCGGCACGGGCCCGTCGTCGAGAGCGACAATGGTGCGGAGAGAGGGAAGCCCGCGCGCGATCTCGCTGATTCGCGCGGCCAGGGTGTTGGTCGAGGACCCGGGAGGAGCGCGCAGGTGGCACATCAGCAGCGCCGGTGCCAATTGGCCAAAGCGCGCGATGATCGACGCGGCGCCCATGTCGGGTGCACTCGTCGAGAAGACCGCACCCACGGCCGTTGCCGCCAGACCGGCCACGACGGTCTCTGCACTATTGTAGGCCACGCTGACGATGCGATCCCCCGGCGCCACCCCGAAGCGTCGCAATCCGACGCTCAGGCGGATAACCCGTTCCCGCAGCTCGCCGCGCGTCAGCCGCACCGGCTCGCGAACGCTGAAACACGACACAAGCGCCGTCCGCTGATCTGATGCCGTGCCGCCGGCGCCCAATAGGCTCTCGGCGTAGTTGAGGCGCAGATTGGGAAAAAAGCTGGCGCGCTCGCACAGATCGTCAGTGCAGACGAGATCGGCATCACCTTCCCAAGGAAGGCCCGACCACTCGACAAGCAATCGCCAGAAGGCGCAAAAATCGCTCACCGAGAACTGATGAAACGCGCCGTAATCGCGAAAGACGCGGCCCGTCCTAGCTTCACAGAACCGCGTGAACTCTGTCATCTGGGAGCGGGCTACCAATTCGGCGTCGGGAGTGAAGATAGGGACGCGAGGAGGCACGTCATCCATGACAGAACTCCTCAGCCTGGTTCCGTCGGCGGCTGATCGAGCGCCACATACCAGACCTCTATCTCTTCGACGTCCAGGTTGCAGGAGTAGGAGAAGAACAGACGAGACGCGCGGCTTTTACACTCTTCCGACATGGTCGAGAAAAGCAACACGTGAAGTGAACGTCAGTTCCACTTGCAATCGGCGGGTTTGGCCGTTGCGGAGAACTGGAACGTTCGAAGTTGAGATCGCGCGTCCCAACTCGTGGTCGGCCCTTCTTGACACCGAAGTGCGGCCGCGAGCATGGCCGGCAAGGCCGCGATCAATGCGTTGATCGGCAGGTCCTACCGGATGGGGTTGTGGAACCCGAGCGCGTCACCCATGGGAAATCCCCCGCGTCGCGTCCCAAAGCGCTGCAGGGCGCCCGCGCGGCTTTGCCTCTGCAGGCGCGCCGAGCATGGCGGAGATTTCGGCGGCGGCGCGGATCACGCCGTCCTTGAGCGTGCCGCACACGATGTCGTCGCGCATCGGATCGATGGTGACGACGCTGATCGCGGCGACGGCGCGGCCGGTCTGGTCGCGCACCGCCGCCGCGACCGAGGTAACGCCGCGTTCGAAGAAGGCCCGGCTGATCGCGCAGCGTTGGCTGCGATCCTCGGCCAACAGCTTTTCGAGCGCGGCAAGGCTTGTGGGCGTGTGCTCGGTATAGGCCTCCAGCGTGCGCGCGCCATAGAGCGCGGCGAGCTCGCTCCGTGACAGATCGGCGAGCATCACCCTGCCCATGACCGTCGCATGCGCCGGCAGCACGCTGCCGACGCTGACATTGCTGGTGACGCCAGCATGGCTTGTGTAACGGCTCAGATAGACCACGTCGGTCCCGTTGCGGATGCCAAGGTGGGTCGAGCAGTCGGTCTCATCGCGGAGCCGCGCCAGCACAGAGTTCGAAAGCTGCACGATGTCGAGGGAGCCGAGATATTCGAAGCCGATACTCAGCACCGCAGGGCCGAGCGCATAGGCGCTGCCGCGTTCGACCCGGCGCAGGAAACCCATGCGTTCGAGCGCCAGCACCAGGCGGTGCACCGTCGAGCGGGGAATGCCGAGATCGTGGGCGATCTCGGGCGGGCTGATCGTCACGCGCGAGCGCTTGAAGAGGCGCAGGATCTCAAGACCCCGCTCGAGCGCCGGAACGTTGGTTGGCGTGCCGCTCATGGGTAGCAATCGGCCGATGACGGTTGGGCTAATAGATGAGAAGACATTGAGAATATGGGCATCCTTCGGTCCGTTGTGTCAATCCTCGAACTGCGCTACCCGAAAGTCACGCGCCAGTGCTTCGCTGCATGAGCCTTCGCCCTACCCTGGCTGCCCCACAGCCCAGGCCGGACGCGGCTCGGCCACAGCGGCCGCGATCGCACGCCAGACACGTTCCGGTGTTGCCGGGAGGGGGATGTCGCTAATGCCGAGCGGCGACAGCGCATCGATCAACGCATTGACGACGGCGGGCGGAGCCGCGATGTTGCCGGCTTCGCTGCCGCCCTTGACGCCGAGCGGATTGGTCGTCGCAGGCACGAGACCGACATCCGACTGGATGCGCGGCATGTCGTCGGCGCGCGGCATGGCGTAGTCGAAGAAGGATCCGGTGAGGAGCTGCCCGGTCGCCGGGATCGTAGCGCACACGCTTCGAGCAAGCGATCTCGCCGACCCTTGCGCCATCGAGCCATGGAGCTGGCCTTCAAGCGCCAGTGGATTGATCACGACGCCGGCATCGTCGACCGAGATAATGCGGACGATACGGATGACGCCGGTCTCGGGATCGACCTCGACCTCGGCAATGATGCAGCCGTTAGGGAGCTGTGGCGGCCCGGCATGCGAGCCGACGCCATCGAGACCGACGCCGAATTCCGGCGGCACGCCCGACCGCTGCATAGGATTTCGCCACCACCTCGCGCCAGGTGAGCTGCCGATTGTGCCGGCGACGCGGAAGACGCCGCGCTCGAAAGCGATGTCGACCTCGGATCGCCTCCAGCATCCAGGCCGCGATCCGCTTCGCCTTCCGCACCACATCGTCGGCGCCGCTCAGAGCCGAGCCGCCGGTGATGGTGCTGCGTTGGGCGTACGAGCCGCGGCCGAAGAGGGCCCTGTCGGTATCGCCTTGGAAGACGCGAATCTCGGCGAAGGAGACGCCGAGCCAATCGGAGATCATCTGTGCGAACATGGTCTCGTGGCCTTGGCCGGTCGCCTGAGGTTCCGGCATAGCACGGCGACCGCGCCGGATCGGGACGATGCGAATCTCCATCCGCCCGAATGCAGTTGCCGGCGCGCTGGCAATGCATGCCGATGCCGATGCCGCGATAGAGCCACGGCGCGCGCTCTCTGGACGCTCGCGTCGGGAAGCCGCGCCAGTCGGCGATAGCGAGCGCCGCATCGAGCATGTGCGCGAATTCGCCGGAATCGTAGACATGGCCGCCGGGCGTGCGATACGGCATGGCCGAAGGCGAGACCAGATTGCGCCGCCGCAGCGCGACCGGGTCAGAGCCCAACTCGCGCGCCGCCTGATCGATCAGACGCTCGAGCAGGAATGTCGCTTCCGGCCGCCCGGCGCCGCGATAAGGGCCGATGGGGGCGGTATTGGTGAAGGCGCCGCGCACGGTAACGTGGACCAGAGGAAGATCGTAGACGCCGGTCAGCGTCGTCGCCGCGTTCATTGCCGGCGCGCCCGCCGAATACGAGAGATAGGCGCCGAGATTCGCCGTCAGCGACACGCGCATTGCCATGATGGCGCCGTCGGCGGCAAACGCCATCTCGCCGTCGCCCACGAAATCCCGCCCGTGCATGTCCGAGGCTAGGCTTTCGCTGCGCTCGGCCGTCCATTTCACCGGCCGGCCGACCTTGCCGGCCGCCCACAGCACCAGCGCCTCTTCGGGATAGATCGTGTTCTTCATACCGAAGCCTCCGCCCACGTCCGGTGCGATCACGCGCAGATCCGTCTCGGGAATGTGCAGAATCGCGGAGGCGATGATTTCGCGCAGACGATACGGCGCCTGCGTCGCCACATAGAGCGTGTAGCGCCGATCGAAGCGATCGAAGACGGCCAACGCGGCGCGCGGCTCGATCGGGTTGGCGGAGACGCGGGGATAATGGAAGCGAACCCGCGTGACGTGGGCCGCAGCCGCAAAAGCGCGTTCAACCGGCCCCCGCTCGCCGCGGTCGATCGTGAAGCAGAGATTGCCCGGCACATCGTTCCATATGCGAGCGGCATCGGAAGCGAAAGCACTTGCGAGCGTCGCCACGGCGGGGAGGATCTCGTAGTCGATCTCTAGGCACTCGCCCGCATCCTTCGCCTGATCGAGCGTTTCGGCGAGGACGAGGGCGACACGGTCGCCGACATGGCGAACCACGTCGGTGACAAGGATGGGATGCTCCGGACAGGCGGACACGGTTGCTTCCGACGGCGGCGGAAAGTAACGGCACGGAAGCGCGCCCAATCCGTCGTGCGCGACATCCTCGCCGGTAAGGATGGCGAGCACGCCCGGTGCCGCCATTGCCGCACTTTTGTCGATGCGCCGGATCAGCGCATGCGCATGCGGCGAGCGCACGACATAGGCACAAGCCGTATCGGGAAATTTGAGATCGTCGACAAATCGACCCTGACCGGTCAGGAAACGCGCATCCTCGACCCGGCGAAGCGCGTCACCGACGCGGACTTTTGACATGGTCACCATCTCTGGATACGCCGTCGCGGCGGGGCGAGGTTGCGGTTGCGGGCCGCGCCGCGAGCGGACTGCCTATCGCCCGGCCGCGACGGCGAAGTCCTCGACCTTCATCGGCCCCACATCGAGGAAAGCGATGATGCGGCAAGGGCAGGACTTCGAGCCCTTCGTATTTCCAGGGAAAGGCACCGATGATGCAGCGCGTGTTGAGAACCTTTTCGATGTCGCCGCCGAGATTCTCGGCGTGGATGAGCCCCTCCTGAAAAGCGTAGTTATGGAAGGGGAAAAGATTGTTGGTGATATGGCGTCCCGACAGCTTGTGATTGTAGTCGTAATGCGGAAAGAACTCGTCGCAGCTCATTCCAACCTTCTGCTCGAAGGTTTTGGCGAGGTCGGGCCGCATGAAGCGTATCGTGGTGTTCATCGGATGGTCGCCGGAGCCGCAATCGATGCCGAACCATTTGATCTTCATGTCCAGCATCCAGTTCACCAGCTCGAGCTTGCCGCCCGGGTGGTAGCAGAAATAGCGCACGAGATCCTGTTGCGGCCGTCCCTGGTAGTAGCGGTGATAGCCGGTATGGATGATGAGGATATCGCCCTTTTCTACCGGCACGCCTGCGCCGGTGATCATCTCGGGCGTGATCACACCCCAATCATCGACCTTGTCCGACACATCGATGATCGCGCCCTTATTGACCAGGAAGTTCAGCGGGTATGACGCCATGTCTCCGCCGGCATCGGCCGCATGCATCCCGCCGTCGATATGCGTGCCGACATGGAGCGCCGTCTCGATCCGCTGCGCGACGATGCTCTTGGTCTGCAGGTTCTGCACTTGATAGAGCTTGTTCGAGTCGTAGCCGACCCAGCCGGGCGTGTGAATGCTCATGGTGTGAGAGAGATCGACCATTTTCATGCTGTCCTCCATCCTCGCAATCGGCGCGTCTTGGCGATGTCGCGCAATTCAGTTGGGCTCGACGGTTTTTATTGACTGAAACTCTTCAATATTCCGGCCCAGCCCGCGCGCGGTCGCCTGGCAATAGACGGAGTAGGCGACGGCGACATCCTGAAGGCCCGTCCCGATCGACTTGTAGAGCGTGGTCTCGTCGGCCCGGCTGCGGCCGGAGGAGCGTCCTGCTACGATCTCGTGCAGCTCCGTGACTTTCTGCTCGTCGATCGTGCCCGCCTGCATCGCCGCAATGCCATCGCCGCTTTCGGTCAGCAGACGGCGCGAGTCCAGAACAATTCTGTCCGCGAACGACCATACGTCGGCGTCAAGCTCGCGCTGGGTCGGCAGCGTGGAACCGATGGAATTGATGTGAATCCCACGTTGCGCCGCGGCCTTGAGAGCCGGCGCCGCAAGCGCGGGACCGGTGCCAGCGGTGTTGGTGGAGACCACGACAATATCGGCTCCTTCGATCGCACCCTCCAGACGCGCGACCGGCGTGATTTCGATGCCCAAACGTTCAGACATTTCGCGGGCAAAGCGCTCCCGACGGGAGGGATCGCGGCTGAACACCCGGGCCTGCCGGATAGATCGCACCGCCACGGCCGCCTCCACGTGTGAACGCGCCTCCGCGCCCGATCCAATGACGCCCAGAACGCCCGCGTCTTCGCGCGCAAGGCGCTTCATCGCGGCACCGCTCGCCGCGGCGGTCCGCACGAACGTGATGTAGTCGGCATCCATCATGGCGAGCAGCTCGCCGCTGCGATAGTCGAACAGGTGATAGGCGTACCGAACATGCGCCGTCGGAGACGGCGCGTCGGCAACATGCGTGAGGTGGAATTCCTTGTATCCCAGCACGCCGCTGGAAATCAGCGCGCCCGGCATCAGCCGCATCCAGCCGTTCGGCAAGGGCAGGTTGACGCGACCTGCCAGCAGCGCTTGCCCCGCCGCTTGAGCGTGGCACATGCTTTCGATCGCGGCGATCGCTTCGGGCATCGTCACGCACTGACGAACGTCCCGATCGGCGAGAACCAGGGCCATGTCGAAACCTCAATCTGTGGGATTACGTCCGACGAAGAACTCCGAGTCCTCCCCCGGCGCCGGCGTTATGCCGCTGCGAACGAGAGCCTGCCGCAGGGTTCGCATCTGCCCATCGGTGATGCGCGGCAGTGGCTGGCGGATGGGGCCTCCATTAAAGCCGTTCAGCCAGTACTGATATTTCCATAGGTGCCGGTGCACGAGACTGGTGCCGCCCATGAAGCCCGACAGATCTGTGAATTTGCCTGCCGCGCCGGATGAAGGCGCCAATAGATTTCCATGGCGGCGTCGAGCTGCTTCTTCTGGAGGAGGTTGAAATACTTGATGACCTCGCCCCCCATATATTCGTAATTGGAGGAGCCCATGAACGGCATGCCGAACGTCATGGTCCAGGCGGGAGAGTTCTGTTCGAACGGGTCGCAGACGACAACTCGATCCTTGAAGCGGATGAACACTTCCGCCATCCCGCCGACCCCGGGGTGCCCGATCTCGTTCTTCACGGCAACAATATTCTTCACGCCGTCAATGAGCCGCCCGATCAGCGACGGAGAGAAGGTGCTGGGATGCAGTCGGCCGAAGTTCCATTGGTCGACGCAGAACAGCATGATCCCCAGATTGGTGCTCTCTGCAACGGCCCGCGTGTATTCATAGACATCGTCTTCGCTCAACGGATAGAACATGAGCGGATAGGAAAGCAGCACGAGATCGACGCCCGCGTGTTCCGCATACCGGACCATCTCGATCGTGTCGTTGAGCGTCGGGAACGACCCCAGCAACGCGGTATGGAGACCGATCATTTTTGTCTCATCCACGCTGATATCGATGACCTGGCGCATTTCGGCGTTGGTGGTACCGCATTCGCTGACCAGCAAAGTCCCCCAGAACCCGAGCTTTTTCTCCAGGCAAATATCGTGACGGATTGCCCGCTCGTTCACCTTGGTCAGTGAGCTGTTGAAAGTCGGCAACATGCAACCGCAGACCCCTTGCATATTGGCTTTCGCCCAGTCTCTCGCTTCCGCACGCGTGTAGTCAGCCATGGTTACACCTTATCGTTTTCGCAATTCCCGGAACGGGAAGACACACCTCGGTCGACCCAGTCCGCCAGATGGGCGGGCCGCAGCCGAAGCGCACGGCTTCGCCTCTCACTTCAACCGCGCCGCGGCTTCCTCGATCAGGCTGTTATCGACCGACGCCGCAGTATCGATGGGGTGGTTGAGATAGCCGAAGCGATAGGCCTGGGTGCCCTCGAACTTGAGCGCATCGAGGTAGACCTTTCCATCGGCCGGCAGCGTTCCCGGTTTTTTCAGCGCGCGGATCTCCTCGACCTTGGTCGCGTCGGCCCAGTCGTCGAGGGCCGTCTTGGGGTCGGTATGGACCACCTTGATGGCGGTAAGATAACCCTCCAGGAACTTAATGGCGGTGTCGCGATCGCGTTGCATGAACGCGTCCGTGAACAGCAGCAGCAACGAATTCTCGTTCTCGCTCTTGAACGCGTCTTCGGTGACATCGACGTAGGTGAAGAGCGGCTTGAGCTGCCCCGGATAGCGCTTCTGGGCGACGAGACCCGCTACCGAGTTCAATCGCGCCGATATCGATCTGCCGATTTGCAAGTGCCGGCAACGTCAATTGAAACGGAACGAACACGATCTTCACGTCGGTCTTGGGATCGAGATTCGATTTCGCCAGCCAATACCGCAGGAAGAGATCGACGTTGCCGCCGTAACCGCCGATGCCGGCGGTTTTACCGCGCAAGTCCGCGACGCTGTTGATGCCCAAATCAGCCCGCACCATGTACGCGATCGGCGGATTCTGAGTGCCTTGCGCCACCCCCACGGCCTTCACCTTGACGCCACGCTGCACCGCCGTGAACAAGATGCCGGCAGGGCTGACGCCGACGTCCAGGTCTCCCGATGCCATGGCCTGAACGATATCGGCCGGATTGTCGAAGCGTCGTTCGGTGACATCGACCCCGGCCTTCTTGAGATAGCCGTGCGACACCGCGATGTTGAGCGCAATCGCCCCCCAGGCCGGGTTGTACCCGAGTCGCGCCTTCCCTGGCTCCTGCGCCGTGCCGACGACAGGAGCCGCAACGACACTCACCGCAAGAAAAAGCGCAACGCCGTAGCGCAAGATTTCCGCGCGGCAAATTCCGAATGGCATGATTGTCTCCCCTTTTTCCAACGTGTCGATTAAGGTGCGGCGCCGGGTTCGTCTGCTGTGCGAAAATACCATCGACAAAGTCTCGCCGAAGTCGCGAGAATCAGGCGATCGAACATGAATCCGAACGTTGCAATGACCAGCAGTCCGGCAAAGACGAGCGACGTGTCGAACGTTTGCGCGCCGTAAAGGATGCGGTATCCCAAGCCCACTTGCGCGGCGACCATCTCGGCGCCCAGAAGCACGATCCAGGCGACGGCCATTCCCAGCCTCGCGCCGGTAAGAATGTGCGGAAGCGCCGCGGGCAATACCACTTTTCTCAAGATCTTCGGCATGGTCCGCGCCGGCAATCGCCGCGCGCCACAGCCAGAGCTTATTCACGCCTTTGACGCCGTTGTAGGTATTGATCAGGATCGGAAACAACGCTCCCGAAAAGATCACCGCAATTTTCGAAGACTTGCCGATGCCAAGCCAGAGGATGAAAAGCGGGATCAGCCCCAGCTTCGGAATCGGGTTCGTGAAGGAAATGATGAAGTTCCAGAAATTATCCCACTTCGGCGACCATCCCATCAGCAGCCCCAACGTGGTGCCGCCGACGAGCGCCAAGGCAAAGCCGGTCAGACATCGAAACATGCTGGCGCCGATATCCTTCACGAGTTCGCCATTCAGCAGGTTCGTCCAAATGGTCACCAGGACCACTGACAAGCGCGGTAGAAACAGCGGATCGGCGATCAGGATCGCAGCGAGCTCCCACACGACCAGCAGGATGATCATGGAATAGAAACGTCGAAAGAAAATCGGCAGGCGCCCGAGCAGGATGATCGCCGCTCGCGGCCCGCCACGATCGATACTGCCTTGCGCAGGCACTGCTATGGCTGTCTTGCGTTCGTACATTTCCATTCGCCATGCGAAAGATCACCGGGCACTCGTCATGACCTTTCTTATGTCGTGCTCGAGCAATTCGTTGAAGTGCCTCTCCAGCCGCAGGAACTCGAGATTGCTTTCGATATAGCTTTCCCATCGGGGTCGCGGCAGTTTGATGTCGATGATCTCCTTGATCGTGCCCGGCCGGACGGACATCACCGCGACGCGGTCCGACAGAAGAATTGCTTCGCGGATGTCATGGGTAACGAAGATGGTGGTCCGCCCCGACGTTTCGTGAAGCTGCAGCAGCTCTCGCTGCATGAGGCCCCGCGTCTGGGCATCGAGCGCGCCGAACGGCTCGTCCATGAGCAATATCTTCGGGTCCGTCGCGAGGCATGCGGCGATCGAGACACGCTGCTTCATGCCTCCCGAGAGCTCATTGGGGTGAAAGCGATCGAACCCCTCCAGCCCGACCAGCCGCAGAAGATTTTGTACCGACGCAGCGATACCCTCGCGGCTGGATTTGCCGGCAACCCTGAGTTTCAGACCGAATGCCACGTTGTCGGCAACCGTCAACCACGGAAACAGGGCCGGCTCCTGGAACACCAAGCCGCGGTCGGGACTTGGACCCGTGATGGGAACATCCTCCATCGACAGTTCGCCGGAGGAAAGCGGCACGAGTTCGCCGACCATGAAAAGGAACGTGCTCTTGCCGCAGCCGCTGGGGCCGAGCAGACTCAGGAATTCGCCCTGACGAACGTCGAGGCTGAGATGCTGCAACGCCTGAACGGTCTGGCCCCGAACCGAGAAGGTCTTTCCGACATCCCTGGCCCTGATGACGGGACGGGATTCGGTCCCTGGCTGCGCGATCGTCGGCGCGACAGGCGGCGTCATCGGCCGAACCAGCGTTTGAGCGTCACGACGAGCATCCGCCACAACACCGATCCTGCCCCGAATGCGGAATTGGATGATTTATGCTGCAACGGCCTGCCGGCGAGCACGGCTGACAGATTGTTGCCGAATTCGGCGATGAGCTGGCTCGCGAATGCCTGGACGAGCCCCGATCGACCGAACTGCGCGAGGGGCCCCTGGAGCTGATAATCGAGGATCAGCTCCACACGGGTTCCGGCGCCGCCCTTGGCCTCGATCAACGCGTAGCTGACGCGTCCCTTTGCGCGAGATCCGCCGCGATCATCGCCGCCGGTACCGCCGATGATTCCCGTCATGGCGGCGTCGTTGCGCTCCATCGTCGCCGTACCCGCAAAGGTCGCCCTGATCGGCCCGAACGCCACGCGGACCCGCCCGGTGAACGTACGGCCGTCGTCGCTCACGAGTTCAGCGCCGGGCATGCATGGCGTGACTTGCCGAACATCGCCGAGGAGCGCCCACACATCCGCTCGCGGACGATCAACGGAAATGCGGTCGACAATCCGCGACCAGCCCTTCTCGAGCGTCGCCACCGCCTCGACCGAGACGTTTGCCTCGGCGTTCGCCGTCTTTCGGGACTCGCGCGTCTTCGCAACGAAGGCATGAAACGGTCTGGCGGGGCGCCGTGGGGTCTCCCTCCGGCGTCCCGGGAGCCTTCTGAGACGCGTTGGCGCAGGCATTTCGTGCATCACGCGCTGTATTGCTTTGACAATGCCGATATAACCGGTGCAGCGGCAAATGTTTCCGGCGAGCTCCGTCCGGATGCGCTTTTCATCGGCCGCGGCAAAGCGCGACACGATATCGCGCGCCGTCACCAGCATTCCCGGCGTGCAAAAGCCGCATTGCAGGGCGTGTTCTTCGTGGAATGCGTCGCGCAAAGCCGCCATGACGGGGTCGTCATCGAACCCCTCGATGGATCGCACGCTGGTCCCGTCGAGCGCCGCGACCAGGGATATGCACGAACGCGCGGGCGCGTCATTCAGCATGATCGTGCAGGCGCCGCACACACCGTGCTCGCAACCCAAATGGGTTCCGGTCAAGTTCTGATATTGACGTAAGTAATCCGCAAGACTCGTCCGCGGCTCAAGGTCCGCCTCGAGCTTAACGTCGTTGACGGTAAGGGCCACCCTAGTCACGCTCAAGCGCCTGAAGAATGGCGCGGCGCACCGCGACCGTGTGCAGTTGCAGCTCCACGGCGTCGAGAAAGGGTGCCACTTCCCTAACCGCGGCGGTCACGGCATCCATTGTCGCCGCTGACGCCCCTTCCCCTGCGACGCGGAAGGACAGCTCCGTCAGCACCACCGGTGTCCGCTCGATCGCGCCCACAACGATCCGGCTCGCCTCCTGATCCTCGTCGAGGATTACCGCCCCGATCGCCTCCGGAAACTCGCCCGTCTTGCGGCATATCTTGTAATAGCCCCAGCGCGCGTGATCGGACAGCTCGGGAATCTGGATATCAACGAGGATTTCAGCCGGACGGATCGCGGTCGCAAAAGCGCCCCGCATGAAGTCGCGCATCGGCACGTCCCGACTGCCCGACGCGCTCGCAAGCGTGAGTTGCGCATCGAGCACGGTCATCAGCGTGACCCAGTCGGCCGCGGGATCGGCGTGGGAAAGGCTGCCGCCGATCGTGCCGCGATTGCGGACGGCGCGATAGGCGATCGTCGAGGCGACGTATGAAAGGAGCTCGCCCGTCGGCGAAGGATCTTCGAGATCTTCTATGACGGCATGTGTGACGCCGGCGCCTATGACGCGAGTGTCCCGTCGCTTTTCGATGTGTCGCAGCGAACCGATGGCGCCGACATCGACCAGCAGGGACGGCGTCGCCAGGCGCATGTTGAGCATCGGCCCAAGGGTTTGCCCACCGGCCAAGATGCGCGCCTCGCCGCCGGCGCTCGCCAACGCCGCGATCGCCCCATCGAGATCGGGAGGCCGCACAAAATCGAACGGCGCCGGCTTCATCCGGCCGTACTCTTCGACGCCGCGGCGCGCGCCTTGTTGATCGCTTCCAGGATGCGACGGGGCGTCACGGGCGTTTCATTGATTTCCGCGCCCAGCGACGAGAGCGCATCGTTGATGGCGCTCATGATGACACTGGCCGCGCCGATCGTCGCGCCTTCGCCGACGCCTTTGATACCGAACTCGGTATGCGGGCACAGGGTTTCGATATGAAACACGCGAATGCGCGGCACCTCGGCGGCACCGGGCACGAGATAGTCGGCGAGCGTCGAGGCCAGCGGTTGGCCGGCAACGTCGTAGGGCATCTCCTCATAGAGCGCCTGACCGATGCCTTGTGTCGTGCCGCCGTAGGCCTGGCCCTCGACAATCATTGGATTGACGACCCTGCCGCAATCTTCGACGATGACGTAATCGAGTATTTCGACGGCACCGATCTCCGCATCGATGGCAACGACGGCCGCATGCGTCCCATAGCCGATCGCTCCGGTGTCAACGCCGGGCTTGAAGCCGACATTGGCCTCAAGCCCTGCGGGGTCCACATCGGGCGGGAGGGAATTGGGATCGAGATACCACGCCCTGGCAACTTCGCGGATCGAGACCTGCCCCCCGGGACCGGCCACAAAGCCGTTTTCCAGGCGTGTCTCGTCGACGGTACATTGCAGCAAATGCGCGCCGATGAATTTGATGCGCGCGGCAAGGGCATAAGAAGAGCGCGCCACGGCGCCGCCGGCCATCACCATGCCGCGAGAATTATAAGTGCCGGTCGAATACGGGGTGATCGCCGTGTCGCCGTGCACGACCTGCATGTCCTCCGGATCGATCCCCAATATCTCATGCGCGACTTGCGCGAGAGTTGTCTCCAAGCCGACCCCGGGCGACTGCAAGCCGGTGCGTATCTCAAGACCACCGTCGGGCGTTATTCGAACCGACGCCTGTTCAAAGCCGGGCGCGATAGGCCAACCCAAGGCGGCGAACGTCTTGGCGCCAAGCGCCGTGGTCTCCGTGTAATTGGAAAATCCGATCCCGACCAACCGGCCATCGGGCTCGCCTCTCCTCTGGCGCGCCCGCACGTCGGCGAGACCGATTTTTTCCATGGCCAAGCGCATGGATTTTGGATAGTCGCCGCTGTCGTAATAAACGCCCGCGACCGTCGTGTACGGCATCGCTTCCGGCGGAGGCAGATTTTCCAGCCTAATCTCGGCGGGCTCGCGGCCAACGGCACGCGCCACCGCGTCCAAGGTTAGCTCCATCGCGACGCCGATGCCCGGCTTGGACACGCCGCGGAAGGGGACCATGGGCGGCTTGTTGGTCGCGACTGAGTACGTCTTGAAGCGATAGCCGCCGAAATCGTAGCTTCCGGAGAAATTGCGGTTGGTCAGCAGCGCTTCCAGGCCCGCCGAAACCGGCCACGCCGAGTAAGCGCCGATGCTGACCGTAAACACCCCGTCGATCGCCAGCAGCCTGCCCCGTTTATCGGCATAGGCGGTTACGAGAAAATGATGCTCCCGCGCATTTGCCGCAGCCGTCAGATGCTCGCGGCGATCCTCGGTCCAGCGCACGGGGTGGCGCCGCTTCAGGGCCAACCAGGCGATGGCAATTTCCTCGGGTTGAAGTACGGATTTGAACCCGAAACCGCCGCCCACGTCGGGTGCGATGACGCAAATCGCCCCCTCATCGATACGAAGCGCCTCCGAAAGCGCGGTGCGGATGATATGCGGCGCCTGGGTCGAGGAATAAACGACAAGTTGGCGCGCCCGGTCGTCCCAGTATGCGAGCGTTCCCTTGCCTTCCAACGGAAGCTGACAGACCCGGGCAAGGTTGTACTCGCGCTTGATGACCACTTCGGCTTGACGGGCAAACTTGTCGAAGTTGATGTCGATATCGGTGGTCATGTAGACGTTGTCGCCGAATTCCTCGTGCACGAGCACCGCTGTGTTCCGAAGCGCGTCATGGACATCGACGACCGCCGGAAGCTCGTCCAGATCGAGCGTCACGGAGCGGCACAAATCCTCCGCCTCGGCGCGCGTGGGCGCCATGCACATGGCGACGGGTTCGCCCACCATCCGAACCTTGCCCGCCGCGAGCACGGGATAGTCGGCAAACTTGAAGCCGGGCGTGCTGTTGGGTGTGCGCACAGGCTTCACGCTTCCGGCCAGGTCGGCAGCGGTGAAAACGCGGGCCCTCAACTCCTCCGGCACCGAGATCTCTTTGATGCGGGCATGAGCAAGGGGGCTGCGGAGAAAAGCCACCTCCATCAAGCCCGGCATCTTGATGTCGCCAACGAAATTGCCACGCCCGTGCAGGTGACGGGCGTCCTCCTTGCGCAGAAGGCGAGCGCCGATCCCCTTGCCGGTGTCGCTGCGCGCCGCCGTGCCGTCTTTCTGAACGGGCCCCGCCATATCGGGCGGACGCCACGGTTTGCTGGACGCAAGGTCGTTGAGCATGGCGTGGCGCCGGTAGGCTGCCGGCTACACCGGAAAGACGAGCGCGTCGGCCGGTACGGACTCGCGCGTGCCGGCGGTGACCTGCTCAATGTAGGCACTGGCAATCTTGCGCCGTACTTTCACCATGTCGGCGTCCGGCGACAGCAGCCATTCGTTGGCTCGCGCCTCGATCAGGTCGCCCTGGGCTTCGGCCGCCCAGGCATCTTCCTCGGCCACCTTGTCCATGCGCTTCGTCACCACGTCGTCGAACACCTTCTTTGCACTCTCGCGCTCCTGCTCCGTGCGCGCGCGGAAGGCGATGAAGCGGGCGATGATGGTGTTTTTATCGTCCATCGGAAACTGCCACAGCCGCGAACTGAAGGGCGGCGCGCCAGGGGCTGGCGTGATCGGATTGGTGGTCAGGCAAGGCAGGCAGAAGCGATCGCCCTTCACATCCGCGAAGAAATGGCCATGACTGATCGGAACGCCATTGCGGTCGACCGATACCCCGCGGACCCCATAGGAGGCGCGCACGATCTTGACGCGGCGATCCTTGAGCGGCACCGAGCTGCGGCTTGCAACGTCGGACGCGGACTGCGATTGCGTATGCAGGGTGACGGCGTGGAAGCCGTCGCTGCCGTCCACCGCGGTGAGCCAGTTCGTTTTCCACACCTGCGTGCGCAGGCGGAACCAGATGTATTCATCCGGCTTTGAGAGCTCCTCGGGCACCTCGTTCTCGAGCCGCGGCGGCGGGAATGCCTGCGGATCGCCGATATAGGCCCAGACATAGCCCCCGAGTTCTTGCGCCGGGAAGGCCTGAACGCTGATCTCTTTTTGCGGATCGCTGCCTTCGTCTTCCCAGGGAATGAGGACGCAGCTGCCCGTGCCGTCGAAGCGAAGGCCATGGAATACGCATTGGAGCTGTCCCTCCAATACGCGGCCCACCGACAGTCGGATGCTGCGATGCGGGCAGCGGTCCTTCACGATGCAGGGCCGCCCGGCGGCATCGCGCCAGGCCGCCAATGACTCGCCCAGAACGCGTAGCGGAATCGGCCGATCAGCCGGCAGCTCCTCGGACTGCAGGACAGGATACCAGTAATTGCGCAGCCCGGTGGGCAGGCCGACTGGAATTCCCGGCAGAAGCTCCGGAATGGAAGCAGGTGCATTCATCGGATCGATCGCCTCCTACGCTAGGTGTATTGATGTGCCGATTCCACCGCTTGTTCTTTGCAGGCGCCTTTCTCGATGATCGCCTGCACTCCGGGATTGATGACTGGTCCCGCTAAAGCATCTCCTCGAGGTCCGGAAGCTCCTGGCACAGCGTCCGGTCCATCACTACTCATCTCATTAGTAAGATGCTGTCTCACTAATGAAGCGAATAGATGTTATCATCTTTCGATCACTGTGACAATGCGTTTTCACGGACGCCAAGCAACGTGATCGCGCCGGGCATCGTCAAGTCGCCGGGGCTGCGGCCAGAGCGTAGGCCACGAACACCGCACCGCGAAGATTGGGCCGACGCAAACAGTAGCTGTCGAGGTCGATGACTGTCATCGTCGCCAGTTGCACGCCCTGGGATTGATCGGCGAAGGTCTCATGGTCGGGGGCAATGACGATGGAGCGGCGGTCACGCTTCGGATTCCGTCCACGCCTTGGACACACGCAAACTCCCTCACCCGCCTCACAGGCGGCATGAACGCGCCAGGGAGCCCGGTCTCAATTGATCACACACCGGTGAGGGCGGGCGGCCGGACTTAATCCGACGCACGAACATGCGGCATAATTGCTTCAAGGCAGCGCAGCGATCGCAGAGCGGCATCCCGCGCGCGGCGGTGGGATGGTGCCGGCGTCGCCAAGCCCCACCAAGATGCGGGAGAACACGAGCGAATAGAACCCACCGGCAAGGCCTGTCGCGAGTGTCCCGAGCGACCAGAAAACTCCGAGGATCGAGAGCACTTTGCGCGGCCCGAAGCGGTCGCCCAGGTACCCGTTCACGATCTGCAGCAACGCATAGCAAACGCCGAGCGCCGAAAGCGCGAAGCCAAGCTGCGTATTGGTGATCCGCATCTCGCGCTGGATCACCGCGGCCGCGACCGAAATGTTGCCGCGATCAATGTACATGATGAAATACATCAAACACAGCAGCATGAAGACTCTGCCGGTCGCGCCGGTGAACATTCGAGCCAACGTCACTGCGAAGCCGACGGAACCGCGAGCATCGTCGCGAGCCAGGGCGCCACCACGTCGCTGGTGATGCGCTCCTGCGGCCAGTCCTTCGAGCGGCCGGTGTGCCCGCCGTCAGGATTGACCCACGCGAATTTCGGCGAACCTGTCTTGAGCAGCAGGTAGAGGTCTGAGATCGGCACCTGCGTGTCCTTCTCGCCATTGAGGACCAGCATCGGTGCCGATGGCTTTTGCAAGATGCCGCGCGTCTCGAGCGAGAAGCCGCGCATCTTTTCGAGGAACGCCTCGTCTTGGCCCTTCTTGAAGCCATAGACCCACATGCGGGCCTCCTTGAGGCCGAAGAGATACTCGCTCGTGGCCCACGATTTGCGCTGCCATTCCGCCTGGAAATATTCGTGGACCGGCGCGCCTTGGGCGACCACCGCCCTCACCCGCTGGCGCTCGGTGAAGCCCGCAAGCGCCGACCAGTAGCCGCCCGCACTCGCGCCATCGACGGCAAGGCGGTGCGGATCGACATCGGGGCGCGCGGCAAGCCACTCGAGCGCCGCGGTGATCTCGCGCTCGCTGCCGACCTCCATTTTGACCGGCGACTCGCCCGTGCCGGGCATGTCGAGCGCGAGCGTGCCGAGCCCGGCCTTGACGAAGAGTCCGCTGTCGTGTTCGACGCCGAACTCCTTGTACTCGTCGAGGCCGCCGATGGTGAGGACGACGGGCTTGCGGCCCGCGCCGGGCGGAAGCCGCAGATAGCCCACGATCTCCTTGCCCTCGAAGGGAATCCGCACTGTCTCGGCCGGCGGATCGAGCAGTTTTGCATATTCACGAAAAGCTTCGACCGCCTTTTTGTAATCGGCGCGCTTGCCGGGGGTCGTCTGGGCGGGCCACGCGCCAAAATGGAAATCAAGCCAGGCTTGATGCCAGTGCTCGCGCTTCTTTGCCGCGTCGCTCTCGCTCCCTGCGGCGTCGGCATGGCGCTGGCCCATCGCCGCCCAGGCCGCTGCCCATTCCTCCGAATCATTGCTTTTGAGCTGCGCCAGCACGGTTCGCACGTCCCCGCGATCGATCCCGGTGATCGGATACGCTTGGTGGTCGGCGCGGCCTTGCACGTCGGCGCGCAGTTCTTGCAGAACCTGCGCCGGCGGTGGCGCTGACTGGGCCAAGGCCGGCGCTGCCGCGAATAGCGCCGCGCCAAGCGTCAGCGGGGCGATGAAGCGCCCGAGTGCGATCGTCATGACACGTCCCCTTTCATCCCTTATGCGACAGCAGTATCGCTTGAATCCCTGTCGCCATCCACCCGGATGACGTGCGCGACAGGGACCGGCGCAATTGTTGACATCCCGTATCGTGCGGGCGAATCTGAAACCCGCCTGTGCATCTTGTCGATGCTCCGCGATTTAAGGAAGAGGAATGCGTCCCAAGCTTGAGCTCCGCGCGTTGACGCATATCTTCGGGAGCAAAAACGGCAGGACGGTGACCGCGTTCGAGAACCTCGATCTGGCAATTCCGGACCGGAAGTTCGTAAGCATCCTCGGCCCCTCCGGCTGCGGCAAATCGACGATCTTCAATGTCGTTGCCGGCCTGCTCACGCCGTCGCGGGGCGACATCTATCTCGATGGCGAGAAAATCACCGGGATGGTCGGCTTCGTGGGATACATGCTGCAGAAGGATCTGCTCCTGCCCTGGCGCACCGTCCTCGATAACGTGATCTTGGGGATGGAGCTGCCAGGGAATTTCCAAGGCCGAGGCACGCTCGAAGGCGCGGCCCTATCTCGAGCGCTACGGCCTCGCCGGCTTCGAGATGCAATATCCGGCGGTCCTCTCCGGCGGGATGCGCCAGCGCGCGGCGCTCCTGCGAACGTTGCTCTATGACAGCGAGATCATCCTGCTCGACGAGCCGTTCGGCGCGCTCGACGCGCAGACGCGGTCGAGCATGCAGGAATGGCTGCTGCAGATCTGGGCGGATTTCGACAAGACCGTCGTGTTCGTTACCCACGATGTCGAGGAGGCGATCTATCTCTCGGACCAGATCTTCGTCTTGAAGGCGCGGCCGGGCCGGATCAAGGCGGTGATCGACGTGCCGATCGCCCGCCCGCGCTCAGCCTCGACCGCATTGCAACCGCGTTTCGTCGAGCTCAAGCAACACTGCATCGAATTGTTGTCGCAAGAGCGTGGCGCCGCCGACATGGCCGTCACCGCGAACGCCGGAGGGGCGTGAGCATGGCGACCCCGGCCGTCGGGCGCCCGGCGCAAGGCACAGCGGCTCCAACCCGGCGTCGGGGACGCGTTCTTCGGGTCGAGCGGCGATGGCCGGCCGGGCGTGTCTTCGCTTGGCAGATCGGTATCGTCGTTCTGGCGCTCGCGTTGTGGGAGATTGCGGCGCGCAACGCGTGGCTGGACCCCTTCTTCTGGTCCTATCCGTCGAAGATCTACGCCACCTTCAAGATCTTCGTCACGACCGGCCACGCCTTCGAGGATACATCGTTCACGTTTCGCGCGACCTTGTTGGGGTTCGTCTATGGCACGCTCGCCGGCTCGCTGGTCGGCCTGTCGTTCTGGTGGTCCAAGAATTATGCCACGGTGGCGCAACCGTTTCTCATCTGCTTCGAGGCGACGCCGAAGCTGGCCCTCGCGCCTCTCATCGTTCTCGTGTTCGGCATCGGGCTTGCCTCGAAGGTCGCGCTTGGCGTGGCGCTCACGCTGGTCGTGACCACGCTGACGACCTTTACCGCCGTGCGTGCGGTCGATCCCGATTCGGAAAGACTGCTCTACTCGCTTGGCGCCACGCGATGGCAGGTCTTCACCAAGATGGTCGTCCCGTCGGTCCTGCCCTGGATCATCTCTTCCCTGCGCGTCAACATCGGTCTGGCGCTGACCGGGGCAGTCATCGGCGAGTTCATCTCCTCGCAGCACGGTCTTGGCCGGCAAATCCTCTATGCGGGCGAGACCTACGACATCTCGCTCATCTGGGTGGCGGTGATCATTCTGGCGTCGCTGTCTGTCGTCATGTACGTTGTGGTCGGGCAGGTCGAGAAGATTTTACTCAAAGGTCTGACGCACGATGCGGCGCTTCATTGACGTGCAGTGCCGCGAAGGGGGATCGAAGATGCGTTCAAAATTGCGAATTGCCGTTGCCGGCGTTGTCTGTGCCGTCCTCGCGATAGCGGGCCTGGGCAGCCGGCCGAGCCAGGCGCGCGAGCTCATTCTGGCCGAGCCCGCGCACACGGTCAGCCTGGTGCCGATCTATCTCGCCATACGGAAAGGCTATTTCACGGACGCGGGCATCGACCTCAAACTCACGACGATGAGCGGCACCGCCTTCGTCAGCGCCGTGCTGACCGGTCAGGCGTTCGCGTTTCTGGGCTCGGTCGATCACAACGCCTTCGCCAAAGTCAACGGCAAGGAACTGAAGGCGGTCTCCAACGTCGTCGGACACCCCAATACCTATTTCATGGCGCGCACGGACCTGCTGCCCGTCCCGGCCGATATCCCGGGCTTCATGAAGGGCAAGCGCATCGCGGTTGCGCCCTATGGCCGGACACCGAATAACATGCTGCGCTATATCTTGAGCAAATGGGGCCTTGATCCGAGCAAGGACGTGATCCTCGTTGAAGTCGACAACAGCGTTACCCTGACGACGGTCGGCGCCAAACAGGCCGATATCGGCGTCACCAACGAGCCGCTCATTTCCCTGGGCGTCAAAGAGGGGATCTGGGGCCAGCCGTTCTACGACGCCGCCAAGGAGCTGGGCCCCTATACCGACACCGCGCTCAGCGTCCGCGCCGACACGATCGAAAAGGACCCGGCGGAGGTGAAGGCCATGGTCAAGGCGGTGATGCGGGGCCTTATCTATACCAACACGCACCGGGACGAGATCGTCGGCTTCGCGAAAAGCGAGTTCCCGACAGTGCCGCAGGAGCAGCTCGAAGCGTCGCTCAGCCGCGCCTTCGCCGACAACACCTTCAGCGATGACGGTTACATACCGCCCGAGGCATGGGCAACCGGTGAAGCCGTCGCCCGGCAGGGCGGCGTTCTCAAGGAGCATGTCGCCTATGATTCGGTCGTTGACATGCGCTTCGTGAACGAGCTCAGAAAAGAAATGAACATCAAATAGCACCGCGCAGTGCGGCCGGGCCGCCGCCGGGAATTTAACAACAGCGGCATTCGGGATGATATGAGCACCAAGGGTCTCGCGCCGGACATCGCGTATGACGATCTGCGCCAGTGGCTGGTCCAAGCCGAGCGGCTTGGCGAGGTGCGCAAGGTCGACGGCGCCAGTTGGCAGGAGGATATCGGGCTCGCCGCCGAGGCGGTGCTGCGCGCCGAGAACGGCCCGTGCGTTCTGTTCGATAACATCCCGGGCTGCGCCCGTGGTTTTCGCGTGCTGCTCAACGTCTTCGCCGGCACGCGCCGCAACATGACCTTGGGCTTTCCCGACCACCTCACGAAATGGGAACTGAGCGAGGCCTATCGCGACGCCTACCTCAAGGCGCCCCGCATCGTCCGGCATGTCATGGTCGAGGACGGGCCGGTGTTCGAGAACGTGATGATTGGCGACCACGTCGATGTCGAGAAATTCCCGGCGCCGATCTGGCACGACAAGGACGGCGGCCGCTATATCGGCACCGGCACCTATTCGATCACGCGCGATCCGGAGGAGAACTGGCTCAACGCCGGCGCCTATCGCATCCAGGTGCACGACAAGACGACGGTCGGCGTCGACATCGCCTCCGGCCATCACGGCGACATTCACCGCGCGAAATACTTCGCCCGTGGCGAAAAGATGCCGATCGCCATGGTGGTCGGCGGCGATCCGCTGTCGTTCTTCTACGGCGGGGCGGAGGTGCCGTACGGCGTGTTCGAGCTGGACGTGGTCGGCGGTCTGCGCAACCGGCCGGTCAAGATGGTGCGCGGCAAGGTGACCGGCCTGCCCTTCCCGGCCGATGCCGAAATCGTGCTCGAAGGCTACGTCACCAACGACCGGCGCGTGCTGGAGGGACCCTTCGCCGAATGGACCGGCCATTACGCGGGCGGCGCCACTCTGGAGCCGCCGGTCGACATCGTGGCGATCTATCACCGCAACGACCCCATCATATTGGGCGTGCCGCCGATGGGCGCGGGACCCGACGAAATGGCGCGCTATCGCGCCGTGCTGCGGTCAGCCATGATCCGGCAGCAGCTGGCCGATGCCGGGGTGCCGGACGTGCAGCAGGTGTGGTGCCACGAGGTCGGCGGATCGCGTCTGCTGCACGGCATTTCGATCAAGCAGCGCTATCCCGGACATGCAACTCAGGCGGGCCACATCGCCGCGCAGTGCGGCGCATCGGTCTATGCCTCGAAATACATCATCGTCACCGACGAGGATGTCGATGTCACCAATCTCGACCATCTGCTCTGGGCGATGTTGACGCGCACCGATCCCAAGCAGTCGATCCAATTCATCACCAACTCCTGGGATTCGCCCTGCGATCCGATCCTCACGCCGGCGAAGCGCGCGATCTGCGACATGAGCCATTCCGTCGCGATCATCGACGCGTGCAAACCCTATTACTGGCGCGATAAATTCCCGCCGACCAACGCGCCGACCGCGGCGATCGCGCGCAAGGCGCAGGAGAAGTTTGGCTATCTTCTCGCCGGATTGTCGCGCCCGGCATCGTGATCTAAAACGAAGGGATTGCCTGTCATGGCACAACAACGACCGCAGGACCCGAGCCCTGAAGAGGCGGCGCTTTATGCGCGGATCGCCGCGGACGAAGCCGGCCGGCGCCGCGTACTCGACCACTACATTCCGCCCGAGACCGGCTTCGCCTTTCCGGTAAGACGCCGGCAAGTGGTTCGCCTCATCTGCTCCGACGGGCCGCAGGTGGGAGACTTCAACGCCTTCAGCGCCGATGATGCCGCCGAATATTTCTGGTCCGGCCGCACGCGTACCCTGCATGGATCGCATCTCCATGTCGGCGACCGGTTGTGGAGCACCGAGCCGCGGATGCGGCCGATGTTCACCCTGATCAAGGACACGGTCGAGCACAAGAAACTTCCCTTCAACGCCCGCTCGCACGATCTCATCTATTCCCGTTGCAGCGAGCGCGCGGTGGAGCTGCGCACCGGGCTCAAGGGCCAGCCCAACTGCAACACGAACCTGAAACGCGCGTTGCAGGCCATCGGATTCGACGATCGCTACGTGCACGACGCCTTCAACGTATTCATGTGCACCGGCTATGACGACAGCAACCGGCTCTTCTATCTCGAGCCCGACGCCACCACGGGCGATCATGTCGAGCTCATTGCCGAAATAGATGCGGTCGTCGCCGTCTCGGCCTGTCCCTCCGGATGCAACGGCATCCGCAACAAGGGGCTCACGATCGAGGTCTTCGACCAGCCGCTCTGAGCCGGGCGCGATGCCCGACGCTAGACGCGGAACTTGCTCAGCACCTCGCTCGGGAAAAGCTCCTCGACACTGAGCGCGCGGCTGGTGACGCCCTGCTGGTGGCAATAGAGAAGAAACGCCTCAAGCGCCGTGCGGTTGGCGTCGATGCCGTAGGGCCAGAATTGGCCGGCGCCGAAGATCTTGCGGCTCGTCGCCATCGTATGCTCGGCCTGCCACGGCACGGGGAACCCGGGGACGCTGAGATCGAGCGCCCGCGCGATGCTGTTGTTTTTTGCGATCTCGAAAGCATCGAGCAGGTTCATCGCGACCCACTTGTTGCGCTCGAAAACGTCGCGCCGGATCGCGACCGTGTGCATGATCGGGAAAATCCCGGTCGATGCGAAATAGGCCGCCTCGGCCTCCTGATAATTGGCGTAGAGCCGCCGTATCCTCGGATCGCCATCGAGAAACAGCTTTGGCGGCTGCGCGTTTATCATCGCGTCCAGATCGCCTGCCAACAGCATGTCGGTCATCGTGCGGTCGTTGATCGGCGTCACGCGCACGCCCGGCGGCGGGCGCACGTGGCCCATCTCGCGGCGTCCCGCCTGGTCGCCGCCGGCCTGAAACCACTCCACCGCATCGAGCCGGACGCCGACGGTGTTGTGAAGCCAGCCCCGCACCCAGATGGTCGCCGATTGCGACCATTCCGGAACGCCGATCCGTTTGCCCGCGAGCTCCTCGGGAGAGGAGATCGGCGAATCGCGGCGCACGTAGATCGAGGAGTGCCTGAACATGCGGCAGGGAAAGACGGGAATCGCCACCATTGCGGCCTTACCGCCCGCGACGAAGGAGCAGTATTTGCCGAGCGACATCTCGGAGACATCCCATTCGAGCGCATTCGAGAATCTGTAGAAGATCTCCTGGATGACAAGTTGGAGGTGGGTGATGTCGATCCCCTCGGCCCGCACGCGCCCCGACATGAGATCGCGGGCATGATCGTAATCGCACATCGCAACGGTGAGATGAATGTTCCCCATGGCTCCTCCGAACAAATCGTACGGAGCCAAGGATACGCCATCGCGAGCGGCCTGTCGCGGAATGGCGAACGCCGATCAGGCCGTGCACGCACGAGAACGCAGCATCGCTGCGTGACAGCGCAAACTCCGTCCGGCAGAATCGCCGCCTGCGACAGGTGCGTCGCGGAGGAGACAATCCGATGGCATCGACCGATAGGTCCAACGTCGTCGAGACCACGATCGCCGATATCCATGCCGCCTACCGGTCAGGCGACTTGACCGCGCGGCAATTGGTCGAGATCTATCTCGCAAGGATTGAGGCCGATAACGAGAAGGGACCGGCGATCGATGCGGTGATCTCGCTCAATCCGCGCGGTCTTGAGGAGGGCGCCCCTACGACGACGCCAACATGATCCGCTTCGCATTCGCCTATGAGCGAGCGACGCAGCATCGGCGCGCGCCTTCCACCACGCCATGAACGAGGGTGCGATACAGCACTCGCGAAGGCGCGACAGGCCCGTGCAAGCGCAGCGTCGATGAAGCATAATGGCGCGTTGCATCAAGGCGTGGGGAACGAGATGACCGAAGCACCCGGTTATTCCTATCCGCGGATCGAGTCCACCGACAAGGCCTACTACATCCGACTGGCGCAGGAGCCGGAGAAGCGAAGGCTGGTGCGCGAGATCACGGTGCCGCGGCTCGGCGGCAAGGCCTTCATCGTCGAGACGGGCCAGATCCTGCGCATCACCTGCACCGAGGGGCCGCAAGTCGCAGACTTCAATGCCTTCAACAAGGACGATCACAAAGAGTGGTTCTGGTCCGGCCGCACCCGCCTGTTGCAAGGCGCGCATCTCTCGGTTGGCGACCGTTTGTGGTCGACACCGCCGCGCATGCGGCCGATGTTCACCATCATCGCCGACACGGTCGCGCACGAACCATTGCCAGGCAACGCGCGTTCGCACGACCTCATGTATTGCCGCTGCAACGAGCGGCTTTACGATCTAACCCAAGGCAAATCCCAGGCGCCTAATTGCAATTCCAATCTCGCGGCCGCCATTGTCGAGTTCGGCGTGCCGCCGGAATACGTGCACGACGCTTTCAACATCTTCATGACCACCGGGCTTGGCGCGAACGACCGCTTCTTCTATCTCGATCCCGACGCGAAACGCGGCGATTACATGGAGCTTCACGCCGAGTTCGCCTGCATCGTCGCGCTCTCGGCGTGCCCCGGCAATTCATCTGGTCCGGCGAAAGGACCGTTGGGCGTGCAGATCTATCAGCCCCTGCTGAAGCGCGAATGAGGCCGGGCGCCGCTCGATAATCGTCTCCCACCCTTGGTCCTGCCGCCGACAGGAGGCGTCAATGCGTGTCAATAGACTGGTCTTAGCCTTCGCGACGGCGGCCCTGCTGCCTATTCTTGGCATGGCGGGCGCCCCGGTCTGCGCCGCCGATCCGCTCCCTATCCGCATCGGGTGGCTGCTGGTTCCGGCGGAGATCACGCCGATCCTTTTTCCCGTGCCGGGCATCGCCAAGCACAGCGGGACGTCCTACGTGGTGCAGTCAACGCGGTTTCAGGGCAGCTCGCTCCTGACTTCGGCCATGGCCTCCGGAGAGATCGACATCGCTCCCTTCGGCTACTCGTCCCTGGCCCTGGCGGTCGAGAATGCGCACATGAACGATCTGCGAGTCATCGCCGATGAGGACCGCGACGGTGAGGGCTCGCATTTCACGACCCAGTTCATGGTCCGCAAGGACAGCCCCATCAAGACCGTGGAGGACCTCAAGGGCAAGGTCCTGGCAACCAACGCAGTGGGCAGCATCGGCGACATGGCGCTGCGATTCATGCTGCGCCGGCACGGCGTGAACGACGCAAAGGATGTCAGCATCGTCGAGATCGCATTCCCCAACATGAACGCCGTCCTGGAGCAAGGCAAGGCCGACATGATCATCTCGGTCCTGCCTTTCTATCTCGACCCCAAGCTGCAGACGAGCGCGCGCACGCTCTTTACCGGATTGGACGCGATCGGCCCGTCTGAAATCTCCATGCTGACAGCGTCAGCCGGCTTTCTCAGCAAGAACCGCGCGGCCGTCGTCGACTTCCTCGAGGACTACTTGCGGGCATTGCGCTGGTACAACGATCCGGCCAATCACGGCGCGGTCGTCACGACCGTGGCTGAGTTCACCAAGCTGCCGCCAGAGCGGTTCTCGAACTGGGTCTTCACCGCCCAGGACTATTACCGCGACCCTCAGGGACGGATCGATCTCGCGGCGCTCCAGAAGAACCTCGACGTGCAACATGAGCTCGGTTTCCTCAAAAATCCGATGAACGCAAAGCCGTTCGTCGATATGAGCTTAATCGAGGAGGCCGCCAAGCGTCTTCGCTGAGCACTGCCGATTGCTTGCAGAAAGGCCCGCAGGGTGCGCATATCGCCGCCAAAGTGCCAGTCATCTCGAGGATTGCCGATCACCAATCCTTGGAGGGGACAATGGGGGATTTTGGTGTGAGGCGCCGCGAGGTGCTGAAGGCAGCGGGCGGCGCGGTCGTGGCGAGCGCGCTGCCCGGGGCCGTCGATGATGCGTTCGCGGCGAACCGCTCGGCGCGCATCCGGCTCAAGCGCGGTTGCGTCTTCACCTCCGATCCCAAGCTCGGCGATTTCGACGAGGCCGACGTGCTGGTCGAAGGCAAGAAGATCATCGTGGTTGGGCCCAACCTGTCCGCCGCCGGCGCCAGCATTATCGACGCGTCGGGCACGATCGTGCTTCCCGGCTTCGTCGACTCGCATCACCACCTCTACCAGGCGTTCCTGCGCAACATCCAGGGTACCGGGCTGCTGGCCCGCTCAACAACGCCTACGGCGCCATCGTCACCGGCATGGATATGAGCAATGTCGATACCGTGCTCGTCGCCGGCCGGATCGTGAAGCGGCGTGCTCGCCTGGTTGGCTTCGACATGGGGCGGGTGCGCAGGGAGGCGACAGTGTCGCGCGACTCGCCGGCCAAGCGGCGGCGCAAGGCGCCGCGATGACATCGCAGCTATCGTTGACGGGAGGGTGATCATGCGCGTGGCAATCGTGAATCTGGGGCTGCTGGTGTCGGGCGATTGGCGCGCGCCGCATGTGCCGGGCGATTCGATGCTGCTTGAGGACGGCAAGATCGCCGCGATCGGCACCGTCCCCAACGATGCGGTGAGCGCGGCCGATGTCGTGATTGACGCCGACAAGGCGATCGCCATACCCGGACTCATCGATAGCCAGGTCCACATCACCTTCGGCGACTACACGCCGCGGCAGCGCACCGTCGGGTTCCTCGAGAGCTATGTCCATGGCGGCGTCACCACCTCGATCAGCGCGTCGGAGGTGCATGTCCCGGGCCGACCCAAGGACCCGGAGGGCGTGAAGGCGCTGGCCGTCGCCGCATTCAAATGCTTCGAGCACTACCGGCCGGGCGGCATGCGGGTCTATGGCGGCTCCGTGATCCTGGAGCCGGGGCTGGTCGAAGCGGATTTCGCGGAGCTGCGCCAAAAAGGCGTCTGGCTCGCGAAAGCGGGCTTTGGCGCGGTCAAGACGCCGTTCGACTACGCGCCGATGATCAAATGGGCGAAGGCCGCCGGCATGATCACGACGGTTCACACCGGCGGCTCGTCGATCCCCGGGTCATCCGGCATCTGGGCGGATCACCTTCTGGCGATGCAGCCCGACGTGTCGTTCCACGTGAATGGCGGGCCGGTGGCGATGCCAGACGAGGATTTCCCCGCATCGTCAACGACAGCACGATCGCGTTGCAGGTCTGCACCGCCGGCAATCTCCGCACCACGCTGTGGCTGGGCGAACTCGTGCGCGACGCCGATCAGCTCGACCGCCTGCTGATCGCGACGGACACGCCGACCGGCAGCGGGATCATGCCGCTGGGCATGCTCTATACCATCTCGCATCTGGCGAGCCTCGGCGCGCGGCCGATGGAGGTCGAGACCGCAATCGCCGCCGCAACCGGCAACAACGCGCGCATCTACAAGCTCAATTCCGGCTTCCTGCGGGTCGGATGCGATGCCGACGTGGCGATCATCGATGCCTGCGTCGGCGGGTCGAAGAACAACGCGCTGGACGCGCTGCGCAACGGCGACATGGTCGCGGTGGGCGCCGTCATCACCGACGGCGTGCCGCGCTTCGTCGGGCGCAGCCGCAACACGCCGGCGGCGATGAAGCAGGTGCGCGTCGCGCAAAACCGCATCCCCCACGACTTCTCAGGCAGCGCGCACTGAGCGGCGGCTCAGCGCAGCCCGTCGTCAAACCGTATTATGACGAATACTGAGTCGCAAGCGGTTGCGTTGCCGGCATTGCGCCATTGCGCGGCAAATGGCCGGCTCGGCGCGCGATCGCTCAGGCGTCGAGGACGAGCCGTCCGCCCTTGATGCGCGAAACGCAAATGCACATGATCTTGCCGCTCGCCTTCTGTTCCGCGGTCAGATAGGTGTCGCGATGGTCGATCGGACCATCGGCGTCGAGCACGGGAAGAGAGCACATGCCGCACTCCCCGCGGTGGCATTCATAGAGTGCATCATGGCCAGCCACGAGCAGGGCGTCGAGGATGCTCATATTCGCGGGCACGTTGACGATCTCTCCCGAACGCCGCAACTCGACCTCGAGGCTCGCGTCAACGCTCGGCGCCGCGGCCGCAAAGGACTCGGTGTGAATTTGATACTCGGGCAAGCCGTGCGCGCGCGCGGCGGCGATTGCGGCGTTGTTGAGCCCGCTTGGACCGCAGACGTAGACATGCGTGCTCTGCGGCTCGGCCGCGATCAGGGCGCCGATGTCGAGACTGCGGCTGCGATCGCCGCCGTCGAGATGAAAGCGGACCCTGGCGCCAGCCATGCGTTTGATGTCGCTGGCATAGGCGAGCAGGCTCGAATGACGCGCGCAAAAATAAAGTTGGAATGACGCCTCGCGCCGCACCAACGCGCGCACCATCGAATAGATTGGTGTGATCCCGATCCCGCCGGCGATGATCAGGCTGCGCGGCGCGTCAAGCGCGAGGGGAAAATCGTTTTTCGGCGGTGAAATCGTCACTCGCGCGCCCCGGCCGATCTCGTCATGGAGGAAACGCGACCCGCCCTGCCCGGTCTCTTCGCGCTGCACGGCGATGCGATAGATGTGCGGCCCATCGTCCCAGAGCTCGGTACCGCCAAGGAGCGAATAGTGGCGCACGAGCCGGGGATGATCCCGGGTCGCCAGCACGACCTCGATATGCGCGCCCGGATCGTAGGGCGGCAGCATTCGGCCTTCCGCGGGGCTCAGCAGGAACTCGCGCACCGTCTCGGTAATGCGTCTGAGCCCGACAACGACGCTCTCTATATACGGCGGTGCTACCACGGGGATCGCGGGCTCAGCGCGCCGCCCGCTCCTTCAAATTGCACAGCGGGAAGCGGATGACCTCGGCCACGAGTTCGGCGAGGCCGGCGGCGCGCAATTCGGTGAGCCGGGCCCCGCGCCCGGCATCGGCGTCGGTCGCGTCGCCCAGCGCTCCGGCGGGATTGAGGTCCTGGGTCTGCCACCCGAAGCCGATCCCCGGGCTTTCGGCGCGCAGATATTTGTATTCCTGTTCCCAGGCGATGGTTGCGGAGGTGAAATTGCGGCGCGCGTCCATCCGGACGAGATCGCCGCGCAGATACATGATCTGCGACGTTTCCGATGAGCCGCCATGGATGCCGTGACGGCGCTCGGTCGGCGAGAAGAGATCGGGAATGCTGCCGAGGCTGTTCAAGTTCGTCGCCACCGCGAGCATGCCCAGCCGCACGCGCAGATCGCGTGCGACGATGTCCATGATCTGCGGCTGGCCGCCGTGGCTGTTCACCATGACGAATTTGGCGATGCCCGCGCGATGGACGCACTCGCCGATTTCGGTCCACAGCCGGATCAGCGTCTCCGCGCATAGGCTGAGCGTGCCGGGAAACGCCAGGTGCTCGTTCGACTTGCCAACCGGCATCGGCGGCAGCACCAGCACCGAGGCCGGCATGAGCTTCATCGCGCGGGAGACCGTGCCCTCGTTGATGATCGCATCGACACCGACAGGCAGGTGCGGCCCGTGCTGCTCGACCGCCGCCACCGGCAGCAATGCCACGGTGCGGTCGCGATCGAGACCGTCGAACTCGGTGGTTGCGAGATCCTGCCAGTAACGAGCCGCCATCAGGGCACTTCCTTCGAGGGTAGAAGAGGTATCGCCGCGACGAAGGTCGCAATAGCGCGCCTAGGAGCGGTCCTCGGATGCCGAAACCTCGTCCTATCAAAGCCAAAGAGGACGATAGGAAAAGCATCAATTTTCGCCTAGAGTGATGCATATAAGGCAGCAGCGGTTTCCGCGAAGAGACGAGGTCGTCCATGGGCGGTATCCGATTGGGGTCCAGTCCGGCGAATTCCTGGCATGTATCGGCGCAGTTCGTCGATGCCGTGCGCGATCCGGTGCCACCGGCGCCGATCACGCTCGCCGCCCGGCCGCAGGATCTGCGCATCGATCTCAGGCGGAGCGCTTTCATCGTCATCGACATGCAGAACGATTTCTGCGCGCCGGGAGGATGGCTCGACCATATCGGCGTCGACATCGCGCCGGCGCGCCGCCCGATTGCGCCGCTCGCTGCGCTGCTGCCGCTACTGCGCGCGGCCGGAGTGCCCATCCTGTGGGTGAATTGGGGCAACCGCCCCGACCGGCTCAATCTCAGCCCGTCGCTGCTGCATGTCTACAACCGGACGGGGGCGACGGTCGGTCTCGGCGACCCGCTGCCGGGAAACGGCGCGCCGGTGCTGGAAAAGGATAGCTGGGCGGCGGCGATCGTCGACGGCCTGCACCCCGCCGCGGGCGACATTCACATCGACAAGTATCGCATGAGCGGTTTCTGGGACACGCCCCTCGACAGCATCCTGCGCAATCTCCGCATCAGCACTCTTCTCTTCGGCGGCGTAAACATGGACCAGTGCGTCCTGTGCACGCTCCAGGACGCGAATTTCCTGGGCTATGATTGCGTCCTGGTCGAAGATTGCGCGGCGACGACATCGCCGCCCTATTGCCATCAGGCGACGGTCTATAACGTCACGCAATGCTTTGGCTTTGTCGCGGTTTCCCAGGACTTGGCGAGCGCCCTGGCCGCCGCGCCGGCAACCTGAGGGACCCTTGCTGCCTAAAAGGCACCACTCTTATCGAAATTTGATGCTTTCCGAGTTGCCCTCGCCGATGGCTCAATGCGCGGGGTAGAACATTGGCGTGGAAACGGTGTGCGGCGCGCCGGGTCGTGGGCAAGCGATGCGACCGCGGGCCGTCAGCGAAGGCTCATGCGAAAAAATCCCGAGGAAACCCGATGACAGGATACCGGGGCTTCAAATCCGTTCCGATTTGGCTGGCCGTGATGGCCGCCTTTGTGCTCGGCCCGGCCGCACGCGCCGATGATCACATCATCGTGCAGCTTGCCTGGCTGCCGTCGGGTGAGAACCAAGCCCCTTATGCCGGCATCGCCCAGGGTTATTTTGCCACCGAGCATATCCAGGTCGACGTGCGCCGCGGCGCCGGCGGCGGCGACGCGTTGGACAAGGTTGCCACCGGCGCGGCGCAATACGGCATCACCGATCTTGCCACGGTCATGGCGGCGCGCGGACAGGGCGCCCCGGTCAAGGCGATCATGGCGCTTTACGTGCGCGCGCCCCACGCGGTCATCACCCGCGGCGATACCGGGATCAAGAGTTTCGCCGATCTGCCCGGCCACACCCTCGGCACGGCGGCGACGGCATCGACGAATCTGTTCTTCCCGCTGATCCTCAGCGACAACCATGTCGACCCGACCAAGATCAAGATCATCAACGTCGATCCGTCCGCCCTGGGGCCGATGCTGTTGACCAAGCGCGTCGATGGCGTCTTGATGTGGGTGACCAATCTTGCCTCGCTGTCGGGCCCGGCGCAGCAGGAGCATGTCGATCTGGTCACGCTGCCCTTCGCCGCCGGCGGCATGGAAATGTATAGCGAGGTGATTATTGCCACCGAGCAACAGCTCAAGGCGCAGCCCGACCTGACCCGCCGCTTTCTGCGCGCCCTCAGGCTCTCCTATTTCTTCATGCGGGACCATCCGCGCGAGACCGCCGTCTATGGCAAGCAGGCGAACCCGCAGCAGGATGTCGATATCGAGACCGCCCGGACCAAGATCGTCAACGATTTGATGTTCCGGCCGCCCAACGACGGCGACCGGTTCGGCACGTTTGATCCGGCCTTGCTGCACAAGACCTATGAGTGGATGGTGCGGGCGCATCAGATCGACCCGTCGGTCAATCCGGAGCAGTATGTCGACCGCAGCTTCCTGCCGCCGCCGGGCGGCTGAGCGGGGCGGTCTGGATAGAAGGTGAGCGTGCCACTGGACCGGAATTACGCCGCCGGCCTCGACCAGCCGGCAATCGCGCTCGACGGTATCCGGCATACCTATGTCCCGCGCAGCGGCCGGGCCGTCCTCGCCCTCAAGGGTGTGAACCTCCTCATCGAGCGGAACGAGTTCGTTTCCATCGTCGGCACCTCCGGCTGCGGCAAGTCGACCCTGCTGCGCCTCATGGCGGGGCTGATCACGCCGTCGGCCGGAACGCTGTCGGTGCTGGGGGCGCCCGCCGGCCAGCATCGCCGCCAGGTCGCGCTAGTCTTTCAGAAGCCGTCCCTGCTGCCGTGGTTCAATGTCCTCGACAATGTTCTCTTTCCGCTGCGGCACATGGGCCAGACCGTGACGGCGGTGGAACAGGCAGAAGCAATGGAGCTTCTGGCCCTCGCGGGCGTGGCCGAGTTCGCGCAATCGCGCCCCAAGGAGCTCTCGGGCGGCATGCAGCAACGGGTCGCGTTGTGCCGCGCCCTCATCACCAACCCCACCATTCTTTTGATGGACGAGCCGTTCGCGGCCTTGGACGCGCTGACGCGGGAGGAGCTCGGGACCGAGCTCTTGCGCCTGTGCACCGAGCGGCCGAAGACCGTGGTGTTCGTTACCCATTCGATCGCCGAGGCAGTGCTGCTGAGCGACCGGGTCCTGGTGATGGCCGCGCGGCCCGGGTACATCAAGACCGAGATCACCGTCCCGCTGCGTCGGCCGCGCCATGCCGAGGTCATGAAAGAACCCGCCTTCCAGGAGATCTCCACCCGTGTCCGCGAAGCTATCTATCAGCGCTGAGGCCGATGCGCCGGCCGCGCGCCAGAACCGCCCGTCACGGGCAGCGCTGCGCTCGGTGGTGACATCCGTCACGACCATCGCCGTCGTGATCGTGGTGTGGGAGATCGGGGTGCGCGCGTTCCATGTTCCCGTCTTCATCCTGCCGCCGCCGTCGGCAATCGTGCACGACACCGCCGGGCTCGGCTGGTCGATCTTCGGCCATATCGGTGCCACCGTGAGCACGATCCTCGCCGGATATTTCCTGGCGATCCTCATCAGCCTGCCCCTGTCGATCGCGATCTCCAGCTCGCGCATCCTGGCCAATGCGCTCTATCCGCTGCTCATCATCAAGGAATCGATCCCGGTCGTGGCGCTGGCCCCGATCCTCATCGTCATCCTCGGCGCGGGCGAGGCGCCGCGCGTCACGGTCACGGTGCTGATCGCGCTCTTTCCGATGGTGGTCGCCAACGCGACCGGCCTTTCCCAAACCCCGTCCGAGCTCATCGAGTTGAGCAATTCGATGGGCGCGTCGTGGCTGAAGCAACTGATCGACATCCGCCTGCCGTCGGCGATCCCCTACATCTTCAGCGGCCTCAAAGTCTCGATGACGCTGGCGATCGTCGGCGCCGTCGTGGCCGAGTTCGTGGCTTCCGAACGCGGCCTTGGCTTCCTGATCTTCACATCGACCGCGTTCTTCCACGTGTCGATCTCGTTCGGAGCCATGTTCATCCTCTCGATCCTGGGCCTCATCCTGTTCCAGTCGGTAGCACTGATCGAACGCCGGTTCTTTCCCTGGTCGATCGGAGGGGTGTCCGGCATCGAATAGGACGCGCGGCCGAAGCGCTCCCCTCCTCGGAGATTGCGACATGATCCTCTACACGGCGCCGATGGCTGCGACCTCGATCCCGGTGATCGATCTCACCAAGGGAGCCTCGCCGGACCTCGACGACCGCCGCGCCGTCGCCTGGGAGATTCACAAGGCCTGCCGCGACACCGGCTTCTTCTATGTCAGCAACCACGGCATTCCCGACGCGGTGATGACCCGGCAGCTCGACTGGACGCGGCGGTTCTTCGACCAGCCGATCGCGCGCAAGGATGGGGTGAGCTTCGAAAACTCGCCGTGGAAGCGCGGCTACGAAGGGATGCGGCGGCAAACCCTCGACGCCGGCTCGCCGCCGGACCTCAAGGAGGGCTTCATGTATGCCGGCGAATGCGGGCCGGATCATCCCTATGTGCGCCAGCACGTGCCGCAATACGGGCCGAACCAGTGGCCGGCCGAGCTTCCCGGCTTCCGCGAGCAGATGCTGGATTATCAGGCGCGCATGGAGACGCTGGGCCGGCGTCTCCTGCGCCTTCTGGCGCTATCCGTCGATCTTCCGGAACGGCAATTCGACGACGGCCTCGACAATCCGATGTGCTCGGTCCGGCTGCTGCATTATCCGCCCCACCCCGATCAGGCCGCCTTCAATCAACTGGGCGCCGGCGCCCATACCGACTGGGGCACGATCACCATCCTGCTGCAGGACGATTGCGGTGGCCTGGAGGTCCAGAACGCGGACGGCGACTGGATCCGCGCCAGCCCGATCCCCGGCACCTTCATCATCAATCTCGGCGACATGGTGCGGCGCTGGACCAACGATCTCTATCATTCCACCCTGCATCGCGTGCTCAACAACATCGCCGCGCGCGACCGCTATTCGATCGCCACGTTCTTCAATCCCGATTATTTCTATCGCGTCGAATGCCTGCCGACCTGTCAGCCTGCGGACGGGCTTCCCACCTACGCCCCCTGCACGGTCGGCGAGCACATCCTGGAGATGTTCCACAAGACCTACCAGATCGCGCCGGGGGCCTGAGCCGCCGCGTCACGACCGATGTGCCGGCTCGCGCAGGCGGGCGAACGCGGTCTTGAATTCCTCGGCCATGAGATTCGGCACGATGTCGAGGGCGCCCTTGGTGCGGTGGACCACTTTGAGGACCTGCGGCATGAGCTGGGCGTTGCGCAGCGGCAGATAGACCAGCTCCTTGCGCCGACGCTCGCCCTCGACCTCCATCTCGTTGAGGAAGGTGAGCCCCTCCTCGAGCATGGTCATGCGCTTCATGATGCCGATGGAATTGGTTTCGACGATCATCTCGGGCCGCAGCCCCGCCTCCGCGAATGCGGCGTCCATGTTCTGGCGCACGAGCATCTTTGTATCGCCCATGACCAGGGGATAGGCCGCGCATTCCTGGAGATCGACGGAGGTGCGGCCGGCCAGCGGATGGGTGGGTGACACCACCGCGCCGAGCCAGCATTCGACGCTGGCGACGGTGTGAAGGGTGCGCGCGGGCGGGATATTGAAGGCCAGCCCGAGATCGATCTCGCCGGCCGTGACGGCATTGACGATGTCCTCGAGCGCGAGGCTGCGGATGAGAACGGTGATCTTCGGACGCCGGTGGCAGAATTCGGTCACGATCTTGGGCAGAAAATCGGTCGCCAGCCCGTCGACGGCGGCGATCGAAGCCTCGCCGTGGCGCAGCCCCTTGAGGTCCCGCATCATCGTGCAGACGCGCTCGTGCTGCTTGAGAGTGTCGTAGACATGACCGAGCAGCAGTTCGCCCGCCGCCGTGGGCCGCAAGCCCCGCGGCAGGCGCTCGAAGATCGGCGTGCCCAGCTCGTCCTCGAGAGCGAGGATTTGACGGTTGATCGAGGACGATGCCACGTTGAGCCGCGCGGCGGCCTTGCGGATCGAGCCGCAATGGGCAACTTCGCTCAGATACCTCAGCATTTTCGCGTGCAGCATGACAGGCGGTCCCATCCGTCAACGACCGTTGCCTTATAGGCAGCACTCTAATCGAAAATTGATGCTTTCCATATGGTCGCTGCGTGCCCCGATAATGGGGATCGAGTGGGGTGTTCTCGGCGCAGCCGCGCGTCCCCCTGAAGGGGTTCCTATGAACGATGCCGTGACGACAGAAGCGGTGGCGGGAAAGCTGGACCGGGATGCATTCCAGGCCCTGATCGGCGATGTGCCGGTCATCGACGACCCGGTCCAGGTCAAGCTGAAGTCGCGCGATTTCCATTGGTTCAGCCCGATCCTGCGCAAGACGCTGGCCGGCCTGGTGGCCGACCTGGTGGTGGTCCCGCGCTCGGAAACCGAGGTCATCCGCGTCGCCGCCGCCTGCGCCCGGCTCGGCCTGCCGCTGACGGTGCGCGGCGCGGGAACGGGGAATTACGGCCAGGCGATGCCGCTCCATGGCGGCATCCTCATGGAGATGACGTCGCTCAACACTCTGTGCTGGATCAGCGCGAAGCGCGACCACGTGCGCGCCCAGGCCGGCATGCGCATGTCCGAGCTCGACAAGCATGCCCGCGCCCAGGGCTGCGAGCTCAGGGTCCATCCCTCGACCAAGCGCTCCGCCACGGTCGGGGGCTATTTCGCGGGCGGGTCGGCCGGTGTCGGCGCCATCAATTTCGGCGGCCTGCGCGAGCCCGGCAATCTGCTGGGCGCGCGCGTGGTGACGCTGGAGGAAGAGCCGCGTGTCATAGAGTTGCGCGGTCCGGACACAGGGCTCGTCAATCGCACCTTCGGCAGCACCGGCATCATCACCGAAATCGAGATGCCGCTCGCGCCGATGCACCCGTGGCGCGATTGCATCGTGACGTTCAACGGCTTCATGCCGGCCGTCCGCTTCGGGCATGCGCTGGGGAGCGACGGCGCCATCATCAAAAAGCTCATCACGCCGCTGGCGGCGCCGATGGTCGCTTACGTCCAGCCTGTCGCCGCGCGCGTGCCGCAAGGCGCCGACGTGGTGATCTGCATGATCTCCGAGGCGTCGATGGCGCGATTCGGCGCGCTCGTCAAAGCGCATGGCGGGACGATTGCGTGCGACGATGACGCCATCGCCGCCGAGACCGATCCCGCGCGCGTGCCGCTGTTCGAATACACCTTCGGCCACACCACCTTGAACGCGCTCAAGGTGGACCGCACGCTGACCTATCTGCAGACGCTGTTCGAGACCACGGACCAGCTCTTCGCCAAGCTGCCCCTGGTACTGGAGCAGTTCGGCGACGAATTGCTCCAGCATCTGGAATTCTATCTCTATGACGGGCATTTGGCGTGCAGCGGCGTTCCCGTCGTGCGCTACACCACGCCCGAACGGTTGCAGGAAATAATGGATTTTCACGAGGCGAACGGGATCAGCGTCGCCAATCCGCACATCTCCACCGTCGAGGACGGCAGCCGCTACAAGCGCGCGCCCGGCGACCAGCTCAAATTCAAGGCCGAGGTCGATCCGCTGGGGCTGCTCAATCCCGGCAAGATGCGCTCCTATATGCCGGTGCGCGCCTGGCAGCCGCACGCGGCGGTAGAGGCGCGCGGGCGCTAGGCGTTTCGCGTGACCCTCCCTCCTGCGATCAAGAAGTCTCTCGGCGACTGTCCGGTCTATCGCATCTCGCCGGCGGATACGAACTACTTCGCCCTGGTGTTCGATCCGCCGGGCGAAGGCTGCGACCTCGTCGCGGTGGTCGAGATCTTCGCGCCGGGCGGACGGACGCCGCCCAACGCCCATCGCACCGCCCATGAAATGTTTTTCGTGCTCGCCGGCGAGGGCCGTGCGCGCGCCGGCGGCGACTGGATCGCGCTCGCCAAGGGCGATGCGCTGATGATCAAACCCGGGACCGAGCACGTGGTCGAGAACACCGGCTCCGGCAAGCTCTATTGCCTGACCTGCATGGTTCCGGACGAGGCTTTCGCGGCCTTGATCAGGTCCGGGACGCCGATGACGCTGGACGACGAAGACCGCCGGGTTCTCGGAGCCGCGTGATGGCGCGCTATCGGGTGGCGCCGCGCGAAGAGCAGTCGATGCACTGCCGCGACGGCGTGCGGCTCGATGCCCATGTCTATCGCCCCGACGGTGCCGGGCCGTTTCCGGTCCTGCTGATGCGCCAGCCCTATGGACGCGCCATCGCCTCGACGGTCACCTTCGCCCATCCGAGCTGGTACGCGAGCCACGGATATATCGTCGTCATCCAGGACGTGCGCGGACGCGGCACATCGCAAGGCGAGTTCCGCCTCTTCCTCGACGAGGCCGCCGACGGCCACGATGCCATCGACTGGGCCGCGGCGCTGCCGGGCTCGAGCGGTGCCGTCGGCATGTATGGCTTTTCCTACCAGGCCATGACGCAATACTTCGCGGCGAGCGGCCGCCACCCCAGCCTCAAGGCGCTGTCGCCGGCGATGGGCGCCTGGGACCTTCATGCCGACCTCGCCTACGAAGGCGGCAGCCTGCGGCTGCAGGCCGGCGTCGGCTGGGCGCTTCAGCTGGCGACCGAAAGCGCGCGGCGCGTCGGCAACGCCGCGGCGCATCAGGCGCTGTTCGCCGCGGCCAAGACCATGAATTTCCACGAGGCGACACCGGCGCGCCCGCAGGTCTTGACCGCCCACGGCGCCTATACGCACTGGTCCGATTGGCTCGAACATGATGCGGCCGATGATGTCTATTGGCGTCTGCGTTCGCCGCGCACCGTGGCGGCTGATCTTGATCTGCCGATCCTGCATGTCGGCGGCTGGTTCGATGCCCTGCTGACCGGCACGCTCGCGGCCTATCGTCATTTCGCGGCGCGCGCCAAGGCGCCGCAGAAGCTCGTCATCGGGCCGTGGGCGCATGTCCATTGGGGAAGGCGGGCCGGCCAGCTCGATCATGGCGCGGAGGCTGCGAGTACAATCGACCGATTGCAGTTACGTTGGTTCGACCATTGGCTGCGCGGCATCGATACCGGCATTGTCGAGGAGCCGCCGGTGCAGCTCTTCGAGCTCGGCAGCAATCGCTGGCGTAGCTTTGCGGCCTGGCCGGATCCGCCACGGGCATCGTTCTATCCCGTGAGCGACGGGCTCGCCGCCATTGACCCCGGCGCCGGCCGGCTCGTCACGCAACCCGGCGACGCCGGCGAGGATGTCATCGTCGCCGACCCCTGGCGCCCCGCGCCGACCCTAGGCGGCCATCTCGGCTTCCCTGCCGGTCCCGCGGACCGCGCTGCCGTCGACCAGCGCAGCGATTGCGCGACCTACACCACGCCGCCCCTCAATGTGCCCATGGCAATCGCCGGCGAGCTCGCGGTCGAGGTGTTCGCGCATGCGGACCAGCCGTCGTTCGATTTAGCCGCCATTCTTTCCGTCGTCCACCCGGAGGGACGGGTCCTGCCGCTGACCGAAGGGTACGCGCGCGTCGACCGCCCGGGCGCGCCGATTGTCATCGCGATGCGCGCGATCGCCGCCAGCATCCCGGCCGGCGCGGCCCTGCGGCTCTCGCTCCAGCCGGGCTCCTTTCCCGCTCATCCCGTCAATCCCGGCACGGGCGAGCCCCCGGACCGGGCGCGCCTCATCGACGAGCGGATCATCACGATCACGCTCCAGCACGGCGCGGGCACGCCGTCCCGTCTGTTGGTACCGCTCGCACGATCCGATCTGGGCGTCGTGAGAAATTGACCGCGTCGTCGCACCCCCTCGCCGGCAAGATCGCCATTGTCACCGGCGCAAGCCGCGGGCTCGGCCGGGCGATCGCGCTGGCGCTTGTCGATGCCGGCGCCTGCGTCGTCGGCACCGCAAACCGCAGTATTGCCGAGCTCGAAGCCGTCGCGGCTGAGCGCCACGGCAGGATCATCCCCTCGCGCGTGGATAGCGCCGACCGCGCGGCCTGCGTGCGGCTGGTCGCGGAGACCGAACGCGATCTCGGCCACGTCGACATCCTCGTGAACAATGCCGGGCTGGGCATGATTCACGTGCGGCGCGACTATCCCCATAACCCGACGCCCTTCTGGGAATGCCCCGGTGAGATGTGGGACCGGATGCTGCAGGTCAATCTCAGCGGCGCCTTCTATCTCGCGGCGGCGACCGCGCCGCAGATGAAGGCCGCCGGCTGGGGCCGCATCATCAATATCGGCACCCGCCGGCGCACCATGGTCCTGCCGAGCTTTTCACCCTATGGCGCGTCGAAGGCGGGGCTCGAAGCGGCGTCGGTGGTCTGGGCGAAGGATCTGGCCGGGACCGGCGTGACCGTGAACGTGCTCCTGCCCGGCGGCATGGCGGACACGACGCTCGTGCCCGATGCTCATCGCCGATCCAGCGAGACGCACGCCGGGCTCATGAGCCCGGACATCATGGCCGAGCCCGTGGTGTGGCTGGCCAGCGCGGCCTCGGATGGCGTCACCGGCCGTCGCGTCGTCGCGAGCAAATGGGCGGCGGGCCTGGCCGCGGCCGTGAGCGATGCCGGATGGGGCGTGGGCGGACACCCGACCGACGACGACTAAGATCGGAAACGGTAGCGTCAGCGCTCGCGTGCCGGATCGTAAAGCGGGCTCTCGAGATAACGGCCGAGCGCAAAGCGCACCAGCACACCCGCCACCGCCGCGGTCGGCACGGCGATGAGGACACCCAGGAAGCCGAATAGGCTGCCGAAGGCCAGAAGCGCGAAGATGATCCATACCGGATGGAGATTGACCCGCCCGCCGACGAGCCGCGGCGACAGCAGGTTGCTTTCGCAGAAAGCGCCCACCGCGAAAACGCCCAGCACGGCGACGATCCGCGCGCCAATCCCGAACTTGACGAGGCCGAGACCCAGCGCCAGCAGCAGGCCCGTCATGATGCCCACGAACGGGACGAACGACAGGATGCCGGTGAGGATGCCGACGATCACCGCGAAATCGATCCCCACGACGGTGAGCGCCACGCCGTAATAGACGGCATCCACCAACCCCACCAGCAGCTGCCCATGCACGAAGCCCGCGAGGGTCGCGTCGATGCGGCGCGCCTGCTCGCGGATGGTGGCGGCATGCCTGCGCGGCAGCCAGCCATCGATCTCGGCGAGGATGCGGTGCCAATCGCGCAAGAGAAAAAACGACACGACCGGCGTCACGATGATGAGCGACAGGATATTGGCAAGCGCGAGCCCGCCGGAGACGAGCCGCTCGAGCAGTCGCGCCGCCCAGCCAAGCATGGACGCCATCTGCGCCGCGGCAAAATCCCTGAGCTTTGCGATGTCGTCGGGTGCGAGAAATTGCTGGGCGGTCGCGAGCAGCGCCGCGATTTCGCTGCGGCCATAGGCGACCGCCTCGGGCGCGCGGCGCGCGAGTTCCGCGGCCTCAAGCTGCAGCAGCGGCACCAGCAGCGCCAGGATCAACCCGACGCCCAGAAAGAAGCAGAGCAGAACGAGGCCGGCACTCAGTCCACGCGGCAGCCGCCACGCCGCGAGCCTGTCGACGGCGGGATTGAGGAAATAGGCGATCGCGCAGCCCGCGACGAACGGCAACAGAATGCCGCTCAAGAGATCGAAAAGCAGGATGAGGACGCCGAGCGCGCCGAGCCAGAAAAGCCACGCGACGCGCTCCACGGGACATCCCCCCGATGACCGGTCTCTGCGCGGGCATGATGCCCCCATTGCCCTTCGCGGGCAAGACGGACCGGGGCGTGTTCTCGGTCAGTCGGGATCGGCGGTACGACTACTCCGCGGCCCAGCGCGGCGCCGCGTTGGCGTGCCTGCGCATCTGTTCCTCATAGGCCTCGCGGAACGGCTGGCCGTCGGGAGCCACGAAATTGCCCGCGCGATGGCCGCGATAGCTGCCGGCATCGTCAACACCCGGCAACTTCGTCGATTTGTCCTTCGCGAACGCGTCGACGAGACGGAGGAGCTTGTGCCGTGCGCGCGCGATCATCGCGTCGCTCGGGGTGAGATTCTCGAGCGTGCGGTCGCTGATCGGCCCCAGCATGCCGCCGATCGCATTGTCCTGCACGGTGAGCCCGAAGATGCCGCTGAACACGCCGCCATGACGCTGCGCCTCGCGGTCGATGAGATAGTCGTTGCCGGCGTTGTTCACAAGGCGCCAGCGCCCGAACCAGTCGGTGGTGTTGGGCAGGTACGCGATGCCGCTGTCGGCGGCCGTGCCGAGCCCCGGGATCGGCTCACCCGAGCTCAGCCGGGACCGCATCCGACCCATGGTCGCGCGGTTGATCGTGATGACGAGGGTGTGGGTATCGTCCATCGGGATGTAGCCCTTCATCATGATCTGGTCGGCGAGCATGGCGGCGGGCGGGATCACCCAGAAGGGGACGATGAAGTGGGCAAGCCGCCAATGGGTGTGGGCGGAGTCCGCCGGACGGTAAGCGCCGTACATCAGCCCCAAGGCTGTGTCCTCGATATGGAATTGCGGCGTGCGGTCGGCGGCGAGGTAGGTGAGCGTGTCGCCCGGAACCATCTCGACCGGGTCGACGCCGCCGAGATGGAGAAAGCCGAAATGCGACGTATCGAGGTCGTTCTCCAGGCCTTGGAACCAGTTGTAACCCTGCTGGATGATGCGGACGGAGATGTCGTCACTCTTCAGATCGTTGAGCTCGAAATCGGGGAAAGGCGGCGCTTCGGCGCGGTCGCCCATGTAGAGCCAGATCACGCCGTAGCGTTCCGTCGTGCGATAGGCCTTGGCCTTGATCTTGTGCTTGAAATCCTGATGCGCCGGAACGTTCGCCATCTCCAGGCAGTTGCCCGCCACGTCGAACTTCCAGCCGTGATAGATGCAGCGTATGCCGTCTTTCTCGTTGCGCCCGAAGAACAGCGATGCGCAGCGGTGCGGGCAGCGGTGATCGAGGATGCCGAGGCGGCCGGACGTGTCGCGGAACGCGATCAGCGGCTCGCCGAGCGCCATCAGCCGCACGGGATCGCCGTCGGCCACGACCTCGTCCGAGCGGGCCACCGGTATCCAATACTCGCGCATCAGCGCGCCCATCGGCGTGCCCGGACCGACCCGGGTCAGAAGCTCGTTCTCGCGCGCCGTCGTCATGGCGCCCTCCCTCGCATGGCCGCACCGCAACGGAACTATAACGCCGCGAAATCACGGGTGTTAATCCCTTGCTGTGGGCTCCCCTGAAAACCGTTCATCTCGCTCGCGATCGCGGCGCCGCGGCGCTAGCATCCCACCGGGGAGGATACCGCCATGAAACGCAGCGTCGATCGCATCCTGACCACCCACGCCGGCAGCCTGCCGCGCCCCAATGATCTGCTCGAGCTCTATCGGGATAATGCACCCGACACGGTTCTGCTGCCACGGCTGAAATCCGCGATCGCGGAGATCGTGGCGCTCCAATCCGACGCTGGCGTCGATGTCGTCAACGATGGCGAATTCGGCAAGGCCATGCGCGCGGCCGTCGATTATGGCGCGTGGTGGTCCTACGTCTACGATCGCCTTGCGGGATTCGAGCTGCGGCAGGCCCAAGCCGCAAAGGCGCGGGCGGGGTGGACCTTCGGCAGCAAGGAACGCAAGGAATTCGCCCTGTTCTACAAGGAAGACGGCGGCATGGGCAGCGCCGGCCAGAGCGGCAGCAGCTCCGCCCGCATGTTCGGGCTCGTCTGCGCCGGGCCGGTCAAGTACACGGGCCACGCCGCCGTCGCGCGCGACATCGAAAACCTGAAAGCGGCGATGCGCGGCGCGCGCGCGGAAGAAGCCTTCATGACGGCCGTGTCGCCGGCAACCCTGCAAATCCTGCCGAACGAGCATTACAAGAATCGGGAAGACTATACCTGGGCGCTGGCCGAGGCGATTCACGCGGAATACAAGGCCATCACCGACGCGGGATTCATTCTCCAGATCGACGATCCGGCGCTCGTCGATGTCTACGATTGGTGGTTCTCGCTGAACGACGACATGGCCGGCTACCGGCGGTGGGCAGAATTGCAGGTCGAAGCGGTGAACCACGCCCTCAAAGGCATCCCGGAAGACCGCGTCCGCTTCCATATCTGCTGGGGCAGTTGGCACGGGCCCCACCAGGGCGACGTTCCGCTTAGGGACGTCGTGGACCTTCTGGTCAAGGTGAAGGCGCAGGGCTATTCGGTCGAAGCCGGCAACGTGCGCCACGAGCATGAGTGGAAAGTGTGGCGCGACGTCGCGAAATTGCCGGCCGGGAAAATCCTCATCCCCGGCGTGGTAAGCCACGCGACCAACGTGCTGGAACATCCAGAACTCGTCGCGGATCGCCTCATCCAATATGCCGGGGTCGTGGGACGCGAGAATGTCATCGCCGGAACCGACTGCGGCCTGGGGGGGTGGATTCATCCGCAGTTGGCGTGGGAGAAGCTGCGCGCGCTGCGCGAGGGCGCTGATTTGGCCTCGCGGCAGCTTTGGAAATAGCGAAGAACCCTTGCGGCCGGCGGCGTCATCGCACCGCCCGTTGATTGTGGCGAGGCTGGTGTTAAACTCCGGCCGCACGGGGCCGATGGATGATCAGAACTTTTGCGATATTCGCCGCGATTAATCTGTGCCTGCCAACGGCCGCGTGGGCGCAGGCCAATCCATCCGCGGATCAGATCATTCGCGCCCTCACGCCGCCGCCGCCCGCGGCAGCGGCGCCAGCGGCGACGGTCGCTGAACCTCCCAAGGCTCCTCCTGCACCGGCCCCTCAAACCACGCCGGCACCAGCTCCGCAGCCGCCTCCGGCGCCGGCCCCTCAGGCTCCTCCTGCGCCGGCCGTCGTAGCCGCGCCCAGCGCGCCGTCCATCAATCTGTCGATCGATTTTGCCGCATCCTCGTCACAGCTGACGCCACAGGCGATCGCATCGCTCGATCAGCTCGGAAAAGCGCTGAGCAGCGCGGCGCTGTCGGGGTTTGATTTCAAGATCGTCGGTCACACCGACACGGTCGGGAACCCGCAATCCAACAAGGCGTTGTCTCTACGACGGGCCGAGGCGGTCAAATCCTACCTGGCGAGTAAATACGCGATTGCGCCGTCGCGCCTGCAGGCGAGCGGCGTCGGGGAGGAGGATCTTCTCGTGCCCACGCCGGCCAATACCCCCGAAGCGCGCAATCGCCGAGTGCAGATCATCAATATCGGCAAGTAACCGGGAAATACCGCGATCAGAACGCCGAGATCTTGGCGATCAGCCGCCGCCTGAACTCGGCCGCGTCTTCCGGTCGCTTGATATGGGCGATCAAACGATCCACCAACGTGCGGGCGTCGGGCGCGTCCTTGCTGGCCTGGGAAACCAGGAGCTTGGCGATCGGCCCGATCACGCGGGCGAGGCCCTCGACGGCCGCTTCCTGTAGCTGTGGGGTGACGGGAAGGGTCGACAAACTGCGATTGTCACCGGCCAGCGAACCCGTTCCGACCTGGGTGCGCTGTCCTTGCCCGCCATTGACCGAGCCTACGACCGTCCCGGCGGCGCGCGGCGCGCCAACGCCCGACAGCGAACCGGGATCGGCCGGGTGAGCCTTGAGGAATTCGGCGATCTCCTCCGGTCGGCTCAGCGCCGTGCTCAACATCGCATGAAGCTCGGATAGCGAGGTCGCCGTCTGGGCGGCCTGCTTTACCTTCACGCGCGCGATCGGCCCCACGTGGCGGGCGAGGCTCGCTTCGAGCACGCGCAGCTCGTCTGGCGCGAAACGACTCTCTCCCGGCGCGACGGACCGCGCGCGGGGAACCACCACCGTATCATCGGCCGGCTGTGGCGGCGCGGCCACTTCGACCGCGCTCAACGCGTCGATGAAGCTGTCCGCGGTGGGGAAGCGATCCTCCGCCCGTTTGGCGAGGCCGCGCCGGATGACCGGCACATAGGCGGCATTCGGCCCGTTCTCCATGTCCGAGAAATCGAGCGGCGCCTGGTCCAGCAGCCGGGCGATCGTTTCGGCCATGGTGCGGCCGGCAAAAGGCGCCCGCCCGTTCAGGATCTGATAGAGGATGCAGGCGCTGGCGAAGAGATCGGCGCGGTGATCGACCGCACTGCCGTTGACCTGTTCCGGCGCCATGTAGTTGGGGGTGCCGAGCATCTCCCCAAGCTGCGTCTGCGAGCCATGCTCGACACGCGCGATGCCGAAATCCGTTACCTTGGCTTGTCCCTCGGGCGTGACGATCACGTTGGCCGGCTTGATGTCGCGATGGGTGATATGCTGGGCGTGGGCATAGGCCAGGGCCGCCAGCATCTGGCGCATCACCGCAAGGCAATCCGTCTGCGCCCGGAGCGTGGGATCGCGCAGGATTTGCGAGAACGGATGCCCCGGGACAAGCTCCATGACGATGAAGGGACGGGAAGCGTCGTCGGCGAAATCGAAGATCGCGACAATGTTGGGATGGGCGCAGCGCCCCGCCGCCTGCGCCTCGATCCGGAAGCGCTTCAGATATTCCTCGCGAATTTCCGCCTGCAGCACCTCGTCGCGGATCACCTTGATCGCGACGAAGCGTTCGATCAGCGGATCGTGCGCGCGGTAGACCGTGCCGACCGCGCCTGATCCGATGATGCCGACGGGTCGGTACCGACCGATCTGATCTGGCAGGCCGCCCTCGCTCATGTCCGGACCGTCATCGCAAGAGCGCCAAGAAATTCGCGGCTTCTATTGCAACATCTGCAGGGCGCTATCGAGGCTTCGCCGCATGCGCGAGAACGACGCCGTGAGTGAGGCGATCTCGTCCGACCCTTTTGGCTCGAATTCCGCGACATCGGTCTGACCCTGACTGACCGCTTCGGCAAGGCTCGCGACCCTCACCACCGGCTTGATGATGACATAGTGAAGCAATACGTTGATGAGCACCAGCACCGCCACGAACATGACAAGCAAGGCAATCATGACGTCCAGAAAAGCGCCGTGCGCCTTTGCCAGGGCAACAGTCATCGGCACGGAAACGATCTGGGCGCCGACGGTTTCGTGAAGCTTCCAGCCAAAGCCGTTGGCCGAGCCGTACTTGGCGATCATCGAGGCCGGCGCCACCGAGGGGGTGGAATGGCAGGCCAGGCACGTCACGTCCGTCACCGAGATCGGCTCGGCGAGATTGAGGGCTTCACCCGTGGGCGTGATGCGCGTCCCGATCAGTTCGGTCGAGCCGGGCTGGTTGCGAAAATGCTGAATGAAATCCGCCTGCCAGTCCGTCGGCCGGTTCGCCGGATTGGTGGGATTGAGCGCCGTCTCGACCAGCGCATAGTTCGGGAACGCCTTGTGCATCAGGTCGAAGGTCTGTTTCGCGGCAAAGAAGGGAATGCCCGCCGATTGGAACACGCTTTGATCGGTTCCGGTGAGCAACGGCACGATCTCGCTGTCGGTATAGCTCTTCACGGCATTGGCCGCGCTCATCATCACGCGCGCGTTCTCCAGAACGTCCTGGCGCGCATTGGCGATGAAGAGATTGTTGAGAAGCACGCCGATGCCGATGTAGCCGATGCCGAAAGCGATCAGGATCGTGATGTTGAATTTTGCCCGCAGTCGCATCTTTTCTTTCCCCAGTGGTGAGCGTCGCTAGCGCGGACCCTCGCGGTTTCTTGTGACGGGAACGTTCATTTGGCGGCGGACTCCCCGGCCAATGTCTGCTTCAACCAGGGGGTCTGCTGGGCGCCCGGAAGCGAAAAAAGGCTCATCGGGGCAAACGTCTTCCAGTCGATCGCTTGTTCGGTCTTGCGGTCGAGCGAGACGGTGAAGGCAGAATTATCCACATTCTTGCCGCCGGCGCCGCGGACGGCGATCACGCCGGCATAGGTCGCGGACTGGACTTCAGCCTTGGCAAAGTCGGCCTGGATGTCGTTGGTCAGAGCCGCCGCCATATAGGCGAGGGTGTAGTAGGCCGGGCGCTGGAGCACATCGACGCGCTGGTCGTCGGAAAGCGCCTTCAGATCCGACGAAATCAGGAAGTATCGGCTGACATCGGCCTCGGCGCAGGACATCGTCCGATCGATTTTTGCGTCCTTCGCGGCGACGGTGTCGGCGCAGACGGGGGCGGCTCGGGCCGGCGTTGCCGCGGCCAGGCCCATCGCACACGCACCGGCGAGCGCCGGCAAGAGAAGCACGGCGGACCACCGCCGCGAAAGGCGCCAAATCGCGCCCGGATCGCTCAAGCCGCTTGTCACGCGTTCCCCTGATGCCGGCGGGCCTTAAGGTCGAAATTCTAGCCCGGATAACCGACCGTTCGATTAATTTTGACTGCTCTACAGCAGCTTCGTTGCCCGGAACAGATTAAGTACAGCCCAGACCGCTCGTCCACCGATTTCTGGGAGCGCCGTCCGACTGGGGACCGGTGGGCTGACGTGTCGCCGTCGCCAGAGAGCCGCTTTCACCGAGCGGATTACAGGCCCTTGAGGATTGCTTGCCGCTTCTCTTGGTATTCGTCCGGAGTGATGAGCCCGCGGTCCCGCAACGCCTGCAACTGGGCAAGTCTCTCCGCGGCTCCCGCCGGCAGCGTCTGGTCGGCAGCCGCATCGTCGGTCTGATCGGTCGGCGCCGCGGCGGACGCGCCGGCTCCGGCCTTGTCTTGCAGCTCCATCGAACGTTCCCTGACCCGATTCCCGAAATCTTCGCTGAGCGGGGCGATGGCGACCGGGAGCGCCGGATGGGCCTGCATCGGTGCCTCGGTCTTGTCGGCGCTGCTGCCGACGACGTTGACCGCGCGGAGCGAATTGAGGAATTGGGCGGCGCGCAACGCACCCGCCGGCGTCGCCATCGTCTCCAGCCGCATCGAGCATTGGGCGCGCCAATATGTACGCAGGGTCACGACCGCTTCTGACGGCGGGAGGGCCTCGGCGTCGAGTTCGCTGTAGCTGCCGAGCGGGGTGCCCTCGACAAAGGCCGAGCGGCGAATGCGCATGTGCGACGTATCCAAGAAGCGCGCCGTCTGCGCCATGACCGCGTCGGCGGTGGATTTGGTGGTCCGGGACAGGTCGCCGGACTTGGCGCAAAAGCACTCGGCCGCCTCGTAATAATCGTTATCGCGCACCTGGCGCGCCTCCTCGAACGAGGCGAGGTCGGAGGCGCTCGTGCGCGCCGGCTCGGACCGGCCGCTGAAGGTGACGGAAAGGTCGGAGCATTTCTGCGAAGACCACTCCTCGCGCACGGGGAGCTCGAGCGGCGGCAGGGCGAATGACTGCGGCGCAGTGTCGGCCACTTGCGCAGCGGCCGGAGCCGGTTGCGCCGGCGCGACGGCCGTCTGAGCCGGCACCACCGCCGTTTGAGCGGTCTCGGCCGGCGCCACCGACTTGACGGCGTTGCCATATCCGTAATAGCCGGAATAGCCGGATCCGTAATAGCTGGCCGGATCGACACAGCCAACAAGCATTGCAGAGCACAGTCCCGCGACCAGCAGCGCAGTATGCCCTTGCATAACCCACCTCCCCCGGACGCGGACCCATCGCAAGCACCGGGCGATTTGCGCGCAAAGTTCCGCGATTCCCCACCAAAACTATACGCATGGCCCCGCAAATATGCAACGCGCGAGTCATTTATAAGTGATGTTCAGGGGCCTTGTGACGCGTGCCGATGCAAGAGCCGGCGGCCAATTCTATTGCGGCTGTGGCGCTGCCGGAGCAGCCGGTTTCACGTTCCAAGGAGTTGGCACAATACTCGGAACAGCCGGCGCCGCTTTCCAAGGAGTTGGGGCAGCACTCTGAGAACTCGGTTCAGGGTCAGCCGGGGCCGGTGCCACGCTTGGCGCCGCCGGTGCGATCCAAGGAGCCGGTGGCGGGCCCGAAGGCACTCCTAGCGAACTCGAACCCGCGGGCGCTCGATTCGGCAAAAGCGGCGCAACGTTGGTCGCCGGCGTCAGCGCAGCGGTCGGTGGCAGGGCAGCAGGAGCGCTGGGATAGGAATAGCTGGGATAGGGATAGGAATATGAATAGGCGTAGGGATACGAATAGGGATAGGAATACGCGTAAGCGTATGACGGGACGACGGCGAAACCGGGCGAGACGCGACCGCCCCGCCAACCACCACCACCGTACCACCCTGCCCCGCCACGCGCGTAGGACGGCGATGCGAATCCGACGGCGAGGATCACCGCAAGGGCGATCCTGGTCCGCGGAATCACCCCTCGGCGTCGAAACAATGGCATCGTCACTGGGCGATCTGCGCTCGTTCGAGCGACAAAATACGCGTGAGATATACAGCGGTCAATGTAGGGGGCGCTCGGTGAATTACGCCTCCGTATCGTCGGCCTACCAGCACGCCTCCCTCATCTACGATACGCGGCACGAGATCGAGCGGCGCACTGCCCGGACGCGGATCCATCGGGCGTCTCGAACGTCCAACTCGATGAAATCAGCGACGACAATACGAGCGTCACAGCGTCGTCCATGATGCTTCTGATCGAGCTCATCCGGCACCGTCAAAGGATTTATTCGGCGCAATGCGAATTTTCGCTGCGTCGCGAAGGAAGCAGATGGAAAATCAGCCGCAAGAAAGTGAATTTGCCTGCGCATAGAGGATTTGCTAGCGGGACTCTCGGCCTATTTCGATGCATTTATATTGTCCCGCCTGGTGCACGCATCGGACAGGAAACTCGAACCGCATGTCGATCCCGGCGCGTCACACGGATCGTAAGTAACGGCGAAGAATTCGTACTTCTCCCCCTCGCCTCAAACGCCATACACTCCGCTTCCATCGGACGAATGTCGCCCTTATTAATCCCTAAGTAGGAGCAATCCGAGACGGGCGTGCCATAAAATTAACACAATCTCTGTCAATCAATTTTACTGGATGTCTCCACCAAAATTCTGGGGTAGATCATGCCGCGCACCGCGAAAACAGCAGATGCCCGGCCTGGCCGCAACGGCGTGGCGGCGCCCCCGCCGCCGCCCACAGACCACGGCCACGCCGCTGGGGCTAACGGCCACGGCAACGGGCTCATCGGCGATCAATCCATTGATGCCCATTTGCTGTTGGACGCCTTGCAGGCCATGCGGCGCGGGGATTTTTCGGCCCGGCTCCCGCATGAAAAAATCGGTCTCGCCGGCAAAATCGCCGATGCTTTCAACGAGATCGTCGCCGCCAATGAGCGGATGGCCCAACAGCTCGAGCAGGTTGGGCAGGCCGTGGGCCGCCAGGGCAAGACGCGCAAGCGCGTGAATTTCGGCGTTTCCATAGGCGCCTGGGGCGAGATGGAGGCATCGCTCAACACCCTTATTGACGATTTGCTGTGGCCGACGACGGCCGTCACCAGCGCCATTGCCGCGGTGGCGCGCGGCGACCTGCTGCAGACCGTCGAGCTCGAAGTCGATGGCCGGCCGCTCGAGGGCGAGTTCCTTCGCTCCGCCACCATCGTCAACACGATGATCAAGCAGCTCAGCATCTTTACCTCGGAAGTGACGCGCGTCGCGCGCGAAGTGGGTACCGACGGCAAGCTCGGCGGGCAAGCGCAGGTCCGCGAGGTGACCGGCGTGTGGAAGGACTTGACCGAGAGCGTCAACTCCATGGCCAGCAACCTGACCGCCCAGGTCCGCAACATCGCCGACGTGACGATCGCCGTCGCCAACGGCGATTTGTCCAAGAAAATCACGGTCGACGTGCGCGGCGAGATTCTTGCAGCTCAAGGAAGTCATCAACACGATGGTCGACCAGCTGCGCTCCTTCGCGTCGGAAGTGACGCGCGTTGCGCGCGAGGTCGGCACCGAAGGAAAGCTCGGCGGCCAGGCCCTCGTCCCCGGCGTCGCCGGCACCTGGAAGGACCTCACCGACAGCGTCAATGCGATGTGCGGCAACCTGACAGACCAGGTGCGCAACGTCGCGCAGGTCACGACCGCCGTCGCGCGCGGCGATCTCTCGCGCAAGATCACCGTCGACGTGCGCGGCGAAATTCTGGAGCTCAAGGACACCATCAACACCATGGTGGACCAGCTCAACGCCTTCGCCTCCGAAGTGACGCGCGTCGCGCGCGAGGTCGGCACCGAAGGGCGCCTCGGCGGCCAGGCCCAGGTGCCAGGCGTCGCCGGGACCTGGAAGGATCTGACCGACAACGTCAACTCGATGGCGAGCAACCTCACCGCCCAGGTTCGCAATATCGCCGAGGTCTCGACCGCCATCGCCAACGGCGATCTGTCGAAGAAGATCACGGTCAGCGTGAGCGGCGAGATCCTGCAGCTCAAAGAGACCATCAACACCATGGTGGACCAGTTGAACGCCTTTGCCGGCGAGGTCACGCGCGTCGCGCGCGAGGTCGGCACCGACGGGCGGCTGGGTGGCCAGGCCAACGTGCTCGGCGTCGCCGGCACCTGGAAGGACCTGACCGAAAGCGTCAACTCGATGGCGAGCAACCTCACCGCGCAGGTCCGCAACATCGCCGAGGTCTCGACCGCCATCGCCAGCGGCGATCTGTCGAAGAAGATCACGGTCAACGTCAGCGGCGAAATCCTGCAGCTCAAAGACACCATCAACACGATGGTGGACCAGTTGAATGCCTTCGCCGGCGAGGTGACGCGCGTCGCGCGCGAGGTCGGCACGGAGGGCAAGCTCGGCGGGCAGGCGCAGGTGAAGGGCGTCGCCGGCACCTGGAAGGACTTAACCGACAGCGTCAATTCGATGGCGAGCAACCTCACCGGCCAGGTCCGCAACATCGCCGAAGTGGCCACCGCCGTCGCGCGCGGCGACTTGTCGCGCAAGATCACCGTCAATGTCAGCGGCGAAATCCTGCAGCTCAAGGAAACGCTGAACACGATGGTGGATCAGCTCAACGCCTTCGCCGGCGAAGTGACGCGCGTCGCGCGCGAGGTTGGCACCGAAGGGCGCCTGGGCGGCCAGGCCAACGTGCCGGAAGTGGCCGGGACCTGGAAGGATTTGACCGACAGCGTGAATTTCATGGCCGGCAACCTGACCGGCCAGGTCCGCAACATCGCCGAGGTCGCGACCGCCATCGCCAACGGCGACTTGTCACGCAAGATCACCGTCGACGTGCGCGGCGAAATCCTTCAGCTCAAGGAAACGCTGAACACGATGGTGGACCAGCTCAACCGGTTCGCCGGCGAAGTGACGCGCGTTGCGCGCGAGGTCGGCACCGACGGGCGGCTCGGCGGCCAGGCCAACGTGCCGGGCGTCGCCGGCACCTGGAAGGATTTGACCGACAACGTCAACTTCATGGCCAGCAATCTGACCGGCCAAGTCCGCAACATCGCCGAGGTGACGACGGCCGTCGCGCGCGGCGACCTGTCGCGCAAGATCACGGTCGACGTGAAGGGCGAAATCCTCGAGCTCAAGAACACCATCAACACCATGGTCGATCAGCTCAACGCCTTCGCCTCGGAGGTGACGCGCGTCGCGCGCGAGGTCGGCACCGAGGGCAAGCTCGGCGGACAGGCCGCCGTGCCGGGCGTCGCCGGCACCTGGAAGGATTTGACCGACAACGTCAATTTCATGGCCAGCAATCTGACTGGCCAGGTCCGCAACATCGCCGAGGTCGCGACCGCCATCGCCAGCGGCGATTTGTCGAAGAAGATCACCGTCGACGTGCGCGGCGAAATCCAGCAGCTCAAGGAGACCATCAACACGATGGTCGAGCAGCTTCGCTCCTTCGCCGCCGAGGTGACGCGCGTCGCGCGCGAGGTCGGCACCGAAGGGCGCCTGGGCGGCCAGGCCGTCGTCCCCGGCGTCGCCGGCACGTGGAAGGATTTGACCGACAACGTCAACCTGCTCGCGGCCAACCTCACCACGCAGGTTCGCAACATCGCCGAGGTGACCACGGCCGTGGCGCGCGGCGATCTCTCGCGCAAGATCACCGTCGATGTGAAGGGCGAAATCCTCGAGCTCAAGAACACCATCAACACGATGGTCGATCAGCTCAACGCCTTCGCCTCGGAAGTGACGCGCGTCGCGCGCGAGGTCGGCACCGAAGGCAAGCTCGGCGGACAGGCCGCCGTGCCCGGCGTTGCCGGCACGTGGAAGGATTTGACCGATACCGTCAACGTGATGGGCGCCAACCTGACCGAACAGGTGCGCGGCATCGTCAAGGTCGTGACCGCCGTCGCGATGGGCGATCTCAAGCAGAACCTGACGGTCAAATCGATGGGCGAGGTCGCGGCGCTGGCCGAGACCATCAACAACATGACGAACACGCTGGCGACCTTCGCCGATCAGGTCACGACCGTGGCGCGCGAGGTCGGCGTCGAAGGCCGCCTGGGCGGCCAGGCCAACGTGCCCGGCGCGGCCGGCACGTGGGAGGACCTCACCGGCAACGTCAACCTGCTGGCCGCCAATCTGACGACGCAGGTGCGCGCCATCGCCGAGGTTGCGACCGCCGTCACCAAGGGCGACCTCACCCGCTCGATCCAAGTCGGCGCGCGCGGCGAAGTGGCGGAGCTCAAAGATAACATCAACACGATGATCGGCAATCTGCGCCTGACCACCGAGCGCAACACCGAGCAGGACTGGCTGAAGACCAATCTCGCGCGCTTCACCAACATGCTGCAGGGCCAGCGCGACCTCGCTACCGTCGGGCGGATGCTGCTGTCCGAGCTCGCGCCGCTGGTGGGCGCGCAGAACGGCGTCATCTATCTGGTGGAAACCGAAGGACGGCCGAGCCTCAGGCTGCTGTCGGCCTATGCCGATCATGCCACCGAGGGTCATCGCGAACGGCTCCAGATCGGCGAGAGCCTTATCGGCCAATGCGCCGCGGATGCGCGGCGGATGCTGATCACCGACGTGCCATCCACCGTGGTGCCAATCGGCTCCGGCCTGCTCACGGTCATGCCGAAGAACATCATCGTCCTGCCCGTGCTGTTCGAAGGCCAGGCCAAGGCCGTCATCGAGCTCGCCTCGCTCGGCTCCTTCACCGATCTGCAGATTTCCTTCCTCGAGCAGCTTACCGACGGCATCGGCATCGTGCTCAACAGCATCGAAGCCACGATGCAGACCGAGGGCCTCCTCAAGCAATCGCAGCAACTCGCGACCGAGTTGCAGACACGCCAGCGCGAGCTGCAGCAGACCAACGAGCAGCTCGAGCAAAAAGCCCAGCAGCTCGCCGAACGCAACGTCGAAGTCGAACGCAAGAACCAGGAAATCGAGCAGGCCCGCCGCGCCCTCGAAGAAAAGGCGACGGAGCTGGCGCTCACCTCGAAGTACAAGTCCGAGTTCCTCGCCAACATGTCGCACGAGCTGCGCACGCCGCTCAACAGTATCCTCATCCTCGGCCAGCAGCTCGCCGACAACGCGGACGGCAACCTCAGCACCAAGCAGGTCGAATTCGGACGCACCATCCATGGCGCCGGGACCGATCTCCTCAACCTCATCAGCGATATCCTCGACCTGTCCAAGATCGAGTCCGGTACGGTCTCCGTCGATGTCGAGGAAATCCTCTTCAACAATCTTCAGGATGTGGTCGCGCGTCCGTTCCGCCACGAAGCCGAGGGCCGCGGCCTTTCGTTCGAGGTGGCGGTCGACCCCGCGCTCGAGCGCAGCATCTTCACCGACAGCAAGCGCGTGCAGCAGGTGCTGAAGAACCTGTTGTCCAACGCCTTCAAATTCACCGAGAAGGGCGGCGTGCGCCTGAACATATCCGCCGTGACCAGCGGCTGGAGCCCCGATCATCCCACGCTCCCCAACGTGCCCGCGGTCGTCGCTTTCTCGGTGTCGGATACCGGCATCGGCATCTCGCCGGAAAAACAGAAGATCATTTTCGAGGCGTTCCAGCAGGCCGACGCCAGCACCAGCCGCAAATACGGCGGCACCGGCCTGGGCCTGGCCATTAGCCGCGAGCTGGCTAACCTTCTGGGCGGCGAAATCCAGCTTCGCAGCGTGCCCGGGGCAGGCAGCACCTTCACGCTCTATCTGCCGATCAAATATGTCGGGCCGACCGGCATTCAGACGCCGCTTCCCGCCGCGAGCGCCGTCCCGGCGCAGACCAACGGCACGGGCAGCGGCATCCGCCTCGTCGAGCATGCGCCGCCGGAACACGTACCGGACGACCGCAGCAGCATCGAGCCCGGCGATCCCGTGCTGCTGATCGTCGAGGACGATCCGCATTATGCCGGCATCATGGCCGACCTTGCGCGCGACGCGAATTGGAAGGTCCTGGTGGCGATGCGCGGGGCCGACGCCCTCACGCTGGCACGCGAGTACCAGCCGAGCGCCGTCTCGCTCGATGTGTTCCTGCCGGACATGCTGGGCTGGACGGTCCTCGGCCAGCTCAAGCAGAACCCGTCGACGCGGCACATCCCGGTGCAGATCATCACGCTCGACGAGGACCGCCAGCACGGCCTGGCCCGCGGCGCCTTCTCGTTCATCACCAAGCCCGCCACGACCGAGGGGCTGGAGCAGGCGCTGTCGCGCATCAAGGAATACACCCAGCCGCGGCGCAAACGCCTTCTGGTGATCGAGGACGATGCCAGCGAACGGCTCAGCATCACCGAGCTCCTCGGTCATGACGACATCGACATCATCTCGGTCGAAACCGGCGAGGCCGCCCTGGCGGCGTTGCGCGTGCAGCAGGTGGATTGCGCGGTGCTCGATCTCCGGCTTCCGGACATGTCGGGCTTCGACCTCCTGGAACACATCCGGGACGATGAGACGCTTTCCGATCTTCCAGTCGTGGTCTTCACCGGCCGCGAGCTTTCGGCCGAGGAAGACGCGCAGCTTCACACCATGGCGCGCAGCGTCGTCGTCAAGGGCGTGGAGTTGCCCGAGCGCCTCCTCGACGAGACGGCGCTGTTCCTGCACCGGGTCGTCGCCGACCTGCCGCCGGACAAGCAGCGCATGCTCGAATTGCTGCACAGCTCCGACGACGATCTGGTCGGCAAGACCGTGCTGGTCGTGGACGACGATGCGCGCAACATCTTTGCGCTAAGCTCGGTTCTGGAGCGGCGCGGCATGCATGTCTTGACCGCCACAACCGGGGTCGAGGCGATCGCGCTTCTCGACACCACGCCGGACGTGGCGATCGTGCTGATGGACATCATGATGCCGGAGATGGACGGCTATCAGACCATGGGAGTGATGCGTACCAATCCCGGCCTCGGGCGGCTGCCGATTATCGCGCTGACGGCCAAGGCGATGAAGGGCGATCGCGAGAAATGCCTGGAGGCCGGCGCCTCCGATTATCTCGCCAAACCCGTCAACACCGAGCAGCTTCTATCGGCCCTGCGCATGTGGCTGCATCGCTAGCGGAGAGCGGGGGCCATGGACGATAACGGCGAAGTCTATATCCTGCTGGTCGATGACCAGCCGGCGAAGCTGCTGAGCTACGAGGTCATTCTTCGCGATCTCGGCGAGAACCTTCTCATGGCGGGATCGGCGCGCGAGGCGCTCGAGCATCTTCTCAAGAAGAACATCGCGGTCGTGCTAATCGATGTCTGCATGCCCGAACTCGACGGGTTCGAGCTCGCGGCGATGATCCGCAACCATCCGCGCTTCCAGACGACGGCGATCATCTTCGTCTCCGCGGTTTCGATCAGCGATATCGACCGTCTGAAAGGCTACGAATACGGCGCGGTCGATTACGTACCGGTGCCGGTCATTCCGGAGATCCTGCGCGCCAAGGTCCGGGCCTTCGCCGAGCTCTACCGCAAGACGCGCCAGCTCGAAATCCTCAATAGCGAACTGGAGCGCCGGGTCGCCGAGCGGACCATGGAGCTGGCGCAGGCCAATGCCGATCTCGAGCAGCGGGTCGAGGAGCGCACGCGCGAGCGCGAAGTGGCGCTGGCTCAGGTGCACGAGATGCAGAAGCTCGAAAGCCTCGGGCAGCTTACCGGCGGCCTCGCGCACGATTTCAACAATCTGCTGGCCGCCATCCTCGGCAATCTCGATATGCTGGCGCGCCGACTGCCTGCCGACGCGACGATCCAGCGCTTCATCAACAACGCGCTGCGCGCGGCCCAGGGCGGCGCGACGCTGACCAAGCGCCTGCTTGCCTTCGCGCGGCGCCAGGAACTGAAGCCCGAACCGGTCGATGTCGTCCGTCTCACCGACGGCATGGCAGAGATGTTGCGCCGTTCGCTCGGGCCGATGATCGAGATCGCCACCGCGTTTCCGGCGGACCTCGCGCACGTCCATGTCGATCCCAATCAGTTCGAGCTGGCCATCCTCAACCTCGCCTTGAATGCGCGCGATGCCATGCCGCTGGGCGGGCGCCTGACGATCGGCGCGCGCCGCGAGACCGTTGAAGCCGGGCGCGTCCCGAGCCTCGCTGCGGGCGCATATCTCTGCGTGACCGTGATCGATACGGGTGTCGGAATGGATGACGCGACGGTGAAGCGGGCGGCCGAACCGTTTTTCACGACGAAGGGCCACGGCAAGGGAACCGGATTGGGCCTGTCGATGGTCTATGGCCTCGCTTCGCAATCGGGCGGCCTCGCGCGGATTTCAAGCCGGCTGGGCGCGGGGACGACGGTGGAGCTTTGGCTCCCCGTGGCGGATCAGGTCGAGACCCAACAGCCTTCGCCCGCGGCGCCGAAGGCGGTCGGGGTCACACGCGCCTGTCGCATTCTGCTGGTCGACGACGATCCGATGGTCACGGAAGGCACGGTGGCGATGCTGGAGGATCTTGGCCACAATGTCGTGGTGGCGTCTTCCGGCGCGTCCGCGCTCGACGTGATCCGCGCGGAATCGCCCTTCGATCTCATCATTACCGACCATGCCATGCCGGGCATGACCGGCAAGGAACTGGTGCAACACATCCGCCAGACCAGGCCCAGCGTGCCCATCATTCTCGCCACCGGCTATGCCGAGCTGGCGAACGGCGACTATCTCGGCATTCCCAGACTCGACAAGCCGTATCGCATGGACAAGCTGGCCTCGGTGATCGCAGCCTCGGTCTGCGACACCGAAATTGTCGCTCCCGTCAGTCCGGCGCCACAGGCATAAGCGTCGGCATACGCCCTGACCCGGACCGACAATGCACAGGACGGGCTGTGATAATTATGTGATAACCCGATATTTGGGCGGGAATAGACTTTTTGAAAATGTACCTCCGCATGTATTGTTGCTTGTTGCGCCGACAACCGGGGTCGCGGGGTTGTTCAGCGTTCCCCCTTTTTTTCGGATCGCAAAGGGAATTGGTCAGATGACTGAACCGCGACAAGATTTGCGCATACTCGTCGTTGAAGATGACGAACTCATCGCGGAATTGATCGAGGACATGCTGACGGAAGCCGCCTACACGGTGGTCGGTCCGTTCCGGCGTTTCGCGGAAGCCTTGCAAGCGGCAGAAACGGAGACCTTCGACGCGGCACTTCTCGACATCGACCTTGCGGGGCGCCCGAGCCACCCTGTCGCCGAGGCGCTTACGCGCCGAAACCTGCCCTTCGTGTTCCTTACGGGGTACGGCAAAGGTGCGTTTGCTCCGGGCTACGCCGAGCGACCGATCGTTGCCAAACCATTCGTGCCCAAAGACCTGCTCGACGCCCTGACACAAGTTGTGACACCACCCCGGGCCAAGTGACGAACGTCATTCTCAGGCGCCGACGGGGTTGTTCGAGCAAATATTGCGGGAGGGGGGAAGCGATGATGGAAAGGCCAAGGCGCGTCACCGCGACCGTGCTGGCTCTGAGCCTCGCCGCGAGCGTGCTGCTGCTGGGTGCCATCGCCGGCTATCTCCACATTACCGCGGCCGGGATGGCGAGAAGCCAGGATCAATACCTCCACACGGCGGACGTCATCAACACAGCCCGATCCGTCATTGTCCTGGTCGGCGGGGCGCTCGCGACGCTGGTGGCCGCCGCGGGCACCCTCTTTGCCGCGGTACGGCGGAGTTACCGCTCGCAGAGAGTGCTGCAAGCGACCGTGAACGGCGTCACGCGAGGCATTGCCGCCTTCGAGAAAGGCCGTCTCGTCGCGCGAAACGAGCGCTTCATGGATCTGCTGCACATTCCTTCCGAGCTCGGCAAGATCGGAACGCCGGCCGTGCGCTTGGAGCAGACCGCGACGGACGGATTGCTGGTCGATCTGACGGAGCAGATGAATCGTGCTCGGGACACCAATCAAAGCTTCATGATCGAGCGCAACCGGCCCGATGGCGCGATTTTCCAACTGTATTTCAGCCCGCCTTTGGACGGCATCGCCGTTTTCGGCGCCCACGACGCCACGCTGCAGCGCCAGTCGGAACGGTTTCTGCAAAATGCCCAAAAGATGGATGCGCTGGGCCAGTTGACCGGTGGGATCGCGCATGATTTCAACAATCTTCTGACTGTCCTCCTGATGAATCTCGACGTGATGCGCAAAGATCCGGCCGTCATCGATAAGTTCAGCCGGCGCGTCGAGCTGATGACCGCGGCGTCCCTAAAGGGCGCCACGCTGGTCAGGCAGCTTCTGGCCTATGCCAAGAAACAGCCGCTGGAACCGGAGGTCGTCGATCTGACGGAGGTCATGCCCAGTCTTGCCGATCTCATCAAGCGCACCATCGGCGAGAATATCGACGTGGACGTCAGCGTCGGCCGCGACATTTGGCCGACGATCGTCGATCCCGCCCAATTCGAATCGACGGCGTTGAACCTGGCGCTCAATGCGCGCGACGCCATGCCCGACGGCGGCAGGCTCATACTCGCGCTCGCGAACACCACGCTCGACAACGCCTATGCAAAACAGCACGGCGACGTCACGCCCGGCGATTACGTGCTGTTCTCCGTCAGCGACAGCGGATCGGGCATGACGGAAGAGGTGCTTTCGCACGCTTTCGATCCGTTTTTCACGACCAAGGGCGAGGGCCGGGGAAACGGCCTGGGGCTCAGCATGGTCTATGGCTTCGTCAAGCAGATCGGCGGCCACATCAGGATCGACAGCGAGCCGGGCAAGGGCACGTCCGTCGAGCTTTACTTCCCGCGCTGCCGCGAAGCGGCGACATCCGCGCCATCGTTGCCAGCCACTGACACGCCGACCGGCACCGAGACCATTCTTGTCGTCGAGGATGACGAGAAGCTGTGCACGACCACGGTCGGCGTGCTGAAGGACCTGGGCTACAACACGTTGCACGCCGCCGACGGTCGATCGGCACTGACGCTTCTGGAGAGAGAAAAGCCCGTCGACCTCTTGTTCACGGACATGGTTCTGTCGGGGTCCGTCAACGGCCGAACGCTCGCCGAGGCAGCGCGCGCGCTCCATCCGACGATCAAGGTCCTCTATACTTCCGGCTATACCGAACAGGCCGAGCAGCATCAGGGCCACTTGGACCCGAGCATCGGACTTCTCAGCAAGCCCTATTGCACCGATGAACTCGCCATAAGGCTAAGGCATGTGATGTCGCGCAAGCCCGGGTAGCTTGCCGAGATTGAGGGTCGCGTCCAATCATGTCCCCGGCAACCGCGCTTGACCTGCTCGCCGATTTTTGCACCGCAGATAGCTGGAGAATTGTACAGTAACAATGGTCCCGGCAAGCAATCGTTCGGACGAGAATGGCGACGCCGATGATGCAGATCCTGCCGCAACGGCTGGTCGCCGAAGGGATGCCATGGCGCTTTCGCCGCCGGCCAAATCGGTCAACGGCGTGAACTCTGAAGCCGTGCCATCCTGCGCCCGCGTCGCTCTGGTCGACGACAATGACTTGTTCCGCGAATCGCTGTGCCTCGATCTATCGGAGGCCGGATTCGAGGTGCGGTCCTTCCCATCGGGCGAAGCAGCCGTCGGCTACCTCACGGCCGGGGACGATACCGACATTGTGCTGCTCGACTGGATCATGCCCGGAATGAACGGGATCGAGGTTCTGCGCCGTATTCGCGAAGCCAGGCGCACCGTGCCGGTCGTGTTCCTCACCGAGCTGACCGACCAGATTTACGAGGAGACGGCGCTGCAGGGCGGCGCCGTCGATTTCATCGAAAAATCCCGCGGCTTTTCCATTCTCCTCCGACGCATCAAGCTCATCCTGCAAGGCGCCAAGGCGGGCCAATCCGATGCGACGGCCGCAACGGCCGTCGGACGGATCCTGGTTCGCGGCAGTCTGGAGCTTCGGCGCGGCTCCGCACACGCGTTCTGGAACGGGTGCGACGTCACGTTGAGCATAACCGAATTCAAAATGGTCGATCTTCTCGCCACGCGGCTGGGACAGAACGTCCACTATCGCGAGCTTTACGATCTCGTTCACGGCGAAGGCTTCATTACGGGAAGCGGCGCCGAAGGGTACCGCGCCAATGTGCGCGCTTTCGTCAAGCGCATTCGCGACAAATTCCGCAGCATCGACAAGGATTGGGACGCCGTCGAAAATTTTTCCGGCTTCGGGTACCGCTGGCGCGACCGGTCGACCGATCCCTCCTAGGCGCGACCATCTCTCGGACCGGGAACCCGGCGTCCGTTATGGACGCAAAAGAGCAGCGTTCGGTGTTAACATCCTTAACGGTTGCCGACGCAACAGCCGCCTTGACGCTTTGCGGAGCAGGTCGCGATGCAAGACGGGAAACTCACGATTCTTGTCGTCGACGATGCTGTTGATGTTCTCGAAACCGAGACGACTGTGCTGGGAGAATTCGGATATTACGTGATCCCCTGCACAAGTGCAGACGAGGCACTAGCGATCATTGCGCGCGACGATACGATTGACATGGTGCTGACCGATGTCGTCATGCCCGGCGAAATCGACGGGTGGCACTTGGCGGAACGAATACGCAACCTCCGCCCGCGGATCAAGGTGGCATTTACCAGCGGCTATGTCATGCCATCGACGCGCTCGATCCTGACGGCGCGCCACGAACTGTTCCTGCCAAAGCCGTGGCGACCGGACGCGTTAGCGGATTTAATTCGTCGCGCCTTTGCGACCTAGCCGCCGCGGACGGTGGCGTCACCGTCCAGCGGCAGTGCCGTCGCGTATAGTTACAGCGCGTTGCAGGGACGGATGATCGTGCGCCACATGTGCGACGACGGCGTATTGTCGTTGCCGAGGCCTTCCTTCGGCTGTTTGAAATGACGGCCGATGATGTCCTCGAACTGGTCCATGGTGACGACCACGTTGGGATCGAAGGAATAGAGGTCGTTCACGCAGATCATTCGCGCCGCCATGTACCATTTGTGCTTCTTCGTCCGTTCATAGTCGGCCTGAATGTACGGATCGGGCTTATAGTCCGCGCCGAACATGCGGATGTAGTTGTCGGGATAGGCGTAGCCGACCAATTCATCGGGATAGAAGCGCAGGCACTGGTGGTAGCGGATCGCCCAGCTCACCTCCTCGTCGACATAGGGCTCGAGCAGCTGTGCACCCCAATAGCCGTGATCGCTGCGGATGAAGCCAACGACGGCGATATCGTGAAGCAGGCACGCCAAGACCATTTTCTCTTCAAGACCGTTCTTCTGGGCCAGGTTGGCGCTCTGCAAGAGATGCTGCTGCGAACCGAGCGCAAAGCGGTACTTGAAGAAGTCGAGGAGCATCGGCTTCTCCGGCATTGCGGGCAGGCGCGGGTCCTCGCCCATCAGAAGATGCTTCCCGGTTCCCTGACCAAAGCTCAGGGATTGCTCCCCATCCGCCAGTTGGAACAGCAACGACTTGGTGACCAGCCGATCGCCCAGCTCCTGCATCTGGTGATGTTCCAATTCATCGGCACGTTGGGAAATGGACTGAGCTTGCGGCATTGCCGTATTCCTTCCCGCCATAATTCAAGACCAGTAACGTAATGTACGCTTCTCGTTCAAACAAGTATCCCGTCGATCGACGCCGCGCAGATCCGGGGATCGTTGTGTCGGATTAACACGGCCGTAGGCAAGTTTGTTGCCCATCTACTACGACCCGTCTCATGCAAAAGAGGCGACGGACGGGAGCGATCTAGTCGCGCCCGCGTCCCCTGAGGCCCACAATGTTGTATGTCTCGACCGGGCGCTGCAGGCCTTTCAAGACGAGCCCGCCGATCGCCTCGGTGTCGATCATGTCCTCCAGGACCGCCACGACGCGTTGCGGCGCCAGGATCTGCCCGGCTTTCGCTTCCGCGCAGAGCCGCGCGGCGAGATTGGTCACGGTGCCGATCGCGCCGTAATCCAAGCGTCCCTCGAAGCCGACGGCGCCGATCGTCGCATAGCCCTGGGCGATGCCGATGCCGAGGGCCAGATCGAAGCCGCGCTTCTTCCACGCAACGCTCAGCTCGCTGACGCGCTCGGCCATGGCGAGCGCCATCCGCACCGCCCGCTCGGCCGGATCCGTCACCGGGACGGGATCGTTGAAGAACACCATCATGCCGTCGCCGGTGAAGCGCTCGAGCGTGCCTTCGCCGGCGAGAATGAGCTGGCCCATCGCCGCGTGATAGTCGCGCAGGATGCCCATCACCTCCTCGGGCTCGGCGGTCTCGGCGAAGGCGGTGAAGCCGCGCAAGTCGAGGAAGACGACCGTGATCTCGCGGCGATGGGTCTTGAGGGGATCGTCGGCGCCGCCGCTCACGATGAGCTCGGCGAGCTGGGGCGAGAAGAACCGCTTCAGCCGGCTCAAATGCTCGACCTGCGCGACCTGTTCCTTCACCCGCTGTTCGAGCGTGCGGTTCCACTCGGCAAGCTCGCGCAGGTGGCGCACCTCTTGATCGCGCAGGCGCTTCTGCTCCATGCAGGCGCCGATGCGCGCCTGCAGCAGCACGGGGTTGAACGGTTTGGGCAGATAGTCGACAGCGCCCAGCGCGATGCAGCGTATGACGCTGTCCATCTCGTCCAGCGCCGAGATCATCAGCACGGGGATGTGACGGAGCGCATCGTCGGATTTCATCCGCTTCAGCACTTCGTAGCCGTCCATCTCGGGCATCATTACGTCGAGGAGCATGAGATCGATCGCGCGTTCGCGCAGGAGCTCGAGCGCGCTGCGCCCATCCTCGGCCATGACGACGGCATAGCCCTGGCGCGCGAGGCGGCGCGACAGCATCTCACGATTGCCCTCGTTGTCGTCGACCACGAGGATGGTGCCCTGTCCGGCGCCGACGCCCGCCGTCGGTTGCCTAGGCGCCACCGTCGGCGACGCTTCCCGCGGCATGACGAGCCCAAGGAGGTGGCGCGCCGCCACCGCGATCCGCTCGATATCGTCGCGAATTCGCGCCGTGCCGGCGACCTTGGCCTCGGCCTTGAGCGCTTCCGTGGATTCGACGACACGGTGTAGCGACGGCGACAGCGCCGCGGCGAGCCGCGCCTGCACATCATCGGCATTGTTCTCCGCCGGACCGATCAGCGTGGTGAGGCGCCCGAGGATCTCGCGTGCCTGCTCCTGGACACGTTGCAGGGCCGGAACCAGCGCGGACGCGCCGGTATCCTCCGCTTCCTCGAGCAGCATCTCGCTGAAGCCGATGATGTGATTCAGTGGCGTACGTAACTCGTGGCGGAGGTGCGCCAGGGCATCGGAGGTCATGGTCATGCGTCGCTCGCCCTCAGCAACAGCGCCTCATCCACCCACACCCCCGTGGCGAGGACCATCCAACCCGCCATTCAACCTCGCGCCATCCTTATCCGTCAAGCCCTCGGCGGGGTGGCCAATCCCTGCCGGCGAATTCCGGCGTCTGGTGGGCTACCTCCGATCCTGTCCCATCCGCCGGCGTTCAGGCGCCTGTTGCTGAGGTGTCGGGAGTGGCATAATCCCTGTCGGGGATGCTGGGACGGTTGCGTCGCACCGCCGCTATGGCGAAGCTGGTGGCGCCATGGAACCCCGAGGAAGGCACGATGCCGTATGTCTCGATCCGCGCGCGGCTGATCTTCCTTTCCGTCGTGTGGCTCGCGATCCTGGCCGCGACGTCGGTGCTGTTGACGCGCGAGCTGGTGCGCGATTCCAACGCCCTTGCCGAGGAAGCGCGCCTCGTCTCCATCGTCCGGAATGCGAACATTGCGAGCAAGCATTTCGGCGATTTGAAATATTGGCTGATGGACATGGCGGTCACCCAGCTTGCGCGCTCGCAGCAGAGTGCCGACGCCGCCAAGGCTGAGCTCGATGCGGACCTGAAGGTGATCGCGCCCTCCGATCCGCCGGGCGTTGCGGCCGTCGGAAAAGAGGTCGATGCGCTGACCGCCCTGGCGCAGAACGCGGCCGAGGCCTATTCGAGCGACGAGAGCGCGGTGGGCAACGCGCTCATGGCCCAGGCAAAGACCCACATCCTCACGGTGGACAAGGATATCGAGAACATTGTCGATCGGCTGGAGCAGCAGTCGATCGGCCTTCGCGATGCGTCGATGCACACGGCCGGCCGCGCGGTCGACCTTTCGATTACCGGCGGCATCGTCGTGCTCGCGCTCGCCATCAGCCTCACCGCGCTCGTCGTGCGTTCGATCAATGCGCCGTTGCGGCGGCTCGAGCGCTGCATGAATGCGATCACGCAAGGTCGGCTCGACGTCCCCATCCCCCCGGCCGGCCGTGACGAGGTCGGCGCCATGACGGGTGCGCTGGCCATGCTGCGCGACAGTCTCATAGAGCGCAACCGATTGGAACAGGATCGCCAGCGCGCCGAGGCCGCCACCAGGCGCGCGCAGGAGCAAATGACCGAGGCGATCGAGGCGATCTCCGAAGGCTTCGCGCTCTACGACCCCGACGATCGGCTCGTCATCAGCAACAGCCGCTATCGCGACATGTATGCCGGGCTCGACGTCGAGGTGACGCCGGGAACGCCGTACGAGGCCCTCATCAGCGCGGCGGCCCGTGCCGGCCGCATGGCCGTCGCGGCCAACCAGACCGAGGCATGGCTGGCCCAGCGTCTCGAACGCCATCGCCATCCCCACGGTTCCGATGTGCAGCAGCGCGCCGAGGGAAAATGGCTCCGGATCAGCGAACGCCGCACCGCCGAGGGCGGTATCGTCGGCGTCTTCGCGGACATCACCGAATTGAAGGAACGCGAACTGCAACTGGGTGAGCTTGTCGATCGGCTTGCCGATGCCCGCGACGAGGCCATGCAGGCGACGCTCGCCAAGAGCCGCTTCCTTGCCAATATGAGCCACGAGCTGCGCACGCCCTTGAACGCCGTCATCGGCATCACCGAGATGCTCGTCGAGGATGCCGCGGACGCGGGCAATGCCGATCTTCTCGAGCCGCTCGGGCGCATCGGGCGCGCCGGCAAGCATCTCCTACAGCTCATCAACGAGGTGCTCGATCTCTCCAAGATCGAGGCGGGCAAGCTCGAATTCCATTACGAGGACATCGATCTCAGCCCGCTCGTCGACGAGATCATGGGGGCGGCACAGCCCCTGGCGGCGCGCAATGCCAATCGCTTGGTCGCCGATTGCGCCGGCGACATCGGCACGATGCGCAGCGACGTGACGCGGCTGCGCCAGATCATCCTCAACCTCCTCAGCAATGCCTGCAAGTTCACGGAGAAGGGTACCGTGTCGCTGAGCCTCGCCCGCACCCAGGCGGATGGCGCGGAGTGGCTCGATCTGCGCGTCGCCGACACCGGCATCGGCATGACCGCGGACCAGCTCGCCAAGCTGTTCCAGGAATTCACCCAAGCCGATAGCTCGACGACGCGAAAATACGGCGGTACCGGTCTTGGCCTTGCCATCACCGATCACCTCTGCCGCATGATGGGCGGCTCGATCACCGTCGCTAGCGAGCCCGGCCGGGGAACAACCTTCGCCGTGCGCTTGCCCGTGCTGGGCGCGGCGCCGACAACGGAGGACGATGCCACCGTGGCCGCGGATGTCCGCGACCGCGCGCCGCCGCTTCCCCCGCGGAGCACCAATCGCGTGCTCGTCATCGACGACGACGCCACCGTGCGTGACCTGATGCGCCGCGTGCTCAGTCGCGAAGGGTTCGATGTGGTTACGGCGGCGGACGGCAATGAAGGGCTGGCGCTGGCGCGCGAGATCAAGCCATCGGTCATCACGCTCGACGTGATGATGCACGATATGGACGGCTGGGGCGTGCTGCAGGCGATCCGCGCCGATCCTGCCTTGGCGGACATTCCCGTCGTGATGCTGACCGTCCTCGACGAGAAGCAGCGCGGCTTTGCCTTGGGCGCGTCGGCCTATCTGACCAAGCCTGTGGACCGCGCCCGCCTTGCCGCAGCACTCCAGCCCTTCAAATCCAAGGGCGCAAACCAGCGCGCGCTCGTTGTCGAGGACGACGACGACACGCGGGAGCTGATGCGCCGGCTCCTGGTCGGGGAAGGCTGGATCGTGGGCACGGCGCGGAACGGACGCGATGCCTTGGCGTTGCTCACGGCAGAGCCGCCGCACCTCATCCTGCTGGACCTGCTGATGCCCGAGATGGATGGGTTCGAGTTCCTGGCGGAGCTGCGAGCGACACCAGAATTCCGCGCCATTCCCGTTGTCATCGTCACCGCCGCCGATCTTACTGACGAGCAACGCCGGCGGCTCCAGGGCGGGGTCGAGCAAATCCTGCAGAAAGCGGCCTACGGGCAAGACGAACTGCTGGTCGAGATTCGCCGCATCGTCGGCCGTTATGCCGCGGCGGCCGAGCGCGTGGGCGGTGCCTGAGGATGACCAAAATTCTCTACGTCGAGGACAACGAGGACAATTTCTACATGTTGTCCAACCGGCTGAAGCGGCGCGGCTATGACCTCGTCATGGCGCCGGACGGCGAGAGCGGCATCGCCCTGGCAAAGAGCGAGGCGCCGGCGCTCATTCTCATGGATTTGAGCCTGCCCGTCATGGACGGATGGGAGGCAACGCGGCGCCTGAAGGCCGCGAGCGAGACGCGTCACATCCCCATCATTGCGCTCTCCGCTCACTCGATGGCCGGCGACCGCGAGAAAGCGCTCGCCGCGGGCTGCGACGAGTTCGACACCAAGCCGGTCGAGTTGCCGCGCCTTCTGGACAAGATCGCGACCCTGCTTGCGAGCGCCGGGACGACGCCCTAACGAAGCGTCGCCGCGTCCGCGAGGATACGGCGATTTGCCGCTGCAGGGGCGTGAGGGGAGAGCGCACGAACATGGCCCCCCAAGTTCCGCTGTTTCACCGCCGGGCGCCTATTGGTTGGACGCCGCGACGACCGGATTGGCCAGAACGCCGATGCGGCCGGCGCGAACTTCGATGCGGTCGCCGGGCCGCATGAAGACCTTGGGATTGCGCCCAAAGCCGACACCCGACGGCGAGCCCGTGGTGATGACGTCGCCTGGGCGGAACAGGTAGAACTGCGAGTAATAGGCGATGAGCTTGCGCACGCCGAAGACGAGGTCGCTGGTGTTGGCCGACTGCATCACCGCGCCGTTGAGCCGGGTTTCCAGTTGCACGTCGTCGGGATCGCCGATCTCGTCGCGCGTCGCCACCACCGGCCCCATGGGACAGAAGGTGGGGAACTGCTTGCCCAGGAGATTGCGTTCCCACGCGAGCACCCCCGCCATCACCGCGGTCGCCTGGAACACCGGCGCCACCCAATCGCGCGCCGAAACATCGTTGACCAGCGTATACCCGGCGACGTAGTCGAGGGCGTCCGCCTCGGTGACCGCGTGGCACGGCCGGCCGATGATGACGCTGAACTCGCCTTCCCAATCGACCATGTCGGGATGCGACGCCGGCAGCACGATCGGCGCGCCCGGGCCGATGATCTGCGAGGCGTTCTTGGCAAACGAGGTCGGATAATCGGGCACCGCCGAGTTCATCTCGCGCAGATGCGCATGATAATTCATGCCGCAGGAGAGGATCAGCGCCGGGTCGGTGATCGGCCCCAGCAGCCGCGCGTCGGCGCGCTTGACCAGGGCCCCCGCCTCGCGCAGGCGATCGCCCAGGCTCGGGCTGGAGCCGATCGCGTCGGCGACACGGCGGACGATATCAAGCGCCGCGTCGCCGCCTTCGAGGATCCCGCGGACGGTCGGCGGCAGCAGGCGCGCGGCGATCACCGCCTCGCGGCAGCCCACGAGATCGACGATCTCCTCGCCCAAGACGACACCGGCGCCGGGGCGTGCGGCAAGCGTGACGAGCTGCATCGCGAATTCTCCTCCTGAACGACGGCAGCGGCAGCGGGCCGACGAGCGGTCCCGCCGCCGGTTTCCTCAGATGTCGACGCCCGGCCGCGCGAACTTGCGGTCCATGTGGCCCTTGCCTTCGAGATCGCCCAGATCGAAGAGCCAGGAATAGCCGCCCTTCGGGTTGGTCAGAATCTCCCAGCAATTCTCGTCGGCATCCCAGAAATAGAAGCTGTAGGTGCCGTGCTGCAGGATCGGCTTGCTGATCTTGTGCAGCCGCCATTTCTCCGCCTGCGCGCAGGCGATGCGATAGGCCTCGTCGACATCGGCCTGGGTCTCGACATCGAGGCCGTTGTGGTTGAGCAGGTTCATCTCCGCCGGCCGCTTGGAATAGACGACGGCATAGACATGCGGGCCGCCCAGGCGGATGATGAGCGAGATCGGGCTGGTGCGGTGAACCTCCAGGCCCAGGAACTCTTCGTAGAATTTCCGCGAGAATTCGAGGTCGCGCGATTCAAGCGTACCGTGCGACAGGAAATTGAGCTTCAGCGCCGGTTGTACTTTCGTCTCAACCTCTGGCGCTTCGGCCGTTGTGGGGGTCGTCGACATGAGGCATCTCCCGGACGGTTGGCTGTGACCGTTACCGGAAAATCCTAACAGGGATCATTCTGGGTCGCCATGGTGATCGATCCGGTCGGCAAGGTCGTGCAGGATGGTGCGGAGCGCCGTGGCAAAGGGCGCGGGCTCGATCATGAAGGCCAGGTGGTTTCCGGGAACGTCGGCGTATCGGCCGCCGACCAGCGGCGCGAGAAGACGCGCCGTGCGCGCATAGTAGGCCTCGCCGCTGGCGCGCCCAGCCGCGGTCACCACAGGAACCTTGCTGCGGCGGATGGCGTCGAGATCCGGCTCGTAGCCGCTGAGGTTCAGAAATTCGTGGGCCATGAAGAATTGGACGTCGAGGGGATCGGCGAGTTCACCGATCGGCATCCTGTCGAACCCGACAAGGGTGCCCATGAACAGCTTCATCGCAGCCCCGGCCCCCTCGGCCAGGAACTTCGCATGGACGGCGGCAACGGGGGTCAAATCCTTGTCGGCGGCCGGCAGCAGAGCCTTGATCGGCGGCTCGTGCGCGATCAATCCCTTGACCAGGCGGGGATGAGCCCCGGTCAGCGCGAGACTGATATTGGCGCCACCGCTGTTGCCGAAGACAAAGGCGCTCTCCGCCCCCATCGCGCGGATGACCGCCGCGGCATCGCGCGCCTGTTGCGCCATGTCGAGGTCGGCGTTCCTGTCGCCGGTGCTGCGTCCGCGCGCGCGCCGGTCATAGGTCACGACGGTGAATTCATCGGCAAGGATCGCCGCCACCTGCGCGTAGCAGCTTCCCGCGCCGCCGCCGCCCGCGATGGTCAGCAGCATCGGGCCGTGGCCGACATGGTCGTAGGCGATGTCGGCGCCTTCGGTGTGGACTTTACTGGTAGTCATGGAATGCCTCCGCATCGCTGCTGCGCCGGCCGATACCGTCGCTATTGCCACTCCATCGGCAATCCGACGTAATTCTCCGCCCAGGTCATCGCGCCGGCGCGGGAACTCGTGATGTAGTCGATCTCGGCAAGCTGACGGCGGCGGTCGAACGCGCTGTCATCTTCGAAGCGGTGCAGGAGCTGGGTCATCCACCACGAGAAGCGCTGCACCTTCCACACCCGGCGCAGACAGACACGCGTATAGTCCGCGAGGAGGTCGCTGCGGTGGTCCTTGTAGAACGCGGTCAGCGCGCGGGCGAGCACGCGCACGTCGGCGATCGCCAGGTTCATGCCCTTGGCGCCGGTCGGCGGCACGATGTGCGCGGCGTCTCCAGCCAGGAAAAGGCGGCCATATTGCATGGGCTCGACCGCGAAGCTACGCATGTCGGTGATGCCCTTCTGCACGATCGGACCTTCGGAGAGCTTCCATCCCGCGCCGCCCGCCGTCCTCAAGCGCATCTCGTCCCAGATCTGCGCATCGCTCCAATCGTCGATGTTCTCGTCGCGCGCGCATTGGAAATAGAGCCGGCTCAATGTCGGCGTCCGCATGGTGAGAAGCGCGAAGCCGCGCTCGTGATGGGTGTAGACGAGCTCGTCCTTGGTCGGCGGCGCCTCGGCAAGGATGCCGAGCCAGGCGAAGGGATAGGTGCGATCGAAATAGGTGATCTTGTCGGGCGGAACGCTCGTGCGGCTGATGCCGTGGAAGCCGTCGCACCCGGCGATGTAGTCGCATTCGATCTGCTGCGGTGCGCCGTCTTTGGTGAAGGTGATGCGCGGACGCGGTCCTTCGAGATCGTGAAGCGCTACGTCGGTCACCTCGAAGAAAATGGGCGCGCCGTAGCCAAGGCGCACGGCAACCAGATCCTTCACCACCTCCTGCTGCGCATAGATCATCACCGCCTTGCCGACGAGATCTTCGAAATCGAGGCGATGCAGCTCGCCCTTGAACTTGATGTAGAGGCCGCCATGGACCATGCGCTCGCGCAGCATGCGCTCGCCCACGCCGGTCTCGATCAGGAGATCGGCGCTGCCCTGCTCGAGGAGACCCGCCCGCAATCGATGCTCGATATAGTGCCGGCTCTTGTCCTCGATGACGATCGTCTCGATGCCCGCGAGATGGAGAAGATGGGCGAGCACGAGACCGGCGGGGCCGGCCCCGACAATCCCGACCTGGGTGCGCATGTTTGGACCTCCCCTCGTTAAGCCGGACGCTTTCCGGTCGCCCGTTCGGGCTGCTGCAAGCCCGCGCAAACGATGTCGAACTGCTGGCGCAAATGGCCGAGGCTGCCTTTCACGTCCGGGCGATCCGCCGCCAGGCAGAACCTGATCTCCGTGCGATAGAGACTGAAGAGCACGTGCGCTGCAAGTTCCGGCGCAACGCCGGTGGCGACGGTGCCGGCGTGTTGCGCCGCAACAATGATCTCGGCGAGCCGCCGTTCCGTCTTTTGCACGCCGTCCCAGATCCGCTGGGCAACCAAACCGTCGGTGAAGGTGATCTCGGTCATCATCTGGCGCGACAGATGCGGCGTCTTGCTGAAGAAGCGATAGAATTCCTCGAAAAAACCGATGAGCTGATCGACCAGGGGCTTGCTGCGATCAACGCGCTGCGTCGCGCGCTCGGTGAGCGCGTCGAGCTCATCATCGAACAGCAGGAGCAGCAGATCCCGCTTGTCCTTCGCATAGAGAAACAAGGTGCCGAAGGCCACATCCGCGCGCGTGGCGATGTCGCGCACGGTTGCGGCCTCGAACCCGTTGCGGACAAACACCTCCCGCGCCGCGCGGCGGATGCGGGCAAGCTTTTCGCGCTTGTTCGCCTCTCGGCGTCCCGTCGGCAACAGGGCCACGGCATTGGCCGGCATCGGGAACCGTGCTCCGAATAGCCAAAATAATGCAGCGCAAAGATAGGCGCTTGAAGGCCCCCAAGTCCAGTGACAAAATGAACGCGATCATTTTTGCACGCGGGCCGGCATGGCCCGCAAGAGCCGGCCGGTGCGCCCGCGCCCGACCCATTGTAAAGTGGCGCGCACCCCACGCGCCTGACCGCCGGGAGGGAGGCCGCCAACTCATGCCCTACACCGTCCCCGAACCGCACCTCAACCGCTCCATCACTCTGCAATTCCAGGGCGACTGGGGGCAAGCGAATCTGCACCGCATCCTGGGCTGGCTGAGCCAGGAGATCGTCGACCGCACCGGTCCGTTCACCCGCGTCGGTATCTGGAGCGGGCGCGGTGGGCTCGATGCGATCCAGGCGGTCGGGCGGGGCCAAGTCGATATCGCGCTCGCCGTGCCGAGCGCCTTCGTGCCGATGACGCTTGAGGGCAAAGGCATCGCCAAGGGCGAGGCGTTTCCCACGCTGCGCGCGCTCGGCACCATGCCGCAGACCGATCGCCTCGTGGTCGCCGTCAGGGCCGAGCACGCCATCCGCTCGTTCGACGATTTCCGCCGCAAGGCACCGAAGCTGACCATCACCGCCTCACCGGATGACGGCGTCAACACCGTCGGTTACGCTGCCCAGCGGCTGATGGAGAGCGCCGGTCTGCCGCGCGCCAAGATCGAATCCTGGGGCGGTCGCTTCATCGAACGCGAACGCCCGAATGAGTGCGTCGCGCTGGTGCGCGAGGGAGAGGCCGATGCCATCATCCACGAGGCGATCATGACGCAGTGGTGGCAAGACCTCGCCAATTCCACCCCTCTGTCTTTCCTGGCCGTAGAGGAGTCCATGCTGGCGACCATGATGCAGGACTACCAATGGCCGCGTGCAATGCTCCCGTCGGGCTACCTCAAGGGCATCGATGGGGAGCTGACGACGCTCGATTTCTCGGATTTCCTGATGATCGCGCGCGAAGATCTGCCGGACGACGTGGCCTATCTCCTGGCCTGGTGCATGTGCGAGCGGCGCGACGTGATCGAGCGCTTCTACCGCCACATCCCGCCGGAGCGCAGTCCGGTGACCTATCCGCTGGTGCCGGCAAAGATCGCCCACACGAGCATACCGCTTCATCCCGGCGCTGAACGCTACTACCGACAGGCAAAGGTGATCCCATGACGACCGAGAGGACGATACCGAAGCCCGATCCCCAGCGCGAGCCGCTCAAGGTCAATGTCTATCGCTTCGTGCAGAATTGCACGACGACGCTTGCGCCGCTCTTCCCCTATGTCGACGAAGGCGCGATCGTGCCCTGCGCCGCCACCTTTCGCGGCGCGCCCGGCAAGCGCTACGGACGCTTTCAGCATTTCAACACGGTGGACGAGGTGGCGGTGGTCTGGGGTGGTTCGGGCAGTCAGCGCCGCGGCGCCGGCCTCGTTCATGTCGGCCCTAAGCTGCATCTTGTCGCGCCGATGGAGAACGCCGAGAATCCCGAGGACACCAACGTCATCGTGATCACGCAGCGCCAAGCGGTCGGCAAGGCGCAGCGCGAAGAAATCCGCTTCATCTGCGACAAGTGCGACCGGCGCCTCTTCATCGAGGAGCTGGACGCGACGCCGGCGAAGCGCGGCACGAAGCCCGCCATGGGCACGGCCCCCTTTATCACGCTCGCCGAGACCTACAAGGCCGCCCAACGCTTCAACGCCGACGAGGCCGCGCGCAAGTGCCCGCATTGCGGGCACCAGAACCCGCCCTTCCCGATCGAGGCCTGGGGATGGGATGTGTATGTCAACCAATCCGAGATCGCGCTGCGCGGCACCGTGGCGATCGCCGAGGCGCGCGTCGCGGGTCCGCCGCAAGGCGGCGCCAAGGGAGGGCGATGACATGCCGCGCAATCACAACGTCATGACCTTTGCCAATGCAGGCACGGCGGGGCCCTATGACGAGCGGCCGATGCTGCCCGACACGCTCGACCTGCAGATCTACCTGAGCCGGAACGACCGGCCGCAGCCGTTCTTCCTGATCTGTCAGCACGACACGGTCCTGTTCGCGTTCTCGGGCGAGGGCCATGTCGAGTACAAGGACGCCTCGGTGCTGCGCCATACCTACGAAGTCGGCGATCACCTCTATGTGCCGGCCGGCGTCCCGCACCGGATCGTCCCGCAATCCCCGTCGCTCCAGTACCGCTACAAGCTGCCGGAGACGGAGCTCGAGGGCGTCGCGTGGTATTGCGAGGGCTGCGGCAAGGAGCTTTACCGCGAGATCTGGGAGATCGCCGCCGAACTGCCGCAGGAGGCCTATCTGCGGATCACCAGCGCCTTCAACGCCGACGCGAAGCATCGCACCTGCGGCGCCTGCGGCGCGGTCCATCCGACCATCGATCTCGCGCCCTATCGCTGGAGCGCGATTGCCCGCGAGCTCAAGGCCGAGGCGACGCCCGAACCCGCGAAAGCGAACGCGGCGTCGTGACGGCAACGACGCCACTGCGAAGGACAATTTCATGGCCAGCCGCTTCTTCGACACCTTCCTGGACGAGCTGCAGGCGCGCACCGAGATTGCCGACACGCTCCTGCGCTTCATCCGCGGCATCGACCGCCAGGATTGGGCGCTGGCGCGCTCGACCTATCATGACGATGCCATCGACGAGCACGGATTTTTCCGCGGCCCGGCCGATGAGTTCTTAGGCATCGTCGCGCGCCTGCACGAGCACCAGGAGCATTCGATGCATGTGATGTCGAACATGCTGATCGAGTTTACCGCGCGCGACCGGGCGCTGGTCGAGACCTACTGCCTGGTGTTCCAGCGCTTCGGCCCGGGGGCTGCCGGCGTCGCGCCCGGCAGCAAGGGCGTGCGCAAGATGGCTACCGCGCGCTATATCGACCGCTTCGAAGCGCGCAACGGCGAGTGGCGCGTGGCGCACCGCACGCTGGTGTTCGGCGATATCCAGGATCAGCCGCTCGAAGCGCCCGTCACCTTCCCGCCCGGGTTCGTCGAGCAGCGCCACGGCATGGACGATTTCCTCTACACGGCACAAGCCATGACGGCGTGATCCCGCGCCCCCTAGCGGCGCACCTGGCCGGGCACCCTACTGCGGCCGAGGCGGATCGGCGCCAGCAGCAGCGCGCCGCAGGCCATGCCGATGCTGAGGAAAAACAGCGCGGAATTGAACGATCCCGTCGTTTCGCGCAGCCAGCCGATGATATTCGATCCGAAGAACCCGGCGCTGTTGCCGATCATATTGATCAAGGCCAGACCGCCGGCCATGGCCGTGCCGCTGAGAAAGCCCATGGGGATCGTGAAGACGACGCTCAATGCGCAGCCCAGACCGAAGCCGGTGAGCACGAGCCCGGCGAAGGCGACCGACGGCAGGGCGGCGACGCTGCTGATCATGAGACCCAGGGCGCCGATCAGCGCGCCACCGACAAAATGCCACTCCCGCTCCTGCACCCGATCGGAGTGCCAGGAATTCACCACAAAGCCGAGGGCGAGGCCGATGAAGGGGATGGTGGTCAAGAGGCTGACCTGAAGGTTGGAGAGGCCGGACATCTGCTTGACGATCTGCGGCATCCAGAAGCCCATGCCGTAGGTGGTGAGCGTGACGCAGAAGAACGCGATGCCCGTGCGCCAGACGCGGGCGCTGGTGGCGGCCATGCGCAGGGTGCCTATGCCGTGCGCCGAGCTTTCCACCGTGTCTTTGGCCAATTCACCCGTCAGCCAGGCACGCTGCGCGTCGCTGAGCCAGCGCGCCTTCTCCGGGCGGTCCGTCAGGAAGCGCAGGGTGAAAATCCCGAACAGAATCGACGGCACGCCCTCGACGATGAACAGCCATTGCCAGCCCGCCAGACCGGCCACGTGGTCGAGCGACAGCACCAGACCGGCAATCGGGCCGCCGATGATGACCGAGAACGGAATGGCGAGCGCCGACACCACCACCGACTTGGCCCTGTATCGCTTGGGCGCCCAAAGATTGATGACATAGACGGACCCGGGGGCAAAACCGGCCTCGGCGAGGCCGAGCAGAAAGCGCAGCGCGTAAAACGACTTTGCGCCGGATATGAAGGCCATAAGCATGGCCACGACGCCCCAGCTGATGCAGATGCGCGACAGCCAGATCCGGCCGCCGAGTTTTTCCAGCAAGACGTTGCTCGGGATCTCGAACAGCAGATAACTGAGGAAGAACAGCCCCGCGGCAAATCCGAACACTTCGGCGTTGAGGCCGAGCTGCCGGTTCATTTGCAGGGCGGCGAAGCCGATATTCGACCGGTCGAGCTGATTGAGAAAAAACATGATGAAAAGCACGTAGAATACGCGCCTGCGGACCTGCCGCATTGTGCTGCGCTCAATGTTCTCCACTTGCACCTCAGCGATTTGCCGGCATGAGAACGACGACGTGGCCGATATCCATCGCCGGCTCATCGACCGGTGGCCGGCCGCGACGACCTTATCATGCACAACCAGGAAATCGAGGGGGTCAGCCAGATGGGTGGACGTACCCGACCGCCTCGACGGACTTGCCGAGGGTGCGGAAAGAGGACACCCTGATGCGCCCTAATACGGGAGCAACAACGATGATCAAGGTCAGCGTGCTTTACCCGCACAAGGACGGCGGCAAGTTCGACATGGACTACTATCTGACGAAACACATGCCGCTGGTTCGGCAAAGGCTCGGCGCCGCCCTGAAAGGCATCTCAGTGGAGCAAGGCATTGCCGGAGGTGCGCCCAATTCGCCGCCGCTCTTCGTCGCCCTTGGCCATCTGCTCTTCAACAATGTCGCCGAGCTTCAGGCGGCGATGGCCCCCCATGACGCGGAACTCAGGGGCGACATTCCCAATTTCACCAACATCCAGCCGACCTTTCAGATCAGCGAAGTGAAGATGTAGCGCGACAGCATTCGCTGCCTCGTCATCTCAACCTCATATATTGGCGCATTTCGCGCGATCTTATGGCGGCGTCCCGCGTTGGCGCTCGGCCTCGAGGAGGATGCGCGCGAGCGCGCGCATCATGCTGTCGGCCGCCTCGCGCAGCCCGTCCAGAGCCTGATCGGTGGGGTTGGCGGCGGCGGCGTCGAGCGCGCCCTTCAATCGTACGAACTCGTCGAGGATGCGTTGGCGCAGCGCCGGATCGACGCCAGGACGATCATCATCCCCATTGCCGGCCACGTCGATCCTCCAGCGCGCGTTGACAGGCTGTTTGCCGGCGCGCGGACAAACGGGGGAAGCCGGGCCGGCCGGAAGCCGGCGCACCGGTCATTGATCCTCAAGGGCCGCGGCACGAGCGAAGCCTCCGAGGATAGCGCCGCGGCAGAGCCGGCCGCGTTCTCCGGTGGCGGTCACATGCCCCGGGACGCATCGGCTACGATCCGCCCCCGCACAGCGAGACGAGCTTGCTTAGGAGAAGGGTGGCCGCGGCGTCTTTTCGTGGACTCAAGGCGACCTCCAGGCCACCTGAAGCGGCGACGCTCAAATGCCCGATGAGCAGTCCCATCAGCCGATCCGTCGCGTTGCCCGCGACCGCCGCTGCTCCTGGCACCGCCGGTGCCCGCTCGGGCTCTGCAGCGGTGAGCCCTGCGGAGACAGACCATCCGTCCTCCGCGGCGGCCGGGCGCGGCACCGAAGAAGACCGCGGGCCTGCGCGCCTATGTACGGGTCCTGCCCGAGGTGCGGTGGGCGGCCGCCGGCGGGCTCGCGACGACGCTGCAAGACCGCACTTACATCATGCTGCTCACCGCCATTTCCGGGCTCGAGGCGGTCGGCGCGGTCTTCGCCGGCGGGTTCCTCTTGCGCATCTCGTCGATCCTGTCGACCGCGTGGTCGCGCGTTGCCCGGCCGCAAATGGCGCGCTTCGTGGCGATGCGCGACCTCGGCGGCCTCGACCGAACCCTGTGGACGGGCGTCGGCGCGCTACTGGCGCAGCATCTGGCACTCTGCCTCGCGGTCGTTCTGCTGTGGCGCTGGATCGCGCCGTTCCTGTCGCGGGGGCGCTACGAGGGGCTTTACGAAGTCGCGCTGTGCTGGATCGCGGCGACGACCTTCGCCCAGTTCCGCGCGGCACTGTCGGTAGCACTGCAGGCGGCGAAGGACTTCCGCTTCCTCGCCCTGACGACGGCCCTGGCGGCGGCGATCACGCTGCCCACGACGCTCGTGGTGATCTTCGCCTTCGGGTGGCGCACGAGCGTGCTCGGCCTCGCCGCGGGGGAAGCCGCGGCCGGAGGCGCCATCCTCCTGCGCTGGCTCCGCATCCGAACGCGGCTGCGGGGTCCCATCGCGGCAAGCGACGAGGCATCGGGCGTCCGGCGGGTCGCGGCTGGATGAGGCCAGCCGCCCTTCCCTGGGCGCGCGGCGCCGTCCAAGGCCCAAACGTGGCGCCAAGCCCGCTCCGGCGGAAGCGGTTCGCCACGGCGGTCCCGGCGCCATTGCGACCGCGATGTGATTTCTGGAACGTTTACGCCCACGTGCTCCTCGTCCTCTTCCTGGCCCGCGTCTTCGACCTGACCCGCATCTTCTCGCTCGCCCCGCCGCCGGATGTCGCGCTGGTGAGCACCGGCGATGGCGATCCGACGACTCAGATCGTGACGCTGGCGATGGCGGCAGCAGCGCTGCCGCTGGCGGTGCGCAACAAGGATGCCGTGTGGGCGGCGCTCATCGGCCTCTGGCCCGTGCTGCTCCTCCTTGCCTGGTGCTGGCTCAGCGTCTCCTGGGCGATCGTCCCGGAGATCTCGATGCGCCGTATCGCGCTCAGCAGCCTGGTTGTGTGGATCCTCTACGGCGCCTTGGCAGAGCTGCGCACGCCGGCGGCGGTCATGCGCACCCTCATGGCGGTAACGGCCGCGATGATCGTTGCCGACTACGTCGTGCTCGCCGTCCTGCCGACGGCCGCGATCTGGCACGGAACGGACGTACAGGGCATCCACGCCAGCAAGAACGATGCCGGCGCGGCGGCGATGATGGCCGCGCTCGCCTGGACGGCGGGGTTCATCGCCGTCCGGCGCCCGGTGGCGCGGATCGGCTGTGTGGCGATGATCCTCGCCGCGACCGGGTTTCTGCAGATGACCAACTCGAAGACCTCGCTCATCGTTCTCCTCCCGGCAGTGGCAATCGCCGCCCTGTTCTGGCACGGGCTGCACCAGGGCAGACCCTTTCTCGCCATGACCGCGGCGCTCGCGGCGGGATGCGGCGCGCTGGTCCCGCTGCCGTTCGCCTTCCTCAGGCCCGACGCGATCTTCCTGGCGCTGTTCGGAGATCCGACCTTCACCGGACGCACCGTGATCTGGCGCTTCGTCGCCGGCTTTGCCGAACGCCATCCCTGGACGGGGGTCGGGTTCGGCTCGCTGTGGAACGTCGGGCTGAACGGGCCGGACATGCAGCAGGGCTATGGCGTCATTCTGCAGGTCGCGGAGGGCCATAACGGCTATCTCGATCTCGCCGCCACCACCGGCTATGTCGGCCTCGTTCTCGGCGTCGCGGTTCTGCTATGGCCCTTCGTCCGCCTCTTCGCGCAGCCGGCCGAGACGCTGTTCCGCGGCCCGCAGGCACCGGCCGCCGCGCTCATGACGGCGTATCTCGCGAGCGGCATCTTCCACAATCTCACGGAAAGCTCGCTCATCCGCGCCGCCCACCCGGTCTGGGTGCTGTCGCTTGCAGCGATGATGACGATCGCCTTTGCGGGCCGATCGGCACGTCGTCACGGCCAAGCATTGCCTGGCTCGAACGATCCGACGTAGGATGATCCGTCCTTTTCGAGGGAGCGTGGACCTCTCATGTCACCGGAAATCATCGCCGAGCTTGCCCCGACGGGCGTCCTGCGCGCAGGCATCAACCTGTCGAATTTCCTGCTGGTGACCGGGAAAAGCCCGGCGGGCGATCCCGAGGGCGTCTCCCCCGACATGGCCCGCGAAATCGCGCAGCGCCTGGGCGTGCCGGTGAAGTATGTGACCTTCAAGTCCCCCGGCGAACTCGCGGATCAGGCGGGCCGCGGCGTTTGGGATGTCGGGCTCATCGGCGCGGAGCCGCAGCGCGCCGAGACGATCGCGTTCACGGCGGCCTATGCCGAAATCGAGGCGACCTATCTGGTGCCGGCCGGTTCGCGCCTGAAGACGGTCGCCGATGTCGACGCGGCCGGCGTGCGGATCGCGGTGACGGGCCGCAGCGCCTATGGCCTCTGGCTCGAGCGCAATATCAAGCATGCCGAACTGGTACGATCGGATACGCTCGACAGCGCCTTCGAGCAGTTCGTTCGCGGCAATCTGGAGGCGCTTGCCGGCCTCAGGCCGCGCCTTCTCACGGACGTGGAGAAACTGCCCGGCGCGCGGATCATCGACGGACGGTTCAGCTCGGTTCAGCAGGCGGTCGGAACGGCCCGGAAGAACACGGCCAGCGCCGCATTCCTGCGCGCGTTCGTCGAGGAGGCCAAGGCGTCCGGGTTGGTCGCCCGCCTCATCGAACGCCACAAGGTGCGGGGTCTCTCGGTCGCGCCCGCGGCCTAGTCAACCAGCCGCACGCACCATCGATATCAACGCCAAAGGCGCTGCGAGGCAATTCGCGCGCCTTCCCCCAGCGCCTGCAATTTCGCCCAGGCGACGGTGATGGGAATTTCCGTATTGCCCGCTGTCGACTGAAAACCGCAATCGTTGCCAAACATCACATTCTCTCGTCCCGCGGCGCTGGCCCAGTGTTCGATCCGCTCGGCGACGACTTCGGGATGTTCGATCATGACGCTGGAATGGGTCACGACGCCGGGAATCAGAATCTTGCCCTCCGGCAGCTTGACCTTCTCCGGCACATGCCACTCATGCTCGTGGCGCGGATTGCCGGCCTCGAACGAATAGGCGCCCGCCTTGATCGTAAAAAAGAGATCGATCACGTCGCCGAGCTGCAAATCGCTGACGCGCGGCCCGAAATTCACGCCGTAGCAGGTGTGGAAGCGAATGCGATCCTCCGGCAGATCGCGCAGGGCATGGTTGAGATATGCGATCCTGGTCTCGGCCCATTTGCGATAGTCGGCCAATGTCATGGTCTTGCTGGTGTCCCAACCGCTGACCAAGCCAGGAAAATCGATCTGCAGCAGCAGCCTGGCATCGAGGATCGCCTTGTATTCCTCGCGCATCGCGTCGCCATAAGCGACGACGTAGTCTTCCTCGGTCTTGTAGTATTCGTTTTTCATCGCCGAGAGGGGAGCCGAGGCGGGAAGGAATCCTTCATCCGCGCCGGCTGCGGCCATCGCCGTCTTCAGATTCCGGATGTCGCGCTGGAGCTTCTCGTGGCCGACATAGCGGATCGGGCCCACGCACACCCGCGGCGGCATGCGGATCACGTGGGCAAACGGGTTGTTCTCCAGGACGTTTTTATAGAAGTCCGGGAACATCTGCGCGTCGCGACCGTCCGGATTCATGGGGCCGGTCGGCACGGGAAGTCCGCCCGGCGGCATGCGCGCTTCGAAGCCGTCCAGGCGCTCGGCAACGTAGTGATTGAAGCTCGGTTTGCTGCACTCGCCGTCGGTCACCACATCGATGCCCGCGTCCACCTGCTTGCGCACGATGTCGCCGACATGCCGCGTGAGTGCAGCCTCGTAGGCGTGACTGTCGACGGCTTGGCCCGCGGCCATGGCCCGCATAGTGCCGAGAATCTCCGTCGGCCGCGGCAGGCTGCCCGTATGCGTCGTGCGGATACGGACGGTGCTTCGCTTCATGCTCATGGGAAATTCTCCGTACGGCGCTGCCCCGTGCGCGATCGGTCAGACGCCTCGCATCAATGCGAAAAAATGCATCTTTTCCGGCGCGCCGGCAAGGCACTAGCGTGCCGGGTCACGCGCTCGCCGCCATCACGGTATGGACCAGAGCACGAACGGCGACCGCCCGCAAAGCCGTACGTCACGCTTGGCGGTTTGCATTGCACGCTCTACCGGGCGGCGGCGAGGCGGCGGAACTGCCGCGCGGCCGCATCGACCGCGGCTAGATATTTCGCCGGGTCATGGTCGCCGCAGCGCTCGCCGGTTGCCAGATGGAAGCCGCCGCGCGCGAAGGCCTGGGCGGGGCCTACGCCGCAGAGATGGACGATGGCGGCGAGATCCTGCTTCTGTTGCGCGCCCGCTTTCGCGTTGGGCTGACGGGCGAGGATCGCTGCGACACTGCGGTCCAGGTACACCGCCGTAAGCTCGATGGCATGGCTCGGCACGACACGAGTATAGAGGCCGTTGAACCAGCAGCCACCCGCGACGACCATATGCCGGCGGATGCAATAGTCTCGCGCCTCGGCGAAAGCGGCGTCGGTCATCTGGTACATGCCGACGGCGCTCGAGGCGGGCTCGTAGATCGCGAAAGGATGCCAGGTCAGGCGCCAACGCCAATAGGTGCGGGCGATGGGATTGCCCGCGCCCTCGACCTGGGCCAGCGCCGCCAGCAGTTCGGGCGAGATGGCGGCGGTGGAATATTCGCGAAAGAGCGGCCCGTAGTGCTGCCACGTATCGGCCGGCATCTTGTTGAGTTCGCCGCTCACGGGAAAGAACATCTCGGTCGGCTTGTGGATCACGTGATAGACGAAGTTTACCGCCGCGAAGACCGCGAGAACCGTCACCACAACGACACCAATCCGCACCGCGCGCGGTGTCGCGTTCAGCTTTCCCCGCGCCCAGCGCGCGCGCTTGCGCCAGCGTCGGACCCGACGGAGGAGAGCGCTCCGTTTGCGCCGGGTACGCGCCTTGCCGGGCCGGACTCTGGAGGCGCGCCGTTGGCCCGAGAGCTGGCTGATCATGAGGCTGATCGCGCCTTCGCGTCGCGCTGGTAAACCGCGAAGATCGCCTTGCCGATGAGAGACGTCTCCGCCGCGATGCAGCGTGCATAGACGTTGGCCCGTGCGGCCTGAATTTCCCCGGACTCTGGCGACGCGGCCCCAGCCAACTCGATCAAATGCGCCGCCAGCCGCGTCCGCCCGTCTTGGGCCAGCATCGTGGCCCGCTGGGCGAGCTTCTCAGCTCCACCCGCCAAAGTCGCGATCTCACTTGCCAGTTCGGCAGCAGGCGCGGGTTTGAGGTGAGCCGGGTTGCCATCGAACCAGCCGGCATAGAGGTGCCAGATATTCCGGACGACAAATTCGGGGTCATCGTATTTTGGCAGCAGATAGGGCCGGGCGATGAGGCTTTGAGGCGCGCAGACACGGTGAAGGATCTCGTCGAGCGAGCAGCCCTGGTTCATCAGGCTCAGCGTCTGCGCGACTAGGCTTTCCAACACTTCCGCCCCATCGCTCAGGATCTGGGCCGCGCGCTGCGGACCAAAGACAACCGGACCGTGACCGGGGACAAGCACCGTCGGATCAAGAGCCTGCATGCAGCGGAGCGCCGCTGCCCAGTCAGGCGCGTAGCGTTGAACCTTTCGCGGATTGCCCGCATTGGGAAATACCCAGATCACGAAGTCGCCGCTCACGAGGACGCGCTTTTCGGGCAGCCAGACGAAAGTGGCATCGTCCGTTTCGCCACGCCCGTGCGAAAGCTCGATCCGAAGGCCCCCGACGGTGAAGCTGAGAACGTCGTCGTAGATCTGGTCCGGCCGCCGATGATGGTCCGGGAATGTGTAGCCAGGCTGATTGAACTGGCGACCCATCACGAGGCTATTCAGTCCCTGTGTCGTGTCGTACCGCGCGAAACGTTGCAGCACGTTCCGGTGAGCGACGATGTGCGGCCGGGCAATCCCCCTGGCGTCAGCCTCCTGATCGAGGAGTCGTGCGCCCCAGGTATGGTCGATATGGCCGTGGGTGTAGATGACGGTATGAACCGGGTCGTCATCCCACCGACGCAAGGCGGCCAGCGTCTGGCTCGCGGTCTCGCGGCTTCCGGTGTCCACGAGCACCAGCCCCTTGGGGGTGCGGATCGCGGTCGCGTTTCCGAACAGATAGCCGGTATGGATAGTGATGGCGTCGTCCGCGATCGGCTTGGCCGACCCGCCAGAAACGGTCGCAGTCCAATCCTCCAGTGCGGCGTCGCCATGCCATAAGCGCTCGAATAGCGGGTCCTGTTCCACCGCGCTCATCCCTTGATCCCGTGGCCGCGCCGGCCTGTCATAGCGCGATCCGGCCGCAGTGGACATCCGGGGGCGCTACGGCTGCGGCAACGCGCATCAATCGCGGATGCCGAGCCATTCGGCAACGCGGCGCGCGGTCCGCTCACGCTGCTCGGTCATCTTCCAGACGGAAGCTTTGGCTTGTTCCAGCACGGCGCGCGGCGCTGTCTCGGGCGTGCCGCTCCTGAACGGCGGTTCGGGCGCGTAGGCGATGGCCAACTGTATGACCTGGGCAACGTCGTCGCCGCGCAGGTCCGCGGCGACCCGGAGCGCGCCGTCGATGCCGGCGGTGACCCCTGCGGCGAACACGAACTTGCCGTCCATGACCACGCGCTCGTTCACCGGGGTAGCACCGAAGAAAGGCAGAAGATGCAGTGAAGCCCAATGCGTGGTGGCCCGCCGGCCCCTGAGCAACCCGGCCGCACCGCAGATCAACGCGCCCGTGCACACCGAGAACAGGCATCGAGCCCCGGCCGCCTGGTCGCCGATCCATGCAAGGACGACCGCGTCATCCATCAATGCCTCTTGGCCGAAACCGCCCGGTACGACCAGGACGTCGAGCTGCGGCGCTTCCGCGAGACTTGCATCCGCGATCAACTGCAAGCCGCGCCAGTCTCGCACCGGCGCGGTGGTCTTGCCGAAGACCCTGCAGGTGGAATTCGGAACGCGCGACAGGACTTCGAAAGGACCGGTCAAATCGATCTGGTCGGTGTCCTCAAACAGCAACAAGCCGATTTGAAGGTGGGTTTCCTGTGGAATCATGATGGCAAGGCCGCGTGTGGACTTTGCGATGGACAAGGCCAATCTAGCCTGGCAGGCTCTGGCGGAAATGCCAGAGAACCCTCGTTTTCCGCCAAACCGGCCGCGGGTGATCGAGATACTCGCCTATCCGGCGGTGCAGTTGCTCGATGTCGCCGGACCGCTGCAAGTCTTCGCCTCGACCAACGAGCTTGTGGCCCGGCATGGTGAGCCGCCGCTCTATGCGCCGCGGGTGGTCTCGGCGGCCGCCCCGGTCGTCACCGCTTCGGCCGGGCTGGGGCTGGTGGCTGCGCCGCTGACGCGGGCACGGGCGGTGCTCGATACACTGCTCGTGGCGGGCGGGCCGGGCGTCCAGGCTGCCGCCGCCGATCCGGCAGTTCTGAATTGGGTGCGGGCGCGCGCGGCGCGGGCGCGGCGGGTGGCGTCGGTCTGCACGGGCGCCTTTCTGCTGGGTGCGGCAGGTTTGTTGGACGGGCGGCGCGTGGCGACGCACTGGATGTATTGTGCCGAACTGGCGCGGCGCTTTCCGGCCATTCAGGTGGAACCGGACCCGATCTTCGTGCGCGATGGTGCGGTGTGGACGTCGGCGGGCGTGACGGCCGCGATCGATCTGGCGCTGGCGCTGGTGCAAGAAGACGCGGGGCGCAGCTTGGCTCTTGCCGTCGCGCGCCACCTGGTCATGTTCCTCAAGCGTCCCGGCGGGCAGGCGCAGTTCAGCGCCGTCCTGTCGCTGCAGGGGGCAGAGGATCGGTTCGGCGCGTTGCATGGCTGGATGGTCGGGCGTTTGACCGGCGACTTGTCGCTGCCGGCCTTGGCCCAGAAGGCCGGCATGAGCGAGCGCAGCTTCAGCCGGCACTACACGGAGGCGACCGGCACCACGCCGGCCCGCGCGGTCGAGCGGCTGCGCGTGGAAGCGGCGCGACGGTTGCTCTCCGATACCCGCTTGCCGGTGAAGCGCGTCGCCGAGCGCTGCGGGTTCGGGTCGGAGGAAACATTGCGCCGAAGCTTCCTCCGCCAACTGGCTGCCACCCCGCAGGAGTATCGGGCGAGATTCAGCCGCTGAGGCGGCGCCAGGCCATGCGCTGCCCCGTGCCGGCGGAGTTGGCGAGATTGATGCGATCCGCGCGGGCGCGCTTGCGAGTGTGCGGTCCAGGCCGATTTCCCGGCTTGGCCGGCTGTTGCCTTCGACGTATCGGCAACGCTATAGCCCGCGCTGAGAAGCGTGCGGGCCGCCATCGGCGGGCGTACGTCGCACGAGGCCCCGTGGGAGCACCTTGCCGATGAAAGTCTATGTGTTCGATTTGCTTGCCTATGGGCAGCCGTTCGAGAACTTCAAAGCCGACCGCTACATTCCCTATCCGCTGCCGGGCCGTCATTTCGATCCCGAAGTCGCGGCGCGGACATTCGCCGAACATCTCGATGCATGGGAGGAAATGGACCGGCTGGGCTTCGACGGCGTCGGCTTGAACGAGCACCACACCACGCCGCACAGCCTGATGAACTCGCCCAACATGATGGCGGCGGTCGCGGCGCAGCGCACCAAGCGGCTCAAATTCCTGATGCTCGGCAACCTCCTGCCGCTGCACAACCCGCTGCGCGTCGCCGAAGAGCTGGCCATGGCCGACTGCATCTCGCGCGGGCGCGTACTCTCCGGCTTCGCGCGCGGCATCACGCGCGAATACAACGTCTATGGCGTGGCGATGTCGGAATCGCGCGCGCGCTTCGAGGAAGCCTACGAGATCATTCTCAAGGCCTGGACCGAAGACGTGTTCTCTTTCGAGGGCAAGTTCTGGTCCTACAAGGACATCGCGATCTGGCCCCGCCCCTATCAGCAGCCGCATCCGCCGATCTGGATCCCCTTCACCGGCAGCAAGGAGACGATCGAGTGGACCGGCAAGCATAATCTCAACGCCGTGCTGCCGGACATCACGCCGGGCCTCACCGAGGACATCGTCGGCTATTTCGCAAAATCCCTGGCGCAGCACGGCCACCGCATCACGCCGGACCATCTCTGCCTGTTGACCGACGCCTTCGTCGCCGACAGCAAGGACGCGGCGATCGCCGAATACAGCCCATCCTATCTCTATTTCACGCAGGCGCTGTGGCACCACGGCAGCATCACCGAAACTGGCGCGCAGCGTGAATCCGGGCCCGGCTATGTCGCCTCGACCTCCTATGACTACATCCGGCCGGAGAACCGCGCCGCGGCGCAGATGGATCGCGGCAAGATCCGCAACATGAATCTCAGCGATGTCGAGATGCGCGTGAAGACCGGCAAGCTCAATTGGGGCAACGCCAAGGAGGTGACGGACACGCTCATCGACACGGCCGAGCGCGCCGGCGCCGATGCCGTGGTCCTCAACATGAACGTGGGCGCGATGCCGCACGCGCAGTTCATGGCGCAACTCCGCCGCTTCGGCGCGGAGGTGCTGCCGAAGCTGCAGGCCCATCGCGTTACGCGCGTGCCGAACTGGACCTGAGGCGGATCGGTCGCGCCAAATCTCCCTCTTCACGCCGCGCGAACCCGGCCCACATACAGGGGCCACGGCCGAATGGGCCTGGGAAAAGGAGGTCGCCTGTGAATTTCTTTGGCGCCGTGGTCGCGATGCTGCTGCTGGTCGCAGCCGCCGGATCGGCCAAAGCCGACGATGTCGGCTGCATCAGCACCACGTTCAACCTGCTGTCGCCCAACGACAAGGTCTGCGTCAGCGATTTCGAGGATCGCCGGGTCCCCGGCGTTGTCTGCCACATCTCGCAGGCGCGAAAGGGCGGCTGGGGACAGCCGTTCGGCCTCAACGAGGACCCGTCGAATTTCTCGGTGGCGTGTCGTCAGGTCGGCCCGATCACCGTGGACCTTTCCAAGCTGCCCGAGAACGAGGAAGCGTTCAGCGAGAAGACCAGCATCTTCTTCAAGGCCACGCGCATCTATCGCATGGTCGACAAGAAGCACAACACGCTGGTCTACCTCGCCATCAGTTCCAAGATCATCAACGGATCGCCGGCGAATGCGATCAGCACCGTTCCGATCATGCCATGGGAGACGAAATGAGCGGCGCCCACGCGCAGCCCGCTCACTGATTCAGCGAGGATTTGAGCGAGCTGGCCTGATCGGCCGCGAATACTTCCAACCGCACCGACAGGACGCCATCGTCGGCGACCCCCAGCGCCTTGGAGGCGGCCGCCGAGAGATCGATGATGCGGCCCTTCACATGCGGGCCACGATCGTTGATGCGAACCTTGACGGTGCGACCGCTATCGAGATTGGTCACACGCACGACGGTGCCGAAGGGCAGGTCGCGATGAGCCGCCGTCAATGCGGTGGCGTGGAAGCGTTCCCCATTCGCGGTGATCTGGCCGTCGTGATCCCTGCCATACCACGAGGCAAGGCCCGTTTCCGTGTAAGTCGGTTGCGGCTGGGCCGCCTGCGGTGGCGGCGGCGGGATGTTGGCCGGCGCGCACGCGCACAAACAGCCGACAAGCATCAGCACGCAAGCGCCACTGGCCCGGCCGAGGAGCGTCATCGGATGAGTATTTCGCGGCTCTTCCGCCTCTGTCAACAAACTTCCCCCCGGATAATTTGCTTGTTCAATCGTCTGGTCGAGCGGCCTCCCGGACGAACATCATGCGCGGAACCCTGATCTAGGGGAGTTGGGGGCGGCGTCCGTAGCGAGCGTAGAGATGACTGCCGGCCATCTTCAGGCTCAGCAACTCGAACCACGGCGCAGTATCCGGGAGAAACGATGTCAGCGCCGCCAGACCCAGCCGCGAATGGACTTTGCTCTGTCCGGCGATTTGCGGCGACAACGTGAGGAAGAGCTCGTCGACCTGTCCGTCGGCGAGGAATTGACCGAAGAGCGTCGGGCCGCCTTCGAGCACAATTTGCTCGACCCCAAACTCTTCGCGCAGAAGCTTCAGAACACCCGAGGGAGCGACCCTGTTTCCCTCGCCACCGAGGGTCCGGACCTGCGTTACCGAAAGCCCATCGCCGTGATCGCGCCGCAGACGATCCTGACCCGTTGCGGTCGTGATGATGAGGGTCACCAGGTTGGGCGTGTGAAACGTGGGCTCATCGAGATTGATTTCGCCGCTCCCGGTGACCACGACGTTGAGGGGATGGAGCGGCTTTTGCAGGGTCCGCCGGAAGGAGCGGAATTCGTCGCGCAAGCCCGGATAGATGAACTCGGGGATGCGCACGTGTCCGGTGTCACCGTGGAGCGTGCCGGAACCGAACAGAATGGCGTCCGCGCGACTGCGCAGCAGCCCCATGATGAACTGATCGCCCTCATCGAAGCCGCTGATCTCGCCGCCGCCGGCCTTGCCGGGGATCTGGTATGACACCATGCCGTCGAGCGTCGTCACGAAATTCGCCGCGACATGGACGGGGAGCATAGCGGGTCGAGGAAAATCGAGATCACCGCCATAAGCCGCCTTCAAGCGCGCCGGCAAAGGCGGCTCGGCCGGCACGGCAGCACGGTCGAGGAGTGTCGTAATCGGCTGCATGGCCTAGCCTCGCGCGATCAAGGGCGGCGAAGACTTCGCGCCCTCGATCCCACCGGCTGACACCTTCAGGAACCGCCCACCTGGGCCAACAAGGTGGCCATATCGTCGGCGTGCTCCTCCTCTGTTTTGAGGATATCCTCGATCATCTTGCGGGTGGTCGGATCGTCGTTCTCCAGCCAGCGCACGATGTCCGAATAGGACTCCACGGCGATCCGCTCCGCCACCAGGTTCTCGCGGATCATCGATTGCAGGTCGGAACCCTCGGCATATTCGGAATGGCTGCGCGCCGCCAGGCCCTCGGGATTGAAGTTCGGCTTGCCGCCAAGCTGGTTGATGCGCTCGGCCACCCAGTCGACATGCTGCTGCTCCTCGGTGGCGTGCTGCATGAACTCCGCTTTGACGGATTCGGAGTGGATGCCGGTGGCCGTGAAATAGTGCCGCTTGTAGCGCAGCACGCACACGATCTCGGTCGCCAGCACTTGGTTGAGCACCTCGATGACGCGTTTGCGATCCGCCTTGTAACCGCCCGTTACCGCGCCCCGGTCCATATGCTCGCGCGCGCGTTCACGGATTTTTTTGATGTCGTATACGAATTCACCCATCACGATTCTCCCACCCTGGTTGATGCTTGGCGCCCACGCGGGGTCGGCAGTGCGGTCGGAAACATGCAGTCCCAACCATAGGGGACGAGGGATTGCCACGCGCAAACTCGGAAACTACTCAAAGCAGGGACGACCCATGGCCGGCGCTCGCCGTCCTTGTTTCCCGCGACCGGTCCCCGGACTCTCGGTTGAACTCCATAGGTATATTCCGACACTACCGGTCAACGCTGACACTGGTCATTGCTGCACCAGATTTCAGCGTGGCCGGGTCGTTTCGCGTAGAGCCTTGGCGCTAACGGTCCGGGAACCCGCGATCAACAAATGGTGCGCAGCAGAAGTTCCGTGCGCCGCCTCGGAGTTCGGCCATCCCCTTGCGTCGGAGAGCGAAGATGCGCCTTCATTACACTGCCCTTCCGCTGCTGTTCGCGCTCGCGATCGCAGCGCCACCGCACGCGGCCTTCGCCCAGGCCCAATTGAGCGTGTCGGTCACGCTGGCGCCGCCCGCGCTGCCGGTCTATGCGCAGCCTGCCCTGCCCGCCCCGGGATACCTTTGGACTCCTGGGTATTGGGCGTGGAACGGCGGCGGATATTACTGGGTGCCGGGCACCTGGATCATGCCGCCCGCAGTCGGGATGTTGTGGACGCCGGGCTATTGGGCCGCGAGCGGCGGGGGATTTGTCTGGCACGCCGGCTATTGGGGCCAGCATGTCGGCTTCTATGGCGGCATCAATTACGGGTATGGCTATAACGGCTCCGACTATGTCGGCGGCCGCTGGCAAAACGGCGCCTTCTACTACAACACCGCGGTCAACAATGTGCACGACGTGCACGTGACCAACGTCTACCGCCAGACCGTCATCGCCCACGCGGCGAGCCATGTCAGCTATTCCGGCGCCGGCGGCGTGGCCGCGCAGCCGGGCAAGGCGGGAGAGGCCGCGGAGCACGAATCGCATGCGCCGCCGACCGCGGTCCAAGCCCAGCACGAGAGCGCCGCGGCTGCCGATCACCGTTCATTGGCGACGGAGAATCACGGCCGCCCGCCAGTCGCAGCAACGCCGAAGGCCGCCGTGCTGACCGGACCCGGCATTGTGCCGGCGCGCGCCGCTGCACGCCGTCCCGCCGCGCACGCCGCAGCATCCCCGCCGGTCCCGCGCGCCGCGCCGCCGTCCCGCCCCATCGAACGCGCGGCCGCGACCCGGCCTGCCGGAGCGCCCAGCCAGCCGAAGGCGCAGCAACGTGAGCCGGAAAAATCAGGACAACCGGACGAACACCGCTGAACGTCACAATGAGGCCGGCGCCATGAACGCCGGTCTCGATGTTTGGTTGCCGTGAATTGTCGAACGAAACGGCAAATTCAGCGGAACCCGAAATAGCCCAAGATAAACACAACCACGACGATGACGCCGATGATGGTGAAAATGTTCATCTTGGTGCTCCAGCGGGCTGATATCCGAGTGGCATCCCGCCAACATAGTCGGCAAGGGATATTCGAATGCAAACTCGGAAACTACTCAGAAGCTATCGCGCTGGCTTGTTCGTCGTCACAGCGCGGCAACGAAGGAACCAGTAGGTATTTTCCGAGCCTACCGTGACGGCATCGTTGATCGATATTCTGCATCGTAGCGCTCAGTGTCTATCCGATCCGGCCCCACGGCCGGGACAGGAAATCGAGACGTGAGGCAAATCCTTTGCCTCCGCACGACCCTCATTCTTTTCAAGGAGATCGTAAAATGACGAAATATTGGCTTGCGGGCGCAGCAGCGTTCGCGTTGATGTCGGGCGCCGCTCTGGCGCAGAGCTCAATGTCCGACAGCTCCACGTCGACTCAATCCACTACCACGAACGCCCCGATGGCCGGGAGCTATAGCGCCAGCAAGACGCAGAAGACGATCAACTCCGACGGCAGCGAAACCAACAGCAGCAAGACCTACAAGAGCGGCATCGGTGGAACGAGTGCCAGCTCCAGTTCGCAGACCGAGACGCCCGACGGCTCGCAAATGAATTCGTATCACGAAGAGCAGTCGAATTCTCCGGTTGGCAAATCGAGCACGTCCACCACGACGATCAATCGTTAGCAGCCTCGGATAGGGATTACGTCATGACCCATGCCAAATCCTCCATACGCCTTCTGGTCGGCGCCGCGATGATAACCAGTACCATCGCGCTGGCGGGCTGTGGCAGCGACGAACGGACGTCCAGGACCACCACCGATCAGACGACGTTTCCGGTTCCGGCGCCGGTTTCATCGTCAACGACGACGACCACGACGCGGCAATCCGATTAGTGAAATGCCGTCGTAAAGCCAAACGCACTGGACTGATGCCCCCGTCGGTCCTGCGTGTGGGAAGGCGTACCCGGTTCACCGGGTACGCCTTCTCATTTTGTCGCTTCCGCCGATTTCAGTAGAGAATTTCCAGCAGGCCGGCGTCACCGGGTCGCGCCAGATCGCCGCCAGGGAGTAATGACGATGGCTGGCAAGATCAAGACGGCCGGCAAGGCCAAGAAGACCGTGCGCCCGATCCATCGCACCACAGATCGAGGTGCGGCCAAGCCGCACTGGCAAATTCTGCGGTTCCTCGGCCCCGGGCTGATCACCGGCGCCTCCGACGACGACCCCAGCGGCATCGGAACCTATTCGCAGGTCGGCGCGCAGTTCGGCTACGGCATGTCATGGATCATGCTGTTCAGCTATCCGCTGGTGGCGGCCATCCAGGAAATCAGCGCCCGGATCGGCCGGGTGACCGGCGTCGGCATTGCCGGCAACATCCGGCGCCACTACCCCGTCTGGCTGCTCTATCCCGTTGTCGCACTGCTGCTCATCGCCAACGTCATTAATATCGGCGCCGATCTCGGTGCGATGGGCGATGTGGTCCACATGCTGATCGGCGGCCCGCCTCATCTCTATGTCGTGCTGTTCGGCGTGTTTTGCGTGGTCCTTCAGACGTATGTTCAGTACGGGCGCTACGTCAGCATCCTCAAATGGAGCACGGTCTCGCTCTTTGCCTATGTCGGAACCGCGCTGATCGTCAACGTTCACTGGGGCGCCGTCGTCCGCAACCTGCTGCTGCCGTCCTTGTCGTTCGACAACGCGTACATCACCGCCGTCGTCGCGGTGATGGGCACGACCATCAGTCCCTATCTCTTCTTCTGGCAATCCTCGCAAGAGGCGGAGGACGAGCGCATCGATCCCCGGGCTCATCCGCTCACGACGTCGCCCGCCCAGGCACCGGCGGAGCTGCAACGCATCCGCCTCGATACCTATTTCGGCATGGGCGCTTCCAATGTCATTGGGCTGTTCATCATCATCACCACCGCGGCGACGCTCAATGCCGCGGGCATCACCAACATCGAGAGCTCGGCCCAAGCGGCGGACGCGCTGCGCCCGCTGGCCGGGCACTTCGCTTACGCCCTGTTCGCACTCGGAATCATCGGGACCGGCCTGCTGGCCATTCCGGTCCTGGCGGGCTCGGCGGCCTACGCCGTCGGCGAGGCGTGCCACTGGCCGACGGGCCTCGCCCGCCAGCCGCTCGAGGCGAAGGCCTTCTATGTCACCATCGCCATCGCCACCGCGGTGGCTATCGGCATGAATTTCATGTCGATCGACCCCATCAAGGCGCTGTTTTGGAGCGCCGTGATCAATGGCGTGGTCGCCGTCCCGGTCATGGTCGTCGTGATGAACATGGCGATGCAGAAGCGGATCATGGGGCGGTTCACTATTCCACGCGGGCTTGTTGCAATCGGCTGGCTCGCGACGTTGGTGATGGCGGCGACTGTTGTCGGCATGCTCGGAACATCATTATGAGCACCCGTACCCGCGTAGTTTCCGAGCCTGCCGGTACCACGCTCCGTGGCGTAAAATCTGCTATCGTGCCCAAACCTTCTGCATAGGAGCCCTTCATGGACACCGCAAGCACTGGCGCCGCCTATGGCGAGGCGAATCCCGACCTTCACGCCATCCTGAACGATATCGCCTCGCTGAAGCGTGATCTCGCGACACTGACGGGCCATCTGCGGGATGGCGCGGTCAACGCCACCAGCGACGCGCGCAGCGCCGCCGGGCATCTCGGCGATGAAGCGGTGCGCCTTTATGAGAACCTGGCTTCTCAGGGTGAGCGTTCGGCCAAGGCGATCACTCGACAGGTCGAGGAGCAACCCGTCATGAGCGTGTTGCTCGCCTTCGCGTTGGGGTTCCTCGGCAGTCGCTTGCTGTCACGCCGGCGGTCGTGACGGCTGTGGAGGGCGCGATCCGATCGGCGGTCGTGGCGCTTGCCCGGACAGGGGCGGCCGACATGGCAGCCTCTGCACGGCGAACGGCGATAACGGTCCTCTCGGCCACCATCGCCGCCGTGCTCGCGGCGGCAGCAATCGGCTGCGGCATAGCGGCGCTGTGGATTTTTGCCGCGCCGCGGATTGGCCCGTCCGGAGCCGCCCTCGCCGCCGCCTTATGTCTGCTGGTCCTAAGCCTCGGCGTGCTGGGTATCGTGCCGATGATCACACGAAGAACGCCGACGGTTCCGCGAAGCATTCAGCGGCCGCTCACGGCCGCCGCGTCGCCTGAACTTCTGCTACTGGCCGAGGCAACACGCCTCTTCAAGGACCACAAGAGCACCGTGCTGGTGGCCGCCCTCGTCGCCGGGCTGCTCGCCGGAAACGACAGCCGCGAGCGGTGATCGCCCACTCCCTACATCAGCCGCCGGTCGCGAAGCCGGGATAGAGCGTCATTCCGCCATCGACGAAGAGTGTCGTGCCTACGACATAGTCGGAATCGTCCGATGCCAGCCAGACCGCCGCGCGCGCGATGTCCTCGGGCTCGCCGATCCGGCGGTACGGCACGAGTTCCATCAGGCTGGCATAGGCTTCCGGCGTTTTCCAGGCGGCGGTGTTGATCGGGGTGCGGATCGCTCCAGGCGCGATGCTGTTGACGCGAATGCGGTGGGGTGCCACTTCCTGGGCGAGGCTGCGCATCATCATATTGATACCGCCCTTGGAAGTGGCGTAATTCGCGTGTCCGGCCCAGGGTATCTCCTGGTGCACGGAACTCATGCAGATGATCTTTCCGGCGGCGCTTGAGACCGCCTCGACGACGCCGCGCCGCAGGAACTCGCTGAGCGCCGCGCGCGCGCACAGGAACTGGCCGGTCAGATTGACGCCGATGACCGTGTTCCATTGCTCCAGCGTCATCTCGTGGAATGCGGCATCCCGCTGCAGCCCGGCATTGGCGACGAGGATATCGATGGTGCCGAATTGCGCGATCATGTCGGCGAACATCGTCTGCACCTGGTCTTCGCGCGACACGTCGGCCTTGTGGCCATAGGCCGCGACGCCATAGCCTTTAATTTTATTCACGACCTCGGCCGTGGCCTCATCGCCGGAGACGTAATTGACGACGACGTCGGCGCCGGCCTGGCCGAGCGCGACCGCAACGGCACGGCCGATACCGGAATTGGCGCCGGTCACCAGGGCTTTCTGGCCGATCAAACTCTTCGGGATGGCGCGCGCTGGCGCGGTTGAAGCCATGATGTCTTCTCCTTTCAGTCTGTCGGCCAGTCCGGTTTGGCAACGTCATGGGACGAAAGAAGTTTCATGCGTGACTTGGCAAACGCGTCGGCGGCCATTTTGATCGCATTCGCCTGTGTCGGGTAGGCGTGGATGATCCGCGCCAGGGCCGACAGACCGATGCCGGCATCGATCGCCAGCGTGATTTCGTTGATCATCTCGCCGGCGTGGGACGCCACGATCGTCGCGCCCAATATCTCGTCGGTGCCATCCTTGATGTGAATTTTGACGAACCCTTTTTCCTGGCCGTCGATGATCGCGCGGTCGGCATCGTGCATCAGCACGGTGAAGGTCTTGACGGGAATCGACTGTTCTCTGGCATCGCTGACATAGAGGCCGACATGGGCGATCTCCGGGTCGGTATAGGTGCACCAGGGGATCGTGAGTTCGCTCCATCTTTGTCGGCCTTCGTAGAGCGCGTTTGCAACCGCAAGTCGCGCCGACGCCTCCGCAGCATGGGTGAATCTGATGCGCCAGGCAGACATCCCCGGCGGCATAGATCCGCCGGTTGGTCGTCCGCAGGAAATCATCGACCTCGATGCCCAGTACGGCGTCGCACGCAACCTTCGCCTTTTCCAGATCCAATCCTTCGAAGTTCGGCGCTCGGCCCACGCCGGTGAGGATGTGGTCGACGGTGATCGTGCACTTGCTGTCGTCACTGACGAGATCGGCGAGTTTCTCTCCGTCGCCGCCGTCGTGACGGCAACCACCGTGGTGTTCAGATGAATCTCCACGCCGTCGCGCGCCAGCGCTTCCGAGAGGATCTGGGCGGCGTCGCGCTCTTCCTTGGGCAGGAATTTCGGCTCGTTCTGGGCGATGACGACATGCGCGCCCAACCGGCAGAACGCTTGCGCCAATTCGCATCCCAACGGGCCGCCGCCGATCACCAGGAGACGGCGCGGGCATTCCGTCAGATCGAACACCTCTCGCTGGTGACGTATCCCGCCTGCTCCAGACCCGGGATGTCGGCGTGAGCATCGGCCGTGCGCCGGTGGCGATCAGTGCCGTGCCGAAGCGCAGGGTGGCGTCGCCAACAACGACCGCATCCTCGCCTGTGAACCGCGCCGCGCCGAAGTACAGGTCGACGCCGGCAAGCTTCAGCCGTTCGGCGGACTGGTACTCGCTGATCCGTGTCCGCAGATGCCGCATCCTTTCCATCGCCGCGGGGAAATTCATCGTCGAATGCCGCCGGGAACCGCGGCGCCGAACCTTTCCGCGCTTTCTCATATCGGCATAGAGGCGCGGATGTCCGAATGATCGCCTTGGAGGGAACGGATGCCGACGATCAGCGAGACGCCGCCGAGCAGATTGCGCTCGATCAACGCCACCTTCGCACCGCGGTCGACCGCGACCTCCGCGGCGGCGAGCCCTGCCGGACCGGCGCCGATCACGACAAGATCATAAGACGCGGCGGGATCGGGATTGCGCCACGCGGCCGGCCGCGCATACGCCGTCAGGTCGCGCCGATCGGCATCGAGGGGGCGTTGCGCATCGGGTTGGATCGGCATCAGGCGGCGGCCTTACCGTCGGGGATCGGGGTCACAGCCATCCCCCCTCGAACCCCGCCCGCCGCAATCCGGTCGCGATGTGCGGACACGACCGCATCAGCTTCCAGATCAGGTCGGAGCGATGATTCTCGATCATCATCACGATCATCCCTTGATCGAGACCGTAATACCCTTCCGATATCCATCCGCCCTGATCGATCAGGCTGGGGTTGAAGCCGCTGGACAGGCGATCGCCGACGCAGACTCCCGGATAGCGCTCCATCATGTGCCGTACCGCCGTCAGCGCCCCCGGCGGCGAGAACGGCAGGGAGGCGAGCATCGCCCACGGACCTATCGTGCCGTCGTCGCGTCCGAACGGGACGCCGCGTTCGGTATATCCAAAAAAACGCCGATCGCGGCCGCCCTCCCGCAACTCTTCGTTGCCCGGGCCGTCCCCCGCGGTGATCCCCCAAAAATTCGGGACCGTACCCGACGAAACCATGCGGATTGCGGGCGGCATATTCGCGCTGGATGGATACCGCACGCCGGCTGTTTTCGAAATAATCGCAGCCCTTTTCGCGCATGAACTCGTCCTGGATGCCGCGAAAGTCGATCCAGGCATGCGAGAACAGATGAATGAACAGCGGGCCGGCATAGAGAAAATCGTAGCCGAAGATATTTTCCCACTGATAGGTCGACGTCCAACCACCGAAACTGCTGGTGGGCAGCGGGAAGGTCGGCGACGCCAGGGCCAGAACGTAGAGGATCGTCGCCTCGCTATAGCCCTCCCAGCCGGATTGGAGAAAGCCGCATTCCGGCTTCCACCCTTGCGCCAAGGTCGCGCCGCCGTTCTGCGCCCACTGCCAATCGATGCGGCGATAAAGCCCGCCGGCCAGCGTGCGGATTTCCGCTTCGTCTGCGGCAGGCGCGGCAAAATAGGCGGCCGCGGTCAATATGCCCGCCACCAGCAAGGCGGTGTCGATCAGCGACAATTCGCAGCGCCAGACGCGCTTTCCCGTGTGCATGTCGAGGAAGTGGTAATAGAAGCCCTTATAACCGGTCACATCGGCTTCGGCGCCTTGCGCGCTGTTCCAAAAGAACCGCAGCGCGTTCAGGGTGTGGCGCGCGGCATCGGCGCGGGCGATCCAGCCGCGCTCCACGCCGATCGGGTAGCACGACAGCGCAAACCCGACGACGGCGATGCTGGCCGGCGACGCCGGGCGCGAGGTATCGGCAACGAGGCCCGTGGTCGCATCGACATGCTCGAGAAAATAAGCAAAAGCCACGCTCTGAAGGTGGTCCAACAATTGCTCGTCGGACCGGGCGTTTGCGTCAGGCAACGGCTGACCCGGCATAGGCGAGGGTGATCGCGGTCACCGAAAGCGGCGGGACCACAGTTGCCACTTCCACCGCGGCATCGCTACAGGTGAAGTCCTGCCGCTCCGTCTCCACCACCGACGCCGCATTGAGTTCGGCCAGTACGTCGGCGCTGAGATAATCCGGCGCACCCATCGCCTGCCACCGGCGCTTGGCATTGGCGTGGTCATTGTCAATCAGCCGCACCGTCGCTTTCGCGGGTGTGCCAGCGTTCGACAATGTCACCCGCACGGGCTCGGCAGCGATCGGATGGCGCGGCAGCGCGAAGTTCGTCAGCACGATAGTGATCTTCCGATCGCCGCGGACAACCCAGGCATCGACGGTGGGATGCGCGCCGCCGACCGGCAACATTTCCGTTCCCAAGGCGTGCAGCATCTCGTAGGCGCGGTAGGTCGGCTTGGCGATGCCGTGGATATTGAGCAAACCGAACCCGCCGTGAAACGGCACGGAGGGAAAATAATTCTCCTCGAAAATGTCCGAGAACGTCCAATAGCTGTAGCCCTGGACCAGGCCGTTCGCCTCCAGGATCGTCTTGACGACGAAGGTGGCGGCATAGGGCTCGTCATGCAGCGGGTCGCGCGGATTGGAGGAGGTGCACCATTCGGTATAATAGAGCGGCCTGTCGCCCGCCTCGCGCCGCGCGTCGCGGGCCTGGTCGCGCAACACGCTGCGCCGGCTCTGCGACAACTGCGTCTCGGTATCATCGCCCGGCTTGCCGAAAGCATCGGTCGGATAATGATGGGTGCTGATGAAGTCGGCGGGAAGCTGATTTTTAGTACAGAAGGCGACGAAGTCATCGACCCAGGCATTGGTCGCAGTCGCCGGGCCGCCCACCCGCAGCCCAGCGTCGACCGACTTAACCGCTGCGGCCGTGTGCCGGTAGAGTTCGAAATAATCGCTCTGCTTGCCACTGCCGAAGGCCGTCAAATTCGGCTCGTTCCACACCTCGAAGAACCATTGCCGGACCTCGCCCAGGCCATAACGATCGACCCAGTGACCGACCAGCTTGCCGATAAGCGTGGACCAGCGCGCATAATCCCGGGGCGGCGTCACGTTCGCGCGATAATGGAAGACGATCTGGTCGCCCGACGACAAAGCTGTCGGCATGAAGCTGAGCTCGACGAATGGCTTCATGCCGATCGACAGAAGAAAGTCGAAGACCTGGTCGGCATTGAAAAACGAGTAGAGCAGTTGGTCGTTCTCGCATACCAACGTGCCCATGTCGTCGCACAGCAAACCATGGAAGCGGACGTGGCCTACGCCCAATTCTTCCCGGCAGCGCCGCATTTGGCGCTGCCAGTCCGCCCTCAATGCCAGCGTGGCATGGCCGCTGCCGATCGTATGCTCCCAGAAATGGGACAGATCCGTCGGTCGTTGTGAAACGTCGCAGGTGAATTGTGCGTCCATTGCCTACCATGAGCCCGGAATCGATGTGAACTCCCGATCCGGGCTGATCTGCATCCGAATTGGCTAGCTGCGGAAGAGCGGCCTCCGGCCGGGAGCTGGGCGCTGGCCGGGAGAACGCTGGGTTTGCTGCGCCTGGTTTACCGGCGCACTCGCCTGGCTCTGCTCGGTCGCCAAGCGCGTCTGCTCCGCTTTTCGTGAGCCGGGCTCGTCGTCCGCATTCGTCGATATCTTGTCGTTGGTCATGGCATTCCCTCGCTTGAGAAGGGCAGAGGTCGCTGCGCGTGTTGACCGCATTTCGCCAAAAACCGTAGCGCACAGCCACTTGCGGAGCTAGATTCGGAATCTACTCAACCGCAGAGCGCCCACTCAGGTAACACCGATCGCCGGCCAAAAGTTTCGCCGCCTTACCGGATAAGGCAGAAACCTTGCGCCTCGACGCCTAGCGCCGGATTGAACTTGCTGCGAAAATTCTCCACCGCGATCGCGCCGGTCAGCTCCACGATCTGCGCCTCGGTAAAGTGCTGCTTCAGCCGGGCGAAGAGCGCGTCATCGACCTTCTGCCCGGTAATCGTCATACGCTCGGCATAGTCGAGCGCGACGCGCTCTGCTTCACTGAAAAACCGGCTGTCGCGCCAGGTCACGACCTCCGCAAGCTTCGCTTCGCCACCATCGCCTTCCATCACACGGACGGAATTGATGTCGATTCAGAACGGGCAGCCATTAATCGTGGCGACGCGGAGATAGACCAGCGGCAGCAGCGTCTTGGGAAGCTGCCCCGATTGCTCGATCGAGGCCGCGAGCTGCTTGGCGGCGCGCAGGATCGGCGGGCAATGGGCCATGACCTTGGTCGGATTGAGCAGGCCGCCGAATACACCGCGTTCCCGGTTGAAGACATCCGCCAACGTGGCGTCGCCGCCGTCATCTTCGATCTCGCTCACTCGTGGCATGGCTCGCTCTCCCGGCCGGGTCTCAGATAACTCCCGGAATCCACCGCCTGACCCGACGCCTGTAGCGATCGTACTCGGCTCCAAACAGCGCTTCAAGACGAGCCTCGTCTCGCGACCGCATCGTTGTTCTCTACACGATGATCGACAGCTTGCCGTGCGGACGCAGCGCTTCCATCTCGAGGATGGTGCGCTTTTCCGCGATCTTGAGCGCGCCGTCGCGGGCGATGAGACGGTATTCGTGCCGGCCGAAAAAGATGTCGGTCGTGCCCTGGCTGGCGCGGAAGGTGACGAAGGCGCATTGGGCGCGCAGCACATCTGCGTCCCGCCCGAGGATGCGCACGTTGCTGATGAGCCGCTTGGTGCGGGAATGCGGATGCTCGGCATGCGCGGTGGTCTTGCCCAGGCGCTTCACCCGCTCGGTCAGGTGGAACCCGTCATCGGCGATGAGGTAGAGCGTCGACTCCGGCGCCGCATAGGGATCGCCGCTCGGGCTCGGCACGAGATAGCGGCAGTCGGCGTCGAAGAGCGCGCGCCATTCCGTGAGCCGCCACGCATCGAGGAGCGCCGCCTCCTCGATCAGGAACTCCTCGACATCGTTGCGGGTGAGCGCGGCAAGAAGCGACACCGCTAGCGCCCCGCCGCCAGCAGCCGGTCGCGCCAGGCGAGCCAGAACACGCGCTGCGGCAGCTCGTCCATGGTGTCGCCATTGGGCGTGCCATAGCCCTTGGAAAGATCGTTCCATGGCGCCTCGCGCCACGCCGCATAGGCGCGCTGGCAGGATTCCAGCGCCTCGATGTCGTCGGGCGTGGCAAAGCCGCCGGGGCCGAGAAACTCCAGGAAATTGGCGAGGCGGCGTTGCAAGGCGGGCGTGCCCTGCTCCTCGCCCGGCGCCAGCGACCACACCGACACCTCCATGTAATCGGCCGCCACCGGCTCGAACGTGCGCACGGTCACCGACATGATATCGTTGATGACGAGATTGGGGAAGATGAGGAGGTTGCGGCTGCACTTCGCCATGCGAAAGGCGCGCTCGGGTCCGAAGCGGGCGATGAGACGGTCATAGATCGCGGCGATCTCGGCTTTCGCCTCCTCGCCCCACAGCGGTATCCACTGCGCGATCGGCCGGCCGTGCCCGGCCTCGCGCTCGACGACGGCGTGGCCGTTGCCGAGATCGATGCTGCGCCCGGGCGATTTGCCGCCGCCGCGCAAGGCCCCGTGCGAGGTGTTGGCGACAAGATCGACATAGGTCGCATGCAGGCTCGCGACGTGGACGATGTCGGTGCTGTTCTCGGCGAGCAGCTTCCAGTTGGCGCGAATGCTGTATTCCTGCACTCCGCCGACCACCTGCATGCCGCGCTCGGCCTCATCGACGATGAGGTCGATATAGTCGCGCGTGCCGCCGAGATAGTCGGCGAGCCCCGGCGCGGCCGCATCGTAATTGAGAAACCAAAAGCCGCGATACTGCTCGAAGCGCGGCACCGGCACCATGTCGTTGCGGCCGCCGTCGCCGAACGAGCGGGGATAGGTCTCGCGCTCGGTGACGGCGAGCACGCGGCCGGTATTCTCGAACGTCCAGCCGTGATAGAGGCAGCCGAAGCTGCGCGCGTGGCCGGAGCGATGGCGGCAAATCTGAGCCCCGCGATGGGGACAGACGTTGAGGAAGCAGCGCACCGCGCCGTTGTGATCACGCACGAAGATGACCGGGCGCCCGCCGACGCGGCGCGTATGGAAATCATCGGCGCGGGCGAGCTCGCTGTCGTGCCCGACATAGAGCCAGCAGGTCGAGAAGATGCGCGCCCGCTCGGCCTCGAGCACCGCTGGATCGACGTAAGACGACCGTGCGACGCGAAACAGCCGGCGCGCGTCGTCGATCTCGATTGCCGCTGCGATGGCGTGAGACGCCTCAGCCATCCCTGCCCGCCTTTCCTTGCCGTTCCATTGCGGCGCGATCATGCCATATTCGCCCGCGGGCACAATGGCTGTGATCCCCAAGCATCTGCCTTCATCGTTGCGCCGCCGGCGCCAATGAGGCTAGATCGGGACCGGGATTTGCAACACCGCAGGATGGAGTTCGCCATGCCAACACCCCTCAACGACCCGCCGCGCGCGGGAGTGTGGATCGAACTTCCGGGCGGGAACCGTGCCTATGCCGCGCCGGCGGAGGCCGGTACCGGGCCGGGATTGCTGGTCCTCGCCGGCGCGGATGGGGTCGATGCGGGCGTCCTTGCCTGGTGCGACCGCTTCGCGGGGGATGGCTATAGCGTCGTCGCAACGGCCGGCATCGCGGCGGTCGATCCGGCGCTTGCGGCGCTGCGCCAGCGCGTGGCACAAGGTGCCGCAATGGCCGCGATCGCGCTGGGCGATGGCGCCGATGCTGCAATCAGGCTTGCCGCAAGCGGCGCGGTGGCGGCGGTGGCGATCCACGGCCTCACCCCGACCTTGGCCGCCGCGCTGGCGCGGATCCAGTGCCCGTGCGCGGTCCACCTTGCGGCGCCCGATCTGGGCGAGGGCGCGGCGCTCGCCGCCATGCGCGCGCTGCCGGCGACGCAGCCGCTGCTGCGGCTTTATGAATATCCCGGATGCGGCGCGCGCTTCTTCGACCGGCTCGACGCTGCGTTCGAGCCGCATGCGGCAAGCATGGCGCATACGCGCACGCTCGGCACGATCCGGCCTGCGATCGGGCCGCATTACGATTTCGCGCGGCTCCTCTTCGAGCATCTGAAATACGAATTCGTGACGCACGATCCCGATGCGACCATGGCGACGATGGTCGAGTCACCCTATGTCAATCATGTCCCGACGCTGACGGGCGGCGTCGGGCACGACATGCTCAAGCGCTTCTACAAATACCACTTCATTCCCAAGCTGCCGGAGCAGCGGCATTCCACCTACATCTCCGAGGTCGTAGGCGCCGACACGATCGTGCTCGAATTCGTCACCACCTTCGTGCACGACACCGAGATCGACTATCTCCTGCCGGGCGTGCCGCCGACGGGCAAGCGGGTGGAGATCCCGACCGTCCTCGTCGCCAAGTTCCACGGCGACAAGCTCTATAACGAGCACATCTATTGGGATCAGGCGAGCGTGCTGGTGCAGCTCGGCCTCCTCGACCCCAAGGGTCTGCCGGTCGCCGGCGTGGCCGAGGCGCGCAAGATGCTCGATCAGTCGCTTCCCGCCAACGAGCTCATGGCGAACTGGAAGACCAGCGCCGGCAAGCCGATCTAACGCCGACGCCCGTTCGATCGCGTCCCGCTTCCCGCGGGCGCGCACACGCGTCAACCGGCCGCTCACTCGCGTAGGAGTTGTACGCGAGCCCCGTCCTTTTGGCGGCATTTTAGTAAGGCATTTACCATTAACGCCGATAGTTCAACCACAGGATGCTGAAGAAGCTTCATGTGACGACAGAGCATGCGTAATTTCCGGACGGCTCCCCCGCGCATCTCCTTACCGGGCGCCCGGCGCGGTCCGGGTCGGTCATGACGCTGGCCGGCGAACCGGCGGCGGCGTCGAGCCCGACCGACCGAGGGCCCACCATCCGCTTGCTGCTGTTCAGCGTGGACGGCCAGCGCTACGCCCTGCGGCTCGACGGCATCGAGCGCGTCATCCGAGCCGTCGAACTCAACGCCCTTCCCGGTTCGCCGCCGGTCATTCGCGGCGTCTTCAGCCTGCACGGGCGGATCGTGCCGGTGGCGGATCTGCGTCGTCGCCTGGGCCTGCCGGAGAAGGAGATTGGACTCAACGACTGGATCGTCATCGCCCGCACTGCGTCGCGGGTGTTGGGCATGCTCATCGAGGGCGATACCGACCTTTCCGACTGTGCCGCGCGCGACATCGTCGGCACCGAGACGATGCTCTGCACCTCCCAGGTGATCGAAGGCATCGTGCGGCTGCCCGATGGCCTGGTGTTGATCCAGAACCTCGCGAAATTTCTGTCGATCGCGGAAGAATCGTCGCTGGCGGAGGCGCTCAAATGAGGGCCGATGATGCCGGGGCGGCGGTCCTTCCGGAACCGCTGCTGGCGGAGCTCGCCGATTTCGTGACGGAGCGGCTGGGGCTGCGCTGTCCCAGGGATCGTTGGGGCGATCTCTCCCGCGCGGTGCAGGCATCGTCGCAGGAGCTCGAATTCGCCGAGCGCCGAGGAATGCGCGCGATGTCTCATGAGCACGCCGCCCGCTCGGACCCATCTGGAATTTTTGGCGCGCTACCTCGCCAATGGCGAGACCTATTTTTCCCGCGAGACGCCGAGCATCGCGGCATTGCAGTACCAGATTCTGCCCGAGCTGGTGGCCGCACGGCGAATGCAAGGGCCGGGCGCGCGGAGCTTGCGCATCTGGAGCGCGGGCTGCGCCACCGGTGAAGAGCCCTACACCATCGCCATGCTGCTCGAGCTGGTCATTCCCAACCTCGATGATTGGCACATTGCCCTGATCGCGACCGACATCAATCCCGACTTCCTGCGGACCGCAGAGAAAGGCCGCTACCGCGAGTGGTCCTTTCGCGGCGTGCCTCAATTCGTCAAGGACCGGTTCTTCAGTCAATTCGCCGACGGTTGGTACGAGCTCGATCCGCGCGTGCGCCGCCGGGTCGCGTTTTCGTATCTGAACCTCGCGGGGAGCGACTATCCATCGGCGCTCACCAACACGGCGGCGATGGATCTCATTTTATGTCGCAACGTCCTCATGTACTTCGAGCCGCCGCGCGCCAAGCAAGCGGTGCGGCGTTTGGCCGATGCGCTGAAGGACGGCGGCTGGCTGCTGGCGGGCGCCGCCGAATGTTCGTCGGCGACGTTCGAAGGGGTATGAGACGGTCCGGATGTCCGGTGCGACATTCTACCGAAAACGCACGCTGCCAGTGCCCGCGCCTGATTCGCGCGCGCGGCCGAAGCAGCGCCCGGCGCCTGTGGTGGCGAAAGCGCCCACGATACCGCCGCCGCCGATCGCTGAGCCGGCCGAGACCCGCTACGAGGCCGCGTTCGATCTCTTTCGCTCTGGCCGCTACGCGGAGGCCGCCGAAACGGCACGGGGCGCCGTGGCGCGTGCGCCGCTCGATGCGAAGTGGTTGACCCTGCTGGCGCGCATCCACGCCAATTCCGGTACGCTCGACGCAGCCCTCGAATGGGTAGGACGCGCGATCGCCGCGAACAAGATCGATCCGGCCGCTCATTACGTCCACGCCACCATCCTCATCGAAATGGCGCGTCACGCCGAGGCCGCCCATGCGCTGAACCGGGCCGTTTATCTGGCTCCGGATTTCGTGCTCGCGCACTACACGCTCGGCGTCCTCGCCCGGCACGACGGCGATCCCGCGGCGGCCAAGCGCAATTTCGAGACGGCTCTGTCCATTCTGGCGCGGCACGACCCCGACGCAAGCGTGGACGAAGCCGATGACCTGAACAGCGCGAGGCTCATCGACATCGTGCGCGCGATGCGTGACCTGACCGAGCAGGAGCTCGTGTCGTGACGGCCCGATCATGGGACGCCGCGGCGACGCCGTCGGCCGCAACACGCGACGCGACGCTGAAACAGCGTGCGCGGGAAATTGCGCGAGAAGACCAAGCGCCGGCGCCGCAAGACCAGCTTGAATGCATGGTTTTTCAGCTTGCGTCGGAAACCTACGCGATCGAGACGCGGTACGTGCGCGAGGTTCATCCGCTCAAGGACTTGACGCCAATTCCCTGCACGCCGTCCTTCGTCCTGGGAGTCATCAATGTGCGCGGTCAGCTTTGCCCGATGGTCGAGCTGAAGCATCTTCTCGGTGCGCCGGCGCGAGGCCTCACCAACGCGACACGCGCGGTCATCATCCACGATGCGACCATGGAATTCGGCATTGTCGCCGACGCCATCCTCGGCGTTCGTTGGGTTGAAACGGCCGACATCCTGCCGGCGCCCGCGACGTTGTTTGGCGTTGATTTGGGGTTCCTGCGTGGCTTCACCCGGGATCAGGTCGTGATTCTCGATGCCGGCGCCATCCTTGCTCACCCCGGAATAGTCGTGAACGAAGAGGTGAGCGGCTGAGCGCCGCGAGCAGCCGTTTGTTCCAAAAACTGATCAATGGTCAAAACGTATCGAAAGTGCATTGAGGGGGAAAGCGGCATGGAAACGTCGGTGGTGCCCACGGTCGAAGCGCGACGGGGTTGCGTCCGCGCGACGGCGGCGGGTGCCGCTATCGTGGCATGGGTGCTGACCTCCGCGATGGGGAGCAGCTTCTTCGTGAAGACGCAAGGGAGATTTTGACTTTGGACCGACGAGCCGTGGCTGGCATCTGCGCGCGCATCGCCTTGGCGATCTTGATCGCTGGGGCGACGGCGCTGGCGTCGCGCATGGCCGTCGCGGCCGATGCCAACAAGCTCGAATATACGGTGAAGGCGACCTACCTCTACAAGTTCGCGGCCTACGTCACATGGCCGGCGGGTGCGTTTGCCTCGCCCTCCATCCCCGTCACCTTGTGCGTTGTCGGCGATGATCCCTTCGGAGACGTGCTCGATCGCGCCGTCAAAGGGCAGCACATCGGCGATCGGCCCATCACCATACGGCGTGTCCAGGCCGCGGCAGCCAATTTGGGCTGCCACGTCATGTATGTCGCTGGCTCGACGGCGCAGCCGGTGGCGCAGGCCCTGGCCGCCGTTCGCGGCACGCCCGTCCTCACCGTCACCGATTCGGCGCACGGGGACAAGGATTTCGGCATCGTCAATTTCGTGGTTAAGGACAACCGGGTTCGATTCCAAATCGACGCGGGCGCCGCGTCGCAAAACGGGCTCATCATCAGCTCGGACCTGTTGAAACTCGCGTTATCCGTCACGGCTGGAAGATAGCAAGGAGCGGCGCAACATGCGCTGGACCAACCGCACGTCCATTCGCTGGAAGCTCGTCCTTGTTACGGTCGTCACGAGCGCCGTCGCACAACTCGTCGCCGGAACGATCCTGACGGTGTACGACAACCAGGTCTACAAGACGCAAAAGACCCGGGAGGCCGTCGTCGAGGCCGATATCCTAGCGGCGAGCCTGGCAGCATCGCTGGTCTTCCATGACGCCAAGGCCACGCAGGAATATCTGGATCCGCTCAAGGCGAATCCGGAGATCGAGGCGGCCGGCGCCTATGGTGAGGACGGCGCGCTCGTCGCCAGCTATTCCCGCGCGGCAGCACAGCCCTCATCGCTATCATCAAAAGCACCACCGCTCGGTCAGAACTTCGCCGGCGATCGTCTCCTGGTGTCCGTGCCGGTCATCCAGGACAAGGCGGCCTTGGGCACCGTTTCTCTCCTCATCAGCGCGGAGCCGCTGACGGATCGAATACTGCGTTACACCGCAATCTTGCTTTTGGCGGTGGTCGGGTCGCTGGCGCTGGCGGTGCCGCTATCGATGCGGCTGAACGCGGCGATATCCGATCCGCTCCGGGCGATCGCGGCGGCGGCCTCGCGCATCATCGCGGGCGATTTGAACGTAAAGGTGACCGCGAAGAAGCGGCGCTCCGACGAGATCGGCGTGCTCATGGCGACGTTCGATCAAATGGTCGCCAGCCTGCGCCAGATGACGGGCGAGCTGAACTCGGGCGCGAAAGTGCTGGCGGAAACGGCGAACATCATTCTGACGACGACGACGCAAGTGTCGGCCGGTTCGGCCGAAACCGCCACCGCCATCGGCGAGACCTCCGTGACCATGGAGGAGGTGAAGCAAACCGTGCGGATGTCGGCGGAAAAGGCGCAGCAGGTCTCCGAAGGGGCGCAGCGAACGGCGCAGGTCGCCCAAAGCGGGCGCGAGGCCGTCGATGCGGTGACCCAGGGCATGGCCCGCATCCGCGAACAGGTCGAGGCCGTGGCGGAAAGCATTCTGCGGCTGAGCGAGCAGAGCCAGGCGATCGCGGAAATCATCGCGGCGGTGAACGATCTGGCCGACCAGTCCAACCTGCTGGCGGTGAATGCGGCGATCGAGGCGGCACGCGCCGGGGAGCATGGACGCGGATTTGCGGTCGTGGCGCAGGAGGTCAAGAGCCTCGCCGAGCAATCCAAGCAGGCCACGGCGCAGGTGCGCACGATCCTGGGCGAGATCCAGAAAGCGACGGGCGCTGCGGTGCTGGCGACCGAGCAAGGCACCAAGGTCGTGGATGCCGGGGTGAAGCAATCCGCCCAGGCCGGCGAATTCGATCCGGGTTCTGGCCGAGAGCATTGACGGCGCAACGCAGGCCGCCATGCAGATTGCCGCCTCCAGCCAGCAGCAATTGGCCGGGGTGAGCCAGGTGGCCGTGGCGATGGACAATATCCGGGAGGCCAGCGTGCAGAATGTCGCCGGCGTCAAGCGGACCGAAGCCGCGGCGCGGTCCATGAATGAACTGAGCCAGAAGCTGGGCGCCCTGGTAGAGAAGTACCGATCCTGATAGTCGCGCGAGGCCCCCGATTTGCACCCGCACCGCGCGCGTGAGAGCTGATGTCTGAGCAGGACGACAAGCTTCTCCGCCGGCTTCTTCCGATCTTCAAGGAAGAGGCGCGCGAACGCATCACCGCGATCTCGACGAAGCTCGGCGAGCTCGACCACGCCGCGGGCGAGGAGCGCACGTCGCTGGTCGAGGTCATGTTCCGTGAGGCGCACAGTCTGAAAGCCGCCGCGCGCGCCGTCGGGCAAGACGAGATCGAGCTCATCTGCCAATCCATGGAAAGCGTCTTCGCTTCCCTGAAGAGCGACAAGGTCGCGTTGTCGGACGTACTGCGCGATGCCTTGCGCGCCGCCGCCGATGCTCTGGACGATATTTCCACCACCATCGGCGCCGGGGCCAGCGATCGACAGCAAGCGATCGCGGCCACGGTGGTCGCCGCGCTCGATGCAGGCCTCCAACAGGCAGAGCCGGCGCCGGGCTCGACTGCCGCACCGGACGTGATGGACGACACGGCGGCGGCAACTCCATCGCGGCACGACGTCGATCCAGCCGCATCCGACGAGGAACCGGTCCATGAGCCACCGCCCGAGCCCGCCCAACCGGGATCCGCACCCGCACCCGCCAGCGCGACGGCGGACACGGTAAGGCTGTCGGTCCAACGGCTGAATACGCTGCTGCTGCAGACCGAGGAGATGATCGCGGAGAAATTGGCGGTACGCCGCCTTGCCGCGGACCTCAAAGAGGCAAGCGGAACCTTCTCGGAATGGAAGAGCGAGTGGGACAAGGCGTCGGCGGCGACGCCACAACTGCGGCCGCTGCTGGGCGAACGGAACATGGCCGATCCGCTGTATCGGGCGGCACGCCAGGTGCTTAAGTTTCTGGACTGGACCGAGCACCATATGGACGCGTTCGAGGCATCGCTTGGCGCTGCCGAGAAAGACGCGGCCACCGAGGCGCACGGCATCGGGCTCAAAGTGGATCGCCTGCTCTATGCGATGAAGCAGATCCTGACCTTGCCGTGCGAATCGCTGTTGCAGCTCATTCCCCGCGTCGTGCGCGATCTGGCGCGCGCCCAAGGCAAGGACGTGGAGTTGACGATCCGCGGCGGCGAGCTGGAAATCGACCGCCGGATTCTCGAAGAGTTGAAGGACCCCCTGCTCCATTTGGTGAGAAATTGCATCGATCACGGCATTGAACTGCCACAAGCGCGCATAGCCGCAGGCAAACCCGCCCGTGCGTCAGTTACGCTGCGCGTCGCGGCGCAGGAGGGCGACAAGGTCGAGTTCGTGATCGCCGACGACGGCGGCGGGATCGCCACGGACAAGCTCGCCGCCGCCGCGGCGAAGCTGGGATTGCTGACGGAGCAGCGCGCGGCCACGGCAAGTGATCCAGAGCTGCTGCCGCTCATCTTCCAGTCCGGCGTATCCACCAGCCCGATGATCACCGATCTGTCGGGCCGGGGGTTGGGACTTGCGATCGTGCGCGAAAAGGTCGAACGCCTGGGCGGCACCGTCTCGGTCGAATCCCAAGGGGGCCGGGGAACCACTTTTCGCATCGTGCTGCCGCTCACGCTGGCGATGTATCACGGCATCACCGTTCGCGTCGCCGACCGAATCTTTGTCCTTCCGACTTTCAGTGCCGATCGCGTCGTGCGCGTGAAGCGAAGCGCGGTCGCAACGGTGGAGACCCGCGCCATGATCGACGTGGGCGGCACGCCGGTTCCGCTAGTGCGGTTGCGCGATGTCCTGGAATTGCACGATGCGCCGGCCGGCAAGCGCGACGGCGACTGGCTCGTTGCCATCGTGCTCGGCGCTTCGGCGCGGCGCGTGGCGTTCGAGGTGGAGGCGGTGGAGGGCGATCAGGAAATCCTGATGAAGCCGCTCGGCAAATGCTTCGTGCGCGTGCGCAATGTGCAGGGCGCCACGATATTGCCTGACGCGACGATTGCCCCGATTCTGAACGTCCATGACCTGATCAAATCGGCCGGCAAGGTCGCACGCGCGGCAGCGCACGAGGCGGTCGCCCGCGATCGTGTCGAAGCCAAGCCGCGGTCGATCCTGGTGGCCGAGGATTTCGATCACCGCGCGCGGGCTGCTGAAAAACATTCTGGAAGCGGCCGGATACCGCATCAAGACCGCTGTCGATGGCATGGAGGCATGGTCCATGCTGAAGTTGGAACCCTTCGACCTGCTGGTATCCGATGTGGAGATGCCGCGCATGAACGGGTTCGAGCTGACCGGCCGCATTCGCGGCGACAAGGTCTTGGCGGACCTGCCGGTCGTGTTGGTGACGGCGCTCGAATTCCGCGAGGATCTCGAGCGCGGCGTCGACGTCGGTGCCAACGCCTACATTCTCAAAGGCGGTTTCGAGCAGGGTCGGCTGCTCGAAGCCGTGCGCAGGCTGGTGTGATGGCGGGCAAGATACGCGTGCTGGTGGCGGAGGACTCACCGACGGTCCGCGAATTTCTGGTGAAGACCTTCAATGCCGCGCCGGACATGCGGGTCTCCGCCACCGCTGCCGATGGCGTCGAGGCCGTGCAGGCGGTGCGGAACGCCCGGCCCGATGTGATGACCATGGACGTGAATATGCCCCGGATGGACGGGCTCCAGGCGACGCGGCGCATCATGCATGAATGCCCCGTCCCGATCGTCATCGTCAGCAGCATTCGCGGTGATCAGGTTTCGGCGTCGTTCCGTGCGCTGGAGTCGGGAGCGCTGGCCTTCTTGCGCACGCCCGTTGGCCCCCATGATCCCGCGCACGCGAGCGCCGTCGCCGAGCTGGTGCAGACCGTCAGGCTGATGTCCGAGGTCAGGGTGGTCCGTCGCTATGGCGACATCGGCGCCGACACCACGCACGCAGCCGGCGCAGCGCCGGGTCGATTTACACGCGCACGCGACATCAAGGCGGTGGCGATTGGCGCATCGACCGGCGGTCCGCTTGCGGCCTGTGAACTGCTCGCAGCGCTGCCCAAACCATTTTCCGCGCCGATCCTCCTCGTCCAGCACATTGCCGTGGGATTTGTGGCGGGCTTCGCAAAATGGCTGAGCGAAGCGACCGGGCATGCGGTACAGGTCGCAAACGACGCGGAACCGTTATTGCCCGGACACGTCTATATCGCTCCCGACGAGCGCCATCTGGGCGTGGACAGGTTCGGCGTGGCACGGCTGAGCACGGCCGCGCCGGAACAGGGTCTGCGGCCGGCCGTATCGTATCTCTTTCGTACGGTGCTCGCGGCCTACGGCGGCAACGCGGCAGCCGTGCTGTTGTCGGGAATGGGCAAGGATGGGGCGCAGGAATTGCGCAACCTCAAGCAAGCCGGCGCCCTGACCTTTGTGCAGAGCCGCGAGAGCGCGCTGGTCTTTGGCATGCCCGGCGAAGCCGTGCGGCTGGACGCTGCGCGCCACATCATGAAACCGGCCGAGATCGGGGCCGCGCTCGCAGCGATCATCGGCAGAGGCTGAGTTATCGGCGAGCAGGGCAGCGCTACTCCGCCTGAACCAGCGGCCGATACATGTCCAGGATGTTGAACTTGACGACACTTCCCGGTCGCGGCGACAGTTCCGCCACGGCATCGCCGGCAATATAGGTGAAGCCGGCGCCCAGCGCCGCCGCGGCCAAACTCCGCGTCTGGATGCCGCAGACATAACTGGCAAGGCCGGCCTTGACGGCGGCGCGCTCGAACAGCCCCATGTCGCGAATGATCGCCAGCTCCGGCCCAGTCTGGGAACGAATGTCGCACCCCACGGCCATGGCGCCGGCGCCCTTGAGGGGAGAGAAGTCGACGGCCGCGAGCGGACTGTGCACGGCGACGGCGCGGCAATAGCGCCGCAGCGGCGCGATCATCTCCACCAGGCGCGACAGCGGCACGCCCATCGGAGTGCCCATGAGCTCCGAGACGACGAGTTGCTGCGATGAGGTCGGCAGCGCTTCCAATCGGGATACATAGTCTTGGCGCCGCGGCCAGGATGCTAGCGTCTCGAAATGCACGGGCATCATTAACAGGAGGCGCTGGTCCTGCGCGATCAGCGCTTTGATGTCCTCGATCACTTGGAGCTGCATCGCGCGGTCGACCTGGACCAGCCAGTGCTCCGCGGAGTCCGCCTCGCCGCCCGCCAATTCGAGGCTTTCATTGGCGAGGCCCACGACGCACCGATAGGTCGCGATCGCGCACCGTGCTGTATCCCAGATCGGCCGATAGTTGAACCGCAACCGAGACAGCCGATCGTCTTGCCCAACAACGCACGCCGCAATCGGCCTTTCGGAGTCGGGCTCCGACGCCTCCTCGAAGGCGATGGAGTCGATCGGCATGTCCTCCATCCACTGCACGTCCTCAAGTCCCGTGCCGCTATCGATCCGCGCCAAAGCGCACTTGATCTCGAGTCCCTCGGCGCCCTCGCCTGCGCCGAGCAGGGCATTCTTGATTTCGCGGGCGAGGAGCGCGCATTTCACCGCGGCCTGCTCCGGCGATAGCGTCGCGAAGATCATGAGATAGCCCGTCTCCTGCCACGCGCAATAGACGTCGCCTTGGGCCAGCCGCTTTTCGATGACGTTGCGTGCGATGCGATCCACGCGCTCGGCAATGACGTTCCAGCGCGCGCCGAATTTCTCCTTGATATGCTCCATCCCGATGAGATTGACGCGGCCTCCCATGACCTGTTGCGCCTTCTCGAACAAGGCGCGCAGCGCTTTCTCACACTCCTGCTGCTCGGAAATCGGCCGCTCTGGGACGCGCGGCTGCCGGGGTCGGCGACGGGGCGCGGGGGCGGAGTCGCGGTTGGCCGTATCAGATCGGCCAGCCAGGACCGAAAGCGGTTCGGAAGCGTCTGCTTCATCGGGGCCGGCCGGAAACGGCGTCGCTCCCGCAGGTCACCCGGTGACCCATCCCTAAATCCATGTCGGCAGGGATAACGACGGCAGAGGCCGCGAGAAATGGTATCCCTGCAGGGCCGTCACATTCAGGGATTCTATGACTTCGGCCGCCGCCTCGGTTTCGACGCCCTCGGCAATCGAACTCCATGTTCAGATTGCGCGCCAGATCGGCAATCGACCGCGCAATCACCAGCAAATCCCGTGAGCTCGGCAGCGCCATCACGAAAGACCGATCGATCTTGAGACAGGTGAACGGCAGCTGACTCAAAAGCCTGAGCGAGGAATACCCGGTTCCGAAATCGTCCATCGCGAGACGCGCACCCATCAGGCGCAGCCGAGACAAGACCTCCATGAGGCGGGTGGGATCGCGCGATGCCGCCGTCTCGGTCACCTCGAAACAAAATCTGTCGGCGGGCACGCCGCCTTCGCGCAGCAGGCGGTCGACCCGTTCGGGAAAAGTCAGCGCCTCGAGGTTCAGGGCCGAAATATTCACGGCCATTTGCACGTCAATGCCGCCTTGCCGTAGCCGCACATGCTCGCGCGCAGCCTGCCGGATCACCCAGTCGGTGACGGCATCGATGAGCTCCGATGATTGCTCGGCAACCGGGATGAAGTCGTCCGGCATCACGCGCCCGCGCACGGGATGGGTCCAGCGTATCAACGCCTCGAGCTGGCGGATCTCCCTCGGGCGTCGACTGACGATCGGTTGATATTCCAGGAACATCTCGCCGCTCACCAGCCCGTCCAGAACCTCCTTCGCCGTCGGCGGCCGGACGATCCGGGATGTGATGTCCCTGAGCAAAGACCTTAGCACGTCGGCCCGGACGGGCTTGGCCAGGCAGCCCGCGATGGTGAGGCCCAGATTCTGTCCCACCCGCGCGGCTGTCTCGAGAACGCGCTCGTCAAATCCGCTGATGAAAATCACCGGGCCTGAAAACGACTGCGCGCTCAAAAAGCGCAACTGTTCGATGCCGTCGCGCCCGCCGATCCGCAGGTCCACCAGAACGACATCCGGCACGGCCGCGCCGTAGAGTTCCTGGAACGCATCCGGATCGACCGCCACCTCGACCGAGAAGCCGACCGCCTCGGCGACTTTTCTGACGAACCTGCCAACGGCCGGTTCGTCGTCGAGAACGATGGCCCTGGGATGGCCAACCGGCTCGACCGGACAAGCCGGCAAATGGGACGCAGCACTCCCTTCAAGCATCACGCACTCGCGAGAAGATTGTTCATGACATCGAACAAGGTCGGATGTCCGGAACGGTTTCGAGATCGCCGCGTGAGCGCCGAGTTTCTGTGCCGCGGCGAGGAACATCGTGTTGTGCGCAGCGCCTCCGCCCGAGATGGCAATGACCTTCGCATCGGGAAGAGCGCGGCGAATTTCGATGATCGTCTCGATCCCTTCCTTCTCCGGCATGAGGATGTCGGAAATGACCGCATCGGGCCGCTCTTTCATCAGGATCTCCATGCCGATCCGCCCGTTCGCGGCCTCGAGTACTCTGTACCCCGCCGCTTCCAGGACACGACGCAGCAATTTGCGCAACGCGGCCTCATCATCGATCACGAGCACAAGTGGCATGGCGAAGACTCTGACTCTGCTGCGGGCCGCCCAACGCCGAATGACGATCTGAAGCTGAAATGGCTCTTCTTCGTTCTCGGAATTCTCTGCCCGCGCGATTACGGAACAATTAACACCTCCCCCCATGTCACGGAATTATCACGCTTCTTTACATTATCTTTGCATTAAGCAAACCGACCCTCCGCTCTCTCACGGATTCAAGGCAGTCTCCAGGATCCGCGCCAATCCTCTTTTCGGTAAGGCTTGCTCAAAAGATGCACGCTCCCTGACGATTGCATGTCGTCGAAGAGGTTGGTTTGCGAGAACCCCGAGGTGAGAACCACGCGCACTTTGGGCCATCGGGCATGGGCTATGCGCGCGATATCGAACCCGGTCGTGGCGCCCGGCATGATGATATCGGTAAAGAGCAGGTCGATCGGCTCGTGCTCGAGGGCGGACAGAGCGGCCGCCGCGTCCTCGGCTTCGAGGACCTTGTAGTTGAGCTCGTGCAATTGCTTAACCACGATCCGCCGCAATGCCGGGTTGTCTTCCACGGCGAGGATCGTCTCGCCGTTCCCGGACGCGGCCGGCGTCGCCTTGGATCGTGCCGATGCTTTCGCGCCCTCGTTCGCTCGCGGCAGATAAAGCCGGAACGTCGTGCCGACGGATTTTTCGCTGTAGACGCTGATGTGGCCGCCCGACTGCTTGACGTATCCGAACACCATACTGAGACCGAGCCCCGTGCCCTTGCCGTGCTCTTTGGTGGTGTAAAACGGCTCGAAGATATGCTCTATCACCTCGGGCGCGATGCCGGTGCCGGTGTCGCTGACCTCGATCAGCGCATAGTCGCCCGGCGTCACTTCATCATTCCGCTCGGCATATTCCGCGTCGAGCTGGCTGTTCTGCGTGGAGATCGTCAGGCGGCCGCCTTTGGGCATCGCGTCGCGGGCGTTGGTCGCGAGGTTGGTGAGGCTCGCCTCGAGTTGGGCGGGATCGGCGACGACGGGCCACACCGTGGGGTCGAGGCTCAGCTTCACCTCGATATGCTCGCCGATGGTCCGGTCCAAAAGCTTGGTGATGCCCGCGACAGTCTCGTTGATGTCGACGCGTACCGCCCGCAACGGCTGGCGCCGGGCGAAGGCGAGGAGCCGCTTGGTAAGCTCGGCGCCGCGCAGCGCGGCATCGCGCGCTTCTCCCGCGAGCTCTGCGACCTCCGCGTCGCCAGCCTTGGTATCACACAGCAGATCGAGGTTGCCGATGACAATCCCCAGCAGATTGTTGAAATCATGCGCGATGCCGCCGGTGAGATTGCCGATGGCCTCCATCTTCTGAGCCTGAACAAGCTGCTGCTGGGTTAGCCGCCGCTCGGTGACATCGCGCAGCGTTCCGGCGATCTTCGTGACTTTCCCCGCCTCCTCCACAATCGGCTTTCCTTCGAAGCTGACGACGCGCGTCTCGCCGTCCGGCCGGTGGATGCGACACTCGATGGCCTGGAGCTCGCGACCGGCGCGGAGTTGCTCGAACCATTCCCGAACCCGCGGCCAATCCTCGGGATCGATGTCGCGCGCGCCGGACTGCAGGGTGAACGGCGATGAAGCCCCCTCAACCCCGCGGATGCGATACATCTCCTTCGACCAGAAGACGCGCCCGGTCGAGAATTCCACCTCCCAACTGCCGATCCCCGCGATCTCCTGCGCGCGGTCGAGCCGCGCCTCGCTCTCGCTGAGCGCGGCCGTCCGCTCGCGCACGCGGTCCTCGAGCTCGCCCGCGTAGGTCTGGATCTTGGCCTTGGCCGCGGCGAGCTCGGTCTTGCTGCGGTGGAGCTCCTGATTCGCCCGGATCGTGTCCTCGAAGATCGAGATCAGGAGATCGAGGATCTGTTCCTTGTCCGAGGTGATCGTGAATGTCTTGCCCAGAAAGACGATGTCGACGCCGACCGCGACCCGGCTGCGCCCGCGCACCCGCTTGTTGTCCAGAATCCGGTCGATGCGGCGGATGAGGTCATCGGTTTGATAAGGCTTGGTGAGGAAATTGTCGGCGCCCGCCTCCAGGCCGCGGATGATGTCCATCGGCTCGTGCAGGCTCGTGAGGAGGATGACGGGCACATGGCCTTTGGTCTTGTCGGCCTTGATTGCGCGGCAGAACTCGTAGCCGGACATCCCCGGCATCACCACGTCCGAGATCACGACGTCGTACGGCTCGGCGGCAAAGCGCAGCAAAGCCCGCTTCCCATCCTCGGCGCGGGTCACCTCGAAGCCGCGCTCCTCCAGAGCCGCAGCGAGCCGCTCCGCCTGGGTCGGGCTGTCTTCAGCAATCAGGATTCGAGCCATGTGGTGCTCCTGGCGTTGCCATCGCCGCCGCGCGCCCGAAGATCAGGACCATTGTCGGTCGCCTGCTATGGTTGAAATATGCTGGTCACCGGTGAATGACCGATTAAGCGGCGCATGGCGGCGAGCCGCCAGACATGCGTTGCCTTAACTTTCCGGCCGAATCTATTCTCTGCCGTGATTTGAGCTTGTACCCGAAATGACAGAATAGCCTTTCATACGTTCGTATGATGACGGACCTATGCGTGCAGTGCGTGCGACGTGACGAGCCAACGGTCGAAAACAATTCCTCGCTCACGTCTTATTATTCATTCCATCGCACCCCAGTTGTAGGGCAAGCCCGATTCAGGGGTTGGCGGCATCGTTGCGACGCATTTATGATGTCGCAGACGGCGGCAGGCGCAGATCGTAACTATCACGAAGTGCTGCCTTATTGATCCGCCTTGATCGGCCGATTCCGATCGGTGCGCGGATCTCGGAAGCTCATAGGGCCGGTCGATCGAACTTTCCAGACGGCGACGGCTCCGACCGACGCCTTCAACGGCAGGCTATCCCGAGTTTGGAGGCATCATGGGCAAACTTCTCACCGGCACGGAACACCACGTCGCCGCAGCCGAGCATCATGATAAGGCGGCTGTGCATCACCGCCGCGCCTCGCAACACTATGCCGAGAAAGACTATGCGCACGCGGCGCATCAAGCGCTCATCGCGCATGGCCACACGCAACAGGCGGTCTGGCACGGCAGTGAAGCGACGAAATACCACGTCGAGCAGCACGGCAAGGACACGCCCTAGGCCCCACGCTTCCGTCTCCTGCCTATGGAGGAACAAGCATGAATCCGATCACACTCTTCCTGGCGACGGCCTGCGCCGTCATCGGCGTGGCACTCGGCGAGACGGTCAACATCTTCCTGGCGCCGCCCTTCATCGTCGTCGCGATCGTCATCGCCCTGTCGCTCAAGATGGCCAATGTCTGGCAGAAATTTGTCATTCTGCGCGCCGGCAAGCTGCAAAGCGTGAAGGGGCCCGGCCTCTTTCTGATCATTCCGGTTCTCGACAATGTGGCGGCGGTCATCGACGAGCGCATCCAGACCACGGCCTTCAGTGCCGAGCAGGCCCTCACCAAGGACACCGTGCCCGTCAATGTGGATGCGATCATCTTCTGGCATGTTCATGACGCGGAAAAAGCGGCGTTGAAGATCACCGACTACCGCCAGGCCATCGACCGCGTCGCGCAGACCTCGCTGCGCGAGATGATCGGCTCGTCCATGCTGGCGGCGCTGCTGTCGGACCGGAAAACGGCCGACGATCTCTTGCGGGACGAGATCGGCCGCAAGACCGAAGAATGGGGCGTGTCGGCAACCTCCGTCGAGATCCGCGACGTCGCTATCCCGGTGGCGCTCCAGGACGCGATGTCGCGCCAGGCGCAGGCGGAGCGCGAGAAGCAGGCCCGCGTCATTCTCGGCTCGGCCGAAGCCGAGATCGCCGGCAAGTTTGTCGAGGCTGCCCGGACCTACGCCGATCATCCCGGCGCGCTGCAACTGCGCGCCATGAACATCATCTACGAGACCACGAAAGAGCGCGGCGCGACCATCCTGATCCCGACCTCCATGGTCGACAGCTTGAACCCCGCCTCGGCTCTGGTACTGGCAGGCCTGGCGGCTCCAAGCCCGGGAAGCCCGCTCAAGACCGCGGCCTGAGATCGGATCGGAGGCGAAATGGCCCTGCGTCCGCAATTCTCGCTCATCAATTCCGAGTTCAACGATTTTCTTTTCGCGTCGGTCGGCGAGGAAAAGAACGGCTCGACGCTCACGGTGCTGTCGGCGCTGACCCGGCTCGGCATCGACCCCTGGATGGAGGCGGCGCGCCTGTCAGGTTTGCCGGGCGACACGGCCGCCCGGACCCTGACCGCAGCGATCGCCGGACTGCCCGCAGGGAATTGGAATGCCTCGAACTCGTCGGCCATCGCCACGCGCCTGCTGAGCCGCCTGCCCAAGCGAAGTGCCCCGGTTGCCCGGCCCTCTCGAGACGGGCGCAGCCGGAGTGAGAAGGTAAGGGCAGCGGCTCCCGTCGTGGTGGTTTGCATTCTCTTCCTCGCCGTCGCGTTCCTGGCCATATCGAATCTCCGCACTGATCACCCGTCCGAGCCAAGCCCAAGCCCTGTCTCGTCCATTCAGCGATAGCGGTCCGGTTCACCGGTTGTTGCGAGATCGGCGTCGGATAACCACTTAGACGTCATCGTCGACGGCGGTATGGGCGCGTCGACGGCTGAGAGAGAGACCAGGGCTCCCGCCTGACAAGAACCAGAAAGAGGGTATGCCATGGCCTCCTGGATCATCCCGCCGATCGTCGTTCCCGTTTTCCTCGTCGTCTTGATCATGGCGTACGCGCTTTACCGCACGCACGCGTGACGCGGCCGGACCGGTCTTGCGCCGGTCGATTATTTTCGGGATTGCGCCAATTCGTGGGTCGGACGAGTTTGTCTCGGTTGTATTTGGCGGCGTGCGACCCCATGTGCTCCCCGGAGCATTGGCACTCTCCATCGCACAGTGCCACATCCTTCGAAATATGGTCCGAGGAGGGCCACCCATGAAACTGCGTCCGTTGCAGGACCGCGTCCTGATTCGCCGTGTCGAGCCCGAGGCAAAGACCTCCGGCGGAATCATCATCCCCGACACGGCGCAAGAAAAGCCGATGGAAGGTGAAGTCGTTGCCGTCGGCGCCGGCGTGCGCGACGAGAGCGGCACGCTGCACCCGCTCGACGTCAAGGCCGGCGACCGCGTGCTGTTCGGCAAGTGGTCGGGCAGCGAAGTCAAGCTCGATGGCGAGGACCTCATGATCATGAAGGAATCCGACATCATGGGCGTGATCGATCAGGCCGCCGCGAACAAGAAAGCCGCATAACAAAGGGAATTCACGTCATGGCTGCCAAAGAAGTGAAATTCAACGGCGATGCGCGCGACCGCATGCTGCGCGGCATCGACACGCTCGCCAACGCGGTGAAGGTGACGCTGGGGCCGAAGGGCCGCAACGTCGTCCTCTCCAAATCCTACGGCGCCCCGCGCATCACCAAGGACGGCGTCACCGTCGCCAAGGAGATCGAGCTCGCCGACCGGTTCGAGAACATGGGCGCGCAGATGGTGAAAGAGGTCGCCACCCGCACCAGCGACATGGCCGGCGATGGCACCACGACCGCAACGGTGCTGGCCCAGTCGATCGTGCGCGAAGGCGCAAAGGCGGTCGCCGCCGGCATGAACCCGATGGATTTGAAGCGCGGCATCGACATGGCCGTGGAGTCGGTGGTCGCATCGATCCAGAAGGCCTCGAAGAAGGTATCGACCAACGCCGAGATCGCTCAGGTCGGGACGATCTCCGCCAATGACGACCGCGAAATCGGCGAGATGATCGCCAAAGCGATGGAGCGGGTCGGCAACGAAGGCGTGATCACGGTCGAGGAAGCGAAATCCCTGGAGACCGAGCTCGACGTCGTCGAAGGCATGCAGTTCGACCGCGGCTACATCTCGCCCTATTTCGTCACCAACGCCGAGAAGATGTTCGCCGAGCTCGAGGACCCTTACATCCTCCTGCACGAGAAGAAGCTGCCCGGCGTGCAGGCGCTGCTGCCGCTGCTCGAGGCCGTGGTCCAGAGCGGCAAGCCGCTGCTCATCGTGGCCGAGGACATCGAGGGCGAGGCGCTCGCCACGCTCGTCGTCAACAAGCTGCGCGGCGGCCTCAAGGTCGCGGCGGTGAAGGCGCCCGGCTTCGGCGATCGGCGCAAGTCCATGCTCGAGGACATCGCCATTCTGACCGGCGGTCAGGTCATCAGCGACGATCTCGGCATCAAGTTCGAGAACGTCACGCTTGCCATGCTCGGCCGGGCCAAAAAGGTGCGCATCGAGAAAGAGAACACCACCATTATCGATGGCGCCGGCAAGAAGGCCGACATCCAGGGCCGCTGCACGCAGCTGCGCGCGCAGATCGAGGAGACGACCTCGGACTACGACAAGGAGAAGCTGCAGGAGCGCCTGGCGAAACTCATGGGCGGCGTCGCGATCATCCGCGTCGGCGGCGCGACCGAGATCGAGGTGAAGGAGCGCAAGGATCGCGTCGATGATGCGATGCACGCAACCCGCGCGGCGGTCGAGGAAGGCATCGTCCCCGGCGGTGGCGTCACCCTCCTCTACGCCAGCAAGACGCTGGGCCGGCTCAATCCCGAGAACGACGACCAGAAGGTCGGCATCGACATCGTGCGCCGGGCCCTACAGGCGCCGGCCCGGCAGATTTTCGCCAATGCCGGGGCCGACAGCTCCGTCATCGTCGGCAAGCTCCTGGAGAAGGGCGATGCCGGCCACGGCTTCGATGCGCAATCCGGGACCTATGTCGACATGATGAAAGCCGGGATCATCGACCCCACCAAGGTCGTGCGCCTGGCGCTGCAAGGCGCGGCATCCATCGCCGGCCTGCTCATCACCACCGAGGCCATGGTCGCCGAGAAACCGGAGAAGAGCACGCACGAAACACCGGACAGCGGCATGGACGCCGGCGGCGACTACTAGGTCGCCGACCGACCCGGCACTGTGAAACGGATCGTCGCCCGTCGTTGCAAACGCAACGGGTGACGATCCTTGCCGGTCCCGGCGTCGGGCTACTTCTGCGCTAGAGTTCTTCAGGAAAGTTTCGGCCTCCGGATCGCCGAGATCGCGGGCCCGGCGATACCAGGTCATCGCCACGTTTTCATCGCCGCGCAGGCCGCGCACGCCCACGCTGGCAAGGAACGTCGGATCATAGGTCGCGCCCACCATCAGCGCGGCATGTGCGCTTCCCGCATCGGCCGCGCGCTCGTAGAACAACCGCGCCGCAAAGACATCGCCGGTCTTGAAGCGCTCGTCTCCCTGCGCGACGAGGTTATCGAGCTCGGATAGAGGCTTCGCCGGGGCCGGGGTCGCAACGGTGGCTTCCTGGTGCGGAGGCGCAACGGCTTCCTGGCGCGGCGGCGCGACAGCTTCCTGATGCGCGGGTACGGCGGCTTCCTGCTGCACCGGCGCGGCAGTTTCCTGACGCGGTGGCGGCGGTGGTGAAGCAGCCTCGTTGACGATGGTCAGCGGCGGCAGCACGACCGGTGGGGCCGGGCGATGCGTACCGATCCAAACGGAGACAAGCGCGGCCGCACAGGCGAATGCCGCAACGGCGCGCAGCGCCACCGGGGATTTTCGCCGCCGGAACATTGCCGGCGCTGGCGATGCCGCGGGAACGGCGTCCTCCTGCGGCGGCTCGACATTGGCGGCGCTTGTGCTGGCCGCCGCAGCGGACCCACCCGACGCGGGCTCGATTACCCCCGCCTCGACATCGCGCACGGAAGCCGCGCCCGCACTCTCGACCGCGCTGCCGCTATTCGGCGCTGCCACGTCGAAGCCACCTGGCGCAGGTTCGCCATTACCGCGTGCGGACGGCGACAGGGCCGGCGCAATCGGTGCGCTCGCGTCCGAACCGGACGGCCAGGATGTGGACCCGCTGGCGCGGCCTTTGCTGACGAACAACTCGTCGTCCGACGCCGATCCCGCAAGGAGCCCGTTCGCGGTCGTGGCGACGTCGTCGGCCTCATCGAGGTGCCCGGCCGCGGCATCGCGATGGATCGGGCGCAAGATGATCGTGCGCAAATCCGCTTCCGGCGCGAAAAATCCGGTATTGATCCGCGCCGACACCGGCGCTTCGGCAAACGCCCCGCCGCTGGGCTCGGAACCGAGCTGTGGCTCTTCCATCATTGCCTGCAAGTGGAATTCGAGAAACGCACTCTCTACGCTCGTGAGCTCCGGCATCTCGCCCGTCACGGGCAGATAAGGCGAACTCCAGCCGGGCCTCATCGGCGCGCTCGTGCTGAAATCATGGAAGCGTCGAGGCATCCGGGGGCGTAGGCGGCATCAGGCGGCCGGGGTTCGGCCCCCCCGCCTTCCATGCGCGGCTCCCCGGGCCCGTCATAGCTCCAATAGGAAGGACGAAAGCCGTCGGCGGTGGCGCGGCCCTTGGGGCTAAACATGGCCGCGGCACCATCGAGTTGGGCGAGCTCGCCCTCCGCGTCGGCACGGCGAGCCCGTCGTGCGATCACGACGGTATGCAAATTCGCCTCCGGAGCAGGACCTCCTAGCGCATCGGGCAACGGCATAAATTCCTTCGTCGGCGCACATCGGGAGGGATGCGCAGCGCGCATCGGCGCAAGATGTACCGAGACCAACACTGCCAGTATCGAATCAAATGGCAAAGCACTTTCGTCCAGGTATTGTCGCAAATTCGCCTAAATATCGGAGGAGTGTCGTTCTGGCGCGCGCGGACGCCGCATGGGGATGTTCATTGCGCATCAATCCTATTATGAGGTGTTAAGATGAGGATAAGGGAGCGCTGAGATGGTTCGTGTCCCGTCACTGCTCACGCTGGCCGCTACGCTTGCGCTTGGCGCCTGCGCGGTGGCGCCGCCCACGGGGCCCAGCGTGATGGCTCTTCCCCCACAGGGAAAAAGCCTCGCCGACTTTCAAAAGGACGACATGTCGTGCCGGCAATATGCGTCGGCGCAGATCGGCAACGCCTCACCGGCCGCGGCGGCCCAGCAGAGCGCCGTCAATAGCGCCGCGCTTGGTACCGTGCTCGGCGCGGCGGCGGGCGCGGCCATCGGTGCGGCGGCCGGCAATCCCGGCGCGGGCGCCGCCATCGGTGCCGGCAGCGGTCTTCTGATGGGGAGCGCCGCCGGCGTCAATGCGGCCCAGGTCTCCGGTGCCGGCCTGCAGCAGCGCTATGATGTCGGCTATATCCAGTGCATGTCGGCCAAGGGGAACAGCGTACCGACGGCGGCTGCGGCGCCGGCTTACGGCGGGGGCTATGCCTATCCTTACCCCTACCCTTACGCCTATCCCGCGCCCGGCTACTACGCTCCCTACCCCTATCCCTATTTCGGTTCCGTCCGCATCGGGTACGGATGGGGCTGGCGCCGCTGACGGCGCTTGACCCGCGCCGCCGGCCGGTAAGGTCTTCCTAGACCAAAGCCTTGGCGCGGGTGGCCTGCGGCAATTCGGGCACGACCGGATCGCGCAGGCCGAGAATGCGGCGGGCGTTGCCGTTCAGGATCTTCTCCTGGTCCACCGGCGACAGGCCGATCTCGTTGAAAATGGCGAGCGCCGCCGCCGGGCTCCAGCACGGATAGTCGCTGCCGTACATGACGTGATCGACGCCATAGTATTCGATCGCGAATTTCATGCCGGGCGCGTGCGGCGACACGGTATCCGTGTACATGCGCTTGATATACGTGCTCGCCGGCTGCGGCAGCTTGGCGGCCTTGGAGTTCTTGTCCATGCGGCCGGCCTGGTAAGGCAGCGCGCCGCCGGTGTGGGACATGACGAGCTTCAGGTCGGGATGGCGTTCCATGAGACCGGAAAGCACCAGCCGCGCCGCCGCGACGCTGACATCGATGACGCGGCCGAGGCTGAGATAGAGCGCCCCGTCATAGCCGTCGAGGCTGCCGGGGAAGAGGGCATCGGTGGGATGCAGGAAGAGCGGTATGCCCAGTTCTTCGACGCGGTCATAGAAGGGCTCCAGCCGCTCGGCATCGATGCGGGGATCGCTGCCGACACTGCCCGGGAGATTGGCCCCCATCAAGCCCAGCTTGTTGACGGCGTGGTCCAGCACCTCGAGGGCGATCCGGGTGTCGACCAGCGGCACCGCCGCGCTCGCCCAGAGGCGGCCGGGATGGCGGCGCTGCGCCCCGGCCATCGCCTCGTTCCAGGCCATGGCGGCATCACGCCCCTCTTCCGCCGGCAGATCGGAAAAATGCACCGAGAACGGCCCGATGGAGCAGACCACGTCGACCTGATGGCCGAGCCCGTCCATGTGCGCCAACTGCTGGTCGAGATCGTACCATTCGGCTCCCAGGTTGAACCGGGCGCCGACGCCAGCCTCGCGCCAATAGGTGTAGCCGCCCCTGCCGTTGCTCTCGGCCCGGGGATAGCCCGTGCGCCGGCAAAGCTGATCGAAAACCTGTCGCGGCCACCAGTGGAAATGCGAGTCGACGATGCGCATGACGGGCTCTCCTGTCTGCTTGGGCCGACTCTACGAAGGCGGTGGCCCCAGGTCAAATCACGAACACCGGCCCGGGGCCGCGTCAACCTTTCTTGCGGGCGGCCCGGCCCTTGGCCGAGCGCGGCCCCATCGGTTCCGGCTGGAACGGCCCGTCCCGCATATCGAGATACGCCTTGACGCCCTGGGTGCGCTGGACCTCCAGCAGGGTCTCGCGAAATTCGTTGTGCGAGGAATGGGCGAGCGCGCCGAGCGCGCCTTCGACGGCGAGCCCGGCATTGACCCCGGCCGCCAGGATGCCCTGCATCGCGATCGCCTTGTTAAGGCGCAGCGACGGCTCCGGCACCAGCGCCAGGCGGCGGGCGAGCGCGCGCGACGCTGCCATCAGCGTGTCGTGCGGCACCACCTCGTTGACCATGCCGATCCTGAGCGCTTCCTGGGCGTCGAAATGATCCCCGGTCAGGGCCCAGCGATTGGCCGCCTTCCACCCGCACAGCGCCGCGAAAAGAAAGGTCGTGTTGGAGATGTGGCGGACCTCGGGCTGGGCGAAGACGGCCTGATCGGAGGCGATGGTGATGTCGGCCGCGAGCTGATACCAGAACCCGCCGCCCATGGCCCAGCCGTTGACCGCCGCGATGATCGGCTTGCCCAGCCGCCACATATGCGTCCATTTGACCGCGTTCGTCGCGTCGTTGCGGTGCCAGCGCTCGATGAATTCCGCCATCGACAGATCGGCGGGATCGGTCTTCTTGGCTCCCGTCTCGGTCGGGCCCTGATCGTAGCCGGCGCAGAAGGCGGCGCCGCTGCCGGTCAGGATGATCACTTTGACGTCGCGATCGGCGTCGGCGTCGTCGAAGGCGCGATGCAGATCCGCTTCGAGCCCCGGCGTCAGCGCATTCATGCGCGACGGACGATTGAGCGTGATCGTGGCGATACGCTCGTCGACGGCATAGATCAAATCCTCGTAGCTCATTCTTCGTCCCCTTCGGTTCCGGACGCGGCGCCCTCGATCGCGATGTCGACGGCAACGACGCCGTCGCCGGCCGCCTTCACGATGATCGGATTGAGATCGAGAGCGCCGAAGCGGCCGAAATTGCGCAGCGCGAACCGGCTCAAATTCACCAGGAGCGTGGCCAGCGCCTCGATATCGCCGCACGGCCGGTTGCGCGCGCCCGTGAGGATGCCCGCGCCCTTGACACCTGCGATCATGCCCAGCGCGTCCTCGCGGGTCAGCGGCGCCAGCTCGATGCGGACATCGCTGAGGATCTCGACGAAGATGCCGCCCAGGCCGAAGCACACCGCCGGCCCGAACTGCGGATCGACGATGATGCCGGCATAGGCCTCGGCGATCCCCGTCACCATCGGCTGGACCAGGGCGCCGGCGACGGGCGCGGCGGTGGCAATCGCGGCGGCGGCGGTCACGCTGCGATAGGCTTCGCGCACCGCAGCCTCGCCGGCACAGCCCAGGCGCACGCAGCCGTGATCGCTCTTGTGCAGAAGACCCGGCGCTTCTGCCTTGATCGCGACCGGCGCGGAGAATTGCCGCCACGCCGCCACCGCCTGATCCTCGGACGTGGCGAGGACGGCATCGACCACGGCAACGCCACTTTCCACCAGGGCACGGCGCGCCGTCAGAAAATCCCACCGTTCCGCCGCGACAGGCACGGGCGCCCCGAAATCGGTAGCGCCGCCGAGCACGCGGGCGCGGTAGTCGCGCTGGGTCGCCAAATGCCCTAGCACCCGCATTGCCGTCGAAACGCCGAGCAGCATCGGCACGCGCGCCGCGTGCAGCGTGCGCACGATTTCGAGATCGAGCGGGCCGCCGAGCGCGCTGACCTGGAACGCCGCCACCGTCCGCCCGGAGGCGCGCGACGCCGCCGCATAAGTCGCGGCGAAGCGGCGCATGGGCGCGTTCTCGACCGGCCGCGTGGTGACATTCGCCACGATGAGCGGCCATCCCGGCTCCGCCAGCACCACATCGAGCAGCTTGGGCAGCAGCGTGGGCGAGGTGAACATCGCCCCGGTGCCGTCGATCGGGTTGGTGACGCTGCCGAATTCCGGCAGCACAGCCTGCACGGCTTCCTGCGTCGCCGGCTGGAGTGCCACCAGGCGCGTCCCGGCGGCATCCAGCCCGTCGGCCGCAGCCGCGGCGCCGCCGCCGCTGCCGGAGATGATGATGACCTCCCGGCCGATCGCGTCATCGCGCGGCGCGATCGCGAAGAGCTCGATGGCCTCGGTCAGCTCCTCGTAGCTCGCGACCTCGATGATGCCGGCGCGCCGGAGGAACGCCGAGACGATCTGTGCATCGCCCACCAGCGCGCCGGTATGCGACTGGACCATGACGCGGCCAACCGCCGATCGGCCGTTGTGGAGGACGATCACCGTCTTGCCGTGCTGGTGCGCGCGCCGCGCCACTGCCGCCAGCCGGCGCGGGTCGGTCAGACCCTCAATGATCGCTGCCATGACGGTGACGTCAGGGTCATCGACGAAATGATCGAAATAGGCCGCGACCGGCGTGCCGGTCTGGTTGCCACAGGACACGACGTAGCTGAAGCCCAGTTCCCGTCCTTCCATCAGCGGCGTATAGGCGTTGTTGACGAGGCTGCCGCTTTGCGACACCAGGGCGACCGGGCCCGGCCGCAACGTCGCGGGGATCACGCCGCTATAGGCGGCGACGCGGTGCTTGGCGGCGAGCACGCCGAAGCAGTTCGGCCCGCAGATCGCCATGCCGCCGGCCGCCAGCGCGCGCAGCCGCTGTGCCCGCGCCTCGCCATGGCCGCCTTCGCCGAAGCCGGCCGACAGCACCACCGCGGCGCGGGTGCCTAGCGCATAAGCCTCGTCGAGGACCGTACAGGCCGCCTCGGCCGCCACCGCCACCACGACGCAATCGACCGGATGCGGCAGCGCGGCGATAGCGGGATAGCAGCGATAGCCCAGCACCTCCTCATAGCCGGGATTGATCGCGAACGCCGCGCCGTCGAAGCCGCCGGCGCGCAGATTGGCGAGCACCGTGCGCCCCGGTCCGCCGCGCGGCGATGCCCCGACCACCGCAATCGTGCGCGGGTTGAGCAGCAGCCCCATCGCGTCCATGGCGCGCGCTCTTGCGACGGTGGCGCTTAGCGACGCGCGCCCGAATTGTGGCCGAGGCTTTCCAGATACGCGAGCGCGTCGTCGAGACCGACGACATCGGCATATTTGGCGTCGAGATCGAACAGGCTCTGCGCATGCGCGGCGGCCGAGCGGTCGCCCACGGCCTCGCGCACGACCATCGGGCGGAACCCGCTCTGGCAGGCATCGACCGCGGTGGCGCGCACGCACCCGCTGGTGGTGCAGCCGGTGATGATCAGCGTATCGACCCGGTGCGCCAGCAGCCGCGGCACCAGATCGGTGCCGAAGAAGCACGAGGCGTATTTCTTGAAGAGCAGCGTGTCGGTCTTGCGGAAATCGAGGCGGGGATCGACTTCCCAGCCGTTGCCGTCGGCCGTGAGCGTCGTCACGCCTTTCTGCTTCAAGGCCCAGATGCCCGCATCTTTCAGGTCGGCATCGTCGTAGCGCACGGTGGAGAAGATCACCGGCACGCCGCGCCCGTGCGCCGCGGCCAGCAGCGGGGCGATGGCCGCGAGCTCGCGATCGAGATTGGCGCCCAGCATCGCCTTCTCGTCGGTGAAGGCCTTGACCATGTCGATGATGACGAGGGCCGGCCGCTCGCCGAAGCCGATGCGCTGGCCGAAGCCGCGCTGGGCGAAGAATTCCGCCTCATCTGTCGCCGTCGTCATGCCGATTTCTCCGGGTGCGGGGCTTTGAGCGCGCGCGAGCGCTGACCGGCGGCGGTCATCATGAAGGAAAAATCGTTGCCGCCGAGGATGAAGCGCATGCCCATGCCGATGCAGCGCTGGATCAGCGCTTCATCGCCGATGCCGCCGGCGCCGGACCATTTCCGATGCCGGCGCGCCGCGGCGGCGACCGTGGCGGCGGCTTCAAGTACGGCCGGATGGTCGATCTTGCCCATGTGTCCCATCTCCACCGCGAGGTCGTTGATGCCGATGAAGAGCACGTCGACCCCGTCTACCGCGGCGATCGCGTCGGCATTGGCGACCGCCAACGGCGATTCGATCATCACCGCGATGAGCGTCGCCGCATTGATGTCGCGCGCGACATCCTCGGTCCGGGTCGGGAGGTAATCGAAATGCGGCAGGCCGCCGACCGTGGCGCGATGGCCGGTGGGCGGGAAGCGCAGATGATGCACGGCCGTCCGCGCGTCGTCGGGCGTGTCGATATGCGGCAGCACGATACCGAGCGCGCCGCCGTCGAGCGCGCGCGACGCGATGTCCCACTGCACAGTCGGCACGCGCACGATCGGCGCGATGCCCGCATCGAGCGCCGCAATCGAGATCTGCGATACCGTCTCGAGCGACAGCGACCCATGCTCAAGATCGAGGAACAGCCAGTCGAAGCCGCTCGCCCGCATCATCTTGGCGATCTCGACGCTGCGCGCCAGGCGCACGCCGACGCCGAGCGCGATCTCGTCCTTCTTCATTCGGTCCATGGCCTGGTTGCGGAACTCGCCCATGTCGGCCTCCTCGCTGCGATCGGCGGCGTAATTGCCGCCCGTGCGCCGGCCATGCGATACTCAGCACACCGCACTGCGCCCGGGAGGAAAACATGGGATTGCGCCGCATTCAACCGGTTCTGTGCCTGGCGCTTGCCGGCATTCTCGGCACGCTTCTTCCGGCACTGCCGGTGCGGGCGGCCGATCCGATCAAGATCGGCTTCAGCGAGCCCCTGACCGGCGGGCTCGCCAATACCGGCCGGGTGATGCTGGCGGCGGTGAAGATCTGGGCCGAGGACATCAATGCCAAAGGCGGCCTCCTGGGGCGGCCGGTGCAGCTCGTCTACTACGACGACCAGAGCCAGGGCTCCAACGTTCCGGCGATCTATACCAAGCTCCTCGACGTCGACAAGGTCGACCTGGTGATCACGCCCTATTCGACCGCGCTGACCGCGCCGGCGCTGCCGGTGATCATGGAGCATAAGAAGGCGGTGGTCACGGTCTCCGCGCTCAACGTCAACAGCGAGTTCCACTACGACCGCTATTTCGCGATGACCAACACCGGCCCCGATCCGGATGCGATCTTCTCGGACGGGTTCATCCGCGTCGCGATGCAGCAGACGCCGAAGCCGAAGACCATCGCGATCGCCTATGCCGATCTGGAATTCTCCAAGAACGCCGTCGCCGGCGTGCACGCCAACATCAAGAAGGCCGGGCTCAAGATCGTCTATGACCGCTCCTATCCGCCCAACACGGTCGATTTCGCGCCGATCGTGCATGCGGTGCAGGCGGCCGATCCCGACATCTTCTTCATCTCGTCCTATCCGCCGGATTCGGTCGGGCTGGTGCGCGCGGTGAACGAGATCGGCTTCCAGCCCAAGATGTTCGGCGGCGCCACGACCGGGCTCAACAACGTCTCGAACAAGCTGCAGCTAGGGAAGCTGCTCAACGGCGTCGTCGGCTACGAGAACTGGCTGCCCGCGCCGTCACTGATGTTTCCGGGCGTGGCGGACCTCCTGAAGAAATACCAGGTGATCGCCAAGGCGCAGGGGCTCGATCCCTTGGGCTACGGCGCCGTGCCCAGCGCCTATGCCCAGGCCCAGGCCTTGGGCGAGGCGGTCGCCGGCACCAACAGCCTCGATCCCGCCAAGATCGCCGAGTGGCTCCACAGCAATACCGTGCATACGGTCTGGGGCGATGTCCGCTTCGGGCCCGATGGCGAATGGGCCAATCCGCGCTTCCTCGTGGTGCAGTATCAGCACATCACCGGCAACACGCTCGACCAGTTCTCCGATCCCGCCAAGATGGCGGTGATCGATCCGCCCGAATTCAAGTCCGGGAACCTGATCTATCCCTTCGCCGATGCGCAGAAGCCATGACGGCGGGCAGGTTGTTTACAGCGCCGACCATGCCCCATAAAATCGACCAGACATGCGGAGAGCAATATGCCCGGTCTCGATGAGCTGCCCAACAAACCCTGGGGCAAAAGCCAAACATCGGTGATAAAGCCGCTGGTGATGTCGCGCGGCACGCTCAAATCGGTCGATTTCGCCAAGACGCGGCGGCTCGGCGAGACCTTGGGCTTCGTGTGCACCGAGCTTGCGCCCGACCGCATGATGATGCGCCACCGCAGCGACCGGCCGGGCACGACCTATTGGGTGCTGGAGGTGCGCCGGGTGGACGCGGTGCGCACGCCGCAGCGCATGACCAATCATTGGGGCATCTGGGTCCCGACGCGCCAGGATGTCGACGACGCCTACACGCTCCTGGCCGCCAACGCGCAGGAGCTGGGTCTCGTCCGGGTCCAGAAGCCGCGCCCGACGCATGAAGGCGCGCGCGACTACAGCTTCTATTTCGAGGATGTCAGCCGCAACTGGTGGGAAATCGGCGAGCATCCCGACGAGGACGATTTCATGGACCTGTTCGGTCACGGCGATTGGGACCAGCGCGAGGAGACCCCGGCATGAGCGCAAACCTCCCCCAAATCCGCGGCGCGGTCTTCTCGCACGGCACGATGGACTGCCGCAATCCCGAGAAGACGCAGCGCTTCCTCCAGGAATTCCTCGGCGTGCGCAGCGTGCGCAAGAGCAAGGGCACGCAGTATGTCTGGCTCGGCGGGCGCTGGATCATCGCCTGCCTGCGGGTGGGCGAAGGCGTGCCGTCGCGCCAGGGCGAGGGCTATCGCTTCGGCCTGCTGGTCGCCACCCCTGACGAGGTCGATGCCGCCCATGACGCCGCGCTGGCGCAGCAGGCGACCTGGGACATCCAGCACGTCCGCCCGGTGCAGGTCGAGGGCGATACGCGGTCCTTCGCGCTCCAGGATCTCGACGGCAACTGGTGGGAGATCTACCACCGGCCCGGCCATCTCTATGACGATGTGTTCGAGCACGAGACCGTGAGTGCGTGAAGCCGCGCCGCCGCCGGCGCCCTCGCAGCGACGATCGAGAACGGAGCAGAACCTTCATGACGGAGGACGCCGACGAGCTCGTCGCGCCGACGAGGATCCTGTCGATCCCGATGAGCGACGGCGTCAGGATCGCCGCCGCGCTCTTCCTGCCAGACGCGCCCGGGCGCTATCCGGTTCTGCTCGCCGCCTCGCCCTATCGCTTCGACAACGACGCCGCGCCGGCGATCCCGCTCTTCCTTTGGCGCGAGACCGGGCCGATCAAGTGGTATCTCGAGCAGGGCTATGCCTATGTGCACATGGACGTGCGCGGCACCGGGCGCTCGGGCGGGGAATACCACTATCAATGCAAGCGCGAGCAGCGCGATCTCTACGAGGTGATCGAGTGGATCGCCCGCCAGCGCTGGTCGAACGGCAAGGTCGGCGGCATCGGCCAGTCCTATTTCGCGCGCTCGCAATGGTTCATGGCGACCGAGAACCCGCCGCATCTGGCCTGCGTCGCGCCGTTCGACGGGCACATCGACACCTATCGCGACAGCGCCTACACCGGCGGCATTCCCGGCGGCTATCCGACCGATCTGGTACGAACAGGTGCGCACCGTCAACGCGCATCCGACTGCGGGCAAAAAGCGGCTGGTCGAATGGGACTATCCCGCGCTGGTGAAGCGCCACCCGAATTATGACGCCTGGTGGAAGGAGCGCTCGGCCGCGGAAAAGCTCGCGACGCATCAAGGTGCCGGTGTTCTCGATCGGCGTGTGGAGCAAGGTCGATCTGCATTTGAACGGCAACATCGTCGGCTTTCAGCGCGCCGGCGGGCCGAAGAAGCTGCTGGTGTTCGGCTCCTCCAATCTCTATGCCGCGGTCGCCGATTATTCGAGCGTCGCCTTCCACGAGAAATATCTCCTGCCCTTCTACGACTGCTATCTGAAGGGCAAAGAGACCACTTATCTCGACGAGCCGGCGGTGCGCTATTTCGTCACCGGCGCCGACCGGTTCGAGTCCGCGCCGACATGGCCGCCGCGCAACGTGACCTATACGCCGTTCTATCTCGGCCAAGGCCCGAGCGGTAGCGTCGGCTCGCTCAATGACGGCGCCCTCTCGCGCACCAAGCCGGGGCCCGACGGCACGGCGACGATCTTCGACTATCCCCATCCCGGCTGGCGCATGGGCGTCGTCGGCTTCGGGCGCGACGGCCGCCCGGATCTGGTGCGGCGCGTCCTCACCTTCACCACCGCGCCGCTCGAGGAGGATGTCGAGATCGCCGGGCCGATCGAGCTCGTGCTCCATGCCGCCTCGTCGCGGAGCGATACCGATTTCATCGTCAAGCTGTCGGAGCAGATGCCGCAATCGGCCGAGGAACGCGCCGACGACGTTCAGCCGGCGGCGCGCATCGTCACCAAGGGCTGGCTCAGGGCGTCGATGCGGGCGACCGACCCCAAGCTGTCGCGCCCGCACGCGCCGCATTATTCCTGCGCCGCGCCCGCGCCGCTCGTCCCTGGCCGGGTCTATAAATTCTCGATCGCGGTCATGCCCACGGCCTATCGCTTCCGCCGCGGCAGCCGCATCCGCCTGGAGCTCGCCAACGGCGACTCCTCGGTGACCGAGGGCGTCTTCGCGCATCCCTACACGCCCGACAAGGTCGGGCGCGACACCATTTACCACGATGCGCGCCGCCCCTCGCATCTCGTCCTGCCGCTGGTGACCGCTTCCGGCACGTCGGGCTAGCGTCGGCTCCTCCCCATCGTCGTTGCGAGCGAAGCGAAGCAACCTCCTTACGCTGGGATCCGCCAAGCGGATGCCGAACGAGCTTTACTGATCCTTGGGCGCGTGGCCGCCAAGAAACGCGAGCACGGGCGGCCAAACGAGCGCCGGCGCCTCCCAGAACACCATGTGACGCACGCCGGGAATGATGATGAGTTCCGCCTGCGGCATCAGCCCTGCGAGCTTGCGCGTCGCCGCCACCGGGGTCGATGCCCCGCGTGATGCCGCATCGTCCTCGCCCACGACCAGGAGTGCCGGCTGCGCGACGGTGCCGGCGCCATCGAACACGCTGTAGCCGCGCCGCGCGTCGACGTGCTTCAAATATTCCTCAGGCGAGGCGGCATGGCGCCACAGCGCGTCGGCCAGCGCCTGCGGCCGGCCGGGATCGCGGCGGAAGGTCTCGGGGCTGAAGCCGTAGGTGTCGTTGAGCGCGTGGTGCCTGATATGGCCTTCGTGACCGCGCGCGGCGATGTCGGCGGCAACGCCCAGGCGCGGGTCCTCCGCCTCGGCCGGCGCGCCGCCGCTGACCGCGCCCAGCACCAGCCCCCACACCCGCGCCGGATGATCGCGCGCGATCTTCAGTGCAACCGCCGTGCCGATCGCAAACCCGACGAGGCAGCAGCTCGCGATCTCGAGATGATCGATGAGCGCCAGAGTGTCCGCGGCGAGCATCGCGACATCGTAATGCTCGCCACGGCCGGAGCTGTGGCCAACGCCGCGATGGTTGAAAGCGACGGCGGGGAAGGATTGCCCAACCTCAGGCAGCCCGTGCATCTCCCAGGGATCGAGCGGCCACCACGTGGGCGAGCTGAACACGACGGCGTGGCGCCCATTGCCGCGGATTGTGTATTCGACGACCCGCCCGTTGACGGTCGTGAGCGTCATCCCCTGCCCTTCACACCTTGGCTACGACCTTTGACCAGTCGTCGAGCATCGCCATCTCGTGTCCGACACGCAGCGTGACGGCGAACTGGCTGAACCCCGCCGCCTTCAGCGCGCGTACGCTTTCCACCATTTCCGCCTCGGTGCCGGTGAAGGTGAAGGTGCGAATGAGCTCCGGCGTGATCAGCGCCTGCTCCTCAGGCCGCAGGAACATCAGGTGCCCGCGGTGGTTGGAGAGATAGCGCGCATCCGCCGGCGTGTAGCTTTGATAGATGGCGCGGTAGGCCTCGAAGAGCGGGCGGAATTGCGGCGGCAGGCGGAAGCCGAGCGTGCCGAGCTGTTCTTCCTCGGCAAGGTCGTGAAAGATCATGGTGGCGGACGGACCCGCTTGGGCGCGGGCGCGCGGGCTGTCGGCCGCCTCGCCGTCAGCGAGCACGCAGCCATTGCCGAAGGTGGTTGAATAAAGCCCGGCGGCGTCGCGGCCCGCGGCGCGCCAGGCCTCCTGCATCTCGCCCAGCGCGGCGATCGCCCGCGTCGGATTGCCGCCGCACATCCAGCCGGTGCCGAGCTTTGCCGTGAGTGCGCGGCCCTTGGGGCCGAAGGCGGAAAGATGGATCGGAATGGGATCATCGAGATTGATGAGATTGAGGTCGGGATTGAGAAAGCGGATCTTGTGCGGCCCGCCCTCTTCCGACCACTCGACCGTTTCCTTGTTGAGGAGGCCGCGCACGACGCGGATATACTCCTCCAGCCGCTTCAGCGTGATCGCCGGCAGGCCCATGGTGCGCCGCGCGGTGAAGCCGGTCGACATCGCGCAGACGATGCGCCCGGGCGCCAGCGCATTGAGCGAGGCGAGCGCGCTCGCCGCGACCGGCGCGATGCGGTTCGATGGAATGAGCACGCCGGTGCACAGCTTGATGCGCGAGGTCTGCATCGCCGCCGCCGCCATGGCAACGAACACGTCGGCATTGAGGAGCTGCGTGTCGTAGAACCAGGCATGGGTGAAGCCCAGCTCCTCGGCGCGCTTCACCACCTTCCAGTGATGCGCCGAGGTCGCAAGCTGGATGCCGAATTCCATGGCGTGTTCCTTTCAAGCTCTCGCGTCACTTCGCTGCCGGCGCTTTTCCGGTATAGCGCAGAACGAACGTGCCCCATTTGTCGTCGTTGATGTAAATGTTGCCGCGCGTATCGACGGAGACTTCTTCCGTCCAATCGATGGGCGAGGCGTGCGCGCCCGTCTGTGCCGGCAGGTTCGGCCGCTCCGGCGGCATGAAATAGCCGACCTCCGTCGGCAGGCGGGGATCGCTGATATCGAAAATGCGCAGGCCCGCGTTGAAATAGGCGATGTACATCAGGTTGCCCGGTTTCTGCACCGCGGCGTTGTGGATTTCCTGGTTGGTATTGTGCGGGCCAAAGCGCCCGCCCTTGTCGCAGAAATCCTTGTACGGCGCGTTTTTCGGCGGACGCGGCGAGGGAAAGATCGAGATGAGCCGCGGCTTCGCCGGGTCGCTGTTGTCGACCATCCCGGCGAAATTCATGCCGTTGTCCTTGCAGCGCTCGGCCATCGCTTCGGAGCTGACGTAGAGCAGCTTGCGATCCCACAGCGGCAGGACCGTGTGCACCGACTGCATGCCGACGCTGGCAAAAGGCGGCGTCATCTGCAGCCGGCCGATCAGTTTCGGCTGGGTCGGATCGGAGATGTCGAGATTGACGACATCGGGCGTGAACGGCAGCGACGCCATCTTGCCGTCGGGACTGATATTCGCCGGACCGTGAAAGCCTTGCGGGCCCGCGACGGGCGGCTCGCCCGCCTTCTGGCCGGGTTGCCACCACTTGCCCGTCTCCTTCGGGTGCAGGGGGTCGCTGACATCGAGGATGACCAGGATGTTTCCCTTGAACCCGGGATAGCTGGTCGAAAGATAGGCGTACTTGCCGCCGGGATAGGAATTGCGATGCGCGCCGGTGTCGCCGCCGTTCCATTGCGAAATCTGCTTGGGGTTCACCGGATCGGTGATGTCCCACAGCAGCACCGCCGCCCCCGCATCCGCGCGCGGGGTGAAGCTGTTGAGCGAGGTGATCATGAGGTTGGCGTCGACCGTCACCTGCGACGTGATCCAGCCCTTGCCGCCGGTGAACGGAATGAATTTCACGTATTTGGGGTCGCTCGGGTTGGTGACATCGAGGATGCTCCAGCCCTGATCGAAGGACTGCCCCATGTAGAGATACCAATGCCCATTCTTGGGGTGATTGAGCGCCATCTTGAACGCGCCGTAATGGCCGCCGAGCGCGGAAAAGCCAATGGGCTTCACATGCTCGGCCTGCCAGCCCGGAGGCATCGGGTCCGCCACGGCGCCGCCGCCTATCATCGCTCCCACGGCGAGCACGGCGGCCCCCACGAGCCCGCGATAAATCATTCGTCCCACATGCAAACCAGCGAAAAACATGCTGCATCCTCCCCCTTGGAGCGTCGCCTCTACCATCGGCGTCCCCGGCGCAGAGTAACGCGCCGCTCTCGGCCGCGGCAATCCGTGTGCGCGGCCCTGGCTGAGCCTTGCCGCGGCCGATCGGCAATGCCTATGCTTCGTTTCGAGACGAGCAATTGGGGGAACGCATGGCGACACGGACCGACCCTTCTTTCATCGACCGGCGCGGCTTCCTGGGAGGCGTGGCCGTGGCGGGCGCCGCAGCCCTCGCCCCGCATGTCGCGCGTGCCGCCGAAAAAGCGGGCGCCGCGCCGGCACCCGTCACCTTCCATGCCGTCGATCGGCTGGTCGGCGCGCCCGTGCGCTATGCCTATGCGGTGAAGGCCGGCGCGTGGCTCTTCCTCAACGGCCATGAGAGCTTCGATTTCGCGACCGGCATCGTTCCCGCCGTCGAGGGGCCGCCGGACTATCCGGGCTATGGCGCGCCGCCGCTGCGGCGCGAGGCAGACTATCTCGTCGGGCGCATGGGGCGCATCCTGAAGGAATCCGGTTCCGACCTCGCGCACAGCGTCAGGCTCGATCAGTACTACACCAATCCCGACGCCGTGCGCGCCTATCACCTCGCGCGCTTTGCCGCGTTCGGCAAGTACGTCCCGCCGAGCACGTCGATCATCATCGATCGCTGCTTCGGCGCGCGCAGCAGCATCTCGACCTCGCTCGTCGCGGTCATGCTGGACGAACAATGGGAAATCCAAGGCGTCTACCCCGAGAATTCCGGGGTGTCGGCGCTCTCCGGCTACGCCCCGGCCGTGGTGTGCAACGACTTCGTCTTTGCCGCCGGCCAGATGGCGAATAGCACCGCCATCGTCAATTCGCTGGCGGACTCCGTGCCGCACCGGCTCTGGGGCAGCCCGCTGCCGATCCGCACGCAGGCCGAATCGGCGCTGGACCAGCTGGCGACGACGCTCAAGGCCGGCGGATCGAGCCTCGCCAATTGCGTCAAGGCGCAGGTCCACATCGCCGGGATCAACAATTTCCCGGACTTTCTCGATGTCTGGTCGGCGCGCTTCCGCGATACCCCTTGCGCCCTGACGGTGGTGCCGGCGAAGGGGTTCGCGACGGTGGAGGGCATCATCGAGATCAACCTCGTCGCCCTGAAGAACGGCGCCCGGCGCAAGAAGGAAGTGCTGACGGTGGATATGCCGGCGATGGCTTCCTTTGGCCCATGCATCCGCGCGGGCGAATTGGTCTTTCCCTCCGGGCTCATGGCGGTGCAGCGCGACGGCAGCGTCGCCGGCACCGACGAGGCGGCGGACTTCGACGGCCTCAGCCTGTCGGGCCAACGCCAGGCCGCGAGCCTCTACGACTATGCCGAGGCGGTGTGCAAGGTGGCCGGGACGACCATGCGCAACGCCGTGCGCGCGCATTATTGGGTCACGGACATCCGCGATTTTCCCGGCATCGCCATGGAATGGGCGAGCCGCTATGGCACGGCGCCGCACCCCTTCGCCTGCGTCGTGTCGCCGGCACCCATGCCCGCGCACGGCGCGACGGTGATGGCGGATTTCTGGATCTACGCGGGCTGAGGAAGACGAACCGGCACGAGATGACGGGACAGCCCCAGTTCCTCCGGCGCGACGCCGAGCGCCAGGCCGACGAGTTGCGGCAAATGGATGATCGGCACTTGCAGCGTCGTCTTCAGGTCGCGCTCCATCTGATCCTGGAAATGTCGAGGACCGTATGGCACAGTGGGCACGGCCCCGAAACAACGACGTCATTGCGAGGAGCTTTGCTCCGAAGCAATCTCACGGCAGCAAGCAGATTGCTTCGCTTGCGCTCGCAATGACAGCAGGGAAGAATGTGGTCCGCCTGATCGGCGCATGATCTAGACGCCGAGGTGGCGGTGCATGAAGTCGGGATCGCGGCGCAGGGCCGCGGTGGTCCCGTCATAGACGACATGGCCGTTGTTGAGGACGTAGCAGCGCTCGGCGAGTGCCAGCGCCGCGTGCACGTTCTGCTCGACGATGACGATGGTCCGTCCCTCCGCGGCCAAGCGGCGGCACACGCCGATGAGGTCCTGCACGATGAGCGGCGCCAGGCCCTCGAACGGCTCGTCGAGCAGGATGAGCCGCGGCTCGCGCACCAGCGCCCGCGCGATCGCCAGCATCTGCTGCTCGCCGCCCGACAGTTCGCGGCCGCGGTTGCGGCGGCGTTCCGCCAGCCGCGGAAACATCGCGAATATCCGCTCGACGTCCCAGGCATCGGGCGCGGTCAGGCGAGCAAGCGTCAGGTTTTCCTCGACCGTGAGACTGCCGAAGATGCGCCGCTCGTCGGGCACGAGCTGCAGCCCGAGCCGCGCGATCTTGTAGGGCGGCAGGCCGTGCACGGGATCGCCGGCAAAGCGGATCGCACCGCTCTTGGGGGCGATCACGCCCATGATCGTCTTGAGCGTCGTCGTCTTGCCGGCGCCGTTGCGGCCCAAGAGCGCCACGACCTCGTGCGGCTCGACCTGGAGCGACACGTCGAAGAGCGTGTGCGCCTCGCCATAGAAAGTGTTGATCGCCTCGACTTCCAAGAGGCTCATGGCTCGACCGGGCTCCCGAGATAGGCGGCGCGCACCTCGGGATTGGCCTGGATCGCCTCGGGCGTGTCCTCGGCGATCTTGTGTCCGTTGAAGAGGACGGTGATGCGGTCGGCCAATTCGAAGACCACGTCCATGTCGTGCTCGACGATGACGATGGTGATGCCGGCGGCGATGCGTTTCAAGAAGTCGCACCGTGTCGACGCGTTCGGCCGGGCTCATGCCGGCCGTCGGCTCGTCGAGCAGCAGCACCTGCGGCCGCGTCGCGAGCGCCAGGCCGATCTCCAGCCGCCGCTTCTCGCCATAGGCGAGCGCGCTCACCGGCGCATCGGCGCGCCCGGTCGAACTGCACGGCCGCGAGCGGTCGCGGCGACGAGGTCGTTGAGCTCGGTCATGGTGGCGACGCGGCGCAGCATCGACGGCTGGAACTTGCCATAGCGCCGCGCCAGCGTCGGGATCAGCGACATTCTCCCGCACGGTGAGGCTGGCGAAAGAGCTGATTGATCTGGAAGCTCTTGGCGATGCCGCGCTGGCAGACGAGCGTGCTGCCGAGCCCGGTGATGCTGCTCGCCGCGAAAGAGGATGTCGCCGTCGCTGGGCGGCACCGTGCCGGCGAGCATGTTGAAGAACGTCGTCTTGCCGGCGCCGTTGGGGCCGATGACGGCACGGATCTCGCCCTCGGCAAGATCGAAGGAGACGTCGTCGACGGCGGTCAAGACCGTCATAGCGCTTGCTGAGCCCGCGTGCCGCGAGGACGACCGGACCGTCGAGGGCGGCGCGCTGACGCGGCTCGAGCCGCCGCGGCAGGCCCGATCTCGCCCTGCCAGCGCGCGCGGCAGGCTCGACGCCGATGCGGCGCCCCGACAGCACGGCACGAACAGCATGGCGCCGCCCCAGATGCCGCGCCGAAGCACCGTCACCAGCACGACGAAGATGATGCCGAGCAGCATCTTCCACAGCGCGCCGATGCCGGCCACGTGCTGCAGCGACGGTGTAGAGATAAAGCCAGACCGCGGCGCCGACGAGCGGCCCGATCAGCGTGCCCGCGCCGCCGATCACCGTCTGCACCACGAGCTGGCCCGAGGTGTCGAGATAGAAGGCATCGGGCGGCATGTAGCCTTGCAGCAGTCCCAAAAGCCCGCCCGCGAGCCCGGCATAGGCGGCGGCGATGACGAAGGCGGTGAGCTTGTATTTGGGCACGTCGTGGCCGACCGCGCTCGCGCGTGCGTCGTTCTCGCGGATGGCGCGCAGCACCGCGCCGAAGGGCGAGCGCACGATGCGGTGGGCGAGCCAGAAGCCGAGGAAGAACATCACCGCCAGCAGCACGTACATGCCCAGGGGCGAGTTGATGTCGAGCGCCAGCGGCTCCGAAGCGCGATATGCGGCGTCGGCACGCCGGCGATCCCGTTCTCGCCCCCGGTCCAGCGGGCGAGCGGCGAGATGTCGAGGAAATAGAACATCTCGCCGAAGGCGAGCGTCAGCATGGCGAAATAGATGCCGGCGCGGCGCAGCGCCAGCGCGCCGACGGCGACGCCGAACACGGCCGCCACCACCGTGCCGGCGAGAAGCGCCACGAGCGCATTGGCGGTCATGCCGGCACGTCAGGAGATAGGCGGCCGTGAAGCCGCCGGAGCCGTAGAACGCGGCCTGGCCGAAGGAGAGGAGGCCGGTGAAGCCGAACAGGATGTCGAAGCCGAGGCCGAACAGGCCCCAGTCGAGAATGCGGTCGGCGGTGTCGAGCGAGCCGCCGACGAACGGGAACAGGTACGGCGTCGCGATCAGCACGAGCGCCAGCGCCGCCTCCGGCACGAGCCCGCCGAGGCCGTTCCGCCGCCGCGAGGCCGCTACCGTCATCGCCGGCCCTGGACTCCGAAGAGGCCTTGCGGCCGCAGGATCAGCACCAGCGCCATGGCCGCGAACAGCATGACCTGGGAATAGGCGGGCTGCACCATCGCGGTCAGGCTCACGATCTCGCCGGCGATGAGCCCGCCCACCACCGCGCCCCAGAACGAGCCGACGCCGCCGATGACGATGACGACGAAGGACTGCACCAGCACATCCGCCCCCATGTCGGGGGTCACCGACACGATCGGCGCGTTGATCACCCCGGCAAAGCCCGCCGCCATCGCGCCCAGGCCGAACACGGTGAGGAACGTGCGCGTGACATTGATGCCGAGGATGCTGACCATGAGCTGGTCCTCGATCCCGGCGCGCACGATGAGCCCGAGATGCGTGCGGTAGAGCACGAGATAAAGCACCACCAGCGTGGCGCCGACGATCCCCAGTACCTCAATGCGATAGACCGGATAGAAGGTCAGGCCGAGATTGACCGCCCCCTCGCCCCAGGATGGAACGGAGACGGGCTTGGCGATGCCGCCGAAGATGGCGCGGATCGCTTCGACGAACACGATGCCGGCGCCGAAGGTGACGAGGATCTGATCCTCTTTGGGGCGCTGGTAATAGAGCCGGATAAGTCCGCGCTCGACGACGATGCCGACGACGAGCACCGCCGCCGCGCCGGCAATCATGGCAAGGACGAACGAGCCCGTCCGCTCATAGGCGAGGAAGCCGGCATAGGCGCCCATCGCATAGAACGAGCCATGGGCGAAATTCACCACCCCGAGCGCGCCGAAGATGATCGTCAGCCCCATGGCGACGATCACCAGCAACGCGCCCAGGGTGAGCCCGTTAAAGACCTGCGCGAAGAGCAGCGGCCAGCTGATCAGGCCCAGGCCCTCCCGCTCGCCGCCGGTGCCGCGCCTCGCTACGGCTCAGGTATAGGAGCCGAGCTTGCAGCCGAGGAAATCGGGCGGCATGACATCCGGGCCGGGGGTCAGGCCGACGATCTTGTAGAAATCGTCGGAATTGCGCATTTCGCTCGGCTTCTTGCCGACGCAGACCGGCACCGCGCGCACCTGCTGATGGTCCTCGGCGCGGTACCACACCTCGCCCAGGGGAAGCCGCAGCTTGTGGCCCGCCTCGAGCGCCTTGATCACGGCCACGGGGTCATAGGTCTTGGCGCGCTCGACCGCGTCGGCCCAGCACATCATCTGGGTATAGGCGATATGGGCCGGCCAACGCGGCTTGTAGTGGTATTTGGCCTCGAAGCTGTCGACGAAGACCTTGGCGGCCGCGTTGGTTTCCGGCGAGCGTCCACCAGAAATCCTGCGTGCCATACACGCCCTGCATCAGATCGGCGCCGAGTTCCTTGGCCTGGAAGCTCGAGATATTGGGCACCACCATCTTCATCTTGTCGAGCACACCGAACTGCTTGGCCTGCTTGGTCGAGGCGACCGCATCGGCGCCGAAGGCGACGTTGACGAAGACGTCGGCGCCGCTATTGGCGATGTTCAGCAGAAAGGAGCTGTAGTCGGCGGTGCCGAGCGGGCAGACCTGCGAGCCCACCGATTTCCACCCCAGCAGCTTCTCGGTGAATTCCTTGGTCGAATGCTCGACCGAATGGCCATAGGCATAATCGGGCACGAGATAGACCGCCTTGCAATTCTTGCCGAGCTCCTTGCCGAGCACCGGGGCGAGCGCCCGCGCGCCCATATAGGCCGAAGGCTGCGACCGGAAGCCATAGCGCTGACAGTCCGCGCCGGTCGTCTCGTTGGCGCCGCTGCAGCCGACCATGTTGACGACCTTCATGCGCTGCGCGAGCTTCTCGAGCGCGATGGCGACGGCGCTGCTGACGCAGCCCGTGATCATGATCGCCTTGTCCTGGGTGATGAAGGTGGTCGCACCTTGCACCGCCGGGTTCGGCTGCGTCTGCGTATCGGCATATTTGTAAATCGATCTTCTTGCCGAGCACGCCCTTGCCCGAAAGGGTCGGAATCTTGCTGACGAGACCGCCGCCGCCGTTGAGATGCTCGATCGCGAGCTGATAGCCCTTGAGGTGGTCTTCGCCGTCGGCCGAATAGGGGCCGGTGAGCGGGACGGTGAGGCCGACGAACGCGGTGTCGCCCTTGACGCCCTCGGGATAGTTGCCGATCGCGGTCTCGGCGGCCCGGGCGGGCAAGGCCTTGACGAGGGGCAGTGTGCTCAGCGCCACGGCGCCTTCGAGCACGCGCCGCCGGCTCACGCGGTTAAGACGGGGCTGCGACATGGTTTCCTCCTCCTGGGACGCGTCGGCTCATGAATTCTGCCCGACATCGCCGTATTGATTGTTATCTTATACTACCGGCCGAGACTTACTGCATGATTCGCAGCAAATCAATGGCCGGGACTTGTCATCCCCGGTCAAGCTCGGGCAGCTCGAAGTCGCGCCATCCGGGCACGTCGGCAACCTCGTGGAAGGGCTCGCCAAACGGCCGCGTCGCGTCGATGCCGATCGCCGAGGCGATGCGGTTGGGCCGCGGCTTGGTGAGATCGACCGACGGGTCCGACGGTCCCGCCGGCACGTTCTCGATGATGATCACATCGCGCTGCGGCTGGACGCGAAAGGACATGGCCCATTCGACCTCGCCGGAGTCATGCACGTCGATGTCGGGATCGACGACGATCACCCATTTGGGCCGGATGTTGCTCGACAGCGCCGCGAGGATCACCTGCCGCGCCTCGCCGGCAAAGCGCGGCTGCATGGCAATGACGACATAGAACGACACCCCGCCCGACGGCCGCACCGAGACGCGCTCGACGGTCGGGAATTGGCGCTTGAGCGTGCGCCACACCGACGCTTCGAACGGCACCTGCTTCAGGATGTGGTTCTCCGTCACCGGCTTGCCGGTGAGCAACCCCTGGAAGATCGCCTGCCTGCGATGGGTGATCGCGGTGATGCGCGCGACCGGCTTCTTGGTGGGAAGCGTGTAATAGCCGGTGTACTCGCCGAGCGGCCCCTCCATCACGAGATTGTCGAGATCGACCTCGAACTCGATCACCACCTCGGCGGTCGCGGGCACCGCGAGGTCCATGGTCTTGCACTGCACCAGTTCGACCGGCGCGCCGCGCAGGCCGCCCGCCAGCGCCCAGTCGTCGGTGTCGTCGGGCACCTGCACCTGGCAGGCATAGGCAAGGATCGGATCGACGCCGATCACCAGCGCCGCGCGCGGCGTGATGCCCAGGCGCTGGCATTTGGCGAGGTTCTTGCCGAAGCGGTGGAAGGGCTGCGCCGAATACGAGACGATGTTGGGGCCAAGGATGAGAAAGCGGTAATGGCCGATGTCGGGAATGCCGGTCTCGGGATCCTTGGAGACGACGATGCCCGGCGTGATATAGGGGCCGCCGTCGCGCGGACTGTATTTGGGGATCGGGAAGCGCGTGATGTCGAGCGCGTTGCCGGTGATCACCACCTCCTGGCAGGGCGCCGGACCGGCGGTGAGCATCGGCGCGATCGGGTTGTCGAGGCCGGCCAGGACCTTGTCGAAGATCGTCTCCTCCGTCGCCTCGAAGGCGATGAGCGCCTTGCGCCGGTCGGCATAGACTCCGGCCACCAGCGGAAATTCCGTGCCGTTGCGGCGGAACATGAGGGCCGGGCCGCTGCGCGCGTAAGTCTGCTTCATCGCCTTGCCGACATCTTCGAGCGCGATCGGCCGGTCGATATCGATGAGCTCGCCGTGTTCGCGCAGCGCGGCGAGGAACTGGCGGAAATCCTGATAGGGCATCGCGCTCTCCTCGGGGACAACCGATCCATAACATCGCGGCCGCGCCCGGTACAGCGATCGCGCGGGCGGAGACCCTTGGCGCGCCGATGCCTCTTGCGCAATCATGCCGCGCGTGACGGTGCGGAGGTGGTGATGGTGACACGGCGCGAATTCCTGGCGGGTGCGGCGGCGGCGGGCGCCTTCCCAGTGCGCGCGCACGCGGCCGACCCGGTCACCATCGTCACGCCCGACGGGTTCCTGCCCGATTTCATCGAGTTGATGAACGCGGCCTCCGGCGGGCATTTCGCGCGTGTCGGGATCGACGCCCGGATCATCGGCACCAATGGCTCGATGCAGGCGATGCAGCAACTGGTCTCCGGTCAGGCGCAGTTCAGCCGCGGCTCCGCCATCGACTTTATCCGCGCCGTCGGCACCGCGCACGCGCCGCTCGTCAGCATCGCCACGCTCTACCAGTCATCGACGTTCAATCTCGTGAGCTTGAAGGACAAGCCGATCACCAAGGGCGAAGAGCTTGCCGGCAAATCCGTGGGCCTGGTCTCGGTCGGTGGCGCGACCGACCTGCTGGTCGACATCATCCTGGCCAAGGTGGGCCTGGCCAAAGACGCGATCCAGCGCCGCTATATCGGCAACAAGCCGGCCGCCCTGGAACTCGAGCGCCAGGGCCGGATCGACTGCTTCGTGTGCACCATTGCGGTGGTCGTGGCGCTCGAACGCGCGGGCGAGAAGATCGTTTATTGGAGCACCGATCGCTATGCCCCGATGCCGGGCCAGACCTACATGACCCAGCGCGGGCTCGTCGAGCGCCAGCCCGATCTCGCCTTCCGCTTCCTCAGCGCCCTCAAGGCGTCCGCCGACGAGATCATGGCGGGCCCGATCGCGCCGATCTATGCGCGCGCGGCCAAGGATTACGACATCCCCCACGCGCGCGGCTTCGACGTGCTGGCGGATGTCGAGAAGACGATCGTGGAGCGCCTGTGGCTGTCGCGGGGGAAAGAGAACCTGCTGCGCAACATCCCCCAACTGTTCGTCGACGGGGTCGCGTCATGCCGCTCGATCGGGATCGGGGATGTCGCCGACCCGACGCAGCTTTATACCAATGCGATCATCGATCGGGTGCTGAAGGGTTGAGCGCGTGCAAAAACACCGTTGCCGCCGGGACGCACGCCTCGCGCCGCCTAGCGCGTCCACTCATCGCCGGAACGCTTCACCGACGGCACGAGCGGGTCGCGGAAGATCCGGCTGGCGGGAAAGCGCGCCGATACGACGGTGCCCGTGCCGGGCTCGCTCGCGATCTCCATCGTGCCGCAGTGCAGCTCGATGAGACGCTTGGTCAGCGGCAGGCCCAGCCCGATGCCGTCATATTTCCGCGCCAAGCCGCTATCGACCTGGCCGAACGGCGCGAGCGCGATCGGGATCTTGTCCGGCGCGATGCCGATGCCGGTATCCTCGATGTGGAACACCACGCCGTCGGGATCGCGCACGACCCGCAGCGTCACCGCGCCGCCCGACGGCGTGAACTTGACCGCGTTCGACATGAGATTGATGAGGATCTGGCGCAGCTTGCCGGTATCGGCATAAAGCGTCGGCAAGCCATCGGCGATGGCGGTGCTGAATTCGACCTGCGCCTTGCGCGCCATTTCCTCGATGATGCGCGTGCTTAGCGCGACGACGTCGGGGATGTTCACCTCATCCTCGGCAAGCGTCAGGCGGTTCGCCTCGGCCTTCGCGATCTCCAGGATGTCGTTGATGATCGAGAGCAGATGCCCGCCGCTCTGACAGATCAGTTTCGCGTATTCGACGTATCGGACGGAAAGCGGCCCGAAGGTGCAATCGCTCAAAATGCTGGAGAAGCCGATGATCGCGTTCAACGGCGTGCGCAGCTCGTGGCTCATGTTGGCGAGGAATTCGGTCTTCGCGCGGTCGGCCGCCTCGGCCGCCTCTTTCGCGGCGAGGAGACGGCGTTCGCTCTGGCGCAAGTCCTCGAAGCCGCGGCTCGCGCGCAGCATGTAGCGGATGCGATGGCTGAGGATCACCCAGTTGATCGGCTTGGCGATGAAGTCGGTGGCCCCCGCCTCGTAGGCGCGCCGGATCGACGCGATGTCGTCGAGCCCGGTCGCCATGAGGATCGGGCACATACGCCGATGCCGGGCGCTGCCGCAGCTCGCGGCACAAATCGAAGCCGTCCATCACCGGCATCACGCCGTCGACCACGAGAAGCGCCGGCCGGCTTTCGGCGCACACGCGGCAGGCCTCGACGCCGTCGGCGGCCTCGACCACGGCGAAGCCGTCCGCCTCGAGCGCCGCCCGCATGAGCGAGCGCACGACCAGATCATCGTCGACGATGAGGATCGGGGCTTCGAATGCGGGGGCGGGCGGGTCCAAGGGCATCTACGCCGCGGCCCGATCGACGCCGGCCTGCGGCAGGGCGATGCGGACCGAGGTTCCCCGTCCCGGCTCGCTGACCACTTCGATCGTGCCGCCATGCTGCTCGACGATCTGCTTGACGGTCGCCAGCCCCATCCCGGCGCCAAAGCTCTTGGTGCTGAACAGCGGCTCGAAGATCTTGCCCAGCACATCGGCCGCGATGCCCGGCCCGGTATCCTCGATGATGATCTCCGCCGCGTCGGAGGAGCGGGTCGTGACGATGATCCGTCGCTCGCCCGTCGCCATCTCGGCGATCGCTTGCACGGCATTGTCCAGCACGTTGAGGACGGCGCGGCGCAGGCGCTCGGCATCGACCTCGAGATAGCGCTCGGGCATGGCGAGCCGGCGCTCAAGCGTTATGCTCGCCGGCACCTGCCCCGCGTCGAGAACCGCGTCGAGCCAGAGGTCGAGCAGCACCGGCTGGCGGCTCACCTCGCTGGCATGGGTGTAGTCGATGAGATCGGCGATGATCTTGTTGCACCGCCCGATGCAGCGTTCCATGCGCTCTATCGCCCGGTCGCGATCGAACGCGCCCGCCGTTCCGCCGTCCTTCATCGCGACCAGCGTGTTCTTGATGGCGCCCAGGGGATTGCGCAGTTCGTGGGCGACCGTCGCGGTGAGCTGGCCCAGCGTCGACAGGCGCTCCTGCTGCAACAGCTTGGCCTGCATCGCCCGCAGTTCCGCGGCACGCTCTTCGACGCGCAGTTCCAGGAGCTCGTTGGTCCGCTGCGCTTCCTCGAAGGCGTGGCCGGCGCGGAGCATGTAGCGAACGCGGTGGCTCAAGATGAACCAGTTGATCGGCTTGGAGATGAAATCGGTGGCGCCCGCCTCGTAGGCCGCGGTGATCGAGGCCACGTCGTCGAGTCCGGTTGCCATGAGAATCGGCACATGCGCCGACGCCGGACGCCGCCGCAACTCCCGGCAAAGGCCGAAACCGTCCATCTGCGGCATCACCGCGTCGACGATCACCAGGTCGGGCCGGCATTCCCCGAAGATGCGGCACGCGTCCACGCCGTCGCCCGCCTCGGCCACGGCAAATCCCTCGCCCTCGAGCGTGGCGCGCATGAGCGCGCGCACGATCGGATCGTCATCCGCGATGAGGATCAGCGGCTCGTTACGCAACACGCACCGGCTCCTGTGTCGTCGGGGCAACCGTCTCCATCAGCCCCTGGAGCGCTGCGGAGAGCTCGCCATCGAGCGCATCGAGCAGGGGGATCACGGCGGCGGCACCCTTGTCGCGTGCGAGGGCCTCGATCTCCGCGCACCGGCGCGAGAGCTGGTTGGCGCCGAGCGCCGCCGCACTCGACTTGAGGCTGTGCGCCGCCCGCCACAACGCCTCGCCGTCGCCGTCCTCGCACTTCTCCCGGATGGTCGCCGCAAGCTGCGGCGCCAGATCAGCGAACTTGCCGACGACACGCGCGAGCAGCGCCTCGTTGGGCTTGCCGCCCATGCCGCGGATCCGCTCGATCGCGTCGAGGTCGATCGGCGCAGCCGTGGCGTTTGGTGCGGCGGCCACCACCGCCGGTTCGCTCGGCGCGATCCACTGCCGCAGGGCATCGCTTATCTGCTGCTCGTCGAAGGGCTTCACCAGAAAATCGTCCATACCGGCTTCGGTGCATTTGATGTGCACCTCGCCCGTGACATGGGCGGTCAAGGCAATGATCGGCGTTCGCGCCCTGCCTGGCTCGTCGCCGGCCGATGTCGCGGCCTTGCTTTCGATCTCGCGGATGCGGCGCGTCGCCTCCAACCCGTCCATGACCGGCATTTCGCAGTCCATCAGGATCGCGTCGAACCGGTCTTGCGTGAAACGCTCGACCGCGTCCCGGCCATTGGGCGCGGTCACGACGCGGCATCCCATGTTTTCGAGAATGCCGATCGCTACGTCCTGATTGACCGGGTTGTCTTCCACCACCAGGATCCGCGCGGCGAACTGCGTGCGCACGGTGGCGGTGCCGTGACGCCGGTCAAAGGGGACGATCGCGGCACTCGACAAGCCCGCGGCAACCGCCGCCAGGCAGTCGAAGAGCTCCGACGGGCGCACGGGCTTGGTCAGCATCGCCAGCGCGCCGATATCCTCCAGCCCCTCATCGCCAATCGACCGATCCATCCCCAACAGCAGGATGACCTTGGTTCGCCGCGCGTCGGGGCGTGCGCGGATGGCCCATGCCAGCTCCACGCCGGCTTGCCCCAGCCCCTTCACGTCGATGATGGCCGCATCGAATTCCCCGCCGGTTCGTGCGCTGTCGATGACGGCCGCCTCGGCGTCGGCCACGGTGGCGACGATGGTCGCATCGATCTGCCACCGCTTGAGATAAAGCGAGAAGACATGCGCGCTCGTCGCGTTGGCATCGACCAGGAGCGTGCGCAGCTTGCGCGGCAGCAGCCGGTCGCCCTCTGCCGTTTCCGCCGGGGCCGCCGTAAGCCCGCACTTCGCGGTGAAGTGGAAGCGCGAGCCGCGCTCCGGCTCGCTGTCGAGCCCGATCGTCCCGCCCATCATTTCCGCGAGCTTCCGGGCGATGGCCAGGCCCAGGCCGGTGCCCCCGCGCGCGCGGGTCATGGAGCTGTCGACCTGCTGGAACGGGTCGAACACCAGCGACTGCTTCTCCGGCGTGATGCCGATGCCGGTGTCCTGCACCGAGAAGGACAGCATGACGTGATCGGAAGAGCGGCTGGCGACTGTCGCCTCGATCAGGATCTCGCCGCGCTCCGTGAATTTCACGGCGTTGCCGACGAGGTTGATCAGGATCTGCCGCAGGCGTACGGGGTCGCCGCGGACCTGGGCGGGCACATCCTCGGCAACGAAATAGATGAGCTCCAGCCGCTTGGCGGAGCAGCGCTCGCAGAAAAGGTCGGCGACCTCGGCGACGAGCTCGTGGGGATCGAACGGGACCTCGAACAGCTCGAACCGCCCGGCCTCGATCTTGGAGAAGTCGAGAATGTCGCTGATGATGCCAAGGAGCGCCCGGCCCGAGCGTACGACGTTATCGACAAGCCGCGCCTGGCGCTCGTTCAGCGCGGTCGACGACAACAGGTTCGCCATGCCGAGGACGCCGTTCAAAGGCGTGCGGATTTCGTGGCTCATGGTCGCCAGGAATTGCGACTTGGCGCGATTTGCCGACTCCGCCTCCTCGCGCGCGTCGATGAGCTCCTTTTCGGCGCGCTTGCGCTCGGTGATGTCGCGGAGAATGCCGGTGAAGAAAACCTCCTCGCCGACATGCACTTCGCTCACCGAGAGCTCGATGGGAAAGTCGCCTCCGTCCTTGCGAACGGCCGTGAACTCGCGGCCGGCGCCAATGAAGGTCGTATGTCCGGCCTTGACCTGGGATTCCACGAAGCTGCCGTTGCGCGCCCGATCGCACGGCGGCATGAGCATCGTGACGCTGGAACCCAGCACCTCGTCGCTGGCATAGCCGAAGATTCTCTGCGCCCCGGAGCTCCATTGCCGAATGCGCCCCCCGCGATCGACGGTGACGATCCCATCGGCCGCCGCATCGAAGATCGCCTTGAGCCGCGCGTGCCCGGCGCGCGCTTCAAGTTCCAACGTCGTTCGCCGCGCCACTTCCGACCTCAGGCTGGCGGCAAGCTCGTTCTGGCGTCCGGCAAACGTCGCCACCAGCGTGCCAGCGGCGATGAGAACGGTGAAGATCGAGATGAGAAGGGCCAGGACCGTGGGCGGCACCTCCAGACCCAGAATGTAGGCATCCGGGAACGGCAGGAAGATCGCGGCCGACATCGCCGTGTAGTGCATGCCGGCGACGGCACAGCCCATGATGGTTGCGGCCGCAAGCGTCGGCGCCATGCCGGACGCGCCGGGCCGGTGGAAGCGGAAGCGGATGCCGAGCGACACGAAGGCCAGCACCACGGCGACGACGATCGAGAGCCCAACGAGCCAGGGATCGTAGGCGAGCAGCGCCGCCGGCTGCATCGCCGCCATTCCCGAATAGTGCATGGCGCCGATGCCGGCGCCCATGAGGACAGCGCCCACGATGAGTCGCTTAAGGCTCGGCTGCGTTCTCCGGCTGATCACGCTGAGGGCGACGCCGCTCGCCAGCATGCCCGGGATTACCGACAGGAGCGTGCCGAAAGGGTCGTAGCCAACCCCGCACGGCAGCGAGAAGGCGAGCATGCCGATGAAATGCATGGCCCAGATGCCGCCGCCCATGCTGATGGCGCCCGCGCTGGCCCACGCCCAGCGCGTCCGCCGCGCCGCTGCCGCGACCATCCGTCCGGAAATCGACAGCGCCACATAGGCCGCGAGGATCGCGATGACGACCGACATCGTGACGAGACGCGGGTCGTAGATGCCGTGATAGGCGGCCGTGAGATCGAGCCCGTGGAAGACGGGAAGAAAACGCCAATCGAGATAGAGCATGAATTGCGCTCGGCCGCTGCCAGCAGAGCGCCATCATCGCATCGGCCGGTTAAGGCTTTTTGTCTGCCCACACCGCGGCAAAAACGCCAAATACTCGTAACATGCGTGATTCCATTATCCGTGGTACGTGCTGGAATAATATTCGCATCGCGGTAGGTAAGGGTCGGGCCGCACCCGGTCCGAAGCGGCCCCTTGTGCCGGGTGGCCGGTACTCCTACGCTCCGGTCGAGGATGCGGGTGCCGGCGCCCGGGGGTGTCCGGGCGGTTGCGCATCGATATTCATTCCTCGCGAGGAGACCAACATGCCGCTCGGTACGGTGAAATGGTTTAATGCCCAGAAAGGTTACGGCTTCATCCAACCCGAAGACGGCTCGAAGGACGTGTTCGTCCACATCTCCGCCGTCGAGCGCGCCGGGATCGGCAATCTGCGCGACGGGCAGAAGCTGAGCTTCGAGATCGAGCGAGGCCAGCAGGGAAAGACCTCGGCAGTCAATCTCAAAGAGGTATGAGCGCGTTCATAGCGCCCTCCGGCATGAGGAGAGATGTTTGACCAAGGAAGACCTGCTCGCATTCGAGGGCACCGTTTACGAGATCCTGCCTGATGCGCGCTTTCGCGTGCGGCTGGACAATGGTCACGAGACCTTGGCCTACACTTCCGGCAAGATGAAGAAGCATCGCATCCGCGTCCTCGTCGGCGACCGCGTCACCGTGGAGATGACGCCGTACGACCTGACGCGGGGCCGCCTCAGCTTCCGTCACAAGGACGAACAGCGATCGGCGTCCCCGTCGGCGGCGCACCCGCAGCACCGGCGGCGGTGATGGAGCGCGACCGCTCCTGAAAGTGAGCATTAGCGTGGCATTCCAGGTTACCACGGATTCCGACTACTCGACGTTGGAGAGCCGTTCGGCGGAACGCCAGCTCTGGTGTGCCGTGATCGATCGTGCGCTGCAGGACGCGCTTGACCGCGTCGCCGCGGTTTCCGGGCTGGCCGAGCGGCTCCGATTGCGCGACGAGGCCCGCGCGTGGTTCGCTCGCAATGGCAGCGAATTCCGCGGGGCCTGCGAAGCGGCCGGCTACGATCCCGACTACATGCGTTCCCGGATCCTGTCGTTGATCGCCGGCGCCGCCTGATTGCGGTGCCGCGAACGGGCGACGGGGCGGGCCGGCGCCCGGCTCTGGCTCTGACGGCGCGCCGGGGTGACGCTCCTCTCGCCGCCACGCTCCGCGTCGATTCGGAGCGGGTGGTGCGTCAGCTTTTCGATGTCCTTGAGGAACACGCGCTCGGAGGCATCGCAAAAGGAAATCGCCATCCCCTCGGCCCCGGCCCGCGCCGTGCGGCCGATGCGGTGCACGTAGGTTTCCGGCACGTTCGGCAGCTCGTAGTTGATGACGTGGGTGATACCATCGATGTCGATGCCGCGTGCGGCGATGTCGGTCGCGACGAGCACGCGCGTGCGCCCGCTGCGGAAATTGCCGAGCGCGCGCAGGCGCGCCCCTTGTGACTTGTTGCCATGAATGGCCTCGGCACTCACCCCGATGCGGTCGAGCTGCTCGGCCACCCGGTTGGCGCCGTGCTTGGTGCGGGTGAAGACCAGAGCGCGGGAAATGGTCGGGTCCTTCAGCACTTCGGCCAGAAGCGCGCGCTTGTCGGCGGTGTCGACGAAGAGGACGCGCTGGTCGGCCTGGGCGACGGTCGAGGCTGGCGGCGTCGCCTCGACCCGCACGGCGTCCTTGAGGATGCTCTTGGCCAGGTGGTCGATCTGCGGCGGCATGGTCGCCGAAAACAACAGCGACTGGCGCGCGGCCGGCAGCGCCGCGATCACTTTCCGCACATCGCGGATGAAGCCCAGATCGAGCATGCGATCGGCTTCGTCGAGGACGAAGATGGAGACACGGTCGAAGCGCACCCGCCCCTGCCCCGCCAGGTCGAGAAGCCGCCCCGGCGTTGCCACCAATATGTCGAGACCGCGCTCGAGCGCCTCGACCTGCGGCCTCTGACCGACGCCACCGTAGATGACGGCATAGCGGAGCGAGAGGTGGCGTCCATAGGCGCGGAAGCTGTCCCCGATCTGCAGCGCCAGTTCGCGCGTGGGCGTGAGGATCAGCGCCCGCATGGTGCCGCGCTGCGGCACGTCGCGCACCGCCGCCAGGCGCTGGAGGATCGGCAAGGCGAAGGCTGCCGTCTTGCCGGTGCCGGTCTGGGCGATGCCCACGAGATCCCTGCCGGCAAGGAGGTGGGGAATAGCCTGCGCCTGGATCGGCGTCGGCTGCACGTAGTTCTGCGCGAGCAAAGCGCGCTGGATCGGCTCGACAAGGTCGAGCTGCGAAAATGACAAATTCACTTGTTTATTGACCTTTTGATAAGAATGAGCGGCCGGCGATCGCGGCTCGGGCTGTGTGCGCCCGCCACATCAGCGGGCCTGCGGCGCGCGCCAGAATCCGCCGGTGCCCGATGGGGCCGCGGCGAGCGCGCGCAATCGCGAGAAGGGTGACGGTTTTTCGTAGATCCCTGTCGGGCCGATGTCACCGATGGCGCCACCCCGGCCGGCATCTCAGCCGATGGGGTGGCCGGCCTACGGGGGGTAGCCGTAGGCACCTACGCCCGACCGGCGACGCGGTCATGACTGACCGGCCGCCCGGATTGAGAAGGTTCAGTCGGCGAGCGACAGGTTGGCGGCGGCGTCCTTGCCGCGGTCGCGCGCGACCTCGTACTTGACCTTCTGCCCCTCATTGAGCGAGCCGAGACCGGCCCTCTCGACGGCCGAGATATGGACGAATACGTCCTTCCCGCCGTCGGCCGGCTGAATGAAGCCGTACCCTTTTTGTGCGTTGAACCATTTGACGGTACCGATAGCCATGTTGGCCCCCGTAGTAGATACGCTAAAATGCCCCACGCGGGATTGCGCGGTGCGATGCAGTGTCGGCCTCATGGGATCTTGTAGAGCCGCCCTATGGGCAGTACGGCAAGCGTCGAAGCGGAGACTGATCACGGCCATATGGCACGTTGGCGTGGGGAATGCAAGTGGTAATCTTTTGAATTGACCCAATCTGACCCCTCCGGGCGTAGGCCAAGTGAGGCAGGATGTGACGAGATCATGCCCAGTTCTGCGTTCGTTTGCCCGTTTTCGCTACGGTTTCTTCCGATCACCCGCCGGACACCGGCCCCGAGGGCGGCAAGAGCGGACAAGTTGTGCTGCCGGCGCGGCACCTGTCGCTACGTGCGCGTAGCGATGGAGAGCGGACTTACTGTAAACTAGCCGGGCATTGACGCGGACGCATGCCGCGCTTTGCCACGCATGTATGGCGGCCATGTCCGCGCGCTTCGCGTCGCGGTTCCCTTCGCTGATGATGGAACCGGCAGTTTCCGGTACGGGATCGAGCGCAGCGCCGGCGAAGGGAGACGAAGTCCATGGATCTGAGATCGCTCCGGGAAGAGGCATTGTACGAGACCGCTCGCTTCTTTTCGGAAAATCGCAGCGTCGCACCCGACCAGGACAGCGAGGAGTGGGAAGAGGAATACCGCCGCCAATTCGAGCGGGTGAAGCGGCGGCATGCCCAGCAACCGGCAGGCCGCGCGCAGCGCAGCGAGCCCGCCGCCGCCACCGAGGAGCGGGTGGACGACGGGCCGCACATCAACGGCCCCGACGCCGAGCGGCGCTGGGCGCTCACCTTGCGGGCCGAGCGGCTCAAGGGGATCAAGAACGCGGACATGCGGCGCTGGGCCGCCGAGACGTGGACGTCGTCGAAGGACTGGGTCGGCACGCGCACGCTGTCGCCGGAAATGTTCCTGCGCCGGGTGGAGACGCACTATGCCGCTCACCGCCGCCGGATCGAAACGCAGGAGCGCGCGTTGCAGACGGAACAGCAGCGCAAGGCCGAGGCGGCGGGAGAGATCGATCGCCAGATCCGTGAAGCCGGCATCAGCCCGGAAGGCCTGATCGACCTCATCGATCTGAGCCCGCGCGCCCCGGCGGCGCCGGCCCAAGCCAAGATCGCGGACCTCACCGTCGGCGACCGCTCGTTGCGCGCCTTTGAGACCGGCGACCTCGAAGTCCTGATGGTGATCGAAAAGGGATCGGCGGGGCGCAGCGAATACGCGATCGAACGCGACGCAGGGCTGGCGGCCGATCTCAGCCTTTTTGCGCGGCAGGTCAACGGCAGGTAAACGGTTGGCGCGGATGGCGCCGGCCCCCTAAGATTGCGTTTAGAAAACCGGAGTCAAAAAATCATGCGCTCGACCAGCGACCCCACCGCGCGCGCCACCGCCATCGCCGAGGGGCTGGTGCGCACCGGCCGCGGAGCGATCGTCAACACCCTCAGCGGCTTCATCTGCGTGCGCGGCACAGAGAGCAGCTTCTATTGGGTTTCCTTCGACGGCGCGCGCGTCTTGCGTGGCAACGAGATCGGCACCGCCGATGAGCTTCAGTCCGGCTTCGTCGACGCAATGGAACGGGCGGGTGCACCGGCACGCTAGAGCGTGGCACCGCCCCGCCAGCTCGTCTTTTCTTTCGTGCATCCGCGGCCAAATCGGGCCGCGCTTCAATAGGTGAGTCGATGCCCTTCAAACCGAACTATCGCCAGCAGCGGGCCGAACGCAACCGCGCCAAGGATCTGAAGAAGCGCGAGAAGGAACAGCGCCGCGAGGAACTCGTCGCCAAGCGCAAGGCCGCGCTGGAAGCGGGCCAGGATCCCGGACCGGAACCCGAGCCGGAACAGGAAAGTCCCGAGGCAGAGGAATAAGGGGCGAGCCAGACGGCAGCGCGCGCCCGCGTCACCCCGCCGCTTTGGCGCGGGCCTCCCAATCCGCCACGTCGATGCGCGGCAGCTCGAAGCGATCGGTGGTGCGCACATACCAGCCCCGGCCATGCATGCGCCCGACCAGATGCAGCTTGGGCGTATCGATGTAGCAGCGCTGGGCATCGAGCACGCAATCGTCGCGCACATGCATGAGGAGAACGCGGCCGATCACGATCACGCGGGCATCCCCGATATCGATCGAGGTCATGCGCTCGCATTCGAGCGCGACCGGGCTTGCCGCGATGCGCGGCGGCTTGATCCGCACCGACGGCGCCATGGCGAGCTTCGCTTCGGCAATCTCGTTGACCTCCGGCCCGAACTCGATGCCGATGATGTTCATCTCGTGGATCATCTCTTCGCTGACGAGATTGATCACGAACTGGCCCGTGGCCTCGATGTTGCGCGCGGTGTCCTTCATCACAGATCCGCGCTTGCCGATGCCGATGCCCACCACCGGCGGATCGCCGGAAAACGCGTTGAAGAACGAGAACGGGCCGGCATTGAGCTACCCCGCCGGGCTTTCCGTCACGACCCAGGCGATAGGCCGCGGCGCCACGGTGGAGACCATGAGCTTGTAGCCGTCGCGCGGATCAAGGCGCGCGAAATCGAATTGCATGACGTGTCTCCGCAGGATCGGGGGGCGGCGCGAAATCTCAACTGAAGGCGGGAAGCTTCCACCCGATCCACTCGCAGAGCGCGCGGCCCATCACGAGCTCCTTGTCCTCAGCGGTGAGGAACGGCAGCTCCTGCGTGAACATGGTGACGCATTGGCGCCACGAGCACGGCATGCGGGTGATGTCGGTGCCCCAAAACATCCGCCGCGGCCCGAACGCGTCGTAGATCTGGCGGATGTAGGTATGGACATTGCGATAGGGATAGGGCTCGCTCGAGGTGCCCGGCGCTCCCGTCGCCTTGACCGCGACATTGGGATGCTTGGCAAGCGCCAGGAGCTCCGGCAGCTTGGCGAAGGCGGCCGCGTCCTTGGCGCCCGGCACCGCCGCCATGTGATCGACGATGAGGCGCAGCCGCGGATGACGCTCCGCCACTTTGCCGATCGCCGGCAGAAAATTCGCCGCGGCCAGCCCGACCGGAAGCCCCGCGCGTTCGGCTGCCGGCCACAGCCAATCCATCGTGCCGTCGACCATCCAGTCCTTCTGGTGCGGCAACAGGAAGGTGAAGCGCAAGCCCAGCATCCCCGCGCGCTCTTTCCAGCCGTCGATGAGCGCCCGGCTGGCGGGATCGTCGAGCGCGAAGCGGCCGAGCACCGCGAGCCGGCCGGGATGCTGGCGCGCCGCCTCGACGGCAACCGCGACGGCATTGGGGTCCCAGCCCGGCGGATGGATGAGGGCCGCATCGACCCCGGCCGCGTCCATGTCCGCGAGGAGCTGATCCGCGGTATAGGCGGAGACCTGCCGATGCACGCCGTTGGGCGTGCCGCTCGACCAGATGTGAACCTGCGCGTCGACGATCGCCATGGCAGCGCTCCCCTTCAATCTTTCCCCGCGCGGCAGCGGCGCGGGCGGCGCCATGATATGCGCCGGCGGCGTCGAGAGAAAGAGCGCCGCGCCCGCAGAAGCATCGCCGCGCCCTGCGGGCTGGGTTAGACTGGGTACGCTGAGGCTGCGAGAGAGGATGTCCGCGATGCGCCCGGTCGAGCTCTTCTGCTGGCACTTCATGGCCTATCCCTACCTGCCGCCGGATTTCGACGCCAAGTACGAGAGCGGCTGGGTCACCGTGCCAAACCGCTTGTGGGACCGCGCCAAGACCGGCGGGCTCTATCAGGAATATATCGACCAGCTCGTCTATGCCGAGGAGCTGGGCTTCGACGGTCTGGTGCTCAACGAGCATCACCAGAACATCTACGGGCTGATGCCCTCGCCCAACATCATCGCCGCGGCGCTGACGCAGAAGACCAAGCGCGCGAAGATCGTCGTCCTCGGCAATCTCCTGCCGCTTCATCTCAACCCGCTGCGCGTCGCGGAGGAATACGCGATGATCGATTCGATGAGCGGCGGGCGGCTCATCGCCGGCTTCGCCGTGGGCGGCGGGCCGGAGGCGTTCAATTACGACATCCCGCAGCCGCAGGCCCGCGCGCGCTATTGGGAGGCGATCGACCTCATCCACCGCGCCTGGACCGAGGACGGCCCGTTCCGCCATGACGGACCGCATTATCCGCTGCGCTATGTCAATGTGTGGCCGAAGCCGCGCCAGGTGCCGCATCCGCGCATCTGGATCCCCGGCGCGCTTTCGGTCGAGACGATGGTCGGCGTAGCCGAGCGCGGCTACGACTATTTCCTGTCCTCGCGCACGCACGGCGCCGCCACGCGCCTTGCCGCCCAGCGCTTCGCCGCCATCATCAAGCAGCATGGCGGCACCTATCGATCCGTTCCGCATGGGCATCCTGCTCTCGGTCTATGTCGCCGATACCGACGAAGCAGGCGCGCGAAGAGGCGCACGAGGGCGTGTGGTACTTCCTCAAGAACTGCCTCAAGGGGCATCTGCGCCGCGTCGGCCGGCCGCTGACCGCAGGCGCGGGCGTGCCATCGACGTCGGTCAGTTCTTACGAGAATTTCCTCAAGAACGCGACGCTCGGCGGCAAGCAGCTCGGCGATGCCGAAAGCTGGGAGGAGCTCGAGGCCGGCGGCTCGATCATCGCCGGCAGCCCCAAGACCGTGCGCGAGCGGCTGTGGATGCTGATCGAGCAGGCGGGCGTCGGCAATCTCCTTATCCAGTTCCATTTCGGCAACATGCGGGACGACCTCGCGCGCAAGAGCATGCGCCTCTTCGCCGACCGAGGTGGCGCCGGCGCTTGCGGCGCGATTCCGCCGCGCTCTTCGCGCGCGACTATCCCGATCTCGCCCCGGCGCCGGTCGCCGGCGCGGCGCGAGTGAGGCGCGCGATGGAGCGCCGCACCGATCACGGTCGCCGGCCACACGGTCGGAGATCGCCGACTTCCGGCACGGGCGCGCCGCTGCTCTATCTGCACGGCTTTGCCGATGTCCATGCCGCCGCGGTGGAGTTCCTGCCCTTCCACGACGCGCTCGCCCGCTCCTTCCAGCTCATCGCGCCGGCGCATCCCGTGCTGCGCCGGTTCCGAGGAGGACGAGGACATCGAGACCATCGACGATCTCGCCTTCCGCTATATCGAGACGATGGACGCGCTGGGGCTCGACAAGGCCGACATCGCCGGCGCGTGCGTCGGCGGCTGGATCGCGGCCGAGATCGCGGTGCGCCACCCCGAACGGGTCGGCCGCCTCGCCCTCATCGGCGCGAGCGGGCTTTTCCTCGCCGATCATCCGATCGGGGATCTGTTCTGGGAGACGCAACCGGTCGACGGCAGCAATTATGCCGGGCTGCGCCGGCTGCTCTTCGCGCAGGCCGATGCGCCCGAAGCCGTGGCGATGTTCCCCGACAGCCGTCTCGACCGCGTGCGCGAATTGAGCCGCTACAAGACGATGCGCTTTGCCTCCCGCATCGGCTTCAGCCCGCCCTATTTCTACAATCGCAAGCTGCGTGCCCGGCTCGGGCGCTTCAAGGGGCCGGTGCTGCTGGTGTGGGGCGAGGCCGATCGCATGGTGCCGCCCGCCCACGCCGAGGCCTATCGCAACGGCTTCGCCAACGCCACGCTGCGCCTCATCGCCGGCGCGGGACACAGCCCGCAGGTCGAGCGGCCCGATGAGACCGCCGCGGCGATCGGCGATTTCCTGCACGCGCGACGCTAGACCCTTTTCCCCGACCCCCGCGCTCTTCATACTGAATCATACTGAACCGCAAACGCGTCACGACGGAGGATGCGATGTTCCTGCGCAATGGCTGGTATGTCGCGGCATGGGATCACGAGGTGACACGGCAGAACATGCTGCGGCGCACGCTGCTGGGCGAGCCCGTGGTGTTCTACCGCACCGAGGACGGACGCCCGGTCGCGCTCGAGGACCGCTGCTGCCACCGCCACGCGCCGCTGTCGCGCGGCCGTCTCGTCGGCAATGCGGTCGAATGCCCCTATCACGGCTTCACCTATGACCCGAGCGGCGCCTGCATCGCCATCCCGGGCCAAGCCGCGATCCCGCCGGGCGCGCGGGTGCGCAGCTTCCCGGTGGTCGAGCGCTATCACTGGATCTGGATCTGGATGGGCGACGCCGCGCTCGCCAATCCCGACACGATCGAGGATTTCCACTGGATGGACGATCCCCAGTGGCGCTTCGCCGGCGAGCGGCTCGAACTGCCGGGCAATTATGTCCTGCTGGTGGAGAATCTGCTCGACCTCTCGCATCTTTCCTTCGTCCATCCGACCACGCTCGGCACCGACAAGATCGCGCGCACGCCGATGAAGGCCGAGCGTTTCGATCGCGGCGTCCGCGTCACGCGCTGGATCATGGACAGCCCGCCGCCGCCGTTCTTCCAGCGCGCCGGCGGCTTTGCGCCCGATCAGCACGTCGACCGCTGGCAGATCATCGACTGGACGCCGGCCGCTTTCGTGCGCCTGGATGTCGGCTGCGCCATTGCCGGCACCGGCGCGCCCGAGGGCAACCGCAGCCGCGGCATCTCCATGCGCAATCTCAACGCAATCACCCCTGAGACCGAACACACGACCCATTATTTCTGGGCCCAGGCGCATGATTTCGGCATCGACAAGAAGTGGCTGACCGACCTCATTTTCCAGAACGTCCACACCGCGTTCCTGGAAGACCTCGCCATCATCAGTGCGCAGCAGGCGAATATCGACACACGTCCCGACGCGCCGCGGATCGACATGAATCACGACGCCGGCGGCATCGCCGCGCGGCGCATGCTCGAGGCGATGATCGCCGCCGAGCGGACCGCAATGGCGGCGGAGTGAGGCGTACTGCCGCGCTGAGAGAAGCGGCCGGGAGGCTAAGGATATGATGCAAGGGCGGGTCGTCAACGTCACGGACCTGGTCGAGAACCAGAAGCTCGGCCGCTTCTTCTGGAACATCATGGCGTGGTGCCTGCTGGTCTCGCTGGGCGATGGCTACGACTACACCGCGATGGCGTTTGCCGCGCCCGCCGTCATCAAGGACATGCATGTCGCGCGCGGCGCGATGGGCTCGGTCTTCGGCGCCGGGCTGTTCGGCATCATGCTCGGCAGCATGGCGTTCGGCTATATCGGCGACCGGCTCGGCCGCAAGCGCGCCATCGTCATCGGCTGCCTGTTCTTCGGCGCCCTGACCTTCGCCACGATGTCCGCGCGCTCGCTCGACGCCTTGCTCTATCTGCGCTTCTTCGCCGGCCTCGGCATCGGCGGTGCGGTCCCGAACGCGATCGCGCTCATCAGCGAATATTCGCCGCGGCGCTACCGGGCGACGATGGTGACGGTGATGTTCGTGGGTTTCCTGCTCGGCTCGGGCGGCGGCGGCTATGTCTCGGCGGGGCTAGTTCCGACCTTCGGATGGCAGGCCGTGTTCTTCGTCGGCGGCACCGTGCCGTTCCTGACCGGACTGGCCTGCCTCTTCGCCTTGCCCGAATCGATTCGGCTGCTGGCGGTCCAGCAGAAGAACCGCAAGGAGCTCGCCGCCTTGGCGCGGCGGATGCAGCCGAGCCTGGCCATCGACGCGGACACGCAGTTCGTGCTGGCCGAGGAGCGCCAGCCCAAGCCCTTCACCATTCCCTTGCTGTTCAGCGGCAATCGGGCCATCGCGACACCGCTCCTGTGGCTCCTCTACATCGCCAATTCGCTGGCGCTGTTCTTTCTGTCGAGCTGGATGCCCGTGCTGCTCGAAAGCGCGGGGCTGCCGCCGGGACATGCGGCGTTGGCTGGTTCGCTGTTCTCGATCGGTGGCCTGATCGGCAGCCTCGCCATCATGCGCTTCACCGACAGGTACGGCGCGATCGCCATCACCCTCATGCCCTTGCTCGGCATTCCCATCGTCGCCGCGCTGGGCCTGCCCGGAGCGAGCGAGGTGTTCCTGCTCGCAACGGTTTTCCTCGCCGGAGGCTGCACCGCCGGCGCGCAATCGGGCATCCACAGCGTCGCCGGCATGTTCTATCCGGTATCCTACCGCGCCAACGGCGTCGGCTGGGCGCTGTCGGTCGCCAAGGTCGGCTCGATCGCCGGCCCCGTCATCGGCGGCATCCTGCTGTCGCGGCATTTGCCGCTGCAGCAGTTGTTCGTGGTCGCCGCGTCGCCGCTTGTCGTGGTGTTGCTGAGCTGCCTCATGCTGGGCTGGGTCTATCTCGCCCGCTTCGCGACGGACGAGGACGTGGCTCTCGCCGGAGCGGCCGTCACGGCGGATTAGCGGGCGCGTCCCGGATGGTTAGCGCCGGCCGCCGCCGCCGTCGCCGCCGCCACCACGCCCACCGCCACCGCGTCCACCGCCGCCACCGGAACGCGAACGCGACGGGATGGACGGCATCGCGCGGGATGCGGGCGCGGCCCTGAACGCATGCGGCGCCGCGCCGCCGCGCGCGACGCCACGATGGTCACCGCCGCGAAACGGCGCCACCTCGTAGCCAGGTCCCCAGCCACCGTAGGCGACACCATAGGGTTCATAGTAATCCAGCCCATAGCTCGCGCCACCGTCGTACCCGTATCCGCCGCCAGGGACGATGCAGCCGGACGCCAGGACCGCGAACAGCCCGATCACGAAGGCGGTCGCCGACCAGCGTGAGAATAGAATTGTCACTGGGGCACCTCCTTGCTCTCCGTATCGGGCCATTCAAGCAGTCCGAACGGCGCCCCCAGCGGGTCGGCGACCACAGCGACTTTGCCGCCGTGGCGATCGACCCACGGCTCGACGAGCACGCGGCCCCCAAGCGCCACGACCTTTGCCGTCGCCGCGACCGCATCGTCGACGCGGACGTAATTGAGCCAGTAAGGATGAGCCTTGGGCATATTCGCGGGCAGCGTATTCACGCTCGCGCGCGCGTAGTTGGCGGACGCGAGCAGGAGATGTTGGGCGTCGCCGCTCGCGGGCAACTCGAAGACTTCGTAGTCGAAGAGTGTCTGATAGAAGGCAGCATCGGTGTCCGGATCGCTGGTGATCAGCGAGCTCCAAATCCATTCTCCGGGTGCGGCCAGGTAGTCGGGAGGATCGCCGCTGCTGGAGGCGAGGACCGCAAAAACCGCTCCCTGCGGATCCGCGAAGACGGCTTCCCGGCCACGGTCAGGGAAGCTATGCGGCTCGAACAGCACCTTCGCGCCATGTTGGAGCGCTATCTTTTCCGCGGCGTCGACGTCGCTCACGGCGAAGAAGCTCAGCCATGCCGGCTGCCGATGCTCGCCGGCCGGCACGGCCTTTTGCACCAGTCCGGCAATCGGACGACCGTCGAGAGAGGCTTCGGCATACGCGGTCGCACCGGCCTCGATATCGCGAAATGTCCAGCCGAACATTCCCGCATAGAACCCCTTGGCGGCGGCGAGGTCCGGCGTCACCAGTTCGACAAAGATCACCTTGCCGACGTGATGCTCTTGGCTGGCGGGCTCAACAAGCGCCGGTAGCTGGAGCGATGCAGCCATGACCGGCGCCGCACCGGCAACGCCGAGAAGCGCGGCGACGAGCCCGCACCCGAATAAATGCCGCGCTCGATTGAACCGCATCCAAAGCGGCGTGGCGTCGATGAGATTTGATCGGCGAAGCAGATGCATCGTGGTCTCCACGTCGTCGTCCCTACCAGACCAGGATAAGCCAGCGTGCCCGACGCCGTGGTCACTGACACCGAGAGCGGCGCGATGCAAGGCATTTCCAGGTCCATGGCCCCACAGGCCAAGCCCGTCTGTAGCCAAAAAGGAGGGGGCGGCTCAGACCTCGGCCCGGGCCGGCGCCGCGCGGCCGCGCAGGAGATCGGCGGCTTTTTCTGCGATCATGATCGTCGGCGCATTGGTGTGGCCGCCGGGCACGGTCGGCATTACCGAGGCGTCGATGACGCGCAAGCCCGCGACGCCCTTGACCCGGAGCGCGCCGTCCACCACGGCCTCCGCATCCGTGCCCATCCGGCAGGTGCCAACCGGGTGATACATCGTGCTGGCGGTCTCGCGGATGAAGGTGTCGAGCTCGGCATCGCTTTGCACCGCGGCAGCCGGAAAGATCTCGTCGGCGACCATGTCCTTCAAGGGCGACGTGGCGTAGATCCGCCGCGCGGTCTTCATGCCGTCGCGCAGGGTCACGCGGTCGCGCGCGGCCGACAGGTAGTTGTGGGCGATCACCGGCTTCGACGCCGGGTCGGCTTTCCGCAAGCTCACCCGGCCGCGGCTTTCTGGATGCAGCAGGATGATCCGGGCCCCCATGAAGCCGCCGCGCGGCTTGCGGATGCCGGGAAACCAGATATGCGCATCGGGCGCGACCCGGTTCATCAACAGCTCGATATCGGGCCGGTCGAGCCCGCGGTGCGTGCGCAGATAGGCGAGGCAGCCGACCGGCAGGGTCGTCAGGTGCCCGCGACCGAAGAACAGCCAGTTGAAGAAGGCCACGGTCAGCCGGTCGGCGCGCAGTTCGGAGTCGAAGGACTTCATGTGCTCGGTCGCATAGGCGACGCCGACGTGAACGTGATCCTGCAGATTGCCGCCGACCTCCGGCGCATCGACGATCGGCGTGATGCCGTGCGCGCGCAGATGATCGGCCGGGCCGATGCCCGACAGCATCAAAAGCTGCGGCGAGTTGTAGGCGCCACCCGCCAGCAACACCTCGCGCGCGGCATGGGCGGTGATCGTCCGGCCGCCGGCACGATACTCGACCCCGATGGCGCGCGCCTTGTCGAAGACGACGCGGCCGGCATGCGCGGCGGTCACGATGGTGAGGTTGCGCCGCGCCCGGGCCGGGCGCAGATAGGCGGTGGCGGCGCTGGCGCGCCGTCCACGCCCGATCGTGTAGTCGCACCGCCCGAAGCCTTCGGGCAGGGCGCCGTTCAAATCCTCGGTGACGGGAAAGCCGGCGTTGCGCCCGGCCGTCAGATAGGCGCGATGCGCGTGGCTCGACCCGTCGCCGGTCGCCACCGACAGCGGCCCGGTGCCGCCATGATGGTCGCCTTCGCCCCCGGCAAAGCCCTCGGCGCGCTTGAAATACGGCAGCACATCGGCCTGGCTCCAGCCGGCAAGGCCCAGTTGCCGCCAATGGTCGTAGTCGCTGGGATGGCCGCGCGAATAGATCATGCCGTTGATGGTGGAGGAACCGCCGACGACGCGGCCGCGCGGGATATAGACGCGGCGATCGCCCAGATGCGGCTCGGGCTCGCTGTCATAGCCCCAGTTGAAGCGCATATCCGTCTTCAGGTCGCGGAACTTGAGCGGCAGGCGCAGCCACAGATGCCGGTCCGCGTGGCCCGCCTCCAGAAGCAGGACCTTGGTATCCTCGTCCTCGGTCAGCCGGTGGGCCAGCACGCAACCGGCCGAGCCCGCCCCGACGATGATGTAATCGTAAGAAGGTGCGGGCCTTGATGACATGAGATGCGATCGACAGCCCTCACCCGCCTCGGCTGGCGGCTCGGCACCCTCTCCCGCCTGGCGGGAGAAGGGGGACCCGGCGCGTCAGCGCTGGGTGGGTGAGGGTCGTCCGTCGCGTCATCGGCCTCAACCGCGGGCGGCGAGGCGGTGCTGCTTGGGCTCGGCCAGGATCCGCGGCAGGTTGAACAGGCGGATCGCGTTGCCGCCGAGGATGTTGCGCTTGCCTTCCTCGCTGAGGAACGGCAGGTCGTAGATCGTGCTCGGCAGATCCATGTCCCAGTGCGGATAGTCGGAGGAATAGAGGAGCTGCGTCTCGGCGTTCATCTTCTTGAAGGTGATCTCCAGCTCCTCGCGGTTGTTGACCATCTCCATCGGCTGCGAGGTGAAGTACATGTCGCGCATGTAGTCGCTGGGCTTGCGCTTCAGGAGCGGCGCCTCGGAACTGCGCATCATGTATTCGTTGTCGAGGCGCTGCATCAGGAACGGGACCCACGCGAGCCCGCTCTCGATCCACACGACTTTCAGCTTGGGAAAGCGCTCGGGCATGCCGTTCACGATCCAGTTGGTGAGATGGATCATGTTGTAGAAGGTGAAGCCCAGCGCGTGTACGGCGATGAAGCGATTGCACAGCTCCATCGTGCGGTCGCCGCCCCACATGAAGGCGCTGTGGAACGACAGCGGCAGCCCGCGCTCTTCCAGCGCCGCATAGGTCTTGGCATAGGCGTTGTCGTAGACGCCCTTGTAGTGCGGCGCGGTGATGCAGAAGCCGACGACACCTTTCCGGCCGGCGAAATCCTGCACCATGCGATAGCATTCGTCGGGCTCGTTGAAGGGGAGATAGAGCATCGACGTCATCCGCGGCTCCTGCGGCAGGATCTCCTCCACGAGCCAGCGGTTGTAGGCGCGTGCCAGCGCGACCTCTACATCGATCCTGGGTGCGAGCCCCAGCGCCAGCATCGGCGTCGGGAAGAGGCAGGTCATATCGACGCCGAACGCGTCCATCCACCGCCGCGTCAGCGCGATGTCGCGCTTGGTGTCGGGCTCGGTCTTCTCCAGGCGCCGGCGCCGGTTCCGCGTCACGCGGCCGGCCATGTCCTGGTAGGCGCCGCGCGGCCCCACGATGCTGCCACCGCCCATGCCCTGGAACTGCGCGTTGTGGCGCATCACAGGATCGTCGATATATTTTAGGATTTCCGCGAACGACTCGCTTTCATAATGGTGCGAGTCGACATCGACGATGGGAAAGTCCTCGTAGCGCCGCTTGACGGCCTGCTCGGTGGCATGCGCCAGAAGGTTGCGCGTGTCGAATTCGTCGTCCCTGACGTCGCGAACGCTCACACCGCTTACGTTGTGGGTATCCATCGCCGGGTCTCCTACTGGTGGCATCGGCCGCCCGAAAGCTGGCGCTTCGAGTGCATTATCGGCAATCTCCGGAGAGATGGGAACCATCCTGTCGCGCGGCGTGTCCGGCCGCCCAACAGCGCATGGTTAATGACGCCCGCCGTCCTCGCCACAAAGAGCCGTTGCCGGGTCGGCGAGTGCGCATCTAGCATGCGCCGCAATGCGCACCTTCGAGATCCTCTTCGTCGAGGACGAACCCGACATCCTCGCGCTGGGCGTCACCACGCTGCGCGAGGCCGGCTATGGCGTCCAGCCCGCAGCGAATGGCGACATCGCCCTCGTGCTGCTCGGCCAGGGATTGGCCTTCGGGCTCCTGGTGACCGACGTGGTCATGCCCGGCATGCTCGACGGCTTCGCGCTGGCCCGCCATGCGCGTGAATTGCAGCCGCGCCTGCCGGTCGTCTACACCACCGGCTTTTCGCGCGTCGCCTCGATCCGCGCGCCGGGCGCGCCCTATGGCAAGACGCTGATGAAGCCGTGGCGGCCAAGCGATCTTCTGGAGATCGTTCAAATCCTCTTGCCCCGGCCGGCCGAGCGCGCGAAAAATCTCCCCTGATGTGTGAGCGTCGTCACATTCCGACGATGGCGCCGCCCGCGTATCCCTCGGCGACGTTAACCTCGGTGTCCCGGGACGGTAGAGATGTCGATGTCCAGCGATGAAGCGCAGCAAACCCTGCAAACCCTCGAGCGGCTCATCTGCCTCGCCGAGCGGCTGGACATGCGCAGCCCGACCCAGCGCGTCGCCCTCGACGCGCTGCGCGGCCGCCGCACCATTCTGCGCCAACTGCTGGCGTCTCGGCGTCAGATCGAAGCGCAGAAGGTCGTGTTCCTGTCGGCCTGGCGCGACGTCGATGCAAGGTCCGCCGCCTTGTAGCTGCGCTTGCCCTCGCCTATTGTGCGGCAGGTGGAAACTTCCCCCGATCCGCCGCTCCCGCCGGACAAACTGGCCAAGCGTCGCCTTGTTACCGCGGCCTGCATGCTGGCGCAGTTCATGGCCGCGGTCGAAGCGACCGTTGTCGGCACCGCCATCCCCACCATCGTCGGCGACCTCGGCGGGTTCGATCTCTTCAGCTGGGTCTTCGCCGCCTATCTCCTGGCCCAAGCGGTCAGCACGCCGGTCTATGGCCGGCTCGCCGACATCTATGGCCGCAAGCGCGTGTTCTTCGTCGGCGCGACGCTGTTCCTCGTGGGGTCCACCGCCTGCGGCTTCGCCTGGGGCATGAAGCCGCTCATCGTCTTTCGCGCCGTCCAGGGCCTGGGCGCGGGCGCGATCCAGCCCATTGCCTGGATCGTCATCGGCGATCTCTACAGCGCCGCCGACCGGGCGCGGATGCAGGGATGGCTGTCCTCGGTGTTCGGCGTATCGGCGATCGCCGGACCGGCGCTCGGGGCCTTCATCGTCGTGCGGCTCCACTGGTCGCTCGTGTTCTGGATCAATCTGCCGATCGGCATTCTTGCCATACTCATGCTGGAGCTGCTGCTCGAGGAGCATCTGGAGCCGACGCGGCGCCGCGTCGATGTGATCGGCGCGGTCCTGCTGATGATCGGCGTCGGTGCGCTGATGACGGTGGCGATCCAGTTCGAGAACCTGAGCGGGCGCGTGGTCGCAACGCTGCTCGTCGTGGGAACGCTGGCGCTCACCGCGCTCATCCTGCACGAGCTGCGCGTCGCCGAACCGATCGTGCCGTTCAAGATGTGGCGCAACCGGATCATCGCCATCGGCAATTTCGGCTCGCTCACCATCGGCATCATGATGATGTGCAACGCCGGCTATCTGCCGGCCTATGTGCAGGGCGCGATGGGGCGCAGCCCCGCCATTGCCGGCTTTGTCGTGGGCGCGTCCTCGGTCGTGTGGACGCTCGGCACCATCACCAGCGGCCGGCTGATGATCCGCAGCTCCTATCGCACGGCCGGGCTGGTCGGCGGCGCGATCCTCATCATCGGCACCGCATTGCTGCTCTCGCTCGAGCCCGCGAGCGGGCCGCTGTGGGCGACCTTGGGCGCGGCGACGCTGGGGCTGGGCATGGGATTCTGCAACACCACCTTCATCGTCTCGGTGCAAACTGCCGTCGGCTGGGGCGAGCGTGGGGCGGCAACGGCCGGCAACCTGTTCATGCGCACCATCGGCCAGGCGCTGGGCGCGGCCCTCTTCGGCGCCGTCCTCACCCAGGGCATCGCGCACCGGGTTCCCGACGCGGGCGATGCGGTCGACCGGCTGCTGCAGCCGAGCTTGCGCGCGAGCCTCGGCGCCGAGACGGTTGCGCGGCTCACCGCGGCGTTCGCCGCGGCGATGCACGACGCCTATCTCATCATCGGCGTCTTTGCCATGGCGATCGTCTTCATCACCTGGCGCATGCCGGCGTATCTGAGCCCGACCCGGCCGGCGGGCGTGCCACAGCCCCGCCTCGTGCCCGGCGCCGCCGACGATTGACCGCGCGAACGCGCCGTGCCAGAAGGCGGGCATGGATGTGGAACGAACTCTGCGCGAGGAAGTCGCAGCCTGCACGCTGCTCCTCAACGACCTCGGCATTCTCGGTTATAGCGGGCATGTGAGCGCGCGCCTGGCCGGGCGCGAGGCCTTCCTCATCCAGTCCTTCGACCAGAGCCGTGCCGCGCTCGGGCCGGACGATCTCCTGATCTGCGATTTCGCGGGCCGCACGCTCTCCGGCCCCGCCGGCCTCAAGCCGCCGTCGGAAGTCTTTTTGCATTGCGAGGTCCTGCGCGCCCGCGCCGACGTGCAGGCGGTCGCGCATTTCCATCACGATATCGCCACCGTCTTCACGCTGGTCGAGGGCGTGAAACTGACGCCGATCAAAAACCATGCCGTGCGCTGGGCGAGCGGCATCCCCGTCCACCCCGATCCCAGCCACGTCTCGAGCCCCGCGCATGGCCGCGCCGTCGCCGCCTCGCTTGGGGCCCATCATGGGCTGCTGATCCGCGCCCATGGCCAGGTCGTCGCGGCCGAGACCGTGCCGGCGCTCCTCATCGACTGTGTGCATTTCGTCGAGAATGCCGAGGCCATGTACCGCGCCGCATCGCTGGGCCCGGTCGTGCCCCTGAGCGCGGCGGAGATCGCCGCCTTCAGCGACGATTTCGATCGTCCGCGCCACGTCGCGAAATTGTGGAAATACTATGTCGGCCGCGGCCGCGCGAGCGGCCTCCTGCCGCCATCCTGGACGCTTTAGCCAAGGCGCGATCATCTCCTCGCTGTCGTTGCGAGCGAAGCGAAGCAACCTCCATCCGGTTATGCACAAAGACCAGCGCGGTGGTCGCGGAGGCCGCGCAGGGGTCGCGGAAAAAGGCTCAACCCCACTTCAAAACAATTTACCGCGTCCTCCGCGCAGCCTCCGTGCCCTCCGCGCTGAGGTGAAGCGTAGCCGCCGAAGGGAGGTTGCGTCGCTTCTGCGCTAACCCAGACAGAGCGGCGCCGTCGCGATGGTGTGCGACCAGTGCGCGCCCGGGCGCGGCGGCGGATAGTGCCACACCTGCGCCGCGTGCCAGCCAGTGTCATCGCGCGCCAGCAGCGCCGCGCTCCCCGCCTGCGCAACGGTGAAACCGGCAGGCGCGCAGGACAGAAGCGCGAGGCGGTAGCCTTGAGCGGCGAGCGTCGCGAGCGTGTCGGGGGCGAGGTTTGACACTACCGCGAGGTCGAGATCGGGGTGGCGCGGGGGCACCGCCCGCAGCACCGTCTCGAGCATCGGCGCGAGACTGCCGTTGTCACCCGGCAGCAGCAGCGCCACACGCGCATGATCGTCGAGGAACGGCGCCGCCGCGCGCGCCAGCCGCCAGGCTCTGAGTGCCGGCGGCTCCAGATCGAAGCGCAGGAACGGCAGGAACACGAGCGGACACGCCAGCATGACGGCGACGAGCGCTGCCGGCACGCCGCGGGCGATGCGCGCGTTCCCGTGCCACGCGCGCTCGCGCGCCTCCTCCCGCGCCAAGCAGCACGATCGCCACCATCATGAGCAGCGCGAGATGGGTGCTGTAGCGGAAATAGGAGTGCGCATCGCTCCCCATCGCGGTCGGGAACAGCGCGACATAGGCGAAGACGAGCGCGGCGCTGTAAAGGACATAGCATCCCCCCAGGAGCGCCGCCGCGCGGCTCGCAAGATCGATCCCCCGCCGCCGCAGCCGCCACACCCCCACCGCCAGCGTCGCCGCCAGCACGAGATAGAAGAAGATCTTCTGGCCGATGATCCCCAGTATGTGCCAGAGGATGAGCGGGAGCGCACTCGGCTGCCACGCCGAGAGCGGCTGCGGCGCAAGCTCGCCCGCGGTGACGTGGGTCAGCACGAACCAGCGCCACGCGAGATAGACCACCACCGACGGCAGCGCGGCGAGCATCAGCGCAGCGAGCGTCCGCCACGGCTTAGGACCGGCGCGCGCCAGCACGGCCACGGTGATGCCGAGGGCTGCGACGAGGGCGACGCTGTCCTGCTTGATATTGACGAGCGCCGCGAGCGCCAGGGCAAGCACCGTGAGGGCGGTCCCGGCGGACCGGCCCGCCGCCCTGCGATCCAGCGCCTGCGCCGCCGACCAGCCCGCGAAGGCGAGGGTGACGGTGACGGAAGGTTCGCTATAGCCCGACAGGTGAAAGCGCGGCACGAAGCCCGGATTGAGCGCGGTCGCCAGCAGGAGGCCAAGCGCCGTCGCGCCCCAGGACGGCGCGGCATCCCCGTCTTCCGATCCGGCCACCAGCCGCGCCAGCAGCAGCCCCATGCCAAGCTGCAGCACGATGTTGAAGACGATGAGCGCATTCGCCGGGAAATCCGGCGTCACGAGCGATGCCAGGAACGCCGCAAGCTGGAGGTTGTAGGGCGCCGCCGGCAGATAGGAATGCGCAGGCGGCCTGCCGTCGGCCGGGAAGGACGCGTGGTCGTAGAGATAGGCGGCGTTCGGCAGAAGATTGAGGAAGGTGTCGGGCTCGCTCGGACGCGCGCTCGCCATCACCGCGATGAGCGGCAGGGCCACGACGGCGATGCGCGCGAGGCTGCGCCAGTGGGCGCGCGACAGGCGCCAGCGCGGCGCGAACAGGACCCCGAATTCCCGCGGCCATGATGACCACGCCGGGAATGCGCAGCGAGGCCGGTGTCGCGACGCCCCACAGCGTCAGCACCAGCGCCGCGCCGCCCCAGCCGGCGACGAGCGCCGTCTCGGGCGCCGCCCGCCCGGCCGTCACCAGCCGCCCCCATCCCATGAGCGCCGCTGCCGCCGCCAGCACGCCCGCCCAGCCGGCGAGATCGAGCCACGTGGGGATGAGCAAATCCATTCTGACCGGACCGCAACGCCCCCGCTTCAGCGCCGGCCGGTACTAGTCGGTGCGGCCGAAAGCGTCAAGCGATGCTGCGCGCAGACGGCATGCGCCGGCGTTCTCCGCTACCATGCGCCGGCAATGCCGCACCTTCTGGTCGCCGAAGTCCTGCTGTCGCTCGCCGTGCTGGTCCTCCAGGAGGTGCCGCGCGGGCACGGCTTTCTCACCCTTGCCGGCACCCTGGTGCTGATGGGGATGGTGCCGTTGCTGCTCGCGGCGGGTCGCAAGCCGCGCGTCGCACCGCGAGCGGCGACAGCCTCGGTGCTGACGGCTTCCATCGTCGTATTTGCTGCGGCGCAACTCGGCTTCGCGATTGTTCGCACGATAAAGCCCAAGGTCATCGACATCGCCACGACGACGCTCGCGGCCGTAACCGCGGTGGCGCAGGGCGGCAACCCCTACGCGCTGGCGATCGACCCGCTGGCGGGCGGCATGGCCGGCACCGCGGCGGCGTTTCACGGCTACAAGTACCTGCCGGTCATGCTCATCGTCTATGCGCCGCTGTGTCTCGCGCTCGGCATCCGCGGCGCGGTCGTCACCAACATCGTGCTTCAGGGCGCGACCGCGGCGAGCCTGCGCGCGCTCGCCGCGCGCACTGGCGGGTCGATCGCCGGGCTGGCAGCAGCGGCGTTCTACCTCAGCCTGCCGTTTGCCGCGCATCAGCTTTTCACTCGCGGCATCAACGACCTCGCCGCCGTTTTGCCGCTGCTGCTGGCGCTCCTCGTCCTCGAGCGGCGGCCGGGATGGGCGGGGTGTTTCGTCGGTCTTGCGATCGCGGCGAAGCTGATGCCGGGCCTGGCGGTGCTGCCCTGCCTCCTGCCGGTGCGCGGCGGGCACCGGCGCTTTATCGCGGGCGTGCTCGTGGGGCTCGTGCCGATCGTGCCGTTCGCCGCCGCCGCGCCCGGCGCCTTTGCCGATAACATCCTGCTGTTCAACGCGCTGCGGCCGATCGACGATACCAGTTGGCTCTTGGGCCTGCCGGTCGCGGCCGTCGCCCTCGCGCGGGGGGTCGCGGCGGCGGCGCTCGCCGGGCTTTACGGGTGGGTCTGGCGGCATCCGCCGACGCTCGACGGGCGCGTGGCGGCGGCCGCGCTGGCGATCCTCCTGGTCTTCGCCGTAGGGCCGGACATGCACCACAATTATTATCTGTGGTTCATTCCCTTCCTGGCCCTGCTCGCTGCGCGCGCCGCAGTCGGGGGGACGCCGCGCGCGGCCGGGTAGCGCCTGCCCGCGCTTTCGTCGTACTCTCACCAGTGCGAAAGCCACACGCGAGGCGTGCGATGACGTCGACGATCGACAGCCCCGCGCGGAGCGGACTGGCGCGCCAGCCGCGGACATGGTCGTCGCGCGCTCAAGGGACTGCTGCCGCGCGGGCTCTTCGGCCGCTCGGTGCTGCTACTGGCGGCGCCGCTGATCCTCAGCCAGATCGTCGGCACCTGGGTGTTCTACGACCGGTTCTGGATCACCATCATGCGCCGGCTCGCCGCCGCGGCGACGAGCGACATCGCGCTCATCGTCGAAGGCCGGCACCAATTCGCCGAGAATGACCAGCAGCGCTTCTTCGCGCTGGTCGACGGCGCCACCGGCTTCAAGACCGAGCTCATGCCGCCGGGCACCAAGCCGCCCGGCGCCGGTGCGCCGCCGCGCGACCGCATCCAGCGCTTCCTCGCCGCAGCCTTGACCGAGCGCAATCTCGGCCCCTTTATCATCGACGGCAGCGACCTGGCCGCGCTCCCTTCTCGTCCGTATCGCCGATGACGGCGACGTGCTGCGAGATCGCGGTGCCGCGCGACCGGCTCTACACCTCGATGGTCTTCGTGGTGCTGAGCTGGATGGTGGGGACGGCGCTGATCACGCTCGCCATCGCCATGCTGTTCCTGCGCAATCAGGTGCGCTCGCTGCGCCGGCTGGCCATCGCCGCCGACGCATTCGGCCGCGGCCTCGACGTGCCCTCCTTCCGCCCGCAGGGTGCGACCGAGGTGCGCCAGGCGGCGGCCGCCTTCCTCAGCATGCGCCTGCGCATCCAGCGCCAGATCGCACAGCGCACCGAAATGCTGGCGGGCATTTCCCACGACCTGCGCACACCATTGACGCGCATGCGGCTCGAGCTCGAGCTGCATGGGCGACGAGCGAGGACGTGCGCCGGCCTCAAATCCGACGTGGCCGAGATGCTGAAGATGGTCGAGGCCTATCTCGAGCTTCGCGCGCGGCGAGGGCGACGAGCAGGCGCAAATCACCGACCTGATGAAGCTCCTGGGCGACGTCGTCGCGACGGCGCGGCGCGAGGGCGATCAAGATCGCGCTGGCCGGCCCCGAAGCGCTCGCGGTCCCGGTGCGGCCGGACGCGCTGCGCCGCTGCGTCACCAATCTCGTCGCCAACGCCGCCCGCCACGGGCCGCATGTCTGGGTGACGGTGATGCGCCGGGCGCACCATCGACATCATCGTCGACGACGACGGCCCCGGCATTCCCGAAGCGTCGATGCGCGAGGCGGTGTTCCAGCCCTTCTTCCGCCTGGACGAATTCGCGCAACGCCTCGACCGGCGGCATCGGGCTCGGCCTCACCATCGCGCGCGACATCATGCTGAGCCACGGCGGCAGCTTGACGCTCGAGACCTCGCCGCAGGGCGGACTGCGCGCGCGCTGCTCGCTGCCGGCGAACCGACGTCGCCTCGCTCTTCGCGGACTGCGCTCGGCTCAGGCCAGGAACCACTCGGCGGCCGTCGTGGCCCGGCATGTAGCCCATGTTGGTCTGGGCCGGGTTGCGGTTGACGAGCGGGCGGCCGTAGAGCGGGTGACGGCTCGAGCGCACCTCGTGCTCGATCTGGAACAGCACCTTGCGCGTGTCGAGATCGACGATGTCGATGAAGCGGTACTCGTGCTCGTGCCGTTTTCCATGCTGATGAGGTCGAGCGCGCCGAGCTTCTTGTAGGGCCCGGAGAAGTCGGTGATGTAGATCTGGATGTGATGGCCGTCATAGGGCGGGATCGGCCGGTCGGTCTCGCGGAAGAGCAGGTCCTGGTCGGCGCCGACCGCGACCCGGGCGAGCCGGCCGGCGCCGTCATCCTCGACCTCGGCCGGGCGCGTCCATGATCTCGCGATAGAAGCGCGCGATGCCCTCGGCCGTGCCGCGCGGCACGTCGAACTCGACATAGGGCATGCCGAGCCGGATGCGCCCGAAGCGCGTCGGGATCGGGGAAGTGGCAGCGGATGCGGTCGCCCCAGGGCGAGCGTGGTCTCGACGAAGGAATTGCCCTCGCGGTACGCGAAGCTCGGTGCCGTCGAGCGGCTTCTTCACGCGCTCCAGCCGCTCCATCAGCGCCGTCGCGGTCCGGCACGACGATGCCGGTGCAGCCGCGCAACGTCTGCGGCTTGCCGGTCGGCAGGTGGAACTGGCTGCGCCCGACATTGATCCACATGTTGTTGGTGCTGACCATGATGTAGGGATCGCGCGTCAGCCCGAGCCCGGCGACATAGAACAGCGTCGCGAGCCGCTGGTCGGGGATCGTGACGTTGACGTGCTCGAGCTTGACGATATTGCCGAGATCCTCGCGCGGCGCGGTCGAGCTTGGCTTCCATGGCGCACTCCTTGGATTCGGCCGCAATCGCCTGGCGCGATCCTCGCCCCGCCGCCCGCGGCGTCAATAGAGCGGCGCGACGCGGCAGGGCCTGGCCGCGGCCCTGTGAATGCCGCGGTCGGCGCCTTATAGAAGGCGATGGAAATCATCCTCCCGATCCTCGTGGTTATCGCCATGCTGGCGGCGCTTGGGCGCGCTGGCGCTCGGCGTCATCTCGATGGCGCGCGGCAGCGATCCGCGGCGCTCGAACAAGCTCATGCAGTTGCGCGTCCTGCTGCAAGGCGCTGGCGCTGCTTGCTCTTCGCGATCTTCATGATGTTCTTCCGGCGGCATTGATGGTCCAGCTCACGCGCATCTACACCCGCGGCGGCGACGGCGGCGAGACCTCGCTCATCGACGGCAGCCGGGTGCCGAAGCAGTCGCTTGCGGGTCGAGGCCTACGGCACGGTCGACGAGGCCAACGCTGCGCATCGGCCTGGCGCGCCTGCACACGACGGGCGAGGCGGATGCGATGCTGGCGCGCATCCAGAACGATCTCTTCGATCTCGGCGCCGATCTGGCGACGCCCGAGACCGGGCGCAAGGCGGAAGGCGCGCTGCGCATCATCGCCGGCCAGGTCGACGCGGCTCGAGCACGAGATCGACGCCATCAATGCCGAACTCGCGCCGCTCGAGTCCTTCGTCCTGCCGGGCGGCACGCCGGCCGCGGCCTATCTCCATCTCGCCCGCACCATCGTGCGCCGGGCCGAGCGTATTGTCGGCCGCGCTCGCCGCCGCCGAGCCGGTCAATCCCGAGGCGCTCAAATATCTGAACCGGCTGTCCGACCATCTCTTCGTGATGGGCCGGCATGTCAACGACCGCGGCGCCCGCGACGTGCTGTGGCAGCCGGGAGCGATTTCGTTCGTGACATCAAATCCTATGAAGTGCTTGCCTTCGGATTGTGCACGTGCACAATCCGACTGCCGCGCCGCACCATGGCGCGCCCGGGCAAGGCTGACTATGAAAGTGCTCGTCGCCGTCAAGCGGGTGATCGACTTCAACGTCAAGATCCGCGTCAAGGCGGACCGGACCGGCGTCGAGACCGCCAACGTCAAGATGTCGATGAACCCCTTCGACGAGATCGCCGTCGAAGAGGCGGTGCGGCTCAAGGAGAAGCCGGCAGCGCCAGCGAGATCATCGCGGTTTCGATGGGTCCTACGCCCTGCCAGGAGACGATCCGCACCGCGCTCGCCATGGGCGCCGATCGCGGCATCCACGTGCTGACCGACGCCGAGCTGCAGCCGCTCGCCGTGGCAAAGCTGCTCCAGGCGATCATCGCCAAGGAAGCACCCGAACTTGTGATCCTCGGCAAGCAGGCGATCGACGACGATTGCAACCAGACCGGGCAGATGCTGGCGGCGCTGCTGGGCTGGCCGCAGGCGACCTTCGCTTCGAAGCTCGTGATCGACGACGGCAGCGCCAGCGTGACGCGCGAGGTCGATGGCGGGCTCGAGACGATCGAGATCAAGCTCCCGGCCGTGGTCACCACCGATCTGCGCCTCAACGAGCCGCGCTATGCCTCGCTGCCCAACATCATGAAGGCGCAAGAAGAAGCCGATCGAGCAGGTTACGCCCGAAGCGCTGGGCGTCGACGTGACGCCGCGCCTCGTCACGCTCAAGGTCGAGGAGCCGCCGCGGCGCCAGGGCGGGCGCAAGGTCGGCTCGGTCGAGGAGCTGGTCGACAAGCTCATGAACGAGGCGCGGGTCATCTGATGCCGTGCTGGTCATCGCCGAGCACGACAACACCGCGCTCAAAAGCGCGACGCTCAACACCGTCGCCGCCGCCGCCGCCATCGGCGGCGAGATCCACCTTCTGGTCGCCGGGCATGACTGCCGCGCCGTCGCCGAAGCGGGCGCCAAGGTCGCCGGCATCGCCAAGGTGCTTGCTCGCCGAGCGATGCCGCACTACGCCCATCCCGTGGCCGAGGACCTGGCGGCGCTGGTGCTGCCGCTCGCCAAGGGCTACAGCCATCTGCTCGCGCCGGCGACGACCTTCGGCAAGAACCTGATGCCGCGCGTGGCGGCGCTCCTCGACGTGGCGCAGATCTCGGACATCGCCGGCGGTCGTCTCGCCCGACACGTTCGTGCGGCCGATCTATGCCGGCAATGCGCTCGCCACCGTGCAGTCGCGCGACCCGATAAAGGTCATCACCGTGCGCGGCACCGCCTTCCGCGCGGCCGAGGCGAGCGGCGGCAGCGCCGCCATCGAGACGATCGCCGCGCCCGGCTCTGCCGGGCTTGTCGCGCTTCGCGGCGCCGAGCTCGCCCGCTCCGAGCGGCCGGAACTGACGAGCGCCCGCATCATCATCTCGGGCGGGCGCGGCATGCAGTCGGGCGACAATTTCAAGCTCCTGGAGAGCGTCGCCGACAGGCTCGGCGCGGCCGTCGGCGCCTCGCGCGCGGCGGTCGATGCCGGCTTCGTGCCCAACGACTACCAGGTCGGCCAGACCGGCAAGATCGTCGCGCCCGAACTCTACATCGCCGTCGGCATCTCCGGCGCGATCCAGCATCTCGCCGGGCATGAAGGATTCGAAGGTCATCGTCGCCATCAACAAGGACGAGGAAGCGCCGATCTTCCAGATCGCCGATTACGGCCTCGTCGGCGACCTCTTCCAGATCGTGCCGGCGCTCGATGCCGAGCTCGCCAAGCGCGCGCCAAGCGCTGAAGACATCACCCGAGACGGAGCGTGCGATGAGCGCGATGAGCCAAGCGACGAAATCAAGACCATCGGCATCATCGGCGCGGGCCAGATGGGCAGCGGCATCGCCCATGTCGCGGCGCTCGCGGGCTATGAGGTGCGGCTCACCGACGTCGATCCCAAGGCGCTCGAGCGCGCGGTGGCGCTCATCGACCGCAATCTCACCCGCCAGGTCGCGCGCGGCAAGACCAAGGAGGAAGACAAGGTGGCCGCGCTCAAGCGCATCGCCACCGGCACGAGCTATCGAGTGGTTCAGCGATTGCGACGTCGTGATCGAGGCCGCGACCGAGCGCGAGGAGGTGAAGCGCGAGATCTACAAGCAGCTCGTGCCGCATCTGAAGCGGTCGGCGATCGTCGCGTCCAACACGTCGTCGATCTCGATCACGCGGCTGGCCGCCGCGACCGACCGGCCCGAACGCTTCATCGGCATGCATTTCATGAATCCGGTGCCGGTGATGCAGCTCGTCGAGCTCATCCGCGGCATCGCCACCGACGAGCCGACCTTCAGCGCGATCAGCGACCTCGCCGTGAAGCTCGGCAAGACGCCGGTCGCGGCCGAGGATTTTCCCGCCTTCATCGTCAACCGCATCCTGCTGCCGATGATCAACGAGGCGGTCTATACGCTCTATGAGGGCGTCGGCTCGGTCGAGGCGATCGATGCCGCGATGCGGCTCGGCGCCAACCATCCGATGGGGCCGCTGGAGCTCGCCGACTTCATCGGCCTCGACACCTGCCTTGCGGTGATGCAGGTGCTGCACGAGGGGCTGGCGGATTCGAAGTACCGGCCCTGCCCGCTGCTGGTCAAATATGTCGAGGCCGGCTGGCTCGGCCGCAAGGCCGGCCGCGGTTTCTACGACTATCGCGGCGACAAGCCGGTGCCGACGCGCTGAAGCGGCGGGCAAGCCCTTGGCATTGCTGTCTTAGCGTGCTAGGAGGGGCGGGTTGGGTATGGTGCCAATGACGAGGTTGGTGGTTGTCCGTGGCCCTCGATAGCTGCCCGGCCCTGGTGCTCAACGCCGATTTCCGGCCGCTGAGCTATTATCCGCTGTCGCTGTGGTCCTGGCAGGAGACGGTCAAGGCGGTGTGCCTCGACCGGGTGAACATCGTCTCCGAATATGACCATGTCGTGCGCAGCCCGTCCTTGGTGATGCGGCTCCCCAGCGTCATCTCGCTCAAGGAATATATCTCCGCCGCGCGCCGGCCGGCCTTCACGCGCTTCAACGTGTTCCTGCGCGACCGTTTCATCTGCCAATATTGCGGCGGCGGCTTTCCCTCGCACGATCTGACCTTCGATCATGTGGTGCCGCGCTCGCGCGGCGGGCGCACGACGTGGGAGAACGTCGTCACCGCCTGCTCGGGCTGCAATCTCCTCAAGGGCAACCGGCTGCCGGCCGAAAGCGGCATGTATCCGCGCCACCTGCCGCGCCAGCCGACGACGCATCTCCTGCGCGAGAACGGCCGCGCCTTTCCGCCCAACTTCCTGCATCAGAGCTGGCGCGACTTCCTGTACTGGGATACCGAACTCGAGCCGACGTGAGGCCGAAAGCGTCAGTTCGCGTCGTGCTCGCCGATCTGCCACGGGAAGCGCGCCGAGCGGCTCCTGGCTGCCGACGATGCCAGGCCCGCCGCGGTCGGACCATGGTTGAGCGATGCCGCGATGTCGGCGCTATAGCCGCGTTCGGGTGGGAATTCCACCTCCCGCGCGCCGAAGGCACAACCTGCCAAGGACGCCGCGACCAGCAGCAGGAGCGCTTGCGTTTGCAGTTTCATCGCCTCCTCCTGTGACAAACAGTTGCGAGGCTCTCCTCCTGTGACAAACGGTTGCGCGCCGTCTCTCGCTCCAGGCGCCGATTGACGCGTGCCCGAACGCGCGGGGTAGAGCCGATCCAGCCGAAACCTGCTTTAGGGAACCGCGGCATGAGCCTCATGCGTCACATCCGCCAATGCAATGAATTCGCCGCCGAGCGCTTCCTGCCGCTGGAGCACGAGGGCAGCGGATCGGGCTGTTGCGGCGCGACAATGCCGAGACCTTGCGGCGCACAGCGATCATCTTCCGTATCGGCGCCGGACGGGTGACGCTGACTGCCGGCGGCGGCTTCGAGGCCGTCAGCGACGCGGTCGACGGCGTGGTCGAGCGGCTGGTGCAGGCGGGCATCGTGCCGCAATGGCGCAACGAGTTCTTCGCGGTGGCGCCGCGCTGGGGCGCGCCGGCACGCATTTCCGCCTCGATCGCGGCGCCGTGCCGTTCTTCGGCACGCGCGCCTACGGCGTGCATCTCAATGGCTATTGCCGCGACGGCGGGAAGACTGCGGCTGTGGATCGGGCGGCGCGCGCCCGACAAGAAGGTGGCGCCCGACAAGCTCGACAATCTCGTCGCCGGCGGCATCTCGTGGGAGCACGGGCTCGTCGCGACGCTGGTCAAGGAGGCCGCGGAGGAAGCGGGCATCCCGCCTGCGCTCATCGCCCGCGCCGTGCCGGCGGGCGCGGTCTCCTATCGCATGGAGACGCCGCTCGGCGTGCGCAACGACGTGCTTTTCGTCTACGACCTCGAGATGCCGTCCGAATTCGTGCCGCGCAACACCGACGGCGAGCTCGTCGCCTTCACGCTCATGGATGCCGCCCAAGTGGTCGAGCGCGTGCGCGCGGGCGACGACTTCAAGTTCAACGTCAATCTCGTGATCATCGATTTCGCGCTGCGCCACGGTCTCGTCACGCCGGCGGAACCGGACTATCTCGAGCTCGTCACCGGCCTGCACCGGCCGCTGGCGTAGCGCTCATTCCGCCTGATCGGGGCGGCACACATTATACCAGAGGCCGAGATGGGCGGCCTTCCACGCGGTATCGCGGCAGTCCTGCTCGCGGCGAAGCTCGGTCTGCCTGTTGTGCTCGGGCGTTTCGACCGGAATATTGGAAGAGCACGCCACCAGCGGCGCCATCGCCGCCGCCGCCGCGGCACCGATCATGAGCCGTACCGCACGCACGTCCTTGCATTCTCCAAGTTGCGCCACGGCTCAATATCACGCAAGTCGTTGCGTGCGGCATTAATCCTCTGACATGTACCGGGCCGTTTTCCGCCGCTTATGGCGCAGCGCTTGCAGCCATCGCCCGCACCTGTGCCGGCGTCCGCCCCGCTTCCCGCAGCGCGCGCAGGCTGAGCGCCCGGTCGCGCTTGGCATAGCGGCGCCCATCGGCACCCGTGAGCAGCCGATGATGGCAATAATCGGGCGTGGGCAGGCCAAGCAGCGCCTGCAGCAGGCGATGAATATCCGTCGCCGCGCGCAGATCGTCGCCACGCGTCACCAGCGTCACGCCTTGCAGTGCATCATCGACGGTGACGGCGAGATGATAGCTCGTCGGCGCATCCTTCCGCGCCAACACGACATCGCCGTGCGCCAGCGGATCGGCCGCGACGATGCCCGCCGCTCGTCATGCCAGGAAAGCGGCCCGGTCGCGGCCAGCGCCGCTGCGACATCAAGGCGCAGCGCGAAAGGCTCGCCCGCCGCCGCGCGCCGCGCCCGCTCCGATGGTGCCAGGGACCGGCAGGTGCCGGGATAAGTCGGCCCCTCCGGGCCCTGCGGCGCATCGAGCGCGCGGGCAATTTCGGCCGCGATCGCAGCCCGCGTGCAAAAGCACGGATAGACCAGCCCCCTGGCCTCGAGCCGGTCGAGCGCCGCGCGATAATCCCCGAGATGGCGCGATTGACGCCGCACCTCGCCGTCCCATTCGAGGCCGAGCCAGGCGAGATCCTCGGAGATCGCCGTCGACGAATTCCTCGCGGCAGCGGGTGGCGTCGATGTCCTCAATGCGTAAGAGGAACCGGCCGCCTTCCTCCCGCGCCCGGCGCCAGGCGAAAAGCGCAGCATGGGCGTGGCCGAGATGGAGAAGGCCGGTCGGACTCGGCGCGAACCGGGTGACGATCATGGCCGGGCGGCGCGGCGCGTGACAGCGGGCGCGCCATCGTCTATCGCAGCCTCATCCGAACCGAACCAAGGACCCGATCCATGCCCAGCCCGCTGCCTAAACTCGACGGTCCCAGCGTCGCCCCCAAAAGCGGCGGCGCGCCGCGCCAACTGGTGGTGCTGCTGCACGGGGTGGGGGCCGACGGCAACGACCTCATCGGCCTCGCGCCCGCCTGGGCGGGGCTTCTGCCGGATGCCGAGTTCGTCTCGCCGCACGGGCCTTTCCCGTGCGATATGGCGCCGTTCGGGCGGCAATGGTTCAGCCTGCAGGACCGCAGCCCCGAAAGCATTCTCGCCGGCGTACGCGCCACGGCGCCTATCCTCGACGCCTATCTCGACGCGGCGCTGGCGGCGCGCGGCCTCACGGATGCGCAACTGGCGCTCGTCGGGTTCTCGCAAGGGACGATGATGACGCTTTTTGTCGGGCTGAGGCGCGCCAACGCGGCGGCGGCGCTCGTCGGCTATTCCGGCGTCCTGGTGGGGCCGGACACACTGGCGGCGGAGATCCGCTCGCGCCCGCCGGTGCTCCTGGCGCACGGCGATGCCGACGAGGTGGTGCCGGTGCGCGCGCTCGCCGCGGCGGTCCAGACGCTGACCGCCAACGGCGTCGCGGTGGAGCAGTTGCTGAGGCCGGGACTTGGTCATGGCATCGACGAGGAGGGGCTGCGGCGCGGCGGCGCGTTCCTGCGCCAGGGCTTCGCGCGGCCGGGCTGAGGCCAAGCCCCTCACCCGGCGTTGGCCGCGGCCTTGGTGGGCGGGCTCAGGTAGCGGTCGATGACCGCGACGAGCGCCGGCGCATCCCAATCCGCGCCGCCTTCGAGCGCGCCGAGGATGCGGCCGTCGCGGTCGATGAGGAAGCTCGTCGGCAGGCCCGCGATGTGGAAAGCGCTGGTCGCGGCGTCTTTGGGATCAAGGAAGGTCGCCAGCCCGCCGAGCCGCAGCTTGGCGAGGAACGGCTCGACCACCTCCGCCCCACGCCGGTCCTCGGAGATGGCGAGGATGGCGAGGTCGGCGCGCTTGGCTTGAAGTCGCGCCAGCGACGGCATCTCCTGGATGCAGGGCGCGCACCACGTCGCCCATAAATTAACCAGCACGACGCGGCCGCGATAATCGGCAAGATGCACGGTTTCGCCTGAAGTCGTGGTGAAGCTGAGCGCCGGCGCTGGCAGCTTCGTGGCGAGCGCGGTAAACTTGCCGATGGCCGCGCCCGCCCCTGCATCGCCCGTAGCAACCGCCACGTCGGCGCCGCGCCGCAACTCGGCCATCCGGTATAGCAACACGCCCAACACCGCGAGACAAAGGACGATCAGCACCGTGACCGTGCGCAAGGCAAGCTTCAACGCCATTCCACGCTCTCCTGCGGGACGGATCCGGCCATGACCGGCAAGCGCCCCGACACGCGCCCGGCGTCGAACAATATTGCCTGGACCGGGCGGTTTACCGCCGCCCCCGCCGAGGTCATGCAGCGCATCAACGCCTCGATCGACTTCGACAAGCGGCTCTATGCGCAGGACATCGCTGGCTCGCTCGCGCATTGCGCGATGCTGGTCGAGCAGCGCATCCTGTCCCGCGAAGATGGGGCGGCGATCGCGCAGGGTCTAGAGGAAATTCGCGCCGAGATCGAGGCCGGCACCTTCCCCTTCCGCGCCGAGCACGAGGACATCCATCTCAACGTCGAGGCGCGGCTCTTCGAACTGGTCGGCCCTCCGGCCGGGCGGCTCCACACCGCACGCTCGCGCAACGATCAGGTCGCAACCGACTTCAAGTTGTGGGTGCGCGACGCGATCGACCGGGCCGATGGCCTGATCGCGACGCTGCAGGCGGCGCTCCTCGACCGTGCCGAGGCGTATGCCGCCACGGTGATGCCCGGCTTCACCCATCTCCAGGTCGCGCAGCCCGTGACCTTCGGGCATCATCTCATGGCCTATGTAGAAATGCTCGAACGCGACCGCGGACGCTTTGCCGACGCGCGCCGTCGGCTCAACGAATGCCCGCTCGGCGCGGCAGCCCTGGCGGGCACGTCCTTTCCGATCGACCGCGACGCCACCGCCACGGCGCTGGGCTTCGACCGGCCGGCGGCCAATTCGCTCGACGCCGTGTCCGACCGCGACTTCGCGCTCGAATTTCTCGCCGCCGCGGCGGTTGCGGCGACGCATCTGTCGCGCTTTGCCGAGGAGATCGTGATCTGGACCAGCGAGCCCTATCGTCTGGTGCGCCTGTCCGATGCCTTCACCACCGGCAGCTCGATCATGCCGCAGAAGCGCAACCCCGACGCCGCCGAGCTGGTGCGCGCAAAGGCGGGGCACATGATCGGCACGCTCGTCGGCCTGCTCGCGGTGATGAAGGGCCTGCCGCTTGCCTATGCCAAGGACATGCAGGAGGACAAGTTGCCGGTGTTCGAAACCGCCGACACGCTCGAGCTTTGCCTGGCCGCGATGGCCGGCATGGTCGCCGATATGAAGCCCGACGAGGCGGCGATGCGCCGCGTCGCCGATAGCGGCTACAGCACCGCGACCGACCTCGCCGACTGGCTGACGCGCGCGCTCGGCATGCCCTTTCGCGAGGCGCACCGCGTCACCGGCGCGCTGGTCAAGCGCGCCGAGGCGCGGCATATGGCGCTCGCCGATCTGCCGCTCGAGGAGATGCAGCGCGTTGATCCGCGCATCACCAAGTCGATCTACGAGGTCCTCACCGTCGAGCAGTCGGTGGCGAGCCGCACCAGCTTCGGCGGCACCGCGCCCGAGAACGTCACCAAGGCCGTCGCGGCCGCGCGCCGGCGTCTTGCCGCCACGGCGCCGCGATGAGCCCGCGCGGTCGGACCCTGCGACGGTTGGCTGCCGCGCTCGTGTTCGTGCTCCTGGCGTTGCCGCTCGCGCAGTGCGGCAAGAAGAACGCGCCCGAGCCGCCGCCCGGCGTCCCCAACACCTATCCGCAGGTCTATCCCCGTGAGTGAGCCCACTCCGGGCGCGCCCGATTTCGCCTATCGCGACGGGACGTTTCACGTCGAGAACGTGCCCCTGGCCGACATCGCGGCCGCGGTCGGCACGCCGGTCTATTGCTATTCGGCCGCGCATATCGAGCGGCAGTACCGGCGCTTTGCCGCTGCCTTCGCCGACCGGCCGGCGGTCATATGCTATTCGGTCAAGGCGAACTCCAACCTTGCGGTCATCGCCACCCTGGCTCGGCTGGGCGCCGGGGCCGACGTGGTCTCCGAGGGCGAGTTCCGCCGCTCGCTCGCCGCCGGCATTCCCGGCGACCGCATCGTCTTTTCCGGGATCGGCAAGACCGCGGCCGAGATCGCCTTCGCGCTCGCCCACGAGGTGCGCCAGATCAATGTCGAATCCGTGCCCGAGCTCGAGCTCGTGAGCCGGATCGCCGTTGCCGCGGGCCGGACCGCACCGGTCGGCGTCCGCGTCAATCCCGATGTCGAAGCGCCCACCCACGCCAAGATCGCGACCGGCAGCAAGGAGAACAAGTTCGGCATCGATCTCGCCCATGCGCCCGACGCGCTGCGCCGCGCCGCCGCCCTGCCCGGCATCGTGCCGGTGGGCCTGGCCCTCCATATCGGCTCGCAGCTCCTGGAGCTTGCGCCTTTCGCGGCGGCTTTCGGCCGGATCGTAGCGCTGCACAAGGCGCTGCGGGCCGAGGGACTGACGCTGGAGCGGCTCGATCTCGGCGGCGGTATCGGCATCCGCTATCGCGACGAGACGCCGCCTGCCTTCGAGGACTATGCCGCCCTGGTCAAACGCCTCACCGACGGGCTCGGCGTGAGCCTGGCCTTCGAGCCCGGGCGGGCCATCGTCGGCAATGCCGGGGTGCTGCTGGCGCGGGTGCTCCACGTCAAGGAGGGCGTGACCCGCCGCTTCATCATCCTCGACGCGGCCATGAACGACCTCATCCGCCCCGCGCTTTATGGCGCCTGGCACGAGGTCGTCCCCCTGGTGGCGCCCGCACCGGGCGCCCAAACCCAGCCGGCCGACCTGGTCGGCCCGGTCTGCGAGACCGGCGACAGCTTTGCCGCGCGCCCGCGACCTGCCGCCGCTCGGGCCCGGCGATCTCGTCGCGCTCCTGTCCGCGGGAGCCTATGGCGCGGTCATGAGTTCAGGGTACAATACCCGCCTGCCGGTGCCCGAGGTGCTCGTCCGGGGGGGCGAGTTTTCGGTCATTCGGGAGCGGCCTAGCTACGAGTCGGTGCTGGCGCAAGATCGTCTGCCATCCTGGCTCGCTGGGCGTTGAACGGGGATGCCGACCATGCCGATCGCCGACAGCCCGCCCCCCACTCCCCGCCAGCCCGGCATGCGCCGCCGGCTCGTCCTTGCCCGGGTCGCCCTCATCTGGGAGCAGGTCTGGCCGGCGGTGTGGCCCGCCACCGGTGTTCGTTGGTGTGTTCCTGGCGCTGGCGCTGTTCGATTTGCCGGCGCGGCTGCCGCCGGTGCTCCATGCGCTGCTGTTGGCCGTCCTTGGCGTGCTGTTGATCGCGGCGCTCTATCTCGGGCTGCGGCGCTTGCGCCTGCCCGACCACGATGCGGCACGACGGCGGATCGAGACGGCAAGCGGCCTGGCCCATCGCCCGCTCGCGGCACTCGAGGACCGGCTCGCCACCGGCGCCAACGATCCGGCGACGGAAGCGCTGTGGCAGGCCCATCGCGCCCGCATGGCGGCGGCAGTGCGGCGGCTGCGCGTCGGCGCGCCGGTCGCGGGGCTCCTGCGCCGCGACCCCTATGCGCTGCGCGTCGCCCTCGGCCTCGTCCTCCTCATCGGCGCGATCGATGCCGGCGGCGACTGGTCGGAACGGCTGGTGCGCAGCCTGACGCCGGGCTTCGCGCCGGGCGGGCCGGGGCCGTCGGTTTCCCTCGACCTCTGGGTGTCGCCGCCCGATTATACCGGCCTGCCGCCGCAATTCCTGACCACGAGTGCGCCGAGCCAGCCGGTCGCGGTGCCCATCGGCAGCACCGTGCTAGCCCAGGTGCACGGCGGGAGTGCGGTGCCGCAGCTCGTCCTCGACGGCAAGTCAATCGACTTCGCGCGCATCGATGCTACCAACTTCAAGGGCAGCACCACCATCACCGCGGGCAAGCATCTGGCCGTGACGCAGCACGGCGCCACGCTCGGCGCCTGGCCCATCACGGTGGTTCCCGACCTGCCGCCGACGATCGCCTTCGCCAAGCCGCCGTCCGCACACCGACCGCGGCGTGCTGCGGCTCGAATACAAGGCAACGGACGATTACGGCGTCGAGAGCATCAAGGCGCATGATCCGCCGCAAGGACGATCCCACGCACGAGACGCTGAGCCTCGACCTGCCGCTGCCGGGACAGCACCTGAAGGACGCCGCGGCGGCCAGCTATCACGACCTGACGCCGCATCCCTGGGCCGGATTGCCGGTCGAGATCACGCTCCAGGCAAGGACGCGATCGGCCAGACCGGCACCAGCGAGACGATCGAGACCGTCCTGCCCGAGCGCGTCTTCCACAATCCCGTGGCGCAAGGCCATCATCGAGGCGCGCAAGGAGCTGACGCGCCATCCCGACGACCGCCAGCCGGTGGCCGAGACGCTGTCGGACCTGTCGCTCCGGCCGGGCCTCTTCGACAGCGATATCGTCGTGTTCCTGGCGCTGCGCACGGCGCAGGCGCGCCTCATGCTCGAGCGCAACGACAAGGACACCGTGCCGGCGGTGCAGCAGCTCCTGTGGGACACCGCGCTCGCGCATCGACGACGGCCGTACCACCACGAGCCAGCACGACCTGCGCCAGGCGATGCAGGCGCTGCAGGATGCGCTCGCGCGCAACGCGCCCGACGCCGAGATCGACCGGCTCATGCGCCAGCTGCAGCAGGCGATCGACCGCTATCTCCAGGCGCTGGCCCAGCAGCTTCGCAACCAGCCGCCGAGCGCGCAGGACATGCTGCCCGTCGATCCCTCGCACATGCTGACGCGGCAGGATCTCCAGCGCATGCTCGACCGGGCGCGCGACCTCGCCCGCACCGGTTCGCGCGAGCAGGCGCGCGACCTGCTGTCGCAACTGCAGGAGATGCTCGAGAACCTGCGCATGGCCCGCCCCGGGCAGATGAGAGCGGCCAGAGCCAGGCGATGCGGCAGATGCAGGAGCTGATGCAGCAGCAGCAGCAGCTTCTCGACCGCAGCTTCCGCCGCTCGCGCGGGCAGCGGACAGGACGGCGACGAATCCCAGGACGCGCCGTCAGCAGGAGGCTCTGCGCCGCATGCTCGGCGACATGATGCAGCAGCTGGGCGAGCAGGGCGGCGACATCCCGGCGCCCATGGCGCGCGCCGACCGCGCCATGCGCGACGCCGCCGAGGCGCTGCAGCAAGGCCAGTCCGGCCAGGCGATCGGGCCGCAGACCGAGGCGCTCGACGCGCTGCAGCAGGCCGCTCGCGCCATGGCGGATCAGATGATCGGGCGGGGCGATGGCTCCGAGCGGCGGCGATCCCGGCCGTGACGGGCTCGATCAGGCCCGGCGCGATCCGTTCGGGCGGCTCGATCCCAACAGCGGCAATGGCGGTCTCGACGACGGCGGCTTCATGCGTATCGGCAAGGCGCCGAACGACTACGCCCTCGACAAGGCGAAGGAAATTCTCGAGGAGCTGCGTCAGCGCGCCGGCGAGCGCATCCGCCCGGAGATCGAGCGCGACTATATCGACCGCCTGCTTGAAGCAGTTCTGACCCCGGCCCGCGCCGCGCAGGCTCACGCCGCCAGCGTCTCGGCGACGGCGGCGCAGATTTCGGCGAGCGTGAACGGCTTGGCGATGATGCGATGGGCGAGCGCCTCGAGATTGTGGGCGCGCTGGCGCTCGCTGGCATAGCCGCTCATCAATAGGATCTTCATGTCGGGGTGGTCCTTGCCCGCCTTGAGCGCGAGCGCGATCCCGTCGAGTCCGGGCATGACGATGTCGCTCAGCAAGAGATCGAACCGCTGCGCCGCGAGCGCCGCAACGGCGGCAAGCCCGTCGGGCGCCGTCGTCACCTCGTGGCCGACATGGTCGAGCGCGCGGCGCACGAACGCGCTTACCGAGGGCTCGTCTTCGGCCACCAGGATCTTCGCCACGGCGCCGCTCAGCCACCGCTGCCGGCGAAGACCACGACCACGCCTACCGCCTCTTCGGCCGGCTGGGCAATGGTGGTCTGGAACGGCGTGGTCTCGCCCGGCATGAGGCGCGCGGCCGGCACCGAGAAGCTCTGCTGCGATAGTTCGCGCTCGTTGCGGTCGCGCAGGATGGCGACGAGCTTGGGCACCGGGCGCGCCACCGCCGAGACGTTCGCCACCTCGCCCTTGATGACCAGGGCCGGCAGTCCGTTCTCCATGTCGCGACTCGTCGTCACGTTGCGAAAGACGAGACCGGGCGAGGTATCGCGCACCGGCAATCCGGCGAGCGCATAAAGCCGCGCCGTTCCCGGCAGGACGCTTGCCGACCCGGTCGCGCTCGGAGACCGACCCCACGCCAGGGCGGCGATCACCGCCACGATGATCGCCACCCAGGCGATCGCCATGCCGTGGCGGCGTGGCGACGGCGACACGGCGGGAAGCCGGATACGCTCGTCCGGGTTGAGGACCGGCGCAGGCTGCGGCGGCGGCTGTGTCGGCGCGGCCGAGGCGGGCGATTCGGCCGGCGGCTGCGCGTCCGCGGGCAGTTCCTGGTGCCACGTGTGGGCGCAGCGCGCGCATCGCACCGTACGTCCTTTCGCGCCGAGCGCGCGCGGATCGACGAGGTACCGGACCGAACAGGCAGGACAGGTGACGATCATCGCCCTTGATCGGAGAGCGGGGAATTCCCTTATAGGGCGCACGCGGAGGCGAGGCAAGGAAACCGCCGTGAAATCGCCGCCCACTTCGACTGGACGGCAGCGGTTGCGCCGTGCCATGGTCGGCGCGGCCGGCCTCCCAGTTCGAGCCGGCGCTGGAGCAGCTCGTTGGTGCGCTTCGACAACGCTGCGATGCGCTATGGCGCGGGACCGGAGGTGCTGCGCGACATCACGATGCAGCTCGCCCCCGGCTCGTTCCATTTCCTCACCGGGCCGAGCGGCGCCGGCAAGACCACGCTGCTCAGGCTGATGTATCTCGCCGAGCGCCCGACGCGCGGCACAGTGTCGCTCTTCGAGCAGGACGTGGGGCAGCTCTCGCGCGATGCGCTGGCGACCTTGCGGCGCAAGATCGGCATCGTCTTCCAGGATTTCCGGCTGATCGATCATCTCTCCGCCTTCGACAATGTCGCCTTGCCGCTGCGGGTGGCAGGCGCCGACGAAGGTCGCGTGCATGCCCATGTCACCGAGCTTCTCGAATGGGTGGGCTTGGCCGATCAGCTCGAGGCGCGGCCGGCGACGCTCTCGGGCGGGCAGAAGCAACGCGTCGCCATCGCGCGCGCGGTCATCGCCGGCCCGAGCCTGATCTTGGCCGACGAGCCCACCGGCAATGTCGACGACGCCATGGCCGAGCGGCTGCTGCGCCTCTTCGAGGAGATGAACCGACTCGGCACGACCCTGGTGCTCGCCACGCACAACGAGGCGATGGTCGCACGGCGCGGCCATCCGCGGCTTCATCTCGATAACGGCAGCCTTGCCGTCCTTGCGCCGCCGGCACGGAGCGGGCTGTGACGCGGCGCCGGCTCGACATCCCCTTCGATCGCGACGGCTCGGCGCGGTTCCTGCCCTGGCTCATCGCGCTCATGGTCTATCTCGCGGCATTGGCGCCTGAGCGGCGCGCTTGCGCTCGAACATGCGCTCGCGCGCTGGGACCGCGGCCTTTCCGGCATGCTGACGGTCGAGCTGCCACCGCCGCCGGCCGCTGCCGCGGATGATGGCGGTCTTGCTGCCGCGGTGAAGACGCTCAAGGCGACGCCGGGCGTCATCGCGGCGCGGCCGCTGGCGCGCGCGGATGTCGCCAAGCTGCTCGAGCCCTGGCTCGGCACCGCCGTGCCGCCGGAGGAACTGGCGATGCCGCGCCTCATCGACGTGCGCATCGACACCGTGCGCGGCGTCGATCTCGCGGTTTTGCGCGGGGCGCTCGCCAAGGCAGCGCCGCAAGCGGTCCTCGATGATCATCGTCTGTGGCTTGACCGGCTCGCGTCGCTGGTACGCTCGGCCGAGGCGACCGCGCTTGCCGTCGTCGTGCTGATCGGCGGCGCTGCCGTCATGACGGTGATCTTCACCACCCGGACCGGGCTGTCGGTCCATCGCGACGTGATCGAGCTCCTGCACCTCATGGGCGCGCGCGACGGCTACATCGCGACGCAGTTTCAGCACCATGCGCTGCGATTGGGGCTCGTCGGCGGCATGATCGGGCTAGCGCTCGCGGCGGCGACGCTGGTCAGCCTCGGGCACGCCGCCGATGCCGCCGCGGTTCTCGGCGACCGCGCGCTGCCGCTGCCGACCTTGCGGCTGTCGTCCGGCGACTGGGCCGCGCTGCCGCTGCTGCCGGTGGCAGCGGCCTTTCTCGCCATGATAACGGCGCGTCTCACGGTGCTGGGCGCGCTCGCACGCATGCCATGAGGGGATGGCGTCTCACGCGCTGGCAGCGCCTGACGGTGGCGGCCGTGGCGGCGCTTGTGGTGCTGTGGTGCGGCGGGCTTGGGTGGTTCGTGCATGCGGTTCCAACTGCGGTCGCCGATCCCGACAGCGTCACCGATGCGATCGTCGTCTTGACCGGGGGGAGTCTGCGCGTTGAAAGCGGGCTCGCGCTCCTGGCCGCCGGCAAGGCCAAGAAGCTGTTCATCTCCGGCGTCTATCACGGCGTCGATGTCGGCGATCTCCTGCGGGTGTCGCGGCAAGCGCCGGAACGCGCCGCCTGCTGCATCGCGCTCGGCCATGTGGCGGAAAGCACGCGGGGCAATGCGCTCGAGACCGCGGCATGGATGCACGCGCAGGACTACCACTCGTTGCGGCTGGTGACGGCGAACTACCACATGCCCCGGAGCCTCCTGGAATTCTCCCGCGCGATGCCGGAGATGACGATCGTGCCGCACCCCGTCTTTCCCGAGATCAGCCGCGATGCGCATTGGTGGCTACGGCCGGCGAGCCTCGGCTTGGTGCTGGGCGAGTATGACAAGTATCTCGTGGCGCTGGCGCGGCTCGTCGTCCACGTCGAGCTTCCGCCCGAGCTCGGAGGCGCCGGGTGATCGGGCTGCGCTCGTTGCTGTTTCAGGTCTTGTTCTATCTCCTCACCGCGATCATGGGGATCGCCGGGCTGCCGCTATTGCTGGGGCCCGGACGGTGGTCGATGGCCTATGGCACGATCTGGTCGGGCGCCACGCTCGGCCTCCTCAAGGCGGTGTGCGGTTTGGACTTCGAGGTCCGCGGCCGCGCCAATCTGCCGGCCGGTCCGGCGATTATCGCGATGAAACACCAGTCGGCGTGGGACACCTTCGCCGGACCGGTCATCTTCCGGCACCCCGTTATCGTGATGAAGCGCGAGCTGGGGTGGATTCCCGTCTATGGCTGGTACGTGCTCAAGGCCGGCATGATCCCGATCGACCGCCGCGCGCGGCCATCGGCGCTCCGGACCATGATCGCGGCGGCAGCGCCGGCGATCGCCGCCGGGCGCCCCATCCTCATCTTCCCCGAAGGCACCCGCGCCGCCATCGGCGCCGCGGCTTCCTATCAGCCCGGCGTCTTCGCACTCTACCGCCAGCTCGACCTGCCGCTGGTGCCGGTGGCGGTCAATTCCGGACTGTTCTGGGGACGGCGCCGGCTCCTCAAGCGGCCGGGGCGCATCATCGTCGAGATCCTGCCGCCGATCGCGCCCGGCGGCAGCCGCAGCGCCGTCATGGCCGAGCTTGCCGCGGCGACGGAGGCGGCGACCGCGCGTCTCATCGCCGAAGCGGGTGGGTTACGATCGCACCCGGCCTGAGGATAAGTTGGTGGATAGGGCACTTTCCCACCCCGGTTGAGATTCGGGCATAATTATGGCATTTCGCGCTGGGCCAAGGGCTTAAGGGCCATTGCTAACGTTGAGTCGTTGTGGGAAACAAAGCTAGAACAAGCCCCCTTGACCCCGCCTCGCTCAGTGCTAATCTACCGTTTTACAAAGGTTTTTTCGGCGGCCGCAGCGCGGCCCGCTTCGTCCAGGGAAGCCGCTCATGGCCAACGTCGCCGCGATCTCGCAACAGATCTGGGACATGAAGTACCGGTTGCGCGGGGCCGACGGCGCGGTTGTGGACAAGACCATCGAGGAGAGCTGGCGCCGGGTGGCCACCGCGCTGGCCGCGCTTGAGCGTGACCCCCAGCTCTGGGAGGACCGCTTCTACGAGGCGCTGGCCGACTTCAGGTTCCTGCCGGCGGGCCGCGTCCTGGCCGGCGCCGGCAGCGGGCGTGCCGTCACTCTCTTCAATTGCTTCGTCATGGGCACGATCCCGGACGACATGTCCGGCATCTTCGCCCATCTGCGCGAGGCTGCGCTTACCATGCAACAGGGTGGTGGCATCGGCTACGACTTCTCCACGCTGCGCCCAAAGGGTGCGCCGGTGAAGGGGGTGGGCGCCGACGCGTCGGGACCGCTCTCGTTCATGGACGTGTGGGACGCGATGTGCCGCACCATCATGAGCGCCGGCTATCGCCGCGGCGCGATGATGGCGACGCTGCGCTGCGACCACCCCGACATCGAAGCCTTCATCGCGGCCAAGCAGGAGCCCGGTCGGCTGCGCATGTTCAACCTGTCGGTGCTGGTCACCGACGCCTTCATGCGCGCGGTCAAGGAGGACGCGCCATGGGAGCTCTCCTTCGCCGGCACCACCGCCAAGGTCCTGCCCGCGCGCGAGCTGTGGGACAAGATCATGCGCGCGACCTACGCTTATGCCGAGCCGGGCGTGATCTTCATCGACCGCATCAATCGCCGTAACAATCTCCACTACTGCGAAGAAGTGAGCGCGACCAACCCGTGCGGCGAACAGCCGCTGCCGCCTTACGGCGCATGCCTCCTCGGCTCGATCAATCTCGCAAGCCTGGTCAGCGACCCCTTCACGCCGGAGGCGAAGCTCGATCTCGACGCGCTCCAGCGTCTGGTGCCGGTCGCGGTGCGCATGATGGACAACGTCATCGACATCTCGCGCTTCCCGCTGCCGCAGCAGGAAGCCGAGGCGAAGGCCAAGCGGCGCATCGGGCTGGGCGTCACCGGATTGGCCGACGCGCTCATCTTCTGCGGCGTGCGCTACGGCTCGGCCGAGGCGGTGACGCTTACCGAGACCTGGCTGCGCGCGATCGAGCGCAGCGCCTATCTCGCCTCGGCCGAGCTTGCCGCCGAGAAGGGCGCGTTCCCGCTCTTCGATCGGGACAAGTACCTTGCCGGCGAGACCATCGCGTCGTTCGAGCCGGATGTGCGCGCGGCGATCGCGCGCCATGGCGTGCGCAACGCGCTCGTCACCTCGATCGCGCCGACCGGCACGATCTCGATCCTCGCCGACAATGTCTCCTCCGGCATCGAGCCGGTGTTCAGCTTCCGCTACACCCGCACCGTGCTGATGCCCGACGGCAGCCATCGCGAGGAGGAGGTGAGCGACCACGCCTACCGCCTCTTCCGCCGCCTCATGGGCGACGGCGGCGCCGTTGCCCGATTATTTCGTCGATGCCCAGTCGCTCGCGCCCAGCGATCATGTCGTGATGCAGGCGGCGGCGCAGAAATACGTCGACAGCTCGATCTCCAAGACCATCAACGTGCCGGCCGATTTCCCGTTCGAGCAGTTCAAGGACGTCTATCTCCAAGCCTACGAGCTCGGCTGCAAGGGCTGCACGACCTATCGCCCGAACGCGGTGACGGGCGCGGTGCTGGCGGTGAAGAAGGACGACAAGCGCGACGGCGCGCCAGGCCGAGCTGCCGCTGCCGGCGCCGCAGCCCAAGGCGCGCGACGTCTACGAGGCGGGCGGCGTCGTCTACATGACGCAGCCCCTGAGCCGCCCCGAAGCGCTGCCCGGCAGCACCTACAAGATCAGCTGGCCCGAAAGCGAGCACGCGCTCTACATCACCATCAACGACATCGTCCAGGACGGGCGCCGGCGCCCGTTCGAGATCTTCATCAACTCCAAGAACATGGAGCATTACGCCTGGACGGTGGCGCTGACGCGCATGATCAGCGCCGTGTTCCGCCGCGGCGGCGACGTGTCCTTCGTCGTGGAGGAGCTGAAGGCGGTGTTCGATCCGCGCGGCGGCGCGTGGATGGGCGGGCGCTATGTGCCCTCGCTCCTGGCGGCGATCGGCGACGTGATCGAGCGCCACATGGTGGCGATCGGCGCCATGCCCGTGCCCGAGAGCCGCGCCCCCGCGCTCGCGGCGGAGCGCCAGGTGGTGAACCTGCCGTTGAGCGGCCCGCGCCTCGGCCAATGCCCCAAATGCGGCGAGGCCGCGCTCATCCGGGCCGAAGGGTGCGACCAGTGCACGCGCTGCGACTATTCGAAGTGCGGGTGAGACCCAGGCTAAGATAGTGGCGCGCCCGCGTCGACCGGGCGGCGCGATGCGCCTATAACGGCACCCATGCGCCGCCATCCCCTGATCGTTCTCGCCGCTCTCCTCGTCGCGGCCGTTGCGGCCTATGCCGGGTATTGGGTCTACATCGCGCGCGGGCTCGAGCGCGGGCTTGGTCCCTGGGCGATGGCGGCGCGGGCCCAGGGCTATGACATCGCGTGGCATTCGGTCGCGGTCGGCGGATTTCCGTTTGCCTTCCGCCTCGACTTTGCCGGCGTCACGATCGGCGCCACCCGGCCCACCCGCTATCTGGCGACGAGCGATGCGGTCGTGGCGACCGCCGCGCCTTTCGCTCTTGCCACCTGGCACGTGGCAGCGCCGCACGGCGCGACACTCGATCGCCCGCGCTCCTGTCCGACTTCGATGCCGCCACGCTCGATGCCACCCTCGCGCGGGACGGCGATGCAAGCGTCGTCACGCTCGATGCCAGCCATCTGTCCGGGCGCGGGCTGGCAGACGGATTTGCCGCGGAAACCGTCGCTGCCCGCATCACGGTGCCAAGGCAGGCGCCCGCCACTCACCGCGACACCACCGTGGCGCTGACGGCGAGTCTGAGCAAAGCGTCCCTGCCCCGGCATGGGCGCTCCACGTGCAGGCCATCGATGCATTGTCGCTGGCCATGACGTTCAAGGGCGCGCTGGCGCCCGGTCCGCTCGATCAGGCGCTGGCGCTCTGGCGCGACGCCGGCGGCACGCTCGACATCGACAAAGCGCATGTGGAAACGGGCGGCACCACGCTCGACCTCACCGGCACGCTCGCGCTCGATGGGGCGATGCAGCCGGAGGGGGCTCTGACCGCGACGATCACCGGCGCCGACAAGGCGGTCGATGCGGTGGTCGCGGCGGGGGGCATGGAGGCACGCTATGCCGGCATCGCCAAATCGGTGCTGCGCGCGATCTCCGCGCCCACCGGCACCGGCGCCGATGCGCTGCGCGTGCCGCTCACGCTCGAGGATCGGCGCCTCTTTATCGGCCCCGCCGCGGTCGCGCACGCTGCCGCACGTCGCCTGGCGCTGAGCTCAGTGCGGCGCGGCGGGCATCTCCTGCGGCGCCTGGGCGCGCTCGAACATGCCGTACTGGCGGTCGACTGCGCAGACGGAGATGCGGTAATCGGCGAAGATCGCGCCGCGGCCTTCAAGCTGCGCCGCGTGATGGCGCGCCTGCTCGCGCCAGCGCTGGACCGCCTCGGCATCACGCCAAAACGAGACCGAGACCAGCTTGCCCGGCTTGGCGAGGCTCTGGAACCGTTCGACCGAGATGAAGCCGTCGATCGTCTCGACGTCGGGTCTGAGCGCCGCGGCAAGATCGAGATAGTCCTGCTCCCGGCCGGGCCGAGGCTCGACTTCGAAGATCACGGCATGCATCGGACGCCTCCCTCAAGCCGCCTTCAAGCCTGATTCGCCTCGATGATGGAGCGGCGGATGGCGCGGGTACGGGTGAAGAGCTCCTCGAGCTTGTCGCCCTCGCCCCAGCGGATCGCGCGCTGCAGCGCGGTCAGATCCTCGGTGAAGCGCTGGAGCATCTCGAGGACGGCCTCGCGGTTGCTGAGGAAGACGTCGCGCCACATCACCGGATCGGAGGCGGCGATGCGGGTGAAGTCGCGGAAGCCGCCGGCCGAGAACTTGATCACCTCGGACTTGAGCGTCTCCTCGAGATCGGTGGCGGTGCCGACGATGGTGTAGGCGATGAGATGCGGCAGATGCGAGGTGATGGCCAGCACCATGTCGTGATGCTGCGGCGTCCATGGTGACGACCTTCATGCCGGCGCTGCTGCCACATCCTGCGTGAGCCGCTCGAGCGCCGCCGCGTCGGTATCGGGCAGCGGCGTCAGAATGCACCAGCGCCCGTCGAACATCTCGGCAAAGCCGGCGGCGGGGCCGGAATGCTCGGTCCCGGCCACGGGATGGCCGGGGATGAAATGCACGCCCGGCGGCACAATGCGGCTGCGAGGTCGCGCACCGCCGCGCCCCTTGACCGAGCCCACATCGGTGAGGATGGCGCCCGGGCGCGAGCGCGGGTGCGATGCGCCGGCCGATCTCGGCATAGGCCGAATGCGGCGCCGCCACGACGACGAGATCGGCGCCGCGCGCCGCCTCCGCCGGATCGATGCGTGTAGGCGTCGGCGAGCCCGAGCGAGCGCGCGGTCTCGAGCGTCTCGGCCCGGCGCGTTGCCGCGACGATCTCGCGCGCCAGCCCGTCGCGCCGCAGCACGCGGGCGAGCGACGAGCCGATGAGGCCGACGCCGATGATCGCGGCGCGCGACGAAGAGCGGCGTCGCTCATGTCGCCGCTCACGAAAGCCGCGACGGCCGCGACGACGGCGCGCATCTCGTCCTCGGTGCCGATGGTGATGCGCAGATGCTCGGGCAGGCCATAGCCCGCGACCCTGCGCGTGAGGATCGCGCGCGAGCGCAGGAACTCGAACGCCGCCGCCGCATCGCGCTCGCCGGCGGGAAAGCGCACCAGCACGAAATTGGCGACGCCCGGATCGCAGCCTCGAGGCCGAGACCGCGCAGCTCGCGCTCGAGCCACGGCCGCCACAGGTCGTTGTGCTCGCGCGCGCGGTCGAGCGCCGCCACATCCTCGACCGCGGCGATGCCCGCGCGCCTGCGCCGCCGCAGAGACATTGAACGGCCCGCGCACGCGATTGAGCACGTCGGCGACGCGCGGGCTGGCAATAGGCCCAGCCGAGCCGCAGACCCGCGAGCGCATAGATCTTCGAGAAGGTGCGCGTCATCACCACGTTCTCGGCGGCGTCGACCAGCTACGATCCCGGGCTCGAAGTCGTTGCGCTGCACGAACTCGGCATAGGCCGCGTCGATGACCAGCATCACCGACGGCGGCAGCCCGGCATGGAGCCGCGCGCAGCTCCTCGCGCGAGACATAGGTGCCGGTCGGATTGTTGGGATTGGCGATGAAGACGAGCCGCGTGCTTCGCCGTCACCCGCGCCAGCACCGCATCGACATCGAAGGTGAGATCGCGTCTCCGGCGCGGCGACCGGCGTCGCGCCCACGGCCAGCGCGCCGATCGGATACATGAGAAAGCCGTGGCGGCTGTAGAGCACCTCGTCGCCCGGCCCGGCATAGCAGCGGATCAGCAGGCTGATGAGCTCGTCCGATCCGGCGCCGCAGACGATGCGCGCGGGATCGAGACCGTGATGGCGGCCGAGCACCTGCGCGCAACTCGGTCGAATTGCCGTCGGGATAGCGGAACATCTCGCCCGCGAGCGCCTTGTAGGCGGCGATGGCGCGCGGGCTGGGGCCGAGCGCGCTCTCGTTCGAGGCGAGGCGGATGACGCGGGCGACACCCTCGATCTTGGCCTCGCCGCCGACATAGGGCGCGATGTCGAGAATGCCCGGACGCGGGACGCGGAGAAGATGGCCATGGCCTACTCCGGTGCCACGCCGCCCAGCACAGCGTCGGGCAGCGGCCGCGCATAGAGCCGAGCCACGTCGACCCGGCTGCCTTCGCCCAATGCCTTGCAGCACCTGCGCGATCCGGCGATCGCCCGGCGTCAAGCAGCGGTCTCGATCTCGACGAGATGCGCCATGGCGTCGCCGATCGCGCGCGCACGGCGATCGGGATTGGCATCGATGCGCGCGGCCAGGAACGCCGCGGTGAGGTCGAGCGGTCCGTTTCGCGCCGGACTCGATCGCCAGCAGCGTGCAGTCGTCGCCGCTCGGCTCCGGCTCCATCGCCGCGATGACGAAGGCGTCGGCGCAGTTGTCCGGCGGCATTGCCGAGCGCGCCGAACGGCAGCCGCGCCACCACGCGCAGCCGCGGCTCCGCCGCCGCACCGAGAGCGAGCCACCACGGCGCGGGAATCGTCATCCTCGGGCAACGGCAGCACGCCCAGCGCCGCACGGCCTTCGGCCACGGCGAGGGTCGCCTCTTCCGCCGTGGGTACGGCGAGCAACGGCGTCTGGCTGCCGAAATGGTCGCGCGCGAGGTCCCAGCAGTCCGTCGCACACCGCGACAGACAGCCCGGCCTTGCAGTCGCGACGCGCGCCGCTCATGATCTCGCGCCAGATGCGCACCAGCGAGGCGCGCGGAAAGCGGCCGCGGTGACGCGCCGACGAGGCGGCGCAGCATCTGCGCCTCGCGTCCCGGGCGGAAGGGCGCGACGTCGTCACGCCGCTTGACGCGCCCGACCTCCTCGACCAAGCTCGGCGCGGCGGATCAGCAGATCCTGCAGCCCGTCGTCGACCTCGTCGATCTGGCGGCGCAGCGCCGCCAGCGCCGCAGTGTCGTCGTCGTCTTCGGCCATCAGCAATTCCCGCATCGCGCGCCAGAAGCTAGTTCGCCGCCGCCCGCGAAAGCAAAGAGCGATTTGGCACGCTTGGGCCGCAATTCGGCGCCATTTCCTGAAGAAAACGTTGACATGGCAGGGGCGTTGTTCCTAGCTATGCCGCGCGCTCGCGCCCTTCACGGCGTGCGCGCTTCGGCATCGTCACGGCATGACCGGCATGAGCCTTACCGTCCCTTCGCCGACCCGGCCGCTTCGCGAGAGCCGACCGTCCCGGCTTCCGCCTCCTGGTGGCGGAGCCGCTGACGCTCGACTGCGGTGCGACGCTCGGCCCCTATACGATCGCCTACCAGACCTATGGCCGGCTCAACGCCGACGCGCTCCAACGCCATCCTGATCTGCCACGCGCTGACCGGCGACCAGTACGTCGCCGAGCCGCATCCCGTGACCGGCAAGCCGGGCTGGTGGGAGCACGCTGGCCGGGCCCGGCAAGGTGCTCGACACCGACCGCTATTTCCTGATCTGCGCCAACGTGCTCGGCGGCTGCATGGGATCGAGCGGGCCGATGGAGATCAATCCGGCGACCGGCAAGCCCTGGGGCCTGTCAGTTTCCGGTCATCACCATCGCCGACATGGTGCGGGCGCAGAAGCAGCTCATCGACCATCTCGGCATCGAGACGCTGTTCTGCGTCATCGGCGGGTCGATGGGCGGCATGCAGGTGCTGCAATGGGCGGCCGTCCTATCCCGAGCGCGTGTTCGCGGCGGTGCCGATCGCCACGGCGGCGCGCCATTCGGCGCAGAACATCGCCTTCCACGAGGTCGGGCGCCAGGCGATCATGGCCGACCCCAACTGGTGCGGCGGCAATTATCTCGAGCTGGGCCTGCGGCCCGAGCGCGGCCTCGCCGTGGCGCGCATGGCGGCGCACATCACCTATCTCTCGGAGCCGGCGCTCCACCGCAAGTTCGGCCGCAATCTGCAGGATCGCCGACGCCGTCACCTACGGCTTCGATGCCGACTTCCAGGTCGAGAACTATCTCCGCCACCAGGGCATCACCTTCGTCGAGCGCTTCGACGCCAACTCCTATCTCTACATCACCCGCGCCTGCGATTATTTCGACCTCGCGGCCGAGCATGGCGGCGTGCTGGCCAATGCCTTCCGCGGCACGCGCACGCGGTTCTGCGTCATCTCCTTCACCAGCGACTGGCTCTATCCCACGAGCGAGAGCCGCGCCGATCGTGCATGCGCTCAACGCCGTCGCCGCCAATGTGAGCTTCGTCGAGGTCGAGACCGACAAGGGCCACGACGCCTTCCTGCTCGAGGAGCCGGAGTTCTTCGCGACGCTGCGCGGCTTTCTCGACGGCTGCGCCGCAGCATCGCGGCCTGCGCATGAGTCCCGGACGCACATGCTGGGTCGCCGCTCGGCCGGCGCCGCCCGACACGCTGCGCGCCGATCTCGCGCTCGTCGCCAACATGATCGAGCCGGGCTCGCGCGTGCTCGATGTCGGCTGCGGCGACGGCGAGTTGCTGTCCTATCTCGTCCACCACAAGAACGTCGACGGCCGCGGCATGGAGCTGTCGCAGTCGGGCGTCAATGCCTGCGTGCGCCACGGCCTGTCGGTGATCCAGGGCGACGCCGACAACGACCTCGACGCCTATCCCTCGGGCGCCTTCGACTATGCGTGCTGAGCCAGACGCTGCAGGCGACGCGCAATCCGCGCCGCGTCGTCGCGCAACCTCGTGCGCATCGGCCGGCACGCCATCGTCTCGTTCCCCAATTTCGGCCATTGGCGCATCCGGCTCGACCTTCTGCGTGCGCGGCCGCATGCCGATGACGCACCTTCTGGCGACGCCGTGGTACGAGACGCCCAACATCCATCTCTGCACCATCCGCGACTTCCTCGCGCTCTGCGCCGAGGACGGCATCCACGTCGAGCGCAGCGTCACGCTCGACCGCCTGGGCCGGCCGTTCCGCCTCGACCCGCGCGGCGCGCTCGCCAACCTGCTCGCCGAGCAGGGCCTGTTCCTGCTGTCGCGGCAATAGGGCATAGGGCGCCTCACCGGCCGACGGGGCTGGGCGCGCCGTGGCCGATGGGGATGTAGACGGGTCGCGGGCGCAGGCGGCGCTGCTGCTGCGGCGCCGGGCGTGTAGATCTGCTTCGTCGCCTCGACCATGGAGACGCCGGCGAAGGTGGTGAACCAGCGCTCGCCGATCCGCTCGAAGGCGCCCGCCGAGCGCAGCAGCATGCGCGAGCGCGTCGGCGGCACGAAGAGCGCCGATGTCGTGCGCTCGGGCGTGAAGCCCTCCTCGCGCAGCAGGCGCGAGAGCTGGCCCGGCGTATAGGGATGGCCCTGGCCGAAGGGCGTGCTGTCGATGCGCGCCCAGATGCCGCGCCGGTTGGGCACGACCGCGAGCACCCGGCCGCCGGCCGCGAGCACCCGCCACACCTCCTTGAGGAGCGGGCGCAACTGCTCGCTGAACTCGATGCTGTGCACGAGGAGGACCCGGTCGATCGAATAGTCCGATAGCGGCAGTTCGCCTTCCTCGGCGAGCGCCACCCGGCACGGTCCCTCGACCGGCCACGGCAGCACGCCCTGCGCCGCCGGCATCATCGCCAGCACGCGCTCGGCGTCGCCGAGAAAGGGTCGCAGATAGGGCGTGGCATAGCCGAGCCCCAGGACACGCATCCCCGTCACGTCCGGCCAGACCAGGCGCGATGCGCCGGCGGATCATGCGGCAGGCCACCCGGCCGAGCCGGCCGGCATAGAAGTCGCGGAGATCGACAACGTCGGCGTTCATCGAATGCAGTGTAGCATGGGACGGCCGGCCGAATTAGGTTAGGCTGAGACCCCGCCACCGGAGAAGCCAATGAGCGTGCTCGCCATTCGCCAGATCCCCGCCCTCAGAGACAATTACGTTTGGCTCGTCCGCGACCCCGACAGCGGCGCGACCGCGGCGGTCGACCCGTCGCTTGCGGCGCCGGTATTCGACATGCTGGAAGAGACCGGGTGGAAGCTCACCCACATCCTCAACACCCATCACCATGTCGACCATACCGGCGGCAATGCCGAACTCAAGGCGGCCACCGGATGCATCATCGTCGGCCCGCGCGCCGACCGCGAGCGCATCCCGCTCATCGATGTCGCGGTCGGCGAAGGCGATACCTATGCGCTCGGCCACGCGACCGCGCGCGTCTTCGACGTGCCCGGCCACACGCGCGGACATATCGCCTTCCATTTTCCGGATTCGCATGCGCTCTTTTGCGGCGACACGCTGTTCCTCATGGGCTGCGGCCGCGTGTTCGAAGGCACGCCGGCGCAGATGTGGAATTCGCTCGCCAAGCTCAAGGCGCTGCCGGCGGAGACGCGTGTCTATTGTGGACACGAATACACCCAGGCCAATGCCCGCTTCGCGCTCACCGTCGAGCCGCAGAACCAGGCGCTCATCGCGCGCGCGCGCCAGATCGACGCCGTCCGCGCCGAAGGCCGCACCACCGTGCCCGGCACGCTGGCCGAGGAATTCGCGACCAACCCGTTCCTGCGCGCGGATCTGCCGTCGCTCCAGGCGGCTGCCGGCACGCCGGGCGACCCGGTCGCCACCTTCGCCGTCATCCGACAGCGCAAGGACAAGTTCTGAACGATCCTGACTAAGAGAGGACGACCCCATGAGACTCCGCTATTCCCCGACATCGCCCTTCGTGCGCAAGGTCATGGTGGCGGCGATCGAGACCGGCGTCGTCGAGCGCATCGAGCGCATTCCGACATCGGTCGCGCCGACCACGCCCAACGAGGAAGTGTCGCGCGAGAACCCGCTGGTGAAGGTGCCGTCGCTCACCACCGATGACGGCCTCGTGCTCTACAACTCGCCGGTGATCTGCGAGTATCTCGACACGCTCCATGCCGGGCCGAAGCTCTTCCCCGCCGCCGGCAATGAGCGCTGGATCGCGCTCAGGCAGCAGGCGCTGGGCGACGGCATCCTCGAGGCGGCCATTCTCGGCCGCTATGAAGCGGTGCGGCCGCAGCCATTCCAATGGCAGGACTGGATCGATGCGCAACTGCGCAAGGTCCGCGGCGCGCTGGCAGCGCTCGAGAAAGAAGTCGAAAGCGGCACGCTCACCGCGGTCACCGGTAGCGTTCCCACCATCGGCCAGCTCACCATCGGCTGCGCTCTGGGCTATCTCAACTTCCGCTACAAGAGCGAGGAGTGGGAGACGCGCTGGCGCCGGCTCGCGACCTGGCACAGCGAGTTCTCGCAGCGCAAATCAATGCAGCTCACCATGCCAAAGGCGTAGGGCGTGATCTGATTGTCACCGCGAGGAGCCGTGCTCCGAAGCGATCTCCCCGACGACAAGAAGATTGCTTCGCTCCGCTCGCAATGACGACGTTATCGGACCGGTGCCACGCCGCCTCAGTACATGTGCTGGCCGCCGTTGATCGACAGCGTCGAGCCCGTGATGAAGCCGGCTTCGTCGGAGACCAGGAAGAGCACGCCGTGCGCGATCTCCGAGGCCTGGCCGAGCCGGCCCACGGGGATGCGGGCGACGATCTTCTCAAGCACATTGGCCGGCACGGCACGCACCATGTCGGTATCGATATAGCCGGGGGCGACCGCGTTGACGGTGATGCCGCGCGGCGCCGCCTCCTGTGCCAGGGCTTTGGTAAAGCCGTGGATGCCGGACTTCGCCGCGGCATAATTGACCTGACCGTACTGCCCGGCCTGGCCGTTGATCGAGCCGATATTCACGATGCGGCCGAAGCCGTGCTCGCGCATGCCCTCGATAACGACGCGGCACATGTTGAAGCAGGAGGTCAGGTTGGTGGCGATCACCTGGTTCCACTGCTCCGGGGTCATGCGATGTAGCACCGCGTCGCGGGTGATGCCGGCATTGTTGACCAGCACCTCGACGGGGGCCATTTCGGCCGTGATCTTCTTCACCGCCGCTTCGCACTGACCGTAATCGGCAACGTCGAAGCGGTAGGCGGGGATCGCCGTCTCGGCCGTGAAGCGGCGCGCGGCCGCCTCATCGCTCGCATAAGTGGCAGCGACGCGATAGCCGGCCTCCTTGAGGGCGATCGAGACCGCCCGTCCGATGCCGCGCGTTCCGCCCGTGACGATAGCCATTCTGGCCATTGCCGCCTCCTCCCAATCGCGCCCGCGTTCAGTCGCGGGCTATGCACATCGCGATGCCCATGCCGCCACCGATACAGAGCGTAGCGAGGCCTTTCTTGGCGTCGCGCCGCCCCATCTCGTGCAGCAGTGTCACTAGCACCCGCGCGCCCGAAGCGCCGATCGGATGCCCTAGCGCAATCGCGCCGCCGTTGACGTTCACCTTTTCCGGATCCAAGCCCAGATCCTTGTTGACCGCGCAGGCCTGGGCGGCAAAGGCCTCGTTCGCCTCGATGAGGTCGAGATCGTCGACCTTCCACCCCGCCCGCTTCAAGGCCGCGCGGCTAGCCGGGATCGGGCCGGTGCCCATGATCGCGGGATCGACCCCGGCCGTCGCCCACGAAACGATGCGCGCCAGCGGCTTGATGCCGCGGCGCGCCGCTTCCTCGGCCGTCATCAGGACCAGCGCCGCCGCACCGTCATTGATGCCGGAGGCGTTGCCCGCCGTCACGGTGCCGTTCTTGTCGAAGGCCGGGCGCAGCCGCGCCAGGGTCTCGATGGTGGTGCCGTGCTTGGGATACTCGTCGGCATCGACGACGATCTCGCCTTTGCGCTGGGCGATCTTGACCGGCACGATCTCGTCCTTGAACCGGCCGGCCTTCTGCGCCGCCTCGGCGCGTGCCTGGGAACGCGCGGCCAGAGTATCCTGCTGCTCACGCGTGATCTGCCAGCGTTGCGCCACGTTCTCGGCGGTGTTGCCCATGTGATAGCCGTTGAAGGCGTCCCACAGCCCGTCCTTGATCATGGTATCGACGAGCTCGGCATCGCCCATCTTGACGCCGCTGCGCAGATGAATGCAGTGCGGCGCCTGGCTCATGCTCTCCTGCCCGCCGGCGACGACGATCTCGCTCTCGCCGAGCCGGATCGCCTGATAGCCGAGCGCGACGCTCCGGAGCCCCGAGCCACAGAGCTGGTTGATGCCATAGGCCGTGACCTCGAACGGAATGCCGGCACCGATCGCGGCCTGGCGCGCCGGGTTCTGACCCTCGCCGGCCGTGAGGATCTGGCCCAGGATGACCTCGCTCACCTCGTCCGGAGCAACGCCCGCGCGCTTCAACGCCTCGACGATGGCGACCTCGCCCAGGTAATGCGCCGGGACGGAGCTGAGGCTGCCGTTGAAGGAGCCGACCGGGGTGCGTGCGGCGGCGGCGATGACGACTTCGGTCATGGGATTGCCTCGTTGGCGAGTTGCTTTCTACTTAGATAAGGCTCCGCGGCGGGTTTTGGAACCCGTACGCTCCAAGACACGGCAAAGCCATGCCGTCAGCGGCTGCCACACCTGGGCCGGCGCCTCGCGCGCGACGATCATGCCGATATGGCCGAGCGCCGGGGTGAGACGCTCTGCCGAGGGCAGAGCATCGGCAAGCGCTGAGGCACTCGCCGGTGGCACGATGCGGTCCTGCGCCGGCACGACGACCAGCGCCGGCTGGTGCACATTGCCGGCCATCACCGGCCGGCCGGCCACCTGCCACAGGCCACGTCCGGGCAGGTCGGCACCGTACCAGCCGCCGAGACAGTCGCGCATCACCGGCACGGTCAGCGGCACACCGTCATTGAGCCAGTCCTCCACCGCGACGAAATGGCGCGCCGCCGGGCTTTCGGGGAGAAGCCCGGCGAAGCGGGTGAATTTGCGCAAGCCGACCAGCGGATCGACCGCGGTGAAGAGCGCCTGCAGCACGTCGACGGGCACCTCGCCCAGCCGGGCGAACGCCAGCACTAGCGGCTCGGCGAGGCTGCCAAGGAGACGGGCCTGGCTCACGCGCTCGGCGTGAAAGCTCCACGGGGTCGCCAGCAGCGCTAGCGCGCGCACCAGCCGCGGGCGCCGCTCGGCCAGCGCCAGCGCAAGGAGCCCGCCCATGCAGTAGCCGAGAACGCCGATCGGCCCGGCGTCAGCCGCCTCGGCCGCCGCGGTCGCCGCCGCCTCGAGCCGGCCGGCGATGTATTCGGTGAGGCCGAAGCCGCGCTCGAGCGCGCCAGGGGCGCCCCAATCGACCACCAGCGGCCGCAGCCCGGCGGCGGCGAGATGGCGCACCAGGCTCGTCTGCGGCGTCAGGTCGAGGATATAGGCCCGATTGATGAGCGAGGGCACCACCAGCACGGCCGGATCGCCGGGCGCGCCGTAATCGAGGAGCCGGGTCGTGCCCTCCTGCCACAGCGTCGGTGGTTCGGCGAGGCTGCGGCGATAGGGATGGTGGCGATAGCGCTCGATGCCCGCGAGGAACGCCTCCGCCCGCCCGCGCAGCTCGCGGTCGAGCGCCGCCGCGAGCGCGTCAGACGCGACGGCGGCGAGGCTTTGCTTTAGCGCGCGGGCCCGGTCCGCGAGCTCGATCCTCAAGGGCAGTGAGCCGGTCTTCAAGAGCGGCAAGGCGGCGCGCGAGCTCAGCCATACCGCGGTCGCGTTCAGGAGTTGCAGCGGCAGCGGGCGCGGCCCGAGGCGTGGCAGCGGCGCCGCGCTCACCCGCGCCACCGGCCGACGCGGGCCAGGGCGCTGCCCCCATGAACAGGCGCGCCATGCTGTCGGCCAGCGCGGGATCCCCCGCGAGCGCCATCAAATGGTCCTGCCACAGATCGATGCACCGCTTGGCAAGTTCAGCGAGATCGGGCGGTTCCGCCATGGAACCCAGTATATCGGCCGACGCCGTCCAAGGCCAGACGGGGCACCGATCGGCGCCCTGCGCGCCTATCGCCAATGAGGCGGTGGCGCCGGAATGCTGGTATGCTGGCGTTCTCGCGGGGAAGAAGGCGCCAATTCCATGAGGGCACGGACGATGAGCGATAAGAGCGGCGCTGAAGGCCAACCGGTCGTCATCAAGAAATATGCCAACCGGCGGCTCTACAACACCTCCACCAGCAGCTATGTGACGCTCGACGATCTGAGCCGCATGGTGAAAAAGAGCAACGAGTTCGTCGTCTACGATGCCAAGACCGGCGAGGAAATTACCGGCAGCGTGCTGACCCAGATCATCGTCGAGGAAGAGCACAAGGGCCAGAACCTGCTGCCGATCAGTTTCTTGCGCCAGCTCATCAGCCTCTACGGCGACAGCATGCAATGGCTGGTGCCGCGATATCTCGAGCACACCATGAGCACTTTCGCGCGCAATCAGGAGCAGATGCGCAAGAGCCTGCAGGATGCGTTCGGCGGCCTCTTTCCCTTCGGCCCGCTCGAGGAGATGGGCAAGCAGAATCTCGCGCTCTTCGAGCAGACGATGAAGATGTTCTCACCCTTCCCGACCCCCGGCGGCGCCGACAAGCCGCGATCGGACAAGCCCGAGGAAAACCGCGAGGCCACGCTCGAAGAGCTGCGTGAGCGGATCAACGTGCTGCAGCAGCAGATCGATCAGATCGACAAGAGCCGCAAGGAATGAGCGGGCGCGACGCCGCGGCGCGATATGGCTAGGCGCGGCGCGCGACGACTTTCTTGGCGGCGAGCCACGGCCGCTCGAGGGTCGGCACGCCGAAATGATAGCCCTGGAGAAAGTCGACGCCCTCGCGGCAGAGCATTGCCGCTTCTTCGGCCGTCTCGACGCATTCGGCGACGGTGAGGAGGTTGAGCCCCTTGGCGAGGCCGACGAGGTGGCGCAGAAAAACCTGGTTTCCGGGATTCTGCGCGAGATTGCGCACGAACGACCCGTCGATCTTGACGGTGTCGACCGCGAGCGCCTGGAGATGGCGCAGCGAGGTGAAGCCGGCGCCGAAATCATCGAGCGCGATGCGGCAGCCCAGTTCCCTGAGCGTCGCGACGAAGCTCGCGGACTCCTCGATGTCGTGCAGCGCGGCCGTCTCGGTGATCTCGACGACAATCCGGTTGGCGATTTCGCGCCTGCCCTGGAGCACGGCGGTCGCCCCCCGCAGCCAGGCGCGGTCGGTCGCGGTGAGGCCCGAGACGTTGATGCCGAGGCAGATCCCGGGATAGGCCACGATATCCTCGATCGCCTTCTCCAGCACATAGCGGTCGATGAGGCGGATGAAGCCCAGTTGCTCGATCGCGGCGACGAAATCGCCGGCGGCAACCACGCGTCCGTCCTCCTCGACCATGCGCAGCAGGCATTCATAGTAATCGACGGCGCCGGTCGCATAATCGACCACCGGCTGATACGCGAAGACGAGGCGGCCTTCGCGCAGCGCCCGCTGTACCCGCTCGCCCAGCGCCATGCCGACGCGATGGCGTTGGCGCTGCTCGTGTGATTGGCGATAGAGTTCGTAGCAGTCGCGCCCGGCGCGCTTGGCTTCGGCAAGCGCCGACTCCGCTCGGGTCATCACCTCGTAGGAGGTCTTGGCCTGGTCAGGATAGGAGGCGGCGCCGACCGAGACGGTGGCATAGACCGGACCGGCGCAGGTATCGATCGGCATCTGGCTCACGCCGGCGAGGATCTTCTCGGCGACGACAGCAACGTGATGCTCGGGGCAATGGGCCAGGACGATGCCGAACCGGTCGCCGCCCATGCGGCCGATGACGTCGCTCACGCGCAGGCAGCGGTCGAGCCGGCGCCCGATCTCGACGATGACCTGGTCGGCAGCCTCGTAGCCGAACCCGTCATTGACCGCCGCGAGCTTGTCGATCCCGATCGCCAGATGCGCGCCGGCAAGCCCGGTGCGGATGCTGTGCGCCAGCATGTGGTCGAGCGCCTCGCGCAGGCGCTTCTTGTTGAAGTGGCCGGTGAGCTCGTCGTAATTGGCGAGATGTTCGAGCCGCTGCTCCTGCAGCTTGCGCTGGGTGATGACGCGCAGGACCCCCAGCATGCGGCGCGGCAAGCCGACGTCGTCGAACTCGGCGGTCCCGCGCTCACTGAGCCAGGCGAAGCCGCCGTCGCTCAGCCGGATGCGGTACTCCACATCGAAGACCGCGCCGCGCCCGTAATGGGATTGCAGCCGCTGCCGACGGATCACGAGATCGTCGGGATTGATGCGCTCGGCAAAGCCGCGTCCACTCGAAATGGCGGCCTCGTCGGTGAGGCCGAGCATGCGAGGCGAGCCATGCCATTCGATGGCATCGCTCGCGAGGTCCCAGACATAGGCGGCGTCACCTGCCGCCGCCAAGGCGGCCAAAACGCGGGCGAGAGTGTCGTTTTCTCCCGTAACCATCAGCGCGGAAATACCTGAATGCAGAAGCGAGGGTTGTGCCAGTCGCGTCCGCTTGAGGCTAAGTGTGATGTCTTGACGAACGATTAAGGGGCAAAACGTTCGGAGACGCGGGCCTCTTCCGGCGTGTGCGCGGCAAGAAACGGCAACACGGCTTGGTTAAATTCGCGCGGCTGAACCTGGTTCAAATAGTGCCCGCCCTGCGGGAAGAACTTCACCTCCGCACCCTGGATACGCCGGGCGAGCTCCTCGGAGTAGTAGGCGGGGGTCACCAGATCGTCCTGGGCCGCGACAATGAGGGTGGGCGTACGAATGCGCCCAAGATCGGCGGTGCGGTCGAAGGCGAGGACGGCGTCGATCCGGCTCAGCATGCGCTTGGGCTCGGCGAAGTTCGCCAGCGCCTGCGCCTCGGCCAGACGCAGCTTCTCGTGGTTGCGGGCGATGTAGTGCGGGGGATAGAGAAGCAGCGTGTTAACCTGCCCGTAGCTTTCCGGGCCGAGGCGCAGCAGCACCTCCTTGCGCAGGGCGAACACGCGGCGCAGATAGGCGTCGGCCTTGGGCCAGCTCGCCGCGACGACGATGCTCGTCAGGCGCTGGGGATGCTCGATCGCGAGCACCTGCGCCACCGCGCCGCCGGCGGAGTGCCCGACCACATGCGCGCGCGCCACGCCCAGGGCATCCATGAGCGCGATCACGTCGGCGGCCATGCGCTCCACCGTGGAGCAGCAGCCGGCGTCGCTCTCGCCCACGCCGCGGTGGTCGTGGACGATCACCTCGAAATTGCGCGAGAAGGCCGGCACTTGGTCGCGCCAATAGTGGGCGTAACCGGCAAGCCCCGTGACAAGCATCACCGGATGCCCTGCACCGTGCCGTTCGTAGTAGAGGTGGCAATCGCCGATCGAGATGCGCGGCATGTCGCGGACTCGCCTACTCGCGCCGAGATGCGCTCGTTAACATTGGGCGACGCCGCTGTCAAACCCGCACTGGCCCGGAGCCATGCGCGGCGCGCGGGGCGATGTGGCGCGATGGCCGACCTCCCGGGCGCCGCGCCGCGCCGGGGCGGAACCTCGGCGCAAAAGGGACGTTAGCCGCCGGCGGTCGAACCGGATGATAGCGGTCGGCGGCATGCGCCCAAACCGTCCAAGCGGCGCGGCAGGTCAGGGGGAGCAAGGGATGGTACGAGCGAGGTCGCCGGAGAATGCACCAGGGCGCACCGGGCCGCCGGCATGCTGGCGCGCCAGCGCCCGCCGGCGCCCGTTGAAACGTACCGGTACATTGCCCACCTCTAGGACGAGCCGTTGTTGCGGCAGGAACGGGACTAGGTCCCGCGGCGCCGTTCAGCCCCGAGCACATTACACACAAGCCCCTTGTGCCATCTTGGCTCGCCGGCCACCCGATGGTGTGCAGGCATTTCCCTTTCGCCTTTGCAGATTCCCATGAATTCCACGGAAACCAAGCGGACGACCGGACGGACCCAGGACATCGATCGCCATGTCGGCGCCCGGATTCGCGAGCGTCGGATCATGCTCGGCCTCACGCAACAGCAGCTCGCCGATCTCATCGGCGTCACCTATCAGCAGGCCCACAAGTACGAGCGCGGCATCAACCGCGTCTCGGCCGGCCGGCTGTTCGAGATCGCGCGCGTGCTGAGCGTCCCGGTGAGCTATTTCTTCGAGGGCCTGGATGATGATTCCGGCCGGCCGGTGAGCGCGCGCGAGCGCATGTGCCTGGAGCTTGCCCGCAATTTCGCGCAGATCCCCAACGAGCGTCACCAGGAAGCGCTGAGCCAGCTTGCGCGCGCGCTCGCGACCCAGCACTGAGCCAGCGCGGCGGCTACAGCATAGGCGGTGGCCGGTTGACCAGCCCGAAGATCAGGGCGATAGCGAAGATGACGATGAAGACGAAGAAAAGAACTTGCGCGATGCCGGCCGCAGCCGAAGCAATGCCGCCGAAGCCGAGAATTCCGGCAATGACCGCAATAATGAGAAATACCGCTGCCCAATAGAGCATGGATGCGTCCCGTCCCTTCGGCCTGCCCGTGTCCTAGGAGACCTTCCGATGGAGAGCAACACTAACCCCGGCGCCCGAGTTCCGCGTGCGCCGCCTCAGCGTGGCAGCAGGCGCAGCCATACCGCCGCCGCCGCCGCGACAATCGCCGCTGCGCCGAGGCTTGCCGGCGATGTGTCACCCGCGAGCAACAGCCACAAAATGAACACGAGCGCGGCCGTTGCAATACACTCATGAGTGGCGGAGCGAGCGATAAGCGGCATCTTCAGGGATTTATCTGCTGGTGCGGCGACAGTCACCGTCGCAATTTTGTCTGACTTCAACCCCGACAGGACAGCTTGCCAAATCTGGCGAGCGTGATAATAAGAGGTTCTGATTGTCGCTCGCCGCTCCGGTTCCTGCCCATCATGACCGGAGTGACGTCAGTGGCGAGATCATTTGCCGCTTTCATTTTTCACGTCGCGCCGGGAGCCTCCGGTTCCGTCACTGTTTACCAGACGATATCGTCGCGCGGCGCCCGCGCAAGATGCGGTAGCTTTTCGGAAGGCAGTTTCAATGAGCATCCCGTTGCGGGCGAACGTCGCCCATGTCGTCGCCCAATTGCTATCGCGGCGCGCAACGCGTCCGGACGAACTGCCCGATCTCATGCGCAGTGTCGAGCTCGCGCTGACGCAGCTTGACGCGCCCGATGAACCGCGGCCCGTCGTTCCGTGGCGGGATGTGGAAGCGGCGCCGGTGACACCGCGCACCCCGCGCCGCCGCCGTGCCCATGTCTTTGCGGCGCCAGAACCCGAGACGATCATGCCCGCCCCGGCGCCGCGCCTGCTTCGCCGCGCCGACGTGGTGCCGTCCAGCACGCCGAGCGAGCCTACCCCGCCGGCCGCCTTGACTGGCGGATCGCTGCGCGGGGTCGTGAAGTGGTTCGACCTGCGCACGCGGCGCGGTGCGCTACGCCTGCCCGGCGTCGGCGGCGACGTGGCGATCGAACCGGCGCTCCTCGACGAGATGGCGATCCCGCGCCTCTACAAAGGCCAGGAGGTCGAGGCGACGCTTGGCCCCGGCGAGCCCCAGCGCGTGGTCCGCTTGGCGCTGCCGGGCGGTGCGTGGGAGGTGAGTTCGGTGGGCGGCGTGGTGCATAGCCGCCATGCCAAGACGGTGGTCGTGGAGCTCGAAGCGCCAGGCGCTGCGCCGGGTCGCCGCGCGGGCCGAGGCGGAGCTGCTGCTCGGGCCGAGTCGGGCGCGCTGAACCAACCATCTGGCGCGGCGCAGCCTCGTCACGCTATAGTTTACGGATGGCTGAGATCGCCCTCATCGTGGGCGCCGGCAGCGGCCTGAGCGCCGCGCTCGCGCGCCTTTTCGCCCAGGAAGGCATGCGCGTTGCGCTCGCCGCGCGCCACCCTGAGAAACTCGAGCGCGCTGCTGCAGCGACACAGGCGCCCGCGCCTATGCCTGCGATGCCAGCCGGCGCGAGGACGTGGAGGCGCTCTTCCTTGCGCTCGCGAGCGATCTCGGTCCGCCCGACATCGTCGTCTATAATCCGAGCGCCCGCGCCCGCGGCCCCATCGCCGAGCTCGATCCGAACGAGGTGCTGCAAGCGCTGATGGTGAGCTGCTATGGCGGCTTTCTCGTCGGCCAGCAGGCGGCGCGAAGCATGCTCGCCCGCGGCTCGGGCAGCATCCTCTTCACCGGCGCCTCGGCCAGCGTCAAGGGCTATGCCCGCTCCGCGCCCTTCGCCATGGGCAAGTTCGGGCTGCGCGGCTTGGCGCAGAGCATGGCGCGCGAGCTGGCGCCCAAGAACATCCATGTCGGGCATTTCGTCATCGACGGCGGCATCGGGCGCGCAGATGACCAACGCGCCGCCCAGCGCGGCCCGGACGGGATGCTCGATCCCGACGCCATCGCCCAAACCTATCTCCAGCTCCACCGCCAGCATCGCAGCGCCTGGACCTGGGAGGTCGAGCTGCGGCCATGGACCGAGTCATTCTGACTCCGTGAGCGCCGCACCGGGCGTCAGCTACATCATCACCATCTACAACAAGGCGCCCTATCTTCCGGGCGTGCTTGCCGCGCTCCGCACCCAGCTCGGCGATTTCCCGCGCCAATACGTGCTTGTCGATGACGGCTCCAGCGACGGGTCGGGCGACATCGCCGCGGACATCATCGCTGCCTGGCCAGAGGCGCGGCTCATCCGCCAGGACAATCGCGGGCCATCCGCCGCGGTCAATCGCGGGCTGGCCGAAGCGACCCTGCCCTTCACCTACATCGTCGATGGCGACGACATCATCGCGCCGTATGCGACGCGCCTTCTCGCCGCCGCGGCATTGAAGAGCCAATGCGGCGCGGTCTATGGCTGCAGCACGTGGTACGACACCGAAGCCGACATCCGCTTCCCGCCCGAGCCCGGCGACGGCGCCGTCACGGTGATGGCGGACGCACTCTTCCAGAGCATCCGCCGCGGCCATGCCGGCGGCAGCACCTATATCCTCGACACCGCCCTCTTCAAGCGCGCCGGCGGCTGCGACGAGCGCGTCTTCGTCCAGGACCAGTCGATCGCCCAGCGCATGGCGCGCGTGGGGCGCATCGGCCTCGTCGACCAGCTCGTCGCGATGGGCCCCGCGAACGAGCCGGGGCGCCTGATGAAGCGGCCGGTGCAGCAGCAGCACGACCAGTCCCTCACCGCGCTCTATACGCTGCGCGACAATCCCGATCTGCCGCGCCGCTATCGCCGCCTGGTGCAGAGGCAGATGACCGGCCGCGCCTGGAAATGGGCCACGCGGAACGACGGCGCCACCATCCTGTCGCGCGCCTTCGCGCTTTTCCTCGCCGCGCGCCTGCCGGGGGTGATGCTGAGCGATGCCGCGCTCGAAACGACGCTCGATGCCTTCCGCGCCCGCAACGCGATCCGCCTCATGCCGCCGGCGCCGCCCGCCGAATGAGACACAACGCGACCCCGCGCGATGGTATCGCCGGCCGAAGCCCGGTATCATGGCGCCGGCTCCAACCGGCGGACGCGCCGCATTGACCGGTGTTTCCTTTGTCGTCACGGTGTTCGACAAGCGCCCCTATCTGCGCCGCGTCGTCGCTGCGCTCGCGCGCCAGACCGGCTCGTTCGAGCGCGAATTCATCTTCGTCGATGACGGATCGAGCGACGGGTCGGCCGAGTTCATCGCGGAGCTGACGCACGGCTGGTCGGACAAAACCCTCATCCTGCGCCAGACCAACGGCGGCGCCTCGGCGGCGACCAATGCCGGCGCCCGGCGCGCCACGATGCCCTGGCTCAAGCTCGTCGACGGCGATGACGTGCTGATCCCCGGCGCCACGGCGCGGCTGCTCGAGGCGGCCGCGGCGACCGGCCACAGCCTCGCCTATGGCGAGCTCGGCCTCTACCCCTTCGACGATCCCGACCCCTCCGCGCACGCAGCGGAGTTGGCGTCCTTCGCCACGGAACGTGACGGGCTCGCCCGCTTCATCCGCAACTGTCCGTGCAATTCGAGCACGATCCTGGTGACGGCGGAGCGCTATTGGGCGGCGGGCGGCTGCGATGAGCGTGTGGTGTCGCCGGACCAGGCGCTGTTCCTGCGCCTCTTCGCCACGGGCGGGGCCGCCTATGTTGCAGGCCCGGTGGCGCTTGCACCCGACCAGGCGCCGCGGCGCCTCTCGGAGCAGACGCGGCGCAGCCGCTATGATTCTGTGATGTCGCTCTACTATCTCGTCACGGAGACGCCGCATCTGCAGCGGCGCTATGTCAGGCTGGCCTATCGCCGCGCGCTGTCACGGGCACGCCGCTTCCATCGTGCCCATGGTGGCGGCGTGTTCTCGCAGCACCTCCTGCGCTATCTCGCGAGCTATCTCATCGTTCCGGCCGCGCCGGGGGCGGCCATGTACCGGGCGCTCGGCGCCTTCACCGAGGACGGATCGAGCGAGCGCCCGCCGGCATGGACGCCGGGCGCTATGCGGCGCCCGCACGACGGCGATGCGCGCGGCGAGCTCGGATCGACCGGCAAGGCCTGAGTCCATGTGCGGCATCGCGGGCTTCCTCGACCCCGGCCATCGCCTCGACCCCGGCCGCTATGACGCCGTCGCGGGCGGGATGGCCGATGCGCTCGCCCATCGCGGGCCGGACGACCGCGACGTGTGGAGCGATGCCGAGGCCGGCGTCGCGCTCGGCTTTCGCCGGCTCTCGATCCTCGATCTTTCTCCGGCGGGCCGGCAGCCCATGCATTCGGCCGATGGCGACCTCGTCCTCGTGTTCAACGGCGAGATCTACAATCACCGGGCGCTGCGCGCCGAGCTTTCTCCCGGCCGCACGACGCCCTGGCGCGGCCACAGCGATACCGAGGTGCTGATCGAGGCGATCGGGCGGTGGGGCTTATCCGCCGCGCTCGAGCGGCTCAACGGCATGTTCGCGATCGTGCTGTGGGACCGGCGTGCGCGGCTGTTGTGGCTCGCGCGCGACCGGTTGGGCGAGAAGCCGCTTTATTACGGCTGGACCGACGGCGCTTTTCTTTTTGCCTCGGAGCTGAAGGCGCTGGCGCGCCATCCCGCCTGGACCGGCGAGATCGATCGCGCCGCGCTCGGTCTGTTCCTGCGCCATGCCTATGTGCCGGCGCCGTGGAGCATATTTGCTTCCATCCGCAAGCTTCCGCCCGGGTGCTGCCTCGCGGTTGCGGCGGGGGGCGACGAAGCCGTGCCCTGCGCCCCCTACTGGTCGGCGGCCGAGCGCGCGGCCGCGGCGGCGGCCAACCCTTTCGGCGGCGACGAAGACGCGGCGGTCGCCCGGTTGCAGGCGCTGGTCGATGATGCCGTGGCGCTCCGAATGGAAGCCGACGTGCCGCTCGGCGCTTTTCTCTCAGGGGGCATCGACAGCACCACCGTGGTCGCCGCCATGCAGAAAGCGCGGCCCGGCGCGGTGCGCACCTTCTGCGTCGGGTTTCCCGATGCCGGCCTCGACGAATTGGTCCATGCCGCGGCGGTGGCGCGCCATCTCGGCACCGAGCATACGACGCTCAGCGTGAGCGAGGCCGACTGCCTCGCCGTGCTGCCGCGTCTTGCCTCGATTTACGACGAACCCTTCGCCGATCCCTCCGAGATCCCGACTGTCGTGCTCTGCCGCGAGACGCGGGCGCACGTGACGGTCAGCGTATCGGGCGATGGCGGCGACGAGCTCTTCGGCGGCTATGACCGCTATGCCCGCGCCGCAGCGGAGTGGCGCCGCCAGGGTGCGATGCCGGCGCCGCTGCGCCACGGCGCCCGCGCACTGACGCGGCTGCTGGCGGGCAGCGAATGGCGGCCGGCGCGGCGTTTGCGCAAGCTCGCCGGGCGGCTCGCGCATACGACGCCCGAGGCGCTCTATCGCGATCACGTGAGCCGCTGGCGCCCGGAGGATGGGCTGGCGCCCGGGCTGGGCGTGGCGCCGAGCGCGTTCGACGCGCCGCTCGCCCACGGGCCACCGTCGCTCGAGCAGGCTTTCATGCTGCGCGATGCCACCACCTATCTGCCCGACGATCTCCTGGTCAAGGTCGACCGGGCGAGCATGGCGTGCGGCCTGGAGGTTCGCGCGCCGCTCCTCGATCACCGCATCGCCGAGTTCGCCTGGTCGCTGCCGCCGGCGCTCGTCGTTGCCGGCGCGAGCAAGCGCCTGTTGCGCGAAGCGCTCTATCGCCGGGTGCCGCGCGCGCTGGTCGATCGGCCGAAGCGCGGGTTCGAGCCGCCGCTCGCGCGCTGGCTCACCGGCGCGCTGCGTCCGTGGGCCGACGATCTCCTCAGTCCGGACCGGCTGCGGCGGCACGGGCTCGTCGATCCCGAGATCGTCGCCGCGCGCTGGAGCGCGCACCGCACGGGCCGGCGCAACTGGGCGCTGGCGCTGTGGCCGATCATCATGCTGGAGGCATGGCTCGGCGAGCGCGAAGCGGCAGCGCCCGCACCGCCTGCCGGCCGCATCCTCGAACAGGCGGGCGCCGCACCATGATCCTGCACCGCAACCTCCCGGCGGTCATCGCCCGCGCGCTCGCGAGCGAACGGGTGCTCGATATCGGCGGCTGGTACCTGCCGCTCAATGCGGCGACGCATGTGCTCGACATCAATCCTTATGCGACGCGCGGCAGCGCGCTCGATCCCGACAATGCCGAGCGCTTCGATGCGGCGAGCTGGATCGTGCACGATGCCTGCGTGCCGCCGTGGCCGTTCCCGGACGGGTTCTTCGATTTCAGCTTCTGCTCGCACCTCCTGGAGGATGTGCGCGACCCGCTCGGTGTCGTGCGCGAGCTGCGGCGGGTGGCGAAAGGCGGCTATGTCGAGACGCCGTCGCGCCAGCGCGAGATCTTCGCCAAGGGCCGCTGGGACTGGCTTGCCGCGCGGCTGGGACGCCCGCCCGAGGTCGGGTCCTATCATCACCGCTGGTTCGTCGAGGCGGAGGGCACGCATCTGCGCTTTCTCGCCAAGACCGCCGAGGTGGTGCGCGATCCCCGCTACTACCTCACGCGCTTCGATCTCGGCCGCAAGCTCGGCGAGGAGGAAAGCGGTCTCGGCTTCTTCTGGCAGGGCGACATCAGCGCCGAAGAGACGATCATCATCGACGCCGACGCCATGCGGCGCGATCTTCGGCAATTCCGAGCCGACACCCTCGCCCGGCTGCGCTAAGCGCGACGCCCCCCGCGCGGAACCGCCCTCCCGCCCGGCGTTTACTACCGGAGCGGTTTTTCACGAGAGGGTGTGATGGTTCCCTACCTTGCCCTGACCCTGGCCGCGGTGCTGGTGGCCGATCCCGTGCCGGCCGACACGACGCCCGGCAATGCCGCGCGGCTCGCCGATGCGCTCGGACATACCATCGGCGCCGCCTCCGAGTGCGGCTTCGGCGAGCGGGCGGACGATGCCATGGCACGCGCCGAAGCGATGGTGAGTCACGCCGCCGCCGAAGAACGCGACGACGACCTCGCCATGGACGACCGCTTCCACGACGCGCTGGAGGCCGGGCGCGAGGCGGTGCTCGACCAGACCACGACCTGCGCCAAGGCTGACCAGGATCTGAGGCGGCTCGAAGGCCAGACGCCCGACTGACGCGGTCTGCCTGCTCCGCTCGCGACGGACAAAGGAGGCGATTCCATCGACCGCGGCTACGCACTAGCATGCCGGCATGTGTGGACGCTTCCTCAATCGGACCCCGGCCTCGGAGACGGCGCGCCTCTTCGGCACGACCAATCCGGTGCCGAACTATCCCGCGCGCTACAACCTCGCGCCGACCGAGGGCGTGCTGGCCATCCGCTTCAACCCCGATGACGGCAGGCGCTATCTCGACGTGCTGCGCTGGGGCCTCATTCCGCTCGATGCCAAGGACCGCACGGCCGGGAACAAGCTCTTCAACGCCCGCGCCGAGACCGTGTCGAGCTTGCCCTCCTTCCGTGACGCTTTCGCCAAGCGCCGCTGCCTCATCCCCGCCGACGGCTTCTACGAATGGAAGAAGGACGTTGCCGGCAAGGAGCCTTATGTGATTTGCCCGGTGGACGATCCGCTCTTTGCCTTTGCAGGACTGTGGGAGCGGTGGCGCGACCCCGCCACCAAGGAAGTGGTGCGCAGCTGCACGATCATCACCTGTGCGGCGAACGCGGCGCTGGCGCCGATCCACGACCGCATGCCCGTCATCCTCGACCGCGCGCACTGGGCGCGCTGGCTGGGCGACGAGCAGGCCAAGCGGCCCGATATTCTCAAGCTGTTGAAGCCGTTCCCGCCCGAGCGCATGCGCGCCTATCGGATCGGCCAGCGAGTCAACAACGTGCGCAACGACGACGCGGCGCTGCTCGAGCCGGAATGATGGGCCCGCGAGCCGGGTTTGACAGCGCCCTCATCCTTGCCGCCTGTGCCGTCATTCTGCCGCCGCTCGCGCTGTGGGCGCCGCTGGCACTGGCGCCACTTCTGGCCGTCGCGGCAATCGCCATTCTCGTGCGCGACGGGCGCGCGGCGCTCGCGGCGGCCCGGGGATTGGCGCCGCTGGCGCTGCTGCTGGCGGCGCTTGCGGCATGGGCAACGCTGTCGGCTTCCTGGTCGATCCTGCCGCTGCACAGTCTCTTGGAAGGCCTGCGTCTGGGCGCGATTTCCGCGGCCGGGCTCGTCGTGCTCGGCGCCGCATTGGCGCTCGCGCCCGCGGAGCGAAGCCACGTCGGCATTGGCGCGATGATCGGCGTCGGCGCGGCAGTCGTCCTCATGCTGGTGGAGCGAGCGACCGGCGACGCCGTGACCCATCTCATCCGCGGCGGCACGTCGACATCGCTGTTGGGGTTCGACCGCGGCGCAACGACGCTGGCGCTGGCGCTGTGGCCCGCTTCCATCGCGGCAGCGCAACGACGCTGGGTCGAACGGCTCGCGCTCGCGCTCGTCGTCGCGGCGGCCGTCTTCGCGATGGCGAGCAGTGCGGCGGCGCTCGCGATCGTCGTGGGTTGCGTCGTCCTCGCCATCGCGCGCGTGGCGCCCCGCCTCGTCGCCATCGTGCTGGCGGCAGGGCTCGTGCTCGTGGCCGTCGCGCTCCCGCTCGCCATGCCTGATTTCCGCGCCATCGTCGCCCTCCATCAGGACGCGCGGTGGATCAAGTTTTCCGGCATCCACCGCCTGCTGATCTGGCGCTTCACCGCCGACCGCATCGCCGAGCGGCCGATGCTCGGCTGGGGCATGGACGCATCGCGGGCCTTGCCGGGCGGCAAGACCGATCTCACCACGCTTTTGCCCCAGGCCGGGCTCACGCCCGATTCCGAGGCGCTGCCGCTCCATCCCCACAATGCCGCGTTGCAGTGGCGGGTGGAACTCGGCGTGCCCGCTACGCTCGCAGCGCTCGCGGTCGTGGGGTGGGGATTGTGGCGCATCGGGTTTGGCGCCGCGCTTGCGCCCTTTGCGCGCGCCGGCGCCCTGGCCTGGGCCGCGGCCGCGCTGGTGATCGCGCTCCTGGCCTATGGCGCGTGGCAGGCGTGGTGGCTCTCGTGCCTGTGGCTGACCGCGTCGCTCTTCGCCGCCGTCACGCCGGCGGCAGGGGAAACTCGTCGAGATAGTGGCGATATTCCGGCTCGAGATCGACTTTGAGGCTTTGCAGAATGCGCACGGTCGAGTTGTAGCAGCCGATGGCGACCATGAGCTCGACCAGCCGCTCGTTGTCGAGGCCTTCGCTCAGCACGGCGCAGGTCGCATCCGAGAGCGTTGCCTCGTCGGTCAACTCGCGCGCGGCGCGCAGCACCGCCTGGGTCAGCTTGTCGAGATGCGAGGGCCGCCCGGCAGTCTCCGTCGGCGACGGCGCGGATGTCGTCGTCGCTGACGCCGAATTCGCGGGCGATCTCGACATGGTGCGCATATTCATAGACGCAGCGCGCGCTATAGCCGACCTGGAGGATCGCCAGCTCGCGCAGGCGCGGGTCGAGCCGGCTGCCATGGCGGATATGCATGGCAAGTCCGCCGTTGGCCCGCGCCGCCTTGGGGCTGTTGGCGAGCGCGCGGCGGATATTGATGGGATGGTCGGAGAAGAGGTCGCGATCCTCGGGGGCAACATCCTTGGCATCGACATAGGGGACGCGGGCCATGGTGCTTTCTCTCCTGCCGGTGCTAAGGCATGCAATTGGCTTTGTACCAGTCGGCGATCTCGCCACCCGTGGTGACCCAGACCTCGCGCCGCGAGGTGATGTGCGCGAGCGCTTTGGCGAAATACTTGGCCCGATGCGGATGGCCGATGAGGAACGGGTGGAGGCAGATCGCCATGACCCGACCGGACTTGGCGCCATCCTCGTAGAGCAGGTCGAACTGGTCGCAGATGAGCTGTCCGAACTCCTCGCCCGTCCGCTTCAGTTCGAGGAAGTTCGGGATGTCGTTGAGCTCGATCGAATAGGGCAGCGACAGCATCGTGCCCGAGGCTGACCCGCATCGGATAGGGCTGCTCGTCGTTGACCCAGTCGCCGACATACTCGATGCCGTTCTCGGCGAGAATGATCGAGCGTGCGCACGGATTCGCTGAGCGCCGGGCCGAGCCAGCCGCGCGGGCGCTTGCCGGTGCCCTTGGCGATAGTCTCGACCACCTCGCGCACCAGCGCGCGCTCCTCGTCCTCGGTCTGCGCGTTGAGCAGGATCGAGTTGTTGATGCCGTGCCCCATCCATTCCCAACTGAGCGCGTTACCCGCCTCGATGATGCGCGGATAGTGGCCGCAGACATCGGCATTGAGCGCGACCGTGCCCCTTGATGCCGTAGCGCTCCATGATCTCCATGAGCCGCCAGATGCCGACGCGCACGCCATAGTCGCGCCAGGAATAGTTGAGCACGTCGGGCTTCAGGCTCACCGTCGCCGTACTTACACTCGTCGATGGCCGGTCGAACAGGAAATGCTCGATATTGGGGATGACCCAGACGGCGACCCGCGCGCCATCGGGCCAATGCAAAGGCTTGCGGTCGACGATCGCCGAATAGTCGAAACGGCCGTGCTCGCGCGGCACGGGCGATGATGGTCCTGCCATTGCAGCGCCTCCCTCAGTTGACGGTCAGCACGACCTTGCCGAAATGCGCGTTGGCGCGCATATGCGCCTGGGCGGCGGCGGCCTCTTCGAGCGGGAACGTGCGGTCGATCGGAATGCTGATCTTGCCGGCCTCGACCGCGGACCACAGATCGGCGCGCATCTTGCGGACGATCTCGTGCACCTCGTCGGGCGAGCGCGTGCGGAAGGTCGCACCGATATAGTCGATGCGCTTCAGCGCGTGGAGGTCGAAATCGAATTCGCCCTTCATGCCGCCGAGCCGACCGATATTGACGATGCGGCCGAGAACGCGCGTAGCCTTCATGTTGCCGTTGGCAACGCCCGCCGAGACGAGGTCGACGATGAGATCGACGCCGTTGCCGTCGGTCGCGGCAATGACCTGGTCGGGCCAAGCCGGATCCTCGGAATCGATGGCGAGGTCGGCGCCATATTCCCTAAGCCGCGCGCGCCGTGCGGCATTGGTGGAAGTGCCGATGACCAGGCGCGCGCCCATGAACTTGGCGATCTGCATGCCAATGAGGCCGACGCCGGCGCTCGCGCCCTGGATCAGCACGGCCTCGCCCCGCTTGAGACGCCCGTTGCGTGACGATGGCGTCGTGCATGGTCTGCAAACCGATCGGCAGGGTCGCCGCCTGCTCGAACGTCATGTTGTTGGCGGGGATCGCCGCCGAGCGGCCGGCATCGGCGACGGCATATTCGGCATAGGCGCCGTTGCCGCGAGCACATCACGCGCTGGCCCGGCGTGAAGCCCGTCGCCTCCGGTCCCGCCTCGACCACCTCGCCTGACCATTCCAGGCCGAGGATGGTGCCCGGGCCGCCGTGGCTGCCGTGGCGATAGCCGCTCGCCATCATCACCTCGGCGCGGTTGAGGCCGCACGCGCGCACCCGCACGAGGATCTCGTTGGGCTTGGGCTTGGGCACGGGAACGTCGCGGATTTCCAGTCCCTTGTCCGTCGAGTACACCAGCTTTCATGGCCGATCCTCCCTCAAGCCTCGATGTTAACCGCCCCGGCGGCGGACCGCCACGGCTCACGGCCGGCGTTGATCGCTGGCCGGACTCAAGACCCGCCGGGAGCACCATCGCCATGGCCAGCACGACGAGCGTCAGCACGACGGTGATGAGATAGACATCGTGCAGGCCCTGGCGCGATCGCCTGCGTCAGCGGCCAGATGTCGCTGGCCGCGAGCGTGCGGCGCAGCGTCGGGTCCATGATGCGGTCGATGATGTCGCTCGACGCGTTGCTGCCCGCTGAGCGCCGCGTTGATGGTGCCGCCGAAGAGCGCCGCGCCGATCGATTGCCCGACGATGCGCGCATGAACGACAAGGTCGAGGTGGCGACGCCGCGCTGCGCCCAGCCGACGCTGCCCTGGGTCGCCACCGTGAAAGTGTTGTTGGTGAACCCCATGCCGATGCCGATGAGCGACGCCGCGATCCACGCCGCCAGCGGGCCGCGGGAGGGATCGAGCGCGATCATGATGATGCAGCCCACCAGCAGCGGCGCCGCGCCCAGCGCAGCGGTGGTGCGATAGGAGGTGCGCAGCATCAGCCAGCCGCCAAGCGTGCTGCCGATCGGCCAGCTTACCGAGGGCGCCATCAGCACGAGCCCGGCGACGATCGCGCTGCGGCCCATGACGCCCTGGACATAGAGCGACAGAAAGGCGGTGGCACCGATGATGATCGCGCCCAAGGCAAAACAGGCGACATTGCCGGCGGCGATGACGCGGTTGCCGCAGCAGCGCCATCGGCAGCATCGGCTCGGCCGCGCGGCGCTCGTGCAGGACGAAGAGGACGAGGACGCCGACCGCGGTGCCGAGCGATCGAGAGCGAACATGCCGCGGCCGAGATGGGTCGCCTGCACCAGCGCGAACATCAACAGCCCGGTGCCGGTCATCATCAGGAGCGAGCCCGGATAGTCGATGCGGTGGCTGGCGCTGCTGCAGGTCCTCGTGCAGCCACAGCATCAGCATGCACGCGGCGACGGCGCCGATCGGCACATTGACCCAGAACACCATCGGCCAGATCGTATAGTCGATGAGGAGGCGCCGATGCAGCGGCCCCAGGATCGAGCCCACCGCCCATATGCTGGAGAGATAGCCCTGGATCCGCGCGCGCTCGGCCGGCGTGTAGAGATCGCCGACCACGGTCTGCGCGATCGGCAGCAGACCGCCGGCACCGACGCCCTGCACGACGCGGAAGAGGACGAGCGGCGATCATGCTGCGCGCGATGCCGCACAGCACCGAGCCGATGAGGAAAAGCGCAATCGCGACCAGCAGCGTGCGCTTGCGCCCGTAGATGTCGGCAAGGCGCCCGTAGATCGGGATGGTGACGGCCTGGGTCAGGAGATAGGCGGTGAAGACCCAGCTGAAGAGGTCGAAGCCGCCGAGCTGCCCCACGATCTGCGGCATCACCGTGGCGACGATGGTGGCTTCGATCGCGGAGATGAGAATGGTGGCGATCGTCGCCGTGAGCACCAGCGGGCGGCTCGATGCCTGCACCCACGCGGCGCGCTCAGGCACCATCGGCTGGAATCTCACGCGGCGCGGGTTCGGACAAGGGGGGCATACTCGCTTGGGAGGGGCGTCGCGTTCGTATCGCGCGCGGCGCGCAAGTCAAAGGATCATTCGGCCTCGGGCCCGCCGCTCAAGCCGTTTCGGCGTGATGCCGCAGCGCCCGCATGTCGAGGAGCGTGATCGTGCCCTGATCGAGCTTGATCATGCCGCCCTGCTGCCAGGCCGCGAGGTGCTTGTTGATGCTCTCGCGCGACAGGCCGAGCATGTTGCCGAGGTCGCGCTGGGAGATCGTGAGCACCGGTGGCGCGCCGGGCTTTGCCTGCGGGTCCAGCGCACCGGCAAGATGCAGCAGCCGCTTGGCGAGGCGCGAGGGCGCATCGAGGAAGACCACGTCCTCGAACTGCTCGGTGGTGTTGCGCAGGCGCCCGCACAGCACCGCGATGAGGCGCAGCGCGATCTCGGGATTGGCGCGCACGAACGGCACGAAATCGCGGCGGTCGATCGCGAGCAGGTCGCACTCGGTCATGGCGACGGCGTCGGCGGTGCGGTCCTTGCCGTCGAGCAAGCGCGATCTCGCCGAAGACGTCGCCCTCGACCATGGTGTTGAGCATGATCTGCCCGCCGTCGGGGCCGATCGAGCCGATGCGCACCCTGCCCCTCAGCACGGCGAGCAGGCCATGGCCGGGCGAGCCTTTCAGGAAGATGGATTGGCGCGGCCGATAGCGCTCGAGCCGGGCATGGCCAAGAAGCTGATCGAGCTCGGCGACGGTCAGGCAGCCGAACAGGCTGTGCCGCTGAAGCATCTGCCGCATGGCGGCGATCCACTCGGTCCGCATTGGCATGGTTGTGCCTCGCGGCCCGGCGCGGCGCTACTCCGCGGCGCGGCGCGCGGCGGGCTGATAACTGCCGGGAACGGTGCGGAAGGCGATGTTGATGCGGTTGGCGCCATTGATGGCGACGATCGCCATCGTCAGCTTGACGAGGTCCTCCTCGCCGAACTCACGCCGCACGGCCTCGTAGACCTCGTCGGAGACTTCGCCGTGGTGCAGCAGCGTCAGCGCCTCGGTCCAGGTGAGCGCCGCACGCTCGCGGGCGGAATAGATCGGGCACTCGCGCCAGGCGCTCAGCAGATAGAGCCGCTGCTCGGTCTCGCCGCCGGCGCGCAGCTCCTTGGTGTGCATGTCCATGCAATGGGCGCAGCCATTGATCTGCGAGGCGCGCAGCTTCACGAGTTCGAGGAGCCCGTGATCGAGGCCGCAGCGGTGCACATAGGCGTGCAGCTCCATCATCGCCTTGGTGGCTTGCGGCGAGGCCTGCTTGTAGTCCAGTCGAGCCTGCATGGCGATATCCTTACTTCTCTATCGCAGCAAAGAGGGCCTGCGCATCGGGATGCTTGAGCGGCGCGGCGAGGCTATCAAAGCGCCGGGTGGCGTAAAGCTCGTCGGCGAGCGTGCGGATCGCCGACATCGTCACCAGCGTCGGCGCCCCGGCGATGGTGATGCGGCTGACGCCGAGCGCTTCGAGCGCGGCGGCGTCGGGCATGCCGGCGCGTCCGGTGATGTTGATGGGCGCGGGCACCGCCGCCGCCAGCGCCGCGATCGTGTCGTTGTCGCGCACCCCGAAAGGATAGATGCAATCGGCACCCGCCGCGAGATAGGCCTTGGCGCGCGCGACCGTCTCGGCAAAGCGCGACGCGGCATCGCCAAGCTGCAGGTAATAGAGATCGGTGCGGGCGTTGATGACGATGGGCACGCCGGCGGCGCGCGCGGCCTCGCGGGCGGCACGAATGCGCGCGGCCGCATCCTCGATCGTGCGAATGCGCTGCGGCGTGTGGAGGCCGTCCTCGAGATTGATCCCGACTGCGCCGGTGGCGATGATGTCGCCGACATGCGCGGCGATCTCCTGCGGCGTCGCGCCATAGCCGCCCTCGATGTCGGCAGTCACGGGCACGCGCGCCGCGCGCACGATCCGCGCGGTCGCGGCCACCACCTCGGGCCAGGGCGCCACCTCGCCGTCGGGCCACCCCAGCGCCCAGGCGACGCCGCCGCTCGTCGTCGCCACCGCCTCGAAGCCGGCCGCCACGAAGAGGCGCGCGCTCATCCCGTCCCAGGCATTGGGCAGCAGCAGCACCGGGCGTTGTGCATGAAGCCGGCGGAATTCCTCCGCCATCCGCACTCGTTCCGCCGTGTTCGTCGTCGCCATGGCGCGAGCGTCGCCCCACCCGCGCCGGAGGTCAACCCCCCAGGCAGTGCGCGTCGCCATGACGAAGCGCCGCGCAGCGTGCTAGGCTGGCCGCATATCGGCAGTCGTGAGGCTTCTTCATGACCGTGACGCTCGTGCGCAACCATTCGCATTGGGGCGCGTTTTTCGCCGAGGTCGAGGACGGCCGCGTCGTCGGCGTGCGGCCGTTCGAGCACGATCCCGATCCCTCGCCGCTGATCGAGGCCATTCCCGCCGCGGTCCATTCGCCGACCCGCATCGCCCAGCCCGATGGTGCGCGAAGGCTGGCTGGCGCGCGGGACTGCGCAGCGGCGCCGGGCGCGGGCGCGAGCGCTTCGTGCCGGTGTCGTGGGAGCGCGCGCTCGACCTCGTCGCGGGCGAGCTGGCGCGGGTGAAGCGCGAGCACGGCACCAGCGCGATCATGGGCGGCTCGCAAGGCTGGTCGTCGGCCGGCATCTTTCACGAGGCGCGCGGGCAGCTGCGCCGCTTCCTCGCCGCCTTCGGCGGCTTCGTCGACCAGACCAGCAATTACAGCTTCGGCACCGCGCTCACCTTTCTGCCGCACATACTGGGCAGCGCGCAGGCGGTGACGGGGCCGCTCACCTCGTGGTCCTCGATCGCGCGCCACGCGCAGGCTCATGGTGCTGTTCGGCGGCGCCAACCCCAAGAACACGCAGGTGGCCAAAGGCGGCTGCGCCTCCCATTCCGATCACCGGCTGGATCGAGAAGCGCGATCGCCGCCGGCGTCGCGATCGTCAATATCAGCCCGATCCGCGACGACGGCCCGGGCTCGGTGGCGCCGGAATGGATTCCGATCCGCCCCAACACCGATACGGCGCTGATGCTGGCGCTGACGCATACGCTGGTCGCCGAGGGCTTGCACGATGCGCGCGTTCCTCGCGCAGCCACTGCGCCGGGTTCGAGCGCGTTCTGCCCTATCTCATGGGCGACGAGCGACGGCATGCCCAAGGATGCCGACTGGGCCGCGCGCGATCACCGCCGTGCCGGCCGATACCATCCGCGCGCTCGCCCGGCGCATGGCGGCGACGCGCACCATGCTGACGGCGTCGTGGTCGCTCCAGCGCGCCGATCATGGCGAGCAGCCTTATTGGGCGCTCGTCCTGCTGGCCGCGGCCCTCGGCCAGATCGGGCTGCCCGGCGGCGGGTTCGGGTTCGGCTATGGCTCGTCGGCCAATGTCGCCGATCCGCCGCTGCTCTTCCGCACGCCGGCGATGGAGGGATTGCGCAATCCGACACGGGCCTCGCCATTCCCGCCGCCCGCATCACCGACTGCCTGCTCCATCCCGGCGAGAGCTACGACTACAACGGCAAGAAGGGCACCTATCCCGACATCCGCCTCGTCTATTGGGCGGGCGGCAATCCGTTCCACCATCACCAGGACACCAACCGGCTGCGCCGCGCCTGGCAGCTGCCGGAGACCATCATCGTGCACGAGCCGTGGTGGACGGCGACGGCGCGCCACGCCGACATCGTGCTGCCGGCGACGACCTCGCTCGAGCGCAACGACCTCGGCTGCGCCGCGCGCGACCGCTTCGTGATCGCGATGCAGCAGGCGATCGCGCCGGTGGGCGAGGCGCGCAACGATTTCGCCATCTTCCGCGACCTCGCGCGCCGCCTCGGCTGCGAAGCCGCCTTCACCGAGGGCCGCGACGAGATGGCGTGGCTGCGCCATATCTACGATCGCTTCCGCAAGCGATGCGCGCACCAACCACCCGATCCCCGATTTCGACGAGTTCTGGCGCAACGGCTGGCTCGAGATCCCGCTATGAGAGCGAGGAATACGTGCTCTTCGGCGATTTCCGCGCCGATCCGGCGAAGCATCGCCTCGCCACGCCGTCGGGACGGATCGAGCTTTATTCCGATCGCATCGCCGGCTTCGGCTATGACGACTGCCCGCCGCATCCGAGCTGGATCGAGCCGGCGGAATGGCTGGGCGCGGCGTCGGCCGCGTCCATCCGCTGCATCTCGTCTCGAGCCAGCCGCGCTATCGCCTGCACAGCCAGATGGATACCGGGCCCGGTGAGCGCGCTCGGCAAGGTCGCGGGCCGCGAGGCGGTGGCGATCCATCCCGATGATGCGAAGCGCCGCGGCATCGCCGACGGCGACGCTGGTGCGCGTGTTCAACGACACGCGGCGCCTGCCTTGCCGGCGCGGTGGTGACGGATGCGGTGCGGCCCGGCGTGGTCCGGCTCTCCTGCGGCGCCTGGTACGATCCCGCCGGCGGCGGCGAGGATGCGCTCTGCGCACACGGCAATGCCAACGTGCTGACGCGCGACCACGGCACCTCGCGCCTGGGCCAGGGGCCGAGCTCGGCCACAGCGCTCGTCGAGGTCGAACCGTGGACGGAGCCGCCGCCGCCCGTCACCGTGTTCGCGCCGCCGGAAATCGCCGACGCCTCGGCCTAGGCTGCCTCCGCAGCGCGTGATCCGCGGCATATTGGGCGGGCGTGGGTGGGGGAGAGGGGAGATTGCCGATGCACGCACGCCGCTTGGCTATCCTGGTGTGTTTTACGGCGTTCCTCGGGATCGGTGCCGCCGCCGGTGCCGAGCCGCCGTGGCTCACGCTGCCGCCGACCCCCACGCTGCCGGCGCCGGCCAGGAGCGGCCACGTCGCGGTCAACGGCATCAGCGTCTGGTATGCCGAGTTCGGCCGCGGCGCGCCGGTCATCCTGCTGCATGGCGGGCTTGCCAATGCCGATTACTGGGGCAATCAGGTGCCGGCGCTGGCCAAGCACTATCGCGTCATTGTCATGGACAGCCGCGGCCACGGGCGCAGCACGCGCAACGACCAGCCCTTCGGCTATGACCTGATGGCCGCCGACGTGCTGGGCCTCATGGACGCGCTCAAAATCCGCAAGGCCGCGATCGTCGGGTGGAGCGACGGCGCGATCATCGGTCTCGACATCGCCATCCACCACCCGGAGCGGCTGACCAAGCTCTTCGCCTTCGCCGCCAACTCCGATCCGAGCGGCGTTGCCGACATCGACCAGAGCCCGGTCTTCACCGCTTATATCGCGCGCGCCGAGAAGGAATACGAACGCTTGTCGCCGACACCGCACGACTACAAATCGTTCCTCGCCGAGATCACCAAGATGTGGCAGACGCAGCCCGATTTCACCGCCGCCCAGCTCCACGCCATCACCGTGCCGACGTGGATCGTCGATGCCGATCACGACGAGGCGATCAAACGCGAGAACACCGAATTCATGGCCCACGAAATCCCCAACGCCGGATTGCTCCTGCAACCCGAGGTGAGCCATTTCTCGTTCCTGCAGGACCCCGATCAATTCACCGCCGACGTCCTGCACTTTCTGGAGCACGTCAAGGACCGCTGAGGCCCGTGCAGTCTGATCAATACGCCGTTTTCACCACCCGGCCGCTCGCTTCGACGAACCAGCGCTCGCTCGGGAAGGGTTTGCCGGCGAGGCGCGCGACCAACCAGTCGGCGAGCAGGATCGGCGGGAACGGCCCGAGATTGGCGGCGGGCACGTTGCCGACCGAATGGCGCGAGTCCTGATAGATCACGAGCTGCTTGGGTCCCTTCAACTGCCGCACCAGCCGCTCGGCATGCTCGATCGGGCTCAATTCCTCGGCCTCGCCGCCGACGCAGAGATAAGGGCAGCTTGATGCTGTCGATATGGCCCTCCCAGGTGAGGGTCTTGCAGAACTCGTCGAACTTCGCCTCGTCGGTGAAGCCCGACATGTACATGAAGCGCTTCTTGAAGGTGGGCGAGGCCTCCTCGAAGATGGTGCCGCAGCCGGGCTCGAGGCAGGTCGAGATCACCGCGCAGGCGCGCAAGCGCGGCTCGTGCGCGGCGACGATGGTGCCGAAGAACGAGCCAAAGCTCGTGCCGGTGACGCCGATGCGGTCGGGATCGACTTCGGCGCGCTGCACCAGCCAGTCCACCATCACCTTGCCCGCCGCGACCCAGTTCTCCATGCTGACGTTGATGCCGACCATCGGCGCCTCGTACTGGCCCGGCCCGTCGATCGCCAAAACGGCGACGCCGCGATTGAGCCAGCGGTCGCCATAGAGCGCCACCGACACTTCCTTGTAGCTGTCCATACCGGGAATGACGATGACGGTGGGAATGCGCCCGCCCTGATAGCCGGGCGGCAGGTGGAACCACGCCGGCAGCGCGCTGTCCTTGAACGGCAGCCACACCGCCTCGACGCGATGATCGGCGAGCCGCGCATAGTTCTCGTAGCACGCGCGCTTGTTCTGGTTGTAGGCGATGTTGGTCTCGTTGTTCTCGTCATAGGGCCATTGCGCGGCGCCCCAGTGCACCGCGGCCATGAAATAATTGTCGCGTGCGGTCACGGGCTGATCGGCCTCCTCGGCGGCGCGCGCCTTGGCCTCGCGCCGGCGCGCGGTGGCCTCGAAGGCGGCGCCGATGTCGGCCATCTTCTGGACCCGGGCGCGGATCGCCGCGAAATCGGCGTTGGCCTCGACGCCGCAGGGCCCGCTCAGATAGAGCGAGCGCGGCTGATCCCAGTCGATGCCGTTGGCGCGAATGATGTTGTCGATGAGCCAGCGCTGCTCGGCAAAGCGGCGCACATGCGGCTCGCCGCGGTTGTCGCGAACGGGCTTCGGCGGCTGACGGTCCATTTTCCAGGCTCCTCTCATGCGACTTTATGGATCGGGCACGCCGATCCCCTCGGCGCCCATTCTGCCCGAATCGGCGCTCATCTCAACCGTTCGGGCGTTGGCGTCTTGGTGCTAGGCTTTCCCGCGCCTCGCCGGGTGCACAATTTCGGAAGGAACGGCCATGCTGATGGACCGAGTGGCAGCCTTGGCCGTGCTGGCTGTGGCTCTGGGGGCGCCGGCGGCACTGGCTGCGGAGACATCCGGGACGCCCGGTGCCGAGCGCGTCGGCGCCGCCGCCTATGGCGACTGGCGCACCTCGGCGCCCGGCGTGGTGCGCCTCATACGGCCGTCCGACCTGCCGGCGCCCTATGCGACCCCATCGGCGCGCAGCGGCCCCAGCCTTGTCGCACGGCCCGCCGGCGCGCCGCCGCAGGTCCCGCCGGGCTTCACCGTTTCGGCGCTGGTCACCGGGCTCGATATCCCGCGGCAGATGCACCTGGCACCCAACGGCGACATCTTCCTGGCCGAAAGCGGCGCCAACCGCATCCGCGTCATCCGCGCCCGCACGACAAGCCCCAGCGTCTTTGCCGACCATCTGCGCTATCGCCCCTATGGCATCGCGTTCTGGCCGCCCGGCCCTGAGCCGCGCTATGTCTATATCGCGACCGAAGGCCAGGTGCTGCGCTTTGCCTATGACGTCGGCGACCTCAAGGCGGCGGGCGCGCCGGAGATCATCGTGCCGGACGTGCCGGTCGGCCATCACTGGACGCGCGACATCGTGTTCACGCCGGACGGCAGCCAAGCTGCTGCTGGCGGTCGGCTCCGGCGACAATGACGGCGAGGAGGGCATGGCCAAGGAGGCGCGCCGCGCCGACATCCTCGAATACAACCCCGACGGCAGCGGCATGCGGGTCTATGCCTCGGGCATCCGCAATCCCGTGACCATCGGCTTTTATCCCGGCACCAACGATCTCTGGGCGAGCGTGAACGAGCGTGACGGGCTCGGCGACAACCTGCCGCCCGACTATGTCACGCGGGTGCGCCCGGGCGGGTTCTATGGGTGGCCGTGGTACTATACCGGCGCCAACCAGGATCCCGCGCCACAAGGGCGAAGAGCCGGCGCTGCGCGACAAGGTCGTGGTGCCGGACGTGCTGATACAGCCGCATTCGGCGCCGTTGGGCATGGCAGTCTATACCGGGCATCAATTTCCCGAAGCCTATCGCGGCACCATCTTCGTCGCCCTGCACGGCTCGTGGAACCGCGAGCAGCGCACCGGGTACAAAATCATCCGCGTCCTCATGCGCGACGGCAAGCCGACCGGCGCCTACGATGACTTCATGACCGGCTTCGTCGTCGGTGGCGCCGCCGTGTGGGGCCGGCCGGTCGGGATCGTCGAGACCGCCGACGGTGCCCTTCTCGTCAGCGACGACGGATCGGGAACCGTGTGGCGGATCGCCTATGCCGGGCCAAAAACTAATCCCAACACTACCAATTAAATCAAAGGCTTAGGCTGGCGTGGCGAGTATGGTGGCGAGAAACGCCTAGCCTGGGACGGCTCTAGGCAAGGCAGGGTCAGGCAGGTCGCAGCGCGAAGTTGCCGGGCGCGCGCCCTGCCTTTAAGCCCAAGGACCACTTCCAGCGCTGAAGAGATACGTGACGACGCCCGAAGTGTTGCTGCTTTCCGTTACCTGATAGCCTCGCTGGTTGGTGGGCGCTTTCTTGGATTGATGTGGCAGGTCGTCGTCGTGCAGCGTCGCCATCATCGTCGGCATCCATATCGGCCTCGTCGCGCAGCCGATGCAAACACCGATCGTCAAGAACGTAGCTGCTTTCTTGACCGCCACGAAAAATGTCCCACAACGAGGACACCGGGACAAACGAGGACACTGGGGCATAATCGGCTCCACATTCCAATCGCCTCCCAGCACCGAGATACATGGTGTGGCGCCCATCCCCAGGCAATCCCAATCGCCGATAGCACAGTTGACCAGTCGTAAGCCTTTTTGCGGCCGCGCGGTTATGCCAGCCCGCTCAGGGCTGGCGTGTGGCGGGTATCTGCCAGCTTGGCGCCCCAGCCCGGCCGTAGCCGAGACTCGCGCCAGCCGGCGCAGCCGACAGCCCTAATCCACGCCGCCATCGCCCTGGCAAATGGGCGAAACCGCCCGATCAGCCGCCTGACCCGTTCCCTGGTGTTCCAGCTTGATAACACATGGTCGGACTCTAATGTCCTGAATTGGTACCGACCGGTACCAAGATGGAGGAGGTAATGCGAATCTCGAAACACCAACCTGACCCGTACGACATCGTAGTCGAACGGGTTTTCGAACCCGGACCGCATCTCGGAAAGTATCGGGCGACGTGCCGGCGCATGGCAATCGTCTGCCATGGGCAAAGCGAGACCGAAGCCTACATGCTCGCCAAGGAACGGCTTCGGCACATGCTTTTCGAACAAATCCACCGTCCCGACAGGTACGGGTTCGAAAACGGTCAATGAACGCTATTAGATTTTGAAAGGGTCACCAATCATCATGGCAACATCAATCCTCGATCGTCCTACCGCACCTCCCGCGAACTCGGCCGCGAAGCCCAAGGCGAAGAAGGGCAAGTCTACGGAGACGCCGCGCCAGAAGTTCGAAAAGGTGGGTGCGTTGCGAGTCTCACGCGCGATCAAATCTATCCGGCTCATCGGTTCGGTCAGCGGCGTTGGCTATGAGTACTCGGCCGACGACGTGACCGCGATCCGCGCGGCCCTGAACGACGCAGTGGAACAGACGCTGCTTCGCTTCGCGCCAGGACGGAAGGCGGTCGCCACCGAGTTCACTTTCGCCAAGCCGCCCACGCAGAACTAAACTTTAGCACCTTCCTACTCTCAACCCCGCCTTCATGACGGGGTTGAGGAGTCAGGAGGACGAGCAGCGCGCTCGAGGTCGCTACGGCGGCCGGGCGAGGTTTCGCTGGCGCTTCTGGGCCTCTATCTCGACGAAGCGCCGGAGTTCCACGGCATTATTAGGTAGCAAACTCAGAAGGATCGAACTCGCCGCGAATCCGGGTCTTGCTGGTCTATGCGCTCAACCGGCGGTTCGCTCTCCCACTATCCTTTGAGTCTTTGGTGCCCCCGCCCTACTAAATCAAGCAGCACAGCCGCGCTTTCTAAGAAATTTCAAATACTTGTTGACCAAAGCTCGCGTGGATTCGGAGGCTACGGCCCCGTGACTCGGGTTAATCACGGGGGATGACCATGTCGAGCACTTTGAAGACGCCGCTGGCGAAGGCGCCGAACACCCTTTATTTTGGCGACAATCTCGACTGGATGCGCAAGATCGCGGATGAATCCGTAGACCTGATATATCTGGACCCGCCGTTCAATTGTAAGCGATGTTACGCGGCCCTTCGGGCTTGGCGAGCGGCGGCCCAGTTCCACGGAAGTAGTTCGTCGATGCGATTGATCGGGTGACCTTCGACGAGGCGCGCGAAGATGTCGGCGAGATAGGCTTGGGGATCGACGCCGTTGAGTTTGCAGGTCTCGATGAGCGAGGCGTGAATCGCCCAATGCTCGCCGCCGCCGTCTGAACCCGCGAACAACGCATTCTTTCGATTTAAGGCGAGCGGACGAATTGCACGTTCGACGACGTTGGAGTCGATCTCGATGTGGCCGTCATCGAGGAAGCGGGATAATCCAACCCAACGCGACAAGGCGTAGCGGAACGCCGCTGCGATTTTGCCCTTTTGGGAGACGACGCCGAGCTTCCCCTCCATCCATGTCTTCAGGGCTTCGACGAGCGGTCTTGTCCTGCCCTGTCGGACGATGCGGCGCTTATCTGCCGACCGGCCGCGAATCTCGGCCTCGATGGCGTAGAGCTCGGCTATGCGCTTGAGCGCCTCGGTGGCGATCGGCGCATCTCCGCTGGCAGCGATCTCGTAGAAAGGCCGGCGGACGTGGCTCCAGCAGAAAGCCAGTTGCACCTGACCGCTTTCGGCGAGAGCGCGATAGCCGGCGTAACCGTCGACCTGTAGGACGCCGCGAAAGCCCTCGAGATGGGCGGCCGGACGCGCGGCCTTGCGGTCCGGCGCGTAGACATAGGCGACCGCGGGCGGCGCGGGCCCGCCCCAAGGTCGGTCGTCACGAGCGTAGGCCCAAAGCTGGCCGGTCTTGGTGCGTCCGCGGCCGGGATCGAGCACCGGCGCCGTCGTCTCGTCGGCAAACAGCTTGGGGGAAGCGCGTAGATCGTCGAGAAGCCGGGCGTGCAACGGGCGCAACCACCAAGCGCCGCGACCGGTCCAATCCGCCAGGGTCGAGCGATCGAGATCGATTCCCTGGCGGGCGTAAATCTGGGCCTGGCGGTAGAGCGGACAGTGATCGGCATACTTGGCGACGATGACGTGCGCGACCAACGCCTCGGTTGGCAGGCCGCCCTCGATCAGCCGCGGCGGAGCCGGCGCCTGCACCACAGTGCCGGGGCAGGTCCGACAGGCGTATTTAGGCCGGCGGATCACCAACACGCGGAACTGGAGCGGGATCACATCCAGCCGCTCGGCAACGTCCTCGCCGATCCGGTGCAGCGCGCCCGCGCAGCACGGACAGGTTCGATCGGCGACGTCGACCACCACGTCGATGCGCGGCAGATGCGCTGGCAGTGCCCCGCGGTTGATCTTACGTCGGCGAAGCAGCCGGCTCTGCTCTTGCGGCGCCGCGCGCTCTTCCTGGGCCTCGGCAGCGGCAAGGCTCTGCTCGAGATCCTCGAGTGCCAACGCCAGCTGATCGGGATCGAGCCGCTCCGAGCGGCGCCCAAAACGGTGGCGTTGCAACGCGATGATGATCGCCCGCAACCGATCGCGCTCGCTCCCAACCTGGGCCATCTCTGCGGCATGCTGGGCGCGCTCGGCGATGAGCAGCGCCCGCAGCGCTTCTGGATCGGTCGGGAGATTGTCGTCGTCGAGCGACACGTCGTTCGGTGTACCGCAACGGCGACGGAACGCCAAACCTTCATGCCGCATCGACGTGAGTCATCGTGTCGCAGGCTACTGCGTCGCTTGTGGAATGCGCACTTCGATCTCTCTGACCCGCGTCCAATCGAGCCCCTCGATCAAAGCCGAGAGCTGCGACGGCGTCAGACGCATCGTGCCGTCCTCGATCCTCGGCCAGCGGAATGTCCCCTGCTCGAGCCGCTTGGCGAACAGGCAAAGCCCGGTCCCATCCCACACGATCAACTTCACTCGGTCGGCGCGTTTGGCGCGAAACACGTAAATCGCCCCGGAAAACGGATCGGCCCCAAGGTGCTCCTTCACCACCGCGACCAGGCCATCCATCCCCTTGCGGAAATCGACAGGCTTCGTCGCGATCAACACCCGGACCCCGCCCGGAATCGCGATCACGCCGACCTCAAGGCACCGAGAACGGCACGCAGCGCACGCTCCTCGACACGGCCGCGCACCGTCAGGCGAACCCCGCTCGGCAATGTAATCTCGATTGTCCCTGCCGGCTTTGATGCGGCACTCTGCCGCTCGCGTGCTGACGGCAGGGTCTCGCCACCGGCATTGGCCATCACGACCGGTACCAGCTCTGGCAAAGTCGAGGCTGCCGCCTGTTGCCCAGATTCACGGCGCCACGTGTACAGAAGCCCACGGCTTATCCCATGCCGTCGCGCGATCTCGCTCACCTTCGCGCCCGGCAGCATCGCCTCTGCAACAATGCCAGCCTTTTCCTCAGCGCTCCAACGCCGCCGCCGTTCGGGACCTGTTAGAACCTCGGCCCTCATGTTCAGGACGTCCTTAAGTGCGCTCTTAAGGCCGTCCTATCTCAGACGCCTCACGACCGCCACAAGGGCCCCTAAACAGCGCTTACGTTCAATTCCAAGGCCGAGTACAACAAGGTTTGGCGAGGGCCTACAGGCCAAGCGCCACGCGCGTCAGTACAGACCTTCGAAGATACTTGGACGTGGAACGAAACCTCGCGAGAGGCCTTCGATGAAGTCATGGCCGGTGGCGGCAAGCTCGCCATGCTTCTTGATGGAATGCGGCGCGTTCTCAATGACAACGATATTATGGCCTATATGGCGATGATGGCCGTGCGTCTCACGCACTTGCACCGAGTGCTGAAAAGCGGCGGCAGCCTCTATTTGCATTGTGACCCTACAGCGAGCCACTATCTGAAAGTCCTGTTCGACCAAGTGTTCACAGGTGCCTCTTTCCGGAATGAAATTATTTGGCGCCGCACCGGCTCGCACAATTCCGGCCGACGCTACGCGCCGATTCACGATGTCATTTTGTTTTATACGAAATCGGGGACTTATCAATGGAACAGCCTTAAGCGACCCTACATGCAAGGCCATGTCGATAATGCCTTTGTCATTGAAGATGGAAGATACAAGACGAACTATTCCGGCAACGTGCTTACGGGCTCCGGCAAGAGAAATGGCGAATCAGGGAAGCCTTGGCGCGGTTTCGATCCAACCGCGAAGGGCCGGCATTGGGCGATTCCCGGAATCATTGTCGAAGAGCTAGATGACGACATATCCGACCTATCCCAGCATGAAAAGCTGGACTACCTCTATGAGCATGGTCAGATCACGATCAAGGCCGGCGACGAATGGCCTGCATACCAGCGATTTATATCCGATTCAGACGGCCAACGCCTTCCCGATATTTGGGCGTATCAGCCCTACACCGAAGGCACAGTGTTCCGATCCGCGGAAGGAATCGACGCTGACGTGCGGTGGATGGGGACGAAGGACCGCGAGCGTTTGAACTATGCCACCCAAAAACCGCTCGGCCTTCTCGCGCGCATCATTCGAAATTCGACCGAAGAGGGCGATCTTATCCTAGACCCATTCTGCGGGTGCGGAACTACGGTTCACGCAGCCGAGGTGCTAGGTCGTAGATGGATTGGCATCGATATTACACACGTCGCAATCCAGGTGATCGAGCGTCGCCTATTGGAGGCGTTCAGCCCTGGGCGATTTAAGGTCGAGGGGCGGCCACGGGATACCGACGATGCGCGTGCCTTATCGGCCCGTGACAAATATCAATTTCAATGGTGGGCAACTTCGATGATTGGGGCTCATCCGTTCGGTGGTCATAAGAGGGGGCCTGACCGCGGGATTGATGGGCTTATCTACTTCAAAAAAGGGCGCCGCAAATCCGGCTTTGCGATTGTGCAAGTGAAAGGTGGCGAGACCGTAGCGCGCGAAATGATAGCTTCTCTGCGCGGGACCATGGAGCGGGAGGGCGCAGACATTGGCATCTTCATATGCCACGCGAAACCAACAACTGGCATGATAAGAGAGGCGCTGGACGCGGGCTCGATGACAATTGAAGGAAACAGTTACCGACGCTTGCAAATTTTGACGATTGACGACATTTTCGATAAGCGCCGCCCTCAACTTCCGCCGTAATCCTCCGGCGGGGGCCGCCTGGACATTTAGATAAGGACGCGCGAACGATGGGCGATGTGTAGTGGACACGATGATCGTGTCCATCATCGCGATAATGGACACGATCGGGCATGGCGGACGGGAGTGAAGAGCGGCCGGCAAGGAGGCGGCGGACCTGGTCGGTTGAGGAGAAGCGCCGGATTATAGCGGAGAGTCTTGCACCGGGCGCTTCGGCGTCGTTGGTGGCGCGGCGTCACGATGTAAATACCAACATGCTTTTCACCTGGCGTCGGCAGCTTGGGGCGGGTGACGCATCAGGAGGTCAGCCGGTGAGCTTTGTTCCCGCCACGATCACCACCGAGGCGTCAGGTGCGCCCTGCTCGGGAGGGCGGGACAGGATCGAGATTGTGCTCGCGAGTGGCGCGCGCGTGATCGTCGGCACGGACGTGGACGAGTTGGCGCTGGCGCGCGTCATCAAGGTTCTGTCGCGGCAGCGATGATCCCGGTTCCGGGCGGCGTGCGGGTATGGCTTGCGGTCGGGCATACGGATATGCGCCGCGGGATGAACGGACTCGCTCTCCAGGTGCAGGAGGGAATGAAGCGCGATCCCCACGCCGGCGATCTCTATGTTTTCCGCGGTCGCCGCGGCAATCTGCTGAAGATCATCTGGCATGACGGCGTTGGTATGTCGCTCTACGCGAAGCGGCTGGAGCACGGGAAGTTCATCTGGCCGTCACCGGCGAACGGGGCCGTCGCAATCTCGGCGGCGCAGCTCGCCTATATGCTCGACGGAATCGACTGGCGAAACCCGCGTCTCACTTGGCGCCCGCAGTCGGCAGGCTGAGGCCAAAAAATTTATAGCCGTTGACGATAGATCGCCCCGATCGGCGGATTTTGTGATTCTCTATTGGTGCCGTGAGCACCGCACCGTCCGCCACCCCGGAAGAGCTTGAAGCGCTGAAGGCGGCGTTGGCCGAGGCCCAAGCCGAACTCGCCGTCGCCAAGGCCATGGCGGCCGAAAACCAGGCTCTCATCGCGCATCAGAAGCTCGAGATCGCCAAGCTGCGGCGCGAACTCTACGGACCACGCTCCGAACGCACGGCGCGTCTCATCGAGCAGATGGCGTTGCAGTTCGAGGAACTCTCCACCTCCGCGACGGAGGACGAGCTCGCGGCCGAGCGGGCGGTGGCCAAGACCACGAAGGTTGCGGCCTTCACGCGCAAACAGGCCGAGCGCGAGACCTTCCCGGAGCATCTTCCGCGCGAACGTGTGGTGATGGATCCGCCGGCGACCTGCGCATGCTGCGGCAGCACGCGCTTGCGCAAAATCGGCGAAGACGTGACGCAAACGCTGGAATGCGTGCCCCGGCAGTGGAAAGTGGTCGAGACGGTGCGCGAGAAGTTCAGTTGCCGGGACTGCGAGAAGATCGGCCAGACGCCGGCGCCGTTCCATACCATTCCCCGCGGATGGGCCGGTCCCAGCCTGCTGGCCATGATCATGTTCGAGAAGTTCGGCCAGCATCAGCCGTTAAATCGGCAGTCCGAGCGCTATGCGCTCGAAGGCGTGCCGATCGCGCTGTCGACCATGGCGGATGCGGTGGGATCGGTCTGCACGGCGCTGGAACCGCTCCTGCGCCGCGTCGAAACCCATGTCATGGCGGCCGAACGTCTCCACGGCGACGATACGACCGTGCCCGTCCTGGCCAAGGGAAAGACCGACACCGGGCGCTGTTGGATCTACGTCCGGGATGACAGGCCCTTTGCCGGCGCGGACCCGCCGGCGGCGATGTTCTATTACTCCCGCGACCGCAAGGGCGAGCATCCTCAGGCGCATCTTGCCGGGTATGCCGGCATCCTGCAGGCCGACGCCTTTGACGGGTACAACCAGCTCTACCTGCCCGGACGCGCGACCGGCCCGATCCGGGAAGCGGCCTGTTGGTCACACGCGCGGCGGCCCTTCTTCGTCATGGCTGACGTCGAAGAGAATGCGCGCCGTAAGGCAGCGGGCAAGAAGGAGATCGCGCTATCCCCCATCGCGGTCGAAGTCGTGCGCCGGATCGATGCGCTGTTCGAGATCGAGCGCTCCATCAATGGCAAAAGCACGCCGGAGCGTCTCGCAATCCGCCAGAAGCGGAGCCGCCCCTTGGTCGATGATCTGCACGTCTTCATGCAGGAGCAAGTTGGCAAGCTGTCTCGCAGCCACGACCTGGCCAAGGCGTTCAACTACATCCTGAAGCGCTGGGCGAGCTTCACCTTGTTCCTCGAGGACGGGCGGGTGTGCCTCTCCAACAATGCCGCCGAACGCGGCCTCAGGGGCATTGCTCTGGGAAGAAAGTCGTGGCTGTTCTGCGGGTCCGATCGCGGCGGCAAGCGCGCCGCCGCCATGTATTCCCTGATCGTCACCGCTAAAATGAACGGCGTGGATCCGCAAGCCTGGCTGGCTGACGTCCTCGCCCGTATTGCCAAGCATCCGGCTCATCGGCTCGACGAGCTGCTGCCCTGGAAGTGGACGCCACCTGCTTTGTATCGAGCTGCCTGACCATGCACATCAACAAGGTCCATCACGTCACGACGATCAATCGCGTTGCCGAGGAGCTCGGCGAAGACGAAGATTGGTTGTTCGACGTAGCGAACGAAATGGAAATCGAGGACGGATGCATCTGGGTCTACGGCGTCAACGAAGACGGCATCCTTGCGTTCACCGACTTCGGCATCGAGAACTTCAGGGAGCTCGTCAAAATCTACAAAGATAACCCCGACCTGCTCCAACGGCCGGCGTAAAAATCTACGTATCTGCGGCCTTCGCCGGATGCTTACCTTCCGCCTACCTATCGTGATGCCCCCGCCACCCGAGAAGATAGGCCCCCGCGAACGCGCGAGGTAACGTCCGACGAAATACGTCGCGCGCCCCGTTTAATGTTGCCTATTCGCGGAGGGCGAGACAAACAGCCGCCACTCCCGCTTGCGGAGCCGTTGCTATCAAAGCCCCGGCCGCCGAAGAGCCAAAGGAGGAAGCGCACAAATTAGCGCGCAAACTCCCCTGCAATCCGCCGCGACCGGGAATCATCGCCGGGGTCAACTTCCGCCTTGCGACGCACCTGTCGGACTCTATCTTCCTGAATTGGGTACCGACCGGGACCAAAAGGAGGAGGCGTGCCCTATGCCAATTGAGCCCGACGCCGACGAACGGCAAGCCCGAGGAAGCCTGCGAGACCGGCGCCCAAAAGGGCGAACGTCGAGGGCTCTGGAATCGGGGCGGGTGTCCCGGTTAGGATTGTGCCCCCGGTGATGTTGGTAAGGCTACCGCCGCTCAATCCTTCGCTTTCCGCCAGAGTGCCCGTGCAAGTGTCGTCGATGGTGTTTTCTTGCAAGGTCACGGCAGCAGTCTCCGCCAAGACGCTACCGCAAGCATCTGTTGCGCTCGTGTACATGTTGACGGAAGCGTACGCGAGAATGTTCCCGAGGAAAGTCGTGCTTGAGCCGATCATCGCGGAACTCCCGACATCCCAATATAGGCCGGCATCTCCACTGGTATTCTCCATTTCCACGACCGCGCCGGACGAGGTGATCAGGGAGCTCGCAAACAGGAACACCCAGGTCGGGTCGAGTTCGCCCTCGCCGTTGAGAATGAGCGTTCCAGCCAGATTCGTCGCTGCGTAAGGAACTTCATAGACGCCTGGAGAAAGCGTGAGCCCAGTCAGGTTCCCAAATGCTATTGTCGTAGCCGATGAAGCGAGGCCGTTAAGGTCGGTTATGGCGGTGGTAAGGTCCGAGTTCGCCGACGAGGGCGCCACCCCCACCGTTCCTGACACCTGCGAATCGGACGGCTGGGTGAAGCCCGTGATAAAGGTACCTGCCGCTGGATAGATACCAACATTTCCGCCGATGGTGCTCGTGGGGACATTGGTCACCTCCGAGGCGCCGAGGACCGTATAGTCAGCCGCCGAGCCGAGTATCGTTGTCGCCGCGGCCCTCTCGGGAACCGGGAGAGCGCCCATAAGACCAAGCGCGACTGCGATGAGGCCCGCGTAATACGATCTGGCTTTCATGCGCGTTCTCCCACTCATATGCCCGATATTTTTAACCCGACATTCTCCAGATGTCGCATTCTGCTTGGCGCAAATTCTGTGCCAGTTTTGCTAAGTCATGCCACTTCAGCGGCTTAGAGGCACTTTGGTCGCTTTGGTGATGGCATTGTGTAAAGTTTTCTGACACTTTTGTCCCCCTTCCGCACCCCAGCACGCGGGTTTTTCCGTGATCCAGACAAACCTTCGCTGCTCCAATTTCACGCGCCATTCCTGGTCCCCTCACGCTGGCACCGGCGACGCGCGCAGTCGCGCAATGAGCCGCAGGATGTCGGCGAACAGTTGCCGTGGCACCGCGACCTCGGCCATCTGGAAGGTGACGTAGCGCCCATGGACTGACGACCTTGGCGCCGATCTTGATGAGTTTCTCGCGCAAGCTGGTCAGCGACCACGGCTCCGGCCCTCGCCGGATGCGTACCCTCTTTGAAGCTGTTGAGAAGGTCATCGACCTGCGCACCGAATTGAACGGAAAATTGAGAAGTCAGCCATAACGCAATTCCCGATAAGGGGAGTCTACTAATCTAAAAAAATGAGGCGAGGCAGCCAGGGATAACTACCCCGCCTCAAGTCAAGGACAGGGAGTAAATAATCTACCATCACTAGCTCTCTCATGAGCCGCATCACCTACCCGACGAGGTTCAGGCTGCGGCTGCTAGCAGTTCTTTTTTGCACCGTCACCCGCTAGCTTAACGGTATCGCCGTACCGCCCGTTCGGAGATTGATAAACGGACGTCCCCGGCGCTGGGATTCTTGAAACTCGCAAATAAGCTCGCCATCTGTGCCGGCGATTGACCTGCGGGGGCTCCGGTGCACACGCACGTAGTTGCACATGCACGAAATAGCCGGAGCTTTGAGGTCATGGTCATGTCAAGGCGAGGCGAGGAGCGGCAAGGCCGAATCCAGGCAAGTCACGGCAGGCTCGCCAGAGGAAACGGGGTTCGAGGTGCATAGCCTCGGACCCCGTTCTCCGTCATTCCCAGGCGGTCGTCGATGTCGCCAGGACAGCGCCGGACGCCAACATGTTCCGTACATGCTCCGGTTCCACGCCGCTGACGCCTGTCGCGACATTCGCGATGGCGCCGCCCGACGGATTCGCGAGGTACTGAACGGAACTATCGCCGGGCTGATACATCGTGCCTGGGACTCCGTTCATCGGTATGTTCGCCATTTTCATTCTCCTTCCGTTTAGGCACCAGAACAACGCAACCAACGCCCTTCAAATAACTCACCTCGGAGGGTCCGTGATTTGTCTCGCCCGTGCAAACGTCATAGACCAGGCAATCGGCGCGGGATTGGTATAAAGCCCTGCCCGCCTCGAACATGACGTTTGGTCTTGGGGCGAGTACTCGAGCCATAATCAAATCCCCTCGCAGTCTTTTGGAAAATAAATAACCTTGTTGCCGTCCTCGTCGGTGCCCTGGACAACCTCGTCAGGTCCATACTGGCGCTTGCTCTCGGCGTCGATGACCTGCGCGCCCTCTGGCAGATAAACTATTTTGCGGTCCGGAGTTTCGTCCTTGATGAGCGTCGCCTGAAGCTTGGGATGAATGAACGGAGCGGCGACGGCCACGCATTGGAGCAAATCGAGATTGCACTCGCGCAGTTTGGCTTTGAGTTTTTCGCGCGCCTTCTCGTCAAGGGTGCGGTCCAGCTTTCCGTGGAGGTGCGATCTCTCTGCGGTAAATTCATCAACGACGGCCATCCAGATATCCAGCGGAGACTTTTTCAACTCCGCCAACATGTTCGCAACTTTTCTCGTGCGCAGCGTTGCCGAGCCGGGCGGGCGTCCTGGCTGACCGACCGTATGGTTCGCGACGTAACGTTGCGTGCTGAACCCGCTATCGGCGACAGTGAATTTTGAACCGGGTTTTCTTGGAGGCGGTGGCGTGCGCGGCGTGTAGGTCATCGTTCAGCTCCAATCTGGTGAGAAAGCGGCGACCGCATGCGACGCCTCTCCCATGCCGTGCAGTCGCCGCCCCTCGCGCGAGCGCCCAATGGAGGAAAAGCGCATCGCCAAGAGAGTGAGTGCGGCGGCAACGCCAGGGGATTGTCATCGCCGCCGCACCTTCCTGGGGACTGGTCCATGGATGAAACCAGTCCCCAAACTCTGAAAAGGGTGATGCGGTGGAGAAATGCCCGCCAACTCCACCGCACCCCAGCCGCCGTGAGTGGTTCGCGACGCACTCGTGGCGGATGAATTGGCGCGGCGGCGTGCTCTGGGTAAAGGAATAAACCTCGGCACCGCGCACCGCGCCGCCGCACCGGCATCGCGCCGACAGCAAACGCCAATGCCGGTACGGAATTCATGTCAGTATCCAGGCAAGCTCTTTGCGGCGAGGTCGTGGAAACCGTCGGCGGCTTCCTTGAGCTTGAACGCCGCGTCCATTGCCGCATTGCCTTCGCCGACCAGCTTGGCGATTTGATTGCCGTCATGGGTTCTGGTCGCTTGCTGCGCGAGCATGTCGGCAAGATGCCGAGCGTCTCTGGCTTGCGTGCGGACTTTGTCTTCCATGAACAGCGCTTCAATAACTGCCCGTTGGTGCGGTGCGCATTTTTCCAGGAGAGCATTATGACGTCGCAATTGTTCTTTCTGGAATTCGACGATTTCCTGCTCAATGGCTTTGATGTCGGCTTCGAGCGTGTTGTCGCGCAACTGTCGCTTGAAGCGTTGCACAGAGTCTCGGGTTTCGTCGTGCATGGCTAGTCTCGCGTTAACTGAGGAATTTGATATTGCCGTGATTATTGGGTCCAGGCGAAGGCGTCGGCTCTGTCGGCATGGCTTTAAGGATTCGATTCTGCTCGGTGAGCAATGCGACGTGTCGCTCATGCCTGTCGTCCATGGCTTTGCGACATTCGGCGATGCGCGCGCCGAGCGTTTCCAGGCGAGATTCGGCGATGGCTTTGGCATTCCTCATTGCGACGCGCGCCACGAGCAGTTGCCGCTCGACAGTCTTTTCGATGTCAGCCAGCCATTGGTCGAGTTCCTTGCCATGCTTCTGCAATGCGGCTGGCGTGCCAAAGGTGGGCGAGTGCGGATTGTGCACGCCACAGTTCGGACAGACCGGAGACTTTGGTCTCAGGATTCTTCCGCAGTTCTTGCATTGCCGTGGCACCGGACGCACTTGCGGTTTCAAGCCGGCGGCTTCACGAAGTGGCGGAAATGTTCCGGTCATTGCGGACTACCACAGTTGAAACAGCTACTGGCGCCAGCCGGAATTGACGCACCGCATCGGCTGCAACGCTTGGTCACCGCCGCTCGTGGCGCGACGAAAGTCATGGATGCGCCTCTACCATAGACGGGCAAAGGATTCGCACCATTGTCCGCCGCCCTGGTATCGGAGCCGATAATGCTTGAGAAGAATTTGGACAGTTTGGTCATGTCATTCACCGTTGATAGTGGTTCGACCGATTGCCAGGAAGCAGTTCCAGCGAGTTAAGTCGGTCTTGCCAGGAACGAGCAAGCGTTCTGAGGATTTCGCGGCGCTGAGCCGTCTCGGCAATCTTGCTGACCTTCTCGGACAGAAGCCGGTCGAGAACTTTGACGGCGACGAGGTTCTCGTCCATATGGTCAGTCCTCCAAGGCATAACGCTGTTGGAACAGCGCGCGCTGCCGTGCGACGAGAGCGGCGTAGGCGTCATGGTCCACAGAACCGTCAGAATCTTTGTTCCAGAGAAATTCCTCGATTTCACGCTTGAGCGCGGCTTCTCGGGCGCGGAGGTCATCCAATAGGTCCATGTCACCCCTCCCACAGTTCTGCGTCAGGGTCGCTTTGCAATTGGCGCACCCATTTGCGCACCGTTTCGCGCCGCACCTCATTACGTTCATTTGCCCGGCGCTTTGCGGCGGATATTTCGTCGTGCAATGATTCCATCGCTTTCACCCAAAGCGAGCCGTCAACATGGTGTTGGAGTTCGGTGAGGCTGGTTTGGTCGTTACGGCGAACGAGTGTCCGCAGGGAGCATGCCAGGACCGCGCCGATTAAGGGACGGCGGTTTTCGACCAACTGCTTCAGTTGTGCGACGAGGTCGCGATAGGTCTGATTGAAGGCGTCGTCGCGCTGGTCCGCCGGCTGTGCCAGCATGCGTTCGATGCGAGCGTTGACTGCGGCTTCTGCGGCGAGGTGATTGGCGAGCGCATCTCGTGCGGCTTCTTCGTCGAATTCATAATCGAGGACCGGTGCGTCTCGCTTCTGTTGCGGTTCGAGGAAGAGGTGCGGGTAGGCTTCAGACCATCTCGCTTTGTTCGCCTTGGCGATTTCCACCTGACCTGCGTCGTTGGGGTCGAGCGGACTGCATTGGTCGTAAATATCTTTGATGGTCTGTGCGTCTGGACGAATCAGGATGCGACGCTGTGCGGCTGGCAGACGCAGGTATTGTTCAAGCGCGTTCTGGTAACGAACCTTATCCTGCCTTGGGAAGCTTCTGTTCGCCGGACCATCCTTCGCGAAGTCAGTGATTATTTGTTCGAGGTCGCGAACGCGTTGAGGTCTGTCGTCTTGTGTCATCGCCAATGTCCTGGCGAGGAATCTAGCAAGTTAAGTCGGAACTCTGGTCAACGTTATCTGGTCGATGCGGTTTGGTTGTGGGCGCAATCATAGGGGTGCGATTCTGCTGGCGCAATGGGCTTGTATCTTGTACGTGACACGTTGCAGTGTGGTTGTTGCTGGCGTTGGCGTGCGTTGGCGTGCGTGTGGGTGCGTGACTTGGCGTCGCCAGCGGCGATAGGGCGTCGTAGCGGGATCGCGACAGGCGGTCAGCCCTTGCGCTGGCAGTGGCGTTGGCAGCGCAAGGCATGCGTGCTGGTGCATAGGTTGGCTTTGTCAGCGCCATTGCAGCCTGCGCCAGGATCGCGCTACAGCGTGCCTGCCAATCGCTGCCTGGACAGAGTGCTGTGAGGTTGAACTGCCAGCGATACTTTTGTTCTTATTGGACATCACGCCTATAGTGACTTAGTTCCTTCTGCACTGCAGCGTCAACTTCGTTTCGTGGATTGCCCTGTCGAGGCGATTAGGACCATTGGCGATGAACTGCCCAAGGCAGGGGCGAGCGCTCGCCCCTGGGGTAAACCATTGATACATATCGAATCGCATTCTGTGGCGTTGATGTTTCCCCTCGTGCGCGAGGCTGGTTGGGGTAGGGGTGGGGGATTATTAGGTTCTAATAAGGGTCCACAGATTCAAAATCCGTATACCTCGCCGACTACCACTCTGGGCTTTCTGCCATTCCCAAACCATTTACCAGAAGGGAGACGATTGGTTCACTTAATCGAGTTCATGACTTTTGCGGATGATCATGACGCTTCGCGTCCGCGCGGTAAGTGGTGGTTCATTTTGTTTGTTCCCTGAGCAGGTTCATGACCTGTGCGCCGCCTTCGGGACCTGGGCGGTCCAGGTGTTCCAGCACGAAAAAATAATCGCTGCCGGCTTCGCCGCATGCACCTCTTATCCCGTCTTCCCGGATACGCAAGGCACGCTTGGCGTTGCGGCGCGCCCGCATGTTCTCTTCGCACCGCTTCACCAGCTCTGCAATGGCAGGGGTAAATATGCATGTCCGCCGCAGCTCGCGTATGGATTTATTCACCACAGCTTCGGGATAGCGGCTGGCCTCTTCGACCATGCCTTGAACAAACAATTCGGGATTCGCCAGCATCGCTTCGGACGCTTTCGGGATTTGGGCAAGCATGACTGTAATTGCCTTTTCCGCGCGCTCGGCGGATATCGGCTTGCATGCTCTCGCAATCTGTTGGCGTAGCGCGGGGAGGCTGGTTTTGTCCGCTTTGAGAATGTCCTTGGTTTGCGGGCATGGAGGCAGCGCCGGCAGTGCCGCGCGCGTCGGGGTGGGTAGGTTCTTCTTTATCACGGTCATGATTGATTCTTCCGTTTGGTGACAATCGCCATGGCGGCATCGAAAAGCCCCGTCTTTTTGCGGCTTGGCTTGTTGCGGTCTCGTTCGGCGAATTCCTGTTCGCGCGCCATCCACAGCTTGAAATCAGCATCAAGCGCGGCGGGGCCGCGCGGTATCCGACCTGTCGCCAGACGGTGATTGATGAATTTCTGGACGTGACGCGGCGAGGTCGCGTCGGGAACGCCAGCACAATTTTCGGACAAGAAGGCGTAGGTCTCCGCCGACGGTTGGTAAGCCGCCAGAGCGTCCCTTGCGCTGACGCGCGTCTTCTCCGACCAGGAGGATTGAGGTTTGGGGGCAGGTCTCGCCTTGGCCCTGCGCACGCCGACAGGTGAACCCCCATGGCGCGCGCGCTCTCGCGAAGCGGGAGGATTTCTCAATGGATTCTTCAATGGCTCTTCTTCATAGGCAGTGGCGCCTATAGTGCTATGGGCGTGCTTGCCTATAGTGCTATGGGCAGTGGCGCCTATAGTGGAGGTGTTTGTCAGCGTGAAATTCGGCTGGTAAAGATTCCGCTGGCGATGCTCACCGCCGGACTGGAGTTGGATGTATCCACGGTTCATGAGTCGAAGGACAGAACGGTATGCGGTGCTGCGGTCCGCCCTGGCCGCCTTCGCCAATGCGCCATAAGACGCAACCGTCCAGCCGGACATCTGGCTGCCGTACCATTCGAGCAACGTCCAGGCGACCGCGATATCCACACGGGTTAGTGCAGGGTCGTTGGCGATGACACCCAGCAACAAGTACTTCTGCAGAAGCGAGCCGTTGCCGGCGCGCGCTTCGCCGCTTGCCGCATTGGCATTGAGAGGTCGGCTGGTAGGCTTCGGCAATGGGGGCATTTGGAAAATGCCCTATCTTGCCTGCCGTCGTCCGGTCCGGATTTTTCGCTGAGCGAGACTCTAGACCTTGGCAGGATTGTTAATCTACTCGAATATGCCAAGCCACAGCTTATCGCGTTCCATTTTTGAGTTGCAAGAATAAACTTGCAACGTCAATTAAAGTTTGGATATTCTCGTTTTTGACCTGGGCTTGGCAGCCGGGTTAATCTAACTCGGGACCCCATCGGCTCGGTCGGTGGGGTTTCCCGTTGGAGCATCGTCACCGCTCACTCCATTTCATCGTCAACAAATCTCGCTGGCGTGCGTGAGCCGAGAACGTCGCTCACGATTTCATCGAGCACGGCGAAACGTTCGCATTCCAGCCGCGAGGCTTCGTCGGGGTCATAACCGAGTTGCGCGCGCTCGGGCTTGAGTGGCTTCTGTTTCGGGTAGATGCGTGGCACGAAAGCCTCCATAAAGTTGGGAGCCGTCCTCGCATTCACATACTGCTTACTCCGGTTTAGGCTTCTGCATGCTCCGTTCCTATTCTTCTATTTCAGCCCCCCAATCGTCGACCACGTCCGGCAAATGCGAATCGAGCAGCTCTGGTTCGCGCGACGCGGCCACGAAATAGGCGGCGCCATCCGACGAATACATAGCGAAGAAATCCTTGGAGACGGCGAAAGTGTCAAACTTGCGCATGTTCTCCCGCAGAGGCGCCGCATCGAATTTGGCGGTGATGGGATTGTGCCGGACTTCGTCGTTGAAGCTGAGGCGGGGGGAACTCTCGATATATTGACCGGAGTGTTTGTCCAGGGTCATCTTGCGTGGAATCACGAGTGTGGCCGCTAGATGAACGTCAATATGCAGTTCGATCTCGGAAACGGACTTCATTTCTACTTGTTCCAAGATGAGCCGCGCCAGCGCCATCGGCAGCGCGTCTTGCTTCGGCATCTTTTCTTGAAACGTGCTGGCAAAGCTGCCGCCATTTTTATGCTCCCGGCAAAACCCGAACAAGCGCGCGCCGGACGGCGCCCTCGCGACAGTCATCGTCTCGGCGTATTCACGCCAAGAGCGGTCCGGCTGAATCACGAACAACTCGCCGCCATCGCCGCAGAGCGCCGGTAGACATTTGCAGAAATCGACATCCACTGGCTGCGCCTGAAATCCTGGCGGCAACGGCAGGCATGCCCGCATCATCGTCTTTGCCGTTACGGCGTAAAAACTGAGTTCATTGCCTTCGGGGAATGCCCAAACGTCCTTGGCGCCGCGAGTCGACATGATTTTGCCTAGTGCGCGGGCGGCATATCCATCGAACTTGACCGGGCGCGCGTCCAGCAAACTGGGGAGTGGGGGAAAAGCGCGGAATTCCAGGGGCACCAAGGGAAGCTCACACTTGCCCTTGCTGTTACGCCTACGGCAGTCAATGATAATGGTGTTATCGCGTGCAACGATTGAAGGGTCGTCAGGCAAGGTCTTCAGAAAATTTATTAGCACGCGACCGTTGACGCCGCCCACGATGCCGAGATTGCATGGCGCGTCGATTGCGATAGTGCCGTTCCATGCGGTAACGCGCTCGCCATCGAACCAGATTGCGTCGTCGAATTGACGCTGCCCCCGTCCGAGCGCCGGCTGGACCAGTTCGAGCGGTCGCAGCAACTGATGACGAGGCGAAGCGCCGGCGTTATCACCTGCCAACCGCAGCATGTCCGCGGTGGTAATCTCTACTGCCTCAGCTTCCGCATCGGCAATGTACCGTTCGAACTCCGGCTCGGGCACGGAGGCGATGCGCTGCACCTGGTGCGAAAATTTGTAGTTGATTCCGAGGTCGTGCAGCTTAACCGGCGAAACTCCTTCCCCTCCGGAAGGAGTTTCCGGCGGCCGACCCCCTTTGTGCATCTCGGTTGCCGCTAGCAGCCCGCCGAGCTTTCGCTCTGCCCGTAGCCGTACCTCGGCGCAGCAATTCTGTGCTGCTAGCCCGAGCTTGCACCTTTGAGCGTAGCGGCGCATCGCCTCGGCTTTGTTCGCGACGTCGATCACCTCTTCCGGCGTGCGGGCGTTGGCGAGCGCCAGCATCGCCGCATCGACTGTCGTGATAACTGAACGCTCTGATCGCGTGACCCGGGTCTCGGGGTGCCGTGGTACTATTTTCGGCATCTTTTAATCTACTTCCCTTCTGGTTTGGTTCTCGATGTGCTGCTCCCTCTTATGTTTCAGTGCGCGTGTTCCAACGCCGCCATCGCAGCTTTGCCCTGGTCGGTTTTTTCGAGGTCATTGGCAAGCCCCACGAGCGCGTTCTTTCCGGTGGCGCGGAGCGCCGAGGTGATGTGGAGGAAATCGGTGTCGTCGATAATCCGCTCGGTCATCCAGACGAGGACCGCCGTATAGGCTTTATCGCGCTGGCGGAAGATATCGTCCTCGGCTAGCTCCCGAAGCTTGGGTCCTTCCGTAAACACATCGTCGCCATCGCTGGTAATGCTGACGCATGGCTCCGAGGTGTCGCCATCAAGCGCGGCGTTCCGCAGCGGATGCGACGACGGATAGTTCTTGCCATCGGTGCCGATGCGGGTCTCAGTTGCGCCATGTGGCGCAACTCGTCGGGCTCGGCGGACGGTATTCGGGGCAACGCCGATCTCTTGCGCAATCGCGCGGTCAGACCGCGACGGTTCTTCCGCGACCGCTTCGGCCGCGCGTTCGCCCGGCGTCGGCAGATAAGGCTCATTGCACGCGCAACTGCCTTCGCCAGCCGCGCCGCATTTGGAGCATACGAGCGCGACGACGGTCTTCCGTTCGACAGGATAAATCCGGGCCATTGCATCACCCGGTCTTTTTGCGGTCGCCGCTCGGCAAGGACCTCAACCACCGTTCGGCATCCTCGCGTAGGACCACCACTCGCCGCCCAACCAACTTCGTTTTTGGTCCGGTGCCTTGCTGGCGCATGAAGCGAAGCGTACGCACGGGAACGTTGATTGCCCGGCTCAGTTGGTCCAAGGTGTAAGCGAGCCCCGGACCGAGTTCTTCTGTACTCATGGCGCTACTACCTTGTTTTGCAGTAATCTCCCTGGCGCCGCCTACATTGGCGCAACTGCCGCTTAATGCAATTGACGTTGAGGTGGAGTTATATACAACAACTTGCCCATTTGTGTTCTTGGGCAATATCAAGGCGCTAGACGACGAGATTGAAAATTGCGTATTTTGTCAAGAACCAGGGGCATGAAAAAACCGCCCCAGTCGCGAAACCAGGGCGGTTAGTTTCTCTAGCTATGCGCGTTAACTCAGGTTCTTCACTTTGCCTTTGCCCGAAGTCGCGACGCCGAGTTTGTACCCTCTGTCCTCGACAATCGCGCGCCGGGATGCGATGGCGAACTTGACGTACGTTTTTTCCAATAAATTGGTTGACGTTCCCATGTTCGATGCCAACAAAAGCAGCGGCATGCCCGCCAGGATTGCGCCTGACGCGTGGCTATGCCGCAGGCAATACAATGTCGATTTCGCCGGTAGCTTTGCCCGTTCAGCCGCCTCGCGCATGAGACGATACAAATAGTTCCGTCTCCATCGCTGGCCGTTCTCGTCTGGGAGCAAGAGCGCATCGGCATGCCGGCCGGCTGTTATCTCGGTGAAGAACGATATGGTTTCTTCCGTCAAGGTGACGGAACGTGGTCCGGTCTTGCCACTGGTGATTTGTAACTGACCCAGCGTCGCATCGAAGTCGGCGACCGTCAGCCCAAGGAGTTCGCCTGGTGCTCTTGCGCCCGTTGCCAGCGCCGCCACGATGAACCGCCGAAACTGTCCCGTGCTTGTATTGAGCAGCCTCGTCACCTGTGCTGGATCGAGAAAAACATCGCGCGGTCTGGCGACACCGCCAAAGGGCTGCACGCGTCGCCACGCGACATCGGAGGAAACCAGCCCATCGCGAAAGCATCTATTGAGAGCGGCCCTCAGCATGCCGAACACTCGGTTCGCCGAATCCTTGGATTTGCGTTCCGTCTCCGCGTCACCGGTTTTGACCATCGACCTCTTGACGTTCTCGAGCTGCTCCCGCGTTAGCTCCGATACCAATTTGGTACCAATCAATGGGGTGACGTGAATTGCCAGCCGGCACTCGGCGTTCCGTCCGTCCTTCCGTTCGGCTTTCAAGTAGGCAACGTAGCTCTCAATCGCCTTGGCAACGGTCAAGGGTCCGCTTTTCGCCCGCGCCTGCTTCGCGTCCAGGCGGAACCGTTCGACGGCCATCCGTTGTGCTTGGGCGAAGCTCAAGATTTTGGTGCCATCGGCCGGCGCGACATCATCTGCCAGCCCGATGGTTCGCACCTCATAGCGGGAACCGCCGAGGTACGTTCTCGACATCCAGGAGCCACCCTGTCCCTGGGTCGGTCCTTTCCGATATCCGATATGCAGCGCACCGGCCTCGACCGTGCGCCAATGCCTGCGCCCTGGCGCCAATCGCGCGCGGCTGGTCGGCGACCCCAAGGCCGCATCCTGAACCGTTCTGGTCATAATCTACTCCACTGGCAGGGGTTGGCCCCCGCCGAGCGGAGAGGCTATGTGCAATATGAGTCTAATATAATAGCTGCTGCCTACTGCCGGCAAGAGCCAGCGGACTGCCGCAAGCCTTTGTCCTTATTAGATATCCTTGCCGCTTGCTGCCGCCCACTGCCGCATGAAACAGCCTATGCCGGCCCGCACCCGGACGCGCCGGGATAGCGGCCCGGCGGCGCCGTCAGCGGACTTCGAGCACCAGCTTGCCTTGCAGGTGGCGGGATTCGCTGACGCGATGCGCCTCGGCTGCGTCGGCAAGCTTGTAGCGGGTGATGGCAGGTGGGCGGACCGCGCCGGCCTCCAAGAGCGCCAGCATCCGCTCCAGATGCGCACGGTCGCGCGTGACGGCCGGCCGCAGGGTCTCGACATCGCTGCGCGGCGGCGTGAAGCCTTCCGGCGCCGCCGCGATCCACACCAGCCGCCCGCCCGGCTTCAGCACGTCATAGCAGCCGGCCCGGACCTTGCCGCCGACCGTATCGAACACGACGTCGCAGCCGGAGACGGATTTGGCGAAGTCTTCGGCGTTGTAGTCGATCACCCGGTCGGCGCCCAGGCCGCGCACGTAGTCGTGGTTGTTCGCGCTGGCCGTGGTGATCACGGTGGCGCCCAGGTGTTTGGCGAGCGCGATGGCAAATCCGGCAACGCCGCCGGCGCCGCCTTGAATGAGAATGGTTTCGCCGGCCTTGAGCTTCGCCGTGTCCTCAAGCGCCCAGAGCGCGGTGAGGCTGGTGAGCGCCAGGGCGGCCGCTTCGGCATGGCCAAGCTGCGCCGGCTTCTTGGCGACGATCGCGGCCTTGATCGCGATCTTTTCCGCGTAGGCGCCTTCATCGCGCTGATCGGTGACGCCGAAGACCGCATCACCCACGGCAAGGTCGCTCACGCCGGCGCCAACGGCGCTGACCACACCGGAGAAGTCGCGGCCGAGGATATGCGGAAATTTGATATTGCTATAGGGACCGCCGCCCAGCCGCACCTTATAATCCGCCGCATTGACGCTCGCCGCGTGAATGTCGACCACGACCTGGCCCGCACCGGCGGTGGGATCGGGCGCCTCCCCGTAGCGCAACGTCTCCGGACCGCCATGCCTCATCAACAGCACCGCCTTCATTGCCTTGACTCCCCTGTGCGGACCTCAAGCCGCGTTCGTGATATAATCATTATTATAGACCGAGATTGGCGGAGGAGGGCTCCCATGGCGACAACGACTGCCGGATTGACCCAGCGCGCGCCCGATCGCGATCGCGTCAGCGCCCCGGAATGGGAGACGCGGGTCGAACTCGCCGCGGCCTTCCGCGCCGTTTATCATTTCGGCTGGAACCGCACGATCTCCAATCACATGACCGCGCGCCTGCCGGACAACCCCGCGCATTTCCTGATGAACCCGCGCGGCCTGGGGTGGCACGAGATCACCGCCGGCAACCTCATCAAGCTCGATCTCGACGGCCACGTGCTGAGCGAGACGGAGCTTTTGCCCGGTCCGGCCGGGCTCAATTTTCACAGCGCAATCCTCAGGGCCAAGCCCGAGATCACCTGCACGATGCACCTGCACCCGATCCAGGGGGTGATCGTGTCGGCGCTTGAAGAGGGATTGCAGTTCTTCGATCAGGAGAGCTGCTCGATCTACGGGCAGGTGAGCTATCACCAGTTCGAAGGCCTGGCCGAGGAGAAGGACGAGGCGCCGCGCATCATCGCCGATCTCGGCGACAAGTTCACCATGATCATGCTCAATCACGGGCTCCTGACCGTCGGGCGCACCATCGGCGAAGCCTTCGTCTATATGGACAAGCTCATCCGCGCCTGCGAGACCGAGGTTCGCATCCTGTCCACCGGTGCAAAAGCGCGTCCCCTGCCCGCGGATGTTTGCGAGCACACCTATCGCCAGATGGAGGGGCGCCGCGGCAACAAGCCGGCGGGCGAGCTCGAGTGGAAGATGGTCCTGCGCACGGTGAAGCAGCTCGAGGCCTGAGGCTCACGTTCAAATCCCCGCGTACGCGATCGCCTTGATTATGGTGCCCCTGGAGGGACTTGAACCCCCACGCCCTTGCGAGCAACAGATTTTGAGTCTGCCGCGTCTACCATTCCGCCACAGGGGCACGACGCCGGCATCTTAGCCGCTCGCACGCCGGCTCGTCCAACCGGCGGCGACAGGAAATGGCGCGCCGGACGGGGCGTCGTCCACGAACCGCGTTGCGCTGTTGCCGTCCCGGCTGATATGACGGGGCCGGATTTCGTCCGAGGATCACCGCTGGATGATCAGACCCTGGATCTTCGAGTTTTTCCGCGCGCCGGGCGAGCCCGGCGAGACGGTCACGCCGCTTGCGGCGTCGGACCATTTCGCCTGGTATCTCGATTTGTGGCGCCGGGCCGAGGCCTTCGGCTTCGAGGGCATCTTTTTCAGCGAGCATCATTTCGGCCTGGGCTACAGCCCCTCGCCCAACCTCCTCATCGCCACCCTCGCCGCCGCGACGAAGACGCTGCGGCTCGGCGTCATGGGGGTGGTCCTGCCGTACTACCAACCGTGGCGGGTGGTCGAGGAGATCGGCATGCTCGATCATCTGACCGGCGGGCGCCTGGAGATCGGCACCGCGAGCGGCATCCCCCAGGAGATGGCCCGCATCGGCCTTAGCGTCGAGGAAGCGACCGCCCGCAATGCCGAGGCGCAGGAAATCCTCGACGCCGCCCTGCGCCAGCCGGTGATCTCCCACCACGGCAAGTTTTGGAGTTTCGACAACCTGCGCATCGTGCCGCGGCCGCTGCAGCAGCCCGCACCGCCGCTCTGGACCACGGTGGTGAGCGTCGAATCCGCGCGCAAGGCGGCCCGTCGCGGCTCCAAGATCTGCACCGGCTTCCACCCGATCGAGCGCATCGCGACGATCTTCGACGCCTATCGCGACGAGGCGGCCCGGGCCGGTCACCCCGCCGGCCCCGAGCAACTGGCGATCCGCCGCAATGTCATCGTCGCGCCCGACCATGACGAAGCGGTCGAAACCGCGCGCACCACGCTGCGGACCTACCGCGCCGCGCTGTCGCACGATCCCCGCTACACCGAGGCGCCGGTCCCCGACGCGCCCGGCCCGGCGCACGGGTTCTCGGTCGGCGACGACGAGTTCATTGCCGGGGCCGGATCCCACGTCGCCGCGGCGATCATCGCCCAGTGCCAACGTGTCGGCGCCGGGCATTTCCTCAGCACGCTCAACCGCCTGTCGCCGCGCGACCGGATGTTGGACGCCTATGAGATCTATGCGCGCGAGGTCATCCCGGCATTGCGGCAGGCACGCCTCTGACCGCCTTGCGCGGGGGATCACGGATTTTGCAGTATTTCGAGGACTTCCATACGGGCCAGGTGATCGAGCTCGGCAGCCGCGCCGTCGGGCAAGCCGAGATCATCGCCTTCGCCGGCGCGTATGATCCCCAGTATTTCCACACCGATCCCGAAGCGGCGAAGCAGTCGATTTGGGGTGGGCTGGTGGCCAGCGGCTGGCACACCGCCTCGCTTTTCATGCGGCTTCTGGTCGACGGGCATCTGCGCGACGTCGTCAGCATCGCCTCGCCCGGGGTCGACGAGATCCGCTGGCTCAAGCCGGTGCGCCCTGGCGACCACCTCACCGGCCGCCTCACCGTGCTCGAGATGACCCCATCGAAAAGCGGCGCCGCGCGCGGCACGATGAAGACGCTGGGCGAGGTCTTCAACCAGCGCGGCGAGCTGGTGATGACGCTGCGCGCCATCAGCATCATCGGACGCCGGCCGGCGTGAGAGGAGCCGACACGCCTTGATCGAGCGCATCGTCACCCTCGTTGCGGCCGGGATCATCGCCGCGATCTCGTCGCTGGGCTATGTCGGCGTCGCGCTCCTGATGGCGATCGAGTCGGCGTGCATTCCGCTGCCGTCTGAGATTATCATGCCGTTTGCCGGCTACCTCGTCTCCACCGGGCGCTTCGATCTCGTGCTGGTGGCGACGGCGGGCGCGATCGGGTGCAACATCGGCTCCACCGTCGCCTACGCGATCGGGGCCTATGGCGGCCGGCCGCTGGTGGAGCGCTGGGGCTACTGGGTGTTGATCGGCGCGCGCGATCTGGCGTTCGTCGACTGGTTCTTCGCCCGCTTCGGCGGCATCACCGTGTTCGTCAGCCGGCTCTTGCCGGTGGTCCGCACCTTCATCGCGCTGCCGGCGGGTATCGCGCGGATGCCGCTGGTGAAGTTCCAGATCTACACCTTCCTGGGCTCGTGGCCGTGGTGCTATGCGCTCGCTTATATCGGCGCGCGGCTCGGTGCGCGCTGGGACGCCGATCCGCGGCTGCGCGAGGTCATGCACCGCTTCGACGGCGTGGTCATCGCCGCCATCGTGCTGGGCATCGCCGTCTATGTCTGGTCGCACTGGCAGCACCGGCTGCGGCCGAAGCCGTGATGGCGGGCCGGCGCGCGTAGGCAGGATCGCGCACCTGCGCTATATAGGTCGGGCCATGCAACGCGCCGCTCTTCCCCTCGTCCTTGTCGGCAGCATCGCCGCCGTCGCGATCGCGCTGATGTCGCAGTATGTGGGCGGCCTGGCGCCGTGCGAGCTCTGCCTGCTCGAACGCTGGCCCTACTACATCGGCATCCCCGTCGCGGCGCTGGCGCTGGCGGCGCGGCGCCAGCGCACGGTGGCGGCGGCCGCCATCGCCGTGGTGGCGCTCATCTTCCTTGCCAGCACGGGCCTCGGCTTCTACCACGTCGGCGTCGAGCGGCAATGGTTCCAGGGCCCGACCGCCTGCACCAGCCCCACCACCGGCGTGCAAACGCTCGACCAATTGCGCGCCCAGCTCATGAACCAGAAGGTCGTGCGCTGCGACGTGCCGCAATGGTCGTTCTTCGGTGTGACGCTCGCGGGCTTGAATTTCCTGGCCTCGCTCGTCCTGGCGCTCCTGGCGCTGACGGCGCTCAAGGCCGCGGTCGGGCGGCGCGCGGCATGAGCGGGCTGCGCCGCCTCCCCGGCGATCCCGGCCCCGAGGAAATGCTCGCGCGCATGATCCGCGTCGATCACGCCGGCGAATACGGCGCCGCGCGCATCTATGCCGGACAGCTCGCGGTCCTCGGCCGCTCGCCCGCCGCACCCGTCATTCGCCGCATGGCCGCGCAGGAAGAGCGCCATCTTGCCGCGTTCGACCGACTGGTGATCGAGCGCCATGTGCGCCCGACCGCGCTCGCGCCGCTCTGGCATGTCGCGGGCTGGGCGCTCGGCGCGGCGACGGCGCTCATGGGCGAAAGCGCCGCCATGGCCTGCACCGCCGCCGTCGAGGAGGTGATCGACGCGCATTACCTGCACCAGATCGAAACGCTGGGCACGTCTGAGCCTGACCTCTCCGCCGCGCTCGTGGAATTCCGCGACAACGAGATCGAGCATCGCGACACCGCGCGCGCTCATGGCGCGGACGAGGCGCCGGCGCAGCCCCTCCTCGCCGCGGCGATCAAGGCCGGCTCGCGGCTTGCGATCTGGCTCTCGACGCGACTTTAGCGACGGTGACGCCCCGCCGGCGAGCGGCTAGGATGCCGGCACGCATGAGATGAAGGAGACGAACGTGGCGAAGGAATATCGGCTTCTCACCTACCGCGAGCGGACGGGGGCGCCGCAAGCGGGCATCCTGGTGGCCGACCGCGTGCTGCCGGCGGCGTCGCTCGTCAACGGCGGCGGCATCGATGCGCACTCGGTGCTGGGCCTCCTGCAGGTCATGGGATGCGGTGCGGCCGCAACTCGCCGCCGCGGCCGAGCGCGCGCGCCCCACCGACGGCGTGGCGCTCAAGGACGTGACGCTGCTGGCGCCAATCCTCTATCCCGGTGCGGTGTTCTGCGCCGGCGCCAATTATTGGGACCATGCGCGCGAGATGTGGGAGGCGCAAAAGCGCCGCACCGGCCAGGAGCCGCCGCCGCTCGTCAAGGCCAAGGACCCGTGGTTCTTCATCAAGACCGGCGTCCATTCGATCATCGGGCCGGATGCGACGATCCACCTGCCGACGCTGGCGAAGAATGTCGATTGGGAGGCCGAGGCCGGCGTCGTCATCGGCAAGCCCGCGCGCAATGTTTCGGTCGATCGCGCCTTCGACTATGTCGCCGCCTACGTCATCGTCAACGATGTCTCCGCGCGCGATCTCGGCCAGCGCGCCGACCGCGCCGGCACCGCCTTCGCGCTCGATTGGATGAGCCACAAATGCTTCGACGATTCCTGCCCGATGGGGCCGTGGCTCACGCCGCAGGAATTCGTGCCCGATCCCAACGCCATGGACATCAAGCTCTGGGTCAACGGCGTGCAGAAGCAGAACTCCAACACCAAAGAGCTCATTCACGGCATCGCCGAGCAGATCGCCTTTTTGAGCTCGCGTCTCACGCTGCGCCCGGGCGATGTGATCGCCACCGGCACGCCCTCGGGCGTCGGCGCCGGCCGCGGCGAGTTCCTCAAGGCCGGCGACGAGGTCCGCATCGAGATCGGCAATTGCGGCACGCTCGTCAACAAGGTGGCCGCGAGCGTTTAATCTCTAAGCCCTGGCCCGCATCTTGCCGGCGACACCGGCCTGCGTGATGGTGGCGGGGATCGAGGATGGGTTCTGCGGCGCCATGACGTGGGCGCCGGCGATGCCCGGGATCATCGCGAACTCCTGAATGAGTTCGGCGCAGATGCGGATGCCTTCGCTGCGCGCATCCGCCGCCTGATCGAGGCGCGTGACGATCGCCTCGGGGATGATCGTGCCGAAGAGACGCTCGCGCATCCAGCGGGCCGAGCGCGCCGAGGGAATGGGCGCCACGCCGATCAGCACCGCGAGCTTCGGCGCCAAGCCCAGCTCGATCAGCCGCGCCGCATAGCGCCGCACCACCGCGGCATCCATGCAGAATTGCGTCTGGATGAAATCGGCGCCCGCGGCGACCTTGGCGACGAGGCTCTTCGGGTTCCAGTCGGGCGGCGGATCGATCGGCAGATCGGCCGCGCCGATGAGAAGATCGAACGCGCCCTTGATCTCGGTGCCCGGCGGCAGCTTGTGCTCGCGCCGCAGCCGGTTCGCCGTCTCGATCAGCGTGCGGCTGTCGAGATCGAAGACCGCTTTCGCCTCGGGCTGATCGCCCAGCTTGGGATCATCGCCGGTCAGCACCAGGACGTTGCGCACGCCCATCGCGACCGCGCCGATGAGATCGCTTTGCAGCGCGATGCGGTTGCGGTCGCGGCAGGTCATCTGCAGGATCGGCTCGATGCCGTTGGCGATGAGGAAATGCGCGGCCGCCATGCTCGAGAGATGCGCCTTGGCGCCGGCGCCGTCGGTGACGTTGACGGCCGTCGCCACGCCCTTCAGGGGAAGCGCGCGGGCAATGAAGGCGGCGGGATCGGTCGCAACCGGCGGCGCCAGTTCGGCCGTCACGACGAAGCGGCCACTTGCGATCTCACGCGCCAGCGCGCCGGGTTCTGCGTTTTCTGTCATCTAGGTGTTCCAATGTGCGAGCGGTTCGCCCGCGACCGGTGCGCGGAAGCTGGCGAGCCGCGTCATCCGGGTCGAGCCGATATAGACGGTCTTGAGGTCGGGACCGGCGAAGGTGAGGCTCGCGGGAAAATCCACTGTCGCCGCTGCCTTGTCCTCGAAGACGCAGCGGCACGCGCCGCCGGGCGCAATGACGAAGAGCGCGTTGTGCGTGATTTCCGTCACCCACAGATTGCCCTCGGCATCGAAGGCGAGACCGTCGACGCGCGCGCCAGGAAAGAGTGCCGGCGGCCCGAACGTTTCCGGCGCACCCAGGCTGCCATCGGGGTTGAGCGGTAGCCGCACCACCCGTCCCAGGCCGGTCTCGGCGACGTAGAGATGGCGGCGGGCGCGGTCGATGCGCACCTCGTTGGTGAAGCAGAATCCTTCCGCCGCGAGGCGCACGGCGCCCCGCTCGATCACGAGGATATAGCCGTCGGGAATGGCGTTGCGCACCGCCTCGCCGCGCGGCACCGTGCGCGTCGAGACGGTGACCCACAGACGGTCGGCGCCGGGATCGCGATAGACGAAATTGACGCTGCCGAGCGGCCGGCCATTGAAGGCGTCGAGCACGACCTCGTGGCTGCCGTCGCGGCGCAGGCGATAGACCTTGCCGTCCTCGATATTGGCGATGACGATGCTGCCGTCGCGCTCGAGCGCGAGGCCGTTGGGCAGGCCGGCGATCGACCCGATCACGCTCTGGCGCCCGTCGCGATCGATGCGGGTGACGCCGCCGCGGTCGTCGGATACCCACAGTGTCCCGTCACGCTCCGCGAGCACGCATTCCGGCCGGCTCAGCCCCGCGCCATGCCAGGAGATGTCGGCCGGCGACAGCGTGAAAGTGTCGAGCGTCATGGCGCATCCCGCATCATGCCGGCGCAGTTTAATGAGCGCATGCCCCGAGGAAAAGCCGTCACGCGTGCCAGCGGCTCATGCGGCGCTCGGCGCGGCGGCAGAGCTCGTTGAGGACGAACCGCGATCGCGGCGAGACACGCCACCAGGGCGAAGAGCTTTGCCGGCTCGAAATTCTCGGTGAAGAGCCGCGTGTAGTGCCCGACGCCGGCCTGCGAGACATAAAGCTCGGCCAGCAGCACCCCCAGGAGATCGGCGGTCATGGCCAGCCGCATGCCCGTGAAAAGGCTCGGGATCATGTGCGGCAGGATGACGTTCCAAAAGATCTGGGTGCGGCTGGCGCCCATCGAGCGCGCGCAGGTGAGCAGCGTCGGCTTCACGTTCTGCACGCCCGCCACGATGGTGACGATGATCGGAAAGACGGCATGGGTGAAGCCGAACGCGATCTTGGACGCCTGCCCGATGCCGAAGACGAGGATCGTCAGCGGCAGGATCGTCGCCTGCGGAATGGCATAGAGCATCACCACGATGGGATAGAACGAGCCGCGCGCGAAGCGCTGCAGCCCCAGCACGAGCCCCACCGGGAGGCCCACCGCAAGCGCCAGGACGAAGGCGGAAACGAGCTCCCACAGCGTCGTCTCGAGCGCACGCGATCACCGCCGGATCGGCCAGAATGCCGACGAGGGCGACCACGACTTTCGACGGTGGGCTCAGGAACAGCGGGTCGCCGAACAGGCGCACCCCCACCTCCCACACCGCCACGAGCGCGATGATGACGCCGAGCCGGGCCGCGCCGGGCCCGAGCTTCATCGCGGACCTCGCCGCACCCGCGCCTCGAGCAGCGACACCGCGCCATTGAGCAGGAACGCGACCAGGATGGCGAAGAAGATGTAGGCGAACATCTTGTCGGGATCCATGCTCTCGGCATAGGAGACGATCCGGTGCCCGAGCCCGGCGAGCGAGGCGATCGTCTCGGAGCCGAGGATCGACAGGAACGCCAGGATGAAGCCCATGCGCAAGCCCACGAGCACGACAGGGAACGCCGCCGGCAGCATCACCGACCAGAACATCTGCGGCCCCGATGCGCCCATCGAGCGCGCCGCCGTGACATAGGCGCGGTCGACATAGTCGAACCCGGCGATGGTGTTGAGCGCGATCGGAAAGAAGGCGATGGTCACGCCGATGGCGATCTTCGACCCCGGCCCCAGGCCGAAGAACAGGACATAGAGCGGAAACAGCAGGATCGCCGGGATCGAGTAGAGCCCGGCGAAAAGCGGATCGAATACCCGCACGGAAAAGCGCGAGCGGCTGACGAGATAGCCGGTCGTCGCGCCCAGCGTCGCCGCGATGAAAAACGCGACCACCAGCTCGTAGAGCGTGACCCTGAGGTCGGGCCAGTAGGAGCCGCTCACCAGCAGCGCCACGAATTCGTGCCACGACGCGGCCAAGCGACGGCAGCAGGATCGGGCTCACCAGCCCATGGGTGCTCACAAAGTTCCACGCCAGCAGCAGGGCCGCGACGAAGCCCGCCTGCACCAGGCGATAGACGAGGCGCTCGCCTCTCACGGCCGCTCGCCCATGGTCTTGCGGATCTCGTCGTGCAGCAGTTCGTAAAGCTGGTTGCGCAGCCGGGCGAGCTTGTCGGAGGTCATGAAGCTGCGGCTGCGGGGATGGCCCTCCTCGACCTCGATCATGGTCTTGATCCGGCCGGGGCGCGCGGTGAAGACGGCGACGCGGTCGGCGAGGAACACGGCCTCGACCAGGCTGTGAGTAACGAAGGTGATGGTCTTGCCGGTGCGCGCCAGCAGCTCCGACAGATCCTCGCCCAGCACCATGCGCGTCTGCTCGTCGAGCGCGGCGAAGGGCTCGTCCATCAGGAGAATGTCGGTCTGGAGCCCGAGCGCGCGGGCAAGCTGCGCGCGCTGCTTCATGCCGCCGGAAAGCTGGGCTGGGTAATGCTGAGCGAAATCGGCAAGTCCCACCGCGGTCAGCGCCGCCATCGCGCGCTGCTCGCGCTCGGCCCGAGGCACGCCTTGAAACGCCATGCCCAGCTTGACATTGTCGAGGACGGTGCGCCACGGGAAGAGCGCACTTTCCTGGAACACATAGGCGACCTTCTTGGGCGAGGGGCCGCGCACGCGCTCGCCGTCGATGGTGATCGCGCCGGTCGTCGGCGTCATCAGCCCGCCGATGAGATTGAGGAGCGTGCTCTTGCCGCACCCGCTCGGGCCGATGAGGCACAAGAGCTCGCCGCGCCTGACCTCGATCGACGCGCTTTCGAGCGCCACGACGCGGCGCGGATCGCCTTCCGGCCCGAAGGCCTGCGACACGCCCTCGACGGTGATGGCGACCGCGCCTCTCGTCACGTCATGCCTGCGACCGCGGCGCGCGCGGCCTCGTTGGTATGATGCACCCTGCCTCCCCGTGACTTCGCGTGTTGTTTGTGGGCAAATATGCGGTGCCGCGGAAGCGGACGCAATCTCTTTGGGGGAAGCCCATGCTGTACATCATCTACCAGGAGGACAAGGAGGGCGGCGCCTCCATTCGCGCGGCAACGCGCGAGCGTCATCTCGCCTATCTCGAGACGCACAAGGACATTCTCGTGCTGGGCGGGGCGCTGCTGGCCGATGGCAGCGATCAGCGCCTGGGAAGCTGCCTCATCATCAACGTCCTCAACCGCGAAGCGGCGGAGGCTTTCTCGCGCGCGGAGCCGTTCCGCAGCGCCGGCCTCTTCAAATCCGTCGCCATCACACGCATGCGCCGCGGTCAATGGAATCCCGCCGCCGCGCCCAAGACCGCCGAGGGGAATTGAGCGCCGCGCTCAGCCCGCGGGAATATTGAAGAGGCGCGCTGCGGTGTCGCCCAGGATGGCGCGGCGCTCGGCCAGGGTGAGCGGCGTCTCTTCGACGATCTTCACTGGCTTGTCGTCGCCAATCGGGAACGGGTGGTCGGAGCCCAACACCACCTTGTCCGCGCCGGCGCAGTCGCACAGGAACCTGAGCGTGCGCGGATCGAACAGCACCGTGTCGAAATAGAGCCGCCGGAATCCGTCGAGCGCGTCGGCATATTCGTTGGGGTGGATGGCGTTGTTGCGGCGCAAGCGCCCGAGAAGATAGGGCAAGCCGCCGCCGCCATGCGAGATGATGAGGTTCATGCCGGCATGGCGCTGCAGATGGCCGGAATAGAGCAGCCGCGCCATCGCGGTGATCGTGTCGGTGGCGCGCCCGACGGCGTTGATGAGGTCGAAGCCGTTGAGCCGGTCGTCGCCGCAGCCGAACATCGGGTGGACGAACACCGTCACTTTCCGCGCCGAGGCCGCTTCCCAGAACGGGTCGAGATCGGGATCGTCGAGCGCGCCGCGATTACCCTTGGGCTGGGTCCCGATCATCACGCCGCAGAAGCCGGCGGCAAGCGCCTCTTCCAGCACGCGCGCGGCCAGAAGTCCGCTTTGCAGCGGCACCGTCGCCAGCGGCGCGATCGCCGGCAGCTCGCCCGCGCCCTTCAGCATGGTCTCGTTCATGAAGCGCGCCCAGTCGGCGCCTTCCTCCGGAGGCAGCTCGTAGCCGAAGAGGTCGAGCCAGCCGCCCGCGACCTGGCAATCGATGCCCTGCGCGCCCAGCCACTCCTTGCGCAGCTTCATGTCGGAAAGCCGCGGGGCCACCGGGCGGGTCGGGGCGCCACCGGCAAAGCCCATGCGCGTCTGCGGCCCGTCCGTCACCACCTTGACCGAGGGAAAGAGCCGCCGCTCCGCGCGCAAGGTCTCGAGAAAGGCCGCCGGCACGAAATGCGCGTGGGTATCGATGATCATTTCTTTTCCTGCTCCTCTTCCTGGCGCGCCAGCGCTTCGCCCACCGCGGCGGGCGTCATCGGCAGCGCCGTGATGCTGATGCCCAGCGGCGCGAGCGCGTCATTGACGGCGCTGGCGATCGCCGCCGGCGCGCCGAGATAGCCCGCCTCGCCGGAACCCTTCTGGCCGAAGATCGTGAGCGGCGAGGGCGTGCAATGGTCGACGATGGTGATGTCCGGCACCTCGTGCGACGACGGCAGCAGATAATCCATGAACGACCCGCTGACGAGCTGCCCGTTCTCGTCATAGGCGAAGCGCTCGTAAAGCGCCGCGCCGATGCCGTGCGCGATGCCGCCATAGGTCATGCCGTGGACGATGTCGGGATTGATCATGACGCCGCAATCATGGCCGCAGACATAGCGCAGGAGCCGCGTCTGCCCGGTGATGCGGTCCACCTCGGCATAGACCACATGCGCCTCGAAGGCATAGCAGGGATACATCTGCACCCGCCCGTCCGCGGTCGGCAGCGCGCCGCCGCCCGGCACCTCCGCGACGTGCAGCGCCTGCAGCCCCGGCTCCGTCCCCGGCGGCAGCAGGTGGAACTTGCGGTGCGCGATGTCGACGATCTCGGCCCAGGTGAGGCGCCGCGCGGGATCGGCCGCCGCAGCGATGTCGCCGCCCGCATAGACCAGCGCGCTCGGCGCCCGACGCCGAGATTATGCGCGGCGATCGCCAGCATCGTCGCCTTGAGCTTGCGCGCGGCTTCCGCGGCCGCCGCGCCCAGCATGATCGCCATGCGGCTGCCCGACCGGGCTGTTGCTCGGCAGCGCCGCCAGCGAATCGGACCGCACGACGCGGACCGTGTCGGGATCGCGCTCCAGGATTTCGCCGACCACGGTCGCGAGCCAGCGTCTCGTGTCCCTGCCCCGCGCTCGAGGTTCCGATCGCGGCAACGATGGCGCCGGCCCCATCGATCCTGACCTGGCACCCCTCCATCCAGGTCGTGGTCTCGTTCTTGGGATTGAGCAGCGGCTCGAACGACGAGTTGCCGCCGCTCGGCTCCAGGCAGCAGGAAACGCCGATGCCGGCGAGCCGTCCCGCCGCGCGCGCCGCGTCGCGCCGCCGCACCAGCGCGTCGTAATCGGCGGCGGCGAGCGCCTTGTCGAGCACGGCCTGGTAGTCGCCGCTGTCATAGGTGCTGCCGCTCGGGAATGGTGTAGGGGAATTCGTCGTGCGCGGATGAGGTTGCGCCGGCGCAGCTCGATACGGTCGATGCCGAGGCGGCGCGCGACGAGGTCCATGCCGGTCTCGATCGCGAAATTGGTCGGCGACTGGCCGAAGCCGCGCACCGCCTCCTGCGGCGTCTTGTTGGTGAGGACGCTGACCGGCTCGTAGCTCACGCTGTGGAAGCGATAGGGGCCGACGATGGCGCCGATCGGCTTGCCGAGCTGGAACGGCGCGCGCCCGGCATAGGCGCCGACATCGTCGAGCGCGCGCATCTTCATCGCGCGGACATGGCCCTCGCCGTCGAAGGCAAGCTCGACGTCGAAGATGCGGTCGGGTCCGTGCGCGTCGCCGCCGCGCAGGTTCTCCAGCCGGTCCTCGATCGAGCCGCATCGGCGCATTGAGCCGGCGCGCGAGATAGCCCGCAAGCACGCTGTGCTTGAGGCCGCGCTTGCCGCCGTAGCTGCCGCCGACATCGACGTCGAAATGGGTGCGCACGCGCATTGCCCGGCAGGCGCAGCGCGCGGGCGAGCTGATCGGAGAATTTCGGCATCTGGATCGAGGCCCAGACGTCGAGGAGCCGCATCGCCGGATCCCAGCGCGCCACCACGCCGAACGTCTCGATCGGCACCGTGGCGCTGCGGTGCCAGCGCGCGCGATAGGCGACGCGATGCGGCGAAGCGGCGAAATCCGCCTCGACCGGCCCCCACACGAAGGTCCGGCGATAGAGCAGGTTGGTGCCGTGATCGGGATGGACGAGCGGCGACGCCGGCATCGAGCGCCGCCTCGGGATCGACGATGGGGGACAGCGGCTCGTAGGCGACATCGACGAGCTCGGCCGCGTCTTCGGCGACGGCGCGCGAGTCCGCCACTACCGCCGCGACCCATTCGCCGACATAGCGCGCGCAGCCCGACCGCCAGCGGATAGCGCTGCACCTTGGGCAGATCGAGGCCGCTCATCATCGGCTCGGTGGCGCGCGCGATATCCTCGCCGGTGACGACCGCGCGCACGCCCGGCACGGCGCAGCGCCGCTTCTGTGTCGATGCGCACGATCCGCGCCTGGGGATAGGGGCTGGCGACCAGCGCCACATGCAGCATGCCCGGGAGCGCCACGTCGGCGACGAAGCGCCCGGCGCCGGCGAGGAAGCGGCGATGCTCGGTCGCGCGCCGCCGCCGCGCGATGTAGCGGAAGGCGCCCGTCTCAGCGGTCATCGCGCCCGCCTTCCGGCTCGTTGGCGCCGCTGAGGCGCTCGTGCCGCGAGCGCGATCGGCATCGACGATCTGCTTGTAGCCGGTGCAGCGGCAGAGATTGCCGCCGATCGCGTCGCGGATTTCCGCCTCGGTCGGCGCGCGGCGTGTGCTGCAGGAGCGCGTGCGCGGCGATCAGCATGCCCGGCGTGCAATAGCCGCATTGCAGCCCGTGCATCTCCCAGAACGAATCCTGCAGCACGCTCAAGCCCTCGGCATCGGGCGCCAAGCCCTCGACGGTGACGATCTCGGCGCCCTCGGCCTGCACCGCGAAGATGAGGCACGAGCGCACCGGCTTGCCGTCGAGCAGCACCGAGCAGGCGCCGCACACGCCGTGCTCGCAGCCGACATGGGTGCCGGTCAGGCGCAGTTCATCGCGCAGGAAATCGACGAGCGTCGTGCGCGCCGGCGACGCGCGCGCGGCGGACGGCGCCGTTGACGGTGAGGGTGATCTCGTGCTCGGACATTCAGGCCCTGGGCTCCAACGCTTGCGCCTTGCGCCTCGGCGAGCGCGCGCGCCACGAGCGCGCCGGCGACGCGGCGGCGGTAGAGCGGCGAGGCATGGTGATCGGCGAGCGGCGACAGCGCCGCGCGCGCGATCGCCACGGCCGCTTCGATGTCGCTCGTCTTCCAACCGGGTGCCGACAAGGCGCGCTTCGGCGGCGGCACTGCGCGAGGGCGTGGCATCGGCGCCGCCGATGCTGATGGCGATGCGCCGGCAGATGCCGCCTTCATCGAGCACGAGCTGCACCGCCGCCGCGGCGAGCGCGAAATCGCTGTGCCGGACGCTCACCTCCTGGAACCCGATGCCGATCGCGGCCGGCATCGCGCCACACCGGAAAGCGGATGCGGGTGAGGCATTCGTCGGCCGCCAGCATGGTCTCCATCGGGCCGGTGAAAAAGGCGCCGATGGGGATCACGCGCGCGCCGTCGCTTGCACCGCGCCTCGATCTTGGCATCGAGCGCAAGCGCGGCAAGGCCGATCTCCGCCGCCGGATCGGCATTGGCGAGGCTGCCGCCGATGGTGCCGCGGTTGCGGGTCTGGCCGTGGCCGACGAAGGTGAGCGCCTTGGCGAGGAGCGGCACGCGCGCGTGCACCATCGCGTGGTCGAGCGCCGCCGCCTGGCGCGTGCAGGCGCGCACCCCGACATCATCGCCGTCGGCCTCGATGCCCTGCAGCTCGGCAATGGCGTTGATGTCGAGAATGAGCGTCGGCCGCGCCAGCCGCATCGCCAGGAGCGGCACCAGCGTCTGGCCGCCGGCGATGATCTTCGCCTCGCCCGACGCCGCCGCCAGACGGCGCACAGACCTCGTCGATGGAGCCCGGACGCTCGTAGTCGAAATCGACCGCCTTCATAGCACGCGCGTGTCGCGAATGAGACGATGGCGATCCGCAGCGGTCATGGCGCGCAGATTGGTAGGCGCGGATGGGACTGTCAAGGAAGGCAGGCTTGACCGACATCGCGCGCCGGCGCAAGGTCGCTGCCATGTTTTCCTGACGATGGAGGCGGGGGTGAAGCTGGTTCTGTTCGAGGGCGCGGACAAGAAGGTCGTGCCGGGTTTGATGACCGAGCGCGGCATCGTGAGCATCGCCGCCGCGGTGCCGGCGAGCTATACGCCGCAGCTCACCATGGCCGGGATCATCGACAATTTCACCAGCCTGAAGCCGCGCCTGGAAGAACTCGCGCGCACCGGCACGGCGCTCGCGCCTGCCACGGTGCGGCTGCGCGCGCCGCTGCCGCGGCCCGACAAGATCCTCGCCTGCATCGCCAATTATTGGGAGCACGCCCAACGCGAGGCGCGACCCCTCAATATGTTTCTCAAGAACTCCGACGCGGTGGTGGGACCCGGCGACACGATCCGGCTGCCGGAATTCACCGAGCCCTGGATCTTCATGCATGAGGCCGAGCTTGCCATCGTCATCAAGGGCCCGGCCAAGATGGTGACGGCCGAGAATTGGCGCAGCGCCGTCTTCGGCTACACCGGCATGATCGATGTCTCCGCGCGCGGCGAGGGGCGGCGCACGTGGAAGACCGGAAGCTGGCTCGGCAAGTCGTTCGACACCTTCGCGCCGCTGGGCCCCTGCATCACCACCGCCGACGAGATCCCCGAGCCCAACGATCTGCGCATCAAGTTCTGGAACAACGGCCAGCTCCGCCACGACTACAACACCGACGACATGGAGCATCGCGTGCCCGAGCTCATCGCGTTTGCGACCACTGTGATGACGCTCCATTCCGGCGACATCATCGCCTGCGGTACCAATCACGAGGGGCTGGGCGCGCTGCAGGACGGCGAGGTCGTCGATTTCGAGCTCGAGCGCATCGGCAAGATGACGCTCAACGTCGTCGATCCTCTGAAGCGGAGCTGGGAGCGCGGCGTCTACATGGGCGCCGATTCCACCAACCCCGAAGCCGTCCGCCGCCACCGCCCGCAGACGGCGTGAGCGTTCAGGGCGACAGCTCCTCGAGCGATCGCCCCTTGGTCTCGTCGGCGAAGGCATAGGTGACGATCGCGCCGACGAGGGCGAGGCCGCCGAAATAGATGAAGATCGTGCCGAGCCCGTAGAGCGGCGCCAGGTACCCCACGACGAGCGGCCCGACCGCGGCGGCCACGCGCTGCCACGAGCCGCCGACCGCGCCGCCGAAGGCGCGGATGCGCGTGGGGTAAAGCTCCGACGTGTAGAGATTGAGGCCGATCGCCGCCGACGACATGAAGAAGCCCCCGACCGACACGAAAAGAAGCAGCGTGCGCGCCGTGCTGGGGCCGACGGCGGTGAGCGCCAGCAGCGTCGCCGCACCGCCCAGGAAGGCGACGACGAACCAGGGCCGGCGCCCGGTCCGGTCGACAGTGAGCGCACACAGGACCGAGCCGAAGATGCCGCAACACTGGGTGATGAGCCCATAGAGCAGCGACTGCGCCAGCGGCAGGTGGAAGTTGGTGCGGTAGAGCGTCGGCAGCCACGCCTGCAACCCATAGGTCGTGGAGAAACAGCAAAACCACATCACCCACACCGAGAAGGTGCGGCGGCGATAGATGCCCTCGAAGATCTCGCCCCAGCGGCTCGCCTGGTGCGGCCGGGCGGGCAACGGCACCGGCGGCGGCAGGACGCGCCCTTGCGCCGTCACCGCGCGCTCGATCCCGGCGACGACGGTGTCGGCCTCGGCGAGCCGCCCCTTGGCGACCAGCCAGCGCGGCGATTCCGGCATCGTGCGCATGATGAAGAAGACCAGGATGATCGGCGCGCCGCCGAGATAGAACATCGACTGCCAGCCGATCGTCGGCACCATCAGATAGCCGAGAAAGCCGGCGGCGATGAGACCGAAGGCGAAGATCGTCTGGTAGAGGATGTAGAACCGGCCGCGCACGTCGGAGCGGGCGATCTCGTTGATATAGGTGTTGGCGATCGGCACCTCGGCGCCGAGACCGACCCCTTCGATGAAGCGGCAGATCATCAGCGACGGCGCGTTCCAGGTTAAGGCGCAGGCGACGCTCATGATGCTGAAGAGCCCGATGGCGACGGTGACAACCGGGAGCCGCCCGAAGCGCTCCGCCAGCGCGCCCGCGACGAGCGCGCCGAGGATCTGCCCGATGAAGGCGGCCGACAGCACCCAGCCCACCTCCTGCGGCGTCAGATGCCAGGTGCCGACGAAAGCCGGCAGCGCGAAGGTGACCGCCAGAAGATCGAAGGCATCGAACATCAGCCCGATGCCGAGGATCGTGCGCACCTTGAGATGCCACCGCGCCACCGGAATGCGCTCGAGCCGCGCCAGAATATCCGCGGCCGACGCAGGATGAGCGGTCGCTGCTGGTCTCATGGCGTTCCCCCCGATGAAGTTTTGCGCGGCGCTACTCCGCGGCTTCCTTCGTCCCCGGGCGCCAGCGTAGCACGGGTTTGCGCGCCGCCGTCGTTTCATCGAGCCGACGGCGCGGGGCGAGATGCGGGGCGGTGTGGAACGATTCCGCTTCGCCCGCGTTGGCGCGCGCGGCCAGCCCGCGCATCACTGCGATGAAGCGGTCGAGCCCGGCCTTGCTCTCGTTCTCGGTCGGCTCGACCAGCAGCGCGCCGTGGACGATGAGCGGAAAGTACATCGTCATGGGATGGAAGCCCTCGTCGATCATCGCCTTGGCGAAATCGAGCGTCGTGACGCCAGTGCCGTCGAGGAAGCGGTCGTCGAACAGCACCTCGTGCATGGCGGGGCCCGGATAGGACGGGCTCAGCACATCCTTGAGCGCGGCCAGCACGTAATTCGCATTGAGCACCGCATCGCCCGAGACCTGGCGCAGCCCATCGGCTCCATGACTCATCATGAAGGCGAGCGCGCGCACGAACATGCCCATCTGGCCGTGGAATCCCTTGATGCGGCCGATCGTCGCCGCGGCCTCGCCTTCGGCCTCTTCGAGCAGCCGCAAGCCGTTGCCGTCATGCACAAGCCACGGCAGCGGCGCAAAGCGCGCCAGGCTCTCGGCCAACACCACCGGGCCGCTGCCGGGGCCGCCGCCGCCATGGGGTGTGGAAAAGGTCTTGTGCAGATTGATGTGCATGCAATCGATGCCGAGATCGCCCGGCCGCACCCGACCGACGAGCGCGTTGAAATTGGCGCCGTCGAGATAGCAATAGCCGCCGGCGCCGTGGATCGCTGCGGCGATCGCGCAAATCTCGTCCTCGAAGAGGCCGCAGGTATTGGGATTGGTGAGCATGATCGCGGCGACATCCGGCCCGAGCTTGGCCTTGAACGCCGCGAGGTCGACCCGGCCGGGCGCATTGGCGGGGATGGCATCGACATCGTAGCCGCAGGTCGCCGCCGTCGCGGGATTGGTGCCGTGCGCCGATTCCGGCACCAGCACGCGGCGGCGCTGCTCACCGCGCGCCGTCAGCGCGGCGTGGATGCACATCATGCCGCACAGCTCGCCATGCGCGCCCGCCGCCGGCGTCATCGCCACCGCCGGCATGCCCGTCAGCGTCTTCAGCCAATGCGCCAGCGTATCGATGAGCTCGAGCGCGCCGGCGATGGTCGCCGCCGGCTGCAGGGGATGGATGTCGGCGAAGCCCGGCAGCCGCGCCAGCTTCTCGTTGAGGCGCGGATTGTGCTTCATCGTGCACGAGCCCAACGGATAGAGCCCGGTATCAATGCCGTAGTTCTTCTGTGAGAGGCGCGTGTAGTGGCGGACGACCTGCGGCTCGCTCAAGCCGGGCAGGCCGATCGCGCCCTGGCGCCGGAGCCCTCCGAGCCGGTCGGCGTGCGCCGGCGGCTCTGGCAGATCGACGCCGCTGCGCCCGGCCGCATCCTGCTCGAACAGCAGGAGCTCCTCGATCTCGAGCCCGCGATTATGGAGCCCCGCCGGCGCCTGGCGCGTGAACCCGGAGGCGGCCTTGCTCCAATCGCTCATCGCAGCGTCTCCTTGAGCGCTGCGGCGAGCGCGTCCATTTCTTCCGCCGTATTGGTCTCGGTCGCGGCGAGGATGAGGAGGTTCGCAAGCTCCGGCCGGTCGGGCCAGAACCGGCTCGCCGGCACGCCCGCGATGATGCCTCGGGCGACCAGCGCATCGACGACCGCAGCCGCCGGGCGATTGAGCCGCAGGGTGAATTCGTTGAAGAAGCTGTCGTTGACGACCGCTGCGCCGGGCACCCGCTCCAGCCGCTCGGCCAGCGCTACCGCGGCGGCATGGTTGAGCGTGGCAAGCCGGCTCAACCCTGCCTCGCCCAACAGCGCCAGATGTACCGTGAAGGCCAGCGCGCAGAGGCCGGAATTGGTGCAGATGTTGCTGGTCGCTTTCTCGCGGCGGATATGCTGCTCGCGCGCCGACAGCGTCAGCACATAGCCGCGCCGACCTTCGGCGTCATGCGTTTCGCCGGCGAGCCGGCCCGGCATCTGCCGCACGTATTTGTCGCGCGTGGCGAAAAGGCCGAGATACGGCCCGCCGAACGCCAGCGCATTGCCGAACGATTGGCCCTCGCCCGCGACGATGTCGGCGCCCATCGCGCCCGGCGGCTCGACCAGGCCCAGCGACACCGCCTCCGTCACCACGACGACCAACAGCGCGCCGGCCTGGTGGCATCGATCGGCCAGCACACGATAATCGCTCAGCGAGCCGAAGAAGCCGGGATTCTGCACAATCACGCAGGATGTCTCGCCATCGACGAGCGAGGCGGGATCGTCGGTGCCGGCGGGATCGGGCGGGCGCTGCACCACCTCGAAGCCGTTGAAGCGCGCATAGGTCCGAGTGGTCTCGGCATAGTGCGGATGCAGGCTGCCGGCGAGGATCGCCTTTTTCCGCCGGGTCAGGCGGTTCGCCATCATCGCCGCTTCCGCCGTCGCCGTCGCGCCGTCATAGAGCGAGGCGTTCGCCACCTCCATGCCGGTGATGAGCGCGACCTGGGTCTGGTACTCGAAGAGGGCCTGCAGCGTCCCTTGCGCGATCTCGGGCTGATAGGGTGTGTAGGAGGTCAAGAACTCGCCGCGCTGCACCAGGTAGTCGACCGCCGCGGGGACATGGTGGCGATAGGCGCCGGCGCCGAGAAAGAACGGCACCGATCCCGCCGGGACATTCTTGGCGGCGATCCGCGCGAGCGCGCGCTCGACCTCGAGCTCGCCCATGCCGCGCGGCAGATCGAGCGGCCGGTCGAGCAGCGCATCCGCCGGCACGTCGCAGTAGAGATCGGCCATGCCCTTGACGCCGATCGTGGCGAGCATGGCGCGGCGGTCATCCTCGGTGAGCGAGAGATAGCGCATCACGCCAATCCCGCAACGAACGCCTTATAGGCGGCGGCATCGAGGAGATCGCCGAGCTCGGCGGCGTCGGAAAGCTTGATCTTGAAGAACCAGCCCTCGCCCTCGGCATCGGTGTTGATGCGCGCGGGATCCTCGGCGAGCGCGGCATTGACCGCGGTCACCTCGCCCGAGACCGGGGCGTAGACTTCGCTCGCGGCCTTGACCAACTCGACCACGGCGGCCTCCTTGCCCTTGGCAAGCTTGGCGTCCCGCGGCGGGCAGCTCGACATAGACGACATCGCCGAGCTGCGTCTGGGCGTAGTCGCTGATGCCGACCACCGCCTCCGCGCCGTCGACGCGGACCCACTCGTGGCTCTTGGAGTATCTGACAGTGCTCATGGCCAGTCCTCGCTTGGGAGAATTTCAGCCGCGGTGATAGTGATTGCGGGACGAACGGCATTTTTGCGACGTGCGCCGGGCGCCGCGTGCCGCGCACGACCAGGCCCACCTCCGTGCCCGGAGCGGCGTAGGCGCTCGCGACATAGCCCATCGCGATCGGCCCGCCCGCGGTCGGCCCGAAGCCGCCGCTGGTGATGTGGCCGATCTCGCTGCCGTCTCCGGCGACGATGACCGTCTCCTCGCGCGCCGGCGCGCGCTCGACCGGGCGGATGCCGACGCGCTTGCGAGCGGCGCCTTGGGCCAGCTCGCGCGTGACGATTTCCGCGCCGGGATAGCCGCCCTCCTGCCGCCGCCGCTTGGCGATGGCCCAGGCGAGATCGGCCTCGACCGGCGTCGTCGTCTCATCGATGTCGTGGCCATAGAGGCAAAGCCCGGCTTCCAGCCGCAGCGTGTCGCGGGCGCCGAGCCCGACCGGCTTCACCTCGGGCGCGGCCAGAAGACGCCGCGCCAGGGCCTCGGCGCCGTCGCGCAGGCACGGAAATCTCGAACCCGTCCTCGCCGGTATAGCCCGAGCGGCTGACGAGACAGGCGAGGCCCGCAATCGTGAAGGGCGCGCCGCTCAGGAACGCAAGGCCGCTCACCCCCGGCGCCAGCCGCTCCAGCACCGCGGCGGCGCGCGGCCCCTGCAATGCCAGGAGCGCGCGGTCCGCGAGCGGGCGCACCGCCACGCCGTGGCGGCCGAGATGGGCGAAATCCGCCACCTTGCATGCGGCATTGACGACGAGGAACAGATGATCGCCACGATGGGTGACCATCAGATCGTCGAGAATGCCGCCGGCCTCATTGGTGAGAAAGGTGTAGCGCATCCGCCCGGGGGCGAGACCGACGATGTCGCCGGGCACCAGCGCCTCCAGCGCGCGCGCGGCATCGGCGCCGTCGATCCGCGCCTGGCCCATGTGCGAGACATCGAAGAGCCCCGCCCGCGCGCGGGTGTGCAGATGCTCGGCGAGGATGCCGGTGTCGTAATGCACCGGCATGGCATAGCCCGCGAACGGCACCATCTTGCCGCCGAGACTGACATGAAGATCGTAAAGCGGCGTATGCGCCAGGGTATCGGCCACAGGCATCACTCCCAGGACAACCGGCCGCGTTCGGCGCGGCCACTGCCCCCTCTGTCCTGGGACCTGAAAAATTCGCCGGCATGCAGGCGCTTATTGCGCGCGGCCGGGTTACCTCGTCGGTGAGACGCGGCGTAGAATTGCCGCGCCTGCTTTCCAGAGTCGCCTTTCCCCGACAGTCCTTCTGCCTGAGAGTTTCCGGGGCGGTTGCTCCTTCGGCGTCGGGCGAAGCCCGATCTCTCCTGTCAGGGCGTCTGGCGAGCGAACCCTAGCACGAGTGCCCGCCGTTGCAAATCGGTGAGTCTCGGCAACCCACCCTCCCGGCGCTGCGCGCCGGGTCCATCCCTCTCCCGCATGCGGGAGAGGGAGCCGAGCGTATGCGAGGCGGGTGAGGGTATCAGGCCTCGCTCAAGGCCAGAGCCGGGGCGCGCTCGGCGATCGTGCTGCGCCCGATCGCGTCCGAGCGGTTGTCGAGCCGCAAGGTCAGGCAGAAGGCCGAGCCGCCGCTGCGCGCGAAGGCACCCAAGGGCGTCGTGTGCACGCGGTAGCCGCGGTCGGTGAGGCGGCTCTTCAGCTCATCGCTGCATTCCGACAGCACGATATCGCGCCCCAGGCACACCGCATTGGCGGCAAAAAGCGCGGCATCGCCGGGCTCGAGCGCCAAGGCCCTCGTGGACGCGCAGAGGTTCACTGGGATAGCCCTCGGCCAGTTGGTGCGCTTCGATGCTCACCTTGACGACTACGTTGCCGGGCTCGCTGGCCGTTGCGAGACAAAGACCATTGCGCAGATGCGCGCCGCGGTCGAGAAGTTCGGCCAAGCCTTCACCTACACCGCCGACGTGACCCAAGAGGCCGTCCAGCAATGGGTCATCGCGCGCGAGGCGGCCGGCTGGAAGGCTGCAACGATCACCCGAGCGCTGGTGACGCTGCGCCCCTACTGGCGTCACCTCGTCATGGCGAAGGCGCCGCCGCGGGAGGCCAAGCCTTTCGACGGGCTCGTGATCCAGCATGAGGGCAAGGCCGCGCGTGCATCGAAGCGTCAGGCGTTCACGCCGAAGGAGATCATCGCGCTCTTGGCCGAGGCTCGCCAGCTCCCCCGCAACGCGCAACTCGCCGACTTGATCGAGATGGCACGATGGACAGGCGGCAGGATCGAAGAGATATGCAGCCTGCCCGTCGGCAAGGTCGATCTTGAAGCCGCAATGATCGACATTGAGGATGCAAAGTCCCCGGCCGGCTGGCGCACCGTGCCGATCCATCCTGAGCTTCTGTCGACGATGCAGTGGCTCATCGGCGTGCGCACCACGGGCTATGTTCTGGCCGGGCTCAACGCCGATCAGAATGGCGATCGTTCCAAGGCGATCGGAGACCGCTTCTCACGAATGAAAAAGGCCATGGGCTTCGGCAAAACCCATGTGTTCCATTCAATTCGCCACAGCGTCGCTTGCATGTTTCGCGATGCTGGCGTACCGGAGCCGCGGCGGCGATCATGGGGCATCAACTCAAAACGATGTCCTATGGCTTGTACGGCGATCAGGGAGTGACGCTCGCGACCAAGCGAGAGGCAATCACGAAATTGTGCTATCCTGCGACAGTTTGATCCGACCACGGCGCCGGGCCACGTTCTTCTGGACATATTGTCGTCTGGCAAGCGGAGGAAACCTATGCCTTACACTGTGAGCAACCCGGAAAAGGCGATACAATGGAATAGCTACGCTGTCCGCATTGATGAAATGGGGACGCGCGGTCTAAAGCCGGTTGTTGAATTCACCTTCAACACCTCCGCAGAGGCGGACCAAGCAGCGACAACTCTAAGGCAGCTAGTTGAGCACGCGATACGTATCGAATCGCTCCACGTCTAACACGTTGGGGGAGGACATGCGGGAACGGTTGATTGCACTCGCCGCGCTTGCGCTCTTAGTCGGTTGCAACGCCCAAAGCCCATCCCCGCCGCCTCAACCCGTAGAGCACTCAGACATTGGTGCGGTATCCGCTCAATTACAGAATGCGTGGGGCCGATGCTTGAACCAGTCGTACCAGATCACTAGTACACAAACGCCCGATAGGAACGCTGCGGCCGAGATGGCTTTTCAGAGTTGCTCGTCCGAAGAACAGGACCTTGCGTCGTTGCCATACTCCGCCCTGCTTATGCCGCATCTAAAGGCTGAAACAAAGCACGTGCTCATTGATGAGGGCCACGTGCCTATGGTGTCGCCGCCCTAGCCGACGAAGGCTTGAATGCCTGCATATTGAATGCCCGATCCGGCCATGTAGGATGGGGCATGACCCCTGATGAGATACGCCAGACTATAGACCGGCTGACGGTCTTAGCGCTTGTAATTGACAGCACGCGCCACTTGCGGGTTTCCAAGGCTTCAACGAGCGCGCATCTACAAAGTTTCAAACTACTTATCGACGTGATCTATCCGCCGGGGGTTGACCGCAACCGATACTACCGCGAACTCGCGAGCAACCATTTTGAGCCAGCCCAAGAGCGCAGGGCCACTCGGGCGCAACGTACCGATCAATTTGTTCGTGGTTGCGAACGGCTTGCAAATTCTGTGCGGCATGAAATAGCGCAACTCAAGGCCGGCTTGGAGCCCGCAAGAGCATCGGGCGACGTACTCGCAGCCACGGCCATAGTTCAAGACGTAGGGATCACCGCGCGTCCGGTGTACGCTGTCTCGGCGGGCGCAAATATGGAGCCGCCCCGCATAGTCGATCTAGTGGCTGGAACGGCTGCGGACCTCGCGCCTCCACCGCACATGACGAGCGTTGTCGCCACTGGAACGGCTGCGGACCTCGCGCCTCCACCGCAGATGGCGAGCGTTGCCGCCACAATCGGCGCGAGCCCGCTCGGAGGCGGCCCCCTCGGGGGTATTCCGGCGCCGATCACAACGCCCCCGACTGCATCAACTGCAATTTCATCCATCAACTCTTCGGTGAGTGCTCCAACGCCCGTACTCTTGTCGCCCGAAGAACGGGCCGAACTTATGCGCCGGCTTGTCGCGATGGGTCCTTTTCTTGAGCAAATCAGGCCATTGCTGGAACAGTTGGAAAGGTGGGACGAGCAACGCCGACACAGCGTCGGCGGTAACTATCCTCCTGACGCGCTACCGTTCGGCACCAAGAAATTAGACCTTACCCTCGCCGCCGATAGCACTCTGCGCGTGCGATTAAGTTCAAATGCTGCTGATACTCAAACACTCGGGCTAGTCCGCAGGGTATTCGAGCAGGCGCGAGACGAGATCACGGCCTTTGGTGTTTGGATCGGAGAATGGCGGAACGAGATTGCCATCGGGCTTCTGTTAGCAGCGGCGTCGCCTGCGGTCTCGATGCTTCCCGGCATGCTGCAACAGATCATCGACATTCTTCAACAATTTTAGCCGGCAACTTTCCGATCGTCCCTGCCGCACAAGTTGGGGTAAGGTTGAACCTCTACCTTGCCGGAAGCTCACGACTGGACAGGACCGATATTGAAATCCTAGTCGCCGCCATTGATGTACTCGCCAACAAGGCGTGGGAGGCGACACGTGGGACCGTCAAAACCAGCCCGGCAGCGCTCCCCGACAACAACGTAAGCGTCGTCCTCAAGCCACGTTTCTGAGCTCGGGCTTTGGGGCGTATGCCCAGGGTAGGAGTTCGTCGACGCGGTTTTGCGGATGGCCATTGACGATGCGCGTGATGACGTCGGCGAGATAACGTTGGGTTTCGACGCGGTTGAGCTTACAGGTTTCGACCAGCGAGGCGATGGTGGCCCAATGGTCCGCGCCGTTGTCGGAACCGGCGAAGAGTGCGTTCTTACGGGTCAGAGCCAAAGGCCTGATTGCGCGCTCGACGACATTGTTGTCGATTTCGACACGACCGTCGTCGAGGAACAGGCACAACCCATTCCATCGCGAGAGAGCATAGCGGATCGCCTCGGCGAGCTTGGTCTTCTGGCTGATCAACGCGAGCTTCTCGCGCAGCCAAGGCTCGAATGCCGCGACCAGAGGCCGGCTGTGCTGTTGGCGGAAGGCGCAGCGGTCCTCGGCAGTTTGGCCGCGAATGTCACTCTCGATTTGATAGATCGCGGCGATGCGCGCCAGCGCTTCGGTAGCGATCGGCGCCGGACCCGATTGGGCGAGCTCGTAGAAACGGCGACGCACGTGGCTCCAGCAGAAGGCCAGCTGTACCGCATTCCGCCGGGCCAGCACCTTGTAGCCGCCATAGCCGTCGACCTGCAGCACGCCGCTAAAGCCGGCAAGATGGGCGATCGGCCGCTCGGCCTTGCGGTCGGGCGCATAGAGGTAGACCACTCCCGGCGGATCGCTACCGCCCCATGGTCGATCGTCCCGTACATAGGCGAAGAGCTGTCCGGTCTTGGTGCGCCCGCGTCCGGGATCGAGCACCGGCGCGGTCGTTTCGTCGGCAAAGAGCCTGGGGGACGACTTCAATCGATCGAACAGACGTTCCTGAATCGGCCGTAAGAGGAAGGCCGCGCGTCCGACCCAATCAGCCAGGGTCGAGCGATCCAGATCGACGCCCTGACGACCGTAGATCTGCGCCTGGCGATAAAGCGGGAGATGATCGGCGAACTTGGAGACGAGGACCTGGGCCACCGTCGCTTCGGTGGGCAGGCCACCGTCGATCAGCCGCGCCGGTGCCGGTGCCTGGATCATGATGTCCTGGCAGACGCGACAGCCATACTTCGGACGCCGCACCACAAGCACCCGGAACTGGGCTGGTATGATGTCGAGGCGTTCGGCGACGTCCTCGCCGATGCGATGCAGCATCCCCGAGCAGCACGGGCATATCGTGCTCGCCACGTCGACCACCGTCTCGATCCGCGGCAGATGGGCCGGCAGCGCGCCGCGGTTGGCGCGGCGCTTGGCAACGCGCGCTTTCCGCTCGGCCAGAATCTTCTCCTCGCTCTCGGCGTGACCCGCGGCTTCGACCTGTTCCGCCTCTTCGAGAGCGAGTTGCAACTGATCCTCGGGCAGGCTTTCGGCACGCCGTCCGAAGCGGTGTCGCTGCAGCTCCTTGATGATCTGGCGCAACCGATCGCTCTCGGCGCGCTCGGCCAGCAACATCGCTTTGAGCTGGTCGGCATCGTCCGGCAGGGCTTCGCTGGGCTTCGTCACACAGCGATGGAATCATAATCGCCGAGAACTTGCGACCATTTTAACGACGATTGCGAGCGCTCTCTTCGATCAGCTCGGCGCCACCGGTACGACGGTCCGCTCCGGCTCATGAACGCGCCGCCAATCGAGGCCTTCGAACAAGGCCGAGAACTGGGCTGCGCTCAGTCGCATCACCCCATCCTGAATCTTCGGCCAGCGGAACTCGCTGCCCTCCAGTCGCTTCGCGACCAGCACCACGCCGGTGCCGTCCCAGAAGACCAACTTGATCCGGTCCGTCCGCTTCGCACGGAACACGTAGATCACGCCAGAGAACGGATCGTCGTGGATCACCTCCCGCACCAGCGCGGCCAGACCTTCGGCGCCTTTGCGGAAGTCCACCGGCTTTGTCGCCACCATCACCCGGACCGCGCCGCTCGGGCCGATCACGACCTCACCTTCAACGCACGGATGACGGCAGCCACGGTCGACGCTTGTGCGCCGGGGCCAATCCGAACGACCACGCCATCGATCTCGAGCTCGATCGATGGCGCCGCCGCCGATCGCCTTCGGCGAGAGGGCTTCGTTACCGCTGGCGCGGGAACCTCCGCGACCGCCGGAACGAACGCCGGCCTTTCAGGTGTGCGCGTCCCGCGCGCCAGTCGACGCCAGGTGAAGAGTTGCTGCGGCGTCAGCCCGTGCCGGCGCGCTACGGAGCAAACAGTCTCGCCATCGACATAGCTCTCGGCGATGATCGTCGCCTTCTCTTCCGCCGACCAGTTCCGACGCCGTCCCGCGCCCGTGAACACCTCGATGCGCCGCACCGGCTCCGGCATATGTTTAGGCTCTGAAATCGACATGTGTCGGAACCCCCAACCGGCTCCGAGCATCAACCCTCAAGCGTCAAATCAAAAGGTGGCGGGCGAACAGCGCTTACACAACAACGTTGAAGGCCATCAAATCAGAGATGCAAGAGCCCTCATTGCTCGCTTCCTCGGAAGCGTTCCACCGGGGCGGTCGCTCCTTCGGCGTCGGGCGAGGCCCGTTCTCTCCTGTCAGGGCGTCTGGCGGGAGGACCCTAGCGCTAGGCCTCGCTCAAGGCCAGAGCCGGGGCGCGCTCGGCGATCGTGCTGCGCCCGATCGCATCCGAACGATTGTCGAGCCGCAAGGTCAGGCAGAAGGCCGAGCCGCCGCTGCGCGCGAAGGCACCCAAGGGCGCCGTGTGCACGCGGTAGCCGCGCTCGGTAAGGCGGCTCTTCAGCGCGTCGCTGCAGCCCGACAGCACGATATCGTGCCCGAGGCACACCGCGTTGGCGGCAAAAAGCGCGGCATCGCCGGGCGCCAGCGCCAGGCGATCCTCGGGCGCGATGCGCGCGTGGATCTCGGCCGAGCCCCTCCGCGGTGAAGGCGCCGGGCACGTAGAGCACCTCACCGCCGCTCAGCGGACAGAGCGCGGTGTCCATGTGATAGAAGCGCGGATCGGCGAGCTCGAGCGCCACCGTCTCGATACCGAAGCAATCGGCAACGATGTCGCGCGCCGCTCGGTCGGAGCGCGGCCCGTAGCCCATCCAGTAGATCCCGCGCGTGCGGTCCCACACGCAGTCGCCCGCGCCCTCGAGCGTCACGCCCTCGGGCAGAAGGCGCACTTCGTCGAGGACGCAAAGCGCCTGGAGATTATGGAACGCGCGCTGGTAATGCGGCTCCTCGCCCTGGCGCTCGGGATGGCGGAAACGCGCCATCAACGCGACGCGGTCCATCACCACCGCGGCATTGGCGGTGAACACGAGGTCCGGCAGCCCCGGCACCGCCGGCACCAGCTCGATCGTCGCGCCCAGCGTCTTGAGCGTGCGGTGCAGAGCGCGCCACTCGACCTTGGCGCGCGTTTCCAACGCCCGCGCCTCGCCCGCCCAGCTCGACGGGTCCATCCATGGATTGATCGCGTAGCTGACGCCGAAATGATCGGGCCGGCACATCAGGATGCGAACGTCGCTTCGATTTCCCATGGCTTGCTTTCCTTTGGCATGCGGCCGCGGTCGGCGAGCGCATGCAACACGTTCTCGAACTGGTCGAGTCCCCAATCGAGGTCGGCTTTGGCAATGACGAGCGGCGGCGCCAACCGGACCACCGTGTCGTGCGTCTCCTTCGACAGAACGCCGCGCGCCAGCAAAAGCTCGCAGGCCTCGCGCGCGCTGGCGAAGGCAGGATCGATCTCGGCCCCGACCCACAGGCCGCGGCCGCGCACCGCCTTGAGGACGGGGCTGTGCATCGCTTCCAGCCGCGCGAGCATGTGCTCGCCCAGCACGCGGCTGCGCTCGACGAGGCCTTCATCCTCCATGATCGCAAGGGCTTCGAGCCCCACCGCCGCGGCCAGCGCATTGCCGCCGAAGGTCGAGCCGTGCGAGCCCGGCGTGAACATCGCCATCAGCGCGCGCGTGCCGAGGAATGCCGAGACCGGCAGCACGCCGCCGCCCAAGCGCCTTGCCCAGGATCAGCCCGTCCGGCACGCACGTTCTCGTGCTGGAAGGCGAACCACGCGCCGGTGCGGCCGAGGCCGGACTGCACCTCGTCGAGGATGAGCAGCACGTGGTGGCGGTCGCACAGACGCCGCAGACCTGCGAGCCAGCCCGGAGGCGGCACGATGATGCCCGCCTCGCCCTGGATCGGCTCGACCAGAATGGCAGCGGTGCCGGGGTTGATCGCGCGCTCCATCGCGGCGAGGTCGCCGAACGGCACCGGCGCGGAAGCCGGGCGCGAACGGCCCGAACCCGTCGCGATAGTCAGGCTCGGACGAGAAGCCGACGATCGTCGTGGTGCGGCCGTGGAAATTGCCCTCGGCGACGATGATCTCGGCGCGGTCGGGCGCGATGCCCTTGACGCGGTAGCCCCAGCGCCGCGCCGCCTTGATCGCCGTCTCGACCGCCTCGGCGCCGGTATTCATCGGCACCGCCGCGTCGAGCCCGGCGAGCAGCGCACAGCTTCTCCAGGAACGGGCCGAGCCGGTCGCTGTGGAAGGCGCGCGACGGCACCGCGAGGCGGCGCGCCTGCGCCTCGAGCGCGGCGATGATGCGCGGATGGGCGTGGCCGTGGCTCACCGCCGAATAGGCGCTCATCATGTCGAGATAGCGGCGACCCTCGACATCCCACAGCCATAGCGCCCTCGCCCCGTGTGAGAACGACCGGGAGCGGGTGATAGTTGGCGGCGGAATAGCGGGTCTCGAGCGCGATCGCATCCATCATGCGCATCCTTTCAATGCTGTCCATGATTATGGGCGTTAAAGCGCTGCCGATGATGTCGAACTGCGCACGCGCCACAGCAGAATCGGCTGTCATTGCACGGGCGTGCGCGACCGATTACCGGTTGCGCAGCGTCAGCAGCGCCGGCGGGTAGCCCGCGAATCGCCGCACCGGCCGCAGCACGATATGGCTAACGATTCGCGCGACGCCAAGGACCGGGTCGCCGATGAGCTCCGAGGTCAATTCCTCGTAGCGGGCCAGATCGGCGCACACCACGCGGGCGATATAGTCGAAGGCGCCGCTCACCTCCCAGCACTCGACCAGTTCCTCGATCGTGCGCAGCCGGCGCTCGACCTGGTCGCGCCGCGCCTGGCTTTCGAGCGCGATCTCGGAGATGACGGTGACGGGCCGCGACAATTGCTCGAGATCGATCACGGCCTGATAGCCAATGATGATCCCCGACGCTCTGCAGCCGCCGCACGCGCTCGAGGCACGGGCGCGGCGTCAGCCCGACCCGGCCGGCGAGCTTCTGAATGGTGATGCGCCCGTCGCGCTGCAAGCGCCGCGAGGATGCTCACGTCGATCGCGTCCAAACCGCGGGACCGTTTGGCCGGCATCGCCGCCTCGAAGGAGCTTCGCCGCCGGCCAAGCTAACGGATGGACAGGAATTCGCAAAGCTTCCTAGAGTGGCGGCCGGAGGTTCAGCAGTGATGAGCGCAAGCGGCGTGACGATCCGGGCGATGGGTGAAAGCGATCTTGTCGCCGCCGACCGCATCTACCGCCTCGCCTTCGGCACGTTCTTCGGACTTGCCGATCCGACCGCTTTCCGCGGCGACGAGGCGCTGGTCGGGCCGCGCTGGCGCGCCTATGGCGATGGCGGCCTCGTCGCGCTCGATAACGGCACTCTCATCGGCATGAGCTTCGCCAACAATTGGGGCAGCCTCGGCGTGCTGGGGCCGGTGGCAGTGCATCCCGATTATTGGCGCCATGGCGTCGCGCGGCTGCTGCTCGCCGAAACGCTGGCGATCTTCGAACGCTGGCACAGCCGGCTCGTCGGCCTCTTCACCTTTCCCCAGAGCGCCGGCCACCTGCGGCTCTATCAGGAATTCGGCTTCTGGCCGCGCCACCTCATCCCGGTCATGGCGAAGCCCGTTGCGGCGACGCGGCCGGTGCCCGAGGCGGCCTCGCTCGCGGGCATGAGCGATCGCGCCGGCACGATCGCGCAATGCCGGGCATTGACCGATGGCGCCTTCGCCGGACTCGATCTCGGCCGCGAGATCGCCGGCGTCGTCGAGGGTGGATTGGGCGATGTGATCGTGCTCGGTGACGGCACGGGGCTCGCGGGCTTCGCCATCTGCCACACCGGCGCCGGCAGCGAGGGCGGCAGCCAGTCGTGCTACATCAAGTTCGCGATCGTACGCCCGGGCGAGGCGGCGCCGCGTCTGCTCGCGCGGCTCATCGCCGCGTGCGAGGATTTCGCGCGCTCGCGCGGCGCCGGGCGGATCAGCGCGGGCGTCGCAACCGGGCGCCACGGCGCCTACCGCGTCATGGTCGAGCTGGGCTTCCGCATGCACCTCGCCGGGATCGCCATGCACCGCCCCTACGAGACGGGCTACGATCGTCCCGAGGTCTTCGCGCTCGACGATTGGCGCTGAGGGCGACGCGTGTGTGCTGGCACACCTTCCACCGCCTTCATCGGCGCGCCCGCGGAGGTCAGAGACCAGGCCAATACACGTAGCTGTCGACCTTGGCCTTCTGAGCGTCGTTGAGAGAAGCGTAGAATTTCTCTGCGGCGGGCGTGATTTTGCGGACGCCGGCAAGCGCCGCTTCAAGCCGCTTCTCGGACGCCGCGAGCTTTGCCGGAACGTTCATCGGATTGTCGCCGGCACAAACGCGTGACATGTCGTCGGCATTTTCCTTGGAAATTTTCTTGAGGGCATCAAGCGCCGCCTTTTGCGTCGCGTTCGGCGCGATCATCATATCGATGTTGGAAAGGCTGAGATCGAGAAAGGCGGGACTGACACAGAGGTCGCCGCCGGTAGCACCCCCTCGCCCGCCCCCGCGGTGGCCGCCGCGTGCGAATGCAACCGGCGCCAACGCGGCCGACGCGACAACCACGCCGACGACCATCCATCGCGACGCGCCCTTCATGTCACTTCTCCTTAAGAGCCGCCTTGCTGCCCGCTATTTCTTCTTGGCCGCGGCGTACTCCGACTTCGAGCGGGTCAGCTTCTCCGGATGGGAGATCGTCTTGTTCACCGCCGCCCGCGCCGTGCCGAGAGTGGCGAACTCGGTGTCGACGCCGTCGCGGCGCAGCACATAGACCGCCGAGATCACCCGGGTGCTCCTCTGGTCGGCGACCGTGCGCTTGACGATCGTCCAGGTGATGCGCCGCACGGCCCCCTCATTGGCCTCGTCGGTCACGTCTTCGCTGCCGCGATCGACCACCACCTCGAACGAGTTGAGCTTAGGCTCGGGCTTGCGCTCGAACGTGTTCCGGGATTGACCGGAGGGCCGGTTCTTCGGACCGCGGCCCTCGCGCCCGTCCTTGCCCCGCGCCCCGCGACCGGGCGAGCGGCCTTCGCGCGGTCGCTCGACGGGTGGGCGGGCCTCGCGCGGAACTCCCTCGCGCGGAGCTCCCTCGCGTGGAGCTCCCTCGCGTGGCCGCTCGGCGGGCGGGCGGCGCTCGCGCGGACCGCGATCGCGCGGGCCGCGCTGTCGAGGCGGACGGTTCGCGGTGTTCCCGCGCGGTGCGGCCTCAGTCGGCGCCGGAGCGACAGCGGCACTGGTCGGATCGCCCTGGCCGGCGACCTCCGGCGAAGCGGCCGCAACGCCCTCCGGCGGCGGAGCTTTGCGGCGACGCCGGCGGCGCGGGCGCCGGCGCGGCCGATCGCTGGGCGCCTCCGCACCGGGCACCGCGGGACTTGACGGGTCGGCCGGTGCCTCCGCACTGGGGACCGTCGGACTTGATGGGTCGGCCGGGGCTGCCGGATCACCGCTCTTCGGCGCATCCGGCTGTGGCGCATCCGGCTGCTCGCTCGGCTGATCGTCGTCTACGTGCGACATCGGCAGTTATGTCTCCGACAAAGTCATCGTGTACGTGAATCCCTCTCCGCGGCCGGGCCTGCGCCTAACCGACGGCGAGAGGCGGGCGGCGGTCGCGCCAGGGCATGGCGCGCTCATAGGCGTGGCCGGCGCGAAAGAGCGTCGTCTCGTCGAACGGCTTGGCGACGAGCTGCATCGCCAGCGGCAACCCGCCCTCGCCATAGCCGGTGCACACCGACATGCGCCGGATAGCCCGCGACGTTGAAGGCCGAGGTGAAGTTGGGCTGCTCGACGATGCCCCATTTCGGCACACGGTCGATGGGCGGCGCCTCGGCCGGGACGGTGGCGGTGAGGAGCACGTCGATCCCCGCCATTGCTGCGGCGATCTCGGCGCACGAGGGCTCGCGGCGGCGGCGCTGCGCCTGGACATAGTCGGCGCCGCTCACGAACGCGCCGAGCATGAGGCGGTCGCGCAGCAGCTCGCCGTACTTGTCCATCTGCGTGCGCATGCGGCGCTCGTGCACGGCATAGCCCTCGACCAGCATGATGACGAGGCCGCACGCGCGCCAATCGCCAACGGCGACAGCTTGACCTCGCTGATGACAGCGCCTTCGCGACGGTAGAAATCGATCGCCTCGTCCAGACCCCGGCGCGTCGCCGCGTTGACGGGGTTGTCGCTGCTCGTGGAAATGGCGGACCACGCCGATGCGCAAGCCCTTGGCGCCGGCGCCGATAGCGGCGCGGAAATCGGGCACGGGACGCTCGACGCTGGCGGGATCGTCGGCATCGTAACCCGCGATCGCCTGGAGCAGGATGGCGCAATCCTCCACCGTCCACGCCATCGGCCCGGCATGGTCGAGCGAGAACGCCAGCGGGATGACGCCGGCGCGGCTGACGAGCCCGTAGGTCGGCTTCAGCCCGGCGAGGCCGCACAGCGCCGCGGGCAGGCGGATCGAGCCGCCGGTATCGGAGCCGAGGCCGCCGAGGACGAGCCCCGCCGCCACCGCGGCGCCGGTGCCGCTCGAGGACCCGCCGGTGAAATGCTCGGGGTTCCAGGGATTGCGCGCCGGCGGCCACGGCAGATCGAAGGACGGCCCGCCGAAGGCGAACTCGTGGGTGGCGAGCTTGCCGAGCAGGACCGTCCCGGCCGCCGCGAGGCGGCGCGTGCAGGTCGGAGTCCTGGGCGGCCGGATATTGCCCTGGAGCTGACGCGAATGCGCGGTGGTCGGCGATGCCCTTGGTCTCGTAGATGTCCTTGAGGCCGATCGGGATGCCGTGCAGCGGGCCGCGCGATCTCGCCCTTCATCACCGCCGCCTCGGCCGCACGCGCCGCCGCCATCGCCACATCTTCGGTGACGCAAAGGAAGCTGTGGAGCGTGGCGTCGAGCCGGACGATGCGATCGAGGCAGGCGCGCGTCAGCTCGACCGGCGACAGCTTGCGCGCGGCGATGAGAGAGGCCGCCTCGGCGATGGTGGGAAATGCAGCGCTCACGGCGCGCCGCTCCGCGCGACCGCGAAGATCGTCGCCGGCTCGGCCGCGTCGGGCAGCATCGGCGACGCGCAGCCGCTCGATGAGCACCTCGAGCGTGCCCCAGGCGCCGTAGAGCTCGGCCTTCTGCGCCTCGCTCAAGGTGAGGCCGGCGCGCCGCGCGAGGAAGTCGAACTCGGCCCGGGTCGATCCTTGGCGCGGCCATGTCAGGCGTCGAGCTCCACCACGCTGCCGTCGGGCAGCCGTCCTTGGGCGCGATATTGCGCGATCTTCTCGCATCAGCGCCGCGTCGGATACCGCATAGAGCACGGCGTCGCGCGGGCCGGTGTTGAGGTGGCGGCGCCACAGGAAATTGGGCACGACGAAGAAATCATTCGGCTCCCAATCGAGGCGCATGCCGCCGACCTCGGTCGACTCCGCTGCCGGCGAGCACGCAGTAGAACGTGCTGGCGGTCTCGCGCTTGAAGCGCGTCGCCTCGCCCGGGCCGAAGAGCTGCGCCGAATAATCGAGCGTCGGGAAAACCGACCCGCCAGTCGCGGGATTGACCATGCGCAGCCGGATCCCTCGTAAGCGATCGCCGGTCTCCGCCGCGCAGGCCGTCAAGCGCCTCGCGGATCGCCGCGCCGCGGTAATGCAGCATCGGCGTGCGTGCCGTGCCAGATGCCGGAACTGTGCGGCACGAAGCTCGGCAGCATGCCGCCCTTGGCGTAGAGACGCTGCGAATAGCCGGCGGCGTGGATCGGCTTTTGCGCGCGCGCATTGCCTTCGAGCGCGCCGGCGAAACCCTCGTCGAGCCAGTTGCAGTCGAGGAACTCGAGCAGCGGGAAATCGAGAATGTCGGCCCATTTCACGGGCTCGCCGTCTTCATTGCCGTGATCGTGCCAGGTGCCGGTGGGCGTGAAGATGAGATCGCCGCGCTCGGCGGTCAGGCGCTCGCCCTCGATGGTAGTGTAGCCGCCGTTGCGCGACAGGATCGTGCGGCTGGCATTGGGCGTGTGCATGTGCACCGGTGCCACGTCGCCGGGATTGTAGATGGAGATGGCGCAGCGGATGACGCTCGTCACCTGCAGCCGGCCGCCGAGCCCGGGATTGGTCAGCAGGAACTGCTGCCGGTCGGCGAACTCGATCGGCGGCACGTCGGCGGTGCGGGCGATCTCGGACATGCGGTCGAGATAGGAACCGATGTCGCGCCAGCGCCAGCGATAGGGCAGCGCCTTCATCTGGTTGGCGGCAACCCGTCCGCTCGCCAGCGCGCCGCTCGCCTCCAGGCCGGTATCGCGGAACCAGGAGCGCTGCGATGGCGCATTCGCCTGGGTGCGGAGCCAGATATTGAGCTCCGCGGCCTCGGCATTGATCCGCTCCATCGCCTCGCGCGCGGCCGACGGCAATGATTTGCGGCCCTCGCTCTTGTGCTCTTCAGCAACGACTGCCATCGCGCACCTCCTGGCGGCAACTCTAGAGCGGAAGCGGCGCCGCCCGCAACGAGGCTCAGGCCGCGCTCTTGCGGCCGTGGTCCTTGAGGAGAAGACCGACATTGCCGGAAAGGATGCCTTCCCCGGCGGGGCCCAGGGCGCGGATGTCCGTGACGAAGTCGCGCACCGCCGCGCGCTCGCGGATCTCCTGGGGATAATCGGTGGCGAAGACGATGCGCGCGGCCGGCAACTCGACGAGCGCGGTTTTCACCGAGCCGATCGCGCCACAGAAACCCGCGGTGTCGAAGACCATGCGGTGGGTGAGGTAGTGGTCGAATTCCTTGGCGGGCTTGCGCCCATGCTTGGGATTGCCCTTGGTGCCCCAGAAATCCTTGTCCTGGTAGCTGCGCACCCGGCCCAGGATCGAGGCGATGCCGCCGGCCAGATGCGCCATGTGGATGGTCAGGTTGGGATGGCGGTCGAACACGCCGGAGTTGATGAGGCGAATGGTCGCAAGGACGAGGGAGAATTCGCGTCCCACCCCGCGCGCGCTGTCGTCGACGTCGTATTGCTGCGGGAAATTGAGCTTGAGCGCGGGATGGATGAAAACGAAAAGCCCGAGGCGCGCGGCCTCTGCCCAGAAGGGATCGAACTCGGGTGAATCGAGAAAGCGCCCGTCCACCTCCGAGCAGATCACCACGCCCGGGAAACCCAGCTCCTGGGCGCAGCGGTTGAGCTCTTTGAGGTGCTCGGGCCCGCCCAGCGGGTGGACATGCGCGCCGCCGATGAAGCGGCCGGGATAGTCGCGCTCGGCTTGCTTTGCCTTGTCATTGATGAAGCGCGAGCGCTCGAGATTGGTGCACATGCCGTGGCCGCTCGTGATGAAGGCCGTGTCGATCCCGGCCATGTCCATCATGGCGATGTGCTCGTCGAGATCGTAGAGCAGCCGGTGCGAGGTATAGCTCGGCGCCCCGGTCTCGTCATAGGCAAGCTCCAGGCGATCACCGAGATCGCGCTTCATCAGCTCGCGCGGGGTGAAATGGTGCTGGAAATCGACGATCATGGCCTTATCCCTTCTGCGGTCAGGGCGCGGGCGCCAGTCTAGTCCATCGGCCGCGCGCGAAACAGGCCGGCCGCGGCCCCATCACCGCCCGGCAAATTCGCGCCGCACGAACAGCGGGAACAGCGCCAGGCCCGCGACGAAGCCGCCGATATGGGCGACCCACGCGACCGGCATGCCCTCGCTGCCGACGCCGACCGTGCCGGTGACGACATTGATCAAAAGCCAAAGCACGACCAACACCCACACGCCGCGGCGGAACGCGCCGAACCGCAGGATCGCGCCGAAGAGCCCGCTGATCGCCGCCGACGCTCCGATCACGGGATCGCTCGAGCCAGGACCGATGGCAAATTCGGTGAAGGCACCGGCAATGCCGCACAGCAGATAGAAGACGAGAAACCGCCAGCGCCCGAGCCGCTGCTCGACGCCGGCGCCGAAGGCGACGAGGCCGAGCATGTTGGCGCCGATATGCGCAAAGCCACCATGCACGAACTGGTAGGTCACGGGATCGACGATAACGGGCCACACCGCGCCGCCACCGGCGCCATAGCGCGCGGGCGTGAAGCCGAACATGCCGACCAGCCGATCATCGACCGCGTCGGGCAGCAGCAGCATCACGACGAAGACGACGATGTTCGCCGCCAGGAGCGCCTTCGTCATCGGCGGCAGGTTGAACATCGGCTGCCGCGAAGAGGGGGAGTTGTCGATCGTCACCCGTCACCTGTCGGGGCTTATGTGGGGTTGCCGCGGCGCGGATACAGCCGTCCCGGCAGGCGGCGTTGACGGCGTGCCCGCCGCAGCGGGATCATGCGGCAACCAAAATCGAACGGGGAGGAAAAGCCGATGATGATGCGTCGCATTTTGCCGATCGTTGTGGTGCTGCTGGGGTTGAGCGCCGGCGGGGTCGAGGCGCAGGCGCCGGTCACGCTGCGCCTGTCGTGGACGACGGTCCCGGGGCAGCTCATTGCCGCATTCTACCAGAAGCCGGCGCTCCTGGCGCACTACGGCAAGACCTACGTTGTCGATCCCGTCTACTACAAGGGCAGCGGGCCGCAGATCACGGCCCTTGCAGCGGGCGAGCTCGAGCTGGCGCTTTATGCGCCGTCGGCCCTGGCCTTCTCGATCGAGAACGCCGGCCTGCAGGATGTGCGCATCATCGGCGATGCCACGCGCGACGGGCACAAGGATTACAACAGCCGCAAATACATGGTGCGCGCCGACGGCCCGATCCGCACGGTGGAGGATCTCAAGGGCAAGGTCGTCGCCACCAACAGCATCGCCGGCGCGATGGACACGGCGATGCGGGTGATGTTGCTGCGCCACGGGCTCGAGAACAAGCGCGACTATCAGGTCGTCGAGCTCGACTTTCCCAACCAATTTCCCGCCCTCGTCGCCGGCAAAGTCGATCTCGCCTCGGTCTCGCTGCCGTTCTCGATCGCGGCGGAGGCATCGGGCAAAACGCGCACGCTCTTCACGATGAAGGATGCGATCGGCGAATCCGACATGACCATCATGGTGGCGCGGGCGCCCTTCATCGCCGCCCATCGCGCGGCGCTCGTCGATTTCTTCGCCGATACGCAGCGCGCCATGCGCTGGTTCTACGATCCCGCCAACCGCAGCGCGGCGTTGGCGATGGTGGCCGCCTTCACCAAACGCCCGGCCGCCACATTCGCGCAATGGCTCCTGACCAAGAAGGACGACTACCGCGACCCCGAAATCCGCCCCAGTCTCGCAGCGGTGCAGAGCGACATCGACCGCCAGGCGAAGCTCGGGCTCCTCAAGAGCGACATCGTCGTCGCCAAATATGCCGATCTGTCGCTCGTCGATGATGCCGCCAAGCGCACCCGCTGAGCGCTACTGCGCCGGCGCGGCGGCGGCATCCTCGAAGACGCCGGAAAGCCGCGTGCCCGGGAATTCCTCCTTGAGGCGGGGAAACACCTCGCGCGCGAACATGCGGATGCCGTGCACGGTGTCGTCGTGCTCAAGAAAGCCCGCCTGGCCCATGATCAGGAGATGCCCGAAGCCGCCGACATGGCGGTAGAACTTGCTGATCTGCCGATAGACCTCGTCGGGCGTGCCGGCGAACATGATGCCGCGCTCCGTCGCCGCCTCCACCGACATGGGACGGCCGAAATTGCCGTGCTCGCCGAGCGCGGAGTGGTCGCCGGCGGCGGCCTTCATCATGGCGACGGTGGCGGGCACGCCGGCATAGCCCGGCGGCGCGGCGAAATGGCGCGGCACCTTGTTGGCGGTGAGATACCACAGCAGCTTTTCCGCCCCGGCGCGCGCCTTGGCCGCGCTGTCGCCGACATAGACGAGCGCGGCATAGGCGAGGCGATCGATCGGCACGTCCCGGCCCCGCCCGGCTTCGCGCCAGCCGCGGCGGTAGGATTCATAGATCGCGCGCGTGCCGTCATAGCCGGTGAGAAACGTCGCCTGCACGAAACCGTGCGCACCGACGCGCGACGGAGCCCGAGGCGCTCGTCGTGCTGACCCAGACCGGGGGATGGGGCTGCTGCCACGGCCGCGGCCAGATATTGATGGCGCGGGAGTGGAAGAACCTGCCCTCGTGGCTGAACGGCCCGTCATGGCTGGTCCAGGTCTTGACGATGAGGTCGAGCGCTTCCCAGTGGCGCTCGTTCATGCGCATCGGGATTGCTGTTGGCGGGCAGGATCTCATAGGGAACGCCACGCACGAACCCAGCTTCGAGCCGGCCATGCGACAACACGTCAATGAGCGCCATCTCCTCGGCGACGCGGATCGGCTGGCGGCGATTGGCGATGGGATTGCCGAGGATGAGGAGTCGCGCCTTGGAGGTCACCCGCGCGAGCGCCGCCAGCATCAGCGGCGCCGCCGGATCGACGCAGGTTGCCGTCTGATGATGCTCGTTGAGCATGATCTCGACGCCCTCTTCCTCGGCGATCTGCCACTCCTTGATGTAGCGGTCGTAGAGCGCCCCGCCCTTGTGCGGATCGTAGATTCCGGTTCGGCAGATTGACCCGGATCGAATTCGATATTCCTCCGCCGGTGGCAGATAGGGATAGGCGGTCTCGGTGAAATGCCAGGCCTTCATGGAGCATTCTTTCCTTCGAATGGGCGCGGCTGCCGGTGCAAGGCTCAGGCGTCGAGGAAGGCGAGGACCTTCGCGACGAACGCATCGGGCTGCCTCGACTTGGGGGCCGTGTCCGGCGGCGGCTATGGTCTCGATCCGCGCGTTCGGCAGGAGCCGCGCATAGCGCGCGAGATAGTCGGCGCCGACGAGCCCGTCGCTCTCGCCGCGCAGGAACAAGACCGGACAGGCGACGCGGTGCAGCCGATGCGGGAGCTTGGGGTTGTGCATCCACGGCTCCCACACCAGGAGCGCCAAGGTCTCGCGGTTGCGCGCGATGGTGGTGAGCTGCTCGTCGGAAAGCTTGGAGAAATCGATATTCGCCAGGGCGGGATCGTGGAACAGGAGTTGGTTCACCTTGTCCTGCGCCATCGCGAAGATGTCGGGAATGTCGAGCTGGTCGGTCGGTCCCGTCTTGACGCCGACGGGGCCCACCAGCACGAGCTTGCGCACCCGCTCCGGTGCCTTGCTCGCCATCTCCGCCGCGATCCAGCCACCGATCGAGCAGCCGACGATATCGACCTGACGCAGCCCGAGGTGATCCATCAGCTCGAGATGGATATGCGCGATGTCGTCGCAGCTGTCGAGCCAGTCCGGCAGCTCGGATTTGCCGAAACCCGGGTGCGATGGCGCGATGACGCGGCGCCGCTGGGTCAGCTTGCCGACATAGGGCTGATCGGGCAGGAAGCCCTGGCCGGAATGGAGAAAGAGAAGCGGCGCGCCCTCGCCGGTATCGAACAGCTCCACCGCGCAGCCGGCGAGCGTGACCATTTCCCTCTTCACGGCGGTGGAACTCCCCTTTATGCACGGCCCCGCGCGCGGCGGCTGGCTAATATTTCACCCAACCGCCCCTTGCGCAAGGCCGCGGATAGCGCCCAAAACTGGCCTGCGAACAAGCAGCAGGCTAAGCCAAGGGAAAAAGAAAAGTTACCCGTGAAAGCGCTTCGCGCGGGCTGATGATAAGGCGGTGACGGCGAAACACAAAACGAAGACGAAGCGACCGCAGCCGCAGCGCTATCCGCCCTTTTTCCTTCCGGCTCCCTTTCTCCTTCGGCGCGGGGGTGCTGGTGCGGCCGGAGACAGAGACGCGGCAGAAGAGGGGATCGTCATGCTAGCACCGGGCGACGGTTGCTGTGTCACTTGCGCTTGCCCGATTTGAGTCACGTCAACATCCCATGATCCCAGTTGCACATTATTTTCTAACACAACAAAACGCAGCGGGCCTGGGTTCGTGACTGGCAATCCTCCTATTTGGGGCTGTTGAAGAAGTTTTCGTCACGCGACGGCAGCAGGCTCGACACCGTTCGGGTGCCGTTTGCTCAACGCCTGACGATTTTTCAGACGCGGATCGCCCATGATCGACGTGGCGGCAGTCAGCAGGGCACAAAGCAGCGCAATGATCCATGTGGCGAGCCGCTTGAGGTTAATTGCGGCTGCCGTCAGGTAAGCCTGGATCTGCATGTTGGCCAAGCCGCGCCGGATGGCACGCGCGAGCCCATGCCAGGTTTTGGCCTCGCCGTGAATGCCCTCCACCTTCCATCGGTGGCGTTGATAGAGCGCATAATCGCGATCCGACCAGTGCTCGCGCCGGCGCCGTGCTCGCAACAGGGCGGGGTAGTTATCGCCAAGAACCACGGCCTTGTTCGAGCGCCCGCCGCTCAGGCATAGGCTGCGCAGGTCACAGCGTTTGCAGTCCTTGGCTCGCGAGGTGAAGAAGCGGCCGTGCTTCACCGCCCGCCCTGCCTTCAGTATCTTGCCGCGCGGACACTTTAGGATATCGTGCTTGGCATCGTATCGGAAGCGGCGCATCGGCACCGGGCTCCTGATCGGCTCGGCCTTGGGCGGGATGATCGCCTCGATCCGGCGTTCCTCGAGTCGACCGTACACCTTGGCATAGGCGTAGCCCGCATCTGCGGTCACGGCTTGTACGGCGACACCCGTCGTCCTTTGGACCGTGTCGATCTGCGCATCCAATGTACCGCCCTCGTTGACTTGGCCGGTTGTGACGGTCACGTCGAGCACGACGCCGGCCTCGTCGTCGACCGCAGTGTGCTGCTTATAAGCTGGCTCGAGCCGCCGGTTCCGGCCATTTGTTGCCATGGTGGCGTCGGGATCGGTGACGCAGACCTTTTTGTACTTCCCGCTTTGTCTGCCGATCCGCTCCGCCTCCTCGGGCTGAGAGTTTGCCTCACCGACTTTGGCGACCCAGCGGCCGGCCAGAGATTCCCAACTGACGTCGGCGCGGATCAACGTGGCGTCGATGTGTACGATCTCGCCCTTGGCGATCTTCGCGACGAGGCATGCAGTGACCGTCTTCTCGAAGATCCGACGGAAGCGCGCCTCACCCCAGCGCTGGCGGATGCGCGTAAGGCTCGAATGATCGGGCAGACGATTGGCGAGACCGAAGCCCGCGAACCAACGGATCGCCACATTAACGTGTGCCTCACGCATGAGCTTTCGGTCATGGACAATGCCAAGCAGGAATCCCGCGAGCATGAGTCGAACCGCCGCTTCTGGGTCAATGCCGGGTCGGCCATTGTCTGGGCAGTACAAGTCTGTGACTTCAGCGCGCAGCCAGGACAGGTCGAGCACCCGGTCGACACGGGCCAGCACATGATCGTCGGGAATAAGATCACGCAGCGATCCGGCGAAAAACTCCAGCTGCTCCGCACCGCGCGAACCCAACATCACGATCTACTCCCGCTCATCGCCGACGGTAGAAACGAATCACGGATTGGCGGGTTTTTCAACAGCCCCTATTTGGACCACTCCTCGCGCCCGAAGCAATCCTTGGAAGTCAATTATCACCGGCCCGCGGTGAAGAGGCTGCCCGTTTAGTTCAATCAGTACTTCAAGATTCAATTGTGACGGATCGCTCGCGGTCCTGATGAATTCGACAACGAATGACAGATGAGGGATAGCGACTGGAAACGATGCGGCCCCCAATCCTTCGATAATATGAAAGATGCTGAGTCGATTTGTTGCAGCGTCAATTGAAATGGATTCCGCGCAAATGGCGAATAGCATCGACATGTGCGGTTTTCCTGTTCTATGGGATAACGAGTTGTACCGTTGTCGAAAGCGACGCCGTCGAAATCGTTCCGCTGTTCACCTGCGGGGATGGCGAAATGGTGATCGTGTTATTTGACGTGGCGTTGCTAAGCAAAGTGCGAGCGATGTATTGGAACCATTCATGGTGAGGCGCATTAAGTTCGGACGCCTTTCGCAAAAGTGCGGCATTCGGGCCCCGTGCCAACGCCACAAGCATGACGTACGGCCGCACGAGATCGTCAAACGATTGCGGCTCTTTTGAAATTGCCGCCTTGATTAGTTCGAACAATTTGGTCGGGCCAATTTCGCCGTGCAGCTTTGCGACAACAGGATCAACGACGAGATGCCGCAACAGATACAGCGGCGTATTCGCTACGACAAAAATGGATCGAGCGTTTGCTAAGCTTGCATTTGCCAGTTCGTCGCTCATTGCTCCAACCTGTAATAAAGCGGCTCATGTTGAGCATAGGGGCTATCGCCGAGAAAATGAACAACCTCGTGGGCCCTCCCCCACTTGCCAAGGACTTTAATCCAAGGAAGCCCAGCTAAATTCAATTTTTCTACGACAATACAGGAATGTTCCCAATCGCCATTCTCACGGTTCTTGTACATGACAATGTCTCCGACTTCCAGATCATCCTTGCTGACCCTTGTATACCCATCTTCCGCTAGGATCTTTTCCACTTGCGCAGGGTCCCAAATCTGAGTTCGCCTGGCGGCGAAAATCATTCCGTGGCAATTATACATGCTCGTCGGACGGGTTTTGCGGTGAATAGTAGGGAATTTGTATTTGTTTTTATATGCGGCGGCCTCAGCAATAGCGCCCGCGTCGAGCGGATTCAGGATTCATCTCATTGTCGATATCGGAGCCATTGCGCGTGGCAAGAGCTAGGCGTTTACGTGGTAGCAAGGTAACTCCTCCATCTTCCCGAAGCGCCTGTTAAGCCCGAAGATGCCGCGAACTAGCGGTGTCACCGATGCGGCCTACACAGCCGCGCTCGACGCCGTCCGCTGCAGCCAGCTCTGCACGCGGGTGTCTTCGCAGACGGTGACATTGAACCGCATCCACGCCGAACGTTCCAGATGCGGACGGAAGACCGCACCGGGCGCGAGCATGATACCGTCGCGCTGGGAGGCTTCCGCCAGCGCCAGCGAGTCTTCGATATGCGGGAAGCGCGCCCACACGAACATGCCGTCCGCCGGCTCCACGAACAATTCAAGGCCGATGCGCTCGAACGCGCGCGCGACGTTGAGGCGCGCTTCGCCCAGACGCTCGTGCAGGCGCGCCAGATATTTGCGGTAGTGGCCATCCACCAGCATCAGATAGATGAGCCGCTCGGTGAATTGCGACGTGGTGATGCTGGTCAGCATCTTGATGTCGGCGAGCTCGTTGGCGATGTCCGGCGGACAGGCAACGAACCCGACGCGCAGGCTGCCTGACAGCGTCTTGGAAAAGCTGCGCACGTAGATCACGCGGTGGAGCTGATCGAGCGTCGCCAGCCGCGGCGTCGTCTTCACTTGCAGATCGGAGAAGATGTCGTCTTCGACGACCGTGAAGTTGTGGCGCTCGGCCGCCTGCAACACCTTGAACGCCACATGCGGGGCCATGTCGGTTCCGGTCGGGTTCTGCATCACCGACTGGGTGAAATAGACTTTCGGCCGGTGCGCGGCGGCCAGTTGCTCGAGAATGGCCACGTCCGGTCCGTCGCGATTGCGCGGCACCGCCAGCAACTCGACGCCCTGAAGGCGCAAATTGCCGAACATGTTGTAGTAGCCGGGATCGTCCACCAGCGCCGCGTCGCCGGGCTTGAGCAGATAGCGGATGACGAGCTCGAGCGCCTGGCTGGTGCCTTGCGTCAACAGGATCTGGCCGGGATGCGCGGTGATGCCGAGCCCGCCCAGCATCAGGGCGAGATGCTCGCGCAGCGGCAGATAGCCGAAGGGGTGCCCGTATTCGAGCAGATAGGCGCCGTTCTTGCGCGCCAGCACGTTGAGGCTCTGGCGGATGCCGGCTTCGTCGAGCCACGAATTCGGTAGCCACGGGCCGCCCGCCAGCAGGGTGTTTTCGTCTGCCTCCAGCAGCCGGCGCACGAGCCAGACCAGCTCCTCGTTGCGCTTGTGGTTATCGGACGGGACGGGATGGGTCGCCTCTGCCGGCGCGGCGGCCGTGTAGAAGCCGGCACCGCGGCGCGACTGGAGATAGCCCATCGCGACCAGGCGGTCGTAGGCCTCCACCACCGTGAAACGGCTGACATTGTAGCTTTCGGCAAAATTGCGGATCGACGGCAGCTTGGTGCCCGGCCGCAGGTAGCGATCGTCGATCTGCCGCTTGATGCCCGCCACGATCTGGTCGGTCAGCGGCTGGCCACTTTTCTGGCTGATGGTGAGAGAGAGCATGCTGGTTCCTGGGATCGGCCCGGTCGCCGGACCAGTACAGTTACGCCAACTGACATTCAAACTGTCTATTACTCCGCCGGCAAGTGTTCGGCACCATGGTGCCGCCTGTCAAGCATAGACCGAAAAGGAGAAATCCAATGCCGCTCATTCAGGTTCGCGTCATCAAAGACGTGTTCACCAAGGAACAGAAGCGCCAGATCATCAGCAAGCTGACCGACGCGATGGTCTCCATCGAGGGCGAGAGCCTGCGCGGCGTCACCTGGTGCGTGGTCGAGGAGGTCGAAAGCGGCGACTGGGGGATCGGCGGCAAAGCCCTGTCCACCGCCGACGTTCAGGCTCTGGCACACGGGAAAGCTGCGTGACGAAAGCGCCCGGGCCGGCGAGCGCGGTTCGGGCGCACCTTTACGGCAAGAGTTCTAAGATGAACCGCGGGTGCCGCTGGCTTGTTTCCCTGGCGTTGTGGCTTCGAGAGATGATTGGGGCCCATGCCTGCGACCGCCAGCAACCACCGCAAGATCTTATGCGTCTTTCCCGCCTATAGCCCCTCCTTCGGCACGTTCGAGTATGCCTACGACCTGCGCGGCAGGACGCGCGCCTTCATGCCGCCGCAGGGCCTGCTGGTGGTGGCGGCGTATCTGCCGTCCGCCTGGGAGGTGCGCTTCGTCGACGAGAACATCCGGCCCGCGCGTGATGCCGATTATGCCTGGGCGGACGCCGTGTTCGTCAGCGGCATGCATGTGCAGCGCGAAAAGATCGTCGCCATCGGCCGCCGCGCCCACCGCTTCGGCCGGGTCGCGGCGCTGGGCGGGCCGTCCGTCTCGGGCAATCCCGCGGCCTATGGCGAGTTCGACTATCTTCACATCGGCGAGCTCGGCGACGGCACCGACCGCCTGATCGCGCTGATCGATAGAGATCCGCGTCGGCCGCGCGCGCAGATCCGATGCGAGACGCACGTGCGCGTGCCGCTGACGGAATTCCCGGTCCCCGCCTATCGCCTCGCCGAGATCGAGCGCTATTTCATCGGCAGCGTGCAGTTCTCGAGCGGCTGCCCCTATCGCTGTGAATTCTGCGACATCCCCGCGCTCTACGGCCGCAATCCGCGCCTCAAAACGCCGCGGCAGGTGACGGCGGAGCTCGACCTGCTGCTTGGCCGCAGCAATCTCGGCGCGGTCTATTTCGTCGACGACAATTTCATCGGCAACCGCAAGGCGGCGCGCGAGCTGGTGCGCGCGCTCATCGATTGGCAGAAGACCAACGGCTACCCGATCGAGTTCGCCTGCGAGGCCACGCTCAACATCGCGAAATATCCCGAGCTTCTGTCGCTCATGCGCGAGGCTTATTTCACCACCGTGTTCTGCGGCATCGAAACGCCGGAGGCCGATGCGCTTCACGCCATGGCCAAGGACCACAACACCGCCATCCCCATTCTCGAGGCGATCGAGATCCTCAACCGTCACGGCATGGAGGTCGTCTCGGGCATCATCCTGGGCCTTGACACCGACACGCGCGACACCCCGGCGCGGATCGTCGATTTCGTGCGCCGCTCCAACATTCCGATGCTGACCGTCAACCTGCTGCAGGCGCTGCCGCGCACGCCGCTGTGGGACCGGCTGGCCGACGCGGGGCGGCTCAATGAGGAGCCCGCGCGGGAGTCGAATGTCGATTTCCTGTTGCCTTATGACGAGGTGGTGGCGATGTGGCGGAACTGCATCGCCGAGATCTACCACCCCGAAGAGCTATATCGGCGCTTCGCCTGGAACGTCGAACACACCTATCCCAATCGCATCCGACCGCCCGCCTCGCCGCAGCGGGCGTCCTGGGGCAACCTGCGCAAGGCCGCGCAAATCCTCTCGAAACTGACGCTGCGGGTCGGCATCATGGCGGACTATCGCGCCACGTTCTGGCGCATGGCGAAGCCGCTGCTGCGCCAAGGCCGGATCGAGGACGTGATCCATGTCGGGCTCGTCGCCCACCACCTCATCACTTTCGCGCGGGAGGCCGTACTGGGCGGGCAGAATGCCTCTTTCTACTCGGCGAAGCTGCGCCGGACTGACGCGGCATTGCACGAAGCGCACTGACGCGCCCCCACCCTGCCCCGACATCCCCTGAAGATGCGTGTCCTGACTTTCCTCGCCTGGCTGCTGGGCGCGGCACTGCTGGTTTGGCTCCTCAAAAGCAACCATGTCGGCGCCGTTGTCGGGGCGCTGGAGCGGCTGCACGGGTGGCTGGCGGTCATTATCGCCTTCCACGCGGCGCCGCTTTTCTGCGACGTCAGCGGATGGCGGGTCCTTTTCGTCCACGCACCCTCGCGCCTGCGGCTCTTCCTGATCCGCTGGATCGGCGAGGCGGCAAACGGGCTGCTGCCGGTGCCGCATCTGGGCGAGCTGCTGCGCGTCAAGCTGCCCTACGATGCCGGGTGCGATCTCGTCGATGCCGCGAGCTCGGTGCTGGCGGACGTCACCATCGGGCTCGTGACGCAGGTGCTGTTCATCATCGCCGGGCTCATCCTGCTCGGTCTCGGCCGCGGCGCCGATGCGCTCGTCCGTTCGTTCGCCATCGTTGCGGTGCTCGCCGCCTTCACCGGCGGCTTCTATGGCGCCCAACGCACCCGCCTCTTCAGCCGCGCGGCGCAGGCGCTCAACCGCAGCGCCGGATCGGCCTGGGGCCTCGTCGACGGCGCCGGTATCGGCCGGGTCGAGGATGCGCTCGCCGCCCTCTACGCACGGCGGCGTGTCGTGACCGTTGCGCTGGCATGGCGGCTCGCCGGATGGTTCGTCGGGGCCGGTGAAGTCTGGCTCGTCCCGTTCTGCCTCGGCCAGCCGATCGGTCTTGCCGACGCGATCATCCTCGAAAGCCTGAGCCAGGGCGCGCGCGCCGTTGCCTTCGTCATACCGGGCGGCCTCGGCGTGCAGGACGGCACGCTGATGGTGCTGACCACCCAGCTCGGCCTCGGGCCCGAGCTCGGCCTCGTTATCTCGCTGGTGAAGCGCTGCCGCGAGCTGGCGCTGGGGGTGCCGGCGCTCGTCGTCGCTTGGGTGGGCGAGATGCGCCGCTGGCGCCGCCGCGCGCCTGCCTAAGCCGGCAGCACGCGACACAGGGCGCGGGCGATGGCGGGCATGATGCGCGGGCGCAGGAGACGCGGGTCGTAGGGCGCCAGCCGACGCGCGTTCTCGGCAACGCAAAGGGCCAGGAAATCCCGCGGCTTCAGCGTCAGGCCGATCGCTTCCCCGCCGGTGCGGGTGAAGTTCTTGTCATCGGTCTGGCGTGCCATGCCGATCCGGCCCCAGGCCTGGACCGCGAGTGCGGCCAGGCGGCGTGCATCGAGGCGCAGATGCGCCATGCCGCGCGCCCGCGCCCGCCGATAGGCGACCCAGTTGACGAAGAAAAGATTGTGCCGCGCCTCCTCCTGTACGATCGGCTCGAACACGTCGACGAGCGGTGGGGGAAAGTAGCCGGATTGCCGGGCGAGCGCGAAAAGGCCGAAGGCGAAGAACGAATCGAAGCACTCGCCATACCCGGTGCGCAGGAAGCCCCAGTGGGGGTCGCCCTTTCGCGCCGGCGGGGGCTCGTTCTTGAGGACGATGCCGTAGCTGCGGATCATGTGCCCGAGCACTTCCTTGTGGCGGCGCTCTTCGAAGGCATTGAGCGCGACGGCCTCGCGGATGAGCGCGTCCTCGGTGACATCGGCCAGCGCCTGCATCCGCCGTGCCGCCGTCTCCTCGGTGGCAACGGCGACATCCCAGAACGGCAGGCCGGTGAGCCGCGCGAGCGCGTCGGGGGCGAGCACCGGCCAGGCGATGACGGCCGGCCGGTAGGGATCGAAACTGTCCAGCAGCATGCGGCAGAACAGCGTCTTGTGCGCCTCCGAGCCAATCGGAGCGGCGACCTCGCCCGGAAGGGCGAAACCGGGCCGCGACAGGAACGATTCCGTCATCGCTGTCCTACATTCGCCAAGGGACTTCTCGGCCGCTGCGGTGTTGCACGCAAGGGCGACGGTCCGCAGATTCCCCTGCAGCCGACCCGGTGAGCGAACGGAACATGAGCATTAGTGCGTCCGTCTTTGCCGAAGTGCCCTTCGTTGCGCCGCAACATCCGTTGCGCGTCGCGGTTCTCGTCGATCTCGCGCTGACGACCGACGCCGGCGGGCACGTGAAGTGCTGGGAGCGTCTCGCGCAGGCGGCGCTTGGGTTCGCCGGGACCCTCGACCTCACGGTATACTTCATGGGCGCCGACCGCCAGATCAAGACGCTGGGCGATAACGTGCGCTATGTCGTCGAGCCGCCGGTCTTCAGCACCGCGCTATTGCCGTTCCTGTCGCACGTTCCCGACCACACGGACCTCGCGCCCTGGCATCCGCGCGTCGCCCGCGCGCTCTGCGACTATGACGTGATCCATACCAGCGACGCCTATTTCGCCTATGCCCGCACGGCGATGCGCGTGGCGCGGCACCGGGGCACACCGCTGGTAACATCGGTCCACACCAATACGCCGCAATATGCCCGCATTTTCACAACTCAGACGATAGAGCGATTCCTCGGCAGAGGCGCGGGCGCTCGCCTGCTGCTCGACGGGCTGGGCGTCGCGCGCTTTGCCGAACGGCACATGCTGCGCCAGCTCGCCCGGCACCAGCGCGCCTGCGCCTCGGTCCTGGTCTCGCGCCCCGACCAGCTCGCGGCGGTGGCGGCGCTGACGGGCGGCAGGGCGGTGCTGCTGCGGCGGGGCATCGATCGCGCCTTCTTCACGCCCGCCCGCCGCGACCGTGCGTGGCTTGCTGCCCAATACGGCATTCCCGCCGACCGCGTGGTGATCCTCTTTGCCGGGCGCGTCAATCGCAGCAAGAACGTCATGCTGTTGGCCGAGGCGGTGGGCGACCTGGCGGCGCGCGCGCTGCCCATCCATCTCTTCTGCGCCGGCGAGGGCGAGCAGCGCGAAGCGGTCAAGGCGCGGCTGGGCGATGATGCCACCTGCCCGGGCAACCTGGCGCCCGAGACGCTTGCCCGCGTCTATGCCAGCGCCGATCTTTTCGCCTTTCCCTCCCCGGTCGAGGAATGCGCCAACGTCGTGCTCGAGGCGCTCGCCTCGGGTCTGCCGGTGCTGGCAGCGAGCGAGAGCGGCATGGGCCGCATCCTCATCGAGGGCGAGACCGGATTCGCGCTGTCGGCGAGCCGCGCCTTCGCGTGGGTGCGGTATCTTGAGCTGCTGGCAAGCGACGAGGGCCGGCGCAGCGCCATGGCACACCGCGCGCGGCACTACGCGGAACGGCGATTGCCGAGCTGGGCGGAGGTGCTGGGCGAAGATTTGCTGCCGCAATGGCAGCAGGCGGCAATGGCGCCGCCGCGGGCATGAACTCGCAGCGCATCCTGCTGCTGGTGCCGCATCCGGACGACGAGGTCGTCGGCTGCGCCGTGGTGCTGCGCCGCGCGGTCGCGACCGGGGCGGAGGTGTTCGCGCTCTACCTCACTACCGGCATCCCGCCGGCAGCGGCACTCTGGCCATGGCAGCGGCGGGGTTATGCGGCGCGCATCGGACGCCGCCGCGAAGAGGCCCACCGCGTGGCCGGGCTTCTCGCGATCAACCCCGGTCGCGTTTCTCGAGTGGCCGTCGCGCACACTCAAGGCGCATCTGGAAGACGCTCTGGCGCTGATCCGCACCGCGATCGCGGCGCAGGCGATCGACCATGTGTGGGTGCCCGCCTGGGAAGGCGCGCATCAGGATCACGACGTCGCCAATTTTCTTGGCGCCCAGCTTGCCGCGGAAATCCCAGTGACGGAATTCGCGGAATATAATTTTCACGGCCGCCGCGTGCAGTCGGGGCGGTTCGCCGATCCCGACGGGTCGGAACAGATCGTCGAGCTCACGCCGAAGAGGCCGCGTGGAAGCGGCGGCTTCTCGCCGCCTATGCCTCCGAGCGCGGCAATCTCGCGCATATCGCCTGCGCCAGCGAAGCCGTGCGGCCACTCCGCTGCCACGACTACACGCGGCGGCCGCTCGCGCCCCGCTCTTCTACGAGCGGTTCCAATGGGTGCCCTTCCGCCACCCCCGCATCGACTTTGAACGGCCGGAACAGGTTTGCGCGACGCTCGCCGCTTTCGAACCTGCCCCCGCGCCGGCTTGCGCCCCGGCCGCGCGTCCCTTAATGGGCGCGCGATGCGCGTCTTCTTCGCCTTCCTGAGCCTTGCGCTTGCTGCCTGCCGCCCAGTGCCGCGCGCGCCGACGCGATCATCGTCGGCTCGAAGATCGACACCGAGGGCGCGCTGCTCGGCAACATGATCGCGCTCGGTGCTCGAGGCGACGGGATCACGGTCGAGAGCAGGATCGGACTCGGCCCCACCAACATCGTGCGCAGCGCCATCCTTGCCGGCGAGATCGACATCTATCCCGAATATACCGGCAACGGCGCGCGCTTCTTCAAGATCGAAACCGATCCCGTGTGGAGGAACGCGGACGCGGGCTATGACAAGGTGCGGCGCTCGACCGCGCGCGCAACGCGGCTCGTCTGGCTCGCGCCGGCGCCCGCCAACAACACCTGGGCGATCGCGGTGCGCAAGGACCTCGCGGCACGAGACCGGCGCGACGCTCGAGGGATTTCGCGCGCTATGTCGCCGGCGGCGGCAAGGTGCGGCTCGCGGCCTCGGCCGAGTTCGTCGAAAGCCCCGGCGGCCTTCCCGCCTTCGAGACGACTTATCGGCTTCACCCTCACCAGCGCCAGATGCTGGTGCTGGCGGGCGGCGACACGGCGGCGACCATGCGCGCCGCGGCCGAGGGCATCTCTGGCGTCAATGCGGCGATGGCCTATGGCACGGACGGCGCGGTGGCGGCGCTGGGGCTGGTCGTGCTCGCCGACGACAAGGGCGCCGAGATCGTCTACGAGCCGGCGCCGGTGGTGCGCGCCGCCGTGCTGGCGGCGCATCCGGAAATCCCGAGCCTGCTCGATCCGGTGTTCCGCTCGTTGACGCTCGAGCGGCTGCAACGCCTCAATGCCGAGATCGCGGTCGATGGCGTCGACGCGCGCGCGGTGGCGCAGCGACTATCTCGCGGCGCAAGGGTCCGCGCGATGAGCGCCGGCGCAAGGACGCGCGCGCCAATCCGGTGCTGCTGGTGCTGGTGGTGGTGGGCGCCGCCGCGCTGGCGAGCGACCGGCTTCGTCACGCAAGCGCCCAACCGCCTCGTCTCGGGCGCGCCGCTGCCGCTGTGGCAGGCCGCCGGCGCGCCGGTGCGCGCGGTGCCGTCGCCGCGCTCGGCGCCTTGCTGCTCGCCGCATCGTTCTGCCGCCGACGCGCAAGCGCTGCCTCGGCGCGATCATCGCCGCCGCGTGCGCTGCTGCTCGTCCTCCTCGACGAGCGCCGGGCCGTGCGGCAGCGCGCTGGCCGCGGCCTCGCCGCCGCGGCGCGCACCGACGCTCGGGCCGGCCTTCTGGATCGCGAGCCTCTGCGCCGCGCTCGCCGTTCTCGATGCGTTGCAGCGGCTCGGGGCCGGACCGCGCGCTGCGGCTCGGCGTGGCGGCGCTCGATCGCGGCGCTGGTGCTCGCGCTGGCGGCAAGCGGGCGGCTCGATGATTTGTCGCTCGTGCGCGAATATGCGGCGCGCCGCGGCGCCTTCCTCGAGCGAGCTGGCGCGGCATTGCGAACTGGTGGCGGGCGCGCTGGTGCCGGCGCTCGTCATCGGCATGCCGCTCGGCACGCTGGCCGCGCGCCGGCGCGGGCGCGCGGGGCCGATCTTCGCCACGCTCAATATCGTCCAGACGATTCCCTCGATCGCGCTGTTCGGGCTGCTGATCGCGCCGCTCGCCGCCCTGGGGCTCGGCGGCGTCGGGCCGGTGCCGGCGCTCATCGCGCTGACGCTCTATGCGCTGCTGCCGGTGGCGCGCAACACGCAGGCCGGCCATTCTCGGCGTCGATCCCGCGGTGATCGAGGCGGCATCGGGCATGGGCATGACGCCGCGGCAGATCTTCTGGCGGGTCGAGATGCCGCTCGGCTTTCCCGTCGTTCTCGCCGGCGTGCGCATCGTCACGGTGCAGGCGATCGGGCTCGCCACGGTCGCGGCCCTCATCGGCGCCGGCGGCCTCGGCACGTTCGTCTTTCAAGGGATCGGCCAATATGCGATCGATCTCGTGCTGCTCGGCGCGGTGCCGACGATCCTGCTGGCGCTCGCGGCCGATTTCGGCTGGCGATGCTGATCGAATGGCCTGGGACGGAGAGCGGCATGATCGAGCTCGAGGACGTGGTGCGGACCTTTGGCGGGCGGCGCGTCGTCGACGGCGTGAGCCTCACCGTCCCGACGGGCGCGTTCTGCGCCCTGGTCGGCTCCTCGGGCGCCGGCAAATCGACGACGCTCAAGATGATCAACCGCCTGGTGCCGATGAGCGCGGGCACGATCCGCATCGGCGGCGAGGACGTGGCGCGAACGCCGCTCCAGGCGCTGCGGCGGCGGATCGGCTATGTGATCCAGTCGATCGGCCTGTTCCCGCATTGGACCGTCGCCGACAACATCGCGACGGTGCCGCGTCTCCTCGGCTGGCCGACGCAGCGGATCGCCGCGCGCGTCGACGAGCTGCTGGCGCTGCTGCGGCTCGACCCGGCGGAGCATCGCGACCGGTATCCGCACCAGCTTTCGGGCGGGCAGCAGCAGCGCGTCGGCGTCGCCCGCGCGCTCGCCGCCGATCCCGAGCATCCTGCTGATGGACGAGCCGTTCGGCGCGCTCGATCCGATCACGCGCGACGCGCTGGCGCCAGAGCTCGCGCTCGATCCACAGCACGCGGCAAGACCATCGTCTTCGTGACGCACGACATCGACATGGCGCTGCGCGCTCGCCGACATCGTCGCGATCATGCGACGATGGCAAGATCGTGCAGGCCGGCGCGCCGCTCGACATCCTCGAACGCCCCGCCGACGATTTCGTGCGCGACTTCATCGGCCGAGCCGGTGTCGGGCTCAAGCTTCTGGCGGTGCGGCGCATCGCCGACCGCGTGCGGCCCGGACGTCATCGTCGCCGGCGAGCCGCTCGCCGAGCCGCGCCCGCTCACCGAGGCGCTGTCGCAAATGGTGATGCGCCGCACCGACCGGGTGCCGGTGCGCGATGCACCGGCGCGGTGACGGGCTCGGTGGTCCTCTCCGACCTGGTGACGTGACGATGCGGTCGCGATCGCGCGGAATGGTATCGCTCGCGGTCGCGACGGCCGCGTTGGTCCTGCTGCTGTTCGGGATGCCGGCGCTGGGCCCGCTCTTCGCCTGGGTGTTTCCCGATGTCGATCCGCCGATCTATCGGCTTCGCGTCGTTCCCGGCGCTGTTCCTGTCGCATGCCGAGATCGTCGCGGCGGCGAGCCTGGCCGCCACTTCGGCGGCGCTCGTGCTCGGCATCTTCGTCACACGCCCGGCGGGCCGGGAGTTCCGCGCCATCCTCGGCGCCGTCGCCTCCATCGGCCAGAGCTTTCCGCCGGTCGCGGTGCTCGCCATCGCCGTGCCGATGCTGGGCTATGGCGACCTGGCCGACCTTCGTCGCGCTGACGCTCTATGGCTTCCTGCCGATCGTCGCCAACGTCATCGCCGGGATCGAGGGCGTGCCGGCCTCGGTGCGCGAGGCGGCCGAGGGCATGGGGCTCGCGCCGCTGCAGATGTTATGGCGCGTCGAGCTGCCGCTGGCCGCGCCGGTGATCCTGGCGGGCATGCGCCTCTCGGTGGTCATCAACATCGGCACCGCCACCATCGGCTCGACGGTCGGCGCGGTGACGCTGGGCACGCCGATCATCAGCGGCCTCGTCGGCGACAAGCTGCCCTACGTCATCGAGGGCGCCGCCGTGGTCGGCGCTCTTCGCCATCGTCACTGACATGGCGTTCGAGCGCATCCGAATGCGGCTCGGCTCGCGTGGCGAGTGAGCATCACCGTCGCGCGGTGCGGGCGGCAGAGGTGCCGGCGATGCGGCCGAACACCGCGCCGGAGGTGAGGCCGGAGCCGCCGGGATAGTTGAAATAGAAGAGCCCGCCTACGAGCTCGCCCGCCGCATAAAGGCCGCGAGATGGCCTCATATCGAGATCGAGCACTTCGCCGCTCGTGGTGATGCGCAAGCCGCCGAAGGTGAAGGTGAGGCCGCAGGTCACGCCGTAGCCTTCGAACGGCGGCTCGTCGATCGTGTTGGCCCAGTTGGATTTGTTGACGGCGAGACCGTCGGTGCCGCGGCCGTCCTTGACGTTGGGATTGAAGGGGATGTCGGTCCGCACCGCCTTGTTATAGGCGGCGATGGTCGCGAGGAATTCCTTGGCGTCGACGCCGTCGAGCTTGGCGGCCAATTCCTCGAGCGTGTTGGCCGTCACCTTGGTGATGCGGCGAATGTTGTACTCGTCGCGCAGCAGCGACTTCACCTTGCGGTCGAAAATCTGCCAGGCGAACTGGCCGGGCTGCTCGAGGATGACGCGGCCGTATTTGGCATAGGTATAGTTGCGGAAATCGGCGCCCTCGTCGACGAAGCGGCGTCCCGTCGCGTTGACCATGATGGCGAAGGGATAGGAGTGCTTCTGGAACTGGTCGCCGACGGCGAGATCGCCGAATTCCGGCGCGTTCATGTCCCAGCCCACGGCATGGCAGCCCGACCAGTTGCCGCACGGGCTGGCACCGATCGCCAGCGCCATGCGGATGCCGTCGCCGGCGTTGAAGCGGGTGCCGCGCACCTTGGCGAGGTCCCAGCCGGGTCCGAGATAGCGCGTGCGCCATTCGGCATTGGCCTCGAAGCCGCCGCAGGCCAGCACGACGCTCTTGCCGCGCACTTCATCGATCGTATCGCCGCTGCGCACGCGCACCCCGGCAACGCCGACACCGTCGACGATGAGATCGGTCGCGCGCGTGCCATAGCGGACCACGATGCCGCGCCGCGTCGCCGCCTGGGTCAACTGCTCGATGAGGCCGGGACCGCCGCCCACCAATTCCACGGTGAGCCCGCCCCAGAACTTGAACCGGCCCTCGATCTTGAAGGCCTGCCGGCCATAGATCGGCACGAAGCGGACGCCCTTGTCGCGCATCCAGCACGCGGTGTCGAAGCTGCGCGTCACCAGCAGTTCGACGAGATCGGGACTGGCGCGATATTGCGTCACGCGCGCCATGTCGTCGAAGAACTGATCCTTGGTGTAGGTGCCGAAATCGGTGGTCGCGACTTCCTGCTCGGTCAGATCGGGGATGAGCGTCCTCACGTCATCGACGCCGTTATAGACGATGCGCATCGAGCCGGCGGTGAAGCGGCTGTTGCCGCCGGCCTCGTCCGTGGGGGCTGCTTCCAGCATCACCACCGACGCGCCCTGCTCCTGCGCCGCCAGCGCCGCGCAGAAGGCGGCGTTGCCGCCGCCGACGACGATCACATCAAAATCCGCCATTCAATCCTCCGCGGCACATGGTCTCAGCCCTGCATGGGCTTGCCGAACAGCACCCAGCGCCTGCCGTCGTAACGCTCGAGCTGCTCCACCTTCAGCGGGAAATAGTCGTCGGGACCGGTATTGGCCGTGCTGCCCGGCAGCACCAGCGGCAGGTGCACGTCGTGCAGGCTCGTCGCCTGCCGCATCACGTTGGCATGCGTCAGATCGTCGCCGCAACGCTTCAGCACCTCGACCAGGAGGGCCGCGGAATCATAGCCCACCGGGCTCGACGCGACGGAATCGTAGTCGGCGGCCGTCGCGTATTTCTTGAGAAAGGCGAGATATTGCTGCGCGGTCGGGTCATTGGCCCAGGTCGGGTCGGTCGGATCCATCTCGTAGCTGACGGAGATGACGCCCTTGATGTTGTCGTCGCCAGCCGGCCCCAGGACCGCCTTCGCGGTCGCCACCGACGGCAGCAATATCACCGGGTCCCATCCGCCCTGCGCGCGCACCGCCGAGATGGCCTGGGGCGCCGCGCGGCCCTGGGTGATGAGATAGAGCGCATCGGCGCCAGCGCTCTTGAGCGAAATGATCTGCGAGGTCAGCGTCACGTCGGTGGCCTGATACGAGGCCTTCGCCACCACCATCGTCGCCGCCTTGGGCCCGAGCGTCTTGAGGAACGGGTCCATGTGGTCGCTGCCGAAATCGTCGCCCTGATAGAGAATGCCGATCTTGGCATTGGGATGCTCGGCCAGCAGGTACTTGGCGAAGATCGTCGCCTCGGTCGAATAGCCGGGCTGAAAGCCCATGGTGTAGGGAAAGCGCTTGGGATCGATCAGGCTGTTGGATCCGGTGGTGATGAAGAGCTGAGGCACCTTGTGGCTGTTGAGATAGGGCCGCACCGCCAGATTGGTGGGCGTGCCGAGCGCGCCGAACATCACCAGCACCTGGTCCTCTTCGACCAGGCGCCGCGTCTGCTCCAGCGTCTTGGGCGGGCTGTAGCCGTCATCGAGCGTGATGAAAGTGACCTTGCGGCCGTTGATCCCGCCTTCATCGTTGAGGCGGTGGAAGAAGGAGCCCATGAGGCGCGCGATGGCGCTGGTGCCCGACGCCGGGCCGCTGAAGGGAAAGGTGTTGCCGACCTTGATCTCGGTGTCGCTCGCGCCGGGATCGTACTTCCCCGCGGCCTGCGCCGCCGCGGCGAGTGCCACAAGCAGGGCGGTGCCGCAGACAGCGGCCAGGCGATGCAACGGCTTCATTTCATCCTCCCTCGATCGGCGCCGGTCATGCCGGCGCGCGTTATGTCTCAGTCCTCGACCACCCGCCAGCGGATCGTCTCGCCGCCGCGATGGATGAGGGCGCGCGTGTCGGGGCCGTCGACCGCGACTTCCTCGGGCGCGGTCCAGGGCTGGGCTTCGAGTGTGACGGTGTCGTCGTTGGGGGCAAGACCATAGTGGCGCGGCCCGTTGAGCGAGGCGAAGGCCTCGAGCCGGTCGAGCGCGTTCTCTTCCTCGAACACCTGGACATAGCTTTCGAGCGCCACCGGCGCGTTGAAGATGCCGGGAATGCCGACGACATCGAGCTTGCGCGCGACCGGATGGGGCGCGGAATCGGTGCCGAGGAAGAAGCACGCATCGCCGGAGGTCGCGGCCTCGCGCAACGCCAGCCGGTCGCGTTCGCGCTTGATGACGGGCATGCAGTACATGTAGGGCCGCAAGCCGTAGCCCAGGAAATCGGTGCGGTTGAGCATGAGATGATAGGGCGTGATGGTGGCGCCGAGCTGGGGTGCGGCGGCGCGCACGAACTCCACCGCCGTGGTCGTCGAGATATGCTCGAGCACCATCTTGAGACCTGGGAAATCCTTGAGCCAGCCGCTGAGATGGCGGTCGATGAAGACGGCCTCGCGGTCGAACACGTCGATGGCGGGATCGGCCTCCTCGCCGTGGATGAGCAGGCGCATGCCGATCTTTTCCATGCGCGCGAGCACGGGACGGATCTTGCGGAAATCGGCAACGCCCGCGGCCGAGTGGGTGGTGGCATGGGCGGGATAGATCTTGACCGCGGTGAAGACGCCCTCGCGGAAGCCGCGCTCGACCTCGTCGGGATCGGTGTCGTCGGTCATGTAGCAGGTCATGAGCGGCGTGAAGCGCACGCCTTCCGGCAGCGCCGCCAGAAGCCGCGCGCGATAGGCCACGGCGTCCGCCACCGTGCGCACCGGCGGGACCAGGTTCGGCATGATGATGCCGCGCCCGAAATGCCGCGCCGAGAACGGCAGCGTCGCCTTGAGCATGGCGCCGTCCCGGACATGGAGGTGCCAGTCGTCGGGCTTGCGCAGCGTGAAGCGGGCGGGCATCGGGCCGGCCTCAGCGGATCGGCGCCGCCGCGGCGGCATAGGTCTCGCGCGGGGGATCGTCGATCATCGCGCCGGTGAGGTCGGCCACCCGCGCGAAGCCGCGCTTGGCGCACCACGCCTCGAGATCGTCGATGAGCGACACCAATCCCGAGGGATTGCGGAAGAGGAGATAGCCGACCATGACCGCGCTGGCGCCGGCCAGCATGTATTCGACCACGTCCTCGACCTTGCAGATGCCACCGCAGCCGATGACGGGGATCGCGACCGCCTTGGCACATTGATAGACCATGCGCAGGATGATCGGCTTCACCCCCGGCCCGGAGATGCCGCCAAGCTTGTTGCCGATGGCGGGGCGGAAGGTGTCGAGATCGATCTTCAACCCCAGGATCGTATTGGAGACGACGAGCGCATCGGCGCCGGCGCGCTCGGCCGCCTTGGCGATCGCAACGATGTCGCCGGCATTGGGCGAGAGCTTGGCCCAGAGCGGCTTCGTCGTCACGTCGCGCACGCCCTTGACGACGGTGTAGGTGTGATCCTCGTGGAGGGCGAAATTGCCGCCGCCGGGATTGCGCGTGGGGCACGAAATGTTGAGCTCGATCACGTCGACATCGGGAACCGAGACCTCGCGCGCCATCGCCACGAAATCGACCGGGTCCTGCGAGGTGATGGACGCGACAAGCGGGGGCGAGAAGCGCTTGTAGTCGGGCACCTGCACGTCGAGGAAATACTTGAGGCCCTTGGTCGGCAGCCCGATCGAGTTGATCATCCCGCATTCGAGCTCGGCCACGCGCGGGGTCGGATTGCCGGCGCGGAACTCGCGCGACACGGTCTTGGCGACGAGCGCGCCGAGGCGGTTGAGATCCATCACCTGCTCGACCTCGGTGGAGAACGCGCCCGAGGCGGGCATGATCGGATTCTGGAAACTCATCGCCCCGATGCGGACGGACATATCAACCATGACGGAACCTCGCGTTAGGGCGGCGACCAGGGCGCCAGTGTCGCGCCTGCATGGGGTGCGCGCAAGCACCCTCGCCCGGGTGGCTGCGGCGCGCGCAGCGGATGGCGTATGTGCTTGTGAACCATCAGAAAGCCGCGTCCAGCCAGGTGGGCGGCGAAAATTGACGCTCGTCAAGGCGGCACGAGATGCACGGCCTTAGTCTTCGCCCCGCGATCGCTGCAAAGCCTGCTTTCGCGAGGGCACGAGATGGGCGTTCTTCGAATTCAACAAGGATCACCAGTGGATGCGGATTGAAGGTGACGAAGCGGTAATCGGCATTACCGATTGGGGCGTGCCGCGAACGCGCTCCTTCGACTTGCAGGAGCACCGTGCCCGCTGGATTAGGTCGTGGCGGGTCGGACATTTTCCGCAATCGACCGCGACCGTAGTGTCTTCATCCATTTGGAGACGAAGATGAGCCTTGCTCAATCAACAGGCAGCAACAGCCCAACGGAAAGGGTGTCGGTGCGGCTCATCGTGAATGGGACGCCTCGGCTGCTGCCCCTCGAATTCGCGTTCCTCGCTGCTGGACGTCCTGCGCGAAGGTCTCTCTCTGACCGGCGCAAAAAAGGGGTGCGACCACGGCCAATGTGGTGCCTGCACGGTCCATCTCGACGGCCGCCGTGTCGCCTCGTGTTTGACCATGGCGGTTCAGGCAGACGGACGCGAGGTGGTCACGATCGAAGGCGTGGCGCCTTCTGAAGGCAGTCTCCACCCCATGCAACAGGCGTTCATCGATCATGATGCCTTGCAATGCGGCTATTGCACGCCGGGGCAGATCATGGCGGCGGTGGCCTGCGTGCGCGAGGGACATGCCACCACGCGGGAGCAGATCCGCGAGTATATGAGCGGCAATCTGTGCCGCTGCGGTGCCTACGTCGGAATCGTGGCCGCAATTCAGGACGCCGCGGTCAAGATGCGAGGGGCGTGAAGCGATGATCCCCTTTAGCTACGCCAAGCCTGCAACCGCTGCCGATGCCGTGCAAGCAAAGGCCGCGAGTGGTCCCAGCGCGCGCTTCATCGCCGGTGGCACGACGCTTTACGACCTGATGAAGCTCAATGTGGAATTGCCGGATCGCGTGATCGATCTCACCGGGCTCACGGAGCTCGAGGAATTTGATACGTCGGGTCCGCACGAACTGGTGTTCGGCGCTCTGGCTCGCATGAGCGACGTCGCGGCGGATCCAGTCCTCAATCGCGACTACCCCGCCCTCGCGGAGTCGCTCGCCAAGGCGGCCTCGCAACAGCTCCGCAATATGGCGACCGTCGGCGGCAACCTGCTCCAGCGCACGCGATGCGCCTATTTCCGCGGCGGCGAACCTTTTGCCTGCAACAAGCGCGAGCCTGGCAGCGGCTGCTCCGCTCTGGAGGGTTTGGATCGCGGTCACGCGATTCTCGGCGGCAGCGACGCCTGCATTGCGCTCTATCCCGGAGATTGGGGCGTGGCGCTGGCCGCTTTCGATGCCGAGATCGATGTGCTGGGTCCCGCCGGGCCGCGGACGCTGCCGGTCGAGCAACTCCATTGCGAGCCCGGCACGACGCCGCAGATCGAGACCGCTCTCGCCGCAGACGAGCTGATCTTGCGCATCCGCGTGCCGACGACCCCGCTCGGCCGCGCCTCGACCTATCACAAAATCCGGGACCGTGAATCTTACGCCTTTGCCCTGGCCTCCGCGGCTGTCGCGCTGGGCATGGAGGGGGATGCCGTGCGCGATGCGCGTATCGCGCTTGGCGGTCTCGCCACCCGGCCCTGGCGCACGCGGGAAGCGGAAAAGTCTCTGATTGGGCAATCCTTGACGCCCGGCGCGGCGCGTGCGGCGGCTGACATCGCGCTGCGCGGCGCCCGGGGTGGGCATTTCAATGGCTTCAGGATCGAACTCGGCGCCCGAACGGTGACCGACGCGTTGATGATCGCAAGGCAGAGGGTCTGACGCCAATGAGCGACACTTCCTTCCCCGACACTCCCCGGATCGACGCGCATGACAAGGTGCGGGGTGTCACGCGGTTTGGCGCCGACCATGCCCGCCCCGGTCTGGTTCACGCCGCGCTTGCTGTCGCGACCATCGCGCGCGGCCGCCTTCGCGGCATCGACACGCATGCCGCCCGTGCCGTGCCGGATGTCCGTCTCGTCTTGACGCATGAGGATCTCGGCGAGGTGAAGTCGCCTGGCTTTCTTTTTGCCGATGGCTATGGCTTCCAGAGCTTCCAGCCGATGCGATCCGACGTGATCGCCTATCGCGGCCAACCGATCGCGCTGGTGGCGGCCGATACACTCGAAGCGGCCATCGAGGCGGCGGCACTTGTTCGGGCGGACTACGCGGAGGAAGCCTTCAATGTCGCGCTCGATGCGCCGGAGAGCGACATCATCGCGCAAGCGGACTCGGCCCTGCCCAAGCCCATGTTCGCCGACCTGGTCGCCGGAGACGCCGATAGAATTTTCGCCGAGGCGGCGATCAAGATCGATGCCGTCTACACCAGCGCGCCGCAACACCACAATCCAATCGAGCTTATCGCCACCGTGGCGGAGTGGCGCGATGGCACGCTGATCGTCGAGGAGGGAACGCAGAACGCCGAAGGCATACGTCAGGGACTGGCGCTCGAGTTGGGACTGCCGCCGGAGCGCGTGCAGGTGATCTCACCGTTCGCCGGCGGCAGCTTCGGCCAGAAAACTTCGCTGCAGATGCAGACCGTTCTGGCGGCCATCGCGGCGCGGCGGCTCGAGCGGCCGGTCAAGCTGGTCGTCCCGCGCGCGCAGATTTTTCATGACGCCTGTTTCCGTCCGGCGAGCCGGCATCGGATTCGCCTGGGCGCCAATCGCACGGGACGGATGGTGGCGGCCATCCATGAGAGCAATTCGCAGACGTCACGGTACGATCTTTTTCCGACGCTCCATACCGACACCAGTGCGCGCCTCCATGGGATCGCCAATTTTCGCGGTCGCGAAAGGCTGGTAAAGGCCGACACTCAGACCCCCGGCTTCATGCGCGCGCCCTGGGAACACATCGCCTGCTTCGCGCTGGAATCGAGCGTGGACGAGGCCGCATATGCCCTGAAATCAGGATCCGGTTGCCCTGCGGCTCGCGAACGACACGACCATAGACCCGATTACGAACAAGCCGCTCTCATCTCGCCATGTGGCCGAATGCCTGCAACGTGGGGCGGAACGCTTTGGCTGGAGCCGGCGCATAATGACGCCAAGTTCCATGAGGGCCGATGACGGATCGCTCGTCGGCTGGGGCGTCGCTATCGGTGCCTATCCGGCCTTGACCGCGCCGGAAATCGCTCGTCTGAGGATTACGGACGATGGGGGTGTCTTCATCGGCATTGGCGGCCACGAAATGGGCCAGGGCATCCGCACCGCGCTGACGGCGGTGCTGGTGCGGAAGCTCGGCGTCCCCGACGATCGCGTGACGGTCGCGGTTGGAGATACGCGCGCTGCGCCCCAGCACGAGACCGCCGGTTCGTGGGGCACGGCGAGCGCCGTGCCCGCCGCGAGCGAGGCTGCTGACGAGATGCTGAAGGCTCTCGCCGCTCTGAGCCCGCACGGATCGCACAATCGCTCGCCGGCCGAGATACTGAAGGCCGCGGGCCGCGATGCGCTCGAGGTGGAGGTCAGGTGCAAAGCCCCCGGACAGCCCGAGGAAATTTTCGGCCGGTTGAAAGCCGGACTGCTCTCACTCGCCGGTCCGGTTTACCCAGGCTTCGTGAGCTTCAGCTACATCGCCCATTTCGTCGAGGTGAGAATCGAGCCAGGCACGCGCCGTGTGCGCGTGCCGCGGGTCGTCAGCATCGTCGATTGCGGTCGGGTGGTGAGCCCCCGCACGGCCCGGAGCCAGGTCATGGGCGGGGTGGTCTGGGGCATCGGCGCGACCTTGCGCGAGGCGAGCGAGGTCGATAGCCGCTTCGGCGGCTTCCTGAATACCGACCTTGCCGACTACGTCGTGCCGGTGAGCGCGGATATCGGCTCCATCGACGTTGGCTTGATCGACAAGCCCGACCCGCTGCTGAACTCCCTGGGCATCAAGGGTCTTGGCGAAGTCGCGATGACGGGTGTCGCGCCTGCCATCGCCAATGCCATTTTTCACGCCACTGGTCGCCGGCTGCGCGATCTGCCAATCCGGATCGAGCACCTGCTTTGAAGGAGCGCATCGAGCCCAATGTCAGGAGGCGTTACATGATCCGCAAGGCGAAAGCGGTTTGGCGCGGCACCGGTCGCGCCGGCACCGGCAATCTTTCCACCGCTTCCGGCGTGCTCGCCGCGACCCCGTATTCGTTCAGGACGCGTTTCGAGAACGAGAAGGGCACGAATCCCGAGGAGTTGATCGCTGCGGCCCATGCGGGATGCTTCACCATGGCGCTGGCCTTTCAGATGCAGGGCGCCGGCTACACGCCCACGGAGCTCGAGACCGAGGCCGCCGTCACGCTTGAGCCTGAGGGCCAGGGATTCCGCATCAGTCGCTCCGATCTGACCCTGCGCGCCCAAGTGCCTAACCTCGACGAAGCTGCATTTGCCCGCATGGCCAGCGAAGCCGAGAAGAACTGCCCGGTCTCCAGGGTTCTCAACGCCGCGATCACGTTGGACGCCAAGTTAATTTGAAGCGTCCGTCATCCGCCGCGCGTTAACGCGTCCAGGTAAGGAGCACCGCAATGGTTCGAGCGCACGAGCCGGGAGAAGCCGTTTTCACATCGATCCTGCCCGAAGACATCGACTGGAAGCCGTTCCCGGCTTTCCCTCCCTCGGTTCGCCTCGCCGTCGTTGTCGGCCAGCCCTCGGAGCCGGGCCCCTATGTGATCCGGGTCAAAGTGCCCCACGGCGTGAAACTGATGCCGCACCGCCACCCGGAGGACCGAGTCTATACAGTGATGTCCGGCGTCTTCTACATCGGCCTCGGCGATCAATTCGATGGCGATAAGGTGACGGCGTATCCGCCCGGCAGCGTCATCGTCCTGCCCGGCGCCACATATCATTTCCATTGGGCAAAATCGGGCGAGTACATTACGCAAGTGACGGCGATCGGGCCGCTGGGCCTTGAATATCTCGACGCAAAGGACGATCCGCGGAACAAGAGCTCCTAGATGAGGGCCCCACCTTCCAGCCTGGAGTTCCTCATATGCTGCAGGTCCTGAATGCTGCGCGGAAGGCGGAACGTCGGGTCTTCTATGCGCTGCATCGTCGATACCGTCCGGGCGACTACGAGACCTGGAAATACCCGTTCGCTTTGCCGTCGAGCTCGGCTACGAGGTCACGATGATCAAAGACGCGACGGCGGATTACTCGGACGAGCACATGCACGCCGCTCTCGACATCAATGTTCCGAATTACGCGAATGCCATTGTGACGACGGATGAATTCTCTGACCTGATATCGAGCGTCTGAGGGAAATTGAGCGATAGGTCTGTCGCCAGTCTCAAGGCACCTAGACCTGAGGAGTTGGGCATGAACAGTCCTCAAATGCGCAGCGAAACTGCACTCGACACGCTGAAAATGCGGAGCCCCGACATGAGGCTCGAGGTCGTCGTGATCCCTGTGTCGGACGTCGATCGCGCCAAGCGCTTTTACGGCGGGTTGGGTTGGAGGCTCGACGCCGACTACGCCGCCGGTGACGACTTCCGCGTGATCCAGTTCACGCCGCCCGGCTCCGGGTGCTCGATCATCTTCGGCAAGAACGTCACCGCGGCGGCGCACGGCGAGCACGAGAAGCGGACCGGCCAGCCTGACGCGGACTGGCCGGACTGTTACGCCGAATACATCGTCCGGGCGCAGGCCGGCAAGGAGCTGCCGTCATGAGCGGCGGCTACGACGTCATCGTCATCGGCGGCGGCTCACCGGGCGAGCACTGCGCCGGCGTGCTCGCTGACGGCGGTCTGCGCGTCGCACTCGTCGAGAGCGCGCTGGTCGGCGGCGAATGCTCCTACTGGGCGTGCATCCCGTCCAAGACGCTGCTGCGCCCGGGCGAGGCCGTGCGCGGCGCAAACGACGCGGCCGCGACGGCGCGGGTCGATGTCGCGGCGGCCCTCGCCTGGCGCGACGACATGGTTTCGAACTACTCCGACGCCGGCCAGGAGCGCTGGCTCGCCGAGCATGGCATCGACCTGCTGCGCGGTCGCGGCCGGCTGGCCGGGACAGGCGTCGTCGACGTCGACGGCGTTCGCCACACGGCCAAACACGTGGTCGTGGCGACCGGTTCTGAGCCGGTCATCCCGCCCGTGCCGGGCCTGCGCGGTCTCGAGGGCATCTGGACGAACCGTGAGGTGACCGGCATGAAAACCGTCCCTCGCCGGCTGCTCGTGCTTGGAGGTGGGGCGGTCGGCGTCGAGATGGCTCAGGCCGTTCGTCGCCTCGGCGGCGAGGTGTTTCTCGTCGAGGGCGCTGCACGCGTGCTGCCCCGCGAGCCCCCGCCGCTGGGAGAGGCACTCGCAGACGCGTTGCGCCGGGACGGGGTCGAGCTCGCACTCGGCGTACACGCGACCGCCGCGCGGCGCGAGGGCGAGCACTTTTCGCTGGAACTCGACGACGGCCGGACGCTCAGCGGCGACCGGCTGCTCGTCGCCACCGGCCGGCGTCCGCGTGTCGACGGGCTTGGGCTGGAGACCGTCGGCGTCCAAGCCAACCACCGTGGGATTCCCGTCGATGCGCGTCTGCGCGCGGGTGAGCGCCTGTGGGCGATCGGCGATGTCAACGGCATCTGGCAGCTCACCCATGTCGGCAAGTATCAGGGCCGCGTCGTCGCGGCGAACATCCTGGGCGAGCCGCGCGAGGCCAACTACGAAGCCGTGCCGCGCGTGGTCTTCACCGATCCGCAGGCGGCCTCGGTCGGCGCGGCTGAGGCCACCTTCAGCGCGACCGCCCGTGTATCAGAGGTGACGAAGACCGCCACCTACACGCGCGCCTACGCCGGGTTGAACGGATTCATGACCCTGCTCAGCGACGGCGAGCGGCTGACCGGCGCGTATGCGCTCGGCCCGGAGGCCGGCGAGTGGCTGCAGCAGGCCACTCTTGCGATCCGCGCCCGCGTGCCGCTCGAGGTACTGCGCGATACCATCCAGCCGTTCCCCACGTTCTCCGAGATCTATCTCGCCGCGCTGACGGTCCTGCATGGCCAGATCGCGACAGCGCGACAGCCGGTCCGGACAGCGACACCGGCGCCATAGTCCGCCGCGCCCGGTCGGATCGTGTGCCCCAAGGCCCTGGGTTGGGAGTGGACCCTGACCCCGAGGCGATTGGCGCCTATGTGAGACGCTAGAGGGAGAAGAGCGGCGGCGGTGTGCCCCCTACCACCCCACCGCTTCCTGCAAATCGAACACCGGGCCGTCGATGCACACCCGGCGCAGGGTCTTCTCGCCGTTCACCTCGAAGGTCTTGACGCAGACGTAGCAGGGGCCGAGGCCGCAGGCCATGACCTGCTCCATCGCCACCTCGCCGGGGATGGCGTGCTCGCGGCCCAGCGCTTCATGAGCTGCATCAGGCGGTTGGAACCGCAGGTGAAGAACGCATCGGCCTGTCCCTGGGCGATGAGGCCGCGCAGGATCGCCTCGACATTGTCGACCGCGCTGGTGCCGTCGCTGTCGAGAACGGGGATGATGCGCGCGCCCATGGCGGCGAAGAGGTCGGCCGACATGACGAGATCGGGGCTGCGCGCCGACAGGATGGCGGTGACGCCGACGCCCCGCTCGCCCGCCAGCGCCGAGATCGGGGCGAGCGTCGCCAGCCCGACGCCGCGGCCGAGCACGACGATGTGGCGCCACTCAGGCTCGAGATGGAAGCCGTTGCCGAGCGGCCCCACCATGTTGAAGCGGTCGCCGGCTTTGAGCTGCGCCACGCCGCGGGTGCCGCGCCCCACCGTCTTGTACAGGAACTCCACGCGGCCACGCGCGGCATCGACGCGATAGACGCTTTGCGGCCGGCGCAGCCACAGCTCGCCATCGTCCGGCGAGGGACAGAGCCAGTTGAAGAACTGTCCCGCGCGCGCGGCCAGCGCCGTGGGCGAGGCCTCCAGCACGAGATGCTTGTACTCGGCATTGACCCAGTCGTTGGCGATGACCGGGCACAACACCTCCTCGGCCGGAAGGCGCGGGCCCGCTCCATCCGCCGGGGTCGTGCCCACCACATGCGGCGCCGAGGCGAAGGCTTGGGTCATGCGGACGAACGCGCCTCCTTGCGCGGGCCATCGGGAATGGCCGCGCCTTAGCACAGGCGGGGCCGGCGCCGCCAGGGCCGCGCCTCCCTTCCCTCCCTTCCCTCCCTTTACCTGCCGCCCGGGCAGGTCCACAATTGCTGCAACGGCCCTGCTCAAGCGGCCGAGATTCCCGCCGCCACGGCGGCGAACGGTTGAGGGGAGGTTCTCCATGAAAGCCACTACCGATATCGGTATGGCCGGGGTCCGTGCGCCGGCACGGCCGATCAGCTGGCCGATCTGCGTCGTCGTGTTCTTTCTCGGCAGCGTCCTGTTGTGGGCGGACCGCACCAATTTCAGCGTCGCTGCCGCGGCCTGGGCCAAGCAATACGACTGGAAGCCCTCGACCATCGGCGTGATGCTGAGCGCGTTCTCGTTCGGCTATCTGCTGATGCAGCCGGTGGGCGGCTGGATCGCCGACCGCGTCGGCCCGCGCCGCACGCTGGCCGGCACCATGGCGGGCTGGTCGCTGTGGGTGTTGCTCACTCCGATCGCGCCGACCGTACTGTGGCTCACCGCGTCCTTCCGCGTGCTGTTGGGCCTGTCCGAGGCTCCCTACATCCCCGCCACCGCCGCCGCCGTGGCGCGGGCGGTGGCGTCGGACGCCAAGCGCGGCAAGTTCGCGGCCTTCATGCAGTCGGGCGCGCAGCTCGGCCCGGCGGTGGGCGTCGCCGTCGCGGGAGCCATCTTCAGCGCCACCGGTTCGGCGGCGATGATCTTCGTGTTCTTCGGCGTGATCGGCCTTGCCTGCGCCGCGGGATGGTGGAGCTATGCCCGCAACTTCGCCGATCCGGTGCCCACCGGCGCGCAGGCGCAGACGCAAGAGGCGCGCCAGCGCGCGGCCCAGGCACCGGTGCCGCACGTAAAACTCCTGACCAGCAAGGCGCTGTGGCCGTTCTATATCGGCTATTTCGCGCTGCCCTATTGCCAGTACATTTTCCTGACCTGGCTGCCGCAGTATCTCACGCACTACCGCCACATTCCGCTGGTGCAGGCGAGCGTGCTCAGCGCGCTGCCGTATCTCACGGCCTTCGTCGCCGTCAACTTTACCGGCTGGGGGATGGATTTCCTGGCGAGCCACGGCTGGCGCAAGGGCGCGTTCCACCGCAAATTCTTCGTCGGCCTGGGCGCGATCATCTATGCCGCGACGACGCTCATCGCGGCGACCACATCGTCGACGAGCCTCGCCGTCACCATGATCATCGTCGCCAATGCGGGCCTGGCGTTCTATGTGATCCCGTTCTGGACCATCTGCACCGACGTGGCCCCCACTCAGACGGGCGCGTTGAGCGGGCTCATGAACTTCTTCGGCATTTGCGGCGCGACCATCTCGCCCTTCGTCAGCGGTGTCATCGCGCAGGCGACCGGCGCCTTCGTCGCGCCGCTCGAGCTCGCGGTGGTGGTCATGCTCATCGCCTCGACCATCATGATCGTGTTCTTTCGCGTCCGGCCGCTAAGCGAACTCGCCGGGATGGCCCCGCTGGCCGCACCGGCGGGTCCGGTCCCGCGGTAGGCGGAAACGCAAGGGGACAAGCGGTGCGCACAACGAACGGAGGAAGCACATGAGAGCGAGCAACGACCACGGCGTGCGCGCCGCACCGCCTCCCATCAGCTGGGCCCTCTGCGTCATCATCTTCTTTGTCGGCAACGTGCTATTGTGGGCCGACCGCAGCAATTTCAGCGTTGCCGCGGCCGCCTGGGCCAAGGACTACCAGTGGGCGCCCTCGACCATCGGCATGATGCTGAGCGCGTTCTCGCTGGGCTATCTCATCATGCAGCCCCTGGGCGGCTGGATCGCCGACCGCTTCGGTCCGCGCCGGACCTTTGTCGGCAGCGTGTTCGGGTGGTCGCTGTGGGTGCTGCTGACGCCGCTCGCGCCGGCGACGCTGTGGCTCACCGCCGCCTTCCGTGTGCTTCTGGGCATGTCGGAGGCACCCTATATCCCCGCCATCGCTTCGGCCGTCGGCAAGGCGGTGCCTAACGATGCCCAGCGCGGCAAGTTCGGCGCCTTCATGTATTCCGGCGCCCAGCTCGGCCCCGCGGCGGGCGTGTTCTTCGCCGGGGCCATCCTGGCCGCCACCGGGTCGGCGGCAATGATCTTCATGGTTTTCGGCGGCATCGGCATCGTCTTTGCCGTGGCCTGGTGGCTCTATGCGCGCCGCTTCAGCGATCCGGGCCCGCGCGCGGACGAGGCGCAAACCGAAGTGGCCAGGGTGCGGGCGGCGGAGGCCCCGGTGCCCGTGATGAAGCTCATCACCACCAAGGCGCTGTGGCCGCTTTATGCCGGGTATTTCGCGCTGCCGTTCTGCGTCTACATCTACCTCACCTGGCTGCCGCAATACCTCACGCACTACCGCCACATGTCGCTGGTGCATGCCAGCGTGCTGAGCTCGTTCCCCTATCTCGTCGCCTTCGTCGCTGGCAATCTCGGCGGCTTCCTGATGGACTGGTTCACCGCGATGGGGTGGCGTAAGGGCGCGTTCCATCGCAAGGCCCTCATCGTCGTCGGCGCGCTCATGTACGCGATACCGACGCTGATCGCGGCAACCACGGAATCGAACGAGCTTGCCATCGACATGATCATCGTCGCCAATGCCGGGCTTGCCTTCTACGTCTATCCGTTCTGGACCATCGTCACCGACATCGCGCCGTCGCAGAGCGGAACGCTGAGCGGCTTCATGAATTTCTGCGGCATCATCGGCGCCACCATCTCGCCGGTCCTGAGCGGCATCATCGCCCAGGCCACCGGGGCTTTCGTGGCGCCGCTGCAGCTCGCGGCCGCGGTGATGCTGGCCGCGGCGGTCACCGCGGTTCTCTTCATCAAGGTGAAGCCGCTGAGCGAGCTCATCGCCGGCGCGCCGCTCGCGCCGAGCGGACGCGCCGCCGCCGCGAAATGAGTTCTCCGTAAATCGCGAGGATGACATGGCCGATGATCTGCTGCTGGTAGGAAGCATCCCGCTCGAGACGGCGGAGGAAGTGTTCCGCGCGGTGGGCGCGCCGTTGGGCAAGTATCTCGCCTACCTGCCCGACGGCGAGGTCGGCGACCGCCAGTACTGGATCGACGGTATCGCCTATCGCGTGCTCAACGGCCATCCCGAATTGGAGACGTTGCGGCGGCCGGCGCCGGATGCCAACGGCGTCGAGAGCTGGCGCCCGCTCGGCCGCCACGACCAGTTCCAGTTCCGCGTCCGGCCCGGCGTCGCGGCGGTGCGCTTCGGCGATCCGGGCTGGCGGCTGGGCTTCACCCGCGACGCCGTCGCCTCCTACTTTGTCTTCCGCCAGCTCAAGAAGGACGGCGTCATCCCCGCGCATGTGCGGTTCCAGGTGTGCATCCCGCTGACCTACAGCGCGATCGCTTCGTTCTTTCCCGATGAAGCCGACCATGCGCGGATCGTGCCGGGCTTCACCGCCGCGCTTGCCGCCGAGGTCGCGAAGATGGTGGAGAAGATCCCGCCCGCGGATCTCGCGATCCAGTGGGACCTCGCGATCGAGAACCGCCATGTCGAGGCCAAGCTCGCGCAGGAGGGCGCCGCCGCGGGGATGCGCGAGGCGGCGCGGCTGATGGAGCCGGCGCGCGCAGTCGCCGCCGCGATGCCCAGGCAAGTGGCACTCGGCTACCATTCCTGCTTCGGCACGCTCGAGGGCTGGCCGTCACGCCAGCCGCGCGATCTTTCGGGCTCGGTGATGCTCCTCAACGCGGCGGTCGCGGCATCGGGGCGGCGGGTGGATTTCCTGCACATCCCGACCCTGGGCTCGGCCGAGGAGGCGTTTTTTGCGCCGCTCAAGACGCTCGATGCCGGCGGCGCGCGCGTTTATCTCGGCGCCATCCACCACATGCATGATGCGGCGGGCTTGCGCGCCCAGCTCGCCGCGGCACGCAAATTCCTGCCCGCGTTCGGCCTCTCGGCACCGTGCGGCTTCGGCCGCACCACCGAGCGGCCCGGCAAGCTCCTGGCGTCGCGCCCACGCACCGCACAGGAAGTCGCCAGCGCGATCGTCAGCGAGCACGAGCAGGCGATGGCGCTGCTGCGGGCCTGACCCGCCTCAGCGCGCGCCCTGGGCCTTGGCGTAGCCGTCGCGCAACGCCACCGTGCGGTTGAAGATCAACCGGTCGGGGCGCGAGTCCGTATCGGCACAGAAATAGCCGCTGCGCTCGAACTGCAGCGCCTCGCCCGGAGGCGCCGCGGCCAATGCCAGCTCGACGCGGCAGGTGTCGAGCACCTCGAGCGAGCCTGGATTGAGATCCGCGAACACATCGCCGCCGGCGCCGGGATCGGGGCGCAGGAAGAGATGGTCGTAAAGCCGCACCTGCGCCGGCAGCGACTGCGCCGCCGTCACCCAATGCAGCGTCGCCTGCACCTTGCGTCCGTCGGGCGCGTTGCCCCCGCGCGTCGCGGGGTCATAGGTCGCGCGCAGCTCCACCACCGCACCCGCCGCGTCCTTCACCACCGTACGGCAGGTCACGAGATAGGCATAGCGCAGCCGCACTTCGCGCCCCGGCGACAGGCGATAGAATTTTTTCGGCGGATCCTCCATGAAGTCGCCGGCCTCGACATAGAGCTCGCGCGCGAACGGGATCAGGCGCGTGCCCGCTGCTGGATCCTCGGGATTGTTGACGGCCTCGAGCTCCTCGGTGCGGCCTTCGGGATAATTCTCGATCACCAGCTTGAGCGGCCGCAGCACCGCCATCCGCCGCGGCGCAGTGTGGTTGAGATACTCGCGCACGGCATGATCGAACATGGCGACATCGACCACGCTGTTGGCGCGCGCGACGCCGATGCGGCGCACGAAGTCGCGGATCGCCGCCGCCGGAACGCCGCGCCGGCGCAGGCCGGCGAGCGTGGGCATGCGCGGATCGTCCCACCCCGCGACATGGCCCTGGCGCACGAGCTCGGTCAAGACCCGCTTTGACAGCACGGTGTAGCCGAGATTGAGGCGCGCGGACTCGATCTGGCGCGGGCGGGATGGCACCGGCAGATGGTCGAGGAGCCAGTCGTAGAGCGGACGATGGTCCTCGAACTCGAGCGTGCACAGCGAATGCGTGATGCCCTCGATCGCGTCGGACTGGCCGTGCGCGAAATCGTAGGTCGGATAGATGGACCAGGTCGTGCCGGTGCGCGGATGCGGGGCGTGGAGGATGCGGTAGAGCACGGGATCGCGCAGGTTGATGTTGCCGGCCGCCATGTCGATGCGCGCCCGCAGCGTGCGCGCGCCGTTGGGGAACTCGCCCGCGCGCATGCGGCGGAAGAGATCGAGATTCTCGGCCACGCTGCGGTTGCGGAAGGGGCTGTCGCGACCGGGCTCGGTAAAGCTGCCGCGGAGCGCCTGCATCTCCGCCGGCGGCAGATCGTCGACATAGGCAAGGCCCGCCCCGATCAGATGCTCGGCCCATGCATAGAGCTGCTCGAAATAATCGGACGCGTGATGGAGATGCGTGCCCCAGTCGAAGCCGAGCCAGCGCACGTCGCGCTCCATCGCGTCGATGAACTCCTGCTCCTCCTTGACCGGGTTGGTGTCGTCGAAGCGTAGGTTGCAGCGCCCGCCGAACTCCTGCGCCACGCCGAAATTGAGGCCGATCGCCTTGGCGTGCCCGATATGGAGGTAGCCGTTGGGCTCGGGCGGAAAGCGGGTCACGACCGTGCGGATGCGCCCCGATTCGAGGTCGCTCGCGATGATATCGCGGATGAAATCGCGTCCCTCGGCCGCGTCGGGCATCTCTACTCTCCGGACGGCCGGCGCTGCACCACCGCAGGGCCGCCGACAAGGCGCCGCCTTAGCTTGGCGCGCGCGCCGGCGCAACCGCGCAATGGCGTCACTGGGGCTTGAGCGGCAGGGCGTAGCGCATATCGATAAGAACCGCGCCGGGAAGGTCGCCCTTCACCAGGCCCTGTTCCTTGTACCAGGCGACCTGGAGCGCCACGTCGGCCACGTCGATGCGCGCGTCGGGATCGATATAGCCGACGCTGGAGCCGACCTGGGCGGGCGACTGGCCGGTGCCTTTGGCGATGATGGCGATGATCGCGGGCGCGGTGGCGTTGTCGTGGCGGCGCCCGTCGGGGCCGGTGAAGGCGTCGTGATAGTCGCGCGTCGCGCGGCGAAAGGCGGTGAGGAACCGCTTCACGGTATCGGGGCGCTCGTTGGCGGTCTTGGTCGCAACGAACGCGGCGGCGAGCTGCCACGGCGCCTCGTCGCCGATATAGCCCAGCAGCTTCGCATCGCCGCGATCGATCGCCGGCATGAGATAAGTGACGAGGCTGATCGCGGCATCGGCGGACCCGCCGGTCACCGCGGCGACCGAGTTGGGATTGCTCTGCATCGGCAGGATGCGCACGGTCTTGATATCGAAGCCGTATTTCGCCGCCAAGAGACCGAGATCGTAATGGAAGGCCGACCCGATCTGCGTCACCGCGACCGAATGGCCCGGCAGGTCCTTGAACGACCTGAGGCCCGCGGCATAGGCCTTGTTCGAGACCGCGACCGTGTTGGCGCGAAAGCCCGGCACCTCGCGCGTCTGGCCGGCGATGATTTTTAGCGCGCCCTGCTCGGCGAGGCTGTAGAGCCCGGCGGTGAGGCCGGCGATGCCGATATCGATGGCGCCGGAGACCGCGGCGACCGCCACCGGCTGCCCCGCCTCGAAATAGACAAGCTCGGGATCGAGGCCTTCGGCAGCGAAATATCCCTTGTCGATGGCGATGTAGATCGGGCTCGTCGTCTTCTGCAGGCCGATCTTGATGTGTTCGGCGCGCGCCGCCATTGGCGCAAGCACGATCATGACGGCGGCGGCAATGCCGGCGACGCAAAATTTCATGGCGATCTCCCCGGCGCAATCATAGGGGAAAGTGCGCCACTGCGAAACGTCCGGAGGCTGCCGTTGATGGGCGCCTATGTCTACAGCTGCGGTTGCTCGCACGCGGGCGCCGCTGAGAAGCTGTGGATCGGCAAGGTGCGCGCGGCTCTACCGCTTGGGCAGGAATTCCTCGGTATAAAGCTTCGACATGTCCGGGGTGTAATCCAGCAGCTTCAGCGCGGCGAAGGAGCGCTTCAGCGTGGCGAGCGATTGCGCGTCGAATTTGCCATCGTCGTTGAACATCGGCATGGCCTGATCATATTCGTGGTCCTGCACCTCTTGGCTGAAGCCGGTGATGGTGCGCGCGATCCGCACCGTTGCGGCCTTGTCGCGGCGCATGAAGTCCACCGTCTCGAACCAGCCGGCGAGGAAGCGCCGGATCGCATCGGGATTGGTGGCGATGAGATGCTTGGAGGCGAAGATCGTATCGGCGCTCATGTTGCCGACGAAGTCGGAGACCGGCAGCAGCACGCGGCCTTGGTGCTGTTCCTGCAACTGGAACCCGAGCGAGGTGGCCGAGATTTCGGCATCGATCTGGTGAGTGCGGAAGGCGGCGATGATGGCCGCGAACTGGCTGCCGATCGCCACCGGCGTGACGCCGTTGGGTCCCCAGCCGTGCTGGCGCGCCAGCTCGAGCGCCATCCAATAGGTCATCGAGTTCACGGTCGAGACGCCGATCTTGGCGCCCTTCAGATCATCGGCGCTCTTGATCGGCGAGCCTGCGGGCACGATGACGCCGATGAAGAGCGGCGGCCCGGCGGGGTTGGCGACGGCAAGCTCCGGCGATCCCTTGGCGACGAAGGCAAGCTCGGGTCCGGCGCCGACGCCGATGTCGATGGCGCCCGCCGCCATGGCCTGATGCAGCTTCGCCCCGCCCTCGAAGTCGATGATGACGACGTCGATGTCGTGGCGCTTGAAGATGCCTTCGCGGGCGCCGACCTCGAGCGGCAGCATGGCGATGGCGGTCGGAGAGGCCTTGCCCACGCGCAGCGTGTCAGCCGCCCGACCCGCCGGCGCCAAGGCCGCAACGAGCGCAAGGGCGAGCGCGGCGCGGCGCATGGGGCCTATCGCTTCTCCTGCGGTGCAGCCTTCAGGCGCTGGGCGGCGTCGAGCGCGGCGGCGACGATGCCCTGATAGCCGGTACAGCGGCAGAGATTGCCGGAGATCGCAATCCGCACTTCCTGCTCGCTCGGGTCGGGATTGTCGCGCAGGAACTCGATGAGCGTCGTCAGCATCCCCGGCGTACAGAAGCCGCATTGCAAGCCGTGATTGTCGCGGAACGCCTCTTGCAGCGGATGCAGCTCGGTGGCGCTGGGCGCGATGCCTTCCACGGTCAGGATCTCGTGCCCGTTCGCCTGCACCGCCAGCATGAGGCACGAGCGCGCCGAGAGCCCGTCCAACAGGATGGTGCAGGCGCCGCAGACGCCGTGCTCGCACCCCAGATGCGTGCCGGTAAGGCCCAACTGGTGGCGGATGAAGTCGGCCAAGGTGATGCGAACCTCGACCTCTTCCTCGTAGCGCGTGCCGTTGACGGTGAGCGCGATCTTGCGTTTCTCGTCCATTCTTCTCGCCCTACCCCGCCGCGTGCACGCGCGCGTGCGCTTTTTCCAGCGCACGACGCGACAGCACCGCGGCCAGATGCTGACGGTATTCGGCCGGGGCATGCACGTCGCTCATCGCCTCGACCGTGCGGCAGCTCTCGCACGCCTCGCGGAAAAGCGCTTCCGACGCCGTCTGCCCGGTGATCGCGGCCTCCACCGCGCGTGCCCTGACCGGCGCGGGGCCGACGCCGCCGATCGTCACCGAGGCGCGCGTGATCCGGCCGCCCGCATCCTCCACGATGAGCGCCGCCGCCGAGCAGATCGCGAAATCACCATGCCGGCGCGCGAACTCGACGAAGGCATAGCCGTGACCGGACGGCCATAGCGGCAGGCGCACGCCCGTCACCATCTCGTCCGGCTCGATCGCCGGCGTCATGTAGCCTTGCGGGAACTTCGCCATGGCGATATCGCGCTGGCCCTTCTTGGCGGCGACGTGCACGGTCCCATCGAGCGCCGCCGCCACCGACACGATCTCGGCCGAGGGATCGAGATGGCAGAGCGAGCCGCCGACGGTGCCGCGGTTGCGCGTCTGGCGGTGCCCGACCTGAAGGATCGCCTCGTGCAGGATCGGGCAGCGCGTCCGCACCACGTCGGAAAATTCGAGATCGCGCTGCCGCGTCATTGCGCCCAGCTCGAGCGCATCGCCGTCCTCGCGGAGATACGCAAGCTCGGCGATGTTGTTGACGTCGATGAGGTGGTCGGGCAGCACATAGCGCATGTTGAGCATCGGCATGAGCGACTGCCCGCCCGCAAGGACGCGCGCATTCTCCAGACGCGCCAGCAGGTCCGTCGTCTCGGCGATGGTCTTGGGGTCGTGATAGAAAAAACGCGGCGGCTTCATCTGCCCCTCTCTGGCGTCATGTGACGGCGGAATTGGCGGGAAATCAAGGCTTCATTTTCGCTGCTGCACGGCCTCGCGCGCGTCTTGACCGCGCCGCGCCGCCCGCGCTTTAGTGACGCAGTGAAGCCCGCGCCCTTCCACTATCACCGGCCGCGGACGGTGGCGGAAGCGGTGGCGATCCTGGCCGAAGTGGCGCCCCGCGACGGCCGCGTCCTCGCGGGCGGCCAGAGCCTGATGCCGGCGATGGCGTTCCGCCTCGCGCGGCCCGGCGATCTCGTCGACATCAACCGGGTTGAGGGGCTCGATGAGCTTGGCGTCGCGGACGGTGTGCTGAGGATCGGCGCGCTGGTGCGCCATGCGGCCCTGCGCCGCGGCGCCGCGCCGGGAGGCTTGGGGCGAATTCTCGCCGAGATCGCCGGGCACATCGCCCATCCCGCGATCCGCACGCGCGGCACCTTCTGCGGCAGCCTCGCCCATGCCGATCCCGCTTCGGAATGGTGCCTTGCGGCGGCGACGTTCGATGCCGTCATGGTGGCCCGGAGCGCGCGCGGGACGCGCCGGATCTCAGGCCCCGATTTCTTCGCCGGCCTCATGGCGACGGCGCTCGACGGCGACGAGATGCTGATCGCCGCCGAGGTTCCGCTGCCGGCCGAGGATACGCGGTTCGGCTTCTGCGAATTCAGCCGGCGGGCGGGCGATTATGCGCTGGCGATGGCGCTGGCGAGTTATCGCATCGAGGGCGGCGTGATTGTCGCGCCGCGCCTCGGCATCGGCGGCGCCGAGGCCAGGCCGCGCCGCATCGCCGCCGCCGAAGCACTACTGGCCGGACGCGCGCCGGCTCGGGAAGTTTTCGCTGAGGCAGCGGACGCGGCGGCGGCGGCCATCGTCCCGCTCGAAGACGTGCATACCAGCGCCACCGACCGCCGCGATCTCGTGCGCGCCATGACGCAGCGCGCGCTGGCGCAGGCGTCCGGGCAGGCACCGCTTGAGGTGCGGCGCTGGTCCGCACCGCTTCTGGCCGCGGAAATGCACGGAACCGGGCGGTCCGTCCTGCGCGTGGAAGACCCGCCGCTTCTCACCGGGCGCGGGCGGTTCGCGGCGGATATCGACTTCCCGGGTCAGCTCCACATGCGCGTGGTGCGGTCGGCGCATGCACATGGACGGATCGTCGCGATCGATACGACAGCGGCGCGCCGCGCGAAAGGCGTCGTCGCGGTGTGGACGTACGCGGACATCGCGTTCCTGCCGCCGATCGACTTCCGCGAAGGACCGGTCGCGGCACTGGCGCCCTATCGCCAAGGCGCGCTCGCGCAAGACCGCGTACGCTATGTCGGCGAGCCCATCGCGGTGGTCTTCGCCGAGGATCCCTATCTCGCCGAGGACGCGGCCGATCTTGTCACCGCCGAGATCGAGGAATTGCCGCCGCTGCTCCACGCCACCGCCGCGCCCGGCGAATTCGCGCCGGGCCACAGCACCGAAGCGACCGTCGAGACGCGCTCCTATGGCGATCTCGACGCCGCGTTCCGCGACGCCGTCGCGGTGGTCGAGATCGAGGTGGCGATCGGACGGCACTCGGGCGTGCCGCTGGAGACGCGCGGCGCCATTGCCCGCTACGACGCCGCGCGCGACGTGCTCGAGCTGCACGGCGCGGCGAAGGTGCCGCACCGCACCCGCGATGCGATCGCGCGCATGCTCGGCCGAGCGCCCCAGTCGGTGCATCTCCATGAAGGCCATGTCGGCGGCGGCTTCGGCATCCGCGGCGAGCTTTATCCCGAAGATATTCTCGTCGCCGCCGCCGCGCTCAGGCTCGGCCGCCCCGTCAAATGGATCGAGGATCGGCACGAGCATCTGATCGCCGCCAATCATTCGCGCCAGCAGCACCACCGCCTGCGCGCCGCGGTCGATCGCGATGGCCGCATCCTCGGCATGCAAGACGAGTTCTTCCTCGACCAGGGCGCCTATATCCGCACCCATGGCGCGCGCGTGCTGGAGCTGACCGCGAGCATGCTGGCCGGGCCTTACCGCGTGCCGGCGTTCCGCGCGATCGGGCATTTCCGCCTCACCAACAAGACGCCGGCGGCGACCTACCGCGCGCCCGGACGCTATGAGGGCACCTTCGCGCGCGAGCGGCTGGTCGATGCGGTGGCGGCCCGGCTCGGCCTCGATCCCGTTGCGGTGCGGCGGCGCAACTTCATCACTCCGGCGGAAATGCCGTTCGACCGCGGGCTGCCGGCATTGGGCGACCGCGTGGTCTATGATTCCGGCGACTATGAAGCGCTGCTCGACCGGGCGCTCGACGCCGTCGGCTGGGTGGCGCTGCAAGCGGAACTGGCGCAACGGCGCGCGGCCGGCGAGGCGGTCGGCGCGGGTCTTGCCGTCTTCGTCGAAAAGACCGGCCTCGGGCCGCGGGACCGGGTCGAGATCGCGCTCGATCAATCCGGCGCGGTCGAGCTCGTCACCGGCGGCGCGTCGCTGGGCCAGGGCTTCGAGACGGTGATGGCGCAAATCTGCGCCGATGCCCTGGGCTGCGACCATCGTGCCGTGCACGTCGTCCACGGCCAGACCGACCGCATCGCCAACGGCATCGGCGCGCATGCCTCGCGCGCCACCGTAATGACGGGATCGGCGACCGCGATCGCCGCCGCGAACCTGCGCGCGATGGTGCTCGACGCCGCGGCCGAGCCGATGCAGGCGCCCGCCGACGCGCTCGACATCGTGGCAGGCCGGGTAATCCGGCGCGATGATCCGCACGGCGCATCGATGGCGATGGGCGAGATCGTGCGCCATCGCGGCCCCGCGCCTCTCGCCGCCGCGGGCACGCACGAGACCGAGCACATGAATTATCCCTATGGCGTCCACATCGCTGTCGTGCGCGTCGATCGCGATACCGGCGCGGTCGCGGTGGAGCGTTATCTCGCCGCCTACGATGTCGGGCGCGCCGTCAATCCCATGCTGGTCAAGGGCCAGATCGTCGGCGGCCTGGCGCAAGGGCTGGGCGGCGCGCTTTACGAGGAGTTCGTCTACGACCGGCGCGGCGAGCCGCTGTCGGTGACGTTCGCCGATTATCTCATGCCGACGCTGGCGGAGATGCCGCCGGTGGCGGTGCTCCTGACCGAGGACGCGCCCAGCCCGATGAACCCGCTCGGCCTCAAAGGGGCGGGAGAGTCCGGCATCACCGGCGCCGGCGCCGCCATCGCCGGCGCTATCGATGCGGCATTGGGGCTGCCCGGCGCGGTGACGGAGTTGCCGGTGACGCCGCAGCGGGTGAAGGCGATCCTGCGCCGGGCCGGCGCGGGGTAAGGCCCGCCGCAGCCGCAACGGCGTTGCCGCCGCCCGGTCCAGAGTGGTTCAATGGCGGCGCGGCGAGGGAGCGTCGCGGCCATGCTCGAGGCAGCGATCCACGCGCTTGGTGTCGTTCTCGAGCCGCTGCGGCTGCTGGTCATGGCGGGCGGGGTACTGCTGGGCCTGTCGCTCGGCGTCATTCCCGGATTGGGCGGCGTGGTCGCGCTCGCGATCCTCATCCCCTTCACCTACAACCTCGATGCCTTCACCGCGTTCGCGCTGCTGTTGGGCATGGCGTCGGTGACGACGGTCTCCGACCTCATCCCGGCGGTGCTGTTCGGCGTGCCCGGCACGGTGGGCGCGGCGGCGACCGTGCTCGACGGCCATGCGCTGGCGAAGAAGGGGCAGGCGGCACGCGCCTTCGGGGCGGGCTATGCCGCGTCGCTCATCGGCGGCATTTTCGGCGCGGCGCTGCTGGCGGTGACGATCCCGGTATTGCGGCCGGTGGTGCTCTATCTCGCCTCGCCCGAGCTGTTGTCGTTCTGCATCTTCGGCCTCTCCATGGTAGGCGTGCTCAGCGGCAAGGCGCCGCTCAAGGGCCTCACCGCCGCGGCGCTCGGCCTGATGCTGGCGATGATCGGCAGCGATTCGCAGACGGGGACGCTGCGCTGGACCTTCGGCTCGCTCTATCTCTGGGACCGGCTGCCGCTGGTGCCGGTGACTCTCGGCATCTTCGCCATCCCCGAGCTGGCGGACATGGCAATCTCGCGCATGAGCATCGCCGGCCGCGCGGTCGAGACCGACATCCGCATGGCCGACCAGTGGGCGGGCGTGCGCGATGCGACGCGGCACATCTGGCTCATCCTGCGCTGCTCGTGGCTCGGCGCGACGCTGGGCGCGGTGCCGGGGCTAGGCTCGGCGGTGATCGACTGGATCGCCTATGGCCACGCGATCCGCACCGAGAAGAACACCGAGATGTTCGGCCACGGCGACATCCGCGGCGTGATCGCGGCGGAAAGCTCGAACAACGCCAAGGAAGGCGGGCATCTCGTGCCGACCATCGCCTTCGGCGTGCCGGCCGGCGCGTCGATGGCGCTGCTGTTGAGCGCCTTTCTGATGCATGGGCTGGTGCCGGGGCCGGAGATGCTGACGAAGCATCTCGACGTCACCTATTCGATCATCTGGACGCTGACCATTGCCCACATCATGGGCGCGTGCCTGTGCATTTCGGCAAGCGGGCTCTTCGCGCGGCTGGCGCTGGTGCGGGTGGGCGTGCTGCTGCCGCTCGTTCTCAGCGTCATCTTCATCGGCGCCTATCAGGGCTCGCAGAGCTGGGGCGATCTCTATTCGCTGGCGCTCTTCGGCGCGCTCGGCTGGGTGATGAAGCATCTGGGCTGGCCGCGCCCGCCGCTCATCCTGGGCTTCGTCCTGGGCGGCATCTTCGAGCGCTATTTCTTCATCTCGACCGAGATCTACGGCGCCGCCTGGGTGCTGCGGCCAGTGGTGCTGGCGGTGTTCGCGGCGGCGCTTGTGGGTGGTCGTGCCGCCGCTCAAGAGCCATGTCGCCGAGCTCAAGGCGGTGTTCGGGTCGCTCAGCCGCGCCTCCGTGAGGTTCGACCGCCATGCGCTCTTCACGCTCTCGCTCATCGCGGTGGTCGGGATCGGCCTGGCGTTCTCGCTGCCGTGGCCGGCGGCGGCGAAGTTCGTGCCGCACGCGACCGCCTATGCCGCGCTCTTCTTCGCCGGCCTCAATCTCCTGACGGAGATCTTCACGCCGGCCCGCCGCGCGGCACAAGTTGCCGCGCCGCACGCCGCCCTTGCGGCACAGACGGAAATGGCGCCCGACATGCCCGCCGCGCTCGTCAGTGAGCGTGCGCTGCGCTTCTTCGGCTGGGTCGTCGGATTTCTGGTAACGGGCGCGCTGATCGGCCTCCTGCCGGCGCTATTCCTTTTCATCCTGTTGCAGATGCGGATCGAATTCGGCGAGCGCTGGACGCATGCGATCGCTGCGTCCGCGCTGGCGGCGCTCGCGATCTATGGGCTGTTCGACCGCACCTTCTCCCTGCCGTGGCCGCAATCGCTGATCGGCGACATCTTCCCGGCGCTTCGCGACGCCAGCGGCCTGGTGTAGATTGCCGCGCAAGAACAGGGGAGGAACCGCATGCGCCGAAAGGGACCGATCCGGCTGGCCGTGGCGGCGGCACTCGTTGTCTGCGCCCTCGCCTCGGCGCGCGCCGACGGCGTCGAGGATTTCTACAAGGGCCGCACGGTCGCAGTGGTGATCGGCTACAGCGTCGGCGGCGGCTACGATCTCTATGCCCGCCTTCTTGCGCGCTACATGGGCAAGCACCTGCCCGGCAATCCCACGCTGGTGCCGCAGAACATGCCCGGCGCCGGCAGCCTCAAGGCGGTCAATTATCTCTATTCCGTCGCGCCCAAGGACGGCTCGGTGATCGGCACGTTCGGCCGCAGCATGGGATTGGAACCGCTCGTCGACAACACGCCGAACGCGCGCTACGACGGGACCAAGCTCACCTGGCTCGGCAGCGTCACCAACGACGTGAGCCTGTGCGTGTCGTGGCACAGCTCGCCGATCAAGACGTGGCAGGATTCTGGTGAGCAAGGCGGCGACCTTCGGCGGCATGGCCGCCGGCGCCGATCCCGACGTCTTCACCGTGGCGATCAACAATCTCTTCGACGCGCATGTGAAGCTGGTGCGCGGCTATCCCGGCACCAACGAGATCACGCTCGCCATGGAACGCGGCGAGGTCGACGGCCTGTGCGGGCTCTCCTACGGCACCGTGCTGAGCCGCCATGACGCCTGGCTCAAGAACAAGGACATCAATCTTCTCGTGCAGGCCGGCATCCGCAAGGCCAAGGACCTGCCGGACGTGCCGTTCCTGGCCGACCTCACCAAGGACAAGGAGAAGCTGCAGATCCTCAAGGTGATCGTCGCCGGCCAGGGCATGGCGCGGCCCTTCGCCGCCCCGCCCGGCATCCCCGCCGATCGCAAGGCGGCGCTGCGCGCGGCCTTCGATGCGACGATGCAGGACCCCGACTTCCTCGCCCAGGCGGCGAAGACGGACATCGAGGTCAATCCGGTAACGGGCGCGGAGATCGACGCGATGCTCGCCGAGCTCTACGCGACGCCCAAGGACATCATCGCCAAGGCCGCCGCCGCAATGGCGAATTAACGCCGATGGGCGTGATCGGGTCGCGGGTTCGGCGTCTGGAGGATGGCGCGCTGCTGACGGGGCGGGGACGCTTCGTCGACGACATCGATCTCCCCGGCGCGCTCGAGGTGGCGTTTGTGCGCAGCCCGCACGCCCACGCGCTCATCCACGGCATCGATGCGCGCGCGGCCAAGGCGGTGCCGGGCGTGCACGCGGTGCTGACGCTCGATGACCTGAAGCCGGTCCTGGCGCAGCAGCGCCTGCCGCGCAATCCGCATGCGACGCGCCAGCCCGAAGGCAGCACGCCCTTCGTGCTGGCTGAGCGCGAGGTGGCCTTCGTCGGCGAGACGGTGGCGCTCGTCGCCGCACGCAACCGCTATGTCGCCGAGGATGCGGCGGCGCTCGTTGTTGTCGATTACGAGCCGCTGCCGGCGGTTGCCGATTGCCGCCGTGCGCTCGCACCCCAGGCGCCGCGCGCGCGGCTCGACACCGCGTCCAACCTGCTCGCCGGCTTCACGGTCGCCTTTGGCGATGTCGATGCGGCCTTCGCCGGCGCGGCGACGGTCGTCACGCGCGAGCTCTTCCAGCACCGCGGCGGGGCGCATCCCATCGAGGGGCGCGGTATCGCGGTCGAGCGCCGCGCCGGCGACGATTCGCTGGCGGTGTGGGCCTCGACGCAGCTTGCGAACGATCTCTTCCGGGCGATCGCCGAGGGGCTCGGCCTGGACGAGAACCGGCTGCGCGTGGCGACGCCCGATGTCGGCGGCGGCTTCGGCGCCAAGTACTGCGTCTATCCCGAGGAGATCGCGGTGGCCGCGGCGGCGATGCTGACGGGGCGCTCGCTCAAATGGATCGAGGACCGGCGCGAGCATTTCATCGGCGCCGTCCAGGAGCGCGACCAGTACTGGTCGATGGCGATGGCGCTCGACCGCGACGGCCGCATCCGCGGCATTCGCGGCCAGCTCACGCACGACCAGGGCGCCTATGCCCTGAAGGACGTGAACCTGCCCTACAACGCCGCGAGCTCGGTCACCGGCCCCTATATCGTCCCGGCCTTCGCCATGGATGTCGCCATCGCCGTCACCAACAAGGTGCCGGCGTCCTCGGTGCGGGGCGCCGGCTATCCCGAGGCGTGCTTTACGATGGAGCGGCTGATGGATGCCGCGGCGCACGGCCTGGGCCTCGACCGCGCCGAGATCCGCCGCCGCAACCTCGTTCCGGCCGAGAAGATGCCTTACGTCAAGCCGCTCAAGGCGCGCTCGGGCGCACCCATCGCTTATGACAGTGGCGACTATCCCGGCTGCCAGGCCGAGTTGCTGGCAGCTTCCGACTGGGATGGGTTTGCGCAGCGCCAGGCAGCGGCGCGCTCGCACGGGCGCTATCTCGGCATCGGGTTGGCCCATGCCGTCAAGGGCACGGGGCGCGGGCCGTTCGAGTCCGGCATCGTCCGTATCGCCCCGTCGGGCCGCATCTCCGTCTTCACCGGCGCGGCGGCAATGGGGCAAGGGCTGGCGACCGCGCTCGCGCAGATCTGCGCCGGCGCGCTGGGCGTGCAGCCGGAGATGGTCTCGGTCATTGCCGGCGATACCGCGGTGGCGTCGATGGGGTTCGGCGGCTTCGCCAGCCGCCAGCTCGTGACCGCCGGCTCGTCGGTGCTGCTGGCGGCAAAGGCGGTGGCGGCCAAAGCGGTGAAGCTCGCGGCCCATGTCCTGGAGGCCGATGAAAAGGACCTCGAATGCGTCGACGGCGAGGTGCGCGTCGTCGGCGTGCGCCAGCATGCCATCCGCCTGGGCGAGCTGGCGCGCATCCTGCACGGCGCGCCCGGCTATGGCTTTCCGCCGGGGATCGAGCCCGGGCTCGAGGCGAGCCGGAACTACTTGACCGACGCGCTCGCCTACGCCAATGCCTTTCATGTCGCGGAGGTCGAGGTCGACATCGATTTGGGCCATGTCCGCATCTTGCGCTATGGGGCGATCCAGGATTTAGGCGTGCTGGTCAATCCGCTCATCGTCGACGGGCAGGTCCAGGGCGGCATCGCGCACGGCATCGGCAACGCGCTCTTCGAGTGGATGGGCTATGACGAGGCGGCACAGCCGGTGACGACGACGCTCGCGGAATATCTCCTGCCGACCGCGCCGGAGCTGCCGATGTTTGAGACGCGCTACAAGCAGTCGCCGTCGCCGGTCAATCCGCTGGGCGCCAAGGGCGCGGGCGAGGTCGGCACGGTCCCGGCGGCCGCGGCGGTGATCTCCGCGGTGGAGAATGCGCTCGCGCCCTTTGGCGTGCGCATCGACGAGGCCCCGCTCAGCCCGCAGCGCCTGGTCGCGCTGATCGCGGCCGGGCGGGCGGCGGCATGACGGGAGGAGCGATGGCAGCGCCACTCGACGGCAAGGTCGCGATCGTCACCGGGGGCGGACGCGGCCTCGGACGGGCGATGGTGCTGGGGCTGGCCAAGGCCGGCGCGGCGGTGATTGCGACCGCCGCGCGCGAGCGCCAGGAGATCGAGAGCGTCGCCGCCGCTGCGCGCGCTGCCACGGGAAGCGATCGCGTGCTGCCGCTCGTTGCCGACGTGACGCGCGAGGAAGACTGCGCCCGCGCCGTCGCGGCGGCGCTGCAGCATTTCGGCGCGCTTCACGTCGTCGTCAGCAACGCCGGACGCGGCATGAAATACGCCAGCGAATCCTTCATGACCGATCCCCCACCGTTCTGGGAGGTTGCGCCCGCGACATGGCGGCTGGTCACCGACACCAACGTCAACGGCCCGTTCCTGATGGCGCGCGCCGCGGCGCCGCATCTCATCGCCCAGCGCTGGGGGCGGATCATCAATGTCTCGATGGGCCACGAGACGATGCGGCGCAAGGGCTTCTCGCGCTACGGTCCGTCGAAGGCGGCGCTGGAATCGGAAACCATCATCTGGGCGCAGGACCTGGCCGGCACCGGCGTCAGCGTGAATGCGCTGCCGCCGGGCGGCGCCACGCTGACCGGCATGATCCCCGCTTCCTATCCGGACGAATTGCGGGCGAAGCTGCTCGACCCCGACATCATCGTGCCGCCGCTGCTCTACCTCGCCTCCGACCGTGCAGACGGCGTGACAGGCATGCGCTTCGTCGCCACGCGCTGGCGCGGCGACATGGCCGAAGCCGAGGCCGCGCGCGTAGCTTGCGACAATGCCGGCTGGCCCGGCGGCTGAGGCGATGCACGAGGACGCGACCCTGCACGCCGCCGCCACCGGCCTTGCCACGCCGGTGGCGCTCACGCTCGGCACCGTCAAGAAGGCCTATGTCGGCCGCACCGGGGCGGTGGTGGAGGCGCTGGCGGGCATCTCGCTGACGATGCGGCAGCACGAGGTGATCGCGATCGTCGGGCCCAGCGGCTGCGGCAAGAGCAGCCTGCTGCGCATCCTCGCCGGGCTCGACAGCGACTATGAGGGCGACATCGCCTGGTCGCTCAATGAGGGCGCGGACGCTGCGCGCGGAAGACTCCGGAGCGCCACCGTCTCCCAGTCGGACTCGACTTTCCCGTGGATGACGGTGGAGCGCAATCTGCTGGTGGGGCTGTCGGGCTTCGCCCTGCCGCGCGAAGCCGCTGCGGCGCGGGTGACGAAATACCTGGCGCTGGTAGGCCTCGCCGATTTCCGCCACGCCTATCCGCACGAGCTTTCCGGCGGCATGCGCCAGCGCGTGGCGATCGCGCGCGCGCTCGCGACCGAGCCGCTGCTCCTGCTGATGGACGAACCGCTGGCCGCGCTCGATGCCCAGACGCGGCTCGTCATGCAGCAGGAGCTGCTGCGCATCTGGGGCAAGACGCACTCCACCGTGATCTACATCACCCACGATATCGGCGAGGCGCTGACGCTGGCGCACCGCGTCGTCGTGATGACGGCGCGACCGGGGCGCATCAAGGCGGTGCGGACGGCGCCCTTCACCGGCACGCGCAGCATCGTCGAGCTGCGCCAGCGGCCGGAGTTCGGCGCGCTCGAGATGGAAATCTGGCAGATGGTCGCCGAGGAAGTGGGACAGTCGCTCGACGGCGCCGGCGCCAAGGAGACACGCGAATGACGACGATTTCGCTCATCGACGGGATGGGCTCGCGCTTCCTGGAGCGCGCGGTCGAAGCACAACGGCGCCAGCGCCTGCTGCAACTGACCCTCGGCATCGGCCTGCCGGTGGCGCTCGTCCTCCTGTGGGAGCTCTTGGTGCGCGCGGGCGCGATCGACCAGCGCTTCTTCCCGGCGCCGAGCCGCATCGTCATCGCGGCGGTGGCGACCTTGGGCGATGCGCAGGAGCGCGGCGAGATCGGCGCCGACATCCTGGCGACGGCGTGGCGGCTCGCGGTCGGATACGGTCTCGGCGCCATCGCCGGCACCGTCGCCGGCATCACCATGGGGCTGTCGCGCAAGCTGCATTTCGCGCTGGGGCCGCTCGTCAATGCGACCTACCCGACGCCGAAGCTCGCGATCTTCCCGCTGATGATCGTGCTGTTCGGCCTGGGCGATGCGAGCAAGATCGCGCTCATCGCCTTGGGCGTCTTCTACATGACCTGCATGAGCAGCCTGAGCGGCGTGCAGTACTCCAATCCGATCTATGCCGATGTCGCGAAATCGTTCCGCTTCCCCGCCTGGGCGCGCTGGATGCAGGTGGTGGTGCCGGCGGCGCTGCCGGCGATCGTCACCGGATTGAAGCTCGGCCTCGGCCAGGCGCTCATCCTGGTGATCTCGACCGAGATGGTGTCGGGCCAGGACGGCATCGGCCATTTCATCTGGGAAGCCTGGGAGGTGCTCAACATCCCCCGCATGTTCCTGGGTCTCGCCATCGTCGCCCTCGCGGGCGGCGGCGCGATGCTGTTCGGCGATTTCCTGGAGCACCGCCTCACCCCCTGGGCCAAACGTTAGAACGTCACCTGCAGGGCGAGGTAGTAGGAGAACTCGTTGGTCGTCGTCGCATTCTGCAAACCGCGACCGGCGGAAAACAACAGATGGAGATGCGGCGTCACATCGTAGATGCCGCCGAGATTGAAGCCGCTGCTGTCCTGGCCGGGAACGGTCGCCGCGGTCTGGTGAAAGATCTCGCCGCCGAGCGCGAGCGTGTCGGTGATCTGGCGCTGCAGCAGCCAGCCCACGAACCAATAGTTCCGGTTGCCGAGGCCGGGATTGATCCAATAGCCGCCGCCGCCATAGGTGAGCCAGGGACCGAAGCCCTTCTGCAGCCACAGCGGCAGGAAGGCATGGGTGCTGCCCGTGCCGAGGCCGCGGCTCTCGTCACCCGTCGGCAGTTCGAGCAGCGGAAACACCCCGACCTGCGGGCGCCAGCCGTTCTCATCCTCCTGGATGAAGCGGTATTTGACGCCAAGCTCGGTATCGCCGTAGCCCAATGTCGTGCCGCTGCCTTCCGGCGCGTCGAAGGCCAAGGGCGCGATTATGTGGAGCTGAAGATCGGGCGCGGCGCCGTAATTCACCTCCACGCCCGGCAGCGTCCCGGCGGTGTCGCCCTGGACATGGGTCGCCGTCGAGAAGCCATAGATCTCCCAGTGGCCGTAATCGACAGGCTCCGGATCATCGGTGCGAAAGGGCGGGCCCGCGCTCGCGCCCGGCGCCAGCGCGACCGTTACGACGAAGAGCGCCGCGGCGGTGGATTTTGCGAACCGTGCCATCATCTCCCGCCCGACACTATACTCGATCGCGGCGCGCGAACAGGGAGACCCAGGTGGCAAATCCGGACTTGAGGACGTGGCTTGCCCAGATGCGGGCGCAGGGCGATGTGCAGGACGTGTCGGGCGCCGAGCGCGAGGAAGAGATCGGCGGCATCGTCGACTTCTATCAGCGCAAGATGGGCAACAAGACGCTCGTCTTCGACGACGTGCCCGGCTTCCCGCACGGCCATCGCGTGGTGGCCAACGTCCTCACCTCGGTGCAGCGCATCGCGCTGACGCTCGGCCTGCCGGCGCAGACGAGCGAGATCGAGCTTGTCCGTTTCTGGCGCGACTATTTCCGCGAAGCCAAGGCGGTGCCGCCGCGCATGGTCAACACCGGCGCGGTGCTCGAGAATGTCACCACCGGCGACGCGATCGACATCCTCACCATCCCGACGCCGCGCTGGCACGAGCATGACGGCGGGCACTACATCGGCACCGGCTGCATGGTGGTGATGAAGGACCCCGACACCGGCTGGATCAACTATGGCGCCTATCGCGTCCAGGCGCATGGCCGCAACGTCGCCTCGGTGATGATCTCGAAGGGCAAGCACGGCAATCTCATCATGCGCCGGTATCACGAGCGCGGCGAGGCCTGCCCCATCGCCGTGGTCGCGGGCATGCATCCCGCGCTCTTCATGGTCGCCGGGCTCGAGATCCCCTACGGCAAGAACGAATACGATGCGGCCGGCGGCCTCATCGGCGAGCCGGTCGAGGTGATCGCCGGCCCCGCCACCGGCCTGCCGATCCCGGCCCACGCCGAGATCGCGTTCGAGGGCTGGATCGCGCCCGGCGACCTGGTCGAGGAGGGGCCGCTGGGTGAATGGACCGGCTATTACGCCGGCGGCAAGAAGCCGGAGCCGGCGATCCGCATCGCCACCTTCATGCACCGCGACAATCCCATTCTACTGGGCGCGGTGCCGGCGGTGCCGCCCAACGACGATACGTTCTATCGCGGCACCTACCGCTGCGGCGCGGTGTGGCATCAGCTCGAGGCCGCGGGCGTCCCGGAAGTGCGTGGCGTGTGGGCGCACGAGGCGGGCGGCGGGCGGTTCTGGCTCACCGTCGCGATCCGCCAGATGTATGGCGGCCACGCCAAGCAGGCCGGCATCATCGCCTCGCAATGCCATGCCGGCGCCTATGCCAACCGCTGGGTCATCGTCGTCGACGACGACATCGACCCCGCCGACATGAACGCGGTGATCTGGGCGATGTGCACGCGCATGGAGCCGCGCGAAGGGATCGAGGTGTTGCGCGGGTGCTGGAGCACGGCGCTCGACCCGATGGCCTATGCGGCCGACGATCCGCGCAACGCCCGCGTCGTCGTCGACGCGTGCCTGCCGTTCCGCCGCCGCGACGAGTTCCCCCGCGTCGCGCGTTCGAGCAAGGCGCTCGACGAACGCATCCGCGCGCGCTGGGCGCACGTGCTGCCGCCGGGGTGAATGCGAGCGCTTACTCGTTTGAAGTTGAGGCTCTCCTTTCGGTTGTCATTGCGAGCGCAAGCGAAGCAATCTCATCGTCCGGGAGATTGCTTCGGAGCGATGCTCCTCGCAATGACATCATCGGTCCAATTTGGAACGATCGCGCCCTAGATGCGGAATTCGTCGCCGCGCTTGCGGCCCTGGGAAACGTCGAGGAAAAGCTCTTCGAGCGGGATCGGGCGGCTGATCAGGCCCTGCTCGTGCGAATAGCCCGCCAGCGTCTCCAGCGTCGTGCGGTTCTGAGCGGTGAGTCCGTATTCCCAGGGATCGGGCCCGAGCAGCGCCTGCTGTTCCTCCCAGGCCTCGCGGTACCACGCCAAGGGCACCAGGCGCGGGTTTTCCATGCGCCGCATCGCCATCGCCTTGGCCGCGGTAAAGGCGTTGTACATGTTGACGGCGACCCAGGGGTGGCGCTCGACGATGGCGCGCTTCAAGGCCATGACATGCATGATCGGAAAGATGCCGGTCTTGCGGAAATAGGCCCTCTCTTCCTGCTGATGGTCGGCGAAGAGGCGGCCGACGCGCGGGTCTTGCGCCAGGAACGGCTTGATCAGATCGGAATGCAGCACCGCGTCGAGCTCGCCCTCGGCCAGCATGGTCTCGACCGATTTCTCGTGCGCCACGCGATGGAACCTGAGGTCGGGCGGCGGGGTGAAATCGATGTCCTCGTCGAGTTCGGCGAACCATTCGATCGATTTGTGCGGCACGCCATATTCGTGCTCGAGGATGCCGCGCAGCCACAGAATCGCGGTCACCATGAAATGCTTAACGCCGATCCGGCGGCCGATGAGATCGGCGGGCGTGCGGATGCCCTTGGCGGTATTGATGAAGATGAAGCCGTGGCGAAAGCGGCGATGCAGGAACACCGGCAGCGCCCACGATGCGGAAAGCCGCGGTCGCGCGCGACCATGTAGGACGAGGCCGAAACCTCGGCCATGTCGAATTCCTGGTTGCGCAGGAAGCGCCAGTGACGCGTCGAGGAATCCATCGCGGTCAGGAGAGTAAGATCGATCCCGTCGGGTGTAATCGCGCCCTCCTTCAACGCGCGCACGATCTCATAGTCGCCGCAGGCGAGCGTCAGCGGAATTTTCGTCGGCATCGTTCGTCTCCTTCGGCGCGCGGCGGCAATGTTTAGAAGTTTAACAAATCGTAACGAAGCCTTAATTCGCCACGGCGATCCTGGCCGCCCTTCACGACGGAGGTATGACATGCGTCGCTTCGTGCAGCAATTCTCGCTCATTTTCGACGACCGGGGCACGGCTGCGATCGAATACACCCTGCTCGCGGCGCTGATCGGCTTGGGGATCATCGCGTCCCTGAACTCGGTCTCCTCTACCCTCACCACCACGTTCTCCAACGTCGCGGCAAGCCTCTAGCCCGCACGGCTGAGGCCGTCGCCAGGACGCGGCGGCACCGACAGAGGGTCGAAGGAGAACGCAGCCGGGACGGGCGCCGGCTTGTGGCCGCATCCGCGCGCGGCCGCCAATCATGCCCGCATCACGCCACCATCACGTGTCAGGAATCGCGCGTCGGGGACCCGGCGCGCGCGACGTGCTTCGGCCGCCGAAAAGGTGTAGTAGTGGCCGGATAAGGCGTGACAAGAACGACAGGGAGGCCTATGGCGGAGGACGACAAGCCCGGCGGCGCGGCCGGGCCGATTCTCAGCGTTGCCGAGATCACCGTCCGCTTCGGCGGCATCCTGGCGCTGGACGGGGTGTCGTTCGACGTTGAGCGCGGCGCCATCTGCGGCCTGATCGGGCCCAACGGCGCCGGGAAGACCACGCTCTTCAATTGCCTGAGCCGGCTCTATCAGGCCGATGAGGGCGCAGATCCTGTTCGAGGGGCAGCAACCTTCTGGCCGTGCTCGCGCCACCGCATCGCCGCGCTCGGCATCGGCCGTACGTTCCAGAATCTCGCGCTTTTCCGCACCATGACGGCGCGCCAGAACATCATGGTCGGCGGTCATTGCCGCGGCCATGGCGGGTTCTTCGCCAATGCGGTGCGGCTTCCCGTAGTGGCGCGCGAGGAGGCGCGGATCGCCGACGCTGACGGCGCATCTCCTGGCCGAACTCGATCTCGACGCGTTCGCTGATGTGCCGGTGGCAGACCTCACCTTCGCCACGCAGAAGCGGGTCGAGCTGGCCCGCGCGCTCGCGACCGAGCCCAAGCTCCTTCTGCTCGACGAGCCGGCGGGCGGCCTCAACCACGAGGAGGTCGACCACCTGCGCGAGCTCATCCTCGCCATCCGCGACCGCTTCAGCGTGACCGTCCTGCTGGTCGAGCATCACATGAACCTGGTGATGCGCGTCTCCGACCGCGTCGTCGCGCTCGATTTCGGGCGCAAGATCGCCGAGGGCGCGCCGGCCGAGATCCAGCGCGACCCGCAGGTCGTGCGCGCCTATCTGGGGACGGCGTGATGGCGGCGATCCTGGAAACGCGCGGACTCGATGCCGGCTATGGGCAGACACAGGTGCTGAGCGCGCTCGCGCTGACGGTCGAGGACGGCGGCATCACCGCGCTTCTGGGCGCCAACGGCGCCGGCAAGACGACGACGCTGCGCTCCATCTGCAACATGATGGTGCGGGTCAGCGGCGAGATCCACTTCGCGGGCGAGCGCATCGACGGCAAGGCGACGGAGGACATCGTGCGCCGGGGCGTCGGCCACGTGCCGGACGGCCGCGGCACCTTCACCGGCCTCACGGTGGAGGAGAATCTGCGCCTGGGCGCCTATGTCCGCCGCGACCGCGCCGCCGTGGCCGACGATTTCGCGCGCGTCTATCGCTATTTTCCGCGCCTGGCCGAGCGCCGGCGGCAGCAGGCGGGGACGTTGAGCGGCGGCGAGCAGCAGATGCTGGCGATCGCGCGCGGGTTGATGCTGCGCCCGCAGCTTCTGCTGCTGGACGAGCCGTCCTTCGGCCTGGCGCCGATCCTGGTGCAGGAGATTTTCGCCAACCTGCGCACCATCAACCGCGAGGAAAAAGTGAGCATGCTGCTGGTCGAACAGAATGCGAACCTGGCCCTCCAGCTCGCCGATCATGCCTATCTCCTGGAGACCGGCCGCATCGTCATGCACGGCCCGGCATCGGTGATCGCGCAGCGACGAGTCCGTCCGCCGCGCCTATCTCGGCTATTGAGGGGCCGCGCGGTGGAGACGCTGCTGCATCAGGTGCTCTCGGGTCTCGCCACCGGCGGCATCTATGCGAGCATGGCGCTGGCGCTGGTGATGATCTACCAGGCGACCCACCACGTGAATTTCGCGCAGGGCGAGCTCGCGATGTTCTCGACCTACATCGCCTGGACCTTGATCACGGCCGGGCTGCCCTACTGGTTCGCCTTCGTGCTGACGCTCGGCTTCTCGTTCGTCGCCGGCGTCGCTCATCGAGCGCATCATCGTGCGGCCGATCGAGAACGCGCCGGTGCTGTCGATCGTCATCGTCTTCATCGGCCTTCTCGTCATTCTCAACAGCATCGCCGGCTGGATCTACGGCTACACCATCAAGAGCTTCCCCAGCCCGTTCCCGTCCGACGCGTGGTACGGCAGCACCTACATGTCGCCGCACGAGGTCGGGATGATCGTGGTGACGCTGGTGATGCTTCTGGTGGTGTACCTGTTCTTCCGCTTCACGCCGCTGGGGCTTGCGATGCGGGCGGCGGCGCAGAATCCGGTGTCGAGCCGGCTCGTCGGCATCCGCGTCGGCTGGATGCTGGCGCTTGGCTGGGGCCTTGCCGGCAGCGATCGGCGCGGTCGGCGGCATGATGGCGGCGCCGATCGTCTATCTCGATCCCAACATGATGAGCGGCATTCTGCTCTATGCCTTCGCCGCGGCGCTGCTGGGCGGCATCAACAGCCCGTGGGGCGCGGCGCTCGGCGGCTTCATCGTCGGCGTCCTCGAGAATCTCGCCGGCGCCTATGTCGTCGGCACCGAGATCAAGCTCACGGTGGCGCTGGTGATCATCGTCGGCGTGCTGGTCGTGCGGCCCTCGGGCCTCTTCGGCCGCACGCTGGTGACGCGGGTATGAACGCGATGACGCGCGAGATGCGCTGGATCAGCTTTGCCGTGCTCGCCGCGGCGCTGCTGATCGCCTGCCATTCGCGCTCAGCAGCTATCACGTGTTCCAGCTCACCATGGTCGTGGTCTATGCGATCGTGCTGCTGGGCCTCAGTATCCTGACCGGCTTCAACGGTCAGATCTCGCTGGGCCATGGCGCGTTCTTCGCCATCGGCGCCTATACCACGGCGATCCTGCTCGACAAGACCGGCATTCCCTATTGGGCGACGGTGCCGATCGCCGGCGTGGTCTGCCTCGTGGCGGGGTTCCTGTTCGGGCTGCCGGCGCTTGCGCCTGGAAGGGCTCTATCTCGCGCTGGCGACCTTCGCCCTGGCCGTAGCGACGCCGCAGCTCCTGAAATACCGCGGGCTCGAGCGCTGGACCGGCGGCGTGCAGGGCATCACCTTCGCCAAGCCCGATCCGCCGCCGCATCTGCCGATCAACGCCGACCAGTGGCTCTATTTCTTCTGCCTGATCGTCGCCGTGCCGCTCTTCGTCATCGCCTGGAACCTCTTGCGCGCGCGCACCGGCCGCGCCTGGTGGCGATCCGCGATCACGCCATGGCCAGCGCCGCCATGGGCATCGACACCGCCTTCTACAAATCCGCGACCTTCGGCGTCAGCGCCATGTATACCGGCATCGCCGGCGCGCTCGGCGCGCTCGTCACGCAGTTCGTGGCGCCCGACAGCTTCCCTGTGTTCCTGTCGATCAGCTTCCTCGTGGGCATCGTCGTCGGCGGCATCGCATCGATACCGGGAGCGGTATTCGGCGCCGTCTTCATCGAGTTCGTGCCCAATCTCGCCGACGCCGATCTCCGATGCCGCGCCCTGGGCGGTCTATGGCGTCTTCCTGATCGGCTGCATCTATGTCATGCCGCAGGGCGTCGTCGGGCTCCTCCACACGCTCGCCGGCTACCGCCGCAAGCGGCTGGTGCGGCGGCGCAAGGCCGCGTGAGGCCGCCGTTAGAGCTTGATCGTTTGAAGTCGAACCACCCAGTCGTCGTCCCGGCGAAAGCCGAGACGGCGGGAAAAGCGATTCAATCAGAGACGATCGCGCCCTAGATCTGCACGATCGAATCGAGATCGAAGGTCGAGCCCTTGGGGTTCTCGCCGATGCGGATCATGGTGTCGCTGACGAAGTGATAGGGCGGCACGGGCAGATTGTAGGGCGCGGGCACGCCCTTGAAGACGCGTCCGGCGAGGTCATAGCGCGAGCCGTGGCAGGGGCAGAAATAACCGCCCGGCCAGTTCGCGCCGAGATCGCCGCCCGGCGCGGGGGTAAAGCGCGGAATGCAGCCCAGATGGGTGCAGATGCCCACCAGCACCAGATACTCCGGCTTGACCGAGCGATGCCAGTTCTTGGCATAGTCGGGCTGCTGGAGCACGTCCGAATCGGGGTCGCGCAGGAGGTCGATGTCGCTCGCCTTCTGCAGCATGCTGATTTCGGCCGGCGAGCGGTGGCCGATGAAGATCGGGTGGCTGCGCCACAGCACAACGATCTGCTGGCCCGGCTGCACCGGCGAGAGGTCGATATCGACGGGTGCGCCGGCCGCGAGCACGTCCTTCGCCGGTTCGAGCGAATCGATGAGCGGCCAAATCGCGCAGGCCGCGCCGATGGCCGCGACGCTGGTGGCAAGCAGTGAGAGAAAGTCGCGCCGCCCCTCATCATGACCCAACTCGAAATGCGTATCCGTCATAATCCGACCTCGAAAGCCGTGGGAGGGTGGGGCCGGCTGAGCGCCGGCCCCATCCTGAAATCAGCCGTTGCCGCCGTTGCCTTGCTGCACCGTCATGGCGACATATTGATTGATGCCGTGACGATTGAGAAGCAGAAGAATGCTGCGGTTGTCGCCTTTCTCCTTGGCCGCTTCGGCGAACCGATGGGAGGCCTCCTCGGGCGTCGCCACGGGATGCTGGTTGATCGCCTCGATGACGTCGTCGGGCTGCACGCCCAGTGCCGCCAGCGGGCTGTCGGGCGCGACTTGGGTGACGACCACGCCTTTGACGTCCTTCTCGACGTGAAGCTGCTGCCGCTTCTCGCCGGTCAAGGGCGCAAGCGTGAGCCCCATCGAGCTTTCGTCGCTCGCCGCCGCCATTCTCCGCCACCATCTGCGGATTGGCGGGCATCTCGGCGATCGCCGGCTCGACGGTGATGTCATGCCCGTCGCGCCAGACCTTGATGTCGGCCTTCTGCCCGATCTGCGGTTTCCGCCACTTCGAGCGGCAGGTCGCGCATCTTGGCGAGATCGTGGCCGTCGTACGACAGGATCACGTCGCCCTGCTTGATGCCGGACTTGGCGGCGGGGCCGTCGGGGTTCACGTCGGCGACGAGCGCGCCTTCCGCCTTGGGCAGGCCGAGGCTCTTGGCGATCTCCGGCGTCACGCCCTGGATCTGCACGCCGAGCCAGCCGCGCTCGACCTTGCCGTGCGCGCGCAGCTGATCGATCACCGGCTTGGCCAGGCTCGACGGGATGGCGAAGCCGATCCCGACCGAGCCGCCGTTGGGCGAATAGATCGCCGTGTTGATGCCGATCACCTTGCCGTCGAGATTGAAGGTCGGGCCGCCGGAATTGCCGCGGTTGATCGAGGCGTCGATCTGCAGGAAGTCGTCATAGGGGCCGGCATGGATGTCGCGGCCGCGCGCCGAGATGATGCCCGAGCTGACCGTGCCGCCCAGCCCGAAGGGGTTGCCGACCGCCAGCACCCAGTCGCCGACCTGCGCGGCGTTGCTGTCGCCCCAGGTGACATAGGGCAGCGGCTGCGGCGCGTCGATCTTGAGCAGCGCGAGGTCGGTCTTGGGATCGCGGCCGATGATCTTGGCCGGATGCTTGCTGCCGTCCTGGAACACCACCGTCACTTTCGTGGCGTTCTCGACGACGTGGTTGTTGGTGACGATATAGCCGCTGGGATCGATGATGAAGCCCGAGCCCAGCGCCATCTCGGCTCTGCGGACGCTGCTGCCCTGGAGGCCGCTCAGGCCTGCTGCTGCTGTTGGAAGAAGCGGCGCAGGAACTGGTCGAACGGCGAGGCCGGGAAGTTGCGGCATTTGCTGGTCGTTGTCGGGCGCCGGCCTGATCCTGGTCCTGTTCGTCCCGCTTCCTGTTGGAGAGCCGGCGTCGCACGCATCGTCACCTGGATGTTGACGACGGCCGGCATCACTTTCTTGACGAGCGGCCCGAAGCTCGGGAGCGGCGTGATTTCGCGCGGCGGCGGCGGCGCGCTCACGGGCGGCGCGGCCTGCACCAGGGCCATCGGCGCACGCCGTAATGCACAAGCCAACCCCGGCCGCGAGCGCTGCAAGCCGCGCGCGGTGCCAGGAACTCATCGCGAGATTGCGACATCGTCGGGAGGACCTTTCCGAAGAGATTTACGCGGTCGCGCACCTCGAAGAAGCGCCGCCGCACTGCGCAAGAACATAGGTCCCGGCGACTTACACGCCGCCTACACCACCATTAAATTTTCTCAATATTGCGGTTGCCGCGCCGGTATTGCACCGGCCCGCGATCAGTCCTGCCGAGACGCGGTCTCGTCGATCGGCTCGCAATTCATCCGGCCCTGGAAAAGGCAGTCCTCCAGCCGCGATTCCGCCGCCAGCGCTTCCAGGAGATAGAGCCCGACCACCGCCAGGAAAAGTGCCACGCGCCAGTCCCGGCGAGGCTGGTGGTGAAGCGGACATCCTCGTCTTCACGCTCTTTCCTGAGGTCCCTCATCCGCCGACCCTTTCGCGCCGCGGCCTGAGGAAGGGTGGCAGGAATTACGGCCGATGTGAAGATGCGATCGTCACGGGGCGCCTGGCCGGACGGCGCCGGCCTGCGCGATCGCCGCCCAGACGCGCTGCGGCGACGCCGGCATGTCGAGACGGCGCACGCCCAGGGGCGCCAGCGCGTCGAGCACCGCATTCATCACCGCCGCGAGCGAGCCGACCGAACCCGCCTCGCCCGCGCCCTTGATGCCGAGCACGTTGGTCGTGCACGGCACCTCGTTGAACGATGACCGCGATGTCCGGCACGTCGCCGGCGCGCGGCATCGCGTAGTCCATGAGCGAGCCGGCCAGGAGCTGGCCGCTCGCGGGGTCATAGCGCCGCCTCCTCCATCAGCGCCTGCCCGACGCCCTGGACGACGCCGCCATGGATCTGGCCCTGCGACGATCATCGGATTGACGATGCGGCCGAAATCGTCGGCGACGGTATAGCGCCACATGGACGTGGCGCCGGTCTCGGGATCGATCTCGAGCTCGCAGACGTGGCAGCCGTTGGGGAACGTGTTCTTGTCGGCGGTGCTCGTGCCGACCGTGTCGAGGGTGCCCGGCAGCGCGTCCGGCAGGCCTTGCCGCCTCGCGCGCGCGGCGCGCGAGCTCGATGATGGCGATGGAGCGGTCGGTGCCGGCGACGGTGAAGCGCGCCGTCGCGGAACTCGATGTCCTGCTCGGAGACTTCGAGGAAATGGCCGGCGAGACGCTGGCCCTTGGCGATGATCTTCTCCGCCGCATCGACCAGCGCGGTGCCGGCGAGCATCAGCGACTTGGCGCCGCCGGTGCCGCCGCCCTGGCGTCAGCGCGATCGGTATCGCCGATAGCGGAAATCGACGGCATCGAAGGGCACGCCGAGCCGGTCCTCGAGAATCTGCGCGAACGCCGTCTCGTGGCCCTGGCCCGAGGGACCGGTGCCGACCCCCATGAACATGCGCCCATCCGGCTAGGAAGCGGATATCGGCCCGCTCCTGCGGCATGTTGGCCGTCACCTCCATGTAATAGGCGATGCCGATGCCGCGCCGGCCTGCCCGCGGAGCCGCGCCGCCGCGCGCCGCGCCGGCGAAGCCGGCCCAGTCGGCAGTCTGAAGCGCCGTTTCGAGATTGGCGCGGAAATCGCCGCTGTCGTAGGTGACGATCATCGGCGTCTTGTAGGGCATCGCCGCAGGCGGCACGAAATTGCGGCGGCGGATCTCGTCGCGGCGAAAGCCCGGTCTCGCGCGCCGCCGTATCGACCAGGCGCTCGAGGATATAGGCGCGTCTCGGGCCGGCCGGCGCCGCGATAGGCGTCGACCCAGACGGTGTTGGTATAAACCGCGCGCACATGCACATAGGCCGCGGGAATGCGGTAGGCGCCGGTGAGCAGGCGGAATCCCGCGACGGTCGGGATGAGCAGCGAGAAATACGAAAGATAGGCGCCGATATTGGCGAAGGTCTCGGCGCGGATGGCGAGAAAGCGCGCCTCGCGCATCGAGCGCGAGCTCGGCATGGACCTGCTGCTCGCGGCCCTGGGTGTCGCTGAGAGAAACGCCTCCTGGCGCTCGCAGGTCCAGTTGACCGGCCGGCCGACCAGCGCTGCGGCCCACGGAACGAGCGCATGCTCGGGAAAATCGAACCCCTTCATGCCGAAGCTGCCGCCGACATCGGCGGTGATCACGTGCACCTTGGTCCTCGGGCACGGCGAGGCGCTTGGCGATCAGCATGCGCGCGCGGCGAACACGCCTTGCGTGCCGAGATGAACGGTGAAGCGGCCGGATGCCGCGTCGTACTCGCCGACGACGCTGCGCGGCTCGATCGGCGTCGACGACGACGCGGCTGATCGCGAGGTCGAGCGTGACGATGCGCGCCGCCGTCGCGAACGCCGCCTCGACCGCCTTCTCGTCGCCGAGCGCCCAATCGAGCGCCACATTGCCGGGCGCCTCGTCGAAGAGCAGCGGCGCGCCCGGCGCCACCGCCGCGGCCGGCGTCGACCGACGGCGGCCAGCGGCTCGTAATCGACCTCGATCAGCTCGGCCGCGTCCTTGGCCTGCGCCGGCGACTCCGCCACCACCATCGCCACCGCCTCGCCGACATGGCGCACGCGGTCCTGCGGCGAGGAGCGGCCGTCCCGGATTGGGATAGGCGTGCCGTCGCGGTTCTTCAGCGGCACGACGCATTTGATGACGGCCGAGCTTCGCTGCGGCGACATCGTCGTGCGGTGAAGACCGCCAGCACGCCCGGCGCGCGCCGCGCCGCCGCACGGTCGATGCGCCGAACGCGCGCATGCGCATGGGGCGAGCGCACGAACACCGCATGCGCCTGTCCCGGCGCGGTTGACGTCGTCGGCAAAGTGCCCGGCGCCGGTGATGAAGCGCACATCCTCCTTGCGGCGAACCGCTTGGCCGATGCCGAACTGCCCCACGCCGCCTCCTCGCGAACCGGCCGCGATTATAGGGCAAATCGCGCGGCCGCGGGACACGAACGTCCCCGCGCGCCGCTTTTGCCTATGCTCGCGTCGTCACCGCCAAGGAGAGCAGCGATGGACACAGCTCATCGCGCAGGCACAGCGCATCGGCGCGCGGCTCAAGGAGCGCGGCGAGACCATCGCCGATCGCCGAATCATCGACCGGGGGCCTCGTTTCGGCGGCGCTTCTCGCCGTGCCCGGCGCGTCGGCCTATTTCCTCGGCGGCGCGGTCGTCTATACCATCAACTCGCGCAAGGGGCTCCTCGACATCGGCGATCTGCCGCAGGGCATGCGCGCCTCGACCGAGCCCTATGCGCTGCTGCTGGCGCGCACGGTGCGCCAGCGCCTGGGTGCGAGCTGGGCGCCTCGCCGAGACCGGTGCGAGCGGGCCCGACCGGCAACCGCTATGGCGATGCGGCCGGGCATAGCTGCCTCGCCGTGGTCGGCGCGAGCGAGCGCGCCATGACGCTCGAGACCGGAAGCTCCGACCGGCGCGCCAATATGGACGCCTTCGCCGCCGCCGCGCTCGATCTCCTGAGCCGGTGCCTTGCCTGACAAGGACATTGCGACCGGACGCGGGCGGCGAGATGATGCCGGCATCCCACGGAGAGGAGCCACGCCATGACAACGACCACCGAGAACGCGGTCTCCGTCGGCACCAGCCGCATGAGCATCTTCATCGCCGCGCCCGACGGCGCGGGCCCCCATCCCGCGGTGGTGATCGCCCATCATCGCGACGGGGTGGACGAGTTCACCCGCCGCGTCTGCGACGCGCCTTGCCAAGAACGGCTTCCTCGCCGCCGCGCCCAATCTCTATCACCGCCGGCCCGACGACGAGGACCGGATCGAATCGCGCAAGTTTCTCGACGATGTCGAGACGGTCGCCGACCTCAACGCCACTGTCGCATTCTGCAGAGCCAGAAATCGCCGCGCGCCGACCGCATCGGCATCATCGGCCATTGCATGGGCGGGCGCACCTCGTTCCTCGGCGCGGCGACGAACGCGGCGTTCAAATGCGCCGGCATCTTCTATGGCGGCAGCATCCTGGCGCCGCGCAAGGACACCGCGCCGGCGCCGAGCGACGCTCGCGCACAAACATAAGCTGCCCGCTCATCGGGTTTTTCGGCCGCGAGGACAAGAACCCCTCGCCCGAGGATGTCGAGCGCATCTCGGCCGAGCTGCAAGCGCTTCAACATCCGCCACGACTTCCGCGTCTATGACGGCGCCGGCCACGCGTTCCAGAATTTCGTGAACAAGAATTCCTATCGCGAGCAGCAATCGGAGGATGCGTGGAGCCGCCTCGTCCCGTTCCTGCACGCCGAGCTCGACCGCCGCTGACCCATGCCGCAAGGAGACCACGCCATGCGCATCATCGCGCTCGAGGAGCATATCGCCACGCCGCTCTATCAGCGAGCACTCCGCACGCGCCGCCGCAACGCGAGTCTGCAAGCGCGCAACGAGGCGCGTGGGCCACGATGTTTCAGCCGAACTCCTGGACATCGGCGCCTCCCGCCTCAAGGCGATGGACGCGTGCGGCATCGACCTGCAGGTGCTGTCGCTGACCATGCCGGGAACCCAGGCGCTGGCGGCCGATGTCGCCGTGCCCGTGGCGCATCGACTGCAACGACCGGATCGCACGCGGCGGTCAAGGCGCATCCCACCCGCTTTGCCGGCTTTGCCGCGCTGCCGACCGCCGACCCCGCCGCTTCGGTCAAGGAGCTCGAGCGCTGCGTCACGCGGCTCGGCTTCAAGGGCACGATGATCAACGGCCATACCCAGGGCAGCTTCCTCGACGACAAGCAAATACTGGGGCATCTTCGAGGCGGCGCAGGCGCTGGGCGTGCCGATCTACATCCATCCGCGCGAGCCGCATCCGGCGGTGATGAAGGCCTATTTCGAGGGCTTCGAGGACATGAGCACGGCGGCCTGGGGCTTCGCCATGGAGACGTGCACGCATTTCCTGCGCCTGGTCTTCGCCGGCGTGTTCGACGCCTTCCCCGAGCTCAAGATCATTCTCGGCCATCTCGGCGAGGGCCTGCCGTTCTGGCTCAACCGGTTCGACGATCACGCCGGCTTCTACATGAAGGCCCGCGGCCTCAAGAAGACGCCGCGGCAGTATCTGACGGAGAATCTCGTCATCACCTGCAGCGGCAATTTCTCCACCGCATCGTTCCTGTGCTCGGTGATGGAGTGCGGCATCGACAACGTAATGTTCTCGGTCGACTGGCCCTACGAATCGAACAAGCGCGGGGTGGAGTTCCTCCACCACCTGCCCTTCGCCGACGCCGACAAGGAGAAGATCGCGCACGGCAATGCGGAGCGCATCCTCAGGCTCTGAGCCTCACCCGCCCGGAATGATGCCCGGCGGCAGGCTCGCGCAGTAGTTCGCGATGTCGAGGGCGCGGGTGTACCACACCCGGTCCTTGAGCTTGTGCTCGACGCAATGGGTGAGCGCCTGGCGCAAGGGCCGCAGGCGGAACGGCTGCCCCACGATGAAGCCGTGCAGCGACACCGCCATGACGAGCGGCTGCTCGGCCGACTGCTCGACCAGTTCGTCGAACTGGTCGACGATCATGTCGGCGAACTCGCGGCCGGTGTGGTCGCGGTTGACGTTGGTGCCCATGTCGTTCAATTCCATGGGATAGGGCACCGACAGGAGCGGCCCCGACCGCGTGCGCATCCAGATCGGCTGATCGTCCACGGGCCAGTCGAGATTGTGGGTGTAGCCGGCCTCCTTGAGAAGATCGGGCGTGGCGGCGTTCTCCGCGGCACCCGGTCCCATCCAGCCGGTGGGCCTGACGCCGATGTGGCGCGCGATCGTCTCGGTCGTCTCCGCGATGACGCGGGCCTCGTCATGCTCCCACATGCCCCCCAGCTCTTCGGCATTGCTGCGGCCGTGGCCCACGACATCGTCGCCGCGCGCCTTGATGCGTTCGATGATGGCGGGATAGTGCTCGCACACGAGGCTGTTCAGCAGGATCGTCGCCGGCAGGCGAAGCTGATCGAGCAGGCGGAAGAGGCGGAACACGCCGACGCGGACGCCATAGTCGCGCCAGGCATAGTTGCGCGTCGTCTGCGGGCCGCCGCGGTTGGTGGGATCGGCGCCGCGGCCGGCGCGGAAGGCGAAATGCTCGATGTTGATCGCGACATAGAAGGCGAGCCGCTTGCCGCCCGGCCAATCATAGGGGCGGCGCGTGTCGATCGCGGAATAGTCATAGCGTCCGTGGTCCGGCAGTTTCAGCATCGCAAATCCTCCCGCAGCGAGCATAGCGGCTGCGGCCTTGCGTGCAATGTCGCGGCGAAGGCTTTAAAGTGCGCTCCGCATTTTCAAAGGAGTTCGCGAATGGGCGTGCGCAGCGGCAAGGATTACATCGCGGGGCTTGCCGCGCATCCGCGCGAGGTGTGGGTCGACGGCCGCAAGGTGACGGATGTCACCGCCGATCCCGTCTTCCGCCGTCCCATCGCGGCGATTGCCGGGCTCTACGATCTCCAATGCGCGCCCGAGCGGGCCGAGACCATGACCTATGCGCTGGACGACGGCTCGCGGGCGGGCCTGTCGTTCCTGGCGCCGCGCTCGCGCGATGACCTCGTTCGCCGCCGCGGCGTCACGGCCTCCTGGGCCGATGCGACATTCGGCATGGTCGGACGGTCGCCCGACTATCTCAACACCGTGTTGATGGCGTGGGTCGAATCCTCCGACTTCTTCGCCGCCGGCAATGCGGCCTTTGCGGCCAATGTCGACGCCTATTACCGCCGCGCCCGCGACGGCGATCTCTTCCTCACCCATGCCATCGTCAATCCGCAGGTCGACCGCTCGAAGCCGGTGTCGGAGCAGCACGATCCCTTCGCCTATCTGGGCGTCGTCGAAGAGCGGCGCGACGGGATCGTCGTCCGCGGCGCCAAGATGCTGGCGACGCACGGGCCGACGGCGGACGAACTTCTGGTCTATCCGCTGCCGGGCATGCTGCGGCCGGGCGAGGAACGCTATGCCCTGGCCTTCGCCATCCCCTGCGATGCGCCCGGCCTCAAGTTCATCTGCCGCGAGCCGTTCGATCGCGGCGACGCCAACCCGTGGGATCATCCCGTCAGCGCTCGCTTCGAGGAGCCCGACGCGGTCGCCGTTTTCGACGATGTGCTGATCCCGTGGGAGCGGGTCTTCCTGCACGGCGACGTCGGCATGGCGAACCGCCTCTTTCCCCAGGCCAACATCCAGAACCACACCGCGCACCAGACCGCGATCCGCGGCCTTGCCAAGTGCCGCTTCATCGCCGCGCTGGCGGTGGCGATGGCGCGCACGGTGAAGACCGACGCCTATCTCCAGGTACAGGAGCAGTTGGGCGAGATCCTGGGCTATCTGCCGCTGATCGAGGGCGCGATCGTGCTGGCCGAGGAAAAGGCCGAGCCGACCGGCCATGGCACCGTCCGGCCGGCCTGGGCGCCGCTCCAGTCGCTGCGCTATCACCTCCCGCGCTTCTACGAGCGCATCGTCCAGGTGACCCAGCTCATCGGCGCCGGCAGCCTGCTGGTGAGCCCGACCGAGGCGGATCTCCGCTCCGCCATCGGCCCCGACATCGAGCGCTATTATCGCGGTGCGGGGGTCACGGCGCAGGACAAGATCCGTCTCTTCAAGCTCGCCTGGGATGCGACCGGAAGCGCGTTCGGACAGCGCTCGCTGCAGTACGAGCGCTACTACGCGGGCGACGCCACGCGCATCGGCGCGACGCTCTATCAGAAATACGAGATCGAGCCGCTCATCGCCGAGATCACGCGCGCGCTCGCGGGCGGCGCATGAGTCCCGACATCATCATCGTTGGCGGCGGCATCGGCGGCCTCACGCTGGCGCTGGCGCTGCAAGGCCACGGCCACACGCGCATCCGCATCCTGGAGGCAGCGCCCGAATGGAAGCCGCTGGGCGTCGGCATCAATCTCATGCCGCATGCGGTGCGCGAGCTGTCAGGCCTCGGCCTGCAAGACGCGCTCGCGCGGGTGGCGCTGCAGCCGGCGGACTACGCCTTCTTCACCCGCAACGGCCAGCTCGTCTATCGCGAGAAGTGGGGCCTTGCGGCGGGCTACAAGTGGCCGCATTTCTCGATCCACCGCGCCGATCTGCACCAGGTGCTGCGCGATGCGGTAGTGGCGCGGCTGGGCGGCGACGTGCTTCGCCTCGGCCGGCCGTGCTTCGCAGTCGAGCAGGATGATGCCGGCGTCACCGTGCATCTCACCGATGCCGCCGGCCGCGCGGTAGCGTCGGAGCGCGGCGACGTGGTGATCGGCTGCGACGGCATTCATTCGCGCGTGCGGGCCGGGATGTATCCCGACGAAGGGCCGCCCGTCTTTCACGGCATCAACCTGTGGCGCGGCGTGACGCGACGCGGACCCTTCCTCACTGGCGCCAGCATCGCCCGCATCGGCGCCACCGACACCACCCTCATCGTCTATCCCATCCGCGCCAATATCGACGGCGCCGGCAACCAGCTCGTCAACTGGGTGGCGGAGGTGAAGACCGACACGCGCGCGCCGATGGACTGGAGCGCGCCGGGGCGGCTCGAGGATTTCTATCCGCTCTATCAGGACTGGAATTTCGACTGGCTCGACGCCGCCGCGCTCATTCGCGAGGCGGATTTCATCTTCTCCTATCCGATGGTCGACCGCGACCCGGTCGCGCGTTGGAGCTTCGGCCGGGTGACGCTGCTGGGCGATGCGGCGCATCCCATGTATCCCCGCGGCGGCAATGGCGGCGCGCAGGCGATCATCGACGCAACGACGCTGGCGCGCAGCCTGACGGACGCCGCCGATCCGGTGGCCGCCCTCCGGGAGTATGAGGATGCGCGGCTCAGCCCCACCAGCCGCGTCGTCGAGCAGAACCGCACCGCGCCGCCCAACCTCATCGTCGACACGGTGGAAAAGCGCACCGGCGGCAAGCGCTTCGAGCGCCTGGAAGATGTCGTGAGCCCCGGCGAGCTGCGCCAGATCTTCGATACCTACCGCCGCATCGCCGGCTATCACATCGACCTGGTCGGCCGCGCCGACGAGCCGGTCAGGCCGGCTTCGTCGGCGGCGCCTGCACGTCCTTGAGGGTGCCGATTACCGCCGTCACGATGCGGTCGCCCTTCTGCTGCTCCTCGCAGATATAGACGTTCTGGATCGGATTGTGCGTCACCGGGTCGAAGCGGAACGGCCCGCGCGGCGCGTCGAAATGCACATTCGCCATCGCTGCGGCGAGCTTGTCCTTGTCGGCGGCGTTGCCGTCGGTCGCCTTCAAGGTCTCATCGATGACCTGCATCGAGACGTAGCCGTAATCGGAAAAGAGATTGGGATATTGCTTCACTTTGTCGCGGTAAGCCGCGACGAACGTTTGGTTGACGGGCGTGTCCAGCATGTCCGAATAGACCGTCGAGGTGATGACGCCCAACGCCGCCTTGCCCTGCGCCTCGACCGTCGTTGCATCGGCGAGCCCGGCAAACCCGGTGAGCTTGGCGTTGATGCCGGCATCCGCCCATTGCTGCACGAGCCGCACGGCGTGCGTGCCGCCGGTGGAAAAATCATAGACGACCTTGGGGTTGAACGACCGCACCACGGTGAGATAGGGGCTGTAGTCGGTGACGGTGATGGGAACGTAGATCTCCTTCACGATCTTGCCGCCCTTGGCGATGTAGGGCGCGGTGATCTCCGCGGCGACATCGTGGCCGCCGGCATAATCCTCGCTCATCACCACCATTTCCTTGGCGATATTGTCGTAGATCCATTCCGCGAAGGGGTGGCAGAGCTGCCACGAAGAGATGGACGAGCGGAACAGGTAGGGGACGCGCTGCCAGGTAAGAGCGTCGGTCCCGGCGCCGGAAACCAGCACGAACGCCTTGCTCTGCTTGACGTAGTTCAAGACGGCGAGCGCGATGTTGCTGCCCTGGATGCCGACGACGAGGTCGACCTTGTCGCTCTCGACGAATTTCCGCATCTTCTCCAGGCCGATCTGCGGGCTGAACTGATCGTCCTCCTTGATCAGCTCGACCTTGCGGCCCGCGAGCATCCCCTTGACGCTGTCGAGATAGATGTTCATCCCCGACCAGTTCCAGTCGCCGGTCGAGGCCGACGGGCCACTGAACGTGTTGAGCACGCCGATTTTGAGCGGCGCGCGCGTTTGCGCCAGGATCGGCGGCGCCGCAAGGCCGGTGGCGAGCGCGGCCGCGCCGCCGACCAGAACCTCGCGCCGCGTCGCCGTTGATGGGCCTCGACCGGGCTTTGCCATTCTCCCCTCCCCTTCATTCGCATCCATGGATGCGTGGAACACCGCGCGAGAATGGACCATTCCGGCACTCGCGACAACGCTGTCGCATCGCCCGCCCGCAGGCTCGTTCGCGCGCTGTGGTTGCGCTATAACCACGGGCGCAACAGGGAGCGATGCCGCGATGCCCGTCAACACGACCCGCGTCTTCTATGTGAAGCGGTTCTTCCATCCGGTGTTCGCCGAGATCCTGGCGCGGCGGCCGACCATCACCCTCGACAAGCTCGAGAACTTCACGCCCGACGACGAGGCGGCGCCGGTCCTTGCCGCGGCGCATGTCTTCTCGATCAGCTCGGCGCGCGACGAGCTCGATCGCGAAATATCACGCCAACCCGCGCTCTTCGCCAAGGCGCCGGAGCTGCTCGTCGTCTCCACGACCGGCGCCGGCTACGACACAGTCGACGTCAAGTCCTGCACCGAGGCCGGCATCCTCGCGGTCAACCAATCGGGCGGCAACCGCGAGGCCGTCGCCGAGCATGTGCTCTCGCGATGATGATCGCGCTCTCCAAGCGCCTCGGCGAGACCGACCGCGTCATGCGGCGCGCAGGCCGACATGGACCGCAAGCTCTTCATGGGCGAGGACGTCTACGGCAAGACCATCGGCATCATCGGCCTCGGCAATGTCGGGAAGCCGCATCGCCGAGCTCTGCCGCGGCCTCTTCGCCATGCGCGTCCTGGCCTACGACCCCTATCTTACCGCCGCCGAGATCGCAGCGCGCGGCGGCGAGAAGGTGGCGCTCGAGGAGCTGCTCGCCCGCGCCGATTTCGTCTCCGTCAACTGTCCCCTGACAGCCGAGACGCGCGGCATGATCGGCGCGCAACAATACGCGCTGATGCAGCCGCACGCCTACTTCATCACCACCGCGCGCGGCCATATCCATGACGAGGCGGCGCTGGCTGAGGCGCTGGCGCAGAAGCAGATCGCCGGCGCCGGGCTCGATGTCTGGGCGAAGGAGCCGCCGCCGCTCGACAATCCGCTTCTCAAGTTCGACAACGTCATCGTCAGCCCCCACGTCGCCGGCGCGACGCAACAGGCGCGGCGCAACCTCGCGGTCATCGCGGCGGAGCAGATCCTCGACATCCTCGACGGCAAGCGGCCGCCGCGGCTGCTGAATCCCGAGGTGTGGCCGGTCTACGCCAAGCGGTTCGAGCGCACCTTCGGCTTCGCGCCGCAGGCCTGACGGGGAAAGTCCGCGCCGGCGTGCCATCGGCGATGGCGTGACGAGCGGCGCGCCCAGCCGTTTATGAGGGCGTCCCCCTTCGGAGCGCCCTCCCATGGTCAAGCAGTGGATCGCGGCCGTCCTTATCCTTCTTGCCGCGGCGCTGCCGGCGCGGGCGCTCGACGGAGCGGGCAATTATTTCGTGCGCGGCGTCGGCAACGAGCTTTGCGCCTCCTACAGCCTCGCCCGCGACAGTCACCGCGATGGCCCGTTTGCTGCCTGGCTTGCCGGGTATCTCAGCGGCTTCGACCGCTGGACCGCCGATGTCTATGACATCGAGGGCGCGACCGGGTTCGAGGGATCGCTGCGCTGGCTCGACTATTATTGCCACGTCCACCCGCAGCTCACCTTCTCCAGCGCGGCCGCAAGCCTGGTCGCCGACCTCTATCCCACCCGCGCCCGCAGCGCCCGCACCGCCGGTGGGGTCCCGCCCGGAAGCGCCCCGCCGCCATAAGAGCGCTCAGCCGGGTTCGTCGAGGAAGAGCTGCACCTCGTGAAAGAGCTGCATCCGGTTGCGCTCGAGCATGAGGAGATGGGTGCCCTCGCCGATCTCGACAAGGCGCTTTGAGGGCGCACGCGAAAGCCGCGCGAACACGGCCTCCGCCATCCCCAGCGGCAGGAGCCCGTCCCATTCGCCATGCACCACCAGCGTCGGCGCGGTGATGAGGCCGGGATCGTAATAGGGCCGGCCCGCCTGCCAATAGGCGCGGCTGTCGGCAGGCGCGCCGTTGGGGCTGCGCACCACCGGCGGATTGCGGCGTGCACCCTCAGGATCGGTCGCCAGTGCCGCCGCCTTCCACGCCGCAAACCAGGCATCTTGCATGAGGCCCTTGCGCTTTTGCGCGGGCGCGCCGGTCTGGAGGTTGGCGCGCGCCTGCTCCACGGTCCAGGTCTGATAGGCGCCGAGCGGCGCCAAGGGGGCGGTCGGCGCCGGGCGCAGCCAGGCCGGCGCATTGAGCACCAGACGCCTGACCTCGGCGCCGTTGCGCGCGGCATAGGCGCCGACGATCACCGTCCCCCACGACCAGCCCATGAGGCTGATCGCCGCGACATTCCGGCGTGTGCGGATGAACGTGACGGCCGCGCCGAAATCCCTGAGCGCCACGTCGGTCGTGACCACCGGCGGATGGGCCTCGGCCGGCGCGCTCATCTCCGGCGGGCGGGTCGAGCGGCCATAGCCCCTGAGATCGACGAGCCACACGTCCCAGCCGTGGCCCGCGAGATAATCCATCCAGGACACGCCCTCGAGCGCGAGATCGAAGGTCGCTTCGGCTGCCTGCGAGGTGCCGTGGACGTAGAGCAGGATCTTGTCCGCGCGCACGGGCGCATCGGTGCGATGCTTGTTGCGCAGATAGAGCGCGATGCCCGGATCGTCGGCGGGGATCATGAAATCCTCAACCGCCTGCGTACCCGACCAGTCCTCGGGCACAAGCGGGCGCAGCGAAAGTGCCGCTGGCATGAGGATCGGGCTAGGCATCGGGACGCTTTTCCTGGTTCCGCCGTTCGCCGTCAACTGTCGCCCGCCGCCGCAGGCGCGGCAAGATTTTATGCGATCCCCCTTGGAAGCGGCGCTGCAACACGATAGACATTCGCGCAGAAGAAGACTTGGAGGCGACAACATGGACGACGTGCCGGAAGAGACCAAGGAGACGGAACCGGCGGCGGAGCCGCTGACACCGCCCCCGCTGGAGCAGGGCGCGATCCGCGGCGCTTTCCTCGCCCGCGCCACGGTTGGCGCGGAGTCCACGGCCGGCGGCGGCATCCAAAGCGACGATGCCGGCGCCGCTTCGCTCAAGAGCGCGTTCATCCGACATCTCACCGAGCCGCGCAGCGGCGCCGTGGTGGGCGACGAGACGAGTGGCGATGCGGTCGTGCGCAGCATCTATGCCGCGCGCACCACGCCTTCCGCCGTGCCCGAGCGGCGCCGCGCCGCGCCCAAGCGCAAGGCGGCGCCGACCAAGAAGGGACGCGCCCGGGCCGCCGCCAAGCCCGCCGCTGCTGCCAAGCGCGGCCGACCGGCAAAGCAGGCGGCGAAGCGCCGGGCGAACACCGCCGCCGCGCCGCGCCGAAAAGCGAAGGCGCCGGTGAAAGCGAAAGCGAAAGCGAAGGCGCGCCGACCGGTCGCCGCCGCGCGCAAGCGCGGACGCAAGACGCGGCGCTGAGGCTCAAGCGAGCCTGGGCGCGAGCGCCCGGGCCGGTACGCGTCAGTCGGCCACCGTTTCGTCATTGGGGGAACGAATGGACTATCTGCGCGGAATTTTCATCAGCTTCTGCATCGCGCTCGCCGGCGCCGGCGGCGCCGTCATCGCGCTCAACCTTTCGACGGGGAGCCCGCGCATCATGGGAGCCGGGATCGCCGCCGCGATCGTCGGCATCCTCGTCGGCGGAATTGCGCTGGGACGATCGCTGAACCGACCGTTCTCTTAACGAGCCGATCCCGGCTGTGCAGGCGCCGCGCGGCTGGGACCTGCGGCGAATTGCAAATCGCGAACGGAGCCGGCGGAGTGACCGTTCGCGCGCCCCGAACGCCTAGGGAGGGGCCGCCATTTTGACGCTCTATTATTGCCCCGGACTATGCTCGCTCGGGTCCCACATCACGCTCGAGGAAGCCGGCGCCGAGTACACCGCAAAGCCGGTCATGGTCTTCAAAGGCGAGCATCAGAGCGCGGATGCCTATCGCAAGGTCAATCCGCGCGGCAAGGTGCCGGCGCTCGCCATCGACGGCACGTGATCCTGCTGGAGAACGCGGCGATCATGGCCTATGTCGCCAGGCGCTATCCCCAACGCCAATTTGCAGCCGCAGGATCCGCTCGAGGAAGCGCGCTGGCTGTCGGTCATGACCTGGCTGTCCAACACGCTGCACCGAGCTTCACGCGTATCTGCCGCCCGACCGGTTCAGCGCGGACAAGGCCGCCCAGCCGGGCATCAAGGAGGCCGGCAAGAAGGAGGCTGGGCCAATATCAGCGAGCTCGACCAGATGCTCGGGGCGAAGCGTGGGTGATGGGCGCGCAGTTCACGACCTGCGACCCTTACGCCATGGTGTTCTATACCTGGGGCACGCGCGCCGAGCTGCCGATGAAGGAGCTCAAGAACTACACGGCGTGGAAGGACCGGATGCTGCAGCGGCCGGCGGTGCGCAAGATCCTCGAGCGCGAGGACAACCCGCTGCTGAAAGCGGCCTGAGCCGTCACGTCACCGCGGCAAAGCCGCCGTCGACGGTGAGGATGACGCCGCTGACGCCCGTGCTGCCCTGAATGAGGCTCATCACGGCCGCGGCCACGTCATCGGCCGTGACGTTGCGCTTGAGCGGCGTCTGTTTGGCGCGGCGGTCCATCAGCTTGGCGTAGTTGTCGCCGAGCATGCGCTCCATCCACTCGCCTTCCATCCAGCCGGGGGCGACGCCGTTGACGCGGATGCCGTCCGGCCCGAGCGCGCCGGCGAGCGCCTTGGTCATGGTCCAGAGCGCGCCCTTGCTCGCGGAATAGGGCAGCGGCTGCGGCCCCGGCCGCGCGCCGACGATGCTGTTGGTGTTGACGATGTTGGCCGTCGTCGGATTGGCGCAACAGCGGCGCCGCGTGCTTGGTGACCAGGAACACGCCGCGCACGTTGACGGCGAAGACGCGGTCCCATTCCTCCGCCGTCACCTTCTCGAAATCGCGCGCGAGCGCGGTGACGCTGGTGCCGGCATTGTTGCACAGCACGTCGAGCCGGCCGAAGCGCTGCGTGATCGCCGCGATCATGGCGACGACGCTCGCTTCGTCGGCGACGTCGCAGGGCGTGAGCAGGGTCTCGGCGCCGGCGCGCGCGCACTCCGCGGCGGTTTTCTTCGCCTCGGCCTCGCTGCGGCTGTAATTGATCGCGACGTCATAGCCGGCCTTGGCGAGCGCGACGGCCTCGGCCCGGCCGATGCCGGTGGAAGCGCCCGTAACGAGGGCAACGCGGGATTGAACCGGCACGGAAACCTCTCCTCATCACCGCGCCTTCGGGGGCGGCGGGGCGATGTTGCCGGATCGGCGCAGACTGCGCAACGCCGGCGGCGGCCCTCAGAGCCAGACCACGCCGGCCATCATCATGTCGATGGTCGTGCCATCATGCGCGAGCGGCAGGGCCAGGACCTCACACGACAGTATGCGCTCATCGACGATCTGGCGCTCGCGGATCTGGACGATCGGTGCACGCTGCTCGATCACATCGACAAAGTGCCGACGCACCATGGCGCGGGTGTCGCGCGCGGGAAGCTCGTCCAGGTCCTTGGCCGTCATCTCGTAGCCGACGCGCTCGGTCACGCGGCTGGCATGCAGTCGGAAGCGGAAACGCAGCGGATCGTAATTCACGTCGAGCAGCGAGAGATAGCCGACGATATAGCCGAGATCCAGCACGTCGAAATCGCGCGCGCGCGGGAAACGGGCGGCCGCGGCGACGGATTTCCCAATCATGATAGAGACGTTGCAGCGACTTTGTGCGGATTTCGAGCACGATGGCCTCGTGCCGAAATACTATCATCGACAAGATTTACGAGAGATTTACGGGATGTGGGCCAGGTCGTTGTACATGCAACAATCTCTTTCGCCGCCGCGCCCTTGTCTAGCGCGCGAGCACCTCCACACCACCGCCCGGCCGTCCCACGAAGACCGTGGAGGCGAGCCCCACGAAAAGCCCGCTTTCGACCACGCCGACAATGGCGTCGATCTGCGCCTGAAGTGCTGCCGCATCGGCGATGGCGGCAAACCGGCAATCGGCGATGTAGTTGCCGCCTGCAGAGATGAAGGCATCCGCGTCCGCTCGCCGCAGCACCGCAGCGCTGCCCAGCGCGGCCAGCCGCGCCAGCGTCACCTCGAAGCCGAACGGCACGATCTCGACCGGGAGCGGCGTGCGCGCGCCGAGCCGGTCGACGAGCTTCGTCTCGTCGACGATGACGATCATGCGCCGGCTTGCGGACGCGACGATCTTCTCGCGCAGCAGCGCCCCGCCCCCTCCCTTGATGAGATTGAACGTGCCACGCTCGACCTGGTCGGCGCCATCGATGGTGAGATCGATCTGGCCATGCGCGGCAAAATCCGTGAGCGGCACGCCGAGGCGCCGCGCCAGCGCGGCGGTCTGGTCCGAAGTCGGAATGCCGACGACGCGCAGACCGGCGGCGACGCGGGCGGCGATCGCGGCAACGGCGAAGGCGGCGGTCGAGCCGCTGCCCAGACCGAGGATCATCCCGTCCCTGGCTTCGGCGGCGGCACGCTCCGCCGCCGCCCGCTTCATGGCATCGCGCGCGTCGTCCATCATGGCGCGGCGAGCGAGCGCCAGCGCCGGCCGTCGCGCCCGATGAGGGCGTCGGCATCGGCCGGGCCGGCGCTGCCGGCATCATAGAAGGCGAGGCCGCGTCCGCCGTCGCGCGCCCATTCATCGAGCACCGGCTGCACCGCGTGCCAGCCGCCCTCGATATTGTCGGCGCGCTGGAACAGCATGCCATCGCCGATCATCGCGTCGTAGATCAGCGTCTCGTAGCCGGTGCTCGGCTCGGCGTCGAAATAATCCTTGTAGTCGAAGCGCATCTCCACGCCGCCTTCGCGCACAATCGGCCCCGGCACCTTGGCGTTGAAACGCAGCACCACGCCCTCGTCGGGCTGAAGCTTGAGGATCATGTCGTTGGGCATCAGCCGCTCCACCGGCGTGTCACGAAAGAGCGCGAACGGCGCCGGCTTGAACTCGATCACCACCTCGCTGCGCCGGCACGCCAGCGCCTTGCCGGTGCGCATATAGAACGGCACGCCCGCCCAGCGCCAGTTGTCGATCATCAGCTTGAGCGCGACATAGGTCTCGGTCGTCGAGCGCGGCGACACGTTGGGCGCGTCGCGATAGGCATCGAGGTGTTCACCCTTCACCATGCCGGCGCGATATTGGCCGCGCACGACGTTTGCCGCCGCATCGGCCGCGCTGAAGGGATGGAGCGCCTGCAGCACTTTCGCCTTCTCGCTTTGCACGGCATCGGCGCCGAAGCAGCTCGGCGGCTCCATCGCCGTCAGCGTCAGGAGCTGCATGAGATGGCTGGGCACCATGTCGCGCAGCGCGCCGGTCTCATCGTAGAAGGCGCCGCGCCGCTCGACCCCCAAGGTCTCGGCCACCGTGATCTGCACATGGTCGATATGGTCGCGGTTCCACAGCGGCTCGAAGAGGCCGTTGGCAAAGCGGAACACCAGGATGTTCTGCACCGTCTCCTTGCCGAGATAATGATCCATGCGATAGATCTGCGGTTCCGCCATGACGTCCAGAAGCGCCCGGTTGAGCGCCTGGGCGGTGACGAGGTTGCTGCCGAAGGGCTTCTCGATGAGGACACGGCGCCAGCGCCCCTCGCTTTCGGTGAGAAGCCCCGCGGCGGCGAGATTCCTCGCCACCGTCACGAAGCCGCTCGCGGGGATGGCGAGGTGGAAGAGCACGTTGGCGTCGGTGCCGTGCTGGGCGGCAAGCTCTTCCAGACGCTGCGCCAGCCGCACATAGGTGCGGGGATCGCCGAGATCGCCGGAAAGATAGTGGCTCCGCGCCATGAGCCACGCACGCTCGGCCGCGCGCGTGTCGGCGCCAAGCCGGGCGACGTTGCCGTCGAGCGTGCGGCGGAAATCATCATCCGCCAGCGCCGCGCGCGCCACGCCGAGGAGGGCAAAGCGCTCCGACAGCAGGCCGCCGCGGCGCAGATGGCAGAGCGAGGGAACGAGCAGCCGCCGCGTCAGGTCGCCCGAGGCGCCGAAGATCACGATGATGCACGAGGGCGCAGGCCGCGCTTGCGCGGCAGCCGGCGCCAGTGAGTTGGCTTGCAGCGGCGGTCGGCGCGCAAGATCGGGCGGCATTGGCCCCTCCATCCTTCAAGCGAAAGCGCGGCGGATCGCCGCCGTCAGCGTGGCAAGCCCGGCCTCCACATCGCTGCCAAGATGGACGCGAAGCACGCGCCGGCCGCGTTCGGCCAGCACCGCGAAGTCGCCGCGCGCCTGCGCCGCCTTGACGACGCCGAAGCCGTATCTCCGCCCGGGCACCGGCAGGTCTTCGGCGTCCGCGCCGGTGATCTGCAGGAAGACACCGGTATTGGGGCCGCCCTTGTAGACTTGGCCGGTCGAATGCAGGAAGCGGGGCCCGAAGCCGACGCAGGTCGCGACCCGCTTGCGATCGCGGATCAGCAAGCGGATCTGCTGCAACGCCTCGATATGGCGCGGATTGCGCTCGATATAGGCCAGAAGCGCCGCATAATCGCCGGCGCGCAGGCGCGCGAAATGCGCCCCGAGCCAGCCGGCGAGCGAGGCCTGCCGCGCGGAATGGGCGAGCGTGTCGGCATTATGCGCATCGGCGAAGAGCGCAATGCCGTCTTCCTCAAGCACCGCCGATTCGCGCGGCAGCGCGCCGGTCTTCTCGAAGGCAGAGGTGAACTCGCGCGTCTTGGCCTTGCTCGCCTCGACATCGGGCTGATCGAAGGGATCGATGCCCAGAACGGAGCCCGCGACCGACGTCGCCATCTCCCACCGGAAGAATTCCTGGCCGAGGTGATAGCGATCTTGGACGGCGATGTGCACGACCGGGTGACCGGCGGCCGCGAGCTCGCTCGTACGCGCTTGCGACGCCGCCTCGTCCTCCCCGGCCAGACTCATCGCCACGAAGAGCCGGTCCTTGCCATAGACCGCCGGCGGCCCGAGCGGCTCGCCGTCGACCGGCACGATGCCGTGGCCGTGCTTGCCCGTCGATTCCGCCAGGAGCTGCTCGAGCCAGGCGCCGAAATCCGCAAGGCTCGGCGAGGTCAGGATCGTCACCTTGTCGCGCTTGGCCTTGGCCGCCTCACCGAGAATGATGCCGAGCCCAGCGCCGGGATTGTCGGCCGGCGGCACGCTCGCATCGCACGAATGCACCATGCGGCTCGCCGCCGCCAGCAACCGGCCGACATCGAGCCCCATGATCGCGGCTGGGACGAGGCCGAACGGCGACAGCACGGAATAGCGCCCGCCGATGCCGGGCGTGCCGAGAAAGACATGGCGGAAGGAATGGCGCTCCGCCGTCTCCTGCAGCTTGGAGCCGGGATCGGTGATGGCGACGAAGCGCGCGCCGGCCGCATCGGCGCCCACCGAAGCCGCGGCCCGCGCCAGGAAATACTCCATGAGGATGTCCGGCTCGAGCGTGGTGCCCGACTTGCTCGCGACAATGAACAACGTATGGGCAGGATCGATGCGCCGCTCGACGCTGCGGATCTGGGCTGGATCGGTCGAGTCGAGGACGAGAAGCTCGGGCCACCCGGGCTGGCGCCCGAAGGTCGCGGCGATGACTGCCGGGCCGAGACTCGATCCGCCCATGCCCAAGAGCAGCGCGTGGGTGAAGCCGTCGCGCCGCACGCCTTCGGCAAAGCGCGTGAGCGCGTCGAGACGGCCCGCCTCTACCGCCGCGCTGTCGAGCCAGTCGAGCCAGGATTCCTCGCCATTGCCGGTCCACAGCGAACCATCGCGCGCCCACAGCCGCCGCACCGAGCCGGTCCTGCGCCACGCCTCGATCTGCGCGGCGACCTCGCGCTCGAGCGGCGGCGGCAGCAGGACGGCCGACCGGTCGAGCGCGGCCCCCAGATGCTCCGCGCGCTTGCGCGCCACCGCGCCCAGGAGCCTGTCGGCAGCATCGGCGAACAGGCGCACACCATCGTCGACGAGCTTCTCGCATACCGTCTCGAGCGCGATGCCGCCGCGCTCAAGCGTCGCCAGCACGCGCTCGGCCTCGGTGCAATTCTCTTCGAGGCTGGCGCGCGGCTTGCCGTGATCGCGGAAGGCGTCCATCGTCTCCGGCGGCACCGTGTTGACGGTATCGGGACCGATCAGCGATTTCGACATAGAGCACATCGCTATAGGCCTTGTTCTTGGTGCCCGTGCTGGCCCACAGCAGGCGTTGGGGCCGCGCGCCCTTGGCGTGGAGCGCTTCCCAGCGGGCTCCCGAAAAGATGCGCTTGTAGCGCTGATAGGCCATCTTCGCGTTGGCGATGGCGACCTTGCCCTTGATGCCGCCCAGCGCATTGGCAAGCGCGCCCTGCACGGCGGCCAGGCGCTCGTCGATGCGGCGGTCGATCTCGGTGTCGATGCGGCTCACGAAGAAGCTCGCAACGCTCGCCAGCCGCCGCACATCGCCGCCCGCGGCGGCAAAATGCTCAGTGCCCGCGACATAGGCGTCGGCCACCTGCTCATAGACCGACTGCGCGAAGAGGAGCGTGATATTGACGTTGATGCCCTCGCCCAGAAGCTGGCGGATCGCCGGCAGGCCGGCCTTGGTTCCGGGCACCTTGATCATGAGGTTTTCGCGCCCGACCGCCGCCCACAGCCGCCGCGCCTCGGCGATCGTCGCCGCGGTGTCGCGCGCGAGATAGGGCGAAACTTCGAGGCTGACATAGCCGTCGCCGCGCTCGGTGCGGTCATAGACCGGGCGCAGGATGTCGGCCGCCTGGCGGATGTCGGCGACCGCCAGAATCCTCGAAGAGCGCGATCGGGGTGCGGTCGTGTTCGTCCTCCGCCGCCGCGATGCCGGCGTCGTAATCGCTGCCGGCGTCGATCGCCTTTTCGAAAATGGCAGGGTTGGAAGTGACGCCCGTCAGCCCGTCGCGTTCGATGAGCCGGGCCAGCCCACCCTCGCCGAGAAACCGCCGCGCCACAAAGTCGAGCCATACCGCCTGACCAAAATCCCCGAGCGACTGCAATGGGTTCATTGCCGCTTCTCTCCGCATGGGATGACAACACCGCCGCCCCCGCTTTCGCTCCTTGTCAGCCCAATCGTGGATTACACGGGAGCGCGGATGCGGCAACCATGTCGCGTCACTGCCTCGGCGCAGGATGGAAGGGGAAACGGGGGTTTGGCAATCCTCAATCGGCGAGGCTGGCAGCCACGCCCGGCCCGGACGGATAGCGTACCGGCCGCACCAGAAGCACCAGCGGCAGCGCCAAGAGGCAGACGATCATCATCATCTTGAACACGTCGAGATAGGCGATCATCGACGCCTGGAGCGTGACGAGCTGGTTGAGCGAGGCCAGGCCGCCCACCGAATGGAGCGACCAGAAATGGCGCAGCGCCGGCGCCCGCAGCCCGTCGTTGAACGGCCCGACATTCTGCGCCAGCGAAGCGTGGCTGACCTGGATCGTGCGCGCGAGCAGCGTCTCGGAGACGGAGATGCCGATGCTGCCGCCGATATTGCGCAATAGGCTGAAGACGGCGCTGCCCTCGGTCCTGAGACTCTGCGGCAGGGTCGAAAAGGCGGCGGTGCTCAGCGGCACGAAGATGAAGCCGAGCCCCACGCCCTGCACGAGCCCTGCCACCACGATCGGGCGCCAGTCCATCTCCGGCGAATAGCCGGTCATCTCCCACATCGAAAAGGCCGTCACGCCAAGGCCGGCGAGCAGGATGAGGCGGATGTCGACGCGGCCGATGAGTCGCCCGACGATCAGCATGAGGATCATCGTCGTGACCCCGCGCGGCGCCAGCAGCATGCCGATCGTCACCACGGGATAATCGAGCATCGCCAGCATCGGCGGCAACAGAGCAAGCGTGCCATACATGACGCCGCCGGCAAGGAACATGAGAATGGTGCCGGAGACGAAATTGCGGTCCCTGAGCAGGCCCGGGTTGAAGAACGACCGCTCGGCCGTCAGCGTGTGCACCACGAAGACCCAAAGACCCAGCGCGGCCGCCGCCGCCTCGATGATGATCTCGGTCGAGCCGAACCAGTCCTGGTCCTCGCCGCGGTCGAGGAAGACCTGGAAGGCGCCGAGCGCCAGGCCGAGAAAGGCGAAGCCGAAGAGGTCGAACGGTGCGCGTCGGTCGAGCCGCGTCTCCGTGACGAAGGCGAGGATGCCGACGAGCGCAAGCGCCCCAATGGGAACGTTGATGTAGAATACCCACCGCCAACTGTAATTATCGGTAAGCCACCCACCCAGTGTCGGCCCCAGGATCGGCGCCACCATGATCCCCGAGCCCCAGATCGCCATCGCCGAGCCATGCTTTTCGGGCGGGTTGATGTCGAGCAGCACCGCCTGCGACAGCGGTACCAGCGACGCGCCGAAAACGCCCTGGAACAGGCGGAAGAGGATGATCTCCTCGAGGCTGGTCGCGGCGCCGCACATCATCGAGGCCAGCGTGAAGCCGGCCACCGAGACGAGGAGGACGCGCTTGCGCCCGAAGCGCACGGTGAGCCAGCCCGTGAGCGGCGTCACGATCGCCGCGGCGACGATGTAGGAGGTCAGCACCCACGAGATTCTGATCCTGCGCCGCGCTGAGGTTGCCCTGCATGTGCGGCAGCGCGACGTTGGCGATCGTGGTGTCGAGCGTCTGCATGATCGTCGCGAGCATGACCGCCACGGTGATGAAGCCGCGATTGCGGACGGGGCTGTCGCCGGACGCGCTCATGCCCGCCGCCCCCGTTCAGCCGCCGAAAAAGCGGTCGACGCTGGCGACGATCGGATTCTCGTAGTGGGTGTCGACGGAAACGGTGACGCTCATGCCCGGCCACAGCGGCTTGGCCGGATCGGGATGCTCGATCGCGATGCGCACCGGCAGGCGCTGCACCACCTTGACCCAGTTGCCGGTCGCGTTCTGCGGCGGCAGCGCGGAAAACTCGACCCCCGTCGCGGGCGTGATGCTGGCGACGCGCCCGGCGAAATCGGCGTCGGGATAGGTGTCGACCGATACCGCCGCAGCCTGGCCCGGCGCGACATGGGTAAGCTCGGTCTCCTTGAAATTCGCCTCGACCCAGAGATTGTCGGTCTCGACCAGCATGAAGGCGGGATTTGACAGGGTGAGATAGTCGCCGACCGGAAGCTGGTCCACCTTGGTGACGATGCCGTTGGCGGGCGCGGCGATCACGGTATGGGAGAGGTCGAGCTTGGCCTGATCGAGCTGCGCCTGAGCCTTTGCCACCAGCGGATGCTGATCGGTCGGGATGTCGGGATTGCCGCCGAGGTCCGCCAGCACGTTGGCCTCGCTCTGCTGCGCCGAGGCGACTTGCTGGCGCGCCGTATCGAGCGCGTTGCGCGCCTGATCGAGCTGCGCCTGCGAAACGAGATTGCCGGCGCGAAGCTGCTGCTGGCGGGCGAACTCGCGCTGCTGATAGGCGAGCGTATCCTGCGCCGCCTGCAACTCGGCCTGCTTCTCGCGATAGTTTGCCCGCATGCCCTCGACCTGGAGGCGAGCGCTCGCGAGCGCGGCCTGGGCCTTTTCCACGGCAATGCGGAATGGGCGGTCGTCGAGGCGGATCAGGACCTGGCCGGCACGCACGGCCTCGTTGTCGTGGACCAGCACCGCCATCACGCGCCCCGACACGTCGCTGCTGATCGCGACCTTGTCGGCCTCGACATAGGCGTCATCGGTCGAGACGTAACGCTCGGACGCGAGGAAGAACCATGTCCCCGTCAGCACGACAACCAGCGGCAGAACGACCATGAGGCCGATCCGCGCCAGCCCGGTGCGATACCAGCGCCGCGCCTTGCGCGGCACGGGCACAGGCAGCGACTGCGTCGCGGTCCGAAGTTCGGTTCCAACGCTACCGTCCATGGTGCTTCCGTCGCCCAGCTATGCGTGATCGTCGAGTTTGGTCTGCGCCGCGATCACAAGGGCAGCGCGACGGGCGGCAATGCGAGCCCGGATCCTGGCGGCGACCAGCCCGGCTGCGGCGATCCTGCGCACGCACCGACACTGACGAGCAAGAAGATTGCCACCATGCGTAAACAAACTTTCATGATCAATCCTCCCGCTTAAGCGAGGCATCCGTTGCCTTCTAATCTGGCGACGAAAACGGCGGCGATAAGGTGCGCACCGCGCATAGTCGGTTTGCGCTGAGCAAAGGACCGGGGCGATTCAATCGCCTTCGTGCGCGCTGGGGGGCGTTTGCTGCGGCAGCGGCACCCGGAGCCGACGGTGGCCCCACTCGCGCAGCCTCTGAAAGGTCACATAAAGCATGGGAATGAGGAAGATGCCGAAGGTGCTCGCGAGCAGCATGCCGGCGAAGACCGAGGTGGAGACGCTGCGCCGGCTGATCTGCGCTGCGCCGTGCGCGATGACGAGCGGCAGGAGCCCCAGAACGAAGGCGAACGAGGTCATCATCACCGCGCGGAACCGCATCCGCGCGCCCAAAGAGGCGGCGTCTTCGATGGCAAGGCCCGCCTCGCGCTGCTCCTTGGCGAATTCGACGATGAGGATGCCGTTCTTGGCGGCGAGCGCGATCAGCACGACGAGCCCGATCTGGGCATATAGATCGAGCGTGAGCCGCGCCACGAAGATGCCGATGAACGCCCCGAGCACGCCGACGACGACGGAGAGCAGCACCGGAATGGGAATCATCCAGCTCTCGTAAAGCCCGACCAGGAACAAAAAGGCAAAAACCACGGCCATGGCGAGGAGCGGCCCGGTCTGCCCCTGCGCCTCGTGCTCCTGATAGGCGGTGCCGGTCCATTCATAGCCGTAGCCCGGCGGCAGCGTCCGCGCCGAGACTTCTTCCATGGCAGCGAGCGCCGTGCCGGTCGACACACCCGGGGCCGGGGCGCCATTGATCGTCACCGAGCGGTAGTTGTTGTAGCGCGTGATGACCTGCGGCCCGGTGATGATGCGCAGCGCCGCAATCGAGCTCATCGGCACCATCTCGCCCGCGTGGTTGCGCACGTGGATTTTCATGATGTCGCCGATATCGGCGCGATCCCTCGCCTCGCCCTCGATATTGACCTGCCAGGTGCGGCCGTAGAGGTTGAAATTGTTGACGAAGACGCCGCCCAGCGTCGCCTGCAGCGCGACGAAGACGTCGCCCATGTTGAGGCCCAGGGCCTGCGCCTTGACCCGATCGATGTCGAGATAGATCGACGGGTTGGTCGCGGTGAAGGTCGAGAATACCCGCGCCAGGCGCGGATCCTGGTTCGCCGCGGCGACGATCCCCGCGGTGACGCTGCCGAGGCTCGCCGGGTCCTGACCCTCGGTCGCTTCGAGCTGATATTCGAAGCCGCCGCTGGTGGAAAGCCCGATGATCGGCGGCAGATTGAAGGCGATGACGTTGGCGGTGCGGATTCTGCTGCGCCGCGCCGAAGATGCGGCCGATGAGCGCCTGGGCCGAATCGGCGGCGCGGGTGCGATCGGCAAACGGCTTGAGCTTTGCCACCACGAAGGCGGCATTGGGCTCGCTGCTGCTGTCCAGAATCGAAAAGCCGATCACCGAGAACGCGCCGTCGACCTGGGGCATGTGGTGGACGATCGCCTCGACCTGGCGGGTCGCCGCCGAGGTGCGTGCCACCGAGGCGCCGTCGGGAAGCTGTATGTTGATGAAGAACGCGCCCTGGTCCTCTTCCGGCAAGAAGCTCGTCGGCGTGATCCGCGCCATCCCGCCGGCCGCCGCGGCGACAATGAGCACGAGGACCAGCGAGAGCGCCGACACGCGCACCAGCCGCTGCACCACCCAGGCATAGCCGTCGCGCACCCGCCCGATCCCGCCCAGCACATGGCGCATGGGGCCGCGCTTGTGACTGCCCGGGCGCAGCACGATCGCACAGAGCGCCGGCGACAGCGTCAGCGCATTGACCGCCGAGATCACCATGGCGACGCTGATGGTGACGGCGAACTGGCGGAAGAGCTCGCCCGAGATGCCCGGGATGAACGCCACCGGCACGAACACGGACAACAGCACCAGCGAAATGGCGATGATCGGCGCCGTGATCTGGCGCATCGCCTTGAGGGTAGCCTCGGTCGGGGTGAGATGCGGCTCCTCCTCGAGCACGCGCTCGACATTCTCTACTACGACGATGGCGTCATCGACGACGATGCCGATGGCGAGCACCATCGCCAACAGCGATACGGTGTTGGCGGAGTATCCCATGGCAAGGAGCACGGCGAAGGTGCCGATGAGGCTCACCGGCACCGCCACTGCGGGGATTACGGTGGCGCGGAGATTGCCGAGGAAGAAAAAGACGACGATGACCACCAGCACGAAAGCCTGCGCCAGCGTGCGCAGCACCTCGTGGATGGTATCGTTGACGAAAACGGTGGAGTCGTAGACGATCGTCCCTTTCATGCCGGCCGGAAAATTGTGTTCCAGCCGATCGAGCGTCGCGGTCACCAGCCGCGAGGTATCGACGGCATTAGCTTGCGGCGAGAGATAGATCGCGACGCCGACGCCGGGCGCGCCATTGATGCGCGTCTCGACATCATCGTTCTGAGCCCCCATCTCGACCCGCGCCACGTCGCGCACGCGCAGCACCGACCCGTCCGGATTGGCGCGCAGCACGATGTTGCCGAACTGCTCGGGCGTGGTGAGCCGCCCTTGCGTCTCGACATTCATCTGGAGCTGCTGGTCATTGCTGATCGGCCGCGCGCCGATGCGGCCTGCCGGCGCCTGCACGTTCTGCGCCTGGATCGCCGCGAGAATGTCCGACGGCGCCAGGTTGAGGCTGGTCAGGCGTTCGGTGTCGAACCAGATGCGCATCGAATAGTTGAGCTTGCCGAAGAGCAGCGCCTGGCCGACGCCCGGCACGCGCGACAGCGCATCGAGAACATTGATGGTGGCGTAGCTCGTGATGAAGGTCGGGCTGAGCTTGCCGCCGTCGCTGTAGAACGCGATGAACTGCAAGATCGCGGCCGAGCGCTTGGCTACGGTCAGGCCTTCGCTTTGCACCTCGGCGGGAAGCTGTGCCAGCGCGGTCTGGACGCGGTTGTTGACGTTGACGGTATCGACGTCGGGGTCGCTGCCGAGCTGGAAACTGACGGTGAGGCTATAGGTGCCGTCATTGGCGCTCGTCGACTTCATGTAGATCATGCGGTCGACGCCGACGATCTGCGCTTCGAGCGGCTGGGCGACGCTCGCTTCGACGACCGCGGCCGAGGCGCCGGGGTAATTCGCCGATACCTGGACCCGCGGCGGCACGATGTCGGGAAACTGCGCCACCGGGATCCGCATCAGCGCGATCACCCCGGCGATGGTGATGACGATGGCAATGACGATCGCCAGCCGCGGCCGCGCGATGAAAAGCGCCGAGATCATCGCTTCCGTTCAGGAACGCGAAGCGGCGGATGGGCCAGGAGCGCCGGCAGGCGCCGGCGCATTCACGGGCGCCGCCGACACCACCTGTCCGGGCCGCACGCGCTGGATGCCCTCCACGATGATGTTCTCGCCGGCGGCAAGTCCCTGGGTCACGACGGCGCTGGTGGGGGTCGTCTGGCCGAGCTCGATGCGGCGCTGTTGCGCCCGGCTCTCGCTATCGACGACATAGACATAGTTGCCCTGCTGGTCGGAGAGCACGGCGCCGCGCGGCACGGTCAGCGCCTCGACCGGGGTCGCATCCTCGAGCTCGACGTTCACAACCTCGTTGTCGACGAGCTCGCGCACCGGCCCGTTCGCGGCAGAGATGCCGGTGACCGTCGGATTGGGCACGGTGCCGCGCAGGATGATCGTGTCCGTCGTCGTCGCGACGGTGTTGTCGAGGAAGTTAAGCTTGCCCGTCTGGCCGTATATCTGGCCGTTGGGCAGTTGCAGCTTGATCACCGCTCCGGCAAAGCCGCCCTTGTCCGCATAGCGCCGGCGCAGGTCGAGCACGGTGCGCACCGAGACCGGGAAGACGACATACATCGGATCCTGGCTGACGATGGTGGCGAGCACGCCGGAGCTCGGGCTCACGACATTGCCCTCGGTCTGCGCGGTACGGCCGATCTTGCCGTCGATGGGCGCGTGGATCTCGGTGTAGTCCAGACTGATCTGCGACTGGCGAAGCTGCGCCTCGGCGCCGGCGATCTGGGCCTCGAGCGAGAGCTGGCTCGCCAGCGCGGCATCGACGGTCGATTGCTGCCCCGCCGGCGTTTTAAGGAGCGCCCGGGCGCGCGACAGGGTGACGTTGGCGTTGGCGAGCTGCGCCTTGAACTGGGCGATCGCCGCCTCCTTGGCCTGCACATCGGCCACGAACGGGCCCTGCTCGAGGCGGTAGAGCAGATCGCCCTTCTTGACTTCGGCGCCCTCGGTGAAGAAGCGCCGATCGATGAACGCCGTCACGCGCGCGACGAGATTGACGCGCTCGGTCGACTGGATGCGTCCGACGAATTCGTTCGCCTGATAGACCGGCTGGGGCGCCACCGTGACGACGCCGACCGCGGGCGGGCGGGCGCCTGGCTGCTGCGCCAGCGCCGGGAGGGCCACAATCAGAAAGATCGCCGGCAGCGACAGACGGAACAAGCGCAGCATCCGCATTTTTCCCTTTCCACACGCCGTTTCTCGTGGTAACGCAACGGAACGGTATAGTTTCAAATACACCGGTTCCCCCGGCAAGGCAAGAGCCACCTGTGGACGCAGAACGTGCGACGGCCCCCTCCAAAGCCCGGCCGGCATCCTCCCCGGGTCGCGGCGGGCGTCCGACCCGCGCCGAAGCGCAACGACGGATCGAGCATCTCCTCACCGTGGCCGGCACCATGTTCATGCGTCTGGGCTATGACGGCACCTCGATCGACGCCGTGGCCGAGGCCGCCGCCATGTCGAAGCGCACTGTCTATGCGCATTACACCGACAAGAGCGCCCTCTTCGGCGCGGTGCTGCGCCGCCTCATCGAGCGCTTTCTCGTGCCGATCACCAGCTTCCAGTCGCGCACCGACGCGCTCGAGCCGACGCTCATGGCGATCGGCCGCCATCTGCTCCAGAGCGTCCTCGAGCCCGGGGCGGTAAGCCTCCACCGCGCCATCATCGCGGAATCGCAGCGCCAGCCCCAGTTCGGGCGCCTCGCTCACGCCGAGGGCCGCAAGCCCGCGGTGCAGGCGATCGCGACCGTGCTGCGGCGCCATCGCGCCAGGCTGCGGGTGACCGATTTCCCCCGTGCCGCGGCGCAGTTCCTGAGCCTCGTCATCGACGACAGCCTGTGCCTGGCAACGCTCGGCATCGAGGAGGATGGCCGCAGCATCGAGGCGCGGGTGCGCGCCGCGGTCGACCTTTTCCTCGGCGGCACGCTGCGCCCACAAGCTGGCGGCGCAGAGGCAGCCAAAGGGCGTCGGCAAACTTGTTCCCGGCGCCGCACCTGAGTTAAAGTCCACCCCGGCTTCTGCCGCGGGACGGCGATGGCACAGCACGAACCCTCAAATCATGGCGGCCGCGACCGCCTGTTCGTCAACGGGATGTGGCTCGCGGCCGCGGTCGTGGTCGTCGCCGGCTTTGTCGTGCGCTCGCTTTCCAGCATTCTCGGCCGTGCCGATCTCCGCTTCGGCGGCATCGCACTCATCGCCGCCGGCTTGGCCATGGCTGTGCTCGGCTGGATCGGCGACCGTATCCTCACGCGCAAGGCGCGCTGATCAAATCCGCTGATCGCTCTGAAGGGCGCCAGGGGCCTTAGAGCCCGGCGTCCTCCCCCCCGGCATCGCCCAGATCACAGGCGGCAAACAGCGCATCGAGCGACATCGGCTTGCCGATCATACCCTGCTCGCGGGTATAGCGCAAAATCGTCTCAAGATTGGTGCGGTTGGCCTCGCCCATGCCGTAGGCCCAGGGATCGGGGCCGAGGAGCTCCGCCTGCTCCTCCCACGCGGTGCGCACCCACGCCAGCGGCACGACGCGCGGATTGGCGGTGCGGCGATAGGCGATGTCCTTGGCCTGCTCGAAGGCCTTGAGGAGATTGGTCGCAACCCAGGGGTGACGGGCAACGATCTCCTGCTTGATCACGGTCGTGTGCATGATCGGGAAGATGCCGGTGCGGCGGAAGAAGTCGATCTCGATCGCCTTGTAGTCGGGAAAGAGGCGGGCGATGCGGGGATCGCCCTGGGCAAAAAGGCGCGGCACCGACGGCGAGAGCAGCGCCGGGAGCTCGCCCTCGGCAAGCATGGTCTCGAGCGCGGCGCCGGGCTGGACCATCTCGATGCGCAAATCCGGCGGCGGCGCGAACGCAACGTCTTCGCTGCGCTCCACCAGCCAGGTCACCGGAACGGTGCGGCAGGCCGTAATACTGCTCGAGGATGCCGCGCATCCAGATATTGGCCGCGGGCTGGAAATTGGTGCCGCCGATCGTCTTGCCGACGAGGTCCTTGGGCTCGCGGATGCCGGCCTTGGCATTGACGAAGAGAAAACCATGGCGAAAGCGCCGGTGGAGAAAGACCGGCAGGCCCGCCAGCGCCACGCCCTGGTCGTGCGCCATGAAATGCGCGCCGACATTGATCTCGCACACGTCGAACTCCAACCGCCGCGCCATCCGCCAATGACGCTCGCGCGATCCCATGCCGGTGAGCACGGTGAGATCGATCCCGTCCGGCCGCACCGTGCCTTCTTTGAGCGCGCGCACGATCTCATAGTCGCCGCACGCCAGCGTCAGCTTGAGCCGGTCCGCCATTGATCGCCCTGCTCGGATCAGGCCGGGGCGCGGGCGTCACTCGCCGGCGCGATTGCGCGCAGGCGGCGGATGAACTCGGCGTCGGGCATTCGAATGAAGGTGAAATAGTAGCGCAGGAGATACGGATTGACGAGCCCGGCCAGCACCGTGACATCGTCATTGAGCACTGCGGCCTTCACCTCGTCCTTGAGGGGATAGCGCGCGAGCGCCGCGGCGCGGTCGGCGCGAAAGGTGGCGGCCAGCTCGGGCTCGCGCTGCAGGTCGAACATGAGCTTGCTCAGCCAGTAATCCGTCATCACCGCCTCGCCTTCTCGTCGCTGGCGCCCATTATAGCAGGGGCTCCCGGTCCCGGGCAGGCGCTTTCCAAGCGCGCCGGCCGCACCTATGCTCGGCCCTACACCACGCGCACCCGCGCGCAGCGCCAAGGGACCAGAGCCATGACCACACGCAGCCTGGAAGACCGCCTCCGCGCCGTCGAGGACCGGCTCGAGATCCTCAATCTCGTTGCCGCCCATCCGCCCGGCGCCGACACCGGCGCCACGGAATATATCCGCACCGCCTGGACCGAAGACGGCGTGTTCGATCTCGGCTCGGGCGGGCGCCTCAACGGGCGCGAGACGATTGCCACCCATGTCCGCACGCCCGGCCACCAGGCCGCGATCGCCAGCGGCATCGGCCATTTCGCCGGCCTGCCGCACATCGCGATCACCGGCGATACCGCGGTCGTCACGTCATACCTGCAAATCCTGGTGCCGCAGCCCCAAGGCGAGCCGGTCACGGTCCCCAACCACGGTACGTCCAAGGGATTCCGCGTCCATCGCCTGGGCGCCGAACCGGTGGGAACTGGTGCGCACGCCCGAAGGCTGGCAGATCAAGACCCGCGTCTCGGCGCCGCTCGATCGCGCCAGGCGCGGGAGATCCTGCGCCACGGCCTCGACCACGCCACGGGCGGCCGCGCCGGGTGAGCCGGCAGCGCGCGCTCGTCATCGGCGGGTCGGTCGCCGGGCTCTTCGCCGCGCAATCTTCTCAACCGCCAAGGCTGGGAGGTTGCGGTGTTCGAGCGCAGCGCCGAGGATCTGGCCGGCCGCGGCTCCGGCATCGGCACGCGCGAGGCGCTCTTCGCGGTGCTGCGCCGCATCGGCATCGATCTCGATCCCTCCGCGGGCGTGCGGATCGACTCGCGGATCTGCCTCGACCGCAGCGGCGCGCGGACGCACGAGCTCGTCGATGCCCGCGCTCAACAGCGCCTGGGACCGCATCTATCGCCCGCTCAAGGACACGCTGCCCGATGATTCCTATCACGCGGGCATGCGGCTTGACGGGATCGAGAACGAGGCGGATGGCGTCACCGCGATCTTCGCCGACGGCGCGCGCGAGCGCGGCGATCTCCTCATCGGCGCGGACGGCATTCATTCCACCGTGCGCCAGATCCTCATGCCCGAGGCAGCGCCGCTTTACGCCGGCTATGTCGCCTGGCGCGGCATCCTCGAGGAAAGCGATCTGCCGCCGGAGATCCACGCGCAATTATTCGATCACTTCTCCTTCGGCCTGCCTGAGGGCGAGCTCATCATCGCGCTGCCGATGCCGGGGCGCGATGCCGACACGCGGCCCGGCCATCGCCGCTATCACTGGGTGTGGTTCCGGCCGGTCGATTACGCGCGCGAACTGCCGGACCTGTGCACCGACGCCACGGGCAAGTGCCACGGCGTCTCGATTCCGCCGCCGCTCATCCGACCCGAGCTGGTCGCCGAGGTCAAGGCGCACGCCGATGCGGTGCTGGCGCCGCAACTCGCCTTGGCGGTGGCGCGCACGCGGCGGCTGATGCTGCAGCCGATCTTCGATCTCGCCTCGCCTAGGGTCGCGCAGGGGCGGGTCGTGCTGGTGGGCGATGCCGCCTTCGCGGCGCGCCCGCATGTGGGCGCCGGCGTCACCAAGGCGGCGCTCGATGCGGCATGCCTCGCCGATGCGCTCGCGCGATTGCGAGCTCGACGCGGCGCTCTTGCGCTATGACCGCGAGCGCGGCGCTGCCGGCAGCACGCTCGTCGCGCGCGGCCGGCATCTGGGTGCGCATCTGGAGGCCCAGCACAAGCCGCGCCATGAGCGGCGCGGCGCCGAGCTCGAGCCGGACCCGCAGGAAGTGCTCAGCGAATACGGCGCCGCCGTGCTGACGGCGCAGGAGCTGGGCGCCGCCGACTGACGCGTCAGGCCGCGCGTTGCTCGGCGCGGCGCATAAAATCGATCAGCATCGCCGCAAACTCTTCCTCGTGCTCGTCCCAATCTTCGAGCGCGAGGTCGGCGTCCTTGTCCTGCGGCAGCGGGATGTGGGTTTCCGCGCCGGGGATGAGCTTCCCCACCCGCTCGCCGGTCGCGCGGTTGTGCGTCCGGTCGTTGCCGGGAACGACGATCGTCGGAATGCGGAGCGAGCGCAGGTCCTGCTCGCTCGCCCCGATCATCGGCAGATCGCCGCCGGTGGCGAACGGCTCGCGCCAGCGCGCCATGCTGGCGCAGAAGCGCTTCACGTCCATGCCCATGAGATATGCGCGGTTGGCCGGGTTGGCGGCGATCCGGTCGCGGAAATGCTCCGTCGCGCACACGGCGGCCATGCCGCCCTTCTGGGCGGCCGTGATGTACTGGCCGTAATAATTCTCGGCCAGCCGCTCGCACGCGAAACGGCCGCCGGTCACCGCGGCGAGCAGCAGGCCGCGCGCCGCCTCAGGATGGCGCAGCGCGAACAGGAGCGACATGCGGCATCCCGACGACCGGCCGCCGACCCACGCCGGCAGCGCCTTGAGCTGCGTCAGAAGCTCGTAGAGATCGTCGGCCCAAATCTCGTATTCGGATTCATCGCCCTCGATCACGAGATCGGACGCGCCGCAATTGCGGCGGTCGTGGATGAGGACGCGAAAGCCGCCATCGGCCACGCGGCTTGCCAGCGAGCGGATGTCGTCGAGGCCGCGCCTTCCGCCCGGTGTGAGCGCCAGCCACGGTCCGCCGCTGCCCAGCACTTCATAGACGATGGTGGCGCCGCGGACTTTCGCTGTGGGCATGAATTCCTCCTCGTGATCGGTTGCGAAATCATTTCATGGCGCGGTGCGGGGGTCAATCCTGCCGCCGCGACGCGCTTCGCAGGTCCGCGCCACGGTGATAGTCTCCGCGCGCGACAAGCAAAGGGGGAAACGACCATGAGCGACATCGCTAATGCGCGAAAGCTTTATGTGCCGGGGTTTGCCGGCCTCCACCGCGCGCTCGCGCCCTATGGTTATGTGATCATCCGCGCCGCTGCCGGACTCATCATCATCCCGCACGGCTGGCCCAAGCTCTTTGGCGGGGCCGCGCCCGCCGTGGCCGCGAACGTGGTCGCTAAGCTCGGCTTTCCCGCGCCTTTGGCGTTTGCGTATTTTCTCGGCATTCTCGAGGTCTTCGGCGGCCTGGCGCTGGCGTTCGGTCTCTTCACCCGGCCCATCGCCCTCATGCTCACGGTCGAGTTTGCCGTCATCACGTTCGCTTGGCAGTTCCCGAACGGCTTTGCCTTCAGCGCGCCACATGGCGGCTACGAGTACCCGCTGGTCCTGATGTTCGTCTATTTCGGCATCCTGCTGCGCGGCAGCGACCGCTGCTCCATCGACAGCCTCATCGGCAAGGAGTTCTGAGGCCGCCTCAGCCTGCTGGCGGCGCGCGGCGCGCGGCATCGCGCAGGTGCCGCGCGCCCGCGACATCGCCCGCTTCGAGCGCGCGCAGGATCTTCATGTAGGTGGGTATGGTGGCGCGCGGCTGTGCCGCCAGACGTCGCGCGAAGGCCAGCGTCGCCGCCTCGAGCGCGTCGGGCGGATGCACCTCGTCGAGGAGGCCCCAGCCCAGCAGCGTCTCCGGCGGCAGCCGCTCGCCCTCGAGCACGAGGCGGCGCGTCCGGCTTGGGCCGACGAGCCGCATCAGCCGCTCCAGCGCCGGGATGGGATAGAGGAGCCCGTTCTTGACCGCCGGGATGACCATCCTGAGCGCGGTGTCGGCAAAGCGGAAATCCGCCGTGACCGCCAGGTGCAAGCCGCCGCCATAGCAGACGCCATGCACCATCGCGATGCTGGGAAACGGCAGCTCGGCCATGGCGGCGAGGAAGGCGTCGACGCCGGTGCCGACCCGCGCGAATGCGGCCCCCCGGTCGCCATGGGCCGCGACGAATTTGAGATCGACGCCGGAGCAGAAGGCATCGCGCCCGGCCCCGCGCAGAACGAGCGCGCCGACATCGCCCGCCGCCCGCGCCTTTACGACCGCATCGGCAAGCCCGGCCGCCACCGCATCGTCCATGGCATTAAGCCGGCCGGGATTCTCGATCGTGACGACGGCGATCCCATGATCGAAAGCGAGGGTGACGGTCCCCGGCATTGTGCGCCCCTGTCAGATGTCGGCGGCTTGGTTCATTCCGCCGCCGAAGGGATGCGCTTGGACCGCGCCTGCTGCTTTGCCCAGTAATCCGACTGCGACTTGCTTTGCACGAGCGCTTCCGGCGTCTCGAAGCCCGGCGCCATCGAGGCGTCGGTGCCCGGCAGGATCTGGTGATGCTCGATGTTGAGCGTCCGCAGCCAGCGCTGCTGGCCCATGGTGATGGCGACGAAATAGCCGAGCTCGACGATCTCAGGCTCGGTGAAATGCGCCTTCAGCCGCGCCCACAGCGCATCGTCGGTCACGAGGTCCCAGGTGATCGCCTCGGCATAGGCGAGCGCCGCCTTCTGGCGCGCGTCATAGCGCGCCGAGGCCTCGAAATTGAGGAGGTCCTTGTAGTCCGCCTCGACGAGCCCCTGCTTGGCCGATTTGATCGAGCGCTGATTGCCGCAATATTCGCACTTCACCGAGCGCGAGACATAGACCCGGGCCAGCTCCTTGATGCTGTGATCCATCACGCCGCTGTGGAAGACGCCCTGCCACGCCGCGGCGAAGGACCAGAAGGCGGCCGGCACATGCGCGCGGATGGCCTGGCTTTCCGGGCGCGGCGTGCCCTCGCGGCGGCAGCGCTCGAGCTCGGCGAGCATCTTCTCGTCGGTGATGGTCGCGGGATCGACATAGCTGATGCGCTGCTGTGCGGACATGCGGTTCTCCGGAACGAACGAGGGGGGCGGGCGCCGAGCCGGCCCATCCCAATCACTATCCTAGAGCATGACCAGGGCGATTTGAATCAGTCAACCGCGGCGTTCCCACGAAAGGCGGGAACCCGCGGGCCGGTCGCCGGTCCGGCCCCCCCTTCGCCGGAAAAAGCGCTTTCCCTGTGAAGTAGTTCACAAGGGGCCGGCGAGGATTGAGCGACAATCCGGTCATCGGATCGGAAGGAGCCTGCCATGACCAAAGCCACCACACTGAACGGACACAGCTTCGCACCGCGAGCCATCAGGAACCGGCCAAGCGTGGCTTTGCGGCTGGCCCTGCGCCGGCTGGCCCGGTATGCCGCCCGCGTCTTCACGGCAGCGCAAGGAGAAAACGCCGGCGTGCACGACACGGTTTACCTGGGCCTATAGCTATCCCTGGGCCGACCCGGCGGGTGCTGGCAACCAGCCGGCCCCGTCCCGGTCGCCCGGCCTGTCAAACGTTACGGCCGCGCGATCATCACGTCGGTCGATTTGATCACGGCCACCACCTCGTCGCCGACCTTGAGCGCGAGATCATCGACGGAATCGACGAAGATCGCCGACAACACCCGTCCGCCACCGCCAATATCGACCGTCACCTGTGCCATGACGGCGCCGCGTTTGATGTCGACGATCTTGCCCGTGAGGGCGTTCCTGGCACTGATACGCATCGCTTAGATTCTCCTTCGCTCCATTCGATAGGCGCTCATTGCGCCGCACGTGGCGACAACACCTGGTCGAGTTGCGCGGGAGCAAGTCGAACATGATAGAACCGCCGATAGAACAAGCGGGCCGCGGTCTTCATGGTGGCGGGCGGCTCCCCGGTTGAAAGAACGCCCGCAAGCCACGGCAATCCGATGAGCCGGTTCACGCCGGGCGGCTCGTCGATCCAACTGAACGGCACGTTCGGGGCGAGATAGACGCGCCCCGCCCTCACGGCCGGGATTTCCTGCCACTGCGGATCGGCCTTGATGGCGGCATAGATCGCGGGCTCATAGGCGAGCACGACATCGGGCTGCCACGCGATGATTTCATCGAGGGTATGCTTCACCATGCCGTGCTTGTCCGCCGCCACGGGCATGACTTCGGCACCGACGGCCGCGAATATCTCGGTCGTGCTCGAGCGGGGCGCGGGCGCCGTCAGCCCGCCGTCGAGGCGGGCGTAATAGACGCGCAGCTTGTGCCCACCGGGCGCGGGTTTTGCGACCCCGGCCAGGAGCCGGTCGGCATCGCGGGCAAGACCGTCGGCCCGCGCCTTCTCGCCCAGAATCGCACCCAGCGCGCGATAGGTTGCCGCGCTCTTGGCGAGACTGCCGTCGAAAAGAAGATAGGGGATCCCGGTTTCCTTCTCGATCCGGTCGGCGAGCGCGGCATAGCGCGCATCGACGTTGCCGACATCGACGATCACGTCGGGGTGAAGCTCTCTCAACTTCTGCGCCGCGGGCGTGTTGGCCCCGGTGATCCGCCCGACGACGGGAAGCGCCGCGGAACGTGCCGGCAGCATCGCGCGCGCGGCGGGCCCGAGCGGCTCGACCCAGCCGATCTGCTTTTCCGGGGCCAGCGTATAGATCAATACGGCGGCGGGCGGGCCGGCCGGGAGAATGTGCTCGATCTGCGCGGGAATCTCGACCTTTCGCCCGGCGGAATCCGTGACCAGGCGCGTCGGCGCCGCGGCCCAAACCGGCAGGGCAAGCGCTGCCAGCGCGAGGATCGCCAGAGCTATGATCAATCCGCCGCGGCGGCCGCGCACAGCCCTGCCCCGCACCCGTCTCCACTGGCCTGTCATCGGCGGCATTTCCTGCTGTACCGAGCGTTGTATTCTGCTAGATATAGCTCACTCTAGAGCCGGATCGGTTCGAGCGGAAGCGCCAAACCTCGTCATTCCCGCGAAAGCGGGAGATCCAGAAGGCAAGCGACGTGCAGCCCCTGGACCCCCGCCTTCGCGGCGGTGACGAACGAAGGGTGCAATCTCAAACGATCAGGCTCTAGCGCTGTGTGGTCTCAAGGTGGAGGGAAATAAATGAAAGCGCAGGCACGGGCGTGCGGCGGGTCATGGATCGCGCGGACTTGGATCATGGTGCTGGTTCTGGGCGGCGTGCTCGCGACGCCGACCATGGCGACGGCGCAGAGCAAGGACGTACTGATCTTCGCCGCCGCCAGCCTCAAGAACGCGCTCGACGACGTCAACGCCCTCTACCAGCACGACACCGGCAAGCACGCGAACATCTCCTATGCCGCGAGCTCGGCCCTTGCCAAGCAGATCGAGAACGGCGCGCCGGCCGACATCTTCATCTCCGCCGACCTCGACTGGATGAACTACCTCGCCAAAGCGAACCTGATCAAGCCCGACACGCGCAAGGATGTGCTCGGCAACGAGCTCGTGATCGTCGCGCCCAAGGACAGCACGCTCGCCGTCAAGATCGCGCCGGGCTTTCCGCTGGCGAAGCTGCTGGCGGGCGGCAAGCTCGCCATGGCCGATACCAATGCCGTGCCGGCCGGCAAATACGGCAAGGCGGCCTTGGAAAAGCTCGGCGTCTGGTCCGTCCGTCTCCAGCGACATCGCCCAGGCGGAGAATGTGCGTGCCGCGCTTCTCCTGGTGGCGCGCAAGGAAGCCCCGCTCGGCATCGTCTATCAGACCGATGCCGCCGCCGAGCCGAACGTGAAGATCGTCGCGACGTTTCCCGAGGACACCCATCCGCCGATCATCTATCCCGCCGCTTTGACCGAGACCTCGGCCGATCCGGATGCGGCGGCGTTCCTCGCCTACATGGAGTCGGCCAAGGCGCGGCCGGCCTTCGAGAAGCAGGGCTTCACCGTCCTCAAATAGGCGCCGGCATGGCGGGATGATGCGCGCGGCCGCGGCGCTCGAATTTCGTTGGCGTCTGGGCTAGGTCATAGGGCGATGTCATTCCTCCATTTCTCGCCCGCCGAGATCACGGCCATTCGCTTTGAGCCTGAAGGTCGCGGCCTGGGCCGTGGCGACCAGCCTGCCGCTCGGCATCCTCGCGGCGCTCGCGCTGGCGCGCGGGCGGTTCTGGGGGCGCGAGGCTGCTCGATGTCCTCGTCCACCTGCCGCTGGTGCTGCCGCCCGTCGTCACCGGCTACATTCTCCTGCTGCTGTTCGGGCGCAACGGACCGCTCGGGCGGCTCCTTGCCGACATCGATCGGCCTCGTCTTCGCCTTCCGCTGGACCGGCGCGGCGCTCGCCTCGGCGGTAATGGGCTTTCCGCTGATGGTCCGGGCCATCCGCCTGTCCGTCGAGGCCGTCGATCGCCGCCTCGAGGATGCCGCCGGCACGCTCGGCGCCAGCCGCGATCTGGGTCTTTCTCACGGTCACCCTGCCGCTCATCCTGCCCGGCATCATCGCCGGCGCGCATCCTGGGCTTTGCGCGCAGCCTGGGCGAGTTCGGCGCCACCATCACCTTCGTCTCCAACATTCCCGGCGAAACGCAGACCCTGCCGACGGCGATCTATGTCTTCACCCAGGTGCCGGGCGGCGATGCGGGCGCGCTGCGGCTGACGCTCGTCTCGGTGGTGATCTCGACCGTGGCGCTGCTCGCCTCCGAGTTTGTCGGCGCAGCGCGTGGCACGGCGGGTGCTGGGGCTATGAGGATCGAGGTCGATGTCGTCCGGCGGCTCGGAGGCTTCGACGCTCACGCGCCAAGTTTGCGACGGACGGACGCTCACCGCGCTCTTCGGCCGCTCCGGCGCCGGCAAGACCTCGCTCGTCAACGTGATCGGCGGGCTGCTGCGTCCCGATCGCGGCCGCATCGCCGTCGATGGCCGCGTCCTGATCGATACCGAGCGCGGCATCGATATCCCCACCCATCGCCGCCGCATCGGCTATGTGTTCCAGGAAAGCCGGCTCTTCCCGCATCTGACGGTGCGCCAGAACCTCCATCTACGGGCGCTGGTTCACGCCCGCTGCCGAGCGGCGCGAGACGCCGGCGCACATCGTCGAGCTGCTGGGGATCGGGCGGCTGCTCGACCGGCGGCCGGCGCTGCTGTCGGGCGGCGAGACGCCAGCGCGTCGCGATCGGCCGCGCGCTGCTGACGAGCCCGCGGCTTCTCCTGATGGACGAGCCGCTCGCTTCGCTCGACGAAGCGCGCAAGGCCGAAATCCTGCCCTATATCGAGCGGCTGCGCGACGAGCTCCAGGTGCCGATCGTCTATGTCAGCCACTCCATCCCCGAGGTGGCGCGGCTGGCGACGACGATGGTGCTGCTTGTCCGACGGCGCGGTCGCCGCGGTGGGCGATGTCACGGAGATCATGGGGCGCATCGATCTCTTCCCGCTGACCGGGCGCTACGAGGCCGGCGCGGTGCTGGACATGCGGGTTGCCGGCCACGACGAGACCTACGATCTGACAACGCTCGAATCGGTCGCCGGTGCGATCTCGCGTGCCCCGCATCGATCTTGCCATCGGTGCGCCGCTGCGCGTCCACATCCGCGCGCGCGACGTGATGATCGGCCTCAAGCCGCCGGAAGAGCTGAGCGCGCTCAACATGCTGCCCGGCCGCATCGCCGAGGTCGGGGCGCTCGACGGGCCGATCGTCGATGTGCGCATCGACGCCAACGGGGCCGCGCTGGTGGCGCGCGTGACGCGGCTCACCATCGACCGCCTCGGCCTCGTGCCCGGCCGTCCCGTCTTCGCCATCATCAAGAGCATCGCGCTCGACCGGCGCAGCCTCGGCCAGGGTCAGCCCGTCTCCGACAAGGTCGATGTCGACGAGATCACCCTGTAGCGCCCGCCCGCCACAGCCGCACGAAATCCCGCAATTGGCCGGCCTCGAGGTCCGATACTGCCCAGAAGATCATGCCGTCCTCGCTCCAGTGGACGGCGTTGTAGCCGTTGCGCATGGATAAGACCGGCGCCGTCGTGCCCTGACCGGGCCACACGTAGAGATCGATGAGATGCCTGTCGCGGCGATAGACGAGCGCCGCCGACCGGCGTGATCGTCGAGATAATCGAGCCGGCCGCCGATGAGCGGAAAGCCCGCGCCGGCCAGGTCCTTCACCGGCGGCGCGAAGTCGAGCCTGCCGTCGAACCAGGGCTTGACCGTGTGCTGGTCGGTCGAGACGACATCCTCGAGATGGCCGGGCTGCAAGCGCGCGGATATGGCTCGCTCACGACCGCGTCGAGCGAGGTTCTGCTGCGCCGGCGCGCAGAACGAAGAGCGCAATCGCCGGCGGCGAGCCGCGGCGCCCAGCACGAAGCTCGCCGCCTTCGCGCCACCAGGCGAGCGCGCGCCGCCGGCGCCGGCGCCGCGGCGCGCCAGGCGCCGCGATCAGGCTGCGGCGCAGGTCTCCGGGCGCGCGATGGTAGGGCGCATCGCGCGATGCAGCGCGCGCGCGTCGACTGCAGATCGCGCGTAGGCCGCGCGGCAGTGCGCGCAGCCGTCGCGATGGCGCCAGCGCCGGCTGCCTCGGCGGCGTCGAGCTCGCCGTCGAACTCGGCCTGGACCAGCAGCAGGCTTTCGCACGCATCCATCGCTCATCGCCTCTCCTCGGCTTTGACCGCGGCGGCGAGCAAGCTGCCGCGCGCGCCACAGCCGCGACATCACCGTGCCGATCGGCGTCGCCGTGACCTGCGCGATCTCCTTGTAGGACGAGCTCCTCGATCTCGCGCAGCACCAGCGCCTCGCGCAGCTCGACCGGCAGCGCCGCCAACAGCCGCGTCGACGCCCGGCGCTGCTCGCGCGCGCAGCAGCGCCGTCTCGGGATCATCGCCGGGATCGGCGAGCTCGGGCGACCTCGCCGTCTCTCCGTCGCCGGGCAACGGCACCAGCGCAGCGCCGCGCACCAGCGTTCATGCGAAGCATAGGCGGCGTTGCGCACGATCTGCAGCAGCCAGGCGCGCGGGTTGGTGCCGCGGAAGCTCGCGAAATAGGTCAGCGGCGCGCACCACCGCCTCCTGCACCACGTCCTCGGCCTCGGCGCCGCTGCCGGTGAGCCAGCGCGCCAGATTGTAGGCGGCGTCGAGATGCGGCAGCACCACCGCCTCGAAATCCCGCGCCTGCCGATGCGGACCTGCCAGCTCGATCATCATCTGCCACTAGCACTGGATCGCGGGCACGGCGAGTTTTATTCTCGATTGCGAAAAATTTCATTGCCGGCGCGGCGAATAAAGCGCCGCCGTTTCCGGTCTCCCTGTCATCGCAAGCCCAGAGGAGCAGCGATGACGACGGAAAATGGCGGCAACGGCGCCTCGCGCCGCGAGGTCTTGAAGTGCATGGCGTGGGGCAGCGCCGGGCATGGTGTGGACGGTGGTCGGCGGCGTGCCGCGCGCGCACGCGCTCGATCCGGCAGGATCGGCGACTGGCGGCGCGGCGCCGCGGGGCCGTTCAGCTTCGTCCAGATCAGCGACACGCATATCGGCTTCGGCAAGGCGCCCAACCCCGACGCCCGACGCGACGTTGCGCGAGGCGCTGGGCCGGATCGCGGCAATGAACGGGCGGGCGGCGTTCCTGGTCCACACCGGCGATGTGTCCATCTCTCCAAGCCCAGCAATTCGACGCCGCCCAGCAGATCATGAAAGCCGCCGGGCTCCAGACCTATTATGTGCCGGGCGAGCACGACACGATCAGCGATGACGGCAAGGAGTTCTTCAGCCGCTTCGCTCATGACGCGGCGACCGGCGGCTGGTACAGCTTCGATCAGGGCGGCATGCATTTCGTCGCGCTCGTCAACGTCGTCAATCTCGAAGGCGGGCGGGCTCGGCCATGCTCGGACCCGAGCAGCTCGAATGGCTCGAGTCACGATCTGCACGGGCGCAGCGCCAGCACGCCGGTCGTCGTCTTCGCGCATATGCCGCTGTGGTCGGTCTATCCCGATTGGGGCTGGGGCACCGACGACGCGGCCGAGGCTCTGGCCATATCTCAAGCGCTTCGGCTCGGTGACGGTGCTCAACGGCCACATCCATCAGGTGCATGCAGAAGGTCGAGGGCAACGTCTCCTTCCACACGGCGATGTCCACCGCCTTTCCGCAGCCTGCGCCGGGCAACGGGCCGGGACCGGGGCCGATGCAGGTTCCCGCCGACCGGCTGCGCTCGGTCCTGGGCATCCGCCGCATCGATTTCGCCGGCGGCATCCCCACCGTCAGCGACAGCCCCTTGGCGGGGTAGGACCGGCCATGGTGAAGCTTCCGGGCATCATGGCCACGTGGCTGCTGGCCGGCAGCACGGCGGTCGCGGTCACGCATGCGATCGCCAGCGCCACCGCGCCGGCCGCGGTCGAGATCGACAATTTCGATTTCGGGCCGCGGACCCTGACCGTCGCCGCCGGCACCACCGTCACCTGGACCAACCACGACGAGGAACCGCACACGGTGGTGAGCGCCGACGACCCGAAATCATTCAAATCCGGTGCGCTCGACACCGACGACAAATTCGCGTTCACCTTCGCGCGGCCTGGCACCTACAAATACTTTTGCTCGATCCACCCGCGCATGACCGGAGAGGTGGTCGTGAAATAGCCGGGTCAAGCGGAGGCCTTGGCGTAGAGCGCGACGACCGTATCGGCGATCTGCCGTTCCGTGAAGCCCGCCAGCACGCGCGCCCGCGCCGCCTGTCCCATGCGCCGGCGCAGATCGCGGTCGAGCGCCAGTGTCTGCAAGGCATCGGCGAGCGCGGGCGGATCGTCGGGCGGCACGATCAGTCCGTCCTCACCGGAGCGGACGAAGTCGCGGCAGCCGGGCGTGTCGGTGGTAATCATCGGCCGGCCGCAAGCGGCGGCCTCGAGCAGCGCGCGCGGCAGCCCCTCGCCGCCGCGCGATGGCAGCACCGCGATGTCCGTATCGCGCCACACCGTGCGCACGTCCGCCTGGCGGCCGATCCAGCGAATGCCCGGCTCGGCGTTCCAGCGCTCCAGCACTGCCTGGGCAAAGGCGTTGGGTATGCCCTCTTCGACCGGTCCCGCCAGCGTCAGATTCAGGGTGACGCCGCGCTGGCGCAGGAGCCGATGGGCGTCGACGACGGTATCGATCCCTTTCGACCACAGCATGCGCGCGACCACCGCCGCGGTCACGGTGGGCGCGTCGGGCAGCGGAAGTGCGGCGAAATGATCGGGATCGACGCCGGCGCCGCCGACCTGGGTGATGGGATGTCGGCTGCGGCGTCCGAGAATGCGTGCGTCGTCGGCATTGTCGGACAGGATCCAGCTATTGGCCCGCCCCAGCAGCCGGCTGATGAGCGGCCACAGCAGCGCCCGCGCCAGCGCCACCTTGCCGCCGCCGCCGATACCGAGAAAGCCCAGACCGGTGATCGAATTGATGACCGCCGGCGCCGGCGCTGCGAGATCGGCCAGGCCGCCGACCACGATCGGCTTCAGCGCGATGAGATGCAGGATGTCCGGACGCTCGTGCCGCAACAGGCGCACCATCTGCGCGCATTCGCCGAGCACATGCGCTGGGTTGAGCGTGCCGCGCTGCAACTCGAGCGGGATCAGGCGAATGTCCTGCGCTTCGATCGACGGCGCCGCATCGCCGAGTCGGGCCGCCAGCGCGACGCGGAACCCCGCCGCCATTGCCGCGCGCGCCATCGCCAGGAAATGCGAGCGGAAGAACCAATCCTCCGTCGCCACATAGAGGATCGCCGGCCCGCGCCCGGTCACGCCGGCTTCCGTTTCCTGAGGAAGGCCAGGATCGAATGCGGCGTCTCGATCGCAAAGAGATGCTCGAGGCCGGCCGATGCGACGATGCGAAGGAACGCGCGCTGCGAGATCAGCACCGTCCTGCCGGGGAACAGCGCGGCCTTGACGGATTGCGCGAAGGTGGCCGGCCTGACATAGGTGGCGATGACGATGCCGCCGTCCTTGGTCAGATCGCGCGCTTTGAGGAGTGCGCTTTCGTTGCCGATCCAGGGCTTGTACCAGCCGACGACGCCGCCCATGCGCACCACGTCGAACGGCGCGCCCGATCCATCGAACGTATCGAAGCTCGCGCAGTGGAAGTTGGCGCGCGTCAGTCCGAACTCCGCCTGAAGTTTGAGCGCGCCGTCGATCATGGTGCGCGAGAAATCGATCGCGGTGACATGCGCGCAATTCTGCGCCAGCCTGAGATAGCCGCCGGTGCCGCAGCCGACATCGAGCATCGTGTAGTCGGCCATCATGCGGTCGATGGTGAGAATATCGACATACCCCGCGCGGTAGGCGATCTCGTCGGCGATCTCGTGGTGCGAGCGGACATAGCTTTCGGCGTAGCGAAGGCTCGCCTCGCGCCGGCGGTTGGGATCGGGCCGGTCGGCGTCGGTGACGGTCATGCCGGCCTCTGGCCGCGACGCACGGCGGCATAAGCATCGATGTAGCATTGGGCGACACGCGCGAGGCTGTAGCGTTCCTCCACCCGCACCCGGGCGCGGGCGCCGAGCTCGCGACGGCACTCGGCGGAAGCGCCCAGGACATCGGCAAGCGCCGCCGCCAGCGCTTCGGGCTCGCGCGGTGGCACGATGCGGCCGGTGTCGCCGACGATCGCGCCGGCATCGCCGACATCGGTTGCCACACAGGGTATGCCGCACGCCATCGCCTCGCCCAGCACATTGGCGAAGCCTTCGCCGAAAGCGGAGGAGAGACAGAACGCGTCGAGCCCCGGCAGCAGCGCGGGCACGTCGTCGCGCTCGCCGAGGAGGCTCACTTTTCCCTGAAGCCCCAGGGCCGCGACCTGCCCCGACAGCGCCTCGGTGCCGCGCCCCACCAGCACCGCGTGCAGGCGCGGCTCCCGCGCGCTCAGGCGAGCGATGGCGGCCAGAAACGTGGCATGGTCCTTCATCGGCGCGACGCGCGCGCACATGCCGACGAGGAGCGCGTCGGCATCAAGCCCCAACTTGGCGCGAAGCCGGCGCGGCGCGGCCTCGTCCGGGCGCCAGCGGTCGAGATCGAAGCCGTTGGGTATCTCGAGCCACCAGCGCGGGTGATAGCCCAGACGCTCGTGATGCAGTCGGCCGGCATGGCTGTTGACGATCACGCCGGAAGGCGCTCGCGACAGCCGCGCGAGGAGGCCGATGAGCCACCCGGAACTCCCCGCCGGATCTTCCGTGAAATCCATCTCCGAGCACCGGATGTTCCAGATCAGCCGGTCGAGCCGGCGGGACAACGCGGCGGCGATCAGCCCGGCGAAATCGGCGTGATAAAGCCAGGTCTGCACGATATCCGGCCGCAACCGCCGCACCATGCCAGTGAGCCGCGCGAGCGGCCGCGGATCGAACTTCGAGCGCATGCCCAGCGCCACCACCGGGATGCCCGCGCTTTCCAGATCGGCGGCCAGCGGTCCGCTTTCGATGAGGCAGACGACATGGTTGTCGAAGCCCGCCCGCGCGAGGCTGCTGGCGAGCTTGACCAGCATCGTCTCGGCGCCGGCGCGCCTGAGTCCGGTGATGACATGGAGAACCCGCAGCGCGTCCGGCATCGCCCGTGTTCTAGCCGAACTCGCGCGCGGGGCGCCAGCCGCCGGGCGAGGCGCGCTCGACCGTCTCGGTGAGCAGGTCCGCGAAGGCGCGGGCAACCCGGTCGATCGCGAACTCGGCCCGCACGGCCTCCTCGCCCCAGGGAGCGGACGGACCGGCGCGCCGCCGGCGCGCCGCGGCAAGGCCGCGCTCGAGCGCTGCCACCACGTCGTGCGGGTGGCGCGGATCGGCGACGATGCCGCCCAGACGATGGAGCAGCGACGCCGCCGTCCCCCGCGGCACGATGCCCATCACCGGAACGCGCGCGCCCAGATAATCGATGAGCTTGCTCGGCAGGAACACGCTGAGCGCGCCGGGCGCCTCGATGACCAGCAACAGATCGGCCTCGGCCATGAGGGCGAGCGAGCGCCGATAGTCGACGAACCCCTCGCACCGCACCAATCCCGCCGGCAAGGCGCGCCACACCGGATGATAGGGAAGCCACAGCGGCACCCGGCCCAAAAGCTCGACGCGCACGTCCGCAAGCGTGCTGCGGTCGAGCGCCGCGAGCGCGCGCAGCAGCGGCAGCGGCGTGCGGCGGCCATAGAAGCTGCCGATGTGGCGCACGACGATGGTCGGACCCTTGGGCGGCGCCGCCGGATAGAGCGAGGGATCATAGGCGTGCGGCAGCACCGCCGTCTTCGCGCGCCAGCCGTCCGGGTATTTGCGCATGACGAGATCGCGCGTTTCCTGCGAGGTGAAGACCACGCGGTCGGCAGCCTCGATCACCTGCGCCTCCAGCCGGCGGTTGATCGGGCGCGCGATGAATTGTCCGGCGCGGAAGGGATTGTCGGTCCAGGGATCGCTGAAATGCGCCAGCCACGGCGCGCCCGTCCGGCGCTTCAGCTCGAGGCCGACGAGATGATCGGACATCGGCTCGCCGAAGCTCACGATGATGTCGGGGCGAAAGCCGGTCTGGTCGAGCTTCGCCAGCGCCGCGGCGACCGCGCGCGGCACCCAGGCGCGAAACTCGTCGGGGATGCGCGCATAAAGCGGGACGAACCGCCGCGCCAGGATCATCGCGAGGCCGGAAAGCGCCGGCGCGAAGGCGACCTCGATCGGCACGCTCCGGGCACCGGCGCTTTCATCGGCGTCCGCGCGCGCCGGTCCCGCGGGGGCGCGCGGGCCGCTGAGGGTCGCGACCTCGAGATCGAGATGCGCGATGAGGCGCCCGATCTGGATGCTCTGCGGCGCCAATACCGGCGGCAGCATGTAGGAGATCGCCAGCATCCGCATGGGAGTCACGCGTCCGTTGCCGGGCGCGCCGTCACCGGGCGGGGCCAAGCCGCGCCACCGCTAGCCCCGGCCATTCGCGCGGGTCCGCGCCGCTGAGCTCGATGCCGTCGATCCCGGCGGCGAAGCGTGCCATCCCGTCGAGATAGCGCTGCAGCAGGCCGCCCGAGGACAAGCCCAAGCGCGCGCCGCCGATCAGGAGATGGCGCAGGACGAGATCGTGGTTCCACTCGAACTCGTAGCGATTCATCTCGACGATGAAATCGCGGAGCTCGGCGGCGCCCTTGGCGATGTCCCGCGCCTGCACCGGCCCGGGGCATCGGCGCAGCAGCACCAGCGTCGCGGCCGGCGCGCCGGAAAACTGCGCGGCGCGCAGCTCCGCCTGGTTCTGCGCCTTCTGCTCATCGAGGGTATAGGGCCCCCCGAACACCGCGCGCGTATCGGGGTGCACGAAGGCAATGTCCTCGGCAAGATAGCGCCCGGCGAGAGTGCGGCTGACCGCGACCGAGGTGCTGGTCTTGCCGGTATTGGGCAGGCCCATGAACAGGATGCTGCGGCGCCCCGCGGCGTCACCGAGCTCGGCCGCCGCCGCGTGCATGGGAACATAGCCGCGCAGGATCGCGGCGATGAGCAGGAGGTTGCTGACGGTCTCGTCGATCGGCGCCAGACGGGTGAGCCGCGAGCGGCTCTCGCGCACATAGTTGGGCGTCGCCTGCACCACGATGCGCAAGGGCTCCAGCGTCTCGAGGCGAATCCTCAGCCGCGCATGGGGCAGCCGGCCGCGATAATGCACCTCCGGCCAGTCCATATCGTTGGCGACATTGCAGTTGCGATAGAAGAAGCGCCCGCGCCGTTCGACATACCCGGTCTCGGGCAAATCGTAGATCTCGTCGGTGAGCGTATCGTCGTGCAGCCGCTCCACCCTGAGCTCGATCTCCGGCCGCAGGGCGTCGGCGCCGGCTATGGGATAGACACCGCGGGGATTGCCGATCTGCATCTCGCCCAGCGCAATGTCGTCAAGCGTCACCCGCGTGAAGCCGTTGAAGAGGATCTCTTGCGCCATGATCAACCCCGCGCGGCCTGCGCCAGCAGCGCATCGATCAGGAATTTGGCGCCCCAGTTCGGCAACGCGAACCGCATGTAGCGGCCCCAGAACGGCGCGCTGCCAAAAATTCCGCCGTCGAGCGCGGGATCGGCCGAGACGATCTGGCGCCGCTTGAGCACCGCGATCGCCGCGCGCGCCGGCGCCTCATAGGCGTCGAACCCCAGTGCCACCAGCCGCCAACACTGCGCCGCCCATTGCGCCAGGCCCGGCAGGCACAATTCGCGATCGACGGCCGAGAAATCGGGGCGATAGCGCGACCGCGGCACGCCCTCGCGCGCAGCCCAGGCGCGCAGCGGCTCGGTCATGCGCAGGGCGGCGGCCAGCAGCGCCTCGTCACGGGTTTCCTCATGGGCATCGAGCAGGCCTTCGACCACGTAGATCATGGTGTGCAGAAACGGCGGCCCCGCGTCGAACGACGCGTGACGGAAAAATCCGTTCGCCTCCTGCTGCGCCAGCGTCCACTCGAGGTTGCGCTTGCCCGCGGCCACCAGCGGGGTATCGCCCAAGAGCCGCCCCGCACTGAGGAGTGCCGCGCCGACGCGGACATAATAGCTCCGCGCGACATTGCGCCAGGTATGGCGGACGAAGCTTCCATCATCTTCCTGCTGCGCGGCGATCCAGCGCGCGGTGCGCCCGTGCCGCTCGGGCACGACGAGATGCGGCAGATGCGCGGCGAGGTCGTTCCATCCATGCAGGATCTGGCCGGCATCGAAGACCTGCTTTTCCCCGGCGAGGTCGAGGAAGCTGCCGTCCGGCTGCTGCACCGCGGCGAGCCAGGCGGCAGCGGTCTCGACCAGCGGCGTCGCCGCGGCGATCCCGAACCGCTGGGCCGCGCGGCGCAAGCTCGGCAGGATATAGCCGGTGGTCTCGGGATAGGGCTTCTCCCAGCCATGGAGCAGGTTGAAGGAATGCGCGAAGCCGCCGCCGTCGCGCTGCGCCGCGCGGAGCCAGCCGACGGCGCTGCGCACATGCTCCTCGTCCGTGCGGGCGCGACCGCCGGCGCCCACCGCGCGCAGGCCGTGCCAGGGCGCCGCGAGTGTCTTCATCATCGCTGCGGCCGACATCGCGTGCAGGGCGCGGGGGTCACGGTCGAGGGAACGGCGGCGGAATAAAGGGCGCCCGCCGGGGGCAAGTCAAGCGCAAGCCCGCCGGTCCTCGCCGTCACGGCGAAAACGCCTTGACGCTCGCGGCACGGGAATGCTAGCGAGGCCCTTGCTTGGCGAGCGGGTGGCGGCGTCCGGCTCATCACGGCCACGGACCCATGCGCATCTGCATCTATGCCTATACCACCACGGCCTATTTCTTTCGCGCGCTGATCGCTGCCTGCGCTGCTGCCGGCGATACGGTGGAATGGAGCGTCATCCATCCGCAGGGGCATTTCCGCCATCTCTTCCGCGCCGCCGTGCCGCCGGAGCGGCAATGCTATCTCTACCGCGACTTCGCGCGGCAGTACGCCGCCTGCGACGAGGCGCTGATCGCCCGCGGGCTGGCGTCGGGCGAAGGGCTGGCCGCGGCGCTGATGAAGGACAAGGACGGCTATCGCCATCTCGACAAGGACGAGCAGCTGCGCCGCGCGGCGACCATGCACGGCTGCTACGAGGCGTTCCTCGACCGCGTGCGGCCGGACTATGTGCTCTTTCCCGATCTCGAGGTGGTCGACGGGTTCGTGCTGATGAATCTGTGCCGCTCCCGCGGCATCGGCGTCCTTTATTTCGTCAGCATGCGCTTTCTCGGCCGCAGCTTCCTGGCGGCCGACCCCTACGAAACCCTGCCGCGCTATTTCGGCGGCTTCGACGACGACGACCTCGCCGCCGCGCGCGCGGTACTCCGCCGTTTTCGTGCGCGGGAGAATCTCAGCCCCGGCGATGGCTTCCCGCTGGCCCCGCCGCCGCGCCCCTCGCCGTGGCGCCGGATCGTGGTGAGCGCGTGGATCAGGGCGCGCTATGAACGCCTGCACGTCTCGGAAGAGACGTTCCGCATGCGCATCACCCGCAACATTCCCGGCATTGCCGCGAAAATCCGGCAGCGGCGCTTTGCGCTCGTGGCGGCGCGCTATTTCGACCGGCCCGCGCACGTGCCGGCGAAATATGTCTATTATGCCCTGCACTATACGCCGGAATCCTCGATCAACGGGCTCCAGCCCTATTATGTCGATCAGCTCCGCGCCATCGATGCGCTCCTGCTCAACCTGCCGCCGGGGCACCGCCTCGTCGTCAAGGAGCATCCGGCGATGGTCGGAATGCGGCCGCTTTCCGTCTACCGCGCGCTGCGCCGCCGGCCGGGGTTGGTGTTGCTGCATCCCGCGGTCGATAGCCGCACGCTCATTGCCGGCGCAGCCCTGGTGGTGACCGTCACCGGCACCGTCGGGCTGGAAGCCTATCTCATGGGCAAGCCGACGCTCACCTTCGGGCGTTCGTTCTTCGCCCATCTCTGCCGCTCCGCGCCGGCGCTTTCCGAGCTGGGCGCGGTGCTCGCCGACTGCGTCGCCGCCTACGCGCCGCCCGATGAAGCGACCAAGGAGGCCGCGATCGCCCGGCTGATGAATATCGGCGCGGATTTTTCCATCAACGATCCCTGGCTGGGCCCCACCGTTCTCAGTCCCGACAACATCGCGGCGGCGCGCGCCTATCTGTGGCGGCACCTGGCACAACTCGGGGTCGCCTTATGAGGGTGCTGGTCGTCCTCGGCACCCGGCCCGAAGCGATCAAGCTCGCGCCGGTGGTGCTCGCCGCGCGTGCCCGGTCCGACATCGCCGTTACCGTGTGCAATACCGGCCAGCATGCCGATCTCTGCCACGCCGCCCTCGCCGTTTTCGGCATCACCCCCGACCACAGCCTCGCGATCATGCGGCCGCGCCAGAGTCTCGCCGACATCACCACCGCGGTGCTGGGTGCGCTCCAGGGCCTCCTGGCCGAGGCGGCTTTCGACTGGCTCGTCGTGCAGGGCGATACCACCACCGCCTTCGCCGCGGCGCTCGCCGGATTCTATGCGCGGATCCCGGTGGCGCATGTCGAGGCGGGCCTGCGCACCGGCGACATCGACGCGCCATGGCCGGAGGAGATGAACCGGCGTCTCGTCACCACCATCGCGCGGCTGCATTTCGCGCCGCTCGCCGCCAACGCCGCCAATCTGCGGCGCGAGGGCGTCGAGGAGGCGCGTATCCACATCACCGGCAATACCGGCATCGACGCGGTGAAGCACGTCATCGCCCGCCTCGGCACCGACGCGGCCTTTGCCGCGCGTGCCGCGCGCGAGCTCGACGCCGCCTGCCCCGCCAAAGGCCCGGTCGTCCTTATCACGGGGCACCGCCGCGAGAGCTTCGGTGCCGGCTTCCATGCCATCTGCGCCGCGATCGCCACGCTGGCGCGCCGCTTTCCGGACCGGCAATTCGTCTATCCCGTCCACCCCAACCCGGCGGTGCGCGACACGGTGCGGCACGAGCTGGGCGCGGCGACGCTGCCCAACGTGCACCTCATCGAACCGCTCGACTATCTGCCGTTCGTGCTGCTGATGGCGCGCGCGGAACTGATCCTGACCGATTCCGGCGGCATCCAGGAGGAAGCGCCGAGCATCGCCCGGCGCGTCATCGTGATGCGCCGCGTCACCGAGCGCACCGGAGGGTTTGGCGACCGGGCTCGTGCGCCTGGCCGGAACCGACACGGCGCGCATCGTCGCCGATGCGAGCGCGGCGCTCGAGGGAAGCTGGCCGGCGCCGGCGCAAGGGAGCGACGTCTATGGCGACGGCCGCGCGGCCGAACGGATCGTCGCAGCCCTCCTCGCGGCCGGGGGCGCGCCAGGCGGGCACGGGTGATCCGCCAGCGCTTTCTCACCATTGCCGCCTCGGCGATGAGCGTCGCGACCGCCAGTCTCGCGCTCGCCTTCGTGCGCCAGCTCCTGATCGCCGCCTATTTCGGCGCATCGCGCGCGCTCGAGATCTATCTCTTCGCCTATGCGGTGGCCAACTGGGTCGGGTTCGCGCTGGGGATTGCGCTCGATTCGATCGTGGTCATGCATCTGGTGCGCCGGCGCGAGGCGGCGGGCGCCGAGGCCAGCCGCGCGCTGGCCCGGGCGGCCTTCTGGACCAGCGTCGCCATCGGCCTGGCGGCGTCGGTGCTGGCCGCGGCGGCGACCTATGTGCTGGCGCCGGTCATCGCCACCGGCTTCACCGCGGCGGAGCGGGCGATGCTGAGCCGGCTCGCCTGGTCGTTCCTGCCGTGGATCTGCTTCCTTCTGCCCTATTATGCCGCGGCCGCCCGGCACAAGAGCGAATGGCGGTTCAAGCGGGTGTTCGTCGCCGAACTCCTCGTCGGCGCCGTCTCGATCGCGTGGCTCGTCGTCTCGCACGGCAGCGTCCGCCAGTTGCCGGCCGCCTATGCCGCGGGCTATGCGGTGGCGCTCGTCTCGCTCCTGCCCGGCTCGCAACTGCTCGGACGCGCGCGGGGCAAGCCGCCGCTGCGCCCGCTGCTGCGCGACGTGGGCGAGCTCTACCTCGCCAACCAGACCGGCAATGTGCCGAGCATCGCCGACCGGCACTTCCAATCGCTCATCAACCCCGGCGGGATCGCGGCGATCGGCTATGCCTCGCAGCTCCTCATGGGCGTCGCCAGCCTCATCGGCATGCGCGAGATCTTCATCGTCCCCCTGGCGGAGACCGAGCGGCGCAACGAGCGGATCGAGCGGCTGGTCGTCGGCATGCTGCTGCTGTCGGTGCCGCTCGCCGGCGCGATCGCCTGTTTCGCGCCGGAGATCGTGCGCGTCCTGTTCGAGCGCGGCCGCTTCGATGCCGCCGCCGCCGAACTCACCGCGGGCGTGCTGCGCATCCTGGCGGTGACGCTGGTCGTCGGCGCGGTCACGACGCCGCTCCTGCGCATGCTGCAGATCGTGCGGCGGATTCACCTGATGTACGTCTATTACCTCGGCTTTGCCCTGTTCACGCTGGCGGCGGGGTTCATTCTCATCTCGGGGCTGCATCTGGGCGCCCAGGGCATCGCTTGGATGAACCTGGGCGCGGGCGTGCCGAGCGTCGCCGTGCTCGCCGCCCTGGCCGCGCGCTGCGGCATCGTGCTGCGCTGGTGGCGGATCGGCGGGTATATGCTGTTCGCCGCCGCCGTCACCGCCGCCGCCGCCGCCGCATCGCTTGCCGCCGCTGCGTCCTTTACCGAGGCGGTGCCGCGGCTCCTGGTCGGGGGCGCCGCCTATGCCGCCATGGCCGCCGTGCTCTACCTCCTGGCGTGGCGCCGCCTGCCCTATGGCGCGCCCGCGACCGCGCCGCCGGTTCCGAGGTAAGGTTTTGATTCAGAAAACAAACCTTGTATAGTTTGGGGATCATGGGCAAGCGCGTGCTGGTTACGGGTGCAGATGGCTTCATCGGCTCGCATCTCACCGAGCGGCTCGTGCGCGAGGGCTGCGAGGTCCGCGCCTTCGTGTTCTACAATTCGTTCAATTCCTGGGGCTGGCTCGACCACTGCGCCGCCGATGTCAAAGGCCGGTTCGAGGTGGTGGCGGGCGACATTCGCGACGCCTATGCCGTGCGGCAGGCGGTAAGCGGCTGCGCCTGGGTGTTCCACCTGGCGGCGCTCATCGCGATCCCCTTCTCCTACCAGGCGCCCGACACCTATATCGAGACCAATATTCGCGGCAGCCTCAACGTGGTACAGGCCGCGCGCGAATGCGGAGTGGAGCGGGTCGTCCACACCTCGACCAGCGAGGTCTATGGCACCGCCCGCTATGTCCCCATCGACGAGGAGCATCCGCTGCAGGCGCAGTCGCCCTATGCCGCGAGCAAGATCGGCGCCGATCAGATCGCGCTCTCATTCCAGCGCTCGTTCGGCACGCCGGTCATCGTGATTCGGCCGTTCAACACCTATGGCCCGCGGCAATCGGCGCGCGCGGTCATACCGACGATCATCACTCAGCTTGCCGGCGGACGCGAGCGGCTCACGCTCGGCAATCTCGCGCCGACGCGCGACTTCAACTATGTCGCCGACACCGTCGCGGGCTTTCTGGCGGCGGCACGCGCGCCCGGCGGGCTTGGCGAGGTGGTCAATATCGGCAGCGACTACGAAATCGCGATCGGCGATCTCGCGCGCCTCATCGCCGATCGCATGGGCCGGCGCGTCGAGCTCGCCGCCGACACCGAGCGGCTCCGGCCGGAGGCGAGCGAGGTCTTCCGGCTGCGCGCCAGCAACCGCAAGGCGCGGGAGCTTCTGGGATGGGAGCCGCAGCTTGCGGGCGCGGCGGGATTGTCCGCCGGGCTCGACCACACCATCGCGTGGTTTCGCGAGCCGGCCAACCTCGCGCGCTACAAGGCGGACATCTACAACCTATGACCGGCCTCCCCCTCGGCGAGCAACTGGTAGCGGCATTGCGCCAGACGCTGGGTCCGGCCCCCGTCGCGCTGCACGAGCCGGTCTTTGCCGGACGCGAGTGGGAGTATGTCCGCTCCTGTCTCGACAGCGGCTGGGTCTCGTCGGCGGGCGCGTTCGTAGACCGGTTCGAGCGCGAGCTCGCCGCCTATCTCGGCGCGCGGCATGTGATCGCGGTGGTGAACGGCACCGCCGCGCTGCATGTCGCGCTGCTGCTGGCGGGCGTGCGGCCGGGCGATGAGGTCCTGATCCCGAGCCTCACCTTCATTGCCACCGCCAACGCCGTCGCCTATTGCGGCGCCCTGCCGCATTTCGTCGATTGCGATGTGGAAACGCTGGGCCTCGATCCCTCCCGGCTTAACTCCTATCTCGCCGAGATCGCCGAGGTGGTGGATGGCACCTGCCGCAACCGCCGCACCGGCGCGCGCATCGCCGGCGTCGTGCCGGTCCATATCTTCGGTCATCCCGTGGCGATGGACGCGCTCGGCGAGGTCGCGGCGCGCTACAGGCTGCCGCTCATCGAGGACGCGACCGAGGCGATCGGCAGCCGCTATCGTGGGCGCGCCGCCGGCACCATCGGGCTCATGGGTACGCTGAGCTTCAACGGCAACAAGACCATCACCACCGGCGGCGGCGGCGCCCTCATCACAAACGACGACGCGCTGGCGCAGCATGCGCGGCATCTGACGACGACGGCGAAGACGCCGCATCGCTGGCTCTATCTCCATGACGAGATCGGCTTCAACTATCGCCTGCCCAATCTCAACGCGGCGCTGGGCTGTGCCCAGCTCGAGGAGCTTGACGGCTTCATCGCACGCAAGCGGCGCCTGGCGACGCTTTACGCGGACTCCTTGGCGCCGATCGCGGGCATGGCCCTTTTCCGCGAGCCGGTGGAGACCCAATCCAATTATTGGCTGCAGGCGGTCCTGCTCGATCGCGACCATGCCGCTGAACGCGACGCGATCCTCGCCGCGACCAACGATGCCGGCTATACGACTTGGCCGGTGTGGCGGCTCCTCCATCGCCTGCCGATCTATGCCACCTGTCCGCGGATGGATCTGGCGACGTCGGAGGATATCGAGCGGCGCCTGATCAACCTGCCGAGCGGTCCGGCGCTGGTGCGGGATTAGGTGCGATGGGCGGCACCTTCATCATCGCCGAGGCGGGCGTCAACCATAATGGCGATGTGGCGCTCGCGCGCCGCCTCATCGACGCAGCCCGTGATGCGGGCGCCGATGCGGTCAAGTTCCAGTCGTTCAACCCCGATGCGCTCGCCGCCGCTGCCGCGCCCAAGGCGGATTATCAGGCGGATCGCACCGGACAGGCCGAGAGCCAGCTCGACATGCTGCGCCGGCTTGCGCTGACGCCCGACGCGCAGCGCGCGCTCGCCGCCTACGCCCGCGAGCGCGGCATCACCTTCCTCTCCTCCGCCTTCGACAACGACAGCGCCGACCTTCTCGTCACGCTCGCGGTGCCGCTCCTGAAAATCCCGTCGGGCGAGATCACCAACCTGCCGTTGCTGCGCCATGTCGGCGGATTGGGCCTGCCGCTCATCCTGTCGACGGGCATGGCGACGCTGGGCGAGATCGAGGCAGCCATCGCGGCGGTCGAGCGCGCCGGGACGCCGCATGATCACATCACGCTCCTGCACTGCAATACCGACTATCCGACGGCCGCCGAGGACGTGAATTTGCGGGCCATGGCGACCTTGCGCCAGGCCTTCGATGTCCGCGTCGGCTATTCCGATCACACGCTCGGCATCGAGGTCGCGGTGGCGGCGGTGGCGCTCGGCGCCGCGGTGATCGAGAAGCATTTCACCCTCGACCATGCGCTGCCCGGCCCCGACCACGCGGCGAGCTTGGAGCCCGCCGCGCTTGGCGCGATGGTCGCGGCGATCCGCACGGTCGAGGCGGCGCTCGGCACCACGCGGAAAACGCCGACGGCGAGCGAGCTCAAAAACCGCGACGCCGCGCGCAAGTCGCTGGTGGCGCTGCGCGCGATCCAGGCCGGCGAGCGTTTCGGTCCGGACAACGTCACGGCCAAGCGCCCCGGCAGCGGCATCTCGCCGATGCGCTGGGACGAGGTCATGGGAATGCTCGCACCGCGCGACTTCGCCGCAGACGAGCTCATCGAGCTATGAGCCGGAAAATCTGTATCGTCACCGGCTCGCGCGCCGAATACGGCCTCCTCAAAGGCCTCATCGGCGCGGTTGCGGGCGATCCGGCGCTTTCCTTGCAGCTCATCGTCACTGGCAGCCATCTCGTGCCCGAATTCGGCATGAGCTGCCGCGAGATCGAGGCCGATGGATTTCCCATCGCGCGCCGGATCGAGATGCAGCTCGCCTCCGACACCGGCGTCGGCACCGCCAAGGCGACCGGGCTCGGCATCATCGGCTTTGCCGACGCGCTCACCGATTTGCAGCCCGACATCGTGGTGCTGCTTGGCGACCGCTTCGAGACGTTGGCCGCCGCGGTCGCGGCGCTGCAAACCGGCTTTCCCATCGCGCATCTCCATGGCGGCGAGCTGACGCAGGGGTCGATCGACGACGCCATGCGCCATGCGATCACCAAAATGGCGGCGCTGCATTTTGTCGCGGCCGAACCCTATCGCGACCGCGTCATCGCCATGGGCGAGCCACCGGAGCGCGTCTTCCTCGTCGGCGGCATGGGCATCGATGCGATTGTGCACACCGACTTCGCCGACCGCGCCGCGCTCGAGCACCGGCTTGGTCTCGCTTTCGGTGCCTGCACTCTCCTCGTCACCTTTCACCCGCCGACGGCCGATCCCGGCGCGGCTGGGCGCCAGTGCGCGGAGCTACTCGCCGCGCTCGAGACGCTCCCCGATACCCGGGTCGTCTTCACCATGGCCAACACCGACGCCGGCGGGCGCGAGATCAACGCACGGCTCGCTGCATTCGTCGCGCATCATCCCGCGCGCAGCGTGCTGGTGGCGTCGCTGGGATCGCGGCTCTATCTATCGTGCATGCGCCTTGTTGACGGCATCGTCGGCAATTCCTCGAGCGGCCTTCTTGAGGCGCCGAGCCTTGGCGTCGGCACGGTCAATATCGGCGACCGCCAGCACGGGCGCCTGCGCGCGGCGAGCGTCATCGACTGCCTGCCCGAGCGCGCATCGATCCTGGCCGCGATCGCCCGGCTGTACGATCCGGAGTTTCGCGCGTGTGTTGCGGGCGTGCGCAACCCCTATGGCGATGGCGGCGCGACCGCGCGCGTCCTGCGCGTCCTCAAGGAGACCGAGCTGCACGGCCTGACGCGGAAGAATTTCCATGACCTGCCGGCGGCCGCGGAACACGGCGCACACGGCTCGGAGGGCAGCGGCTGACATGGTTGACTGGCAGAAGCTGCTGACGCCGCCCGACGCATCGATCGAGAGCGCCATCGCCACCATCGGCGCGGGCGCGATGCGGATCGCGCTCGTCGTCGACGTCGATGGCAGGCTCATGGGCACGGTGACAGACGGCGACGTGCGCCGCGCCATCCTGCAGCATGTCGCCCTGACCGAGCCGGTGGCGCTGATCATGAATGCCGCGCCCAAATCGGTGCCGGCGGGAACGCCGCGCCAGGACGCCGTCGCGCTGATGCAGGCACATTCGCTTTTGCAGGTGCCGATCCTCGATCCGCAAGCGCGCGTCGTCGGGATCGAGACGCTGCTGGAAGGGCAGAAGCCGCGCCTCGACAACTGGGTCTTTCTGGTCGCGGGCGGCTTTGGCGCCCGCCTGCGGCCGCTCACGGATACGCTGCCCAAGCCGATGCTGCAGGTCGCGGGCCGGCCGGTGCTGGAGATCATCCTCGACGGCTTCCTCGCCTGCGGCTTCCATCGTTTCTGCATCGCCGTCCATTATCGCGGCGACACGATCAAGCGCCATTTCGGCGACGGCATGCGGTGGAATGCGACCATTCGCTATGTCGAGGAGGAAAAGCCGCTCGGCACCGCCGGGTCGCTGGGGATGTTGGCCGAGACCGACGGGCTGCCGGTGATCGTGATGAACGGCGATCTGCTGACGCGGCTCAACTTTCTCGACCTCCTGCGCTACCACGAGAGCCAGCACGCCACCGCGACCGTGTGCGCCCGCCAATACGCCTACCAGATCCCCTATGGCGTGGTCGAAACCGAGGGGTCGGCGGTGCGCCGGATCGTGGAAAAGCCGGTGCAGTCGTGCCTCGTCAACGCCGGTATCTACGTCATCGCCCCCGAAGTGATCCGCGCGCTGCCACGCGGGCAGCCCCGCGACATGCCCGACCTCATCCAGGAGCTGATCGGGCGCGGTGAGAAAGTCTCTTTCTTTCCGATCCACGAATACTGGCTCGATATCGGCCAGGCCGCCGATTTCGAGCGTGCGCACCACGAATATCCCGGCACCGGCGGATGATCGGCGCCAACCGAGTTGTGGCGATCGTTCCGGCACGCGGCGGAAGCAAGGGGCTGCCCGGCAAGAATTTCCGCCCGATGCTGGGCAAGCCGCTCATCGGCTGGACCATCGAGCAGGCGCTTTCCTGCGGCAGCGCCCTCGATGCGGTGATCGTCACGACCGATGATCCCGCGATCGCCGCGACCGCCCGGCAATTCGGCGCCGAGGTTCCGTTCCTGCGCCCGCCGCATCTGGCGACCGACGTCGCATCGAGCATCGATGTCGTCCTGCACGCGCTCGATGCGGTGAGCGCCGCGGGGCGGTCGTTCGACATCGTGGTGCTGCTCGAGCCGACATCGCCGCTGCGCGAGACTACGGACATTCTCGGTGCGCTCGCGCGGCTGGAAGGCGATGCGGCTGTCGACAGCGTGGTGAGCGTCGCTCCGGCCGAAAGCGGGCATCCGGCTTTTCTCTATCGCATCGAGGCCGGCTGGCTGCGTCCCTATGGCGGCAGCCAGCCGACGGGCCTCAGGCGTCAGGACCTCGATCCGGTATATTTCCTCGAAGGTTCCGTCTATGTTTCGCGGGTCCCGGCATTGCGCGAGCGTCGCAGCTTCTATCACGCGCGCACCGCGCCCTGGCCGGTCGCCCGCTACAAGTCGCACGAGATCGACGAGCTCTCGGACTTTATCGCGGTAGAGGCGCTACTCGCCGCCCGGCACGAAGGAAGACTGTGAATGGCCGGCTTCAGTGATCGGTTGCATCGGGTGATCCCCGGCGGGGCGCACACCTATTCCCGCGGCGATGATCAGCATCCCGCCAACGCGCCCGAGATCCTCGCGCGCGGCGAGGGTGCCTATGTCTATGACCAGGCCGGGCGGCGCTATCTCGACTATGGCATGGGCTTGCGCGCGGTCACGCTCGGCTATGCAAATCCGCGCGTCAATGCCGCCGCCATCGCCGAGATCGAGCGCGGCGTCAACCTGACCCGCCCATCGCTGGTCGAGCTCGAAGCGGCCGAGGCGATCGTCGATCTCATTCCCGCCGCGGACATGGTCAAGTTCGGCAAGAACGGCTCCAACGTCACCACCGGCGCGGTGAAGATCGCGCGCGCCGTCACCGGCCGGCGCTATGTCTGCGTGCCGCGGCAGCATCCGTTCTTCTCGTTCGACGACTGGTTCATCGGCACCACCGCGATGGTGCGCGGCGTTCCCGACGCCGTGGCCGGCCTGACGCTCGTCTTCGACTATGGCGACCTCGCTTCGCTGGAGCGGCTGTTTGCCGAGCATCCCGGCGAGATCGCCTGCGTTATGATGGAACCGGCGACCACGCTGATGCCGTGCGCCGCCGCGTGCACGGCGGTGCCCGGGCCCGAGCGCGGCTGCGGCGATTGCCCCAACAAGCGCCGCAACTTCCTCCACGAGGTCCGCGCGCTCACCCGGCGCCAGGGCGCGCTCTTCATCCTCGACGAGATGATCACCGGCTTCCGCTGGCACCTGCAGGGCGCGCAGACCTATTTCGATGTCGGGCCGGACCTTTCCACCTTCGGCAAGGGCATGGCCAACGGCTTTGCCCTCTCCGCGCTTGTCGGCAAGCGCGAATTCATGGAAGTCGGCGGCATCCGCCAGGAAGGCGCCGAGCGCGTGTTCCTGATGTCGACGACGCACGGATCGGAGATGCCGGCGCTCGGCGCCTTTCTTGAAGCGCTGAAGGTGTATCGCGAAGAGGACGTCGTCGCGCATCTCTGGCGCTTCGGCGCGCGCCTCAGCGACGGCATCAATGCCATCAGCCGGGACAAGGGGCTCGGCGAGCATTTCCGCATCGAGGGCCCGCCGCCGTCGCTCAGCTATGTCGCGGCGGGCAAGGACGGGACGCCCTCGATGGCGCTGCGCACGCTCTTCGCGCAGGAGATGCTGCGAAACGGCGTGATGATGCCGTGGATCGCTGTGAGCTTCGCCCATGGCGAGACCGAGCTCGACCTCACCCTGAGCGCCGCCGATCGCGCGCTTTCGATCTATGCCGAGGCGCTCGACCGCGGCGTCGGCCAGTATCTCGTGGGCGATGCGATCAAGCCGGTGTTTCGGCGCTACAACTGAGACGAGACGCGCTATGCCGGGATATCGCGATCAGTTCTGTCTCGCCGGCAAGGTGGCCGTCATCACCGGCGGCGCGGGCATTCTTGGCCGGCGCTTCGCGCGCGGGCTGGCGGAGTTCGGCGCGCGCGTCGCGATCGTCGACATCGATGCGGCAGCGGCGGCGGCGCTGGCGGAGGAAATCGCGCACGAGTATGGCACCGAAACCTGCGGCATCGCCTGCAATGTCGCCGATCCCGCATCCGTCGCGGCCATGGCGGCGGGCGTGGTCGAGCGCTTCGGCGCGGTGCACGTGCTCCACAACAACGCGGCCACCAAGGGCAGCCGGCTTGAGGATTTCTTCGCCCCCTACGAGGAAGTCTCGCTCGACGCCTGGCGCGAGGTCATGGCCGTCAATCTCGACGGCATGTTCCTGGTGTCGCAGGCTATCGGGCGGCAGATGATTCGCCAGCGCGCCGGCGGCAGCATCATCCAGACGGCGTCGATCTACGGCATCCTCGGCGCCGACAAGCGCATCTATGAAGGCTCGCGCTATCTCGGGCAGGAGATCAACACCCCCGCCGTCTATGCCGCCTCGAAGGCCGCGGTCATCGGCCTTGGCCGCTATCTCGCGACCTATTGGGCCGAGCACGGCATCCGCGTCAACACGCTGACGCCCGGTGGCGTCGCCAGTGGCCAGAACGATGCGTTCCAGTCGCGCTATGCCGCGCGCGTGCCGCTCGGCCGCATGGCCGCGGCCGACGAGCTGGTGGCGGCGCTGATCTTCCTTGCCTCCGACGCATCGAGCTATGTCACCGGACAGAACCTCGTCGTCGACGGCGGGCTCAGCGCGTGGTGAGGCCCTAAGCCCGCTCATGCGCTACGACTTCATCGAGCGCAGCGCCGACACCGACCGCTTCGAAACCGAGGCGGAGCTTTATTGCCGGCGGCGGGCGCTCGACTATCGCTATCTCGCGACGTTCCGCTGCTACCAGGCGCATTATTCCAGCCGCATGGTCGCCGATCGCAGCTTCCTCGTCTGCGGCGAGGGCCGGGTTGTGGGCCTGGCCTATGCCCCGATCGAGGAGAATGACGGCGCGCCGACGCTTGGCATCGGCAATGGCGGCTATGCGCCGGCGCCGGCCTGTGACGACGAGGCCGCCGAAGCGGCGGCATTTGTCCAGCTCGATGCGATCGCGCGGGCCGAAGGCGTCGGCAAGGTCGCGCTCCATGCCTGCATCGGGACGCACGCCTGGACGTGGAACCGGCTGCGTGCCCATGGGTTCGTCGATACCTCGGTGCTCGACGCGATCGTCGATCTCACGCTCGACGAGGCCGCGCTGTGGCGATCGGTGCGCAAGAGCTACAAGGCGCTCATCAACAAATACAGCAACGGCAACGGCTGCGAGACGCTGATCATCGATGCCGCCAATCCCGACCGGACGCTGCACGAGACCTATCGCCACCTCCACGCCAAATGCGCCGGACGCGTGACGCGGGGTCCGGCGACGTTCGAGCAGCAGTTCCGCATGCTGGTCGATGGCTGTGCGACCTTGATCGCGCTGAAGCGCGACGCGGACATCCTGGGCTGCGCCTATTTTCTCCATCACGGCGGCACGGTTGATTACTTCAGCATGGCGGACGATCCGGATTTCGCCGGCCTCCGGCTGCCGGTCTCGCATGTCATCGTGTGGGCGGCCGTGCGCCATTTCCGGACGCGCGGGTTGACGCGGCTGCGCTTGTCGCCGCCGGCGGGCTTTGCCGCGGTCGAGGGCTTCGGCGCCTATGCCGAGCCCAAGGAACTCGCGATCGCGCATTTCAAGCACGGCATCGCGACCGGCACCTGCCCGCAATTCCGCGGCGTCCGCTATTTGAGCCGCGCCGCCTTCGAGCAGGATCTCGAACGCTTTCGCGCCGCCATGGCGCAGGCGCTCAACGAGCCTCAGAGATAAGGCTCGCCCAGCCGGCGCGGGCGCACCACCCGGCACGGATTGCCATAGGCGACAACATCGGCGGGAATGTCGGCGACCACCACCGCGCCCGCGCCGATCACCGTGTTCTCGCCGATCGCGATCCCGTGCACCACGACCGCGCCGATCCCGACCGCCGATCCGCGCCCGACCGACACCTCGCCGCCGAGTACGGCACCGGGTCCGATCGAGACGAAATCGCCGATGCGGCAATCGTGGTCGATCGCTGCACTTGTATTGACAATGACGTGCCGCCCGAGCGCGCTCGATGGATTGACCACCGCCTGCGCCATCACCACCGTGCCGACGCCGAGCGCCGCGTCGCCGGCGATGCTCGCCGTTGGGTGCAGCAGCACGGCAAAGCCGATGGCGCCGGCGATGCTTTCCATCTCCGCGACGATCCTGACCCGTCCGGCATTGTCGCCGACGGCGGCCACCGCCTCGAACGGAAGCGGCGTCGCCTCGTCCAAGAGCTCGGCGATGGCGCGCACGACCGGCGCATCGAGAAAGAGCGGCCCCGTCGCCGCCGGATCGACGAACGCGCGGATCGTCCGGCCGGAGCGGCGCGCGATGTCGGCGACCACCTTGGCGTGCCCACCGCCGCCTAGAATGACGACGGGCGGCAAACGCCTCTTCTCGCTCATGGCTTTGGCCTCCCGTATGGTTCAGAGATGCCGTTCATCGAGCCACGCCGCGAGCGTCGCCATCAGCAGCGTTTCGTTGCCGCGGAACGAATGGCCCTCGAGGCTGGGCGGCCGCCGATCCGGCAGCAGCACATATTTGATGCTCTCGACGAGCGACCCTTCGGCGTGAGCCGCGCTCAGCAGCATGTACGGCTCGAATGGCTGAACGACGCCATCGGCTTCGTTGCGGACCATCAGGATCGGCAATGGCACGCGGCGGATCCAGAAGGTGCCGTCGGCGGCGCTCAATTCCGCGCGGCGATAGGTGAGGAAATGCCGCGCCGACACCGGCATTTTCTTATCGGTGAACCACCCCATCGGCAGCGGCAGGATCTCCTCCGGCCGTCCCGCGCGCAGCGACCGCATGGCGGCGTCGGTCATCGCTTTGAACTCGTCCTCGTTCTGCACCAGGATGGTCCGCGTCTTCCACGGCAGGTTGCCGAACCCGGCCAGCAGCGAGACGGCCTTGATGTCGCCGTCCCAATTCGTCGCCGCGTAGAACATCACCTGAATCGTGCCGAGGCTGTGGCCTTGCAGGACGATGCGGCGATAGCCGAGCGCGCGCCCGGTATGGACGGCGGCGCCGATGTCGCGGCTGATGTCGAAGAAATTCTCCGTCGCCACCAGGGCGTCGTGCTGGCGCGTGCTGATGGCGAGCATGGCGCGGCCGGTCGCGGCAAGGCCGGCACCCAGCGCGCTGCTCGGCGGATTGACATGATTGCTGCCGCTGCCGTGGATGTGGACGACGAGCGTGGTGTCGGCCGGTTTTCGCGATTGCGGCTGCCACAGCGCACCATCGATGCGGAAACCGTCGATCGCGTCGATCGCGAGGAAGCGCAGATCGCAACCATCGGGCGCGCGGAAATTCTCCGGCAGCCCGGACGGCCGCGCCACCTCGTCGTAATCGATCCCGGCCGCGCGCTTGCTCATGTCAGTCTCCTGATTGGTGGTACCATAGGCCCGCACGTCACGACGGCGCCACGCCGAGGAGGCGCTCCAGCAGGTCGCGATCGGCGACGAGCGCGTCGGGCCGGCCTTCGAAGGCGATCTCGCCCTTGCTCATGACGTAGACGCGATCGGCATGGCGCACGGCAAATGACAGTTTCTGCTCGACCAGCAAGACCGACAACCCGCTGCGCCGCACTTCCTCCATGAGGCCGCCGAGCTCCCGCACCTTCTGCGGCGCCAAGCCCTCCGACGGCTCGTCCATGAGGAGGAGGTCGGGATTGCTGAGGAGCGCGCGGGCGCAGGCGAGCATCTGCTGCTCGCCACCGCTCAAGGACGTGCCCCGCTGTTCCGCGCGCTCGCGCAGGATGGGAAAAAGCGCATGCACGCGCTCCAGCGTCCAGGCGGCGGCGCGGCCCGATGGCGGCGCGCGAATGCCGAGCACGAGGTTTTCGCGCACCGAGAGCGAGGCGAAGATGCGCCGCCCCTGCGGCACCAGCGCCACGCTGCGGCCGGTGATGACGTGCGGCGGCAGGCCGGCGATGTCGACGCCGCGATAGAGGATGCGGCCGCGCCGCGGCGGGGTGACGCCGACGATGCTGCGCATGAGCGTGGTCTTGCCGACGCCGTTGCGGCCGAGCACGGCGACGATCTCGCCGTCCCCCACGCTCAGCGACACGCCCTGCAGGATGTGGCTGGTGTCGTAGTAGGTGTGGATGTCGCTGACCTCGAGCATCGCGTCAGTCTTCGCCGAAATAGATGTCGTGCACGCGCGGGTCGCGCCGGATCGCGTCGGGCGTTCCTTCGGCGACGACTTCGCCCTGGTTCAGCACCATGATCCGGTCGGCGATGTCGAACACCACGTCCATGTCATGGTCGGTGAGGATCACCGTCACCTCGCGCGGCAGCAGCTTGAGCCGCGCCGTCACCATGTCGCGCTCGGTGCCGGCGAGCCCGGCCGTGGGCTCGTCGAGGAGCACGACCCGCGGCGCGGTGGCGAGCGCCAGCACGATCTCGAGAAGGCGCTGATTGCCGTGCGAGATGTTCTGCACGCGCTCGCCGCTCTCTTCCGCAAGGCCCCACTGCGCGAGCAGCGCCTGCGTGCGCGCGACGAGCGCCGGGTCTGCGTCCGATGGGCGCAGCGCGGCGAGCGACAGCGGGGTCGTGCCGCGCGCCGCGATGAGCACGTTCTCGGCGACGGTCAGCGTCTTGAACAGGCGCGAGATCTGGAAGGTCCGCCCCATGCCCAGCCGCGCGCGCGCGTGCACCGGGGCGCGGGTGATGTCGGCGCCGAAGAGCAGGATGCGGCCGGCGCTGGGGCTCACCTGGCCGGCGACGGCGTTGAAGAGCGTGGTCTTGCCGGCGCCGTTGGGGCCGATGATGACGCGACGCTCGCCCGCGCCGACAGCGAAGCTGACGCCGCGCACGGCGCGCACGCCGTCGAACTCGACGACGACGCCGTCGGCCGCCAGCGCCGCCGTCACGCCGCCCGCCTCCGCCCCGCGATGAAATCGCTCGTCGCGAAATAGAGGCCGCGCGGCGCGAACAGAACGACAGCGATGTAAAGGACGCCCAGCGCCATGCCCCAATGCTCGGTGAACGCGCCGACCCCTACCCGCACCAGGAGGATGAGCGCCGCCGCGAGTGCCGGCCCGATCAGCGTGCCGGGGCCGCCCAGGATCACCGCGACCATCGCCTCGACCGAGCGATAGACGCTGAGATTGTCCGGGCTGACGAAGCCGTTGTAGAAGCCGAGGAGCGCGCCCGCTATCCCGGCGAAAACCGCCGCGACGATGCTGCAGAGATATTTGAGGCGCCAGATGTCGTAGCCCAGCGCCGCCATGCGCGACGGGCTGTCCTTGATCCCGCGCAGGCTGTGGCCGAGGGCGGAGCGGACGAACACCGCCATGAGGACGCCGCAGACGAGGAACACCGCGGCCACGAACGTCAGATATTGCGCGCCGCCGTCGAGCGGCAGGCCCGGCGCAAGCTCGGGCCGCAAAATGCCCGGCAGCCCGTCATCGCCCCCGGTCACGGCGCGCCAGCGGATGGCCAGCGTCCACGGCAGATAGCCAAGCGCCAGCGTGATGATCAGGAAATACGGCCCGATGGCGCGCAGCGCCACCGCGCTGAATACAGCTCCCAGCACCCCCGCGCCGACCGCCGCCGCCGCCAGCAGCACGAACACGTTGCCTTCGCCATGCAGCGACATCATGCCCGACACATAGGCGCCGAAGCCGAAATAGGCAGCATGGCCGAGCGAGTCGAGGCCCAGGAGCCCGATCATCAGATCGAGGCTCATGGCAAAGAGCGCGGTAATCAGCGCCTCGGTCAGAAGCCCGGTGTAGTAGCTGGAAATGACGCCCGTCCACGCGCCCGCCAGCACGAGCGCGAAGCCGGCGCCGATCGCCGCCAGCGCCACCGGCTTCATGCGAGCTGCCTTTTGCCGAAGAGCCCCGTCGGCTTCCAGGCGAGCACCACGACCATCAGCAGGAAGATCGAGAAGCTCGAGACTTCCGGCACAAGCGCCTTGCTGAAATTATCGATGAGGCCGACCAGGAGACTTGCCACCAGCGTGCCGCGGATGCTGCCCAGCCCGCCGACGATGACGACGACGAAGCCGAGCATGGCGATCTCGAGATCGACCCCGGGATAGACCCCGAGAAAGACGCAGCCGAGCGCGCCGCCGAGCCCCGCAATCGCCGCTCCCAGCGCGAACACCAGGACGAACAACAGGCGGACATTGACGGCCATGCAGCTCAGCATTTCCAGATCGTCGGCGCCCGCGCGCACCATGGCGCCCAACCGGGTGCGCGCCTGCGCCACGTCGAGCAGCAGCGCCAGCGTCAGGCCGACGCCGATCACGAACAGGCGGTAGACTGGATAGCGCGCGCCGGCAACGGCGATCGATCCCGCGAGCGGCGCCGGCGTCGGCAGAATCGCCGGCGTGCCGTGCCACACGATGAGCGCGAAGTCGCTCACCACCAGGACGCAGCCGAAGGTCAGCACGAACTGGCGCAGCCCGTCGCCCTGCACCCGCTCGATGAGGGTGCGCTGCAGGAGGGCACCCAGGACGCCGACGGCAAGGGCGGCGAGCACGATCGCCGCGAGCTCGCTATGCAGCTCCCGCAGCAGCTCGAGCGCGAGATAGGCGCCCAGCATGTAGAGCGAGCCGTGCGCCACGTTGACGATGCGCATCAGGCCCAGGATCATCGACAGCCCGGCGGCGACGAGAAACAGCAGCGCGCCGAGCGACAGCGCGTTGAGCGTCTGGATCACCCAGAACTGGGCGCCCATGCCGGTCTCACGGCTTCACCGAGCCGTCCTCGGCGATGTCGCGGACGGTGTCGAGCACGGTCGGCACCGCTTTGCCGTCGGTCCACGACCAGCGCACCAAGTACAGCGTCTCCACCACGTTGTGGCTTGCGTCGTAGCGGTAGGTCCCGCCGGGCACGGGGAATTCGACCTTGCCCATGGCCGCCGCGAGCGTCGCGCCATCCCGCACGGTGCCGTTCAGCGCTTTCAACGCATCCAGCACCACGCAGGCCTCTTCATAGCCGCCGACCGCCAGCGATTCCGGCGACTTGCCATATTTCTTGGTGAAGTCCACCACGAATTTCTTGGACAGGGGATCGTCAAGCGTCCACACCCACGGCTCGATCGAGAAGACGCCGTCGACATCCTGGCCCAGCGATTGCGCCACGCCGCCGGAGCCGACCGCGGCGCTCGTCAGCACCAGCGGCACCTTGAAGCCGAAGCTCTTGTACTGACGCACGAAGCGCAGCACGTCGCCGCCGAAAAAATAGCCATAGACGAAGTCCGCACCGCTGTCGCCGACCTGCGAGAAATATGGCGCGTAGTCGGTCTCGCCCTGACGCGGGAAGATCTCCTTGACGACCGTGCCCCCGGTCGCCTTGAGGCTCGCGGCGACGGCGCGGACCGCATCGTGGCCGGCGGCATAGTCGGAGCCGAAGAGCACCCCGCGCTGCAGCTTGCGGCCCTTGAGGAAGCGCACCAGCGGCGGCTCCATCTGTCCGGCCTTGACGCCCTCGCGGAAGGTGAACTGGAACTTGCCGGGATCGGTGAGCTCCGAGGCGATCCCGCCGCTGATATAGGGCACGTGGGCGCGCGTGATATAGGGCTGAAGCGCCAGGGACTCGGCACTGTTGAGGGTGCCGATGACGGCGATGACCTTTTCGTTCTCAACCAGCCGCCGCGTTTCCGTCAACGCGGTGTTCGGGCTGTTCTGGTCGTCGGCGATGACGAGTTCGATCTTCTTGCCCGCCACCATGCCGCCGACCTCATCGACGGCGTACTGCATACCGTGCAGATCCTCGTTGCCGATCGCCGAGGCGGGGCCCGTCAGCGGCAGCAGCGCGCCGATTTTGATCACATCCTCGGCCGACGCGGGCGCGATGCCGGCCAGCGCCCAAGCGATGACCGAAGCGGCAACGGCTTGCGCCGAAGGTGACGACATGGCCTCCCCCACTACGAATGCATGCCCGGGCTTATGCTTTTTCTTCGCGCTGCAAGGCCCATTTGGCGATGTCGCGCTTCAAGGCGAACCACACGCCGTCATGGCCTTTGGCGTATTGCAGGCACTTGCGCACCGTCGGAATGAGCGTCGGGCGCCCGGCGATGTGGCAATGGAGCGTGATCTCGGTCCATTTCGGACTGCCGCGCGCGCCTTCGGCATAGAGCGTGTCGAAGGTGTCCTTGAACCCCTCCCACAGGATGCTCGGCGGGTTCTTGGGCGAGAGCCAGATGGCGAGATCGTTATGCAGCATGTTGGTGCGGGGCATGATCACCATGGTCCCGTTCTTGGTGTCGCGCAGATAGGGCAGATCGTCGGCGGCCTCGTCGCCGTTCCAGAGGTAGCCTTCGCCACGCAGGAATGCCAACGTGTTGCGCGACCCGGCGCTGCCGGGACTGGTCCAGCCGATCGGCGCGATCCCGCCGGAGGCGTCCTTGAGCGCCTTGGTGCAGCGCTGGATCATCTTGAGCTCGGCATCGGCATCGTCGTCGTCGGCCAGTTCGTCGTTGGCCCAGCCATGGCCGACCACCTCGTTGCCCTGATCGACGAAGGCGCGCACGATTTCCGGATGCGTCTCGGCGGCAAGGCCGTTGGTCGACATGCTGCCGCGCAGATTGACCTCGTCGAGCAGCTCCATGAGCCGCCACGCGCCGGAACGCACGCCGTACTCGGCAAACGACAGCGAAAAATAATCCTTTTCGTTCTTGGCCGAGCCGCCCTGGCTGTACTGGCTGCGGCGCAGGAACGCTTCGAAGGCGAGATTGACGGAGATCGCGATCTTCGCCTTGCCCGGCCACTCCCAGTGGCGCGGATAGCGGGTTGGCAGCGTCATGGCGTTCTTCCTGCGAAGGGGATCAGGCGGGGACGAATTGCGGCCGCTCGCGCGGATAGTGCGGCTCCATCAGCGGCCGGTACTTTGTCATGATCGCCGCATTAAGGTCGCTCGGCGGCCGCTGTTCCGCCGGCAACAGCGGCCGGTAGGCGACGTCGCCCAGCTCGCGCTTGAACGTCTCCTTCGCCGCCGCCACCAGCGCGGGATCCCTCAGGAAGTCGAGCACCGAGGTGGCGAGCGCCTTGGCCCCGACCAGCCCGCCCTTGTGGGCGATCGAGGTGGCAAGCGCGGCACCAGCGCTCCAATGATGATAAGCGATGTTGGGCACGTTGCCGGGAAACACCACGCGCGCCATCGGCACCTTCCACGACACGTCGCCGCAATCGTTGGAGGCGGCGATCTGCCTCATGGGTCCGGTCATCGTGGCGACCGCTGGCTTCAATCCCTCCTCGCGCACGCCGGCCTGGTGCTGCAGCCGCTTGGCGAAGGATTGCTCCTCTGCCGTCCAGGACGGCGCGCCGATCGCTTCGGCATTGCGCTGGATCGCCTCGGCAATGGTTTGGTTGCCCCGCACCGGCCAAACCGCGGCCAGCACATCGACCGCCAGCTCGCAATTGGCCATCATCGCCGCGCCCTGCGCCACCTTCTTGGCCTGCTCGAAGAGGCGCCGCGCGCCTTCCGCGGTAGGATCGCGGAAATACCACCAGATCTGCGCCGTCGCCGGGATGACGTTGGGCTGCTCGCCGCCATTGGTGATGACGCGATGCGCGGTCATGCCGGGATGCATGTGCTCGCGATACTGCGCCATGCCGACATCCATGGCGACGACCGCGTCGAGTGCGTCACGCGCGCGCCACGGATACATCGCGGCATGCGCGGACTCGCCCGTGTAGGTGAAGGTCGCCGACACCATCGCCGCCTGCATCAGCCCGTAGGCCGAGCCGAGCTCGCCGGAGACATGGTCGTGGAACGCCACGTCGACATCGTCGAAATGCCCGTCGCGCACGAAATAGGGGCGGCTCAAAAGCTGCTCTTCCGCGGGCGCACCGAAAACCTTGAGCGTGCCGGGAAGTTTGAACCGCTCCATCGCGTAGCGCAGCGCGATCGATGCCGAGACGAGAACCGCGGCGTTGATGTTGTGGCCCTCGCAATGACCGGGCGCGCCGGGCACGATCTCCGCCCGCTCGGTCACGCCGGATTTCTGCGAGTTCGACGGATTGGCGTCGTATTCGGTGTGGAGCGCGATGACGGGCGTGCCGCTGCCATAGGTCGCGAGAAAGCTGGTGGGAAAACCGGAAATGCCGCGCTCGACGCGGAAGCCATGCTCATCGAGCAACCCGGCCATGAGCGCCGAGGAGCGGTACTCCTGCATGCCGACTTCGCCGAAATAAAAGATGGAATCGCTGAGGAGCGTGAGGGCGCCGCGATTGCGCTCGATGAAATCGAGCACGAAGCGCTTCTCCGGGGCGTCCAGAATGTCGGTCATCATTTACTCTCTTGCGGATTGGAGCCTGCGTCGCCGCGGGTGGCGCATCGTCGCGATCGTCATGATAGGCACAAGGTCCAACCGTTTTCAACACGCCACCCGCAACGAACGGCATCGAATCGACACCGCGTCAGCGCACGAATTCGTTGGTGAAGAGCGCGTCGTAGGAACCGGGCGTTTCCGACGGCTTCATGAAACCGGCTTCGATGTTCATGCGGTCGGCGTTCTCCAATTCCTTGGCGGTGACGATGGGCGGGACAGGTGTCAGGTCCTCCGACGCTTGATAGGCGGCGGCGAAGACCGCGTCATCTATTCCGCCGAAGCGCTTCTTGAGCGCGGCCATTGCCTCCTCGGGATGCGTGTGCATGAGGATGGCCACCTTCGCCATGGACTGGCCCATCTTCGCGCAGATCGAACGGTGATCGACGCAGAACTGCGGCCGCGCCACCAGAACATTGGCGGCGATGGGCGCGAGATCGGCCGGCTCCATCGGGTTGACGCCGTTGGCGAGAATGACGGCGGTCCCGTCATGGACGACGCTTTGAATGAACGGCGCACCGCCCACAAAGCCGTCGATAGCGCCGCGCTTGAGGGCGCTCACCATGTCCGGCGGCGCCATCCCGGCGACCTCCATCTGCTTCTCCGGATCGACGCCGCCCGCCTTGGCGATGATCTTGAGATAGGCATGCGGGATAGCATTGATGGCGGCGACCGCCATCCTGCGGTCCTTCAGCAGCGCACCACGCACCGCCAGCGGCGAATTCGCATCGAAGCCGCCCTTGGCGGCGATGTCCTTGCGAAGCACGATCCACATGCCGCCGCGGTCGCTGAGATTGGCAAGGCCCAGCAGCTTCTGGCCACGCGCTGCCGCCCGGGTCAGCGTCACACCGGACGCCAGCGTGAAATCAACCGATCCCGAGATGACGGCATTGGTGCCGCCTACGCCGGTTATGGGAATGACCTTGACGTCGATCCCTTCCTGCCGAAACACGCCAAGGTCCTCGGCGAGATAGATGGCGGCGAAGAAGAAGCCGGTCGAGGGGAGCGCGAAGGTCGTATGCTCCACCTGCGCGCGCACCGGCACCACGAGCGCGGCAAGGGCGATGAACGCGGCACCGCAGCCGGTGACGATGCGGCGAAGTCCGGACTTAAACATGAGCTGCATTTTCTATCCTTGGCGGCCAGCAGGCAAAGCTGAACAAACCCCAATTCACCGTCCGATACAAGCTCAGGCGAGCGGCCGGCACGTCGATTGACTCAGCCCAGGCGCGCTCATAACGTTGCACCGACATCGCTTGCGCCGATCGCAACCGGGAGGATTGATTGCCATGCTGACGCTGACCGATATCTCCGGCGCCGTCGATCAGCGCCTTGCGGCGATCGAGAACAAGCTCATCGCTTGGCGCCGCGACTTCCACCAGAACCCCGAACTCGGCAATCGCGAAACGCGGACATCGGAGATCGTGGCGGCGCATCTGAAGCGCCTCGGACTCAAGGTCCAGACCGGGATCGCCCACACCGGCGTCGTCGCGCTGCTGGAAGGCGGCCGGCCCGGGCCGGTGGTGGGTGTGCGGGCCGACATGGACGCGCTGCCGATCGCCGAGCAGCTCGACCTGCCGTTCAAGTCGCACGCCCGCACCACCTACAACGGCGAAGATGTGGGCGTGATGCACGCCTGCGGGCATGACGGGCATACCGCCATTCTGATGGCGGTCGCCGAAGTCCTTGCGGCCGTCAGAGACGAGCTTCCGGGCAAAGTAAAATTCGTGTTCCAGCCGGCCGAGGAGGGCGTTCCGGCCGGCGAGGACGGCGGCGCGCAAATGATGATCGCCGCCGGCGTTCTCAAGGACCCGCGGCCCGATGCGATGCTGGCCCTCCACATCGTTTCGCGCTTTTCGACGGGAACGCTCCTCTATTTCAAGGGCCCGATGCTGGCGAGCTCCGACATTTTTTCCATCACGGTCAAAGGGCGGCAGTCGCACGGGGCCATGCCGTGGCTGGGCGCGGACCCCATCGTCTCCGCGGCGCAGATCGTGCTGGGACTGCAAACCATCGAGAGCCGTCAGGTCGATGTGTCGCGCCAGCCCTCGGTGCTGTCCGTCGGCATCGTCAAGGCCGGCGTGCGGCACAACATCATCCCCGAGACGGTCGAGATGGGCGGCACCTTGCGCACCTTCGACGAGACCATGCGCGCGGACATTCGCGCGCGGATCAAGCGCACGGCCGAACTGATCGCGGCGAGCTCCGGCGTCACGGCCGACGTTACGGTCACGCCGCAATATCCCGTGACCTTCTGCGAGGCGGGCCTGACGGAGAAGATCGTGCCCGCGCTCGAGCGCGTCGCCGGGCCGGAGAACGTGATCTTCGGCAGCCGCATGATGGCCGCCGACGATTTCGCCTTTTTCGGCCACGAAATCCCCACGACCTATTTCGTGGTCGGATGCACGCCGAAAGACCCGGACGCCGTCGCGGCGGAGCCCAACCACTCGCCGCGTTTCTATGTCGACGAGAAATGCCTCCTGCTCGGGGCTCGCGCCATGACGGCTGCCGTGATCGATCTTTTGCATTTCCAGCACGGCGCCGGCCGGTCCTGACCGCGCGCCCGATGAAGCTTGCCGCGGATCAGCCGGACCGCATCCCCGTCGCCGTCCTCACCGGGTTTCTCGGCAGCGGCAAGACCACCCTCCTCAACCGGCTCCTCAAGCTGCCGGCGCTTGCGGAAACCGCCGTCATCGTCAACGAGTTCGGCGCCATCGGCATCGACCATCTCCTGGTCGAGAGCGCGCGCGAGCAGCCGGTCCTCATCGGCAATGGCTGCCTGTGCTGCACCTCGCGCGGCGATCTCCTGGAAACCCTGGACGACCTGCGCCGCCGCCGCGCCCGCGGCGACATCGCACCTTTTCGCCAGGTTGTCATCGAGACGACCGGGCTGGCCGAGCCGGCGCCGATCCTCAACACGCTCGTGACCGATCCGGACGCGGCCCGCGCCTTCGCACTCGACGGCCTCGTCGCCACCGTCGATGCCGTGAACGGCGTGCGGACGCTCGACCGGCACGAGGAAGCGCGCCGCCAAGCCGCAATCGCCGACCGGCTCATCATCACCAAAACCGATGTCGCAGGCACGGATGCGGCCGCGCTGACGGTCCGACTGCGGGCCCTCAATCCCGGCGCGCCGATCGATCTTGCGGCGGACGTCGCGATCGGTCCGGGCCTCCTCTTCGGCGGCGGCACCCTCGATCCCCGCAGCAAGCATTTCAATGCCGAGCGCTGGCTCGGCGCCGATGCCTTCAATTCAAGTCACGCCCACGATCATCACCGCGGCGCGGATCGGATCGAGTTCGTTCTGCCTGGTTCGCGATCGGCCGATCGACTGGGACGGTTTCAAGCTGTGGCTCGCGGCGCTGACGGCGCTCTCGGGCGAGAGCCTGCTGCGCGTCAAAGGCTTCGTCGCCACGACCGCGGCGGCGGACCGGCCGTTTCTCGTGCAAGGCGTCCAGCACATCTTCGACCCGCCGGTCCAGTTGCCGGCGTGGCCGAGCGATGACCGCCGTACGCGTCTCGTCTTCATCACGCAAGGCCTGTCGCGCGACCTCGTCGCCCAGACCCTGGCAGTCTGGGACGATTTCCACGCGCCGGGATAGGGGCGGACTATCCGGGCTGGGCCTGCGCCACCGCCTTGGCACCGTAAGGACTGGGCATCGCGATCACCGCAATGAGCGCCACGATCAGCCCCGCCATGTCATAGTACGCCGGCGCCAGCGGGCTGCCGGTGGTGGCGACCAGCCAGGTCACGATCAGCGGCGCGAAGCCGCCGAACAACGTCACGCCGAAATTATACGAGACCGTCATGCCGGTGGCGCGCACGCCGACCGGGAAAAGATCCGCCACCGCCGTGCCGAACGCGCCGGAAAAGACGCCCAGGAGCAGGCTCAAGACGAATTCGACGACGGCCATTCTGGCGACGCTCGGCTCCTGCGCCAGCCACGCGAAGGCCGGCATGATCAAAAGCAGCAGCAGCACGATGGGCAGCCCCAGCATTGCCTTGCGCCCGAACCGGTCGGTGAGAATGCCCCCGATCGGACTGAGGACCATCATCGTCGTGCCGCCCACGAGCGGTGCGATGAAGGACGCCTGCAATCCCAAATGGAGGGTCCGGATCGCATAGGTCGGCATGACGAGGAAGAGGACATAGAACGACGCCGTGCCGCCCAGCACGATGCCCAATCCGCACAGCATGCGGGTCTTGTAATTACCGAAGGCGTCCACGGTCGGCGGCTTGGCGGGCTTGCGCGCGGCGGCTTTGTCGCGCAGGAACTCTGGCGTCTCGGCCAGCTTGGTGCGCATGTAGAAGCCGACCGGCCCGATCACGAGCCCGACGATGAACGGCAGGCGCCAGCCCCAGGATAGGAGCTGGTCGTGCGTCAGTCCGCGCGTCACCAGCGACCCGACGATCCCCGCCAGCATGACCGCGGCGCCCTGGCCGGCAAACTGCCAGGACCCGTAGAGATAGCGGCGCTGGGCCGGTGCGTGCTCGACCAGAAACGTCGTCGAAGTCGCGAACTCGCCGCCGACCGAGAAGCCCTGGATCATGCGGGCGACGAGCATGATGATCGGCGCGGCGATGCCGATCGTCGCATAGGTCGGCGTGAACGCGATCATGGCGATGCCGAGCGTCATCGTGCCGATGACGACGAACAGCACGTTCTTGCGCCCGAGAAGATCGGCATAATGCCCGAAGACCAGCCCGCCGAACGGCCGAATGACGTAGGCCACGCCGAAGATCGCCAGCGTGGAGAGGAGCGCGGTGGTCCCCGATCCCGCTGGGAAGAACAAGCCCGAGATGGTCACCGCGAGCGTGCCGTAGACGGTGAAATCGTACCATTCGAGCGCGTTGCCGATCACCGTGGCGGTGATCTGCGTCGCGCTCGAGACATGCGGCGCTCGATCGATCGTACCTGATCGCGTAGCCATGATCGTTCCCCTCCCCTGCCGGGTGCAAGCGCGCGGCTGACCATTCTTATCTTGTCAATCAACGGGATTGCCGAGCCAGCCTTTCTCCGAGATGTCGAAGATGACGCCGTCGGGATCCTTGAACTTGCGCTCGAAATTCACATCGTCCTTGGTCTTGCCGAGATCGAAGAAGAATTTGCCGCCGGCGGCTTCGATGCGGCGCTGCGCTGCCTCGATATCGGCGACCTTGAAGCCGAAATGATGGGAACCGACGAGGTCGTCGAGATTTTTGACACCCGCCGCCGCCGCGGATTTGTATTGAAGCAAGGCGAGATTGATGACGCCGTCGGAGAGATAAATGCCCGACCCGATCTCCAGATCGTCGCGCCCCACGCGCTTCAGCGCGAACACCTCTTCATAGAAGCGCGCCGCGCGCTCGAGGTCGCGGACGACGATCGCAAAATGCCGCAGCTTGGCCATGCGTGCCACTCCACCGATCGCCGCCACTATACTGCGGGCCACCGGGGCGATCCATGCCGTCGTGCGGCGGACATCGTCCTGCCCGCCTGCGATGCATTCAGGCGCGGCGCGCCACGCGCTCGAGAAAATCTTCGAGCGCGGTGATGGAATGCCGGTCGCGGTAAAGCCGATGCTTGTTCGCGCCGATCCGCCGGCTCATCGCGGTTCGCAGCGCCGGCTCACGGGCGAGGCGGGCGGCGGTCGCGACGTAGTCATCGACGCCCGAGGCGATGGTTTCGGTTACGCCCATCATTTCCAGGATCGCGGCGCTATGGCGACTGCGCATCAGCGGCCCGCGCACGGTGACGATCGGCAGATCGGCGGTGAGGCTTTCCAGCGTCGAGTTGCAGCCCGACCAGCCGATGCTGTCGAGGAACACGTCGCAGCAAGCGATCGCCCCGCAAAACCGCGCGCGCGGGAGATAGGGTAGGACGACGCAATAGAGCCGATAGTCCAGGCCGACTGCGGCAAACGCCCGCTCCAGCCGCTGTACGAACAGGTTGGTGATGTAGCGGCCCTTGAGCGTCTCCAGAAAAACGAACTGGCAGTCCCCCGCCGCCAGCGCGATGCGCGGAAACACCTCATCGAATTGCGGCAGGTATTTGAACAGTACCTGGCAGCACCAGAAGACGGTGGCCCCCGCCCGCAGGCCCAGTTCCGCGCGCGTGAGCGGCTCGGGCTCGACCGCCACGGGTTCGTAGTAGATCGAGAGGTTGGGGAGCCGGATCAGCGTCTCGGTATAATGCTCCTGCGCCTCCGGCAGTTCCATGAGCGCGCTCGAGAGGTAATAGTCGATGGTGGGAAGGCCGCTGGTATCGGGGTGGCCCCAGGAATTGCATTGCACCGGGGCCAGCCGTTGCGCGGCAAGCAATGCGGCGGCCGGGTCCATACCGACCTCGGGATAGATCAGGACGTGCGGCGCGTCGACGCCGATCGCCTCGCGCCAGCGCGCGAGCGACAGCGGCCCCTGCACGAAGCGCTGGCACAGCGAAGCGGCCTCGCGCGTCGCCTCGTCCTGGCGCTGGCCGGTGTGGTAGCCGAACAGCGTGAAGCGGCGCCGGTCGAGCTGGCTCAGCCAGCCTTTGATCGGGATCTTCCAGTTGGAATGGAGCCAAAAAAAGCCGCTGACGATGCCGACCCGGATCGGCTCGTCCGGCCGCGGCGGCGGCGCGAGCGGGATCGGCGCAAAGCGCTCGGCCACCGTGGCCGCGACCAGTGCGCCATAGCGGCGCTGCAGATCGCGGTCGTTGCGGCCCTGATAGGCGAGGAAGAAGGGCTGCACCGCGCCGAGCCCGTCGGCGAGACGCCGGCGCCGGTCGGGCGTCGCGGCGTCCGCGCACAGCCGCTCGAGCGCCTGTTCATAGGCGGCGCGCCGCTCGTCGATCTCCTCGGCCGAGCGGTAGAGGACGCGCAGCTCCGCCATGCACAGCGCAAGCTTCGCCATGGCGTGGTCGGGATCGACCTCGAGCGCGCGGCGATGATGCGCGCTCGCTTCGTCCATGCGCCCCTGTTCCTGGAAGATCACGCCGAGATTGTAGTGCGCGTTCGACGCCCCTGGGATCGATCGCCACCGCCTGGCGATAGCACGAAGCCGCCTCCTCGATGCGGCGCCGCTCCTTGTGCGCATTGCCGAGATTGATGTGGGCGCTGACGTGGTCGGGTTTCCGCTTGATCGCCGCCTGGAAGCACGAAGCCGCCTCGTCGATCCGGCCCTGCGCCATCAGCGTGTTGCCGAGATTGTAGTGCAGCTCGGCGGCGTCCGGCTGGAGTGCGAGCGCGCGCTCGAACGCCGCCCGCGACTTATCGAACCGGCCGAGCAGCTTCAGCACGTTGCCGAGCTCGTTCAGCACCGTCACGTCCTTGGGCGCGAGTTCCGCCGCGCGCGCATAGCTCACCGCCGCCGCGGCGAGCGCGTCCTGCGCCTTAAGGGCGTTGGCGAGGTTGACGTGAAGGCGCGGATCGTTCGGCTTGAGCGCGACCGCCCGCTCCAGGCTGGCCATCCCCTCGGCAATTCGGCCGCGGTCGAGGAGGGCGTTGCCGAGATTGCCGTGCGCCTCGGCGACGGTGGGGTTGAGCGCGATCGCCCGCGAGATCAGATCGATCGCGGTGTCGGACTGGCCACGCTGGCGGTTGATCACGCCGAGCAGATGCAGGCAATCGAACTGCCGGGGATCGCGGTCCAGGATGTTGCGATAGATCCCCTCCGCCTCGGCGAGGCGGCCGTGCTGATGATGGCTGAGGGCGCGCTTCAACGCAGCGGCTGAGGGGGGCATCGCGTTTCCCAACCGACGAGGACCTCGTGCTCGAATTTATGCCCGGGAAAGGTTGCCTAACGATAAAGGTCCGGCCAGCGCAGGCGCGGGATGCGCGAAGGTGACGCCGACCTGTTAACCTTTGATGCTCCGATAGCCCCGGAGAGACCCAAAGCGACTGACGTCAACCCACCGCCACAAGGGGCTGCAGAAGGGACGCAATCGTGCCCACGCGCAGCAGGCGTTTCACGTCATCCGCCGATAATGGTTCCGAGAAATAGAAACCCTGCGCCTCCGTACATCCCCATTGGAACAAAAGATCCCTCTGCGCTTGCGATTCGACCCCCTCCGCAATCAGATTGATTTTCAGTTCGCGTGCCAGGCCGATCGTCGCCTTGACGATCGCAACGTCGCCGATGTCCGAGGTGATGTCGGCAACGAATGTCTGGGCGATCTTGATCCGGTCCACCGGATATCGCCGCAAATAATCAAGCGATGAATAGCCGGTCCCGAAATCGTCGATGGCGAGCCTGATACCGCTGTCATGGATTCGTTGAAGCACGTCATTGTGCTCGCGCGACGCCTCCATCAGCGCGGTCTCCGTCACCTCGATTTCCAGGTAATGCGCCGGCAATCGCGTTTCCGCGAGGGTCGCAACGATATATCTCTCCAATTCAAGCGGAGCCCTGAACTGAACCGCTGAAAAATTGACGCCAACCACGATCGGCGCGATTCCATCGTCGAACCACGCTTTGGCCTGGCGACACGCCTCGTGCAGGATCCAGCATCCCAGTTGGATGATGAGACCGCTCCTCTCGGCGGCGGCGATGAAATGTGCAGGCGCGAGCATGCCGCGCGTTGGATGCGGCCACCGCACCAAGGCTTCGACGCCGACAATACGGCCGCTCTCCATCTCGACCTGGGGCTGATAGAAGAGCACGAGGCTTTCCGACGCGATCGCCTCACCCAGATCCTTTGCCAGGAAGAAACGCTCGCGCACCTCTTCATCCATGGAGTCCGTGAAGAACTTGTAGCTGCTATGGGCTTCCAACTTCGCACGGTACATCGCCAAGTCAGCGTGCGCCAAGAGGGTCTCCACGACCGGCGAGTCAATGTCGAAAATGGCGATGCCAATACTCGTTGCGCAGCGGATGACGTTTCCCTGGATCACGAAGGGTTCGTGAAACGCTTCCACGAGCTTCGCTGCAAGGACGCCGGCATCGGTGGGGTCGTGAAGTTCGGCCGCCAGCACGGCAAACTCGTCGCCACCGAAGCGCGCGACGGTATCGGTCTCGCGAACGTGAGCGCGCAGCCGATCGGCCACCGATTTCAGGACCCGATCGCCAATGGGATGGCCCAGCGTATCGTTGATATCCTTGAAATGATCGAGGTCGAGGTAAAGCACGCCAAAGAAATGTTCGTCGCGCCGCGCGCGGGCGGCCGCCTGCTGGAGCGCTTCCAGGAAGGCGGTGCGATTGACCAAGCCCGTCAGTCCATCGTAGCGGGCGACGTCAATGAGATCTTTTTGAATTCGCCGGCGGTCCGTGATGTCCCGCACGGTCGCAAGACCGACCATTTTGCTGCCAAACGTCGCGCGGCGCAGCGATATCTCCGCCCAAAAATGATGCCCGTCTTTTGCCTTGCAATGCCATTCGAACGACTGCGGACCGCCCGAGATTGCCTTCTTGAGCCACCTCAACGCCGCCGATCTCGTATAGCCTGCGACGCCTGAGGAAAGGTCGACGATGTCGCGCCCGATCAGTTCGTCCCGTCGGTATCCGAAAAGCTCGCATCCTGACTGGTTGACCTCGAAAAAAGTTCCGGTTTTCGCATCGCTGACGAAGATGCCCTCGCTCACCGAGCCGAAGATCGTTCGAAGTCGACCCTCACTTTCACCGAGTTCCGCCGTGAGCGTGTTCAAAAACGCCGCCCGCCGTCGGGTCGAAAATACGTAGAGCGTCCCGATACCGGTACACAAGAGGCCCAAGATCAGCGACATCTTTACGTCGAGCTCGGGCATCAGCGAATACGCGGTCATGAGCGGCACGGTCACGATCGTCCATTCATGGTGATCGAGCAGCAGCGGGTCTACATGAACGCGAGGCATGCCGTTTCGCTGGAAAGGCGGAACCGGCTTCATCGTGTTGCCCGAGCTGGACGAGTGAACGTAGAGAAGCTGGCCGGGTTTATGCGGGGAACCGTCGAATATGTACAAATCCAACCCCTGCACCGTTGGCATGTTTTGCAGCATGGATTCGAACATGTCGCCGATGAGAAAGGTCCCGATCGCGTAGCCCTTGATTTTGATGCGCCGCTCCGCGATGGAGTTTTCAGTAAGCGTATCATAGACGGGACCGACGAGCAGAAACGCCCATTGATCGGCCTTACCGATCAATCGAAACGGTGGTGATGCAATAATTTCGCCGGTATCTCTGGCGAGATTGACAATGGGCACCCGGGAAGCGGCCAGATCGAGTCCCAGCGCGATTTCGTTTCCCGCGACGGGATAGACATCGTACATGGGAAAATATTCGGGCCGGTTACCGGCGGTCCTTACACCGTCCGCAGGGGTTCCTTCCGTAATGCGAAAGCCAATGAGACCTTGATCACGAGCCTGCGCCTCGAATGCGCTGCGTTGCGATGACAGGACGCGGGGCGCATAGTTGAGCGCCTGAATGCCTTCGCGATCGCGAAGCAAGTGGGCAGCGATGATCCTGTACGTGTCTATGCCGATCGGTCCGCGCGATCCTTCGGCATAGGCTTGCACAGCCGTGACGAGATCCTCGTATTGGCGCAGTTGGGCGGAAATCGATTTGATTCTGCTGTCGATGCGCGCCGATTGCTCGGCGTCGAAATTCTGCACGTCGGACAGCCACACGACGAATACGACACCGAATGTCACGGCGAGACCGATGGCGAACGCAATCGCGGTCGACCAATGCCCGAACTGGAAGCCCGGGAATCTGGCGTCGGATTTGAACGCGTTTGCGATGTGTTTCATGCCAGAGCCGACGGTTATGCCGTATGCGCGGTTTGCAGCAGGCCCGGCGGGTCAAACGAGCCCATTAGGGCGCCCGCGCCTGCGTCTTCAAAACTCATTTGGTTGTATTGCATGCCAATAAAGTCTATAATACAGGGTATAACACATAAACGCGTACGGGAAGGGCTGGAATCTACTCATGCGACCAAGGGTGATCGTTCGTGGTGCCGATTGCCTTATTTACGGCTGGCGACGTCAGGCCTGGTCGGCCGATCAGGCCGCCCGTGTCGCGATCGCCGCCTTGGCGGGTCCGTGCTGCCGCGCGTCGCGTGAGCCGGGTCGCGGGCGCTAGGTTCTGGGGCTGCCGAGCGGCGCGGCCTCCGCCAAAACCTTCCGCGCCTGCCGGGCTCGGTCGGGGCCAGCGGCGGGGGCGGATCCGCCGGTCTGGGGATACATCATCGGAATGAGCTCGCGCCGCCAATCGACATCCTCGCGCAGCACCGCCTCGGCGGGGCGCAGCTCGTAATAGCTTGACCCGGTCCCGCGCGGATCGCCGTCGCGCTGGACCGTGTCGACGGCCTCCAGCAGCAGCTTGCGCATGGCGACCACCGCCCGGTCCGCCGGCCCGAGATTTTCGCGGGTGCGATCGACGATGCGGCCCATGCTTTCCTGGACGGCGCGGTCCTGCTGGTTGATGCCGTCGATGCCGGTGTAGGTCTCGGTCTTCTGCATCTGCCGGTCGATCATCCAGTCGTTCGACCGGTTGCGAATGGGACGGAAGCCATTGCTCACGTCCACATGCGTGCCATAGCCGTTGCCGCTGTCGGCGGAGCGGTCGCCGATCGGTTCGGCGTCGTGGCTCGAATAGAAGTTCCAGACCATGCAGGTTTCATCGTCCATCGGGACCCAGTAATGCCCGTGAGTCTGGTTCAGGCCCGGCCCGGGCGGGCGCAACTGCGTGAACGGCATGACGTAGTGATAGCCGCGAACATAGTGCGATCCATCGCCCAGCGGTCGCAGGCCGAAATAGCGATAGCCGTAATCGGTGACATCGACCTCCAGCGTCGGCGGGCCGCCGCGCACGCCCGGACTGTCGATCTCGATGCCGACCTGGCGCGCGCTCTTCTTCAATGCCCGGTGCATGATCGTGAAGTGCGACGTATCGATGCCGCCCTCCAGCGCCTGGAGCCAGTTGCAGGCCTGCACGACCTTGCTGACATGGCGATGGGTCTCAGGCACCTGCATCCATTCGAATTTCGGGACCGGCGGCTGCTTGTCCCTGGCGCCCATATAGGCCCACACGATGCCGCCGAGCTCGCGGGTCGGATACGCCTTCACGCGGATTTTCGCGCAGAACGGGCGCGGCTCGTTCATCTGGTCGACGCAGGCACCCGTCACGTCGTATTTCCAGCCGTGATAGACGCAGCGCAGGCCGTTCTCCTCGTTGCGGCCGAGCCACAGCGATGCTCCGCGATGCGGACAGAATTCGTCGATGAGACCGATCTCACCCTCCGTAGTACGGAAGGCCACGAGATCCTCGCCCAGGAGCCGCACGCGAACGGGCGGGCCATCCGGCTCCGGCAGCTCCCAGGACAAGAGCGCCGGGAGCCAGTAGCGACGGATGGTCTCGCCCATCGGGGTCCCGGCTGTGACTCGGGTGAGACGCTCGTTCTCGTCCTTCGTCAGCATGGCTCCTCCCGTCCCGGGGGCTTCCCGCGTTACTCGTGCGAGAACCGTAAAAGAGCCGCTCCGGCGTGTCAAACAGGGCGCGTCGGCTCCCCCGTGCTTCCCCGACACGCCGAAACGGCCGGCCGCCGCTCTGCCGCTTCGACGATAGCGTCGGATCCCCGGGCGTTGGCGATGGTAGCGGGGGAGGGATTTGAACCCCCGACCTTGGGATTATGATTCCCCTGCTCTAACCAGCTGAGCTACCCCGCCGCCGGGGGCTGCGCATAGAGGCTGAGGCGGGCGCCGTCAAGGCATGGCGGCCATCACCGATCCACGCCGCCATGTCCTTGATCTCCTGACCACACCCGCATCAAAAGGCGATCTGCGTCCTCAGCGCGAGGGCGTCGAAATTGCCGCCGAGCTCGGAGCCCGTGGACGAGCCTTTATTGATGACGCCGTGCAGATAATCGAGCATGAACCGCATGTTCGTGTTGGGATACCAGTTCACGCCCACCGCGTAGACCGTCTGGCGGCCGCCGCCGACGCCGTTGCTGCCGGCGGGGACGGCAACACCGGTTTGGAAGTTGTCGTCGAGATTGACCTCGCTGTAGCGCGCGGCCAGCTCGAACGCGCCCCAATGACCCGCCGACAGCGAGAAGGCCTGGGCCGGATTGATGCCGGAATAGGCGCCCGTCGCGGGAATGTAGTTGCGGTGCTCGCCCGTCACCGTCCAGCTAGCCTCGACGTAGCCGCCGTCGAAGTTGTTCGCCGGCAACCCGTCGCGGTCGACCTGGATGTGATAGTACTCGCCCTGCAGGAACAGGCTGTTATAGGCGGCGGCGGTTTCGACGCCGAAGATGGCGGCACCGCTCGCCGGGTTGGCTGCGGTTCCCAGTGCCCCCGTGCCGATGATGGAAGTCGGATCGATCCGCAACTCGGGCCGGTCGGACAGGCTGCCGATGGTGCGAACACCGCCGACGGCGGCGGGCTTCATCAGGCCCGACGCATCGACGCCGAGATGGAATGAATAGTTCGGCGCCTGAAGCACCTGATAGGAGAAGCGGCCGAAGGCGCCGACCGGCTCGCCCGTGCCGTGGGTCTGGCCCGAAGTCGGCCCCGTCAGATAGACGCCCGCCCAATAGCGGTCGTTGTTCGAGCGTGCGCCGAACGCCGAGCGGAAATCGCCGGTGTTGATCGAGGTGGCGACTGCTTGAATCGAGGCACGCTCGATGAACATGATGTCGTTGGAACTGGTCGCCTCGTCGAGCGTGAACGGCGTGTCCATGTAGCCAAGATCGAAGGCAAGCGGCTTGAAGCCGTTATAGGTGACGTAGGCGTTCTCGATCGCGGACGGATTGCCGGTATCGGTCGAGCCGCCGAAATCGAAGATCAGCGAATAGTTCCAGTCTCCGGCGAACTTGCCGACCACGCCGATGCGCGCGCGCCGCGCGTTGACGCCGCTGTTGAGGTCCTGGACCGCCGCCTTGGAGTCCGGATGATAGTCGAGGTAGTCGCCGACATCGAAATGCAGCCGACCGGTCAGCGCGATCGAATTCTGTCCGTCCGCGCTTTCGAAGCCGAAGCGGTTTCCCGGCGTCTGCGTGATGCGCGGCCCGGCCGCTTGTGTCGGAGCCGGCGCCTGCTGCGCCTGAGAATTTACTTCCGTCTGCAAGGATTGGAGCTGCTGTTGCAACTGGTGTATCTGATCTTGCAGCTGATCGATCTGGGCGCTCGGGGTTTGTGCGCCGACGGGGCCGGCAGCAACAAGAAGCGCGCCACCCGCGGCGCCCCAAAGCATACGATATGTGAACGACATTATAACCCTTCCGCATTGTGGTTTCTTCGCGCGGGGTCGGATGGTAGAAGGGATGTGTGATCGCGAATTTACGGGCCGATGACGGTTTCTTGACCGTGCCTTCGTCCGCATCGATGCAACAGGATCAGAAACGGGAGAGGGAGACGGCCGCAATGACGCGTCTTGGAACATTCACAAAACAGCTTGTCTTGGGCGGCGCGCTTGCGACCGCGCTCGGGCTCGGCGCGCACGCCGCCGATCCTTACGATATTCACGTCATCCTGCCGATGACCGGCGGCGGTTCCTTCGTCGGCAAGGGCCAGCAGGACAGCCTCGATGCGCTCCAGGCCGTCATCAACAAGGACGGCGGCATCGCCGGACGTCCGCTCCATTTCGTCTATCATGACGATCAGACCAGCCCGCAGGTCGCGGTGCAGCTCGCCAACGACGTGCTCGCCGACAAGCCATCGGTCATCCTGGGCTCGAGCCTTGTCGCCATGTGTGCCGCGATTGCGCCGCTGATGAAGAATGGGCCGGTGCAGTATTGCCTCTCGCCCGGCTACCATCCCGCTGCCGGCAGCTTCATCTTCTCCGCCAGCAGTTCCTCGATCGACCAGGTCGCGGCGGTCATCCGCTTCTTCCGCCTCAAAGGCTGGACCAAGCTCGGCGTCCTCGACACGACCGACGCCAGCGGCCAGGACGGTGATCGCGCCATCGACAGCGTGCTCGCGCGCCCCGAGAACCACGACATGCACAAGGTAGCGTTCGAGCACTTCAATCCGACCGACGTGAGCGTCGCGGCGCAGATCGAGAAGATCAAAGCCTCCGGCGCCACCGCGGTGATCGCCTGGGCCACCGGCGCGCCGGTCGCGACCGTCTTCAAGGGCGCGATCCAGGCCGGGCTCAACCTGCCGATCGTGCCGACGAGCGGCAACCAGACCTTCGCCCAGATGACGCAGTGGGCGGAATTTTTGCCCAAGCCGCTCTATCTGCCGTCGGCGCTGTTCCCCGAGCATGACGGCGCGTGGAAGCTCGATCCGCTCGTGGAGAAGGCGCAGCACGACATGTACGCCGTGCTCAAGGAGCGCAACCTCAAGGCCGACAACATGGAGGCCACGTCCTGGGACGCGGGGCTCATCGTCGTCGCGGCGCTGCGCAAGCTCGGACCCGCCGCCACGGCCGCGCAGATCCGGGACTACATCGCGAACCTCACCGACTTCGCCGGCATCGACGGGATCTACGACTTCAAGGCCAACCCCGAGCGCGGCCTCGGGCCGGCGAGCTCGATCGTCGTGCGCTATGATCCGCAGAGCAAAAGCTGGATCTGGGTGACGAAGCCCGGCGGCGCGCCGCTTTAAGTCCGGCTCAGCCGACCGATCCGCAACTCAGCCGGATGCTCAGTCTATGAGCACCGCGTTCGCTGCCACGGCCATGCACAGGAGGACCACAAGCACCGTGCCGATCTCGTGAAGCGTTTGCGCGAGAGGCGGAAACGGCTCGATCGGTACGGCAAATTCGTCGCATTGATCTCGGCTCCATGGCCGCATGAGCAGCCAAGGCTGCTGTTCCGGGACCGGTCCGCATCGCGAACAGCCCCCGCCCGACGGCCTGTCGGACGCGCTCATTCCGACAGTGCCGCCGCGGCGGCAGCGGCGGGAGACGCGGTGGTGAGCTTCCGCTGTCCCAGGTGGAGAAGAATCGGCGCGGCAATGAAGATCGACGACGACGTCCCGACAATGATGCCGAATATGATCGTGATGGCAAAGTCACGGATCAATTCGTGGCCGATCAGGGCCAGCGGCAGAATGGACAGAAGCACCGTGAGCGACGTGGCCACGGTGCGGCCGAGGGTCTGATTGATGCTGAGGTCGATCACCTCGCGCAGCCCCATGCTGCGATGCTTGCGGACGTTCTCGCGGATGCGGTCATAGACCACGATCTTATCGGTCACGGAGTAACCGATAAGCGTCAAGATCGCGGCCACTGTATTGAGATCGAATTGCAATTGCGTGAGCGCGAGGAAGCCCATCGTCTTCGTCACATCGAGCAGCAGCGTCACGACGACACCGACGCCGTATTGCCAGTCGAAGCGGAACCAGACATAGAGCAGCACGGCGCCCAATGCGGCCGCACTCGCCTCCAAGCCGCGGCGGAACAGCTCGCCGCTGACGCGGGCACCGACAACTTCGAAGCTGCGAACTTCGCTGCCGGGGAAGCGGCTCGCGATCATATCGCGCACGGCGCGCCTGCTCGTTTCGCTTGCGGCGCCGACGTCAAGGGTGACGCGGACATCGCGGGCCGAGCCAAACCCCTGAAGTTTGACCTCGCCGGTCCGCAATTCCTCGAATGCGCTGCGCAGCGCGGCGAGATCCGCAGCCTGCGCGGTCCGCAGTTCGACGACCACACCGCCGCGAAAATCGACGCCATAATTGACGCCCGGCCAGAAGAAAAGGACGATGGAGGCGATGCTCAGCACGGCCGATACCATCGGACCAGCAAGCCGGCCGCGCATGAAGGCGATATGCGTGTTGTCCGGCACGAGACGCAACGGGCGCATCATCGAACCTCTTCACGCGTTGAGTTTGCCCCGCGCGGGACGCGGCCGTGCGCCAGGGTGCGCAAACGCCGCGTCCACCGCAGGATGGCCACGGGCACGATCACGACCGTCAGCACGATGAAAAGCCCTTCGACCGCGGCGCTGTGCGTCCAGGCATAGTCATCCTGACCCCAACCGGCGGAGGCGATGCCTGGGACATTCGCGCCATCGGCCGCGGATCCCGGCGACCCGTTCAAGCCGGGGCTTGCCGGGCCGGGCTCAGCCGCGATGGGAAAACGCATGGACGGCACTCTGGAAGAGGAGATTGGAACCGAGGAGCCCAAGCTGTGCCAGCGCTCTTCGCACGGCACTGCGTGTCGCATCGGCGGGCTCGCACAGCGGCAGCCGGACGTCGGGGCTCATGCGGCCGATCAGGCTCAGGGCCCATTTCAACGGGACGGGATTGGTCTCGGCCGCAAGCGCTGCGCGAAGCGGCCCGAGCCGTCGCTCGATCGAGCGCGCCTCGACATGCTCGCCACAGGCGCTGGCGAGGAAGAGACGACTGCACGGTTTCGGGACGACATTCGACAGCACCGAAACACAGCCATTGCCGCCGCGAGCGATGAATTCGAGTGCCGTACCATCGTCGCCGCTCAGGAGCCGGAATCGCGGACCGAGAGCGCGCCGCAACAGGCTCGGGCGGGCAAGATCGCCCGTAGCGTCCTTGAGGCCAACGATGCGCGGCAGCCCTGCCAGGCGGCAGATCGTATCGATCGACAGTTCGCATCCCGTGCGCGCAGGCACGTCGTAGAGGAGAATGGGCCGATCGGTCGCGTCGTGGATTGCGCGGAAATGTCGATAGAGGCCTTCCTGAGACGGCCTGTTGTAATAGGGTGTCACGACGAGCAGGCCGTCGGCGCCCGCGTTCACCGCTTGCTGCGCCAGGGTGACGGAGTGCGACGTCGCATTGGAACCGGCGCCGGCGATCACCGGCACCCGCCCCTGCGCGACCTTGACGGTCAGGCCCACGAGCCGGCGCTGCTCTTCCAGAGTAAGGGTCGGCGCCTCGCCTGTCGTGCCATTGACGACCAGGGCCGAAATGCCCTGACCGATCTGCCAGTTGCAGAACGATGCGAAGGCTACTTCGTCGACATACGGACCTTTGAAGGGCGTCGGCAGCGCACTTGCGTAGCCGCAGAGCGTGGCGATATCGGTGGTCTCCATGGTCCCTCCTCAGGCGGCGCACGCCATTGCCGCCGCTTGCCGGCGCGCGTACCACAGGTGCCCGACAGGGCTCGCCAGTGGTTCAATGGCGGTGAAGCCCGCCTCCACGAGACGTTGCCGCAGCCGCCGCTCGTCGCGAGGGTCGAGCGTCGTGGCTGAATGCACGACAATGACACCATGGGGACGCAGTGACGGGCCGAGGCGTTGCAGGATGCCGCCTAGGTCGGTTTCACTTCGCACGGATGGCGCGATCAGAACATCGGTTTCGCCCCGTGGCGCGTGCGGCCCGCACGCCGCTGACTGACAGTCGACACTCGAAAAGCCGCGCCGGATGAGTGCGATGAGGAGGTCGAGGTGGTCTGCACCGGCGATCATGACCTTGTCTGACGGATGAGCCGCCGACGCCGCGATAAGCTCATTCGCAAGATCGTACGAGATCGGACCTCGTCGATCATCGAGATCAACAGCGATACTCATGGTTCCCGTCCCGGGCCCGGTTGGCCGCAGACTTGTTGAAGACGGGAAAGAGTTACGCCTCACCGCATAGTAATTCGATGGGGAACGGCGGGTTTCAAAATATAGAAGCCATATAGGGCAACAGCGCCCTCGGCTCCGGAGACAGGTTAACCTGAACCTGTGTCGACGCTGGTCTGCTCAGGCGTCGCCGGCCGGAGGCGGAACATGGACCGCGCCGCCGGCCGTGACCGCCGACGCTTCGCGCTTGCGCCGGGCGCGCCATTCCTCGAGTTGCTGCACGACCACGAAGAACGACGGCACGAACAGCACGGCAAGGCAGGTCGACGCGATCATCCCGCTGAAGACGGTGATGCCGATCGATTTGCGCGCGCTCGCCCCGGCACCTTGCGCCAGGACCAGCGGCAGCACGCCGAGGATGAAGGCGAAGGATGTCATCACGATCGGGCGGAACCGCGCCCGCGCCGCCGTCACCGCCGCCTCCACGAGCGGCCTGCCGGCGATGACGCGCTGCTCGCGCGCGACTTCCACGATCAGGATGGCGTTCTTGGCCGAGAGCGCGATCAGCAGGATGAGCCCGATCTGGATATAGAGATTGATGTCGACGCCGAGCGCGCGGAAGATCGACACCGGCCCCAGCAGCGCCAGCGGTACCGCGAGGATGACCGAAATCGGCGCGAACCAGCTTTCATACTGCCCCGCGAGCACGAGATAGACGAGCAGCAGGGCCAGCGCGAACACGTAATAGATCTGATTTCCGACCGCCTTCTCCTGATAGGACATCGCCGTCCATTCATACGCGCTGCCAGGCGGCAGCGTGCGCGTGGCGAGGTCTTCCATCACCGCATTCGCCTGGCCGGAGCTGAAGCCCGGCGCCGCCAGGCCGATGACGGTCGCGGCCGGATAGAGGTTGTAGAGGCTGATCAGCGCCGGTCCGGATGCCGGCGTGATCTTCACCACGGTCCCCAGCGGGATCATCGCGCCCTGCGGATTGCGCACGGTCAGGTTCTCGATGTCCTGCGGACGCAGGCGGAAGCTGGAATCCGCCTGGACATAGATCTGGAACGTGCGGCCGAACTTGTTGAACTGGTCGACGAAGCTCGACCCGAGATAGGACGCCAGTGCGGCGAAGACCTGCTCGGTCGAAATATGCAGCGTCTCGATCTTCACCCGGTCGATGGCGATGTCGTATTGCGGCACCGAGGAGCGGAAGGTCGAGTTCACGCGCTGCAGGGCCGTCTGCGTCTGGGCGTTGGCGACGATGGCGGATGTCGCGCCCTGGAGCTTGTCGAGATCGAAGCTGCCGTCGCGCTGCTCGACTACCATCGAGAACCCGCCGGCATTGCCGATGCCCTGGATCGGCGGCGGCGGCAGCACGGCCACGCGCGCATCGCCGATCGCCGCCATCGACTGGTTGAGGCCCACGACCAGCGAGCGCAGATCCGCGCCCGTGCCGCGACCGCGCTTGCTCCAATCGTCGAGCACGATATAGGCGACCCCGGCATTGCTGAGGCTCGCATTGTTGTCGAGCGCCGAGACGCCGGCGATGGTCAGCACCTGCGCCACGCCCTTGGTCTTCGCCGCGATGGCGCGAACCTCGGCTAGCGCGCGCTCGGTGCGTTCGAGCGAGGCGCCGTCGGGAAGCTGCACGGTCGCCAGCAGATAGCCCTGATCCTCGATCGGCAGGAAGCCGGTCGGGATGCGCGTCATGCCATAGAAGCCACCGGCAATGAGGATGAGCGCGAGCACCACCATCGTGCGGCTACGCCCGACCATGGCGGTGACAAGCCCGCCGTAGCGCCGCTCGAGCCCGCCATAGGCCGCGTTGAAGCCGCGATAGATCGGGTTGCGCCGTCGCGGCGGCCCGGCGCGCCGCAGCCAGAGCGCGCACTGCGTCGGCTTCAGCGTCGCCGCGTTGATGGCGCTCAAGAGCGCGGTCGCGGCGATGACCAGGGCGAATTGCGCATAGATGCGCCCGGTGAGGCCGGGCACGAACGCCGCCGGCAGGAACACCGACATCAAGACCAGCGTGATCCCGACGATCGGCCCGAACAGCTCGTCCATCGCGCGCGCGGCGGCCTCGCGCGGCGCCAGGCCCTGCTCGATATGGTGCGCCGCGCCCTCGACCACGACGATCGCGTCGTCGACGACGATGCCGATGGCGAGCACGACGGCAAAGAGCGTCGAAAGATTGATGCTGTAGCCGAGCGCCGCCATGGCGGCAAAGGCGCCGATGATCGTCACCGGCACCGTCGTTGCCGGCACCAGCATCGCGCGCCAGTCCTGCAGGAAGAGCAAGATGACGATGAGCACGAGCACCGCCGCCTCGATCAGGGTGCGGTAGACTTCGTTGACGGCGGCGGTGACGAAGCGGGTGGTGTCGAAGGGTATGTCGTAGACGAGGCCCTGGGGAAAGGCGCGGGCCAGCTCGACCATCTTCGCCTTCACGGCTTTCTCCACCTCGAGCGCGTTGGCGCCCGGCGACTGGAACACGCCGAGGCCCGCCGCCGGCTTGCCGTCGAGCGAGAAGGCCTGGCCATAGGTCTGCGCGCCGAGCTCGACCCGGCCGATATCGCGCACGCGGGTGATGTCGCCGTTGCTGCCGGTCTTGACGATCACGTCGGCGAAGCGGTCGGGATCGTCGAGCCGCCCGGCGACATTGAGCGTGTACTGGAAGGCTTGCGACGCCGGCGCCGGCGGCATGCCGACCTGGCCGGCGGTGACCTGCATGCTCTGCTGCTGGAGCGCGTCGATCACGTCCTGCGGCACCAGGCCGCGGGCCTGCAGCTTGTCCGGATCGAGCCACACGCGCATCGCGTACTGGCCGGCGCCAAATACGTTGACGTTGCCGACGCCGGGCAGCCGCGCCAGCTCGTCCTTGACGTTGATGGTCGCGTAATTGCTGAGATAGAGGCTGTCGTAGCGGCCGTCGGGCGCGCTCAAGGTCACGAACAGCAGCACCGCAGTCGATTTCTTCTGCACCGTCACGCCTTGCGCCTGCACCGCCTGCGGCAACAGCGAGAGCGCGCTCGACACCCGGTTCTGCACCAGCACCTGCGCGAAATTGAGATCGGTGCCGATCTTGAACGTCACCGTCAGCGTATAGGAGCCGTCGGCGCCGCTGTAGGACTGCATGTAAAGCATGTCCTCGACGCCGTTGACCTGCTCCTCGATCGGCAGCGCGACGGTGTCGATGACGGTACGGGCGCTGGCGCCCGGGATAGCGCGTCGTGACCTGGACAGTGGGCGGCACCACGTTGGGATATTGCGCCACCGGCAGCCCATAGAGCGCCACGCCACCGATCAGGACCATGATGATGGCGATGACGTTGGCAAGCACCGGCCGCGCGATGAAAAAGTGCGAGATCATGCGCGGCTCACGGCGTCTTGGTGGCGGGCGCCGCTTGCGCCGTCGCAAGCTGGGGCGCGACTTTCTGGCCGGGGACGGCGCGCAGGATGCCGCCGATCACCACGTGGTCGTCGGGCTTCACGCCGCTGTCGACGACGCGCAGCGCGCCGTCGAGCGGACCGATCTCGACTTTGCGCTGCTCGACGATGTTGTCGGCGTTGACGACCAGCACGTAGCGTCCGCCCTGGTCGGTGCCGATCGCGGTGTCGGGGACCATGAGCGCGTCCTCGTCCGTGCCGACCGGCAGGCGCACGCGCACGAAATTCCCCGGCAGCAGCCCGCGATCCCCATTCTTGAAGACGGCGCGCACTGCCAGCGTCCCGGTCGCCTGGTTGATGATCGGCGCGGCATAGTCGAAGACGCCGACGTGGGGATATCCCTTCTCGCTCTGCAGCCCGACATCGACCGGCAGGCTGCGCAGGTCATAGGCAGTAATGCCGCGCTTGGCCATCGACGCGCGGATGCGCAGCACGTCCTGCTCGCTGATGTTGAAGTTCACATAGATGGGATCGAATTGGGCGATGGTCGCAAGCTGGGTCGGGCTGGTGCCGACCAGCTCGCCCACCGAGACCAGATGCGCGGTGACGAGCCCATCGAACGGCGCCGTCACCTGCGTGTAGCCGTAATTGATCGCGGCGAGTTTGGTGTTGGCCTGGGCCTGCAGCAGATTGGCGCGGGCGGTGTCGCGCGCCGCCAGATTCTGATCGACGACCGATTGGGAGGCGAACTGCTTGGTGCCAAGCGCGGCCTGGCGCTTATACTCGGCCTCCGCCTGGGTCAGCGTCGCCTGCGCCGCCGCCTCGGCCGCCTGGGCCTGATCGAGCTTCAGCTTGTAAGGCTCCGGCTCGATCGTGAAGAGCAGCGTGCCCTTCTTGACCACCGCGCCGTCCTGATAATTGATCTGCTCCAGGAACCCCTGCACTCGCGCGACGAGATCGACGATGTTGTAGGCGGCAACGCTGCCGGTCGCCTCGAGATAGCGCGTGAGCTTCTGCTGCACGGGCGTTGCCACCGTCACCGCCGCCGGCGGCGGCGGCTTGTAGCTGTTCTTCTCTCCGCAGCCCGCCAAGACCGCCAGCGCGGCCACGCAGGCGGCAAGCCGGACCATCCTCATCGCCCCCTCCCCCGTCGCCCGCCGGCCCCGCCGGGCGCGCCCGTCCCTAGCCCCAGACCTCGCGGGCAACGTCGACGACGAGGCGGATCTTCTTGATCTCGTCGTCGAGCGTGATCTTGTTACCCTCAACGGTGCTGGAGAAGCCGCATTGCGGCGAGAGCGCAAGCTGATCGAGCGGCGCATAGCGCGCGGCCTCGTCGATGCGGCGCTTCACATCGTCTTTCTTTTCGAGCGCTCCCACCTTGGTGGTGACGATGCCCAGCACCACCGTCTTGCCCTTGGGCAGGAACCGCAGCGGCTTGAAGTCGCCGGAGCGCGGATCGTCGTATTCGAGGAAATACCCGTCGACATCCACCGCGTTGAACAGCACTTCCGCGACCGGGTCATAGCCGCCCTCGGCCACCCAGGCGCTCTGGAAGTTGCCGCGGCACAGATGCATGGCCACGACCATGTCCTTGGGCCGGGTCGCGATCGACGCGTTGATCAGATTGGCATAGGTGGTCGGCAGGGTCGCCGGGTCCTCGCCGAGATTCTTCACCTGGTCGCGCAGCTTGGGATCGCACAGATAGGCGAAATTCACCTCGTCGATCTGGAGGTAGCGGCAGCCGGCGTCGCCGAGCTCCTTCACCTCCTCGCTATAGATGCGGCCGAGATCGGCATAGAACTGCGCCAGGTCGGGATAGGCAGTCTTGTCGATCGCGCCGCGCCCGCCGCGGAAATGCATGTTGCTGGGCGAGGGAATGGTCTGTTTGGGCGTGGCGTGCGTCACCCCTTTCAGGAACTTGAAATCGTCGACGAAGATCGAATGCGGGCGGGCGAGCCTTCCGTCGACGCGCAAGCCGGGCGGCGCGAACTCGATATCGCCCTCATGGGTGTGGAAGCGGGCCTTGAGCCGCGGCGGAATGACCGTGACGTTCGCGAACTTCTCGAGGAAGTCGAGATGCCAGTAGGTGCGGCGGAACTCGCCATCGGTGATGCCTTCCAGGCCCAGCTCCTCCTGGAGCTTGACGGCGTCGCGGATCGCTTGGTCCTCGACCTTGGCGAGTTCGGCGGCGGTGATTTCGTTGCGTTTACGCTTCTCGCGCGCGGCCAGAAGCTCGGGCGGGCGCAGCAGACTGCCGACGTGATCGGCGCGGAAGGGCGGAGCAGTGCGAGCGGCCATACGTTCCTCCTGGTGATGAGCGCCATCGTCGCCGCCCGCCGCCGCCGCGTCAAGAAAGCCGGCATCCGCGCGCCCTCGGGCGGCGGGGCGGCTCCCCTCTTTGAAGAGCCCGGGCGGAGCGCTAGTGTTGTCGGACGCGGGCGTCGGCCGCGGTCACGGAGCGTTTTCAAGGCATGGACCCCAATTATCTGCCGTTCCACCCCAATCCGTCGAAGCCGCATTTCGTGCCGCCGCCGGGCGCGGTCGATGCGCATTGCCATGTGTTCGGCCCCGAGGCGAAATTCCCGTTCGCGCCGGAGCGGAAATACACGCCCTGCGACGCGCCCAAGGAGGCGCTCTTCAGGCTGCGGGACTTTTTGGGCTTTGCGCGCAACGTGATCGTGCAGGCGAGCTGCCACGGGACCGACAATGCCGCCCTCGTCGATGCGCTCGAGACGGCCGGCGACAAGGCGCGCGGCGTCGCCGTGGTCGGGCCCGGCATCAGCGACGGCGCGCTGGCGGCGATGGACCGCGCCGGCGTGCGCGGCGTGCGCTTCAATTTCCTGCCGCGCCTCGTCGATGCGACGCCGCGCGAGGTGTTCGTCGGCATCGCCAAGCGCATCGCGCCCCTGGGCTGGCACACCGTCGTCTATTTCGAATCGCCCATGCTGCCGAACATGACGCCGTTCCTGGAGGCGCTGCCGACGACGATCGTGCTCGACCATATGTCGGTCCCGGACGTGAAGAAGGGCGCCGGCCACCCCGATTTCGAGCGCTACATCGCCCTCCTGGCCGAGCACAAGAACATCTGGGTCAAGGTGACCTGCCCGGAGCGGCTGAGCGCGAGCGGGCCGCCCTATGACGATGTCATCCCGTTCGCGCGCGCGCTCGTCGAGCGCTTTCCCGACCGGGTGCTGTGGGGCACCGACTGGCCCCATCCCAACATGACGACCCATGTCCCCGACGATGGGCAGCTCGTCGACATGATCCCCAAATTCGCGCCCGATCCGGCGCAGCGGAAGGCCCTGCTCATCGACAATCCGATGCGGCTCTATTGGGCGAAATGAGGGCGCTGGCCATGGCGAAACCCAATCCCTTCGACGACATTCCCGGCACCATCCTGTTCGATGCGCAGAAATCGCGCGCGGGATACCATCTCAATATGTTCTGCATGTCGCTGATGTCGGCCGAGAACCGCGCCGCCTTCAAGGCGGACGAGGCGGCCTATCTCGACCGCTTTCCCATGACGGCGGCACAGCGCAAGGCGGTGCTCGAGCGCAACTGGAACGGGATGCTGCAGCTCGGCGGCAACATCTATTACACCTCCAAGCTCGCCGCCACCGACGGCCTCACGTTCCAGAACATCGCCGCGATCATGACCGGCTCGACGCAGGAGCAATATGCCGAGATGATGATCGAGGGCGGCCGACCCATTGACGGAAACCGCAGCAAATCGGAAGCAAGCCGTGGCTAGGATCATCGCAGGCGTCGCTACCTCGCACGTGCCGGCCATCGGCGCGGCGATCGACCGGGGCCACACCAACGACCCCTACTGGCAGCCGCTCTTCAAGGGCTACGAGCCCTCGAAGCAATGGATGGCGGCGACCAAGCCGGACGTGGTCATCCTGGTCTACAACGACCATGCCTCGGCATTCTCGCTCGAGATCATCCCGACCTTCGCGCTGGGCTGCGCCGAAGAGTTCCCGCCGGCCGACGAGGGCTGGGGGCCGCGCGCGGTGCCGGTGGTGAAGGGCCATCCCGACCTCGCCTGGCACATCGCCCAGTCGGTCATCCTCGACGAGTTCGACCTCACCATCGTCAACAAGATGCCGGTCGATCACGGCCTCACCGTGCCGCTATCGCTCCTGTTCGGGCAGCCGGCGGAATGGCCGTGCCGGGTCATCCCGGTCTGCGTCAACGTCATCCAGTATCCGCCCCCCACCGGACGGCGCTGCTACAATCTGGGCAAGGCGCTGCGCAAGGCGGTGGAGTCCTATGACGAGGATCTGCGCGTGGTGATCTTCGGCACGGGGGGCATGTCGCATCAGCTCCAGGGGCCGCGCGCGGGGCTCATCAACAGCAAGTTCGACAACCGCTTCCTCGACCTCATGGCCAAGGATCCGGAGGCATTGACCCGGATCCAGCATCTGGAATTCGTGCGCGAGGCCGGCTCGGAGGGGATCGAGCTGGTGATGTGGCTGATCATGCGCGGCGCGCTCGACCGTGACGCGCGCGAGGTCTATCGCTTCTATCATGTGCCGGCGTCGAACACGGCGGTGGGGCACATGATTCTCGAGAACAACGCGTGAGTGAGGGAATGGCATGAAGATCTGTCTCGCCGGACAAGGCGCCTTCGGCACCCGGCACATGGAGGCCGTGGGCAACATTCCCGGCATCGAGGTGGTGACGCTGACGGGCGGCCGCGCCCCCGGCACCGAAGCTTTCGCCAAGAAATGGAAAATCCCGCACTGGACCACCGATCTGACCGAGAGCCTGAAGCAGCCGGGCGTCGAGGCGGTGATCATCGCCAGCCCGACGCAGATCCACGCCCAGCAGGCGGAACAGTGCATGCGCGCCGGCAAGCACGTCCTCATCGAAATCCCGATGGCGGACACGGTGGCCGATTCCGAGCGTCTGGTGCAGGTCGCCAAGGAAACCGGCGTCATCGCCATGGGCGGCCATGTCCGCCGCTTCAACCCCAGCCACCAATGGGTGCACAACCGCATCAAGGCCGGCGAGCTCAAGATCCAGCAGATGGACGTGCAGACCTATTTCTTCCGCCGCACCAATATGAACGCGGCCGGCCAGCCGCGCACCTGGACCGATCATCTGCTGTGGCATCACGCCTGCCACACCGTCGATCTCTTCCAGTACCAGGCCGGTGCGGCGCCCTCCATCGCGCACGCGATCCAGGGCCCGATCCATCCCGAGCTCAAGATCGCCATGGACATGAGCATCCAGCTCAAAGTGCCGTCGGGTGCCATCCTGACGCTGTCCTTGTCCTTCAACAACAAGGGGCCGTTCGGGTCGTTCTTCCGCTACATCTGCGACAACGGTACTTATCTTGCCTATTACGACGACCTCTCCGACGGCGACAGCAAGCCCATCGATCTCTCCACGGTCGATGTGTCCATGAACGGCATCGAGCTCGAAGACCGCGAATTCTTCGCCGCCATCAAGGAGCATCGCGAGCCCAACTCAAGCCTCGCCCAATGCCTCCCGGCGATGCGCACGCTCGACCGGTTGGAACGCGAGCTGAACGCGGCTTTATAGACCTGCCGCGTCCTTCGACTACGCGCGTCTTGTCGAAGGGCGCACCCTAAGGCACAAGTCCCGGGTATCGAGCATCATCGCCGAAAGGCCGGGGCGACCTCGGCCATGAAGCGCGCCATCTCGTCCTTCACCTGCTGGTGCGGCTTGAGGCCGACGTTGAAATAGAGGATGACCTCGTCGAAGCCCAGCTCCTCCATACGCTTCAGCGTGTCGATGATGCGCGGCGCCGTGCCGAGCAGGATCCAGCGGTCGTCGATGTCCTCGGGCCGCACCCCGCGCATGCGGTCCTTCAAATCGTGAAAGTAGCTGTAGCTCGCCGGCGTGGTATTGCGGTCGCCGGGTGAGACCGCGCCGCCGCATTCGCGCCCGTAGCGGAGCTGGCGCTCGCGCGCGGCGCGATCCTGCTCCGGCGTGTCGGCGAAATGGATGAAGTAGCTCGAGGTGATCCGGCCCGGCTTGGTGCCGTGCCGGGAGCACGCGTCCTTGTAGAATCCCACCGCCTCGGCGACGCCGCCCAAGGTGAGATTGGCGGCGAAGGCGGCGATCACCAGACCGAACCCATTTTTGGCGGCCAGTTCCACCGTCGGGCGCGAGAACGAGGCGACGTTGATCGGCAGCGGACGCTGCACCGGCTGCGGCGTGATCGCGACATCGTCGAAATCGTAGTGCCGGCCGTGGAAAGAGAACGGCGCCGGCGAGCCCCACAGGTGGCGCAGGATCTCCAGGCCTTCGGCAAAGGCGGTGACGTTGTCGTCGAAAGGCGCCCCCAAGGGCAGGTATTCGCCGCGATCGTAGCCGCGGCCGGTGGCGAAGATGACCCGCCCGCCACTCAGGAGATCGAGCGTCGCCCATTGCTCGGCGACCCGGATCGGATGGTGCAGCGGCAGCACATTGACCGCCGGCGCGAGGCGGATGCGTTTGGTCTGCGCCGCGATATAGGCAAGCGCGATGTCAGGACACGACAGCACGCCGAGCGAATTGAAATGATGCTCGCCGATCCAGGCCGAGTGATATCCCAGCGCCTCGGCATAGATGGCCTCGTCGACGATATCGAGGACCAGCTCGTTGGCGCTCGCGGACGTTGTTCGTGATAGTGGTTGTCGCTCAGCGTGAAATAGCCGAAATCCATCGCCCCGCCTCCCCGTGACCAGCGCCCGCGCGCCCTTGCAAAGTAGGCCGGGACGCGGGCGTTCCTGTCAATCGTGGGGAGCGTCGGCAGCGCCTAGGCCCTAACCTCCTGGCGCTGGAAGGCGATATAGGCAATGACGAAGAGGACGATGGTGCCGGCAATGAGGCCGGTCACTTGCGGCCAGACCAGGAGCAGGCTCTGGCCCAGCGGCAAGGGCGTGCCCATCACCGCGCCTTCGAGCTGCGACATGAACACCGGCCCCAACGCCCGCGTCGTCGGATGCAGCAGCCCCAGCACGCGATTCGCCGAAGAGCGTGCTCGGCGAGAGCCGCGACAGCGTCTGCTGCAGCTCGATCTGATCGACGCTCGGCTGGCCGAAGATGATCTGCGCCGCATCGGGCGGGTAGACCGCGGTGGTGATGAACTGCACGATCAAGGGCCACAGCACGCTCACCAGGAGCCACAGGCCGAGCGCCACCAGCGCCGAGGTCGCGGCCGAGCGGAAGAACACCGAGCACAACAGCGCCACCGCGAGCCACACCCCGCCATAGGCGATGGCGACCACCAGAAACGCCGCGCTGCGCATCACCTCCTCGCCATTGGGCGGCACGCCCAGCGTGACGAGGCCCAAGCCCCACCACCAAGAGCCACAACGTCACCAGCGCCACCGCGATGGTGGCGAGCCCGGCCAGGAATTTGCCCAGCAGCAGCGCGTCGCGGTAGATCGGCTGCGCCAGGATGCGGCTCATGGTGCGGCGGCTGAACTCGCTGTTGATGCCGTCAAAGCCGAGCCCGATCGCCATCAGCGGGATCAGGAACGCCAGCACCGAGACGAAGGACGGCAGCGGATCGCGCGCCTGGGTGAAGAGGCGCAGGAACAGGAACGGGTCCTGGCCGGTGGTCTGCTTCAGGTCCTGGATCGCGGTATAGACGGCGCCGATGCCGGTGATCAGCACCAGCCATTCCAGCACCAGCATGCGCGCGCCGCCGAGATGGTCGGCGAACTCCTTGAGGAAGACGGTGCCGGCGCCGGTGAAAGCCGATCCGCTACGCCGTGCCATGGCGGCCCTCGAAGTAATGACGGTAGACGGTATCGAGGCTGGGCTCCATGTCGGCAAGACGCTGCAGCATCGCCCCCGCCCCCACCAGGGCGCGCGCCAGGTCCGCGCGCAGGTCGCGGTCGGCCAGCACGCGGAAGCGATCGCCGCCCAGCGCCGTCACCGTCTGCGTCCCGGCCACGCTGGCGGCGACCCGTTCGATGTCGGCGCCCTGCGCCTCGATCTCGTAGATGTAGCCGCCGCCGAGCACGCGATGGGCGAGCTCCGGCACCGTCCCCTCGAGAACGATCTTGCCCTCGCTGAAGAGCGCGACGCGGTCGCACACCGCCTGTACCCGATCGAGGAGGTGCGAGGACAACATTACGGCCGTGCCGTCCGCCTTCATCGCGCGGATCATGGCGAGCAGCTCGAACGTCGCCTCCGGATCGAGCCCCGACGTCGGCTCGTCGAGGATCGCCACCTCGGCACCCTTCATCAGCACCTCGGCCAGCGCCAGGCGCTGATGCATGCCGCGCGAGAAAGTGCGGGTGCGCCGGTCGGCAGCGGCGGTGAGGCCGACGCGTTCGAGCGAGGCGGCCATGCGCTGGTCGGTCTCGGCGCGGCGAAAACCCCGCGAGCCGGGCGGTGTAGCGCAGGTTCTCGCGCGCCGTCAGCGTCTCGTAGAACCCCACCGAGTCCGGCAGATAGCCCACGCGCCGTTTCACCTCGAGCGGATCGCGCATGGGGTCGAAGCCGCCGACATCGATGGTGCCGGCGCTCGCCTCGGTGAGGCCGAGCAGCATCAGGATGGTCGTCGTCTTGCCCGCACCGTTGGGACCCAGGAGGCCGAAAATCTCGCCGCGGCGCACCTCGAGGTCGATGCCGTCGACGGCCGCGACCGTGCCGTAGTTCTTGCGCAAGCCCCGCGCGGTGATGACGGCGTCGCTCATCGCCGGCCGAAGCGCGCCACCGCGCCCACCGCGACGAGGAGCGCGATGGCGATGATGACGATGCCGATGATGCCCCACAGCGTCGAGGTCGCGACCGTGATGCGGAAATCGGCCGAGGTCGAAGTCATCCTTGCCGTTGGCGCGGAACGTCGTCATGTAGTCGCCCGCGACCGCCTTGGCCGAGGGCGTGAGCAGCGCCTGCACGTTGTGCTTCGCGTTGGGCGCGAGCGAGGCGATCTTGTCGGGCTGGAATGTGACCTTCCAGTCCGACGGCGGCGAGCCGGACAGCTCGATGTCGTTGGCCGGCGCGCTGCCGGTATTGGTGACGACGAGGTTGATCGGCGTGGCGTTCGCCGGCTTCGGCCTGCGCGCTCAGACGGTCGTTCTCGCCGGACAGCTTGAGCTTGGCCTGACCGCTGATGTCCATGGTCATCTTGGTCTGCGGCCTCGGCGCCTTCGGCGCTGGCCTGGACCACCACGGGATAGGTTCCGGCGCTGACGCTCGCGGGCGGCGTGACCTTGACCTTGAGGTCCTTGTCCTTGCCCGCCTCGATCGGAATCGAGCTCAGCTCCTGCGTGCCATACGCCTCGATGAAGGTGGTCTGGAAGCCCTGCGGCGCATGCGGCCACGAGCTTCACCAGGAGGTCCTTGTCGCTGTCGTTCGTGACGGTGAACTGGTACTCGAAGCTCGTCGTCGCGGTGCCGTCGAGCGAGGGCAGCTTGGCCTTGATCGCGAGCTGCGCCGGCAGCTCCTGGCCGGTGGTGACATCGATCGGCAGGTCGGCGCTGGCGCCGGCGGACTTGGCATGCACGACGAGGTGCTGCGGTGCCTTTGCGGCACGTTCGCGGGCACATCGATACGCAGCGTCAGAGGGAACGCTGTCGTTCGTTGCGGGCATCGCCGCGGTCACCGGCGTGCTGCCGCCGAGGACGACGGCGTTCCAGCCCGGCGGTGCGCCGTCGACGCTGATCGCCACCCGCTCGGGCGGCAGGTCGTAATTCTGCAGCTTGAGCTTGATCGTCGTGCTCTCGCCGGCGCGGGCGGCGATCGGCCGGATAATCGGTCGTCAGCCACAGGCCCTTGATGTGCGGCATAGCGGTTGCGGCGGGCGGATCGGCCGCGTGCGCCATCGGCCCCGCGGCAACAAAAGCGCCAAGCACTGCAACGATCCAGATTGCGCGAAGCATCGTGGCGAGTCTCCCGTCTCGTTCCCCTAGGGCCGGGCGGCGCGCTTCTTGATTACTGTCTGACGCGCAGGCGCGCCCCGGCGTTGGATGCGGCGGAAGATAGCCCAGGCCTGCATCGCGCGACAGTTAAAATCTTGTAAGGCCGACGAAAACCCGCCCCAACGCCCGCCGCGGCGCGCACGCCTAGAGTGGAAAATCGGCGGGCAGGCCGAGGGCGACGCGGCCATAGATCGACCCGTTGAGGTCCCAGCTCACGCCGATATGGCCGTTGGCGGCGTGCACGTCGCGCAGCGCCCGCTGCAACGGATGGGCGTCGTGGATGGCGCCGCCGCCGGTGCCGGCGAAGACGATATCGACCGCCTCCGCCACAAGCCGTGCCGCATAGGCTCCGTCGCGGCGCCAGCGCGCCCGATCGAGGAGTTCGACCTCCGCCCCCGCCGCGGCGATCGCCATCGCCTCGTCGCAATCTTTGAGCATCACCGTCTCGGCGGCATCGACCAGAGCTGCCGCTTCCGCCAAGCGCATCTGGACGGTGGCAAGCTCGACCGGGGTCTTGCCCGAATAGGTGGCGATCCGGCCGCGCACCGCGGCGGCGAAGTCCTGCACCGCACCCTGGGCGATGCCCAGCGAGGTCCCGGCGGTGACGAAGGAGAACAGCGGGAGCCAGGGCAGACGATAGAGCGGGCCGGGATTGGCGACGCTGCCGGGATGCGGACCGCCGCGCCCGACCGCGGTTGCGACGGCACGGTGATCGGGCACGAACACATCATCGACCGCCACGTCCTTGCTGCCGGTGCCGGCGAGCCCCATGACGTGCCAGGTGTCGATGACGCGGCATTCCGCGCGCGGCACCAGGAACAGATGCGGCTCGGGCGCGGTGCCGCCGGCGCTCTCGAAGCGGCTCCCGAGCATGACCCAGTGCACCGGGTCGATGCCGCTGGAGAACGGCCAGCGGCCGCTGAGCCGCCACCCGCCGTCGACCTTCGCCACCGAGCCCTGCGCCATGACGAGACCCGAGCCGATGATCGCGTCGGGCTGCGCTGCCCACACATCGTCCTGCGCTTGGGGCGGCCAATAGCCCATGATCCAGTTGTGGCTGACGATGTTGTTGTAGACCCACGAGGTCGAGGCGCAGCCGGCAGCCAGCAGCGCGCCCAATTCGATGAGGCCGCGAATCGGCACTTCGGCGCCGCCATAGCGCGCCGGGCGGAAGGCCGCGAAGAGGCCGGTGGCATAGAGGTCGGCGATGGTCTCGTCTGGCAGCCGACGCAATTCCTCCGCCTGCGCCGCGCGCTCGCGCAGCACCGGCGCTAGATCGCGCGCGCTCTCGATCAGGTCGTCATAGCTGGGCGCCGCGGCGGCCATGGTTCCCGTCCCCTTCCCGGCCGGTATCACGCAGTGCGCACGCCGCGCTGTCAACCGGCCTCTGCAATCGCTACCATCGCCGCCCACGCGAGTTATCGCGCTGCGCTCGAGACATGAGGTGAGATTGTCGATGCCGTCAGCAACGTCCCTCACCCCGAGCGTAGCGCCGCAGGCGCGCAGTCGACTGGGCGCACCGCGGCTGCGCGGCTGCGGATAGACGCCATGGCAGATGCGGTCACGCTGTCGCACGGGCGGCGGCGCTGGATTGTCGTGGCCTGCGCGGCCGGCATGTTCATGAGCGCGGTCGAGGCGACGATCGTCGGCACCGCCATGCCGACCATCGTCGGCGTGCTCGGCGGCTTCCACCTGTTCTCCTGGGTGTTTGCCGTCTATGTCCTGGCACAGTGCGTCACCATCCCGATCTATGGGCGCCTCGCCGATCTCTACGGGCGCAAGCGCATCTTCACCGCAACGGCGCTCCTGTTCGTAGCCGGGTCGGCGCTGTGCGGGGTCGCCCGCAACATGGCGATGCTGATCGTCTTCCGCGCCATCCAGGGCACCGGCGCGGGCGGCGTGCTGCCGGTCGCCACCACTATCGTCGGCGACATCTACAGCGCCCAGGACCGCGCGCGCATCCAGGGCTATCTCAGCACGATCTGGGGCGTCTCCGCCGTCCTCGGCCCCTTGCTCGGCGCCCTTCTCCTGCAGGTGAGCTGGCAGACCATCTTCTGGATCAACATTCCCGTGGGGCTGTTCTCCGTCGCGGTGCTGATGGCGGCGCTCCACGAGCAGCCGACCGCGCGCCGCCACCGCATCGACTACTGGGGCTCGATCCTCCTCGTTCTGGGCACCGGCGCCCTCATGGTGGCGCTTATCAACTGGGCGCGATTGGGCGGCGTTATGGTGACGCTGCTCATCGCCGCCGCGGTCGCGCTCATCGCGCTCCTGTTGCGCCACGAGCAGCGCGTCGAGGAGCCGATGCTGCCGCTCGATCTCTGGCGCAACCGCGTCGTCTCCGCCTCGCTTGCCGGCGCCCTGGCGATCGGCGCGGTGATGATGGGCGTGAGCGCGTTTCTGCCGACCTATGTTCAGGGCGTGATGGGGCGCTCGCCGCTCCAGGCGGGCTTCGCCCTTTCCTCGATGTCGATTGCCTGGACGGTGAGCAGCGCGGTCGTCGGCTGGATCATGCTGCGCACCTCCTATCGCAGCATGGCCGTTCTGGGCGGCATCACGCTCGTCGCCGGCAGCTTGGTGCTCGTCATGCTCGACCCGGCGCGCGGGCCGGCCTGGGCGACGACCGGCGCCGCGATCGTCGGCCTCGGCATGGGCTTTTCCAACACCACCTTTCTGATCGCGGCGCAATCGAGCGTCGGGCACAACCAGCGCGGCATCGCCACCTCGCTCAGCGTCTTCATGCGCCTCTTCGGCCAGGCGCTGGGCGCGGCGGTGTCGGGCGGCATCGTCAATTACGCGCTGGCCGGGGCCGGCACCGATGCGAGCACGCTGGTCGATCGGCTGATGCAGCCAGCGCTGCGCCGCGGGCTTCCCGCGGACGAACTCGCCCGCCTCACGCACGCCGTCGCGGGCGCGCTGCACAACGCCTATATCTTGATGCTGGCGACGGCGCTCGTCGCGTTTGCCTTGGCCTTCGCCTTGCCGGCGCGCCTCAATCCGACGCGAACGGAATGACGCGCGGCCTCACCACGGCATCGGGATCGAATACATCACCATGAGATTCTCGGTACCGGGATTGCGCTTGGTCAGCCCGGCATTGGAGATATGGTCGAAGGCAAGGCCCAGCCGCGAGCTGTTGTCGAACCGGTAGGCGAACTCGACCCCGGTCTTGAACTCGGCGTGCGAGCCCAGATCCTTGCCGTCGCCGCGGTCGTAATAGCCCACCGCCGCATTCGGCATGAGCACGTAATGGTCGAAGAAGATGAGATCGGCACGCAGGCCGCCATAGACATAGACCGATTGCCGGGTGGTGCCGAGCACGCCGACGAAGGGCTTGATGAAGAAGAATCCGGTGCCGAAGCGGTATTCGCCGCGCCCTTCCACCGCGGGCTGGCTATGGTCGAAATCGAAAGCGCCAATGCCGAGCGCCACCAGCCCCGTATCGTCCGCCCGTGCGGCGGACGCCGTGATAAAAGCCACGGCGAATGCCGCGGCGGCCGCCTTCTTGTTCACCATGCCGTCCCCCTCGTCGATCGGACCACGCGTCGGCATCTTACGGCACGGCGGAGTCCCGCGCCAAGCATGCGCTTGCTTAGAACTTCTTCTTGTGGCGCTCGGTGGCGGTGACGAGTTGGCTGCGGATGCCCGGCTCCATCGCGGAGTGGCCGGCATCGGGCACGATGATGTATTCCGCCTCGGGCCACGACCGCGCCAGCTCGTCGGCGCTGATGATGGGGCAGACCAGGTCATAGCGCCCCTGGATGATCGCCGCCGGCAGGTGGCGGATGCGCCCGACATGGGCGACGAGGTCGTCGCGCGGCGCGATCACGCCAGCGCGGAAATAATGCGCCTCGATGCGCGCCAGCCCCAGCGCCATGCGGTCCTCGCCGAAGGCCGCGACGGTGTCCGGGCTCGGCAGCAGCGTCGAACAGCCGCCCTCGTAGGTGCTCCACGCGCGCGCCGCCGGCATGTGCAACGCCGGGCTGGCATCGACGAGGCGGCGGTAATAGGCCGTCAGCAGGTCGGCGCGCTCGTCGGCGGGAATGAAATTCGCAAACGCGCGCCACGCCTCCGGAAAAACCGTGCGCATGCCGTAAAGGAACCAGTCGATCTCGCTTTGCCGGCACAGAAAGATGCCGCGCAGCACGAGGCCGCGGCAGCGCTCGGGATGGGCCTCGGCATAGGCGAGCGCCAGCGTCGAGCCCCACGAGCCGCCGAACACGGCCCAGCGCTCGATGCCGAGATGGACGCGCAAGGCCTCGAGATCGGCGATGAGGTGGCCGAGCGTGTTGTCGCGCAGCGATCCCAGCGGCAGCGACCGCCCGGCGCCGCGCTGGTCGAAGACGATGATGCGGTAATGATGGGGATCGAAGAAGCGGCGATGGGTCGGCGTCGCACCCGCGCCCGGCCCGCCGTGGAGGAACACGATCGGCACGCCGTGGGGATTGCCCGACTGCTCCCAGTACATCGTGTGATGCCCATCGAGCGTCAGCATGCCGGTGGTGAAGGGCTCGATCGGCGGGTAGAGGTCCTGGCGGTTCATGCGCTCCGTCCGCGAGTTTTTTCTCCGGCGCAGTCTAAAGCCAAGCCCCGTGAAGGCAACCCAGCGCCGCGATCGCCGGGCAAAACGGCTCGCCATGATCGGACGCGCCGGTTAAGCTTCGCCACTGCCATGCCGGCACCAACGATAGAGGCGGCACTCAAAGCCGGCATGGGCCGCCACCCCGGGAGGATAATATAATGGGCGAGAAACAGCTCACCCGTCGGCGCTTCGGTTTGGGCGCGGCCGCAGCGGGCACGCTCGTTGCGGCGCCGCGCATCATCCACCGCGCCCGCGCGGCGGGCACCACCTTGCGCATCGGCAGCCTGCTGCCGCGCTCGGGGTTCGAGGCCTTCATCGGCCAGGGCGACCAGCGCGGCGTCGATCTCGCCAAGAAGATTCTCCCGGGGATGGGCTATGCGTTCGAGGTGATCGACGCCGACACCGAATCGCGCCCCGATACCGCGCGCACGCTGGCCGAGAAGCTCATCCGCGACGGGGCGCATATCCTCACCGGCGCGTTCGATTCGTCCCAGACCTTCGCCATCGCCCAGGTCGCCGAGCAGCATGGCGTGCCGATGGTGGTCAATATCGGCGCCGACCCCGCCATCACCGAGCAGGGCTACAAATACGTCTTCCGCAACTTCCCGACCTCGGAGATGCTGAGCCAGCACGGCCTCGAGCTGCAGTCGGTGCTGTTCGAGGCGACCGGCAAGACGCCGACGACGGCCGTGCTGATGCACGTCAACGACACGTTCGGGCAATCGATGGTCAAGGCGGTGCACGCGTTCAACGCCCGGACCGCGCTTCCCTATAAGATCCTCGACGAGATCGCCTATGATCCGCAGGCGCGCGATCTCTCGGCCGAGGTGGCGCGCGCGAAGGCGGCCAAGGCCGAGCTTCTGCTCATCGTCAACCGCCTCAACGACGCGATCCTCCTGGTGCGCGAGATGGTGAAGCAGCGCTACGAGCCGTGGGGAATCATCAGCCCCGGCAGCCCCGGCCTCTACGACCGGCAGTTCGCGCGCGCGCTCGGCAAATATGCCGACGACATCATGACGGCGTCTGCGTGGCCCGATCCCAAAAAGAAGCTTGCGCAGACGCTGCGCGCCGCCTTCGCCAAGGACTATCCCACCGAGAATTGCGGCACCGATGCGTCATTCTGCTTCGAGGCGGTGCTGATCTGCGCCGATGCGTTCAAGCGCGCGCAATCGACCGATGCCGACAAGCTGACCCAGGCGCTGCGCGCCACCGACATCACCGAGCGGGTCAATCTCGGCGGCGCCATCCGCTTCGATGCGCACGGGCAGAACACCGATCTGCCCTCCGCGCTGCTGCAGATCCAACAGGGGATCCCGGTCGTGGTCCTGCCGGAAGCCAATGCCGAGGCCAAGCCGGTCTTTCCTGCGCCGGCCTGGTCGGCGCGCGGATGAGGAATGGCGGACCAGTCGCTTTGCCGTCCCCGCTCCTTGGGTTATGGTAGCAAGCGACAGGCGCGCGTGAGCACAAGAGACGACACCGCCGCCAGGGAGGGAAAAACATGACGAGACGGATCAACCGGCGCGATTTCGGCATCGGCGCAGTCGCCACAGGCGCGGTCATCGCCGGCGCGGCGGGCGCCGGGACCTTGATCGGCGCCAGGTCCGCGCGGGCCCAGGCGACGGCGGTGAAGATCGGCCGCCTCACGCCGGTATCGGGGTTCGAGGCGCTGATCGGTCAGCACATGCGCCAGGCCGTCACCGTCGGCCTGCCGCTGCTGAAGGGCATGGGCTACAATCTCGAGGTGGTCGAGGCCGACACCGAGTCGAAGCCCGACGTCGCCCGCACCCAGGCCGAGAAGCTGATCCAGGAAGGCTGCCACATGCTGGTGGGCGCCTTCGATTCCGGCCAGACCTTCGCCATCGCCCAGGTCGCCGAGCAGCACGGCATCCCCTTCGTCATCGACATCGGCGCCGATCCCGCCATCACCGAGCAGGGCTTCAAGTTCGTGGTGCGCAACTTCCCCACCGCGGTCATGCTCGGCAATCACGGCCTCGCCAATTTCACCGCCCTCTTCCAGGCGACCGGGACGACGCCGAAGACGGCGGTGCTGCTGCATCTCAACGATACTTTCGGCGTCGCCATGGTGAAGGGCGTCCACGCCTATGCCGAGAAGGTCGGGCTGCCGTTCAAGTTCGTCGCCGAGATCGACTATGCGCCCGACGCCAAGGACCTCTCGGTCGAGGTCGCGAAAGCCAAGGCGGCGAAGGCCGATCTCCAGGTCGTCGTCACCCGCCTCAACGACGCGATCCTGCTCGTGCGCGAGATGGTGAAGCAGAAATACGCGCCCATGGGCATCATCAGCCCGGGAAGCCCCGGCATGTACCAGGCTCAGTTCTTCAAGGCGCTGGGCAACAAGTACGCCGATTACTGCATCACCAACATTCCCTGGTTCGACCCCAAGCAGACGCTCGCGGCGACATTCCAGGCGGCCTACAACAAGGCCTATCCCAACGATACCGCCATCCTCGACGACGGCTTCAGCTTCGAGGGGCTGCTGGTCTGCGCCGATGCCTACAAGCGCGCCGGCTCGACCAAGCCGCAGGCGCTGATGGAGGCGCTGAAGGCGACCAACATCACGAGCCGCGTCATGCTCGGCGGCCCCATCACCTTCGACGCCAAGGGCCAGAACACGAACCTGCCTTCGGCGGTGGTGCAGAATCTCGACGGCAAGCCCATGGTGGTGCTGCCCGACGCCAATGCCGAGGCTAAGCCGGTCTTTCCCATGCCGGATTGGTCCAAGCGCACCTGACCGGCGGCGCGCCGCCGCAAAACTGAAAAACCACCGCCGCCTCCCGTCCGGGAGGGAAGAGAGGGTGGACATCGCAGAGGAGGATGAAGATGACGACGCTCTCCCGCCGCAATTTTGCCAGGGGTGCGCTTGCAACGAGCGCACTTCTCGCCGCACCCGCATACCGCGCCCGCGCTCAAGCCGCGCCCATCCGCATCGGCAGCCTGCTGCCGCGTTCGGGCTTCGAGGCCTTCATCGGCCAGGATTGCCAGGAAGGCATCGAAGCCGCCAAGACGCTTTTGAAGCAGGACGGCTATAACTTCGAGGTCGTCGATTCCGACACCGAGTCGAGCCCGGCAACCGCGCGCACCCGGGCGGAAAAACTCATCCGCGACGGCTGCCACATTCTCACCGGCGCGTTCGATTCGGCGCAGACCTTCGCCGTCGCCCAGGTCGCCGAGGAGCACGGCATCCCCTTCGTCGTCAATATCGGCACCGATCCCGCCATCACCGAGCAGGGCTACAAATTCGTCTTCCGCAACTTCCCGACCGCCTACATGTTCGGCGACAACGGCCTCGGGCTCTTCGCCGAACTGTTCAAGATCACGGGCACGTCGCCCAAGACGGCGGTGCTCATGCATTGCAACGACAGCTTCGGTGAATCGACGACCAAGGCCGTCTATAGCTATGAGAAGCGGGTGGGGCTGCCGTTCAAGATCGTCGAGGACATCGCCTATTCGCCGCAGACCAACGATCTTTCGGTCGAGATCGCCAAGGCCAAGGCGGCCAAGGCCGACCTGCACATGGTCATCCACCGCCTCAACGACATCATCATCATGGTCCGCGAGATGGTGAAGCAGCGCTACGAGCCGATGGGCATCATCAGCCCGGGCAGCCCGGGCATGCAGTTCCCGCAATTCTTCAAGGCGCTCGGCAAGTATGCCGATTACTGCATCACCAACCAGCCCTGGCTCGATCCCAAGCAGGAGATGGCGCACCGCTACAAGGACATCTTCTCCAAGGCCTATCCGCAGTCGCTGTGCGGGCTCGAGCAGGGGTTCATGTTCGAGGGGCTGCTGGTGTGCGTCGATGCCTACAAGCGCGCGCAATCGACCAAGCCCGAGGCACTCGTCGCGGCGCTGCGTACGACCCACATCACTTCGCGCGTCATGCTGGGCGGCGCCATCACTTTCGATGCCAAGGGCCAGAACACGAATCTGCCGTCGGCAAGCGTCGAGAACCTCCACGGCAAGCCGACGGTCGTGCTGCCGGTGGCGAATGCCGAAGCCAAGCCGGTATTCCCCATGCCCGGATGGTCCGAGCGCACCTGAGCCACGACCGCAAAGCAGTGGCTCATGGAAGCGCACCCTCACCCTCCCGCGCACCCACCCTCTCCCGCCGTGGCGGGAGAGGGTGCCGAGCGCAAGCGGGGCGGGTGAGGGCTATGCGACACCGACAGGCCATGATCGCCACCCGCTTCCCGTTCCGTCGCGGCGCATGCCGGCCTATCTGAACTTCGTCATTGCCGGCCTTTTGACGGGCGCGGTCTACGGGCTCATGGCGCTCGGCCTGTCGGTCATCTTCGGCGTCGTGCGCATCGTCAATTTCGCTCATGGCGAAATGATGGTGATGGGCATGTATGCGACCATTCTGCTGAACCAGTATTTGGGGCTCGACCCGCTGCTGTGCGTCCCGATCAACGCGGTCATTCTCTTCGGCCTCGGCTTTGCGCTGCAGCGCGGCCTCATCAACCGCTACATCTTCCGGCCCGAGCACGAGCAGTTCATCCTCATGCTCGGCATCGCCACGCTGATCACGAGCTCGCTCTTGATCGTGTTCGGCCCGGACGCGCGCAACGTCCAGCCGGCTTACGCGCTCGAATCCTTCCAGATCGGCACCCTCATCCTCGACGAGGTGCGCGTCTTCGCGGCCGGCGGCGCGGTGGTGAGCGTGACGCTGCTGTGGGGCTTCTTCCGCTTCACCCGCACCGGCAAGGCGATCCGCGCCTGCGCCGACAACCAGATCGGCGCCCAGGTCGTCGGGCTCAATGTCAGCCGGCTTTATGCCGTGACCTTCGGCATCGGTGCCGCCTGCGTCGGCGCGGCGGGGACGCTGATGCTGCTGCTCGTCGACGTGCAGCCCTATCTCTCGAGCGACTACACGCTCCTCTCCTTCGTCATCGTCATCCTCGGCGGTCTCGGCAGCCTGCCGGGCGCGCTGCTGGGCGGGCTCCTGGTCGGCGTGTCGGAGGCGCTCTCGGCCTATCTCATCACGCCCTCGATGAAGAGCATGTTCAGCTTCGGGCTTCTCATCCTGGTGCTGCTGGTGCGGCCGCAGGGCCTGTTGGGACGGCGCGCATGAGGGGGACGATGCCGCGCCGTACCACGATCGCGCTCGCGCTCTTGGCCGCGCTGCTGCTGGTGCTGCCGTTCTTCGTCGGCAGCTACGTGATGTCGGTCCTGGTGGTGTTCCTGTTCGCGGCCTATCTCGGCCAATGCTGGAACGTCATGATGGGCTTTGCCGGGCAGCTCTCGCTCGGCCATGCGCTTTATGTCGGGCTCGGCAGCTATGTGAGCGCGGCGCTCTTCGTCCGCTTCGGCATTGTGCCGTGGGTGGGGCTCCTCGCGGGCGTGGCGGTGGCCGCGGTCGCGGGCGCGGCGATTGCCGCCCTCTCCTTCCGGTTCGGCGTCACCGGCGTCTATTTCGCGCTCCTCACCATCGCCTTCGATGAATTCACCCGCATCCTCTTCGACCATCTCGACTGGTTCGGCGGCTCCGCCGGCCTGTTCCTGCCGGTGAAGACGCTGACGCACAATGACCTCCTGCATCTGCGCGGCTCGCCGGAGATGTTCTATTACCTGATGCTGGTGCTGTCGGCGGCGATGCTGGGGTTGAGCCGGCTGCTGCTCGACCGCCGCATCGGGTATTATTGGCTGGCGATCCGCGAGGATCAGGCCGCGGCGCAATCGCTCGGCATCAACGTGTTCCGCTACAAGCTCGCGGCGGTGACGCTGTCGGCGGCGCTGAGTGCGGTGGCGGGCGTGGTGATAGCGTTTTATGACAACAACCTCTATCCCGACACGGTCTTCACCACCGCGCGCTCGGTCGAGATCATCACCGGGCCGGTGATCGGCGGCGTCGGCACTTTGTTCGGCCCCATTCTCGGCGCCTTCGTGCTGACGACGGTCGGCGAGGCGATGACCGATCTCGGCGCGATCATCGACGTGCCCGGCATGAAGCAGTGGTTCTACGGCGCGACCTTGGTGGCGATCGTGCTGCTGCAGCCGGCGGGCATCTGGCCATGGCTGCGCCGCCGCCTGCGTCTGGGCGAGGACGAGCGATGAGCGCGGCGGCGCTCCTCACTCTGGAAGGCGTCTCCAAGCGCTTCCGTGGCCTCTTGGCTGTCGATGCCGTGAGCTTCGCGCTGCCGCGCGGCGCCATCATCGGCCTCATCGGCCCGAACGGCGCCGGCAAGACGACGATCTTCAACCTCATCGCCGGCGTCTATCGCCCCGACCGTGGCCGCATCGTCCTCGATGGGCGCGATATCGCCGGCCTGCGCCCGGACCAGGCGTGCCATGCCGGCATCGGCCGCACCTTCCAGCTGGTGCGGCCGTTCGGCGCGCTGAGCGTGCTCGAGAACGTGATGGTGGGGGCGTTCCGCAGCGGCGTGGCCGCGCCGGAAGCCGCGCGCGTCGCCTATTCGGTGATGGAGCGGCTGGGGCTGGCCGACAAGGCGAAAGCATCGGCGCACAGCCTGACGCTGCCCGAGCGCAAGCGCCTGGAGGTCGCGCGTGCCCTCGCCACAGGGCCGCGGCTTCTGCTGCTCGACGAGGTGATGGCCGGCCTGCGCCCGGTCGAGATCGACGCGATGGTGCGCACCTTCACCGACCTCGCACGCGAGATGGAGCTCACCATCCTCCTCACCGAGCATGTCATGCGCGCGGTGATGGCGCTGTCGCATCACATCATCGTGGTGCATCACGGCCAGAAGATCTGCGAAGGCACGCCCGAGCACATCTCGCGCGATGCGAAAGTGATCGAGTGCTATCTCGGCACGGGAGCCTGAGCCATGCTCGAGGTTGCCGGGCTCGATCTCTTCTATGGCGACGCCCAGGCGCTCGACGATGTAACCCTCACCGTGGCCGAGGGCGAGATCGTCGCCATCGTCGGCGCCAATGGCGCCGGCAAGAGCTCGCTCATCCGCACCATCTTCGGCATGACGCGTGGCCGGCGCGGCTCCATCCGCTTCCGCGGCGACGAGATTTCGGGCGCGCCGCCGCACCGCATCTGCGACATGGGGCTGGGCCAGGTCGCCGAGGGGCGCCAGAATCTTCCCCAACATGACCGTCATCGACAATCTCGAGATGGGCGCCGTCGTGCCGCGCGCGCGCCCCGGCCGCAAGGCGGCGCTGGCGCGCACGCTCGAGCTCTTCCCGCGCCTGGCGGAGCGCCGCGGCCAGTACGCCGGCACGCTCTCGGGCGGCGAGCAGCAGATGCTGGCGATCGCGCGCTGCCTCATGGGGCAGCCGCTTCTCATCATGCTCGACGAGCCGTCGCTGGGCCTCGCGCCGGTAATCGTCGATGACGTGCTGCGCACGATCCGCATCCTCAATCAGCGCGACCGCCTCACCGTCCTTCTGGTCGAGCAGAACGTGGCGCAATCGCTGGCGCTCGCCAATCGCGGCTATGTCCTGGAAAACGGCCGCATCGTGATGAGCGGCAGCGGCCCTGAGCTTCTCGCCGACGACGGGGTGCGGCGCGCCTATATCGGGCTTTAAGACGCGCGCCTCACGCGCCGAGCTCGCGCCGCACCAGCGCGGTGCCGGCGACGAGCGCGTCGAGCTTGGCGACGGCGAGATCGCGGCCGAGCGGGGCCATGCCGCAATTGGTACAGGGAAACATCCGCGCGGCGGGAACATAATCGAGCGCGCGGCGGATGGTCGCCGCCACCTCCTCGGCCGACTCGATGCGGTCGGTCGCCACGTCGATGACGCCCACCTGCACGTCCTTGCCCTCAAGCAGCCCCAGAACCTCGATCGGCACGCGCGAGCCTGCGCATTCGAGGGCCACCTCGCTGATCCGGCTTTGCGCCAGCGCCGGGAACGTCTTCTCGTATTGGCGCCAGGCGCCGCCGAGCGTGGACTTCCAGTCGATATTGGGCTTGATGCCGTAGCCGTAGCAGATATGCACCGCGGTGGCGCAGGTGAGGCCTTCGACGGCGCGGTTGAGCGTGGCGACCCCCCAATCGGGCACCGCATCGAGATAGACGTTGTAGGCCGGCTCGTCGAACTGGATCACGTCGACGCCGATCGCCGCCAGCTCCCGCGCCTCCTCGTTCAACAGCTCGGCAAAGCGCATGGCGAGCGCCGGCCGGTCGCGGTAATGCGCGTCGGCAATGGTGTCGACGATGGTCATCGGCCCCGGCAGCGTGATCTTGATCCGGCGCTTGGTATGGGCGCGGATGAGGCGTGCTTCCGCGGCATGCGCGGCGCTGCGGCGGGTGAGCGGGCCCACCACGGTCGGACAATCCGCGATATAGCGGTCGGCGCGGATGCCCATTTTGACGCGCCGCGAGAAATCGATGCCGTCGATTACCTCGAGAAAGCCGTGGACGAAATGCTGGCGCGACTGCTCGCCGTCGGTGACGATGTCGATGCCGCTGTCTTCCTGCAGCTTGAGCGCAAGGAGAGTGGCATCGCGCTTGGCTTCGGCAAGCGCCGCCCCGGTTTCCTTCCACGGCGCCCACAGCATCTGCGGCGTGGCGAGCCAGAACGGCTTGGGCAGGCTGCCGGCGGTTGTCGTCTCGAGCATGCGCCTCCCTCCTGTAGCCGCCATGGTAGAATAGATCGCCGCAGGGCGCGAGCCTCGACCCGCGCCGGACGAGGGAGCCGATGATGCCCGATCGCAAAGTGCCGAGCTTTGCCGCGCCCGCCGTTGCGGTCGAGCGCTTGCCCGAGGGCGGGATGATCCTGCGCTCGCCGCTGCCGCTGGGACCGTCGCCGCGCTCGCTGTCGGCGAGAAGCTCGCGCAATGGGCGGCGTGGATGCCGCATCGCATCTTTCTGGCCGAGCGCGCCGGCGCCGGCTGGCGCAAGGTCGATTACGAAGAGGCGCATGCGGCGGCGCGCGCCATCGGCCAGGCGCTTATCGATCGCGGCCTGGGGCCGCAGCGGCCGGTGATGATCCTCTCCGACAACGGCATCGACCATGCCCTCCTGGCGCTGGGCGCCATGCAGGTGGGCGTGCCGGTGGCGCCGGTCTCCACCGCCTATGCGCGGCTGCGCGCCGGACTTCGCCAAGCTGCGCTAGGTCGCGGCGATGGTCGGACGCCGGGCCTGATCTTCGCCGACGACGGCGAGCGTTACGGCGCGGCGCTCGCGCGCGATCCGGGCCAGGGATGCCGAGGTGGCGGTGTCGGCCAACCCGCCCGCAGGGATGGCGGCGACGTCGATCGCGGCGCTGCGCGCGACCCGGCCGCGGCCAGGCGCAGGACGACGCCTTCCATCGCGTCGGGCCGGACACGGTGGCGAAGATCCTCTTCACCTCCGGCTCGACCGGCGAGCCCAAGGGCGTCATCAACACGCAGCGCATGCTGTGCTCGAACCAGGCGGCGGTGCGCCAGGTCTGGCGCTTCCTCGAGGAGCGGCCGCCGGTGCTGCTCGACTGGCTGCCGTGGAGCCACACCTTCGGCGGCAACCACAATTTCAATCTCGTGCTGTGCCAATGGCGGCACGCTGTGGATCGATGACGGCAAGCCGGCGCCGGGCCTGATCGAGCGGTCGATCGAGAATCTGCGCGCGCGTCTCGCCGACGCTTTATTTCAACGTGCCGCGCGGCTTCGGCATGGTGCTCGACTATCTCGAGCGCGATGCGGCGCTGGCGCGCTCGTTCTTCGCCGAGCTCGATCTCCTCTGCTATGCCGGCGCGGCGCTGCCGCAGAGCCTGTGGCAGCGGCTGGAGGCGGTGTCGCTCGCGACGACCGGGCGGCTTCCGGTTTTCGTCTCCGCCTGGGGCACCACCGAGACGGCGCCGGCAACGATGCATGTCTACTATCCGCTGGAGCGCGCCGGCAATATCGGCCTGCCGCTGCCGGGGACCGAGGTGAAGCTGGTGCCGGACGGCGATCGGCTCGAAATCCGCGTGCGCGGGCCCAACGTCACGCCCGGTTATTGGCGCCAGCCCGGGCTCACCCGCGCCGCCTTCGATGCCGACGGGTTCTACCGCCCCGGCGATGCCATGCGGTTCGAGGATGCGTCCGATCCGGTGCGCGGGCTGGTCTTCGACGGCCGCATCGGCGAGAACTTCAAGCTCAGCTTCGGGCACCTGGGTGCTGGTCGGCGCGCTGCGCATCGCCGCCATCGCGGCCGGCGGCGCCGGTGATCGAGGACGCCGTCGTCACCGGCCACGACCGCGACGCGATCGGGTTGTTGGTGTTCGCCAGCCTATCCGGCTGCCGCGCGCTCTGCCCGCATCTGCCGGCACGACGCGCCGCTGTCGGCGCTCATCGCCGAGAAGCCGCGTGCGCGAGGCGCTGGCGGCGGGCCTGGCGCGCCACAACGAAACGGCCGGCGGCAGTTCGCACCGCATCGCCCGCGCGCTTCTCCTCGCCGATCCGCCCGTCGATCGACACCGGCGAGATCACCGACAAGGGCTATATCAACCAGCGCGCCGTGCTGACCTCGCGCGCCGCCCTCCTCGCCCGCCTCTACGCCGACCCGCCCCCGCCCGAGGTCATTGTGATTGAGGGGTGACCGGGGCCGAACTGGTCCGAGAACGCCAAGCTCAATTTTTTCCATACCAAGCCGTCTATGCAACGCGATTCGCGACATGGATCCTTGCCCGTGGTATTATTGCGACGGCACAATCAAACCGCGAGCTCAGCGTTTTAAGCCGTGGCACCATAACGGGGAGAGACCCAATTCCTCAGACCTTCGGCGGTCCATGGACGCTCATCAAGACCGATATTGTGGCCGCCTACTTGCGCGCCTTCACCACCGCCTTAAAGAATCAAGGTTTCGTGCTGGCGTATATCGACGCTTTCGCTGGCTCGGGCGAGTTCTCTTTCGAACAGGCGGCAGCGCCGCTCTTCGATGACGCGGCGACCATTGCAGCCCACGCCGGTTCGGCCCGCAATGCTCTCGCCGTAACGCCACCGTTTGACGAACTGATCTTCCTCGAGGAAAAGCCGAGAAACATTAGGTCATTAACGAAGCTCATAACTAAGCAGCCTCGGGCTCGCGTCATTCCCGGCGACGCCAACAAGGCGATCATCGAGCTCTGTAAGCCGGAACATTGGCGTCCGCGCAAGCGACGAGGGGTAATTTTCCTCGACCCTTTCGGCTTAAGCGTCGAATGGTCAACTCTGGAAGCGATCGCGCGAACCAAGGCGCTCGATCTGTGGTATCTCTTCTCGTTGGCGGGGCTCTACCGGAACGCACCGCTCAGTATTGACGCGCTTGAGCCGGACAAACGAATAGCGATCACTCGAACGCTCGGTGCAGAGAATTGGGTTGCTGATTTCTACGGCGCCCCCGCTTCCACGCAAGCATCACTCTTTGGCCCAGAGACACGTCGCACCGTGCGTACGCTGTCCGTGAACGACATCGAGGAATATGTGCACCGTCGTCTTTCGACGATCTTTCCTTATGTCGCCCGTCCACGGCGCCTGTCCGGTCCAACTAATGCCCCGCTTTTCAGCCTGTTTTTCGCCGTTGCAAATCCTGACCACCGCGCGCAAGGGTTGGCGAAGCAGATCGCAGAACATATCATAAAGTCGCATACGCCGTGACCGGGTACTCATCCCATATGCGGCCGTCGAGTTCTCGCCCGGCCCGCTTCTTGTTCGTGCCCCCCCATTGCTTGAAGAAAAATGCGGTTCCACTTTTCCGGCACGCATCGCAAATGCCATGAACCCATTGGGCTGCCATGGGTCTAGCCCGCGGCCCACTCTCACCCCCGACGATGGCCCAATCGATCTCCACAAGATTCACGTCGGCAATAGGACCGAGCAGCGGTTCGAACGATATAAAACGGATTCGCGCTTTTGTTTGCCGCAACGCATCGAGACGCCATAGATAGTCGGAATTCTCTATACTCGTGCCGAGCCACACATTTGGTAGGAATGGCATCTCGGTACTGAGTTCGGCCATCCGATCGGGCCGTTTGGTCAAGACCTGAAAGACGTGCTGCGGCGTTCGCCGCATCACGTCCCATACTTCGGAGATGGCTGCGGCCGGAACATTCTCGTGGAATAAATCTGCCATCGAATTGACGAACACCATTCGTGACCGTGGCCACGCAAGCGGCGCCTCCAGTGCCTTGCGGTCGACAGCAATCTTGCCCGTCCAGACCGCACGATCGCCGGACCTGCGCGTCAGTCCAGCGTACTTTTTCATCCCCATGGCCTCCAGCCGTGCGGCCATGCGCATCGCATAGCAGTTCGTACATCCCGGAGACATCACTGTGCATCCGACGACCGGATTCCATGTCGCGTCCGTCCACTCGATCGACAACTCGGCCATCGGCAGCTCCCATGAGAACATATCATGAATCAAATCGCGGGCCGCCGTCCAGAGCGAATTTGGATCGTGCGCCGAATAAGGCGCAACTCGTACAAATACGCGTCAGTGGCGTGGCCCCACTATCGTAGCCGCGGGCGCTTCCATTCGCTGTAGCGCAGCGCCTCGATGTCGACGGCGGTGCCGTGGCCGCGCGGCGGGCCTTTGGGGAGGGTCGCGGCGCCCTTGAAGCCTTGCTCGCAATAGAGCTCGATCACGTTGCCCGAGGGGTCGCGGAAGAACATCAGCGCCTCGATGCCGCGGCGCGTCCAGAAGTTAGAGGTCGGGACGCCGCAGGCGGCAAGCCATTCCTTCATCTGCACGATCTCGTCGGCCCCGATGAAGAAGGCGAAATGCGGATATTCCGCGCTCGGTGTGATCCACGAGCAGCCTTCGTTGCCGATCCCGACATCGACGCCACCGAGGCGGAACGAGGCGAAGGTCGGCGTATCCACGTGCAGCTCGCCGCCGAGCACGTCGCCATAGAACGCCTTGCCTTCGTCGAGATCGCGGCAGGGCACGCTGACATGGGCGAAGGATTTGAGCTTCGCCGGACCCGCAACCCGCGCCTGCACTCGCCTGTCCGCCATGACCGCCTCCCCGTTCACCGCAGCGCGCCGATCATAGCATGGCCGGCCGATTGCCGCCTATCCACTGCCTTTCTATAGTGCGGCAACGAAGACGAAGAGGGGGATTGCGTCATGAGACTGCTTGCTGCCGTGGTGCTGGGCCTGGTCGCCGCGGCGCTGCCCGCCGCCGCCGAAATCGATCGCGATCGGCCAGATCCTCACGCTCTCCGGCTCCGATGCCACGCCCGGCATCCAGATCGACCGCGGCGTGCGGCTTTACATCAAGACGCATGCGAGCGACCTGCCGGCGGGCGTCACCATCAATCTCATCTCGCGCGACGACACTGGGCCCAACCCCGAGGTCGCCAAGCGCCTGGCCACGGAACTGGTGACGCGCGAGCATGTCCGGCTTCTCATCGGCAGCGTCTATACGCCCAACGCGCTGGCGATCGCGCCCATCGCGACCGCAGGGAAAGTGCCCTTCGTCGTGCTCAATGCCGCCACCGCCAGCATCCCGCGCAGCTCGCCCTATATCGTGCGCGACAGCTTCACCCTGTGGCAGACGGCGATGCCGCTCGGCAGATGGGCGGCCGAGCAGGGCGCCAAGACCGCCTATACCGCGGTGAGCGACTATGCCCCGGGCTGGGATGCCGAGCATGCCTTCGCCAAGGGCTTCACCGACGGCGGCGGCAAGATGGTCGGCTCGGTCCGCTTCCCGCTCACCAACCTCAACTTCGTGCCCTATCTCCAGCGCGTGGCCGACGCCAAGCCGCAATATTTCTATATCTTCGTGCCGGTCGGCCAGGCGGTGGAGATGATGCGCGCGGTGGCCAATCTCGATCTCAAGAACAAGGGTATCACGCTCGTCTCGACCATGGACCTCGTGCCCGACGAGCAGTTGCCGGACATGGGCGATCTCACCCTCGGCCTCGTCACCTCCGGCACCTATTCCGCCGTGGCGACGCGGCCGCAGAACAAGGCCTTCGTCGCCGCGTGGCAGCGCGAATACGGGGCCAAGGCGCTGCCGGATTTCACCGGCGTCCAGGGCTATGACGGCATGGCGATGATCTATGCCATGCTCAAGGAGACCGGCGGCAAATTCGATGCCGACCGCGCCATGGCGATCTTCAGCCACTACAAGGATGCCAACAGCCCGCGCGGGCCCTGGGAGATCGATCCGGCCACGCGGGATATCATTGAGAACATCTATATCCGCCGCGTCGAGAAGGTGGACGGGCGCCTCTCCAACGTCGAGTTCGCCACCATTCCCCAGATCAAGGATCCGTGGAAGGAGATGAACCCGCCGAAATAGGCGCCGCGCCGCCGGCGTCGCGCAGCTTGAAGCGCTGTATCTTGCCGGTGGCGGTCTTGGGCAGTTCGGCGGTGAACTCGATCCAGCGTGGATACTTGTAGGGCGCCAGGCGCGATTTGACGTGGGCCTGCAGCGCCGCCGCGAGCGCCGGCGACGGCGCCTGCCCCGGCCGCAGCACGACGATGGCCCTAGGCTTCACCAGCCGGTTCTCGTCGGCCTGGCCGACGACGGCGGCCTCCAGCACGGCCTCATGCGTCATCAGCGCCGCCTCGACCTCGAACGGCGAGACATAGATGCCGCCGACCTTGAGCATGTCGTCGGTCCGGCCGCAATAGGTGAAATAGCCGTCGGCGTCGCGGATGTATTTGTCGCCGCTGCGCGTCCACGGACCGAGGAAGGTGGTGCGCGAGCGCTCGCGGTTGTTCCAGTAGTGCGCCGCGCTGGTGGGGCCGGATACCTGCAACTCGCCCAATTCGCCGACCGGCACCTCGTGCCCGTCCTCGCCCACGAGGCGGATTTCATAGCCCGGCACCGGCACGCCGCTGGTGCCATAGCGCACCGCGCCCGCCCGGTTCGACAGGAAGATGTGCAGCATCTCGGTCGAGCCCAGCCCGTCGAGAATCTCGACACCGAAATGCCGGTCCCAGCGCCGCCCGATCTCCTCCGGCAAGGCCTCGCCCGCCGAGACGCAGAGGCGCAACCCCACCTCCTCGCGCCGCGGCAGTTCGGCGCTGGCGAGCATCGCGGCATAGAGCGTCGGCACGCCATAAAAGATCGACGGCCGCTTATCCCTGAGCATGCGCGCGACCGAGGCCGGCGTCGGCCGCTCGGCCGCAAGGATCGATGTCGCGCCCACCGCGAGCGGAAAGGTCAGCGCATTGCCGAGCCCATAGGCGAAGAACAGCTTCGCCGCCGAGTACACGACATCGCTCTCGGCGATGCCGAGCACGGGCTTGACATAAAGCTCGGCGGAAAGGATGAGATGGGAGTGAAGATGCACGGCGCCCTTGGGCGCGCCGGTGGAGCCGGAGGAATAGAGCCAGAAGCAGGCATCATCCACGGTCGTGGCCGCCGCCTTGGCGTGCGGCTCGGCATCGGCGAGAAGGCGGCTAAAGTGATGGCGCCCGCTCACGCCCTCGCCGCCGGAAATGATGACGTGGCGCAAGGCCGGCTGCTGTGACAGTACCGGCGCGATCCGGTCGTAGAGCGCGTCCGACACCACGAGCGCGCGGGCGCGGCTGTCGGCGAGCATGAAGTTGTAATCGGCGGCGGTCAGCAGCGTGTTGACCGGCACCGGCACGATGCCGGCCTTGATCGCTCCCAGGAAGGCCACGGGAAAGTCGATGGTGTCGAGCAGGCACAGCATGATGCGCTGCTCCGGCTCGATCCCGAGGCGGCGAAACGCGTTGGCGGCGCGGTCGACGCGCTCGGCAAGCTCGGCATAGGTGACGAACTCGCGGTCGTCGCGAAACGCCACCTTCGCGCCACGCCCGGCCGCGAGGTTGCGCTCGACGAGGTCGACGGCCGCATTGTAATCGCGCGGCAGCGCGATGTGCGGCCCCGTCCCCGCCGTGCCGACGGCCTCCATCCCATCCTCCCTCGACCGATTTGCATCGGCTCGCGAATTTGTCGCGCCCCGGCGGCCCGTGCGTCAAGCCTCATGGCGGCGAGAGAGGTGCCGCCGATTTTCTCCATCAGAACCGCCCCGCCGCATTGTGAGACAGCGGGCCTGTCGCTATAGTGCAGCCCGAGCGATGGCCAGGAATTATAGTGCATCGGATTCACCGGACGGCGAGGCGTCGTATCTTCGCCTGCTGGGCGAGCGCATCCGCGAGACACGCGCGCGGCGCGGCATGACGCGGCGCATCCTGGCCCGCGATTCCCAGGTGTCCGAGCGCTATCTCGCCCAGCTCGAAAGCGGCCACGGCAATATCTCGATCGCGCTCCTGCGCCGCGTCGCCCAGGCGACGGGCATGGCGCTTTCCGACCTCGTGCGCGAGGAGCCGGAGCGCCCGATCGAGCTCACGCTTCTGATCCAGACCCTGTCGCGGTTGGGCCCGGCGGAGCTGGCCGAGGCGCGGCGGCTCATCGGCGAGGCTTTCGGCGCCCAGGCGACGCGCGAGCGGCGCCAGCGCATCGCCATCATCGGCCTGCGCGGTGCCGGCAAATCCACGCTCGGCGCCCGGCTTGCGGCGGCGCGCGGGGTTCCCTTCATCGAACTCGACCGCGAGGTCGAGCGCGCCTTCGGCACCAGCCTCGGCGCGGTCTTCGACCTCTATGGTCAGGCCGCCTATCGCCGCGCCGAGCGCCAGGCGCTGGCTGAGATCGTCGAGCGCCACGACCGTGCCGTCATCGCCGCCGGCGGCAGCATCGTCTCGGAGCCCGCGACCTACGATCTCCTGCTGTCGTCCTGCTTCACCGTCTGGCTCAAGGCGTCGCCGGAGGAGCATCTGGCGCGGGTCACGGCCCAAGGCGACATGCGGCCGATGGCGGCGAGCGAAGCGGCAATGGCTGATCTGCGCCGCATCCTCGCCGGGCGCGAGGCGCTTTATGCGCGCGCCGACGTGGCCGTCGACACCGCCGGCATCGGCATCGAGGAAAGCCTGCAACGCCTCGCCGCGGCGGCTTCCTGAGGCCTCACCCCGCCGCCGGCCGCTCGTCGAGCAGTTGCCGCACCGCGCCCGCCAGCTCGTCGCAGCGATAGGGCTTGTGAAGCCACGCCCCGTCGTCGTGGCCGGCCGCCTCGGACGCCATCGCGTAGCCGGAGATGATCAGGGTCTGCAGCCCCGGGCGCAGCGCCGCCGCGCGGCGCGCCAGCTCGCGCCCGGTCACGCCGTTGGGCATCGAATAATCGGTGACGACGAGATCGACGGGATCGCCGCGTTCGAGCACGCCGAGCGCGGCAATCCCGTCCGCAGCCGTGACGACGCGATAGCCGAGCCCCCGCAGCGTCTCGTCGATCACCGACAGGACATCGGGATCGTCATCGACGACGAGAATCCGCTCCGCGTTGGCCGAACCCGCGACCTCAGGTGCGTCCTCGGCCTGGAGCGCCGCCGCGCTGCCGTCGCTCGCGCACGGCAGCAGGATGCGCACGGTCGTGCCGACCCCCGGCTCGGAGACGATGCGGACATGGCCGTCCGACTGGTTGACGAAGCCATAGACCTGCGACAGGCCGAGGCCGCTGCCTTTGCCGACTTCCTTGGTGGTGAAGAACGGCTCGAAGGCGCGATCGAGCACCGAAGGCGGCATGCCGGCGCCGGTATCGGCCACGGTGATGCGCACATAGGGGCCGGTCGCGACCTTCCCGTCGGTCCTGTCGAAGGGTCCCGCCTCGAGATTCTCGGTCTCGATGGAGATGCGGCCGCCGCCCACGATGGCATCCCCGGCGTTGCGCACGAGATTGAGGATCGCCGCCTGGAACTGCGCGGGATCGACGCGGCAGGGATAGAGCGTCGGGCTCAACAGAAGCTGCAGCTCGATCGCATCGCCGGTCGCGCCTTTGAGAACCGGGATGAATTCCTTGATAAGGAAATTGACGTTGACCGTCTCGGGCCGCAGCGCCTGCTTGCGGGCGAAGGCGAGCAGCGATTGGGTGAGGCGCGCGCCGCGGTCGGCGCCGCGCTGCGCCGCGGCGATGAGGCGCTTGGCCGCGGCGCCGGAGACACGGGCCTCCAGCAGCGTCAGATTGCCGGAAATGACGGTGAGAAGATTGTTGAAGTCGTGCGCCACGCCGCCGGTCAGATGGCCGATGGCCTCCATCTTCTGCGCCTGGCGCAGCGCGTCCTCGACGCGGCGCAGCTCGGTGAGATCGATCGAGGTGCAGAAGAGCTTCTCGACCTTGCCGTCGCGGTAGCGCAACGGGACCAGGATCCCGTGCCGCAGCGTCGGCCCGGCGCTGGCGGCATAGCTCACGTCGAACTCGCGCTTCTGCCCGGTGGCGGCACAGGTGCGATACTCCTCGGTGAGAAACGCGGCGGTCTGGGGTGGATAGATCTGCTCGGGCGTCTGGCCGACGAAGGCATCCGGCGCGATCCCCATCGAGGCGCCTGCATGCGGATTGACCTGCTCGAAGACGAAGCCGTCCGCGCGCACGTCGATCACGAACATGTCGTAGGGCGCGTTCTCGAAGAAGGTGCTGTAGCGGGCCTCGCTGATGCGAAGCTGTTCCAGCGCCCGCTCGAGCGCCAGCGTTCGCTCGGTGACGCGCCGCTCGAGCTCCGAGGTGAACGCCTTGCGCTGGGTGATGTCGATGTCGGCGCCGATCACGCGTACGACACGCTCGCCGCTCGCATCGATGATGGGGCGCGCCCGTGCCGACAGCCAGTGGATCGTGCCGTCGGGATGGACGACGCGGAACTCGACCTCGAGCGCGGTCCGCCCGGCGCGCGCCAGCGCGAGCTCGGCCCTGACGCGTGCCAGATCGTCGGGATGAAGCCGCGACAGCCACAACGCGAAGGTTACGTCCTGGCCCAGAGGAACGCCGTAGAGCGCGTAGGATTCCTTCGACCAGATGATCCGCCCGGTCGCAATGTCATAGTCCCAGATGCCGATGCCCGCCGCCCCCTTGGCGAGCGACAGGCGGAACTCGCTGTCGCGAAGCTGTTCCAGGGTGCGCTTGCGCTCGTCGATATCCTCGGCGATGCGGATGCCGTAGAGCGCCGCTCCGTCGCTGGCGCGCACGATGGCGCAGGTGATCGCCGTCCAGTGCCATTCCCCGTCATCGGTGCGGAACTGCTTCTCGATCGAATAGGACGGGATTTCGCCGCGCTTCAGGCGCCCCCATAGCGCAAGCTCGCCGGCGAGGTCGTCGGGGTGCGTCACGTCCATGAACGTCGTCGCCAGCACCGAGTCCGGGCTGGCGTGCCGGATCTGGCAGAACCTCTCGTTGACGCGAAGATAGCGCCCGTCGAGATCGATCTCGGCGATGCCGACGGGCGCCCGATCGACCGTGACGCGCAGCCGCCGCTCGGCATCGCCGAGCGCGCTCTCCGCCTTTTTGCGTTCGGTGATGTCCTCGACGATGCTGACGCGGCAGGCGCCCGGGGCGCCATCATCGCTGGCGAGCGAAGAGGTCACCCGGACCCACACGGGCTCGCCGTCGCGCGGCAGATAGCGCTTCTCGATGGTATAGACCGGGATCGCCCGCGCCACCAGCTGCGCCACCAGCGCCGCCTCGGCCGCGCGGTCGTCGGGATGGGTGATCTCCGGAATGGTACGGCGCAGCAATTCCTCGCGTGAATAGCCGAGGATGCGGCAGAGCTTGTCGTTGACCGCGAGCAGGCGGCCGTCGAGCCCAACCTGGCCGATGCCGACCGCCGCCTGATCGAGCATCCCGCCCAGACGATGCGCCGCCGCCTGGCGCCGCGTGCCATACCACGCCAGCGCCGCAAGCGCCAAAAGACACGACGATGCGGCGACGGCGTAAGCGGCAAAGCGGGCGACCTCGTTGTGCCACGCCATGAGCACGCTCGCCCGGTCGAGCGCGACGACGACATAGAGCCCGTAGGGATCGAGCCTGCTGAACGCATAGATCCGCGATGCCCCGGTGTGCGGCGAGATGGCTGTGAAGGTGCCGTGATCGCTCCCGGCCGCGATCCGCTGCATCAGCGGCGCATTCGCGTCGAAGCGGCCGGTCACGCGCGCGACGGGAGGCTCGGCCGCGAGGACCTCGCCATCGGCACGCACGAGGGCAACGACATGGCGGGTGCCGGCGCTCACCGAGCGCCAGAACGCCGCGAAATAATCCTGCCCGACAGAAGCGACCAGCACACCGTCGAACGCGCCCGACGGCGACGAGCGGCGCTTTGCCACGTTGAAAAGCGGCAGCCCCGAGACTTTCCCCGGATAGACGCTGCTCACGAACACGCCGGCATCGTGGTCGCGCTGCATCTGGAAATAGTCGCGGTCGCTCGCGTTGATTGGGGGGAGCGGGAAGCCGATGCTGCTATTGCGGGGGACCCCGTCGGGATCGATAAGCCAGATCGCCATGACTTGCGGGCGGCCCTTGACGATGGCCGCAAGCGCGCGGTGCAACTCAGCCGATTGGCCGATCTGCGACCAGGTGAGGCCGCGGATGAGCGTGTCCGCCTCGTCCAGCATCAGCTCCTGGGTTTCGAACACCCGCGCGGCATGCTCGTGCAGCGTCGCGGCGGTCGTGACGGCGCGTCGGTCTCCTGCGGCCAGCACGTCCTGCCGGCTCTGCCAGGCGGCCGCGACGAAGATCAGCGCCGGCCCGATGATCGATCCCGCGATCAGCAGCCGGAGCAGCCACACCACCTTCAACCGCGCAATCCCCATGCATATCCCCCCTGAGGGGAAATTGTGACTGCCTCGGCCGTCTGGTGCTAGAGCTAAAAAGGGGAATCTCTCGTCAGAACTGGAAGTAGAGGAACGTGGTAGGATTGACCAGACGGGCCACGGTGACGATCAACATCATCGCGACCGCCACCCCCCACTGCACCGTCGGTTGCCATTCCAGAAGCCTGAAGCGTCCCGGTATCACCGGGCCGATCGTGGGCCTGAAGCGCGCCAGGATCTGCTGCATGTTCGGCATGAACCAGACCACCGCGAAGAGCGCCGCGAGCAGCACGGCGCTGCCGGGCGCGCCCACCGAGCCGGGTGCGCGCACGCCATGCGCCCCGCCCATTCCGGCAAGAAGCGACAGCGCCGCTGAAACATCGCTCGCGCGGAAGAAGACCTCGGCGACGAGCACCGCGCCATAGGTCAACAGCACCGGGCCCGCCGTGGCCCCGGCCGCGCCGAACATCTGGCGCAACCGGCGCGCGGTCGCGGGCGCATAGAGGCGCCAGGCGTGGTTGATGGTGATGTAGGCGCCGTGCAGCAGCCCGAAGATCAGGAACGTAAAACCCGCGCCGTGCCAGATGCCCGCCAGCGCCATGGTGTAGAAGGTCGGCAGCATGATCATGCCGGCAAACCCGCCGAGGGTGCGCGCGGCCTGGCGCGAGACGCCCAGGCCCTTAGCCACGCGCCGGTGCGCCAACCACAATGCCAATGGATTGTAGAGATAGAGCGTGAGAAAGCGCGTCAGCGACATGTGCCAGCGTTGCCAGAAATCGATGATGGACGTCGCCTTGTACGGCGAGTTGAAGTTGAGCGGAAAGCGCACACCGAACATCAAGGCCAGGCCGAGCGCCATGTCGGAATAGCCGGAGAAGTCGAAATAGAGCTGCAGCGAATAGGCGAGCGCCGCCTGCCACGCGTTCCCAAGCGCGAGCGCCGCCGGATGCGCGAAGCCGGAATTGGCGACATCGGCGGCCCATCCGCCACCAGCACTTTCTTGGCGAGCCCGAAGGCAAACATCGTGAAGCCGACAGCGAGATTGTCCGCGCGCAGGCGCAACGTCGCGGGATCGGCGAATTGCGGCATGATCTCGCGGCCGTTCAGGATCGGGCCGGCGATGAGATGGGGAAAGAAGGTCACGAACAGCGCGTAGTCGAGGAGCCGGCCCGGCCGCATCAGGCGCTCCTTGCAGTCGACGAGATAGCCAAGCTGCGTGAAGGTGAAGAACGAAATCCCCAGCGGCAGGACGACGCTACCGGCGGCTGCCGCCCCGCCGAGGCCCAGCCCATGCAGGAAACCCAGCAGCGGAAAGAGATATTTGTAATAGAAGAGCGCGCCCAGATTGCCCGCGATGCCGAAAATCAGCACCGGACGGCCTGCGCTGCGCACGATGGCGGTGGCGCACGCGTAGTTGAATGCCACTGAGCCGACCAGCAGCACCACGAAGACCGGGTTCCACCACGCATAAAAGACGAGCGAGCACGCCACGAGCCACGCTGCCGCCGCGTTTTGGCCCGCACGTCCCGCGAGGGAGTAGCCGACCAGCGCCAGCGGCAGAAACACGAAGACGAAAGCCACCGAGTTGAAGAGCATGACGCCGTCACTTCGGTGCGGATGGCGGACCGGCGAGCGAGCTTGTCTCGGCCCCGAACAGCGTCCGTCGAATGAACTCGGCGACAAGGCGGCTGTTCGTCTCCGCCCCCGCGCGCACGAGATGGACGCGTTGCGGGTCGGCCACGAAGTCGGCGTGGGGCAGCGTATAGGGCTCGTTGTCGGCAAGCCCGTGCCAGGCGGCGCCAACCGCGGCAAACGACCCGTCGCAATCGGAAAGCGGCGCGACATAGACGGCGAACGGGATGTGCAGGGCGGCGAAGCGGCGGCGAAACCCGTCGATGAGGACGCGGTCCGGCACGACCGCATAGGGCGCGAGCGCGCACCCATCCGCCAGCACCGGCGGCGCCGGATTGAGGCCCGGCGGTCCATAGGGTGGGACATAGCCGCGCCCCTGGCTCAGCGCCGCATCGATCGCCGCGCTGCGGCGCCCCGACCAGTCGAACCGGAAGAGCTCGTTCCAGGCGATGAACGGCAGCTTCGCGGCCTCGTGCGGCTCGCGCAGGGAATAGCGCGCGAATCCTGCGGTGCCGCCGTAGCGCCGCAGCATGCTCATCCCTTCATACCAATAGGGCGGGTAGGGGTAAGGCGGATGCGCGCGCGTCGTCGGCGCGAGGTAGAGGACGGCCAGAAGCGGGCGGCGATTGCCGGCAAGATAGCGCTCCAGCGCGAGGTCGGAGGCGAGCACGAACAGCGGGATCGGCAGCCCGAGACCGTACGCGCTGAGCCCGGTCAGTTCCTGGACGCGGCGGGGAATGACGCCGAAGACCAAAGACAGAGTCGCCGATCAAAAGCACGTCGGCATCGGCGCCGGTCACGGTGAACTGGTGCTCGTCGACCCCATCCCAGAAATAGCTCGAGTGGCGATAATAGAATCCGGTGGCGGGAAGCCCGAACCCGCCCAGGAAGAAAAGCGCAGCGGCGCCGCACAGAACGCAGGCGAGCCAGCGTGCGTAGACGCCGGCCACGCGCACTGGGGCTGCGGTGGAAGGCGCTGTCATGCCAGTTTTCCGGAAATGGGGCATGGCATCGAAAGTGACGTTCAACCAAGGGTGGCATTAGAGCAAAAACAGGGAAGAAATTAGAGCCAAAACGTCAATATTGGATTTGCCACGCGGAATGGTTGTTTTATGTGTCGTTGAACTATATATAATAGTACTGAGCGGGCGCTGTTTCGCCCGGGCTCGGGACAGCGCTTGGCGGTTCCGGCAGCGATTGCGACAAGACCCTATTGTCTAAAGGGTTGACAGCCCCCACCGGACCCCCAAGGTACAGTCGAACCCGGAGGAATCATGTTCATCCAGACCGAGCAGACGCCGAATCCCGCCACGCTCAAGTTTCTGCCCGGCCGCGCCGTGATGGCGGCTGGCACGGCGCATTTCGCCTCGGCCGACGAATGCGGCCCCTCGCCGCTGGCCCAGCGCCTCTTTGCCGTGCCCGGCGTCGCGGGTGTTTTCCTGGGCGCCGACTTCGTCTCGGTGAGCAAGGATGATGCGCTCGACTGGTACCGCCTCAAGCCTGCGGTTCTTGGCGCCATCATGGAACATTTCACGCTGGGCGAGCCGGTCTTCGTCGCCGGCGCCGCGACCGAGACGGCGGAGGAAGACGCCGAAGAGGACGATGAGATCGTCACGCAGATCAAGGAACTGCTCGAGACGCGCGTGCGTCCGGCGGTGGCCCAGGACGGCGGCGACATCATCTTCCACCGCTATGAGGAAGGCGTCGTCTACCTGCACATGCAGGGATCGTGCTCGGGCTGCCCCAGCTCCACGGCGACCCTCAAGGCGGGGATCGAAAACATGCTGCGCTATTACGTGCCCGAGATCGTCGAGGTGCGCGCTATCTAATCCCCCTGATCCCCGATCATCGGCCGCGGCAGATCGGCGTCCTGAAGCAGCGGAAAGCGCTTGGCGTCGAAGAGCTGATAATGCCACCACTCGTTGCGGTAGAAATCCCAGCCCGCCGCCGTCAGCAGGCCGAGGAGCAGCAGCCGGTTGCGCTGTGCCGTGACGCTCACATCGAGCCTCGCGTGGTGGGAAAGCGGCGTGAAGGCATCGAACTTCGTCCCCATCTCGAGCTCGGCGCCGTTCCCATCGATCAGGGTCACATCGACCGCGGCACCGCGCGAATGCGGCGAGCCGCGCCGGGGATCGGCGAGAAAATCGGGATCGGGCCGCGCGTTCCACAGCTTCCACTGCGCCTCGCTCGGCCGCAGCGCGTCGAAGATCTTGAGCCGCAGGCCCAACGGGCGCGCCAGTGCGATCGCCTGGTCGAGAAGCCCTGCTGCCTCGTCGTTGAGATAGCAGATGGGATGGCGATAGATTGGCACGCCCGTGATGTTCTGCGCCGTGGCATAGGCAAGGGCGATGACGACACCGTGCTGTTGTTCCGTAATCTCGACGAGCCCCATCGCGTCCAACCTCGCGCCCGCGGCGCCGGACCCGGTGCCGGCATGCTTGTCTTCTTAGCATCATCGCGCCCGCCATGGTGAGCGTCCTTGCCTTCGATTGCGCCGGCGGCGGCTGCGCCGCGGCGGTGCTGACCGACGGGCAGGTTTTGGCCCGGCGGTCGCAACCGATGGAGCGCGGCCAGGCGGCGGCTCTCATGCCCCTGATCGAGGCTGTCATGGACGCGGCAGGCCTGGCCTTCGGCGGCCTCGACCTCCTCGCCGTCACGGTCGGGCCCGGCGCCTTCACCGGCGTGCGCATCGGGCTTGCCGCCGCGCGGGGCTTGGCCCTGGCGACCGGGCTGCCGCTCGTGGGCGTCACCAGTTTCGCCGCGGCGGCAGCTTCCGTGCCGGAACGTCGCCGCGCCGGGCGCACGCTCGCCGTCGCCCTCGACAGCAAGCGCGCTGAAATATTTCTGCAATGCTTCGCCCCCGATGGGCCGGCGTTCGGCGCAGGCGCGCTCGTTGGCCCCGACGAGGCCGATGCATTCATCCCGCCCGGTGCTGTCTACCTTGCCGGCGATGCCGCCCATCGGGTCGCGCCGTTCCTGAGAGGCCGCGGCGAGACGGTGGCAGACGCAGCGGGTCCGCCCGATCCCGCCGACATCGCCCAACTCGCGCTTGCTGAATGGCGGCCGGGCGAGCGGCCCGAACTGCCGCGGCCGCTTTATCTGCGCGCGCCCGACACGACGAGCCCGCGCCGTGAAGCGGTGGTGCGATGAGCATCAGTCTCAGAACAGTGGCGCGCGCCGATCTCGCGCCGCTCGCCCGGCTGCACGCGCAATGCTTCCCCGAGGATGCCTGGGACGCCGCGGCCCTCAGCGGCATCCTGGCCATGAAGGGAGCGGAGGCGCGCCTTGCCGAAGAGGCCGAACGGCCGATAGGGCTGCTCTTCGCGGTCATTCTCGCGGTGGAAGCCGAGATTCTGACACTGGGCGTGGCGCCCGCTGCGCGCCGGCGCGGCGTCGCCCGCATCCTGATCGAAGATCTCTTCGCCCGCGCCCGCGCGTTCGGCACGCGCGGCGTCGTGCTCGAAGTCGCGGCCGACAACAGTCCCGCGCTCGCGCTTTATGAATCTGTCGGGTTCCGCACCGTCGGCCTCAGGCACGCCTATTACCAGCGCGAGCGTGGCCCGGCGATCGATGCCTGGCTGCTGCGCGCCGCCCTCTATTAGCCCGCCCGATCATCTCGGCATCGATTTGCCTGTTGGGCGCACGTCAAGTCGGTAGCCAAGTACCGTCAATCGCGCTGAGAGACCAGCCGATATTTGGCCCGTCCTCGTAAAAAAGTAATCTATCGCGCATCTTGCGCGTTGCTTCCGCCGAAAAAAATACTAATATCCGCGCCAACGATGCGTGGAGGAAAGCACAAAAGATGACTGATCCCGCCAATTCAAACGATCTCTTGGCGCTGACCACTGAAATCGTGGCGGCTCATGTGTCAAACAATACCGTGGCAGTTGGCGATCTTCCGACGCTCATCAACCAGGTTTATCAATCGCTCGCCTCGATCGGTCAAAGTCCTGCCGTGCCCGCCGAACGGCCGCAACCGGCCGTCAGCGTGAAGCGTTCGGTGCATCCGGACTACATCATCTGCCTCGAGGACGGCAAAAAGCTCAAGATGCTCAAGCGTCATCTCAAGACCGCCTACAACATGACGCCGGAGGAATATCGCGACCGCTGGCAGCTCCCGCCGGATTATCCGATGGTGGCGCCCAACTATGCCCGCCAGCGCTCGCGCCTGGCCAAGGAGATCGGCCTCGGGACACGCGGCCGGCGCAGTGGCGCAGCCTGAAACGGCACGCGCCCTCGTTGCTTCATCACCGCGGCGCGCGTTTGCGCATTCGCGCGCATAGCCTATCGAGCCTCTATAGACCGGACGCGGGTTGGGCTATACTGGCGACGTGATCCAGTGGCCGCGTGATCGGGAATGACTTCGCGCCTCGAACAGCTCTGTACCGACAAGGGCCTGAAAATGACGGAGCAGCGCCGCGTCATTGCGCGCGTGCTGTCGGAATCGGCCGATCACCCCGACGTCGAGAGCGTCTATCGCCGCGCCACCGAGATCGACCCCAAGATCAGCATCGCCACCGTCTACCGCACGGTGCGCCTGTTCGAAGAGGCGAACATCCTCGCGCGTCACAATTTCGGTCACGGCCCCGCGCGCTACGAGGAGATGCCGCAGGATCACCACGACCATCTCATCGATCTCCAGAGCGGACGCGTCATCGAGTTCCGCAACGAAGAGATCGAGCGGCTGCAGCGCGAAGTGGCGGGGCGGCTCGGCTTCCGGCTCGTCGACCACCGCCTCGAACTCTATGCCGTACCGGCCGAAGGCCGGCCGGGCACGAAGAAACAATGACGCAGCGCCGCGATACGCCGTGACGACCAGCAACAACCAGGCCTTGTGGTCGCACGCAGCGGAAGCGAAGGTTGACGTTTGGTCGGGCTCGCTCCAGGTGCGCTTGGCCGAGACGCCAGCCGACATCGCCGCCGCGCAGGAGCTGCGCTACCGCGTGTTCTACGGCGAGATGGGCGCGCGCGCCTCCGCCGAGACGGCGGGCAGCGGCCGCGACATCGACGCCTTCGACGCCTTCTGCGACCATCTCCTGGTGATCGACCACAGCAAGGGCGCGGCGGTCGTGGGGACCTATCGCCTGATCCTGCGCAGCGTGGCGGCCCGCCACGGCGGATTCTACACCGCGGCCGAGTATGACATCGGCTGCCTTGCGTCCTGGCGCGGGGAGGTTCTCGAGCTGGGGCGGTCCTGCGTCGATGCGAGCGCGCGCAATCGGCCGACGATGCAGCTTCTGTGGCGCGGCATCGCCGCTTATGTCTTCGCGCACGACATTGCGCTGATGTTCGGCTGCGCCAGCCTGCCCGGCACCGATGCCGAGGCGCTGGCGATGCCGCTCTCCTATCTTCACCACCACCATCTCGCGCCGCCGCCGCTGCGCGCGCGGGCGCTGCCCGGGCGCTATGTCGAGATGGCCCGCCATCCGCGCGGGAGCTATGACGCGGCCCGCGCGTGGGCCGAGCTGCCGCCGCTCATCAAGGGCTATCTGCGGCTGGGCGGCCTGGTCGGCGACGGTGCCGTGACCGATCAGCAGTTCAATACCACCGACGTCTGCATCCTGGTGCGGACCGATCTCGTCACCGAGAAATATTATCGCCATTACGAGCGCCAGACGCGCGAGGGCGCGACCCTGTGATGGCGGAAGGCAGCGTCCTGCTGCGGATATGGCGCACGGCCCTCTATCTGGGGCTGACGATCGTGGCCGCGCCGATCCAGGCGGTGCTGCTGTCGATCAGGAGCCCGCTCGGGCGCCGCTTCCCCGGCACCTACCACCGGCTGTGCTGCCGCGTGCTTGGCATCAGCGTCGAGACGGTCGGCACGCTTGCCACCGCCCATCCCGTTCTCTTCGTCGCCAATCATCAGTCCTATCTCGACATTCCCGTCCTGGGCAGCGTCCTCCCCGGCTCGTTCGTCGCCAAGGCGGAGATCGCGCACTGGCCGCTCTTCGGCACCCTGGCAAAGCTCCAGCGCTCGATCTTCATCGACCGCCGTCCCGGCTCGACCGCCAAGCATCGCGACGCGCTCATGCGCCGGCTCGAGGAAGGCGACGACCTCATCATCTTCCCCGAGGCGACGAGCAGCGACGGGCTTCATGTCCTGCCGTTCAAGAGCGCGCTCTTGAGCGTCGCCGAATATCGCCCGCACGGCGCGCGGTTCGTGGTGCAGCCGGTCACGGTCGCCTATATCCGACTCGACGGCATGCCGCTCGGCCGGTTCTATCGCCCGTTCGTGTCGTGGTATGGCGGAATGGAAGTCTCGCCCCATCTATGGACCATGCTGGGACTGGGCAGGCTCGCGGTGCGCATCACGCTGCATCCGCCGGTGACGATCGATGAGTTCGGCTCGCGCAAGGCGCTCGCCGAGCATTGCTATCGCGTGATCGCGGCCACGCTGTCGCAGGCCCTCGCCGGGCGCGCGCCGAGCGATGATGCGGCCTATGCCAGCGCCGCCGACGCTCTCCTTGCCGATTGGGGCGAGACGGCCGACGCCGAAACCTCCGAAGTGGAGTGAGCGGATCCCGTGGCGGGGCAGAAAAAACTCTTTATCAAGACCTATGGCTGCCAGATGAACGTCTATGACAGCGCCCGGATGACGGACGTTCTGGCGCCGCTCGGCTATGTCGCGACGGCGGCGGCCGAGGATGCCGACATGATCATCCTCAATACCTGCCACATCCGCGAGAAGGCGGCGGAAAAGGTATTCTCGGCCCTGGGCCGCCTCAAGCCCTTGCAGGCGCGCAAGGCCAAGTCCGGCGGCCGCATGATCCTCGCCGTCGCCGGCTGCGTCGCGCAGGCCGAAGGCGCCGAGATCATCGCGCGCGCGCCCCACGTCGACATCGTGCTCGGTCCCCAGACCTACCACCGCCTGCCCGAGATGGTGGCGCGCCTGGCGCGCCAAGGCGGCGCCGTGCTCGATACCGACTTCCCGGCCGAGGCCAAGTTCGACCACCTGCCGGATTCGGCGACCCCGCCGGGGGTCACGGCGTTCCTCACGGTGCAGGAGGGCTGCGACAAGTTCTGCACCTTCTGTGTTGTGCCTTATACCCGCGGCGCGGAGTTCTCGCGGCCGGTGCGCGAAATTCTCGCCGAGGCGCGCCGGCTCACCACGCACGGGGCACGCGAGATCACGCTTTTGGGCCAGAACGTCAATGCCTATCACGGCGAAGCACCCGACGGCGGCATCTGGGGCCTCGGCCGGCTCATCCGTGCGCTGGCCGAAGTGGCGGGGCTGGAGCGGCTGCGCTACACCACCTCCCATCCCCTCGATGTCGATGACGAGCTCGTGGCCGCCCACCGCGACGTGAAGCAGCTCATGCCGTTCCTGCATCTGCCGGTGCAGTCGGGCTCCGACCGCGTGCTCGCCGCGATGAACCGCCGCCATGGCGCCGCCGACTACCAGCGCGCGGTCGAGCGGCTGCGGCAGGCGCGGCCCGATCTTGCGCTCTCGTCCGACTTCATCGTCGGCTTCCCCGGCGAGAGCGATGCGGATTTCGCCGCCACCCTCGATCTTGTCCATAGCGTCACCTTCGCCCAGGCCTTCTCGTTCAAATACAGCCCGCGGCCCGGCACGCCGGCCGCCTCGCTCGCGGACCAGGTGCCGGAGGCGACCAAGATCGCGCGTCTGGCCGAACTTCAGGAGCTTCTTTCCGTGCAGCAGCGCCGCTTCAACGCCGGCCTGGTCGGGCGCGTCGTGCCCGTGCTTTTCGAAGGCAACGGCCGCCATCCCGGCCAGCTCGTCGGCCGCAGCCCCTGGCTCCAGCCGGTCCATGCCGCGGCCCCCGCCGCTCTCATCGGCACGATCGCCCCGGTCGCCGTCATCGAGGCCTTGCCTAACAGTCTCGCCGGCGCGCTGGCGCCGGGCGCGGACGCGCGCGCATGAGCGGCACGCCGCATCCGCGCGAAGCAGAAGGGCGCGTGCGCATCGAGTTCGCCAATAATTCGCTGCTGCCGCAGCTCTTCGGCGAGCGCGACCGCCATCTCGACCGCATCGAACGTCAGCTCGGCGTGTCCATGGTGACGCGCGGCAACCGCGTCGCCATCTCCGGACCGGCCGGCCGCGCCGATCAGGCGCGCACCGCGCTGCAATCGCTCTACGAGCGGCTGGAGCGCGGCCTGGAGATCGATACCGCCGCGGTCGACGGGGCGCTGCGCCTGGCCGAGACCCGCACCGCGCGCGGCGCCGCGCCGGAGGAAAACGCGGAGATCGTCACCCGCAAGCGCCGCATCGCACCGCGCGGGCCGAACCAGGCGCGCTACATCAAGGCGCTGCGCACGCAGGAACTCGTTTTCGGGCTGGGGCCTGCCGGCACCGGCAAGACCTATCTCGCCGTGGCGATGGCGGTCGACATGCTCATGAGCGGCGCGGTGGAGCGCATCGTGCTGTCGCGGCCGGCAGTCGAGGCGGGCGAGCGGCTGGGCTTTCTGCCGGGCGATCTGCGCGAGAAGGTCGATCCTTATCTGCGTCCACTCTTCGATGCGCTCTATGACATGCTGCCGGGCGATCAGGTCATGCGCCGCATCGAAAGCGGCGAGATCGAGATCGCGCCCGTCGCCTTCATGCGCGGGCGCACGCTCTCCAATGCCTATGTCATTCTCGACGAGGCCCAGAACACGACGCCGGTGCAGATGAAGATGCTGCTGACCCGGCTCGGCGAGAACGCGCGCATGGTGGTGACCGGCGATCTGACGCAGATCGATCTGCCGCCCGGCATGGGCTCGGGTTTGAAGGACGCGCTCGAGACGCTCGACGGCATCGAGAACATCGCGGTCATCGAGTTCACCGAGGCGGACGTCGCCCGCCACCCGCTCGTCGCGCGCATCGTCTCCGCCTATGACCGCCGCGACCGGCGCATCGCCGCCGAGCGCCGCAAGAAGGACACCCCGTGAGCAGCGCCGCCGCAGCCGCCATCGCCGTTTCCACGCCCGCGCCGGCGTGGCGGCGCACGCTGCCCGACGCCGCCGCACGCGCGGAAGAAGCCGCACGCGCAGCACTTGCCGCATTGCCGCGCGCCGTAGCGGGAGGCAACGGCCCGATCGAGATTTCCGTCGTGCTGGGCGACGACGCGATGATCCGCACCCTCAACCGGCGCTGGCGCGGCCGCGATGCCGCGACCAACGTGCTGGCATTTGCGAGCGGCGAGACGGCGATGCCGGGCCAGCCGCTGCTCGTGGGCGATGTCGTCCTTGCGCACGCCACCGTCGCACGCGAGGCGGCGGCGCAGGGCAAGACGCTCGCCGACCACCTCGCCCATCTCGTCGTCCACGGCGTGCTGCATCTTTTCGGCTTCGATCACGAAAAATCGCAGCGATGCCGTGCGCATGGAGACGCTGGAGCGGCGTATCCTCGCGCGCATGGGCATCGCCGATCCCTATCGCGAGCGGGTCGGCAGCCATGGCTGAGGCGGCAGAGGGCGGCCGCACGCCCGCACCGGAGGGCGAGGGTGCCTTCGAGCGCATCATCAACTGGCTGCGGCATCTCGGCCGGCGCAACGGCGAGCCCAGCCTGCGCCAGGAGCTCGAGGAGCTGATCGAGGAGAACGAAGAGGCGCCGATCGATCCGCACGAGCGCCGCCTCCTCATCAACATCCTCAAGCTGCACGAGGAGACCGCGGCCGACGTGATGGTGCCGCGCGTCGACATCGTGGCGATGCCCGTCGACACCAGCTTCGCCGAAGCGGCGCGCCAGATGGTCGAGCACGGCCACTCGCGCATGCCGGTCTATCGCGATACGCTCGACGATGTGATCGGCATGGTTCACTTCAAGGATCTGCTGCCCTATGCCGTCGACGGGCGCGCCGTGGCGCTGGGCGATCTCGTGCGCAAGGTGCTGTTCGTGGCGCCGTCGATGCCGGTGCTCGACCTCCTGCTGCAGATGCGGCTCTCGCGCATGCACATGGCGCTCGTCGTCGACGAGTTCGGCGGCATCGACGGGCTCGTCACCATCGAGGACGTGATCGAGGAGATCGTCGGCGAGATCGAGGACGAGCACGACGACGCCGACAAGCCGCAAGCTCATCGAACGCGGCGACGGCACCGCCATCGCCGACGCGCGGACGCCGATCGAGGCGCTCGAGGCGCGCGCCGGGCGCGCGGCTGCGCCCGCCGGGCGATGAGGAGATTCACACGCTCGGCGGGCTGGTGTTCGCGCTGGCCGGGCCGCGTGCCGGCGCGCGGCGAGGCGATCACGCATCCTTCCGGCCTCGAATTCGACGTGCTCGACGCCGATCCGCGCCGCGTCAAGCGGCTGCGCGTGCGCGGCCTGCCGCCGGTGAGCGATGGCCATGGATGAGCAGCCGACGACGCCGATCCAGTCGCTGTTCCGCACCGCCGGACCGCTGACCGCGCTGCAGCGCGCCGGCGCTCGTCGCCGCCGGCCTCACCGGCTGGCGCCGGCATCTTGCCGGCGATCCTTCTGGGCGTCGCTCGCGGCGACGGCGCTGCCGCCGTTCGATTTCGCCCCGGTGCTGCTCGTCGCCTTCTCCGGCCTCGTCTGGCTCGAGGACGGCAGCGCCGATCTGCGTCAGAGCTTCGCCCTCGGCTGGAGCTTCGGCTTCGGCTTCTTCGTCGCCGGGCTCTACTGGATCGCGCGCGGCGCTGCTCGTCGATGTCGCGCAGTTCTGGTGGCTGGTGCCGTTCGCCGTGCTGGGCGTGCCGGCGGGGCTCGGCGATCTTCACCGGCCGCGGCGCTGTGGCTCGAGCCAGCGATCTGCCAGCGCCTCGAGTCTCGGCGGCACGGCGCGCATCGTCGTGCTTGCGGTGTGCTGGGCCGGGCGCGGAGTGGCTGCGCGGCCACGTGCTGACCGGCTTTCCGTGGAACCTCATCGGCTATGCCTGGGCCGGCGGCTTTCCCGGCGGGCTCGCCATGCTGCAGACGGCCTCGATCGTCGGGATCTACGGTCTCAGCCTTCTCACCGTGCTGGTGGCGGCGCTGCCGGCGCGGCTCGGCGATCTGACCGGCCGGCGGTGGGGCGGCGCCGCTGGCGGCCGTGTCGATCATCGCCGGGCTCGCGGGCGGCGGCGCGCTGCACTTGGCCGGCGACAGGGCGGCGACGGTGCCCGGCATGCGCCTGCGCCTGGTCCAGCCCTCGATCCCGCAGACCCTCAAGAACGATCCCGCCGCCGACGCCGCCAACTTCCGCCGCCTGCTGGCGCTGAGCGCCACGCCCACGGCGGAGCGCGCCCACGCTGGTGATCTGGCCCGAGGCCGGCGCCGCCGCCCTTCCTCGAGCGCGACGCCGCGGCGCGCCGCGCCATCGCCGCAACGCATGGCGCCCGGGGCGCTCGCGCTCGTCGGCACGGTGCGCACCGATCCGCCGCCCGAGCAGCCCGCAGCATGTCTGGAACAGCCTCGAGGCGATCGACGACAACGGCCGACGTCGCTCGCGTAGCTACGACAAGTCGCATCTCGTGCCGTTCGGCGAATACGTGCCGCTGCGCAGCATCCTGCCGATCAACAAGATCACGCCGGGCACGATCGACTTCTCCGCCGGCGACGGCCCGCGCACCCTGACGCTCGCCGGCGTGCCGCCGTTCAGCCCGCTGATCTGCTACGAGGTGATCTTCCCGGGCGCCGTGGTCGACGAGGACGCACCGGCCCGGACTGGCTGCTCAATATCACCAACGATGCCTGGTACGGCTTCACCTCGGGCCCGTTCCAGCATCTGGCGATCGCCCGCGTGCGCGCGGTCGAGGAGGGCCTGCCGCTGGTGCGCGACGGCAACAACGGCATCTCGGCGGTCGTTCGATCCCTATGGCCGCGTGCTCGAGCATCTCGATCTCGACGCCGTCGGCGTGCTCGACGCAGCGCTGCCGCTGCCGCTGCCGCCGACGCTCTATGGCAGTATCGGCGACGGCGGCTTTGCCGGCATGCTCGCGGCGCTCCTGGCGTTCGCCGTCGCGCGGCGCCTGGCGGCGCCGGCGCGGCCGACACGGACGCGTGAACCACACCGACGAGTGCGGTCGACGTCATGGCAGCACTATGAACGTGTACGTATTCGTACGCCCCAAATTCGCCTTGTCCTTTAGGGTAATGATCGCATACGATTGCGTGCAAAAGTCGGCTGCGCGCGATCTGGCTGGACCTGATGAGCTTCGACCCCAGCGGCGGCGCCCGCGGCGCCATGGTTCCGAACATCCTCATCCGGTTGACGTGCATGTCGGCTCACGCGTGCGTCTGCGGCGGACAACGCTTGGGCTTGAGCCAGGAGAAGCTCGGCGATGCCATCGGCCTCACCTTCCAGCAGGTGCAGAAATACGAGCGCGGCACCAACCGCATCGGTGCCAGCCGCCTGTTCGAGCTGAGCCAGGTGCTCGACGTCCCGGTCGGATTCTTCTTCGAGGAGATCGATCCGGGCTGCATTCGGCGCGCCCGCGGCGGCCGGCATGAGCGAGCCGCCGGCCCCGCCTTCGCCGATGGCGGCAGCAACCGCGACGTGCTGCGAGCTCGTCCGCATGTTCCAGCGCATCTCCGACCCGACGCTCAGGCGGCGCCTGTTCGATCTCGTCAAGGCGATCGCCGAACGCCTATTTCCAGCGCTTGACGGCGCGCCCGTCCGCCGGCACATCGCCGGCCATGAGCGCGCAGGAACCGGGCGCGCCGCAGCGCCTTCTCTACGGCCGCCGCCGCGGCCGCGCGCTGCGTCCCGGACCAGCGTCCGTCTGCATCGAGACGCAGGCTGCCGCGCGCTGCGCGTCGCGCTGCCGCGCGAGGGCATCGCTCGATCCGCGGCGCTCTGTTCGCCGCGCCGGTGGCGGCGGTCTGGCTCGAGCTCGGCTTCGGCGGCGGCGAGCATCTGGCGGCGCAGGCCGCGGCGCATCCCGAGATCGGCATGCTCGGCGCCGAGGTGTTCGAGAACGGCGTGGCCAAGCTTCTGCGCGAGATGGAGCGGCGCGCGCTCGCCAATATCCGCCTCTTCCTCGACGACGGCCGGCTGCTGCTCGCGGCGCTGCCCGACCGTAGCATCGCGCGCGTGTTCATCCTCTTTCCCGATCCCTGGCCCAAGGAGCGGCACAAGAAGCGCCGCCTCGTTTCGCGCGGCGACGCTCGACGCGCTGGCGCGCGTGATGGCGGACGGCGCCGAGCTGCGGCTCGCCACCGACGACATGGATTATGCGCGCGCCATGCTCGCTCGCGCGACCGCGCATCGCGACTTCCGCTGGCTGCGCGCGAGCGCGCCGCGACTGGCGCGAGCGCCCGCCGACTGGCCGCCGACGCGCTACGAGCAAAAGGCGCTTGCGCCGGCCGCGCAAGCCGCTTTATCTGCGCTTTGCCCGCTCGGCGCGGCGCGCCATGACGGCCGCTGTCTTTCAACCTTGCGGGCGCCGCCGGAACGGCTATATTGCGGGAAACCTCATAGGCTCGGCATTGCCGGGCAGCAACAAGGGGTGGGCCACAGGCCCACCCTTTGCTTTAGGAGACACGCGGCATAGCTGACGTGATCGACGCCGCCGCCATCGAAACGCTCATCGCGCCCTTCGCTCGCGGCGATGGGCTATCGCGATCGTGCGCGTCGCCTTCACCGGCGGCCGCCGCGCCACGCTGCAGATCATGGCCGAGCGCAGCGACGAGGGCGCCATGACGGTCGAGGACTGCGCCGACGTGAGCCGCACGGTCTCGGCGCTTCTCGACGTCGCCGATCCGATCGCCTCGGCCTATCTGCCTCGAGGTGAGCTCGCCCGGCATCGACCGGCCGCTGGTGCAGGCGCGAGGACTACGAACGCTTCGCCGGCTTCGAGGCGAAGATCGAGCTCGACCGAGCCGCATGACGGCCGCCGCCGCTTCCGCGGCCGGCTCGCGGGCCTCGAGGGCGACGCCGTGAAGCTCGACCTCGGCAGCCGAGAAGGTGCTGCTGCCGCTCGGCTGCGGTCTCGCGCGCCAAGCTCGTGCTCGCCGACGCCTATCACCGCCGCGACCACAACGATCAACAACCGCACCTAGAGACGATCATGCCAGCCACCACGACCACCATTCCCAATCACGAGCTCCTGCAAGTCGCCGAGACGGTCGCGCGCGACAAGGGCATCGACCGCGACGAGGTGCTGCAGGCGATGGAGCAGGCGGTGCAGAAGGCCGGCCGCTCGAAATACGGCCAGGAATACGACATCCGCGCCGAGATCGACCGCAAGACCGGCGAGATCCGCCTGATGCGCTTCCGCGAGGTCGCCGATCCCGTCGAGAACGAGGCGACGCAGATCGCCCTCGCCGAGGCGCGCCGGCTCAATCCCGAGGCCGAGGTCGGCGACTTCCTCACCGATCCGCTGCCGCCCATCGATTTCGGCCGCATCGCCGCGCAGACGGCCAAGCAGGTCATCGTGCAGAAGGTGCGCGACGCCGAGCGCCAGCGCCAGTTCAACGAGTTCAAGAACCGCGTCGGCGAGATCGTCAACGGCCTCGTCAAGCGCGTCGAGTTCGGCAACGTCATCGTCGATCTCGGCCGCGCCGAGGCGATCCTGCGCCGCGACGAGCTGCTGCCGCGCGAGAGCTTCCGCCAGGGCGAGCGCGTGCGCGCCTACATCTACGACGTGCGCCAGGAAGTGCGCGGCCCGCAGATCTTCCTGTCGCGCACCCATCCGCAATTCATGGCCAAGCTGTTCGCGCAGGAAGTGCCGGAAATCTACGACGGCATCATCGAGATCCGCGCGGTCGCGCGCGATCCGGGCTCGCGCGCCAAGATCGCCGTCATCTCCAACGACAGCGGCATCGATCCCGGTCGGCGCCTGCGTCGGCATGCGCGGCTCGCGCGTGCAGGCGGTGGTGGCCGAGCTCCAGGGCGAGAAGATCGACATCATCCCGTGGTCGCCCGATCCCGCGACCTTCGTCGTCAACGCGCTCGCGCCCGCCGAGGTCGCCAAGGTGGTGATGGACGAGGAGCAGCGCCGCATCGAGGTGGTCGTGCCCGACGATCAGCTCTCGCTCGCCATCGGCCGGCGCGGGCAGAACGTGCGGCTCGCCTCGCAGCTCACCGGCTGGGACATCGACATCCTGACCGAGGCCGAGGAGAGCGAGCGCCGCCAGGAGGAGTTCCGCACGCGCAGCAAGATGTTCATCGAGGCCCTCGACGTCGACGACGTCATTGCCCATCTGTCTGGTGACCGAGGGCTTCACCTCGGTCGAGGAGGTGGCGTTCGTGCCGCTCGAGCGAACTGGCGCGGCATCGAGGGCTTCGACGAGGACATGGCGAACGAGCTGCAGCAGCGCGCGCGCACCTTCCTCAAGGAACAGAACGAGCGACTCGAGGCGCGGCGTCAGGAACTGGGCGTTGCCGACGAGATCGCCGCGATCGACGGCGTGACGCCCGCCCTGCTCGTGGCGCTCGGCGAGAAAGGCGTGAAGTCGCTCGACGATCTCGCCGATCTCGCCGCCGACGAGCTGATCGAGATGGCCGCGGGCCAGGTCAAGCTCGAGGAGGCCGAGGCCAAGGCCATCATCATGGCGGCGCGCGCGCACTGGTTCGCCGAAGAGGGCGCCGGCGCCGCCCCCGCCGCCCTCGGCGGAGTGAGCCTTGGGCATCGGCGCATCTCGCGCCGGACGACGCCGATCCGCCCGGCCGCTGCCGCGGACGACGATGGACGCGGCGTCGCGCCGCTGCATCGTCACCGGCGAGGTGCGGCCGAAGACGGAGCTCATTCGCTTCGTCGTCGATCCCGCCGGGCACGATCGTGCCCGATGTGACCGGCGCGTTTGCCCGGCCGGGGTTTGTGGTTGACGGCGCGGCGCGATATAGTGGAGAAGGCGGTGGCCAAGCGCCTGTTCGCGCGGGCGGCGCGGGCGCCCGTCACCGTCGACGAGGGGTTGGCGGATCGCGTCGAGATGCTGCTTGCGGCGCAGTGCTGCAGCCTGCTGGGACTGGCGCGCCGCGCCGGCCAGGCGGTCACCGGCTTCGTCAAGGTGCGCGCGCTGGCGGCATCGGGCGATGTCGGCGGTGCTGGTCGAGGCGGCGGACGGCGGCGCCGATGCGCGCGGCAAGCTCGAGGCGCTGGCGCCCGGCGTGCCGGTCGTCGACCGGCTGACCTGCGCCGAGCTGAGCGCGGCCTTCGGACGCGAGCATGTCGTGCACGCGGCGCTCTTGCGCCGGGCGCTTGGCGCAGACGTTCCTCGCCGCGGCGGCACGGCTCGGCGGCTTTCGTGCCGCGCCGGGCAAGTTCTGATCTTGGAGATTGATGGTACCGGATGAGCGATGACCGATAACACCGATCAGGAAGCCAAACGCCCGCTGACCCTCGTTCGCGGCGGCGGCCGGCTCGAGCTGCGCAAGCCGATCGAGACCGGTCAGGTCCGGCAGAGCTTCCCCCACGGCCGCTCCAAGACCGTTCAGGTCGAGGTGCGCAAGAAACGCGCCCTGCCGGCGCCGGGAACGGTCGAAAAGCCCGAGGCGCCGACCGGCCGCGATGGCACCCCGGCGCCTGCCGCGGCGCCTGCCGCCGCGCCCGTGCGCCGCGGCCTGGTGCTGCAGGGTCTCACCGACGAGGAGCGGGCCCATCGCACGCGCGCGCTCAAGGGCGCGATCCGGGCCGACGTCGACGCCCGCCGCCAGGCCCAGATCGATGCCGAGGAGCAGCGCGTCCAGGAAGAGCGCCGCGCCGAGGATGCGGCGGTGCGCCAGGCCGAGGACGAGGCCCGGCGCAAGGCCGAGGACGAGGCCCGCCGCAAGCACGAGGACGAGACGCGGCGCACCGACGACGAGGCGCGGCGCAAGGCCGAGAAGGCGGACGAGGATTCGCGCCGCGAGGTGGCCGAGCGCGCCGGCAAGGCGGCCGCCGCCAAGGTCGCGGCGCTGACCGCCGCGGGCAAGGTCAAGGTCGCCGAGGAGGAGCCGGAGGAAGAAGCGCCGGCCAAGCGCGGCCCACGCGTCGAGGTCAAGAAGGCGCCGACCCCGGTCCGGCGCGAGGAGCCGCGCCGGCGCACCGGCAAGCTTACCATCACCAAAGTGCTGAACGAGGACGACGCCGGCGAACGCCAGCGCAGCCTCGCCTCGCTGCGCCGCCATCGCGAGCGCGAGAAGCAGCGCCTGCTGCTGGAGCAGCAGGAAAGCACCAAGATCGTGCGCGAGGTGGTGGTGCCCGAGCACATCACCGTGCAGGAGCTCGCCAACCGCATGGCCGAGCGTAGCGCCGACGTGATCAAGGCGCTGATGCGCATGAACGTCATGGCCACCATCAACCAGACGCTGGACGCCGACACCGCCGAGCTTCTGGTCGGCGAGTTCGGCCACCGCGTCCGCCGCGTTTCCGAAGCCGACGTCGAGATCGGCCTCAAGGGTGAAGAGGATTTGACCGAAGTACTGGTGCCGCGCCCGCCGGTCGTCACCGTGATGGGCCATGTCGACCACGGCAAGACCTCGCTCCTCGACGCACTGCGTCACACCGATGTCGTGAGCGGCGAGGCCGGCGGGATCACGCAGCATATCGGCGCCTATCAGGTCGCGCTCAAAGGCGGCCAGCGCATCACCTTCATCGACACGCCGGGCCATCAGGCCTTCACCGCGATGCGGGCGCGCGGCGCCCACGTCACCGATATCGTCGTGCTGGTGGTCGCCGCCGATGACGGCATCAAGGAGCAGACGGTCGAGGCCATCCGCCACGCCAAGGCGGCGGGCGCGCCGATCATCGTCGCCATCAACAAGATCGACCGCCCCGACGCCAAGCCCGAGCGCGTGCGCCAGGAACTGCTGCAGCACGAGATCGTGGTCGAGGAGATGGGCGGCGACGTGCTCGACATCGAGGTCTCCGCAACCAAGCACCTGGGCCTCGACAAGCTCGAGGAGGCGATCCTGCTGCAGGCCGAGATCCTCGATCTCAGGGCCAATCCCAACCGCAGCGCGGACGGCACCGTGATCGAAGCGCGGCTGGAGCGCGGCCGTGGCCCGGTCGCGACCGTGCTCATCAAGCGCGGCACGCTCAAGGTCGGCGACATCTTCGTTGCCGGCAGCGAATGGGGCCGGGTGCGCGCGCTTGCCGACGATCACGGCATCAGCGTCAAGGAAGCCGGGCCGTCGATGCCGGTGGAGGTGCTGGGTCTCAACGGCACGCCGTTGGCCGGCGATGATTTCATCGTCGCCGAGAACGAAAGCCGTGCCCGCGACATCGCCGATTACCGCCAACGCCGCCGGCGCGAGCAGCAGGCGGCCCAGGGCGCACGCGGCACGCTGGAACAGATGTTCTCGCAGATCGCCGCCGGCGCCATCAAGGAGTTCGCGATCGTCGTCAAATCCGACGTGCAGGGCTCGCTCGAGGCGATCACCAGTTCGCTGGAGAAGCTGTCGACGAGCGAGGTCGCGTGCCGTGTCCTTCACGCCGCGGTGGGCGGCATCAACGAGAGCGACGTGATCCTGGCCAAGGCGTCGAACGCGTCGATCATCGGCTTCAACGTCCGCGCCAATCCGCAGGCGCGCGACCTCGCCCGGCGCGACGGGGTCGAGATCCGCTACTACTCGATCATCTACGACGTGATCAACGACATGAAGGCGGCCTTGAGCGGCCTTCTGTCTCCGACCAAGCGCGAGCGGTTCCTCGGCAACGCCGCCATCCGCGAGGTCTTCAACATCACCAAGGCCGGCAAGATCGCAGGATGCATGGTCACCGACGGCCTGGTGCGCCGCGGCGCCCGCGTCCGGCTCTTGCGCGACAACGTCGTGATCCACGAAGGCACCCTGAAAACTTTGCGCCGCTTCAAGGACGAGGCCCGCGAGGTGCGCGAGGGCTTCGAATGCGGCATGGCCTTCGAGAACTACCAGGACATCCAGGTCGGCGACGTCATCGAGTGCTTCGAGGTCGAAGAGGTCGCCCGGGCGCTCTAGTCCCGAGAAGCTGCAATTCCCGTTACGCGCTTGCCCCCTCACCCCAACCCTCTCCCCGGCGGGGAGAGGGAGGAACCCGCGCAACGCGAGGGTGAGGGAACAACGGACGCATGCCGCGGAACGTGAAGCGCGAAGGCGCGCGCCGGCCGCTCCGGGTGGGCGAGGCGCTGCGGCACGAACTGGCCGCGATCTTCGCCGCCGGCACGCTGCGCGATCCGGCGCTCGCCGGGGCGAACCTCACCGTGACCGAGGTGCGCGTCTCGCCCGACCTCAAGAGCGCCATCGCCTTTGTCATGCCGCTCGCCGGGGCCAATGCCGCGGACACGATGGCGGCGTTGGGGCGCGGCGCGCCTTATCTGCGCCGCCTGCTGGCGCAGGCGATCAAGCTCCGCTACGCGCCGGAAATCACCTTCGCGCTCGACACCGCCTTCGATCACGCCAGCCGGATCAGCGCCCTGCTGCACTTGCCCGACATCGAGCGCGATCTCGGCCGCCGGGGAGGACGGCGATGGCGCGTAAGCGGCGTGGCGTGCCGATCCACGGCTGGATCGTCCTCGACAAGCCGCCGGGCATGACCTCCTCGACAGCAGTGGCGGCGGTGCGCCGGCTGACCGGCGCGGCCAAGGCGGGCCATGGCGGCACGCTCGACCCGCTCGCCACCGGCGTCTTACCGATCGCGCTCGGCGAGGCGACCAAGACCGTGGCCTGGGCGATCGACGGGCGCAAGCTCTACCATTTCACGGTGCGCTGGGGCGAGGCGCGCGACACCGACGATGCCGACGGCGCGGTCATTGCGTCGAGCCCGGTGCGGCCCGATGCCGCCGCGATCGAGGCGGCGCTGCCGCGATTCGTCGGCACGCTGATGCAGCGGCCCCCCGCCTATTCGGCGATCAAGGTCGCCGGCGAGCGCGCCTATGACCTCGCCCGCGAGGGCGCGACCGTCACGCTGGCGCCGCGCCCGGTCGACGATCGAGAGCTTCTGCCTCATCGACCGCCCGGACCCCGATCACGCCCGCTTTGCCGCCTGGGTCGGGCGCGGGACCTATGTCCGGGCGCTGGCGCGCGACCTCGGCGAGGCGCTCGGTACCTGCGCCCACGTCACCCAACTCTGCCGCCGCGCGGTCGGCCGGTTCCGGCTGGAGCAGGCGATTTCCCTGGATAATCTGGCGACACTGGGTCATAGTGGCGAGGCATCGGCGTATCTGCTGCCGATCGAGACCGCGCTGGACGACATCCCGGCGCTGGCCTTGACGGAAGCCGAAGCTCACGCATTACGTTGCGGACAGTCCGTGACAGCGTTGCGCCCCTCGGAACGGGCGCGCATCGATCAAATCGGCGACGGCGCGACGCTGTGTGCCATGAGCGGGGGAAAGCTCGTGGCACTCGTCGAGATCGAGGCGGGCGGCCTGCGGCCGGTGCGCGTGATGAATCTGTGAAATTGGGAGTACCAAGATGTCGATTACCGCCACGCGCAAGCACGAGCTTGTCGCGGAATATGCCCGTAAGTCCGGCGATACCGGCTCGCCCGAGGTTCAGGTCGCGATCCTGTCGGAGCGCATCCGCAACCTCACCGAACACCTGGCGTCGCACAAGAAGGACTTCCACTCGCGCCGCGGCCTTCTGGTCATGGTCGGCCAGCGCCGCCGACTGTTGGATTATCTGAAGCGCACCCAAGTCCCGCGCTACACCGAGCTGATCGGGCGTCTGGGGCTCCGCCGCTGAACGCCCTGGCCGCATTTGCCGCCTCTTCCTGCGAAGAGGCCTTGCTGCCAAACCATAAACTGCGCGGTTTTTGTGCGGCGACGCCCAGCGTCGCCCACACCGCGCTTTCCCTTTCCCTAGAGCGATAGAAAGAAGAGAGAGATGTCCGACGTTTTCCGCAAGGAGATCATGTGGGGCGGCCGCCGCCTTACGCTCGAGACCGGAAGAATTGCCCGCCAGGCCGACGGCGCGGTACTCGCGACCTATGGCGAGACGACGGTGCTGTGCACCGCGGTCGCCATGAAGCAGGCCAAGGCGAACCAGGATTTCTTCCCCCTCACCGTCAACTACCAGGAAAAGACCTTCGCCGCCGGCAAGATCCCCGGCGGCTTCTTCAAGCGCGAGGGCCGGCCGTCGGAGAAGGAGACATTGGTCTCCCGCCTCATCGACCGGCCGATCCGGCCGCTCTTCGTGTCCGGCTTCCGCAACGAGACGCAGGTGGTCTGCACCGTCCTGTCGCACGATCTGGAAAACGATCCGGACATCGTGGCGCTGGTCGGCAGCTCGGCCGCGCTGACGCTGTCGGGCATTCCCTTCACCGGGCCGATCGGCGCGGCGCGCGTGGGCTATATCGACGGCCAGTACGTGCTCAACCCGCGCCTCGACGAGATGGAGAATTCCGCCCTCGACCTCGTCGTCGCCGGCACGCAGGAAGGCGTGCTGATGGTCGAATTGGAGGCCAAGGAGCTGAGCGAAAGCGTCATGCTCGGCGCCGTCACCTTCGGCCATAACGAATACCAGGCGGTGATCACCGCGATCATCGAGCTCGCCGAGGCCGCCGCCAAGGAGCCCTGGGACGTGCCCTCGAGCGAAGCCGCCAGCGACGCCATCGAGGCGGCACTCAGGAGCCACGGCATCCCCGACCAGCTCCGCGCTGCCTATGCCGAACAGCAGAAGCAGGCGCGCTCCAACCGGCTCGACGCCATCAAGGCCGAGATCGCCGCGCTCTACCCCGAGGACGCGCAACGCACGCTCGGGTCCAAGATCTTCAAGGATCTCGAAAAGGAAATCGTGCGCGGCGCCATCCTCGAGGGCAAGCCGCGCATCGACGGGCGCGACACGCGGACGATCCGCCCGATCTCCTGTCAGATCGGCGAATTGCCGCGCGCGCACGGCTCGGCGATCTTCACCCGCGGCGAGACCCAGGCGATCGTCGTCGCCACGCTCGGCACCGGCCAGGACGAGCAGATCATCGACGCGCTCGAAGGCGAGTACCGCTCGCACTTCATGCTGCACTACAATTTCCCGCCTTATGCGACCGGCGAGGCCGGGCGCATGGGCACGCCCGGGGCGGCGCGAGATCGGCCACGGCAAGCTCGCCTGGCGCGCCGTGCGTCCGCTGCTGCCGACCAAGGAAAGCTTCCCCTACACCATCCGCGTCGTCTCGGAGATCACCGAATTCGAACGGCTCGTCGTCGATGGCGACAGTGTGCGGGGCATCGCTGTCGCTGATGGATGCGGGCGTGCCGCTGACGCGGCCGGTCGCGGGCATCGCCATGGGCCTCATCAAGGAGCCGAACGGCTTTGCCGTGCTCTCCGACATCCTCGGCGACGAAGACCATCTGGGCGACATGGACTTCAAGGTGGCCGGCACCGAACAAGGCATCACCGCGCTGCAGATGGACATCAAGATCACCTCGATCACCGAGGAGATCATGCGCATCGCGCTCGCCCAGGCCAAGGACGGACGCCTGCACATCCTCGGCGAGATGGGCAAGGCGATCTCGGCCGCGCGCGAGGCGGTGAGCAACAATGCGCCGCGCATCACCATCATCACCGTACCGAAGGACAAGATCCGCGAGGTCATCGGCTCCGGCGGCAAGGTGATCCGCGAGATCTGCGAGGTCACGGGCGCCAAGATCGACATCGAGGACGACGGCACGGTCAAGGTCGCCGCCGTCGATGCCAGTGCGGCGCAAGCGGCGATCGACTGGATCCGCGGCATCGTCGCCGAGCCCGAGCTCGGCGTCGTCTATAACGGCAAGGTGGTGAAGACCGTCGATTTCGGCGCCTTCGTCAACTTCCTGGGCGCGCGCGATGGTCTTGTGCACATCAGCGAGCTCGCGCCGCACCGCGTCGGCAAGGTCACCGATGTGGTCAAGGTCGGCGACCAGGTCAAGGTCAAGGTGTTGGGCTTCGACGATCGCGGCAAGGTGAAGCTCAGCATGAAGCAGGTCGACCAGGCGACCGGCGAGGACATCAGCGCCAAGCTCGAGGAAGAGCGCCGCGGCGGCCGGCGCGAGGAAGTGAAGGCCGCGACGTGAGTTCGCGCCGCGCCTAAGCGAACCGACGCAAAAGGCCTCCGCGCTTGGCCGCGTGGGCTGATCTCCCGCCGCCGCGCATCATCGGCCACCGCGGTGCGGCGCAGAGCGCGCCCGAGAACACGCTGGCCGGCTTTCGCGCGCGCGCAGGCGATGGGCGCGCGCTGGGTCGAGTTCGACGTGCAGGCGACGCGCGACGACTGCCCGATCCTCCTGCATGACGCGCGGCTCGAGCGCACCACCAACGGTCGCGGCCGCGCCGAGCGCGCTCACGCGAAGCCGAGCTCGGCGCGGCTCGATGCCGGCGCGTGGTTCGATGCAGCCTATCGCGGCGAGCGCGTGCCGCGTCTCGATGCCGCGATGGCGCTCCTCGATACGCTCGGCATGGGCGCGGTCGTCGAGGTGAAGGCCGCGCCAGGCGCGGGTCCGCGCACCATGCAGGCGACACTCGATGTGCTGCGCGGACGGGTGGGCCACGGCGGTTGCATCCTCTCGAGCTTCGATGAGGATGCGCTGGCGCTCGCGCGCAACAACGGACCCGAAATTCCGCGCGCCCTCATCGTCAAGGCGGTGCCGCGCCGATTGGCGCGCGCGGATCGAGCGTCTGGGGTGCAGCGCGCTCCATGCCGATCAACGCAAGCTCGATGCGCGCACCGTCGCCGCGGTCGCGTCGCTGGTGCCCTTGCGCGCCTATCACGGTCAACGCGCCGGAGCGGGCGGAGGCGCTTTTTTCCTGGGGTATCGCGGCGGTGTTCACGGATTGCCCCGATGTGTTACTCTCGCGAAACGGCCAACAGTCCACATCGCCGGTTTCGGCCGGCATGAGGGGGAGTTAAAAGAAGTGAGGCCGCTCAATGCGCTGGTGATCTCCGGCCGTGAGGTGCTGCCGCTCGTCGAGGGCGGCAAGGGCATCTCCGTGTCGAATGGTGAAAGCTCGGGCGCCTGGGCCGCCAGCGGCGGCGTCGCACGTTCTCGGGCGTCAATGCCGACAGCTACGATGCCGACGGCGCCCCCATCCCGCAGCGCTATCGCGGCCGCACCCGGCGCGAGCGGCACGAGGAGCTGGTGCGCTACGCCATCGCCGGCGGGATCCAGCAGGCGCGCGTCGCCTGGGAGCGCTCGTGCGGCCAGGGCCGCATCCACATGAACGTGCTGTGGGAGATGGCGGCAGCCGAGCGCATCCTGCACGGCGTGCTCGAGGGCGCGCGCGGCCTCGTCAGCGGCGTCACCTGCGGTGCCGGCATGCCCTATCGCATCGCCGAGATCAGCGCCCGCTACGGCGTCCACTACTACCCGATCGTGTCCTCCGGCCGCGCCTTCCGCGCGCTGTGGAAGCGGGCCTATCACAAGTTTCGCGACTGGCTGGGCGGCGTCGTCTACGAAGATCCCTGGCTTGCCGGCGGCCACAACGGCATTTCCAACAGCGACGATCCCGATCACCCCGAAGCGCCGTTTCCGCGCGTCCTGGCGCTGCGCCAGATGATGCGGGAATACGGGCTTGGCGACACGCCGATCGTGATGGCGGGTGGCGTGTGGTGCCTGCGCGAATGGGAGGACTGGATCGCCAACCCGGAACTCGGGCCGATCGCCTTCCAGTTCGGCACCCGGCCGCTACTGACCAAGGAGAGCCCGATCTCGGATGCGTGGAAGCGCAAGCTGCTGACGCTCAAGGAGGGCGACGTCTATCTCAACCGCTTCAGCCCGACCGGGTTCTATTCCTCGGCCGTGCGCAACAGCTTCCTCAACGAGCTGCGCGAGCGTTCCGAGCGGCAGGTGGCCTATTCGATCGCCGCCGTCGGCGACCACCTGGCGCCGCTTGAAGTCGGCGCGCGCCGACGTGGCGTTTATCTGACGCCGCACGACCGCGAGCGCGCCCTCATCTGGGTCAGCCAGGGCTTCACCGAGGCGGTGCGCACCCCCGATTCCACCCTGATCTTCGTCACGCCCGAGAAGGCGCAGGAGATCCGCACCGACCAGATCAACTGCATGGGCTGCCTCTCGGCCTGCCAGTTCTCCAACTGGTCGCAGAACGAGGAAAGCTCGACCGGCCGGAAGGCCGACCCGCGCAGCTTCTGCATCCAGAAAACGCTGCAGGCGATCCGCCATTCCGACGACGTGGAGTTCCAGCTCATGTTCGCCGGCCACAATGCCTATCGCTTCGCGCGCGACCCGTTCTACGCCAACGGCTTCATACCGACCGTGCGCGAGCTCGTCGCGCGCCTGGAGACCGGCGACTGAGCCAAGCCCAGGGGAGGGCCGGCGCTGCGCGCGCCCGATCGCCGTACATTTCAAGGGGTGGAGGAAACCATGCGGAAATTTTTGACGTTCGACGAGTTGATCGCGCCGACCGTCATCTCGGTCGTCTACTGGATCGTCATCGCGGCGATCATCATCGGGGCCTTGGGCTCGATCTTCACCGGCTTTCGCGGGTTCATCGTCGGCATCATCGGCGCGGTCGTGGCGCTGATCCTGTGGCGGGTCTATTGCGAGATCATCCTCATCGTCTTCCGCATCCACGCCCAGCTCGCCGAGATCGCGCGCAACACGACCCCGACCTCGATCCAGCGCCCTTAAGGGGGGTGCGGCAGACTGCCGCCGGCGGGTGCCTGCCACCCGCCGAGCGGCTTCCCCTGGCCGGCTTCCTGCGCTAGCATCGCGCTCGGTGGCCTTAATTCTGACCCTCTTGCACCCTATATTGGTGCCATGACCGCGTCGCGTCCCTTCACCAATGCTCTCGAGCTGCTGCGCGCGGCGAAGCTGCGGCCGACCCGGCAGCGCCTGGCGCTGGCGCGGCTGCTGTTCGAGAAGGGCGACCGCCACGTCACCGCCGAGCAGCTTCACGGCGAGGCCCAGGCGGCGTCGGTTCCGGTCTCGCTGGCGACCATCTACAACACCCTGCATCAGTTCATCGAGGCGCGGCTTCTGCGCGAGGTGGTGGTGAACTCGGGCCGGTCCTATTTCGACACCAACGTCACCGACCATCATCACTTCTTCTTCGAGGATTCCGGCCGGCTCCTGGACATTCCCGGCGAGCATATCGACGTCACCGGCCTGCCCGAGCCGCCCGACGGCGCCTCGATCCGCCGCGTCGACGTGATCATCCGGGTCGAGCGCGACGGCCCCAGCGTCTTCCTAAATTAGAATTGCTCTAATCTTTCTTGACAGGATCGGCGCAACCGGCCATAGTGGCGGGCGCAATCAGTTGTCGACGAGGAGGGAACCATGCCGTCTCTCAAGGGTACCAAGACCGAACAGAACCTGAAGGACGCCTTCGCCGGCGAAAGCCAGGCCAACCGCCGCTATCTCTATTTCGCGCAGAAGGCCGACGTCGAAGGCTACAACGACGTCGCCGCCGTGTTCCGCTCCACCGCCGAGGGCGAGACCGGCCACGCGCACGGCCATCTCGAATACCTCGAGGAGGTCGGCGATCCCGCGACCGGCCTGCCGATCGGCCCGACGCCTGACAACCTCAAGGCGGCCATCGCCGGCGAGACGCCACGAATACACCGACATGTATCCCGGCATGGCACGCACCGCCCGCGAGGAAGGCTTCGACGAGATCGCCGACTGGTTCGAGACCCTCGCCAAGGCCGAGAAGTCCCACGCCGGCCGCTTCCAGAAGGCGCTCGACACGCTCTGAGCGCGTAAGGCCAGACTCCTGCAGCACCCCTCCTCTCCCCTGACCGGGGCAGAGGGTTGGGGCGCGCGTGGCGCGTGGGTTCTCCGGGCAAGGAACAGCGATGCGGGAAGGCAGCCTCGACGCGCCGACGCGCCATGCCGATCGACTGGCAGGATCCGGACTTCTACGACCCCGCGAAGATCGAGGCCGAGATGCGGCGCGTCTTCGAGATCTGCCACGGCTGCCGCCGCTGCTTCAATCTGTGCGACAGCTTCCCGCGCCTCTTCGACCTGATCGACAGCACCCCGACGGGCGAGATCGAGGCGGTCGATCACAAGGATTACGCCAAGGTCGCCGAGGCCTGCACGCTCTGCGACATGTGCTTCATGACCAAGTGCCCCTACGTGCCGCCGCACGCGTTCAACGTCGACTTCCCGCACCTCATGCTGCGCCACCGCGCCGCCGAGGCGAAGGCGGGCAAGATCGACGTGGACGCGCGCGCCAGCTGGTCGAGACCGACCGCAACGGCCGCGCTCGCCGGCAAGGTGGCGCCGCTCGCCAACTGGGCGACGCGACCGCGGCAACGACCTGACCCGGCCGGCGATGGAGGCGCTCGCCGGCATCGACCGCGACGCCGAGCTGCCGAAATTCCACGGCCGCACCTTCATGATGCGCGCCGCGGACGGCGCAGCCCGGCGGCCAACGTCGACGGCGCCCGCCTTCGGCCGCAAGGCGGTGCTCTACGCGACCTGCTTCGTCAACTACAACAACCCCCGCATCGGCAGGCGGCGCGCGCCGTGCTGGCGCATAACGGCGTCGCGTGCGAGGCCGTCTATCCCGGCTGCTGCGGCATGCCGCAGCTCGAGCAGGGCGATCTCGCCCGCGTCGCCGCCCGCGCGCGCCAGACCGCCGGCGGCGCTCTTGCCGCTGCATCGAGGCCGGCTACGACGTGGTCGCGCTGGTGCCGTCCTGCGCCCTGATGATCAAGATCGAATGGCCGCTGCTGCTGCCCGGCGACGCGACTGATCGCGCGGCTCGCCCGCGCCACCTTCGACATCAGCGAATACGTCGTCGACATCGCCAAGAAGCAGGGCCTGGCGCCCGGGCTCGACCGCGCTGCCGGGCGGCGTCAGCCTGCACATCGCCTGCCATGCCCGGGCCCAGAACATGGGGCAGAAGGCGGCGGAGATGCTGCGCCTGCTTGCCGCAGCCGGACCTGGCGGTGATCGAGCGCTGCTCGGGCCACGGCGGCTCGTGGGGCGTGATGAAGGAGAATTTCGCGGTCGCGCTCAAGGTCGGCAAGCCGGTGGCGCGCCAGGCGCGTGCACAACGCCAAGGCGTATCTCGCCTCCGAATGCCCGCTCGCCGCCACCCACATCCTCCAGGGCATGGCGGCCGAGGACGCGAACACGCGCGCCGCCCGGAGACCGTTGCACCCGATCGAGCTCATGGCGCTCGCCTATGGGCTGTCTGCCGCCGGACGGCGGCGCGATAGGATCACCGACCATGGCCGAGAAGCGATCCATCACCCGCGCCGACATCCTGCCGGTCGAGCGCTATGCCGCCGAGCGGCGCCAGCACAAGGCGCGCATCAGCCGCGGTCAAGGCGCGCCGCCGCGTCGAGGTCGGCCCCTTCGCCACGTTCTATTTCGAGAATTACGACACGATGTGGCATCAGGTGCACGAGATGCTCTACATCGAGCGCGGCGGCGAGGCCCAGATCGCCGACGAGCTCGAGGCCTACAACCCGCTGATCCCGCAAGGCGACGAGCTCATCGCCACCGTGATGTTCGAGATCGAGGACGCGGCGCGGCGCGAGCGCGAGCTGCCCGGCTCGGCGGCATCGAGAACCGCATGTTCGTCGCGCGTCGCCGGCGCCGAGGCGCGCGGCATCCCCGATCCGACGCGCGAGAACACCACGCCCGACGGCAAGGCCTCGTCGGTGCAGTTCGTCCGCTTTCCCCTGACGCCGGCCGCGAAGGCCGCGTTCGTCGTACCCGGGGCGCAGGTCGTGGTGGGGATCGACCATCCCGACTACAGCCACATGGCGGTGATGCCCGAGACCGTGCGCGCCGCGCTCTCCGAGGATCTGGCGTAGGCCGAGAATCCCGCTACTGCACCGTCTCGTCGGGGAAGACGCCCCAGGTATCGCTGCGCTTGAGCCAGCCCTTGATGCCCTGCGCCTCGATGCGGCACCAGTTGGCGCGACATTCGAGCAGATGCGCGACGACGCCGGGCTCGACATGGGCGACGGCCGGCGCCGTGGCGTCGGGATCGCGCCGCAGCGTGCGCAGCGCACCCGCGATGACGACATTGCGCGTCTCGGTCAGCATGCGCTCGTGCACCCAGCCCTCGGTGCCGTCGCTGTCTTTCACCTTGCGCCAGACATCGAACGCGGCGGTGACTTCCACCGGCAGACCCTTGCGCTGATAGACCCATTCGATCGGATACTGCTCGCCGGGACCGGTGCGCAAATTGACCCGATCGACCCGCAGCGCGGCAAAGCGCGGCATCGGCTCGCCAGCCGCCAACGCCGAAGCCGCCGCGACAAGCGCAAGCGCCGCGACGGCAACGCACCAATGACGCCCAAGGTACTGCACGAGGTCTCGTCCGGAGCCTGATCGTTTCAGATTGAACCACTCGTTCGTCACCCCCGCGAAGGCGGGGGTCCAGGGGACTGCACGTCGCTTGCCTCTGGATTCCCGCTTTCGCGGGAATGACGAGGTTGGGCGATTTTGCTTGAACCCGATCAGGCTCTAATCCCGCACCCGCGGCGGGTCAAGCGCTGCCGCTCATCCTTGCCCGCACGTTGGGCAATCGGGATCGCGCGGCAGCTTGATGCGCTGGAAGTCGGTGCGCAGCGCGTCGTAGATGAGGAGGCTGCCCGACAGGCTGTCGCCGAGACCCAGGATCTCCTTCAGCACCTCGGTCGCCTGGAGCGTCCCGATCACGCCCGCCACCGCGCCCAGGATCCCCGCCTCGACGCAGCGCGGCACCGCATCGGGCGGCGGCGGCTCGCGGAAGAGACAGCGGTAGCACGGGTGCGGCGGCCCCAGATGCGACTTGAAGGTGGAGAGCTGGCCCTCGAACGGCGACAGCGCCGCCGCCACCAGCGTCTTGCCGAGGCGGTGGCAGACATCGTTGAGGAGATAGCGCGTGGCGAAATTGTCGCTGCCGTCGGCGACGAGATCATAGGCGCCGACGAGGGCCGCGGCATTCCCCTCGTCGAGCCGCAGCCGGTGCGCCTCGACCGCGACCTCCGGATTGATCTCGGCCAGCGTGCGCGCGGCGCTCTCGACCTTGGGCACCCCGATGCGCGCGGTCGGATGGACGATCTGCCGCTGCAGGTTGGAAAGGTCGACCGTATCGTCATCGACGATGCCGAGGGTGCCGACGCCGGCGGCGGCGAGATAGAGCAGGATGGGCGAGCCGAGCCCGCCCGCGCCCACCACCAGGACGCGCGCCGCCATCAGCCGCGCCTGCCCCGCCTCGCCCACCTCGTCGAGGATGAGGTGGCGGGCATAGCGCTCGAACTGCGCGTCGGTGAGGGCGATCTCCGCCGTCACGTCACCCCAGCCCGTCGAAGAGGCCGGTGGATAGATAGCGCTCGGCCGTGTCGGGCAGCACGATGACGATCATCTTGCCTTGCATCTGCTCGCGCGCGGCCAGCTCGAGCGCGGCTGCGATCGCCGCGCCCGAAGAAATGCCGCAGGCGATGCCTTCGATGCGCGCCACCTCGCGCGTCGTCACCATCGCCGTCTCGTTGCCGATGCGGATCACCTCGTCGATCAGCTTCACGTCGAGAATGGCCGGGATGAAGCCGGCGCCGATGCCCTGGATCTTGTGCGGGCCGGGCGGTCCGCCCGAGAGCACGGCGCTGTCTTCGGGCTCGACCGCGATCATCCTGACGCCCGGCTTGCGGCTCTTCAGCACCGCGCCGACGCCGGTCAGGGTGCCGCCGGTGCCGATGCCGCTCACCACCACGTCGACCTTGCCGTCGCTGTCGCGCCAGAATCTCCTCGGCGGTGGTGAGGCGGTGGATTTCGGGGTTGGCGGGGTTCTGGAACTGCTGCAGCATGAAGGCATCGGGCAGCGTGCGCAGCAGCTCCTCGGCCCGCGCGATGGCGCCGCGCATGCCGAGCGCCGCCGGGATGAGCTCGATCTCGGCCCCCAGCAGCTTCAGCATGCGCCGGCGCTCCACCGACATGCTGTCGGGCATGGTGAGAATGAGGCGATAGCCCTTGGCCGCCGCCACGAAGGCGAGCGCGATGCCGGTATTGCCCGAGGTCGGCTCGACCAGCACGGTCTTGCCGGGGCGGATGCGGCCCTCCTTCTCGGCCGCCGCGATCATGGAATAGCCGATGCGGTCCTTGACCGAGGACAGCGGATTGAAGAACTCGCATTTGGCGACAAGGTCGGCCTTGACGCCATGCGCCGCGGCCAGCCGCGCCATCCGCACCAGCGGCGTCGCGCCGACGGTTTCGACGATATTGTCATAGACCTTGCCGCGGAACTCGGCCATGGCGCGTCTTCTCCCTTCGCGTCAGATCGAATAATCGAGGCGCGCGGCGGCATCGCCCGTCACGCCGACGCGATGGGCGCGCAGGCACAGATCCTCGATGGTGACGGCGTCGAGACGCAGCATGACCTCCTCCTGCAATTCCAGCCACAGCGGCCGCACCACGCGCTTGCCGAGCTCGGCGCCGGCATCCTCCTCGAGCGGATCGGCACCGCCGTCGAGCAGGCGCACCACGCGCACGATCTCGCCCAGGCTGATGCGGCGGCGCTCGCGCGCCAGGCGATAGCCGCCATGGGGCCCGCGCACGCCGGTCAGAACGCCGGCGCGCACGAGCTGCTGCAGCACCTGTTCGAGATAACGCCGCGGGATGCCTTGGCGGCGCGTGATCTCGCCCGACTGCACCGGTTGCGTGCCGGCGTTGTAGGCGATGTCGAGCACCGCCTCGATGGCGAAGAGCAGCTTCTTGGAAAGACGCAGCATGGCGGGCTCAGCCTCGGCTCGAGCCGAAGCCGCCGGCACCGCGCACGCTGGGCGGCAGGCTTGCGGCTTCCTGCCACGCGACCTGAACCACCGGGGCGACGACAAGCTGGGCGATGCGCTCGCCGCGCGCGATGGTCACGCTGTCAGGCCCGAGATTGACCAGGATGACGCCGATCTCGCCGCGATAGTCGCTGTCGATGGTGCCGGGGCTGTTGAGCACGGTGAGGCCGTGCTTGAGGGCGAGGCCCGAGCGCGGCCGCACCTGCGCCTCGAACCCGGCCGGCACGGCAATCGCGATCCCCGTCGGCACCAGCGCCCGCGCGCCGGGCGCCAGCACCATCGGCGCCGCGACCGCGGCGGCAAGATCGGCGCCGGCGCTGCCCTCGGTCGCATAGGCTGGCAGCTTCAGGCCCTTGCCGTGCGGCAGCACCTGGATAGGGACGACGAGCGCGTTCATTCCGCAGCCTTCTTTTCAAGGTGGGCGGCGATGCGGCGGGCGAGACGCTCGGCGACATCGCGCTTGGAGGCGGGCGGCCAGTCCTCGATGCCCGTCTCGGTGACGAGGTGAATGGTGTTCATGTCGCCGCCGAAGGTGCCGCTTGCCGCCGCGACGTCGTTGGCGAGGATCCAGTCGCAGCCCTTGCGCGCGCGCTTGGCGGCGGCGTTGGCGGCAAGGTTCTCGGTCTCGGCGGCAAAGCCGACGACGAGGCGCGGGCGCAGGTTCCCGGCCGCGCTCAGCCGCGCCAGGATGTCCGGGTTCTCGACCAGGTGCAGCACCGGCGCCGCGCCTTTCTTCTTGAGCTTCTGCGGCGCTTCCTCGACGCGCCAGTCGGCGACGGCAGCGGCGCACACGGCAACATCGACCGGCAGCGCTGCCTCGCAGGCCGCCAGCATCTCGCGCGCCGTCGTCACCGGCACGATCGTGACGCCGGGCGGCGTCGGCTCGGCGGTCGGGCCGGCGACGAGAGTGGTGGTGGCGCCGTGGCGGGCGAGCGCGGCGGCGATGGCATGGCCCTGCTTGCCGGACGAGCGGTTGGCGATGAAGCGGACGGGATCGATCGGCTCGTGCGTCGGCCCGCTGGTGACCAGCGCGCGCCGGCCCTTGAGGAGCACGCTGGCGCCGAGGATCTCTTCGGCCGCGGCGACGATGTCGAGCGGCTCGGCCATCCGACCCATGCCGCTCTCGCCCTCGGCCAGCGGTCCGGCCGCCGGCCCGACCCGCCTGATCCCGCGCCCCGCCAGCCGGGCGAGGTTATCGCGCGTGGCGGCGTTCTCCCACATCCGCGTATTCATCGCCGGCGCCACCAGCACCGGCCGGTCGGTGGCGAGCAGCGCCGCCGTGGCGAGATCGTCGGCGAGCCCCGCCGCCATCCGCGCCAGGAGATCGGCGGTCGCCGGCGCGACCACGACAAGATCGGCTTCCTGCGCCAGGCGCAGATGCCCCATCTCGACCTCGACGGTGAGCGCGAAGAGATCGTCGTGGACCTTCTCGCCCGCCAGCGCCGCCGCCGACAGGGGCGTGATGAACTGCTTGGCCGCCGCGGTCATGACGACGCGGACGGAAGCGCCGCGCTCACGCAGGCGGCGGATGAGGTCGAGGCTCTTATAGGCGGCGATGCCGCCGGCGACGATCAGGAGAATCCGCCGGCCGTGGAGCATTTTGTCTCCTTAATCCCCGTTTTGCACCGCGAAGCGCCCAGTATAGAACAGCGTCAGCGCTGTGCAACCGGGCACGTAGGCGCGACCCTCACCCGCCTCGCTTCCGCTCGGCACCCTCTCCCGCCAAGCGGGAGAGGGAGGGGCCCGCGCTTTGCGCGGGAGGGTGAGGGTGCGCCTCCGGATGCCTACCCCGGCCGCCCCCACCACAGCATCACGGCGATGGCGGCGAGCGCCACGGCGATGATCCACAGCGGCAGGCCGAGAAGCTCGATCGCGCTGCGCCGGGCCATGGTGGCGAGCGAATCGCGATGGAGCGGCAGGCCGCCGCCCTCGGTGATGATGCCGACGATATTGTCGAGCCGGTTGAACAGCGTCGGCAGCCGTTGGAGCGCCTCGAACGCTTCCCGGGCGGCTTCGATAACGCGCGCCTCGGGGCCGCGGTTGGCGCGCATCCAGTCCTCGATGAGCGGCCGCGCCAATGTCCACATGTTGACGCCGGGCTCGAGCAGGCGCCCCACCCCTTCGGCCACGACCATGGTCTTCTGCAGCAGCAGAAGCTGCGGCTGCGTCTCCATCTCGAACTGCTCGGTGACCTGGAAGAGCTGTGCCAGGAGCCGGCCCAGCGAGATCTCGTGCAGCGGCCGTTCCAGGATCGGCTCGCCGATGGCGCGGCAGGCCTGCGCGAACCAGGCGCGCGACTGGTGCGGCGGCACGTAGCCGGCCTCGAAATGCACGGCGGCGACGCGGTCGTAATCGCCGGTGAGGAACGCCAGCAGCATATCGGCGAGATAGAACCGGGTCTTGCGGTCGAGCCGGCCCATGATGCCGAAATCGACCGCGACGATGGCGCCGCTGGCGTCAATGAAGAGATTGCCGGGATGAAGGTCGGCATGGAAGAAGCCATCGCGGAACACCTGGTTGAAGAAGGCGCTGGCCGCGTGCCGCATGATCTCGCGGACATCGTGGCCGGCGGCGGCCAACGCGGCGCGGTCATCGACGCGGATGCCGCTCACCCGCTCGAGCGTCAGCACCTGGCGCGCCGTGCGGCGCCATTCCACCCGCGGCACACGAAAGGTCGGATCGCCCGCGAAATTGTCGCGCAGCTCCGAGGCGGCCGCCGCTTCGAAGCGCAGATCCATCTCCAGCCGCACCGACTGCGCCAGCGTCGCCACGATGGCGCGCGGCTTCAGGCGTCTGAGCCGCGGCTCCAGCCGCTCGGCCAGCCGCGCCAGCCAGTCGAAGAGCTCGATGTCGCGCGCGAACGCGGCGGCGATGTTGGGGCGGAGCACCTTGACCGCGACTTCCTCGCCCTCGCTGGTGACGGCGAGGTGGACCTGCGCGATCGAGGCGGCAGCGATCGCGGTCTCGTCGAACAAGCGGAAGAATGTTTCGAGCGGCGCGCCGAGCTCGCTTTCCACGACGGCGCGCGCCTGCGCCCCCGGAAACGGCGGCAGCCGGTCCTGCAGCAGCGCGAGATCGCTGGCGATGGTATCGCCGATGAGATCGGCGCGCAGGCTGAGACCCTGGCCGAGCTTGATGAAGCTCGGACCCAGCGCCTGCAACGCCGCGGCCAGCCGCTCGCCCGGCCTGAGCTGCGCCCGCGCCGCGCCGCGCCGGCGGATGAGCCGCATGAGCCGGACGATGAACGCCAGGCCCGCGACCTGCTCGAGCGGGAAGAGCGCATCATAGCGCGCCAGCGTCAGCACGATCTCGGCCAGGCGCAGGAGATGGCGCGGAACGCGCAGCAGCTCCCGCATCGCCTAGCGGCTCCGCGCCGCGCGATCCGCGCTCAAAGCCGCCAGCCGGAATGAAGCGCGGCAATGCCGCCGGTGAGGTTGCGGTAGCCGACAAGCTCGAAGCCGGCCTCGCGCATGAGGAGCGCGAGATCATCCTGCGGCGGGAAGCGGCGGATACTCTCCACCAGATATTGATAGGCTTCGCGATCGCCGGCCACCATCTGACCAAGACGCGGCAGCACCGCGAAGGAATAAAGATCATAAGCGCGCGCCAGCATCGGCAGCGACACGCGGCTGAATTCCAAACACAGGAAGCGCCCGCCCGGCTTAAGCACGCGCCGCGCCTCGGCCAGGGCCGCCGCGATCTGCGTGACGTTGCGCAGGCCGAAGGCGATGGTGCAGCCATCGACGCTCATGCTGGCCACCGGCAGGCGCTCGGCATCGCCGACGATCCAATCGATGCCGGCGACGATGCCGCGGTCGATGGCGCGGTCGCGGCCGCGCCGCACCATCGCCTCGCTGATGTCGCAGACGAGCGCGCGCGACGTGGCGCCGGCGCGCGCGAGGAAGCGCTCGGCGATGTCGCCGGTCCCGCCGGCGATGTCGAGCAGCACCTGCCCCGGCCGGGGATTGAGGCGGTCGATGAGTTGCGATTTCCACAGCCGGTGGATGCCGCCGCTCATGAGGTCGTTCATGAGGTCATAGCGCTCGGCCACCGAGCGGAAGACGCCGGCGACGAGCCGTGCCTTGTCGCCGGTCGCGACGCGGCGGAAGCCGAAATCCGTCTCGCTTGTTTCCGCCTCCGTCATGTGCTGCAACATAGAGGACGAGCCCGCGAGCGCCAAGAGCACCTGCCCCGCCATGCCCGAGCTACCCGAAGTGGAGACCGTGGCGCGCGGCCTGGCGCTGCGCCTTACCGGCCGGATCGTGGCGCGGGTCGTGCTCAACCGCGCCGATCTGCGCGTGCCGCTGCCGCCGGGACTGGCAGCGCGTCTGGAAGGCCGCCGCATCGAGCGCATCGAGCGCCGCGCCAAGTACCTGTTGTTCCACCTCGAAGGCGGCGGCGTGCTGATCGCGCATCTCGGCATGTCCGGACGGATGGTGCTGGGCACCGAGGATGCGGCCGACGCCAAGCACGACCATGTCGTCTTCCGCTTCGACGACGGCACGGTGCTGCGCTTCAACGACGCGCGCCGGTTCGGCCTCCTCGACTATGCCGCAACGCAAGACGAACTCGCGCGCCATCCGCGCCTGGCCCATCTCGGCCCCGAGCCCTTGGGCAACGGCTTCAACGGCCCGGTCCTTGCCGCTGCGCTCGCCGGCAAGGCTGCGCCGCTCAAGGCCGCGCTCCTCGACCAGACCGTTGTCGCCGGGCTCGGCAACATCTATGTCTGCGAAAGCCTCTACTGGGCGCGGCTGTCGCCGCGCCGGCGCGCCGGCACGGTGAGGGGCGAGCGCGCGGAACAGCTTGCCGCCGCCATCCGCACCGTGCTCGAGAGCGCGATCGCGGCCGGGGGCTCGAGCCTGCGCGATTATGTTCAGGCCTCGGGCGAGCTCGGCTATTTCCAGCACCACTGGGCCGTCTACGGCAAGGAAGGCGAGCCCTGCCCGGGTTGCGATTGCGCCACCGCCATCCGCCGCATCGCCCAGAGCGGACGCTCGACATTTTACTGTGCCAAGCGGCAGCGCTGAGGAATAAACTCCGGGCATGAAGTGGCGTGATGCCGTTTTCGTACTGCCGCTGGTACTGATCGCTGCGCCGACGCGCGCCGCCGACTTCGTCGCCGGCACCGAGGACATACCGCTGATGAGCGGCCTCGTGCCGGTCGCGGGCACGAACCTCGTCTTCGACAAGCCGGAAGGGCGGATCGTCGAGGCGCAAGCGCACGGCAAACTCGCCCGCGCCGCGGTCAGCAGTTTCTACGGCACCACCTTGCCGCAGCTCGGCTGGAGCACGGCCGGCACCGACGCCTGGCGACGCGAGGGCGAGGTGCTGCACCTCGACTTCCGCGGCACCGATGGCGATCTCACCGTGGGATTCACCCTCTCGCCGCATCAGGAGCCTCGCCCATGAGCTATGCCAACATCCTCGTCGAGACGCGCGGTGCCGTCGGCCTCATCACGCTCAACCGGCCGAAAGCCTTGAATGCGCTGTGCGATGCGCTGATGCGCGAGCTCGGCACGGCGCTCGACGGCTTCGAGGCCGATGCCGCGATCGGCGCCGTCGTCATCACCGGCAGCGACCGGGCCTTCGCCGCCGGCGCCGACATCAAGGAAATGCAGAACCAAAATTTCGTCGATGTCTTCCTCGCCGATTTCGTCACCAATGGATGGGAGCGCATCACCACCTGCCGCAAGCCGATCATCGCGGCGGTGGCCGGCTATGCGCTGGGCGGCGGCTGCGAGGTGGCGATGATGTGCGACACCATCATCGCCGCGGAAAGCGCGCGCTTCGGCCAGCCCGAGATCAATCTCGGCATCATTCCCGGCGCCGGCGGCACGCAGCGCCTGACGCGCTTCGTCGGCAAGGCGAAGGCGATGGACATGGTCCTCACCGGCCGCATGATGGACGCGGCCGAGGCCGAGCGCAGCGGCCTGGTGAGCCGCATCGTCGCCAACGACAAGCTCATCGACGAAGCGGTGGCGATGGCGGCGCAGATCGCGGCGCTGTCGCGGCCCGCGGTGTTCGCCGCCAAAGAGGCGGTCAATCGCGCCTATGAGACGACGCTCGCCGAAGGCGTGCGCCACGAGCGCCGCCTCTTCCACGCCATGTTCGCCACCGCCGACCAGAAGGAAGGCATGGCCGCGTTCGCCGAAAAGCGCAAGGCGGCGTTCAAGAACGCATGAGAAAGTTGCCGCCTGCGCGCTTGCCGGGAAGGTCCGGCGCTAGCGGCGCGGCGCTTGACCGCGGCTGCGACCCTGGCTATAAGCGCGTTTTCCGCGGATTTGTGAGAACATAGGTCATCGATGGCGAACCATCCATCGGCAGAAAAGCGCCACCGCCAAGCGGAGACCCGCACCATGGTCAACCGCGCGCGCGTCAGCCGCATCCGTACTTTCATCAAGAAAGTCGAGACCGCGATCGCATCAGGCGACAAGGAAGCGGCGCGCGCCGCTTACGCCGCCGCAGCGCCGGAGATGCAGCGCGGCATCAGCAAGGGCGTGCTGCACAAGAACACCGTCGCCCGCAAATTGTCGCGCTTGTCGTCGCGCATCAAGGTGCTCTGAGCACCGCACGCGGCGACGCCACGTCGCCGCGATGACACTTCGTCAAAAAAATATCATCGTTCCCTTTTCAGGCTTATTGCCTTCTGCCGATTGGCTTAGGTAGAGTTTCGCTCCCGCCGAAATTGCGGGGGCGTAGGGAACAAAGGCCGGCGCAGCATGAGCGCCCCCATGTATTCAAAGCAAGCAAACGGTTAGCCGCAGGTAGGCACGTACTAGATTAGCATCTCGCGCCAAGCCGATCCTGTGAGGCGATACGTGACGGCGAAGGGCTCGCACCTTCAAGCGCCGCGGGGGTTGCGTCCGTGATGAGTGCGATCGGCTGAGGGGGACGCGCGATGACGATGAATGTTCGGGCGGCGTACCGCCGCAGCGCGGCCTTTGACGCCGCGAGCGGCGCGTGACGATCGTGGCGGAAGTCGTGCTCGGCAGCTCGGACATTCAGGCGCAATGGCTGCGGGTGCGCGGCCGCTTGCGCGACGAGTTCGGCGAACCCGCCTTTCGCAGTTGGCTCAGATCGATGACGCTTGCCGGCGTATGCGAGGGGCGCGTCCTCATCGCGGTGCCGACGCGGTTCCTGCGCAACTGGGTGACGCAGCATTACGTCGACCGTCTGCGCGCGCTGTGGAATGCCGAGAACGGCACCATCAACACGGTCGAGATCATTCTGGGCGGCCCCGGCAGCGCCGTCGACCCGACCGTTCCGGCCGCGCCGGCAGCACCGGCCCCTGTGCGCGAGAGCGCCGACGCCGCGGCGGTCGACGAAAAGGATGTCAGCGCGACACTCGATCCGCGCTTCAGCTTCGAGAATTTCGTCGTGGGCAAGCCGAACGAGCTCGCGCACGCCGCCGCGCGCCGGGTCGCGGGCTCCTCGGTTTCGGCCGACCGCGTCGTTCCCTACAACCCCTTGTTCCTTTATGGCGGCGTCGGTCTCGGCAAGACGCATCTCATGCACGCCATCGCCTGGCACATCCGCACGCAGTTTCCGTCGCGCAAGGTGATCTATCTCTCGGCCGAGAAGTTCATGTATCAGTTCATCCGCGCGCTGCGCTTCAAGGACACGATGGCGTTCAAGGAGCAGTTCCGCTCGGTCGACGTGCTGATGATCGACGACGTGCAGTTCATCTCGGGCAAGGATTCGACGCAGGAAGAATTCTTCCACACCTTCAACGCCCTCGTCGATCAGAACCGGCAGATCGTGATCTCCGCCGACAAGTCCCCGTCCGATCTCGAAGGCATGGAAGAGCGCTTGAAGTCCCGGCTCGGCTGGGGCCTCGTCGCCGACATCCATCCCACCACCTACGAGCTGCGTCTGGGCATTCTCTATGCCAAGGCCGAGCAGATGAAGAGCCCGGTGCCGGACAAGGTGCTGGAGTTCCTGGCGCACAAGATCACCTCCAACGTGCGCGAGCTCGAAGGCGCCTTGAATCGCATCTATGCCCACACCCAGCTCGTGGGCCAGCCGATCACCATCGAGAGCGCGCAGGAAGTGCTGCACGATCTCCTGCGCGCCAACGATCGCCGCGTCACCATCGACGAGATCCAGAAGCGCGTCGCCGAGCACTACAACATCCGCCTCGCCGACATGCATTCGGCCCGCCGCGCCCGCGCCGTCGCGCGCCCGCGCCAGGTGGCGATGTTCCTGTGCAAGCAGCTCACCCCCCGCTCGCTGCCGGAGATCGGGCGCAAGTTCGGCGGGCGCGACCACACCACGGTGATGCATGCGGTGCGCAAGATCGAGGAGCTGCGCGCGAGCGACCGCACCATGGCCGAGGACATCGAGCTCCTGCGCCGCATGCTCGAGACGAGCTGAGCCCCGGTCCCCGGGCGGCCTGGCCGATTCGGGGCGTTTCTGTACCCACCCCACGCATCCGTGCTATAGTACTTTCCCGTTGCGCACGGGCCAGGACGGCCAGGGCGAACAGGGGTGCCGCGAGGGGAAATTCGCGTTGCCAAGCATGACCGTCCATCACCGAGCGTAAAGCCCGCCCGCCATGAAACTGACGATCGAACGTTCCACGTTGCTGCGTGCGCTGGGTCACGTGCAGAGCGTCGTCGAGCGCCGCAATACCATCCCCATCCTGTCGAACGTCCTGATGCGGTCCGAGGAGGGCAAAGCTCGCTCTCCGCCACCGACATGGACCTCGAGATGGTGGCGTCGGTGGCCTGCCAGGTGGCGCTTGCCGGCGCCACCACGGCGCCGGCCCACACGCTCTACGACATCGTCCGCAAGCTGCGCGAGGGGGCACAGATCGAGCTCGACGCCGCCGGCGACAAGGGCAGCATGACCCTGCGCTCGGGCCGCTCGACCTTCACGCTCGCCTGCCTGCCGCCCGAGGACTACCCGCTGATGGCCGGCGGCGAGCTGCCGCACAACTTCATGCTGTCGGCCGCCGACCTGAAGCGCCTGATCGACCGTACGCGCTTTGCCATCTCGACCGAGGAGACGCGCTATTACCTGAACGGCATCTACGTCCACGCCGCCAGCAGCAACGATGTGGCGATGCTGCGGGCGGTGGCGACCGACGGCCACCGCCTCGCGCGCATGGAGATGCCGCTGCCCGAGGGCGCGGCCGGCATGCCCGGCGTCATCGTGCCGCGCAAGACCGTGGTGGAGCTGCGCAAGCTCCTCGACGAGTTCGAGCAGGACGTGGCGATCGCCCTGAGCGAGACCAAGATCCGCTTCAGCTTCGGCACCACGGTCCTGACCTCGAAGCTGATCGACGGCACCTTCCCGGACTATGACCGGGTCATCCCGACCGGCAACGACCGCATCCTCGAGGTCGAGTGCAAGCCCTTCGCCGAGGCGGTCGACCGCGTCTCCACCATCTCGACCGAGAAGAGCCGGGCGGTGAAGCTGGCGCTCGAGCGCGGCAGCCTGACGCTGTCGGCGACCAGCCCCGAGAACGGCACCGCCACCGAGGAGCTCGAGGTGCGCTATGCCGCGGCGCCGATGGAGATCGGCTTCAACGCCCGCTATCTCCTCGACATCGCCGAGCAGATCGAGGGCGAGGGCGCCCGCTTTGCCATGGGCGACGCCGCCTCGCCGACCATCGTCCGCGACACCGCCGATGCGAGCGCGCTCTACGTCCTCATGCCGATGCGCGTCTAGGCCGGCATGGTGCTCGATCCGGGAGACGCGGCGCCGCTGGCGGCAGAGGGCGGGACTCCCTATATAAAAGCCCATGAAAGGCACGAAACGGCGGCGGCGATGCGGCCCGCCGTGACGCGTCTTCAGCTCACCGATTTCCGCGGTTACGCCGCGGTGCGGCTCGAGGTCGATGACCGCCCGGTCGTGCTCACGGGGGCGAACGGCGCGGGCAAGACCAATCTCCTGGAAGCGATTTCCTTCCTCGCGCCGGGACGCGGCCTGCGCCGGGTGGCGCTGTCGGAGATCGACCGGCGCGTGCCGCCGGCGCGGCCGAGCGATCAGAAGCCGGGCCCGTGGGCGGTGGCGGCGCGGCTGGCGACGCCCAAGGGCGAGGTACAGATCGGCACCGGCCGCGACGCCGCCAGCGAAAGCGGCGAGCGCCGGCTCGTGCGCATCGACGGCGCCAAGGCGAAGAGCCAATCGGCCTTGGCCGAGCATGTCCATCTCGCCTGGCTGACGCCGCAGATGGACCGGCTCTTCACCGAGGGGAGCGGCGAGCGGCGCCGCTTCCTCGACCGGCTGGTGCTCGGCTTCGACGCCGGCCACGCCGCAAGGCTCGCGGCCTATGAGCGGGCGATGCGCGAGCGCGCGCGGCTGTTGCGCGACGGCCCGGCCGATGCGGCCTGGCTCGACGCGCTGGAAGAGACGATGGCGGCGGACGGCATCGCGATCGCCGCCGCGCGACGCGACATGGCGGCCCGGCTCGATGGCGAGTGCGCCGCCGCGGAAGGACCGTTCCCGCAGGCGCGCCTGGCGCTGACGGGCGAGGTCGAAGGCTGGCTCGCCGCCATGCCGGCGCTGGCCGCCGAAGAGGAACTGCGCCGGCGCCTCGCCACCGGGCGGCGCGCCGATGCGGAGAGCGGCACGACGCTCGCCGGCCCGCATCGCGCCGATCTCACGGTCGCCCATGTCGCCAACGGCATGGCGGCGGCCGCGTGCTCGACCGGCGAGCAGAAGGCGCTGCTCATCGCCATCCTGCTGGCGCATGCGCGGCTCAAGGCGCGTGCTTCGGGGGCGCCGCCGATCCTGCTGCTCGACGAGGTGGCGGCGCATCTCGACGCGCATCCGGCGCGCGGCGCTCTTCGCGGCGCTTGGTCGCGCTCGGCACGCAGGCCTGGCTCACCGGCACCGAGCCGGCACTTTTCGCCGGGCTGGCGGGCCATGCCCAGTTTTTCACGGTCGCCGACGCGGCGATCGCCAGTTGAGGGATGCAACGAACGTATGGCCGAACCTGTTCCAAGCATAGAACCCGAGGAATACGGCGCGCACTCGATCAAGGTGCTGCGCGGGCTCGATGCCGTGCGCAAGCGCCCGGGCATGTATATCGGCGACACCGACGACGGCTCCGGCCTGCATCACATGGTCTACGAGGTCGTCGACAATTCCATCGACGAGGCGCTGGCCGGCTATTGCGACACCGTGAGCGTGACGCTCAACGCCGACGGCTCCTGCACCGTCACCGACAACGGCCGCGGCATTCCCGTCGACATCCATCTCGAGGAGGGCGTCTCGGCGGCCGAAGTCATCATGACCCGGCTGCATGCCGGAGGTAAATTCGACCAGAACTCCTACAAGGTCTCGGGCGGGCTGCACGGGGTCGGCGTGTCGGTGGTCAATGCGCTGTCGGCCGTGCTCGACATGCGCGTCTGGCGCGGCGGCCACGAATATGCCATGCGCTTCCGCGACGGCGAGCCCGAGGCGCCGCTCGCCGATCTGGGGCCGGTGGAACATACCCGCACCGGGACCGAGATCACCTTCCTGCCGAGCCCCGGCGATCTTCGCCCATACCGAGTTCGATTTCGCCACGCTCGAGCACCGCCTGCGCGAACTGGCCTTCCTCAATTCCGGCGTGACGCTGGAGCTCACCGATGCGCGCGGGGTCGAGCCGAAGCGGGTCGACCTGCATTACGAGGGCGGCCTCGAGGCGTTCGTCAAATATCTCGACCGCTCCAAGCAGGCGCTGCACCAGCCGCCGATCGCCATCGCGGCCGAGCGCGACGGCATCACCGTCGAAGTGGCGATGGAGTGGACCGACTCCTATCACGAGACCATGCTGTGCTTCACCAACAACATCCCGCAGCGCGACGGCGGCACGCATCTCGCCGGCTTCCGCGCCGCGCTGACGCGCACCATCAACGCCTATGCCAACGAGAGCGGCATCGCCAAGAAGGAGAAGGTGCAGCTCACCGGCGAGGACATGCGCGAGGGCCTGACCTCGATCCTGTCGATCAAGGCGCCCGATCCCAAATTCTCGTCCCAGACCAAGGACAAGCTGGTTTCCTCCGAGGTCCGGCCGGTGGTCGAGGGCATCGTCGCCGACCGGCTGCAGCAATGGCTCGAGGAGCATCCCGCCGACGCCAGGCGCGTCGTTGCCAAGGTGGTCGAGGCGGCCGCCGCGCGCGAGGCGGCGCGCAAGGCGCGCGAACTCACCCGCCGCAAGGGCGCGCTCGACATGGCGAGCCTGCCGGGCAAGCTCGCCGACTGCCAGGAACGCGACCCCGACAAGAGCGAGCTCTTCATCGTCGAGGGCGACAGCGCCGGCGGCTCGGCCAAGCAGGGCCGCAACCGCCGCTTCCAGGCGATCCTGCCGCTCAAGGGCAAGATCCTCAATGTCGAGCGGGCGCGCTTCGACAAGATGCTGGGCTCGGCCGAGATCGGCACGCTCATCGCCGCCATCGGCACCGGCATCGGTCCGGAGGAGTTCGACGCCGCCAAGGCGCGCTATCACCGCATCATCATCATGACCGACGCCGATGTCGACGGCAGCCACATCCGCACGCTGCTTCTGACCTTCTTCTTCCGCCAGATGCCGCAGCTCATCGACAAGGGCTTTCTCTATATCGCCCAGCCGCCGCTCTATCAGGTCAAGCGCGGCCAGGGCAAGGCGGTCTATCTCAAGGACGATGCGGCGCTCGAGGAATATTGCATCACCGCCGGCATCAGGGACGCGGTGTTCCGCCAGCACGACGGCGTCGAGCGCGCCGGCAACGATCTCAGGGACATCGTCGAGCGCGCGCGTGCCGCGCGCAACCTGCTGCAGCCGCTGGTGCGCAAGGCCGGCAGCCTCGAGGTGGTCGAGCAGGCGGCGATCGCCTCGCTCCTCGATCCCGCGATGCTCGAGGACGATGCGCGCGCCGCCGCCGCCGCCGCCGAGCTCGCCCGCCGCCTCGACGCGTTGGTGCCGCCGGCCGAGCGCGGCTGGCAGGGCACGGTCGAGCCCCAAGCGCGCCCTTCATCTCGCCCGCAACCGTCACGGCGTGACCGAGCATCGCGTCATCGACGGGGCGCTCATGCGCAGCGCCGAGGCGCGCCGCCTCGTCGAGCGCGCGGCCGATCTGGTCGAGCTCTTCGCCGCGCCCGGGCATCTCGTCTCCAAGGACAAGGACACGGTGGTCAACGGCCCCTGCGCCCTCGTCGAGGCAGTGATGGAGCTGGGGCCGCGCAAGGGCGACATCCAGCGCTACAAGGGTCTGGGCGAAATGAATCCCGAGCAGCTCTGGGAGACGACGCTCAACCCGGATGTCCGCACCTTGCTCCAGGTCAAGGTGCCGCACGCCGACCTCGCCGAGGAGACCTTCTCCACCCTCATGGGCGACCTCGTCGAGCCGCGCCGCGAATTCATCCAGGCAAGCGCCCTCAACGTCGCCAATCTCGACGTCTGAGCCGCGATCCAGTGTGTGACCGCGTGAAATCGAACCACGCCGTCATCCTCGCGAAAGCGAGGATCCAGGGGACCCGCGCGTCGCTTGCCCCTAGGTTCCCGCTTTCGCGGGAACGACGTGTTTTGATGACTCGGCTTGAAGCGGTCATGCGCTAGGCCTGCGCCGGCCGCGTCCCGTCAAAGCCACTTACTCCCAAGGAGATCCCGCACCATGAGTTCCGAGCCTGATGCCGCGACCATTCTCCAAGCCCTTGTGCACCGCAACGGCGTCGCCCAGGATCTTGGCGTCGAGCTGGTGGACGGTCGGGAAGCCTACGCGCGGCTGGCGCTTACGGTGCAGGACCGCATGGTCGGCGGCCACGGCATCTGCCAGGGCGGCTATATCTTCATGCTCGCCGACATGGCCGGCGCCTATGCCTGCCTCACGCACAACCGCCAGACCCTGACCCAGACTGCGCACATCACCTATGTGAGCCCGGCCCAGCGTGGCGAGCGGCTCATCGCCGAGGCGGTCGAGCTGGCGCGCACCCGGCGCAGCGCTACCTACGACGTGCGCATCACCGCCGGCGAGCGGCTCGTCGCGCTCTTCCGCGGCCAGTGGCGGATGATGGAGACGCCGCTCTATTCCGCCGCCGACGCGGCAGCGGCCGCTAGACCTTGAACGTCGTCTGCACCTCGGCCGGGAACAGGTCTTCCGGCGCGAGCAGGCGGTGGCACACGCCCTGCTCGTAGGCAAAGCGCAGGAACGCCTCGAGCGTGGGACGGTTGGCCTCGATCCCGTAGGGCAAGGGATCGCCGCCGAAGAGCGTGCGCGCGCGGTCGGCAATCTCGGCGATCCACGGCACCGGGAAGCGGCTCGCGGTGATCTCGCGCGAGCGCGCGATGCTGCGGCGCTTGGCTTCCTCGAACGCTTCCAGGAGGTTGGTCGCAACCCACGGGAACCGCTCCAGCACGTCGCGCCGCACGGCGATGACGTGCATGATCGGATAGATGCCGGTCTTGCGGAAATACGCCTCTTCCAGCGGGCGGTAGTCGGGGAAGAGCCGCACCACGTCCGGGTTGCCCGCCTCGAACGAGGGCGGGGCATGCGCCGACATCACCGCGTCGATCTCGCCCGATAGCAGCAGGCGATCGAGCGAGGAATCCGGCCGCTGCCCATAGCGCACGCCGGCCGGCAGCTTGAGCGTCACTTTCTCCTGCCGCCCGGGCTGGCCGACGCCGGCCTGGACCCATTCGATCTCGTCGAGCCCGATGCCGTATTCGTGCACCAGCATGCCGCGGGTGAAGACCGCCGCGGTCTGCGCCCATTCGGGGATGCCGATGCGCCGCCCGCGCAGATCCGCGGGCGTGCGCACCTTGCCGTCCCGGCGCACATAGAGCGAGGAGTGACGGAAGACGCGCGAGGGGAAGACGGGTATGGCCGCGATACTGGTGTCGCCCTGCGAGACGAGCGAGGAATATTTCCCCATCGACAGCTCCGACACCTCCCACTCGCGGTAGCGGGTGAAGCGGTGGAAGATCTCCTCCACCTCAAAACTGAGGGTGTTGAGGGCGATGCCCTGCGCCTGGACCAGGCCGGCGGAGAGATCGCGCACATGGTCATAGGGGCTGATCGCGAGCGACAGCACGAGCCGCCCGTCGGGGGCGAGCGTCGGTGTCCAGGGTGCGGCGGGAGAAGTGCGGGCGGGAGTATTCATGGCGCGCCCACACTAAGGAGCCCGCGCGCCCGGGACAAGGGCGCTCGCATTTTTCGACCTGGTGTGAGCTGCCTCACAGTCCTCGGCGGCGGCGCCTGCGTAGAGACGCGAGATGATCTGCGGTGATAGAGGCTGCCATGCCCGCGTTCTCGACCCTCGTGGGCGCCGCCGCGGCGGCGCTGGTGCTCCTGACATTCACGACGCGGGACATGCGCACCCTGCGCCTCATCGCCATCTGCAGCAACGTCGCCTTCATCGTCTATGGCGCGCTCGACTGGCTGCCGCCGATCCTGGTCCTGCACCTCACCCTGCTGCCGCTCAACGTCCTGCGCCTCGCCCAGCTCGACAAGGCCGCGCCGGTGGCCGCAGCCCTTCCGCTGCAAGGGACGCTCCGTGTCGAGCGGCTGCAGAAGATCGCCCGCGGCCGGTGGCTCGTCCGCCTGTGCGGGAGCGATGACCGGCCCGTGACGCTGTCGCTCGTGCTCGATGGCGACGGCAAAGCGCAGGTCACGGCGCCCAGCCGGTTGGACGCGGCGACGGCCGGACGCTAGCATCGCGGCTCTAAACCCGATGCAAGGAGGTGCGGGGTCGATGAAGCGGCGAGCCAAACGTGCCGGGAACGGCAGGGGGCGCGCGGCCGCCTGATGCTTCTCGCGATCAGCTTTTTGACCTTTCTCGCGACCTTCGCGGGCGGGTTCCTTGCCCTTCGCCATGGCGAGCGGCGTCATCTCATTCTCGGCCTCAGCGCCGGCGCCGTCATCGGCGTGGCGTTCTTCGACCTCGTGCCGGAATCGCTCGAGCTCGCCGGGGGGACTTTTGGCCTCGCCCATGTCACGGCGGCGACGGCGGCGGGGTTCCTCGTCTACATGGTGCTCGACCGCAGCGTCGCGCACCGCCCCGGGCGCGGCGCGGTCGCCGCGGCGAGCCTGTCGGTGCACAGCTTCCTCGACGGGTTCTCGATCGGCCTTGCGTTCAAGGTCTCGGTCGCGGTCGGCGTGATCGTCGCCGTCGCCGTCGTCGTCCACGATCTCTTCGACGGCGTCAACACGGTGACGGTGGTGCTCGCCAACCAGGGCAGCAGGCGCGCCGCCTGGCGCTGGCTCTTCGTCGATGCGGTGGCGCCCATCGTCGGCGCGGCCTCGACGCTGGCCTTCACCCTCGCGCCGGCGATGCTCGGGATCTGGCTCGCGGTCTTCGGCGGATTCTTCCTTTATATCGGCGCGAGCGAGCTCATGCCGGAATCCGCCCGCGGCGCGGCGCCGGTCGCCACTTCCGCCATGACCGTGCTCGGCGCGGTCGTTCTCTATCTCGCCGTGCGTCTGGCGCAGCTTTAGGCCGCATCGCGCTTGGCGAGCGGCGGCAGCAGGCGCGCGGCATTGAGGATGAACGCCAGCTCCGAGACGACGTGGATGAAGGCGGCGAGCACCGGCCCGACGATCCCAACCGACGCCAGCGCCATGCCGACGAGATCGACCGCGACGGTGCCGAAGAAATTCTGAAAGATCACGCCGCGCGTGCGCCGCGCCAGCGCGAGGGCTTCGACGAGCCGCGTCAGGTCGCTGCCGAGCAGCACCACATCCGCGCTCTCGCGCGCGACGTCGGTGCCCGAGCCCATGGCGATGCCGATGCCCGCCGCGGCGAGCGCCGGCGCATCGTTGACGCCGTCCCCGACCATCGCCACGACCGCGCCCTCCGCACCCAGGCGGCGCACATGCGCGACCTTCTCATCGGGCAGAAGGCCGGCCTCGACCGTGGCGATGCCGACCTCACGCGCCACCGCTTCGGCCACTTGGCGTACATCGCCGGTCAGGAGGATTGTGCGAATGCCCATGGCGCCGAGCGCGGTGACAACGCCGCGCGCCTCCGGCCGCACCGCATCGGCGACCACGATCGTCCCGAGGAGCGCGCCATCGCGCGCGACCAAAATCTCGGCACCACCGCCCGCGGCATCCGCGGGGCCGACCGCGACGGCCTGCTCGGCCATGAAGGCGCGGTTGCCGACCAGGACGGGAGCGCCGGCGACACAGGCGGCAATGCCGCGCCCGGGCGTATAGGCGAAGGTGTCGGGCTCGGCGACGGCGCGTCCTTGCGCACGGGCATGGGCGATGATGGCCCGGCCCAGCGGATGCTCGGAGCGGAGCTCGGCCGAAGCCGCGGCGGCGAGCACGTCGTCGGGCGCGACCCCCGGCATGGCCGCGATCGCGGCAACGACGGGGCGTCCGAAGGTCAGCGTCCCCGTCTTGTCGAAGACGACCGTATCGACATGGCCCAGTGTTTCCAGATGAGGCCGCCCTTGACGATCGCGCCCAGCCGCGCCGACCGGCCGATGCCGCCGAGGATGGCCAGGGGCGTGCCGGCCGCGATGCCGCAGGCGCCGGCGACGATGATCACGGAAATGGTGGCGCGCAGCGTCGTGGCTGACGATGAAGGTCGAGCGGCGGCGGCGAGCGCGACATAGACGATATAGCCGGCGAGCCGGTCGGCGAGCCGCTGCACCGGTGCGCGCGTGCGCTCGGCCTCCTCCACCGCCGCGATGATCTTGCCGTAGCTCGTATCGCGCCCGAGCCGCTCGGCGCACACCTCGAGCGCGCCCGACTGGTTGATGGTTCCGGCGTGGACGGAGGCGCCCGCGGTCTTCTCGACCGGCAGCGACTTTCCCGTGATGTACTGCTCGTCGACGAAGGAATGCCCGGCCAGCACGGTCCCATCGACGGGAATGAGGCCGCCCGGCGCGACCAGCAGGCGATCGCCGGGGACGAGCATCGGCCGCCGCGACCTGCCGCAGCGCATCGCCTTCCCGCCGCGTCGCCGCCTGCGGCAGGGATTCGACCAGCTCGCGGATGGCGCGCCGCCCGCGTGCGACGGTCATGCCTTCGAGGATCTCCGCAACGAGCACGAAGAGCGTGATGACGAGCGCCGTGACGAACTCGGAGATGGCGGCGGCGGCGAGGACGGCGATCGCCATCGACAGCTCCATCGTCATCCGCCGCTGCGCCAGCCCCTCGGCCGCCTCCTTGGCGATCGGCCAGAAGCCGATGGCGAGGCCAACAATGCCGATGACGCTGACGCGGTCAACGGCTCCCACAGCCGCAGCCAGACGGCCGCACCGCCGCCGCCACGACGGCGATCCGCGCCAGCTCGGGCCAAGCGAGCGCGGGCGCGTCGTGGGTGGGCTCGTCAGACGCCGCCGCCATCGCTCCTCCTATTTGAGATAGGTGCGGACCACCTCGATCAGCTCTTCGGCACCTTGTGCGCGGGCTTTGTCGGGCTCGTGCGCGGGATCGACGACGTGGGTGCGGATGTGGCCCTCGAGCACCTCGCCCATCAGACTGTTGATGGCGCCGCGCGCGGCGGCGATGAGATTGAGCACGCGGGAGCAGCCCTGCTCGTCCTCGAGCGCGCGCTCCGTCGCCTCGATCTGGCCGCGGATGCGGCGGACCCGCGCGAGCAGTTTCGCCTTGTCGCGAACGGTATGCGCCATGCGGTCTTCATACCATAGGGGGGTATGGTATTTCAAGTGGCATGGCGCACCGTCACCAGCGTGGTGGCGACTTAAATCTTCGGAAGACTTCTTGCGCATCTAAGTCAAACGTCGTGTGGCCAGCGACAATCGCTGTTGTGCCAACGCAAATTGAAACGAATCCCGACATTTGATCGGAGAAGAACGCGTCGCAATCCCCGTCGCAGCATGTTTGACGAACGATTGCTTTACCTGGCTTGGATCACAATGCCGGCGGCAAGGTGCGAATGAGCTTACCCCCTGTGGCCGATTTGAAAAGCGTGATGGCCGAACCGACAGCCGCGTCCGGCGGTATCCCGCTCGAACTGGCGCCGCTGCTGTCGCCCTATCGGCGACATGGGCGTCTTTCGCTCAGGGTGGAGCGTCTGCCTGACCGCGCGCGCCTGTCCAAAGGAAGCCGCAACGACGACCGGACCTGGTCGCTGACGCCGGAGGACCTCGACGGTCTCGTCTACCTGCCGCCCAAAGGCGTGGATGCGGCGCATACTCTTGCGATCAGGATCATCAGCGTCGACGGCGACTACGGCGCCACGCTCGCGGTGCGCGATTTCCCCATCTCGCCCGGCGTTGTTCCGCCCGCGGCGGCGCCTGAGGCGGCCGCCCCGCCGCACCGCGCGGCCGATCCGGGCGATGCCGTCGCGCTTCGCCGCCTGCGCGACGAGCACGCTTCCCTGCAGACAGCCCTCGCCGCGCGCGCGGCCGAAATGGCCGCGGCTCGCACGGCCTGGGCGGCCGAGCTTGAGGCGCGCCTGGCGGATGCCGCGGCGCAGGCCGCGACCACTCTCGAGCACAGCCGCGCGGTGTGGCAGGCCGAACAGGAGGCGCGCTTCGCCAAGGCCGAGGCGCGCGCGCAGAAACGGATCGATCAAGCGCACGAACGCTGGCAACGCGAGGCCGAAACGGCCCTGTCCAAGGCGGAAAAAACCTGGGAAGCCGGCGCGGCCGTTCGGGTCGCCGCGATCGAGGCACACTGGCGCGAGCAATCCGCGCGGGAATTGGCACAGGCGCGCGCTCAGGCCGAGGCCGAACTCAGAGCGGCCCGCACGGCCTGGGAAGCCGAGCTTGACCAGCGCCTCGCCGATTCCGCGGCGCAGGCCGCATCCGCCCTTGAAGAGAACCGCGCCGCCTGGCACGCCGAACAGGAGGACCGCTTCGCCACCGCGCAGGCGCAAGCCCAACAAAACCTCGATCAAGCGCACGAACGCTGGCAACGCGAGGCCGATGCGGCCTTGTCACGGGCGGAGAAAGCCTGGAAGGCCGGTGAAGCCGGTCGGCTCGCGGCGCTCGAGGGGCACTGGCAGGAGCAATCCGCGCGCGCTTTGGCGGCGGCGACAGCGTCGCTCGGCGCACGCGAGACCGCATTGGCCGAGATGCGGCAAGAGGTCGAGCAGGCGTTGCGGTCCCGCCAGGAGCTTGAGGCCGAGTTGACCGTCGCGCGAACGACCTGGCAAGCCGAGCTCGATGCGCGCCTCGCCGATGCCGCAGCGCAGGCGGCAGCGGCCCTTGATGAGAGCCGCGCCGCTTGGCGCGCCGAACAGGAGGCCCGCTTCGCCGCTGCGGAAGCGCGCGCGCAAGAGCGCCTCGAACAGGCGCGCGACCACTGGCAACGCGAGGCCGATGCAGCCCTGTCACGGGCGCAAGAAGCCTGGAAGGCCACCGCTTCCGCTCGGCTCGCGGCGGTCGAAGCCCAGTGGCGCGAACAATCCGCGCGGGCGGTGGCGGCGGCGACGTCGCGCTTCGAACAGGCTGAGGCGGCGTTGGCGGAGGCCCGGCTGCAGACCGAGGCCCTGCGCGATCTCGGAGACTACGCCGAGATTCAGCGCCTGCGCGACGAACTCGCGGCGATGCAAGCCGCCCTGCGCGATCGTGAGGCCGAGGTGGCCGCAGCGCGGCAGAATGCCGTGCCTGCGGAACGGACGCGCGAGACGATCGAGGCCGAACTGACCGCCGCTCGAACGGCCTGGCAGGCCGAACAGGACGGCCGCCTCGCCCAGGTGGAGGCGGCATTGGCGGAGGCGCGCCTTCAAGCCGAGGCCCTGCGCGATCTCGGAGACCACGCCGAGATCGAGCGCCTGCGGGACGAGCTCGCGGTGATGCAGGCCGCCCTCCGCGATCGTGAGACCGAGGTGGCCGCAGCGCGGCAGAATGCCGTGCCTGCGGAACGGACGCGCGAGACGATCGAGGCCGAACTGACCGCCGCTCGAACGGCCTGGCAGGCCGAACAGGACGGCCGCTTCGCCCAGGCGGAAGCGCGCGCGCAGGAACGGATCAATGAGGCGCGCGAACGCGGGCGACAAGAGGCCGAAGCACTGGGGCGTGAGCACACAGCCCAAGTGCTGGCAACGGCGACATCGCGCGTCGAGCAGGCTGAGGCGGCATTGGCGGAGGCCCGCGTCGAGGTCGAGGCCATGCGCAATCTCGCCGACTATGCCGAGGCTCAGCGCCAGCGCGACGCGTTCGTGGCCATGCAATCCACCCTTTCCGAGCGCGAGACCGAGTTGGCTCAGGCGCGATCGGTCATCGAGGACGCGCGCGTGCGCTGGGCGGCGGAGGTGCAGGCCGCAATTCAGAAGGCGCAAGAGACCTGGAAGGTCGAAGAGGCGCAGCGGCTTTCGGCGGCACGGGTGGAATGGCAGAGGGATGCTCGCTGGGGCGCCGCGACCAAGGCCATCCGGCGCCAGCGCCAGGCGCAGATCGCGCGTCGCCTTGTGCTGGGCGGTGCCCTGGCCGCATCCGTGGCGGCGGCGGTCGTGTTCTATCCCCGCATCGCGCCGATGGTCGGCGAACGCGTAGGCCCCGCGCTCGCGGCGCTGACAACCAAGATCGGGCCGCTTCTGCACGGGGTCGGCATTCCCGCCGGATCCTCGCCGCCGGAACCCGTGCAAGTCGCGGAGCAGCATGCGACGATCGGCGTCTCTGTCGCCAATGTTCGCGCCGGCCCCTCGACGGCAACCGCGGTGATTACGACGCTGCCGCGCGACATCGAAGTCACGCCCGTCGAGCGGCGCGGGAGCTGGGTGCACATTCGCATCGGCGGTGACGACGGCACGCACACGCAGGAAGGCTGGATCTACGGCTCGTTCCTCACCGACGCGGGCGCCCACTGAGATAGCTTTACGGTGAAACGCCCCTTTGGGCTGTCGTTGCGAGCGCAAGCGAAGCAATCTTGTCTCTTGAGGATGGTGCATAGTTGGCGCCGTAGCGGGGACCGGACTTAGTCTAGCGCTCCTCCGGGACTTTCGCGCCGAGAGCGTCGAGCGCGAAGGGCTTGCTCATCATCTCCATTATCTCCATTCCCGCAGCGAGGAAGTCGCCGCGCAACGCCAATCCAGGACGCGCATCAGTGCGCTGGTCTCACCTCCGCCAGAGAGAAAACTCGCTGCCGACACGTCATTGCCCCCGGAGTCCCCGCGTCTTTTTCTGAGCGGATCGATAAGTCCAACCGGATCGTCCACAAGCGGCAAAGAGGGCCCTGACTTGTTCTCCTGTGGGGGACATCCGGACGGCCGTGCCCGATCCGACAACGCGGCCGGGACATCCCCCTTTCCCCAGCGGTTCGCTCCGTGCAATATCCCCTCAACATGGGACGGGAGGGGTGTGATGAAGAAGTTGGACCGGGTGAACGAGCCCCAGGGTATGGAACGCCCGCTGCCGTCGGAAGGCACCGGCGTGTGGGGCAGCGATGCCATCGCCGAGATCATCCGGGCACTCGACATTCCTTATGTCGCGCTCAATCCCGGGATCGAGCTATCGCGGGCTGCACGACAGCCTCGTCAACAAGCTCGGCAACGAGCGGCCGCAGATGCTGCTGTGCCTGCACGAGGAAGCCGTCGTCGCGATCGCGCATGGCTGGGCCAAGGTGACGGAGCAGCCGATGCTCGCGGTCGTGCACGCCAATGTCGGGCTGATGCACGCGACCATGGCGCTCTACAACGCCTGGTGCGACCGCGTGCCGCTGGTGCTGCTGGGCGCCAACGGCCCGGTCGATGCGGCGCAAGCGCCGGCCGTGGATCGACTGGATCCACACCACCCGCGACAACGGCGCGCTCATCCGCAACTACACCAAATGGGACGATCAGCCCGCCTCGATCGCGGCGGCCTATAAGTCGATCCTGCGCGCGCGCAAGATCGCCGCGACCACGCCGCACGGGCCCGACCTATGTCGTGCTCGATGTCGGCGCTGCAGGAATCGAAGCTCGAGAGCCTGCCGCCCGTGCCCGATGCCAAGCGCTACCTGCCGCCGGCGCCGGTCGGGCCGGCGGCCGATCTGGCCGAGCAGGCGGCGCGGCGACTCTTCGAGGCCGAGCGGCCGCTCATCCTGATGGGCCGGGTCGGGCGCAGCGAGGCCGCCTGGGCCGAGCGCGTCAAGCTGGCCGAGGCGCTGGGCGCCGTCGTCCTCACCGATCTCAAGCTCGCCGCCGCCTTCCCGACCGACCATCCGCTGCTGGGCGCGCCTCCGGGCACATTCGCTCGGCGGCGGCGCGGAGCTCATCCGCCAGGCCGACGCCATCCTCATCCTCGACTGGGTCGATCCCGCCGGCACGCTCAAGGTCGCCTGCAAGGGCGACGAGCCCGGCGCGACCATCATCAACGTCTCGCTCGACCAGCATCTCCACAACGGCTGGAGCATGGACTACCAGGGCCTGCCGCCGGTCGATCTCCAGCTCATGGCCGACAGCGATCCGACCGTGGCGGCACTCCTTGCCGCAGCGGCCAAGCTCGGCGCGCGCAAGAAGCCGGCCTGGCCGGGGCGCAAGCCGGCCGCCGCGCCGTCGATCGCGATGGGCGATGCCGCCGGGCCGATCGCCGTGCCGATGCTGGCCCAGGCCATGCAGCAGCGCGGTGGCCGGGCGCACCATCACCCTCATCCGCCATCCGCTGTCCTGGGCCGGGCATCTGTGGCCGGTGAAGCATCCGCTCGACCTGCTCGGCAGCGACGGCGGCGGCGGCGTCGGCTCGGGTCCGGGCACGTCGGTGGGCGCGGCCCTGGCGCTCAGGGGCAGCGGGCGGCTTCCCGTCGCCATCCTCGGCGACGGCGACTTCATGATGGGAAGCTCGGCTCTCTGGACCGCGGTGCATTACCGCATGCCGCTGTTGGTGGTCGTCTGCAACAACCGCTCTTTCTATAACGACGAGCTGCATCAGGAGCGCATGGCGCGCGAGCGCGGCCGGCCGGTCGAGAACAAATGGATCGGCCAGCAGATGAAGGACCCCGAGATCGATCTCGCCATGATCGCCCGCGGCATCGGCGCGGCCGGCTTCGGCCCGGTGACGCGGCTGGGCGATCTCGGCGCGGCGCTCGAGAAGGGGGTCGCCGCCGCCGCCGCGGGCCAGGTCGCGGTCGTCGATGTCCGGGTCGAGCCCGGCTATGACGTCGCCTCCGCCGCCGCCATTACCCGCGCGCCCAGCTAAGGCCGGCGCGTGGCCGTGACCGAGAGCGGCACCGACACTGCCAGCCGCAACGAAGCGGCCGGGCGCAATCTGCTCGAGGTCGATCGCCTGTCGATGCGGTTCGAGACGGGCACCGGGATGGTGCACGCGCTCGAGAATGTATCGCTTGACGTGAATGCGGGCGAGTTCGTCGCGGTGATCGGCCCTTCGGGCTGCGGCAAGTCGACGCTCTTCAACATCATCGGCGGCCTGTTGACGGGCTATGACGGCGAGGTGCGGGTGAACGGCGCGGCCGTCGCCGGCTCGCACCGCGAAATCGGCATGGTGTTCCAGGAGGAATCGACCTTCCCCTGGCGCACTACGCTCGACAACGTGGCCTTCCCGCTCGAAGCGGCCGGCATGGGCAAGAAAGAGCGGCACGAGCGCGCCCGCGCGCTGGTGCGCCTGGTCGGGCTCGAAGGGTTCGAGAACCGCTATCCGGCCGAGCTGTCGGGCGGCATGCGCCAGCGCACGTCGCTGGCGCGCACGCTCGCCTTCGAGCCCAAGATCCTGCTGATGGACGAGCCTTTTGCCTCGCTCGACGAGCAGACGCGGCTGCTGCTGGGCGACAAGCTCTTGCAGATCCAGGCGCAGCTCAAGCAGACCACGCTCCTCATCACGCACAACATCGCCGAGGCGGTGCAGCTTGCCGACCGCGTGGTGGTGATGACCTATCGCCCCGGGCGGGTGAAGCGCGTGGTGCCGATCGAGCTGCCGCGGCCGCGCACCTCGGCGATCATCGGCAGCGACCAGTTCGGCCGCTATGTCGCGGCGATCTGGTCCGATCTGCGCGAGGAGGCATCGAAGGGCCTCACGGAAAGCGAGGCCGCCGTCGCCACGCGGACGCAACGCAAGGACATCGAGGGCACATGGTAGCGGGCCCCCCGGGGAGGCAGGGTTGAGCAGGATCATCGCCGCCGCGCTGGCGCTGGCGCTTGTCGCATCCGTCCCGGCCACGGCCGAGACCGTGAAGCTCGCGGTGCCGCAGAAGGGCAACTGGGACACCGCGATCAGCGAATGGGGCGCCCAGCAGGGCTTCTTCAAGGCCGAAGGGCTCGACCTCGCCATCACCTATACCGCCGGCGGCGCCACCACCGAGCAGGCGGTGATCTCCGGCAGCGTCGATCTCGCCGTCGGCACCGGCCTTCTCGGCATCATCTCGGCCTATGTCAAAGGCGCACCGGTACGCGTCATCTCCGCCGAGATGACCGGGGTTCCCGACCTCTATTTCTTCGCCCTTGCCAAAAGCGGCATCAAAAGCATCAAGGATGCGCACGGCAAGACCATCGCCTACAGCAATCCCGGCTCCTCGAGCAATCTCGTGACGCTGGCGCTGCTGCGCCAGGCCGGCATCACCGATGCCAAGCCCATCGCCGGCGGCGCCATCAGCGCCGTCTTCACCCAGGTCATGTCGGGCCAGATCGACATCGGCCATGCCGTGCCGCCGATCGGTCTGCCCGAGCTTGCCGCGGGCAAGATCGTCGTCGTCGCGCGCGCCAACGACGTGGCGACGATCCGCACCCAGACGGTGCGCGTCAATGTCGCGAACCTCGCCTTCCTGCAGAGCCATCGCGACACGGTGGTGCGCTTCATGCGCGCCTATGACAAATCGCTGCACTGGGCGTTCTCGGGCGATCCCAAGGTGATCGACGATTTCGCCGCGGGCATGGGCGTGTCGCGTGAGCTTGCGAGCGAGGCGGCCAAATTCTATACGCTTCCGTCGATGCAGCCCTATGAGATCCAGGGCCTCACCCAGACGATCGCAGACGCGGTGCAGTTCAAGCGCCTGCCCAAGCCGATGACGCCGGACGAGTTGAAGGGCCTCTTCGACATCGCCTGGCATCCCGGATCATAACGTTTAGAGGGAGGATACGCATGCGCAAACCCATTGCCATTTTTCTTGCCGCCGCCTTGGGCGTGAGCCCGGTCGTGGTGCGCGCCGAGACCGTGAAGGTCGCGGTGCCGCAACGCGGCTCGTGGGACACCTCGTTCACCGAGCTCGGCAAGAACCAGGGCTTCTTCAAGAAGCAGGGCCTCGACGTCGAAGTGACCTATACCGAAGGCGGCGCCTCCAACGAGCAGGCGGTGATCTCGGGCAGCGTCGACGTTGCCGTCGCCACCGGCTTCCTCGGCATCATCGCCGCCTATGTCAAAGGCGCGCCGGTGCGCATCATTTCGCCCGAGGCGACGGGATCGCCCGACATCTTCTGGTACGTGAAGGCATCGAGCCCGATCAAGACCATGAAGGACCTGCACGGCAAGACCGTGTCCTTCTCCAATCCCGGCTCGTCGAGCAATCTCATCCTGCTCACGCTCTTGAAGGACAACGGCGTCACCGACGCCAAGCTCCTCCCCGTCGGCGCCGCGCCCAATGGCCTGCCGCAGGTCATGACCGGCCAGATCGATGCGTCCTGGAGCACGCCGCCGACCGGGATCAAGGAGCTTCCAGGCCGGCGAGATCCGCATCATCGGCATCGGCAATGATTCGCCCGAGGTGCAGAACGAGACCGTGCGCGTCAACGCCGTCAACGCGAACTTCCTCAAGGCGCATCGCAGCGCCGTTGTCGGCTTCATGAAGGCGTACAAGGAATCGGTCGAGTTTGCCTATTCCGGCGAAGCGGCGCTGGAGGCTTATGCCAAACTCTCCGACCAGCCGATCGCGTTGGTGAAGTACTACGTGCCCAAGTTCCAGTCGAAGGCCGCCGATCAGCTCGACGCAATCAAGGGCGAGGACCGCGTCCTCGCCGAGGCGCTGGCCGCCAAGCGCATCCCCAAGCCGATGACGCACGACGACATCAAGGGCATCTACGACTTCGTGCTGCAACAGGGCTCATGAGCCGGCAAAGCGCCGCCGCTGTCGCTCGCCCCTCGTCGCTGCCGCGCCGCAAGCGGCGGCGGCGGGGGACGGCGCTTGCGCCGACGCTCGCCGGTGTCGCCACCATCGCGGTGCTGCTGGGCCTGTGGCAGGCCGCGGATGCGGCCGGGTGGTTCAACAAGCTCATCGCGCCCGCGCCGAGCGCGATCGCGCAAAGCTTCGCCACGCTTTTCACCGACGAAGGGCTGGCGCTGCGTTTCCTCCAGACCTTCGGCGAGACCACGGCGGCGGCGCTGATCGCCGTCATGATCGGCGTGCCGATCGGGCTGTGGCTGCACCGCTCGCCATGGGCGGGGCGCGCCTATCAGAGCTGGGTGGCGAGCATCGCCTCGGCGCCGGTGGTGCTGCTCTATCCACTGTTCCTGGTGATCTTCGGGCGCAACGCCATGACCATCGTCGCCATGAGCGTGTGCACCGGCGTCACCGCGATCATCCTCAAGACCAAGGAAGGGTTGGACGGCACGCGCCGCGTGCTGGTCGATGTCGGGCGCAGCTTCGGGCTGACGCAATCGCAGCTCTTCTGGAAGATCATGCTGCCGTCGGCGGTGCCGACCATCGGCAACGGCGTGCGGCTGGGCGTGATCTACTGCCTCATCAGCGTGGTGGGCGTCGAGTTCCTCATCAATTTCGGCGGGCTCGGCGAGCTCATCGACGACCTCGCCGACCGCTGGGAGATCCCGTCGATGTTCGGCACCATCCTGTTCGTCATGCTGACCAGCGTCGGCTTCTTCTACGTCACCGGGAAGATCGAGCGATGGCTGCGGCCGATGTAACCGCGAGCGCCGCCCGCGCCCGGCCCAAGCGCCCGCCGATCGCGCTCATCCGCGTGGCGACCGTCCTGGGGTTGTGGGCCGCGTGGGAGATTACCGCCGCCTCGGGCCTGCTTTATGCAGGCGTGGTGCCGTCGTCCTTCAAGATCATCGCCGCGCTCGCGCGCCAGCTTTTCAATCCCACCTTCTATTTCAACCTCGAATTCACATTGATGGAGGTGCTGAGCTCGATCGCCATCGGCTGCGGCCTGGGGCTCATCGTCGGGCTCACGCTCGGCGCCAACCGCTTCGCCGGCGCCGCCTACGAGCGCTATCTGCAATACATCGCGCCGACCCCGAAGATCGTGTTCCTGCCGGTGATGCTGGTGCTGTTCGGCGTCGGCGCCGGCTCCAAGATCGGCCAGGGCTCGCTCGCCTGCTTCTTTCCCATGGCCCTGAGCGTCGCCTCCGGCGTGCGCCTCGTCGATCCCGTGCTGTTGAAAGTCGGGCGCAGCTTCAACCTGTCGCGCGCGCAGATGGTGCGCATGATCTATCTGCCGGGGCTGGTGCCCTCGCTCGCCACCGGCCTGCGCATCGGACTGGGCGTCGCCTTCATCGGCACGCTCCTGGCCGAGTTCAAGATGTCGAACCGCGGCCTCGGCTACATGCTGATGCAGTATTACGCCCAGTTCCGCACGCCCGACATGTACGCGATTCTGATCGTCATGTTCATCCTCGCGGTCTTCGCCAACGCGCTCGTAACGCGGGTCGTGCGCCTCAAGGGCATGCGCTAGGCTGGGGCTGACACCCTCGCAACCCTCATTCGGACGGGCACCATGAACGACACCGCAATTCCCGGCGCCGGCGCCGGGCAGGAAAGCGCCGCCGATATCATCCTCGCCACGCTTGCGGGGCACGGCGTCGACTATCTCTTCTGCAATCCCGGCACCGATTTCCCGCCGATGATCGAGGCGATGGCGCGCGCGCAGGCGGTCGGCACCAAAGCGCCGCAGGCGATCGTGGTGCCGCACGAGAACGCCGCCGTCGCCATGGCGCACGGCGTCTACATGGTGAGCGGCCGGCCGCAGGCGGTGATGGTGCATGTCAATGTCGGCACCGCCAACACCATCAACGCCCTCATCGATGCGCGCCGCGAGCAGGTGCCGGTGATGCTGATGGCCGGGCGCACGCCCTTGACCGAGAAGGGGCTCTTGGGCTCGCGCAACGGCCAGATCCATTGGGCGCAGGAGATGTTCGACCAGGCCGGGATGCTGCGCGAGGTGGTGAAGTGGGACTATGAGCTGCGCCTGCCGGTGCAGGCCGCCGGCGTGGTGCAGCGCGCGATGGAAGTGATGATGACCTCGCCGCGCGGGCCCGCCTATCTCGCGCTGCCGCGGGAAATCCTGGGCGCCACCATTCCCGCCTCCAACGAGCCGGCACCGGCGCGCGCGGTGCCGACCCGGCCCTATCCCGATCCCACTGCGATTGCCCAGCTCGCCGGCTGGATCGCCGCCGCCGAGCGGCCGCTCATCATCACCGGCGCGGCGGGACGCACGCCTGCCGGGATGGAAGCGCTCGCCAGCCTCGCGGAGCGCTTCGCGCTGCCGGTGGTGTCGTGGTTCCAGCGCTATGTCTGCCTGCCCTGGAGCCATCCCATGCATATGGGCTTCCAGACGCATCCGCTGCTGGCCGAGGCCGATCTGGTGATCGCCATCGACTGCGATGCGCCGTGGTTTCCCGATCGCGAATCGCCGCCGGCGGGGTGCCGCGTCGTGCAGATCGGCGAGGACCCCGCCTTCACCGCCTACCCGATGCGCAGTTTCCCCTGCGATCTCGCCATCACCGCCGAGACCGCGACGGCGCTCACCGCCCTCGCCGCGGCGCTCGGGACGACCCGCGCGCACGAGAGCCCGGCATTGGCGCCGCGCCGGCGCAAGCTGGGCGAGCTGCGCACGGCCATGCGCGCGCGCTGGACCGCCGAGGGCGACAAGGCGGCGAAAGACAGCGCCATCAAACCGGAATACATCAGCCGCTGCATCGCCGAGGCGGTCGGCGAGGACGCCATCATCGTCAACGAGTACCCGCTGCGCTCGCATCATTGTCCGCGCGAGAAGGGCGGCACGTTCTTCGGCGTGTCGCCCGCGGGCGGGCTCGGCTGGGGGCTGCCGGCGGCGTTGGGCGCCAAGTTGGCCGCGCCCGACCGGCTGGTGGTGGCGACGCTCGGCGACGGCGCCTATGTCTTCGCCAACCCGACCGCGTGCCATTGGACCTCCCAGGTCCAGCATCTGCCGGTGCTGACGGTGGTCTTCAACAACCAGCTCTATGGCGCGGTGCGCAACGCCACGCTCGGCATGTACGGCAAGGGGATGGCGGCCAAGGACGGCGCGCGGCTCCTCGCCGACTTGCGGCCTGGCACCGCCTTCGAGAAGCTGGTCGAGGCCAATGGCGGCTATGGCGAGCGCGTGGAAAAGCCGGCCGACCTCCCCGCCGCCTTGGCCCGCGCCAAGGACGCGGTGACGCGCGAGAAGCGCCAGGCGCTCCTCAACGTGGTGTGCGATTACTAGCGCGCCGTGACCGCCGGCGGCGGGGCGGCGGGGAACGCGGCTACATGACTTTCGATCTGGGCGGCGTCTCCATCTCGACGCGGCGCAAGCTCGCGTCGATCGCGATGGCGAGCGTCATCTTCGCAGCGCTTGCCGGGCTGGCGTCGCTCGCCTTGGGGCGGACCGCGGAATACGGGGTGAGCAACGCCATCCTGACCGGCATCGGCGTCGGCCTGTTCGAGGAGTTCTATGTCCAGACCTTGCGCGGACGCTGGCTGCGCAACATGCATCCGCTGCGCTCGGTCCTGGTCTATACCGCGATCGTCGCCGCGATCTATCTCGTCGCCCTGCACATCACGCATCTGATCCTCGGCCATTGGAACGAATTGCCGCTGATCTACCGCCGCCTGCCGCTGGCGATTCCGATGTTCGTCGCCTTCTCCGTCGTCGGCATCGTGGTCATCCGCATCGTGCATTTCATCGGCGCCGAAAATCTATTTCATCTGACGGTCGGCACCTATCACCGCCCGGTGGCCAAGCGCGCGGTGCTGATGTTCGTCGACATGAACGGGTCCACCGCCATCGCCGAGCGGCTGGGCGCGTTCAAGATGAGCTCGCTCATCGGCAAGTTCCTGTTCGACATCGCCAAGCCCATCACCGACCGCGGCGGCGAGATTCTATCTCTACAAGGGCGACGGGCTGATCGCGGTGTGGGACTGGAACGAGGCGGTGCGCGGCAACGCGGTGCTGCGCGCCATCGATGCGACCTTCGCCGCCGTGCAGCGCGAACGCGCGGCCTATCTCGGCCAGTTCGGCGTGGTGCCGATGTTCCGCGTCGGCGTGCATGGCGGCGATGTCGTGGTGAGCGAGCAGGGCGACACCAAGCGGTCGATCGGCGTCTATGGCGACACCATCAACATTGCGGCACGGATGGAGGAGGCGGCGAAGGCGCACAACGTCGCCTGCGTCATCTCCGGCGATGTCGCCGATGCCCTCGACAACCGCGACGGCCACATCCGGCCGCTCGCGGAGGAATCGATCCGCGGCCTGCCCGCTCCGATCCGCATCTGCGAATACCGCCCGCAGGATATGCGGGGGAGGGTCGAATTAAGAGAATTTAAGCCGTGATTTCTAAGCTGCAAAGTGTTGGGGTTTCAGCAGCGCGCGAACGTTTTCGGTCCACGCATGCGCGCTTTTCGCTTCGAAGGCGGCCGTTGTCTACCGTTTGCCTTTTGTGCCACTGGGAACCGGCCCGCCCATCACCTGACGAAGGCGCGTGCGGTCGCCTTGCTTCCAAGCGTCAATTAGCTGACGGCCCTTGTCCTGGATGTTCACGGCATACGTGACAAGCTGCCAGTTGTTGTTCGATTTCTGCTCTGCGGTCGCTAGGCCGGCAGCGATGAGCCGCGCGAAGTGCAGGAGGCCATCGCCGGAAACTACCAGGAAATCCTTCTTGCAGGATTCAAGGAACAGCAGTCGGTCGATCGCTTCGAAATCGAAGGCTCGTGTGATCGCGACTAACATCGCCTTATACACGTAAACCGACTCGGCTTTTATGTATCCACGATGGTAGAGCGAGTGACACGTCGCGCACAGCGCAATCAAGTTAGAAGGATCGTCGCCACCTCCAGCGGAGACTTCCCAGATATGATGCATGTCGATCGCCAGGATGGTGCGGCACGTCGGTACGGCGCAACGGTAGCCCAACTCGGTCAGAACGATAACCCGCGTATTTAGCGGCAGATTATCACGTGCGCGGGGCTTCTCTTTACTTGTCACAGTTTAACCCCGGACTACTTTGAATCCCCTAATATCGACCTAATCGTCGACTTGGGAAGACGGCGAAAAAGGTTACTCCATTCGAAGACGATCGTCCCGTCGTCTTCGACCTTCTGTCGGAGTAGGTCGGCCTCGCGGAGCGGTTTAAGGTGGTGGTCCAGGGCCTGCTTGCTATTGTAGCCGAAGCTCGTCTGAAGGTGCGACTTCATCTTTAACTCTTCGCATTCCTTCATGATCTTCTTCGCGTCTTTGGTTTTAAGGTGCTCTTGGACATATTGCTTCACGACTGTCGCATTTGAAATGCTCTAAATCGTCTCTATCGCGCTCAGACGGTCTTTGATTGCGACAAGCTCATCTTGAATTGGTTGCGACGAGACCTCGACGGCATCCTTCTTAAATCGCTTGTCGCTCACGACCTCCCTCCTGATTTAGTCAACTCGGCAGCGCCAATTAGACCAAAGTCGGACAAGTCGAAGAGCCTGACGCGCCTCTTGTCCTGGTTGACCTCCATAAGTCCCATTGACGTGCAGCGGTTCGCTAGGGAGAGCAAGGCATTCGGGCTCATCTTGCAGGCGATGCGCACTTGGTCCATTGATGCGCTGCCGTCGAGCATCTGGTACGCCATGCGCGATTTTGGATCGGGAAGCGCTGCTTCGAGTAACGTCTTCATCGAGCCGTGGGCCGCTGCGCGGATCCAGTTACGGATCTCGACGAGCGTTTCCAAAAGCCTTTCTTCACTTTGTTTCTGCATTGCTCTCAAAAAAATTTGAAGGAATCGAAATGACCAGCTTCGGTTTCTTCGTGTCACCAACCAGTAGCTTGGCCTTGTGCAGCTTGCCAACCATCGTGCTGAGGTGGCCCTGGTTCACGGATGTCACACTGCGTATCTCCGTCTGCGTTCGAGTCCCGTCCATCAAAAACACGGATTTCTGCTTGGTTGCGCTTGTCCCGACAATTTCGAGCAGGGCTGTGCGCAGCTTTACGTCACGCTGAGCGATTTTGTCCTCAGCGAGCAAACCCAGCAGTTCATAAATCTTTCGGACGGTGGCGAGAAGTTCATTCAAATCGTCGCTCATGGGTTTTTATTCGTCAAAGAAATTGAACGGCAACTTGACCCGAAGCTTCGGTTGCTTCTCATCGGCGTCGATAAGCGCGTTCTTCTCAAGCGATTTGATCAAGCGGTTTAACTGCCCGGGATCGATGCCAGCTTCCTTCGAAATCGCTGCCTGCGCTCGCGACCCGTCCATCAGCCTGATTGCGCTTGCGCTCTTCCGGCTCTTGCCGACCACGACACGAATAGCCTCCCTGAGCTTCTGGTCGCGTTTGGCGAGGGTTGGCTCGGCCATCACCGTAAGCGCTGTTTAGGGGCCCTTGTGGCGGTCGTGAGGCGTCTGAGATAGGACGGCCTTAAGAGCGCACTTAAGGACGTCCTGAACATGAGGGCCGAGGTTCTAACAGGTCCCGAACGGCGGCGGCGTTGGAGCGCTGAGGAAAAGGCTGGCATTGTTGCAGAGGCGATGCTGCCGGGCGCGAAGGTGAGCGAGATCGCGCGACGGCATGGGATAAGCCGTGGGCTTCTGTACACGTGGCGCCGTGAATCTGGGCAACAGGCGGCAGCCTCGACTTTGCCAGAGCTGGTACCGGTCGTGATGGCCAATGCCGGTGGCGAGACCCTGCCGTCAGCACGCGAGCGGCAGAGTGCCGCATCAAAGCCGGCAGGGACAATCGAGATTACATTGCCGAGCGGGGTTCGCCTGACGGTGCGCGGCCGTGTCGAGGAGCGTGCGCTGCGTGCCGTTCTCGGTGCCTTGAGGTCGGCGTGATCGCAATTCCGGGCGGGGTCCGGGTGTTGATCGCGACGAAGCCTGTCGATTTCCGCAAGGGGATGGATGGCCTGGTCGCGGTGGTGAAGGAGCACCTTGGGGCCGATCCGTTTTCCGGGGCGATTTACGTGTTTCGCGCCAAACGCGCCGACCGAGTGAAGTTGATCGTGTGGGATGGGACCGGGCTTTGCCTGTTCGCCAAGCGGCTCGAGCAGGGGACATTCCGCTGGCCGAGGATCGAGGACGGCACGATGCGTCTGACGCCGTCGCAGCTCTCGGCTTTGATCGAGGGGCTCGATTGGACGCGGGTCAGAGAGATCGAAGTGCGCATTCCACAAGCGACGCAGTAGCCTGCGACACGATGACTCACGTCGATGCGGCATGAAGGTTTGGCGTTCCGTCGCCGTTGCGGTACACCGAACGACGTGTCGCTCGACGACGACAATCTCCCGACCGATCCAGAAGCGCTGCGGGCGCTGCTCATCGCCGAGCGCGCCCAGCATGCCGCAGAGATGGCCCAGGTTGGGAGCGAGCGCGATCGGTTGCGGGCGATCATCATCGCGTTGCAACGCCACCGTTTTGGGCGCCGCTCGGAGCGGCTCGATCCCGATCAGCTGGCGTTGGCACTCGAGGATCTCGAGCAGAGCCTTGCCGCTGCCGAGGCCCAGGAAGAGCGCGCGGCGCCGCAAGAGCAGAGCCGGCTGCTTCGCCGACGTAAGATCAACCGCGGGGCACTGCCAGCGCATCTGCCGCGCATCGACGTGGTGGTCGACGTCGCCGATCGAACCTGTCCGTGCTGCGCGGGCGCGCTGCACCGGATCGGCGAGGACGTTGCCGAGCGGCTGGATGTGATCCCGCTCCAGTTCCGCGTGTTGGTGATCCGCCGGCCTAAATACGCCTGTCGGACCTGCCCCGGCACTGTGGTGCAGGCGCCGGCTCCGCCGCGGCTGATCGAGGGCGGCCTGCCAACCGAGGCGTTGGTCGCGCACGTCATCGTCGCCAAGTATGCCGATCACTGTCCGCTCTACCGCCAGGCCCAGATTTACGCCCGCCAGGGAATCGATCTCGATCGCTCGACCCTGGCGGATTGGACCGGTCGCGGCGCTTGGTGGTTGCGCCCGTTGCACGCCCGGCTTCTCGACGATCTACGCGCTTCCCCCAAGCTGTTTGCCGACGAGACGACGGCGCCGGTGCTCGATCCCGGCCGCGGACGCACCAAGACCGGCCAGCTTTGGGCCTACGCTCGTGACGACCGACCTTGGGGCGGGCCCGCGCCGCCCGCGGTCGCCTATGTCTACGCGCCGGACCGCAAGGCCGCGCGTCCGGCCGCCCATCTCGAGGGCTTTCGCGGCGTCCTACAGGTCGACGGTTACGCCGGCTATCGCGCTCTCGCCGAAAGCGGTCAGGTGCAACTGGCTTTCTGCTGGAGCCACGTCCGCCGGCCTTTCTACGAGATCGCTGCCAGCGGAGATGCGCCGATCGCCACCGAGGCGCTCAAGCGCATAGCCGAGCTCTACGCCATCGAGGCCGAGATTCGCGGCCGGTCGGCAGATAAGCGCCGCATCGTCCGACAGGGCAGGACAAGACCGCTCGTCGAAGCCCTGAAGACATGGATGGAGGGGAAGCTCGGCGTCGTCTCCCAAAAGGGCAAAATCGCAGCGGCGTTCCGCTACGCCTTGTCGCGTTGGGTTGGATTATCCCGCTTCCTCGATGACGGCCACATCGAGATCGACTCCAACGTCGTCGAACGTGCAATTCGTCCGCTCGCCTTAAATCGAAAGAATGCGTTGTTCGCGGGTTCAGACGGCGGCGGCGAGCATTGGGCGATTCACGCCTCGCTCATCGAGACCTGCAAACTCAACGGCGTCGATCCCCAAGCCTATCTCGCCGACATCTTCGCGCGCCTCGTCGAAGGTCACCCGATCAATCGCATCGACGAACTACTTCCGTGGAACTGGGCCGCCGCTCGCCAAGCCCGAAGGGCCGCGTAACATCGCTTACCCATCACCTGCAATAGGTCGCGGATCTCCGCCAAAAGCTCTATTTCCTTCGACACGTCTTTCCCGTCTTTATTGGCGTAATATTCCGTCCGGATTTCGTGCGGTAGCCAGATCAAGCCGATAAGTCAAAAAAATGTTGTCGCAATAGAGGCTGCCTAATAGACCGATGATAGGATGTGATCCCTAACGCCTGCGTGTCGATAAGAGGCAGGAAAGTGCGCTATCACCGAAATGGGTTGATGCACTCGTCCGCCGACATTATTTGCGTCGGCAAACGACGGCTTTCCCCGACTTCCATCCGTAAGGTGCCTTCCGCTTCCGGCCAATCTGAACCATTCTGCCAGCGTCCGCCGATGGCAGCAGTTGGCACATAGCGGACGGTGGTCAACGAACTCCCACGCCGGCTGCCGCGCAATTTGCACACGCCCCTTCATGGGCAAGTCCTCTGCGTCATCGGTCTACGACGGCCTGCCGGACGAAGGTGCGCGCTCGCGGCGATGATGTCCACCCGCCCGCATCTTGACGATGGCAATTATGCACTTGACATACCCGCATCTATAGGTAGAATGACGGGCAGATAAGGACGCCCGTCATGACCGACATAAACATTACCGCCCCGATCTACAACGATGAGGAAGCGGCTAGGCAGCATTTCGAGGCGTCCCGCTGGCCGGATGGCCCGATCTGCCCGTTCTGCGGCTCGGTCAACAACGCACACGAAATGACCGGCAAAAGCACGCGCCCTGGCCTGTACAAGTGCCGGGACTGCCGCAAGCCCTTTACCGCGACCATCGGAACGCTTTTCGAGCGCAGCCATATCCCGCTGCACAAGTGGTTGCTGGCGGTCGCGCTCCTCACGGCCAGCAAGAAAGGGATGTCGGCGCACCAACTGTACCGGATGCTCGGGTTCGGCTCCTACAAGACGGCCTGGTTCATGGCGCACCGCATCCGCGAGAGCTTCCGCGATCTATTCCCTGCGGAAGCCGACAAGCTCGGCGGCGAGGGCAAGGTTGTGGAGGCAGACGAGACCTACATCGGCGGGTCAGAAAAGAACAAGCACATGAACAAGCGCACGCGGCCCGGCAAGAAAGTCGCCGGTTCGGTTGGCAAGGAAGCCACGTTCTCACTGGTCGAGCGCGGCGGGCGCGTCCGGTCCTTCCATCTTGCGAACGTCAATGCCTACAACGTCCGCGAAGTTCTCACGGCGCAAGTGCATGCCGAGACGATGCTTTCGACCGATGAGGCCGGGCACTACAAGCGCGCGGGTCGCGAGTTTGCCCGGCATGAGACCGTGCAGCACTCCGCGCTCGAATACGTGCGCGGCGATGCCCACACCAACACGATTGAAGGATATTTCAGCATCCTCAAGCGCGGCATTTACGGGACCTATCACCATGTCAGCCCCGCGCACCTAAGGCGGTATCTAGCCGAGTTTGACTTCCGCTACAACGAGCGCGCTGCGCTTGATGTTGACGACACACAACGGGCGGCGAAGGCGCTCAAAGGTGTGGTTGGCAAGCGGTTGAGGTATCGACAGCCTGATAGCCGAGGGGCCGAAGGCGAGACCGCGTAGGCCGGTGGCGACGCGCGAGCGTGAGTCACTCGAAGCGGCGGGGCAACTGACGTTTGAGTTTATGATCGGGGAACCGTGATTTGGGGGCGGCCGCCCCGCCGCGAAAGGCTTGAGGGTAGCACGAAAATGTGCCCTTAGCAATATATTTGTGTGTTACACGCCTCTTGATGCCCTTCGGAATAGTAACGAGGCGAGCATCGCAATAAAAAGTGTACCTGCCAGAGCTTCGCCAAAAACAAGGAGAAATGGCAGTCTAATATCACTTGGCACAGTCACCAGAGAGGATGGCAAAAATGGCATAAATGTCAGGGCGGTCGTCTTATAAAGTAGCGCCAAGTATCGCGCAACGTCTGTTGGCGGGTTCGCTGTCCAAAAATACTTAGGTCGATCCGTCAATGTTCCAATAGTCGCGTTGAGAAATGTCAGTATTATAAAGGTCAGCGTAAGAAGGCTCCAAAGAAAAGCGGTCCACGAAACGCCGTTTCCCCACACTATTCTGCTAAGAAGAGAAAAAAAGAACCGCAAACCGTAACGGAAGCGCTTCGAGAAGCCGCCATATCGCATTTTGTAGTGATCATTTGCCCCAACCATGGCACTCCAATAATGGCGCTCGCGCTCGCGATAGCTTTGTTTGATCAGACGATCAACCTCCTCCCAATTTCCAAGATTTCTTGTGCTCCATGGCAAGGTTTCGAAAGAACTTGGTTGAGGCTTGGGGGTCCTGAGGTTTCTGGGCCAAGACCTGCACGAGCACTGGGGCGCATTGCAAAAAGTGCGTGTAATCCAATTTCGAACCCGGGAATTCAGCCCAAGTAAAATTGCAATTTTCAAACGTTGATCCGACAAAATCGCATTGAGCAAAATTGCACCGGACTAGATAGCAATCAATAAAATCACAGTGTTTGAATACGCATTGATTGAATTTAGCCTCCCTAAGACCGATTTTTTCAAGAGTGCAGAATTCAAACCTGAAGCCGCTGAATATGGCTCTGTCGGCCTGCTCATCAAGGAAATGGGCCTTGGAAAACGTTTTCGTTTCTGAGGCTGGCGCTGGGAATGAAATAGACGCGCGTTCTGGCAAGTTAAGTGCTCCGTCCTTTGCGGCGCGTCCTCTTCGCGGGCGTCGCCTTCTTCCCTAACGGCTTGTGCGGCTGCGGCGGTCGGTTCAGCATATGCTTGAGCACGGCATCGCGGCGGCGATCCGCATCCTGCGGGGGGTATTGTTCGTCCGGTTGCTTGGCTGCCATGAGGGGAGAATAGCATGGCAGGGGGAAGCGTGAAACATGAGGCAGAATATGGTTCGAGGAGGCAGCGGGCGTATTGGCTGGCTCTGGGGCGGTTCTTAGACGAGTTCGCAATTGTCGAAGCGACTCTGAACTGGACGCTTTGGCACTACGCGAAATTGGATGCTACGATTGCGAGAGGGTTGCTGGGACAGCAACGCTCAGATAGGGCAATGCAGGACATCAACCGAGTGATTGAAGCGCGGGGCCTAAAGAGCGCGCGCGTCGGTGAGCTAACGATCATCTTTGATCAACTCGGCAAGCTCAATCGAATGCGAAACGACATTGTTCATTTCGGTGCCGGTGAAGAACGCGACGGCAATGTCATAGTGAGTAACCGAGTATGGTCTCATGTCGAGTTCGAAGATTCGGGAGAGCGTCGTATCGCCTCGTATTCTTGAGGACATGTACTTAGACGCGCAGCAGATATTTTTTGGGAACTATATACGTGCGTGACCTAGCGCTAGATGTTGAGTTTGGCTTGCCCACCTAGATCCTCTTGGCCGGCCTTCTTGAAGCCCTCGGTAAAGCCGAATGGCACCTGCGGCCGGCGCCCGTCAAAAATGTCCCCGACGGATAGGATTTGCAGCTTCGGAAACTTCATCCCGCCTGTCTCATAGAAGCCTGCTGTAGCAGCCTCTCGGCTCATCTCGCGGGTTGGCTCATTCAAGGTGAGGAACAGCCCTAGCGCGGCTTTCTCGCGCTCCACGGTGCCCTTGAGATCGCGCACCATGCCGGACGTGATGTTCTCGCCGCCCTTGACCGAGACAATCGCAAATTGCGGCTTCTTCTCCGCGTCGCGGAAATTGAGATAGCCATCAACGCCGCGATCCATCCCCTTCTTGCCGCCCTTGTACGGCTGCGCGCCTATCGCCCCGGTAATCCATTTTTGAAACTCATGTTTATCACGGAGCGCAAGGTCGCGAGCGCCGCCGACATCCTTCGGCACGCCGTAGACCTCGAATGTTATCCCAGGGAACGCCTCTTTAAGCCGGCGCTCGACAAGGCCAATAGCTAGGTGGGTGACATCAATTCCGATCCATCGGCGCCCGAGCTTTTGCGCGGCATGGATCGTGGTTCCACAGCCGCAGAATGGGTCTAGGACAAGATCGCCAGAGTTCGACGAGGCGCTGATTATCCGCTCTAGCAACGCGACGGGTTTCTGTGTCGGGTACCCAAGCCTCTCTTGGGCCTGCGAGTTAATCTCGGGGATATCTAGCCACAGATTTTGAATGGGCATCCCGCGCAGTTCGTCGGCATAGCTCTTGCGCCGGAGCCGGCCGGTTTTATCTTTTGGGAAGTAGATTTTCCCCTCGTTGTCCCATTCCTCCATCTTCTCATGAGAGATCATCCAGCCATTGGGTGGGGGCTGGTATCCTTTATACTCGTACCGAAGGTTCGGGCGCGGAGCCGGGTTCACCAAGCTGGTAGCTTGAAAGCGCCTGCCGTTCTCGTCAACGGACGTGAAGCGCTCATCGATGTAGCGCTGGTACTCAGGATCTTCACGGTTGTATTGGGGGCTGAATCTCGTCTCCTCGCTCTTGGCGAAAAAAAGGAGAATGTCTGTGCATACGCCAAATTTTCTTAACTCATGCACAGCGCTACTAAACCCAACCCGGCGCTTCCATGTGATTTCATTCCGGAAGTTCGGGGCGCCAAAAATTCCGTCCAGAAGGATCTTGAGATAGTGGCTCGCGGTCGGGTCGCAATGCAGGTAAATCGATCCGGTCGGCTTGAGGACGCGATGCAGTTCGATCAGCCTCACAGCCATCATGGCGAGGTAGGCCATCATGTCATTCTCGCCGAGAGCGGAGCGCATCGCCCGGAGCAATATCGCGGCGTCTGAATGGGGGCCTTGCATCACGTCATCGAAGGCCATCTCGGCAAATTCGTTCCAGTGCCACGTGTCCTCGAATGCCTCAATCTGAGCCTGCGAGCGGTCGCCGCCCGTTGCTTTGAACAGGACGTTATAGGACGCATTGGAATTGAACGGAGGATCGAGATAGACGAGATCGACGCTTTCGGTCGCGATGCTCTCCCGGAGCACGGCGAGGTTATCGCCGTAGTAGAGGGCGTTGGGAGCCATCGCGGCAGCGCTAAACGCCGGGAATTTTTTTCGTCTTTTGAGGCAGAAAATTGGTTTTGGATATTACTGACCTGCCTGTCTCTTTCTCCAGACTGCGCCGAGCAGTGCCAGCGATATCACCACCCACCCTCGCGGCTTCCTTATTCTGGACGAAGCCCTGTGAGTCTCGTATCTGAGCAATCTCCTTGGTCGATTTCTCACCCAACATCGTGAAGATCAACTCCAGGTCCGTCATGTGGTCGCGGAGATTGTGGCTGCGGGCGAGTTGTTTGGCGGACTTATGCTCGGCAACACCAAGGCCGAACGTCCGCGTCGACAGCACGTTCGTCAGAATCGCGAACTCATGCGTCTCATCTACCCCGCGCCTTTTCCACTCTGAGGTCAGCTCCTTGCGAACCATGATCGAGCGGATGCGCTGCTCGATCCAATCCATTGTGCGGCCCTGGAGTTGATACTCCATGATTGCCCGCTTGATCGCGATCTCAGGGTTCTGAACCTCCTGGATGCGCTCATAGGCGATGCGCGCTAGCCAGCGCTTGAACGCCTCTGCCCGAGGCGATGGGATAGACTGGATTATCCGAAAGATCGTCTCAGGGTTCGCGGCATCGGTTGGGTGCAGCTTGCCATCAGCCGCGGGCATTTTCAGCTTTACGATTTCATCGTAAAGCTCAGAAAATCCCTCCTTATCAGTCATTTGGCGCTTTAAATCGGACCAATATCGAGCCGGATTGCTCGACGTAGTAAGAGCCTCGACCACGTCGATAATGGAGAACCACCATTCGCTCTCGTGAAAGACCTTGCGGACGGTGACGCCCTTGAAGGGCACAAGCGCGGTTTCTCCTTCCGGTATCGTGGAAGGCAAATCGCCATCCGCTGCTGCCGCTTCTAATTCCTCCTTCGTAACCTTGCTAAATCGGGCAAGGGCTTCTTCAAAGGGGATGTCTAGGCCGAACTTCTTATCGTAGCCGTCTTTCTCGCTCATGCGATCAGCGCCTTATAGGTGAGCCGGCCAGCCGCGCGGCCAAGAAAGTCGTTCATACGCTCGCCCTCGCCAGCCTGCCGGCGATTGTAGCGGAAAGTGAACTCGCCGAGATAGCGGTCGAGGTGCTTAGCGCTGATCCAATGATGAATCCCGTACACCTGCCGCTTGAAGAGGCTCCATGCGCCCTCCAGGCCGTTCGTGTGGATGAAATAGTGCTTCACATACTCGCCGGCCGAATGGTTGACCGTGTGGTGGTGGTAGCGGCCCTCCAGGCCGGTATAGCCGCCGTGATCGTCGGTCATGATGTTGGCGCCCGGCGCGACATGCTGGGCAATCTCACCCTGGACGGTCGCAGCCCGGCGGTCGCTCACCTTATGGGCGCGGAGATCGCCGCCCCGCTCAAGCATCCCGAAAACGACAGCCTTGTTCGCTCCGCCCTGGCTCCCGGCCGCGCGCTTGCTGGAGTGCTTGTTCTTCTCTTTGCCGCCGATGTAGGTCTCGTCAGCCTCGACCATATCCTTGAGCGGTGCCTTGAACGACTTCGTTTCGGCGGCGTGCCGCAGGCGGTGGAGCATGAACCAAGCGGTCTTTTGCGTGACCGCGATATCCTTGGCAAGTTGGGTGCTGGCGATGCCCTTCTTGTGCGACGTGATCAGGTAGATCGCCATGAACCACTTGTGCAGGCCGATCTTGGTATCCTCGAAGATGGTCCCGACCTTGATCGAGAAGCGCGCCCGGCAGTCGCCGCACTTGTGGGTCCGGTTGTCCAAGAAGTGATAGACCTTCGTCGAGCCGCAATGGGGGCAGAAGGCGCCATCTTTCCAGCGGATAGAGCGAAGGTGATCGATGCAGGACTGCTCGTCCGGGAAGGCCGCGACCATTTCGTGAAGGCTGGCAAATTGCTTGATCATGTCCGCACCCCGATTGTGCGGAGAGATTACCCTACATCTAGGGTTGGGTCAAGCAGGTATATAAATCCCTATTTTTTAGGCTTATGATCCACGGGCACGTTCGCGGCGTTCCTAAGGGCTGGGCGAGAAGATTTCCGCCAATGCGCAAGCCCGCATGGCGGTATAAATCTCCCTCACAATCTGTGCATACGCAAAATGCCCAAGCCCAGCCTCAAGGGCACTCTCCCCCGCCGCAATCATCGCGTGGGAAACACATTCGACGTTCGCACCGCCAGGCGCTTTACTAAAGGCAGTATCATGGTATGTCAAGTGCATAACTCCCTTGACGATCGAACGTAAATACCGGAATTATCACCTTGACAAATGGTCGTCTATAGGTAGAATGGCGGGCAGATAAGGACGCCCGCACATGACCTTAGACCTCACCGACCCCCCTTTTAGCGATGAAGCCGCCGCGCGTACGTATTTTGAGGGCATCCGCTGGCCGAACGGGCCGGTTTGCCCCCATTGTGGAAATGCAGATACCACGCGCCTCTACTCCATCGCCGCGAACGTGATGCGCAAGGTCCGCGAGGGATTGCGCGAGTGCCAGGACTGCCACGGGCAATTTACGGTTATGACTGGCAGCGTCATGGAGAGCAGCCATCTTCCTCTGGCGAAATGGGCCATTGCTTTCCGTTTGATGGGCGGGGCCAAGAAAGGCATCTCCGCGCATCAACTCCATCGCACGATTGGCGTCAGCTACGTAAGCGCTGTTCGCCCGCCACCTTTTGATTTGACGCTTGAGGGTTGATGCTCGGAGCCGGTTGGGGGTTCCGACACATGTCGATTTCAGAGCCTAAACATATGCCGGAGCCGGTGCGGCGCATCGAGGTGTTCACGGGCGCGGGACGGCGTCGGAACTGGTCGGCGGAAGAGAAGGCGACGATCATCGCCGAGAGCTATGTCGATGGCGAGACTGTTTGCTCCGTAGCGCGCCGGCACGGGCTGACGCCGCAGCAACTCTTCACCTGGCGTCGACTGGCGCGCGGGACGCGCACACCTGAAAGGCCGGCGTTCGTTCCGGCGGTCGCGGAGGTTCCCGCGCCAGCGGTAACGAAGCCCTCTCGCCGAAGGCGATCGGCGGCGGCGCCATCGATCGAGCTCGAGATCGATGGCGTGGTCGTTCGGATTGGCCCCGGCGCACAAGCGTCGACCGTGGCTGCCGTCATCCGTGCGTTGAAGGTGAGGTCGTGATCGGCCCGAGCGGCGCGGTCCGGGTGATGGTGGCGACAAAGCCGGTGGACTTCCGCAAAGGCGCCGAAGGTCTGGCCGCGCTGGTGCGGGAGGTGATCCACGACGATCCGTTCTCTGGCGTGATCTACGTGTTCCGTGCGAAGCGGACGGACCGGATCAAGTTGGTCTTCTGGGACGGCACCGGCGTGGTGCTGGTCGCGAAGCGACTGGAGGGCAGCGAGTTCCGCTGGCCGAAGATTCAGGATGGGGTGATGCGACTGAGCGCAGCCCAGTTCTCGGCCTTGTTCGAAGGCCTCGATTGGCGGCGCGTTCATGAGCCGGAGCGGACCGTCGTACCGGTGGCGCCGAGCTGATCGAAGAGAGCGCTCGCAATCGTCGTTAAAATGGTCGCAAGTTCTCGGCGATTATGATTCCATCGCTGTGTGACGAAGCCCAGCGAAGCCCTGCCGGACGATGCCGACCAGCTCAAAGCGATGTTGCTGGCCGAGCGCGCCGAGAGCGATCGGTTGCGCCAGATCATCAAGGAGCTGCAGCGACACCGCTTCGGACGGCGTGCCGAAAGCCTGCCCGAGGATCAGTTGCAACTCGCTCTCGAAGAGGCGGAACAGGTCGAAGCCGCGGGTCACGCCGAGAGCGAGGAGAAGATTCTGGCCGAGCGGAAAGCGCGCGTTGCCAAGCGCCGCGCCAACCGCGGCGCGCTGCCGGCCCATCTGCCGCGGATCGAGACGGTGGTCGACGTGGCGAGCACGATATGCCCGTGCTGCTCGGGGATGCTGCATCGCATCGGCGAGGACGTCGCCGAACGCCTCGACATCATACCAGCCCAGTTCCGGGTGCTTGTGGTGCGGCGTCCGAAGTATGGCTGTCGCGTCTGCCAGGACATCATGATCCAGGCACCGGCACCGGCGCGGCTGATCGACGGTGGCCTGCCCACCGAAGCGACGGTGGCCCAGGTCCTCGTCTCCAAGTTCGCCGATCATCTCCCGCTTTATCGCCAGGCGCAAATCTACGGTCGTCAGGGCGTCGATCTGGATCGCTCGACCCTGGCTGATTGGGTCGGACGCGCGGCCTTCCTCTTACGGCCAATTCAGGAACGTCTGTTCGATCGATTGAAGTCGTCCCCCAGGCTCTTTGCCGACGAAACGACCGCGCCGGTGCTCGATCCCGGACGCGGGCGCACCAAGACCGGACAGCTCTTCGCCTATGTACGGGACGATCGACCATGGGGCGGTAGCGATCCGCCGGGAGTGGTCTACCTCTATGCGCCCGACCGCAAGGCCGAGCGGCCGATCGCCCATCTTGCCGGCTTTAGCGGCGTGCTGCAGGTCGACGGCTATGGCGGCTACAAGGTGCTGGCCCGGCGGAATGCGGTACAGCTGGCCTTCTGCTGGAGCCACGTGCGTCGCCGTTTCTACGAGCTCGCCCAATCGGGTCCGGCGCCGATCGCTACCGAAGCGCTGGCGCGCATCGCCGCGATCTATCAAATCGAGAGTGACATTCGCGGCCAAACTGCCGAGGACCGCTGCGCCTTCCGCCAACAGCACAGCCGGCCTCTGGTCGCGGCATTCGAGCCTTGGCTGCGCGAGAAGCTCGCGTTGATCAGCCAGAAGACCAAGCTCGCCGAGGCGATCCGCTATGCTCTCTCGCGATGGAATGGGTTGTGCCTGTTCCTCGACGACGGTCGTGTCGAAATCGACAACAATGTCGTCGAGCGCGCAATCAGGCCTTTGGCTCTGACCCGTAAGAACGCACTCTTCGCCGGTTCCGACAACGGCGCGGACCATTGGGCCACCATCGCCTCGCTGGTCGAAACCTGTAAGCTCAACCGCGTCGAAACCCAACGTTATCTCGCCGACGTCATCACGCGCATCGTCAATGGCCATCCGCAAAACCGCGTCGACGAACTCCTACCCTGGGCATACGCCCCAAAGCCCGAGCTCAGAAACGTGGCTTGAGGACGACGCTTACTCAGCTACAAGACGGCCTGGTTTCTCTGCCATCGTATCCGCGAGGCGATGCGCGACGCGACGGGCGGTAAGCTCGGCGGCGCCGGCAAGATCGTAGAAGCGGACGAAACCTACGTTGGTGGCAAGCCGCGCAAGGGCACTGACGGACAAAAGACGAAGAAAGACCGCAAGACACCCGTTGCCATTCTTGTGGAGCGCGACGGGCGAGCGCGAGCGAAGGTAATGGGATGGCCCCTTGATGGCGCGATCAAGCGCAACATCGCCGTGTCCATCGAAAAGGGAACGCATATTCACAGTGACCAGCACAAGGCGTATCAGAGCATCGAATACGAGCTTCCCACCTTGAACTTGCAGCATTCATCGGTTGATCACGGACACCAAGAATTTGCTCGTGACGGCGTGCATAGCAACACGGCCGAAAGCTGGAACGCCCTGTTGAAGCGCTCAATCGTTGGCAGCTTCCACCATGTCTCGCGCGAGCACCTAAGCCGTTATTGCGATGAAGTATCGTTCCGTTGGGATCGCCGCACGATGGACGATACCGACCGCACCGCTCAAGCGATCAAGGGCGGCGAGGGAAAGCGCCTAACCTATCGGCGGACTAGTCGGCCCCAAGAGCGAGCGTGACTTAGCACGCTTGCGCCGCATCATTTCGATTTTGGAGAACCTTTAGCGGCCTTGCGGCGGGCCATCGCTTTCGCGCGCGGCGTTGTCCCCACGATCTGCTTGAGGGGCTTATGGGGCATCGCGAATGAGTGGCGAATCAGTTCCTCCGTCCGCCGCGCGGCTTCCTCATCGCTATATTGCTCATCGTTTTTCGGTGCGCAGAGTCATAGCGATCCACCGCCCGGCGCTGGTACAGCGGCACAAGTAAGTCCCATTTGCGACGGGCTCGCGGAACTGTATTCGCAAAACGTCATCTTCCCGGTCCATTGATCAATTCGCCAATCGTATGAACATTGAGCAGCGGCGGTCGTGCATGAATGAGCGGAGATTGCATATCGCTGGGAAATAGCAATCGACGCTGCGATTAATGCCGCGCCGATCACGATGCCGAGGCCAGTATTCATACGCATGAGTTTAGCACGGCGGGGCCAAATTCGCACCCGGCCCCGCCTCTCGCTATCCTAGGGACTGTCAAGGAACCTAGGAGCGAAAACTATGCCAGACGAACTGCTTGCCCTTAGAACGGAGGTCCGGGCACTAAGACTGATCATGCTCTTGGCGCTTAAAGATCGCTTTGCTCAAGCGACCTTTCCAGACCATCTAATTTCAGAACTACAAGGAAGCGTAACCGTTCTGCTCGCGGCTATGAATCGCGTGCAAAACAAGTCGGCAGATGAAATCGACGGCAATGTTGCCATTGAAGTAGGTGATCTCCTAAGGCCATTAGCGCTGATAGCTAAGACCATTCCTTGAAGCCTCCTTCTGGCTCCAACCCCCATGCACGTAAGCGCTCGCGTCGCCTCTGTTCAACCGCGTATTCAGTGAACCAAAGAATCGAAAAGCCAACTCCGCGACGTAGCTTCTGAAATGCTCCCGAAAGAAGTGAGGAACTATGCCAACGCTTTGGCTTACTCATCGCACCGACCTTCCGCCATGGCTCGCAACGGCAATTGGGCGCATCGTGGTAGAATACTCATACTTTGAATGGCAGTTTGAGGAGATGATTCGCATGCTCCTCGAAACAGACATAAAGCGTGCCCGCATAGTTGTAACTGGCATGAACATGAGAACACGCACGACAATCGCGGCTAGTTTGGCACAGGCGCTTAATCTGCCGATGGCCGATAAATTGGAAAAGTTTGGCCATGATGCTGAAGCGCTAAAGAGCGAACGCGATAAATATGCACATGCCCTTTGGGGCAAGGTTGCAACACATTGGCTTGTGACTCGAACAAGCGGGAGTAGAACACGCGACGGCAAGAAGACAAGTCGTGCGTTCCTGCCTACTGGTGAAATTGTCACTCGCGCAAAAATATCCGCCATCCGCAAACGCTTTAGGACTGCTCAGCTTTCAATGAAACAGATGCGCAAGACTCTTCAAGCCGCGCTTTCTCCATCGCCTCATAAACGTCCCGAGCAATTTCGTCAGACAGGTCCGCGTCTAGGTCCACATAAAACAAAGCACGTGCTCCGGCGCTGATCATAGCCGGAGTAATGCTGACAGAATCCTTACAGTCCCGGTCCATTTGGACATTCTAAGCGCATCTGCACGCAAAAATCTCCCTTTGTAATATGGTGACAATAGAGGCAGGAACGCCGGAAATTGAGCTGCTTGACGCGAAAAGGAAGAGAAGAAGCGGACACATCAGGAGGAGAGGTGGCGTAAAGTGGATGTGAAAGCGGGGATTGTAGCAAGCGCGGACGATCGGATGTTTGTGGGTGGAGTAATTGTCGACGATGAGGTGAATAGACAGAGCCATGGGGTTGCGATGGATTCTGTGCAAGAAGGCGAGCCATTCGAGATGGCGATGGTGCTTAGAGATAGAGATGAGGAACTTTCGTCGAGATAGTTCAGAGCGGCGAACAGAGTGAGCGTGCGTGACGGATATAATCGTGGGTGCGAGTGCGGATATGGCCGATGCCGAGTGGCAAGTCCGGCTGTGTGCGCTCCAGCGCCTGGCACTGGCTCTTCTCGTCGCAGCAGAGCACGAGCGCCTTGTCCGGCGGATTGAGATAGAGGCCGATGACATCCCAGAACTTGGCTCGAAAAGTTGGGATCAGCGAGAATTGAATGTTGCGGGTCAGATGAGGCTTGATATCTTCGCGAAAAAAGAAGATGAAAAGTTGATTGGAAGATATGAGACTTAGAATAGATAGACAACTAAGAGAAAAGGTGATTGAGAGGTTGGCAGACTTATAAAAAAGAGACGAAGTTCTAGGCGGATAACAAAGGTTGAGACAACGCAAAGGCGAGTCATCAAGCCACTCAAGGCTTCGGCGTTAAAGCGATGACAACAGTGATTGACAGTAACACGCGAAACGCCGACCTCTTCCGCGATCTTGTCCTGCTTAAAACAGTGCGCTGCCAGCAACACAATCTGCGCACGCTGGCGTTCCCGAAACGCAGCCGTTCTCGCCTTGAGACGCCGCTCAAGTTATTGCGTTAAATCTGCATGTAGCACGGTAGAAACAACGCATGGCTGACTCTCTTGTAGGACAACCAAGCGAAACAAAACAGAGACTATGTGTAAAGCTATATAAGAGACACTACTTTAGGTCCACATAAAACAAAGCACGTGCTCCGGCGCTGATCATAGCCGGAGTAATGCTGACAAAATCCTTACAGTCCCGGTCCATTTGGACATTCTAAGCGCATCTGCACGCAAAAATCTCCCTTTGTAATATGGTGACAATAGAGGCAGGAACGCCGGAAATTCAGCTGCTTAGACGCCGACACAACGTAAGCGATGTTACGCGGCCCTTCGGGCTTGGCGAGCGGCGGCCCAGTTCCACGGAAGTAGTTCGTCGATGCGATTGATCGGGTGACCTTCGACGAGGCGCGCGAAGATGTCGGCGAGATAGGCTTGGGGATCGACGCCGTTGAGTTTGCAGGTCTCGATGAGCGAGGCGTGAATCGCCCAATGCTCGCCGCCGCCGTCTGAACCCGCGAACAACGCATTCTTTCGATTTAAGGCGAGCGGACGAATTGCACGTTCGACGACGTTGGAGTCGATCTCGATGTGGCCGTCATCGAGGAAGCGGGATAATCCAACCCAACGCGACAAGGCGTAGCGGAACGCCGCTGCGATTTTGCCCTTTTGGGAGACGACGCCGAGCTTCCCCTCCATCCATGTCTTCAGGGCTTCGACGAGCGGTCTTGTCCTGCCCTGTCGGACGATGCGGCGCTTATCTGCCGACCGGCCGCGAATCTCGGCCTCGATGGCGTAGAGCTCGGCTATGCGCTTGAGCGCCTCGGTGGCGATCGGCGCATCTCCGCTGGCAGCGATCTCGTAGAAAGGCCGGCGGACGTGGCTCCAGCAGAAAGCCAGTTGCACCTGACCGCTTTCGGCGAGAGCGCGATAGCCGGCGTAACCGTCGACCTGTAGGACGCCGCGAAAGCCCTCGAGATGGGCGGCCGGACGCGCGGCCTTGCGGTCCGGCGCGTAGACATAGGCGACCGCGGGCGGCGCGGGCCCGCCCCAAGGTCGGTCGTCACGAGCGTAGGCCCAAAGCTGGCCGGTCTTGGTGCGTCCGCGGCCGGGATCGAGCACCGGCGCCGTCGTCTCGTCGGCAAACAGCTTGGGGGAAGCGCGTAGATCGTCGAGAAGCCGGGCGTGCAACGGGCGCAACCACCAAGCGCCGCGACCGGTCCAATCCGCCAGGGTCGAGCGATCGAGATCGATTCCCTGGCGGGCGTAAATCTGGGCCTGGCGGTAGAGCGGACAGTGATCGGCATACTTGGCGACGATGACGTGCGCGACCAACGCCTCGGTTGGCAGGCCGCCCTCGATCAGCCGCGGCGGAGCCGGCGCCTGCACCACAGTGCCGGGGCAGGTCCGACAGGCGTATTTAGGCCGGCGGATCACCAACACGCGGAACTGGAGCGGGATCACATCCAGCCGCTCGGCAACGTCCTCGCCGATCCGGTGCAGCGCGCCCGCGCAGCACGGACAGGTTCGATCGGCGACGTCGACCACCACGTCGATGCGCGGCAGATGCGCTGGCAGTGCCCCGCGGTTGATCTTACGTCGGCGAAGCAGCCGGCTCTGCTCTTGCGGCGCCGCGCGCTCTTCCTGGGCCTCGGCAGCGGCAAGGCTCTGCTCGAGATCCTCGAGTGCCAACGCCAGCTGATCGGGATCGAGCCGCTCCGAGCGGCGCCCAAAACGGTGGCGTTGCAACGCGATGATGATCGCCCGCAACCGATCGCGCTCGCTCCCAACCTGGGCCATCTCTGCGGCATGCTGGGCGCGCTCGGCGATGAGCAGCGCCCGCAGCGCTTCTGGATCGGTCGGGAGATTGTCGTCGTCGAGCGACACGTCGTTCGGTGTACCGCAACGGCGACGGAACGCCAAACCTTCATGCCGCATCGACGTAAGTCATCGTGTCGCAGGCTACTGCGTCGCTTGTGGAATGCGCACTTCGATCTCTCTGACCCGCGTCCAATCGAGCCCCTCGATCAAAGCCGAGAGCTGCGACGGCGTCAGACGCATCGTGCCGTCCTCGATCCTCGGCCAGCGGAATGTCCCCTGCTCGAGCCGCTTGGCGAACAGGCAAAGCCCGGTCCCATCCCACACGATCAACTTCACTCGGTCGGCGCGTTTGGCGCGAAACACGTAAATCGCCCCGGAAAACGGATCGGCCCCAAGGTGCTCCTTCACCACCGCGACCAGGCCATCCATCCCCTTGCGGAAATCGACAGGCTTCGTCGCGATCAACACCCGGACCCCGCCCGGAATCGCGATCACGCCGACCTCAAGGCACCGAGAACGGCACGCAGCGCACGCTCCTCGACACGGCCGCGCACCGTCAGGCGAACCCCGCTCGGCAATGTAATCTCGATTGTCCCTGCCGGCTTTGATGCGGCACTCTGCCGCTCGCGTGCTGACGGCAGGGTCTCGCCACCGGCATTGGCCATCACGACCGGTACCAGCTCTGGCAAAGTCGAGGCTGCCGCCTGTTGCCCAAATTCACGGCGCCACGTGTACAGAAGCCCACGGCTTATCCCATGCCGTCGCGCGATCTCGCTCACCTTCGCGCCCGGCAGCATCGCCTCTGCAACAATGCCAGCCTTTTCCTCAGCGCTCCAACGCCGCCGCCGTTCGGGACCTGTTAGAACCTCGGCCCTCATGTTCAGGACGTCCTTAAGTGCGCTCTTAAGGCCGTCCTATCTCAGACGCCTCACGACCGCCACAAGGGCCCCTAAACAGCGCTTACGACACAACCTATAGTGTACCATTTGTAAAAGTGATAATTCCGGTAAATACCGTAAATATGCGTTCTACCTTAACGGGAGGTGCCCATGTCATTCTGCGCGGCCGTGCCGCACGCCACCCCGGCCGCCGCCGGCCGGTCCGCGCGCGCACGCTCCGCCGGTGCCCGCGAAAGTGATTTTTTCTGCCGGAACGGCGATCCGGAATGGCAGGCGGCTCCGGCCCATTCGGCCGGAATCAAGCGGGATCAACCGCTTAGGCCAAAACTGCGCGCCGGCGCGCTGATTCCATGGGCAGCGATGGGCAGCGCACGCCGCACGGCGGCCGCGCCGCCGGATGTGCCCGGCTCCGGTCGCGGCGCGGTAGGCGCGGTCGGGCGAGGCTCAGGCGTTGCCGCGCTGCTCGCGGAAGAAGTCGAGTTTCTCCTGCACGACGCGGTCGGAATAGGCGAAGAGGGTCGCGTCCGCGCTCGCTTCGTGCTCGCGGAACTTCCAGCTCGGCGCGACGAAGATGTCGCGCGGCCCCCACTCGAACGTGGTGTCGCCGATGGTGCTGCGGCCGTGGCCTTCGACGCAGACGAAGACGGTGCTGTCGGTGGCGCGGTAGGGCGCGGTCTTGAAGCCCTTGGGCAGCAGCGACATCCAGGTCGAGATCGTCGGCATCGCCCAGCCGCCGGTCACGGGGTTGATGTATTTCATCTTGTGGCCGTGATAGGGGTCGGGCGCGCGGAACTTGCGCAGGCGCTCCAGCGCCTCGCGCGTGCGCGAATAGCGGTAGTTGAAGATCGGCGAGGTCTGGCTCTTGTAGGTCTCGCCGTCGGGCAGGAGGTTGCTCGCCGCCTCGGCATCGGCGGCGTTTTCCGGCCGCGTCACCGGATGGACATGGTCGGGATATTCGTCGCGGAAGCTCGCATCCATCAGGTTGACGATGTGCATGTCGAGCCCGTCGAGCCACACCATCGGCCCGTCGCCCTCGTTGCCGTGGTCGTGCCACGTCATCGACGGGGTGATGACGAAATCGCCGGGCTCCATCATCGTGCGCTCGCCGGCGACGGCGGTATAGGCGTTGTGGCCTTCGAGGATGAAGCGCAGCGCCGCCGCGGCATGGCGGTGCGCCGGCGCGATCTCGCCGGGCAGGATGATCTGCAGGCCGCCGAAGAGGCTGTGCGTGATGCGCGACTGGCCGGGCAGCGCCGGGGTTCTCCAGCACCATGACGCGGCGCTCGGCCTCCTCGGTGGAGATGATCTTGCACGCCTCCATCAGGTAGGGCCGCACCTCGGCATAGCGCCACATCGCCGGGGCGCACTTCGCCACCGGCTCGTCCGTCACCAGGCCGCCCAGCACGCGCCACAGCGGCGCCAGGTTCTGGCCGCCGGCGCGCTGATAGAATTCCTCCCGGCCCTTCTCGGCCTCGCGGTTGACGGTCGAATGCATCTGGTCGGCTGCCATGGCTGGTCTCCTGCGCACCCGCGCACCGGGCACTTGGGTGAGAATTGGTCGGGCCGTCGTCCCTGTCAAGCCGCGGGCCGACGGGGCAGCTCCGCGGGTCAGGGGGTAGCGCTGCGGGCGAGGCCCAGGCGGCGATTGAGGGTGGTGCCGCGCCCGTCGTCGAAGAGCACGTCGAGGACCTGGACTGCGGCGGCGATCTGCGCCTCGATCACCGGATGGTCCGGCTCCACGCGCGAGGCATCGAGCAGGGCTGCGGCACGGCGGTCGATCTCGATGCCGAGCGTGTCGATGACCTCGCGCACGGGCTGGCCGAAACCATGGCGCGACCCGCGCTGTAGCAGCAGCATGAGGAACCGCGCCGCTGCCACCGTGCCCGCCACCGACGCCGCGGGCGGCGGCGCGCGCAAATCCGCGTCGGGCGAGAACCCGCGCGGCACGCCGCTGCGGCGCGCGACCGGCAGGATCTGCGCCAGCATCTGGTCGCCGACATGCGCCAGGAACTCGCGGCTGAGCGCATCGGCAATGACCACGCGCGTCTGCAATATGGCCTCGCCCCAGGCGCTGTCGCGGCGGAAGCCGAACTCGCCGAGCAGCCCCTCCGCATCCTCCATGTAGGCAGCGATGGTATCGGCGATCGGGCGCCAGATCGAGCGCCTCCTCGCGCAGCTCGGCCAGGCGCGCGATGTTCTGAGCGCTGCGGGTCAGGCCGAGGATGAGCCGCTCGCCCACCGCGGCGAACTCGGTGTCGCGCAGCAGCGAATCGTTGGGCTTCCACGACAGCGCCCGGCCCAGGCGCAGGATCTGCCACGGATAGCGCAGGCGGTTGAGCAGCGCCAAGGCCAGATAGACGCTATCCATGCCGTGAACTTCGGAAATCGCGAGATAATGCTGCTTGGCCATCGTGACGGCTTCGGGCACGAGATCGACGATCTGGCGCCCATCGAGCTTGCCGACCATCGTCAGCACCCGTTCGATGTCGGCGAAGGCCGCACCGAAAATTTCGGCGAAAGGCAGCAGCATCGCCATCGCCTTGACGTCCGCTATGAGGCCAGGACGGGGAAAGAGCTTGCGCAGGGCGGTGCCGGCGCGCGAGTGCGCCAGTTCCTCGACGAGCGTCCTGGTCCAGCCCGCCGCGGCCACCTGCGCCCGCAGCGCGAGGTCGTCGGCAACGACCGGCACGTCGTCGGCATAGAGTGCGACCAGGGCCTCCTCGAGCGGCCGCAGCTCCGCCCCGGCAATCTCGCTCAGCGCTTGCCACCACGGGGCGATCGACGCGCGTGCAATGCGCCCCGGCACCCGCGGGTCGTCCTCGCCGTCGACGAGGAAATGTTCGAACGCAGCGGTGACCAGGCGGCGCAGGGTCGGCACGCGCGGCGGCCGCGCTTCCCGCAGCCTCGGCCGCAGCGCCGCCAGCACCAGGTCCGTCGGCAGCTCCTGCTTGCCGCGCAGACGCCCCAGCTCTACCGCATGGGCAAGTGCGACCGCCTCGGGCGCCGTGAGGTGCCCGACGACCTCGCCGAGGCGCGCGGTCTTGTCCATGGAGCCACGGTTAACCCAAGCGCCGCTAACACCGGGTTAACGGCGTTTTTGCCGGGCCCGGACGCACCATCTATAATGCTTCCAGCTCAGGAGGCGCCTATGGCGATCATGCTCGACCACACCATCGTCCCGGCCCGCGACAAGGAGGAATCGGCGCGGTTTTTTGCCCGCATCTTCGGCCTCAGCTATGCCGGCCCGATGTCCCACTTCGCCCCTGTCCGCGTCAACGACACTCTGACGCTCGATTTCGACACCGATACCGGCTTCGAGCACCACCACTATGCCTTCAAGGTAAGCCCGGCCGAGTTCGACGCGATCTTCGCGCGCGTCAAGGAAGACGGCGTCGTCTATGGCAGCGGCCCGGGTGCGCTCGAGGACATGGCGGTCAACCACCGCCGCGGCGGCAGCGGCTTCTATTTCCGCGATCCCAACGGCCACGTGCTGGAAGTGCTGACGGCCTGACTGGTCGGCGGCGGACCCAGGAGACGGACCTCAGGCGACGCGGCGCGCCGGTGCCGCGAGGCGGCGGAAGCGCCACACCACCGCCGGCGGGAAGTTGCGCCACACGCGCTGCGCCACCTCGGCCATCAGCCCGAACTCGGCCGCGGCCACCGGCGAGGCCACCCCATAGGTGTACTGCACGAACGGGCGGTGCTCGCCGAGGAGGCCAACGCTCGCCGCCACGATCGATCGCCGCGCCCGCTTCGGCAGGGACAGAAGCGGCAGGCTGGACACCACCGCTGCGACGCAGTCGATCTCCAACGGCGCCAGGAGCGCCCCCAGCTCGGCGGCATCGCCGCGGATCACTTTGACCCCGGGAAAACGCGATCTGAGCAGGGCTGCGAGCGTGCGGTCGCGCTCGACCACGACGAGTCGCCCGGGCGCCAGTCCGCGCTCCAAGAGGGCCCGGGTGATACTGCCGGTACCGCCGCCCAGCTCGACCACCACGCCGTCCTCGGCCACGTCGATCTGCTCCGCCATGGCGCGGGCCAGCCCCCGGCTCGATGGCGCGAGCGCGCCGATAAGGTGCGGCGCCTTGATCCAGCGCGACAAAAAGAGCGCCGCCTCGCGTTCCGGGCCAAAGTGCGGTGCGTGATCGCTGCGGCGCAGGCTGGCCCCGGCCGGCTCGAGCTTCCGGATCAAATTGCCGTCATCCCTTTTTCATATCGCCGATCGTAGAATGACCCCCTGGCCTGCGACCGGCAGTTCCCGTTAACAGTTGGACACCGGAACGGGAAATGCAAATTCAGCGATGCGGCCATGAATTTGGGGGAGATCGGGCAATGTCCGCTACGAACCGAACAGCAAAAAATCGAGGCCGTCGCGGCCGCCGGCGCCCTTGCCGCCGCGCGACTCGGGCCCCCCGCGCGCCGGCCGGTGCAGCGCTTCCTCCAGCAGTTCTATGGCAACGTGCCGCCCGCCGACGTGCTCGACCGCCGGGCCGAGGACCTCTATGGCGCCGCCCTGTCGCTGTGGCAGTTCGCGCAGGACCGCACCCCCGGCCACGCCAAACTCCGCATCATCAACCCGCGCCTGGAACTGGACGGCTGGCGCGCGCCTGGCACCGTCATCGAGATCGTCAACGACGACATGCCGTTCCTGGTCGATTGCGTGACCGCCGCCGTCAACGGCGAGGGGGTCGGCGTGCATCTCGTCATCCACCCGATCCTCCACGTCTCGCGCAGCGCCACGGCACGCTCGAAGCCTTGGCCGAGCCCGGCGCGCCCGGCACCGTGCGCGAGTCGGTGATGCATGTCGAGATCAGCGAGCATCAGCGAACCGGCAGCGGCTGGCTTCCCTGGCCGCGCGCCTGGAGCTGGTGCTGGCGGAGGTGCGCGCCGCGGTCGCGGACTGGCGCAAGATGCGCGGCTTGGCCGAGACCATCCGGCGCGAGCTTGCCGCCGGCGCCGCCGTCGGTCAGCACCGAGGAGATGAGCGAGACCCTCGATTTCCTCGCCTGGCTCGGCGACGACAATTTCACCTTTCTCGGCTACCGCGAGTACCGCTTCGGCAGCAGCACCAACGGCGGCGGCGCCGACATCGTCGCCCGGCAGCGGGCTCGGCATCCTGCGCGACGGACGCCTATCCGGTGTTCGACGGGCTGCGCAACTTCGCTGCGCTGTCGCCCGACGTTCGCGCCTTCCTGATGGAGCCGCGCGTCCGTCCTCGTCAGCAAGACGAGCCGCCGGGCTCAACGTCCACCGCCCGTGCACATGGATGCGGTCGCGGTGAAGCGTTTCGGCCCCGACGGCCGGCCCGTGGGCGAGCGGCTGTTCGTCGGGCTCTTCACCTCCACCGCCTATGCCAGGAGCCCGCGCGTCATTCCGCTGCTGCGGCGCAAGATCAGCCGCACGCTGGCGCGCGCCGGCTTCGATCCCGCGAGCCATGACGGCAAGGCGCTGCTCGCACATTCTCGACACCTATCCGCGCGACGAGCTGTTCGCAGTTCTCCGAGGACGAGCTCCTCGACATCGCGCTCGGCATCCTCGGGCTGCAGGAGCGCCAGCGCGTCGCCCTCTTCGCGCGCCGCGATCCGTTCGGGCGTTTCGTCTCGGCCTTCGTCTATGTGCCGCGCGAGCGCTACAACACCGAGTTGCGCCAGCGCTTCGCCGAGATCCTGGCGAAGGCCTACAACGCCACCGTCGACAGCTTTTCCGACGCAGCTCGACGAGTCCGTGCTGGCGCGCGTGCATTTCATCCTGCGCACGCCGCCGGGGACCCAGGCCGAGGTCGATGTCGCCGCGGTCGAGCGCAAGCTCGCCGAGGCGGCGCGGAGCTGGGCCGACCGGCTCAGCGAGGCGCTCGTGCAGGCGCTCGGCGAAGAAGCCGGCCTTGCGCTCTTCCGCCGCTATGGCGCCGCCTTCCCGAGCGGATACCGCGAGCGCTTCCCGGCCGCGGCCGCGGTCTACGACATCGAGCAGCATCGAGGAAGTGGCGCGCGGCCTGCCGCTGGGCATGACGCTGCACCGCCCGCTCGAGGCGCAAGCGACGGAGCTGCGTTTCAAGATCTATCGCGCCGGCGCACCGGTGGCGCTTTCCGACATCCTGCCGATGCTCGAGCATATGGGGCTCAAGGTGATCGCCGAGGTGCCCTACGCGATCACGCCGGCCGACGCCGCCGAGCCCGTGTGGATGCAGGATTTCAGCCTGCTGTCGCCGGCGGGGCGCGGTCGATGTCGCCCGCCTCAAGGCGCGGTTCGAGGACGCCTTCGCGCGCGTGTGGTGCGGGCGCGATGGAAAGCGACGGCTTCAACCGCCTCATCCTGCTGGCCGGGCTCGACTGGCGCCAGGTCATCGTGCTCAGGCTCTATGCCAAGGTGATGCGCCAGGCCGGCAGCGCCTTCAGCCAGGCCTATATGGAGGACACGCTCGCGCAACCACCCGGCGATCGCGGCCAAGCTCGTGCGCCCTGTTCGAGCGCCGCTTCGACCCCGCCGCGCCGCGATGCGCGCCAGGCGCAGCGAAGGCATGGGCAAGGAGATCGAGGCCGATCTCGACGCGGTGACGAGCCTCGACGAGGACCGCATCATCCGCAGCTTCCTCACGCTCGGCGCTGCATTCGCTGCGCACCAACTACCATCCTGCGGCCGGCCTTATCTCTCGGTGAAGCTCGCAAGCCGCGCGATCGAGCTCTTCCCGCTGCCGCGCCCGCTATGCGAGATCTACGTGCTCAGCCCGCGCATGGAGGGCGTGCATCTGCGCGGCGGCAAGGTCGCGCGCGGCGGCATCCGCTGGTCCGACCGCAAGGAGGATTTCCGCACCGAGATCCTGGGCCTGATGAAGGCGCAGATGGTGAAGAACGCGGTGATCGTGCCGACCGGATCGAAGGGCGGCTTCGTGGTGAAGCGCCCGCCGGCGCAGCGCGAAGCGCTGCAGGCCGAAGTCGTCCACTGCTACACCACGCTGATGCGCGGCATGCTCGATATCACCGACACCATCGTCGGCGACAAGGTGGTGACGCCGGCGAACATCGTGCGCCACGACGGCGACGATCCCTATCTCGTCGTCGCCGCCGACAAGGGCACCGCGACCTTCTCCGACATCGCCAACGGCATCGCCGTCGAAATACGGGTTCTGGCTCGGCGACGCCTATGCCTCGGGCGGATCGGAGGGCTATGATCACAAGGCGATCGGCATCACCGCGCGCGGCGCCTGGGAGACGGTGAAGCGGCATTTCCGCGAGCTCGGCATGCGACATCCAGGCGCACGACTTCACCTGCGTCGGCGTCGGCGACATGTCGGGCGACGTCTTCGGCAACGGCATGCTGCGCTCGACCCACACTCGGCTGCTCGCCGCGTTCGACCACCGCCACATCTTCCTCGATCCCGACCCCGATCCCGCCCTTAGCTTCAAGGAGCGCCAGCGCCTCTTCGACCTGCCGCGCTCGTCCTGGGCGGACTACGACAAGACGCTCATCTCCAAGGGCGGCGGCGTGTTCGCGCGCAGACCTCAAATCGGTGCCGCTGTCGCCGGAAATCCGCGCCCGGCTCGGCATCGACGGCCGAGCACCTGACGCCGATGGAGCTCGATCCAGGCGATCCTCAAGGCGGAGGTCGATCTCCTGTGGTTCGGCGGCATCGGCACCTTCATCAAGGCGGCCTATGAGAGCAACGCCGAGGTCGGCGACCGCGCCAATGACGGCGTTGCGCATCGATGGCGTCGCGGTGCGCGCGCGCGTCATCGGCGAGGGCGCCAATCTCGGCGTGACGCAGCGCGGCCGCATCGAGTACGCCCTCAAGGGAGGCCGCATCAATACCGACGCCATCGACAACTCGGCCGGGGTCGACACCTCGGACCACGAGGTCAACATCAAGATCCTCTTGAACGCCGCGGTCGCTGCCGGCGATCTCACCATGAAGCAGCGCAACGAGCTGCTGCACGCCATGACCGACGAGGTGGCGTCGCTGGTGCTGCGCGACAATTACCTGCAAGGGCTTGGCGCTGTCGCTCGAAGAGCACGAGCGGGTGCAGCGCTTCGACCGCCAGGTGCGGGTGATGCGCGAGCTGGAGCGGGCGCAGCGCCTCGACCGCGAAGTCGAGGAACTGCCCGACGACGAGACGCTGGCCATGCGCGCGACCCAGCGCCTGGGCCTGACGCGGCCGGAGCTCGCCGTACTGCTGGCCTATGGCAAGACGACGCTCGTCGATGATCTCCTGGAGACGGATTTTCCCGACGATCCGCAGCTCGCCGACGATCTCTTCGCTTATTTCCCACGCGTCCTCGTCGAGCGCTTCCGCGACGGCATCCTCGCCCACCGCCTGCGCCGCGAGATCGTCGCCACCGTCGCCGCCAACGATCTCGTCAACCGCGCCGGCATCGCTTTTGCCCGCGAGCTCGGCGACCTCACCGGGCGCGGCCCGGGCGAGGTGACGCGCGCCTACATGATCGTGCGCCGCATCTACGATCTCGACGCGTTCTGGGAAGCGGTCGAACGCGCTCGACAATGTGGTGCCGGCCGCGGTGCAGTACGAGATGCTGCTGGCCGCCGGCCGCGTCGTCGAGCGCACGACCGCGTGGTTCCTGCGCAATCCCACGCTCGACATCGCCGCCGAGACGCACGACTACCGCGCCGGCATCGCAGCGCTTGCCGACGGCATCGACCGGATCATGCCGGAGTCCCACCGCGACGGCGCTCGCCCGGCGCGCCGCGGCGCTGGAGAGCCATGGCGTGCCGCCGGCAACGGCGCTCCAAGCGGCGCGCCTCGACTTCCTCGTCTCGGCCGTCGACATCGTGCGCCTGGGCCTGGCGACTAAGCAGGACGTGGTCGAACTTGGCCGCCGCTTCTTCGCGATCGGATCACGCTTCCGGCTCGACGCGCTTGCGCGTGGCCGCGCGCAAGCTCGACGCCGGCACGGCGTGGCAGAAGCGCGCCATCGCCGCGGTGATCGAGGATCTCTACGCCCAGCAAGCAGAGCTCACCGCCAAGGCGGTGGCCGAGAGCCACGACTTCGAGGCGTGGATCGAGCGTCACACGCGCGATCTCGCCCGCCTCGAGCTCCTGGAGCGCGAGATCGAGGCTGCCGCGCCCCCCGATCTCGCCATGCTCACCGTCGCCACCCGCACGCTGCGCGGCTTCCTTGCGGCGTGAGGCAGGGACTCAAGAACCGGTATTGCGGAGCTGCACCGGATAGTCAGACGAGATCGATGAGACCGCGCATTACCGGGACGCACGTCCCTTCGATGTACGTGGCCGTGACCGTGCCGGCCTTCTTTTCGGCAAACGCGCTCATCAGGCTTGGGCGCCCCATATCAAAGCCTTGGGCGATTCTCTTCGCAAGGCTCAGGTCCGGCTCCCGCCGCAACTGCGCGAGAAGACCGATCAAGGCCACGTTGGCGCTGCCCGTTGCCGGGTCCTCGACGATTCCATGCAGCGGTGCGAACATGCGCGAGTGAATTTCGGCTCCGTCGTCCCGGGTATGGACGTAGAGATGAATGCCGGCCGCCCGATCCTGCGGCAGGTGCCGGGCGAAGATGTCGCTGCGAGGTCGCGCCGCGGCAAGTATACTGCGCTCCATCAATTCGGCGAGAACGAAGGGAGCGCCGCAGCTCGCGATGCAGGGTTGATGGCGCCTCGTCTCAATGTCGGCGACTGAGATTCCGCATGCCTCGGCCACGACCTCGAGCGGCACGGTGTCGCCGACCGCGAGCCTTTGCGGAGAGCCAAGGCGCGCGCCCACGACGGCCGGTCCGTTCCGCAAGAGCTGCATTCTGACGAGACCTGCCAGTTCCTCAAATTCCAAGGCGTCGCCGACCACGGGCCGGCCATAACACTCGGCTTGCTGCGCCAGGACAAAGGCCGTGCCGACATTGGGATGACCGGCAAACGGCATTTCGGCACGGGGAGTGAAGATGCGCACCGCCGCCGTGTGGTCGGCCACCTTCGGCGGCAGGACGAAAGTGGTCTCGGCGAGGTTGAACTCGGCCGCTATTGTCTGCATCTGCCGAGAAGACAGCCCATCCGCGTTTATAATTACGGCCAGGGGATTGCCGCCAAATTGCCTGTCGGTAAAGACATCAACCGTTGCAAAATTCAGCTGCATTGCCATGCCCGTTGGCTCGCCGCCGCACACGCCGCCGGCGCATTATTGTTATGCAATCTCTCTCGGCGCAGCTACGCCCGGTTCATCCGGTTCTCGACCAAATCCGCGACGACGGTGGGGTCGGCGAGCGTCGAGGTGTCGCCTAGGGCTGTCGTGCTCGTTGGCCGCGATCTTGCGCAGGATGCGGCGCATGATCTTGCCCGAGCGCGTCTTGGGCAGGCTCGGCGCCCACTGGATGAGGTCCGGCGAGGCGATCGGGCCGATCTGCTTGCGCACCCATTGCACGAGTTCCACGCGCAGCGGCTCCTCTGGCTCGTTCCCGACCTTCAGGGTGACATAGGCGTAGATGCCCTGGCCCTTGATGTCGTGGGGGTAGCCGACCACGGCGGCCTCGGCGACCTTGGGGTGGGCGACGAGCGCGCTTTCGACCTCGGCGGTGCCGAGGCGGTGGCCGGCGACGTTGATGACGTCGTCGACACGTCCGGTGATCCACCAATAGCCGTCCTCGTCGCGCCGCGCGCCGTCGCCGGTGAAATACTTGCCGGGGAAGGTGCTGAAATAGGTCTCGATGAAGCGCTTGTGGTCGCCGTAGACGGTGCGCATCTGGCCGGGCCAGCTATCGGCGATGCAGAGATTGCCCTCCGCCGCCCCTTCCAGAAGATTGCCCTCGCCATCGACGATCTCGGGCTTCACGCCGAAGAACGGCCGCGTCGCCGAGCCGGGCTTCAGGGGCGTCGCGCCCGGCAGCGGCGTGATCAGGATGCCGCCGGTTTCGGTCTGCCACCACGTGTCGACGATCGGCACGCGGCTGGCGCCGACGACGCGGTGATACCACAGCCAGGCCTCGGGATTGATCGGCTCGCCCACCGTGCCCAGGAGCCTCAGGCTCGCGCGCGAGGTGGTGGAGACGTAATGATCGCCCTCGCGCATCAGCGCGCGGATCGCGGTGGGCGCGGTGTAGAAGATGTTGACGTGGTGCTTGTCCACCACCTGCCAGAAGCGCGACGCGTCGGGATAATTGGGCACGCCCTCGAACATCAGCGTGGTCGCGCCGTTGGCAAGCGGCCCATAGACGATGTAGCTGTGCCCGGTGACCCAGCCGACATCGGCGGTGCACCAGTAGATGTCGCCGTCGTGATAGTCGAAGACGTACTGGTGCGTCATCGCGGCGTAGACGAGATAGCCGCCGGTCGTGTGCAGCACGCCCTTGGGCTTGCCGGTCGAGCCGGAGGTGTAGAGGATGAACAGCGGATCCTCGGCGCCCATCGGCTCGGGCGGGCAGTCGCGCGACGCCTTCACCATCTCGTCGTCGTACCACACGTCGCGCCCTTCGACCCAGTTGATGGCCGCCGCCGGTGCGGCGCACCACCACCACCCGCTTCACGCCGGGGCAGGATTTGAGCGCCTCGTCGGCATTGGCCTTGAGCGGCACCTTGCGCCCGCCGCGCAGGCCTTCGTCGGCGGTGATGAGATAATCGGAGGCGCAGTCCTGGATGCGGCCGGCTAGGCTGTCGGGCGAGAAGCCGCCGAACACCACGGAATGGATGGCGCCGATGCGGGCGCAGGCGAGCATCGCCACCGCCGCCTCGGGGATCATCGGCATATAGATCGTGACCCGGTCGCCCTTTCTGACGCCGTGCGACTTCATCACGTTGGCGAACCGGCACACGCTGTCGTGGAGCTCGGCATAGCTGACATGGCGGTGCTCGGACGGGCTGTCGCCTTCCCACAGGATCGCGGTCTGGTCGGCGCGCTCCGCCAGATGCCGGTCGATGCAGTTATAGGCGGCGTTGAGCGTGCCGTCCTCGTACCACTTGATCGCGACAGTGCCGGTGAAGCTCGTGTTCTTCACCTTGGTGTAGGGCTTGATCCAGTGCAGCCGCTTGCCCTGCTCGCCCCAGAACCGGTCGGGATCGGCGAGCAATTCGTCATAGAGGCGGAAATATCCCGCCTCGTCGGTCCAGGCGCGCTTGGCAACGGATCGGAGAATAGGGAAAAGATCAGACATCGCGCTCGCTCCCGCTCGTCATTTCCGGCAATTATGCGCTCAACGCGTGCGCTGACAAGATGCCGGTGAGCCGGCCGTGGACGCTCCGGGGCGCCAACTCAGCCGGAAGCGGCCGCAAGCGTGACGATGCGCACCAGCACGAGCCCGGCTGCGAGCACGAGATAGAGGCGCAGCACGATGAGCCACAGCCGCTCCAGCGTAACCGGTCGCGCCGGTGCCAGTTCGGCCAGCGGCTTCATCCGCCACGTGTCGCGGCGCAACTCGTCTTCCGCCGCCGATTGCACCGTCTCGTCCCCCCTTCCGGCGCGCCAGGCACCGAGTGCGGCCAGCATGGCGAGGATGCCGCCTCCCGCTAGCGTAGCGCCGATCTGTGTCGCTCCGATGTCAGGAAAGAGCACCGAAGCCGTCAGGATGATCGACAGCATCACCACCGCGGCAATGACCGCCCCGGCGAAGAGATTGAGGCCGCGCGCGTTTGCCCACGGTCCCAGCACCTCGCGGTCGTTGCACAAGAGCAGCAGGAACACGGTGGCGCTCGGCAGCAGCACGCCTGCCAGCGTCTGCACCGCGTTGGTGAGCAGGCCGAGCGGCGTCCCCGGCATCAGCACCAGTGCCGCCGACAGCACGATGAGACCGGAATAAACGGCATTGAACGCCTTGGCGTCGGTACGCGCCCCAGAATTTGCCGAACCGGTTGAGGATGAGCCGCGCGTGGCCGACGCCGGTCACCGCGCCAAGGCGCAGCACCATCTCCTGGTTGACATAAAGCACCGGGATGAGGAGCGGCAGCGTCCACAACAGCGCGGTGCCGTAATCCTGTCCGGCCTGGGTATAGGTGCCGAAGGTGCCGGCGTCATTGTCGCCGACCATGACGATGAGCCCCGGCCCCAGGATCGCCATGAGCGTCCGCAGCCGCGCCCACACCCCGCAGCGAGTGCCGACATCGCCGGTGCGAATGGTGCCGAGCGCACCGCGGATCGGCGCCTCATCGAGAGGGGTGCAAACATCGGGCTCATGGCAGTTCTCCGCGCCTACGCCGGCCCGCGATGTCTCTCGATCCCGCAGCGCACAGCGCTGCGGGCACGCACGAAATCTCGAGACGTGAGAAGTCGACGCTAGTCGGGAGGCGCGGGCCCGTCCGAAGGCGCGGTGCGCCTGGTACCGAGCAGAAGCCGCAGCGTCCGCAACGCGCGGCCGCGCTCGGCCGGGGCGCCCGCCGGCACGGCAGCGGAACCACGCTGCCGCGTCATGGCATAGGCGCGCCACAGCTCGGACCGGATACGGGCTTGGGCGAGGCTATCCCTCATGGTTCACCTTCCTCCGCCGCCCCGTCGCGGCGTGGGTGAACCGAAGAGGGTCCTACCTGACGGTCAGACCACCTTCAGCCACCCTGCCGACGGCAGGGGGCAACCTTGGTTGGGGCACCTCCGCCACGGCCGCAGGCACGGCAGTGACGGCGGTGCGTCTAGGGTGGCTGTCCATCTTCGTCCTAGAGATTGCTTGCTGCCGAGCCCGGCAGAACCGCGCTCGACATGGCCCGCAGATAGTTCCACAGGCGCTGGGATGTCAATGAGATTTCGGCGCCGCGCGCGGAATTTATTGCCGCAGGCGGGGGCACAAAAAGAAAGGGACCCTGGACGGATCTGGCCGTCCCGGGCCCCCTGCGCCGCAGGGGGGGATGCGCGGCGTCAGACCGTCATTCGTGGACGACGTGCTCGGCGGCGCCATTGATTGCGCGCGCGTGCGGCGCGAAATAGGCGCGGCCCGTGGCGACCAGCGCGGCCTGCGTGCGGTTGGCGACGTTGAGCCGCTTGATGATCTGTTTCACATGCGCCTTGACCGTGCTTTCCGACATGGTGAGCGCATCGGCGATGAGCTTGTTCGACTTGCCCTGGGAGATGAGGGCAAGGACATCGCGCTGGCGGCGGGTGAGCTCCGACCACGGCTCCGTGGCGGCAGCGTTGCCTTGCCACGCGCCGGGACGCGGCGAATTGCCCTCGATGAGCGAGGACGGCACATAGACGCCGCCCGCCAGCACGAGGTCGATCGCCCCCATCAGCACCCTCAGGCTCAGCGATGCCGGCAGGAAACCGCGCGCCCCGGTGCTCAGGATCTGCCGCGCCCGCTGCGGATTGTCGGTCTCGGCCACGACCACGATCGGCGTGTCCGGGAGCGTGCGGCGCAGCGCCTCGATCTGACGCAGCTCGATATGGTCGGCGGTCGCCGCCCCTACCAGCACGAGGTCGAAATGGCTGCCGCCGGCGGCGAGGTGCAGGAGCTCGTCAGCGGTACTTGATTCCGTGACATGGCGCTCGGGCGTATGATGCGTGAGCGCAAGCTTCAGACATTCGCGCCGCAACCGGCTGGGATCGACCAGCGCTATGACGCTGTCGGCACTGGCGGTTGCAAGACCCGCGCTCATGCCTGTCAAATCGGCCTCCGCCATGGCTCCCTCCATCCGCGCTTGCGCTGGTTTCAGCGCGCCCTTCGGTTTATCCGTAGACCGCGGTTCAGGATCGCCGGTTGAGTGACCCGAATGAAGTAAATTTCTGTGAAGTTGTGTATCGGAATGTAACTACCCGATCCCCGCTTTCGGGCTAAATTAATCCCGCTTTTACCCGCCGGTGCGACGCTGGGATCGACCGCCGTTATTTCCCACCTCCGTGCCCGCCGCAATTCCGCCATCTCCCCTGACGCCGCCGCAACTTGCGGTTATCCAGAACGCGCCCGAGCGCGCCCTTGCCGCTGCGGTTCCGGCCACGAAAATCCCCCCTGCCCGCCCGACCGGTATGGCCGCCGCCACGCCGGCGTCGATGCGCGGCCGTCTCGTCGATATCGTCGTCTGATTGCACGAGGCTTGAGCGCCGGCCACCGCCGGGTCATGCTGGCGCGAATGGAGTGCCGCGCCCGAACGAGGCGCGCGACCCTTGGGGACACGCCCGGCATGACCACGCCTTCCGGCATCTCGGAAGAGGAATTCCATGATTTCGTCGACGGCCGACTGGGCGCCGTCGACTGCGCCCGTCTCACCGCGCATCTGGAACGCCACGCGGGCGACCGCGCCAGGGTCGAGGCTTATCGCGCCCAGATCGCAGGGCTCCATGCCCTCTACGACGGCGCGCTGGGCGAGCCCGTTCCCGCGGCGCTGCGCGCGACCCTGGCCGCGTCGGCGCGGCGCCAGCTTCTCGTCCGCGCCGCGCTTGCGCTCCTGGTCGCGGCTCTGGGCGCCCTCGGCGCGTGGCGGCTTGCCGGCTGAGCCCGCCGTCAGTGGCGGAAGTGGCGCATTCCCGTGAAGACCATGGCGATGCCGGCACGATCGGCGGCGTCGATGACCTCCTGATCGCGCACCGACCCGCCGGGCTGGATCACCGCCGTCGCGCCCGCCGCGATCGCCGCCTCGAGCCCGTCGGCGAACGGGAAGAAGGCATCGGACGCCACCACCGAGCCGTGCGTCGCCGGCGCGGCGAGGCCGGCGGCCGTCGCCGCTTCCGCCGCCTTCCACGCCGCGATCCGGGCGGCATCGACGCGGCTCATCTGTCCGGCGCCGACACCGACCGTGGCGCCGTCTTTGGCATAGACGATGGCGTTCGACTTGACGTGCTTGGCGACGGTGAAGGCGAAGAGGAGATCCGCCAGTTCCGCCGGCGAGGGGCCGCGCCGCGTCACCGTCTTGAGCGCGGCGGCATCGGTGCGCCCGCGGTCGCTCGTCTGCAGGAGATAGCCCCCGGCGAGCGAGCGCACGACCATGCCGGTTGCCGCCGCATCGGGCAGCGCGCCCGCGACCAGAACGCGCAGCGCCTGCTTGCGCGCCAGCACCGCCTGCGCCTGCGGCGTCACCTCCGGCGCGATCACCACCTCGACGAAGAGCTTGGCGATGGCCTCGGCCGTGGCGGCGTCGAGCGCGCGGTTGACGGCGATGATGCCGCCGAAGGCGCTCTGGGGATCGCACGCGAGCGCCTTGGCGTAGGCGGCGGCCAGCGCGTCCGCCACCGCGACGCCGCAGGGGTTGGCGTGCTTGATGATCGCCACCGCGGGCGCGACGAATTCCGCGACGAGCTCGTAGGCCGCGTCGGTGTCGTTGAGGTTGTTGTAGGAGAGTTCCTTGCCCTGGATCTGGCGCGCGGTGGCGACGCCCGGCCGCTTCGCGCCGCCGACATAGAGCGCCGCCTGCTGATGCGGGTTCTCGCCATAGCGCAGAAGCTGCGCGCGCGTGCCGGACAAGGTCAGCGTGGCCGGAAAGCCGTCGCCCTCCGCCTGCGCAAACCAGTGCGCGATCGCCGCGTCATAGGCGGCGGTGCCGGCGAAGGCCGCGGCGGCGAGCCGGCGGCGCAGCGCAAGGGTCGTGGCGCCGCCATGGGCCCGCATATCGGCGATCACAGTGTCATAGTCGCCGGGGTCGACGACGATGGTGACGAATTCGTGGTTCTTGGCGGCGGCGCGGATGAGCGTCGGGCCGCCGACATCGATGTTTTCAAGGCACGTCTCGAACGGCGCGCCGCGCGCGACGGTGGCTGCGAAGGGATAGAGATTGACGACGACGAGGTCGATCGGCGCGATCGCGTGCGCGGCCAGGGCAGCGCTGTGGGTGGCGCTGTCGCGCCGCGCGAGGATGCCGCCATGCATCGCAGGGTGCAGCGTCTTCACGCGGCCGTCGAGCATCTCGGGAAAATGCGTGAGCGATGCCACGTCCGCGACGGCGAGCCCGGCCTCGGCCAGCGCGCGCTGGGTCCCGCCGGTGGAGACCAGCGCCACGCCCATCGCCACCAGGGCCTGCGCGAACGGCACCAACCCGGTCTTGTCGGAAACGGAAATCAGCGCCCGCGCAATCGGACGGGAGCGGTCATCTTCCATCGGCAATTTCCTGAATTCGATCGTGCGCCCTGCGACGCGCACTGTCGGCGCTTGCACCCATTTAATCCCAGTCGCCGGACAAACGGCAACGATTCGATCGCGAGCGTCGCTGCCGCGGAGGGCTTGCATTTCCTGGTGATCATCATATAATTACAGACTTAATGACAGATATCAGCCATGCCGAACGTCGTCACCATCAATCGACCCGATGTGATCGCCCTCATTGAAGAGGTGGCGAAACGGCTGACCGACGGCAACAAGACCGAAGCCGTCGCCTTGGCCATGCGACATCTCCTCGAACAGGATGCCCGTACGGGTTCGCTGTTCGGCGCGCATCGGGGATCGGTAAAGGTTCGCGACGGGGTTGATCTCATCGCGCCGGCTCTCGATGTCGAACCCGACGCCCAGACCGGTCGCGAGATCGAACGGTGACGGACAGGCTGCTCCTCGACACGCACATTGCCCTTTGGCTCGACAGCGGCGATAACCGTCTGCAGCCGCGAACGCGGGCTCTGATCGACGGCTGCTGGCACGACCGCGGAACCATTTTCCTGAGCGCCGTCAGCGTCTGGGAAATCGCCTTGCTCGTCGATACCGGACGGATCGAGCTCGACCTTCCCATCGCAGCGTGGGTCACGCGTTTTCTCGACCGTCCCGGCATCGAGTCCGCGCCGCTCGGCCATCGCGCCGCGTCCCGCGCCTATCAGCTTCACCATCTCGCGCATCGCGATCCCGCGGATCGGCTTCTCGTCGCCACCGCGATCGATTTAGCCTGCCCGCTCGTCACCTATGACGAGCGTATCGCCCGCTTTGGTGCGCAACACGGGCGACAATATGGCTTCGCCGCCGGTGCGTGATCTTTGCGGCCGCAGTCTATTCCCGCCGGATCGCCCAGCGGACGGTGGCGCCGCCGGTGCCGACATGGCCGTCGAGGATGATCTGCTGCGTCTTCTGGCGTGTGCCGTCGCCCATGTAGACGCTCTCGGCGAGGTTCATGACCGCGCCCTCGGCCTGAAGGCGCCAGGCGCCGCCGCCGGGCAGCCGGATCAGCACGGATTGGCCCTCGGGCTGGAGCGCCGCCTCGACGCGGGGATGGAGATGGAAGCGGACCGCGAAGCCGGTACCCGCCGTCCCCGCCAGCGTATCCTCGCCGCGCATATCATCGCCGTCGGCGGCGAGGAAGAGCTGCCGCGCGACGGTGAGGCCGAAGCCGCGATAGCCATCATGGCTCGCCGCGACCAGGAGATTGCCGCCTTCCTCGGCGCGCCGACGTGGCACCATCGTCGGATGCGTGCCGATGGTGCCGTCGGCGCGAAGCTCGGCGACATTGGTGTCGGCGACGATGATGGTCGAATGCGCGGCCGTGGCGCGCATCGCCGCACGCCATTCGGCACTTGGCCCCTCATAGGCGCCGCAATTGACGATGATGCGCTCGCGCGCGTGGCTCATCTCGAACGACAACGTGCCGGCATGAGCGGTTTCATCGAACCCCGCGGGTGCGACCTCGCCGCACTCGAAGAGGACCAGCGTGCCGCCAGCCTGCAGGCGCTCGAACCCGGTCGCCGGCGCGGTGAGCGGCGCGCGGCCCTTGGCGCCGGCGCGCGCCAGTACGAGATCGATTGTTGCAGGATCGCCCTCGTTGGCGCCATTGAAGAGCGCGAAGCGGCTATCGCCGTGGCGGAAGAAGCGCAGCATCGGCGCCGCACGATCGATTGCCGCCGTCAGGAATTCCGGTATCGGCTCGCCCGCGGCAATGAGCGCCGCTCGCGCATCGACGAGCGCCCGCACGCACGCAAGCTGCGCCACCGGACCGCGCCCGCGATGGCCGCCATCGCCGAGCATCTGCGCGTCGATCTCGCGCGAAAGCTGGCGCAGCGCCCGCGCCGACACCCGCCGGCGCCCGAGCGCGACCATCGCGGCGACGAGGTGGCAGAGCGCGCCGAGGCGCCGCACCCCTGCCCCTTCGCGCGCGGCGACACGCGCGAGATGGCGCGCCTGGTGCGCGAACGCGGCGATGAGCGCGTGGCGGTCGGCGCTCGATCCCTCGCCCACAGTGACGAAATCGAAATGCTCGAGCCAGGCGAAGAGCCGCTGGCCGATCACGTCGGCGCGCCACGCCAACCGGTCGTAGATGCCGAACCGTCGGACCCAGTCGGCCGTCCATTCCTGCGCCCGCTGCGCCGCCGCCTCGCTGTCGAGCGCGGCCAGATCGGCGAGCCACGTGAACCCGTGGAGGCTCGCGCGCCACGCCTCGGATCGATCGGCGTCCCACGGCGGCGATGCCGCTTCCACGGTCTCGCCAGCAAAGGCGAAGACGCCGTCGAGGAGCGCCGCGCCGCGCTCCTTGCGCCCGGGCCAGGGCGTGCCGAGCCTGAGTTCGGGCGCGCGCGGCCGCGGGCCCCACAGGGTGAGGTGATAGAGCGCCGAGCCGTAGAAGAGCGCGCGAAGCAACTCCATCACCCGCCGCGCAGACGCCGGATGTTGTCGGCGTATGACGACGGGCCGCCCTTGAAGCTCGCCGTTCCCGCGACCAGCATGTCGGCGCCCGCGGCGATCGCGGCGCGCGCCGTCTCCTCGGTGATGCCGCCATCGACTTCCAGATCGATCGGGCGCGACTGGGCATCGATGCGCGCGCGCACCGCGCGGATCTTGTCGAGCCCGGCGGCGATGAAGCTCTGCCCGCCGAAGCCAGGATCGACCGTCATCACCAGCACGAGATCGATAAAGTCGAGCACGCAATCGAGCGCTACCACGGGCGTTGCCGGATTAAGCGCCACGCCCGCCCTCTTGCCGAGCGATTGCACCAATGCCAGCGTGCGATGGAGATGCGGCCCTGCCTCGGGGTGCACGGTGATCCCGTCGGCGCCCGCCGCGGCGAAGTCGTGGATGTAGGGATCGGCGGGCGCAATCATCAGATGCACGTCGAACCGCAGCGGCGAGTGTGGCCGCAGCGCCTTCACCACCACCGGACCGATGGTGAGGTTGGGGACGAAGTGACCGTCCATGACGTCGATATGGATGACGTCGGCGCCGGCCGCCGTGATCGCGCGCACTTCCTCGCCGAGCTGAGCGAAATCAGCCGAGAGAATCGACGGCGCGATACGGGTGGCTTGCTGCATCGGGGTTGACTAACAGGGAACGTCGGCCGCCGCAAGAAATCCCGAGACTCGGGGCAAGCACGCCCGGCGTCACCCGGTGCGGACGAGGCGGGCGGCGTAGAACCCGTCCATGCCCTCATAGTCGCTGAGATGGCACGGCAGCGTGCGCAGATCGCCCTCCGCGGTCAGGCATTCCGCCAAGCCGCCGATCTCGGCCGGCGTGATCGGGCGCCGCTCCACGCCCGCGCCGCGACGCTCGAGCAGGCGCTTGACCTGCTGCACCCCCTCCTGCGGCTCGAGCGAGCAGGTGCAATAGACGAGCATCCCGCCCGGCGCCACCATCTCCACCGCCGAGGCCAGAAGGCGCTCCTGCACCGCGGCGAGCCGCGCGATGTCGTCGGGCGTCTTCAGATGCGGCACGTCGGGATGGCGGCGGATCGCGCCGGTGGCGGTGCAGGGCGCATCGAGGAGGACGAAGCGCGCGGGCTCGGGCGGGCGCCACTGCACGGCATCGGCAACGAGACACTCGGCGTCCAGCGCGAGGCGGGCAAGGTTGGCAGTAAGCCGCTCCACCCGCCGCGGCGAGCGGTCGATCGCGGTGACGCGCGCCCCGGCCGCGGCGAGTTGCGCGGTCTTGCCGCCGGGGGCCGCACAAAGGTCGATGACCGGCTGCCCCGCTAAGTCGCCGAAGAGCTTGGCCGGAATGGCGGCGGCGGCATCCTGCACCCACCACGCGCCGGCGGAATAGCCGGGCAGGCTTATGATGGCGCCACCGGCGTTGCGGCGCAGCGTCCCTAACGGAAGCACGACCGCTTCCAGCGCCTCGCGCCAGGATTCGAGATCGCCGTGGACGGTAATGTCGAGCGGCGCCTCCTTGAGGTGCGCGACCGCGATGGCGCGGGCCACGCTCTCGCCATAGGCCTCGCTCCAGCCGCGCCACAGCCATGCCGGCGTGTTGAGCCGGGCCGCATCCTGATCGGCGACGAGCGCCGGACCTTCGAGGCTCAACCGGCGCAGCACCGCGTTGACGAGGCCCTTGTGCGACACGAACCCGCGCACCTCGGCAAGATCGACACTGGTGGCGACCGCGGCGTGCGGCGGCGTGCGCAGGAACAGAAGCTGCGCGATGCCGAGGCGCAGCATGTCGTGAACCATCGCCGCGCGCGGCGGCAGCGGCGTATTGAGGCAGTGTGCGATGAGCGCGTCGATCTGGCCGAGCCGGCGCAGCATCATCGCGACGAGCAGGCGCGCGAACGCGCGGTCGCGCGCCGGCAGCCCGGCCATCTCGTTGTTTTCTTCGATCGCGTCGTCCAGCGGCCGCTTGCGCCGCAACACGCCGCCAATCAGGTCGATAGCGACACTGCGGGCTGTCGGCGGCGCGGAGGTGTTGGCAAAATGTACTGACAAGGATCAATCCCAAAGGTCGCGTGAGCTTGGGACTGCAAACGGCGTCGCCAAGCCATCGTTCCAGCCGCCGGCCGGACCCACGAGCAAGCCGGCCCTTTCCACCGGGCCCTCGCGCCATCATATTTGCGGTATGACGACGAGCGACAAGCCCACACCGCCAGAACCCGCGCCGGCGCCCAAGACACCGCCCGATCCGCCCCGCGAGATCGGTGGCCCCAAGGGTCCGGAGCCCACGCGCCATGGCGACTGGGAGTATAACGGTCGCTGCACCGATTTTTGACCGGGTGCGGGCGGTTTGCCACAGGCGCCCGTAAAATCACCCCCGCTCTACCCGCGCCTCGTGCACCTGGATCGCGGCGAGCGCCACCTTCAGGATGGGTACATCCAGGCGGTGGCGCCGGGCGCGCTCGACGAGGTCGCCGATGATGTGCTCGCCCTCCGTGCGCCGGCCGGCGACGAGATCGCGCATCATCGAGGCGCTAAAGGACGAGCCGCGCGTGGTGAGGAACGTGCGCGCCTGTTCTTGTGCCGCGGCGCCAGGGGCGTGGCCCTCGGCCGCGGCGATGGCGGTGCATTCGCCCAGCGCGCCCAGCAGGAACGCCTCGCCCGAGGCGGCCGCCATGATCTCGCCGACGCTGGCGCGGGCGAGCGTCGTCGTCGCGGCAAGTGCCGCGAGCATCACCCATTTCTCCCACATCGTCTGGCGGATCGCTGGCGAGAGCGTGGCCTGAGCCTTGGTGCGGGCGAATACCGCCGCGATCGCGTGGGCGCGGGCACTCGTCGCGCCGGCAAGCTCGCCGAACACCAGCGATTGCAACACGCCGATATGACGCACCACGCCCGCCTCAAGCGTCGCGCTGATATAGCAGGCCCCACCCATGACGCGTTCGGCGCCAAAACGCTCGCTCAACCGTTCCAGATGGAGCATGCCATTGAGGAGCGGCAGGATCGCGCTCGACGGTCCAACCGCCGGCGCAATCGCGGCGATGGCCGCATCGAGATCGTAGGACTTGCACGACAGGAGCACGACATCAAAAGGCGCCGCCCCCTCGCCCTCCGCGAGCGTCTTCACCGTGAGCGTCATGTCGCCCACGGCGCTCTTGACGACGAGCCCGTCTCGGTCAAGCTCGGCCTTGCGCCTGGCGCGCACGAGGAAGGTCACATCGGCACCGCTTTCGGCGAGCCTGCCGCCGAAATAGCCACCGATGGCGCCGGCGCCGAGCACGAGGATGCGCATCGAACTCTCCATGGCACGGACTTGGGGGACAATCGTCGATGAAGGATATCGCTGTCAAAGGGACGCGTGTGCCGGCGCTGGGCTTCGGCACTTGGGCCTTGAGCGGCCGGGCCTGCTATGACGCGGTGCGGACCGCGCTCGAGCTCGGCTATCGCCACATCGATACCGCCGACATGTACGGCAACGAGACCGAGGTCGGCCGCGCCATCCGCGACAGCGGCCTCGCGCGCGAGGCGATCTTCCTCACCACCAAGGTGCCGCCGGGCAAGCTCGGCGCGCACGACGCCAAGCGCTGCGCCGAGGAGAGCCTGCGCCGTCTCGGCCTCGACCATGTCGATCTTCTGCTCATCCACTGGCCCAACAGCGCCATACCGCTCGGCGAGACGCTGGGCGCCTTTGCCGAGTTGCGGGCGGCAGGGCGCACGCGTCACATCGGGGTCAGCAATTTCCCGACGGCGCTGCTGCGCGAGGCGGTCGAACGCCACGGCGCCGATCTCCTCTGCGACCAGGTCGAATATCATCCCTATTTGTCGCAGCAGGCGGTGCTGGCACAGGCGCGCGCCTATGGCATGATGCTCACGGCCTACTCGCCGGTGGCCAAGGGGCGCGTGGCGCGCGATGCGAAGCTCGCCGCCATCGGCCGCAAATACAACAAGAGCGCGACGCAGATCGTGCTGCGCTGGCTCATCGACCAGGACGGCGTCGCCGCCATCCCCAAGGCCGCCAACCGCGCCCACATCGCCGCCAATATCGACATCTTCGATTTCACGCTAGCCGACGAGGACCGCGCCGCGATCGCCCAGTACCGATGACGCCGCCGGCGCTCAGCTTTCCGCTTCGCCCTCGAGCTTTTCCACGAGGCTGGGCAACACGCGCAGGTCGTAGCCCTTGAGCGCGGCTTCCGCGACGATCTTGAGCGCGCTCTCCTTGTCGAAGAGGACGCGGGCCGCCGCCCACAACAGGTAGGACCGTGTGCCGCTGCGGCAATGGGCGAGAACCGGCTGCGGTCCGCGCGATATTGCATTGTAGTGAGCGGTGACGTCGCGCCGCGTGATCGTGTTGGTGAGGACGGGGATGTAGCGGTATTCCAGGCCGTGCTTCTTCGCCTCGGCCTCGACTTCCTCGTGGCCGGGCTGGCCGGGCTCCTCGCCGTCCGGGCGATTGTTAATGATCGTGCCGTAGCCTTGGCGGGCGAACGCGGCGACATCCTCGAGCGTGATCTGGCCCGCGACGCTCAAGGTATCGTTGACCGGTGTCGGCTCCATGCACCACCTCCTCGTCTTCGTGCCCCATCCATAGCACGAACCGCCGCTGCGGTTGCAAGCGGCCATTCCCGCCGCCGCGGTTTAGGCGTAGACTATCCCTGGGGAGCGTTGCGGCAATGGCCGCAGCGCGATGGGGGCGGCCACGGTCGCACCGCCGCGGGTCGCCCACGCATTAGCTTGGATGCTTGGAGGCGCCCATGAATGTCGAAAAGATTCTCACCACTAAGGGTCGGTCGGTCGTCACCATTGCGCCCGATGCGACGATCGATGAGGCCACCGCCGAGATGCGCCGTCGGGAGATCGGCGCGCTGGTGGTGAGCGAAGACGGCGTGACGGTTGCAGGCATCTTGTCGGAGCGCGACATCGTGCATGGACTGGCCGAGCGCGGGGCGCGGCTCCTGACGCTGCCGGTCGCGGCGCTGATGACGCGTCACGTTTTCACCTGCAAGCCCGGTGACAGCATCGCCGAACTGATGGCCGAGATGACCGAGCGGCGCATCCGCCACCTGCCGGTGGTGGAAGACGGGCGGTTGGCCGGCATCGTCAGCATCGGCGACGTGGTGAAGAGCCGCCTCGACGAGGTCGAGTTGGAAGCAAGCTCGCTGCGCGAGTTCATCACCAGCGCCTGACACCACCGTCTTGCGGGGGAGGGTCGGTCCGGGAGTATGATCGCCGCATGAGCGGACATGCGGCGATCGTGACGGGGGGCCTCAGGGGCCTGGGGCGGGCGATGGCGCTGGGCCTTGCCGATGCGGGCGATGACGTGCTGGCGGTCGGCCACATCGCGGCGGACGTGACGCTTCTCGCGGCCGAGCTCGCCGGCTCGAACCGCAAGGGCCGCGTCGTGCCGCTGCTGGCGGATTTGCGCCGCCCGGCAGAATGCGACCGCGCCGTAGCGCAGGCGCGGGACGAGTTCGGGCACGTCGATATCCTCGTCAACTGCGCCGGGCTCACCTTCACCACGATCTGGCCCGATTTCTATCGCCGCGCCGAGCCGCCCAAATTCTGGGAGGCCAGCGACGACATCGTACAAAGCGTGATGGACACCAACTATGTCGCGGCAGACCAGATGGCGCGCCGCGTGGCGCCCCTTCTCGTCGGCGCCGGCTGGGGCCGCATCGTCAATGTCACGACCATGCTGCCGACGATGACGCGGGCCACGAGCGGCCCCTATGGCGCCTCGAAGGCGGCGCTGGAAATGGCGACCCAGATCTGGGCGCAGCAGGTCGCGGGCACCGGCGTGACGGTCAACATCGTCAACCCCGGCGCCGGCGCCAATACCGAGGGTATCGCCGAGGAAATGCGTGCGCTCAATCGCGCCGGCAAGATCCCGCGCCTGACCGAGCCCGAAGAGATGGTGCCGCCGCTGTTGTGGCTCGTTTCGCCGGCGGGGGACGGCGTCAACGGCTACCGCTTCGACGCCAATGCGTGGGACCCCTACCTCGCGCCCGAGCTGGCCGCGCGCAACAGCGGCCGCCCCGCCGGCTTCATCCTCCGCCCCGTCGAGACGTAAGCGGGCAGACCCTGCGGCCGCCCGCCGCCTTCCTTGGACGGCGACGCTGTTGCCAACGTGATCCCCGCGCGGACCTTCTCGTCCGAGATCATGCGTCGCAGTATGCGTTGCTCGATCTTCACGATATCAAAGATAATTCAATGGGCTTCGCCCATGCCAGCCAACAAAAGAAGCCGCAGCACGCCATCTGACAAGAGGCGCCAAATCCACCCGTCGCCGTTACGGCGGGACGGTCGGTTTGTGAACGAGGAGCGCCGTGATCGTCTGCGCCTTCGTACTCGTCGCAATCTGGCGCTCAACGGCGAAACCAGCATGCGTGAAAATCTGTGCCGGAGCGGCGGGGAGCGGCCACGTGGTGTCTCTGTAGACATACCAGAACTCGTTCGACGGGATTTTTCCAATGTCGGAGGCTTGAAGGATGGTTGGATTGTTCCCTAGGAAGCGCCCGACGTGAAAACGCAGCGGCCGCGCCACGAACGGCTCCGACGCGTAGATCGCGATTGGCGGCTTGGCATCAGCGGCAACGGATCGCCCAATCAGCGTCCAATCAATGCGCTGGTGCGTATTCGCAAGCGCGGCAACCCCAGCGCAAATCGCCCAGACCGCGATCACCGATCCGATCCCCGCGGTGACGCGCCGCGACATGGGAGACTGGCTGAGCGATAAACCCAGCAGCACGTAATAGGGCGTGGCGGCGACGATCATGTGGCGCTCGCCCCATAAATTCTGACGCAACAGAAGGCTCGCGGCCGATGTCAGCAACGCAGGCGTTGCCGTCAGGATGATCCAGGTGATCGGCGAATGCAGCCTGTCGCCCGGCGGCCCCTTCTTGGAGAGAAAATGGACGACGAATACCGCAATGGGCACGCCGTAAATGACCATGCCCAGAACGGTGCTATGCGGGAAACTCAGAGCACCGTTCAATTCGCCAAAGAGCCACGAATACTCGACGATACCCGGCGTGCCTGCCCCCATCCAGTCTATTTGCTGCATCGCGGTCCCGCGATGCAGAATTACATCGACGACCGCGATAGCCCAGGGCGCGAAGCCGACCGCCGTGCAGACCGCGGCGAGCGCCAGACCGAGCACTTTCGACCGATGGACATAGACCATCGCGACGAGTTCGCCGAACAGCACGAGCCAGCCCCAGTAATGCGCGTACACAAGAAGCAGGTTGACCGCGACCACGACCGCAAATCGGACCGGCGTCACCCGCTCCTTGGCAAAAAGCACGAACATGTAGAGGCTGAGGCTGCTGGTGAACAGCAGTAGCGAGAACATCCGCAGGTACAGTGAATAGGAAATCAGCATGCCGTTGATGCCGGCAAGTAGCAGCACCAGCGCCGTCTCGACACGCCCGATGCGCAACGCCGCGCAGGTGGCGTTGAGCGTGACAAGCGTGCCCACACCGAGCAACGCCGGCAGCAATCGCGTCCATTGCTCGTCCGGCGGACCAAGCATCAGCCAAATCTTGAGCAGGGCATAAAACAGCGGCGGATGCGAAACATCGCGGGCGGCCGCCTTGAACAGCCCGACCCAGTCGGCGCTGGCAATGCCCATGCTGAACAATTCGTCGCCGTCGAATCCGTAGCGCTGCAGCCCGGGCCAGCGAAACATGCAGGCCAAACCAAAAATGACGGCGAGGACTATGGCCCATTGCCCGCGGCTTGATCGCGCGTCACCGCTCTGGTTGGACATCATCCTCTACCAACGCGGTCATGCCGGATTGCGCCGTGATCGTTCGAGACACAGGCTGCTGTCTCGTCGCGGACGAAGCGCCGATCAACAAGCGCTCGCTGTGGAGGAAATCCGCGCAAAATGAAAACGGCAGGGGCGAACATGCGCACCCATGGGCTGTGATCGACACCGGCGGGGAGTCCGAGCTTCGGCCGGGGCTGATGCAGGATTTCGTCCGGTGGCCGCCGGCGAGGGCACGGCGCCAGAATCCGACAACCTGCGCCGCCTCGCCGACGTCCCAGTCGGCCGCGAACTGCTCTGGCCAAGGCTCCGGCACTCATCAGGGGTTGTGCAAATCGTGGGTCACGCCATCCCCTGCCGACGGGGCAATCGGTTCCAACGAGGTTGCTCCCACCGGCGCGACCGCCCGTTACGCGGCATCGCAGTTGAGACGACCGTCGGCCGTAATCGGTGACCTCGGCGCCCCCAACGCCATTACTAGTATTCTTACAGTACCGGGAAGCAATTACAACGTGCATTTCAAGCCAAGCAGGGCAACTGGCCTGTCGACGGAGGCCATTGCCGCTCGCGCCCCCGCTTCCAGGCACTCAGCTTGCAAAAACACGCAAAAACGCCTACAGGAGATGCGTTTTGGGAGCCTCGGGCGGGTGTAGCTCAATGGTAGAGCAGAAGCTTCCCAAGCTTACGACGAGGGTTCGATTCCCTTCACCCGCTCCAATGAAATCGACGACTTAATATTGCGCCCCGGCCTGCCAGGTATCGGATCTGGCCGGCGATGCCAAGGCGAGACCGCTCTAGGCGCGCCCGAGCTCGCGGCGCACGATCTTCGCGCCCTCGACCATCGCCTTGAGCTTGGCCAACGCCACGTCGCGCGGCAGGTATTTCATGCCGCAATCGGGGGCGATCACGAGCCGCTCCGGCGGCACATACGGGAGCGCGCGCCGGATGCGCGCCGCGACCGTTGCCGGCGTCTCGACCGTCATGTCATTCAAGTCGATAACGCCGAGGATGATCGTCTTCGATGGCACCTTTGCCAGGACCGAGCAGTCCAGATGGGACTGCGCCGTCTCGATCGAGATCTGTTCGCACCGGCGAATTCTCGAACTCCGGCAAAAACGAATAGCCTTCCGGCCGCGTGTGAATAATGGCCGCGTAGCCGAAGCAAATATGCACCGCAGTCCGGCCCTTCACCCCATCGAGCGCCGCACTGAACACCTTGAGACCGTATTGGCGTGCCTTTTCGGGCCGTGCCTGCAGATAGGGCTCGTCGAGCTGGACGATGTCCGCGCCTGCCGCGAACAGGTCTTTTATCTCGGCATTGACCGCCGCCGCATAGTCGAGAGCGCATTCCTCCTCGCTTTTGTAAAAATCGTTCTGTGCCTGCTGCGCCATCGTGAAGGGGCCAGGCACCGTGATCTTGATGGCGCGGTCCGTGTTCTGGCGCAGGAAACTGATGTCGCGGACTTCGACCGGATGCCTGCGCCGGATTTTTCCGACGATGCGCGGAACCGGATTGGGGTGGCCGGAGCGATCAAGCGCCGTACCGGGATTGTCGAGATCGATGCCCTCCAACGCGTTGGCAAATCGGTTGGAGTAGCTCTCGCGCCGCATCTCGCCGTCGGTGAGAATGTCGATGCCGGCAAGCTCCTGGTCGCGAATCGCCAGCAGCGTCGCATCGTCCTGCGCGGCCTCGAGAAGCTCGGGCGCGACACGCCACAGCTCGCGCGCACGAACACGAGGGGGAAACCGCCCGGCGAGATTCTGGCGATCGATCAGCCAGTCGGGCTGGGCATAGGAGCCGACGAGCGTCGTTGGCAGCAAGGGCAGCGGCATATCGGCATCATCCTTCGCGCTAGTGAGCGGGCGACCGATCATAGCTCGATCCGCAGGCGCCTTGCGGACGGAACCGCAAGTCTCCATATTAATGAAATCGTCGGCATCCTGCACAGGCGCCGGCGGCTGAGAGATACGTTTCCCCTCCCAGAGAGGTCACGCGCACTCCCGCCTGAGACCGCGGGAGGATGGGGCGATGACTGAATTCAAAACATGGCGGATCGCGTTGTTCGGCGCGCTTGCTGGGGCCGGGATCGGCACCATGGCCTTGCTCGTGCACCCCGGCCGCAACGACGTCAGCCTCGTCTGGATCTGGATCGCGATGGCGGCAATGTGCGCGGTGCTCGGCGCCGCCGGCACCAGCGCCGCTTCCGGCACCTGGAATTTCTTCGTGCGGCGCCGCTTCGGCTGACGCGCCCTCGGTTGCCGCGTCCTACTTTTCCGTCAGCACCAGTTCGGCGCCCTGCTCGCCGCGCGCAAGGCGTGCGAGATGCAGCGCGACGCAGCGATCGTCGGGCGTTCTCGGCGCTGAGCTGCGGCAAAGAGATCGGCCGCGTCCGGCGCCATGGTTCTCGAGCTTGGCGAAGGCCGCGCCATAGCGCGCGATGTACTCGCCGCGGTCGTCGATCTTCCTGCAACGGCTCGAAGACGCCGATGCCCCCGGGTCTTGCCCTTCACGACGACCGAGCCCAAGCGGGCGGAATTCGATGCCGCCGCACAGGGCCCGCGTCGCGTCGCTGACGCAGATGTGGGTGCCGAACTGCTTGTTGACGCCTTCCAGCCGCGCCGCGGTGTTCACGGCATCGCCGATGGCGCTGTAGTCGAAGCGATCCCACGAGCCGAAATTCCCGACCACGGCCGAGCCGGTATGAACGCCGATGCGGGTGATGCCGAAAGGCATGGCCCAGCGCCACCTGTTCGATGCGGAATGTTTCGGTGAAAGCGGTCGAGCTCGAGCGCGCATCGCACCGCGCGCTCGGCATGATCGGGCTGGTCGAGCGGCGCGTTGAAGATCGCGAAGACGGCGTCGCCCTCGAACTTGCAGATCGTGCCGTCGTATTTCAGCACGATCTCGGTGACGCCATTGAAATAGACGTTCACCAGCCGCGCTGAGATCATGCGCATCCAATGATTCCGACAGCGTCGTGAAATTGGCGAGATCGGTGAAGAAGAACGTCATGACCCGCCGCTCGCCCTCGAGCGACATCTTGCTCGGGATCGCGGATCAGCGCATTGACGATCTTGGGCGAGACATAGCGGCTGAAGGCGCCGGTGATGAATTCGCGCTGGCGTCGCGCCTCGCGCCCGCTCAAGCGCCTCCATGGCCCAATGCGCCGCGGCCAGCGACGAGCGTCGGCGCCAGCAGGCCGATCATCACGCCGTCGTAATGAAAGAGCAAACCGCCGCCGAGCCAGTAACGCCACGAGAAACACCGCGCCGGCGCCGATCCGCAGCGTCATCGTGCCGCCGCCAAAGGCCGGCAGCATCGCCCCGAGCATGGCGCAGCCGAGCGCGAGGAGGAATTCCACCCACGCGGTGACCGACGGCGCGCGGCGTCCTTCCAGAAGCTGCGCCAGGCTGTGGGCATGAATGACCACGCCCGGCAGCATCCCCTCGCCGGCAAAGATGGTCGAGAACGGCGTGCGGTGCCGGTCGGTCGAGGTGAGAGATCGGTGCCGATGAGGACGATCTTGCCCTTGAACCAGTCGGGCGGCAGCGCCGGCACGAGTTCGGCCGCATATTCGGCGGAAGGCCGGCACGTCCGTCGCCGGGCGGCCGTGCCAGGCGATGGCGACGAGCCTTGGCGGCGTCGTCGACGCCCGACCGCCTTGGCGAGCGCGCGCGCGAATCCGGGAAGATAGCCGCCGTCGGCCGAGCGCGTGCCCGGGATAGATCCAGCGTACCGTGTCGAACTGATCGGTGGCGAGCGTGGCAAGCGCGCGCAGCCGCGGCGGCACGAAATCATCGAGCCAGGCGCGCTGCGCCTTGCGTGACGAGTTCGGCGTCATCGGTGTAGCTGACCGACGAGCGGCACCTTGAGCTGACGCAGCGTCGCGCGCAGAGCGGCGTCCTTTTCCGGCTCGGTCGGCTGGTCGAACAGAACGTCGAGGCCGATGGCGCGCGGACCGCGCGCGGCCAGCGTGCGCAACAGATCGCTCAGGAACTGCCGGTCGATCGGCGAGCGGTAGGGGAAATTCTTGAGCGTGTCCTCGGTGATCGTGACGATGACGATGTCGGGGCTTTGCGGCTCGGCGGCGGTCAAAGCCGCGGTCTCCCAATCGCCGAGGAAGCGGTCGGCGTAGGTGACGACCGCGATATGCTCCACCGCCAGCGTCGCAACCAAAGCGGCGGCCAGGGCCACGACGACCGGCACCACCGCGCGCGTCAGCGCCGGCCGCAATAACCCTCTGCCACGATCGACAAGGCCCGCGAGGATCATTTGACGGTGCGCTGCAACGCCTCCGCCTGCGCTTCGCAGCCCTGATCGGCGAGCCATGCCACGCGCATCGGGTCGTTGTTGAGGTCTGCCGGCACGAAGCTCACCGTCAGCGCATTCTCATCGCCGCCGTCGAAGCTGACGAAGAACACCGAATTGGCATGGATCGCGATGTCGTGCGAGACCGAGAGCCGATCCGATCCCGCCGGCCAGGTCGCCTCCGCCTTCCAGCTCCGATCCGCCGGCATGACCGACAAGACTGCGGTCTTGGCGCACGCCGGGCGCCAGAACACCGCCTGGTGGCCGTCGAGCAGGCAGACAGTGCCGCTGCGGCTCACGTCGAGCAGCCAGGGGTCCGGCAGGCGCCACCGTCGTGCCGGCGCGCGTCACGCCGGCCTCGGCGGTGCGCGGCTTCCTGTTGCGTGACGAAGGCGCCGCAAAGCCGCCGGACAGCTTGCCGCCGCCGCTCGGCCGAGAGTCGGCGGCTTGTCATAGGGCCCGTCGAGATTGAGCGTGACGCCGTTGATCGCGATGAGCGTCACGTGCTGGCCCTCTCGGCAGCACGAGCGGCTTGGTCGAGTCGATCTTCGTCGCCGGCGCGCAGCCCGATGCCGCGCGCACGCGACCACCACCATGTCTTCGGCCGCGGCCACGGCCGGCGCGAGAACGATGGCGGCGAGCACCCCCGCGGCAGCCTGTTGGCAGCCATCTCATGTCGGCCCCTTTCGCCGTCTTTTCGCGCAACCGGCCCGGCTGACATCTCCACCGCCGCGGCGCCGTCGCCGATGATGGTGAAGGCCGCCCAGTGGAAGGGATGCGCCGTCGCGCGCATCGGCGATGAGGCGAGCTGCGACTGGCGCAGCGACTGGGCCAGCCCGCGCCCGCCGGCCTGCGACAGGTCGGCGAAAAGGCCCGTCATCAGCCTGACCGGTCGCGAGCGACGGCACTTCCCAGTGGCTGGCGAGCACGGTGCGCGCGCCGGCATTGAAGAAGGCATCGGCCAGCCCGGCAAGCGCCTCGCCGCCGAATCGGCCGCCGCTCGCCGCGGTATTGCACGCCGACAGCACGACGAGATCGGCATTGAGCTTGAGCGCCGGCGATCTCGCTCGCTTCCAGCAGCCCGTCATCATCGGTGGTGCGCGCGGTCGTGGCCGGCGGCGACAGCACCAGGCCCGGCTCGGCCTGGCAATGGAGCTCGCCCGGCAGCAGCGCCGTGCGTCGCGAAATAGAGCACGCGATACTGGTCGAGCGCGATGGGCGCGGAAGTTGCTCTCGCTCGCGGCGGCGCCGAGGAGCAACGTATCGCTCGCCCGCGCCGAGCAGCCGCGCCACAGTCTCGCACCTCGTTCGCGGTCTCCTTGAGCGGCGGCAGCCCGCGCAGGAGATCGGCCGCGATGGGGCCGTTCTCGCGGCAGCGCTGGCCAGCGGCGTCGAGCCGCCTTCGATGCCGCCATGTCTCGGCCGGCGGCGCCCGGTGAAGGTGGGATCGGCGACGCGCGAGCAGCGGCTTCGGCGCCGGCGCGTGATGGGCATCCGCCGCGCGCAGCGACAGGAAGGCGCGCGCCGAAGGAACCTCGCTGATCGCCATGCGGCGCACGAGCCAGGCGGCGTTGCCATAGTCGTGGCGGGCCGCATCGGCCGGCGGCGCGGTCACCAGCAGAGCGAGCGGCAGGCTCGCCAGCGCGCCGCTCGGGCGCGACGATGAGATGATCGATGCCGTGCAGCTCGCCCGCGAGCGGCCCGAGAAGCTGGCGATAAAGCTCGAAGGACGCCTGGAGGTCGAAGTCCGGAACCTTCCCCAGCCGCGGCTCCAACGCCCGGCGCAGCTCGCGCACATCGCTCTCGAGCGTGGCGCCATCGAGCTTGAGGGGCGCGATGGTGAGGCCCGTCTGCGTTGCCAGCAGCGCGAAGGTGCCACGCGTGCCGATCACGAAGGAAAGAAACGCCTCGCGCTCATGGAGGCGATGCTGGAGCTCGGCCAGATCGGCCGGGCCCGGATCGGCGAAATTCGCATAAGCCGGAAACGCGCTTTTGATGGCGGCCGTCAAGGTGTCGGCGCGGTCGGAGGCGGCATGCAGATCGTCCGCCAGCTTGCGCTCGTGGGCGGCATCGCGGCGGTCGTCGGGCTTGGCCGTCTCGGCGGCGAGCTCGATGCGCAGGCTGTCGCGCTGACGCTGTGCCTCCTGCGCCTTGTAGCAGCAGTCCGCAAGCGCGGGATCGTCGGCGGCGAGCCGTGCCGCCGCGCGCGCGATGGTGCGCCCGGCAACATCGGAGCCGACGAGCTGGCTCGCCCGGAAGACCTCGGCGTCGAGCGCCGCGCGCCGCGCCGGTGTGCGTTGGGCCAGGATCGCGGCGGAGGCCAGGAACGGCACGATCTGGTCGGGCCCGATCGCGGCGCGCGCGACCTCGTCGCGGGCAAGAATGTCGAGCGCGGGGCCATAGGCGTCCACCGCGGCGCTGAAGACCTGCTGGTCGGTATAGAACGTGCCGAGGCGCATTTCGCTCAAGGCGGTGGGCGCGGTATCGCCGAAGAGCTTCTTCTCCATGGCGACCGCCTCGCGGAATTGCCGCTCGGCGGGGACGACGCGGTCACGCTGGGCGTCGATCTCGAGCCATCATCGTCACGGCTTCGGGCCGCCACCACAGCGGCAGGCTCGGCTCGTCGTTGATGATCTGCAGCACTTCCGTCGCATCGGCGAGCGCGGTCGCGAGATCGCCGAGCTTGAGCGCCATCATCGCCTCGATGCGCAGGCTGTGCGCCAGCTCGCCCCGGCTTCCCGCCGAGGGGCTCTGCGCGCCGGTGCGCGAGGATCCGGTCGAGAGCGCGCCGCGCCGCATCTGCGTCGCCGCACGGGCGAATTTGAGCGCATCGGCGAAATGGCGCTGGTTCGCCGCATCGAGCGCACGATAGGAAGCAAGCCGCGCCCGCGCCGCGATTTCCGGCGCGGCATTGATGATCGGCTCGGCGCGGCGGAAGAGACCCGCCGCCTCGTCGAAGCGGCCCTGATTGCTGACCTGAAGCGCGAGCTCGGCCAGCGTCTCGCCGACGGCGATGCCGTTCGCTCCGAAGAGGCGCGTCTCGATTTCCAAAACGCGGCGATAGGCGGCCTCGGCGCCGGCATAGTCGCGCGCCGCGGCATCCAGACGCCCGAGCTCGATGAGGGCCTTGTAGCTTGCCACATCCACGCCGCCGGCGCGCGCGACCTCGGCCGGGTAGCGCGTCTCCACCATGCGGATCGCCGCTTCGGTCTCGTCGGCCGAATAGGGACGGCTGGCGGTGCCGGCGATCGCCGCCTGCAACACCGGCAGCATGGTGACGAGCCCCTCGGCCGCGTAGAGCGTGCGCCCGACCGCCGTCACCAGGACAAGGCGCGGCCCGCCGGTGCTGCGCAGGATGCAGAAGAACAGGAGGCTGTCGCCGTGATCGGTCAGCCGGCTTCCGGCATCGCAATCCCTAGGCGCCGCCTTGTCGGTAAGGACGCCGGACGCGGCGGCGGCGAGGGCATGCGTACGGGCGGCGGGATTGTCCGGGAGCGCTGCCGCGAGCGGTACGACGAAAAGCGTCCCCGTGCCATCGCCGCAGCGAAACGGCACGGTCCTGGCCGCGCCCGTCGTTGGCGCGGCGCCCCATTCGCAACTGTCGCCGGCCAGCGTCTTGCCCAGCGGCGCTTCCGCGGCCCGGGCGAGACCCCCGAGAGAAAGCAGCAGCAGCGCCGCGCCAAGGACCAGGCAGGCGCGCCCGCGCCTCATTGCCAGTCCCACAGCGCTTCGTTGCCCCAGCTCGAATAGACCTGGTCGGCGGGCTCGACGGCCTGGGGCGTGTCGCGCGGGCTCAAGGGTGGCGCGGCCTCGGTCAGAAGCCCGCCGATGAGGATGGTCTGCGGCACGTGCGCGACGCTGCCCGGCGTGCCCGAGAGGGTGTGCGCGATGCCCGAGCTGAGATCGTCAGCCTCCTGCGCCGCGCCCGGAAGCGCGCCGCCATTGCCGCCACCCCCGTTGGCGCCCGGTAGCGCTGAGCCGTTCGGCCCGTTGCCGCCGATGCCGCCGCCGGCGCCCTTGCTGTCGGTCATCGCCTCGATCGGGCCCTTGCCGCCCTGGTCGCCCGAGCTCGGGGCGATGGCGTTGAGCGAGCTGCCCAGCGTATCAGACGACAGGTCGTTGGTCAGGCTGCCAAACGTCCCGGCCGAGAGGCCGAACGTCGCGTCCAGGAGCCACGGCGCGATCAGCGCCGGCGGCGGCAGCGACGGACCGGGAGCCGATGGCGCAATCGCGTTGTCCGGCGCCGCCACGATGACGCCATTGACCGAAGTCGTGCCCGTGACGGTGCCGAGGCCAGTCGCGTTCCAGATGCCTGCATTGGCACTGGTGCCCGACCTGAGATCGACCGCATTCGCCACCGTGATGGCGATGTTGCCGCCGACATTCCCGACCCCGACCGTGGCGGCATCGCCGTTGCCGATCTGGGCATAGGCGAACGACCCGGTGTCGCCGGCGGCGACGAGCGCGGTCCCGGCGCTGCCGTTGACGGTCACGTCGATGTCGCCGAACTCGTTGATGGCGGCGGGTGCATTGGTGCCGAGATTGGCGGCATAGCCGCCGTTGCCGATCTGGGCATAGGCATCGCCCATCACCTGGAGCGCGCCGCCCGACGACGCCGTGCCGGTGGTGACAGTGATGTCGCCCGATTCGGTGATGCCGGTGCCCTGGGCGAGGTTGGTGCCGTCGAGGCTCTGGTAGCCGCCATTGCCGATCTGCGCATAGGCCTCGGGGCCGTCGCCCGCCAGCGTCATGGTGCCGGAGGCGGCAACGGTGATCGTCCCGGTATAGGCGATCGAGCCGGCGGCGATCGCCGCGTCCTGCGCCGAGCCGATCCCGCCATGGCCGATCTGGGCATAGGCGCCGCTGCCGCTGCCGCCGGCGAGCGTCACCGCATCGCCCGCCACAGTGATCGCGCCGGTATCGCTGAAGGCGGCGGTGGCGTGCTCGTTCGAGAAGGCGCCGCCATGGCCGATCTGGGCATAGGCGAGGCTGCCGCTGCCGCCGGCGAGCGTCACGTTGCCCGCCGCCGTCACGGCGATATCGCCGCTCTCGCTGCCGCCGATGCCTTCGCCGCCGTGACCGATCTGGGCATAGGCGCCTGAATTCGGACCGCCGCTCAGCGCGAGCGAGCCGGTCAGCGTCACGTCGATCGCGCCCGACGTGCCCGCGCCGGCATAGCCGAGCTGGGCAAAGCCGTTCACCGCCTGCACCGCCAGGTCCGCCGCGGCAACCGTGGTAGTGCCGCCGGCGCTGCCGAGCGCGGCATTGCCGGATGCGTCCGCGCCGCCGATAACGACGCTGCCGCCATTGCGGCCGAAGGCGCCCTGCGTGCTCGCGGCCTGCGCCGCGGGCGTGACGCCATCCCAGCCCGCCACCACGGTGATCGGTCCGGTACCAGCGTTCTGCACGGCGCCCGCCACGGTGACGTTGCCGCCGGCCAGCACGTCGAGGGCGAAAGCGTTGTTGAAGAGCGACGTGCCGGCAAGGGTCACGTCGCTCCCCGCGGCGAGCGTGGTATCGGCCGAGATGTCGATGCCGCCGGCATAGACCTGGCTGCCACTGGTGACGACGCTGCCGCCGGCGATCGTCGCCGCACCGGTGCTGACGCTCGCCGCGACCACGTTGCCCGCAAACGATGTCAGCCCGACCGCCGCCGTGTCGAGCGCCCCCGCGATGGAGACGGGACCGCCGAACGCGATCGTGCTGCTGGTAGTGGTGAGGCCGGTCAAGGGCGCCAGGCCGCCGACCGCGCCGCTCAGCGTGACGGTGCCGCCCGCGTCGTTGATGGTGAGGCTGTGCGGCCCGTTGAGCGTGCCGCCAAACGTGATCGCGCCGCCATTGTCGCTCAGCACCATGTTGGTGCCCAGCGTCGCCGCACCGCCGCCGGCGGATACGCTCGACGGGGTCACGTCCTGTGCCAAAGTGAACGAGCCGAGGTTGGGTGCCACTGTAGTGAATACGACACCGTCGTCGATATCACCGCCGCCGCTGTCGCTGGAGCCGGTTCCGCTGTCGCTCTCGCCTCCGGTGCTTGGCGGGTTGTTGGTGACAAGCAGCGCGGCGCCGTAGCTCTGCCCGCTCGTCGTGGTGACGGTGCCGCCATCGAACATCACTGCGTTGGTATGTACGCTGGCGGCGGTCACGGCGCCATCGAACGTTGTCAGGCCCACTGCCGAGCTATCGAGGGCACCGGTCAGCGCGACCGGGCCGTTGAAGACGATCGCCGCCCCCGATGCGGTAAAGCCGGCGAGCTTCGTCCCGCTGCCTACCGCTCCGCCTACGGAAATTGTGCCCGATGTTCCCGCATCGAGCGTAAGCGAAGCGGCGCCATCGATGGTGCCGGCACCGGCGAAGACGATGTTCGCGCCGCTCGGCGCGTCGCCGAGGGCCGTGGTGTCGATGATGATGCCTTGCTGCAGCGTCAGGGTGGTTGCGCCCATGAGCGTCACAGAGCCGGCATTGGTCGCGATATTGGCGCCGAGCGCGATCGTTCCGCCGGTCACGTTCACCGCCCCGACCCCCGGATTGGATGGGCCGTTGACGGTGCCGATCGAGTCCAGGAGCGTGACCGCACCGGCGCCGCCGTTGATGGCAAGCGGCGTGGGGCTGCCGCCGATCTGACCATCAATGATCGAGACAAAGCCTAGTGCGCCATTCACCGACGAGGCGTCGAACGATGTCGCGCCGAGCAACGTCAGCGTGCCAAAGCTCGTCGGCTGGCCGAACGTCAGCGCGCCGGTCGCCTCAGTTGCCGGGAAGACATAGGGGCCGACGCCGATGTCGTAGGCGCCGGTGGTCAGGATCGGGAGAGCCTCGTTCAGGACCAGGGCGCCGCTGGTGATGCCCGCGAATGACACCGTGCCGTTCCCCCGTTGATCGTCAGGCTGTTGGTGCCGCCGGCGATCGGCGCGGTGAAGACGATGTTCGACATGCTGCCGATCGTCGTCGCGCTCCCGAGTGTCACCGGGCCGAATTGCGTTGCCTGGTTCAGGGTCAGCTCGCCGTTGAGCGTCGCTGCGGGCACCACGGTTGTCGGTGACCCGTAGGTGTAGGTGCCGCTATTGAGCGTCAGGGCCGCGCTGGCGAGCTGCAGGTTGGCGGCGGTAACGCCGGCGAGCGTGATGGCGCCGCTTCCCGCCGCGAGCGAAAGCGTGTTGAAGCCGCCGGAGACCTGGCCGGTAAAGGCGATGTTGCCGCCCGCCACCGCGCCCTGGCCGGTCGTGTCGATATCGGCCGTGTTCGTGAGCTGGGTCGCGCCCGTCTCCAGGAAATTGCCGCCGGACGTGCCGTAGAAGCTGCCGCCGAGCGCCAGCGTGCTGGCGGTATAGGTCTGCGCCCCTGTCGTCGTTACCGACCCGCCGAGCGTGAGCGTCCCGCCCGACGCAACGCTCGCCGTCAGGCTCGCGAGCGGCGTCTTAGCCCCGACGGCACCGGCAAAGTCGATCGCCGCCGGCGCTAACGCGCTGCCGAAATTGTCGACTGTCAGCGCATGCGCCCCGTCCACCGTCCCGGCGAACGCGATGGCGCCCACCCCGGTATTGGTCAGCGTCGCGTCCGCCCCGAGCGTCGCCGCGCCGTAACTCTGCTTCCATGTCGTCGTGATGGCGCCGCCGTCCAACGCCACCGCCGCCGTGGCCACGCTGTCGGCCGTTACGGTGCCGGCGAACGTGGTCAGCGCAGCCGCCGACGTGTCCACGGCTCCAGCAACCGTAATCGGGGCGGCGAACGTGACCGCCCCTCCCGACGCGCTCAGGCTCGTCAGCGGCACCGCCGCACTTCCCACCGGCCCATTCAGCGTGATCGCGCCGCCATTGCTCGCGAGACCGAGCGAGAAGGCGGGGGCTTCGGCGGCATCGACGGCACCGTTGATGGTGATGGCGCCGCCGCCGCTCACGGTAAGCCCGACGTTCGACGCGAGCATCGCGGCGCCATAGCTCTGGCTGCCGGTCGTCGTCACGCCGCTGCCGGCAAGGGTCGTCAGTCCGACGGCGCTGGCGTCGAGGCTGCCGGTCAGCAGCACCGAAGTATCCAGGTTTAGCGCAGCGCTCGCCACCGTCAGGTTCGTCGGCGATCCCGACACCTGGTCGCCGATACCGGTCTGGAACGTGACCGCGCCGCCCGCATCGGCGATCGTCAACGAGCGGACGCCGCCGACGCCGTTCGCGAAAAGAATGGGGCTTGCGCCGGTGTCGGACAAAACCGTGTCGGCGCCGATCGTCGCCAGTCCATTGTATGTCTGCCCCGCCGAGGTGGCGACGCCGCTACCATCAAGCGCGACCGCGCCTGTCGTCACGCGTGCGGCGGTCACCGCGTTGTCGAACGTGGTCTGCCCGGCCCCGGTCGTATCGAGCGCGCCGATCACGGCTACGGTGCTGTCGAAGGTGATCGCCGCTCCCGTCGCCGTCACGCTCGCGAGCGCCGCCGGGCTGCCGACCGCGCCGGTGAAGGTCACCGCGCCGCCGACATCGTTGACCGTCAGGCTCTGTCCGCCATCGAGCGTGCTTGCGAAGGTGATCGCGCCGGCGCCGGTCAGGTCCGTCGCAGCGCCCAGCGTCGCCGTACCGTAGCTCTGGCCCGCCGTGGTAGTGATGCTGCCGCCGTCGAGCGCCACGACGCCGGTCGTCACGCTTCCCGCCGTCACGTTGCTGTCGAAGGTGGTGAGGCCAACCGCCGACGTGTTCAGGCTCGCAACGGCCGCATGGCTGCCGACCGCGCCGGTGAAGGTCACTGCGCCGCCGGCATCGTTGACCGTTAGGCTCTGTCCGCCGTCGAGCGTGCTTGCGAAGGTGATCGCGCCGGCGCCGGTCAGGTCGGTCGCAGCGCCCAGCGTCGCCGTACCGTAGCTCTGGCCCGCCGTGGTGGTGACGTTGCCGCCGTCGAGCGCCACCGCGCCGGTCGTCACGCTTCCCGCCGTCACCGCGTTGTCGAAGGTGGTGAGGCCAACCGCCGTCGTCGTCAGGCTTGCGAGCGCCCCATGGCTGCCGACCGCGCCGGTGAAGGTCACCGTGCCGCCGGCATCGTTGACCGTTAGGTTCTGTCCGCCGTCGAGCGTGCTTGCGAAGGTGATCGCGCCGGCGCCGGTCAGGTCGGTCGCAGCGCCCAGCGTCGCCGTACCGTAGCTCTGGCCCGCCGTGGTAGTGACGTTGCCGCCGTCGAGCGCCACCGCGCCGGTCGTCACGCTCCCGGCCGTCACCGTGCTGTCGAACGTGGTGAGGCCAGCCGCCGTCGTCGCCAGGCTTGCGAGCGCCCCATGGCTGCCGACCGCGCCGGTGAAGGTCACCGCGCCGCCGGCATCGTTGACCGTCAGGTTCTGTCCGCCGTCGAGCGTGCTTGCGAAGGTGATCGCGCCGGCGCCGGTCAGGTCCGTCGCAGCGCCCAGCGTCGCCGCGCCGTAGCTCTGGCCCGCCGTGGTAGTGACGTTGCCGCCGTCGAGCGCCACGACGCCGGTCGTCACGCTTCCCGCCGTCACCGCGTTGTCGAAGGTGGTGAGGCCAACCGCCGACGTGTTCAGGCTCGCAACGGCCGCATGGCTGCCGACCGCGCCGGTGAAGGTCACCGCGCCACCGGCATCGTTGACCGTCAGGTTCTGTCCGCCGTCGAGCGTGCTTGCGAAGGTGATCGCGCCGGCGCCGGTCAGGTCGGTCGCAGCGCCCAGCGTCGCCGCGCCGTAGCTCTGGCCCGCCGTGGTGGTGACGTTGCCGCCGTCGAGCGCCACGACGCCGGTCGTCACGCTCCCGGCCGTCACGGTGTTGTCGAAAGTGGTGAGGCCAACCGCCGTCGTATTCAGGCTCGCAACGGCCGCATGGCTGCCGACCGCGCCGGTGAAGGTCACCGCGCCGCCGGCATCGTTGACCGTTAGGTTCTGTCCGCCATCGAGCGTGCTTGCGAAGGTGATCGCGCCGGCGCCGGTCAGGTCCGTCGCAGCGCCCAGCGTCGCCGTACCGTAGCTCTGGCCCGCCGTGGTAGTGATGCTGCCGCCGTCGAGCGCCACCGCGCCGGTCGTCACGCTTCCCGCCGTCACGGCGTTGTCGAAGGTGGTGAGGCCAACCGCCGTCGTATTCAGGCTCGCAACGGCCGCATGGCTGCCGACCGCGCCGGTGAAGGTCACTGTGCCGCTGGCATCCTTGACCGTCAGGTTCTGTCCGCCATCGAGCGTGCTTGCGAAGGTGATCGCGCCGGCGCCGGTCAGGTCCGTCGCAGCGCCCAGCGTCGCCGTACCGTAGCTCTGGCCCGCCGTGGTAGTGATGCTGCCGCCGTCGAGCGCCACCGCGCCGGTCGTCACGCTTCCCGCCGTCACCGCGTTGTCGAAGGTGGTGAGGCCAACCGCCGTCGTATTCAGGCTCGCAACGGCCGCATGGCTGCCGACCGCGCCGGTGAAGGTCACCGCGCCACCGGCATCGTTGACCGTCAGGCTCTGTCCGCCGTCGAGCGTGGCAGCGAAGGTGATGGCGCTTCCCGACGTATCGCCCAATATGGTGGCGCCGCCCAGCATCGCCGCGCCGTAGCTCTGGCCGCCCGAAGTTGTGACATCGCCGCCATCGAGCGCCACCGCGCCGGTCGCCACGCTCCCCGCGATCACCGTGCCGTCGAAGGTCGTCAGACCCACCGCGACCGTCTTTACGGCGCCCGCCACCTCGACCGCACCGTCGAACGCGATCGCCGCTCCCGTTGCCGTCAGGCTTGCCAGCGGCGGCGTGCCGTTCACCGTGCCCGCCAGTGTGATCGTGCCGCCGGCGTCGTTGATCGTCAGTGCGTAGCCGCCGCCGAGAGTGCCGTTCAAGGTGATGGCACTCGCGCCGTTATCCGTCAGCGCGGTGGCCGTCCCCAACGTCGCCGCGCCGTAGCTCTGGCCCGCCGTCGTGGTGATCCCGGCGCCGTCGAACGCCACCGCGCCGGTGGCCACGCTGCCGGCCGTCACGCTGTTGTCGAACGTAGTGAAGCCGGAAGCCGTCAGATCGAGGCCGCCTGCTACGCCGACGGTGCCGTCGAACGCGACCGCCGCCGCCGTCGCCTTCAGGCTCGCGAGCGGCGCCATGCTCCCGACTGGATCGGCGAAAGTCACCGCTCCGCCAGCATCGATGATGGTGAGCCGGCGGGCGCCGTCGAGCGTCCCGGCAAAGGTGATGGCGCTTGCCGAAGTATCGGCCAATGTGGCGTCGCTACCCAGCGTCGCCGTGCCATAGGTTTGACCGGCCGTGGTCGTGACGCCGCCGCCGTCGAACGCCACCGCGCCGGTCGCCACGCTGCCGGCCGTCACCGTGTTGCCGAAGGTGGTGAGGCCGACCGCCGTCGCCGTCAGGCTCGCGAGCGGGACTTGGTTTCCGACCGCGCCGAGGAAAGCCACTGTGCCGCCGGCGTCGCTGAGGGTCAGCGCATTGGCGCCGTTGAGCGTGCTCAAGAAGGTGATGGCACCGCCGGCGGTGTCGGCCAGCGTGATGTTGCGGTCGAGCATCGCCGGGCCGTAGCTCTGACCCGCCGAAGTCGTGATGCTGCCCCCGGCGAAGGCCACCGCGCCGGTCGTCACGCTGCCGGCCGTCATCGCGCCGTCGAAGGTCGTGATGCCCACCGCGACCGTGTTCACCGCGCCCGCCACGGCGAGCGCGCCGTCGAAGGCGGTCGTCGCGCCCATCGCCGTCAGGCTTGCGAGCGGCGGCGTGCCACTCACGGTGCCTGTCAGCGTGATCGCGCCGCCGGCGTCGTTGATCGTCAGCGCATTGGCGCCGCTGAGCGTACCGCCCAGGATGATGGGGCTCGCGCCGGTGTCGGTCAGCGTCGTTGGCGCCGCGAGCCTCGCCGCGCCATAGCTCTGGCCCGCCGCGGTCGTGATGACGGGGCCGTCGAACATCACCGCGCCCGTCACCACGCTCCCGGCCGTCACCGTGTTGGCAAACGTCGTCAGGCCCACCGCCGTCGTCTGCACCGTGGTCGCGACATCGAGCGAGCCGTCGAACGCAATCGTCGCGCCCGTCGCGCTCAGGCTCGACAGCGGCTGCGACGGCGTTCCCACCGCGCCCGCCAGCGTGATGGCTCCGCCGGCGTCGTTGATCGTCAGGGTGTGCTCACCTTCGACCGTGCCGGCCAGGGTGATGGCGCTCGCGCCGGTGTCCGCCAGCACGGTGTTCCCGCCCAAGGTCACCGCGCCATAGCGCTGGCCCGCCGATGTCGTGATGAGGCTGCCGTCGAGCGCCACCGCGCCGGTGGCCACGCTCGCGGCGGTGACCGTGTTCGTGAAGGTGGTGAAGCCGGTCGCTGACGTATCGAGGGAAGCCGCCGCGACCTTGCCGTCGAACGCGACCGTCGCTGCCGTCGCCGTCAGGCTTGCGTTCGGCGCCTGGTTGCCGATCGCACCGGCGAAGGTCACCGCGCCGCCGCCATCGTCGATCGTCAGCGTGTGGGAGCCGTCGAGCGTGCTGGCGAAGGTAATGGCGCTGCCGGAATTGTCGACCAAGGTGGTGTTGCCGCCCAATGTCGCTGCGCCATAGCTCTGGCCCGCGACCGTTGTCACGCTGCCGCCGTCGATGGCCACAGCGCCGGTCGCCACGCTGCCCGCCGTCACCGCGCCGTCGAAGGTCGTGAGATTGGCCGCGAGCGTATTGACCGCACCGGTCACCGCGAGCGCGCCGTTGAAGGCGACCGTCGCGCCTGTCGTCGTCAGTTCTGCCAGCGGCGGCATCCCGGTCGCGGTGCCAGCCATGGTAATCGCGCCGCCGGCATCGTTGATCGTCAGCGGGAAGGCGCCGGCGAGCGTGCCCACGGTGATGACGCTGGCGCCGGTATCGATCAGCGTCGTCGGCACCGCGAGCGTCGCCGCGCCATAGCTCTGGCCTGACGTGGTCGTGATGAGGCTGCCGTCGAGGACCACCGCGCCGGTCGCCACGCTCCCGGCCGTCACGGTGCTGTCGAAGGTCGTGAGGCCGGACCCCGTCGTATCGAGCGCGCCCGTCACCGTCACGGGGTCCGTAAACGTGATCGCCGATGCCGTCACCTTCAGGCTCGCCAGCGGCGTCTGGTCCCCGACCGCGGTCGCCAGGGTGATCGAATTGCCGCCGGCGTCGAGAGCCAATCCCTGCGGGCCCTCCAGCGTCCCGGTGAGCGTCACCGCCGCGCCGGCACCGAAGAGGCCACCATTCGTCGTATCGAGCGTCGCTTGGGCCGTCACGACGGTCGGGCCGGTCAGGCTGATCGGATCCGCCGGCGGTAGTGATGTTCTGTGCCAGCGCAATGGTGCCGGTGCCACTGGAGACGATCAGCGCGACGTTGCCGCCGGTCTGGCCGCCGCCGGCGGTCGAGAGCGGCGCCGCGATGGCGATGCCGCCGTCGCCCGACGGCAGAACGATGTCGTTGACCGTGAGATTGGACTTGAAGAGGATGGCGCCGCCCTGCGTCGTGATCGACGCTCCCGGGTCCACCGTGATCGAGTTGCCGGCGACGGCCGTGATGCCGACGCCGGGATTGGTCATGGTGATGCTATTGGCGAAGGTGATGTTGTTGCTTGCGGTCAGATTGACGTTGGCTTGCGCCGACTCGATCGCCAAGGGATCGATGTCGAAGTCGGCGGTGCCCTGCAGGAAATAGAACTCGCTGTTGTCGGCGTCGGCGACCGTTGCCGTTCCGCCCGTCTCCACCGTGATGTTGCTGGGATCGAGCAGCCAGGTGCCGACCTGGCCCTTGGGCGCCAGCGCATCGACCGTGCCGGTGGTGACGGAGAGGGCCTGCTGGCCGGACGTCTCGGCCAGGCCGCCATTGCCGCCCTGCGCCCCGCCGCGCACCGTGATCGCGCCGTCGAAGACCGTGTGGTCATTGGCCCATACCGCAACGGTGCCGCCATTGCCGCTGGTAATGGCGTCGGCGTCGATGCTGGCGCCCGGTGCCACGACCGTGTTAGTCGCATCGGGCTGGGGTCCCGCGCCGTGGAGATTGCCACCGATCAGGACGGTGCCGCCGCCGCGGTCGCCCGAGGCATCGATGGTGGCGCCGGCGTTGACCGCGACCGTGCCGCCCAGCACTTCGACAGTGCCGCCGGTCGCCCCCGGCGCCTTGCCCGACGCATCGAGCTGTCCATTGACGCTGGCGGTGCCGTCGGGCCCGGCGTCGAGCACGATGGTGCCGTTGTCGTCATGCGCGGTCGTGGCGGAGATCATGCCGGTGGTGTTGACGACGTTGTCGAGAACGTCGCGCGCCGCCCGCGCCGTCAGCAGCACCGTGCCGCCGGCGGCGTTGATGGTGCCGCTGTTGCTGACGAGCGCCGACGCCGGCTGTCCCTGCTTGTTGGTGGGGGTCTGCGTCACTGGCGCCGTCACCGCGAAGCTCAGGAGCTTGTCGCCCTGGAAATCGACGGTGAAGGCATTGCCCCCGCCCAGCGCCACCGTGCCCAGCCGCGCCTCTATCACCCCCTTGTTCGCTACGCGCGGCCCCGCCAACACCACCTCGCCGCCATCAGCGGCGGTGATGGCGCCGGCATTGACGATCGCGGCGTTGGGATTGGTCGAGGCAAGGCCGAACGTGTAATTGCCGCTGGCAAAATCCTGGTTGGTGATGTCGGAGGTGGTGGCGATGAGGCCCGCCACGTTGACCGACGCGCCGCTGCCGAACAGCACGCCATTGGGATTGATGATCCACACGCGGCCGTTGGCGATGAGGCTGCCGTCGATCGCCGTCACGCCGCTCAGCACCCGGTTCAAGGCGATGGCCGCGCTGTTGGGCTGCACGAACTGCAAAAGGTTGCCCGACGGGACCGACAGGCTCGGCCAGTTCAGGATCGCCTTTTCGGTCGTTTGCTGAACGATGGTGGTGCCGGGTTTCGGCGTCGACACGGTCGCCTGGCCGGAGACGACGGCGGGGGACTGCGCCGCCGCTTCATGCGCTGCGACGGCAGCCGCGAGCGACGCCGCCACGAGCGACACTCGTCCGAAGATGCGTCTCCCGCACAAAATGCGCCGCATGCTCCCGTTCCCGACGTCGCCGCGCGAGGGGCTGGCAAGCCCTGCGCCCGCGCCTTCGTCTGCCCTCGCAGATATCGGCCAGTTTCTTGATTTCATTAACGATTTGAAACCGGCCGCATAATAGATCAAATTCAAATAATTCGCTATGCAGTTGTGGGGCGCACGAATTCGCGGGCAACCCTGCGTTTTTCCAGCACAAATGCCGTCCAGGACCGGCGCCGGCGGTGCGTGGGCTTGGTTAATTTTTTTGGAATTTCGGCGCGGTCACAGATCGTGCTCGGGCAGGCCGAAAACCTCCTCGACGTCGCTGAGGCCGCGGATGGGATGGCGCCCGAGCGCGGTGAGGGCGATGCCGGCCGCCGCCGCGATGGCGCCCGAGGCGAGCACCGGACGTCCCAGCTCCTTGGTCAGCCCTTCCAGGCGGAAGGCGAGATTGACCGCCGGCCCGATCGCCGTGAAGTCGAGCCGGTCGGGCGCCCCGACATTGCCGTACATGACGGTGCCGAGATGGAGCCCGATGCCGGCGCGCAGTGCGATGGCCGGGCGCGATCGATTGCGCTCGTCAAGGCGGGCGACGATGGCGCGCGCGGCGGCGAGCCCGGCGGCCGCCGCGGCTGCATCGCGGCCCTCCTCGGCGTCGAAGATGGCGAGGACACCGTCGCCGATGAATTTGAGGACATGGCCGCCGCGCGCGTGAACCGCCACGGTCACATGCTCGAAATATTCGTCGAGCGCACCGATCACCGCATCGCCCGGCAGCCGGTCGGAGATGCCGGTGAAGCCGCGCAGGTCGGTCGCCATGATGACCGCGCGAAGCTGATCGACGCTGCCGCGCAGGATCTGGCCCTCGAAAATGCGGTCGCCGACCTGGCGGCCATGATAGATCGAGAACAGGCTGCGCGCGGTGCGGCGCACCACCGCCGCTTCGATCACGCCGCCCAGCGCCGGCCGGATCTCTTCCAGCAGCGCAAGCTCGCCGGCGGTAAAGCCTTCCGGCCGGTCGGTCGCCCACGACACCACCGGGAAGCGCGTGCCGATGCGATTGAGCGGCATGGCGAGATACTCGCGCCCGCCGTCGCGATAAAGCTCGGCCAGCAGCGGAAATTCGGCATCCTCGCCCGTGAGCCGCCAGCGCCGCCCGACCCCGGTCTCGATCACGCCGCGCAAGGGGCTTTGGAGATAATCCCCGGTGTGCACGACGCCTTGCGCGATCCGGATCTCCTCGGTGACGCGCCGGCCGCGCCACCAGCGCCAGCCGAAGCCGCTGAGCTGGGGATGGAGCGTCGCGGCATAGATCGTCGCCCGCCACAGCGGCACGCCGGCATCGACGAGGCGCTGGCACATCCCCTGCACGAAGCGCGCGACGCTCACCGCCGACCGGCCGTCGGTCAGGATCCAGCGGATGAGCGCGGCCGTCGCGTCGCGCGACAGCGGCGGCGCGATGCCTGATCCCGTCTCTTCCCCCGGGCCGCGCGGTGCCATGCGCTAGGGGATCGGGTTGGGCTGCAGGATCACTTTGCCGAGCCCGCCGCGCGCGGCGACGATGTGGTGCGCCTCCACCGCCTCGGCCAGCGGCATGATACGGTCGACCAGCACCTGGAAGCGGCCTGCCGCGGCGGCGGCGAGGCTGTCGTTCATGTCGGCCGCGGTCTGTCCGGTCCAGCCCATGATGGTGATGTGGTTGATATAGAGGTGGCTGACATTGACCGGCACGATGCCGCCGCCATGGGCGCCCGCCGTCACCAGCCGCCCGCCGCGCGCGAGACTCATGAAGGCGCGGCTGAAGAGATCGGGATCGCCGATGTTCTCGAGCACAATATCGGCGCCCTTGCCCCCGGTGATACGCATCACCTCGGCCGTGAGATCGGCGCTGCGATAGTTGATGCCGACATCGGCCCCGAGCTGCAGGGCAGCCTGCACGCGCTCATCCGAACCGGCGCCGGCAATAACGCGCGCGCCGAAATATTTCGCCGCCTGCACCGCCGCGCTGCCAAGCCCCCCGGCGGCGCCCATGACCAGCACCCACTCCTGCGGCGCGACCTTCGCCTTATCGCGCAGCATGGCGAAGGCCAAAGGCGCGTGGCGCGCCACCACCGTGGCGGTGACGATGTCGACGCCGTCGGGAATGAGAAAGGCGCACGCTTCCGGCACCGCCACGTATTGCGCATAGCCGCCCCACACGCTGAGGCCGAGCATGACCGGCGGCCCCACGCGGTCCCCCGGATTGAGCCGCAGATACGTGGTCACGCGGTCGCCGACCTTGCGTGTGGTGACGCCGGGGCCGAGCTTGGCCACGACACCGGAGGGATCGACGCCCAAGACGTGCGGCAGGCTGACGGGGCGCGGATAGCGCCCCTCGCGCACGATGAGGTCGAGCGTGCGGTTGACCGAGACGGCCTGCACCTCGATCAGCACCTCGCCCGGCCCAGGCTCGGGCGTTGGCACCTCTTCCAGCCGCATCACCTCCGGTGGACCGAACGCCCGCATCACCATCGCTTGCATGGTGGATTCCCTCGCGAATTCCCTGGCGGCAGGCACTATACAGGGCGCATCCGGGCGCGCCAGCCGCGAGGAGAACCGCCGTGACCACCGATTTGAGAGAGACGCTCGTCAATGCCGGCCGCGTGCTCGCCGCCGAAGACCAGGGCGATTATGTCGCGGGCCACATCACGGCGCGCCTGCCCGACGATCCCCAGCGCTTTCTTATGAAGCCCGCCGGCATTGGCCTCGAAGAAATGACGCCGGACGGCATCATCACTGTCGACATCGACGGGGTGAAGGTCGCAGGCGCCCTGCCGCACCACAACGAGGTCTTCATCCATTCCGAGATTTTCCGCGCGCGCAGCGACATCAACGCCGTGGTGCATACCCACCCCGTGCATGCGGTGGCGTTTTCATCGCTCGGCCGCCCGCTCCTGCCGGTCGGCAATGACGGCGCGCATTTCTGCGACGGCGTGCCGGTCTTCGCCGAGACGACGGACCTCATCATCGACCCGGCGCGCGGGCAGGCGGTGGCGCGCTGCCTCGGCCCGCACCAGGCGCTGTTGCTGCGCAACCACGGCATCGTTGCAGCGGCGGCGTCCATCGAGGAGGCGGTGTGGCTCGCCCTCAAGCTCGAGCGCGCCTGCCGCGTGCAGCTTCTGGCCGAGTGGGCGGGCGGGCCCAAGCTCGTCACCACGCCGCAGGAGGCGCAGATCAAGCGCCGCCGCGGCAACCGCCCCGACCTTCACGCCAACGTTTTCGCCTATCTGCTGCGGCGCGTTGGGCGGCAGCGCTGAAGCATCGGGCCCGCTTTTGTTCTTACATCGCATCGGCGTTGGGATAGACTGGCGCCCGCATCCGAATGAAGGCCGGCACAATGAGGCTCCGTGACGATCTGCACCGGCGGCGCGACACGTTACTCGCCATCGCCGCCAGGCACGGCGTGTCGAACCTGCGGCTGTTCGGCTCGGTCATCCGCAACGAGGAGCGGCCCGACAGCGACATCGATCTCCTTGTAGACCTTGCGGAAGATCGCGGCTTTGGCGACTACCTGGCCTTGGTCGAGGAGCTCGAAACCTTGCTCGCGCGGCGGGTCGATGTCGTAATCGCGCGCAGCCTCAGCCCACATTTTCGTCCGTATATCGAGGCGGAGGCGCAGCCTTTGTGAAGAGCGACCTGCCTTACCTCGAACATATCGCCGACAGTATCGCGGCCATCGAACGCTACGTGGCCAGCGGACGCGGCGCCTTCATGGCGGAGCGGCTGATCCAGGATGCGGTCATCCGCAACTTCGAAGTCATCGGCAAGGCAGCGAGCCGCCTTTCGCCGACGGTGCGCGACCAGGCCGGCGTCACCTGGAACAAGATCATCGCTTTCCGTAACCGGCTCATCCACGGCTATTGGAGCGTCGATCTCTTGCTGGTTTGGGACGTGGTGACGAACGATTTGCCGCAATTAAAGACCGAAGTAATCCGCCTCATGACGCAGATTTCGGACCCCAAATCGCCGCCGGCGTAAAAGCCCCGCACGGAGGATCGAGACGACTTTCCTCATCAATCGTCGACACGGCGGCAAAGCGACCCACGCTCGCGCGTAAGGCCGGCGGGAGATCGCGTTCGGCCCCCCTCGACAAAGCAGCCCCAGCGAGCGGATCATGGTGCCTGCGAGAGCCGACAACGATAGAACATCGCCGGGGGGCGCCGACGCATCATGAAAGCGCAACGGAAAGGCCGCAGCAGCGGGCGGTGGTACGTATTGGGCCTGATCAGCCTGATGTACCTCATCACCTATCTGGATCGGGTGAACATCTCGACCGTGGCGCCGGTGATCAGCAAGGAGTTCGGCTTCAGCAAGATCACCATGGGCCTCATCTTCAGCGCCTTTCTGTGGAGCTATGCCCTGTTCCAGGTCCCGGGCGGATGGCTCGGCGACCGGTTCGGGCCACGCCGCGTCCTGGCGGTCATCGTCGGCTACTGGTCCGTCATGACCGCGTTGACGTCGATCGCCACCGGGGCGCTTTCCTTCACAGCCATGCGGTTCCTGTTCGGCATCGGCGAAGCCGGCGCGTTTCCGGTCGCCACGCGCTCCATGCAGCTATGGTATCCGCGCCAGGAGCGCGGCCTCGTGCAGGGAATCACGCACAGCGCGAGCCGCCTCGGGGCGGCGATTGCGCCACCGGTCGTCGTGCTGATCATGACGACGCTGGGATGGCGGTGGGTGTTCTATATCTGCGGCGGGATCGGCGTGCTGTGGTCGCTGTTGTGGTACGTGACCTACCGCAACCTCCCGGAAGAGCATCGACTGGTCGGCAAGACCGAGCTCGAATATATCCGCGGCGTCGACGAAAAAGGCAACGCCAGGCGGGCGGATATCGATCGCAAGGCGGCGGTGCCGTGGGGGGCGTTGCTGCGATCGCCCAATATGTGGGCGATCATGTGCGCGTATTTCACCTACGTCTATTGCCTGTGGATCTTCCTGAGCTGGCTGCCGTCCTATCTCTACGAGTACCGGCATTTCACGCTGATCAAGGTCGGCTTCCTGGCGTCGCTGCCGCTGTGGGCGGGCGTCGTCGGCGACACGGTCGGCGGCTGGTCCACCGACTGGCTGCTGGTCAAGACCGGCAACACCAGGCTGGCGCGCCGGCTGGTCGCCATCGTCGGCATGCTGGGGTGCGTTGCGTTCATCGTGCCGGCCGCCGTGACCGACAATGCCTACACCGCCGTCTATTGCTTGACCGCCGCGCTGTTCTTCCTCGAATGCACCATCGGGCCATCGTGGTCCGTCCCCATGCATGTGGGCGGCACGTATTCGGGCACCGTGTCGGGCATGATGAACATGGCGGGCAATATCGGCGGTGCCTTGTCGCCGGCGGTGTTCGGTATCCTGGTTCAGGTCGGCTCCTGGATCGCGCCGTTCATCGTCGCCGCGGTCCTGCTCGTCCTGGGCGCGGCGGTGTGGGCGTTCTGGCTCGATCCCGAGGCCTCGGTGCTCGCGAAAGACGGAATTCTGGCCCCGGGCGCCGCGGCGGCCGATTGACGCCAAGCCGATCGCGGCGCGCCGTCGGAGCGCCGCGCCCTGTCAGGTTGACATCGTACGCATAACGCTCTAATTTGCGTACATCCGTTGATGATGCTTCATGCCGCGCTGCCCGACACCTCCACCCGTCACTCCCACCACCGCGCTCGAACGCGCGGCGCGACGGCTGACAACGATGATGCGGCCGGCCGGCTGCTCCGGACGCGGCGTCGCGTCAGGCTGTCGGCCACGCCCGTCATGCGTCGCGAAAGTGATTTTTCCTGCCGGGAAGGCGATCCTGAGTGGCTGGAAGATGGTGCCAACCATCCCTAAAGTCGTTAAAAATCATATCGCTAGGACGATAAATGCACCGTTCTCCGGCGCAACGATGGGCAGCCATGGGCATCTCCGTCCTGCCGCGGCGCCCACGCTACGCAAGCGGCGCGAGGCGGCGCTCCACCAGGCGGGCGAAAAGGCTGGCGCCGACCGGCAGGGCCTCGTCATTGAAGTCGTAGCCGGGATTGTGCACCTCGCAGCCGGTGCGGTCGCCGTTGCCGATCTGGATATAGGCGCCGGGACAGCGCTCCAGCATGAACGAGAAATCTTCCGACGCCATGACGAGGCCGCCGGCGCGGTTGACGTTGTCGGGGCCGACGATCTCGGCCGCGGTGTCGCAGATGAAGCCGGTCGCCGCCTCGTCGTTGACCAAGGGATGGAACACGATGCGGAAATCGAGCGCGGCCGCGCCGCCCATGCCGGTGGCGATGCCGGTGGCGATCGCCTCCATCTTGGCGCGGATGAGGGCCATGGTCTCGTTGCTGAAGGCGCGCACGGTGCCGCGCATGACCGCGCGCTCGGGGATGACGTTGTAGGCGTCGCCGGCATGGATTTGGGTGACGCTGACCACGGCGGTGTCGACCGGCCTGACGTTGCGCGCCACGATGGTTTGCAGCGCCGTCGTGATCTGGCTTGCGATCACCACGGGGTCGATGCCGGATTCGGGCCGCGCGCCGTGCGCGCCGCGGCCCTCGACGGTGATGTCGAAATAGGCGCCGCCCGCCATCGCCGCGCCGGCGCGGATCGCGAATTTGCCGACGGCCAGGCCGGGACGGTTGTGCATGCCGAAAATCGCATCGCACGGAAAGCGCTCGAAGAGTCCGTCCGCGACCATCGCCGCGCCGCCGCCCAGCCCTTCCTCGGCGGGCTGGAAGATGAAATTGACGGTGCCGTCGAAGCCCCGCGTCTCGGCGAGATAGCGCGCCGCGCCCAGGAGCATTGTCGTGTGCCCGTCATGGCCGCAGGCATGCATGCGCCCCTGGTGGCGCGAGCGATAGGGAACATCGTTCGCTTCCTCGATCGGCAGCGCGTCCATGTCGGCCCGCAGGCCGATCGTGCGCGGGCTGGTGCCCAGGCGCAGACGTCCGACGACGCCGGTGCGGCCGATGCCGCGATGCACCTCGATGCCGAACGCGGCGAGCTTTCCCGCCACCAGCGCCGACGTGCGCTCCTCCTCGAAGCCCAGCTCCGGATGCGCATGGATGTCGCGCCGCCACCCCGTGAGATCGTCGTGCATATCCTTGATGCGCGCGATGAGCTGCATGACCGAGCCTCCGGCGAATTCAAGTGCCAGTCTTGCCCAGATCGCCCGCATCGGCAACGCTGGCGGGCGGGAGACAGGGCACATGGATCATCTCTGCGACAGGGACGCGGTCGAGTTGCGGCGCCTCATCGCCACCAAGGCGGTCTCGCCGGTAGCGCTGCTAGAGGATTGTCTGGCGCGCATCGAGGCGGTCAATCCCGTCCTCAACGCCGTCACCGCCACCGCCATCGAGCGGGCACGCGCGGAGGCGCGCGCGGCCGAGCGTGCGGTCATGGAAGGTGCGGCGCTGGGGCCGCTGCACGGGCTCCCCATCGGGATCAAGGACCTCCAGGAGACCGCGGGCTTGCGCACCACTCATGGCTCGGCTCTCTATGCCGATCACGTTCCCGCCGCGGACGAGCGCATGGTGGCTTCGGTGCGCCGCGCCGGCGCGATCGTCGTTGGCAAGACCAACACGCCGGAATTCGGCGCCGGCGCCCATACCGACAATCAAGTCTATGGCGTGACCCGCAATCCCTTCGATCCCGCCCGCACCTGCGGCGGGTCGTCGGGCGGCTCGGCGGTGGCGCTGGCGACGGGCATGCTGCCGCTCTGCACCGGCTCGGATACCGGCGGCTCGCTGCGCATTCCCGCGGCGTTCTGCGGCATCGTCGGCTTTCGCCCCTCGCCCGGCCTCGTCGCCAACGAGCGGCGCGCGCTTGGCTGGACGCCGCTTTCGGTGGCGGGCCCGATGGGCCGCACCGTCGCCGACGCGGCACTCCTGTTGTCGGCGCAGGTCTCCAGCGACAGCCGCGATCCCTTCGCCGGCCCCGTCGATGGCGCAAGCTTCGCCGTGCCCACGCCCATCGATCTCGCGCGAATCAGGGTCGCCGTATCGGAGGACCTGGGCGGCGCGCCGGTCGACCAGCGCATCCGCACCACGCTGCGGGAGCGCATCGCCCTCATCGCCGGCACTTTCCGTTCCTGCGACTGGCGCGATCCCGACATGGCCGGCGCGGACGAGGCGTTCGCCGTGCTGCGCGCGCAGAATTTTCTGGCCGCCCAGCGCGAGCGCTACGAGCGCGACCCCAGCCGGCTCGGCCCCCATGTCCGCGCCAATTACGAGCAGGGCCTCGCCATGAGCGCCGCCGATGTCGCGGCCGCGCATGCGACGGCGACGCGGCTTTATCGCAATCTCGAGCGCTTTTTCGCCGACCACGATCTGCTGATCAGCCCGACGGTCGGCATTCCGCCCTTCCCGCTCGCCGACGGGTTCGCGCGCGAGGTCGATGGCCGCACGCTTGCCACCTATTACGCCTGGCTCGCGCCGACCTACTACCTATCGCTCACCGGCCACCCCTGCATCTCGATCCCGTGCGGGCTGGAGCCGTCGGGCACGCCCTTTGCGCTCCAGATTACCGGCCCGGCGCGGCGCGACAAGTTCGTGCTCGACGCCGCCCACGCGATTGAGCGGCGGCTGAGCCAGGACCCGCGCACGGCGCGGCCGGTGCCCGACCTGGCGCGGCTCGTCAGCGCTTGACGCCGAGGCCGCACCTCGTTCAGCCCTCCGTCTCAGCGATCGGCGGGGTAGCGCGCCGTGACGGTGGCGCGCTGGAGGATGGCGCGGTCCTCGCGCGGCAGGCCGTAGCGGCCGGCGAAATCGCGCAGCCGCGCCGCGAGATCGGGCAGGCGGAACTCACGTGCCGTCGGGACGAGCTGGATGACGTTGGGCCGCGGCCCGCGCTCGACCACCAGGAACGAGCCCGGCAGCGCCGCCATCGCGCGCTCGATCCGCGCGCGCGGAAGCCCGCCTTGCAGCGAGCCGGCCCAGTTGATCGCGAGTGCGCCGCCCGGCCGCAGCGCCGCGCGGCAATCGCGCCAGAACCCGTCTTCGAGCGGCGTCCCGCCGGCGGCATCGTAGAGATCGACCATGACGACATCGAAGGCGCGCCGCGCCTCCGCCACCACGTCGAGCGCATCGCCGGCGATCACGTCGCGGCGCAGATGGAAGAACTCGCGGGCGAGCGCGGTCACGTGGCTGTCGCGCTCGACGATGCTGACCGCGGCGTCCGGCAGATAGGCGGCGAGGTGGCGGCACATGGCGCCGCCGCCCAGCCCCAGGAGCAGCATCGCCGCGGGCTTCGCCACCAGCGCCGGCGCCAGCAGCATCGCGCGCTCGTAGGCGAAGACCAGCCGCTCCGGCCGCTCGAGGTCCATGGCGGACTGCTCCATGACCGAGCCGCCGCCGCGCCCGATGGTGCCGAGGGTGCGCACCAGGCGCGAGCGCTGCATCGCGTCGATGACGAAGAGAAACGCCCCGCCGCTCACCGCGCGGCGCAGGGCGAGGATGCGGCAGTCGCCGCCGTAATAATGTTGAATCCGCGCGCGCAATCCCGAAGGCACCGCGCCGCCGTCAGCGGGCATGGGCCTCGTCCCGCATCCGCCTCAGTCCCCGCCTTGTGATTTGCATCGCTCCGGTCGCCGGGACCGAGCTATACTCTTGCCCTGCCGCAGGTTCAATCGGGGAGGGTTACGCCATGGCACCAGCAGCGCTGTCCTATGTGCGCGACAGTCTCATCGAGCGCGCGAACGCGCTCGTGCCGCGGCTTAGGGAACGCGGCGAGGCGACGAGTGCGGCGCGCCAGATCCCGGCCGAGACGATCGCCGATTTCTGGGATTCGGGGATCTGGTACCTGTTGAAGCCGAAGAAATTCGGCGGACCGGAAGTGCGCGTCGACACGGTGTTCGAGATCGCGAGCGTGCTCTCGCGCGGCGACGGCTCCGCCGGCTGGGTGTGGACGGTGATGGGCGTGCACGATCTCTTCCTCTCGCTCTTTCCCGAACAGGCGCAGCAGGAATACTGGGCCAAGGACCGCACCTTGAGCGCTTCGAGCTTCGCGCCCTCGGGCAAGATCACGCCGGCCGACGGCGGCTTCCGCCTGTCGGGGAAATGGTCGTTCTGCAGCGGCATCGATCACGCCGACTGGATGCTGCTCGCGGCGATGGCCGGCATGATCAGCACTAACCCGCCCATCCCCGACATCCGCTTCGCGCTGGTGCCGATCGGGCAATGCCGCGTGATCGACGACTGGCACGTGATGGGGCTGCGCGGCACCGGCAGCAAGTCGGTCGTGGTGGAAGACGTCTTCGTGCCGGCGCACCGCGTCGTCGCCAACGCCGACCTCATGGCCGGGACATCGCCGGGCGCGAGCGTCGCATCGCGAGCCCGCTCTACCGCGCGCCGGTATGGGCGATCTTTCCGTTCTGCATCACCTCGCCCACGGCCGGCATCGCGCGCATGGCGCGTGCGAGGCCTTCATCGCCGAGATGAAGGCGCGCGCCGCCTCGCTTCGACCATTCGCCGCTGGCGAGCAAGCCCTCGATCCAGATGCGCCTGGCCGAGGCGACCGCGCTCGCCGACGCCGCGGAGCTGCTCTATCGCCGCTCGCTCACCGAGACGATCGACAAGGTCATGGCGGGCGAGACGCTGTCGCTCGAGCATCGCCTGCGCAGCCGGCGCGACCAGGGCTATGCGGTTGTGATGGCCAAGCGCGCGGCGGCGCTGCTGCTGGAGGCGCAGGGCGGCGGCGGGCTCTTCGAGCGCGGGCCCCGTCCAGCGCGCGATGCGCGACCTCAACGCGTTGGCGGGCCACATCGTCGCGCGGCTGGGACATGCCGGCGCTCAATTACGGCCAGGTGATGCTGGGCGGGCCGCCGAGCCGATCCGTTCTTCTAGGACGGGGGCACGGCCGCGCGGTGGCCGCTCATGTGGGCGCCGTCCATCGGCGACAGCCGCGCCAGCCATAGCAGCGACACGACCGGGAACAGCACCATCAGCATGAAGACCGCGGCGAAATCGCGCTGCGTCGGGACGCCGGCGGGCCGGCGAAGAGGCCCAGCAGCGTCGCGCTGATGGCGATGCCGAAGCTCTGCGAGAGCTGCTGCATCACGCTCGATAGGCTTGAGCCCGGGCTGATCCGGTTGCCGACGAGATCGGCATAGCCGACGCTGCCCAGCGCGGTGTATTGCAGCGAGCGGAAGAAGCCGAGCACCAGCAGGAAGGCTGCCAGCGCCCAGGCAGGCGTCGCCGGACCGATGAGGGCGAGGCCCATCATCAGACGCCGCGACGCAGGCGCCGTTCACCAGCAGCACCGAGCGGAAGCCGAAGCGCCGCAGCACGCGCGGCGTCACCGTGCGCATGGCGACCGCGCCCACCGCCAGCGATCGAGGTGAAGAGGCCGGAGCGGAAGGCGGAGAATCCGAGCGGGATCTGCAGCAGCAGCGGCAGCAGGAACGAGGTCGAGCCATAGCCGATGCGGCACACCGTGCCGCCGCACATTGCCGATGCGAAACGTCTTGATGCGGAAGAGATCGAGATCGACTACCGGATCGTGGGTGCGCCGCGCATAGAAGGACATAGGTCGACAGGCAGAGGACGGCGACGACGATGACGCCAGTCTCGGTCGCGTTGGAGATGCGCTGGCGCCCGGCGAATTCGAGCGCGAGCTGGAGCGCCGGCGAGGCCGACGGCGCACAGCACGAAGCCCTTGAAGTCGAACCGCGCCAGCGCCTCGACGCGGAAATTGTCGAAATAGCGCAGCGCAAGCGCGATCCCGAGCACGCCCGACCGGCACGTTGATGTAGAAGATCCACCGCCACGAGGCGTAGGTGGTGAGAAACCCGCCGACGAGCGGCCCGAGCGCCGGGCCGATCATCGCGGGCATCATCACATAGCCCATCGCCACGACGATCTCCGAGCGCGGGAAGGACTTGAGCATGACGAGCCGGCCGACCGGCGATCATCAGCGCGCCGCCCACTCCCTGGAGAATGCGCGTCGCCACCATCATCGACAGCGAGGTGGAGGCGCCGCACAGCGCCGAGCTCACGGTGAAGATGCCGACCGCCGAGCAGAACACGGTGCGCGCGCCGAAGCGGTCGGCGATCCAGCCGCTGATCGGGATGAAAACGGCGAGGCTCAGGAGATAGCTGGTGATCGCGAGATTGAGGCGTAACGGACTTTCGCCGAGGCTCTTGGCGATCTGCGGCAGCGAGGTGGTGATGATCGTCTGGTCGAGACCGTCCATCAGCATGGCGCAGGCGACCACCAGCGGGATGAGCAGCTTGAGCCGCGGCTCCTGCACGGTGCGATAGACCGGCTCCTCCCGAGCCTCGCGGCGCGCTTCGTCCAACCCCCGTCCTCCCCGGCGCCCGCGGCGCTTCACACCTTGGCGCGGAGAGCATATCATTCCGGCCTCCATCGCGGGGGAAAGCCGAATGGGAAAGCTGGCGGTCGCCGCGCCGCGCAAGGACGAGCTCGAGCCGATCGAGACCGCCTCGCGCGACGAGCTTGCGGCGCTGCAGCTCGACGCGGCTCGCATGGTCGCTGCGCCACGCCTACGACAACGTGCCGCATTACCGCCGCAGCTTCGACGCGGCGGGCGTCCATCCCGATGATCTGCAGCAGCCTCGCCGACCTCGCCAAGTTCCCGTTCACGACCAAGGACGATCTGCGCGCCAACTATCCGTTCGGCATGTTCGCCGTGCCGCAGCGACACGATCGCGCGCCTCCACGCCTCCTCGGGCACGACCGGCAAGCCGACCGTGGTCGGCTACACCGCGCGCGACATCGACACCTGGTCCGACCTCATGGCGCGCAGCATCCGCGCCAGCGGCGGCCGGCGCGGCATGAAGGTGCATGTCGCCTACGGCTATGGCCTCTTCACCGGCGGGCTCGGCGCGCATTACGGCGCCGAGCGGCTGGGCTGCACCGTGATCCCGGTCTCCGGCGGCATGACCGAGCGCCAGGTGCGGCTCATCGTCGATTTCGCGCCCGACATCATCATGGTGACGCCGAGCTACATGCTGGCGATCCTCGACGAGTTCCGCGCCTCAGGGCGTCGACCCGCGCGGCACCGTCGCTCAAGATCGGCATCTTCGGCGCCGAGCCCTGGACCAACGCGATGCGCGCCGAGATCGAGGACGCGCTTCGACATGGACGCCGTCGACATGTACGGCCTGTCCGAGGTGATCGGCCCCGGCGTCGCCAACGAATGCGTCGAGACCAAGGACGGCCTCCATGTCTGGGAGGATCATTTCTATCCCGAGATCGTCGATCCCGCGACGGGCGCGTGCTGCCCGACGGCGAGCGCGGCGAACTGGTCTTCACCTCGCTCACCAAGGAGGCGATGCCGGTCATCCGCTACCGCACGCGCGACCTGACGCGGCTGCTGCCGGGCACGGCGCGCACGATGCGGCGGATGGAGAAGATCACCGGCCGCAGCGACGACATGATCATCCTGCGCGGCGTCAACGTCTTCCCGACCCAGATCGAGGAGCTGATCCTCGCCGACCGGCGCCTGGCGCCGCATTTCCAGATCGAGCTCACGCCGCGAGGGGCGGCTCGATGCGATGCGCGTCCGGGTCGAGGCGCGGCCCGATGCGGCGGATGCCGCGACGCAGCGCCGCGGCATGCCGCGATCTCGCCCAGCGCATCAAGGCGCTCATCGGCATCACCGTCGCCGTTGCGGCGGGGGCGCCCGGCGCCATCGAGCGCTCGATCGGCAAGGCGAAGCGCGTCGTCGATCGCCGCGGCAAAAGCTGAAGACGCGGCCGGCCTAAGACCTGACCCTGCGCCGACGGACGAGCGCCAATCCCAGCAACGCCGTGCCAAGGACAAGGAGGCTCGGCGGCTCGGGAACCGGCGGCGGCGGATCGACCGCGGTGAAGGTGACCGGAATGCCCGAGCCTTGGTCGGTCCAGTCCCAATAGGTATTGCCGTCGAAGAACAGATTGAAACTGTCGGTGGCGGTGGTGAACAGCAATCCCGGATCGTCGAAGTAGCCACCGGCGGCCGAGGCGGCGCCCGCCGTATAGAACACGTTGTCGTAGTAGAAGAACCCGTCCGGCGACGTTTCCTGCGGACCGACGCCGCCGAGAAGGCCGGTGATGGCAGCGCCGTTGAGCGTGCCGCTGATGCCGAGAATGTCGTGGCCGCCGGCAAAAGGCGCCGAAGGATCGGCGGCAGCGGCCACGATCAGCGTGCCCGCACCGGCAACGCCCGCACCGGTGAAGGAGAAATCGTAATAGAGCGGGCCCGCCGCGGCCGACCCCGCCGCAACAACCGCGATCGATGCGCCAAGCGCCCGGTGGACGCCGTATCTCAGGCAAGACACTGTTAACCACGATCCCGGGCTTCACCCGGGCAGAGCATGCGCCGCAGGCGTGAATCCCGGATTAAATGCCGCGAGCAGCGTCGCGCGGCCTCAGGCCTTGCGCTGGGCGGCGTTCCAGTAGCGTTCGAGATTGGCGATGAGCGCGGGGCTGTAATGGCACTGCGCCTGCTCGCGCGCATAGACGGCCATGTAGCGGCGGAAAAGATCGAGCGGCTCCTCGCCCATGCGCAGCGTGCGCCGGTTGCCGGCGGCGCTCACCACGCCGGACTCGGTGAAGTTCGCGATGACTTGGCCGAGGGCGGCGTCCATCTCGGCGGGCGTCACGACCTCGTCGCACATGAGCCGCCCTTCGGCGCTGTCGCAATCGAGGCGCCGGCCATAGAGGATCGCCTCGCGCGCGATCCGCGCGCCGGTGAACCGGGTCATGCGCAGGTTGGCAGCGCCGGGAATGATGCCCTCCTTGCGCGCGGGCAGCGTGAGATAGGCGTCGCTCGCGGCAAGAACGTAATCCATGACGAGCAGGATCTGGCAGCCGCCGCCGATCGCAAAAGCATCGACCGCGGCGATCCACGGCTTCTCGATGGTGCCGCCGCTGACCTCGTCGGGATCCTCCTCGCGTGTCGCCACGCCGCGATAGAGCTTGTTCACGACCCCCATGTCGCGCGTGATGAACCAGAGATAGGGGATCTTGCCATGATAGAGATGGGTGAGATTGACCCCGCTCGAGAAGATGCGGCGCCCCTGCCATTTCGGATGCGCGGCGACATCGCCGCGCAGCACTGCGATCGCACTCGCGGGATCGAGAATGGCAAGGTCGACCGCGATCTCGAAAGCGTCGAGCGTGGCGTCATCCTCGGCATTGAGGAAGCGAGGATTGCGCGTGGTGACGACCATCGCCTTGCCCTCGCGAGTAAGCGAGGCGGCGCCGAGATCGAGCGTCGTGCGCGCGGCCAGACCGGGCAAAAGCTCCAATGCCTCGGGCCGCGGCAACAGCATGGCATGGCACAGATGCGCGCCCGCGACGGGATCGGCGAGCACGCGGGCGAGGAAAATGCCCTGGTCGACCTCGATACTATCCTTGTCGCGCTGCACCAGGCCGTCCGTGCGCGCGATTTCGGCCTCCGTCGGCGTGAGCCCTGGCACGAGCCTTGCGGCGGCGTAGGCCAGTTCCTTGACGCGAACGAACGAGGCGCAGTCGTTGGTGAGGGCGCGATAGACCGCCGCGACATGGACGGCGAGGAAGCGCTCCCGCGCCGCCTGCGTGCGGGCAAGGATGAGATCGGCCGCCGCCGCTTCGGCGGGGCTGCGCGCGGGCTTGCGCGGCAACCGGTCGAACAGCTCCGCGGCGCGGCGCCAGTAGCGCGAGAAGACATCGGCATCGCCGCGATAATCGCCGCTCATCTGCGGCGCGGTGCTGAGCCAGGCCGCGTCTTCCGCCGCCAGCCCGGCTTGCGTCAGAACGTCCGCATCGCCCGCCATCGCACCGCCTACTGCGCGCGCTTGGCCGCCTCGTCGACAAAGCTCAAGTCGGCGAGCTTCTTGGCGTCGAAATCGCCCTTGAGGAATCCAAGCTTGCGCTGCGTCTCGATGTTCGACTGCAACGCGTCGAGGTCGGGACGGCCATTGGGATCGTGATAGAAATCACCGCCCTTGGTGAAGAGCCAGCTTTGATAGACTGGCGCCGGGATCTTGCTGAAGTCGGAAACGATCTTCACGACCTCGTCGTGATTGGCCGGGTCGGAATACCAATGCAGCGCGCGCAGCAAGTCCTCGAGAAAATCGACGACGGCGGCGCGGTTCTTCGCCAGGAACGCCGCCCGCGCCGTCAGGATGATCATCTGCGAGCGGCCGATCGCCTCCTTCTGCGTGAAGAGCGTGCGGGCGTTGGCGCGCAGCTCCGGATCGGCGGTGAACGGACGCACGCCGGAAATGAGATCGACCTTGTGGCCGAGCAGCATCGCCTTCATGTTGGGAAAACCCGCGTTGACGATGGTCACGCCGTGCTTGTCTTCCAGACCATGCTTCTTGAGCATGGCCTGCAGCGCGATGTCGACGGCGCTGCCGGTGACGTTGGAGGTCGCGATATGCCCCTTCATGTCCTCGATGGTGTGGATGGGGCCATCCTTCAGCACCATGTACTCGTTGGTGTAGTAGCCGGGAACGCCGTCCTGGAAAATGTCGGAGATGATGCGCAGATCGCTCATCCCCGCGTTCTGGACCGCGAATGACAGGGTCGAGAACGCCAGCGGCGCCAGGTCGAGCTCGCCCGCGGCAAGCGAGGTGATCATCGGCGGCGTGCCCTGGAAGCGAATGGCATCGAGCGTGTAGGAAATGCCTTCGTGCTTGGCGATGCCCTTCTTGCCGAACATCAGAAGCGGCGCATCCGCGCCCGCCACCACCCAGCCGATCCGCAGCTTCACGGGATCGGCCTGCGCACCCGAACCGAACGCGAGTGCGACAAGGCATGTGAGCGCGGCAAACACTAATTTGGCAAAACGCATTATCTTATCCTCCCAAGCTCGGCTCTTTGCGGGCGCTATAGCACAAGGCCGGCCGAAGCACACCCCTTGCGGGATATTTTCCCGTCCTATAAGCCACTGCGAGAGCGGCAAGGAGGCCCAACGGTGACGGACTCACTTGGATGGCGCGCCAAATTCGGCGTGCTGATCCCCTCGACCAACACCTCGGTGCAGCCCGAATTCGAGGGCATGCGCCCGCCCGGCGTCACCAACCACATCAGCCGCATCCACATCCCCAACATGGCGCTCAACAACGACGACGATTTCGCGCGCCTGGTGGAGCACATCGCGGCCGGCCAGCTCGCCGCGGTGGACAGCGTCATGACCTGCGAGCCCACGCGGATCGTGCTGGGCATTTCGGTGGAGACGTTCTGGGGCGGCTATGCGTTGTCGCGCAAGCTCAAGGCCGATCTCGAAAAGCATACAGGCCTCCCGGTCTCGATGGGCGCGGAGGCAAGCGAGGCCGCGCTCAAGCTCGTGGGCGCGCGCCGGATCGGCGTGGTCACACCGTACTTCCCGATCGGCGACCGCAACGTGGCGCTGTTCTTCGCCGAGGCCGGGTTCGAGGTGGCGAAGCTCGTCGGCCTCAAATGTACGAGCCCCGTCCTCATCGCGCATGTGAGCGAGGCGGAATTGCGCGATGCGATCCTCGCGGTCGACGGGCCCGAGATCGACGCGATCATCCAGGTCGGCACCAATCTGGCGATGGCGCGCCTGGCGCCCGAGGCGGAGCGCTGGCTCAAGAAGCCTGTGGTGGCGATCAACACCGCGATCTACTGGCATGCGCTGCGCGCGGCGGGCATCACCGACAAGAGCAGCGGCTGGGGGCCGCTGCTCGAACAGCACTGAGGGAGGCGCGTATGCCCAGAGCGATGCGCATTCACGCGATCGGCGGCCCGGAGGTTTTCGTCGCGGACGACGTGCCGGTCGCGGCGCCCGGCCCCGGCCAGGCGCGCATCCGGCAAACCGCGTGCGGGCTCAACTTTCTCGACACCTACCACCGCAGCGGCGCCTATCCGCTGCGGTCGCCGCTGCCGGCGATCCTCGGCAGCGAGGGGGCCGGCATCGTCCTTGAAACCGGCGCCGGCGTGAGCGGGCTGAAACCCGGTGACCGCATTGTCTATTCGGGCCAGCCCGGCGCCTATTGCGACGAACGGCTCATCGCCGCGGACCGTGCTTTCCCCATCCCCGACGGCATCAGCGACATCGAAGCCGCCGCCATCTTCAACAAGGGCCTGACGGCCGAGTATCTCATCCGCCGCGCCTATCCGGTGAAGGCGGGCGAGACGATCCTGATCCATGCCGCGGCCGGCGCGGTCGGGCTGGTACTGTGCCAATGGGGCAAGCACCTGGGCGCCACGGTCATCGGCACGGTTGGCAGCGAGGCCAAGGCGGCGCTTGCCCGCGCGAACGGCTGCGACCACACCATCCTCTACCGGCACGAGAAGTTTTCCGAGCGCGTGCGCGCGCTCACCGGCGGCGCAGGCGTGCCGGTGGTGTTCGATGCGGTGGGGAAGGACACCTTCGACGGCTCGCTCGATTGCCTGAAGCCGCGCGGCTATCTCGTGTGCTTCGGCGAGGCGTCGGGGCCGGTGCCGCCGGTCAATCTGCACACGCTCATGCTCAAGGGCTCGGTCTTTCTTACCCGCGCCAGCCTCGTGCATTACAACCTGACGACCGCGGACTACCGCACTGCCGCCGATACGCTCTGGGCGCTGGTTGCCAGCGGCGCCATCAAGATCCACCTCAACCAGACCTATCGCCTCGCCGACGTGGCCCAGGCGCACCGCGACCTCGAGATGCGCAAGACGATGGGCTCGACCGTACTCGTTCCCTAGAGGCTGATCGTTCGAAGTTGAACCACACAGTCGTCGCCCCGGCGAAAGCCCATAGGCGCTAAAATAAGGCTTGCACCGTGGAATCCGTTGTGATTCTACACTGCGATGACTGACGAAGCGCTGGTGAATCGGGATTGGGCGAGCGTCGTGACGCGGCTCGGCGGGGCGGAACTGCTGGATCGCAGCGCGCGCGACACGAAGGCATTCCAGCGGGCGCGCGTGATCGCAAGCGCAGTCGATCTGTTGCGGATGATCCTAGCGTATTGTCTGGGCGAGCGCGGCTTGCGCTCGACCGCCGCGTGGGCGACATCGATCGGACTGGTCGATATATCCAATGTGGCGTTGCTCTATCGCCTGCGCCAGTGCGGGGATTGGCTGGCCGTGCTGGTCGGCCGCGTGCTGGCCGCTGGCGCGCCGCGGGCCAGCCAGGGTCGGCTGATCCGGATCATCGATGGGACAACGGTGCCGCAGGCCGGGCCGGCGGCCAGGACGCACAACAAGCTGTGGCGCATCCACAGCGCCTTCGACCTTCCCGGCGAACGCTTTGGCCATTTCGAGCTGACCGATCAGCGCGAGGGCGAGCGGCTCGACCGGATCCCGGCCGTCACGGGCGCGATCCGCATCGCCGATCGCGCCTATCTGCAGGCCGATCGCATCGCGCCGGTGCTGGCCGCGGGCGCCGACATCCTCGTCCGCGCCGGCTGGAGGAATGCACGCTGGCTCGATGCCCATGGCGCGCCGGTCGATCTCCGGGGCGAACTGCGCCGGAGCGCGGCGTGCGGACGGATCGATCGACCGATCTGGATCGGCCGCAAGCGCGGGCCGCCGCTTGGCCTGCGTCTCGTCGCCATCAAACGGCCGGTGGGAGCCGCACAGGCGGCGCGGCGCAAAGCCCGTCGGGAGGCGCAACGGGGAAGCCATCAACTCTCGCAGGGAACGCTCATCGCTGCGGATTGGGTGATCCTCGTAACCTCGCTTGCCCGGGAGGCCTTCCCAACCGCCGATGTTGTCGCCCTCTATCGCCTGCGATGGCGCATCGAACTCGGCTTCAAACGCTTGAAGAGCCTGATCGGGCTGAGGGGACCTCCGGGTGTCGACGCACGTTCCGCCAGACCCTACCTGCTGGCTCATCTGCTGATCATCCTTTTGCTCGAGCCGCTCGTCGACGAACTCGAGGACTCTCCCCGCTCGGCCCACGCCGCCTGACGCCGCCCGGTGCCTGGCGGGTTCTGCGTCAACTCGTCGCCACGCTTCTTCAGGCGATCATTCCGCAGCCGACCGTCGCTCGCCTGCGACAATCCAGCGCCGCACTGCGACGACATCTCCACGAGCCGCCGCGACGACGCCATTATCAAGCAATGGCCCACTTATTTTAGCGCCTATGGGCGAAAGCCGGGGTCCAGGGTCAACGCACGTCGCTTGCCCCTGGGTCCCGGCTTTCGCCGGGACGACGGGAAAAGCAATTCAATCAAAGACGATCACGCGCGGGCGCGGCGCCTATGCCGCCGCCTGGGCCTCGCGCGGGGTGACGGCGAGGTCGAGACGCTGGCCGCGGCGCAGCACCGTCACCGTCATCGCCTGGCCGACCCGCTCCTCGGTGAGGAGGCGGTGCAGGTCGTCGATGTCGCCGACGGGGACGCCGTCGAACGCCACGATGATGTCGCCCCCGGCCAGCCCCGCCGCCACCGCGGCGCCGCCCTCCGCCATCGACTGCACGAGCACGCCGCTTTCGCGCGGCAGGTCGTGGAAGCGGGCGAGCCGGCGCGCCAGCGCCACGTTCTGTCCGGCGAGCCCGATATAGCTGCGCCGCACGCGCCCGTCGCGGATGAGCCGCGCGGCGACGAACTCGACCGTGTCGGCCGAGATCGAGAAGCAGATGCCCTGGGCCATGGCGATGATGGCCGTGTTGATGCCGATGACCTCGCCCGCGGAATTGACGAGCGGGCCGCCCGAATTGCCGGGATTGAGCGCGGCGTCCGTCTGGATCACGTTGTCGATGAGGCGCCCGGACTGCGCGCGGAGCGAGCGGCCGAGCGCGCTGACGACGCCCGCCGTCACCGTGGCCTGGAACCCGAAGGGATTGCCGATGGCGATGACAAGCTGTCCTACCCGGAGCGAACGTGCGCTGCCCAGGCGCGCCCATTCCGGCGCGTCGCCGTTGAGGCGCAGCACCGCAAGATCGGTGCCGGGATCGTCGCCGACCACCGTCGCGGCAAGCGCGCGGCCGTCGGCAAAGGTGGCGAGGATGGGCCCGCCGCCGGCGATCACGTGGCTGTTGGTCAGGACATAGCCGTCGGGCGTGAAAACGACGCCCGATCCGGTCCCGGCGCGGCCCTGGCGGCCTTCGACGCGCAGGTGCAGCACGGAGGGTCCAACCCGTTCGACAGCGCCGACGACGGCGCGCGAATAGGCATCGAACAGGGGCAGGTCATCGCCCGGCTGTCCGCCGGCAGAGGACGGCCCGCTGTGGAGATCGTCAATCGTGGAAATTTCGCTCATGGGAGAGGCGATATGGGAAGCGCCCCGGCAAAAGTGAAGGCCCGAGCGGCCGCGCTTTATTCGTAGGGCTGCTCGCCCAGCACGATGCCGCGGCGCAGGCGCCGACGCTCGCCCGGATCGAAGTCGGTGCGGGCATGGAGACAGGACCGGTTGTCCCACAAGATCACGTCGCCCGGCCGCCACACATGCTCGTAGACGAATTCCGGCCGCTCCTGATGGTCGAACAGGAATTCCAGCGTGTCGCGGCTTTCCTCCGGCGGCATGTCGAGGATCGACCACGTCATCAGCCGGTTGACGTAGAGCGCCTTGCGCCCGGTGGGCGGATGGGTGCGCACGACCGGGTGGGCATATTGCTTGACGTCCGGCGGCAGCACCTTGGCGCGATGCGTGGGGTTGCCGTCATAGTCGTAGACGTTGAGTGCGCGCTTTCCGGCCAGGCGCTGCTTCATCGCCTCGGGCAGCGCCGCATAGGCGGCAAAGCCGCTGGCATAGAGCGTGTTGCCGCCGCGCGCGGGGATCTCCATCGCAAAAAGCATGGAGGCCATCGCCGGACGCTCGAGATAGCACTGGTCGGAATGGAAGAACATCTCGCCATCCGGCAGGATGCCCGTGAGCTTGCCGTCGACCCTGATGTTCGAGACATAGAGCACCGCCGGATTCTGCCCCAGGCGCAAGGGATCGCTCTCGTTGACGACGGTGCCGAGCGGGCCAAAGCGCGCGAGGAAGGCCACCTGCTGCGTCTCGTCGAGGGTCTGGCCGCGGAAGAGCGCGATGCTGTTTTCCTCCCACGCGCGGCGGACGCGCGCGAAGGTCGCCTCATCGAGAGGTGCGGCGAGGTCGACGCCCTCGATCGCGACGCCGATTGCAGGAGAGAGCGGGCGGATTTCCATGGTCACGCGACCTCCGTGCCGCGATTTAAGGGCCTGCGTCATGGCCGCGCAAGTCCTCCCAGCCGCGCGATGCGCACCCATCTATGATGCAGGAGAGCGAGAGGAGCAGCGATGGACTTCAGCAGCGACAATGCCTCCGGCGCGTCGCCACAGATCCTGGCGGCGCTGACGGCCGCCAACCAGGGGCCGGCTTCGGCCTACGGCGCCGACGTGGTGACGGCGCGGCTGACGCAGCGCCTGGCCGCGATCTTCGAGCACGAGGTCGCCGTCTTTCCCGTCGCCACCGGCACCGCCGCCAATGCGCTGGCGCTCGCCGCGCTGACGCCGCCCTGGGGCATCATCTATTGCCACGAGGAGGCACATATCGCCATCGATGAATGCGGCGCGCCGGAATTCTTCGCCGGCGGCGCCAAGCTCATCGGCCTTGCCGGGCCGGATGCCAAGATCACGCCCGAGGCGGTCGCGTCGCGCCTCACCGAGCGCGGCTTCGTCCATCATGCCCAGCCGGCAGTGATCAGCGTGACCCAGGCGACCGAGGCCGGCACGCTCTACACCGCGGCCGAGCTCGGCGCCATGGGCGCGTTCGCGCGGCGCGAGGGGCTGTCGCTCCACATGGACGGCGCGCGCTTTGCCAACGCGATCGTCGCGCTCGACTGCGCGCCGGCCGACATTACCTGGCGCGCCGGCGTCGATGTGCTGTCCTTCGGCGCCACCAAAAACGGCGCGCTCGCCGCCGAGGCGGTGATCTTCTTCGATCCGGCCAAGGCCCGGGATTTCGCCTATCGCCGCAAGCGCGGCGGCCATCTCCTGTCGAAGATGCGTTTCGTCTCGGCGCAGTTGGAGGCCTATCTCGAGGACGGGCTGTGGCTCGCCAACGCGCGCCACGCCAACCGCATGGCGGCGCGCCTGGGTGCGGGGCTTGCGCGCCTGGATGGTGCGCGGCTTCGCCATCCGGTTGCGGCCAACGCCGTCTTCGTCGAGCTGCCCGACCGCGTCATCCGCGCGCTTTCCGCGGATGGGTTCCGGTTCTATCGCTGGGGCGGCCCGCAGGCGCTCGCGATCCGGCTCGTCGCCTCGTTCGCAACGACGGCGCAAGAGGTCGATGCGTTCCTCGCCGCGACGCAACGCCATCTCGACCACCCCGAAAAGTGACCGATTGACGCTTGACACCGCGGCGCAGTCGACCAAAATTTGCGGCGATGGCGGGGGGCGCATGAAATATATTTGTGACGCGCGCGGCAGCAGGACCTGGTTTCGTCTCGAGACCGAGGCCGAGGCTGCCACCGAATCCGACCTGATGCAGCACGCTGTGGAAAAGCATTTCCGCAAGGAACAAGAACGGGCGACCCATTCCTATCAGCCGACCTCCACCGTCTTCATCGAGCAGGAGATCGGATTGAAGGCGCATCTCCAGCGCGAGATGCCGCTTTTCCTTACCTTGCGCGATGACGACGGCAACGCGCTCGTGACCGCCATGCTGCCGCCGGGCGGGCGCGACGATCCCGGCTTCCGTCCGATCATCGTCGGCCCGCGCAATGCCGATCCCTACACGCTCCACGCCGACGCCATTCGCGCGCTGGGTCAGCATTTCCACATCGTGCTCGATCGCGCGCGCTGCTTCCCCTACCGCCGCGACTGAGCCTCATTCGTCCTGCGGCTTGCTGATGCGGGCGAGAAGCTCGGCCGCCTCGCGCGAGGCGCGCAGCTTCTTGCCCACATCGGGCAGGAAGTTGATATGCCCCTGCGCGTCGAGAAAGCCGGTCTCGGTGTCGGGCGGCAGCTCCTCCACGATGCGCAGATAGACGCGCAGGATGCGCACGAGATCGCCGGCGTTGAGCGGTCTCTCGTTCGCCACGATGCGTTCTCCTTGCCTCGAGCCCGCAGCGAAGCCGCAGTCCATCGCCCCACTATCTGCTCGCGACGAGAGCCTTGCAAGACGGCGCGGCGGCGAGGCAGTCTCGCTGACCCATGGCGATCCCGCGCGAGCTCGAACCGGAAGCCGATAACGAAAGCGCCGGAGCGGGACGCTGCTCCCGTGCTTGTGCTGGCGCTGGTTGCGATCACCATCTTCGCCCTGACGCCGGTGACAACGCGCGTCATCGTGCGCGAGTTCGATCCGCTGGAGGCGGGGCTCGTGCGCACCGCCGGGGCCATCCTCGTCACCCTGCCGCTGGCGCTTGCGCTTTCCTTCCGGCTGCCCCGCGACCGCATCGGGTGGCGCCTCCTTATCCTCAACGCGATCGGGACGTTCACGGTCTTTCCCGTGCTCTTCGCGCTCGGCGGCCAATCCACCTCGGCCGCCCATTCCGCGCTCATCATGGCGTCGACGCCGGTCATCACCGGCCTCGTCGCCGCCATCGTCGAGCGCCGGCGGCCGCGGCGGGCGTGGTGGATCGGCTCGGCCATCGCCTTTGCCGGCGAGGCCGCGCTTATCCTCATGCGCGATCCCGCCGGCACGTCCGACGTCACCATCGCGGGCGATCTCCTGGTGTTGGGCGCATGCTGTGGATCCGGCGCGGGCTATGTCGCGGGCGCGCGCCTCAGCAGCCGGATCGGCGCGTGGCCGGCAACGTTCTGGGCCATCAATCTCGCCAGTATCGCGCAACTGCCGTTCATCGCCTGGCGCTGGCCCGAGGCCCATTGGTCGGCGATCGATGCGGCGGGCTGGGCCTCTCTGTTCCAGCTCACCTACGGCGTGACGGTGATCGCGCTTCTGATCTGGTCATGGGCGCTGGCGCGCGGCGGCATCGCCCGCGTCGCGGTGCTGCAATTCGCGCAGCCGATCATCGGACTGGGGTTCGCCGCGCTCTTGCTGCACGAGCGGATCACGCCGGCGCTCCTCGTCGCCGCCCTGCTCATTCTCGTCGGCGTGATCATCGCGCGCCGGCGCTAGCGCCGGTGCCGATCAGGATGCAGCGCCGCTCAGGACCGGGCCGAAAAGCTGCCACATCGTGCCGTCGAAGCGCTCCATCTGCATCTGCTTCACCGGGCGGAAGTCCGTGGGGGACGTGTTGACCTTGATCCCCGGCAGCAGCATCGGCAGCACGAGATCGTGGAGATTGGCCGCCTGCGCCATGACATTGGCGCGCGTCAGATCGTCACCACACTGCTTCAGCACCTGCACCATGAGCTCCGACACGATGTAGCCGTAGACCGGGAAGGCATTGGTCTTGTCGCCGTCGGGATAGTACTTGTCCATGAAGGCGATCCAGTCCTTGAAGTCCTTGTCGTTTGCCCAGGTCGGATCGGTCGGGTCCTTGAAATAGGTGGTGGAGAGCACGCCCTTGGCATTGTCGAGCCCGGCCGGCTTCAGCACGGCGCCGACGCTGGCCGCAACGTTGTTCAGCACATGCAGCGGCTTCCAGCCGATCTCGGCGACCTTCTTGATCGCCTGGGCCGCGAATTTCGGCGTGGCGATGTCGATGAAGACAGTGGCCTTCGATGCCGCGAGCTGCAGGATCTGGGGATCGACCGTCGGGTCGGTCACCTCGTAGCTTTCCTGCGCGACAACCATGGACTTGGCCTTGTCGCCGAGGCCGTCCATCACGCCCTTCAGCACGTCCTTGCCGTAATCGTCGTTCTGATAGAGCACCGCGATCTTGTCGCCGGGATGATGATCGAGCAGGTACTTGGCGTAGATATGGCCTTCCGACTGGTAGTTGGGCTGCCAGCCCATGGTCCAGGGAAAGTTCTTCGGATCGGACCATTTGGTGGCGCCGGTCGCGGGGAAGAGCTGCGGCACGTGCTTCTCGTTCATGTAGGCGTGGATGGCCGAGTTGGAGGGCGTGCCCAGGCTCTGGAAGATCAGCAGTACCTGGTCGTTCTCCACCAAGCGGCGCGCCTGCTCGACCGCCTTGGGCGGGCTGTAGCCGTCGTCGTAGGACAGGAACGTGATCTTGCGCCCGTTGATGCCGCCTTCGGCATTCACCTTGGCGAAATAGGCGGCCTCGGTCTTGCCGATCACGGCATAGGCCGAAGCCGGGCCGCTATAGGGCATGATGTTGCCGATCTTGATCTCGGTATCGCTCGCGCCGGGATCGTATTTCTTCTGCGCCAGGGCGGGCGATGCGACGAGGCCGAGTGCGAGCGCCGCAGCGAGGATGTGACGAAGACTGCCAGGACCCATCATTTCCTCCCATGAACAGGTTTTTGGATTAGTTGCATGGAAATCTGCCCGAGCCTACGATCCGGGTCAAGGTTCGCGGGGAAAGCCGCGACGCAGCGGCTGCTCTGAGGGCGAGGGCGGGTTCGGAATGACAGCCGGTCGGCCTTATCGCTGGGAGAAATCCTATCCGCCGGGCGTGCGCTGGGATGCGCCGCTCGCCACGATGACGCTGGGCGCGCTCATCGACCGCGCCGGCGCCTATGGGCCGCGCATCGCCATCGAATACCGCGATCACGAGATCAGCTTTGACACGCTTGCCGGCGCCGTCGATGCGCTCGGCGCGGCGCTTGTCGACCGCGGGCTGACCGGCCGCGCGCTCGCGCTCTATCTGCCCAACACGCCGCGTTCATCCCATCGCCTTCTTCGCCGCGGGCAAGGCCGGGATGCGCATCGTGCATCTGAGCCCGCTCGATGCCGAACGCGAGCTCGCCTTCAAGCTGCGCGACAGCGGCGCGCGGATGCTCGTCACCACCACAATCGGCGGCATGCCGGCGATGGCGGCGCGGCTCATGGACGCCGGACTCCTCGACCAGGTCATTCTGGGCGACGAGGCGGAATGGGGCGGAGCGCCGATCGAGGTCCGCGACGACGCGCGGATCATTCCGCTGCCGCGGCTCCTGGCCGAAGGGGCGGCGCTGCCGCGGCGCTGGCCGAACGTGGCCAAAGACGACGTGGCGCTCATCCAGTACACCGGCGGCACGACCGGCACCCCCAAAGGAGCGATGCTGACGCACGCCAATCTCACCGCGGCGGTCGCGATGTATGATGAATGGGCGCGCGGCCAGGGCCTGCTCACGCCGGGCGAAGAGAGGGCGATCTGCGTCCTGCCGCTGTTCCACATCTATGCGCTGACGGTGGTTCTGCTGCGCCATCTGCTGCACGGCAATCTCATTCTGCTGCGCCTGCGTTTCGACGCGGAGACCACTCTCCGTGACATCGAGGTGAAGCGCGCCACGCTGATGAATGGCGTGCCGACGATGTGGATCGCGCTGGCCGCCCATCCCGGCATCGAGCGCCGCGACCTCTCGGCGCTGCGCCAGGTCAGCTCAGGCGCGGCGCCGCTGCCGCTGGAGGTGGCGCGGCGGCTGGAACGCCTGACCGGGCATCGGCTGGGTGGCGGCTGGGGCATGACCGAGACCTCGCCCGCCGGCACCGCGCTGCCGCAGGATGCCGACCGGCCGGGCTCGATCGGCCTGCCGCTGCCGGGCATCGTGCTCGAAGTGGTGGCGCTCGACGATCCCCGCCGCGTGCTCGCGCCCGGCGAGATCGGCGAACTGCGCATCAAGGGACCCAATGTCACGCAAGGCTATTGGAACCGGCCGCGGGAAACCGAGGCGGCCTTCGTCGACGGGTTCCTGCTCACGGGCGATGTCGGCCGCATGGACGAGGACGGATACTTCTATCTTGTCGACCGCAAGAAGGAGATGATCATCTCCGGCGGGTTCAACGTCTATCCGCACAGTGTGGAGGACGCGATCTACGAGCATCCTGCCGTCGAGGAGGCCGTCGTGATCGGCATTGCCGACCCCTATCGCGGCGAGGCGGCGAAGGCCTTCGTCAAGCTCAAGGCCGGCGCGGCGCCCTTCACGCTCGACGCGCTGCGCGACTTTCTCGCCGACAAGCTCGGCCGGCACGAGCTTCCGACCGCGCTCGAGTTCCGCGCCGAGCTGCCGCGCACCGCGGTCGGCAAGCTGTCGCGCAAGGAATTGATCGACGAGGAGCGCCGCAAGATCGCCGCGCCCCAACCGGCGGGGGAAGATTAGGGAGCTGCCATGCCAGACGCCGTCATCGTCTCCACCGCGCGCACGCCCATCGGCCGGGCCGGGCGCGGCGCCTTCAATATGACCCACGGTGCCGATTTGGGCGGCCACGTCATCCGCCATGCCGTCGCCCGCGCCGGCATCGAGCCCGCAGGCGGTCGAGGACGTGGCGATGGGCTGCGCGCTCCCCGAAGGGCGCGACCGGCGGCAACATCGCGCGCCAGGCGGCGCTGCGCGCGGGGCTCCCCGTGACCGCCGCGGCCATGACCATCAACCGCTTCTGCAGCTCAGGCCTCCAGGCGATCGCCATCGCGGCGCAGCGCATCATCGTCGACGGCGTGCCGGTCGCGGTGGCGGGCGGGCTCGAATCGATCAGCCTCGTCCAGACCAATCTCAACCGCGCCTTCTACGAGGACGAGTGGCTGCGCGAGAACAAGCCGGACATCTACATCACCATGATCGAGACCGCCGACATCGTCGCGCGGCGCTATGGCGTCAGCCGCGAGCGCCAGGACGAATACGCGCTCACGAGCCAGCAGCGCATCGCCGCAGCCCAGCGCGAGGGGCGGCTCGACCAGGAGATCGTGCCGCTGGAAACGGTGAAGCTCGTCACCGACAAGGACAGCGGCAAGACGCACCAGCGAGACCGTGAAGCTCGCTGCACGACGAAGGCAACCGGCCCGACACCACGATCGCGGGCCTGGCCAAGCTCAAGCCGGTGCGCGGCGACGACGAGTTCATCACCGCCGGCAATGCGAGCCAGCTTTCCGACGGCGCCTCGGCCTGCGTCCTCATGTCGGACCGCGAGGCGGCACGGCGCGAGCATCGCGCCGATGGGCATCTTCCGCGGCTTGGCGGTGGCCGGCTGCGAGCCCGACGAGATGGGCATCGGGCCGGTCTTCGCCGTGCCGCGCCTGCTGGAGCGCCACGGCCTCGGCGTCGACGACATCGGCCTGTGGGAATTGAACGAGGCGTTCGCGAGCCAGGTCATCTATTGCCGCGACCGGCTCGGCATCCCGATGGAGCGGCTCAATGTCGACGGCGGCGCGATCGCGATCGGCCACCCCTACGGCATGAGCGGCGCGCGCATGACCGGCCATGCGCTCATCGAGGGCAAGCGGCGCGGCGTGCGCTATGCCGTGGTGACCATGTGCATCGGCGGCGGCCAGGGCGCCGCCGGCCTCTTCGAGATCGTGTGAGGACCCGCCATGGACCTGCGCTTCACGCCCGAGGAAATCGCCTTCCGCGACGAGGTGCGCGCCTTTCATCGGCGCCGCGCTGCCCGAGCCGATCCGGCGCAAGATGGTCGAGGGAAAGCATCTCACCAAGGACGACATCGTCACCTGGCAGCGCATCCTCAACGCCAAGGGCTGGGCGGTGCCGCATTGGCCGAGCGGAATGGGGCGGCACCGACTGGACGCCGGTGCAGCAATACATCTTCCAGGACGAGCTGCAGCAGGCGCCGGCGCCGGCGCCGCTGCCGTTCGGCGTCAGCATGGTCGGGCCGGTCATCGTCGCCTTCGGCAGCGACGAGCAGAAGCGCCGCTTCCTGCCGCGCATCGCCAATCTCGACGACTGGTGGTGCCAGGGCTTTTCCGAGCCGGGCGCCGGCTCGGACCTGGCCTCGCTCAAGACCGCGGCCAAGCGCGACGGCGACCACTACGTCGTCAACGGCCAGAAGATCTGGACCACGATGGCGCAGTACGCCGACTGGATCTTCTGCCTGGTGCGCACCGATGCCGCAGGTGAAGAAGCAGGAGGGCATCTCGTTCCTGCTGATCGACATGCGCACGCCCGGCATCACCGTGCGCCCGATCGTCACCATCGACGGCGGCGCGGAGGTCAACGAGGTCTTCTTCGACGACGTGAAGGTGCCGGTCGAGAACCGCGTCGGCGAGGAGAACAAGGGCTGGGACTATGCCAAGTTCCTGCTCGGCAACGAGCGCACGCGGCATCGCCCGCGTCGGCTATTCCAAGGAGCGCATCCGCCGCATCCGCGCGCTTGCCGCTACCGAGCGCGCGGACGGCCGCCCGATCCTCGAGGACGAGCGCTTCCGCGAGAAGCTCGCGGCGCTCGAGATCGAGCTGAAGGCGCTGGAGATGACGCAGCTTCGCGTCGTCGCGGCCGAGCGCCGGCGCGACCGCGAAGAAGCCCGATCCCTATTCCTCGATCCTCAAGATCAAGGGCGCGGAGATCCAGCAGGCGACGACGGAGCTGCTGCTCGAGATCGTCGGCCCCTATGCGCTGCCCTACCAGGCCGAGGCGGACGAGGACGGCGCCAACGAGCCGCCGAGTCGGCCCCGACTGGGCCGGCACGGTCGCGCCCACCTATTTCAACTGGCGCAAGATCTCGATCTACGGCGGCTCGAACGAGATCCAGCGCAACATCATCGCCAAGGCGATCCTGGGGCTCTGAGCGATGGATTTCGAACTGAGCGAAGAACAGACGCTGCTGAAGCAGAGCGTCGATCGGCTGATGGCCGACCATTACGGCTTCGAGCAAGCGCAAGACCTATGGCGCGACGCCGGAGGGCTGGAGCCGCGAGATGTGGCGGCGCTATGCCGAGCTGGGCCTGCTCGGCCTGCCCTTCGCCGAGCGTCACGGCGGCGTCGGCGGCGGGCCGGTCGAGACCATGATCGTGATGGAGGCGCTGGGCCGCGCGCTCGCGCTCGAACCCTATCTGGCGACGGTGGTGCTCGCGGGCGGCCTTATGCGCCACGGCGCCAGCGAGGCGCAGCAGCAGGCGATTGTCCCGAAGATCGCGGCAGGCGAGACGCATCCTGGCCTTCGCCCATGCCGAGCGGCAGTCGCGCTACGACCTCGGCCGATGTCGCGACACGGGCGCGGCGCGACGGCGCGGGCTGGGTGCTGGAGGGCGAGAAAAGCCTCGTGCTGCACGGCGACAGCGCCGATCGCTTCATCGTCTCGGCGCGCGTCGCCGGCGAGCGGCAGCGAGCGCGCAGGGCATCGCGCTGTTCCTCGTCGACGGCAAGGCGCACGGGCCTGTCGCGCCGGCCCTATCCGACCCAGGACGGCATGCGCGCGGCGGAAATCTCGCTGGCCTCGGTGGCGGTCGGGCCCGACAGCGTGCATCGGCGCAGCCGGGCGCGGCGCTGCCGCTGATCGAGCGCGTGGTCGACGAGGCGATCGCGGCGCTTGCCGCCGAGGCGGTGGGCGCGATGGCGGCGCTCACCGAGCATGACGGTCGAGTATCTCAAGACGCGGCGGCAGTTCGGCGTGCCGATCGGCAGCTTCCAGGCCTTGCAGCATCGCGCCGCCGACATGCTGATCGCGCTCGAGCAGGCGCGCAGCATGGCGCTCCTGGCGACGCTCATGGCCGGCCGAGCCCGACGCGGCCGAGCGCGGCAAGGCGATCGCCGCCGCCAAGGTCGCAGATCGGCCGCGCCGGCCGCTTCGTCGGCCAGCAGGCGATCCAGCTTCACGGCGGCATCGGCATGACGATGGAATACAAGGCCGGCCACTACCTGAAGCGCCTCACCATGATCGATGCTGATGTTCGGCGACGCCGACCATCATCTGCGCGCCGCTCGCGCGCGCGGGCGGGCTGTTCGCTTAGACGAGCGATGAATGCGCGGAGCTTTACTCCGAAGCAATCTCCCGGACGACGAGATTGCTTCGCTTACGCTCGCAATGACTGTGGCGAAGAAGAGGGCGGCCCCTCGCCTCCCCTCGCGCGGCGAGGGGCCGCGTCATGAGCGACGTACGCCTTCATGACGGCATCGCGCCCATGAAGTCGCGCTTGCCGATCTCGATGCCGAGATGGCGCAGGATGTTGTAGGCGGTGGTGATGTGGAAATAGAAGTTCGGCATGGCGAGGTGATAGAGATAGGCCTGCGCCCGGAACGGACGCGGCTGGCCGCCCATCGGGATCGTGACCTGCTTGTCTTCCTGGCCGTCGAGCTGCGCGGGCTTGATGGTGTTGAGGAAATCGAGCGTGCGCGTCGATGCGCGCCTTCATCTCCTCGAAGCTGTTGTCGAGATCGGGGTTCTTCGGCAGCTCGACGCCGGCGATGCGGCCGGGCGCCAGCGCGTGCTCGCAGGCCTGCCGCACCTGGCGCGCCAGCGTGAACATGTCGGGATAGAGCCGCAGGTTGAGCACCGTGTTCGGCGTCCCACTTCTTCGCGGTCGCCTGGGCGTGGCCTTGTCGAGGAACCGTTGAGGCCGCCCAGGAGCTGCTGAAACACCGGAACGGATCGCTTGATACATGGTGACGGCCATGGAATTGTCCTCTTGTCGTTTAAGGAAGGTGGTGGATTGCGCGGCCGATCTTAGCGGGGACGAAAGAGCGCGGGAAGCGTCCTTGCCAAGGCGCGGCGAACATCGCTAAATCGCCCGAGGCGCTGATACGAGGGAGGCTTGCGCATGGTCGAGCGATCTTCACCCGTTGGCGCCGCCCGCAATGGGCGCCCGAGCTGCGCGCGATCGTCGGAGGCGCCCTATCCGCGTTTCTCCGCGGCCGAGATGGCGCGCCGGCGCGACCGCGGTCGCCGCGGCGATGGCGGAGGCGGGGATCGATCACCTCGTCATCTACGGCGCCAACCGCGCCGGCGGCATCGATCCAGTGGCTGACGCAATGGCCGATCACCGACCGAGGCGGTCGGCATCGTCACGCCCGGGCAGCGCGATGCCATGTTCATCCAATATTACAATCACGTGGCGCAGGCGCGGCGCCTCGCCGAGGCGCGAGGTCGAATGGGGCGGCCAGTCCGCGATCGGCGCGCGGCATCGCGGAGCTCGAGCGCCGCGGCGCCAAGCGCGACCGGGTCGGCGTGATCGGCCCGATGGGCTTTCGCACGTTCGAGGCGCTTGTCGGAGCGTTTCGGCCGGCCCAAGGATCTCAATCCCGCCTATGGCCGCCTGCGGATGGTCAAGTCGGCGGAGGAGATCGCCTGGTTCCGGATCGGCGCGCTTTTGTCCGATCTCGGCATCGCCGCGCTCGAGCGCGAGCTGCGGCCCGGCCTCACCGAGCGCGAGCTCGGCGCCATCATCGAAGGCGCGTGGCTGCCTTATGGCGGCACCAACATCATCCATTTCATCGGCGCCACCGCGATGGCCGCGCCCGATCTCTGCGTGCCCGCGCAATTCCCCTCGACCCGCCGCATCCAAGCGGGCGATGTCGTCACCACCGAGATCAGCGGCAATTTCTGGGACTATTCGGGCCAGGTGCTGCGCAGCTTCGCCGTTGCGCGCGAGCCGACGCCGCTCTATCGCGATCTCCACGCGGCGGCCGATGCGGCGTTCGAAGCGATGTTCGCCGCGCGTGCGCCCCGGCGCGCAAGCCCGGCCGAGCTGGTCGAGGCCTCCGGCGTCATCGAGGCCGCCGGCTTCACCACCAACGACGACATCGTGCATGGCTATGGCGGCGGGTATCTGCCGCCGGTGCTGGGATCGAAGAGCCGCCCGGCCGGCCCCATTCCCGATTTCACGCTCGCACCCGGCATGATGATGGTGATCCAGCCCAACGTCATCACGAAGCGACGAGCGCGCCGGCGTGCAAACGGGCGAGCTGGTGCTGGTGACCGCGACCGGGGCCGAGCGGATGCACGGCTTCCCCCGCGGCTTCCGCCGCGTCGGATAAGAAACAAATCGATTCCTGCGAAGGCAAGGAGGCCGATGTTTACCGCGACGAAAGGCATCACGCTTCCTACCTCGATCATCGGCTCGCTGCCGCGGCCGGCGTGGTACACCGAGAATCTCGGCGGCCGCAGCTTTCTCCAGGCGATGATCGAGGCCCGCTTCCGCGAGCAATATACCGACGCGGTCTCGGCGTTCGTGCGCGATCAGGAACTGGCGGGGCTCGACATCTGCACCGACGGCGATGCGCGCTTCGACACCGAGGTCAACGGCTATAGCTGGTTCTCCTATGCCCTCAAGCGGCTGGGCGGGGTGACGCTCGACCACGCGTATGCCCGCCCGCAGGTATTCGGGCGCAACCCCTTCCCGCGCGGGCACATCCTCAACGAAGGCATGGAGGCGCGCGTTACGCCGACCATCGTCGGGCCGGTGGGGCGCGGCGAGCTGCAATACACGCCGCTGTGGCTCACCGCCCAGCGCCTCACCAAGAAGCCGATCAAGTTCGGCACCATCACCGCCGAGCTCCTGGGCCTGTCGCTACGCGACCGCCACTACAAGAGCCGGCGCGAGCGCATCATGGCGATCAGCGAGGTGCTGCACGACGAGCTCGCCGAAGTGGCGGCGGCCGGCTGCCCGGTGATCCAGATCGAGGAGCCGCAAGTCCACCTGCTGGGCCCGCGCGGCGGCATCGATGCCGAGCTCACGCCCGACTTCATGGTCGAGGTCTTCAACAACACCGTGCGCGACTTGCGCGCAAAGACCGAGATCTGGTGCCACACCTGCTGGGGCAACCCAGCACAGCAGCGCATGTTCACCAAGGCACCGAGCTATGCGCCGGCGCTCGAAGCGCTCGACCGATGCGATGCGGATGTCATCACCTTCGAGACCTGCGCCTCGGGCGGGGTGGACCTCGAGGCGATCGGCAAGCGCATCACCACCAAGAAGGTCGCCATCGGCGTCATCGACCATCACACGCTCCAGGTCGAGACGCCCGACGAGGTCGCCGATCTCATCCGCCGCGCGCTCAAGCACATCCCGGCCGAGCGCCTGGTGATCGCGTCCGACTGCGGCATGGGGCGCGAGGGCATGAGCCGGCGGCACGCCTATTTCAAGATGGTCGGCACTGGTGCTGGGCACCAACATCGTGCGCCGCGAGCTGGGCGTGCCCGAGGCGGAATGCCTCGCCGCCAACGAGGCCTACACGCTCCTGGATAAGCAGTGAGTCACGGCTTCGGCACGTAGCCGATCGCGTCGATCTCCAGGCCACAATCCATCGGCGTGCGCCCGGCCTGCATGCGCGTGCGCGCCGGCAGCGTCTCGGCGCTGGTGAAATAGCGGCGATAGATGCGATCGAACGCCTCCTGCTGCGACTGGTCCTTGAGCCAGACCGTGACCTTCAACAGGCAATCCATGGTCGAGCCCGCGGCCTCCACGAGCTTTTTCAGGTGCTCCATGACGATCTCGGTCTGACGCTCGAACGGGATGGCGGGAAAGGGTGGAATGGGCTGACCGTTCGCCCGCGCCGCGCGCAGCGCCGCGCAAAATTCGGCCTCGAACGGCGGCAGGCCCGAGACGTAGATGAGATCGCCGTGGCGCACGCACATGTTGAACGGGCCGCCCGTCTCCGGCACGTCGGCCTTGATGATTTGCTTTTCCATGCGCGTTCTCCCGCGATACCGTTTTCCTCGGGCGCGGAACATAGCACAATGGCCCGACCCTGCTTTACCCGCGAGGCACACCCCGTGGCCATCGACCCCGAATACCAGCGCTGGAACACCCGCTTCTGCGCAGCCGCGACTATGTCTTCGGCACCGAGCCCAACGCTTTCCTCGCGGCGCAGCGCCACCGCTTGAAGCCCGGCACAGAAGGCGCTGGCCCTGGCCGACGGCGAGGGCCGCAACGGCGTCTGGCTCGCGCGCCAGGGGCTCGAGGTGCTGTCGCTCGATTTCTCGCCGGCGGCGCAGGAGAAGGCGCGGGCGCTGGCGGCGCGCCACGGCGTCACCATCGCGACCGAGCTTGCCGACCTCGCGCAGTGGACATGGCCGCCCGCACGCTTCGATGTCGTCGCGGCGATCATGATCCAGTTCGAAGCCGCCGCTGCAGCGCGAGGGATCTTTCGCGGCATGCAGACGGTGCTGAAGCCGGGCGGGCTGATCATCCTGCAAGGCTACCGGCCGGAGCAGCTAAGCTATCGACTGGCGGTCCGCCCAGCGCGGAGAACATGTACACCGAGGAGCTTTTGCGCGCGGCTTTCGCCGACCTGCGCATTCTCCATCTCGCCGCGCACGATGACCCCATCACCGAAGGCAGCGGCCACAGCGGCATGTCCGCGCTCATCGACATGGTCGCGCAGAAGCCCTGAGCGCGCGCTAATTCCGTGCGGCGGTGAAGGGATAGATGATGGTGCCCGATTTGTATTCCGGCGGCCACAGCACAACCTCGTGCGAGCCGTCGCGGAACTGATCGATGTTGTTGGGCTCGACATGCTGGAACTGGGTAAAGACCATGCGCGGCTTCGCCCATTCGCCATCGGTGCCGAAGCTGACATCGCCGACGACGGTGGAGAAGCTGTGGCCGCGCAGGTAATCGGCGAGCTTGCCGTTGTCGAGGCTCTTGGTCGCCGTGACGGCGTCGGCGAGAACTTGGCCGGCGGCATAGGCAAAGGGCGTGAACGAATAGCCGAGCGGGTCGAGCCCCAGAGCCGGCGCCTGGGCCTGATATTTCGCCAGGAACGCGCGCACGCCGGGGAAGTTGAAGGTCGGTCCCGGCACGAACACCTCGTTATTGACGATGCCGTCCATGAGCGGCCCGAGCTGCAGCTTGAAGGGCGTCGCATAGAGCCCGGTCATGGCGCCGCCGAACATCTTGGTGGTGAGCCCCAATTCGGCCGCCGCGCGCACGATGCCGACCGTGTCGGGCGGATAGGAGGCGACATAGACGAGGTCGGGATGGGTCGCCTGCACCGCGCGCAGGATCGGCGCGAAATCGGTGGTGGGCGGGGGATAGCTCTTCTGATAGACGATCTCGAGCCCGGCCGCCTTGGCGTTGGTAGCGGCACCGTCGGTCAGCGTCTTGCCGAACTCGGCATCGGCGCCGATGATCGCCACCGTCTTGGGCTTGGGCGTCTGCGTCATCGCCAGATCGAAGAACCCCTTGGAAAACGCCAGCGTCGCGTTCGACCCGGTCGACAGCATCGAGAAATAGCGCGGATAGTGGAAGTGCCGGTTCACGTCGACGGCAAAGAGCCCGAGCGTCATCATGTTGTGCTGCATCAGCACCGGGATCGCCGGCGCCACGAAATTGGTGCCGTAGGGGCCGATCAGCAGGTCCACCTTGTCGACATCGATGAGCTTGGTATAGATCGCCGGCACGTTGGCGGGATTGGTCTGATCGTCGTAATAGACGAGCTCGACGGGACGCCCCAAGAGCCCGCCCTTGGCGTTGACATCATCGCGCCAGATTTGCAGCGCCAGCAGAATCTGCTTGCCGTTGGGCGCGCTGCCGCCGGTGAGATTCATGCTGAAGCCGATGCGAATGGGCTCGGCGGCGAGCGCGGCCGTGGCAAGGCACGCGAGCGCCACCAGCGCCAGGGCGGCAGCGGCGCCACGGCGAAGTCGATCGATCATCGGCGCATCTCCTTGTTCAGCCGCCCTCGGCGGCGCGCACTGGATTGGCGAGCGTGCCCACGGCCTCGACCGTGACCGACGCGACATCGCCCGGCTTCAGGAAAATCTTGGGGTTGCGGCCATAGCCCACGCCGGCGGGCGATCCCGTGGTCAGGATGTCGCCCGGCATGAAGCGGTACCAGCGCGAATAATAGGCGATGAGCTCGGGGATCTTCCAAATGAGGTCCGACGTGTTGCGAATCCTGCATCACGGAACCATTGATGGCCGAGACCATGCGCACGTCGTGCGGATCGGCGATCTCGTCCTTGGTCGCGATCACCGGCCCCATCGGACAGAAGCCCGGAAGCTGCTTGCCCATGCGGTTGAGGTCGGGATCGCCGGTCTGGCGGAAAGCCTCGACCCAGTTGCGCGCCGACACATCGTTGACGAGGGTATAGCCGATGACATGATCCATCGCCTCGGCCTCGCCGACATTGTGGCAAGGCGCGCCGAACACGACGGAGAACTCGCCCTCGAGATCGACCATCGTCCGCGCATTGCGGCGGCAGCACGATGGGCGCGCCCGGCGCCGATGATGGCGTTGACGTTCTTCATGAAGCCGTGCGGCTCTTACTCGGCCTTCGCCGCCGCGCCCTGCATCTCGCGCAGGTGGCTCTAATAGGCGCGGCCGTGCGAGAGCACGATGCCCGGCCGCGGCACCGGCGCCGCCAGCTCGACCGCGGCAAGCGGCGTCAGCGCGCCTTCGTCGCGCGCAGCCGCGCCGCCACGTCGCCCGGCCCCGCGGCGACGCGGTCGATGAGGCGGCGCGATGAGATCGAGACCTTCGCGTCCTGCGGCCAGCAGCGCCGGCATCGCCGTCGGGACCCACGCCGCGAGCGGCAGGACCGCGCCGGCGGCGCGAAGTCGAGCACCTCCTCGCCGATGATGACGCCGGTGCGGCCGCCGCGGGCGGCGCCGACGATCGTGACGAGCTTCATGGCGTTTCGCTGCTTGGCGGCGCCGCGCGGCGGCGCGGCACGTCCGGGATGTCGCCGCGGGCGAAATGCGTGGTCATAGCGGCCATCGCCGGTGCCCTGGCCTTCGCCGGCATACTGGAATTCCCACCAGTTGCCGTCGCGGTCCATGAAGTAGAAGCCGTAAGTGCCGTGATTGTCGGTGATCTTGGTCACCTTCTGCGATGCCGTAGCGGTCCTTGTGCTCCATGGCGAGAGCATGCGCGCGATCGACGTCGGCGCGGCATTCCATGTCGATGCCCCAATGGTTGCCGACCTTGCAGCGGCCGCACCCGGTCGCCGGCCTCGAGGCACACGATCGCCCAATACCCGCCCTTCCGCAGCATCATCGCGCGCGGCGCGTGGTGGACGCATTCCAGCCCCAGGAACTCCTCGTAGAACGGGCGCGACTGCGCGAGGCTGCGGCATTCGAGCGTGCCGTGCGTCAGCATCCGTGGTCGGTTCAAAGGCTCGACGGTGGTGGTTGTGATGTTGCTGCCTTCGGCTGCCATGCCCCGCACTCCCTGTCGCTCGGCCGGCCCAACCATCGCAAGGGGCCAGCCTTTTGGCAAGGCGGTGCAATGCCCCGGGCGGGCTCAGCCCCGCCCGATCCAGCCGCCGCCGAGAACGCGGTCGCCATCGTAGAAGACGCAGGCCTGACCGGGCGCGGCGCCAAAGGCCGGCTCGTCGAGCATCACCTCGCCGTCATCGCCCTGAAGCGCTAGCGTTGCCGGCAGCGGCGGCTGGCCCGAGCGCAGCTTCACCGCGACGCGGATCGCCGCAGCGGGCGCCGTGGCGCCGAGCCAGTTGACCTCGCCCACGGCGACGCGCCGCGTGGCGAGCGCGGAACGCGGCCCCACCACGACGCGCCGCGTCTCGGGCTCGATGCGAATGACGTGGAGCGGCTCCGCGCCGGCGATGCCGATGCCCTTGCGCTGGCCGACGGTGAAATGGACGATGCCGTCGTGGCGCCCCAGCACAGTGCCGTCGCGGTCGACGATCTCGCCCGGCTCGGCCGCTTCCGGCCGCAGCTTCTCCACGAGCGCCGCATAGCCGCCCTGCGGCACGAAGCAGATGTCCTGGCTGTCGGGCTTGCCCGCGACCGGCAGGTCGAAGCGGTGGGCGAGCACACGCGTCTCGTCCTTGTCGAACCCGCCCAGCGGCAGGCGCAGGAATTCCAACTGCGCCCGCGTGGTGCGGCAGAGGAAATAGCTCTGGTCGCGGCTGGCGGCGGCGGCGCGGTGCAGCTCCGGCCCGTCCGGCCCGGCGACGCGCCGCGCGTAGTGGCCGGTGGCGAGCGCCTCCGCACCGAGATCGCGCGCGACCTTGACGAGATCGCGAAACTTCACCGTCTCGTTGCAGGCAACGCACGGGATCGGCGTCTCGCCGCGGACATAGGCGTCGGCGAAGGGCGTCGATCACCGCGCGCTCGAACCGGCGCTCATAGTCGAGCACGTAATGCGGGATGCCGAGGCGCTCGGCGACGCGCGCGGCGTCGCGCACGTCCCGCCCGGCGCAGCACGCGCCCTTGCGCCCCATCGCCGCGCCGTGATCGTAAAGCTGCAATGTGATGCCGACGACATCGAAGCCCCGATCGGCCATGAGCGCCGCCGTCACCGAGCTATCGACGCCGCCCGACATGGCCACGACGATACGCGCGCCGGGAGCGAGATCGAGATCGTCGGCCGCCATCGCGCGCCTCAGCCGTTGAGGAGATTGCGGGTCGCCGCCGGCAGCGTGACGGTGAGCCCGTCGAGCGCCTCGGTCATGACGATCTGGCAGCCAAGGCGCGAGGTCCGGGTCAGGCCGAAAGCGAGATCGAGCATGTCCTCTTCGTCCTCGCTCGCATCCTTGAGCCGCCCGTACCAGAGGGGATCGACGATGACATGGCAGGTCGAGCACGCGAGCGAGCCCTCGCACGCGCCTTCGATGTCGATGCCGTGCCGATGCGCGATCGCCAACAGCGTCATCCCCGCCGGCGCGTCGACCTCGTGCGCGCGTCCCATCGCGATCGATGAAGGTCATCTTCGGCATCGGCGATTAGCATTGCAGCGGCGGCGGCGCCAGGTCCTCGGCCTCGATGGCGGCGCCGAGGACGGCGGCCTCGGCCGGCGCTGCGCCGGGCGCGCGTGTGGCGGCGGCGGTGCGCTTAACGAGGCGCAGGATGGCGATGCCGGCGGCGACGGAGGCCGCCTCGATGGCTTGCCGTGCCATATCGTCGAGTGGCTCGGCCGCGACCACGGCGTGGGTCACCGGCCGCACGAGCTGCTTTTCCGCCCGCCCGCGCAGCTCCAGCAGAAGCCGCACCAGCGCATCCTCGTTGAAGCGCCCGGTCGCGCCGATCAACCCCGGCGCCGCGAGCCGACGCTCGCCGTCGCTGCCGGGCAGAATCTCGGCGTTGCCGCCGACCGAGGTCGCGACCGCGCCGCCGGAGGCGGGATCGATGTCGATGCCGACGGCGGCGCCGGGTCCTTCGACCTCGCCGGGCGCGCCGTCCGGCTCCTCGATCTGGAAAAGCTTCATGCCGGCCCGGACGCTGCCGGCTCAGACATGGAAGGATTTACCGCAGCCGCACCGCCCCTTCTCGTTGGGATTGCGGAAGGTGAAGCCGGACTGGAGCTGGTCGGCGACGAAATCCATCTGGGTGCCGATGATGAACATGGCCGCCTTGGGGTCGATTAGGATGGTGACCCCCTTGTCCTGGACGACCTCGTCGAATTTGCCTTTCTCGTCGACATATTCGAGCGTGTAGGTGAGGCCCGAGCAGCCCCGTGCGCGCACGCCCACGCGGACCCCGGCGGACGGCTTGCCGCGCTTGGCCAGAAGCGCCTGGATGCGCTCCGCCGCCGCGTCGGTGAGCGTCATCGCCTGCATTCGCGCCATGACTAGTTCTCTCCTCGCAACCTTTAATCATCAATAGCACCGGCCGCCGCGCGTGGGCAACCGGACGCCCCTTATGTGGCGCTGGCCCGGGCATTTGTCACCCTGCCCGGCCGCAGCCGCCGCACCGCCGCCGCCAGCGCATCGACGGCGAAATCGACCTCCGCCGCGGTGGTAAAGCGGCCAAGCCCGATCCGGATCGAGGAAGCGGCCAGCGCATCGTCGCACCCGAGCGCCCGCAGCACATAGGACGGCTCGATCTCCGCCGCGGTGCAGGCCGACCCCGTCGACAGCGCCAGGCCGGGGCAGGCCGCCATCAGGTCGGGCGCCGGCACGCTGGGGAAGCTCAGATTGAGATTGCCGGGCAGGCGCCGCTCGGGGTCGCCGTTGAGGACCGCGTCGGGCAGCCGCGTCCGGATGCCGTCCAGAAAGCGGCGGCGCAGTCCCACGAGCCGGTCGGCTTCCTCCGCCATCTCCGCCCGGGCGAGCCGCGCGGCCTCGCCGATCCCGACGCAAAGCGGCGCTCGGCAGGGTGCCCGAGCGCAGGCCGCGCTCCTGGCCGCCGCCGTCGATGAGGGGCGCGATGCGCGCCCGCGGCCGGCGGCGCACATAGAGCGCGCCGATGCCCTTGGGCGCGTACATCTTGTGGCCCGAGATCGACAGGAGATCGATCCCCAGCGCGGCGACATCGATCGGCACCTTGCCCACCGCCTGCGCCGCATCGCTGTGGAAAAGCACGCCGCGCGCGCGGCAGAGGGCGGCGATCTCCGCGATCGGCTGCAGCACGCCGATCTCGTTGTGCGCCGGCCATCACCGAGACCAGGACCGTGCGCTCCTCGAGCGCGTCGGCCACGCGGCCGGGATCGACGAGCCCAGTGGGCTCGACCGGCAGGTAGGTGACGCGAAAGCCTTCGCGCTCGAGCGCAGCGGCAGCTTTCGAGCACGCATTTATGCTCGGTCGCCAGCGTCACGATGTGGTCCTTGCCGAAGGGGCGGTGGAAATGCGCCGCGCCCTTGACCGCGAGGTTGTTCGCCTCGGTGGCGCCGGAGGTGAAGACGATCTCGCGCGGCTCGGCGCCGATGAGCGCGCGCAAGCTGCGACGCGCGCCAGCTCGACCGCCGGCCTCAGCCTCGCGACCATAGGCATGGGTGATCGAGCCGGCATTGCCGAACTTCTCCGTGAACCACGGCAGCATCGCCTCGACCACGCGCGGATCGCACGGCGTCGTCGCCTGGTTGTCGAGATAGATCGGGGGATGGTTGGCGCGGTCGCTCATGCTCATGCTGCACTGGCCCGGGTGCGCGGCGTAGAGCGCGCCCCACGCCTCCACGAGATGATCGATATCGGCAGCATCGGTGCTCCCGCCAAGGCTGACGCGGATGGCGCAATCGGCGATGTCGTCCGGCACGCCCATCGCCGTCAGCACGGCGCTGCGCCGGAGCTTGCCGGACGAGCACGCGGCGCCCGCGCTCACCATCACCCCGGCGAGATCGAGCGCCATCACCTGCGTCGCCGCGGGAACGCCGGGCATGGCGATGCAGAGCGTATTGGCAAGCCGCGCGACTTCGGCGGCGAAGACCGGCGCATCCGGCGCGATGGCGGTCAACCGGCGCTCGGCCTGATCGCGCAGCGCCGCGATGCGCGGCCAGTCATCGAGCCGCGCTGCGGCGAGACGCGGCCGCGACGCCGAAGCCGACGATGCCCGGCAACATTTTCGGTGCCGGCGCGCCGGCCCTGCTCCTGGCCGCCGCCGCCGATCAGGGGCGCGAGCGGCAGGTCGGGCACCGGCGACGAGCGCGCCCACGCCCTGGGGCCCGCCGATCTTGTGCGGCCGAGAGCGTCATCAGGTCGGCGCCGAGCGCACCCATGTCGAGCGGCAGCTTGCCGGCCGCCTGCACCGCATCGGTATGGACGAGCGCGCCCTGCGCATGCGCGAGCCGCGCTGCCGCCGCGACGTCCTGGATCGCGCCGGTCTCGTTGTTGGCGAGCATGAGCGAGACCAGCGCCGGCCGGGGATCGGCGGCGAGCAGCCGCTCGAGCGCAGCAAGATCGGCGCAGCCGTCGCCGCGCACCGGCAGCGGCGTCGGCGGCAGGCGCCGCCGCGTGCACCGAATCGTGCTCGATCGCCGACACGATGACGCGGCGCCCGACGATGCCGCGCAGCGCCAGGTGGTTGGCCTCGCTGCCGCCGCTGGTGAAGATGACGGCGTCGGGCGAAGCGCCGGCCAGCGCCGCCACCGCCTCGCGCGCGGCCTCGACCGCGTGGCGCGCGGCGCGCCCCCAGCGATGCACGGACGAGGCATTGCCGCAACGCGCCAGCGCCTCGGCCATTGCCGCCGCCACTTCCGGCAGCACCGGCGCGGTCGCATTCCAGTCGAGATAGGTCGCGCGCGTCTCGGTCACGGGATCGGCCACTATCCGACAGGAGAATTGTTATTGCGCCGCAAGCGGCAGGGGCATCGCGTCGCACCGCTCGCGATGGAGCGCACCGCTACGGCCGAGCAGACGGCGCTCGCACACATCGGTGAGCGTGACCGAGCTCAGATAGAGATGGATCTGGTTGCCGAGCTCTTCCCAGAGATCATGGGTGAGGCAGCGGCTCTTGCTGCCGGAGCAGCCGGTGGGCGCGCCCGGCGTGCAGCGCGTGGCGCGGATCGGCTCGTCGACGGCGAGGATGATATCGGAGATGCGGGTGCCGTCGGCGCCATGGGCCAGCAGATAGCCGCCGCCCGGACCGCGCACGCTTTTCACCAGTCCGGCGGTGCGCAGCTTGGCGAAGAGCTGTTCCAGATAGGAGAGCGAGATCGCCTGACGCTCCGCGATCTCGGCCAGCGCGATGGGCTCGCCGGTGCCGTGCTTGGCGATGTCGACCATGGCCATTACCGCATATCGTCCCTTGGTGCTGAGCCGCATCGGCCGTGCTCCCTGATCGGTTCTAGCGGCGACCGCCCGCCGCTTCTTCCTGGCGCGGCCCGTCGAGGGGCAGCGTCATCGTCCGGTGCGGCACCTCCGGCGGGTTCTGCCGCTCCAACTCCAATTCCTCGACCCGAGCCCGCAGCACCTTCACCTCGTCGAGGACGCCGGTGAGCGCCCGCGCGATCGGGTCGGGCAGGTCGTCGCACGGCGTGCCGTAGGGGAGGAACTCGGCCGGCTTCTGCACCGGCTTATCCTCGCCCAGCTGCCGGGCAGGAATGCCGACCATGGTGGCCCCGGCCGGCACTTCCGCCAGGACCACGGCATTGGCGCCGATCCGCGCGCCCTTGCCGACGGTGAAGGACCCCAGCACCTTGGCGCCGGCGCCGACGATCACCCCATCCTCGAGGGTGGGGTGGCGCTTGCCGCGATGGAGCGACGTGCCGCCCAGGGTCACGCCCTGATAGAGCGTCACGTCATCGCCGATCTCGGTCGTCTCGCCGATCACCACGCCCATGCCGTGGTCGATGAAGAGACGCTGGCCGAGGCTCGCACCGGGATGGATCTCGATCCCGGTCAGGAGCCGCCCGAGATGCGAAACGAAGCGGCCCAGCACCAGCCAGCGCCGCTGCCACAGCCAATGCGCGACGCGGAAGAACAAAACGGCATGGAACCCCGGATAGCACAGCACCACCTCGAGCACCGAGCGGGCGGCGGGGTCGTGCTTCAGTACCGTGTCGATCTCTTCGCGCAGGTTTTTGAATGCCATGGTGGTCGCTGTGGTATGATCGGCGGTCGACGGAACGGGCCGGGAGCGGTCCCCGCGGCCGGCAGAGCGAGGTACGAAAATCCTAACTAAACCTACTAAAAAGGTCAAGTTTTATGGGTAGATTTGTGGGGATTATTGGTTGGAATGACCGAGCGTCAGGCTCGGGTATGACAAACACCACCAGGTGTTGGGGTCGCGTCTATGCCTGAGGTCGTCATCAACGGTCCGGAGGGACGACTCGAAGGTCGCTATCACCATTCCAAGCAGGATAACGCACCGATCGCCGTCCTGCTGCACCCGCACCCGCAGCATGGCGGGACGATGAACAACAAGGTGGTCTACGCCCTCTACCATGCGTTCGTGCATGCGGGCTTCTCGACCTTGCGCTTCAATTTCCGGGGCGTCGGCCGCAGCCAGGGCATTTTTGACCGCGGCGAAGGTGAGCTATCCGACGCCGCCTCGGCGCTCGACTGGATGCAGAGCTACAATCCTAACGCGTCGGCGTGCTGGATCGCCGGATTCTCATTCGGCGCCTGGATCGCCATGCAGCTTCTGATGCGGCGCCCGGAGATCGACGCCTTCATCGCCATTGCGCCGCCCGCCAACTCGTTCGATTTCGGCTTCCTCGCCCCCTGCCCCGCCTCGGGCCTCATCATCCAAGGCGATCAGGATCAGCTCGTGGCGACCGAATCGGTGCAGCGGCTGGTGACAAAACTGATGAATCAGCGCGACATCCGGATCGCCCACAACATCATCCCTGGCGCCGACCACTTCTTCCACAACCATCTGGAGCCGCTGACCGGAGTGATCGAGCACTATATCGCGGGCAACCAGCGCAAGCGCGTCGCGATGGGCGGCCGATAGCCTGCCCTACGCCGTCGTCGCCACCGGCTCTTCGGCCAGCGCCGCCTGGGCGGCGGCGAGGCGCGCGATGGGCACGCGGTAGGGCGAGCACGAGACGTAGTCGAGCCCCAGCTCCTGGCAGAAGCGGATCGAGGCGGGATCGCCGCCATGCTCGCCGCAGATGCCGAGCTTGAGGTTGCGCCGCGTGCGCCGCCCGCCGGTCGGCGCCGATCCGCATCAGCTCGCCCACGCCGTCACGGTCGATGGTGACGAAGGGATCGTGCGCGATGATGCCCTGCTTCAGATAGGCGCCGAGGAAGCTGCCGGCATCGTCGCGCGACAGGCCAAAGCAGGTCTGCGTCAGGTCGTTGGTGCCGAAGCTGAAGAACTCGGCGGTCTCGGCGATCTCGCCGGCCCGCAGCGCGGCGCGCGGCAGCTCGATCATGGTGCCGACCAAGTAGGTGACGTCCTCGCCGGTCTCGCGCATCACCTCGGCGGCGACGGCATCGATCATCTTCTTGAGGACGTCGAGCTCCTTCTTGGTGGCGACGAGCGGGATCATGATCTCGGGCTCGACCGCCTTGCCGGTCTCGCGCGTCACGGCGATCGCGGCCTCGAAGATGGCGCGCGCCTGCATCTCGTAGATCTCGGGCGCGGTGATCGCCAGGCGGCAGCCGCGATGGCCGAGCATGGGGTTGCTTTCATGCAGCGCCGCCGCGCGCTGGCGCATCGCCGCCACGTCCTTGCCGGTAGCGCGCGCCACGTCCTGCATCTCCTCCTCGGTCTTGGGCAGGAACTCGTGCAGCGGCGGATCGAGCAGCCGGATCGTCACCGGCAGATGCTCCATGATGCGGAACAGCTCGATGAAGTCGCCGCGCTGCATCGGCAGCAGCTTGGCGAGGGCGCGGCGGCGGCCTTCGGCGTCGTCGGCCATGATCATCTCGCGCACGGCGATGATGCGCTCGCCGTCGAAGAACATATGCTCGGTGCGGCAGAGCCCGATGCCCTCGGCGCCGAAGCGGCGCGCGGTGCGGGCGTCGGCCGGCGTGTCGGCGTTGGCGCGCACGCCCATCGTGCGCACCGCATCCGCCCAGCCCATGAGGGTGGCGAAATCGCCGGTCAGTTCGGGCTGGATCGTCGGCACCTCGCCCAGCATGACCTCGCCGGTCGAGCCGTTGATGGTGATGACATCGCCCGCCACCACGACATGCTCGCGCACCGTAATCGTCTGCGCCGCGTAATCGACGCGCAGGTCGCCGGCGCCCGGCGACGCAGGCGCGGCCCATGCCGCGCGCCACCACCGCGGCGTGGCTGGTCATGCCGCCGCGGGTCGTGAGGATGCCCTTGGCGGCGTGCATGCCGTGAATGTCTTCGGGGCTCGTCTCGATGCGCACCAGGATCACCGCCTCGCCCTTGGCGGTGCGGCTCTCGGCCTCGTCGGCGGAGAAGACGACCTTGCCCGAGGCGGCGCCCGGCGAGGCCGGCAGGCCGCGCGCCAGCACCGTGGGCTTGGCCTTGGGATCGAGCGTCGGGTGGAGCAGCTGGTCGAGCGAGCCGGGCTCGATGCGCCTGATCGCCTCTTCCTTGGTGATGACGCGCTCGGCGACCATGTCGACGGCGATCTTGAGCGCCGCCGGGGCGGTGCGCTTGCCGGTGCGGGTCTGGAGCATGAAGAGCTTGCCCTTCTGCACCGTGAACTCGATGTCCTGCATGTCGCGGTAATGCGCTTCGAGCCGGCGGCGGACCTCCACGAGGTCGGTGAAGACGGCGGGCATGACCTCTTCCATCGCCGGAAGCGGCGAATTGTTGGCTTGCTTGCCGGCGATGCGTGAGATGCTGCGGCGTGCGGATGCCGGCGACCACGTCCTCGCCCTGCGCATTGACGAGATACTCGCCGTAGAACTCGTTGTCGCCGGTGGAGGGATTGCGGGTGAAGGCGACGCCGGTGGCGCAGTCATCGCCCATGTTGCCGAACACCATCGCCTGGACATTGACCGCGGTGCCCCATTCGGCGGGGATGTCGTGGAGGCGGCGATAGGTGATGGCGCGCTGGTTCATCCACGAGCCGAACACCGCGCCGATCGCGCCCCAGAGCTGCTCCTGCGGGTCCTGCGGGAAGGGCGCGCCGCGCTCGCGCTGCGACGATGTCCTTGTAGGCGGCGACGACTTCCTTCCAGTCCTCGGCCGAAAGCTCGGTGTCGAGGCGTCACGCCGATATCGAGCTTGCGGTTCTCCAGCACGTCCTCGAAATGGTGATGCTCGACGCCGAGCACGACCTGGCCGTACATCTGGATGAAGCGGCGATAGCTGTCCTGGGCGAAGCGCGGATCGCCGCTCTTGCGCGCCAGGCCCTCGACGGTGTGGTCGTTGAGGCCGAGATTGAGGACCGTGTCCATCATGCCCGGCATCGAGGCGCGCGCGCCGGAGCGCACCGAGACCAGCAGCGGATTGGCCGCGTCGCCGAAGCGCGCATCGAGCCGCCGCTCCAGCGTGGCGAGGGCCGCGTCGACCTCGTCCTCAGCTCGTTGGGATAGGTCTTGTTCTTGGCGTAGAAATAGGTGCAGACCTCGGTGGTGATGGTGAAGCCGGGCGGCACGGGCAGGCCGAGATTGCTCATCTCGGCCAGATTGGCGCCCTTGCCGCCCAGGAGGTTGCGCATGTCGGCCCGGCCCTCGGCCTTGCCTTCGCCGAAGCTGTAGACCCATTTCGTCATCGCCCACCTACCCTTCGATCAGCGAGAAGTCGGCAACCGCGTTAAGCGTATCCCTGATACGCGCAAGCAGCCGCAGGCGGTTTGCCCGCAGCGCCCCGTCATCGGTATTAACGGTCACTTTGCTGAAAAATCCATCAACCGGGCCGCGCAAAGCCGCGAGCGACGCCATCCCACCGGCAAATTCCTCCCGCGCCAGGGCAGCGGCGCTCGCCTCCTCGCTGTCGCGCAGGCGGTGGGCAAGCTGCCGCTCTTCCTCCTGCGCCAGCAGGCCCGGCTCAGGGGCGCCGCTATAGCGGGTCGTATCCTTGCGCTCCTCGATACGGACGATGTTGGCGGCACGGCGATAGGCCGCGAGCAGGTTGGCGCCGTCCTCGCTGCCGAGGAAGCCGGAGAGCGCATCGACGCGCGCGAGCAGCCGTACGAGATCGTCCTCGCCGCCCACGGCGAAAACCGCGGCGATGAGATCGTGCCGTACCCCGCGCTCCCTCAGGTGCACCTTGAGGCGGTCGGCGAAGAAAGCCAGAAGCTCGTCCGTCGGGCTCTTGCCGCGCACAGCGCCAATCGTAAAGGCGGCGTCGAAGATCGCCCGCAGCGGCAGCCGCAGCCCGTTCTCGAGAATGAGTCGGATCACTCCCAGGGCCGCTCGCCTGAGCGCGAACGGATTCTTCGAGCCGGTCGGGGTCTCGCCGATGGCGAAGAACCCGACCAGCGTATCGATCTTGTCGGCGAGCGCCACTGCAACGCTGACTGGCGCGGTAGGGCAGCGGTCATTGGGACCGAGCGGCGAGTAATGCTCGGCGATGGCGTCGGCGACCGCCGCGGGCTCGCCGTCATGGAGCGCGTAATAGCGGCCCATGACGCCCTGAAGCTCGGGAAACTCTCCGACCATGCCGGTCGACAGATCGGCCTTGGCAAGCTCCGCCGCACGCTCCGCCAGCGCCGGATCGGCGCCAATGCGTGGCGCGATCGCCTCGACCAGCCGCATCGTCCGGCCGGTCTTGTCGAGCACGCTCCCCAAGCGGGCGTGGAACACCCGCTCCGCGAGCTTGGGGACGCGCGCGGCGAGCATCCCCTTGCGGTCCTGGTCCCAGAAGAAGCGCGCATCCGACAGCCGCGCGCGCAGGACACGCTCGTTGCCGGCGACGATCACCGCGCCGCCGTCCTCGGCCGCCATGTTGGCGACCACCAGGAAGAACGGCGCCAGCCGGCCGTCGCGGTCGCGGCAGGCAAAATACTTCTGATGCGTGCGCATCGACGTGGTGAGCACCTCGGGCGGCAGCGCCATGAAATCCCGATCGATGCGGCCCATGAGCACCACCGGCCACTCGACGAGGCCGGTCACCTCATCGAGCAGGCCCGGATCGGGCTTGAGCTCGACACCGCGCGTGGAGGTCGCGCGCACGAGCCCGTCGGAGATGAGGCTCGCACGCTCGTCAACGTCGAGCACGACGTGGGCGTTGCGCAGCTTCTCGCGATAATCGGCGAGATCGGTCGACGCGGAACGGACCGTCGGAGAGAAAACGATGGCCGCGCGTCGTATCGCCCACCGGCACGGCATCGACACCGAGCGCCAGCACGTGCCCGTCGAAAAGCGCGAGGATGCTGGTGAGCGGCCGCACCCAGCGCAGGCTGGCAGCGGGAAAGCGCATGGATTTCGGCCACGGCACGGCGTGGATCGCCGCCACCAGCAGTTCCGGCAGGACGGTCGCCGTGGCGCGCCCGGGCCGGCGGATGATCGCGAAATGAAAGACGCCCTTGCCGGTGTCGCGCTCTTCGCATTGCTCAAGCGACGCAAGGCCCGCGGATTTAAGAAAGCCCTCGATTGCCGCGGCGGGAGCGCCGACGCGCGGGCCGCGGCGTTCTTCGGTCACGTCCGCCTGCGATGCGGGCAGACCGGCGATGGCGAGCGTCAGGCGGCGCGGGGTGACGAAGCTTTCCGCACCCGTGAAGGCCAGGCCCGCAGCGGCGAGCTTTTCCGTGACGATGCGGCGGAGATCATCGGCGGCGGCCCGCTGCATCCGCGCCGGAATTTCTTCGGTGAGTAGCTCGAACAGAAGATCGGGCATCGATCTAGGACGCCCGCCCCTCGCCGGCGAGCCAGCCTTCGCAGCAGCCCTTGGCGAGCGCGCGGACGCGGCCGATATAGGCGGCCCGCTCGGTCACGGAAATGACACCGCGGGCATCGAGCAGATTGAAGACATGGCTTGCCTTGATGCACTGATCGTAAGCCGGCAGCGGCAGTTTGCCGGCGAGCAGCGCCTGGCATTCGGTCTCCGCGTCGGCGAAATGGCGGAACAGGAGCTCCGCATTCGCCTGCTCGAAATTGTAGGCAGAGAATTCGCGCTCGGACCGCTTGAAGACGTCGCCGTAGCGCACGCCGCGGCCGTTATAGTCGAGGTCGTACACGTTCTCGACGCCCTGGATATACATCGCCAGGCGCTCCAGCCCATAGGTGAGCTCGGTCGAAACCGGATCGCATTCGATGCCGCCCACCTGCTGGAAATAGGTGAACTGCGTCACCTCCATGCCGTCGAGCCAGATCTCCCACCCCAGCCCCCAGGCGCCCAGGGTCGGGCTTTCCCAATCGTCCTCGACGAAGCGGATGTCGTGGCGGCGCGCGTCGATGCCGAGCGCGGCAAGGCTGGCGAGATAAAGGTCCTGGCTCGCCGCCGGCGCGGGCTTCAGGATGACCTGGAATTGGTAATAATGTTGCAGGCGGTTGGGGTTCTCGCCGTAGCGGCCGTCCGTCGGCCGGCGCGAGGGCTGGACGTAGGCCGCCTGCCACGGCTTCGGCCCCAACGCGCGCAGGGTCGTGGCGGGGTGAAAGGTGCCGGCGCCCACTTCCATGTCGTAGGGCTGCAGAATGACGCACCCCTGTTGCGCCCAGAACGATTGCAGCGCGAGGATGAGAGCCTGGAAGCTGGTGCCGTTCGGGGGGTCCGCGGCCGGCATTGCCGTGTCCGGAGAATAATGACTGTTGCGCCGCAACATAACGGCGCAAGGTTAGGGAATCAAGAATAACGCCGCGTCTCAGCGCCCCCAGGGGCAGTCGGCGCGGCCGCAGGAGGTGGTGCTGCGCTGGACGACATAGGCGCCGCAGCGCTCGCACTTCACGAGATCCTCGGCCGCCAGCGTCGTCCCGCCGCCGCGAGGGCGCGCGCGTCCCTGCCGTGCCGCCATCTCGCGGCGCAGCATCCGCCGAACCTCCTCGACTCGCTTGGTGTACTTCAGCCCGTACCAGACGACGAGGATGATGACGGCGAGAACGACAAGCTTGCCGAAGCTCAATCCCATGGCGTGGTGTAGGAGCCCGCGCCGGTACGGGTCAAGCCGAGCCGTCCGCCCTTGCAACGGGGAAGTTTCTGCGGGTCCCGCCGCTGTCCATGATCTGATAGGGTGAATGGATGGCAACGCACGACATGGCGCAGGCCGCGCTGTCAGCGCGATCCTCCGCCCCGCCGCATCACAGGCGGTGGCGGGCGATCGCGGACAACGCGTTTCCCTTCCTCGTGGTCGCTGCGATCTGGGAAGCGGCGGCCCATGCCGGGGTGTTCCCGCGCCTCCTGTTCCCGCCGCTCGAGCAGGTGGCGGCGACGTTCGTTCGCCTCACCATATCCGGGATCCTGCTCCACCATGCACTCGCCACGGTGATCCGCCTGCTGGCGGGGTTCGCGATCGCGGCGGTTGTCGGCGTGGTCATCGGGCTGGCGATGGGACGCTCGCGCCGCGCCGAGGACATCCTGCTGCCGCTGGTGAGCATCTTCGCGCCGATCCCGGGCCTCGCCTACACGCCGCTCTTCCTGTTGTGGTTCGGGCCCGGCAATCTCGCCGCCATTCTGCTGGTCGGGTTCGTGTCAAGCTTCGCGGTCATCTACAACACCTGGACCGGCGTCAAGGCGGTGAAGGAGATCTGGCTGCGCTCGGCGCAGGCGATGGGCGCGAGCGAGCGGCGGCTGTTCCGCCAGGTGATCATTCCCGGCGCGCTGCCCTACATCCTCTCCGGCCTGCGCCTCGGCCTGGCCCAGGCGTGGCGCATCCTGGTCGCGGTGGAGATGCTCGCGGCCGTGCCGTGGGGGCTGGGCTGGCTCATCTTCGGCGCCCGCGAATTCCTCAACACCGACGTGATGCTGGCAGGCGTCGTGGTGATTGCCATCATCGGCCTTGCCTTGGAAAAGCTCGTGTTCAAGCGGCTGGAGGATTTCACCGTGGTTCGCTGGGGCATGATGGGCAAATGAGACTGTCGCGAGATCGGGCGAGAACCCTGCGCCGCGGCGCGATCACGCTGCTCGTCGCCGCGGCATTTTATGAAACCGTCGCGCGTAGCGGCATTTTCGCGGCAGCGCTGTTCCCGACGATCCCGACGGTGGCGACCACGCTCGTGGGTATGCTGGCGGACGGGACCATGCTGCTCCATGCCGCCTTTACGCTCTACCGCGTGCTCATCGGCTTCGTGCTGGCGGTTCTGGTGGGCGTGCCGCTGGGGGTGCTGATGGCGCGGTGGCAGAGGGTGGAGCGGTTCTTCCTGCCGCTCCTCAGCGCGCTGATGCCGATCCCGTCCTTCGCGCTGGTGCCGCTCTTCATGCTGTGGTTCGGGATCGGCGATCTCACGACGATCCTGATCGTTTTCTACGCGGCGACGTTCCCGATGGTGCTCAACACCTGGACGGGCGTGCGCGCCGTCAATCCGCTGTGGCTGCGGGCCGCCGGCGCGATGGGGGCCGACGAGACGGCGCTGTTCTGGAAGGTCATCATTCCCGGCGCGTCGCCGTTCATCATCACGGGGCTGCGCCAGGCCTTCCTGCGCGCGTGGATCGCGGTCATCGGCGCCGAGATGATCGCGGCCTCCGACTGGGGGCTCGGCTGGGTCATCTTCGATGCCGAGCAGTTCCTGAACGCCAACATCATGATGGCGGCCCTGGTCGTGATCGGCTTCATCGGCTTTGCGTTCGAGCGGCTGGTCTTCGGCTCGCTGGAGCGGGCGACCGTGCTGCGGTGGGGCATGGTACGCCTAGCCAAAAGCTAGCGCGGGCGGGAGACAGCGGCGATGCCCCACATCGAAGTGCGCAATGTTACCGTGGTCTATGACGCGCCCGGCGGCAGCGTGTCGGCCGTCGAAAACGTGAGCTTCGGGCTGGAGCCGTCGGAGTTTCTGTGTCTGGTCGGGCCGAGCGGCTGCGGCAAGTCCACGTTGCTCAACATCATCGCCGGCTTTCTTTCGCCGAACAGCGGCGAGATCCTGATCGGCGGCCGCGCCATTGCCGGCGGCGGTCTCGACCGCGGCGTCGTGTTCCAGGATTTCGCCCAGCTCTTCCCGTGGCGCACCGCACTCGGAAACGTGACCTTCGGCTTGGAGATGAAGGGCGTTGCCAAGGACGAGCGCGAGCGGATTGCGCTCGAACAGCTTCGCCTCGTCGGGCTGGAGAAATTCGCGCGCTATTATCCCCATCACCTCTCGGGCGGGATGCAGCAGCGCGTCGCGATCGCCCGCGCGCTCGCCTATAATCCGGCGGTGCTGCTGATGGACGAGCCGTTCGCCGCGCTCGACGCGCTGACGCGCGACGAGATGCAGCGTCTCCTCGCCGATGTCTGGCGGGAAACCTGCAAGACCGTGATCTATGTGACGCACAACGTCGCCGAAGCCGTCTATCTCGCCGATCGCGTCGTCGTCATGACCGCGCATCCCGGCCAGGTGAAGACCGAGGTGGCAATCGCCCTGCGCCGGCCGCGCGATCCGCTCAGCATCGAGTTCCTGGACTACCAAAAGCTTCTGCTGCATGAGCTCGGCCAACACACCGGCCACAATGACGAGAAAGAAGCGGCGGCCGCGACAGGCCGGGCCAGCGCCGCAGGGAGGAACGATCGATGACGCTTCTGCACACGCGCATGACCCGCCGGCAGACCCTGGCGATGGCGGGCGCCGGCCTCGTCACGGCGACATTCGGGACGGTGCGCCCGGCCACAGCGGCGCTGGAGCCGATCCGGCAAGGCTACCAGACCAATGTGTGGGGGATGCCGACCTACTATCTCATGCATTCGGGCCTCTTGGAAAAGCACGGCCTCAAATTCGAGGAATTCGCGGTGCCGGCGGGCAACATCACCATGCAGCAGATGGTGGCGCGCCAGGTCGATCTCGGCACCTATGCCGGCCCGTCGCTGATCATCGGCAACGCGCGCGGCGGCATCGTCGGCATCGCCGAGATCGAGCAGGTCGGCAAGACCATCCGGGTCATGGCGCGCAAGGATCTCCACCTCACCAAGATCGAGGAGCTGCGCGGCAAGAAGATCGCCAACCAGACCGGCTCCTCGGTCGGCAACATCTTCGTCGACCAGCTCATGCCGGCCCACGGCCTCAACAAGGGCGACTACCGGGAGATCCGCATGAACGTCAACGACATGGTCTCGGCCATGATCGCCAAGACGGTGGACGCGATGGTGGGGGTGGAGCCCTACAACGCGATCGCCGAGGATGACGGCGTCGCCGACACGATCATGGATTTCTCCACTGTCGACAGGCTGCCGGTCTTCATGGCGGCGACGCCGGATTTCGCCGCCAAATATCCCGACACCATCGTCGCCTATCTGAAGGCGTGGCTCGATGCGGCGAAGGATTTCAAGGACAGCCCGGACAAGGTCGCGGACGTGATCTATTCGTTCTACACCTCGAAGGGCTACAAGCTGTCGCGCGACACCTTCAGGAAGGCGCTTGCCCGGGTCGAGGTCAATCCCGGCTTCCCGCCCGAGAGCGAGCTGCGCCCCTACATGACCGCGCAGGCCGAGGTGCTCGTCAAGGCGAAGACGATCGCCACGATGCCCGATTTCGACAAGGTCATGCTGCGCCAGTTCATGGCGAAGGCCCAGGCGTGAGCACCCGTAGCTAAAGCCCGAAGCGGGCCCAGATCATGCGCTCTTCCAGGCGCACGGCGAGATCGGCAAGGAGATCGGCGACATCCGGCCGGCGCGGCCACACCAGGGACAGGCCGAAGCGGCGGCGCTCGGACTGGGCCGGGCGCAGCCGCACATCGGCGCCAAAGCGCGCGCGCATGACGCTGCGCATGTCGCCGATGCCGTCGATGAGGCCGAGCGCGAGCGCGCGCCGCCCGGTGAAGACATCGCCGTTCATCACGACCGCATCCTCGCCCTTGAGCCGCGCACCGCGGCGCGCCCGCACCAACTCCTTAAACCCGTCATGGAGATCGCGCTGCAGCAGGCCGAGACGCTCGATGTCGCGGGGGTTTTCCGGCAGGAACGGATCGAGCAGCGACTTGTCCTCGCCCGCGGTGTAAAGCCGCCGCTCCACGCCGAGCCGGCCCAGCACCTGAGCGAAGCCGAAGCCGGCGCTCACCACGCCGATGGAACCGACAAGCGAGGATTCCTCGGCATAGATCTCGTCCGCGGCCAGCGCCAGCCAATAGCCGCCGGACGCCGCGACATCCTCGGCAAACGCGAAGACGGGGACCCCATGCTCGTCGGCGAGCTGGCGGATGCGGCGGAAGAGAAGCTGCGACTGCGCCGGCGAGCCGCCGGGCGAGTTGATCGCCACCGCCACGCCCTTGAGATTGCGGAAGCGGAACGCGCGTTCGAGCGCCGGCGCAAGGCGCTGGAGCGACAGGCTGCGCCGCCCCCGCGCCGCGATCACGCCATCGAGGCGGATTACCGCAACCACGGGACCCGTGGCACGCAAACGGTCAAGCGGCCAGCGCAAGAGGTCAGAAGGTGTCATTGCCCCTCACGATAGGCCCTGGCGCCGTCCCCGTCAGCCCCCCGCGCTATGGTGCATCTTCGCGCGGGCAGCCGCGAGGTTGGACGTGTGGAGGTGAAGATGAAAATCATGGTAAGCAAGCAGCCGTGACCGGCGGCTGTTGCGACGGTAGCATGGGCGCAAATCATGAAACGCACGCCACACGTTGACCGAGGTGGAATATGACGACGACCATCGATGCGCACGCCGAGCTTGACCGTACCGTCAAACCGGTCGACGACTTCGTGCGCACGGGGCCGGGCACACTGGCCGGGCGCTATCTGCGCCGCTATTGGCAACCCATTTTCGTCTCCGCGAAGCTCGCACCGGGGTCGATCGTTCCGATCCGGATCCTCGGCGAGGAGCTGGCGCTCTACCGTGGCGAAGGCGGAAAGCCCCGCGTCATTGCCAACGAATGCCCGCATCGACTGACCCGCTTGTCCACCGGCTGGATCGAAGGGGAAACCATTCGCTGCCGGTACCACGGCTGGCGCTACGACGAGTCCGGACGATGCGTCGAGCAACCGGCCGAGCCGAAACCTTTCTGCGAAAAAGTGCCGAAACTCGCCTCCTATCTCACGCACGAAGCGCACGGCCTCGTCTTCGCTTATCTCGGCGACGGCGATGCGCCGGCCTTCCGCGCGCTGCCTGGCCTGGAAGAAGGCGCGCGCGAGGAATGGACCGTCTGCCCGTCGGCCGAAATGATCCCGTGCAACTATTTTCAGAGCGCGGAGAACATCATGGACGATGTCCATGTGAATTTTTCTCATCGCGATCACCTCGTGAACACGGAGGCGAGACCCTACGTGCCGACCAAGACGTGGGCGCGGGAAACACCGTTCGGGCTCACGCAATACCAACAGCGCGGCGAGCACGCCGATCAAATTCACTTCATCATGCCGAACCAGTGCTTCCTCGGCCACCCGCTACGCTCGGCGCGAGACAGCAAGTCGTTCTGGTTCAAGGCGCTCTTCTGGTATGTGCCGATCGATGACGAGAAGTCATCTCCACTTTCTCATCATGGTCTATCACACGAAGAGACAGGAGCGTCCCGACGGCACGCCGATCCATGAGAAGATCGAGGCCATCCTCTCCGGTCGGGAGAGTTGGCAAGACGTCGCACGGCACCCGAACATCATCCGCATCCAGGACGGCGTGTCGATCTGCGGACAAGGAAAGATCGTGGACCGATCGCGGGAGCTATTGGGTAACTCGGATGCGGCGGTGATCCTGCTGCGCAAGCTTTGGCAGCGCGAGTTGAAATCGCTTGCGGCGGAAAAGGCCTTGACACCGTTCGGCACGCCGGAGCCGCAAGCCCTGCGGCAAGAGGAGCTAGACGCGATGGGATTCAACGCCTGAATTCTACGTTCCCACGCGCTCATCGACCCGCAAACGCGCGCGCCCCCTAATCGAGCGCGAGTGCCGCGCCGTCGCGGAGCACGGCATCGGCCTCGCGCGTGAACGCGCCGCCGGCGTCGTGGAGGACGAGGCCCGGCAGCAGGCGCAGCGGGCTGGCCACGTCCTTGCGCGCGCGCACGATCACGCGCCGCGCCGGCTTGGCCCCGCCCGGCCACAGCGGATAGACCGCGATGTCGCCGGCCCGCCCGGCGAGCAACGCCAGCAAATGCTCGAGCCGGTCGGCGCGATGGATGAAGGTGATGGTGCCCTTGGCCCGCACCATGGTGAGGGCAAAGCGCACCCAGGCGGCGAGATCGGCCTCGCCCTCGACCTGCGCTTGGGCCTTGCCGGCATCGGACGGCGGCGTCGCCTGGCCGCGCTCGAGATAAGGCGGGTTCGCCATCACGTGGGCGAAGCTGCCGGGCTCGATCCGGGGCGGCGGCCGCAACAGGTCGCCGGTCATGGCGCTGACCCGGCCGGCGAGGTCGTTCAAAAGAATGTTATCGTTCGCGAGGCGGACGAGATCGCGCTGGGCCTCGATGCCGGTGATGCGCGCCCCGGTTTCCCGCACGGCGAGGCAAAGCGCGGCGGCGCCGACGCCGCAGCCGACATCGAGCACGGTCTCGCCCGCCTGCGCCGGCACCGCGGCGGCGAGCAGCACGGGATCGATGGCGACGCGGTAGCCCGCGACCGGCTGACGCAGGCGGACCCGGCCGCCCAGCAGGCCATCCTCGCTGAAATCCGCCGCTCCACGCTCGGTCACACCGGATCTCCGGCCTCGGCCAGGAGCGCACTCGCGCGGGCGTGATCGCCGTCGCTAACCATAAGCCGGCGCGGGATGGCGCCGATGCTGCCTTCGATGATACTGGTATGGGTGTCGAGCACGATCGCCTCGATCCCGCCTGACGCCAGCAGCGCCTGCGCCCAGGAGAGGCGGATCGGATCGTTGGTACGCAGGAGCTCTTTCATCACTTTGCACAACGCCCGGCGTTTGCAGGTGGCAGATCGCCCGTCGCGCGGGCTTGACCCCCTCGTTAGGCTCTCTATGCTCGCCTAACGGTTGCGGCCTCGTCAAGCAAAGGGTGGCGATCGGGTTGTCGGGGGCATGGGAGCGAAGGTGTGGAGCTGGTTCTGAATGCGCGGGACGAAAGGCCGAAGCCGCAGACCGCGCTCGACCGCCTCACCCTTCTGTTGCAGCGTGATCTCGACGGCGTGAATGCGCTCATCATCGAGCGGATGCAAAGCCCCGTCAGCCTCATCCCGCAGCTGGCCGGCCACATCATCGCCGCCGGCGGCAAGCGCCTGCGCCCGATGCTCACGCTCGCGACCTCGCGGATGTGCGGCTATCGCGGCAGCCGCCACATCCCGCTCGCCGCCGCGGTGGAGTTCATTCATACGGCCACGCTGCTCCATGACGATGTCGTCGATGCCAGCGATCTGCGCCGCGGCCTTGCGACGGCCAATGCGGTCTGGGGCAACAAGCCGTCGGTGTTGGTCGGCGATTTCCTGTTCAGCCGCGCGTTTCAGCTCATGGTCGAGGACGGCTCGCTCAAGGTGCTCGACATCCTCTCGCGCGCCTCCGCGGTGATCGCCGAAGGCGAGGTGCTGCAGCTCGTCACCTCCAACGACATCGACACCACCGAGGAAGATTATCTGCGGGTGATCGGCGCCAAGACGGCACAGCTCTTCGCCGCGGCGGCCCGCATCGGCGCCGTGCTGGGCGAGCGCTCCGAGGCGGAGGAGCGCGCGCTCGAATCCTATGGCCGCCACCTCGGCATCGCCTTCCAGCTCGTCGACGACGTGCTCGACTATTCGGCGCGCGAGATCGAGCTCGGCAAGGCGATCGGCGATGATTTCCGCGAGGGCAAGATCACGCTGCCGATCGTGCTCGCGCTGCGCGCCGCCGACGATCGCGAGCGCCAGTTCTGGCGCCGCACGCTCGAAGACCTCGACCAGCGCGACGACGACTTCCCGTGCGCGATGGCGCTCCTCGTGCGCCACGGCACGCTCGCGGCGACGCTGGCGCGCGCCGGCGATTATGCGCGCGAGGCACGGGCGGCGCTGTCGGTGTTCCGCGCCGGGCCGGAGCAGCAGGCGCTCGACGAGGTGATCGATTTCTGCCTCGAGCGCGGCTACTGACCCGGCGCTCTCCGCTGTCCTTCGTCCCACATCTCGAAGCTGACTGGCCAAACCACCCATAATGGTCGAAGACATGAACTCGTCTATTGGTTTCACAGAATGGGAGACCGCGGCGCATTCACCCTTCGTAACGACATTCAGCCGCTTTTCCCTCTGTCGCCCCCAAGCGTCCACACGCGAATCCTGCTGGCGCGGCCGCGCAGTGTCCGCTCGCCGCCGTCGCATAATTGGTCCAACACCGCACCCGCTCGGTCGGACGTTCCACTCCGCAAAGCACTAACCAGCGGTTCGCCTACCACCAATGGCGTTTCGAGCGTGCGCGTGAGCTGCTGCATGCGGCTCGCAGTGTTGACCGTATCGCCGATGACGGTGAACGCCATGCCGTGTTCGCTCCCGACATCGCCGAGCACCGCCGGCCCGTAATTGAGGCCGATGCCGATCGCGAGCGGCGGCTCGTCGTTGCTTGCCCGCTCCCCGTTCCTCGTATCGAGCGCCTTCAGCATCAAATCCGCGCAGGTGAGCGCTTTTGCGGCGTCGTCGGCGCCCGGTCTCGGCACCCCGAACACGGCGAGGATGCCGTCGCCCATATATTTGTCGATCGTCCCCCCGCAGGCGAAGATCTGCGCCGTCATGCGCTCGTGGAAGATGCGCAGCAGCGACATCACCGCCTCGGGCGCCATCGTCTCGGCCATGCGGGTGAAGCCGACAATATCGGCGAAGAGCACCGCGACTGTCTCGCGCCGCACCGCGCCCAGAGGCTCGTCCTGTTGGGCCAGCATCTCGACGATATTGGGTGAGAAATAACGCGAGAGATTCTGGCGCGCGCGTTCGGCGGCGGCGCGCTGCCGTTCGAGGTCGCGCCGATGCGCGACGTCGGCCAGGGTTTTGCGGATCGTGGTCTCGAGATCGGCGAGATCGACCGGCTTGGTGACGAAATCGAAGGCGCCGCGATTCATGGCGGTACGCAGATTGGCCATGTCGCCATAGGCCGACACGATGATGGAGCGCGTGGCGCTTTCGCGCTCGCGCAGCTTCGCCAGCATCGTCAGGCCGTCCATCACCGGCATGTTGATATCAAGCAGGATCAGGTCGAAGCCTGGGTCGACGTCCAGCTTCGTCAGCGCTTCCTCGCCGTTGCCCGCGAATGCGAAGGAGAATTCGCCCTCCCGAATCTGCTTGCGGAAGCGTTGCGTGATAAGCAGCTCGAAGTCCGGCTCGTCGTCGACAGCAAGGATGCGAGCGGCAGGCATGGGGCGTCGGTTACGCTTGTGCCGCGGGCAGCCGGGTGAGCTGTGCCTTCAGATGGTCGAAGTCGACGGGCTTGGTGACGAACTCGATGGCGCCGAACTCGCTGGCCCGCCGGCGCCGCTCGTCGTCGCCATAGGCCGTGACCATCATCACCGGGAGCTCCGGCCAGCGCTGCTTCACCTCGCGCAGCAGCGTCAGCCCGTCCATGCCCGGCATATTGATGTCCGACAGAATGACCAGCAGCTCCGGCTGGATCGGGTCTTGGAGGCGTTCGAGCGCCTCTTCGCCGGAATCGGCGAAGTGCAGCACATAGGTGCCTTGCCGCGCCTCGTGGCGGAAGCGCTGGCGAAACATCTCCGCGACATCGGGCTCGTCATCGACGACGAGAATACTGACACTCATAACGCTCCCCGTTTTTTGATTTACCGCTTTCGTGGCAGACGGATGGTGAATTCCGTGAAGTCGTCGACCCGGCTGTCGACCGCGATTGTGCCGCCGTGCTGTTGCGTCACAATATCGTAGCTGATCGACAGGCCGAGGCCGGTGCCTTCGCCGGTCGGCTTGGTGGTGAAGAAGGGCTGGAACAGCTTGTCCTTGAGTTCGGGCGGAATGCCTGTGCCGTTGTCGCGGACGCGCACCTCGACCGCGTCGCCGAGCTCGCGCGTTGCGACCCTCAGCACCGGGCGGAAACCGGCGTGGCCGCCTTCCCTGCGCCGCTTGTTAGCGGCATAGAATCCATTGCCGCAGAGATTGAGGAACACACGCGTCACATCCTGTGGCACCAGCTCGATCGGCTTCACCGCCTTGTCGTAATCGCGCTCTAGCGTGATGTTGAAATTCTGGTCCTGGGCGCGCGCGCCGTGAAAGGCGAGGTTGAGCAATTCCTCGACGAGTGCGTTGACGTCGGCCTCGCGCCGGTCGCCGCTGCCGCCGCGCGAATGGGCGAGCATGCTCTTGACGATGCCGTCCGCGCGACGCCCGTGCTCCTGAATCTTTTCGAGATTGCCCGACAGCATCGCCATCGTTTCGTCGACCTCCTCGCGCTTGTCGGCGTCGAGGGTCGCAAAGGCCGGCACGGCCGCTTCCTTCAACTCGCCCAGGAGCTCGTTCGACAGGCTGGCGAAGTTGTTGACGAAGTTGAGCGGATTCTTGATCTCGTGCGCGATGCCGGCGGTGAGAGCGCCGAGCGAGGCCATCTTCTCCGCCTGGATCAAGTTGGCTTGCGCCAGCTTCAAATCGGCGAGCGCGCGTTCCGCCGCTTCGCGCACGGCCAGAATGCTCCGCTCCGCGAGCTTGCGCTCGGTGATGTCGGAATAGATGAAGACGAATCCAGCACCGCCCGGGATCGGGTTGCGCCGAACCTCCAGCACCCGCCCGTCCGGCCGCGTCCGCTCGTAGCGGATCGGGCGCACATCGCCGTCGCGGCCCGGACCGCCGACGTCCGGCGGCGCCGTGTCGCCGAATTCGCCGCGCTCGGTAAAATAGTGCACCAAGCTTGTGTAGGTCTGCGGCGTCGCCAGCCATTCGTCAGGGATATCCAACATGTGGAGAAGATTGCGATTCCAGGCGACCAGCCGCTGCTCGTGATCGAACATGACAACGGCGTCGCCCATATTGTCGAAGGTGACGCGCAGCTCCGCCTGGCGCTGCCTTATCTCGTTGAGAAGGCGCGCATTGTCCATCGCGATCACCGCCTGCGCCGCGAAATTTTCGAGGAGCGCGATCTCCTTCTCCGTGAAAGGCCGGACCTCGCCGCGGTTGCACGAGATCATGCCGAGCAGCTTGTCGTCCTTCCGGAGCGGCACCAGCAGGTTGGTGCGCACGCCGCCGCGCGCGGCCACCTGGCGCGCCACCGGATCGTCGAACTCCAAAAGATCGTGAATGTGGACGAAGCGGGCCCCCTCGAGCAGCGGACGGGGATGCGCCCCTACGGCAGCGCCGCGGCGCAGAACCTGCGCCAGCTCATCGGGATAGCCGTGCACCGCCATCGCGCGGAAGACGGCCCCATCGTAGAGGAAGAGCGAGCCGCGCGAAGCGCCGCAGAGCGTGTGAGCCTTTTCGAGGATCGCGTCGAACACCGGAGCGATATCGCCGGGCGAGGAATTGATGACTCGCAGCACGTCCGCGGTCGCGGTCTGACGGTCGAGCGCTTCGCGCAGCTCGGTCAGCAGCCGGGCATTCTCGATTGCGATCACCGCCTGGTCGGCGAAGGTGCGGATCAGCTCGATCTGACGATCGGTAAATCGCTCGACCCGACGGCGAGCGAGCGAAAACGTCCCGACGACTGTTCCCTCGCGCAGCATCGGCACGCCGATGACGCTGCCAAGGCGGTCGACCGTCACGGCGGTGTGCATGACGAAGTGCGGGTCGGCGGCAAGGTCCTCGACGTGGACGACCTTGCCCTCCAGCGCCGCCCGCCCGGCAATGGTCTCATAGCCCGGCACGACAATCTGGCGCCGAAGGGTCTCGCCGAATTCTTCGCTGACGCCATGCATCGCCACGTAGCGGTAGACGTCCCCGTCGCGAAGCGTGAGCGCCACCCCGCCGTCGGCGGCGCACAACTGCCCGGCGGTCTCAACCAACCTATCAAGCACGGGCTGAAGGTCGAAGGTCGAGCGGCTGATGACCTTCAGCACATCGCTGGTCGCGGTCTGGAATTTGAGCAATTCCTGCAAATCCCCCGTGCGCTGGCTCAACGCGGCCAGGAGGCGGGCGTTCTCCATCGCGATCGCCGACTGGTCGGCGAAGCTTCGCGCCAGCGCGACCTGCCGGTCCGTGAAGGGCCGCACTTCCTGGCGGTATACGGTGAAGGCGCCGATAAAGGCGCCATCCTTCATGATCGGTACGAGCAGCATCGAGCGGATGCCGCCATCCTCGACCGCCGAGACCGTCACCGGGATGCGACGGCCATAGGCTTCGGATTGCGACAGGTCGGCAATATTGAATATGCACCCGGCCTCCCAGCCGGGCCCGAACATGGTCCGTGGCCGAACCCGATTATGCGTCAGAAAATTCGTGAACCGCTCCGGCACGTTGAGGAACGCGAGGTACTTGATGAATTCGCCGTCGGGAACCAACAGCCCGCCGAACGCGGCGTCGCACAGCCGCATCGCCCGCTCCAGGATGGCGTCGAACACGGGCGCGGGGTCGCCGGACGAGCGGTTGATGATGTCCAGAATTTCCGCGGTCGCGGTCTGCTGCGCCAACGCCTCGTCGCGCTCGGCACGGAGCTGTGCCAGCGTCTCAGCGGGCGCCCGCGGGTTCCGGCGCGGTTTGGCGGGCGCTTTCTTACGTGCCGCAACGAGGGGCCGTTTCGGCTTCGCGGCTTGTCCCCGCGTCGCAGGCGCCGAGCGGAGCTTTGCCGCCGCTTTCCCCGGTTTGGCGTCCCCGCCTGGTCTTTTCGTTCGTTGCCGCATCGCGATGCCCGAACCCATGACTACATCATATAGTTGAGCACCGACGCCGCAAACGAGATTCGATGACCATGCGTCCCGTTCGGCGGTGAGAATGGTAATGGGCAATCGCGAGGGAGTTCAATGACACCCCGCGCGCGCCCGATAGCGGTTGCGGCCGGGCGCGGAAGAGGCTATATCGCGCGGCGCCGGAGTGTAGCTCAGCCTGGTAGAGCACCGCTTTCGGGAGGCGGGGGCCGGAGGTTCAAATCCTCTCACTCCGACCAGTGCAAAGCCCCGCCATCGCTGCGCGGGGCTTTTTCTTTGACCGCGAGCGCACTTTCCATCGTCCCGCGCCTCCGATAGGTTGCGCACCGTCAAGGAGGCGGGGAATTGACCGAGATCGAGCGCGGCCGCGCGCACGTCATTGCACCATCGCACGATTTCTCCGCGTGGCTCACATCGCACCCCCGGCTGGCGACGGGCTGCATCGCCGCCACCGCCTCCACCTTCGCCTTGGGCTCGACGCTCATTCGCTATGCCTACAATGCCGGCGCCGGCACGCTCACCATCGTCATGACGCGGACGACGGTCGCGGCGGTGGGGTTGGCTTTGGTGCTGGCTTTGATGCGCGCGCCGATGCGGCTCAACCGGCGCGAGCTGTGGGCGACGCCGCTCATCGGCCTCTTCATGGCCGGATATTCGGGCGCCTTCTACATGGGACTCGAATACATGCCGGTCGGGCTCACAGTGGTGACGTTCTACACGTATCCGCTGATCACCGGGCTCTTTAGCTGGCTCACCGGACAGGAGCGGTTCGGCAGAACCGGCCTCGTTGCGCTGCCATTGGCCTTCCTCGGCCTCATTCTCGCGCTTGATGTGTCGGGCGGCAGCTTCAGCCTCATCGGCGCGGCGTGGGCGATCGTCGGCTCGCTCGGGTTCTCCGCCGTGCTCATCCTGTCGGCGCTGCTTTTGCCCAAGCGGAGGGACACGCGCCCGCGCACGCTCGTCATGCTCGCGACCGCCAGCCTCGTCTGCATCCTCGCCTCTCTGGTCAGCGGCCAGTTCTGGTTTCCGACCACGGCGCTCGGGTGGAGCGGCCTGTTGGGATCGGCCTTGTGCTATGCGGTGGCGATGACGTCCATCCTGGTGGCGGCGTCGGCGCTGGGGGCGACGCGGGTGGCGGTAGTGATGAATGTCGAGCCGATCGCCAGCCTCATCCTCACCTTCCTTATCCTGGGGGAGCGGCTGCGCTTGATCCAGCTCGTCGGCGTGACCTTGGTGATCACGGGCATATTCCTGTTCCGGCCGCGCCGCGCGGTGGCGAGCCCCTGAAGGAGACAAGCGCCATGTCCAGGTCGAAGACCCTGCTGCCGGCGGCCCTTGCCGCGATCGCACTGGCGTGGCTGGCTTCCCTGCCGGCGCAGGCCGCCGATCCGGACGTGGTGAAGTTCGGCTCGGTCGGCGGCATCACCGATGCCGGGCTCTACCTCGCCGACGATCTCGGCTTCTTCAAAGAGGCCGGGGTCAAGGTCGAGATGATGACCGTGTCGACGGCGCCGGCGCTGGCCGCCGCGGTGGCGACGAGCCAGCTCGATGTCGGCGGCATCGCCGTCACCCCGGCGCTCTTCGCCTCGGTCGAGCAGGGGATCGAACTGCGCATGGTCGGCGACAAGCAGAGCATGCGGCCGGGCTTTTCCGCCACGCGCATGATCGTGCGCCCCGCCTTCAGCAAGGCGACCGAAGACGAGACCATGCACGGCCTCAAGGGCAAGACTATCGCCTTGAGCTCGCGCGAATCGATCACGCATTATTTCCTCTGGCGCATTCTGACCAAGCACGGGATGTCCTTGAGCGACGTGAAGATCGCCGAGCTTTCCTATCCCACCATGGCCGCAGCGCTCGCCAGTGGCGCGGTCGACGGCGCGATCTCGATCGAGCCGTTCCTGTCCAAGGCGATCCTCGCCGGCGACGCCAAGGAGGTCTCGGACCTCACCGAATTCGGGCCGTCCACGGGCATGTGCACCGTGGCGATCGTCTATAGCGAGAAATTCCGCAAGGAGCGCGAGCCGGCGCAGCACTTCATGACCGCCTACATGCGCGGCGTGCGCGTCTACAACGACGCCTTCGTCAAGAACAAGGACCGCGACAAGGTCATCGACATCATCGCCCGCCACGCCCGCATGGATCGCGATATCATCAAGAACAGTTTCCCGATCGGGCTCAGCCCCGACCAGCGCATCGACACCGCCGCCCTCAAGGCTGTCGAGCAGTTCTATCTCGATCAGCACCTGCTGGCGGCGCCGATCGATCCCGCGAAGATCGTCGACATGAGCTTCGCAGACGCGGCCGTGAAGGCGCTGGGGCCCTACAAATATCAGTAGACGCGGCCCAGCGCTCGTCGTCGCCGAGAGCCTCGCTCACCGCCTGGCGCCGCGCGAAGTTGGCGGCATAAGCAGCGGCAAGCGCCGGCGAATGCACGATCAGCAGGTTCTCGGCGTTGCAGCACTGCGCGGCTGCCGAGAAGTTGAAGCTGCCGGTGATGACGGTCCGGCCGTCGATCACCACGACCTTGCTGTGCGCGATCCGCGGCTTGCGGTCGACCAGGACGGCGATGCCGGCCGCGCTGACGGCGGTCACGCCCTCGCCGCGCTGGTGCGCGCTGATCTTGTCGACGATCACGGTGACGGCAACGCCGCGCCGGTGCGCCGCGATGATCGCCGCGACGATGTGCCGTTCGGTGAAGTTATAGGCCTGGACCAGAAGCGCGCGGTGGGCCGCCGTGATCTGCGCCACCACGAGCCCGGCACAGTCGCCGCCTTCGGCGGAACGATTGCCGCTGGTAAAACAGACCTCGCCCGGCCCGAGATCGGCGATGTCGACCACGCCGGCGCCGTGCGCGGCCAGCGACGCACTCGTCGCCAGGGCCGCTCCAAAAAGCGTGATCCAGCGTGAATACGATCGTATGCTGCAATGCGGCATCGCCGAGTATAATCCATGCGCGCCGCGGCGTCATCCACGCCCTGCGCAGGACCCGCGTCAGTGATGCGTCGGTTGCCAATAGGCGAGCTGCACGACCAAGCTGTCCTTGCGTTCGTCATAGGACTTTGGGTCGTAGGATTGAGTCTGCATGCGGATGAGGCGGGCATCGACGCCGTCGTGGACGAAGGCCTGCGTGACCGCCGCCAAGCGCTGCTGCATCTGGGCCGGAACGGGGGACTGCGCCGGCACGGCGCCTTCGATGGCGATGAAGTCCGGCGTGCTGTGATGGGCCTCCCGCGTGGCATTGGCGAGCGCCTGCAGGCCTTCTTGTGACGGGGCCGGCGTGTTCGGCACGAAGCTGATGACGAAATAATCGGAATGCGGGGGTTGGTGCGACCCGCACCCGGCGAGAACGCTGGCAAGGATGAGGATCGTTAATCTTTTCAAGATCATGGTCATGATGCCGGGAGGGTACAGAGGGACGGTGATCGCCCGCCAGCGTCCAATAGTCGCGGCGCTTGCAGGGAGCACGAGTGATGGGGCAAGCTTGCCCCGGCTAGGAGCATCCGCGGATGCGAGGTAAGGACAGCGAGCCCATCGAATTGCGCCCGGGCATCAGCGCGCGAGAAGCGGCGCGCGAGGCCGAGGCTCGAGCGATGGGCGTGGCGGCGGGTGCGTTCGCTGCGCGCGTTCTACAGCCACCTTACCGCTTATGTCCTGGTCAACTTCGTGCTGTTCCTGATCAATTCGACCACGCCGGGGCCGGCGTGGTTCTACATCCCGCTGACGGGGTGGGGCCTGTTGGTGTGTCTGCACGCGCTGCACGCCTATGAGATGTTGCCGTGGACGACCCAGGATTGGGAACAGCGCAAGGTCCGCGACCTCATCGACACGCGCCTGCGGCGCTGATCGGGTCTAGCATCGTCTGCCCTCGTCGGCCATAATCGGCTCATGCTGCGCCGCCGCAACTGGGTCGCTCCACACCGGATCGGCGCCCTGCCTCTGTTCCAGGTCCACAAGTTATGAATATCACCCATCGCGGCCTCACCGTCACCCTCTGTGCGGCGCTCGTGCTGGCGCTCGCCGGCTGCGCCAGCCAGCCGGCGCCGAAAGCGAGCAGCAGCCCCAGCGACGCCGATCTCGCCCTCTACCGCAACGTCATCGACCGGGTGCGGGCGAGCTATGTCGAGCCGGTGAGCGAGGACAAGCTCATCACCAATTCGCTCAAAGGCATGCTCGGCAATCTCGACCCTCATTCCGACTATATGACCGAAAACGAATATCAGGAGATGCTCGACGATAGCCAGGGCGAGTTCGCGGGCATCGGCGCGGAACTGACGCGCGAGGACAATCATCCCAAGGTGATCTGCGCCGATCGAGGACACGCCCGCGGCCCGCGCCGGCATCAGGGCGGGCGACGTGATCCTCAAGATCAACGGCAAGCTCACCGACGGCATGAGCCTCAAGGACGTCGTCGATCAGCTGCGCGGCCCGGCCGGCAGCACGGTCGAGATCACGATCGGCCGCCGCGCGACCAAGCCGTTCGACGTGAAGCTGACCCGCGCCATCATCCACGTCGCTTCGGTCAAATACGCAGTTGGAGCCCGGGCGGCATCGGCTATGCGCGCATCACCAGCTTCGCCGAAAAGACGCAGCGCGAGTTCGTCGCCGCGCTCGACGCGATGACGCGCCAGGCGGGCGGGCACGCTCGACGGCTTCGTGCTCGATCTGCGCAACGATCCCGGCGGCCTGCTCGACGAGGCGGTGCGGCGTCGCCGGCGACTTCCTCGACGGCGGCGTCGGTCGTCTCGACGCGCGGGCGCGACGCCGACGACGACCGCGTCTATCACGCGCCCGCCGACGGCGACCGGCTCAAGGGCGTGCCGATGGTGGTGCTGATCAACGGCGCCTCGGCCTCGGCCTCGGAGATCGTCGCCGGCGCGCTGCAGGACCGCCACCGCGCGACCATTGCTCGGCACCAAGAGCTTCGGCAAGGGCTCGGTGCAGACCATCATCCCGCTCGACGGGCACGGCGCGCTGCGCCTGACCACGGCGCGCTACTACACGCCCTCGGGCCGCTCGATCCAGGCGCAGGGCATCACCCCCGACAAGGTCGTGGCGACTGCCCAAGAACGAGGTCAGCGCCGAGGCCGAAATCGTGCACGAGGCCGATCTGCGCGGCGCGCTCGACGGCCGGGCGCCGGCGAAGGCCGAGCCGAATGCCGCCGCCTGCAAAGAGCAGCACCGAGGACGGCATCGACCAGAAGGCAGCATCGACCCGACCGTCATCGGCACCCCGCAGCGACTATCAGCTGCATCAAGGCGCTGGCCGAGGTGCATGACGCTGGAGCGCACGGCCGGTCGGCGCAGTCTCAGGCGCCCGGCAGCCGGTAATCGGCGAAATCGCGGCGTAGCTGCGTCTTGAGGAGCTTGCCGGTCGCGGTGTGCGGCAGCGCCTCGACGAACACGACATCGTCGGGCATCCACCATTTCGCGACCTTGCCGGCATAGAAGCCGAGCATTTCCTCGCGCGTCGCCTTCGCGCCGTCGCGCGCGCTGCACGATGAGCAGCGGCCGCTCGTCCCATTTGGGATGCTGCACGCCGATCACCGCCGCCTCGGCGACGGCCGGATGGCCGACGGCGATGTTCTCGAGCTCGATCGAGCTGATCCATTCGCCGCCGCTCTTGATCACGTCCTTGGAGCGGTCGGTGATCTGGATGTAGCCGTCGGCATCGATGGTGGCGACGTCGCCGGTCGGGAACCAGCCGTCGTCGCAGCGGCGATGCTCGGCTCCTTGAAATAGGCGCTGGCGATCCACGGGCCCCTTGACCAGGAGGTCGCCGAAGGTCTGTGCCGTCCCACGGCAGCTCGCTGCCCGTCGCCGTCGACGATCTTGAAATCGACGCCGAAGATCGCGCGGCCCTGCTTGCGCCTTGACCGCGAGCCGCTCGGCGCGGGCCAGGCCGATATGCTTGGCCTTGAGCTGCGCCGACGCTGCCGACCGGGCTCATCTCGGTCATGCCCCAGCCGTGCAGCACCTCGATGCCGTATTCCTCCTCGAAGGCCCGCATCATCGCCGGCGGACAGGCCGAGCCGCCGACCAGGACGCGCTTCACGCGTCGACAGGCGACAGCCGGTTCTGCTCGCAAGTACTGCCAGCAGCCGAGCCACACCGTCGGCACGCCGGCGCTGAAGGTCACCCGCTCCGCCTCGATCAACTCGTAGAGGCTCTTGCCGTCGAGCGCCGCGCCCGGCATCACCATCGTCGGCGCCGACCATCATGCAGATGTAGGGCAGGCCCCAGGCATTGGCGTGGAACATCGGCACCACCGGCAGCACCACGTCGCGCGCCGACAGGCCGAGCGAGTCGGCGAGCGCGCCGGCATAGGTGTGCAGCACGGTCGAGCGGTGCGAATAGAGCACGCCCTTGGGATTGCCGGTGGTGCCCGAGGTGTAGCACAGCGACGACGCCGTCTGCTCGTCGAGGACGCGGCCAGTCGAAGGCGTCGTCTCCGCGGCGAGCAAGCTCTCGTAGCAGAGCGATCCCGGCGGCGCGGCGGCCATGTGCGCCGCATCGGTCATCGCCACCCAGCGCCTTCACCTCCGGACAGCGCGGCCAGCAGCGCCGTCGACCAGCGGCGCGAAGGTGAGATCGAAGAAGACGTAGCGGTCCTCGGCGTGGTTGATGATGTAGACGATCTGATCGCTGGAAGAGGCGCGGATTGATGGTGTGGCAGACCGCGCCCATGCCGGAGACGGCGAAATAGATCTCGAGATGGCGATAGCCGTTCCAGGCGAGCGTCGCGACGCGGTCGCCGCTCGCCCACGCCCAGCCGCCGTCAGCGCATTGGCGAGACGGCGCGCGCGTGCATGGATTTCGCGGTACGGTGGCGCGGTGGATCGGCCCCTCGATGGTGCGCGAGACGATCTCGGTATCGCCGTGATGGCGGTCGGCATGGACGAGGAGGGAAGAAACGAGAAGAGGATGATCCTGCATCAGGCCGAGCATCGACGCCTCCCCCGGGTGGTGCGAAACTTTAATGCCGGTGCGGCGATCGCGCAAAGTCTTTGCAAAGCGCTGCGCCAGCACAGCGTCTGCGTGCGCCTCCAACCGGCGCATGGGATCTACGGATGCCCGTCATTAGGGATATGAGTAGTTTCCGATCCTACCCGAGGTTGCATAAATGCGGGATAAAGCCCCTGCGTCACCAGACGCTGCATCACTCTCTCCCCGGATGTGATGCGTTTCCTCCCTGAACTTGGCCCCGCCCTCGCGGCGGGGTCCCTTTCAGGTGCGCCTGTGATGGGCCTGCGGGCCTCCGCGACGGCGTCCTCTTGCACGGGCACGGTCGATGGGCTAGGGGTTTCCACCGAACTCGGGCCTTGGGATCATTATTCACGCGTCTCAATGGCATGGATGCAGCCGACACAACCTCCCGCGAGAGCGCCAAGCTCCACGTCAGTACCCTGCTCGTGGCCTCCGAGCGCGCGCTTTCCAACGCGCTCGACGAATTGGGCTTCGCCCAGGACGACGACCGCGTCATCGAGCATGAGGGCCGGCTGGCCTTCATCACGTGCAGCCACGACCCCGACTGCGACGACCTCTACGCGCTGATCTCGGAACTGGCCGCGCGCGGCGAGACCTGGGAGCTGCAATTCCGCGTCGATACCGGCGAGGGCCGCGCGATCTTCCAGCGCCTGGCCCGGCACCAACCGGTCGAGGCGGTCGATGCGCTGGTCCCCCCGGACACGCCGCCGGCGGCCGAGGAGCTGCCGACGCACGACCTGGAGACCGACGCCGGCAAGAACAAGCTGCGCAAGGCATTGGGCCGCATCGATCCCGCCGAGGTCTTCGTCACCATCGGCTCCAATCCGAGCGGCCGCGCCACCGCCGTGGTGATGCGCCGCAACCCGCGCGGGGCGCTGGCGGTCGCAGCCGGCGCGGACGAGGCGACGCTCCGCGGGGCGATCCGCGAGATCCTGCCGACGGTGATGTTTTCTGTGACGATGAAGCCCAGCCCGGGATGACGGCGCCCGGCCACGGCAACAATTTCGACGCCCTGCGCCTCATCGCCGCGACGACGGTGATCTTCTCGCATTCCTTTCTCATCGCCGACGGCAACGAGAACCATGAGCCGCTGATCCTCCTGACCGGGCGCCAATCGATCCTTGGCCTGGCCGGGGTTTTTGTGTTCTTCGCCATCAGCGGCTTCCTCGTGACGCAGAGCTACGAGCAGACGCAGTCGCCGCTGCGCTATCTCGCCAAGCGGGTGCTGCGCGTCTTTCCCGGCCTGGTCGCGGCGCTGGTGCTCTCGGCCTTCGTGCTGGCGCCGCTGGTGACGATGCTGCCGCTCGGCGAGTATCTGCGCCGCGCCGCGCCCTACCGCTACGTGCTGTGGAACACGCTTCTCGATCTCAGGGTGCATGAGCTGCCGAAGGTGCTGTTCGTCGACAACCCGGTCGGGCTCGAGGTCAACGGCTCGCTGTGGACGCTGCGCTACGAATTCGAGATGTATCTCATGGTGATGGCGCTCGGGCTGGCGGGGCTGATCCGGGTGCCCGTTCTGCTGCTGCTGCTGGGGCTGGGCCTGGCCTGCATTCACTTCCCCGCGTTCGACCGGCTCGGCGGCTGGGGCTGGCTCCTGGCGTTCTTCGTCATGGGCATGCTGCTCTACAAGCTGCGCGCACACCCGCATCTTCGACGGTCGGATCGCGGTGGCGGCGCTCGTCGGGCTCGCGCTTTCGCATTCCGCTCAGGCAGTTCATCCTGCTTTTCCCGCTTTTCGGCTGCTATCTCGCGCTCTGGCTCGCGCTCAACCCGCGCCTGCCGGTCCTTCCGGCCGCGCGCTTCGGCGATCTCTCCTATGGCCTCTACATCTACGGCTGGCCGTCGGAGCAGGCGGTGATCTGGGCCTTGGCGGGCATGCGCGATGGTGGCAGGTGTTCCTGCTGGCGCTGCCGCTGGCGGCCGTGCTTGCCTTCCTGTCGTGGCATCTGGTCGAGCGGCCGGCGCTCCGCCTCAAGCCGCGCACCGTGCCGCGCGCACCCGTCCACGGCGAGATCGCGCCCGCGACCTGATCGAGGGGAATCCATGCCGACGCAAATCCCGTTCCGCCGCGACTTCGCCTTCGACTACGGCATCTGCGAGACGGTGTCGCCGCTGGTGCGCCGCGTCGTTGCGCGCAATCCCAGCCCCTTCACCTTCAAGGGCACTGGCACCTTCATCGTCGGGCACGGCAACGTGGCGGTGATCGATCCGGGCCCGGACCTCGACGAGCATGTCGAGGCGCTTCTCGCGGTCTTGCGCGGCGAGACGGTGACGCACATCCTCATCACTCACACTCATCTCGATCATTCGCCCGGCGGCGGCAGCGGTGAAGCGCGCGACCGGCGCCCGCACCTTCGGCTATGGCCGCCACGGCTCGGGCCGCGCCGAGGACCGCGGCGGCATCAGCGGCACCACCGAGGAAGGCGGCGACCACGACTTCGTGCCGGACGTGACCTTGCGCGAGGGCAACGGCATCGATGGCCCGGGCTGGCGTCTCACCGCGGTCGAGACGCCGGGCCACACCTCCAATCATCTCTGCTTCGCGCTCGCCGAGGAGAAGACGCTCTTCTCGGGCGACCATGTCATGGGCTGGTCGACCAGCGTCATCACCCCGCCCGACGGCGACATGGCCGCCTATATGCGCTCACTCGAGAAGCTGCTAGCGCGCGCGATGACGCGCTCTATCGCCCGACGCATGGGCCGGAGATCGACGCGCCGCACCCTTCGTCGCCGCCTTCATCGCCCATCGCCGCGAGCGCAGCGATGAAATCCGCGCCGCGCTTGCCGCCGGCGATGCGACCATCCGGCGATCGTGGCGCGGGTCTATGTCGGGCTCGATCCCCGGCTCACCGCGGCCGCCGGGCGCTCGGTCTTCGCGCACCTGGTCGAGCTCGTCGAGGCTGGGCAGGTTGCGTGCGACGGCCCGCCTTCGCCCGCTCGCACTACCGCCTTTCGCGCTAGCCCGTCGCGGCTTCTTCTGCCACAGCCGTTTCGAGGCGATCGCGGCGCCCTCGGCCATCGCCTGCAGCTTCTTGAATGAAATCTCCGGATCGAGCTTGCCGAAGCCGGCGAAGGTGCCGAAGCCGCAATCGGTGCCGGCGATCACCCGCTCGCGCCCGACGACGCCAGGCAAAACGCTCGATCCGCTCGGCCACCAGCTCGGGATGCTCGACATAGTTGGTGGAGGTGTCGATCACGCCGGGAATGAGGATCTTGTCGTCGGGCAGCTTCGCCTCGCGCCACAGCGACCATTCGTGCTCGTGGCGCGGATTGGCGGCCTCGATCACCAGCGCCATGGGCTTGGCCTTGAACAGAATCGGCAGCACCTTGGCGAGCGCGATGTCGTGGTCGTGCGGCCCTTCGTAGTTGCCCCAGCAGATATGGAGTCGCATCTGCTCGGCCGGGATGTTGCGCACGGCGCGATTGAGCACCTCGACATGGTGGCGGGCGCGCTTCAGAAACGCCCGCTCGTCGAGGTCCTGGAACGAGGTGTGATGCGCCATGGCGAGGTCGGGGCAATCGAGCTGCAGCACGAACCCGGCCGCGGCGATCGCCTCGTATTCCTCCTGCATCGCCGCGCCCACGGCTTCGACATAGGCCTCGTGCGTGGGATAGAACTGGTTGGGCTGAAACGCCGTGACGAGGCCCGGCGAGGCCGAGGTCATGAACGCCTCCGTCGCCGCCGTGCCATCGAGCGCCGCGCGCAGATTGGCGATGTCGGTGCGCAGCGGCTCGCGGATCGCGCATGGTCACCGGGCCGACGCAGTTGGCACGGCGGATCGGCTGCGCGCCGGTCATCCGCCCCATCGCCGCGTTGAAGTCCGGATAGTCGCTTGATGTCGAGCGGCGGCGTGCGCTCTCCGCGTCCGGCAAAGCCGCTGAGCCGATCGGCGATGTAGGTGGAATAGCCGGGCTTCGACATCTCGCCGTCATCGACGATATCGACGCCGACCGCGAGCTGGCGGCGCACGACCGCGGCGACCGCGGCGGCGACACTGTGCGCAAAGCCGCCCTCGTCATAGGCCTCGCCGCGGTCCTTGGCGAGCAGCATATCGGTGAGCGGCTTGGGCCGCGGCAGACTGCCGGCATGGGTCGTGAGGATGCGGCCAGTGCTGAGCTTCATCTCGCCTCCTTCGCGCTATCCACTCGCGGCGGTGCAGCTCGCGGCGTCGTCGATCGGCACGCCGTGGCGCCACATGCAGCAGCGCATGAAATTCTTGCGCTGCGGATCGGGGACGTTGCGGTCGTCGATCTCGTGCTCGCACGTGTCGAGTTGGAACCGGTACTGCGCGCCGTGATTGTACCAGTCGCCGTAGACATTGCCGTAGGGGTCGGTGAGCTGCACCAGGCTGCAGCCGCCGACCACGAGCGCTGCCGCGAGGATCGCGCGCCTCATCCCCGTGTTCCTGCCCTCGCGCGTGCCGGCTATTGCAGCGGTTCTTCGGCGTCGATGAGGACGAAGCAGATGCGGCAGACGTCCTTGCTGCGATTGACCCACGCGTGGTTGGTCGCGTTCTGCACGAGGATATCGCCGGCGCTGAGATGGACTTCGGAATCGTCGAGCAGCATATCGACCTCGCCGGAGAGGATGATGGCGTAGTCGATCGTGCGGGTGCGGTGCATCATCGGATGGCGTGGCTTGCGTGCCTTGGGCGAGGAATGCTCCGGTCCCAGATGCGCCTGCATCGCGCCGACATCGAGGTGGCTCACATCGCCGGTGGGCGGCAGATCGAGCACCCGGATGATCGAGCCCTGGCGCGGCGGCGGGATGCCGATCTTGCGCGCCATCTTGTCCTGCTTGCCCGTGAGCTTGGCCGGCGTCTCGTCGGTGCACCAGATGTTGTAGAGCACGGCACCGCCGTCGCGCTCGTCGCGATGCGGCGTCGGGCCGTCGATCTGAATAACCGCCTTGCCGGTATCGTCGTGCGTGGTGACGACGCGCCGCACTTGCTTGCTCAGGGCCATGATTTCTTCTCCTGTCCGGCCGCCGCCCGCACAGGGGGCTTGGGGCGAATCGTCGTGGAGCGCCGCACGCTTGTCAAGGCAGCCGCATTGTCAGGTCGGACCGTTCAACCTATAAGGGTCGGGCCAAGAAACACACCACGGAGGAACGCCTCATGCTTCGCATTTCGAGGTTCGCGGGCGGGCTTACAGCGATGCTGCTGGCCTCGGTGCTGCTGCCGACCGCGCCACGCGCCGCCGAGCCGATCAAGATCGGCTTCAGCATGGCCCTGACCGGCGGCCTCGCGCCCAACGGCAAATCGGCGCTGCTCGCCATGCAGATCTGGGAGAAGGACATCAACGCCAAGGGCGGCCTTCTCGGACGGCCGGTCAAGCTCATCTATTACGACGACCAGAGCCAGCCCTCGACCGTGCCGGGCATCTATACCAAGCTCCTCGACGTCGACAAGGTCGACCTCGTGGTCGGCCCCTATGCCACGGCGCAGATCGCGCCGGCGATGCCGATCGTGATTCAGCACAACATGGCCTTCATCACGCTCCTGGGCCTCGCCGTCAACGAAGCAGTTCCATTACACGCGCTTTTTCCAGATCGCGCCGAACGGCGCCAATGCCGGGCGGGACTTCACCGAGGGCTTCTTCGATATCGCGGCCGGGCAGAATCCCAAGCCCAAGACGGTCGCGATCGCCTATGCCGACCAGGAATATTCCCACAACGCCGCCGACGGCGCGCGGCGCGAATGCCAAGGACGCGGGCCTCAAGGTCGTCTACGACAAGAGCTATCCGCCGACGACCACCGATTTCAGCCGATCGTGCGCGCCATCCAGGCGGCCAATCCGGACGTGCTGATGATCGCCTCGTATCCGCCCGATTCCGTCGGCATGGTCCGCGCCATCCGCGAGGTCGGTTTCACGCCGAAGATGGTCGGCGGCGGCATGGTCGGCCTGCAATCGACCGCGATCAAGATGCAGCTCGGGCCGCTTCTCAACGGCATCGTCAATTACGATTTCTGGCTGCCCGGCGAAAACCACGGAATTCCCCGGCATGGCCAGTCTTCTCAAGCGCTACCAGGCGCGAGGCGGTCAAGGAAGGCGTCGATCCGCTGGGCTATTACATGGTGCCGTGGGCCTATGCCTATCTCCAGGTGCTGGGCGATGCGGTCGAGGCGACCAAGGGGCTCGACCAGGGCAAGATCGCGAACTACATGCACGAGACGACGTTCAAGACGGTCGGCCGGCGACATCAAGTTCGGCGCGGACGGCGAATGGGCCAAGTCGCGCGTGCTGCAGGTGCAGTACCAGCACATCACCGCCAACGACCTCAAGCAGTTCCGCGACCCCAAGAACTCGGTGATCCTCGCGCCGACATCGCTCAAGGACGGCAACGTGATCTATCCTTACGCCGCGGCGCTGAAATAGCGGCGGGCTCTTATCGGCAGCGGCGCAGCAGTTTCGCGGCGCCGCTGCCCTCGGTCAGCCTCGCGCGGTGCCGGCAGTTCAGGGTGAGCGGCAATGCCCGATCCGGGCGATGATACCCAGGGCCGACGACCGGCCGCCCTGCCTCGGCGTAATGTACGCATTTTTCTGATCGCGCGCTTTGCCGCCGCGACCGCATGGCAGATGCAGGCGGTCGCGGTCGGCTGGTATGTCTATGCGCTGACCGACAGCGCGCTCGATCTCGGGCTCATCGGGCTCGTGCAGTTCCTGCCGATGGCGGGGCTGGCGCTGCCGGCGGGACACATCGTCGACCGCCATCGCGCGCCGCTCCGTCGCCATGGCGGCCTATGCGATCGAGGGCATGTGCAGCGTCGCGCTGGCGCTGATGGCGCTCTTCGGTGCGGGCAGCGTCGCTGCGGTCTTCTCGTCATCGCGTGCTATGGCGTGGGCCGCGCCTTCGAGCAGCCGTCGATGCAGTCGTGGCTGCCGACGCTGGTGCCGGCGCCGGCGTTTCCGCGGGCCGCCGCGGCGCAACTCGCTCGCGTCGCAGACGCGCGGTCATCCTGGGGCCGGCGATCGGCGGGGTGCTTTATCTCGTCGGTCCGTTCGTGCCGTTCCTGTGCGCCGCGGCGCTGCAATGCGGCGGGCTCGTCGCCGTGATGTGCCTGCCGCGCCAGCGCCGCACGGGCGCCGCGTCGGTATCCTGGGGCGAGGTGTTAGCGGCGTCCGCTTCATCGCCGGCAACGAGGCCGTGCTGCGGCGTGATCACGCTCGATTTCCTCTGCGTCCTCTTCGGCGGCGCCACCGCGCTGATGCCGATCTTCGCGCGCGACATCCTGGCGATCGGGCCGGCGGGCTTGGGGTTTCTGCGTAGCGCTCCGGCGCTGGGTGCGCTCGCGACCGGGCTCATGCTGACGCGCCGCCCGCCGCGGCGCCGAGTCGGGCGACAGCTTCTCGTGACCATCGCCGTCTATGGCGCGGCGACGCTGGTGTTCGGCCTGTCGCGCAGCTTCGCGCTGTCGCTCGCTGCGCTGATGATCGTCGGCGCCGCGGACATGCTGAGCGTGATCATCCGCCAGACCATGATCCAGATCGCCGCGCCCAACGCCATCCGCGGCCGCGTCACCGCCGTCACCAGCCTCTTCACCGGCGCGTCGAACCAGGTGGGCCAGTTCGAATCGGGCGTCACCGCGGCGTGGTTCGGACCGGTCGGCCTCGGTGGTGCTGGGCGGGATCGCGACGCTCGTCATCGTCGCGCTGTGGGCGCGGCGGTTTCCGGCCTTGGGTCGGCTCGACGGGATGACGATGGCGGAGAGCGGCGTGCCGCTGCCGCCCTGAAGCCGCGCGGTGGACAGGGCGCGCACGCCCTGCCAGGATCGCTGCCGTGATTTCGACGTGGAGGATTGCCCCATGCTGACGCTCTATTACGGCCCCGGCGCATGCTCGATGGCAGCGCACATCGTGCTCGAGGAAAGCGGCGAGAGCTACGAGCCGCGCAAGGTCAATCTCGCCGGCGGCGAGCAGCGCTCGGACGAGTATCTCAAGGTCAATCCGCACGCCCGCGTGCCGGCGCTGCAGGCTCGACGACGGCGACGTCATCAGCGAGAACACGGCGATCCTGCCCTATCTCGGCAAGCGCTTCAAAATGTGGCCGACCGACGCCCAAGGCCGAGTTGCACGCGATGTCGCTCATCGGCTGGTTCGCCTCGAGCGTCCATCCCGCGCACGGCCATGTCGGCCGGCCCGAGCGCTACAGCGCCGATGCCAGCGCCTATCCGGGGATCAAGGAGGCGGGCCTCAAGACCTTCCACCAATGTCTCCAGGAGATCGATGGGCTGTTCGCCGGGCGGCAATATCTGTCGGACGCCTATTCCGTGCTCGATCCCTACGCCTTCGTCTTCTACACCTGGGGCGTGCGGCGCGAGCTGCCGATGGGCGAGCTCAAGCACTACACCGCCTTCAAGGACCGCATGCTCGCGCGTCCCGCCGTGCAGCGCGTGCTCGCGGACGAGAAGGTGAAGGTCTAGCGCCGACCCATCGCCTCGCGCTTCCACAGCTCCCACGGGCGCTCGAGCATGCGGTCGTTGACCGCCGCACCCGCGCGCGCCTCGCCCGGCGTGAGATAGGTCACCGGGCCGAGCCGCATCGCCTCGGATTGGAGCCGCGCGTTGAGCTCCATGTAGACCGCGCGATAGACCGCCTGGCGCAGCGACACGCCCACCGCGACCGAGCCGTGGCCGCGCATCAGCGCCGCCGGATTGGCCGCGAGGGTCGCGGCGAGCGCCTGCCCGAGCCGGCCGTCGGTGATGAGAAGATTGGTGTCCTCGCCGGCATGTCGGCGGATTTCGAACACCGGGATGCCGTCGCCCAGGAATCCCGTCATGTGATAGAGCGGCTGGAGCTTCGCCGGCGTCACGCCGAACGGCACGAGGTTGGGCGAATGGCTGTGAATGACCGCCTGCACATCGGGCCGCGCGCGATAGATCTCGCTGTGGATGAAGCGCTCGAGAAAGACCGCGGGGCCTTTGGCCTCGATGGGCGCGCCGTCGAGATCGAACTCAAGGATGTCGGCGGCTTCCACCAGACCGGCGGCCATGCTGCGGGCGAGCAGGAAGCGCGCGGGATCGGCGTCGCTGCGCACGCTTACATGCCCGAACCCATCGAGCACGTTCTGGTGGAACAGGATGCGGTTGGCGACGACGAGATCTTCGACCAGTTCGCGCTGGGCCATGGTCACGGCAACTCCGCGGGCGATGGGGACATGCGTGGTACTATGCCACGCCCGCTCTCCACCGCAATGGCGCGGCGCCGGGCTGCCCGTCTCGGCAACGGTTGATCGCGGTTGATCAGACACTGATTCGCTCTTGTTTTTGTGTATGGTGATGGGCCGGGCATGCGTTGCCCGGCGGCGGGAGCCATAACATGAGAACGGTAAAGCGGCGCCGCCGCCAGACCGCCAGGGAGAACGGGCCCGACCCGGTCGACGTCTATGTCGGCCGGCGCGTGCGGCTGGCCCGCGAGCATGCCGGGCTCACCCAGATCGACGTCAGCAAAGCCCTCGGCATGAGCTTTCAGGTCGTGCAGAAATACGAGCAGGGCGACATCCGCGTTTCCGCCAGCCGCCTGTTCCAGCTTTCCCAGCTCCTGCACCAGCCGATCGCCTATTTCTTCGCCGCCCTCGACAGCCAGGCGCCGCAACCGGCCGGCGGCACCGCGATGGACGGACGCGAGCTCGCGCTGCTCAACGCCTATCGCCGCATCGACGAGCCGACGGTGCGCCAACGCCTGCTTCAGCTCGTGCGCGGCATGTCGGAGCAAAGCGCCGCTGGCGATGGTGGCGATGAGGACTCCGGCGCGAAGGGGTGATGCGGCAATATTTGCAGCGGAACCCTGGCGTTGACACCCGCGGGGCCGCTCCGCATACTCCCGCGCTTCCGCCGCCGCTCGGCGGACGCGGGAGCCATGCGATGAAGCGCGAGCACACGGGGCCCTTGGCGGGCCAGGCGGAGGGGCCGGTCCGGCTGCGACGACGGCGACGATAGGCCGCCCGTTCCGACCGAACTTTCCTTCCTCTCTCGCGCAGGAGACACCTCTTGTGATTCCAGCAGTTTTACCGACCTATGCTCGGGCCGACGTGACATTCGAGCGCGGCGAAGGCGCCTACCTCTTCGCCAGCGACGGGCGGCGCTATCTCGACTTCTGCTCCGGCGTTGCCGTCACGGCGCTGGGCCATTCCCACCCGCACCTCGTCGCGGCGGTGCTGGCGCAGGCGCAGAAGCTGTGGCACTGCTCCAACCTCTACGAGATCGCCGGACAGAAGCGCGCCGCCCAGCGCCTCGTCGCCGCGAGCTTCGCCGACACGGTTTTCTTCTGTAATTCCGGCGCCGAGGCGATGGAATGCGCGATCAAGGTGGCGCGCAAGTACCACGCCGCCGCCGGGCATCCCGAGCGCTATCGCCTGATCTGCTGCACCGGCTCGTTTCACGGCCGCACGCTGGCGACGCTGGCGGCGGCCGGCAACGAGAAATACCTGCGCGGCTTCGGTCCGGCGGCGCCGGGCTTCGACCATGTCGCCTATGGCAATCTCAACGAGATGCGCGCGGCGATCGGGCCCGAGACCGCCGGCATCGTCGTCGAACCGGTCCAGGGCGAAGGCGGCCTCGCCACCGCGACGCCGGAATATCTCGCGGGCCTGCGCGCCATCGCCAACGAGTTCGGCATTCTCCTGGTGTTCGACGAGGTGCAGTGCGGCATGGGCCGCACCGGCCGGCTCTTCGCCCATCAATGGACCGACATCACCCCCGATGTCATGGCGCTCGCCAAGGCGCTGGGCGGCGGCTTTCCGGTCGGTGCCTGCCTTGCCAGCGAGCGCGCCGCGGCCGGCATGACGGCGGGAACGCACGGCTCGACCTTCGGCGGCAGCCCCTTGGCGATGTCGGCGACGAATGCCGTGCTCGACGTGATGCTGGAGCCGGAATTCCTGCCGCGCGTCGTGCGTATCGCCGAGCGCTTGCGCCACGAGCTCGACCGGCTCGTCGCCTCCTATCCGAAGGTCTTTGCCGAGGTGCGGGGCAAGGGGCTGCTCATCGGCCTGCGCTGCCAGGTCCCCAACGGCGAGATGGTCGATGCGTTGCGCGAAGCGGGGCTTCTGGTTGTCGCTGCGGGCGATAACGTGGTGCGGCTGCTGCCGCCGCTCATCATCGAGGACAGCCATGTCGGCGAAGCCGTCGGCATCCTCGACCGCGTAGCGCGCGCCTGGAAGCAGTGAGATGGCGAGCCCGCGTCATTTTCTCGATCTCGACCGCATCGCGCCGGTCGAGCTGCGGCGCATGCTCGACCGGGGAATGGCGTTCAAGCGCGGCGCCGACCGATCGCAGCCGCTCAAGGGCAAGATGCTGGCGATGCTGTTCGAGCGGCCGTCCACGCGCACGCGGCTTTCCTTCGAAGTGGCGATGAAGCAGCTCGGCGGCGATGTCGCGGTGATGGCGACGACCGACAGCCAGATCTCGCGCGGCGAAACGATGGCGGACACGGCGCGCACGCTGTCGCGCTACGTCGATGCGATCATGTTCCGCACCGGCAGCGCCGCCAGTCTCGAAGAGCTTGCCGCCTACGCCAGCGTGCCCGTGATCAATGGCCTCACCGATCTGAGCCACCCGTGCCAGATCATGGCCGACGTGATGACGCTGGAGGAGCGCAAGGGCAACGCCAAAGACAAGATCGTCGCGTGGTGCGGCGACGGCAACAATGTCCTGGCGAGCTGGATCCACGGCGCGGTGCGCTTCGAGTTCGAGCTGCGCGTGGCCTGCCCGGCGTCCTTCCGCCCGCCGGCGCGGCTGCTCGACTGGGCGCGGACCGAGGGTGGACGCGTCGTTCTTGCCGATGATGCGCGCGCGGCGGTTGCCGGCGCCGACTGCGTCGTCACCGATACGTGGGTCTCGATGGGGGTTGAATCGACTGCCGGCCGCCACGACATGCTGGAGCCCTATCGTGTCGATGAACGGCTCATGGCCTTGGCCAAACCGGACGCCATCTTCATGCACTGCCTGCCCGCCAAGCGCGGCCAGGAAGTGACCGCCGGCGTGATCGACGGGCCGCAATCGGTCGTGTGGGACGAGGCCGAGAACCGGATGCATGTGCAGAAGGCCATTCTCGCCTGGTGCCTGGGCTGAATCCGGGCGCGGCTTGCCTGCCGCCGGCTTGACCTTGCAACACCCAACGATGTCCGACGATCTCATCCAGCCCTTCCAGATCGACCCGTTCCAGCTCCGCGGCCGGCTCGTGCGGCTGGGCCCGCTGGTCGACGAGATCTTGACGCGCCACGCCTATCCCGAACCGGTGGCGGCGATCCTGGGCGAGGCGATCGCGCTCGCCGCCGCCCTGGCGCGGGCGCTCAAATACGAGGGCGTCTTCACGCTGCAGACCAAGGGCAACGGGCCGATCCGCCTCATGGTCGCGGACGTGACGAGCTCGGGCGCGGTGCGCGGCTATGCCCAGTTCGACGCGGAGAAGCTCGCCCGCGCCATCGCGACGGCGGAAGGCAGCGGCGGCGTGCAGGGATCGGTGCCGCGGCTCTTGGGCGCGGGATACCTCGCCCTCACCGTCGATCAGGGCGAGCATACCGACCGCTATCAGGGCATCGTCGAGCTGCAGGGTGCGACGCTGGCGGAGTGCATCCATCATTACTTCCGCCAGAGCGAGCAGGTCGAGGCCGGGCTCAAGGTGGCGGTGTCGCGCCTGCCCGATGCGACGGGCACGCCGCGCTGGCGCGCCGGCTGCCTGATGATCGAGCGGCTTCCCGCCGAAGACCCGGCGCGACGCGACGCCGAGGATGAAGGCTGGCGGCGCGCGGTGATCCTGATGAGTTCCTCCACCGCACAAGAACTGATCGATCCGGATCTGGCCCCGCGCGAGCTGCTCTACCGCCTCTTCCACGAGGACGGCGTGCGCGCCTATGCGCCGCGCCCGCTCGTCGCGAAGTGCCGCTGCTCGCGCGCCCGGGTCGAGACCGTGCTGCGCACGCTCGAGCCCGGCGAGCTCGAAGAGATGAAAATCGACGGCCGCGTCGTCGTGACCTGCGAGTTCTGCAGCGCCGTCTATCCCTTCGCCGCCGACGACCTCGCCGCGCTCGCCGAGCGCTGAAGCGGGAATGATCGCGGGTTTCAGCGTCACGGGAGCCGCGGCCGAAAATTACCCGCGGCGGTTCGCGCGGCTTGAATTCGCGCGCGCCGGCGTGTCAGTCTCATCGCCGATCCTTCGCATCCGCAGGAAAGCCATGCTTACGCTCAGCCGTTCGCGCCGCATCCTGGGCGCCGGAATTCTGGCCTTCGTCGCCGGCTGCTCGACGCCGCCGCCCCGGCCCGTCTTCCCCGACATCCGCTTCACTACCGAGGCGCCGATCCGGCTCGATGTCGCGGCCATCGACGTGCGCGACGACTACCAGCCGCCGCTCCGGCCGCCCAATGTCGATCACCTTTTCCCCGTGCCGCCAGCGCGCGCCGCGGAGAACTGGGCGCGCGACCGTCTGAGGGCGACGGGAAATGTCGGCCGGGCCGTCTTCATTCTGCGCAACGCCAGTGTCATCGAGACCGAGCTGCCGAGGACGCCGGGGATCACCGGCGTGCTGACGACCGCGCCGGCGCAGCGTTATGACATCACGCTGCAGGCGACGATTCAGATCGTCGACGCCCAGGGCCTGCCCTTGCGCACCGCCAGCGTCACGACGACGCGGTCGCAAAGCGTGCTCGAAGGCATCACCCCCAACGAGCGCGACCGCGCCTGGTACGACATGACCAAGGCGGTGATGGCGGATTTCAATGGGCAGATGGTGACCGAGATCCGCAACAATTTCGGTCAGTACTACAACCAGTAACGCCGGCTGGCCCGCCTTACACGTTGATCGGCGCGCCGCCCGTAGGCGAGCCGATGATGGCGAGGAATTCGCGCCTTGTGGTGGCGTCGTTGCGGAAGGCGCCGAGCATGCGCGAGGTCACCATGGCGACGCCGGGCTTGTGCACGCCGCGCGTGGTCATGCATTGGTGCGCGGCCTCGATCACCACCGCCACGCCCTTGGGCCGCAGGACCTCGTCGAGCGTGTTGGCGATCTGCGCCGTCATCTTCTCCTGGATCTGCAGCCGCTTGGCATAGACCTCGACGAGCCGCGCGAGCTTCGATATCCCGACGACGCGCCGTCCCGGCAGATAGGCGACATGCGCCCTGCCGATGATCGGCGCGATGTGATGCTCGCAATGGCTCTCGAAGCGGATGTCCTTCAGCACCACCATCTCGTCGTAGCCATCGGTCTCCTCGAAGGTGCGCTTCAAGAGCTCGACAGGATCGAGGGCATAGCCGGCGAAATATTCGTCGAACGAGCGCACGACACGGGCCGGCGTGCCGGCCAGGCCCTCGCGGTCGGGCTCGTCGCCGGCATATTCGATGAGCAGCCGCACCGCCGCCTCGGCTTGCTCGCGGGTTGGGCGCGGACGGGGCATCGCGCCGGGCGCGCCTTTGGCAGCGAGGGCGCGCAGGCCGGCGGTCTTGGATGCCATCGAATGTGATCCTTTTCGGAAATGAAGCCGGCTCAGTTCAGTTGGACCGTCTGATGCGGACTGTCGAGGGAGAAAGCCGGGATGGTGACGGCGAAGGAGCGGCCGTCCCGCGTCTCCATCTCGTAGCTGCCGTCCATGATGCCCGACGGCGTGGTCAGGGGCGCGCCGCTGGTATATTCGAAGGACTGGCCCGGCCCCAGCACCGGCTGCTCGCCGACGACGCCGGGGCCGCGCACCTCCTGCACCCGCCCGAGCGCGTCGGTGATACGCCAGTGGCGGCGGCGAAGCTGCACCGTCTCCTGGCCGCCGTTCTCGATGCGGACGCGGTAGGCCCAGACGTAATGATGCTCCGCCGGCGACGAGCGGTCTTCGAGAAAGACCGGCTCGACCGTGACCGTGATGGATTGGGTCGTCTCGGAATACATGGCGGGGCCTCGCGCTGGCGTCATTTTGTACCGGCGCCGAACTGCGTCAAGCCGTGACCCCCGGGGCCATGGCCGACGCCGGACGCTGCCGTTTTCAGGCGACGATCTCTTCGGCGACCGGAACGCGCGTCACCGCGTGCGCCTGGAGGATGGGCAGAACGTCGCGCGCAAAGCGCCGGATCTGCTCCAGGAACAGTTCCTGCGGCAAGGCGCCGGCGTTGAACATGACCTGGATCTGGTTGGCCCCGGCGCGGTCGACCGCGGCGATGATCCGCTCGGCCACTTCCTTGGGCGTGCCCCAGGCCATGTGCTCGGCCTGGCGCGCCACATCCTCGAGCGTCATGGTGCGGAAATCCTGGCGCGAGCGCTCGACCTCGCGGAGATTCTCCGGCCGCACATAGTCGATCGAGGCCTTCGACATATAGCCCGCGGCCTGGCCGAGACTGGTTTCGGTGAAGTTGCCGTGGCTGAAGAGGGTGCGGTTGAAATAGAGAAAATAGGGACCGTTCTCCTTCACCGCCTGGGCCTTGCTGTCGGCAACGTAGGCGTTGATGCCGATCGACAGATGGTCGGGCGTGACCCGCCGTCCATACTGCGCGGCGCACTTCGCGTAGTAGCGGATGATGTCCTCCTGCAGCCCGCCGGGGCGCAGGCCGGGGGTGATGACGATGTCGTGGCGGGCAGCGAACTCGATCAATTCCTTGCTGCCGGTGACGGGGATCCACACGGGCGGGTGCGGCTGCTGCACCGGCCGCGGCCACAGCGCCACGTCCTTGTACGACCAGAACTTGCCGGTATAGGAGAACACCTCCTCGGTCCAGGCGCGGATGATGATGTCGTAGGCTTCTTCAAAGCGCGCGCGGCTGTCGGCCAGCTTCACGTTGTGGACCTGATACTCGCGCGGAATGCCGCGCGCAAAGCCGGAGATGAGACGCCCGCCCGACAGGCAGTCGATCATCGCCAATTCCTCGGCGAGCCGCAGCGGCTCGTGCAGGGGCAGGAGATTGCCGTAAATGAGAAGCTTGACCCGCTTGGTGCGCTGCGCCGCCGAGGCGGCCATGAGATTGGGCGAGTTCATCAGCCCATAGGGCGAGCAATGATGCTCGTTGAAGCCGAGGCCATCGAAGCCGAGCCGGTCGATTTCCTCCCACGCCGTCAGATGCTCGGCATAGGTGCGCACCGCCACGTCCGCCGAGAAATGCTTGCGCGGGAGCGGATAGGGCAGCTCGTTCCCGACCTTGACGCGATCGAGATGCTCGCCATAGGGCAGGAGATCGAAGACGAAAACGCGCATTCCCAGGCTCCCTTCCGCGCGCGCCGGAGATCGGCGCGCGGCCGCATGCTATAGCGCAGTGCGCGGCGTTTTGCGACTGACCGCCATGACCACGACCGCTTCCTCGCCGCAAAAGATGCGGTTATGTTCTATGTCACATGAATAGTATTAATCAGTATTAAAGATCCATAAACGCCGCTTATTCCTCGGGTGAAAATTCCCGAAGACTTGCCATTTCGGCGGTGGCGTTAATGTTAACTTATACTCTGGCGCTGTCGGCGGATTTTACACTTACGTTTCGTCAGCGCGTTGGGACAGCGCTAAGAGCATGATTTCCCAGGAATTAAGAGATCTGGTACGGGTCTTGCTGGGAAGGGGCTGAGGCAGCACGCAGGAATGTGGCGGCCATGTCAGGTTTCACCGGAATCGGGGAAAAGCGATGACTTCAGTTCACAAGCTGGCACTGGTGGGAGCTCTCACTGCGCTTGCCGCCGGCGCGGCGACGTTTCCCGCAGCCGCGGACGTGCTCGGGGTCGATCTCGCGGCGACGCCCACTGCGCCGACGACACTCTTTTCGCCGGACCCTTACAATCTCGGCTACGAATTCACCGCCAATGGCCCGAATGTCACGGTGACCGGCCTCGGGGTGTTCGACGATGGCTCGATCAGCACTTTTACCACCGACCCCACCACCGGGGCTGTCATTCCCGAGCTGGTCGGGTTGTGGGATGTCAGCGACTCCAACCTTCTGGTCACCAGCGTGACGGTCGACGCGAGTTCGACGCAGAACGGATACTGGCTCTTCACCGCGCTCACCTCTGCGGTGACGCTGAACGCCGGGGATACCTACGTGGTTGGCGCGCAAGGCGGAGAATTCTATTACACCGGCTTGATCCCGATCACGGTGGACCCCGCCATTACTTACGTGGCCGACGCGTATGTCACGCCGACTGACCCGTCCACCCTGCAGGAGCCAGACTGACTCCGAAGGTCTGACGAGCACCGGCGATGCCGGCATCTTCGGCGGGAACATCGAGACCGCCCCGGTGCCCGAACCGATGAGCCTGTCGCTCTTCGGTGCGGCCCTGGCCGGCTTCGGTTTCCTGCGCCGGCGCAAAGCGGCTTGACACCTCGGTCCATTTCGGAGAACCGTGCGCGCCGATGCAGGTGATCAGCTCTCATTTCCGTGACGTCAAGCTCCTGCGACCGGCGCGCCACGTGGACAACCGCGGCTTCTTCTCCGAGGCCTATAGCAAGCGCGTCTATGCCGAAATCGGCATCCGCGCCGACTTCGTGCAGGACAACCACTCGCTGTCGCGGCAGAAGGGCGTGGTGCGCGGCCTGCACTTCCAAAGCCCGCCCTTCGCCCAGGCCAAGCTCCTGCGCGTCCTGCGCGGCGCCATCTTCGATGCGGTGGTGGATATCCGTGTCGGCTCTCCCACCTACGGCCGCCACATCGCGACCGTGCTGAGCGCCGAGGACTGGAATCAGATCTTTATTCCCGCCGGCTTCGCGCACGGCTTCTGTACGCTGCAGCCGGAAACCGAAATTCTTTACAAGGTCGACAATTACTACGCGCCGGACCATGAATGCGGCATCCGCTGGAATGATCCGGCGCTGAACATCGCCTGGCCGTTTCCCGAGGGCGAGGCCGAGCTGTCCGAGAAAGACCGGAATCTGCCGCTTCTCGACAGGTTGTCCCCGTTTTTCACCTACGAGCCGCCGCCGCGCGAAGCGGCAATGGAGCCGGCGTACGAGTGCGACGCCGACAGCGACCGGATCGGGCTCGCGCCTCTCGCCTGAGCGCGTTTCTCGCATTTTTTAAGAATAGATCGCACGGGAAAACGCTTGATATTTCCGTCGCTGGCAAGTCCGCAAAGTCAGACTAGAAGAAACTTGCGCGCAATGTTAACAGTCCCGCTGTCGGTTTTCTTTACAATTAATTAATCTCTTAACGCTAGAGGCGGCATAACTCATTGAAAAATCAAGGTATTTTGATTTTGGCATGCTAAATGCATGACTTATCGTGGTCGAACGGTGATAGTGATGCGGTCGAATCGGACAAATAAATCATCGACGCAGCGGCAAGGGCAGCGGCAACGCCTGCGCTCGCCGGCATCGAAAGTCTAGCCGGGCGACGGGGAGCATGGTGCGATGGTCACGACGACTGTAGTAGGGGGAGACAGCACTACATTTGTGCTCCCGTCTGGAGAGATCTCGGCTGCGTCGCAGGCCCTCAATCAACTGTTGGCGGGCTTGCCGAACAGCCGCATCGACCCCACGACGACTTTTTCACCAGCCCCGCCAATGGTCACCGATGTCTACGAGCTGAGCGGCGGCGGAACCGACAACCTGCCGGCAGGCCATTACGGCGCCATCATTACCGACGATCTCGCCACGACCGTGAATGCGTCGGGATCGGGGATCATGATCATCGGCAATGATGCCAACAATTCGATCAGCATCTCCGGCACCGGCACCCTGTACCCCGGCAACGGCAGCGAACTCGTCGGGTCGGGGACGGTGGTCGTCGGCGATGGCAACGACACGATCACGGTCAAGGGCGACGCCTCGATCACGGCCGGCAACGGCAACAACTCGATCACCGTGCAGCTCGGCAACGGTTCGATCAGTGTCGGATCGGGCAACGACACGATCACGCTCGGCGGACCCAACGACACGGTGACGGCGGCCGGAGCGGCCACAGTCGTAGGGCCGGGCTCGCTCTCGGCGACGATCGGCAGCGGCGGCGGCCAGCTCGTCTATCAAGGCGGCGCGGGCGGGGAATCCGTTACCGCCGGCAGCGGCAACGTCACCCTGGCGGGCGGCAGCAACGTCACTTTCATGGGTGGCACCGGCAACACGCTGATGCAGGCCACGGCAGGCAGCGGCAACGACACCTTCGTCGGCGGCGCCGGTGCGGATACCATGGCCGGCGGCGGTGGCGGCACCGGCAACCTGTTCGTCTTCGATACCGGCCCCGCGCCTGAAGGCGGCACGCACGTCATCGACAATTTCGTTCAGGGCCAGGACCAGATCCAGCTCGGCAGCAGCTATAACGTCACCAATATCCTCGCCAATAACGTGACCTACTCCGGCGGCGGCGCGACGATTTCGCTCGATAGCGGCCAGACGATCATCACGCTCAACAACACCAACATCACCAAGCTGACGACCAGCGACTTCAAATCATAAAAAGCCCCCAGGACTTGCGTCTTTCGTAGCAACGGCGGCACTGTCCGATGGCTCCGGGCTTCACCGGAATCCCATCGGGCAGTGATCCCGCCATACGAGGCAAGCAACCCTGACCGACGATCCGACCCGTTCGAATCCGACATCCCCTGCGACACACCTGCTCCGGACCGTCCAGGCGGCCCTGGCCGCGGGCGACCTCGATCAGGCGCTGCGCGTCACCGACCGGCTGTGGCGGCACGCGCGCGAGGATGTCGACATTGCCCGCCTTTACGGGCGGCTTCTGGTGCAGGTCGGGGACGCCACGGCGGCGCGGCGGGTCCTGGAGACCGCCGCCGAGCGCCGGCCGGATCCCGACACCGAGGCGGCGCTGGTCGAAGCGCTGCTCGCCGCCGAGGCGATCGAGGCCGCAACCGAACGGCTTGGCTCCGCGCTGCGCCGGTTCTGCGTCGAGCCCGGCGGGGCTCTGGCCGCCGCCGCACGTCACCTTGTGGCAAGGCCACGACCGGGCCCGCGCGGCTGGATCGGGATCGCGCCGACGCTGGCGCTGATGGGCGAGGTGTTCGGCGCCGGCCGGCAGGGAGTGCTGGCGCTCTCCTCGCCCGATGGCCGGTGCCTGGCGCAGGTCCCCATCGCCGATCCGCCGGCCGGCCCGGCGCTCTTTCATCTGGCGCTGCCCGGACCGGAGGCGCCGGGACCGATCACTGTCATGGTTAACGGATCGCCGCTCCTCGGCAGTGGCCTCAGCCGTCGCCCGAATTTCGACCTCGACGGCCGCGCTGCGACGAGCGGCCGGCGGGTCACGGGATGGGTCAGGCTCGGCTGGCTGCCGTCCCACCCGCTCGACCTCGTCATCGGCGACGAGCGCGGCGCCGAGACACGCATCCCCAGCCCCGCGGCAGCGGCCGCGAACGGCGTGCAGCGCTTCGACTTCGCCCCCCAGGCGCTGGGGCTCGCCGGCAACCGAATTTTCATCAAGGCCGTGCTTCCTGACGCCAGCATGCAGCAATTGCCGGACGCACCGTTGCTCCTCAAGAAGGCGGTGCCTCCCTTCAAGGCGCCGGCGCAACGTCCCCGCCCCGCCCCGCGCCCAGCGGACGCCCGGCGCCGGCGCCCGGTCGACATCATCGTGCCGGTCTATCTCGGGCGCGAAGAGACGCTGGCCGCTCTCGATGCGGTCGTGGCCACGCTGCGTCCGGACGATGCGGTGATCGTGGTCGATGACGCCTCGCCGGACCGCGCGCTATCGGGCGATCTCGATGCGCTGGCCGCGCGGTCTGCGATCACGCTGCTGCGCAACTCTGAGAATCTCGGCTTTGCCGCCTCGGTCAATCGCGGCCTTGGCGTCCACACGACACGCGACGCCGTTCTCCTCAATGCCGATGCGGTCGTTCACGGCGACTGGCTCGACCGGCTGCAGGCGGCCGCCTATAGCGGCGCCACCGTCGGCACGGTGACACCGCTCACCAACAGCGGCGCGGTCGCGAGCTATCCCGGCGGCCAGGAGCAGAAGTGCGACGCCGAAGCGGCGCAGGCGCTCGACACCCTCGCCGCCACGGTTAACGCGGGCGCCACCGTCGATCTGCCGGTGGGGGTCGGGTTCTGCCTCTATATTCGGCGCGACTGCCTCGCCGCGACCGGCGGCTTCGATGCGGCAACCTTCGGCAAGGGGTACGGCGAGGACAACGATTTCTGCATGCGCGCGCGCAAGCTCGGCTGGCGCCACGTCCTTGCCGCGGATGTGTTCGTGCGCCACGCCGGCGGCCGCTCCTTCGGCCGGCGCGGCCATCCGCTGCGGGAGCGCAACACCCGCGTCCTCAATCTGCGCCACCCCGGCTACGACGCGCTCGTTGCGAAATTCATTGCCGCCGATCCGGCCCGCCACGTGCGGCGCCGTCTCGATGAAGCGCGGCTCAGGAGCGCGGGGGGGCGTTTCGTCCTCGTCGTCACGCTCGCTTTGACGGGCGGCGTCGCGCGCTTTGTCGAGGAGCGTTGTCGCACTTTACGCGCGCGCGGCTTGACGCCGTTGCTGCTGCGGCCGAACGCCACCGGGTGCGCCCTGTCGATCGATGGCGAGCGCTATCCCGATCTCTGCTACGCCGTGCCGGACGAGCTTCCCGCCGTCACGACGCTTCTGGCATCGCTGGCCCTCGAGCAGGTCGAGCTCCATCATTTTCTCGGCTTCGACGGCAGCGTCATCGATGCGGTGCTGGCGCTTGGCGTGCCCCATGACGTCTACATCCACGACTATGTCTGGATCTGCCCGCGCGTGAGCCTGATCGGCGGCGCCGGGCGGTATTGCGGCGAACCGAGCGTCACCGTTTGCGCGCGCTGCGTGCGCAAGAACGGCACGGCGCTGACCGAGGCGATTTCCGCCAAAGATCTGCGCCGGCGCAGCGCGCGCTGGCTGGGCTCGGCGCGGGACGTGGTCGCACCCTGCGCGGATGTCGCGACACGGCTCACGCGGCATTTTCCCGGGATCGAGCCGCGCATCGAGCCGTGGCAGGACGCGCCCGTCCGCGGCGTGCCACCGCCGCCGCTTGGCCCTGTCATCCGCATCGCCGTCATCGGCGCAATCGGCGAGCAGAAGGGCTATGGCGTGCTGCTGGCCTGCGCACGCGAGGCCGCGTCCAGCCGCCGGCCGCTCGAATTCGTGGTCATCGGCCATACCGAGGCGGACGAGCCGCTGCTTAAGACAGGTAAAGTGTTTATTACCGGACGCTACGACGAGTCTGAGCTTGCGGGCCTGTTGCGGCGCGAACGGCCGCATCTGGTGTTTTTCCCGTCTGTCACGCCGGAGACCTGGTGCTATACTCTGACCGAGGCGATTCGTGCCGGCGTGCCGATCGTCGCATTCGATCTCGGGGCGATCGCTGAGCGGTTGCGCAACGCAGATACGGGCATCCTGCTCCCCTTCAGCGCCGATCCAGCGCGGCTTAACCAGCGTCTGCTGCGCGCCGCGGCCGAACTCCGGGCCACCGCGCCCGACCGGCGCGCGCACCCGTCCCCATCCACGCAAAATCCGACCGCGATTCGCGCGCAGGAGACCCAGCACATGAGAACGACGAGCGCCCCCGTGGACAACAAGCCGACCGCGATCACCGGCTCGGTCGAAGCCATCACCTTGCCCAAGGGCCGCTATCTCTTCACGGTGCGGTCGGGCGTGCCGGCACAGATCAAGGAAGCGGGCAACCTCATCGTACCCGCCGTTCACGTCGGTCTCGGCCCGGGCATTGCCGCGAAAGAGGTCAAGTTCAGCCCCAACATCGCCGTCAATGGCGCCTGGCTCTTCGCGACCGGCAACACGCTCGAGGTCAAGGTCCTGGGCGCCGCCGCGACGCTCGTCCTGACCTCGGTCCGGGCGCCGGGCGGCCAGGCGCTCGTCATCGATGCGAACCGGCTCGACGGCGACGACACGGCGACGCCGCTGGCGCGCCCCAATCGCATCGAAGCACCGGCCGCGCCGGCCGCGCCACCGCCGGCCGCAGCGTCCCCCGCCAAGGCCGGCGAACACCCTGGTCTGCGCGCCCAGATAGTGGCGCATATGCGCTATCGCGGCGACATGTCCTTCGTCGATGTGCCGTGGGCCGGCCGGGTCGGCGCGGGCTTATGGATCGAGGCCTTCGCGATCAAGCCGCTCGAGAAGATCGCGGACGCCGACATCGAATATAAGGGGCTGACGCGCACGGGCATCGAGACGCCATGGACCAGCAACGGCGCTCCGTGTGGCACCCGTGGGATGAGCGTGCCGCTGATCGGCTTTGCCGCGCGCCTCAAGCCCGGCGCCGGCGCGAAATACGACTGCGAGTACAGTGGCTGGTTCCAGTCGGGCGCGACGGTGGGCCCGTTGCGCAACGGCGCGCCGTGCCGCTCCACCGTGCCGAACGACGCGCTCGAAGGCATCCAGGTCCGCATCGTCGAACGCCCCGTCTCGGCCGAGCCGCCGCGCAAGGCGGCACCGGTCGGCAAGCGGCGCCAGGCGATTGCGGCCGCGGCGCAGCGGTCGCAACCGAAACCGGTCGCCGCCGCGAAGACGGGAAAATCAGGCGCGGCGCAAACGAAAGGCCCTGCCCCCAGCCGCAAGCCCGCCCGCCCGCGCAAGCGACGCACCGCGCGCGGCATCGGCCGCACGGGCGCCGCGCCGCCGGCGTGACGGCGCGGCAGCGACCCAGCGCACCCTGGTCAAACCCGGTTTGATCTGAACCCGCACGATGAGCGAGGACGCCACCACCGCTGAGACGACCGCTTTGCGTGTCGTCATCAATGTCGGCTGCGGGCCGGTGGGCTCGGTAAAGCTGCCCGCGATCTTCCAGACGTGGCGCGAGATCCGCGTCGACCTCGATCCCGCGGTTCGCCCCGACGTGGTCGCGAGTGCCACCGATCTTTCCGCCTTCCCCGCCGGATCGGCCGCCGCCATCTGGTCGGCGCATTGCATCGAACATCTCTTCGCGCACGACGTGACGCAGGCCTTGGCCGAGTTTCACCGCGTCCTTGCCGATGACGGCTTCGCCTGCATCATCGTGCCGGATCTGCAGACGATCGCGCAGTACATCGTCGCCGACCGGCTGCACGAGGTGTTGTACACATCGCCGGCCGGGCCGGTGACGGCGCACGATGTGCTGTTCGGCTTCGGGCCGGCGTTGGCGCAGGGACGCGCCAGCATGGCGCATCGCTGCGGCTTCACCCCGACCGTGATGCTGCGCCGCCTCGATGAAGCAAAATTTTCCGAGATCGTGCTGCGCCGGCGCCCGGCGCTCGAGCTTGGCGCAGTCGCCCGCAAAACGCCCTCGGCGACCGTCGCGGCGCGAGACGCGCTGCTGGCCGAGCTCGAGCTATGATCGTCCTCTTCATTCACCAGAATTTTCCGGCGCAGTATCGCCACCTCGCCGTGCATTTCGCGGCCAAGCCCGGCACCAGCGTCTATTTCATCACCCAGCCCAACGCCAACGAGATCCCCGGCGTTACCAAGATCACCTATGCCAAGCCCGCGCGCGATCCCGTCGGCTGCCATCCCTTCGCGCTCGATCTCGACGATGCCGTGCGCAACGGGCTTGCCGTCGCCGATTTGTGCCGGGGCTTGCGGGACCAGGGCATCCGGCCGGACATCGTCATCGGTCACAGCGGCTGGGGCGAGACGCTCTTCATCAAGGACGTGTGGCCGGACGTGCCGCTCATGGCGTATTTCGAATTCTTCTATCGCGCCAGCGGGGTCGATGTGGATTTCGACGCCGAATTCGCCTCGATCTTCGGCGACAAGTCGCGCCTGCGCGTCAAGAACGCGGTCAATTTCATCGCCTTCGACGGCGCCGATTGGGGGCACACGCCGACGCAGTGGCAGCGCAGCCTCTATCCACAGCCGATGCAGAAGAAGATCACCGCGATCCACGAGGGCGTCGATACCGATATGGTGCGGCCCGACAAGGCGGCGTGGCTCAAGCTCGGGCGCGGCGACCTCGTGCTGCGGCGCGAGGACGAGGTGATCACCTATGTCGCGCGCAATCTTGAACCCTATCGCGGCTTCCACATCTTCATGCGGGCGCTGCCGGAGGTGCTGCGGCGGCGCAAGCGGGCGCAGGTTCTTATCGTCGGCGGCGACGGCGTGAGCTACGGCCATCCCGCGCCGCCGGGCACCAGCTATCGCGCGATGATGCTGAACGAGCTCGGCGGCCGGATCGATCTTGAGCGCGTGCATTTCCTCGGCCAGATCGCTTATTCTGCTTATCTCAACCTGCTGCAGGTGTCGTCGGTCCACGTCTATCTCACCTACCCTTTCGTATTATCGTGGTCCTTCATCGAGGCGCTTGCGAGCGGCAGCCTCGTCGTCGCTTCGGCGACGCCGCCGGTGCAGGAGGTGCTCGAGGACGGCAAGAACGGTCTCATGGTTAATTTCTTCGCCCCGCATGATCTCGCCGACCGGATCGACGCGGTGCTCGATCATCCCGATCGCATGCAGCGCCTGCGCGACGCGGCCCGCGCGACCGCGGTCGCGAAGTTCGACCTCAAGCGGCGTCAACTCCCGCGCTGGGAGCGGCTCATCGACGATGTCATCGCCGGCCGCCGCCCCGCGCCCGGCAGGACCTGATCGACAGGAGGAGCGACTGTGAAAATCATTACAATGGAACAGTTCGAATCCCGTACCGATGAAGGTCCGCGCCAGACCGCCAACTGGGGCGGATGGACCACTGTGAGCCGCGATCCGACCAAGAATTTCGAAAATGTCCTCAGCGACTTCAAAGGCAGGAAGGTGCACGAGGACGATTTTCTCCTGTTTGCGAATTTCGAGGGCGAAAGCGGGCTCTTCGTCGATGTCGGCGCCAATATGGGGTTTTCCGCCATCTCATTCCGCAACGTCAATTCGACGATGGACGTGCTTTCCTTCGAAATCATCCCGATCCTGAAAAGCGTGCTGACGCTGGTGCGCGATCGCGTTCCCCGCTTCGAGTTCCGCATGTGCGGCATCTCCGATCACAGCGGCAGCGCGACGCTTTACATTCCCACCGCGGGCGACCTCCTCTGCACGCCGCTGGCGTCGCTGAATTTGGAAACCTTCGCGACCGATAATCGGCTTTCCGATTGGAAAAAATTTACTGGCCAGGATGAATTCGAGCTCTTGGAATTGCCGGTGGAGATCGCCACGCTGGACGAGCTCGCCCTCATCCCGTCGATCGTCAAGATCGACGTGGAAGGCGCGGAGCTTGCGGCGCTGCGCGGCATGGAGCGGACGCTCAACACCTGGCATCCGATCGTCATGTGCGAGAAGGGCCTCGACCAAGCCTTCATCGAGTTCCTGGCTACGCTCAACTACCGGCGCTACGCCTATGTGCCGAGCAAGAATGCGCTGTGGGAATTTCCGCCGGGCGACAATCTTCCGCTGAATGTGATCTTCGTTCACGAAAGCCGGGCCGATTACGTGCGCCAGCACGGGGTCGAGCTTTAGCATCGACTGTCATTGCGAGCGCAAGCGAAGCAATCTCGCGACGACGACGAGATTGCTTCGTCGCTACGCTCCTCGCAATGACACTGGAGCGGCGCGCACGCCCCCACCCTGCGCGATCTCGTCGATGACCGCGCGCAAGCCGATGGACCAGGGTCTCGCACGTATGCCGAGATCCCGTTCGATCTTGCCGCAATCGAGCACGGAATAGGCGGGGCGCGGCGCGGGCGCGCCGAACGTTTGTGTCGAAATCGGCAGCAAGGCCGGCGTGGGCACCAGGCCCTCGGCCGCCGCGAAGATTGCCTGGGCAAATTCATACCAGCTCACCGGCCCCGCGCCGGCATAGTGATAGACCCCGGAGGGGATCCTGCCGGCCGCCAGCGCCGCGGCCACGCCGGCGATCGCGCACGCCAGATCGGGCGCGGCGGTGGGGCAGCCGACCTGGTCGTGGACGATGCTCAACCGATCGCGCTCGGCCCCGAGACGGAGCATCGTGCGGACGAAATTCTGTCCGTGCGCGGCAAAGAGCCACGAGGTCCGCACGATGGCGTGGGCGGGACCCGCCGCCGCGATGGCGCGCTCGCCCGCGCGCTTGGAGCGCGCATAAACGCCGATCGGATCAGGCAGAATCCTCTTCCCGCCACGGGCGGCCGCCGCGCCCGTCAAAGACATAATCGGTCGAGACATGGACGAGCGAAATGCCATGCCCGCGCGCCACAAGCGCGAGGTGGCGAACGCCCGCCTCGTTGACGGCAAAGGCTGTGTCGGGCTCCGCCTCGGCGCGGTCGACCGCGGTATAGGCCGAGGCATTAATGATAACATCGGGCGCGGCCGCGGCAACGACGCGACGCACGGCGTCCCCGTCGGTCACGTCGAGCTCGGGCCGCCCGACGGCGATGATCCGCGCGCCCGGCGGCCACTTCGTGCGCAACAATTCGGTGGCGAGCTGCCCGTTGCGGCCGATCACGAGCACGTTCATCCCGCACCTGGATCGCTGATCATCGGGCCGATGCGTTGCCACCGGCGCGGCCCCGGGCCGAGGCACTCGTCTTGCCGCGTGCCTCGCCCGATCATCGTCGCCGGTCAGGTGAGCTTACGCCCGCCTAGTCGACGACGCCATGCCGCACAGCCCTCAGGCATTCGGAATAGGTCGACAAGATCCAGCGGCGGTCGACGGGCCACTTCCCGCGGCCAGGCGCAAGCTCCGCGTCTTCGCGCGCGACGATATGAAGAAAGAGCTTGTAGGCCACCTGCTCGGCCGAATTCTCATTGATATGAACGATGGGCGTATCTGCCATGGCAGTTCCTCGGTCGGTCTGGGCTTGATCGGATCCCGGCGTACCTTCCGCGCGCCGACCCGGGGTTCCGTCGTGAGCGCCCGCTTCCGTTTCCGCGCTCGAGCGGTCGGCGATGTTCACGATGTCGCCGCGCGGTTTCAGATTGGGCGCCGTATTCTTGGTCCACATCATCATGTCTTGTCCACTCCTGCTGCTACCGGTGGAAGTCGCGGGATTCCTCCTGGGCTGCGGTGCGTTTTTTCATTTTGCGAGAACCGTCGCAAGGACCGTGCCAGCACCGATAAATCTTTGATATTGCTGTAATCCGTAGCGATCCGTCAGAGCCGCGCCAAGGTTGTGTAAAGCTTTTCGACGGTTAAAGTTTTAAGGACGCCGGTTCTATTGTGCGCGGGGCCGCACGCGGTGGGCGAAGCGCTTGCCTGTGTGGGGATGTTCGGCGCAGAATATTCGATCGTTTCAGCCGCGCGACGATGCTCGCGCGAGCCACGCGGAGCCGAGGTGGGATTGCACGAAGACGCATTCAGGCGCTACCTGGGAACGCTCCCCGACGACCTTTATCTGCGCGACCACGTGGTCCGATTTGTCGAAACCTGGCTGCGGATCGAGCCCTACATCCTCAACGAGCGCACTTTCCTCGAGCTCGGACCGCTCTCTCCCGTGGGCGTCTTCCTGCGCGATACCTTGGGCAAGGATGTCACGTCCTACGAAAAGGACCTGCGCTACCCCTATGACGTCGCCGACGCCACGGCCGACGTGATCTTGAGCTTCGAGGTGGTGGAGCATCTCAACGACGCGCACAGCCCCAACAGCAGCATCGAGGAGATCGCCGCGTTCACCATGTCGGGCGCACGGCGCATGTTTACGGAGTCGCACCGCATCCTGCGCGCCGGCGGCCTCCTGTTCCTGACCACGCCCAATGCGATGTCGCTCGACGCGGTCGGCAACCTCGTCAACAAGCGCCACCCGTTCCACTATCCCCCGCATGTGCGCGAATATGCGGTTGCCGATATCGTGATGCTGGCCACCGAGGCCGGCTTCGCGCCGGAGACGCAATCGACGTTCTTTGCCTGGGAACCGTTGCCGGACATCGATCGCAAGCGGCTGAGCGACGTGTTCACGGCGATGGGATGGGACCTGTCCGATCGCGGCAACGACGCCTTTTACGGCTTTCGCAAGCCGCGCGACCTATAGGCCGGGCACGTTGTTGATGCTGGTGATCGCCAGGAAGATCGCCACCGCCACGATCCCGATAGCGCCGCCGATCAAGAGAATCGCGATCGGCTCGATGAGCGTCAAGATCGCCTTGATGCGATTGCGCACGACATCGTCGTAGATCGCCGCAACGCTGCGCATCATCTGCGCGAGACTGCCCGAGCGTTCGCCCACGCGCACCAGGCTCAACGCCGTCGGCGGCAGGAACCGATGCTCGTCGAGCGCCTTGGCCAGCGCGCCCCCGGTGCGCACCAGGCGCTCAACCTGGATCAGCCGCTGCTGGATCTCGCGGCTGTGCAAGGCCGTCCTGGCGAGCTCCAGGCTCTGCAGCAGCGGCACGCGGTTCTCCAGGAGCCGCGCGAGCACGCCCGCCCAGCGCGCGGTTTCGAACTCGATCATCCAGTCGCGGATGAGCGGCAGGCGCGATACGCTCTCCAGCGCCTGCGTTCGCCATGCCGCTTGCTGAAAGCCATAGACGAGGATCGCGGCGAGCCCCCCCACCACGATCCCGGCCAGCAGCAGATGGTCGTGCAGCCACATCCCGCCGGCGATGACGATGTAGGACAGGAACGGGATCTGGTCGTATTTGCCGCGGAACATCGCGGCAAAGCGCGGCACCACGACCATGAAGATGAAGAGAATGGCGAGCACGCCGAAACCGACCAGGAAGGTCGGGTAGATCAGGGCATTGCGCAGCTCGACCCGGACCTTCTGGTCGTGCTCCATCGCCGCGGCGGCATCCGCCAGCGCTTCGCCGAGATGGCCGGACAGCTCGCCGGCTTCGATGACCCGCTGAATGTAGGTGGGAAAGGCCGGAAAGGAGCGCGCAAAGGCGGTGGAAAATTTCTCGCCGCGGCGTAGCGCCGTATTGAGCTCGGAATAGGAAGCGGCGAGCCCCGGATGCTCGGTCGCATCCGCCAGCGCGGCAACGGTTTCGGCGAGCGGCACGCCGCCCGCGATCAGCGCGTGGATTTCCTTCAGCAGATAGACGTAGTCGCGCCACCGGACCTTGCGCCGGGTCTGGCGGCCGCCGGTGGTCCGGCGCACAGCGGGCGTGATCGCGGTCGGCTGGACGCCACGGCGGACGAGGTCGCGATGCGCGCCCCGGAGCGTCGGCGCCTCGATCTGACCGACGACCGGCCGGCCATTCTGCTGCAAGGCCTCGTACTGAAATCTCATGGGGTCGCGTTCCCGCCCGCGTCAAGTGGAACGACTTCTCCGGATATCCCGGCCAATACCGAGGTCCAATCTACCACCGCGGGCTTTGAGCGCAATAAATGCCGATGAATTTTCGCATGGTTACTCGATATTGACGATGGCGCCACCGGGCTCCATCCAGACCTGGACGAGGTGGAGTTGGTAATCGTGGAAGCAGGTGAGCGCGCCGAGGTCGTAGGGGTTCGCCGCGGTGGGCACGATGCCGGCATTGGCGAAGAGGGTGGGAACCGCATAGAAGGCATTCTGGCCGGCGATGATTGCGGGATTGCCAGGCGCGTTATTGTCGTTCGACGTGGTCTGGCCCGCGTTCGTATAGAGCGAGGCATAGCCGCTGGTGCCGTCATCGGCCTGGACGAGGCACACGACCTCCTCGCCATTGACGCCGAGCGTCAAGGGTTCCCAGGGATTGCGGTTGACGAGGCGCAGAAAGGCGATGTCCCCATATCCGCCATTGGTGAAATTGAACCAATCGATCGCGCCGTTGTAGCTGTAGGTCAAAAGCCCGGACCCGGTAGCGGCGACCACGGTGGCATCGGGCAGGCCCTGGTCAATGCTGGCTGAAGCGCTCCACGCGGCTACGTCGCCGATGATCTGGTTGCCGAGCGCATAGCCGCAGACCTCATAGATCGCCGTTCCCATCGCCCCGATGGTGCTGGTCGCCGTCGCGTTGGGGAACGCGACGTTGGCAAAGCTGCCGGCCGGCGGCGAGATGTCGGCGGCCACGGAACCCGGGACGGATGCCGCCGCCGCCGCTGTGGCAGGACAAGCGACGTCTGGCGGCTGCGGCTCCGGCACGAGATAGACCGCCTCGCCGGTGAGCGGGAGAACGCCGCAGCTCCCCGGCGTACCCGAGGCGGTGCCACCCGCAGTGCCGCCGCACGTCCCCTTGAGCGTGACGGTGCCGCCGGCGTCCTCGAAGACGAACGCATGCACGCCATCGGCGCCGAGATAATAAGTCTCGGTAATGGCCACGGAACCCTTGTCGGACAGCGGCCCCGAGCCACCGGGCGTGCCGGGGGTGCAGGGTTGTTGGAACGCTTCGCCGTTGCTGTGATAGGAGAAGACATCAATGCAGACGCTGTTTGCCGCGCCGTCCTGCGGCAGTGCCAGGGCGGCGGTGGCAAACGCGTCACCGCTCTCGGCCATGACCGCGGTCAGGGTCTGCGCCGTGTTGATGAGGGCCTGGTTCGACGACGCGGTGGCGTCGGCGGTGATGAGGCAGGCGGGCGCGACGGTGTTGGCGCAATTGAGCGCCGCTGGCGGCGGATTGACCGGGGCGAGCAGCGCCAGGCCGGCACTGCTCCCGGCGATGCTGAAGGCGCCGAGCGTGATCGTCCCCGCGGTCGGCGACGTGGCGTTGCCGAACCTGACCTGAATCGTGATCGAACCGGAGGTGCAGCTTTGCACCGTGGCGCCCGCGAAATTCCCCGAGGCGGTCGCCGTCGGCGGCGGGCTGGTGCAGTCGAACGCATCACCGGCAGGCGGTTGAAACACGATGGTCGCCTGGCCGCCGATGGGGCCCGCAAACGGGCTCGAGGTCCAGGTCAGGCCCGAGGGCAGCGTCAGGCGGCTGGCAGGGGCCGCGGCAATGACATCCGTAACGGCCTGCGCCGCATAGACCGGCGATCCCGATGGCCACTGCATAAGCTGCGCGAACGCTGGCGCCGCAGACGCTAGGAGAACGAATGCAGCAAGGCCTGAGCCCGCGAGCGCCGGACGTCCCGATACGGTCGGCACCCCAGATTTCCTCGCATTTGTCTCGAACATAATCAAAGCAAAATCCGTTCCATCTCGATCAATACATTGACCGTCCACGAATATTTCCGATCGGTCCGCGTTATCTCTAATGAAGTGTAAAATTCATCGACAGGAATTTCTTAATCTATATTTATAATATTTAACGGCCGCAGGGAGCGATCGCGGCACAAAAAAAGAGGGGGCCCGAAGGCCCCCTCGTCGCGAAGTTGTCGAAGATTACTCGATGTTGACGATGACGCCGCCTTCTTGCCAAACCTGCTTGATGTAGAGCTTCGTGTCGTGGAAGCACACGAGCGAAGCCAGAATCCGACGGGTTCGACGCGGAGGGGATGATCCCAGCCTCGGCGAAGATCGCCGGGACGGGGTAGTAAGCGTTCTGACCGGCAGGCAACCCGGCGTTGTTCGAGCCGGAGTTGTTGAGGTTGTAGCCGGAGTAGTTGAAGCCGTTGGTGTAGAGCGAGGCATACCCGTTGGTGCCGTCGTCGGCAGTCACGAGGCACACCACTTCCTCACCATTGGCTCCGAGGCTAAGCGGCTCGGAGGGATTGCGGTTCACGACGCGGAGGAACGCGACATCCCCGTAGGCGCCGTTGGTGAAGTTGAACCAGGTGATCGCGCCATTGTAGTTGTAGCCCAGGAGCTCTGGGTTAGTGTCAGTGGCGGCCGCGCAGCCATTCGGCGTGCCCCATGCACAAGCGATCGGGCCGTCGATAGCAGCCTGCAATTCCCACGCTGCAACGGCGCCGATGACCGCCGTGCCCGTGGCATAGTCGCAAACTTCATACGCGATCGTCGAGGTCGAGCCGACCGCAGCCGGAGCGGGCGGGAACGGCACGTTGCTGAACGTCGCGCTGTTGTTGGTGATCACGCCTTCGATCCCGTTGTCGGCCAACGCGCCGGCCAGGGTGCTTGGGCAGCCATCCGCAATCGGAACGAGAACCATGTTCTCGCCGGTCAGCGGCAGAATGCCGAAGCCGCCGTTCTGAGAACCAACCGGATCGGAGCCCTGGGGCTCGCCCAGCTGAGGATTGCCGTCCGCACTGCCGGTAATCTTGACAGTGCCCTTGTTGTTGTCGAAGTCGAAAACGCTCACGCCGTCGACCGGGGTAAGCCCGCCAACATAGGTGAGGGTGAGCGAGCCCTTGTTAGCAACGTCACCCGAACCACCGGGGTGATTGCTGCACGGCTGCTGGAAGGATTCGCCGTTGCTGTTGTACGACCAGATGTCGATGTCGATGCAAGACGGGCCGGCAGCCGTGGTCACGCCGGTCGTCGCCGCAAACGTGTCGTTGCTCTCGGCGAGCGTCTCGTACAGATGCACCGTCTGGTTGGCGAAGTTGATGTTGCTCGACGCCGTGATGAACGCGGTGATCGCGCAGCTGGCACTGAGGCTGATGTGGCAGTTGTTTGGGCCACCCGCCGCGATGGGTTGCGCAAGCCCTTGCAGGCCCGTACCCACAACGCTGAACGACGGGAACGTGATGGTGCCCGGGCCCGTGGTCGTGGAGTTGTTGGTCGTAACCTGAACCGTCATGGTGTTGCCGCCGACCGCGCAGGTGAGCGTGGTCGGGACATTGAAGCCGCCCGAACCGTAAGCAGCGGTCGGGCACTTGTCGAAGGTCTCGTTCGTCGGCAGCGTGAACTGAACCACCGCCGTTGCACCCGACTGCCAGTTGCCGGGCGTGGACACGTCAGAAGACGTATACGTGAAGCAATCGCTGGTGACGAGGCACACGCCGGTCGACGTATTGACGGAGCCGGGCAGCGTGAGCTCGGCGTATTCACCGGAAACGACCCGGTCAACGCCTTCCGCCGAGAAGACGGGATTGCCAGTCGTCCACGTGAGCGACTGGGCGAATGACGGCGATGCTAGCGCCGCCACGCTGAGAGCCCCCAGGGATATCCCTGCGAGCCTAGATTTATTAATACGCATAGTGCTTCTCCTTCCTGAACTTGGATTTGGACTTTTCAAACCGGACCACGTTGCTCATTCTCCCCATGAGCATCCGCGCTTCCACCGAGCCAGAAAAGGTTCTGGTAAACCGGATGCTAAAAATGCTGTAAGGACCTGTCAAAAGAATTTATCCCAAAAACCCCCTATTTCAGGCCCATTAATGTCACAATCGCGGAACGATGCGGGCGGAGACTTGGGTGATATTGGTTAATTTCGGTTCATCATCGAGCATCATGATGAAAGCACTCGTTCCAGCGATCCTCGCCGCAGCCTCATCGTTGCAATATCCGTGCCCGTATTTCCCCGGCTTAATCGGGACCGCCACCGCCGCGGTTGCGCCCGGGGTCGCGATCGAGGCGCTTCCGGCCGGGACCCGCCTGGCCAATGTCCGGGATTTCGCCGCGTCAGGGTCGAGCGCCAGCACGACCGGGTCGATCCGCGCGGGATCGGCGACGCTCGTCCTGGCGGCACCGCTGGATTTCGCCACCGGCCAGGGCATCCTCGTTCAGCATGCCGGGGCGGCCTTTGCGATCCCCGGGCCGACCGATATTGCAGTCGCGGCGCAGGGAACGCCCGGCACTACGGCCTACTCCTATCGGGTCGGGAGCCTCGATTGTGCGGGGGGTGTGGGAAAGGCCGGCGACCCCGTAAAAATCGACAACGGAAACGCGGTACTCGGCGCCACCTTCAACCTCGTCCGTTGGACGGCCGCGCCCGGCGCCTGCGGCTATGTCGTTTGGCAAAGTAAAGCGGGCGCCGACTATGTATTAGAAGGCGAAACCGCGACGACATTATTTGCCGACAAGGGTCCGATAGCGCGGCCGTCCACCGTGCCGGCGCTGCCGACCGAGGCGGCACTGGCCGATTGGCTCGTCACCTCGATCGCCGCCGGCGGCGGTACGGCCACGCTGACCCTCGCCGCGCCGGCCGCGACCGCGGTCACGGACGCCGTGGTCGCGCACGACGACACCGCCGCCGTTCAGGCCGCCATCGCCGCGGCGCAGACGAGCGAGCCGATCGGCGGCGTCATGGGCACGGCGAAGACCGCGGTCTACCTCGCCCCGGGCAATTACATCGTTTGCGGCCTCGACCTCCGTCGTCCCGTCGCCTTGATCGGCGCCGGCAATACCGCCTCCGTGCTGGTGATCCGCAGCGGCTGCGCGGCACCCGCCGTCACGGTCTCGTGCACCGGCGACCGCATCGATTATTATGCGCAGCAAGGTATCCCCTGCATCATCGAGATCAACCGGCTGCGCATCATCAGCCCCAATCGCGCCGATGCGCCGGGCCAGGGCCGCGCCCACGCCATCCTGCTGGCCGATGCCGCGACCGATCCGGTTTATACGCAGGTCCGGCTCGAGGACGATACCATCTTGGGTGTGCCCGGCGACGGCATCCACGCGGCCTCGTGGCACGGCTGGATCCTCGCGCTCGACAATACCATCAACTATCCCGGCGGTTACGGCATCTATGCCAATTCTGTCGCCGACTGGTATATCTACAATGCCGACATTGGCGGCGCGCTGGAGGATAATATTCTTCTGTCGGGCGCCTATTCCATGCATTTCTCCAATCTTTCGACCGAAGTGGCGGTCAAGAACAATATCAATGTATTCGGCTATACCAATGCCTATTTCGACAATTGTTTCATCGACATTGCCGGCGAGAACGGCGTCTATGCCAATCTGCGCACCGACCCTGTGCCCGGCCGGCTGTGGATCACGGATTGCCAATTCCGCTGGAATTCGCAGAGCGCCGACGGTGCCTACGCCGATCTGGCGAACGCCGCAGGCAGCGCGGGCACGGTCTATCTGAAAGGCGACCTCTTCAAATCGGGCAAAGGAAATCCGACTGCGAACGCGGTCGCCTATAATATTCATTTCGACCCGACATCGACGGCTCTGGTCTACGCCGACAGTGCAACCAGGTTCGACTACGGCCCGGCGGCGGTCGCGGCCAAGGTGGTGGATGTGCCGGCGCGCCTCGTGCTCGAAGCGGCCGAAGCGCAGAGTTCCCCGCGCAGCCTCGTGTGGGGCGGTGACTTCGGCACCAATCCGTGGCAGCACGGCACGCGCTTTGCCGGTATCGGGGTTATTCCGACCTATACCGCCGACGGCTGGTTCGCCTATGGCGGCCGCGCCAGCCGCATCGTGGTCTCCAAGGAGACGGGCGCGATGCCGGCGGGCTTTGCCGCGGCGCTGCGGATCGCGCGCGCGCCAGGCACGAGCGATGTCGCGCCGATCTGCGTGGCGCAGGAGGTACCGACCGCGGCCTCGATCGCCGCTCAGGGCCAGAACGTCACCGTGTCGTTCGCGGCGATGAGCGGTGCCGATTTCAGCGCCGCCGGCAGCAACCTCTCCGTGCGCATCGTCAGTGGCAACGGCACGAGCGAAGGATCCTCCCGCCTCGCGGCCGGGACGTGGACAGGCGCCTCCGTCCAATCCTTCGCCCGAACGATCACGCCGAAGTGGGCGCGCTCCAGCGTGACGGCGGCGATCCCGGCGCACGCGACGGAGATCGGCCTCGAATTTTGCGCGCAGCCCGCCGGCAGCGCTGCCGCCGAGGACGGATTCGCCATCACCGGCATTCAGATGGAGATCGGCGACGAGCCAACCCGCTTCGTGCACCTGACCGACGCGGCAGTGCGGGCGCAGGCGCAGGAAATATTCGAATGCAGCTACGACATCGGCACGGCGCCGGGTGCCGCGACCGGCATCGGCGCGGACGCCGTCGGCCACATCACGTTCGCGACACCGAAGCGGGATATTCCCAAAATCACGCTCTATTCGCCCCGCAGCGGCGCCCTCGGCAAGGCCTACGACGCCGGCCGCGGAAAAGATGTTTCATCGCGCGCGGAAAATATCGGGCGAAAAGGATTTTCGTGGCGCGTGAGCCCCGCCGCGAAAGGGCGCATCGATCTACAGCAGCAATGGTGCGCCAGCGCCGAGCCTTGAGCGGGAGATATTGGTTAAGCAAAGATCGGGCACGACCACCGGTTGCGCCGCGCGCGGCTTGACGGAAGGGATGAAATCTTACACCGTGCCGCGCGACCCTCGATCACCGTGAAAGCTCGGCCTGATGCGCGCGCCGGCGCTTGCCCTACGCACCTTCACCCCTGCCGACCAGGTGAACTTTGCGGCGCTGTCGGGCGACGCCAATCCGCTGCATCTTGATCCCGTCGCCGCCCGTCGCACGCCGGCCGGAACGCCCGTCGTGCACGGCATTCACGCGCTGCTGTGGGCGCTGGAGACGCTGGCGGCGGGCGGGCAGTTGCGCGCTCCCATCGGCACGATCAAGGCGCAGTTCCGCAGCTTCATTCCCGTCGGTGCACCGGTCGCGCTCCAGATCACGAAAGACGGCCCCGACGCGCTTACCTGCGAGCTCTGGACCAGTGAGCTTGCGGCGAGCACCATCGCCATTGCCTTCGCGCCGCGCAGCACTAAATCACCGGCGCTGCTCTCCGATGCCGTCGTCGCCTATTCCGGTCCTCCGCGGCCGCTTGCTGCCGACGACATACCTGGGTCAGGCCGGCCTGCTGCCGCCACATCCCGATCACGCGATCGCCGCGCAGTTTCCAAAACTGACGGATAATCTTGGCCCGGATCGGATCGAGGCCATCGCCTTGCTATCGACGCTCGTCGGCATGGTCTGCCCCGGGCTTTATTCGATTTTCAGCCAGTTGGCGCTGCGGTTCACCGCGGACGCGGCCGCGAACGGGCTGAGCTTCCGCGTCCGCGGCTTCGACGAGCGCTTTCGCTTGGCGCAGATGGACGTCGCCGGCAGCGGAATTCGCGGCCTCGTGACGGCCGCTCTGCGTCCGACGCCGGTCGGCCAACCCGGGATGGACGCGTTCAAGACCGTGGTTGAGGCGAGCGAATTTCGCGCCACGACCGCCCTCATCATCGGCGGCTCGCGCGGGCTCGGCGCCGTCACGGCGAAAGCCATCGCCGCCGGCGGCGGACGGGTGGTGGTGTCGTACGCGGTCGGGAAAGCGGAAGCCAATTCCGTCCTCGGCGAGATCGCCGCCGCGTGCGGAGCGGATGCCGCCCGCATCCTGCCCTACGACATCGGGCAAGACGCCAGCGGCCAGCTCGCCGGCATCGATTGGCCGGTCAACCAGGTCTATTATTTCGCCACGCCGCACATCTTCCGCCCGACCGGCGCCCTCTATTCACCGGACCGGCTGAACGAGTATCTGCAATTCTATGTCGACGGATTCTATGCGGTGTGCACGGGCCTTCGCGATGCCGGCGCCGCCGAGCTCAGCGCCTTCTACCCTTCATCGGTGTTCGTCGACGAATGCCCCAAGGGCATGACCGAATACGGCATGGCCAAGCTTGCCGGCGAAAAGCTGTGCGCCGACATCAATCAATTCACGCCCGGCATGCGCGTGGTCGTCAGCCGCCTGCCGCGCATCTTGACCGATCAGACCATGAGCATCGTGCCGCTGGAATGCCGCGACGCGCTCGACGTCATGCTGCCGCTCATCAGGCAGATGCATGCGCCTTGATTTACGGGTGCGACGCGGCGGCGACGCTTGCGGCCGCGCCCACCGGCGCGCCGTAGTCGGTCGTCGCGAGATAATCGACATAGGCCTCGTAATATTCCTCGATCGACACGCGGTCGCCCCACAGCGTCTTGTACTTGTAGTCCTCGGGCAGATATTTGACGCCGAAATGGCTGACGACGCTGGGATGCACCGGCATCTCGTAGTCGCACAGGAGATCGCCGGCCTCATAGGCCGCGGGGTTGAGGCCACCGACGCCCAATTTCGCCAGCACCTGGTCGAGCGCCTTCAGCACGAGCAGATTGCAGCAGTGATAGGTCGAGAAGAACAGCATCCTGTCGCGGACATATTCGTCGATGAGGTCCGACACGCTGGCGTCGCATTCGTCCTCGTGCTGCTTGGCATTGATGCGCCAGACCTCGTACAGCCGGTCGAGATTGAGCGCGGCCGGGATGTCGAACGAGAGATACTCCCTCACCACGCGCGACCGCGGGACGCCGGCGCGCAGCAGCGACACGATCCGGCGGTCGCCGAACGGAAACCGCGGCGCCTGCAACGCCGGATCGATCGCCGCTCCCCAATCGCGGAAAAGGTACGGCCAATAGGGCGTGAAGCCGATGGTGGGAAATCGAATGACCTGCGCCGATGCCGGCATGCGCTCGCGAATGGCGGCGAAGCGCCCCAGTACGCCGGGGTCACTCTCGGGCTGGAAAAATAGGAAATTGCATTCGGAAGCCTTGTCGAGGATCGGTGCTATATCCTCGACCCAGCTCGGATAGAAATGCACGGCCGCGTTGGCGCCGAAAAACGGCACGTGCCCCACGAGCCCCAGCCGCATGACCCACCCCTGACAGGTCGCGAAGATGATCGCGTTCCTGCCGGGATCCCCGATCCGGTCATCGATGAGCATCTATCGCGTCGCTCCTTTCACCCGCCGCCGACTGCCTAGTGGGCATACGCCTTGATGACGCGAACGAAATCGCCGACGTTGTTGAGGCCGGCGATGTCGGCCGTCTTCAGCTTGATCCCGAACCGCGCTTCGGCGGCGATGATGACATTAATATGGTTGAAGGAGTTCCCATCCCTTGATGTCGCGCGCGCTCGTCTCCGGCTTGAGCGCGATGTCGTCGTCAAGGAACAGGTCCCGAAAGATCACGTCGAGGGCCGCGTAGATTTCTGCATCCGTCATGGTCTAGCCCGCAATGGTTGCGATGAACGTATCGAACGGCCGGAATTGCGCAAGGTCGAGGGCGGCTGTCGTCACGCCGTTCTCGAGCGTATTTTGCTGAACGAAGCCGAGCTTCTGGTAATGTTCCTTCACCATGCCGTTCTTGGCGGTCGGGCGATATTCGCCGATGAGGCCGGTGGCGCCGAGCCGGTGCGCTTCGGCCGCGACAATGTTGAGGCTCGCCTGTTCGACTTGGCGGCCGAGGACGCGGCAACTCATGAGCCAGGTGTCGATGACGAGATCGGCGCGGTTTGACGGGCGCGCATTCTCGTGCAATCGGCCGATGATGATCGAGATGATCCCGTTGTCGCCGTAGCGGTCGGTGAGCCGAAGCTGCAGCCCGAACGCGCGCGCGTCTGCCATGACCGCGCGCACGTCTCCTTCCTCGTAGCGCCGCGTGGTCAGGTTGAACTGGTTGGTCTTGTTGATGAGCTGCACGATGCGCTGCAGACCGATCTCGTCGAAATGCCGCCACTCGAGCCGCATGTCGAGGCTTTTCAAGTAGGACGGCAGGTCGGCCGCCTCGGCCTTGAGCGCGTCCCGTTCGCGGTTGGCGAGATACTGGCGATTACGCACGCGATCTTCTGACGTGACGGACACGCCCTCGAAATATCCGGCATCGGCCAGGCATTGCGGCACCAGCGCGGGATCGTCGGGGATCTCGGGCACTGCCACCATGGGCAATTCCCGGCGCACGAGATTGCGTTCGAACGGGTTGTCGTCGACGAACACCAGCGCGTCGAGCCCGATATTGAGCTCCTCGGCGATGGCGCGGATGTTGGTCGCCTTGTCGTTCCAATTGGCGACAAAGCACGCGATGTCCTGCCGCTTTAACAGCATCTCCGGGTGTTTTTCAAACGGCGCGAGCGCGTTGGCCTCGTCGTTTTTCGAGCACACCGCCAGGATCACGCCGCGCTTGCCCTGCTCGCGGGCGTAGGATTGCAGCGCCAGGAAACCTTCACCGAGCGCGTCGCCCTGGCCGAGGACGATCCCCTCCAGGCCATCATCGCCGATGACGCCGCCCCACAGCGTGTTGTCGAGGTCGAGGACCAGGCACTTGAACGAACGCCCCTGCCGTGCCGCGAGGAGGCGCGCCACCATGTCGCCGTAAAGCGGCGCCGCCAGCGGGCTCACTTCCTGCTTGGAGCGGCACCACAAGGCGGGGTCGTGCCACACGCCGATGCCGTGCCGGCGCGCGAAGACATCGAGGCTCAGAAGGTCGACGCCGTCATCCTCCGCCGCCTCGCGCAATGCCGCATTGATCCGCTCCACCAGCCGGCTGGGCGAGCCGGCAAGGCGGTGCTCGTTGTTGCCAAGGAGCGGCGGGAATAGGGGCAGGACCGTCTGCTGCATGACCGCGCCGTGGAATTTCTCGCGCGCGAGGCGCCAACAGCTCCGCAGATTGTCGATGACTGCGGCGGCGACGGCATCCGCTTCGTCGGCCGTGGCGCCCGCGTCGATGCCGCGGGCAAGATAATGCGCATCGAGCGCGATCAGTACGGCCGTCGGCGCGAAGGCGTGGAGCGCGGAGGCGCCGTCGTGCAGCTCCTGCACGTATTGACCATAGGCCGGCTCGTAGACCGAGACCCAGAGGCCCCGCCGCAGGGCGGCGACGCGAATGGGACCGGCAAGATGGGCCAGCGTCGAGGAACCCAGGAGTGCGAGCCGCACCGGCTTGGTCGCAAGCCCCGGCGGCGGCGCCGCGCCGAAGAGGCGCTGCAGCACGCTATCCAGGCGCAGGGTCTGCGTGAAATCCAGGCGGGAGCCGGCAAGCGCCACCAAACTCGCCCAGGCAGCAGCGCTGGCGGCGCCGCGGCTCACCTCGCCCAGCCGCGCACGCCAATCCGGCAGCTCGGGCAGCCAATAAAGTTCCAGATCTTTTACGCTGACCGCCATCGCCCCGGCGAAGAACCGTTAGGAAGCGCCGCGCATTATAAGCAAATCGCGCGCGGAATCAAAATTTCCACCGCGATTTTCACAGTAAAGATTTCTTAAAGCCCGATGCTACCACTGGAGCGTCGTGTTCGGGATCGGCCATTTATTCATCTGATCGCGGAATTGCTCGGTGATCGCGGAAGCGTCGGCATCCGTGGCGACGACATAGGGAGTGATGAAGATCAAAAGCTCGGTCTTGTTCCGGCTCACAGCCTGGTTGCGGAACAAGAGCCCAAGCACCGGGATGTCTTTGAGATAGGGAACGCCCTGATCGTTGTCGTTACGGGTGTCCTGAATCATTCCACCGATGACCACCGTCTGGCCGTCGCCGAGAGTGAGCTGCGTCTTGACGTTGCGGTCCTCGATCTCGGGGCTCGAGATGCTGGATGTCGTGTTGGCGAGCGCCGCGCTCACGTCCTGCGACACGGACAGGTCGACGCGGTTGCCGGAGTGCACGACCGGGTTGACGGTCAGCAGCACGCCGGTCTTTTGATACTCGATCGACTGCAAGATCCCCGACGAGCCGCCGATCTGGAGCGCCGAGGTGGTGCCTTGGCTCGTCACGATCGGCACCTGCGTGCCGACCTCGATGCTCGCCTGCGCCCCGCTTTTGGCGAGGATCCGCGGCGTGGAGAGGACGCTGATATGATTGTTCTGCGACAACGCATTCAGCACGAAGCGCACCGCGCCGACGCCGTTGAGGAGCGTGTAGTTGAAACCGCCGGTGCCGACGCTCAGCCCGGCGCCGCCGGACGTCCCGGTCGCGGTGACGACATTCGAACTCGTCCCCAGGCTTTGCGTGAGGCCGCCGCCGATGGACGAGCCGAGGCTCCACTCGATGCCGAGATTGTCGGAGTCGTTGAGCGTAAGCTCTGCGACCGTCACCTCGATCAAGACCTCGAGCGGGGGCACGTCCAGCTTGGCCAGCAGCGGGCGAATGCGCTCGTAATCCTGGGCCGAGCCGACGATGATCAGCGCATTGCGGTCCGTGTCGACCACAATCCGCGTGCCATTGGCCAGAGTTGTCGCCGTGGACGTCCCGTTGCCGGCGCCGCCCGCGGGCTGGTTGGCCGCGCGGGGCGCGGCCCCCGCCTGCGTCGGGTTGGCTGCAAGCAGCATCTGGGTTTGCCCGGCGCTCTCCAGATGCGCTTCGGGGCCGGGGGCGCCGCCTCCGGCCGCTCCCGCCGTCGGTGCCGTGCCGCCCAATACGCTGGCGACGGTTTGGCCAAGGCTGGTCGATGTGGTGTTCTGTACCGAGTAGACGAAGATGTTGTTCAGCGGATCGGCGTTGGCAGGCTGATCGAGATCGGCCACCCACTGCCTCACATGGGCAAGGACGCTGGGATCCTTGGCGAAGGCGACGACGGAATTGTTCGCCTGGATCGGGATGATCATGATCGTCGCGCCGCCCCCGTCATAGGACGAGCTGGCGTCATATCCTTCCGCCTTCAGCACCGTGACGAGCTGATCGGCAAGCTTGGTCGCCGTCCAGTAGACCGGCGTGACGCGCAGGCTCTCCCGCCCGGCCAGGCGTGCCTGATCCAGAACCTGTACCGCCTCGACGGCCGCCCGGACATCGGAGGGAAGCCCCAGCAGCAGGATCGAGCTGGTCTTGGCGGAGGGGAAGACCCTGACTTTGGCCCCATACGCATTCGTCAGCCACGACTGCATGTCGGTCACGGACACCTGATGCAGATCGACGACCTGGAAGATCGGCCGCAAGGCGACGGGCAGTTCGGGCAGCGCCCGACTGCGGATCACGTTCGGCATCTGCGCCAGCAAGGCCTCGTTGGGCACAACGTGCAGCACGCTGCCATCCCAGGTGGTCGAGATTCCGTAGCTGGCGAGGACCGTGTTCGCCATCTTGAACAGCTCGTCAGCCGGCAACGGCTTGCCGGTCTGCAAGGTGACCAAGTCCCGGCGCGTGACGATGCGCTGATCCGTCTGCACCGTGAGCTTGAGCGTCGTGCCGAAAATCTCGTTGATGAAGACCGGCAGTGTCACCTGATCGAGGGTGAGGGCTTCGGCCTGTCCTGCCAGTGGCGGCGACGAGGAAGCCGATCCCGGGGCGACCGCGCCCGCCGTCGGAGCCGTCGCCGGCGGAGCCGGCCCCGAATTCGATGCGCCGCTGCGGCAGCGCGGCGCCGGGAACGAGCAGGCTGGTTGCGGACGTTGCGGAAGCCGGTTTCGGCGTGAAGGTCGGCGTCAGGGATGGCAATTCGGGTGCCAGAGTGGCGCAGGACAGCAGCAGTCCCCCCGTTACGCCGATGACCCCAATTCGCAGAAGCGCCCTTGAAAGCGTCATGTGCTACGGATTCTGATTGAACAGGCGATAGACGTGAGTGTCAGAGGAAGATGATGGCTTCTTGGCGCTGTCCGACTTGGCGCGAGCGTCCGCGGGAGGTGCTTGCGTCTTAGCACCGTCCGGCATGATTTGCACCAGAATACTTCCATCCGGAAGCGAGTCGCCGACGCGCCGATACTCGTATTTCGCGGTTTGGGCTTGGCCGGTGGAGATGAGGACAAAGCTCTCATCGCCGCGCTTAACAATGCCGGCCAGTCGCCACGTCACCGCGGGGCCGCGCGCGCGCGCTTGCGCCTGCGCCGGCCCCCGCCCTCGGTCGAAGCCGTCCCAGGACCGCCGTATTTTCAGCAGGTCCATATCCTTGGACGTGTCCTCGCTCTTGAGAGATCCGAGCGACCACGGGTCCTTGGCGATGACTGCCGCCGGAGGAGCCGACGGCTGGCCTGCCCGCCATCCCAGGACGCCCGCACAGATGACGAGGACGCCGACGGCGATGCCGAATTGAATCCGGGCCCGTCGTTCCAAGGTTGGCGGCAAGTTCATTTCGCGGCTCCCGGCGTGCTGCCGAGCACCGCGTAGGTCAGCAGCGTCATCTGCAGCGCCGGGGACGGCTGCTGCTGGACATGGAGCGTATCGACCACGAGGAGATGCGGCTCGCCCTGAATGCGGCCGAGAAACGCGAGCAGGGATTGCTCGTTGGGCACGCCCGCAACGGTTGCCGTGAGCTGGCGAAAATTGGCCGGCATGTCCTTGGGATGCGTCAGATCGGCTTTGACCTGCAGCCGGCCGATCCCGGCCTCGTTTGCCGCGGCCGTGACCCAATCCTGGAAATTGGCGAGCGCCACGCCCTCGCTCTCGGACTTCCACAGCCGGCCTTCCAGGACCGCGCGCGTGGCGGTGCTTTCCTTGGCCCGCGCCGGCCAGTCTTTTTCCGCGCCAAGGGCGACGGCGCGCCGCAACTGGATGGCCTCCTGGCGGTAGCGGCTCTGCATCCCGTCGATGGCATCGCCGAGTTCGAGCAGACCATAGCCGGCGAGGAGGACGACGACCGCGAGAATACCGACCAGCGCCCGGCGATTCGTCTTGAGCTCGGACAAGAATCCTCGGCCCGTTCCGCCCGGCTCCAGCCGTTTGGCGCCACCGCTGAACTGGCTGCTCATTTCGGATCCACCGTCAAGCGGATGCGCAAGGCGCTGTCGTTGTTGAGCGGTTCGGCGGCGACACCGGAGAAGCCTGGTATTTTTTCCAGCGACCGCACGAAAAAGACCGCGTCGAGGCGATGGTCGGCGGCGACCACCATTTGCAGCTTCCCGTGCTCGAAGGTCCAGTCGGCCAGATGCACCTCGTTGCGCGGCAGGATCTCCCCCACCCGCGCCATCAGCGCGAGCTGGCCCGGAAAGCGGTCGAGCTTGCGCAAGCTCTCGATTGCGGCGGCGTTGGCAAGCGCGGTCGTGCGCGCTTGCAGTTCCGGCTCGATTGCATTCACCTGGGCAGCGCTCTCACTGCTTGCGCCGTGAACCTCGTGCGCCAGCCGCAGCCATTCCCCGCCGAAATACGCGTAAGCGACCAGAAGCACAACTCCGAGTCCAGCCGCCGCAAGTCGCACGTCGATTTGCGCCAAGCCGTGCGCGGCCATCGCCGGCGTCCGCGTCCAGGGCCGGTTGAGCCACGGCAATTGCCGCGGCTCCGGCGGAGAGGCGGCGATGCGGTCGGGCATTACCGAGGCGCCGCGTTGAAACAGCACCCAGGAGCGCTCGTCCGGCGGTGCCGGCCACCATCGGCTGGCGGCGAGGCTCGCCTGGCTCCAGCTCTGACCCTCGACGCCGCTGGAGGTGACGATCAGGCGCACGCCCTCGGTCGCGGTCGGCGTCAGAGCCGTCTCCGGCAGGATGCGCATTCGCCCGATATCGACGCCGATCGCCCCTGCCGCCTCGCGCACGGCGCCTTGATCCCACAGCCACAGGCTGATGAAGCTGGAGCTGAAATGATAATGCGATCCGGTCTCCACGAACGGCGACAGGCGTTTGATTTGCAGGCCGAGCGCGTCGAGCTGGAGCTTGATCGCGGCGTCAGGCAGAAGCGGGATGCGAAAGAACTGGCAGAGCTCCCGCGCCACCACCCAATAGCGCCGCCCGCGGCCCGAGACCGGCTCCTGGACACCGTTTCTCGTGTGCAGGTAAAGCCGCGGCGCGGAACGCCAATCCGTCAGTGAGGTCAATTGCGCCACCCGCGTCTCGTCCCTTTTTTGCGTTTGCGGCTCATTGCCCCGGCGCGCTTCCAGACTGGAAGGTGAAATTCGCGACCGTGCGATGATAGCCGAGCTTCGTGATCGTGATCGGCGCGATGTCGGGCTGCCCGGTGCACCGGAACGTAACGCGATAGAGCGCGACCTGGAAGGGCCCGGCCCCGGCCGGAACGAGGCTGCTTTGGCGGGCCTTGCCGATCTGGTCGGACGTCCATTCGATGCGATAGCCGCCGAGATCGAAGGTCCCGCTGGGCGTTTCCATCGGATTGATCGTCTGCGCCAGTTCCAGGGCATTGACATGGCGGTCGTAGGCGATCGCCGCCGCCTCCAGCCGGCCGGCCGCGTTCAGCGACGTCGAAAGAAAACTGTAAAACGTCATCAAGGCGGTCGACAGAATGACCAGCGCGACGATCGTCTCGATGAGAGTGAAGCCCGCATCGGGCCGCCGCGGATCAGTTTGGGGCGGCATCGGCCGACGACGCGCGCAGCAGCGGGCGACACAAAGGCGCGACCAAATCATAGGAGAGCGATACCGGCGGCAGGGAGAAGATCACTTCACCTCCGTCGCATGTTCCCGTGAAATGGTAAATAATTGGCTGCGGAACGCTCATCGACCAGCCATTGGGGAGGTCGAGCTGGAGCCGTTGCCATCCGCCGAAAACGTTATCCGATTTGGTCTCGGTCGCGCTGCCGCTCGCGTCCGGGGCGGGGATGCTGTCCGAGGGATCGGCGAGGATGCCGTTGCTGCCGGCCAGACGCATCTGCTGCGGCAAGGCGAGTAATTGTCGTTCGAGGTCCTGCTGTTCGAATGATGCGGTGACGCTCGCATAGATCCGGATCAACCCGGGAAAGGCGATCGCGGCGAGGCTGGCCAGGATCGCCAGCACGATCATCAACTCGATCAGTGTGAAGCCTGACGGCACCCTCTGCCTCCGCCGCCATGCCCAGCGTTCAGCTCTTGGGGAGAATGCCAATGCCCTTGGTCGATCCCTCGGCACCCGGTTTGCCTTCTGCGCCATTGCTGTAGAGGGCGAATGGCGGGTTGGAGTCGGCGGAATAGGCGTATTGGTAGGGATGTCCCCAGGGATCATCGGGCAAGGCATCCTCGAGATAGGGCCCCTTCCATCGCGCCCGCAGCTCCGGATCGGCCGGCGGGTTGGTCAAGAGGCCGAGGCCCTCTTCCGTGGTCGGGTAGCGGCCGATGTCGAGCCGCAGCGTATCGAGCGCCGTTCGCAGGTTGCGCACCTCGACCTGGGCCGTCGTTACCTTGGAGGAGTCGAGACGCTCGAGCAGGCGCGGTCCGACGAGGCCGGCCAAGAGGCCGATGATGACCAGAACGACCAGCATCTCCAGGAGCGTGAAGCCGTCGCGCATTCCGGCGCCGATCCGGCACGCGTCATCGCCGCGCGCGCGCGGCTTTGGAAGACGATCCCTGCCGGTGAAGAATAAGGCTGTGTGCATGGACGTGGGCCTGAGCGCCAAGATTAAATTAACCGCGTCTGATGCCGAGACTGGCCTGAAACGGGAAATTTGGAAGGCCAATCTCGTATTTCATTATAATCGCTTCTTCCTTGTTGGGCAAGTTCGGAGGCTGATTTCTGGGCAATCGTCGCACTAGTTAACGAATATGCCGATGCGCCGCGACGGCCCATCGACGGCGGAACAAGGAATATCGCAATCTCTTCGACTTTTATTGATTATTTGGAAATTCCGTGCGATCAAGTTACAAATATCTTAAATAGCCTCGCCATGCGCGCACTCCGATTTGCTCAATATGCGTCCCCTGGCGTCGCGTCGCGCCGGCGCGCTATAAGAGGCATGATTTTCATCCGCAAAAGATGGCCGGCGCCGCCGCGGGTGGTGTTGGCAACGTCTGCGTGCACATGGTCATGAACGACTCCGATTTTCGCGTCGCCGATATGCCCACACCGGCTCAGGAGGCCGAGCGGCTTCCGATCGGGCAGCTTCTCCTGCACCGCGGCTTCATCGACGCCGCCGATCTCGAACGCGGCCTGGAATTCCAGGCCCAGTTCGGCGGACGCCTCGGCGCGGTGCTGATGCGCATCGGCGCCGTCGCCGAAAGCAATCTCCTGAGCGCGCTGTCCGAGCAGCTCGGTCTGCCGATCCTGCCGGCGAGCGACATCCCCACCGATCCCGCGCTCATGCTGGCGGCGATCGAGCGCTCGCACCAGCCGGCCGAATGGTGGCTCGATCAGGAGGCGCTCATGTGGGAGAACCAGAGCGACGGAACCATCCATTGCGTCGCGCGCGATCCCCTGCTGCCGAGCCTCAACGAGGTGGTCGAGCTCGCCTTCGGCGGGCACGCCGCCATCCAATGGTGGCTGACGCTCAACCAGGATCTCGACCGCGCCTTGGACATCGTCGAGCAGGCGCTCCACCGCGACCGGCACAGCATCTCCGAAGAAGTAAGCCGCCTGCGCGAGCTGGCCGAGGAAGCGCCGGTGGTGGAACTCGTCAGCAACACGCTGTCGCAGTCGTTCAACGAAGGCGCGTCGGATATTCACGTCGAGCCCGAGGAACGGCAGTTCCGCATCCGCTACCGCATCGACGGCGTGCTGCATACGCGCCTGACGCTGCCGCGCGACCGCTTCGATGCCGTCGCCTCGCGCGTCAAATTGCTGCGCGGGCATGGACATCGCCGAGCGCCGGCTGCCGCAGGACGGTCGCACGACGCAGCGGATCAATGGCCAGGAAGTCGATATCCGCCTCTCGGCGCTGCCCGGGATCCTGGGGCGAATCGCTGGTGCTGCGGCTTCTGCCCAAGGAGCGCCAGGCGCTCGAGCTCGAAACGCTGGGCATGGAGGCCGATCAGCGCTCGCTCTTTTCCACCGAGATCAACGAGCCCAACGGCATCATTCTCGTCACGGGTCCGACCGGTTCGGGCAAATCGACGACGCTTTATGCCGCGCTCGAGGCGATCAACGACGGCAGCAAGAAGATCATCACCGTCGAAGACCCCGTCGAATACCACATCAAAGGCGTGAACCAGGTCCAGGTTCACGCCGAGATCGGCTACAGTTTCGCGCGGGCCTTGCGCTCGATCCTGCGGCAGGATCCCGACATCATCATGATCGGCGAGATCCGCGACCTCGAGACGGCGCAGATCGCGGTGCAAGCCTCGCTCACCGGTCATCTCGTGTTTGCGACGCTGCACACCAACGACGCGATCTCCTCGTTCACGCGCCTCATCGACATGGGGCTGGAGCCGTTCCTGGTCGCCTCGGCGCTGCGCAGCGTCCTGGCGCAGCGCCTGGTCCGGCGCCTGTGCCCGGTGTGCAAGGAGCCCACCAGCGCGCCGCCGGCGACCGCCGCGGAGGAGCTGCGCGCGACCGAGCTCTACCGCAAACGCGGCACGGAGAATTGGCAGGCCGCGGTCGGATGCCCGGAATGCCGCGGCACCGGATACAAGAGCCGCCTCGGCATCTACGAGCTGATCGACGTCAACGAGCCGCTCAAGGAGGCGATCCTGAAGCGCATGCCGGCGCATGAGGCGACCGCGATCGCGCGCCATGCCGGATTTCGCTCGCTCCGTCAGGACGGGCTGATCAAGGCCGCCGCCGGCATCACGAGCATGGACGAGGTGATGCGTGTCACCGGCCTCAAGCTCGAGGACTAGCCGAGCGCTGCCAAAAGCGCGCGCGGGAGCGCCCGCGCCCGGCTTCACCCTCATCGAAGTCATGGTGGTGCTGGTCATCGTGGCGCTCATTAGCGGCACGCTGCTCTTCGCCTTTCAGAGCGTTCTCGACATCCGCCTGCGGCTCGCCCAGTTCCTCGACGGCACCGATACGCCCAATCTCGTCGCCGGCTGGTTTCGCGAGACGGTCGACGGGCTGGTGCCGGATGCCAAGGACGGCACCGATGCGTTCTCGGGCGCGCCGCGGCGCCTCACCGGACTGTCGCTCGCGCCGCTTAATGGTCTGGCCGGCGTGCCCACGCGAATCACCTGGGAGGTCGCCTTCAATTCCAGCACCGGGCGCACCGATCTGCGCTATCAGGCCGCCAACCAGCCGCAGATGACGATCGCCTCCTGGCCCGACGATCGCGGCGGCTTCCAGTATTGCGACCCCAGCCTCGTCTGCTACGACCGCTGGCCGCCGCCATCGGGCACCGCGAGCGAGGTCCCGTCCCTCATCCGGCTCGATGCCATTCGCGGGACCGAAGCTTGGGCCATCCTGGCCGCCCCCCGCAACGGCCTCGACCCCTTGCCCAAGCAACAAGGTCAGTTGACGACGCAATGAGACAGGACCGCGAGAACGGCTTCATTCTGATCGCGGTGATCTGGTTCGTCGCGTTGTTCGCGTTCGCCTCGACGATCATCGCGGGCTGGATGTCGCGAACGCTGGGAGAGGCGACGGCTCTGCAGGACCGCATCGCTGCCGAAAGCGCCGCGGTCACGGCCACCAACGAGGTCACCTATCTGATGGTGAGCGAGTACTTCAGCATGCGCGGCATGGAGCTTCTCACCAGCGATGCGCGCACGCAGGCGGCCGGCATTGGCGCGCTCGGGGTCGTGGTTCCTGCCGGCACGTCTTTCCTCGCTCTCGACGACCGGCCGTATCGGCTGGGACGCGGAATAGTCAGCCTGCAGGACATCAAGGGCCTCTACAATCTCAGCCACGTCGACGAGTACACGCTCGCGCAACTCCTCGCCTATTACGAGGTCCCCAAGGACGCGCGTCCGGGCCTGGTGGACAAGCTACTGGACTACAGCGACAAGACCGCGACCAAGCGCCTCCATGGCGCACTGCCGCAGGATTACGAGCAGGCCGGTCGCCCGCCGCCGCGCCAGGCGCCGCTCATCACGCCGTGGGAGGTGTTCCGCGTTCTCGGCTGGGACACCACCCAGGCGTTGTGGCAGGGCCGCAACGCGTTCCCCGAGCTGACGACGGTGGCCAACGACGTCAACAGCTTCAATCCCAATACTGCGCCCGTGGCCATTCTGCGCAGCCTTCCCGGCGTGGATGAGCGTGGCGCCGATCGGTTGGTGAGCGCGCGCGAAACCCAGCCGCTGACCAGCCTCATCCAAATGGAACAGGTGGCCGAGGCGGTCATCCCCTACGATCCGGTCAAGATATCTCCGACACCGGCGGGCTCGCTGCGGATGACGACCACCTTTCCCGGCGATCCGCTCATGCACATCGTCTCGATCCGGCTGACACCGACCGCGCCGGCGCCCTACCGGATCGATTATTCCGTCGATCTGCCGCTGAGTGCGCAGGCGCGCGACGAGCTGCAGGCGCCCGATCTGCCGCCGTTTCCCGATCTCCTCAATCCGCCGCCGTCACAGTAGCGCACGGGGCGCTCAGGCGGCCGTGCCGGCGGAGGAAACGGATTCATCTTCCAGGCGTCGCGCCGCCGCCTGGGCGTCGGCGATGCCTGCGGCGGCGGCACGCCTGTAAAGCGCAAGCGCCACGCCGCGATCCGCCATGACGCCGCGCCCGGCCTCGTGCATCTGGGCGAGGCGATAGAGCGCCGGCGCCCGGCCGGCATCGCCGGCCGCGCGCAGCCATTGCGCCGCTTCCGCCAGTTCGTCGTCGGAGACCGCCGTCTCCGCCAGAAGATCGCCCAGCGCGAGCTGGGCCGAGGCCTGACCCTTGCGAGCAGCGAGACGGTACCAGTGCCGCGCCGCCGTCACGTCCGGCGTCACGCCGATGCCGACGCGATAGCAGACGCCGAGATTGTATTCGGCATCGACGTTGCCTTGCGCCGCCGCCTGGCGGAAGAGCGCCACCGCGGTCGCGGGCTCCGGCGCCACGCCCTGGCCTTGCAGCAGCAGGCCACCCAAGAGCACGCGCGCCGGGGCATTGCCCTGCGCCGCGGCGGCCGTGAGCCACCGCATCGCCTGCGGCAGGGAGCGCTCGGTGCCGAACCCGCGCAGATAGAGATCGCCGACCGTGCGCTGCGCCGAGGCATCGCCGGCCTCCGCCGCGCGCAGCCAGATCGCGAAGATCCGCGCCAGATCCTCCGGGTTCGCGCCCTCGGTCATCTTCATGCCCGTGAGGACGGCGGCGGCGCCGATATGGCCTTGCTCCGCCGCCTTCTCGTACCACACCGCCGCGGCCGCGCGATCGACGGGAACGCCGCGCCCGACGCTGAGGACGTCGCCGAGCCAGGCCTGCGCCAGCGCGCTGCCGCCGTCGGCCGCGCGGCTGAACCAGCGCAGCGCCGCGCGTTCGTCCCGCTCGACGTGGCGGCCCTCGTAGAAGAGCCGCGCCAGCGTCGCCTGGGCATCGGCGTCGCCCCCTTGCGCCGCGCGCTCGAGCAGGCGCACGACGCGGTCCGCCGTGGGCGCCGTCGGGCGCTTATCGTCGAGCCAGCGCACGAGACGACACGCCGCCGCGCCGCTGCCGAGATCGGCGGTCTTTTCCAACCAGTGCGTCGCCGCCACCTCGTCCGCGGCGAGATGGATCCCCTCTGTGTAGAGATTGTGCAGCGCCCACGCCGCCGACAGGCTGCCCGCGAGCGCCGCCTCTTCGAGCAGCCGCACGCCGCGCGCGGCATCGGTCGCAACGCCGAGGCCGCGCAGATGCAGGAAGGCCAGATTGAACTTGCCGTCGAGACTGCCGCGCTCGGCCGCCTTCTCATACCAGTGGGCAGCGGCGGCGTAGTCCTGGGGGACGCTGTTGCCGGTGGCATGAAGCACGCCCAGCCGCAGGCACGCCAAGGCGCTGCCGAGCTCCGCCGCCTTGCGGTAGTGCGCGAGCGCCGCTTCCGCATCGCGCGGCAGGCCGAGCCCATCGAGCTGCAGCGTGCCGAGATGATAAAGCGCGCTGGTGCTGCCTTCGGCAGCCGCGCGCTGGAACCAGTCTGCCGCTTCACGGAAATCCTGCTTCACGCCCAGCCCATCGGCATAGAGCGCGCCCAGCGTCTCGTAGGCCGCGACCGCTCCTTGGGCCGCGGCCTTGGCGAACCAGCCTGCCGCCTCTTCCGCATCCTGCGGCACGCCCTTGCCGGTGAGACACAGCTCGCCCAGCGAGCGCTGCGCCTCGCTGTCGCCGAGATCGGCGGCCTGACGAAAGAGGATCGAGGCGGAGGCGTAATCGGGCCCGTCCACCCCCGACACGAGCATGCGGCCGAGCGCAGTGAGCGCGCGCACATAGCCGCGCGCGGCGGCGCGGCGCAGCCACGTCTCCGCGAGCGATGGGCTTGCCTCGACGCCACGGCCGACGCGATAAAGCTCACCCAGATAGAACATCGCTTCGGGATGGCCCTTCTCGGCCGCCCTGGCGAGCAGGGTCGCGGCCTGCGCATCATCGCGCGCAACGCCGTCGCCACGCAGATGCAGGACCGCGAGGCAGAATTGCGCCGTGGCATTGCCGCGCGCAGCGGCCTTGCCCAGCCACGTCGCCGCCTTGACATAGGCGCCGGCCCCGAACTGTCCGCCGGCATAGAGCATGCCGAGACCGAGTTCGCCGGCCTCGTTCTGCTGCTCCGCCGCCGCGGTGAACCAGCGCTCGGCCGCGCCTGAATCGCGCTCGACGCCCATGCCGGCGGCATATTGATAACCAAGCCGCGCCTGCGCCGCGCCATCGCCAGCGGCGGCGGCGAGGGCGTTCCAGTGCGCCGCCGCTTCGGTGTCCTGCGCCACCGCAAGCCCGTCGGGGAAAAGCCGGCGCAGGACGCTCTCCTTGCCGTCGGCATCGGCGAGGCATTCCGCCGCGGTGAGGCTGACGCTGCCCGGGGCCGCGCGGCCGGTGAGATAGATGTCGCCAAGCCGTGCTTGCGCCGGCACCTGCGCCTGCTCCGCCGCGGCGCGATACCAGCGCATCGCCTCGACGAAGCTCTGCACCACGCCCTGGCCGCGTTCGTAGAGCTGGGCGAGCTGGAATTGCGCATCGGCATCGCCGGCGTCCGCCAGGCGCCGCAGGATCGCCGCCGCCGCCGCCGCATTGCCGCGCGCGAGGGCGCGTTCGGCCTTCGCGCGCTGCGCCGCGGGCCAGTGCCGGCCGAAGAGTGCGCCCAGCCACCCGAACATGGCGCGCGTGTGCCTCAGCGGTCGGTCACGTCACGGCTCCCGCATCGCCTCGGAGCCCGTGCGCAGCACGCCGTCGACGAGATAGGAAAGGATTGTGCGCTTGCCGATCATCACGTCGGCGACGAGGGTCATGCCGGGAATGAGCCGGAAGCTCGTGGGCACATCGTGCAGATGCACGTCGGTGAGAGCGATCCGCGCCTTGAAATAGGGCGAGCGCACCTGGCTGTCGTTGTCGCCTTCGGTGAACGAGCCCTCGCTGATCGTCTCGATCACGCCCTTGGCGGTGCCGTGCCGGATGTAGCTGTAGGCGTCGAGCTTGACCTGGACGGTATCGCCGACCTTGATGAAGCCGATATCCTTGGCATCGATCTTGACTTCGGCTTCGAGCTTGTCGCCGAGCGGCACCAGGGTGAAGAGCGCGCCCTGCCCGTTATCGCCCGTCGGTCCGACCACCGATCCGACCGAGGCATTGGCGATCTTGAGCACGATCGCATCCCCTGGCGCCTCGAGCGTGACGAGCTGATTGACCTTCTGCGCCTTCTTCAGATCCTCCTGGTCCTTGACGAGCTCGTCGCGCGCCTTCACCAGCTGGGCGGTGATGTCGGCGTGCCATTTCTCGATATAGACCGAGCGCTGCGCCTGCAAGGCGTGCAGCGATTGGGTGTTTTCCTTGATCTCGTTGGTACTCTCCGACAGCAGGCGCGAAATCTCGACCCGGGTGTCGGTCGCTGTCAGCGTCTTGAGCCGGCTGCCCCAGCCGTCGCGCTCGAGCTTGGAATTCATGTTCTCGATGTCGGAGGCAACCTTGAGGCGCTGGCGGTAGGTGCCGACATCGGCCTCGAGCAGGCCGCCCTTCGCCTCGGCGCTGTGGATTCGCGCGTCGAAATCGGCAAGCGACGAGCGAAATTCGGATTCGCGCTGCTGCGAGATCGCCTGCTGCAGCAGCTCGTAGCGATCGCCGTTCGCGGGCGTATAGGGCTGGTCGGCATGCTCGGCGTCGAGCCGCGCCACCTGCGCCTTGGTGCTCTGCATCTTCTCCTGAAGCTGGGCGAGGTCGGCGCCGGCGAAAGTCGGATCGAGGGTGGCCAGGACCTGGCCCTTCTTCACGACGTCGCCGACCTTCACCTTGATGGTGCGGATGATCGCCTTGTCAAGCGGCTGGACGTAGAGCGAGCCTTCCGCGGAAACGATGCGGCCGCTGCCGTTGACGATGCGGTCGAGCTTGGTCACCGAGATGAGGCCCAGCGCCAGCAGCATCATGCCGACGAGGACATAAAGCACGAGATGCTCGCTCGCCGGCGCGGTCTGGGCAAAGACCGACGCCGTCTCCGATTCGAAGGCGCTGACCAGGACGTTGACGGAGACGTCACGCCTCTGGCGCGCGAGCGATGGCAAGTTGGACATGAGGCGTGCTTCGTTCGGAGTTGCGGTGCTGCACCTGCCATAGGTGCTTGTAGATGTCGCAGCGGTGGAGCAGCTCGTCGTGCGTGCCGATATCGTAGACCTTGCCGCGCTCCAGGACCAGGATCGCGTGGGACGGCACCAGCATCGACAGCCGGTGCGAGATGCAGATGATGGTGCGGCCGCGCGCGATGCGCTGCAGATTGGCGTTGATGATCGCCTCGCTCTCGGCGTCGAGCGCGCTCGTCGCCTCGTCGAGGATCAGGACCGGCGGATCGATGACGAGCGCGCGCGCGATGGCAAGGCGCTGGCGCTGGCCGCCGGAGAGATTGACCGCGCCTTCCTCGAGCATCGTGTCGTAGCCGCGGGGCATGCGCTCGATGAACTCCTCCGCGCCCGCCATCTGCGCGGCGCGAACGATCTCGGCGAAGCTCGCATCCGGCCGCGCCATCGCGATGTTGTCGCGGATCGAGCCGCTGAAGAGGAAATTCTCCTGCGGCACGACGCCGATATTCATGCGGAGATGGGCAAGGTCGATCTCGCGCAAATCCATGCCGTCGACCTTGATGATGCCCTCATAGCCCGTGTGCAGCCCTTGCAGGAGACGGGTGACGGTGGTCTTGCCCGAGCCGCTGCGCCCGGTGACGCCGAAGATCGTGCCCTGCGGGATCGAGAACGTGACGCCGTCGAGCGCCACCGGCGCGCCGGCCCCATAGCGGAAGCGCACCTCCTGGAAGGTGAGCTCGCCTTCGATCGGCAGGCGCAGGCCGGTGCCGTGATGGCCTTGCTCCGGCGGCGCGTTCATGACGGTGGCGACCTCGTCGACCGCGCCGCGCATCTCCGCCACGTCCTGCAGCAGGCGCGCCACCTGCACCAGCGGCTGCGCCAGGCGCATCGACAGCATGGCAAAGGCGATGAGCACGCCGGGCGACAGGCTGTCGGGATTGCCCAATACCATATAGGCGCCGACGATAATGGTCCCGGAATAGATGAGCCGCTCGAACGGCAGGGTCATCGTGTTGGGATAATTGGCGAAGGTGCCGATATTGTAGCGCGCGGCGCTCGCCTGGGCCACGCGCTGATCCCATTCGTGACGGCGGCGGCCTTCCAGCGCCAGCGATTTCACGGTGCGCATGCCGTAGATGCTCTCGACCAGATGCGCGCCCTTGCGCTGCTCGGCGATCACCACCTTCTGATAGCGCCGCCCCAACGGCCGGATGAAGCTCACGACGATGATGAAGATGATCCCGGTGAGGCCGAACACCAGCAGCGACAGGCGCCATTCCAGGTACAGCATCAGGGGCGCCATCGCGAGCAGCGGGATCATCTCGATGATGACGCCGAAAAGCTGTCCGGTCAGGAAATTGCGGATGCGCCAGATCTGCGACAGCTTGCTCATGATCATGCCAGTCGGATTCTTCTCGAAGTAATCCATCGGCAGCTTGAGCAGCTTCTCGAAAATATAGAGATGGAGACGCCCGTCGATGCGCGTGGTCGCGACCTCGACGAAGAGCCGGCGCAGGAAAGTCAGCGCCATCTCGAACGCGATCAGGACGAGGATCGCCACGGCGAGCACGGTCAGCGTCGCCTGGGAGTGATTGACCAGCACGCGGTCGATCACGATCATGAACAAGAACGGCGGCGCCAGCGCGAAAACGGTGCTGACCAGCGAGGCGGCGCCGATATCGAAGAACAGGCGCCGCTCCAGCAGCACCTGCTGGAAAAGCCAGCCCATGCCGAACGGCCGCTCCTCGTCGGTGATCCCGAAGCGGCGCTTGACCAGGATCACCTCGCCGTCCCAGACATCGACGAGATGGCTTTCATCGACCATCACCAGCGCATCAGCGGGCCCGGTGGGATCGCGCAGCACCGCGACGGTGCCGATCGAGGGATTTTCCTGGAAGGTCTCCAGGACGAGCGCGTTGCCGTCCTTCAAACGCAAAATCGCCGGCAGCACCTTGTGCAGGCGCGGCAGATCGCGCCAGCGCAGCCGCGCCCGGCGCGCCTCCAACCCGAGATCGCGCAGGACGGCGATGATGACGTTGACCGGCGGCTCGGCGCCGCCGAAAACATAGGTGCGGTAGAGATGCTCGACGGTCGTGTCGATCCCGAGCCGGCCCGCGACGATCGCAACGGCATTGAGCGCCGTACTCGGCGTGCGCTCGCGGTCCCGCTCGTCAGCAGCGTGGTTCAAGGTGCGGCCCTTCCCCGCCGTGAGGGAACCCTAATCTAACACACATCGTCTCCAAGACCTCAGCCGCAAATATTGCGAATTTTGTCGAAAATATTTGGTAAAATCGATTAACACTAACAGACACCGCAACACCGGCGCCCGACTGCGCCGCTGGATCCTTGGCGGCGGCGCGTTAATGCCGCATAAATTTCAAACTCGCCAATACTGTAAAATTTTCCGACGGCGTTCGCGGCAGAAATATTAACCCGGCTATCCTACCGCTCGATCGCGGCGACCAGGCCGCGAAAGGCCGCGCGCACGCCCGCCGCATATTCCGCGCTCAAGCTGCGGGAGGCGCCGGCGAGCGCGCCGAGATCGTCGCCATCGAGCCGGCCGAGGCAGGCGGCCAGTTCCTCGACCGAGGCGAAGCGGTGATAGGGATGCCGGACCGGCAGGCCGACCATGGCGACATCGGTGGCGATCAGCGGCAGGCCCTGGAACGCCGCCTCGACCGACTTGATCTTCAGCCCCGTGCCGAACGTCATGGGATTGATGACGAGATCGACGGCATCGTAGAACGCATCGACATCGTCGAGATGCCCCATCACCGTGAACGGCTCGGGATGGGACGGCAGCTTGGCGCAGATCGAGCCGGCCACGACCAGCCGGGTTCCGCGCACCCCGGCCGCGCCGACGCAGGCGCGCAGCCGGTCGAACGAGTTCACATTGATGGGATTGCCGCTGGCGAGGTATCCGGCGGTCATGCCGGCGGCGCCGGTCGGCCGCGGCACGCGCTTGCGCAGGGGCAGGATGTGGCCCGCGACCCGCACGTCGGCGTGGCCGAGGCGGCGGAAATGCGCGGCCTCCTCGTCCTGGATGGCGAGCACGATGTCGGCGCGCGCCAGGCCGCGGGCCTCCTCGGCTTGCGTGGTGTAATACCATTCGGGCTTGAGGCCGGCGGCGCGGAAGCGGTCGGCGCGGCCGCCGAACACATCGTGCGTATCCAGCACCTTCAGCACATCGCCGCCGAAGGCCTCGAGAATTCCGCTGAACCAGACGTAATCGGCGATGACCGCGCGAAAGCGCCAGCGTTTGTGCAGCTCCGCCGCCACCGTCGCAACCGCCGGGTCCCACCAGTCGTCGAGGCGGTGATAGCCATCGGCCCCCGGCTCCATGTTGCGCGGCCGGCATGGGACGGCGTGGAAATGATCCCAGCAGGCGGCCATGGCGGCGCGCTGAGAAGGCGCCAGCCCCTCCATCTCGTAATAGAGAAAATGGACGATGATACCCGCCGACTGCAGCATCCGCCCGAACGCGTGGATACGCGCGCTGTTGCCCTGGTCCTGCGGGTGGGTCGGGATCGGCGAGGCCAGGAGCACACGCGTCGCCATGGCTCAGGCCGCGCGCTCCAGCACACAGCGGGAGAGATTGATGCCGATCCGGCGCGGATCATCGCTGGAGGCGCGCCGCGGCGGCGGCGTGACGAGATCGACGGTGAGGACGGACGCCGCATCCTGGCGCGCAATGTCGATCGGGCCGAAGCGGGCGCCGCTGGGGCCGCGAATGTCGCAGCGCACCGGCGTGCCCTGAACGAAGACACGCAAGCCCGCGTCCTCGGCCGCAACGCCCCAGTCGAACACTTCCAGCCGCAGGAACCAGCGCCCGGCGGCCGGCAGCGGCAGAACGAACCGCGCGTGCGCCGAAGGGCCGCTCCATCGCCACCAATTTCCGGCGCCGTCGGTCTCCGCCCGATGCAGCCCCTGGGCGGGCAGAGAATCGTCGAAGGCAAGCGCGAGTTCCGCGCGCCGCGCCGCATCGGTGGGAACATGCCCGGCCCAGTCGTTCCAGGCCATGGCGGCGACGCTCTGTTCCTCGAGCGTCTCCGGCGCGGCCAAGCCGTGCGCCAGCCGCACCTGGGCCAAGGCACGCGGCAGCGCACAGACGACGGCATTGGCGCAGGTCATGACGGCTTCGCGGCGCCGCTCCGCCGTCGCGCAGGCCAAGAGCAGCCCGTCGAACCATTCATACGAGGTGCCATCGAGACCGGCGACGCATTCCTCCCACCGCGCCCCGCGCTCTTCCACGGGGCATGACGCCAGGCAGATCAGGATGATCGGGTCGTGGCGCAGCGCATGGCCGGCGCCGGCAAGAATCTCGCGCGCCGCCGCGGCATCCTCGATCACGATAAGTCCGGGCCGGTGGGACGTGCTGTAGAGCGTATCGATCGTGCGAATTCTTGCCCGTGCAGACGCGGCCACGGCGGGCCACGGCAGCGGCGAGGGCGCCAAGTCGCGATCGGCCGCGCCCAGCGCAACTGTGGGATCGTGCGGCCGCTGCGGTGCGAGCCCGGGCCAGTCGCCATCGGCGTGCGGGTAAACCGGATGGAGGAACAGCCGGTCCGGCGCCACCGTCTCCCCCAGCCGGCGCTCGAGATAGGACCCCGGCTGCGTCGCGGCGATCACGTCGCTCCCGGCCGCCATCCAGCCCAGGAGCGTGCTGCAGGCTTCCCAGCTCGTCGGGCCGCCGCCGCGCTGCAGGCTCAACAGCGCGTAGAGAACGCCAAGCGGCGTCATGGCGCCGGCCCCGCTGCGACGGGCGCTGCGGATGCCGTCCGCATCTCCAGCGCGAAAGCGGGATCGGCGAATGTCTCGCTCACCTTGACGGCGCGCCAGCAGCGCTCCTCGACGAGGCCCATGCCGCTGTCCTCCGGCGGATCATCGATTTGCGCCGGACTTCCGGTAAAGGCCGCCTCGATGCGGAAGCCATAGGCTTCAAAGAGCGGCGCCGCGGCGGCGCGCTGCCCGCCGCGACGCGTGGTGTCGTTCGTCGTCGCCGCACTCCACACCATCGTGCCGCCGAAGGCGAGATGGCGGTTGAGCCACGCGAGCGCCACGCTGGGATCGCGCCCGGCCATCGCCTCGTCCCAGTGGACGATGGCGAGATCGGCGGTGCGCCACAACGGCGCGGCAAGATCGTCCGTATCGATCGCGGCGACGTGGCTTGTGCACGCGGCATCGCGCGCGTGGCCCAGAAGCTGCAACAGCGCCGCATCAGACCCATCGCCGCCGACTACCAGCATCCGCGGCGCAACGCTGCCGCACACGGGAACCGCGCCGACCTCGAACCACAGCGGCAGCGCCGGCGTGGCGCCTGCCGCCCGGGCCGCGCGAACCACGTCGGCGAGGCGATGCGGCGGCAGGAATTCGCGTGGCGCCGTCGTCGCCCATTGCGGCGGCGCGATCGCCTGCGCCGCGGCGATGGCCTTCTTGTAGCCGGCGACGGTAATGTCGAGGCGATGGTTGCGCTCGATGAAATCCCGCGCCTTGTCGCCGATGCGCCGGCGCAGGCCGCGGTCGAGCGCCAGCTGCAACAGCGCCTGCCCCAGTCGCGCCTCGAAATCAGCGCCCCAGGCGACGCGCACGGCCGCGCCTTCGGGAATCTCGGCAAAGGGACCGCGATCCACCACCACCAGGCAGCCGCCCGCCCCGAGCGCGCGGATCAGCGTTCCCGACGTCTCGCCCGCCACCGGATAGCGCAGGTTGATGACCACGTCCGCAGCGCGGATGAGCGAGAAGAACTTATGCTCTTCGACGTAGCCCAGCGTGATCACGTTGTCCTTGAGGCCGAACGCCGCCGCCAGCGACTTGAGGTCGATCTCCTGCTCGCTGAACTCGCCGGCTATCACGTATTTGAACGACGGCAGCCGGTCGCGCACGATGTCGAGCGCATGAAGCGCAGAATCGATGCGCTTGGCCCGCGTCACGAAGCCCAGCGACATGAACAGGAGCTCGTCCTCGCCGACGCCCAGCGCGCGCCGGATGGCGGCGGGATCCTCCAGCGTCTCGGGCCGTGGCGGGCTGTATTGATGCGGGACGACCGTGACCGGCGTGTGCGGGGCGCGCGCCAGCACCTTCACCGCGGCGTAGCGCGAATGCACGATGACGCCCCGCGATGGGGCGGCGATGCCGCGGATCATCGGCATGTCGAAGAACATGCGGCGCTCGCGCAGACGAAAGGCGCGGAACTGCTCGCCCAGCCGCCGTCCAGCGATGCCATGCTCGGCCTCGAGCGCATCGGCATAGCGCGAGAAATCGTCGACGCTCACGGACACGCGGTCGAGCAGATGATGCAGCGACGGATCGTGCAGTACCACGACGCCCGGGCGCTCCGCCATGAACGGCAGCATGTAGGTGTGGTCGGGATTGTTCCCGACCTGATAAACGATGCAGCTTCCCCGCAAGCCGCCCGGCCCGCATGACGTATTCGGCCGCGGTGATGACCGCGACGCCCGGCGGCGCCAAGGCCTCGCCCTGCTCGTCGGCGACGACCACGGTACAGGCGAACTCGCGCGCCAGCCCGGTCAGCAGCTCGAAGGCATAATCGGCGATGCCGTTCGGTTTCGGCGGCAGCGGCGTGAAGATGACGAGGTCCGTGCCGGCCGGCGCCTGCCTCATGGCGAGGAATGGGCCTTGCGCCGCTGCCCTCCGGCATCGCTCCCCGTCTTGACGCCTGGCCGTGCCGCGGCCTCCGGCGCGGGCGCGGCGACACCGCCGCCAAAGGCGAAGGCACGAAGCGCGTCGAGCTCGCGCTCGACGGTTTCGCGTTGGACTTCCGCCAAGGCGGCGATGCGCTCCGACAAGGTGCGAACGAGAGTGGTCTGCACCTCGCCCTGGGGTGAGGCGATGCGCTCGACGAGCTTGGCCAGACGCGCCACCTCCGCGCGCAGGGCCACGACTTCCTTGATCAGCGCCGCCGCCGCGAGCGGGCCGAAGGAGACCGAGCCGCCCGGCAGATTGTAGCGGCTGTTGGCGACCTTGACCTCGAGCCGATGCAGACGGTCGTCGAGCATCGCCACCGGCAATTCGAGACGAAAGCCGCAATGTCCGTCGCGCTTGCCCGCGGCCGCCAGATCCTCGCGATAGAGCGACGCGACGGTGCGGTCGATGCGGTCCTCGCCCTCGTAGAGCTCGACCACCACGGGACGGTCGGGCGAGGATGGGCTCCACGCCCAGCCGATCAACAGGCCGTCGCGGAACTGGTCGACATAGCCCTCGAAGACGCCGCGTTCGACCTCGAGCGACAACGGCTCCAGCCGCGCCGGATCGTCGACGACAAGCGGCGCGCCGAGGGTGCGGCCTGCCTCGTCCTTGAGCGTCAGCGCGATCGGGGGCTCACCCGTGAACGCCTTGGTCGGCTTGATGAGAAAGCCGGGAATGCCCGGGCCGACGTGATTGCGCACGAGATCATGATCGTAAAGATCGGCAACGCCGCTGCCGAGAACGACATCGCCGCTGGTGATGACCGCCGTCACGGGCTGGGACGGATTGGCTGGATCCCACGCCCAGCCGAGAACGCCCTCGCCGGTGAGCGAGATCAGGCCGCCTTCAACGGAGGCAGCCGCACTGGCATGGCGCGCCGTCGCGCCAGGACTGCCGTTGAGGCGCACAGGAGGGCCGCTTCGCACCGGTTCAGGGAGGGACTTCTTGGCATTCCTTGCAAGCGCGGCCGTTTTTCTTCGATTTTCTGCCACGTCGCGCACTCTCTACCTTATGCCCAGAGCGGCACGCGGTCCTCGCCATAGGCCTCGGCATAGCCGTCGCCCATGATGATTTCCTCGATCACCCGGCGCCAGTCGCGCTCCAGGAGCGCGATCGCGACCAGTTTGATCTCTTCCGGAGAGGGGCGCTTGTTCATTGCAAATCGCAACAATAGCCGCCGCGCAAGCTCGTTGGGTGTCTGATTCATGACGTACTTCTCGCGAAACTCTTCCGATGCGCAGAAGCGGACGACGATGCCGCGAACGGTCTCATAGCCGCGCACGAGCTGATTGACATTGAACTTGTAGCCGGCCTCATCGCTATTCCGTGCCAGCAGATTCCCGTAGAGTTCCCCTGCCACGATGCAGGCTTGTTCGTACGGCCAAGCTTTGGGCATATCTGCTCCCGGTCGATGCCTTCTTTGTGCTGAAAATCTGTGACGCAACCGGTCCCCGGCACGGCCCCCCGAGCCGATCCAATATTACCGGTAAATCAAAGGTTAACTGCATTATGCTGCATTCTCCGAAAAGACGCAAGATCGCAGCCAGGAAAGCCGACCTTCACGGACGAGAAAGGCATGATGCAAGACGGGTGATGCCCCTCGATTGCGGATCGGTCCCGATCGCGGGAGCCGCCGTGGCGCCAGCGTCATGGGTACATCGCCTCGGTTAAGCGCCGCTTAAGAGGGGGCCGCGGCCGCCTCGTTGCAGGCTTGATCGCCAGCATCCGTTCGCACGTGCGATAGACCTCGCCCGCGCCGATGCCCGTAAGGCAGGCGAGGCCGCGCGGGCAATCCTGCGCCGTCTGCAGATAGCACGGGGCGCACGCCATGTCGCGCCGCACAGCGATGGCATTGGGCCCCAGCGGCCCCCACTCGACAGTGTCGACCACGCCGGAATGGATCGCCACCGTCGGCACGCCCAGGCCGGCGGCAAGATGCTTGGGTCCGCTATTGTTGCCGACAAACAGAACGCAGCGCGACAGAAACGCGGGCAGCTCCGGCATCGTGATCTTGCCCAACAGTGCGAAGACCGCGTCGCGCCGTTCAACGCCGGCGACAACGGCCTGCGCGATCGCCTGCTCGTCCTGACGCCCGATAAGGGCGACGTTGACCGAGCGGCGCTCGACCAAGAGATCGATGAGGGCCGCGAATTGCGTCGGCGGCCATTGCCGCAGCGCATTCCCCGCCGCCGGGTGGACGCAGACCACGGGTCTGGCAAAGAGGCGGCGGGCGGTCCCGGCGGGAAGCGTCAGCGCCGGCCGGACGCGCGGTGCGATCACCTGGCGATCAGGCTCGCCGGCGGCCGCGATGGCATCGACGAGGTTGACGAAATCGTCGCCGATCTGCTGCCGCTTGGGCACCAGCGGCGGATCGGCGTCCCATTCGAGGGCCACGTCGAGCCACGGGAACCGGCCGCCATGGTCGAACCCGGCCAGGATGCGGGCGCCGGTGCGCTGCAGGATGGGACGGGTGTCCGGGATCTTGCGGAGATCGACCGCGAGATCGAAGCGGGAGGGCGCCAGGCGCCGTTCCAGCGCGGCGAGATCCTTGTCCGACACCGCCCGCGCGCCCCGGCCCGACCGGGCGAAGTAGAATTCGAAGTCGATCACCGCGTCGATAGACGGCTCCAGCGCCCACACGTCTTTCGCCCAGGGGCCCGATAGCACGCTGAGGCGCGCGGCCGGGAAATGCCGCTTGAGCCGGCGCAGCGCCGGCAGCGCGGTGACGCAATCGCCGAGATGGTCGAGCTTCACCGCCAGGATGCGCTTGATCGCATCTTTGGCGAACAGCGGGTGGCCCGATGCGACGCGCTCCACCGGCTCGCGCTCGGGCACGACCTTGCCCAAGGCCTGCGACAGGCGCGGATGGAAGAACGGGTCGCCGTCGAGAAAGACCCCGCGCCAGCGCGTGGCGACGGCGCCGGCATCCTCGCGCGCGGCCGGCACATCGTCGCCGTGGCAGACAAGTCGCGCGTGCGGCGTGTACACGCTGCTGAGCCCGCGCTGCCACAGCTTCAAGCAGTAATCGAGGTCGGCGTTGGCGCCGGCCTGGCGCGCGTCGAAACCGCCCGAGGCTGCAAACGTGTCGCGCCGCGTCATAAGACAGGCGCCGGCGACGGCGATGACGTTGCGCTCGACCTGGGTCAGGCCGAAATAGCCGGGGTCCTGCTCCGGACGCGAGCGCCCGGCATGGCGCATGCCGGCCGGCCCGGCGAGGAAGATGCCGGCGCTGGCGATGGTCCGGTCGGGACGCAGCAGCATCGGCCCGACCGCGCCCATGTGCCCCTGCTGGCTGTGCTCCAGCAGCGCCTCGAGCCACGCCGGATCGATGACCTCGATGGCGTTGTCGAGGAACAGGAGATGCCGGCCCCGCGCCGCGCGCGCGCCAAGAGTGGCGAGGCGCCAGCGCTCGAACGGCCCGGACGCCGCGATCACCCGATCGCACGCCGCTGCCAGCCCCTCCGTGTCGCCCGCCTGGCCGATGCAGATGATCTCGAAGGCGCGGTAGGACGTGATCGCCCGCAGCGATCCCAGCCTCGTCCTCAGCGCATTCGATGCGGCGCGCACGGGCATGATGATCGAGACGACGTCGTCGGCCGCCACCGCGCGGCGTACGCGATGGGTGCCGGGAAGCCGGCCGGGAGCGACCTTGGCGTCGATGCCGCGCCGCTTGAGTGCAGCGCCGAGCGCCTTGCGCTCCTGCGCGGGGCGGTCGCCGCCCGGCGCCCGTTCGTGCAGGACCGTGCCGACGCGGCGGATCGCCCGCGCGTGCTCGGTGCAGCGCAGCACGGCGTCGTAATCCCCGCGCCCCTGCAGCGACGCAAGCGTGACGCCGGCGCGCGCGACCAGGGCGGCGCGCGCGCACCAGCACCGACCGACGTAATTCGTCGCCAACAGCAGGTCGGGCGACCAGTCGGGCTTGAAGAACGCGGCGACCGGCCCGCCAGGCCCGCGGCGGCGCTCATCGCCATAGAAGAAGTCCGCCTCGCGCTCGAGGCCCGAGGCAACGGCGAATTCCATCAGCGCGTCACAGCCGAGCCGATCGCCCGCGCGCAGAACCGTGATCAGCACCGGGTCGCGCTTCTTGGCGCGCGCACCAAGCGGGGTGCCAGTCGGCCGCGTCACGATCCGCACGCGCCCGGCGATGTCGTCGAAGCCGTCGCGCACGCGGCGGCTGAGGCCACGCGCGTCGGCGCGCGTCACGATCACGACCTGCCAACGCTCATAGACCTGGCGCCGCAGCGATGCGAGCGTGGCATCGATGCGCGCGCCGGGAGCGCCGGCATCGGCGACGACCACGACGCAGAAGAGCGGGTCCCAGTCGAGGCCCGTGAGGATCCGCCGCTGGAGGTCGACCTCCGCCTCGGTCATCTTCTGCCGCAGCAGCCCCGGCCCGGCGCCCTCGGCACTCTCGGCCACGGCGATGCCGAACGCGACCGTCGCGCTGGCGCCGCCCTTGTCCAGCACGGTGACGCCGACGGTATGGGGACCCGGCGCCATGACGCGAGCCGGGATGGAAGCGGCGAAGCCGCTATAGGCGGCGCCATTCCAGTCGGGATAGGCCGCCGCCACGTCGCCGCGGGCGATGCCATACTGCGCCGCAAGCACGGGCACGTCGTCGAGCGCGATGCCGATGGAGGCGACGCCGCTTCGCGCCAAGGCCCAGCCGACGATCGCCAGGCTGCCGCCGACCTCGACCGGGTCCGCCGCCTCCGTCAATTTCGGCGCATCGATGAAGAGCAAGCGCTCGGTGTCGACCGCGGACGCGCCGCCGGAGGGTGCGCGCACGCGCTCGAGCCCACGCGCGGCGCCGACAGTGAGATAGTGCAGCAGCGGATTGGCCGGCCTCTCGCCGCGCGCGCGCGCATTGCTCGAGATAATAGGACGGATCGAACCCGGGATGCGGAATGCACCCCTCGCGTGCGCCGTGCTCGATGTAGTGAACGAGGGGATCGAGGTTGGAGGCGGCGGCCGCTGGATTGCGCGCGCAATAAAATTCCGGATCGAACAGCCCCGACCGTGCCAGCGTGCCGTAGACGTCGAACAACGATCCCATGGCCTCGTCACGATCCGACTGCGCGAATGCTAAATTCGAAGCATTGACAATTGATAATTCACCAGCGCGCGGCGGCGGCGGCCCCGCCCGAGCCGGGGTCCGGGCGGCCCGCGCCCCGGCCTTAACCCTGGCAGGCTGACGGCATCTTTTACACTCGTCCGGACGGGTAGAGGTTAATCATTGGCAAATCAATAGGTTGTCGGTTTGGCACATGGATTGCGTGAAGGTGGATGTCGCGCTGCTATGCACGTCACCTAGAGGCAGTCAGCCGCACATGAAACCCATTGCCACGTTTTACGAACAGACGATGCCCAGACCTAGCCGGGTCGGAAGACCTTCCTCACAAGGGCCCATCATCGCGGCGATCCGATCGCTCGTCGCCGAGGGCAAACTGCCGAACGATCTTTCGCGCAAGCAGAACATCGAACTGGTACGCGTCCGCGTGCATTCGCTGTTCCCGAACCAGTTCTCCGGCGACAGCGGGCTCGCGCGCGAGACGATCGCCAATTATCTCGCGCAGGAATTCACGACGGCCAAGCGCGCCAAGGTTCACAGCCTCTAAGACCACGCCCGGAATGAATTGGCGGAGCCGAGAGGGCGCTCCACGGAAGCGGGAAACTGCAGAGAACCAGGACGGGCCTGTCTGCCAAGGGCCGCCGTGTAGCAGGGGCGTGTAGCGGAGGCTAGCGCCTTCGGTCGGTGCCGCGTTTCGTGAGGCGCCTCCGTCGGTTGCTATTTCACGAGTTCGTTCTCACCCTTGACCAGCCGGAGCATGGCGAGATCATAAATCGTCTCGTGGTCCGGGCCGATCGTCAGTTTGCCGGTGCCCAGCACAGTGGGTGCGTCGGTCGTCCGGGCGATGGCGTCACGGACCTTCGCCCGGTCAGGATGGTCGCCCGCCTCCTTGACGGCGCGCGCGACGATCATCGCCGCGGCATAGGCGCCGGCGGCGAACACGTCGGGCTCTACATGCATTTTTTCCTGATAGGCGGCGACGAAGGCCTTGTTCTCGTCGGTCGGCAGCCCGACGGAGTAATCCGACGTGTAGTAGGTCCCCCAGACGGCCTGCCCGCCGGTGTGGAGATAGGCCGGCGAGGCGAGATTGCCGATGCCGATGAGCGTGGTCTCGGGCGCGAGCCCCGCCTGGCGCGACTGCACCACGACATTGGCGCCGATCTCGGGCGTCGTCGCCAGAAATAGCATGGCTGGATTGAGCCCCACGATCTTGGTCGCGAGCGGCCCGAAATTGGTATCGCCTTGCTGCACACCCTCGGCGGCCAGGACCTTCACGCCGCCGGCGGTGAGGCGCGCCTTCAGATCGTCGTCGATGACCTTCGAGGCGTCATTGCCGCGGTCAAAGACCAGCACGGCGGATTTCACCTTGAGATGGTTCAGCGCGAAATCCGCGATCGCCTTCGACGACGCGCCCGCCTGCATATAGGCGCGATAGGCCCACGGGTTGTCCTTGACGATGTCCGTGCTGTAGGCGATGGCGACGATCGGCGTCGCCAGACTGTTGGCGACAGGCGCCGCGGCGGCGCCCAGCACGGTGGTCGCGGGGCCCAGGATCGCCATCACCTTGTTGACCGTTGCCAGCTTGGTGGTGACGGCGATCACCTGCGACTTGTCGCTTGCCACGTCCTCGACGAGGAGCTTCACCGTATTGTTGCCGGCGAGTTTCTGGCTGTTGATGCGGTCGACCGCCACCTCGAAGGCGGCCCGCATGTTCGGCCCGATGAACGACGCCATCGGTCCGGTCAGGGCGACCTCGGCGCCGAGCGTAACCTCGTCCGCGCGCGCGGCGGAGATGGACAGCGCCGCCACGGCGGCGGCCGCCGCGCAAACCGCGATTCCTTTCGACATACTCTTCCTCCCCCGTTCATTCATGCCGGCGCCTGCGCTTTCGCACGCGCGGTACCGAGATAGTGGGCGATCATCGTGGGATCGTCGCGCAGCGCCGCGCTCGCGCCTTCGCACACGATCTGACCATGCTCGATGACATAAGTATAGTCGGTGAATTCGAGTGCGCGCCGCGCGTTCTGCTCCACGAGAAGGATGGTGATGCCATCCTGGCGCAGCAGCGCGAGCGTCGCGAACACCTGCGCGACGAGGGTGGGGGCGAGGCCGAGGCTCGGCTCGTCCAGGAGCAGGAGCTTGGGGCGGCCCATCAGCGCGCGGCCCAGCGCCAGCATCTGCTGCTCGCCGCCGCTCAACTGTCCGGCGGCAAGGCTTTGTCGTTCGCGCAGGATGGGAAAGAGCGCGAAGACGCGGTCGAGATCGCCCCCGCCCGGCGCCGCTTCGCGTCCGCGCGCCGCGAGCCGGCCAAGCAGCAAATTCTCGCGCACCGACAGCGGCCCCAGCACTTGCCGGCCCTCGGGAACATGGAGCAGCCCGCGTCGCGAGATCAAATGCGGCGCCAGCCGGACGATATCGTCGCCCTCGAACAGGATGCGTCCGCCCGCCGGCCGAAGCACGCCGCTCACGGTGTTGAGAAGCGTCGATTTCCCGGCTCCGTTCGACCCGATGAGGGACACGGTCTGCCCCTGACGCACCGAAAGGCTCGCGTTCCGCACGGCGACGATGCCATCGTAGGTCGTGGTGACGTCGACGATATCGAGCATGATCTCAGCTGCCGAGATAGGCTTCGATCACCGCCGGATCGCGCGTCACCTCGTCGGCGGTCCCGTGAGCGATGATTTGGCCCATGTTCATGACGCAGACCGTCTCGCACAAATCGATGACGAAGCCGACATTATGCTCGATCAGCAGAACGCCGATGCCGTCGGCGACGAGGGTTCTGAGAATCCGGCCGATCTCACCGGCCTCGACCTCGTTCATGCCGGCGACCGGCTCATCCAGCAGCAGGAAATCGGGTCCGGTCGCGACCGCCCGCATCATCTCGACCCGCCGCTGGTGGCCGTAGGAGAGCGAATCGGCCCGTGCCGACGCATATCCCGCCATGCCGAACCGCTCGAGAAGCGCCTGCGCGCGGGCGCGGAAACGCGCCCGTTCGCGCCACGCCGAAGGCAGGCCGAAAAGATTGGCGGCGAGCGAGGTTTCCTCGTGGCGGTGAAATCCGACGATCACGTTGTCCAGCACCGTGGCATCGTGCAGCAGGCGGATATTCTGAAACGTGCGGGCGATGCCGTGGCGCGCGATCGCCTCCGGACGCGCCTGGGTGATGTCCTGCCCCGCGACGGAGATCGAACCCCCGCTCGCGCTGACGGCGCCGGTGATCACGTTGACGACGGTGGTCTTGCCGGCGCCATTGGGGCCGATGAGTCCGGTTACCCGCCCCGACGCGATCGTCAGCGACAGGTTTCGTACGGCGGTGACGCCGCCGAAAGATTTACTGACGCCCGTGAGACTGATCTCGCTCACGACGGTTGCGCCCTCGCGCGGCGTTCGCGTGCGACGACACGCTGCCGCGCCAGGCTGTCGACGATGCCAAGCGGCACGAAACTGATCGTCGCGATGATCAGCACGCCGTCCAGCAAGAAGCGATTTTCCGACAAAGGCCGTGCCAGTTCGGGCAGCATCACGAAGATCGCTGTGCCGACGACCGGCCCGAAGACGGAGCTGCGTCCGCCGAGGATGACCGCGCCCAAGGCGGCGGTCAGCAGCGGGAAGCCGAATTCCTGCGGCTCAATCGTGTAGGTGTTGAAGGCGGCGAGCGTGCCCGTAAGGCCCGCGATTGCGGCGCTCAAGGCGAACGCGAGCGCATGGTAGCGCGCGACCGAAATCCCGAGCGAGCGCGCGACGAGATCGTCCTGACGGATGGCGCCGAACGCGCGGCCGATCCCGGTCCGCTCGACGACCGAGAGCAGGATCAGTACACAAGCGACGAACAGCACGAGTGCGCCCGAGCCGACGAGCTTGGGAATGCCGTTGATCCCGCTCGGGCCCCCGGTGACCTTGTCGAAATAGAGCGCGAGCGAGACGACGATCTCGACGAAGGCGACGGTGGCGACGGCCTGGAAATGCCCCCGCAGGCGCGCGAGCGGCAGCGACAGGAAGAGGCCGCACAAGAGCGCCGTGCCGGTGCCCAAGAGCAGCGCCACGCCCAGCGGCATGCCATGGCGCACGAGCGCGATCGCCGCGGCGTAGGCGCCGATCGAGCCGAACCCGGCGGAGCCCAGCGAGAAAAGGCCGGCGCGCAAGGCCACGAACTGGCTCAGCGCATAGCCGCTGCCGATGCAGATCGCATCGAGATAGGGTTGATAGGCGACGAGGATGTCCATCGCCGCTCAGGCCCGCCGCGCCTCGGTGTCGAAGCCGTGGAAAAGCCCGGTCGGTTTCGCCAGCAGCAGCAGGATGAGAACGCCGAACATGATGGCATCGCTGAGCGAGGAGGACCACAGCGCCACCGACAGCGCCTCCACGACGCCGAGAAGAAGCCCCGCCACAACCGCCCCGATCACGCTGCCGAACCCGCCAAGGACGATGATCACGAAGGCGCGCAGCATCATCGGCTCGCCCATGTCGTAACTCACCGAGTTGAAGGCGATGCCGAGAATGACCCCCGCGGCGCCCGCCATGGCGCCGGCGATGAAGAAAGTCTGCATGAACACGGCTTCGGGCGCGATCCCCAGAAACACGGCCGTGCGCGGGTTCACCGCAACCGCGCGCACCTCGGCCCCGAACCGGGTGCGGAAGAGATAGAGCATCAACCCGGCGACGAGCAGCGCGACACAGACGAGGATCACGATCGCCTGCAGCGATACCGCGAGCCCCGCCACGCGAAAGATGCGGATCGGAAAGGTGCCGAACGGGAAGCTCTGGATCTGCGAGTTCGTCGCCTGCTGCGCGAGGTTGACGAGGATCAGGTTGGCGCCGATGCTCGAGACGAGCGTGCTGAGATCGTCGCCCTTGCGCCGCCGCAGATGGCGAAACGCCACGAACTCCAGTGCCACGCCGATCAGTCCCGCGCCCGCCATCGCCACGACAAGCGCGGCCCAAAGCGGCAGTCCGAGCTTCGTCACGACGAAGAGCCCGATGAACGCCCCCCACATGAAGACGCCGCCATGGGCAAGATTGAGAATCTTCTGCACGCCATAGACCAGCGTGAAGCCCAACGCGAACAGCGAATAGACCGCGCCGACGACCAATCCGTTCAGGATCTGCTGCGCGATCATCACCGGCCGAAAAGGGCTGTGCTGGCGATGGCGGCGCCCTCGCCGAGCGATTTGAGCTTGGCCCAGGCGATCTGGGGATGGGACCGGCCGCCGAATCCGCAATCCGTGCCGGCGATCACGTTCTCGCGGCCCACGAGCCGCGCGAAACGCTCGATCCGCTGCGCCACCAGGCGGGGATGCTCCACCACGTCGGTCGAATGGGTGATGACGCCGGGGATGATGATCTTGCCCGGCGGCAGTTTCACGCTTTCCCAGACTTCGTATTCATGTTCGTGGCGCGCGTTCGCAGCCTCGAAGGAATAAGCGCCGGCATTGACGCGCAGCATGATGTCGACGAAGTCCTTCATCTCGATGTCATGGGCATGCGGCCCGTGCCAGCTCCCCCAGCACAAGTGATAGCGCACGCGGTCCGGCTTCACGTTGCGCAGCGCGTGGTTCAGCGCATCGACGCGGCGGATGCAGCGCCGGCGGAACGCGTCGAGCCCCATCGCGATGCCGATCCGGTCCCACAGGGCGGGAAGCCAGGCATCGTCGATCTGGAGAACGAGACCCGACGCCACGATCGTCTCGTATTCCTCGCGCAGGGCCTCGCCGAGGGCTTCGAGAAATTCGTCCTCGGATTTGTAGAATCGGTTGCTGCGGTAAGGCTCGAGGCTCGCGGGCGCGGTGCTGGTGAGGAACGCCTCGCCTGATGCCATCTCGGGCGTCAGCATGTCGATCTCGCGTTTCAAATCGGCTTGCGCGCGATAGGTGATGGGGCCGGTACAGGCCCAGACCGGACGGCGCTGCGGGGCGGACGGCGGCGGGGCCGGTTGATAGAACAGCGTCCCTTTCTCGTTGGCATAGCGATAGAACTCGGCGAACTCCTCGCGATCGCGGCCTTGCCACATGACCGCGGCACCATCCGCGTCCGGCTGCACCTCGAAGCCGCCGAACCGCTCGTCGAGATAGGCCAACCAGTTTCCGCCCTTGGTGTATTCGCCCTCGTTGACGATATCGATGCCGACGGCGCGCTGGTGCGCCACGACTTCCCTTACCGAAGCCCGCAGCCGCGCCTCATAGTCGCCCGCGGCGCGGTCGACCGGCGCGGCGTTTGGCAGGCTGCCGACATGAGTTGTCAGAATCCGGCTGTCGCTGCGTTTCATAGATCCTCCCACCCGAAGCCGCTGCCAGGAGCACCTTCAAAAGGGTGCCGCTCGACGGCGACGCGAGAGTATAGCGCCACGACTCGGCCGGGGAGCGCAAGCGGACGCTCGCGATACTGCCGCTCGCCGGCGGAGCGGTAGGTCTCAACGCGTCCATCGCTGGACCGCGCGGAGCGCTGCGGCCACCGAACGCGTCATGGTCTCCCTTCGGTGCTTGTCGGGCGGGACGAAAGGTGAAATCCTACTGAGAACGACGTCGAGAACGACGCGATCGAGGAAACTGGGAGGATAACCATGGCGCTGCGCATCGACACGCGCGTTCTCATCGACGAGAACCGCTTCGGCAATTACCAGATCGGCATCTTCCTGCTGTGCTTTCTCGCCATGATGGTCGACGGCTACGATCTCCAGGTCATCGGGGTCGCGGCGTCCGGCATCCGGGAAACGCTGAAGCTCCAGCCGACGACGCTCGGCGTCATCATCACCGCGGGCCAGGTCGGCGTCATACTCGGCGCCCTGCTGCTGGCGCCCATCGCGGATCGCATCGGGCGCAAATGGCTCATGGTCGCCTCGTGCATGATCTTCGGCATCTTCTCGCTCCTGACCGCGTTTGCCACGACCGTGCCGGAACTCATTGTGCTGCGCGTCCTGGCCGGGCTTGGCCTCGGCAGCATCGGTCCGGCCGCCCTGGCGTTTGGCGCCGAATATGCGCCAAAGCGTCTGAAGGCGTCGATCCCGACCTGGATCTGGGCGAGCGTACCGGTCGGCGGGATGATTGCCGGGTTCAGCGCCGTGGCGCTCCTGCCGCACTACGGTTGGCCGTCGCTGTTCATCGTCGCCGGCACGATGCCGATCGCGTTCGCCATCCTGCTCGCGGTCGCCATGCCCGAATTGCTCGCCTTCCTCGGCACGCGCGGCGGCGGGCAAGAGAAGATGCGCAAGATCGCCCGGCGGATATCAGCCTCGGTTCCGGCCAACGCCGAGCTCTACACGTTGGAGGAGAAGCTGCCGGGCGTCCCGTTGAAACACCTCTTCAAGGAGGGGCGCGCCTTGGGCACGATCCTGTTGTGGATCCTGTTCTTCCTCGATTACGGCATCCTCATCTTCTTCCTGTCGTGGGTCCCGACCCTGATCAAGATCGCCACCGGCTCGACGACGATGCTGGGCACCTCGCTTGCCTTCTGGAACATCGGCAGCATCGTCCTGACGTTCGCGATTGGCCGCGCGGTGGACAGGCTCGGCTACTACCGCGTGCTGGTGCCGGCCTTCGTGCTGATTGCGCTGTCGATGTGGGCGATCGGCCTCACCCTCAATTCGCCATTCTGGCTCCTGCTGTGCGCGATCACGGCGATGGGCGGCATCGCTGGCAGCAGCGGCGCGGCCTTGCTGGCGCTGGCGACCAACTCCTATCCGCTGGCGGTCCGCTCGACCGGCGTCGGCGCGGCCTATGCGTTCGGCGGACGGACCGGCGCGCTCGTTGCGCCGATGCTTGGCGGCATTCTGCTGCAGATGCACTGGACGCCGAGCTCTCTGTGCTATCTCGTCGGCACACCGATGCTGCTGGGAAGCGTGGCCCTGCTGATCCTGCAGCGCCAGCCTCACTTCCGCCACGCACCGCAAGACGTCGCGGCGACGATCGAACCCATAGCACAGCCGAGCGCTTAGACGACGCGCGGAGGTTGGCTGCCGTGTTTTCGGCATGATACGGCTTTCGGTCAACCATGGCCGCGCCGCCAGATCTTGTACGGATTGGCGATAAGATTGTTGTTGAAATAGCGCGGATCGGCCGAGACCTCCTCACCCGCCCAGGGCGGCAGCTCGATGCGAGCGTCGGCCGACGGGATCTCGACCTCGGCGACAACGAGGCCGTCATTGTCGCCGTGGAAGACGTCGATCTCCCAGCCCCGGCCGCCGAAATTCTCGCGATGGCGCGTCTTCTCGACAATCGGCCGCTCGCACAACTCGTCGAGCATCGTCGTCGCATCCGCGAGCGGAACCGGATACTCGAACTCGAGCCGGCGTATGCCGGTCGTCGGCCCCTTGACCGTGAGGAACCCCTCTTGGCCGGCAATGCGGACGCGTACCACGCGCTCCTTCGCCGATGAGAGATAGCCCTGCCGATAGAGAACGCCGGCCGCGGCGGGGCGCCAAAGCTCGGTCTTGACGAGATATTTTCGCTCGATTTCCGTTGCCATGAATTGTCTCCTCTTGTGCCTTAGTCGCGCTTGAGCCCGAGCGCGCGCATCAGTCCCCGCGGGTAGTTCGTGTTGGCATGACTGTCGAGCCCGAGCGTGCCGAGCGCTGCCAATACGCGCTTGGGGTCCTCGTGCTCGAGCGAGAGGCTTTGCAGAACGATCTTGTCCACCGTGACCTGCGCCATCTCCGCGATGCAGCCGCTGAAGGTGAAGCCCCGGCGCGATTTCTTCACGGCGACGGCCCGAAGGGCCGGGTCCCTGGCCACGAATGACAAAAGCTCGGCCAAGGTATAGGGGTCCCGCGGCAGTGCCCGCGGGCCGAAGATCGCTTGCATGTTGCTCCGACTCAGAGGAAACGAGGCGTTCAGCACCGGCTCCCATTGCTCAAGCCCGTCCGCATCGGTCTGCCTGAGGCGTTTCACGTCGAGCGCCCTGCCCCGGATCTTGATGTTCGCGGACACCGCCGTGCCGAGCGCGAGAATATATGTTTCGGCGCTGTCGCGTGCTGGCGTGTCGGCAGGCATGCCGGCCCTGTCGGCAAGCGCCGCGAGGGATGGCGCAAAGCAGCGCCATTCCCAGCGCGGTACGATCGCGTTCGCGCTCATGTCAGAACGAGACCTGGGCGCGCATGGCCGGCGGGTCGAAGTTGAAGATGCTAGTGAGACGAATTGAGTTCGTCCATCGGCGCGGGTCCAGGTCGGGCGGCTGTTCTTGTCGAGTGCGATGTCAAAGTTGCTCGTGCCACGGCGGGATGGATCATCAGCAAAGCGAGGGGTGCCACGGCTGTCTGCTCCTCCAGTCATTGTGGGAGGGAACTTAACTCTCAACATTTCACGGACGGCCTTGATCTACCTCAAATCAACAAGCGCTTAAGTCGCGCAGAAGAAAACGACAAATCAGCCGGCCCCTATTGGCTTCAAACCGCCTGCGCATGGCTGCGCACCAATCCAATGCCGGCCGTGCTATTCAGAGGGCATAAATTCGAGCGGGGAAGCAAACGGGCATGCCGCGGACGTCTCCCAACAAAAGCGATGACCTATCGCCCGCGGTGGCACCCCCGCCGGTCGAACCCGGCGCCGTTCTGAAAAAACAGGGCTGGCTGCGGTTGTTGAAGATTCTGGGCCCCGGTCTCATTACCGGCGCCGCAGACGACGATCCCTCGGGCATCGCGACCTATTCCCAAACGGGCGCACAATTCGGGTTTGGTCAGCTCTGGACGGCGCTCTATCAGATTCCGCTTCTGCTCGCCGTGCAGGAGGCCTGCGCCCGTATCGGCTCGGTGACCGGCAAGGGGCTGGCCGGGGTAATCAAGGATCATTATTCGCGATCCATCCTGATCTCGACGGTCCTGCTGGTCGTCGCCGCCAACACCATCAATATCGGGGCCGATATCGGGGCGGTCGCTGCGGCCGCACAGCTCATGGTCGAAATCCCGTTCTGGATCTATGCCGTGCTGACGACCGTCCTTGTCGTGACCCTCGAGGTGCTGGTCAGCTACCGAGCCTATGCCAAGGTTCTCAAATGGCTGGCGCTGGCGCTGCTCTCCTATCCGGCGACCACCTTTATGATCGCCGAGCCCTGGGGCGCAATCCTGCGCGCCACCATCATCCCCCATATCGAGATCACCTTCAGCTTCCTCTTCATCATTACCGGCGTTTTCGGCACCTCGATCTCGCCTTACATGTTCTTCTGGCAAGCCTCGGAGGAAGTGGAAGAGGAACTGGTCCTCGGCCTCTCGGCCGACGAGAAGGGCCAGCCCAAGCTGCCACTCGACTTCATTCGTAACATGCGGATCGACACCACGATCGGAATGATCTTTGCCGAGCTGGCGCAGTGGTTTATCATCATCACGACCGGATCGGTCCTGTTCAGCCACGGCATCACCACGATCAACACCGCGGCCGACGCGGCCAAGGCGTTGGAGCCGCTCGTCCGCTCCTTCCATAATTCGGGCCAGATCGCACGCGATCTCTTCGCGGTCGGCGTCATCGGCCTCGGTCTTCTCGGCATCCCGGTGCTGGCTGGCTCGGGCGCCTACGCCCTCTCCGAAGTCTTTGGCTGGAAGGAGGGCTTGTCGCGGCGCTTTTCGGAAGGCCACGGCTTCTACGGCGTCATCATCGTCTCGACGGGAATCGGGTTGCTGCTGAACTTCATCGGCATCGACCCGATGAAAGCTCTCGTGTTCACCGCCGTCTTCAATGGCCTCGCCGCGGTCCCACTCCTCTTCTTGCTTGGCAGGATCAATGGCGACAGAAGCATTCTCGGCGCCTACCGGGGCGGCCTGATCTCCCGGTCGTTCGTCTGGCTCACTTTCGCCGTCATGGCGCTGGCCGCCGTGGCGCTGCTCTACACCCTGGTCGCACACCCCTGAGCAGATCGGCTTCGCCCAATCAATGCGCGACCAGCACGGGCGACGAAGCATTGAAGAGCGTGGAGGGCGTGGTACCGCCGAATAGGAACTCGAGCCAGACCGGGTGGCTATAGGCCCCCATCACCAGCAGATCGAAATGCCCCTGCTTCAGGCGATCGACGAGCGCGCTCGCCGTGGAGCCGCTCGTATGCAGATGCACGTCGCCCTCGATTGCGATCTGATGACGGCCCAGATGATCCCGCAGGGGCTGCAGGCCGCCGGCTTCCGCCTCGGTGTCGATGATCGCAATCTGCACCGCCGTCTTGGCCTGCCGCAACAGGGGCAAGGCGTCATGCAGCGCACGGACTACTTTGGCGCTGCCGTCCCAGGCGATCAGCGCGCGACGCAGGACGGCGCTCTCGATGTGTGCGGGAACGACCAGCACCGGTCGGCCGCAATCCACGGCGAGGTCTTCCGCCAGCGAGAGGGGATGATGCTCCGCCGTTCCCTCCCGCTCATATTGCCCGACGATGACCAGGTCGGTCCAACGGGCAAACTTGCAGATCTCGCGCGTCATACCGCCATCGACCGCCCGCCAGGTAGCGTCGGTCGGACGCTTCGCCGCCGCAGCCTTGAACGTGGCTTCGGACGCTGCGGCATTCTGGACAGATTGCTGTTCCATCGCGGTCGCCGCCTGCTCGACCCTGCTTGGCTTGTAATACGGCGGAACATCGATTGGCGCATTAACGTGCATACCGGTCAGGCGCGCGTGATGCTGTTGGGCCAGGTCGAAGGCATAGCTCGTTCGCCGCCGGCCGGCCTCGGTCCCGTCCACATGCACCAGGATGTCCTTGATCATACGTCCTCCAGGCCTTCCGTTCGCGCCAGCGTGGACGGTCAGATGGCGGGCGCGGCCCAGGTCAGCTTGCCGCCCGCATCTGCAGATGGACATGACTGCCGCCGGCATCTTCGAGGATGGCCAGCGCTCTTTTGGCCTGCGCGTCGTTCTCGGCCTTGACCCAGAGAATTACGGCACCGGCCGCGAGCGCGGCGACAAAATCGGCGCTGTGGCGATTGGCGCCAACGCGGTCGAGCAGTTCCTTGAGCGCGGCCCCACCGAGTCCAGCAGCGACCAGCGCGGCAAGCGCCATCGCGATCGGCCCGCCCGACAGGAACACCACCCCTGCAATGGTCAGCGGCACCAGGAACCGCACCTCGTCGGCAAGACCCGCGGCCAGCGTCTCATCGGGTGTGTCCGGATAGCCCGGCACATCGCCGGCAATTTCCAACGATTCGTGCGAGGCCAGGATGGAAAGGTCGGCGCGGTCGAAGCCCGCGCCCAGAAGCCTGGTCACGGCGTCGAGGAAGTGGCGCTTGTCGGCGAAAGATGCCGCCGCCTCGCGCTGCAGCGGCGCGGTGGCGGCGGTGCTGGGCGTCTCGGCGGCCATCGGCAAGCTGCCTTTTGATGTTTTCACCGGGGAAGCCGGTTCCTATGCATCCAAGATGCTGTCACCACGGGCGTTTCGCAACCCCGCCGCTTCGAAGACGGCCGGAAATCATTGCCGCGCCCGTCACCGGCTGCCTGGCGTCGGTCGCGGTCCTTCTTCACTGCCTCCGCGGTAGCTGGCAAGATGCGCCAACTCCCGTGCTCTTTGAATTTGCACCGATCTCGGGGCAATCCGCCTTATCAGCGCTGAGCGCTCGAGCCGGGCGAAGGCCCGGGCCATGGTCTCCGGCGACATTCCGAGATAGTCGGCCATGTCGAACCGGGTCATCGGCAGGTGGAGAACGCGGCTTTCCTCGTCGAAGAATTCGTGGTGCCGGGAGAATTCCAGCAGAAACGAAGCCAGTCGGCGGTAGGTATCCTGCTGGCCAAGCACGATTATCTGGCGCTGTGCCGCACGGAGCGCGTGTGCCGCCTTGAGCAGGACATGAAGCTGAAGCTGCGGCTCGCGGAGCAGGAGGCGGCGCAGCCTCTGCAAGGGAAACCGATACACGGTCGCCGCCGTAACGGTTTCGGCGGAATTGACGTAGCGGCCGCGTTCCGCGAGGCCAAAGAGATCCCCCGGCCACATGAAGGCCAGAACCTGCCGGTCGCCATTCTCCTCGTGGCGGGTGAGCCGGACCAGACCCTTGCTGATCGCGTAGAGGAAATGCGCATCCTCTTCTTCGGAGTAGATCGTCGTGCCGGCCGCGCCGAATTCGAGGACGGTCGCGATCTGCGCCAGCTCCGCCTGTTCCGCCGGCGTGAGAAGATTGTGAATCTGGGAACGGTCATCGATGTTGGCACAGAATGCCCGCGCCCGTAGCTCCGGCCGCGTTTCCATCGAATGCCGACCGACGGTCACACGTCCTGGCCCGCCTTTCCTGCGCGGCATCTCCGGCTCCTGAAATCTGACTTTTGTCAGAGCATTCGACCTTCACCGCCAATAGGTTGGCATCCTCCGGCAGGGAGCGCTTTGATTTAGCGCAACCCGATCGATTGGCGCCCGCCGGCGCGGGAATGGACATGAAGGGAGGCGGCAGCCGCAGCGCCATGGACTGCGAGGGGTAAAGACGCATGGAAGAACGGGAAATCATTGTCCTCAATATCACGCGGTTCAAACGGCTGCTCGAAACCGAACTCGACGAGAGGAAGAAAAAGACCGTGATGAAGCTCCTCGCTGAGGCCGAGGCAGACCTGGAACGGTATGACCGCGAAAGACGCGACGAATAGCGGCAGGACGGCGGCTTCGCCCGGGCCGGGTCAAGCGGGACTGTGCGCCGTCAGGCCATGTGCCACTAACACGTGCCAAGCCTCCTCGGCGGTATCGGCGAATGCGAAAAGCGCACGATCATTCGCTTCGATCATATCTTCTTCCGCAAGCACGTCGAAATTGATGACCCGGCGCCAATACGCTGCGCCAAAGAGCACGATCGGAATGGCCGGCGCCTTGCGCGTCTGAACGAGGGTCAGGATTTCGAAGAACTCGTCCAACGTGCCGAAGCCGCCCGGGAAAATCACCAGGCCGTTGGCCCGCATCGCCAAGTGCATCTTCCGCATGGCGAAATAGTGAAAGCGGAAGGTGAGCTCGGGCGTCGTGTAGGGATTGGGTTCCTGCTCGGCCGGCAAGGTGATGTTGAATCCGATGCTGGGGGCGCCGATGTCGTGGGCGCCGCGATTGGCCGCCTCCATGATCCCGGGACCGCCGCCCGTTGCGATCACGTTGTCGCGCCAGCGGTGATGGGGCGCGAATGCGCCGCCGCGCTGCGAGGCCATCCGCGCAAACTCGCGGGCAGCCTCGTAATAGGCGGACCGCGACTTAAGACGGTCCGCCCGCTTGCGGTCCTCCTCGGTTCGGGCAGCAGCCGTCGCGGCCGCGACCTGCTCGGGCGACGGCGTGCGGGCGCTGCCGAAGATCACGATAGTTCGAACGGATGCCCCAATCGCGCAGAAGCAGCTCCGCCTTGGCGTATTCCAACGCGAAGCGAACATCGCGCATTTCGTCCCGCAGGAGGAATTCCGTGTCCTGCACGGGAAGGATGTAGCTGCGCGACTGCTTTTGCGGCGAGCTGTCCGACATGGCGTTGACGGGCCCCGAAGCGGCAAATCCAGAACATCACGAGCGACCTGGCACGGCGATGATACCACGGGCCGCCGCCGTCCAGAACAGCGCCTCGATGCGAATCAATGCCCGGAGAGCGTCGCTCCCGCGGCGGTGATATCGCTTTTCAGGCGATCTAGCAGATGATTGGTCCGCAAAAATCGGCATTCCCCGTCCCTAGCCTTGCAAATTTCCCGAGGCGAAAGCATCACATGACTCCCCGCAACGCCCTTGATACAGATCATGGGCACGGTGGCCGACATCACCGACAATTCATCGTATACGGCGGCTAATCGCGTATGAGCGAGGGTGACATGCGACATATGTCCGATATCGTGAGAAATCAGAATCCTCTCATTCTGGCGCCGACAGCGACCATCAGGTACGCCTGCCAATGCATGCGCGAACGGCGGGTCGGTGCCGTATTGGTGGCAGAAAACGAGCGGCGGCTGCTCGGCATCTTCACCGGGCGGGACGCGGTGTGCCGCGCGCTGGCCGAGGGGAAGGCCCCCAACGTGACCACGCTCGAGGACGTCATGACGCACAACCCCGACACCATGCCATCGGGGACGACAGCAATCGAGGCGCTGCGCCTGATGCAGGACGGCGGCTATCGCCACCTGCCGGTGATCGACGACGGCAGGATCGTCGGCATCGTTTCGAAAGGCGATTTCAGGGGCGTGGAGCTGGACCGGCTCGACAACGAGACGGGCATCTGGGAGCGGATTTAGCGATCGACACAGCAGTCCGATGAACCAGCGTGAAGCGAAAGCCGGGACTACGTAGCGAACTGCCGGCATCTCGAAAGTACGACAGGAATCTTATCGTTAATGGGCCGGCGAGTCGAACAACTCAAATCGGATATCGAGGCGGTTGCCCTGTTACTATGGTTGCAAGGGGCGCCTTCGTCACAGACCATCACACAGCCAGGCCGTACGACAATGCGCTGCGAAGCGGTCAATGCGTGATGCTGCAAACCTCCGCCCCTAATGCGCGAGGAGGACGGGCAGCAGGCTCATGCCGATTACCTGCCGCGTCGCGCCCCCGAACAGGATCTCGCGCCACGGCCGATGCCCATATCCGCCCATCACCAGAAGATCGGCGCCGGCATCGCGTGCTTCGGCAAGAACCTGCTCGCCTGGCCCCACGCCCTTGACCGGCAGGGATCGATGATGGGTGGCCGAGATGCCGTGGGACGCGAGATAATCGAGCAATGGCGGCCCATCATCTGTGGGAACATCGTCGACGGTGATCACATGAACGGTCCGCGCCTTGGCCAGGAGCGGGAGCGCCGCGGTCAATGCGTGGACGGCTTCCGGGGATCCATTCCAGCCGACGACGATGGTCTCGCCGATGCTCGCAGGCGCCTTCGCCGGCGCCAGCAGCACCGGGCGGCCGGAGCGAATAAGGGCTTCCTCGATCGTGTCGCTGTGCGGGTGCTCGACGACGCGCTCGGAACGACCGAGCACGGTAAGATCGAAAAAGCGCGCGCGGCGCGCGACCAGAATGGGCGCGTATCCCGTTTCGACGCGCCAGGACGCCGACGGCTGGGCCGGCGCGGTTTTGGTCATGGTCAGGCCGTGGCGCTCGATGGTCGCGGCGAACGCGGCCCTGGCCTTCGCCGCGGCCTCGTCGGCATCCTTGATCAGTTGGTCGATCCATTCGCTAGAAATCGCTATGTCGTAGCCGGCGGACGCCATCGATATGACGTCGGCCGGGTCCGCCATCGCGTGAAACGCTTCGAGATGCGCACCCGTCTGCAGCGCGAGCCGGCAGGCTATGTCGATCGCTCCGTCACTCGCCGCGCCGCCGCTGGTGGCAACGAAAATCGACTTCAAGGCCATCGTTCCAACCCCTTCATCAAGGTTTCACAGTACCCGACGTGTTCACCGATGCCGGCGGAGGCGGCCGCCGCCGCGGCTGCGGGAGGCGCCTCAATCGGCCGCGTTGGCGGACGTATCTTCCGGCGGCTCGACAGCCATGCCGGAAAGGGGCTCGACCCAGACGAGATGATCAATGACTTTCTTGACGCCCTGCACGTTCTCGGCGGCCACGCGTAACGCCGCGCGCTGGCGTTCGTCTCCGATAACGCCGCGCAGCTCGACGACGCCATCCTTTGCCGCGGCATCGAGGCAGCCGCGCAGTGCCCACGGGCTCTTGTCGATCTCTGCGAGCACGCGCGTGCGTATCTCCGTGTCGGATGCCGCAACGGGCGGCGCCATCGGAGCGAGCTGGGCCAGCACTTTCAGGAGATCCGCGCGGCTCACGATACCGACCAGGTGCCCCGCTTCCACCACCGGCAGACGCTTGACGCGGCGGCGTTCCATGAGACCGACCACCTCCTCGAGCGGCGCGTCACGGGCGACCACGACCACCTTGCGGGTCATCACCTCTTCGACCTTGCGGCCGTGCGTGTGGACGTATTCGCCGGCGAGGCGCCCCGGGCCGAGGAGGAACTCCAGCCAGCGGGAATGATGCCTCTCCGTGCCGATCTCGGTCCGCCGCAGCAGGTCGCCCTCGGTAACGATGCCGATGACGGCGCCGGCAGGGTTCACGACCGGCAGGCCGCTGATCCCGTGGAGCAACATCAGGCGCGCCGCTTCGGCGACAGTCGTGTCCGGGCTCACGGTCAGGACCTGGTATCGCATGACATCGGCCGCTTTCATCGGCCCTCTCCTCTCATCTTTCCCTAGTGAATCACGATGCGCGCCGCTGCCACGGGCGCATCTTGCGCGTGCGGCCAAGCGCGTGACGCAACTCATCGCGCTCGCCAACCAGCGCCGCCAACAGACAGTGTCGGCGCAAACGATCGGCGGTCGACGACGCCTCGATGGTCGAGATCGCGATTTCGATGCGGCGCAGCTCCCGGTCATCGTGAACAATCAACTCACGCATAGCCATCTCCTCGCAGCCGAGATTACGTTGCGAACGCTCAAGGCGTCTGCGGTTGCTCGGTTCATGCAATGAGCAATATACGCTTCGGGCCGGGCGCAAAATTCGTATCAATACCTAGGGGATTCTACGGATGGCCGCAGGATGTGCGGGCGGCTCGGGAAACTCGGCGGCGTGCTGCGGTCGCGCTGGGGAAGGCGGCTCTCAGGGCGTTCGTCGCCGAAGGGCTTCTCGAGATAGCTGCGACCCCGAGCCTGAGGCATGGGCGCGGGGGGCCTTGATCCAGGTCAAGGACCCCCGACGCCCGGACGAATATACAGCCGACAGTCGCCCGCGCCGCGGGCCTTACGCCGCGCCAGTTGTTGAGGCGGAGGCGCTATAGGCGCCGGCCGGCAATCTTTCATCGCCCACGCGGGAGGCTGGTTTGCCGAAAGATCACTCTCCGACCCTCGAGCCGACCGTCACAACGCCCGACGCGGCCGGATTTGGTTTCGACCGGTCCTTTCACGCCGCCATCGCACGCGCGACCGCGGGCCTGTCGCCGCTGGCGCTGAGCCAGGCCGGCGCCGACTGGCTGCAGCATCTTCTGCTGTCGCCCGACAAGCAGACGGAATTGCTCGGGAAGGCGATGCGAAAGTGGCAGCGGCTATCCGCGTATGGCCTGCGGGCACTCGTCGACCCGGATTGTCCGGCCTGCATCGACCCCTTGCCACAAGACAGACGGTTTGTGGATGCCGCCTGGCAACGCTGGCCCTTCAACCTCATGTACCAGAGCTTCCTGCTGACCCAGCAATGGTGGCATAATGCGACTACGGGCGTTCCCGGGGTTTCCCCGCATCACGAGGACGTCGCCGCTTTCGTCGTGCGCCAGTTGCTCGACATTGTCTCACCCTCGAACTCCCCGCTGACCAATCCGCGCGTGGTCGAGCAGACCATCCGCGACGGCGGCATGAATTTCATGCGCGGCGCGCGCAACGCCTGGGAAGATTGGCAGCGGATCGTGTCGCGAGACAAGCCGGTCGGCGCCGAAGCTTTTCAGGTCGGGCGCGACGTTGCCACGACCCCCGGCAAGGTGGTCTTCCGCAACCAGCTGATCGAGCTCATCCAATATGCGCCCGCCACCCCGCTGGTCCGTCCCGAGCCGGTTCTGATCGTCCCGGCGTGGATCATGAAGTACTACATTCTCGATCTTTCCCCCGGAAACTCGCTGGTTCGCTACTTGGTCGAGAATGGTCATACGGTATTCGTGGTGTCCTGGAAGAACCCCACCGCCAACGAGAGAAATCTCGGCCTCGAAGATTATCGGGAGCTCGGCGTGATGGCCGCCCTCGACGCGGTCTCGGCGATCATGCCCGAGCAGCCCGTACACGGCGTCGGATACTGTCTGGGCGGGACGCTGCTGTCGATTGCGGCGGCGGCGATGGAGCGGGATGGCGACCATCGCCTGAAAAGCATGACCTTGTTTGCCGGCCAGACGGATTTTACGGAGGCAGGCGAGCTCTCGCTCTTTATCGACTCCGACCAAGTGCAGTTTCTCGAGGACGTGATGGCCGAGCACGGTTACCTCGACTCCCGTCAGATGGCCGGTGCCTTTCAGCTCTTGCGCTCGAATGACCTCATCTGGTCGGCGATGATCCAGGAATATCTCATGGGCGAACGGGCGCCGATGATCGACTTGATGGCCTGGAACGCCGACGCGACGCGTATGCCCTACCGGATGCACTCAGAGTACTTGCGCCATCTTTTTCTGAACAACGATCTCGCTGAAGGGCGGCTGGTCGCCGCGGGCAAACCGGTTTCGCTCAGGGATATCCGCGTGCCCGTCTTTGCCGTCAGCACCGTCACCGACCACGTCGCACCGTGGCGATCGGTCTACAAGATTCAGATGCTGACGGATGCCGACGTTACCTTCGTGCTGTCGAACGGCGGCCATAACGCCGGTATCGTCAATCCCCCGGGCCACCCGAACCGGCATCATCAGATCGCGAGCCATGGCGAAGCCGATCCCTATGTCGATCCCGATGCCTGGCAGGCCAGCGCCGAGCGCCACGAAGGCTCGTGGTGGCCGTGCTGGAAAGATTGGCTCGATCGCCAATCGGGAACGCCAGCCGCGCCCCCGGCGATGGGTGCTGCGGCGCACGGTCTTGCTCCATTGTGCGACGCACCGGGTACCTACGTCCTGGCCTGAGCGACCGCAACATCGAGAAGGAAGGGATGCGAGATGGATCGCATCGAGAACCGGACGTACGACGAGATCAAGATCGGCGACACGGCGAGCCTGGCGCGCACGCTGGTGCCCAGGGACATCCAGCTCTTCGCGGCGATGTCGGGCGACGTCAACCCCGCGCATGTCGATCCCGAATTCGCCAAGAGCGACATCTTTCACAAGATCGTCGCGCACGGCATGTGGGGCGGCGCGCTGATCTCGACGGTTCTCGGCACCGAGCTGCCCGGTCCCGGAACCATCTATCTCGGCCAGACCCTGCGCTTTCGGCGGCCGGTCGGGCTGGGCGATGCGGTCACGGTGACGGTGAAAGTGACGAAGAAGGACGATGCCCGGCATCGTGTCACGCTCGACTGCGAGGCGGTCAACCAGAACGGCGAAACGGTCATCGACGGGGTTGCCGAGGTGATCGCGCCGACCGAGAAGATCTCGCGCGCCCGCGTGGCGCTGCCGGACGTGGAGGTGCGGGAAAAGGGCCATCACTACCGGCAACTCGTCGAGAAGACCCGCAACCTCGAGCCGCTGCGGACGGCTGTCGTCCATCCGGTCGATGCGGTCTCGCTGCTGGGGGCGGTCGAAGCCGCAAAGGCGAGGCTGATCGTCCCCATCCTGGTCGGGCCCGAACAGAAGATTCGCGCCGCGGCAGCCCAGGCCAAGCTTGACCTCACGCCCTACGAAATCGTGTCGACGGAACATAGTCATGCCGCGGCCGCTCGCGCCGTCGAGATGGCGCGGGACCACAAGGTGGAGGCTCTGATGAAGGGCAGCCTCCACACCGACGAGCTCATGCACGCGATTATTTGCGAACCGAGCCTGCGCACCGAGCGACGCATGAGCCATGTCTTCGCCATCGATGCGCCCGGCTATCCGCGGCCGCTTTTCATCACGGACGCGGCGATCAACATCGAGCCCTCGCTCGAGGACAAGCGAGACATCGTTCAAAACGCGATCGAGCTTGCGCACGCGGTTGGCATCGAGTTGCCACGGGTGGCGATCCTCTCCGCCATTGAAACCGTGTCGCCCAAGATCAAGTCGACGCTCGACGCGGCGGTTCTGTGCAAGATGGCCGAGCGCGGCCAGATCACCGGCGGCATTCTCGATGGGCCGCTGGCCTTCGACAATGCGGTGTCCGAGGAGGCGGCCAGGGCCAAGGGCATCGTCTCCCCCGTCGCCGGTCGAGCGGATATTTTCGTCGTCCCCGACCTCGATGCGGGGAACATGCTGGCCAAGCAGCTCGAATACCTAGCGGACGCCGACGTGGCGGGCATCGTGCTCGGCGCGCGCGTGCCGGTCATGCTCACCAGCCGCGCCGACAAGACTCTGGCGCGAACTCGGCTCCTGTGCGCTGGCCTTGCTGGTGGCGCGGCATAAGTCGGACGCCACGCCATGACCGACGCCATCCTCGTGCTCAACGCGGGTTCGTCGAGCATCAAGTTCTCGTTGTTCCCGGCCGACAAGCAGCCCAAGCGACAGGACCTGCTGTGCGACGGCGAAATGGAAAACATTGGCCATCGCGTGCATTTCCTGGCCAAGGACGGCAGCGGCACATCGATCACCGACGAGCGCCTGGCCGAAGGGACCACCCATGAAGACGCCCTCGGCGCTCTTCTGCGCTGGATCGAGCAGCGCTTTGCCGATCATCGCCTGGTTGCCGCCGGCCATCGCGTCGTCCATGGCGGGCCGCGCTATAGCGAATCGGTTCTCATCGACGCCGCGGTCATGGCCGAGCTGCGACGACTCATCCCGCTCGCTCCGCTGCACCAACCGCACCACATCGCCGCCATCGAAGCACTCGCCAAGCTCCACCCGGGGCTGCCGCAGGTCGCCTGCTTCGATACGGCGTTCCATCACGCAGAACGGCCTGTCGCCACCGCCTTCGCCCTGCCGCGGTCGCTCGCCGCCGAAGGCGTGCGCCGGTATGGTTTCCACGGCCTGTCCTACGAGTACATCGCCGGCGCGCTGCCGGAAATTGTTGGCAGCGCGGCGGCGGAGGGCCGTGTCGTGGTGGCCCATCTCGGCGCCGGCGCCAGCATGTGCGCCATGCGGCACCGCCGCAGCGTTGCGACCACGATGGGCTTCACGGCGCTCGACGGGCTCCCTATGGGCCAGCGCTGCGGCAGCCTCGATCCGGGCGTGGTGCTCTACCTGCTGCAGGAAAAGGGCATGACGCCGCAGGCGGTGAGCGACCTCCTCTACCACAACTCCGGACTGCTGGGCGTCTCGGGCATCAGCGACGACATGCGGAGCCTGCTGGCAAGCGACGATCCGCGGGCGGCCGAGGCCGTGGATCTGTTCGTCTATCGGATCGGCCGCGAGCTGGGATCGCTCGCCGCTTCGCTCGGCGGGCTGGACATCCTGGTCTTTACCGCGGGGATCGGCGAGCATGCCGCCGAGATCCGGCGCCGCGTCTGCGCAGATGCGGCGTGGCTCGGCGTCGCGATCGATGAAGCGGCAAATGCCGCCGACGCCACCCGTATTTCGCGGGCTGGCGCCGGGTTTCGGTTTGGGTCATTCCCACCGACGAGGAGCTGATGATCGCGCGGCATGCTCTGTCGGTCCTGAACCTCCAGCCCGCCGATGGCTGACGCTCCGCCCGACCCGGCTGCCGGCACGGTCGTGTCGGTCCGCGGCGCCGTCGTCGACGCTCATTTCGGCGGCAAGGCGCTGCCGCCGATCAACACGGCACTGATCGTGGAGTGGGATCGGCCCGAGCCGCTGATCCTCGAAGTGCATAGCCACGTCGACGCCGCGACGGTTCGCGCCATCGCGCTCCAGGCCACCGCTGGCCTTGCGCGCAGCACCAAAGTACGCGCGACCGGAGCGCCTATTTCGGTGCCTGTCGGCGATGCGATCCTGGGCCGCCTGCTCGACGTGGTCGGGACGGTCCGCGACCGGGGCCCCGCCCTGCCGGCGGACACGCCGCGTCGCGGCATCCACAATCCGCCACCCGCGCTCCAGGACGAGACCTCGGCCACGGCGGTGTTCGAGACCGGCATCAAGGTGATCGACTTGCTGGCGCCGCTCGCCCAGGGCGGCAAGGCCGCGATGTTCGGCGGCGCCGGCGTCGGCAAGACCGTGCTGGTGATGGAGCTGATCCACGCCATGGTCGAGAAGTACCAGGGCATCTCGGTCTTTGCCGGCGTGGGCGAGCGCTCCCGCGAAGGCCACGAGCTCCTAACCGACATGCAGGGCTCCGGCGTGCTGGCGCGCACCGTACTCGTCTACGGGCAGATGAACGAGCCGCCGGGCGCGCGCTGGCGGGTGCCGCTGACCGCGCTGACGATCGCCGAGTATTTCCGCGACCAGAAGCACCAGAACGTGCTCCTGCTGATGGACAACGTGTTCCGCTTCGTGCAGGCCGGCAGCGAGGTCTCCAGCCTGCTGGGGCGCCTGCCGTCGCGCGTCGGCTACCAGCCGACGCTCGCGTCCGAGGTGGCCTCGCTCCAGGAACGCATCGCCTCGGTGGCCGGTGCGTCGGTCACCGCCATCCAGGCCGTCTACGTCCCAGCCGACGACTTCACCGATCCGGCCGTGACGGCCATCTCCAGCCATATGGACAGCATCATCATGCTGTCGCGCGGTCTGGCCGCGGAAGGCTTCTATCCGGCCGTCGATCCCCTCGCCTCATCATCGGTGCTCCTCGATCCCCTGGTGGTGGGCGAGGACCACTACCGCATCGCCGAGCGCGCCCGCGAAGCGCTCGCCCGTTTCAAGGATCTCCAGGACATCATCGCGCTGCTCGGCGTCGAGGAGCTCGGCGCGAGCGACCGGCTGACCGTCAGCCGGGCCCGTCGATTGCAGCGTTTCCTCAGCCAGCCCTTCGTGGTGACGGAGGCTTTTACCGGCACGCCGGGCCGCAGCGTACGCCGCGCCGACACGCTCGCCGGCTGCCGCGCCATCCTCGACGGCGAGGCCGACGCGTGGGCAGAGAGCTCGCTCTACATGGTCGGAACCTTGGACGAGGCACGGCAGAAAGAGGAAGCGGCCGCCAGGAAGGCGCATCCATCATGAGGCTGCGGATCATCACGCCACTCTCGGTGATCCTCGACGAGGACGGCGTACTTGCACTCCGCGCCGAGGACGCCAGCGGCGGCTTCGGGATCCTGCCCGGGCATGCGGACTTCCTCACCCGCCTCGCGATTTCCGTCGTGAGCTGGAAACGAAGCGATGGAACGCGGCACTACTGCGCGGTCCGGCGCGGCGTCCTCTCCATTACCGGGGGACGCGATATCGCCATCGCCACTCGCGAGGCGGTTGCGGGCGATGACCTCGCGACCCTTGATGACACCGTCCTCGCCAGCTTTCGCGCCGACATCGAGACGGAGCGCGTGGAGCATAGCGAGAGCACCCGCCTGCAGCTCAACGCCATTCGCCAGATCATGCGCCATCTCCGGCCGAACGGGCGCGAGCGCGTGGGCACCTTCACATGACCGAGCCGGGCGAGCAGGACCCGCTGGTGAAGGGCGTCCGGGTGCGCGGAGAACGCCATCGGCAATGGCTGCGCGGGGGTGAACCCTCGGTGGCGCGCCGTCTCGCTCAGATCGGCGTGTTGGGCTGGATCATCGTCGTGCCCATGCTAGTCGGCATCTTCGCCGGCCGCTGGCTCGATCGACTGTTCAATTCCGGACTGTTCTGGACGGCGCCGCTTCTGATGGTGGGGCTGGCGCTCGGCTGCTGGTCCGCCTGGAAATGGATGAAGAACGCATGAGCTTCTGGTCCTTCGACAATCTGCCTCCCTGGGCGATGGCCGTGAGCCTCGGCGCGCACCTAGCCGCGGGGATCGGGCTCGGCATCGTGTATTTCGGCGCGGTATGGTGGAATGCCCGCCTGTTCGCCGCGGGAGGTCGCGCGACGACGGCCATTGCCTTGGTAATCGGCCGCTTCTTGCTGCTTGGAGCCGTGCTGGCGTTGGCGAGCCTCGAAGGCGCGTTACCGCTGCTGGTGATGGCGTTGGGCGTTCTCACCGCCCGCTTCGCGGTCATGCGCCGGGTCCGGGAGGCCACGCCATGACCTCGCCTCTCGCCAGCTTGGTACTCTTCCATCTCGGTCCGGTGCCGATCACGTCATCGGTGGTCGCCACCTGGGCGATCATGGCGGTGCTGGTCCTCGGCGGCATCCTCGTCACCCGCCGCCTGGCGCTCGTGCCGTCGGCGACCCAGGCGGCCTTCGAGCTGATCGTCGCCAGCGTTGACGGCCAGATCCGCGATACGATGCGGACCGAACCGGCGCCCTATCGTGCCTTCATCGGCACGCTCTTCGCCTTCATCTTCGTCGCCAACTGGTCGTCGCTGGTGCCGGGTATCGAGCCGCCGACGGCGCATCTGGAGACCGACGCCGCGCTCGCGCTCTTGGTCTTCGCGGCGGTGATCTGGTTCGGCATCCGCGCGGGCGGAGTAGGCGGCTATCTCGCGACCTTCGCCTCGCCCAACCCGATCATGATCCCGCTCAACTTCGTCGAGAGCCTGACGCGCACCTTCTCGCTGCTCGTGCGCCTGTTCGGCAACGTCATGAGCGGCGTCTTCGTGATCGGCATCGTGCTGTCGCTCGCGGGCCTCCTCGTGCCAATTCCGCTGATGGCGCTCGATCTCCTGACCGGCGCGGTCCAGGCCTACATCTTCGCGGTCCTGGCGATGGTCTTCATTGCCGGGGCGGTCAGCGAAGGACAACCCGCCCCGGAGACCTCCAATCAAAGGACGCCGCCATGAACTGGCTAGCCTTAGCAAGCATCGTATCCGCGGCCATTGCGGTGTCGTTCGGCGCGATCGGCCCGGCGCTCGGCGAAGGGCGCGCGGTGGCCGCCGCCATGGATGCGATCGCCCGCCAGCCGGAGTCCGCCAATACCATCTCGCGCACGCTCTTCGTCGGTCTCGCCATGATCGAGACCATGGCGATCTATTGCCTGGTGATCGCGCTGCTGCTGCTGTTCGCCAACCCGCTTTTAAAATGACGCCATGACCATCGATTGGTGGACGCTTGGCATCCAGACCGTCAACGTCCTGATTCTGGTCTGGCTGCTCGGGCGGTTCTTCTGGCGCCCGGTCGCCGCCATGATCGAAGAGCGCCGCGCGACGGCGCAGCGCACGCTGGCCGAAGCGGACGCGAAGCGCGGGCAAGCCGCCGCGTCGCTCGCCGAGATCGAGCGGACGCGCGCGGGCTTCGCCCGGGAACGCGAGGCCGTCCTGGCCGAAGCGCACGAGTCCGCCGAGCGGGCGCGGACCGCGCTCCTGGACCAAGCCGCGAAGGAAGTGGCTTCCCTGGAAGCCGCCGCGAAGGCGGCAATCGAAAAAGAGCGGGAAGCGATCGACACGGCGTGGGCCGAGCGGGCGAACCGCCTCGCCATCGACATCGCCGGGCGCCTGGCCGCCCGCCTGGACGGCCCGGCGGTGCAGGCCGCTTTCCTGGACTGGCTCCTCAAGGAGGTCCGGGCCTTGCCGGAAGCGACGCGCCAGGCCGTGGCGGCGAATGGTGCGGCACTCGAAGCGATCAGCGCGACGCCGCTGGAACCGGCCGAGCAGGAGCACTGCCGGACGCTCATCGGCGCGGCGTTCGGCGCCAATCCGCCGATCGCCTTCAAGACGGACCCTGCGCTCATTGCCGGGTTGGAGCTGCGCGGCCCCCATCTCGTCATCGGCAACAGTTGGCGTGCCGATCTCGCCCGAATCCTCATGGATCTCGCTCATGACCGCCGACCCTGACACGACGGGCGATGCCTGGCTCGAGCGCGCCCGCGCGACGCTCAGCGCGGCGGCGCTCGGCCCGCAGGCCGAACAGATCGGCCGGGTCGAGGAGGTCGGGGACGGCATCGCGCTCGTGTCCGGGTTGCCCGACGTCCGGCTCGACGAGCTCGTGCGCTTCGGCAAGGGACAGTTCGGCTTCGCGCAGGTGCTCGAGCACGACCGCGTTGGCTGCGTCCTGCTCGATGACGTGGATGCGGTCGAGGCCGGCGATACCGTGCGCGGCACCGGCGACGTGGTGCGCGTGCCGGTCGGGCCGGGGCTGCTCGGCCGCGTCGTCGATCCGCTCGGCCGCCCGCTCGACGGCAAGGGACCCATCGCCACGGACACGCTGGAACCGGTCGAGCGCCCGGCGCCGGCGATCATCGACCGCGATCTCGTGACCCAGCCGGTGCAGACCGGCCTTGTCGTCATCGATACGCTGTTCGCCCTCGGGCGCGGCCAGCGCGAGCTCATCATCGGCGATCGTGCCGTCGGCAAGACGACGATCGCGATCGACACGATCATCAACCAGAAGACGAGCGACATTGTCTGCATCTATGTCGCGGTCGGGCAGAAGAGCTCGAGCGTCCGGCGCGCCATCGACGCGATCAAGGAAGGCGGCGCGCCCGAGCGCTGCATCGTGGTTGTGGCGGAATCGGCGGGCTCGCCCGGCCTGCAATGGCTCGCGCCCTTCGCCGGCTTCACCATGGCGGAGTATTTCCGCGATCGCGGCCGGCACGCGCTGGTCGTGGTCGACGACCTCTCCAAGCACGCCGCCACACACCGCGAGATCGCGCTGCTGACGCGCCAGTCGCCCGGCCGCGAAGCCTATCCGGGCGATGTGTTCTATGTGCATGCGCGGCTGCTGGAGCGGGCCGCGAAGCTGTCCAAGGAGAAGGGCGGCGGCTCGCTGACGGCGCTGCCGATCGCCGAGACCGATGCGGGCAATCTCAGCGCCTATATCCCGACCAACCTGATCTCGATCACCGACGGCCAGATCGTACTCGACACCAGGCTCTTCCATGAAGGGCAGAAGCCGGCCGTAGACGTCGGCACCAGCGTCAGCCGGGTCGGCGGCAAGACCCAGGCGCACGCGTTGCGTGAGGCGGCGGAGACGCTGCGCCTCGACTACGCCCAGTTCCTCGAGCTCGAGATGTTCACCCGCTTCGGCGGCATGCCGGACACGCGGGTGCGCGATCAACTCACCCGCGGCGCGCGCATCCGCGCAATCCTCGACCAGCCGCAACACGCGCCGCTGCGGCTCTCCGACGAGGTGGCCCTGGTCCTGGCGGTCCAGTCCGGTCTGTTGGACCCGCTGCCGCTGCCAGCCGTGGTCGAGTTTCGGCGCGGCCTGCACGACGCGCTCGACCGCGGCGCCGCGGACGCGGTCCGGCTGATCCAAGAGACCGGCACGCTCGATGCCGCGCTGAAGCAGGCGCTCCGCGAGACGCTCCGGCGTTACGCTCAAACCCTCACCCCGGGCGCGCCGCCCAAGACGGCCAGTCCGCCGTGACCGAACGCCTCGCAGACATCAGCGCGCGCATCGACGGCATCCGCCAGCTCGGCGCGGTGGTAAACGCGATGCGCGGCATCGCCGCGGCACGCGCCCAACAGGCCCGCAACCAGCTCGTAGCCGTCGACGGCTACGCCGCGACCGTCGCAGTCGCGATCGGGCGGGCTCTCGCGCTGATCCCTTCCGTCCGCGCCGACAGCGTGCGTCGATCGGCCCGGCCGGCGCTCGTGCTGTTCTGCGCCGAACAGGGATTTGCCGGTGCCTTCAGCGAGCGCGTCCTCGACGAGGCCGGCGCCGACCTTGCCACCGCCGCGCTGTTCCTGATCGGCACCCGCGGCAGCGCCGTCGCCAGCGAGCGGGGCATCGCCGCCGGCTGGAAAAGCGGCATGCCGTCGCATTCGCTGGGCGTACCCAAGCTCGCCGACCGCATTGCCGAGGCGCTCTACGCCCGCATCGCCACCGGCGCGATCGACCGGCTCGATGCCGTCTTCAGCCAGTGGCAGCCCGGCCGCGGCATCCATGTCGAACGCCGCCGCCTCTTCCCCGTCGACATGTCGGTCTTTCGCCGACCGACAGACGCCAACGCACCGCTCGTGAACCTGCCGTCCGAGACGCTGCTGAGCGAACTCACGGCGGACTACATGCACGCGCAGCTTTGCAACGCCGCCCTCCACGCCTTCGCGGCGGAGAATGAGGCGCGCATGGAGGCGATGGCCGCGGCGCGCAACCAGATCGAGCGCCAGCTTGCCGCGCTTCAGGCGACCGAGCGGCTCGTGCGGCAGGAGGAGATCACGGCGGAGATCATCGAGCTCGCCGCCGGCGAGACGGCCAGCCGCTCCGATCGCTCATAGGCCCGTTTCCGGTGGATCCGCCTGCCCCCACGGCAAAAAACGAAATTCACTCGTAGCGGAGCGCATCGATGGGGTTGAGGCTCGCAGCCTTCCGCGCCGGGTAGTAGCCAAAGAAGACGCCGACAGCGGCAGAGAATGCGAATCCACCGGCGACCGCAGCCACCGACACCGGCGCCGGCCATCGCAAGACGACCGAGATAATGGCGGAGACCACCACGCCGGTCACGATTCCGGCAAGCCCGCCGCTCACGCTCAAAAACACCGCCTCGGCGAGGAATTGCAGTAGCACGTGCAGGCGCCGGGCGCCGATCGCCATCCGCAAGCCGATCTCGCGCGTGCGCTCGGTGACGGAGACGAGGAGAATGTTCATGATGCCGATGCCGCCGACGAGGAGCGAGATGGACGCCACCGCGGCCAGGAGGAGCGCCATAATGCGGCTGCTGGTTTCCGCCGTCTCGGCGAACTGACTGAGATTGCGCACGTCGAAATCCTTGAGCGCCCCGGCCTTGATGCGATGGCGGCGGACCAATGTTTCGGTCACTTGCGCGATGGCATTCTGGACCTGGGGCTGGCTTGTCGCCTGAACATAGACTTGGTTCGCAAATCCGGTGAGGCGCGGCACGAGATTGTAGGGGTTCGAGGGCGGCAGATACGGCCAATTGAGCGGGGATTGCTGTTGATTTGGCGCCGCGACGCCGAGAACCTTTCGCTCGGCAGTAGTAAACGGCGTCATCAGGAGATCGTCCTGGTCCTGGCCGAAGGCCGATTGGCCTTTGGCAGTCAGCACGCCGATGACGGTCAGCGCCACGCCTTTCACCTCGATGGGCGCGCCCAAGGGGCTTTCGCCTGCGTTGAAGAGCTGCCGATACACGGTCTGACCGATGACGGCGACGAGCGCCGCCTTATTCTCGTCGTCTTCCGAAATGCCGCGCCCGGTGGCAATGCGCCAATTGGTGATTGGCGGATAGTTGGCGCTCACGCCTTGGATGGTCGTGGTCCAGTTCTGATTGCCGTACTCCACCTGCCCCTGCTGTCGGATGAGATAACCGACCTGCGATACCGCGGGATCGTCGCGCCGGATGGCGCGAGCATCGGCGACAGTGAGCGTGCTGGCACTGCCGAAGCCGGCGCGGATGCCGCTGGTGCTGACCGCGCCCGGTAGGATCACGACGACGTTGCTGCCGAGGCTTTCGATCTGCTTTTGCACCTCCTCGCTCGCGCCGTCACCGACCGCCACCATGACGATGAGCGCCGCAACGCCGATGAAGACGCCCAGCATGGTCAGCGCCGAGCGCATCTTGTTGCGCCCGATCGCCTGGGCCGCGGCGGCGAGAATCATCAGAGCGAACGGCAGGAACCCCACAGCGGCGCGGGGTAGAGCCTTGGCCGACGGCACGCCCGCGCCGCGCACGCCTTTGAGAGGCGACGGACGTGCCGCCGGCTTCGCCACGCGCTCATCGGACACAATGGCGCCGTCCCGCATCGTTACGATTCGGTCGGCGTAGGCGGCGATGTCGGGCTCGTGCGTCACCAGGACGATCGTCACACCTTGATCGCGGTTCAACGTGACCAGCGTCTCCATCACCTCGTGCGAGGTACGGGTATCGAGATTACCGGTGGGCTCATCGGCGAGCAGGAGGCTCGGCGTATTGATGAGCGCGCGGGCGATGGCGACGCGCTGCTGTTGGCCGCCCGAGAGCTGGCCCGGCGTATTGCGCTCACGCTCGCCGAGGCCGACGAACTGAAGCGCGCGCTTCGCCCGCTCGGTGCGCGCTGCGCGCCGTAGCGGCCCCGTAGCCGCGTAATAAAGCGGCAACCCCACATTCTCGATGGCGCTGGTGCGCGCGAGCAGGTTGAAGCTCTGGAACACGAAGCCCAACCGCTCGCTCCGGATGCGGGCGAGTTCGGGCTCACTCAATCCCGCAACGTCGACGCCCTCGAGGAAGTAATGGCCGCTCGTGGGGGGATCGAGACATCCCAGAATGTTCATGAGGGTCGACTTGCCGGAGCCCGACGAGCCCATGATCGCCACGAATTCGCCCTTCTGCACGGTAAAATCGACGCCACGGAGTGCGTCGACCTTGACGTCGCCGAGAACGAAGGTACGGGTGACGCCCTCGATCCGGATGACCTGCTCGGCCAATTCGGGAGATTCGCGCGGCATCGCTGCCTCTAAAGCCGCGGCTGCGGGAGGCTGTTGCCGCCTGCAGCATCGCCTTTTTCCCCAGTAATCACCATGTCGCCCGCATGAAGATCACCCGTGACGATTTCGGAAAAATTTCCGTCATCGAGGCCGACCACGACCGGCACCGCAACGGCCGCGCCGGCGCGCAGCACGAAGACGCGCGAAACCTTCGTCGGGCCGCCGGAGCCGGGACCGCCCGGCACGTAGCGCAGCGCTTGGTCGGGAACACGCAGGACGTCCGCCCGCTGTTCGACGATGATCTGTGTGGAGGCGGTCATGCCCGGCATCAGCGCCAGATCCTGGTTGTCGACCCCGACAACCGCGTCATAGGTCACGACGTTCTGTACCGACTGCGGCGACTGACGAACCTGCGTCACCGTGGCCTGGAACACCCGGTCGGGATAGGCGTCGACGGTGAATGTGGCCTTTTGGCCCTCCTTCACCTCGCCGATATCGCTCTCGCTGGTGTTGGTATCGACCTCCATCTTCTCGAGGTCGGTGGCGATGAGGAACAGGGTTGGCGTCTGGAAGCTGGCGGCGACGGTCTGGCCCTGCGTCACATTGCGCGACACGACAGTGCCGTCGACCGGGGAAACGATGTCGGTGTAGCCGAGATTGAGCTTTGCACCTTCGACCAATCCCTCGTCGAGCTTCACGGTCCCTTCGTCCTGATGCACGACGTAGAGCTGGTCTTCGGCCTGCTGGCGCGCGATCGAGTTCTGCGCCGCGAGCTTTTGATAGCGCGCGAGATCGGTTCGGTCCTTGTCGAGGATGGCCTCGTCGCGCGCGAGCTGGCCCGAATACTGGTCGAGCGCCGCTTGGTATGGCCGCGGATCGATCTTGGCGCAGACTTGGCCCGCCTTGACTGCGGTATTGTAGTCGCAGGACAGCGACTGGATGACGCCCGACACGTAGCTCCCGACAATGATCGTGAGCTCGGGATTGACCGTGCCGGTGGTCGTGACGGTGCGCGTCACCGCTCCCCGGCTTACCGTCTCGGTCGCATAGGACACGGTCGGCTTTTGCCCGAAATGCCACCAGGCGAAGACGCCGAGTGCGGCGGCTGCGACGACGGCCAACACTCCGCCGCGCCAAGAGGAGCGCCGGCGCGCCGGCCGCGAAGCGGTCGGCGCCGGCGGCGAAGGCAGCAGGGTCTCGGTGTGATCATTCATCGGCCGTCCATCCATGATGGACAAGCCTGTCCTGTCCTGCGCGGGCCTGCCTTGATGCACGTCAATCGGACCTGATGGCGACGCTCGGCGCGAGCCCTTCGCCGATCGGGTCGAACGGGATTTCCCTACCGAACGAGGAGGATATCGGCTCCGGCACCGTCAAGCCAATCGGCCGCGTCATCGGCAGAGAGCACGATGAGGGCGGGACAGCGAAGTGCAAGGAGACGACTTAACGCCGAACGGTCGTGGTCGAGCGGCAACAGGTTGACGTGTTTGTGTCGAGCGGCCGGGAAATGCTTGCCAATCGCGGCCTCGGCGGCCGCCAAGACGGCGCCTTGCCCGGCGAGAATGATCTCCCCGTCTGCAACAGCGAGGGCTGCGGCGGCTGCAAGAACCTTATCGCGTATGCCGGCGTCGTCGGGGATCAGGACCAGGATTCCGTCGGCGCCCCTTCCTCGGCCTCTCGTCAAGACCGTGCCGGAGAATGCGGCTGGGCTCTTTTCCCATGCCGTCCGCGGCCGCCAGGCACCGGAAAATGCGCGTGCGGCCGCTTCGACCACGAGGATGTCGCCCTCCTGGGCCAACACCATAGCGGCCGACGGCAAATCACGGATGGCACCAAAATTCCATTGCAGCCCCTGCGCCTTCGCTACGTCCGCAAGCGCGCGCCGCATGGCCGCGCCCCGCGCCGACGTCAGACTAGCCATGTCGGTAGCCGAAAATTCCTCGGTGACTGCCGCGGATGAGAGGCTCACAGACTGCCCGAACGGCAGCGCGGCGAAGCGGTGAAGATTCTCGTCATCGATATAGATGCCGTGCAATGCCGCGCCCCAGCGCGACGCAAGCGACGCAGCATCGGCGACGGCGCCGCGGATATCGCAGGCGGCATCGCAAATCAGCACAACTCGGCGGAACGGATGCTCACTCATCGTGGCGTGCCCCGACGTCTCGACGTGCTCTCCGCTTGGCGTTGAGCGGCGGCGGGAGCGACCGTTTCGCAAAACCAGAAAGGCGAGCGGCCACGCGGCGATTGAGCGTCCCCTCGGGATATTGACCAGTTAAATCGGGTTCGCCGGCTGGGAGTCCCGTGAGGATCTCGAGACCTTGATCGACAGTCTCGATGGGAATGACCCGGAATTGTCCCGCGGCAGCGGCGGCGGCAATGTCGGCTCTCAGCATCAGATGCCGCACATTGGCGGCAGGGATGATGACGCCTTGCCGCCCGGTAAGGCCGCGCGTGCGGCACACATCGAAAAACCCCTCGATCTTCTCGTTGACGCCGCCGATCGCCTGGATATGGCCGTGCTGATCGATCGAGCCGGTGACGGCGTAGCCCTGACGAACCGGTGTTTCGGAAAGCGCGGAGAGCAAGGCGAAAAGCTCGGCCGCAGAAGCGCTGTCGCCTTCGACGCCGCCGTAGGACTGCTCGAAGACGAGGCTTGCCGTGAGCGACAAGGGGCCATTGCGGCCGAACCGTCCACCCAGGAAACCGGAAAGGATCAGGACGCCCTTGGAATGGATGGGACCGCCCAAGGCAACTTCGCGCTCGATGTCGATGAGCTCGCCCTTGCCATAGCGAACCTGGGCCGAGATGCGGCTCGGTTGACCGAAGCTCAAGTCCCCAAGCGTGATCACCGACAGCCCGTTGACCTGTCCCACGGCTTCGCCGTCGGTCTCGATGCGGAGCGTATTGCGTCCGATCTCCTCCTGCAGACGCTGATAGAGACGGTCGCTGCGCCGCCGCCGCGCCACCACCGCGCTTTCGATGTCGTCGGCGCCGATCGTTGCCCGTCCCGCCAGGCCGGCGAGATGATCGGCTTCCTGGATGAGATCGACGATGCTGCGAAATTGGGCGGTCAGCTTGTCGCCGTCGCCGCTCAGCCGCGCCAATTCCTCGACGATGCGCGCCACCGCGTCGCGCTCGATGGGGCGCAACTTTTCACGCCGCGCGGCGGTTGCGATGAGGCGTGCATAGAGGTCCACGGTCTGCGGCGTGCGGTCGATCCGGTCATCGAACTCCGCGGCGACCTTGAAAAGCTCGGAAAAATCGGGGTCGAGCTGGCTCAAGAGGTAATAAAGCATCGGCGGACCGACCAGCACCACCTTGACCGAGAGCGGGATGGGTTGGGGGTCGAGTGATACCGTACTGGCAAAGCTCAACAGCTGATCGAGCGAGACGGTCTTGATCTCGCCTGCCCGCAAAACACGCTTCAGCGAATCCCAACCGAACGTCGCGCTGAGGAGCCGCTGCGCATCGAGGACCAAGTAGCCGCCGTTGGCGCGGTGCAGAGCCCCCGGAACGATGAGATTGAAATCCGTGAAGAGCGCACCGAATCGTGCCATATGCTCGATGCGGCCGACGAGATTCTGGTGGGTCGGATTGTCCTCGTAAACGATGGGCGCGCCGGTGTGGTCGGAATTGTCGACGACGACATTCACCTGGTAGCGCCGGAACGCGGTCTCGTCGTCGGCGCGGCCCTCGGCCGCGGCAGGACCTTGCCCCTCGCGGCTCGAAGCCAGGAAATCGTCGGCATGCTCGAGGACGTCGCGCTCCACGTCCTGGAGATAGGCCACGATCTCCGCAATGTCCTTGAACGCCGCGCGCACGTCGTTCAAGAGATGGGTGACCACGCCGGCACTGGTGTCGCGATTGAGCTGCCGCACTGCGTCACGGTGCTCGCGCTCCCAATCGGGTATGCGACGTACCGTGGCTTCGAGTTCCGATTGCAGCGCCGCGATGTCCGCGGTGACCCGCGCCTTGTCCTCCGAGGCCATGCGCTGAAATACGTCCGGCGGGATGACCTCGCCATCGTGCATGGGAGCGAGCCCCAGCCCCATGGGCGTGCGGATGAGAGCGATGTTCTTGGCCTCGGCCTTGCGCTGCAGCGCGCCGAAAGCCTCTTCGTTTCGGTGTTTGAACTGCTCGTCGATGACTTCGCGGCGGGCGCGATAGTCCTCGCGCTCGAAAGCCGCGGGCAGCGCCGCGCGCAACTCCGTCACGAGCCGCTTCATCGCGTCACGGAAGGGCGCCGCCCGTCCGGTCGCCAGATTCAAAGAGAGTGGGCGATGCGGATCGGCGAAATTGTTGACATAGCACCAGTCCGGCGGCGTCTCCTCCGAGGCGGCCTGCGCCGCGAGAATGCCCTGGACGAGGGTATGTTTGCCGGTTCCCGATGGGCCGAAGGCAAAAATGTTGAAGCCGCGCCGCCGCATCGCGGTGCCGAATCGTACCGCATCGATCGCGCGCTCCTGCCCGACCAGCCCCGCCAGGTCCGGCAGATCGTCAGTAGTCTTGAACGCCAGCGCGGACGTGTCGCAGCAGCGCCGCAGCAATGCCGGGACCAACGGCTGCGCCGCAACCCACGCTGGTTCTGTCGCCGCAATCGGAAAAGTCATGTCCATGTTCGCGCTCCGCAAGTCCAGACGCCAGCATGGCCAAACCGGGGCAATTCGGCGTTGATCCACCTCAATCTACGGCGCCAATGGTTCCCGACCGCGACGCGCATTACGCCCTGCTGCCCGGTAGCGCGGCGATGAACCGATCGACAAGCGTCGAGAGGCGCGGCTCTTCCAATTCGGCATACTCGTAGCGCGCCCGGACGAGCGGCTTCGCGATGGGGATCAACCGGGCAAGGTCGATCGGCGTCGCGGAGACCACGATCTCCGCATTGGTGGCCGCGATCGTATCAGCCAGCGCCTCGAGCTCAGCCGTTCCGTACCCGAGTGCGGGCAGGACCCGACCGATATGCGGATAGGCCGCGTAGGCCTCGCGAATTTCCCGTTGGGCCGCGGGTCTCGGATCGATGATCTCGGCAGCATTTGCCGCGACGGCCGCGATATAGCCGGCGCCATAGGGCATGCCGCCATGGGTAATCGTCGGCCCATCCTCGATGACGAGAACCCGCCGGCCCGTGACCGCGGCCGGATCGTCGAGGCGCACCGGCGACGCCGCCCGGACGATCGTCGCCTTCGTGTTGAGGCGCTTCAAGCCCTCGACGACCAGTTGGGTGTCGGCGGGCGCAGCGGCGTCGACCTTGGCGACGACCAGGATGTCCGCCATGCGCAGGACGGCCTCGCCGGGGTGATGCGTGGCAAGCTGGTGTGGGCGCAGCGCGTCCGCGAGTGCGATGTGGAGGTCGGGGCGGACGAAGGGGAAGTCGTTGTTTCCTCCGTCCCACAAGATGACGTCACATTCCTGTTCGGCAGCTTTCAGGATGGCGGCGTAATTGACTCCAGCGAAGACAAGGTTGCCCGCGGCAATGTGCGGTTCGTATTCCTCACGCTCCTCGATGGTGCATTGAGCCGCGTCGAGATCGGCCGCCGAGGCGAAGCGCTGCACGCGTTCTGCCACGAGGTCGCCATAGGGCATCGGATGACGCAGAACCGCGACGCGCTTTCCCCGACCGCGAAGCTGGCGCGAGAGAAAGCGCGAGACCGCCGACTTACCGCAACCGGTGCGAACGGCGGTGACGGCGATCACCGGTCGGCACGATCTCAGCATCGTCCGTGTCGGGCCGAGCAGGACGAAATCAGCGCCGATGGCAAGCGCGCGCGAGCCCAGATGCATGACCTGTTGGTGCGTCACGTCGCTATAGGCGAAGACGATTTCGTCGATTGCCGCAGCCCGACCAAGCAATTCGAGCTGCGTCTCGGCAAGAATCGGAATTCCCTCGGGATAGAGCGCGCCGGCCAGTGCCGCCGGGTAGCGGCGCCCGGAAATGCCAGGGATTTGCGCCGCGGTAAACGCGATCACCTGGAATGCCGGGTCGTCGCGATAGACGACGTTGAAATTGTGGAAGTCGCGGCCCGCAGCGCCGAGGATGACGACGCGCCGTTTCGGGGGCGGCGCCATGTCAGACGCAGTAGGTGCGGATCGGGGGGAAGCCATTGAACTCGACCGAGGCGTAGCTTGCAGTATAGGCGCCGGCGGACAGGAAATCGATCGGATCGCCGATTGCGAGATCGAGGGGCAGCGAATAATCCGCCCGCTGATAAAGGATGTCGGTGCTGTCGCAGCTCGGCCCGGCGAGTATCGCATGCCCGCTGGGCGTACCGTCATGCGGGGTCCGGATGCGATATTGGATGCGCTCTTCGAACGTCTCCGGCAGGCCGTTGTAGCGGCCGGCGTCAAGATAGATCCAACGGCGCGCCGAGTGCCGCGACTTTACCGCGGTCAGCAGGACAGTGCTGCGCAGCAAGCCGGCATCGCCGACCATGTACCGGCCCGGTTCGATCAGCAGTCGCGGTCGCGCGCCACCGAACTCGAATAGCAGCGCACTCTCGATCGTCTCGGCGTAGGCGTCGATAGGCGGCAGGGACGAGCGATACTGCGCCGGCAGCCCGCCCCCGACATTGAGCAGTTCGAGGTCGAGCCCGGCCTTGGCACAGGCGCGGAACACGCCCCCGGCACCGCTGATTGCCAAGGCCCATTCGTGCGGATCCGTCTGTTGCGAGCCCACATGGAACGAGACACCGACCGGGCGCAGGCCTCGTGCCCTCGCCCTCAGGAGAAGGTCGACAGCCATCTCACGGGAACACCCGAACTTGCGGCTCAACGGCCACTGCGATCCGGTGTTGGCGACCAAGAAGTCTGCAGAAGACGCGCGCGCCAGGAACAAGACGGGCGAGCTTCTCGAGTTCGCCTGCACTGTCCAGCGCGAAGAAATCAAGGCCCTCGCGTGCGGCACGCGTGATGTCCCGCTCGCTCTTGATTGTATTGCCGAAGGAACAGCGGGTCGCGGGGACACCGAGTTGGAGGCAGCGGTCGATTTCGCCCGAGCTTGCGAGGTCGAAGTTGGCGCCGAGCGCGGCAAGGGCCGCAATTACGGGCGGCGATGGATTGGCTTTGACAGCGTAATAAATGTTGGCGTCCGGAAGGAGCTCCTGTAGCGCGCGGTATCGGGCACGCACCACATCGAGATCGATGACGATAAAAGGCGTGGATGCATTCGTTTCCCGTAGGAAATTCTCGATGCGCGCCGTCGTTCTGTTTGTATTCGCTTCCATTGGGGCCGCTCGATGCCACCTGACGTCAGGATATTGAGCAGGATGCGGCGTGGATGAAAGCGGCGCTTTGATCTGCCTCAAGGCGGCGTGAGCTAGATCAAGGCGTCGATCACGGCCGATGCTACCATGTTTATGAGATGGAGAACGCTTCGACGCCCATCGTGGTGAATAAAGACGGAACGACCGTCGCGCCGCGAGGCAGCCAGATCGCGTATGCACACTTGAACACCATGCTTCAATGGAGACAGCCGTGAAAGCACTCGTCTATCAGGCCCCAGGCAGAAAAGCGCTCGAGGAGCGTCCGCTGCCGCAAATCAAGAGTCCTACGGATGCCATCGTCAAAGTCTCGACGACGACCATCTGCGGCACCGATCTACACATCTTGAAGGGTGACGTTACAACTTGTGCGCCAGGACGAATTCTGGGGCATGAAGCCGTCGGCACCGTCGAGACCGTCGGTGCGGGCGTGACCGCCTTTCGGCCGGGCGATCATGTGCTGGTCTCCTGCATTTCCGCCTGTGGCCGATGCGAGTATTGCCGCCGGGGAATGTATTCCCACTGCACGACCGGCGGCTGGATCCTCGGCAACGAAATCGACGGCACGCAAGCAGAATATGTGCGCATTCCGCATGCCGACACCAGCCTCTACAGAGTGCCGGACGGCGTCAACGAGGAAGCGATCGTGATGTTGAGCGACATCCTGCCGACCGGCTTCGAATGCGGCGTGCTCAACGGCAAGGTCGAGCCAGGAAGCACGATTGCGATCGTCGGCGCCGGCCCAATCGGCCTCGCCGCACTACTGACCGCACAGTTCTATTCACCGGCCGAGATCATCATGATCGATCCCGACGAAAACCGGTTGCGGGCTGCGACGCGTTTCGGCGCCACGGCGACCGTCGCCGCGGCTCAAGGCACGGCAGCTCAAGTCGTGATGAAGTTGACAGGCGGGCGCGGCGTGGACACGGCCATCGAGGCGGTGGGCATACCCGCGTCATTCATCACGTGCGAGGACATCGTCGCGCCCGGCGGCGTCATTGCCAATATCGGCGTTCATGGCGCCAAGGTCGATCTTCACCTGGAGCGGCTTTGGTCGCAGAACATCACCATCACGACCCGCCTGGTAGACACTGTGACCACGCCGATGCTGCTGAAGACGGTGCAGGCAGGAAAGATCGATCCGACGAAGCTGATCACGCATCGCTTCACGTTCGACCGGATCCTTGATGCTTACGACACGTTCGAGCACGCCGCGACAAGCCACGCCCTCAAGGTCGTGATTGCGGGCTGAAGGGCAGGTGGCCGCCGCCGCTACGCGGCCTCCACCATGTCCTCGAGCGCCTCGCGATCGCGGATAAGGATTTGGTGGCTGTTCTCGAGCGCGATGATTCCCTCGCTGTTGAGGTGGCTCAGGCCGCGGCTCACCGTCTCCATGGTCAGGCCCAAATGATCGCCAATATCAGTTCGGCTCATCGGGAGCGACACGCGGTCGGCATCGCCAATGCGCTCGACGAGATCGAGGAGGAACGTGGCGATCCGCTCCTCAGCCGTCATGCGCCCGAGGAGGACGAGTTGCTGCCTGGCAGCCGAGAAGCCGTGGCACGCGATGCTGAGGAGCTGGCGTCCGATCCGCGGCTCCAGCAATGCGAGCGCTTCGAGCTTGCGGCGCGCATAGCGGACCACGGTCGTGTCGGCCATTGCCTCGGCACTGAAGAGATAGCTCTTGTCGGCATCGAGCCCAATGAAGTCGCCAGGGAGGTAGAATTCACCCACGTGGCGTCGTCCGTCCGCAAGCAATTTGGAGCTGCGGACGGCGCCCGTCACCACCTTGAAGTAATAATCCGCCGGGTCGTATTCGCGGAACAGAGCGTCCCCGCGGTGGAGACACATCACCGTGCCCACGCAATCGAGCGCCGAGAGATCTTCCGCTGGTGAAACAGCCGTTGCGCCTGGCGCACGGGCTGGAAGCGAGGGCATTGCAGTTCGGAGGATCGGGTTCATGGCTTCGGTTCCTCACTAGTCTTGTGTTTCTATGCAAGGAATATTCCGAAGTTGGGTGAGATGTAATTCGTAAGACCCCCTACGTAGTTCCACCTAGGAGAGTCAGGCGGCGGCGATGGCGCGGCCGATCGCGGCGACGAGCTGTGTGCTGTCAATGGGCTTGTCGAGATAGTCGGCGACCCCGGCATCGAACGCACGCGCCTTGATCTCGTTGTCGCCGCGCCCGGTGACCAGGATCACCGGGAGGCGCATCGCGGCCCGTTCCGGGGAGGCGAGAAACTCCAACCCCGTCTTCATCCCTTGCAGATGCTGATCCAGGATGAGGCATTGGCGGGCGTGCGGGCGATAGGACCGGGTAAAGGTTTCGGTCGAGGCATAGACCTCCACCTCCATTCCGTGCGTTTCGAGAAGGAGCTTGAGCGAGTCCCGCATGGCTTCATCGTCATCGACAATGAAAATGACCGGATCTTCCAAATTCTGCACGTTCGTCACGGTAGTTTGCCACATTTTTGTAATCGTACAACGTAACCGTCCGGTCTCCGCCCTGCCATAAGGGAAAATGCGGATACCCGATGCGGGCAGCAGTTTGCGCTGGATCAAGGCGGCGGCCACGCCACGGGCCGACTCTCGCCCGGCATTACGCCAACCTCAGAGAAGGAGACACTCATGGCCGTCACACCCGTCGAAGTGAAGAAGACCCCCGCGCCGCGTGCCGCTACCATTCCGTGGTCGAGCTTCCGCAGCGAGTTCGACCGCATGTTCGACCGGTTCGCCGAGTTTGGGATGCCGCCGTTCCGTGGGATGGTGGGCCTCACCCCGTCGAGCGAGACCAGCTTTGGCTTCAATGTCCCCGCCGTCGACGTGACCGAAGACGACAAGGCATACAAGATCGCGGCTGAACTGCCAGGCCTCGAGGAGAAGGATGTCGAGGTGTCGGTGACTGGCGACGTGCTTACTCTCAAGGGCGAGAAACGGCAGGAAAAGGAGGAGAAGAACAAGAACTGGTATGTGTCGGAGCGCACTTACGGCGCGTTCCAGCGCGCCTTCGAACTGCCGCAGGGAGTCGACCGCGGCAAGATCGCGGCGGAGTTCGCGAAGGGCGTCCTCACCGTAACGCTGCCCAAAAGCCCCGAAGCGCAGAAGCAGCAACAGAAGATCGACGTGAAGGCAGCCTGATCGTCTGCACGACGTCGTTGACGAACGGGATCGCGCGCTTATCAGTTCGGGTGCAAGACGCCGGCACAATAGCGCATGATCCGCCCTTTCCGGCTCTCGCAGGAGCCGGAAAGGGTCGGCTGGAGGCAGGGCAAGTGGAGGTTTGTGCATGACAGACTACAGCAACGGCCCTGCCCCAGCCGAGATACCGGTACGGTCGAGCAGCATCGCTACTGGCGTGTCACGCCAATCGGCACTACCCGATCGCACGGCGCGCCCCCGATTTCCGCCGCTCGGGTCCGCGCCTGGTCGGCAGGTGCATGAGTGCTAAAAAAGGAAGGATCGCAAGCATGACGTCATTGTCTCTGACGCAGATTGGTCTGGTGCTGATGCTCGCGGCGGCCTCTGCGGCGACCGCAGCCGCAGCCGACGTCGACAGGGGCAAGGAACTGACGATGCAATGGTGCAATCAATGCCATGTGATCGGCAACGGAAATCGTGGCACGGACGCTGCGCCGCCGCTTCCTCTGATCGCGCAACAGAAGGGTAAGGACCCGCAGTGGATCAAGGCTTGGCTCGCGGCGCCGCATCCGCCGATGCCCGACCTCAACCTGTCGCGCCACGAGATCGACGATATCACGGCCTATCTCGCAACCCTGAACCCGCGGCCCTAGCTTAAGGCTGGATTTCGACCACCGTTCCGTCGTCGACAGCGTTCCAGATTTCCTCGATGGCGATATTGCCAACGGCGATGCAGCCATCGGTCCAGTCGACGAAAAATCGCACCGGATCGTGATGCCCAAAGGTCGCCGGCATGCCATGGATGAAGATGGCATCGCCGGGCGGCACATGCGCGGCTTGTGCGCGCCGAAGATCCATAATGTTGGGGTAGGAGATGTGAAGCGCGCGGTGATAGGGCGTCTTCGCCGTACGCCAGTCGATCACGTAGAAGCCCTCGGGTGTCCGGCCGTCGCCCAGCCGCTGCTTTGGCCCCTTGGGATGCCGACCGAGCGCAATCGGAAAGGATTTGATCATCCCGCCGTCCGCGAGGAGCTGCAGCACGCGCTCCGACTTGACGACGCGGATACGGTCGGCCTTCAGTGGATATGCGTCGGGCTCCGCAGCAAAGCTGCGCGGCGCAAGGAACGCAACGGCAGCCACCAGCACCGATCGCCGCGGGCAGAAGAGCATGGCGCCATGCCGCCGACGGTTACGGCAGCGCTTCGAGATGCTTCGGTAGATCCGCAAACGGTACCCGGGTAAGATCTTTGGGCGCTCCAGCACGAATCTTTTGCGCCACGACAGGATCGAGCATCTTGCGCAGATGACCAAGCGCGCGAGGCGGCGCGAACAGGATGAGGCCCCGTACTTCCTCGAGCGTAGCGTTCTCGTTCAAATACTGAGCAACGGTCCGCAGGAACTGGATCGTGCTTTCCTCATGCGGATCGATCCGCGGCTCGACCGCGTGATGCGCCGGGTTGGCGCTCTCTCGGATGCGGCCCGGCCGGTCGCCACCGAGCTGGTACGACGAAGCGTGAGAGTCCGCCGATTGGAACGCCGTGACGATGTCGAATCCGGCGAGTCCTCGCGGCGCGTCAGGATCTGCGCGTGGCTGGAATCCGCGATGACGATCCACGTGACGTAGTGCTTTACCATGGGCTTTGACCTTTCTCGCGCACGGATTGAGGCGATTGCATCGGGCTTACGCGAGCAACTCGTCACCGATTCGATCCTTGACGGTTACGGCTGACTTCCGGCCGCGTGCCAGCCTCGGGTGAGCAGCAGATCCCGTTTCACGAGATCAGCTTTCATGGCGTCGAGAAAGCGCGTCGCACCGAGGAGACCGCTCGCGCGCGAGTCGTAAGTGAGCGTCAAAGGTAGGCTGTGGCGGTAGGTAGTGCGGCGGCCTTGCTGCACGGGCTGCAACCGGATCCGCCCGGCGGCGACGGTTGCGACTTGTGGCGGAGTGATCGGCAGGCTTGCATAGCGGCACGGGCCACGGCCGAAATTCACGAGCGTGATGCTCGGGTGGTGGGAACCACCGTCGATCACTGTGCGTAACGCGTTGAGGCGGCGCCGAATTTCCGTAATCGACATGTGGACCACATCAGCAAGGACCGGCACCAACACGCCCTTGTCAGTCTCGATGGCGATGCCAAGATCGACACTCGGCAGCAGTTCGAAGCACTGACGGTCGGGGTCGTAGCGCGAATTCAGAGCTGGCACCGCGGCGCAGGCAACGGCAATCGCGGCCACGAGCCGTCCGGTGATGTCGGCATCCTCGGCCCACCAAGATTCGACATCGGCATCGTCCATCAGCGAGGTGGTTTCGGTCATCTGTGTCATGACGGCAACAAAAACATAAAACGGCACCCCCCGGCCTTGATCTGGCGCAACCTCATGCAGATCCTGTTTGTCGCCAGGCGCGAAAAGACGACCGAGGTCACGATGGTACACTCCACCGCCGCAATCGAGCGCGCGGTCTTATCGCTCTCAGCCGCGATTGAGTTTTAATCGAGCGATTTGCGGAAGCGCAGGATGCTGAGGGTGAGGAGAGCCACACCCAAAACCGCCATGCTCGTCATCTGCGGCCAAAGGTCTGCGAGACCTACGCCCTTCAAGAAGGTCGCGCGGATCACCACGAGGTAATAGCGCTCCGGGTCGAGCCGCGTGATCCATTGTAGCGCCGTCGGCATGCTCGAGATAGGAAAGGCGAAGCCAGACAGGATGAATATCGGATTGAGGACGAAGAAATTTGACGCAAAGGCCTGCTGCTGCGTCCGGCAGACCGTCGAGATGAGGAGGCCCAAGGCGAGCGCGCACAGGAGGAAGAGCGCGGTGCCCAGCAGCAGGACGAGCGGATTGCCGGTGAATGGCACATGGAACCAGAGAATGCCCGCCCCGGCTATGAGTCCGGCGATTCCGAGGCCCACGAGGAAGAACGGTATGGTCTTGCCGAGGATGAACTCGCTCGACCGTATCGGCGTCACCATGATCTGCTCGAGCGTCCCCATCTCGCGCTCGCGGACGACGGCGAAGGCGCAGAGATTGACGACCATGACGAGCGTGATCGTGCCGATGACGCCCGGAACGAAGAACCAGCGGCTGTTGAGATCGGGATTGAACCAGGGCCGCGGCTCGAGCGAGACCATTACCGGTCGAACCGGCGAGGCGCTCCGCGCCATCGCAGCTTGCGCATAATCGGCGGAGAATTGGCTGGCGATCGTTCCGACATATCCCAGCGCGACGAGCGCAGTGTTGGAATTCGTCCCGTCCACCACGACCTCGACCGGCGCGCTCTCCCCTTTGGCAAGCGATTTGGCGAAGCCTGCGTGGATCGCGAGCGCCAGGGGCACATCGCCCCGGTCGATCGCGCCGGCGATGGCGCTGTCCCGCCCCTCGATACGATCGAGGTGGAAGTACGGGCTGAAGGTGAAGCGGGAAACGAGCTCGCGGCTCTCCTGGCTGTGGTCGAAATCGAGGACCGCCATCTGGACATTGAAAATCTCGAATGTGGCAGCATAACCGAAAATCAGCATCTGCAGAATCGGTGGCACGATGAGGCGGAAACGCCCCCATTTATCGCGCCAGAGCTCGATAAATTCCTTCAGGGCGATATGGAGGATGCGCTCGAACATGGCGGTCAGTCGATGGTCTTGTGGAATGCGCGGGCGGCGAGTGCAGCGATGACGCAGGCCCAGAGGCCGAGCGCCACAAGCGGCGTGGCAAGATCGAGAAGGCCGGAGCCCTTGAGGAACACGGCTTTGAGACTCGTCACGTAATAGCGGGCGAAGATGACGTAGGTCAGGCCCTGGATCGCCACCGGCATCTGGTCGATCGGAAACGACATGCCCGAGAGCATGGTGGTCGGCAGCATGGTGACGAGGAGCGCGATCTGGCTCGCGCCGATCTGGCTCCTGATGCCGACCGAGATGAGATAACCGATGCCGAGCACGACCAGGAGGAAAAGCGACGTGGCGATAAAGAGCGTCAGAACAGTGCCGCGGAATGGAACCCCGAACCAAAGCACCGCAATCGCGAGGCAGAAGGTCGCGTCGAGCAAGCCAATGGCGAAATACGGGCCGAGTTTTCCGAACATCAGCTCCAGCGGTGTAACCGGGGTCGAGACGAGGAGCTCCATCGTCCCGCGCTCCCACTCGCGCGCAATCGTCAGCGAGGTAAGCTGCGCGGCGATGAGGGCCATGATGAGAGCGACCGCGCCGGGGATGATGAAATTGCGGCTTTCGAGATCCTCGTTGAACCAGACACGCGACTGCACCGCGACAGATGCGGGCGGCCGCGCCGCCGGCGCGTGGCGCTCGTCCCAGCGGAACGACACGTCGCCCTGGAACCCCGAGACCACGGCCTGGGCGTAGCCCATGGCGAGCGTGGCCGTGTTCTCGTCGGTGCCGTCGAGGATCGCCTGGACCGAACTCGATCCCGAATCGGCAAGGCGCTGGGAGAAATCATTGGGAACAACGAGCGCCATGGTGCAGTCGCCGCGATCGATGGCCGCCTTGACCGCGTCGTAGGATTGCAGGACGTCTGCAATCTCGAAATAGATCGAGGCCTGGAACCGTTTCAGGAGCGCCTGGCTGAGCTGCGAGCCTTCGCGATCGAAGACGCAGACCGGCAGGTGCTTCAGGTCGAGACTCATGCCGTATCCCAGAAGTGCCATCTGCAGGAACGGCATGAGGAGCGCCATCATCAGGCTGCGCGGATCGCGGATGATCTGCAGCACCTCCTTGCGTGCGACGGCGCGGATGCGGCGGAGCTTCATGCCGCTGCTGCCTGCCGGTTGCGGCCGACGAGGCGCACGAACACGTCCTCGAGCGAGGGTGCGATGGGCGCCATGCGCTTGATGCCAAGCCCTTCGCGGCGGAGTGCGGCCGCGAGATCGTCCGGATGCAAAGCACTGTCGAGCAGCACGTGAACTGAATTGCCGAAGGGGGCGGCATCGAGCACGCCCGGCAGGCGCGACAGCGCGTCGAGCGTGGGACCCAGGCGATCGCATTCGACGAGGAGCAGAGCCCCGCCCAAGGCCGTGGCCCTGAGCTCGCTCGGGCGCCCCAAGGCGACGAGCCGCCCCGCATCGATGAGGGCAATGCGATTGCAGTATTCGGCCTCGTCCATGTAATGGGTCGAGACCAGCACGGTCACGCCCTCGCCTGCCATGGCGTGGATCAAATCCCAGAACCGCCGCCGCGACTCCGGATCGACACCCGACGTGGGCTCGTCGAGGAACAGTATGGGTGGCCGATGCAGGATGGCGCAGCCCAAGGCGAGCCGCTGCTTCCAGCCGCCGGCCAAGGTCTGAACAAGCGCATCCTTGCGACCCGTTAGCCCCGCCATCGCGATGGCAAACCGCATGCGCTCGGCGCGAACCGCTTTCGCAACGCGATAGATGCCGGCGAAGAAGCGCAGGTTCTCGGTGACGGTAAGATCGCCATAGAGCGAGAATTTCTGCGACATGTAACCGATACGCTGGCGCACGCCCTCGGGATCGCGCGCGACATCGATCCCAGCCACGACGGCACGGCCGCCACTCGGCCGCAACAGGCCGCACAGCATGCGGATGGTGGTCGATTTTCCGGCGCCATTCGGGCCAATGAAGCCCATCACCTCGCCCGGGGCGATGGTAAAGCTCACCCTGTCGACCGCTGTGAAGCTTCCGAACCGCTTGGTCAACGCCTCGGCGACGATGCTTGCCGCGGCGCTCATGCCACGTCCTTGAGGAGCGCCATGAATACGTCCTCGACGCTCGGTTCCGCGCTGGCGATGTCGGTAACCGGGATATGCGCTGCCTCGAGCGCATGCCGGATTTCGGAGATGCGCCCCTCGCTGTCGGCGACGGCATGGACGCCGTCGCCCACCATGATCGCGCTGTCGATGCCCGGCAAGCCGCGGATCGCATCGCGCACGACGCGCGGCGCAGAGGACGTTATGACGACGAGCGCGCCCTTCATCTGCCGCTTCAGGGCGGCAGGGGTGTCGCAATAGCGCAACCGCCCCCCGTGCAGCAGCGCCAGCCGGTTGCAGCGCTCCGCCTCGTCGAGATAGGCCGTGGCAATGACGAGCGTTACGCCGGTCTCGCGCAGGTCGAACAGAACTCGCCAGAAATCGCGCCGCGACATCGGATCGACCCCGGTGGTTGGCTCGTCGAGCAGGAGCACGCGGGGCGCGTGGACGAGCGAGCAGGTGAGGCCGAGCTTCTGCTTCATGCCGCCCGAAAGCTGACCGGCCAGGCGGCGGCGAAATGCGGTCATGCCCGAGGCATCGAGCAGCGGTCGCGTGCGCTCCTCGCGAAGCTTGGCGCCAATGCCGAAGAGATCGGCGTAGAAGCGGATATTTTCGTCGACCGTCAGGTCCTCATAGAGGCCGAAGCGCTGCGGCATATAGCTCACATGCTCCTTGACCCGTTCCGGCTCCATGACGACATCGACGCCGTCGACGCCGATCGTACCGCTATCCGGCCGCATCACGCCCGCGAGCATACGTAGGATGGTGCTCTTGCCGGCCCCGTCCGGGCCGACAAGGCCGAAGATCTCGCCCCGCTCGACGGCGAAGCTCATCTCCGCCACGGCGTTTGTCGCGCCAAAGCTCTTCGAGACGTTGTTGACGACAATATCGGCCGTCATGATGAAGGTCCGGGCGGCATCGCGTCGATCCTGGCATCGGCGGGCATGCCCGGCACCAGCTCATGCGTCGGATTGTCGACGTCGATTCGGATGCGATAGACGAGCGTGACGCGCTCGGCGTGCGTCTCTACGCTCTTGGGCGTGAACTCGGCTTCGGATGAGATGAAGGAGAGTCGGCCCTGGTATTTCTTGTCGGGGTAGGTATCCGTCGTCACCGTCGCGGTCTCACCGAGCCGGATGCGCGAGATATCGGTCTCGTTGATATAGGCGCGGAGCCAGACGTGGTCGAGGTCGCCGAGCGTCACGACCGGAGTACCGGGCGCGGCGATCTCACCGAGCTCGGCCTCGCGGACCAGGATGACCCCATCGAAGGGCGCGACGAGGGTCGTGTATCCCAAGACGATCTCCGCCATGCGCAGCGTCTCGTCGGCATTGTCGATATTGGCCTGGGCGAGCGCCACCGAATGGCCGGCTGCGAGCGCCAACGCTTGGTCGCGCTGCAGCATGGCCGCCGACTGCTTCGACGCTGTCTGAGCCTGATCGCGCGCTTGCGTCGAGACGGTTCCGTCCTTCCACAGTTTCTGTGCGCGATCGGCGTCGCTTTTCTTTTGCGCGAGATCGGCCTCGTCGATCAGCAGTGTCGACCGAGCCGCATCCCAATTCTGCTGCGCGGCCTCGAGCTGACGGTTCTGCACCTCGAGCACGGAGCGCGCGATCGCCATTTGCTGGCGGTAATCGGCCGCGTCGACTCGGGCGATCAATGTACCCGCCTTGACCCAAGCGCCCTCGTCGAACGGCAACTCCACAATCCGGGACTGCACCGTCTTGAACGCGAGAACGCTCTCATGCGCCTCAATATTGCCTGAAACCACAACTGTAGAGGGCGCTAGAGCCGGCCCGAACCAGTGCCCTACCCCGCTCCCATAGAGCACGGCGGCGATCAGTATGACCGCCGCGCCAGCTCCCAGGATGATGACGAGCCGCCGGGTCCGCGGCACCCGTGGCGAAGTCGGCGCCTCCCGCGTCGGGGCTTGCGCCGGCGCCGTGCGGCTCTCGGGATCGGGGAGGCTGTCCATGAACGAAGCTCCAACAGTCAGCCCGTACCAAAGCAGGCGCGCTGCGCCGCGGCCTTGATCCAGGTCATCGGCGCCGCATTTTGAGATACATCAAGGCGCTGTCAGGCGTGTGCGCCGCATTCTGGCGGCCATGAACTGGTGGTCCCGGCTTCGGATGGTCCTTGGCAGCACGCTGCTCCTCGCCGCATCCCCACCGGGTGGCGATGTGATCGGTATCCCCACAACCTACGTGACGCGGTACGAGGACACGCTTCTCGACATCGCGCGACAATATGACATCGGCTTCATCGCCATCCGCGCCGCCAATCCTGGCGTTGATCCGTGGCTTCCCGGGGCCGGCAAGACGCTCGCGGTCCCGACCCGGTTCATTCTCCCCGATGCGCCGCACCGCGGCATCGTGATCAACCTCCCGGAGCTTCGACTTTATTACTTTCCAACCAGGGGCGAGCCCATGAGCTTTCCGATCGGTATCGGCGGCGAAGGCGTGGAGACGCCCGTGGGGCACACGATCGTAACCCGCAAACGGGAGCATCCGACCTGGATTCCGACCGCGTCGGAGCATGCAGAGGACCCCGATCTTCCAGCCGTGGTGCCGCCCGGTCCGGATAACCCGATGGGCGAGCTTGCGCTTTACCTCGGGTGGAAGGACTACGCCATTCATGGCACCAACCAGCCCTACAGCATCGGTCGGCGCGATAGCCACGGCTGCATCCGCATGTATCCCGAGGATATCGCGCGTCTCTTCGCCCTCGTGACGCCCGGCACCCCGGTGACCGTGGTGGACGAACCGGTCAAGGTCGGGCGGCAGGGCAGCGAGCTCTATCTCGAGATCCACTGGGATCAAGCGGACGCCGAATCGCTCGAGACCAAGGGCGTACCGCGTGCCGAAATCGCCGCCGACGCAGACGGCCTGGTGGTCAAGGCGGCGGGCACGGACGTCGACCGGCTGAACTGGTACGCCATCCATCTAGCCGAGGATCGGCGCGACGGCATTCCCGTACAAGCAACCCTGCCGCGCTCGGGATTTTGATTCAGCGAAAAGCCCAGTGCGCCGCCGCGGATGAACGAGCATTCGATATTCAGGCTAGGAGCCGGTTCGCGCCGGGTCCGCGGGCGACCAGCGCCAGTCTCTTACCTCAGGCATGTCCTCGCCATGCATGCAGATATACGCCTTATGGTCGATCAGCTTGTCGCGCATCGCCTGCTTCGCGTAAGCGGCCGCGTAGCCGAGTTGCGGTAACCGGTCGATAACGTCCGACACGAGATGAAAGCGGTCCAGCTCATTTCGCACGACCATGTCGAAGGGAGTGGTCGTGGTACCCTCTTCCTTATAGCCCCGCACGTGGAAATTTTGGTGGTTCGTACGGCGGTAGGTCAGCCGGTGTATGAGCGCGGGATAGCTATGATGCGCGAAGATTACCGGCTTGTCCGTGGTGAAGAGCCCATCAAAGTCATGATCCGTAAGGCCGTGCGGATGTTCTTCGTGCGGCAGAAGCGTCATCAAATCAACGACGTTTACCACCCGTATTTTGAGATCGGGCGTATGGTGGCGTAGCAGACTGACCGCGGCGAGCGTCTCCAAGGTCGGCACGTCGCCGGCGCAGGCCATCACCACATCCGGTTCGACACCCTGGTCGCTGCTGGCCCACGACCAGATGCCGATGCCCGCGGTGCAGTGCTTCGCGGCCTCGTCCATGCTGAGCCATTGCGGCGACGGTTGTTTGCCTGCGACGATCACGTTGATCCGGTTCCAGCTTCGAAGGCAATGGTGGGTGACATAAAGCAGCGAGTTCGCATCGGGAGCCAGGTAGACCCGCACGATGTCGGGTTTCTTGTTGCAGACATAATCGATGAAGCCGGGGTCCTGGTGGCTGAACCCGTTATGGTCTTGGCGCCAGACATGCGAGGTGAGGAGATAGTTGAGCGATGGGATGGGCCGGCGCCACGGAATCTCGCGGCATGTCTTGAGCCATTTCGCATGCTGGTTGAACATGGAGTCGACGATGTGGATGAAAGCCTCGTAGCAATTGAAGAGACCCTGGCGTCCGGTCAGCAGGTAACCTTCGAGCCAACCCTGGCAAGTATGTTCCGACAAGATCTCCATCACCCGACCGCTGGGCGCCAGATGATCGTCGTAGGAGAGCGTCTCCGCATCCCATGCCCTGTCGGTCGCCTCGAAGACATGCGATAGGCGGTTGGACGCCGTCTCATCCGGCCCGAATAGACGGAAATTCCGGCTTGATTCGCTCATCCGGATCACGTCGCGGAGATATTCGGCCATGACCGCGGTCAATTCGGCATCACTTTTGCCGGGCCTCTCGATCTTGACTGCATAGTCCGCGATGTCGGGCAGATCGAGATCGCGCATCAAAAGCCCGCCGTTGGCATGCGGATTGGCGCTCATGCGCCGCTCTCCGACGGGCGCGAGCGCAGCGATCTCCGGCCTGAGCGCGCCATTTGCATCGAACAACTCGTCCGGCCGATAGCTTCTCATCCAACTCTCGAGGAGCTTCACGTGCGCCGGCTTCGTCGCCATCTCGGCGATCGGCACTTGGTGCGAACGCCAGAAGCCTTCGGTCTTCAATCCGTCGACCTCCTTGGGGCCGGTCCAGCCTTTCGGCGTCTTCAAGATGATCATGGGCCACGTGGGGCGGACACCCATCGCCCTTCCTGTGCGGGCTTCGGACTGAATGGCGTGGATTTCGTCGAGCACCCGTTCGAGAGTCTCCGCCATCAGCCGATGCACAAGAGCGGGGTCGTCACCTTCGACGAGATACGGCTTGTAGCCATAGCCGACGAAGAGGCTATGCAGCTCATCGGCACCGATCCGTGCCAGAATGGTTGGATTGGCGATCTTGTAGCCATTGAGATGGAGGATCGGCAGCACCGCCCCGTCGGTGACAGGGTTGAGGAATTTGTTCGAATGCCAGGACGTCGCCATGGGCCCGGTTTCCGCCTCGCCATCGCCGACAACGCAGGCCACGACAAGAGTGGGATTGTCGAAAACGGCGCCATAGGCATGCGACAAGGCGTAGCCGAGCTCGCCGCCCTCATGGATCGAACCGGGCGTTTCCGGTGCCACGTGGCTGGGGATTTCCTCCGGGAAAGCTGAATTGCTTGAACAGGCGCTGCATGCCGAGCGCGTTCTGCGGCACATGCGGGTAGACCTCGCTATACGTGCCCTCGAGCCAAGTATTGGCGACCATTCCGGGACCGCCATGGCCTGGACCGGCGATATAGATCATGTCGAGGTCCCGCGCTTTGATGACGCGGTTCAAATGCACATAGATGAAATTGAGGCCCGGCGTCGTGCCCCAATGGCCGAGGAGGCGCGGCTTGATGTGCTTGAGCTCCAGCGGCTCCTTCAGGAGTGGATTGTCGAGCAGATATATCTGGCCGATCGAAAGGTAGTTCGCCGCTCGCCACCACGCGTCCATCAGAGCCAACTCTGTGGCAGAAGCGGTGCTGGCGTGGCTCGGCGTCGGATATGAATTGGATTCGGCCACTAAGCATTCTCCTGGCGTGAAGTTGCTATTGGGCACCATCGCGGGCAATTCGCTCCCAGCGCCCTTGATTGCGCGGCGCGAATTGCCAACAATCACTTCAAATCCACTTCAAATCGCGTCACGCCGCGATGATACCGATTTCTGACATTCTTTCGTTTGATCTGCGTCAAGGCCAACCACGACGATTACGATCAGAAACATATCGCCGGTTGCGCGGGAGAACACGATGGCCGCACGCACAATTTTCCTCAGCAGGCTCGTCGGACTCTATGCTCTCGTCTTCTCGATATCGATGATCATTCATAAGGCAGCAATGATCACGACTGCGGCCGAGCTGGCCGAGGCACCGCCTCTCCTGTTCATCGCCGGCATGTTTACGCTGCTGGCGGGCCTGGCGATGGTTCTCGCGCACAATGTCTGGTCCGGCGGCGCGTTGCCGGTGGTCGTAACGCTGATCGGGTGGTCACTCTTGATCCGCGGGATCGTCATGGTCTTCATTTCCCCGAGCGGTGCCATGAGTGTATACGAGGCGATGGGGTTTCCCGAACTGTATTACGTCTATGCCGCCATCCCGCTGGTGCTCGGCTCGTATCTGACCTATGGCGGGTTCAAGAGGAGACATTCGTGACAGCGCATTATCACGCCGCGATCTGGATCGACCATCACGAGGCTCATGTCATTCATTTCAACGCGGATGAATCGGATGCCGATATCATTCACAGCACCCATTCACCCGGGCATCTTCACAGCAAGGTGGGAAGTCCGTCAGGGACGCATGTCAGAGACGAGCCGGATTTTTACCGCGAACTTGCGGGCGCCATCGAGACCGCACAGGCGATTCTGATCGTAGGTCCATCATCGGCAAAGACGGAATTCGTCAAGTATCTGCACAAACATGCGCCGGTCACGTTCGAACGCATCAGCGGCATCGAAACGATGGACCGAGTTAGCGACAAGCAGCTTGTCGCAGAGGCCCGCCGCTATTTTGCCTCGGCGGACCGCATGCACCCTTAAAACGGTTGAGGCGCGCAACCGCCCTCGACTTTAAGGCTGCGATGTCGACGGGTTCTTCTGTTCGAGCGGTGGCACGGTGAAGCGGAAGATGGCGCCGCCGTCCGGGTTGGGCTCGGCCCAGAGCCGGCCCCCATGCGCCTCTATGATCGCGCGGCAGAGCGACAGGCCGACGCCCATGCCCTGCGCCTTCGTCGTCACGAAGGGCTGAAAAAGCCGGTCCATGATCTCTGGCGCGATCCCGGGGCCGGTGTCGACAATACCGATCTGGATGAGCCCGTCCTCGTCGAGCGTCGTCTCGATCGTGATGTCGCGGCGCTCGCTCGCCTGCATCGCTTCGACGGCGTTGCGGATAAGGTTGACGAGCACCTGCTGCACTTGGACCTTATCGACGTGTGCGGGCGGCAATTGAAGGGCGGTCTGGAAGCGCACCGCGACGCCCTGCTCGCGCGCGCCGATGAGGGCAAGTCCGCTTGCCTCCTCGATCAGCACGAGGATATTCGCCTCGCGTCGCTCCGGCTCCGATTTCTTCACGAATTCCCTGAGACGCCGGATGATCTCGCCGGCGCGGCCCACCTGGCCCACGGCGCTCTCGGCGGCACCGTCGGCGCGCGCGAGCGACGCTTCGTCGCCGCGGGCGATGAGGCGCCGCAGCGCCTGCAGATAATTGGCCGCGGCGGTCAGCGGCTGATTGAGCTCGTGCGCGAGACTGGACGCTATATTCCCCATCTCGGTGACGCGCGAGACGTGGAGCAGTTCGGATAACAATTCCTGGATGCGCCGCTCCGCGCTTTGTCGATGCGTTAGGTCGCGGACGAATCCGGTAAAGAGGCGGCGCCCGGCCCGCGTCACCTCCCCGACTGAAAGTTCCATCGGAAACGTGGTTCCGTCCTTCCGCAGCCCGGCGACGACCCGGCCGATGCCGATGATGCGCTTCTCGCCGGTCGTCATGTAGCGCCGGAGATAATCGTCGTGATTCTCCTGATGCGGCGAGGGCATCAGCATCTTGACGTTGCGCCCGCACACCTCGGCCGAGGCATAGCCGAAAAGCCGCTCCGCAGCCGTGCTGAAGGACTGAATGGTGCCGCGATCGTCGATAACGATCAGCGCGTCGGGAATCGTCTCGAGAATCGAACGCAAAAGCCCTTCCCGCTCCTCGAGCTCCGAGCGCAGACGCCGCTCGATGCTGATGTCGCGGGAGATCTTGGTCGCGCCTGCGAGTTGACCGCCTTCGTCAAAAATCGGCGAGACCGACAACGAGATCGGAACGCTCCGCCCGTCCTTGTGCCGCCGTTCGGTCTGGTAATGGTCGATGCGCTCGCCTGCCTTGATCCGCGCGAGGAGGCGCGGCATTTCATCCTCGCGGCCGGGTGACGCCAGGATCGATACGGGCTTCCCGACCATCTCAGCGGCGGTGTAACCGAAGATTCGCTGGGCGGCGGCATTCCAGGTGGTGACGATGCCGTCCAAGGTCTCGCCGACGATGGCATCATCGGATGATTCGACCATGGCTACGTAGTGGCTGGCGGGAAGCAAATTTTCCGCCCCAGACATGGCGCCATCGGGATCGTTGCCTCTGTTCATCAAATGATATGCCAGATCGACCAATCTTACGACTATACGGCTCGGCTGATCCAAATCAAAGCCCCCAGGCCCCCGATACCCCATCGTCACAGTTCGGACAAGGCCGGGGTCCAATGATCTTTCTCGTCGAACATGATGACGCAACGCGCGATGCGATCTGCCTGGTGCTGGAATGCGAAGCGTTGACCGCAGCCGCCTTCCCGTCCTGCGACGCCCTCTGCGCGGCGGTCGACCCAGCCTCGGCCGACCTGCTCATTCTCGACATTCAGATCACTGGCAGTTCAGGGTTCGAGCTGCTGGAACGGCTGCGGTACCGGGACGCCGCCCCGCCCGTCATCCTGATGATCGGCCACCCGACTGCCAAGGTCAGTCACCGCGCCGCCGCCGCGGGGGCATTTGGAATCCTGGAAAAGCCGTTTCGCGGCGATGATCTTGTCAGTCTGGTAAACCGCGCGCTCGCCGCCCGAGGCGCGGCTTAGGATACCGCTCTCCAACAGCGGGGTCGGCTAATGCGACATGATGACTGGAACAGTCATGTGTCCGAGCAGCGTCCGCGTGACCCCGCCCAGGATGAACTCGCGCTGGCGCGAATGGCCGTAGCCACCCATAACGATGAGGTCCGAACCAAAGTCGGCGGCACGCGACAGGATCGCGTTGCCCACGTCGATTTCGTGGCTCACGGTGGACGACGCCTCGGCCTTGACACCGTGGCGCGCAAGATGGAGCGCAATGTCGGCGGCAGGCCAAACCGGTCCCCCTGCCTCCTCGCTCGGCGGATTGATCGAGAGTACCGTGACCTTTTCCGCCTTCTGAAGGATCGGCATGGCGTCGTTCACGGCGCGCGCCGCCTCCCGCGTCGCATTCCAGGCCACCATGACGTTGCTGCCGACGGTGTCGAAGCGCCCTGCATAGGGCACGATCATGACCGGCCGACCGGACCCCAGCAGCAATGATTCGGGTAGATGGGGCGCTATCGACGGATGCTCGGGATCGTTCTGTCCCAGGATTGCGATGTCGGCGTGCAGGGCGTGCAGCACCGCGCTTTGCATGACGTCGCCCTCGACGAGGCGCCATTCGTAGGTGAGTTCGGCGCCCTCGGCCGCCGCAACAAGCGCATTCTCGACTTCTCCCGCCGTCTGAAGGGCGTTGGCGCGACGCCCTGCCTCGATCGCCTCGAGGGCTTGGATCTCGTTCTCGGTGCCGGCATAGGGCAATCCTCCCCCTAACAGGGTGATGGGCGGCACAAGATAAAGGCCGATGAGATGCGCGCTCCCGGGCCGCGCGGTCTCGACCGCGATGTTGAGGCGGTTCGCGGAACCGTGCGGGTCCGTGAAGATGACGATTACGTCTTTGAAGCCCATGGCAATTCTCCCGCGGCTGGGAAATAAGACCACTCTACGATATACTGGCGACGCAGTCCCTTGATCTGGCTCAATTTCCTCGGCGCCGAGGGGGTTGCGTCGAGCCGGCCGATGCGACAGATTAGCGGTCGATTCATGGACCAGGCAACGATCTTCGTCGTCGACGACGACAGCGCGGTGCGCGATTCACTCACCCTTCTGCTCGAAACGAGCGGCTACCGGGTCGCTTCCTATGCTAGCGGATTGGCATTTCTCGAGGCCTTGCCGTCAAGCGCTTCCGGTTGCGTACTGGTCGACGTGCTCATGCCGAACATGGGCGGATTCGAGGTGCAGCAGGAGTTGCTGCGCCGCGAAGTACAGCTTCCGGTGATCGTGATCACGGGTCATGGCGACGTGCCGCTTGCGGTTCGGGCGATGAAGGCCGGTGCCGCCGATTTCATCGAGAAACCTTATGCCGAGGATGCGCTGCTTGCGGCGGTGGAGCGGGCGCTGCAGATCAATCGGGCGTCAAGCGGCGAGCGCGCGGCCGCTGCGGCAATCCGCGAGCGTGCGGCGCAGTTGACGGCGCGCGAGCGGGAAGTGCTCGCGCATCTCGTCGGCGGGCATCCCAATAAAGTCATCGCCTACCGCATGTCGATCAGCCCGCGGACGGTCGAGATTCACCGGGCCCGCGTCATGGACAAAATGGCGGCCCGCACCCTGTCCGATCTGGTGCGCATGACGATCGAAGCCGATCTTCTGGCGCGTACGAGCGAATAAGGAGATTGCCGCCGTCGCGCCTCAGCGGACGCCAACCGTCTGAACTTGGCTGAGATCACTGGCGTGGTGCGAAGACCTGGTTGCTGAAGGGCGAGGCATTCGGCACCTTGATGGTGATGAAGCCCATGCCCTGCGCGCGGTGGCACTCGTTGCACCCGGTCGTAAGATCGCGGAACGCGCTCGCGAATTGTTTGCTGTCCTTGGCTTTGATGGCAGCCTCGATCGCCGCCGTCGGTTTCGCCAGGGTGGTCATGTCGGAAATGGGTAGGCCGGGGTAATAGGTCATGGCCTCGCCGAAGCTCTCCTTGATCTGGCTGAGCTCGTAATTGGCGAGACCCCAGTTCTTTTCCGTGCCGGCATACCAAAGCTTGAAGTGGCGCAGCTGCGTCGCGCCCATGATGTCGCCGAGCCGTGGCGTATAGGGCTGCGCCACCGCTGGCCGGTCGTCGGCGCGGGCCGGAAGAACAAAAACTGCCGCGAGGAGAAGGAGTGCTGCTTTCGTTGTCATCGGATGGCCCTTCGGTCATTACGCCTGTTGCACGTATTGCCAGAATTTCTTCGCCGACAGCGTCTCGTGCCCGAGGAGCGCCTCGTTGGCGCGATGCAGCGCATCGTTGGAGCCGTCGGGCAAGAGCGGCGCGACGGCGTCTGGGTCTTGAGGCATGAATGTGGCGTCGTGCGCAAGGAACTCCGAATGGGAAAGGTCGACCGGATCGGGATCGGAGTAGCCGCTTGCGGAGTCGGCGCGCCTGCGCCGGCGATGCCGCCAAAGGCGCCTAGGACGAAGACCATAGATCGGACCCCGCTCATGACGCGGATTGTTCTGCCATCGTCTCTGGGTAGGAAAATACGTATTATCCCCTATTCGCCAGAAGAAGGTCGCTCAGTCAAGTTTGCTGACAGTTTACGCCTTGATCCACGTCAATGAAGTAAACAATCGCACCGCACATGCTAGGTACAGTCCCTTCGCTCAAGGAAGCCAGATGCGATTATCCTCCGAGGCCACGCTCCTTCGCATCATCATCGCGTACGACGATGTGTTCGAAGAAAAGCCGCTCTATGAACAGATCGTGCTGAAGGCCCGCACCATGGAGATGGCGGGCGCCACGGTCACGCGAGGCATCCTCGCTTACGGCCCCGCCAGCAAGGGATTTGGGGTCATGCTGCGGCTCGCGGAGGACCCACCGATCGTGATCGACATCGTCGATCGTGAGGAAAAGATCAGGGATTTCGTCATGGCTGCCAACCTCATGATCGAAAGCGGCCTCGTGACGTTGCAGAAAGTATCAGTGCTTCGCTACGGCCGCGAGACAGCCTGAGACGCTAGAGGTGGTCGGCGCCGTAATCCATTGTCGAATATCCTAGCGCGGCCAGACCTTCCTCCAGATAGTCGCCGAGGGCCGGCATGCCCAGGAGATATGTCGCGGAATGCGGACGATGCCGCTCGTCTGCGAGCGCCCGCGCCTCGCGCCAATCCCCCTTCTGGAAGTCACCGCGGCCGACCCAGGCGAGCGCGATGAGATCGATGACCTCGTCCTCGTTGAGGGCGTCGATTGCTGCGGTCAGCTCCTCGAGCGTCGCATCGTCGGCAAAATCCTCGAGAATGTCGGCTTCAAGGTCGTCCGATGGATTGGATCCCGACTCCTCTGGATCGGAGCCCGAACTCCTCATCGTTGGGCCCAACCTTGGCATCGTACTCGCGCGCCTTGACGATGATGAAGCCGATCTTCTCCGGGCTAATGACGAGCTCGACCGGCGCTTCGTTGTTGTCGGCCATGGCGGTGCTCCTCGTACTCAAGAACGCGCGATCAGTATATGGTCCTCGACCTTGTTGACGCCGGGGACGGACCAGGCGGCGCGCAACGCGTCATCGCGCTCGGGCCAGCTCTGCACCTTGCCGCCGAGGATCACGGTATCTCCGCGCAAATCGACGGTCACGGAGTTGGCGTCGCGCGTGGCGGTGCGCTCGAAGGCGGCGGCGATCGTGGCCGTGACATCCTCCGGCTGGGCCTTGGGCCGCACCCCGATCCGATTGACGACGAGTTGGACGCCGCCCAGGCGGTGCACATCGCGCTCCGCCTCGTCGCGCTGATAGGCCCAGTCGACCTCGCCGCTGAGCGTCACAGTACCATGTTCGACTTTGACCCGGATGGACTCGGGCGGAATTACCACGTCCCATTCCAACAGCTTGACCGCGCGCGCGGCGATCTCGTCGTCGGCCGTCTTCTTGTCGGATGGCAGACGAACGTCGACCTCCTGGGCCACCGCCTTCACGCCGCGCACGCGCCGTGCGGCACGTTCGGCGGCGAATTTGGCCGCGTAGGTCTTTACATGACCGTTCAAGGTGACAACGCCGTCCTGGGCGGAAACGCCGATATGCGCCGCGTCCACCATCGGATCGAAGGCGAGTTCGTCCATCACGCGCTGCTGCAGCATCCGATCGTCGGTCATGATTGGCTCCCATGGTTCAAGCCAACAACATGGGCGCGCCACCTCGGTCCCGCATTGACATAGATCAAGGCCTACATCGGTGGTGAAAGCGATACTTCACTGCATCAACTGGGGAGATGACAATGGCAGACGCGGCAGACGCGAAACGCGCTTCCGGTCCGGACTACGGAGCCACGATGGAGATGGGGCGCCAAGCTTTTGATCACTGGACGCACGGGCTTTTCGACTATGGCGACGAACTTGGCCGGTTTGTCGCTGGGCGGTTCAACGAGCAGATGAAAGCATGCTGGGACCTAGCCAATTGCCGCAATGTCGGCGAGGTCGTCACATGCGAAGCGAATTTTCTGCAGAAAGCGTGGGCGGATTTTGCCGATCAGGCGACAAAGCAGTTCCAGTTCTCGACGACCCTCGCCAGGAACGTGCTGGCAGTCGGTCCGGCCATGGCGATGACTGTGCGCCCGCCCCAAGAGGAGAACACCTGGAAGGTGGGGCCTTCGGCGGCCGCGCCGGCGGGCGAGCACCGTGCGACAACCCGCGGGGATAAGGCTTCCACCAGCCAGCCCGCCGCACGATAGACGGGCATATTGGCATCATCTGGTATCTCGCGTTTTCTCCTAATGCCGGCAGCGCAACGGAGTAGGCTATGGATGTCAATGGCTTTATGACTCGCAGGGTCGTTACCGTTCCGCCGGAGATGCCAGTCGCCAAGGTGGCCGCATTGCTGGTCGAGCGGCGCTTGAGCGCTGTACCCGTGATCGACGGGATGCGACACATCCTCGGCATCGTCAGCGAAGGCGACCTCATGCGGCGGCCCGAAACAGGCACCGAGGCGCATCGATCATGGTGGCTCCGCGTCTTTGCCGCGCCCGAAACGCTCGCCGAGCACTACGTCAAGTCGCATGGCCGTCTAGCCAAGGACGTGATGACGCGAGAGGTGGTCACGATCGGCCCGGATGCGTCGCTCGGCGATGCGGCCGATCTGATGGAACGAAGCCGGGTGAAGCGCTTGCCTGTGACGCACGAGGACCGTCTCATCGGCATCATCTCACGCGCCGACCTGGTACGGGCGTTCGTGGCCGCACGGCCGGCATTCACCGCCAACGAGGAGGATCCGGCGATTCGCGAGCGTCTCGAGGACGCGTTGGAGCACGAACGCTGGGTACCTTTCGCGGATATTTATGTGACCGTGCTCGAACGCACGGCACACCTCTGGGGAACCGTCGAGTCCGCGACGCAGTCCGAGGCGGTCGAGATTCTGGCGCAGGGTGTTCCCGGAGTGCGCAACGTCAAGAATCACCTCGCGGTCGGGCCGAGTGGCGTTCGCGGGCCTTTACTGATACCGTAAATCCGTCGTAAGCCGAATGGCGCGCAGAGCTGTGCATCCGAGCGTGCTGGGTGCGACCTTGCGAGACTGTCGCAGGACATCATGACGGGGGTGGAAGCCCTGACGGAACGCCAGTATTGACCTGAATCAGGGCGGCATGCCGGGCGGCCGTTATCCTCCGGGTCGGATCGAGGAACCATCATGGCATTGAAGACAATCTTGGTGGCTGCCAGCGGCGGCACTGCGAGCGAGGGCGCCATCGAAATAGCCTGCCGGGCAGCCGCGCGAACCGGTGCGCATCTCGAGGCGCTGCACGTTAAGCTCGACCCGCAGCAAGTCGCCGGGATGATGATGGGCGATGGCTTCGGGATGCCGATTTCGGGGAAATGGTTCGACCGGCTTATTGCCGATGCGGACGTGCTTGCCGAAAAGACGAAGACAGCCTTTGAGGGCATAGCGAAACGCCACCATCTCCAAATCGCCACAGGCCTGCGCGACAAGGCGATCGCGGCCTGGCGGGTCGAATCGGGTTATGCGCCCCTTGTCGTCGCCCGCCATGCGCGCTTCTTTGATCTCGTCGTGCTTGGCCGGTCGGAGCGCGTCGTCAAAGAGCCGCACTCGGATACGATCGAAGAGACGCTTACCCGCTCCGGACGGCCGGTCTTGCTGGCGCCGGAAAAGCCGGCCGGAAAGCTCGGCGAGACGATCGCTGTTGGCTGGAACGGATCGCCCGAGTCCGTCCATGCGCTGACCTCGTCCCTGCCGCTTCTAGAGCAGGCCGGGAATATCGTCGTGATCACGATTGGCGAACCGGCGGACGAAGACGCGCTTCCCTTGCTCGACTACCTCGCGGCGCACGCAATCGCTGCGACCCATCGCAAGGTGCCGCCGGTGAAAGGCCTGGCTCCGGGCGAACAACTCCTCGCCGAGGCCCGCCACAACGGCGCCGATCTTTTGGTGATGGGCGGATATGGGCACGGGCCCTGGCGAGAGACGCTCTTCGGCGGCGCGACGCGGCACATCGTGGGGACGAGCATTCTGCCTATCCTGCTCATGCATTAGGGACCTCCGGCGCAACGGATGTTGCGTTGGACCATGCAATGGCCCCCAAGCGCGAAGATCACAGAAAACGCAAGGTTTCCGGGCGTCATCCCAGTCTCGAATTCTCCGATCGAATCCTTCGTCCGGTCGCTTCATCTTCTGCGCACACGGCGCTTTGGCACGTTCTGCTTCGCCAGTCTCCTGTCCAATCTCGGCACGTGGGCACAGCAGGTCGCCGAGCCGTGGCTCCTGCTAAGTTTGGGTGCGTCATCGTTCTTGATCGGTCTCAATTCGTTCGCCACGGCGGCGCCGGTCTGGATATTGACGTTGATCGGCGGCGTGCTGGCGGACCGCAGCGATCGACGCCGCATCATCACCCTGTGCCAGTCGATCCAGATGCTCTGCCCGTTCCTGCTTGTCGTGCTGCTGCTGACGGGAACGGTGCGACCCTGGATGGTGATCGCGCTCTCGGCAATCGTCGGCGTGACCGACGCGCTGTCGATGCCATCATTTTCATCGATCGTTCCGTCGATCGTGGAACCGAAACAGATCGCGTCGGCCCTCGCGCTGAACGCAACGCAATTCAATCTTTCCCGCATCCTTGGTCCGGCGATTGCCGGCATCTTGATGGCAAGTGTCGGTGCGGTCGGCTGCTTCGCCCTTAACGCCGCCTCGTATCTTCCCTTCATCTGGGTCGCAATCTGGATCCTGCCACGGCGCGCTCGGCGGGGTGCGGACGAGGCGGCATTCGATCGAAGACACTTTTTTGCAGGAATCAGGGAGATTGCCAGATCGTCCCGCCTGCGTGGTGCATTGCTCACGGTTCTGCTGACGAGCACTTTCTGTGGACCGCTGATCGTCTTCTGTCCGGTCCTGGTCAAGAACGTGCTGCACGGTAATATTGACGACTTCAGCGTCGCGATCGGCGCTTTCGGGGCGGGCGGCCTGTTTGGAGCCCTTGCTCTGCTCGCCGTTGATCCTGCCAGCGACCGAAGACGGATCGGCTCTTGGTTTGCTATGAGCTGTGGCTTGATCGTAATTCTCGTCGCGTTCAATTCGTTCTTTTGGGCGCTCACGCTCCTGCTTGGGCTTGCAGGTCTGTCGATGACCGTCAGCAACACATCCGCGAATTCGCTTTTGCAAGCCACTGCGTTGCCGCACCTGCGGGGCCAAACCGCCAGCCTCTACATGCTCGTCATGCGCGGCGGTGTATCGGTCGGAAGTCTGCTTACGGGACTGTCCGTGAGCGCGCTTGGCGTGCGCCAGGCGCTCGTGATCAACGGGCTCATCGCGGTAACCGCTCAGTTCGCAATCCGGCGATGATAGTTAACGCCGGCACCAGCGGAATGAGAGCCGACAGAATTGTCGGCCGGATTTTTCCGATTGGTCGAGAGACATCGACTGCCGGAGACGACATTGGGCAGGCCATACATGGCGGCGTGTAGCAGTGCTGTGGCGCAGCCTGGCCGCCCTGCACCTACCGCGTTGTTCCCCTTGGGGTTGGTGGAGCCGAGGGGGCACTCCACCTTCGGGGAAAACCGCAGAAAACACGGGCGAACTCATCTGCCAAGGCTCGCTGTGTAGCACCCCCGTGTAACAGAGGCTAGGGCGATTGACAGCAGGGCGGCTCTTTTGCACCAACGACATTGGAACAATAAGAGAGCGCACGATGGGGCGACTAAAGTGCCCGGAAAGGTCCGAGAAGGTCGCTCCCTTCAATTCCCCGGCAACCGCTTTATCGGGACCATCTGAGCAGCATCACTGCAATCGCCGGTTCTGCCCCTAAACCATCAGCCTGGATCGGCGCTACCGTGCGGGACCGAACGGTTGACGCGCTCCGCTAGGGGCCTGATCCCCTTCCGGGTGGAGGATACGATGGTCGGATCCTCGTTGATCAATGGTCGCGCCTGAAAACTACTGCCAGCTTCCCGGATACCGGAGCGCTCGCGTCGGCCGCGGAGTTTTATTGCGGCGACGAATTGCTAAAGAAATGGTAGGGCGTCCGCTGCTCGCCCGGCTTTTCGATCGGTATTGTGTACCACAAGTTAGACAGAGGGCGGTGGGCGTATCCACTGCCGGACTTTGTCCGGTGGGATCGGCTCCGCCATTCTAGCGAGGCGGCGCCAACGCACGGCGATGTCTAGGGGGAGGTCCCAGATCCCGCTGTTAGGCGCGTTCACGGCATCTCGGCGGCTTGGCTCAGGCAATGCTCCCACGTACCCATCTGACGTTCGTCTCTTGAACGGACGGTGAAGCGCGCGGTCACTAGCCCGATCCTAAGCGAAGGTGAATAGCCGAGGGAATGTGATTAATTGTACGATCCCGTATAACCTCAAGGTGGTAGGTACGTAGGTATACGTGCCTCTAGAAGTGGTTGACGACTGTAAGCCCACCTGAGCGGCCGCTCTCGACCAGACTGTTAGCGCGTTGCGACCGATCCCTGACGTGCCTCCTCTGCCGACGGGGACCGTTCACCGTAGCTCTGGCGCCGTCCCCGTCTTTGTTCCACGGCGGGGGTAGCACGCAAAATCGCATGAACATTTTTCGAACATAGATGCGAACACACCGAGATCTGCGTCGGTCATATGTCGAGCGACGTTCACAACGCAACTCGTAAAAAACCACTAGTTGAAAAAGCGAACGGACCGAGGTCAAAGCGTTCTCGACCCAAAAGATGACACGTGGGCAGCTGGCAAGGGGGCGACGGTCGTGGCAGGATGGCCGAATAGTGGTAGCAGCTATCGGAGGAGGGAATGCGCTGCTATTTCCTGCGAGCCGGCCATATCGCCGATGTCTCGATCCTGAAGGATGGTGCCTCGGATGAAGAGGCCATAGAACAGGCCAAGGCGCTGTTCCAATCCCGTCACGACGAGTTCGACGGCTTCGAGGTTTGGGACCTTGAGCGCCCCGTCTATGGCTCGCCTTTCCTGGAGAAAGGCGACAGGCAATCGCAAGAAGGGGACGCGGCCTAGGCGCCGGTAGGGTCGGTTGATCATCCATTACCTCGCCAAGCGCACGCGCGCGAACCGCCGGCTAGACCCACCTCCGTCAAACCACCGCCTCACGTAGGGCTGCTACTGCGCTATCGTGCGGCGGCCTGTGCGCGCCTCGCGAGCCTCGCCGACGCGGCGGATCGATCCGGCATCAACGCGACCTCACCTGTGAGCATGAGTAGTTTCCGACCCTTGCGGCATGAGGCGACCTTCGGCTGCTGTGGGGGTAAAGGGGTTGTACCTAAAAGAATGGACGCTCCTAAGGACGCCGCAATTTTCGAGGCTGCCGCACGTACGATGGTCATGGCCCACGGCTTCATCACCACGGCTATTATTGCGGAAGCGTCAGCCGCGGGGCTTCGTGTCGCCGGCATGGCTGAATTAGCGGAAGAGTGGCAAACGATCGCCACCGCTAGAGGGGGCAGCTCGGAAGCGGGCCGCCAAAATGGCCGCCTATCCCCACATTCAGCGAAAATGGCTCGATATCGCGGATCAGTTCGAGAAGCTGGCCACCGATGCCGAGACGGCTCCTCACAATTACAATTGAGGCGCTACCGGCGCCCAATAGCCCTTGACGGCAGCCCTTGACGGCACACCGTCCCGCTCAATTCTTACACGGTGCGTTTACGGGGGCGGTGTCATGGCGCTCACGGATGAATATCTTCGCGGCATCGAGGAACACGATTTGCCGGAGCTGCGAGAACAGCTCGCACAGCTCGAGGACGGATCGATCCGTCTGAGCGAACGCCATGGCGGCGGTCCCTGGGTCGAGGCAACCCATCAGTGGATCGACCATTTTGAAAAAGACCATTGGCATCTACGAAACCATCTTGTCTAAGTATCGGCTTGCCGATTGATGGCATCACGCTGCGGATGGCGCCCCGGTCCGCGCCGAAGGGATTGGCCGAGGCCGCGCGCTTCTCGCTTTCGGCGGCGGCCTGGTCGCCGTAGCGCTTGAGCATGGCGTGGGCGGTGCGCCAGATGTCTTGCTCGTCGGTCACGACGTAACGCTAGACAGGATTCGCCTTGGGGCCAAGTGCCGGGGCGGGGCGGGGACTCCCGTCCGCCTCTATATATGATAATGTCCTTTATCGTATATAGGGGCAGGGAGTGAACATGAGCTGGGCTGATGTCATCGGTCATATCCCGGCAAAGATCCTGACCTACTTATTTGGCTTGACCGCGCTCGCGGCTGTGGCGCTCGTTGGCGCCACCCTCGTAAGCCTCTACATCACGAAGGACCCCTTCTACATTGCCGGTCTGAAATTCGGGCCGGAGAATCCGCCTACCGATGTGGCGGCCATCGTGAAGCGATTGGTCCCTCCAAGCGAGCTGAGGCAGTCGTTTAGCCTTGCGCAATGGCAAAGCGTCACGTTCGAGAGAAACGAGGGTGCGGAGAAAGGTGCTATCTTCCTGATCGTGACCGCCATAGTTCCGGGACAATGCGTCTTTCAAATACAGTATCGATATGGAACCATGAGCTTCGATGGCAAGCCCATCTTCGATGGGACCAGCATCCCTGTAAACGAGGGGAACAAGGTCGATGTCCTCACAACCGTGCCGCCAGGTGAGAAGTACCAAATCTGGCTGACTGAAGTGGCCATTCCAGGACAACACGATCGGTGCATCGGGACCTTCGAGCGGATAATCGGTGCGTCATGACAGTCAAACCTCACCAATGAATGAACTCGCCCGCATCACGCTCGCATCGTATGTCACGGCCCTAATCCCCGCCCCCGGCGAGCGAGCCGGCGTGCGCTTCCTCGAATTCTTCGCGGCCAACATCCGCAATCCGCACACACGCCGGGCCTATAGCCGGGCAGCCGGGCCGTGAGCGACTTCCTCACCTGGTGCGGCGCCGCCGGCCTCGAGTCGATCGCCAACGTGCAGCCGCTCCACGTCGCAACATGGATCGAAACGCTGATACGAGACGACGAGCTCGCCGCTCCGACGGTCAAGCAACGCCTGGCGGCTTTGCGCCATCTGTTCGACTGGTGACCTGCCACTGAGAATCTCCTCCACTGGGAGTTAGAGTCCGGCCTGACGAGGGGACCGGATCGATGAAGCGAAGCAGGTTCACGGAAGAACAGATCATTGCGGTTTTGCGCGAGCATGAAGCCTGGGCGAAGACTGGCGATCTGTGCCGCAAGCACGGGATGTCGGAAGCGACGCTATACAACTGGAAGTCCAAGTTCGGCGGTATGGACGTGTCTAACGCGAAGCGGTTAAAGGCGCTCGAGGACGAGAACGCGAAGCTGAAGAAGCTTCTGGCGGAGTCGGTGCTCGATGCCTCTGCGTTGCGCGAGCTTCGGGCAAAAAAATGGTAGGGCCCGCCGCCAAGCGCGAAGCTGTCGCTCATCTGCGGCTGTCGTTCCAGATGAGCGAGCGGCGGGCCTGCTCCGTTATCGCTGCCGATCGGACCACTATCCGGTATCATTCCATCCGCCCGCGCGACACCGACCTTCGCGGCCGGCTGCGCGATCTCGCCAACGTCCGTCGGCGGTTCGGCTATCGGCGGCTGTTCATCCTGCTGCGCCGACAAGGCGAGCCCTCCGGCATCAACCGCATCTACCGGCTCTATCGCGAGGAAGGTCTGACGGTACGCAGGCGCCGGGCCCGGCGGCGCGCTGTCGGCGTGCGGGCGCCGATCCTGGTCGGGGCCAAGGTCAATGCCCGCTGGTCGCTCGATTTCGTGCACGACCAATTCGCCTGTGGCCGGCGTTTCCGCGTCCTCAACATCGTCGACGACGTGACGCGGGAATGTCTGGCGGCCGTGCCCGACACCTCGATCTCGGGCAAGCGGGTCGCTCGAGAGTTGACGGCCTTGATCGAACGGCGGGGCAAGCCGGCCATGATCGTATCGGATCACGGCACCGAGCTGACCTCGAACGCCATCCTCGCCTGGTGCGCCGAGCACCGCATCGATTGGCATTACATCGCGCCCGGCAAGCCGATGCAGAACGGCTTCGTCGAATCCTTCAATGGTCGCATGCGTGACGAGCTACTGAACGAAATCCTGTTCCACAGCCTGGATCACGCCCGGCAGATCATCGGCACATGGGCTTGCGACTCCAACACCGCGAGGCCGCACTCCTCGCTCGGATACCAGACACCTGCGGCGTATGCCGCGTCACTCACCGCAACAGGCACTCGGCTGCGCAACCCCGACCAGCTCCGCCGCTCGCCTCTTGCTCACACCGCGCCGAAAGGCGTATCAACTGCCGAGACTCTAACCGCCGCCAGATGAAAGTTCAGTGGCAGGTCAGTCTCACTATGCAGCCTTCCTGCGCCAAGTCTGGCACAAGAGCCCGGCCGCCGCTCGGATTGCCCTTCAGCTTGCGGACGCTCGAGAGCAGGGCGTCAAGATAGTGCCGTGCGACGTCGAGGAACTCTGCAAAGCCGTGCCGCCTATGAGGTCGACGACCTGATAGCGTATTACAGAACGGGCACAGGGTCGCCGCGCAATCGACGCGACCGGCAGTGCTATAGCGACCATCCATGCCTACTGAGCCCATATATGCGACCAAGAGGCCCGCCCTAGCAGCCATCGTCACGGCGGTTGAAGCACGGCTGACCGTGAAGATCCGGTACGGTGAGCGAGATTGGACAGCAGACGTATCCCACCACGTCGTAAACTTATATGCCATGGTATTCGTCATCAAATTGCAGTAGTTCGCCAGTGCCTCAGCTGCATTTTCGATGGCCCCAAAACCAACGCTCGAAAGCCGCGGAAGCCGGCAACTCGGGTGAATTCTGGTCGCGACATTCTCGTTGGCAGCAGCGTTGGCGATACGGAAGTGAGGATGCCGCTCTTGCAGTTGGTCGTTCGCACCTCTACGGCAACACCTGCACAGGTTGGGTCACCGGGAGGGACCCAGATATTTTTGCAATTGTGATAAGTTCGTTTAGCATCGCGAGCGCTTGCAAACTTTTGTCAGTTGGCGCCGCAGATCCCACGTAATGCCGGGCGCCGCGATAAACCACTGAAATTCTTCCAGCGTCGCCCTGAAGGCGGAATAGGTTGTCGCCTGCGCCCCACGTCGGTACATTCGATGGGTTGCGCACCAATGCGCCCAGATACTGAATGACCTCCGCTATGGACCGCCATTCGATGTGGGTAAACTCTCGGGTAGTGTCGCGGTAGGCTACCTCTGTCTCTGGCGACAGAACGATTTGATCGGTCTCACACACGTCGCGGTCGATCATCGCACTAATGCGGCCTGGCTGAAGCGACAGGGTCACCTGCGGCATTGCTCCAGCGGCCCCACTGTTAGCTACACCCGCGCCACCGCCTCCCCCTGTCGAAGTTGAGGGCAAAGACGGCGCTGCAGGAGTTTGATTCACGGTAGCTGACACGGGTTTCGCGAGTGTCTGCAAGCCGGTTATCGTGCGGCCTGCTCGTTGCCGCAACGCAAACTCGCGAATTATAGCTTTTAAGTTTTTTGTATTCCTCGTAGCTTTTGAGTTTTGCGCCTTCGCCACCGCTTGCTCAGCATTGCTCTCCTCTTGTGAGACCCTTGCGATCGGGTAGCCATCAAAAACGCTGTCACCATTGGTCGCGATGCACAGTTCGACTTGACCTATATATTCTTTATAAAATTGTACGAAGGATGTTACCGATGACTTCGAGGGATTGCAAAGCGTGTCAAAATATGTGGGACACGTTGTATTATCCACATGCAGCTGCCCATCCGATAGGCCGTTGATTGTGGAAATGATTTGATAATCGCTGCCCACGCTAGTTGCCGGCGGGGTCGTTACTCCGTCTGGCAGCGGTATTCCGGGAGTGAACGTTCCCACCGTGATCGTTTGGCCGAAAGGAATAGGATTTCCGAGGGGATCCAGCACCGTTATCGCTTTCATATCTACGTCGCCTGAGCTGACCATGCAGTCAACCAACTTCTTGAAATCTTTGAAATCGGTTAGGCTGTCTGGGTTATTGCGATAGATTTCAGGGGGCGGCGTGTTCGTATCGTTTGGACCTGAACAGAGGGGAGCACTTGATGCGGGCGACGGTGTCGCGGTAGACGCAACCGGTGGTTTCGGCGCAGATGGCAGCGGATTTGTTGTCGACATAGCAGACAAGCAATCAAAACTCGATCTCTCCGCCGCAGACTGTCAGGGAAATTGGATGGACTTCACGAATAAGTGAAGCAGGAACTCGCGATCGTATCCTTCATTCCATTTGCTCAAGACGTACGTGGGCGATATCGGCTGGATCATTGTCATGATGAAGCCCTGCGTGTTGAGCGTTCCTAGCGTGAGCGAGGGTGAAACGCTTGCCTGCACTCCGGGGGTGATGCTGCCCCTAATTGCAGGTCCAGGTCCGAACGGGATCGACGCTCCGAGCGAAGCCTGCGCGGAAAAGGCGGCTGTTACGGCGGACAAGTCGGCAAAATTGAGGGGCGCATATTCTGAAGCCCGAAGCACATTAAGCAGAAGAACTTGGTCGGTGAAGTCGTCCATCGCCTGGCTATAATCAACTGCGCTATCGTGTACAGCTGGTTCAAGCGATCCGATGCTAGAAACGGAAGCACAGCCGCTTAATCCAAGCACGACAAAAGTGTGCACGAAGTGGCGGCGGATCATATTTCCCCCCTTTTTTACGATTATCCTCCCTTCAATTTTAGCAAAAGCGTCTCACCAAGACAAGGTCACAAACGATTGCTGGCACAAGCAACTACATGAGGCGGGTAATTATAAGCCGCGATACACAGTCAATGAGCGTGTTCCGGCTGCAAAGAAGGAAGGGGCGCCTAGCGCAGGCTGGCCTCCGAATTTCAGGGAATTAATCCGCGCGCCTTTCGATGACGACCTATTTTGGGATGGCGGGATTTGCCTGCCGACGCTTAAGATCGATCTTGAACCGATCGAGGCACACATCGTTCAGAATGCGGAATTCAAGGCCAAGCGGCATCCCGTCCGGCGCTCTCGCTGGAAAGAAGGCGACGATGAGATGCCTTTTGACATAGGCCGCTGAAACTGCTAGCGCGGCCGTACTAACCGCAATTCGCGGCGGCACAAATGGCGACCATTTCCCGATACGCATAGGCGATGAGGTCTCGCAACAGCTCGAGCAGACCCGCGTGCGGCAAGCCGTCAAATGAGTAGCCATGCGCCAAATCATTGCGCACATCGGTCAGACTTGGTTTCGTCTTAGCAGTCAGAAAGGCTACCGCGACCATGTAGCAGGCAGCGCGGTCGAGTTTGATGTCGCCTTTCTTGTCTTTCACGTTGACGCCATGGCGGTCGCGCAAACCTAGCTCGAGCGCCGTCATGGCCGCGAGTTCGCCCGACTTGATGAGATCGAGTGTGATTAGGCGTGGAATAAGGGCTCAGACTTAGTTTTGGTGCAATCGGCGGGCAAAGTGGCATGCGGTGGTGAAGGAGCATCGCATGTCGAAGTTGGATATTCGTGCCCTCGTTCCAAGCGGCTTGAATGTTGTCGGGGTTGAGGTGGATACGGCTGTGATCACCCTGACGGTCCGACGCCCTAGGTCGGAGAGTGCGTGTCCGATCTGCGGTCGGACATCGCGACGTACCCATAGCCAGTACTGGCGCTCATTGGCGGATTTGCCGTCGCACGGCCGTCTGGTCCGGCTCCGATTGGCGGTCCATCGGTTCCGATGTAGCGACCGGGGTTGTCGGCAGCGGATATTCGCGGAACGGCTGGGCGGGGGGATTGCGCCCGTCTCGGCGCGACGGACGACGCGCCTGGAGTCACTGATCCATCATCTCGGCTTGGCGCTCGGTGGTCGGCCGGGCGCGAGCTTGGCGCGCCGTCTTGTGCTGCCGGTGAGCAAGGACACGCTGCTGCGGTCGGTTCGCCGGCATTATCAGCCACCCTTGGACTCACCACGGGTGGTGGGAATCGATGATTGGGCCTGGAAGCGTGGTCATCGCTACGGCACCATCGTCTGCGATCTGGAGCGGCGCCGGATCATCGATCTACTGCCGGACCGGGACGGTTCGACCGTCGAAGTGTGGCTGAAGGCGCGCCCGACCATTGCAGTCATCTCGCGCGACCGCGGCGGTGGCTATGGCCAGGCTGCAACCCGCGGGCGCCCCGAGGCGCGGCAAGTCGCCGATCGCTGGCACCTGATGGAGAACGCCAGCGCCTCCTTCCTCCAGGCCGTCCGCCGCTCGATGCGCGCCGTCCGGGAGGCGATCGGCAGTCCGAGAACGATCGACCTCGCCCTGCTGACGAAGGCGGAGAGCCTGCAGTTCGAGGGCTATCGGCGCCGCCGGGAGAGCAGCGAAGCGATCCGAGCGCTCGCGGGAAAAGGCTTGGCGATCAAGGAGATCGTGCGTCGCACCGGATGCAATCGCAAGACTGTCCGCCACGTCATCCGCGGGGGAGAGCCCGAGATCTTCCGTCCCCGCACCAGCTCGCTCGCGCCGTATCTGGATCGCCTCGACGCGGCCTGGAGCGGTGGCTGCCACAATGGCACCGAGCTGTGGCGCCGGCTTCACCAGACCGGCTTCCGCGGCAGTCTTCGTGTCGTGAGCGAATGGGCCACCCGTCGCCGGCGAAGTGAATGGGCGCCGATGCAGACGCCGGGCCGATTGCCGGCGGCGCGGGCGATCGCCCGGATGATGACGACCGACCGCGACGACCTCTCCCGCGGCGATGCCGTCACCGTCGCCGCGATTGAAACCGCAGTTCCTGCTCTGGTGACGGCGCGCGATCTCGTTCTCCGCTTCCAGTCGATGCTGCGCGCTCATCGCGCCGGCGAGCTTGCGGCTTGGATACAAGATGCCAAGAGCACGCTTCTCGCGTCCTTTGTCGCGGGAATCGTCGCCGATCACCGCGCCGTGCTCGCGGCTTTCTCAGAGCCCTGGTCCAACGGCCAAACCGAGGGCCAGATCACCAAGCTCAAGCTCATCAAGCGCCAAATGTACGGCCGCGCAAAGCTCGACTTGCTTCGTGCGCGAGTGATGGGTGCCTGAGCGTCGACCTGCACCAAAACTGAGTCTGTGCCCCTTTCCAACGCCGATTGACAAGATAGCGCCGCAGGGCTTGGCGGATCGTGTCAGACAAGGTGGATCGGAGGTCCTCCGCGTCGGCACCGACCTGACCGCTTATGGCTACGATGACGGGAAGCGTGTCAGCGTCGAAGGAGGCACTCACAGTTCTGAGGAGGCCAGTGAACGCGATCTCGGCCGGAAGAGCGCGAAAGAGGGTGCGCAACTGGTTGAGGCATTTCCACGCCTGAGCGGCGCCTTGTTCGGCCCACTCTTGCGTTGCACCTCGCACAGCTCACTGAATATTTCTACCGCGAGCTCGGAGGACGCCGAGGCCGACAGGATGATGCGGATGGCGGATTGCTCGCGGAAGAGAATCTCTTGTGAAACGAGCCGATTGATGGGGTCGCGCGCTTTTCCAGACGGAATTGAGGTTACAAAGGTTTTCCAGTGGTCTCCCCAAGGCGCACCGTCGAGCAGACGCGCGGTGATCCAGGCGCAGGCTCAATCGGCGACGTGCTGTTTGACGATCTTCAGCGCTTCGGAAAATGGCATGGGTGGCATACTGGTCGAATGGCGGCGAAAGACGGTCGAGTTCCAACATCAGACTGTCGGGCGTTGCGGGATCGCCAAGCTCCGCCCCTTTCAGTAACTGTCGGATGCGTGCAAGCGGATTGGTCTCATCGGCGAGAAGGCGGCGGTCGGCGGCGACGATGCGGCCGCGCAATCCGTTGGGGTCAGGCTCCGGAATGAGCTGCGGCAGGGCAGCCGGAAGTGCTTCATCATCGAGGCCGTTCAGAATGCGAGCCAGGGCGTCGGTGGCGCCGATCCAGCTAAGCGACTGAAGGGCTTGGTAGCGTACCTTCTCGCTGGGATCGCTTTTCGCGAAACTCTCCCCGATATCGATCATCCAGCCGCGATGCGTGATCTCGTAGACGAAATCGGCACGCGCATCTTGTTGCCAGCCATCGACTTCTTGGCGCCATGCAGGGCCGATGCTACTGGGATGGAAAGATTGTCCGGCGTCATAGGTCGATAGGCGCACCTGCCGGTCGCTATGGGTGAGCAATGGAATTAGAATGTCGACGAAATCCTCTGACCCTGTCGCAAGCATGGCGGTGAGAGCGCGGTCGGCCCGACGGTCGTACCGACGCCCAGCGCACCGCCGCGGGCGCAAGCGCGCCCTGGCTTCGTGCACGACGGGCGTCGTTTCCGCATTCCCACCGTGGTCGACGACTGCACTTGCGAGTGCCTGGCGCTCGTGCCAGATACCTCGCTCCCCGGCCCGCGGGTCGCGCGCGAGTTCGACCGCGTCGTCGCCGCTGCAACATGCAGGCTCCTGCGCGGTCGTCGTGGAAACAACCAAGAGACATGGCGCGGACCGCAAAGCCCGCACCGCGGGCAATGCCAACGCGAATATCAGGATGCTGCCATCAATTCTTCGCGGCAGAATTGTACGGCCCCGGAAGGATACCTTGATCCTTGGTATAAAAGGCAAGGGCGTTGGCCTGTCGAGCCAGCGGAAGATAGTCCGGCCGCGCGCGCTCGATCGCCGCGGTGATGGCGGCGGCAACAAGGTTGGCGATTATGTTTCCGGTGTTCGCCGACTGCGGTGAGTATTGAGTTTGGATGGTACTGTACCAGAGTGTCTTGCCCGTCTTCCCGCTTTTCAATGCATAATCAATTTTCACCGTCGTCGTCGTAGAAACCAGTATGTAGCGGGAATCCCACTCGTCGATCGTAGCGTAGAGCACGGCGTCCGCACCGAATAGCTGCGCAAGCTTGACCGGATCGGCATTCGCCACCATGTCCGCGTCGCTCAGACCGTCGTCTTCCATCGTACGCTTCACCATGTTGACCGGGAAGACGTAATAGCCGCGTTCCGCCAGGGGAATCGGCAACGTCACGAGGAAATCGTCGGGCGCATCGACCTGGGTGCTCCTGTTCACGACTGGCACAACCAGGATCGAGTGAGGGGATTCGGCCTTGAAATCCGTATAGTCCTTCGGCGCTGGTGCACAGCCACCGAGCGCAAAACCGACAGTGGCCAGCGCGACAAAAGCATAATGGGAAAGGCGCATTGGCGTTCTCACGAGATGGGTGTCTTGGTCGCAGGGGTGGTGCCGCCACCAGAAGCCGGCGTTGGTCTCTGCGCCGCCTTGGCCGTGGCGATAGCCTTGTCCATAAAGACCGCGGATTCCGGCCACGCATGTTTCTCACGCTCGAACATGTCGATGGCCTTGGCGGTGTCGCCCCGCGACATCTCCTCATAGCCATATTCCGCATATAGACCCGGCGGGACCGTCTTCCCTTGGCTTTCCGCAGAGGTTACATCTAGAAGCGCGTTGTCGTATTTCGCTTCTGTCGTGGGATCGTTGTAATAGTTATTGAGCGACGAGCTGTAGTCGCCCCAATAGTACTTGGTTTGAGGGGCGCAAGCCGTCGTGGCGATTGCAAGCGGCAGAAACAGCAGGAATTTTTGAGCCGTCATCGCAATTACTCCGGCAGAGTAATGGTCTTGGTCGCGTCGCCGCCGAGATAGATGTCCTGCGAATAAAGGGTCCGGCCGCCATCACGCACTTTGACGTGATGCATGCCGTGCTGGACGGCGAGCGTCTTATCTCTGCCGTCAAACTGCGCCGCCGGACCAATGAGCGCGCCGTCGAGAATGACAACCGCTCCTTCTGAGGCGTTGGCAAACTGTAACTGCGCGCGGTCATCCACCGTGTTGACGCTAGTGTTGGGATAGGTGCAGGCCGCGAGAACGAGTGCCACGACGAGGGAAAGTCCGCACAGCCGGATCGTTCTCATGACTTCGAGGCCCCGACCACAATGAGTTGATGTTGGCCGATGGTCGGCAAGCTGCCCGAGACGACGTGACATATCGAGCCTTCATTGGTCTCGTCCTGCCCGAAACTCGAGTCGACGACAATCTGAGCCACCTCGGTAGGCGGTAGATCGATATCGAAACCAGTTTGACCGCTGCGCACGGCTCCGCTGGGCGCCATGACGAGGAGGCGATCGCCAGGCTTGACGCCCTGCCGAGCGCCGCCGGTGATGAAGACGCGGCTGCCCTCAGTTTTAAGAATGTCAGTATGCCAGGGCCTGGCTTCGAGCTTGGAGATAACCTCATTCAGTACGTCCGAAATCGCGGCTCCGATGGCACGATCATTCAGAGTTGCGTCATACCCGGCTTCGCTACCAAAGCCGAAAACGGTCCCCGCCTCCGTTTTCGCTTGTCCGCTGCCGGAAGCGGAGAAGAACACGCGCCCCGTCTTTACATCGACAAGCCGCAACTCGACTTTGGCGCGCGCCACCTGCATCTTGGTGTTGCTGAAGAAGCCAGTTTGGCCCTCGATCGCCCTGCCAAACTCAGTCAAGGAACCGACGATCAGTGTGTCGGCGCCGACGATATTGCCCTTGACCCCCGACAGGAGCTGCTCGTTGCGGGCAACGTTGATATCAGGGCGCTCAAGGACGATGAACCGGCCGGACTCGACCAAGCGCGTGCTCAGCATGTCGCTCGTCTGCTTGCCGAGCGGGTCGGATTGTTCTCCGGTTAGTAGCGCCCGGCCGTAACGGGTTTCGTTGGTGAACCGGCCGATCGCTATCTTGCGCTTGTAGATTTTCGCTTCTGGAAAAGTCGTGGCTGCGACCGCAGCTGCCGATGGTTGGGGCGCTTGAACCACCTGCGGTGACGGCGGTGATTGGGCGCATGCCGACAGTAACACTGCGCCCAGCGCAAGTGCGCTAATATGCTTGAACACCCGACATTCCCCCGACACGACTACGACTTGTTATATCGACCCTACCATTGTCCGGATGCTTCTGCAATCATTTAGCGAATATCTGGGCGGATAAACAATCTTACAGTTAACATGGTCGTCCATAGCCGCCGCGCCGTGTGCTCGATGGTCTGTGCCGTTCACGTCGCCTTGTTGATCAGGACGGTTGGCGTCGGGTGTTGCCGTGCCTTGGACATATCGGGCTAAACAGGCGACACCAGCCATCCCGAGCGATCAATCGTAAGCGGTGTGACGCGGCCCCTTCGGGCTGGGTGAGCCGCGGCCCATTTCCACGGAAGCAGTTCGTAGAGGCGGTTGATCGGGTGACCTTCGACGAGGCGGGCGAAGATGTCGGCGAGATAGGCTTGCGGATCGACGCCGTTGAGTTTGCAGGTGTCGATGAGCGAGGCGTGGATTACCCAATGCTCGCCGCCGCCGTCCGAACCCGCGAACAACGCATTCTTTCGATTCAAGGCGAGCGATCCGGACGAAGCCATCCTCGAGATCCGGTATCGTGAGATTGGTGTCCTGCCACCGATCGGAAAGCAGAAACGCTATCCCGCGCTGACCTTGACGGTGATCCATGCCGAGGAGCACAGCACGCCGAAGAACCGAAAGAAGATCGACTGGAAGCTGATCACCGATCTGCTCGTTGGCTCCCGCGCGGACGCCATCGAGAAGCTCGAATGGTATGCTTTGAGATGGAAGATCGAGGTGTTCCATAAGATCCTCAAATCGGGCTGCAAAGCCGAAGAATTGAAGCTCAGGACTGCCCAGCGCGTGGCCAATCTTGTCTTGGGCTTTTGCATCCTGAGCTGGTGGGTCTTCTGGATGACCATGCTCAATCGTTCAGCTCCGGATGCGCTGCCAACTCTCGCATTGACCGCGACCGAAATCGCCGTGCTCGACCGCCTCGTGAACGACAAGCCCCAAGTGCGACGGAAAACCCTCTCGCATTATCTAATCAAGATCGCAAGGCTCGGCGGCTATCTCGCCCGCGCCAACGATCCTCCACCTGGCAACACCGTCATGTGGCGCGGACTATCGCGGCTGACCGACATCGCGCTGGGCGCCTCTGTCGGAGCGGAAATTGTGGGTAATTGAAAGCTTCACCGGATGGTTACACTACAACACGGTGCGACCGCACAGCTGATCGGCAATCTGCCGCCTGCGGACTATGCCAAGCTCAGCGATCCCGCAATGCAACGGGACGGGACGCTGCGCTCTCTTGGGGGCTTCGCGCCCCCCCTTGCACCACCGAGCCTGCAAGGCTCAAATGAGGAACGGACTTTCCTCGGCGCTGGATGACAGAAAGGGCTCACGTCAACCATGAATGAACCTTTTGGAGAGCCTTGTCTATTTTACCAGCAACGCCTCAATACCTGTAGGTGGAAAGCCGTTGGTTCGTAAGCGATCAGGCGGCCCCGTGTAGCGGGGCATGGGGATAATCGGCGATGCTTCGCCTCCCGTTGGTTCATTCGGGAGGTTGATTTGCAGTCTGAACACAAGCCCAACATCAGCAGCTTTGAGGTGATCGAGGCAGAAGTTTCGCGTCTTGATGCCAGCCCTGCGACGCCCCGGCGCCGGTGGTCGGTGGTGGCGAAGGAGCGGATTGTGGCGGCGGCGAGCGAGCCTGGGGCGAACGTGTCGGCGCTCGCGCGCACCCACGGGCTGTCACCGCAGCAGGTTTTCACGTGGCGCCGACAGGCGGCAGGCAAATCCAGGAAGAAGGTGAAGGGAGCGGCGGTCGGTCCGTCCTTCGCCGTCGTTGCGCTCGATGGTGTGGATGTCGGTGGCTCCGTAGAGATCGCGGTCGGCGCGGTGACGCTGCGCATCGGCCCGACGGTGTCGGCGGCTCGGGTGAGGGAGATTTTACAGGCGGTCCGTTCGGCATGATTCCGTCGGGCGGTGCGGTGTTCGTGGCGACGCAGCCGGTGGACTTTCGCAAGGGAGCGTCGGGGTTGGTGGCTCTGGTCCGCGACAGCGGCGCCGATCCGTTCTCAGGGGCACTTTACGTGTTTCGTTCGAAGCGCGCCGACCGCGTGAAGATCGTGTGGTGGGACGGGACAGGTGTTTGCCTCTTCGCCAAGCGGCTCGATGAGCATGGGTTCCATTGGCCGCGGATCGAGAACAGCGTGATCCGCCTGGCGACGGCGCAGCTTTTGGCGCTGATCGACGGCATGGATTGGAGCCGGGTGAAGGCGGTGGAGGTGCATCGGCCGTTGTCGGTCGGATGACTGCGGCGCGATGACTTAGGGCCGCCTTCGCAGCGGCGGCGAGTGACGAATCATGCTTTATTGTCGGGCATGACCGATGCCAGGGTCGAGCTTCCCGATGACGTCGAGACGCTGAAAGCGATGGTGCGCGCGGCGCGCGCCGAGGCCGCTGAGCTGCAAGCGGTTAACACCGAAGCGGAAGCCCGGATCGAGCGCCTGCACGCGCTCCTCAAGACGCTGGAACGGGCGCGTTACGGGCGCCGATCGGAGGCGCTCGATCCTGATCAGCACGCGTTCGCCTTCGAAGAGATCCAGACCGGCCTCGGGGCGATCGAGGCGACGCTGGACGCGACCGCCAAGACGCCTCGAGCCCGCGCACCGCGGCCACGCAAGAAGCTGCCGGCCCATCTTGAGCGGGTCGAGGTCGTGATCGAGCCGGAGATCACGGCGTGCGGTGCTTGCGGCTCTGCCGAGCGGGTCAAGATCGGCGAGGATGTATCGGAACGCCTGGACGTCCTTCCAGTGCGTTTCCGGGTCATTGTGACGCGCAGGCCGCGCTATGCCTGTGCCACCTGTCGTGGCGGCGTGGTGCAAGCGCCGGCGCCGCCACATCTGATCGAGGCTGGGATTCCGACCGAGGCGCTCCTCGCCCACATCGCGGACGCCAAGTACGCGGACGGCCTGCCGCTATATCGCCAGGAGGCAATCTATGGCCGCGATGAGATCGAGCTCCCCCGCAATCTGATGGCCGGCTGGATAGGCCGGATCGGGTTCCATCTGGAGCCGCTCGCCGACCGGATCTTGCACCACATTCGCTTGGGCGAGCGCATCTTCGCGGACGAGACGACGCTGCCGACGCTGGTGCCCGGCGGGGGCAAGGCGAAGATCGCCTGGCTCTGGACCTACGCGCGCGACGACCGCTCCTTCGGCAGCACCGGCTCGCCCATGGTGGTGTTCCGGTTCGAGGACAGCCGCGGCGGCAAATGCCCTGACCACCACCTCGCCGGATTCGCAGGACTGCTGCAGAGCGACGGCTATGGTGCCTACCAGCGGCTCGCCGATGCTCACCGCGCCGGCGGCCCCGTGACGCTCGCGGCCTGTTGGGCGCATCTCAGGCGGTACTTCTACGAGCTCCATGTCGCCGGCCTGTCGACTACCGTCACCTGGACGGTAGAGCGCATGGCCACCCTATGGCGCGTCGAGAAGGAAGTCCGCGGCAGCAAACCCGAGACCCGCCTCGCGGCGCGGCGTGCGACATCCGCTGCGATCGTGATCGAGCTGTTCGAGCGCTGGCAGACCGAGCTCGGGCGCATCCCGCGCAAATCCAAACTCGCCGAGGCGATCCGCTACGGAATAAGGCGCCGCGCCGCGTTCGAACGCTTCCTTCACGACGGCCGGCTCGACATCGACAACAACACCGTCGAGCGCACAATCCGCCCGCAAACCATCACGCGCAAGAACTCGCTCTTTGCGGGATCGGACGGCGGTGGCCGGACCTGGTCGGCCATCGCCGCGCTGCTCACAACCGCAAAGCTCAACGACGTCGATCCTCATGCCTGGCTCAAGCTCACCCTGGAGCGCATCGCCGGCGGATGGTCCAACCGCGAACTCGACGCCCTCATGCCATGGAATTATCGCCCAACCTGAACGGCCTCGGCTGACCGCTTACGTTGGTTCACGAGCCAGCAGCAATTATCTGATTGGGCAAAGTATCGAATTCCCTTTCGCTGCCGTCATGGGGCAGGAATTCGCTAAAAGCACGATCCGACATGGGCGTAATGTCGAGGAGACCGCCCGCGCCTAGGTCAACGACAGAATGCTTGTCGAAGATCGCGCCGCCCGTGACGAGCCAGCCTCGCACGCACTTGTGGCCGGGATGTTCCTGGCACCAGTGCTGCACGTTGACATGGCACTCATTGCGTATTGCTGTAAATCCTGCGAGCTCCGTCGCTCTCGCGTGCCGCACCTTGCGCATTGGTCCTGCATAAGGCGGCAAACTCATCCTTGGCCCTCAGCCCTTCCCTTTCGATTGCGGCTGAATTTTAGCTTCGGGTGGTGGTGGGCTCGAATTAGGCGGCGACGCCGCTTGCGCCTTTGGTGGCTGCGGGACGTCGGCCTGTTGGAAATGGACTACGACCCACCGAGCCCGCCCTAACCAAATCCCGCATGTCTGCCGGAGGAATTTTCTTATCGCTTATCCGATCAGCCCTTCTTTTTCGGCGGAGGCGCTGGTGGCGGTGCCGCTTGCGCTTTAGGCGGCGGCGGCCGTTCGCTCGTCGGCGGCGGGTTCGCACTTCTTTTGAGCGCTCCGTCCTGTGCGAGCCTACGTGGGAGCGGTGGAGATGGCGTTTTGCTGTCAGCCATTGGAGGATGGGTCCTTGGGTTTTGGTGGCGGCGCAGGCGCGTTTTGAGCCTTTGGCGCGGGTGGTCGCTCGCTGGTTGGCGGCGGATTGACGTTTTTCTTAAGCGTGCCTTCGTTGATAACAACACGCTGGTTTTGGGAGGGATCAGGCGGCATCTTCGCTCCTCACGGTGGCAGCCGGCTCAGGGACATTGCGTAGCTCCAGAACGGTATTCTTGCGATCCAGGCCGAGGTAAAGCACGGGAATGTTATCGACCGGGACAAGCTCGCTGGCGTTTTCGGCCGACTGCACGTACACGGTGACTTCCGCCAGCAGCAGCTCGCGCTCATCGCCACCATCAGAATAGCCCCTCACCCAGCCTTGATAGACCTTGCCGTTGTCGTGGTGGCGGACCGTCACCCAGCTATCAATGTTGGGAGAATTGAGCGTCAATTCCCAGATATCAACTTCATTCGTTCGCTTGGTGAGATTTAACGCGCGCAGCAATTGGTGCGGGATGCTGTGGCTCTGAATTTTGACGACGAAGCATCCGACAAGCATGGCCACGAAAGTAGCGAAAGCAATTTGGCCTGTACCCAAGCTCGCGTCGGGATTCAACGTCGCTAGTCCAAGACTGCTTTCGCCGACGATGTCCCAAAAGCCCGTACCTGCCGGAGGGGTGAACTTCAAAAGGTAGATACCTTCAAGAAAGCCAGCGATCGCGTAGCTCACGACGCCATAGATGAAGATCTGTAGGCCGGTCTCGAAATCAGACCTGGGTCGCTTCGGGCCAATCGACTTGACGATGCCAAACGCAATGATCCCCGGAATCAGGAGATACAGGATTTTCAGGCCGAGATCATCCACCTTTGGAAGCATCGCCGGCTGTTACGATGAGAATGGCGGGGCAAACACCGGGAACAGCGCTACACGCGCCCGAGATATGGGATGGATTTTCCCGCCCGCAACCGCCGGGTCGTTTATCTAGGTCCTGCCGCCGCCCTTTCCCCTGGCGCTTGTTCCCGGAGCCAATCGTGCATGCGATTTAACTTGGTCCCAAGCCCATGGGTAGGAACCAGCACACGGACGCGAACGGGGAAGCTCCGCTTCGCGATCTTGCTCATGGGCGTTGATGTCGCACCATTTGCAGCCTCCGGTAGGAGGTTCACTCTTCGTTCCGCAGCCCTTATAGTTCCGTTTGGCGTCCCACGTCAAGCGGGAGGAATGAAATGCGCCCGATGGACGACGAGGAATTGTCGTTGAGCGTGGCAGTGGCGCGCGAGCTGCCAGAGGCAGATTTGCGGGAGCGCTTCTTCGTGCTCGCGCTCGATCTGGTGGGCACCTTCGGCAATGCGCTACTGGCAATTTCCCAAGGCACCCGGGAACAATGCCCCGGGCACAATCCTCGCCGCGCTGATGGAACACGCCTATTGGTTTGATCCGAGCGGTGGACATCGGCCGCCGGCCTCGTCAGCGGAGACCGAGTGATCCCATGTGCGGACGATTCCTCAATCGTATCCCCGCAGCGGAGACGACGCGGCTCTTCAGCACCATCAATCCGCTCCTGAATTATCCCGCCCGCTACAACATCGCGCCAACGCAGGGTGTACCCGTCGTGCGCTCCGCCGCGAAGGCACGCACGTTGGACATGCTGCGCTGGGGCCTTGTGCCGTTTTGGGCAAAGGACGTGAAGATCGGCTATAGCCTCATCAATGCGATCGGCGAGACGGTGGCCGACAAGCCGTCCTTTCGCGAAGCCTTCAAGAACCGTCGTTGCATCGTGCCGGCCGATGGTTTCAATGAGTGGCAGAAGACGGGACCAAAGGAAAAGCAACCGTTCGCCGTCGTCATGAAGGATCGGAGCGCCTTCGGGCTTGCTGGCTTGTGGGACCGCTGGCGGCGCGACAAGGAGAGCGGTGAGGAGCTTCTCTCCTTCACCATTATAACCACCACGCCCAATGACATATGCGCGCCGATCCATAACCGCATGCCGGTGATCCTCGATCCATCCGACTGCGCGATGGCTCGGTGATGAGCCCGCTGAGCGAGATCAATTGCTCGGCATGTTGAAGCCGTATCCGGCTGAGCGCATGACCGCATGCAAGATCGGGCCTGCCGTGGGCAACGTAAGGAACACTGATCCCGCCATCGCTGAACCAATCGAGGCTTGACCGTGCCGGATGCCGCCGCCGCCCTGGATGCCTACCTTCAGTCCCGCTTTGGGATCACCCTCGAGCGCGCCATAGCAGACGCTACCGCAGACGTGTGCAGCCTCGCCCTACGCGGTGACGGCGTGTGCGAGCACTACGCCGGCCTCATCTCGTGCCAGGGCGTCGTCTACCGCTTCACCTGCACGACCTTCACCGATGCCAGCGGGGCGCGTTATGTCGAAACGATAGGGAACCTTGAAGTGGTACGGTGGGAAGTGAGGTTGGTGGTGCAGCATCAGCAATCGTGGCGAGGATGAACGTGGTCAAATCGGAGCGCTACCACGCTGGTCGAGAAGCATGGCGGGCGAGATCAGCAAGTCTCCCTCACCGAGCAGCCGCGAAAATATGTCTAAGTCCGATCGAAGAGCTACCGACGCGCTTGCGCTTGGGCGTGATAGGATCATGCGCAAAATGATGTAATATAGCCGTTGAATGATACGCCGATGTGCGCGGCGCGGGCCACGGAAGCACCTCAGCTTATGAATTTTACATTCCTTCACGCTTCTGATTTGCATTTGGGTAGCCCACTCATCGGGTTGACCCTAAAGGACGAGGCAGTCGCTCGCCGATTTGCAGCGGCAAGCCGCGACGCCTTTTCCGATCTCGTAACGCGCGCGATCGAGCTAAAGGTCGCCTTCGTGGTAATCGCCGGCGATGTATACGACGGGGAATGGAAGGACACTTCGATTGGTCTCTTCTTCAACCGTGAAATCGCCCGGCTAGATCGGGCAAGAATCTCCGTATTCCTGATTAAGGGTAACCACGATGCGGAAAGCGTGATCTCCAAGGCAATTTCGCTGCCAGATAACGTCCGACAATATCCATCGAACAAGCCGAAGACCTTCCGCATCGAGGAACTCAAAGTGGCAGTTCATGGCCGGAGTTTCCCCGAACGGGCTGTAACCGAGAATTATGCCGCAACATACCCTGACCCAGTGCCGGGTTGGTTCAATATCGGGGTGTTACATACTTCCTGCGACGGACGACTGGGGCACGTCGACTACGCACCATGCACGACGGACGATCTTGCTCGCCGCGGTTATGAGTATTGGGCACTCGGTCACGTTCATGAATACGAAGAGGTTGCCCGTGATCCGTGGATCGTATTTCCGGGAAATCTGCAAGGCCGCAGTGTCCGCGAATGCGGTCCGAAGGGTGCGGTGCTTGTAGACGTCGTCGATGGTCACATCAGTTCCGTCCAACGGCTCATCCTCGACCGGGCGAGATGGGCTGTCGTTGACGTGGACCTCTCCGGCATTACTGATGAGACGATCGCGCTCCGGAATATCGAAAATGCGATCCGTCCTGCCGCTGATAACTTAGAGGGACGCCTTCTGGCACTGAGAGTATGTCTATCTGGCAGTACCGATTTGCATCGCCGTCTTAACGCGGACCCGAATCAATTCTTTGACGAGGTCCAAGCTGCCGCTCAGCGATGCTATGAGGATATCTGGCTTGAGCGCTTACGCATCGAGACCAACGAAATCGACAAATCATCCGGACCTGACCCAACACTTTCCTCTCTCGACCTTTCGGCCGAGCTCTTCGGGTTGACGCACGAGCCCGGAATTCGCTCAGGCGCGGCAGAGATGATCGCCACCATCATGGGCAAGTTCCCGGGCGGCATCCCCCGCGAGGAAACGGCACTTGATCAAGAGGTTGATACGCTCCTGGAAGAGGCTCGTGCTGTCGTTCTCGGTCGTGCTGTGAGTTAGGCGAGATTCGGATCAATGCGGATCATCAGCGTCAACCTCGAACGATATGGGCCGTTTACCGACCAGACCCTCACCTTTCGACAGGACGCAAGACTTCACGTCGTTTATGGGCAGAACGAAGCCGGCAAAAGCTGTGCGCTTGCTGCCCTTACAGACCTGTTTTTCGGAATCGAACCGCGAACTCGCTATGACTTCGTGCACGAGGGAAAGGATATGCGCGTTAGCGCCGAGATCGAAAGGCGCGATGGAACCCGTCTTACCTTTGGGCGTCGCAAAGGCAGCAAGAACACCCTGTTGGATGCTACCGGCTCTCCGCTCAACGACAACGCATTGTTGCCCTTCCTCGGCAGCCTGTCGCGCGAGATATTTTGCCACGCCTTTGGCCTGGATACCGAGAAGCTGCGAGAAGGTGCGGAGGAGATGCTCAAGAGCGAGGGCGAGGTCGGAGCCAGCCTCTTCGCTGCAGCCTCCGGTCTGCGCGGGTTGACTGAACTCCGCCGCAACTTGGATATGGAGGCAGACGGCATTTTTGCGCCACGGGCCTCGAAAGATCGAGTTTTTTATCAAGCCCTGGACCGATTTGAGGCGGCCAGAAAAGCAATTCGTGAACTTGAGTTGAAGGCTGGAGATTGGAAAGCGCGCAACGAGCGCATCGAAGAGTTGGCGCAGACACTCAAGAAAATTAAGGACGAGCGTGCACAAAAGGCCGTGGAGCAAGCCCGATTATTAAGACTCAAGCGTGTGGCACCCCTTCTCCATTTGATTGATGGAGACATCGACATCCTCGGGTCTCTAGGTGATCTGCCAACAGTACCTCATGGGTTTTTGGAGCGCCTACGAGACGGCCTTGACGCCCTGGCACAAACTGCCGCCGCGAGTGACCACGCTGAGGCGGAACACAAAGAAGCGACAGAAAGCCTTTCGCAGGTCATCGTTGATGAAACGTTGATCGCCAAGGCGGGCGACGTGCAGCGCTTATTCGGTGAGACGGCGGCCTACGCCAATGACCGGCGGGATATGCCGCGTATTCAAGCGGAAGCTGACGAATATTCAGCAGCCATTACCCAGATCGCTATCCGCCTGGGACTAGCCAATGTTGCACATGTTGAAGAGCAGCAGCCTACCGATGCTGCCATGGCGCTCACTCAGAGCCTTATCAACGAAGGCAAGGCTCTCCTACTAGCTGTCAAAGGCCATGAGCGCAGCATCTTGTCCGAAACCGAGGCTCTTGCCGCAACGGAGACTCAACGATCTGAACGGAGTGCTCTCATCGATCCTCGATCACTGCGCGAGAAGTTTGCGACATTCGGCTCGATCCTTAAACAACTCGACAAGCGGCCCGAGACGGTGCGTATTCTTACTGCTGAATCGCGGAGCCTCGACCACGCGGCCACTCGTGTTGAGCCTTCTATCTCGAACCTTGATGCGTTGGCCCGAGCGACCCTCCCGGCGTCTGAGACCATCAGCCGCTTCCGCCAACAATTCGAGGCGGTCGCCGAGAACATTCGACGCGCCACTCAGCAGGCAGAGGCGGCGACGGACGCCACTGCTTCAATCGAGGCTAATCTTCAAGAGCTCACATCCGGTCGTCCAGTGCCGTCGGCCGAGGCCGTCGTCGAGGAACGCAAAGAGCGCGATACGGCTTGGAACCATCTACGAGACAGCCTCGTCGGCAAGATCCCCGCGCTTTTCGGCGCCCCGCTAACAGACACAATTCTGTCCTTCGAGCGACATAGCATGGATGCCGATCGGCTTGCGGATTCCGTGGCAGCCGACGCAGAACGAGTTGCGACCTATGCGGCTGAGAGCCGCCGGCTGAAACAGGAGCAGCGTAAGGACGTTGCTGCGAAGCAGCGGCTAGAAACTCACCGCGATGAACATCGCCAATTGATGGAAGGCTGGCGCACAGCGTGGGCGTCTGCGAATGTGATCCCTTTATCGCCGGCAGAAATGGCCGTGTGGCTTACGGCCGTCAAAGCGTTGCTCGAACGGGCGGAAAAGCGCGACACCCTCAAGGACGAACTCGATCGCATTGACACGGCGGTACGCAACATCGTTCCGGCGCTTGAGGCACTAGCGAGCGAGATTGGTCTATCGACTATCAAGGAACTCGACGTCGCTCTTGTCGTACTGCGTATCGATGCTCGCCTCAACGGAATGTCGGCGAGCTGGGACGAAGCGCGGGATATCGAAACCAGCGCACGCAATACTCAAATCCGTATAGACAAGCTCCACATCGCCGAAGCGGAAGCAAAGAAGCGACTTGAGGCGTGGGAGGTGCGCTGGCGCGAGTCCGTCGTAAGATTAGGGTTGGCCTCGACCGCAACAGTGGAAGAGGCTGAAGCAGCTCTACTGGCGTGGAGAGAAGTGCCGGGAACAATTCACGAGCGCGATAATCGTGCGCGGCGCGTGGCCGGTATGCAGCGGAATATTGAAGCCTTCGAGACACAGGTGATGGCGCTTGCCGAAACGGTGGCTCCCGATCTTCTGTCCTTTCCGCGCGATCTCGCCGCAAAGACATTCGCTGATCGCCTCACCGCAGCGCGCGGTGCCGAAGCACAGCGAGCTCAGTCAACGAAAAGGCTAAGGGAAGCCGTCCGAGCACTCGACGACGCTCGCGCCAAGATGCGGGAAGCGGATGCCGCGCTTTCAGCGCTCAGTGAAGCATTCCCGCAGAAATTCGACCTGCCCGACCTCCTTGCCCGGCTTGTTCGACGAGATCAGGTGAATAAATCGCTGAGGGACCGACGGAGCCAACTGATCGCTCAGGGTGACGGGTTCAGCGAAGATCAGCTTCGGGCCGAGCGCGCGTTGTTTGACGTCGACCAGGCGGAAGCGTCGCTCAAGGAGCTTACGGCAGAAGACGACGTTTTGGATCGCAGAGCTCAGGAGGTGTTTGCAGAACGCGACCGAGAAATTCGCGAACGCGCCGTACTCGAGCAAGGCGTTGGGGCTGAAGTTGCGCTTCAGCAACGACGGAATGCTGAGGCCGAACTGGTGAGTGCGGCGCGCGCGTGGGTGATTTTGAAACTTGGCGCAATGCTTATCGGACAGGTGGTCGATCGGCATCGGGCCAGCCAACAAGATCCATTGATGACTCGGGCGGGTGCGTTATTCACAATGATCACGGGGGGCGCTTTCTCAGGTCTCGCCCAGGATTTCAATGATGATGATACCCCGCGCCTAGTTGGCCAGCGCAAATCTGGCGAGCTTGTCGCGGTTGGCGGCCTTAGCGAGGGAACGCGCGACCAACTTTACCTATCGCTCCGTCTCGCATACCTCGAAGACTATGCGGGCCGCGCAGAAGCCGCCCCCTTTGTCGGCGACGATCTCTTCACGAGTTTCGACGAGGACCGCACTGCAAACGGACTCACGGCCTTGGCTGCAATCGGGGACCGGATGCAGCCAATTCTTTTCACGCATCATCGACATGTTGTAGAGATCGCCAAAAGTGCGCTTGGGTCCGATGTAGCAGTGATAGAACTCAGCTAGGACCGACGACGTTAGGAGAAGAAAACCCGTAGCCAACGGTGCATGCAATTCAACTTGGTCCCAAGTCCTCTCAAAGCGAGAGAAGACCTCAATGTCCGCTACGTACGCAATGAAAGCCAACCGTGAGGGCTGGAGCGCGTCGTAGTTCTTTGATGATGACGTGGAACCGGATCAAGCTGAAAAGCAAGGGCGGTTTTCCGGATGGCAGCGCGGCCGCGTCTTCTGCGGGATACAAACGCAAGGGCAGCTTGCTCGCGAGACGGGACGCTCACTTGAGCACGACCTCGGACTAGTTAGGCCCGGTTCCCTCCAGCAGGGAGGTGCTTGCTCATGTTGCGATCCTGCCATGGCGCCCCACTTCGCGGAAGCCGTTCCTACTAATGGTTGCGGTTGGCCCTCAATCACCAGACCGCTAAGCTAGGCTATCGCTGCGTGACGAGTACACCGAAGTTGCGGTTGGCCCTCAATCACCAGACCGCTAAGCTCGGCTGTCGATGTACGCCGATCGACGCTTCGTTGCGGTTGGCCCTCAATCACCAGACCGCTAAGCTCATGGTCGCGCCGACATGCAGGAACAGGCCGTTGCGGTTGGCCCTCAATCACCAGACCGCTAAGCTTCTTTTGGTGAGGGGGGAGAATAACAATTAGTTGCGGTTGGCCCTCAATCACCAGACCGCTAAGCTATACCAGAGCAGCACACCCGAGGCGGCGAAGTTGCGGTTGGCCCTCAATCACCAGACCGCTAAGCTCCACCCGAGAATGCAGCGCAAGGCATGCACGTTGCGGTTGGCCCTCAATCACCAGACCGCTAAGCTCAAGAGCGCCAGGCGAGGTAAGCTTGCTGAGTTGCGGTTGGCCCTCAATCACCAGACCGCTAAGCTGGCCGCGCGGAGTAGCAGGCACACCAATCGGTTGCGGTTGGCCCTCAATCACCAGACCGCTAAGCTAGCGCGGTCCAGCGCCTTGCGCCGCAGTGCGTTGCGGTTGGCCCTCAATCACCAGACCGCTAAGCTTTCCGTGCCGCTGGCCGCCCATAACCGAACGTTGCGGTTGGCCCTCAATCACCAGACCGCTAAGCTGAATACGATCACGTCAGGATGGCCGTTGCCGTTGCGGTTGGCCCTCAATCACCAGACCGCTAAGCTCGGCACTTCCAGCATTGGCAGATCACAATAGTTGCGGTTGGCCCTCAATCACCAGACCGCTAAGCTCACAGCGACGGACTGATCTCGCCAGCCGCAGTTGCGGTTGGCCCTCAATCACCAGACCGCTAAGCTCAGCAACCTCACCACCCGCGTTGCGCATGAGTTGCGGTTGGCCCTCAATCACCAGACCGCTAAGCTGACCTGGCGGATGGTCGCGAGCGTGTCGTCGTTGCGGTTGGCCCTCAATCACCAGACCGCTAAGCTGAGCGTCATCCGTATGGCGCCGCCCCGACCGTTGCGGTTGGCCCTCAATCACCAGACCGCTAAGCTTTACTGATAAGCAATATGTCGCGTTGCGGGGTTGCGGTTGGCCCTCAATCACCAGACCGCTAAGCTTCGGTGCGCGCTCTTCCGCCGCCTGAACGGGTTGCGGTTGGCCCTCAATCACCAGACCGCTAAGCTAATAGACGATGCTGGCCGCGAGTCGCTTGCGTTGCGGTTGGCCCTCAATCACCAGACCGCTAAGCTCCAGCGCGGGAACACGACAGCCCCAGCTAGTTGCGGTTGGCCCTCAATCACCAGACCGCTAAGCTGTTGAAGAGGCTCCAGGCGATCCCGATCAGGTTGCGGTTGGCCCTCAATCACCAGACCGCTAAGCTCATCCCCGCCGCCACAAGGAACGACCATGGTTGCGGTTGGCCCTCAATCACCAGACCGCTAAGCTTCGGCGAGAAATGTAGCTGTGTCCGAGGTTGTTGCGGTTGGCCCTCAATCACCAGACCGCTAAGCTCGATGCGCCAGACGCCGTGCAGGCCGATGAGTTGCGGTTGGCCCTCAATCACCAGACCGCTAAGCTCGTGAGGATCGCAAGGACCGGCGGTTCTATGTTGCGGTTGGCCCTCAATCACCAGACCGCTAAGCTCTGGCCGGGGTAATCACGTTCGACAGCACGGTTGCGGTTGGCCCTCAATCACCAGACCGCTAAGCTCCGCGTTGCAGCGCGACCCCGCTCTCGACCGTTGCGGTTGGCCCTCAATCACCAGACCGCTAAGCTGACCGCATGAGCCGCTGTGCCTTCCTCGGCGTTGCGGTTGGCCCTCAATCACCAGACCGCTAAGCTGAGAGGCGCGAACAGGATGCGGTAGATTTGGTTGCGGTTGGCCCTCAATCACCAGACCGCTAAGCTATGCCGAACGCGACGAACCCGGTCGATTACGTTGCGGTTGGCCCTCAATCACCAGACCGCTAAGCTCGGAGAAGGCGACGAAGCAAAACGTTCTACGTTGCGGTTGGCCCTCAATCACCAGACCGCTAAGCTGCGTCCGATCTGGACAAGCTCATCCGCGCCGTTGCGGTTGGCCCTCAATCACCAGACCGCTAAGCTTCGTCATTCGCTCGTATGAAGTCGTCGTAGGTTGCGGTTGGCCCTCAATCACCAGACCGCTAAGCTCCGAACGGACGTGGGCTAAATCGCAAGCAAGTTGCGGTTGGCCCTCAATCACCAGACCGCTAAGCTTTGCCCCTAGGGCTTGAGCTCGTCGGCGTCGTTGCGGTTGGCCCTCAATCACCAGACCGCTAAGCTGAGTGTCAGTGAGTGCCGTGTAGGGCGTGAGTTGCGGTTGGCCCTCAATCACCAGACCGCTAAGCTTACGCCTTAAGCCATGTGCGCAGCGACGCAGTTGCGGTTGGCCCTCAATCACCAGACCGCTAAGCTGGGCGGCACGGATCGCGCGCGCGATGAGGAGTTGCGGTTGGCCCTCAATCACCAGACCGCTAAGCTCAACGTCTACATGGGGTTGCGCGTGGCATCGTTGCGGTTGGCCCTCAATCACCAGACCGCTAAGCTAGATGCCAGCCAAAGGCAAGGTCGGCTTCCGTTGCGGTTGGCCCTCAATCACCAGACCGCTAAGCTTTGGAGCGGCACCTTCTGCCGGTGCAACATGTTGCGGTTGGCCCTCAATCACCAGACCGCTAAGCTCCACCACTTAGAAGCGAGGCGGGCACTCCGGTTGCGGTTGGCCCTCAATCACCAGACCGCTAAGCTAGACGCGATTTATCATACAATTCCTCATAGGTTGCGGTTGGCCCTCAATCACCAGACCGCTAAGCTGAGCGCCGCCGTCGCGCCGGCCGCCATTTGGTTGCGGTTGGCCCTCAATCACCAGACCGCTAAGCTCACGGGCGACGCCACGAGGCCGCGCCCGAGGTTGCGGTTGGCCCTCAATCACCAGACCGCTAAGCTTCGGCGAAAAATCCTACGACGGCGCCATCGGTTGCGGTTGGCCCTCAATCACCAGACCGCTAAGCTGAGTGTCAGTGAGTGCCGTGTAGGGCTCGGTTGCGGTTGGCCCTCAATCACCAGACCGCTAAGCTCAACGTCTACATGGGGTTACGTGTGGCATCGTTGCGGTTGGCCCTCAATCACCAGACCGCTAAGCTCATGACCGTAAGCGTCAAGGGTACTGCGTGGTTGCGGTTGGCCCTCAATCACCAGACCGCTAAGCTCTGGGCTTCCACATGATGATCAGGCCATTGTTGCGGTTGGCCCTCAATCACCAGACCGCTAAGCTGAGGAATGCGGCAAGGGCGACGTAGATCTGGTTGCGGTTGGCCCTCAATCACCAGACCGCTAAGCTGCGGATTTGCAGCGGTTGCAGAACTTGCTCGTTGCGGTTGGCCCTCAATCACCAGACCGCTAAGCTGCGACGGCCAATTGGTGGGAGGGCCAGTGGGTTGCGGTTGGCCCTCAATCACCAGACCGCTAAGCTGTCTGGGAACTCGGTATGTCGCTGCGAGCGGTTGCGGTTGGCCCTCAATCACCAGACCGCTAAGATCACGCCGGAGTACTGGTGCCAGGGCGAGATGTTGCGGTTGGCCCTCAATCACCAGACCGCTAAGATTCCACGCCCACGGCGTGCCGGACGAGGGTGTTGCGGTTGGCCCTCAATCACCAGACCGCTAAGCTCAACACGATCTCGTCATGGCTGCGGCGCTGGGTTGCGGTTGGCCCTCAATCACCAGACCGCTAAGCTTACGTGTAAGCGCGGGTCCGCTCGCTATAAGTTGCGGTTGGCCCTCAATCACCAGACCGCTAAGCTGAGCGGCGACATCATGCGGTTTGCGCCCGGGTTGCGGTTGGCCCTCAATCACCAGACCGCTAAGCTCTGCGCGTTGCCATAGACCTGCGCGTCGCCGTTGCGGTTGGCCCTCAATCACCAGACCGCTAAGCTGGTGGCGCAGTGCCATTTCACGCGCTCGGGTTGCGGTTGGCCCTCAATCACCAGACCGCTAAGCTGATCGTCTGCCGTGCGCGAGTTCCGGCATGAGTTGCGGTTGGCCCTCAATCACCAGACCGCTAAGCTCCGAGCTTGCTGCCGCGTTGCGGCCTCAATCACCAGACCGCTAGTCCGCCGAGTCGCGTCGTTGCGGTTGGCCCTCAATCACCAGACCGCTAAGCTCTGCATGCGGTTCGAGCTGCTGCTGCCGCATGTTGCGGTTGGCCCTCAATCACCAGACCGCTAAGCTGGGATCCTACCTAAGGCCCTGATTGTTGGGCCTTTTTTCTTTCCGCTGTGCTGGGGAAAAGCGCCAGTGCATTCAAAATAGCGCCAATTGCGCGGGATTATTAGCCGAGCGTTCACGTTTTCGCCCCTGATACGTGCGGATATTTTCATACTGCTTGTCGGTAATGCAGATGATGTGAACCTTGCCGGACGGCGGCATCTTGGTCTCCACCTGGCGCGAGAGCGCGTCAGCCTGCTCCTTGCCGGCGCAGAACTTGAGATAGACGGAAAATTGCGTCATTTCAAAACCAAGGTCCAGAAGAGATTGGCGGAATTTCGTGGCGGCTTTGCGCTCTTTCTTCGTCCCCACCGGCAGATCGAACAGCACAAATGCCCACATGATGCGGTATCCGCTCAACGCGCCGGGCTGACCCATCTGTCCACCCGCGCCTCCTCCATTCAGCCTCCAGCGGCAGGAACGGCAGCGGCAGTTCGAGCGTATCGGTTTCTCCTGCAAACGCATGTACAAGCGACTGCGCGAGCCGTTCGGCGCATATCATAAGTGGGCTCAATCCATAATTCGTCGGCACGTCTAAGATCATGACGCGCGCAAGGGTCTGCTTGGCCTCCGTATCCACTTCCGCGGCGCCGCCGGTAACGATGCGGCGCACCTCGCGATCCACTATGGGCCGAAACGGCTCCATAAGATCGTCGATGAGCACCATCGGGTTCGAGCGATTCGAATGCATCAGTCCAAAACCCGGATGCAGGCCCGCCGCCATGACGGCGCGGGCGATGCCGGCGCGCAACACCGCATATCCGTAATTGAGCAAGCCGTTTGACGCCACCGCCTTCCTGATCGCGATGGAATGCGCCGCCCAATAGGAGCGGCCAATAGCGTCGCGCGGCTTCGGCCTCGACATTATCCGGATCGCCCGGATCGCACCTTTCGCGACAGAAGTTGAAATCCTCCGCTCGGTGCACCGACCGCAGCGAGCGTCGCCCCTTGCGCCTGTATCTTGGCTCGTACAATCTGCGCCCACAGGCGCTTCTTGAGCGGCAGGCTTGCGGAAATCTGATCGTTCATGCGCCCCGTCTGCACATGATGCGCATCGACCGGCCAGACGATCGCGGCAGGCATGTGATTGGCGCCGCACAAAACGATTGGCACGCCTCGCGCGGAAAGTTCAACAAGCGCATTGTTCGTGTAGGTGAGCCCATGCGCATTGGCGATCACAGCGGCCACCTCGTCCATGGCGACGCGCCCAACTTCCGCGCCGCGATCTGCCACAACGAGGAAGCCGCGAAAGATCGAAAGATGGCGTCCATCGGTTGCTATTTCGACGACCCGCCCGACCATTGCGCCCTCCGGCTAAGACACGTGCCGATCTATCGGTAGCAGCCGCCAGACCCGCCCGATTTCGTCCACGCGAACTCGTTCCGCCTTCATGGATTTGAGGGTATTGTACGATGCCATGAGCCAACGGAATGGGTCATCCCCATCTGAATGGCGCTCGTCCAGATTTCCCGCCTCATTGTGCGCGGCGAGCTTCAATCGATTGGCCGCAGCATCGAGTCGGTGCACGACCATGACGGTCCGTTGCCCCTTTACCTCAAGCGCAAGTAGGTCACCTTTAAAGACGCGCATGGTGAGCTTTGCCCCAGGGATGATCCGTTGGCCAGCGAAGACGAAGCGCCCTGATTTGCCGTGAAAACGGAAATGGCCTCGCCTTGCCAGCGCCCGTCCGCAGTCTCGAAAATCTCGACGTAGGCATTCTCTCCCACGCTATAGGATTTGTAAGGCTTGCCGGCCTTGTCCCTAAGCGTGACGAGATAATCGGGCTTCTCCGTCTTGGTCAAACGAACGTGGCGAATGCCGTGCGGAAGGCCCGGAATGTCGGTTCGCAGGGCAAAGGATTGCAGCGCGGCCTTGAGGTCCTTGCCGGCGGCACGTTCGGTCGCGACGTGCGCCTCGACCAAGCTGCGCAAACGGCGGTCGCGGATGCGGCCGATTTCCTTCTCGTTCAGAGCGAGGAAGGGCTTGCGATAGACGAGATTGCCGCCCTCCTTCGCCGGATTGCTGATCGTCCCATATGCCGTGTCCTCATGCAGCTTGGCCTGAAGCCCGTGGTCTGGCTTGTGCGATACGGTCATCGCCTTGAGCTTCGCATCTAGGTCGTCGCGCAAGCTCGGCCAGGGCAGCGGAATCTCGATTCTGTCACGCTCCTCTTGATCGTTGGCGCTCGACATTCGATGAAGTAGAGAACGATCGGTGAGTGCCGCCACCATCGCGTCAATCGTGTGGTGGCGATGATCCTTGCGATTTTTGGCATCACTGTAATTGTGATCCGGTAGTAGCGTATTCAAACCCCATTTCTGCACGGATCATCGCCGTGAGCTTGCCCGGCAGGACGTTGATTTTGTACGGATCGGTCACCGCAGCGAGGTAGTGTTTTGCGACACGCGCAAGCCATCCGGTTTCGTTCAATTGCCTTGCTTGGAATCCGCCCATCGCATCGAAGCGCTGTCGCGCGTCCGGCTCGAACCGCCAGCGCTTGTTCTTGGGCAATCTCGACGCTCGCTTCGCCATGTCCTCCCATTCCGGGGCTCCTGCCGAACGCTTCGTACGGGGTCTGCTTGCCCTTGAGCCGGTTCGCGCTGCGCAGGCAAACCACCTTGTTAGCGGCGCTGTCGTCCCAGGATTCGGAAAACGGGATAAGGTGTTCGATTTCCACGTCGTCGGACAGCAGGCGCGCGATGCTGATGAGCTCGCCGGAGAAGGGACAGCGCCGGTCGAGCGGATCGGCAAGGTTGAGTTCTTCCCAAAGTCGCATCTTGAGCACATTGCGCGCATTGTCCGGCTGTCCAAGCTCGCGGATCTTTGTCCGCCGCTCCTCGTTCTTCCGCTGATTGGCCGCTTGCTCTCGTTCCAATTCCATCAATTGCAACGGCGAGAGCTTGAAGGCGCGTGTCATCTCGACAGCGATTTCGGCTGGCGGATGTCCGAGGTCGTGAATCAGCGCATTGACCACACGCCGCAACTGCCCGAGCCCAATATGGACTGTGGGATTGGGAAAGCGGCCCCAGCGCTTTTCTGTCGCATCGTGCGGATCGCCGCTGCCCAGCACGTCGTCTTGTAGCCACTCGCCATAATAGGGGAGACGGCCGTTAGGGGAGACTTCTCCGGTCGGCAATAGCGCGTGATCGTATCCCGCCGCCTTTGCAGCATCGGGGTAAATCATGCCCGCTTCCATGTGTGGCAATATCTTCTTGATCGCCCGCAGACCGAGCCGGCTGTGTCCTTCGGGCAGGAAAGCCGATGCAACGCGCCTCAGCGGTGACTCTCGTCGAGTTCGCATTCGGCAACGAGCCATGCGACGAGTTGCCGTTCATCGTAAGGCTCTTCCAATAGGCGCGTGACAATCGCGATCTGCCGTTGCAGTGGGAAGCCTCGCCACGCTTTGCCGAACAGCGACTTGTGCGCAAGCTTCGCTGCCGTTTCATCCCCCTGAAGCTCCTTACGCTTCTCGCTTTCGAGATTGAAGCGCGCTTCCATGGGTAGCTTTAGCAACGTACGGGCTTTGTCGAAGGACACCTTGCTGTTTTGCAAAAGGGCAAGCGCGATCCTGTCGCCTTGCTCCTTTGTGAGCGGCAGAGCACGCCTTCCAGTTTCGACGATGGCGAGGTTTCGCATTTCCTGCCAGATGCGGAAGCGCTGCGCGAGCGGATGAGCCCACGAGCAGCGGAAGCCTTCGGCAGTCATTTGCATCACCCGCCGGCTCGAGAGAACACTTGCCGATTGGCGGCTGCTTCAGTGGTCGCTGGAAGAAGATCGCATGATGGATCGCGGCGCGCGCCACGTCTGTCATGCCGGCATGATGCGGCGCTTGCCGCCGCCATATGGCGTCGAACTCGTCTAGCAGAAGCTGCCGTGTCGGGTAGAATTCATATTCCGCCTTCGTGCCGATGCTCCGATTTCGAGCGCGGACATACTGGCGATTGCGCTGGCGGCCGTAGAAGAATTCGCCAAGCGTTCTCGCGCCGGAAGTGAGCAGGAGCTCTTGGAGCTTGCCAGCGGCCTCCTTGATCGCGCCCGTCTCGTTGTCTTTCTTTTCTGTTTTGCGATTGGAGAGGAAGCCGCGGCGCTGATTTAAGATGGAAGAGCGCGCGGCCGACTTCGATGAGGCGAGAGAGCGTCGTCGAGCGCGCGCGCCCGAAATTCGTACGGGTTGAGCCTCTCTAGTGCCTTCCGAGCCGTCTCGTCTGTTGGCATAAGCCCATGCGCGACCAGCAAATCCATGAGGCTTGCACGGCGTTTGAGGTAGCGATCTCGCCGCCGCCGCGCGCTGCGTGCGACGCGGCGATCAACGGCATTCGATGTCTTGGACTTTGGATCACGGCCATCGGTGTAGATGCGAACGCCTCCGGGCCCGAGCCCAGCCGCCTGTCCTTGCCCGTCGAGCCATACAACGAACCATCCGAGGGAATTCGAGCCGACGTCGAGCCCAAGGCGATAGGGTGGCTTGATCGATTGGTCCATGAGTGTATCTTTCGCTTTTCAATCCCAGGGGGCGGGACAATACAAGCGTAATTCCGGTGTGGACCCCGACGCTTGGCGCCCCGCCCTCCTTACACCCGCAATGGATGACGGACGTTATGCGAGCGTCAACCTAAGGTTGGGCGAAGTCAATAAGTTCTTTCCGCTCCCCTAGCCCGCATCTGCCGCATCGAGTATATATCTCGATGCGGCAGATTTGCGGGGAGCGGAGTTGCGGTTTGACCCTCTTTTGAGAACCACGTTGACAGTATCAAACCTTCTGGTCGATAGTGACTTTGGTGCTGCAACGTGGGGTTTTGCCAACTTAGCGGTCTGGTGATTGAGGGCCTCCCGTTAACAAGCTGAAAAGCACCAAATGGGGGCGAGCTACGGCTCGCCCCCTTCCTATTTTCTACAACGGGATGCGAGAGCCGATTCGCGGGCTGTGCTTGCTTCCTGCTCGCGAATTCCTCGACCGCACGATTCTCCTGCACCCGATTGTTTCAAGGGCATCCAAGGTGCGCTCTGCCCCGCTCGGGCCGCCTTTGACCAGCTCGCCCCGCTCTCGCCGGTGGCAGGAGTTAATAGGACCCGCACCCAAACTTCAGAAAGGTGGCGGAACGGCGCGGGATAGGCATGTGCCAAGGGCGCAAAGTATGCAATGGCCGGCTTAGTTTTTCGGCCGCCCAGGCATTTCTCCGGTCTTGAGGCTGGGAGGTCTACAAGACCAGCCTTCTGTTCGAGAGGGCGGCCGGTGGGATCGATGATTAGTCCGGCCATCGAACTCATTCCAAGGAGGATGGATTCGACCTCGGCGAATTGTCTGCATACCCCTCGTCGGATCGAAAATCCCTTAGGACTTCCAGCTGTGGTCGCGATCTGGAGTACGCCGGAGGCGCCACTGGATTTCTCGGTCAATTCCGCCGAACGATCGCTTGGTCCAGATGCATCGCCGCGAGCAATAGGCGACGCCAATCATATTATGCCAACCGCTCCATCCATAGCTGGGGTCATTGGATTGACGACACAGGAAGGAGCTGACCGGCCCGATTATCGCTAGGCCAGTCGATCCCGCAATCGTGCGCGAACTGGATATCCGGTCCGCAAACACCGAGATCATGAATTGCCTGGGATCGGACCGCGCGTCGCCATGGGCGTTGAGATTCGTGGCGTGGAAGCCACGAATGGCGGGTCTCGCCACCGGCGTTGATGAGAATGAAGCACTCCGCCTCTCGCGGGACATATGAGGATTGAGCGAGGCGTCGCGCCGGGTGCCGGACCCAGAGATACAGGGCGCCCGAAGCACGACAATCGCGAAATCAAACGCGATAAGGCAGCCGGAGGTTCTTCCACCTAACCCGCAGCGGCGCTCAAGTCTGGATGATCGTCCGCAAGCCGATGAAGCGAGCAATGCCTGAAGGAATAGGTAATGGCTTGGCGGCAAGAAACCATCGCTAGTAAAAGCCTAGAACCCGGAAACGCGGTTGGTCGGCGCCCCGATGAGGGGGGCCACGTCTGTTCGATGCTCCATGGGGGCAGAAGAATTCTCTACTGCCCGCACCACACCAGGACCAGGCGAATGGTCTGAAACTCGGCAACCTTGCGGAAGACGAGCGCTATAGCCTCTCGGATGCGTTGGTCAGTGTCCTGCTCGATGCGGTCGCCGTCGGCCTTCACCTTGCCGGCCGCGACGGTGAGGACGAACTCGGCCCGGCGCGCCTTGTGTCTCGTCGCCGCGATCGAGCGTTGCCGAAAGACTGGGAGCCTCATTTCGCTCATCGTGCCCCTCATTCCAAGCAAGAGCTGATCGTCGGCGTAGACCGCTTCGTTCGCCATCGTACGCCACGTGTCCTTCAGGTTGGTATTCGCACCGATCTATCCGGCCCTAGTTGACCAGTTTCGTGAGAGATCGGCTCAGCGGCCGCTCTTAGGCCCGGCGGTGACACGCGCCATGCCTCCGGCGGTGATCTCGCGCCCGGGAAGGCATGCAAGCGAATGTCAAACACCTCTGCGCCACTTGCCCCCAGATCGGCGTCGAGCACCGGATCGAAGCCGGTATCCAAGCCGGCGACGCGCCGCCGGGTAGCAAAGCTGTCGACGCCTACGAAGACCAACCCTGGTTCATGATGGTCTCGCGCTTCGAGCGCGCCCTATTGCATGGGGCTTGCGTTTCATTAATTCATTTTGTCGGAGCGGCATCAAAGGTGCGTAAATCTCTGATGCTCATTCCGTGCGAACAGATTACGGATGCCCGGCCGCGTAGTCGCCTTCGCCCGGTAAAGCGGGTTCAGCGTAGCGACAGCTAGGAGACCTTCGTGTATGCCATCTCTTTGAGCTGTTGCTGAGTAAAGGGCTTTTTGTGGTTGCCCTGGGCGCGATGTCGGCGGGCGTCATGCGGAGGATCGGTTTTGAACTTGCACACGGGGCACGGCGCATCCTTGACGGTCCGGGTTCCTTTACGGGGAGATGGCTTGGCTACCTCGTTGAGCCGAACGTTGAACCCAAGTGCGTTCAAATCGGCGATAGCCTCCGACGCGCGAGTAAGCGCCTCCTTTTTTGCACTAGATAGTAGAGATGCTCGCTCTTTGTCGAGTTGTTTAATCCGCTGAATTGGATCATCCGCCATTCATTTGGTCCTTTCATTGCCGGCAGCTCATAAGCACATTCGTAAGTCTAAAATCAACCCTTTGCGCGTTGTTATGTGCCGATCCCGTGAAGCCAACCAACGAGAAGCCATTACCTATTGAACTGCTTTAGGATTTGCCGTCGTGCAATCGGGTGTTCGATCTCTACCTGACTTCGCTGTATGCATCCGGTAAAAGCCGCAGCACTGTTCGAACTTCTTGCTGGAGCTGCAGGGGGCATGGATCATTGCGACCGCGATTGAGCTCTGCACGATTGGCGGTTCTGACACGGTCCGGGCGAAGATTTCCGCTGCGTCCGGCACGAACGCTTGCGCCAGAACGCAGCGATCTCCATGACGGAGGCGGGAGGAAGTAGCGCGTGTTTCTTTGCCTTGGAGAGCGGGCCCCACCACTGATGTTCCACGCTATGGGGCGCGCACCGAGAGGTGGCTGGCTTTGTCTGGACAGGTTTCGCCGCTGGATAAGTGGAGCCTCTGCCGGTTGCCGTTATGGTGTGCTGTTTTCGGGGTGGCACGCAGGGAGGGCGTAGCCCGAACCGGAGTGACGCCCCGAAAACAGCGGCGACTTTCATGCTGCCGCAGCTTGCGGCAGGTGGTCGAAGTAGGCGCGATCCGGCGTTCGGGCGTCAAGGCTCGAATGCGGTCGCTTTCGGTTGTAGAACGCGACAACGGAACGCCCACAGGATCGAAGATCGCGAGGTTCTCTATCCGTGGCATCCGTGGACCGGGTGCGTCGTCCAGATTCATCAGGTGGTCGAGAAGACCTCAGGCGATTGCGTGCGATGTAGCCGCGACCGCGATGGTCCTCGCCGCTGGTTGGAGCTGCCGCTCTGGATGTTTGACCGGGCGGAATGCACGCCGATGGGGATCGCGACGGGTCCACGCGTGAATCTGGTTGCGCTGTCCGCCTTGGCGGCGCTGCTGAAGGAGGCGCGCGGCGACGGAGCCGCGGCGGGGATGGCAGCACCGAATGCCTCGGATTCGGGTGCAGGATGGCGCTCTCACGACGAGAATCGGGGAGATGCCCATGCAACGCCGGTACCGCGCTCATCACCATCCTCAGAGCACAACGCATCAGTTCGATCTGTTTGCACCGCCGGTCGTCGAAGGCGCGATGCTGGTACCGGATTGGCGGACGCTGCCGGCAGCGACGCGCCAGGCGCTGACGACACTGATAGCTCGTTTGATCCTCGAACACATGCACGGCGATTGCCAGGTGGACCAGGAAGAGGTGCGCCGTGATGACTGACAAGATCAGGCCCCATCACCTGGAGCGGAAGGCGATCCTGTATGTCCGCCAGTCCTCGGCCCATCAGGTCCTGCACAATCGCGAGAGCAGCGCGCTGCAATACGCCATGAGGGATCGCTTGATTGCGCTCGGTTGGTCGCAGATCGAAACGGTCGATGATGATCTCGGCCGTTCGGCGGCGGGCGGCGTCGCGCGCGTCGGCTTCGAGCGCATGGTAGCCGAAGTCTGTCTCGGCAAAGTGGGCGCCGTCGCGGCGCGGGAAGTGTCGCGCTTTGCCCGGAACAGTCGTGATTGGCAGCAACTCATCGAGATGTGCCGCGTCGTCGACACGGTGCTGATCGATCAGGAGACGGTGTATGCGCCCCGACAGGGAAACGACCGGCTGCTGCTTGGTCTCAAGGGTAGCCTCAACGAGTATGAACTCGATCTCCTGCGCCAACGCTCCCTCTCTGCGCGATACGAGAAGGCGAGACGAGGCGAACTCATTGTCGCCGCGCCGGTCGGCTTCGTGAAGGCCGGCGACCGCCTCGAGAAGGACCCCGATCGGCGGGTCCAGGAGGCAATCCGGCTGGTCTTCGACAAGGTGGCCGAACTCGGCAGCGCACGCCAGGCGCTCTTGTGGTTCCATGAGCATGGTCTCGATCTGCCGACAAAGCCGCGCAACGGCGAGGTCGTCTGGCGCAGGCCCTGCTATGCCACCATCCACCGGATCATCACCAATCCCCTCTACGGCGGCGCCTATGCCTATGGTAAGACCGGCGTCGCAGCGGCGGGCTATGACGGTTCGGGCGCGCGGGTAAAAGGCCACCGCAAGCCGCGTGCCGAATGGCTGGCGCTGAAGCCCGGCAACCATGAGGGCTACGTAGACTGGGAGCGTGCGGAGGCGATACGCAACATGGTGAGCGACAACGTTCCCGCGAGCCGCCACCATGGTGCGCCAAAGCACGGCGATGCATTGCTCGCCGGCCTTGTCCGCTGCCGCCGCTGCGGCCGGAAGCTGACGGTACGCTACACCGGCACGAAGCACGACATTCCCCGCTATGCCTGTCACCGCGGCCTGCTCAACAACGGTGAGCCGCGCTGCATCGCGTTCAGCGGATTGCGCGTTGACGATGCCGTCGAGGCGGCGCTCCTTCAGGTCGTGGAGCCGGCGACGATCGCGGCCACCGTTGCAGCCGAAGCCGAGGCCAGCACGCGGCGCGATCAGGTCCGCGAGGTCCTCATTCGTGATCTCGAAGCGGCACGCTACGCGGCAGACCGCGCCTTTCGCCAGTATGATGCCGCCGATCCCGCAAACCGCCTCGTGGCAGGAGAGTTGGAATTGCGCTGGAACAAGGCGCTCGTCCGTGTTGCCGAAGTCGAGGCGAAAGTCATCGCCCATGACGCCGGAACGTCACCTCGATCATTGACGCCGATCTCCTTCGTCACCCTGGCCGGTGATCTCAAGGCCGTATGGACGGCCCAGACGACGGATGCGCGGCTCAAGAAGAGGATCGTCCGCACGCTGATCCACGAGGTGATTGCCGATATCGATGCCGAGGCCGCCGAGATCGTCCTTATCGTCCATTGGATGGGCGGCGTTCATACCGAGCTGCGCCTGCCGCGGCGTCGCAAAGGCCAGCGCAACAGCACGGCGCCCGATATCCTCGCTGCCGTCCGAGACCTCGTGCTCATCGCAAACGACGATCTCATCGCCGGCATCCTGAACCGGAACAAGCTCGTTACCGGTCACGGCAATCGCTGGACCCGAGAGCGCGTGACAGCACTCCGGTCGCACCATCGGATCCCGGTCTATCGTCCGAGCTCGAATGGCATCGAACCCTGGCTCAACCTCACCAAGGCGGCCGCGCTTCTCGGCGTCAGCGCCAAGACACTCCGGATCGCCGCCGAAGGCGGCAAGATCAACGCGATCCATCCCCTTGCCGACGGCCCGTGGCTCTTCAGCCGTTCTGTCCTCGATGGACCAGCCGCTCGATCGCTCGCTGAACGCACAAAACGCGGGACTCAATACCCCACGGGACCGCATCCCGCGCAACAAAACCTGTTCACTTCAATGGCATAGATAGATGGGTGTTGTGATGCAGGATTGTAGAAGTCGAGATACCGGCCGATCGAGGCGCGCGCCTCGCCGACGCTGTCGTAGGCCCTGAGATAGACCTCCTCGTATTTAACCGAGCGCCAGAGCCGCTCGACGAAGACGTTGTCCCGCCACGACCCCTTGCCGTCCATGCTGATCGCGATGGCGTTCTTCAGCAGCAGGCCGGTGAAGTCGGCGCTGGTGAACTGGCTGCCTTGGTCGGTGTTGAAAATCTCGGGCGTGCCGTGCCTGGCGAGCGCTTCCTCGACCGCCTCGAGGCAGAACGCGACTTCCATCGTGATCGACACGCGCCACGCCAGGACCCGGCGGCTGAACCAGTCGACGACGGCGGCGAGATAGACGAAGCCGCGCGCCATCGGGATGTAGGTGATGTCCATCGCCCACACCTGGTTCGGCCGCTCGACCGCCAGCTTGCGCAGCAGATACGGGTAGATCTTGTGCCCTGGCGCGGGTTTCGACGTGTTCGGCCGGCGGTAGATCGCCTCGATCCCCATCCGCTTCATCATCGTCGCGACGCGCTCGCGGCCGATCGCGACGCCCTCGCCGCGCAACAGATCGCGCAGCATCCGGCTGCCCGCGAACGGGTAATCCAGATGCAGCTCGTCGATCCGCCGCATCACCGCCAGATCGGCCGGCGATACCGGCCGGGGCCGGTAGTAGAGGCCGCTTCGGCTGAGCTTCAGGACTGCCGCCTGCCGCGTCAGCGGAAGCTCGTGCTCACGGTCGATCATCGCTTTGCGCTCAGCATGCCGGCCTTGCTGAGCGCGCCGGACAAAAAAATCGTTCTCCAGCGCCAGCTCCCCGATCTTGGCGTGCAGCGCCTTCAAATCCACCGCCGGCGCCGCCTCCGTGCTCGCCGCACCGGAACCGAACACCCCGGCCGCCCCTCGAGCAGCTGCGCCTTCCACATCGTGATCTGGTTCGGGTGCACATCGAAAAGCTCCGCCAGCTCCGACAGCGTCTTCTCACCCTTGATGGCCGCCAACGCCACCTTCGCCTTGAATGCCGGTGTGTGGTTCCGGCGTGTCCGTCTCGTCATGTTCTCTCCTGATCCGCGGCAATCTTCGCCGCACGTCAGGCAGAAAATCCACTTATCCTACTGTCCAGATTCCCCGGGCCAGCTCTAAGTGAACCGCGACAGCGCTGTCGTGATGTCTTCCGCCATACCGTCCGCAAAATGCTCCTGCCCAGGATCGTCACTCATGTTCTGGAATGGAAGCACCGCGATCGAGGGCTTGTCGGGTAATGCCAACGTGGATGCGGTCGACCGTGCCGCACCAACTTTACCGAGTTCGACACGATAGGCCCATACCGGACGAGCGATATTCTTCAGGTGTTCAGGAGCGACGTTTGGACGCGGCAGGAAAGACACTGTTGACCATCGCAAGTATCGTACAGCGTGCGAGGCTCGAAAATAGCCTTGCGACGCGCAAGACGTCGACCAGCTCGTGGGGCCGCGCAGGTTATTCCAAGGACCGCGTCCTTGTGTAAAGCCCCCCTGCGGTTGTGTTTGCAAACTAAGTGACAAAGTGCGCTTACTTGTGGTAATTTCAATTGGACCTCAACGTGGATCGGTTCCGGGGGGCATTAACCGACGATGAGCTTTTTTCTCGAGGCCCTGACACACCTTCGTGACGCCGCCACAACCCCGTTGGCGTACTTGGCTTATATGGTCACGATAGCAGCGGTATTCATTCTGTGGTTTAGAATTCAGCGCAATAAGAATCTTCTCACCCACATCCGTCGTCTGCCTGCGAAAGATCGCATCGTCGCCTTTTTTGCTGAACTTGGTCACATGCCGCTGCCGTCAGGTTTTTCGCCAGAACATTACCTTCGCGCTCGGCTTCAGTTCTTTTACGTGGTCGGGCTGGCGATTGGTTGTCTGACCGCCGTCTCAATTGTTGCAATAGCAACTTTTAGCCGGCCTTTGGCATCCCTAAACGCGACCTTATCCAGCCACATCTTAGGAACTGACATCATCGATACTTCTGCTCTCGGTTCTGAAAAGATATCCTCACAAGACGATATCTCGCGCCCTGCACATATACAATTCGTAAATCAGAGCAATGAGGTCCTACGGATCTACTGGTTCGATCAGTCAGGTGTACCGGTATTTTATTCGCAGGTCGGCCCCGGTGCAGAGTATTGGGTCGACACCTATTTTGAAAGCCAGTGGGTTGTTACCACAATGGATCGAAAGGCCGTTGCCCGCTTTACTCCAACATCTGATAATACGCGAGCGGTAATAAAACTGACTACCTAACGAGGCGGCGCTTTATCCATCAGCGAAACAAGCTGAGTGAAGCTGTCTCTGTGCCTACCAACAATCTTATTCCGCTTGTGTGCGATGAGTGCCGAGATCACCGTGGCAAATTCGATATGTCGAACAACTCATCCGTTTCCATCCGGCGCGAATGCCTCGACCGTCCAATCGTGTTCGACGAGGCTCGTCTCGCCGGAGCCGCAGCACAGGGAGAAGCTCCATGATCGCACGGCTTCTGCTCATCGCCGTTGCCATCGCTTTGATCAGCGGCGTGATCGTACATCACTTCCGCAATTCTCGGTATACCGGAGAGCCGGTCGTCACCACCGTCGAGCAGTTGGAGAGGCGCGGCGCTGCGGGGCCGGAATTCGTGCGGCTGCGGGACATTCGCCGCGCCCTCTACATGGACTACGTGATCTGCTTTTACGAAAGAAATCGCGAGGACGAGGAGAGCAAAGGCCCGACCGTGGCGCTTGGCCTTTACGTCCCCATTCTAGACGCGGCGCAAATTAGGGATCTTAACCGGGGGAAACAGGCTTCCGTATCGTTCTTCTTCAAGTCCGGCGAGTGCGATCCCAAGAAAAGTAGCTATGACGCCGAGCCGATCCTCGCTGATGCGCAAGGTCCATTGTACAGAGCGGGTGAACTCGACCGCGATGTCTGGCAGAAATTCGCGGAAAGCAAGATACTGACTCCCGTAGCAAGGACCGTCGTCTATGAAAAGTACACGCCACAAACTGCCGGCAATGCCGCGATCATTCTGGGCTTCAGCGCGCTGTTCATAATCGTCGCCATCCTCCCTTTCCTTAAGAGGGACAGGTGGCCTACGGAATCGGAGCTGGAGAAGAAGGATATGGACGGCCAAGTGTCGGCTGTTTATCCGCTGCTAAGCATTTATGACAGTCGAGCAGCCGCTCTCATCGACGCCATCCAGAACGGGTCGAATCCTGTCGCGCCCGAAATGGTACTTTTGCGCATAAACTGCGAGGAACGATCGGGTCGGCCGGCTTTGGCGGTGGTCACGAACAAGCGCTATCTCCTTTACCGGACCGACCGGCAATGGCTCATTCGCACAATGAAACTGCTGAAGCGGCTACTGGATGCAGCCTTGGACAAGGTTCCCTTTGGCGGGCTGCTTGGGGTGCTCCTCGATCCCTTCGGCGACGCATACGAGGTACTGACTCGCACCAAGCACAGCCGGTATTACGAAACAATGGGATATGAGGATGCGGCGCTGATCGGTGGAACGGTGCTCTGGCACAAGTGCTGCGATCTGCCATGGCGAGAGCTTCGCAAGCAGACGAAAGGCATCACGGTGAAGAGGCATTCCTGGTCCGAAGGCGTCAGTCTCGATTTCGTCGCGATGAAGCTTTTCGCGAAACGGCCGCCTGGGTTCATCGTAACTCAGAAAATCGCTTATCCCGTCGTAACGCATCTCTTGGAAGCCTCAGCGGCCTGGCTCGCCGCACGCGGTTGGACAACCAAGAAAGACGGGACGAAAAAGGTTGAACTTACCTGGGCGACCACATCACCGACCGAGCGCGAGAGCCCGAAGGATGCCGGCGCTGGGCCCGTAGGCGCAGCTTCGCCCGGCGATTAGGGTGCTACTTCGCGTTGCCACGGACGATGGCCTCGAGCCATAAGTACGACGTCATGGAGATCATGCATGCCTAAGAATTGTTGGCCGGGCTCGATCAGCGGTGCCGGGACAAGAACGGCGAACTTTGCTGCAAGCGCGAGGCCATGCGCCTGGAGACCCTGGAGACCCGGCGGCAGACTTACGGCGACAGCTTCGCTTCGGGCGTGCGCAGCGACATGAAGCTGGACACACTCCTGGATCAGACCGGTGCACGCTCGCTTAGCGAGCTGACGAAATAGCGCTGAAGCGCGACGACGTTCGTGAGACCCCGGTTCTGCAGGGCGACCTGAGGCGGCGCGGTTGCGTATTAGGAAGGCTGTGCCGAGGGCGGCGGAATTGGTGTAACACAGGGGATGTTATGTTGCGCAATCTACCGCTTTACATTCGTGGTGACGCTGGCCGCGCCAAGAATGTCGCTACCTACGGCGCGGTGACCCTGGCCGCCTGAGCGCAACGCCGGCTCATCTGCCAACGGTCCAATCTGAGGACATATTGCGACCGAGGCCCGCATATGACGAAAATCGTGCAAAAAGGGGGCCAGCAAGCTGGGCAATGTCGGTTAAGAACAAATAGCGGGGGACTCACACAATGACAGGAAATATTCTCACCGCACTCCTTCTTGCTGGTGTGCTCGGAATGGTCGGCCAGGGCGCCCGAGCGATTGCCGGCCTAAAGAAGATCTCTGGGTCCAGCCACCAAGATGCGACATCGGAGGATGTCTTCGTAGCGGCCCGTCTAATGTGAGTTTCATGATCGGCTTTGTCGCCGGCGTTGCCGCCGCGCTGGGTCTGGGGCTTCAGAAGCTGATCGATATTGGCAAAAGCGGCAGTCTCGCGGACGGCGACATTCAATTGCTGCTCGGGATCATGGCCGCCGGCTATGTCGGAACTGATTTCATCGAATCCTTCTTACCGACCATCACCAAGGCTGTGATGCCGAAACCATCGGGAAGAGGTACTCCGCCTGATCCGCGAACCGAAGACAAAGGCGATACCCCAGCAGTCGACGCTGGACCGCAAACGAAGGCGTCGGCGCTAGCTGTCGACGAGATACCAGCCGCCAAGCCCGTGGTCGCTTTCGGCTCGCTTGTCGCAGGTGGGCTCTTCTCTAGGGATCCTTACGATCTGAACGTCTGCCGCGCAGTTCGCACGAACAATCCCGGCGCGTTGAATCTCCGCGCTTGGCAGAAGAAGCGCCCCGGCTATGTTGGGTTCACAGAGCCCGATTACTCGCCGGACGGCAATGTTACAACGATCTACCGAACGCCCGAACACGGCGTCGCTGCGTGGTATCACCTCTTAGCCGTCAGATATGCCTTTCCAAACGGCGTATTCACGCTCCACGACCTGGCAATTCATTACGCCGGCAGTCCGAACGATTCGCGCGCGATCGAAACCTATGTCGAGGGTTGGAGCCATTGGTTCGGGTCGCCAATCTCCGCGACGGCACAAATCGGAGTGAAAAACCGGACCGCCATGCTGGAACTCGGGAAAGCGATGTTTTCGCATGAGGCTGGCAAGCGAACTCCGGTCCACGACGACCAGATCGCATTCGCTATTGACCACGAATGCGCGGGGACACTGCCGAATTAAGGGGACGGAACATGCCTGATTATGTCATCACGGCCCGAGCAAAAGACCCGATGACCGGCGCCTACACAGATGATCCAGGCCCAGCTCAGTTTCTGCAGGTGCCCGACACAGATTCGGATTATTTGCATGCACTGCCGCTCGCGTCCGATGTCTGGGCGTCTCAGGTACAGGCGCTTGCACCGTCCATAAAGGATGCCACGGGGCTTAACCGGCGCGATGTACTTGTGTTCATACACGGCTACAACAATAGTCCCTCCGATATTCTCAAGCGGCACCGGCTCATTCACAGTGGGCTTGGAAATCATGGTTTCGCTGGGATGGTCGTGAGTTTCGATTGGCCCTGCGCCGACATCCCGCTCGCTTATATGGCGGACCGAACGCGGGCGAAAGATACCGCGGACTTCCTCGTCTCCGACTGCATCACGATGCTCGCGCAACGTCAGGTCCAGGCCAATTGCGATACAAATGTGCACATCCTAGCTCATTCGACTGGCGCCTTTGTGGTCCGACAGGCCTTTAATGACGCGGACGACCATGGCGACTTGCCCACCGCGACGTGGATGGTAAGTCAGATCGCCTTGATCGCCGGTGACATTTCCAGCGGCTCAATGTCCGCAGGCAATACGGACGGCAAGGCGATCTATCATCACTGCGTGCGACTTACTAATTATTCCAACCCCTACGACGAAGTGCTACAAATCTCCAATGTTAAACGTGTTGGCGTCGCGCCCCGCGTTGGCCGCGTAGCCTTGCCGCCCGATGCGCCATCAACGGCGGTGAACGTCGATTGCGGCGAATATTATAAAAGCCTTCTGCCGACTTCGCCCCTGACGCCTGCTGGAATCATCCAATCTCATTCATGGTATTTTAGCGACCAGATTTTCACCGAAGACCTCGCTCAAACTCTCAACGGAAATGTCGACCGCGGGGTTATCACGACACGAAAATTCGTAAGCACGAACCACTACACGCTGGTGAAGCCGTAGCTAGGGTACTGCGGTTGTCGCGAAGGCAAAATAGCCCGAGCGGGCACGAAGGTTCTGAAGAGTTTGCTGTGTATGTGAGAGCGTTAGTTTATGGCATGGGGAGCCAGTGCGTGTTATTCTGACCGTTAGCTTTGGGAGGGGAGTGAACAACCATGGCCGGTACCGTCAACGCGCAGCAACTGAAAAGCATTATCGACAAGGCCGAGGCATTCAACATCATCACGGGCTCCGTAGGTACGTTTTCCGTGTCATTGGGGCACGCCGTCGCGGCGGCATCGCCCCTGGCTCTGGAAGCCTTGGCGCCCGTGGTGCCTGCTGGAGTGGCGGCTGTTGCTCCCCTCGCTCCTGGGGAGGCTTCGCTCGTAGCGTCTGCAGCGGCTCAATCTAATGCCGCCGCAACGACCACCCCGAGCGCGGCATCCGGTACTCCTACCACTGCCAATACGCCTGCAACAACGATCTCAAACGCTGCGAAGGGGATCACGGGCGTAGCCTCAACTCCAGCGGACCTAAAGACTTTTGAGACTGGTGCCAGTGCGACGTTGCATTGGTGGGGATGGTCGCTGCAACTTACGGAAAAATCGACGAAAGCGCTTTCAAGCCTTCTAACGACTGATCTCGGAGGGTTTGTGACGATTGCTACCGCCCTGGCGGCTTTGTCCGCTCCACTTGCGGCTGCGGCTGCGATCGTTTCCGCCGCAGCCACGGGGTTCAATGATTGGATCACTGCCGCAGATAGCAATCACAATGGAGTGACAATTGATGGTTATTTGTGGGTTGGCGTTTGGGTACAGGGGGTCTGAACTGAACTGCCGCCGACATGATCTCCTAAAACCCGCGGGCCGAACCGCGCGCCGTTCTCGGAAAGGCGATCAGTAATCTGTGACAATACGGCTGGGAGTTTGGCATGGGCCGCTCTTCTTGTTGGAAATTGACCGATCACTGCCCGGCCAAGGACGGGTAAATCAGAATCTCCCAGCTATAAGCTGGTCCCAGTTTTCCGGGGACAGGTCGAGAGGTAGTCCATGATCGCAGGAGCGTCATCGGCGACCGGACAACGCGGTCGTCAGTTATTGACGCATATGACTACCAATGCCACGTTATGTCGCTTCGCAAGCTCACGGATGTATGCGGGCGGCTCGGTCTCGGTGACAAGCATCGTCCTGATCCGCAGGTTGGGAGTTGTATCCTCGTGCTGGGCGCGGAATACAGCGCGGTATTTTACACACTGATAGACACCGCGATGAAAGTCAGGTTCAAAAGTGACGATGACGCTGGTGATATGCCGGCACGGGCGAGCGCGTCGAACAGCACGGCCTTGTTGGCGGGCCGGACCTCGCCGACGCGGCGGCCGTGGCCTTGGTACTGGGTGATCCAGGCGACTTCGCGTGCCCGGGAATCGGGCTGGGATGTGTCGGTGGTTATGTGGTTCTACTGGAATTTAGATGGGAAAAAAAGGAGCGGGCGGCCGCTCTGGTTTGACTGGCCGCCCCGCGATCGATCCTCGGCTGCAGCAGAGATGGCTGCGGTCGGCGCGTCTTCATCGTCGAGGCAGGCGGCTAGGCTCTCCGCGACATGGGTGCCTGCGGCTTCAGCCGGAACTTCCGGCTCGGGGAACCGCAGCGGTTCGGGTAGCCAGCCGGTCCTGGAGAGCGGCCGTTCCCCCTCCTTTGCCATCTCTGGCCTCTGAGGTGGTCGGTGCGCTGGGCTGCCGCTTCATCCTTGACCTCGCGCACCGCTTCGAGGATGAGCGTCTTGGTGACGCGGCTGAGATAATTCTCGACCGTGTGCGTCCAGTGAGTTGCCATGTCGCGGCGAACCGCCCCGGCGACGCGGTCGGCATGCGCCAGGCGGAGCAGACAGCGGCTGAACGGGTCATGGACCGCGTTGACCGTGGGTGCGGCGCAATGGCCGAAGAGCGCTGCCCTGGACGCGCGTCCAGAGCGATAAGGGCATTCCACAGATCGCCCGCTTCGCGCGGCAGGCGCTTCTTCCAGGCTGCTGCCGGGCCTCGGTCGCCGTGGCGGCGTCACACTCGGACACCTCCCGGTGCCCGGTGGAGGACTCCGGTCCTCCTGGCGTCCATCTCTGACCGAGACGGAATACACCGGATGAACTCACAGAAGGGAGAACTACGGTCCGGGCGTCGCAGGAGGAAGCTGGCGCGGCGGCGTTTGAACTGGCGGCGATTGAACTGATGGGACATTCCTGACTATGCCCGCAAATAGAGCGGCTTGATCGTGTTCGATTTTAAAAATCTCATTTATGAACTCGGCTTTTTCCTCGTAAGCAGCCTGGGGAGTTTGCGCCACAGACAAAAAGTGCTTTGCCCGAACGACAAGTTGGGCGCAATTGATACGTCCAATCTCACGTGTTCTGGAAAGATCAATCACGCCAAGTTGGGTTAGCACCGCCACGCAAAATGACGCGAGCCCCGTGAGGATGATTATTACGATGTTCTTGGGCATCCAATCCGGAAAAAACGCAGACTTCTCATCTATGGCGGCCACTATGGCAACGAAAAACCCGATCACAATTGGTGCGGGCCTGAACCAGTACAGCGTACGATGGTACCGCTTAGATGACTTCGTGTACCAGTGCTCATATCCTTCCAACCACTTTACAAATGCTTCGTCGTTCAACATGTCAGGCACAGGGGTTGCGGCGGCAGGACTGATATGACGTCTTATGACGACGATTGCGATGACCAGCGCGATCGCAATTGCCACCGTCGCAACGATTGCTGCAATCGACATTATCGTCTCATGGGGCTCGGGTTTCGGCGAGACCAGTATAGTCCTATCACGCGGGCTCGACCAGTTCGAGCGCCGTCATTTAGGCGATGGGAAGACCCGTTCCCGGCCTCTGACCACTTTAATTGAGATTGGGGACCCTGACTTTGGAAGCAAAACGTGCCCACGAAAATCGTCTTCTGTGCAGACGGCACCTGGGACCGGCCCGCCAAGCGCCGCGCCCAACCGCGATCGTAGGCCGGGAAGGTCGGTTCCGGCAGTTCGGTCCGCGGGGCGGGACAGCTTGCCGGGGTCCTATAGCAAATGCGTCACATCCGGTTCGATGGGAAGCTTGCGCTCCCGCAGGCACCGATCGAGCCAGAGCGGCGGGACGTCGTCCGGATTCCCATAAATCTTCCTGCCATTCGGGTCGCCGTAAGCATCCGGCGTGGGCCGCAGATACGTAGATTTTTACGCCGGCCGTTGGAGCAGGTCGGGGTTATCTTTGTAGATTTTGACGAGCTCCCTGAGGTTCTCGATGCCGAAGTCGGTGAGCGCAAGGATGCCGTCTTCGTTGACGCCGTAGACCCAGATGCATCCGTCCTCGATTTCCATTTCGTTCGCTACGTCGAACAACCAATCTTCGTCTTCGCCGAGTTCCTCGGCAACGCGATTGATCGTCGTGACGTGATGGACCTTGTTGATGTGCATGGTCAGGCAGCTCGATACAAAGCAGGTGGCGTCCACTTCCAGGGCAGCAGCTCGTCGAGCCGATGAGCCGGATGCTTGGCAATACGGGCGAGGACGTCAGCCAGCCAGGCTTGCGGATCCACGCCGTTCATTTTAGCGGTGACGATCAGGGAATACATGGCGGCGGCGCGCTTGCCGCCGCGATCGGACCCGCAGAACAGCCACGACTTTCTTCCCAGAGCAATGCCCCTGAGGCCGCGTTCGGCGGCATTGTTGGAGAGGCACACCCGCCCGTCCTCGAGGAACAAGGTGAAGCTCGCCCAGCGCTTCAGGATGTAGTTGAACGCCTTGGCCAGGTCGTGGCTGCGAGACAGCTTGCCAACTTGCTCCTGCATGAAGACGTGCAGATCATCGACCAAGGGGCGGCTCCGCTTCTGGCGGATTGCGAGACGCTCCGGCGTGCTTTTGCCATTGATGGAGCGCTCGATCTCGAACAGCGCATCGATCCGGCGCACGACTTCGACCGCGATGGGGGATAGCGCGATCTCCTTCTTGCCCGCTGCCTTACGGCGCGCATTCTCTTCGACGTCAGCCATGACGAAGAAGGGCCGCCGCGCGTGTGACCAACAGGCCGCTTCCCGGATCGGGCCGGGCGCGCGTCCGGGCAGGTAGAGCTGGTTGTACCCGTCAAAGGCGTCGGCCTGCAGGATGCCGGCATACCCGGCAAGATGCGCCTGAGGATGCTCGCCCTTGCGGTCGCGGGAGTAATAGAACATCGCCGCCGGCGGGTCCGCGCCGGCAAAGGGTCTGTCATCCCGGACGTAGATCCAACAGCGCCCGGTGTCGGTCTTTCCCTTGGCCAGGACGGGCACGGTCGTATCGTCGCCGTGGAGACGTTCGGCCGCCATGACATGGGTTTCGACGCGGCGCAGGAGCGGTTCCAGCGCCGTGCAGACCGATCCCACCGCATCCGCCATGGTCGACAGCGCGATCGGCACGCCTTCGAGCGCATAGCGCTCGGACTGCCGATTTAACGGCTGATGCTGGCCGAACTTCTCGAACATGATCATGGCCAGCAGGCTGGGACCGGCCCATCCGCGGGGAATGGTATGGAACGGCGCCGGCGTCTGGCCGATCTTCTCGCAGTCCCGGCAACTGAACTTCTCGCGCACCGTCTCGACCACTTTCCACTGCCGGGGCACGCATTCCAGCGTTTGCGTCACGTCTTCGCCGATTTTGCGCAAGCGCGTGCTGCCGCAGCATGCGCAGGTCGCCGGCGGATCCATCACCACACGTTCGCGCGGAAGATGCTCCGGGAAGGTCTCGCGCTCGGCCTGTTTGCGCGTGAAGGCCGCAACCTTCGTGGTCTTGGCCACCGCCCGCTCGGCCGCGAGCTCGTCCTCCGTCGCGGAGGTGGAGAGTTCCTCGAACTGCAACGCCATCTGCTCGATGAGACGCGCCGTGCGTTCGGAGCGTGGTCCGTAGAGTTCGCGCCGCAGCTTGGCGATCTCGAGCTTCTGATGCGCGATGAGAGCCTGGTTTTCGGCCGCCATGGCCTTGGCGACGGCGAGTTCGGCTTGGGCCTCGGCCAACGCCGCCTTCAGCGCTTCAAGCTCTTCCGGGGTGGCGGACGGTGCGGTGCTCACGGCACCAATAGAGAATCACAAAATCCGCCGATCGGGGCGATCTATCGTCAACGGCTATAAATTTTATGGCCTCAGCCTGCCGACTGCGGACGCCAAGTGAGACGCGGGTTTCGCCAGTCGATTCCGTCGAGCATATAGGCGAGCTGCGCCGCCGAAATGGCGATCACCCCGTTCGCCGGCGACGGCCAGATGAAATTGCCGTGCTCCAGCCGCTTGGCATAGAGCGACATGCCGATGCCGTCATGCCAAAGGATCTTGAGCAGATTGCCGCGGCGGCCCCGGAACACGTAGAGATCGCCGGCATGCGGATCGCGCTGCATCGCTTCCTGAACCTGGAGCGCGAGGCTGTTCATCCCGCGACGCATGTCCGTCTGCCCGACTGCCAGCCGGACCCGCACCCCGCTCGGAACCGGGATCATCGCTGCCGCGACAGAACTTTGATGACGCGCGCCAGCGCCCCCTCGTCCACATCCATGCCTACGATCACCTGAGCGCCACTCGCCAGCACGATCTCAATCCGGCCACTCCCTCGCGGGCATGCCGCGGCCAACGCCTCGGCGGTGATCGCGGCGGGAACGAAGCTGACTGGCTGACCCGGCGTCGTATCACCGGCCTCAAGCTGCCGCCGCCAGGTGAACAGCATGTTGGTGTTCACGTCGTGACGTCGCGCGACCAGCGATGCCGAGGCTCCCGGTTCCAGACTCTCCGCAACAATCCGCCGCTTCTCTTCAACAGACCAAGCTCGACGCCGCCGTCGGCCACCTGTCGTCCGGTCGCTACGCTCTTCCGCCTGAACCGCCATGCCCGATCGTGTCCATTACCGCGATCGTGGACACGATCATCGTGTCCATTACGCTAGCGCCAATGCTCGTGGCTTTAGCAGCGACTGTCCAGGCGGCCCTCGGCGGAGGCTTACAGTTGATCGCGTCGCCCTTGCGCGTCACTTTCACCGTCACGTTGCCGTCGGCATCGTAGCTCAGAACCTCGGTGCTCGCATCGGGCCAAGTGTTGGTGGCCAAGCGGTCCAGCCCGTCATAGGTGAAGCTCGTGGTGTCGGCCACGCTGTTGCCGTGGGCGATCGCCAGGCCGGCGAGATGGCCGTTGGGGCTGTAGCTCATCGCCACCAGCGGGTTCGTCTGGATCGCGGGATTGGAGACGCTCCCCATGGTGCCACTTTGGCACCACAAAAAACAGTGTGCAGACAAGCACTTAACCGGCGAGAGACGGCGCGAACGACGTTCGCTTTATCTTGCCATCACTAAACCTCCCGCCGATCCTGCGCCCATCCGAAGTGACTGACTGGCCGTTGCTCGATGCTGGCTTTTGGCGGACGCGACGCCCTCACGTCCGATAGCAGCTACTTCAAGCCGTACCGGTTCAGGCGATTGTCTGGGCCCATGCTGAGCTTTGCGAGCAAAGAGCCGCCGAACACCATCACAGCGTTGTGGAATTTGGCAGCCGCCGATCTGCTCTTTTCAGCATCAATTTTTTGGCTTCCCAGGTCGCCCTGAGATTCCATGCTCTTCAGATTCTCCGATTGAGAACGTGTCAGCGACGGAGATTGCAAAGAGGTCCCTGAAGGTCTCGAAGTTCTGAAACAACGTCGGGATGATCTCTTGTTCGGTAAAAAGCCGTCCCTCTTTTTCCTTCCCGGGGTTCTTGCTCGCGATGAACGTGCCCAGGTCGTGCCCGGCGACGAGAAGCTCTTGATCAATGACGATCAGCGTATCTTGCGCGTCCACCAGGCTCCTGGAAAGCCGTAGAGCAACGGGGTCGACCGACCATGGTGCATCCCCGTTGGCCTGTAACGCCAGCTCGTAGACCTTCAGCGTGTCAACCCGGGGCGGCGATGTTTCCGATTCGGCCACCTTGCAAGGAGACAGAAGCAACACAAGGCTTAAGATCGCCAAAGCGTGGAACAAGGGCCGGATTGCCCAGCCGTCATCCATTCTTTTCAGCGCCTCTGGGCGGATAGTCAATGATGCCGATATTGTAATTCACGGATAAGCCCTCCCAATCGTCGCGGCGGAAGATCAGGTCTGAGATACGCGACACTGATATTTCGACAGCGTGCTGACCCACTGAGGTGATGACTGGCATCGGCTTAGCGCCAGCAGGGCCATACTTGAACAAGAGCATCTTTTTCGTCTGCCCGGGCTTCGATGCGAAGACGCTGATCGATGCGTCCTCCCCGAGCGTCGAGCAGTCCGTCTCACTGATCTCAAAATCGAACCCCGAGAGATCCGAAATATTCTTGTGTGTCTCAGTGATGCAGGTGCGAGGAGTAGGAGCCAAGCCAATCGTTGCCAGGAGCAGATACACGGCGCCCAGCGGCACCACGACACCAATAATCCAGCGAAGGCACGTTTTGATAAGGCGGGGGGACGATGACATTTGGATATGCCGTCAAGGAGCTGCGGCCGGGCCGAACACGCCACTTTGACCAACTTTGAAGCCGGTCGTTATGAACTGCGCGGTCCGGGGATCAAGGCCATAAGGCTGATTAGGCCGCGCATTGCTCGAGAAGGCGCTCGCAAATAGTCCTGCGGTGCCAAGGGTCTCGTTGAGTGTCAGCCCCGTTTGCTGAGAGAATAGCCCGACGTTGAAATTCGAGACGTCCCTGAATTGGGGGAGCTGGGTGTAGCTCGTGATCATATTGCCCTGCCTCTGATAGTCGAACGTGCCGCCTTGACCGACGTTCGTACCCAGAGCTGCCGCCAAGTAAATGCTCGCGCTTCCCGCAGTTTCCGGATTGCTCAGCATAGAGAAATACGTCGCTCCGGTGAGATTTCCCGCTGCCGCGACCGGGCTCAGATTGGCCACGGGCGACATCAGCAGTCCAGTTGGAGAATTGAGGTCCGGGACGTTTTGACCATTTGGAAGCTGCACCGCGACACCTTGGTTGGTGTTCAGTGGTTGATCATTCAGCCCAAGTGGATCAATCCTATTCAGCGGATCATTCCCGACATAGGCATAGATAGCGCAGCCTGACGCGATCCCGCCATACCGACGGCCGCTTTCCAGAGACACATCAACGGCTTGCGGATCGCTGAAGAAGACGCACCCCCATGCACGCAAAAAATTTGTTCCAGGGCCGCATTCTGGGCTGTCAACACACGTTCGGCAAGGCACGAACGACGCCGGATTCGCGGCCATCAAGCGGCTAAAGGAAGGTCGCGGACGGGCTGTCCGGGTGCCGGATTCGGTGCGGCCGGGATGCGGTTTTGATGCTGTCGGACGGCGTTTCCGGTGTGCCGCCGAGCGGGCGTCTCGGCCACCTTTTTAGCCGCTAAGGAGAGGCTGCCGGGCGACGGTCAGAGGCGGTTTTCGGCGTCGGATTCCTCGTCGTCCGCCTCGCGGTCGAGGGCCGCGAGCAGCGCGTCGCGGGCCTGGTTTTGATCCGCCGCCGGCCGCGCGCGGGTGAGCCGGGCGGGGTGGGTGGCGGCGTGGATTTCCTGCAGCTTGGCGATGGCGACGTGGGTGTAGCGCTCGGTCGTGGTCAAGCTGGCGTGCCCGAGCATGGCCTGGATGAACCGGATGTCGGCGCCGTTGTCGAGCATGTGGGTTGCCATGGCATGGCGGAACAGATGGCAGGCGCCGGGCTTGTCGATGCCGGCCGTCGCCATGTGGTGGCGCACGCGGGTGGCGAGGTATTCCGGGGTCACCTTCTCGCCGGTATCCATCACGAACAGCGCCTCGTTCTCATGCGCGATGAACTGCGGCCGGGCCTCGATCAGGTACTTGTCGAGCCAGCGCGCGGCCCGCTCGCCGAGCGGCACGACGCGATCCTTGCGGCCCTTGCCCTCGCGCACGAACACCACCAGGCGGACAAGATCGGCATCATAGCGCCGGAGATTCGCCATCTCGGTGCGGCGCAAGCCGGTGGAGTACAGCACCTCCAGCATGGCACGGTCGCGCAGTCCTCCCGCCGTCGCCGGGTCGGCCGCGCGGAGAATCGCCTCGATCTCCTCGACGCCCAACAGGATGCGTGGAAGCTGCTTCGGCGGCGCCGGCAGCTCCAGCTCGGAGGCCGGGTTGTAGAGGATGTGATTCTCGCGGGCGAGCCATTTGAAGAACGTCTTCAAGGGCGCCAGCGTGGCGTGCTGGCTGCCGAGCGTGAGCGGCGCGCCGTCGGGCTTGCGGTAGTAGAACAGGTGGCGCTGATAGCGCTCCAGGATCGGCTTGGTGATCTCGCGGGGATCAGAGAGGCCGCGCTCGTCGCACCAGGCGATGAACCGCCGGATCGCGATGCGGCGGGTGCGCACCGTGTCGGCGGTGTAGCCGGTCACCAGCATCCACTCGAAGTGCGCCTCCATGGCGCGCGTCAGCGGCAGCGTCCCGATCGGATCGGGCGCCGGGCGGCGGTTCTTCCTGCCGCGTGGCCGTGCCATGGCTCACCGCGCAGAGGCGGCTAAGGAAGATGGTTGTGCATATGATGCGGCGGCGCCGTTTCGGCGTATGGCGCGTGATTCCGGCGGTGATTCCGGCGCATCGGCGGAAGCCACCCCCGCGAGGTTTGGATCGTAGCGGCGGAACGAAGGGAGTCCACGTCGATCAGCCCGGCCAGGTGCGGTGCTGCGTCCTGCATGGCGCCGTCGAACAGCAGCTCGTATTCGAAGCTCTGGCCGCGCCGGCCGCGATGCGTCAGCAGGTATTCGAGGCTCGCGAGCCGATCGAGATGGAGCCGGCATTGCGTGTCCGAGAGGCCGGTCGAACGCCGCACATCGGCCCGCCCGAAGCGGACCTCGCTGGCGGGGATGCGCTGCGTCTCGGCCCGCTCGCGCACCAGGACCTGCACCGCGGCGAGCACGCGCCGCGTCTGCGGCGGCAGCTCGTCGAGCGAGCGGCCGAGCACGTCATGGGCAAGATCATTGGCCGTTGCGATATCCTCAAGCGTCGCCTCGATGTACTCGAGCGGACGATCGCCGAGCGGCAGCGTCTTCACCGGGCGCTGATGCTGGTGCAGCAGCGCAATGGTGTCGATGAGGGACAGATATTTCTCGTGATCGCGCCGCGTGCGGGTGCGGTCGTCGAGGAAGGTCAGCCGGTCGGCATACGGATTGACCACGGCCAGTGGGCGCAGAAGCCGCTGCGCGTGACGATGCAGCGCCACGATCTCGTCCTTCGCCGCCTTCGCCATCAGGCCGTCGAGCGTGCGCCGGGCACGCTGCCGGGCATGGATCGCGCGGGTCTGCTCGCGCCCTTCGTCGACCGACAGGACCAGGCAGCGATTCATCAGCTCCTCGTCGATGTCGATCGCCGTGGTGGTCATGAACAGCACCGTCGGACCCTCGACGCGGTATTCCTGCGTCACCAGATTGCCGGCGGCATCGGTGCCGGTGCTGGCGATCGTCAGCTCGCCCTCGGACTGCAACAGCTTCAGCGCATAGGCCGCGCGCGCCGCGCCCTGCTCCTCGGCGATGGCGAGAATCCGGTGCTTCAGGTTGCTCTCGCCCATGTAGAACAGGCTCTGCCCGGTCATCGCCGAGTAGCGCACCGTCTCCTCGTCCGGCATGAAGGCGAGCACCGCATCCATCAGCGCGGATTTGCCGGCGGCGCTCGATGACTGGATCACCACGGCGAGCGGCTTGTCGAGCTTGCGCGAGGTCGCCGCGAGGTATCCGACCAGCTTGTTGGTGGCCTCGCCGACCACGCCGCAGGCGTCGAAGTCGGCGACGATCCGCGCCATCAGATCGGGCGCCCGCAGCAGGCCGAGGGCTGCTTCGCGCTCCTTCTCGGTCATCGCCGGCACGGCCGGACCCTGCGGTTCGAGCGCCTTGGCGATGGCCTCGTCCTGCAATTGTTCCAGCTTCAGCAGCACGCGGCCAAGCTCGCCCTTCAGCGTGTGTTCGGGAACGTGCAGCTCGGCCGCGGCCCGCGCCAGGAAGTGCTCGCGCGCGCGCGCCGCATAGAGATCGAAGGTATCGACGTGGAAGGAGTCCTCTGTCGCCACCATCAGATTGACCTTCAACACGCCGACCGCGAGGTTCTTCGGCAGGCCGCGCACCCGCCAGCGCCGCGCATCGAAGCGCAGCACGATCTCCTGCTCGGTGATCTCGGCCGGCGGCTCCTGTGGCGCGTCCGGCACCGGCGATGCCGGCAATGGTGACGGCGGCGGAATCATTTCTTCCTTAGCCGCTATTGGCGGTGCCGCCGGCACGGTTTCAGCGGCTAAAGAGGACGGTGCTGATTCCGGTTCCGCAATCGGTGCCACGGTGACCGGCTCGCTCACGGGTGTTGTTGGCGGTGCTTCACCCTTGCCCAGCCAGGCCGCCTTGCGGATCAGCAGGCCGAGCGATTTGGCGGCCGGTGTCACCTTCAGCGCGTAGTCGTTCGCGTCCATGCCCTTCGGGAACTGGATGCGGAAGCACTCGATGCCTTCCGCCATCAACATGTCCGCCACCCTGGCGGCACCGCGCTCGCCGGCCTCGTCGCGGTCGAACGCGATCAGCACGCGGCGGATGTTATGACGGCGGAACGCGGCCAGGTGGTCCTCGGTGAAGCCCTCGACGCCATAGCAGGACGTGACGTTGCGGAAGCCCGCGCACCAGAAGGTCAGCGCGTCGATCAGCGCTTCGGACAGGATGATCTCGCCGCCCGATGCCGCGATGCCGGGGAGATTCCACACGCCGCGGTGCGGGCCGGGCAGGTACAGGTGCAGCGGCGTTCCCGGCCGCAGCCGCTCGGTGATCTTGCGGCCGTAGATCTCCGTCACGTTGCCTGCTCGTCCAGGACCGGAATGACCAGGCTGCCATTGAAGTGCTCGTGCCCGGTGTCGCGGTAAAGGCCGATCCGCTGCAGCCGCGCCCGCAGCTCGGCCCCGGCCTTGCGGGTCTTCTCGGGCAGCCGCAGCCCAAGCGTGCGGTTGGCGAAGCCAAGCTTGAAGGTGTCGATCGCCTCGGGATGGTCGATGCCGCGCGCCTTCAGATAGGCCAGCGCCTCGGGCGCCTGCTTCAGGGTCTGGTGATAGAACGCCGATCACCCGGTCGAGCACGCGCCTGGTCGTCGGCATCGGGCGGCACCGGCGGCGGCAACGCGCGCACCGTGGTCCGCTTCACCGTGCCCTCCGTCACCGCCGGCAGACCCTCGCGCAGCAACTCGACCGCATGGCGGAAGCTCACGCCGTTCCGCCGCATCACCCAGTCGATCGGCCCGCCGCCGGCCGAGCAGCCGAAGCAGTGCCACAGGTTCTTCTCCGGCGTCACGATCAGCGAAGGCGTGTCTTCCTCGTGGAACGGGCACCGCCCGGCCAGGTCCTTGCCCTGGCGGGCGAGCACGATGCCGGCGGCTTCCACCAGGCGGACGACCGAGACCTCGCTTTTTAGCCGCTCGATCTCCGCCTCCGGGATGCGCGCCATGCCGGTCTCCCCGTGAACCCTGTCAAGCCCAAAGTGAGCTTAAAAAACTGGGTTGGAGTCTTACGCCTATATGGCGTAGAGTCAACCGCTATATCGAAGCCCTTTCCGAGACCGGGGGTACAGTCATGGACGACGCTGCTTTCAACGCCATCAACAGGCTCGTTCCCATGTCGCCCATGTCCGCGGAAGAGAAGACGTTCTTCAAGGCGCTCGGCGCCCGCATCGCCGGCTTCCGCAAGGATCACAACATGACCCAGCAGCAGCTCGCCGATCTCATGGGCGTGGCGCAGCAAGTCATCGGATCGTGGGAGGTTGGCCGGCGCCGCGTCCAGGTCGCACAGTTGCCGCCGCTCGCCCGCGCGCTCGGCCGTGTCGGTCGAGGATTTGATCGGCGAGGAGCCGCAGTCGGGCAAGCGTGGTCCGGCGCCGAAGCTCCTTCAGCAGGTCGAACGTATCCAGCGCCTGCCCAAGGCGCAGCAGCGTTTCGTCATGCAGATGATCGACACCGTGCTCCAGCAGGCCGCACGATGATTGCCGCGACCGCGCCGCCGATCGGCGGCTAAGGAGGGCCTGGGGAAGAGCTATCAGCATCACTCTCGTGGTGAGTGGGCTGCAAGCAATCAGCCCCACTCAGCCTTACGCGCTTGCGAGCCTCTGCCGGGCCGGCGGCGGGCGGTCAAGGGCGGCGAAGCCGTCGCGCCAGCGAGCGGCCGTCAGGCCGACCCTTGACGGCACGACGACGGGCTGGCCCGCTCCAAGCCAGCGCGGCAAGGCACCGGCTCGCGCCTACATGCCGATGCCGATCCCCCGTTGCCGGCCAAGCTCCCACGAGATGCCGTCGCCGCGGACGAGGCCCGCGACCTGCTTGCCCAGCTCCTTCTCGATCACCGGCCGCCACGGCACCAGGGTGAACTCGCGCGACCGCTCGACCAGCGCGTATTTGCCGCTGACGAGCTGCACGGACTGCCGATAGGTGCCGCTGATCCGCTCGCCGCTCTCCGGGACGTAGAAGGTTCCGCCGCGCTCCTGGGCCAGCTTCCGGCCGGCCTCGTCCAGCTCGCGCCGGGCCAGCTCCGCCAGCATGCTGCGCCGGTAGATGATCCGGTCCGGCTCCTCGCGCGCGAAGCCCTGCTCGATCAGCCATTGCCGGCGCCGCGCCATCGCGTCCATCGCCTCGCGGCCGAAGCCGCCGTTGCTGAACGGCGAGCGCTCGTCGCTGATCAGGCTGCGGTCGAGCCAGGTCGCGGCGTTCGCCGTGACCTGCGCGTCGAGATCGATCAGCGACAGCACGCGGGCGCCGAGCTGCTTCGTGCGCTGCGCGTCGTAATCCCGCGCGCGCTGCTCGAAGTCGTCGGGGATGCGCCAATGCTCCGCGTCGATGCGCTCGACGATGCCGGCCCGGCGCAGCGCCTCCAGCCGGCGCACATGGCTCTCGACGTAGCCCTCGTAATTTCCGTCCGGGATGCGCATCGTGTCGCGGGCGATGGCGAGGTGCAGCGCCGGCTCGTAGGTGCCGCCATTGTCGCGCGCGAAGTCGGCGATGGTCCGGTCGGCCGGACGCGGCGGCGGTTCGGCCCGGCCGATCTCGACGATGCTGCCGGTGCGGACCTCGCTCGCCGCCGCCTCGCTCATCTCGACGTAATGGGCGCGCCCGTCGGCGCCGTCGATGACCAGATGCACGCGGTCGCCCAGCTCGTCGCCCGCCAGCCCCTTGCCGATGACGCGGCCGATGATCGGGCCGATCGGCCGGGCCGTCATGGACGATGTAGTCTCCGGCGCCGTGCGCGAGGCCGCGCTCGGTGATCGCCCGGTGCATGGTCTTGATGATGTCGCCGCGCTCGCCCAGCTCGCGCAGCGTCTTCTCCATCCGATCCGACAGCGACCAGCGGGCCGGCTCTTCCTCGTGCGCCAGCTCCATCCGTTCGAGCTTCTTCAGCCGCTCGATCAGCAGGTAGCGGTTGGCGCGGCCGAGATAGGACTGCTGCCTCGCCGATGCGCAGGTCCACCAGGCCCTGCTCCGTTCACCTCGTCGAGGATCGCGCGGTCGAGCCGGGTGAAGCGGTCCTGCTCCACCTCGCGCCCGAGCTTCTGCTGCACCTCCCATTCGCTCTGCATGCCGAGCTCGAGGGTGACGATCTCGGCGGCGCGGTGGCGGATGCCATGGGCGATGTAGTCGCCGGCGATGTTCAGAATCTTCCCGTCGTCGGTCACGCCGCGGATGACGATGTGGCTGTGCGGGTGGCCGGTGTTGTGGTGATCGACCGCGACCCAATCGAGCTGCGTTTGCAGGTCGCGCTCCATCTGCGCCATGAGCCGGCGGGTGACGTCGCGGAGGTCGCCCAGCTCGGGGCCGTCCTCGGGCGCCACGATGAGGCGGAACTGGTGGCGGTCGTCCTGGCCGCGATCGAGGAACTTCGATCCGTCCGCGTCGTCCTGGAAGGACGGAGTAGAGCCGGCCGCGCTCGCCGTCGAGCGTCACGCCGTCGCGTTGCAGGTAGCGGAGATGGGCAAGGGCGGCCTTGCTGCCGGCGCCGCGCATCTTCACCACCCGCGCCTTGACGACGACGCGGCGCGCCCGGAAGCGCATGCCGCCTTCGGTCAGGCTCCAGCCGTGCTCGCGCGGGAAGCCGGCTGCGAGCTTGGCGCCTCGGCCGCGCGCATTGAAGCGGCCGGTCCTCGGCGTGGCGCTCCGCGTCCGCCCGATGCGGCGCGGATCGCCGCCGGCACGGGCGACGGCGCGATTGACCTGTTGGAGGAAACTCTGCGGCCGGCGCGCCCGGCCATCGCCACGGCCGCGCGAGCGGCCCAAGCGCGGCTCGAAGCGGGTGTCGTCATCGCGGGTCATGGAGAAGATATTCGTCGAGAATCGGCCCGCGCAAGGGGTCTCCAACCGCCACCGGAAAGAGGAAGAAGATCAATATGTTACGGGAAATGGCGCCAGCCGGGCTTCCCGCAGGGCGCCACTTTGGCACCACAAAAAACAGTGTGCAGACAAGCACTTAGCCATCGAGAGATGGCGCGAACGCACGTTCGCTTTATCTTGCTCTCACTAAACCTCCCGCCGATCCTATCCCCGACTGCGACCACCAGCGCCGACTCCGATCACGCGGGCTAACGCTCAACCCGCCGTCGCACTGCCGAATCGCTGCATCCGGCACGCTGGGTTGAGGGTTAAAGGCTCGCAAGGACAGAACGGTGAGGCGTCAGGAGAGCGAGGGAATTGCCCCGCAACCCAGCGATACGCCCGCCCCGTCCCCCCGCGGCTTCATCAAGCAAGTCGTGCACGTCAACCGGCATGGTCAGCGATGATTCCGACTGGAAAGTGATGCCGTCATTGCTTCTGGAGTAAGTCCTCAACATCATGCGTCCCCCTTGTCGGAGGGCCACGGTAGCAGTCTCATCCGCACAGCAAATGGCAAGAACATCCCCCGGCGAGCACCCCAGCTCACCGACCTGAACAGTCATGGATTCGTCAAGGGATAGGCTCCAGATGTGGTCAGTCCTGTAGGCGGTAAACCAAAATTTCCCGGATACCCCGTCAACAACTCCTCGGGTAACTTCGAGGAAACACTGGTGAGAGAATTTCTCGATAAACGGCTCCCAAAATCGTCCGATCTTTCTGTGATGATGGAACACAGAGATAAGATCAGACTGTTCATCTGCGGTAGCAGCCTCCGTCTTGATGAGCTCCTCTGAGAACGTCGGGACAACAAAACCGTTGTCCGCAAACACGTCCAGCGGATAGGCCGATGCTATGGCAGAGACCCCCGAGGCCCCTACCGTGCCGATGTAGGGGCCGCCCTCAGTAGCGGAGGAGATCGGCCAAACAACCGCCTCTGTGTCACCACACCACCTGATTTGCCTCACATGAGGCACCCACTCCCTTGGAACGACATACCGGAGACCATCTAGCCGGACAGCCACCTCGCCCTCATGCGTCTGAAACAGCGAGCATAGCCGGCTTCGACCATCGAGATCACGGGCCAGCGCGATACCTTCGTTGTCCTCCTTGATATCGCTGATCAGGGTTAGCTCTCGCGCCATCTGAGAATCGGCCTCCGTGCCATATGCAATCCTACTTCATGCTGGATGATGGGCTTCCCGACGCCGTTCCTGCGGCAGTTGGAGTGCTATTCTGGTCCGATCCCGTCAAATTTCCCGACGATGTCGAGGCGCTCACAGGGATGAAGCCCGATCCGGCAGTACCATTAGAGCTTTGCGGACCTTGGCTTCCCGTAACAGGAACGGGGAACATCGTCATCACATTACCAGTCGTTTTGTCGTAGTAGATTTGCACCTGGTTGGTCGGCACTCCATTGGCGTCAGTACCAATTGGGTAAGGCACCGTCTGCCCCGTGCTCTGGTTTTGAAGCAGGACTTGTCCCTGCAACACCATCACACTTCCCTGACCAAACGGAGCAACGCCGGGAGGGGCAAGGGGCGATGCGAAAACATCATTCGATAGCTGCTGAAGCGTACTCGGGTTCGAATATTCTTGACTGAAAACGCTGTTGCCAGGGCGGGTACGAGGAGTGTCGATCCCGTGCGAATTCAGGATGTGAGCCATAGCGTCCGGGGGGACCTGCTGAAGCCCCGACGGATCCACATTGTTCAGCGGGTCGTTCCCAACATA
>CAWHUT010000003.1:0-212870 GCA_963832575.1 uncultured Alphaproteobacteria bacterium
ACCACCGCGACCAGGCCATCCATCCCCTTGCGGAAATCGACAGGCTTCGTCGCGATCAACACCCGGACCCCGCCCGGAATCGCGATCACGCCGACCTCAAGGCACCGAGAACGGCACGCAGCGCACGCTCCTCGACACGGCCGCGCACCGTCAGGCGAACCCCGCTCGGCAATGTAATCTCGATTGTCCCTGCCGGCTTTGATGCGGCACTCTGCCGCTCGCGTGCTGACGGCAGGGTCTCGCCACCGGCATTGGCCATCACGACCGGTACCAGCTCTGGCAAAGTCGAGGCTGCCGCCTGTTGCCCAGATTCACGGCGCCACGTGTACAGAAGCCCACGGCTTATCCCATGCCGTCGCGCGATCTCGCTCACCTTCGCGCCCGGCAGCATCGCCTCTGCAACAATGCCAGCCTTTTCCTCAGCGCTCCAACGCCGCCGCCGTTCGGGACCTGTTAGAACCTCGGCCCTCATGTTCAGGACGTCCTTAAGTGCGCTCTTAAGGCCGTCCTATCTCAGACGCCTCACGACCGCCACAAGGGCCCCTAAACAGCGCTTACATTCCTTGTGGTCCGTGCCAGGGTAATCTACCAGTTGCAATTGCGGACTTGCTCGCCGTCTTTGAGCGGCTTGGAGTTGTGGAAACCGTCCTTGAATTGCGGCGGCTGATTATGGCTGAAAGCCGGCAGAGAACGGATGGGGGTAAGATGGAGGAAGCACTCCAACGGCCGGCCTGGGCCGGAAGCAACGGTCCACCAGACCAGACGTTTAAGCTCAGCTTCACCGGCTCGCACGTCGGTTGCGAGCACGGCTTCTGCGGCGCCTGCTCCGTCGTCGTCAATGGTGCCGTCATCTGCGGCTGCCTGACGCTGGCGGTGCAGACCGACGGCCAGATTGTCGAGACGATCGAGGGCGCGGCCGAAACGGGCCGGATCAAGCGGCTGCAGGAGGCTTTCTTTGAGCGCGCGGCGCTGCAATGCGGATTCTGCACCGGCGGCACGCTGTTGACGGCCGCCGAATTGCTTGAATGCAATTCGCAGCCGACGCGGGAAGAAATCCGCGCCTATATATCGGGCAATTACTGCCGCTGCACGGGCTACCAGGCTATCGTTGATGCGATCGAGATCGCGGCGCGAGGTGATGGAGGCTGGCTAAGGCGCTCCTGCGTTCGCTTAAAGGGGGTGAAAGTGGCGCGCATATTCACGAGGCCGCGCTGCGCTCCACCGGTTTGCGCGCGAGGAAACCGGCGATCCTGCGTCGCGTCGCCGTGCCATCGGCGATCGCGACCGCCATCAGGATCGACCCGGTGACGATGTCCTGAGCGGCGGGCGCTACGCCGAGGCCGTTCAGCCCGCCGCGCAAGAATGCCAACGTCAGCACGCCGGCGGCAATGCCTATCGGGCGTCCCATGCCGCCAGAGAGAGACACGCCTCCGAGGATGGCCGCTGCGGTGCAGGGCACCAGCACGTCCGACAATCCCGATGGCGACGCCGTGGCGAGACTGTAGCTCAGCAATGCGCCCGACAAGGCCGCCATCGCGCCCGAGAATGCGAAAACGCCCACGGTCAGCGCGGGAACATTGACGCCGGCGATCGTCGCGGCGCGCCGGTCGCTGCCGATGGCGATGAGATCGCGTCCGAGCCGCGTCATCCCGATGACGCACGCCATAATCGCGAAGATCGCAGTCGTGACAAGACTGCGCATCGAAAACAGCCAAACAATGCGCGAGTTGATCCAGAGCGCCACGTCCATGTTGGGATAGGGGACGGAGCGTCCGTTGGTAAGCACATAGGCGATCCCGATAAAAAGCAGAAGCCCGCCAAGCGTCACACTGGTGGTTCCGAGCCGCAGCTTGAGGCTGATGAGCGCCTGGGCAACGCCGCCGGCGACGCCGACGAGCATGGCGAGCAAGACGCCAAGCAGTGGATGGTCTCCGCCGGCGATGACCGCGATGCAGCCGGCCATGCCGAACATTCCGGCGACCGATAGATCGAACTCGCCGCAGATCATGGTCAACCCGAGGCCGAGCGTGACCAGCCCGAGCGTCGCAAATGTCTGTAACGCGCTGAACGTGGTGGCGTCGGTCAGGATGCGGCCCTTGCCGCCATCGAACACGACCATGAGCGCCACGGTGGCGAAGAGCAGCAAGAACGGCCGGAGATGCGGGCGGGGGAGCTTTTTGCCTGACAGCATCTTGGCCGGCGCCGTCGCGGTCGGGCGCGAGGTTTGCAGCAGGATCACCACCAAGACGATCGCGCCGAGATTGAAATACTGCCACTGTTCCGTGAGGCCGTGCAGCAGCACCACCACCTGAACGACCGTAATGAAGAGGACGCCCAAGAGCGTGCGGAAAGTTGATCCGCGGCCGCCCCCCATGGATGTCCCGCCGACGAGCACGGCAGCGATCGCGCCATAGTCGTAACCCTGAGCGTACAGCATGTTGCCCTGAGCAAAACGCGCGGCGAGCAAAATTCCCGCGACGGCGGCGAAAAATCCGGCCCAGAGATAGGCGCCCGCGATCGTGCGCCAGGACGCCACGCCGCAAGCTTCCGCGGCCGCGACGCTGTCGCCAACCAGAAAGAGATTTCGGCCGAAGACGGTGAGCGATTGAATCACTTGCGCCAGGACGAGCGCGACCCCGAACAGCACGAACTCGATTGGCAGGCCGAAGAGCCGGCCCTTGAGCAGTTCAATGCCGCTCCCCGGCGTTGGATAATAGGAAACCCCGGCCGTGATCGCCTGGGCGAGCCCGGTGATGAGCGATAGCGACGCGATGCTCACGATGATCGGATTCGCGCGGCACCAGCCGATGATCAGGCCCTGCACGCCCGACAGAAGCGCACCGAACGCGAGCGCCGCGACGATGGCGGGACCGATGCCGAGCCAATTGAGCGCCACCATGAAAATCACCGTCGAGGCGGTCGTCGTGGCGCCGAGGCAGAACGACATGATATTGCCGCTGATGGTAATGAACGTCATGCCAACGGCGACGCAGCCGACATAGGCCATCGTGGTCATGATGGCGTAGAGGCTCGGCGCGGCGAAAAAGCCGGGCGTCGCGAAGGCGGTCGCGGCAACGGCGAGCGGCACGCCGATCCTGACGATCCAGAGCAGCCGAATCGAGGATTTGCGCGGCGGTTCCGTATCGAGCCGATCCGGCGGCGAGGAGGATGTCATGCCGCGTCAGCCGGCGCGCTCACGGGATGGGTGATGTCCGCGAGAATTGCATGCATCGAAATCGCGGCGCCCTCGTAGCGCGAAATCACGCGGCCGCGATACATGGTCAGGACGATATCGGCGATCCCCACGACTTCGTCGAGATCGGACGAGGTCAGGACGAGCCCATACTTGACCTCGCAGAACGCGCGCATCAGGCGATAGATGTCAGCGCGCGAGCCGACATCGACGCCGCGCGTCGGCTCGTTCATCAGCAGCACGCCCGACGCCGCACGATCCAGTCCCCGGCCGAACATCAGCTTTTGCTGGTTGCCGCCACTCAGATCGGCTGCCCTGGAAAACAACCGGCGGCGGTCGACCCCCACCTTCGCCGCCAGCCGCGCGCCGGCCGCGCGCAGCCTGGGCCAGGACAGAACGCCAAGCCTGCGGTAAGAAGCGAGGCGGGTGACGACGAGATTCTCAAGGACGCTGCGGTTGAGGAAAACGCCCTCGCTCGCTCGATCCTCGGAGATGAAGATGACATCGCGCGCAAGCGCGCGCGCGACCGAACCCAGGCGCAATGCGGCGCCGTTGACGGACACAAAGCCGGTCGCCTCGGGCACAAGTCCGGCGAGCGCGCGCAGCACCTGCTGTGCGCCTGAGCCGAGCTGGCCGGCGATGCATAGAATCTTGCCGCGCGGCACTGTGAATCCGACATTGCTCGCCGCTCCCGGAATCGACAGCCTCTCCACGACGAGGGCCGTCACTTCGTCGCGCGTGATCCGCGGCTCGGGATACATCTCCTCGAGCTTCCGACCGAGCATGAACTCGATGAGCATCTTGCGATCGACATCGCCGACCGTACGACTAGCGACATGCTCGCCGTTCCGCAGAACCGTCACGCTGTCGCAGATGTCGAACACCTCGCCGAGCCGGTGGGTGATGTAGAGCGCGGACCGGCCTTCTTCCTTGAGTGCCTTGAGAGCGGTGAAGATGCGTTCGATCTCGATGTCGGACAGGCTCGCCGTGGGCTCGTCGAGAATCAGGACCCGGGCGTCGCGGGCGATGAGGCGGGCGATCTCGACGATCTGACGCTCGCCGATCGTGAGCGTACCGACCGGACGGTCGAGCTCGTAATCGCCGGCGCCAAGCTGCGTCAGCGCCTCGGCCGCCTTCCGCCGCAGAGCGGGGCGGCGGTGGAGCATCGGGACCTGGGCATTGCCGAGCCAGATATTGTCGAGCACGGAAAGATGCGGCGCGAGGCTCAGTTCCTGGGCGACCATGGCGAGGCCGAGCCGTTGCGCCGCTTGCGGCGTGCGAATCTCGGTCGCCTTGCCGTCGATCGCAATGGCACCGGAATCGGGCCGATGCACGCCCATTAGGATCTTCACGAGCGTGCTCTTGCCGGCACCATTCTCGCCGCAGAGAGCGCGAATCTCGCCCGCCGCCAGCGACAACGACGCATCTTTGAGCGCCGTCACAGCGCCGAACCGCTTGGATATGCCCTCGGCTTTCAGAATCTCGGTCATGGGAGACCCGCAATCCGTAACCGGTGACGGTCCTTGCGAGCGATGCGAAGCAATCTCGCGGTGATTCCTTGCTCGCCTGCGGCCTCCTGCAAGGCAAGCGTCAGAGCGACACGCTCAGTAGGTGCAGGGCCCGACCCATTGATCGATATTCGACTTGTTGATGACGTCGACTGGAAGATGGATGGTCTTGGGAAGGGTCTTGCCGGAGAAATAATCGGCTGCCGCCGCGGCGGCGCGCTCGCCGAGCCGCGTCGGGATCTGGCTCGCGCTGCTGTAGAGCTTGCCGGACTTGATCGCGCCGATCGTCTCAGGCACGCAATTGCTGCCGACAATCACCAGGTCCTTGGCACCCGCGCCGGGATTGAGACCGGCGGATTCCGCTGCGTTAACGATCGCAACGGCCTGACTGTCATTCATGCCATAGATGGCGCCGAGCCCGCCCTGAGCCGCGAACCGGGCGAAGAGCTGGCTGGCGATGGTCGCGCTCTTGACCGGGTCCCACGCCGCATCCTCAACCGCCGCGAGGTCGATCTTGGGATCGGCCTTGAGCGCGTCCTTGAAGCCCTGGAGGCGCAGCGGTGCTATGCCTTCCTGCAACGAGCCCGTCACCGCGGCGACCTTGCCGCCGTCGCGGCCGCTCGCCTTGAAGGCGTTGACAATCGAGGTCCCGGCGATACGGCCCAATTCGACCTGATCCTCGCCGACATTGGTGATGTAGAGATCCTCGGTGCCGGGCTTGGGCGGCTCGATCAGCACGATGATCGGAATGCCGGCCTGGTGCGCGCGCGTCGCGGCCGGCACGATCGCCTGCTCGGAGACGGCAACGAGCACGATCATATCGAACTTGCGGGCTATCGCGTCGTCCATCTGCTGTGCCTGTAGCGCGGCGTCGAAGGGACTGGAGAATGTCGTCACCTCCATGCCGTACGTCTTGCTTGCGTCAGTGAACGACTTCGCCAGTGCCGCGATGTAGGCCTGGGCCGTGCCGGTGGTAAGATGGGCGATCTTCTTGCCCTGCGGATCGGCCTGCGCGCCGAGCGACGAAGCGACAAGTCCCGCCATGACGGCAAACACCACGAGCGTTCGGCGCATTCTGGGTCCTTCCCCCGGCCGGCTTTTCGTTAAGCGAAACACTATCGCGCCGTAGCAGAGCCTGCAAGATACCGACGAATCGGGCGCGCCTCTGAAACATTCCACGGCGGGACGATTACGGAGGTTTACCCGTAGAGCCCGCTGATCGGATGGAACAGGAGCTAAACCGACATTCCCCGGATGACCGTCGGATGACCGGGGATTCCGGGGGATGATGTTCCAATTCGGCCTCACGCACAAGGAGGTCCGAGGACGGCGCCTGCCGCAAGAGCCGAGAAACCGCGATTTGGGGATCATCGGATCTCCTGAGCCTGCGTTTCCCATCATCGAGACGCACCTCTCCCCGTACCTTGTGTTCCGCACGACATTTCCGCACCCTTCATGCAGGCGCGGGCGGCGCCCGCAACTTGGCGATCAGCCCCAGGATATCGACGAACAATTTCCTCGGCACCGCGACCTCAGCCATCTGGAAGGTGACGTAACGGCCATGGCTCACAACCTTCGCGCCGATCTTGATGAGTTTCTCGCGCAGGGTGGTCAACGACCAAGGCTCGGCCGTTTCGGGCATTGCCAGGGTCCGCATAAAGGTGCCGAGGTTGAAGGCCGCTACAGTCGTCGTCCTGGCGACCGCCCGCTCGGCAGCGAGCTCGTCCTCGGTGGCGGACGCGGCCAGTTCCTCGAACTGCAACTCCATCTGCTCGGTCAGGCGTGCAGTACGTTCGGAGCGCGGGCCGTAGAGTTCGCGCGTCAGCTTCGCGATGTGTAGTTGCTGGTGCGCGATCAGGGCCTGATCGTCGGCCGCCTTGGCTCTGGCCACGGCGAGTTCCGCCTGGGCGGTCGCCGCTTCGGCCTGCGCCTTGCTCAATGCCGCCTTGAGCGCTTCAAACTCATCCGGAGGGATGAGCAGTTCGTTGTCCATGACACCGATAGAATCATAAAACTCGCCGATTGAGGCGTTCTATCTGCGCCGGGCCGGATTTTTTATCGCTCACCCGGCAGCCTCTGGGCGCCAGGTGAGGCGCGGATTCCTCCAGTCGATCCCATCGAGCATATAGGCAAGCTGCGCGGCCGAAATGGCGATCACCCCGTTCGCCGGCGACGGCCAGATGAACTTTCCGTGCTCCAGCCGCTTGGCATAGAGCGACATGCCGATGCCGTCATGCCAAAGGATCTTGAGCAGATTGCCTCTGGCGCCCCTGAAGACGTACAAATCACCGGCGTGCGGATCGCGCCCCAGAACCTCCTGGACCTGAAGCGACAGCGTGTTCATCCCCTTGCGCATGTCGGTCCGGCCGACCACCAGCCACACCCGCACGCCCGACGGAACCGGGATCATCGCCGTTCCAGAAGGTCGAGCACGTGCAGCAGCGCCTTGCCGTCGACGCCCCTGCCCACACGAACACGATACCTGCCGGCCAGCTCGATCTCGATCGTGTCCGCGGCATGCGACACCGGCGATGCATCGCCACCCTGTGCCGCCGTGACTGTAACCGGGACCAGCGCCGGGTCGGTCGGATTGGCCGGCGCAAGCACGCCGTCCCGATAGAGTTTACGCCAACCGAACACCTGGTTTGCGTTCACGTCGTAGCGCCGGGCAACCACCGAAACCGAACTGCCCGGCGCAAATGATGCCGCGACGATCTCCCGCTTCAACGCCTCCGCCCAAGACCGATTGCGCCGCCGCCCAGTCGAAGTTGTATTCAAAGCCGCCTTCGTGGACACTTCTCACTCTCATCTCGCCAACGATCGCGTCAGATCGGACTCGGCGAAATAAAGCCGCTCCGGAAGGCGGCCCTCGGCGGGTGGATACGGCTCTGGGCCGCCCCGCGGGTTAATAGAGCAGGTCGCTTGGGTCCCGATTAACAAGCTCAAGCCCTTTCCCGGCAACCCGCGATCCCACCCGGAGGCGCAGATCGCTGCGTTGATGCGCAGCATCGAGCGGGTCTGGACCAACCCGATCCTCATCGATGAGACCGGCACGATCCTCGCCGGCCATGGACGGCTGGAAGCAGCGAAGCGGCTTGGCATGGCCGAGGTCCCGACCTTGACGCTTACCGGCCTCAGCGAGGCCGAGGGACAGGGGGTGCGGCCCGGCCGATTTCGACGATGCTGCCCGTCCGGGTCTCGCCGGCTGCCGACCCGTTCATCTCGACGTAGTGAACCCTCCCGTCCGCGCCATCAATGACGAGGTGAACGCGGTCGCCCATCTCGTCGCCCGCCAGCCCCTTGGTGATGACGCGGCCGATGACGGGGTGATCCGAGGGGCCGTCATGGACAACGTAATCACCCGGCCCGTGGGCGAGGCCGTGCTCGATGATAGCCCGATGCATGGTCTTGATGATATCGCCGCGCTCGCCCGTCTCGCGCAGCGTCTTCTCCATGCGGTCGGACAGTGACCAGCGGGTCGGCTCCTCCTCGTGCGCGAGGCCCATCCGTTCGAGCTTCTTCAAGCGCTCGATCAGCAGGTATCGGTTGGCCCGGCCGAGATAGGACTGTTCCTCGCCAACTCGTAGGTCCACGAGTTCCTGCTCGTTCACCTCCTCCAGGATGGTCCGGTCGAGCCGGGTGAAGCGGTCCTGCTCCACCTCCCGGCCGAGCTTCTTCTGCACCTCCCATTCGCTCTGCACCGGGCGGCGCTCGACACCTTTAAGAAGGCCGACGCAGCAGGCTATCGCAAGAAGGACATGACCGCCATCTACACGCGCGGCTGAACGCGCGCCGCCGCCGCCTCGATCAAGTGCCAGAGCCGGGACGGCGACAGCGGCAGTTCGTGGATCTGCACGCCGAGCGGCGCCAAGGCGGCAGCCACCGCGTTGGCGATCACGCCGCCGACCGGGATGATGCCGCCTTCGCCCGCGCCCTTCGCGCCGAGCGGGTTCATCGGTGAGCGGTGCTCCTCCGTGAAGACGACGCGGATGTTCGGGAAATCGCTTGCCGTCGGCATCAGGTAATCGGCGAGAGACCCAGTCAGCAACTGCCCTTCCGCATCATAGACGAGGTGTTCGAGGAACACGCCGCCGAGCCCCTGCATGATCGCTCCGGTCGCCTGACCGCGCAGCAGCAGCGGGTTGATCATGCGGCCGACATCCTCGACCCCGACATAGTCCAGCACCTCGACCCGACCGGTCCTGGCATCGACCGCGACATGCGCGGCGTGCGCGCCGTAGCTGTAGGTGTGGCGGCTGCTGACGAAGACGCCGTCGGCGGCCAGCTCGGTGTCCGTCAGTTCCGACCAGGCCAGGCTCCGCCCGCCGGGCGAGCGCGCCAGCCCATCGGCGAGCGCGACCTCGCCAGGCGCGCATCCGAGACGCGACGCGGCGCGCTCGCGGATCACGTCCCGCAGCCGCGTCGCCGCGTCGAGGGTCGCCGAGCCGCCCATCACCGTGGCGCGGGAATGGAACGAGCCGTAGCCCTCGCGCAGATAGGTCGTGGAGCCGTGCAGCACCCGAATCCGCTCCAGCGGCAGCTCGAGTGCGTCGGCCGCGATCTGCGCGCAAACCGTCTCGAGCCCTTGGCCCAACCCGGCCGAGCCGACATAGACAACGATGCCGCCATCGGGTTCGACGACGAGGCGCGCGGTCTCCTTCGGGCCCTCGGCGGTGCCTTCGATGAAACAGCCGACGCCGATGCCATGATGGCGGCTGTCGATCAACCGGCCCTGGAGCGCGCGCTTCTCGCGCCAGCCCAGTTCTTCGAGGCAGCGGTCGAGCGTGCTGGCGTAGTCGCCGCTGTCGAGCTCGTCGTGCTTCGGGTTGGGCGACAGGGTCGCGACGGGATAGGGCATTTCCGCCGCCGTCACCAGATTCCGACGCCGGAACTCGACCGGATCGAGCCCGAGATCGGCCGCCATCATGTCGAACAGCCGCTCGCGGAAGAAATCCGCCTCGAAGCGGCCGGGTCCGCGATAGACCCCGGTCGGCGTCTTGTTGGTCATCAGCAGCGCCGCCTCGACCTCGACGCTTGGAATTCGGTAGGGCCCCGGCAGGAACTGGGCGGCATTGCGCGGCCCGATCGCCGCCGAGCTGCGGAGATAGGCGCCGACATCGACGCGAATCCGGCCGCGCAGCGCGAGAATCCGCCCATCGCTGTGGCAGGCGAGCTCCAGTTCGCATTCCATGTCGCGCGCGTGATTGGCCGACAGCAGGTGCTCGCGCCGATCCTCGATCCATTTCACCGGCCGGCCGAGATGACGCGCCGCGAAGGGGACCAGGAAATCCTCCGGACAGAAATCACCGCGCACGCCGAAGCCGCCGCCGACATCGAACTCGAGCATGTCGATCGCATCCTCGGCGAGGCCCAGTAGGCTCGCCAGGATGCCGCGCGCGACGAACGGGTTCTTGGCCGCGCCGGAAACGCTGAGCCGCCCTGTCGCTGTGTCCCACACGGCCAGCAAGCCGCGCGGCTCCATCGGCACGGCGGTGTGGCGGTGAACCCGGAAGGTTTCGCGCCGCACCCGCGCCGCGTTTTCAGCGGCGCGTTGATCACCATGGCGCGCGGTGTAGGTTGCGGCGCGGTTGGTGCCGCTGCTCTCGAACAGCAGGATTCTGGTCGCGCGCGGCGGCATCCCGGTCGGCGACTACCGGCAGGGGCTCGATGTCGAGCCGGATCGCCTCGACCGCGTCTTCCGCCGCGGCGGGGCTGTCCGCCACCGCGATGGCGATCGGCTCGCCGACGAAGCGCACCTTGTCATGGGCGACGACCGGCTGCTCGTAGACCTGCAGCTCCGGCAGGGATAGCAGGCGCAGTGCTATGGTGGGGACCGGAAGGCCGATCTCCGCGGCGGTGAGAACGGCCCGCACGCCGGGCAGCGCGCGGGCCGTGCCGGTCTCGACCACATGGATCCGGCCATGGGCGAGCGGGCTGCGCAGGAAGGCAGCGTGTAGCATGCCGGGACAGGAAAGATCGCCGACGAATTGCCCGCGCCCGCGCAGCAAGCGGAGATCCTCGTTGCGCGGGACCGGGGTGCCGACGTAGGAATTCGCGGCCATGATCCGTCTTATTGCGGAACGTATCGGTTGGTGAAGTACTGGTCGGGCGGATCGACCGGCTCGTTGATGAGCTTTGCCTCGAGCGCCCATTTCTGCGCCCGGCTCCAGACGTCGAGGTCTTGCGCGAGGTAAGAGCCGTCCTTGCCCTGCCACATGGTCTTCATCGCCGCCCACTTCTCCATGTTCTCGTCGTAAGTATAGACGCCTGGGCGGGCGTCGGTGATGAAATGATTTACCGATTCCGGCGCCGCCAGCGCGGATTTCAGTCCCATCAACGTTGCCGCCAGGAAGTGGCAAACCGTCTGCGGATTGGTCTTCACCCATTCGTCGTTGGCGGCGATCAGCAGATCGTAGAAATTGGGCACGCCGTAATCGGTGTAGCGCAGGAACGTCGCGGGCGGGCGGCCATCCTTCCTCAGCCGCTCGTTGAGCACGAGCAGCTCGACGAAGCCCAGCCCGTGCGCCGCGTCGATCGTCCCCGACATCAGCATCGGGATGTGCGCGAAGCCGGGATCGACCACCTTGACGTCCTCGCGCTTCAAGCCCGCGGTCGCCAGCATGGTGCGCAGGAAGGCCTGGGCGTCGGCCTTGGCGCCGACGCCCAAGGTCATGCCCTTGAGCTGCGCGGCGGTCTTGATGTTCTTTTCCGGCAGGACCATCAGGCCGGAATCGAGGCGCTGCAGGATGACCGCGACCGACACGATCGGGATGCCGGTCTCGCGCGCCAGCATGATGTCGGGCGTGTAGGTGATGCTGAACTGCACGCGCCGGGTGGCGACGAGCTTAATGGTGTCGGCCGGGTTGGGCGGCGCCTTGATATCGACCTCGAGCTGTTCCTTGCCGTAGAACCCCTTCTGCTTGGCCTCCCAGAACGGCGCCTGCGCCGCCCAGGGAAGCCAGTCCGCCATCACCGTGATCGACTTGGTCTCGGGCGGCCCGCCGTTGCACGCCGATTGGGTCGCGGCGCCGACGGGAAGCGCCGCGCCACACAGCAGGAGCATTGCCGCGATGCCGCACCTGGAATATTTCGCCATTGAATCACCCTCCCCGGTTACCGATGACTATGCCAGATTTACACGGCGCAGCCTGTTTCTTTCAGCCCTCCGCCGCGATCCGCACGCTCTCCTCGTGAATCTGCGCGATGATGTGCCGCTTGAGCTCGACGACGCGCGGCGAGGTCACGATGTCGCGGCTGCGCGGGTAGTCGAGATCGACTGCGATCTCGTCCTTGATCCGGCCCGGGCGCGCCGACATCGTCAGCACGCGCTGCGACAGGAAAATCGCCTCCTCGATGTCGTGGGTGATGAGAACGATGGTGCGGGGCTCGCCCTGCCAGATGCCGAGGAGCCATTCCTGCATCACCTGACGCGTCAGCGCATCGAGCGCCCCCAGCGGCTCGTCGAGCAGCAGCATGTCGCGGTCGCACAGCAGGGTCCGCATCAGCGCGACGCGCTGGCGCATCCCGCCCGAGAGCTGGGACGGGTACCGGTCGGCGAAAGCGCCGAGGCCGAAGCGCTCGAGCATCGCGGCGGCGGCGCCCAAGGCGTCGCGCTTGCGCCGGCCCAGCACTTCGGCGCCGACCGCGACGTTCTCGACGATGGTGCGCCAGGGGAACAGCAGGTCCTTCTGAAACATGTAGCCGAAATACCGTCGGCGGTTCTCCACCTCCCGCCCGTCGATCAGGATCCTGCCGCCGGTCGGATCGAGCAGCCCGGCGAGCATGTTCAGGATCGTCGACTTGCCGCATCCGCTGGGGCCGAGGATGGTCACGAATTCGTGCCGCCTGACCGAGAAGCTCACATCGTCGACGGCGACGACGTCTTCGTCGAACCGTTTCGTCACATGCTGGGCTTCGATGCGGCAGGGGCTGTCCATAAATGCCGGCCGCGCCTTAATCCCGGTGCTCTTGGGCCAGGAAATACCACGGGATCGCGACCCGCTCGACGAGGACGACGGCGAGGAAGAGCGCCACCGCCATGGCGGCGAGATAGACGATCGCGGCGAAGATATCGCCGGTGAGGAAGGCCGAATTGGCCGCGATCATCACCGGCCCGAGCCCGGTGTCCGATCCCACCCACTCGCCGACGATGGCGCCGATCGCGGCGATTCCGGCGGCGTTCTTGATCCCGGCGAAGATGCCTGGCAGCGCCGCCGGAAACCGAACCTTGAAGAAGATCTGCCAGGGCGTCGCGTCGAGCGAATGCATGAGATTGAGGGCGTCGCGCTCAACCGAGGTGAACCCGGCGATAGTGTTGATCGCCACGGGAAAGAACGAGATCAAGGTCACGACGATGACCTTCGGCGTTAGGCCGAAGCCGAACCAGATGATCAGGATCGGCGCGATCGCGATGACCGGTATGGCTTGCGACGCCACGATCAGCGGCAGCAACCCGCGGCGCAGCAGCTTGACATGGAAGATCGCGGTTCCGACGGCGAGCCCGGTCGCTACGCCGAAGAAGAAGCCTAGAACGATCTCCTGAACGGTGACCATCGCGGCAGGCAGGAAGACCGAGCCGGCCTTGACAAAGGCGATGTAGAGGACCTGGTGCAGCGGTGGCAGCACGTATTTGGGCATCCCGGTCACGACCAGGAACAATTCCCACACCAGGATCAGCACGCAAACGAAGAAAGCCGCGGGCCAGATCTCGCGGATGGCGCGGCGCAGCTGCTGCCTCACGCCGTCACGGTACGTCTTCATGCTGCTCGTCATAGGGGATCTGCAGCGCATAGGCGGTAACGATGTCGGCTCGGCTCAATGTCTCGCCGTCGACCACGATCTTCATGCCGCCCTGGTGCGAGGAGATGTTCGACGAGTAGCCGCCCACGCACTTGCCCTCCTTGACGATCGGCATGGCGCCGGGGCCGGGGAAGAGCGGCCGCGACAGGATGCTCTGGTAGCCCGCAAAGCGCTGTGGATGCTCGTCCATCCGCTCGGCGAAGAGTAGGGTCTTGCGGCAGGTGACGGCGGCGAGATAGGCCTTCGACCGCGCCACCGCCGCCGCCGCCGCCGGCGCGTCGTCGTCCCGTGACAGCGAGATGAGGTTGCCGGCCTTGTCGACCACGGCATGGGCCGAGATCCATTGCACCTCGTGCGATTTCTCCACCGCGCGCCGGATGATGGTGCGGGCCTCGTCGAGGGTCAGGTCGGCGCTCATCTATTGCCCCCTCGTTCGGGTCGCGAGCGCGGCCTTGGCGACATCCTCGTCCTGCTGCGTGGTCGCGCCGCTGACGCCGATAGCGCCGCGGACCTCGCTCCCGTCCAGCACCGGCACGCCGCCGCCGCGCGCGACAAGCTTGAAATTAACTAACTCGCCGATCTGATGCAGCGCTTCGCGGTCGAGCTTGGCGACCTTGCTCGTCGGCCGCTTGAAGTTGAGCGCGGTGATCGCCTTCGCCTCGGCGATGTCTGGCGACATCAGCGAGGCGCCGTCCATGCGGTCGAGCTGCACCAGCATGCCGTACTCGTCGATGACGGCGATCGACACCTTGACGCCGAGCTCCTTCGCCTTGGCGATGCCGGCATCGGCATAGGCGAGCGCTTCGGCGAGAACTCATGGACATGGGCGTCGGCCTCTCAATGGTCGCATCACGGCGTGTCGGGATGCTGCTCGAAATAGGGGATCTGCAACGCGTAGGCGGTGACGACGTCCTCGCGGCTCGCCGGCTTGCCGTCATAGGTGATCTGCATGCCACCCGAATGCTGCGAGACGCTCGACGAGAAGCCGCCGACCACCTTGCCGTCCCTGACGATCGGCATGGCACCCGGCCCCGGGAACAGCGGGCGCGGGAGAATGCTGCGATAGCCGTCGTAGCGGACCGGATGCTCCGCCATGCGGTTCTCGAAGACCATGCTGTTGCGGCAGCTCACGGCAGCGAAATAGGCCTTAGAGCGCGACAGCGCCGCCGCCGCGGCCGGCGCCCCGTCGGCGCGCGACAGCGAGATCAGGTTTCCCGCCTCGTCGGTCACGGCGTAGGCCGATATCCACCGGACCTCCGCGCCCTTCTCGATCGCCCGCGCCAAGATAGCGCGCGCCTCGTCCAGGGTCAGCCCCCCGCTCATCCGCTTTCCTCCCCATGACGCCGCGCCGCTAAGGAAGCACCTGGACGGTCATCTCGATCTCGACCGGCGCCTCGCGGGTGAGCTGCGGCTGGTAGAGCGCCGCCCGCGCGTGCGCGCCGCGCTCCTTGCCGAAAACCTCGACGAGCAGATCGGAGGCGCCGTTGATCACCCATGGCGCGCGGTCGAAACCGGGCGCGGCGTTGACATAGCCGACCAGCTTGACGATCCGTACCACCTGGTCGAGGTCGCCCAGGATCTCCTTCATCATCGCGAGATGATTGATTGCGACATAGCGCGCCGACTGGTATCCCTGCTCGACCGTCAGCTCGCGTCCGAGCTGACCCTTGATGGTGAGAACATCCTCGCCGTTGTCGTTCACGACCGTGCCGATCGCGCCGGCGACGTAGAGGATCTCGCCGACCTTGACCGCCGGCAGGTAATTGGCGACCGCCCGCGGCCGCCGGTGCAGCACGATCCCGAGTTCGGCGAGCCGCGCCTCGATCCGTCCCATGTCGGTCTTAGGACACGGTCTCGGTGACGCGCGCCGGATGGGATTTGAGGTTCCCGAGCGCCACCTTGCGCCCGGTCTCGTAGAGCAGCCGGCTCTCGTCCGCCGCGCTGCCGCGCTTCGGGATGCGGATCACGGTGTCGTTAGAATAGGTCAACAGGACCTTGCCCTCCTCTTGGCAGAGGAACTTCGGATCCTCGCCGCGCTGCACAGCGCGAATCCCGTCGCGCACGATCCGGCGCAGCATGGTGACGCCGCGATCGGTCGCGCCCAGATGCTCCAGCCCATGGACCGCGATCGGCCGCTGGCTCACCTGGGCATCGTAGTCGCCGGGGACGCGCTGGCGCTCCTCGTAGGGCCGATTGCCGTTCTGGCCGAAGCCGTCATTCTCGAGCGAGTTCTTCTTCTGCTGCGCCAGCCGCCGGCGCTCGTGCTCGCTCATCTGCTCCTTGATGTGGCGGAAGCCGATATTCATCGTCGTCGTGTTGTCGATCGGCACGTTCCACAGCGTGATCATCGGCCGGCCGAAAACCATCTCGTTCTTGCCGTCCTCCCACGTCGGCGGGAACTGGTGGATGTTGGGCGGCATGTAGTCGTTCATGTGCACCCAGACATTGTCGCCGACGCGGCGGGTGTGGATGTAGGCCATGCCCACCGGCGTCTCGATCCAGTCGAGCGAGCCCACATCGCCGAACAATTCGGTGAACTGCACGCCGGCGACCAGCGTGTGCAGGAAGGCGGTATGCACCGGGTCCATGCTGTTCTCCTTCGCCTGCAGCCAGTTGCAGGGAAGGATGTTCTTGACAGTCGGGACCAGCTTGTATTTTGGCAGGACATACGTGTCGTAGATCGGCAGAGGCGGCTTCTTGTCCGGCGGTCCGAGATAGGCGAAAACCAGGCCGCCATATTCCTGCGTCGGATAGGCCCCCTGATAGAGCCGGTCCTTGAGGGTGCTGTCCGCCGGCTCGCCCGGCGTGTCGAGGATCTTGCCGTCGATGTCGAAGTGCCAGCCGTGATAGCAGCACGTGATGCCGCGCTGAGAAATCTGGCCGAACTCCAGCGACGAGCCGCGATGGCAGCAATGAAGCTGCAGCAGCCCGACGTGCCCGCTGCGGTCGCGGAATACCACCAACTCCTCGTCGAGGATCTTGATGCGGCGCGGCAGGTCGCCGAGCTCGGAGGAGAATTCCACCGGATGCCAGAAGCGCCGGAAATACTCGCCCCCCGGCGTGCCCGGGCCGACGTGGGTGAGCTCCTTGTCCTCTTCCGGAATGTCGCGATGGTAGTAGGCGCCAAAGGCGGTGCGCAGGAATGGCGCTCTCTCGACCATGCCAGATCTCTCCTCCGTCTCGCGGCATGCTACTCTACCCACGGACGAAGCCGCAACATCCCTCGCCGACCCTCCCCCCGCGGGCACACCCCCACGGGCACCCTAAGCACCCTACGGCGCAACCGGCCTTGCGCCGGCGGGTGGGCCGCCGAACGGCACCGGATAAGGCCCGATCGCGTCCATATCGACCTCGACCATGGCGGGGATGGGCACGGCGAGCGCGGCTTCGATCGCGCCGGCGAAATGCTCGATGCGGCGCACGCGCGCGAAATGCAAACCCATCGCCTTGGCGAAAGCCTCGATATCGGGCGCATCGAGGTTGGCGAAATAGTGGCGCCCGCCGTAACTGTGGTCCTGGATGTTGCGCACCACGCCGTAGCCGCGATCGTTCATCACCACGATGACGATGTTGGCGCGCTCCTGGACCGCGGTGGCGAGCTCGCCGACATTGACGAAAAGCCCGCCGTCGCCGCACAGCACCACCACCTTGCGCGCACCGGCAGCCGCGAACCAGGCGCCGATCCCCATCGGCACGCCCTGCCCGATGCCGCCCGCCGCCGCATGCGCCGAGCAGCCCGGCGCGTAAAGTGCCAGATAGCGGTTGCCCCAGGTGGTGTTACCGATCGTCACGTCGCGCACCCAGACCGCATCGCGCGGCATCGCGGCGCGGAGTGCGTCGGATATCGCGCCGTAGGGTCCGATCTCGGCTGCCATCTGCGCCCGCGCCGCGCGTCTCATCTGCTGCAAATGCTCGATGAAGAGCGGGTCCGCCGCGAGGCGCCCCTCGAGCATCCGCGCGAGGCGCGCCAATCCATCCGCGGCATCGCCGGTCGCGAACCGATCCACTGGATAGGCGCGGCCCCTTGCTTCTGGGTTGGCGTCGATCTGGGCGCGCGGCGCGGGCAGGGTCATCGTGTAGTTGCGCGTCTCGTTGCCGCGCAGCCGCGAGCCGGCAATAAGCAGGAAATCGCAGGTGCGATAGAAGCCGTCCATCGCCGGTCCGGAGCTGAAGGCGCCGAGCGTTGCCGGATGGTCCTCCGGCAGCACACCCCGCCCGTTGATGCTGGTGACCACGCCGAACCCGATCTCGGCGAGCCGGCGCACCGCCGGGCCGGCATGACGTGCGCCGCCGCCGAGCCAGAGCAGCGGCCGGCGCGCCCGCGCCGCGAGATCGGCGATGGCGACGAGCGCGGCCTCGTCGGCGATCGGCGGCCGGACCTGATTGGGCCGGAGGTCCGCCGGCATCGCGGTCGGCGCCTTCTGCACGTCGATCGGAATCTCGACGCTCACCGGCCCCATCGGCGGCGTCAGCGCGATCTCGGCCGCCCGTTGCAGCGCGCCGGCCAGAGTCTCCGGCGACCAGACGCGCAACGCCGCCTTGGAGAGGCTGGCGAGCATCGCGAGCTGGTCCTTGGCCTCATGGTTGTAGGCTCGGTGGCGGTCAAGAAACGGCAGATCGATTTGCCCGGTGAGATGGAGGAGCGGCGTGCCCGCGCTCCACGCCTCGAGCAAGGCGCCGGCAGCGGCCGCCGCGCCGGGTCCGGTGCTGGTGATGGCGACGCCAAGCGTGCCGCGAACCCGCGCATAGGCATCCGCCATATTGACAGCCCCTGCCTCGCCACGGGTCGGAACGAAACGAATGTGATTGCGCCGGCCGATCGCATCCAGCATCGGCAGGTTGTGGATGCTGCTCACGCCGAACACGGTCTCGACGGCGCATTCTTCGAGGAACGCGGCGACGACATCGCCGCCGGGAACCCGATCGGTCATCAATCCACCGTACCAGATCGCCGGACACCAAACAATCGAACGTGCGCCCTTCGACTGCGCTTCGCTCCGCTCATCAGGGCGAGAGCTTGCGGCAGCAGCGGCGCAACGACGTCGCGATGAACCAGCCGACTGACGAGTGACATGGCGCGCAGATGTCCCTGGCTCGGGGCAATCAGGTCTGATAATTTCGGGGTGGATCAAGAAACGGGGGTGCGTGGATGAACCAGATTGTGCGTGACTTGGTGCTGGCTCTGCTGCTCTCGGTCGGCGACACGTCGTCACATGCCGCGGAAAAGGTCACATTCCTTACCCCTGCGCCGCTCTTCCATGCAACCTACGCACCCTGGGTTCTGGCGCAGGCGCGCGGCTATTTCGCCAAGGAGGGGATCGAGGTCGGGTTCCAGACCGTCGGCGGCGGCGCCGAGGTCGCCAAGCAGGTCGGTGTCGGCAATGCCGAAATGGGCGACGCGATCGGCGACGCGTCGATCATCGTGCGGGCGCACGGCGTGCCGATCAAGTCGGTTGCCGCGATCGGCGGCGGCAGCATCACGCAGATCATCGTGCGCGAGGATTCGCCGATCAAAAGTCCGGCCGACCTCAAGGGCAAGACCATCACCGTGCTGTCCTACCAGGACACCACCTATTACGCGCTGCTCGGCGCGCTCGCCCGGTTCGGATTGACCAAGGACGACGTGAATGTTATCGGCGCCGGCCCCTCCAACATCTGGACGCTGTTCCTCGACCGGAAGGCCGACGCGATGGCATGCCTGCCGGACTACATCGCCTATCTCTCCGAGAAGCGGGTGAAGATCCGCGTCATTCCGATCAGCAATTATTTCGAGACAATGGCGCTCACCATCGTCACGTCCGACAAACTGATCGGCGAGAAGCCCGAGCTGATTCGCCACATGGTGCGCGCGGCACTGCACGGCATGAAGGACGTCCAGGACGACATCGACGGCGCGACGCGCGACTTCGTCAAGGCGACGCCGGAAAACGAGGGCAAAGAGGCTGGCATCCGGGAGGTCTTCGACTATTACGACAAATATGTCTACAGCGGTCAGAAGGTCCCCGGCGAGATCGACCCGGCGCGGCTCAAGAAGCTGCAGGAATTCTACATCAAGCAGGGGCTCGTGGATAAGGCGGTGCCGATCGACGAGCTCTATTCGAACGCTTTCATCAAGTGATACGAGTTGGAGAGATGACGTAGATCGGGAGGTTTCTGTGAGGTCGCGCTGCTGAGATGATGGTGCGGGCGCAGCGCGCGACCTCATTGAGCCGGCCGTAAAGAATTCCGAAGCCGCTGACAATCTGGCGCGCAGCGAGGGTTTGAAGTAATCCAATTTGCAAGAAAGCGGCGATCGAAGGTTGATCCTTGCAATTTGGAATTGAACGAACCCGCTGGCGCGGGAGTCGGGAGTAGCGTCCACGGTTGGGGTCTCCTGTCTGCAAGGATTGCGGTTGTCGAAGCCCAATCCGAGAGACAGGGGCCCCCCGATGGCCAAGATGAGCCCTCTGCGCCGCCGCATGATCGAGGACATGACCGTCCGCAACCTGTCGCCGGCGACGCAACGATCCTACCTGCACGCGGTGACGAAGTTCAGCCGATATTTTGGTCGTCCACCGGACCAGTTGGGTCTGGAGGATGTGCGGACCTTCCAGGTCCATCTGGTTTCGACCGGCATATCGTGGCCGGGATTGAACCAGACGGTCTGTGCGCTGCGGTTCTTCTATGGCGTTACGCTGGAGCACGGCGAGATCCCGGAGCGGATTCCCTACGCGCGGGAGCCGCGCAAGCTACCGGTGGTGCTGAACGCCGACGAAGTGGTGCGGTTTCTCGAAGCGGTGCCGAGCCTGAAGACGCGCGCTGCGCTGACGACGGCGTACGCGGCCGGCCTGCGTGCGTCCGAGGCAGTGGGCCTCAAGGTCGTCGATATCGACAGCGGCCGGATGGTCATCCGGGTCGAACAGAGCAAGGGCGGCAGGGACCGCTATGTCATGTTGTCGGCGCAGCTGCTCCGCATTCTACGCACTTACTGGCGTCTGGCCCGGCCCAAGGACTGGCTCTTTCCCGGCCGGGACGAGAGCAAGCTGATCGACGTCCAGGTGCTGCATGCCGCCTGCCGGTCGGCGCGCGCGGCGGCCGGCTTGGCCAAGCGGGTGACTTGCATACGCTGCGGCACAGCTTCGCCACTCATCTTCTGGAGAGCGGCACCGATATCCGCATCATCCAAGTTCTGCTGGGTCACAGCAACCCACGTGTTTACGATCGGCCGCGTCGCCGAGATGCTCGGTGAGAACGAGGACTGGTTGCAGGATATCTCTATCGAAATGGACCCGGAAGACGGCTGCATCACTGTCTGGGGAACCGGCGAAGAGACGATAACGGCCTTCACCGATCTCGGCGTCGAGGACCTCGCTCAGCTCGTCGAGATCTATAAAGCCGACCCAGGCCTGATGGCTCCATACCCAAAACCCGATTGACCAGGTACGGTCTCTGGCGGCCTGTTCATCGAACCAACGCCGCGGGCCTCACCGGCTTTCAATTACCCACATTTAGTCGAGCACGCTGAGCGAGCACCCTAGTTGTTGCGCGACAGGAATCGGCTGTGATTCCTTGTCTGGCACCAAATCGCAGACGGAGCGGTGCCAATGGACGGAGCAACCGGCGCATGGTTTGATCGCGAGCTCGCTGGCTGCAGTTTGGCGGACGATCGCCTGAACAAGCGGCTCCGCAAGCTGGTGGCGCAGCTCGGGAGCGCCATGGGGCAAAGCATTCCGCTGGTCTGCCAAGATTGGGCCAACACCAAGGCGGCCTATCGCTTTTTCTCCAACGACCGGGTCAGCGAGGCGGACATCCTGGCCGGTCACTTTCAATCGACGCGTGACCGCACGGTCGCCACCGATGGTGTCGTCCTTGTGCTCCATGACACGACCGAGTTTACCTATCAAAGAGAGAACACGGACGCGATCGGGATAACCAAGAGCATCAACAGCGGACGGGACAAGGCGGGGCGTCTGAGATCGCACACGCTTTGCGGCATCCTGATGCACTCGAGCCTGGCGGTGACGACCGAAGGGCTGCCACTTGGGCTGGCGGCCGTCAAATTCTGGACCCGGAAGAAATTCAAAGGCACCGCCGCGCTCAAGAAGAAGATCAATCCGACACGCGTCCCCATCGAGAAGAAGGAAAGCATCCGATGGCTGGAAAATGTCCAGCAATCCACGGAGCTTCTCGGTGACCCGGCACGATGCGTCCACATCGGCGATCGCGAGAGCGACATTTACGAGCTTTTCTGCGTGGCCCTGGAAGCCGGAGTAAGCGCTGTTTAGGGGCCCTTGTGGCGGTCGTGAGGCGTCTGAGATAGGACGGCCTTAAGAGCGCACTTAAGGACGTCCTGAACATGAGGGCCGAGGTTCTAACAGGTCCCGAACGGCGGCGGCGTTGGAGCGCTGAGGAAAAGGCTGGCATTGTTGCAGAGGCGATGCTGCCGGGCGCGAAGGTGAGCGAGATCGCGCGACGGCATGGGGATAAGCCGTGGGCTTCTGTACACGTGGCGCCGTGAATCTGGGCAACAGGCGGCAGCCTCGACTTTGCCAGAGCTGGTACCGGTCGTGATGGCCAATGCCGGTGGCGAGACCCTGCCGTCAGCACGCGAGCGGCAGAGTGCCGCATCAAAGCCGGCAGGGACAATCGAGATTACATTGCCGAGCGGGGTTCGCCTGACGGTGCGCGGCCGTGTCGAGGAGCGTGCGCTGCGTGCCGTTCTCGGTGCCTTGAGGTCGGCGTGATCGCGATTCCGGGCGGGGTCCGGGTGTTGATCGCGACGAAGCCTGTCGATTTCCGCAAGGGGATGGATGGCCTGGTCGCGGTGGTGAAGGAGCACCTTGGGGCCGATCCGTTTTCCGGGGCGATTTACGTGTTTCGCGCCAAACGCGCCGACCGAGTGAAGTTGATCGTGTGGGATGGGACCGGGCTTTGCCTGTTCGCCAAGCGGCTCGAGCAGGGGACATTCCGCTGGCCGAGGATCGAGGACGGCACGATGCGTCTGACGCCGTCGCAGCTCTCGGCTTTGATCGAGGGGCTCGATTGGACGCGGGTCAGAGAGATCGAAGTGCGCATTCCACAAGCGACGCAGTAGCCTGCGACACGATGACTCACGTCGATGCGGCATGAAGGTTTGGCGTTCCGTCGCCGTTGCGGTACACCGAACGACGTGTCGCTCGACGACGACAATCTCCCGACCGATCCAGAAGCGCTGCGGGCGCTGCTCATCGCCGAGCGCGCCCAGCATGCCGCAGAGATGGCCCAGGTTGGGAGCGAGCGCGATCGGTTGCGGGCGATCATCATCGCGTTGCAACGCCACCGTTTTGGGCGCCGCTCGGAGCGGCTCGATCCCGATCAGCTGGCGTTGGCACTCGAGGATCTCGAGCAGAGCCTTGCCGCTGCCGAGGCCCAGGAAGAGCGCGCGGCGCCGCAAGAGCAGAGCCGGCTGCTTCGCCGACGTAAGATCAACCGCGGGGCACTGCCAGCGCATCTGCCGCGCATCGACGTGGTGGTCGACGTCGCCGATCGAACCTGTCCGTGCTGCGCGGGCGCGCTGCACCGGATCGGCGAGGACGTTGCCGAGCGGCTGGATGTGATCCCGCTCCAGTTCCGCGTGTTGGTGATCCGCCGGCCTAAATACGCCTGTCGGACCTGCCCCGGCACTGTGGTGCAGGCGCCGGCTCCGCCGCGGCTGATCGAGGGCGGCCTGCCAACCGAGGCGTTGGTCGCGCACGTCATCGTCGCCAAGTATGCCGATCACTGTCCGCTCTACCGCCAGGCCCAGATTTACGCCCGCCAGGGAATTGATCTCGATCGCTCGACCCTGGCGGATTGGACCGGTCGCGGCGCTTGGTGGTTGCGCCCGTTGCACGCCCGGCTTCTCGACGATCTACGCGCTTCCCCCAAGCTGTTTGCCGACGAGACGACGGCGCCGGTGCTCGATCCCGGCCGCGGACGCACCAAGACCGGCCAGCTTTGGGCCTACGCTCGTGACGACCGACCTTGGGGCGGGCCCGCGCCGCCCGCGGTCGCCTATGTCTACGCGCCGGACCGCAAGGCCGCGCGTCCGGCCGCCCATCTCGAGGGCTTTCGCGGCGTCCTACAGGTCGACGGTTACGCCGGCTATCGCGCTCTCGCCGAAAGCGGTCAGGTGCAACTGGCTTTCTGCTGGAGCCACGTCCGCCGGCCTTTCTACGAGATCGCTGCCAGCGGAGATGCGCCGATCGCCACCGAGGCGCTCAAGCGCATAGCCGAGCTCTACGCCATCGAGGCCGAGATTCGCGGCCGGTCGGCAGATGAGCGCCGCATCGTCCGACAGGGCAGGACAAGACCGCTCGTCGAAGCCCTGAAGACATGGATGGAGGGGAAGCTCGGCGTCGTCTCCCAAAAGGGCAAAATCGCAGCGGCGTTCCGCTACGCCTTGTCGCGTTGGGTTGGATTATCCCGCTTCCTCGATGACGGCCACATCGAGATCGACTCCAACGTCGTCGAACGTGCAATTCGTCCGCTCGCCTTAAATCGAAAGAATGCGTTGTTCGCGGGTTCAGACGGCGGCGGCGAGCATTGGGCGATTTACGCCTCGCTCATCGAGACCTGCAAACTCAACGGCGTCGATCCCCAAGCCTATCTCGCCGACATCTTCGCGCGCCTCGTCGAAGGTCACCCGATCAATCGCATCGACGAACTACTTCCGTGGAACTGGGCCGCCGCTCGCCAAGCCCGAAGGGCCGCGTAACATCGCTTACCAAGGAATGCCTGGTCCGCTTCATCGAGCACGCGGCTCAATTCACGATCAGACTGCCGGCCCAGCGGTTCCAGCCCGACGTGTTCTACGTAAACGAGTTCGCGCGCCGGCTGCATGACAAATCGCGGGACGATTTCAATCGGCTGTTCTGAGGCCCGGAAGACCCAGGGTTGCAGAAATTGGTCGCACGATGCGGTGCCGAGCACCGCACCGCGCGTGTGCAGTCGAAAAGGTGGGCGCCCGGACCGGCCGACACGTAATCGCGTGGCGCTCAGCGCGCCAACACCGTGCGGCGGTTCCGTCTTTGCCTTCCCACCTCATTGTTCGACTATTTCTTGCTTGTCTTCACACGCATGAGGGCGTGCTCTAACCGATGGCAGGTCGGGCACAGCAACTTAAAGTAGGAGTCCGTAGAACTCGTGTAACGTACGCCTTCGGCAAGCGGTTCCCGATGGTGAACATCGAGAAGAGAGCGAGGCTTGATATCCGTACCGGCAATGCGATCGATCGGATCGAAATTGCAGTCATCACAGGTCAACCTCCCGGCCTTCTGCCGAGTTCAGCACAAATCGGTAAGCAAGGCCCGCTGCCCGCAAGCGCACACTCATCTGCTGCTCTTTGGTTAGCCCTTCCATTACCGACATCGCAAGATCTCGATCAATGTCCCGCCGAATATTTGCGGGGATCTCGCTCAGCGCCGCCATCGCGGTTTCGTCCTCAATGGCAATCCATGCGTTAGTGGCCTGGCGAGGAATCAGCGTGAGGTCGGCAAGCTTAGCGCGGTCTTCATCCGCTAACGGGCGAAGAAGGGTAGCCGGGTGCGCAAAGAGCCGCCGGTAGGATGCGGGGCCGAGAACGTCGGAAGCATCAGGCGGATTCTCAATATGGTAGCTTTCGACGATAGGGAAAGCCACAGACCACCGACAGCGACTCCCATCCCGCGCCCACATGTCTTGCATTCGTTCGAACGCCGTATCGCCCATGATCTCACGCTGCGATCTGGCACTGCCCGGCCGGAGACGATGTACCGCAATCAGCCGACCCGCGACCGGCGCGTGTTGCTCCAAATCCCGAATGTATTGGGGGTCACTCTCGAACCCGGCGTTCGGCCTTTCAATGGTACGTGTTATGTAGTCAAGGACGTAACCTTCGTGCGCTTGACGCACAACAGCGCTGGCACACGCCGCGCGTGCGTTGGTAGACCCATCCGTGGGAGTGAAGTCCAAAGAGCGATCACCCGGCAACCAGTGCGACTTCGCTGCGGTGACGGGTTGAGGAAGATCAGAGATTCGCAAAGCTATGCCACCTCAATGGGCCCAATTGACGGACAAGCGGTGCTGTCCTTGGTGCAGACATGTCGTTGTAACGAACGTTTAGTCCTTCGTCCGCCGCGACGCACCACCAGTTCGAGACTCACCGTTTCTTGAGCAGCTGGTCGAGCGTCTCGACCCCCTCGCGCTTCAGCACGGTCCCGAGTTTCGTATTCGCTCGGTATCCTTTGGCGAACCCCGGTCCGTATTCCTTCCGCAACGTGCTCACGAGGGTATCGCTACGTTTCTTGCGGATCTCGCCGTCCGCATCGCGCTGCCGGCCGTCGAGCCCCTTGGGAAAGTGTCCCTTTGGCATTTCTGCAGAACTCCGTAATTGCGTGCACAATACTACACTCGATCGCCGCCGCGGTCGAATGACAGCTTGTTCTGCGAATTAGCCATAGCGGCTTGACCCGCTGCCGCATTGCCGCGCCGCTAGCGCCGAGTTCCGCCATCGGTTTCGCTCCGAAGGTCCCTCCCTGTAAGGTCAAGGTTACCATCCTCAGAAAGCTCTCTGCGCCGAATCTTGGCCTCGACTGCCCGCTCAAAGCGCGTGCGATGCAGATGGTAGGCCTCAAGACACTTTTCCGGCGAAACCGATTGCCCCAGAAGACGCCGAAAGACGAGGCGCGGAACACGGACGATTCCCTCATACTCTCCGACCGAGACGCCGAACTCGACCGATTCGATATCCGCATTCAATCGGGCATCTTCCGGAAAGGTGAAGAACGCCATGCTGCGCGACCCTGCTACGCCGCCGCTCGCTCCAAAGCCATCTTCATGACCGCCGCCGCCGCATCACCGATCCGCGTGCGAATGATGTTGTGCATTCCCGCGTCCGGGCCGGATAGCGGAAGCGCTGCGATCTGACCCAAGATCATTTCCAACGCCTTCCCGGATGCTTCCACCGGGTCCTGCGTGTCACGCAGTCGCTCGGCGATGAGGTTGGCTATGAGAATCTCGAGCGCGAATAGGCGGGCTGAATCATCTATCTCCATTCGCTGCGCTCCTGCTTCGCTATCGAGACTCGTTTTATCAGCGACGTGGGAACAGTCGGTAAGAGGAGGATGAGCCGCCTCGGCCCTGTCGGCAAGGCGGATCGAGCGGTATAATCGTAGTCTCGCCGCGCCAGAATAACGCGATCGGAGGAGTGCTCATGCCGCCCACTCTCTTCACCAACGTCTCGATCTTCGCCGGCGAAGGCGACGCATTTCCGGGTGAGGTTCTGGTGCAGGGCAATCGCATCAAGACTGTCGCCCGAGGCGGCGACGCGATCGACCGCGGCGGCACCGATATCGTCGACGGCGGCGGCGCGACCTTGATGCCTGGGCTGGTCGAGGCGCACGCGCACCTCTCCTTTCCGCATTGCGCAACGCTTGAGGAGATGGGCCGGGTGCCGCCCGAAGAGAATACGCTTATCACCGCATACAATGCAAAACGGCTGCTCGACGCCGGCTTCACCAGCGCCTATTCGGCGTCGTCGGCAAAGCTGAGGCTCGACGTCGTCATCCGTAACGAGATCAATGCCGGCCGCATACCCGGCCCCCGTCTCCGCGCCGCTTCGCCGGAGATCACGGCCACCGGGGGCTTCGGCGACGTTCGCCAGCTCCATCTCGACCATCATTGCACCGAGCTAATCGCCGACGGCCCGCTGGAGTTGCGTAAAGTGGTGCGGCTCCTCGCCCGCGAAGGGGTCGAGAACGTGAAGGTCAATCTCTCGGGCGACAATGCCTCGGGCCGCATGGGCTTCTCGGCCGCCATCGGGTACTCCGACGAGGAAGTCGCCGCGCTGGCCGACCAGGCACGCGAATGGGGGCTGGATTTGTGCTGCCACGCCCAGGCCGCGCGCGCCGTGCAGATGGCGCTGCGACATGGTTTCCGCGTCATCTATCACTGCTCCTACGCGGATGACGAAACACTCGATGAGCTTGAGGCGAGGAAGGACGAGGTCTTCGTCGCGCCGGCGGTTGGCATCGTGTACGCCACCGCCCACGACGCCGAGCCCTGGGGCATCACCCGCGAGAAGGCCGAGCAGCGCGGCACCTTTGCCTCGCTCGAACGCTATTGCACCGTCTATCAGAAGATGCGCAAACGTGGGATACGGGTGCTGCCGGGCGGCGACTACGGCTTCGCCTGGACGCCCATCGGCAGCAACGCCCGTGATTTCGAGCTGTTTCAGAAGCTTTTCGGCTACACACCCAAGGAGATTTTAACCGCCGCCACCAAGCTCGGCGGCGCGCTCATGCTCAGGGGCGATGAACTCGGCCAAGTTCGCGACGGTTTCCTCGCCGACATCATCCTGGTCGACGGCGACCCGCTCCAGGACGTGACTCTGTTCCAGAATCACGACCGCATCCTGATGATCATGAAAGACGGCATCTACCACAAGCCGCCCCGCCCGCGCGGCGGAGCCACGGTGCGCGAGGCGGCATAACGCCAAGGCGGTATCACCGATGGGGCTGTGTTCTTTTCCTCGGCGTCGCTGCTGCAGATAACCACGCACGATTTGCGTGATGAGACCTGCGCCAAGCGAACCACCGAGGAGTTTGACGAGAAAATTGTCGGAATCGCCCACCCCGTGCAGATACTTGGCGATCTGCCGCAAGGCACCATCTCCGCCTGCTAAAGTGCGCTCCTGCTCCTTTTCCAGCAGATAGGTGCCCGGCGTGTTGACGCCATCCAGATTTAGGAAGAGCTTGAACACGTTGGTCGCATCGGCGGTTTTGTCATCACCGTCCGGCTCACCGGGGCCATTCCACGTTCCATCGGCGCAGAAGACGATGTTTTTACTCATGGCCGTCCTCGCTCAATGAAGTCGGATGGCGAATCATTCTCGCGTAGGGCTGGCTTGCAAGCCTGTTCGGCCGGACACCCGAAATCGGATTTTCACTTCCCGACGCGGACAACGCGATCAAGGTCCAGATCACCAGCCGCGCCCCATCCGCGCACGCCTGCCGGTATATCGGGCCGGAATTGCTCATAAAGCGCATAGGCTTTCATCGCCAAATCGCGCGCCGGCATTGAACGCGCAAGCCGCTCCATAGCCTTGCGCGCATCATCCAACCGATCACCAAACTTGCCTGCGAGATAGCGCTGCACGCTGGCGGGCGTGATCGGGCGATCCTTGCTCAGCGCCCGCACTCCCGTTGTTGTCTGTACGGCCGGCACCGCACGATGTAACAAATCGACCTGAACCTCGGCGCCATGCTTGTCCTTGCGACGGCGCTCGCGCTCCGCTTCGGGTGTGGGTTCATAAAGCCCCAGCCTCACGCCCTTGCTGTAGGCATTGAGACCGGCGACCGCGCGCCCAAGCGTCAGCGCCTCGTCCCAATCGAAGCCGAGACGTTCTGCGACCACGGCGGCCCACAGGGTTAGGACCGGGGCGCGGTTGATCTTAATCAGGTCCGCCACGAGATTTGCGTTCCAATTGCTCCGCTCGAATGGCCAGTTCAAGCGCGCGCGAGGCCAGCCGCCTCTTGATTTCGAAGTTCAGTTCCTTTTTCGCGGCCTCCCTGAGCCGACGCGATTCCTCACGCAATTCTGCGGTCGTGAATTCCGGAATCGTCTCGGCCTGCTTATCGCGCAGTTGTTTGTTTTGGAAAGCTCGAAGCTAGCGACAAAGAGCGTCCATAGCAAGTGACAGGCAGGACCGACCCTAGCTTGATCCAGATCAACGCGCCCTCTTCGTAGCCGCTCTGTAATATGCGCTCGTCAGGAGGAGCCGATGGCGGATGAGTTTCCTGCGTGACCGCACAGTGAGATACCGGCGCTTGGCCGACGACGCCGATGATAAGGAGGTGGCTGAATTGTATTGGCTGTTGGCTGAAATCGACGAGCAGGAAGCTGACGAGATCGAAAAGCAGGAGAATAGGTAGGACTGTTGCCTCACCAGCCTCGCACGGAAGCCGAAAATCAGGGACGCACAAGGGCGCAAAAGCTGCGTGCACAAGCGGCGTGGTATCGGGAGTGGGCTATTCTCAGCCGATCTGACGAGGAGCGTCAGTTGCGGCTGAGCCTTGCATGGTACTTGGAGTTATTGGTCGCTGAGACGGAACGCAGTGTCGGAAACAGTGAGGAATAGGTGGAGCGGCTGTGGGGCTGTTGGCGCCTTAGACCATCCTTTCTCGGCGGGCAACGACAGCCACACTTAAGGCCACGGCCTAAAGGCAGCACGAAAATGTACCGACATATTCTCATCCCAGCCGATGGTTCAGCTCTCGCAGACAAGGCTGTCCAGCACGGCATCGCGTTTACGAAGGAGATCAGCGCCAAGATCACGGCATTGATCGTCTCGGAGCCATTCCACATCGTAACGATCGACACAGCGATGATCGAGGATACGCCGGCATCGTACAAGAAGCGCATGGGTGCTCACGCCGCGAAGACGCTGGGTGCCGTCGAAAACGCAGCAAAGGCGGCGGGCCTCATTTGCGCGACATTCCATGTGGAGGACGAGCATCCCTACAAGGCAATCGTTGATATTGCCACAGCCACGGAATGTGATCTGATCCTGATGGCGTCGCATGGACGGCGCGGCGTATCAGCTTTGGTTCTCGGCAGTGAGACAATCAAGGTGCTAGCATGCTCCAAAATCCCCGTTCTCGTCTATCGCTGAAAGTAGTCTTGCTCGACCCGCGCGATGGTTGGCTCACGCAGCTGGCATACGCGACTTGCCTGCAAGCATCGAGTTCGCAACGGGACAGGCCGCGGAGCCCTCAAATCGCGGGAGCAGCCTGTCCCGTTGCGTCGGCCATCAAAACAGGTTCAACTCAACCCGGGACTTTGGCACCAACCGGATGAAAGTCGGGAAGCACGTCAGGTGGAAAGTACGCCTCGCTGGGATAGGATAGGAGCCAACCCATGACGACGAACATCTTGATTCTGCAGCCGATCGTGGCACTCATTGCGGGAATACTTATTTTCCTCGTGCCGCGGCTCTTGAATTACATCGTGGCAGTCTATCTCATCGTCGTGGGAATCGTCGGCCTATGGCCTCACCTTCTGCGCTAGAGTTAAATCCATCATGGGCAACGCGACGGCGCCGAGCGCGCGGCGATCGATGCCGCGAACGGGATTGAGACAAAGGGCGCGGCCATAGTCGCCTTGATCCGCTGCGCGGTTGCCAACCCACGATCATGGGCATTCCCGACGACCGGGAGCGATTGAATTCATAAACGGTAGGAGACAATCATGTTTAAGCCTATCACGTTTGCCAAGTTACTGGCCTCGGTCTTGCTTCTTTCCGCCTGCCAAGCGGAGATGCTTTCCGATGATCGAATCATCTCGAACACTGCGGGAGTCATTGGTGCCCGGCCCGACCAACTCACGATCACGAATAGGTACTCTGATCAAACGAATACCTATTACACCGCTCACACTATCGACGGCGCTACGTACGCCTGCGTTATCAACGGCGGCGGTCTCTTGGCTGCGGGCATGACCGATCCGCCGAGGTGTAAGCAAACCACAGGAAAATGATAAGCGAACAGAATGTGTGCTCCTGGGCGTTGCTAGCTAAATATCTTACGGCTCGCGCAGTGGTACGACCACTGCCCGCGGAAGCGCCGCGTCGAGGATTTCCGACACGCTTTCCTGCACCCTCACGCGCAACCGGGCTTCATCGTCAAGCGTCGGCGCGTCGAAGCCGGTCCGGTGGTCATGGCGTTGCTCAAGGCGCGCATCTTCGCCGCGATCCGCGACCGCGCCGACCGCGGCATGGCCGCGGGCGAAACGCCCGTGGTGCTGGTCATGGACGAGGCGCAGGAAGTGACGACGCGGCAGGATGCGCTCATTCTTGGCATTGCCCGCAGCCTGAACCTCGCCATCGTCGCGTCAACGCAGATAGTCGATGGGATCGAGGCACGGCTGGGTCCGGCGGAGGCGGCGCAATTCCTGACATTGTTCGGATCGGTGATCGTGTTGCAGACAGCAGTCGATCGACTTCACCGATATAATGCTGACGCGCGGCTACAGCGGCGGGCGGGCGTACTGCCAAAGCAAGCTGGCGCAGATCCTCTTCACGATCGATCTCGCCCATGAGCTCGAAGGCAGCGGCATAATTGTCAATTGCCTGCATCCGGCAACCTACATGAACACAGCGATGGTCCGGCGCGCGGGCGTCAAGCCTTCGAGCAGCGTCGAGGAAGGCGCCGAGGCGATCCTCAACCTTGCCCTGTCGCCGTTCCTGGAAGGAAGGAGTGGCCTCTACTTCAACGGCCTGCGCGAGGCGCGCGCCGACGGGCAAGCCTATGACGCGGAGGCGCGCGAACTTCTCCGAGCAATCTCGTTGGAGATTACAGGTCTCGCGGCCAAAGCCACGTAACGCGCGGATCAGCGCTGCGATAAGTCGCGTCATCCCGCCACGTAACGTTTGGTGGCAAAGAGCCTGGATTTATCGTAAGCGCTGTTCGCCCGCCACCTTTTGATTTGACGCTTGAGGGTTGATGCTCGGAGCCGGTTGGGGGTTCCGACACATGTCGATTTCAGAGCCTAAACATATGCCGGAGCCGGTGCGGCGCATCGAGGTGTTCACGGGCGCGGGACGGCGTCGGAACTGGTCGGCGGAAGAGAAGGCGACGATCATCGCCGAGAGCTATGTCGATGGCGAGACTGTTTGCTCCGTAGCGCGCCGGCACGGGCTGACGCCGCAGCAACTCTTCACCTGGCGTCGACTGGCGCGCGGGACGCGCACACCTGAAAGGCCGGCGTTCGTTCCGGCGGTCGCGGAGGTTCCCGCGCCAGCGGTAACGAAGCCCTCTCGCCGAAGGCGATCGGCGGCGGCGCCATCGATCGAGCTCGAGATCGATGGCGTGGTCGTTCGGATTGGCCCCGGCGCACAAGCGTCGACCGTGGCTGCCGTCATCCGTGCGTTGAAGGTGAGGTCGTGATCGGCCCGAGCGGCGCGGTCCGGGTGATGGTGGCGACAAAGCCGGTGGACTTCCGCAAAGGCGCCGAAGGTCTGGCCGCGCTGGTGCGGGAGGTGATCCACGACGATCCGTTCTCTGGCGTGATCTACGTGTTCCGTGCGAAGCGGACGGACCGGATCAAGTTGGTCTTCTGGGACGGCACCGGCGTGGTGCTGGTCGCGAAGCGACTGGAGGGCAGCGAGTTCCGCTGGCCGAAGATTCAGGATGGGGTGATGCGACTGAGCGCAGCCCAGTTCTCGGCCTTGTTCGAAGGCCTCGATTGGCGGCGCGTTCATGAGCCGGAGCGGACCGTCGTACCGGTGGCGCCGAGCTGATCGAAGAGAGCACTCGCAATCGTCGTTAAAATGGTCGCAAGTTCTCGGCGATTATGATTCCATCGCTGTGTGACGAAGCCCAGCGAAGCCCTGCCGGACGATGCCGACCAGCTCAAAGCGATGTTGCTGGCCGAGCGCGCCGAGAGCGATCGGTTGCGCCAGATCATCAAGGAGCTGCAGCGACACCGCTTCGGACGGCGTGCCGAAAGCCTGCCCGAGGATCAGTTGCAACTCGCTCTCGAAGAGGCGGAACAGGTCGAAGCCGCGGGTCACGCCGAGAGCGAGGAGAAGATTCTGGCCGAGCGGAAAGCGCGCGTTGCCAAGCGCCGCGCCAACCGCGGCGCGCTGCCGGCCCATCTGCCGCGGATCGAGACGGTGGTCGACGTGGCGAGCACGATATGCCCGTGCTGCTCGGGGATGCTGCATCGCATCGGCGAGGACGTCGCCGAACGCCTCGACATCATACCAGCCCAGTTCCGGGTGCTTGTGGTGCGGCGTCCGAAGTATGGCTGTCGCGTCTGCCAGGACATCATGATCCAGGCACCGGCACCGGCGCGGCTGATCGACGGTGGCCTGCCCACCGAAGCGACGGTGGCCCAGGTCCTCGTCTCCAAGTTCGCCGATCATCTCCCGCTTTATCGCCAGGCGCAGATCTACGGTCGTCAGGGCGTCGATCTGGATCGCTCGACCCTGGCTGATTGGGTCGGACGCGCGGCCTTCCTCTTACGGCCAATTCAGGAACGTCTGTTCGATCGATTGAAGTCGTCCCCCAGGCTCTTTGCCGACGAAACGACCGCGCCGGTGCTCGATCCCGGACGCGGGCGCACCAAGACCGGACAGCTCTTCGCCTATGTACGGGACGATCGACCATGGGGCGGTAGCGATCCGCCGGGAGTGGTCTACCTCTATGCGCCCGACCGCAAGGCCGAGCGGCCGATCGCCCATCTTGCCGGCTTTAGCGGCGTGCTGCAGGTCGACGGCTATGGCGGCTACAAGGTGCTGGCCCGGCGGAATGCGGTACAGCTGGCCTTCTGCTGGAGCCACGTGCGTCGCCGTTTCTACGAGCTCGCCCAATCGGGTCCGGCGCCGATCGCTACCGAAGCGCTGGCGCGCATCGCCGCGATCTATCAAATCGAGAGTGACATTCGCGGCCAAACTGCCGAGGACCGCTGCGCCTTCCGCCAACAGCACAGCCGGCCTCTGGTCGCGGCATTCGAGCCTTGGCTGCGCGAGAAGCTCGCGTTGATCAGCCAGAAGACCAAGCTCGCCGAGGCGATCCGCTATGCTCTCTCGCGATGGAATGGGTTGTGCCTGTTCCTCGACGACGGTCGTGTCGAAATCGACAACAATGTCGTCGAGCGCGCAATCAGGCCTTTGGCTCTGACCCGTAAGAACGCACTCTTCGCCGGTTCCGACAACGGCGCGGACCATTGGGCCACCATCGCCTCGCTGGTCGAAACCTGTAAGCTCAACCGCGTCGAAACCCAACGTTATCTCGCCGACGTCATCACGCGCATCGTCAATGGCCATCCGCAAAACCGCGTCGACGAACTCCTACCCTGGGCATACGCCCCAAAGCCCGAGCTCAGAAACGTGGCTTGAGGACGACGCTTACGATTTATCGGCATTTTCTGCTCCAAGAATCGCTTATCGCGTCCCGCCTATTTCCGCTCTGTAGTAGGCAGTCGGGTGGCAATCCTTCGCACCCAACGGATAGGTCATTGCGGCGCGGTATGCGGGCGGCCAACCTCGAGCTCGAGCGCAGACGCCGCTCGATCTAGCCAACACGCTTGCCCCCTGCTGCGGCGGCTAAGGCTCAGTAGAGCGCGTCGCCGGGGGCCATGCCGAGTCCCAACGCAAGGCGGCCCGCATTCTGGAAGCCGACGCCGCCCAAGGCGTAATGATGCGCGATCGCGTGCGCGTCGCGCCAGTGACGCTGCAGCGCGCCGGTTTCGGTCAAACCCTGCGCGCCCGCGAGATCGAACAATCGATCGATGGCGCGGAGCGCGAGCCGTGCCGCCAAGGCGGCGTTCCGCCGATAGCGCACGCGATGCTCGAGCATCACCGGTTGCTCGGCGAACAGGTTCTCATTGATGCGCTCGGCGAGCGCGAAGGCGGCATCGAGGTCGGCCAAGGCTTCACCGATCGCCATCTGCGTCGGCACGCCCTCGGCCGACTTGTCGCCGAACGTGGAGACCTTGGTCCGCGTATAGCCGATGAAAGCGTCGCACGCGCCGCGCGCCACGCCCAGGAGCGGCGACACGATGCCGACCCAGGCCTGTGCGGTCAGCGGCGAGCGGAAGATGACGCCGTCATCGAGACTGCAGCCCGGCGCCGTACCGTCTCTCGCCTGCTGCAAATCGAGCGTGAACTCGGCCGGCACGAACAGTGGATCGACGACGATGTTGTTGGAGCCGGAGCCCTTGAGACCGACGCTGTACCATACGTCGCGCATGCGGAACTGGCCGGGCTGGAGCAGGAAGAACCGCGCGTGCGGCGGGCCGCCGTCGGCGCCGGGCGGCACCAAGGCGATCACCATGCCCCAGTCGCAGTGATCGCCGCCCGAGCCCCATGGCCATTCGCCGCTCACTTCGAAGCCGCCGGTGACGGCGTGCACCTTGCCGACCGGCGCGAAGGACACCACGAATTTCGGATCGGGCGCCGCGCCGAACACCAGTTTCTGCGCCGCGTCCGGGAAATAGGCGAAGATCCATTGATGGTGCAGCAGGAACGAGAGGCACCAGCTTGTCGAGCCGCACACCCGGCCCACCTCGGCGCAGGCGTTGAGGAGATCGATCCAGTCGCCGCCGAAGCCGCCGAACCGCTGGGGCCGCATCATCGGCATGAGCCCTGATTGCATGATCGCCGCGACGTTCTCGGGCGGCAGGCGGCGCAGCTTCTCGGCCTGCTCCACCTGGGGCGCCACCGCGGCGGCGATGCCGCGCGCCCGCTCGATCACCTCCACGCGGCTCATCCGCCGGTTGCCGGACGTCGAAGCCATCGTCGTTCCTCCCGCGTCGCGACACGTCCGACAAGACTACACCGCGCCAGGCGCGGCGGTGAAGATCGATGCCGGCTTCAGCCGCGGACCGGCGCCTTCGGCTCCGCCCGCTATCTCGAAGGCGTCCCGCCCGAAGGCGCGGATCAGAAACAGTCGCCCAATCGGGGTTGCCGCGCCGCTCGCGTAGGCCCGTTTGCAGTCATCGCGGCTGCGCAACCGACTGCGAATACTGGATCGAGATCGCCAAGAAGCACGACAAACTCGTGCATGTCCCTTAGAGCCAGTAGATTGCGCACCTTCGCTCTTGCGGGGGATGAATTCGAGCCGCGGGTCCCAGGTCGCGTCCCAACCGACTGGTTTCGTGGCCAGGAAGCCAGCTTGCGCTGAAGCCCGGAGCGCCGCATGAGCAGCCCCATGACGGCCACGAAGGGGGCGAACAGACGCTGACGGTCCGGGTGCCCATGACGTTTCGGAAGCGCGGCGGGCGGAGGCTCGTCATCGCGCCCGATGGCGGCTCCTGGGCACCGCCGCGGCGGCGCGTCGACAACGCGATGGTGAAGGCGATCGCTCGGGCGTTCCGGTGGCGGAAGCTGCTGGAGACCGGCGCCTATGGAACCGTCGGTGAAATCGCTGAGGCCGAGAAGATCAACTTGTCCTATGTCAGCCGCATCCTGCGCTTGACGCTGCTCGCGCCGGAAATCGTTGAGGCGATTTTGGATGGGCGGCAGCCGGCGGAGATGACGCTGGCGGTACTGATGCAGCCGTTTGCGGTGGAGTGGCATGGACAGCGGCGGCGGTTCCTCGCCTATGAAGCGGCGCGATGATCCTGACTAGTTGGAGAAGCAGCTAGCTCTCAATGGGGCCGTGCTAGCGTTTGTGGCGCATCGAGGGCGGCCGCTACCTGGGCGGAGGTCAGGCCCGTTTCAATCTCGACCGGATCATCGACTTGGCGATCACGCTCGAGCTCAACCAAATGGATAAGCTCAGGAAGCTGCTTACCGCCGCAGCCGCCGCAATTCTCTGGGTCCACGTGGGCGTGATTGCCTTCAACGTGTTCGGCCTGGTCGAAACCCCCTCTCGGAGCTTGGCGCGCATGAGCGTTTGTCCGCGTCTTTTGGTGGCGCGCCTTGCACCTTGGTGCTCTCGGCATCGTCGCGCTTCAGGCCGTCCTCTGGCGGGCTTGCTTTCCTTACGATCTGGGAAAGCGACCTCCTCGCGCGCGCGAGTTCGAGTCGCCTCCGATGAGCCGCTGATCCAGAGATGGATCAACCGGATCATCTTTTGGCCTCTCCCTCTATAAGTGTTCGCCGTACTCTATATCGGCGTCTGCATCTAGGCGCTGCTGCTGTGGTGGCTCGTTCCGCCAAAGTTCCCATGGCGGTCGCTCACCTTGCCGCGCCGTCGATACGGTATAGTGATGAGGGCGGAAAGAGGAGAAACCATGAAGCGATTGGGCGTCGCGCTGGCAACAGCCGTCATCGGCTTGCACGGGACGCATTACGCCGTAGGTTGAAGGTGAACCCATGACCGCGGCCCTGCTGATTGCCGTCCTCATCCTCCTCGCCGTGGTCCTCGTGATCATGAATAGATGACGGCGGCGCTGGGCGCAGTTCTGTGTCGCGTCCTGTCATGAGTGGAACGCGCGACTATCGCCGCGAGAACGGGCGCAGGACGCAGCCGAGCCGCAGATAGCTTAAACGCTATTCTGCCGCAGAAATGATCGCGCCACGCCGGGTAAGAGATGGCACGCGGGTCTCCTTCCTATTCTATGCAAAAGCCCTTTCGACTATGCATCGTCCGCGATAGGCTTCGATGTCACGACTGCCTGTGGCACAAGGCTGTGGTAGAGCGCGAGATAGCGACGTGCTGGCTCCGCCCAGCCAAAATACTGAGCCATTGCCTGCCGCTGCACCTTCCGCCAGACCGAAGGCTGCCTATAAAGCGCCAGCGCCCGTTCCAAGCAGCGAACCATGTCGGTGCCAATCGCGCCCTCGAATGCGAACCCCGTTGCGGTCCCGCGACTAAGCGAGTCGTGGGTCGCGTCCATGACAGTATCGTGGAGCCCGCCTGTGTTTCTCACAATAGGTACAGTGCCATAGTGCATCGCATAAATCTGCGTCAGCCCGCAAGGCTCGTACCGGGCGGGCTGAAGCAAGATATCGCCACCAGCCATGAGCCGGTGTGCAAGCCGCTCTTCGTAGCCGATGTGGACTGCGATCCGGCCCGGGTAGCGTTGGGCCGCCAGCGCGAACTGCTTCTCTAGGTGCCGTTCTCCATCTCCCAATAGCACGAACAGGGCTCCGTTCCCGATGATCTCCGGCAGTGCATTGGCGACCACGTCTGCCATCTTCTGTTCCGTGATCCGGCTAATATAGACGACGAGCACCGCTTCCACGTCGACCCTGAGGCCAAATTCCTGTTGCAGCGCAGTTTTACAAGCTCGCTTGCCGGCAATGTCCTCCAAACTGAAATTGCACGGGAGATTGACATCGGTCGCAGGATCCCAGATCTGGTAATCTGCTCCGTTGAGAATACCGACGAGATCTTGTTCGCGACGCTGCAGCAGTCCTTCCAGTCCACAGCCATATTCGGCAGTGAGAATCTCTCGCGCATATGTGGGGCTGACCGTCGTCAGGCGGTCGCTGTAGTAGATGCCGGCTTTCAGAAATGAGATATTGCCATGGAACTCCAGCCCATCCGGGCTGAAGACGTCGTCAGGAAGGCCGAGTTGGGGAAAGAGGGCGGCAGGGAAGAGACCTTGGTAGGCAAGGTTGTGTATCGTGAAGACCGTCGCCGGCCTTGGAGCGGGACTTCCGGTTAAGATCGCTGGCACCAGGCCCGTCGGCCAATCGTTGGCATGAATAAGGTCGGCGTCCCAATTCTCCACGAGCTGGCCGCGCGAAAGAAGCGCAGCCACGTGGTTGAACAATGCGAAACGTTGCGCACTGTCAGTCCAGTCCTGCCCGTCCTCATCCTGGTACGGGCCTCCGGAGCGCCGAAACAACGAAGGGCAGTCCACGAGCCAGATCGGCAGGCCTGAGTCGGGTGTGCGCGCGGAGATCAGCCGCATGGGACCTGCATCCATGAAATCCGCGAGTTCGACCTGGACCGTCTTGTTGGCCGCAGCTTCCATGGCCTTGGGATAGCCCGGGAGCAGGAGGTGTATTTCGACACCGAGAGCGGCCAGCGCCTTCGGAAGAGCAGCGCTCACATCCGCGAGGCCGCCGGTTTTCGCGAGAGGGTAGATCTCAGACGAAACAAAGAGGACACGCAAGGAAGGTCTCCCTGGCCGTTTTCGTAGACGACTTATCGAGCGCCGAGTGCGCCTAATTTTTCGAGAGCGGCCGTATATTAACCGCCATTCGCCGGAATCCCCGGCTCGCTGGGCAGGATTTTTGTCGCATCGAGGCGCCGCGGCAACGAAAGGGTCGTGTCCCGCCGAGTGGTGTAGGAGCTGTGGGTAAGTAGCCCGCCGCAGCGACCGCCAGAGTTTGGGCGGAGGCGGGCTACTTATCCACAGCGGTGGTCATCGTGGGTCTTCGGTAGGGTTTGGTCGCCAGACCTTTCACTCGAACCGAGGACCTTACGATGACCGACGAGATGATGAACCTTCGCGCGCTTCTGGAGAAGAGTTCGGATGCCGAGTTGCTGCGCGAGATGGTCGGCTTTGCCGCGCAGCGTCTGATGGAGCTGGAAGTTGAGGGCCTGACCGGCGCTGCCCATGGCGAGCGCAGTGCGGGCCGCATCAATCACCGCAATGGCTACCGCGATCGCGATTGGGAGACGAGAGCGGGCACGGTCGAGTTGCGCATTCCGAAGCTCAGGAAGGGCAGTTACTTCCCCGCCTTCCTGGAGCCGCGTCGCCTGGCCGAGAAGGCGTTGGCGGCGGTGGTCCAGGAAGCCTACATCCACGGTGTCTCGACCCGCTCTGTCGACGATCTCGTCCAGGCCATGGGTGTGATTAGGCGTGGAATAAGGTGCCGCGCGACAATCAAGGTGAGAGCGCCCGACAATCAGGATGAGAGAGTTTTCCGAGGCTTGTGCTGAAGGGAGGGCGGAGCCCGACCGGAGGCGCAAGCCTCGGAAAAGTCGGTCTGAAGTCCTGTTAGGGGGACCGGATCGTCTGGTGATCGCGACCGACCGGGTATGTGGATGGATTTTCTCATCGAAGGGATCCGCCCATTGCCCGGCCGCCATGTCACCGATCAGCAGATGAGGCTCTACATGAAGTACCGACAGACAGACGCGCCGCCGGTGGCGGCGGCGAAAGCATCGATCAGCACGGCCACCGGTTATCGCTTTGAGCAGGATCGCAGGCTTCCGTCCCACAAGGAGAAGGTGCGGGACCGCCGCCGCCCGGATCCCCTCGCCGAGTTCTTCGATACCGAGGTCGTGCCGATGCTGAAGGCGGCGCCCGGGCTTCGTGCGGTCGCAATCTTCGAGGAGATGCAGCGGCGCCATCCTGATCTATCTGCGGGCGTCCGACGGACCTTGGAGCGCCGCATCCGCTCATGGCGGTCGTTGCATGGCGCGGAACAGGAGGTGATCTTCCGCCAAGTCCATGAGCCCGGCCGGATGGGGCTGTCGGATTTTACCGACATGGCCGACCTGGGCGTCACCATCGTCGGCGAGCGGCTCGATCACCGGCTCTATCACTTTCGGCTCGCCTACTCGGGCTTCGAGCATGCCCATGTGATCCTCGGCGGCGAAAGCTATGTGGCGCTCGCCGAGGGGCTGCAGAACGCGCTGTGGGCACTCGGCGGTTCGCCGCTCGAGCATCGCAGCGACAGCCTCTCGGCCGCGTTCCGCAACCTTACCAAGGATGCGCGCGAGGATTTGACCCGGCGCTACGATGCGCTGTGCGCCCATTACGGGATGGAGCCGACCCGCAACAATCGCGGTGTCGCTCATGAGAACGGCTCGATCGAAGGCCCGCACGGCCATCTCAAGAAAGCGGTCAAGGACGCGCTGCTGATGCGCGGCGTGAACGACTTCGACGATCTCGCCACCTATCGCCGCTTCATCGACGAGATCGTGAGCCACAAGAACGCTCGGCAGGCCAAACGGATCGAGGCCGAGCGGCCGGCCCTGCAACGGCTGCCCGGGCGGCGTACCTGTGATCATGAGGAGACGCTTGTCAGCGTCACCTCTTCGGGCGGCTTCACGCTGAGGAAAGTGTTCTACACGGTGCCATCGCGGCTCATCGGGCACCGGCTGCGGGTCCGGCTTTACGATGACCGCCTCGATCTGTTCGTTGGGGGCACCCCGCTCATGACACTGACGCGCGGGCGTGCTGATGCCAAAGGCAGGCACGGTCATGTCGTCGATTATCGCCATGTGATCCACGCCCTGCGGCGCAAACCCATGGCGCTACTCAACCTCGTCTACCGCGACCAGCTCTTCCCTCGCGAGGTCTATAGGCAGACATTTGACCGGCTGCTCGACAGGATCCCCGAGAAGCCAGCCTGCCGGCTGATGGTCAATCTCCTGGCACTCGCCCATGAGCGCGGATGCGAGGCCGAACTCGCCACCATTCTCGCCGCTGACCTCGCCGCAGGCCGGTTGCCCGACATGATGGCGTTACGCGAACGCTTCGCCCCCGATCCCGCGGCACTGCCCGACGTTATCGTCCATCTCACCCCGCTGATCTCCTACGAGGCCCTCCTCGGCAGCGACATGGGAGAAGCGGCATGACCCAGAGCATCGACAGCGCCAGGCTCACCCTGATCCTCAACGAGCTGCGGCTGCCCGCGATCAAGCAGGGCTGGTCAGCCTGTGCCGAGCGGGCGGACAAGGAGGGCTGGCCCGCGGCCCGCTTCCTCGCCGCTCTCGCCGAACATGAGATCGCCGAACGCGACCGTCGCCGCGTCGAGCGCCATCTCCTCGAAGCGCGGCTGCTGCCCGGGAAAACCCTCGACAGCTTCGACTTCGGGGCGGTGCCGACGATCTCCAAGGCACATGTGATGGCAATCTGTGCCGGCGACAGCTGGATCGACAAGGGCGCCAATCTGCTCCTCATCGGTGGACCGGGCGGCGGGAAAACCCATCTCGCCTCCGCCATCGGCTTGGCACTGGTCGAAAATAGCCGGCGCGTGTTGTTCGCCCGTACCTCCGACCTGGTCCAGAAGCTCCAGGTCGCACGCCGCGAACTCGCGCTCGAGGCTGCCATCAACCGGCTCGACCGCTTCCATCTGCTGATCCTCGATGACCTCGCCTATGTCAGCAAGGATCAGGCTGAAACCTCCGTTCTGTTCGAGCTCATCAGCGCCCGCTACGAACGCCGCTCTACCCTCATCACCGCCAACCAGCCGTTCGGCGAATGGGGCAAGGTCTTCCCCGATCCCGCCATGACACTGGCCGCCGTCGACCGCCTCGTCCATCACGCCACGATCTTCGAAATCAACGTCGACAGCTACCGGCGACGCGCCGCACTCGAACGAAAACAGAAGGGCGCAGGACGACCACCAAATTACGCGACAAGCAAGGATACCGGCGCCTCGTCGCTCCGCGACAATCAACCTCAAACTTAGTTCTTGCCAGCGACAATCACACCGAACATGATCCCCTCGTCGCGGTCACCAATCCTCATCTTGATTGCCGCGCTCCCTCATCCAGATTGTCGCGCCACAATAAGGGCTCTCACTCACTTTCGGTGCAGACACGCTAGATTTGGTAGGCATCGTTTTGGGGATGCTTGCCATGGTGTATTCAGGTTTTCGGTCCTTGTCGCCGGCCGGGTTGCTGATCAAAAGCGTTGAACTGGGAGACGATCGCATTCTCATCACCGCCCGGTGTCGCAGCGCTGCGGGAACATGTCCGGAATGCGGACGGTCATCCGAGCACGTGCACAGCCGTTATGAGCGGAAGCTCTTGGACTTACCCTCGCACGGTCGTGCAGTTCAGTTGCGGATCGTGGTTCGCCGATTTCGCTGCATGGAGCCCAGTTGCGGGCGCCACATTTTCGCCGAATCGCTCGGCGATGCGATCACGAGCAGATCGGCACGACGCACCTCTCGGCTGGAGAAGATCGTCCACCATCTCGGCGTTGCTCTGGGTGGTCGACCCGCGGCGGCGCTGGCGCGGAGGCTGATGTTGCCGGTCAGCAAGGACACCTTGCTTCGCGTCGTGCGTCGGCGTACGGCCCGCGATACCTCGCCGTTGCACGTCATCGGCATCGATGATTGGGCCTGGAAGCGGGGTCAGCGGTACGGCAGCATCATCTGCGATCTCGAACAGCGCCGCATCGTCGACCTACTCCCCGACCGCGAGCCCGCGACGGTCGAGGCGTGGCTTTCACGCCACCCCGAGATCGCCTGCACCACACCGGATGAGGTTCTCGGTACGCACAGCCCTCCCAGACAAGCAACCAGCGTGGATCAGCACTTGAACCGGCACGCCGGCAAGTCCGACGGCCGAAATCGGTCTACGTCAGTCCGAGCCGCAACGCCTGGACGCCGGGCACCAGGTTCATACGGCCCACTGCCTGGGCTCGGTTGTCATCACTCGCCAGCAGCATCTTGCGCAACGCGATAATGGTCCGTGCTGCCACCGTCCGATCCCAGAACCAGCCCTGCACCTGCCGGCTCGAGGGTACGCCTGGTCCAGCCGCCATCGCCTCGAGGTAGTACGCCTTCACGTCGTCGACCGCCCATCGCAAAGCCTGGACAGGAGAAACGGATGGCAGCGGATTGGTCGATGCGGAGGACGCGAGATAAGACGCCAGATAGGCAACGCACTTTTCAATATCCAAGCCGCTGATCCCGAACGTCGTTCTGCGGTTCGCCGCAACAAATCGGTCATAGGACTGCGCCGCGGCACGCACCTCGTTGGCCAACGCCGCTCGCGAGCCCTGACTCGTCAGCGAGATCGATGTCGGATGCTGCAAGCGAGAAGGGCGGCTGCCAGTTCTCTAGGTCGACGGCGGTAGGGTCGTCTTGCGGAAATCCTCCAATAGCACCGGACCCGGTGTCGCGGTCAGGAGACCCAGCGCAGCGGCGAGCACATTTTTCTGAAACGCTGCATCATTTGGCGGGCCCAGCGGCCGGCCGAGCTCGAACGGAACCCACAAGGAGCGCGGATTACCAACCTTCTCCGTTTGCACCCGAATGAGGCTGATCGCCACTGTCGGCAGACCCTCGTCTTCCAGGAAATAGGCGAGCGCGCTCACGGCGCGCGAGCAGAGGGGTCAAACAGGCGTGAGCAACACCCCGTCCACGTTATCGGCTTTGAGGAGACCCGCGACGAAACGGGCGTTCGCCTCCATACCGCGCGGATCGGTCGCACCCATGAAGGAATAATGAGTCGATGCCACCGATCCGATTACGCCGTCGGCTGCCAACTCGCGCAGGCGATCCAGCGGGTAGACGACATTGATGTCGCGTTGAAACCGGTGCGGTCGAAATTGACCGATACGTGGGTCATCAAGATCTGGTCGGCGGGGGTGTCGCCGGGAAGATCGCGATAATCGACGTCGCCCGAGGTGAATGGCCGCTCGCCGCGCCTGACCAGTCCAGCCGAGGTCACGACCGCGATACGACGTGCGCGGAGCAGCGGACCGGAGACGAACGGCTTCTGCTCGAAGGTCGGGCAATCGAGATTGCGCATGCCGGTTTGCGTCGCGGGTGAAAGATCGACCAGACGAACCATCGGTGCACTCCTCGCAAGTGTTGCAGCTTATTGCAGTTTAACAGTTCATTTCGGCGCCGAGCCATCTGTTCGGAAGATCCGCGGCGCCTTCGCCCCAGGCGCCACGCATTCATTCATCTCAAGCCACCCTGGCGAATTCGATCTGCACTTCCTTCTCGTAGGCGAGCAATTTTTTCACGCTTGGCCGCAGCTTCATTCGCTCGAAGTGTGCATTGCAGTTCGTGAACTGCGATTGGTCGAGCGGGAAAAGCGTGCCGCGCCGGAAACACCAGAAGAAATGTGCGTCGGCCGCGGTAAAATGATCGAAGAACCATTCGCGACCCGCCAACATCTTTTCCGCAACCTCGAATTTTTCGAACAGCTGCTTCTGCGCCAGCCGCTTCACCACGGGCTCCGCATCGGGCAGGTCGCACACGAGCTGCGGAGAATTGATGCGGTAAAGAAACGGATGAATGCCTGCGGCGCAGAAGGACAGGATCGAGATTGCCTTCACATACTGCATCGGGTCTTCGGGCAGGAGCTTTGCCTTCGGGAAATTGCGCGCGATCCAAACCTGGATCGCAGGGTTCTCCGTAAGGGGCTCGCCATCGATCGCCAGCGTGGGAACCTGATGCTTCGGATTAAGCTTCAGGTACTCGGGGCTGCGCTGTTCGCCTTTCCGTAAATTGATGGGACGCACGTCGAAATCCGCGCCCGCCTCGGTCAACGTGATGTAGGGCGCGAGCGCGCAGGTGACGGGCGCGTAATAAAGCACGAGGTTCATTTAGGTCCTCCTCCAAACTGGATTCGAGTCCGCTTGCGACATTCTAAACGAAGCAAGCGAGATGGCCAGGGAAGCTCCCGCACCCTCGGTCAATCAGTCTTCCTTGAACATCTCGCGCTCACGACGGTCGTAGGCCTCGACCTCTGGGCCTTCGTAAGTCATGTCGATGTTCATAGTCTGATGCGCGGCGACGAACATCCGGTGATAAGGTGCGCCGCAAAAATGGGCTGACCGAACACGATCCCATAGAACATACCCTTCCTGGTCAACGCAGTCCGCATCGACCGAGGCGGCGACCAGACGTCCAACGAACATCGTCCGGTTAAGCCACTCCTTGGTCCACTCGACCTTGCACTCGAAGTGGCGCGGGCACTCGAGAATGCGCGGGGGTTTTACGATCATTGACGACAAGGCGGTCAAGCCTGCCTTGTCGAGTTCGTTGACGCCGCGCGCGAAGGGAAGGCCGACGACGCAGACTTGTTCCAGGCTACGGCGATCGAAGCGCGGCAGGTTCGCGACAAATTCGCCGGTCTCGCGGATATTTTGTGCGGTATGTCCGTCGGTGTTGGCGGTGAAGGCGATGCAGACCGGCTCGTGATTGACCCGAGTACAGGTGCCATAGGACGCGGCGTTGATCCGCCCTTGTGAATCAACCGTCGTGATCATGGCGAGACAGGACGACGGCGCGAACAGGCGATCCCAATATTTGGGCGGTTGCTGCTGCTTTGCTGGGGTGGGCATTGACTGTCCTTGCTGCTGGTGGCCGCTCCTAAGGGGCGATTTCTTCGAGAACGCGATACCGTGTCTCGATGACGAACCAATAGACGACCGCCGCTCCGACGAGCGCCGTCACTGCGAAAAACAGAAAAACCCCGCCGATGCCTATGTTCGCAAGGATGAGGCCGACAATCGAGGGCCCGACAATCGAGCCGATGCGAAGCCAGGCGCTGACTACGCCTGTGCCAAAGGCTCGGATCCGTGTCGGATAAATCTCCGGCGCATAGACGTAGATGCCCCCGAGCAAAAAGGTCATGAAGAAGAGGCTGATTGAGGCGTAGATCAACACATGCAGGGACGACGCGGTCTCGGCATCGTGCCACAGCAATAGAAGCGGTACGGCGCAACCGAGGAAGGACAACACGAAGCTGCGGCGGCGGCCGAAGCTGTCGACCATCAACGCGCAAGCAAGTGCTCCGAGAAGACTCGAAACGCTGCTTGTCAGTCCATATTGCAGCGCCTGAGTAACGGACAGCTTGTAAACGGTCCGGTAGATTGTCGGCATCCAGGTCAACAAGCCATAGCCGGCAACCGAGGTAAGAAAAGTAATGAGCCAAAGGGAGACCGTTCGCTGTGCATAACCCTCCCTGAAGAGATCACGCCAGTCGCTTTTCTGCCTGACAACCCGAGGGATGTCGAGAGGAACCGCCGGCAAAGGCCGCGTCCCATCCTGCGACACTATCTTTTCGATCCCTGTCACCACGCGGTCGGCCTCCTCCAGGCGCCCCTGGCTTGCCAGCCAGCGCGGCGATTCCGGCAACAGGCGGCGCAGGCCGAGTGCGAGAAACACGGGCAATGCGCCGAGGATGAACATCCATTGCCATCCGAAATTAGGTATGACCCAGACGCCGACCAGTGATGTCGCGACGATGCCTACAGCAAAGCTGCTCTGGAAAAACAGAAATACGCGGCCGCGCAGGGTCGCCTTCGAGAATTCATTGATATAGGTCGCCGCTGTCGGGACCTCGCCGCCAAGGCCCAGGCCTTGAATTGTTCGCAGCACCAGAAACATGGTGTAACTGGTGGCGAATGCGCAGCCGATGCTGAGCAACGACAAGATAGCAATGTTCCAACGCAGCGCCCGCAATCTGCCAACACGTTCGGCGGCCCACCCTAGTCCGATGGCGCCGACCATCTGCCCGGCAAAACCCGCGGAAATAAGGAGGCCGATTTCGCCAAGCGTGATATGCCAAAGCCCCACCAAGACCGGCAAGACGAAGGCAATCGTCAGCGAATTGAATCCATCGAAAAAATGAGCCATGGCGACAATCGCCATCGTCCGGATATACCATCCCGATAGCGGGAGCCGCTCGATCCGCGCAGAAATCAACTCCTCCGTCAAGCCGCGCACATCGTTACGCATTTCCCACCCCCTGTTTTAGTTCTTCGTCGTAAGGCCGGATTACCCTCCGGTCAGCGCCAGAGGGACGCAATGTTTATGGAAGACAATTTTATATCGGCATCTCCGACATGAAGGCCCAAGCCTTGGTTGGGCGGCCTTCTGACAGCGCCGCGAGCTCGCGCTGCCAGATGCGCCGCATGAAGATGATGCCCCTATCGGTGCGCCCTAGGAACTCGGCCTCCCGATCGGCAATCTCACCCTGGCCGACCTGCGTGCAGAGGTCTTCGACGGCGACGAGAGCCGGATGAGCCTTGGCGTCTTGGACGCTCGTGGTCGTCGTTCGGATCAACTGTGAGACCTCGATAGGGGTCGGCTTGCGATCGCGCAACTCCTGAACATCGCCGAACCGCTCGCGATATGCATCCGCGGCTTTGCCCGTCAGCGCTACCTGTTCGGCAATGTAAAAATAGCAGTTGTGATCGTCGATCGGCACCGTGATCCCGTAGGCGGGGCGCCGCGCCGGGCCAAGCCCGCTGCGGGTGACTTCATTGTTCGCTGGTAGGCTGAATCGGAGGGCCGTCGGTAGGAACCACACAGTCGAGGCGACACCGCCGCCGGGTACGTTAAAGGTGCGGACGACGCCGAAGTCCGTCTCCTCGAAGCGTTCGCTTTCGATGAACGCGTCGTAGTCCAGCGTGTGCATCTCGCCGGTACAGTGCGTGTAGCGCGCGTGGTACAGGTCCCAGTCGTTTTCGGTGCTTTGAAAGTAGTTGCAGGGGAAATGCTGGCGAAAGCACTCTATGAACCCTTCGCCTTCGAATTCGGGAAAAGGCGGAAATGCGGGTGGCTCGCTCTCGCCCAAATAGGCCCAGATCATACCGCAGAATTCGCCCGTGGGGTATCTTGGGATCGCGATGTTGGCGCCGTCCTTGCGAAGCTCGCCGGGCCGCTCGATACAACGCCCGTCGGCACCAAATTTCCAGCCGTGATAAAGGCAGCGCACATCGTCGCCCTCAACGAACCCGACCGAAAGCTGAACGCCGCGATGCGGACAGCGGTGCGCCACGAGATGTGGCGTGCCGGTTGCGCCCCGATAGAGCGTGAAATTCTCGCTCATCACCCTGACGACGGTCGCACGCCCAGCATCCAGATCGCGCGAGCGAAATATCGGTTGCCAGAATTGGCGCATGTACCTACCAGCGAGTGTCCCGGGCCCGGTGTAGGGAAAGTCCTGGTAGAATTTGTTCCGCTCCTGCGGTGCGGCACCTGCGGGCCGCGTGGTCACGCCATCAGCACTCATCACGAACCCTCCCTGCCTTCGCCCATGCGGGGGCGGATCTAGCTCGCAGCTAAGGAATATCTTCAGAAGTGACGCTTGTCGACTGCGCTGGAACGAGGAGCGATACTGTGACCGCGTTGATCACCGCCGCCAACGGTGCAACGCGAGACGCTAATTCAAGGGTGGTCGAGAGCGGCGATTGCCTCGCACGGGCGATGCGAACAGTAGGAGCGCGCAGACATGGCGGACCATATGACGACGGCCTGTCCCTACCTCAAACATCATGCGGCTTATGATCGACGATGAATTCGGGTGGCAGCCGTAACCTGGATGTGGAAAGGAGAAGCAAGCTAGGCGACACTGCCATGGGATGGAGGACCTTTGCAGACTGATCTGGTCCGGGGTTTTTGGGCTGCTCCGGTCGAGATCGGCGCTTGCGGCAGAAAACCTCGTCCTGCGTCAGCAGATCAACGTTCTGCGGCGGACCGCACCGAGAAGGCTTTCCTTCAATTGCCTTGACCGCTTGATATTCGTCTGGCTCTACCGGCTGTTCCCCGACGTTCGCGATGCGTTGGCAATCGTCAAGCCCGATACGGTGATCCGTTGGCACCGCTCGGGGTTCAGGACCTACTGGCGCTGGAAGGCGAGATCTCGCGGCGGGCGACCAAAGGTGGCGCCGGAGATCCGGCGGCTGATCCGCGAGATGAGCTTGGGCAGCCCACTCTGGGGTGTTCCGCGGATCCATGGCGAGCTCCTCAAGCTCGGCATCGATATCGGGCAGACGAGCGTGGCGAAGTATATGGCGCGGCGGCGGCGACCGCCGTCTCAAGGCTGGAAGACCTTCCTGCGCAATCATGCCGACGGCATCGCGGCGATGGATCTTTTCGTGGTCCCAACCATTTTCTTTCGCCTGCTCTTCGCCATTCTTATCTTGCAGCATGACCGGCGCCGAATCTTGTGGACGGCCGCAACCGCACACCCGACCGCCGAATGGAGTGCTCGACAGCTCACGGAGGCGTGCAGCTGGGGGCGTGCTCCGGAGTACCTGATTCGCGATCGAGATCGCGCTTATGGGGAGATCGTCACCCGGCGCCTTCGGACGCTCGGCATCAGAGATCGACCGACATCGCCGCGCTCGCCCTGGCAAAACGCCTATGTCGAACGGCTGATCGGCCAGATTTTCAGCGTGCCGATCTCGGGCGGGCTCCATCATCAATATGGCCGGATGTGATTTGCGACAGGCACAGCCGCCTGGCGTGGATTGCCCGGACGCCTATAATCGCTGGTGCGGCTTCCTCGTTGCGGAGAACGGCAAGGATTTGGCGCAAGTCTATGACGAGGCCACCGCCCAGTGCGAGCGCACCGCAGAATCTAGCCATGTCTGAGACTGGCGCGTTTCCCGTCGCGATCGTCGGCGGCGGCCCCGTCGGCATGATGCTGGCGATGAATCTCGACGCGCTCGGCGTCGCGAGCGTCCTGGTCAACACCGAGCCGACGACGCGCTGGCATCCGAAGGGCGGAACGCAGAACGCGCGCACGATGGAGCACTATCGTCGCCTTGGCCTTTCCGGTCGGTTGCGCAAACTCGGCATGCCGTCCGACCATCCGACCGATGTCGCCTATTTTACGCGTCTGAACGGCTGGGAGCTCGCGCGCATTGCGATGCCGTCCGAGGCGAAGAAGATGCGCGCGGTCGCCAACGCGCCGACGACCGATCAGGTGCCGGAGCCGATCCTCCGCGCCAATCAGATGTATGTCGAGGCGGCCGTCTTCGCACAGCTGCCAGAGCGGCGGCATATCACGCTGCGCTATGGCTGGGCCTGCCGTGATTGGCGCGAGACGGACGATGGCGTCGAGCTCGAAATCGTCGAGGAGGCCTCGGGTAGGCATGAGACCGTGCGCGCGCTCTATCTCGTCGGCTGTGACGGCGGCCGTTCGATCGTACGCCGCAAGCTCGGTATCACCTACGGCGGCGGCGATCCCGAGAAGCAGTCCTACATGGGTGGCACGATGGTGGCGACGCACCTGCGCTCGCACGGATTCTACGGCGCGATTCCGCACAAGCGCGGCTATCAGTATTGGGCGGTCAATCCGGAAATCCGCAGCAACGTCATGGTGCTGAACGGCGAGGACGAATTCATCGTCATGTCTCAGCTGGCCTCCGGGAACGCTGAGCCCGACGAGCGCGAGATCGCGCGTCGTATCATCGCCTGCGTCGGGCAGGAAATTGATCTCGAATTCCTCGCCCACGCCACCTGGACGGCGGGCTATGCGCACGTGGCCGACCGGTATTGGCAGGACCGCGCGTTCCTCGCGGGCAACTCCGTCCATCTCTTCACGCCGAGCGGCGGTTTCGGCATGAATACCGGGATCGACGACGCAGCAAATCTCGGCTGGAAGCTGGCGGCGGTGGTACAAGGGTGGGGCGGTCCCAATCTGTTGGCGACTTACGAAGCGGAGCGTCGACCAATCGCCTTTCGTAACACGGCGGCGTCAAAGGCATTGACCCGTAACATTGGCGCCGTGCCGGTGGATCCGGCGATCGAAGAGGATTCGCCTGCGGGCGCGATGGCACGCGAAAAGACTGGCCGGTTCCTTGCAACCTTTGCGGAGGAATTTGCCTCGATCGGCATTCAGCTTGGCGCGCGCTACGACGGATCGCCGATCGTGGTTTCAGATGGCACGGCACCACCACCTGACGATCCGGCCATTTACCGTCCGAGCGCGACGCCCGGCGGGCGTGCGCCGCATCTTTGGCTCGGCGATCGCACTTCGCTGTTCGATCGCTTTGGCCCGGGATTCACACTCTTGCGCCTTCCAGGTAGCCTGTCCGATACGCGGCCCTTGGAACGGGCGGCCGAGCAGCGCGGCGTGCCGCTCGCGGTTGTCAGGATCGAGCTGCCGGAAGGCCGCGATCTCTATCAGAGCAGCCTGGCGCTCGTTCGGCCAGACCAGCATGTCGCCTGGCGCGGCGACGCGCTCCCCGAAGATTGCAACGCGCTCGTCGCACGTATCACAGGGTGGTAGCGCAGGCCGCGTCGGCGGTGGCGAGGCCGAACGCTCAGCCGCGCATCGGTGCGTTGTATTCTGCGTCGGTGACGTGCTCGCCCCACGAGGTGCCCTGGCCTTGCTCGCCAACTTCCGACAGCGCCAGATGCGAGAACAGGCGATCGGGAGAGGCGCCGTGCCAGTGCAACGTGTCGGGCGGGATGTTGACGGTATCGCCAGGGTTCAGCACCTGCGGCGGCTCACCTTTGAAACAGATGCGGCCGACGCCGGAAAGGCAGAACAGAGTCTGGCCGACCGGATGAGAGTGCCACGCGGTCCGCGCGCCCGGCGTGAAAGTGACGACCGAGCCACCGAGCCGCGACGGCGCTTCGGCAGTGATCACGGGGTCCTGAAAGACGACCCCGGTAAAGGTCGCGGCAGCGCCGCGGCGCGTTGTGCGCTCGGCAGCGCGAATGACACCCGCTTTGACCGGCATGATATATACCCCTCGTCTCCCTACCAAAAACCATATCCGGCAGTATCGATGATGCAGCGTCTTTGCCCAGGGACAAATAAGTCCGAGCCTGATTGTAATAGGTCATGTAGGCATTCAGGAGCCGACGCTGGTGGGCTTCGCCGAACACCACAACATGATCGGTGCACTCCCGTCGGATCAAGCCGATAAGTCGTTTGACACAATAGTAACCCGATCCGGCTGCCCGTACCACACTGGAAGAGGTTCTCGGTAGGCACAGGCCTGATCGTGGAGATTTGCGCCAGCGGGATCATTGATCGGGGAGGGCTTGGCCAAATCGGAACAGCAACCTCTTGCGCTAGGAACCGTCAACACGATCGGCGTCTCTCTCTGTGCGCTCGTGAAGGCCTAGGCGTGGAATCCCGGCCGCGTGCCAAACTTTCCCAGATCGTGGTGTCCATGTCGCGGAGGCAGACCCCTGCCTCCGGTGCGGCATGCTCAAGAAGAGCCAAGGCGCGAAGGGACGACACCTGGTGCCCAATCGCGGTGGCAACCCATTGGCACACGCGGCGGTCCGGTTTTGTGGTATTAGCTCCGAACAACATGCGTAGGTATTGGAACCCAGCGAGGCCAAATCCCTGAATACCTAATTTCGCTTGACGGTCGGACGGCGCGTCCTTTGCCCAACTCTCGAGGATCGCGAGCTCCCTATTCCGATCCCGGGAACAATTGCCGCTAATCGAAAGAAGCCGGTTCACGACATTCGCCAATGTGACCGCACGCGCTTCATGTCGATACTGAAGGGTTTCAAGAACGAACCGGTGCGGAGACTCAAATTTTCCTATCTCTGAATTCAACTCTCGAACTGATCGTACCCGGGGGTGGCTCTGCTCAAAGCGATTAAGTCTCGGGACGACAAATCGATCATAGTTGCGGTTGAGCGATAACACGCAATCGATAACCCGCAGCGCTGGCTCGCGCGTCCACGCGCTATCAGCCGACTTCCGAATGGAAGGAGCAAGTTGCCGAAGAGCTTTGACCAAGCGCTGGTGATCGGCTGCTCCCACTGAAAGTCCTCGCGCATTGACGTAATCGAAATGGTATTCCCAATTCAAGGCCCTGTCCAACAGACGCCTTCGGCAAAAGCGAAGCAGAAAGCCGGGTCCAGGTGCGCCGCCGACTTCGTCTAGGTGGAAGGCCGCTTCTCGCGCAGGCCATTGCGCTCAAGCCGCGGCAGCACCTCATCGCGGAACAGCGGAAAATCGTCCAAGTAGTTGACGAAGCCGACGGCCATGCCGTCGAGGCCGGCGTCTCTGAGCGATTTGAACGTCGCTGCAACCGTGTCGGGGTCACCGACCACCGGAAAGGTGCCGGTGCCGCTGACCATGCGCTCGCTCAGCGCGCGAAGCTTCTCCTTGGGAAAGGAATGCGCGTCCTTGCGCACGCTCAAAATATGTTCGACCGCCTCCCAGTCGCCCATCTCATGGACGATGTAGTGATAATACTCCTCGGTCTCTTTTCGCGTCCTCTTGCAGAAGACGTGTCCGCTGGCGAATACGCCGACGCGGTCGCGCATTCCCGCATTGGCGCGCAAAGCCACGATCTCGTCGGCGAGCGTCGCCTGGTCGATGATCACCATGAAGAGGCAATCCGCGTGCCGGACGGCGAAGGCGCGGCCGGCGCCCGAGGAGCCGGCACTCATGATCGGGATGACATCGCGATCATAGAGCTTGGGCTTGCCCAGGACATGCTCCAACGTGAAGTGCTTGCCGTGAAAATCGAAAGGCTCGGTTTCCTGCCACAGACGCTTGGCGATCGTGAGCCACTCCTCGCTCAGGGCATAGCGTTCGTCATGCTCGTGCATCGGCACGCCGAACATCCTGAATTCCCCGGCATTGGCACCGCTGACGACGTTGAGGCCGAAGCGGCCTTTGCCGATATGATCCGCCGTGACGATCTGCTTTGCCGCGAAGACCGGATTGACATAGGGCGTATGCACCGTCCCGAAGACCGTGATCTCCTCGGTCAGGGCAAGCAGCCCCGACGCCCAGGTCAAGGTCTCAAAGGAAGTGCCATCGGTGTCAGTTCTCGCCGCGATAGCCATGCCATCGCGCCAGCGGCACCAGAAATTCGAGCCCTGCCGCCTCGCCCATCCGCGCCACGGCGACATTGGTATCCCAGGACAGGTCCCAATGCTCCGGCGCCTTGGTCATGGTAAGGCCGTTGGAGCAGTTGAAGCAGAACAATCCGAGCTTGAATTTATTGGCGTTGTACATTCGTGTGTCGCGGCGGCTCATTCGGTCTCTCCTGGATGACGCTTGCGCAGCCCGATCGGTGGTGTTCCATCTTGTTGGCACGTCGTTTCTGTCACATAGTGTCTCGGACTCCGCGCAGAACAACGAGCCGAGGATAAGATATGCGGGTTTTAGCATCTATAGCTGCCGCGCTATTGGGCATGGTGGCCCCAGCGATGGCGGCGGAGCCGATCAATATCGGCGTCCTCATGTCGAGCACCGGCATTCTCGCACCTCTGGTCGTCGAGCAGGTCAATGGCATGCAGATGGCCATCGACGAGTTCGGCGGGGCGATCGCGGGACGGCCCATCAATATGATCGTCGAGGATGACGAGACCAAGCCGAATATCGGCCTGCAGAAAGCGCGCAAGCTGATCTTCTCCGATCATGTCGACGTCATCGCCGGCGTTCTCGCCTCGCCGGTGGCGCTCGCGATCTCGCCCTTCGCCGAGGCCAACAAGATTCCGATCGTACTGTCCAACGCCGGGGCCAATGCGCTGACCGACGCATCCTGCCAGTCGCTGGGTATTTCGCGTTTCGTTTTCGGACGGGCAGGCGACAGAGCCGCTTGGGCCCTGGATCGCCAAGCAGGGCATCAAGCGGGTCTTCATTCTGACCTCCGATTTCATCGCCTCGCGCGAATTCTCCGAGGGATTTCGCAAGGGCTTCGTCGCCGCCGGCGGGAAGATCGTAGGCGCGGCCTATACGCCGTTCGGCACGACCAACGATTTCGGTCCTTATCTGGCGCAGGCGAAAGCGACCAATCCCGACGCGATCTTCGGCCTGTATTTTGGCGCCGAAGCCATCCTGTTCACCAAGCAGTACGCGTCGTTCGGGCTGCAGGGGAAGCTTGACCTGGTGAGTTCCATGGGCCTGACACCGCAGATGCTGCGCCAGGCCCAAGGTGATTCCGCGGCTGACGTAACCGCGTCGTTGAATTACGTTCCAGAGCTCGACACGCCGGAAAACCAAGCGTTTCAAAAGAAATATAAGGCAAAATACGGCACCACCGCGGCCGAGTTCGCGGTGATGGGCTATGACTCCATGCGCTTCACGCTCGAGGCGATCAAGAAGTCTTGGCGGCAAGACTGCCGACCATGCGGCCCTTGCCGCGGCGATCGGCAAGGTCTCCTATGTCGGGCCGCGCGGCCCGATGCACATCGACCCCCGCACCAACAACATCATTCAGAACATCTATATCACCAAGACGGTGAAAGAGGGCGACCGCGTCGTCTTCAAGGTGCTCGACACCATCCCGAACGTCACCGATCCTCCAGACGCTTGCCATCTCAAGACGTGATCAGACGCCGAGCCAGGCGCGCTTGACGTCTTCCGCGGCGTCGAGCGCGGCGCTTGATCCCTGCCATTGGATACGGCCGCGACCGAGAACAAGGACATGGTCGGCCAGTCGCGTGGCAAGCGCATAGTCCTGTTCGACGAGAAGCATCGCCATGCCCTCCGCCTTGAGTTGGGTGAGGAGCGCACGAATCTCGCGGCGGATCAGCGGCGCGAGCCCTTCGCTCGGCTCGTCGAGCAGGATGAGCCGCGGATTGGCGACGAGTGCCCGGGTGATGGCGAGCATCTGCTGTTCGCCCCCGGAAAGCCGCGTCCCGTCGGTCTGCCGACGGGCTCGCAGCACGGGAAATCTGTCGAAGACGCGGTCAACGCCCCAGCCCCGGCCAACGGGCCCGGGCCGCGCGGCGATCGCCAGATTCTCCGCCACCGTCAGCGACGGGAAGATCGCGCGCGTCTCCTGCACGAAGGCGATGCCGGCCTGCGCGATCTCGAAGGTGCGCAGCCGATCGAGCGAGCGGCCATCGAAGACGACGCGTCCGCTGCGCGGCAGCGTAATGCGCATGATCGAGCGCAGCGTCGTGGTCTTGCCGGCGCCATTGCGCCCGAGAATCGCCACGACCTGGGACGGCCGGATTTCGACCGACACTCCCTGCAAGATGTGGCTCTCGCCGTAATAGGTATGAAGATCCTCAACTGTCAGCAGGGCCTCCGTCATTCGCTGTCCTCGTCGTCCGCATTGCCGAGATAGCGATCGCGGACCACCGGGGAGTCGCGGATTTCGGCAAGCGTGCCCTCGGCGAGGACGCGGCCGTAGTCGAGGACGACGACCCGATCGGCGAAGGCCGCGACCACATCCATGTCGTGCTCGATGATGACCGCGGTCAGCCTGCGCGGCAGGCCCTCGATGAGAGATTGCATGCTTGCCGTTTCTTCCGGCCCCATCCCGGCAGTTGGCTCGTCGAGAAGGAGCAGCGTGGGCTCGGTGGCAAGCGCAAGACCGACCTCGAGCTGGCGCTGGCTGCCATAGGAGAGATGGCGGACCATGACATGCGCGGCATCCGCCAGGCCAACCATGGCGGCGATTTCCTCCGCCCGTTCGCGCACCCTGCGGAGGCCGGCTAAGCGGCGCCAGAAGACATGGGTGATCCCCATCCGCACCGCGCAGGCAATGGCGAGGCTGCCGCCGACGGTAAGATCCGGGAAAAGGTTGTTGCGCTGAAAGCTGCGGGCGACCCCGGCGCGGGCCCGAGCGTCGCAGCTCAGTCCGGTGACGTCCCGCTCGCCCAGGAGCACGCGGCCGGAAGACGGCGCCATCTCGCCGCTGAGCAGGTTGAAGAACGTCGTCTTGCCTGCACCGTTGGGGCCGATAAGCGCGTAGCGCAGGTTCGTCGCAAACCTGATGTTCACATCCTGAATGACCGTCAGCGCGCCGAAGGATTTCGACAGCCCCTTCGTCTCAAGGACGTTCATCGCCGCGTCGCCCACGCCGGCGTATGGCGCTGCAGCCAGCCGCAAATCCCGGTGGGCGCGAACAGCGCCACCAGGATGAAGATCATGCCCAAGCAGGAATACCAGTAGAATACATGCGACGAGAGCAGGTCCTTGACGACGAGGAACACAGCCGCGCCGAGGACGGGGCCGACCAGTGTACCGATGCCGCCGATGATCACGGCGATGAGAACGTCGCCTGACACCAGCCAATCGGCGATGTCGGGCGAGATGAAGGCCGCATGCTGCGCCGACAGGCAGCCGGCAAAAGCGGCGATCGCACCTGACACAGTGAAGACAGCGAGGCGATAGCGATAGACGGGACAACCCAACGCGCGCATGCGGCTGGGATTCTGCCGAATGGCGACGAGCGTGTGTCCGAATGGAGAGGCCACGAGCAGTTCAAGGAGCGCCCACACCACTGCGCAGCAGACAATGACGAATGCGGAGAATGTTGCGGGATCGTCGAGCTGCAGACCGATGGCGGAAAGGTCCGGGCGCGGAATGCCGCCCATCCCGTCGGATGCGTGAAAGGTCGGGTTGCTGAACGCCCAGGAATAAAACATCATCGAGACCGCAAGCGTCGCCATGATGAAGAAGACACCGGCGATCCGCACCACAAACATGCCGACGAGCAATGCGACCGCGACGCCAAGCAGAATCGCGCCAATCGTAGCCAGTGAGGTAGGCCAAGCGCGCATCACCGTGAAGTAGGTGAAGCCATACGCGCCAACACCGAGAAACCCGGCATGGCCGAAGGAAATGAGACCGGCATAGCCGCCGAGCAGGTCGAGGCTCATGGCGAGGATGGCGAAGATCCCGATCTCAGCCAGCTGATCGTGGCCGAAGGCCCCGGCAAAGAGCTGCGTTGCAAGTGCTGCCAGGGCGAGGAAAATAGCGACCGTTCGCCGCATCGATCACGTGCCGAAACGCCGTGACGGGATGAGGCCGCCGGGACGTACGAGAAGCACGACCGCCATGACGCAGTAGATGAGCATCATGGAAAAGGCAGGAAGCAGGATCTTGCCGAAAGTGTCGGAAAATCCAATCAGCAGCGAGCCGAGAACGGCGCCTTTGAGGCTACCGAGCCCACCGACGACGACGACGATGAGCACCAGGACGATGATGGTCATGTCCATCCCGGGATAGACGCCGAAGATCGGCGCCGCCACCACGCCCGCAAGTCCGGCGAGGTAGGTGCCGATCGCGAAAACCAGGAGGAAGACGCGATCGATATCGATGCCGAGGGTTTCGACGGTGACGCGGTCGTCGACGCCTGCGCGCACGATCGCGCCGAGATTCGTCCGCTCGAGCCCGAGATAGAGCGCGATCTGGACCGCGAACCCGAGCGTGATCACGAAGAAGCGATAGGCAGGATAGGGGTCGCCGAGAATTGGGATGGTGCCGGCGAGCAGATCGGGCACCGGTACGCCCAACGGCAGCGCGCCATAGACCAGGCGCGCGCCGTCGAAACCAAGATAGATCACACCGATCGTCAGAAGAACCTGCGCCAGGTGCCCTGCCGTGCCGACGCGGCGCAGCAGGATCAGATAAAGCGCGACACCCGCCGCCATCCCGGCGAGCGGGGCAAACGCGAGCGCAAGCCAGAACGAGCCGAAGAGCTTGGTGATGCTCACGGCCAGATAGGCCGCCAACATATAAATCGTGCCGTGCGAGAGATTGAGGTAGTCCATCAGACCGAAGACGACAGAAAGCCCGATCGCCAGCAGGAACAGCAGCATGGCGAACTGCAGACTGTTGAGAAGCTGGGAAATCAGGAACCCGGGATCGAGCAACATGCCGAGGAGCTCAGCTCATCGCCGCGTCATGAAACAGAAATACCTTCATCTATACCGCCCAGGGCATGATCGGGTCGCACCACGATGACGATAGTAGCCACTCCGTCCGACAGAGTGCCATGGGTATTTGTCACAACAGGAGATCCGGCACCGCTCGGCGGCGTGCTCAGTCCCTCAGCCCGGCGCGCTGCATGCGCGGCAGCACTTCGGCAAGGAAATACGGCATCTCATCGATATAATTGAGGAAGGCTATCGTGGTGCCGGAAAGCCCCAATTCGTGCATCCGCACCATTTCAGAGACGATGTCATCCGGCGTCCCGACGAAGCTGTAGACGCCGGGGAAGCTTCCGGCATAGGTCACGCCGCCGGCGCGCGCATTGGGCGTGGCGTTCAGATCCATGCGCTCCGACTTGGCGGTGTCGCTGCCGGCGGTGGCTTCTTTTTGCGCCCGCATGTGAGCGACCGCTGCGCGATCGGCCTTCTCGTCGGCGAAATAGCGATAGAAATCCTCGGCCTCGCGCCGGGTCGGCCGGCAGACGATATGACTCGAGGTATAGACCTCGATGCGGCGACCGTAACGGGCGGCATAGTCGCGCACGCCGCCGACGATGCCGGGCACGCGTTCGAGGTTAGAAACCGAGGTGAAGAGCAGATCGGCCGCCTGGGCCGCAAAGTCGCGGCCTCGATGCGAAAACCCGGCGGACATGATCGGCGGGCGCGGCCGCTGGACGGTAAGCGGGTTCGTGGTCAGGCCGCGCAGATGATAGAACTCGCTGCTCCAATCGAAAGGCGGGCCACCTTCGAGGAGCTTGGCGTAAATGCGAAACCATTCGAGCCCCTGATCATAGCGCCGCTCGGGGTCGATGGTGACGCCGTGGACGTCGAACTCCTCCTGGTTCCAGCCGCACACGATGTTGAGCCCGACGCGCCCATGCGTGACGTGGTCGATGGTGGCAACCGCCTTGGCGACGAAGGCCGGTGTCATGACCGGCACGTGGACGGTGACGAATATGCCAATACGCTTAGTCAATGCGCCGATCGCGGCGCTATGCGTCATCGTCTCGAAGGAGCGTCCGAGATTGTCGACCTCGCCCCCCAGGCCGCGCCATTTCGCTACTGGCAGGATGAAATCGATGCCGGCCTCGTCCGCCATGAGCGAGATCGCGACGATATCGTCCCACTCCGCCCGCCATCGCTCCGGCGCCGTGCTGACGGCAAAGCCGCCGTCGCAGTTCGCGTTGAACAGCCCGAACTTAAATCGGTTCGAGCCGAGAATAGGCTTGGCAAGCGTGTTCAAGGCATCATCCCCCACGCAGCATATCAAGGTGTTCCAAGATATCTACAACCACATTCGTAAAGGGCAAGCGTAATACCAACCGCCCTATGTTGTGACCGGTTTTGCCCAATCGCGCTGCGCGATTGATCGTATGCGCTCGGGCTTTGCCATGAGGGCATTCCAAGCGTCACAGCAGGCATCGACGGTGGTGTCGTCGGTGTCGAAGAAGCGATTGCTCAGGTAGTTCTGTCGCGAGTACTGCCAGACGTTTTCCGCGGGATTGAGTTCGGGAGAGTAGGGCGGCAGGTGCAGCAGGCTGAGATTGCCTGGGATGCGGAAGCGGCCGCCGGTCTGGTGCCAGCCGGCGCCGTCCAAGACGACGACGGCGTGCGCGCCGGGAGCGACATGGCGGCCGGTCTCGGCGAGATGCAGGTTCATGGCCGCGGCATTGACCTCGGGCAAAACCAGGCCGGCGCCGAGGCCGTGTGCCGGACAGACCGCGCCGAAGACGTAGGCCCAAGCGTAGCGTTGATCGCGCGGCGCTCTCGGCCGGCTGCCGCGCTCGGCCCAAATGTAGGTCAGGCTACCCTGCTGTCCGATCCGGGCTTCGTCCTGCCACCAGAGCTCGATCGGTTTAGCGCGCGCCGCGGGCGGAAGGGCGTCGCGGACCAACGCGGCGAAGTTTTTATGCGCGTCCTGCGCTGCGGCATCCGCCTGGGGATGGCGTGGGCTCACCGAGATGCGGCGAACCCCCAGGCCACGCACGATCTTGTCGACACTGCGTTCGTGCAGATGAACGTTGAACGCCACAACGATCGTCGCTTGCAGCTCAACGAGCCGCCAGCGCATAACCCCGTCCTTGGCAAAGTCGGGCCCGGCGTGCACCCAGGCCGCCACTTCCGCCTGCTGCGCGGCAGATAGAAGCCGCGACGACCGCCGCCATGCACCCGATCGCACCAACCCCGCAAGCCCTTCCGAAATGTAGCGATGCACGCAGTCGCGCAATGTCTGACGATCCATGCCGCATTAGGACGAATCTGGGAGTTACTTCTGTGAGGTCGCGCGACACAGTCGCGTGTGCGAGCCATAGCGCACGACCTCATTGAAGCTGGATGGAGCGAACCGGGGGGCCTCGAGGTCATGGACGAGAATGTCGATGCGCGGCATAGAGCGCCAGGCCGTCCGCAGAGCGTTGCCGCCGCCGAGGCGCAGGAAGAGCGGGTAGAAGCCCCGAAGCCAATCAAGTCGGTCCGTCGCGCAAGACCAAGCGCGGGGCCTGGCGGCACACCTATGCTGCCGCGTCGCTGTATCCCTGTTTTCCCTGCTTGGTTCCCTGATACCTCGAAATACGTTCCCTGTTATGATTCGCGCTGAGCCTGATTGAAGTTATTGAGATACAATCCTTTTCTGACGTTCCCCTTCGTTGGAAAGCCCAAAAACGACGTTTTGTCCCTGTTTTTTCCCTGATAAACAGGGAATGGGCAGAGGAGAGGGGTTCGCACGGGACTGGATCCACAGCCAGCCAGCCCCGAGGTTCAGGCATTCTCTGCCCAATGCCGCGAAAAGCCCCGTAACAGGGGCTTTCTCACGGCCTGAGACCCACCGGAGAATACGGAATCGGGCGAAACAGAGGCCGACCGACCCGTTTCTCTCTGTCGGCCAGTTCGGTGCTCCGGTTTTGGGGAAGGATTGTGCGGTGAATTGGCCGGCCGATTCGCGTTATTCGAAGCCGAGCTGACGCTTTTGGGCGTTCCAGTCGTGGGCCAGGTCGATACGCCTGACCAGCTTCGTTGCATTGAGATCCGCTGGCTGAGTCCACTGGGTGATCGCCTCGACGATCTCCGGCGCCAGGAAAGCCAAGGGCAGCACACAGCTGACATAGCGATCATCGACTCCTTCGCGCTCGGCCAATTCGGCGATCGATGCTTTACCGGTGCGCAGTGCGTCGAAGCAGCGATGCGCCCGGATGATTTTCTTCAGGAGGGTTGGGTACGTTTTCACGGGCGCAGGACGATCGCTCGCGATGACCAGCCGCATTTCGACGCCGCGCCGTTTGATCTTCAGCGGGACGTCGCGTGTCAGCTCTTCCTTCATGCCGGCAAGCGGCTTCAGCGCGATCGTGAGACGAAGGATATTGGGTCTCAATTCCACACGACCGATCAGAGCGGCGAGCGCTTCGTCGCAGTCGGCTTCCGAGCGCAGCCGCCGCTGAAATCTGTGCGCAGCATTAACAGGCCGCTGAAGAACTGGGCGATGGGATCATGTTGATCCGGACGTGGCGGTAGGCGGTGGGCGTCCGTGTGCGATGGTGGAGTTCCGCGATGCTCGATGGTGCCGTCATGAGACGGCTCCGAGGAGTTTCGGCAGTGTGACGAGATTGTAGGCGGCGGCGGTAAGGGTGAAGGTCCAGCGGACCTTGTCTCGGTTCTATCGATGAGCGCAGTAGACGTTCGTTAATGCGGCCCGCCGAAACTCCTTATCGATCCCGCATCACAAGGGCGCCAGCGCTTCAAATAACGCCATCGCCTCCGCAATCTGCGGAAATTCCGGCGTCGGCGAAAAGCCTGCCAGCGCTGACCCCAAAACGTTGCGGGCTTCAATCGGACGGCCGACAGACTGATAGAGCCTGGTGAACGACAACGCGGCGCGCAGTTGGAAGCTGCGGGCCTTTTGCTGCTGCGCGACGGCGATGGCGGCGAGGAAGGCGGCTTCGGCGGGGGCGGGATCGGCGGGGTTCTGTTTGACGAGGATTTCGCCGCGAATGCGATGGAGCGCCGCGTCGAACCAACGCTCTCCGGTCTCGCCCGCCGGCGCCAGCGCTTCGTCGATCCCGACCAGGGCCGCTGTCGCGTCTCCCCCCTCGGCTTCGATTTCCGCGAGCAGCCCTCGATAGAACGGCAGCTGGATCTTGTTGCCTTGGTTTGCGTAATCCGCCAGCGCCTTTCGAAGCTCGGCCGAACCGGCGTCGCGATCGCCGATCTTTGCGCGCGCACATGCCAATTGCAGCGCGCCCCAGATCAGATAGGACGTAAGGCCGTGCTCCCGGCTCAGCGCCACCGCGGCTTCCGCGGCGCGCTGGGCCGCTTCAGCGTCGTCGCGGAGGTCTTCGAGCCAAGCCCGGAAGAGATGAACGCCGACAATCGTCGGGACATGCGCGGACTCGGCCGCGTGCGCGACTGCCTCGTCCGTGAGCGCCGCTGCGCGTGAAACTTCGCCACGGTGCCAAGCCGCGTGAGCCAGATAAGAGGTCGCCATGGCTTGAGTGTCCACCCCGAGTCGGAACTTGGCTTCGCGGTCTCGCTCGGGGTCGTAAATTCGCAGCGCCTGTTCGCAATGCTCGCGCGCTTGCGCGAATTCGCCCTGGACGAGGCGAGTCAGTCCTAGAAGGCGATGCCCGGTCGCCGCCTCCGTCGGACGCGCCGCACGTTCCGCCCCGCGCAGCAAGCTCTCGGCCGCTTCCAAGGCTAACCCAAGCTCGCCGCGAAAATAACTGTGAGCCCAACGAGCGACATAGGCGTCGAGCGGCGCCTCGGGGCCACCTATCCGCGTCGCGAGCTCGGCAGCGCGAGCGAAGGCGTCTTTCGTTTCGTCGGCAGCGAAACCTTTGCCCCACAGGACGGCTTGGCCGTAGTCGGTCTGCAATTTCAACCGCTGGCTCGCCGACGCGGCCCCGCCCGCTTTGTCCGACAGCTCGATGGCCTTGCCGAGATGCGAGATCGCCTCGGCGAAGGCGGAGCGACGCAGCGCGTGGTCGCCGGCCTTGCTCCACCATTCGATCGCGAGGTCGGTCTGGCCCGCTTGCGTGAAATGGTGCGCGAGCGCCTCCGCCTCCGGCGCGGGCGAGGCCAGCAGGACTTCGGCAGCGCGGCGGTGCAGCGTCTGGCGGCGGCTCTTCAAGAGGCTGTCGTAGGCTGCGTCCTGGATCAGCGCGTGCTTGAAGCGATAGCTCGCGTGCGGCGCGACGCCTTCGACGAACAAGAGCTCCGCGTCCGCGAGCCGGTCGAGCGCGGCGCGCAGCGCCGGCTCGTCGAGGCCGGCCACTGCTTGCAGCAGCCCGTGCGAGAACCCGCGCCCGAGCACCGCGCCGATCTGCGCGATCTCGCGCGCGGAGCCGAGCCGGTCGAGCCGGGCGGCGAGCGACTGTTGCAGCGTCGGCGGGATCGCCTGTACGCCTCCCTGCTCACCGCGCTCGAGCAGCAGCCGCGTCACTTCCTCGACGAACAGCGGCACGCCGCCGGTGCGTTCGGAAACGCCCGCGATTACTTCCTTCGACAACACATGGCGCGCAGAAATCTCGCCGACCATGCGCGCGACCTCGTTCTGGTCGAGCGGCGCGAGCGAGATCACGCCGTGGTGCGAGCGCAGCTTCCAGGGCGGGCGGAACTCAGGCCGCGTCGTCGCGACGATCAGAAGCGGCGCGTGCGCGCCGCGCTCCGCCAGCGCCTGCAGCACGTCGAGCGAGGTCGGATCGGCCCAGTGCAGATCCTCGAAGGCGAGCACGGTCGGCTGGGTGCGCGCGCCGGCGAGCACCCAGGCCGTGAGCGCCGCTAGTTGGCGGCTGCGCAATTCTTCCGGCGACAGTTTCGGAACAAGGCTCGGTGGCAGCGGCGCGTCGATAACCGGCGCGAGCAAGGGCGCATATTCGGCCGGGTCGAGCCCGACGGAGGCGAGCGCCGACTCGAGCTCAGCGAACCGCTTTTCGCCGGCGACTTCGGTCCCGCCGAAACGGGCGCGGCCCCATTCGGCGGCGGGGTGCAGTGGGCTGTTCTGCAGCAATTGCGAGGACGCCCACTCGACCCAGGTGTGCGGCGTCTCCGCCAGCCGGGCGCGGAACTCCTCGATCAGCCGCGACTTGCCGAGGCCGGGCTCGCCCACGATCAGCGAGAGCTGACCCTCGCCGCGGCGCGCGCGCTCCCAGCGGCGGGCGAGCAGGTCGAGTTCTTCCGCGCGGCCGACGAGCGGGGTGGGCGCGCGCGAGCCGCCACGCCGGCCGCCGCCGCTGACGCGCACGATGCGGTAGAGCTGCGTCTTCTCCGGCAGGCCCTTCAGTTCGTGCTCGCCCTTGTCCTCGGCGACGAACAGGCCGGCGATCTGCCGGTGCACGGCCCGCGTGATCCAGATTTCGCCGGGCGAAGCGGCGCTCTGCACGCGCGCGGCGACGTTGGGCGCGTCGCCATAGACTTCCCCGCTGGCGTCGACCACGACCCGCCCGCTGTCGAGGCCGATGCGCGCGGAAAGTTCGGGCGCGCCGGTGGGGGCGTTGCGCGCGTTGAGATCGACCAGCGCGCGCTGGATCGCGAGCGCCGCGCGCACGGCGCGCTCGCCGTCGTTCTCCTGCGCCTGCGGATAGCCGAAGAGCGCCATCAGCCCATCGCCGAGCTTCTTGAGGACATGGCCGCCGAGCGACGTCACAGCGGCCGAGGCGGCGTCGAGGTAGCTCCCCACCAGATTGCGCCAGTCCTCCGGATCGAGCCGCGCCGCGAGGCTGGTCGAGCCGACGAGGTCGCAGAACATCACCGTGATCGGCCGCCGCTCGGCGGATGCGATCGCAGTGGAGGCGGGAGCCTCGGGACGTGACGACATTGACGGAGGAACGACCGAGGAGGCGGCCAATCGGTCGGAACTGTCGCCCGAAAGGCTGAGAGCCGCGATGGCGTCCACCAGCCGGCGTCGGTGACCAATGGCGATGACGCGGTCGTGTCCCGCCGAGTGGTGTAGGAGCTGTGGGTAAGTAGCCCGCCGCAGCGACCGCCAGAGTCTGGGCGGAGGCGGGCTACTTATCCACAGCGGTGGTCATCGTGGGTCTTCGGTAGGGTTTGGTCGCCAGACCTTTCACTCGAACCGAGGACCTTACGATGACCGACGAGATGATGAACCTTCGCGCGCTTCTGGAGAAGAGTTCGGATGCCGAGTTGCTGCGCGAGATGGTCGGCTTTGCCGCGCAGCGTCTGATGGAGCTGGAAGTTGAGGGCCTGACCGGCGCTGCCCATGGCGAGCGCAGTGCGGGCCGCATCAATCACCGCAATGGCTACCGCGATCGCGATTGGGAGACGAGAGCGGGCACGGTCGAGTTGCGCATTCCGAAGCTCAGGAAGGGCAGTTACTTCCCCGCCTTCCTGGAGCCGCGTCGCCTGGCCGAGAAGGCGTTGGCGGCGGTGGTCCAGGAAGCCTACATCCACGGTGTCTCGACCCGCTCTGTCGACGATCTCGTCCAGGCCATGGGAATGACCGGCATCTCGAAGAGCCAGGTGAGCCGGCTGTGCGAAGAGATCGACGACAAGGTCAAAGCCTTTCTGACCCGGCCGCTCGAAGGCGATTGGCCCTATCTGTGGATCGACGCGACCTATGTGAAGGCACGCGAGAACGGGCGCATCGTCTCGGTCGCGGTGATCGTTGCCGTCGCGGTCAACGGCGACGGGCGCCGCGAGGTGCTTGGCATGGATATTGGCCCCTCGGAGGCCGAGACCTTTTGGACCGAGTTCCTGCGCAAGCTCGCTCGGCGCGGCCTGCGCGGCGTCAAGCTTGTCATCTCTGACGCTCACGAGGGCCTGAAGGCAGCAATCACGAAAGTGCTCCATGCCTCCTGGCAACGCTGCCGCGTGGGGCTGTTGAAAAACCCGCCAATCCGTGATTCGTTTCTACCGTCGGCGATGAGCGGGAGTAGATCGTGATGTTGGGTTCGCGCGGTGCGGAGCAGGTGGAGTTTTTCGCCGGATCGCTGCGTGATCTTATTCCCGACGATCATGTGCTGGCCCGTGTCGACCGGGTGCTCGACCTGTCCTGGCTGCGCGCTGAAGTCACAGACTTGTACTGCCCAGACAATGGCCGACCCGGCATTGACCCAGAAGCGGCGGTTCGAACTCATGCTCGCGGGATTCCTGCTTGGCATTGTCCATGACCGAAAGCTCATGCGTGAGGCACACGTTAATGTGGCGATCCGTTGGTTCGCGGGCTTCGGTCTCGCCAATCGTCTGCCCGATCATTCGAGCCTTACGCGCATCCGCCAGCGCTGGGGTGAGGCGCGCTTCCGTCGGATCTTCGAGAAGACGGTCACTGCATGCCTCGTCGCGAAGATCGCCAAGGGCGAGATCGTACACATCGACGCCACGTTGATCCGCGCCGACGTCAGTTGGGAATCTCTGGCCGGCCGCTGGGTCGCCAAAGTCGGTGAGGCAAACTCTCAGCCCGAGGAGGCGGAGCGGATCGGCAGACAAAGCGGGAAGTACAAAAAGGTCTGCGTCACCGATCCCGACGCCACCATGGCAACAAATGGCCGGAACCGGCGGCTCGAGCCAGCTTATAAGCAGCACACTGCGGTCGACGACGAGGCCGGCGTCGTGCTCGACGTGACCGTCACAACCGGCCAAGTCAACGAGGGCGGTACATTGGATGCGCAGATCGACACGGTCCAAAGGACGACGGGTGTCGCCGTACAAGCCGTGACCGCAGATGCGGGCTACGCCTATGCCAAGGTGTACGGTCAACTCGAGGAACGCCGGATCGAGGCGATCATCCCGCCCAAGGCCGAGCCGATCAGGAGCCCGGTGCCGATGCGCCGCTTCCGATACGATGCCAAGCACGATATCCTAAAGTGTCCGCGCGGCAAGATACTGAAGGCAGGGCGGGCGGTGAAGCACGGCCGCTTCTTCACCTCGCGAGCCAAGGACTGCAAACGCTGTGACCTGCGCAGCCTATGCCTGAGCGGCGGGCGCTCGAACAAGGCCGTGGTTCTTGGCGATAACTACCCCGCCCTGTTGCGAGCACGGCGCCGGCGCGAGCACTGGTCGGATCGCGATTATGCGCTCTATCAACGCCACCGATGGAAGGTGGAGGGCATTCACGGCGAGGCCAAAACCTGGCATGGGCTCGCGCGTGCCATCCGGCGCGGCTTGGCCAACATGCAGATCCAGGCTTACCTGACGGCAGCCGCAATTAACCTCAAGCGGCTCGCCACATGGATCATTGCGCTGCTTTGTGCCCTGCTGACTGCCGCCACGTCGATCATGGGCGATCCGCGTCTGAAAAATCGTCAGGCGTTGAGCAAACGGCACCCGAACGGTGTCGAGCCTGCTGCCGTCGCGTGACGAAAACTTCTTCAACAGCCCCCGCGTCCACTTCATGCGCAACGTCCTGGCGCACGCCGGCCGGCAGGGGCGCCGCGTCGTCGCCGCCTTCATCGGCACCGCCTTTGTCCAGGACGACGCCGAGACGGCACGCGCCCAATGGCGCCAAGTCGCCGATCAGGTTCGCCCCAAGGTGCCTAAGCTTGCCGCAGTCATGGACGAGGCCGAAACCGATGTCCTCGCCTTCATGAGCTTCCCGAAGGATCACCGGCCGAAGATTCATTCGACCAATCCATTGGAACGCCTCAACGGCGAGATCAAGCGCCGCACCGAGGTCATCGGCATCTTCCCCAATGAAGACGCCATCACCCGCCTCGTCGGCGCACTCCTGCTCGAGCAGAACGATGAATGGTCCGTGCAGCGCGCCCGCTATATGTCCCTGGAAACCATCGCGCCCTTGAGCGATGATCCGATCGTCAGGCTGTCCGCTGTGACCGCCTGACGCTTCCGGCCAACCTCGCCGGAGATCGCGACGCCGCCGCCGCTCCTACACCACGCCCTGGGACACGATCTCCAATGATTACGTTTCATGGCCGCGTCGGATGGATGCGAGCATGCCAGAAACGTTTCTCACTCACACGGCGCATCGCGCTCACGCAAAGTCCGATTGCAACGTGAGTTGGATGCGCTTTCCTCATGCGGGGCCTCGTTGACCATTCGCCCTGTCACTCGGATTGGGGCGGATGCTACGGCAGAACGGACAAAACAATGCGAATGCCAAACGTTTGCTGGCTGCGGCGCCGCTCGGATGTCAGCGTGTCGCAGTCCACGTACTAGCGGCGTTATAATCGTGGACGCAACAATCCCTTTCACGAGTGCGAATCGACGAAATAGTATGGTGCCTGTCTTGCCGCGCTGCGGTCAGAACGAGTGGAATTGACCTCAAGTGAACGGACGTTCCGGCGGTACTCATGGCAGCAACAAAATGGGTTCACTCGGGACCGCTGCGTCACAATGGTAAGGCGAGAGATTCTACCGCTTCGAAATCACCATAGGTTCGGACTATTGTCACCACCGCCGCGTCCGCATGGCGCGGCGCACCCTTTGCACGGCGAGTGCCATAGAGGCGGCACGCGGAAGAATTCCCGTCCGCTTCACCTCGTCCATGACCGCTTTGGTGTTGTTTCGAATTTTCTCCTCGATGGCGGCAAAGGCCGATGCTTCCGTGGCCCCTTGATACTCCATCGCTGCGCAGATCACGCCGCCGGCATTGGCGATGAAATCAGGAATGACGAGCACACCGCGCGCGGCAAGCGACTCCTCGGCACTCGCGGTGCACGGGATGTTGGCGCCTTGGGCCACGAGACGGGCTCGTAGTCGATCGACGTTTCGTTCGTGAATGACATCCGGTCGTGCCGCGGGGATCCAGATGTCGCAGCCTATGTCGATGACCGCGTCGGGTCCGAGTTTTCGTCCTTGAGAATGGTCGGTGAGGGGATGGCCCGCCGCTTTGAGAGCGATGAGGCTGTCGACGTCAAGGCCGTTTTCGTCGGCAATCGTACCCCGGGAATCGCTTGCCCCGACCAGAACCGCGCCGCGATCCCGAAGGAACCGCGCCGCATGCTTTCCCACCGATCCGAAGCCCTGCACGACGATTCGAGCGCCCTTCAGATCGAGACCGATATAGCCGCGCGCGACGTCGATCGCGACCGCGAGGCCAAATCCGGTGGCTCCGATTTCGTCGAGCGGAATGCCGCCGACTTCGCGTGGCAGGCCGGCGGCCCTTCCATTCTCGTCCTTGACCCAGCCCATGGCCAACTCGTCGGTGCCCATATCGGGTCCGGGGATGTACTCGGTCAGATCCGCGATCGCCGCCGCAAAGGCGCGGATGAGCCGCTCCTTCTGCGCCACGTCCATCTTCGGGTCGGCGAAGATCACGGATTTGCCGCCGCCGTGCGGCAGCCCCGCCGCCGCGTTCTTGAGGGTCATGGCGCGGGCAAGGCGGAAAGCTTCCTCCGCGCTGACGTCTGGCGCCATGCGCACGCCGCCGATGGCCGGGCCGCAGGCGACATTGTCGACGGCGACGACTGCCTTGAGGCCCGCCGACGGCCGATGAATGTGCACGATCTTCAGCGGTCCCAAATCATCGGCAAAGCGAAAGACGTCTTCCATGCTCGGTCTCCCTTTTTACGGGCTCGTTCCGATCAAGGCTGGACGGCCCAGATCGTCGATTATCGCGGCAAGAAAGCGCGCCGCCTCGCCTCCGGTGACAACGCGATGATCGAATGTGAGCGAGAGCGGCAGCATATGACGGAATGCCACGGTTCCATTCTGCGGCACCGCCTGCGCCGAGATGCGGCCGGCTCCGATGATCGCGACCTGTGGCGGCAGAATGACCAACGCGGCTTGACGGCCGGCCAAAGTGCCGAAATTCGATAGCGTGATCGTGGGGTCGCGCAGGTCGGCAAGCGGCACCCTCCGCGCCCGCGTCGCCTCCTTCAACGCGTCGATCTTCTGCCGCAATTCCATCGGGTTCGATCGGCCGATGTCGCGCAACACGGGAACGATCAGACCATCCTCTGTGTCGACCGCGATGCCGAGATCGACACGTGTCGGTATTTCCCGCCGCATGTTCCGGCCGTCGTATCGCGCGTTGAGCGCCGGAATCGTCGCGCATGCCTCGGCAATGGCGTGGACCAGCCGTAGCGTGACATCGGCCTTCGAGTCCCACCATGCCTCGACGTCGGCCTGCTCCCAAAGCGTCGCCGGTACGACCTCGGCGTGGGCGCGGGCCATGTTGATGGCCATGGCGCGCCGAACGCCGCGCAACGGTTCGCCCGCCGCTACGGCGGGTGAGGCTGCTACACGCTCAACATCCGCACGCGTGATGGTGCCGCCCGGACCCGAGCCAGTCACCTGCGCGAGATCGACGCTACGCTCGCGTGCAAGAGCCCGCACCGCCGGCGTTGCCGCGACGGGGCCCTTGGGTGCAGGTGATGAACCTGGCCTGGGCACTGTGTCGGTCGGCTTTTCGGCAAGCACACCCATGACCGTGCCGGTGTCGGCGTGGCGTCCTTCTTCGAAGATCACGAGCGGGGCCCCGACCTTGATGTGGTCGCCCGGCTTGCCAAGAAGACGTTCTATCCGACCGGATCGAGGTGACGGCACCTCAACGACGGCCTTCTCCGTTTCCACGGAGACCAGCGGCTGATCGGCGACCACATGGTCGCCCTCGGCGACATGCCAGGCGACGATCTCGGCCTCTTGCAACCCTTCTCCGAGGTCGGGTAGCGCGAAGCCGCTCATGTGTAGGCCATGGCGCGCATTGCCGCCGCGGCGATGTGCTTGGCGTTCGGCAGATAATGCTGCTCGTGGCGAGGCAGAGGCATCACGGTGTCGAACCCGGCAACACGCTCGATCGGGGCAAGCAGTGACAGCAACGCGTGCTCGGCTACGCGGGCGGCGATCTCGGCGCCGAACCCGCCCGTCAGCGGAGCTTCTTGGGCGATGACGCAGCGCCCGGTCTTTCGGACCGAAGCGAGGATGGTTTCCGCATCGAGCGGTTTCAGTGTCGCCACCTCGATGATTTCCGCATCCACGCCATCGGCCGACAGGATGTCGGCAGCGGTCATCGCTTCGGGTGTCATTCCGCCCCAGGCGACAACGGTCACGTCTCGGCCTTGGCGGAGAATGAAGCAGCGATCGAGCGGCGCCGAGACTCCATCATCGTCGACCTCTTCGCGCGCCGCGCGATAGAGCCTGGTCGGTTCGAGGAACACAACCGGATCGGGATCACGGATGGCGGCGAGGAGCAGGCCGTAGGCGCGGCGCGGCGAGGACGGGATCACTACGCGCAGACCGGGGATGTGCGCGAACATTGCCTCAGGGCTTTCGGAGTGATGCTCGAGCGCACGGATGCCCCCGCCGCATGGTGAGCGCAGCACCATTGGACACGTGAGCCGGCCGCGCGTGCGCGTCCGCAACCGCGAGGCGTGGCTCACGAGTTGATCGATCGCAGGATAGATGAAGCCGGTGAACTGTATTTCCGCAACGGGACGAAATCCCTGGGCTGCGAGGCCCACGGACACGCCAGCAATGGCAGCCTCGGCCAGCGGCGTGTCAAGTACGCGCTCGGGCCCAAAGCGCTTCAACAAGCCGTCGGTCGCCCGAAATACGCCGCCGTCGACGCCCACATCCTCGCCGAGCACCATAACTCGATTGTCCTCCTGCATGGCACGCGCGAGGCCGAGATTGATCGCCTGCACAAGGTTGATCTCCGTCATGACGCAGGTTCCGGCGGCGTACGGCGATCGACGCCATTTCGGAGCGCCTGTCTCTGCGCATCGAGTTCCGCGGGCAGCCGTGCGAAGGTGTAATCGAAGATGGTCGTCGGGTCCTGCGGCTCGGTCGCGAGATAGGATGCGGCCGCTTCATCAATCTCGGCCACCGTTTCCTGGAGCAGGCGTTCCTCATCGGCTTTGGTCCACTGACCTGCGGCTGTGAGAAACTGGCGGAGACGCAACACAGGATCTTCGGGCCAATGGCGGCTCGGCTCCGCATCGTCTCGATAGCGGCTCGCATCATCGGCCGTGGTGTGGTCGCCGAGGCGATAGGTAACGGCCTCGATGAGGCTGGGTCCGCCGCCGCCGCGGGCCCGTTCAATCGCGTCACCGACGACAGTCCGGACCGCAACCACATCGTTGCCGTCGACTTGTTCTCCGGAGAAACCTGCGGCAATTGCCTTTTGCGCGAGCGTCGCGGCAGCGCTCTGCATTCGACGCGGTACCGAGATCGCCCACTGATTGTTGCTGATGACGAAGACGACCGGAAGCCGCCAAACCCCGGCGATGTTCGTTGCCTCGGCAACGTCGCCCTTCGAGGTCGCACCGTCGCCGAAAACGCATACCGCGACCCGAGGTTCGCGGCGGAGCTTGAAGGCCACTGCGACCCCGACGGCATGAGGTGCGTGTGTCCCCACCGGAACGCAGATGGGAAAATCCTCCTTCGGCACGGCGTAAACGCTTCCCCGCTCGTCGCCGCCCCAATACAGAAACAACTCAAGCGGCGTCGCGCCGCGCAGCAGCTGAGCCCCATGCTCGCGAAAACTTGGCAGCAGTACGTCCGCTTTCCGCATTGCGCTTGCGGCCCCGACGGACACGGCCTCCTGTCCGATCGAGGATGCATATGTGCCAAGCCGGCCAGTACGCTGCAGAGTGACGGCTTTGGCGTCAAAACTTCGCGTACGGACCAACGCGCGATAGAGTCCCTTCAACGTAGCGGCATCGTGGGCAGCCTCGGGAAGCGGCCCGACGGCTTCGCCGTTCGGACCGATGAACCGTGTATAGCCGATTTCGAACTGCGCAGCGGCCTCGTGCATCTTCAACCGCCTGAAACCAAAGCCTAAAGAAAAATTTCTAACGCGCGTAACGCAGTCTCGCTTTGATGCATATCAATCAGGCTTAGGGTTCCCTGGCTCATATTGACGCCCGAGGTGCCGATAGCCGTCTACACCTCGCGTCTGGCTTGCAGGAAGGCCGAAAAAGGGAGATATTCACGCCAAATTGGGTGTAGTCTGGGAAATCCCGGCTCAATTCTTGATCGACCGACGGTTGGCGTCTAGAAGCCAATGAGCCGAGGTGAGAGATGTTCATAGGTGATATTCCGCGCCGCAATGCCTTCCGTCACAAGCAGGCGACGGCGATCGAGACCGGCGAGCGGCGCCTGAGCTGGGGCGAGCTCAATGATCGCGTCAACTGCCTCGCCCGCGGATTGTCGGCGCTGGGCTTGAGCAAGCCGGACCGGATCGCGCTGCTCATGCCCAATTCGGCGGAGCTGGTTGAGGCCTATTTCGCTGCGGCGAAGCTCGGCCTCGTGATCGTGCCGATGCATGGCGGGCTCAACGAACAGGAGATCGCATTCCTGCTCAAGGACGCCGACGCTGCGGCGATCCTCGTCGCCGGCGACATGATCGGGAAATACGCGGGCGCGATCGCCGCGACGCCGTCGCTGAAGGCGAGGATCGTGGTGGGCGCGGCGGCCGGCGCGCTGCCTTATGAGGAGCTTCTTGAAGGCGGTCCTGCCGGCGAACCCGTGACCGGCGTGAGCGAGGGCGACGTTCTCGCCATCCGCTACACGAGCGGTACCACCGGCCTCCCCAAGGGGGTTCCGAGCACGCATCGCGACTGGCTCACCCGGGCAGTCAATTTCCTCGCCCATGTTCCGCATTCCGCGCGCGAGCGCGCGCTGCTTGTCGCGCCGTTCTCGGTCGGACTCGGCTCGTCGCTGCTCACGACCTACAGCTATATCGGCGCCAGCATCGGCATTGTCCGCCGCTTCGATGCGAGCGAGAATCCTTCGGCGCATCGAGGCCGAGCGGATCACGACGTTTCAGGTCGGCGCGCCCAGTCTTTTCGGCGCCTTGCTCGATGATCCGCTGATCGACGCGGCCGATCTCGGCAGCTTGCGGCTGGTCGGCTATGGCGGATCGGTCTTTCCCGTGCCGCTCCTCCTGCGCACGCTCGAGCGGTTCCGGTGCGACTTCTTCGGGGTCTATGGCAGCCTCGAGGCGGGCGGGTTTTCGACCTATCTCATGCCCGAGGATCACCGGCTCGACGGCCTGGGCGGGGCCGAGCGGGAACAGCGCCTGGCGCGGCTGCGCTCCTGCGGCCGCGAGGCGCTGCAGGCGGATGTGCGCATCATCGACGAGGCGGGGCACGAAGCGCCGCGCGGCGCGTTCGGCGAGATGATCGTGCGCACCGAAGGCATGGCGTCCTCCTATTGGAAGCGGCCGGGAGAGATGGAAAAACTGCTGCAAGACGGGTGGTTCCATACCGGCGACGGGGCCTCGATCGACGAGGACGGCTATATCTACATCTCCGACCGCCTCAAGGACGTGATCAAGACCGGGGGCATCAATGTCTCGTCCGTCGAGATCGAGAGCATCCTCCTGAGCCACCCGGCGGTGGCCGAGGCGGCGGTGATCGGGCTTCCTGATCCGCGCTGGGGCGAGGCCGTGGTGGCCGTCGTGGTGCGCAGCGCCGCGGTCGAGGAGGCGGCGCTCTTGGATCACTGCCGCGCCCAGCTTGGCCGCTTCAAGGTGCCGAAGCGGATCGAATTTGTGGACACGCTGCCCAAGAACAGCACCGGCAAGGTGCTGAAGCGCGATCTGCGGCGGCACTTCGCCGAAGGCGCCGCGGCGGACGCGTCACGGTGAGCGCCAGGCGCAGCAAGCTCTGCACCGCGGCCGAGGCGCTCGCGGACGCGGAAGATGGCATGAAGATCATGGTCGCGGGCGCGCATTTCAACAACGTGCCGATGGCGCTCGTGCGCTCACTAGTGCGCCGCCGCCTGCGCGGGCTCGAGCTGATCCCCACACCCTCCGCCGGTCTGTGGGTCGACATGCTGGTGGCGGCGGGTGCGGTCTCCAAGGTGCACATCTCCTATATTGGCCTCGAATTCCTCGGCCTCGCGCCGAATTTTCGCCGCGCCGCGGAAGCGAAGACCATCGCGCTCGTGGAAACCGACGAGCCCACGATCTTTCACGGGCTGCGCGCCGCCGGCAGCGGTCTCCCGTTCGTCGCGCTGCCGCCCATTCACAACCTCACCGATCTGCCGCGGGTCAGTCCGGAGATCTACCGGGAGGTCCGCGATCCCTTCACGGGCGAGACCGTGATCGCCATCCCGCCGCTCGCGCCGGACCTCGCGCTCATTCACGTCGCCAAGGCGGACGCTTACGGCAATATCGTGAGCCTCGGCGGACGGCACATGGAGGACATCATCGCGAAGGCCTCGAAACGGGTCGTGGTCACCGCCGAAGAGATCGTCCCTGCTGAAGAGATCGCGCGCGCGCCGCTGCAGACGACGCTGCCCGGCGTCCTCGTGGATGCCGTCGTGCATGCGCCGTTCGGCGCCTATCCCGGGACCTGTCCCGGGCTTTACGGCTACGACCGCAAACACCTCGAGGAATACGCGGCGCTCGCGCGCCAGGGCCGCACGCAGGACTACCTGGACCGCTATGTTTTCGCCGCGAATGACGACAGTGACCATGCGCTGCTCGCCGCGGTCGGCCGCGCGCGGCTCGAACTCTCTGCGTCTCGCATAGGCCGGAGGGGAAATGGATCATTCAGTTGCCGAGTTGATGGCGTGCGTGATCGCGCATGAGCTGCGCGACGACGATTTCGGTGCCGTGGGCGCCGCCTCGCAGATCCCGGTCTGCGCCATGCGCCTGGCGCAGCGCACGCACGCGCCCAATCTGTGGTTCCTCTATGGCGGCAGCGGCGCGGTCAATTCGAAGGCGACGCAACTCGTCGAATCGGCGGCCGACTACCGCAACCTCACCGGCGCCGAATACCGCGCGCCGCTGCAGGACATCATCGATTTCGAGTTTACCGGCCGCTTTACCGTGCTGTGCTTCGGTGGCATGCAGATCGACCGCTACGGCAACGTCAACATGGCCTGCATCGGCCCCTACGAGCGTCCCGCCGTGCGCGGACCCGGCACGGTGGGCCTGGTCTTCATGGCATCGGTCGGACGGGTCATCCTCTATGTCCAGCATCATGATGCGCGGCTCTTCGTGCCCCGGGTGGATTTCGTGAGCGGACCCGGCTTCGGCCAGGGTCCGCAGCGCGCGAAGCTGCGGCGGCCGTGGGCACAGGGCCCCGTGGTGGTGGTGACGCCGCTCGCGGTCATGGATTTCGCGACGCCCGACCGCAGGATGCGGCTGCGCTCGGTGCATGCGGGCCACACGACGGCCGAGGTGCAGGAGCGGACGGGATTCGATCTCGTCGCGAGCGGCGAGGCGTCGCAGACGGCGCCGCCCACGGCGGAAGAGCTCCGCATCATCCGCGAGGAAATCGATACCGGGGGCGTACTGCGGAGGCTCATCGCATGAAACGGCGCGGAGATCAGCGACGGCCTTCGAGCCGGCGTGCCGGTTTCGCGGGAGTTGCCCTGGCGGTGGTGTTGGGCCAAGCGGCGGACCTCTCCACCGCGGCGGCACTGGCGGCACCGCGCAAGCTCGAAGCGGCCTATGTCACGAGCCTGTCCTTCAGCCCGCTTTTTCGCGCCATCGACAAGGGCTATCTCAAGGACGAGAATCTCGACCTTGATCTCCAGGTCGTGCAGAGCGCGTCGGACACGGTGGCGTTTCTCGGCACCGGCCGGATCGACGTGGCGTTCGGCAATATCGGCGACACGTTCTTCAATGCCCTTGCGCGGGGCGTGGACGTGAAGATCGTCGCTGCCATGTCGCAATACCCGCGCGACCCATCGGTTCTCTCGCCGGCGCCGGTGTTGGTGCGCAAGGCGCTCTTCGACGGCGGCGAGGTCAAGACGGTCGCCGACCTGAAGGGGCGAAAATTCGCCTTCAACAGCGGCGGCGGCATCATCGAATATCTCGCGGTGCACGCGCTCGCGCCTGCCGGCCTCGGCCTCGGCGACATCGACGTCGTCGATCTCGCCTTCCCGCAACAGCCGGTCGCTCTCACCAACGGCGCTATCGCCGCCGCGATCATGCCGGAGCCGCTCGCGACGCGGACCGTCGAACAGAACATCGCATCCGTGCTAGTGCGAAATCCGGCGCCCGGCGCGGTGGCCACGGTGCTTCTCCTCGGGCGCAATCTCCTGCCCGACGCGGAACGTCCTACCGTCACCGCGCTGCTGGCGGCCTTGCGCCGGGCGGCAAACGAGCTGCAATCACCGCAGGCCATCATGTCGGCCGAAAATCTCGAGATCTGGTCGCGCCACACGGAAATCCCGGCGGCGATCATCGCGCGGACGGCGCCCTACGTGTTCCCGAAGAATTTGGCGATCGACGTTAAAAACGTGCTGGACCAGCAAAATTACCTCGTCAAGACGCACGAAATTCGCAAGGAGCTTCCGGCCGATCGCATCATCGACGGGCGCTACGCCGCGACGATGCAATAGAACGCAGGCGGCCGTTCAGTTCCTAATCCCTCGCGCAACGACGCGGTCACTGCGCCTATAACTGTGAATACGCGCCGAACCTTGGCTCTGACTTAATCTCGGTGCAGTCGGCTACATGTAGCGTTGAGGGGCTATATGGGGCTCTACCGGTGAATACGCGCCGAACCTTGACCCCAGCCCTGAAGGCGCCCAGCGCATTGATCCCGTTAGGAGAGATTTAGCATGTGATGGGGGTCACGTTTCGCGCGAAACGTGACCCCGCCTGGAAGACGAATTCACTCAGATATTCAACAGCTTCGTCCCGTTTCCGCCGGGGGCGGGCTTGGAAGCGATTTCACATCCCTGGTCAGTTGAAGTCGTGAAGGTTGGCGAAAAGGTAGACCCCCAGTGCCGCCAGGACGAACAAGACGAGAAGGGCGAGCAGCTTGTTGCGCAGATCGGCTTCCATAAATCGCCGGTAGTGGTGCTTCAGCATGTCGGCTCGCTCCGTCACGGGAACACGTCGGCTCCGTCACTCATCGGGGCAGTATGTTATACCAAGTCCTCGCGATCGGGACTCACTTTAGGGATTGAACTAAACCGCTCTCGCGGTAGTGGGAGCGTGCTGTTGGCTTGAGAGCGCTCCTGTCTGAAGGATCGTGGTTGTCGAAGCCCAACCTTGCAGACAGGAGACCCCGAGGGCCGAGATAAGCCCTCTGCGCCGCCGCATGATCGAGGACATGACGGTCCGCAATCTGTCACCGGCAACTCAGCGATCCTACATCCACGCGGTGGCGAAGTTCAGCCGTCATTTTCGTCGCTCGCCCGATCGGCTTGGACTGGGGGAGGTGCGCGCCTTCCAATTGCAGCTCGTCGCCGCCGGCATCTCGTGGCCGGCGCTCAATGAGACTGTCTGTGCGCAGCGCTTTTTCTTCGGCGTCACGCTGAGCCAGGCGGAACTGCCGGAGCGCATTTCCGTCAGCTCCTTCGCGGTTCCGATCGCGAGCGCGGGATCGGCTTTGTCACGAGAATCCGGTCAGTCGTGCCGAAGCCGCTGAGTGTCGTCGCTCATGCGGCAAGCGTCGCAGTTTGCCATTGCTTCGTCGCGTCCCCTCTGAAGACTCGCAGCGTCGACCGGGACATGAGGTGGCGTTGAACGTTGAACGTATTGTGGACGAAAGCATGGTGATTGAGGAAACGCTGGGCGGATCCGGGCGACTTGAAGCCGTGCATTTTCCGCTCTCGTCGTTGGACGACCTGATGCGGGTTCTCCGCCCTATTGTTTGCCCGCAGCCCCTGCTCATGGCGCGAGCTGAGGTGGAGATCACGGAAGGCTGATCCATAAGATCTCAGCCTGTCCGTCACGATCACCGCAGGCGCAAAGCCGAGCTTCTTGAGCAGCTTGCGCATCAGCCTCAAGGCCGCTTTCTTGTCCCGTCCGCGCTGCACCGGCATGTCGAGTATCTCACCCTCGTCGGCGACTGCACGCCAGAGGTACATCCGCTTGCCTTCGATCTGAACGACCATTTCATCCAGATGCCATCGCGTGCTCGGCCGAGCGCGGCGCTGTCTGAGGCCCCTCGCAAATGCCGCGCCGAACTTCAGCACCCACCGCCGAATGGTTGAACTTCAACGTCCCGATAGCTGAGCGCGAAGCGAAGATAGAGCCAGACGGCATGCTGGATGACGTGGGGCGGAAAGTGGTGGCAGCGGTAGGAGAACTGGGCCATCGCGCGAGCCCACCGGCGCTCATCCGCGAGACAGTCCATCGTTGTGACAATGCCCTCACACGCAGTTTCGCGTTAGGTATTTATGCCAGCCTTCGCGAGTTGAACTTGCTTGATTCGGCGCGGCTGCAACTATTGTTGGCCTGCAAATTGCGGGTCCAGCTCGATAGCCTTGTCGTGATCGGTCTTCGCCCCGTCGACGTCGCCCTTGGCTCGCTTCGCGAGCGCCCGGTCGTAATATGCTTCAGCAAAATTGGGATTCAGCTCGATGGCCTTGTCGTAATCGGCAATGGCCCCGTCGACATCGCCCTTGCCCTGCTTGGCACGACCGCGGTGTCCGTAGGCCTCAGCAAATTTCGGATCTATTTCGATCGCCTTGGTGTAATCGGCAATGGCGCCGTCGGCATCGCCCGTGGATTCTTTAGCGAGGCCGCGATTGGTGTATAGCAGGGGGCGGGTCGGTTCTAATTCAATGGCCTTACTGAACTCGGAAATCGCCCCACTGAAATCGCCATTGTGCATGTCCTTGTCGCCGTGGCCCTCGGCCAAACCCGCACCGATCTCGGAACATGCAGATGCCGAGACCGCCAAAACCAAGCCTAAGCTGAACAACAGGCGTCGTCTCATCCATCATTCCTCGGATGACCGGGAATTCGCTGGAATGGTGTACCAATTCATCTATGGAGACAAGCCGGATCACGGCAGGGGGTCAACCTGCCTTAAGCGGGGGAGGTTGGATATTCGTAGACCCCGGCGGTGCAGCCATTATACTGCCGATTGCCGCTGATGTCTGAAGCGGGTCAATCGCGCCGGTTCCCCGATGACCGGACTGTGCCCCCCGTTTGACCCCCAATCTCAGAAGGACGTGTGGCAACCCGGCTTGGTCGAAAAATGCCTTAACGGAATTGGCCTAACTATTCGATTTCATCGCCGGCCTCGCAATTGGTGTCGGCAGGTTCATTAGGCCTTCCGCGCATCGGATCAGTGATTTCAACGACAGTGAGGCAAAGGACGCGATGGCGTCGCACATGATCCAGATCAATATTGGTCGGGGATCTGCTGATATTGTTCTTCCGGTTTGGTTGGGCCTGCGCGGGTCGTGTCCCGCCGAGTGGTGTAGGAGCTGTGGGTAAGTAGCCCGCCGCAGCGACCGCCAGAGTCTGGGCGGAGGCGGGCTACTTATCCACAGCGGTGGTCATCGTGGGTCTTCGGTAGGGTTTGGTCGCCAGACCTTTCACTCGAACCGAGGACCTTACGATGACCGACGAGATGATGAACCTTCGCGCGCTTCTGGAGAAGAGTTCGGATGCCGAGTTGCTGCGCGAGATGGTCGGCTTTGCCGCGCAGCGTCTGATGGAGCTGGAAGTTGAGGGCCTGACCGGCGCTGCCCATGGCGAGCGCAGTGCGGGCCGCATCAATCACCGCAATGGCTACCGCGATCGCGATTGGGAGACGAGAGCGGGCACGGTCGAGTTGCGCATTCCGAAGCTCAGGAAGGGCAGTTACTTCCCCGCCTTCCTGGAGCCGCGTCGCCTGGCCGAGAAGGCGTTGGCGGCGGTGGTCCAGGAAGCCTACATCCACGGTGTCTCGACCCGCTCTGTCGACGATCTCGTCCAGGCCATGGGAATGACCGGCATCTCGAAGAGCCAGGTGAGCCGGCTGTGCGAAGAGATCGACGACAAGGTCAAAGCCTTTCTGACCCGGCCGCTCGAAGGCGATTGGCCCTATCTGTGGATCGACGCAACCTATGTGAAGGCACGCGAGAACGGGCGCATCGTCTCGGTCGCGGTGATCGTTGCCGTCGCGGTCAACGGCGACGGGCGCCGCGAGGTGCTTGGCATGGATATTGGCCCCTCGGAGGCCGAGACCTTTTGGACCGAGTTCCTGCGCAAGCTCGCTCGGCGCGGCCTGCGCGGCGTCAAGCTTGTCATCTCTGACGCTCACGAGGGCCTGAAGGCAGCAATCACGAAAGTGCTCCATGCCTCCTGGCAACGCTGCCGCGTGGGGCTGTTGAAAAACCCGCCAATCCGTGATTCGTTTCTACCGTCGGCGATGAGCGGGAGTAGATCGTGATGTTGGGTTCGCGCGGTGCGGAGCAGGTGGAGTTTTTCGCCGGATCGCTGCGTGATCTTATTCCCGACGATCATGTGCTGGCCCGTGTCGACCGGGTGCTCGACCTGTCCTGGCTGCGCGCTGAAGTCACAGACTTGTACTGCCCAGACAATGGCCGACCCGGCATTGACCCAGAAGCGGCGGTTCAACTCATGCTCGCGGGATTCCTGCTTGGCATTGTCCATGACCGAAAGCTCATGCGTGAGGCACACGTTAATGTGGCGATCCGTTGGTTCGCGGGCTTCGGTCTCGCCAATCGTCTGCCCGATCATTCGAGCCTTACGCGCATCCGCCAGCGCTGGGGTGAGGCGCGCTTCCGTCGGATCTTCGAGAAGACGGTCACTGCATGCCTCGTCGCGAAGATCGCCAAGGGCGAGATCGTACACATCGACGCCACGTTGATCCGCGCCGACGTCAGTTGGGAATCTCTGGCCGGCCGCTGGGTCGCCAAAGTCGGTGAGGCAAACTCTCAGCCCGAGGAGGCGGAGCGGATCGGCAGACAAAGCGGGAAGTACAAAAAGGTCTGCGTCACCGATCCCGACGCCACCATGGCAACAAATGGCCGGAACCGGCGGCTCGAGCCAGCTTATAAGCAGCACACTGCGGTCGACGACGAGGCCGGCGTCGTGCTCGACGTGACCGTCACAACCGGCCAAGTCAACGAGGGCGGTACATTGGATGCGCAGATCGACACGGTCCAAAGGACGACGGGTGTCGCCGTACAAGCCGTGACCGCAGATGCGGGCTACGCCTATGCCAAGGTGTACGGTCGAACTCGAGGAACGCCGGATCGAGGCGATCATCCCGCCCAAGGCCGAGCCGATCAGGAGCCCGGTGCCGATGCGCCGCTTCCGATACGATGCCAAGCACGATATCCTAAAGTGTCCGCGCGGCAAGATACTGAAGGCAGGGCGGGCGGTGAAGCACGGCCGCTTCTTCACCTCGCGAGCCAAGGACTGCAAACGCTGTGACCTGCGCAGCCTATGCCTGAGCGGCGGGCGCTCGAACAAGGCCGTGGTTCTTGGCGATAACTACCCCGCCCTGTTGCGAGCACGGCGCCGGCGCGAGCACTGGTCGGATCGCGATTATGCGCTCTATCAACGCCACCGATGGAAGGTGGAGGGCATTCACGGCGAGGCCAAAACCTGGCATGGGCTCGCGCGTGCCATCCGGCGCGGCTTGGCCAACATGCAGATCCAGGCTTACCTGACGGCAGCCGCAATTAACCTCAAGCGGCTCGCCACATGGATCATTGCGCTGCTTTGTGCCCTGCTGACTGCCGCCACGTCGATCATGGGCGATCCGCGTCTGAAAAATCGTCAGGCGTTGAGCAAACGGCACCCGAACGGTGTCGAGCCTGCTGCCGTCGCGTGACGAAAACTTCTTCAACAGCCCCCGCGTCCACTTCATGCGCAACGTCCTGGCGCACGCCGGCCGGCAGGGGCGCCGCGTCGTCGCCGCCTTCATCGGCACCGCCTTTGTCCAGGACGACGCCGAGACGGCACGCGCCCAATGGCGCCAAGTCGCCGATCAGGTTCGCCCCAAGGTGCCTAAGCTTGCCGCAGTCATGGACGAGGCCGAAACCGATGTCCTCGCCTTCATGAGCTTCCCGAAGGATCACCGGCCGAAGATTCATTCGACCAATCCATTGGAACGCCTCAACGGCGAGATCAAGCGCCGCACCGAGGTCATCGGCATCTTCCCCAATGAAGACGCCATCACCCGCCTCGTCGGCGCACTCCTGCTCGAGCAGAACGATGAATGGTCCGTGCAGCGCGCCCGCTATATGTCCCTGGAAACCATCGCGCCCTTGAGCGATGATCCGATCGTCAGGCTGTCCGCTGTGACCGCCTGACGCTTCCGGCCAACCTCGCCGGAGATCGCGACGCCGCCGCCGCTCCTACACCACGCCCTGGGACACGATCCCTGCGCGGGAATTTCGCGACAGAGGAAGCTGCTGGGCGCATCCCAGAAAGCCATCTGAAGGGAGAGAACAATGGCGTTCAAGGACATTCTCGTTTACCTCGACGAGCACCGTGGATGCCAGACGCGATTGCAGCTCGCACTCTCCATCGCGCAGCGCGATCAAGCGCATCTCCTCGGCGTCTATCCCTTCCAACTTCCCGATCTCACCCTTCCCAATCTTGCGATCGGCGTCTATGCCGAGGATAGCGTGGCACGCGCCGCCCTCGATCGGCAGCGCGACACCGCCTTCCTCGTGGCGACGCAGGTTAAGTCGACTTTTCGCGAAAAAACCAAGCTTGCCGGATTGACGAGCGACTGGGAGATCTGTGCCGACAAAGCGATGGACATTGCCGTCCATATTACCGAGCAGGCGCGATATACCGACCTCACGGTGCTCGGCCAGGCCGATCCAGATCACCCGCTCTTCGAAAAGGTCGCAAAACTTCCCGAGATCGTGATGATGGGCGCTGGCCGCCCGGTATTGATCGTTCCCTACGTCGGCGACATTGCCGCATTCGGACGGAACGTCCTGGTGGCATGGAGTGGAACTCGAGAGAGTGCGCGTGCGGCGGGAGACGCGATGCCATTCCTTCGATCGGCGGAGCGAGTGACGATACTTTCGATCAACTCTACAGACCCAAGCGAGGCCCACGAAGAGAGGTTGGCCCAGCATCTCGTTCGACATGGCATCCGTGCGAAGGTCTCGCACATCGTCTCGACAGATATGGGGGCCGGTGAACTGATCTTGTCGCACGCGGCGTCGCTCCGCTGCGATCTCATTGTGATGGGTGGCTACGGGCATTCCCGTGCCCACGAGCTTATCCTTGGCGGTGCGACGCGCGCCGTACTTCGGTCCATGACCGTGCCGGTGCTGATGTCACATTGATCTCTCGCAATATGATCTCCGTTCTGACGCGCTGCCAGCCGTAGCACCCGCAAGCCGGTCGTGCCAAAGTTCATTCATGGCGGTCCGTCGGTGATGATCCAGGTGCGCGCTTTAATAGCTTCCTCGAACTGGAATAACTGCAACTCGCCGGGCATGAGAAAACTGAAAACTCGCACCGCTTGACGAATCCAGTCCACATCGGTGACCACCGCGATCCGTTTCCAGCGCCGGAGGTATTACATCCCAATCCTGAAGTCATCCCACATGGCGCCCGCATCAAGACCGCGAAAATCCGGGTCGATCTGGTAATAGAGGCGAAGCTTGCCTTCTTGCTTCATGGCATGTTCAACGGCCGGCAGCAAAACCGTCTCGTAGTCTTGCCTTGTAATCCGCTGCGTGCCGGCGAAGGCAAGAACATTGGCAGGAAAGCCGCTCAGAACCTCTATCATAAGCAGGTGGTCTCTCTTGTCGTCATCACGTCTACATTGCGCCTCAGTGCGACATCAGGATCGGCAATGTCATCGCCCGCAGGACCTTGCGGGTGGCGCCGCCAAAGATGATCTCGCGAAGGCGCGCATGCCCATAAGCGCCCATAACGACGAGGTCGGAGTCGAAATTTGCGGCGCGCGTCAGCAGCGCCTCGCCGACATCCGCATCGGATGCGGTCATGACGTATCGATCGGCCTTGATGCCGTGACGCGCGAGGTGCCGGGCGATCCCTTCGAGAGCATCCGGCCCGATGCCCCCAACGCCCACTTCGAACAGAGCTACGAACTTCGCCCGTTCGAGAAATGGAAGCGCGTCGTTTACCGCGCGAATCGATTCCCGGCCCGGCTTCCAAGCGATCATGACACGCTCGCCCACCGTCTCGAAATCTTCCCGCATCGGGCACCACGAGAACGGGGCGCCCGCAGGAGAGCGCAATTTCCGCCGGAAAGTCCATCGCCTCTTCGGCGGTGCCGGGCTTGGCCTGTCCGACGATGATGAGGTCGGCATGTTCGGTACCGCGGAGAATGACGTCAAGCCACGGCCCTTCCACGACATGCATTTCACCTTTGATTTCCGCGCGATCGAGCTCGTTCACGAACGAAGCCTCGCAACTCCGCACGGCCATCTCCGCCGCGACCCGGCTGATGGAGCTGGAGAGCGAGAGCGTGTGCGGCGCTGGCCACGGCGCAGCGATGCACGGCGCAACCATCGTAACGGCTATCGCGACTTTCCGCTTGCCAGCCCTGGCTGGCTGACAAGGCGGTCCAACCGGCAGACGAGCACTGCTCTTACACCACGCCCTGGGGCACGATCCTAGTGACGGCCGTTGTACCTTCAACTTCGGAAAGACATGCCGGCCACTGGCACTACGGTTTCGTGCTAATTCCAACCGTTAGGCGGGGAGCGCGCGGTCGCCTCGAATTGACAAAAGGCGCGTTCCAACACCTTACGCTAAGAAGATCAATCAGATGCGCTACAACCTGGGCTTTGGTTTCGGGTCCATTGCCGCCGTAGCCAAATCGCGAATCCTATCCATGAAAGAGCCTGATTGCACGTACCGAAGATGTGCGGCGAATCTGTCCTCGGCGAGAACCTTTCTGCCAAGATTTTTCTCTTCTTTTCTCATTAGCTCCAGAACTCGTTTGTCCTCATCCGCGTTCAGCCAATACCCATGTAACTCCTCGCAAAAATCCATTTGAAGATCATAGAAGCGGTATTCAAACGATTTCATGAGCTTGCCGCATTGGGGGCACTTGCGGGTCGTAGGCATCGAGCCAAGCATTAAGCTCCCTTTTTCCTCGTCCCCGAAATCGAAGACTTCGTCTTCGAGTTGCGCTAACTCCCGGCAAGTGAGCCACATGCCCTTGCAGCTTGGACAAATTTCCATGTCGATGCCATCGCGCTTGCCCTGCACCAATTCGACATCGCAGTCTGGGCATTTCATTGAGCTTCCTCTCATGATGTTTGGCAGTCCTGATTGCTCGCTCGTGGACTGCACGGCTGCGAAAAACATAAAGTAGCCGCAAGGTGCGACGGGGGCCGGCTGTATGAATTCTGCCGGAGCGAGCATTGGTAGGCAAGGATGAGAAAGTCACCTTTGGGTTAGCTGCCAGCAAAGAAACCAACCCTGCACTGAGCAGCAGTCGTCGTCGATGGGTGGTCTGGCCGCTGAGTTCGAAGGACTAGCCGCCACGTCGCCTCGTCAGGCCGAGAAATCGCGGCGCCCCTCCGTCCATCTAAAGGCGTATCAAACGGATCGGATCGTGCTCTACGGCTTCAGCACCAGCTTACCCATGACCTCGCGCGCGTCGAGCAGCTCGTGCGCGCGCCGCACCTCGGCGAGCGGCAGACGGCGATACACCACCGGCTTCACCGCGCCCGCCTCAATCAGCGCCAGCGTTTCGGTCTCGATGCGACGGCGGCCTGCCGGGTCATGGTCATAGGAATGCATGGTGAAGCAGCGCACGCCCGGACTTAGCGGCAGATTGGCGCGCATCTCGCGGAACAGATCCTTCTCCGGAAATCCGCCGAGCATATTGTAGGAAACGATCAGCCCCATCGGCGCCAGCATCTTGAGCGTCTCGGTGAAATTGCCGCCTACCACCTGATCGAGGATGAGGTCGACGCCCCTGCCGCCAGTAAGCGCCAGCACGCGCTCGATCACGCTCTCGTGGCTGTAATCGATCGTGTGGGCGGCACCCTCGCCGGCGCAAAAGGCGCATTTCGTGGCCGAGCCCGCACCGGCGATAATTTCGATCCCGGCCGCGCGGCATAGCTGGACGATGGCGCTCCCGACGCCGCCGGCGGCGCCGTTGACATAGACGGTGCGCGGATTGATGCCGCGCGCGGCCTCGTTGAGAAGCGCCCAGGCAACCTCGTAATTGGGGATGGCGACCGCTTCATCGACATCGATCTGCGCCGGCAGCGCCAACACGCTCGTGGCGTCGCAGGCGATCAGTTCGGCATAGCAGCCGCCGCGGAAATGATAGACCAGCACCTTCTGGCCGACCGCGAGTCCGGAGACACCGCGTCCCGCGCCCTCGATCACGCCCGCCATCTCGATGCCGGGGATCGCCGGCAGCGGCGGCAGCCAGCGATAGACCCCCGTCCGCCAGAGCACATCGGGCTTGCCGACGCCGATCGCTTGGGCGCGGACCAGGACCTGCCCGTCCGCCGGCACCGGATCGGGGACATCGGCGTAGTCGAAAACCTCGGGGCCGCCCGCCCCACGCAGCAGGATCGCCTTCATGGATGGCTCCGTTGACCCGACATTTCCCGATGACCAGGACCCCACGTAATCTATAGCACTGTGTTCGGGTAAGTGTGCGGCGCCTCGCACGATCGGCCGCCATCGCGACGAGCGCCAAACCAATTCATCCTTGACCCTGGCGCGATCACGCGCTCATCGGCGCGTGATCGCGCCAGGATGCGTCACTCGCGCCGTGACATGCCGCCAGCAAGCCGCCATTTGCCGCCGTCCTTGACCCAGGTGTGGGTGATGAGCGAGCGGCTCTTCACGGGCGCCCCGCCGGACGGGTTGCCGGTGGTGACGACGGTGTAATAGACAACCGCCGCGTCGCCATAGACCTGGATCGAATGAAACGTCATCTCAAAGCAGGTCATCGCCTCGCGCTCGCCGCGCGTCCGCTGGCTGTCGCGCAGCCTGGCGCGGTCGATCGGTGACGTCGCGGTCGCCGGCCACACCGTGACGCGGTCATGCGCCAGCGCCAGAAATCCTTCGACGTCCTTGTTGCTGGTGAGGACCCAATAGTCCTGCTCCGCCTGCCAGACTTCGCGTTGGGTCGGAGAGAGATCCTCGACGTTCATTTCAGCCATGGCCAGCTCACCTTCTATCTTCACCATGCAGAAAAGCCGCCTCGCAGATGATTGAGCCGAAATACTACCACGGGGCGACGCGATCAGCGCGAATGTGTGCCGCGCATTACCCTGCTCGCGCCCGAGATCGTCGCGGCGATTCTGGATGGGCGGCAACCGACGGAAATGACGCTGCCGGTGCTGATGCGGCCGTTTGCGCTGGCGTGACGGGCGCAGAGCGAAGGCAACTATTTTTTCCTGACGGTTCGGGGCCGCGGTGCCTCCCCGATTCCGGGGTTGATGGCCAACGACGCACCGGCGGTGCTGCCGGCTTCATAGGCAGTGGTCGACACCATGCGGCTTGCACTGCGCATCCTGCGCAAGTTCAAGTCGAGCTTCTCAAGCTCCGCGTCGACAATCGCTGTCTTAAGAACGACGAGATCGCGTCCAGTGCTGTTGTTCGCTTCATCGCGCCCGGCCTTCATCGCCGTTAGTTTGCCCGCAATGGACGCGACCATGCCCAGCGCGAAGGAAGCGTTCGCCATGTGCCGCTCCTTGTGCTGGAACCGAATATAATCGCGCGTGGTCTTGTAGCGACCGAGCTCGGACCGGACGGCGGTGTCGATCAGCTCGGTCAGGTAGAGCGCGACCGCGATATCCGAGCGCAGGCCGAAGAAGACGTATCGGGCCTCGCCGGTCTGGTTCTTCTCGCGCCAGACCCGGCAGTCGCAGAAATTCGCCACGGCGCCGATGCAGCCGTCGAGCGGAATGCGCTTCTTGCGCCAAGTCTCATACGCGAGCCGCTCGCACGGTGCCTCACGCATTTCAGCATCGGTCAGCGATAGGTCGTAGCGGTCGAGAAGCTCGGCCACTTTGGTAGCGGCGGACAGCGCCTCGTCTTCAGTGCAGCCGTTGTCGATAGTCTTGGCACGCAGCGCCTGGATGCGTGACTTGAGCTTGTCAAGCTCGGCGAGATTGGGGCGTTGGTGCATGGATCGTGCAGCCGTTCGCGGTGGGGGGTGGGATCGTGCCCCAGCGCAGGGCCCGCAGGCTCATCGGGTCGGCCATGACGGGCTGATCCGCTCCGCTTCCTGTTGAACGAAAGCAACTAGGTGCTGAGCCGCTGCCATGAAGAGTGCTAAGTTAGCGGGGCTGAATGGCATGGGCGCTCCATTCTGATACTGCGCTCCCTCCCATTCGAGCACGTGAGATTCTGCGAGCTCCGGACGCATGAATTGCGCGCGTTCGGCATCAGATAGCCGCTCGTAATGGTCTTGCCCTATGCGGTCGATGTATTTTCTCATAGAGCCTCGAACACCCTTATAACTGTTTCCCCGCACCTTCAAGCGCAATGGCGGCGTGTAGCCGTTGTAAGTGACCCATTCAGTCTGTAGCGAATCATCATGCCTTTTGAGTTCTTCAGCCGTGCGCGTCGGCAGAGGCGCCATGTTTCGGCGATTCGCGTCAAACGCCTTGGGAGGCTGAGCGCCGCCGTCACGGCTCACAACGGTAACGGACCGCCCTCCAAGCATTCGCGTGATTCGCAGCACAAAGTAGATGGCAAATAGGACTGAGACGACACCATACAATGCGCCGGCCATTCCTCCCCCTCCACCGCGTCATGGCCCCATAATCCTATCGCGGAGTGGCGGACGCATCATTTTTACTTTCGGAAAATTCGACGCACCAACACTCCGGCGCCGAAAGCTGGGCGGCTTGTGTTTTTGTCGTGATGAACATTAGGGCCCTCTGGACCTCCCGTTATTCGCGCATACGTTACGGAGGCGTATTCCGGATCGCCGAGTTCGACTGTCCCGCGGCATCATCGACGACCTAACTGAAACGTGCTGCGCGCCCGCCCCGGCGCCAACCTGAACCAACACACCCCGCAGCGCTCGAAGTGCTCGACGATGTCAGCATCGACCGCACTCACGCCAGCGACTATTACCGCTCCTGCTGAGGAGATTTCCCAATGACCGAGCCCCCGACGCCGGAGCCGACGGACTGCTGGCAAGAGCTTGCCGAGATCACGAACACGCTGAATGGCGATGGCGGTGCTCCCGCGGGTCGCCACGCATTGGAGAGCGCCGCCTGCCACATGATCGGCGTGCGGGCACCGGCGGCGCCAATCGCTGTCTGCGCCTGATCCAAGCGAGAAGGCAAATCCCGCCCCCCGTCACGAGTCGAAACCCTGCGTCATCGCGCGGGCATCATCGCGAAAGGCAACCCATGTCCCTCATCGTCAGCACCCGCGGCTTCCCCCGTATCGGCCCACGCCGCGAACTCAAGACGGCGCTCGAAGGTTTCTGGTCGGGCAAGGCCGATACGCAGGCGCTCCTCGCCGAGGCCACAGCCCTGCGCGCGCCGAGGTGGGCGCGCCAGCATGCGGCCGGCATCACCCACATCCCGAGCAACGACTTCTCCCTTTACGATCATGTGCTGGAAACCAGCGCCATGGTCGGCGCGATTCCCGACCTCTAGCCGATCTCATGGGCAGCGTGTTCGAGCGTGGCAACGACGTCGGCGCCACGGTACGAGGAGCGAGCGTCGATCGCCGGCGACAGGCGCGTGAAGGTGTCGACGATGGTCAGCGTCTGTGCGGGATGCCCGGCGATGCGAGCCAGGACATCAGCCAACCACGCCTGAGGATCGACGTCGTTCATCTTGGCGGTGGCAATCAGGCTGTACATAATGGCAGCGCGCTGACCGCCGCGATCGGAACCGCAGAACACCACGACTTGCGACCCAGGGCTATGCCGCGCAGCGCTCGTTCTGCAGCGTTGTTGCTGAGGCAGACGCGCCCGTCATCCAGAGGCCGATCCAATTGCCAAGCTTTCCAGCCCCGGCGATCAAGATAATGGTCGCGGGAAAAGGATCGATCGACTGACCGCTCATTCGGCGGGTCCGCGGTCCGCCGGCCGGACGGATTGCGGACCGTCTGCCGTCAGCTCGAACCACATCGCGTTGAGGATCGCGAAGGCGCATGCGAGACCCAGGCCGAGAACCCAACTGAAATACCACATGGCGCGCCGCCCTCCGCTCAATAGCTCATGTGATCCAATTCGACCTGGTGCGACGTGACTTTGCCGCGCATCACACGGTACACGAATCCCGTGTAGGCCAGTACCACCGGCAACAGCAGCACGGTCACGATCAGCATGGTCACCAAAGTCGCGCGGCTCGACGACGCATCCCACACGGTAAGGCTGCTCGGCCCGTCGATCGACGACGGCAGGATGAACGGAAACATGCTGAGGCCCGCCGTCGCGACGATGCCGATGACCGACAGGGCGCTGGCGATGAAGGACGCCACCGCGGCGCGCATCCGCAACAGCATCCCGGCTAGCAGCGCACCGGCGCCACCCAGGATCGGCGCCACGACCATCCATGGGTAGGCGCGGTAGTTGCCGAGCCAAGCGCCGACCTCGCGCGCGACCGACTTGCCGAGCGGATTCGAAGCGGCGTCGTGCGCGACCGGCCCGGCGATGCGATAGCCGTCGATGCCAAAAGCTATCCACAGCCCGGCCAAGCCGAACAGCACGGCGGCGGCGAGCGCCGCCCAGCCGCCAAGCCGGCGCGCCCGGGTGGCGATGTCACCCTCGGTCTTGACGCACAAATAGGCCGCGCCGTGCATCGTAAGCATCGCCAACGATATAAGCCCGCTCAGCACGGCGAACGGATTGAGCAGCCCGAAGAAGCTGCCGGCATAGGTCATCCGCAAGGTCTCGTCGAAGCGGAACGGCACGCCTTCGAGCGCGTTCCCGACCGCGACGCCGAACACCAGCGCCGGCACGAAGCCACCGACGAACAGCAGCCAGTCCCAGGTCGCGCGCCAGGCTGGCGACGGCATCTTGCTGCGGTACTTGAACCCCACCGGCCGCAGGATGAGCGCGAACAGCACCAGCAACATCGCCAGATAGAAGCCGGAGAACGCCGCGGCGTAGATCAAGGGCCACGCTGCGAAGATCGCGCCGCCGCCGAGGATGAGCCAAACTTGGTTTCCCTCCCACACCGGCCCGACCGTGTTGAGGACGACACGCCGCTGGCTGTCGCTGCGCGCCACCGCCGGCAACAGAATGCCGACGCCGAGGTCGAATCCGTCCATTACGGCAAAGCCGGCGAGCAGGACTCCCAGCAGCAGCCACCAGATCACTCTGAGCGTGCCGTAATCGAGGAGATGCATTCCGCCCTCCATCCCCTTAATCGTCGCCATGCGCGAGCGCGGCGGCCCCCAGGCCGCCGAGCGCCGCATCGGGACCGAGACGGATGTACTTGATCATCAGATAGAGCTCGACGACGGCGAGAACGCTGTAAAACAGGACGAAGCCAGCGAGGCTCGTCAGCACGGTCGCTGCCGAAACGCTCGAGGCCGAGAGAAACGTCGGCAGAACGCCGTCGATAGTCCAGGGCTGCCGGCCGTTTTCGGCGACGAACCAGCCGAGCTCCGACGAGAGCCACGGCAGTGGCGTCGCCGTCAGCGCCAGCCACAGGAACCATCGCCTTCGATCGAGCCGACGCTTGGCGGACAGGAAGAAGGCATAGGCGAAGAACGCGATGAAGAAAAACCCGATCGCGACCATGAAGCGGAAGGCCCAGAACAGCGCCGAGACATCGGGAACCGTGTCCCAGGCGGCTTTCTCGATCTCAGCCGGTGTCGCGTCGGCGATGGTGTCGGTATAGCGCCTGAGCAGCAGCCCATAGCCGAGATCCCCGGCATGGGCCGCGAAATCCGCGCGCGCCTCGGCATCGCCGGGCTTGGCCCGCAGCCGGGTCAGCGCTGCGCCGGCGATCATGCCGCTGCGGATGCGCTGCTCGTTGGCGGCCACGAGATTCTCGATGCCAGGCACCTCAGTGTCCAACGACCGCGTCGCGATGAGGCCGAGAACCCAGGGGACGCTCACCTGGTAGTTCGTGCGCCGCGTCGCGATGTCGGGAATGCCGAAGAGAGTGAAGCTCGCCGGTGCGGGCTCCGTGGTCCACATCGCCTCGATCGCGGCGATCTTCATCTTCTGGTTCTCGCTGTCGGTGTAGCCGCTCTCGTCGCCGAGTACGACCACCGAGAGGGCTGAGGCCAGGCCGAAGCTCGCTGCCACCGTCAGCGAGCGCCGCGCGAGCGCGCCGTGCTGCCCGCGCAGCAGGAAATAAGCGCTCACTGCCATGACGAAGACCGCGCCCGTGACATAGCCGGCGCTCACCGTGTGGACGAATTTCGCCTGCGCCACGGGATTGAACAGCACGTCGTAGAACGAGGTCACTTCCATGCGCATCGATGCCGGATTGAAGGACGCCCCGACCGGGTTCTGCATCCAGCCATTGGCGACCAGAATCCATAGCGCCGAAAGATTGGTGCCAAGCGCGAGCAACCACGTCGCCGCGAGATGGGTGACCGGCGACACCCGGCTCCAGCCGAAGAAGAACAGGCCGACAAAGGTCGCTTCGAGAAAGAACGCCATCAGCCCTTCGATGGCCAACGGCGCCCCGAACACGTCGCCCACATAGTGCGAGTAGTAGGCCCAGTTGGTGCCGAACTGGAACTCCATGGTGATGCCGGTGGCGACGCCCATCGCGAAGTTGATGCCGAACAACAGACCCCAATACTTGGTCATGTCGCGCCAGATGGCGCGGCCAGTCATCACGAAGACGCTCTCCATGATGGCCAGCAGCACCGACAGGCCCAGGGTTAACGGCACGAACAGGAAGTGGTACATCGCCGTCAGCGCGAACTGCAGGCGCGAGATCTGGATGACATCGAGATCGGTCATGTCATTCCTCTGGAAGGGCCGGCGCCGGGCCGAGCAACGCCTGCACAGCGCGATCCGCGGTCACGGGCTTCTGGTACGGCGGCCCGAAGAAAGCGACGTACAAAACGACGAGCGCCACCGCCTTGAAGGCAAGAACGGCCGCAATCTCCCATGCCAACGACCGTCCGACGGGCACGGTGCCGGCGGCGATCGGCACAGCCAACCGCATGTGTGGCCTCTTCCGTTCCAGTTCACACCGGCGGGCACGCGGAACGAGCCCGACTGCCTGACGCACGATTTATCCGGAAATCCCCGGACGACATCCGATCTTGTGTGAATGTTCTCACTTTTTCGACCTTCCTGCAATCCAGACCCGGGGTGCCGATGCCTACCGGCAATTTTCACGTTTCGAACGGCGGTTGAAGGGACTCATCTGGCCATGTTTTTGCCATTCGAACTCCCGGGACGGAAGGCCGGCTTTTGGTCATCAGCGACCGATGTCGTCGCGGGCGCAAGCTACCGCTAAGGATGGCTACCCGCCGTCGCCAATTTCCAAGGGTGAACGTCTGCTTACCACCATTGGGCACCGTAAAGCGGACCGACCGCTTTCGTGAGGAGTTTCGGGCGCCGGCAGCGGTCGTGTCCCGCCGAGTGGTGTAGGAGCTGTGGGTAAGTAGCCCGCCGCAGCGACCGCCAGAGTCTGGGCGGAGGCGGGCTACTTATCCACAGCGGTGGTCATCGTGGGTCTTCGGTAGGGTTTGGTCGCCAGACCTTTCACTCGAACCGAGGACCTTACGATGACCGACGAGATGATGAACCTTCGCGCGCTTCTGGAGAAGAGTTCGGATGCCGAGTTGCTGCGCGAGATGGTCGGCTTTGCCGCGCAGCGTCTGATGGAGCTGGAAGTTGAGGGCCTGACCGGCGCTGCCCATGGCGAGCGCAGTGCGGGCCGCATCAATCACCGCAATGGCTACCGCGATCGCGATTGGGAGACGAGAGCGGGCACGGTCGAGTTGCGCATTCCGAAGCTCAGGAAGGGCAGTTACTTCCCCGCCTTCCTGGAGCCGCGTCGCCTGGCCGAGAAGGCGTTGGCGGCGGTGGTCCAGGAAGCCTACATCCACGGTGTCTCGACCCGCTCTGTCGACGATCTCGTCCAGGCCATGGGAATGACCGGCATCTCGAAGAGCCAGGTGAGCCGGCTGTGCGAAGAGATCGACGACAAGGTCAAAGCCTTTCTGACCCGGCCGCTCGAAGGCGATTGGCCCTATCTGTGGATCGACGCGACCTATGTGAAGGCACGCGAGAACGGGCGCATCGTCTCGGTCGCGGTGATCGTTGCCGTCGCGGTCAACGGCGACGGGCGCCGCGAGGTGCTTGGCATGGATATTGGCCCCTCGGAGGCCGAGACCTTTTGGACCGAGTTCCTGCGCAAGCTCGCTCGGCGCGGCCTGCGCGGCGTCAAGCTTGTCATCTCTGACGCTCACGAGGGCCTGAAGGCAGCAATCACGAAAGTGCTCCATGCCTCCTGGCAACGCTGCCGCGTGGGGCTGTTGAAAAACCCGCCAATCCGTGATTCGTTTCTACCGTCGGCGATGAGCGGGAGTAGATCGTGATGTTGGGTTCGCGCGGTGCGGAGCAGCTGGAGTTTTTCGCCGGATCGCTGCGTGATCTTATTCCCGACGATCATGTGCTGGCCCGTGTCGACCGGGTGCTCGACCTGTCCTGGCTGCGCGCTGAAGTCACAGACTTGTACTGCCCAGACAATGGCCGACCCGGCATTGACCCAGAAGCGGCGGTTCGAACTCATGCTCGCGGGATTCCTGCTTGGCATTGTCCATGACCGAAAGCTCATGCGTGAGGCACACGTTAATGTGGCGATCCGTTGGTTCGCGGGCTTCGGTCTCGCCAATCGTCTGCCCGATCATTCGAGCCTTACGCGCATCCGCCAGCGCTGGGGTGAGGCGCGCTTCCGTCGGATCTTCGAGAAGACGGTCACTGCATGCCTCGTCGCGAAGATCGCCAAGGGCGAGATCGTACACATCGACGCCACGTTGATCCGCGCCGACGTCAGTTGGGAATCTCTGGCCGGCCGCTGGGTCGCCAAAGTCGGTGAGGCAAACTCTCAGCCCGAGGAGGCGGAGCGGATCGGCAGACAAAGCGGGAAGTACAAAAAGGTCTGCGTCACCGATCCCGACGCCACCATGGCAACAAATGGCCGGAACCGGCGGCTCGAGCCAGCTTATAAGCAGCACACTGCGGTCGACGACGAGGCCGGCGTCGTGCTCGACGTGACCGTCACAACCGGCCAAGTCAACGAGGGCGGTACATTGGATGCGCAGATCGACACGGTCCAAAGGACGACGGGTGTCGCCGTACAAGCCGTGACCGCAGATGCGGGCTACGCCTATGCCAAGGTGTACGGTCAACTCGAGGAACGCCGGATCGAGGCGATCATCCCGCCCAAGGCCGAGCCGATCAGGAGCCCGGTGCCGATGCGCCGCTTCCGATACGATGCCAAGCACGATATCCTAAAGTGTCCGCGCGGCAAGATACTGAAGGCAGGGCGGGCGGTGAAGCACGGCCGCTTCTTCACCTCGCGAGCCAAGGACTGCAAACGCTGTGACCTGCGCAGCCTATGCCTGAGCGGCGGGCGCTCGAACAAGGCCGTGGTTCTTGGCGATAACTACCCCGCCCTGTTGCGAGCACGGCGCCGGCGCGAGCACTGGTCGGATCGCGATTATGCGCTCTATCAACGCCACCGATGGAAGGTGGAGGGCATTCACGGCGAGGCCAAAACCTGGCATGGGCTCGCGCGTGCCATCCGGCGCGGCTTGGCCAACATGCAGATCCAGGCTTACCTGACGGCAGCCGCAATTAACCTCAAGCGGCTCGCCACATGGATCATTGCGCTGCTTTGTGCCCTGCTGACTGCCGCCACGTCGATCATGGGCGATCCGCGTCTGAAAAATCGTCAGGCGTTGAGCAAACGGCACCCGAACGGTGTCGAGCCTGCTGCCGTCGCGTGACGAAAACTTCTTCAACAGCCCCCGCGTCCACTTCATGCGCAACGTCCTGGCGCACGCCGGCCGGCAGGGGCGCCGCGTCGTCGCCGCCTTCATCGGCACCGCCTTTGTCCAGGACGACGCCGAGACGGCACGCGCCCAATGGCGCCAAGTCGCCGATCAGGTTCGCCCCAAGGTGCCTAAGCTTGCCGCAGTCATGGACGAGGCCGAAACCGATGTCCTCGCCTTCATGAGCTTCCCGAAGGATCACCGGCCGAAGATTCATTCGACCAATCCATTGGAACGCCTCAACGGCGAGATCAAGCGCCGCACCGAGGTCATCGGCATCTTCCCCAATGAAGACGCCATCACCCGCCTCGTCGGCGCACTCCTGCTCGAGCAGAACGATGAATGGTCCGTGCAGCGCGCCCGCTATATGTCCCTGGAAACCATCGCGCCCTTGAGCGATGATCCGATCGTCAGGCTGTCCGCTGTGACCGCCTGACGCTTCCGGCCAACCTCGCCGGAGATCGCGACGCCGCCGCCGCTCCTACACCACGCCCTGGGACACGATCCCGGCAGCCGTTCGAAAGTCGCCGAGGACCGAACCCGCGGGCCGCAAGGGTGGTCTATGGGGATTTCGGTTTACGGCCTGTGTTGCGGGTGGCGCGACGTTCGGTGGGAAGCACCAGACGTGACGCGGACGAGGCGCATTGTCGTTCGATCCAGCGGTTCATTCGGTGCGGGGAGGGGCTGGGTTATGCCCTGCTGGTGCCGCTGACGTCGTTTGGCGCGCGCGATCACGGCTCGAAGCGCCTGCGCAGCGGGGCGTAGCGCGGCCAGGCCATGCCGGGTCACGGGACGTTTCTCCCGGTCGGCGCGGAACCGGGCGGCGGCGCGAGGGGCTGGCACCATCGCGCGTAGGTCGTCGATGACGACCATGTGCCCGCCACAGCACGGGCATGGTGGGCGGGTATTGGCCGGTTCCGCCGGCATGTCGTCGTGAGGCGGCGGCGCGCCTAGCCGCCTGCTAATCACAAGTTAACGCGTTAACGGCAATGTTGCCTGGGCTGACGCCCTGGAAGCTGCGCGATGCTTAAGGGTATCGAAAATCTTCGCTTGATGACCAAGGTCGTTATTCCAACGGTCGTCATGCTCGCAGTGGCGCTCGGAATCGTCGCACTTGCCGAGGATAGCCTCCGCAACGTGACGGCTCAGATGCATGAAATCATCCGGGTGACGGCAACCCGTCAGGCCGAGGCGTTGGTGGCGGCGGCGGCGGTCAATGGTGTCGCGGCCGACGAGAAGAATGCGATGCTCATGACCGACAAGGCGGGTCTTGATGTTTTTGCGTCCGCCTATGTCACAGATCTGGACCATCTGAAAAGCAGCATAGCGACCCTCAAGGGACTGCCGGGGAATTCCGTCGAGACCGAGCGGCTCGAACGGATAACCCGCGCAATCAACGCTTATGGTTCAACCGGCGAGCAATTGTACCAATTGATGGTCGACAGGGAATTCGAGAAGGCTCACGCCCTATCGACGGGAGCCGCCCAGAACGCGCGCGAGCGGTTGATCGGCCTGATACGGGAAGAAGTCGATCAGAGCACGGCACAGATGCAGCAAGCCGAAACCGCGGCGGATGCACAATATCAGCATACGCTTGGTCTGCTCGTCGGTTTGTCCGTCGGCGGGCTCCTCTGCGCCCTCGTGATGGTAGGCTGGATTAGCAAGCGATTTATCGTTCAACCGCTGACGGCTATAACCGACTTGATGGGACGATTGAGCGAGGGCGATTTGACGATCCAGATCGCTCAGAGCGATCGACGTGACGAGATTGGGACGCTGGAGAGGGCGTTGAAGATTTTCCGGGATCGAAGCGTCGCCTTGAACGACCACGCGGAAAGGCTGACCGCCGCTCATCTGGCGATTCAGGAAATGAACGGGGTCCTTGAGCGCCGGGTTGAGGAACGCACCGCGGCACTCAAGGACGCCCAGCGGGAGCTTTTGAGCAATGAGCGGTTTGCCACACTCGGTCAACTCACGGCAACGGTCGCGCATGAACTGCGCAATCCCCTTAGTGCAATGCGCAACACGGTGTTCGCGTTGAGGGAGAGCATATCCAGCGCAGGCCTCGATCTCGATCGGCCGCTGTCGCGGGTTGACCGTAATATTCAGCGTTGCAACCGCTTTATCACAGATCTCCTCGAATTTACTCACATGCCCGACCTTCACCCTTCGGAGATCGAAGCGGATTCCTGGCTTGAGGATGTGCTGAATGAACAGCCGGTACCTGACGGTATCGCGGTGCGGCGCGAACTGGGCGCGATCGGCCATCGCTTTAGATTTGATCCCGAGCGCCTCCGGCGCGTCGTTATCAACCTGCTCGATAACGCGGCGCAGGTGCTGACCGATCCCGCGGTTCAGGAGCGTTGCGTCACCGTCAGCACCATCGCATCCACAGGTTGCTACGAGTTGACGATCGAGGATACGGGACCGGGCATCCCAAGAGACGTGCTCGCCCGAGTTTTCGAGCCGCTGTTCAGCACCAAGAGCTTTGGCAGCGGGCTCGGCCTTCCGACGGTAAAACAGATTGTCGAGCAGCATGGCGGCACGGTCGAGATCAATTCCCACCCTGGCGAGGGTACGCGGGTTCTCGTCCGTCTGCCGAATGAGCTCAGAAAGAAGCTGGCCGCATGAGCGCGCGCGCACTCGTCGTTCGGACGACCTCGGTCGCGCCGAGGGCATCGCTGACCCGCTGAGCAAGCGCGCTGACCGACATCGCGCTTGGCGCTACTATCCGAGCGGAGATTGTGGGTAACTGAAAGCGTCGCCGGAGGGAGACCGCGGATCACGGGCACGGTTACCCGTAATGCATTCCCGGGACTCGCGAGGAGGTGCCCATCGGTTCTCGTCGCCGACCACGCCTGTCAATTCCTCGACCTTGTGAAATAAACCTTGAGGCGGGCCGCGCTCACGGGCGGGCGCCCGCCTCGATACCCGCAAGGGCTTGGTAAAGCTCTTCGGTGCCGGAAACTGCTCGCAATGCGCTCGCGACCTTTCCTTGGCGCAAACGGCGCGACACGCATGCGAGCGCAGAAAGATGGTCGTTGTTGTTCGCCGACACGGGCGTAAGCAGAAGAAAGACCAGATCGACGGCGCGATCATCGACCGAGGCAAAGTCGATCGGCCACTCCAGCCGAGCGAATATCCCGAACGATCGATCAAGTCCTGCAATTCGTGCATGGGGGAGAGCGATGCCCGATCCCACGCCGGTGGACCCTAGCTGTTCCCGAGCAAGGAGTGGATTGAGGATCAGGTCGACATCGAGGCCCAAGGATCGAGCCGCCCGACGCGCGAGCTCTCGCAAGAGCTGCGCCTTGTCGGATGCACGGAGGCCAATAATCGCCTGGCTCGGCAAGATGATGTCTTTGATGTCCATTAGGAAATTTCCGAAAATCTGTTTCTGCTGGCTCAGTCCGGCCCCCGTAGGCGATATCCAACGCCCTGCTCGGTCAGGATGTGCTGCGGTCGCTCCGGATCGGCCTCGATCTTATGGCGTAGAGCGCGGACATAAATGCGCAGGTATTGCACATCGGTATCGCCACCCCAAACCTCCTGCAAAATGAATCTATGTGTCAGGACTTTCCCGGCATGCGCAACCAGCAGTCGGAGAAGGTCGTACTCCCGAGGCGACAGCTTCACCTCGGTTCCCCGGACCGTCACAATTCGACGAACGAGATCGACCATAAGATCGCCACTGCGAAATACCGGGCGCTCTCCATGCTGCAGTAGACGATGTCGCAGCGCGGCTCGGATTCGTGCAAGAAGCTCCTCCACGCCGAAAGGCTTCACTACGTAGTCGTCAGCGCCAAGATCGAGCGCCCGCACCTTTCCCCCCTCGTCGGTACGACTGGAGAGAACGATGATCGACAAGCTCGAGCCTGCTTCGCGCAAGCGGCGGATGACCTCGAACCCGTCGAGATCGGGAAGTCCGAGGTCGAGAACGAGAACATCCGTGGGATTGCGCCGCAGCATTTCAAGAGCAGCGTTGCCGTCGGCTGCCTCGGTCACCTGATATCCCTCCGCGGTCAGGCTGGTGCGCAGAAAGCGCCTAATGGCAGGCTCATCATCGACCACCAGAAAGTGCAGTTGCGCGGTACCGGCCGTCACGCGGCCCTTTCCTTGTCCGACGCTTCGTCGGTCGGAACGGGCATCGACACGGTGAACAAGGCGCCCCTGCGGTCTTGCCGATTGCCAGCCGTGATGGTGGCGCCCATCGCTTGGGCGAAGCCGCGGCAGATAGCCAAGCCGAGGCCGGTGCCCGCGCGCTTTCGGTCTGCGGCCTGTACCCGGTAGAACTTGTCGAAGATCCGCTCGAGATCGCCGGGGGGAATGCCATCGCCCTCGTCGAGTACCCAAATCAATACCCGATTACCCTCGCGTCGGGCCTGCACCCGGATTTCCGTAGCGGCGGGGGCGTATTTCGACGCGTTGTCGAGGAGATTGAAGAGAACCTGCTCGAATAGGACAGGATCGAGCCGCAGCATCGGTAGATCCTCGGCGAGATCAATCTCGACGGCGTGCTGGGAGATCACTTTAGCAGCACGCTGCAAAGCGCTGCCGACGACATCTGCCACATCGACGAGCTCAGTACGGGGCTCGATTGCACCGGATTCGAGGCGTGTCATATCCAGCAGATTGGCAATGAACCGGTTCAGTCGCTCGGCCTCCTCCTGAGCGGTGCGCATCAACTCGAGCTGAGCATCTACATCCAGCATTGCGCGGTAGTTGATAAACGTCGTAATCGAGCCCAGGATGGATGCGAGCGGTGTTCGCAAATCATGGGAAATAGAGGTGAGAAGTGCAGCGCGCAGCCGCTCGGTCTCTGCCGAGAGACGCGCGCGATCCACATCCTCAGCCAAATTCACCCGTTCGATCGCCAGTGCAGCTTGGTCGGCGAGCGCATCGAGCAGCCGCCGCTCGTCTGGAGAAAGCAGAGCACCAGGCCGCTCGCTATCCAGTCCAACCACCCCCACGGCGCCACGACCGGTATTGAGCGGCAGGAAAAGCCACTTCGCGCCCGGGAGGGTATCGGCGCCACGGCCCGCCGCCTGCTTGTGCTCCCAGCACCATTTGGCTGCAGCAAGGTCTGCCTCTTCGAGCACGTCTTCCGGCGGATAGCCAGCACGGACAGCGACGCTATCCCCATCCGGCAAGAGCAGGACCACCCGAACCTTGAGCATGAGCGCGAACTGATAAACGGTTGCCCACAGCAGGTCATCGAGGGTGACTGATCCCGCAAGTTTTCGACTAAACCGATAAAGGTCTTCTGTGATGCGCGCGCGTTGACCAGCGGAGAGCGCTTGGGACCGCACTCGCGCCGTGAGATTGCTGACGATCACCGCCACCACGCCGAAGAAGAAGAGGGCGACAACGTTCTCGGGATCGGTGATCGTGAAGGTGTAAAGCGGGGGCAGGAAGAAAAAGTTGAACGCGAGGACGCTGACGAGGCAGGCAAATAGCGACGGCCATAGACCATAGGTAATGGCACTCGCGAGGACGGCGGTCAGAAAGACCAGTGCGACGCTAGAAATTCCGAGGAACTGCTGGAGAGCCACGCCCACAGCGACCGCCGCGGCCACCATGCCGAGGGTCCCGACATATTCTCTAACGTCGAACTTCAGCGCGCGAGGGGTCGTTGCGATGCGCACCGGTTCGGGCGGTGGAGATGGTCCAGCACGCTGCTCTGCGATGACATGGATGTTGATATCTCCCGCGCGACGGATAACCTGATAGGTCACCGAGCCACCAATCATCTCCGCCCACCGCGAGCGTCGTGATTTTGCGATGACGATATGCGTGAAGTTGTTGGCTTCTGCATAATCGATGATGCCGGTTGCCACATCGGAGGCAGGCACGGTGACCACATCGGCCCCCAGCCTTTGTGCGAGACGCAGGCTTTCGGCAATGCGGTCTCGCGCCTTCTCGTCGAGACGCTGAGTGCGCGAGGTCTCGATATTGATCGCGGTCCATGGCGCGCGCAGCCGGTCGGCCAAGCGGCGGGCGTGCCGCACGACAGCCCCGCAATTTGGATCCTCTTTGATACAAACCAGCACACGCTCGCCCGCCGCCCATGGCCCGGGAATGGCGTGCGCGCGCATGTAGTTGACCATTTGCGCATCGACGCGCTGCGCCGTGCGACGAAGCGCGAGTTCGCGCAGAGCCGTGAGGTTCCCGGGCATGAAATAGTGGCGAACGGCTCTCTCGGCCTGCTGCGGGATATAGACTTTGCCTTCCTTTAGCCGCTGGATCAGATCCTCGGGCGTGAGATCGACGACCTCAACCTCATCCGCGTGATCGATGACCGAATCAGGCACGGTTTCCCGTACGCGAATGCGGGTGATTTTTGCAACGACGTCGTTGAGGCTTTCGATGTGCTGGATGTTTAGGGTGGTGTAGACGTCTATGCCTGCTTCGAGCAGCTCCTCGACATCCATATACCGCTTGGGATGGCGACTTCCCGGTGCGGTCGTGTGGGCGAGTTCATCGACGAGAACTAGCTTGGGCCGCCGGGCGAGAATGGCATCGAGGTCCATTTCCTCGAGCCAACGGCCTGCGTACTCTACGCGACGGAGGGGCAGGATCTCGAGGCCGGTGAGCAAAGCCTGCGTCTCCGTTCGCCCATGCGTTTCGACAATGCCAACGACGACATCCACACCCTCGCGGCGCTTGTCGTGGGCAATCGCCAGCATCTCGAACGTTTTGCCGACGCCAGGCGCAGCGCCGAGAAACACCTTCAGGTGTCCTCTCGCCTCTTGCTTCACCTGCTCAAGAAGCGCGTCCGGTGAAGGGCGGCTGTCGCGGTCCGATCGATCGTCCATCATGCGCCCCGTCTGGAACGCCCCAGGCCAGCATTAGTCCCGCCACCGCGGCGCTGCGCCACTAAGCGATAGCCGACCCGTGTCTCGGTCAAAATATGGGTCGGGTGGCTCGGATCCAACTCAAGCTGCCGCCGCAATTCACGAATCGCAACGCGCAGATATCCCATTCCTCGCCGCCGATCACAACCCCAGACGGCCGCCAGGACTTCCGAATGGGGTACGACCTTTCCTGCATTCTCGACGAGGATGCGAAGCACCTCATAGGGCTTGGCTGTAACGTGAACTTCCTGACCCTGCGACCATACACGGTGGTGCACCAGATCGACCTTGAGGGTTCCTGAGAGGAACAGTGGCGGCACGCCACGCTCGCGTGCCGCGCGCCGTAGAACGCTCTGTATGCGGGCCACGAACTCGCGGATGCCGAAGGGCTTCTTGATGTAATCATCGGCGCCAGTTACCAATGCCTTGACAATCGCATCCTCATCGCCGCGTGTCGACACTGCAACGATCGGTACTGTCGACAATTCGCGCAGTGATAAAATATTCCCAAGGCCGCCCGCGTCAGGCGCATCGAGGCTCAGTACCAGGACGTCGGGTGGGGCTGCGGCAATTCCATCCATCGCATTTGCGACAGCAGGCACCCGACGAACCCGATAGCCTTCGTTCCTCAACCGGCGCCGCAAATAGGTCTGTATGGCCTCATCATCGTCAATCACACATATCTCGGGGCGGCGCAACTAAGTCTGGGCCCGAGCCTTGAGGTCGCGAGAGGATACAGCGCCCGTATGACTTGGCGGTCGCCCGGACGCTCCACCTTGCATTGACAATCCTGCCAGCCTATTTGGCGGCGACCGCATCGAGAGCCAAGTTTAGCGTCAATACATTGACGTGCGGTTCACCGATCAGGCCCAAGAAGCGCCCCTGAATATTGTTGGCGATGAGTTGGCGGACTTGATCCTCGGGTAGCCCCCGCGCTTTGGCGACGCGCGGCACCTGGAAGAAAGCGCCTGCCGGGGTGATATCGGGGTCGAGGCCGCTCGCCGAGGTCGTCACGAGGTCAACCGGAACGGGCGTTGACGGATTCTCTTTTTGCAAATTGCCGGCGTCTTCCTTGACCCGGTTGATGAGTGGCTGTGCCGTCGGACCGAGATTCGAGCCGGCTGAATTGTCCGCGGCATAGGGCACCGCCACGGTCTTGGTCGGATCCTTGGGATCGGGCTCGGTCGTGGCAGAAGGACGGCCGTGGAAATATTTGGCGTCGACGAAATTCTGGCCGATCAGCAGCGAGCCGATGATCTTTCCGTCCTTCTCGATCAGGCTGCCATTGGCCTGATGCGGGAAAACCAATTGGGCGATGCCGGTTATGCCCAACGGATAGATTAAGCCGGTGATCACGGTCATGATGACGATCATCAGGATGGAAGGGCGGATTTGCTTGAGCATGGCAGGGGCCCTCCTTACGCGAGCCCGATTGCGGTAACGAGAAGATCGATGAGCTTGATGCCGATGAACGGCACGATGATGCCGCCGGCGCCGTAGAGCCACAGATTGCGGCGCAGAATGCTGGCCGCGCCGGCCGGGCGGTATTTCACGCCGCGGAGCGCGAGCGGTATGAGCGCGATGATGATCAGCGCATTGAAGATGATCGCCGACAGGATTGCGCTCTCGGGAGTTTTTGAGCCCCATGATGTTGAGAACGGCTAGCTGCGGATAGAACGCCACGAACATCGCCGGGATGATGGCGAAGTATTTGGCCACATCGTTGGCGATCGAGAACGTCGTCAGGGCGCCGCGCGTCATCAGCAGCTGCTTGCCGATCTCGACGATCTCGATGAGCTTCGTTGGATCGCTGTCGAGATCGACCATGTTGCCGGCCTCGCGCGCCGCCATCGTGCCGGTATTCATGGCGACGCCGACATCGGCCTGGGCGAGCGCCGGTGCGTCGTTGGTGCCGTCGCCGCACATGGCGACGAGCTTGCCCTTGCCCTGCTCGTCGCGAATGAGGCGGAGCTTGTCCTCGGGTGTCGCCTGCGCCAGGAAGTCGTCGACCCCCGATTCCGCCGCGATCGCCGCCGCCGTGAGCGGGTTGTCGCCGGTGATCATCACCGTGCGGATGCCCATCTTCCGCAATTCGGCAAAGCGCTCGCGGATGCCGCCCTTGACGATGTCCTTGAGATAGATGACGCCGAGGATGCGGCCGTCCTTCGCGACGGCAAGCGGCGTGCCGCCGGCATGGGCGATGCGCTCGACGATGTGCAGGAGCTGCGCCGGGGGCGATTGGCGTTGCCCGACATAGTCGAGGACGGCCTCCACCGCTCCTTTGCGGATCTTGCTGCCTTCGATATCGACGCCGCTCATCCGGGTCTGCGCCGAAAAGGCGATGAACTGCGCGTTGAGGGACGACATCTCACGCGCGCGCAGCCCATATTTCTCCTTGGCGAGGACGACGATTGAGCGGCCTTCGGGCGTCTCGTCGGAGAGCGAGGCGAGCTGCGCCGCGTCGGCGAGGTCGCGCTCGTTCACATCGGGAAGCGCGATGAACTCCGACGCTTGGCGGTTGCCCAGCGTGATGGTTCCGGTCTTGTCGAGCAGCAGCGTGTCCACGTCGCCGGCCGCCTCGACCGCGCGGCCCGACGTCGCCAGCACGTTGAAGCGGACAAGCCGGTCCATGCCGGCGATGCCGATCGCCGATAGCAGCGCGCCGATGGTCGTCGGGATCAAGGTGACGAACAGCGCGACCAGCACCACGACGGACACGGCGCCGCCGGCATAGGCGGCAAAGCTCGGGATCGTCACGGTCGCGAACACGAAAATGAGCGTCATGCCGGCGAGCAGGATGTTGAGCGCGATCTCGTTGGGCGTCTTCTGCCGCACCGCGCCTTCGACGAGCGCGATCATGCGATCGAGGAAGGTCGAGCCCTGGGCCGCGGTGATCCGCACCTTGAGCCAGTCCGAGGTGACGCGCGTGCCGCCGGTCACGGCGGAGCGGTCGCCGCCGCTTTCGCGGATAACTGGCGCCAACTCGCCGGTGATCGCGGACTCGTCCACCGAGGCGACGCCCTCGATGACCTCGCCATCGCTCGGAATGAAGTCGCCGGACTCGACGAGAACGAGATCGCCTTGCTTCAAGGCCGCGGCGCCGACCAGCTGGAAATCGCGGCGCTGAACGTTCGCCAGGCGCTTGGCCTTGGTGTCGGTGCGCATCCGGCGCAAGGTATCCGCCTGAGCCTTGCCGCGGCCTTCCGCGACCGCCTCGGCGAAATTGGCGAACAGCACGGTGAACCACAGCCAAACCGTGATCTGGCCGGAAAACAGCGCGTTCATGCCGACGACCGCGCCCTTGCCAACGATAAGGTCGCGCAGGAAAAAAATCGAGGTGAGCACCGACACGATCTCAACGCAGAACATAACCGGGTTCTTAGCGAGCGTCCGCGGATTGAGCTTGCGAAAGGAAGCCCAGATCGCCGGCATGATCAGCGAACTGTCGAATAGCGACAGCGGCGCGACCTGCCTCTTGGTCAGGCCCGTCCGGGGCGAGGCTGGGGTGGTGGTGGTCATGGACATGGGATTGCCCCTTGAGAATTCTTCAGTTCATGGACCGGCGAAGAGCTTGCCGTGGTTCATCGCGACTTGCTCGACCACGGGGCCAAGCGCTACGGCCGGAAAGTAGGTCAGGCCACCGATGATCAGGATCACGCCGACCAGCAGGCCGACGAAGAGCGGGCTGTGGGTGGGGAAGGTGCCGGCCGAAGGCGCCACCAGCTTCTTCTGCGCCAGCGATCCGGCGACGGCGAGCATCGGTATGACGAAGATGAAGCGGCCGATCAGCATCGCGCCGGCGAGCGTCGTGTTGTAATAGAGCGTGTTGGCGTTGAGCCCAGCGAAGGCGCTGCCGTTGTTGCCCGTCGCCGAGGTGAAGGCGTAGAGCATCTCGCTGAAGCCGTGCGGGCCGGTATTGGCGATGCCGGCGATCCCCGCGGGCAGCACCGCCGCGAGCGCGGTCCAGCCGAGGATCGACAGCGGCAGGCTGAGGAGCGCAAGGATGGTCATCTTGATCTCCTTGGCCTCGAGCTTCTTGCCGAGATATTCGGGCGTGCGCCCCACCATCAGGCCGGCGACGAACATGGCGACGATGGCGAAGGCGAGGATGCCGTAAAGGCCGGAGCCGACGCCGCCGAAGATGACCTCGCCGAGCATGATGTTCACCATCGGCACCAGGCCGCCCAGCGGCGTGTAGCTGTCATGCATGGAGTTGACGGAGCCGTTCGACGCGTCGGTCGTTGCCGTCGCCCACAGCGTCGAGTTGGCGATGCCGAAGCGAACCTCTTTGCCCTCCATGTTGCCGCCGGCCTGCAAGGCGCTGGGGGCGCTGTCGACATGCAAGGCGGCGAAGGCCGGATTACCCTGCGATTCGGCCCAGTAGCAGGTCGTCAGGCCCACGAAAAACAGGATGCCCATGGCCGCGAAGAGCGCCCAGCCCTGGCGCTGGTCGCGTACCATCCGTCCGAAGGTGTAAGTGAGCGCGGCGCTGATCGAGAAAATCGCCCACATCTCGATGAGATTGGAGATTGCGTTGGGGTTCTCAAAGGGATGCGCGGAGTTGACGTTGAAGAACCCGCCGCCATTGGTGCCGAGCTGCTTGATCGCGATTTGCGAAGCGACAGGACCCTGCGCGATCACTTGCTTCACGCCTTCGAGGGTCGTCGCCTCGGTATAGGCGCCGAGATTCTGCGGCATGCCGGTCGCGACAAGCGCCAAGGCCACCACGATCGAGATCGGCAGCATGACATAGAGCGTGGCGCGGGTGAGATCGACCCAGAAATTGCCGACCGTCTGCGCCGACCGCCGCGCGAAGCCGCGAATCACGGCGATGACGAGTGCAATGCCGGTCGCGGCCGAAAGGAAGTTATGGACGGTGAGGCCGGCCATCTGCGTCAGATAGCTCATGGTCGTCTCGCCACCATAGGACTGCCAGTTCGTGTTGGTGACGAAGCTCACCGCCGTGTTGAAGGCAAGACTCTGCTCCACCGCCGACTGGCCCGCCGGATTGAACGGCAGCACTGCCTGGAGACGCATGAGCGCGTAAAGCGTGACGAAACCAGCAACGCTGAAGAATAGCATCGCCACGGCATAGGTCAGCCAGTGCTGCTCCTGCTTCTCATCGATGCCGCAGCACCAATAGACCGCGCGCTCCACAGGGCGCAGGACAGGGTGAAGGAAAGTGCGCTCGCCCTCGAAGACCCGCGCCATGAAGGCGCCGAACGGCTTCACAAAAAGGATAATGAGCACGCAATAAATTGCGATCTGGATCCAGCCGTTGATGGTCATGGAACTCTCCTAGAACCGCTCGGGCTTGATGAGCGCGTAGACGAGGTAGATCGTGATCGCGACAGTCACGATCGCGCCGAGGATATAATCGATCAGCATGGCCGCCTCACATTCTGTCGCAGGCGAGGACGTAGAGGACCGCTACGACGAAGAAGCCGATACCGGCGGCGACGAGAATGCTGTCGAGCATGTCCCCAATCCCTCGAAGGAGTTGCGTCACATCCAACTTAGCGGTTGGCACGGAGATCAGTATCGTTAGCACTTCATATAAATTCGAGAACCTTCAGGACCTCGATAAATATAAAGCGCATATAGACGACGCCAATTTCGGCATATTTCTTGGAAAGCTAGCGGACGTCGGGGGATGGCGCTTTGATGTAGATCAACCATGCAGTAAACGCATTACACCGAAAAACTGCCGATTGCCCCTACAAGCACGCGCAACAGGAACACGACGCCGGCAAAACCTGCGACGATGATCGTCAGGTCGAAGACGACATCCGAGATTCTCCCGGGCCGCGGGATGCGACTGGCGACACCCTCGCCGTCACGGCTTTCCCGGTGCGTCATTCGGTACCGTACCCATTCGCTGAAATCTTCTTCACGCATGTGCTCTCAGCCTGCGCCGTGAGCGCACAAGATGTTGGCGGCAAAAGCCAAGCCCAGAAGGGCCACGACGATCATTCCGATCTCCCACAGCACCTCGCCGACACCCGGGAAGCCATTGACCGGCTTCGCCGGTGGGCTGGAAAACCCGGAGGAGCCACCGACCACAGTTCCACCCGCTTTCGTATTCCGTTTCAGCATGACCGCCCTCGACGTCTAAGCCGACGCGGAAAAGATGGTGCGCGATCCCATATAAAATCGAGAGAGATCGAAAGACCGGTTTCGTATAAGCGGGATATATGGCGCGCGCTCAGCTCGAACCCGCCGGAGCCGCGGCCACAGTGCCGGAATCGCTGAGTTTGCGCTGGCCCAGATAGAGCAGGATCGGCGAAGCGATGAAGATCGAAGACGAGGTGCCGACCACGACCCCGAAGATGATGGTGATGGCAAAGTCGCGGATCGAACTCGTGACCGATGAGCGCCAGCGGCAGGATCGATAGCAGGACCATGAGGGACGTGGCGACGGTCCGGCCGAGCGTCTGGTTGATGCTCAGATCGATGATCTCGCGCAGCGGCATGGTGCGGTGCCCGCGAACGTTCTCGCGGATACGATCGTAGACCACCACCTTGTCGGTCACGGAATAGCCGATGAGCGTCAGGATCGCGGCGACCGTATTGAGGTCGAATTGAAGCCGCGTGAGCGCAAGGAAGCCGATCGTCTTGGTAAGATCCAACAGGAGGGTCACGACGACGCCGACACCGTATTGCCAGTCGAATCGGAACCAGATGTACAGCAAGACCGCGCCAAGCGCCGCGGCGCTTGCCTCCATGCCGCGACGGAACAGCTCTGCGCTGATCCGCGCGCCGATCGAACTCGATGCTTCGAATTTCGGTCCCGGGAAAACGACTGGCCACCATGTCGCGCAGAGCGCGCTGGCCGGTTTCGGTTGCGGCCGAGGCACTGAAGCTCACGCGCACGTCGCGGGGCGATCCGAAGCCCTGAAGCCTCACCTCTCCGAGCTGCAGGCTCTCAAACGCGCTGCGCAACGCGGCCATGTCGGCAGGCTGCGCGGTGCGCAGCTCGGCCACGACGCCCCCGCGAAAATCGACGCCGTAATTCAGTCCCGGCCAGAAGAAAAGCAGCACCGAGGCAATGCTCAGAACCGCCGAGACCATGGGGCCGGCCATCCGGCCGCGCATGAAGCGAATATGCGTGTTGTCGGGTACCAGGCGAAGCGGACGCATCTTGAGACCTCTTCAGGAGCGCATGTCGGCGCGCTGTCGGGCGGCGGCATGCAACAGGGCACGTAATCGCCGCGTCCAACGCATGATCGCGACGGGCACGACCACCGCCGTCAGCACGACGAAAAACCCCTCGACCAACGTGCTGTGCGTCCAGGCATAGTCATCCTGCCGCCAAGTGATGGACGCCTGGGCCCCAGGCGGCTCGACGAGGACGAGGGGCGACGCGCCCGATGGGGGATTGGCGACATAAGCCGCGCCGCCCGGCGGCGAAGGCTCTAGCATGGCGGCGGACCGCCTGAGGCCAAGCCTGCCTCATCCACAATAGGACAAGGCACGGGCGGCGCTCCGGACGAGGAGATTGGGACCGAGAAGGCGAAGCTGGGTCAGGGCCTTTCGAATGGCAGTTCGCGTTGTCTCGGCCGGCTCGCAGAGGGGGAGCCGAAGGTAGGGCTTCATCCGGCCCATGAGGCCCAAGGCCCATTTCACTGGAACCGGGTTGCTTTCCAGAAAGAGGGCCGCGGTCAGCGGTTCGATCCGCCGTTCGATCAGGCGGGCCTCGGCCTCTTCGCCGCAGGCGCAAGCCAGGTATAGGCGGTTGCAAAGTCTTGGCACGACGTTCGACACGACCGAGATGCAGCCCTTGCCGCCTAGCCCCATGAAATCGAGCGCGGTGCCATCGTCGCCGCTCAGCAGCAACAGCCGGTCGCCGAGGACCCGCCGCAACGTGCCGGGACGGGAAAGGTCGCCCGTCGCGTCCTTGAGCCCGGCGATCCGCGGCAGCTCGGCGAGACGGTAGAGGGTCTCGAATGCGAGCGGACATCCCGTGCGGGACGGCACGTCGTAAAGGAGGATCGGCAGGTCCGTGGCGTCGTGCACCGCCCGGAAATGCCGGAACAGGCCTTCTTGCGACGGCTTGTTGTAGTAAGGCGTCACCACAAGCAGCGCGTTCGCACCCGCCAGCTCGGCCTGTCGCGCGATCTCGATGGCATGCGCGGTGGCGTTCGAGCCGGCGCCGGCGATGACCGGCACGTGTCCCTGCGCCACTTCGACGGCGATGCGAATCAGCCGGAGCTGCTCCGGCATGGTGAGGGTGGGCGCTTCGCCAGTCGTGCCATTGACGACAAGCGCGGAAATGCCTTGCTCGATCTGCCAATCGCAGAACGAGGCAAAGGCGTCATCGTCTATCGATTGACCCTTGAAGGGCGTCGGCAGCGCGCTGGCATAGCCGCAGAGCGAGGCGATACCGTTCTTGTCCACGGCGGTCTCCTTAGGCGGCGTGTGCGATCTCGGCGGCTTGCTTGTATGCGCGCCAGACCTGTCCGAAGCCGCTGCGGCTCGGAACCCGTTCGACGGCGGCGAAGCCGGCATCGAAGAAGATCTGCCGCACAAGCCGTTCGTCCCGCAGGTCGAGTGGTGAAGCTTCGTGCACCATAAGCACGCCGCGCGGCCGCAGCGTGCAGCCGAAGCGGTGCAGGATGTGACGAAGCTCGGCTTCGCTCCGCACGGCCGGCGCAATCACGACGTCGGCCGCTCCCGCGCGGGGATGCGGGCCGCACTCTGGCGACAGGCAGTCGACGTTGGAGAAGCGGTGACGGAGGAGCGCGATCACAAGCTCGAGATGGCCTGCGCCGGCGATGATTACCTTGTCCGCCGGATGGGCGGCAGCCGCCGTGACAAGCTCGTTCGCGACGACGCTTGGGATTGAGTGATGTTGTCGATCGTCAAAACCTCGAGTGGTACTCATTTTTTCCGTCCCGGGCCGACAGGCCACAGCCTTGTTGAGGACGGACAAGACTTACGCATTACCCCATAGCAATTCGATGGAGCGCGTAGGGGGTCGAAAATATACGAACCATATATGTCCGCGCCGTCATGTCGGAGCGGCGCTCGCTCATCGGCCGGGCAGAGGCGGATTCCTATGCGGCTTTAAGATTTCGAGCGGCTCTGGTGCACTGAAATTTTTACGGCCGACCGTCCTCATAATCGAGACCTTTGCGTGAATCTGGAGGCTTCTGTGAGGTTGCGCAGCGCTGACGATTGGTCGCCCGCAGCGCCCGATCTCATTGAAGCCGGATTGAACTGAACCGCGGGACAACGCTCAGCAATGGGGATTTTTGCAGGGCGGCTGGGTGCGCGGCGTAGAAGGTTCGCTACTGAACCCGGCAAGCGGCGGCGGTCGATGCTGGTGGCCGCGTTGCGTCCGCTTGTGGCGACGGCAGTTCCGGAGGGCAAGCTGGTGCAGCGATGCAAGCGCGGACGGTCGAGACGGTATGGACAGTGGCGCCGTCGATCGCGAGCGGCGCGGAGTGCACACCAACGCTGGGTTCAATCCTCGCTGACCAACGGCATGGGTGACGAAGACGAGGCTTCTCGACGGAATGGAGGAGGCCAATTTTAAACGGAAACATGACGCGTTCGGATGAGGAATAACGATTGTCGGTGAAGCATGGGCCGCTCACCGAGCAGACGTTTTTACTTTGGTCCGTCTACAGAACGATCGGCCCTGGACGCCGGATGAGCCGGATCGACTGTTCACTATATTCGAAAATGAACCGTGGTTTTCTGCTCCGGGAAATTCGCCGAATTAGCCGGCGTGACGATCGGCAGCAGTCCGAATATCTCAGGGGCTGGCCTTCATTCTCAGAGGACGGACCCGATGATCTCCACTCCATGTCAGGCGTCGACGTCGGAAGCGCCCGTTGTCCTGTGGGGGCGCGCGCTGCATTCGCCAAGTAAAGCTGAAAACTCTCTCGGTATTGGTCACGGTGGCCGGTATCGGTGCATCACCGCCGGCAAACTTACCGCCCCGAGGGTCGCAAAAAAGACGGTCGTCACGTGCGACGGCACCCGCGATGTCCGAGCCATGGCCGCTTTACCTCCAGCTTCGGAAAGACGCGCGAGTACTTGACTCGGTCGAGACGTGCCAAAACCAGGCTTACGAGTGCCGGGTCGACGCGCGACCAGTATCCGATTTTGTGACTTCTGCGGGCGCAATCAATAAAGCGCTCTGCGAGCGGTGAAAGTGTCCGGTCCTTCACCGTGATGAATCCGACGGGCGCAGGAGGTGACAACACGTTGATCGGCAGAACTTTAAGACGCATTTGTTTGCCGCCAAAACGCATGACGGAACCGGGAACGAGACCAAGCCAACGTCCCGTTTCGATCAAGCGCATGTAAAGATGGAGCGACACCGTCAGTACCGTTGCGGATGGAACTTCAAGGCCGCATTTCCGGAACACCTCATCTTGCAGCGACCTTGACAGACTGCCAGGTTCCGCCAACACCCATGGTTCTTCAATCAATTCGGAAAGTGTCAGGTTTCGCCGCTTAGCCCAGCAACTCGCAAATCCTGCGACGACCACATTCGGTTCATAAAACAAAGGCTCCGCAATCAAGTCGGGTTCAATTATCGCTGTGGGAAGCCGCCCCAACACCAGCTCAGCTTTTCGATTGCGCAGACTGTCGTACTGCTGAGTCGCGATGTCTTCATGCAGCACATGAAGCACCGTGCGCGGGAAATCTTGCGAAAATCGATTGAGAATCGCGGGAAGCAAACCGGCATCGACCACGATTGACGAGCTGATCCGCAATTCGCCTGCGTCCGGCTGTTTGATGAACTCGATTTGTTGCAAGCCTTTGCGCATTTCGTCGAATACCGCCACTCCGGATTTAAGCAGCGCGCGACCGTAGTGCGTCGGCTCGACTCCCGAAACGCTGCGGTCAAAGAGCTTTACACCAAGCGTGCGCTCCAGCTCCGAAATCGTCTTGGACACGACGGGATAGGAAACGGCTAACTCCTCCGCCGCACGGGTCATGCTGCGCGCCTCCGCGACCGCGAGCGCAATATGAAGGTCGCGCAGCTTAACGCGGCGACCGATCCGATCCGTCCATTTCATCAGTGGCCTAGCTAAATGGTTAGGGGTATGACCATTAAGTAGAACTAAACAGCTATATCGACATCAGGCAAGCTCCAAAACGCAAATTCAACCGCGCTGCTCGCACGCGGCAATACGAAGGGAGAAATGTCATGCCTGGACTTCAAGCATCAGCGGTCACCGTCGTCCTCGTGCACGGCGGTTTTGTGGACGGCGCCGGTTGGGAGGGCGTTTACAATGTCCTGAAGAAGGACGGGTACAACGTCAGCATCGTTCAAAACCCGACGACGTCTTTGGCGGACGATGTGGCCGTCACGCGGCTTGCGATCGCGCGGGCGCAAGGGCCGGTCGTGTTGGTCGGTCATTCCTACGGCGGTGTTGTTGTCACTGAAGCCGGTACAGATCCGAAGGTCGCGGGGCTCGTCTACATTACGGCGTTTGCCCCAGACAAAGGGGAATCGGTCGAGGCCTTGATCAAGAACCCGCCTCCTGGGGCGCCGGTTCCGCCGATCCTGCCGCCGCAGGACGGCTACCTCTTCCTCGATAAGGCGAAGTTCCGCGCTTCTTTCGCCGCCGACGTTCCTGAAGCAAAGGCTGCATTCCTGGCCGACTCTCAGGTGCCGTGGGGCGCTGCCGCTGTGTCCGGTTCGGTCAGCGAGCCCGCCTGGAAGTACAAGCCAAGCTGGTATCTGGTCGCGACCGAAGACAAGATGATCCCGCCGCCCGCTCAGCGCCAAATGGCGACGCGCGCCGGCTCGACCATCGCGGAGGCTGCGGGCAGCCATGCGATCTATATGTCAAATCCGGAAGCCGTGGCAGCCCTCATTGCGAAGGCTGCGAAGAGCGTGAGTTCCAAAACGGCAGGCAACTGAGATGCCGAAATTCGCCGCCGGCCTTTACCCAAAGGCTGGCGGCGCTTTGCTCTACAGGCACAGTGATATCGGGTCAGGGTCATGCTCTCCGGGCTTACATTCCAAACGTCGGTAGCAACTCAGAAAGCGGACACGCTGGCCGCCAACTGCACTACGGTTTCGTGCCATTTTCGGACATGTGGCCATCTCCAAGCTCTTGTGCGAACTTGAGCCCAGGCGGCAGGAGCCAGAGCTGCCGCAGCGAGCGAAAATGCAAGCGCCGTCAGCTGAAGCAAGATGAGGCGCCGTCTTTCGATACGGTCACCTAGCGGTACCAGGAGAAGAAGGCCCACCGCGAAGCCGAGCTGTGTCGCCATCGGCACGAGCCCAGCCACCGACGCCCGGCCGGGAAACGCGGCCTCCAAGATGCCAAGCATCGGTTGATTACAATACACGCTGGCAGCAGCCACGCCGCAGGCGATCGCCATCACCGCGTTGTTGCACGCCCAATGGCGTGAGACATTTGCAACTTCTCCGCACCCGGTGCTGTCGGGTCAAAGCGCACGTCATCCGTGTTGAAGTCGTCCCCAATCACGTCAGCCGCTCTCAATCGAGCCTGTAATTTGACCATGGGTCGCTCCCATCAACCGGGCTGATGTCGTTGCCGTAGAGTCCGGCTTGCCGGCCGCGCTCCTGCACCAAGGCAAGCACCGCGTCGATCGTTGGCGTTGCGACGTTGACGAGGCGCCCGAGCTCCTGCACGGCGGTCACGAGCGCATCGATCTCCATGGATCGGCCACGTTCGAGATCTTGCAGCATCGACATTTTGTGACCGACGACAGCACCGGCTGCGTTCAGTCGCCGCGCCATCATTTGCTCCGGAATGGCGACACCGAGCGCTGCTGCTATCGCCTGGGCTTCGGCCATCATGGAGTTGCATAGGGCGCGGAGGCCGGGCTCGGAGGTGATGCGATCGAGGGTCGCGAGGGTAAGGGCACCGATCGGATTGAAACAAACGTTGCCCCAGAGATTGAGCCAGATGTTCCAGCGAATCGTATTGCGGATTGGCGCATCGAATCCGGCCGAAACCAAGGCATCGCGCAGGGCCACGATGCGGTCCGAGGTGGAACCGTCGGGTTCGCCGATGGTGAAGCGCCTGTACAGGCGATGTTCGATCACCCCGGGCGCCACGACCTCGCAGGCGGGATCGACGACGCAGCCAATGGCGCGCTCCGGTCCGATCGCGTTCCATTGCGCGGCGCCGGGATCGACGCTTTCCAAATGATGGCCGTCGAGCGGCCCGCCCTCCTTGTAGAAATACCACCAGGGAATGCCGTTCATCGCTGTTAGAACGGCGGTGCGCGGACCGAGGAGCGGAGCGAACGTGCCCGCACTGGCGTGGGCTTGCTGCGCCTTCAGCGCGCAGATCACGACGTCCTGCGGACCAAACGAAGCGGGGTCGTCGCTTGCCGGCAAATCTACCGTGCGCGTCTGTCCGTCCACGATCAATTTGAGCCCGTGGCTGCGAATGGCCGCCAGATGCGCACCGCGGGCAATTGCGCACACCTCATGGCCCGCCAAGGCGAGTTCCCCCGCCATGTAACCGCCGATCGCCCCGGCGCCGAAGACGCAGATCTTCATGGCTCTCTCCTCTTTCATTCAACAACCAGGATATATGAGCCTCCCGGATTCTGATGATTATCGGGAGATTTTGAGAGACATCCTCCCGTTTTTCAGGATAATACGCCCATGGACAAGTTCGCGGCGATGCGAGTGTTCGTTAAGATTGCGGATGCTGGGAACCTGTCGGCCGCAGGCCGTCAGTTGGGTCTTTCCCTGACCTCCGTCAGCCGCCAGCTCATGGCACTCGAAGAGGTCCTCGGCTCCACGCTTGTCGAGAGGACGACGCGCCATCTCTCGCTGACTGAGTCCGGTCAACTCTACTACGAACGGGCGAAGCAGATTTTGGAGGAGGTCGCCGAAATGGAACGCGGCCTGACGACGCAGACGGGCAGTCGCGTCCGGCCGATTGCATGTGAGCGCTCCGTCGCTGATCGGTCGCTTGCGGTTGGCGCCAATGCTGCCCGGCTTTCTGGCGGAGCAGAGCTCGGGTCTCGATCGATCTGATGCTGGTGGATCGGCCGGTACGTCTCGCCGAGGAAGGCATCGATGTTGCCCTTCGCATTGGACCGCTGGAAGACTCAGGCCTCATTGTCCGCAAGCTCGACGACATCCAGCTTGTGGTCTGCGCCGCGCCGGACTATCTGCGCCGGCGCGGCGAGCCGGCGACGCCGGACGACCTGGTCGAGCAGGACTGCCTGGCCTTCGGCGATGTACCAGGCGTGGCGGAATGGAGCTTCCAAGACGGCGCAGTGCGAAGATCTCTGCGCATTCCAACCCGGCTTTGCGCCAATGACTTGGATACGTTGGTCAGTGCGGCTTTGGCAGGGGCCGGGCTCGTCCGAGTGCCATCCTGGCAGGTTGCGCATTGTCTCGCTGACGGACGGCTTAGGATTGTGCTGGAGGCCTATCAGCGACCGCCCACGCCATTGAGCATCCTAACCCTGCGCAACCGCCTGCTTCTGCCGAAGGTGCGCGCCTTCGTAGATTTTTTGCAGCAGCACTGGATGCCTCCGCGACCGCGCCCCTGACCGCCGTTCAAACCGGGGCGAGTGAACGGCCGGTTTCCACCCATCTGCATGACCGCCTCTCAGGCCAGCATGGCCTCTGTGGAGGCCTCCCGCTCGGCGCGAAGCCGAGAACGCCGTTCTCCGTCATCAAGTGGTCGTTCTGCGGCGGCACGGGCGAAACAGAGGCCAACCGACCCGTTTCTCTCTGTCGTCCATTTCGGTGCTCCGGTTTGGGAAAGAATTGTGCGGTGAATCGGCTGGCCGATACGCGTTATTCGAAGGCAAGCTGAAGCTTCTGGGCGTTCCAACCGAGGGCTAGGTCGATACGCCTGACCAGCTTGGTTGCATTGAGATCCGCTGGCTGAGTCCGCTGGATGATCGCCCCGACGATCTCCGGCGCCAAGAAAGCCAAGGGCAGCAAGCGTGTGGGGTCCCTCGAGCGCCTTGCACTGGTGAATGCGACAGGTACACTTTGTGACGCGAGGAGGCCAACCGGGGAGTTGTCATCCGATGGCGGAAGCGAGTCGAACCGGAAAGGCCATCGGTCATCCGGTCAAACGAGTGGACGGCGTTGCCAAGGTGACCGGCCGCGCCCGCTACACCGGCGACTTCGACGTGCCGGGCATGATCTTCGGCCGATGCCTGCGCAGCCCCTATCCGAGCGCGCGCATCGTCTCGATCGACGCGCGGCAGGCGAAGGCGCTGCCTGGCGTCCACGCCGTGCTGACCGGCGCCGATGTTCCCGATACACGGCATGGGCGCCTGTGCCGCGACATTCCGATCCTCGCCAAGGGTGTGGTTCGGTTCGTCGGCGACAGGGTGGCGGCGGTTGCCGCCGACTCGATCGACATTGCGGAAACCGCGCTCGAACTCATCGAGGTCGAGTACGAGGAGCTGCCGGCGGTTTTCACCGCTGAGGAGGCAATGCGGCCGGGGGCGCCGATCCTGCATTCGGAAAAGGTGGAGGTCGGCCCCGGCGCGGTCGGCGGGCATCACGCCGAACTGCGCATGTACCCGCCCATTCCCAACGTGATCTCGCACCTGACGCTCGGGCACGGCGACGCCGCGAACGCGCTGGCCGGTGCGCACAGGGTCTTCGAACACAGCTTCACTGTGCCTGCCGTCCACCAGGGCTATATCGAGCCGCATAGCTGCGTCGTCGCGGTCGGCGCGGACGGAATCGTCGACATCTGGGCCGCCAACAAGGGACCGCATATCGCACGTGCCCAGATGGCGCCGGCGATCGGGGTGCCGGAAAACCGCCTCAGGTTCAATCCCGTCTATATCGGCGGCGATTTCGGCGGCAAAGGCTCGCTCATGGACACGGTCCTTTGTTATCACCTGGCGCTCGCCGCGCGCCGGCCCGTCAAGATGGTGATGACCTCGTTCGAGGAGTTGACGGCAGGGAATCCGCGCCACTCCGCCAGCATCACCTTGCGCACGGGTCTCGACCAGGATGCCAAGATCCAGGCGATCGACGCGCGGATCGTCTTCAACGGCGGCGCCTATGCCGGCTTCATTCCGGGACCGACCCTGCACGGCTATAGTGAACTCGCCGGAACCTACCGCGTGCCGCACTGCGCGATCGAGGTGCTGCGCGTCTACACCAACACGGTGCCGCGCGGACACATGCGCTCGCCGGGCGCGCCTCAGGTCCAGTTCGCCGTGGAAAGCCACATCGACATGATCGCGCATGAATTGGGGCTCGATCCGCTTGAGTTCCGCAGGCGCAACGCGATCGCGGAGGGTGATCCGACACCGCTTGGCGACCGGCGGCGCCATATGCGATGCCGAGAGACGATGGATGCCGGCGCGCGCGCCTTCGGCTGGGACAAGCATAGACCGCCCGGCGTCGGGCGCGGCGTCTCGATCTATGAGCATCCGTCCGGCTCGTCCGGACGTTCGACCGTCGTCCTCACCATGGGCGAGGACGGCCGGATCACGATCCTGCTCGGCGCGCCCGATCAGGGCGCGGGGTTTCATACGATGGCGGCGCAGCTCGTCGCCGAGCATTTCGGCCTGTCCACAGACGAGGTCGCGGTGGAGCTCGGCGATACCCTCTCGACCGGGTTCGAGGCCGGCGCCGGCGGCCAGCGGCTCACGATGACAGCCGGGCAGGCGATTGCGGACGCCGCCGGCAAGATGAAAGAGTTGCTCGCCGCGCTCGCCGCCGAGCGCCTCAATTGCGCGCCATCGGATGTCCGGATGGACGCGAACGGAGCGTTTTCCGCCTCCGGGACGATCATCGACCTCAAGTCGCTCATGAACTGGGCCGCGTCCCGTAGCAAAGCGTCGTTGAGCGCCAAGGGGGAGAGCGCGGCCAAACCGCCCGATGTGACGGGGTACGTCGCGCATTTCGCGGAAGTGGAGGTGGACCGCGAAACCGGGCAGGTGCGCGTGCGGCGCATCGTCACCGCCCATGACATCGGCACCGTCATCAACCCGATCCTGCATCAGGGGCAGATCGAAGGCGGCCTCGTGCAGGCGCTGGGCCAGGCGATGTACGAGCAGCTCGTCTTGAAGGACGGCGCGGTGATCACCGCGCATCTCGGCGACTATAAGCTGCCGACGATCATGGACATCCCCGAGCTCGAAACCGTGCTGCTGCCCGGCGGGGCCGGGCCGGCGCCCTTCGAAACCGCGGCGATCGGCGAGATGAGCAACGTCGCGGTGCCGGCGGCGATCACCAACGCGATATTCGATGCGGTCGGGGTGCGGCTCGTCGAACTGCCGGTGAGCGCGGAGAGGATCCTCGAGGGCATGAGCGAAAAGGCGCGCGCGGCATGAGAACCATCAAGCTAACCGTCAACGGAGCGCCGGTCGTCTGCGAGGTCGTGGACAACCGCCTCCTCGTCGATTTTCTGCGCGAAGATTTGAAGCTCACCGGCACGAAGGAGGGCTGCAGCGTCGGGGTGTGCGGAGCCTGCACCGTTCTGCTCGACGGCAATCCGATCAGCTCGTGCCTCGCCTTGGCCGTACATGCCGACGGCGGCGTGATCACGACCATCGAGGGCGTCGCCGAGGGCGACCGGCTGCATCCGGTGCAGGAGGCGTTTCTTGCGCATGGCGGATTCCAATGCGGCATCTGTACCCCCGGACAGATCCTGGCGGCGAAGGCGCTGCTCGACGCCAATCCGCATCCGACGCGGGACGAGATCCGGCATTGGATGATGGGCAATCTTTGCCGCTGCACCGGCTACTACAAGATCATCGAGTCGATTGCCGCCGCAGCAGGAGCAGAGTGAGGTGACCCCCTTCACCTATCTCGAACCAGCGAAGTCTCGACGAGGCGCTGGCGCTGCTCGCGCAGCATGGCGGCGAGGCGAAGCTCATCGCCGGCGGTACCGGCCTCGTCAACATGATGAAGCAGCGGCTCGTGCGGCCCGAATTCGTGATTGGTCTTCGTGCTCTCAAGCCTCTCGCCGAAATCGCCGAGAATGGCGGCCTCAGGATCGGCGCGCTCACCACCCTGCGGTCTCTGGAAGACTCCGCGGCCGTCCGGCGCGCCGCCACGCTCCTGGCCGCGGCCTGTCATCACGTTGCGACCGTGCGGGTGCGGTCGATGGCGACGCTGGGCGGCGCGGTGGCGTATGCCGATCCTAACCTCGACACGCCACCGGCCCTCATCGCGCTCGATGCGCAGATCGTCGCCCGCTCGCGGCGCGGCGAGCGCAAGATACCCGCGGACCGGTTCTTCATCGGATATTTCGAAACAGTGCTTGAGCCGGACGAGATCGTGACCGAAATTCTGATTCCAGCGCAGCCGGCTGGAAGCGGGACGGCATTCCTGAAATTCCTGCCTGCGACGCACGACGACTACGCCACGGTTTCCGTCGCGGTACGAGTAGCATTGGGCGCGGACGGCGTGATAGCCGAGGCACGCGTGGCGCTGGGCGCGTCTGCCACGGTCCCGGTGCGCGCCACCGCGGTGGAAGCGGCGCTCGTCGGCAAGACGAGCGACGAGAAGACCTTCCGCGAGGTCGCGCCTTTGGTGGTCCGATCGATCGATCCGATCGCCGATTTCCGCGGTTCCACCGAATACAAGCGCAAGATGGCGGTGGTGCATGTTGGCCGCGCGCTCACACAAGCTGCCGCACGAGCGCGCGGACCGGCTGACAACCGTTAGACGCCGATCCGAGGTGGACGAAAGAGGTCCGGCGCTAGGCGAATTGTTCGGTTGGCAGACTGACATCGCTTCACGCCGCCACCCCCGGGATGACCTCTTCCTTGAACAGACGGACACTGCGACGAAGCTGCGCCGGGTTTGCAAGGTCGATGAGGAACCCGCAGATCATCACCCCCACGCCGGACGCTGCAAAAGCGCGCATCGCGCGTGTGACGGTGTCCGGGCTGCCGCAGATCATGTCATCGGCGTTGCGCGCAATCGCCCCGCTCGGGTTCTTGATGAAGTAAGCTTCGGCCTGCGACCTGGCCTGTTCGTCGGTTTCCGCCACATGCACCGCCTTTCCCACCGCCGACCATTCCCGGGCGAGCGCAATCGTCTCCGAGTCGTGGCCGGAGGCCGCAAGCACCGCATGATAGCCGGCCATCTGCTGGCGCGCGCCCGCGGCGTCTTTGATCGCCGTAAAGACCGGCCAGCCGCGCGCGGCGGCATCGGCAATCGCTGCCTGATTCAGGGTTCCGCGTGCCAGGATGGGGCGCGGCTTGCGGAAGGATGACGGGTTGACCGCGACGTCGAGCCTTCCCCGGTCTGCGCCTACCGCGAACTCGAGCGGTCCGCCCGTGCCGTCGTAGCCCCAGATGTCGACGACCGTGCGCATCCCCTGCTCGAACAGCGCATTGCGCTCGGCGAGGTCACGCCCGAATGCCACCAGGTCGGTGTCCTTGAATTCCGGGCCGAAAACGACGACGAGCCGCCCGGCGTTCAGCTGGTCGATCAGGTTGCACAACTCGACCAGCCGCACCGGGTGATGCAGCGCCGGGTTTACCGTAGCGAGAATGAGCGTTGCCTGCGTCAGCCGAGGCGCGAGCGCGCATGCGAACAAGAGCGAATTCTGATAGCCTTGGTTCTCGTGGAGGTGGTGCTCCGTCAGGGAAATCGCGCCGAATCCACTGATATCCGCCTCGAGCGCGAGGTCGGTCATGCAGTTGATGAGCGCAAGTTCATTCCGTTTGTCTTGGATGCGGGTGCTGAGATGCATGCAGAATTTCATGGTAATGCTTCTCGTCCTTTATTCTTTGTCAAACTGAGGCCAGCCCCGACAGCCGCTGCCAGTAATGCCTCGTAGAGTGGGGATTATATCATTAGAGGTTTTTTTGCGAGCCGTCACGTGGACCAGGGGACGCTCGGCATGTGGCACCGGCGTTTTGCCGAGCAGCGCCTGGACGGGTTGCGGGACACCGGCTCTCTTCTCGAAAGCAGACATTGCATCGGCGAAGGCCTTCGACCATCACGGCTCGAGGCTTTCCCCCAAACCGAACGGATGGTCGCGCTCGGATGACGCCTCAACTTCTGCGCGGCGCATGGAGCGACAACATCGGCCTCGGGAGCGAGGCCGCCGGAACGTCGCCCCGCGAGATTGCATCGCTTGTGCTTGCAATGACGGCCGCCAGGAGTGTTTCAACGTCAAACGATCACGCGCTACCGCGTCTTGAGCGGCGCACCGCCGGGCAAAGTCAACCACACCCACGACTTCGTCGCGGCGTCGAAGCGTACGACGGTGGCGCTGTCGGGTCCGAGCCCACGTGCCGGGTACTTCTTGAAATTGTAGAGCCCGTCGATACCGGGGAAGTCGGTGAGGTTCAGGATATAGTCGCGCACCTGGACCGCCGTGGCGTTCGGGCCGAGAGCACGAAGCGCGTTGACGACGATGAGGCCCGCGTCCCAGGACGTGGCTTCCATATTGTCGGCCTTGAGCCCGTGCGCGGCCAGGGCCGCGTACATGTCATGCTGCGCCTTTTCCACGCGTGGGTCGAGCTTGAGCAGTCCGTCATGCTCCGGAAAGAGCGAGGAGCTGAGCACTAAGCCCTTGGGCAGGAAAGCGCGCCACTGTTCCATCTGCGGGAACGACTGGTTGCCGCTCGAAATCTCGATGGGCGTATTCATCCCAAGCTGGATCATCGCCTTGAGGACGCTGGCGGCGGGTGTTCCCGTAACGCCGGCCAGAAACGCTTGCGCGCCTGATCCCTCGATATGGGTCATCTGCGCCGTGACGCTGATATCGGTCGGGTTGAAATGCTCCGTATCGACGAGCTTCAGGTCCTTGCTGGCCTCGACCAGCGCGGTGTTCGACTTCTCGTTGGCTTGGCCGGTCGCGTCGGTGTTGTTGATCTCGGCGATCTTGGTCCATCCGTTCATGCGAAAATAGTTCAGGACCGCGATCGACTGATCGTCGGCGGCGCTGGATGACGAGAAGACGAAGCTGCCGGGCTCGGGATTGACCGCCGGCGAAAGGCAGTACTCGACCGGCCCGTCCTTCATCAGCGGTGTGATCGCCCGGCACATCGCGACGAGGCCCGAACCCAGGATCACCGCCGGCTTCTCGGCCAGGATGTCGGTCGCGAGCTGCACCGCGACCTGCGGGTTGGTCTGATCGTCGTGAAAAACGAAGCGCACGGGCTTGCCCCTTATCCCGCCCTCCTTGTTGACGACCTCGGCCAGCGTGCTGAGGCTCTCCCGGTGGCCGTTGCCGACGAACGCGCCGCCGCCTGTCAGCGGCAGGATCACGTTGATGTCGAAGGTGTCGGCCGCGTGCGCGGGGCCAGGCGCGCCCAGAGCGAGCGCCAGGACAAGCGGGAGTGCGGTCAATCCAGAGTGTGTCATGAGTTTTCCTCCCCCGGATCATTTGCGAGACCGTTACATCGGCGACTCGGCGACCGCAAGATTGAGAGACGGGGCAGCCCCCATCCCGCGCGACGTCGAACCCGCGCCTGGCGCCTCGGACAGCTCTGTTTCACGATCCGTAACGTGCGAGTAGTTTAGCTTGGCCGGTGCTCGATACGAAGATAACGAGGCGCTCTGACACGGCCGGCGCGGCAGGAGCAGGGTTCATGGCGGATCGGCGGAACATCACCATCATCGGGGGCGGGCTTGCCGGATTGGCGGCCGCGAATGCGCTTCTGACGTTCGGATTCCAGGTGGAGGTCTTCGAGCAGGCGCGCTCGCTTGCCGAGATTGGCGCGGGCATCAACCTCAGCCCCCAAGGCGTGAAAGCGCTGCGTGCGATCGGGCTCGGTGGCAAGCTCGAGGCGGCAGCGAACATCTCGCCCGGCATCTTCACGCGCGACATGCACACGGGCGAGGCTCTCGATTTTCGCGACACGCGTGCGGCGGCGGCGCAGTACGGCGCGCCCTTCCTTACCTTCCACCGCGCCGATCTGATGCAGGTGCTCGCGAGCGGCATCGATCCTGCGCGCATCCATCTCGATCATCGTCTCGTCGCGTTCGAGGTGGGGAAGGAGACCATCCGCCTGGCCTTCGCCAACGGCACGACGCGTGACGCCGCCATCCTCATCGGCGCCGACGGCATCCACTCGATCATCCGCCGATCACTCTACGGCGATGACAATCCGACCTATACGGGGCAGATGGTGTGGCGCGCGCTCCTCGATGGCAGCGACGTTGCACCCGACATCCTGGAACCCTCCGGCCACATCCGGTGGATGGGCCCCGGCCGGCACTTCTACGGCTACTATTTGCGGGGACGGGATGTCGTGAACATCGTGACCCAGGAGGATACCGACAAGTGGGTCGAGGAAGGCTGGTCGACCGCCGGCGATCCCGACGAGATGCGTGCGAGCTTTCCCGATCCGGAGCCGCGCCTGAAGCGCCTCATGGACATTGTGGTCTCTTGCTCGAAGTGGGGGCTCTTCACGCGGCCCTTGACCGCCAACTGGGGACGGGGCCGCATTCAGGTCATCGGCGATGCCGCGCATGCGATGCTGCCGAACGCCGGGCAGGGGGCATGCCAAGCCTTCGAAGACGCCTACACGCTCGGGCGCTGGCTCGAGGCGGAGCGGGACCCGGTCGAAGCGCTCGCCAATTTTCGCCGCATTCGCATTCCGCGGGTGCACGGTGTGCAGCGCCGTTCTGCGGCGAATGCGCGGCTCTATCATATGCACGACCGGGCCAAGCAGAAGGCGATGATGGCGGCGAAGCAGCACGGCAACGACACCATGGAATGGATCGTCGCGTACGACCCTGTCGAAAGCTGGGACAAGGAGCCCCTGGTTCCAACGATCGAATAGGGTAATCGATGGCTTGCCGCGCCGCGATCGCATCGGCGCGCTTGACGACCCCATCAATTGGCCCGAGCTTCCGCACCTACTTCGAGCAGATCGTCGTGCCGACACTCGCACCAAGCGACGTCGTCACCATGGACAATCTCGGCAGCCATCGCGGCATCGCTGTGCTCACTCGATCAACTCGTCGGCGGTGGTAAGAAGCGTGGTCGGGATTATGAGGCCCAAGGCTTTCACAGTCTTGAGATTGATTGCCAGATCGAACTTTGTTGGCTGGACAACCGGCAGATTGCGCGGGCTCGCACAGGCGGCCGACCCGGATGTGCGTCTCGGTTCGCCGGGCGGCGGAATACGCACAAAATTGACAGCGCGCGGAACTGGATCTCGAGGGCCGCAGCCGGTCGATTGGGCCAATGAGCGCCATGCGATCGCGGTGCGGCTGATCTACGGCATCGTTCCTGGCGCTGGTGAACTGCCCGCCAGCGATGAGACGGCCGCGCTCCCGGTCGTGAATCGGCAGCTTGCCGGGGTGCGTCTCGCGGCCTGAATGCGCCATTCTCACAGGGGGAAACCATGAACCAGCCCCGGTGCCGCCAGCGCATCCGCGATGAATCCGTCGTTCACATTGGCAAGCGGCTTTGATTGGCCAGCGAGGAGAGGAGGCCAGCTCCGCCGGCCACGCTACCGCTGGAGCCGAGACCGGCCGTCAACTAACATTCCACCCGGACCACCCGATGGGGGCCAATCAGGCAGCGACACGGAATGTCATTCCGTTCTTCGGAAAGGTCGCGGGGAAGCCAAGGTTGACGCTCAGAGAACGATTCAATTAGGTTGTCGAAAGCGTGGGTGTAAAAAAGCTTGGCGCTAGTGTCTGGGGGCGCCGCGAGGGGAAAGGGAGGCAATCATGCGCTTCACATGGGGTGTTGCGACCGCGCTCGCGAGTTTTGTTCTCGTCTACGGGGCGGGCGCTCAGGCGCAATATTCCGATAACAAGATCAAGCTCGGCATCCTCGATGATTTCTCCGGGCCCTATTGCCTCGGCAATTGCATGGGACCGGTGGTCGCGACCCAGATGGCGGTCGACGAATTTGGCGGCAAGATCAACGGCGTGCCCATCGAAGTCATTCATGGCGACCATCAGGACAAACCGGATGTCGGCGTTCGTCTCGGTGAGCGGTGGTACGATACCGAGCAGGTGGATGTCATTCTCGACGTCGTCTATTCCGGTGTGGCGCTGGCCGTGCAGGAAGTGGCGCGACAGCGCAACAAGGCCGTGCTGTACAGTGAGGCCGGATCCGATGCGTTGACCGGCAAGCAATGCGCGCCCTACAGCGCGCAATGGACCTACGACACCTATCAGCTTCCGAACCTTGGCGAGGCGGTGCCAAAGCTCGGCAAGACCTGGTTCATTCTTTCGGCCGATTACGCCTATGGCAAGGCGCTGGTCGCGGGCGTGACACGGAGCGTCACCCAGGCGGGCGGCAAAGTCGTCGGGACCGTGTATCATCCCTTCGGCACGTCCGACATGTCGTCTTTCATGCTCCAGGCGCAGGCCTCGAAGGCTCAGGTCGTCGCGCTCGGCGATGCCGGGCCGGATATGACGAACGCGATCAAGGCCGCCAATGAATTCGGGCTGATTGCGAGCGGCATCAAAGTCGTGCCGCTGAGCATGGATTTGCAGGCCATCGAAGGCGCCGGCGGCCTGCCGGCGACGCAAGGCATGTTCATGGCGCTGCCATGGTACCGCGATGCCAATCCGCCGAAGTCCGAGGCCTTCGCCGACGAATTCGAGAAGCGTCAACATATGATGGCGCCCTACCTGATGGCCGGCCTTTATTCGGCGGTGCGGACCTATCTGCTGGCGGCGCAGGCGACCGGCAGCGACGATCCCAAGAAGATCTTCCCCTGGATGCAGCACCATGTGATCGATGACGCCTTCACCAAGCACGGCGTCCTGCGCCCCGATGGCCGCATGGTGCACGACGTCTATTTGGTCCAGGTGAAGACGCCGGCGGAATCGAAGGGCCCGCGCGATCTCGCGAAGCTGATCGATGTCGTTTCGGGCGACAAGGCATTCCGGCCGATGAGCGAAGGCGGATGCCCACTGGTTGCGGGTGCGAACGCCAAATAAATGGCATCGTGTTGGTCGACGATGTCCTTCTGCGCACCGAGGCAGTGACCAAGTCCTTTGCCGGATTCGTCGCGGTCAAAGGCGTCACCCTCGACGTGAAGCGCGGCGCCATTCACGCCTTGATCGGCCCCAATGGCGCTGGCAAGACAACGTATTTCAACCTGCTGACTAGATTCATGCCGGTGACCAGCGGGCGCATTATTTTCAAGGGCCGCGACATCACCAGCGCCAAGCCGCACGACGTGGCGCGCATGGGCATCGTGCGGTCGTTCCAGATCTCGGCGGTCTTTGCCCATCTCACGGCCATGGAAAACGTCCGGATCGCGTTGCAACGCTTTCGCGCGGACAATTATTTCTTTTGGCGCTCCGATGCCGTCCTGGGCGGCCTCGACGATCGCGCGCGCGCCCTCCTCGCCGATGTCGGGCTCGAAGCGTACGGAAGTTTGCTCGCCGCGGAACTGCCCTATGGCCGCAAGCGCGCGCTCGAACTCGCAACGACCCTGGCGCTCGAGCCGGAGTTGTTGCTGCTCGACGAGCCCACCGCCGGGATGGCGGGCGAGGACATTAGTCGTGTCGTCGAGCTCATCCGCAGCGTCGCCGTCAATCGTACGGTGCTGATGGTCGAACACAATCTCTCCGTGGTCGCGGATCTGTCGCATCGCATCACGGTGATGCAGCATGGCGGCATCCTCGCCGACGGATCCTATGATGAGGTCGCGAAGAATCCGGCCGTGATCGAAGCCTATATGGGCACCGACCTTGACTGAGCCGATCCTCGAAATTGCCGCCTTGCATGGCTATTACGGTGAGTCCCACGTCCTCCATGGCGTCGAACTGGAGGTCCGCGCGGGCGAGGTCGTAACCATCGTCGGCCGCAATGGCGCCGGCAAGACCACGACGTTGCGCGCGATCATGGGCATCCTGGCAAAGCGCCAGGGCTCGATCCGGGTCATGGGCGTCGAGACCATCACGCTGCCGCCAGAGCGGGTGGCGCGCCTGGGCGTCGGCTATGTGCCGGAGGAACGTGGCATTTTTGCCAGCCTCACCGTGGCCGAGAATTTGTTCCTGCCGCCGACGCTGGCGCCGGGCGGCATGACCGCCGGCGAAATCTACGGGCTCTTTCCCAATCTGCAGGAACGCGCGCGCGGCCAGGGCAGCAAGCTTTCGGGCGGCGAGCAGCAAATGCTGGCGATCGCGCGTGTCCTGCGCACCGGAGCCAAATTTCTCATCCTGGACGAGCCGACCGAGGGCCTCGCGCCGGTTCTGGTGCAGCAGGTCCGCCGCGTCCTCGCAACCATCAAGGCAAAAGGTTTGACCGTGCTTCTGGTCGAGCAGAATTTCCGCTTTGCCGCGCGGGTTTCCGACCATCATTATGTGATGGAAAGCGGCAGGATCGTCGATCGGATCGAGCGAGCGGACGTCGCGGGCAAGATGGGCCAGCTCGAGGCCTATCTCGGGATCTGACGGAGAGCGCCCATGTCGTCGACCGCGTTGTTCGGGCAGTTGCTGGTGGGCCTCATCAACGGCTCGTTCTACGCGATGCTGAGCCTCGGCCTTGCCATCATTTTCGGCCTGCTCGCCATCGTCAACGCGGCGCAAGGCGCGTTCTACATGCTGGGGGCCTTCGTTGCCTGGATGCTCCTGCATTATCTTGGCATCGGTTATTGGTGGGCTCTCGTGCTGGCGCCGCTCTCGGTCGCGATCCTCGGCATGATCATCGAGCGGACGCTGATCGCGCGCGTCTACAATCTCGACCATCTCTACGGTCTGCTCCTGACGTTGGGCCTGTTCCAGATCATCCAGGGCCAATTCGTCCATTGGTATGGCACCTCCGGTCAACCCTACGGTTATCCAAGCGGCCTGACCGGCGGCTACAATCTCGGCTTCATGTTCCTGCCGACCTACCGCGCTTGGGTCGTGGTCGTGTCCTTGGTGTTCTGCTTCGGGACCTGGTTCGTGATCGAAAAGACCCGGCTCGGCGCCTATCTGCGCGCCGCTACCGAGAACCCGATGCTGGTCCGCGCGTTCGGCATCAACGTACCGCGGATGGTGACGCTGGCGTTCGGCGGCGGCGTCGCGCTCGCCGGACTGGCGGGCGTGCTCGCGGCGCCGATCTATCAGGTGAACCCCCTGATGGGCGGGAACATCCTCATCACCGTGTTTGCGGTGGTGGTGATCGGCGGATTTGGCTCGATCCTGGGCGCAATCGTGACGGGCCTCGCCTTGGGCGTGCTCGAGGGCTTGTCGAAGGTGTTCTATCCCGAGGCCTCGAACATGGTGATCTTCGTCGTCATGATCGTCGTGCTCATGGTGAAGCCGGCCGGTCTGTTCGGGCGGGAACGCTAGATGGCGCTCGAGCTCGGCGAGGTCTCCGCGAGCGCCGCCCGGGCGCGCGGCGCCGGCTGGCTTGGCCTGGCGGCCGGCATCGCCGTTCTCGTCGTGGCGCCGTTCCTGGTCTATCCGATTTTTCTGATGGACGTGCTGTGCATGGCGCTCTTCGCCTGCGCGTTCAATCTGCTGATCGGCGGTGGTGGCCTGCTCTCGTTCGGCCATGCGGCGTTCTTCGGCAGCGGCGCCTATATAGCCGCTGAGACGGCGAAGGCCTTCGGCTTTCCCTTTGAGTTGGCGCTGCTCAGCGGCATCGCCAGCGCGACGGTCCTGGGATTCCTCGTCGGCATTATCGCGATCGGTCGCCAGGGGCTGTTCTTCGCCATGATCACCCTGGCGCTGGCCCAGGCCGTCTATTTCCTGGCGCTCAGGCTTCCGTTCACCAACAGCGAGGATGGCATTCAGGCCGTGCCGCGCGGCCGTCTCTTCGGACTCGTCGATCTCAACAACAATCTCGCCATGTATTACGTCGCCGCGGCGATCTTCCTGGCTGGGTATCTGCTGGTGGCGCGGGTGTGGCGATCGCCGTTCGGCCAGGTGCTGCGCGCGATCAAGGACAATCAGCCCCGCATGATGTCGCTGGGCTACCCGGTCGACCGCTTCAAGCTGATCAATTTCGTGCTGTCGGCGGCGCTCGCCGGCGTCGCTGGCTCTTTGAAGGCGATCGCGCTCGGCCTTGCCACCTTGACCGACGTCGATTTCACCACCTCGACGGCGGTTGTCCTGATGGTGCTGCTGGGCGGCATGGGCACGCTCTTCGGTCCGGTCGTCGGCGCCATCCTCATCGTCTCGATGGACGAATACCTTGCCGGCATCGGCATCCCCGTGCCGGTCGCGATCGGCGTCATTTTCGTGGCGATCATTTTGGTATTCCGGCGCGGTATTCTCGGCGAGGCGATGCATCACTGGAACCGCTGGCGGACACGGGCCGGCGCGCGCGCCTAATCACGGTCACGGAGGAACTTCCCATGAAGGACATGTCCGAGCGCGTCGCGATCGTCACCGGCGCAAGTGCGGGAATCGGCGTTGCGATCGCGCGCCGCTTTGCCGGCGCCGGGGTGAAGACGGTGCTGGCCGCGCGCTCGGCCGACAAGCTCGACGCCGTTGCGGCGGAGATCGTGGCGCTGGGCGGCACCGCGTTAGCCTGTCAGACCGATGTCACCTCCGAGCCACAGGTCGTGCGGCTCTTCGAGCGCACGATGGCCGCCTATGGCCGCGTCGACATCCTGGTCAATAATGCCGGATTGGCCGACCACATCCCGACGGTCGAGCTCAGCTTGGCCGACTGGCAGCGCTCGATCGACACCATGCTCACCGGCCCGTTTCTCTGCGGTCGCGAAGCGCTGCGCATCATGATGAAGCAGAAGCGAGGCCGGATCATCAATATCGGCAGCGTCTCGTCGCGCCGGCCGAGGCCGCATACGATCGGCTATGCCGCCGCCAAATTCGGGCTGCACGGCATCACCCAGTCGATGGCACTCGATGGACGCGAGCATGGGATCACGGTCTCGATCATCGATCCCGGCGTGACAGAGAGCCATCTCGCCGGCGGCGCGTCGCGACCGCAGCGCCCACCCTCGCAGATGATGAAGGCCGAGGAGATCGCCGAGATCGCGCTACTGATCGCGCAACTGCCGGACGAGACCAATCTGATGGAAGCCTTCGTCCTTCCGATCGGCATGCCGTTCCTTGGCCGTGCCTGATCGGCGCCCTAGCGGGCGGGCTCGAACATCAGCAGGTGCGTGCCGTTGGCGAGCGGCAGCCAGCAGGGCTTGACCTTCATGCCGATCGCAATCTCGTCGAGCCCGCAATGCACGATGTTGGCGATGACATTGACGCCGACATCGAGCGTCACCGTCGCGATGAGGTAGGGCTCCTTGCCGCGGAAGCGGGGCGGGCCACGCCGCGCGATCGTGTAGGTGAAGATCTCGCCACGGCCGGACACCTCGCGCCATTCGAGCTCGCGATGGCCATTGAAGAGGCTGTTGGGGCGCGGGAAGAACTGGTACTTGCCGCTGCGGCGGTCGAATTGCACGAGCAGCTTCTTCTGGCGCGTGCCGTCCCAGAAGGGGCGGGAGAAGCTGCGCGGGACGGGCGGCTCGCGCACCACGTCGAACGTGTCGTTGACGGTTTCGGCCATCGGCTTGCTCCTCAGGCGTCCGGGGTGAGGATCATGGCGGTGCTGGTCGCCCAGTTGCGGCCGTATGGGATGCCGCCGATGCCGGTGACGAGCGCATTGTCGATCCGCTTGACCTGTCGCGCCCCGCCCTGGCCCATGAGCTGTCGCACCGCTTCGACGAGATTGACACCGCCGCCGGCGAGGCCAGGCTGGCCCGCCGAGATCTGGCCGCCGCCGGTGTTGAGCGGAAGATCGCCGGTGTAGGTGAAATCATGCTCGCGGATGAAGGCGCAGCCCTGGCCCGGCTTGCAGAAGCCCAGCATCTCGATCTGGATCATCATGGCGATGACGAAATCGTCGTAGGGATGGAACGAGCAGATGTCGTTGGGCGCAAGCCCGGCGTCGGCGAAAGCCTTTTTGCCGGCCGCAAGATGACCCGACTGTGTCACGTCCACGATGGATTCGCCGATCCGGAAATTGGTGCGCTCGCCATAGCCGATCGGCGTCACGAATTTCGCGATGCGCTTTTGCTTTGCCCGCGCCCGGCTGGTGACCAGGAGGCCGCTCGCGCCGTCGCAGACCATGACGCTGTCGAGCAAACGGATCGGCTCGGCGATCATGCGCGAATTGAGGTAGTCGTCGATGGTGATCGGCTGGCGCAGTTTCTCGACCGCGTTCGGATTGAGCACCGCATGGCCGCGCTGCGCCACCGCGAGCTTGCCGAGCATGCCGTAGTCGAGCCCGATAGAGATGCTCGTAGCGCTTCGACAGCAGCCCGAACGCGCCCGGCGGGCCCAGAAGCCCACTAGGGCATCGTCCATTCCGCGTTGAAGGACCGCATGCCGCGCGTTGGGCTCGGCCGACTGGGTGTCGGCGAAGAGCAGCATCGACGGTGGTCGCAGAGCCCCGCATCGATGCGCGGCGCTGGCGCGTGCCAATGCGCCCAGCGGCGAGCTGCCGCCGATATCGACGGTCTGGCAGAAATCGAGCTCGAGCCCGAGCTGGTCTGCCGTCGTCTGCGACCAGAACGGGTTGCCCGCTCCGGTCATCGACGCGCTCAGGATCAGCCCGTCGATCTCCTGCTTCTCGAAGCTCGGTGCGGTGAGAAGGTTGTCGAGGATCTCGGCGCCCAGCTCCCAGATGTCGCGATCGCTCTTCTCGACGATCTTGGTCTCGGCAAAGCCGACGATCGCTGCGTCCCGCAAGCCCATATCACTTCTCCCGTGTCGCGCTGCGGCCGTCGCCCGATGTTCCCGGCGCCGACCAGCCGCTTCGCCCGCTTCTCGGCAAACGCCTTGAGACGCTCGCTCGATTCCGGACTCGACACGGCGCCGGTGACGAGCCGCTCCACGAACAATCCGTCGTCATAGGACATGTCGGGAATGCGCGGCAGGCAATTGACGATCGCCCAGTTGGAGAGGGGCGCATTGGCGCCGATCCGCGCCGCCAAGCGACTTCGCGCGCTCGAACGCCTCGCCCTTGGCGACGAGATATTGGACGAGGTTGTGGCGCTCGCCTTCCTCGGCGGTGAGCACGCGGCCCGTCAGCATGAGGTCGGACATGCGCTCGACGCCGAGCGCGCGCGGCGATCCGCACCGAGCCGCCGGCGCCGACGAAAATTCCGCGTTGCCCCTCCGGCAGGGCGAAGAAGCTGGTCTCGTCCGCGACCCGCACATGACACGCGATCGCGAGTTCGAGGCCGCCGCCGACGCAGGCGCCCGACACCGCCGCGACGAACGGGATAGGTCCGCGCGCGATGTCGTCGAAGGCGCGTTGGAATCTCTGCCGGCGGCGGCGCGCGCGGTCGGCGGGATCGTTGATCCACGCGGCCGCTTCGACGAGATCGAGCCCGGCGCAGAAATCCTTGCCATGGCTAAAGATCAAGCCGACCTTCGCCTCATCATGCGCCCGCAGCGCCGCTTCGCGCAGCTCCGTCTCCAGCGCCTGACTGAGGGCATTCCGCTTCTCGGTGCGGTTAAGCCCGATGAGCGCGATCGTTCCGTCGCATTCGTAGGTGACAAGCGGCTTGGACAACGCGCGTTCCCCCAGTCTCGACCCTGCGTGCCGCATGGTATAGGGTCGGGGAGGCCAACAAAAGTCCCCAGGGGAGGACATGACTGACGCCGATGCCAACGCGCCGCGATGGGAGGTCGCGGCAGTCAATGCGCTGCTGCGGCCGCGCTCGATTGCGATCGTCGGCGTCTCGTCGCGTCCGGGCTCTGCGGGACACATGGTGCTCGCAAATCTCGCTACGAACGAGTTTCGCGGCGACATTCACCTGATCGGGCGCAACGTGGCGGATGTCGAAGGCCGCCCGTGCCTCAATAGCGTCGACGCGCTGCCCGAACTTATCGATCTCGCCGTGCTCACGCTTCCGGCCGGCGCGGTGGCCGAAGCCGTTGCCGGCTGTGTCCGCCGCAAGGTGAAATCCGCGATCATCTTCGCCTCCGGATTTGCCGAGATGGGCGAGGACGAGCGCGGGCGCCAGCAGGCGATCGGCGCCCTCGCGCGTGAAGGCCACCTCGCGCTCGTCGGCCCCAATTGCCTCGGCTACACCAATTACGTCGATGGCCTGCAAATCGGCTTCATGGCTGCCCCGCGCGTCAGGCGCAGCGATCCTGCCGCGGGTCCGGGCGTTGCCGTCGTCGCGCAAAGCGGCGGCATGGGCGGGCATGTGCTCGGCGGGCTCGAAGCGCGGGGCGTTCCGGCCTCCTTTCTCATCACCGTCGGGAACGAGGCGGGCATCGGCCTCGCCGAATGTATCGACTATCTCGCCCGCGATCGCGCGACCGGCATCATCCTCGCCTATGGCGAACAGATCCGTCGGCCTCACGAATTCCTGGCCGCGGTGGCGGCGGCGCGGGCGGAAGGCAAGCCTGTCGTTCTGTTCCATCCCGGGCGCAGCGCGCGGGCGCAGGCGGCTGCGCGCTCGCATACCGGCGCGCTGGCCGGCGACTATGCGGCGATGCGCACGGCGGTGCAGCGCGCCGGCGTCGCCTTCGTCGAGACGCTCGAGGAAATGCTCGATGTAGGGCATCTGCTGCTGCGCTATCCCGATCCGCCGAGCCGGGGCGCCGGCATGCTGAGCTTCTCCGGCGCGCTGGGCGCGATCATTCAGGATTACTGCGAGACGCTCGGGCTCGATTTGCCGCCGATGTCGCGTGCGCAAAAGGAGGCGCTGCAGCCCCATATGGAAGCCTTCAACCCGCCGGAAAATCCGCTCGATCTCGGGACCATCGCGGCGTGGCGGCCCGACCTCGTGCGGCTCGGCGCGGAAGCCCTGCTGGCGGACCCGGCGATCGGCAGCCTCGTCATCTCGATCCCGGGGCACGCATCGCCGGTGGGCGTGACCTGGCTCGAAAAGATCGTCGAGGGGACCCGCGGCTCGCCGAAACCGCTGGCCGTGGTCATGCACAACGAGACGGCGCCGCTCTCTCCCGAGGTCGCGGATGTCGCGGAGAAGAACCGTCTCGTCCTGCTGCGCTCGCCGGAACGCGCCTTTCGCGCGATCGCGCGGCTCACCGCCTATGGCCGGAGCCTCGCCGCGATTAGGAGCGCGGCGCCGCACCCCGAGCCATTCGCACGATTGCCGATGCTCGGGAAGGGCATGCAGCCGGAATGGCTCGGCAAGCAGGTTCTGGACGCGATCGGCATTCGCGTGCCGGAAGGCGGCCTCGCGCGCACGCTGCCCGAGGCGAGCGCGGTGGCGAAGCGCGTCGGCTATCCCGTCGCGATGAAGGCGCAAGCGGCGGAACTCGCCCACAAGACCGAGGCGGGCGGCGTGATGCTCGGCGTCGCCGACGCCGCGGGGCTCGCGCAAGCCTGGGAGACGCTTAACGCCAATGTCGCGCGCGCTCGGCCCGGTTTAGAGCTGGACGGCGTGCTGGTCGAGGCGATGGCCGCGCCTGGGCTCGAACTCGCGGTTGGCGGGCGACGCGATCCGGCATGGGGGCCGATCATGATGGTCGGACTGGGCGGGATCTGGATCGAGGCGCTGGGCGATATTCGCTTGCTGGCGCCCGACCTGCCCGAAAGCGCGATCGTGGCGGAACTGCATCGGCTGAAGGGCGCAAAATTGTTGGGCGATTTCCGCGGTCGGGGACGCGTCGACGTGGCGGGCGTCGCGCGAGCAGTTGCCCTGGTCGGGCGGCTGATGCTGACCCGGCCCGAGATCATGGAGATCGACATCAACCCCCTCATGGCCCATCGCGAGGGCGAGGGCGTGACGGCGCTCGACGCGCTTGTCATCTGCCATGGCGAGGCATGAGGAGATGGCGACGGCGGAAGACATCGCGGCGCGGCGTCACGTAAATACACCGGAGGCGGGGCCTCATACGTCGAGCCGGTCGTCACCACGCACCGCACATCGAGAATCCCTTCCCCTTCAGGGGGCGGTATTGCTACTTGCCCGGCTGCCAGGTGATGAGGACCTCGCGGCCCATGCTGATCCAGCGCGGGGTGAAGCCGGCGGCGCCGTGCGCGTAAAGATCGTCGAAATGCTGCTCCACCGTGGCGCGCGTGCGCGCCTCGAACGCGGCGGCAACCGGCCAATGCGCCCATTGCTCGGCGGCGACGCGTTGCACGGCGAAGGCGAGCGCGGCCGTCCGGCTCGGCAGCGGCGCGATGTAGCGCACGTTCGGCGACAGCAGCATCGTGAGATCGGGCAGCCGGCCCATCTCCCATAGCACGTTCATGAGCTCGGCATGGCCGGGCACCACTTCCTCTGCCTCGCCATGGACGAGCTGGAAGAGCACGCGGTTCCAGGAGGGCGGCGGCGGCGCGTTGACGGTAAGGATGACGCGGCGCGAGCCGGCGCGCTCGAGCTTCTCGATGAAGGGCACGATGGCGCGCGTGAGATATGTGACGTGATTGACGAGCGCGACGGTGCCTTGCGGCGTGTCTGCCGCGAGCCAGTCATCCTGAACGAGGTCGACATTGGAAATGCCGGCAGCCTTGGCGTTGGCGAGGAAGGCTGCGCCCATGCTCGCTGAGGGATCGACATTGGTGACGGAGCGGCAGCGCAGCGCCAGCGGCAGCGACATGCGCCCCGCCCCGCCGCCGACATCGACGATCGCGTCCGACGGCTCAATCAGATCGGCGAGCACCTTGAGATTGGCGTCAAGCGGCCGGCGCGGGTCGGCCGTGAGCAGCGGATGGTCGGGCTCGAGATCGCCGAAGAGATCGCCCGACGGCTCCGCCCCGCGGAGCCGCGCGCGCTGCGCCAGAACCGCATCGACCCGCGCGGCATAGTGTTCAGCTGCCGTCATGTGCCCTCCCTCGTCAGCGGCCGGTCCATCGGCTCAACTCTAGCAGACCCGACCCGTCGAACGCAGCCGCGACGACCAGGATGGGTAAGGAGACGGAGCTTCACGCTTTATGTGCGCCGATGTCGAGTTCCCCTGGAACAGCAAAGACGAAATCGACGAGGCACCTGCCACGGATGGGCCCGACGGCTGGTCACCGGGCAAATCTCTTTCCATCGCGGCGGCGAGGCCAACTCCACCGCGCGTCCTTCGACAAATTCTTCAACGGCCTGCTAGAGCCCGAGCGTGCTTGGAACGAACAGCTCATCGATCGGAATTCGGCGAGAGATGTAGTTTTGATCGTGCGCGTAGCGGACGAAGGTTTCGATAATTTTCCGGTTCGGCTCGACCCCATGAACGTAGGGGTTCGAGCCATAAGCCGCCCGCTGCTGCTCGACGATATAGACGGAGTTGAGCAGCGACAGGCGCTTCGGTTCGATCTGATTGATCTGATCGGCCTGCTGCTGCGCTTCGACGAACGCGCGATAAAGGCTCTCGGCGATCCAGGGTTCGCGATCGATCAGCCTGCGGTTCACGACGACGACATGCGTGATCGGGACGATGCCTGTGCGACGGACGAATGACTGCGCCTCGTTCTGGCAATCGGGGAAGAGCCGGCGTATCCAAGGCTCGCCCTCGCGAAAGGACTTTGGCGTCCGGACGCAAAATATCGCCTCGACTTCGCCGTCCTTCAGATTTTGCTCAGCCTGCGTCCCCTTGCGAACTTCAACTTTGATGCCGTCGGGAATGACGTAGCCGATGTCCTCATCCTTGTCCTTGACCCAGGTAACCTGTTCCGGCGCAAGCCCGTAATGCTCCTTGAAGAGGCCACGCAGCCAGAGATTGACGGTGGCGCGATACACATCTTCGCAGCCGATCTTTTTCCCGGCGAGCTGACGAGGCTTGGTAATCGGCGAATCCGCGCGGACATAGACGTAGGCCCAGACCGACATGCGGAGCGGAAAGATGGGCAGTGCGGTGAGGGGTTCGCCGCGGTCATGCGCCATGACGTACCAGGAAAACGACATCTCGGCCGCGTCATATTCCTCGTAGACCGGCCGCAGGCAGAAATCCGCAATGGGTGCCGTGCTGGCCGTGAGCGATAGCCCCTTCGCCTTTACGCGCCCGTCAAGCAGCGGTCGAGTACGATCGTAATCGGAAAATGCAACTTTGATCGGATAGGGCCTTCGGTCGGTCCCTGCACTGCGTTCGCTAATTGTCGAGGCGCCGTCGGATACGGTCACTGGGGTTGCTCCTCTCCATCCTCTATGATTGTGCGATCGGACAAAAACTCGTGTCAAGGAGAGGCGTCCGACATATCAGGCATGGCTCCCCTTCACACAGGGGATCTCCTTATAGTACCAATTCGGACTAAGCTAATTGTTCGGGCGATCGGAGGGACACCATGGATGACCGGGGCAACGAGAAGGGCGATGACGGACGCGCCTATGGGCGTGCGACAGGAACGCCGGACCGCGAGCTTACGGCCGTCGGTCCGGGAACGCCGTGCGGAGAGCTTATGCGACGCTATTGGCAGCCGATCGCGCTTTCAGCGAACGTCACGATGCGTCCGCAGAATGTCCGTGTCCTCGGCGAGGATCTCGTCCTCTTTCGCGACGGCAAAGGACGACCCGGGCTTCTCACGCCGCGGTGCGCGCACCGCGGCACGTCGCTCTATTACGGCAAGGTCGACGAAAACGGCATCCGGTGCTGCTATCACGGTTGGCAATACGACGTCGAAGGGCGCTGCGTCGACCAACCGTGCGAGCCCGACGGCGGCCGGAAGGATCTCGTGCGCCAGCCGTGGTATCCGGTGGAGGAGCGCTACGGCCTCGTCTTCGCGTATCTGGGGCCGCCCGCAAGGCGCCCCGTGCTGACCCGGTGGGATGTGCTGGAGAACCTGGAACCGGGCGAGGAGATTTATGCTTATGGCAACACCGGTTTCGGTGTTGGCGCCGACAATTCCGTCAAAATCATCCCGTGGAGTTGGTTGCAGAATTGGGAAAACCTTATGGACCCGTTCCACGTGCCGATGTTGCACGCGCGTCACCGCGCGATACAGTACACGCCCGAGGCCGCATTCCTGCCGAAAGCAAAGTTCGAGACATTCGAATTCGGTGTTTCCTACACCACGCAACGCAAATCTGCGGATGGGCGCGACGTGGATAGGGTCTCCGTCGCGATATGCCCGGGCATGGGAATGGTGCCCGACCAACAGCTGGAAGTGGAAGGCCAAACCCGGCTGTTCCGCTGGATGGTGCCGGTCGACGACGAAAACCATGTGCTGTTCTACGCGATGCGCGTACCGAAGGGCGTCGATGGCGCCGATCTGTTCATGAAGGCCAGCCGCCCGCGGCCAATGGGAACTTCAAAGCTCTGGTCGGAAATGACGAAGGATGAGCACCAGCACTTCCCGACCGACTGGGAAGCGCAGATCGGCCAGGGCCGAATCAGTGCGCACTCGGACGAGCATTTAGCGACAAGCGACACGGGTATCGCGATGCTCCGACAATTCCTGCGGCAGCAGATCGCCATCGTGCAGAACGGCGGCGATCCCGCCGGCGTGCGCTTCGATCCGCGCGCTGCGGTCAACAAGGTCCGCGCCGGAAACGCCTTTCGGGACGCCAAGGTGCCGGCGTGATGGTGGCTCTTCGCGAAAGCCGCGCGGGCCGCGCCCGCACGCGCCGAAGCCGTGCCCAAAGTCTTGTTGCCGCGTTCGCGCTTGCCCTTGCCGTACTCTTGTCGGGGTCGCCCTCGAGCCAAGCGAAGACGCTAAAAATCGGCGTTTTGCGTGACGCGGGCGGTGCTGCCGGCCTGTTTATCGGCGAGGCCAAAGGATACTTCGCCGACGAGGGGCTTCAGGTGCAGAACGTCTATCTGGCGGCTGCCCAGCCGATCGCGGTCGCGACGGTGTCCGGTGATGTCGACATCGGAATCGCCGGTCTGAGTGCTGCGCTTTATACCCTTGCCGCTCAAGGCGCATTGAAGATCGTGGGCGGAGCCGTCTATGCCATTCCCACGATCCCCGGCGAGGCGGTGGTGGTCTCCAACCATGCTTACGCGGCAGGCCTGACTTCGCTTAAGGATATGGCGGGACACAGTGTCGGTTTGACGCAGATCGGTTCGCCCTTTCATTACCTGCTTTCGATCCTCGGCGAGGAAACCGGCTTCGACATAAAATCGATTCGGACCTTGCCGCTTCAATCGTTTCCAAACATCGCGTCCGCCGTGACCGGCGGCCAGGCGGACAGCGGAATCGTTACGGGTTGGATGGCGGCTGGGCTCGTCAACGCTGGAGACGCGAAGCTGCTCCCTTTTCCGAGCAACCATAGAGCTTGGCAAATCAGCGTGATCGTCGTGACGCCGCGGACGGCGAATGAAAACGGCGACGGCATAAAGGGTTTCCTGCGCGGCTATACCCGTGGCGTGCGCGACGCGATCGCCGCCTTCGTCGGCCCCCGTATGGAACGTCGAGACGGCACGACCGCGCTGGCCGTTCTCGCGTTGCTTGCGAAAGATGTCGGCCAACCCGAAAGCGAGGTGCGTCAGTCGTATATGTATGTCGATCCGAAGGCGCGCCTCGACTTGAAGGACCTTGCGCAACAGATCGCGTGGTATCGCTCGCAAAACATGATCAAGACCAAGGTCGAGCTCGAGGATATCATCGATCGGCGCTACGTGGTCCCGATGGCAAATCAGTGAATTTCGGCGGGCACGTCGGCTAATCCGCGAGCAGGCTTCGCAAGAACTGCGCTCGTTCGCGGGCCGCCGTCATGAGAAAATTGAGGTCTGTGCCGCCCATCACGAAGCGCATGCCAAGCTCGACGAACTTGCGCGAAAGATCGGGGACATGTAGCCCGGTCATGCCGGGAGCGACGCCATGTCTTTGGCAGGCAGCAATGACGCTGCGGTAGGCCTGCTCGAGGCGAGGGTCGAGGAACTGGTCGGGGATGCCCAGGTCCCGGCATAAATCATTGGTGCCAATAAGGATGACGTCGATGCCCGGCACCGCGGCGATGGCCTCCGCGTTCTCGACCCCCTTGCGTGACTCCACCATGACGACGACGAGCGTCTCCTCATTGACGCGCTCTGCCAATTCGGGCGCCGATGGAATCCGAAAAGAGAGATGCGGCAGTACCGCATCCGAGCGATCGCCCAGCGGCGGAAATTTACACTGCCAAACGGCGCGCGCCGCCGCCTCAGACGTCTCAACGTGAGGTACGATGATGCCTTGCGCGCCCGCATCAAGAAGCCGTGCGGCGTCATGGTCGGTTGCCGGTACGCGCACGAGTGACGTGATCCCGAGAGGAAGCGCGGCATTGACGATTTGGGCAGCGGTATCGATCGCAAAGGAGCCGTGCTCCATGTCCACGGAGAAAAAGTCGAAGCCGCAGGTCTTTGCGATCGCGGCGATATTTACCGTACGCGCCTGGTGCAACACCATGCCGATCGTGAGTTTTCCGCTCGCAAGGCGGCGCTTTGCATGATTGGAATAGACATCCATTCGCCATCCTCTCCAACATCACACAAGGAATGTTTCACGATAACACGAGAACTCTCGTCGAGGAATTCAGAGACCAGCGGATGTGCAACCGCCACTCAGCAAATGCGGGGGAGCTGCTCGCCGTTGAGCATGTCGATGGCACGTTCAACGCCGAAGGATCCGACACAGGAGAGTTGCCCGGCTGGTGCGTGGCAGACCTCCCCAATGATGGTCGCTGCGGACGAGACGGGGTGTTTGCGAAGGATTTCCACGGCCCTTTCCGCATCCGCACGCGAGACAAAGGCGACAAACCGCCCTTCGTTCGCGACGTGAAGCGGATCGAGACCGAGGAGTTCGCAGGCCGCGGTGACGCCTGCCGCCACCGGGATGCGCGTCTCTTCGAGTCTGATCGCCATGCCGGCCGTCTCGGCAATCTCGACGAGCGCGCTAGCCAGCCCGCCGCGGGTCGGGTCGCGCAGGCAGTGCACTTCAATTCCGGAGTCCAGGAGATCCATGACCGGCGTCGTCAGCGGCGCACAGTCGCTTTCGATGGAGGTTTCAAACGCGAATCCCTCCCGTGCCGCCATGACCGCGATGCCGTGCCGCCCGATGTCGCCGCTGAGAATGACGACGTCTCCCGACCGCACCGACGCCGGTTCCACGGCGGCCCGAGCCACGACCCGCCCAATCCCGGCGGTGTTGACGAACAGGCCGTCGGCTTTGCCGTGGTCTACCACCTTCAGATCGCCAGTCACGATTCGCACGCCGGCCGCCCGCGCGCATCGCCCCATCGATTGAACGATCCGGCGCAAAGTCTCGACTGCGAGACCCTCTTCGAGAATGAAGCCGACGCTGATATAGAGCGGGCGCGCGCCGCACATCGCGAGGTCATTGACCGTGCCATTTACGGCAAGCGTTCCGATGTCGCCACCGGGAAACATCAAGGGCTTCACCACGTACAAGTCCGTAGTGAACGCGATCGGGCCGCTGAGATCGAGTGTCGCGCCGTCATGCCGCCGCTCCAGCAAAGGATCGTCGAATGCGGGTCGGATCACGGCGTTGAGCAACCGCTCCATGGCCCGGCCGCCGCCCCCATGTGCAACCTGAATTGTCTCATCCTCCTGGCGCGGCAGCGGGCAGGAAGGTCCGATCTCCGTCATGACGAGCCGCCTTTCATGCCCCCGCCTGGTCGATAACGGTAATAGGCGGCGCAAGCGCCCTCTCCGGACACCATCGTGACGCCCAAAGGGCGGTCCGGCATGCAGCGCGTGCCGAAGGCGGGGCAGTCCGGCGGCTTGCGCTCGCCCCGCAAGACGAGGCCGCTGATGCATTCACTCTCGGCTTCGCCGGCAGTTCCCGCCGCGCCGAACCGGCGCTCCGCATCGAAGCCGGCATAAGCGTCACTGAGGCCGAGGCCGCTTTCCGCGATGTCTCCGATCCCGCGCCAGCGCCGCGGAATGACGCGGAAGACGTCGCGAATGATTTCCTGCGCCGGGCGGTTGCCGTGGCGGCGGACGGAGCGGCTGTACTGGTTCTCCACTTCGCTCCGCCCCGTTTCAAGCTGGCGAACGCACAGGTAGACGCCTTCGAGAATGTCGAGCGGCTCGAAGCCGGTCACGACGATCGGCACGCGATAACGCGCCGCAATCGGCTCGTACTCCTCGTAGCCCATGATCGTGCAGACGTGGCCGGCGGCAAGAAAGGCCTGGACCCGGTTCGTCGGAGCATCGAGCAGCGCGCGCATGGCGGGCGGCACCAGGACGTGCGACACCAGCATCGAGAAGTTTGCGATACCTTCCCGGCGGGCGCGATAGACGGCCATCGCATTGGCCGGCGCCGTGGTCTCGAACCCGACCGCGAAGAACACGACCTCGCGGTTTGGCTCGGCCCGCGCGAGCGCGAGCGCGTCGATCGGCGAATACACCGCGCGAACATCCCCGCCCCTGGCCTTGGCACCGAGCAGGTCGCCCGCGTTTCCCGGCACGCGCAGCATGTCGCCGAACGAGCACAGCGTCACGGAGGGCCGCAAGCAAATCTCGATGGCCTTGTCGACGTACTCGACGGGCGTGACGCAGACCGGACAGCCCGGTCCATGCACCAGCGAAATCGCATCAGGCAGAAGCCGGTCGATGCCGAAACGCACGATCGCATGGGTTTGGCCACCGCACACCTCCATGAGCGTCCAGGGCCGGGTGACGGTTTGGGCGATGGCTGCAGCAACCCGCCGCGCCGCCGCGGGATCTCGGTATTCGTCGCGGAATTTCATGGCTCGGGGCCGTCCCGCAATGCGCCGATTTCCGCCAAATGCTCGAAAATGCGCGCCGCCTCCGCCTCGTCCAGCAACGCGATCGCGAATCCGACATGAACCAGCACATGATCCCCGACCTCCGCCTCGGGGACGAACGCGAGTTGAATTTCCTTGACCACGCCGCCGAAATCGGCCCGCCCGGTGCGGCTCAACGGATCGTCGCCGGCGATGCTGACGATCCTGCCCGGGACAGCTAAGCACATGGCATTTCTCCGGCTTCCTCCATCCAGGCCGCCCACGCCGCCTGGCCGAGCGCCAGTCCGCCGTCGTTTGGCGGCACGAATTGATGCCAAAGAGGCTCGAAACCGGATCGGCGCAACGCGGCGACAGTCGCCTCGGTGAGGCGCGCGTTCTGGAAACAGCCGCCGCTCAAGGCAACACACGGCGCGCCGGCGCGACGCGCGACTTCGACGATCGCCGCGGCGAGACCGTTGTGGAACGCCAAGGAAATCTCGGTCGTGCTTGTGCCGCGGCGGATGTCGTTCAGAAGTGCGTCGAGAGCGGGTTCCCAATCCACCATAAGCGGCGGATCGCCCTCGGGATCGGGCCTCAACTCGAACGGGTAGCGGGTGTCGGCCGCCATCCGGCCCGCGGCGCATTCTAATTCGATGGCCGCCTGACCTTCGTAGGCGCAGACTTGTGACAAGCCAGCGAGCGCGGCAAACGCGTCGAAGAGCCGCCCGGCGCTCGAGGTGAGCGGCGCGTTGATCCCGTTCCGCAGCATCCTGAGCAGCACCTGCCGTTCGCCCGGCGCAAAAGCGTCCGCCGTGGGGCGGTCGGACATTGCCAACGCATGATCGCGATGCGCCGCGTAGAGAAGGCCGAGCGCCGCACGACGCGGTTCCCGGATCGCCGCCTCTGCGCCCGGCAAACGGAATGTTCGAAGGCGCGCGATCCGCCGCCAACGCTTGTTGTCGAGCAGCAAGAACTCGCCGCCCCAGATCGTTCCATCCGGCCCGTAACCGGTCCCGTCCCACGCGACGCCAAGCGCCGGCGGCCGGCGTCCGTTCTCGGCCAGGCAAGCCGCCAGGTGCGCGACATGGTGCTGTACCGCGACGACCGACACGCCCATGCGGTGAGGGAGCCGGCTCGACGCATAGTCCGGATGCAGGTCGCGGACGGCGAGACGCGGCTCGATCGAAAGCAGCCGCGCCGTGTCCCTGGCGGTTCGCGCGTGCAGATCGCGGCTCAGCGGCGTTTCGAGATCGCCGATATGCTGGCTCAGGACGAGATGGTCGCCGCGCGAGACGGCGACCGTCGTCTTGAGATGTCCGCCAAGCGCGACAATGCCAGCGGGGTAGGCACCGCGCGCCGCCGGCGCGGGCGCAAAGCCGCGAGCGCGCCGCAGCAGCAGCGGGCGATCGCAAACGATCCGCGCGACCGAATCATCGACCGGCCTCACGATCGGACGGTCATGCACCAGGAACAGGTCGGCGATCCCGCGCAGCCGCTCCGAGGCCTCGGTCTCATCGAAGGCGATCGGCTCGTCCGACAGGTTCCCGCTCGTCGCCACGAGTGGGCATCCAAGCTCTGAGAGAAGCAGATGATGGACCGGCGTGTACGGGAGCATCGCGCCGATCCAGGCGTTACCGGGAGCGACCTCGGCCGCGATCGGTCCGCCGGCCCGCCAGAGGAGCACGATCGGACGTTCCGGGCCCGTCAGCAGCGCCAATTCCGCCTCCGAACCGGCGCAGGTCTCTGCGACTGCCGCGAGGCTCGGAAACATCACCGCAAAGGGCTTCGCTGGACGCCGCTTCCGCAGCCGCAGGCGACCGACGGCTGCACCATTTGTCGCATCGACGAGCAGGTGGAAGCCGCCCAATCCTTTGAGCGCGACGATAAGGCCCTCGCGCAGGGCGGAAGCCGCACCCTCCAACGTCCCGCCGTCGCGCTCGATCGGCGCGGCCCGCTCGTCCCAGAGCGCAAGCCGTGGACCGCAGACGGGACAGGCATTGGGCTCGGCGTGAAAGCGGCGATCGGTGGGATTTTCGTATTCCGCGCAGCAGGCCGGACACATCGTGAAGCGCCGCATCGAGGTGCGCTGGCGGTCATAGGGCAGGCCTTCGATAATGCTGTAGCGCGGGCCGCATTGGGTGCAGTTGATGAAGGGATAACGGTAGCGGCGATCGGCGGGCTCGAACAATTCGCCAAGACACTGCTCGCATGTCGCGAGGTCCGGCAGGATTCCAGCGTTCTGCGTCCCGTCGGCCAGGCTCGGACCGATAGTGAAGCCGGTTTGACCGAGCGGCGCGCCCATCATAGTTTCGATTGCCGTGATCCGCGCATGCGGCGGTGGCCGGTGGCGGATCACATCGAGCAGCGTCTGCAGCGCGGCCGAAGGGCCTTCCGCCTCGACCGCGACGCCGGAGTTGGTGTTGACGACCCGGCCGGCAAGCTTGAGCCGCGTTGCCTCCCGATAGACGAACGGGCGGAACCCGACTCCTTGCACGGTGCCGCGGATGTCGATTTTGATGCACTGCCGGTCGGCGCTCATCCTGCTTCAACTTTCCACGTCGATGCTGCGGAGCAGGATTGACTCGGCGTTCTCGTCGTCGAGGTCGGAGGAAACCAGCACTTCGACGGTTGCGCCTTCTGCCGGCGTTCCGGCCGCCGCATGCTCGAAATGCTGGCGGAAATGCTCGGGTGACATATGGCTCAGCGCGCCAAGCCAGACCGCCACGCGCACCACGCGCTCGCGCCGCGCCAGTGCGGTGATTTTCTGCATCAGGTCGGTCATGAGCGAAGCTTCATGCATGGTGTGGCCGCCTCAAGCGTGTGCCAAGCCGTGGGCGATGTCCCGGCAAAGCCGCTCCGCGACCAAGGGCAGCGCTTGCGCGACGGCCGGCGACAGGGGCGCCCCGGGGGCGAAGCGGCTCCCCTCGACGGCATAGACGACGCAGAGCGACGGCAGCGTGCCAAGAGCGCGCGCAAGCTCGAGTGCGTCCGCGAGTCCCATGCCGTGGGTCGAAACTCCGAACCTCGCCGCAGGCAGCGGCGCGTGGCTTGTGTCGAACCGATGCAAGGCGCCCGGCGCCGCGCCGGACACGCAGGCATCGATGAGATAGGCGGCCTCAACCCTGTCCAACTGCGCCAGGAGCGATGTTGCCACCCCGTCCGCCTCTTCGATGCGAACTCCCTGCGGAAGACGGCCGCGCAGCGCCCGCGCGACGAGCCGGCCCACCGCGTCGTCGCCGCAGTCGGGATTGCCGATGCCGATGACGACGATGGTCATGCGCGATCGATCTCCAGCTTCAGGAAATGCGTGCTGCAGGAGATGCAGGGGTCGTAGTTGCGGATGGTCTGCTCGCAGCGCTGCTGCAGCGCGTCCCGCGGCAGGTCGAGCCACGACGCGATCAAAGTGCGCAAATCCTCCTCGATGCTGGCTTGGTTTTGGGAGGTCGGCGGCACGATCTTGGCATCGGCGATGGTGCCGTCCGCATTGAGCCGGTAGCGGTGATAGAGCATGCCCCGCGGCGCCTCGGTGGCAGCATAGCCGACGCCGGCGCATGGCGACGCCATGACCGCCGGCGCGTCGGGCTCTTCGTACGCGTCGATGATGCGGAGCGCCTCGTCGCAGGCATAGAGAACCTCGACCGCGCGCACGATGATACTGCGGTAAGGGTTGGTACAGGTCTCGCCCAGCCCCGCGTCTCGTGCCGCTTCCTGGGCGAGCGGCGAGAGGCGTGCGAAGTTCAGGCTGTAGCGGGCGAGCGGGCCGCAAAGATAGGCGCCCCGGCCGCGGATCGCGGAATGAAGCGCGGTCGAGCGCTCGACGTGGGTTTCCTCGAAATGCTCGTCGTACTGCGACGGCGCAATGTCGAGGCTGCGGTTCGAGACGATGCGGCCCTCGTTGAAGGGATATTCCGCTGCATGGCGTAGCGCCACGAACTCGTAATCGCGGTCAGCATCCGGAAAATCGAATCCGGCGACCCAACGGACGGTCTCGATCGCTAGATCGCGCGCCCGCTTCAAGCGCTCCGCCATAGTGGTGAGGTCGCGCCGGCTCGGCATACGATAGAATCCGCCGACGCGCACGTTGATGGGATGGATGGCGCGGCCGCCAAGTTCGGTGACGATGTCATTGCCAATCTTCTTGAGCTCGAGCCCGCGCCGGACCAGGTCGGCGTGCTCGCGCGCCATCTCGACCGCGCCGGCATATCCCAAGAAATCCGGGGCATGCAGCATGTAGATGTGGAGCGCGTGGCTCTCGACCCATTCGCCGCAATAAATGAGCCGGCGCAGGTCGCGAACGGGGTTCGTGACGGTGACGCCTAGCGCGTTCTCGATCGCGTGAACGGCGCTCATCTGATAGGCGACGGGGCAAATGCCGCAAATCCGCGCGGTGATGTCCGGCGCCTCGGAAAATGCCCGCCCGCGCAGCAAAGCCTCGAAGAAGCGCGGCGGCTCGAAGATGCGCAGCTCCGCCGATTCGACCTTGCCGTCGCGCACCACGACCTTGAAGGCGCCCTCGCCTTCGACGCGCGCGAGGTAATCGACGGAGATCGTCCTACGCGCCATGGCGGTCGCTCTCGTCCCGGAACGGGAGCGCGTTGGCGTTGAAAGTGCGATAGATCCGGTGCAGCGCCTGTTCGTCCATGCCAAGCTTCGCGAGCCAATGGCTGAGCGATTGGGCGTTGGGCGTCTCCGTCGGGCCGAAGCAGCCGTAGCAGCCGCGCGCGTAACTGGGGCAGAGTGCGCCGCATCCCGCATGCGTCACGGGCCCAAGGCACGGTGTCCCATGCGCCACCATCACGCAGACATTGCCCTTGAGCTTGCATTCGACGCAGACGCTGTGGCTCGGCGTCACCGGCTTGCGGCCCGCGAGATGGGCGGAAATCACTTCCACGAGCTGGCTCTTGTTGATGGGGCACCCCCTGAGCTCGAAGTCAACGGGCACATGGGCCGAAATCGCGGTCGAATTCGCCAGGGTCTTGATGTACTCCGGATGGGCATAAACAATCGACGTGTAGTCGCGCACGTCCGCAAAATTGCGGAGCGCCTGGATGCCGCCGGCGGTGGCGCACGCCCCCAGCGTAATGAGCACGCGCGAGCGGGCGCGGACATCAAGGATGCGTTCGCGATCGTGCTCGGTCGTGATGGATCCCTCGACAAGCGAAACGTCGTAGCGGCCGCGGTCCTTGGCGCGGGTCGTCTCCATGAAATAGGCGATCTCGATCTCGCCCGCGATGCCGAGAAGCTCGTCCTCGCAATCGAGCAGCGTGAGCTGGCACCCGTCGCAGGACGCGAATTTCCAGACGGCGAGCCTGGGCTTGCGGTGGGTCGCCGGGGCCATCTCATATCTCCTTGAGCATCAGGAGCGTGCGAATGCGGTCGTAAGAGAACACCGGCCCGTCCTTGCAGACGAACATGCTCGAGAACTGGCAATGGCCGCAATGGCCGACGGCGCATTTCATGTTGCGCTCCAGCGAAAGATAAATCGCCTTTTCGTCGAGCTCCGCGTCAATGAGGGAGGCGGCGGTGAACCGCATCATCACCTCAGGGCCGCAGACGAAGGCGATTGCGTGCATGGGATCGAAGGACGCACGCGGAATGAGCTTCGTCACCACGCCGACATGGCCGCGCCAATCGCCGATCGCATGGTCGACGGTGACTTCGATGTCAATATCGAGCCGCCGCCGCCACGCCTCGATTTCCTCGCGGAATAGGATGTCGTCAGGACTGCGGGTACCGAACAACAGCACGACTTGTCCATACCGTTCCCGCTCGGCGAGGACCCGGCAGATCGCGGGCCGAAGCGGCGCCAAGCCCAATCCGCCCGCCACCATGATGACATCCCGGCCGACGGCGTCGGCCATCGGCCAGCCGACCCCGAATGGGCCGCGGATTCCGATCCAGTCGCCCGGCCGCAGCTTGGTGATGGCCGACGAAACGGCTCCAACAGCGCGAACCGTATGGACAAGCGGCCCGCCGGCGGCCGGATCGCCGCTGAAGCTGATCGCGACTTCGCCAACTCCGGGAATGAGAAGCATGTTGAACTGCCCCGGCGCGAAAGGCTGAGGCAACCACCCTTCCGGCTCGAGATCGAGCGTCCACGTCTCCGGTCCCGCGCTCTGCCGCCCGCGCAAGCGCGCCATCCGCGGCAGCATCGGATCGGCGACTGCGGCGCCTACCCCCATCATACTAGGCGCCATAGACATCGAGCATCTGTAGCCGCGCCGCATGGAGGCGCTCGACGAGGACCGGCATGAAGCACTTCATCATCTCGTAGCCCAAATCGTGGTCCGCCTCGCACTTGTCGCGGAGACACCTGGCATCGAGCGCGATGGCGCGCGTGAGCTCGAGCGCCTTGGCGTCGTAGGTCCAGCGGTACGGCGGGACGAGCCAGGAGACGCCCGCAAGCTCGCCTGCGCTCACCGTGTGCACCGTCACCTCGCCCTTGCCTAGAACGGTGATTGTAAGTGCGACCCGCCCATGCCGTACCAGGTAGAATTCATCAGCGGATCCGCCTTCGTGAAACAGATATTGCCCGGCAGCGAAGCGGACGTTCTTGGCGCAGCCGCTGACGAGGGCGCAGAACGATTGGGGCAATCCGGCGAAGAACGGGTGCTCACGGACGATGCGCTCAAGTCCCTCCATCGGACCGCACCTCCTCTTTTGCTTCGCTGTCGCGGATCGCGCGGACCTCTTCGGTGATGTCGATCGCCACCGGACACCAGGTGATGCAGCGACCGCAGCCGACGCAACCCGAGGTGCCGAATTGATCCCACCAGGTCGACAGCTTGTGTGTCATCCATTGGCGATAGCGCGAGCGGTTTGTCGGCCTGACGCTGCCGCCATGGATATACGAGAAATCGAGCGTGAAGCATGAGTCCCACCGCCGCTTCCGCGCGGTCGTGGCGCCATGGAGGTCGCTTTCGTCCTCCGTGGAGGTGCAAAAGCAGGTGGGACAGACGAGCGTGCAATTGCCACAGGTGAGGCAGCGCTCCGCAACGTCGTCCCAGCGCGGGTGGTTGAGGTTGCGCTGGAGAAGCTCGCGCAAATCATCGGAGCGCATCGTGCGGCCCATGGTTTCTGCGGTCCGCGCGATGATGGCGTTCGCGGTCGCGCTGTCGGTCTCGGTAGCCGGGCGCTGCGGCAGGTCGGCCAAAAGGGCGCGGCCAGCATCCGAGCCCGCCTCAATGAGGAATTCCTCGCCGTTGACGATCTCGGTCAGGACGAGATCGAAGGCGCTGGTGACGCGCGGGCCGGTCTTCATCGATACGCAAAAGCAGGTTCCGCCCGCTTTGCCGCAATTCACGGCGACGACAAAGGCACCGTCGCGCCGCGCGCGGTAGTGCGGATCGGCATGGGCATCGCCGATGAGCACCCGATCTTGGATGTTGATCGCGTGCAGATCGCAAGACCGCACGCCGAAGAAGGCGAAGCGCTCATCCGGAAGCGGCTCCGGCACAACCCGGATCTTCCCGCCGTCCGTCTCGGTGCGCCATAAAGGCTGGATCGGCGGGTGCAGGAACTTCTTCCACGAATGTGGACCGACGGCGTACCCGAAGACCGCTTCATCGTCGCGGCGTACCAGCCGGTAGGTCCCACCGTCCTGTTCGTCGGTCCAGCCTCGCGGCAAGTCATCGATGGCGGCGATGTCGTCATAGACGATCGCACGGTCGCGAACCGTGGGGCCGAGAACGCGGTACCCCGTTCGCCGCAAATACTCGAGCAGCGCCTGCAAGCCCGCGAGCGTCACCACGGCAGAGGAGGGAGTAGTCAACGGATCTCCTTGCGTCACCTCGTGCTGCTTGGAGTGGGTACAGCGCTTTCCCATCGAGCGCAACCACGGCAACAACAAGAGCGGATATCGTCGATCCAGCCTGCGATCTTCGCCCGGAGGGCTCCTTCATCGATTGGGCTCCGAGCGCAGCCGGGGCAGGTACGCCTTCGCTTCGTCGGCTTCGCGCCGCGCAGCTCGGCTTCGGCCCGCAACCAGTGATCTATCTCTCGCCCGCTGGGTGTGATCTTCGCGCTTCCCGATTGCACAGGCGCGTCTCGCGGAAATCGCCTCTATAAGGCGTCAGCGCCAGTCTAGCCTCAAACCGCCTCGTGTCTCACATAGGATAAAAGTCAAAGCTCCGGTCGGGTTCTGCGCATTGATCCACCTCAAACCGCAGCTAAAAGGCGCCGTGGAAGCCAGCGATGTCATTTCTCGCCGATGCCGGCCGGGAGCCTGGCCGCTGCTCCTCGAGCGTCATGTGTTCTCGTTCGGGCCAGTCTCACGACGCCAAATCGTGAGCGTGGACGTGGCGTGCACCATGCGCGCCGAGGATCGTGATCGCCTTGCGTTCCTGGTCCGGGTTTCGAACGCTGACCCACAGCAGTATCCCGCCGCGTTCGAGCTGCTCGCGCAATTGGCCGGCGTGATGAGCATGGACCAGGCGGCCGAGCGCGGCGCCCACGCCCGCCCCACCTCCCGCCGCAATAAGGATCGGCAGCGTGACCGTGGTCGAGCCAAGCCCGACCGCCACGGCCGCCAGGAAGGCGAGCGCGGGCGCGAGTCCGAATTCAGCCTCGAGGCGCGAGACCTTGGAAAAGAATGTTTCCCGCGGCGCCGCGCTTTCGTCCTCCATCTCTTCGATCCGGCGGTAGCGCCGCCCGAGCTGCCGTTCGACGGCGTGCTCGCTGGCCAGCAGGCTGAAAGCAGCCCGGTCGAAGCCATGGGTCTCAAGATCGAACACGGCGGCCTCGATCGTCTCGGCGCTCGGGAAAACGCCAACGACCTCGCGCATCTCGTCGCTCATATCAGGCTTTCCTCGATGCTAATATGCCGCGTCGAAAATTCGTACCACGCCTCAAACTAGTGGAGAAAATCTGACACTGGTACCCAAATTTACGCCTGAAAAAATTGGTAGTCAGCTTTGCAGGGTATCGCCTTGAACCAGATCAATGTGTGAATCACGATCACGACGGAAGATCCGGCGCCGATTGCAGGAATGGGATTGGGTTATGACGCTCCGTAGCACGAAAGGGGCCTTGTTCGCTTTAGCATTAGCGACGCTCGCGGGCGCTGCGCAGCTCGCATCGGCGCAACCCGCGGGTGGCCCGGGTTCGGGCATGATCGGCGGTGCCGGTGGTCCCGGCGGTGGCATGATGGGCGGGGCGGGTGGCCCCGGCATGATGGGTGCGCCTGGCACTACATCTCCGTCACACTGAGCCTCTGTCCTACGCCTTGCCACGACGACAAGTGCACGTCCATGTCTGCCTTCAGTCCCATACTCGTGACCTGATCCCCTGAAACTCCTCCAGTTTTGGGTAGAGTTGGTCGGGGGATGAGCTTGCCCCCGACGTTGGACGACCTGGCAGTTGGAAAGTGCTGCTTCATCGCGCGACCGGCTGGCCGGGGGGGGAATGGGAGGAGACACACGACCGCCTGCAACGCAGCCGATAACGATATGCCGCACGCTCGGCGTTTTAGCCGATCGGATGGCCCGCGCACTTTCGGACGTGACAGTCAGCGCAGCTTCATCGAGCACAGCGCAAACGGCGCGATTTATTACTTGTGTATGGACTGGCGGCACATGTACGAGCTGCTGACCGCCAGCCGCGGCAGCCGATCTCACGGCGGGGGAGATTGACGGCGAGCTCGGTCGCTGGCAGGAAGGTGAGTTCGGTCATTCTCGCTTCGCCCGCTCAGCGGACAGGCCGTTGACAGGGCAGCCACCCCATTCTTACGATCGCCGGACCGTCTTACCAATCGCTTCGTTGGAGGCGCAGATGATCTTCCACGCATCGGTCCCTGCTGATGATCCCGAACGGGTGGCGAAGGTGCTCGGCGAACTGCTGGGCGGGGGCTACACCCCGTTCCATGTCGGGCGCCACAGCTTTATGGCGCGCGGCGGTGGCGACGACGAGCACCGCACCGCGATCGAGGTCTATCCGCGCGACGAAGTCATGATGCCGGGGATCGGCGAAGACGAGATGGTCCGTCAGGCCCATCTCGACAATCCACCGAAATATGGCTGCGTCCACCTCGCGGTCGGAACCAAGCTCTCGATCGACGAGATCAGGGCGATCGGCAAGCGCGAAGGCTGGCGGGCTGTCTATTGTAGCCGGGGCCCCTTCGACCTCGTTGAGTTCTGGCTCGAGAATAGCCTGATGATCGAGTTCATGACGCCCGAGCACCAAGCCCAGTACAAGGCGCTCGTGACCGGGCGGGATCGGCCGGAGGCTCGTCGGATGGCGCCCGCCGCGCCATAAACGTGTCTGCGGCCATAGGCGCGCGCTACGTCTTCCCGGACTTACGGACGCTGCTCGCCAAAGCGTTGCCCTTTCGGCTGGGCGATGCCGTGGCCGGCGTCGCGGCGCGGATGGCGTTGGCGGGTCTGCCGCCCGCGACCGTCGTGACCGTGACCCGGAGTGCGATACGAAAAAGACGAAGTCATGTCGGCGACGGGTCATGCGCCGGCTCCGCGATGTCCAGTCTGGGTGACATCGTCATTCACCCGATTGCTCTGGGCATATGGCCCGGTCGCCTTGACTCGATTGGCGACAGGCCGCACCTTGGTCTTTAGATTGGCGTCCATAGGAGGCCGAAATCATGGCTCGCCCCATCGTCATCATGAGCATCACCGATGTCGAGCCCATGGGATCGGGAGGGGCTCGCGAAGGCGGGGCGACCTACAAGCAGTTTCCGCTCGAGACGGGCGTGCCCGGCACCGCCTTGGAGTTCTCGTGGAATGCCTACGACACGGGGTACGGGACCCCGCGGCACAAGCACGCCTTTGACCAGTTCCGCTATGCGCTCGACGGCGACCGCCAGATCAAGGACGGCTATCTGAAGCCGGGCGATTGCGGCTTCTATCCCGAGGGCGTCCCCTACGGCCCGCAATTGCAGAAGATGCCGAGCACCGGCCTCGGCCTGCAGTTCCAAGGCCCCGAGGGGATCCCCTACGAGACGCATGACGAACTGCGCGCGGCGCGCCAGCGGCTGTCGGCGCGAGGCGGAACCTTTGCCGACGGCATCTATACCGAAATCCTTCCGGACGGGCGCAAGATCAACAAGGATAGCCACGCCGCCTGCTGGGAAGAGGCGGCCGGCCAAAAGTTCCGCTACCCGCCGCCGCGCTTCGGATCGCCGGTCGTCATGAAGGGCGATAACGCCCGCTGGGTGAGGGATCGCACGCTCGCCCGGGTGGAGCACAAGCATCTCGGCACCTTCGGCGAGCGGCGCTCCGCCGCGCGGCTGATGCGGCTCGCGCCCGGCGGGCACATCCCTGCTCATCGCAGCGAGGACGCCGAGATTTTCTATCTCATCGAAGGCTCCATCACCTATGACGGCAAGACGTGGCTGGGCGGTAAGACGGCGGACCGCGGCACCTATATGTTCATTCCGCACAGCGGCGCCGAGGTGAAGGAGATCGGGACGGAGGCTGGCGGTACCTTCTTCATCCTGTCGCTGCCGCTGGTCGCGGACATTGCATTGGAGCTCGAGGCGGCGCGGCAGATCGCCTGACGGCAGCCGACTTCACACCCTCGCGAAGGAGATGACTATGGCCGAGCTCGCGGAACCCATGGCACCGGACGAGGCGGCCTATTTTGGTCGGGCCAAGACGCTCGACGAGCTGCAGACGCTGATCGAGCCGCTCAACGTCGTCACCGGCTGGGGGCACGGCCCGCACACGCGCTCGGCCGAGCCGAGCTCGCCCTACCTGACCTATGTCTGGCGCTACAAACAGTGCCGCGCGGCGCTCGAAGCGGCCTCGAAGCTGATCAGCTCGGAAGAGGCGGGGCGGCGCATCCTCAACTTCCGCAACCCGGTTGCGGGAAACCAGCTCGGCGCGGCGCGGACCTTGCTCCATGCCTATCAGCTCGTGCTTCCCGGCGAGACCGCGCCGTCGCACCGCCACACCGCGCATGCGCTCCGAGTCATCCTCGACGGCCGCAAGATGTACTCGATCGTCAACGGCGAGAAAACCTTGATGGAGACCGGCGACGTGGTCCTGACGCCGGGCGGCACGTGGCATAGCCACGCCCATGACGGCGACGAGACAGCGTGCTGGATCGACGGGCTCGACGTGCCGCTGGTCAGCGCCTTGCAGCTCGCGACCTGGGAGCCGCATCCGAACCGTTACGAGGAAGTGGCGGTCGTCGTCGCGGACACGCCGATGCGCTTTTCCGACGCGACCATCCAGCACCGGCTCGACCGGGCCGTGCCTGATGCGCGCGGGTATTTCGGGAGGCGCATCCGCTTGGAAGCTCCGACGATGCCGACCCTGGGCCTCACCGTGGAGCGGCTGGAGGCCGGGCAGAAGACGCGGCGCTGGCGCACCAACGCCAACACCTCGTTCTGCATCATGGCCGGTAGCGGGGTTTCCTTCATCGACGGCGAGAAGATCGCCTGGGGCTTCGGCGACATCTTCATCGCGCCGACCTGGCGCTGGATCGAGCACCACATCGACAGCGACGCGCAGATCTTCTCGATGTCCGACGAGCCGCTGTTGAAGTGGGCACAGTACTACAAGTTCCAAGGCGATTGATCCGTTGAGGAGGAAACATGGACACCCATCTCGCGACACTGAGCGCCGATAGATACGTCACCGTCGACGGATTGCGCCTGCGCTATATCGAGGAAGGATCGGGCCAACCCGTGCTGCTGCTGCACGGCGCGTCGCTGGGCTCGTCCGCAGACGTGTTTCGGCGCAATCTCGGGCCGCTGGCCCGGGCCGGCCTGCGCGCGATCGCCTACGACTTCCCCGGCTACGGGCTGAGCGAGGTGGGCAGCGACCTCTCCCTCAATTACCAGACGGCCTCGGTGCCGAAATTCATTGACGCTCTTGGGTTGAAGAAGCCGGCGCTGATCGCGCATTCGCGCTCGGGCGGCATGGCCGTGCAGCTCGCGTTGAAGGAGCCGGAGCGCTACTCCTGCCTCGTCGTGCTCGGCACCGGCACCTTGCTGCCGCCCCTGCCGGAGGATGTCGAAGGCCGCTATGCGCAGGTCGCGCAACGCGTCGATCGCCAGATGGCGGTCGTCGAGCCTACGTCGGACGACACGAAAAAGCTCATGCAGGCCGACCTCTTTCATACCGATATGGTGACGCCCGAAGAACTGGCGCTGCGCCACAGCCGCAGCGTCGGCAAGGCGTTCGAGACCTTCACCGCGCGCGCCAATGCGGGCGCAGAGGCCGGCGGCGGCCAGCCGGCGGCGCCGCTCTGGAAGCGGATGCTTGATCTGAAAATTCCGCTTCTCCTCATCTTCGGGCGCAACGACCGCGCTCATGCAGGCGACCGCGCGGAACTCTTCAAGAAGATGCATCCCGACCTCAACCTGCACATCGTCGAGAACTGCAAGCACATGGTGCCATGGGACGCCGAGCAGGAGGTCTATCGGCTGGCAATTCCCTTCATCAAGGCGCAATAGGCGGCGATGCTCCCGCCACGACGACGAGGACGATGATGACCGACACACCCTATACGCCGCCCAAAGTCTGGACCTGGAAGAAGGATGGCACGGGCTGGCGCTACGCCAACACCAACCGGCCGATCGCCGGGCCGACCCATGAGAAAGAGCTGCCGGCCGGGCGCCATCCGCTGCAGCTTTATTCCCTGGCGACGCCCAACGGCGTGAAGGTCACCATCATGCTGGAAGAGCTTCTGGCGCTCGGCCATCGCGCCGCCGAATACGACGCCTGGCCGATCAAGATCGGCGAGGGCGAGCAGTTCGGCAGCGGCTTTGTCGCCGTCAATCCGAATTCCAAGATCCCGGCTTTGCTCGACCGTTCCGAACCCAAGCCGGTGCGCGTCTTCGAATCGGGCGCGATCCTGCTCTATCTCGCCGAGAAGTTCGGCGCCTTGGTGCCGACCGAGCGCGCCGCGCGCGCCGAATGCCTGTCCTGGCTCTTCTGGCAGATGGGCAGCACGCCCTATGTCGGCGGCGGCTTCGGTCATTTCTATGCCTATGCGAAGACCAAGATCGAATACGCCATCGACCGCTTCGCCATGGAAACGAAGCGCCAGCTCGACGTGCTCGACCGACGCCTGGGTGAAAGCGAATACATCGCCGGCGACCGCTACACGATCGCAGACATCGCGATCTGGCCGTGGTATGGCGGCCTGGCGCAGTACAACCAATATGGCGGCGCGCGAATTCCTGCAGGTGCAGGATTATAAGAACCTGCAGCGCTGGACGACGATGATCGGCCAACGCCCGGCGGTGAAGCGCGGCCGCAAGGTCAACCGGCTGAGCGGCGATCCCGCCGATCAGCTCCACGAGCGCCACGATGCCAGCGACTTCGAAACGAAGACGCAGGACAAGCTCACGGCAGCCCGGCATTGAGGGGCGTGCGTTGATCTCTTCGCCACTCTCAGCCTCTCGGTCTTGCGGCAGCTATGTGCGCTCGATTTGGCGGTAACGCGGCCGATCGTGCGGAACAGCGGCCCCTTGGGATCGTCACGCGGGCCGGCGCCGTCGAGGTAGGCGGCCGGGCCGAGGCGCGCGTTGCTCGCTCCTCGATCACGCGCGACAGCATCATGTCGTGAAGCAGGCGGTCCATCTGCGGGCCGCCTCTGCGCGGCTCAGGTCAATCGATCCGCAGGCGCGCGTACACCGCGAGCTTGATGGAGTCCATCGCCAGGGTGAAGACGATCGTCGTCGCGGCGAGCAGGGCGATCACGGTGATCGGAAGCGGGCTCATCAACACGCCTCCGGCGGCGAGAGAAGCGACCACCAAGACATCGCAGAGTGAGGCCAGCAGCATGATCGGCGCGGGGCGCGAGCTCCAGAGACGCCCGTGCTCCCGCAGCACATAGACATTTCCCTGACCTGCGAAGGCGAGCATCGTGAACGTCAACGTCTGCATCTCGCCGGGGCTCAGGCGCAGCCCGTACCAGCCGAAGCCAAGCACCGCCACCAGGTAGAGCAAGCCTGAAAGAACCGAGGGGGACTGCTGCGAGCGTAAGGTTTCGCACGCGCCAGGCGTTCGGGTAGGGAGACGGCCGCGCCCGGTCCGCCGCGCGCGCCATCGTCACGAAGTCATTGGTGAGCATCGAAATCGCTTGCAAAAGCGGTGTCAGGACCGCGTGCCCAGTGATGATCAGCCCAGCGCCGAGCACGATGAGCGTCACGCATTTGTTGATAAGCATCGTCAGCGTGTAGGTCAGAACGCGTTGGAACGCCGATCGCCCTTCCTTGATGCAGGCGACGATTCCGCCGAGACCGGGTTCGGTCAGCACGATGCCCGCCGCGGCTTTGGCGACATCCGTCGCGGTCGAAACGGCGATGCCCATTTGCGCCTGCCGCAGCGCCGGCGCGTCATTGGCGCCGTCGCCGCACATGCCGACCGCATGGCCCGTTCTGCTGGAACGCCTTGACCAGGTGAAACTTCTGCTCCGGGAAAATGCCGGCGTAGACGGCGAAGTCCTTCGGCTCGACGCTCGCGGGAACCTCGCCCGGCGGACAAACGGGCCCCGTGAGCCCGATCGCGCGCGCGACGGTCGCCGCGGTGGCCGCCGCGTCGCCGGTGAGCATGACCGGGAGCACGCCGAGCGAGCGCAACTCGGTCAGCAATTCCGCCGAATCGGCGCGCGGAGGATCGCTGAACGCGATGAACCCGATCAGTTCCAGCGCGTCGCTCGGCCCGGCGGCCACGGCGATCGTCCGATATCCAGCGGCGTTGAGCGCCTCGAGCTCCTTCTCGGACGCCGGCGTCATCGGCGCGACCGTCGCGACGACGGCCGGCGCGCCCTTGACCACGCGAATCTCGCGCCCCGCCTCGACGGCGATCGCCTCGGCCATTTTGACCGCCGGATCGAACGGCGTGAAGCGCGTCACGGTCAGCGCGGCGCGGCCCCGGTCCTTGGCCGCCATCGTCCGGATGACGGAATCGATCGGATCCTGGCCTTCCGGCGAACTCGCCAGCGCGGCAAAGCCGAGAACGTCCGAATCGTCACAGCCCGGCTTCACCGGACGAATCGCGCTCACGACCAATTCATTCCGGGTCAGCGTGCCGGTTTTGTCGCAGCAGATCACGTCGACCATGGCCGCTTCGTTCAGCGAAGACAGCCGAGTGAGCAGGACGCCCTTCAACGCGAGCGTCCTCGCGCCCAACGCGGCGGCGAGAGTGAATGTCGCCGGCAGAGCGACGGGCACCGCCGACAGCAACGCCGTCAGGACGAGCAGCAGGATCTGCTCGAAGCCGACTCTGATCGCGAACGCATAGGCCACGAGCCCAGCGACAATGACGAAATTGATCACCGTGAGATTGCGAACGACGCTGAGCACGGCCTTCTGCTCGGCGCTCTCGACGTGGGCGACGCTCACCAGCTCCGCCGTCCGCCCGAAATAGGTGCGCGTTCCCGTCGCCGTCACCTGTGCGATCGCCGCGCCGCGACGAACGAGGCCGCCGGCAAAGGCGGTCTTTCCGGCCTCCATTTCGGTCGGGATCGATTCGCCGGTCAGCATGGATTGATCGAGCAACAGCGAACCGTCGACGATGAGGACGTCGGCGGGAACGACGTCCCCGAGCGAAACCTGGACGATATCGCCGGGAACGAGGTCGGCCGCCGGGCCATCAACCCAGGCGCCGTCGCGCTTGACGCGCGACGTCAATGTCAGGCGCCGCTTGAGAAGCGCCAAAGCGGCGTTCGCGCGACTTTCCTGAAAGGCGGCGAGCAGGACGTTGAAGAGGAGCAGCGCCGCGATCATCGACGCCGTAAGCCACTCGCCCAGGATGATTTGCAAGGCCGATCGTCGCCTCGAGCATCCACGGCACCGGCGCCCAGAAATGGCGCGCGAATCTGCCGAGAGGATGGATCGGTTCCTCGACGACGGCGTTCGGACCGAATTCCGCTCGCAGCGGACGCGGCTTGGGCCGACGACAGGCCGGCAAGCTCGGACCGTCCGTGCGCCGCCGTTTCTTGCAAGGGCATGCTCATTTCGACGGTCTTACCTGAGCCGCCATTCTCCAAATGGCCGCTGGTTCAAGCCCAAGCTGCGACCGTTTGGGGTTCCTGGCAAGCGCGGACCGTCGGCGGAATAGGTGCATCGCCGGAAGCCGGCGCGCCAGGGGCGAAATAGGCCGTGTGGCCAGCGCAGCGATGTTGCATATTGGCACGAATGCGAAATGCCGACTTTCTCGCTTTGTTCCGCTGCCGATGCATCATTAGACGTGACCCTGCCGTCTTAAATCTGGCGCGATTGACCCCAACCCGGACGTCGCTCGGTGAAGGCCGGTAGGCTCGAGGGCACCCACTTCCGTGCAAAAGGGGGACTCTCAAGCATCAACGCACCGCGAGCATATGGCGCGAGCAGATTAGGCGGCGCGATCTCATCGCCCGCACCGGCGTGGCAGCGTTTGCGTCCACGGTTTCGCGCGACGCCGGGGCAGGCCGTTTGTCGGCGTGCTTGCGTTCATCGCGTCGACGGAGGGAATACGTCGCATCCATTTTCGCAAGCATCATCGGCCCTCGAATGGGATGGGGGCGATGGCGGTTGGGTTTATAAGGGCGCGGCCTGATCCCCCGGATGCGTCCGGCTCAGAGCTAGCCGGGATAGACGCTGATGCTGCTGGCGACCGAGTCTGCGACATGCTCCTTGGTGATGACGCCGAGTACGTCGTCGGGTCGGGGCACTCCTCGGGTGCGGATAACGAGCGCCATATCCGCCTTCTTGCGCCACATCCGGTCGATCACATCGAACACGACGTCGTCCTCGCGCACGATCGTGAAATTCCGCGGTGCTACGTCACGCAGCTTGACGCCGGTGTCGGTGCCTTCGAGCCCCTGGCGGATGCCGGTGTTGACGCGCAGTGCGCCGACCAGGCGCTCGCCCTCCCTGACGAGGATATGGCGCATCCTGCCCTGGTGTTCGGGCATGCGCAGGAAGGCGTCAAAGCTCATCTCGGCCGGCAGCACCATGATGTCGGTATCCATCACTTCCTTGGCGCGGCGCACCAGGAACATATTGGCGTGAAGCGCCTTGGGGATGGCGTGCCCTCGCCGGAAGAGCTTCATGGTGTAGATGTTCTCGGGGCTGAGCATGCGGCGCACGCCGACACTCAAGGCGACCGCGAGGATCATCGGCATGACGATGTCGTAATCGCGCGTCATTTCGAAGATCATGGTGACGGCAGTCATGGCCGCCCCGGTACCGCCGCCGACCATCGCGCCCATGCCCACCATCGCAAAAGCCGGAATGTTGATGTCGACCGGCAGATGAAGATGTGTCAGCACCGCGGCATAGGCACCGCCGACGGTTGCGCCCATGAACAGCGAGGGCGAGAAGATGCCGCCCGATGAACCCGACCCCAGGCTGGTCGATGTGGCAAGGGCCTTGGCGACGCAGAGGAGCGCAAGCAATCCCGGCGCCGATAGCTGACCCAGCAGGATCGCCTGTATGGTCGCGTAGCCAACGCCCTCGACATAGTAGTTACCGAACTTCACCTGCAGCGCGTAGATCAGCACGCCCACGAGCAGCATGCCGAATATGTGGCGCAGATAGCGCGGGCCGATCTTGTCGAAGAGATCTTCGAGAAAATGCAGAATGCGGATGAACGCGGTCGCGGCCAGACCGGTGATAACGCCGAGGAAGGCATAGAGAAACAGCGTCAGGACCGCGCTCGGGTCGACGCTCAGGGGCGGCAGTGCCGGGACGTTGAACGCCGGTTGCTGCCCGAAGAACAGGCGGCCGATGAAGGTGGCAGTGCCGGTCGCAAGCGCCACGGGCAGAAAGGTTCTGACGCTGACCTCGGGCATCATCAGCTCGATGGCGAACAGCACGCCGCCAATAGGGGTATTGAAGGTGGCCGCAATGCCGGCCCCGGCCCCGGCCGCGACCAGCGTGATGCGCTGCCCGGGCTGCATGCGCACGATCTGACCCAAGGTGGAGCCCAGGGCCGAGCCGATTTGGATGATCGGTCCTTCGCGGCCGACCGACGAGCCGGTTCCGATGGCGAGCGCCGAAGCCAAGGACTTCACCACCGCCACAACGGGGCGGATGATGCCGTTCTTGTAATAGATGGCGTCCATGACCTCGGGCACGCCGTGACCTTTTGCCTCGGGCGCGAATTTGCTCACAAGGAAGGTAACGCCCACCGCGCCGATCACCGGAACCAGAATGACGAACGGTCCCCAGGGGCTCGGTGGGGTGAACAGATTCGCGTCGTAGCGGACGACAAAGTGGCCCAGGAACATGACGTTGTGGATGATGCCGATGAGGTCTCGGAACAGCACGGCGCCGAGACCGGTCACGACACCAACGACCACGGCCAGCACCGAAAGGGTCAGGAGACCGATGCGATGGTGTTCCTCGGCGACTCTCGTCGCAGTAGGTTGGCTACCTGCCGCTGCCGGGTGGTCACGGGATGGGGAAATTTGCGCCTTCGAATCCATGGCCAGCATATAGGTCAACAGCCAACCGAACGCCACTATCCAACAAGCCGCCCGCCGACACGCCGATCTGCGGTAAGATTACTTTTCAGCTAGGGAGGACCGAATGAAACTGACGCTCTATTACGCCCCCATCACCTGCGCGCTCGCGCCCTATATCACCCTGACAGAAGCGGGCGCAGATTTCGAAGTCCGTCCTGTCAATTTACGCAAGGGCGAACATCGCAGCCCCGAATACCTCAAGCTCAATCCAAAGCACCAAGTTCCTACGCTGATGATCGACGGCGAGCCCCTGACCGAGAACCCGGCGATCCAAGTTTGGATCGCGCGTAATTTTCCGAAGGCGAAGCTCCTGCCCGAAGATCCGATGCAGTATGTGAAGGCAATCTCCATCCTATCCTTCTGCGCGTCGGGCATTCATCCGTTTCTTTTTCGCATCAATTCTCCGCAACTGGTGTGCGATCTACCCGATGCGGAGCCCGTAGTGAAGCGACTGGCGCAGAAGCAGCTATTCGAAAAGTTCGAGGTGGCAGAAGCGATGTTGGCGGGTCGCGAATGGTTCTTCGATCATTTCACGGCCGCGGACGCGCATTTCTTCTGGTGCTTTCGGCGCGGCACGCTTTTCCCACTCGACCAAACGCAGTTCGCCAACTGCACCAGACACTTCGAGCGAATGAAACAGCGGCCGTCCGTGCAGAAACTGCTCAACTATGAAAAGGAGACTCAGGACGCGTTTGCGCGCGTAGCATAAAGCTCGACTGGTTCGGGCAGGCAAGTCGTCTCATAGCCTTGTCGAGACCGGCTGGACTAAGCCGGCACAGCGTTTCCATGACCGGCATAACGATCGCGAGAGGCGGCGTGCGTGGGGGCTGCGGCGCCTCATTGTCTCTTCGGTATGAAACCAAGCTTTTGCAGCAACAGCGGCATCGTCAAACCCTGAACGACCACCGAGAAGACGACCACGCCGAATGTGGCAACCAAGATTTCATCGCGCACTGGCAGCGATCGCGGCAAAGAGAGAGCTAATGCCAAGCCGAGCGCCCCTCGCAGCCCGCCCCACCATAGGATGTGCTGCGTGCCCAATGACATCGTCCAGCGCGAGCGGACAAAGAACATGCAGAGTGGGTACACTGTGAGCGCCCGCGCCAGAAGAACCAGGCCGATGACGACGATAAGCACGGTGAACCCCAGGCGGCCGAATGAGATGCCGCCGACGGTCAAGCCGATGAGAAGAAAAACGCTGGAATTGGCGATGAAGGCGATGAAGTCCCATAAGTCCAACACGAATTCACGCCCCCGCGGAGAAATCAGGCCGTGCTCGGCGGTGGCCAGGACTTCGAGATTCCCCATCAGAAGCCCGGCGACGATCGTGGCCAGAACTCCCGAGACGTGAAAGTGCTCGGCAAGCAGGAACGAGCCATAGGCGGTAACAGCCGTCAGGGTGCTCTCGATGAGATGATCCGACGTGCGCCACACCACAGCGATGGCCGCTCCGGCGCAGAGAAGCCCGGCACAGATGCCGCCGCCCACTGTAAGCAGCGAGACCCGCACCGCCTCGGTTATCGTGACGGGGTCCCCATCCGTCGCCTGGATCCAAGCGACGACCAGCGTAAAGAGGACGGCCGCTACGCCGTCATTGAACAGGCTTTCGCTCTCAACCAGAAGCCGCAGCCTGCCGGTCACGCCATTATCCTTGAACATGGCGATGACGGCCACCGGGTCCGTGGCGGCAATGAGAACGCCGAACAGGACGGCGGGACGGACCGGCCAGCCCAACAGGAACACCATCCCGGCCGCTACCACCACGGCCGAGACGATAGTGCCGAGAATCGCCAGCGTCAGAACGGGAAGCGCATCCCGCCAGAGCGGTCGCCAGTGGATGTTGATGGCGGCCTCGAACAGCAGGGGCGGGAGGATCACGTCGAAGATGAAGTCGTGGGTGAGAGAGACTCCAGTCTCGATCTGGAGCCAAGCGAGCGCGATTCCGGTGACAACGAGACCGACCGTGTAGGGAAGGCGTAGGCTTCGTGCGATCAGGGCAACGCAAATGGCCGCAACGAGGAGCCCGACAATGCTTGAGAGAAGGATATCCACGAAGGCTTTTGTCTCCAAAAGGTGCCGAGCCGGGCTTCTAACCGAAAAGCCAACGTCTCACGATCGTCCTGGGGATGCTGTGATATTCTTGCGCACAATCGCCGCGATGATGATGAGAAAGGCCGCCAATCGGATGAGATAAACCCAACCTTGCTCGATCTCGGCGTTGCCGCTCAGTGTTGCCGCCGCCTGGTTTACCGCCAGCAGCCAGAAGGCAGCCGCGAAATTCGCGAAGAGCGAGTTGCGCGTGCGGTGCCAAAAGCGCATAAAATACAGACCCAGGACGAGGTAGCCGAGGGTGATCGCGCCCGAGATAAAGTCGGCAGGAAAATATTCGCTCATGGAAACACCTCAGTCGAGCTCCCACACGAAGCCGTAAAGCATCAGACCGACGGCGATTAACGCCGACAGATAGCGAAGCGGCAGCAGATTGACGCTGGGGAGCACGACGATGTCGACGAAGAGCAGGAGATTGTTGACCGCAAGTGCGACAAAGGCGAGCGCACTCCATAGGAGAAGACGGGTCTCGTGCTGTAGATAGCTCCGATAGAGGAGGACCATCGCAGCGAAACTGGTCAGGAAGCATAGGAGGTACACGGTGGGATGAAGCAGGTGCATCGTCGTCAATCCTTCCTGATGCGGAACGCATTCGCGAAGAGACGAAACCTCTCATTCGGTGCACGAAGAATTGCCTGCGTGACCGCGAACGGGTACTTGCCGTAGGCGGCGGCCAGTCGATCGACTGTTTCGCAAAGTTCGGGGCGTGCGGGCCTGTAGTAATAGTTACCCTCAGGTTGCTCGATAACGAGGCCGGCCGCCATAAGCGCGGCTAGACTGTTGGCGGTGACGAGGGTGCTAATGCGCAGCTCGCGGGTGACTGCCCCGGCATCCCAGGGGCGAGCGCGATAACGCCGCAAGAGAAGCAGCACCTCAAGTGTCCAGACCGACGGAATTGACGCCTGGAGAAATTGTAAGACCTCGTCTGAAATCACTGGCAATCAACTAGCTACTTTGCGTGCTGCGCAGGCTAACATCCTAATACAGCGGTGCAAGCCCCGCCTACCAAAACCGTACCAACGCCGTAGCTCTACCCTTGCCGCGCCGTGTATGCATCAGGCGATGGGCGGAGCCAGTCGGGGTTGCCGAAGCGAGGGTTCGAGCGATCGGCCGCGCCGCGATGTGCACAAACTGCGGCGGTAAGGGAGCAACGCTCCGGCACCCGAGCCACAGCACCAGCGACCTCGAATCGCGGCGCCGCGATTTGTCCCTTGGGCGTAGGCCTGCATGGCCTGAAAGATGGCAGGGCCCTGGACCCTCTAAGCGGTTAGGCGCGACAGCGGATCGGGCGCGCCTTGGAGGCTATTGCGGTGCGCCAGCGTCTTCGAGCAGCCACGCGAAGAGGGTGGCCGCCGCTGTCGCGCCGGCCAGCTCGGCGACGATAAAGCCCGGCACGTCGCCGGGCGTGATGCCCGCGAACGTGTTCGTCAACGCGCGCGCGAGTGCCACGGCCGGATTGGCGAAGGACGTAGACGAGGTAAACCAATAAGCGCCGGTGATATAGGCCGCGACACCGTAGGGCACGGCCGCCGGCGCGTGACGGCCCGCGCTCATGACAAGACCGACCAGACCGAAGGTCGCGACAAACTCACCGACCAGCTCGCCGACTGTGCCGCGCGCGTGCGCCGCCCATTGCAGGATCGGCAGGCCAAACATCAGATGCGCGAGCCATACGCCGCCGACGGCGCCGATGCTCTGCGCAATGATGTAAGCGACGGCGAGGCGCCCGCGCAGCTTGCCGCGGCTCGCCAAGGCGAGCGTGATGACGGGGTTGAAGTGCGCGCCCGAGATCGGCCCAAATGTGACGATCAACGCCAAGAGCGCACCGCCCGTGGCGATCGCGTTCGCCAGCAATGCGACCGCGGCGTTACCGCCGGCGAGACGTTCGGCCATGATCCCGGAGCCGACCACGGCGGCGAGCAGCAGCGCCGTGCCGAGGGCTTCGGCAACCGCGCGCCGCAGCGAGGTAGCGTGCATCATGTCGGGGTGGGGCCGGTCTTGCCGATATCGTCGAGCCGTCCTTGCAATGAAAGGCGATCGAGTTTGTCGAGCGGCAAACTGATAAATAGCGAAATCCGCCGGTTGAGCTGCATGAAGGCATCGGAGAAGGCGCGCGTGATCGCCTCCTCGCTGCCGGTGACGGCGGCCGGATCGGGCACGCCCCAATGCGCCGTCATCGGCTGACCCGGCCAGATCGGGCAGACTTCATTGGCGGCGTTGTCGCAGACGGTGAAGACGAAATCGAGCGGCGGCGCACCTGGCTGTGCAAATTCGTTCCAGCTTTCCGAGCGCAGACCTTCGATCGCATAATGCCGTCGCTTAAGCAGCTCGAGCGTGCGCGGGTGAACCTCGCCCTTCGGGTGGCTGCCGGCCGAGTAGGCGCGGAAGCGTCCGCGGCCGAGCTGGTTCAAGATCACCTCGCCGAAGATCGAGCGCGCGGAATTGCCGGTGCAGAGAAAAAGCGCGTTGTAGACCCGATCCGCCACGGCGGCTTACTCTGCCGCCGGCCCGCAGCCGCACGCGGCTTTGGGCACGGGTGCGAGCGCCGGCGTGCAACAGCCGGCGGCTGTGCCGGCGAGCTGCGGAGTGTCGCCGGGATTGCTGCCGATCGCCGGCGCGTTGCCGCCGTAGACGGTGCTCTCGCCGTGGGTGAGGAAGGTTTCCCAGGCGAGGCCTTGTGGATCAGCAATCCACGACTTTTCCGATTGGGCGTAGCAGCACGTCGTCGCGCCTTCCTCGAGCACGGGCGCATCGGCCGCCTCGAGACGGCCATACACTTCCGTCAGCTCGTCGGCATCTTCGACCTGAATGCCGAGATGATGGATGCCGGCGCCGCCGCGGCCGTGCGAGATCGCGAAATTGACGCGCGGATTTTCGAGCATCCACTTGGCGTAGTCCGGTTTGCGCACGGTCGGCGCGGCCGCGAACAGCGCGGAGTAAAAGCGGATCGACGCCGCAAGGTCGTCGACTCCCAAGTGCACGTGAAAGCGCTTCATGCCGATTTCCTCTTGGTCGATGTGGCTTTGCCGGTTTGCGCGGGGCGGCAGGCCGGGGCGCAGGCGCCGCTCCCACAACAATTCTCGGTGAGATAACCGACGACGGCGTTCATGGCGGTGAAATCGGCCGCGTAGATGATCTGCCGGCTTAGGCGCCGCTGCGTGACGAGGCCGGCATGAGCGAGCTGCTGAAGGTGGAAGGTGAGCGACGAAGGCGGCACCTTGAGCGCATCGGCGAGCGCGCCGGCCGCCAAACCATCGGGGCCGCGCTGCACCAGCAGGCGGAAGGTCTCGAGGCGGGTTTCATGGGCGAGGGCGCCAAGAGCGCCGACGATCTGCCGAGCATCCATAGCCGCATTCCTATATTTCAACGATTATCGAAATACAGCGCGCGCCTTGTCGGTGTCAACGACTTTTCGAGAATTACCGAATTGTCTGGATGTGACCTTGCCCGGGGCGCTTCCGCCGTCGCCGGAACTGCGCCCGAAGCAAGGCTCCGGCGGCCCGTCAGCGCGTCATCCACGCGCGGGCGCGCAGGCTGACCAGCGCATAGGGAAAGATCCAAAAGAGCGCGAACGACGAGAAATACGCGTAGAGAACGCCGTAGAGAAATCCGAGCGATTTCTCGCTGCGCAAGAAATAGCGATTTCTCGCTGCGCAAGAAATAGAGCATGTTGAAGAGCGACACGATGCCCATCGCCGACAGCAGGCGGACGATCATTGCCGGGTCGTGCACTCCGACCACCGCGGCGAGCCCCAGGCTCGTGTAATAGATGGGATAGCGCAGATTGGTGATGAAGCGGTCGAACGCGGCGATCAGCAGCGACCGCCACGGCCGCTTCCACACAATGCGGGTGAACCGGATCTCCTCGCGGACATAGCTGCGGTCCCAGCGCAGCAACATCTTGCACAGCTTCCTATAGCCCGACGGCACCACCGTCCACACCGCGGCGCTGCGCTGATAGACCGTATCGTAGCCGGCCTCGAGCATGAAATTGGTCATGGCCCGATCCTCGCCGATGGTGCAGGGCGCGCCCAGAAAGTGCTGATCGCGCCAACGCTCGAGCACGTGCTGGACCACATCGGCACGCAGCGCCGTCAGCGCGCCCGGACAGCAATAGACCGTGCGATAGACCAATTCCGCCGACCGCAGCATGTCGAAGGCGAGAATGAAGCGGACATGCAGCATGCGCGGGATCAGGCCGGCGTCGCGGTTGTAGACCAGCACCTTGCCGGCCACCGCGCCGACGCGCGGGTCGCGGAACGGCCCCGCCAGGGCCAGCAAGGCCGTGCGCTCGATCACGCTGTCGGAATCGAGCGTCACGATGATGTCGCCGCGCGCGCGGGCAAATCCGGTGGCGAGCGCCGCGCGCTTGCCGAGGTTGCGCTCGTGCTGCAGGGCCGTGACCAGATGGGGATGGCGATTGGCCGCCAGGCAGATGTGGCGCCAGGTGTCGTCGGTGCTGCCGTCGTCGATGACGATGAGCTCGAGCCGGCCGGGCGCGTAATCGGCGGCTGCGACGGACTCGATCGCCTGCGCCACCATCGCGCCCTCGTTATAGGCCGGGATGATCACGGTCAAGGCCGGGGCCGCTGCCGCCACCGCCGGCGCGAAGGGGCGGTAGATCAGCCAGAAGCCGGTCCGGAACGCCAGCAGGACGACGCCCATCACCATCCACAGAAGGCTGGGATACAACAGGAAGCGAAGATAGCCGTGGCGCGACACATCGACGATGAGATGTGCCACGACGACGTGAAGCTGGTAGTAGGTGACGAACACGAAGGACATCAGGATGGCCGCATAGACGCACCAGACCCAGGCGTCCGTGGGCTCGACAGTCCCGGGAATCCTGACGCCGGCGTGCCGGTGCGGGCCAAAGCCGGATGGCTCCAACGCGTCGGCGGGACGCAAAGTGGCGGTCGGGTGCAGACGGCTTGCGCTCACGACGACCGGCTCCTTGCGCATTGATAAATAGGCCCGGCACGTCATAGGGAAGCCCACGCGCGCCCATGCCCTGCGGCAGCGCCCTGGCAGCAATGCGGCCCGCGCCGGCTTCGCGCCGGTAGATCACCCGGCGAAACGCGAACAAAAAAGGAACTTATATCGTTTACTGAACGCGCAATTTTATTGCGGCACGCCGCAACCGTTTGTTGTGCCTAGAGGAATTTGTTCAGTGAATAACTGGTTGCTTGGAATCCTATTGCTATGGGTATCTCGGTCGCATGTCGCGGCAACCATGCCAGGATTCCGTTCAGATCACGCCCGAGATGATTGACGCGGGCGCAGTCGTTTTGCGCGAGTACGCCGACATCGGGCCGTACTCTTCGCGACATCTAGCCGAATGGGTTTACGCGGCTATGGTTTCCGCGGCCCCCGCTCAAGACGAACACCAAAACTCATCACATGCCGACTAATGTCCGAGAACGCGAGTCCGAAGCGGTTTATCTCGCGCGATGTCAGTATGTAGATCGTGTCCCAGGGCGTGGTGTAGGAGCGGCGGCGGCGTCGCGATCTCCGGCGAGGTTGGCCGGAAGCGTCAGGCGGTCACAGCGGACAGCCTGACGATCGGATCATCGCTCAAGGGCGCGATGGTTTCCAGGGACATATAGCGGGCGCGCTGCACGGACCATTCATCGTTCTGCTCGAGCAGGAGTGCGCCGACGAGGCGGGTGATGGCGTCTTCATTGGGGAAGATGCCGATGACCTCGGTGCGGCGCTTGATCTCGCCGTTGAGGCGTTCCAATGGATTGGTCGAATAAATCTTCGGCCGGTGATCCTTCGGGAAGCTCATGAAGGCGAGGACATCGGTTTCGGCCTCGTCCATGACTGCGGCAAGCTTAGGCACCTTGGGGCGAACCTGATCGGCGACTTGGCGCCATTGGGCGCGTGCCGTCTCGGCGTCGTCCTGGACAAAGGCGGTGCCGATGAAGGCGGCGACGACGCGGCGCCCCTGCCGGCCGGCGTGCGCCAGGACGTTGCGCATGAAGTGGACGCGGGGGCTGTTGAAAAACCCGCCAATCCGTGATTCGTTTCTACCGTCGGCGATGAGCGGGAGTAGATCGTGATGTTGGGTTCGCGCGGTGCGGAGCAGGTGGAGTTTTTCGCCGGATCGCTGCGTGATCTTATTCCCGACGATCATGTGCTGGCCCGTGTCGACCGGGTGCTCGACCTGTCCTGGCTGCGCGCTGAAGTCACAGACTTGTACTGCCCAGACAATGGCCGACCCGGCATTGACCCAGAAGCGGCGGTTCGAACTCATGCTCGCGGGATTCCTGCTTGGCATTGTCCATGACCGAAAGCTCATGCGTGAGGCACACGTTAATGTGGCGATCCGTTGGTTCGCGGGCTTCGGTCTCGCCAATCGTCTGCCCGATCATTCGAGCCTTACGCGCATCCGCCAGCGCTGGGGTGAGGCGCGCTTCCGTCGGATCTTCGAGAAGACGGTCACTGCATGCCTCGTCGCGAAGATCGCCAAGGGCGAGATCGTACACATCGACGCCACGTTGATCCGCGCCGACGTCAGTTGGGAATCTCTGGCCGGCCGCTGGGTCGCCAAAGTCGGTGAGGCAAACTCTCAGCCCGAGGAGGCGGAGCGGATCGGCAGACAAAGCGGGAAGTACAAAAAGGTCTGCGTCACCGATCCCGACGCCACCATGGCAACAAATGGCCGGAACCGGCGGCTCGAGCCAGCTTATAAGCAGCACACTGCGGTCGACGACGAGGCCGGCGTCGTGCTCGACGTGACCGTCACAACCGGCCAAGTCAACGAGGGCGGTACATTGGATGCGCAGATCGACACGGTCCAAAGGACGACGGGTGTCGCCGTACAAGCCGTGACCGCAGATGCGGGCTACGCCTATGCCAAGGTGTACGGTCAACTCGAGGAACGCCGGATCGAGGCGATCATCCCGCCCAAGGCCGAGCCGATCAGGAGCCCGGTGCCGATGCGCCGCTTCCGATACGATGCCAAGCACGATATCCTAAAGTGTCCGCGCGGCAAGATACTGAAGGCAGGGCGGGCGGTGAAGCACGGCCGCTTCTTCACCTCGCGAGCCAAGGACTGCAAACGCTGTGACCTGCGCAGCCTATGCCTGAGCGGCGGGCGCTCGAACAAGGCCGTGGTTCTTGGCGATAACTACCCCGCCCTGTTGCGAGCACGGCGCCGGCGCGAGCACTGGTCGGATCGCGATTATGCGCTCTATCAACGCCACCGATGGAAGGTGGAGGGCATTCACGGCGAGGCCAAAACCTGGCATGGGCTCGCGCGTGCCATCCGGCGCGGCTTGGCCAACATGCAGATCCAGGCTTACCTGACGGCAGCCGCAATTAACCTCAAGCGGCTCGCCACATGGATCATTGCGCTGCTTTGTGCCCTGCTGACTGCCGCCACGTCGATCATGGGCGATCCGCGTCTGAAAAATCGTCAGGCGTTGAGCAAACGGCACCCGAACGGTGTCGAGCCTGCTGCCGTCGCGTGACGAAAACTTCTTCAACAGCCCCACGCGGCAGCGTTGCCAGGAGGCATGGAGCACTTTCGTGATTGCTGCCTTCAGGCCCTCGTGAGCGTCAGAGATGACAAGCTTGACGCCGCGCAGGCCGCGCCGAGCGAGCTTGCGCAGGAACTCGGTCCAAAAGGTCTCGGCCTCCGAGGGGCCAATATCCATGCCAAGCACCTCGCGGCGCCCGTCGCCGTTGACCGCGACGGCAACGATCACCGCGACCGAGACGATGCGCCCGTTCTCGCGTGCCTTCACATAGGTCGCGTCGATCCACAGATAGGGCCAATCGCCTTCGAGCGGCCGGGTCAGAAAGGCTTTGACCTTGTCGTCGATCTCTTCGCACAGCCGGCTCACCTGGCTCTTCGAGATGCCGGTCATTCCCATGGCCTGGACGAGATCGTCGACAGAGCGGGTCGAGACACCGTGGATGTAGGCTTCCTGGACCACCGCCGCCAACGCCTTCTCGGCCAGGCGACGCGGCTCCAGGAAGGCGGGGAAGTAACTGCCCTTCCTGAGCTTCGGAATGCGCAACTCGACCGTGCCCGCTCTCGTCTCCCAATCGCGATCGCGGTAGCCATTGCGGTGATTGATGCGGCCCGCACTGCGCTCGCCATGGGCAGCGCCGGTCAGGCCCTCAACTTCCAGCTCCATCAGACGCTGCGCGGCAAAGCCGACCATCTCGCGCAGCAACTCGGCATCCGAACTCTTCTCCAGAAGCGCGCGAAGGTTCATCATCTCGTCGGTCATCGTAAGGTCCTCGGTTCGAGTGAAAGGTCTGGCGACCAAACCCTACCGAAGACCCACGATGACCACCGCTGTGGATAAGTAGCCCGCCTCCGCCCAAACTCTGGCGGTCGCTGCGGCGGGCTACTTACCCACAGCTCCTACACCACTCGGCGGGACACGACCCAGTATGTATTCTGGCGCATTCTTCTTAGTGAATTTGGTACCACGAAAATGCGGGGGTACAACGCACCATTCCAATCTGCCGGCCAAGGCCAAAAGCGTAGCGCGAGACAAAGGATTGATGATCCAATGAATGTGCCGCGCGACCCCGTGTGCGATGTCATTTCGTCGTCCCGAATAGCCTTTTGCCTTTTGCACAAGAATCGAAAATTCGCCCTCGCTGCTTTGGCTTGGGTAGCGCGCAAAATAAGCACAAGCTTTCTTTTCCAGCACTTGCATGCGTTGCCCATAATTCGCTGGAACGCCATATTCCTTGTTTGCCCCTTCATCGCGATGCGAGCCAGTGGCAAAGACGGCGTAGAGTTGCGCCAGCGTTGTCTCGACTTCTTCCCATGCCATGAGCGCGCGGCCAATAGACTCAAAAAGCACGCGTTGCGAGCGGTTCCCATGCGCTGGGAAGGGCGGCCGATCCCAAGGTTCTGCCATTTTTCACGCTACTCTGGCGTTTAGCAGATGATCGTACGTGATTCATGACGCCTAATGTAATGGCACAAATGGCCCGCGAACGCGCCTTGCAAATGGCGCGGGCTGATTGGCAAGCCGGCGTCATCACGCGGGAAGACGTGGTAACGCAAGCGCGGATTTACGAATCGTATATGAGTGGCAAGCCCGTGGCGATCACTTCATCTTGCCAGCCACCAACGCCAGAGAACTCTCAACCTTCGTCGCCTTCAAATTGAGTTCCCCTAGAATCCATTCGATCCCAGCGAGCCGTTGAGCGATGAAGACCAACGCTTCAGCCTGTTGACCGTCAATGTCGCTTCTTGCTGGGTTGAACTCATACGGTCCCGATAAGGGTGGTGTTGCGGGCATGACATTCACTCCTAGGTTCCTGGACGGTCCCTAGGATAGCGAAAGGTGGGGCAGGTGCGAATCCGACCCCGCCGTGATAATATGCCTTGCATGAGCGTCACCAAGCCTGATGACGAATACAGCGACGCGGAGATCGCCGAGCGCATGGCCCGGACGATCAGGCGCGCGCTCAATACGCCGCATGTCGCTCAAACGCCAAAGCCGAAGAAGCGCGGGCGGCCCCCCAAGCGCGTGTTGGTGCCGCCCCCCGCGCCGAAGGACTAGAACTCTTCGCCGAAGAGCAGGCGCAACAGAGCGTCTATCGGCCCCTCGAAGTCGTGATGGATCAGCCTGCGCTTACGCGAGGGAGGCTTTCCCTTGTTGCCCACGAGTCCGCCGATAGGTAAGGCGCTTTCCGGCCGCGCCCTGGATAGCGCGAGTGGTGCGTTCTGCATCGTCGATCCCGAGCGCGGCGCGGTTGCTGTAGCGGAAATCGAACTCGTGTAGGTAGCGCTGCAAGTGCTGTTCGCCGCAGTGCTGATAGACGCCGATCATGCCGCGTTTGAAGATTGAGAAGAAGCCCTCGACCGTGTTGGTCGTCACGTCTCCGCGCGCGTATTCCTTGCCCGAATGGTTCACCGCCTCATGTTTGGCGAACTCGCGGCCGGGACGCTTGTAGTGCTGCGCTTCGTCCGTATGGAGGCGGCTATCGAGCACGACATTCTCGAAGAGCGCCTTGCGGATCGTCGCCGCGTCCAGGTTCTCAACCTTGATCGAACGGGCACGGCCGCCGCGTTCGACAAGGGAGATCACCTTGCGCTTCGTTCCGGTGCCGCGCTCTTTGACCCACCCGCGATCATTCACGAACACGTCTTTCGCCGGGCCGATGAACGTCTCGTCAACCTCAACCACCTTGTCCTTGCCGCCGAGCGGGGCCGGATCATCCTCGCGCATCGCCTCGCGGATGCGGTGCGCCATGAACCAAGCCGAGCGATAGGTGATGTTCAAGGTGCGGTGGAGCTGATGGGCCGAAAAGCCCTTCTTCGATCCGCAGTAGAGGCGCATCCCGAGAAGCCAGTTGTGAAGGAGGATATGGGAGCGCTCCATCACCGTCCCGACGCGCACCGTGAACTTCTTGCGGCACTCGCCGCAGTGATACCAGCCCGGCCCCATGGACTTGCCGCCAAGCGCCTTGACCGACTCGAACTGTCCGCAGAACGGGCAATAGGGACCGTTCGGCCAACGAATGCCTTCCAGGTAGGTGCGGGCCGCTTCTTCGTCGCTGTAGGCGGGGTGGGAAAGTTCGACCGGAACGAACATGTCAGCCTCCTAACGTGCTGACTTTATACCCTGAGTTGATCGTTCAGTAAACGATATAATTGGGACAAAAAAAGAACTTGCGGTTTAGAACAAAGAGCGTACGATTGCCTGCATTGCAACCCTCGGGCCCCTGTGGAATAAGGAGGTACGGGTATGTCCCAATCCGTTTTGCGCCTTTTGGACAAGGAAATCGTGGATAAGCAGAAGGCTCTCGACGCCGCGTTGGGCCAGATCGAGCGGGCGTTCGGCAAAGGCTCGATCATGAAGCTCGGCTCGCGCGAGGCGTCAGGGGACGCCGAGGTCATTTCCACGGGTTCGCTGGGTCTCGACATCGCGCTCGGCATCGGCGGCCTGCCGCGCGGCCGGGTGGTCGAGATCTATGGCCCGGAAAGCTCGGGCAAGACGACGCTCGCGCTCCACGTCATCGCCGAGGCGCAGCGCGCCGGCGGCACCTGCGCCTTCATCGATGCCGAGCATGCGCTCGACCCCGGCTATGCGCGCAAGCTCGGCGTCCGCATCGACGACCTCCTGATCTCCCAGCCCGACGCCGGCGAGCAGGCGCTCGAGATCGCCGACACGCTGGTGCGCTCGGGCGCGATCGACGTGCTGGTGGTCGATTCGGTGGCGGCGCTGGTGCCGCGCGCCGAGCTCGAAGGCGAGATGGGCGACAATCACATGGGGCTCCACGCCCGCCTCATGAGCCAGGCGCTGCGCAAGCTCACCGGCTCCATCTCCAAGTCGCGCTGCATGGTCATCTTCATCAACCAGATCCGGATGAAGATCGGCATCATGTTCGGCAATCCCGAGACCACCACCGGCGGCCATGCGCTCAAATTCTACGCCTCGGTGCGGCTCGACATCCGCCGCATCGGCGCGATCAAGGAGCGCGAGCAGACGACCGGCAACCAGACCCGGGTCAAGGTGGTGAAGAACAAGATGGCGCCGCCGTTCAAGGTGGTGGAGTTCGACATCATGTACGGCGAGGGCATCTCCAAGCGCGGCGAGCTCCTCGATCTCGGCATGCAGGCCGGCGTGGTCGAGAAATCCGGCTCCTGGTTCTCCCACGACGGCCAGCGCATCGGCCAGGGGCGGGAGAACGCGAAAGCCTTTCTCAAGGACAACCCCGAGATCGCCGATGCGATCGAACGCGCCATCCGCGCCAATGCCGGCCTCGTCGCCGACGCGATGATGGCGGGCAGCGAAGGCGCGGCCGAGGAATAAGAAACGCCGGCCCGCCGGCCCTGTCCGGGGCGGGCGGATGATCGTGCGGCCATGGCCGAGGCACCCGGACATTGCCGGGCGCCTCGGCCGCCCTCCGCGCCTGGGTCCGTTGGCTTTACAGCCTGTGCACCCTCGGGCTAAATCCGAAGCGGATCGGGGCACGCGCACTGCGTGCCTTGGCCGCGCCCGGGGGAAGGACCAGATAAGGCCCATGCTGACCAACGACATCCGCGCCGCCTTCGTGGGCTATTTCGCGCGCCACGGCCATGCCGCCGTGCCGTCCAGCCCGCTCGTCCCGCGCAACGACCCGACGCTCCTCTTCACCAATGCCGGCATGGTGCAGTTCAAGAACGTCTTCACCGGCGTGGAAAAGCGCCCCTACAGCCGTGCCGTCACGGCGCAAAAATGCGTGCGCGCCGGCGGCAAGCACAACGACCTCGAGAATGTCGGCTACACCGCGCGCCACCACACCTTCTTCGAGATGCTCGGCAACTTCTCGTTCGGCGACTATTTCAAGGACGTCGCGATCGAGCTCGCCTGGAACTTGGTGACCAAGGAGTTCGGCGTCGACCGCGACCGCCTGCTCGTCACCGTCTATGCCGAGGACGAGGACGCCGCGAAGCTCTGGGCGAAGATCGCCGGTCTGCCCGAGCGCCGCATCATCCGCATCGCCACCGCCGACAATTTCTGGGCGATGGGCGATACCGGCCCGTGCGGCCCGTGCTCGGAGATCTTCTACGATCACGGCGAGGCCATCCCGGGCGGCCCGCCCGGCAGCGCCAACGAAGACGGCGACCGCTTCGTCGAGATCTGGAATCTCGTCTTCATGCAGTACGAGCAGCAGGGCGGCGAGCGTCATCCCCTGCCGCGGCCCTCGATCGACACCGGCATGGGGCTCGAGCGCATCGCCGCCGTGCTCCAGGGCAAGCACGATAATTACGACACCGACGTGCTGCGCGCCCTCGTCGTGGCCTCGGCCGAGGCGGCCGGCGTCGCCCCGGACGGACCGCACGCGGTATCGCATCGCGTCATCGCCGATCATCTGCGCGCCAGCGCTTTCCTCATGGCCGATGGCGTCCTGCCGTCGAAGGAGGGGCGGGGCTACGTGCTGCGCCGGATCATGCGCCGCGCCATGCGCCACGCGCACATCATCGGCTGCAAGGAGCCGCTGATGTGGCGGCTCGTCCCGGCGCTGGTGCGGCAGATGGGCGCGGCCTACCCCGAGCTCGTGCGCGCCGAGCCGCTCGTGACCGAGACGCTGCGGCTGGAGGAGATGTCGTTCAAGGACATGCTCGCGCGCGGCTTGCGTCTGCTCGACGAGGAGACGGCGCGGCTCCCGGCCGGCGCGCCGTTCCCGGGCGAGGTCGCGTTCCGGCTTTACGATACCTACGGCTTCCCGCTCGATCTCACCGAGGACGTGCTGCGCGGCTCCGGCCGCAAAGTGGCGGTCGAAGGCTTCGACACGGAAATGGCGCGCCAGCGCGCGGAGGCGCGGCGAAGCTGGGTCGGTTCCGGCGAGGCCGCTTCGGAAGCGTTCTGGTTCGAGCTGCGCGACAAGGTCGGCGCGACCGAGTTCCTGGGCTATGACACGCCGGTTGCGCAAGGCAAGATCGTTGCCATCGTCGTCGACGGCAAGACCGTGGACGCGGTGCCCACGGGCGCGCAAGCCGCGATCATCGTCAACCAGACGCCGTTCTACGGCGAGTCCGGCGGCCAGCTCGGCGACAGCGGCGTGATCTTCGCCGCCGACGGCGGCGAATTCGCGGTCCGCGACACGCAGAAGGAGGCGGGCGACCTCAATGTCCATTACGGCACCGTCACGCATGGCACGCTCAAGCTCGGCGATGCCGTCGAGTTGAGGATCGACGAGACGCGCCGGCGCAGCCTGCGCGCCAACCATTCGGTGACGCATCTCCTGCATCAGGCGCTGCGCCGGCGCCTGGGGCAGCACGTGACGCAGAAGGGCTCGCTCGTCGCGCCCGATCGCCTGCGCTTCGACTTCAGCCAGCCGCGCGCCATGACGCCGGAGGATGTGCGCGCGGTCGAGGCCGAGGTCAACGCCCGCATCCGCGCCAATGACGAGGTGCGCACGCGCGTGATGACGCCCGACCTTGCCGTGGCGGAAGGCGCGCTCGCGCTCTTCGGCGAGAAATACGGCGACGAGGTTCGCGTCGTCTCGATGGGCGAGGATCCCGAGACCGACAACGCGAGCCCGCATCCCTTCTCGGTGGAACTGTGCGGCGGCACGCATGTGCGCCGCACCGGCGACATCGGTCTCTTCAAGATCGTGTCGGAAAGCGCGGTCGCGTCCGGCGTGCGGCGGATCGAAGCGCTGACCGGCGCCGCGGCTGAGGCGCATATCGCCGCCGAGGAGGATCTGCTGCATCAGGCGGCGCAGGCGTTCCGCGCCGCCGCGGCCGAGCTTCCGACACGCGTCCTCGGCCTCATCGAGGAGCGCCGGCGGCTGGAGCGCGAGCTCACCGAGGCGCGCCGGCTCGCTGCCGCCGGCGGCGCCCGCGGCGCTCCGGATGCCGCCAAGGATGTCGGCGGCGTGAAGTTCGCCGGCCGCGCGCTCGACAACGTGCCCGCCAAGGAGCTGAAGAGTCTGGCCGACGACATGAAGCGCGAGATCGGCTCGGGCGTCGTGGCGCTGGTGGCGCGCGCCGAGGGCAAGGCCTCGATCGTCGTCGGCGTGACCGACGATCTCGTTGCGCGCTTCAACGCCGTGGAATTGGTGCGGCTCGGCGCCGAGGCGCTCGGCGGCAAGGGCGGCGGCGGCCGGCCCGACATGGCCCAGGCCGGCGGTCCCGACGCCGCCGCGGCCGACAGCGCGCTCGCCGCCGTGGAACACGCCCTGGCGGAAATGGGGCGGGTCGCGGTCTAGGGATTTAGTCCCGAGAAATTTAGTCTCGAGACGATCGTCAGGGCCTTGTCCCTTGTGGGGATCAAGCTGCGGTTGACGTGGCCGTGGCCGATCATGACACTAAGCCAAACAAACAGGCCCCGCGAAATGGACATTGACGAGCGCTTGTCGGCAAGCGCGCTTGACGACCGGCCCTTTCGCAGGCTGGTGCAGGGCATACTCGACTATGCCATCTACCTGCTCAGCCCTGATGGCATCGTCATGTCGTGGAACGCGGGCGCCGCGGCGATCAAGGGATACGGTGTAGAAGAAGCCATCGGCCAGCATTTCGGCGTCTTCTACACCCCGGAGGACAGAGCCCGGAACCTGCCCGAAACGGCGCTCGCGATCGCCGCGCGCGACGGCCGGTATGAGGCAGAAGGCTGGCGCGTGCGCAAGGATGGCGCCCGGTTCTGGGCCAATGTCGTCATCGACCGCCTGAAGGATGAGGACGGCAACCTCATCGGGTTCGCCAAGATCGCGCGCGATTCGACCGAACGGCGGGCGGCGCAGGAGGCGCTGCGCCAGAGCGAAGAGCGCTTCAGCATGCTGGTGCAAGGCGTCACCGACTATGCCATCTACATGCTCGATCCGACCGGCCACGTCACCAATTGGAACGCGGGCGGCCACCGCATAAAGGGCTACACGGCCGAGGAAATCCTCGGTCAGCATTTCTCGGTCTTTTATACCAACGAGGATCGCGCCGCGGGCCTGCCGCAGCGCGCGCTCGCCATCGCCGAGGAGGTCGGACGCTACGAAGCCGAGGGACCTCGTGTCCGCAAGGACGGCACGACGTTCTGGGCCGGTGTGGTCATCGACCCTATCCGGGACCAGAACGGAAAGCTCCTCGGCTTTGCCAAGGTCACCCGCGATCTCACCGCAAGCCGGGCGAGCGAGGCGCAACTGCGCCAGTCGCAGAAGATGGAGGCGATCGGCCAACTGACCGGCGGCATCGCGCATGATTTCAACAATCTGCTGACGGTCGTTGCGAGCAATGCCGATCTGCTCCTGCATCCGGAACTGCGGGAGGGGGCAAGGCGAAAGCTGGTAGAAGGCATCCAGCGCGCGGCGGAACGTGGCGCCAAGCTCACGCAACAGCTTCTGGCCTTCGCGCGGCGCCAGCCGTTGCAGCCGCGAACCCACAGCGTGCGCGCGCTTATCGGCAATTTCGAATCCGTGTTGCGCCACGCCGCCGGCGAGACGCTCGAACTCGAATTCGATCTCTACGACGGTCCGGATATGACCTGCATCGACGCGGCGCAATTCGAGGCGAGCCTGCTCAATCTCGTCGTCAATGCCCGCGACGCCATGCCGCAAAGCGGCACCATCAAGCTGCGCACCGCCATCGAGCGCATCGACGCGTCCGCCGTTCCCGGCTTCGCGGACATGCTGCCCGGTCAATACGTCGTCGTGACGATCGAGGACGAAGGGAGCGGCATGGAAGAGCACGCCGTGGCCCGCGCCTTCGAGCCGTTCTACACGACCAAGGAAATCGGCAAGGGAAGTGGGCTCGGCTTAAGCCAGGTTCACGGGTTCGTCGCGCAATCGGGCGGCGGCGTGTCCCTTCAAAGTTCCGTCGGACAGGGCACGACGGTCACGCTCTATCTGCGGGTCGATGCCGACGCACAGCAGCTTGAGAACGCCCGCGCGGAAAAGGCCAAGGGGGAGCGAGCCGCGACCGTGCTCGTCGTCGAGGACGATGCCGACGTGCGCGAGGCTGCCATTTCCATGCTGTCCATGCTTGGCTTCGAGGTGATGACGGCCGATGACGGCCCGTCCGCCCTCGACAGCCTGCGCCGCGAGCGACCGATCGACATACTCTTCACCGACATATCGATGCCGCACGGCATGAATGGTGTCGAGCTGGCGCGGCAGGCGCGCGAGATCCATCCCGGCATCAAGGTACTGCTGGCGTCGGGCTATCCCATGTCGCTGCTTTCCGCCGAGCATGGGCTGACATCCGACTTTGCCTTCATCAGCAAGCCCTATCGCTGGTCGGAACTGTCGGAGCGTCTGCGCCCGATGCTTCCCGCTTAAGGCCGGTCACGCGGAGGCAGCCGGAAGCCACAGCACGTCACCGCTCTGCGGCGCTGCCAACGGCACGCGCGCAGGCGTCGCGGCGAAGGGCCGATAGCCAAGACCGAGCAGCTCTTCCCACGCCGCGGCGAGCGTGTCGCCGGCGCGCGCGAGATGGGTGTCGTCGAGTTCCAAGAGCAGCGCCGGCTTGAGCCGCGTCAAAGTCGCGCGCGCGCCTTTGACGAGGCGCAGCTCGAAGCCCTCGATATCAGCCTTGACGAGATCCAGCCGGTCGAGGCCGAGCACCGCCGCGACCTCGTCGAGCGTCGCCACCCCGACCGCTTCGGTCTCGGCCGTGCGCCTGCCGTCGTCGTGGCCGAGATGGGAGAGGCCGAAGCCGTAGCTGCCCGACCGCTTCACCGGCACGGTGAGGAGTGCGACGCCGCTGTGGTCGCCGAGCGCCAGCGGCAATACCGCGACATTGCCCAGGCCATTGAGGCGCAACGCGATGCGCAGGATGAGGCGCGCATAGCTGCCGGGCTCGAAGGCATAGACGAATCCCCGGGGCGCCAGCCGGGCGAAGAGCTTCGCGAACTGGCCGGCATGGGCGCCGACATCGAAGACGACGCCGTCAGCGGGAATGACCGTGCGCAAGAGCGGCGCGAGCGCACGGTGATGCTGCTTGCAGACGGCCTTGAAGAGATGGGCGAAGAAGCCGGGATTGAGCCGGAAGCGGAAATAGCGAGCCCGGGTGGGCGCGCCGCCGCCCGCGCCGCTTCGCTCCGTCATCCCATCGTCTTGCGCAGCCCTTCGTCGAGCCGGTCGAGGAATTGCGTGGTGGTGAGCGACGGCTCGTTGGGGCCGATGAGGATGGCGAGAATCCTTCGTCATCGCCCCGGCCTCGACCGTATCGATGCACACCTTCTCGAGCGTCTTGGCGAAATTCTTCAGATCGTCATTGCCGTCGAACTCCCCGCGATACCACAGGCCCCGCGTCCAGGCGAAGATCGAGGCGATCGGGTTGGTCGAGGTCGGCTTGCCCTGCTGATGCATGCGGTAGTGGCGCGTCACCGTGCCGTGCGCCGCCTCCGCTTCCACCGTCTTGCCGTCGGGCGTCATCAGCACCGACGTCATGAGGCCGAGCGAGCCAAAGCCCTGCGCCACCACATCCGACTGCACATCGCCGTCGTAATTCTTGCACGCCCAAACGAAGTTGCCACTCCACTTCATCGCCGCCGCGACCATGTCGTCGATGAGGCGATGCTCGTAGGTAAGCTTCTTCGCCTTGAAGCTGGCGGCGAACTCGCTCTCGAAGATGTCCTGGAAGATATCCTTGAAGCGGCCGTCATAGACCTTGAGGATGGTGTTCTTGGTCGAGAGATAGACCGGGAAGCCGCGCTGCAGGCCGTAATTGAAGCAGGCGCGGGCGAAGCCGCGGATCGAACTCGTCGAGATTGTACATGCCGATGGCGATGCCGCTGGCGGGAAAGTCGAACACCTCGTAGCTCAGCGGCGCGCCGCCGCCCGCGGGCGTGAAGGTCATGGTGAGCTTGCCCGGCCCGGGGACCTTGAAGTCGGTGGCGCGGTACTGGTCGCCATAGGCGTGGCGGCCGATGACGATCGGCCCGGTCCAGCCCGGCACCAGGCGCGGCACGTTCCTGCACACGATCGGCTCGCGGAAGATGGTGCCGCCGAGAATGTTGCGGATGGTGCCGTTGGGCGACCGGTACATCTTCTTGAGATTGAATTCTTTGACGCGCGCCTCGTCGGGCGTGATGGTCGCGCATTTGACGCCGACGCCATAGCGCGCGATCGCGTTGGCGGCATCGACCGTGATCTGATCGTCGGTGCGGTCGCGCTCCTCCATGCCGAGGTCGTAGTACTCGAGCTTGATGTCGAGATAGGGAAGGATGAGCTTGTCCTTGATGAACTGCCACAAAATGCGCGTCATCTCGTCGCCGTCGAGTTCGACGACAGGCGTCGCCACCTTGATCTTTTTCATGTCCGCAAATTCCTCGTGAATGGCGTCAGCACGCCGCGCGCCTTATAGCATGCGCGCGGGCCGACGCAAAATTCCCGGGGCCCCGCAATTCCTGCAACTCAGACGAGCTTGGGCTCGCTCGCCAGTGCCGGCGCCGGCGCGGCGGCCAGGGCCGGCAAAAGATCCTCGACCCGGCCGACGACGCGGTAGAGATGCAGCGCGCTGCGGGCGGCAAAGCCGCTGGAGACCGCATGCTCGATGAGATCGAGCAGGGGCGCCCAATAGCCTGCGACATCGACGATGACGATGGGCTTGTCGTGCAGGCTGAGCTGCTTCCAGGTCAGTATCTCGATGGTCTCGTCGAGCGTGCCCAGGCCCCCCGGCAGCACGGCAAAGGCGTCCGACATCTCGAACATGCGGCGCTTGCGCTCGTGCATGCTGTCGACGACCACGAGCTCGCTCAAGCCGGCATGACCGACCTCGCGGTCGTGCAGATGGGCGGGAATCACGCCCGTCACGCGCCCGCCCGACGCCAGTGCCGCGTCAGCCATCAGCCCCATCAGGCCGATCCGGCCGCCGCCATAGACCACCTCGATTCCCGCCTCGGCGAGAATGACGCCGAGTCGGGTTGCCGCCGCACGATAGATTTCGTCAACGCGGCTCGATGAGCCGCAATAAATGCAAATGCGCTTGATCAAAGCCATGCCATCATTCCCTACGCCTCAGGCTACCATCTCCCTCCCGGGGAGCAGGATGCACTGCTCCCCGGGCGCTTCCAAGCGCATTCGACGTGAACTTCGGTTGTGCCGCGGCAGCAATCGGGTGTAACACCCGACCACGGCTTCCGTTTACCAAGGTTGTCCCGGCGCGCCATGAGACGGAACCATTGGGCCATCATTGTCGGCATCCTCGTCGTCGTTGCGGCGGTGCTGGCCCTCCTCGGCCTGCATGAGGCGCAGCGTGGTGGAGCGCCGTCAGCGCCGATCGTTACGGCTCGGCCGCCAGCCGCCACGCCAGCGGTACCGTCCCAGGCCCAGGATCTGACGGCGCCGAGCTTCGATGCCATCCATATCGGCCCCGACGGCCAGGCGGTGCTCGCGGGACGGGCGGCGCCGGGCGCCGATGTGACCGTGTACGACCACGGCAAGGCCATCGGCCATGTCACCGCCGACCAGAACGGCGAGTGGGTATTCACGCCGCAGCAGCCGCTGGCACCCGGTCCCCAGGAACTCAGCCTCGCCGCCCGCACGCCGGGCGCTGCGGGCGCGCCGGTGCCGTCGACGAAATCCCTGGCGGTGCTGGTGCCCGAGCGCCAGCCCGGCAGCGCGCAGGCACCGCTGGCCGCGCTGCTGCCGGAAAACGGCTCGGAAGCGGCGCGGATGGTCGCAGGGCAGGGCGCACGGGCGCCGCATCACGTGGCACTCGACATCGTCGAATACGACGCGGACGGGCGGACGGTGCTGAGCGGGCGCGCCGATGCGGGCGCCCGCATCGCTATTTCCGTTAACGATCAATCCGTCGCCACGGCGACCGCCGATGCGGCGGGCAACTGGACGGTGACACTGGCGGGCGGTGTGCCCGTCGGCCGCTATCGCCTTGCCCTCGATGCGCACGGGCCGGACGGCAGCGATGCCGGCCGTCTGGCGCTGGAACTGCTGCGCGCCGCGCCGGGCGAGTTCGGCGCCACCAACTATTTCGCGGTCGTGCCGGGCAATACGCTGTGGCATCTGGCCCAGCATTCCTATGGCGATGGTGTGCGCTATGTCGTGCTCTATCGCGCCAACCGCGACAAGATCGCCGATCCCGATCTCATCTACCCCAACGAGCTTCTGGCCCTTCCCGCCAAACCCTAGCGGCAGATGCCGCCAGGATCCTCGGGACAAGCGGCAGAGTCACTTTGGAATGATGCGCTTAGCCCGCTGTTTGTGGGGCAATCCTCACTGAGTGGGGTTGCTCGAAAGGGCGGTGCGCGAAAATGTCGAAGCCCAAGCGCGGAAAATCGACGGCTGGAATCGACCGCCACGTCGGCGCCCGCATCAGAGAGCGGCAAATCCTGCTCGGTCTCACCCAGCAGCAATTGGCGCAGCTCATCGGCGTCACTTATCAGCAGGCGCATAAATACGAACGCGGTGTCAATCGCGTGTCAGCCGGCCGGCTCTATCACATCGCCCGGGTTCTGAGCGTGCCGATGAGCTATTTCTACGAGGGCGTCGGCTCGGAAGAGCCGCGGCCAGTCACGCCGCGCGAGCGCATGGTGCTGGAGATCGCGCGCAACTTCACCGGCATCACCAACGAGCGCCATCAGGAAGCGCTGAGCCAACTGGCCCGCGCGCTCGCCCACGATAACGGCTGACCCGCGCATCAAGATTAGCGCAGAGGACGCGGCGGTTGCGCACAGGTCGCTGAGCGGGCGCTGCGCGCAGAAGATTTACCGCGCCCTCCGCGCTAAAGGTGACGCTTATCGGTCGGCACCAGATCGGAACGAAGCTCGTTTTGGCGCTTCAGAGAATGCGGCCTTCGAAGGTCGAGCGGCCTTCCCGGTCCTCGATCTCGACTACCCAGAGATCGGGATCGCGCTGCACCTGCCGGGCGATGTAGGCGTCGGCCGCGGCCTCGTCCACCGGATCGGCACCGGTGGCGCGCAGCCACGCGCGCGACCCGTCGGGCGCGCGCGTCTCGACCAGAATGGTGCAGCCGAGATCGCGACGGTTGAGCTTGACCACGATGGTGCCGGCATCGTCATCGCCGCGCCGCGTCACGGCCACGGGAATGACGCGAATGTTGCACAACCGCACCGCCGCCTGGACGACGAAGCGGGTTTTGAGCCGGGCCTCGCTCACGATAGGGCGAGCTCAGTCGTGGTCGAGCGCGAATTTCGCCGTCAGTGTCCGGCCGGATTTGAGCGCCCGGCGCCGGGCGCGCCAGTCACGATAGCTCGTCCAGCCGTAGTCGGCTGACGCGACCACGCATACCAAACAAACCACGATAATGGTCCAGCCGAGGTTGGACATCTGCGTGCGCCGGTCCTTCGCATCCTCACGCCCCCATATGATAACGGTTACATTACTGATTTATTCCTGACGAACCGGGGAAGCAGCCAATTCGAAGGCGAAACCTCTGCTGCCTCACCAATTCCTTACGCAATCATTAGCGCTGCCCGTCCTCAGACCTGCTGGATCGCCGACAGAAGCCAATGCCCGCCCGGGCTGCGCGCGAAGGTCCAGATCTCCGCCGCCTCGGTCGGCTGGTTCGGGTCGCCGTCGACGATGAAGCCGGCATCGCCCGGGCGGCGGTCGCGGCTGACGGTGTAGTCGAGCGCGCGCCAGCGCAGCGCGCAGGTTGCATATTGCAGCCGGCCCTCGTCCCACGCCTCGCGCAGGTCGCCACGTTCGAGCTCGACCTGCTCGACGCGGTTTTCGACGCCTTGGCTCTCGTTCTCGGCCAGCTTTTCGGCGAAGTACGACAGCATTTCCGGCGTCATGTACTGGCGCATCTCGGCGAGATTGCCGTTGCTCCAGGCCGCCTGGACATGCTTCAGCACCGCCTCGAACGCCTGGTAGTCGACATGGGCGATGGCCAGTGGCGCGCCGCGCCCGTCGCCGCCGCTTCCGCCGCCACCGTAACCCAGGGGCGTGGCGCCGAGCCCGCCGGTGCGCATCGCTCCGACATCGCTAAAGGCCAGCGGCGCAAACCGCCGGGTCAGCATGCGGAAGCCCATGTACAAGAGCCCGATGATGACGAGCCACGACATCACCGACCCGATGACGCTGCCGAAGCCGCAGCCATAGCCCATGCCCCAGTGCGGGAAGAGCATGCTGCCGATCCAGCTCCCGAACAGCCCGCCGGCAAGTCCGGTCCAGAAGGGGTGGGAGCTGCCATAGCCCGGCTGCGTCGCCGACGGGCCGGTGGCATGCGGCGTGAGGCTGCGCTGCATGGGCTGATCGTAGGTCCGGAAACCGCGGCTGCCTTGGCTCATGAAGCTGCTGCCGCCGCCGCTGCGATAGCTGCCCCCCGCGCGCGCATCGGCCAGAGACGGCGAAAACGCAAGGAGAGCGGCAAAAAGCAATGCGACAAAGCTGCGCCACCGAAGCATGCCGTATCTCCTGTCCCGTTGGCCGATAAGGGCCTTTGAACTGACGCATATTTCGGGCGCCGGAGGCGGCGTTGCAAGCGGCTTTCGCCGCGGCCGCAAGGGCGTTAACCTCTGAGGCGAATGGTTACCGCGGTAACTGATCCGCGCTGTGACCGTTCGCCGGGCAAGGGCTTGGAGCTGCGCTGCATGAAATCGACCACCGGACTGGCCAACCCGGATGTGCGGCGGAGCGCGATGCACCGCCGCTACCACGCGGTCCGCCAACAGACCGAGGCGCTGGCAGCGCCCCTCTCGCCCGAGGACCAGACGCTGCAATCGATGCCGGACGCCAGCCCGACCAAGTGGCATCGCGCCCACACCACCTGGTTCTTCGAGACTTTCCTGCTCCTGCCGAACCTGCCGGGCTATCGCGTTTTCCACCCGCAGTTCGGTCTGCTGTTCAACTCCTATTACGAGGCGGTGGGACCGCGCCATCCACGGCCCGAGCGCGGCCTTCTGTCGCGGCCGGGCATCGCCGAGATCGCGGCCTATCGCCAGCACGTCGACGCCGCCATGGAGCGGCTGATCGAGACCGGCGAGGGCGCGGCGTGGCCCGAACTCGTGGAACTGGGGCTCAACCACGAGGAGCAGCATCAGGAGCTGATCCTGATGGACATCAAGCATGCCTTCTCGCTCAACCCGGTGCAGCCCGCCTATGCCGCGCCGCGCCCCTTCGAGCTGCGTACGGCACCGCCTTTGTCGTTCGTCGCGATCGAGGGCGGGCTCGCCGCGATCGGCCATGACGGCCACGGCTTCGCTTTCGACAACGAAGGCCCGCGGCACAAGGTCTGGGTGGCACCCTTCCGTCTCGCCTCGCGCCTCGTCACGGCGGAGGAATATCTGGGCTTCATTGGAGATGGCGGCTATTGCCGGCCGGAATTCTGGCTGTCGGATGGCTGGGCCACGGTGCAGCGCGAAGGCTGGACGGCGCCGCTCTATTGGCGCTGCGATGACGGCGCGTGGAGCGTCTTCACGCTCTCGGGACGGCGCAGCCTCGATGGTGCCGAGCCGGTCTGTCATGTCAGTTACTACGAAGCCGATGCTTATGCGCGCTGGGCCGGGCGCCGGTTGCCGACCGAGGCCGAGTGGGAGGTGGCGGCGGCGTCGAGCGCGGTGCGGCTCACCGGCAATCTTCTCGACCGCGGGCTTTATCATCCCGCGGCCGCGGGCGCCGGGGATGGCGGTCTGGCGCAGATGATCGGCGATGCCTGGGAATGGACGCAGAGCCCCTATGTCGGCTATCCCGGCTACCGTCCGTCGGCCGGCGCGATCGGCGAATACAACGGCAAATTCATGGTCAACCAGATGGTGCTGCGCGGTGGCGCTGCGGTGACGCCGGCAGGCCATGTGCGCATCAGCTATCGCAATTTCTTTCCGGCTGCCGCGCGCTGGGCGTTCGGCGGAATTCGGCTAGCGGAGGATCTATGAACAAGGCTCGTGCACTCGCCGTATTCCGCGATCTCGCTCCCGACGAGGAGAGCTTCCGCGACGCGGTCCTGAGCGGCCTCGCGCGGCGTCAGAAGGCGATCCCCTGCCGCTTCCTCTATGACGACCGCGGCTCGGAGCTGTTCGAGGCGATCTGCAACGTGCCGGAATATTATCCGACCCGCACCGAGACCGCGATCCTCATTGACAACGCGGCCGAGATCGCCGCGCTCGTCGGTCCTCGCAGCCAGCTCGTCGAGTTCGGCAGCGGCGCAAGCCGCAAGGTGCGCACGCTCTTGCGCGCCTTCGATCGGCCGGCCGCCTATATCGGCATCGACATCTCGCGCGAGCAGCTTCGGCGTGGCCTGCGACAATCTCGCTGGCGAGTTCCCCTTGCTCTCGATCGTCGCGGTGTGTGCCGACTACACGCGGCCGCTCGATTTCGGCCCGCTGCCCGAGGTGAGGGGACGTCGGCTGGGATTTTTTCCGGGCTCGACCATCGGCAATTTCACGCCGACGGAGGCGGTGGATTTTCTGGTCGGCACCCGCCGCGTCGTGGGTCCGTCGGGCGCGATGCTGATCGGCGTCGATCTGCAGAAGGACGTGGCCGTCCTGGAGGCCGCCTACAACGACGCCCAAGGCGTCACCGCCTCCTTCACCCTCAATCTCCTGGCGCGCATCAATCGCGAGCTCGATGCCGATTTCGACCGCGATCGCTTCGCCCACGACGCCTTCTACAATCGTGCCGACGGCCGCATCGAGATTTCCATCCGCAGCCTCGCCGATCAGATCGTGACCGTCGCCGGCCGCGCCATCCGTTTCGCCGAGGGCGAGCGCATCCATACCGAGGATTCCTGGAAATACACGGTCGATGGCTTCCACCGCCTGGCCGCGCGCGCAGGCTATTGCCCGGTACGCACCTGGACCGATCGCAACGGACTGTTCAGCATCCACTTCCTCGCCCCGGCGTAATTCCTGGAGCAGCGCGTATTGACGTGACGCACGTGGGGCTCGTGCGGCGCAAGCCGCACGAGCCTTACCAAGTCACGTGGCGGCGCGAATGAGACCGAGTTGCCTCAGCGCGGTCACGCCGTCGTCCAGGCCGATTTCCTCGACGATCTTGCCGTTAGCGATACGAAGCACCGTGGTTCCGGTGAACCGCATCGTCCGGCCGGTCGCAGCCGGCAGCGATCCCATCAGAAAATCGCTGAAAGCCGGACCGGTGTGCGTGCCTCCGCCGATCCAGCGGCCGACAACGCAGTCGCCTTCGGCGATGAGGTCCGCGGCGCCGGCAAACGCAAGGTCTGGAAACGCCGCACGGAAGCCGGTCATGAACGCCTTGATGTCGGCATGACCCCGGCGCGGCTCATGCAGCGAGTACTGCAACAGCATGTCAGGCGCGGCGAGTTCGTCCACGATAGCGAGATTGCACTTTTCGCCCCAGAAATCGGTGAACCAGCGGCCGACGATGGCCTTGTTGTCTGCTTCCTTGCTCATGTGAAATTCCTCTCGGTGTGTGATGTGGGCGGGCTCCGGACCGCGTCCGATAACCGGCGGCAAAACCTAGATCACGCGGCAAGGGTCTGAACCCCGGTTCTTGCCGTCGTATCGAAGGGGTGGACGGGCCGCCGGCTGGCTCGCATTATCGCGGCGATAGAGGAGGACACGGTGGTTCAATTCCCCGCACCTACGCTCATTGCCAAGGCCCACGAGATCGCCAGCGTCCTTGCCGCTCAGGGCTCTCGCAACGACGCCGCCGGACGGCTTAGCGACGAGACCATCGCCGCGCTGCGCAGCGGCGACTTCTTCGGTCTGATGATCCCGCGCTGTTTCGGCGGTGCCGAAGCCGGCCCGGTGGCGGCGCTCGAAGTGTTCGAGATCATCAGCGCGGCCGACGCGTCCACCGGCTGGGTGCTGATGGCCTGCAATGTCGGCACCGGCTCGGCGGCCGCCTATCTTCCGGCCAAGGGCGCCCAGGCGGTGTTCGGCGATCGCCGCCAGATCCCGATCATCTGCGGCGAGGGCGCGCCCAAGGGCCGCGCCGATGTGGACGGCAAGGGCTTCCGTCTGAGCGGGCACTGGAGCTATGGCAGCGGCGTGATGCACGCCGAATATCTGCACACCGGCGGCATGGTCTATGAGAACGGCACACCGCGCGAGGCGCGAACCTTCATCGTGCCGGCGCGCCACGCAAAATTCCTCGACAATTGGGACGTCGTCGGGCTGAAGGGGACAGCCAGCATCGACTACGCGCTCGAGGACGTCTACGTGCCGGCGGAGTTCACCCACTCGCCCAACCTGCTTGTCGCCGAGCAGGGCGGCGATGCCTATCGCATCGGCATCGTCGGCATGGCGCCGCTGGGCCACACCGGGTTCACGCTGGGCCTCGGCCGCCGCGTGCTCGACGAGCTGTCGGCGCTGGCCAAGGCGCCATCCGGGCGCCCGAGCCCATTGGCCGAGATCGGCGGCGGCGAGAGCTTCCGGGAAGGATACGGGGCCGCCGAAGCCAAGCTCCGTGCCAGCCGCGCCTTCTGCTACGAGGTGTGGAACGATGTCGAGGCGACGATCGGCACGGGGTCTCCCGTCACGACCCGCCAGTTCACCCTGATCCGGCTCTGCCTCAACCAGCTCACCACGTCCGTTGCCGAGATCTGCGCCTTTGCCCACCGCAACGGCGGCGGCGTGTCGCTGCGCAGCGGCATCCTGCAACGCTGCGTGCGCGACATGTTGGCCGCGACCCAGCACCGCATCGTCTCGCCCGCCACGCTGCGCGACTGCGCCCGCGAGCTCCTGGGCCGGGCGGAGGGGCAGGTGTGGACGAGCCGCGGCCTCGGCGATCCGCACTAAGAACCGCGCGCGCTTATCGCCGGGGCGATTCTAGAACGAATAGCCGATGATCACGGATATGCCGAGCTGGTCCTTGTCCTGCACGATGGGGCTGTTGGCGGCGCTGGCGACCAAGCGCTCCAGCGCCACATCGGCATCGAGAAACCACTGGTCGGTGAAGTAGTACACGCCCGACGCGCCGAAGCCGACATTCTTGAATCCGCCGCCCGCGTTATAGGCGGGCAACTGTGCGGTCGAGGCGGCGGCCTGGGCGGTGCCGACGCCGAAATAGGCCTGCATGTAGCGCCCGTTGGCGAAGCTGGCGCTGGGCCCGACGAAGATCACGAGCTTCTTGTTCCCGACCACCGGCATATAGACGCCGACATCGCCGATGATGCCCTCGTGGCCGCCGATCGCGTGGCGAATATCGGCTGTAAAGACGAACGGCATCAGCGCCGCTTCGCCAAAGAGCCGCGCTTCCGGCGCGCTCTCGACATCGCCGAGGCCGTTGAGGCGGCCGCTCATATGCTGATTGCGGCCGAGATCGTAGCCGAGCGCTATGCCGGCGCGGTAGGTGTCGCCGCGGATGAGGTTGACGCCGAGCCCGTCACCGCTCGACAGAAAAGCGATGTCCTTATAGCGGATGTCGAAGGCAGGAGCGGGCACCGTTCTGTAATGGCTCGAGCCCTCATAGAGCGGTATCTCGGCCGCCCCGAACCCCAGGGTCGCCCGCCAGTCCGGAACCGGACCGCCGAGCGGCGCCAGCACCACGCCTGCAGCATTCTGCCAATAGTTGAACGGCGACGGCGTCTGCGCCGCCGCACCAGCGACCCACATCAGCGCGAAAAGGATGCCGACGATAGGACGACAGCCGAAGAAGCGAAGTGTCATGGGTGAAGGAAACGGAAAGTGCTGCATTCTAGCAAGGATCAACATCCGCGCATTGGCTAGCGTTGCCATGCGCGCGGTCGTGACAGTGGCGCGCCGAGCGCGGCGATGGCATGCTCGGCCGCCGTGACGCCGGTCGTATAGGCGCCATGCGCCGTGCCGAAGAACTCGATCGAACAGGCCTCGCCGGCAAAGAACAGGCGGTCGTCCACCGCTTCGGCGAGGATCGCCCGGTCGTCGGCATGACCGGGAAGCGCTACGGAATAGGACCCGGTCGCCAGCGGGTCGAGCACCCAGGCGGAGGTCGCCAGCGTTGTGAAACGCTGCCGCATGTCGGCGCCGAAGAGGCCTACCAGCTCGTCGATCGCAAAGGCCGCCATGCCGTGGGGTCCCTCGCGCTCGAGCCCGGTGGCGAGCATGCCGCCGAAATAGCCCTCGATCACCGGCCATCCGTGCGGCCGAATGTGGTAGCCCCCGGTCGCGACGCGGTCGGTGGCGCCGACGAGATGGCGGTCTTGGGGCAGGTCCTCGGCGCGCCCGGCCACCGCGAGAAAGACCTTGTCGGCAACGCCCAGCGGCAAGCCGGCAGCGGCCGCACGCTTGTGCGGCAGTTCTGGCGTGAAGCGGATCGCCTCCGCCGCCAGGAGGTTGGTCGGGATGGTGACGATCACGCTGCGCGCCGCGATGGCGCCGTGGTTGGTTTCTACCGAGATGCGCGTGCCGCGGTGATCGATCCGCTCCACCGCCGTGCCGAACCGCACCGGGACGCCCGCCCCATAGGCCGAGATCAACGTGCCGTATCCTTTGAGGACGCGCCAATTGAGGCCGCTATTCTCGTAGCGGGCGTGGTCCTTGACCGAAACGCGCTCGGGCTCCGCGCCGTTTGCCCAGGTACTGATGGCCACAAGCAAACCGTTCCACCGCCCTCCCTTGTCGAGGAGTTCCGCCTCGGCCTTGTCCTCTGGCTCCGACGCCGCGGCCGTGCAGCGCTCGTCGAAGGCATCGCGCGCTGCGAGCCAGTCGTCCTGCGCCGCGGCGCCGGCGAGCCAGGAGACCCGTTGGCCCCAGTCGGGCAGTGTCTCGTCCAACGCGAAGCCGAGTTCGCGCGCAATGGCGACCCAAGCATTGCGTTCGGCCGAATGCAGCCACTCGCAGCCGACATCGACGGGAATGCCGCCGGCGGTCGCAACCGTCGAGGCGCGGCCGCCCAGGCGGTCGCGGGCCTCGAGCACGACCACCGCCAGCCCTGCCGCCATGAGGCGGCGTGCGGCGCCCAGCCCGGCGGCTCCGGCGCCGACGACGATCACATCGCAAGCGCTCGACGGAAGCGTGATAGTATCGCTCATGCACCCATCTTAACCGCGGCGCCCACCCCCCGCGAGAGGAGGATAGAGGAGGAAGATGCCCGATCAGAATGCCGCGCCGCCGGCCGATGCGGCGGCACCCGGGACCGGCACGCTGCTGCAATGCAGCGACGATCTCCTTGTCCGTCTCCTCGGCCACGATCTCCAGGGCGCAACGCTCCGTAGCGCGCTTTATGTCGTGATCGCCGCCGCCGTGTTCGCTACCATCGCCGCGCTCGTTGGGTGAGGGCGCGTGGCGGTTGCGCTCAGTCATGTCGCCTATGGCGTCGGCCGGCCGGTGCTGGTGCTGCACGGGCTCTTCGGCTCCTCGACCAACTGGACGGGAGTGGCGCGACGCCTTGGCCAGCAGTTCCGGGTCTTCGCCCTCGATCTGCGCAACCACGGCGCATCGCCCTGGGCGGAGCGCATGGACTACGAGTCGATGGCCGAGGATGTCGCCGCCTTCATCGCCGCCCAGCGGCTCGGCCCGGTCGCACTCCTCGGCCACAGCATGGGCGGCAAGGCGGCGATGGTGCTGGCGCTGACCGAGCCCGCGCTGGTGGAGCGGCTGGTGGTTGTTGATATCGCGCCGGTGCCGCATCCGCCGATCCACACCGCCTATGTCGAGGCCATGCGCGGGCTTGATCTGCGCGGCGTGGACCGACGCGGCGCCGCCGACGCGCTGCTGCGCCCGCATATCCCTGATGATGCCGAGCGGCTCTTCCTGCTGCAGAACCTCGTGCCCGGCCCCGACGGCCTGCGCTGGCGGCTCAATCTCGATGCCATCCTGGCGGACATGCCGGCGCTCTCAGGTTTCCCGGCGTTCGCGCCCGGCGTCCATTATTCCGGCCCGACCCTGGTCGTGCGCGGCGAGCGTTCGAATTTTGTCGCCGAGGATGCGCTTCCCGCGCTCAAGCGTCTCTTCCCGGCATCCCGGGTCGTCACCATCGCGCGGGCCGGCCACTGGGTCCATGCCGACCGCACCGAGGAATTTCTGGCCGCGGTGACGCCGTTCCTCGCCGGCGAGGGTGACGGCGCCGCATGAGGCTCGATCTCGACCGCATCGGCGACATTGTGCGCGCGACCGCGCTGGCGGAGGTGGTGCCGCGCTTTCGCACGCTCGCGCGCGAGGACATCCGCGAGAAGAAGCCGGGCGACCTGGTGACCATCGCCGATACCGAGGCCGAGCGCGTGCTCATCCGCGCGCTCGAGGCGGCGGTACCGGGATCGGTGGCGATCGGCGAGGAAAGCGTGTTCGTCGACCCGGCGCGGCTCGACCTCATGGCGGGCGAGGCGCCGGTGTGGATCATCGATCCCGTCGACGGCACCAGCAATTTCGCCAAGGGCGTGCCGGCCTTTGCCGTGATCGTCGCCTATGTCGAGCGTGGCGCGGTGGAAGCCGGCTGGATCTACGATCCGATGGAGGATGTGCTGGTGGCGGGCGAGCGCGGCAGCGGCGCCTGGTCCGGTGGAAAGCGCCTCGCGGTCGCCAGCGACACAGCCCTCGCGCGCATGACCGGCTCGGCCTATGGCCGCACGCAGGCGGGCATCCGCTCGGCTGCGGCGATCGCCGCGACGGGCCGCTTCGGCACGGTGCAGAACCGCGGCAGCAGCGGCCTGGAATATATCGATGTGACGCTGGGGCGGTCGCACTTCACGCTGCATTCGCGCTCGCTGCCGTGGGATCATGCCGCGGGCATGCTGCTGGTGGCCGAGGCCGGCGGCGTGGCGTGCTTTCTCGACGGCACGCCCTATGATCCCCGCCTTCTCGACCGCAAGGTGCTGGCCGCGGCCAACGCGCAGGCGTGGCAGCTCGTCCACGACATCGTCACCGCGCCGACGCCGCCGGTCGGGTGAGGGCGGCCATGGCGGAACTCGACGGCAAGACCTGCGTCATCACCGGCGCGACATCGGGGATCGGGCTGGCGATCGCAGCGGCGCTCTGCGCCAAGGGCGCGCGCCTGGTGCTCGTCGGCCGCGATCGGGCGAAGGGCGACGCGGCCCTGCGGTATCTGCGCTCGCTGAGCCCGGACTGCGCGGTGGCGATGCTCTATGCCGATCTCGCGGTGCTCGCGCAGGTGCGCCGCGTTGCCGCGGAGCTTGCTGAGGCAGCGCCGCGCATCGACGTACTCATCAACAATGCCGGAGCGATCTTCCGCCGCCGCGGCGAGACCGCGGATGGATTGGAGCGCACCTTCGCGCTCAATCACATGGCGTATTTCGTCCTGACCCGGCTGGTCCTCGATCGCATCGTCGCCGCGGCCCCGGCGCGCATCGTCAACGTCGCCTCCACCGCGCATCGCGGCGCGACCCTCGATTTCGTCGATTTGCAGACGACGCGCGGCTACACGGGCTGGACCGCCTATCGCCGCTCGAAGCTGTGCAACATTCTTTTCACCCGCGAGCTGGCGCGGCGGCTCGCCGGCAGCGGCGTCACCGCCAATTGCCTGCATCCCGGCTTCGTCGCAAGCCGCTTCGGCGACAACAACGCAGGGGTGTTCCGCCTCGGGCTTTCGCTCGCCAAGCGCGTCACCGCGATCTCGACCGCGGAAGGTGCGGCGACCCCGGTCTATCTCGCCACCGCGCCCGAGGTTGCCGGGATGAGCGGGCTCTATTTCGACCAATGCCGCGCCGTCGCTCCCTCGGCTGCCGCCCAGGACGATGCGGCGGCGCTGCGCCTGTGGCGGGACAGCTCCCGTCTTGCCGGAATTTCCGAGAACTGAGAGATTATTGCCGATGGCGGAGCGGAAATCCCTACGAGGTGCTGGGCGTCAAGCCCGACGCGACCGATGACGCGATTCATCGCGCCTATCGCCGGCTCGCCAAGCGCCATCATCCCGACCTCAATCCCGGCGACAAGGCTGCCGAGGCGCGCTTCAAGGAGATCTCTGCCGCCCATGATCTCCTGTCCGACAAAGACAAGAGGGCCCGCTTCGACCGCGGCGAGATCGACGCCACCGGCGCCGAACGGCCGCCGCGCACGCATTCCTGGCGCGGCTTCGCCGAAGGCGCGCCCGGCGCGAAGTATCGCGAGGCCGAAGGCATCTCGCCGGAGGATCTCGACGAACTCCTGGGCCGGTTCGGCCGGGGGCGCGGCGGCGGCGAGTTCCGCATGCGCGGGCCCGACCAGCATTTCGTTCTCACCGTCGACTTCCTCGATGCCGTGAACGGCGTGCGCCGGCGCCTGGAACTGGAGCCCGGGCGCGCGCTCGACGTCACCGTTCCGGCCGGCGTACGCGACGGCCAGGTGCTGCGGCTGAAAGGGCAGGGCGGTCCCGGGTTTGGCAGCGGCCCGGCGGGCGATGCGCTCATCGAAGTGCGCGTGGTGCCCCATCCGTTCTTCCGCCGCGATGGCGACGACATCCGTCTCGATCTGCCGGTGACACTGCCCGAGGCCGTGCTCGGCGGCAGCATCACCGTGCCGACGCCGAGCGGCGATGTGGCGATGACCGTGCCGGCCGGCTCCAATACCGGCCGCATCCTGCGCCTGCGCGGCAAGGGCGTGGCGCGCGTCGACGGTTCGCACGGCGATCAATACGTGACGCTGAAAATCGTGCTGCCGGAGGGCACGGACCCGGAGCTTGCGAACTTCCTGCGGGACTGGACCGGCAAGCATCCCTACGATCCGCGCCAGGGAATGAGGAAGCCATGACCAACATCGATGCGGTGTGCCGCCTCGTCGGCCTCGATGTCGTGGAACTCGAGCGCTGGATCGACGAGCGTTGGGTCCTGCCGGAGAATGCCGGCGCCGGCTATGTCTTCCACGAGGTCGATGTCGCGCGCGTGCAGCTCATCGTCGAGCTGAAGCACGATCTCGCCCTCGACGAGGACGCGATCGCGGTGGCGCTGCGCCTGCTCGATCAGGTCTACGCGCTGCGCCGCCGCCTCAAGGGCGTGACCGAGGCGATCGAAGGCCTGCCGCCCGAACTGCGCGATGCGGTGCTGGCGAAGCTGAAAGGCGACGATTAGCGACGGCCGAGCGGTTGCGTGGCGGGGGGATGATGGCATACAAATCGCGCTCGGGACTGCCGTGACGCAAGGGGGAGCTTGGTCGTGGACAATCACATAATCACGCGGCGCTCGGTGTTGCGGGGCGCTGGCGGCGCGGCGGGCCTGGGCGCGTTGTCGCCGATCCTCGTCTCTTTTCCCGCGCACGCGGCCGAGCCGATCAAGCTGACGCTGCCGTGGATTCTCGAAGGCGAAGTGGCGTTCATGTTTGCCGCGAAGAAGGAAGGCTTCTGGGAAAAGCGCGGCCTCGACGTGACGATCACGCGCGGCTTCGGTTCGGGCGAGGCGGCCAAGACGGTCGGAACTCAACCAGTACGCGTATGGCCAGGCCGATATGGGATCGATGATCAACGCGGTCGGCGCCGGGCTGCCGCTGGTCTCAATCGCCATGGTGAACCAACGCTCGCCGGTCTGCGTCGTCTCGCTGAAGGGTTCGGGCATCGACCAGCCGAAGGACCTCGAGGGCAAGCGGCTGGGCGGCACGTCAGCGGGCGCGGCCAATCAGTTGTGGCCGTCCTTCGCCAAGGTGAACAACATCGATGTCTCCAAGGTGAAGATGGTGTCGCTGCAGCCGGGCCTCGACATGCAGGCCCTAAGCAATCACAACGTGGACGCGGTCGCCACCGTCTACCAGTCCAGCATCCCCTATCTCGCGGCGGACAACATCCCCTATCAGATCATGTTCTTCGCCGCGCACGGGGTCGACATCTACAGCCTGACCTTCATCACGCAGGCGGCGCGCGTGAAAGGCTCGGCCCAGGAAGTGGGTGCCTTCGTCGAGGGCGTGATGGAGGGTCTGAAATTCGCCTATCTCTCGCCCGACAAGACGCTGGAGGACTTCATCGCGGCGATCCCGGAATCCGGCAAGAGCGATCGCGACCGCAGGATCACGCGGCATTCGCTGCTCATCAACACCGCGGAAGGGCTGACCGAGGATGTCCGCCTACACGGGCTAGGGTGGCATAATCCGGAAAGGGTGGCGCGCACGATCGAGGTGACGGATCTCGCGCTCAACCTTGCCAAGAGTCCGGCCCCCGATACGATCTACACCAACCAGTTCGTCGGCAATGTGAAGCTGAGCGATGACGAATGGCAGCGTGCCCGCGCAAGCGCCAAGGAATATCTCTTCGACTGACGGGTGTCACCGACGGTGACGCAACCGGAGCCGCCGCGATCCTCGATCCGACACGTCGTCGTTCACGAGGTCAGCAAGACCTATAAGCTGAAACAGGACGAGATCGAATCCGTCCGCAGCCTGTCCTTCGAGGTCGGGCGCGGCGGCTTCGTCAGCATCCTCGGCCCCAGCGGCTGCGGCAAGTCGACGCTCTTGATGATGGTGGCCGGCATCATTCCGCCGAGCGCCGGCCGCATCACCATCGATGCGGCCACCGTGGCGGGGCCGCGGCGCGAGACCTCGGTGGTGTTCCAGACGCCCGTGCTCTTCCCCTGGCGCACGGTCATCGCCAACGTGCTGTTCCCGGTCGAGATCTTCAAGCGCGACCGCGCCACCTATCACGCAGCGGCGCTCAAGCTTCTCGCCATCACCGGGCTGGAAGAATTCAGGGACCGTTTGCCCGAGCAGCTTTCGGGCGGGATGGCGCAGCGCGTGACCTTGTGCCGCGCGCTCATCACCAACCCCGAGCTTCTGCTCATGGACGAGCCGTTCAGCGCGCTCGACGCGCTGACGCGTGACGACATGAACCTCGAATTGCTGCGAGTGTGGGAGCACTATCTCAACACGGTGATTTTCGTCACGCACAGCATCCGCGAGGCGGTGTTTCTGTCCGACCGCGTGATCGTGCTGTCGCCGCGCCCGGCGACGATCATCGAAGACTTCGCCATCGATCTGCCGCGGCCGCGGCGGCTGGAAATCCAGGAAACCGCCGAGTTCAACCGTTATTGCGCGGAGATCCGCGCCTGCATGGGACGGTGATGCCGACCCGCTACGCGGGGCTTCTCGCGCCTGCCATCGTTTTCCTCGCGATCGGCGTGGCGTGGCAGGCCTCGGTGCGCCTGTCCGGCGTTCTGCCGCTTATATTGCCGGGCCCCGGCGACGTCCTGGCCGCCGCGCTCCACGAGCGGGCGCGCCTGCTCGCGGCGGCCGGCGCCACGCTGTCGGAAATCGTTCTCGCCGCTGTCATCGCCATCGCGGCGGGGTTCGTGACGGCGGCGGCCATGAGCATGAGCGCCACGGCACGCCGCGTGATCTTCCCCTACGTGCTGGTGACGCAGGTGGTGCCCAAGGTGGCGCTGGCGCCCATTCTGGTGGCGTGGTTCGGCATCGGCATGAACTCGCGCCTGATCCTGGCGGTCCTGATCGCGTTCTTCCCGATGGTCATCAACACGCTCGCGGGGCTGGTCGGGACCGGCGAGCCGCTGGTGCGCTACGCCCGGTCGCTCGCCGCCTCCGAATGGCAGATCCTGCGCCAGGTCCGGCTGCCGGCGGCGCTGCCGTCGATCGTCGGCGGCATGAAGATCACCACGGCGATGGCGGTGATCGGCATCGTCGTCGGCGAGTTCGTCGCCTCCGACAGCGGCCTCGGCATGGTGATCACCAATTCCGTGGCGAGCCTCAATACGGCGCTGACGATCGCCGCGACCTTGACGATCGCGCTCATCGGCCTGGGGCTCCTCGGCATCATCGAACTGGTGGAGCGTTGGCTGGTCTATTGGCAGCCCGGGAAATGATCGCCCGTTGGCGCACGGCGCTTCTCGACGGCATCGCGGGGAATTGGGCAACCATTCTCTTGGGGATCGGGCTGATCGCAGCGTGGGAGGCGCTGACCCGCGGTCTCGATCTGCCCCAGAACACCTTCCCGCCGCCGAGCCGGGTGATCGCCAGTCTCTATGTCCGCGCCGATCTTCTGGCCGACAATGCCTGGTCGACGTTCTATCAGACGCTTGTCGGCTTCGCGCTGTCGGTGGTGATCGGCGTCGCCGTCGGCTGGGCCATCAGCAAGTCGCAAATCCTTCTGACCGCCTTCTATCCGGTCGTCGTCATCCTCCAGGTCGTACCGAAGGAAGCGCTGGCGCCGCTGCTGGTGCTGTGGTTCGGCGCCGACACGCTGTCGCGGATGGTATTGGCCTTTCTCATCGCGTTCTTTCCGATGGTGATCAACACCATCCTCGGCGTGCGCAACCTCAACGGGACGATGCGCAACTACGCGCTGTCGCTGTCGTGCAGCCGGTGGCAGTTCTTCGTTAAGGTGGAATTCCCGTCGGCCCTGCGCTCGATCTTCGCGGGCATGAAGATTTCCGTGACGCTGGCCGTCATCGGTGTGGTGGTGGCCGAGATCGTCGCCGGCCGCAGCGGCCTCGGCTACCTCCTGCTGTTCGCGTCGAGCCGGCAGGACATGGCCTTCTCGCTGGCCATTCTCCTGGTGCTCGCGATCTGGGGCGGCGTGCTCTACGGCGCCGTCCTCTGGGTCGAAAAGCGCATGGTCTTCTGGCGCAGCTGAGGCGGCTTCGCCGCGGACCGCTTCCTTTCGCCGGACTGGCGCCCGGGTGCTATAATCCAGGCCATGGCCATCGCGATCCTCTTCCATGCCCTTGCCGCCGTCATCTGGGTCGGCGGGATGTTCTTCGCCCACGTGATGCTGCGGCCGGCCGCGGCAGCGCTGGAGCCGCCGGTGCGGCTGGCGCTCTTTCGCCGCGTGCTCGGGAATTTCTTTCCCTGGGTGTGGGCGTGCGTCGTGGTGATTCTCGCCAGCGCCTATGGCGTGATGCTGCCGCGGCTCGGCTGGTTCACGGGGGCGCCGATTTACGTACAGATCATGCAGGGCCTCGGCATCATCATGATGCTCGCCTTCTTCCACCTCTATTTCGCGCCATGGAAGCGGTTCCAGGCGGCGCTCGACGGCGGCGATATCCCGCGCGCCGCCGGCCAGCTCGGGCAGATCCGCCACATCGTCCTGTTCAATCTCGTGCTCGGGCTCATCGTCGTCATGGTCGGAGCGAGCGGGCGCTATTGGGGGTGAGGCATGCTCCAGCTCTATGATCTCGCCGGCGCCGAGGCGGACCGCCGCTTCAGCCCGTATTGCTGGCGCATCCGCATGGCGCTGGCGCACCAGGGGCTCGCGGTCGAGACCCTACCCTGGCGCTTCACCGAGAAGGAGCGGCTGGCACCCACCGGCCAGGGCCGGGTGCCGGTCCTCGTCGACGGCGAGCGCTGGATCTGGGATTCCTGGACCATCGCCAATGATCTCGAGGACCGGCGCGGCGATCGCCCGTCGCTCTTCGGCGGGCCGGAGGGGCGGGCGCTGTCGCGGTTTTATGCAAGCTGGACCGATGCGGTTCTGCATACGGCCCTCATCCGGTTCGTGGTGCTCGACATCTTCAATCATTGCCACGACAAGGACCGCGCCTATTTCCGTGCCAGCCGCGAGGAGCGCCTGGGCGCCACGCTCGAGGCGGTGACGGCCGACCGCGAGGCGCGGCTGCCGGCCTTGCGCGAGACCTTGACGCCGCTGCGCCTCACGCTCCGGGCGCAGAAATTCCTCGGCGGCGATGCGCCGCTTTATGCCGACTACATCGTCTTCGGCGCCTTCCAGTGGGCGCGGGCGATCAGCGATTTCAAGCTGCTTCAGCCCGACGATCCCGTTTACGCCTGGCGCGGCCGCATGCTCGCGCTCTACGACGGGCTTGCGGCCAAGGCCAAGGGCTATCCGGTGTGAGGCAAGGCCTTAGCGCTGCGCCTGCCCCTGGCCGGCGGTGACGGGCGTGATGGGCGTGGCCTCGGCTCCGGCCCAGAGCGCGTCGTGCTCGCAGCTCGCATCGGCGGGCACGCGGCTGGCATCGATGAAGTTTCGGATGCAGCCGCCGAAGCGGCGCGAGAAGATCGGGCTCGCCGCCGCCCAATGCGTGGTTAGCTGCGGCGGCTGATCGATCACGACATTGGCGATGTGCCGATCGGTCAGGATCGCGCGCGAGCGGTCGCCCCGCCCGCCCGGATCGAAATCGTCGCCGTGGAAGAAGAACAGCATCACCCGCGCGCCTTCCACCCGCTCCAGCAGCGGATAGAGCTGGGTCGCATTGCTGCGCCAGCTATCATAATAGTCGGAGAAGCTGCCATAGGCGGCGGGCGCGGTGGCGATCACCGCATCGACCTTGGGGCTCGCATCGGCCGCCATCAGCGCCAGGAACCCGCCATAGGACTGCCCGGTCAGCGCCACCTGGCGATAGCCTTCGAGCTTGAGCTGCCCCACGATCCGGCTGAGCTCGGCAGCACTGTGCGGCAGCGTATCGGCGTCCCGCGTGCGGTTGAAGCGGAAGGTGTCCCACCCATCCTCGCGCAGCAGCGCCATGTACGGCGGGGTCGGCGCCTTGTAGTCCTCGGAGTTGACCGACCGCCCGTGGCTCCAAATGACTGCGCCCTTGGCATGCTCGGCGCCCAAGGGGGGAAATTGGGGATCGGCCGGGGCCAGCCACGTTCGCGCCGATGCCACGGGAGCCAGGATGAGGGCCGCAGCGATCGCGGCGGTGGCCGAAAGCTGTGGGAATATGCGGTGAAAACCGGCCATGTTTCGTCTCGTTCACGAAAGATGGCCGCCACGATGACGCTGGGGAACTTGCTAAATAACTTACTACTTCCGGGGGCGCCGTTCGGAAATTCCGATAGGTACCGTCAGGCCCCGCGCAGCGTCATCAGGACGAGCGAGCCGATGACCACGCCCGCGACCTCGGCCCCGGCCGTGATCTGGCCGAGAAGGACGCCGAACAGCGTGCTGCCGAGAATGACTGTGCCTACCAGAGTGCTCATCGTCGGGTGCCCCTCCTGCCTCACGGCTTGGCGTGAGAACGGGAGAGAGCGCGCGGTTATTCCCTAAACCTCGACCTTTGCCGTGCCGGCGAGACGGGCCAGCGCCTGGGGCGTGTCGATGTCGGTCAGAACCCCGTCGTTCGCCATCTCGATTTCGGCCACGAGTTCGGCATAGGTGCCGATGAGGGCGCGGGCGCCGACATCGCCGGCGACCTCGCGCATGGCCGGGAAAAAACGCTTGGCCCACAGCACGGGGTTGCCGCGCTTGCCGTTCCAGGTCGGCACCACGATGGCGCGGCCTTCGAGCGGGTTGAAGCAGTCGACGATGCGCTCCATGTCGCCGGCGCTGACCCGCGGCATGTCGCCGAGGCAGACCAGCACGGCATCGATGTCGGGCGGAAGCGCCGCGATCCCGGCCTTGAGCGAGGATGACAAACCCTCGCCATAGGCCGGATTATGCACGAAAATCACGGGCAGGCCGGCGAGCGCCGCCTCGACCCGTTCGCGCTCGTGGCCGGTGACGACGACGATGGGGCGGAGATGCGCGCCCTGCGCCGCCTCGACGGCGTGGCGGACCATCGGCTTGCCGTCGATGCCGATAAGCAGCTTGTTGATGGTCCCCATGCGGCGCGAGCTGCCCGCGGCGAGCACCAGCGCGGCCATCCGTGGTCCGGCCGGCGGCGGCACGGCCGCATCCGCGGCCTCCGGCGTGGCCTGCGCGCGCGGCAGGGGACGGCTGGGGATCTCGGCCAGCAAGCCGCCGACCCCCATCCGCGCCAGCGCCCGCGCATCGACGGGCAGGCCTGCGACAAGCCGTCGCAGGACCCAGTCGAAGCCGTTGACGCGGGGCGAGCGCGCGCAGCCGGGCAGGCCCAGCACCGGAACGGCGCCGATCCATCCCGTGAGCAAGAGATTGCCGGGATCGACCGGCATGCCGAAATGGTCGATCGTGCCGCCGCAGGCGAGGATCGCGGCCGGGATCACGTCGCGCCGATCGAGGATCGCCGAGGCGCCGGCGACCAGCACCATCTCGGCGCCGTCGGCCAGCGCCCGCGTGATCTCCGGCGCGAGCGCGGCCTCCTCGTGCGCCACGCGGCGCTCGGCCACGAGCGTGCTGCCGAGCGCGGCCAGCCGCTCGCGCGTCGTTTCGACGGTCTTGTCGAGGACGCTCTCCTTGAGCCCGGGAAGCCGGTCTGGATGAGCGCGACGCGGTGCGCGCGGAAGGGCGCGACGTCGAAAGATCGGCGCGTCGGCGCAGGCAGCGGGCGCAGGCAGCGACCGCTTCCGCGGCGCACGGCGAACGGGATGATCTTGACCGTCGCGACCATCTCCTTGGCCGCGACCACCGCGTCGGGCGGCAGCGTCGCCAGCGTGATGGTCTCGTCGACGAGGTTGAAGCGCTCGACCGCGTCCCGGTCGACGACGCAGAGGCCGGCCACCTCGGCATGGAAATTGGCGCGGCCGGTGAAGGCGCGGCCGATGCTCGACATGGGGGCCGGCAAGATGCCGGCGCGACGGCATCGGCCGCCTCGTTCTCGCCGACGTCGCCCGGCTCGAGCCGCGCCGCCACGACATGCGCGTAGCCGGCCGCGGCGAGCGCCGCAACGTCGGCCGCGGTGAGGACGCGGCCCTTCTTGAGAATGCGGTCGCCGACCTTGAGGCTGTGGGCGATGATCGCGCCGGCGGCCTCGTCGAGCGGCGTCGCCCCGAACTTCACGCCTCCGCGGCCTTGCCGCGCCGTTCGCCGCGCAGCACGAGCGTGATCTCCGCCAGGATCGAGACCGCGATCTCGGCCGGCGATACCGCGCCGATGTCGAGCCCCACCGGCCCATGGATGCGCGCGAAGTCGTCTCGGCCCCAGGTTAAGCTCAGCCAGGCCGCTTGAGACGGGCGGCATGGGTCCGCTTGGAGCCGAGCGCGCCGATGTAGAACGCGTCCGAGCGCAGCGCGGCGACAAGCGCGGGATCGTCGAGCTTGGGATCGTGGGTCAGGGTGACGACGGCGGTGCGGCGGTCGGGCTTCAGCTTCGCCAGCGCCTCGTCCGGCCAGTCGGTCGAGATTTCGACGCCCGGGAAGCGCTCCTCGCTCGCAAACGCCGTGCGCGGATCGACCACCGTGACCATGTACCCGGCGAGCGCCGCCATGCGCGCCAGCGGCTGGGCGATGTGGACGGCGCCGACGATGACGCAGCGCAGGCGCGGGTTGAAGGTCTCGATGAAGACCGGTCCGGTTGCGGCCTCGACCGTGATGCTGCGGTCTTCGGCCAGCGCGCGGCGCAGCCCCTCGCGCAGCGTCGTCGTCGAGCGCGAGATCGCCCGATGTCGCGCCGTCCTCGAAGAAGCTCTGGCGCCCGGTCTTGAGGTCGGTGAGCAAGGCCGCGGCGCGGCCTTCGCGGCTCGCGGCCAGCGCCTTGGCGAGATAGGCGAGCTTCATTCGACGCGCTCGACGAAGACCTGGATCTTGCCGCCGCAGGCGAGGCCCACTTCCCAGGCCTGCTCGTTGCTGACGCCGAAGATCGAGCAGCCGCGGCTCGCCGTCCTTGATCGTCTTGAGCGCTTCCTCGATCACCGCGCCTTCGACGCAGCCGCCCGAGACCGAGCCCAGGAAATTGCTGTCCTGGTCGACCACCAGCTTGGCGCCGGCCGGCCGCGGCGAGGAGCCCCAGGTGCTCACCACCGTGGCCAGCGCCACGCCCTTGCCGTCGCTGCGCCAGTCCGATGCCTTCTGCAGGATCGCGTCATTGTCTTCCATCGCTCACCCCGTTTCACGCCAGGCCGCAGCCGCCTCGAGGCGGCGGGGGCCGGGTCGGCTCAGCGCCGCCACCAGCTCGCCCAGGCTCTCCAGATTATGGATCGGCCTGAACTCGTCGACATGCGGCAAAATGGCTCTCATGCCCAATGATTTGGGGGCGAAACCCTCGTAGCGCAACAGGGGATTGAGCCAGATCAGCCGGCGGCAGGATTTGTGCAGCCGGTCCATCTCGGCGCCGATGCCGATGCCGGCGTCGCGATCGAGCCCGTCGGTGATGAGGAGCACGATCGCGCCCTGGCCCAGCACGCGGCGCGACCAGTTGCGGTTGAACTCGCCCAGCGCCTCGCCGATGCGCGTGCCGCCGGACCAGTCCTCGACCGCGCCGGCCACCTTGTCGAGCGCGACGTCGATGTCGCGGTAGCGCAGGAACCGCGTGACGTTGGTGAGCCGCGTGCCGAACAGGAAGGTGTAGACGCGGTCGCGGTCGTTGGTGACGGCGTGCATGAAATGCAGGAAGAGCCGGCTGTAGCGGCTCATCGAGCCGGAGATGTCGCAGATGATGACCAGCGGCGGCGGGCGGCGGCGGCGGCTCTTGCGCTTCAGCGCGATGAGGCCGCCGGAGCGAAGCTGGGCGCCGGAAGCTCGCGCGCATGTCGGTGCGGGAGCCGCGCGGGTCGGGCGTGAAGCGGCGCGTCGCCACATCGGCCAGCGGCAGCACCATGCGCCGGATCGCCGCCTTGGCGGCTTCGATCTCGGCGCCGGACATCTTCTCGAAATCGCGCCCGTGCAGCACCTCGCGGTCGGAGAAGGTCATCGCCGCGTCGAGCTCGATCTCCTCCTCGCGCGGCTTGTCGGCGTCGCCGGCGCCCGGCTGCTTCAGCGCCTCGGCGAGGCGCCGGTTCATCTCCTCGCCCTTCTCCTGGTCGGGCAGCACCACCTCCGGCAGCATCATGCCGAGCATGCGCTCCAGCAGCTTGGGGTTGCGCCAGAAGATGTGGAAGGCCTGATCGAAGAGCTCGCGCTGGTCGCGGCGATTGACGAAGACCGCATGCAGCGTCCAGTAGAAATCGCTGCGGCTTTCGATCCCGGCGGCGCGCACGGCTTCGACCGCGGCCAGCACCTTGCCCGGCCCGATCGGCAGCCCCGCCGCGCGCAGCGTGCGCGCGAAATACATGATGTTTTCCAGGAGCCGCCCGCCGCCGTCCGATGGGGGCGCGGGCGCGGGCGCGCCTTCCATCAGCCCGATGCGGCGAGCTCCGCCTTGACCTGGGTCAAGAGGCGCTCGGCCTCGCTGCCGCGGATCTTGGCGATGTCGTCCTGATATTTGAGCAGCACGCCCAGCGTGTCGTTGATCGCTTCCGGCGTCAGCGCCAGCACGTCGAGCTGCGTCAGCGCGTGCGCCCAGTCGATGGTCTCGGCGACGCCCGGCAGCTTGAAGAGCTCGTGGTTGGCGCGCAGCTTCTGCACGAAGCCGACCACCTCGCGGCTCAGATTGGCCGCCGCGCCGGGCGCCTTGACGTGCAGGATTTCAAGCTCGCGCTGCGGCATCGGGATAATCGATCCAATAATAGAAGCAGCGCCGCTTCAGCGCGTCGTGGATCTCGCGCGTGCGGTTGGAGGTGATGATGACGATCGGCGGTTGCTCGGCCTTGATCGTGCCGATCTCGGGGATGGTGATCTGGAAGTCGGAGAGCACTTCGAGCAGATAGGCCTCGAACGGCTCGTCGGTACGGTCGAGCTCGTCGATGAGAAGCACCGGCGGCCCGTCGAGGTCGGGCTCGAGCGCCTGGAGCAGCGGCCGCTTGATCAGGAAGCGGTCGGTGAAGATCTCATCCTCGACCGTGTCGCGCGACTCCGCCCCGGTCTCGGCGAGGCGGATCTCGATCATCTGGCGCGGGTAGTTCCACTCGTAGACCGCCGAGGCGACGTCGAGCCCTTCGTAGCATTGCAGCCGGATGAGCCGGCGCCCCAGCGTCTGCGCCAGCACCTTCGCGATCTCGGTCTTGCCGACCCCGGCCTCGCCCTCGAGGAAGAGCGGCCGGCTCAGCGTCAGCGCGAGATAGACGGCGGTGGCGAGGCTGCGGTCGGCGACATAATTGCCGCTGCGGAGAACGTCGAGCGTCGCGCTGACCGAGCCGGGGAGGGACATGCGGACCTGGGGAGAAGAGGACGGGGCGTATCCACTATGTAGCGGAGACGGCGGCGCGATCCAAGGGCCCAGCGCCGGCGCGCCAGCGCAGCGGGGAGGCGCAGCTTTCCGCCCCGCTGCCGTCGTTGGCGCGATCGCCGTCGCGGCAGGCGCGACTATCCGGCCTTCGCCACCGCGCGGCGCGCCATCACGCCGACGAGATGGGCGCGGTACTCGGCGCTGGCATGGATGTCGGAATTGAGGCCGTCCTGCTTCTGGGCGATGTTCTTGATCGCATCGGCGGTGAACGACTTCGAGAGCGCCGCTTCCATGTCCTTCTGGCGGAAGACGCAGGCGCCGGCGCCGGTGACGCCGACGCGGACGTTGGTTCCGGTCTTGGCGACGAACACGCCGACGATGGCATAGCGCGACGCCGGGTTCGGGAACTTCATGTAGGCGGCCTTCTCCGGGATCGGGAAGCTCACCGCGGTGAGGATCTCGTCGTCGGCGAGCGCCGTCTCGAACATGCCCTTGAAGAAATCATCGGCCGCGATCTTGCGCTTGTTGGTGATGATGGTCGCGTTGAGCGCCAGCACCGCGGAGGGATAATCGGCCGCCGGATCGTTGTTGGCGACCGAGCCGCCGATCGTGCCGCGGTTGCGCACCGCGGGATCGCCGATATGGCCGGCGAGATCGGCGAGCGCGGGGATCGCGCTCTTCACCACGTCGGAGGTCGTGACGTCGTAGTGCCGCGTCATGGCGCCGATGACGATGTTGTTGCCGTCGCGCTTGATGCCCTTCAGATCGGCGAATGCGGCCGAGATCGATGACGTCGGAGGGCTTGGCGAGGCGCAGCTTCAAGGTCGGGAGAAGCGTCATCCCGCCGGCCATCAGCTTGCCCTCCGGCTTGCCGGCCAGCATGGTCGCCGCGTCGGCGACGTTCTTGGGCGGATGATAGTCGAAATTGTACATGGTTCGCTCCCTTGATCCCCTGAATCATGCGGCTTGTGCGCTGCGGTGGGCGGCGATCGCCCGCCAGACTTTTTCCGGCGTCGCCGGCATGTCGAGATGGCTCACGCCCAAGGGCGCCAGCGCGTCGAGAATGGCGTTCATCACGGCGCCGGGCGCGCCGATCGCGCCGGCCTCGCCGCAGCCTTTGACGCCGAGCGGGTTGTGCGTGCACATCGTGCCGTGCGTCGCGACGGTGAAGGACGGCAGGTTGTCGGCCCGCGGCATGCAGTAATCCATGTACGAGCCGGTCAGGAGCTGGCCCGTCGCCGTCGTAGAGGCAGTGCTCCAGCAACGCCTGGCCGATGCCCTGGGCGAGGCCGCCATGCACCTGGCCCTCGACGATCAGCGGATTGACGATCCGCCCGAAATCGTCGGCGGCGGTGAAGTTGACGATCCGCACCTTGCCCGTGTCGGTGTCGATCTCGACCTCGCAGACATGGGTTCCCGACGGGAAGGTGAAGTTCTTGGGATCGTAATAGGCGGTCTCGTCGAGGCCGGGCTCGAGCTCGTCGAGCGGATAGTTGTGCGGCACGTAGGCGGCGAAGGCGATCTCGCCGAACGCCTTGGAGCGGTCGGTGCCGGCGACGGTGAACTTGCCGTCCTTGAACTCGATATCGGCTTCGGCGGCCTCGAGCAGGTGGGCCGCGATCTTGCGCCCCTTGTTCACGACCTT
>CAWHUT010000004.1:0-1751333 GCA_963832575.1 uncultured Alphaproteobacteria bacterium
ACCCCGGCGCTTCGCACGCGTGTTTGCCAGCGCTAAATCCCGGGCGTACTCGATGCGCAGATCGCCGGCGAGCGACATCGGCTAGACCCGGTCGAATTGTTCGCGGCTCCCGAGCAGCCCCCAGGGCCGCACTGCCAGGACGGCCAACAGCACGAAGAACGGCACGACGTCCGCCAGAAGCGGATCGACATACTCAATCAGGACGACCTCCGCCGTCGCGACGATAAAGGCGCCGAGCAGGGCGCCGAGAAAGCTGTCCAACCCGCCGACCAGCGCCGCTGGAAACGCCTTGAGGCCGATCACCGCCATCGTGTTGTCCACTCCCGATTTGAGGGACAGCAGCATGCCGACGATGCCCGCGATGAAGGTCGAGATCGCCCACGCCAGGGCATAGATGCGATCCAGGTTGATGCCGCGCTGTGCCGCGAGCAGCGGATTGTGTCCGGCGGCGCGCATGCGAATGCCGAAGGCGGTGAAGCGCAAAAAGACATAGAGTCCCAGGAACACCGCCGCCATGGCCGCGACGAGCGCCACGTCCGCCGCCGAGACGCGAACCCCGCCCGGAAGCGCGATCGGGGGATTGCGCCAGCCCAGCAGCGATCCCGGATATTGCTGCGTCGGCGCCCAGAACAGGATGGCGAGGCCGCGCAGCAAGGTGCCCAGCGCGATCGTCATCAGCACCGCCGCCAGCACCGGCTGCCCCGTCATCCAGCGCAGTAATGCGAGATAGACGACGAGGCCGAGCGCGAGGCAGAGGAGGAGAGCCAGGGGAACGGCGATAACGGCATGGCCGCCGAACAGCGACGCGGTGGTCAGGAAAAAATAGGCGCCGAACATCATAAGCTCGCCATGCGCCAAATTCATGATGCGGCTGACGCGGTAGACGATGACATAGCCCGCGCTCAGGAGGGCGTAGATGGACGCAAGGACCACGATATTAGCGACGAGCTGCAGCGGCATAGACGATACCCTCGACGAACCGGCTCTGGCGCCGACACCGGATCGCAGCCCGACGTCCCGCCGTCAAGTCACTTGACGTCGAAGCCGATCCAGTCCGAAACGGGAACGACCGCCTGCTTGTCCTTGTCCCAATGATAGACGCGATAGGATTGGCGCGTCCGGAAATGATTGTCCGCGGTCCAGACCAGCGGACCACCGCGCAGCCCCTTCATGTCGACCGTGAGGTTCGACATCGCCGCCTGCACCTTGGCCGGGGACGGCGGCCAGCTTACCTTGTCCAGCGCCGCTTGGAGCACCATGCCCGACACCCAGCCCTCCGCGCCCTGGGTCGCAGGATAGTCCATCTTGCCCTTCAACGCCGCCAGTTCGTCGCGATGGGCGGGCGTATTGTCCCGGAACAGGGAATTGGCGGCGAAGATGTAGAAGCCCGATCCTGGATGCGGGCGAGCTCGTCCTCGGCCGGAGCGTTCGAGTAGGAGATGAAACTGCCGCTCCAGCCGAGCTGCCGCAGCGCCTCGAACGTCTTCACATAGATGTTCCACGTGCCGTAGCCGAAGACCCAATCGGGATTCGCCTCCTTGAGCTTCGTCGCGTAGGGAGTGAAGTCGGGCGCGGCACCCGGAACGATCTCGGTGTCGACCGGCGTCAGCCCGAACTTGGGCGCCTCGCCGGCCGCGAATTCGAGCTCGGCGCGCGCCAGCGGTGAGGCGAGCCCCACCATGCCGAACTTCACCGGTCCCTTTGCCGTCCGATGAATGAAGGTCATCGCGGTCTGGCTGTCGAATCGTACAGCATAGCCGGTCGAGCAGAATTGCAGCGGGTCGGCCGGCGGCAAGGTTTCCTTGGGACAGACCGCCCCGACATACCACAGCGGCATCTTGGCCGCCCTGATCTGCGCGACGACGGGCGGATAGGTGTTGGAGAGGCTGGAATTGCCGAGCAGAACGATGTTCTCGTTGAGAAGCTTCGTCACGTTGGCCGCGGCCCTGGAGGCATCGCCCTGATCGTCCTCGAGAAGGAGCCGGATCGGATGGCCGTGGATGCCGCCCGCGGCGTTGACGCGGTCCACATAGACGCGCAGCGCCTCGATGATCGGGCCTTGCGAACTCGCGGCGGCGCCCGTCAAGGCGGCGGTGATGCCTATTCGGTAGGCGTCCTGAGCCCGACTTGCAGAAAGCGGCAATCCGGCGATCAACGCCGCCGACAGGGCCGCCGGTATTATCCTGCGCATCGCGTGTCCCTCCTTGTCCCGAGACTATCTTGACGTGCAATCGCGTCCGACGGACCGACCAGCCCAGCGCGGAGCGCGGTCCCGCGGTAGGCGGCGAGCCGTCATCCGTCACAGGCGAGCCCGCTGTTCCCGCCGCAGCATTGGTGTGGTCGACCTCCCCTGCCGTCGCGCGCGGACGCCGCGCGACGAAACGAGGGTAGTCGGGGCTCCGGCCACCTGCCCGGCTCGCGGCGCACAATAATTTGTCTTTGCTCAGGAATTTATGTTCGCTCACGCTGGGGCCGCGGATTGCCCCGAGAAAAGGCAAATTGTGATACATTGCCGAGCAAGATTATGTCGGAATTCCGGTCCAGGGTCGGCCGTGGTGACCCAGATCGCCAGCATCGTTCGAGGCTTGCCATGAGATCGCTGCCGATCATCGATCTTTCCGCCCGCGACCGCGCGGCAAACTCAGCCGAGCTTGCGCGAAACTGCGAAGAGATCGGTTTCTTCATGTTGCAGGGGCACGGCGTTCCGCCGGACCTCCTGCAGCGGATGCGGGCGGTTTGCTACCGGCTCTTCGACCTTCCCGTGGCCGAGAAGCTGAAAGTCGCCGTCCAGCCGAACTCGAACCGAGGCTATCGCGGCGTGCGTGCAGGCAGCCTTGCCCTGTCGGCGGGCAATGAGGCTCCGCCCGACCTTCGCGAGACATTCCTCATGGGGCCGCCGGATTACCCGCCGGACGTCGTGCCTGTGGACTGCTTCGAGCCGAACCGGTGGTCCGCCTCGCTCCCCGAGATGGAGGAGGTTTTCACCGCCTATTATCGCGCCATGGCGGATCTGTCGGGCCGGGTACTCGATCTCGCCGCCGAGGCGCTGGGCCTGCCCGAGCGGTATTTCCGGCCCTTCATCGACCGCTGCATCTCGCAGCTCAGCATCGCCAACTATCCCGAGCAACCTGTGCCGCCGCTCCCCTCCCAGTTGCGCGCGAGCGCGCATACCGATTTCGGCACGCTGACCTTGCTCCTCGCCGAGGACAAGCCGGGCGGGTTGCAGATTCAGACAGGCGACGGACAGTGGCTCGACATCGCGCCGCCGGAACCCGACTGCTATGTCGTCAATCTCGGCGACCTGATGGCGCGCTGGACGAACGATCGGTGGCGCTCGACCATTCACCGCGTCGTCAATCCGCCGCGCGAGGTCGGTGCGTCGTCGCGACGGGTGTCGATCGTGTTCTTCCACCACCCGAACGAACACGCGGTGATCGAATGCCTGCCGAACTGCGCGAGCCCCGAACGGCCGGCGCGCTATCCGGCGACGACGCCCGGTCAGCATATGCGGGCGAAAGTCGCCGCCATCTTCAGCCAGTCGGGCCCGCAAACCGCCGCTGACGCGCCTGGAACATAGCAAACTGTCGAGACTCACTGTCGCTGCCGGCTACGTGACGTAAAAGTCCACCTCTGGCGTTTAAGCGCGCCGATTTGAACATCATCACATAGCTGCCGGCGCTTTGTATTCCGAGAATGCCGCCAGTCATCGCATCGCGCGGCCAGGCTCAATTCTCGTTGACCCTCTTTTGCGCCGGCCACATAGTCAATGCAATGGCATCAAGACGATGCGGGCGACGCTGAAATGTTCTTGCAGAATTGCTGGTACGTGGCGGCGACGGGCGAAGAGCTCGGGCGCAGGCCGTTGCCGCGCCGCCTCCTCGGCGAGCGGGTGGTGATGTATCGCACCGAGGCCGGGCTGCCGGTGGCGATGCAGGATGTGTGCCCGCACCGCAGCATGCCGCTGTCGATGGGCGAGCTGGTCGGTGATCGGCTGCGCTGCGGCTATCACGGGCTCGAGTTCGAGCCCGCCGGTGCGTGTGTACGCATTCCGGCGCAGCCGCAGATCCCGCCGCAATGGCGCGTGAAGACCTATCGCCTCGTCGAAAAATGGCGTTGGGTGTGGATTTGGATGGGCGACCCCGCGCGCGCCGACCCGGCGCTCATTCCCGACATGCATTGGAATGACGATCCCGCCTGGACCTATACCGGCGGACATTTCGACATCAAATGCCACTATCAGCTCCTGGTCGATAATCTGCTCGACCTGTCGCACGAGACCTTCGTCCACCGCAGCACGATCGGCAACGACGCTGTGGCCGAAGCGCCGGTCGACACGACGGTCGAGGGCGAAAGTGTCAGGGTGGATCGGCTGATGGAGAACTGCCCGCCGCCGCCCCTCTATCAGAAGCTGCGCAGCTTTCCCGGCAATATCGACCGCAGCCAGAAAATCCGCTTCACGCCGCCGTCGCACATTGTCATCGCCTCGCGTTCGACGCCTTACGGCAATAACGATCCGGACGCGGCGCTTGAGTATCGCGTTGTCAACGGCATCACACCAGCAAGCGAGCGGGAGTGTCACCATTTCTGGTCGGTGCCGCGCAACTTCGCGCCCGATCCCGACGTGACCGCGATGTTCCACAAAGGCAGCCTCACGGCATTTTCCGAGGATATCGTCGTGCTCGAGGCGCAGCAGGCCATGATCGAAGAGCGGGGCGCTGCAAACCGCTGGCTAAATTTCAACGTCGATGCCGGCGCGATCGCTGCGCGACGCATCGTCGATGCGCTGATCAAGCAAGAGAACGGCAGCTAGACTGCTTCACGCGACACAGGACGGGAGTTTCGGTCCATGAAAGCAACCACATTGCTCATCGCGGCGGCCGTCGCTGCGGTCCTCACGGGTCCGGCGCGCGCAACCCCGCCCGACAAGATCCGCCTCGGCGTGATCAGCACGGTCAGCGGACCGATCGCCGTCCTCGGCCAAGAGCAATATATGGGCGCCGATCTTGCCCTCAAGACGCTGGGCAACAAGATCGGCGGCATTCCCGTCGAGGTGTTCAAGGAAGACGCGCAAATGACGCCGGAGACGGCGCTTGAGGCGACGACCCGGCTGACCGAGAAGGATCACATCGATTTCCTTGTCGGCGGCCAGCTCTCGAACCAGCTTCTGGCCTATGCGAAGCCGGTGACGGCCACCGGCACCATCATCATCAGCGGCATCGCCGGCCCCGAGCAGCTCGCCGGCGCCGATTGCAATCCCAATTTGTTCGTCGCCTCCTGGCAAAACAACACGCCGAGTGAAGCCGTCGGCCAGTCGATGACCGATGCCGGCGTGAAAAGCGCGTTCTTCATCGCGCAGAACTACATTACCGGCAAGGAATACGTCGCGGGCGCCAAGGCCTATTACAAGGGCAAAGTGGCGGGCGAGGCTTTCGTACCGATCGAGCAGGTGGACTATGCCGCCGAGATCGCCTCGATTCGCGCCGCCAAGCCGGATGCGGTCTATGTTTTTCTGCCGGGGGCCGGCGGCGTCGGCTTCGTCAAGCAATTCGCCAACGCCGGGCTTATCGGCAAGATCAAGCTGTTCTCCGGAAGCTGGCTCGCGGACGAGCAGAGCTTCCCCGCCTTGGGCGACGTCGTGACCAAGAATGTCATTCTCGGGAACACGTGGTTCGCCTCGCTCGACAATCCGCAGAACAAGAAGTTCGTCGCCGATTTCAAAAAGGACTATGGCCGCAACCCCGTCTTCTACGCCGCATTCGTCTACGATTCGATCATGGCGCTGGACGGTGCGGTGAGAGCCGTGCACGGCGAGATCGGCGACAAGAAGGCGGTGGTCGCAGCGCTCGAGAAGGCGCCGTTCCATTCGGTGCGCGGCAACTTCGCGTTCAACACCAACCATTTCCCGATCGAGGATTTCTATGCCGCGCGCGTCGTAAGGAAGAACGGCGTCCTGCAGCACGAAATCGTCGGCAAGGTTTTTACCAATCACAAGGACAGCTTCTACCAGAGCTGCCACATGGTGCATTGAGGCCTCAGATAAGGGGCAGCCGCGATCTTATGACATGGAGTTGTACGACTACATCATCGTTGGGGCCGGTTCGGCCGGAGCGACACTCGCCGGACGCCTGAGCGAGGATGGCCGGCGCTCGGTACTGTCGATCGAGGCCGGACCCGACACGCCGCCCGGTCGCGAACCCTGGGATATCGCCGACACTTATTACACGTCGTTCTGCCACGCCAAGAATTTCTGGCCTGAGCTTGCGGTGTATTTCGGGTCGGCGGCGCCGGGCGTGGCGCCGCGCCGCTACGAGCAGGCGCGCATCATGGGCGGCGGATCGAGCATCAATGCCATGATCGCGCTGCGCGGGGTGCCCGGCGATTTCGCCGAATGGGTCGAGGCGGGCGCTGTCGGCTGGTCCTTCGACGACGTCCTTCCCTATTACCGCAAGCTCGAGACCGATCTCGATTTCGCCGACGACCGGCATGGCGCAGGCGGCCCCATCACCGTGCGTCGCCATCGACGCGAGGATTGGCCCGGCTTCTGCCAGGCGATCGCGGCAGCGGCAGCTTCACGCGGTTGGCACTATGTCGCGGACATGAACGGTGCTCTCAGCAACGGCTTCTGCGCCCTGCCGATGAGCAGCAGCCCCCAAAAACGCAGTTCCGCGGCGATGGGATATCTCGATAGGGAGGCGCGCCGGCGGCCCAATTTGCGCATCCTGTGCGACAGCTTCGTCACCGCTCTGGTCATCGACGGTCGCCGCGCGACCGGTGTGCGGATCCGACGCGACGGACACGACGAGGAATTCCGCGGCGGCGAGATCGTTATCTCGGCCGGTGCGCTTCATTCGCCGGCGATTTTGCAGCGCGCCGGTATCGGGCCGGCGCCGTTGCTGCGTCCGCACGGCATCCCGATCGTCGCGGATATTCCCGGCGTCGGGCGCAATCTCCAAGACCACCCTTGTGTCTCCGTCGCAGCCCACATCAGGCGCCGGGCGCGCCAGCCGCGCGCGATGCGGGGCGCATCGGACCTCGCACTACGCTACGATTCCGGCGTGCCGGGCTGCGCGCCGTCGGACATGTATGTCTCCGTCACCAACAAGACGTCTTGGCATTCGTTGGGAAGCGCGTTGGGCGCCCTGACGGTCTGCGTTTACAAACCCTACTCGCGCGGCAGCGTCGCGATCGAGAGCGCCGATCCGCAGCGCGAGCCGCGCGTTGAATTCAATCTCCTCGACGACGCGCGCGATCTGACGCGCCTGGCCAGCGGCGTCAGGCTGGCACACGAGCTTTATCGCCATCCTTCGGTTCAGGCGGTGGTGAATGATGTCTTTCCGTCGAGCTACACGGAGCGCGTGCGCAATCTCAACCGCTATTCCGCGCTGAACCGGCTACGCGCGGCGATGGCGATGCTGCTCCTCGAAGGGCCGGCTCGCTACCGGCGCTGGCTATTGCGCACGGCCATCAGTCCCGGCGCCGACCTTGACGATCTCGTCGGGGCCGCCGACCGGATGCACGACTGGCTGCGAAGCCGCGCCATTCCCTTCTTCCATCCTGCCGGCACCTGCCGGATGGGCGCGGCCGACGATCCCCAGGCGGTGGTCGATCCGGAATGCCGCGTCCGCGACGTCGAACGTCTGCGCGTGATCGATGCCTCGGTCATGCCGAATGTAGTTCGTGCCAATACCAACCTCACAACCATCATGATCGCCGAGAAAATGGCCGACCGGCTTAGGGCGAATTGAGATGCGAGGGGTGCGGCGCTGCCGCTGGACCGCCGCGCGATTGTGCCTCGACGGCATCGGCGATCGCCGCGACATCGCCGTCGTGAACGCCGTGGAACCACGAATTGCTGGGCGTGAGGCGGACATTCGGCCCCTTCTCGCACAGGCCCAGGCATTTGATCGTGGCAAAACGCGCCCGAACGCCGCGCCGCCTCAGCTCCTGCTCAAGGGCCACGGCAATAGCGAAGCCGCCGCGCGGCCCGCACGAAATTGTAATGATTCCGGTCGGCGGTCGCTCGTTGACACAGACCGTGACGCCAATGCTGCCCGTATAATTCTCCGGCATCGGCCGCAGCAAGACGGTCATCGCCTGTGACAGATCGCGGGCCTTCATTCCGTCGCGCCCTTCCGCTTCCGCTCAAAACCGCCGGACGGTCATGCTATGGCGAATTGCGCGGGCTGCCGTCAAGCGCCTGAGCAGGGGACGGCGAATGGACATTGCGCTTTTTATCGAGCAGTTGCTGAACGGGGTGCAGCTCGGCGTCATGCTGTTCCTGATGGCGGCCGGGCTCTCGCTGATCTTCGGCATCATGAACTTCCTCAATTTGGCACATGGCGCGCTCTATATGATGGGCGCGTTCTTCGCCGCGACCATCCTCGACTGGACCGGCTCGTTCATCCTGGCGATCGTGCTCGGCGTCGTCGCCTCGATGGCACTCGGTGTCGTCCTCGATGTCCTGGCACTGCGACCGCTCTATCAGCGCAGCCATTTCGATCAAGTGCTCGGCACATTCGGGTTGATCCTGTTCTTCAACGATCTGGTGTCACTGATCTGGGGGGCGGAGCCGCATTACATGCCGATCCCCGATCTCCTGTCAGGCTCGGTCACGCTCATCGGCGACACCACTTATCCCGTCTATCGTCTTGTCATTACCGGTGCGGGGCTGGCGGTCGCGGCGGCGCTTTATCTCCTCATCGTCCACACGCGGATCGGTATGCTCATTCGCGCCGGCGCCAGCAATCGCCGCATGCTGAGCGGCCTCGGGATCGACGTGCGGCTTCTCTACACGCTCGTCTTCGGGCTCAGCTCGGCGATGGCAGGCTTCGCCGGAATGATGACGGCGCCACTTATAGCGGTGCAAGTCAATATGGGCGACTCCGTGCTGATCGTCGCCTTCGTGGTGATCGTGATCGGCGGTATAGGCTCCGTCACCGGCGCCTTCGTCGCGGCGATCCTCGTCGGGCTCGTCGATACGATGGGGCGGTTCCTGCTGCCGCAATGGCTGGGATTCACGGTCGGGCCGGCAGCTGCCTCGATGACGAGCTATCTGCTGATGACGGCCGTCCTCTATTGGCGTCCCCACGGGCTCTTCAGCAGCGCCGGCCGGAACTGAGCGATGCGGCGCCTCGGCAGTCGCCGCGTCATCGTTCCGTTGATCCTGCTGCTGGCGCTGGCGGCGATGCCGGTGTTCGGACAGCCCTATTTTACCCGCTTCGCGACAGAAGTACTGGTCTTCGGCATCATCGCCATCAGCCTCGATCTGATCGTGGGATATGGCGGCATGGTGAGTTTCGGCCACGCGGCGTTCTTTGGGGCCGGTGCCTATGCCGCCGGCATCCTGGGATTCTACGGCATCCATTCCGGCTTCGCCGCTATCCCTGCATCGATGGCCTTGTCCGCACTCTTTGCCTTGATCATCGGCGGGATCTCGCTGCGCACGAGCGGCGTCTATTTCATCATGATCACCCTCGCCTTCGCGCAGATGCTCTACTACCTCAGCACGGCGCTCGTGATGTATGGCGGCAATGACGGGCTGAAGATGTCGCGCAACGATATGCTCGTGCTTCACCTCCAGAACCCGGTAACATATTTCTATTTCGTCATGGCTGTCTTCCTCGTCGTCTTCTTTTGCAGCCGCCGCCTCGTGCGCTCCCGGTTCGGCCGCGTTCTGCGCGGCATCAAGGACAACGAGCCTCGCGTCCAGTCGCTCGGCTATGACACCTACCGCTATCAACTCATGGGATTTGTGGTGGCGGGCGCACTGGCGGGCCTTGCCGGCATGCTCGACGCAAACCTCAACGAATATGTGAGCCCCGACCTGCTGCATTGGATCATGTCGGGCGATCTCTTGATCATGCTGATCCTGGGCGGCGTCGGCACCCTGGTAGGGCCGGTCCTCGGCGCCGGCGTGTTCCTGTTCCTGCAGGAAATCCTGTCGAGCTATACGAAACATTGGATGCTGATCCTCGGGCCGCTGCTGTTGGTGGTGGTGATCTTCTCGTCGGGCGGCCTCTATGCCCTCATCGCACCGAGGCCGCGCCATGAGTGAGGCGCTCCTCGACGTTCGGCAGCTCACCAAGAGCTTTGGCGGGGTTATTGCCAACAATGATATCGATCTCGTCGTCACGCGCGGCGAGATCCATGCCTTGATCGGTCCGAACGGCGCGGGCAAGACGACCTTCATTGCCCAGATCGCGGGACAGATCGCCCCGAGCTCAGGCAGCATCCAGTTTGACGGGCGCGACGTCACCGCCCTGAAGCCGCACGAACGCGCACGCCTCGGCCTCGCGCGCTCGTTCCAGATCACCAGCATCTTCCCGACCTTTTCCGTGTTGGAAAACGTCGCGCTCGCGGCGCAAGCCCGGTGCGGCCATAGCTTCCGCTTCTGGGCCGCCGCCGAAAGAGACGACGAGATCAATGCGCGCGCCCGCGCGGCCCTGCGTCAGGTCGGGCTGGAGGCAAAAGAGGCAACCATTGCCGCCGACATGTCGCACGGCGAGCACCGCCAGCTCGAGATCGCGATGGCGCTCGCCGGCGAGCCGAAGCTTCTGCTCATGGACGAGCCGACTTCCGGCATGGGACCGAACGAATCGCAACAGCTTGTATCATTGCTACGCAGCATCCGCGCGCAGCACACCATCCTTCTTGTCGAGCACGACATGGATGTCGTGTTCTCGCTCGCCGATCGCGTCACCGTCCTCGACAACGGCCGCTCGATCGCCTCGGGAAGCGTTGCCCAGATAAGGGAAAACGAGCAGGTACGCATTGCCTATCTCGGCAAGGACGCGAAGAAGGCGTTCCCCTCCGATGCTTGAGCTGTCGGCAGTCGAAACCTTCTACGACCTGAAGCAGGCGCTATTCGGCATGGAGATGAGTCTTGGCCCCGGCGAAGCGGTGACGCTGATGGGCCGAAACGGCATGGGCAAGACGACGACCGTACATTCGATCATGGGGTTCACGCCGGCGCGCGCCGGCCGCATCGTCTTTGACGGCCGCGAGATCACACACCTGCCGCCGCATCGGATCGCGCGGGCCGGCATCGGCCTCGTGCCGGAGGGGCGGCAGATCTTCCCCAATCTGTCGGTCGTGGAGAATCTGGTCGCGACGGCCGCCAACCGGCGCAGGGCCGCGAGCCCCTGGAGCGTTGCACGCATCTGCGCGCTCTTCCCGCGCCTCGCCGAGCGCCGGGGCAATATGGGTGTGCAGCTTTCCGGCGGCGAACAACAGATGCTGGCGATCGGCCGCGCCCTCATGACGAACCCGAAACTCCTGATCCTCGACGAGGCGACAGAGGGCATCGCGCCCGTGATCCGCGAGGAGATCTGGAAATGCCTCGCCATGCTTCGCGACGAAGGCTTGTCGCTCCTCGTTATCGACAAGAACATCGACGCGTTGACCGCGCTCGCGGACCGGCACTACATTATGGAGAAGGGGAAGGTGGTTTGGCATGGTCCGTCTGCGGCGCTGCTCGCGGATCGGTCCATATGCCAAAGATTTCTCGGTATATGATCGGCCGCTGCCCCTCGATGAGGAGAACATCCATGGCAACCGCACTGCCGCCCCAGGAATTCCGCGCCGCGATGGAAGAACGCATTCACGGGCGGGCGCATTCGACCTATCCGATCGTGCAGGCGATCCACCAAGGCCGCGCCTCGATCGAGCAGGCCGCCTATCTCGGCGTGCTGTTTTATCATTTCACCAAGGAGACGCCGCAGGTGATCTCCACCATCCATTCGCGCTGCCCCGATCCGGTTGTGCGCCGGCGCATCATGGATACGCTGATCGACGAGGACACGGAGTTGCGCTGCGGCAGCGCATCGCACCCGCAACTCGCGCTCGATTTCGCGGTGCGGTTCGCCGGCATGACCGAAGACGAGGTGAAGGCGCATCCCGTGCCGCAACTCATCAAGGACATGGCGGATTTCCGCTACAAGGTCGCGCGCGAGATGCACTACATCATCGCGCTCGGCAATTCAGGCATTGCCAGCGAATCGCACGCGCCCGAGATGGTGCGCCTCATCAGCGAAGGCCTGCGCGAGCATTACGGCGTCCATGACGAGGACCAGGAATCCTGGATCGTCCACATCGAAGGCGACGAGGAGCACAGCGCCACCGGGTTCAAGACCGTGCTCGAATTTGCCAAGACGGCCGAGCTCCAGCAGGACATGTTCTGGTGCATCGACAATTACCTGACGCATTGGGGCAATTTCTGGCGCGAGTGCGAGCGGGGCGCCGTCAATGCGCCGAACCTGCACCGTGTCCACGCCGCGCGCATGGCGAAGGCGGAGGCGGACGCGATCGCCTGATGGCGCGGTGTCGCTGGGGGCGTAACGCGTGGCATCCTTCGATTATCGATTTCCCTACCCGTCGCAGCGGTCGCCCGTGCTGGCGCGCAATGTCGTCGCGACATCGCAGCCGCTGGCCGCACAGGCGGGGCTGCGCATGCTGCTCGCCGGGGGCAATGCCGTCGATGCCAGCCTCGCTGCCGCTATTGCGCTCACCGTGCTCGAGCCGACGGCAAACGGCGCCGGCAGCGACGCCTTCGCGATTGTGTGGGACGGCAGGGAGCTGCACGGCCTCAACGCCTCGGGCCGCTCGCCTGCCGGCTGGACGCGGGCCCGCTTTGCCGGTGCCAAGACGATGCCGGGGCGGGGCTGGGACAGCGTCACAGTGCCCGGTGCCGTCTCCGCGTGGGTCACGCTGAGCCGGCGGTTCGGCAAGCTGCCGTTTGCGGATTTGTTTGCGCCGGCGATCGCCTACGCGCGCGACGGATTCCCGGTCGGTCCCATCACCGCCGAACTCTGGGCACGCATCGCCGATAAATATCGCGGCCAGCCCGGCTTCGACGCGGCATTCCTGCCCGGAGGTCGGGCGCCCGGCGCGGGCGAAATTTTTACCAACCAGCCGCTTGCCGCGACGCTCGAGGAGATCGCCCGGAGCGAGGGAAAATCCTTCTATGAAGGTCGTCTCGCGGAGGAAATGACGCGGTTTTCGTCTGCGTGCGGCGGCGCGCTGACGATGGCCGATCTCGCCGAGCATCGCGTCGAATGGTGCGGCACGCTATCCCAGGAGATCGCCGGCCTCACGGTGCACGAAATTCCGCCCAACAGCCAAGGCATTGCGACGCTGATCGGGCTCGGCATCCTGGCCCGGCTCGGCGTCGATCGCTATCCGCCCGACAGTCCCGATGCGATTCACCTGCAGATCGAGGCGATGAAGCTCGGGCTCGCCGACGCCGAGGCTTTCGTCGGCGAGCCCGCCGCGATGGCCGTCGATCCGCGCGCCTTGTTGCGTGAGGATTATCTGGCAGGGCGCGCGGCGCTGATTGACCCGAAAAAGGCCGGCGATTTCGGCGCCGGCGCGCCGCGCCACGGCGGCACCGTCTGTCTCGCCGCAGCCGATGCGTCGGGCATGATGGTGTCCTACATCCAATCCAACTACGAAGGCTTCGGATCCGGCGTGGTCGTGCCCGGCACCGGCATCAGCCTGCAGAATCGCGGCATGGGGTTCGTGCTGGCCTCCGGCCATCCGAACGAGGTCGGGCCGCGAAAACGGCCCTATCACACCATCATCCCCGGCTTTGCCATGCAGGGCGCCGCGCCGGCGATGAGTTTCGGGCTGATGGGGGGGCCGATGCAGGCGCAGGGGCATTTGCAGCTTGTCGCGCGCACGCACCTCTTCCGGCAAAACCCGCAAAGCGCATCCGACGCACCGCGCTGGCGCATCGTCGCCGGAAAACAAGTCTCGCTCGAGGCCGGCATGGCGCCCGATCTGGTTGCAGGGCTCGAGGCCCGCGGCCATCTGATTTAGCGCGAGGCACCGGAAGCATCCTTTGCCTTCGGCGGCGCCCAGCTCATCTGCCGTCAGGACGGCGTCAATGTCGCCGGGTCCGATCACCGCAAGGATGGATGCGCTGTCGGATATTGAACCCTGGCTGAGCTTGGTAGGAGCACGCGGATGAGCATGCCGAAAGAGGAATGCGCGGCACGCATGACGAAAGCGCGCGCTCTGATGCGGCAGAACGGCGTCGACGGGCTGGTCGTGACGGACCCCACCAATTTCTATTATTTCACCGGCCAGAAAATTTCGATTTCCATGAGCGGCCGGCCGGCCATCTTTCTGCTGCCGCTCGAGGGCGAGCCTGCGGTCATCGATTGGAGCGGGCCGGGTATCTTCGCGCGGCTCTACCACCGGCCCTATCCCAACTGGATCGAGGACCGCCGGATCTATCCCGAAGTGCCCTTCACGCGCGACGAGCGCGTCGATTGGGGGATCAAGGACTTGATTCGCGAGCGCGGGCTCGATCGCGGTCACATCGCCATCGAGATGAGCGAGCCCAAGCTCGGACTGTCGCTCATGGATTTCGAACGGCTGCGCGAGGATTTGCCGGGCGTGCGGTGGCTCGAACTCGGGCGCCGTCACCTGGCCGTGCCGCATGGTCAAATCCGCCTGGGAAATCGAAAAGCTCAAGAAGGCCTGCGAGATCGGGGGCAAGGCGTGGAAGCGCTGCCTGGACGAGCTCCATATCGGCATCACGCAGGCCGAATCCAGCGCAAGGCCATGACCTATTATTTCGCGCTCGGCGCCGATTTCAATTCCGGGCCGCCGACCGTGCTCGGCGCGACCGGCGCGGGCGGCGCCTTTCAGAAGGGCGACATTCTTTATCTCGACGGCGGCTGCTCCTATATGGGCTATCGCATGGATTTCACGCGCCGCGCCGTGTTCGGGCCGCCGACTGATCGACAGCGCGACGAGCATAACGGCATGTGGGAGATCATGCTGAAGGTGGCCGACCGGCTAAAGCCCGGCGCCGCGACGGCCGACATCTTCGCCTATTCACAGTCGCTGATGGCGAAGACGAACTGGTGCAACTATTCCGACCATCCGTCCAAGCGCATCGGCCACGGGATCGGCCTGACGAACGAGCCGCCCTACATCAACGGGTTCGACACGCATGTCATCGAAGCCGGCATGAGCATCACGCCTGAGCCCAAGATCGAGACGGTCGAGGGACTGCTCAATCCCGAAGAGCACGTCATCGTGCGCGACAACGGGCCGGAGTTCATCTCCCCCTTCCCGAGCGCGGATTCTGTTCGTCGTCGACTGAGAGAAGCTATCCGGCCGGCCAATCAGGTGAGGGCGAGCGTCCGGCCCAGGCCTTTCATCTGCGCGCGTTCATAGATGACCCAGGCGAGGGTGATGTCGACGCTGGCGACACCGGTCGGGATCGCCATCACGCGCTCGGTGCTTGTCTCGCGGCCCGGCGCCATGCCCGCCGCGACGGCGCCGATGTCCGTATAGGCGCCCGGCAAACGAAGGTTGGGATCGACACGGGCTGCGTATTTTACCAGGCCGCCGTAATCGTCCGTTACCAGCCGATCGGTCGCCGTCATGCACGACTGATCCCAGGTGCCGACCACGTCGAGCGGAATGGCGAGCGCCCCTTCGCTCCAGCAAGCGGCATCGACGATGGGCGCCTGCGGCCGCGGGATCGATGAAACGATGATGTCCATGCCCTCCACCGCTTCGCGCGGGTGTCGCACGGGATGCAGATGCCACGGACCCGCCTTGGCCATGTCGGTGGCGAATTTCTCGCGCGAGGCTTCGGTGCGCGATGACACGTGCACCTCGCTCAGGCTGGGAAAGAGCTGGCCCAGCATGCGCAGCGACCAGGTGCCGAGCCCACCGCAACCGATGAGGCCAAGCCGCGTCGGCTCGGGCCGGGAGAAATACTTTGCCATCACCGCCGCGCACGCCGCGGTGCGCGCATAGGTGATCCACATGCCCTCCATGATCGCCACGGGAAGGCCGTGATCGGGGTGGTTGAGGATGATGATACCCGTCGAATCCGGCAGGCCGCGTTCGCTGTTGCCGGGATAGTACGAAATATACTTCATCCCGAGCGCGCGGCGCGACGATACCCATGCCGGCATGGCATGCAGGAAGCTATGGGGATAATCGGGATGGACGCCGATCTTGGTCGGCACTTCGACGTGGCCGTGGCCCGCCGCGCGATAGGTGTCTTCGACGATCTCGAGCACTTCCGCCAGCGGCATTGCCACGGCTTCGATGTCGCCGAGCGAGAGAAAGCGCGGCTCGACCTTGCGAATGTCCATGGCGACAGCCCCTCCCCGTCCGGTCAGGCGATGACGCGGAGGTGCCAATCCGGATTGGTCGAGAGGATCTCGCAGCCATCGCTGCGGATCACCACGTGCTCCTCGGGATTGACGAGCCCGTCGGGGCTTTCGATCTTGGGCTCGGGCGTAATCACCATTCCTTCCTGCAAGAGATAGGGATCGAACGCATTGAGCGACGGCGGCTCGGTCTCCAGGCCGATGCCGTGTCCGATCCGCTTCGCCGGATGATCGGAGTAATTGTGCCACGGCGTCTTGGCGAGCAGCGACTGCGAATAGGCGAAGATTTCTTTCGTCGGCACTCCCGGCTTCATGCGGTCCATCACCTTGAACATGATGTCCCACATGCCATCGTGCTCCTGGCGTTGCCGCTCGCTCGGCTCGCCGAAGACCGCGCGCCGCGTGAAATCCATGCGGTAGCCCATATAGGAGCAGCCGCCGTCGAGATAGAGGATGTCGCCCTTCTGGAAGGTGCCGCCGGGCCCCGTCGCGCCGAGCGCCATGGGCGGCTCCGAATTGAGATCGGCGCCGCCGTCGTGATAATGGCCGAGGATGATCTTTTGAATCTCCGCCCCGGTGGTGCCCAGCTGAAGGGTATCGAGGCAGCGCTTCCACGCCGCGCCGCCGATCGCGCAGGCTTGGCGCGAGCATTCGATCTCCCAGGCTGATTTGATCATGCGGCAGCCCCACGTGACCGGGCCGGAATCGACGAAGCGCGATTTCGGCACCTGCTCGCGCAAAAGGAAAAAATCATCGAGCGGCATCGCGAGGCAGGTCTCCTTGCCAAGCTCGATGCCGAGCGTCGCCGCGTCGAGGCCGCGCTCGACCAGAACGTCCTTGATCCCCCAATCCACCCGCGTCTCGAAATTGAAGGGAATCTCGGGATAGATGCGGCGATCCTCGACCCAGGACGGATAGGGCCGCTTGTAGACTCGGGAAAACATTCCCGGCCCGCTCCAATTGATGATCGCCGGCGCGCCTGACAGCGGCAGGATGAAGATCGACGGCCGCGACTTCATCCACCCCGGCACCGCATGACCGCTGAAATAATAGTAGTTCACGGGATCGGTCACGACCAATCCGTCGATCCCCTGCTGCTGCATCAGGCGACGCGCCGCCGCCACCCGGGACGTGTATTCTTCCTGCGGCACGCTCGGCATGAGCCCCCTCCCCCGAAAATCAGGACCGCGCGCGGACCGGTTGAGCCGGCGCCGCGGCAACGAAAGTCAGCCACGCCTCGTGGTCCTGGCGTCGCCCGTAGACGGTATCGAAATAGAGTTTCTGAATGGCCTGGGTCACCGCTCCCGGCGCACCCGAGCCGATCTGCCGGTCATCGACCGCGACGACCGGCGTCACCTCGGCGCCGGTTCCCGCGAAGAACACTTCGTCGGCGGTGTAGACGTAGTCGCGCGAGAACAGCTCCTCTCGCACGGCCAATCCCGCCTCGCGCGCCAGGACGATGACGGTGTCGCGCGTGATGCCGTCGAGGAGATGCGTCAGCGGCGGCGTGACCAGGGCGCCGTCGCGGACCAGGAAAATATGCTCGACCGAGCCCTCCGCCACGTGACCTTGGGTGTCAAGGAGAAGCGCCTCGTCATAACCCAGCCGCCGGACCTCGCTGCGCGCCATCTGAAACAGCATGTAGTTGCCGCACGCCTTGGCCTTGGTCATGTTCGTGTTGATGTGATGGCGCGCGTAGGATGAGGTCTTGACCTTGACCCCGTTGCGCAGCGCGCCGTCGCCGACATACTCGCCCCAGAACCAGACGGCGATCGCGACATTGATCGTGCAGCCCGTCGGGTCCAACCCCATGCCGCCCTCGCCGATATAGGCGATGGGGCGGATATAGCATTGCTCGAAGCCGTTCGCGCCAATCGTCTCGCAGGTCGCGCGCGCGAGCGCATCGCGCGAATAGGGAATGTCGAAGCCCAGGATGGCCGCCGAGTTGAACAGGCGCCGCAGATGCGCATCGAGACGAAAGACCGCCGGTCCGCGCGGCGTCTTATAGCAGCGGATGCCCTCGAACACGCCGAAGCCGTAGTGAAGCGTGTTGCTGACAAGGTGCGGGCGCGCATTGTCCCAATCGACCAGCGTACCATCCATCCAGATCTTCTCGGCCCGTTCCGTCATGACAGTCTCTCATCCCCAGGCAAAGTCCGCGCGATCTCCTCTAGGCTGCTGCCGATATGGGCGAGCTTGCCGCCTTTGAATACGAGGGCGATGGACGCAGGCTCGCGCAGCAGCGCAATATCGGCCAGAGGATCACCGTCGACGACAACGAGATCGGCTTCCTTGCCGGTCTCGATCGTACCGATGCGATCGGCGAGGCCGAGAAGCTCGGCGCTGCGGCGCGTTGAAACCACAATTGCCTCCATCGGGCTCAGTCCTATCTCGGTCAGTGTCGCCAGTTCCTGAAGATTTTCGCCGTGGCGGTTGTAGGGAGTTCCGGCATCGGTCCCCATCGCCAGCTTGACTCCTGCCTTCCATGCCTTGCGGCAGGTCATGCGCTGACTCTCCAGTGCCGATTGGGCCTTGCGTACGACCGAAGCCGGGATGCCGGCGGCGGTGCCGTGCCGCACGACAAGACCGACCGCGGCGGCCGTTGGAACGAACCAGGTGCCGTGCTTCAGCATCAGCTCGATCGCCTCGTCGTCGAGAAGATAGGCATGCTCGACCGAATGGATGCCGGCGCGGACGCCGTTCTTGATCCCGGTAGCGCCGTGGGCGTGGATCGCGCTGAGCTTGCCGGCGTTCCGCGCCTCCTCGACGGCCGCCCGCATTTCTCCTTCGCCGAGTTGCGGCGAACCGATTTCCGTCCCCTCGGTGAGGATGCCGCCCGTTGCCATCATCTTGATGCAATCGGCCCCGGCCTTGATCTGCTCGCGGGCGGCGCGGCGCACCTCGTCGGGGCCGTCGGCCTCGCGTCCGAACTGCCAGCAATGGCCGCCGGTCATCGCGATCGGCATGCCCGACACCAGCATGCGCGGCGCCATCGCGTGAAGCCCCTCCCCGACCGCGTGGCGAAACTCGATATCGACATGATTCTTCGCACCGCAATCGCGCACCGTGGTGATGCCCGCGCGCAGCGTGCGCTCGGCGTTGCGCGCCATGCGCAGCGCCCCCACGGTCTTGGTGTCGCGCGCCGCCTGGGCGGCCACGTCCGCGACGCCATCCATCGACAGATGCACGTGGCAATCAATGAATCCCGGCATTACCGTGCGGCCGGCAAGGTCGATGACCGGAACACGCGCCGTCGCGGGCAACTCCTGGTTCGCTCCGATCTCGCGGATCTTGCCGTCCTCGATCGCCAGAAAGACATCGTCGAAGACATCGCCCCTTCCGTCGATGACGCGCGCGCTCTTCAGGATGCAGGCCATGTCATTGGCTCCGGTCGGCAGGATGTGCGGAAGCGGGATTGCCGAATGATATGGAAGCGCCATCCCTGAAACAAGGGTCGGCGTATCCGTCACAGGTTGAGATAGCGCTGCCGGATAGAGGGTTGGTTGCCGAGTTCATCCGATGTGCCGCTCCAGACGACGCATCCCTTCTCAACGATGTAATGCCGGTCGGCCACGCGTGTCAGCGCCTCGATATCCTTGTCGATCAGAAGAATCGATTGCCCGAGCCGGCGCAATTCATCGAGCACGCGCCAGATCTCCTGCCGGATGAGCGGTGCCAGTCCCTCGGTCGCCTCGTCGAGAACCAGGAGCTTGGGATTGGTCATAAGGGCGCGGCCGATCGCGACCATCTGCTGCTCGCCGCCGGAAAGCTCGTTGCCCATGTTGCGGCTGCGCCTAGCGAGCGACGGAAACAGCGCGAACACCCGTGCCAGCGTCCAGTCGGCCGGGCCGCGAGGCCGCGCCGCGGCAACGGTCAAATTCTCCTCAACGGTAAGGTTCGGGAAAATGCGTCGTCCCTCCGGAACGAGGCCGAGGCCGCGGCGCGCCACCTCGTGCGGCATGAGGCCTTTGAGCTCGTCGCCATCGAAGCGGATCGTGCCCCGAGCGGCCCGGACGATGCCGAAGAGCGAGCGCACCGTGGTCGTCTTGCCCATGCCGTTGCGGCCGATGAGCGTCACCACCTCGCCGGCGGCGACGGCGAATGCCATGCCGAACAGGACCTGGCTCGGCCCGTAGGCCGTCTCCAGACCCGCGACGTCAAGGAGCGGTTGGCTCATGCTGCGTCAGCCGAAATAGGCACGCTTCACCTCGGCATCGGCACGGACCTGATCCGGAGTGCCGCTGGCAATGACCTTACCGTAATCAAGAACGGTGATGCGGTCGGCCAGCGAGAACACCGCGTTCATGTCATGCTCGATCAGTTGGATTGTCAGACGACGCTTGAGCCCGCGAATCATTTCGACCATGCGGGCCGAATTCATCGTGGCCCATGCCGGCCGTCGGCTCGTCGAGCAGCAGCAATCGCGCGCCCGTGGCGAGCGCCATGCCGATCTCGAGCTGCCGCCGCTCGCCATGACTGAGATGAGCGGCGCGCATCTCGGCGCGTCCCACGAGGCCGAGGGAGTCCAGGACGGCGAACGCTGGATGCAACAAGGTCGTGTCGCTGCGGACATCCCGCCAGAAACGAAAGGAATGGCCCGCACTCGCCTGCACCGCAAAGGCCACGTTCTCGAGCGCGGTGAAGTCGAGGAACACGCTGCTGATCTGGTAAGAACGGCCAAGCCCACGCGCGGCGCGCTTGGGAGCGGAAAGGCCGGTGATATCGCTGCCGGCAAAAACGATGCTTCCGGAGTCGACGCGCAGTTCCCCCGCGAGCTGCCTGACGAGCGTCGTCTTTCCCGCGCCGTTCGGGCCGATGATGGCATGAAGCTCGCCGTCTTCGATGGCAAGATCGACCCGATCGGTTGCCACCAACGCACCGAACCGCTTGGTGAGGGCTTTGGCCTGAAGAAGCACGGCACTCATCGACGGCGCGCCCATTGCAACGGCACCGCATTGACGATGCCTCCCTTGAAGAAAAACACCAGAAGGATGAGGAACGGCCCGAACAGAGCTTGCCAGTTCTGTCCCTGGCCGGGCACCAGCCTTTCGATGAAATCGGGCAGGAAGGTCTCAATGCCCTGGAACAGAGCGGCGCCGACCACGCCGCCGATCAGCGTTCCCTGGCCGCCCATGAGAAGCATGACCAAGAGGTCGCCCGAGCGGATCCAGTGCATGTAATCGGGCGTCATGAAGCCCGTGAGGTTGACGTAGAGCGCACCGGCCACACCGCAGATCATACCCGAGAGAGCAAAGGCCGCGAGTTTGTAGGGAAACGTCGTGACGCCGAGCGATCGTGCGCGGCGCTCGTTCGAACTCGCCGCGCGTAGCACCGTTCCGAAGCGAGAATAGACCACGCGGTGCAAGCCCAGCAGCGCGACAAGCAAAATTATAAATGACAGGTAATAGAGGGCCAAAGGCTTGCCGAGCGTCACGGTCGGGGCGAACACGCTGTGCCGCGTGCGAAAACCGTCATCGCCGCCAAACTGACTCAGGCTGATGCCGACGTAATAGAGCATCTGCGTCAGCCCCAGCGTGATCATGATGAAATAGACGCCGCTCGTGCGGAGCGCAATCACGCCGATGATCACCGCCACGACACCGGAGCCCAGAGCGGCCACCGCGAACTGAACCCAGCCGTTTTCATTTCCATAATACGACAGAACCGCGACGGCATAGCCGCCGATGCCGATATAGGCGGCATGGCCGAAACTGACCATGCCGCCGTAGCCCAGGATGAAATCGAGGCTGACCGCGGCGATCGCGAAGATCATGACGCGTGTGCCGAAATCGACGAGAAAGACGCCGCCTTGCGCGGAAACCCCGAGCGGCAGCACCGCCAATATCAGCATGATGGCAAACGCCGCCGCTCCCCGCGGCGATCGCACGAGGTCCCATGGCCCCATCTCAGCCTCGACGCGCGGCGAAGAGGCCTTGCGGGCGCACGAACAGGACGGCGACCATGCAGAGATAGATCGACATGGAGGCCATTGCCGGCGCGGCGCTCTGGGCCGCCGTCGCGCCGATCGTTCCAGCGAGCATGACCTTGAAGGTCGTTCGTCCGGCGATCTCGACGAGCCCAACGACGATCGAAGCGATCAGGGCACCGCGGATCGAACCGATGCCGCCAATGACGATGACGACGAATGCCAGGATGAGCATTTCATCGCCCATGCCCGGCTCGATCGAGACGAGCGGTCCCGCGAGCATCCCGGCGAGGCCTGCGAGCGCCGCGCTGATGCAGAACATCCAGGTGTAGAGGTGGCGAACATCGATGCCCAACGCCGACAGCATGACCCGGTCGCTCGCGCCGGCGCGGACCATGGCGCCGATCCTGGTGCGCGTGATGATCACGTAGATGCCGACGGCCACCAAAAGCCCAACGCCGATGATGACCAGCCGGAAAGCCGGATAGGGCGTATCCGGCAGGATATTGACCGTGAAGTCGAGCGCGGGAGGAATGTCGAACGGCTGGCTCGCGCTGCCGAACAAACTCACCGTCGCGCGGTTGGCAAAGAGCAGCAGCCCGAACGTGACCAGGACCTGGTCCATGTGGTCGCGCTCGTAGATGTGGCGCAGAACGATGAACTCCACCGCATAGCCGATGATGAAGGTGGCGACCGGCGCCAGAAGCATGGCGAGCAGAAACAAATCGGCGAAACGGAAGATCACGGCAGCCGCGTAGGCGCCCGCCATGAACAGCGAGCCATGCGCCAGATTGATGACATTCATGATGCCGAAGACGAGCGTGAGGCCGGATGCCATCAGGAAGAGAAAGACGCCGTATTGCAGGCCGTTGAGCGCCTGTTCGAGCGCGAAGGTTAGGCTCATGCCGAGAGGGCTTTCAGCGGCTGGTCATGCGGAAAGCGCCGGCCCGAGCGAGCGAGGCGCGACGGTTTGAATAAATTCACTCGTCGTCCGTCGCCGTTTGCTCGTCATCCGACTACTCCCCCGACGGAATCACTATAAGAGGCGCGTCGCCGAGGTAAAGGGATTTTGCGTCATACCAAACAAGAACATGGTCGCCGCGACAGAGACGCGCACGGATGAAGATCGTCGATGAACCACCACGATCTATACAGCTACCTATTGACCGGGCTCTGGCCGGACCACATAGTCGACCGCGAGTACAATAGCCGAGATCGGTCGCGGCGACGGCATGAAGACCGGTGCGACGACGGCACAATCGTTGCTTGCAACAGAATTGCGGCACAGTGAGGGGGTGTGACGACATGCGAATGAAATTTGCGGCGCTTGCCGCTTGTGGCGCGCTGGCCGTGAGCGGAACCTCCGCCGCAGCGGAGCAGACGCTCAAGATCGGTTTGGTCACAACCCTTTCGGGCGGCGGCGCCATTCTCGGCGAGGAACTGAAACGCGGTTGGGATCTCGGCCTGGATCTTCTCGGCGGCAAGATCGGCGGGCTGCCGGTCGAGATGAGCGTCGTCGACGACCAGACCAAGCCCGAAATCGCCGTCACCGCGATCGACAAGCTGCTGCATGAGACGAAGGTCGACATCGTGGCCGGCATCGTGTGGTCGAATGTCCAGATCGCGATCTATGACCCGATCGTGAAATCGCAGACCATCCTGCTCAACACCAACGCCGGCTCCAACGTCCCCGCGGGCAAGGATTGCAGCCCCTATTTCATCTCGACGAGTTGGCAGAGCGACCAGTTCACGGAGGCAACCGCCGAGCTGTTGCGCGCCGATAAGGTGAAGAACGTCTTTGTTGTCGCGCCCAACTACCAGATCGGCAAGGACGTCGTCTCCCTTTTCAAGGAGGACTTCAAAGGCGACGTCGTCGGCGAGATCTTGTTCCAGCTGGGCCAGACCGATTTTCAGGCGGAGCTTTCGGAAATCCGCGCCGCACGGCCGGAGACCGTGGTCGCCTTTGCTCCGGGCGCCATGAGCATCGCCATGATGAAGCAATGGCAGGCGCTGGAATTGTCGAAACAGATCCGCCTCTACACCATCAATATGATTGACGAGCTGACACTGCCGGCGCTCGGCCCGGCGGTCATGGGAACCTATTTCGCCAGCGTCTATGACGTGACCCAGGACCTTCCGGCAAACCACAAATTCGTCGACGCATTCCGGAAGAAGTTCAACCGGACACCGACGCAATATGCCGCGCAGACCTATGACGGCGTGATGCTGCTCGACGCCGCCATCCGCGCGCGCCATGGCGACGCGAGCGATCACAAGGCGGTGGTCGCCGAGATGAAAAAGGTCAAGTTCGAGTCGGTACGCGGGCCCCTTCGCTTCAGCAACAACAATCTTCCGATCGAGAACATGTATCGTATCCAGGTCGTTGCCGGTGCGGACGGCAAGCCGCGCCTCCAGGGCGCCGGGATCATCATCAAGGACGATGCCGACCGCTATCACCAGGAGTGCCCAATGAAGTGATCGGGCGCGTTCCGGGCGTCACTCCTCCTTCGCCTTTGCCGTCTCGATGTGCTCGGCGCGGCGCTTGAACAGGTCGGGATCGGTGTACCCCATGAGGTCGGGCTTGCCCTTTCCGACCATCACGTTGAGATAGACCATCTCGACCGTGTTGTTCTGATAACCGTGGATGACGCCGGCCGGGCACGAGACGCAATCCCACGGCCCCAGCACCGTCTCGATGTGGCGTCCCGTCTCGTCCTCGACGAAGACGGTGAGGTAACCCTTCAGCACGAAGAACACTTCCTCGACCTCGTGGGTGTGCGCGGCGTTGCCCTGCCCCGGCGGCACGGCCATGATCGAGAGGGTGAAGTTGCCCGCGGGAATGAAGTTCTCGTCGGGCTTGCCGCTGGTGTTGCCAATGAAGCGGTGCTGCGCCCGCCGCCAGCCGTCGATCGCCGCGTCGGCGAAGGCGTGCCAATCGGGCTTGCGCTCGCCGAAGCGGGCGACATATTTCTTGAGGATCGCCTCGAGCGGCATGCCGACCACCGCCGGATCCATCCTGTCGCGAGGCTGTGTCTTGCTCATGGAGATGCTCCTGCAGGCTTGACGCGCACCGTCGGGCGCTGCACGATCGTGACGATCTGCTCCGGCAGAACCGGCGTCGTGTTGAATTCCGCGCCAAATGGCGCCAGGGCGTCACCGACCGCGTTGGCGATCGCCACCGGCGGCGCGATGGCCCCGCCCTCGCCCAGCCCCTTGACGCCGAGCGGGTTGAGCGGTGACGGCGAATGCAGATGGACGAGCGCGATGTCCGGCACGTCGCTGGCGGTCGGCGCCAGATAATCCATCAGCGAACCCGTCAGGAGCTGGCCCTCTTTGTCATAGGCGAAGCGCTCGAACAGGCCGCCGCCGATCCCCTGCACCGTGCCGCCAATGATCTGCCCTTCGACCAGCATCGGGTTCACGACCACGCCGCAATCGTGCGCGACCGCATAGCGGTCGAGCCGCACCGCGCCGGTGCCGATATCGACCTCGACGATGACGGCGTGTGCCGCGTAGGACCAGGTGACGGTCGGCGGCTCCCAGTAATACGTGTCCTCCAGACCCGCATCGATGCCGGCGGGGCGGCCATGATCCCAGCCTGGCTGGGCCGCCCGCGCCACCTTGCCGAGCGGCACGGCCATGTCGGGCACGCCGATGACCCCGACCATCCCGTTGCGCAGCTCGAGATCCTGCGGCCCGCATTCGAGCAGGTTGGCGGCGATTGCGAAGGTCTTCTCGCGCAGGCGCTCGCTCGCATGATGGATCGCCGCCGACAAGGTCACGGTGCTTCGGCTCGCCACTGTGCCGAAGCCCATCGGAATCGCCGCGGTGTCCGCGAGCGCGATGACGACGTCCTCCGGATCGACCTGCCAGGTATCCGCGACGATCTGGGCGAAGATCGTCTCCATCCCCTGCCCCTGCGGACAGGCGCCGCCGGCGACATAAATCTTGCCCGTGGTTTCGATACGAACCATCGCGCCCTCGAACGGACCGGCGCCGGTTCCCTCGGTGTAGCAGCCGAGCCCGATACCGAGATAGCGCCCCTGCGCGCGCGCCGCCTTCTGGCGCTGACGGAACGCATCGAGTCCGCCGACCGCGGCCAAGGCCTTGTCGAGCGCGGCCGGATAATCGCCGCCGTCATAGACGATCGGCTCGCCGTCGCGATAGATGATGCCGACATTGTAAGGCATCTGGTCGGGGCGGACCATGTTGCGGCGCCGCACCTCGGCCGGCTCCATGCCGAGCGCTCCCGCGACAAGATCCATCGCCCGCTCGGTCGCCAAGGCCGCCTCGGGCCGCCCGGCGCCGCGATAAGGCGCGTTCGGCACCTTGTTGGTCACGATGAGCCTGGCTTCGGCGGAGAAGTTCTCGATGCGATAGGGGCCCGCGAGGTGGGCGATGGTATTGTAGATAATGCCGCTGCCGATCGGGTTGAACGCGCCGCAATCGGCGAAGAACCGGTCGCGATAGGCGAGGATGCGCCCGTCATCGTCGAAGCCGATCTCGAGGTCATGGATCTGGTCGCGCGAATGGCACGAGCACATCAGATGCTCATGCCGGTCCTCGATCCATTTCACCGGCCGGCCGATCTTGCGCGCCAGGAACGGAATCAGCAGATCCTCAGGGTAGACATGACCCTTGATGCCGAAGCCGCCGCCGACATCGAGCGCGACGCACCGCACGCGCGCCTCGGCCATGCCCAGCGTCGCCGCCACCTCGCGCCGCACCCAATGCACCACCTGCGTGGACGACCAGATCGTCAGGGATTGCGTCCGCGCGTCGTATTCGCTGACCACACCGCGGCATTCGATCGGCAGAGCCGCATAGCGGTGATGATGGAACCGGCGCTGCAACCGGTGCGGCGCGCGGCGCAGGGCGCCGTCGGCATCGCCCTTGGCGACAGCCATCTCGGCGATGAGGTTGGTGCCGAACTGCTCGTGCACGATTGCCGAGCCGGGCTTGAGCGCCTCCTCGGGATCGACCACTGCCGGCAGCGGCTCGAACTCCGCCTCGACAAGGGCCGCCGCGTCCTCGGCCGCATAGCGGCTCTCGGCCACGACAACCGCAAAGGCCTCGCCGACGTGCCGCACCTTGTCGGCGGCGAGCAACCCCTGCTGCGGATTGAGGATGTGATGCTCCACCGTGGTGCGCCACTTGCTCGGCAGCGACACCTGATGGTCGGGCACCGGCGGCAGGAGCTGCGCCAGCTCGATGCCGCTCAGCACGTAGGCGACACCCGGCACGGCGGCGGCGCGCGCGAGATCGACCGAGCGGATGCGCGCATGCGCCATGGGGCTGCGCACAAACGCCGCATGCAGCATACGCGGCAGCACGAGATCGCCAACATATTGGCCCTGCCCGAGCAGCAGCCGGCGATCCTCGCGCCGCAGCATCGGGCGGCCGATGAATGGCGTGCCTGCGGGCTCCGCCATCAGCCCGTTCCTCCACCATTTTTGCGCATGGTCTCGGCCGCCGCTGCGATCGAGCGGACGATGTCGCGATAGCCGGTGCAGCGGCAGAGGACCGCCGAGATCGCCTCGCGAATCTCCGTCTCGGTCGGTTGCGGATTGAGGCGCAGGAAATCGAGCGCCACCATCAGCATGCCGGGCGTACAGAAGCCACATTGCAAGCCATGATTCTCGTGGAACGCCTGCTGCAGAGGGTGGAACGCGCCGTCCGTGGCGAGACCCTCGATGGTATGCAGCGCGGCGCCGTCGGCCTGCACCGCCAGCATGATGCAGGAGCGCGCGGACTCGCCGTTGAAGTGGATGGTGCAGGCGCCGCACACGCCGTGCTCGCAGCCCACATGCGTGCCGGTCAGGCCGAGATCCTCGCGCAGGAAATCAACCAGCAGCTTGCGCGGCTCGCAGCGTCCCTCGAAGGGCTCGCCGTTGACGGTCAGTCGGATCGCGACCGATTGAGACATCGGGTTCCCCTCAGCGGGCGGCGCGGGCGCGGCGCAGTGCGCGCTCTGTCAGCACGCGTGTCAGATGCCGGCGATACGCGGCCGTTCCTTGCTGGTCGGTGGGCGGCGAGACCAGCTCCGCCGCTGTCGCCGCCGCCCGATCGATCGCATCATCGGTCACGCCGTCGCGCTCGAGGATGGCCTCCGCGGCGGCGAGACGGATCGAGGCGGGGCCCACGCCGGCCGTCGCGATCCGCGCCTTGGTGCAGCGCTCGCCGTCGCGTTCGATGACGACCGCCACGGCAGCGATGGCGAAATCGCCGCGCCTTCGCGCGAACTCCTCGACCGCATACCCGGCCCGCGCCGGCATCGCGGGGAAGCGTACTTCGCTGATGACCTCGTCGGCGGCGAGGCTGGTGGTCAGCATGCCCTCGAAAAGATCGGCCGCCTTGACGACGCGCTCGCCCTTGGGCCCGCGCGCCACGACCTCGCCCTCCAGGGCCTGCAGCACCATCGGCAGCTCGGCCGCAGGGTCGGCATGCGCGAGCGAGCCGCCGATCGTGCCGCGCGAGCGGATGGGCAGATGCGCGACGAGCCGGATCGCCTCCGCAAGAAGCGGCAGACGCTCGGCAATCACAGGCGAGAACTCGACCGCGCGGTGGCGCGTCATTGCGCCGATTCGCACCGTGGCGTTCTCAACGCGGATATAGGCGAGATCGGGAATGCGGTTGAGATCGACGATCGCGGCTGGCGTGACGATGCGGAAGTTCATCATCGGCAGAAGGCTCTGCCCGCCCGCGAGAAGACGCGCGTCGCCCTTGTATTGCAGCAGCAATGCGATCGCCGAGTCGAGCGTCGCGGGGGCGTGATAATCGAATGTCGCGGGCTTCACGGCGCCTCCGGCTCATGCTTGCATTTCCGAGACCGGCTCGCAGGATGATAAGGGACGATGGCCGGCGATCGCAAGGCGGCTGCACGATCGATTGTGGAGCCGCACCGACGCCTGTAGCATCGCTGGTCTTGGAGAGTGAGAGGCGGATGGAACAGCAGGCGCCGCGCTATGTCGGCCGCTCGGTCCCAAGGCGCGAGGATCGGCGGCTTCTCCTCGGAATCGGCCGCTTCATTGCCGACATTCGGCTGCCGGATATGCTGCATGTCGCGTTCGTGCGAAGCGATGTGGCGCATGCGCGCATCCGTGCCATCCGGACCGAGCGCGCGCTTGGGCTTCCGGGCGTGGTCGCGGTCTTCACGGGCGCCGATATCGGCCCGCATCTGCCGCCCATTCCGGGGATGCAGAACCGGCCGCCCAAGGCCTGGCGCGAGGCCGTCGAGCACGAGATGAACATTCCCGACCAGCCGATCCTCGCGGCCGGCAAGGTGTGCCATGTCGGCGAGCCGATCGCGGCGGTGGTCGCCGAGGATCGCTATCTCGCCGAGGATGCCGCCGCCCTGGTCGAGGTCGAGCTGGAACCGCTCCCGCCGGTGGCGAGCATCGACGCGGCGCTCGACCCGGCCGCGCCCTTGGTGCACGAGGCGCTGTCCAGCAACGTCATCGCCTGGCTGCGGATGCGCAAGGGTGATGCTGCCTCGGTCCTCGCGTCGGGCGTGCGCACGCTCAGCCACCGCTTCGACAATCACCGCTATTGCGGAATGCCGATCGAATGCCGCGGCGTCGTCTCGCACTACGATGCCGCCGCCGACGCGATGACCATCTGGTCGTCGACGCAGGTGGTGCATTGGGTGCGCCGCGAGGTCGCGTCCCGTCTCAATCTGCCGGAATCGCGGGTGCGCTGCATCGCGCCCGATGTCGGCGGCGGTTTCGGCGTCAAGGGGCACGTCTATCCCGAGGACGTCCTGATCCCCTACATCGCGCGCCGGCTGTTGCGACCGGTGCGGTGGATCGAGGACCGGCACGAGCACTTCCTCAACTCCGCGCATGCCCGCGACGACCGGCACGAGACCGAGATCGCCTTCGACGGCGACGGCCGCATCCTGGCGATCCGCGACCGGTTGCTGAAGGATTCCGGGGCGTACATGCCGGTCGGCGTCGGCACGCCCGTCAATACCGCAGTGCATCTCCTTGGCCCCTATCACGTGCCAAACTACGAATCCACGATCACCATCGTCGCGACCACCAAGACGCCGAACGCGCCCTATCGCGGTGCCGGGCGGCCCGAGGCCGCGTTCGTGATCGAGCGTCTCATGGACCTCGTCGCCCGCGCGCTCGACCTCGATCCGGTAGAGGTGCGGCTCAGGAACATGGTCGCGGCGGACAAGATTCCCTATGCCGTTGGGCTCACCTACCGCGACGGCGCCCCGATCGTCTATGACAGCGGCGACTATCCGGCGGCGCTGCGCCAGGCGGTCGAGGCGCTGGGCGGACTTGCCGCCTTCCGGCGCGAGCAGGCGCAGGCGTGGCGCCAGGGCCGCTTCCTCGGTCTCGGCATCGGCTGCTATGTCGAAGGCACGGGCGCCGGGCCGTTCGAGGGTGCGACCGTCCGCATCGATCCCTCCGGCACGATCTATGTCGCGACCGGCGCCTGCGCCCAGGGCCAGGGGCACGAGACGGTCTTTGCCCAGGTCGCGGCGGATGCCTGGGGCGTCACCCCGGATCAGGTCACGGTCGTCGTTTCCGACACCGCGGCGATTGCCATGGGCTACGGCACGATTGCCAGCCGTAGCGCCGTCAATTCCTCGTCGGCGATCGTGCTCGGCAGCGATGAGCTGCGGCGCAAGGTCATGGCCGTCGCCGGGCACGCGCTCGAATGCAGCGTCGAGGATCTCGAGCTGCGCGGCGGACGGGTCGGGGTCCGAGGCGTGCCGCACATGAGCATGACGCTCAAGGAAGTGGCCCAGGCAGCGCGGCCCGGCTGGGATCACGGGCGGCCACCCGGCGTGACGCCCGGGCTGGAGACGACCGCCTATTTCGAGCCGCCGACCGTCACCTGGTCCTATGCCGTCCATGCCGCGATCGTCGAGCTGGATCGCGCCACGGGAGTGCCGGCGATCCGCCAATATGTCGTCGTCCACGATGCCGGCGTGCTGATCAATCCGGAGCTCGCCGAGGGCCAGGTGCTGGGCGGCGTCGTCCAAGGGTTGGGTGGCGGCCTGCTGGAGGAGGTCGCGTTCGACGACCAGGCGCAGCTTCTCACCGGCTCCCTCGCCGACTATCTCATGCCGACCGCCTCCGACGTGCCGCCGATCGAGGTGCTGCATCGCCAAACGCCGTCGCCGCTGAATCCGCTGGGCGTCAAGGGCCTCGGCGAAGGTGGGGCGATCGCGCCGCCGGTGGTGCTCGCCAATGCGGTGTGCGATGCGCTGCGGCCCGTCCGGTTCGAGATTTTCGCAACGCCCGTGCGGCCGGCAGCCCTGGTCGCGGCGATGGCGGTCGCGGCGGCATTGCGCGCTTGACCCTGCCCCGCGAAGGGGCAGATCATCCCCGTGGTCTAACCTACCGAAGCGCAGGCGCCGCGATCCATGTTGCAGGCCGTCAACAGCGTCGAGAATTCCACGCGCACGGCCTTCATTGAGGTGGACGGCGTCTCGAGAATCTTCGACACGCGCGACGGTTCGACCACACTCGCCGTGGACGGCGCCAATTTCGGCATCGGCGCAAGCGAGTTCGTCTCCCTGTTGGGGCCGAGCGGCTGCGGCAAGAGCACGCTTCTGTCGATCATCGCCGGGCTGATCCTGCCGTCGAGCGGCGAGGTCCGCATCGAGGGGCGGCCGATCCGCGCTCCGCTACACCAATATCGGCATCGTCTTTCAGAACGACCTCCTGCTCGATTGGCGCACGGTTCTCGGCAACGTCCTCGTGCAGTTCGAAATGCGGGGCCTGCGGCCCGAGCCGCACCGCGAGCGCGCGCGGGCGCTCATCGCCTCGGTAGGGCTCGGCGATTTCGAGGCGAAATATCCGTGGGAGCTGTCGGGCGGCATGCGACAACGGGTCGCCATCTGCCGCGCGCTCATTCACGAGCCCGCGCTGCTGCTGATGGACGAGCCGTTCGGCGCGCTCGACGCCTTGACCCGCGCGCAGCTCCAGATCGACCTGCAAAACATCTGGCAATCCTCACGCAAGACCGTCGTCTTCGTCACGCACAGCATCGAGGAGGCGGTCTTCCTGTCGGACCGCGTCATCGTCATGACGCCGCGGCCCGGCCGCGTGCGCGAAGTGATCGAGATCGACCTGCCGCGGCCGCGCCGGCTCGACGCGCGCGACCACCCGGTATTCATCGAGGCGATCCGCCGCGTCAATCATCTCTTCCAGGACATGGGGGTCATCCGGGGCTAGGCCATGTACGCGCGCATCCGCCCGCTCCTGTGGACCGCCGGCTCCTTCGCGATCGTGTTTGCGGTGTGGGAACTCGTCGTTCGTATCTTGGCCATGCCGGAATATGTTCTGCCGGGACCGGGGCCGGTATTCGCGTCTTTGGCCAAGAATTTCGTGACCCTTGCGAGCCAGGCGTGGTGGACGGCCGATGACCGTGCTCGTCGGATTTATCGTCGCGGCCGCGTTCGCCATTCCGCTGGCGATGGTGATCGTGATCTCGCCCGTGCTCGAGCGGCTGATCTATCCGCCGATGGTGGCGACGCAGAGCATCCCGAAGATCGCGCTGGCGCCGCTCTTCATCGTCTGGTTCGGCTTCGGCGTCGCCCCCAAGGTGGCGGTCGCGTTTCTCATCGCCTTCTTTCCGATCGTGATCGACACGATTGTCGGATTGCGCAGCATCGACCCCGCGATGATCCAGCTCGCGCGGTCGATGGGCGCGCCGCCGCACCGCATCTTCTGCAAGCTGCGTCTGCCCCATGCGCTGCCGGCGATCTTCGGCGGCCTCAAGGTCGCGTCGTCGCTCGCCGTGGTGGGCGCCCTGACCGGCGAGTTCGTCGGCTCCGATAAGGGGCTCGGCTACCTGCTGGTTCAGGCGTCGGGCAATCTCAATACCTCCCTGCTTTTCGCCACGCTCGTCGTCCTGTCGGCGCTGGCGATGGCGCTTTTCTATCTCGTCGAGGTGCTGGAGCGGATCGCTATTCCATGGCACGCTTCGCAGCGGACGCATCCGCATTGACCGACAACAGAAACCAGGGAGATCCAACATGCTGAAAAGGCGCAATAGATTCCTTGTCGCATGCCTGCGCTATTGCCGTGGCGGCGGGGATCGCACTCGGCGCATTTTCCGCCGCGGCGGCGGAGAAAGTGTCGCTCCGTCTCGATTGGGTCAACAGCGGGTATCACGCCATCTGGTACTACGGCATCGACAAGGGCATCTTCGAAAAGGCTGGCATCGACCTCGAAGTGCTCGAGGGCAAGGGCTCTGCGGTCACCGCGCAAACCGTCGGCAACGACTCGGTGATGTTCGGGACCGCCGACACCGCGGCGGTCATGGGCCTCATCTCGCAGGGGATGCCGATCAAGATCGTCGGCGGCTATCTGCGCCAGAGCGCGCTCGCCATCATCTTCCCGGCGAGCAAGGGCTGGAAGAGATTCGCGGACATGGGCTCGGCGAAGATCGGTTTCTCGGCCGGCGGCGCCTCGTCGCAGATCCTGCCGGCGCTGATCAAGAAGGCCGGGCTCGAGGGCAAGGTCGAGCTCATCAACATGGAGCCGGCGGCCAAGATGACCTCGCTCCTGACCGGCCGGGTCGACGGTATCGACTCCTTCGACTTCCTGATGGTCTCCATCCTCGAGGGCAAGGGGCTCAAGGTCTCGACACTGCCCTATGCCAACGAGGGCGTGAACGTGCCGGGCCTGTCGCTCATCACGAGCGACAACATGATCAAGAAGAATCCGGCGCTGGTCCGCAAGATGGTCGGCGCCATGGAAGAGACGCTCGCCGCCGCGCGCAAGGATCCGAACGGCGCGATCGACTCGCTGTTGAAGCGCTCGCCGACGCTCGAGCGGCCGGTGGAGCTGCGCACGCTCACCATGTCGTTCGCGCTGCTCGACCCGGCCTGGGCCAAGGGCAAGCCGCTCGCCTGGATGTCGCCCGACGTCATCGCGAAGTCGCAAGACATCCTGTTCCAGTATGGCGGCCTCAAGCAGAAGCTTCCCATCGAAAGCTACTTCACCAACCAGTTCGTGCCGGAGAGCTGATGAAGGGCGCGCCGCGCGGGTTGGCACCCCGCTGAAACGGTGATAGTTTCGATTCCGGCTGTGTCGGAGAGCTGCGGTCGCCGCACGGCGCCAATAAATATCACCGGGGGAGTAGCGACGATATGGCGGCACTGAAGAGCCTTCGTGCGGCCCGGATAATCGTGCAACCGGCCGCTGTCGCCGCCGCCTTGCTCCTGGTCGCCGCGGCCTCCGTCGCGGCGCAGACGCTCAAAGTCGGCGCGGTCCTGACGCTCTCCGGTACGAATTCCGAACCCGGCCTGCAGCTCGACAAGGGGATAAGCCTCTATGTGAAAGAGCACCAGGGCGACCTGCCGCCCGGCGTGAAAGTGGAGATCATCCGGCGCGACGACACCGGGCCCAACCCTGAAGTCGCCAAACGCCTCGCGCAGGAGCTGGTTACGCGCGAGCATGTGCAGTTTCTGGTGGGCGCCGTCTATTCGCCAAACGCCATCGCCATCGCCCCGATCAGCGCGGAGGCGAAGGTTCCATTCATCATCATGAGCGCGGCCGCTTCCCCGATCACCCGCATGTCGCTTTATATCGTGCGCGTGTCGGATACGTTGTGGCAGACCTCGTCTCCCATGGGCCAATGGGCGGCGCAGCAGGGGCTGAAAAAAGCCTATACGATCGTCAGCGACTACAGCCCCGGATATGATGCCGAGGGCGGCTTCACCAAGGCATTTACGGCAGGCGGCGGCACGATCGTGGGATCGGTGCGGCTGCCGCTTTCCACCCTCGATTTCGTCCCATTTCTGCAGCGGGTGAAGGATGCAAAGCCGGAGGTCGCTTTCCTCTTCACGCCCGGCGGCGCGCAGTCGAGCACGCTGATGAAAGCGTGGGCCACCCTCGGCCTCAAGGATGCCGGGGTCAGATTGGTCACGACGCAGGATGTGGTTTCCGACGAACTGCTTGCGAGCATGGGCGACGTCACCCTCGGCGTGGTCAGCGCGGGCGTCTATTCGCCCGTCGCGCAGCGTCCTGCGAACGCGGCTTTTCTTGCCGCCTGGACGAAAGAATACGGGAACACATCGCCGCCAAATTACAATGTCGTCTTCGCCTGGGACGGGATGGCGGCCGTTTTCGATGTGATCAAGCAGACACACGGCAAGTTCACCGGCGACCAGGCCATGGATATTCTGAAGAATTGGCAGGACGCGGACAGTCCGCGGGGGCCGATCATGATCGATCCGGCGACGCGCGACATCGTGCAGAACGTCTATATTCGCCGTGTCGAGAAACAGAACGGCGTTCTTTCGAACGTGGAGTTCGCCACGATTCCGCAGGTCAAGGATCTGTGGAAGGAGCTCAATCCGCCGTCGCATCCGTGATGCGATAGCCGGAACAGGCTGCGAGGCCCCTCGTCGCTCACCCGCCGATCACGAATGGACGTTGCGCTGAAAGCCGGTCGAGAATTTCTTGACGAAAACCCTGGGTTGAAATCTCGCGTTAACCAACCCCGGCTATACCAAGCACCATGGATGCCCGGCGACAATCTCCGGCTGTCGAAGCGCCCGCACGCCAGAGGGTTCGCGACAACAGATATGTGCGATGGCATGCGCCGAAGCGTGCGAGGCTTCGGCCCTTACCCGCCTCGAGGCAAGCACGATCCTGCCTTGGTCTGCAGCAGTGAGGACCGGACGGTTCCAGGCTCGCGAGCGGGCCATGGCGACGCTGATTCTCGGATCGCTCGCTTTAGGCCCGATCGCGGCACACGCCCAGGACGATCTATCAGTCGAGGATATCGGGCGGCTTTCGATTGAGGATTTGGGGAAGATCGAAGTCTCGTCCGTGTCCAAGTCCCCCGAGCCGCTGAGCGACGCGGCGGCGGCGATCTACGTCATCAGCCACGACGACATCATTCGCTCCGGAGCGACCACCCTTCCGGAGATGCTGCGCCTCGCGCCCAACCTTCAGGTGGCGCAGATCAATGCCAATAGCTATGCCATATCGGCGCGCGGCTTTAACGGCCAGATCGCGGACAAGCTGCTGGTGCTGATCGACGGCCGCTCGGTCTACACGCCGATTTTCGCCGGCGTGTACTGGGACATGCAATTCGTGCCGCCGGAGGACATCGACCGCATCGAGGTGATCAGCGGGCCGGGAGGGACACTCTGGGGCGCGAACGCCGTCAATGGCGTCATCAACGTCATCACGCGCGAAATCGAGCGACACCCAAGGCGGCGTGGCCGACCTGGGCGGCGGCAATCTCGACCGCAGGGGCGATCTCCAGTATGGGGGACGACTGAACGCGGACACCACCTACCGTGTCTATGGCGACCGGTTCTCGGCCGACGACGACAAGACCACGACGGGAACCACCGCGGCCGACGCCTGGCACAAAACCCAGGGCGGCTTCCGGCTCGATTGGGACCGGACTGAAAATCTCGTCACGGTGCAGGGCGACACATACACTGGCCGCGAAGAGCAGCAAGCGGGCATCGATACGCAGTCCATTTCCGGGGCCAACCTGCTGTCCCGATGGACTCACGCCTTCGAGGGCGGATCGAGCCTCCAGGTTCAGGCCTATTATGACAACGAGCGCCGATTCGTGCCCAGCGGCGGCGGCGGCGACCAACTCAATACCTACGACCTCGACATCCAGCACAGTTTCGCCTTGAACAGCTGGAACGCCATCGTCTGGGGAGGAGGCGAACGCAGCGACCAGTATGAGGCCTACAGTGAGCCCGGACTCGTGTTCAGTCCCAACGTGGGTACGCTGAATTACGCCAACCTTTTCGTCGAGGACACGATTTCGATCACCAACACCGTCAAAGTCATTGCGGGGATCAAACTCGAGGACGATGCGTATGTCGGTGTCGAGCCCCTGCCGAGCCTGCGCGCTTCGTGGAAGATCACCAATACCAACCTGCTGTGGGCGGCGATCTCACGGGCAGTACGTTCGCCAACGCCTTTCGATCGGGACGCGCAGGGCGGCGGGCCGCCGCCGCTCCTCATCGGCGGCGCCGATTTCCAATCCGAAAAGCTCACCGCCTACGAGCTCGGCTACCGCACCCAGCCGACATCGAGCCTCTCGCTTTCAGTCTCGACGTACTATAACGATTACAGGTCGCTCAGGAGCATCGACTTCACGCCCACGTTTTTCCCCGTTGAGTTCACAAACTTCACCGAAGGGGACAGTTACGGCATCGAGGTGTGGGGCAATTACAGAGTCAACACCTGGTGGCGACTGAGCGCCGGATTTAACGTTCAGCACGAAAATCTCACCTACAACGTTCCCCTCACTCCCGGCATCTTGGCGCCGTACGAAGCGCCGGTCGTGCCGGCGCTCGTCAATCAAACCATTGGGTATACCGGCGATGATCCCACGCACCAGATCAGGCTCCATTCATCGATGGATTTTGCGCATGACGTGACGCTCGATCTCGATCTGCGCAATGTCGGTGCCCTCCCCAATCCCGTCGTCCCCAACTATACGGAGCTCAACGCCCGTATCGGCTGGCATGTTACGCAGGCGCTGCTCCTGTCGCTCACCGGCTCCAACCTCATCCATAATCATCACGTGGAGTTCGTCTCCACGTCGTTGGCGCCAGTCAATATCGGGCGGAGCTTTTTTCTCGACGCTCAATACCGATTTTAGGGCATGACGACGGTTCGGCACCCCTCCTTGGGGCGCGACTCACCGTAAACATTCGCCATGCTCTTTCTCTCCCCCTCGCCGCCCGACTTCTGCGCCGCTCAGTGATTTTCCCCCAGTCCGCCGGGCCCAGTGTCCTGCCGCGGGGATCGTTGACAAAGTCCATGATCTTGCGTTTCCTCGGGTCCTTACGATCGTGGAGCAACGCCCAGGGCCAAGAAAGCGGCCTATGTGTCCAATCACGAGGGCGATTACCGCAAGGGCTCGGACCATCCGATTGCACAGCATATCTATTCGTCCGGCGAGACCGTGATTTCGGATCGGCTCGACGAAATCGACAAGCGCGATGAGCTGATCGGCAAGGTGAACCAGATCGTCTCGGGACAGGCGCGCTGACCCGCGCACGGCGAGGGAGGTTTGCATGAATGACGCGATCGAGAAGAAGACCGCATCCAGTGGTTGCGCCTACCGGCGTGAGCCGCAACATCACGACGCCGAAATCACCGAGGTCGGACAGGGAACGCCGTGCGGCGAGTTCATGCGCCGCTACTGGCATCCGGTCGAGCTTTCCGCGCGCGTCCGCGAACGGCCGCTCAAGGTCCGCGTCCTGGGCGAGGATCTGATCCTGTTCCGTGACAGACAGGGTCGCGTCGGCCTCCTTTATCCACGCTGCGCCCATCGCGGCACGACCCTCTATTACGGCCGGGTCGAGCAGGAAGGTCTCCGCTGCTGCTATCACGGTTGGCTTTTCGACGCCGAAGGGCATTGCCTCGACCAACCGTGCGAGCCCGACGGCGGCCGCGCCCGGCATACCGTGCGCCAGCCCTGGTATCCCGTCGAGGAACGCTATGGGCTGGTCTTCGCCTATATGGGCCCGCCGGAGAAGAAGCCGGCCCTGCCGCGCTATGACTGCCTCGAGACGCTGAAGCCAGGCGAGCGCATTCACGCCGACGGTGCCTCGACCGGCGGCGGCGGCGACCACACCATCGAGATTGTGCCGACCAATTGGCTCAATGATTGGGAGAACGTGATGGACCCGTTCCATCTCCCGATCCTGCACACCACCTTCAGCAGCGTGCAGTTCGTGCCCGAGTTCGGCGTGATGCCGCAGGTCAAGTGGGAAGCGGCCGATCACGGCATGCGCTACGTTGCCTATCGCAAGCTCGATGACGGCCGCGAGATGGACCGCATCACCCAGGTGCTGCTGCCGCACGTGCGCATCGTTCCCGACGTGCAGATGAAGGCCGGGCCCGCCGGCCGCATCGGCTGGGTCTTGCCCGTCGATGACACGCACTACCGTCTCTTCCATGCCGGGCGCGTGCCGCAGGATTTCGCGCCGCGCGAATTCCGCGCCTATGACGGCCGCATCTGGTCCGAGCTCAGCGAGGCCGAGCATCAGCGCTTCCCCGGTGACTGGGAGGCGCAGGTCGGCCAGGGTCCGATCAGCCTCCATTCCGAAGAGAATCTCGCCTCCTCCGATCTCGGCATCGTCCGGCTACGCCGCTACATGCGCGAGCAAATCCGGCTCGTGCAGCAGGGAGGCGACCCCGCCGGCGTCGTATTCGACACGACCCAAGCCACCGTCACGGTCCAGGCGGGCAACTATTTCCGGACCTAGGCGTGGCCCACCGCCGCAGAAAAACCGAGCGGCGTGCGCTTGCGCGCGCTCGCATATCCGTCGGCCGATCTCGCTCCTGGCGTGGCGATCGCGGCTCAGGTCGATCCGTCGCGTTGCACGGCGTTCCGCCGGGAGGTCGAACCATGACCACAACGGCAAGACGCCAGGCGGCGCTCGTCGTGCTACGGCCATCAAAAGCCAGCCGGCCGCCGCGGATCGAGCAGGTTGCCGACCACAAAATCCTGCTGCTGGCCAATCTCCGGTCACGCGGAGCGACGGCGCGCTATCGCAGGCTTTTGGGATTGCCGCAGGTGGAATGGCGGATCATTGCGCGTCTCGGAAACATGCCGCCCATGGGCCTGACCGAGCTCGCCCACCGTGCCGGGAGACAGGCCGGATTGGCGATTGACAGCCGCCGGCCTGTGATGTTTCACTGCTACTTCGTTTCGGTTCAGAAGAGGGTTGGCTGTCATGGGCGGTGCCGATCGTTTCGTGCTGAAGGGGGCCCATGTCATCGATCCAGCCCAAGGAATCGATGGGATCAGCGACGTCGTCGTCAGCGGCGGGAAGATCGAATCGGTCGGTGCGGCAGAGATCACGCCAGCAACGCCGATCGTCGATTGGTCGGGCCATTATCTCAGTCCCGGGTGGATCGACCTACACATCCACGCCTATGGCACGCTGGGTTTCGCCGATCCGGACAGTCTCGGCGTCTATCAGGGTGTCACGACCTTCGTCGAGGCGGGCGGCCCCGGCATCGGCACGATCGACGAATTCCTGGCGCTCATGACCGGTCTCGAGACGAGCCTCTATGTCGGACCGTTCATCCGGCCCATGGGGCTGCTTGGGCTCAACTACATCGAGGGCGACGTTCGCACCCTGGGCGAGGTGCCGATCACCCGCTGGGTCGATTTCGCCAAGGAGCACAGGGACGTCCTGCGCTACCTCAAATGCAATGCGATCGGCGATTACGGGCCCGGAACGCTCAAGATCACCAAGGGTCTCGCCGAACTTCTCAACTTGCCGCTTTATATGCATATCGGCGAATTCCAGATGCAAAAGCCGGAGCATCTTCTGGCGCCGGAGGCCTTAAAGGTGGCGGAAAAGGGTGACATGATCACCCATCTCTATCACGGCAATCTCGGACAGGTGATCGGCGAGGACGGCAAGGTTCTCGGCGTGGTCCGCGACGCGGAGCGGCGCGGCGTCCTCTTCGATATCGGTTTCGGTGGCTACAATTTTTCGTGGGATGTGGCCGAAAAAGCCTGGGCGCAGGATCTGGTCCCCTACACCATCAGCTCCGATCTGCAGCAGTTCAACGTGGTGCGACCGGCGAAATCCCTCGCCAACGTGATGACCGTCATGATGCGCCTGGGCATGACGCTTCAGCAGGTGATCGAGCGCGTCACATGCAATCCCGCTCAGGCCTTGTCACTGTCCGACCGCGCCGGCAGCTTGAAGCCCGGACTGCCGGCCGATATCACGATCTTCCGCGTCGATGCAGGCGAGGTGGAACTGAGCGACTGCTACATGAAGTCGCGCAAGGCCGAGAGGCAGATCACGCCGGTCGCGGCGTTCAAGAACGGACGCCGCTTCGACGTCGACTTCGCGCGCGGCCAGGATGAGAGCAACTGGTTCCTGCAGATCGCCGAGGAGCATATCCCGGCGGCGGCGAGCCGGCTTACGGCGCCGCAGAAAGCGTTCCTCGGCTCGCTGGCCTCGGCGCTGGCGCGGACGGAATGGTCGCTCGGCGCCAGCGAGCGCCTCGAGATCGGGAAAGCTTTGGAGCTGCAGGACCTCTTCCATCGTGTGCGGCAGGGCCATGATCTGTCGCTGCGGTCGTCGCTGCTCGCAGTCTACAATTGCTTCATCGAGAAGCCTTTCACCATGCAGATCGGGCTATTCCTGATGCGGCTGGAGAAATCCTTCGCGCTGTCCCGACTGCAGGACGTCATCGGTACGCGACCGGCGTCGCACGAGCGCGCATCGGCCGTGGCGGGAAGCCTTGCTTGACACCGTGGCCGTTGACTCTGCGCAACGGTGAGGCGCGTTCCGATGACCGAGCAGGCTTGGCACATTCTGGCGGGCCTCGATCCCGAAAGCGCCAAATTCCCGGCGCGCGCGACCCTCGACGGCGAGGGCATGATCGTCTATCGGATCAAGAGCGGGTTTCGCGGCGTGCAGCGGACGTGCCCGCATATGCAGGCGACGTTGATGAACGCGGAGATCGTGGCGAACGATACGATGATCCGCTGCCCGATGCATGTGTTCACCTTCAAGCTGTCCGACGGCAAAGGGGTGAATTGTCCCGGGTTTCATCTCACGGTGTTCGAGATTAAGATCGAGCCGGACGGACTTTATGGGCGGCGACTTATGCCGTCTGCGAACGCCAAAGCGCCCGGGGCCGCGTGACGAACGAGGCCCCGGGCGGAGCGGCCCAAGCGAAAGCGACGCAATGAGATCTCTTTTGCAAGGCGTTGGGCGGTAATCGGGCCGGGAAACATGGCGCTGGCTGAACTCAAGCCCCAAACCGCCGCCGCGACGACGTCAATATCGAGGCGTCGTCGTCGTCGTCGGTCGAAAGTGCTGCTGGCGACGCAGCTCTCGATCCTGATCGTCCTTCTGGCGCTATGGCAGTTCGGCGTGTCGGATCAGGAGCTTCCTTATTTCAGCCGCCCCAGCCTCGTCGCCGCCAAGCTCTATCAGCTGTTCGCTTCGGGCGAAATCTATCGACACATCCGGGTGACTCTGCTCGAAGTCGCCATCGGTTATGCGCTCGGCGCCGTGGTCGGCCTCGTGATGGGCTTCGTCCTCGGGCGGTCCGCTTTCCTCTCCCGCGCGCTGCAGCCCTATATCATGGGCTTTTACAGCGTGCCAAAGATCGCGCTTGCGCCCGTCTTCATCGTGTGGCTCGGACTGGGGATCGCCTCGAAGGTGGCGGTCGTTTTCCTCTCCAGCTTCTTTCTCGTTTTCTTCAATACCTATTCCGGGCTGCTTGCGACCAACGAAGAGTTCGTCCGCTTGGCGCGTCTCATGGGCGCATCCTGGTCGCACACCATCGTCCGGGTCATTCTGCCGGGAGCGGCCGACCAGATTTTCCTCGGCCTCAAGACGGCGGTACCCTATGCGGTGATCGGCGCGGTGATCGGCGAGTATATCGGCTCCAATGAAGGGCTCGGCTATTTCATCCTTTATGCGTCGCAGACCTACGATGCGCCCGCGCTGTTCGCGGGCATCATCATTCTCGTTGCAATGGTCTTCATCGCCAGCTGCGGCCTGAATTGGCTGGAGCGTCACATCATCCGGTGGCGCAAGGCCGAAGGACAGACAGTCCAACTGTAGAGCCTCTCCGCGCCGGGCATCGCGCGGCGAATGATGGAAGCGCTTGGCGTGGAAGCGCATCGGAACAGGGAGCAAAGCGTGATGCAACGTCGGACATTCTTGCGGGCCGTGGGCTCAACTGCAACCGCGGCCGCCATGGGCGTTTCTCTCGTGCCTTCGCTGAACCACCGCGTCCGCGCGCAAGCGAGCGGCGCGATCTCCGTGCGCGGCGCCTACGCCGCGCCGGGCCTTTCCTTTGCCGGGATCTTTCTAGCCAACCGCGCGGGGCTCTGGGCAAAAAATGGTCTCGCCGTTGATCTGAAGCAATTGCAGGGTGGCCCCCTATCAATCGCCGCGCTGACCAATCATGAGGTAGATTTTATCGGCGTCGCATCGACCGATCCGATGATCAGCTGGGACAAGGGCATCAAGACGCTGACTGTCGGCGCCTTCACCGGCGCGCTTGTCGCGCAATATACGGCGCGAAACGACTGGTTGGCCAAGGTCGGAGTGTCGCCGTCGAATTCGCTCGAGGAGAAGATTCGTACCTTCAAGGGGGCACGCATCGGCGCTTCGACCATCGGCGGCGGTCCGGCGCAGTATACGCGGTACCTGGCGCGCAACGCCGGAACTCGATCCCGAAACCGATATGAAGATCCTAGCGGTAGGATTCGGCGCCTCGCGTATGGCAGCCCTCCGGACCAACCAGGTCGATATGACGATCGGCGATTCGCCGGAAGCCGACGAAATCGAGAAGGAAGGCTTTGGTCAACTCTTCATCAACTGCGCCGAGATCCCGGTGTTCCGTGAATTTCCCTATACGCTTCTGGTTGTCACGCCCGATTTCGCACAAAAGCAGCCGGAAGCCGTGCGGCGCATTGCCCGAACGATCGGCCAGGCGAACGACCTCTTCCACACCGACCTTGGCTCGGCCATCGACATGCTCCAGAAGGAGAACGCCGCGATCGATCCGAAAGCGGTGGCGCACGCGCTGGAGCGCGACAAGAACGGCTATCCGGCCGGCGCGCGGATGACCGCGGCGATGTGGCAGAACAACGTCAACGTCGCGGTGAAGACGAAGATGGTGGCGTCCAATCCCTCGCCCGACGAAGGTGTGATGTGGACCGACAAGTTTCTGGCCTAAGCGGTCGCGGCGCACTGCGCGCCGAAGGGGAGCTTTATGCCGCCGCAGGTTGAGACTGAAGCCAGGGCGGTCGATCTCGAAAACCGCCGGACGCCGCGTGAGCAACCTTCGCTCCGCTTCGCCGATGTGAAGCTCGCTTTCGCCGCCGAAGACCGCGACGTCCTGGCGATCGACACCGTGACCCTCGATGTGCCGGCGAAACAGATCACGAGCGTCGTCGGTCCTTCCGGCTGCGGCAAGACCACGCTTCTGCGGCTTGCCGCCGGAATGATCAACCCGTCGTACGGCGACGTGCTCTATAAGGGCCGGCGCGTCGCCGGGCTGAATACCGAAGTTGGCTACGTCACGCAGGACAGCAATCTCTTTCCCTGGCTGACCACGCTCGCCAATGTCGAGTTTCCCTTGTCCGTACGCGGCGTCGCAAAGAAAGCGCGTCGTGAGCGGGCGATGCACTGGCTCCAGATGGTGGGCCTCGAAGGATTCGAGGATTGTTATCCCTCCCAGCTTTCGGGCGGCATGCAGAAGCGCGCGTCCATCGCCCGGACGCTGATCTACGAGCCGGACGTCGTCCTGCTCGACGAGCCGTTCGGCGCGCTCGACGCACAAACGCGGATGACGCTTCACCACAAGCTCCTGGAGCTGTGGCGGCAAAAAGAAAATACGATGCTGTTCATAACGCACGATCTGGTCGAGGCGATCACCCTCTCGGACCGCATCGTCATCATGACCAGCCGGCCGGGACGCATCAAGGCGATCTATGACGTTCCCCTCGCCCGTCCGCGCAACGTCTTCGAGATTTATCTGGAGCCCCGTTTCGATGAAGCCTATGCCAATCTCTGGCATCTCTTCAAATCCGAATTGGATCTGAGTTGACGGCCGTCAGGGCACCCGCCCCTGCTCGACGCTTTGCAAGAGAGTCTCGCGAAAGGATTTGATATGGGTCCGCATGGCGCGTTCGGCAGCGTCCGGCTCGCGCTGGCGCAGCGCGTCGAGGATCGCACAATGCTCATCGCCGACGCCTTCGAGATGGCCGGGGGCGTTCAGAGAGATGTGCCAGAATCGCATCGACCGCTCTATGAGGTTGCGCAGCAGATCCTCGAAGAGTGCGTTCCCGCCGACGCGCGCCAGACGCAGATGGAATTCGCGATCCAACAACATCATCTGCTCGATATTGCGCCTTGCCCCGAACAGCTTCGCCCGCGCCAAAATCTGGTCCAGCGCGCCGATGTCGTTTTCGCTGGCGCGTTCGGCAGCGAGCCGCGCGCAATAACATTCGTTTACGAGGCGAATATCGATAATCTCGAGCGCCTCGTTGAGCCGTAGCGGCTTGCCGATGATGCCCTTGTGCGGGATGATTTCAACCAGCCGCTCGAACGCCAACCGGTCGATCGCATGATGGACGGGCGTTCGGCCGATCCGCAGCGTGGCCGCAAGCTGCAACTCGTTGACATATTCCCCGGGCTTGAGGGCGCAGGTCATGACGCGATGCTTGATCACGACGTAGGCGGCGTCACGAAGCAGTTGGGCGCCGCGCGCCGAAGCGACCGGGCTTCGCCCGCGCTGGCGCCGGTCAGGGGATGGCTTGGTGCCGATGTGCGGCATTATTCCCGTGCGAGCTGAGCGGACCCTTTTCTACCCGCCGGTCCGATGGGCCACAAGGGCCAGCCCGCCCGGCGCCGCACGGGCTTCAATTGGCGCTCATGTGTGATCGTTGCAAACCCTCGGTGCATGAATTAGCTTATGAGAAGGCAGTGATATTTCACTCTGAGGACTCTGCCGATGACGGATACATCGTCGATAAAATGGGTCGATCCGGCGCGCGGGCTCGTCAGTCGCGAGATCTTCGTTTCCGACGAAATTCACCGGCTCGAGCATGATCGGATCTTCGACCGGACGTGGCTCTATCTCGCGCATGAGAGCGAGATTCCGGCGCCGGGCGATTATGTGTCCCGGATGCTTGGCCGCGCCCCCGTCGTGGTCATGCGCCATGACGATGGGAGCATCCACGCGGTCCTCAATAGCTGCCGTCACCGCGGCGCCAAGCTGTGCCGTGCCGAGTCCGGTAGCATCCGTCATTTCGTGTGCCCCTATCACGGCTGGACCTATGCGCGGGACGGACGGCTCATCACCACGACCTTCGATCGGTACTTTCCGAAGGACACCGATTTCACGACGTTCGGCCTGATGCGGGTCCCCCGGGTCGAGATCTTCAAGGGACTTGTTTTCGGATCGTGGAACGCGGAGATCATTCCGCTCTTGGATTATCTCGGTGAATTCGCCTGGTATCTCGAGCCGTTTTTGTCGCGCACGCCGCGGTCGATGGAAGTTCTGGCGCCGCCGCATCGCTGGCGCGCCAAGGCGAATTGGAAGGTCGGCGCCTTGAATTTCGTCGGCGACAGCCAGCACATCCTCACCTCGCACGCCGGGCCGCTGACCCTTGATCCGGTCAGGGCCGCGCGCGCGGGCTTCACGACCGCGGGCGAGAACAGCTTCCAGATCGTCACCGATCATGGTCACGGCTGCACGCTGACCTATCTGGCGCCCGGTCTTCCCCTCGATGCGTACCAGACCCATCCCCCGGCACTCGAAGCCTGTTACGCGCAGACGCTCCAGCCCGATCAGACGGAGATGCTGCACCACCTCCGCGTCATCGTCGGCACCGTCTTCCCGAACCTGTCCTTCATAGAAACGCAGGCCGGTCCGGCCGAGAAAGCCATCATCCTTCGCCTCTGGCAGCCGATCAGCGGCACCGAGATGGAGGTGCTGAGCTGGGTTCTCGCCGAGCGCGAGGCGTCGCCGGACTACAAGTCCGCCGTGCTGCGGAAAGGCTTTCGCAATTTCGGCGCCGCGGGGGTCTTCGAGCAGGACGACATGGAGATCTGGGCGTCCGCGACCCAGGCGAGCGACAACAAAATAGCGCAGCAGCTTCCGTTCATCTTTCAAACCGCCCTGCCCTTCCTCGACGCGCCCGCCACGGATCACAAATGGCCTGGGCGGGCCTTCCGGCCGCCCGATACCGAAGTCGCGCAGCTCGAATTTATGCGGCGATGGGACCAGTTGATGATGTCCAACGCGTGAGTGGCGACGGAGAGAGTCGAGAATCAGTCATGACGACCGATTCTGCCGCCGCGCCCGTGTCCGTCGAGGCGTATTATCAGGTTCAGCGGTTCCTCGTTCGCGAGGCCGGCCTGCTCGATCGCCACGACTATCCGGCGTGGCTCGCCCTGCTCGCCGAGGATATCCACTATCGCGTGACGGCACGGGTGGTGCGCGAGGCCGGGGCTGGCGAACGCGACTACGACATTATCGACGAGACCCGAAGTGGCCTCACGTCGCGTGTGGAACAAATCTCCAGCCCGCGCCTGACCCGGGCGGAAAATCCGCCGTCCTTCACGCGGCGCCTGGTTACGAATATCGATGCGGTCGCCAGCGAGCGTTCCGGCGAAATCGTTGCCTCCTCGTCCATCCTTGTCTACCGCGGCCGGCCGGATCTGCCGCGGGGCGGCTTCTATATCGGCGAGCGGTCCGACGTGCTGAGGAGCGTCGATGGCGAATGGCGCCTGGCGCGCCGGCTCGTCCGTCTCGATCAAAACATCTTGTTCGATGGAGCCCTCAGTGTGCTCCTTTGAGCGTCAGCGCCGCGAGAGCCGATGACATTCGACAACGCGCCCCGAGATCAAGGTCCGATCCGGCTCGGAATTGCCGGGTTGGGACTCGCCGGCTCCTTCATGATTCGCGCGGCTTCCGTGGACCCGCACTTCGCGCTCTGCGCCGCGGCCGATCCCTTGCAACGGCCGCGCGACGCCTTCGCGCGCGACTTCGGCGCACGCGTCTATGACGATTACCGCGATCTCTGCCGCGACGCGGCGGTCGAGGCGATTTACATCGCCTCGCCCCACAAGCTGCATGCGGAACAGGCGGTCATGGCGCTGTCCCATGGCAAGGCCGTCCTCGTGGAGAAGCCGCTGGCGCTGACGCTCGCCGCCTGCGACGCCGTCATCGAGGCGGCAGACAGCAGCGGCCTGCCGCTCATCGTCGGGCATACCCACGCCTTCGATCCGAGCATCCGCGCGTTGCACCGCATCGTACAAGGCGGCACGCTCGGCCGCCTCGGCATGATTTTGGCGTTCAACTACACCGATTTCCTCTATCGCGCGCATGCGCGCGAAGAATTCGATCCCGAGCGCGGCGGCGGCATCGTCCTCAACCAGCTCACCCATCAGATCGAGATCGCGCGTCTGTTGGCGGGCGGCGTGACCCGCAGCGTGCGGGCCAGTCTCGGCGCCTTCGAGCCGTCGCGGCCCGCCCCGGGCATTGCGCGGCGTTCCTCGACTTCAAAGGCGGCGCCACGGCTTCCTTGACCTATAATTCCTATGACTTCTTCGACAGCGACGAGTTCCATCATTGGATTGCCGAAGGCGGCACCGCGAAGGAACCCGACCGGCATGGCCGCGCCCGCCGCCGTTTCGCCGCCGGCAGCTTCGCCGAGGAGACCGCGCATGATGATCTCGGCTATGGCGGGCGGGCCCTGCCGCTGGAGCAGCCCTATCAGCCGCATTTCGGCATCGTCATCGCCACCTGCGAGAAGGGCGACGTTCGCCTGTCGCCGAACGGCCTCATGATCTACGACAAGGACGGCGCCCGCGAGGTGCCGATTGCGCGGGGGCCGGTACGGCCGGGCCAGGGCGACGCGCTCGAGGCGCTCTGGGCCGCACTGCGCGCGGGGCGCCTAAGCCCTCATACCGCCCGCTGGGGCAAGGCCACGCTGGAGGTGGCGCTGGGCATCCAGCGCTCGGCGAAGGAACGCCGCGAGGTCATGCTCTGCTATCAGGTTCCGGTTCCGGACGTGCTGGCCGAGCCGACGCAGCGGACGGTCTGATGCATCGTTCTTCAAATCTTTATCGGCGGGAGACGCGACTATGACGAAACTGGTGCCGATCACGATCGCCTGCGGCCTCTATGATCGCACGCGAGCGATCATGGATGGCCGCGTTCGCGTCGACGGCTGCGATGTGACCTTTCTCCCGTTGGAGCCGGAAGAGCTGTTCTTCCGCGCCTTCCGCTATCACGAATTCGACGTCGCCGAGATTTCCTTCAACAGCTATCTGATGCAGACCTCGCGCGTCGGCTGCCCTTACATCGCCATTCCGGCCTTCGTCTCGCGGCACTTCCGCCACTCCGCCATCTTCATTCGGACCGATCGCGGCATTCGCGCCCCCGCCGACCTCAAGGGCCGGCTCGTGGGCCTGCCGGAATATCAGCAGACCGCCAATGTCTGGATGCGCGGAATCTTCAAGGAAGAGTACGGCGTCGATCCGTCGGACATACGCTGGCGGACCGGCGGGCAGGAGGAGCCGGGACGAGACGAGCGCACGCCCTTGCAGCTCAAGCCCGGCATCGAACTTGAGCCCATTCCGCCGACCGAAACCTTGAACAAAATGCTGGTCGAGGGCACGCTCGACGCCGTCTTCAGCGCGCGCGAGCTGTCGTGCTTCGCCAACGGCGCGCCAAATATCGGCCTGCTTTTCCCCGATTACCGCGAAGTCGAAAGCGCCTATTACCGCCGGACCGGGATCTTCCCGATCATGCATGTGGTCGGGATCAAGAAGGATCTGGTCGCGCAGTATCCGTGGCTGCCCGGCACGATCTACAAGGCCTTCTGCCAGGCGAAAAAGCTGGCGATCCGAGAGCTGAAGGAGATGGCGGCGACAAGGATGACGGTGCCCTGGCCGGAAGCCACGGTACAGGATGCCGAGGCGCTCATGGGCCAGGACTACTGGCGCTATGGCGTCACCGAATGCGAGCACGAAATCACAGACTCTGGCGCGCTATTCTTACGAGCAGGGGCTCGCCGCGCGCGAGCTTCGCCCGGACGAGATATTCCATCCGTCCGTCTTCGAAACGTCCAAGGTGTGAAGAATGACGCGCATCCGCACGAGCGATGGCTGGGGGAACATGCGATGACACAGCGTCCCAAAGCGGCGGTGCGCACGTCGCGCCGCAAGGTCCCGGCGCCGGGCGCGCCGCGGCGGTCGGGCGAGCGATCCCTGCGGGATACCGCCTACGAGGCGATCAAGCATCGCATCATGACCTGTGCGTTTCGTCCGGGCGAGTCGATCAATGAAGTTCAGGTGGCGGCGCTCATTGGCGTCGGCCGGACGCCGGTCCATCAGGCGCTGGACCGCCTCATGCACGAGAACATGGTCGACGTCATTCCGCGCAAGGGCGTGATCGTCAAACCGCTGAGCTTGAACGAAGTCATTCAGATGGTCGAAGTGCGGCTGGTCAACGAGACCTATTGCGCGCGGCTTGCTGCCGAGCGGGCGGAGGACGCCCATATCGAAAAGCTCGGCGCGATCTTTGCCCAGGCTCAGAAGGCAATCTCCGATCGCGACACCCAGGAGATGATGCTGCTGGACGGCAATTTCCACCATGTCCTGGCCAGCGCCGCCCGCAACGAGGAGCTGTCGCAGATCGTGCGCAAGCTCAACGAGCGGTCGCTCCGGTTCTGGTTCATCTCCTTCACCACGCCGGACCACCACAATTCCTTCCAGGAGCAGCACGCGGCGATCCTCGATGCGGTTCGCCGACGCGACCCTGCCGCGGCCGCCGCTGCGATGCAGTCTCACATCGAGTCCTTCCGCACGAGCGTCGCACGGCATCTTTGAGGGCCGTGCCCATGCCCGCTCCCGGATAAGGCAGAGGGCGAGGCGCGATTCGAAACCACCTCGTTCCTTCTGGATAGGATAGGTCACTATTTCCTGCGGCCCAGGGCTGCTGCAGGAATATGAAGCCAAGGTTGCGGCGCTCGCGCGAAGCGATGCCCGGGAGGCATCCCGTTTACTACAGCTGCTTCAATGCCGAGGCGTCAATCGGCAGCCTTCGCAGCCGCTTTCCCGTCGCGACAACCACGGGGTGCCATTCTTGGAGCTCGGAGAGCTTCCGCCGCTTGATGCCCTGCGATCATCGTGGAATTTGTTGACATAGAAACATCACTGTTGACATGGAAACATAACCAAACCTAAAGTTTCCCTCGCGTCGCCGGCTGCCAAATCGGCGCGTTTGAAGGGGTGGGACCATGGAAGGCGGTTTCAAACGCGAGACCCTATCTGACCGCATCCTCGAAAGCGTCGACACGCCCGACCGGCAGGCGATGCTCATCAAGAGCGTACCCTCGGCCGCCGCCCGTTCTTTTTCCGGCCCGGTGCCGTATTGGCTGACCGATCTCCATAAGATCGAGACACCCGATCAGTTCAATCCTGCGGAGGCACCGCTGCTCCTTGCCGAGATGGATCGCGCCCGCCTGAAGATGACGCGGCGTGCGCAGCCGATGCCTTATGCGCGGCGCAATATCGGCGCCGACGAGATTTTCTTCATTCATGCCGGCTCTGCGACGATCCAGACCGAGGTCGGCGACATTGCTGCGCCAACCGGCCGAACCATCTATATCGGCCGCGGCATCGCCTATCGCGTGCTGCCCGAGAGCTCGGACTTCGTGGCGCTCATCATCGAATGTGATGAAGTCGTAGCGCCTCACCGCTCGGTGAAGATCGCCAAGGTTCCCTTGCAGCTGCCGAGCGCGCTGGGCGAGCGGAAATCTTTTGTCGCGAACGGCGAGTGGATCGAGCAGATCGTCACGCCGGAATGGACGGCCAATCTCGTCCGCGATTTCGATCCGATCGCGACCTCGGAGATCATCGGCGACGCGCAATTCGTCTATGGCATCGACGTCGACGACATTCCCGCGCACTCTCCGGTCGCGCCGATGCCGGGCCTTCCCTTCATCCTGTTCGATTGCTCGGTGCTTGAGTGGTCCGTGTCCAAGCGGTCCGACCCCCTCCCCTTTTATCACCGCAATATCCGCAAGAACGAACTCGAATTCGTGCATCTCGGTGGCGGCGATCAGGATACCGAACTCGGCTATCTCCATGCTCCACCGGGCGCGCTCTACAATCTGCCGCGTGGCATCGGGCATACGCCGTGCAACCGCACGCCGCCGCTCGTCACCCATATCTGGGAGACCACGGGCAACGTCGTCGTGAACAAGGCGATTTTGAAGTAAGTCCGCCGGCCACCGGCGTCACCCGTCGGAGCGCCAATGGAAACGGCGATATCTTTCGGTACGTGCAAAGCGGGGGAAAGACGATGGCTGCCGACGGCGACGTCACGACGGTGAAGGCTTGTTCGGTGGGCGAGCTCGCTGACGGCCGCGTCAAGGTCGTGAAGGCCGATGGCTTCGAGGGCATCGTCATCCGGTCGGGCGACAAATATCACGCGTGCCAGCGCTATTGTCCGCATGAGAAATTCCCGCTCGAATTCGGCCGGTTGCGGGATGCCAACACGCTCTTGTGCAGCTATCACGGCGCCGAATTCGATCTGGAAACTGGCGCCGTCAAGAAGCTGCCGGCGGTCACGGGCATCACCATCTACCGGGTCCGGGTCGAGGGCAATGACGTGTTGATCGACATCCCGCGCAGCTAGGCACCCCGCGCCGGACCAGCGCTCGCGCCACTCCATTCCTCGCATCGGAGGCCAGCATGGCAGAAACCCGCATCCACGAGCTTTCCCTGGCCGAAAGGGATCGCCGCTGGCGCGCCATCCGCGCCAAGATGTCTGAACAAGGCCTCGACTGCCTCATCATCCGCGGCATCTCCTCGAAGTGGGATTCCGGCATCGCCAATATCCGCTACGTTTCGCAGATCGGCGGCAATGGTGAAGAGGCTATGGCCGTCTTCCCGCGCGAGGGCGACCCGATCATCCTGGTGTGGTCGCCCACCCAGCTCGAATGGTGGCCGAAAGCCCAGAGCTGGGTCACCAACATTCGCCTCGGCGCGCCCGATTGGGGCGAGAAGACCGCCCAATGCGTCAAAGAAGCGGGATTCGAGAAAGGCCGCATTGGCGTCGTCGGAATCGGGGGCACGACCGGCGCCGGCAAGGTCATGTCCTACGAAATCCACCACACCATCATGCAGCTTCTGCCGCAGGCGACGTTCATCCCGGCGAGCCGCCTGATGGAGGACATCCGGATCATCAAGAGTCCCGAAGAGATCGCTTTCTGCGAGCGGTCGGCGCAGCTTTGCGACGTCGGCATCGAGGCCATGCTCAAGACCGCCAAGCCTGGGGTGAAGGCTTACGAGGTCTATGGCGAGATGCTCGGCAGCATCTTCAAGGCCGGCGGCGAATCCCCCATGTTCCTCATGTACGAGGCCGATCGCGAGCCGCGTCACGCGTTGCGCTTTCCCTCGGACCGCACGCTCGAGCCCGGCTATATGATTCTGCAGGAAATCTCGCCGAAATACGCCGGTTATTGGTCGCAGGCGATGGTGCCGGTCTCCCTCGGCAAGCCAAAGCAGATTTATCTCGATCTGTGCGAGGCCGCGGTCGAATCCTACCACGCGGGCCTGAGAGCGATGCGGCCGGGCGTCACCTGCAAGGAGGCGTCGCAGGCGATGAACGTGCCCATGCTCAAGGCGGGCTTCACCTGGATCCGCAGTCAATGGCAGGGGTTGGGGCTGGAGCAGATCGAAGGTCCTTCGGACACACATACCGGTGCCGCGGCCGAAGCCGATGACAGCGTCGTGCTGCAAGAGGGCATGGTCGTCGGGCTGCAGCCGATGGCGGGCACCAAGGACGGGCGCTACGGACTGCAAATCGGGGACGCGGTCGTCGTCGCGCCCAACGGCGGCCGCAGGCTCGGCAAGACAGAGATGAAATTCTACGTGCTTTGATGACTGAGCGGCCGGTCATTGCCGTAACCGATCTCAGCGTTCACTTCGGCACGCCCGGCCAGAACGTCGTCGCACTCGACCACGTGTCACTCGAGGTCAATCCGTACGAATTTCTGTCGATCCTCGGGCCGAGCGGATGCGGCAAGAGCACGCTCCTTTATATCATGGCTGGCCTGTTGCCGGCCTCGGCCGGCGAGATCCACATCAACGGGACGAAGCTGGCCGGACCCTACACCAACGCCGGCATCGTGTTTCAGCGTGACGGGCTCCTCGAATGGCGCACGATCATCGACAATGTGATGCTGCCGGTGACGATCAAGGGTCTGCCCTATGCGCGCCACCGCGATAACGCGCATCAATTGCTGGAGAAGGTCGGGCTCAAGGGCTTCGAGAAATCGTACCCGCATCAGCTTTCGGGCGGCATGCGGCAGCGCGCCGCGCTCTGCCGGGCGCTCGTCTGCGATGTACCCTTGCTCCTCATGGACGAGCCCTTCGGCGCGCTCGATGCATTGAGCCGCGAGGAGCACCAGCTTCTTCTTCAGGACGTCTGGCTCGGCGACAAGAAGACCGTGGTGTTCGTCACCCACGACATCAATGAAGCGGTCATGCTGTCGGATCGTGTCCTCATCATGACGGCGCGGCCGGGCCGCGTTTCCGAAATCGTGACGATCGACCTGCCTCGACCGCGCGACCCGGAAATGGTGACGGCACCGCAATTCAATTCCTGCGTCAAACGAATTCGCAACAACCTCTTCAGCCGCAGGAAGTCGCTGGAAGAATTGCCCGCGAGAGAGACGATGTGAAGCATCGCAGCTATCTGCCGGCCATTGCATTTTCCGCTCTCCTGCTGCTCTTGTGGGAAGTTGCGGCGTCCGCGTTCGGCATCCCCTCCATCATTCTGCCCAAGCTTTCCACGGTCGTGGCCGTCATGATCGCGAAAGCGCCGATGTTCTTGAGCAACGGACTGACGACGGCCTGGGAAGTCGTCATCGGCTTCCTCGCGGCGACAGTTGTCGGCGCAACTCTGGGGACGATCGTCGCCTCCTGGGAATTCCTGGGCAATGCCATCTATCCCGTCCTCATCGCGACGCAGGTCATGCCGAAGGTCGCGATCGCGCCGATCCTTATCATCTGGTTCGGCTTCGGCGTCATGCCGAAGATCGTCCTGACGGCGCTTATCGCCTTCTTTCCCATCGTGATCAACACCATCGTTGGACTGGGAATGACCTCGAAGGAAAGCATCTTCCTTTTCCGCTCGATGGGCGCGACGGGACTACAGACATTTTTCCGACTGCGGCTGCCGAACGCCCTGCCGGTCTTCTTCGGCGGCCTCAAGATCGGCTCGACGCTGGCCACCATCGGCGCCGTCGTCGGCGAGTTCGCCAGCGCCGATAGAGGGCTCGGCTATCTGCTGGAGGTGCAAGTCGGCCAGGCCGAGACGGCGGCCGCCTTCGGCAGCATCCTCTACCTGACGTTGCTCGGCTTGCTCGTATTCGCGGCTGTCGCCTTGGTCGAGCACCTGCTCGTGCCGGCCCACATGCTGAGGAAGATGACCGATGTCGGCACCTGACAGACCGGCCTTGCCGCAGGCCGCGCTATCCCAATTCGCTTCCGCAACGCCAGACCGATGGGGTCTTGCCATGATCATTCCGAGCCTGCGCTTGATCTTCCGCCTGACACTGAGCGTTGTCGTGGCGCTCGCCTTCCTGCCGCAGGACGCACGCGCCGCGGCGTTGCGCAAAGTGACCATCGTCGTCGACTGGGTGCCGGATCAGCCGCATCATTTCGCCTATTGGCTCGCGAAATCGCACGGTTGGTACGCCGATAACGGTCTCGATGTCACGATCCACGGCAGCCGAGGCTCCAGTCTCGTGGTTCAGCTCGTGGTGGCGAACAAGGCGGAATTCGGCAACATCGCCGCCTCCGCGCTGGTCGAGGCCGTCGCCAAGCAGAATGCCCCCTTGAAAATGGTCGCCGTCTATTTCCAGAAGGACATCACGGCGATGGCCTATTTCACCTCCACCGGGATCAAATCGCTGAAGGACTTCGAGGGCCGCACCATGGGCATCGTGCCGGGCACGCTGCAATACCTGTTGTGGCCGACCTTCGCCAACGCCGCCGGCATCGATGCCAGCAAGGTCAGGCTCATCAACAGCAATTATCAGTTGATACTTCAACAATGGGGCACCAAGCACTTCGACATCCTCGGCAACTATCTCGTTGGGACGACCGACAGCATACGCTTCCAGGCTGCAGGCGAGATCATCAAGCCCGTCGTCCTCTCGGACTATCTGCCCTTGATCGGACATGGCGTCGTTGCCAGCACCGCACTGATCGAGAAGGAGCCCCAGACCGTGAAAGCCTTCGTCACGGCGACGCAGAAGGCGTGGGACTACATGGCGCAGCAGCCCGAGGAAGCGACGCAGGAGGCCGGCCGGGTCATCGCGGCCAATGTCGAGAATGTGCCGCCAGCCGACGTCATGGGAAAGTTTTCGCGGGAGGTCATTCCGTCACGAATGTTCGCGCCCTCGACGCGCGGCAGGCCTCTCGGCTGGAGCAGCGCAACCGACTGGCAGCGTATGATCGACATCCTTGCCGCCACCGGCGACTATCCGCACAAGCCCACGGTTTCCGACGTTATGACCAACCAGTTCGTCGAGAAATAAGGCCGCGGAAACGATACGCATCGGTAGCGGCCTGATTGGGCTCAGGCATCGGTTGCATCCCTCTGCAACGAAGAGTAGACCAGCCGTGCCATAAAAAGAGTTGCCGGGATGGATCAGCTTAGAACCAGCGTCGTCAGGGATATTCTCAAATATGGGGCGTTTCTGCAGAGAATCGGCGACCGGATCCTTCGATCTTACGGCACCACGCAGCAGGAATTCGCGGTTCTATCGGCGATCGCGCGCGATGCAAAGCCGCTCTACCAGACCACCATCGTCGTCGATCTTCTGGTCGAGCGCTCGAACCTGTCGAAGATCGTGAAGCGGCTGCAAGCGAAGGGCCTGATCGAGGTGCTGCCGACCGAAGGGGATCGCCGGCGCCGGCTGTTGAACCTGTCGCCCGCGGGGCTCGACCTCTTCATCCACGCCGATGTCGCATTGCAGCGCTGGAACAAGGAATGGATGGAAGGCTTCAACCGCAGCGATCTCCGTGCCCTGTCGGGGCTGCTCTCCCGCCTGAAGTCGAGTTCTGACGAGAAGGTAGGCGACGATGCCGCCGCCAGGGGCGCGCTGCCTGCGGCGTGAAGGCGTCGAGGAGGGTTAATCGCGAATTTCGGCGTAGACTTTTAGCAGGAATCCTGGAGGGGGCCGTCATGAGAATGATGCTTTCTGTTGCATCGTTGTCGCCATCGCTGGGCTCACATCTGTATTGTCGACGACCTGGTTACGGCCGGGAGACGCTTTGGCGCAGGATAAATCGAGTTCGGGCTTCGAGGCCACGCACATAAATTACGAGGAATGGACGAGGAGACTATTCTCAGAGGTCGTAAAGCTACGCAATCCCGGCACGATGCTTTACCTCGGCGGCATAGCGGGCGAGGATGAAGGTGGTCGCACGATCACTGCAAAATGTGATTTTGCCAAGCAGTGCGAAACTGTATTTCGAAAAATAAAGAATATCCTCTCGAAGAACGGGGCGACGATGTCCGACATTGTCAAGCAGGACGTCTTCATCACCGATATGAGATACTATACCGATTGGACCAAGTGCCGTGCCGCAGCCTATGCCGGCGGTCCAGTTCCCGCTGGCGCCTTGTCGGCGTCACCGGCTTGACCGTGCCGGATGCTCTTGTCGAGGTGGAAGTGATAGCGGTGCAACCGCCTAAGTCACCCACGCCGCGGCGGGCACCGGGCTCGCGGTACCGGGCGAGCTCGTCGGGACCAAGGCCGTGAAGATCTATCCGACGCAGGAGATAAAGGGCGCCGTGTTCGCCTGGTTGGCCGATGCGCTCAATCCCGAGCCGCGCCCTCCGGTGCCGCCGGTGCAGCTCCAGGACGGCGCGTTCGATGCTTTCCTCTGTCATGCCGAATGGGCAGCGCCGTGGGTAGTGCCTCAAACTGAGACACTATCAAACTCGGTCGGTCTAGACAAATCGACCGGCGGGCGAAACAGTATGGTCCGGCCGTCCGTCGGAACGGGTTTAGTCCGGCTGACGTGAAATGTCGGCTAAAATGCCGATTGAGACATGAGGGGGGAGAGAATGAGACTGCGATGGTCTGCATTCCTGGTCGCGTCCGCGCTGGCATTCGTCGCCGCCGATTGGCATGTCGCCGCGTCTGCCCCGACGGGCCCGATCGTGGCGGTGACCGGGGGACAAGTTCAAGGCGCGGCGCTCGATACGGGTGGCGCGGTCTTCAAGGGAATACCCTTCGCGCAGCCGCCGGTGGGGGCGCTCCGCTGGCGCGAGCCGATGCCAGTAAAGCCGTGGGCGGGCGTGCGCGATGCCACGGCATTCGGCGCCCCCTGCGCACAGAGCGCTCGCTTCATCCGGACCCCGGGCGTCGTCGCCAAGGAGGACTGTCTCTACCTCAACGTCTGGACGCCCGAGTGGCCCGGTCGGTCGAAAAAGCCGGTGATGGTGTGGATACCGGGCGGCGGCAACTATTTCGGCTCAGGATCGACGCCGACCTACGACAGCGACAGCCTCGCCCGACACGGGGTCATCGTGGTGACGCTGAACTACCGTCTCGGGGATTTCGGATTCTTTTCGCATCCGGCACTCACGCGCGAATCGCCGCATCACGCCTCGGGAAACCAGGGCATCCTCGACCAGATCGCGGCGCTGCGCTGGGTACGCGACAATATCGCGAAGTTCGGCGGCGATCCGCGCAACGTGACGCTCTTCGGCGAATCCGCCGGCTCGCTCGATGTCAGCGTCCTCATGACCTCGCCGCTCTCCCGGGGACTGTTCAAGCGGGCGATCGGCGAAAGCGGCTCGGTGGTCGGCATCGGCGTGCCGCTGTCGCTGGCGCAAGCGGAAAAGAACGGCGAGGCCGCCGTCGCACGCTGGGGACTTGCCGGCCAAGCATCGGCAGGGGACATGCGCGGGATCGCTGCGGACGACATCTTGAAGGACGATGCCAGGTTTCCGCAAACTCATCCCGATCTCGGCATCACGGTCGACGGTTATGTATTTCCAACCAGCCCAGCGGCCGTGTTCGCGGCGGGCAAGGAGCACCGCGTCGCGCTGTTGCACGGCAACAATGCGCGCGAGCGGATTCCCGGCACGAACCCGCCCAGTGATCTGAAAAAAGCCATCGCGGACCATGACGGTCCGCTGGCGGACCGCGCCTGGGCGCTTTATTCGGCCGCGCCGACCGATGCGTCTTATGGCACGCCCGCGGATCAGTGGGCCGACGATACGTCGTTCCGGTGCGCGGCGGTGGCAGAGCTCGCGTGGCACGCGGCGGCAGGCAACCCGACGTTCGAATACGAGTTCGCGCGCGTACCGGCCGGTAGAGACGCGGTCGGCGCCTCCCACGCATCCGAACTCGCCTATGTCTTCGGCACGCTCGATCACGGCGGATTCGTTGCCGTCGTCGGACCGCCCCCGAGCGGGTTCTCGGCCACTGACCGGGACGTTTCCGAGGCGATGCAGGAGTATTGGACGAACTTCGCCAAAACCGGCAATCCCAACGGCGGCAAACTTCCGCGATGGCCGAAATTCGACCTCTCATCCCGCGCCTACATCCAATTCGTCGACGCCGGCCCGAGAGCCATGAAGGATTTGCGGCGGCCGTTCTGCGATCTCTTCATCGAGAACGTGAAGCGGCAGATGAGCAAGTGATCGCGGTGCGCCGATACTGCTAAGGGAGAACTAACGCTTCTTCGGCGACCAGCCATATGCCTTGGCGCAGGCGCCGCCCATCAGCATCGCGCGCTCGCTGTCGCTCAGGCGGTCAGCCCTGAGGAAGGGCTCGACGGCCTGCTCGTAGTTGACGACCGCGAACGCACGCGTCCAGTCCGTGCCCCAGAGGCAGCGCTCGAACCCCCAGGCATCGAACACGCGAGCCAGCGGGTCCCAAATGTCGGGATAAGGAAATGGTTTCAGAGACAGCGTGCAGGCGCCGCTCACCTTGATCACGGCATTCTTGTGTTTGGCAAGGTCCAGCACTTTCGGCAGGTCGGCCCACGGATGCGGCGGGGCGGGCGGCGAGCGCGGCTGCAGGAGGGCCAGATGGTCGATAATGAAGCGCGTATCGGGGTGCCGGTCGATCACTGCCGCGCCCGCGTCCACGTTTCCCCAGCACAGCATGTTGACCGGGAAATCGTGCTTGACGGCGGCGCGCAGGATCCGGTCGAGCCCCGGATCGCCCGCTTCGCGCTTCGCCTCCTGCGTCATCATGATGCGGATACCGACTGTGCCCGGCGTATTCTTCCAGTCGACAATGACATCGGCGACCGCTGGATCGTCCGGGTCGACCGGCTTGACCAGCGCGAACCGGCCGGGATGGGCCCGTTGCACCTCCACCGCATAACTGGCGTCGTAGCGATACATGGAAAAGGGGGAGATGAAGATCGCGCCGTCGACGCCGACCTTGTCCATCGCCGCCACCATCTCGTCGCCCGTAACGTGATCGGGCCAGTTCGGCACACTGTGCCACGGTCGCTTAGGAGTGTTCGCCTCATACGCGTGGACCTGGGAATCGATGATGGTCATCGGGGAAGCTCCTTTGTGCCACGCGAGTTTGGCTTTCACAGCAGGTGCGTGTCCAGAGGGCCCAAGCTTCGTGCGTCAGAGGCAGTGATGAGCTAACTTAAATCAGGCTCTGGCCCGGTCGCAGCGTGGACGGTGCCGCCGGCTGACCACTTGCGTGCCGAGACCCGGTGGCCGGTCCGGCTTGCCAAAGGCACCCGGCTTCGATGGGCGTAACACGCGGCCACGAATGGCCCCCGATGAGAGGCGGACGCTGGTAGCGACAACAAGCGCAGAGGGGAATAACAAGGTGATCGTGCTTGATGCCGATGTGATTGTATCCGGCGGCGGCCCGTGTGGGCTCGTGATAGCCTGCGAGTTGGGCCGCCGCGGCATCCGCACTCTGCTCTTTAACGACCGCGAGACCACATCGCCCCATCCTCAGGCGAACGCGACCCAGGCGCGCACCATGGAGCATTACCGGCGCCTGGGCTTCGTGCGCCGCATCCGCGAGGCCGGCCTGCCGCCTGATTATCCGACCGATGTCGCGTATTTCACCCGCCTGACCAAGCACGAGTTCGCCCGGTTCGAGCTGCCGGCGGCAGGGCGCGCCGACGATCTCGTGCGCCGCATGTCTGGATCGTGGAGCGCCGCTGAGCTGCCGCATCGCTGCTCGCAGATGTATATCGAGCGCATCCTGCGCGAGGAGGCCGGGCGGCATCCCACCGTGACGCTGCGGTTCGGCACGCGCGTGCTCGACACGGTCGACGAAGGCGACCATGTCAGCGTGACATGTCAGCAGGATGACGCGGCTCCCACGCGCTTCACGGCGCGCTATCTCGTCGGCGCCGACGGGCCGCGCAGCGAGATCCGGCGCCGCCTCGGGATCGAGCTTCGCGGCGAGGTCAATCGCTCGCGCCCGTTCCTCGCCGGCCGCATGTACTCGATCTTCCTGCGCTCGCCCTCCCTCTACGACATCATTCCGTGGCCGCGCGCCTGGCAATACTGGGTGGTCAATCCCGAGCGCCGGGGCGCGCTGGTGGCACTCGATGGCAAGGGCGCCTTCGTCTACATGACGCAGCTTCGGCCGGGCGAGGATGATGGACCCGTACCCGAATCGCTGGCGCGCGCCATCGTACAGAATGGCGTCGGCGCCTCTTTCGACTTCGACATCGTGGAGCGCGCGGCCTGGACCGCGGGGCTCACCTTGTCGGCCGAGCGGTTCCAGCGCGGCAATATCTTTCTCGCCGGCGATGCCGTCCATCTTTTCACGCCGACCGGCGGCCTCGGCTACAACACCGCGGTCGAGGACGCGGTCAATCTTGGCTGGAAGCTCGCCGCGACCGTGCGCGGCTGGGGCGGGCCGGCGCTCCTCCAATCCTATGAGACTGAGCGCGAGCCCATTGCGCGCCGCAATCTCGGCTTCTCGCGCCACTATGCCGAATCCACCGGTAATTTCATCGTGGCCTCCGAGCTCGAGGACGAGACCGACGCCGGTACCGCGGCGCGGCGCGCAGCCGGCGATTACTTCAACCAGCATGCCCGCGCCGAGTTCGACATTCCCGGCGTCACCTTCGGTGCGCGCTATGATGGCTCGCCCATCATCGTGGCGGATGGAACGGTCCCACCACCTGATGCGGCAAATGTCTATCGGCCCACCGCTTGTCCCGGCGGGCGGGCGCCCCATGCATGGCTCGACGATGGGCGCTCGCTCTTCGACGCGTTCGGGCACGAATTCACGTTGTTGCGCCTGGGCCAATACGCGCCGGATGCCACGCCCTTCATTGCGGCGGCCGCATCGGCCAAGCTTCCGCTCACCGTGCTGGACCTATCCTCCGAGCAAATCCGTGACGTCTACGAAGCCGACTTCGCCCTCGTCCGTCCGGACCAGATCGTTGCCTGGCGCGGGAACCGGGCACCGGGCGATCCCGGCGCGCTGCTTGCGCGAGTTTCCGGGAACGCCGGTACTTGATTAGACCGTACAAGGGAGGTGGACGTGAGACACAGTACCGACAGGATCCTGACGACGCATGCCGGCAGCCTGACGCGTCCGGAGGCGCTGCGCGACGCCTGGTCGAAACAGAAGAGCAGCGCGCAAGAGGAGGCCGCACTCCAGGCTCTCCTGCGGTCTTCCGTGGCCGAAGTGATGGACGCACAAGTGAAGGTCGGCGTCGACATTCCCAATGATGGCGAGTTCGGGAAGCCCATGCGGTCAGCCTCCGATCTCGCGGCTTGGGGAACCTATATCTATGGTCGCCTTTCCGGGTTTGGCCCGAGCCCGGCCGGCGCCGCCGCACCCGATCGCGCAGCCCCCGGCCAGCCGATGCGGATCGTCGGAGACAGATGGGAAATTCGCGACTTCTCCGAGTTCTACGCGGAGATGGCGCTCATCCCAAGCGTGGCGTCGCGCCCGTCCTGCGTCGGACCGATCAGTTATACGGGCCATGAGGCGCTGCGCCACGATCTGGCAAATCTGAGAGCCGCGACTGACGCCGCGGGGGTTGAGGAGGCGTTCATCACATCCATCGCGGTGGGCAGCGTCGAGATGTTCAGTCGGGGCCAGAATGTCCACTACCCGACAGCCGAAGCCTTTCTCGAGGGTATCGCGGCGGCGCTTGCCGTCGAATACCGGGCGATCGTCGATGCTGGCTTTGTGCTGCAGCTCGACGACCCCGGCCTGCCCGACACGTGGGACATGCTCGACCCGCATCCAACCCTCGAGCAATACAAGCGCTACGCGCTGTTGCGGGTCGACGCGCTGAACCACGCGCTTGTGGGGATCCCCGAGGATCGCGTGCGCTATCACATGTGCTGGGGCAGCTGGCATGGGCCGCACACCACGGACATCCCGCTGCGCGATATCGTCGACGTGATGCTTCGCGTGAAGGCGCAGGCCTATTCCGTCGAAGCCGCCAATGTTCGTCATGAGCATGAGTACAAGGTCTGGCGTGACGTGAAGCTGCCGGATGGAAAGATTCTCATACCGGGAGTCGTCAGCCACGCTACGAACGTCGTCGAGCATCCCGAACTCGTTGCCGACCGGATCGTGGCCTACGCCAGGGCGGTCGGGCGCGAGAACGTCATTGCTGGGACCGATTGCGGTCTTGGCGGACGGGTCCATGCGCAAATCGTCTCGGCAAAGCTTCGCGCCCTCGCCGAAGGTGCGCGGCTTGCAAGCGCAGAGCTTTGGCGCGATTGATCATCGCGGATGCGGATTGCGGGTTCTGCTCGCAGGCACGAACGACGAGCTATTCCGAGTCGATGAAATAGCGCCCGTCGCGTCGCGTCACCAAGCCGTATCCCGGGAAATCCAGATGCATCCCGGCCACGCGCATACGGTCCGATGAAACCTGGTCGAGGAGGCGCAGGCGCGATTTCACCGCCTGCTCGGGATCGACGTCGAAGATAAAGGCGATATCGGGCCGGGCCAGCTGCAGGAAGGCCATGTGGATGGTGTCGCCCCATATCACCAAGCTCTCCCCGCCACCTTCGATGATCCAGGTATTGTGACCCGGCGTGTGGCCGGGCGCCATCTGGGCATGAATGCCCGGCAAGAATTCCCGGTTCTCGATGCGCGTCGTGCGCTTTGCGTAAGGCGCAACCGACGCCCTGGCCCGGATCATGTTGGTGCGCTGGCGCTCGTGCGCGGCTTGGGAGGGATCCCGTTCGCACCAGAACTTCATCTCCACATCCTGCACGACAAGCTCGGCTTTCGGGAACCACGCCTTCCCTTCCCCATCGATCAGGCCGTTGGAATGATCGGGATGGATATGCGTCAGCAGCACATGAGTGATCGAGTTGAGCGCGACGCCCGCGGCCCGCAGATTGTCCGGCAGCTTGCCAAGCTCGGGCCCCATCGTATCGCCCGACCCCGCATCGACCAGGGCACGTATACCGCGCCCCTCCACCAGAAAGGCATTCACCGGTAGATAGACGGGATCGGTCAGGCTTTTGCCGGATATTTTTGCGTCAGTTCCTTATCGACATTCACGGTTACATCGATCGTCGTCTGAAACAGCCCGTCGCTATAGGCGGTTACGATGTAGTCGCCGAGATTAATGGAGTGCGATGCTTGCGCCGCCAAATCGGCCTCCCGATGATCGCCGTATGGCCCCCAGTAAGGAGAGCGGTCGCCAACGCCATCCTCCCTCGCTGGGAGCGGGATTAGCAGATATACGCTGCTCGCTCTGGCGGAACAATCCTGGCGATCACCGTTTGGCAAACGCCCTGGACAGCGCGAGCCCCGCGCCCCTCGCCCTTTTCGTTCCATCCCAATTCATACAACCTTGACGGCAATGACCGAGCGGGGCAAAAGTTCACGCGGCTGGGGGAATTATCGGAGAAAAAGGATGTCGTGCAGCACGCCACTGACGCTGCTTTGTGCTGCGGCCCTGTCGCTCGCAGCGGGCGCTCAGGCGATCGCCGATCCCATCCCGAAAGGATGGGAGGCCCACAACATGAAGCCGATTGGCTATAGCAGCGTCGATGAGCGCGGCGGCATATTCAAGCTCGCGATCCGGCACGTGAACGATCACTGGTACATCTACGCTGGCCACCTCTGGCATCACGGCTGGAGCATCATCGACGTCACCGACCCGACCAATCCGCACGTCGTGAAGTTCGTCGATGGTCCGCTCAACACCTGGACCATACAGATGACACTGCATGACAACCTCATGGTTACGGCGCTGCAGAAATGCCCGGCCGAATGGGGCTGCGATCCGAAGCAGCCGCAGGACGAGGGGGTGCTCATCTGGGACATCAGCGACCCGGTCAACCCGAAGCTGTTGTCGCAGTGGAAGACCGGGGGCGATGGGACGCACCGCAATTCCTATCCGGGCGGCAAGTACGCCTACCTCTCCGCCGGCATGCCCGGCTACAAAGGCCACATCCTCGTCATCCTCGACGTGAGCGATCCGAAGCACCCCAAAGAGGCCGGGCGCTGGTGGCAGCCGGGGCAGAAGGATGGGGAGCAGCCGCCGTCGCAGCCGCCCTTCGGTTTTCACGGACCGGCAAACATCAGTCCGGACGGCAAGGTCGCGACCATGGGCTACGCACCCGACGTCATCAATCTCGACATCAGCGACATCGCCCACCCCAAGCTCATCGGCAGGGTTACGATGAACGGACCGTTCATCTCCGCCGGCTCGCAGTCCGAACACACGGTGCTGCCGTACTGGGACAAGCATCTCCTGCTCGCAAATTCGGAAGCGGCGGCCGAGGGCTGCGACACCGATGCGCTCAACTATGCGTCAATCATTGACAACAAGAATCTGGCGAAGCCGCGTCTCATCGCCATGCTGCCCCTCCCCGTCCCGCCCAAGGACGCGCCCTACAAGGATTTTTGCGACAAGGGCGGGCGCTTCGGGCCGCACAACACGAACCAGGAAATCCATCTACCCGATGTCGAGAAGCCCGGCGACCTGGTGTACCTCACCTATTTCAACGCGGGACTGCGGATCTACGACATCAAGGACCCGCACCTGCCGCAAGAGACCGGCTGGTTCATTCCCCCCGATCCGGTGAAGCGCTATGGGCCCCTGCCGAAGAAGCTCGTGACCCAGGTCGAGGACGTACTCGTCGATACGCGGGGCAACATCTTCATCGACGACAAGAACTGGGGATTGTGGGTCCTGCGCTACAACGGACCGGACGAGCCGAAGCCCACCGCGAAGTGACGGAGGCGGTGGACCAGACGGCGATACTGTCGGATCTAGTTTTTGGTAGGCACACCGGGAGCAGCCGCTGCTTCGCCGCCGGGTTGCGAACATGCCGAAGTCGGGGGCGGCGAACAGTTCGACTTTGGTGTACCGCATGTCGATGCTTTCGCTAAGAACATGTTGCGACGAAAGCCCGGCGATGAAATCTGCCGCGCCCGGTGCGAAGCTTTTGTCGAGGAATACCCAGACGCGCGGGGCCGACAGCAGCGTGCCGTCAAGATGACTGAAATTCGTGAACTCGACCGGATCGATCCGACGATCCGGCAATTCATCCACGCCGGTGTAGGAACCGATGACCCGACCGGGAAGGACGTGGTGCCGGAAATAATACAAATACGGTAAATCCATCAGATAATACGGCGCGAGAACCGTAACATCGCCGGGGCAAGCCAGCGCCCTGACGCGGTCGACCGTCTTGCGCCACGGTTCCTTTCGCATGGTTTGCTCGTAGTTCCTCACGCCGACCAGCTGTACCGCGATGATCACGCCGATGCCGACTGCGCCCTGCCACGGGCGCAATCGCGAGAACGCTGCCGAGACGAGAATGAAGAAGAGCGGCGCGAGCCAGATGACGGTGCGGGTCATGAAGACCGGACGGCCGAGATGACTGATCACGATCTCCAATAGGGGAATGCCGAGAATTGCCGCCAGCAAGTAGACGACCGGCAGGCCCGCCCGCCTGAGCAGAAACGCTCCGATAAGGGCCAGCGAAAAGCAGATCAGAGTGATCGCCGGCTGCCACGTATATATATATTGCTGGCCGTACAGGGAATGCGCGGTGGCGATCACGGCGGAAAGGTCCGGCGGATGGAGCCAGTCCAGTTGCGGCAGATTGCCCCTTCCCTGCTTCCACACGACCGGCAGCCAATAGCGCCACCCCGCGACGACAAGCGCATTGAGCGCCGCCCACATCGCAACGCAGGCGACCGTGCGCCGCCGCATCGCATCGGCCAAGCCAATGAGCCCGGCAACACCAAACAGCAGAAAAGCAATATTATGCGCATAGAGCGCGATCACCATACCGCCGACATACGCGAAGCAGATGACTAGGCGCGGGCGTTGACCCGCCGCATGCGCTTGCAGAACGCCGACGAGGCCGATGCTTGCCGTGAGCGAAGCCGCCGTCAGCAGCTCGTAAGCGCGCGCCTCCTGGCTATACTGTAGTTGCAGCGTCGATGTGGCCACGAGCGCGGCGGCGAACAACCCGGTCCGCTCGTTGACAATCTGTCGACCCAACAGGTAGGTCAACACGATAGCCAACTCGCCGAACACGACCGAGAGCGAACGTAACGCAGCCTCGGAATCGCCGAAAACGCGCCACAGGCGCAGCAGTGAATAATAAAGCGGCGGATAAGTGTCGAGTACTTGCGTCCAAAGCTCGCGCTGCGAAAGATGGGTAAAGCGCCAGGAAACCGCCTCGTCGAGCCAGAGTGATTCTTCTCCCAGATGCACGACCCTGAAAGCAAGACCCACCGCAAGGATGACCGACAGCCACGGCCACGCTGGCGCAAGCGCCGGCGCGACGGCAGTGCCCGAGATGCGCCGATCGGAATCATTCTCGTCAACGGCCGCCACGAAACGCCGCCCGAGCCCGGACATTCGATCAACCATGCGAAGCGTCCGTCGCCTCCGCACGCTTGCGATCGAGCGTCTTCTTGAAGACCCGCAACGTGTTCAGCTCGACCAGAGACTTGCCTCGCGTCATATTATGATCGTGCCGCCGCACAAAGAGGGTGACCTGCTCAAGCTTCTCGATCAGGAGGCCGCATTCCCTGGCACGGGCAAACCAGTCGGTGTCCTCGCCGAATTTTAGCTCGGCATCGAACAGGCCGACCTTCTGAAACGCGGCACGACGATAAAGGCCGGCGCCAATGTAATAGGGAAACGATTCGCCTGGGTTGCCGACATATTCGAATTGACCGGTGGTTGCGCTGACGGCCATGAGCTGGGCAAAACCGTGGACCACATCGCAGTCAGGGTTTTGCAGCAGCGTGTCAGCCAGCAAACCGAGATTGTTTTCCGGCCATAGATCATCGACGTCGAGGAACGCGATAAGGTCGCCCGAGGCGTCCTTGATACCCCGATTGCGCGCCGCACCTGCACCCGCGTTCTTCTGCTTGAAAAATCGCACGTCGACGGGAAGGTCTTGCACCGCGGCGTCGATATCGTCGTCCGAGCCGTCATCGACGACGATGATCTCGACGCTGGTGTAGTTCTGCCGGATAATGTTGGCGATGGCTTCCGGCAGAAACCGCGCTCCATTGTGCACGGGAATTATGACACTGACGATCCGTTCAGTCGCTGCGGCCGCCGGAAGGCCGCCTGAAATCGCTGCGAGGCGTTCGTGCGACGACGCCAGGACGTCGGCAATCGCGTCGGGAATGAGGTCGAGCGCGCTGCCGAGCACGAGTTCGAGGCTCGGCAGCGCCATGATCACGCGATCGATGAAGGCGTGCGTGGCACGGCCGGCATGAGGCAATTGCGACATCGTGGTGAATGCGGCCGCCCGCTGCAGCGAAACCTTGGATGCCGGCGCGATCTCGGTCCGCGTCTGGGCGGCGATTCGCGGCGTCATCACCGCCTTGAGGGGCATCGAGCGCGCAATGAGGTCCGCGCATTGCGGATAGAGGTAGAGGACCGCTTTCTCGTCGGGGAGGCACGGCGCAGTGGCGACCATCGCGCGAAAACGCGGGAAGCGTGCGATCTGGTCCGCATTGACTTTCGCGGTGCTGTAAAGGCTGAAAGCGCAGGGGTACGGGTCCTGCCGTAGGATGAGATAATCGTCGGAGACGTATTTGAGACCGGCCGCGAGACAGCTGAGCGCGGTCGTTGACTTGCCGACGCCGCCCTTGCCCGTGATCAAAATTCCGCCGCTGTCATCGCCGACCGCCGCGGCATGGAGGAGCTGGCATCCATTGCACTCCATCCACCAGTGAAAAAGTGTCCGCAGCGGCGACGCCTTGGTCCAGTACGGGAGGGTGTCGGCCGTTTGCACCCAGTAGATGCCGGTCCTGGTGTCGGTGTTCAGCAGATTGACCGAACACTCGATCCAGTGAAACGCGCTTCTGATACGTCGGCTGTCCATCCCCCAGATGTCGCCGCGATCGGTGAATGCGTCGTGCGAGCATGGAGGAGCCGCCATCGCGACGCCCGTGGACGCGCTGTCCCAGACGTGAAACGTCGCATTGGGGTCGGATGTTGGCGCGACTTCTAGGTGCGACAGCGCCGCCACGAAATGCCGCGCCAGGCTCTCGCCCGCGAAGACGATGCGGACGATGGTCTCGGCGACCTCAAAAAAATACTCGACCAAGCCGGCACGCGCTTCAGCCATCGCGGATCGCCGCAGCACGTCGTCGAAAAATGCCGCCTGCCGGGCTTCCGATTGGCGCGGAACATCCGACTTGTGAGCGACGTCCATTCCATCCTCACGCATTCAAATCGATCCTGGATCACGACGCCGGAATTTCGGCACGAGCCGGAAAGGTCTGAGGCGCCGACAGGATGCCTCCATCGAGGTGGTAGACGGCGTCTGCGAAGCGTACGACCGTCGGATCATGGCTGATGGTCAAGATGGCCGGCCGCGCCGGATCGTTGACGAGCGCATCCATCAGCCGCTCGATCGTGTCGGTATCGAGATGATTGGTCGGCTCGTCGAGGATGAGCAGCTTGGGGCGTCCCACCAGTGCGCGGGCGATCGCCAGGCGTTGACATTCGCCGCCGGAAAGAAGCATCCCGCCACCGCCGATCTCGGTGTCGTAGCCGTTGGGTAGTTGCCGGACGAAGTCATCGGCAAGGGCGCGCTTTGCCGCGGCAATGACCTCGTCGCGGCCGATGCCGCCCCAGCCGTAGCTGATGTTGTCCAGCACGGTTCCGGAAAAGAACGTCGGATGCTGCATGACGACGCCGATGGATCGGCGTAATTCGCGCATATCGATGTCGTCGTAGGGCAGCTCACTGGCCGAAAGGAGACCGCTGTCCGGCCGGCAAAAGCCGACGATGAGATAGAGGATGGTGCTCTTGCCCGCTCCGTTGGGGCCGACGATCGCAATGTTGGACATCTTGCGGATGTCCAGGGACAGGTTCCGCAGCACCGTATGCGTGCCGTAGCCGAACGTCACGTTGCGCAGCGCGATCGTGCCATCGAATGCGACCGATCGTGTGCCCCGATAGGGATCGAGCGGTCCCGCGTGCGACATTTCCTGCAGGGTGACCAGCGACTCGTTGCCGCTGATGAGTTCCGGGAATGCTCCATTGACCCGGGCGATGAAGCCATTCAGCAGTCCGGCGGCAACGTAGAAGGAAAGGAAGTCGCCCAACGTCATCGTCCCCTGCGCGATCGCGATGCCGCCGGCGACAAGAATGATGATCGCTGCCAACCCCGTGACATTGGTTTGCACTTGACCGTGAATGGCATAGCTCATCGCCATGAGTTGCCCGGTGCGACGCAGCTCCTCCAGGCGTCGGCTTTGCCGGGAAACCTCATCGGCTTCGTAGCCCTGAACCCGCGTCAGATCCATCTGGCGCAAGACGAATAGTATGCCGTTGCTGAAGCCCTCGAAGGCGCGCTGAAAGGTGTTGACGCGCCGCTTTACATTGCGGCCCGTGAAACGGCTCGTCAGCCAGAGCAGCGGCAGGACGGCGCCGGTGAAGATCACCAGGCGCCAGTTCAGGAAGATCAAAACGACGACCAGCGCCGCGCTGGTAAACAGCGCAGGCAATGTCGCGGAAAGCAACGAGTTGCTCATATTATCGACGCGCTCAGTATCCTGAACGATGCGAGTGTGCATCATGTCGGTGTCGGCGCTGACATAGAACTCGCGCGCCAGCGTATAGAGCCGCCGCACGATATCGATGCGCATCTGGCAGATCGCGCCCTTGGTTATGCGCAGAATGAGCGCCCGCATATAGAGGCTGATCGCGCTGTTCGCGGCCCGCGTCACCAGGATGCCCACGCCGATCCACAACAGGAGCGTGATCTGTGCCTTGGGAATCGCAACGTCGAAAGCGTAGCGGATAAAGAACAGGACGGGCAGGACGAGCATCGACTGGGCGGACGCGATCATCGCGTAGAGGAGCAGGCGTGCCCAGTCCGCCCGATAGTATGAGTAAAAATAGCGCCAGGCCTGGCGATCGAACAGTCCGGTGCCGCGTGCGCGGGCAGATACGCTGTCATCGGGCGGCGGTGCCATGGTCACGCCCAGATCTTTGCCAAGCGCCGCTTCAGGCCACGGAGAACCGTAGGAATGAGTTCCATGCGGCCTTTGAGCCTCCAGCGGTATCGTACATAGTGCGACAGGCCGGCCGCGAATGCGATCGGTCCGGCCGCCGTCGTCCATCGGCAGTAGTCGACGAAGATGACCCACTGCTTGCCCAAGGGATTGGCGTAGATGCGCTCGTGATCGCGTAAGACCACGGTGTTCTCGATGCGCTCGAGAACGCTGACCCTCGTGGCTTGCAGTCGTGTCAGCACGCTGGGCGGGATCGACGCCTGGTGCCGGTCTGCAAGAAAGCGCAGCCCGAGCCTGAGCCGATAGGTCAACCGTTGTGACGCCGCGAAGGCGATAACGCGGTCCCAATCGATGCCGCAGGTATCGCGCCGCAGGATCGAGAGCGCATCCGGAATCCATCGGGTCGGCGGATCGGCGTTCCAGCGAATGCCGTGCAGAATGACGTGAACAAGCATCGCCGTGGGATCGAGCTGCAGCGTTCGCACGCCGCCGAAATCGAGCGGGACCGCCGACGACCAGAAAAACGCGTCGGCCTCGTCGTTGCACGCCTCGAAAAGGAAGTGCCAATGGACATCGAACTCGAGGCCTTTTCGATTGGTGAACTGCATCGAATGGCGATATTTGAGATCATCGTCCGATGCGCTCTGGTTGCGCTGCCATCCCGATGCCTCGATGGCGGCGATGGATTGGCGGACCTGCGCCGGTCCGACGATGATATCGATGTCCGCCATCGGCCGCACCGCGGGATTTCGGTAATACGTCAGGACGAGCGGCACGCCCTTCAGCAATAATGTCCGGATCCCCGTCTCTTCGAGATGAGCGACGATCGGCCGGACCTTGTCGAAGAGCACGTGATTCTCGTACCAGGACATCCGGTACAGGCCTTTGAGCCGACCCATCAGCGGATCCTGGACGCCAAGGCGCCGGATGTTGTCGTAGACCAGCGGCAGCAGGCGGTAGGTGCCGTGGTCGAAATCGGCGTCGAGATCGACGCTCTTCCGCCACTGGCGAAATCACTCCACGGCGTCCTTTGCCTCGCCCGTCGCGGCCGACAGGAGAAGCGTCTGCTGGCAATTCGGCCATAGATACGAGGCAGGGCCCCGCGTCGACGCAGAGCTCGCTTTCGCATGGGCATCACCAGGACCCAAGGCCTACTCCGTTGCGCCTGATGCGTTCGCTTGCTTGCGCCGTCGATCGATCGACGCCTTGAGAATCTTCAAGTAGTCGGTTTGCCCGTGCCGCTCGCTCGTCACCGTGTTGGTGGAATGGATGCGGCGTCTGAGGACGACCTCGTCGATCGTCGCCATGACCATTCCGCGCTCGTCGAAGCGCGCGACCCAATCCATGGTCTCGCCGAGCGTGAGGTCGGGATCGAAATATCCGATCCGCTCGAAGACGCTTTTGCGGACGAGCATGGCGCCGGCGAGGCGTCCGGCATGGGGGCCCGGGCGACATTGCAGCGTGGCGCGCCTGTCCGCGGCGATTTCCGGGCTGATGAACTGCTCGGTCAGCCCGCACACACAGTCGATCTCGGCGGCCGCTTCGAGTCGCGCGAGCCGCGCCGCCAAGCTGGCCGGCGGCCACAAATCGTCGGCATCGAGGAAGGCGATGCAATTCCCTTCCGCCAGCCGGACGCCACTGTTTCGCGCCGCACCGATGCCCTGGTGCGATTGACGGTGATAGTGCAGGCCAGACCCGAAGCAGCCGACGACGGCCGCGCTTGCATCAGTGGAGCCATCGTCGATGACGATGATCCTCGTGCGGCGGCCGTTCCTGTCGGAGGATGCTGTCGATGGCGTCGGCCACATAGGCGGCGGCGTTGTAGCACGGCACAATCACGCTCGTGCGCAGCGCCGCGTCATGCGCCACAGGTGCCTCCGGTCTTTGCCCTTTTCCGCGCTATCGAGCGACGCATCGCGCGCAGCAGCAGCGCGCTGGACCGGGGGTCCGTCAAAGAGGCGTTTGTCCGATGGATGCGCTTCAGTAGGAGAACGTCGGGCAACAGGGCCATCTTCACGTCCCCGTCCCTGGCGCGTGCGAACCAGTCCGTATCCTCGGCGATCGCAAAGTCCGGATCGAAACCGCCGACAGACGTGAAGACGCGCCGGCGCGCGACCAAGGTTTCCATCAGCGTTCCCGGACAGGGATGGTCGAACAGCTCCCGCCGAAAGCCAGGGGCCGCCGCGGTGCCGGGGGCAAGAACGTGCTGAACCATGGCAACCGTGTAGAGCAGCTCGGGATGACGCAGCATGAATCCGATCTGGATGTCGAGCTTGCCCGGCAACCACCGGTCGTCATGGGAGATGAAGGCAAAGAATTCGCCTTTTGCGTGCGCAATTCCTTCATTGTACGCCGCGGCGATCCCGCGGGATGTTTGTTGGATGACGCTTACACGCGGAAAGGAACGGGCGATGTCGACGGTACGGTCGGTGGATCCGCCGTCGACCACCACGATCTCGGACGGCTTGATCATCGATTGATAGACGCTCGCGAGGGCGTCGGCGATCATCGGTTCGCCGTTCTTCACGATCAGAATGACGCTGACGGTCGGCCGCTCGCCTTCGGCCGGGCAGTCGGGCACGGCATCGATCATTTGCCAGGGAGTCGCCGCGTCGTTCAAGGGCTGCCGGCCGGTTTCGGCGTCGGCCAGCCGATTTCGTCAACGTCGTGGATCGGGTCGAGCAACAGCAGGTCCTTCATGTCGGAATAGACGTTGAGGACCGGCGCCCTGAAGCTGAGCGCACCGTTTAGCTGGGGTAGGACATCGGCATCGGAAAGCGGCGTCGCGTGATCGGTCGATCCCTCGCGCACGAGTTCCTGGGCCATCAAATCGTCGATGAAGGTGTCGACGGCGCGCGCGAAGTCTTCGGGTAAGATGCGGCAATTCGCCTCGAGAAGGACGAGAAGCTGAGCATAGGTCCGCCCCTGTTCAATCCAACCCCAGAGCATACTGCCGACATGCTCGGTGCTATAATAATTGCCCGATTTGAGATTTATAATCACCGCCTCCCCGTCAATGATCTCACTGACGACGGCGGGAGCGTTGATCTGAAATACTCGATCCATTCCTGGGATCCCCGACGCGGTATCTTGAGCAATACGATGAAGCCGAGACCAACCGATGGGTTAACAATCTAGCGGACGCGGGCCAAGTATTACCATATCCCAAATAATAATTCCTAAAACCGGGACTTTCCCGCTTTGCTTCCCTTTTATTGACATTAGCGGGGGTCGGGATCGGTGCCTATCGGCATTTTCGGCGACAACTCAATGGGTTGATCACTCCTCGCAGGGAGATCCATGTTCGGTGCGTAGTCACACAATAAGCTGCGGCACGTGCCCGAGGGCCGACCTATCATATAGGATAAGCCGTTTGCGTACCGTATTCGCGTGCGCTCCCGTGGAACGCTTGGAGTTTAGGGAATGACCGACACCCCCGATTACACGCCGCCCAAAGTCTGGGTTTGGAACAAGCAGAACGGTGGTAGGTTCGCCAGCATCAACCGCCCGATTGCGGGTCCCACGCACGAGAAGGAACTGCCGGTCGGCCACCATCCCCTGCAGCTCTACTCGCTGGGCACGCCGAACGGCGTGAAGGTCACGATCATGCTCGAAGAGCTGCTGGCCCTCGGTCACAGCGGCGCAGAATATGATGCCTGGCTCATCAAGATCGGCGATGGCGATCAGTTCGGCAGCGGCTTCGTGGCGGTGAACCCCAACTCCAAAATACCGGCATTGATGGACCGCAGCGGTCCGACGCCGATCCGGGTCTTCGAAACCGGCGCGATCCTGGTGTACCTCGCCGAAAAGTTCGGAGAATTCCTGCCGACGGAGCGCGGCGCGCGCGCCGAATGCCTGTCGTGGCTGTTCTGGCAGATGGGCAGCGCACCTTACCTGGGCGGCGGATTTGGCCATTTTTATGCCTACGCTCCAACCAAGATTGAGTATGCGATTGACCGCTTCACGATGGAGGCGAAGCGCCAGCTCGATGTGCTCGATCGCCGCCTCGCGGATAACGATTACATAGCGGGCAGCACCTACACGATCGCCGACGTCGCCATCTTTCCCTGGTATGGCGGTCTGGCGAAGGGCTGGCTCTACGGCGCGGCCGAATTTCTGGCGGTGCAGGAGTATAAGAATGTCCAGCGCTGGGCCGACGCCCTCCTCGCACGGCCGGCCGTGAGGCGCGGGCGCATGGTCAACCGCGTCTTTGGCGAGCCATCGAGCCAGTTGCACGAGCGCCACGACGCTGGCGACTTCGACACGAAGACGCAGGACAAGCTTGCAGCCGGGAGTTAATCCGCGCTTCCGGCGAGACTTGGCCGATAGTGCCGGGCGGTCTATCGGAGGATCCGAAAAGCGGACGGGGTCATTGAGGACGGAGCTAGGCCGCGCCGGCGTGCTCGAATTGGTCGCCGAAACTGCTGCGTTCGACCACCTTTGGATCGCCCCGCAACACCTCAAATTGCGTCTCCTCGCGGTCGCGCCAGAAACGGATATCGAGACGATGCTTGCCTACGCGGAGGTCGAACACGGTCAGGTCCGGCAGCCACGCCGGCAGCAACGGATCGATGTACAACTTTCCCCGCGGCGCATCCGGCATGAACCCCAGCATCGCTTGCATCAGAGTGAAGACCGAGCCTGCGGCCCAGGCCTGCGGTATGTTGGCCCCAAGGTATTGGACCGGGAAGCTCGCGTCGTCGCGCTCGATCGTCGTGTAGAGCTCGGGTAGCTGGTGGAGCAGGAAGTGGCTGGCCGCGTCGCTGATGTCGCGGGCGATCCTTGCCGCTTCGGCGCCGAAGCCATAGCGTTTGAACCCCAGTGCAATGACGGCATTGTCGTGCGGCCAGACCGACCCGGTCTGGTAATTGTAGGGATTGAACGCCGGGTTCAGGGCGGAGAGCGTGCGGATGCCCCATCCGCTCCACATGTCCGGCGCCATCAGACGCTGCACGATCCTCTCGGCTCGATCCGGCGGCACGATGCCGGACCACAGGCAATGCCCGGCGTTGGAGGAAACCGTCAGCACCTTCTTCTTCTCGCCATCGAGCGCAAAGGCATAAAAGCCAAATTCCTCGTCCCAGAAGGCCTCATTGAACCGTTTGAACAGCGCCGCTGCCTTGGACCGCAAAGCACAGGCACGGTCGGGCTTGCCAAGCTCGTCGAACACTTCGGCCATGCGCAGCCAGGCGTCATAGACATAGCCCTGCAATTCGCAGAGGGCTTTCGGCCCCTTGACCAGCGACCCGTCCGGATGGACGACGCTGTCTCCAGCATCCTTCCAGCCCATGTTCTCATAGCCGACCGGAGAGCGGGTCTGGTACTCTTGGAATCCATCCCCGTCGCGGTCGCCGTAGTCGTCGATCCAGGACAGGCATCCCTCGGCGGTCTCGAGATGCCGTTCCAACAGCGCCTTGTCGCCAAGCGCCCGCCAGGCGGCATGAAGAGTGATCAAATAGAGCGGCGTGGCATCAGCCGTACCATAGTAGGGCGTGTGCGGGATCAACTTGAAATGAGCGAGTTCCCCGTAGCGGATCTCGTGCAAGATCTTGCCGGGCTCCGCGTCGCGGTAGTCGTCCCGATCCTTCGCTTGCAGCGAGCCCAAGATGTCAAGCGTGCCACGGGCGAAGTCCGGATAGATCAGCATGTTCTGCAGCGAAACGATCAGGCTGTCACGGCCGAACGGGGCCACAAACCATGGCAACCCGGCGGCCGGCAGGAAGACCATGTGATCCGTGCCGGCGATGGGCAACCGAAGCGCAGCCATGTCCTCCAGGGCCTGCCGATAAAGACGATAGAACTCCTCGTTGCTGGAGCGCATCTTCAGCACGGACCGCAGCCAATCCGACAGCGTTTCGAAGTGGTGTGACTCATGGTGCTGATCGGCGCAGGGAAGCGGGGGCGGGAAAGATCGCTCGCCGTCTTCGAGCGTGTAGAGCAAGCAGCAATGCCAGGCTTCGCCGGGATCAAGCCCGATTTCGAAGCTGAGCCGGCCATTGGCAGACACCGCCTTTGGCTGCCGCGGCCCAGGACCGACCGTAACGGCGCGGACGAAGTCGCCATTTTGATAGATCGTCCGGTGCTGCTGCTTCGTCTGCGACCAATTCGTGGTGATCCGACCGCGGCGCACGATGCTGCCGGACTTCACCTCGAAGATGTCGGCAAAGTCGCAACGCAGCGCGATCTCGAGCTGAAAGCGCACTCGCTTCATGCCGTTGTTCGTGACGTCGAGATCCTCGTGCATGCCGCCGTCTATCCATCGGCTGACGATGAGGCCGAGGGTGCGCGGCGGAATGGCGCCGTCCGCGGTGGGAATCGTGCGATTGCTGAGATAGATTCTCGATGCGTAGTGAGTGATCGCCCCTCCGTTGAGGAGATCCCAGGGTTCGCCATTGGCGTAGATGGTCCAACTGCTGATGACGCGCGTGTCCAAGAAATAGAGCCCCTTTTCGCTTGGCCAGATGATCTGCCCGTCTGATTCGCTGACCAGAACGGTCTGCCCGTGGTGGATCGAGATTTGGTGCGGACCGACCTGAACCTTGAATGGCATGGCGCGTTCCCCATGGTTGATGTTGCTGACGGCAGGCGACGTTCTGCCCGCGATGACGATGGTTAAATGTGCGCGTTGTCTCTGTTGAAGAGCCGATGACTTCGTCTCAGGCATAAACGCCCAAAGGACTGCGACGGCCATCAGACCTACTGCGGTCACGCTCAGGAAGCCCGCCATACGGCCCATTCGCTCGACCAGGAGCCCCGACATCGAAGTGCTGAGCGACGCTCCAACCCCGGAAAGAGTGCCGACGAGACCCTGGGGTCAGGTTGAGGTTCGCCCAACGTCATATCCGAGCGCTGCTCGTCCCTTCGAGGTTCCTCGGCGGAGGTCGAAGAAGCAGCATCAGCAGCAGACCAGCGATCACGCTGAACCCGAGGATCATGAAACCGTCGATGTATGCCAGTACGAAGGCCTGACTTCGCACCGCCTGAGCCAATAGCGCCGTCGCACGCGCATGAGCGGCAGGATCGCCGACGGAACGTGCAACCACGGCGTTCGTATAGTGCTGGATTCGGCCGGCGGTGGCCGATGATCCCATAACGACATGAAGCCCAACGAGATTCGAGTACGTTTGCTCGCGCATCCGAACGAACGTCTGCATGAAGGACGAGCCGAGCTCCGCGCCGAACAGCCGTCCGGTCTGCAGAACGGCCCCAAAGGTGAATACCTCGTTGGTGTCGAGATGTTTCAGTAAGTATCATCGGGCGGCAGTTCTACGGTCGTCATCGCGTGCCCTCCTCAGAATTGTTATCGCGTATTAGGTGAGTACGGCCCTTTTCCCGACCAGGCCCGCGCGAGAGTTCGCGGTAAATTCTGTGGACGATCCCTACTCCGATCCGCTGTCGTTCTTGGCTGCTGCCCTTGGTTCGCACCAACCAATTCTCTACGCCATCGCGCGCCAGTCGAGTTAAGGGTTGTAAAATTGTGCAACAACGTTCTTTACACAAAATTGTGTCCGCTTAGAGATCGAGACGGCACGCTTTCCCGCGCCGTCGATCGCGGAGACGCTTGCGAGGATTGTTAGTTATGTGGTCGTCTGTTTGGAGCACGAGGCGCCTATGGATGATGGAAACGTCGCCTTCGGAGCCTTTCGCCTGATACCTGCACAGCGCATGCTGCTCAGGGATGGAGTGCCGCTGCATCTCAGCAGCCGGGCGCTCGACATCCTCATTGCTCTCGTCGAGAGTGCCGGTGAGACCATCCCGAAGGAGCGGCTGATCTCCCGTGCCTGGCCCGATACGGTCGTCGGTGAGGCGGCGCTGAGGGTCCATGTCGCCGCATTGCGCAAGGCGTTAGGCGGTAGCCAAACGGGAACGCGGTACGTTGCGAATGTCCCAGGTCGAGGATACAGTTTTGTTGCGCCCTTGGCCCTGCGGCGGGAGCAGCCGGCGCCCGCCCGCCCAGACGCGCCAACGCTTGCGGGCAATTTGCCGATGCCGCTGACGCGCTTCATTGGCCGCGACACCGTCATCTCGACTTTGAGCACCCGGCTCGCCGAGCGTCGCCTCCTCACCATCATCGGTCCGGGCGGGATTGGCAAGACCAGGACGGCGGTCGCGGTTGCGGAAGTCCTGACTCCCTCCTTCCGCGACGGGCTCTTGTTCGTCGATCTTGGCTCGCTGAGCGATCCCAACCTCGTGCTGAGCGGTCTCGGTGCTGCGCTTGGAATCTCGCTGATCGGCATCGACCCGCTAACCGGGCTGAAGGAATGGCTGCGCGGGAAGCACGCGCTGATCGTCTTCGACAGCTGTGAGCGCGTAATCACCACGGCCGCGAGCCTTGCAGAAGAGCTTCTGAGAGTTGCCCCGCAAGTCCATATCTTGGCTACCAGCCGCGAGCCACTGCGAGCCGAAGCCGAATGGCTATATCGGCTGGTCTCTCTCGCGGTCCCGCCTAGATCAACCGCACCTACGATCGAGGCCGCGCTGCATTATTCAGCCATCGAGCTATTCGTCGAGCGTGCGGCGGCAAGCGCCGGAAGGTTTCCCTTTGGGCCTGCCGATCTACCCGCGATCACTGAGATTTGCCGTAGGCTCGACGGCGTGCCGCTGGCGCTGGAGCTGGCTGCGGCTCAGGTCGGCGTCTTGAGCATCAAGACCCTTACCGCGCGGCTCGACGATCCTTTCGCCGTACTTACCAATGGCCGTCGCACGGCACCGGCACGGCACCAGAGTCTGCGCGCGGCCATGGATTGGACTTACGATTCTCTGCCACAAGCCGAGCAGCTCATTCTTCAGCGTCTGTCCGTGTTTCGTGCCGACTTCACGATGGACGCGGCCATCGCTGTCGCCGCCGATAACCATGTGTCGACCGCTGACGTCTTCGATGGCGTCCGCAATCTCGTAATGAAATCGCTCGTGGCAACAGACATCAACGGCGATCCCACCTTTTATCGTCTCCTCCACACCACGCGACTCTACGCTTTGGAAAGGCTAGCGGAGAGCGGTGAGCCGGAACGGCTGAGACGGCGACACGACGAATTTTATCGTGAACTCTTTGAACTCAACGCGAGGAGATACGAACTTCAAATGACTGGCTAGCGATCTACGGCCGGCGCATCGACATGCGCAGGCGCGCGAGTTTGAGAGGCATAAGGTCGGTATCGTCGAAGCCGTATGGCATTCCGCGGCGCTCCCCATTCAAGTCACCCGGCCCCGCTCAGCGTTTCCTCGATCTTCATGCCGCCATTGACAATGCTTTCAATGTTCAACGCCAGATTCTCGTGACAATGCCTTCTGCCCCCCCCGGCCCGCGCGCCTTAAGACCGGCAAACGAGAGCATGAAGCGGCGGCTCAATGCAGTATGATTGACGATCCGGGGCCCGCGGTGAGAGGATCGCCGGTCAGGGGAGAGCACGATGGACAGCACGACGGAACGCACGCGGGCCGATTATCCCGAGACGGCCAAGGATGTGCCGCAAGGGCTCGAGCTCGGCCTGCGGCATTATTGGTATCCGGTGATCGAATCGGGTCGCGTGACGGCGACAGAGCCGACCGGGTTCACGATCCTCGGCGAAGCGCTCGTGGCGTGGCGCGATCGCGACGGCCATCCGCGGATCGTGCGCGACAAGTGCCCGCACCGCGCCGCCAGATTGTCGCAAGGGCGGCTGCTGGGCGGCGACTTGCAGTGCCGGTGGCACGGCCTGCGCTTCGATGGCGCGGGCCACTGTACCCTGATCCCGTGGGAGCCGGAGGACAGCAAGCTCTTGAGCGACGTCTCCGTCACCGCCTATCCGACCGAGGAGATCGCCGGTCAGATCTGGGCCTATCTCGGCGACCAGCGACAATTTCCGATGCCGCCGTTCCGCGACTGCCTGCCTGAGGAACTGGGCCAGCCGGAAGACTTCATCGTCTTCCGCCACCCCGACGAGATCTGGACATGCAACTGGCTCCAGGCGCTCGATGGCGTCGACGGCTTCCACGCGGTCATGCTGCACACCGAATCACAGGCCGTGGATGATGAGACCTATCGCGGCAGCGGCCGGCCTCGGCCGGCGACGGTGCCGCTCGAAGACCGCCGCATGAGCATCGTCGATACGCCGCAAGGCCTGCGCGGCATCGTGCGCGCCCCCGATGGCAAGCAGATCCACCATGGCCACATCCTCTCTGGATGGAAGGGGGAGCGCATCACCCTGCCGGCGCTGCACACCATCCCGATCCGCCCGACGCCGGACCTGCCACCCTACATCGGCCGTCACTATCAGATACCCATCGATGCGACGCACACCCTGTCGGTGCGCTTCAGCTCGATGCGCGCGAAGACCGAGGAAGAGCGGCGCGCGTGCGAGAAATTGTGGCAGGACGTGGTGGCGCCACGGCAGCGGCACGTCAATGGCGAGGACCGAATGCTGATCGAGCGCCTCGGTGATCTCGCCGAGTCGCGACGGGAGGAGTTCCTGTTTCATCCCGATCGCGATGTCGTCCGGCTGCGACGCCTTCTCGCCGACGCCTTCCTGGCGCAGCGCGAGGGACGCCGCCCGCTGCCGACGAAAGAGGCGCTCGCTGCGCCATTCTGACCGGCACTGCCGCGCATTGCCGTCCAGTCTCATGTCATCCGATCCGGTGACCGCTGAGGCGCCGGTCGCGGCGGCGGACGCCCCGCGGCGTCCGCGCGCGGCGCGGGGCTGGTTCGCCCGCCATGACGGAGCGGTCCTGAAATCCGTCGGCGTCGTGAGCGTCCTCTGCGTGTGGGAGGCGGCGGTCGATCTCGGCTGGGGCGATCCCGCCCAGTTGAGCTCGCCGAGCCGGGTCGCCCGCGCGGCCGTCGTGTACATTGGCACCCCGCAGTTCAGTACCGACATCTCGACCAGCGCGCTGGAGTTCGCCGTGGGCTTCGCGCTCGCGACCATCGTCGGTATTGCCCTGGGCTTTGCGATGGGCTGGTTCCGCCGGCTCGAGCTTCTGCTCGATCCGATCGTCAATTTCCTCTACGCCGCGCCGCGCATCGCCATGACGCCGCTCATCGTGTTGTGGTTTGGGATCGATCTTGCCTCGAAGGTCGTCGTGATCTTTCTGATGGCGGTGTTTCCGATCATCATCAACACCGCGGTGGGGGTCCGTTCGGTCGATGGCGACCTGCGCGACCTCGCGCGTTCGTTCAATGCCTCCAATTGGCAGTTGCTGCGCACGATCGTGATGCCCTCTTCGATCCCCTTTATCGTCACCGGGCTGAGGCTCGCTATCGGCGTCGCGTTCATCGGCGTGGTGGTCGGCGAGTTCGTAGCCGCGACCGCCGGGATCGGCTTCGCCATTCAGCAGGCGGCGAGCAGCTTCGAGGTGGATCGCGTCTTCGTCGGGCTTATCATCATCGGCGCTGCCGGGGTCGTGCTGACGGAGGCGCTGCGACGGCTCGAGATGCGGCTGGCGCGCTGGAAGACGCGGTGAGCGCCGTTCCGCTTCTGCACGCCGAGCATCTCGCGCTCGAATACGAGATCGCACGGACGAACGAGACGTTCGTCGCGATCCGGGACCTGACGCTCGCCGTCGCGGCCGGTTCCTTCACCGTCATCGTCGGACCGAGCGGCTGCGGGAAGACTACGCTGCTGCGGGCGATCGCCGGCCTCATCCCGACGTCGCGCGGCTGTCTCAGCATCGCCGGCCGCCCGGTCAAGGGACCGGGCGATGACCGCGCGTTCGTCTTTCAATCGCCGGCGCTTATGCCGTGGCGCGACGTGCTCGGGAACGTCATCTACGGGCTCGAGCTGCGACGGACGCCGCGCGCGGCCGCCCGCGCGCGCGCCGCCGCCATGATCGATCTCGTCGGCTTGACGCAATTCTCGCACCACTATCCGCATGAGCTTTCCGGTGGCATGCGCCAGCGCGTCAACCTCGCGCGCGCTGGCGGTCGACCCGGCAATATTGCTGCTCGACGAGCCGTTCTCGGCGCTCGATGCGCAAACGCGCGAGGTCATGCAGATCGAGCTCCTGCGGATCTGGAGCGAGACCGGCAAGACGGCGATCTTCATCACCCATGACATCGCCGAGGCGGTGTTTCTTGCCGACACCGTGGCGATCCTGTCGCCCGGCCCCGCCAGCGTCCTCATGGATCAGGTCGAGGTGACGCTGCCATACCCGCGCACCGCCCGGACAAAGCGCGACCCCGCGTTCTTCGCGCTGGTCGATCGCATCTCCGCATGCATCGGCCAAAGCGCGCCCGAATGATTGATCCGGCGATGCCGGGCGACCTATCCTAGTCGATAATGCCATCGCACCCATGTTCGAGGAAATCATGCAACCGCCCTCGGGGATCAGCGTACGTCGTTGCGGCCGCAGCCTCGGAATGCTGCTCCTGACCCTGATATATCTCGCGCCCCCGGCCGCGGCGGAGGACGCGATTCAGGTCGGCATTACCGGCAACAGCCTCGGCTTCTCGTCGTGGTTCCTGGCTGCCGACGGCGGCATCTTCAAGCATTACGGCATCGGTGCAAAATTCGTCTTTTTGAGCGCCGATGCAGTTCCGGCCGCGCTGATCACTGACGGCATCCAGGGCACGCCGCTGACGGAAAGCGTCATGCAGGCGAAATTCGCCGGCTATGGCGTGCGCGACGTGGCGCTGCTGGTCTCCCGGTCGGTCTACGAGCTGCTGGCGCGTCGCGGCATCACCACCATTCAGGATCTCAAGGGCAAGACCGTTATCGCATCGCCGCCCCGATCGCTTCCGACCCTCATCCTCAAATATCTGATCGAGCAGGGCGGGCTGGTGCCCGGCGTGGACGTGAAGATCCTCAGCATCGGTTCCATCGCCACGCGGCAGACGCTGATGCTGTCGGGCAACGGCGACGCCATCATCGAAAGCAGTACGACCGCGTTGCAACTCCGCGCCAAGCTGCCGCGGGTGCACATACTGAAGAGCGAGGCCGAAATGCCGGCGCAGCTCTCCGACGGCGTCGGCACGTCGGTCGCGCTCATCGAGAAGAATCCCGATCTCGTCATGCGGATGGTGCGCGCGCTCGCGGCCGCCAATGACGAGGCGCGGGCGCATCCGGAATGGGCCGCCGGCCTGTTGGCTCAGCGCTTCCAGATGCCGACCGCCGGCAAGGAAATGGCGAGCATCCTGATCAAGGCCTTTCCCGAGCGCTTGACCCCGACCGCTGAACTTTACGCCGCGGAAGCGGCCTTCATGTCGCGCAGCAGCCCGACCCCCGTGACCGCCGCGATGGTCGCCTCGGCATGGGACACGCGATTCTCGACGGCGACCGACCGCGAAGCCGCAGCAAAGCCCGCGCCGGCCAAATGATGCCTGCGGTTACAGCGCGGAGCGTCCACCATCGATCATAAATGTCGCGCCGGTCACGAACGATGCCTCGTCGGAGGCGAGCCATAGTATCGGATACGCCATTTCCATCGGTTCCGCCCAGCGCCCGAGCAGGTTCGCCGGCTGACCCTCTCGCCGCAGATCCGCTTCGGTCTTGCCCCGCGCTCGGGCGCGGCCAATGGTGAACGGCGTCAGGGTGGCCGCCGCACAGACCGTGTTGGCGCGGACGCCGTGCGCCGCCTCTTCGCAGGCGAAGCTGCGGGTGAGCGCCAGCAGCGCCGCCTTGGTTGCATCGTAGATGCCCCAGTCCCGCCGGCCCATGACGCCATAAACCGAAGACACGTTCACGACGCTGGCTTTCCCGCTGGCGCGCAACGCCGGCGCCGCCGCGGCACAAAAATTCACCGCACCCAGAAGGTTGACGGCAATCACCGCCTGCCAGTCGGCAAGATTGGAATTTGCCACCGACGCGACCCTCCGAATCGCGGCATTGTTGACGAGAACATTGAGCGCGCCAAAGCTTGCAAGCGCACGCGCTACGGCCGCCGCCGCATCATCGGGAACGGCAATGTCGCAGGTGAATGTTTCGCAAGCCGGGGAGTCCACCCTCCCGCGGATGCGATCAGCGGCGGCGCGAAGCGCGCCGTCATCGTTGTCGACCAGCAGCACCTTAGCACCTTCGGCGCAAAACAATGCCGCCGTCGCACTTCCGATGCCGCCGCCGGCGCCGGTGATGATGGCAGTTTTACCCGACAGGCGCGGCATGTCCCCCCCCCCGCTCAATGGAGCGCAACTGAGACGATAGAGCGCCTGTCGAGCATCGCCACACCGCCGGCATCGGCCGACGTGATGATCGACTATTGAAAATCCGCCAACACGTAGCGACGTGGGGTCTTGATCGCTCCTTAAAGACGCTGGCATCATTTCTCGCCCGCCAACCGAATTCCTCCGTCATGAGGTTATGACCTTAGAGCACCTTGACGCTCCGCTGGACCGTCGCGCGAAAAATATGGCTTCGCCGACACGCAGATGCGCAGCTACACCGGCCAGCTCGCGCCGTGGCTCGTCGACCCGCAAGCGGTCCAGCAAGGCCTCATCACGAACGAGCCGTACCAGGTCTTCAAGCGACAGGGAAATGGCCCAAGAGCTTTCTCCTCGCCGATCACGGTTAGGGCGCTTACGCCTCGCTCATCATCGTGCCGCAGAAAATGATCGATTGCTGTGGCGCACGCCGGAGGGTGGGCTCGCCTGCCTTCAGGACCGTTGCTGCCACCGCACGGCGAAGCTGTCGCTGGGCTTCCTCGAGCGCGGAAACATCGTGTGCGGGTACCACGGATTAGCTTAAGGTAGCGCGCCAACCGTCACGTCCGACAGTGCACGGGCTATCCGATCGACCAAAAATGCCGAGCCCGCGGCTCATCCGTCACCGCGGTGGCGCTCTTCATGCTGCGCTCCGAGCTTCTACGACAGCCTTGAGGTCGCGGACGAGATCGACGAGCCCGGCCGCTGGTACACGTCGCCATTCATTCACCCGCTGGCGGAGCCCTGAGGCGCAGCGTATGCTGCCGCTACGCTCAATCGATCGACGGAGCAGGCCATGCCAATGAAGATCGACCCCGGGACACCGGGCTGGCAGCAGCGCCATGTCGAACTCTATCTCAGGACTGATGGAGCCGAGGGCCACGTCCTGGATTTCGGTCGGCCCGGCGTGCCGGAGGTCAACTGTCTCCTTCTGCAGACCACCGGCCGCAAGAGCCGCACCGCGAAAATCACACCACTGATTTATGGCAAGGACGGCGGCGGCTTCGTGGTGGTGGCCTCACGGGGCGGGGCGCCGGATCATCCTGCCTGGTTCCTCAACCTCCGGGACACGTCCGAGGTCCGGTTTCAGGTGGCGGACAAAAAATACCGCGGCGTGGCGCGAATCACGGCCGGCGCAGAACGCGAACGCCTGTTCCGCATGATGGCGGGCCTCTTCCCATCCTACACCGACTACCAGGCCAAGACCGCGCGCGAGATCCCGGTGGTGGTGCTGGAGCCGCAGGGGGAAGTAGAGCGGCTTTGAGCGGACCGTTGGGAGGCAGACGATGGCGCACATCGAGGCGACGCAGGAACAGCGAGAGGAGTTCTATGCAGAGATCTCGCCGTACAACCTCGCGCCGATGTGGGAAAAGATGCATGAGTTGATCACCCGCGAGCCTCGGCCCCGCGCGGTGCCTCATCTGTGGCGTTACGAAGAGGTGCGTCCGCGGCTTCTGAAGGCGGCGGACATGATCGCGCAACAGGATGCCGAGCGCCGTACCTTGATGCTCGAGAATCCAGCCTTGCGTGGCGAGGCGCGTATCACTGACGCACTTTATAGTGGGCTCCAGCTTATCATGCCGGGCGAGGTCGCAGCACCTCATCGCCACACGCCGTCGGCCATGCGGATGGTGTTCGAAAGCGAGAATGCCTATTCCTCGGTCGCCGGCGAGAAATGTGACATGCGCCCTGGCGATCTCATCCTCAACCAGTCCTGGCTCTGGCATGGCCACGCCCATGAAGGGCAAGGTCCGCATATATCGATGACCTGTCTCGATACGCCGATGTTGCGGATGTTCGGAGCGGTATTCGGCGAGCCCCCGGTCGAAAGCTTTCATGACGGGATGCCCGAAGGGGACGGCTTGGCGCGCTATGGCGCGACCATGCTACCGATGGGCTATCAGGCGCAAAACCGGGTCTCGCCGCTCGCACGGTATCCCTATGATCGTACGCGCGAAGCACTGGCGAGCCTGATTCGCGGCCCGCTCGATCCGTGCCACGGCGCCAAGCTGGAATATATCAACCCAGTGAACGGCGGGCCGGTGCTGCCGACCATGGCTGCCTTCATGCAAATTCTGCCGCAAGGGTTTCGCGCGCTGCCCTTTCAAACGACGGCATCTTTTGTCTATGCGGCGATCGAAGGACACGGGCGCACGGTGATTGGCGACAAGGTATTCGAATGGGGACCGCGCGATATCTTCGTCGTGCCGTCCTGGTTTCCGCATCACCACGAGGCCGATGAGGAAGCGGTGCTCTATTCCTTCTCCGATCGCGGCGTGCAGGTGAAGCTTGGTCTCTTGCGCGAACGGCGCGGGCAGGAGATCAACTGAGAGGCGCCTCGATGACTGATCGCAGCACCCAGATTTCTCACGCCGATCATTGCGGCAGTCTTCTGCGCCCGCAGGAGCTGCGCAGTGCCCGGGCGGCGCACGCGCTCGGGCGGATGGGCGACGACGAGCTCCGCGACATCGAGGACACGGCGATCCTTCGCGCGCTCGAGCTGCAGCGCCAGGTCGGGCTCCGGATCTACAGCGATGGCGAGTACCGCCGGAAGGTCTGGCACGAGGCGCTGGAAAGTGCGGCCGAAGGGATCGCTGATGCAGGCCCGGATTTCGAGCGCTTTCCCCTGATGCGCACCGCCGACCTTGCCGCCAATCCGGAGCTCGCGACCATCAACCCGATCGTCACGGGCAAGCTGCGACCGCGCGGACGCTTCACGGCGAGCGAGGTAACCTTCCTCCAGCGCCACGCGCCGGGCCCCTTCAAGATCACCCTGCCCAGCCCGGCGATGGTTACACGCAAGTGGCTCGCCAACGATGCCGGCCGCGCGGCCTACCCGGCGTTCGAGGCCCTCGTGCACGATCTCGCGCTCATCTTCGCGGCCGAGGCCAAGGCGCTCGCGGCCGAAGGCGTGTCCTACATACAGCTCGACGCACCCGGCTATACGCGCTTCATGCTGCGTGACGGGGTCGACCAGATGCGACGTGCGGGGATCGATCCCGAGCGCGAATTCCCCGCCGTCGTCGAAGCCGAGAACATGATCCTGCGCAGCGCGCGACGCGCCGGCGTTACCGTCGCAGTCCATATCTGTCATGGCACCTATTTTCTCGACGGTCGCGGTCCGAGCGGCGGTGCGGCCGTGAACTACGATCCGGAACTCACATCGCGGCTTTATCACAGTCTCGAGGCGGATCAATTCCTGGTGGAGTACACCGAGCGCGGAGGCGGTGCGGAATCGCTGCGCGGTGCGCCCCAGGACAAGACGTACGCGCTCGGCATCCTGAACATCCGCGATCCGCGCCTCGAGACGCGTGACGCGATCCTGCGCAAAATCGAGGCGGCGGCGAAGTTCGTGCCGCTCGAGAGCCTCGCGCTCTGCCCCAATTGCGGCTTCTCCGGCGCCGCTGCCGATGCATGGGTGTCCGAGGACGATCAGCGGCGGAAGCTCGATCTCCTCGCCAGCACGGCGGCGGAGCTCTGGGGCTAAGACAAACTCGTTTTTCCTACCGACTTGCCTGATCAAGCGCAGCATTCGTCATTGCAGAAAATTGCGGAAAACGTGGCGGCGCCTCCACCGGCGGTAGGAGCTGGCCTAAAAGGATCAATAGTAACGAGGGATCGGGCCAAGCTGGGGCGTGGCGCGGTCCGAGAGGTCGAACAGGGCCTCGTCGACGTAGCACCATCCCCAGCCCTCCGGCGGGTCGTAGCCTTCGATGATTGGATGTCCTGTCGCGTGGAAATGTTTGGTCGCGTGGCGGTTCGGAGAGTCGTCGCAGCAGCCGACATGCCCGCAGGTCCGACATAGCCGCAAGTGCACCCAGGCCGAACCTGTTTTGAGACATTCCTCGCAACCGCGCGCACTGGGGGTCACGTCGCGGATCGTATCCAGGTGGCTGCAGTCGTCAGGCATCATACCCTTCCCGGTTGGAGGATGTTCTCGGTCGGTCCGCCTGCCTCGGCCAGAAAGGCATGCAGCGTCGCGACGATCTGGGCGCCTTCGCCAACCGCCGCGGCGACCCTTTTTATCGAGCCCGACCTGACATCGCCGATGGCGAAGACCCCTCGCCGGCTTGTCTCCTGCGGTCGCCGGTCACTGCCGCGATCGGCACCGGTCAGCACGAACCCCTTTTCGTCCAACGCGATGTCGGAGCCGGACAGCCAAGCGGTATTGGGGTCCGCTCCGATGAAGAGGAACAAATGACGGATCGGCCGCCGTACTTCTTCTCCCGACGGGCTCAGACGCCAGCGGATCGCCTCCAGCGTTCCGTCACTGCCCTCAAGGTTGATAACCTGGGCCCGCGTCACCACCTCTACGTTGGAAAGGCTCGCAATCCGCTCGGCGAGGTAGCGCGACATGCTCGCGTTCAGGTCCGCTCCCCGCACGAGAAGCCAGACCTTGGCCACCTGGCTTGCGAGATAAACGACCGCTTGGCCTGCGGAGTTGCCGCCGCCAACCAGCGCCACCTCCTGCCCGGTGCACAGCTTCGCTTCGAGCGGCGAGGCCCAATAATGCGCACTCGAGCCCTCGAACACCCCCAGATTCCCGAGCGGGAGCCGGCGATAGCGGGCACCGCTGGCGATGACCACCGACCGGACGCTCACGCGCTCGTTGCTTGCGAGCTTCAGGATGAGGCGTCCCTCGTCTCCGTCGCGCGGAGGTTCGATGCCGGTCACTTCATCCGGGATCGCCATTTCAGCCCCGAACTTCTGCGCCTGATTATAAGCGCGCGCCATCAGCGCCATACCGGTGATGCCGGTCGGAAATCCCAGGTAATTCTCGATCCGCGCGGAAGCCCCGGCTTGTCCTCCGAACGCGCGACTGTCGAGGACAAGTACGGACAGTCCTTCCGACGCGGCGTAGACGGCGGCGGCCAATCCCGCCGGCCCCGCTCCCACGATTGCCACGTCAAAGAGGCGATTTGAATCGATCGGCCCTACCAAGCCGATGCACCGGGCAAGTTCCACCTCGCTGGGATTGCGCAGGAGCCGGCCGTCGGGACAGACCACGATCGGCAACTGACCGGGATCGACGTGAAAGCGCTCGATCAGCGCCTTCGCCTCTGCATCGGTCTCAGGGTTCAATGTTTGATGGGGATGGCCGTTGCGACGGAGAAAATCCTCGAGCCGAAGCACATTGCCGTCCTCGGCGCGTCCGACGATTACCGGACCGCCGGCCCCGGTCTCGAGCAATGCAACACGGCGCAAAATGAGGGCGCGCATGATACGCTCCCCAAGCTCTGCCTCCGCGATCAGTAGGGCCCGCAGCCGGTCCGGCGCGATGGTGAGCGACGCCACCGGTTCCTGCGCGTAGGCATCTACCAGCGATGGCCGCCCCGCCAGTTGCCCCAACTCGCCCATGAATGCGCCGGGGCCGTAGGTGACGATTGGCTCGCGATGACCGAACCCGTCGTGCCGGATAACGTCGACCTTGCCGGCGAGGATGACGGTCAGGCCGTGGCCTACGTCCCCGACTGTCACCAGCGCCTCCCCCGCGCCATAAGAACGGGCCACGCCGAAGCGACGCACCCGTTCGATCTCCCACGGCTCCAGCGTGGGAAACATCTGGTCGCGGCGTGCATCTATGATCGAGTGTGTCGGCACCGACATGATGAGGAAAGCCTCCTGCGCTAGGGATCAGGTCCGGCGTCGCGCAGTTCGTCCACCAGAACTCGGATGTTCGCGCTATAGTCGATCGGTGCTGCGACCAGTTGCACGCCGCCCTACAGGTGGTTACGAGGTCAACACCGCGGCGCAGGGTAGGACGTCCAGCGCCACGGCGCCGGGTACCCGGGAGCCGCAGCACTAACGCGGCCGCCACATCTTCGAAGGCGCTTGCGTAAACTGCTGTCAGTATAACGGCGATAGCCGGCTCGGCACCACGCTTTTCGAGAGGTCGACGCGCCATCTCTCGCTGACTGAATCCGGTCGCAATGCCGGCGATCAGAGGAGCAATTGGGGCATCTGCGATCGCGGAAACTCCGCAGATACGCCGGTGTTCTCAGGATGATTGCCTGCGATCGGGATGCCATCTAATTTTTCGGCGCCGAGCCCTGCATCCCTGACACTGCGCAGACAGAACCAACTGGTGGCCGGTCCCCGGCCCTCACCTCGCCAAGGAGATAGCCATGGCAAATCTTAGCCAACTCATTCACGCCAAGGCGATCGAGCTCGGCAAGCTCGCCGTCGAGGCCACCACCGCCGCCGGAAGTGGTCATCCCACCACCGCGCTCTCGCTCGCGCATCTGACCGCTGCACTTCTCTATCGGACGATGCGATGGCGCCCGGACCAACCGCGCGACATCGCCTCCGATCGGCTGGTCCTATCCGAAGGACATGCGGTGCCCATCGTCTATGCAGCCTGTGCCGATCTCGGCGTAACCTTCTATCCCCATGGTCAAGCGAGACCTATGACCATCGATGACCTGATGACGCTGCGCGATATCAACAGCGCGATCGACGGTCACCCGAATCCGGCGCTGGGGTTTCCTTTCTTTGATGCCGCGACGGGATCCTTGGGCCAGGGACTCTCCGTGGCCGCCGGCCTCGGCTGCGCCGCGCGCCTCGACGGCATCGACAAGGTCGTCTACTGCATCATCGGCGATGGCGAATCCCGCGAAGGGCAGATCTGGGAGGCGATGGATTTCATCCGCGACCAGCGCCTCTCCAACGTCGTGGCGCTGTTCAATTGCAACGGGCTCGGTCAGAGCGATTTCGTTTCGCCCGAGCAGGATTGGTCCCATCTGCAACGCAAGGCCGACGCCTTCGGCTGGGTCACTTCCGTGATCGACGGACACGACCCCGATGCCATCCTGGCGGCGCTTGGGCGGCGCGACGGGCTGGCAAAGGAAGGCAAGGCGCTGGCGATCATCGCCCGCACGGTCAAGGGCTGGGGCGTACCGAGCCTCGGCGGCATGGGCCACCACGGAGTGCCCCTCCCGAAAGACCAACTCGGGTCGGTCCTTGCCGCATTGGACCAAAGGGCCCGCGAGTTGGGTGTCGCGGCGATCTCGCATGAGGAACTGGCGCATGACCTTGTGATCAACCTTCCGGCGGCTCCACCCGCCGCGCCGCCTCCGGCGCGTGCCGCGGCGAGCTTCACGACGGCGGCTGGCAGCGACGCAAAAGCGATGAAGTCGCTCGAAGAAAAGAAGGCGCTGTCGCCGCGACGGGCCTTCGGGCTGGCGCTCAAAGCGCTGGGCGCTGCAAACCCGCTTGTGGTGGCGCTCGACGGCGACGTGAAGAATTCGACCTATGCCGAAGACTTCGCCAAGGCCTATCCGGAACGCTACTTCGAAGGACGCATCGCCGAGCAGAACATGGTCTCAGCCGCTGCCGGGCTTGCCGCCGCCGGCAAGATCGCCTTCGTCAGCACCTTCGGCCGTTTCATGGAGCGCGCTTTCGACCAGATCGAGATGGCGCTGATCAGCGGGCTGCCGCTCAAGCTGGTCGGGACACATGTTGGCGTCACGCTCGCCTCCGACGGACCAAGCCAGATGGCGCTCGCCGATGTAGGATTCATGCGGGCACTGGCTCATTGCGAACGATTACCAGGGCAATCGTGCCGTAACGGTGCTGACGCCGAGCGATCCGGTAAGCGCGTACCAGCTGGTTCTAGCTATGGCCGAGTATCCGCATGCCTGTTATCTTCGGGCTGTGCGCGGCGGATCTGCCGATCCTTTATCGCGCCGACGAGCGCTTCCCGTTCGAAAGCCATAAAGTTGTCCGCCGCACCGAGGCGGAGCGGACCGACCTCGTCCTCGTTGCCACCGGATATCTCGTCCATAGCTGCATTGCCGCAGCGGCGGCGCTTCAGCCGCGGGGCATCAGCGCCACTGTGGTCGACGCCTATGCGCTGCCGTTCGACGCCGCGCCGTTGCTGGCGCTCGCGCGCAGCGCAGGGGCGCCGATCCTGACGGTGGAGGACAATTACGTGGGCGGCATCGGCAGCGAGCTCTGCGAGGCCGCCGCCGCATCCGCCGACGGTCCCCGCGTCCGCATGCTGGCCGTACGCAACTTTCCCAAGAGCGGCCGCAAGCCGGAGGACGTGCTGGCCTATGTCCATCTCTCCGTGCCGGACATCGTGCAGGCCGCCGAGACGGCCACGCGCCAGCGTGCGCCGGCCGCATCTTGATCGAGTTGCCGTCTCATGTTGCTTCAAAGTTGGGCTGGATCTAAAGCGGAGGTGAAACTTCAGCGGAAATGGGAAGCGCCAAGACAGTCGGCCTATTTTCTCCACGCTTTGATGGCCGCCTCTTTGAGCGCGCCATTATCGTTCAGGCACGCGGCATCGCATCCGTAACCTCGCGCGATGGACACAACTCGCTGATGCTGCTCGGCCGAGCGCGGCGGTTGCAATTCCACGTTAACATTCGTGACATGAGAGAAAAGGCGCTCGCTGTTCAGGAGGCATCCATGCCAAATTCCAAACTCAAACCATTTCCGCGAAACCTACCGGAAATAGTTCCGATCAAGGCGCTCTATCTTGGCGAACGCCTGGATACGCGGGGGATCGAGGTGGAAGAGGCACTCGGAATCGCACCGCTGGCTCTGGCACCTTCCGACCACAGCGTCGCGGTGCTGTTCCGCTATGGCGTTATCGTGCTGTTCAATGTCGATGTCGCGGCGGAAGTAGCTCTGCTAGCGCGCTTTAAATCACTGATTGCGGGCCCGTTCGAGGCTTCCGAAACCGACAGCGCGCGATTACAGGTAAAGCCCGACGCCGAACCGCAAACCGACATTTCCGGAACCATCTATATTCGCGAAGCGACCACCGAGCGCTTCCAACTGGTCGCCGACATTCTGGCGAAGAGCTTGATCCTTGCCCACTACGAAGCGCGCATTGCCGGGATTTTCGACCGCATCGAGCCGCTGGCCGCCACGCTCCACGAAAAGGGCCGCGCCGGGACTTATGGCGCCGCGCTGATGCGCCATATCGGCGATGTATTGCAAATGCAGCATCGCATGGTCGGCCGCGTCGAAACCGACGAGAAGCCGGAACTGGTTTGGGAGCATCCTGAACTGGAACGGCTCTATCTTCGCCTAGCGGAAGAATATGAGCTGCGCGACCGGAGCCACGCTCTGGAACGCAAGCTCGACGTCATTGCGCGCACGGTTGAAACGTTGCTCGGTCTTGTCCAAAACCGGAGTAGCCTCCGGGTCGAGTGGTACATTCTCGCGTTGATCGCGGTCGAATTGATCTTGTCGACCTATACCCTGGTCCTGCGGTAGCGGTTCCGGCCATCCGGGGATGCGGCAGGCTACCCAAAAAGGCGAAAGAGAAGCCACTCCGGCGACGGCGCACGTAGCCGGCCTGGTCCGACGATGTTTTGAAAATGGGATCGTATGCGTACCTGCCGGTCAATGTGCTCCCGTGGTGTCGCGTAGACGCCGCTCGCAGGTGCTCCCAGTTGGTTGAATTCAGCGTTTCGCCGGCTTGTGGATCGACCCGTTCTGTCGTTGTACTCACGTTTCGCACCGATAGGTCGGCCGATTTGGCGCCGTAAGCGTGATCAAGAATAACCGCCGACAGGTCGCGACTGCGCACTCGCACTCTTGCGATGGTTCGGCTTTGGCGGCCGGCCGTCACGGTTCGCATCAGCCGTGCGCAGCGCAACCGTCCGAGGCGCCGGGCAACTGCTCCTTGGCGTCTGTACGAAGAGAACGATGGACCGCCCTAGCGCGTCCAACTCGCGTGACCTGCAGGCCGAACACTCCTCGCAATCGCGGAGAGATCGCTGACTGAATCCTCCATCGAAGCGGCAGGCTCTACGATGGCGAACGCCCTGCCGGGCTATCTGTGACGCTCGTACCGCCTCATTCCGGGACCAGGCATCAAGTTAGCGCACCACAAGCCCATCGTGGCGGCTTTCGCCATCGGTCAGCCCCCACGATTTCATCCATTCGTAGGTCCGGGTAAAGAGTTCGGGCTCGTAGTAATCGACGTGCTTGTAACGCACGAAGGCCCGGAGCAACTCATGGGGCGCGAGCGAGCCCCCGGCGTGCGCAGCGACATGGTGGGCATAGCGGTAAAAATCAGCATTTATGCGATCGACCGCGTCGTTCTCGGCGTCGTAGTACGCCTTGCGCTGCTCCGCCGTAAGGTGGGGCGCGATCACCTCGCCGCCACGGTAGAACTCGGCGGCGATGATGTGCGCACCTTCCTTGAGGGATAGACTAATGAACGGCTCCATCACCGTGACGGCACGGTAGGTGCCATTCTTTAACCCTTCCCAGCGCTGCTGCGGCAGGCCGCCCGGCACGATCCTGATGTTCGCCCTTCCGACCGCGCCCTCCAGCATCTGCAGCGTCGTGAAGTGCGAGCCCGTGAATTCCTGCACCACGATCGGCACATTCGACATGTCCCGCGGTATCTGCAGCTTCTCGTCGAAGGCCACAATGGCCTGGGCGGCCACCGCCGCCCGGAGAGCCGCAAGCTTGCCGCCGCGTCTGCCACGCTCGAGCCGGTCGATGCTCGCCCACTCGCAGACATTGTAACCGTCGGCGGAACCGCACTCGAACTGTTCTTCCTTGAGCCGCGTCAGGACCCCGCCCTCGGGTGTGTCACGCTCACGGTCGGCGTAGCTCGCGGACATGCTGACGTCGAGCCCGGCCTTGGCGAACAGACCCTCCTCGATCGCCACCAGAACCGGCAGGTCGAAGACTGGGTTGTTCGGCGCGATTTTCACCACTTGCTTTGCCATCGCATCCTCCTTAGGGCCGCACATCTCTAGCATTCGCAAGGCGCATGTCAATCAACATTGGCGCCGGCTGCTCCGGTGGCCGCCCTCTCTCGGCCTTCACTCGATCCGAATGTGCGTGCAATCCGACGGATCATTCGCAGCGGCGAGCTCGGACGCTCCGCATGATCTTAACCTTTTACTATAACGATTTCCTCTATCGCCTACCCTGACCGGCATAGGACCCGAACGCTTAGAACAAGATGCTCACCGGCCCGCCGTACAGAACGGCCTGATCGAGACGAACGTGGCGCGACGCGACTTGTAGCTCGCTTCCCATCCGCCGCAGAATGTCGCTGCGCTCGCCGACGTAGAACCCGCCCTCCGGAACGTTCGCCCGGTTGCGGTAAACAAGCAGATTCGACTTGACGACGAACTCGCTTGGACGGTCCCCGTGGCTTGCCCGGACATTGCTGACGAAACGCCGGGTGAGCGACGGTGGATTCTCAGCCCGCGTGAGCCTCGGATTGGAAATCTGGTCGACGCGCGATCTAAGCGCGACTGCGTCTTCATCGATGATCGCGTAATCGACCCCGGCCGATGCCGTATCGCGTATGACCTGCGCGGTGACCCGATAGCGGATGTCATCGGTAAGCAGGCCCAGCCATGCGCGAAACTCCCGATCATCCAGAAAGGCAGCTTCACGATAGAGCAGGCGCTGAATCTCGAGATAGGCCGCGTCGCTGACGGGCGTTCCGATACCTTCCTCGCTCATCGTCTGCCCCGCCATCACCGGTTCGAGCCCATCACCCGTTCCCAGTGTCGCATGAACTCAAGCTGCGCGACCTCGGAGTTGATCGCCTGATACGCACGGCCGGGCCCAGTGTAGTCGGCCCAGGGCTTATCGAGATAGGGCAGGCTCGATTGGAAACTGTAAGGGTATTGTTGCGCGATTGGGTTGCCGCTCGCCGCCGTCGCCGAGGTCCATAGCTCGAGATCGTCCTGTTCGAACACGCCGGCCATGCCGAAATTGCGAAAACCGTTCTTGAGCACGCGCTCCTTGTAGGACGCCGACGCCTCGCGCTCCACCAGCACCCAACTTAAGACCTCCATTTCAGCACCGCCGATCGGCTGCCACAGCCGAATGATGACCGCCTTCTCCTCGGGTCCCACCTGAGTTCTCGATGAAGGACAGGTTGGGAAACACCGTGGCAACAATCACTCGCAGACGGTCCAGAACTTTTCGCTGTTCCGGCGCAAGCGTCCGATCGTAATAGGCCAGGAGGTCGCGACAATGCGTCCGATAGGCCCCCTCCGGCAGGCCGGCGGCCAGGTAGGTCAGGGCACCGCCATGACCTTCATCGGTGAAGAATTGGATGCTCTGCGCGCCTGGCTTGGCGAAGCCAGCTTGCGCCGACCTTACCGGGTCCAAGGTTAGCGGCCCCACATGCGTTGTCAGGACATGCTGGCCGTCACCAATGAAATTCAACGCGCCCAGCTTCCAGTTCGCCTTCACCCGCCATCGGTGCGGCGGCGCCAGCACTTCCATCCCGCCCGGCGTGCGCGCGAAAAAGATATCGAGGTACCAACGAAAGTCTCCGAGGTAACGCGCTAGTTCGACCACATCGGGATTCCAGCATCCGAAGATCAGCCCGTTGCAAGTCTCGACGCGCGGCACCCGCACGAGGCCCATTTTCGCGAAATCCGTCCCATCCGGCAAATGCTCATCAAAGGTTGTCGTGATCAGCCTGCCGCTGCGCTCGTAGCTCCAGCCATGATAGGGGCACACGAAATACCGGACGTTGCCGGACTCCGCACGACAGATCCTGGTACCACGATGTCGACAGCTATTGAGCAGGACATGAACGGAAGCGTCGGTATCGCGCATGACGACGACCTGGGCGCTGCCGAGCATGCGCACGACATAGTCGCCGGCCTGCGGGATCTCGCTATCGTGCGCGAGAAACATCCAGGTGCGATCAAAAATCCGCTCCACCTCAAGCCGATATATATCCTCGCTAACAAAGACCTCACGGCTCACGAGCCCCTGCGACACGTCAACCCAACTCGGTTGCATCGACGGCAAGAGCTTATCGGGCATGGTGGGTCTCGCTCGCTTGACGCGCGGCGCAGGCTCTATTCATAACGGACGGCCTCTGTTTCGCGCGACACGCAGATCATCCGGAACGATATCGCCCCGCATGACGACGGGGTCGCCGTCGAGATAGAGGTCGGCGCCGCGCAGGGGAATGTCGAGATGACATCCGGTATCGTTGTTCCCTCCGAGTTCGCTGTTGGGGCCGGTCGAGAACAGGACATTGCCGTAAAACGCCCTGCCGTCGGCGCCGGTCGATACCGCGGCGAGCGGACTGGTCGCGAGAAAATCCCACAGCGCCGTCTCATCCATTCCCCAGCCGATGTGAGATACCGCATAGGCACGGGGATCGTTCCACCGTGCCATGTACGTGCGCAGCATCTCCGCATCGACATGATCGCCCTCAATCTCCACGACCGAGCCGCGTTCGATAACGAGGCGGATTGCGTTGCCGACATAGCGCTTGAACGGGAAGATGAGGTCTCCGGGGCTGATCATCACAATGCCGTCGACGCCGTCATCGTCGCCTCCGGTATAGAGAAATCCGCCCGGCAAATTGTCCCACCGACCGGGCTCGTCGGTATAGCCGTATTGCGTCAGGACGGGATACCGCCCGAGCCTGTAGGTCAGGTCGGTGCCGGTGCGCGACGTAATCCGGAGCGTCCTGGCGGCACCGAGGCGCTTGGCCCCCGCCTCCACCCTGCGGCGCAAGTCCGGCGTGGGAAACATGCGAACTATGTTCTCCACTGGCTCACGACACATGAGGATGCGGGTACCGGCGGACTGGATCTCCTTCTGCTCCGCCGACCACAGCAGCCCCACCAGGTCGATGACGATGTCGGCCGATTTGAGGACATCGACGGCCGGCCGATTGCCCGAGAGCGACGTTCGCTTGGTGACACTGTTCGGCATCGGCATCCGCTTGGCCAAGTTGATCTGGAAGGCGCTGGCACCGCGCTCTTGAGCGGCGGCGAGGTAGGCGCCGGCATAGGCCTCCCGTTCACCCCCTTCGGTGAGGACGGCGAGGGTCTCTTCTGCCTTCACCTTGCAGAGGTCGAGAACTGCACCGAACAACTTCACCAGGTCCGCACTGTCGCTCATCGGCCGACCTCCGCTGGCCTATTACGCCCACCGACGCTGTCGCGCCGCACACGACTGCATCATCGTTGCGGCAGACGCCGATCGCGTCAAATCTTCAATCCATTCCGGGATCGTTCCCATGGCATTACCAGCCACTGCAGGCCGACGACGCCGCGATAGAGAATGTTGCCGATCAACGCCAGCAGCGCGACCGCGGCAAAGACTAGCGAGATCTCCATATTGGCGGCGCCTGTGAAAATGAGATAACCGAGCCCGCGCGTCGAAGCGACGAACTCCCCGACCACGGCGCCGATAACCGAGAGCACGATGGACACGCGCATGCCGGTGAAGAGATAGGGCAAAGCATTGGGCATTCGCACCTTGACCAGCATTTTCCAACGCGAACCATTCAGTCCGGTCACGAGGTCGACGAGGTCCTGGTCGGCGTTCATCAGTCCCGTCGCGGTGTTGACGACGATCGGGAAGAACGCGATCAGGAATACCACCGTGAGCCGTGCCGCATCGCTCGGCCCAAGCCAGACCACCAATATGGGCGCGGTCGCGATCGTCGGGATCGCCTGGGAGGTGACCAGGATCGGCAGTAAACACCGCGCCAGAATGCGCGATTGGGAGGTGACAATGGCGAGGATGCCACCGCCGGCTACCGCGCATAGAAAGCCGCCGACAATTTCCTCCAGCGTTGCCAAGACGTGGAGGGTCAGGCGCGCATGCATCTGAACGATTTTCGCCATAATCTCGAGCGGTGTCGGCAGCAGGAAGTTCGGCACCTTGAAGACGTTGCACGAAACCTGCCAGGCGACCACCAGCCCCGCCAGGAAAACGGCGGGCCACATACGGTCAATCATTCGTGCCATGCGCTGCATTTGCGGCAAAGACCGAGCTTCGAGCCGTTACGGCTTCATTGCTCGATCAGGCCGTTGGTCCACACCTGGGCGTCGGGCGCAGGCTTGGCTTGCTGTCCGGTGGACACTTGGAGGTCCTGCGTTGCATCCCACTTCGCCTTGCTCATGACGCCCGGACCGAGCTTGCGATACTCGGGCGTATCGATGAACGGAATGGAGAGCTCGAATTGGGCTTTGATGATGTCCTTCGACGTCTCGGTGTTGTTCGCTGCCGCCGCGGCCGCCTCGTCGGGATGCACGATGCTGTATTTCAGGGCCTTAAGCGAGACCTTGATGAAGGCTTCGACGGCCGCCTTGTTTTTGGCCAGGAAATCCTTGTTGACGATGATGCCGTTCGAATAGGTGTTGACGCCGATGTCGCGCAGAAGCATGGCGACGACGTTCCGGCCGGGCGCGTTCCGCTTAATCGTAGTATATTCGGTGATATAGAAGCCGGTGGTCGCATCGATGTTGCCCGCCAGCATTGCCGGAACGTTGGCGCCATAATTGTAGCTGACGATCTTGACCTTGCTTACGTCGACGCCGTATTTCTTAAAAACGGCGGGAAGCACGTAGGCCGCGATGCCCGTCGGAATCTCGCCCAACCTCTTGCCCTCGAGGTCCTTGGGCGTTCTCACGGGTTTGTCGCCGAAGCTGACGATGCAGGCCAAGCTGTCCTGAACGATCGCCGCCACGGCGATGACCGGCATGCCGTCCGATACCGCCGTCCCCATCGCCGCGAAATCGGCGAAGCCCATATTGTCGCCGTCCGCGGCGACAATCCTGATGGTGTCGGCGGATCCCTTCCCCGTGTCGATCCGGACGTCGAGACCGGCATCCTTGTACCAGCCTTTTTCTTTCGCGAGATAGAACGGCGCGTGGTAGCCCGCGACCGAATAGTCGAGCTTAAAGCTGATCGACGTCTCGGCGTGCGATGGAAGCGCGATCATGATGCAGGCCGCGGCGCAGAGCGACCACTTGGAGAGGAACCTCATTATTGCCTCCTTGACGCTGCATGAAGCCGTATGGCGATTTGCCGTGCGTGCCGCGGCGCATCCCTTTTCACTCACGCGACCCCCAGCAATTGCCGGAGGTGCCGCGCATAGTCCTGAAAGCGCGGCAACGACCGCAATCCGGGATCGCGCGGCGACGGAAGATCGATCACTAAGTCCTCCACGACTTTACCGGGGCGAGCGGAAAGAACGACGACTCGGTCGGACATCAGGACTGCCTCGTCGATCGAGTGGGTTACGAGCAGCACCGTCTTATGTGTCTCGCCCCATATCCTGAGAAGCTCGCCCTGCATGATCTCGCGCGTCAAGGCATCGAGCGCCCCGAACGGCTCGTCCATCAGCAGCAGGCTCGGATCGTGGATCAAGGCGCGGCAGATTGCCACGCGCTGCTGCATGCCGCCCGAAAGCTCGCGCGGACGTTTGCGCTCGAACCCTGCGAGGCCAGCGACGGACAGAAGGTCGCGGGCCTTCTGCATGTAACGCTTGCGCGGCAGGCCGAGGACCTCAATCGGCAGCAGCACGTTGTCGATGACGCTGCGCCAGGGTTGCAATGCGGCGGTTTGAAAAACCATTCCGGCGCCGGGCTGCGGCCCCGCGATGCGTCTGCCATCGAGCCAAACTTCGCCGCTCGTCCCGGTGGTGACGCCAAGAAGAATCTTCAGCAATGTGCTCTTGCCGCAGCCGGAGGGCCCAATGATGGATATAAACTGGCCTTTGCGGACGCTGAATGTAACGCTGGCGATGGCCGTCACCGGACCGTCGCGTGTGCCGTAGATCTTCTCAAGGTCTATGAATTGCAGATAACCGTCCGAGTCGGACATCTCCTGCCCGTGCCGAACGTCATTGGCAACGACATCGACCGTCGCGGCGGAGAGCGGCCTCAAGGACGAATCCCTGCAAGCCACAGGCCCCTCACGCGTACGACCACAGGGCCGCGAGCCGAGCGGCTCTGACTGCAATGCTCCCGGCGAGTGATCTCAGGCATCGCCTGCATTCTGCTCCGCGGCGATAAGATTGCCGAGGACCCGCCTCATGGCCTCGACCGGCACGTCCTGATTGGTCGCGACGGTAGGCCGCGCCGGAGCCCGGTCGAGCCATTCCTGCTGGCCTTCCAACATCCAAATGTCTTCCCGAAACACGCCGATCATCTCGTTGCGGATCAACTCCGTCAGCGTCTCGTCGCCGAGCGCGAAGTTGCGCGGATGCGCATAAAAGGCGTAGCAGCTCTTCTCAGTTTCCGGCGTCAATTCGTTGGGGGACGGAGTATAGATCGCACCGTCCCGGTTTCCCTCACGCGCTCCGATCCCGGTCGGCGCTGATCCAGCCTCGACCAGAATATGCGTCGGCGCGATGGCCTCGACCTTCGTCCAGCGATCGACTTTTCCCGGAAAATTCTTCACCCGCGCGTGAAACGGTGAAGGGTCGACGTCGATCATCCAACGGGTCATCCGCACCGAATTTTCCGTGCGCTCCGTCTGGATGGGGAAGTTGGGGATATAGGATTGCGCGAGCGTGGTCTTGTGCAGGAAGGCAGAATGCGAGAGGTCGAGGATGTTGTCGATGAACAGCCGGTAATCCGCGCCGACATGGAACACGTCGCCGCGGGCGACCTCCCAGTCGGAATGGTCCATCCAATACCAGTTCGGAATGAGTGCTTCATCGGCGCGGGCGGGATCACCGAGCCAGATCCAGATCCACTGCCATTTCTCGACGATGGGATACGTCTTCACACGCATTTCGGGTGGAATGACGTTTTGTCCGGGAATGAGGACACATCTGCCGGTCGGGTCATAGCGCAAGCCGTGATAGCCGCACTCGATCGTGTCGCCCTTCACGGCACCGTAGGAGAGCGGCACGCTGCGATGGCAGCATCGGTCCTCCAGGACGGCCGGCTTGCCCGATGCCGTCCGATAAAAGGCAAGGGGCTCGTTCAGGATGGTTCGCGCGAGAATTTTGTCCGAGGTGAGCTCGTAATTCCAAGCGGCCACGTACCAGCAATTCCTGAGGAACGGCACTACCCACTCCAACAGTAAGTCGCGGAATTTCGAAGATTTCAAGTGTGCTTGTTTCCCGCGCGCCTGTCAACCGATGCCTCCGCGATCGCGCGGTTCTCGAACCGGGGTGATCGCGGGTCGACGATAAATTTTGATTCCGCAATCTTGATAAGCCGGATCGTTTATGCAACAGTTCTTCGACCGGCGTGGGCATCTATTCCAAAGAAATCCTTGTGCGATTGAAATACCTCCGCCGGCGCGGGGACACCTGCGCTGTTGCGGCGACGGAGGGAGGATTGCTCTGGCGCCGCGAACGCCACAAGATCCCCGGCGCCGCATAAGCCACGAACTACACGTTAAACGGGAGTAAGATTATGGATAATGGCAATGGCGTATCGATCCTCAAGGGCGCGCATGTCATCGATCCGGCCCAGGGCATCGATCGCGTCGTCGATGTCACGATCTCCGGCGGAAAAATTCGCGGGATCGGCGCCGAGAATGCTCCTGCCGGGGCGGAGACGGTAGATCTGACAGGTCACTATCTCACGCCCGGATGGATCGATATTCACGTTCATGCCTATGGCACGCTCGGCTTTGCCGATCCTGACAGCATTGGGATCTATCAGGGCGTCACGAGCTTCGTCGATGCCGGCGACGCCGGGCTCGATACGCTCGATGAATTCAGAGCGCTTCTCGGCGGCCGCACTGTCACAAGCTTGTACGCCGGTCCCTACCTCCGTCCCATGGGACTTGTCGGCCTGAATTTTACCGAAGGTGACGTCCGCAGCCTCGGCAACATTTCGGTGTCGAAATGGCTCGACTACATCGCCGAGCATCGCGACTTCTTGCGCTATCTCAAAATCGGCGCTCAAGGCGAGTACGGCACCGGGCCCCTCAAGATGAGCAAGGGCCTGGCTGAAATCCTGGGGCTCCCGATGTACGTCCATATCGGCGAGTTTCAGCAGGTCCGGCCGGAGCGCGTTCTCGCGTTCGATGCCTTCCAGATCGCCGGTGCCGGCGACATCATCACTCATCTCTATCACAACAATCTTGGCCGCGTTCTCGATGACGAGGGCAAAGTGCTTCCCGTCGTTCGGGACGCCGAGCGTCGCGGTGTCCTCTTCGACATCGGCTTCGGCGGCTATAACTTCTCCTGGGACGTGGCCGAGAAGGCCTACGCCCAGGACCTGGTGCCGCATATCATCAGTTCCGACCTGCAGCAGCACAACGTCATCGGTCCTGCCATTTCGCTGGCAAACGTCATGAGCGTCTTTCTTCGCCTCGGGCTTCCGCTGCGCGAAATCGTAAAGCGAGTGACTGCCACACCGGCGCGCGCGCTGTCGCTGGAGGACAGGGCCGGGAGCCTGCGACCGGGACTGCCGGCCGACATCACCATCTTCCGCCTTGAGTTCCGGCGAGTTCGAGTTGAGTGACGCCTTCAAACGCAAGCGGAAGACAGACACGAAAGTCGTGCCCGTCATGGCCTTCAAGGGCGGGCAGCGCTTCGACAGCGACCTCGTGCGCTGCCTGGACGAGCGCAACTGGTTCTGGCAGATCGAGGATAGCGCCGTACCGGCAGCCGCGGGCCGCCTCTCTGCTCAGCAGCGCGAGTTCCTCGGCTCGCTCGCCGGAGCGCTCGGCGGCATCGCATGGGAACTGGTCTCGGGTGAGACGCTCGACCTTGATAAAGCCACCGAATTGCAGGAGGCGTTCCATGCGGCCCGACGCAAGCATTCATTGCCGCTCGGCAGTGCGCTGACGGCGGTCTACGACTGCTTCCTGGAGCGACCGTTCCCCATGCAGATCGGTCTCTTCCTCATTCGGCTCGAGCGTCCCTTGGCACTCGCGCGTCTCGCCGAGGTATCGGGCCGGCGGTCGATCGCGGCGTGACGTTGCCATTGTTTACTGATGAGGGCCGGTATTGATGGCTGAGAATGCTTGGCAACTACTGGATGGCGTTCACCCCGGGACATCGGAGTTCCCAGCCCGTGCGCGGTATGACGGCGAAGGCATCCTGATCTTTCGTACCGATAGCGGGTTTCGCGGCGTTGAAAGAATCTGCCCGCATATGAAATCGTCGCTGGCAGATGCCCAGATCCTGGGCCATGGCACGATGCTGCGCTGCTCGCAGCACATCTATACTTTCCGTCTTTCCGATGGCAAAGGCGTCAATTGCCCGGGCTACCGCATCAAAATCTATGAAGTGAAGCAGGAGAACGACGCGCTTTTTGCGCGGGCCATCGATTGAGCGCGGCCTCAGGCAGGAGGCTCGTACGCCGTTGCCTGCAGTTCGCCGGTGACCTCGGCGGAGGGGGACCGGCTGCGCACCGCCGTCGCGGGGTAGGTTCTGGCCGCAGCGCGAGATGAAGGCGGCGTATCGTGCCCGGAACTGCCGACACAACCGAATGTTCGGGAATATGTATGGGCGCGAAGGTCCGCGATGACCGAGCTGCTGCGCGTGCGCATCATAAAGATTGCATGCTCACACGAGGCATCGCCGATCGTGTTGGAGAATCACCACGGCGTAGAGAAGCCGAAAACCGGTCGTTGAGCGCGACGTCGCGAAACCCACGGGCTGCTTCCGCGATGTAGCGGGGTAGTCTCGCGTTCGACCCCAGGCGTTGCCACCTCCACGGTCGAGGTTCGCAGAGCGCAGCGTACGGTGATCGTCGGCGTCGGAGAATGCAACAATGGCGCGCTTGATTTCAGTAAACGTAGGCCTTCCGCGCGATATTTCGTGGCGAGGGAAGACGGTACACACGGGCATTTGGAAGACACCGGTTCAAGGCCGGCGCATGGTACGGCGGCTCGATATCGATGGCGACGGCCAAGGGGACTTGGCTGGACACGGGGGTGAGCATCGCGCCGTCTTCGTCTATCAGATTGATTCCTACAACTATTGGCAAAGCGAGCTCGGTCGAAGCGACTTCACCTATGGGCAGTTTGGAGAGAATCTCACCGTCGACGGGCTGTCCGACCAAGAGGTCTGTATTGGCGATCGCTACCGGGTGGGCGGCGCTTTGTTCGAAGTGACGCAGCCGCGTGTCACCTGTTACCGGGTGGGCATCCGCATGAACGAACCGCAGATGGCGGCGCTGCTGGTTGCGCACGGCAGACCTGGTTTCTATTTGCGTGTTCTGGAGGAAGGCGCGGTGGAAGCCGGCGACGAGATCGTGCAGGTCGCGCCGGGCCCCGAGCGCATGACCGTGTTCGAGATCAATGCGCTGCTGTACACGTCCAATCATCCTCGCAGCCAGCTGGAGCGCGCCCTGCGCATCCCGGCGCTGAGTGCCGGCTGGCGCGCCTCCTTCCAGGCACTAATCGAGCAGGAACGGACCGGCGGCACGACAATTGGAAACGCGGGGCTCACTCCGGCATCCGGCCCACCTCCCGCGTGGACGGGGTTCCGCCCGCTGCGGGTGGCGCGCAAGGTTCGCGAGAGCAACAGCGTGATCTCGGTGGTACTCAAGCCCAATGACGGGCACCTTCTGACCGCACCCCTGCCCGGCCAGTTTATTGTGCTGAGGCTAAGACCCGCGACCGATGCGCCCGTACTGATGCGCAGCTATTCGCTGTCGGGCATACCCAGTGCCGAACGTTATCGCGTGAGCGTCAAGCGGGAAACCCATGGCGTCGCCGGCGCCTACATCGACGACAAGCTGCAAGTTGGCGACGTGGTGGACGCGAGTGCCGGGCGGGGCAGCTTCACCCTTCGGCCGGGCGATGCCCCCATCGTTTTCCTGAGTGCCGGCATCGGAGCAACCCCCGTACTGGCGATGCTCCACGCGTTGGCGGCCGCGGCGTCGCCGCGGGAAATCTGGTGGCTATACGGAGCCCGCGATCGCCGCGAGCATGCCTTTGCCGAGGAGACGCGTGCCCTCCTCAAAGCCTTGGCCCACGGCCACAGCCATATTCGCTACAGCGCGCCCGCCCCCGAGGATCGCCCAGGCCTAGATTTCGACGCTGGGGGACGCTTGGACATGGGCGTACTTCGTGAGCTGGACGTGCCGCGCAATGCCGACTTCTATGTGTGCGGACCGCCTGCCTTCACGAGCGATCTGACCGTCGGTCTCGCACAGGAGGACGTTGCTGCTGGCCGCATCCACAGCGAAATTTTCGGCTCAGGTCCGTCCAAGACTCCGGGGATCGCTGCGTCGCCGCGGCGGCCACCCCACATGCCAGCCGGGGCTCCCGGCCCGGGACCGCTGGTGACGTTCGCCCGGAGTGGTCTCAATGTTCCCTGGCAGCCCGCGTTTCAGAGCCTGCTCGAGCTTGCCGAAGCGTGCGACATACCGGTGCGATGGTCGTGCCGGACCGGGGTGTGCCACACATGTGAGACCGCGCTCGTGGCCGGGACCGTGAGCTACCGGCCCGACCCGATCGATGCACCGGCGGGCGGCAATGTGCTGATCTGCTGTTGCCAGCCCCGGGGCGACACCGTCATCGATCTGTGACCAGATTTGGCGACACCGAGACGCCTCGGAGTACTTCGTCGGCTTCCAGGCACGACCCCTCGTCTCCGTCTCAAACGAGGGAGCGGGAGACCGGAGAGCGTTCAACCATTCGGTTCGACCAGGTGCGCCCGAGACGGCCCGGGCTTGAACGGATCGCCGAAGTACTGGGTCTCGCGGGCGACCTTTCCGTCGCTGAATTCCATGATGCTCACGGCGTAAGACGGCACGCCATCATAGCTGAGCACGAACTCGGTGACCCAGAGATCGCCGTTGCCAATGATCCGCTGGACGGCGAAGCGCTTCTCGCTCGGCTGTACCGTTCTGCTCTCTTGGATGTTGTGTCGGCCGCGAATGCGTTCGCCCGACTGCGGATAGTGGAGCACCGCATCGTCGTGATAGATGTCATGCTCGACCACGAAATCATTCGCATCGGATGCAGCCCAGTGCCGCTCGAGCGCAGCCCGTATCTCCCGATCTCCCATGTCGATCTCCCGCGCCGCCTCCCGCCGCGGCAGCACAGCGGCCTGAGGTCGCCAAGCATGATAGAAATGTGCTCCGACAAGAGGTGCCGCCGGACCCGAGGCGGAGACGATCTTAAACGTGCATTCGCTGCCGGCGGCCGCGCTTTTTCTGAAGAACGCTCAGCAATTCGCGACGGTTCGATGATGAGCCTCAATTTTACAGCGGTCAATGTCAGGACCACGGAAGCGCGGTGGACGTGATGCGTTACAGAATATGAAGGCCGGCTTGCGAATTCAGCGGAAGGACGTCACCACTCGTCCGAGTCGCGCCATCAGTTCGGGCGTCATTGGCCGCATTCGTCGATTACGTCGATTGGAGCTGCCGGATGACACTGTGGCGTTAGCGCGATTTCTCATCGGCAAGATACTCGTTCGCGATCACCGCCGTGGCAGAACCAGCGGTCGCATCGTGGAGACGGAGGCGTATCCTGTCGGCGATGCAGCCGGTCATGCATTCATCGGCATGACGTCAGCCAATCAGTCCCTGTTTCTGGCAAAGGGGCATGCCTATATCTATTTCATATACGGCTCGTCCTATCTGTGCAATGTGGCGGCCGGGCCGCGGGGTGTCGGAGCCGGAGTGCTGCTACGGGCGTTGGAGCCGTTAGAGGGAGTTTCCCTCATGCAGCACCGTCGCGGCACGACAGGACTGACGGAGTTGGCGAAAGGCCCGGGGCGGCTCGCGACCGCGATGGCGATCGATCGCCACTGCGACGGCATCGACCTGTGCGCCGCCGGGCCTCTCTGGCTGGGCCAGGATGGGCGGCACCGCGTCCGTCCCTCCCGGAGTGTCCGCATCGGATTGACGAAAGAGGTCGCTCGGCTGCTTCGCTTCTACGAGCGCGGCAGCACCTATGTCAGCGGCCCGCGCAGATTGCGCAGTTAAACTCCGGCGATGCCAGTCTGCATGAAGCCCACCCTTATGATTCCTAGATTTCAGCATCGAGCAGACCGATATCAATTCCATTCGGCCGAACTGATCCGCGTGTTGAGCGGACCGCCAAGCGCCGATGACTGAACGGATTTTTCAGGTGCTGCCGAGACGACGCATCGGGTGGAACTTTACGATTCGGCCGATGTTTGCGGCCGGTTTACCCAAGTGGCCCGGTTGCGCCTTCTTTTTATTGTGCAGGTCGGTCCAGAGTTCATCGACGACAATGTCGATCAGGAGTGTGGCTCACCTGCGCTAAGCGACATGGACACCGTGGAGCGCTCGATCCGGCGATCAAGGCTTACAGCGGGTCAAGCAGGCTCTGGCCATCGTAGGAGGCTGATCATGACGTGTATCTCGGCAGTCCCAAAAAGCATCCCGCCGATTGCGTTCGTTACTCTATTGCTCGCTGTCTTGGGCGGTATGGCCCTTGCGGCGCAAGACAAGTATACGGTGAAAGTGCCGGACGGACTCGCGTTCTCCGATTTCAAAGGATACGAGGACTGGAAGGATGTGGCAGTCAGTCAGACCGAAACTACGTTGAAAGTGATCGTGGCGAATGACGTGATGATGAACGCATATCGGCAAGGCCTCCCCGCCGATGGCAAGCTTTTTCCCGATGGGTCCAAGGTCGTGAAGATCGAGTGGATCCCGAAAAAGAACACCGTGTCCCCCTATTTCGTAATGGTACCGGGCGCCCTGAAAGCGGTTGACGTAATCGAAAAGGATACCAAGAGATTCCCGGCCACCCACGGATGGGCATACGCCGAGTTTGCTTATGACGCAGCGTCCGAGACGTTTAAGCCCTCCGACCTTTCCCCAAGCGGCGCCACATGCGGATACGCGTGCCATACGACGGTAGCGGCTAAAGATTACATCTTCACGGTCTATCCCAAGAGGTAAATGGCGAAACGGGGCCGCTTCGCAAGCAAGATCTCGTCATCATCGGTGAGGCAAGCGCTGGGCCACGACGCGATCAGCGGGGAGTTGAAGTTCGGCGGACCGCCCTGTTCTTTCCAGCGTTCGCCCAAGTAATCCCGGTGCCGTGAGGTCCGGCAATGCCCGCAGACATTTCATCTGCCCCACGTTCCGTCGCAGCAATTCCGCGTGTCGTCATCGTAGGGGCAGGTTTCGGCGGATTATGGGCGGCTAAGGCGCTCATCAATGCGCCAGTCGAGGTCATCGTCATTGATCGCGCCAATCATCATCTTTTCCAGCCCTTGCTCTATCAGGTGGCAACGGCTGGTTTATCTCCGGCCGACATTGCCGCACCGATCCGCGGGATCGTCAGCGGCTGCAGAAATATCACCGTCCGTCTGGGCGAAGTGACCGGTGTCGATGGCGTCGCGCGCCAGGTCTCGATCATGGACGGGCGCCGGGAACCCTACGACTATCTTGTCCTCGCAACCGGGGCCGGCCACGCCTATTTCGGTCATGACGATTGGGCGCCGTTCGCACCAGGTCTGAAGCGAATTGAGGACGCCATTGAGATTCGACGACGGATCCTGCTCGCCTTTGAGCGAGCCGAGAACGAAACCGACGCGGATGAACGTCGCCGGTTGATGAATCTGATCGTCGTTGGCGGCGGTCCGACTGGCGTCGAACTCGCCGGAGCCATCGCCGAGCTGGCCCGTCGGGCCCTGGCGCGAGATTTTCGTAACATCGACCCGCGCGCCGCGCGTATCATTCTGGTTGAGGCAGGGCCTCGGCTGCTGCCGAGCTTCCCGGACACTCTCGCCAAGGACGCGACGAGACGGCTGGAGCGGCTCGGTGTCGAGGTCCATCTCGGCAAGCCTGTGACGGCGATCGATGCTGCGGGGGTGAATGTTGGCGCGGCGCGCATCGAGGCGCGCACCGTGATTCTGGGCCGCCGGCGTTGCGGCATCGCCGGCCGGACAATGGATCGGCGCTAAACGCGATCGCGTCGGTCGGATCGAGGTGCGTGACGATCTTTCCGTGCCTGGTCATCCTGAGATCTTCGCGATCGGTGATAGCGCGCTGGTCCTCGATGCCACCGGAAAGCCGCTGCCGGGGCTCGCAGCCGTCGCAAAACAGCAAGGGCGCTATGTCGGAAAGCTAATTAGGGCTCGGCTGCGCGGCGTCGCAGGGGCTAAGCCATTCCGCTATCGTGACTACGGCAATCTCGCCACGATCGGACGCAAAGCCGCCATCGCCGATTTCGGCTGGCTTCGGCTACGTGGTTTCGCTGCCTGGCTGGTGTGGAGCGTTGCTCACATCTATTTTCTCATCGGTTTCCGCAACCGAATCATTGTGGCCCTTAACTGGCTATGGGCCTATTTCACGTTTCAGCGAGGCGCTCGCCTAATAACTGGCCCGATTCAGTGAAAAGCGCCGGGCTGTGGGCGAAGGTCACGTGGCGGCTCACTCCGCCGTGCGCCTCAATGCCGAGCCACTCTCCTCAAAAATTCGCTTCTGGCGGGCACTCATACCTTGGCGTCTATCCTCGCAAAGCCGCCGTTTGACCTAGGCCGGCCGCTCTCCCAGGTGAGCCAGCCCATCGCGACGCGCTGTGTCCACATCCCCGGGTTCGAGGTGATGTTGCCGAAAACGTTGAGCCGGCAATGACGCAGCGCCAAGATTTGTCGCAAAGTCTCGAAGCCGACGGGAATGCTCATCGGCCAGACGCTCGCGTTATCTCAATCTGCCCTTCGCCTCGCAGGCATCTTAAACCGAGAACGTTGTACCCGGCAGCGCTTTTGATAGGCTTCGTGAAGGCCGGCCCGGCCCACAAGAACAAGGGAGGATTGTCATGACGCGCTCGGTTCGGTACGAAAATACGCTGATCGGCCTGATGTTCTTGACGTTCGGGACGATCTTCCTCGACCGGATGGCGCAGTTCTATCTCGCGCCGTACCTGATTCCCGATCTGCACGTAAACAATATCCAGATCGGCATGATGGCGTCGGCGCTCGCCTTGGCCTGGGCCGTGTCGAGCCTCGTCTTCGGCGCCATCTGCGACCGGTATGGGCGCCGCGTGATCCTGGTCCCGGCAGTTTTCGCTTTCTCGCTGATGTCGTGGCTGACCGGTATCGTCCATACATTCGGCGAGATGCTGCTGGTCCGGTTCCTGCTCGGGATCGCGGAAGGCGCTTGCTACGCGCCGGTGATGGCGATCACGGAGGCGGCATCGAGCCCGCACCGGCGTGGGATCAATGTCGGCATCGTCGTGACCGCGGCGGCCTTCGTCGGCCAGGCGGTGGCGCCGGTCCTCACCACCCAGGTCGCAGCCTATATCGGCTGGCGCTGGTCGTTCTTCGTCGCCGGCGTGCCGGGAGTCATCCTGGGCTTCTTCATCTGGAAATATGTCGAGGAGCCGATCATTCGCGCAGGCGAGGACCAACGGCCAAAGCTCGGCGAATTCCTCTCCCTGTTGAAGTATCCGAACATGGTGCTGTGCTGCTTTGCCGGCGCCGCGAACCTGACGGCGATCTTCTTCTTCCAGGTATTCTCGCCGCTCTACATGACGCAAGTCGCGCACGAGGCGCCGACGACGGCCGGTTTCCTCATTGGTGCCGGCGGCGTCGGCGGCGCGTTCGCCGGCATCCTTTATCCCGCGATCTCCGACCGGATCGGACGCAAGCCCGTTCTGCTCGTCAGCTCGCTGGTCGCGATCTTCTTTCCCCTGGCCCTGCTGGTCCCCGCGCTCTACCAGAATCTGTGGCTTCTCGGCGCGATCGAGTTCCTGTTCTCGACCAACGCGGTGATTCCGTCGCTGGTCATGGTGGTCATACCGACCGAGAGCGTGCCGTCAAAACTGGCCGCGACCGCTATCGGCGCGACCACCCTTACTTCCGAACTTCTCGGCGCCGCGATTGCGCCGACTATCGGCGGCATCTTCGCGCAACGGATGGGTCTGGCAATGCCGCTCGAGATCGCGTCCGGCATGATGCTCATCGTGTTCCTGCTTTGCGCCATGCTGCACGAGACGCATGGGCGCAAGGTCGTCGCGTTCGGCAGCGCGCCGGCGGGATAACGATAGGACGATAGGCGCCCGCCCCTCCTCCGCGGCGTCGATGGGCGTTCGTGACAGTCGCATGCGCGACGCCCTCGACGTGATATGATCGCCTGAATTATTCCATCGGGAGTGCAGCACGCCATGGCCGACCGAACGCTCAAAACCGCTATTCAAACCCTGGGGCACACGCGCGCCCTCAAGGATGGTACGGTTAGTCCCAAGAGCTTCGACTTCGCGTTCGAAGAGGTGCCAACCATCGTTCAGGCGTTTCGCCGCATGGTGCGGGGGCTGGAGTTCGACATCAGCGAGATGGCAATCACCACCTATCTCTGTGCCAAGGAGCATGGCAAGCGCTTCACCGCCCTGCCGATCTTCCTTGTTCGCGCCTTCCATCACGGCGCCATCGTAGTCAACACCAAACTCGGCATTCGCGGTCCCAAGGATCTGGAAGGCAAGAAGGTCGGCGTCAATCGCGGCTATACAGTGACGACCGGCGTATGGGTGCGTGGCATCCTTCAGCACGAGTACGGCGTCGATCTTGATACGATCACCTGGGTCTTGTCGGGCGACGAGCATGTCGCCGAATACCGTCCGCCCGCCAACGTGGTGCCGATCGCGGCCGGCAAGAAGCTCGAAGACATGCTGATTGCGGGTGAGATCGCCGGTGCCATCGGCGTCGATGTCAAACATCCTGACGTGGGCCCGCTCCTGCCCGACGCTGCCGAAGCTGGCTTCGCCGCGCTACGCCGCAATGGCCACTATCCCATCAATCATACGCTGGTCGTGAAAGACGAGCTGCTGCAATCGCGCCCGGAGCTCGCGAGCGACATCTTCGAGGCGTTCAGCGAAGCGAAGCGGCGGTACGTCGAACAACTGAGGCGCAACCAGATCGCCGAACCGAGCCGGAACGATCGCCTCTATCAGCGCGTGATGGAAATCACGGGCGCGGATCCCCTACCCTACGGCGTCGCGGCCTCGCGGCCGATGATCGAGGCCGTGATCCAATATGCCGCGGAACAGGGTATCCTCACCAGACCAGCCACTGTCGACGAGATGTTTCCGGTGAAGGCTCTGGGTCTTTCCGAAAAGCCGCGGTAGGGCCACAGATTCGACCCGCAAACACCGGTCGCCGAACAGGACCTTGTCGATGATGTGTCAGCCCAGGTACTGGTCGTCGCTGACTTTCTCCATCCAGTCGACGACCTTGCCCTGCGCATCGCGCTCTTGAATTGCGATGTGGGTCATCGCCGTCGTCGGCGTCGCGCCGTGCCAGTGCTTCTTGCCGGGCGGGCACCAGATCACGTCGCCGGGGCGGATTTCCACTTTGGGTTCGCCCCAACACTGGGTCCAGCCGAGGCCGGACGTGACAATCAGCGTCTGACCGAGCGGATGGGTGTGCCAGGCGCTCCGGGCGCCCGGTTCGAACGTGACGCTGCCGCCGCTGACACGCGCCGGATCGGGCGCCTGGAACAACGGATCGACGCGGACCGCACCGGTGAAATAGTCGGCCGGGCCTTTGCTGGATTGCTGGGAGCCGTTTCGCTTGATCTCCATGATCCTTCTCCTCGCGCGTGAATTTAGGCGGCGCGACGACCCGCGATTAGCCGGCTCTTGACCCGCACCACGCGCAGCGTCTCGCCGACCGAGGCGGGCGAACGGCTACTTCGTACCATCGGCCCGCGCTTCGAGGACATTGACCCCGAGATGGTGGCCATCGACGAGCTGCGCGGAAAGCCCGCCGGCGCCGTTCGCATCATCGCCGCCGACCCTGCCACCAACACGCTCCTGTGGCCGAAGCTCGCGCCGTTCCTGCGGCGGTACCCCGACATCAAGGTCGAGAGTGGGATCGACTACGGCCTGTTGTAGCACCAACCATGACTTAAAGTCGCTGCTGCTCCAACGGCGCCGACTGCGCGCCCTCTCGAACCGGCGCGCGATCTAGCTCAGACCGTAGAGGCGCTTGGCGTTGTCGCGGAACACCATACGCTTTTGTTCGGGCGTCAGGCGGCAGCGCGCGAAGGCGAATTTGGGATCGTCGAAATCCCAGTGCGGATAGTCGGTCGAGAACAGGATCTTGTCCCAGCCGACCCAGTCCATCGTCTCGATGAGATGCTGCGGATTCCGCCGGCTCGTCGACGGGTTGCGTGGTGAACCAGAAATGTTCGCGCACATATTCGCTGGGTGGCCTCTTCAAGTGCGGCACCTCGGCCTTCAAGTGCTGCCAATGTTTGTCGAGGCGCCAGCACAGCGACGGCGCCCAGACGAAGCCGCCTTCGACCAAGACGAAGCGCAACTTGGGGAAGCGCTCGAACACGCCTTCGAGCACCAGGCTGGTAACGAGCGCCTGGAAGGATTCGCAATGCGAATGGTGCTCTTCGACATAATACGAGGGCCAGCCGGTGCTGGTCGGCGCGAAGCCGCTATTGGTGGTGACGTGGATGCCGATGGGCTTGTCGAGCGCCTCCGCGGCCTCGAAGATCGGCCAATAGCGGCTGCGCCCCAGGGGTTCCGCGCCGCGCGGCATCATCGCGATTTGCACGAAGCTCGGGTTGCTCGCGTGCCGGTCGATCTCACGGAGCGCCGCCGCCGGATCGTCGCGCGTCACCATGAGCGAGCCTTTGAGGCGGCTTTCGGGCCCGCACCAGGTGTTGAGCTGCCACTCGTTCACCGCCGCGTTCAGGGATTTGCCGAAGAGCTGGTTGCGCACACCGACGCCGTTGGGCCGCAAGGGCTGCAGCACGCCGTACTCGACCGCGTTGGGATCGAGATGCTGCTCGCGCATGAAGGGCAGGTCCGAGCCGGCGGGCGCGCCGCTCGGCGGGCGCGCGTCGAGGCGCGAGCCGCCGTCGCGGTTGTAGCGCGGATAGGACATGATCGAGGCAAAACCCTGGCGGAGATTGGCGCCGAACTCGGCCATGTGCCGCTTCCAATGCTCCGTGAGATAGGGATGGATGTCCGCCATCGTGGTGACGGTCGGGTGGATGTCGCAATCGACGAGACCGGCGCCGATCGCTGCGCTCCCCTCCATCGTGTCGCTCATGACGCCGTCCTTTCCGGCTCGGCCGCGGCCGCAACCGGCTCGCCGAGGCGCGGATAGGCTGCAGGGGATTGTCGATCAGGATTTTCCGCAGATGCGTCCGCGACAATCCCCCGGGCAGCACGTCAGCGCCCTCGAATTGCCAATGCGGATAGTCGGTCGAGAACAGCAGCATGTCCTCGCTGCCGATCTGGTTCACCAATCGCTCGAACTGGCCCAAGGTGGGCGGGGCGTCCACCGGCTGCAAGGTCATGCGGACATGCTCGCGCACGATCTCGCTGGGCGGCCGGTCGACCCACGGCGTCTCGGTCCGCGTGCCGCGCCAGGTCTTGTCGAAGCGCCACAGGAAAGGCGGCAGCCAGGTGAAGCCCGATTCGATCAGCACCACGATAAGGCGCGGAAATTTCTGGAACACGCCCTCGGCGACAAGGCTCAGCAATTGCGCCTGGAACGCTTGCGCGTGCGCGACATAGTCCTCGAGATAATAGGAGCCCCAGCCGAGCGTCGTCGGCGGATGACGGAACGACGAACCGGCGTGGATGCCGACCGGCAGGCCGTGCCGTTCGGCCGCCGCGTAAATGGGCCAATAACTGCGCTTGCCCAAAGGGCGCTCGCCCGCGGCCAACACCAGCACCTGGACGAAGCGCTTGTCCGGCGCGCAGCGATCTATCTCCAGGGCCGCGAGCTCGGCATTCTCCGGCGCGATCACGATCGAGGCGCGCAAGCGCGGATCGCGATCGAGCCATTCCGTGGCGAGCCAGGTGTTGATGCCGCGCGCCATCGCGGCGGCGAAATCGTCGTTCGGAAGATAGGGTCCGCCATAGATGACGTTGCAGATCGCGAAGCGCACGCCGAACCCGTCGAGCGCCTGTTTCTGCAGAAGCGCGAGATCGCTGCCGGGCTTGCCGCGCCCGAGCCGCCAGTCGGCCCGGCCGGCGAGCGGCACGGCGGGCGGATAGGAGTTGAGGTCGAGCTGCTCGACCGTGCGCATCGGCACCATCTGGCGCCAGAACTCATCGAGATAGGGCAGCAGCACGTCGGTATTGGCGAGCGCCGGATGAACATCGCAGTCGATTGCACCCGAGACCGTCAGTTCCAACCGTCGCTCCCGCAAACGATCCGTGACGCCTGCGATCTTATGACAAGGCGGGCGCCAATTCCAGGCTGCGCCGACGCCCCTCGATTGCGTGGACTGGAACGGAGACCGGGCGTAAGCTCACGTGCGGCACACCCAGAGGAGGGTTTGATGGCGCTCACGATCTACGGCTCGGCGATGTCGCGAACGTTCCGCGTCCTGTGGATGGCGAAAGAGCTGGGCCTTCCCTACGAGCACGTGCCGCTCGACCCGAGGACGGGCGACACGCGCAAGCCCGACTACCTCAAGATCAATCCCAACGGTCACGTGCCGTCGATCAAGGACGGCGATCTCATCTTGTGGGAATTCTCTTGCCATCAACCTCTATCTCGCGAAGAAGCATGGCGGCCCGCTGGCGCCGGCAAACCCCGCCGAAGAGGCCAAAGCGCTCATGTGGAGCATGTGGGCCTTGACCGAACTCGAAGACAACATCGTGGTGCTGGTGCAGAACGCGCTGATGCCGCCCGACCGCAAGCCCGACCCGGCTCGGGTCGAGCGCGCGACGGAGGGATTGAAGGCGCCCCTGGGCGTGCTCGACGCGGCGCTCGCGCAAAGCCAATACCTTCTGGGCAACCGCTTCACCGTGGCCGACCTCAACGTCGCGGGCGTCGTTGCGGGCTTAGGCTTTGCGAAATTCGAGCTCGCGCCCTGGCGCAAGGTTGCGGCGTGGGTCGAGGCGTGCACTGGCCGCAAGGCCTTTGTCGAGCTACGCGGCGTGCGCTAGCGGCTGCACCCCACCTCGGCTCGGCTGGCGCAGACACAATCAAGCCGATCTACGCGCGCCTTACTTCCGGGACGGGCGCTTGATCCTGGTTGGGTCGTCACAATCAACGGGGATCTGTGAGATATTCGCGATGCCCGCTGTGGCAGCGGACTCTCGGCCGATGTTTCACGGCATGTTTTGCCATGGGCTTGCCTCGCTATGGTGGCCTCTCTATGAGCTGCCCTATCCTGGCCGATCCAACGCAGCGGAGGTTCGCATGTCCCGACTTACCGTTTTCCTCGCGCGGTTCATCGGCCTGTTCACCGTCTTGCTTGCGATTGCCGTGCTGGTACGCGGAAGTGCAACGGTCGAGGCCGCGGTTGCCGATGGGCCGGTAATGCTTACTTACGCCATCATCAGCCTCGCAGTGGGTCTCGCGATGATACTCGGGCATAATGTCTGGTCGGGCGGTGCGCTGCCAGTGGTCGTTACCATGGTTGGATGGTTGATCCTCGCGAAAGGCATAATGCTGTTGTTCGTAACACCCGAGGCTTTGACGCAGATCTTTGGCCGCATGCAATATGACGAGCACTTCTATCTCTATCTCACCCCCGCGCTGGTGATCGGCCTTTATTTGACGTGGGCCGGCTTCACCACGCCTTTTGCGAACGCAAAATTGGCATAATCTCGCGTATTTCTAATCCAAGCTGCGGGGAAGTCGCCTTATGGTCCGTTGCCGACAGGTTTCAGTGATCGTCAGCCCCCATGTCGGCGCGGCGTTCATCTCTCCGACTTGGCATCTCTCACCGCTCCGCTTGGGCTTGGGACGTGCCGCCATGCACCGCGGCGAGAGCTTCGTGGAGCGTCGCAAAAATCCGCGCTTCGCCAGCGATCGACGTGATGCCGTGCCGGTTCATGTCGGCGCGAAGGTATTCATTGACGCGTGCGAAGATCATGACAACATTTCGCCGTGCCAGCTCTTCGAGCAGATCGCGAATGGACTGCGCGGCGGAATAGTCGATATCGGTAATCGCACTCGCATCGACCATGAACCAGCGGACCGGTGTCGGCGCGTGCAGCACGAGGTCGCGGACTTCGTCGGCAAAGCGGTCGCAGTTCGCGTAAAACAGATCGGCACCAAAATGGTACAGGATGAGGCCTGGTTCGGTCTCCTTGCCCGGCGTCGCCGGGATGGGCACCCACCGTCCGGTCGCGTCGGGCGCGAGCACCATCGTGTGCGGGCGATAGCTATGGCGCACGTGCCGGAAGAGTGACAGAGCGATCGCCAGCAGGATGCCCTGCTCGACGCCGATCGCGACGACTGCGGCGGCGGTGGTGATGGCTAGATAGAACTCCCCGGGACTTTCGCGGCGAATTTTGCGCAGACCCGCCACGTCGATCATCCCGACCGCGATTGTGAACACGATCGCTGCCAACACGCAGCGCGGCAGGTATTGGAGCGGGCCGGTCAGGAACAGCAGCACCAGCGCCACAATTCCCGCAAACACCAGTTGTGCCACTTGGCTGCGCGCGCCCGCACGATCTGCCATCGCCGTCTGCGTCGGGCTGCCGTTAACTACGAACGTACCGGTCAGCGCAGCAGCTGCGTTCGCGGCAGATAAACCGAGGATGTCAGAGTCCTCGTCGTCGTCGCGCTCGTGATAACGCACGGCGAATATGCGCGAGGTCGCGGCACTCTGCGCGATAATCATCACGAAGCATGAAGCGGACACTGGGAACAATGCCAGTGCATCGCTCCAGGTCACTTGGGGTAACCCGATCGACGGCAGGCCCCCGGGGACCGCACCGATGACCGCGATGCCTCGGTCAGCAAAGCCAAACGCAGCGCTCGCGGCGATCGTCCCAACGACCAAGAACAATGAAATGGGTAATCGCGGGGCAATGCGATTGCAGACCAGAATGCTTCCCGCCACTACCGCGGACAGCGTCGAGGTCGGAGGAACTTGGTTGGGTGAGGCCTTGTATGATTTCCCACGCTTGACCAAGCGTGTGATGCGAGCTTGCCCTGATCCCGAGCATGTCACTCAGCATTGCGATGGCGACCTGACATCCGACGCCGGTGAGAAATCCGACGAGCACGGTGCGGGAGAGGAAATCGGCGAGGAACCCCAGCTTGAATATCCGCGCGAGAAGTAGAAATGCGGCGGTTAGCAGTGCCGCCATCCCGACAAGCGTCACGTACCTCGCGCTCGCAAGGACTGCCATATTGGAAATCGAACTATAGAGGATGGCAGCGGTGGCCGAGTTCCGCCGCCACCACGAGATGGCGCGATGAACCGAAGACCGCGAACGCAGCCAACGGTAGGAGGACGGTATAAAGCCCGGTCACGACGGGCATGCCGGCGATGCGGGCATAGCCAAGCACCTGTGGAACATCGACCGACGCGAGGATCACGCCCGCAAGAGCGTCTCGCACCGTCCCGCGCCCGCTGACAGGCCGCAGTCCCCCGAAGATGTTTATCGTCATGGCTGATCCGCTATGGCATGGGTGAATTGCCTACCGCAACACTTGATGGAACGGCCGGACCGCCTTTAGCCTCCGAGCCTGGGGCGTCTTAGCCACACCTTCAGTCAGAAGGGAAGTCCGATGGGACCGATGTCGCTGTTGCTCCGATGTCTGCCTTGAAGCTACGGAAGCATTTTGCCAGAACGGCAGGCACGGGAGGCGACCCGGACTAAGCCGGACGCCGAAGGCCGGCGTAATCGGCCTGGCGGCTTTCAAGGCGGAGCGGAGACATGGCCAGCATGACGGCACGGCGGGCAGCATTGGCCGTCGCCACTTCGTTCAACGCGCCGCGGCCGGCGTCGGGTTTGCCAGCGGACTTGGCGGCGCGGCGCTCGCCCAGCCCTCGGAGGCTGCACCCGGCATCACGCCGCAGCCCCAGCCGAGCTTTGCCGATGATCCAAATACCGCCGACATCCCGGTCGAGACGTTGATCGCCTGGGGCGCGGCGTCGCGGTTCCGCCGGAGCTGCGGTTCTCCGGCTGGTCCTCCCGGATCAGAATTGGATGACCAGTCGCCCTCTCGTACCGCCAGCCTCCAGCCGACGATGGGCGTCGGCCGCCCTTTCCGGCGGATAGACCTCTGCCACGCGAAGCGTGATCTTGCCGGCCTCGACCTGTTGCCGGAGCCGATCGAGCTTCTCCCACTCCTGCGCGTAAGAGCGCACCATGGTTGCCGTGAAGTGGATATCCCGCTGCGGGATGCCCTGGAATCCGCGGACGGAGGTGAAGGCGCCGCCGTCGCGAACGGCGGGGATGACACGCTCATTGAGCACCGCTCCGTCCGCGAGCCCGTCGACTCCTTGCGGGAAGTGGCTGCGAATCCGCGACGCGACATCGTCGCCCCTGCGAACGACGATGTCGGCGCCAAGCGACGCAACCAGCTTTTCGTCTTGCTCGGAAGCATCGGCGATGACCGTCAGCCCTTCGGCTTTTGCGAGCTGGACGACGTAGCCGCCATAAGCGCCTGCCGCGCCGGTCACGGCGATGACCTGACCCGGAGACAGCTTGAGCAGGTCGAGCGACTGGCGCGCCGTCAGCCCGTTCATCGGCAAGGTGCAGGCCTCGGCATGGGTCTTTCCGGCAGGGGCGCGCACGACCGAGCGGGCATCGAGCACGATTTGCTCGCGATCCGCGCCGTGGCTGCCTTTCGGCACCACGATCGCCATGACGGCGTCGCCAACCTTGAGTCTGTTGGGAACGCCGTTTCCAACCTCATCGATGATCCCCGCCGCCTCCATTCCAGGCACGTAGGGCGGCGGATCAGCCTTCTGCTGTTCGGCGCGCGTGCCGTTGCGGACCCCGACGTCGGTTGGGTTGACCGTTGCTGCATGGACGCGGATCCGCACCTGCCCCGGGCCGGCGTGAACTTCGGGCAATTCGACGACCTTGAGAACCTCAGGATCGCCGTGAGTGAATAGTCCAATCGCGCGCATCGTTTCGTCCTTTGTCCGATAGCCAATCCCGATCTTCCTCCGGTCCGATTATACCACGGACATCCGCCCGACGGGCTCCCGACACCTGATGGATCGGCAGGGGCTCTTGTTCGACCCCAGGCGTTCCCACATTCACGGTCGAGGTTCGCAGAGCGCAACATCGGCGCTGAAGTCCGATGCGGACGCTCATGACCAAAATCATCCTCGTCCGTCATGGCCACGTCGAAGGCATTACCCCGGAACGACCCGCGACAACCGCATGTTCCCGAAGGTCAGGCTAACGAGTGTCTCTGCAGGATGGCGTCACCGTCACAGATCGCATAGTCCGGCCGGGCGCATCGCACGCTCTGCCCCAGCCAGGGCCACTACGATTGCGCCGGCCACTCCTGTACCGTCCGGGTTTCCACGCTGCCACTCTGGCCCCGACTTCTGCCCCCATTGAGGGGTCATCGTCCGTGCCATCCCTGACGGTTATGCCCCCGCTGGCTCAAACCGCCCGGTGGCAGGATCGCGCAGCAGCAGGCTGCCGCCGGCGACGCCGAAATAGGCGCCATGCAGCTTGAGCTTGCCGTGCTCTACCAGGATGCGGATACAAGGAAAGGTCATCAGGTTCTTGAGGCCGAGCTCGACCGAGGCGAATTCGAGGCGGCGCAGATAATCGGTATCCTCGCTGTTGCCGCGTGGACCGAGGCTCGCCGCCGCAGGCGCGATCTGCGCCATCCACCGTCCGATGAAATCGCCCGGCGACAGCGGCTCCTGCTCGTCAGCGAAGGCGCGGATGCCGCCGCAGAAGGCATGGCCGAGGACGACAATGTGCTTGACCCGCAGCGCCTGGACGCCGAATTCGAGCGCCGCGCTGGTGCCGTGCTGCGATACGCGGTCGGGTTCGTAAGGCGGCACGAGGTTGGCGACGTTGCGGACGACCAGCAGCTCGCCCGGCGCGGCATCGAATATGACTTCCGGCGAAACCCTGCTATCGACGCAGCCGATGACCATCACCTCCGGCCGCTGGCCCGTCGCGGCCAGCATCTCATAGCGGGACCGCTCGGCGGCAAAGCGCCCGCCGAGAAAGGCGCGGTAGCCGTTGATGAGTTGTTCGGGAAACACGGTGCGGACGCCCTCCCGGGGTTATCGCAGCTTAGGGTGCGGGGCTATGGCAAGTTGTGCAAGATGCTGCTGCGCTGGGACCGCAGCTATGTCCGCGAGGAGATCCGGTTCGCCCAGATCGTGTGGAAGCGGCCGTGGCCGTCGCTGCTGATCGCCGCGTTCGATCGCTTCATCACCAACCTGCGCTATCCCATCTATTACGCGAGCTTGGGGCTTGCCGCGATCGTCGGCGCGCACGACCCGGCGATGATCGCCCGCATGCTGTCGGCGATGGGCATCGTGTCGCTCTTCAACATGCTCTATTTCTTGCGCAGCGAGAAATCACTCGGATTTCTCTATGGCGTTCTCTACACGTATTTCTCGCCGTTCGCGCTCTTCTGGATCTTTCCCTATGCCCTGGTCAGCCTGCGCGCCCGCGCGTGGATGACGCGGTGACGGGCCGCTGGCATCTGCCGGCGATGGTGGACCGTTCGGGAACAGAACGGGCACTGGATTATCGCCGTCGGCCACGCCAACGGTGCATCGCTCTCGCAAGTCTGAACGGCGATGATCACAAGGTCCTCCGGGGGAAAGGCGATCACATCCGCTCATCCCTCGGCCGTAACCGGAACTCAGCCAGACGCCGCTGCACTTCGGCTAAGACTTCCGCCTTATTTCCAGCCGGCGTGCCAACAAGTCCGGGTGTCCAATGATCGTCGGCAAGCCTCGCCCACGCTGCGAGGGCCTCCGGCTCGTTTCCTAGGCGGGAATGGCAATCAGCTTGATATAAGGGGCCCCAGAGATCAGTCCATCCGGATGGATCGAGTTGTTCGGCGTGATCGAAGTCCGCGAGTGCCGAACGATAGCGACCTAGCTGACTAAAGATCTCGCCGCGACAGAGATAGCTAACCGGATCTTCCCTCAGCGCAATCGCCGCATTGATGTCAGACAGGGCTTCGTCGATCTTGCCAAGCCGTAGCCAGCCTTGATGCCTATTGAAATACGCGTGAGGATCGCGTGCCGCGCGACAATCAAGGTGAGAGCGCCCGACAATCAGGATGAGAGAGTTTTCCGAGGCTTGTGCTGAAGGGAGGGCGGAGCCCGACCGGAGGCGCAAGCCTCGGAAAAGTCGGTCTGAAGTCCTGTTAGGGGGACCGGATCGTCTGGTGATCGCGACCGACCGGGTATGTGGATGGATTTTCTCATCGAAGGGATCCGCCCATTGCCCGGCCGCCATGTCACCGATCAGCAGATGAGGCTCTACATGAAGTACCGACAGACAGACGCGCCGCCGGTGGCGGCGGCGAAAGCATCGATCAGCACGGCCACCGGTTATCGCTTTGAGCAGGATCGCAGGCTTCCGTCCCACAAGGAGAAGGTGCGGGACCGCCGCCGCCCGGATCCCCTCGCCGAGTTCTTCGATACCGAGGTCGTGCCGATGCTGAAGGCGGCGCCCGGGCTTCGTGCGGTCGCAATCTTCGAGGAGATGCAGCGGCGCCATCCTGATCTATCTGCGGGCGTCCGACGGACCTTGGAGCGCCGCATCCGCTCATGGCGGTCGTTGCATGGCGCGGAACAGGAGGTGATCTTCCGCCAAGTCCATGAGCCCGGCCGGATGGGGCTGTCGGATTTTACCGACATGGCCGACCTGGGCGTCACCATCGTCGGCGAGCGGCTCGATCACCGGCTCTATCACTTTCGGCTCGCCTACTCGGGCTTCGAGCATGCCCATGTGATCCTCGGCGGCGAAAGCTATGTGGCGCTCGCCGAGGGGCTGCAGAACGCGCTGTGGGCACTCGGCGGTTCGCCGCTCGAGCATCGCAGCGACAGCCTCTCGGCCGCGTTCCGCAACCTTACCAAGGATGCGCGCGAGGATCTGACCCGGCGCTACGATGCGCTGTGCGCCCATTACGGGATGGAGCCGACCCGCAACAATCGCGGTGTCGCTCATGAGAACGGCTCGATCGAAGGCCCGCACGGCCATCTCAAGAAAGCGGTCAAGGACGCGCTGCTGATGCGCGGCGTGAACGACTTCGACGATCTCGCCACCTATCGCCGCTTCATCGACGAGATCGTGAGCCACAAGAACGCTCGGCAGGCCAAACGGATCGAGGCCGAGCGGCCGGCCCTGCAACGGCTGCCCGGGCGGCGTACCTGTGATCATGAGGAGACGCTTGTCAGCGTCACCTCTTCGGGCGGCTTCACGCTGAGGAAAGTGTTCTACACGGTGCCATCGCGGCTCATCGGGCACCGGCTGCGGGTCCGGCTTTACGATGACCGCCTCGATCTGTTCGTTGGGGGCACCCCGCTCATGACACTGACGCGCGGGCGTGCTGATGCCAAAGGCAGGCACGGTCATGTCGTCGATTATCGCCATGTGATCCACGCCCTGCGGCGCAAACCCATGGCGCTACTCAACCTCGTCTACCGCGACCAGCTCTTCCCTCGCGAGGTCTATAGGCAGACATTTGACCGGCTGCTCGACAGGATCCCCGAGAAGCCAGCCTGCCGGCTGATGGTCAATCTCCTGGCACTCGCCCATGAGCGCGGATGCGAGGCCGAACTCGCCACCATTCTCGCCGCTGACCTCGCCGCAGGCCGGTTGCCCGACATGATGGCGTTACGCGAACGCTTCGCCCCCGATCCCGCGGCACTGCCCGACGTTATCGTCCATCTCACCCCGCTGATCTCCTACGAGGCCCTCCTCGGCAGCGACATGGGAGAAGCGGCATGACCCAGAGCATCGACAGCGCCAGGCTCACCCTGATCCTCAACGAGCTGCGGCTGCCCGCGATCAAGCAGGGCTGGTCAGCCTGTGCCGAGCGGGCGGACAAGGAGGGCTGGCCCGCGGCCCGCTTCCTCGCCGCTCTCGCCGAACATGAGATCGCCGAACGCGACCGTCGCCGCGTCGAGCGCCATCTCCTCGAAGCGCGGCTGCTGCCCGGGAAAACCCTCGACAGCTTCGACTTCGGGGCGGTGCCGACGATCTCCAAGGCACATGTGATGGCAATCTGTGCCGGCGACAGCTGGATCGACAAGGGCGCCAATCTGCTCCTCATCGGTGGACCGGGCGGCGGGAAAACCCATCTCGCCTCCGCCATCGGCTTGGCACTGGTCGAAAATAGCCGGCGCGTGTTGTTCGCCCGTACCTCCGACCTGGTCCAGAAGCTCCAGGTCGCACGCCGCGAACTCGCGCTCGAGGCTGCCATCAACCGGCTCGACCGCTTCCATCTGCTGATCCTCGATGACCTCGCCTATGTCAGCAAGGATCAGGCTGAAACCTCCGTTCTGTTCGAGCTCATCAGCGCCCGCTACGAACGCCGCTCTACCCTCATCACCGCCAACCAGCCGTTCGGCGAATGGGGCAAGGTCTTCCCCGATCCCGCCATGACACTGGCCGCCGTCGACCGCCTCGTCCATCACGCCACGATCTTCGAAATCAACGTCGACAGCTACCGGCGACGCGCCGCACTCGAACGAAAACAGAAGGGCGCAGGACGACCACCAAATTACGCGACAAGCAAGGATACCGGCGCCTCGTCGCTCCGCGACAATCAACCTCAAACTTAGTTCTTGCCAGCGACAATCACACCGAACATGATCCCCTCGTCGCGGTCACCAATCCTCATCTTGATTGCCGCGCTCCCTCATCCAGATTGTCGCGCCACAATCGCGAGGATTTCGCCGAATTTCATCGGTTTTGAGTGCGACGTAGCTGGCGGGATCGGCGAGCAGCAACCGGTGCTGTGCTTCCAGGTCACTTAAGGATGGATTGCTCATTCCCTCATCTCCATACTCACCCGACGGGATTGCCGCCTCATGCAACCGAGACTTGTCCACGGACGAACAGCTTCGGTCTGTCACCGGCCACAAGGATCGCGGAGTGGTCGGCCGCTACGTGCGGCCGTCTGGAGCGATGGCGCAGGCGGTGATCGACAAGCTGATCGCCTACCGGGGGAGAAAATCATGAGCCATGGTTTTGCTGTCCTCATCTGCCTGTTCCTTGGTGCCTGCGCAGGACCAGCGGTCGTGGAATGCGATCAGTGCCTGGACACCTTGCGGACGACCGGCGTGGGCGGCGCATCGGGCCAATCGGTTACGGTCGACCACGGCGGATATCTTGTGCGTGAGTTGGTCCTTTACGGCCCGGCGCCGGGGCGTCCAGAGCAACGCCGATGGCTCTGCGACGAGTATCTGACCGTAGGCGCTCCGGCAGGAGCAATCCCAACGAATCATTGCGAAGGCGTGCGTGTCGATCTCACTTCCGGTGGGACCAAAAAGTGAACCGCCGACAGAATTTAGCGACAGAACATGACAGAATTTTGATTGAAATCGTTCTAAGTAGATCGTGAGGCTTCGATTTGTGGTGGGTGCAGCAGGACTCGAACCTGCGACCCGCTGATTAAGAGTCAGCTGCTCTACCAACTGAGCTATGCACCCCCCGAGGGAGGCGCGGTCTATAGCAAGGCGTCGCCGGCCTGTCGAGCTGGGGCCGGCCCTTACCGTCGCCCTCGCCGAAGCGGCCGATGCGGACGTCGCGGTGGATGTAGACGCTCATCAGCAGGCCGAAGCCGAACATCACCGTCAGCATCGCCGTGCCGCCATAGGAGATGAGCGGCAGCGGCACGCCCACCACCGGGATGAGCCCGATCACCATCGCCGTGTTGATGAAGACATAGAGGAACAGGTTGATGGTGATGCCGAGCGCCAGGAGCCGTCCGAAATGGTTGCGGCTGCGGAACGCGATGGCGTAGCCGTAGACGAACGACCAGGAGGTAGAGCCCGAGCAGCACCAGGCCGCCGACGAGGCCCCATTCCTCGGCCAGCATGGTGAAGATGAAGTCGGTCTGCTGCTCCGGCAGGAAGTTGAGATGCGACTGCGTCCCCATCAGGAAGCCCTTGCCGAAGACGCCGCCCGAGCCGATCGCGATCTTCGATTGCAGGCTGTGATAGCCCGCGCCCAGGGGATCGTTCTCGGGATCGAGGAAGGTATAGATGCGGTTCTTCTGATAGTCGCGCAGGAAGCGCCACGCGATCGGCACCGCGCCGAGGCACGCGGCCAGCGATCGCAGCCCGAACTGCCACAGCCGCACGCCCGCGAGGAAGAACATCGCGCCGCCGCCCAGCACCAGCATCAGCGCCGTGCCGAGATCGGGCTGCTTCAGCACCAGCGCCGCCGGCACCAGCACGATGAGCGCCGGCACCACCAGGCGCCGCGGCCGGCCGGTCTCCTCGACCGGCGACGCCGTTGAAATAGCGCGCCAGCGCCATCATCGCCGCGATCTTCATCAGCTCCGACGGCTGGAGCTGGATGACGCCGAGATCGATCCAGCGCTGCGCCCCCATGCCGATGGCGCCGCGCAGCTCGACCGCGACCAGCAGCAGCAGGACGACGCCGTAGAAGCCATAGGCGATCTTGAGCCAGATGCGCAGATCGACAGCGCCACCACGAACATGATCGAGCGCGGCAACGCCAAGGCGGATCGCCTGCTTCTCGGCCCAGGGCTGCCAGCTCCCGTTCGCCGCCGAATAGAGCATGGCGATGCCGACGCGCGCCGATCGCGGCCAGCAGCAGCACCAGGCCCCAATTGAGGCTGAGGAGCTTCTCGGCCAGACGCTGGCGCGTGCCGCCGTAGTCGAGGGACTGGTCCAGCGCCATCGCCGTCAGCCCTGCGCCACTTCGGCGGGCGCGCCGAAGGGCTCCGGCGGCACGCGGTGCGACGGGATCGCGCTGCTGCGCCGCGAGCAGCACGTCGCGCGCGATCGGCGCCGCCACCGCGCCGCCCTCGCCGCCGGAATTGCCGCCATGCTCGACGACGACGGCGCAGACGTAGCGCGGCGCGTCCGCCGGCGCGAAGGCGATGAAGAGCGCGTGGTCGCGCTCCTTCCACGGCACGTCCGTGATCTTGCGCAGGCCATGCTCGCGCTCGGCCTCGGTGATGTGGCGCACCTGCGCCGTGCCGGTCTTGCCGGCCATCGCCATCGCCGGGTCCTCGATGCGGGCGTGGATAGGCGGTGCCGTGCTGCTCGTTGACGACGCCGTACATGCCGTTGCGCACCAGCGTCGAAATGCTTGTCGGCGACGCCCAGCGAGCGCGAAGTCGGCGCTGATCGCGGCGGCGGCCGTCGCTCTGCGCGGTCATCACGCCCTGCGCGCGCACCAGCCGCGGCACGATCATGCGCCCGGTCGCGAGCCGCGCCACATAGGTCGCAAGCTGCAGCGGCGTCACCGAGACATAGCTCTGGCCGATGCCGCAGCTGATCGTGTCGCCGCGCTGCCACGTCACGCCGGTGGTCGCGAGCTTCCAGGCGCGGCGTCGGAATGAGGCCGTTGCGCTCGCCCGGGATCTCGATGCCGAGCTCGACGCCGAGACCGAAGCGGTTGGCCATGGCGGCGATGCGGTCGATGCCGCAGGAGATCGGCGGTGTGATAGAAGAACACGTCGCACGATTCCTTGATCGCGCGGCGCAGCGACAGCGTGCCGTGCCCGCCCTTCTTCCAGCAATGGAACACCGCGTTGCCGACCGCGAACTGGCCGGGGCAGAAGAACTCGGTGTCGGGCGGTGATGACGCCCGCATCGAGCGCCGCCATGGCGACCAGCGGCTTGAACGTCGAGCCCGGCGCGTAGACGCCGCTGATCGCCTTGTCGCTGAGCGGGTTCAGCGGATCGGTGACGAGCTTCTGCCACATCGCGCTGGGTGAGGCCGGCGGCGAAGGCGCCGGGGTCGTAGCCGGGCGTCGAGGCCATGCGCCAGGACCTCGCCGGTCCAGGCATCGAGCAGCGACGCAGGCGGCGCTGCCTTCCGCCGTGCAGCGCTGCACCGCCAGGTCCTGGAGCGCCATGTCGAGGCCGAGCACGATCTCCTGGCCCGGCCATGCCGTCCTCGCGCGCGAGCTCGCGCACCACCTGGCCGAAGGCGTTGACCTCGACCTGGCTGGTGCCGGCGGTGCCGCGCAGCTCGAGGTCGTAGGCCTTCTCGATGCCGTTCTTGCCGATGCGGAAATCGGGCAGCTCGAGCAGCGGATCGTCGCCGTTGGAGATCCTGCTCCGACACCGCCGCGACATAGCCCACCACATGCGAGACCTGGGCGCCGAACGGATAGTCGCGCGTCAGCCCCTGCTCGACCGACACGCCGGCGAGCTCGAGCGTGTTGACCTCGATGCGCGCCATCTCGTCCCAGCTCATGTTCTCGCGGATCACCACCGGGACGAAGCCGTGCTTGACGCGGATGTCGTGCATCACGCGGCGGCGGTCGCCGTCGCTCAGCGGCACGAGGCTGGCCGACCGCGTCGAGCGTCGCGGCGATGTCGCCGCTCTGGTCGGGCACCAGGACGGCGCGATAGGTCGGCCGGTTGCTCGCGAGCGCGCACGCCGAAGCGGTCGACGATGCGGCCGCGCGGCGGCGCGATGAGGCGGATGCTGATCCGGTTCTCGTCGGCCAGCATGGCGTAGCGGCCGGCCTGGACCACCTGCAGGAAATAGAGCCGGCCCGCCACGGTGCCGAGCAGCGCCGACCTGGCCCGCCGCCGAGGAACAGCGCGCGCCGCGTCAGAAGCTTGCTGCGGGCCTGCTCGCGCTTGTCAGCCATGGCGTCCAGGCCCGGAGGAAGGCGCGGTGCAGCCGCGCCAGGACATAGCTTCCGACCGGATAGCACGCGACGGTGAGCGCGGCCTCGAAGAGGAAGGGCCGCGTGCCGAGGATCTCGCCGCTGCAGCAGGCTCACGCACGCCCAGCCGAAGGCAAAGGCGCCGGCGGCGAGCACCAGGAAGCCCAGCCACAGCACGGCGAAGTCGCGGTTGACGAAGTAGCGGCGCTGCATCAGCACCGCGGTGCGCGCCAGCAGCAGCGTCAGCGCCGAAACGCCGACATAGGGCGTGCCGTTCAGCAGATCGAGCAGCAGCCCCAGCACGAACACCGCCGCACTGCGGCAGCAGGTCGGGGCGGTAGATGGTCCAGTGAAAGACCGCCATGAGCGCGAAGCTCGGCGTCACCGCGGCGAAGCCCGGGAGCTGCAGCGGCACGACCGAGACGAACGACGAAGACGCAGCGTCGACAGGAACGGCACGAGGCGGCCGGCGATGCCGCTGCTCGCGCGGCGCCATCACCCGGCGCCATGCTAGCGCCTCCCCTGCAACGGCGCGCCGTCATCGCGGCGTCATCGGCCATGCGTCGCCTTGGCGGCGGCGCGGCTTTGCGGCGCGGCGCGGCGGCGGCACCGCGCTCTGCGGCAGGACGCCGGCAGGCCGTAATCGACGAGCGCACGATCTCGAGCCGCGACAGCTCGGCATAGGGCTCGACCCGCACGATCCCGGCCGTCGACCGACGGCGACGACGCCCACCGGCAGGCCCGGCGGGAACACGCCGCCGCTGCCGCTGGTGACGATGCGGTCGCCCGGCTACGATCTCGGCCTTGGGGTCGAGGAAGGCGAGGCGCGGCCGGTCGGAATTGTCGCCGTCGAGCATCGCGCGCTCGCTGGTGCGCTCGACCATCACGGGGATATGCGAATTGAGATCGGTGAGAAGCAGGATGCGCGCGGTGCGCTCGCCGACCTCGGCGACGCGGCCGACCAGCCCCTCGCCGGTCATCGCCGCCTGGCCGCGCGCGACGCCGTCGCGCGCGCCGGCATCGACCAGCACGTTGCGCATGAAGGCGCCGCCCGAATCGGCGATGACGCGGGCCGCCAGCGCCGTCATCGCCTGGTCGGGCACGAGTTTGTCGAGGTCGCGCAAGGTCGCATTCTCGGCGGCGAGCCGGCGCGCCACTTCCTGCCATTGCAGCAGCCGCAGATTGTCCTCGCGCAGGACCTCGTTCTGGCGATAGACCGCGACCGAGTCTTCGATCTGGGCAACGACCGCGGCGGCGCTCGCGACCGGCGCGGCGATCAGGGTCAGAACCGGAGCGGCCGCATCGGCCACCGCCTCGCGTGCCCGATCGATGAGGAGAACATCGGCCTTGCCGAGCACGGTCAGCATGGCCGCAGCGAAGATCAATGTCGGCAGCGCCAGCCGCTGCGCGGCCACTTTCACCGGGGCCGAAAGTCGCATCCCCTGACTCGTCCTCGTGGATCAGTTGCCGGGGCCTGACCGCCCTCCCCGCCCCGCCCCGGATCTCACTTCACTGTTTACATGCAAAAAATGGATTAGTACATGCTTATTAAAACGTTTTTTAGGGTTTTCATCTCCTCCAGCGCGCGCCCGGTCCCGAGCGCCACGCAGGACAGCGGATCATCGGCGATCGACACCGGCAGCCCGGTCGCATGGCGCAGCACGTAGTCGAGATTGCTGAGCAGCGCGCCGCCCCCGGTCAGCACGATGCCCTTGTCGACGATATCGGCGGCAAGCTCAGGCGCGGTGTGCTCGAGCGCGACCTTGACCGCCTCGACGATGGCGCCCACCGGCTCGGCCAGGCTCTCGGCGATCTGGCGCTCGCTGATGACGATCTCCTTGGGCACGCCGTTCATGAGGTCGCGGCCCTTGATCTCCATCACCCGCCCCTCGCCCTCCTCGGGCATGCAGGCCGAGCCGATTTCCTTCTTGATGCGCTCGGCGCTCGACTCGCCGACCAGCAGGTTATGGTTACGGCGGATATAGGCGATGACCGCCTCGTCCATCTTGTCGCCGCCGACTCGGACCGAGCGCGAATAGACGATGCCGCCCAAGGACAGCACCGCGACCTCGGTGGTGCCGCCGCCGACATCGACGACCATCGAGCCGGTCGGCTCGGTGACCGGCAGCCCGGCCCCGATCGCCGCCGCCATCGGCTCCTCGATCAGGAAGACGCGGCGCGCGCCGGCGCTTTCGGCCGATTCCTGAATGGCGCGGCGCTCGACCGCGGTCGAGCCCGAGGGCACGCAGACGATGATCTGCGGGCTCGCGAAGCTGCGGCGGTTGTGCACCTTGCGGATGAAATGCTTGATCATTTCCTCCGCGACTTCGAAATCGGCGATGACGCCGTCGCGCAGCGGCCGGATCGCCTGGATGTTGCCGGGGGTGCGCCCCAGCATCATCTTGGCCTCGTCGCCGACCGCGAGCACCTGCTTGCGGCCCTTGACGCTGGCGATCGCCACCACCGAGGGCTCGTTGAGGACGATGCCGCGGCCCTTGACGTAGACGAGCGTGTTCGCCGTGCCAAGGTCGATGGCCATATCCGCGGAGAGAATGCCCAACAGATTTCCGAACATGCGTGCCTTCGATCCATGGCTGGGGGACGTTTCTGTCCCCGGTTCTTCGAAACTCCGCCCCCGGACCGCGCGCCCCGCGCTTTGCGGGAGCGCGGCCGACGGGAGTGTTCTAAGCCGACATCGCCGCGGGCGCGGTCTTGGCCCGCTTGGTCAACAGCTTGTTCAAGGCGTGAATGTAGGCGCGCGCCGAGGCGACCAGCGTATCGGGATCGGCGCCCTGGCCGACCACCGACTTGCCGTCTTCCTCAAGCCGCACCGTCACTTCCGCCTGGGCATCGGTGCCCGCGGTAACCGCATTGACCTGGTAGAGCAAAAGCCGCGCGGTGTGCGGCACGATCAGGCGGATGGCGTTGAAGGTGGCATCGACCGGGCCGTTGCCGGCGGTCTTGGCCGTCTGTAGCACGCCATCGACCACGAGCTCGAGCTCGGCCGTCTGCGGCCCCTTGGAGCCGGCGATGACGCCCAGCGACACGAAGCGGATGCGCTCGGACACGCGCTGGATCTCGTCATCGACGAGGGCGACGATGTCCTCGTCAAAGACGTCCTTCTTGCGGTCGGCGAGGTCCTTGAAGCGGCGGAACGCGTCGTTGAGGGCGTTGTCGCCGAGCTCGAAGCCGAGTTCCTTGAGCTTCACCGTGAAGGCATGGCGGCCGGAATGCTTGCCCATCACCAGCGTCGACTTGGTGAGGCCCACCGATTCCGGCGTCATGATCTCGTAGGTGCCGGCATGCTTGAGCATGCCGTCCTGGTGGATGCCGCTCTCATGCGCGAAAGCGTTGGCGCCGACGATCGCCTTGTTGGGCTGGACCACGAAGCCGGTGATCGCCGAGACCAGGCGCGAGGCGCGGGTGATGTATTCCGACCGGACGCCGGTGGCGAAGGGCATGACGTCGTGGCGCGTGCGCAGCGCCATGACGATCTCTTCCATGGCCGCATTGCCGGCGCGCTCGCCCAGGCCGTTGACCGTGCATTCGACCTGGCGGGCGCCGGCCGCCACCGCGGCCAGCGAGTTGGCGACCGCGAGGCCCAGGTCGTTGTGGCAGTGGACCGAGATCACCGCCTTGTCGATGTTGGGCACGCGGTTGAAGAGCATGCGGATGAGGGCCGCGAACTCTTCCGGCACGGCGTAGCCGACCGTGTCGGGAATGTTGATGGTGCCCGCTCCGGCCTTGATCGCGCTCTCGACCACGCGGCACAGGAAATCCGGCTCGGTGCGCGAGCCGTCCTCGCCCGACCATTCGACGTCGTGGACAGAGGTTGCGGGCGTGGGCGACGCTGTCGATCACCGCCTGATGCACCTGCTCGGGCTCCATCTGGAGCTTGTATTTCATGTGCAGCGGCGAGGTCGAGATGAAGGTGTGGATGCGCGGGCGCGCGGCGTGGCGCACCGCCTCCCAGCAGCGCTCGATGTCGCCCCGCCCGGCGCGTGCGAGGCCGCATACGGTGGCATTCTTGACCAGCTTGGCGATCTCGCGCACCGCCTCGAAATCGCCGTTGGAGGCGATGGGGAAGCCGGCCTCGATCACGTCGATCGCCATCTCCTCGAGGAGGAGCGCGATCTTGATCTTCTCGTCGAGATTCATCGACGCGCCGGGCGATTGCTCGCCGTCGCGCAAGGTAGTGTCGAAAATAATGACGCGTTGCTCTGGACGGCCTTGGCCAGTCTCGGACTTGGTTCGGGTGGTAGTGGCGCTCATGGCGCGGATCCTCATGTGTGGGAGCGACATACGAGCCTTCACGGGCATTCTGCCCGGCATTACCCCTGAACGCGCACCGGCCCAGATGTGGCGGCGTTCAAGGGCCCGTAAGTCGCAGCGCTCCCTCGCCACTCCGCGAGAACGAGAGACGGAACGAGGCCGACACGGCCACGCGCGAAGACCGGGGCCCTTCGCCCCGTCGCCCGCCGCACCCTGAAGCCGCCCGGATCATCCGTCTGCCCTTGCCCTCGGCTGACGCCAAGCCTGCGGTCGTCAGGCTTAAAATCGCGTTAAACATGCCCACGACCGTCCACACCTATGTCTATCGCGAATCCCGCAGCAATCGCAAGGTCCCCGTTATCAGCGCAGGGCGCCGCGGCGGCGTTCGGTGGCGGCCCTGTCGATGGCGAAGGTTTCGGGATCGATCACCACGCCGTAGAGCTCGGCCGCCGCCTCAACCCCAACATAGCCCTGGCGCACGTCCTTCTGCACCTCTTCCGCCGGCCACTCCCACGGTGGGCCATAGCCCCGCCCCGCCGGAGCGGACGCGGTAGGCGTCCCCCGGCTTCAGGTTGGCCAGGAACAGCTTGGCATTGGGAAAATCGCTCCGCCACGCCACGTCGAGCGTGAGCCCGACCTCGTTGCCTGTCGCCTCCAGGCCGCCTTCCAGGCCCCAGGGCTTGCAGTGGGCCCGGTCGATCTGGCTGTTGAAGGCGATGGGCGCCAGCGCCCCCACCACCCGCTCGACCCCCAGCCCGCCGCGATGGCGTCCGGCTCCCCCCGAATCGGGGATGAGGGCGTGGCGGCCCTGCTGGTCAAGAGCCATGCTTGGAAGCGATCGAATAAGTAGATTCCAAATCTTGACGCATCGGCCAGTGCTCCATACCAAGACACGCGCCGGCGGGCACCATGTGAGGACCACCTGTGGCAATAAATAGCCGGCCAGTTTACCGCTCACGGGGAAGCCATGGACGACGTATCCAAAATCCGGTCGGAGGCGCTTTCTCGTCGCGCCATAATGCGTAACTTCGCAGTCGCCGCCGGCGGCGCGGTCGTGCTCGGCACGACCATGAGCGCAAATCGCGTTGCCGCGGCTCCGACCAAGGTGTCGCAGAAGGCGGTCGGCTACCAGGACACGCCGAAGGGCGCTCAGCGCTGCGACAATTGCAGTGAATTCGAGGCGCCGGCTTCGTGCAAGGTCGTCGAGGGCACTATTGAACCGGGAGGCTGGTGCAAGATCTACGTGAAGAAGCCGGCGTAAAACCGCCCGGTGACTTCGGCGCCAGCCGGCTGAAATTCATGTCAAATCCACCCCCCGTCGCGACCGGCGGACACCCGGTGCGCAGCATAAAGATCGCGCTCATGATTCGGGGATCATCGGCGCGTGCGATTGCCAACTCGAGAGCAGCTGCCATCCAGTCATAATCAATATTCCAAGCGTGGGGGGAGTCGTGGAGATCAATGGCAAAAGCGTTGGCGCAGCGATCCCTGCCCTTTGCCTCACTTTTGCATCGGTGGTCGTAGCCGGGGTCGGGCTCTTCGCCGATCTTCCCAAAGTCCGAGCCCTGCCCAGCTTCGCGCGGCAAACCGGCCAGCAATGCGCCGCATGCCATAATGGATTTCCCGAACTGACGCCGTACGGCAGGCTGTTCAAATTGAACGGCTACACCTTCGGCGGCGGAGAGCCGAGCTATCCCCCGCTCGCGGTCATGACCTTCGGCTCCTTTACCAATACCCAGGCCAGTCAGACCGGCGGCGCCGCGCCGCATTTCGCCGCCAACGACAATCTCGCTCTCGATCAAACCAGCCTGTTTTACGGCGGCGCCATCGCGCCCAATCTCGGCGCCTTCGCTCAGGTCACTTTCGACGGCATCGGTCGCGTTCTGAGTTGGGACAATACCGATATTCGCTATGCGCGAACGGCAAACTTTTTCGGCGCTGAAACGGTGATGGGCCTGAGCCTCAACAACAATCCGACCGTGCAGGATGTTTGGAACACGACGCCGGCGTGGAGCTTTCCCTTTGTCGCATCGGGTCTCGCACCGTCGCCGACCGCCGCGACCATGATCGAAGGCGGCTTCGCGCAACAAGTGGCGGGCCTCACGGCCTATACCTTTTGGAACCGGCTGATCTATCTGGAAGTCGGCGGCTACGGCACCCTGTCGCCGAAGACGCAGTCGGTGTTGGGGGTCAATTCAGCCACCAATAATATCATCAACGGTATCGCGCCCTATTGGCGCCTGGCCCTCCAGCATGATTGGAACCGAAACTCGATCGAGGCGGGCATATTCGGCATGACCGCAAGCATCACGCCGCAGCGCATTTCCGGCCTCGGTGCCGATCGCCTGACCGATATCGGCATCGACACGCAATATCAATTCCTGGCGGATCGCAATAGCTTCTCCGTTCAGGCGAGCGCGATTTTCGAGAACCAGAATCTGGGGGCGAGCGCGAACCCAGCCGTGGGTCTGGCATCGAATTCTCACAACACATTGCGCAGCTACCATGCCAAGGCGACGTATTTTTACGAACAGACCTATGGCGCCACGGTGGGAATATTCCGGCTGGATGGCACGCCAGACATGACGCTCTATGCCAATCCACCCAGCAATAGCCCCAATTCGACCGGTGTGATCGGCGAACTCGACTACATCCCGTTCAACCATGGCGGCCCGGATTTCTGGCCCTGGCTCAACCTGAAACTCGGCGTCCAATATACCTATTATCCGGAATTCAATGGGACGAGCGGCGCCGCGGCTACCAACAACAACACTCTTTATCTTTTTGCCTGGCTGGCGTTTTGACGGTCGGCAGCGAGACGCCCATGACGATTAGCCTGCCGCTGGCGCCCCACGACGCACACCGCTTCGGCATGACGGATTCAGACTGCCGCAAGCTCCGCGCAGCGGCCGTTTTCGCGGCACTTGTCGTGGTATCCGCTTGTACGGACCAGGGGCAACCCGCGGGCGGGTCCAGCGCCGCGGCGCAAGCGCCCCCCGTGACCCAGGAACAGATCGCGGGCACCGTGCATGTCTGTTCTTCCTGCCATGGCTTCGGCGGCAACAGCATTTCGCCGACCTTCCCGCGGCTTGCTGGACAGCGCGCCGAGTATATCGAGGCCCAGCTCAAGGCGTTCCGCGACCACACCCGGGCCGACCCGCATGCGCAGACCTACATGTGGGGCATGGCCCAGCATCTCTCGGACGCGCTGATCCACGGCCTCGCCACCTACTACGCGGCGCAATCGCCGGCTCCGGGGACGCCGGGCGATCCCGCGGAAATGGCGGCCGGAAAGAAAATCTTTCAGGAGGGCTTTCCCGATTACGACGTCGCTGCCTGCCAGTCCTGTCACGGAGCACACGCGGAAGGGCTGGCGACCTTCCCGCGCCTTGCCGGCCAGCACCGGGAATATCTCGTCAGGCAGCTGCAGAATTTCGCCTCGAACGCGCGCGAGAACGCGGTCATGCACGAAAACGCAAAGAACCTGACGGCCGAAGAAATCCGTCAGGTCGCGGCCTTCCTCGCCGCGCAATAACCTGGGGGCCGAGCGGGCCTTGAGGCGGAGGCCCTGTACCCTCGCTTGCGCGGGGATACAGGAGTTGGCTCGCGGTCGTATCGGTCAGTTCTTGGTTTTGTCCACCAGGCGGTTCTGGGCGATCCAGGGCATCATGCCGCGCAGCTTCTCGCCGATCTTTTCGATGTCATGCTCGGCGGCGCGGCGGCGCATGGCCTTGAAGCTCGCCTGGCCGGCGGTGTTCTCGAGCACCCATTCCTTGGCGAAGCGGCCGGTCTGGATGTCGTCGAGGACGCGGCGCATCTCGGCCTTCACGCGCGCGTCGATGATGCGGGGCCCGCGCGTATAATCGCCGTACTCGGCGGTGTTGGAGACCGAATAGCGCATGTTGGCGATGCCGCCCTCGTACATGAGGTCGACGATCAGCTTGACCTCGTGCAGGCACTCGAAATAGGCCATCTCCGGCGCGTATCCCGCCTCCACCAGCGTCTCGTAGCCGGCCATGATGAGCGCGGAAAGGCCGCCGCAGAGCACGCATTGCTCGCCGAAGAGGTCGGTCTCGCACTCTTCCTTGAATGTCGTCTCGATCACGCCGGCGCGACCGCCGCCGATGGCCGAGGCATAGGAGAGCGCGATCTCCAGCGCATTGCCGGACGGGTTCTGCTCGACCGCGACGAGGTTGGGCACGCCGCCGCCGCGGACATATTCCGAGCGCACCGTGTGACCCGGCCCCTTGGGCGCGATCATGAACACATCCATGTCGGGCCGCGGCTCGATCAGCTTGAAGTGGATGTTGAGGCCGTGCGCGAAGGCAAGGGCCGTGTCGGGCCGCATGTTGGGCCTGAGGTCGTTGGCATAAAGCGCCGCCTGCAGCTCGTCGGGCGTCAGCACCATGACCACGTCGGCCCATTTGGCGCCCTCGCCCGGCGCCATCACCTGGAACTTGGCGCCCTCCGCCTTCTTGGCCGAGGCCGAGCCCGGCCTGAGCGCGACGCGCACGTCCTTGACGCCGCTGTCGCGCAGATTCATCGCATGGGCATGGCCCTGGCTGCCATAGCCGACGACCAGGACCTTCTTGCCCTTGATCAGGTTCACGTCGGCGTCACGGTCGTAATAAACGCGCATGTCCGCTTCTCCTCAGAACCGCGCCGCGCCGCGCGCAATCGCGACGACGCCGGTGCGTGAGACATCGACGAGCCCCAAGGGCTCCATGAGATTGATGAAGGCGTTGAGCTTCTCGGTCGAGCCGGTCATCTCGAAGACGAAGCTCTCGGTGGTGGAATCGATGACGCGGGCACGGAAGATGTCGGCCAGGCGCAGGCTTTCGATGCGCTTGTCGCCGGTGCCCGTGACCTTGATGAGGGCCAATTCGCGCTCCACGAACGGTCCTTCCGCGGTGAGGTCGCGCACCGCATGCACCGGCACCAGGCGCGCAAGCTGCGCCTTGATCTGCTCGATGATCATCGGCGTGCCGGAGGTGACGACGGTGATGCGCGACAGGCTGTTGCGCGCATCGACCTCGGCCACCGTCAGGCTCTCGATGTTGTAGCCGCGCCCCGAGAACAAGCCGATCACCCGGGCGAGCACGCCCGGCTCGTTATCGACGAGCACGGCGATGGTATGCCTCAAACTGTCGCTCACGAGTTGCTCATGGTTGCTCGACGTCCAAGTTCGTATCCAACACCACCGGTCAGTTCCCCCCTCTCCCCTCCGGGGAGAGGGAAGGGTGAAGGGGCAGGCGGCACGTCCTCTCCCCGTCGGGGAGAGAGCAAAAACGTCACCCCTACACCAGCACCATGCCTTCTTCCGAGACCGGGCCGGAGGACCGCTTATCGTCGGGGCCCAGCAGCATCTCGTTGTGCGCGGCGCCCGAGGGGATCATCGGGAAGCAGTTCTCCAACTGGTCGACGGCGACATCGACGAGCACGGGACGGTCGACGGCGAGCATCTCGGCGATGACGCGGTCGACATCGTCGGGCTTCTCAGCGCGCAAGCCGACCGCGCCGAACGCCTCGGCGAGCTTGACGAAGTCGGGCAGCGCGGCGGTATAGCTCTCGCTGTAGCGGCCGCCATGCATCAGCTCCTGCCACTGCCGCACCATGCCCATGTACTGGTTGTTGAGGATGAACGCCTTCACCGGCAGCCGATACTGGCAGATGGTGGACATCTCCTGGATGTTCATGAGGATCGAGGCCTCGCCGGCGATGTCGATGACGAGCGCGTCGGGGCGGGCGATCTGCACGCCCATCGCCGCCGGCAGGCCATAGCCCATGGTGCCGAGCCCGCCCGACGTCATCCAGTGGAACGGCGTCTCGAACTTGAAGAGCTGCGCCGCCCACATCTGGTGCTGGCCGACCTCGGTGGTGATGTAGGGGTCCTTGCCGCGGGTCAGGTGCTAGAGCCGCTCGATCGCGTATTGCGGCTTGATCACGGTCTTGGAGTTGGCGTAGCGCAGGCAGTGCCGCGCGCGCCAGCCCTCGATCGCCTTCCACCACGGCGCGATCGCCTCGCGATCGGTCTTGAAGCCGCGCTCCTTCAGGGCGGCGAGCAGCGCCTCCAGGCAAGCCGCTGCATCGCCGATCACCGCCACGTCGACGCGCACGTTCTTGTTGATCGAGGAAGGATCGATGTCGATGTGGATCTTCTTCGAGCCCGGCGAGAACGCGTTGAGGCGGCCGGTCACGCGATCGTCGAACCGCGCGCCGACACAGATCATGACGTCGCAGTCGTGCATGGCGAGGTTGGACTCCAACGTGCCGTGCATGCCGACGAGGCCGAGATTCTGCCGGTCCGACGCCGGGAATGCACCCAGCCCCATGAGGGTGAGGGTGCAGGGATAGCCGGTCTTGCTGCACCAGCTCGGTAAAGAGCGCGCAGGCGCTGGGGCCGGAATTGATGATGCCGCCGCCGCCGTAGAAGAGCGGCCGCTTCGCCCCGGCGATGAGCGTCGGCCGCCTCGGCGATCCGCGCCGGATCGGGCGTCACCTGCGGGTGGTAGGTCTTGTGCGCGGTCGCGGCCTCGGGCGGGCTGTAGCGGCCGGTGGCGAAGAGCACGTCCTTGGGCAGATCGACCACCACCGGCCCCGGCCGCCCCGTGCGCGCGACATAGAACGCCTCGTGCATCACCCGTGCGAGGTCGTTCACGTCTTTGACGAGGTAGTTGTGCTTGGTGCACGGCCGGGTGATACCGGTCGTGTCGGCTTCCTGGAAGGCGTCGTTGCCGATGAGATGCGTCGGCACCTGGCCGGTGAGACAAACGAGTCGGCACGGAATCCATGAGCGCGTCGGTGAGGCCGGTTACCGCGTTGGTCGCGCCCGGTCCGCTCGTCACCAGCACCACCCCGACCTTGCCGGTAGTGCGGGCATAGCCCTCGGCCGCGTGCACTGCACCCTGTTCGTGCCGCACCAGGATGTGGCGGACATGGTTTTGCTTGAAGAGCGCGTCGTAGATCGGCAGAACGGCGCCGCCGGGATAGCCGAAAATAACATCAACGCCCTGATCCACCAGGGATTTGATGACCATCTCCGCGCCCGCCATGTGATCCGACGCCATCGCCCGCTCCTTGCCAGAAAGTCAACCTAATCAGCCGGATCTCAGGCGGTCAATAGCATTGACGAATAAATGAAAAAATATCGGGAAGTAAACTTTCCGAAAATTGCGCCTCGAGGGTGCGGGCGCGCATCCCGGCCATGCGATGACGCAGCCACGTGTACTGCCGCTTGGCGTAGCGCCGGGTCGCCTGCTGCGCTGCAGCAACGGCCGCGTCGCGGCTGAGCCGTCCCTCGAGCCAGGATGCGATCTCGCGCACGCCGACCGCTTTCATCGCCGGCAGGTCGGGAGCAAGCTTGCGGGCGAGCAGCGCTTGCACCTCCTCCACCGCGCCCGCCGCCATCATCGCGGCAAAGCGCGCATCGCACGCGGCATAGAGGAGATCCCGCGGCGGCAGCAGGACGATGGCGGCGGTGGCGCCGGTGCCGCCGGATAAGGACGCCCGCTGCCACTCGCCGAGCGGACGCCCGGTGGCGGTGACGACCTCGAAGGCGCGCACAAGCCGCTGCGTATCGCCCGGCACGAGCCGCGCCGCGCCGGCGGGATCGCGCTCGGCCAGCGCCGCCTGAAAGGCCGCGCCGCCGAGCCTGGCGTGCAGCGCGCGCGCCTCCTCCCGCACCGCCGCAGGGATGGGCGGCAGCTCGGCCAGGCCATGGACGAGCGCGTGGAGATAGAGCCCGGTGCCGCCCACCAGAACCGGTACGCTGCCGCCCGCCCGTGCGGCGGCGATCTCGTCAACCGCCAGACGCCGCCAGCGTCCGGCTGAGCAGCTTTCGGCGGCATCGATGACGCCGTAGAGGCGATGGGGCGCGCGTGCTTCGGCCGCTGGTCCGGGGCGCGCGGTCAGCACGGGCAGGTCGCGATAGACCTGCAGGCTGTCGGCATTGATGACGGTGCCGCCGAATTCCTCGGCCAGCGCCAGCGCGAGTGCGGATTTCCCCGACGCGGTCGGCCCGGCAACGATGAGGATGGGAGACGCCATGTTCCGGGGTTGTAGCACCGGGCGCGGGCGATGCACGCGAGGCGTCGCCGGCTTGCGTTTCGCTCCGGCGCAGCCGATAACGCGGGGCATGACGGAGTGCGTGCTCACCCTCATTACCGCGCCGGCGGCGGGCGGGCACCTTGCTGCTGCGGCGGCGGCGGCGGCGCGTGCGCTCACGGAGATTGGCGCCACGACCGAGCGTGCCGACTGGCTCGATCCCGGCATCGCCTGCGACATTCCCTTCGCCGATCTCGACCCCGATCAGGCCGACGCGGCGGCGCGCGCGGCGCTCGGCGGCGCGGCGATCGACATCATCGCGCAGCCAGTGGCGGGACGGCGCAAGCGGCTCCTCGTCGCCGACATGGAAGCGACGATCATCGCCAACGAGATGCTCGAGGAGATCGCCGACTTCATCGGCGAGCGCGCGAAGGTCGCGGCGATCACGGCGCGCGCGATGAATGGCGAGATCGATTTCGTCGCGGCGCTCGAGGAGCGGGTGGCGCTCTTCAAGGGCCTGCCGGAGAGCGTGCTGGAGGCGGCCGGCGCGCGCATCCGGGTGACGCCGGGGGCGGCGTGCCTGGTGGCCACCATGCGCGCCAAAGGCGCCTACGCAGCGCTCGTCTCCGGCGGGTTCGGCATCTACACGCGCCGCATCCGCGCCGAACTGGGCTTCGACGTCGATGTCGCCAACGAGCTCGACGTGGCCGCCGGGCGCCTGACCGGCACGGTGCGGGCGCCGATCCTCGCGCGCGACAGCAAGCTCGCCGCGCTCATCCGCCTGGCGGCGGAGGCCGGGCTGCCGCTCCAGGCGACGCTGGCGGTGGGCGACGGCGCCAACGACCTGCCGATGCTGGAGGCGGCCGGGCTCGGCGTCGCCTATCACGGCAAGCCGGCGGTCGCGGCCCGCGCGCGGGCGCGCATCGACCACGCCGACCTCACCGCCCTCCTCTATGCCCAGGGCTATCGCCGCGCGGAGATCGTGCCGGGGCCTCAGGTCCTGAGCGGGGGGTAGTTGCGCGAATAGACCGGCTGCGCCAGGAACCACTTCGGATCATAGGTCCAGAACGAGCCGGCCCATCGACGTAGAGCGCGGCGGCATAGAAGCCGATGGGAACGTTGGGGCCATAGTTCTTCTTCATCGAGGCGATGCGTCATCAAGCCGATGCGGATGAGTTTGGCTTGCGCGAACGAAACGCGGTACGGCACAGTGGCCGCCGATCCCGCCAGAAACGTGCGGCGGTTGATGGGGCCTGCGATGCGAAAATCCTCCCTCGTCACGGCGCCGCGCCGGCGCATTTTTTCTTCGCGCACGTTATTTTCGCGCACGTTATCAAAAGCGGTCGGTGTTGCCCGTCGGGACGCGGATCAGCTTTGATCGAGCCGCAGCGCCACGAAGCGCAGATCGCCCTGGCGGTCGACCAGCAGCAGGACGGATTTGCGGCCGGCGGTCTTGGCGGCATCGACAAGGCCGCCGATCTGGCTTGCGCTCTTTACTTCTTCCTGCGCCACCTCGACGATCACGTCGCCGGCGTGCATGCCCTTCTCGGCCGCCTGGCTCTTGGCATCGACGCTGGTAACGACGACGCCGGCCGTGTTCTCGGCGAGCGCGAACCGCTCGCGCAGGTCGGGCGAGACATCGGCGAGCGAGAGGCCGAGGATCGATAACGAGGCGTCGCTGCCCGGCGGCGCTGCCGGCTTTTGCGCGGCGGTGCATCGTCGGCTCCTCCTTGAGCTCGCCCACCTTCACGTCGACGGTCATTTCCTTGCGCTTGCGCCAGAGCTTGACCTTGACCGTGGTGTCGATCGGGGTCTCCGCGACGACGCGCGGCAGGTGGCGCATGTCCGTCACCTCCTTGCCGTCGAACTCGAGCACGACGTCGCCGGGCTCGATGCCCGCCACCTGCGCCGGGCCGCCTTCCTTGACGCTGGCGATGAGCGCGCCGCGGGGCTTGTCGAGGCCGAGGCTTTCGGCGATCTCGTCGGTCACGCTCTGGATGTTGATGCCGAGCCAGCCGCGCCGCGCATGCCCGAAATCGCGGATCTGCTCGAGGACCGGCCGCGCCAGGTTCGAGGGCAGCGAGAAGCCGATGCCGATCGAGCCGCCCGAGGGCGAGTAGATCGCCGTATTGATGCCGATCACGTCGCCGTCCATGTTGAACATCGGCCCGCCGGAATTGCCGCGGTTGATCGCCGCGTCGGTCTGCAGGAAGTCGTCGTAGGGGCCGGCATTGATCTCGCGTGCGCGCGCCGACAGGATGCCGGCCGTCACCGTGCCCCCGAGCCCGAACGGGTTGCCGATCGCCAGCACCCAGTCGCCGATGCGGGTCTTGTCGCTGTCGCCGAACTTGACCGCGGGCAAGGGCTTGGGCGCCTTGATGCGCAGGAGCGCCACGTCGATCTTGGTGTCGCGTCCGACCAGCTCGGCCTTGAAGCTGGTGTTGTCCTGCAGCGTCACGGTGATCGCGTCGGCATCGGCGATGACGTGGTTGTTGGTAACGACGAGGCCGGACGGATCGATGATGAAGCCCGAGCCGAGCGAGGTCGCGCGCTGGGGCAGCGATTGCGGCTGGCTTCCGGGGTTGTTGTGGTTGTTGAAGAAGTCCTTGAAGAACTCCTCGAAACGGCGAGCCCGGCGGGAATTGCGGCACTTCCGGCCCGACGCCTTGCCCGCGGTCGGACTTGATCGTCTGCGTGGTGGAGATGTTGACCACCGCCGGCAGGAGCTTCGCGGCGAGGTCGGCGAAGCTGTCGGGAGCGGGGCGTGCGAAAACGCCCGCCGGCAACAGCAGCAGCAGCATGACCGGGAGCGTCGACCGGCGCACGAGGGCTCGAATCACGAACGATACTCCCTGGACGACGAGGGCAAGTGAAACGGTGCCCCGATATTACGTGACTTCGCCGATCCGTGAAAGCCGCTCTTGCGCGCCGCTGCGGGCGAAGACGCCCCCCGCAACCAGCGGAATCGGCGCGCTCATGGGGCCATGACGGGCCTCAATGCCGTTCGGCCGCCGACGGCGCCGTAGCCGGCGCCGGTGCCGCGGCGGTGGTCGGCGCGGGCGGTCCGGCCTCGAGGAACTTGAAGAACGGCGTATCCGGCGACAGCACGAGGGTGGTGTTCTGGCCGCTCAAACCGTCGCGATAGGCCTCGAGCGAGCGGTAGAAGCTGAAGAAATCCTTGTCGCGGCTGTAGGCCTCGGCCGAGATGCGGATGCTGTCGGCGTCGCCCTGGCCGCGCAGGATCTGCGACTGCTTCTGCGCATCGGCGAGGATCTCGATGCGCTGACGGTCGGCGTTGGCGCGAATCGCCTGCGCCTGCTGCTGCGCCCTCGGCGCGGTACTGGGCCGCTTCGCGCTGGCGCTCCGACTTCATGCGGTCATAGACGGCTTGGCTGTTGCTCCTCGGGCAGATCGGCGCGCTTCAGGCGCACGTCGATCACGTCGATGCCAAAGCCCTTCGACTGCTCGTTCACCTCGTCGCGGATCTGCCGCATGAGCTCGGCGCGGCGCTGGGAAACGACAGCCTGCAGCTCGATGCCGCCGATCACCCGGCGCAGCGCCCCGGTGATGATCGAATTGAGCCGGGTGCGCGCGACCACCTCGGTGCCCAGGCTCTGATAGAACAGCAGCGGATTGGTGATGCGGAAACGGGCATAAGTGTCGACCACCAGTCGCTTCTGATCGGAGGCGATCACTTCCTCGCCCGCCGGCTCGAAATCGAGGATGCGGCGGTCATAGTCGGTGACATCCTGCCACGGCAGCTTGAAATGGAGGCCGGGCGTGGTGATGACGCTGCACCGGCTTGCCGAACTGCAGCACCAGTGCCTGCTCGATCTGCGAGACGGTGAAGAGACTGCTGTAGAGCAGCACCACCACCACGACGGCAAGGGCGCTGACGGCGGCGAGCGAAGCGCGTGTTCATTGGCTGACTCCCCCGCTGGAACTGGGCGGGGTTGCCGGAAGGCGCTGCCGGGCGCTGCGTCTGTGGCGCCGGTGGCCGCGCCGGCTGGAGGAGCTGCGGCAGCGGCAGATAGGGAACGACGCCCGAACTCGCTGCCGACTTGTCGAGGATGATCTTGTTGGTGCCCTCGAGGATGCTCTGCATCGTCTCGATGTAGAGCCGGCGCGTCGTCACGTCCTCGGCCAGCTTTGTAGGCGTTGTAGACCGAAAGGAAGCGCGCCGCGTCGCCTTCGGCCTTGCGCACCACCTGCTGGCGATAGGCCTCGGCCTCCGCGACGATGCGCGCGGCATCGCCATGCGCCACCGGCACGACATTGTTGCTGTAGGCCTGCGCCTCGTTGATGAGGCGCTGCTCGTCGATCTTGGCGCTCTGCACGTCGCGGAAGGCGTCGATGACCGGCGCCGGCGGATCGACGCTTCTGGAGCTGCACGTTCTGGATCTCGATGCCGGCTTTGTAGCTGTCGAGGATCTCCTGCAGCAGCGTCTGGGTGTCGGTCTCGATCTTGCCGCGGCCCTCGGCGAACGCGCTGGCGATCTCGGTGTGGCCGATCACCTCGCGCATGGCGCTCTCGGCCGCGGACTTCACCGTGCCGTCGGGGTTGCGCACGTTGAAGAGATAGTCCTTGGCATCCTTGATGACCCACAGAACGATGAAGTTGATGTCGACGATATTCTCGTCGCCGGTGAGCATCAGCAATTCCTCGGGCAGCTCGGTGCGGCCCTGGCCGTTAGGCGCCGCGTATCGCGGAAGCCCGACCTCGATGCGGTTGACGCGCGTGACCTTGGGCGTGTAGCGCCTCCTCGATCGGCTCGGGCAGGTGATAGTTGAGCCCGGGGCTGGTGGTACGGTTATAGGCGCCGAAGCGCAGCACGATGCCCTGCTCGTCGGGCTCGACGCGATAGAAGCCGCTCGCCGCCCACAGCACGACGATCGCCGCGATCGCGATGGCGATGCCGCGGCCACGCCCCATGCCGCCGGGCAGGAAGCGGCGCAGGCGGTCCTGGCTGCGGCGCAGCATCTCCTCGACGTTGGGCGGTTGCGGTCCGCGGCCCCACGGGCTCTGACCGCCTCCCCCGCCTCCGCCCCAAGGGCCGCCGCCTTGATTCCACGACATCGGCTCGATCCTTTCAGGCCTTTCAGGCTGGCCTTTCAGACTAGCGCTCGGGAGGTTGGCTTGCCAGCATGCCCGACTTCTTCCTATATGTCAGCCATCACCACATGCAAGCTTGGGCGAAAAGGAGGTTTTCCCGCCATGAGCGTCACCGAGAGCGACGTCCTTGCCGCGCTCAAGCGCGTGAGCGATCCCGATCGCGGCCAGGACATCGTCAGCCTCGGCATGGTCTCCGGGCGTGCAGGTGCGCGAGGGCCACGTCGCCTTCGCCATCGAGGTCGAGCGCGAGCGCGGCCCGCAGCTCGAACCACTGCGCAAGACGGCGGAAAAGGCGGTCGAGGCGCTGGACGGCGTGCTCTCGGTCTCGGCGGTATTGACCGCGGAAGCGCCGCCGGCGCGGCGTGCGAGCCCTGCCGCCGGCCGCGGTCATGGTCACGCCCGGCCGGGACAGCAGCACAAGCAAGCCGCTGGTGCCGGGCGTCGCGCGCCATCATCGCGGTCGCCTCGGGCAAGGGCGGCGTCGGCAAATCGACGACGGCGGTCAATCTCGCCCTCGCTCTTGCGGCGATCGGCCGCACGGTCGGCGTGCTGGACGCCGACATCTACGGTCCCTCCATGCCGCGCATGCTCGGCATCTCCGGCAAGCCGCGCATGGCGGACGCGAAGCGGCTGGAGCCGATGAGCAATTACGGTATCAAATGCATGTCGATCGGCTTCCTCGTCGCCGAGGACACGCCGATGATCTGGCGCGGGCCGATGGTCATGAGCGCGCTGCAGCAGATGCTGCGCGACGTGGACTGGGGCACGCTCGACGTCATGGTGGTGGACATGCCGCCCGGCACCGGCGATGCGCAGCTCACCATGGCGCAGCAGGTGCCGCTCGCCGGCGCGGTGATCGTGTCGACGCCGCAGGACATCGCACTCCTCGATGCGCGCAAGGGCCTCAACATGTTCCGCAAGGTCGACGTGCCCGTCCTCGGCATCGTCGAGAACATGAGCTATTTCCTGTGCCCCCATTGCGGCGAGCGCAGCGAGATCTTCAGCCATGGCGGCGCACGGCGGGAAGCGGAGCGGCTGGGCGTCGAATTCCTGGGCGAACTGCCGCTCGACATGGCCATCCGCGAGACCTCCGACAGCGGCCGGCCGATCGTCGTCTCCGATCCGGACAGCCCGCACGCCAAGGTCTATCGCGCCATCGCCGAACGCATCTGGGAAAAGCTCGCCGGTGGCGCGCGTCCGGTGCCGCGCATCGTCGTGCAATAGCGCAAGCCCCGCCCGTTCAGCTTGCACTCTCGCCCGGCAGCAGGAAGTCGAACACGCCCTTGACCTGGTCGGGCGTCATCGCCTTGGGGATGCGCTTGGCCGCGAGCGCTTCGTCGAGCACGCGCTGCGTGCCCTTGATGTGCAGGACCTGGTCCTGCTCGGGCGACTGGAAGGTCTTGACCATGTACTGCACCTGCTCGACCGACTGGTTGGACATGGTCGAGAACAGCTTGAAGGCCGGCGCGCCGGAATAGGCCCAATCGACCGACTTGGCATAGGCGCGCAGGAAGCGCGTCGCCGCGTCACGGTGATCCCTGAACCAGATGAGATTGACGGCGTTGACCCGCACCGTCTCGTTGCGCACGGCCTGCGAATCATTGCCGTGCGCGATGATGACAATCTCCTTCGATGCGAGCTCGTCGAGGCCGGTCGGCGGCACGCTCCAGGCGGCGTCGAGCTGTCCGGTCATGACCTGGGGCAGGCCGTTCGGCGCGGCGCCGATCGACACCATCTTGGCGTCGGTGACGTTGTTTTCCTTGAGCAGCGTCTGGAGGATGAGATTGCTCGACGAGCCGGGATTGGAGAAGGCGATGGTCTTGCCGTGCATGTCCTTCAAGCTTTTGATGCCGCTCGTGGCCTTGGCATACCAGAACATATCGGGCGCGCCCGTCGCCTCGGCCGAGATGATGCGCACCGGTGCGCCTTTCGTGTAGGCGGAGAGGATGCCCATGTAGCCGGTGGCGACCGCGATGTTGACGCTGCCGGAAATGAGCGCCTGTTCGTTCGACGCGCCGCCCTGGGTGTAGGTGATGGCGACGTCGAGCCCCTCCTGCTTGAAGAAACCCTCCTTCACGCCGAACTCGGTGTAGGCGGTGCCCCAGGCGCCGCGGATCGGCACGGCCACTTTGAGGGATTCGGCGGCCGCGAGGCTTGGCAATGCTGCGGCACAGACGGCGGCAATAAGGGCGACGGTGGACTTGTGCATGGCTTGCTCCCCGATGATGATCATTATTCGCCGGTTGACCGACGATTGCGGGAAGGATGTACCCATCCGGCCACGCAGACAAGATCGTTTCCCGGTGAACCGGCACTGGATCGCGGCGGTTCCATCCGCGCGGATCGCGTTCTAGAGTATGGAAAACAAGATCAGGTAAAACGGGGAGGACGATGAGAACCAGAACGAAGACGGCCGCAGCAGCCTTCATCGTGGCGCTCGTGAGCGCGGCGGTTGCGCATGCCGACCCCTTGCAGATCCGGATCGGCTGGGCGACCACGCCGACGCACATGCAGCCGATCATCGACGCGCTGCAGAAGAAGCACCCCGAGCTCTTCCCGCATTTCGGCAAGTCCTATGTCGCCGCCGGCATCCGCTTCCAGGGCAGCACGCCGCAGATTCAGGCGCTCGCCATCAACGAGCTCGAGATCGCCGCGTTCGGGCCGGAAGCGCTGGACCTCGCCATCACCAACGCGCATCTCGACGTCCGCGTCGTGGCCGACGTGTTCCAGGACGGCGTTCCCGGCTACGCATCGGTCACCTATGTCGTGCGCAAGGACAGTCCCTTCCACAAGGTCGAGGATTTGAAGGGCCACGTTGTCGCATCGAATGCCATCGGTTCTTTCGGCGATACCGCGATGCGCGTCATGCTGCACCAGCACGGCATCTCCGACCGCGATGTCACGACGGTCCAGACCAACTTCAACAGCATGCCGGCGATGCTCGACGACGGCAAGGTCGACCTCATCAACCTGGTGCCGCAGTTTCACTACCTGCTCGATCAGGGCAAGTACCGCGTGCTCTTCACCGCCGCCCAGGGCGAGGGCCGCATCCAGGCGCAGCTTTGGGCGATGCGCGCCGATTTCATCGCCGCGCATCGGCCGGCGCTGGTCGATTTCTTCGAGGATCACATCCGCGCCGTTCAGTGGCTGCTCGATCCGGCCCATCACGACGAGACTGTGGCGCTCGCGGCCGACGTGACCAAGGCCGCGCCGGCCACGCTCGAGTACATGTATACCAAGGCGGACTCCTATCACGCACCCGACGCCCGACCCAACATTGCCGGCATCCAGCATTCAATCGACACGAACGTCAAACTGGGGCTCGTTCCCAAGGCCGTCACGGTCGCGCCCAAATATGTCGATCTTTCGCTGGTGAACGACGCCAACAAGCGTCTGGGCACGGCGAACGGCGGCTGATCCGCAAGCCCCGCGTCAAGCGGGCGCTCGAACGGGAGGAAACCAATTCCATGACTCTTCGTCCCAGCTTGCCGTGCGTTCGGCCATCGCCGTCCTGGGCTTGCTCGCGCTGACCTTGCCCGCGCGCGCCGCGGACGAGCACACGACGCTGGCCTTGCCGGCCATCGGCCTTCATCTTCTCCGCCGCCTACATCGCGGAGGATGCCGGGATCTTCAAGAGCGAAGGGCTCGACGTGACGCAGCAGGTCATCACCGGCATCGGCTCCGCCAATGCGGTGATCTCCGGCTCGATCGATTTCTCGCTGTCGTCGGGCGTGACGCTGACGCGGGCGGCGGCGCGCCATCAATCCGTCATCGCCATCGCCAACACCTTCGACCGCAGCGGCTTTTGGGTCGTCCTGCGCAAGAACATCGCCGAGGAGCGCCATTTCGATCCCAACGCGCCGCTGGCCGAGCGCGCCAAGATTCATGAAAGGCCTGCGCTTCGGCGGTCGGCGCGATCCAGCGCGATCCCGCACGCCTATCTCAAGTCGATCGCCAAGATCGGCGGATTGGACCCCGAGAACGGACATCGTCGTCGCCGGCATCGCGCCCCCCGACCAGGTCGGCGCGCTCCAGCGCGGCGCCGTTGACGGGCTCTCGAGCGGGCCGCCGGTGGTGGAGCAGGTGCTGCACGACGGCATCGGCGTCATCATCGCCGACGGCACCACCGGCACGGTGGACCCGCCCTAGCTCGCCGACATCGCCGCCAACGTGCTGATGACGCGCGGCAACTTCTGCGCCGAGCATCGCTCGATCTGCGTCAAGATGGGCCGCGCCATGGCCAAGGCCTGCTCCTTCATGCACGAGCACCCGAAAGAGGCGATGGCGATGCTGGGCAAGCGCCTCAACGTGAAGGACCCGGCGGTGCTGGCCGAGGCCTACAAGCACACGCATGGAGTTCGACGCCCAGCCCGCCCACGCTCACCGCCAAGGAACTCGAAACCGCCGACGACATGAACGTGGAGGCGGGCTTCATGCAGGCATCGGAGAAGCTGAGCTCCTACGACAAGCTCTTCACCAACGAGTTCGTGAAGTAGGGCGCCCTTCCCTCACCCGTCGCGTTTCAGCGCGGCTTCCAGTCGGTCCATGAGCATGTTCGTGCCGTGCTCGCGCGAGCCCGCGTCGTCGTAGCCGTCGAGAAACACGCCCTGCTCGGTGACGGTGAGCCGCGTGCCGGCGCCCGCGGGTGCGAACACCACGGTGGCCAGCGACACCGAAATCCGCGTCTCGTCCAGGTGCATGTCGTAGGCGTAGACGATGCGCTCGTTCGGTACGATGTCGAAGTAGCGGCTGTCAAAGCGCGACACCGTGCCGCCACGCCAGGCGCCGCTCACCTGTTCGCGGCCGCCGACGCGGAAATCAAGCTCGCGCGCGATCTCGGTCCACCCCTCGCCGCCGGCGAACCAGCGCGCCTTGGCATCGCGCGACGCCCACGCCGCAAACACCCGGGCGGGCGAAGCGGCGAGGTTCCGTTCGATGACGAACGTCGCGTGCACCGCGCGCGGCCTCGTCACGAGGGCGCCGAGACGGTCCAGGCTTTCCGACCAGCCCTGCTCCTGGCCCTTGAGGTAGTGGGTGGCGATGGCGCTATACAGCGCCAGCACCTTCGCCTCCAGGGTCAGCCGCGTGCCGCCAGCCTCATCGGCGAGGGAAATGCTGTTGAGCACTTCGAAGTGCGGCTTGCCCGCCTCATCGAGCGCCGCCGAGCTGAAGACCAGCCGCTCGAGCGGGACGACTTCCAGCACGATCCCGCTCATGGGATAGACGACACCGTCCGGTGCACGCATGTCGATGTGGATAGCGCCCTGCGGCTTCAGCTCGAACTCGCAGCGGGGGTTGGTGAAACCCTTCGGACCCCACCAGCGCGCAATCTGAACCGGGTCGGTCCAGGCCTTCCATACCAGCGCTCGCGGCGCGGCGATGAGGCGGGTGAGCGTGAGATGCCGCCGCGGTCCGCCGCCGATTTCCGTGTCAACGGTCATGGTCATCGCCTTCACCCTTCGCCTGTAATTCCTTGAGGTAGTCCTCGAGCCGGTCGAGGCGCTGCTCCCAGCTTGTCCTGAGCGCGGTGAGCCACTGCTCGGCCCGGCTCAAGGCTTCGGGCTCCATGCTGCAGGTACGCACCCGCCCGGACTTTGCGGAGCGGACGAGACCGCTCGCCTCCAGCATCTGCAGGTGCTGCATCACGGCCGGCATCGACATGGACAGGGGCCGCGCCAACTCGCTGACAGACGCCGGCCCGCGGCTCAGCCGCTCGACCATCGCCCGCCGGCTCGGGTCGGCGAGTGCCTGAAACATGAGGTCGAGCGTGGCGCGTTGGTTAAGCATATGCCTAACTATAACGCCGGCGCTAACGGCGTCAAGAATTAGTTTGGTAATCGCTTAAGTGTTGGCGTCCCGGCCGAGCGCCTGCATCAATTCCGCCCATTCGCGCTTGCTAAGGCCGCTCTGGCCTTGCGTCACCGTCTCACCCGCGACGAGACGGCGCACCACCGCCAGCGCCGCTGCGGAGAAATGCGCGCCGCCCAGGCGATGTTGCGTGAACGCATCATAAACCAGAGGGACCCAGCGACGAACGGTATCCAGCATTGCGTCGGCATACACACGAATCTCATATTGAGCATGCGCATCGGCACGAAGCGATAAGAAATGAAGAAGATTGTGAAGGTCGGTCTTCCAATACCACTGCGTGTATATGCTTGTCGGAAGAACCACCCGTGCTAACTCGCGTGCGATTCCATGCCTATCCGCGTCAATAACGTTTCCGTCGGCGTCTTCGTTAAGCAATTTAGTGTAAACTGTGTACTCGCGCGTCGCTTCCGCCTTCATCCACTCCAATACCTGTCTTGCCTCATCTGGAGGTAGTGCCTCTTCTCGCCCTTGTCGATTGGTCCGTGATTGGGTGGCTAAGTGGCGCGGAAGTGGGAGACTTTTTCGACAGGTTGGGAAAATAGGTCCGGCTGCCCTCTTTCGAGCGATTGCTCGATTTGCCGTTCCAGCTGACGCTCCCTACGTCGGGAATTTAGGTAATCGAGATCCGGAACATAAAATTCTTTGTCTAGTATCGAATAGCGAGCCGAATATTCGTTTACGCTCGCAGTACGGTGGCGTATCCATTGGCGAGCAACGAATATCGGTAGCTTCACATGGTATTTGATTTCACACATTTCGAATGGTGTTGTATGGTTATGTCTCAATAGATAGTTGATAAGACCTTGATCCTGCGAAACATGTTTTGTGCCCTTGCCATATGAAACGCGTGCGGCTTGCACCACTGCGGCGTCATCTCCCATGTAATCGATAACCCTTATGAACCCATGGTTGAGTACGGGCATTTCTTTGTAGAGTATTTCTTCGAGCGCGGGCACGGTAGCGCGGGACGTTTGGAAACTATCGTTACGCGAGCGCTCTATCTCGGCCTGTTGCTCGATGGTCAACGGCATAACGGGATCATCCAATCAAAATTTGGCTCACACTCCAGCGGCCCGTTAGCCACGGCTCCAAGGAGCGTGAAGTCTCGCGACAGATGTCTAGCGGTTATCCCAATCGGAACTCAACGGTTCCGTTGGCCAAACGAACACAGCCCTTCTCATCGGCGCAAAAAGCCTTATATTATGGGTGCCGGGCAACCGGCTATGGCGATACACGGCGCATGGAATAAGCGTTGCGGACCCGGGGGCAGTACCCGGCGCCTCCACCAGTTTCTGCGGGGCCTATGTTGGGTCCTGCGCTATGGGGGCGAATCAGGATCGACGCGCGTAGTAAAAGTGTGGTCGTCGCCCGGCATGGTACCGCCGATATCGGGCCAAAACCTACGTGCGAACGACAATTTCGCGCAAGAGGCGCTCGCGGCCTAATCCCCTAACGGGGCTGAAAGCCTAAAGCTACTCGCGGTCCGGGGGGCACCGGGCAACAGAAGCCCCCCACTTCCCCTATCGGGCGGGGTGGATACGTGAAGGACATCCTGCGGTACGACAAGATGGTCGAGACGGCGCTGCGCGGGGTGGTGCGCGAGGTACTGGCGCGCACGGCTACGAGCGGCCTTCCCGGCGCTCACCACTTTTACATCACCTTCCGCACCGGCTTCCCCGGAGTCGGGATCCCCGAGCACCTCCTCAAGCAGTATCCCGAGGAGATGACGGTGGTGGTGGAGAACCAGTTCTGGGACCTCGAGGTCACCGAGGAGCGATTCGCCGTCACCTTGAACTTCAAGAGCCGGCCGGACCGGCTCTCCATCCCGTTTGCGGCGATCACCGCCTTCGCCGACCCGTCGGTGAAGTTCGGCCTGCAGTTCCAGGTCGCCCTGCCGGATGCGCCGGAAACGCCGCCCGCACCGGAGCCGCGCCCGGCCAAGCACAAGGAGGGCGAGGTCGTCACCCTCGACGCCTTCCGCAAGAAGTAGGTTATCGCCCCGGTAAGGTTCGCCGGACCATCCTCAGGCCGCCGATCGGCGGCTTGACGGTTTCCGGGAAAAGTTGTTTGTCCGCCCGGTCGGCAAGTGCCAGACAAGGACGGGCGGGATGAGCGATTTCGTCTTTCACGACATGTTTCCCCTGGGGCAGGACGAGACGCCCTATCGCCGGCTCACCGCCGATCACGTGGCGAGCGCCACCTTCGCCGGCCAGACCATGCTGATGGTCGAAGCGCCGGCGCTGACGCTTCTGGCGCAGCAGGCGATGGTCGATTGCGCGCATCTCCTGCGTCCCGCCCATCTGCGCCAGCTTCGCACCATCCTCGACGATCCCGAGGCGTCCGCCAACGACCGCTTCGTCGCCTTCGATCTCCTCAAGAATGCCAACATCGCCGCCGGCAAGGTGCTGCCGATGTGCCAGGACACCGGCACCGCGATCGTGCATGGGCAAGAAGGGACAGCGCGTGTGGACCGGCGGCGGCGATGCCGCGGCGCTCGCGGCGGGCATCCGCCGCACCTACACCGAGACCAACCTGCGCTACAGCCAATTGGCGCCGCTCTCGATGTTCAAGGAGACCAACACCGGCGACAACCTGCCGGCGCAGATCGATCTCTTCGCCGACGAGGGCGACGAGTACAAGTTTCCTGTTCATCGCCAAGGGCGGCGGCTCCGCCAACAAGACCTATCTCTACCAGGCGACGCCCGCGACGCTCAACCCGGCGAGCCTGATGAAGTTCCTCGACGAGCGCATCCGCACCCTCGGCACCGCCGCCTGCCCGCCCTATCACCTTGCCATCGTCATCGGCGGCACCTCGGCCGAGCTCAATCTCAAGACGGTGAAGCTCGCGAGCTGCCACTATCTCGACACGCTGCCGTCGCAGGGCAACGCCTTCGGCCAGGCCTTCCGCGACCGCGAGCTCGAAGAGGCGGTGCTGGGCCTCACCCGCGCCACCGGCATCGGCGCCCAGTTCGGCGGCAAGTATTTCTGCCACGACGTGCGCGTCATCCGCCTGCCCCGCCACGGCGCCAGCCTGCCGATCGGCATCGGCGTCTCCTGCGCCGCCGACCGCCAGGTCCTCGGCAAGATCACCGCCAAGGGCGTTTTCCTCGAAGAGCTCGAGACCAATCCCGCGCAATATCTTCCGGACCTCGCGGCCGACGGCGTCGCCGGCGAGGTCGTGCGCATCGATCTCACCCGGCCGATGGCGGAGATCCGCCGCACGCTGTCGCAATACCCGATCAAGACGCGGCTCTCGCTCAACGGCCCGCTGATCGTCGCGCGCGATCTCGCGCATGCGAAGCTCAAGGAAGCGCTCGATGCCGGGGGCGCGCTGCCGCAATACATCAAGGACCACCCGATCTACTACGCCGGTCCGGCCAAGACCCCGGCGGGCTATGCCTCCGGTTCGTTCGGGCCGACGACGGCCGGGCGGATGGATTCCTATGTCGATCCGTTCATGGCGGCCGGCGGCAGCTTCGTCACGCTGGCCAAGGGCAATCGCGGGCCGGAGGTGCGCGAGGCCTGCCGCAAGCACGGCGGCTTCTATCTCGGCTCGATCGGCGGCCCGGCGGCAAGGCTGGCGCAGGACTGCATCAAGCGGGTCGAGACCGTGGCCTACGCCGAGCTTGGGATGGAGGCGATCTGGCGGATCGAGGTGGCCGACTTCCCCGCCTTCATCGTCGTCGACGACAAGGGCAACGACTTCTTCGCCAAGCTTGCGTGAGCCCGGGCCCGTGGCTGTCGACAGCGCCTTCATCGAGTATGTCCGCGACCAGCTTCGTCCCTGGGCGGCGGTCGCGCCGCGACGGATGTTCGGCGGCCATGGCCTCTTCCGGGCCGGCACCATGTTCGCCCTGGTTCAAAGGGACGCGCTCTTCCTGCGCACCGACGACGGCAACAGCGGCGACTTCACCGCCGCCGGCATGGCGCCGTTCCGCTACCAGCGCACCGGGCGTACTGTGGCGCTCGGCTATCACGAGGTCCCGGCGGACGTGCTCGACGAGCAGGAACGGCTCGCGCAGTGGGCGCAGAAGGCCTATGAAGCAGCTCTCAGGCGCGCGGCGGACCGCTCCGGTTCTTCCGGCAGGAAGGCGGCGGCGCGGCGGCAACGTGCATAAAGCAATTCTAAACTAAATAGGCCGGAAACAGGGGCGTGGCGGACGGCATCGATCTCACGGCACTGACGCGGGGCGACAAGGCCGCCTGGGATGGCTTCGTGCGCCGCTATGCCGGTCTCATCCTGGCGGCCGTGCGCGGCGTCGCGCGCGAGGGGACCGACCTCGAGGACCTGCTCCAGGAGGTGTTCGCGCGGCTGTGCAAGGACGATTTCCGCCTGTTGAAGACCTACGATGCGACGCGGGCCGGTCTTTCGACCTGGCTCACCATCGTCGCCCGGAGCACCGCGCGGGACGCACTGCGCCGCCACCAGCCGCCGACGACCCCGATCGATGCCGTGCCAGAGGCCCTGCTGGCGGTCGAGGATCGCCGCTCCGAGCCGATCAAGATTCCGGACGACCTGCTGTCGCCGCGCCAGAAGCTGGTGTTAACCATGCTTTACGAACGCGACATGGAAGTAGCGGAGATCGCCCAGGCGCTGGGGGTCGATCCGCAAACCGTCCGTAGCACCAACCATAAAGCCATGCTCAAACTGCGGACCCACTTTGCGCTCGACGAGCCAGCGTCAAAAGTGGAACGGCGGGGATGACAGGGTCAGGGACAGCCTAAAAAAAGCCATGAGGAGATGACGATGACGGGAATGGGGGAAAGGGCGGAAGAAGCAGCGCTGTGGCAGCGCTGGCGCGCACTGTCTCCATCGGTAGCCAGTTTCAGGGCATCGGGCGAGGCGGGCGAACTCGCCGCCTATATCGACGGGCGGCTTGACGAGACCAGCGCGGAAGCGGTGGAGGCGTGGCTCTTCGCGCAGCCAGACGCGCTCGACGACGTGATCGCCACGCGCGCGCTGGCCCAGGGGCAGCATGCCCCGGTGTCGGCTGCCGCGATCACCAGGGCCGCGTCTCTGGTGGCGCCGCGCGATGCCAAGATCGTCCCCTTCCCGACCATCGCCCGGCAGCGCCGCGGCTGGCGCACGGCCGTCGCCTGGGGCGGGCTCGCCGCCAGCCTGCTCGTCACCAGCCTTTTTGGGTTCAGCCTCGGCAGCAGCGCCTATCTCAACCTGATGGGACCGCCGGCTGCGACCGAGAGCACCTTCCACCAGTTGTTCGATCCGCCGGGCGGCCTCTTTACGAGCGACGAGGAAGAGATATGACCATGGTGGCCGAGGCCGCGAGCCGCACAACGCGGCGCGGTCCCGGTCTGTGGGTGGTGCTGGCTCTGTCGCTCACCCTCAACGTCTGTCTCGTCGGCGGCCTGGTCTGGGCCATGTACAATGCCGAGAAGGTGCAGTCGCCGACGCAGCGCTTCCTGGCCGTCGGCCGCAGCCTCGATCTCAACGACGGCCAGCGCGCGGCGCTGCGCTCCTTCGCCTCGGCGGCCCGCAACGCCGGCCGCACACTGCGCGATGGCAACGAGCCCTTGATGCAGCAGATCTGGGGCGAAATGGCCAAGCCCAACCCGGACACGGCGGCCATCACCCGCTATGCCGACACGGCGACCCAGAACCGGCGCGCCTACCAGAAGGCGATGACCGACGGACTGCTTGCGTTCCTGGCGACGCTGACGCCCGACCAGCGCACCCGCTTCGCGGCCCTCGCCCACCACCCGGAACCGCCGAAACACCACATCCTGCGGTTCGAACTGCCCTGATTGCCCGCGCGATAACGGGCGGCGCTTCCCATATCTAGACCTGGCCTCGATGGCGCGAGGAGACAGGCAATGGATGCGACCCCGACCCGGATCGAGCGCGACAGCATGGGCGCTGTCACGGTGCCGGCCGAGCATTACTGGGGCGCGCAAACGCAGCGCTCGCTCGAGAATTTCCGCATCGGCGGCGAGCGCATGCCGATCCCGCTCATCCGCGCGCTCGCCATCGAGAAAAAGGCGGCGGCGCTAGCCAATGTGGCGCTCGGCGCGCTCGACCCGCGGCTCGGTGCGGCAATCGCCGCGGCCGCGCAGTCGGTGATCGACGGCAAGCACGACGGCGAGTTTCCGCTGGTGGTGTGGCAGACCGGCTCGGGCACCCAGACCAACATGAACATGAACGAGGTGCGTGGCGAACCTCGCCAACGAGGCGCTGGGCGGCAAGCGCGGCGACCGCAGCCCCGTTCATCCCAACGATCACGTCAATTTCGGCCAATCCTCCAACGACAGCTTTCCCACCGCGATGCACGTCGCCGCCGTGCGCGAGATCAGCGACCGCGTGGCGCCGGCGCTGCGCCATCTCGCCGGCGCGCTCCGCACCAAGGCGGCGTCTTTTGCCGGCATCATCAAGATCGGGCGCACCCATCTGCAGGACGCGACGCCCCTGCCGCTCAGTGCCGAGTTCGGCGCCTATGCGCGCCAGATCGAGCTCGGCATCGACCGCATCGAGGGCTGCCTGCCACGGCTCTATGCCGTGGCGCAGGGCGGCACCACGGTGGGCACCGGTCTCAACGCTCCGGTGGGTTTCACCGAGGCGTTCATCGCGCAGTTGCGCAGCCTGACCGGCCTGCCCTTCACCGCCGCGGCGGACAAGTTCGAGGCGCTGGCCGCGCACGATGCGCTGGTGGAGCTGTCGGGCGCGCTCAACACGCTTGCGGTGTCGTTGATGAAGATCGCCAACGACATCCGCCTGATGGGGTCCGGGCCGCGCTGCGGGCTCGGCGAGCTGCACCTGCCGGAGAACGAGCCCGGCTCCTCGATCATGCCGGGCAAGGTCAATCCGACCCAGGCCGAGGCCGTGACCATGGTGGCGACGCAGGTGATGGGCAACCACGTCACCGTTACCGTCGCCGGCAGCCAGGGCAATTTCGAACTCAACGTGTTCAAGCCGGTGATCATCTTGAACGTGCTGCAATCGCTGCGGCTCATTGCCGACGCGGCGCTAAGCTTCGCCGACAACTGCGTCGTCGGCATCGAGGCGGACCGGGAGCGCATTGGCGCGCTGGTGCAGCAGTCGCTGATGCTGGTGACGGCGCTCTCGCCGCATATCGGCTACGACAAGGCGGCTGAGGTCGCCAAGAAGGCGCATCACGACGGCACGACGCTGAAGGCAGGCCGCGCTCGCGCTGGGCTATGTTTCGGCGGAGGATTTCGACCGATGGGTGCGCCCCGAAGCGATGCTCGGGCCGGGCTGAACGCGGCGCGCAAGCGCTCGGTGGTGATTGCCGGCCACGCGACCAGCCTCTCGCTCGAGGAGCCGTTCTGGCACGATCTCGCGGAGATCGCTGTCAGCCGCCGCGTCTCGCTCAATGCGCTCGTGGCCGCGGTCGATTCCGAGCGCAGCGGCAACCTCTCGAGCGCGCTGCGCCTGTTCATCCGCGAGTGCTACCGCCGCGGCGAGCTGGGGCGGGAGCGCGGCTGAGCTCCCTTGCCGATTCCCGTGCGCACAATGATGCGGTAGACTTCAGCCACGGGAGTTCACCATGGCTGATCTCATCAACCTCAACCGCTACCGCAAGGAGCGCGATCGCAAGGCGGCACAGAAGCAGGCGCAGGAAAACCGCGTCCGCCATCGGCCGCACGCGCGCCGAGCGCAGCCTCGCCGAGCGCGAGACCGAGCGGACGGAGAAGGACTTCGACGGCAAGCGGCTCGACTGACGCTCAGGGCGCGCCGAGCGTGCGCTCGTAGAGCGCCAGCGTCGCCGCGTCGAAGCAGACGAAGAGCACGCGCTCGATGAGAGCCACGCCGGCGAGGACGCGGCGCGTCTCGGCCACCGCGATCGCCGCCGCGCGCTCGCGCGGGAAACCGTAAATCCCGGTCGAAATCGCCGGGAAGGCGATCGAGCGCACGCCATTCGCCAGCGCCAGGGCAAGGCTGCTGCCGTAGCAGGCGGAAAGCAGCGCATCCTCGTTGGCGCCGCCGCCCTGCCACACCGGCCCGACCGTGTGGATGACATGCCGCGCCTTGAGGCGAAAGCCACTGGTGATGCGCGCCTCGCCGGTGGGGCAGCCGCCGAGCGTGCGGCAGTGCGCCAGAAGCTCGGGCCCGGCCGCGCGGTGAATGGCGCCGTCGACCCCGCCGCCGCCCAGGAGCGTGGTGTTGGCGGCATTGACGATGGCATCGACATCGAGCGTGGCGATGTCACCCAAGAGCGCCACGAAGGAGGTCATGTGCGTACCTTTGAAGGAGAGCCGTCTTAGGACCTGCTAAACGTCCGACACGACGACGGTTACTCCGGCGGCCTTGCTCGCGCGTATCAGGTCGTCGTCAAGGGTCGCGAGCGGCAGGTTCCGCCGCATCGCCAGCTCCAAATAGGCGGCGTCGTAGGAAGTCAGCCGGTAAGCGAGCGCCAGAGTGTGTACAGCCGTAAAGACCCGCGCCGCGCTTTCCTCATCGGCGCTGATTCTCAGCGACATGAGTTCGGTAATGAACTGCTCGGCCTTGGGCGCGGCGAGCGTTCCTCGGTTCTGCTCACGGGCGAGCACCGCGCTTGTTTCGTAGAACCACAGAACAGGTACCACCGCGTCATCGCCGCTCGCGAGTCGCCCCAGTACCGAATTCTGCATAGGGATGAGCCGCACTCTCGAAACACCATCGCATTGCGACAGAGTTATCGAGGACAAACGACGTCACGCGCGACCGTAATTGATGAGGTCTTTTATCGTCTCGCCCTCGGGCAGGAAATTACCCTTGCGCAGCTCAAGAATGCGTGCAGCCGCTTCCGCCGGAGTGTGTTTGGCCTCCGGGGCTTGGCGCTGCGCCTGGCGCTCTGCCCACAACGCAACGGCTTCCTGTACGATGTCATCGGGGCTGCGTCCCGCGCTGGCAGCAAGCGCAGCGAGATGAGCTTCCTGGTCGGGCGGGAGGTGAATTTCCATGCCGGCAACGGTAGCATCGCCGCCCGCGGAGTCAAGGGAAGCAATGATTTCAACGAAGTAACAGAACACTCCTAAACCCGCACGACCTTCCCGGGGTTCATGATGTCGTGGGCGTCGAGAGCGCGTTTGAGGGTGGCCATGACGCCAAGCGCCGCGCCGTGCTCGGCGGCGAGGAAGTCCATCTTGCCCTGCCCCACGCCGTGCTCGCCGGTGCAGGTTCCATCCATCGCGATGGCACGCGCGACCATGCGCTCGTTGACGCGGGAGGCGGCGGCGAACTCGGCGGGGTCGGCGGGATCGAGCAGGAACGAGAGATGGAAATTGCCGTCGCCGACATGGCCCACCATGGGCGCCAGGAGCTTCTCCGCCGCGATATCGCGCTTGGTCTCGGCGATGCACTCGGGCAGGCGCGAGATCGGCACGCACACGTCGGTCGCCCACGCTTCGCTGCCCGGACGCAGCGCCAGCGCGGCGAAATAACCGTCGTGGCGCGCCTGCCACAGGCGGTTGCGTTCCTCGGTGATCGCGGCCCAGCGGAACTCGGTGCCGCCGCGCTCGCTGGCAAACGTCTCGGCCATCGCGACCTGCTCGGCGACCCCAGCGTTCGAGCCGTGAAATTCATAGAGAAGCGTCGGCGCGACCTTGTAGTCGAGCTTGGAATAGCGGTTCACCGCATCGATCTGCACTTCGTCGAGGAGTTCGATGCGCGCCACCGGCACGCCGGCCTGGATGGTCGCGACCACGGCCTCGACCGCATCGGCGACGCTCGGGAAGGAACAGACGGCGGAGCGGATCGCCTCGGGGATGCCGTAGAGGCGCAGGCTCACCTGGGTGATGACGCCCAAGGTCCCCTCCGAGCCGACGAAGAGGCGCGTCAGGTCATAGCCCGCGGCCGATTTGCGCGCGCGCCGCGCGGTGCGGATCACCGTGCCGTCCGCCAGCACCACTTCCAGCGCCAGCACGTTCTCGCGCATGGTGCCATAGCGCACCGCGTTGGTGCCGGAGGCGCGCGTCGCCGCCATGCCGCCCAAGGTGGCGTCCGCGCCCGGGTCGATGGGAAAGAACAGGCCGGTGTCGCGCAGATCCTGATTGAGCTGCTTGCGCGTGACGCCGGCCTCGACCGTGCAGTCCAGGTCCTCGGCCGAGACGCGCAACACCCGGTTCATCTGCGTCAGGTCGATGGTGACGCCGCCGGCCAGCGCCATCACCTGGCCTTCGAGCGAGGTGCCGGCGCCAAAGGCGATCACGGGCACCCGCTCGTCGGCGCACAGGCGCACGGTCTCGGCCACTTCTTCGGTGGAGCGCGCGAACACCACCGCATCGGGCGCATGCGGCGCGTGATAGGAGGCATCCTTGCCGTGATGCTCGCGCACCGCGGCCGCGGTGGACAGGCGATCGCCGAAGCGCTGGCGCAGCGCCTCGATCAGCATCGCGCTCGGCGGTCTTTGCGGCCTTTCGCTGGCGTTCATGGCGGCATCCGTGGTGAAGGGGACGAAACCTAGCGGTCAAACCGCGGTCTTTCAATGCGCGGCCCACCGGCGCAGAATTGCCGCGCACCTATCATTCCACCCAATAACCGACGACCGAGGGAGACAAGCACGTGACACGCAGGACCCCACGCCCGGAGGATGGCCCCGCGACTTCGCGGCGCGACCTGATCAAGGCTGGAGCGGCACTTGCCGCCGCAGCGCCGCTCCTGCCCGGCGCCGCCGCGGCAAAGGGCCATCGCGACGGCGATGACGAAGCGGTCGAGCGCGCGGCCCGCGCGCCCGTCGACCCCCGCCACCGTATTCTCATCAAGAACGCGACGATCATCAGCATGGACCCCCATGTCGGCGATTTCGCCAAGGGCGACATCCTGATCGAGGGCAAAAAGATCACCGCCGTGCGTCCGAACATCGAGGCCACGGGAGCCCAGGTGATCGACGCAAAGGACATGATCGTCATTCCCGGCCTCGTCGATGCGCACCGCCATTCCTGGGAAGGCCAGCTCCGCCGCATCAATCCGAACGCGCCGACGCTCGCCGCCTACTCCGCCGCGACGCATCTGTCGTTCGCCAAGAGCTATCGCCCGTACGACATGTATGTCGGCAATCTCATCACGGCGTTGGGATGCATCGATGCCGGCGTCACCTGCATCATCGACAATTCGCACAACACGCGCACCCCCCAGCATTCCGACGAGGCGATCCGCGCGCTCTTCGACAGCGGCATCCGCGGCGTCCACGCCTCGGGCCCGCCGCTCGCCGGCAGCTGGGACCATGTGTGGCCGAATGACCTGCCGCGCTTGCAAAAGCAGTATTTCTCGTCGGACGATCAGCTCGTGACGCTGCGCATGTTCTCCGGCCCCGACCGCGACAACTGGGCGCTCGCGCGCCGGCTCGGCCTGCGCATCACCACCGAGTTCCAGGGCCTGCAGATGGCGACCATTATCGAGCCCTTCTACCTGGAGCGGCTGCTGGGACCGGACAACACCTTCAACCATTGCGGCGCGCTGCCGGACAATACCTGGCAGCACATTCACGACGCCGCCGTCACCGTCGACGTGGTCCCGCGTTCGGATTCGCAATACGGGCTCGGCGAGGGCATCCCGGCCTACCAGAAGGCGCTCGATCACGGCATCAAGCCGGGCTTCAGCGTCGACAACGAGACCTCCTACGGCACCGACATGTTCATGGAGATGCGCGTCGCCTTCCACATCCAGCGCGCCGTCGCAACCTACCGCCGCGTCAACGGCGACCCGGGCGCGCCGAAGCCGGTCTCGGTCCGCGACGTGCTCGAATGCGCCACGGTGAACGGCGCGGTCTGCGCCGGGCTCATCGACAAGATCGGCACGATCACGCCGGGCAAGGAGGCCGACCTGGTGCTGATCCGCACCGACACGGTCAACCTCTATCCCTCCAACAACGCGATCGGCACCGTGGTCGCGGCGGCCGACAGCAGCAATGTCGATACCGTCATCATCGGCGGCCGCATCCGCAAGTTCCACGGCCGCCTGGTCGGCTTCAATTTCGCCGCCTTCCGCAAGATGGCGGATGAATCGCGCGCCTATCTCTTCGCACAACAGAACTACAAGCCCGACCTCTTCGCCGAAGAGTTCAAGCTGGGATAAGACAGTCAAAAAGGTGCAAGGCTCCTCCCCCTGTCTTTGCGAGGAGCGCGAGCGACGAAGCAATCTCGCGCCGGCGGGAGATTGCTTCGCTTCGCTCGCAATGACGACGCGGGCGGGGAGCGCCGTCAGAGGCCGCGCAGAACCTTTGCGTATTTCTCCGCGACGCGCGCGCGCAGCTCCGGGCTGGCGCGGGCGACGCGGGGGAAATCGGCGATGCGCTCGAACGGGCGGCAGGCGATGATCACCGCGCGCGAATTGTGCACGGTGCCGCGGGGAATGCGCGGGTCGAGCGAGGTGCTCCACATCTTGCGGATGAACTCAATGTCCTCGACCGGGTCGCAGCGCGTGCACATGGCCCAGGTCACGTCGAAGAGGTCGGTCGGATCGATGTCGTCGTCGACCACCACGACGAAGCGGCCGAAATAGGCGCCGGACTGGCAGCTAGCCGCGAGCATCCCGGCCTGGCGCGCATGGCCGGCATAGGCCTGCTTGATGGCGATGACGTTGAACATGCGCGCGCCGCCCGCCTCGTGGCACCACACGCCGGTGACGCCGGCCAGCCCCGCGCGCTCGACCTCGTCCCAGATCATGCCGGCCTTCATCGCGCATTTGCTGAAGGAGAAGTCGGACGGCGGGCGCATCGGCGTGGCGATCGTAAGAATGGGGTCGTTGCGCCAATAGACGCGCTTCACCCGCACCACCGGCTGGTCGCTCTGGCCGCCGGCGTAATAGCCGGTGAACTCACCGAACGGCCCTTCCGGCGCGACATCGCCCTCGACCATCTCGCCCTCGAGCACCAGTTCGGCATGCGCCGGCATCGGCAGGCCGTAAAGCTCGCTCGCCACGACATCGTAGGCCATGCCGCGATGGCCGGCCGCGTAATCGTACTCGCAGAGGCCGTAGGGGAGCTCGTTACCGCTCGCCAGGAAGAGCAGCGGATCGTGCCCGCAACTGATGAGCACCGGGCACGGCTTGCCCTGCTTGAAGTATTTGTCGCGGATCTGGCGCCCCTGCTTGCCCGGCGACATCCACAAGCCGAGCGTGTTGCGGTCGTGCACCATGACCCGGTAGGTCCCGGCGTTGATCCAGCCGTCGTCGGGATCGCGCATCACCACGAGATCGTGGGTGCCGATATAGCGGCCGCCGTCATGCTCGTGCAGGAAAGGGACGGGGAACTTCAGCACGTCGACGTCATCGTCCCGGTCGATTCGCTCGAGCACGGAACCGGTGGTGACGACCCGCGACGGCATGGGCTGATGCGTCTTCATCCGGTCGCGATAGGCGGAAACCACGTCGAGGGCGCCCTTGGGCTCGGGAAACCCTAACGTGATCGCCAGGCGCTTGGCGGAATTGGTGGCGCCCGCGAGAACGCACATGCCCTTGGGGTAGCCGGGGATGTCCTCGAACAGGATCGCCGGCGGAGCGTTCTGCCGGGTCTGATAGACGATCTCGGCGATCGTCCCCATCTCCAGGTTCCAGTCCACGCCCTTGATGCGCAAAAGCTCGCCCGCCCGCTCGACGCGATCGATGAACTCGCGCAGATCGTCATAGGGGCGGTTGGGGGCACCTTCCGGCATCGCGCTCTCCCGTGTCCGTCGCAATGGAATGCGCCGCTTTCTTGGCAGACGCCGGACGGCCGGTCAATGCGGTAACAAATTGTTAAGCAATACCTAAGTATGAGGCCAGTACCGTTCGTACTGTCGGGATTTCTTACAGTGTTACGGTAAATGCCGAACCCCGGCGGACCAAATCCTTGAAACAACTGCTATGGCCCAAAAATTGCTTTGCTAGGGGCAGGCCCCTCCCAGCTCACGTTAACTTAGTTAGGAATTATTAAACTTTAATGATTTGGGGTCATTGTTAGATGGGTTGGTAGTCCCCTTACGGTTCGCGGGAAGCAGGTAGAGATGAATAAAGGCCCAATTTTTGCCGGAATGGTCGCGACCATGGCACTCATGTCCGGTGCGGCCGTTCTCTACTACCACCCGGGCGCAGCAGAGCTCCCGTCATCCTCCTCCTCCGGCGCGATCGCGTTCCAGAGCGACGGCGATGCCGTCGCCAGCCCCGACGACGCGGACGCGCAAGCCCCCGTCGCCCGCAACACGGCGCCAGCGACGCCCGACAGTCCCACCGCCGCGCCCGTCCCGCCGGCACTGGGACCGCTTTATGCCCGCAATGACATTCCCGCTCCCAGCGGCAGCGCCGCGCCGGCGCCCGCCAGCGGCGACAAACCGGACAGCACGAGCGGCGGCCCGCTCAATGCCGGCGGCGCGGCGTCGTCGCCCAGCTATTCAGGCTCCGTCAACCAGTTCTCGGGCTTCAGCTCCTACGGCAACCCCGGTCCGGACGCGGCCGGCAGCGCCGCCGACATCGGCCCCCTCGCCTATCTGCCGGGCGCGCCCGCGGCCGGCGGCGGGACCGGCAGTTCCCCATCGGGAAACGGCAGCGGTTCGTCAGTATCGAATGGCAGCGGCAGCGGTTCCTCCGGCGGCAGCGGCTCGAGCGGCGGCAGCGGCGGCACCACTGGCGGCGGTGGCTCGACCACGGCGTCAAGCGGCGGCGGCTCGAGCAGCAGCGGCGGCGGCGACAGCTCCTCCGGCGGCGGCGGCTCAACCACGGCATCAAGCGGCGGCGGCTCGAGCAGCAGCGGCGGCGGCGACAGCTCCTCCGGCGGCGGCGGCTCAACCACGGCATCAAGCGGCGGCGGCTCGAGCAGCAGCAGCGGCGGCGACAGCTCCTCCGGCGGCGGTGGCTCAACCACGGCATCAAGCGGCGGCGGCTCGAGCAGCAGCGGCGGCGACAGCTCCTCCGGCGGCGGTGGCTCAACCACGGCATCAAGCGGCGGCGGCTCGAGCAGCAGCAGCGGCGGCGACAGCTCCTCCGGCGGCGGTGGCTCAACCACGGCATCAAGCGGCGGCGGCTCGAGCAGCAGCGGCGGCGACAGCTCCTCCGGCAGCGGTGGCTCAACCACGGCATCAAGCGGCGGCAGCTCGAGCAGCAGCGGCGGCGGCGACAGCTCCTCTGGCGGCGGTTCAACCACGGCATCAAGCGGCGGCAGCTCGAGCAGCAGCGGCGGCGGCGACAGCTCCTCCGGCGGCGGCTCAACCACGGCATCAAGCGGCAGCAGCTCGAGCAGTAGCGGTGGCTCGAACAGCGGTAGCGGCGGTACGACCACAACGGCAAGCGGTGGCGGAACCCAGCCGGGATCGAGCCCGACGAATCCGATCGTGCCACTGTCGACCAATCCCGACGGCTCGGTCACGCTCGCGGTGACCAACTGCGCGTCGAGCGGCTGCTGGGAGTTCTTCGATCCGCCGGGCACCCTCATCGGCTACGATGTCCAGGTGTTGCCGACCGACGGCGATCCCAATGACGGGTTCCCGGCACAGATCGACAGCCTCCAGCTCACATCGCAAGATGGCGACGTCACTTACGAGGTCTATCTCTGCACCGGTGACAACTCCACGGACTGCACCACCGACACCGGTCAGCAGGTCAACGGCGACACGGCCGACAACACTTACACCTTCGGCAGCCCGGTTGAGGATTTCGCGCTGCAAATCGTCGATCCGAGCAACGTCGACCCGAACCAGGACTTCATCATCGGGCTGCTGCTCGCCAACCCCCAATCCGATGTCAGCGATGGCGTCGGTATCACGGGCGACATCCAGATCACGCCCATCACCGATCAGACGCCAGACCCGGCGCCCGACCCGGTGCCCGAGCCGGCGAGCCTCGCGCTCTTTGCCGGCGCGCTGCTGATGGGCTGGCGCAAGCGACGGAGCTGATCGCCGCGCCGCCCCGCCAGTGCGGCGCGATCCTCCTTACTCGGCGGCTGTGCGCCCGCTCTCCGCGGGCTTCATGCCGAGCGCGCGCAGGTAGACATCCATGAGCGCCTCCTCCTCGTCGAGCTCCTGGCTGTCGCGCTTCCTGAGCGCGATCACCTTGCGCAGGATCTTGACGTCGAAGCCGCGGCCCTTCGCCTCGGAATAGACTTCCTTGATGTCCTCGGCGAGCGCACGCTTTTCTTCCTCGAGGCGCTCGATACGCTCGACGAAGCTTTTAAGCTGATTGGCGGCGATCCCGCCCACGTCGTCCGGCGACGACGCGCTCTTCTTCTCGGCCATGACTGTTGCTCCCGGCGAACTCTTTGCGAGCTGCCCCCTATCGTGCGCGCGAAGAGCGCGGGTGCGGCTCAGTGCTTGTGGGCGGCCGCGAACGACTGCTGTTGTTGCGGGCTTGCCTCTTTCTGGTATTTCGCGCGCCACTCGTCATAGGGCATGCCATAGACGATCGTGCGCGCCTCCGCATCGGGGATCGTCACGTCCTGCTCCGCCGCGGCCTCGCGATACCAGCGCGACAGGCAGTTGCGGCAGAAGCCCGCGAGATTCATGAGATCGATGTTCTGTACATCGGTGCGCTCGCGCAGATGCGCGACGAGGCGGCGGAACGTCGCGGCCTCGAGCTCGGTGCGGGTTTTCTCGTCCATCTTTCACCTCGGGCGTCAACAAGTCTTGGGCTTCATACTGGGGTCTCGCGACGAGGATTGAAAGAGCCCGCCTCATACCGGCGCGCGGGCGTAGAGTTCGCGCCGGGCCAGGATCGGCGCGAGTGCCGCGGCAAGACGCGCGGCCCATTGCTGCGCGCCCGCGCTCGCGGCGATGAGGTCCTGGCGCAGCTCGATCGCGACATGCGGCAATCCGCGGGCGACGGCATGATGACGCACCGTGTAGCCGGCAGGCTTGCGCGCGGAATAGGGCTCGTTGTCGCCGACCACCAAAGCAGGATCGGCCCGCAGCGCGGCCATGAGCGGCACCGGAATGCGCGGGTCCTCGTCCCAGAGCACGCCGACATGCCACGGCCGCGCCGCGCCGCCCATCACCGGCGTGAAACTGTGGATCGAAACCAGTGCCGGCACCGCGCCGCGCGCCAGTTGCGCCTCGATCCAGGACGCGATCGCCGCGTGGTAGGGCGCGAAGATCGCCGCACGCCGCGCCGCGCGCGCCGCCGCGTCAAGCGCCTGGTTGCCCGGCACAACGGTGCCGTCGCTCACCTCCGGGATCGAGGCGGGATCATCGACATCGCGGTTGCAGTCGATGACGAGCCGCGAATAGCCGGCCAGCACCGCCGGCGCGTCGAGCCGCTCGGCCAGGAGCCGCGCCACCTCGCCCGCGCCGATGTCCCAGCCGATGTGGCGCAGCCGCGCCTCCTGCGACAGCCCCAATCCCGCCAGCGCCGCCGGGACTGCAGGGCTCGCGTGGTCGCAGGTCAGGATCACCGGCGCCCGTCCTTCCGGGTGGTGCCACAGAACGGGCGCGGGGTCGCCGGGCGCGAGGCAAGATTCGGGCATGGAAGCGCTGGGAAAGGCAGCCGGGTTGTGTCGTGCCGATGCCGCATCCTATCTTGTCGGAAAAAGAACAGGCCAGTCTTTTCTCTGGCGCTTGCATGTTCGCATGAAGGATCTCTGGTGGATAGAGAAGTCCGCGACCCCGGCGCGCTGTTGCGCCATCTCTTCGACGCCGCCCTCGCCGCCGCCGATCCGGCAGCCGCGGTGCCGCCGCATCTCCCGGTGCCGCCCAGGGGCCGCACCATCGTCGTCGGCGCGGGCAAGGCCGCGGCGGCGATGGCGCGCGCGGTCGAGACGCAGTGGCCGGGGCCGCTTTCCGGCATCGTCGTCACGCGCTATGGCCATGGCGTGCCGTGCGAGCGCATCGAGGTCATCGAGGCCGCTCATCCCGTGCCGAACGCCGCCGGCACCGCAGCGGCCGAGCGCATTCTTGCGAGCGTGACCGGGCTCGGGCGCGACGATCTCGTGCTGTGCCTCATCTCAGGCGGCGCTTCGGCGCTCATGGCGCTGCCGGCGCCGGGCGTGACGCTCGCCGACAAGCGCGCGGTGACGCAGGCGCTGCTGCGTTCCGGCGCCACTATTGGCGAGATCAATTGCGTGCGCAAGCATCTCTCTGCCATCAAGGGCGGGCGCCTCGCCGCCGCCGCCGCACCGGCCCGGGTGGTGACGCTCGCGATCTCCGACGTGCCGGGCGACGATCCCGCGGTGATCGGCTCCGGCCCGACGGTGGCCGATCCCTCGACCTTCGCGCAAGCGCGCGCGGTGCTGGCCGCTCATGCGATCACGCCGCCGCCGGCGGTCGCAACGCACCTCGCCGCAGGGCTCGATGAGACGCCCAAGCCCGGCGATGTGCGGCTTGAGCGCAACCGCTTCGTGCTGGTCGCGACGCCCGAGGGCGCGCTCGAAGCGGCGGCACACGCCGCGCGTGAAGCGGGAGTGACGCCGGTCATCCTCAGCGACCGCATCGAGGGCGAGGCACGCGAGGTGGCGCGCGTCCACGCGGCGATCGCGCGCCAAGTTGCCGCGGGGCGGTTTCGCGTCGGCGCCTTGACGCTGCGGCTGCCGGCGGTGCTGCTTTCAGGCGGCGAGACGACGGTGACGGTGCGCGGCCATGGCCGCGGCGGGCGCAACGCCGAGTTCCTGCTCGCGCTGGCGCTGGCGCTCGACGGGCATCCCGCCATCCATGCGCTGGCCTGCGACAGCGACGGCATCGACGGCACCGAGGAGAATGCCGGCGCCATCGCCGGCCCCGCGACAGGAGCGCGCGCGCGGCAATTGGGGCTCGACCTCACGGCGCTTCTTGCCGACAATGACGCCTGGAGCGCGTTCCACGCGCTCGGCGATCTCGTGACGACCGGCCCTACGCGCACCAACGTCAACGATTTCCGCGCAATCCTGATAACCGAGATAGACCGATGAGACGCGAACGCAGCGCCAAGATCGTCGCCACTTTGGGCCCGTCGAGCTCCACGCCGGAGATGATCGAGGCGCTGTTCCGCGCCGGCGTCGATGTCTTCCGCCTTAATTTCAGCCACGGGACGGCCGATGACCATCGCGCGCGCTGTGCGGCGATCCGGGCGCTGGAAAAGCGCTACGGCCGGCCAATCGGCGTCATGGCCGACCTGCAGGGGCCGAAGCTGCGCGTCGGCACCTTTGCCGCCGGCAAGGTCAAGCTCGTCACCGGCCAGCATTTTCGTCTCGACCTCGCGACCACGCCGGGGGACGACAAGCGCGCGCGGCCTGCCGCATCCGGAAATCTTCGCCGCGCTCTCGCCGGGGATCGATCTTCTGCTCGATGACGGCAACATCCGCCTCAAAGTGGAAAAATGCGGCAAGGATTTCGCCGAGACGATGATCGTCACCGGCGGCGATCTGTCGGACCGCAAGGGCGTCAACGTGCCCAACGCGGTGCTGCCGCTCTCGGCGCTCACGCCCAAGGACCGCGCCGATCTCGTCGTCGCGCTCGACATGGGCGCCGACTGGATCGCGCTCTCCTTCGTGCAGCGGCCCGACGACGTGGCCGAGGCGCGCAAGCTCGTCGCCGGCCGCGCCGGGGTACTGGTGAAGCTGGAAAAGCCGGCGGCGATCACCCGCCTCGACGAGATCATCGAGCTTTCCGAGGCGGTGATGGTGGCGCGCGGCGATCTCGGCGTGGAGATGCCGCCCGAGGACGTGCCGCCGATACAGCGCCAGATCGTTCACGCCTGCCGCCTCGCCGGCAAGCCGGTCGTGGTGGCGACGCAGATGCTGGAATCGATGGTGCGCGCGCCGGTGCCGACGCGCGCCGAGGCCTCCGACGTCGCCACCGCCGTCTATGAGGGCGCCGACGCGGTGATGCTGTCGGCGGAGACCGCGGCCGGGCAGTATCCGGTCGAGGCAGTGACGATGATGGACCGCATCATCCGGCGCGTGCAGGCCGACCCGCTCTATTTCCGCGGCCTGCGTGCCGAATCCGCCGCGCCCGAGAATACCAGCTCGGATGCGATCAGCACTGCCGCGCGCGAGGTCGCCGAGACCGTCGGCGCCGCCGCCATCCTGTCCTACACGACCTCGGGCGCAACGGCGCTGCGCGCTGCGCGGGTGCGGCCAAACGTGCCGGTGCTGGCGCTCACGGCGCGGCTGGAGACGGCGCGGCGCCTGGCGATCGTGTGGGGCCTCCATTGCGTCCACACCCGCGATGTCACGAGCTTCAACGACATGGTCCTGAGCGCGACGCGCACCGCGCACAAGGAGGGCTTCGCCGCGCCCGGCGATCGCGTCGTCATCACCGCCGGCGTCCCCTTCGGCACCCCCGGCGCCACCAACGTCCTGCGCATCGCCTGGATCGAGGGCTGACGTCGCTCTGATCGCTGCCGCCTCAACCGGCGGCTGCGGAGTATGGCGCGCGCTTGCGTTTTAAGGCCCAATCGAACGTTCGCCGACTGCGGACGGTTTGCTTCACCGTCACCATCCACGCAAGCTGCAGGAGGTCGATATGGGAGCCCGTCGCTATTTGGCTGCGGCCGCATTGAGCGCGCTGCTGGCCCTCCCCGTCGCCGCCCAAACGCCCTCATCGCCCGCGAGCTCGACCCATGGTCCAGCGGCGGCGACCCCGAGCCGCGCGGGATCACCATCGGCAACCCAGGCGCAAAGCGGCCTCATCGACATCAATTCCGCATCCGCGCAAGAGCTCGGCAAGCTGCCGGGGATCGGCACCAAGCGGGCCCAGGCGATCATCGCCAACCGCCCCTACAGGGCCAAAGACGAGCTCACCCAGCGCAAGGTCATCCCGCCGAACGTCTATGACCAGATCGCGGACAAGATCGTCGCGCGCCAGGGATCGACATCGGGCTCGGGATCGTCCCGGCCCATGACAAACTCGAAGTGAGGCCATGGCATTTCAACGCGAGCGGCAAGATCGATGCAGGAGCTGATCCAACACATCGTCAATGACGCCGGAATTTCCGAGGACTCCGCCACCAAGGCGGTCAACGAGGTCATCGCTTACGTCAAGCAGCATGCGCCAGCGCCGATCGCCGCACAGCTCGAGACCTATCTCACCGGCGATACCGCGACCGCCGCCGTGGGCGCGACAAAAAGCGCGCTGGGCGGGGTGTTCGGCACGGGCGACACCAAGTAGCTTGGTCGCCGCGGGACTTCCTCGCAGCACAGGCCCCGATGGGATATACGGTCCGGCATCGATCTCGCGTGAAGGGGATGCGATGCCGATCATCTATGCGCTCGAGCCCGACCTGTCGGCGCAGGAATTTCGCGCCATTCTGGTTGCCTCGACCCTGGCGGAGCGCCGGCCGGCCGGCGATCTCGACCGGCTGGAGCGAATGCTGCGCAACGCCGATATCATCGTGACCGCCCGCGACGCGGGGCGGCTCGTCGGCATCTCGCGCGCCGTCAGCGATTTCGCCTATTGCTGCTATCTCTCCGATCTGGCGGTCGATGTCGCCTATCAGCGCCACGGCATCGGCAAGCGCCTGATCGACGAGACGCGCGTGCTCGCGGGCGACAGCGCCACCCTCATCCTCGTCGCCGCACCCGCCGCCGAAACCTACTATCCCCGGATCGGCATGCAGCCCTTGAAAAGCTGCTGGGCCATTCCGCGCGCGCGGTGAGGATGATCAGCCGAGCGGATAGGTTGTTCGGCACGCCGACTGGATCTGGCTTGCCGCCGCATTGCTTTGCGCGCCCGACAGGTTCTGGATCAGACACTGGTCGTAGGCGCGCTGGCGCTCATACAAGCCGCTGGTATGGACGACCATATCGTTGCACGCCTGGCGAATGAGCTGCACCGCCAGCGGCGAGCGCGTATCCTTGGTCGCGCTCAAGACGCATTGCGCCGTCTGCTGCATCTCCTCCGTCTGCGCGTGGGCCATCAGCGCGTGGCCCAGCGTGACCACCAGGACAGAAAAACCGGCACTCACTCTGACAGCCATCGTTTCCCCCTTGTCTGGCTGTTGCGCCGCTATGGCTGCGCCTGGCTCAGCACCGTGTAGCCGTGGGCGCGCAGGCAATCGGCGACGGAGCGGGTTTCCTGCGGCGGGCCGGGCGGGGTCGGCGTAGCCCTGGTGACGAGCGTCGCGATGCCCGCGCCGGCACCCGCGCCCGCCGCGGCGCCATAGCCTTCGGCGATACTGATCGAACTGGTCGGACCGGCGAAGGCCGCTGCCCCCATGCCGAAGCTCGCGCCCATGAGCGCGCCCACCAGCAGCGGCCCGAGCGCGTCGGCCGAGGGCGCGATCGACTGGCAGCGGTCGAGGTCGCGCTGATAGACCACGGGGTCGACGCCCGTCATGTCGGCGAGCGGCGTTGCCGCCACGCAGCCGCCTAGCGCCGCCACAGCCGTTAGGGATATCAAGACACGCATCGCCCGTTCCTTCGCGGGGAGCGAGACTAGCACAAACGGGACGGACGTGGCGCGCCCTCAGGCGCGGATGAGGCCCGCCGCCGGCGCGATGTTGCTCGTGCCGGGGAAGACCCGGGCGCCGAGCGCGGCAGCATCGACGCCGAGATGGTCGCGCAGGATGCCCTTCATCACGCTGCGCGCGTCGGTGGCGACGCGCAGGTCGCGGTCGTCCTGGAGCCGGTCGAGGCCGGGCCAGTCGCCATGGATGCGCCCGCCCTTGACCGCGCCGCCCAGCACCAGGAGCACCGAGGCGGTGCCGTGATCGGTGCCGTTGTTGCCGTTGACCGCGACGGTGCGGCCGAACTCGGTGACGGCGACGACGACGGTACGGCGCCACGCCGGGCCAAGCGCCTTGGCCATGGCATCGAGTCCCTCGGCGAGCCCGGCCAGATTCTGCTCCAGCCGGCCGCTCTCCGCGCCTTGATTGACGTGCGTGTCCCAGCCGCCCATGTCGAGCGCGGCGATGCGCGGGCCATCCGGCGCGGCAAGCAGCTTGCCCGCGACTTCGGCTAGCGGGCGAAAGCCGTTGGGGCCGTAGCCGCCGCTGCGCGCGTCCATCGCGCCGTCGCCGAGCACGCTCGATGAGAAATTCTGCGCCTGAAGCCCAGCCTGAAGCGCCGGGCCCAACAGCGCGTCGTGCCGGTAGAGGCTCGCTACCGCGGTAATGAAATCGGGCGGTGCGGCGCCGATATGCTCGGGCTCCCACGACGCGACCTCGACCTTGCCGCGCAGGATGAGCGGCACCGCGCCGCCGACCGCCAGCCCCAGGCGCTTGTCGTCCCTCTGCATGAGCGCGAGCGCGCGGTTGAGCCAGCCGTCGCTCACGCCGGTCTTGGCCGCAAGCCCGCTCTCCATCAGATCCTGCGCATCGAAATGCGAGCGCGAGTGATAGCCATTGCCGGCGGCATGCACGATGAGGAACGTGCCGTCGCGGTAATAGGGCATGAGCGCAGCGAGACCGGGATTGAGCGCGAAGATGCCGCCGAGCGCGAGCGCGCCGCCGCCCGCGCCCGGCGGCTTCAGCGCGATGGCGCCACGCTTTTCCTGGTAATGCGGATCGCCGACCGGCGGCACCGCGGCGAGCCCGTCGAGCGCGCCGCGCAGGAGCACGACGACGAAGCGCTGATCCGTCGGCGCCGCGGCGAAGACCGCGCCCGGCAGCCCCGCGAGCGAGAAGGCGCCGGCCGCGCCGCCGGCCATGACCGCAAGGAAATCGCGGCGATGCAGGATGCCTGTCATCGGCGCTGAAACTCCGGGCTGGCGAGAAGAAGGGCAAGCCCGACGCGGCGCGACGGCGCGCGGCGGATCGCCTCGAGCGTGTCGGCCGGCGTCGCGTCGCCCAGCGCGGATACCGCCAGCGCTTCGGGGTCGGGCACATCGCCGATGCGCTCGGCAAAGAACGCGCACCACTGCGCGCGCCGCAGCACCGCCTCGGGCGACACCCAGGATGCCGCATCGTCCGGCCAGCCCACCGGCTGCAAGGCGAAGAACGGCGGCTGGTCGAGCGTGCGCAGGCTGTTGAGCAGCATCGGTGCCTGCGGCGTGAAGCCGGTGACGCGGCAGGCGGCGATCACGAGATTGTCGGGGTCGCGCACCTTGGCGAAGGGCGTGCGCCACGCCGCCTCCTCGCGCACCACCGCCTCCGTCACCCGCGCCAGATTGCCGCCGCTGGTGTGGAAGACCGTGGCGATGCGCGCGACCGCATCCGGCGGTGGCGCATCGGCGATGAAATGGCGCGCGAGCTTGGTTGCCACGTGATGCGCGGTCGCGGGATGAACGGCGAGGTCGTTCAATGCGGCCACGCCCTCCTCGTACCCCGCCTCCTCGTAGCGCTTTCCCAGCAGCACTTTGGCGCCGGGCTCGTGGGTGCGCTCATAGTAATGGAAATTGCCGGGGTCGGGATCGTTGAGGCGCGCCACCGACCAGCCGGTGAGAATGCGCGCGAGCGCCTCGACATCGGCCTGGGTGTAGCCGCCATCGACGCCGAGCGTATGCAACTCGAGGATCTCGCGCCCGAAATTCTCATTGATGCCCTTGTTGCGCCGCTGCCCCGCGAACGAATCCGGCCCGATCGACAGCGCATTGTCGAGATAGAGCAGCATCACCGGATGGCGTTCGACCGCGATCAGCATGTCGGCGAAGCGGCCCGTGATATGCGGCCGGATCGCCTCGCGCTCGAACGCCCCGGTGGCGCCGTGCACGATCGGGCGGAAGCCCGACACGGTGAAGTGATTGCTCCAGAAATGCGTCAGCCGCTCGCGCAACGGCGCATCGGTGGTGGCTGCGGCGTTAATGCGCGCGGCGATTTCGGCGAGGTAGACCGCACGAAGCTGCTGCGCGAAAGCCTTTTTCGCTTCCGGGTCGCCCTTGTCGCGCCGGGCGATGAAGGTCGTGGCCAGCGTTTCGGCAGCGGTCGGCAGGCCCGGATCGAGGGCCATCGGCGGCGCGGCAAGCTGGGCCAGGACAGAGGCGCGGGGGTCAGGGGCGATCGCCGCCAGTTCGCCCGGGCGCGGGGCATAGCCGAAGCGCGTCGCAGCGATGAGGGCGGTGCTCGCCGAGGGGGTCATGAAATTGATACGCGCGGGTTGGGCGCGCCATCCCCGTTCACGACGGTGCGATGATTTTTGCAGAAATTGCGGAAAACGCGCGGTTTTTTGTCGAGACGGGGGAAGTGTGCTACACCCCGCCCGGCTTGGCCATGGATCTCTCGATTGTCATTCCCGTGCGCAACGAGGCGCCCAACATCGCGCCGCTGGTTGCGGAAATTCGCGCGGCGCTCGACGGCGGCCACGACTACGAGATCGTTTATGTCGATGACGGCAGCAGCGACGGCACGGCCGCTGCGGTCATGACGCTGGCTCGCGACTTCGCGCGCCTGCGTCTCGTGCGCCATCGCCGCAGCTGCGGCCAGAGCGCGGCGATCCGTACCGGCGTCGAGGCCGCCGGCGGCACCTGGATCGCGACGCTCGACGGCGACGGGCAGAACGATCCCGCCGACATTCCCCGCCTCTTCGCCATTGCACGCGCGGCGCCCGCCGCATCGCCGCTCCTGGTCGCGGGCCTGCGCGCCAAGCGGCGGGATACGCTCGCCAAACGGCTGGCCTCGCGCATTGCCAATCGCGTGCGCGCGCGGCTCCTGGGCGATGCGACGCCCGATACCGGCTGCGGGCTCAAGGTGATCGGGCGCGATCTCTTCCTGGCGCTGCCGTTCTTCGACCATTACCACCGCTTCCTGCCGGCCCTGGTGCTGCGCCAGGGCGGGCGGGTGGTGTCGGTGCCGGTCAATCACCGCCCGCGCGAGCGCGGCAAATCCAATTACGGCGTGTTCGACCGGCTGTGGGTCAGCATCGCCGATCTCTGCGGCGTGATGTGGCTGAAACGCCGCTCCGTGCGGCCGGAGCTCGTCGGTGAAGAAGAAGCGGTGACGCCACCGCCCGCGCGCCGCGCCGCCGGCGGTTCATGAGCCGGGCGCGCAGGCCGCTCGCGTATCTCAACCGCGCCGGGCGCATCGCCGTTCTGATCGCCCTCGTCGCCGCGGCGGTGGCGGTATGGCTGCATCGCGGCGCTTTCGATCCCGGCTGGATTTCCGGCGCGATCGGCGCGCACGGCGCGGCGCCGCTGGTCTTTCTTGCGGTCCACATCATCGCCAGCCTCATCTTCTTCCCGCGCACCGTGCTGGCGGTGGCGGCCGGCCTCATCTTCGGCATGGGATGGGGGCTGGTGTGGGCGAGCCTGGGCAGCGTGCTCGGCGCGGTCGCCGGGTTTCTCGTCGCGCGCTACGTCAACAGCGGCATGATCGAGCCGGAAAGCCTGCCGCACCTCGGGCCGATGCTGCTGCGGGCGGAGGCGGGCGGCTGGCGCGCGGTGGCAGCGCTGCGGCTCATTCCCGTCGTCCCGCACAGCCTCGCCAATTATGCGCTCGGCCTGACGCGGCTGAAGCTCGCGAGCTACACGCTGGGCTCGTTCCTCGGGCAGTTGCCGATGACGCTCGCCTATGTCGAGCTCGGCGCGGCGGGCGGGCGGCTGTGGTCGGGCGCCGCCGGCTGGCTGGCGCCGACACTGGTGGGCGTCGTAGCGCTCATGGTATCGCTGCTGCTGCCGCGCTGGGTCCGCTCGCGCGGCTGAGCGCGGGCGGCGCGGGTCCGCCGGTGGCCCAATCCAGGAGTTCGGCCGTGTGCACCAGCGGCAGCGGGGTCGCGCCGGCAAGCTGCACCATGCAACCGAGATTGCCGCAGGCGATGAGGTCGGGCCCGGTGCTGGCGATGGCCGCGATCTTGCGCTCCCGCAGCGCGCCGGCGATCTCTGGCTGCAGCATGTTGTAGGTCCCGGCCGAGCCGCAGCACAGATGCCCGTCGGGCACCTCGAGCACGGTAAATCCCGCCGTGGCAAGAAGCGCCCTGGGCGGCTCGCGCACGCGCTGGCCATGCTGGAGCGAGCAAGCGGCGTGATAGGCAACGCGCAGCCCGCCCGCGCGCGTGAGCTTGGCGAGGCCGAGATCGGCAATGAGCTCGGTCACGTCCTTGGCAAGCGCGGAAACGCGCGCGGCCTTGGCGGCATAATCGGAATCCTCGCGCAGGAGATAGCCGTAATCCCTCACCGTTACGCCGCAGCCGGAGGTGTTGATCGCGATGGCGTCGAGCCCCGCGCCGTCCGCCTCGGCGCTCCAGGCGTCGATATTGGCGCGGGCAAAGGCAAGGGCTGGCCGGCCCATGTGATGGGTAATGCCGCCGCAGCAGCCCATGCCGCGCGCCACCACGACCTCGCAGCCGTGCCGCGTCAAAAGCCGCACCGTCGCCGCGTTGATCTCCGGCGCGAGCACGCTCTGCACGCAGCCCGTAAGCAGCGCGACGCGGCGCCGACGCGCGCCTTCGGCCGGGAAGGTCTGCGGCCGCTCGACGGAACCGGGGTTGGGCACGCGTGCCGGCATGAGCGCGGCCATCGCCCCGATCCGCCCCGGCAGCGCCCGCAGCACCGGCCGCAGCATTTGCGCCGCGAGCATCGCGGCGCGGAACAGCGCCGGGCGCGGCATCACCGCGGCCAGGAGCGCGCGCACGATGTGGTCGGCGCGCGGGCGGCGATAAGTCTCCTCGATGCGGTCGCGCGCCTGGTCGACCAGGTGCATGTAGTGGACGCCCGAGGGGCAGGTCGTCATGCAGGCGAGACACGACAGGCAGCGGTCGACATGGCGCACGACATCGGCTGTCGCGGGGATGTCGCGCTCGAGCATGTTCTTGATGAGATAAATGCGCCCGCGCGGACCGTCGAGCTCGTCGCCCAGCAACTCATAGGTCGGGCACGTCGCATTGCAGAACCCGCAGTGGACGCACGCGCGCAGGATCTTGTTCGCCTCCGCGACATCCGGGTCGGCAAGCTGCGTTAGGGTGAAGCTCGTCTGCATGATGGCTCAGACGTCGCGATAGAGGCGGCCGCGATTGAGGATGCGGCGTGGATCGAAGCCGTCCTTGACGCGCGCGGCGAGCGCCGCCAGCGCCGGCGGCTGCGGCTCGAATACCGGCACGGACGTGCGCACCGCATCAGGCGCCGCTACCAGCGTCGCATGGCCGCCCTCGGCCAGCGCGCCGCGGATGAGCGCCGCGCCCGCATCGTCCCGGCCCTTGACCGCGAGCCACACGAGCCCGCCGCCCCAATCGAAGAAATGATGCAAATCCGCGCCGCGCGCCACGCGCTCGGCCAGGTCGGGGCCGGCGCTCGGCGGCACCGAGACGCGCCACACCGCCCGCCCGGCGCGCGGCACCAGCGGCGCCGCATCGGCAATGGCGCGCCATAACGGCAGCGATGACGCCGCGTCGAGCACATCGACGGCGCCGAATGCGGCAAGCTCGGCCCGCAGCGCCTGCGTGCGCGCGATGACCGATGGCCCAGGCCCCTCAAGGCGCAGGAGCGTGCAGGCTGCGCCGCCGGCGAGATTGCTGGCGACGCTTTCCGCCAGATGCGCCGCGCCGCTCACCTCGTGCGGGCTGGTGAGGCCCGCGGTCATGGCGCGCTGCGCCGCGCGGTCGTCGAGGCCGGCGAGCAGCAGCGTGGCGGTCGTCTCCGGAGCCGGCAGCACCTTGACCGTGATCTCCGTCAGCGCGGCGAGCGTGCCGTAGGAGCCGGCGATCAGCTTGGGCAGGTCATAGCCGGTGACGTTCTTGACGACGCGGCCACCCGCCTTGAACGCCTCCGCCCGGCCGCTGACGGCACGAAAGCCCAGAAAATGATCGCGCGCGGCGCCCTGGCGGATGCGGCGGGGACCGGACAGATTGCACGCGAGGATGCCGCCGATGGTCTGCGCGCGATCCTCCGCGCCGAGAAGCGCGCGCCAGTCGCCGGGCTCGAAGGCGAGCATCTGTGCCTTTGCCGCCAGCGCCGCCTCGATCTCGGCCAGGGGCGTCGCCGCGCTGGCGGTCAGGACCAGCTCTTCGGGCTCGTAGAGGCGGATGCCGGCGAAGGCGGAAAGATCGACCACGTGCGGAAGCTGCAGCGGCCGGCCGAGGCCGCGCTTGCTGCCGCCGGCGACCAGCTCCACCGGCTCCTCCCGCTCCAGCGCATCGGCAAGGATGTCGACGAGCGCATCCTCCTCGGCGGGACGGAAGACGCTCAACGCGCGCCCCTCAAAAGCGCGGCAGGTCGGGGAACGGCAGCTTGCCGCGATGGACATGAAGCCGCCCTAGCTCGGCGCAGCGGTGGAGCACGGGGAAGACCTTGCCGGGATTGAGGAGCCCGTCCGGGTCGAAGGCGCATTTGAGGCGCTCTTGATGGGCGAGATCGCCGTCGTCGAACATGGTGCCCATGAGGTCGCGCTTCTCCACCCCGACGCCATGTTCGCCGGTAAGGACGCCGCCGACTTCGACGCAATATCGCAGGATCGCCGCGCCCAGCGCCTCCGCGCGGTCGAGCTCGCCCTCCTGGATGGCGTCGTAGAGGATGAGCGGGTGGAGATTGCCGTCGCCGGCATGGAAGACATTGGCGACGCGCAGGCCATGTTCGGCCGCCAGCGTGCTCATGCGGGCGAGCACGTCGGCGAGCCGGCGCCGCGGAATGGTGCCGTCGACGCAATAATAATCGGGCGAAATGCGCCCGACCGCGGGGAAGGCCGCCTTGCGCCCGGCCCAGAACATCAGCCGCTCGTCCTCGCTGCGGCTGATGCGCAGCGAGACGGCGCCGTTTTCGCGCGCGATCGCCTCGACCCGGTCGATGAGGTGATCGACCTCGGCCGGCGGACCATCGAGCTCGACGATGAGCAGCGCCTCGACATCGAGGGGATAGCCGGCATGGACGAAATCCTCGGCCGCGTGGATGGCGGGTCGGTCCATCATCTCCATGCCGCCGGGGATGATGCCGGCGCCGATGATCGCGGCAACGCAGGCGGCGGCGCTTTCGCTCGCGCCGAACCCGACCAGGATGGCGCGCGCCGCGGTCGGTTTCCTCAGGATGCGCACGGTGACCTCGGTGACGACGCCCAAGAGCCCTTCCGATCCCACCACGATGCCCAGGAGATCGTAGCCTTCGGCGTCGAGATGCTTGCCCCCCAGGCGCACCCGCTCGCCGTTCATCAGCACCAGCTCCACCCCCAGCACGTTGTTGGTGGTGACGCCGTATTTGAGGCAATGCACGCCGCCGGAATTTTCCGCGACATTGCCGCCGATCGAGCAGGCGATCTGGCTCGAGGGGTCGGGGGCGTAATAGAAGCCGTGCGGCTGCACCGCGGTCGAGATGGCGAGGTTGGTCACGCCGGGCTGCACCACGACGCAGCGGTTGGGAATGTCGATTTCGAGGATGCGCTTGAACTTGCCTAAGCCAAGGATGATGCCGTCGGCCAAAGGCAGCGCGCCGCCCGACAGCGAGGTGCCGGCGCCGCGCGGCACGACTTTCACGCCATGCTCGTGGCAATAGCGCAGAACGGCGGAGACTTCTTCGGTCGTCGAGGGCAGCACGACCAGGAGTGGGCTCTGGTGGTAGGCGGTGAGAGCGTCGCTCTCATAGACGCGGCGCTCGTCCTCGGCCAGGATCACGCCCTCGCCCGGCACGATCCGCGCCAGATCGGCCGCGATGGCAGTGCGCCGCGCGATGATCGCGGCATCGGGCGTGGGCATGCGCATGGACCAGGCTCCCTGCGAAAGGGTGGCGGGTCGGGCGGCTGCGTTGCAACAAAAAACCGCGCCGCCTCGGGCGCGGTCCGGGACCGGCGGTCAGCCGATTCAGCCCTGGCGCGCCTTGAAGCGGGGGTTGACCTTGTTGATGACGTAGACGCGACCCTTGCGCCGCACCACGCGGCAGTTCTTGTCGCGCTTCTTCAGCGTCTTGAGCGAGTTGGTGACCTTCATTGCCACAGCCCCGGGGAAAGGCGGCGACCATAGAGTCCGCCCCCGCCCCTGTCAACCGCGCAGGGCGATCACGCATCCCACATCGCGTGGGCCACCTCGGCGATGCGCCTGAGTTTCGCGACCTCGCTGTCGTAGGTCAGGGCCGAGCCCGCGAAGCCGCAGGAAAATCCGCATTGCGGCGCGAGGCACAGCCGGTCGAGTGGCATGTGCCGGCTCGCCTCCTCGATCCTGTGCTTCAGCTCGTCCGCCGTCTCGACGCGGTTGCTCTTGGTCGAGACCAGCCCGAGGACGGCGATCTTGTCCTTCGGCATGAAGCGCAGCGGCGCGAAATCGCCGGCGCGCGGCGTATCGTATTCGAGGAGATAGGCCGGCGCCTCGATCGTGGCGAACATCAGCTCGGCCACGGCCTCGTAGCCGGTCTGCGACTGCCACATCCCCGCGTTGTTGCCGCGGCAATGATGCATCGCCACGGTCATGCCCTGGGGCGCGCCCCGAATGATGCGGTTCATCACCGTGACATAGGTGTCGAGGACCTGGCGCCAATCCTGGCCGCGGCTGGCGACCACGGCCTGGATCGCCGGGTCGGCGAGCTTAGGGATGCTGGTCTCGTCGAGCTGCACATAGCGGCAGCCCGCCTCGCCCAAGGCGATGAGCTCGGCGTGATAGGCGGCGACCATGTCGTCCCAGAACGCCTCGATGTCGGGATAGACGGCTTTGCTGATGCCGTCGCGACCGGCGAAAAGATGCACCTGGGTCGGCGCGGGAAGCGTGACCTTGGCCGTTTCCCGCGTCACGCCCTTGAGGAAAGCGAACGCCGCGACATTGACCGAGCCGGCCCAGCGGATCTTGCGGTTGACCAAGGCCAGCGTCGCCGGCGCGGTGTGGCCGGCATCGTCGTGATAGGTGTGGCCGGCATCGTCGTGATAGAGGAGATCGGGGCTCTTGCCGGAGAGGAGCTCGACGCCAATGGGATTGAGAAATTCGCTGAGATAGCTGGTACGGCGGAACTCGCCGTCGGTGATGGAATGGAAGCCGGCTTCCTCCTGCAGCGCCACCACCTCGCGGATCGCGCGATCCTCCTGCCGGCGTAGCTCGTCGAGCGCGGTCTTCCCGGCCATGAAGGCGCGGCGCGCCTCGATCAGCGAGGCCGGACGAATGAAGCTGCCGATATGCTCGGCGCGAAACGGCGGGGCTGATCTTTCCATCGACTTCTCCGGGGGAACTAGACGTTAGGCTCAAGCGCTCTGGCCGCGACATCCTGCGGCGGCGGGCCGGCGAATTTTTGCCTGAAGAGACGCCCCAGGGCAATGCACGTGAACACCACCACGACGTAGGGCGCCGCCATGAGATAGAGCATCTCCGCCAGCGGCAGCTTCGCCGACAGCAGGAAACCCGCTGCCGTCGGGCCGATGATCGAGGCGAACCGGCCCATGCCCGTGGCATATCCCACGCCATTGCCGCGAATGGCCGTCGGATAAAAGATGCCGACCGTGCTGTTCAGCGAATTATGCGTGCCGGTCCCGCAGGTCGCGGCGGCGATCGCCAAAATCATGATGGTGCCGCTGGAGAGCCCGGGAAGCCCCATAGCGATGAGCGCGGCGATGGCGGCGATCGCCGTCGTCACCGTCGCCGTCGGCCCCCAGCGATCGAGCGACCGCGCCAGGGCGAGCATCGTGAGAATGCCGCCGATCGCGCCATAGGACACGGCCAAAGACGCATTGCTCTGCGACACGCCGGCCGTCACCAGCAGCACCGGCAGCCAGCTCTGCAGCGTCATGAAGGTCATCGATTCCGCGAAATAGGCGAGCCACAGTAGCGGCGTCGCCAGCTTTTGATCGCCGCGGAAGAGCTGCCTGACCGAGAAAGTCTCACGTTTCACGTCCGCCCGCAGGACGTAGCGCGTGCCGGGATCGGCCGGGAGTTGTGGCGCCAGGCGCCGCATCTGCCGCCGCAGCGCCGTCGATTGCGGCCTCTTGAGCGCCAGGAACCGTGCGGATTCCGGCAGGAACGCGGCGAGGACAAGGGTAAGCGCGAGCCCCGTCCCGCCGGCCACGAAAAAGATCACGGGCCAGCCATAGACCGGAATATCGACGGAAGCGATCTTGGCGATCGTCGCCCCGCCCAGCGAATAGCCGACGAAGGTGAGGATGACGAAGGTCGCCCGATAACGCCGCGGCGAATTCTCGGTGACGAGCGCGATGGCATTCGGGATGACGCCGCCAATGCCGAGCCCGGTGATGAAGCGCAGCAGCATGAGCTGCGGCATCGAATGGGCAAAGCCGGTCGCGATAGCCGGCAGGCTGTAGGTGAGCACGCCGGCGATCGCGCCGACCCTGCGGCCGAAGCGGTCGCCGACATAGCCGAAGATGATGCTGCCCAACAGGATGCCCGTGTACATCCAGCCGAACACCAGCCCCATCGCGCTCTTCTCGGCACCGAACGCGCGCAGAATGGCGGGCGCCCCGACATTGCCGGCGCCGAAATCGAGCCCGTCGACAACGACCACGAGAAAACAGAGCAGCACGGTGATGACGTGGAAACGGCCGAGCTTCTGGCTTCGAGGACGTCGCCGACATCGATCTCGACGCGCTTGGACATCGACGCCTCCCCAGCCTTGCTGTCGTCGCCGATCAATCTCGCATGTCCCGCGCTCCCGGTCGAGGTCAGGGGCCGGCGCGGGTGCGGCTCCTCGCGGGGCTGGCGACGATGTAAAACATCTTGAGGATGCCGCTGTCGAGCGCGGTGAGCGTGCGCATCGCGCGCTCGGCCTCGTCGATGATGGGCAGGAAATGGGCGCGGGCGAGGACGCGCAGCTCGTCGCGCTGCGCGAGCCGGGTCCAGCCGGCGATGATGAGGGCGCGATAGGCGGCACTGATGTCCTGGGCCCGGTGCAGCTCGAACCCCAGGCTTTTCAGGCAATCCTCATAACGCGGCAGCGTCCAGAGGTCGGGCGCATGGTCGGCGAGCGGCGCCCACGCGGCGAGCTGGCGCGGATCGCCGGCGTCGCGGTCGAGCATGAACTCGGTGAGGACGAGCGCACCCTGCGGTTTCAGCGCCTGCATCACCACGCGGAGAAAGCGCTCCTTGTCGCGCACGGCATAGGTCGCCTCGCGGGCGAGCGCCGCATCGTATTGGCGCAGCGGCAGATCGAAGCCTTCGGGATCGCAGACGCGGACCGGCGCGCGTTTGCCAAGCCGCGCGGCCAGCGTCATCGCCATGCCGGCTTCGGCCAGCTCGACATCGCGTTCGAGCCCGGTGACGGCGATATCAAGCGCCTGCGCCACCGCGCGTGCCGGACCGCCGAGCCCGGCCGCGACATCGAGCAGGGTCATGCCGGGCGCCAGACCCAGCGGATGCAGCAGGTCCAGCACATGCGCGCCATCGCCGGGAATGACGAAGCCCTCGCCCCACAGCCATTGCCGCACCGTCACCGGGTCAGGCGCCAGGCCCGGATAAAGCGAGGCAGGGCGCACGGTGGCGCGCGGCATGGCGGCGGCGCCAGCGCGCGATCAGCCGCGCCAGCGCGCCGATATCCTCCGTCGCGACGAGGCGGTCTCGCGGTGCGGAGGCGAGCGTCGTTCAGCCTCCGGGGAGCGCCGGGGCGACCGTCAGCGGCCGCGCCGGGGCGAAGGCGTTGCCGCCGATCGAGCGTCCGCTCAGGAACTGCTTGATGTTGCGCGTCGCCTGGCGCAGGCGCTGGCGGTTTTCCACGAGCGCGATGCGGACGTAATTCTCGCCATATTCGCCGAAGCCCACGCCCGGCGAGACCGCGACATTGGCGTGCTCGAGCAGGAGCTTGGAGAAGGCGAGGCTGCCGCTGCTCGCGGAAGGCGGGCGGCACCGGCGCCCAGGCGAACATGGTGGCGGCCGGGACTCGGCAGCTCCCACCCGGCCTGGCGCAGCCCTTCGATCAGCACGTCGCGGCGCGCCTTGTAGCGCTGGCGGATCTCTTCGATGCAGTCCTGCGGCCCGTTGAGCGCCGCCGTCGCCGCCACCTGGATCGGCGTGAAGGCGCCGTAGTCGAGATAGGATTTGACCCGCGACAGCGCCGCGATAAGGCGCTGGTTGCCGACCGCGAAGCCGATGCGCCAGCCCGCCATGGAATAGGTCTTGCTGAGCGACGAGAACTCGACCGCGATGTCGCGCGCGCCCTTGACCTGGAGGATCGAGGGCGGCGGATTGCCGTCGAAATAGATCTCGGCATAGGCCACGTCGGAGAGCACGATGATGCCGCGCGAGCGGCAGAAATCGACGACCTCGCCGTAGAAATCGAGATCGACCACCTGGGCCGTCGGGATTGGCCGGGAAGTTGAGCAGCAGCGCTATCGGCGGCGGCACGCTGTGCGTCACCGCCTTTTCCAGCTCGCGCATGAAATCGACGCCCGGCCCGACCGGCACGTGGCGCACCGAGGCGCCCGCCATGATGAAGCCGAAGGCATGGATCGGATAGCACGGGTTGGGCACCAGCACGATGTCGCCCGGCGCGGTGATCGCCTGGGCCAGGTTGGCGAGGCCCTCCTTGGAGCCCAAGGTGACGATGACCTCGCGCTCGGGGTCGAGCTCGACGCCGAATCGGCGGGCGTAATAGGCCGCCTGGGCGCGGCGCAGCCCGGTGATGCCGCGCGACACGGAATAGCCGTGCGTGCGCGGATTCTGCACCGTCTCGACCAGCTTCTTGACGATGTGGTCGGGGGTCGGGCCGTCGGGATTGCCCATGCCGAGGTCGATCACGTCGCGTCCAGCCGCGCGCGCGCGCGCCTTTAAGCGCGTTGACCTCGGCAAAGACGTAGGGCGGCAGCCTCTTGATGCGGTAAAATTCTTCCGGCATGGTCACCATCGGCGAAAACGTGATTAGGGCGGCATTGTAAGCCTTTATGCGACAAGGGCCAAGCCGTTACCGGCAGCACCGCCGGGAAAGGTTCAGGTGATGAAGGCCAACGAGCTGCGCGACATCCAGGCGCCGTTGAAGGCGCGCTATCGCGACACGCCGGCAGCGGCGGTCGTCACCCTGCGCGCCAAGGGCACGCTCGGCAGCGAGGCCATCACCTGCAAGGTGGAGACCGGCCGCGCGCTGGCCGAGGCCGGGCTCCATCCTGCCACCGGCGGCGACGGGACGGCGCTCTGTTCGGGCGACATGCTGCTGGAAGCGCTGGTCGCCTGCGCCGGCGTCACCCTGAAGGCGGTGGCGACCGCGCTCGACTTGCCCCTCAAGGGGGGCACGGTGAGCGCCGAGGGCGATCTCGATTTCCGCGGCACGTTGGGCGTCGATCGCGAGGCGCCGGTCGGGTTCCGCGCCATTCGCCTCAACTTCGACCTCGACTGCCGGCCAGCCCGGAGCAGTTGGCGACGCTCCTGAAGCTGACCGAGCGCTATTGCGTCGTGTTCCAGACGCTGAGCAAGCCGCCGCAGATGAGCCTCGGCCACCACGTCGTCGGTGCGTAGTCGCCATGCGGCCCGCGCGGGGATGAGGCGGCGCGGAGCAGCGTAGAAATTCAGTTCGCAACCCCGCGCCATCGGGGGCTGGCATGAACCGCTCGTCTTACGCACAAGCCGATCGCATCTTCCGTCGCGGCGACATCGTCGTCGCGCTCGCCGTGGCGGCGGGACTGGCGCTGCCGTACCTTCTGCTGCCCGGCGATTCCGCGACCCGCATGGCGGTGCGCTTTCACGCCCCCGGCATGGCAGCCGAGCGCAGCTTCGCCGCGACCACGACGCGCAGCGCCTGCGCAATCCTCGCGGCCGCGCTCGAATACGAAGATCACGCGACCGGGAACTTCACGCACGTCACGTGCAAGTAAGGCGGGGTCTGCTCAGCGATCCTGGCGATGGGGATCGTGATCGCGCGACGCGGCAGCCTCGCTCAGCGCATCGAGGCTGTCATAGAAGTCGCGCATGTCGCAGCCGTCCGCGCGCATCAGCGCCTGGACGATGGGATCGGTCAGCACATCCGCAAGATCGGGCTCGCCGCTGAACCTTTTCATTGCCGTTGCTCCGCTTCGAAACCAATACGACGTTCTCGCCGATTGTAAGGCGGCGCGCGCGGGCACCATCCCCCGCCGCAGGTTCACGACTTCGTGCAATCAGGACAGCGGCGATCGTTTGAGCCGCAGCGCGTTGGCGATGACCGACACGGAACTGACGCTCATCGCCGCCGCCGCCACCATCGGGCTGAGGCGCCAGCCCAGCAGCGGATAAAGCGCGCCCGCGGCAAGCGGGATGCAGGCGGCATTGTAGACAAACGCCAGGAACAGATTCTGGCGGATGTTGCGCATCGTCGCGCGGCTCAAGGCGAGCGCCCGCACGATGCCGGCGAGGTCGCCCTTGACCAGCGTGATCCCCGCGCTTGCGATCGCCACATCGGTGCCGGTGCCCATGGCGATGCCGACATCGGCCGCGGCGAGCGCGGGCGCGTCGTTGACGCCGTCGCCGGCCATCGCGACGATCCGCCCCTCGCCGCGCAGGCGGCGGACATAGTCGTGCTTGGCCTGGGGCAGCATGTCTGCCGCACTTTCGCCGATCCCGAGCTTGGCCGCGACCGCCTGCGCCGTGACGGTGTTGTCGCCGGTGAGCATGATGATGTGCACGCCGCTCCGGCGCAGGCGGTCGAGCGCGGCCGGCGCCGTCGCCTTGATCGGATCGGCGATGGCGAGAATGCCGGCGGGCACCCCGTCGATCGCGACGAAGAGCGCGCTCGCACCCTCCTGCCGCAGCGCATCGGCGCTCGCCGCCAGGGTGCTCGCCTCGATGCCGAGATCGGTAAGCAGCGCCGCATTGCCCAAGGCAACGCCGCGCCCGGCGACGGTGCCGGTGACGCCCTTGCCGGTGAACGAGCGGAAATCGGCGACCTCTTCCAGTGCAAGCGCGCGGTCGCGCGCGGCGGCGACGATGGCCGCGGCGAGCGGATGCTCGCTCGCGCGCTCCAGGGTCGCGGCGAGGCCGAGGATCATCGCCTCGTCGTATCCGGCTGCGGGCTGCACGGCGATCACGCGCGGCTTGCCTTCGGTCAGCGTGCCGGTCTTGTCGAGAACGAGCGTGTCGACCACCGCGAGGCGTTCGAGCGCCGTTGCGCTCTTGACCAGCACGCCCATCGTCGCGCCGCGGCCCACCGCCACCATGATCGACATCGGCGTCGCCAGCCCCAGCGCGCACGGGCAGGCGATGATGAGGACGGAAACGGCGGCAACCACCGCGTCGGCCAGCGCCGGCGGCGGTCCCCACGCGAGCCACGCCAGGAACGACAGCACCGCCGCCGCCAGCACAGCCGGCACGAAATAGCCGGCGACGCTGTCGGCCAGACGCTGGATCGGCGCGCGGCTGCGCTGGGCCTCGCCGACGAGTGCCACGATGTGGGCGAGCAAAGTCGCGGCCCCCAGCCGTTCCGCACGCATGATCAGGCCGCCGGTGCCGTTGATAGTGCCGGCGATAACCGTGTCGCCCGGTGCTTTCGCGACCGGCATGGCCTCGCCCGTCACGAGCGCTTCATCGACCGCGCTCTCCCCTTCAAGAACGGTGCCGTCGACCGGCACGCCGTCGCCCGGGCGCACGCGCAGGCGGTCGCCGCGCCGCACCGCGTCGAGGGCGATTTCCTCGTCATGCCCGCCGGCATGGACGCGGTGCGCGATCTTGGGCGCGAGATCGAGGAGCGCGCGCAGCGCGCTACCGGTGCGGGCACGCGCGCGCAGCTCCAGCACTTGCCCCAGCAGCACCAGCACCGTGATGACCGCGGCAGCCTCGAAATAAAGCGCGATCGCGCCGTCGTGGCGGGCGCTGTCGGGGAAGATGCCGGGAACGAGCAGCGCGACGAGGCTGTAGAGATAAGCGACTGCGACCCCCAGGGCGATGAGCGCGAACATGTTGAGGTGAGCCGAGCGGAACGACGCCCAGCCGCGCACCAGCAGCGGTGCGCCTGCCCACAGCACGACCGGTGTCGCCAGAGCAAACTCGATCCACGCCAGCGCGGCCGGCGGGATCGCCGACGGCATCGCCATCGCTAGCACCAGGAGCGGCAGCGCGAACACCGCCCCGACCGCAAAGCGGCGCGTCATGTCGGCGAGCTCGGGGTTGGGCCCCGATGCGTCGGCAGCGGCGAGCGGCTCGAGCGCCATGCCGCAGATGGGACAGCTTCCGGGGCCGGCGTGGCGGATCGCCGGATGCATCGGGCAGGTATAAAGCGCGCCCGGCTTCGGTTGTGCCACGATTGCCGCGGGCGGCGCGAGATAGCGCGCGGGCTCGGCCAGGAACTTGGTCCGGCACCCGGCGCTGCAGAAGAAATAGTCGACACCCTCGTGCGCGGCGCGGTGCCTGGCCGTGGCGGGATCGGCGCTCATGCCGCAGACGGGATCACGCGCCGTGCCCGCCGGCGCCGGTGCATGATGGTGAGGGTGGTGATCCTGCACGGCCATGGCGCGGTCTCGGGCGGCGGAACGGGGGCCGCCGGGGCGCGGGGTGCGCGCGCGTTTGCCATCGGCCGGCCGGCGCCGGCGCGATGGTGGGCATGAGAGGGATTGAACCTCTGACCCCCGCCGTGTCGAGGCGGTGCTCTCCCGCTGAGCTACATGCCCGCGCAACGGTGCGGCGGTGTAACGTACTTCCCCAGGCTTGGCAAGCGCGGCCGGCGCGTCACGCCGGCTCGAGGAAACGGTGCACCTCTTCGACGAGTCGACGCAGGTGGAAGGGCTTGGCCAGCACGGAGGTTTCGCGCGGCAGAGCTTCGGCGGCGCGCAGCGCCACCGCCGCAAAGCCGGTGATGAAGATGACGCGCAGATGCGGCCACATGTCGCTGGCGCGGCGCGCCAGCTCGATACCGTCCATGCCGGGCATTACCACGTCGGCCAAAAGGAGATCGACGGGGTGATCGCATACCCAGGCGAGCGCCTTGGCGCCATCAGGCATGTCACACACCTCATGCCCGGCCTTGCGCAGGGCGCGCGCCAGGAAAATCCGCATGTGGTCGTCGTCTTCGGCGAGGAGAATGCTGGCCATGGCCGGCTGAGGTGGGGATCGGTCAGGTGAGTGTAAAGCCGAGACGCTGAACGAAGGGTTTATCTCCAGGGGTGACAGGACGGCGGGATTGCCCCTAATCTCGTGCCATGGAGGGGCGTTTTGAACCGCGGGCGGCCGTCGAGCCGCCGATCGAGATCCAGGCGACGCAGACGCAGGCGGTACCGCTTGTGCTGGCATCGCCGCACAGCGGCGCCGAATACCCGCCGGAATTCCTCGCCGCCTCGCGCCTTGACCCGCTGACGCTAAGGCGCTCGGAAGACAGCTATGTCGACGAGATCTTCGATCCCGGCCCGGCGATCGCGGTGCCGCTTCTGAAGGCGCGCTTCCCGCGCGCGTTCCTCGATCCCAACCGCGAGCCGTTCGAGCTCGACCCCGAGATGTTCGAGGATGCGCTGCCGGCCTATGTCAACAGCCGCTCGCCGCGGGTGCGCGTCGGGCTCGGCACGGTCGCGCGCGTGGTCGCCACCGGCGAGGACATCTATGCGCGCAAGCTGCGCTTCGCCGAGGCGATGGAGCGCATCGAGCGGCTCTACCGTCCCTATCATCGCGCCTTGAAGCAGCTCGTGGCCGCGACGCGCGAGGAGTTCGGGTTCTATCTTCTGGTCGACTGCCACTCGATGCCGTCCTCGATCGCGCCGACCGAGCGCGGCGCCCGCGCGCGAGCAGACATCGTGCTCGGCGACTGCCACGGCACCGCCTGCCATCCCGTGGTGATCGAGACCGCGCATCATATGCTGCGCGCGCGCGGCTACACCGTGGCGCGCAACGCGCCCTATGCCGGCGGCTTCACCACCGCGCATTACGGCAAGCCCCATGCCGGCGGGCACGGGCTCCAGGTCGAGCTGAGCCGCAGCCTCTACATGGACGAGCACGATTTCGCCCGCAAGCCGTTCCTACCGCGGCTTGCCGCCGACATGCGCGACCTCATCGCCGCGCTCGCCACCATCGATCCGGCGCTGTTGAGGCCGTCGTGAACGCCGGCGGTGACTTTACGCTCCGCGATGCGGAGATGGCGGATATTGCCGCGATCACGGCGATCTATGCCCCGCACGTCCGCTTCGGCCTCGCCTCCTTCGAGGACGACCCGCCGGACCAGGAAGAGATGGCACGCCGGTTCGAAGACGTGAAAGGGCGCGGGCTGCCGTGGCTGGTTGCGGTGGACCGCGCGGGCATCGTGCGCGGCTATGCCTATGCCGCGCCCTATCGCCTGCGCTCGGCCTATCGCTATGCGCTCGAGGATTCGATCTATGTCGCGCCCGACTGGCTGCGGCGCGGCATCGGCCGCCTGCTGCTGCAGCGCTTGGTCGAGCGCAGCGCCGCCGTCAACTGTCGCCAGATGGTCGCCGTCATCGGCGACAGCGCCAACGCCTCGTCGATCGCGCTCCACGAGCGTGTGGGTTTCCGCCGCGTCGGCCTGCTGCCGGCGGTCGGCTTCAAGCACGGCCGCTGGGTCGATTGCGTGCTGATGCAGCGCGAGCTCGGCAAGGGCGCCGCGACGCAGCCGTGAGCCGGCCCGGGCGCTGACGGGACTGAGGCACCAGGAGGGGGATGATGAAGGCCTTGTACGTTGCCATAGCGCTTCTGGCGTTTCTCACGTCGGCGAACGCCGAGACCCCCGAGGAATGGGTCCAGCTCGGCACGCGCATTCATGGCTTCTTCGGCGGGTTCATCCCAGCGGGCATCCGCATCGGCCTCGACGCCAAGGAACGGCTCAAGGCCGAGCCGCGCGGCCTCTCGGTCCTCTTCTACCAAGGCGAGAAAGCACCATGCCCGTGCGTCGTCGATGGCGTCATGCTGGCGGTCCAAGCCAGCCCGGGACAAGGGACCTTGCAGATCGCGTCCGAGAAAGCACCTGCCGGCATGATGGCCGTCATCATCATTCGCAACCGCAAGACAGGCGCCGGGCTGCGTTACACCATCGCCGACGAATGGCTGCCCCGAATGCTCGCCTGGAACAAGGACGACCCGCTGAAGCGCTACGACGAGGCGATGGCCGCCCAGGGGCTATTCGGCGTCGAACCAGCACCCAATCCCTAGCGCCGTTCTCGCGATCTCCCGCACCATTCACAAAAAAAATGGGCCGTACCGAAGCACGGCCCAAGTTTAGGGAGGAAACGCCTAGAAGACGTACGGCAGGCCGTCGGGCGACGACCGTGCCGCACTGCAGAAGGTGCCCTGTTGCGGCGCACAAATCAAGCCGAAAATCGCAACGCAAAAAATAAAAAACCGAGGATTGCGGCCAAATCGAGGCCCTTATGCAACAAAATTTGGTGCAATGCACAATGGCGCATCCCACCCCCTGCGGGGAACGCCCGGGAGGGCGGGCGTGTTGAAACTTAAACTCACGACATTGTGCCAAGCGCCTTGTGATGATTTTCCGTTCGCCTCCCCCATCCCAGGCCATGCTGCCGGAAGCGGCGGCAATCCGCCAAGACGGGCGCGGACGCCGCCTGGTCGTCGTCTCCAACCGCATTGCCGATGGGCTGCCCAACGCCGCTTCGAGCGGCGGGCTCGCCGTCGGCATCCAGGCCGCGCTCAAGACCAATGGCGGCATCTGGTTCGGCTGGAGCGGCGAGGTGCGCGAGGACCCCGAGGCGGAGCCCGCGCTCACGCGCTCGGGCAATGTCACCTATGCCAAGGTCGATCTGCGCCGCCAGGATTATGAGGAATATTACAACGGTTTCGCCAATCGCGTGCTGTGGCCGCTGTTTCACTACCGGCCCGACCTCGTGGATTTCCGGCGCGACGATCTTGCCGGCTATCTCCGCGTCAACCGCCAGTTCGCCGAGCAGCTGGCGCCGCTGCTGCAACCGAACGACCTCGTCTGGGTGCACGACTATCATCTGATGGCGCTGGGCGAGGAGCTACGGCGCGTCGGCGTCGAGCATCCCCTGGGCTTTTTCCTGCACACGCCCTTTCCGCCGCGCGAACTGGTGCGCCTGCTGCCCAACCATGCGGCGCTGATGCGGGCGATGTGCGCCTTCGACCTCGTCGGCTTCCAAACCGAGAGCGACCTCGAGGGAATTCGGCTCCTATCTCGAGCGCGAGATGGGCGGCCGCGCGCTCGGCCGCAATGGGATCGCCGTGAGCGGGCGCCGGCTGCGCGCCGGCGTCTTCCCGATCGGCATCGATGTCGACGCGGTCGCCACCCAGGCGGCGCAATCGGCCGGCAGCCGTCACGCCAAGCGGCTCTATGAGAGCCTGCGCGACCGCAATCTCATGGTGGGGGTGGACCGGCTCGACTATTCCAAGGGCCTGGTTGCCCGCTTCGTCGCGTTCGAGCGCCTGTTCGAGCTGTTCCCCGACACCTGCGGCCGTCTCACCTTCCTGCAGATCGCGCCGCCCACCCGCAGCGAGGTGCCCGAATATATGCAGATCCGCCGCAGCCTCGAAGCCGCGACGGGGCATATCAATGGGCGCTTTGCCGAGTTCGATTGGACGCCGCTGCGCTATCTCAACAAGAGCTTCAACCGCCGCGCGCTGTTCGGCTTCCTGCGCGCCGCACATATCGGGCTGGTGACGCCGCTGCGCGACGGCATGAACCTCGTTGCCAAGGAATATGTCGCGGCTCAGGACCCGAGCGATCCCGGCGTTTTGGTGCTATCGTGCTTTGCCGGTGCGGCGCGTGAGCTGCCCGACGCGCTGGTGGTCAACCCCTATGACGTCGACGCCATGGCGGAAGCGATGCACGAAGCGATCGGCATGCCGCTCGAACGGCGGCAGGAGCGATGGCAGGCGATGATGAATGTGCTGCGGCGCAACGACATCACCGCCTGGCGCGAAAACTTCCTGCACGCCTTGAGGGAACAAGTGGCCTCTGTCGCCCCGGCATGAGCGCGCCGGCGCAACTCGTCGGCGACATCGGCGGCACGAACGCGCGCTTCGCCGTCCTCGATGACGAGCAGCACCCGACCCATGCGCGCGTGCTGGCGAGCGAGGATTATCCCGAGCCTCGCCGACGCAATCGCCGCCTACCTCTCCGCCGAGGCGTTCGAGCGCAAGCCCAGCATTGCCGCGCTGGCCGTCGCGGCGCCCGTCGTAGGCGATGCCGTCACCTTCACCAACCATCCCTGGTCGTTCTCGATCAAGGAGCTGCAGCGCCGGCTCGGGCTTGAGCGCGTGCTCGTCGTCAACGATTTCGCCGCCAATGCTCTGGCCGTGCCGCAGCTTGGACCCGACAGCCTGATCGCCATCGGCGGCGGCAGCCGCGCCGAGGCCGCGCCGATCGCCGTCATCGGTCCCGGCACGGGGCTCGGCATGAGCGCGCTGGCGCCGACGCGGCGAGGGCTGGCTCGCATTTGCCGGCGAGGGCGGGCACGCGACGCTCCCCGCCGCCGACGAGCGCGAGAGCACCGTGATTGCGCGTATGCGCCGCCGCTTCGGCCATGTCTCGGCCGAGCGCGTGCTGTCGGGGCCGGGGCTGGTCAACCTCTATCAGACGCTGGCGGAGATCGCGGGCGTGCCGGCGGCGCCCTTCAGCGCGGCGCAGATCGCCGATCGCGAGCGCGGCGAGAGCGAGCCGCTGTGCCGCGCCGCCATGGCCATGTTCTGCGCCGATGCTGGGGACGGTGGCGGGCAATCTCGCGCTGACGTTCGGTGCGCGCGGCGGCGTCTTCATCGCCGGCGGCATCGTGCCGCGGCTGGGCGCTAGCCTGGCCGAGACCGATTCCGCCGCCGCTTCGAGGACAAGGGACGGTTCTGCACCTACCTGGCGGCAATCCCCACCTATGTGGTGACCCACCCCGTCCCGGCGTTCCTGGGTCTCGCCGCCCTGCTCAACGATACCGGCTGATCCGCCCATGCGCCTGCGCATTCTCTTCGGCACGATCCTGCTGGTCGGCCTGCTGGCGGCCTATGGCCTCGTCGTGGCGGCGCTCGCCGCGCATCTCCTGCCGCCGAGCCGGCTCGCGGCTTTTCTTTTCTATGCTGCGGCCGGAGTCGTGTGGGTGGCACCGGCGGCGTGGCTGGTGCGCTGGATGCAGCTTGCCGCCCCCTACCGCCCGCCGCCGCAGCCCTAAGCGGCGCGCACTCTCCCCTCGCCTTGCCTTGCCCGATGGCTTCGGTTAAAGGAGCCAAGGTGGCCTTCCTCGGCAGGGGAGCACGGCGATGATGCGCGTAGCGGTGCTTGACGACTATCAAGGGGCAGCGCTCGGCGCGGCGGATTGGCAGAGCCTCGATCCGGTCGCGCAGATCGAGGCCTTTCCTACCCACATCGCCAACGAGGAGGAACTCGCGCACCGCCTCCATACCTTCGACTGCGTCGTGCTCATGCGCGAGCGCACCGCCTTCCCCAAGAGTCCTGATCGAGCCGCCTGCCCAATCTGCGCCTCATCATCACCGCCGGGATGCGCAACGCGGCGATCGATGTCGATGCGGCGACCGCGCGCGGCATCCAGGTGTGCGGTACGGACATGCTGGGCTATCCCACCGCCGAGCTTGCCTGGGGCTTGGTGATCGCGCTGATGCGGCACATCCCGCAGGAGAACGCGGCGATCCGGCAGGGGCAATGGCAGTTGCCGCTCTCGGCCACGGGCTGCAGGGCAAGACGTTGGGCATTCTCGGGCTCGGGCGCCTCGGCGGTCAGGTCGCGGCGATGGGCAAGGCTTCCGCATGAACCTCATCGCCTGGAGCCCGAACCTCACCGACGGCGAAGGCGGCCGAGCAGGGCGCGCGCCTGGTCGGCAAAGCCGAGCTCTTTGCCGCCAGCGACATCATCACCATCCATCTCGTCTTGAGCGCGCGCTCGCGCGGGCTCGTCGGCGCCGCCGATCTCGCGCGCATGAAGAAATCGGCCTATCTCGTCAACACCTCGCGCGGGCCGATCGTCGACGAGAAGGCGCTCGTCGATGCCTCGCGCGCGCGCCGCATCGCCGGCGCGGGGATCGATGTCTATGACGTCGAGCCCATCCCGAGCGACCATCCCCTCCTGACGCTCGACAACGTAATCCTGACGCCGCATCTGGGCTATGCCACGGCCGAGGCCTATCGCGCCGTCTATAGCCAGTCGGTCGAGGCGATCCGCGGCTTCCTCGACAACAAGCCGGTGCGGGCGATCAACAAGCTCGCCTGAAATCAGCGAAAATCGCCGGAAAGACCGCTAAAACCTGCGACGAAGAACACTCGCCGCGGCGCCGGCGTTAGCGTCTTCTTATGCATCGCCTCCTTAAGCTCGGGGCCATGCGGATCGATGCCCATCGCGCGCCCGGCCGCGTCATTGCGGCGAGTGGGCGCTTTCTCAAGCTCCTGTCCACCGGCGAGCGCGGCGAGGCGGCGGTCGAGTTCTCGCTCGTCGCGCCGATGATCATCCTCATGCTCTTCGGCATCTTCGAGTTCGGGCGCGCCTTATGGACGCAAAGCATGCTCGACTTCGCCGTCGAGCAGGCTTCGCGCTGCGCCTCGATCAACACCACGAGCTGCGGCTCGGCCGGCGCCATCGAGACCTATGCTTCGGGGCAGACTTCGCCGCTGAACATCCCGGCCTCGACTTTCGTTGCGACCACGACGACGTGCGGCAACAAGGTGACGGCGAGCTATCCCTTCACCTTCGTCTCGCCGCACCTCCTGCCCTACGCCATCACGCTCACGTCGCAGTCGTGCTTCCCGCTCTAGGCGTGGGCGCCTAGAGGGCCTCGAACGCCTGGCCCTTGGTGGAGGCGCAGAAGCCGTTGAACACCTGATAGACATCGGCGTAGCTCGGCCGGCTCTTCATCGTCGCCACCCAGCGCGCGATGTTGCGATGGGGCGTGATGTCGCAATGGACGAGCTCGCCCGCGGTGACGAGGCTCAACCCGAAAAAGTCGGCGATGGTGACCTCGCTGCCGCAGAGATAGGCGCGGTCGGGTCCGAGCCAGTGATCGTTGAGGATCTGCGAGCCACGTCTTCGACTTGTCCCGTCCCCACGCCACCGTCGCCGCCTGCGCCACCGGATCGGAGCGTTTGAGGTTCGGGAACACCTGCGGATAGACGAAGCCGTAGCCCCAGTCCCGGTAGAAGTTGGAATTGAGCCAGTCGAGCATCTCGTCGACCTTGGCGCGCCGGCGCGGCTCCTTGGGATAGGCGGCAGCGGCGGACCCGCCGGACGTGTCGGCGAGATAGCGCAGGATCGCCGCGCTTTCGGTGAGGCGGAAATCGCCGTCCTCGAGCATCGGGATGAGACGGTTGGGATTGAGCCGGGCGTAGGCCTCGCCGTGGTGCTCACCCTTGAAGATGTCGACGACCTGGCTCTCCACCGGGAGCTTGTTGTCGGCGATGAACTGCATCACCGGCCGGCTCGTCGTCGATGCCGGATGCATATAGAGCTTCATGACAGCCTCCTCTCGGCGTTCCGTTATTTCAGGCGCGCGGCGCCTTCCTTGACCAAACTGAGATCGACGTATTTCGCCACGTCGATGTCCTTCTTGATGAATCCCAGTTCCTTCACGTCATTGACGTTGCTCTGCAGCATCTTGACGTTGACGAGACCGTTCGGGTCGCGATAGGTGTCCTTCTTGGTGAAGGCCCAGTCGAGCCGGTCGGGCGGCTGCTTGGTGAAGTCCGCCAGGATCTGGACCGCCTCCTTGTGATTGGCAGGATCGGCGAACCAGCGATAGGACCGCACCATGTCCTCCAGAAGATCGACCAGTGCCGCGCGGTTCTTCTTGATGAAGGACTCGTGCACGAGCCAGAACGACAGTTCCGATCCGCCGAGCGCATCTTTGAGCGTGAAGAGGTTGTGCGCCGCCTTCTGCAATTGCGGGTCGAAGACGAAGGGCAACGCCGCGGTGATGAGGTTGGCCTTGTGGTCCAGCAGCACCGCCGTCATGTTCGGAAACGGCACCTCGATGGTGGTGTAGTCGGTCTTGAACTTGAGGCCATGGTGCAGGAGATAGGTGCGCATGCCGAGATCGACGCCGGCGCCAAGCCCGTTGACGGCGACGATGCGCCCCTTGAGGTCCGCCACGGTTTTGATCGGCCCGTCGTTCAGGACCATGTAGTCGGCGGTGGCATAGCCGTCGACGCCGTCCTGGGTCTCGTCGCCGATGATCCGCAGATCCGTCATGCCCGCATTCTCGACCGCAATCGGGAACGAGGCAAAATTCAGGGTGCCGATTTCGATGTCGCCCGAAGCGAGCGCCGTGATCTCCGTCGGCGAGGATTGGAAGCGGATGGGCTCGAACTGATAGGTGACGCCGTCATGCTTCGCCAAATCCTTTTTGGCGAAGAGAATCGGAATGAGCGAGGCCGGAGTCGCGATCCAGGCTGCGCGAATTTTTACCGGCTCGGCGCGGGCAAACGGCACCGCCAACATGAGCGCAGACCCCAGCAGAATCGACGCCCGAAGTGCACCACGCATTTCCTCCTCCCTCATTTGTTTATCGCGCCCCGACGCTACACCGAAACGCGGCTGCCGTCCAAGCCGAGCTTTGCCCGGTGAACGCAGGAGGTGAAGTGCCCGCGGGCGCCGTCTATAACGCCCGCGAAGGGGGAAGCCCATGATTGCGATGGTCTATCGTCTCGTTGCCGCGGCCGGTATATTCGTGTTGGCCGGTGCGCCGCAGCCCGCGATGGCGCAGGCGCCGGTGCCGATCACCGTCGCGATCGTGCCGTCGATTTCCACGGCCGGCCTGTTCATTGCGCAGGAAAAAGGATTTTTCCGCGATCTCGGGCTCGATGTCGAGCTCGACAACATCGAGTCCGGCTCCGACCTGCAGGCGATGCTCGCCACCAACCGGGTGCAGGTCATCAGCGGCGCGGTGTCGGCCGCAATGTTCAACTCGATGGCGCAGAATCTGCCGGTGAAGATGTTCTTCACCGTCGCGGTGAGTCCATCCTTCCACTATCTGATGGTGCGCACAGACCTCAAGGACAAGATCCGCACGCCGGCCGATCTCAAAGGCCGCGTCATCGCCATCAGCGGCAAGGCGACCGGCGACTATTACGCGGTCGGCCGTGTGCTCGAATTGGCCGGCCTGACGACCGCCGACGCGGACATCAAGTCGATCGGCTTTTCCGCGATGACGGCGGCGCTCCAGAACAAGGCGATCGATGTCGGCGTGCTGATCCCGCCGCTCACCGATGCCGTGGCGGCCAAGGGCCTCGCGGTCAAATGGCTCGACCCCGAAGACGTCCTGACCGCGAAGCCAGAGCTCATCGCGGTGGGGCAGATGAACACCGACTGGACCAAGACGCACGAACAGGCGGCGCGGAATTTCCTCAAGGTGGTGCTGCGGGGCACGCGGGAATATTGCGAGGCATTCCATTTCGGGCCCAACCGCGCCGAGGTCGTGCGCATCCTCGCCAAATATTCGAGCATCCATGACCCGGCGCTCATCGACAAGATCGAGTGGGGGGCGAGCGACCCGGTGGGCGTCATCCCCACCGCGAGCCTTGAAGACTTCGAAGCGTTCGAACTGAGCGAGAAGCAGATCGCCGCCAAGCTGCCGCTCGATCGTGTCGCCGAGTTCGACTGGATCAAGGAAGCCGGCCGCGAACTCGGCCCCTTCACGCTCGCCCACGACGACGGCAAGCCCGGCTGCCGGTAGCGGCGGCGCCGCCTTCGCTCACACCGGCGCGGACGCCAGCGGCGCGCGGCCGCGAATGTAATCGGCGGCTTTCTCGGCGATCATGATGGTCGGCGCATTGGTGTTGGCGCCGACGACATTGGGCATGATCGAGCAATCGGCAACCCGGAGCGCGTCGATGCCCCGGACGCGCAGCGCCGCGTCGACCACCGCGTCGTCGTCGGCGCCCATGCGGCAGGTGCCGGCGGGATGGTGCGCGGTGTGGCCGTTGCCGCGAATCCACTCGTCGATCTCGGCATCGCTGGCATGGCGCGCGCCCGGGCTCAGTTCGTCGGCGACGACGCTCTTGAGCGGCTCGTTGGCAAAGATCGCGCGCACCGTCTTGAGGCCGCCGCGCAGCGTCTCCAGATCGAGCGGATCGGCGAACAGGTTCCAGAAGATGCGCGGCCGGTCGGCGGGATCGGCGGAGCGCAGTTTGACCTGGCCGCGCGAGCGCGGATGGAGGAGCGCGATTCGGCTGGAGAAGCAATGCGCCATCGGCTTCTTGATGCCGGGGAACCACGGCTTGCGCGTCGGGCGAGACCGGGCTGACCAGCAGCTCGATGTCGGGCCGATCGCTCTCCTGCCGCGTGCGCACGAAGCACGCGCATTGCAGCGGCATGGTCGCCACCGACCCGGCGCCGAAAGACGGCCCACCGCAGAACCGACGCGGTGAGGCGGTCCCAGCGCAGCTCGTCGACGATCGACAGGGGCTCGCTCAACGTGAAGGTGACGACGCAGTTGGCGTGCTCCTGCAGGTTCTGCCCGACGCTGGGACGATCGAGGACGGGCGCGATGCCGAGCGCCCGCAACTCGTCCGCCGGACCGATCCCTGACAGCATCAGGAGCTGCGGCGAATTGTAGGTGCCGCCCGCCAGCACGACCTCGCGCGCGGCCTCGGCGGTGACGGTGGCGCCGTTGCGGCGGTACTCCACGCCGACCGCGCGGCCGCTTTTCACGATGACGCGATGGGCGAGCGCGCGGGTCTCGACCGTGAGGTTCGACCGCCCCATCGCCGGGCGCAGGAACGCGCGTGCGGTGGAATTGCGCCACCCGCCGCCGATGGTGAAATCGGGCGGGCCGATGCCTTCGGGCTCGGCGCCGTTGTAATCGGCGGTGGTCTTGAACCCCGCCTTGGCCGCCGAGGTGGTGAACAGGCCCCACAGCGGATTTTGCCGCGTGCCGCGCGACACCCGCAACGGACCCGATCCGCCGTGATAGGCATCCTCGCCGCGCCAGTTGTTCTCCGCGCGCTTGAAATAGGGCAGGACATCGCCATAGCCCCAGCCCGTGAGCCCAGCCTGGCGCCATTGGTCGTAATCGAGCGGATGGCCGCGCGCATAGATCATCGCGTTGATCGATGAGGTGCCGCCCAGCACCTTGCCGCGCGGGACGAAGATCTCGCGGTTGTGGCAGTTAGGCTCGGGCTCGGTGACCAAATCCCAGTTGAGCGCCGGATGGGGCGCCAGCCGGCGCATGCCGAGCGGCATGTGGATATAGGGATTCCAGTCGCGCCCGCCCGCCTCCAGCAGCAGCACTCTGGCGCCCTGATCCTCGCTCAGGCGGTTGGCGAGCACGCAGCCGGCCGATCCGGCCCCGACGATGATGTAGTCGTAACCCGGCATTCCCCTGCCCCCAAGCCGCCGCAACGTGCGCGTGCAATCTAGCCCTTAGCGCCGCCGTTGCAATGTCGTGGGGGTGCCGCGCGGGGCTTATGCCGCCGGCGCGCTGGCGGTGGCGTGGCTTTCACCGGCGCGCCCGAGCCCGCGCCAGTTCGTGCCCTTCGCCACCATGCCTTCAAAGGACGCAAGCTGGACTTGCGGCACATGCGGATCGGTGGTGCCGATCGCCGGGCCGCCGGCGGCGACGTGGTGGGCTGCTGCGACCATCTGCTTGCGGAAATGCGCGACCGCGAGATCGCTCGCGCCGAGATAATCATGGCTGCGGTCGGCGATCCGGCCCATCGACTCCCACATCGCCATGTCCTGCGCAGGGATGCCGGCGATACCGGTGAAATCGCCGCGCTGCATCGCGGCGCGGTCCTGCAGGAAGCGGTTGTCGAGGGTGCGGATCTTGCGGAAGTTCTGATCGAGATCGATGCCGACACGCGCGCCGCAGAATTCGCGCCAAGCGTCCTGCGAAATGCCCTTGGTCTCGTGCCAGGCCATCCAGTGGAACATCGTGTTCTCGTCGTCGATCGGGATCAGCATCTGCGCGAGGTTGTACTGGTCGTTGGGTGGGATCAGCACGGTGAACGGCGCGATGAACAGGGTCATGCGGATGTAATCGTGCGTCGTCTCGTTCATGATCGGCTTGCGGATCGCGACGTAGCGGAAGCCGAAGCTCGTCTCCTCGATCTGGATGCGCGGCGCGCGGTCGCGCGACGGCCGGGGCCAGGCGGCGTCCGTCGCCTTGGCGCCATCGGTCGCCATGGCCGGCATGTTGGTGGAATGGAGGCTCGAGCTGTGCGCGGAATCGATCGACCCCTCCAGCACCTGCGCCCAGTTGCAGGCGGTGTGCATCTTGACGATGCTGATGCGGGTGTGCGGCGACGGTGCCCAGGCCGGCGCCTCGAACGGACGCATCGTCTCGCGCGGTCCCATATAGACCCACACGAAGCCGCCGCCTTCCGCCACCGGATAGGATTTGTGCCGGAAATGCTCCTTGAGCCGGCTGCCTTCGGGCTCGCAGCTCATGTCCAGGACCTTGCCGTCGGCGTCGAACTTCCAGCCGTGATAGAGACAGCGCAGCCCGCCTTCCTCGTTGCGGCCGAACGCGAGCGAGGCCTGGCGGTGCGGGCAATGTTCGCCGAGAATGCCGAGCTTGCCGCTGGTGTCGCGAAAAACGACGAGATCCTCGCCCAGAAGCCGCGTGCGCACCGGCGCGCCGTCGGCCGCGGCGACTTCTTCGGACATGCAGGCGGGCAGCCAGTGCCGGCGCATGATCCGCCCCATCGGGGCATCGCCCTCGACACGGCAGAGGAGTTCATTCTCTTCGGCGGTGAGCATGGTCGTTAAACTCCCCGTGCGGTCACGGCGTCCTTGACCCCAAACGCTTAGGGCTCTAAGTATTTACTGCCGTCGCGGCGCGCTTGTCCAGCCGTCTTTCACGCGGCGGCGCCGCGATGGTCAGCGAGCGCAAATCCGGGTGAGCACGCACAAGACCCCCACCGCGCTCGGCGAAAGCCGGGCGGTTCTGCGCCACTGGCTGGAGGCGGTGCCGAACGACCGCCTGGCGCATCTCATCCGCGATGCCGCGCGCGGCTTGGCGCGAGGCTTGCAGATTCGCCTCGCGGAGCATGCGGTCTCGTTCGGGCATTGGGCGTTCCTGCGGGTGTTGTGGGAATCGGACGCGCTCACCCAGCGCGAATTAAGCGAGCGCGTCGGCGTGATGGAATCGACCACCGCCGTCGCGTTGCAGGCGCTGGAACGGCTGGGCTATGTCACGCGCAAGAAGCGCGCCGGCAATCGCAAGAACGTCTACGTAGTGCTGACGCCCATAGGGATGGCGCTCAAGGCCAAGCTCGTACCGCTCGCCGAAGAGGTCAACGCGGTCGCCTTCCGCGGGATCGAGCCCGGCCACGTCGCGATCATCCGGCCCGCGCTGCTGCGCGCGATCCAGAACCTCGCCGAGGACGAGGCGGCCTATACCGCACCGCGCCCGCGCGCGTCGCCCCGCGTTGTCAAGGCGGCGCCGAAGCGTCCGCGCCAGCGCGCCGCCGCCCCGCGGGCGCCTTAACGCCGCCGCTTGACAGCGCGCCGCTCTCCTCGCTCAGTGGCGGCGCGATGGCGCCACCAGCCGGCGTGAGGAGAAGCCATGGCCATCAGCAACGATCCCGTGCGGGTTGCCAGCGGCCTCCTGGCGGGGACGCTTGACCTTGACGGCACGGTACGCGTGTTCAAGGGCGTGCCCTATGCCAGGCCGCCGACCGGCGCGCTGCGTTGGCGCGCGCCGCAGGCGGCGGAGCGGTGGGACGGCGTGCGGCCTGCCGACCATTTCGGCCCACGTTCGGTGCAGCCGGAACGGCCGGCAACGGCGATCGGCTATTTCGGGCCCGAGGCGGAAAGCGAGGATTGCCTTTATCTCAACATCTGGACCGCCGCACCCGCGCCCGATGCGCGCACGCCGGTGATGGTGTGGTTTCACGGCGGCGCCTACGCGGTCGGCTCGGGCGCCTTGCCGATCTTCGACGGCGCGCGGCTGGCGCGGCACGGCGTGGTCGTCGTCACCGTGAACTATCGCCTGGGACGGCTGGGCTTTCTCGCCCATCCCGAACTGAGCCGCGAAGCGCCCTACCGCGCCTCGGGAAATTACGGCCTCCTCGACCAGCTCGCGGCGCTTCAGTGGGTGCAGCACAACATCGCCGCGTTCGGTGGCGATCCCGGCCGCGTCACGATCTTCGGCCAGTCGGTCGGGGCGACCAGCGTTCATTGCCACATGAGCTCACCCTTGGCCACGGGCGCGTTCCATCGCGCGATCGGCCAAAGCGGCGGCTCGTTGGAAGGCTCCATGGCGACGCTCGAGACGGCCGAGCGCGCGGGCGCGGCCCTGGTGCGCGCCTTGGGTGCCGGCAGCATCGAGGAACTGCGCGCACGCCCGGCGCGGGAGGTTCAGCTCGGACGCCCCGGCGGCGGGTTGAACGCGGTCTATGATTCCTCCGATGCGGGCGCGCTGAGCCGGGACACGGCGTGGGCGAACATCGACGGCCATGTGCTGCCGGCAAGCCCCTACGACATCTTCGCGCAGGGGCGCCAGAACGATGTGCCGCTCATCACCGGAGCGACGGCGGATGAAGGCGCGACACTGCCCGGCGTGGCGACCCTGGCCGCGCACCGCGCGCATGCCGAGGCCGAGTTCGGTGCCGCCGCGGCGTCCTTCCTGAAGCTTTATCCCGCCGCCACCGATGCGGAGGCCGAAGCCGCCTCGCGCCGCGCCACCGGCGAGCGGAACTTCACCTGGCAGACCTGGCTCTGGGCCACGACGCAGGCGCGGACGGGACGCGCACCCTGTTATCACTATCATTTCAGCCGCGTGCCGCCGCGCCCGCTCGCGCCCGGCGGCGGCGATGCGTCGCGCCCGCTCGGCGCCTTTCACACCGCGGAAATCCCGTACGTCTTCGATCACCTGGAGGTGCGCGACTGGCCCTGGCAGGCGGCCGACCGCACGCTCGCCGACGCGATGTCCGCGTACTGGGTGAATTTCGCGGCTACCGGCGACCCCAACGGCGGTAACCCGCGATGGCCGCGCTTCGACGCAGACGGCGCGCGCATCATGCATTTCGGCGACCAGATCGGCGCCGGCGCGCATCCCGCCGCCGAGCGCGTCCGCTTCTGGAACGACATCGACGGGCGGTCGCGGCGATGAAGATCACGCGGCTCGAACCCATTCTCGTGGCGCTGCCCTACGAGCATGGCGCGCCGAAGACGGCGCAGTGGCCGACGATGGACACGCTCCTGGTGCGCGTGGAGACCGACGAGGGCATCATCGGCTGGGGCGAGGCGTTTGGCTTTGCCGCATCGCCGGTGACGGCAAGCGCGCTCACGCGCCTCGTCGCGCCCTTGGCCAACGGGCGCGATGCCGCCGACGGGCCGGCGCTCTTGGGCGATTTGCGGCGCAGGCTCCAGAACCTCGGGAACAACGGCCCTGTCAGCTTCGCGCTTTCGGGCCTCGACATCGCGCTCTGGGACATCAAGGGCAAGATCGAAGGCCGCCCGCTCTACCAGCTTTTGGGCGGCAGCGCGCGGCGCGACGTGCCGGTCTATGCCAGCCTGTTGCGCTATGGCACGGCGGCGCTGGTCGAGCGCAATGCCGCCGCGGCGCTGGCGCGCGGCTATCGCCGGATCAAGCTGCACGAGATCACGGCGGAAACGGTCGCCGCGGCGCGGGGCGTCCTCGGGGCGGATGTCGCTCTTATGGTGGATACCAACTGCGCCTGGGATTTCGCGGGCGCGTTGGCGATGGCGCGGCAGTTCGCGCCTTACAAGCTGTGGTGGCTCGAAGAGCCGATCGCTCCGCCCAACGATTTCGACGCGCTCGCCCGCCTGCGCCGGGAAGCGGGCATGCCGATCGCGGGCGGCGAGAATCTCGGCAGCCTCGCCGAGGCGCAGTGCATGCTGGACAAGGCGGCGGTCGACATCATCCAGCCCAGCGTCACCAAGATCGGCGGCGTCAGCGAGCTGGTGAAGGTGATGGCGCTGGCGCGCGCCCGTGGCGTCACGGTGGCGCCGCATTCGCCCTATTTCGGACCCGGCCTCATCGCCACGGTGCATGCCATCGCCGCCGCGGGCGAGGATATCTATTGCGAGCGGTTCTACTGCGATCTCGCCGCGAGCCCGCTCGGCGACGCCGTCGATGCGCCCGGCGGCCGCATGGCGGTGCCGCAGGGGCCAGGTCTCGGCATCACCGTCGACGAGCGGGTGATCGCCCGCCACCGCATCGATTGAAGGGCCGGCACCAATGCCCAAGATCACGCATATCACGATGACGCCGCTCGAATTCGCGCTGGCGCCGGGGCATGCCTACGGCACCGCGCGTGGCCTCAACCGCCTGCGCGCTTGCGCCCTCATCCAGGTTGCGACCGACGGCGGCGTGGTCGGGATCGGCGACGCGGCCGGGCCGCTCGAGGCGATCGGCGCCTATATCGGCGTGCTCGCCCCGTTCTTCATCGGCCGCAGCCTCTATGATTTCGAGCTCGTCGCGAGCCACGTCGCCAACAAGCTCTATCATTTCGGCGTGCAGAACCATCTGACCTCGGCGCTCGGCGGCATCAACATCGCCGTCCTCGACGCCATGGGCAAGACGCTGCGGCTGCCGGTGCACGATCTCTTGGGCGGGCGGGCGGCGGACCACCTGCCCTGCTATGCCACCACCGGCTATTTCACCGACGATCCCGCCAACGGCATCGCGGCGCAGCTCGCGCGGATCAAGGATGCCGGCTTTGCCGGCGTGAAGATCAAGATCGGCGCCGGGCCGGCCTCCGACCTCGATCGCGTCCGCACCGCGCGCGAGGTCCTGGGCGACGATGTGCTGCTGATGGTCGACATCAACGGCAATTATACCGTGGACATCGCGCTTGATAGTCTCGCGCGGATCGCGCCGTTCAACATTCACTGGTGCGAAGAGCCGCTGCCGCCGTGGGATGTCGCGGGCTATGCCGAGCTGAGGCGCCGCTCGCCCGTGCCGATCTCGGCCGGCGAGGCGCATTACGGCGCGCATGATTTTACCCGCCTCATCGAGGCGCGCGCGCTCGACATCGTGCAGCCCGCGATCATCTCGTGCGGCGGCTTCGGCGAGGCCAAGGCCGCGGCGCTCATTGCGCGCCTCCACAATCTCCGCGTCTCGCCGCCGTGCTGGGGGAGCGCCATCGCGGTCGCAGCCACGGTGCATTTCGCGGCCAGCCTGCCGGTCTCGCCGCACACCGACCACGTGCCCTACCCGATGCTGGTCGAATACGATGTCAGCGAGAACCCGCTCAGGGACGCGCTGGTGACGCGCCCGCTCGCGCCGGTTCACGGCAAGATTCCCGTTCCGACTGCCCCCGGCCTCGGCATTGCCATCGACGAGACAGCGGTGGCAACCTATCGCAAGCGATAGCGCCTGCTCACGCGCGCCGGCGCAGGGTCGGATCGAGCGCCGCGCGTAGCGACTCGCCCAAGGCGTTGAAGGCGAGCGCGGTCAGAAGAATGGCAGTGCCGGGCGCGTACATCTGTTCCGGCGCGATCTCGATGTAGTTGTAGGCGCGCGCCAGCATCCCGCCCCAGCTCGCCGCCGGTGGCTGCACGCCGAGCGACAGAAAGCTGAGCGCGCTTTCGGCCAGGAGCCCGATCGCCAGCAGCAGCGTGACCTGCACGATCACCGGCTGCATCGCGTTGGGCATGATGTGACGGCCGATGATATAGAACGGGCCGGCGCCGAAGCCGCGCGCCGCATCGACATAGAGCGCATTGCGCACGACCAGCGTCTGGGCGCGCACCAGCCGCGCGAGACCGGGCGAGAACACGATCCCGACCGACAGCATGGCGTTGGTAAGGCCGATGCCGAGCGCGCCGGTGACAGCGATCGCCAGCACGATCGCCGGAAACGACAGGAGCGTGTCGATCACCCGGCTCGCCACCGCATCGACCCAGCCGCCGAAAAATCCGATCACCAGCCCCGCGGGCACGCCGATGACGACGCTGACGCCGACCGCGAGGAAGGTGGCATAGAGGCTGTTGGCGGTGCCCCAGATGAGCCGGCTCAGGACATCGCGGCCGAGATCGTCGGTGCCGAGAAGATGGGCCGCACTCGGCGGCAGCAGCAGTGCGTTGACGTCTTGCGCGGTCGGCGAATAGGGCGCGATGACGCCGGCGAAGAGCGAGACGAGAAGCAGCAGGCAGAGATACCCCAGGCTGAGCGCCGCGCGCCGGTCATGGCGCAGCCACCGCGCCACGGCGCCGATGGACGAGCGCCGCAGGACCGCCGCGTCGCTCACGGCTCGGCTACCCTGGGATCGAGGATGACGCTCAGCACGTCCACCACCAGGTTGACCAGGAGCACAATGACGACGAGGACCAGCACCACCCCCTGCACCACCGGGAAATCCTTGTTGATGGCGGAATAGGCGACGAGGCTGCCGATCCCGGGGATCGCGAACACCGCCTCGATCACGACAGCGCCGGCGAAGAGGCGGTTGACCAAAAGCCCGAGGATCGTCAGCAGCGTGACGCTGACGTTCTTGAGGGCGTGCCGCCACAGGATCGCCGCCGGCGCCAGCCCCTTGGCGCGCAAGGTGCGCATGTATTGCGACGCCAGCACTTCGATGAGCGCGCTGCGCAGTAGCCGCGCCAGCTCCGCCGCCCCGCCCGCGGCCAGCGCCACCGCCGGCAGGATGGCATGGTGGAGAGCCGCCACGGGATCGCCGCTGAACGCCACCGATCCGGTCGCCGGGAACCACGGCAGGCGCAGCGAGAAATTCGCCACCAGGATCATCGCCAGCCAGAAGCTCGGCAAGGCGACACCCAGCGACACGAACCCCGTGACGAACGCATCGACCCGCCCGCCGACATGGGTCGCCGCCGCCACCCCCAGCGGAATCCCCACCGCCGCGGAGAGCGCGAGCGCGCAGATCGCGATGAGCAGCGAGTTGGGCAGGCGGTCGAGCACCAGATGCAGCACGTCCTCGCTCGACAGCAGCGAATGGCCGAGATCGCCATGGCAGGCATGCCACAGCCACGTCAGATATTGCAGCAGGAACGGCCGGTCGAGGCCGTAGAGCTGGCGGATCTCAGCGATGCGCGCCGGCGTCGGGGAATCCCCGGCCAGCGTCACCGCGGGATCGCCCGGCACGAGCTGCAACAGCGAGAACACGACGAAGGTCGCCAGCACCATCACCGGCAGGAGATGCCAGATGCGGGCGCCGATGAGCGCCACGAGCTTCGCGTTCACGGCGCGGCCTCGGCCGGTGCGGCGAAGTGGCAGGCGACCCAGCGCTCCGGCGCCGCCTCGCGCCAGACGGGCACACGCGCCGAACACAGCTCGGTCGCGCGCGGGCAGCGCGTGTGGAAGCGGCAGCCCGACGGCGGCGCGAACGCGCTCGGAATTTCGCCGGCGAGGATGATGCGGTCGCGCTGCCGGTGGCTCAGCGGCAGCGGCACCGGCTCAGCCGACAGCAGCGCCTCGGTATAGGGATGGAGCGGTGCCTGCATCAGCGCCGCGGCGGGGCCGAGCTCCATGAGCTGGCCGAAATACATGACGGCGATGCGGTCGCTCACATGCGCGACCACGCTCAGATCATGGGTGATGAAGACGCAGGTGAGTCCAAGCTCGCGCTGCAGCTCGGCGAAGAGATTGAGGATCTCCGCCTGGATCGACACGTCGAGCGCCGCCACCACCTCGTCGCACACGATGAGGCGCGGGTGGAGGACGAGGGCGCGGGCGATGTTGGCGCGCTGCTTCTGCCCGCCGGAAAGCTCGTGCGGATAGCGGTGCACGACATCGCCCGCGAGCGTCACCCGGTCGAGGAGCGCCAGCGCGCGGCGGTCGCGTTCGGCGGTGCTGCCGATGCCGGCGATGTCGAGCGGCTCGCGCACGCTGGCGAGAATGGTCATGCGCGGATCGAGCGCGGCGTTGGGGTCCTGGAACACGATCTGATAGCGACGGCGATGGGCGCGCAGCGCCCGCGGCGACAGCATGCCCGTATCGGCGCCCTCGTGCAGAATGCGACCCGCGCTCGGCCGGGTCAGGCCGACGAGCGCACGTCCCAGCGTCGATTTGCCCGAGCCCGATTCGCCGATGATGCCGAAGGTCTCACCTTCGCTGACCGCGAAGCTCACCCCGTCCACCGCCTTGACGACCTCGCCGCGGCGCCGGCCCGAGAACCACACGGCCACATCCTCGACGGCCACAACCGCTGGCGGGATCACGCCGCGGCTCCCGGCAGGATCAGCGCGTCGTGGCGGCAGCAGCGGATGCGGCGGTCGCCCGCCGCCTCGAGGCTCTGCGGCGCTAGGCAACGCGGCTCGGCATGGGGGCAGCGCGGCGCGAAACGGCAGCCCTCGGGCATGGCCGCCGGCGCCGGCACCCGTCCCGGGATCGACGGCAGCACCGTCTTGCGCGGGCTGAGCCGCGGCAGCGAGCGCAACAGGCCCGAGGTGTAGGGATGGAACGGCCGCGCCAGCACCTCGTCCACCCGCCCGTCCTCCACCACCTCGCCGGCGTACATGGTCAGCATGCGCGCGCAGTTCTCGGCGACGAGGCCGATATTGTGGGTGATGAACAAAAGCGCCGAGCCGTGGCGCGCGGCAAGCGTGAGCAGCAGCTCGACGATCTGCGCCTGCACGGTCACGTCGAGCGCGGTAGTAGGCTCGTCGGCGATGAGGAGCCGCGGCTCGCACACTAGCGCCATGGCGATCATCACGCGCTGACGCATGCCGCCCGACAGGCTCTGCGGGTACTGATCGACGCACTGGCGCGGCGAGGGAATGCCGACCGCGGCCAGCGCCTCGACCGCGCGCTCGCGCGCGGCCTTGTGCGACAGGCGGAAGTGGCTGCGCACGGTCTCACCGATCTGCGCGCCCACGGTGAAGACGGGGTCGAGTGCGCTCATCGGCTCCTGGAACACCATGGCGATGCGCCGGCCGCGGATGCCGCGCAGGGTGGGCTCGTCGATGCCGACGAGATTGCGCCCCTCGAACATGATCTCGCCGTCGATGCGGCAGGCCTGGCGCGGCAGCAGCCCGAGAATGGCCAGCGCCGTGACGGTCTTGCCGCAGCCGCTTTCGCCGACGATGCCGACCGTCTCGCCGGCGCGTACGGCGAAGGAGACGCCGTTCACCACGCGCGCCCAGCCGCGGCCGGCGGGAAAGGCCATGCCGAGCCCGCGCACCGCGATGAGCGCCTCGTCCGTTGCCGGCACCATGTTCTGCCCTGCGCGGGGTCCGGGCGCCTGCGTCATCGTTCGCAGCGGCGCGCGCTCACGCGGCGAGCCACACCTCCGTCAGCTTCGGCTTGTCGATGAGACCCCAGACGAAATTCTTCACCTTGGGCTGGCACGCGATCACGTTGGTGTTGAACAGCAGCGTCACCATCAGCGCGTGCTCGATCTCGAAGCGCTGCAGCTTGGCAAAGGCTTCCTTGCGCGCGCCCTGCTCGGTCACGTTCATGGTGGCGTCGAGAAGCTCGCGATAGCCCGGCAGCTCGACCCCGCCGGCGTTGAAATAGGCGTCCTTGCTGAAGAGGTTGTCGTATTCCTGGCTCGGGTCCGGCCGGCCCGCGATCAGGGACATGCGTCCCGCGCCCTTCTTGGCGGGGCCGAAGAACAGGGTGGAGCTTTCGCTGGGCGAGGCGGGCGTGAGCTTGATGCGGATGCCGGCCTGGGCAAGCTGGGTGACCATCACCTCCTGGCGCTGCATCGAAAGCTGGTCGGACCAGCCGACCATGGGGATGTCGATGCCGTTGGGATGTCCCGCGTCCGCCAGCAACTTCTTCGCGCGGTCGATGTCGTGGGTGTAATAGCTGGCGGTCGCGGGGTCGCAGGCCCAATGCTCGCGCGGCAGGATGGCGCTCGAGGGCTCGTCGAGGCCCAATGCGATCGCCTTGTTGAGATCATCACGGTTGACGGCATAGTTGAGCGCCTGGCGGACGCGCAGATCGTCGAGCGGCGGCCGGCCGTAATTGAGATAGATCCCGACCATGCCCATGGAGCGGCCGATCTGGGTGACAAGCCGGCCGCTGCGCTCGGCCACCAGCTTCTGCTGTGGCCCGAGATTAGTGGCGAGATCGTTCTCGCCGGCCATGAGCGAGCGCAAGCCGGTCGCGGGCTCGGAGATGATCTGCATGTTGAAGCCATCGAGATAGGGCAGGCCCGGCTTCCAGTATTTCTCGTTGCGGGAAACGATGATGCGGTCGTTGTCCTGCCAGCTCACGAGCTGCCACGGCCCCGTCCCCACCGGCTTGCGGTCGAGATTGGGCCCCTTGGTCGAGATCGCCGTCGGCGACACCATCAGGCCGACCCGGTCGGTCAGGATCGCCGGCAAGGCCGCATTCGGCCGGCTGAGATGCAGGGCGACGCCGTATTTGCCCGTGACCTCCACCGCGGTCACGGTCGAGATGTCCGCCTTGACGTTGGAGCGCGGGTCGGTGCGGTAGCGGTCGAGGTTGAACTTCACGGCCGCGGCATCGAAGGGCGTGCCGTCATGGAAGACCGCATCCTCGACCAGGTCGAGCGCAAGCGTGGTGGCGTCGGTGAAGCGCCACGACTTGGCAAGGCCGGGCTTGAGATCGAGCGTTTTGGCATCGAAATCGATGAGCCCGTCATAAAGCGCATAAAGTATGGTGAATTCCGCCGCCGTGCGGCCGGTCATGGGATCGAGGCTCGCGGGATTGTTGGGCTGGGCCCAGCGCAACACCCCGCCCTTGCGCGGCGGCGCCTCGGCGCCCGCGCCCCGCGGCAGCAGCAGCGCGGCCCCGGCCGCCGCCACACCGCCAAGCACGGTGCGGCGATCGACCGGCGCGGTCACGGCTCTCCTCATTTCCGCCTCCCTCTGGCCCGGGCCGGCCTTGCGGCCTTGTTGCGCCCTGGCCGGTCCCCAATTAACATGCGCGTTCCATGCGCGTCGTTGCCCAAGACTAGCGGGATTACCGCGCTGCCGCACCTGAGTTCGATCCGCGCAGACGAAGGGTCAAAGCCATGAACCAGATTTCGCCGATGCTGAGGAATGACGCCAGGATCACCGTCCTCAATCCCGTCGGCTATCCGCCGAAGATCGCGAAGAAGACCGCGGCGCCGCGGCTGGAGACCCTCGACGGCAAGACGATCTATCTGGTCGATTGCCGCTTCGACAATTCGATCGAGCTGCTGAAGCAGGTCCAGGCCTGGTTTGGCGAGCACATGCCCTCCGTCACCACGCGGATCGTGTCACTGTCGGCCTATTACGGCCACGACGACCCCAAGACGTGGGAAGAGATCAAGGCGCATGGCGATGCCGCGATCATCGGCGTCGGCCATTGCAGCACCTGCGCCCCGGCGGTCGCCACGCACGCCATCACCATCGACGCGAAATACGGCGTGCCGACGGTGGCGCTCCACACCGAGAAATTCGTCAAGGTGGTGCAGTCGGTGACGAAGATGGCGGGACTGCCCGAAGCGCCCCGCGCCTTCGTGCCGCAGCCGGTCATGGGCAAGACGGCGGCGGAGCTGCGCGACTATGTCAACGGCAAGGACCCCGTCACCGGCGAGCCGGTGATGCAGGAAGTCATCGCCGCCCTCACCACCGCGCTGCGCGAAGCCCATGCCGGAGTATGAGCGCTCGACGCCGCGCGTCGTCGAGCCCGATACCGAGGACAATCTCCACCGCCTCTTCCTCGACAACAACTGGACGGACAAGCTGCCCATCGTCCTGCCGACGGAAGACCGCGTGGCGGCGATGCTGGCGCAGACGAGCCATAAGCCTGACGAGGTCGTCGGCCACATGCAGCCCACCGCCAATCGCGGCCTCTGGGAGTACACGGTCGAAAAGGTCGCGGTGAACGCGGTCATGGCGGGGGCAAAGCCGGAATATTTTCCGGTCATCCTCGCGCTCGCCGCCTCGGGCGTGTCGGCGCGGATGAGCACGTCGAGCTCGGGTTCGGCCGATGGTGGTGGTCAACGGGCCGATCCGCCACGACATCGGCATGAATTGCGGCATCGGCGCGCTCGGCCCCTACAACCACGCCAACGCGACCATCGGCCGGGCCTACGGCCTGCTGTCGCAGAACCTGCAGGGCGGGTCGGTGCCGGGCGAGACCTTCATGGGCTCGCAGGGCAACAACTATACCTACAACAACGTCACCTTCGCCGAGAACGAGGAGCGCAGCCCGTGGGCGCCGCTCCACGTGCAGAAGGGCTTCAAGCCGGAAGACAGACGTCGTCAGCATCTTCTACGGCTGCCGCTCCACCACGTTCTGCCTGGGCCTGCGCCAGAACTACTGGCGCGAGCATGTGCGGGACATGCTGCTGGGGACCGACGCCAATACGGCGCCGTGCCTGCTGCTCGACCCCATCACGGCGCGCCAGTTCATCGACCGCGGCGGCTTCGACACCAAGGAGAAGCTGGTCCGCTGGATCTTCGAGACGGCGCAGATGCCGGCGGGCCGGTACTGGGATCTGCAGCTCGTGCAGAACTACGTCTATCCCTGGGCGACCTTCGGCGAGGAGCCGATGGCCTCGAAGCTAAAGGCGGCGCCCGACGAGCTCATCCCGATCTTCCAGGAAAAAGACATCAACGTCGTCGTGGTCGGCGGCGAGACCAACGGCTACTGGCAGATCATGGGCGCCAAGCACCGCGCCTCGATCAAGATCGACGACTGGCGCTGAAGCGCGGCTCAGGCGCGCGCCGGCTCCCGGACGGCGGCCGGCACCGCTTCCGGCTCGTGGCGGAAATGAGCCTGGCGCCGTAAGAGCAGGAGCACGATCGCGCCCAGCAGCATGGGCGTGCCCATGACATAGCAGATCGTGCTCGCGCTCCATCCGAACTGCAGCAGCATCGCACCGAGCATCGGCCCGACCAGCGCCCCGGTGCGCCCGCCGATCGAATAGGCCGCACCCACGCCGGTCGAGCGGATCGCCACCGGGTAGGAGTTGGACGCCAGCGCCATGAGCCCGGAATTGCTGCCGCCGGCGAAGAACCCGACGAAGGCGACGAGCAGCGTCACGATGCCGAGCTCAGCACCCAGCGACCAGCCCAGCATCCACATCCCCAGCGCGATCACGACGAAGGCGCCCGGCAGGATGCGGTAATAGCCGAACTTGTCGATGAGGCGGCCGACCAGCGCCGTCGCGATCAGGCTGCCGATGTTCCACATCGCCAGCGAGGTGCCGACCGCAGAGGTCGATCCGGTGGCCGTGCGCACGAAGGACGGGACCCACGAGATGAAGAAGATCATCAGGAAGAAGCTGAGGAAGAAGATGAGCCACAACAAGATGGTCCCGGCCGCGCGCCCCTCGGTGAAGAGGTGCTTCAAGGGCACGCCCGGCAGCTTTTCCTCGGCGCGGTAGAGCTCGATCTCCGGGGTTGCCGCCAGTGCCGGGGCGATGCGCACGGCGATCTTGCGCATCCGCGCCTGGTCGCCGCCGCGCGCGCTCAGGAACGCCAGCAATTCCGGCATGAACAGCGCGAGGAGCACCGCCAGCACGAGCGGCAGAATGCCCGCGACGATGAACAGCGACTGCCAGCCGAAGGCCGGCAGCAGCCAGACCGCGCTGAAGCCCGCGATCATTCCGCCCACCGGCAGCGCCATCCAAACGAGCGCGGTGATGGTGGCGGCGAGCCGCCGCGGCGCATATTCGGCGCCATAGGCCATGGCGGACGGAACGATGCCGCCCATGCCGAGCCCGGCGAGAATGCGCAGCGCGATCAGCTCCTGGACGGTGTCGGCGAAGGCGGTCAGGAACGAGAAGATGCCGAAGATGAGCGCGGTGGCGATGAGCATGCGCTTGCGCCCGACGCGGTCGGCGACCGGCCCGAGGCAGAACGCGCCGAGCATGACGCCGATCTGCCCGGCGGTCAGGATGACGCCGATCATCGCCGGCTGCAAGTGCAGCGATTCCCGGATGCCCGGCACGGCGACGCCAATGATCTGCACGTCATAGCCGTCGACGGTGGCGGCGAGAAAGCACAGCAGGAAGACCCAGACCTGATAGGCGCCGAACGGATTGCGATCGATCAGATCCTTGGTATCGATCCGGACGACAGGCATGCTTTCCCCCTTGCTTGCCGCGATGGAAGGCGCCGCGCGCTCAGGCGGGCGACGCGCCGGCGGTATCCTCGACCAGTCGGAAGTGATGAAGCTTGGAAATCGGGCTGACGCGCGCGATCGCGGTCCAGCTCGCGCCGCCATCCTCGCTCGTGAACACCTCGCCGTCGGTGTTGCCGACGAAGAGGCTGAAGCCGCCGGGGTGGCAGACCATGCTCATCGCCTCGATATTGGCGCGCCGGCTCGCGGGCAGGCCGTGATCGGCCAGCGCCCAGGTGCGGCCGCCATCGCCGCTGCGCAGCACCGTCGCGTCGGCATAATGCGAGCGCCGCCACGTCGTGGGATCGCGGCCCGCACCGCTCATGTAGATGATCCGCGCATCGTCGGGCGCGACCACGAGATGATCGGGATAGCCGATGCGGAAATCGGGGCCGGTCAGATGCTCCCAGCTCTCGCCCGCATCGGCGCTCGCATAAAGACCGACCCCGGTGGTCATGTAGAGCCGGTCGGGGTTGCTCTCGACCGGCACGACGCGATGGATGTCGCGGTACCAGACATCGTCCGGCTTGTAATAGCTGTCGAGCTCGCGCCAACTGGCGCCGCCATCGGTGGTCTTGAAGAGGCCGCCTTGCTCGACCGCGAGGTAGATCGTGGCCTCGTCGCGCGGATCGACGGCGAGCGACTTGGCGTGGGGCCGGTGCGGCGGTCCCGGGAAGGTCCATTTCTGCTGTCCCGGCACAGCGCGCAAGGTCGCCAGCTCGTGCCAGGTGCGCCCGAGATCGCGGCTGCGGAACGCCCCCACCGGATCGGTGCCGAGCAGAAAGGTGGGCGCATCGGCCGGGCCGGCGCTCGTCAGCGAGAACACATTCTCGAGCGACAGGCCCGTGTTCCGCGGCTCCCACGTCGCGCCGCCGTCGGTGCTGACATAGAGCCCGCCGTCATGGCTGCCCGCGACGACCCAGGCGCCATCGGGGTCGGCCATCATCGCGCTGATGTGCTTGCCCTCGAGCGCGCGGGCGGCGATGCGCCACGGCGCGGCGGGATTGGCGCGTTCCAGCTGGCTCACGCCGCCAAGGGCGCCGACGAAGAGCCTGAGCGGCGCCGCGGCCGTGCGATAGGCGGTCGGGCCGTTGGGAGAAAGGCAAGCTACCATCACGGATTCTCCTGCAAGGCGCGCGATCGCCCCAGCATGACCCATGCTACAGCCGCACGAGTCGCTTGAAAACTGTTGCGTAGGACGGGCACGGGGCGGTCTATGGCAACCGTCAAGCAAGCACCATGAGCGAAACGTCCCTTTATCCGCCGGTCAAACGGTTTCTCGAAAGACTGGGCTTCGAGGTCAAGGGCGAGGTGCGCGGCTGCGATATCGTGGCGCTCAAAGGCGATGTCCCCGTTGTCGTCGTCACCGAATTGAAGCTCAGCTTCACGCTGGAGCTGGTGCTGCAAGCGGTCGATCGCACCGCCGCGTGCGATGAGATCTGGCTCGCGGTGCGCCAGACAACTCGCGGGCGCGAGCGCGATGCGCGGGTGCGCAAGCTGTGCCGGCTGCTGGGCTTCGGGCTCCTCGGCGTCTCCAAGGCCGGCCACGTCGAGGTCCTCGTCGAGCCCGGACCATGGCGGCCGCGCCGCGACAACCGGCGCCGCTCCGCACTGGTCGAGGAGCATCGGCGCCGCCGCGGCGATCCCGCCGCCGGCGGCAGCACGCGCGCGCCGATCATGACCGCCTATCGCCAGGATGCCCTGGCCTGTGCGGCCGCGCTCGAGGACGGGCCGCGTCGGGTGCGGGATCTGAAGCCCGCCACTCCCGACGCGCCGAAGATCCTGCTGCACAATGTCTATGGCTGGTTCATACGGATCGAACGCGGCGTCTATGCGCTGACCGAGGCCGGCAGGGCGGCACTCGTGCGCTGGCCGCAAATGCCCTCGCGTCAGCCGCCGCAGCCCGCCCCTTCCCTGCCCGTCGCCCAGCCTATAAACTCGTAATCACAATAGCATAGGACGAGTATTTCATGCAGTTGCTGACCCCTGTACGCGTGGGCGCCTGGGCGCTCCGGAGCCGCATCGTCATGGCGCCGATGGCGCGGGCGCGCTCGGACCAGGACCGCGCGCCGACGGCGATGGTCGCCGAATACTATGCCCAGCGCGCTCATGTCGGCCTCATCGTCACCGAAGCCTCGAGCGTCTCGCCGCTGAGCGTGGGCCGCCCCGGGGCGTCGGCGATGTTCACGCCGCGGCATCAGGCGGGCTGGCGCGGCGTCGCCGAAGCCGTGCATGCCAAGCGCGGCATCATCGTCCAGCAGCTTTATCATCTCGGCCGCAAGTCCGATCCGTCGCGCATGCCCGCGGGCACCGTTCCGGTGGCACCCTCGGCGATCGCGGCGCAAGGCGAAGTCGCGGGGGTGAACGGGCCGACGCCTTTCGCGACGCCGCGGGCGCTCGCGACCGACGAGATTCCCGGCATCGTCCAGGAGTTTCGCCACGCCGCCGTGCAGGCGCGCGAGGCCGGTATGGACGGTGTCGAGGTGCACGGCGCCAATGCCTATCTCCTCGACCAGTTCCTACGCGACGGCACCAACCGGCGCACCGATCGCTATGGCGGCAGCCCCGCCAACCGCGCGCGGCTTCTGCTCGAGGTCGTGCAAGAGGTGATCGGCGTGTTCGGTGCCGACCGCGTCGGGGTGCGCCTGTCGCCGCACGCGCGCGGCGACGGCATCGCCAATTCCAACCCGGCGGCGACCTTCGGCCACGCCGCGGGCGCGCTCAACGAGCTTGGCCTTGCCTATCTCCATCTCATCGAAGCGGGCACGCCGGGCCTGCGCCAGTCGCCGCCGCCGGGGATGGCGCCGCTTGCGCCGCTCATCCGCCGCGCCTTTCGCGGACCCCTGATCCTCAATGGCGGCTATGACCGCGACAGCGCGAACGCGGTGATCGCAGCCGGTGCCTGCGATCTGGTCGCTTTTGCCGCGCTGATGATCGCCAACCCCGACCTGCCGGAGCGGTTCCGCCGCGGCGCGTCGCTCAATCCGCCGGACGAGGCGAGTTTCTACAACGGGGGCGCCAAGGGCTATATCGATTACCCGATGCTGGCGTCCTAGCGCCGCTATTTCAGGCCGAGTGCGGCGAGCGCGGCCTGGGCGATCACCACATCCTGCTCGATCTTGGCGCCGCCGGCGCCGACGCCGCCCACCACCTCGCCGGCGACGACGATGGGAAATCCGCCGGGCACGTTGGTGAAGTCGCCGTCCATGCGGATCTGCATGCTGACTTCGCCCTCACGCGGGAAATATCCCGTCGCCTGCTTTTGCGAGGCGGCGGTGATCGCCTTCTTGATCGTCGCACGCCCGGAAAAGAAACGCGCCCCGTCCATGCGCAGGAAAGCGAGCAGCCCGCCGCTGGCATCGACGACGGCGAGGCTCACCGGCGTGCCCATCTCCGTCGCCTTGGCAATGCCGGCATCGAGCATCTTGCGCGAGGCCTCATGCGTGATCCGATGGGTGGCGACGAAATCCGACATGGAACCGCTTCTCCCGTGGCTGCCGATCAGCGCTTGCCCGGAATGGCGAAGGCCGGTTCGGGCGCGGCGCTGTCGCGATGCAGCGCCGGCCGCGCGACATAGGCCAGGAACAGCGCCGCCGCAAGCGCCACCGCCATCGGCACGATCGCCACGTAGAAGAGCGACGCGATGTTCCAGTGCAGCAGCGCCAGCGTGCCGCCCAAGAGCGGCCCGACGAAGGAGCCGAAGCGACCGATGCCGAAGACCCAGCCGGTGCCGCTGGAGCGGGCATACGTGGGATAGGCGGTCGCCGCAGCGGCGACCGCGCAGCCCTGGCTGCCAATGGTACCGAACCCCGCGGCAAAGCACGCCGGCAGGATCAGCGCCGGATTAAGGCCGGCCATCGCCATGAGCGCGATCGAGAGGCCGGCCAAGGCGGCATAGCCGGCATTGACGAGATAGAAGTTGCGGGCGCGATCCATGAGATAGCCCGCGAGCATCCCGCCGCAGACGCCGCCGGCCTGGAAGAAGGTCGGCAGCAGCACCGCCTGGCGCAGGCTCGATCCCGCCGTGCGCGCCAGCACCGGCATCCAGTTAACCAGCAGGAAGAGGTCGAGGAGGACGAAGAACGAGATCACCCATAGCGGGATCGTGACATAGGCGCGCCGCTCGGTCAGAAGATGTTTGACCGGAATGCCCTTGCCCTCACCCTCGTGCGAGACGAATTGGGTGTGCGCATCGATGTCGAGGCCGGGATCGATGTGGCGCAGCGATGCCACCAGCCGCGCGCGCGCCCGCGTCCCGCCGGCGACCCGGCTCGCGCGGATGGCGAGGAAGCGCAGCAATTCCGGCAGCCAGGCGAAGAGCAGGCAGCCCAGCACCAGCGGCACCAGGCCGCCCACCAGGAAGATCGCGCGCCAGGCGAAGCTCGGCAGCAGCAGGGCGGAGGCGACACCCGCCAGCGTCGCGCCGCCAACGAAGCCGAGCGAGCTCAAGGCAAGGATGGTCTTCTGGCGCCGGCGCGGACACAGCTCGACGATCATTGCCGGACCGTTGCCAAGCACGCTGCCGATGCCGATGCCGGCGAGCACCCGCAAGATCATGATCTCGTCGACCGAGGACGCCAGCGCCGTGACGAGCGTGAAGAACGCGAAGATGAAGACCGAGCCGATGATCACCACGCGCCGGCCGATGAGATCGGCCAACGGTCCCAGCACGAGATTGCCGATCATCATGCCCACGAGCCCGGCCGAGAACAGCGGCCCCATCGCCGCCAGCGGCAGGTGGAATTCCTCGCGGATGCTGGCGCCGATATAGGAGATCGCCTGGAGGTCGAAGCCGTCGCAGAGCGAGACCGACATGCACAGGATGATGATGCCGATCTGGTACCACGAGACCGTGCGCCGGTCGATCACCTCGGCGACATCGATCCGGTCCACTGCAGCCATCGCCGCCTCCCTCGCCCGGCGTTGAGCGCTATGACACGGTTGCCCCGCGTCTTGTCCCCACGAGCAGCGCGGCCGCGCCTTCCTGGAACGGAACCTTGCGGTCGAGCACGATCGAGGCGGAGCGGACATTGTACCAATCGCCGTGGCGCGCCGCTTCGGGCTCCACGCCGCGCTCGAGGTCGTCGGCCATGCGCAGGATCATGCGGCGGAACGCGACGATGGCGCGGTCGGAATGGCCGAGCACCTCGCGGCTGCGATCGACGATCGCACCCATGCTCTCCTGCACCGCCGCATCCTGGTTGGGAATGCCCTCGATCCCCGGATAGAGGCCGTTCTTCTGCGCCACCCGGTCGATGCCGTAGTCGTTGCTCTTGTTGCGCAGCGGCATGTAGTTCGCGTCGATCGGTCCCCACACGCCTTCGGGGCCGCCGAACCAGTCATATTCCTGATCGGTATAGGCGCGGTGCGGATTGGCGCTGAAGGTCCAGGTCCAGGTGTGCTCGTCGTCGATCGGAACCCAGGCATGGCCGCTATAGCTTGCATTGCGCGAATCGGGGCTTTCGAGCACCGGCGGAATCATCTGGAAGAACGGCAGCAGGAACTGGGTGATGCGCCAGTAGTAGCTGGTGTCCTGGGCATTGCGCCGCGCCGCGATGAGGAGGCCGTAGGGACTCTCCTTCACCTCGAAGATCGGATGGCGATCGGAGCCGAGATAGGGATTGCGTCCCACCATCGGATTGACAGCCGCGCCGGTACGGCTGTGCAGGAACGAGACGTGGCTGGAATCGATGCCGCCCTCGACCGCCTGCGCCCAGTTGCAGGACTGAAGCCGCTTGGTCGCGGTGCGCTGGCGCTCCGGCAGCGTCGACCATTCGAACTCCGGCAGCTCGGCCGCGAAGGATGGCGGCCCCATATAGACCCACACCACGCCGCCGCGCACGGCGGTGGGATAGGCCACGCGCTTGGCCAGCGGCTTGAGCCGATCGGCGCCCTCGGGCTCGGATGGAATGTCGACGCAGTTGCCGTCGACGCCGTATTTCCAGCCGTGATAGATGCAGCGCAGGCCGCATTCCTCGTTGCGGCCAAAGAACAGGCTCGCGCGGCGGTGGGCGCAATGCGCCTCGATGATGCCGAGGCGGCCGTTGGTGTCGCGAAAGGCGACGAGATCTTCGCCCAGAAGACGCAGCCGCACCGGCGGCCCGTCGCGCTCGGCGACCTCCTCGGCCAGCAGCGCCGGCATCCAGAAGCGGCGCAGCAGCGTTCCCATGACCGTGCCGGGACCGACACGGGTCAGGCGTTCGTTATGGTCCTGCGACAGCATGCCCGTCCTCCATCGGCGGCGAAGGCGCGCCTCACTTCACTTGGTCGGCGGCAAAATGCTTTTCGATGGCCTTGGCGATGGCGGCCTTGCGCTTGCCGCTGAACGCTTCGCGATTGGCGCGCAGCCAATCCATCGATTGCGACCGCCAGGCGTTGCGCTCCTGGAAGCGCGGCAGCACGTAGCGCGCGAAGAGCTCGTAGGAGTGCTTGGTCGCCTCCCAACTGGCCCAGTCATGGGCCAGCATCAGGATGCAGCCGAAGCCGCCGGTCTTGGCCCAATAGTTCTCGAGCACGCGCAGCGCATCGTCGGGCGTGCCGATGGCGCCGCGCCCGCCCTCGTTGATCGCCTCGACGCTGGGCAGCCCGATCGCGGCGCCGCCCTCGGGGTTGACCGAATAGGAATAGAGCTGCCACTTCTCGAAGCCCTCGCGCACGTCTTCGATCGCCTTCTCGCGCGTCTCGGCGATGTGGAACGGGGCCATCAGGCGGTAATTGTGGCGGTCCATGACGCGGCCGCTGCGCCGCCGCTTCCTCGTTGGCGAGCTGCCAGTTGTAGTCGAGCGTGTCGTAGCCGTTGGGGCTGCCGGCCGCGACGCAGAGCATGCCGAGATCGTACTGGCCGGCGAGCTTGCCGCCATAGGGCGTGACCGAGCTGGTGATCGCCAGATGCGGGCGCGGGTTCGTGTAGGGGCGCAGGTGCAGCCGCGCGTCGCGCATGCGTGTACCAGTCGCTGTCCTGCGTGATGATCTCGCCGGTCAGCAGCCGGGTGATGATGTCGATGGCGTCGGCCATGCGGTCGCGCTGGGTGTCGGGATCGATGCCGAGCATCATCGCGTCGGAGGTAAGAAGCCCGGGGCCGAAGCCGAACATCGCCCGCCCGCGCGTCTGGTAGTCGAGCTGGACGATGCGGTCGGCGACCATGAACGGATGGTGGTAGGGCAGCGAGATCACGCCGGTGCCGAGGCGGATGTGGCGCGTGCGCTCGGCCGCGGTGGCGATGAAGAGCTCGGGCTGGCCGTAGATCTCGTAGCCGCCGGAGTGATGCTCGCCGATCCACGCCTCGGCATAGTTGTGCTTGTCGAGCCATTGCATGAGCTCGAAATCGCGCTCCATGCACAGGAGCGGGTCCTCGTCGTTGGGATGAAACGGCGGCAGGAACACCCCGGCGCGCAGGGTACGATACTGGGTCATGCGTCTCCTCCACGGGCCACCCCGCCCGGGCGGCCGAATTCAAGCCATCGAGGATGCGCCGTTTCGGCGATTCCGACAAGAAGGATGGCGCGGCTCAGGCCGGGCAGGCGAACGGGAGATACGAGGTGTTGACGTATTTCGCGATGTCGACGGTCTGCGCGAGGAAGCCTTCCTTCACCATCGCGTCGATCGGGCGCTGCAGCAGCGCCGGCGTGATGCAGGCATTGGGATCGCGGAAATAATCCTTCTTGGTGAGAAAGTATGACGCGATCGTCTCCGGCGGCGCTTTGATCAGGCCCGCCGCCAGTTCGATCGCTTTGGGCCGGTTGGCGGGATCGTAGAGCCAGTGCAGGCCATAGACGTAATCGGCGAGAAACGCCTTCACCGCGTCGGCATGCTGCTTCAGGTAGTCGTTTCGCACCACTTCAAAGATGACGGAATAGGCGCCGAATGCGTCCTGGTCGGTGAAGAGCGGCCGCAGATCCTGCTTGACGCGAGCGGCTGCCTGGAACGGCAGGACGATGGCGCCGCAATCGGCGCGCTTTTCGTAGATCGCGGCCGGGATGGCCGGGAACGGAATCTCGACGGCCTGGATGTCCTTCTTGGGATCGAGCCCGGCCTTGCGCAGAATGACGCGGAGCACGAGGTCGGCGGCGGAACCGAAAGCGTTGACCGCGACGGTCTTGCCCTTGAGGTCGGCGATCGTGCGGATCGGGCTGTCCTTGCGGACGTAGTAGCCGCCGGTGGCGTAGTCCGGGCGGCCTTCCTGGAAATTGTCGGCGATGATGGTGGTGCCGCCCGCGATCGCATTCTTGAGGACCGACACGGCGAAGATCGCCCAGGACTGACAGGCAATGTCCGCCTGCCCGGCCGCGAGCAGGGTCGCTGCCTCGGGCGTGCTGCGCGTGAAGGTGATGTCGACCGTATTCTCCTTGCCGTAATGCGGCAGGACGTTCTGCTTCATCCAGTCGAGAAAGATCACGGTCTCGATCTCGGTCGGACCGATGCCGCCGCCGGTGGCGTAGCGGATGAGAGGCGGTGCGGCACGGGCCATGCGCGGCATCAGGCCGGAAGCGGCTCCCAGCGCCACGCCGCCAGCGACCCGAAGCAGGGCGCGGCGCGAGGGACCGGCGTGCAAAGCGGAACGTTCCATGCAACCCTCTCCTTTTGGATGAGGACTCTTGCCCTACCGGAGCAGGGCTTTACAAGAGGCTTCTCACGCCGCGCCCTTTCATCCGGAGCCTGCGAGACCGCCTTCATGAAGCGTCCGAAGATCGCCATTCTCGGCCTGTCGAAAATCTTCGAGTCCGCCGCGGGCGCAGTACAAGCGCTAGACGGCGTCGATCTCAGCGTCGCCGAAGGCGAGTTCGTCACCATCGTCGGCCCGTCCGGCTGCGGCAAGAGCACGCTCCTCTACATGCTCGGCGGCTTTTTGCCGGCGAGCGACGGGCAGATGCTGGTGGAGGGACGCGCGATCGTCGGACCCGGCGTCGATCGCGGCATCGTGTTTCAGGAATACGCGTTGTTTCCGTGGCTCACGGTCTATGAAAACATCGCCTATGGCCTGAAGCGCAAGGGCGTGTCCCACCGCGACGTTGCGGCGACCGTGGAGCGCTATGTCGGCCTCATCGGCCTTGGCGGGTTCGAGAACCGCTATCCGCGCGAGCTGTCCGGCGGCATGAAGCAGCGGGTGGCGTTGGCGCGCACCTTCGCCTACGAGCCGGAAATCCTGCTGCTCGACGAGCCCTTCGGCGCGCTCGATTCCCAAACCCGCGAGCAGATGCAGGACGAGCTCTTGCGCCTGTGGCGGTCGACCGGCAAGACCATCCTCATGGTGACGCACGATGTCGCGGAGGCGGTCTATCTCTCCAATCGCGTGTTCATCATGTCGCGCCGGCCGGGGCGCATCGTGCAGATCTTTCCCGTCGATCTCGAGCGCAGCGCCGCGCGCGAGGAAGTAATGCTGTCGGACGCCTATACCGCCATCCACAATGCCGTCTGGCTCGCCGTGCGGCAGCAATCCGCCGCCGGCGCGGAGACGGCATGATGCGACGCGGGCGGTGGCGCATCGGCGTCCGGGCAGGACGGGTGCTCCCGGTCGTGATCTTCTTCGCGGCGTGGCAGGCGGCGTCGATGCTGCGCCTCATCGATCCGGAATTCCTGCCCTCCGTCGCGTCCGTGCTCGCCGCCCTGGTGGCGTTGATCCGCAGCGGCGAGATCGAGTGGAACCTGGCGGTGACGCTCGCCACCGCCTTCGGTGGGCTCGGTGTCGCCATCCTGGTCGGGGTTCCCGTGGGCGCGGCGATGGCGATCTTCAAATCCGCCGAAGGGTTCTTCGGCCCCCTGGTGAAGGCGAGCTATTCGCTGCCCAAATCGGCGCTCGTGCCGCTCTTCATCCTGTGGTTCGGCGTGGGCGCCGGCACCAATGGCTTTACCGTGGCGCTGGCGTCGCTGCTGCCGATCGTGATCTACACCTTTCACGGCGTGCACTCGGTGCCGCCGGTCCTGGTGTGGAGCGCGCTCTCCATGGGCACCGGCCGGCGCGAGATCATCTGGCGCGTGCTGCTGCCGGGCGCCGAGCACGCGATCCTGACCGGCATCAGAATAGCGCTCGGCTTTTCCTTCGTGCTGGCGATCTCGGCGGAGATGATCGCTGCCAATAGCGGCGTGGGCAAGCTCGTCTACACCTATGGCGAGAATGGCGCCTACGACTACATGTTCGCAGCGGTCGCGGCGATCGTCGTTGTCGCCTATCTCGCCGATCGCGGCCTCGTCGTGCTCAGCGATTACCTGCTGCGTTGGCACGAGCCGATGCAGACGCAGGCCTGAGGCGCGCCATGATCGCGGGCTCGCATCGTCTCGTCCGCGGCATCGTCGCGCTCTATCCGATCTTTCTCACGCTCGCCGTGTGGGAGGCGGTCGCCCGGCTCGGTCTCGCGCCGCCGCTGTTCCTGCCGGCCTTTTCCACCGTCGTCCGGCAGATCGGCGCGCTTCTGGCCGGCGGCGAGGTGTTCGGGCTCTTGGGCACCAGCCTCATCCGCGCCGGCGGCGGTTTCGCCCTGGCGCTCGTCGTCGGGGTGGCACTGGGCTTCCTGATGGCACGGGTCGGAGCGATCCGCTGGCTGCTCGATCCCCTGGTGGCGATCGGGTTTCCCGCGCCCAAAATCGCCTTCATTCCGATATTCATCCTGTGGTTCGGCATCGGCGATGAAGCGAAGATCGCGCTCGTCGCCTTCAACACCGTCTTTCCGTTCATCCTGGCCGCCTATGCCGGCGCGCGGACCGTGCCCGTCCAGCAGGTATGGGCGGCGCGCTCGATGGGGGACAGCGAGCTGGGAATGTTGTGGCGCGTCGTCTTTCCGGCGGCGCTGCCCTCGCTCATGAGCGGCGTCAGGATCGGCGTGCCGATCGCGCTCCTGACCACCTTCACCGCCGAAATGGTCTCGGGCGGCGGCGGGCTCGGCGGCGGCGAGGTGATGGCGGAGCGCTATTTCGAATTGCCCACCGTCTATGGCTACCTGACGATCATGCTGATCGTGGGCTATGCGCTCGATACCGGCATGATATGGCTGCGCAAGAAAATCCTGCGCTGGCATGAGGAAGCCTGACCGCGCCAATCGGGAGCGCGCGCTTGACAGGCCGATCATGCCGCGCCCCAATCGTGGCGGAGTTCGTAGCGGGAGTGGTGAGGAGATGGCGTTCGACAACATGCCCGTCCTCGGGCCGATGATGATGCCCGGAGCCAGCGAGTATGCGGCGGAATGCCTGCGCCTCGCGCAAAAGGCGGCGGGCGATCATCGCGTGATGATGGACGTTGCCTATGGCGCCGATCCCTTTCAACAGCTCGATCTGTGGCTGCCGCAGCGTCCGCCCGCCGGCTCGGTGCCGGTCATCATTTTCATTCACGGCGGCGCCATGCGGAACGGCTTCAAGGAATGGATCGGCTGCATGGCACCGACGATCTGTTCCTTGCCGGCAATCCTGGTGTCGCCCAACTACCGGTTGGTGCCGCGGGTGCGCAACGTCGACGCGCTGGCCGATTGCTTCGATGCGCTGGCGTGGGTTCATCGCAACGTCGCCGCCATGGGCGGCGATCCCGACCGCATCCATATCGGCGGTCACTCGGCGGGCGGCTATCTGGCGGCGCTGATGACGCTGCGCAAAGCCGACCTCGCCCAGCGCCGCATTCCCGCCGCGTCCATCCGCACCTGTCTGCCGGTGAGCGGGCTCTTCACTTTCGAGAAGAAGGACATCCTCCCCGACGATGCCCTGCGCAACCGCTTTTGGGACCAGATGATCGCCTCGGACGCGGAAGCCGCCAGCGTCACCGCCTATAATTTCGTCGCGGGCAACCGCGTGCCGTTCCTGATCGCACATGGCGAGAATGAGCCCAAGGACCTCCTGCACGACAACGCCCGCATGAGCGAGCTGGCGCGGCAGAACGGCTTCCTGCGGGACCGGATCGTCTTTCCCGGCTGCGATCATTTCGCGGCGCACATGGCCTGCACCGATCCCGCAGGCGCGTGGATGCGGGCGGTCGGCACACTCGTCGCCTGACGCCTTCGCTCAAGCCTAGCCGGCGGCTTCGCCGAGCGCGGCCCGGATTGCCAGGGCCAATTCGGTCACGTGGTAGGGTTTGCGCAAGAGGCGGACCGAGCGCGGCCATGCCGACAGGTTCCACGTGCCATCGGCATAGCCCGTCGTGAGCACGATCGGCAGCGCCGGCCGTATCGCCATCAGCGCATGCGCCAGTTTTATCCCGGTCGCAAGTCCGGGCACGACGATATCGGAAAACACGACATCGATGCCGTTGCGTTCCTGCGCAAGGATCTCCAGCGCGTGGTCGCCGGTGGTGGCCGCCACCACGCGGTAGCCCAGTTCCGTCAAGGCCTCGGCCGCAAACTCCCGCACCGCGTCATCGTCTTCGACGACGAGCACTCGTTCGGTGCCGCAAATCGAACTCCGCACCATGGCGGACGTGCGCGACGCCTCGGTCGGCGCGACCGTCCAGCGGGACGGTACCATCCAGACGCGCTCGCGTCCGGCCCCCTTGCCGCGGCGGCTCGCTCTTTCGAGCCCATCCCCACTCATACAGCCCCCGGCCAATTGGCGTCGGTATTCGTTGCGGCGCTTTGGCTTATCAGGTTATGGTTTTACCGTCAGCAGGAGGACGAGTGCATCGGGGAAAACCCCGAATTTCCCTACGAATTATCCTCGGACCGCCGACCACTGGCCGCCGTCGCGTACCGCCCGTCATGCCCTCGTTCGGATCGACACGCACCGTCGGGAGAATGCCGGCCACCATAAAGATCGGGAAAGTCACCCCTTTATGACGCGCATCCTGTTGGCCGATGACCACGACGTCCTGCGCCTGGGATTGCGCGAGCTTTTGCTACAGCAGAGCGGCTGGGAGATCTGCGGCGAGGCGACAACCGGCCGTCAGGCCGTCGACATGGCCATCAAGCTGCAGCCCAACGTCGTCATCCTCGATGTCACCATGCCGCAACTGAACGGTCTGGACGCGACGCGGCAGATCCGCAAGGCGGCGCCGACCGTCGAGGTCCTGATCTTCACGATGCACGAATCCGAGCAGCTCATCCGGGACGTGCTGGCAGCCGGCGCGCGCGGCTATCTCCTCAAGTCCGATGCGCCGCGCCATATCATCGCCGCGGTGGAGGCGCTGGCCCAGCACAAGCCTTTCTTCACGTGGAAGGCGTCGGAGACCATGCTGGAAAGCTTCCTCCTCAACGCCTCCGCCGGCGAGAGCGGCGCCAGCGCCGACCCGCTGACGGCGCGGGAGCGCGAGATCATCCAGCTCCTGGCCGAAGGCAACAGCAGCAAGAAGATCGCCACGCTGCTGGCGATCAGCGTGAAGACGGTGGAGACCCATCGCGCGGCCATCATGCGCAAGCTCGACATGCACTCGATCGTCGACATCGTGCATTTCGCCATCCGGAACAACCTGGTCAAGCCGTGAGCGCCGGCCGCGGCGTTTTCACGCGCAAGCAATTCCGGGCCGGGCCAAGACAACCGGAAGAGACATGCCCCGTTTCCTTCTCGACTTATCGGGAAGATTTTGACAAATATTGTCTAAGTCACCGTTTTGATTTGCGAATCCGAAAACATCCCCTTATGAGAAGGAGATGGCGGGGAGATCATAACGATGCCCACGTACCGGTTCTATTTCCTGGATCAGGCCGGCACCATCAAACGCGTCGTGACGTGGGACTGTACCGATGACTCCGCGGCAATTGCGAAGGCAATGGAATTGCACAGCGAGGATCCCGCCGCCGCGACGGTGGAGGTGTGGGACCGCACGCGCTGCCTGTTCGTGACGACGCCAGCATAGAGACGCGGGCCCGCCCTCATCATTCCTTACCGCCGAGATGCACCACCGCGCTGATGGTGGTGTTGCCGGGGCGCGAGCGAATGCGAAGGTAGCCGTTGAGCTGGCGCAAGCGCTCGGACATGCCCACGAGCCCGACGCCGCCGAGGCCGCGGAGCGGACTGCCGCTGCGCCCGGCATCGACGGGGCCCTCGCTCCACAATCCGGCAATACCCCTGCCCTCGTCCTCGACCGTCAGCACGACGCAGGACTTGGTGTTCTCCGCCGGGCATTCCAGCGCCACCCGCGCCACCTGGCTGCCGGAGTGGCGATGCACATTGGTAAGCGCCTCCTGCAGCACGCGGAAGAGCGCCGTTTCGACATCATAGGGCAGGCGGTGATGCTCGAGCTCGGGCGCGATCGACAGCTCGACGGCGATACCGCTGCGCTTGACGAAGCCGTCGATGTACCATTTCAGCGCCGTCGGGAGGCCCGCTTCGTCGAGCATCGGCGGATGCAGCAGATAGGCTGTGGTGCGGATCTCGCGCTGCGATTGCTCGATGAGCTCGCAACTGTCGTCGAGCGCCTTGGCAGCATCGGCGGAAAGCGCGGGTAGAAGCCGCTTGGCGCGGTAGATGCCGAGGGTGGCGCCGAGCAGGTTCTGAGCAGTAGAATCATGGAGCTCGCGCGCGATGCGGCGGCGCTCCTCGTCCTGCACCCGCACCGTACGGCGCGTCAGCAGCCGCAAGCGCTCCTCCGAGCGCTTGACCTCGGTCACGTCCTCGTGCGCGATGACGAGCTTGAGCGCGTCGCCGCGTCCGAACCGCGACATGCGAAGCTGAAACCACCCCGCCGCCGCGTCATCACCGCTGGGATATTCACGGCGGAATTCCTCGTGGTCGCCCTTGAGCACGCTCAACAGCCCGGACATCACGCCGATCGCGTCGGTCGAAGTTTCGCAGGCATTCTCCCAATAGTCGAAATAGCTGGTGCCCACGCCGCAGCGGCGATCGCTGTTCGGTCCGGCGGAGCCAAAGCGCTGCCACGCCGCATTGGCCGCAATGACGACGCCGCGGCGATCGAGAATGGCGATCTGGGTGGAGAGGGCATCCAGGGTCGATTGCAGCAGCGCCTGGGTGTCACGCGCTGCGAACTCGGCCAGCTTGCGGCCGGTGATGTCGCGGAAAAACACGGCGATCTCGTCGGTCCCGCGGCCGGGATAGACGTGATGCTCGACCCACCGCCCGGCGTGGCGGATCCACTCCGCCTCGAATTCGACGCGCCGCTCCTGATCGCGCGCCATCCGATACATCTCCTCGGTGATGGCATGGCCCGATGGCGGAATGACGTCCCAGACGCTCGTGCCGATGAGCGCTTCGATCGAGCCATCGAAGAACCGGGCGGCCTGGGGATTGGCGGCGGTCACGCGCCAGTCGCGATCGAGCGTGAGATAGCAATCGCCGATGCTGGCGAGGATCGCCGCGAGCCGGTCGTTTGAACGGCTGAGGGCATGCTGGGCGTGTTTCAACTCGTCGATATCCGTTGCCGCGCCGAACCATTTCACGATCCGCCCGGCATCGTCGCGGGTCGAGCGCGCGCGGATGACGAACCAGCGATAGACGCCATCGGCGCCCCGGATGCGATACTCGTCTTCGAAGGACTTGCCGCCCGCATCGGCATGGTGCATGGCATCATGGATGCGGCTGCCATCCTCGGGGTGGAGCGCCCTGATCCAGCGGTGCCCCGTCGCCGCGCCCAGCGTCATCCCCGTCACCTGGTAAAAGCGCGGGCTCAGGTAATCGCAGCTTACTGTGGGCGAGGCGCTGAAGAGGATGGCCGGGACGGTCTGCGCCACGGCGCGAAACCGGTTCTCGCTTTCGCGCAGCGCATCGAGGATGCGGTTGCGCTCGGTGATCTCACGGCAGGAGCCGAGAATGCGGATGATCTTGGCGCCCGGCCCACGGATGGGAACGAGGCTCGTTTGCCATTGCCGTATCCCACCGGGAAGGGCGAGTTCTTCCTCGTAGGCGATGGGCTCCGCGCGTTCGAGGCACCGCCGGTAATGCACGGTGACCATATCGGCGAGGTCCGACGGTAGAAATTCGTGAGGCTCCTTGCCACGGCATTGCGCGGCGTCGAGCCCGCTCAGCCGCTCATGGGTCGGGTTCAGCCCCTCCAGGATGAAACGCCCATCGGACGTCACCGCATAGACGAAAAGGGCCTCCTGCGCGCTCATCCAGTAGGCTTGGTAAAGCAGCTCGGCATGCCGGCGCGCGGTTTCCGCGGTGCGCGAGCGATGCGCGAGGACCCAGGCGCACAGCCCGCTGGCCGCGAGCGCCCCGGCCATGCCGGCGAGCATCGGCTGACGCCAGCCATCGCCCAGCGGATGCAATCCGAAATAGACAACGGCAACCACGCCGGCAATCGCCATCGCGCCCGGCAGTAGCAATTCATTGCGCCGTGGAATGAAATCACGCCATTGAGCCCTCCACCCGAGGGATGATCGCACTGTTCGGTCTCTCACTCTTTTGGACAACACGCTCGCTCTCCTCGCGTTCAGCGCGCGCGACATCCCGCCTGTGCTATCTCGTACTATCCCATAGCCTCTTCCGGCCGTCATCTTGCAATGGATCAAAATCGCGCTTGAGGCCGAAGCCTGCCACATTTCCCTCGCGGCACTACCGGAAATACCCGACGCGCCGGCGCGGCTCTCAACCGATGAGGAGATAGAGAAGCGCCGGCGCGGTAATGATCGAGGCCAGCGTCGAAACAACGACGATGCCGGCGATCTCCTCCGGCTCGTTCTGCCATCGCAGCGCGAACAGGTAATTGAACACGGCAGCCGGCATGGCGCTCTGCTCGATGAGGACGGACCTGGCGATGCCGTGCAGGCCGAAGACGGTCGTCACCGCCACGCCGACCGCGCCGCCCATGCCAATGCGCAGTATCGCCAGCAGAAAGGCGCGCGGAAACGCGCCGACTTTCAGCCGGCCCAGCGATGCGCCGAGCTGAAGCAGCATCAGCGGCACCGTGAAACTGCCCAAGAGCGACACCGTGTTCCCGAGCCAGCGCGGCAGCACGAGATGCAGGGTCGCGATCAACACGCCGACGATGATACCGTAGAGGATGGGAAGCCGCAGCATCGCGCGCCAGCTCACCACTCCCGCAGCAATCGCCTGACCGATTGTGAAATTGGCGAGCGACGTCACCGTAAAGAACACGATCGCGTAGCCCAGCCCTTCCGGGCCGAACGCATAGAGCGCAAGCGGAATGCCGAGATTGCCGGTATTGGGAAAGGCGACCGCCGGAAGATAGGTCCTGAGCCGCAGCCCCAGGAGCCGCAGCAGCAGCGCGGATGAGGCGAGGAAGCCGATAATCATCGTCGCCGTCGCCGCGGCGGTCTCGCCGAAGGCGGCAGGCGACACGGTCGAATTGGCGAAGGTGGCGACGATGAGGCAAGGTGTGCCGATGTCGGTGACGAGAAGCGTCAGCGTCGCGCTGTCGAGCGGGCGGCGGGCGCGCGTCCAGACATAGCCCAGGAGCGCCGTCAGCAGCACCGGCAGGATGGCGCCGAGGATAGTCGCGATCATGGCGCGATCGCCCGCGCCTCGCCGCCGCGGCAGCGATCCTGCATCAGCCGCAAGCGGCGGTTATCTCATGCCACATCAACCACAGCGCCAGCGCCGAAACCACAATTCCCACGACGATCGCCGAAAGGCCGGCGCGATTCACGCGATGTCCGATATCGCTGACCCGCGCCGCGTGGTTGAGCACATTGACGAGGACGATCACCAGGACCGCGGCATCGATCTCGGACGTGGCCGACAAGTGATGTCCAAGCTCGATGAATTTCTCGCACGCCTCGAAGGCGAGGCCCGCCACCAGGATGGCGTTCCATCCCCATCTCGCCGGTCCCCACGCGGTTGCGCCTCTGCTGTCGTCCAAAATCTTCCTCCCATGGAATGCTCGACGCCGCCGCACGGGGCGCCGCCGGCGCGTGCCAGCGCCATTGACGCGACGATCACAGGCTTGGCATCATCGTAGCGATGGTTCCCCGCTATGGGGATCAAAAGGGAATACGGTGCGGGCTCGTCGAGCCCAATTCCGGAGCTGCCCCCGCAACTGTAAGCGGCGAGCCGCGCGTCATCGAAGCCACTGGGAAACCGGGAAGGCGACGCAAGGCACAGACCCGCGAGCCAGGAGACCTGCCATCGGCCGTGGTCACGCACGAGCACATTGGGCGGGGTGCACCAATGGGGACCGGAAACCGCCTCTGAGACGGGTCGGAATCTGGGCTTTGGTTCGTGGTGACGGATCACGTTGCCGCGAGGTTGGCCCATGTCGCGATGCAAGCGTTTCACCGTGTACCGCCGTGCGCTCACCCTGAGCGCCGTTCCCGCCCTCGCCTCGTTCACGCTGCCGCCGGCGCATGCCGACGATCTCACCGACACCATCGCGCTCCAGCCTATCGTCGTCACGCCGACCCGGCTGCCGACCGCGGAAAGCGAGGTCGCCAGCAGCATCACCGTTATCACCAGCGACGAGATCGAACGCAAGCAGGAGCGTACCTTGTCGGACGTGCTCGAGGACGTGCCCGGGCTCAATCTCGTCCAGACCGGCGGGGCCGGCGGTACGACTGCGGTGTACATGCGCGGCACCAACCCCAATCAGGTCAAGGTGCTGATCGACGGCATCGATGTAAGCGACCCGAGCTCGATCGAAGGGACCTTCAATTTCGAGCACATCCTGACCTCCGACATCGATCGGGTGGAGGTGCTGCGCGGCCCGCAGAGCGGGCTCTACGGCGCCAACGCCATCGGCGGCGTCATCAACATCATCACCAAGAAGGGATCGGGACCGGCGCAGTTCACGGCGAGCCTCGAGGGCGGATCGTTCGGTACCTTCAACCAGACCGCCGGCGTTAGCGGCTCCGTGAGCCGCTTCAACTACGCCTTCGATGTCGCGCATTTCCATTCGAGCGATACTGCCGTCACGCCCAGCGACCTGGTGCCGCCCGGGCGTCCCGTCACCGACAACTCCTATGACAACAAGACCTTCGCCACCAAGCTCGGGGCGGATCTCACGGACAATCTCGACGTCGCTCTCGTCGCGCGCTTCATCGACACGGCCCTCGACTTCACCGCCGACGATGCGCTGGGGCCGGAGAACCAGAAGAGCGAGGAAAACAAGCGCCAGCTCTATACCCGCGCCACCGCCCATCTCGTGCTCTTCGACGGCAAGTTCGACCAGACCGTGGGCCTTGCCTATTCCGGCTTCCGGCAATGGGACTTCGACCCGAACATGACGGGCGGGTCTACGAACGCCAACGGCGACCGCGTCAAGCTCGACTGGCAAGGCAACATCCGGGTCGCGGCCGGACAGGTGGTGACGCTGGGCGCCGAGCATGAGCTCGACAAGATCGCCACCGATGTCGGACCAGTCTCCACCCACGTCAACAACGACGCCGGCTTCGTGCAGCTTCAATCGAGCTTCGGCGAGCGGCTCTTCAATGCGCTCAGCCTGCGTTACGACAACAACGGGCAGTTCGGCGGCAAGGCGACGTATCGCATCGCGCCGGCCTATCTCATTCCGGAAACTGGTACCAAGCTCAAGGCGACGCTCGGCACCGGCTACAATCCGCCGACACTGGTCCAGCTCTATCAGAGCTTTCCCGCATTCGATTTCTTCGCCAACCCCACTCTTCGCCCGGAAACGAGCACAGGCTATGATTTCGGCTTCGAGCAGACCGTTCTCGACAAGGTCGTCCAGTTCGGCGCCACCTATTTTCACAACGACACCAACAACCTCATCACGATCAACGCCGACGGCACGAGCTACGCCAATGTCGGCAAAGCCACGAGCTATGGCGTGGAAAGCTTCGTCGCCTGGCAGGTCGCGGCCCCGCTCAGCCTGCGCGCCGACTACACCTTCACCATTGCCGATGATGACATCCTGCATCAGGAGCTGCTGCGGCGGCCGCGGAACAAGGCGACGCTGGAGGCCGCGTGGAAGGTGACCGCGGCGGCGACGCTGTCGGCGAGCCTCCTCTATGTCGGACCCTGGGTTGACGTCAATCGTGCCGGCACGGCTTCCGGGGTCTCGGTCAATGGCTATAGTGTCGTGAATATCGCCGGGTCTTACGATCTCGGCCACGGCGTGACAGGCTTTGCGCGGATTGATAATCTTCTGGACCGGCATTACCAGGACCCGCTCGGCTTCCAGCGTCCGGGACTGGGCGTGTTCGCGGGCGTGCGGATCGCCTTCGACACGGCCGTCGGTGGAAGTTCGGCGCAGGGTGCGCCATGACGAGGAGCTCGAATGGACGGCGACCCACGTCCGGGGCGCGCGACCGATCCCGATGGCGCAACGGTCGAGGTCTTTCCCGTCGCGGCCGATGCGGCGAGCCTCGAGGAATTGCTGCGCGATCTCTTCGAGGCGCACTGGGACGAAATCACTTTCGGGCCGCTCATTCAGGGCGCCGCGTGGGAAATCCGCGCGCCGCATGCGCCGACCCATATCGGCATGTTCGACGGCTATCTCACCGTGGCCTTCGGGATTTCGCATTTTCATCTCTGCATCGGCGCCCATGCGGGATCGAAGAGCCAGCCGACCCCGCCGGAGCTGGCGCACCACCGCCGCACGGCGCGCGCCGAGCTCTATCGCCGGCTCGACCGTTCGGGCGCGCCGGTGTCGTGGGGTCTGCGGCTCTTCAACGGCCAGGACGAGCAGCAGGTGACGATCCTGCTGCCCAACCCGTTCCTGTCGCGCGATGGAGAAAAGCTGCTGACGGTGCCGGACTGGTCGCGGCTTGCGCTGTGGGACCGGCTGCGGTCGCGGTGGCTGGGCCTCGCCGAACCCGATCCGCGCGACCGATCGGGCCACGGCTTCAGCCATTGAAATGATAAGATGGGTGAGGAGAACCGCCATGCGTTTCCAGACAGTCTCGGCCACGTCCGATGACACCGCCTTCCCCGTCGCCTGGCGCCAGCACCTGTGGCTCGCCCTGCTGGTGGCGGCGAGCGTCGCCTTCAGCCGCGGCTTTGCCTGCGTCACGCCCTTTGCGGCGTTCGCCGCTGCCGCAGCCCTGACGCTCAGGCGCCGGGATGCGGCTCTCCTCGTCATCGGCGTGTGGCTCGCCAACCAGATCGTCGGCTACGCCTTCCTCGCCTATCCCTGGACGGTCGATAGCGTCGTCTGGGGCATTGCGCTGGGTGTGGCTTCGCTGCTGGCAACTCTCGGCGCGCGCCGGGTGGCGATTGCCACGGCCGCCGCGGGCCAGGTAGTGCAGTCACTCGCCGCTTTCCTCGCGGCCTTTGCCGTTTTCGAAGCAACGCTCTTCGTCGTCGCCATCACAATTCTGGGGAGCGTGGAGAATTTCGCGCCGACCATCGTCGGCCAGATCCTTGCCGTCGATGCCGCCGCGTTTGTCGGACTTTTCGTGCTGCAACGACTGGCTGTCGCGATCGGGCTGGCGGCACGGCCGGCGCTCGGATCGGCGATAACGTCGCCGCAGATGTGAGACAAAGCCGGCAGCATCGCGCCGGCACAACAGGCTCGCCCGACAAGCCTTTGCGATCCCGCAATTCCTGTCTTTAATTTACTGTTGCAATTCATTCGCAATTGCAGCTAGCATCCGTGCGAATGTGTCGCATTTGCAGGGAAAAGCTGCGATGAGCCGGACGATTTTGCCGCAACCGCCGGTCGGCGCGCCGCCGAAGGCCGCCCCGCCGCCGCGCGTCTCCAGCGGCGACCTCTTTGCCGGCCATCGCGAAGTGATCATTCAGCACGAGCGCGAGGAATACCAACTCCGTCTCACCGCCAGCAACAAGCTCATCCTCGTCAAGTAGCAGCCCTCGATCCCCAGCACCCAGCCAGCCAGTCCGCGCCGCGGGCAGAAGCCAGCCAGGCATGCGCCTCTTCACCCCGCACCACGGAACTGGACAATGGCATCGCCGCGGACCCTCGATCTTCTGTCCTCATGCTCACCCCTTTCCCTCATGGCCGGGCTGGCCGTGTTCGGCGCCGCAAGCCCGGCCGCCGCGCAATACAGTCCCGGACCGATGCAGCTTCCGCAGATCTCGGTCCAGGGCAGTCCCGCCGGCGGCAGCGGCGACTACCAATCGACGCAGCCTACCCTGCCCAAACTCACCGAGCCGCTGCTCGACACGCCGCAGACCATCGAGGCGGTGCCGCGCCAGCTCATGGATGATCAGGGCGTGACGACGCTGCGCGACGCCCTGCGCAACGTCCCCGGCATCAGCATCGCCGCCGGCGAGTTTTCGTCGCAAGGCGACAGCCTGACCATCCGCGGCTTCACCGCGCGCGGCGACATCTATCTCGACGGCATGCGCGATTTCGGCAGCTATTACCGCGACCCGTTCTTCCTCGACGACGTCCAGGTCCTGAAAGGGCCGGCCTCGATCCTGTTCGGGCGCGGCTCAACCGGCGGCGTGGTCGAGCAGGACAGCAAGCTGCCGACGCTTTCGCCCTTCATCGCGGGAACCGCAAGCTTCGGCACCGACATGACCAAGCGCCTCACCGCCGATGTCAACGAGCCGGTGGCGACGCTCGGTCCGGGCGCGGCGCTTCGCATCAATCTCATGGCCAATGATTCCGGCGTGGCCGATCGCGATATCGCCCGCAACACCCGCTTCGGCATCGCGCCGACCCTGGCTTTCGGGCTCGGCACGCCGACGCGGCTGACTTTGTCCTATCTGCACCAGACCGAATACGACATTCCCGACTATGGCGTGCCGTGGCTCTATCAGGGGGTCGCGGGCCAGGGCAACGGCCTTGCCCGCCCGGCCAACGTGTCGCAGGACAACTACTACGGCTTCCAGCACGGCGACTATCTCCGCACCAATGTCGACATCCCCACGGTGAAGTTCGAGCACGACTTCGGCGATGCGCTGAGCTTTCGCGACCAGCTCCGCTACGGGCATTACACGCGGCAGTTCAACATCACCGAGCCGCAGATCGACATACCCGGCACAAACACCCCGCTGCTGGTGGCGCCGGGGACGCCGCTCAATACGCTCGCCGTCACCCGCAATCAGCTTTACGGCACGAGCCTGGAAACCTCGCTCGACAACCAGTCGGACCTGACCGCGCGGTTCCGCACCGGCTTCGTCAACCATACACTGGTCACCGGCATCGAGCTCGTACGCGAAACGTCGGACCCCGTGCGCTACACCACGCTCTTCAGCCCGGCCCTCAGCAGCATGACGCCGCTGGTCACGCCCAATCCCGGCCAGTCCTACAACGCCAGCACCTATCTCGCCTCGCGCACCAACACGACCGCCGATACCGAGGCGATCTATGCGCTCGACACGCTCACCCTCAGCCCGCAATGGCAGGTCATGGCGGGACTGCGGCTCGACCGGTTCCATGCCAATTTTCAACAGGTCGCGTTCAACGATCCCCTCACTGGCACCGGCGCCGCCACCACGAATCTCAGCCACACCGACGAGATGCCGAGCTGGCGCGGCGCGCTCATCTACAAGCCGACACCCAACGGCAGCATTTATTTCGATGCCGGGACGTCGTTCGACCCATCGGCCGAGCAGCTCTCGCTCACGCCGGCAACGGGCAGTCTCGCGCCGGAAAAGAACACCAGCTTCGAGCTCGGCACCAAATGGGACCTGATGCACCAGGCTCTGTCGGTGACCGCCGCGCTCTTCCATACCGACCAGACCAACGTGCGCGAGGTCGATCCCAACAATCCGCTCTTTGACATCCTCGTCGGCAACGCCGTAGCCAAGGGCGTCGAGCTCGGCGCCGTCGGCCGCATCACCGAGCACTGGCAGGTGACCGCGGGCTATGCCTACACCTTCAGCGAGGTCAACCAGTCGCCGCAGGACGATCTCGGCCAGCGCCTGGCCAACGTGCCGATGCACACGGCCAATTTGTGGACGACTTACACGCTGGCGTCGAAGGTCACGCTCGGCGGCGGCGTCGATTATGTGTCGAGCCGGTTCGCCGCGACGACGCCGACGACGGCGGGCGGCGTCAATTTCTGGAAGGAAGTGCCAGGATATTGGACGCTCAGCGCGATGGCGAAGTATCCCATCAACGAGCACACCGATATCCAGCTCAACGTCTACAATCTCACCAACAACAAGTACTACGACCAGGTCCAGTCCGCTCATACCATCCCGGGCGCGGGGACCTCGGCTCTCGTCACCGTCAGCTTCAAATACTAGGGGGAGCGGAGGGCCGCGATCATGCCATGCTGATTCAGGTGACAGGCGTGCTGACGGCCGAGCAGGTCGCCGAATGCCGACAGGCGCTGGCGCTGGCGGAATGGGTCGATGGCCGCGCCACCGCCGGCTATCAGTCGGCCCGCGTCAAGGACAACATGCAAGTTCCCGAAGGCCACGCCACGGCGCGCCGCCTCGGCGACATGATCTTGAGCGCGCTCGAGCGCAACCCGCGCTTCATCGCGGCGGTGCTGCCGCAGAAAGTGGTGCCGCCGCTCTTCAACCGCTATCAGGGCGGCCAGACCTACGGCAACCATGTCGATGGCGCGATCCGCCCGGTGACGGGTACGCCCTATCGCGTCCGCACCGACGTATCGGCGACGCTCTTCCTCACTGCGCCTGACGAGTACGATGGCGGCGAGCTGGTGATCGAGGACACGTACGGGGCGCACCGGGTCAAGCTGCCGGCAGGCGACATGATCCTCTATCCCGGCGCGAGCCGCCACCGCGTCGAGCCGGTGACGCGGGGCGCGCGCATCTCGTCGTTCTTCTGGGCCCAGAGCATGGTGCGCGACGACGGCCAGCGCGCAATTCTGTTGGAGCTCGACACCGCCATCCAGCAGCTTGCCCGCACCGTGCCGGAACACGGCTCGGTGCTGCAGCTCACCAACATCTATCACAACCTGCTGCGGCAATGGGCGGACGTATGAGCATGCGCCGCCGCAGCGACATTCCGGTTGGGCCGGCACGGCCGTGGCGCCAGGTGCTGCGCCGGATTCATCTCTGCATCGGCGCAACGCTGTGCCTGCCGCTGATCATTCTCGGCCTTACCGGCAGCGTGCTCGTGTTCGAGGACGAATTGCGCGCCGCGCTCGAACCGGCGCCGCATGCGAGCGCGCTCGGGCAGGCCCACCCTCTGGCTGTGATCATCGCGGCAGCGCAGGGCGCGGCACCGGCGGGCTACGTCGCCGCCGCCATCACTCCCGCCGCGGGCCTCGGCGACAGCGCTGAGGTGCGGTTCGCCGATCCGCGGCGCGGGCCGGGCCCGGGCGGCGTGATGGTGTTCGTCGATCCCGTGTCGCTTGCCGTCCTCGGCACGCGCGATCCGGGCGCGGGGCTTGTCCGCCACATCGCGTCGCTGCATTCAACGCTCCTGCTGCGCACCCTCGGCGGGCGCAGCGTGGTCGGCTGGCTCGGGATCGCGATGCTGATGCTAGGCCTCACCGGCCCCGTGCTGTGGTGGCCGAGCCGTGGACAATGGCGCACCGCCTTCACCGTGCGCAGCGGTGCGCGCGGCTACACGCTGCTGCGCGATCTCCACGGCATGGCCGGCATCTGGGGCGTCGGCGTCCTTGTCATAGTGAGCTTCAGCGGCGTCTATCTCGCCTTCCCGCAGGCCGTCACGGCAGCCATCGCGACCGTGCTGCCGGCGCGCGATCTGCGGCCCAACACGGCGGTGATGCGCGTGACGCCGTTGCCCGGCACGACACCGCTCGATGCCGATGGCGCGGTGGCGCTGGCCCAGGCGGCGGTTCCCGGTACCGAGGTGAGGCAGGTCGCCCTGCCGCTGCGGCGCGACCAGCCTTTTCGCGCGGGCCTCGTGCGCGGCGGCGAAAGCAGCGCCGCGGCGCTCGTCACCGTCTATGTCGATCCTTGGGCGCGGCGCGTCATCGAGGTCCGCGACCCCCGCCTCTATACGTCCGGCGAACGCCTGCTCGCCTGGCTGCGCCCGCTGCATGAGGGCGCCGCGCTGGGCTGGCCGTGGCGGATCCTGGTGTTCCTTTCCGGGTTCCTGCCGCCGCTTTTCGCCGGCACCGGCGTGACCATGTGGTTGTTGAAGCGCAACGCCCGCGCGCGGCTGCGCGGTGGCGCCGCCCGCCGCGGCCCCATCGGCGCGGCCGGCGATTGAGACCCAACTTAGGGATGGTATTGATGATCAGTCATGGCGAACGCCTTCGAACCCGGACCGCGCGATGGGTCCTTGCCGGTTTCTCGGCGCTCGCGCCGGCTTGTGCCATGGCGCAGGAAAGTCCGCCGCCTGCGGCCGGCGGCGTGCCGGCGCCAGTCAGCGCGCTCGCCGTGGGATCGCTGCCGCACGATCTTTCGCCGCTGAGCATGTTCCTCTCCGCCGATCCGATCGTGAAGGCGGTGATCATAATTCTGGCGCTGGCATCGATCGTGACCTGGACGATCTGGATCGCCAAGACCATCGAGCTGGGCGTGGCGCGGCGGCGCGAGCGCGCGGCACTTCCCGCGCTCGCGGCGGCGCGCAGTCTTGCCGATGCGGAACAGCGCGCCGGCGCGTCGGGCAGCCAGGCCGTGGAGATGCTGCACGCCGCCGCGGACGAATTGGCGCGCGCGTCCGACATCGGCGAGCGGCTGATGGAACGGATCCGCCTGCGGCTCGCACGTATCGAGGCGTCGGCGCGCCGCGGCGCGGCGCGGCGCATCGGCATCCTCGCCACCATCGGCGCCACCTCGCCCTTCATCGGCCTCTTCGGCACGGTATGGGGCATCATGAACAGCTTCGTCGGCATCTCGCGGGCGCAGACGACCAACCTCGCGGTGGTGGCGCCGGGCATCGCCGAGGCGCTGCTGGCAACCGCGGCGGGACTGATCGCGGCCATCCCGGCGGTGGTGGTCTATAATCTCCTGGCGCGCTCGGTCGCGGAATATCGCGCGCTCCTGGGCGATTCATCGGCGGAAGTGCAGCGCCTGGCGAGCCGTGAACTCGACCGGCGCGATCTGCCGCTGGCCAAGGCCGCGGAGTAGCGCCATGGCCTCGCTGCTCGACGCCGACGAGGACGATTTCGACGAAGCGCACGAGATCAACGTCACGCCGTTCATCGACGTGATGCTGGTGCTGCTCGTCATCTTCATGGTGGCGGCGCCGCTCGCCACCGTCGACGTGCCGGTCGATCTTCCCGCCGCCGCCGCCGCGCCGCAGCCGCGCCCGGACAAGCCGCTGTTCCTCACCGTCAAGGCCGACCACACGCTGAGCGTCGGCGAGACCCCGGTCACCGTCGGCGATCTGGCCAGCGCGCTCAACCAGGCGAGCGGCGGCGAAAAGGACAGCCGCATCTTCCTGCGCGCCGACCGCACCATCGATTACGGCGAGCTCATGGCGGTGATGAACGCGCTGCGCGACGCTGGATATCTCAAAGTGGCGCTGGTCGGCCTCGAGGGCGGGGCGCCGAAATGACCATTGCCGTCCTTGCCGGCCCGCCGCGGGCGCCGGTACGGGGCGGCGCCTTCCGCTGGGGCGCGAGCTTGGCCATCGCGCTGGCACTCCATCTTGCCGGCGCGGTCGCCCTTTTTCTCTGGCGCACGCCGATCCTGCCGGCTTCGCCGCCGCCCGCGGCGATCATGATCGACCTCGCGCCCTTGCCGGCGGCGCCCACTCCCGCCGCACTCCCCGTGCCGACACCGCCGCCGCCGATCGCGCCGCCGCAGGAAGTACAGCCGGTGCCTGCGCCCGTGCCGGTGCCGGTTCCCATGCCACCGCCGCTGCCGCCGCGCCGGCCCGTCGAGCGCCCACGCCTCCAACATCCGGCCACGCCGGCGAAGCCCACACCGCCGCCGCCGGTTGAAAGCACCCCAACGACTGTCGCGCCGGCACCGGTAGCGCCCGCACCTGCACCCGCGTTGCGCGCCAGCCCGTCGGTGCCGGCCAACGCCGTGCCGAGCTTTGAGGGCCTGCTGGCGGCGCAGCTGGATCGCTACAAGCGCTATCCCCGGGCCGCGCAGATGCGCGGCCAGGAGGGGGTCGCCTGGCTGCGCTTCACCATGGACCGGCAGGGGCATGTCCTGGCCTACCGGATCGAGCGCAGCTCCGGCCATGACGTGCTCGACCAGGAGGTGCTGGCCTTGATCCAGCGCGCCCAGCCCCTGCCCCCGATCCCCGCGAGCATTCCGTCGGCCACGCTGGAGGTGGTCGTGCCGGTGAAATTCTCGCTCAGGTAGGCTCTACGCGGCGGCCCAGCCCTCGATGATGTCCTGGAGCGCCGCCAGACCGTCGGTAAGAGCCGCCGGCCCGGGCTGCAGGATGAGCGGCGACTTGATCTCGTAAAGCGCGCCGTCCCGCACGGCCGGGATGGCTTCGAAGCCCGGGCGCCCCCGCACGCGGTCAGGCTGGAACTTCTTGCCGCACCACGAGCCGATGATGAGATCGGGCGCGCGTGCCACCACATCGGCGCAGGTGACGATGCGGTCCTTGGCGGCGGCGCCGCCGGCGCGGTCGGCGAAGATGTCGATCCCGCCGGCGATATCGATCAGCTCCGACACCCATTGGATGCCGGAAATCAACGGCTCGTCCCATTCTTCGAAGAAGAGTTTCGGGCGGCGCGACAGGCGGTCGCGGCGGGCCCGCGCCATCGCCAACCCTTCTTCAAACGTCGCAGCAAGCCCGTCGGCACGTTCGGCTGCCCCCACCAGCGCGCCCAGCAGGCGGATCATGTCGATAATCTCGGCGATGCTGCGCTGATTGAAGGCATGGACCGCGATGCCGCGGCGGATGAGGTCGGCGACGATGTCGGCCTGGAGGTCGGAGAAGCTCAAGACGAGATCGGGCGCGAGCGCGATGATCTTGCCGATATCGGCCGAGGTAAAGGCGCTGACGCGCGGCTTCTCGCGCCGCGCCTGGGGCGGGCGCACGACATAGCCGGAGATGCCGACGATGCGATCCTGCTCGCCGAGGAGATAGAGCGTCTCGACGGTCTCCTCGGTGAGGCAGACGATGCGCTGCGGCGGATACATCCGTGCGCTCAGCTGGGTTCCACGCCCGGCAGAGCGGCGCCGCTCAACCGCTCCCGCGCGCGGGCGAGCGACGGCGACAATTGCTCGAGCACCTTGCCGCGGGTCTCCACGGCGAAGAAGATGCACACGACCACGCCGATGAGCGTAATCGATCCGAAAGCCAGGAACACCGACCGCAAGCCCCAGAGCGGCAGCATCACGCCGATCATGGCCGGTCCGGTGGTTGCGCCCAGACGCAGCCAGGCACTGCCGAAGCCGCCGCCGAGCGCGCGCATCTCCGTGGGATAGAGCTCCGCCGTATAGGTGCTGAGCGCGAGCGCGAGCATGCCGACGGAGATCTGCGTCAGCGACAGCACGATGAGAACGGTGAAGGCTTCGTGCTGCGGCGTAAGTCCCAGGAACAGCAGCAGCACCGTGCCCGACCCGAGCCCCAGGATGAACATCCGCCGCCGCCCCAGGAAGTCGATGAGCGTGATCGTCAGGATGAAGCCCGGCGCAGCGACGGCGCCGAAGATCGCGCCATAGTCGAGCGCCTGCTGCAGCGAGAGGTGATAGACCGTGCGCCACACCGTCGGCAGCCACGTCAGGAACGCGTAGGTGATGACGTAGGTGCAGAACCACAGCGCCCAAACCATGAGCGTGCGCTTGAGATAGATGCCGCGGAAGAGGTCGCCGACGCTCGCCTGCGAATGCTGCACCAGCGGCACGCCGGCGCGGATCGGCGGCAGCGGACGCGCGCCGTCGCGCGAGATCGCGGCCTCGATGCGCGAAAGCACGCGGTCCGCCTCGACGAAACGGCCACGATTGGCGAGCCAGCGCGGCGATTCCGGCAAGATCCGCGCCAGCGGCACGGCCAACAGCCCGGGCACGGCGCCAATGATGAACATCCACTGCCAGCCGAAGGTCGGGACCACCCCGGCGCCGACCCACGCCGTCGCCGGCAGCCCGATGGCGAAGGCACATTGATAGCTGAGCGCGAAACGGCCGCGCCGCTGAGCGTTGGCGAATTCATTGATGTAGGTTGCAAGGATCGGAATCTCGCCGCCCAGCCCCAATCCCTGGATGAAGCGCATCGCCATCAGCGATGGCAGGTTCCACACAAAGGCGCAGGCAAGGCTCATCAGCGTGAAGATCAACAGCGCATAGAGCGCGCATGGCACGCGGCCGATCCGCTCGGCCAGCCAGCCGAACGCCAGCGCACCCACGAGCTGACCGATGAACCCGATCGAGATCGCCGCCCCGATCGCGCGCGGTGCAAGATGCCACTGCGGCGCCAGCACCGGCAGCGCATAGGACAACGTCATCGCATCGAAGGCGTCGAAGAAGAACCCGGTGCAGACGACGAGGCCGATGCGCACATGCCACCGCGACAATGGCAGACGCTCGATCCGTGCCGCAATCTGGTATTCGCTTGCTGACGCGACGCCGCTGGACATCGCTTCCTCCCGGTTCTGTGGCTTATTTTTGCGCCAGCATATCAGAACACGCGGCGCCGCGACATCGGCGCCGTCGGGGGAAGCTCAGGGCGTCCGGCGGCGCTCAGGTCCCTTCGTTGGGATCGTGGTAGAGCTGGCCGACGATGCCGGTGACGCCCGGCTTGGACGGGCTCATGTGGTAGCGGCCGTCGCGGTCGCGGCCGAGGCTTGCCGCCCTGGCGCAGCGCATCGAGCGCGCAGGCCACCTCGCGCCCGTCGTCGCTGCCCACCGCCTCGACGATGTCGGCATAGAACATCGGCGCGGTAGCGAGGGCCTGCTCGACCGATTGGAAGCGGGCGGGGCCGGCGAACACTTTGGCGGCGCTGCGCGTCAGCGGGATCTGGCCGTCGCGGCCGAACGGCTTGGTGCAGTCGAAACCCGCCTTGGCGCCGGTGCGGCGGCCGTTGGAGCGAGGGTCCATGGTCATCCCGACCATGCCTTCGAGGACCATCATGTCCTGGTCGGCCTGGAAGCGGGTGCCGAGCGCCCAATCGACCTGGCGGTCGTCGTGGATGTCGATGTCCTCGTCGAAGACGTAGATGTGCTTCAGACGCATGATCCCGCCGAAGAGCGCCGCGATGGCCGCGCGCGCCTCGCCGAAGGAACGCTGCTTGATCGCGACGCGCAGCGTGTTGGAGCCGCCCGAGACCGACCTCAGATAGGCCGCGACCGGCTCGCGCACGGTGCTCTTCAGGATCTGCATCGCCTCGGCCTCGGTGCGCATGGCCGAGATGGCGGCGCTGTCGGTCTGGTCGAGCACGAAGGCCGAGCCGTGCAGCAGCGTGTGGTGCAGCACGTCGCGGCGCATCGTGATGGCGGTGCAGTGGAACACCGGATCGAGATGGATCGCGCCGTAATAGCCCATGTACTCACCGAACGGGCCTTCCGGCTCGACATAGCCGCGCTCGTCGAGATAGCCCTCGAGCGTCATCTCCGCGTCGGCCGGCACCAGGATGTCGTTGGTGAGGCTTTTGACGACCGGCGCCGGCTCGCCGCGGAAGGCCGCGACCAGCCCCAGCTCGTCGCCCGGCAGGCGCGTCGTCGCGGCAAAGAAGTCGAGCGGATGCGCGCCCACGGTGAAGGTGATCGGCAGTTTTTGGCCGCGCGCCACACAGGCCGTGTAGATGCGCTTCAAGTCGGACGGCGCCGTCACGTTGGTCCCGGTCTCATAGCGGCTGCGCAGGCTCAGCCGGCGGCACCCGACATTGCGTCGCCCCGTCGCGGGATCGATGGCGTAATCGATGGCCGAGCTCAGATAGCAGCTTCCGTCATAGGCGTGCTGGGGATGGAACGGGAGCTTGGTGAGATCGACATCCTTGCCGGAGATCACCACCGCGTGCACGGGCGCATCGCCCGTGGGCACCTCGACGATCGGCTGGGGATTGGCAATGCGCTTGAAATATTCGTCGTAGAGCTTGTCCTCGGTGGTCTCGAACGCGGCGGCCAGGCGCCGGCGGTTGCCGGCGGTCTTGGCGACCAGCTCGACCCCTTCGGGGCCGGCCTTGCGGAACAGCACCGCCTTTTCCGACCCCTCGATGATCGGGCTCAAGCCGGTGAGCGGCACCGGCTCGTCATGGATCTCGACCTCGCCCATATCGATGAGACGGTCGACGAACCGGCGCAGCCGGTACTTCTCGCAATCGACGGTGGACGCGGCGCGGGTCTTGGTGGTCATCACATGTCCTCGGGCACGGGTGAGCGTTCACGCCGATAGCGGCCCGGCGCGCTGGGGCCGCAGTTCTTTTCCTCGGCAGGGTGCAAACCTAGCCGATCGGCGACCGGGGGTCGAGTGCGGCGACCGCGGGCGCGGCTCAAAAGAAGGCGAGCGTGCGGATCTCGATGCTTTCGCGCGGGCGGGCGTTGGGCGGCGCGGTCGGATCGTCGAAAGCGGTGTGGGCGGTCCAGCGCGCCCGCCCGTCCTTCAGCGAATCATAGACCTTGAACACCAGCGCCTCGTCGCGGCGCATGCGCGGGAACCAGTACCACAGGTGCGACGGGTTGTAGGTGACCGAATAGGTTTGGCCGACGCGGTTGGGATAGCGGCGCTCGGAGATGACGAGGTCGCCGGGCGCCATGCTGCGCGCATCGCAGATCGCGAGCGGAAAGCTTTCGACCGGCAGGCGGAACGGCCGCCACACCTGCACGATGGCGAAGCGGCGCTTGAGAAGCTCGTCGGCCTCGTCGGGCAGGAGATCGCGCACGCGCTGCGGGCCGGACCATTCGGTATAGTCGTTGTGCGCGCGCTGCACGGGCTCGCGGATCTTCCGCGCCTCGCGGTCGTCGTCGTCGGCGGTGCGCAGCGTGTGATCGAACACCACGACCCGCTTGGCGCCGGTCTCGGCCTTGATCAGCGCTTCCATCTCCGGGTAGTAGACCCGATGTACTTCGTCCGCATCGAAGAAATCGACCATCTTGGTGTCGTGGTGCACGAAGCGGAAGCCGTCGCGCTCCAGCTCGAACCCGCCCGCGTGCAGCCGGCCATTGTGCATGACGACCTGGTGCGGGTCGCGGGTGCCGCCGGTGCGCACCTCCGTCGAGCCCGGCCCGCCCGTGTAGGTAAAGGGCGTCTCGCCGGTATCGGCAAGGTAATTGACCGTCGCTTCGATCGTGGCGGGGGCGACGTCGTGCTCGGCTAGCTGAACCATGGGGGGCTCCTTCGCGCTAAGCTCATCATAGCATGAAACGCGCAGGCCGCCGACAGGGTCACATCGCCACGATGTCGCCGCGCGCGAAGGCGCGGTCATAGCGGCCCTCGCCGGTGGCCTGGCCGCCGCCGGCGTACTGGAACTCCCAATAATTCCCGTCGAGATCCTTGAAGTAGAACGCGTAGGTGCCGTGATGGTCGGTGATGCGCGAGATCTGCTGAATGCCGTATTTCTCCTTGTGGCGATGCGCGAGCTCGAGCGCGCGATCGATGGCCTCGCGCGAGTCCATATCGAGGCCCCAGTGATGCTGGCGATCGACCGGCTTCACATGATCGCCCACTTCCAGACAGACGATCGAACAATAGCCGCCCTTGCGCAGCAGCAGCCCGCGCTCGGCATGGCGCACGCAATCGAAGCCCAGGAATTCCTCGTAGAACGGCCGTGACGCGGCGAGGCTGCGGCAGGTGATCGTGCCGTGCGAGAGAAAGATCGGCCGGTTCAGCGCCTCGACGCGAGCGCGCGGCTCGGTCACGGCGCCGGCGTTCTCGGCATCGGGTCGATCGTCCGTCATCGCCTGTCCTCCACCTTGTTCCGGCCCGAGCGCCGCCTCAGCGCACGAACTCGTCGGTAAAGAGACCATCGAACGAGGCGAGCTTGTCTGCGGGCGTGCTCAGGCCGGTATTGATGTCGAAGTCCTGCGAGTTGGCAAGCACCGCCGCGGTGACGGCCGGCGGCAGCGGCGTCGCCGCGCGGTAGCTCTCGAACGATGCCGCCAGCGTCGCAGGCGCGAGCTGGGGGAAGCGCCGCTTCAAAATGGCCAGCGTCTGGGCGGGATGGGCATGGATGAAGGCGGCCGCCGCGGCGAGCCCCTGCCCCATTGCGACGCAGACCGGCCGCTTCTCGTGGCAGAAATCGGGCCGCGTCACGATGATGGCGCCGCCGAACGGGACCAGTTCCGGGAAATCGCCCCCGGGCACGCTCGCAACGATGACGGCGCTGCCGTCCGTCACCACGCCGGTCGTCCAGGGCTGCGACACGGCGAAGCCGTCAATGGCCTTGGAGGCCAGCGCCGCCGCCATGGTCGATGCCTGCATCGGCGCCACCGTCACGTCGTGGTCGGGGTCGAGCCCCGCCTTGAGCACGACATAGCGCAGGAAGCCGTGATTGATCGTATTGATCCCATCGACCGCCATGGTCATGCCGCGCAGCAGCGCCGCCCTTTTGGCCAGGGGGGCTGCCGCATCGAAGCCGACGCCCGCCGCCACGTCCTTGCGCAGCACGACCTCGTCCATCAGCCGGTCGGTCAGGTTGGCGATCGCCATCATCCGCTGCCCATGCACCGCGGCGCGGATGAGGGTGGGCGCAGTGCTGCCAGAAAAATCGATGCTGCCGGCGATCACCGCGTTGATCGTGCCGACGCCGGCGATCCGCGTCACCGTGACCTTGAGCCCTTCCTTGGTCCACAGGCCCTGGTCCTCGGCGACATAGATGGCGGTGAAGCCCGGGCTCACCGACGGAAGTGCCAGCGATGTCGCCAACTCCGACCGCGCCGGCGAGGCGAGCAGGACGAGCGCCAACGCGGTGCAGGCGAAACCTCCTCGACGAAGCCCGGTCTCTCCCATGCCCCCCTCCTGCGGCGATCTCGTCGCCACCATACGCGAGGGCTTGCATCGCCGCCACAGGCGGGCGACGGCGCCCATGGCATTGACTCCCCGCGGCCGTTAAGGGAGCCTGTCGCCACAGGGCCGAACCGGGCACCCGGAACGGCGGATGCCATATATCCAGGAGTTCAGTCATGGACATCATCGGCGTTGATCAGGCGGTCTTTGGCGTCGAGGACGTCGACGCCGCACGGCGGTTCTGCCGCGAATACGGCTTCACCGAAACCGAGCACGGCGCCGCCGGAGCGAGCTTCGAGGCGCTCGACGGCACCGGGGTGGTGCTGCGCCGATCGACCGATACGGCACTCCCCGCCGCCAATGTCGCGGGATCGACCGGCCGCGAGACCGTCTGGGGCGTGCGCGACAAGGCCGCGCTGGAGCAGATCGGGGCCGAGCTCAGCAGCGACCGGCAGGTCCGCCGCGACACCGCCGGCGTGCTGCACACCACCGACGATGAGGGCCTGGCGATCGCATTCCAGGTCACAAGGCGCCATGCCTATGACGCCAAGCCTGCGCTGCAGAACGTGCCGGGCCTGCCACCGCAGCGGCCGATCAACCATCGCGTCGATTTCGCGACGCTCGGCAGTCCGCGATCGCTCGGCCATATCGTGTTCTGGAGCGACGATCCCGACCGCAGCCTGAAATTCTATGTCGACCGCCTCGGGTTCAAGGTGACCGACCATGTCAAGAACAAGGCCGGCGTGTTCGCCCGCGCGCCCGGCTCGCGCGATCACCACAACCTGTTCTTCCTTGGCAAGCCGGGCATGCCCACGAGCTTCCAGCATCTGGAATGCCATTTCGCCGATTTCCAGGAAGTCGTGATCGGCGGCATGCACCTCAACAAGCAGGGATGGAAGACGGCGCGCGGCCCCGGCCGGCACGTGCTCGGGTCGAACTACTTCTGGTATTTCGTGACGCCGATGGGCGGCGCGTTCGAGCTTTCCGCCGACATCGACCAAATTGACGACAACTGGGTGCCGGGCGAGTGGAACTCCCTGGGCGAGGTGTCGGGCTGGCTCACCACGATGGCGGGCGCCTGACCCGGGCCTCGCGCCCCGTTACGTGCCCTCGACCAGCATCATGGTGAAGTCGGCCACGCCCAGGCGGTTGCGCCGGGCGGACTGATAGTCGGGCGAATCGTAGAACGCCTTGGCCTTCTCGGCCGACGGGAACTCGGTGACAACGAGGCGGTTGGCGCCGAGCCCACCCTCGAGCACGGCATGGATCGCGCCACGAGCCAGGAACCGGCCGCCGAACTTCGCCACCGCCGCCGGCGCGAGCTTGGCGTATTCCTGGTACTGGACCGGGTCCTTCACATTGACGACGGAAACGACATAGGCGGTCATGGTCTTGGCCCTCCTTTGGTGCGGCGCGGGGCCAGACCTTAACACTTCGGCAACCATACCGACGCGAAGATCGCGCGATGACAGGCTGGGCGCCGCGTGTGGCCCGCGAGCGGGCATTGGCGGAACTCGACAGGCAGGTGGCGGCGGCGCCGGAGGGCGTGGAGCCGCGCTTCCGGCGCGCAGGCTGCCTCGCGGCGCTGGGCCGCACTGAAGAGGCCAAGCACGACTATCTCGGCGTCCTCGCGCGGGCGCCCACCCATTTCGGCGCGCTCAACGATCTCGGGACCTTGCTCTACGACAGCGGCTATCGCACGGCCGCCCGGACCGCCTATGCCGAGGCGGTTGCGCGCCATCCCGACAATCCCCTGGGCCATATCAACCTCGCCAACCTGCTCCTCGCCGCAAGCGAGATGGCGAAGGCACGCCATCATTACGAGACGGCGCTGCGCCTTGCGTCCGATCACATTGAAGCGCATCGCGGCCTCGCCAATCTCCTCACGGAACTTGGCGAGAGCGACGCGGCGGAGCGCCATCGCCGGCGCGGCTTTGCCGGCAACGCCGTCACCACGCTGCCCTATCGCGGCACCGGCCGGCCGGTTTCCGTGCTGGTGCCGATCTCGGGTATCGGCGGCAACATCCCGACCCGTCCGCTGCTGGATGATCGTGTGTTTCAGGCATCAATGCTGGTCCCGGAATATCACGACGCGGAAGCGCCCCTGCCGCCGCACGATCTCGTTTTCAATGCCATCGGCGATGCCGATCTGTGCAAACCGGCGCTTGCCGCGGCGATCCGGCTGATCGCGCGCACCACCGCACCCGTCCTCAATCGCCCCGAAGCAGTGCTCGCGACTGGCCGCGCGGAGAATGCCAAGCGCCTTGCGCCTGTTCCGGGCGTGGTGGCGCCGCGGGTGTCGATCTTTCCACGCGCGCACCTGGCTTCCAGCGATGGCGCGGCAGCGCTGATAGCGCAGGGATTTCGCTTCCCGCTCCTGCTGCGCACGCTGGGCTTTCATACCGGGCGGCATTTCCTGCGCGTCGATGGTCCGGGCGATGTCGCCGCGGCAGCGGCAAGCCTGCCGGGCGAGCACGTCGCCGCGATCGAATTTCTCGATGCCCGTGCGCCCGACGGGAAGGTGCGGAAATACCGCGTGATGATGATCGACGGTGCGCTCTATCCGCTGCATCTTGCCATCGCGACGCAGTGGAAGGTGCATTACTTCACCGCCGACATGGAGGCTGACGCCACCCATCGCGCCGAAGAGGCGGAATTCCTCGCCGACATGGAGGGCGTGCTCGGCCCCGCGGCCGTTGCCGCGCTCACGGAAATTCAGAAGACGCTGGGCCTCGACTATGCCGGCATCGATTTCGGCCTCGGGCCCAAGCGCGAGATTCTGCTGTTCGAGGCCAACGCCACGATGGTGATCAATCCGCCGCTTGCCGATGATGCGCATGGTGCCTACCGCCGCGCGCCGGTCGAGCGGGTTCTGACGGCCGTCCGCACAATGCTGACGCGGCGTCGCGGCCGTTGACATCGGCCGGGCCGCACCGTCTCTTGGCTAAAGGTCGAGCCGGGAGACGAGCATGGCCGAGCCCACGGAAACGATGATCGATTGCCGCGGCTGCCGCGTGCGCCTGCGTCGCGCCGGCACGGGCGCGCCGCTTCTTTATCTCCATGGCGCGAACGGCTTCCTGGAGTGGCTGCCGTTCTTCGACCGGCTCTCCGACCAATTCGAAGTGATCGCGCCGGACCATCCGAGCTTCGGCCGCTCGACCACGCCGAACTGGCTCGATGACATCGGCGATATGGCCTATTTCTATCTCGATCTCATCGACGCGCTGCGGCTCGACGGCATCCATCTGGTCGGACATTCGATGGGCGGATGGCTCGCCTTGGAGATGGTGATCCGCTCGACCGCGCGGATCAGGACGCTGACCCTCATCGATTCCGCGGGCATCCGCATCAAGGGGAAACCGATCGCCGACATCCTGGTGATGGATCGCGAGGACATCGTGCGCGCCGCCTTCGCCGATCCGAAGCTCGTGGCGGAACAGCTTGCCCTGACGCTGACGCCGCAGATGCAGGAGCAGATCGTCGCGAACCGCGTGGCCGCGGCACGCCTTGCCTGGCAGCCGCGCTTCTTCAATCCGCAACTTGGCAAATGGCTGCATCGCGTCACGGTGCCGACCCGGATCGTCTGGGGCGAGCACGACGGGATCATTGCGCCGGACTATGCCGCCGCGTTCCAGGCGCTCATTCCCGGCGCGGAGGTCGTCATGGTGCCGGACGCCGCGCATTCGCCGCAGATCGAGCGGCCGGGCATCGTGCTCGCGACGATCACCGCGCTCGCCGCCGGCGGGTGATCCGCGTTCAGGCTTGCGCCGCGACCGCGGCGCGCTCGAAGCCCTGGTAGTCGGCATCGCCGAGCGCCTGCAACGCGGGCATCACCTCGTTAGCGAAGAGGCGGATGTTGCGCTCGGTGAGCGCAGCCGAGAGCGTGCCGAATTGCAAAAGCGCGGTGAAGGTGCCGAAGCCCAGTTGGCGGTGGCAATCGCGGATCCGCTTTAGGACCGTATCCGGGCTGCCGACGATGATGACGCCCTGCGCCGCCAGGTTCTCGACATTGCGCGCGGCACCCATGATCGAGCTCTTGCCCGCGACGACGCGCTTCATCAATTCGGCCGAGGTATAGCCCGGCGGGAAGAACATTCCCGGCGGCATCCTCAGCGCCTTGTTGAACAGGAACTCGATCGGTCCGCGCGCCTCGTCCATCGCCTGCTGATCGGTCGCGGCGACATAGCAGGGTGCGGCCCAGGCGAGCTGCTCGCTCTTGGCCTCGTAGCCGTATTTGCTGCGCGCGACCTCGCGATATTCGTTCAAATATCGCACCGCCGCGCTGAACGGATTGAAGTTCTGCATGTAGACGTATTTGCGGTCGGGATGCGCCGTCCAATCAATGGTCTCGGCCGAGCCCTGCGAGGGACACCAGATCGGCGGATGCGGCTGCTGGAACGGGCGCGGCCACACGTTCACATATTCATAGTGATAATGCTTGCCTTCGAAAGCGAAGGGGCCCGGCCGCGTCCAGGCCTGCACCACGAGATCATGCGCCTCGGCATAGCGCTCGTGCGAGTGCGCGGGGTTGACGCCGAAATTCGAATATTCCGCGCCGATGCCGCGCACGAATCCGCTGATGAGCCGGCCGCCGGTGATGGTGTCGATCATCGCGTGCTCTTCGGCGAGCGTGAGCGGATGATCGCGCAGGCAAAAGGCGCTGCCCATGATCGCGATCTTCGCGCGCTTGGTGCGGCGCGCCAGGCATGACGCAGTGACGATCGGCGACGGCATCAGGCAATAGGGCGTCTGATGATGCTCGTTCACCATGATCCCGTCGAAGCCAAGCTCATCGCACAGCTCGAGCTCGTCGAGATAGCGGTTGTAGAGTGCGTGCCCCGTCGCCGGATCGTAGGTGCTGTTGGGCAGCGTCACCCAATAGCTCTTGTTGCCGTCGACCACCGCGTCGGACAGGCCCTGATAGGGCATGAGGTGGAACATCATGATTTTCACGGCCGGTTCTCCCTCTGCCGGTGCCGTTCCCGCGTCCAAATTAGACGCCCGGTGCAGAATGGGGCAATGGCCGGCGGCCGGCGGGCCGGCGAGGCAAAAAAAATGGGCCGCACCGAAGTACGGCCCAAGTTCAGGGAGGAAACGCCGAATCGGCGTCCACGGCGTATATGGGAACGGTGCGGATGGGTACAATGGCCCCTGGACATAGCGGCATTGCAGCGAATGCAAAGCGCCCGCACCGGAGGTTTTTACGCTGTCAGAAGATGCGGTTACCCCGCTTGAGCTTGCCGATTTTGCCGCATTGGCGCATGCCGTCCGGCTGAGGCCGCTCGGTCTCCTTCGTGGCAGCGCCGCGGCACGGGCCGTCGCTTTGGGGTTGGGCTTGCCGCTCGCCGGCGGCGCCATCGTCTTCACCACGCTCGAACTTCTGGCGCGGCGCGCGGCCGGCGGCATCGCCTCGGCGCTGGTGCCGCTGCCGCGGTTTCGCGACTGGGCGACGGAACGGCCCGCCGCCGTCGCCACAGAATTGACACAGGCGCTAAGCGCGGTGAGTGCCGAACGGCCGGCGTGGGCCGGCTTTGCGTTGGACCGGCCGATCATCATGGGCATCGTCAACGTGACGCCCGACAGCTTTTCCGATGGCGGCGATTTTGCCGATCCGGGGCGCGCCATCGCCCATGGCCGCGCGCTCCTCGCTGCCGGCGCCGATCTTCTCGACATCGGTGGCGAATCGACCCGGCCCGGCGCCGCTCCCGTCGCGCCGGATGATGAGATGCGCCGCATCGGCCCGGTGGTGCGCGCGCTCGCCGAGGCCGGCGCAGTGATCTCGGTCGACACGCGCCATGCGGCGGTCATGGCGGAGGCGCTGGCGGCGGGTGCGGCCATCATCAACGACGTGTCGGCGCTGACCGGCGATCCCGACAGCATCGGCGTGGTGGCGCGTGCGGGCGCGCCTGTCGTGCTGATGCACATGCAGGGCGAGCCCGCGACCATGCAGCGCGATCCGTACTATGCGCTGGCCTCGCTCGACGTCATGGAGGCGCTGGCGACGCGGATCGCGGTGTGCGAAAGCGCGGGCATTGCGCGCGCGCGCATCATCGTCGATCCCGGGATCGGCTTCGGCAAGGCGCCGCAGCACAATCTGGAAATCCTGGCACGCCTGGCGCTTTTCCACGGGCTCGGCACGGGGGTGGCGATCGGCATCTCCCGCAAGTCCCTGGTCGGACGCGTCGCCCACGCGCCGGTGGGCGAGCGCCTGCCCGGCTCGCTTGCCGGCGCGCTCCATGCGCTGAGTGAGGGCGTGCAGATCCTGCGGGTCCACGACGTGGCCGAGACACGGCAGGCGATCGCACTGTGGCGCGCGATTGGCGACGGGGCGTGAGCTAAGGCGGCGCGCGGCGGCGCTCGACGATGACGCCGACGCTTTCGGCTTCGGGAAAGATGTCGAGCTTTTCGATGGTGACGCGGACGGCGCGCACGCGGCGGTCCTCGAGGCAGCGCGTTACCAGCCGTTCGGCGAAGGTCTCCACCAGATTGATGTGTGCCGCGCCCCCCACCGACTTGATCGCAGCGACAATGGTCTCGTAATCGACCACGCCGGTGAAATCATCATTGCGCGGCAGCGCGGTCGCGACGACGAGATCGACATTGACGCGCAGACGCGCGCGCTGACGTTTCTCATGCGCATAGATGCCGATGCTCACGGCGACGACGAGGTCGCGGACGAAGATGCGATAGCCCGGATCGTCCGGGTGCTCTGCCGCGATCGCGGCGGCGAGCTGCCAGTCCCCGACCATGGCGGCGAGAATGACGCACCCGGCGCGGATGTCAAAGGCGAAGAGCGACGGGATTGCATGCGCCGGGACCAGTGCGACATAGTGCGTCACGCGATTTCGCGAAAGAGGCGGAAACCATGTCCCGCTATGTGATCGAGGACCGGGAGAAGATGCAGTTCTCGGTCAGCCGTGAGGCGCTGGTCTCGCCTGCCGTCCTGGAGCAAGAGCAGCAGGCGATCTTCGAAAAATGCTGGATCTATGTCGGGCACAGCTCGGAAATCGGCGCGCCTGGCGAGTTCAAGACCCGCGACGTTGCAGGACGCCCGATCATCTTCTGCCGCGACCGGCAGGGTGTGGCACGCTGTTTCCTCAACACCTGCCGCCACCGCGGCACGATCGTGTGCACCGAGCGTGAAGGCAGCACGCGCTACTTCACCTGCCCCTATCACGGCTGGACCTATGACACCGACGGCGCGCTGCGCAATGTCCCCGGCGAGGATGCCTATGGCCCGCATTTCCTGAAAGAGCGTGTTCGGCCTGGTGCCGCCGCCGCGTTTCGACTCCTATCGCGATTTCTACTTCCTCAGCCTCGATCCCGAGGCGCCGCGATCTCGCCGATTATCTCGGCAGGCGCCCGGGACTATATCGATCTCGTCATCGACCAGTCGCCGTCGGGGCGGCTCGAAATCGTCGCGGGCGTGCAGGAATACGACATCCGCGCCAATTGGAAGCTTCTGGTCGAGAACAGCGTCGATGATTATCACCTGCCGAGCACGCATTCGACCTGGCTCAACTACATGCGCGCGGCCGGGGTGACGACGCGGCCGCCGCGCGATTCCGGCCTGCTGCTGCCGACCAAGGGCGCGGGCAAGGATCTCGGCAACGGCCATCTCACCACCGACAACCCGAATTTCCGCGGCCGGCCGGTGGCGGCGTGGATTTCGATCTATGGCGAGGAGGCCAAGGACGACATCGCCGCGTCTTCGCCGCGAACTCGTCGAACGCCTGGGCGAGGCGCGCGCGCAGCGGGTCGCCGACACCAACCGCAATCTCGTGGTCGTTCCCGAACCTCGTCATCAATGACGGCTCGTCGGTGACGGTGCGCACCTTCTTTCCGACCGCGCCCGGCCACATGCACGTCACCGCCTGGGCGCTGGGACCGGTGGAGGAGACGCCGGAACAGCGGGCGCGCCGGCTCGACGCGTTCCTCACCTTCTATGGCCCCGGCGGCTTCGCCACGCCCGACGACGTCGCGGCGCTCGAGCTGCTGCAGCGCGGCCTCGCCAATTGGCGCGAGGTGCGCTGGTCGCGATCTGTCGCGCGGCATGAGCAAGGACGCCGACCGATCAGCTCAATACCGACGAGGGCCATCTCCGCGTGTTCTGGCGGCGCTGGAGCGAGCTCATGGAGGCGCGGCGATGAGGCGCCCGACCCGCGCCGAGGTGGAAGAGCTTGTTCTATCGCGAGGCGGCGCTGCTCGATGAATGGCGGCTCGAGGAATGGCTGACGCTGCTGACCGAGGATGCCAGCTATTACGTGCCGCCCAACGACAAGCCCGACGCCGACCATCGCACCACGCTCTTCACCATCGCCGACGACAGCGCGCGGCTGAAGGAGCGCGTCAAGCGCGTCATGGACCCGAACTGCCACGCCGAGCATCCGCATTCGCGCACGCGGCGCATGATCGGCAATGTCCGCATCACCGGCAGCGACGGCGATGCGATCACTCGTCGCCGCCAACTTCATCATCCACCGCTTCCGTCGCGGCGAGGCCCGCGCGTCTTCGTCGGCCAGTACCGCTATCAAGCCTGCGGCGCGAAAACGGCGCGCTCAAGATCGCCGAGCGGCGCGCCATCCTCGATGCCGAGGAGCTGGGCGTCGCTCGGATCGGTGAGCTTCATCCTGTGAGCGCGGGCGAAAGCCGTCCCATCGGCCTCGGCGTCGCAGGGCTCGGCACGGCCGGGGCCATGATGCTACGCGCCGCGGCGCGGCATCCCGATATCCGCCTTGTCGCCGCCGCCGATCCCGCGCCCGAGCCGCGCGCCGCCTTCGCCCGCGATTTCAACGCCCGCACCTTCGATACGTTCGCGGCGCTCATCGCGGACCCCGCGGTCGAGGCGATCTATATCGCGACGCCGCACCAGTTCCACGCGGCGCAGGCGGTGCTGGCGGCCGAGCACGGCAAGCACGTGATCGTGGAAAAGCCGCTCGCGCTGACGCTCGAGGATTGCGACCGCATCATCGCCGCGGTGGAGCACCACGACACGACGCTCATCGTCGGCCACACCCACGCCTTCGATCCCAACATCCGTGCCATGCGCAGGCTCATCGCCGGCGGCACACTGGGCCGGGTAGCGATGATCGCGGCGTGGAACTACACGAATTTCCTCTATCGCCCGCGCCGGCCCGAAGAGCTCGACACCGCGCAAGGCGGCGGCATTGTCTTCAACCAGCTCCCGCATCAGATCGACATGGCGCGGCTTTTGGGCGGCGGGCGCGTGCAAAGCGTCAGCGCCGCGCTCGGCGTGCTCGACCCGGAGCGCCCGACCGAGGGCAACGGCACCGTCCTGTTGCGCTTCGACGGCGGCGCTGCGGCCTCGCTCGTCTATAGCGGCTATGATTTCTTCGACAGCGACGAGCTGCATTTCTGGGTGAGCGAGGCCGGAACGCCGAAGCCGCCGGGCGGGCAGGGCGCGGCGCGCCGCGCGCTCCACACACGCCAGGCGCCGGAGATCGTGCTGCGCGGCGAGCGCGGCTATCGCGGCAGCACGGCCAGCCAGACGCAGCCGCATCTGCCCCATTTCGGGCTCGTCATCGTCACCTGCGAGAAGGGCGAGATGCGCGCCTCGGCCGACGGGGTCATCGTCTACGACGAGGATGGCGCGCGCGAGGTCGCGGTGGCGCACGGGGCGTCCTGGGCCGGGCATGGCGACGTGCTCGATGCGCTGGTGGCGGCGCTGCGCGGCGGCCCCCGCCCGCCCCTCGACGCGCGCTGGGGCAAGGCCAATGTCGAGGTGATGCTGGCGGTCTTGCGCTCGGCGCGGGAGCGGCGCGAGATCGCGCTCGCGCACCAGGTGGCGCTGCCGGACGGCGCATGAGGACGACGGGCATGGCGGCCTATGTCTACGCGGTGCGCTGCAATTTCGCCGACGCCAACCTCGAGGCCGCATGGAACCAATGGTACAGCGGCCCCAAGCTCGAGGAGATGCTGCGGAAGCCGTATTTCCTCAGCGTCCAGCGCTTTGCGGCCGTGGCGCTCGACACGCGGCGCAAGTACCTGGCGCTCTGGCTCGTCGCCTCGCCCGAGGCCTTCGCCACGCCCGAATACCGCGCGGATTGGGGCTTTTCCCAATGGACGCCGCAGATCCGCGACTGGAGCCGTGACCTTTACGGCTCGCCCCTTGCGGCGGACGATCCGCTGTTCGAGATCGGGCGCGAGGACGCGCTTTATCTCGCCGCCAGCGACGGCTTGGACGCAGCCGCGGCCCGGGACGCGGTGGCGCAGGTGGGCGACCGCCGGCCCGGCGCCTTATGGCTCGAGGCGGTGGGGCTCGACCGTCACGCGCCGCTGCTCGGCCTCAGAAAGCTTGGCTCCAGCGAGCGGCCGGCGCCGCTTGGCCCCGAAACCGGCCTGGTCGAGACGGTGTTCGAGCCCATAACTGGCCGATTCCGGACCGGAGGGGTTCCGCCGCCCGGCCCCGGCCGCTAACATGACCGGCAGAGCGACGGGAGGACGAGGATGAAGTTCGGCCTTTTCGGCGGTGCGCGGTCACGGGGCGGTGGTCCGCAGGGCGACAGCACCGGCTATCGCGACTATATCGCCTATGTGCGCGAGGCCGAGACGCTCGGCTTCGACAGCCTGTTCATCGTCGAGCATCATTTCACCGGCTTCGGCCAGGTTTCGGCCTCGCTGCATCTCCTCAGCTATCTCGCCGCCTGCACCGAGAACATCCGGCTGGGCACGGCGGTGGTGGTGCTGCCGTGGCACAATCCGGTGCTGATCGCCGAGGCGGCGGCGACCGTCGATCTCCTGTCGAACGGCAGGCTCGATTTCGGCGTCGGCAAGGGCTATCGCGACTATGAGTTCGCGGGATTTTGCGTGCCCCAGGACGAAGCGACCGAGCGCTTCGACGAGGCGATGGCGGTGATCCGCAAATCCTGGGCGACGACGGGCGGCCGCTTCTCGCACCACGGCCAGCGCTGGCATTTCGAGAACGTGGTGGTCGAGCCCGCCCCGGTGCAGCGGCCGCATCCGCCGTTCTGGCTCGGCGCCGGCAGCGAGGAATCGATCCGCCGCGCCGCGCGCGACGGCTACAACCTGCTCCTCGACCAGATCGGCTCGACCGACCTCACCATCGCCCGCGTCGCGGCGTTTCGCGAGGAATGCGCGCGAGTGGGACGGCCCTACCATCCGTCCATGGTGGCGGCGACGCGCGGGCTGCAGATCGTGCGCAACGAGGCCGAGCGCGAAGCGGCGCTGGGCGTGCGCTACAACGTGCTCAAGAACATCGGCGGGCTCGCGCGCGGGCCAGGGGCGGCGCGCTATTCCAACCTGAGCGATGTTTCCGGCCCGCCGATCGATGTCGACGACGCGCCGCTGTTGGGCACGCCCGACGAGATCATTGCGCGCCTCAAGCGCCTCGAAGCGGGCGGCGTCGAATATATCCTGTTCGTCGATCCGCGGCCGTCGCTTGAGGGCCTGCGCGCCGTCGCGAAGGAAATCATGCCGGCCTTCGCCCGGACGACGGAGACGGTGGCGGGCTGAGGAAAGCGGCCCCGCCCCCGCGCGCTGTGTGACGGGCGGGGGCTGACCGGACGCGTTACTGCGCGGCCGTGCGCATCGCCTTGCGCTGCAGCTTGGTCTCCGACCGCAGATCGGCTGGAGATTGAACACGCGCCTGGCGTTGCCGCCGAGGATGTTGCGCTTGGACTGCTCGCTGAGGAACGGCAGATCGTAGATGGTGCTCGGCAGATCCATGTCCCAATGGGGATAGTCGGACGAGTAGAGCAGCTGCGTGTCGGCCTTCAGCAGCTCGAAGGTGAGCTCGAGCGCCTTGCGGTTGTCCACCATCTCCATCGGCTGGGTGGTGTAGTACATCTGGCGCATGTAGTCGCTCGGCTTCTCCTTGAGCAGCGGCACCTCGGAGCTGCGCATCATGTATTCGTTGTCGAGCCGCTGCATCAGGAACGGCAGCCAGGCGAGGCCGCTCTCGATCCACAGCACCTTGAGCTTTGGGAACCGCACCGGCATGGCCGTTGACGATCCAGTTGGTGAGGTGCACGACGTTGTACCAGGTGAAGCCCAGCGCGTGCACGGCGATGAAGCGGTTGCACAGCTCCATGGTCCGGTCGCCGCCCCACATGAAGCCGGAATGGAACGCCAGCGGCAGGTTGCGCTCCTGCAAGCGCCGCATAGGTCTTCATGTAGGCGTTGTCCCACACGCCCTTGTAGCGCGGCGCGGTGACGCAGAAGCCGACGACGCCGGGCTTGTCGCCGAAATCCTGCGACCATCTGGTAGGACGCGTCGGGATCGTTGAACGGCAGATAGAGGCTGGCCTTGATGCGCGGCTCGACCGAGATGACGTGATCGATGAGCCAGCGGTTATAGGCGCGCGCGAGCGCGACCTCGACCTCGACCCGGGGCGTGAGGCCCAAGGACAGCATCGGCGTCGGGAAGAGGCAGGTCATGTCGACGCCGAACGCATCCATCCAGCGCCGTGGTCAGCGAGATGTCGCGGTGGACGCGAGTCCGGCGTCTTCTCGCGTGGACGCCCTTTGTAGCGCGTGACGCGCCCGGCCATCTCCTGGTAGGAGCCGCGCGAGGAGGTGATGCCGCCTTCGCGCATGCCCTGGAACCGCGCCTGATGGCGCATGCACCGGGATCCTCGATGTACTCGAGGATCTGCGGCGAACGACTTCGGTCTCGTAGTGGTGGGAGTCGACGTCGACGATGCAGAAATCCTCGTAGCTGGCGCTTTACCGCCTGCTCGGCCGCGTGAGCGAGGAGCGTCGGCGTATCGAATTCTTCGAGCGAGAAGTCGCGCACGCTTGCATTGTGCGTATCCATCGCACGCTCCTTATGGGTTCGTCACAGGGCTTCGGTATCGGTTCGGTGATGCGCTTGCGCTTGCCGACGCTGGTCCAGGACTGCCACAGGCCCAGCTCGAACACCAGGGAGTTGACCGCTTCGAGCATGGCCGTGCAGCCGATCATCACGTCGGTGGCGGTGACGCCGACATTGCGCGCGAAGGGCGGCGGCGCGTCGCCCTCCTGGGCCTTCGCGGCATAGAGCCGGACGCAGCTCGCGAAGATTTGGCCCAGCGCCTCGTCGGGAATGTCGGCGAGGCGATTGTCCTCGATCGCCTCGGCAAAGGTCGCGGCGATCTCGCTGGCAAGGTCGGACAGCTTGCGCGCCGCCTCAGATTGCGACATAAACTTCCCCGTTGCGTTCGACGACATTGAATTTCTGCAGACGAATCTTGCGGATTGCAGACGTGCTTGCCATCCGACAGGTGGTATTCGTAGCCGTGCCACGGGCAGACGATGTGCATGTCCGCTTCGTCGAAGCTCTGGCCGAGGAGGATGCCGTCCTTGCCGATGAGGTCGACCACCTGCGGCATGCGCACGCCTTCGCAGGCGGGGCCGCCCTGATGCGGGCAAAGGTTGCGGTAGGCATAATATTTTCCGGCGTGGCGGATGATGCCGACCTCGATCTTCGCCCGTGCGCACGACGCGGACGCCGCCCTCGGCGATCTCGCCATCCCTGCAGACCAGAATATCGGCCATGTCCCTCCCGATCCTTTCACTTGACTTGCTAAGCAAGCCTGACTTGCCGCGGAGAGCCTAGGGCCGGGAACAGTCGGCCGTCAATGGAGTTATGGCCGGCGCAAGTCTGCACTTGACCCGCCCGGAACGGTGCCTGACGATGCGTCGCATGGATGGGGCCGGGGAGAGTTGCATGGCGGATGTGTTCGTCTGCAAAGCGGGCGAGATCAAGGACGGGGATGTCAGGATCATCGCCGCCAACGACATCGAGGTCGGGGTCTATCGTCACGGCGGCAAATATTATGCTTATCGCAACCTCTGCCTGCATCAGGGCGGGCCGGCCTGCGAAGGCGTCATGCTGGCCAAGGTCGAGGACGTCTTCGGCGACAATCGCGTCCTTCTGGGACAGCGTTTCGACGAGGGCGAGGTGCATATCATCTGCCCCTGGCACGGCTGGGAATACAAGCTCGAGACCGGCGAGAACGCGGCCGACAAGCGGCTGCGGCTGCAACGCTTCACCGTGGTCGAGCGCGAGGGCGGCGTCTACGTCGCCCTCTGAGAGCTATCAACGCGCCACGGCGGCGCGAGATGAAGGGAACGCACCATGGATACGCTCGACACCAAGTTCCGTGATCCCTCCGTCGAGGAGTTCGACACGCGGACGCTCCTCAAGAACGCCGAGCGTCAGGCGCGCCAGCGCCATTACGAGGACTTCCTCATCATCGACGTCGACGCGCATCACTATGAGAGCGAATTCTTCGACCAGATCGCGGGCTATATCGAGGACCCGATCATCCGCCATACCGCCATGGCGAAGAAGGGCATGGGCGGCGGCCGGCCGGGCCTGAGCAACTCCCAGGTGGGATTCCAGGACGTCGCCGGGCGCATTCCCCGCTACACCACGCGCCGGCTCGAGAAGACGCCGCCCGCGCCGCACCGCGACGTGACCCTGACCAAGCGGTGGATGGACGCCCTGGGCGTCGACATGGTGTGCCTGTTCCCGACGCCGATGCTGCAGCTCGGCCTCCATCCGCAGGTCGAGATCGAAGTGGCGCTGGCGCGCGCCTACAACCGCTGGGTCATCGACGCCATCCTCGCCGATGAGCCGCGCTTCCGCTCGATGCTCTATCTGCCCTTCAACGATCCCGAGGCCACCTACAAGATGGTCCAGGATTTCGGCGACAAAAAGGGTGTCGTCGGGTTCATGGTGACATCGGCGCGCTACAAGCAGGTGGCCGACAACGCCTACATGAAGACCTATGCGCTGCTCGAGGAGATGGGGCTGCCGATCAGCTTCCATGCGGCCTACAACTGGGATGACCGCGCGCTCGGCAACGCCAACCGCTTCATCACGGCGCATGCGCTGGGCTTCACCGTCTTCAACATGATCAATCTTGCCAACTGGGTGGTGAACGGGCTGCCCGAGCGGTTCCCCAAGCTGCGCGTCGCCTGGATCGAGAGCGGGCTCGCCTGGGTCCCCTTCATGATGCAGCGCTTCGACAACGAATACATGATGCGCAGCTCCGAATGCCCCTCGCTCAAGGCGCGGCCCAGCGACTATATCCGCAAGATGTACTTCACCTCGCAGCCGATGGAGATGGTCAACAACCGCTCCATGCTGCAGGAGACGTTCAAGATGATGAACGCGGAGACGCAGCTTTGCTACGCCTCCGATTATCCGCACTGGGACATGGATCTGCCGAGCACGATCTACGACCTGCCGTTCCTCAGCGAGGAGGGCAAGCGCAACATCCTCGGCGCCAACGCTCAGCGCTTCTTCAACATCAAGGACCCCGTCTTCGCCGAGTGGAAGCTCGCCGCCCGCGCCGCCAAGGCCGCCGCGCAGTAGCGCCGCCGCTTAGTTTTCCAGCGTAGACGAGCGGGGGTGCGTCGCTACGCGTGCTCCAGCGGGCCCGGGTGCTTGAGGTACTGCGTCGTCAGGTGGTGGGCGCACCAATAGGCGAGCGCGCCGACGGCGCCGGTCGGGTTGTAGCCGGCGTTCTGCGGAAACAGCGAGGCGCCCGCCACGAACAGGTTGTCGCAGTCCCACGCCTGGAGATAGCGGTTGACGACGCTGGTGCGGGGATTGCGGCCCATGATCGTGCCGCCGGTATTGTGCGTGGATTGATAGGCGACGGAGTTGTAGTCGCCACGGCGCGGCTGCGGCGCGCCGAGGATGGTCGGATTCATCGCCTTGGCCACCCGCGCCGCAGCATCGGTGACATAGGCCGACATTTTGTAGTCATTCTCGACGAAATTGTAGGTCATGCGCACCAGCGGCCGTCCCAGCACGTCGCGATAGGTCGGGTCGAGGTCGAGATAGTTATTGCGGTTGGCGTAGTTGGAGCCCTGGCAGGCGATATAGAAGGCGTGGTTGTACCATTGCGCCGTCGCCTTCTTCCACGCCGGCCCCCAGCGCGGCGTCCCCGGCGGCACCGGGCGGGACTGGATCGGGCGGCCGCTGGAGATGCCGACCTGGATCGTACCGCCGCCGAAGAAGCCGAGCCCGGCGTGATCGAAATTATCGCCATTGAAGTCATCGATCGTCGTGGCCAGCGCGCCCGTCGCCATGAACGGATTGATCTCCTTGTCGGCGAAGAAGACCTGCACGCCGGAGGTCACCTGGTAGCAATAGTTTCGCCCGACCGCGCCATGGCCGGTCTGGGGATCGTAGGGCCGGCCGATGCCCGAACCGAGCAGGAGCTGCACGTTGTTGAAGACGAAGGCACAGAGCAGGACGAGCCCGGCCGGCTGCTCGTATTCCTCGCCGCTGGTCATGTCGATATAGCGCACCGCCGTCGCCCTGCGCGCTCGCTTGTCGTAGACGATCTCCTTGACATAGGCGCGCGTGCGCAGCGTGAATTTCGGGTCGGCCATGAGCGCCGGCAGCACGGTCACGTTGGGGCTTGACTTCGCGTTGGCCTCGCAGCCGAAGCGCTCGCAGTGACCGCAATAGGCGCAGGCACCGAGGGTCTGACCCTCGGGATTGGTGTAGGCGGCGCTCATGTTGGCGGCGGGCCCGGGGAACGGGTGGTAGCCGAGACTCTTCGCCGCCGTCTCGAACAGCGCGCCCGCATAGGGCTGCTTCAGGGGCTTGTTGGGATAGTCCGCGCTGCGCGGCCCCTCGAACACGTTGCCGCCATCGATCCTCACGCCGTTGAGATTGCCGGCTGTGCCGGAAATGCCGCAAAGCTTCTCGAACCGGTCGTAGAACGGCTCGAGCTCGCCATAGGCGATACCCCAATCCTCGATCGTCATGTCGGCCGGGATCGCCTTGGCGCCATAGCGCTGCGTCAGGTGGCTCCTGAGTTCGTGGTCGCTCGGCAGAAAGCGCCAGGTCAGGCCGTTCCAGTGCACCCCTGCCCCGCCCAGCCCCTCGCCCGGCAGGAACGAGCCGAGGCGGCGGATCGGCAGCGCCGTCTCATTGGGCGCGTGGCGCAGCGTCACCGTTTCCGCCGCGGCGTCTTGGAACAGCTCCTGGCGCACCGCATAGCGCAGCTCGTCGCGGATGCCGGGAAGCTCGAAATTCTCCGCCGGCGTGCGCATGACCCCGCGCTCGAGGCCGACGACGGTCAAGCCTGCCTTGGTCAGCTCGCGGGCCAGGATGCTGCCGGTCCAGCCGACGCCGATCACCACCGCATCGACTTCCCTCAATTTCGTGACCATGGGCGCATCCCTCTTCCTTACACGCGCTATTTGAGCGTCTTCAGATAGGCGATCACGTCGTCGGCATCGCTCGCGCTGCCGATGCCGCCATAGGGCATGCGGTTGCCCCGCACCTTGGCCTGGGGATTGAGGAGATATTCGCGCAGATTGGCATCGTCCCACACGACGTTGCTGCGCATCATCGCCGGCGAATAACGGAAATCGTCGAGCGAGCCGGCCTTGCGTCCGAACACGCCCTTGAGGTTGGGGCCGAGCGTCGCGGGATGGACGCCGTCACCGTGGCAGGCAAGGCACGCGGTGAAGAGCTGCTTGCCATGCGCGGCATCGGCGGCCGATGCCGGCGGCGCGGCCAAGACGGCCGCCAGTGCCGCAGCGGCAAGATGCGTGCGCATGTCCCCTCCCCTCCGGGATGTCGGCGCCCGTTCAGGAAAAGTCGGCGATCGATTGCGGGGCCACGTCGTAGCGCTTGTTGTGGTACGCCTCGATCTTGTCGGCATAGAGCGCGGGCAGACCGGGAAAGCCCACCATCTTCCACGACGCCTTGTCGCGGTTGCCGCCATAGATCGGGTCGGAGAAGAACCCCTCCATGGTGATGTCGAGGAGCGCGTTGAAGAACTGCCGCGACGAGAAGTCGGGAAATTCCGCCGTCCCCGCCTCCATCGCCTTGAGAGCGGCGATGCGGTCGGCCGGCGCCAGGCGGTCGAAGTCCTTGCCGCTCGCTTTGCGCGACCACGCGTTGGCGGCGGCGATGCCAGCGCCGAAAAACTCGCGCGGGGTGAGTGGGAGCTGATAGCCCTGCTCCGGCTTGCCCTTGGCGAAGGGACCCGCGCGATAGAGCCGTGCGCCGCCGCCATAGGCGCCGGCGAGCTGCCGGTCGATGAAGACGACAACGCCGCAATCGCTCCCCGAGGGCGACAGATCGTCGGCGGGGATCATCGCGTCCGCCGCGGCGGTGAAGAACGCAACCTCGGTCGCCGTCAGCGTCAGCGGCGGCTCGGGTGCGGCGGCAGGCGGCGCGGCGGCGGGCTGAGGGGCAGGTGCCGGCGGCGGGGGTACCGGCACGACCGCCGCGGGCTGCTGCGTCTGGGCGAAGGCCGGCAGGCCGGCGGCGACCGCGGGAACGACGGCGCCCGCACCGAGCAGAAAGCGGCGGCGCGCGATGGTCTCGTCCGACATGGCATCCCCTCCCCCGGAGATTATTTCATCCCAGGATAAACCCAACCCGCCGCCGCGCGAACCGGAGATTTCGGGCCGCGCGCGATGGGACTTGGCAGGGCAAGGCGGCCGGACTACCTATAGGGCATGACCGACGACGACCACGCGCACGAGCATTCCCAGATCCAGTTCGGCGATCAGTCGCTGCACGTCGCCTTCGAGCAGCAGATCCGCGACATGCTCGACCGTGCCGAGCTCACCGAAGAGCAGAAGCAGCAGATCATGATGGCGCTGCAATGCCCGTGCTGCGGCTCGGGCGGCGTCTCCGTGAGCGTCAAGCTGAAGAGCTGAGCGCCGCCGGGGCGGCTTTCGCCGAGGCAAGCGCCGCGCGCAGCCGCTCGGTCGCGGCGCGGTCGAGCGCGAAGGTGACGGGATCGAGCACCACGCCGTAAAGCTCGGCCGCCGCTCGCAGCGAAACATAGCCCTGCTTCACGTCGTGCTGGACCGCCTCCGACCGGACGCTCCCAGGGCGAGCCATGGCCGCCGCCGCCGCCCGAGCGCAGGCGGAAGGCATCGCCCGACTTCAACAGCGCGACCAGCACCTTGGCGTTGGGGAAATCTTCCTTCCACGCGCCGTCGAGGCGGAGCGCGACCTCGTTGCCGGTGGCCTCGAGGCCGCCTTCGAGCCCCCACGGCTTGCAATGGGCGCGCTCGATCTGGCTGCCGAAGGTGATGGCGCTGCGCGCCCGCACCACCCGCTCCACGCCCAGGCCGCCGCGATGGCGCCCGGCGCCGCAGCAATCGGGGATGAGCGCATAGCGCTCGACCACCACCGGAAATTTCTGCTCGACCTGCTCGTTGGGGCTGTTGTGGGTGTCGCCGTCATTGATGCAGACGGTGCCGGAAACGCCGTCCTCGTTGCGCTTGGCGCCCCAGCCGCCGCCCAAGGGCCCGAAATTGCCGATGAAGAACTCGTTGCCGCGGGGATTGATGCCATAGAACGAGGCCGCCAGCAGATCGGCATGGTGGCCGGCGATGACGCGGTCGGGAATCGCCGGCGCCAGCGCCTTGAAGACGGTGTCGACGATGGTCATCGGAAAGGTCATCCACCAGCGCATCGGCGCCGGCCGCACCGCGCTCACGATCCGGCCCGGCGGCACGATCGCGGTCAGGCTGCGGAACGAGCCGTCATTGATCGGATAGTCGGTCGGCGAGGTCGAGGCATTTGTAGGCGACCTGGGCGCAGGCATGGCCGGTGGTGATGCCGGAATTGTAGAAGCCGCGCACCTGGCTGCGACACGTCGGTCAGATCGATCGTCATCTCGTCGCCGGCGACGATGACCTTGCACGCTGGATCGGCACGCGCTTGCCGACGTCGACGCCGTCGTCGTCCATGTAGGATTCGGCCTCGTAGGTGCCGTCGGGGATGGTGCGCGTGCGCGCCCGCGCCGACGCCTCGCAATGGTCCATGATCGAGCGCGATCGCGTCGAGCACCGGCTCGCGCCCATAGCGGTCGAGCAGCTGGAGAAAGCGCCGCTCGCCGGTCTTGACCGCCGTGACCTGCGCGCGCAGGTCGCCCATCGCGCGGCTCGGCATGCGCACGTTCATGCGGATGATGTCGACGACGTCCTGGTTGACCTTGCCGGCCTTGTGGAGCTTGAGGAACGGGATCTGCAGCCCTTCGGAATAGATGTCGGTGGTCATGCCGCCGAGCGTGCCGCCGATGTCGATCCAGTGCGCCATGCAGCAGGAGAAGCCCACCAGCACGCCCTTGTGGAAGATCGGCAGCGTGAAGGTGACGTGATTGAGATGGCTGCCGGTGGTGTAGGCGTCGTTGGTGATGAGGATGTCGCCGGGCTGGATGCCGTCCTTGCCGAAATGCTGGAGCTTCGGCCTTGATCGTCTCGGCCATGCCGCGGATGAACATCGGCAGGCCGATGCCGATCGAGATCGTCTCGCCCGTCGGCGGTGAAGAGCCCGACGGTGAAGTCGAGCGCCTCGTAGATGATCATGTTGTAGGCGGTGCGCATGAGGTTGGTCTTCATTTCCTCGGTCACGGCGATGACGCCGTTGCGCACGATCTCGGTGACGACCGGATCGGCCTTGCGGGTTCGCTCTGCGGCTTCGCGTCAGCCATCGCCGCTCACCGCCTTCCCGCGACCGCGATCACCAGATTGCCCCAATCGTCGACCACGAGCCGGTCGCCGGGATGGACGACCGTGGTCGAGGCATGCTCCTCGACCAGCGCCGGGCCGGTGATGCGGTTGCCGGCGCAGCAGCCCGGCGCGCGCATAGGTCGGCGTGTCGAGAAGCCGCCCTCCTCGCCGAAATAGACCGGGCGCTTGCCGGTGAAGGCGGATTTGCGCGGCGCGCGGCCGCCGGCCTCGATCTTCTCCTGCGGCGGCTTGCGCATCACGCCGGTGACGGTGGTGCGCAGGCTCACGATCTCGGCGCGCTCCTCGGGCGCGCAGGTGCCGTAGCGGAACTCGTGCTGCGCGTCGAAATGGCGCTTGATCGCCGCGCGGTCCTTGCGCGGCGAACACCTCGAGCGGCAGATCGACGGTGACGGCGTGCTCCTGGCCGACATAGCGCATGTCGGCGGCGCGCTTGATCGTCACCGCCTCGGGCCTGCACCGAGGTCGCGGCGACGCTGCGGCGGCCTTCGTCCTCGAGCGCGCGCATAGATGCGCTCGAGCTCGGCGAAGTCGGCGTCGTCGAGCCGCGTGAACCAGGTGCGCACGAAATCGTAGCGCAGGTCCGAGAACAGCATGCCGAAGGCCGAGAACACGCCCGGCGCGTGCGGGATGATGACCTTGCGCATGCCGAGCTCGCGCGCGACCTGCGACCGCGTGCAGCGGTCCGGCGCCGCCATAGGCCACGAGCGCGAAGTCGCCGACATCGAGGCCGCGCTCGGTGGTGACGCCCTTCACCGCATAGGACATCGCGGTGGCGGCGACGCGCAGGATGCCGTCGGCCGCCGCGGTCACGTCCATGCCGAGGGGCGCCGCGACGCGTGCCTCGAGCGCGCGCTCGGCCGCCTGCGACGTCGAGCCGCATCTCGCCGCCGAGGAAGCGGTCGGCGCTCGAGGCGGCCGAGCACGAGATTGGCGTCGGTGACGGTGGGCTCGGTGCCGCCGAGGCCATAGCAGGCCGGGCCCGGCTGCGCGCCCGCGCTTTGCGGGCCGACGCGCAGCATGTCGTCCTCGACCCGCGCGATCGAGCCGCCGCCGGTGCCGACCTCGAAGATGTCCATCATCGCGATCTGCATCGGCAGCGCCTTCTCGTAGCCGCCGAGGAGCGCCGAGCCCGTGGTCAGCGGCTCGCCCTTGTAGATGACGCCGGCCTTGGCGGTGGTGCCGCCCATGTCGAAGGCGATCGCGTTCTCCAGGCCCAAGGTGTGGCACAGCATGCGCGTGCCGATGACGCCCGCCGCCGGCCCCGATTCCAGCATGCGGATGCAGATAGGCGCTGCGCCTGGTCGGCCTCGTAGAGCCCGCCGGTCGACTGCACCACCAGGAACGAGCCGCGGAAGCCCGCGCCGCGCAGATGCGCGTCGATGCTCGCCGATATAGGTCCTGCACCTTGGGGCCGATATAGGCGTTGGCCACCACCGTCGAGCAGCGCTCGAACTCGCGATATTCCTGCGACAGCTCGTGCGAGGCCGAGACGAAGATGCCTGGGGATGGCGCGCCTCGAGGATGCGCCTTGGCGCGCGCCTCGTGCTCGGGATTGCGGTAGCAATGGAGGAAGAGGATGCCGACGGCCTCGACGCCGAGCTGCGGCGAGCTTGCTCGCCGCAGCCGCTCGATCTCGGCCGTCGTCGAGCGGGCGCTCGACCTCGCCGTCGGCGAGGATGCGCTCCTTCACCTCGAAGCGCAGCGCGCGCTCGACCAGCGGCACGTGCTTCTGGAAGAAGAGGTTGTAGGAATCCGGCCGGTTGATGCGGCCGATCTCGTAGATGTCGCGAAATCCCTCGGTGATGAGCAGCGCGGTCTTGGCGCCGGTGCGCTCGAGGATCGTATTGATCGCGATGGTGGAGCCGTGCAGGAAGAGTCCGACCGCGCCATAGTCGGTCCCCGCCTTGGCGACGCCGGCATTGATGCCGTCGACGAGATGCGCCGGCGTCGACAGCGCCTTGCCGAAGGACAGGCTTCCCGTCGTCTCGTCGAAGACGGCGATGTCGGTGAAGGTGCCGCCGATGTCGGCGGCAAGCCGGAGACTGGAACCTTTATTATCGGTATCGAGCGGCACGTCGCGCACCTCATGCAAATGCGGCGGTCACTATGCAGACGCAGCCACCTTTTGCAAGCCGCCTTGCCGCATACAGCAGCGCTGGGCATTATCGGTGCCAAGAATGACAGCGGGCGCGCAGGGCGACGCGTGGGAGAATCAACATGCGGCAGATCGGCGTCGGCATCATCGGCACGGGCTGGTGCGGCGGCATCAGGGCGCAGGCGTGCGCGGCGAACCCGCTGATCGCCGGCCTCTATATCGCCGAGATCCGGCCCGACCGCCTGGCCGAGATGGTAGCCCTGACCCATCCGGTGAAGGCCACGACGGAATGGCGCGAGCTCCTCGCGATCAAGGAGATCGACGCGATCTATGTTTCGACGACGCCGGAGACGACGCATTATCCGATGGCGCGCGAATGCCTCAAGGCGGGCAAGCACGTGCTCCTCGAAAAGCCGATCGCGATGGCCATGCACGAGGCTGACGAGCTCGTCGCGCTGGCCCGCCGCAACGGGCTCAAATTCACCATCGGCTATTCGCAGCGCTTCAATCACAAGCAGGCTTACGTCAGGAAGTGCATCCTCGACGGCACGCTCGGCGAGCCCGTGAGCGCGATGGTGAGCCGCCATCTCTCGCGCTCGCTCGGAGACAAGATCAACACGCGCACGCGCCTCTCGCCCGCGGCGATGGAGGCGACGCACGATCTCGACTGGCTCCTGTGGTGCCTGGCCCCGGCCCGGCCGGTGCGGGTCTATTGCCAGTCCGTGTCCAAGGTCAACCGCGCCCGCAACAACACGCCCGATTGCTGCTGGATCACCGTCACCATGGATAGCGGCGTGATCTTCACGGTGGGCGCCGGCTGGATCCTGCCGCCGGGCTATCCCAACTATTCCACCACCCAGATCGAGTTCGTGGGCACGGAGGGCGCGCTTCTCATCGACGACAGCCACAAGGACGTGGCGCTCATGACCATGAAAGACGGCCTCGTCTATCCCCTGTCGACCATGCCGGGGGAGTCGGTGGGCCATGTCTATGCCGGCCCGATGGCGCGCGAGACCGACCATTTCGCCGCCTGCGTAGCGCTCGACAAGCCGGTGCTGGTAACGCCGGAAGAGGCCCGCCAGGTGATGGAGGTCTATGTCGCCGCTGACCTCTCGGCCGAGCGCAACGAGGCCGTGGACCTGCCGCTGCGCCCCGGCGACAACCGCCTCGCCGAGGCGGCCGGCTGACGCAGCGAGTACCGACGCGGCTCCAACCCATCGCCACAAAGCCGCCTGCAGCACAATCGAATCGCAATCTCACTGCCACCTTGAGATGAGTATATGAATTAATGCATTTGCAATAATGGTATTATACACTTAAACATACACTAGAGGGGCATAGACACTCGGGGATACTCCCGGTGAAACAACGAAGCGAGCCCACTCCAGCTGAAGCGGGCCCCCCTCGTCGCTGCTCCGACTATCGTTGGCCCTTGCCCGAGCTGCGAACCTCATTGGCGGCGGCCCGATGGCGGCGGGGACCGCCCTTTCCATCGTCTTCGCCGGTCTGCAATTGCACATGATTTCCGCGTTGGTCTCCGACCAATATCATACCCAAGTCGATGTGGCTTACGGGGTGGTGATCGGAAAGCCCCATTGGCGACTATGGCAGAGCCGCGTTCTCGGCCCATACATGGTGCAATGGGCGAGCCATTTCTTCTCGAGCTACTTTTGGGCCCATACGGCGGTAACGTTCGTTTGCCTTGTCGTCGGCGGTTTGCTTGCGTGGCGGCTGGGATGGATCATTGGCCACGAGATCAAATCGGCGGTGATCGCACTTCTGGTGCTGCAGCTCGGGATTTTGTTTTCCCTTTCCGGCACCATCCCGATCATCTGGGACTTCATCGGAATCGTCCTGTTCCTGGAATTCGTCACGTTTGTATATGAGTCCAAGCCGTGGCCGTATCTGTGTGGCCTGTTCGCCGTCGCTATATGGAACCGCGAGAGCGCCGAATTCATAGCACTTTGGATGATCGTTGATCCGCTCACGCGCTGGGCCCTTGCCAAGCGCAGCGGGCAGCGCCTGCGTTATGCTGGTGATTGGCAGATGGCCGTCGCCGGAGCCTTGTGTGTCGTTGCGGGCGTGGTGCTCGTTGAAGTGCTGCGGCGGGTCCTTCTCATAGAGGAGGTGGGCCCCAAACTCTTCCCGAATTATCTTCAGACGTTGCCCTATACTTATTACTTTCAGCTTCAGCTTCTGAATAATCTGCGTGCGATCGTAGTGGCTGCGACGAGCGCGCAGGCAGCGCTTCTTTGTCTCCCGTTGGTGATCTTCGCGGTGGCGATATGTCTGGGCTATCGCTATTCAACTCGGTTCGCCGGCTTGGCGATCACCCACCTGATCTATCTCGGATCGGTACTTGCATTCGGCGCGGTGTTCGAAACCCGCGTTTATCTCGAACTATGGCCCTTCGTGGTGATAAGCGCGGTGCTTCTGACCCAACCACGCTCGGCGCCTCGGCCTTCACCGTTGCCAGCAGTTTTATCCTAGGTTGACGTCCCTCCTCACGGACCTAGCAGCGCCGTCGCGGTCCGACCGCGCCTTATGCTACCAGACGCTGTATACGCCATGGAGTTTGATTTCTTTGATGGCATTTTGCACTTTAATGGTGTTTTATGGCATCCGCAGGTAACCTAACAAGCGAGCACATTTGTCGGGAGGTGCGCGGTGCAAACAATCCGCGAGCACATCGAACGGAGATTTGCGGCTGCCAAGCTGAGCTACAGTCCATTCCCCCATTGCATCGTCGGAGATTTTTTCCCGGATAATATTTATGCAAATATACTTAAATATAATCTATTTAAATACCATCCAGGGACAGAGTGGCTAAGCCGCAGCCACTCGGCAGACGTCACGGCGCGCACGCCCTATTATGCGCGCAAACAGATCAATTTTCTACGCAACCAAAATATTTCGGTCGAGGCACCGAATGACGCCATCCAATTTTGGCAGTCAATCAAAGATTGTTTCATGAGCGATGACTGGTTCGGAAATCTTGTCTATCAAAAATATCCGGACTTCTTTAAGAATTCGCTTCGGTGATTTGACCGACGAGGATGACTTCTTATCACATTTCAAGACCGAGTTTTTCCTGCAACGGCATGATCCCGGCTATCACATCGGGCCCCACACGGACATCCCGTCACGGGTTTTCACCTGCATTTTCTCGTTCGCCGAGCGGGACGGCTTCGAGGAATACGGCACTCAACTTCTGCGCCACAAGGACCGGCTCGTCCGATGCTGGGGTTTCGATCATTATCCGTCGGATGATTTCACCGTCGCGACGGTCGCCCCGTACAAGCCGAACCACTTCCTCCTTTTCTTCAAGACGCGTCATTCGTTTCACTCCGTGAAAACGATTACCGAGGAAGTTCCTAATCAGCGCTACGGCATGCAATTCCAATTGTATGAACCGCGTGGCGGGCTTTTTCGTGACCTGTCGATGCCGGACCTCATCGGCGGAAGCCAGAAGAGGAGCGTGGGAGCGACAGTTCGTCAACTTGCCTCGCGGGTATTGCCGCACAACCGTGTGTAAACGCGCCTCAGGTAGCAACGCCGGCAGCGCGTTCTATCTCGACCGCGTCGCCTGCTGCGTTGGCCGATGAGCGTCACGGGTTTGCCGTCCAATCCACCGGGAATTCGATGCAGCCTTTGCTTGCGACTCAGCGCCCGAACGCGCTGAGGTCGGCGACGGCGGTGCCGATGGAGAGCTGCGGCTCGGACGGGTCTTTGACGTGCATGTCCCATTCGCTGCCGCTGACGCAGGCGCGGGTCTTGTCCATCACCACGTTCCAGGACAGCCCTCGCTCGAGGCTGTCGAGGATGCAGCGGTCGAACACGGTATATTCGAGGCTGGCGTTGCAGCCGAAGGACGGGCGGTCGTCGCGCGCGGCGGTGAGGATGGTGCGGTTCGGCGCCACCAGCGGCGGCCCTTCCGCGAAGATGCCGGAAAAGCATCCCGAAGCGATCACCACGGTCGGCCTGCCGCCGCAGGCACGGTCGAGCAGCACATCGAGCGAGCGCGGCGAGAGATAGGCCTGCGCGCGCCGCATGAAGAGCCCGCGCCCGGGCGCGCCATGCGAGGTGGCGAAGACGAAGCAGCCGTCGTCGCGGCCGGGATGCATCGCGGCGAAGGCGGCCTTGATGTTCTCCGCCGTCGCCGCGTCCTCGTCATCGCCCGACGCCTTGAGCACGGTGATGTCGGCCGGAGCCACGCCGAAGCCTGCGAGCTTGCGCGCCATCGCATCGACCGCGTCGTCGAAGGCGAGCTCGTGGTCGTCGCCTGCAATGAGCACAGCCTTCCAGCCCGTGGGTTGGGATGCGTCCGCAGCACGCGCGGGCGCCGGCGCGGCCAGCGCGAGGACGAGGGCGAGCGTGGCGAGGACGATTTTCACGGCGATGGCGCTCCGTTGCCATGATGCCAGAAAGTGGCGCGCGCCGCTACGGATTGCGCGCGCCGGATGTGCTTCAATGCCGGACCAATCGCGATCGAGGGGAAGCCCATGTTTTTGTTCGAGCCGCCCATCCGGATCAAGACCGAGGTCCATTTCCGCCTGCCCGACCGGTTCCGGCACAGGCAGCGGACGCAATGGTCCGACCCCAACCGCCTCGGCCAGGAGGTCGACAGCTTCATCGAGGGGCCGAGCTTCGACCGCGCCGGGAACCTCTATTTCGTCGACATTCCCTTCGGCCGCGTCTTCCGCCTTTCGCCGGCGCAGGAATGCGACCTCGTGGTGCAGTACGACGGCTGGCCCAATGGGCTCAAGATCCACCGCGACGGCCGCATCTTCATTGCCGACTACAAGCGCGGCCTCGTCGTCCTCGACCCGCGCACGGGCAAGCAGGACTTCGTCCTCGCCAGCCGCAACAGCGAAGGCTTCAAGGGCCTCAACGATCTCGTCTTTGCCGGCACCGGCGACTGCTACTTCACCGACCAGGGCCAGACCGGCATGCACGATCCCACCGGCCGCGTGTTCCGGCTGCAGCCGTCCGGCCGGCTCGACTGCCTCATGGACACCATCCCCAGCCCCAACGGCATCGTCCTCAACACTGCCGAGAACCGCCTCTTCGTCGCGGTGACGCGGCAGAACGCGGTGTGGCGGGCGCCGCTGATGGCGGACGGCTCGGTGTCGAAGGTGGGGACGTTCTTGCAGCTCTCCGGTGGTCAGGCCGGGCCGGACGGGATGGCGCTCGACCGCGAGGACGGGATCTATGTCTGCCATCTCGGCATCGGCGTATGGCGCTTCGATGCCAACGGTATCCCGACCCACCTCATCGAGGCCTGCGTTGGGCACCACATGACGAACCTCGCCTTCGGCGGCCCCGACAACCGCCAGCTCTTCATCACCGAATCCGACACCGGCTCGATCCTGCGCTGCGATGCGCCGGTGCCGGGCAAACCCATGTTCTCGCATGCGTAACCGTTTACAAGAAGCGGCGGTTGCGACACCATGATCGCTTGAAGCAATGAACAAAGCAGGAGAGGAGACCGCCGTGGGTGATTTTTTCCGGAACCGCTGGTGGGTCGTCTTTGCGTCGATCTGCGGGCTGCTGGTCGGCTCGGGCGCGATCAACGTCTTCGCCTTTGCCGTATTTCTCAAGCCGGTGACGCAGGATCTCCATGTCGGGCGCGAATTCTTCTCCTCCGGGCTCATTCTCGCATCGACCTTGACCGCGCTCGGCCTCATCCCGTTCGGCGCGTTCATCGACCGGTGGGGGGTCCGGCGCGTGATGATGGTGGGCGTCGTCCTCTATGCGCTGGGCATTGCCGCCTATTCCTTCATGACCGCCTCGCCCGCGATCATGTATCTTTCCTTCAGCCTCGCCGGCCTCTTCGGCTGCATCGGCTCGCCCGTGCCCTACGGCGCCGCGATTTCACAGTGGTTCGACCGGCAGCGCGGCCTCGCCATCGGCATCGCCATGGCCGGCGTCGGGCTCGGCGTCGCGCTGGTGCCGCAGCTTGCGGCGCTCTACATCCACCTCTTCGGCTGGCGCGAGGCGTATATCGCGCTCGCCGTGACGGTGCTGATCGTGGCCTGGGTTCCGGTCGCGCTCTTCGTGCGCGAGCCCACCCACGCCGACAGCGCCAAGCAGGCGGACATCTCGTTCGGCGAAAACCTGCCGGGCAAGACCATCGGCGAGGCGCTGTCGGGGTGGCGCTTCTGGGCGTTGAGCATCGGGTTCTTCATCGCCATCATCGCCATCAACGGCACCCTCACGCACATCGTAGCGTTCCTGACCGACCGCGGCGTGCCGGCGGCGGAAGCACGAGGGGCGCTGTCGGTCGCGGGCATCGCGCTGCTGGCCGGGCGGATCATCTCAGGCTGGTGCCTCGACCGGTTCTTCGGCGTCCATGTCGCGATCGCGTTTTTCGTCATCCCGATGGCCGGCATCGCGCTTTTGGCGAGCGGCGCCGGCGGCATGGTGCCGCTGATCGGCGCCGTGCTCTGCGGCATGGGCGTCGGTGCCGAGGTCGACATCATGGCCTTTTTCGTCAGCCGCTATTTCGGGCTCAAATCCTACGGCAAGATCTACGGCCTGATGTTCGCGGTATTCGCGTTTGCCCAGGGCTTCGGGCCGCTGATCGCCGGCTGGTCCTACGACCGCTTCCACTCCTATCAGCCGGCCTTCATGATCTTCGAAGGGTTCCTGATCCTGTGCTGCCTCATGATCGCGCCGCTCGGGGCCTACCCGTTCCCGGCGCGGGGGCGGCCGCCGATGCCCGGCACGACGCGGAAGGTCGCGGCCTGACGCAGAGCGCGGCCAAAATCAAAGAGGTAGCAATGGCTTACGAGATGGTCCTCGACAAGAATGTCGACGTAACGATGCGCGATGGGGCCGTGCTCCGCGCCAACGTGTTCCGGCCCAAGGCGGAGGGCAAGTTCCCGGTCATCATGACGTTCGGGCCTTATGGCAAGGACGTGCATTTGAGCGAGTTCCAGCCCGCCGCCTGGACCGTGCTGCGTGACCGCTACCCGCAGATCCTCGAGCAATCCTCGTGCAAGTACCTGGTGTTCGAGACGCCCGACCCGGAGCTGTGGGTGCCGCACGGCTATGTCGTGGTGAAGGTCAATTCGCGCGGCGCCGGCAAGTCGCCGGGCAAGCTCGACATCAATGCCCCGGCCGAGTTCCGCGACTTCTACGACGCCATCTCGTGGGCGGCCACGGCGCCCTGGAGCAGCGGCAAGATCGGGCTCCTCGGCATCTCCTACTATGCCGCCGGGCAATGGGCGATCGCGGCGCAGCGGCCGCCCTATCTCGCGGCGCTGTTGCCGTGGCAGGGCACCTACGATTTCTTCCGCGACCGCACCCGCTCGGACGGCATCTTCTCCAGCGGATTCCTCGGCCGCTGGTGGGCGCGCAGCGTGCTGCGGCGACCAGTACGGCAACCCCGACAGCCCCTTCCACGACATCGACACCGGCGAGCGCAACACCGGGCCGGAGAGCCTCTCGCCCGAGGCGCTCAAGGCCAACCGCGAGGACTATATCGCCAACGTGCTCGCCCATCCCACGCTCGACGCGTGGTATCGCGAGCGCATTTCCGATCTCGAGAAGATCGAGCTGCCGACGCTGGCGGTGGCGAATTGGGGCGGGCTGGCGCTCCATCTGCGCGGCACGATCGCTGGCTGACATGGGCATCGCGTCGCGCGAGAAATGGCTCAAGATGCAGTCCGGGCCCTATTTCATCACCTTCCTGCTGCCCGAGACGATCGCGATGCAGCGGCGCTTCTTCGACCGCTATTTGAAGGGCATCGACAACGGCTGGGAGAAGGAGCCGCGGGTCGAGGTCGAGCTGCGCGCGGTCGACGACACGGTGAAGCGCACCATCGCCGCCGCCCGAATGGCCGCTGCCGCAGACGCAGTGGACGCGGCTCCATCTCGACGCCGCGAGCGAAGACGCTGGCGCCCGGCCGCGCCCGCCGCGCGCGGCGAGCGTCGCGCTACGCGGCGCTCGAGCGAGGGCGTCACCTTCACCACCGCGCCGATGGAGCGCGACACCGAGATCGCCGGGCCGGTCAAGCTCAAGCTTCACGTCGCCTCGACCACCGACGACATGGACATGTTCGCGACGCTGCGCGCCTTCGATGCCCGACGGCAAGGAGATCGTGTTCTTCAGCTCGACCGCGCCCAGGGCGCCGGTCTCGCAAGGCTGGCTGCGCGTGTCGCAGCGCAAGCTCGACCCGGCGCGCACGCACCGAGTACCGGCCCTACCACACCCATGACGCAGACGGAGAAGCTCACGCCCGGCGAGGTCTACGAGATCGATGTCGAGATCTGGCCGACCAGCGTGGCGCTGCCCAAGGGCCACCGCCTCGCCCTCACCCTGCAGGGCCGGGATTTCGACCGGCCGGGCGAGACGCGCGAGACCGGAACCGGGTGGTTCACCCACGAGGACCCGCGCGACCGCCCGCCCGCGCAGCTTCGCTGGCACCAACGTGATCCATACCGGCCCGGCGCGGCAGCTATCTCCTGCTGCCGGTGCATCCCGCCGCGTGATGGCCGGCCCGTGAGGTTTTGACCGCGGGCCGTCCTGTGGCACAATCGGCGTGTCGCCAAGGGCGAGGAGCCGGGAGATGGAACGATCGAGAACGCCGCTGACGGTGCGGAAGCTGACGCCGGTGCTCGGCGCCGAGATCGCGGACATCGATTCGAGCCGTCCGCTCAGCCCCGCCACGGTCGCGGCGCTGCGGCAGCGCCTGGCACGATCATGCCGTGCTGCTGGTGCGCGGGCAGTCCCTGGCCGAGGCCGACCAGGTGCGCTACGGCGAATATTTCGGCAAGCTCGGCACGGCGCTGTCGGAAAGCCGCATGATACCGGCGCATCCTTCGGTGATGTTCATCTCCAACATCCGCAAGGACGGGCAGCCCATCGGCCGGTTGCCGGACGGCGACATGTTCTTCCATTCCGATCAGTGCTACGTGCCGAGCCCGCCCGACGGGACCATGCTCTATGGCATCGAGGTGCCGTCGGTGGGTGGCAATACGCTCTTCGCCAGCACCTATGCGGCCTATGACGCGCTCGCGCCGGCGATGAAGGCGCGGCTCGAAGGCTTGCGCGCGCTCAATGCCTATGAGCTCGGCGCGACCAAGCGGGGGGCGGTGCCGGCCAATGCCTTGACCCATGTCCATCCGGTCGTGCGCACCCATCCCGCCACCGGGCGCAAGGCGCTCTACGTCAACCGGCTGATGACGCAATACATCCTCGACATGGACGCGGGCGAGAGCGATGCGCTGCTGGAGAGTTGTTCGATCACCAGGAGCAGCGGCACTTCGTCTACGAGCATGTCTGGCGCGTGGGCGACGTGATCCTGTGGGACAACCGCTGCACGCTGCACGCCCGCACCGATTTCAGCCCCGCCGAGCGCCGCCTGCTGCGCCGCATCACCGTGCTCAGCGAGCACCGCGCATGACGGGTTTTTACGACCAGAAACCCGGCGCCAAGAAACGCCGCGCGAAGGCCGCAGCACCCGCGCCGCTGGTCGACGAGCACGCCCATCTTCTGCCCGACCACGTCCACCCGCACGATCATGATCATGGCGAGGACGCCCATAGCGCCGGCCCCGGCCACAACCGCGCGCAGAAAGTCGTCTGGGAGCGGTGGCAGAAAAAGCGCACCTTCGTGCGCGCGCTCGAAGGCACCTATGGCGATCTCACCAAGGCGCTCCTCGATCAGCCGCGGGTCTATTCATCGCGCAACGTGCCCTGGAAGGGCGGCCCGCAGCTTTACGGCAAGCACGTCATCAGCCCGCAGGCCGCCGCGATCACGCAATCGATCGAGACCCACATCGAGGTCTATGCGCCCGGCGCCTACGGCCAGAAGCACGGCCACCTCAACAGCGCGGTCTTCTATATCCTCAAAGGCCGCGGCCACGACGTCCATGACGGGCGCCGCATCGAGTGGCAGGCCGGCGACGTGATGTTCGTCGAGAACGGCTGCGTTCATCAGCATTTCAACGACGATCCCGACAACGAGGCGATCCTTCTGGTGTTCAAGGCCAAGCCGCTCTTCCTGTTCATGCACCTGCTCTACCAGAAGATCGTGTCCTATCCGCCGGAGACGCTGCCCGAAGGTCACGAGGACTACCGGCCGCCGACGGATCTCTGAGCGGCAGCCGTGGAGAAGCCGATGCCAGCGCCCGACGAACGCGATGTCGCCCATCTCGGCGACAAGATCTGCCGCTTTCGCGCCGAGGACATCGCGAAATCCGCGGAGTTCCGGCGCCTTTATGCGGCCGCCGCCAACATCGTCGCGGCCGAAGAACCAGCCCTTCGAGCGCTCGCCCGACGGCCTGATCAAGCATCTCGTCAATCCCCGGATGAACACGCGGGAATGCTGCGTCGAGGCCTATATGCAGTTCCTGCCGCCCGGCGGCCGCTCCGGCCGGCACCGCCACATGTGGGAAGAGGTCATCTTCGTCGTCGAGGGCGCCGGCCACGACCTCCATTGGGATCTGAGGTTCGACTGCGTCGACCAGTACGACTGGGATTGGGAGCAGAGAGCCGAAGCGCTTCGAGTGGCAGCGCGGCGACTTCATCTACGTCCCGCCCTTCTCCATCCACCAGCACTTCAACGGCGCCAGCGAAGGCGAGGCGCGCCTCATCGTCATCAGCAACCGGATCGTGAAGGCGATGGGCTTCGACTGGCTCGATCAGTTGGAACACGCGCCCGGCTTTTGACGCAACACCGCACGCGTCTTCAGACGTAGGCCGGCGCCTTGCCGCGGTCGAGCGCATCGCCGCCGGCGGCGATGCCGTCGAGATACTGTTCCCAGACCAGAAGATTGATCCGGCAGGCGTGCACCACCTGGTCGGCGACGCCGTGCCGCTCGGCCTTGCGCGGCGATCGTCTCCCAGCCGAGATTGGAATGGACGATGTCGGCCTCCTCGTGCAGCTCGAAGAATTCGAGCTGCGTCGTCCTGTGAGGTCGAAGAGCTTGCCCCAGCGCTGGCGCTCCAGCCCGAACCAGCCGCGCTTGCGGAACACGCCCTCGCCATAGCCGGGAATGTTGGCGCGCTCGGCGCAGGTGTTGGCGATGAGCCCTTCGAGCCAATGCCGGTTCGACATCAGCGCCTCCCAGGCAAGCCAGCAGAGCTGCGTCGAGAGCGAGCAGGCGGGCATTGTCGGATCGCCGCGCCGGCTGAGGCCGATGCGGCGGCCGAGGTCCTCGAGGATCGCCCAATGCGGCCGGCCGCCGCCATGCTCGTGGTCGGCGATGACCTCCTCGCTGCACGCGCCGATGATGCGCAAGCCGGATGTCCCAGTCGGGACAGTTGGTGGCGACGCGCAGCTTCAGCACCGAGTTGCGCTGGCGCGTGTTCTGGCGATGCTGGAGCACGAACATGGCGGCGCGGCCGCGCGTCAGGGGCTCGCGAAAGAAGCCGCGTGCGGCGCACGAAATCGTCGACCACGGCATCGAGCCGGGCGGTCACCGAGGTCTTCGCGCGCTTGGTGCCGTTCGTCTTGCCCGTCGCCTCCTTGAGCCGTGCCGCCATGTCGCCCCGCTCCTGCCGCTGATCCTCGCGGCAAGCTACCGCGAAACCGCAGTGGATGAAATCGCTCTCGGGTCCGCATCCCGCGGGGCTTCCTTGGCCGGAGTGCGGCATAGTTTCGCGAACGACCCTGGGAGGCCGCCATGGACGATGCGCAGGAACGAGCCCAATCCCATTCGCATCGGCGAGTTCGCCGAGCCCCACGCCGATCTGCGCGAATGGATCGCGCGGGTCGAAGGCGATCGGCGAGCTGATGCGGGTCTCGGGCGTCGATTGGCATCTCGAGATGGGCGCGGTCGCCGAGATGATCTACCAGGCCAAGCCCGGAGAATCCGCCGGCGATCCTGTTCGAGAACATTCCCGGCTATCCGGCCGAGTATCGCGTGCTCTCGGGCATGACCAACTCGCCGCGCCGGCTCGCGCTCACGCTGGGGCTGCCGATGCCGAACCATCCGCTCGACGTGGTGCGGGCCTATCGCGACCGGATGAAGCGCTTCGAGCTCATCCCCAACGTCTTCGTCAACGGCGGGCCGGTGCTCGAGAATGTCGACCGCGACGACGACGTCGATCTCTTCAAATTTCCGGTGCCGTTCCTGCACGAGCTCGACGGCGGGCGCTATATCGGCACCGGCGACCTCGTCATCATGCGCGATCCCGAGACCGACTGGGTCAATGTCGGCACCTATCGCGTGATGATCCACGACCGCAACACGGTCGGGCTGTGGATGTCGCCGGGCAAGCACGGCCGCCAGATCCGCGAGAAATATTTCCGCGCCGGCAAGCCCTGCCCGGTGGTGATCTGCTGCGGCCAGGACCCGCTGCTGTTCCTGTCGTCGGGCAACGAGGTGTCGTTACGGCGTCTCGGAGTTCGCCCATGCCGGCGGCCATCGCGGCGTGCCGTTCGAGACGCTTGCAGCAGCGAGCTTTACGGCCTGCCGATGCCGGCCGCAGGCCGAGATCGTGCTCGAAGGCGAGATCGTGCCCGACGTGCTGAAGCCCGAAGGCCCGTTCGGCGAATGGACCGGCTATTACGCGAGCTCGGTGCGCGAGGACCCGGTGGTGCGCGTGCGCCGCGTCTATTACCGCACCAATCCCGATCCACACCATGGCGCGGCCGGGGCGGCCGCCGTCCGACTATTCGCTCAGCAAATGCGTGATCAAGTCGGCGATGATCTGGGACCAGGTCGAAAAGGCCGGGCTCTCGGGCGTCGCCGGCGTGTGGTGCCACGAGGCGGGCGGCGGCCGGCTCTTCAACATCATCGCGATCAAGCAGGCCTATGCCGGCCACGCCAAGCAGGCGGCGCATGCTCGCCGCCGGCGCGCATGCCGGCAATTATCTCGGCCGCTTCGTCGTCGTGGTCGACGAGGACATCGATCCCACCAACAGCTTCGACGTGATCTGGGCGATGGCGACGCGGTGCGATCCGGTCGAGGACATCGACTTCATCCGCCGCGCCTGGAGCGGCGCGCTCGACCCGCGCAAGCGCAAGGGCGACGTGCACAACACCCGCGCCATCGTCGATGCCTGCCGGCCCTACGAATGGCTCAAGGAGTTTCCGCCGGTGGCCGAATTCGAGCCCCGAGCTCAAGGCCAAGACGCTGGAGAAATGGGGCCATCTCCTGCGCGACAAGGCGCCGTGACGGAAGCGACTACCCCGCCGGCCGCAGCGTCGCGCCCGCCTCACTGATATTGAGGCGCGGCCCCGAGGGTCGGATCGTCGCCGCCACCACGCGATTGCGGCCCTGCTGCTTGGCCTGATAAAGCGCCGCATCGGCGGTCGGCAACAGGTCCCCCACGCCGCCACAGGTCTCCGGGATCGATGCGACCCCGAGCGAGGCCGTCACCACCGCCCCGCCGGCGAGCGTCAGCTCCGCGATGCGGGCGCGGATTTGCTCCGCCTTGACCGCCGCATTGGCCATGGGGCAGTCTGGCAGCAAGACCGCCAACTCCTCGCCCCCATAGCGACACGCGACGTCGACGCTGCGCAGGCACGACATGATCGCGGCGGCCACCTCCCGCAACACGGCATCTCCGGCGGCATGACCGTGCTGATCGTTGAGCTTCTTGAAGTGATCGAGGTCGATCATGATCGCCGAAATCGATGTCTTGCGCCGCTCGGCATCGATGCACATGCGTTCCTGAATTTCCTCCAGGAAGCGGCGGTTATAGAGCCCGGTCAGGGAATCCCGCAGCGCCTGGTTGCACAGCCGCTCGCGCAGCGCGATGTTGGCGAGCGCAAGCGACATCGCATCGGCGATGGCGCTGGCGATCGGATGGAATTGGTCCAACCGCGCGGTCGCGTCCGCGCCCTCGGCGATGATCCCGAGCAGGCCGTACAATTGACCGCGCGCCGCCATGGGAATCTCGAGGACGGCTTGCCCGTGGATGGCGTGGGTGCAGCGCAGCGTGCCTGCTTCTGCCCGATTCATGTGCGGCTTACCGCGCTTCAGCGCCCAGCACGAGTCCGGCGTGATGTAATCGGCGCTCCCTTGCGCGAGCTCGCCCCACTGCGTGGAGAGATCGAGCCGGTCGTGCGAATTGTTGAAGACATAGAGCGTGCCGCTGAAGCCTGGCAGCAGGGTTGCGGCGTTGCTGCGAAAAACCTCGTTGGTGTCGTCCTGACCGGCCGCGCTCTGCAGCATGTCGGTCATGACGAATAATTGCTCGACCTGTTGTTTGGCGACGAAACCGGTGGCGATCGCGCGCGTGATGCGGCCGAAGGCATAAATCATGGCAATGATGGCGATCACGGCACAGCCGAGGTTGAAATAATTGAGCAGGCGCTGCTCCGCAGCGTTCAACTCCCGCCTCTCGGCCGCCTCTGCGATCCGCGCGTCGAGGGTGCCGGTGATGTTGTCGCGCAGTCGATCCATCAACGTCTTGACGTTCGCCGATACCAGAGACGCCCCGGCCGCCGCCCCTTGATTTTCCTTTTGCAGGCCGATGGCGTCTTCCCAGGCGGCCCTCAGGCCGGCGAGGTCGCTGATTGTCCGTGACGGGACTCTGTTCGCGTGCGGCTGCGCCATCGCGCGCTCGTCGAGCCGCGACAGCAGGGCGGGGCTCGCTCCGGCCAGAATCTTGACTGCCGCAAGATAGGGCGCCAGATATTCGACTTGCCCGCTGATGATGTAGCCGCGCACGCCGTCTTCGGCATCGATGAGCGCCGATTGCAGAAGGCGCATCTGTCTGATCTCGGACTGCAGCTTCGCCTCTCGGGTCGCCAGCAACTGATCGAAGACCATGTCCGCGACCATGCTGATGCCCATCAGCGTGATCAGCCCGACGATGATCGAGGGCAGCATGCGCGTCCGTCGCTCCTGACGCGCGGTGACGCCGCCGGCACGGGCAGGATTGTCGCCAGCCCACCTCTCGACCGACATTTATGTGCAACCCCAAATATGCAAAATGCTGAATACCAGGGCATGTCGGACAGCGAGCGCCGCGCCGCGTCGGACGATGTCATCTATCATCCGAACGGGTCCCGTGTCGATGGCAAGTCGCAGCCGCCGTTCCCGATACCGCGTCGACCGCGCTCAGTAGCCGGCCTCGCGGTCGATGCGATAGAGCAGCTTCTCGCCGCGCCGCAGCCGCTGCACGTTCTCGCACATGCGGTGCACGATGCTGGCGGCGTCCAGGCGGCGCGCGACGTGCGGCATGATGGTGATGCGCGGATGGGCCCACAGCGGACTTTCCGCCGGCAGCGGCTCGACGCGAAAGACGTCGAGCGTCGCCGCGGCCAGATGACCGCTGTAGAGCGCGGCAATCAGGTCACTGTCGACGACGTGCAGTCCGCGGGCGAGGTTGATGACGCACGCACCCTTGGGCAGCATCGCGAAGGTGTCCCGATTGAGAATGTTCTCGGTCTGCGGCGTCACCGCCAGCAGGTTCACCACGATCTCGCTGCGTCCGAGAAAGGCCGCAAGCTGATCGCGGCCATGAAACACCGAGATGCCGTCGATCTTGCGCGCGGTGCGCGTCCAGCCGGCCACGTCGAAGCCGTGCGCGCTCAGCATCCGCGCCGCGGGAAGCCCGATCACGCCGAGCCCCATCACCCCGACCTTGCGCTCCGATGCCTTCACGCGCGGCTGCGGCCGCCATTCGTGGCGCTGTTGCAACAGCACGTATTCGTGCAGGCGGCGATGATGGCGCAGCACATGAAGAAGCACCGTCTCGCTCATCATGGCGTCGCCGTCGGGCTCGCTGCTGCGCACCACCGGCACATGGCGCGGCAGCGTCGGATCGCCCAGCAGCCCCTCCGCCCCGGCGGTCGCCGATATGATCAGGCGCAGATTCGGCAGGCCCGCAAGCGTGCCGCGCGGCAGTTGGGCAGCGGCGGCAATGTCGATGTCGGCGGGATTGCCGATCTCGGGCCAGACGCGCACCTCGAGATCGGGCAGCTCGGCCGCGAAGAGCCGAAGCCATTCGCTGGCAGGGCTGCCGATCGGGGCCAGAAGAAGGGCCATCGTGCGCGCGCTCAGGCAAAGCCGAAGAGCCGCGCCGGATTGTCTACCAGGACCTTCCGGCGCACCGCCGCATCCGACACCAGATCGGCGAGCCAACTCGTCAGTTCGCCGTCATTCACCATCTTGCCGGGCGTATAGACGTAGGCGTGCGGCCAATCGGTGCCCCAGATGATCCGGTCGGGCGCCCGCGCGACCAGGGCGCGCGCCAGCGTGCACACATCCTGGTAGCGCTTGCCCGCGAAGAGATAGCGGTCGGTGCCGCTGATCTTGACGTGGATGTTGGGCTCGCCCACGAGGTCGAGAAGCACGCGGAAGGCAGGCTGATCGACGCCCAGGGCAGGATCGACGAGGCCGAAATGGTCGATGATCACCGGCTTGTCGATGCGGCGGAGCAGCTCGGCGTTCTCCACCATGAGCTGCGCCTCGACATGGAAATCGACCACCCACGGCAGCGATCCGATCTGCGCGACCACGCGGTTCATCGCGTCCTTGTCGAACTCGCCGCCGAGCTCGGGGCGGAAATTGAAGCGCACCCCGCGCACCCCGCGCGCATGAAGCTCGCGGTTGTCGGCCTCGGTCAGATCGGGATTGGCGCGAATCATGCCTTTGAGCCGCCCCTCGCCCTTGGCGAGCGCATCGTGCATTACCGCGTTCTCGAACCCATGCACCGCCGGCACGACCAGGACGCCGCGCTGGAGCCCGATCGTCTTGGCCATGCCGAGGTAATGCTCGATCGGCGCTGCCGGGGGCGTGTAGAGCCGGCTGTCGACGAAGGGGAAAACCTCCGGCGGGCCGAACACGTGGAAATGCGTGTCACAGCTCCCCGGCGGCAGCGTCAAATGCGGCTTGCGCGGATTGGGATCGGGCGGCAGAGGCACCCTGAACTTGGCATCCATTCTCGTCTCCGCTCGTGAGGGCCCGCGGCCGCCGCCGCGTTCACTGATCGACGTGGTCGTGGCCGCCGATTCGGCCCGGCCGCCAATAGCCCTCGGAATAGATCTGATCGCGCGTCAGGCCGCGCTCGAGGAGATGGTGGCGCTGGGCCCGGACATTGCTGGTCTCGCCGATGACGATGGCGTGCCCCTTGCCCGGTGGCAGCGCAAACTTCTCCAGCGCATCGAGCCCGATCCGGCTGGGACCCGGCCGCGCGCCGTTGCGGGAAAGCCACGTGAGCGTCACCGCGGCAGGCGTGGCGAGGTCGAGCTTGTCCTGCGCCGTGCCGATCTCGAGAAAGACGAACGCCTTGGCGCCGGCGGGCAGTGCCTCGGCCATGCCGAAGATCGCCGGCAGCGCCGTCTCGTCGCCGACAAAAAGGTGCCAGTCGGCATCGGGCGAGAGCGCGATGCGGCCGCGCGGGCCGCGCATGTCGATGACCTGGCCGGGCTGCGCCTCGCGCGCCCAGCGCACGCCCGGCGTCTCCTCGCCATGGAGCACGAAATCGACATCGATGAGCTTCGTCTGAGGATCGAAACGGCGGATGGTGTAGTGCCGACGCGCGGGCTCGCCATCGGCTTGCGGGATCTGCAGCACGATTTCCTGGCCGCAGCGCGGCCGGAACTCGGCGAGATCGTCGGCCGTCAGCTGAACCCGGCGCATGCGCGGCGTGATGTCGGCAGCGCCGACGACGCGCAGCGTCCAGGGTCGGCCGCGGCGCCGTTCGAGCTCCGCCTCGCTCAAGACCGGGCGCGGCGCCACGACGGCTTCGGTTTCGCTGCTCATGAGATTTCGTCCTGTTTCATTCGCTTGGCCGCACTCTAGCCCGGATCGGTCCCGCTTAGTAGGACTTGGGCAGGCCCAGTACCTTCTCCGCGATGTAACACAGGATGAGCTGCGGGCTCACCGGCGCCAGGCGCGTGATCATGACCTCGCGCAGATAGCGCTCGACGTGATACTCCCGGGCATAGCCGTAGCCGCCGAGCGTCGTCATCGCCGTCTCGCACGCGGCGACGCCCGCCTCGGCGGCAAGATACTTGGCGGCGTTGGCGGCGGCGCCGGTGGGCGCGCCGCGATCGAATTCCCAGGCTGCGCGCTGGGTCATGAGCTCAGCCGCCTCGAGCGCCATCCATGACAGCGCCAGCGGATGCTGCACTCCCTGGTTGCGGCCGATCGGCCGGCCGAAGACGGTGCGCTCCCGGGCATAGGACGCGGCGCGGGCGAGCGCGGCGCGGCCGATGCCGACGGCCTCGGCGGCGACGAGAATGCGCTCGGCATTGATGCCGTGCAGAAGATACGTGAAGCCGCTGCCCTCCTCGCCGATGCGGTCTTCGAGCGGCACTTCGAGCCCGTCGATGAAGAGCTGGTTCGAAATCGACGGCCTTGCGCCCCATCTTCTCGATCTCGTGCACGGCGACGAAGCGGCGGTCGAGCGTCGTATAGAAGAGGCTCAAGCCCTCGGTGCGCTTGGCCACCTCCTTGAGCGGCGCGGTGCGCGCGAGGATGAGCATTTTCTCCGCGACTTGCGCGGTGGAGATCCAGATCTTGGCGCCGCTGAGGACGTAGCGGTCGCCGCGCCGCTCCGCGCGCGTCTCGATCGCCGTGGTGTCGAGACCGGCATTGGGCTCGGTGACGGCAAAGCACGCCTTCTCGCGCCCGGCCACGAGCGGCGGCAGCATGCGCGCCTTCTGCGCCTCGGTGCCGAAGGCGATGACGGGACTGAGGCCGAAGATGTTCATGTGCACGGCGGAGGCCCCGGCCATGCCGGCGCCGGAGGCGGCGATCGCCTGCATCATGACCGCGGCCTCGGCGATCCCAAGGCCCGAGCCGCCATAGGCAGGCGGCACACAGATACCGAGCCAGCCGTCGGCGGCAAGCGCCTGATGCAGCTCGATGGGAAAGCCGCCGTCGCGGTCGCGCGTGAGCCAATAATCGTCACCGAAGCGGGCACAGATGCGGGCGACGGCGTCGCGCACCGCCTGCTGCTCGGCGGTGGGCGCGAAATCCATCAGGCGGCCTGCTGGCCCGGATGCACTGCGCCGCAGGCCCGGCAGGTGCGCTGCGCCACGCTGGCATAGAACGCGTCGAACAGCGGCGGCAGGTCGGCGACGATGTCTTGAAGCTGCAGCTCGACGCGATGGAGCAGCGCGTGGCACGACGGGCAATACCATTCGAAGGCATCGATCGCGCCTTCCGGCCGGCGCCGCTCGATGACGAGGCCGACGCTGCCAGGCTCGGGCCGCTGCGGCGAATGGCGCACATGCGGCGGCAGCAGGAAGATGTTACCGGCGCGGATCGGCACGTCGCGCGGGCGCCCCTCCTCGATGATCCTGAGCACCATGTCGCCCTGGAGCTGATAGAAAAACTCCTCGAAGGGATCATCGTGATAGTCGGTGCGCTGGTTGGGGCCGCCCACGACGGTGACGATGAAGTCGGTGTCGCTCCACACCTGCGCATTGCCGACGGGCGGGCGCAGGCGGTCGCGCTGCGCCTCGATCCAGCGCGCGAAATCGAGTGGTGGCGAATAGAGCGCCATGCAACAACCCTCCTTGTCCCGCGCTCGCCCCCTGGCGTTGGCCATCGAGCGACGGTAGATTTGCGCCAAGTGAACCCGAAGGAGCGGCACGATGCAACAAGGGGCTGAGGCGCTTCAGGCGCGCAAGGGACCGCGCGTCTTTCTCGATTACACCCAGTCCGAGCTCGACGCCGCCTACGACCAGGCCATCTACGCGCCCAACCGCCAGCAGTGCCAGGACCGCAAGGCGACGCCTCAGCGCCCTGGCGCGCGCGCGGCTCGGCAAGCCCGAGCGCTTCGCCTATGGCCCGAGCGAGATCGAGCGGCTCGACGTCTATCCGCACCACCGCCAAGAACGCGCCGATTTTCGTCTTCATCCACGGCGGCGCGTGGCGCAACGGGCTCGCCAAGGACAATGCCTATGCGGCCGAGAGCTTCACGTTCGCCGGCGCGCATTTTGTCGTGCCGGATTTCGTCGCCGTTCAGGATGCCGGCGGCAGCCTCTTTCCCATGGCCGAGCAGGTGCGCCGCGCCATTGCCTGGGTGCACGCGAACGCCGACCGCTTCGGCGGCGACCCGGCCCGGCTCTATCTCGGCGGCCATTCCTCCGGCGCGCATCTGGCGAGCTGCGCGCTTGATCGCCGACTGGGCCGGGGAATTTGGCGTTGCGCCCGACATCATCAAGGGCGCGATGCTGTGCAGCGGCATGTACGACCTGGAGCCGGTGCGGCTGTCGGCGCGCAGCAAGTATGTCGCCTTCACCGACGCGATGGGAGCAGCTCTTGAGCGCGATCCGCCATCTCGACCGCATCACGATGCCGATCGTCCTCGCCTACGGCACGCTGCGAGACGCCGGAGTTCCAGCGCCAGGGGCGCGATTTCCACGCCGCGCTCAAGGAAGCCGGCAAGACGCGTCGAGCTCATCGTCGGCGAGCATTACAACCATTTCGAGATGGCGGATACGCTCTCCAACCCGTTCGGCCTTTTGGGCCGCGCGGTCTTCGACGCAGATGGGCGCTGGCGCTCACACCGGCTTGAAGGTGCGGTCGACCGCCACGTCGATCGAGCAGCGGCGCGCCGCCGCCAGGCCCTGCTTCACGAGATCGACCGCCTCGGCGACCGTCGTCGGCGCGCTCGGCCGCGACGCCCAGCGAGCGCGCCAGGCCCGACATAGTCGATCGCGGGATCGACCAGGTCCATGCCGACGATAGCGGTCGGCCTGCGCCGCGTGGCCGCGCATCGCGTTGAGGCGCTGCTTGAGGATGCGGTAGGAGCCGTTGTTGAGGATGACCCACACGGCCGGGACCTTGTCGTGCGCGGCGGTCCACAGCGCCTGGCAGGTGTACATCGCGCTGCCGTCGCCGATGAGGCCCACGCACCGGCCGCTCGCGGCAGCGCGAGCTTCGCGCCGATCGTCGCCGGCAGGCCCCAGCCGATGCCGCCGCCGCGCAGCCCGAAGAGGCTCTGCGCATCGTCGCCCGCGATGAGCTGGCGCAGGCCGGCGCCCGAGGAGATCGTCTCGTCGATCACCACCGCGTTCTTGGGCAGGACCGCGCCCAGCGCCTCGAACAGCGCCAGTGGCTGCACCGGCTGCTTGCCGGCCTCCGCGCGCGCCTTGGCCCGCAGCGCCTCGCGTTCGGCCAGGTTCGCTTTCGTCGCCGCGTCGAGCCGCTCGCGCGCCCGGCCGCGCTCGCGCTCGCTCATGCGCTCGTCGAGGAGCGCCGTCAGCTCGGGCAGGGTCGCCTTGGGATCGCCGAGGATCGCGACCTAGGCCGGATAGTTCTTGCCGAGCTCCCACGGATCGATGTCGAGATGAATGATCTCGAGAGCCGGGCGGCACCGTCTCGGTCTCCGACGGCAGCGACATCGCGAAAAGATCGGCGCCGACCGAGAACAGCAGGTCGTGCTGCTCGAGGATGCGGCGGACCACCGGCTGGAGCCGCACCATGTTGCCGCGGTAGAGCGGGTGCGAGGCCGGAAACGACGCCGTGCTGGGAATGAGCTCGGCATAGACCGGCGCGCCCAGCGTCTCGGCCAGCGCCACGATCTCGGGCAGCGCGCGGCCATAGCGCGACGGCGTCGCCGGCAATGATCGAGCGGACGCTCGGCCTTGGCAAGGCGCGCGGCCGCGGCCGCCATCGCCTCGCGGTCGCCGCGCATGCGGGGAGCGACGCGCGTCGGCGCGCCGAGATCGAGCTCGCCCTCGGCCTTGAGCACGTCGGCCGGCAGCGACAGGAAGACCGGGCCGGTCGGCGGCGCGAGCGCGGTCTTGATGGCGCGATGCACCAGGCGCGGCAGGTCGGCGTAGGCGACGCACCTCGCTCGACCATTTGACGAGCGGGCGCGCCAGCGTCGGCAGGTCGGCCCACAGGATCGGCTCGGTGACGCTGAAATCCTGGTCGTGCTGGCCGGCGGTGACGAGGATGGGCGACCCCGCCTTCTGCGCGTCGTAGAGCATGCCCATGGCATTGCCGAGGCCGGGGGTGACGTGCAGGCTCACCACCGCGAGCTTGCCCGAGGCCTGGGCATAGCCGTCGGCCATCGCCATCACCGCCGCCTCCTGCAGCGCCAGGACGTAGCGCAGGTCATCGGCGACGGCGAGCGCGTCCATCAGCGGCAGCTCGGTCGTGCCGGGATTGCCGAACATGAAGGCGACGCCTTCCTGCTTCAGGACCTCGATGAAGGCGCGCTTTCCCGAGAGTGCAGGCATGGCTCTCCTCCTTGCCTTCTAGGCGTAGACCGGCGCCACCAGAAATCCCGCCGCCGCGCCGGCCCCGCCCAGCAATACCGGTGCGCCGATCAGGATCGGTGCGCCATCGATGGCGATCGCCGCCTGCACCGAGACCAGGGAGGCGGCCTCGGGCGGCGACGGTTCGCTCACCCGCGATCCCATGAGCGGCGCCAGCGGCTGTGCCACGCGGCAGCCTTCCACCAGCCACGACGCCATGCCGTCGAAGCCGCGCCCGCTGGGAAGCAATGCTACCGCCGCGGCAAGACGCTCGGCGGCGCGGAGCGCGAGCGGCGCTTCGGCCGCGTCACGGCACACCGTCCGCGTCGTGCGCACCCATGCGCCCTTGTAGGCGACGGTGGCGCGGATCGCGAAGCGCTGGCCCAGCGGCGCCATGCCTTCGAGCCGCCGCAGGTGCGTGTCCTGCGCGAGGTCGGGCGCGATGGCGACGTAGCATTCCTCGGCGCCCTGCCGGCGCCCGGATTCCTCGACCGCGGCGATCACCTGGGTCGCCTCGGCGGCCGGCGTCGAGGCCTGCATCAGCGCCGCGTGCGCGATGGCGCCGGCGCGCCCGGCCAGCGCCACCTCGGCGGGATCGGCGAGCCCACGCACCTGGGCGAAGAGCGCGGTGGCATCGACGAGTCGCACGCCGGCACCCGCCATGTCCGCGGCGATGCCGGCCGGCAGGCCGTCGAGATCGGCGACGCCGACCGTGCCCGCCCGCGGCAACGCCGAGCTGCCCCGCCGCGACGCCGATGCGCGGCCGCGCTCACCACCTCGGGGATGTTGCTCGTCTCCTCGATCCAGCTCGTCACGCGCTTGGAGAGCGCGGCGACGAGGCGCGGCTCGCCGTCGCGCGGCAGGAACAGCATTGCCTCCGACCAATAGGGCACGAAGCCGCAGAGCCACGACACCCCGGCCGGCCGCGTGTTGTTCGTGTAGACGGCGAGCGCATCGAGCCCTGCCCCGCGCATTGCGGCGCGCATGCGCTCGACCCGCGCGGCGAGCGCCGCCTCGGGTAGCTCGCTCTTCGACCAGGCGATCAGGCCGCGGCGCATCGCTCGGCCCCGCTCACGCGCCGGTCTCGAACAGCTCGCGCGGCGTGCAGATGAGCACATCGCAGCCGCGCTCGGTCACCACCACGGCATCGCCCAGCACCATGTAGCCGACCTCGGGATGATAGGTGTTGGGATGGACCACGAGCACCATGCCCGGCTCGAGCACGGTGGTGACATCCTCGAGAATGTGCGGCTTGGAATCGGCGAAGAGGCCGAGGCCATGGCCGCGCACGCGGGTGTATTTGTCGGTGACGTAGTCGCCGAGCCCGTATTTGCGGAAAACGTCATTCTCGGCGCGGGCGACATCGGCGGCGGTAGCGCCGGGACGGACCGCGGCGATCCCCGCCTCGAGCGCCTCGCGATAGACGCCGAAGGCGCGGCGCTGGGTCTCGGTCGCCTTACCCACCACCAGCGTGCGGCAGATCTGCGCGTAATAGCCGGCGACCGCCGGCGTGAGTTCGGTCGTCACGAGATCGCCGGGGGCAACGCGCCGATTCGACGGCGGCGTCATGCCGAGCACGTCGCGCCCGCCGGTGCCGAGGATCATGAAATTGTCAGGACACCCTTGCCGGCGCAGGAAAGCCTCGACCGCGCCGCAGAGCTCGTATTGCCGGCGCCCCGGCACGGCCGCGTCCTTGAACACGGCATAGCCTTCGTCCGCCAGCCGTGCGGCCCGGCCGATCGCCTCGATCTCGGCCGGCAGCTTGTGCATCAGCAGCTTGTCCATGAGCGCGGTGCCGTCGTCCAGCGTGAAGCCGCGGGCGGGATCGGCGAGCCAGCCCGGCAGGAATCGGCGGGGAGCCGCGGCGAGGTGCCGGTTGGCGACGCGGTCGAGCCGCGCGCCGACGGCGCGTCCGATGTCGCCGGCGAGATGGATCTCGAGCCCGCTGCATTCGGCCTCGGCGCGCTCGGTATCGACGGCGCTGTCGAGATAAAGCTGCGCCGGCCCGTCCGAGGTGATGATGGCGATGCCGTGGCCTTCGAGAATGCCGAAATCGGCGGCATAACGCAGATAGTCGCCTTGCCAGGCATTGCCGTAGACGACCATCGCCTCGATGCCCGCCTCCGCCATCGCCTCGCGCAGGCGTGCCCGTCGCAAATCCGCCAGCATCGATGTTCCTCCCGGCGCCCCGGCCCGGACTGCCGCTCCGGTCATAGGCTGGAAAGGGTGGACTGGGCAAGGCGCTTGACGTCCACTATGATCCGGCTTGAATTGTCGCTCAATGCCCCGAGGCCGCCGGGCGGTGCCGTCCCGGCCGGGCGCTGCGGGCTCATAGGAGAAGAGACCATGGCAGTCATGAAGGTGCGCGACATCGCATATGGCCGGCTGCGCTCGCCGGACCTCGATGTGGAGGAAGAATTTCTGACCGATTTCGGGCTGACTCGCGTGGCGCGCACGCCGACCGCGCTCTACATGCGCGGCACCGACCCCGAGCATCACCTCCACGTCACGGAGAAGGGCCCCGCCGCCTTCCTCGGCATGGCCTGGTGGGCGAAGAGCGAGGACGATCTCAAGGCGCTGGCGAAGCAGCCGGGCGCCTCGGGCGTGGAACATATCGACGAGCCCGGCGGCGGCCTGCGCGTCCGCCTCAAGGAGCCGAACGGCTATACCATCGAGGTCGTCTACGGCATCGACACGCTGCCGGCGATCCCGGTGAAGCTGCAGCCGATCAACTCCGGGCCCGAGCCGCTCAACCGCGCGGGCGAGTTGATGCGCATTCGCAAGGGTCCGGCGCTGGTGAAGCGCATCGCCCATGGCGTCATGGGAACGCCCAAGAATGGCGAGACTGTGAAGTGGTTCCGCGACATGCTGGGCCTAGTGTGCTCGGACGATCTCTATGCCGGCAGCAAGGACAACATCGTCGCCTCGTTCAACCGCTGCGACTGCGGCGACGAGTACGTCGATCACCATGCCTTCTTCTGCATGCGCCACGAGAAGGCCGGCCTCAACCACTTCTCGTTCGAAGTGCAGGACATCGACGAGGTCTTCACCGGCCACGAATATCTCGCCAGCAAGAAGAAATACGAGCACATGTGGGGCATCGGCCGCCATCTCCTGGGCAGCCAGGTCTATGACTACTGGGCCGACCCCTACGGCCGCGTGCACGAGCATTGGGCCGACAGCGACCGGCTCAACATCCGCAACGGCTCGAACCTGTGCTCGACCGATGAAGGCTTCACGTCGCAGTGGGGCGAAGCCCCGCCGCCGAAGTTCATCGGGCACGTCAGCCCCTGATTGTCATCGCCCGACCTCTCCCTTTCCCCGCGCCGGGAAAGGGAAGGCCGGTGCCGATGTGAGCCGTGCTTGCCGACGAGAGGACCGGGGTGGGGGCCAATCCGCGTATCGGCACGCCGGTTCCGCGCAAGGAGGATGTCCGCCTCCTCAGCGGCGAGGGCTGCTATAGCGACGACGTCAACCTGCCGGGCCAGGCTTATGCGGCCTTCGTGCGCTCGCCCCATGCGCATGCCCGCATTGCCGCGATCGACGCGTCCGCCGCGCTAGCCCTGGCCGGCGTGCGCGCCGTCCTCACCGGCGCCGATGCCGTGGCCGACGGCCTCCACACGATCCCGCACCGTCCGGTCACCCAAGGCGGCATCGACATCACGCTGAAGAATCGCGACGACGCGCCGGTCTTCCGCTCGCCGCATCTGCCGCTGCCGCCCGACCGCGCGCGCTTCGTGGGCGAGGCGGTAGCGATGGTCGTCGCCGACAGTGTCGCCATCGCCAAGGACGCGGCCGAGCGTGTCGTCGTCACCTACGAGGCACTGCCATCGGTCACGGCGACGGAAGCGGCGGCCCGGCCCGATGCGCCGCTGCTCTGGGAAGAGGCAACATCGAATATCTGCCTCGATGCCATGGTGGGCGACGCCGAGGCGTGCGCCGCGGCCTTTGCCGGCGCTGCGCATCGCGTCCGGCTGGAGACATGGATTCAGCGCGTTACCGGCGTGCCGATGGAGCCGCGCGCCGCGGTTGCCGCCTATGACCGCGCCACTGGGCGCTACTGGCTCCATGCCGGCAGCGGCGGCACCAATCGCCAGAAGATCGAGCTCGCCGGCATCCTCGGCGTGAAGGAAGCCGACGTGCAGGTCGTCGCGCGCGAGATCGGCGGCAATTTCGGCACGCGCAACGCGTTCTATCCGGAATTCGCGCTCATCGCCTGGGCCGCGCGGCGGATCGGCCGGCCGGTCAAGTGGACCTGCGAGCGCCAGGAGGCGTTCCAGAGCGACTATCAGGGCCGCGATCTCCTGGTCGAGGCGGAACTCGCGCTCGACGCAGCCGGCAATTTCCTGGCGCTCAGGGGCTCCAACGTCAGCAATGTCGGCGCGCATACGGTGTCGTTCGTGCCGCTCACCAAGGGCGTCGGGCTGATGTCGGGCGTCTATCGTGTTCCTGCCGCGAGCTTTCGTGCCCGCGCCGCGATGAGCGACACGCCCTCCACTAAACCCTATCGCAGCGCCGGGCGGCCGGAAGCGATGTTCGTGATCGAGCGGCTGGTCGATCTGGCCGCGCGCCGCCATGGCTTCGACCGCGTCGCGCTGCGCCGCCGCAACCTCGTGCCACAGGCGGGAATGCCGTACCGCAATCCGCTCGGCGTGACCTATGACAGCGGCGCTTACGAGCAGGTGATGGACAAGGCCTTGGCGCTGGCCGACTGGGACGGCTATGCCGCACGCCGCGAATATTCGCGCGCCCGCGGCCGGTGCCGCGGCATCGGCATCGCCAATTACGTCGAGATCACCACCGGCCAGCCGCGCGAATGGACCCAGGTCACGGTGCTGCCGGAGGGACGCGTCGACGTCGCCATCGGCACGCTGTCGAGCGGCCAGGGCCACGAGACCAGCTTCGCCCAGCTCCTGACGGAATGGCTGGGCGTTCCCTTCGATGCCGTCCGCCTCGTCACCGGCGATACCGACATCGTGCCGGTGGGCGGCGGCACGCAATCGGGGCGGTCGATGCGGATGGCGAGCATCGTCATCGGCATTGCGACCGACGCCGTCATCGCCAAGGGCAAGCGCATCGCCGCGCACCTGCTCGAGGCGGCGGAGGCCGATATCAACTTCCACGACGGGCGCTTCACCGTCGCGGGCACCGACCGCGCGATCGGCATCTTCGCGGCGGCCGAGGCAGCGCTCACGCGCAACGACCTTCCCGACGAGCTGCGCGGTCCGCTTGCCGCGGTGGGCGATGAGACCGTGCGCGTCGCCGGCTATCCCTATGGCAGCCATGTCTGCGAGGTCGAGATCGATCCCGAGACGGGTGCCGCCCAGATCGTGCGCTACGCCGCTGTCGACGATGTCGGGCGTGCCATCAACCCGCTCATCCTGCACGGCCAGGCGCATGGCGGCATCACCCAGGGCGTGGGCCAGGCGATGAAGGAGCGCTGCTATTATGACGCGGGCACCGGGCAGCTTCTGTCGGGCTCGCTCATGGATTACGCGCTGCCGCGCGCAGGCGACGTGCCCGCTTTCGCCACCGAGATCAGCGAGGTGCCCTCGCCCACCAACCGCCTCGGCGTCCGCGCCGGCGGCGAGGGCGGCACCACGCCGGCGCTCGCCGTCGTCATCAACGCCATCGTCGATGCGCTGGCGGAACTCGGCGTCGAGCATGTCGAGATGCCCGCGAGCCCTGAGCGCATCTGGCGCGCCATCCGCGCGGGCCAAGCAGGAAACCCACTCCCCAACAAGCCCTGAAGGAGGCCTCGATGCCCGATATCCTGTCCAAGCAGAACGGCGCGATCCTAGAGATCACGCTCAACCGGCCCGAACACGGCAATGGCGCCACCGACGCGATGGCGGTCGAGATGACGCGCCTCATCAAGGAGGCGCCGGAAGCGACGCAATGCATCGTGCTGCGCGGCGCCGGCAGCGATTTCTGCATCGGCCGCGCGACCATGGGCCAGCGCCCGACAGGCCCGGTCGAAGCGCTCGAGCGCAAGCGCGCCTTCGATGCGATCTTCGACTGCTACGGCGCCATCCGCCATGCGCCGGTGCCGGTGATCGCGGTGGTGCAGGGACAGGCGCTGGGCTTCGGCTGCGCCATCGCCGCGATCGCCGACATCACGATCGCCAGCGACAAGGCGAAGTTCCAGGTGCCGGAGATGGCGCACAACATCCTGCCGACGATGGTGATGTCATCCTTCGTCGACCGCGTGCCGCGCAAGGCCTTCACGTATCTCGTCTACTCCACTGCCGTCATCGACGGCGAGCGCGCGCTCAGCTTCGGCATCGTCAGCGACGTGGTGCCGGCCGCCCAGCTCGACGACGCCGTGCAGAAGCTCACCGCCGCGATCCTCAAGGCGCCGGCAGCCGCCACCCGCGCCGTCAAGGAATACGCCCGCACCGCCTTCAGCATGCACACCGAAGGCGCGGTCGATTTCGCCCGCAACATCCACGCGGTGATCAACTCGTCATCGGAAATGCGGCGCTAAGGGGCGCTCACCCAACCCCTATCCCTCCCGTCGCCGACGGGAGGGATAGAAGGAACCTGCGCGGCGCTACCGGCCCGGTGGGCGATAGGCGGCGGCTTTCGCCAAGGCGCGGTCGGTCTCCTCCACCGTGAGGAGCGCGGTGGTGCGTGGCCGCACCAGGCCTGACGCGCCGACCGCCACGCACAATGCCGTGATGCTGACGACATCGGGCGCTTCGCCGATGACGACGACGTCGTCCTCACCGAGACAGTAATAGAGGGATTTCGAGCTTGCCGCCGACCATTTCGAAGGCTTTTGCGACGGCGTCGCGGCGGCCCGACGCCTTGTCCTTCTGCAGACCTTTGAGGCCTTCCGCGGTATAGGAAGCCTGGATCATGAATTTCGCCATGGCAGACCCTCCCTGGGTTGCACCGGATGGTGCCCTGCCATGCTAGCCCCGGATAGCGGCTCAGTACATGACCGCGCGCAGCGGCGTCTTTGGCACCTCGGCCGAAGGGAAGGCGCTCAACTCGGGGTCGGGCACCGAGCCCCACATGCACACCGCATACTGGTCGAAGGCGAACTGGCGCGGCCGGTAGGTCGCCTCCTCGGACGGGCAGGATGTGCTTCACGCCGACCGAATATTCGAATACCACGCCGTCGGGGCCGCGGAAATAAAGCATGATCGCGGTCGAGAGCGGATGGCGCCCCGGGCCCGAGCAGAATCTTCACACCCTTCTCGCGCAGGAAGTACCAGGAGCGCATTACGTCGTCGATGTCTTCGACCTGGTGGTTGATGTGCTGGACGCCGGAGCGCTGCGCCGGGAAGAGCGCCAACGAGTGGTGCGCGGTGGCGATGCGCAGAAGCGGCGCGGTGCCGATCCAGTCGGAGACGCGCGCGTTGCACAGCGTCGTCCAGAAACGCTCGTCGCGCTCAGCATCGCGGGTATAGAGACCGATGTGGCTGAACTCCGTGATGCCGGCGTCGCGCGTGGGGAAATAGCGCACGCCCGTATGAAAGGGCCGCGCCACGATCTCGATCTTGTTGCCGCTGGGGTCGGTAGTGGCGATGAACGCCCGGGTCCGCCGCTTCTCGCATTCCTCCGCGGTGCCGAAATGCACGCCATGGCCGGAGGTCTCCAGCGCCGCCGCCACCGCATCGAGGTCATCGGGGTCGATGAGATCGAAGCCGATGGTGTGGTCGGCCGGATCGCCCTCGAAATAGACGAGCGTGTGGTCGCGCGTGTCGCCGCGCACCGTGACCTTGTCGCTGCGGAAATAGGCGGACTTGCCCTCGCGGCCGGCAAGCTGCAGCCCGACGATCTCGGTCGCGAACTTGATCGCGCCCTCGAGATCGGGGGTGCCGATACGGAGATAGCGGATGTCCTGGAGGTTGATCATGGCGTGCACCTTCCGGATAGCCCGCCTTTCTTAGCGCGAAATGCTAGGCCGCGGAAGCACGTCGCGCCGGGCGCGGCTTCTTCGCCGTCCTGGCCTCGGCCTTGGCCAGGGTGTCGATCGTGTCGCCGATCTTCTCGAGCGTGCGTTTGAGCGCCTGCACCTCGCGCGCCGGCAGCCCGCGCACGAGCGCCGTCTCGTATCCCGCCGCCGCGGTGGCGAGCTTTTCCGCGAGCGCCCTCCCCGCGTCGGTGATGCGGATGCGGACGGCGCGCGCGTCCTTGCCCGAGCGGCGCCGCGTGACGAGGCGGCGCGTCTGCATCGTGCCGATGAGACGCGACAGCGTCGACATTTCGATGTCGGCAAGCGCCGCGAGGTCGCCCAGCCGCTGATCATCGTGCCGCGCCAGCGTCGCCAGCACGCAATAGGCCGCGAAGGACACATTGTGGCGGCCGAGCTCGGCAACCTCGAACAACGCAGATGAGCGGACAGCGGTGCGGCTCAGGAGAAAGAGCAACGCGCTTCGCAATTCAAACATCGAGGTAACCCGCTATCCCAAACCAGGGCCTACCATAGGCAGCAACCGCCGTTCGGGCAAGTTCTCTGCGCAATCGCTTTGTCACATTGCACACAATCATTGGTACAGAAATTCATCGCCTCGCATCGCGCCCGGATCGCGCAACAGCCATGGTGTCATCCATAGCGCGATTTGGCCTCGCCGCGTAGCCTAATCGGCTGAACGTGGGGCCACCTTGGCACGACCGGCGGCGACGTGACCGCTGAGCTCGGCACCGGCATCGGGGCTGAGCCGGCGGAGGAACACAAGTGAGCACAAGGCGAGGCATCCCGCCGCGATGAAGACGAGGTGCACATCGCCGGCAGCGATCGCATCCGGTGCCGCGCCCCGCAGCAGAAGTGCTATTTGCAGCAACAGGGCGCCGACGGCGATGCCGGCGCCGTTGCAGATCTGCTGCACCATGCTGGCGAGACTCGTGGCCGCGCTCATGTCGCGCGCGGGAACGTCGGCATATTGCAGCGTGCCCAGTGCATTGTATTGCAGCGAGCGGAACAGGCCCGCCACGACGAAGACCACGAAGATCGCCGCATTCGGCGTCGCCGCGCCGATGAGCGAGGGGACGGCGATCGCGGCGGCGCTGAGCACGCCGTTATAGACGAGAATGATGCGAAAGCCCAGGCGCCGCAGTGTCGCCGGCGCGACCGCGTTCATGCCAATGTTTCCCAGCGCATCGCCGAGGATGAGAACGCCAGAGGCAAACGCGGTCATGCCTAGCCCGACCTGGAGAAACACCGGCAGCAGGAACGGAATCGTCCCGGCGCCGATGCGGTAGATCAGCCCGCCCCAGATGGCGAGCGCGAGGGTCGGCAGGCGGAAGAGAGAGAGATCGATGAGCGGAAAGGGATGGCGCTGCGCATGCAAGACCGCGGCCACCCCGATCGCCGCGCCCAGCACGAGCAGGCAAAGACAGGCGATGGTCGCCCCCGTGTTGTTGTGCGAGGCGAGATCGAGGCTGTAGAGAATGCAGGCGAGCGACACGCCCGTCAGGATGAACCCGCGCCAGTCGAGCGGCTTCGTCTGCGCCTCGCGCTGGTTCTCGATGAGCAGCGTCACCAGCACCATGCCGATGATGCCGATGGGAATGTTGAGAAAGAACACCCAGCGCCAGGAGAGATAGGTCGTGATGACGCCGCCCACCGGCGGCCCCAGCACGGGGCCCAGGAACGCGGGCACCACGACATAGGACATGGCGCGCACATATTGCGACCTATCGACGCTGCGCAGCAGAATGAGCCGCCCGACCGGCACCATCATCGCGCCGCCCATGCCTTGCACAATGCGCGCGGCGACGAGCTGCAGCAGATCGTTGCTCAAGCCGCAGAACACCGAGGCGAGCGTGAACACGCCGATCGCCGCGCGAAAGATGGTGCGCGCGCCGTAGCGGTCGGCGATCCAGCCGCTCAACGGGATGAAGATGGCGAGGCTCAGCATATAGGCGGTGATGCCGAGGCTCACGCGCACGGGGTCGGAGCCGAAGGTTCGCGCCATCGCCGGCAGCGCCGTCGTGATGACGGTGCCGGTGAAGGTCTCCATGAAAAACGCGCAGGCAACGACAAGCGCGACGATCATCGCTCAACCGTGCCGACAGCGAAGCCGCGCGCCGGTGGGGCGCGGCTGCGTCACATATCGACGCCGGGGCGCTTGAAGTTGCGGTCGTGATGGCCCTTGCCAGACTGGTCGCCGTACTCGAACAGCCAACGGTAGCCGCCTTCGGGATTGGTCAGGATTTCCCAGCAATTGTCGTCAGCATCCCAGAAATAGAAGCTGTAGGTGCCGTGCTGGAGCACGGGCGTGCTGACCTTGGTGAGCTTCCACTTCGCCGCCTGCTCGGTTGCGATGCGATGCGCCTCGTCGACCTCCTCCTTGGTTTGCACATCGAGGCCGTTGTGGTTGAGGAGGTTCATCTCGCCGACCTTCTTGCTCTTGACCACGGCGATGCAGTGGTTGCCGCCCAGGCGGATGAGCAGCGAAATCTTGCTCGTCTGCACCACGTCGAGCCCGAGGAATTCCTCGTAGAACCGACGCGAGAATTCGATATCGCGGCAATCGAGCGTGCCGTGCGACAGGAAGTTGAGCTTGAGCGCCGGCTCAACGGTCTTTTCGCGCGGCTGGCGGGCATCCGTCTCGTGATCGACGATCGACATGGGGGGCGTCTCCACCGCAGGGGCCTGCTTGCATTCTACCTCCCCTCCCCGCGCCGCGACAAGAAGCCGCCCGCCCCGGGCGGCGTGGGGCAAAAAAAGAGTCGGTGACTCGGTTCCGCGATCTGGCGAGAATGCCGCCCTCGTCCGGGGATGAAGGAGATCGGATCGATGAATCAGGCTGCCACGCCGCCGCGGCCGATCGCGGAACTCGGGCGCGAGAAACAACGTCTGCGCGACATCCTCAAAGCGAAGTCGATCTTCAAAGGGCGATTCACGCTGGCCTCGGGGCTCGAGAGCAACTACTACGTCGATGTGCGCAAGACGACCTTCGACCCGGAAGGCTCGGCGCTTCTGGCCCAGATCATCTGCAGCCTGCTCAGCGACGACCGCGACGTCGATGCGATCGGCGGCCTGGAGCTGGGTTCGGTGCCGATCGTGGCCGCCGTCTGTGCGCGAAGCTGGCCGCATCGTCCGGTCAACGGCTTCGTTGTGCGCAAAGCACAGAAAGATCACGGCACCGGCAACCGCATCGACGGCAATTTCACGCCGAACGGCACTGTCGTCCTGATCGAGGACGTGACCACGACGGGCGGATCGGTGATGCAAGCTGTCCGTGCCGTGCGCGAGCAAGGCGCGAGGATCAAGAAGATCATCACCGTGGTTGATCGGCTCGAAGGCGCGAGCGAGAACCTGAAGCGCGAGGGCGTGGACCTCGTCGCCGTCTTCACGATGCGGGATTTTCCCGACTAGCGCGCGTCCTGCCCGTCATGAAGGCCGTGCTGCTGCGCGAATTCGGCGGTCCCGAGGTCCTGCGCGTCGAGACCGTGCCCGATCCGGTGCCGGGCGCCGGCGAAATCGTCATCCGCGTTGGCGCCGTCTCGATCAATCGCAGCTTCGACCTCGCCGTGCGGCGCGGCACCTATGGACGGACCCCGGTGCTGCCGCTGGTGCTCGGCGCCGATCCGTCGGGAACGGTGGTCGCAGTCGCACCCGACGTGACGACGCCGCGGATTGGCGACCGCGTCTCGGTCCAGGCGTCGATCCGCTGCGGCGTGTGCCCGTCATGTCGGCGCGGCCGGCGCGAGGACTGCCGCGACACCAAGACCATCGGCGTGCACCGCTGGGGCGGCTATGCCGAGTATGTCGCCGTGCCCGCGGCCAATGCCGTCGCCGTGCCGGCGGGACTCGGCTTTCCCGAGGCGACGGTCCTCACCCGCCATGGCGGACCCGCCCTCACCTATCTGCGCGACCGCGGCGGGCTCACGCCGGGCGAGACCGTGCTGGTGATGGGCGCCGCCGGCGGACTCGGCAGCCTCGCCGTCCAGACGGCAAAGCTTTTGGGCGCGCGGGTCATCGCCGCGGCCGGTGCCGATGCGCGCGTCGCCTTTGCCCGCACGCTCGGCGCCGACGAGGGCGTCAATTACCGCCGTCAGGACCTCGCCGCGACGGTGCTCGAGCTCACCGGCGGCGCAGGCGTCGATCTCGTGCTGGAGACGATCGGCGATCCCGTGCTGTGGCCGCAGGCGCTCGCCAGCCTCGGCCAGGGCGGGCGGCTCGTCTCGATCGGCGCCCATGGCGGTGGCAAGGTGACGCTCGACATTGCGCGGCTCTATATGCGCCGCCTCACGATCATCGGCGCCGCCGGCAATCCCCGCGCCAATATCGAGGAGGCGCTCGCCTGGGGCGAGGCGGGCCGGCTCAAAGCGAGCATCGAGCGCATCCTGCCGCTGGCCGAAGCGGCGACGGCGCACCGCCTGGCCGAAGAAAGCCAGCCGATGGGCAAGATCGTGCTCGATCCGACGCTCCCGTAAGAAACGTGACGGCGTTCGTCCGGCTTTTCAGGCATTCTCAAAAAGCATAGAACAGGAACCGCATGAACGCCGCGACGCCGCTTTTCCTGCCGCAGCTCGGGACCCTCTACGGCGCAGTCGCGCCCGCGGCAATGGCGCTGGTGCGCGCGATCGTCGGGCTGGCTTTAGTGCCGCATGCGCTGCGCTTCTGCTTCGGGCTGTTCCCGCAATCGGGCTCGCGCATCCTGAGCATCGAGCTTATGACCGGCGCGCTGGAGCGCTCGGGCTACCGCCCCGGGCGGTTCTGGGCGATTGCCATCGCGGTCACGGAGCTTGCCGGCGGCCCCATGCTGGCGCTCGGGCTCCTCACCCGGCCGGTGGCGCTCGTGATCTTCATCTTTCTCCTCAATGCTGTCATTGAACATGCGCGTAACGATGGCTACTTTTGGAACAAGCTCGGACTTGAATACGCCATGATCTGGGCCGCCGCCGTGCTCGTATTCGTGATTCAAGGCGGCGGCGCCTATTCGCTGGATGCCTGGATCGTCGGGCATGAATTCTAGAGAGAACCTTGGAGGAGCCGATGCGGCGCGCCCTTGAACGATTGCCATCGCGAACGGCGCGGGCCGGATGGCTTCGCCCGGGTGTGACTCTGGCGGCGCTTGCCGTCGCCGGTCTGATCGCGACGCTCGCCGTCGCGCCGCCCGCCGCGGCCCGCGTCCATGTCGGCATCGGCTTCGGCGTTCCGCTGTTCTATCCGCCGCCGGTGGTCTATGCGCCGTCGCCCTATTATTATTATCCGCCGCCGCCCGTCGTCTATTCGCCGCCGCCGGCGTACTACCCGCCACCGCCCGGCTACGGCTATCCACCGCCGCCGCCCTATGCCACCGCGGCGCCGGCGGGCGCGCCGCCCGCGCCACCGCGGCAGGACAGCGGTGCCAACCATACCAATCCACGGTCGTCATCGACGGCAGGCCGCAGCAAACTCAGGGAACCGCCTGCCTTCAGCCTGACGGAACCTGGCGCATCACCCGATGAATTTTGCTTGAGCCGATGACTGCAACGGCCTTAGGCTTAGTGAATCATCAGGATTGACGTAGATGGCGTCAGCACCGCCGATTGCTGCCGGGCAACGGTTTCGTGACGTTCAGGAGCGCACGTTCGGACGCCCGGGCCTCGAATGGGTCGTCCTCGACTGCCTCACCCTCACCGACGGGATGGCGTATGCGCGGCTCGTCTGCGCCACCGATCCCTCGCGCCATAAGACCCTCTCCGTCGCCGTCCTCGCCGAGCGCAGCCGGTTCCAGCGCATCAATCCCTGAGGCGCCTGTCCGCTGCCGCCAGGGTTTTGCTTTTTTCCGCCGGATGTCGGATCATGGCGCCAGACATCCGAGCGGAGGACCACCATGGCCCCGGACACGATTCAGACTGCGGTCGAAGAAGATTTCATCGTTGGCGGGGTGAAGCTCCCGCGGCCCTTCCGCATCAGGCGGCTTGGCCATTTCGGCCTCGACATCCAGGACCCGGAGGCCGGGCGCCGCTTCTACGAGGGGCTCCTGGGCCTGCGCACCTCCGACATCCTCGACATGGGCGCACGGCTCACGCCCGAGCAGAAGGCGTCGGTGGGCCCGACGGTCGGTTATTTCAGCCGCCACGGCACCGACCATCATTCCTTCGTGTGGTTCCCGCGGCGCGCGCGCCAGGCGATGATGCCGGACGCCAAGTCCCGAGGTGACCATCAACCAGATCACCTGGCAGGTCGGCTCGCTGCAACGAGGTGGTTAAGGGCCTCGCGTGGTGCCGCAAGCACGATGTTCGCATCCGCCGCGCCGGGCGCGACACGCCGGGCTCCAACTGGCACTTCTATCCGATCGATCCCGAAGGCCACACCAACGAGTTCTATTACGGCATCGAGCAGATCGGCTGGGACGGCTTCAGCAAGCCGCGCGCGATGCACAAGATCACCTACAACAAGCCGCCCGATCTGCCGCACCGCTCCGAATACGCGGAAGTGGCCGAAGGCTTTGCCGACGGCGTCGATCCGCGCCAGGGCTGGCGCGCCGAGGAGACGGCGGCGAGGAGACGCATGATGTCGGCGGCGTGCTGCTCGCGCGGCCGTTCAAGGTCGTGCGGATCGGCCCGGTGCGCCTCTTCGTCAAGGACGTCGAGGCCGAAGTGAAGTTCTATCGCGACATGCTCGGCCTGACCGTCACCGAGGAGGTGACGTGGCACGGCCACCGCTGCGTCTTCCTGCGCTGCAATACCGAGCATCACACCATGGCGCTCTATCCGATGGCGCTGCGCGCCGAGCTCGGCCTGCAGGACCGACTCGACGCTCATGTCGTTCGGCATGCAGCTCGGCGACTATCAGCAGCTCCGCGACGCCGTCACCTTCCTCAAGGGACAGGGCGTCACGATCAAGCACCTGCCGCCGGAGCTGTTCCCCGGCATCGACTACTGCGCCTTCGCGCTCGATCCCGACGGCCACGCGATCCAGCTCTACTACTACATGGAGCAGATCGGCTGGGACGGACAGCCGCGTCCGGCGGCGCTCCGGCCCAAGATCGACAACCAGAACTGGCCCGACAACGGTGACGGCGGCGACCGACACGTTCCTCGGCGAAGCCTTGCTCGGGCCGCTGGGCTAGCTCAGCGGCTCTGCCCCGCTTCTCCCTGAGGCGGACGCGGCATCGGCCGAGAGGCGAGGGGCTGGAAGGGAAGCGGCGATGGACGCAGCGGGCGGCGTGAAGAACGGCATCGGGCAGCCGGTCCTGCGCAAGGAGGATATTGCGCCTCCTCACCGGCAACGGGCATTACGGCACCGATGTCGTCCTGCCGCATCAGGCGCATGCGGTGATGGTGCGCTCGCCCCACGCCCATGCCCGCCATCCGCGCCATCGACACCGACGCCGCGCGCGCCGCGCCGGGCGTGATCGCGGTCCTCACCGGCGCCGATTTCATCGCCGACGGCCTGAAGCCCATTCCGCACAACCCCAGCGCTCGTCGGGCCGCCCGACGTGGTGCTGCGGCTGCGGCCGGGCTTCGACACCTACATCTCGACCGACTATCCCATGCCGGCCGACAAGGCGCGCTTCGTCGGCGAAGTCGTCGCCATGGTCATCGCCGAGACGATCGCGCAGGCAAAAGACGGCGCCGAGCTGGTCGAGGTCGATTACGAGCCGCTGCCCGCGGTGGCGCGCGCGAGCGACGCGGTGATGGCGGGAGCGCCGCAGGTGTGGGACGGGGCGCCCTCCAATCTCTGCGTCGATGTCGAGGTCGGCGACGAAGCGGCAACCGGCGGCCGCCTTCGCGACGCGCGCCGCATGTGGTGCGGCTCGATACCTGGATCCAGCGCGTCACCGGCGTCCCCATGGAGACCCGCACCGCGCTCGCCGAATACGAAGCGGCGAGCGGCCGCTACACGCTCTATGCCGGCACCGGCAGCGGCGTCGCCAAGCAGCGGCTCGATCTCGCGCACATGCTGGGCGTCGAGCCGGAATTCGTGCGCTGCGTCGTCGAAGACATGGGCGGCAATTTCGGCACGCGCAATTTCTTCTTTCCCGGAATACGCGCTGCTGGCGTGGGCGGCCAAGCGCATCGCCCGGCCGGTGAAGTGGACGTGCGAGCGGCGCGAGGCGTTCCTCAGCGACTATCAGGGCCGCGACCTCACCGTCGAGGCCGAGCTGGCGCTCGACGAGGCCGGGAATTTCCTCGCCCTGCGCGGCTCCAATCTCAGCAATGTCGGCGCGCACACGGCGGCGTTCGTGTCGCTGCGCAAGGGCCTGGGGCTGGTCTCGAGCGTCTATCGCATTCCCGTCGGCTATTTCCGCGGCCGCTGCGCCGTCACGCACACCGTCTCCACCACCCCCTATCGCAGCGCCGGCCGGCCCGAGGCGATCTTCATCATGGAGCGCCTCATCGACATCGCCGCCGACACCTACGGCATCGATCCGGTCGAGCTGCGCCGGCGCAATCTCATCCCGCCGCAGGCCCAGCCCTACGCCAATCCGCTCGGCCTCACCTACGACAACGGCAATTACGAAGCGGCGATGGACATGGCGATCGCGCTCGCGGGATGGGACGGCTTTGCCGCCCGCCGCGCCGAGGCCAAGCGGCGCGGCCGGCTGCTCGGCATCGGCATCGCCAACTATATCGAGATCACCAGCGGCAATCCGCGCGAGCGCACCGAGATCACCGTGCGCCCGGAAGGCGAGGTCGAGCTCGTCATGGGCACGATGAATTCCGGCCAGGGCCACGAGACCAGCTTCGCCCAGCTCGTCACGGAATGGCTGGGCGTGCCGTTCGAGAGCATCCGCTATGTCGCGCACGATACCGACCGCGTCCATGCCGGCGGCGGCTCGCATTCCGGCCGCTCGATGAAGATGGCGACCATCGTCGTCGGCAAGGCGACGGACGACATCGTCGCCAAGGGCAAGGAGATCGCGGCCCACCTGCTGGAGACCGACGCCGCCGATATCGTCTTTGACCGCGGCCGCTTCCGCGTCGCCGGCACCGACCGTGATGTCGGCATCTTCGATGTGGCCTCGGCCGCGGCGACGCGCAAAGACCTGCCCGCGGAGCTGCAAGGGCCGCTCGGCGCCACCTCCGACCAGGTGGTTCCGGTCGGCAGCTTCCCCTACGGCACGCAAGTGTGCGAGGTCGAGGTCGATCCCGATACCGGCGCCGTGGAGATCGTGCGTTATGCCGCGGTGGACGATGTCGGGCGCGCCGTCAACCCGCTGATCCTCCATGGCCAGACCCACGGCGGCATCGCCCAGGGCGCGGGCCAGGCGCTCCTGGAGGAATGCCACTATGACCGCAAGACGGCGCAGCTTCTCTCCGCCTCGTTCATGGATTACGCCATGCCGCGGGCGGACACGCTGCCCAATTTCGCCACCGCGTTCAGCGAGGTGCCGACGCCCACCAATCGGCTCGGCGTCCGGTCCGGCGGCGAAGGCGGCACGACGCCGGCGCTGGCGGTGGTGATCAACGCCATCGTCGATGCGGTCGCGGAGTTTGGCGTGCGCCACATCGAGATGCCCGCGACGCCCGAGCGCGTATGGCGGGCGATCCAGGAAGCCCGCGCCGGCGCTGCGGATTAAATCGCCGCAAGGCGCGGACGCGCGCGCGATCGGGCGCGTTCAACCGCGTATGCGGCGCTGGTGGAGCAACCCTGGCCTTGTCGTCGGGCTCGTGATCGGCTTGGCCGTTTGGGTTGCCTTCTTAACCATTTCGATCGATCTCGGCCGCGTCGTGACCTTGTGGTGACACGACAATTCGCTCCGACTAGAGCGATCGCAACCGGGGCGCATTAATCCGTATTCCAACTTTTTACATCTGATCTGTTAAAATGCGCTGGTTTCCGCCCACCAGCGCCACCGGCGCTGGTGCGGGTTTCCGGACCCTGCCGTGACCGGTTTGACCGATGAACGAGCCTGCTCACCGCGCAATTGAGCCGTCGAAGCCGGCGCTGTCGCCGATCGCCACAGAGGCGCGCGCGCTGCATGCGCTGGCGCTGGAGCGGCAGCGGACGGGCGATCTCGCCGGGGCGATCGAGGCTTATTACCAGTGCGTCGAGCGCTTTCCGAGCTTTGCCGACGCCTACAACAATCTCGCCGTTCTCCTGAAGATGGCAAAGCGTCTGCCCGCTGCCGTCGCCTGTCTCAAGCGCGCCATCAATTTCGCGCCACAGGCCGCGGCGCTTCATTCCAATCTCGGCAACATGCTGTGGATGATGCTCGAGTTCGACGAGGCGATGGCGGCGTTTCAGCGGGCGCAGGCGCTCGATCCGCGCCGATACGAGACTTTTCACAACCAGGGGCTTCTTTATTACAGCCTCGGCAATTTCCAGGCGGCGGTTGAATGCTACGACCGCTCGCTCGCGCTCAATCCGGACGCGCGGCTGGTGCGCTGGGACCGTGCGCTGGCGCTCCTGGCCGCCGGCGATCTCGCTCGCGGCTTCGCGGCCTACGACGAACGCTTCGATCTCGCCGATCCGAGCCTGGGCTTCGACCGCAAATTGCAGACCGTGCGCTCGATCCCGCTCCCGCTCTGGAGCGGCGAGGACATCGCCGGGCGGACGCTCTATGTCTATGCCGAGCAGGGGCTGGGCGACACGCTGCAATTTGTGCGCTTCCTGCCGTCGCTTGCCGAGCGCGGCGCGCGCATCATCTTCGATTGCCAGAGCGAGCTCTTGCGGTTGTTGACGGGTTTCCCCGGCATCGGCGAGCTGCGCGCGGAAGGCAGCCCGCTCCCCGCCGCCGATTTCCACCTGCCGCTGTTGAGCCTGCCGCATCGCCTGGGGATCACGCTCGACACCATCCCTGCCAAGATTCCCTATCTCGCTCCGCCGGCCGCTGGCGCCGGGCCGGCGCCGCCGCACCCGGCCGGCACGCGGCTTGCCGTCGGCATCTGCTGGGCCGGGCGGCCGCAGCACACCAACGATCTCAACCGCTCCATTCCGCTCGAGCATTTCCTCGCGCTTTGCGATCTTCCGGGGCTTACGCTTTACAGTTTGCAAAAGGGCGCGCGCGCGGGCGACATCACCGAGCAGTGCGCTAAGGCCTTGGTGCGCGATCTTGGCCCCGAGATCCAGGATTTCGCCGACACCGCCCGCATCATCATGCAGCTCGATCTCGTGATCACCGCCGACACGGCCGTGGCGCACCTCGCGGGCGCGCTGGGCCGGCCGACGCTGGTGCTCGTGCCGTTCACGCCGGACTGGCGCTGGCTCGGACGGCGCGAGGATTTGCCGTGGTATCCGAGCCTGCGTCTCATCCGCCAGCAGACACCGCGCGATTGGACGGGCGTGATGCGGCGGGTCCACGACATGCTGACCGGCACGCTTGCGTCACGCCGGTGACTGCGATCCCCCTGAAAGGTTATGATGATGCGACATTCTCTGGAGCGTAGTTTGGGCGCTGCGTGCATCGCGCTGTCTCTGGCGGCTGCGGGTGCAGCACGTGCCGCCGATACCGACGTGATCGCCAATCTTGGCTCACAGCCGATCACGGCGGGGGAGATCAAGGGTCTTCTGCCGCCGCTGACGCCGGCCCAGCGCGAGCAGGCGCAGAAGGATCCCAATTTCTCGTCGCAGCTCGTGCGCAGCACGATCGGCCGCAAGGTCCTGCTCGACGAGGCGTTGAAGCAATCCTGGGACAAGAACCCGGAGATCGCCGCCGAAATCGAGCGCGCCCGCGACGAGATCGTCATCGGCACGTATCTCCAGTCGGTGAGCCTGCCCGCCCCCACCTATCCGACCGACGCGGAAATCAAACAGGCCTACGACGCCAACCGGGACAAGTTCACCATCGCCAAGGAATATCACATCGCGCAGATCTTCATCGCCGAGCCGGCCAACGCCAGGCCGGAGGCCGCCGCGGCGGCGGAAAAGAAGGCACGTGACCTCGGGCGAAGGGCGAAGGCGAAAGGCGCCGATTTCGCCGAGCTCGCGCGCGCCAATTCCGAGGATGCCGTGACCGCCCAGCGCGGCGGCGACCTCGGCTGGCTCGCGGAGAACCAGCTCGTGCCGGAGATCCGGACCGCGGTCGCGGCGCTCGACGGCAAGGGCATCGCCGGCCCGATCCATGTCGCGGGCGGATGGCACATCCTCGACGTTACCGCCATCGCCCCGACCGTCCATCCGCCGCTCGACCAGGTGCGCGGCGCGATCGTCAAGCTGCTGCGCGACGGCAAGGAGAACGAGTACGTTCAGAAGCTGCTGGAAGACAAGCACCTCACGGTAAACGAGACCGCCGCCGCCCGCATCTTTGCGAAAAAATGACGTAACTATAAGAGATTAGAGCGTCATTTTGTAACGAAAGACGAGGAACATTCGCATCTGATTTTCGCGTAATTCGATGTGATTTCCGGCGGCGCGACGCCACTGGCCCGGCCGGATTAAGCGTCCGTTGGCGAACGCTGTGATGTCATTATCGCGATAAGCGGTGGGGGTCCTCTCGTGGGCCTCCACCTCACGAAACGGCAAAACCGGGGCGACCCGGTGACGCAAAGCCTCCGGTCTCCTTCGAGATAGCGGGGTTACCGAATGAGGTCCATCCGTGACGCTCCCGGCTCCCCGCCGCATCCGCTTCGTCATTCACTTCGTCCTCAGTCTCCTTGGCGCGCTCCCCGCCGCTACCGGCCTTGCGCAGGCCGACGCCACCGGCCTGTTCGGCACGCGCGAACTCTATTCAGACAATCTCGCTGCCTTCACCAAGTGGGACGGCGTTGTCGCCCGCACCGATGCGCAGATGCGGCATCCGCGCGACATCTGTGACGCCGGCACGGGCACGCAGGTCTGCGTTGCCGACTGGTGGCAGAGTTTCGTCGCGGAACTGGCGCGCCTGCCGCTGCGTGAGCGCGTGATGCGCGCCAATGCCGTGCTGAACCGCGTGCGCTATGTCAGCGCCGAGGCGAACTGGCACGATCCCAATCATTGGGAGACGCCGTTCGAGTTCCTGACGCGCGGCGGGCAGTGCCAGGATTATGCCATCGCCAAGTTCATGGCGCTGGCCGCCGCCGGCGTGCCCGAGAGCGCGCTGCGCCTCGTCGTGGTGCACGACACCGAGACCTCCCTCGACCACGCCATCACCGTCGTCTATGTCGATGGCGAAGCGCTGGTGCTCGATAACCAGGTCAAGGACGTGGTGCCGGCGGTGGAATTGGTGCGCTACGTGCCCTATTATTCGATCAACCGCACGGGCTGGTGGTATCACGTGCCCGTGCGGTCCGGCACCCGGCTTGCCGCGGCGCGCTGAGGCAACCCCTCAGGCCGGCGCCGATTCCTCGACGTGAACGCGCCGGTTGCGCTGCCACAGCTCGAAGCCGGCATAGCCGGGCTTGCGCATCAGAAGCTCGCGCGCCTCGGCGAGCGCGCCGCCGTCATCCTTCCCGGCCACCATTTCAACGCCCCGGATGGCGCCGACGCCGTCCAGCAGATAGCAACGGTAATCAGCCATCGCCCGTGCCCTCCCTGTTGCGGTCGCAGGCGAGAGTGGCAGCCAAGGATGACCGTTTCGTTGCCGCCCTGGGGCCTTTTTATGGTGCCGGTGCTGAGCGCTTACGCCCGCGCGTAGCGGCCGCGCCCGAAGAAGCGGTCGACATCGTCGGGCTTGGCGCTTTCGCGCACGGACGGGATCGCGTCGACCTTGGCAAGCGCGCGCTTCACCGCTGCCCGCCCGGCGATGGCATTGAACCAGCGCGCGCAATTGGGGTGATCGTCCCACTTGGCGCCAAGGAAGTCATGGTTGCGCGTCCACGGGAAGGTCGCGACATCGGCGATCGAATACTCGGCGCCGCCTAGCCACTCGCATTCACCCAGCCGCTTCTCGAGCACGTCATAGAGCCGGCGGACCTCGGTCTGGTAGCGCGCCACGGCATAGTCATTCCCGGCCGGCGCGAAGCGCTTGAAATGCACGAGCTGGCCTGACATCGGCCCGAACCCGGTCATCTGGATCATCAGCCATTGGATCACGTCGTAGCGCTTGGCCATATCTTTCGGCAGCAGCTTACCGGTCTTCTCCGCGAGATAAAGCAGGATCGCGCCCGATTCAAAGCATGTATAGGGCCGCCCGCCCGGTCCTTCATGATCGACGATGACGGGGATCTTGGCGTTGGGATTGAGGCGGGTGAATTCCGGCTTGAACTGATCGCCCTTCCAGACATCGACGGGAATGACGCGGTAGGGCAGCTCGACCTCCTCGAGCATGAGGAAGATCTTCTGCACGTTGGGGCTCGTCAGCGCATAAAGGTCGATCATCGGACCACGCTCCCAAGGTTAGGATGGACGCTATCCAAGCCTAACCTCCCGACCCTGTCCAGGGCGGCGCGGCGGTCACGCCTTCAAGGTGGCGACGATCTCCCGAATTTCCTTCGCGGTATGCTCGCCGCCGAGCGGCGATCCCGGGATCAGATACTTGCCCATGGCGAGCGGCCCGATCACTACCGGTTCCAGCCCGATCTCGCTGACCAGGCGCGAGGCGATCGCGATGGCGCCGGCGTCATCGCCCGCCATCGGCTCGCCCACCCGCTCGCCCTGGCGATGCGCATCATCCGGCAGCCGCGCATAGCCGATGGCATTGAAGGCGCGGACGATCCGGGCGCCCGGCAGCATTTCCGCGGCGGCAAGGCCGGCGCCCTTCTCGCGCGCCCGCACCGCAACGTCGCCGTCGCGCTTCGGGATCGGATCGGTGGCATCGAAAACGAGGGCCTTGGTGGCAAGGTCGTGCGCGAAGTCATGAGCGATCTGCGGCATCGCGCTATAGGGAAAGGCGAGCAGCACGACATCCGCGAACGCGACCGCCTGCGCGGTCGTGCCGGCTTGCGCGAGCGGACCGAGGCCGGCGACGAGATCCTTCAGTTCCTCAGGATGACGCGAGGAAAACATCACGGGGTGGCCGGCTTTTACCCACAGCGACCCGACGGTGCTGCCGATATGGCCGGCGCCGATCGTGCCGATCTTGAGCGGCGCGCTGCCGCTGGCCTGAGCGAGCGCCGCGAGCGGCCGCGCCGCCAGGGCCAGCAGCGCGGTCGTCCCCGCGGCGATGCGAAAAAAATCGCGGCGGTGGTGATCGAGGCGTGCATCTTTTGCCATCATCTGCTCCCTCGATCGGGTCAGGGGATGTCCCCGGGCGGGCTGAGCTTCTCGCGCGTGACCACGACCTCGCCGCCGATGCTCAGGCGCACGAGATTGACGGTGGCGGCAAGATCGGGCGAGCCCGAGTAATAGGCGTTAACCCTGCCGTTGCCGACGCGCACGGCGCGGTTCCAATGGCCGAGTGCGACGTAGTCGGCCGCCGTGGCGGCGATCTGCTCGTCGCTGATGAGCCACGACGGCGCCAGGCGCGCGCCGCGCTCGGGCACCGGCTCGTAGTGTCCGTGCGCCACCGCGATCTGCCAGGCGCTGCGGCGCGGCTGCGGCTCGCGCAGCGGCTCCATGTTGCCGTAGTCGCGATGCGCATGGCCCCAGATCTCCAGGCCCAATTCCGGGAACAGCACCGCCTGCTCGTCGGTGATGCCGAGAATGCGCACATTGCCGAGCCCGGCGAGGCCGCCGCGGTGGAAGGCGGATGCCGCAATCGCGGGATCGTGGTTGCCGGGAAGGATGACGACCGGCACGTCGGCCGTTTCAAGGAGCCGTGCCGCCCGGGCGAGGATTTCGAGCGGCAGCCGGTTGTGCTCGAAGGTGTCGCCCGCCAAAAGCACGACATCGGCGCCGACGCGGCGCGCCGTCGCCAGGACGACATTGAGCCCCCAGGTGCCGTCGCCGCCCGGCGCGCCTTCGAGCGAGGCGGTGTCGACATGGATGTCGGAGCTGTGCACGACGACCACGTCCTTCGACGGCGCCGCATAGGGTCTGGTCATGGCGGCAAGATAGAGGGGGCGGCAAGGACCGGCAAGCGACCGCCCACGGCGGTCAGGGGCGGCCGGCAACGCTTTCCGGCGGATCGATATTTTTGGTAAAATCTCCGCTTGCGCGCCCGGCCAGGCTTGGCCGGCTCAGGGAGTGGGTGCCGACAATGACCGATCGCTATGAAACCCTCACGCGCACCGGCCCGGGGACGGCGATGGGCGCGCTGATGCGGCAGTACTGGGTCCCGGCGGCGTTGTCGCGCGAGCTCGAGCCCGACGGCCCGCCGATGCGGCTGATGCTGCTGGGCGAGAAGCTCATCGCCTTTCGCGATTTATCGGGCCGCATCGGCGTGATGGATCATCGCTGTCCCCACCGCTGCGCCTCGCTGTTCCTCGGCCGCAACGAGGAGAACGGCCTTCGCTGCGTCTATCACGGCTGGAAATACGACGTCGACGGCAACTGTGTCGACATGGCGAACGTGCCGGCGCATCAGAACTTCAAGGACCGCGTCAAGGCCCGGGCCTATGAAGCGGCCGAGCGCAACGGCCTCATCTGGGTCTTCATGGGCGAGCGCGGCCAGGCGCCGCCGCTGCCCCGGTTCGAGTCCTGCCTCCTGCCCGAGGAAGCGACCGAGTATCGCTTCGTGCAGCGGCGCTGCAACTGGCTGCAGGCGCTGGAAGGCGATCTCGACACCTCGCATCTGGGCTTCCTGCATTTCGGCAGCGCGCGGCCGGCGGCCGATCTCGATCGGTCGCGCCAGGATCTCGTCGCCCATCGCGCGCCCGAATACAAGCTGGCCGAGACCAGGTTCGGCCTCACCTACGGCGCCCATCGTCCGTCCGACGCGGGCGGTACCTATTGGCGCATCGCCCACTTCCTGTTTCCGTTCTGGGTCATGCCGCCGATCGGCCGAATCGAGGCCAACGTGATGACCCGCGCGTGGGTCCCGCTCGATGACGAGCACTGCATGTTCGTGGGCATCGCCGCCAAGAACTACATGAGCGGGCACGGCCGCGCGCCCCTGCCCGGCGCATCGCTCATCGACCGCCTTCATCCCAACTCGACCGATTGGCTCGGCCGCTACCGCATGGTCGAGGCGGAGGAGAACGACTATTTCATCGACCGCGACGTGCAGCGCGACCGGAGCTTCACCGGCATCGAGGGCATCCACGTCCAGGACCAGGCCGTGACCGAGACGATGGGAACGCTCGACCGCGCGTTCGAGACGCTGGCGCCCAGCGACATCGCGATCGTGCGGGCGCGGCGGCTGATGCTGCGCACGCTCGAGGCCTTCGCCGCGGGCACGCGCCCGCCCGGCGCCGACGGCACGGAGATCTATGCCGGCGTGCGCGGCGGCTATTTCACCGCGCCGCATACCGACGACTGGCTCGCGCTGCACCAGGCGAGGATCGCCGAGAGCCGCGCGCCCGCCACCGCGGGCTGAGCCATCACACCGGCGCCAGGGCGGGCAGGCCGAACACTTCCTCGGGCTCGCCGAAGCCACGCACCGGATGAAATCCCAGCGATTCCAGCGGGCGCGGGCAGATCGCCGCGAACTCGCGCGACATCAGCAGCGGGCGCGCAACGCGCTTGGTCAGGCTTTCCAGGCGGCACACCATGTTGACGGCCGGCCCGATCGCAGTGAAATCGAGGCGATCGATGGCACCGACATTGCCGTAGATCACGGTGCCGACATGAAGCCCGACGCCGATCTGGATCGTGCGGCGCCCCTCCGCGTGCCGCACCTGGTTGAGCTCCCCGAGCCGTGTCAGCGCTTTGACGGCAGCCTCGAGCGCCGCCTCGGCCGCCTCGGCCTCCTTGGCCGCATCCGGCGCGAAAATCGCGAGCAGGCCATCGCCCACGAACTTCAAGACCTCGCCGCCGCCGGCATGGATCGGCGAGACCACGGCATCGAAATATTCGTCGAGCAGCGTGATGAGATCGCTGCCGGTGAGGTTGTCCGACAGGTTGGTGAAGCCGCGCAGGTCGGTGGCCATGAGCACGGCGCCAAGCTGCTTGCCCTGGCGCCGCTGCACCTCGCCACTGAGGATATGGCGGCCGATGGTGCGGCCGAGATAGGTGTCGAGGAGGTTGCCGGTGAGCCGCCGCGTCGCCTGCGCCTCCACGACCACCCCGAGCGCCGGCAGGAGGCCGGTGAGCGTCGCAACGTCCTCGTCGCTGAACCCGCCCGGGCTATGGCTCGTCCAGGTGACGGGCTGGTGCCAGCCGTTGAGGAGCGTGAGCGGACAGGCGAGCCAATCCGTCGCACCGGCCTCGCGCAGCGAAACGAGGAGCGGGAAGCGCTCAAACGATCCCTCCTCGAGATGGTAGCGCACGGTCTCGCCCTGCTCGATCGTCGGCCGCATCGGGCTTTCCAGATAGTCCGGCGTCTCGTCGACGCCGTGCGCTAGCAGGATCTCCTCCACCCCCTCACGGTCGCGCCACCAGCGCAGGGTGAAGCCCAGAAGTTGCGGATGGAGCGTCGCCACCGTCATCGACGTCCGCCACAGCGGCACGCCTGCGGCGACGAGCTGCCGGCACAGTTGATCGAGGAGCGCGGCGGTGCTCCCCTTGCGGTGCCCGGCCGTCAGAATCCACGTGACGATATCGTCGCTCATGGCGGCCGGGCCGAACGCTCAGGTTTCGCGGCGATAGGCGCCGAGGCCGGGACGATAGGATTTATCGTCGAGGAACTGGCTGAGGCCTTTCTCGCGTCCCTTTTCGGGATCGAGGAAGCGCATCTGGTCGAGCTTGGCGAAGAGATAATCCTCCGCATCGTCCCAGCTCAGGTCGCCGACGCGCTTGCAGGCGTGCTTGCACGCCCTGAGCGCCGCCGGGTTCTTGGCGAGCAGGATTTTCGCCAGCTCCGTCACCCGGTCCTTGAGCTGGGCCAGCGGCACCGCTTCGTTGACGAGGCCGATGGCGACGGCCTTGCGGCCATCGAACGGCTCGCCCGTCATGGTGTAGTAGAGAAGATCGCGCCGCCCCAGCACCGAGGATGACGCCTTCAGCACGTTGCCGGCGGGAATGATGCCCCAGTTGATTTCGGACAAACCGAAGGTCGCTTCCTCGGCGGCGATCGCGAGATCGCAAGCGATCATCGAATTGAACGCGCCGCCGAAGCACCAGCCGTTGACCATCGCGATCGTCGGCTTGAGAAAATAGCTCAGGCGCCGCCACTGCCACGCCGCGCTGGCACGGGTGAAGACCGCCCTTTCCTCGACCGTCAAAGGGTCGCTCGCGCGGAAGAACTCGCGCAGATCCATGCCGCCGGAATAGGCATTGCCCGCGCCGGTCAAGACCAGCACGCCGACGCGCTCGTCGGGCTCGAGGGCATCGAGAACCTGCAGCATCTCCTGCGACAGCTCGGGGCTGATGGCGTTGCGCTTTTCCGGGCGGTTGAGCGTCACCCAGGCGATGCGGTCCTTGATCTCGACGAGGACGGTCTTGCCCCCCGGCAGCGGCTTCTGGGCGCCCGGCGTGGCGGCAGTATCGGACATCTGGTTCTCCCTTTGGCGGCGATTGCGACGCGGCCGGAGCATAGCACTTTCGCGCCGACCCGCATCATTGAACCCCTGGTGAAACGCCGCTAGCTTGGCGCCCGGACTCATCCGCGGGAGGACGGGGCATGGATTTCGGCTTCAGCGAAGAGCAGCAGCATGCTGCGCGACAGCGTGCGCAAGCTGATGGAGCGCCACGCGCCGCCCGAGTATCTGCGCCGCCTCGACCGCGAGCAGGCCTACCCTTACGAGCTTTATGACGCCTGGGTGAAGGCTGGGCTCCTGAGCATGCCGTTTCCTGAGGAATATGGCGGTCTCGGCGGCAGCATCATCGACATGGCCATCGTCTCCGAGGAGATCGCGCGCAAGAGCCCCGATGTCGGCATGGCCTATGGCGGCAGCGTGTTCTGCGGCCTCAACGTCCTGCGCAAGGGATCGGAAGAGCAGAAGCGCCACTGGCTGCCGCAAGCTTCTGTCGGGCGAGATCAAGATGTCGATCTCGATGTCGGAGCCCGATGCCGGCTCCGACATCGGCGCCATGCGCACGAGCGCGCGGCGCGACGGCGAGCAATGACGTCATCAACGGCCAGAAACTGTGGGCGACCGGCGCCGCCGCCAAGAACAACGTCATCAACATGTATGTGAAGACCGACACCAAGGCGCATTACCGCCAGGGCATGTCGCTCCTCCTCGTCGACAACCGCACGCCCGGCATCGAGATGCGCAAGCTCGACATGCTGGGGCGGCGCTGCACCGGCACCTACGAGATCTTCCTCACCGACGTGCGCGTGCCGGCCGACCGCGTCATCGGCGGCGAGAACAAGGGCTGGGAGGTCGTGCTCTCGGGCCTCCAGGTCGAGCGTGTCGTCTCCGCCGCCGGAAGCTGCGGCGGCGCAGCTCAGGCCGTGCTCGACCTAGCACTTGCCTACGCCAAGGAACGCAAGCAGTTCGGCCGGCCGATCGGAACGTTCCAGGCGATCGCCCACATGCTCGCGGACATGCAGACCGAGGTCGAGGCGGCGCGGTCGCTGACGTGGCGCGCGGCGTGGCTCGCCAGCACCGGCGCGCGATGCACTGAAGGAGATCACCATGGCGAAGCTCTTTGCCTCCGAGACCTACGTCAAGGTCGCGAACCTGGGCATGCAGATCTTCGGCGGCTATGGCTACAACATGGAGTTCGACATGCAGCGCCATTTCCGCGATGCCCGCATGGCCACCATCGCCGCCGGCACCTCGCAGATTCAGCGCAACCTCATCGCCAACCTCATGGGCGTCAGGGTGCAGTAGCGGGCGGGAGCCATGACCACTCCCGCGGCATCGCTCGCGCGGCTGATGCGTCCGCGCTCCATCGCCATCGTCGGCGCCGCGCCGCAGCCGGGCGCCTTCGGCAACAACGTGCTCGTCAATCTCGAGCAATGCCGTTATGCCGGCGCGATCCATCTCGTCAGCCGCAACCGCAAGGAGATCAACGGCCGCCCCTGCGTGCCGACCATCGACGACCTGCCGGAAGGCGTCGACGCGGTCGTCCTCATCGTGCCCGAGGTGGCCGTCATTGACGCGGTCGCGGCCTGCGTGCGGCGGCGCGTGGGCGGCGTCGTGGCCTTTGCCGCGGGCTTCGCCGAGGTCGGCGCGGAAGGCCGGGCGCGGCAGGAAAAGCTCGTCGCCATCGCGCGCGACGGCGGCTTGGCGCTCAACGGCCCCAATTGCAGCGGCCTCGTCAATCTCGTCGACGGCATTCCCCTCACCTTCGAGCCCGGCATCAATCACGGTCACATCGCCAGCACCGGCGTCGGCATCGTCGCGCAGAGCGGCGGCATGATGGGGAATATCCGCCGCGCGCTCGAGATGAAGGGCGTGCCGACCACCTATTCCATCTCGACCGGGAACGAGGCGGTCCTGGGGGTCGAGGATTTTCTCGGCTACCTCCTCGACGGCGAGGCGACGCGCGTCGTCGCGCTCTTCATCGAGCAGGTGCGCCATCCGCAGCGGTTTCTCGACTCTCGTCCGGCGCGCGCGCCGGCTTGGCCGGCCGGTCGTGATGATGCATCCGGGCCGCACCGAGCGCGCCCGACATTCGGCACTGTCGCATACCGGCGCGCTCGCCGGCGATCATGCGGTCATGGCGACCATTCTGCGCGCGCGAGGGCGTGCTTCTGGTCGACACGCTCGACGAGTTCTTCGACGTGACGACGCTGCTGTCGCGCTGGCCCACGCCGCCCGCCGAGGGCGTGGCAATCATGACCAATTCGGGCGCCTTCCGCGGCGTGGCGCTCGATTTTTGTGCCGAGACCGGGCTCGATCTTCCGGCGCTTGCCGCGCCGACCACGGCCACACTGCGCGCGCTCCTGCCGGCCTACGCCGCGATCGAGAACCCGCTCGACCTCACCACCATCGGCATCACCCAGCCCGAAGTGTTCGGCGACACTGCCGCGGCGCTGCTCGGCGATCCCGCGATTGGCGGGCTTGTCACCGCCTTCATGCCGGGGGCGCCGCAGTTGCAGGTGGTGCGGGCGCGGTCGATGCTGCCGGTGATCGAGCGCATGGGCAAGCCCGTCGCCTTCGCCCATTTCTGCGACGGCATGGAATTGGCCGAGGATTTCACCGCGATGATGCGGCAGAACGGCATCCCGCTCTTCACCTCGCCCGACCGCGCGCTCCGGGCGATGGCGCGGTTGGCCGAATATGGCAGCCTGCTCCGGCAAGCGCCGCCAGCACAAGCCGGCGACGCGCCGCCGCTTCCCGGGCGCGGTACCCTTCCCGAATATCGCGCCAAATCGTTTCTCGCCGCCGCCGGCATCGCCGTTCCCGCCGGCGCGCTGGCGCGCGACATCGCGGCGGCCGAGGCGATCGCCGCGCGGATCGGCTTTCCGGTCGCGCTCAAGGCGCAGGCCGCCGCCCTTTCCCACAAGAGCGATGCCGGCGGCGTGATCCTCGACATTGCCGATGCCGCCGCGCTGCGCAGGGCGTGGGACCGCCTCCACGACACCATCGCCAGCGCCCGGCCCGACGTGACACTCGACGGCGTGCTGGTCGAGACGATGGCCGCGCCGGGCCTGGAAATGATCCTGGGCGCGCGGCGCGATCCGGAATGGGGCCCCGTTCTCATGGTTGGGCTGGGCGGCATCTGGACCGAGGCGCTGAAGGACGTGCGCTTGCTTGCCGCCGATCTCGACGAGGCCGCGATCTGCGCGGCATCGGCACGCTCAAGGGCGCGGCGCTGCTCGGGGGTTCGCGCGGTGCGGCGCCGCTCGATGCACGGGCCGTCGCCGCGACGGCCGCGATTCTCGGGCGCATCATCCGCGCGGCGCCAGATCTCACCGAGATCGAAATCAACCCGCTGGTCGTCCATCCCTCGGGCGTGGTGGCCGTGGATGCACTGATGCACGTCGCGGGCGGAAGACAGAACGAACGATAACGGGAGGAAATGTCGTGACGTCATTGCCCATGCGCGCCGTCGCGGGCGGATTGAGATCGGGTCTTCTCGGGCTGCTCGCGATGGCGGCCGCCGCGGTGCCGGTTCGGGCGCAGCAGGAGCATGCGACGCTCGCCCTTCCGGCGATCGCGCTCATCTTCGTCGCGGATTATGTCGCGGAGGATGAGCATCTTTGGGCGAAAGAGGGACTCGACGTCAAAGTGGTGTTCATCACCGGCGTCGGGGCCCTCAACGCGGTCATTTCCGGCGGCGCCGATTTCTCGATGTCGAGCGGCCTCACGCTCGATCGCGCCGCGGCGCGCGGCCAGCGGATGCTGGCCATTGCCAACACGGTCGAACGCCCGGTGGTGGAACTGGTCATCCGCAAGGACGTAGCCGAGGCCGGACATTTCGATCCGGCCGCGCCGCTCGCCGAGCGGGCCAAACTTCTGCGCGGCCGGACCATCGCCATCGATTCCGTCAACTCGGTCGTCCACGCCTATGCGCGGGTGATCGCGATGGCCGGCGGGTTCGATGTCGAGGACATGCGGGTGACGCCGATGCAGCCCGCGGACATGCTGGGCGCGCTGGAGCGCAAGGCGATCGACGGCTTCTCCTTCGGCCCGCCCTGGCCCGAGACGGTCGAGGTCGAAGGGCTCGCCGTTCCGCTCGCTAGCGGCGTCAAGGGCGACCCGCCGGGCTTCACCCCCATCGCCTATAATGTCGTGGTGACGCGCCCGCAATTTTGCGCCGAGCATCGCTCCATCTGCATGAAGATGGGGCGCGGCATCGTCAACGCCGACACCTTCATCCGCGAGCACCCGACGGAGACGCTGGCGATCCTGCAGAAGCGCTATGCCAAGCTGACTGCGCCGGTGCTCGCAAGCTCGCTCGACGCGATGCGCGCCGCCACGCCGCAATCCCCCACGATCACCGCCGCCGAGCTGGAAACCGCCGACCGGCTCAACGTTGCGGCGGGTCTGCTGAAGCCCGAGGACAAGCTCAAATCCTACGACGACCTCTTCACCAACGACTTCGTGAAGTGAGGTTCACGGCGTCTAAGACGCCGCCCGCTCGTAGCGCCGCGCGGGAGTATCGACCGACGGCGATAAAGTGGGTGCGTCGAACGAGCCGACGCGGCGCGCCGCGTCCGCTTCGCCATAGAGCGTCGTGCGCTGCCACGGACGGCGCCCGATCGAGCGGATGATCTGCTCCATCGCTTCCGGCGGCATCTCCTGGCCATGCGCGGCGCCGGCGGCGCGCGTGATGCTCTCGTTCATGAGCGTGCCGCCGAGATCGTTGGCGCCGGCCTGAAGACAGGCGACGACGCCCTCCGGGCCCATCTTGACCCACGAGGTCTGGATGTTGGTGATGAGCGGATGGAGCGCCAGCCGCGCCACCGCGTGCATCAGCACCGCCTCGCGGAAGGTCGGCCCGAGCCGGCAAAGGCCTTTGCCAGTGGATCGGCGTCTCCATCGGCACGAAGGGCAGCGGTACGAACTCGGTGAAGCCGCCGGTCTGCGCCTGCAACGCGCGCAGGCGCAGGAGATGCCGCGCCCAATGTCGGGGATGATCGACGTGGCCGAACATGATGGTGGCGGTGGTGCGCAAGCCCACGCGGTGCGCCGCCTCGACCACGGCCAGCCATTGCGCCGTCGTCACCTTGTCCGGGCAGATGACGGCGCGCACCTCGTCGTCGAGCACCTCCGCCGCCGTGCCGGGCAGCGATCCGAGCCCGGCCTCCTTGAGCGCTGCGAGAAACTCCGCCACCGGCAGGCCCAGCGTCGCCGCGCCCTGAGAGACCTCGAGCGGCGAGAACGCGTGGACATGGATGCCCGGCACCGCCTGCTTGATCGCGCGGCAGATGGCGAGATAGGTGGCGCCGGTGTATTCGGGATGAATGCCGCCCTGAAGGCAAACCTCGACCGCGCCGCGGTCCCGCGCCTCGCGCACGCGGCGTTCGATCTCCTCGTGCGCCAGATCATACGGTCGTCCGCGCAGGTTCTCGCTCAGCTTGCCCTTGGAAAACGCGCAGAACTTGCAGCGGAAATAGCAGATGTTGGTGTAGTTGATGTTGCGCGTGACGACATAGCTCACGCCATCGCCACAGGTCGCCGCACGGAGCGCGTCGGCGGCGCGGCAGACGGCGTGATAATCCGCGCCGCGCGCGGCGAAAAGCGCGACGATCTCGTCTTCCGACAGCGCCTGGCCGGCGGCGGCGCGATCGAGAATGCGCGGCAGAGCGGCTGCACGCAATGGCGACACCCGGCTCGGCCGGAGGCGCCATCGCCGCACCGGGCATCCAACGATCCTCGCGCGCGAACCCTTCCGCATCGCTGGCCCGCAGCACCGGCGTGACGCAGCGCGGCGCTCGAGCCAGCGCGCCGGGTCGCGCGCGAAGGCCGGATAGATCGCCAGCCGCTCGACCAGCACTTTGCCCGCCGCCGCCGTCTCGCGCGCGAGCGCGTCGAGCGCGGCCACGGCGCTCGGGATTGACGTGATCGGGCGTCACCGGCGACACGCCGCCCCAATCGTTGATGCCGGCGGCGATGAGGTCGGCCAGGGCGCCGGCGCTGAGATTGGGCGGCGCCTGGATGTTCATCGCCGGCCCGAACAGGATCCGCGCGACCGCGATGGTCCACAGATGATCGTCGAAAGCCGGCTCGGCAGCGATCCTGCCATCCGCGTGCCGGGCTTGGCGCGGAAATTCTGGATGATGATCTCCTGCACGTGGCCGTGGCGCTCGTGCAGCGCGCGCAGCGCGAAGCAGCGCCTCGATCCGCTCGCGCCGCGTCTCGCCGATGCCGATGAGGATGCCGGTGGTGAAGGGCACGCGCGCCGCGCCCGCGGCGGCGATCGTCGCCAGCCGCCGCGCCGGCGCCTTGTCGGGCGAGCCGAAATGCGGGCCGCCGCGCCGCGACAGGCGCATCGGCGGCAGTCTCCAGCATGATGCCCTGCGAGACCGAAACCTGGCGCAGCAGCGCGATGTCGTCGGCCGTCATCACGCCGGGATTGAGATGCGGCAGCAAGCCCCGTCTCCCGCAGCACCAGCGCCGCCATGGCCGCGAGATAGGCGATCGTGCTGTCGTAGCCGAGCTGCCGCGAGTTCCTCGCGCGCCGCGCGGTAGCGCAGCTCCGGCTTGTCGCCGAGCGTGAAGAGCGCCTCGCGGCAGCCCGCCGCCGTGCCCGCCTTGGCGATGGCGAGCACCGCGTCGGGCGTGAGATAGGCGCGCTCGCCGCGGCGCGGCGGTGTGGCAAACGTGCAGTAATGGCAACTGTCCCGGCAGAGCTGGGTGAGCGGGATGAATACCTTGCGCGAGTAGGAGACGACAGCGCCATGGAAGTGGTCGCGCAGCTCCGACGCGGCGGCCATGAGCGCCGCGAGATCGTCGCAGTCGGCCAACGCCAGCGCCTCCTCGTCCGAGAGCGCCGTGCCGGCCCTCGCCTTCGCAATCAGAGTTGCGCTGGGCGGTGATAGCGTCGTCATGATGGGGAGAGACTGTGAATGGACACCGCACATTCTGGCCCGCCATGGCCCTTGCAGCAAGGCTCCTGTTCCGCGCCGGCTTGCCCGAGGCCGCGTCCCCTGGCACTTTGACCGGCAATGGCGCATCTAGGAACGATGATGATTGGGGTCACCGCAACCAGCCCCGGCCCGTGACGCGGCGCTGGCGCGAGGGCACGCCCCTGCCCCGCCGGCTGCTGCGCCGCATCCTCGGCGACGCGCCCGTGGCGATCGTTCCCGGTCCTGGTAGCGGTTGGGCGCGGGCGATACGGCGCGCCCGCCGGGCCGCGCGCGTGCTCTGCCCTGGCGCTGCCGATCTCGCCCGGCTCGACGATTTCTGCCGCGAGCGCGGCATCCGCCACCTCGGTCTCCTTTGCCTTCGCGCCGAGGCCGCGCTCGCCGTCCTTGGCGGTGCGGCGGGGTTGCTCGCCCATGCCCGCATCGACGTGATCGCGATTCCGCGCGGGAGCCTCACGCGCGCGGTCGAAGAACGGCTCGTCGGCCACGGCTATGTCGTGTTTCCGGCGCGGCCCGGCATTGTTACCACGGTGCGAGGGTGGCTCGGCGGGCGCGACGACGACATCGCCGTGCACGAGCGGCTGGTGGCGCTGATGCAGGGGGGGGAGCAGCGCATGCTCGATCTCGCCGCGCTGTGCCGGACCCACGCCATCGCGCCAAGTGGCGTCGTCCATGTGGGCGCGCACGAGGGGGAGGAGCTTGGCGAATATCGCCGCATGGGGCTCGGGCGCATTCTCTTCATCGAGGCGAACCCGGCCGTATTCGCCAGGCTTGCCGCGCGGTGCGTCGCCGAGCCCGGCGTCATCCTGGTCAACTGCGCGATCTCCGACCGCGCCGGCCTGGTGCGGCTGCACGTCACCTCGGCGGATCAAAGCAGCTCGATCCTGCCGATCGCGCGATCGCGCGACTACTATCCGGGGATCGTCGAGGAGAGCGTGCGGGAGGTCGAGGGCAAGACGCTCGACAGGCTTCTGCGTGAACTCGGGCTCGAGCCCAGTGCCTTCACTCTCCTCAACCTCGACATCCAGGGCGCCGAATTGCTGGCGCTCAAGGGCGGCGGCGGCCTGCTGCGTCATATCGAGGCGGTCAATGTCGAGGTGAATTTCAAGGAGCTCTACCAAGGCTGCGCGGAGATCGAGGACATCGACGATCATCTGGCCGCGCGCGGCTTTCGCCGCGTCGCCATCACCTGCCCGTTTCACCATAGCTGGGGCGATGCATTCTACGTCCGCGACCCGGGGCGAGGTGACGCATGAGACGCATCGCCTCCATCCTGCGCCGTTCCCACAATCCCGATCGCCGCGACCTCACGGCGGCCGCGCGGCGGCTGGTGCAGCGCGAAGGAATGACGCCGCACGATATTTTCCATGTCGGCGCCGCGGACGGCGCGCTAACGGCGGCCTATCAAGAGATCGGCTTCGGGACGGTGGCATTCGGCGCGCTTGGCTCGGAACCGCATCGCGGTAGCGATCGGGTCACGCTCGTCATGGCATCGCTCGATGCCGGCACGCAGCGTCGGTTATCGGCCTTTCTAGCGTCAGCCGATGATCTGCAAGCGGTCATTCTGCCGCCGCTCGACGCAAAGAATCTTGCGCACAGCGACCGCATCCTCTTCGATCGGGGTCTTGTGCGGCTCGCTCCGTGTCCCGGCGAGCAGGCGACGATCTACCTCCGCTCGTCCTGCATCGAGCGGGTTGGAGAGACCGGCGGCAATCCGCGCGCCACCGTGGCGATGTCGAATTTCGGGCACAATGCGGGCTTTGCCAACCAGCTCTTCCAGTATGCCTTCCTGAGGCTCTACGGGCTGCGCAACAATTGCGCGGTCGAGACGCCGGCCTGGATCGGCCAGACGATCTATGACATTCCCGCACATCCGATCACGCGCAAGCGCCGCCGCTACAAGGGCGATGAATGGTCGATCCGCGACCTCTCCTTGTGGACAGCCGAGAGCCCGCCCGTGGAGGTCGATTTCTGGGGCTATTTCCAGAATCCGCCGGCGAGTTGGCGCCCGCATCGGCAATTTCTGCGCCGGCTCTTCACGGCCCTGCCGCCGTGGCGCGACCCGATCGAGCGCTGGCTTCGCACGTACCGACCCGCGGGCGCGACGCTCGTCGCCATTCACATACGGCGCGGCGACTACCGCCAGTATGGAGCGGCCAAGCCGTGGTTCCTGCTGATCCCCGAGGAATGGTATCGCCAGTGGCTCGCCCGGATCTGGCCGACTCTACACAATCCCGTGCTCTTCATCGCCACCGACGAACGCGCCACGGTTGTTCCAATGTTTGGCGACTACGCACCGCTCGTCGCCGACGAGATCGAGGCCGCCATGCCCGAGCCGCATTATCTCGCCGATTTCGAGATCCTGGCGCGGGCCGACGTACTCGCCATCTGCAACAGCAGCTTCTCGCGGATGGCGGCGCTGCTGGCGGAGCCGGCGCAGCGCTGTTTCATCCCCTCGCCCGCTTCCGAGAGCTTCGAGCCTTACGATCCCTGGGCGCCCGACGATTTCTGGCGGCGCTTCGGGGCACCCACGGAAGTCACACGGCGGCGTTCGCTTCTGCCGCGATGGCTGCGCAAGCGCGCCCCCGGGTGAAGTCCCGCTTATCCGCCGCTGTTTTGCGGGCAATAGGCGTTGAACGCGCAGCCGTGATCGTAGGGCGCATAGTCCGGCATGCCGAGCGTGCATCCGGCAATGGCGAGGGCGGCGACGATCAGGGCGACCGCGATCAATCCGCGGCGCGGGCGCGTGGCCGATATTTCAGCGTCGTCGACCATGGTGCACCATCCTGGGGCCGGGGCGACGGCGGCCCACCATCATTGCAACGGCTTGTGACGATAGCAGGGGGTTACACGGCGACGATAGATTGCCCGGTGCATCACAGCAATGCATGATTGCCGGCGATTGCGGGGTCTCAGCCCTGCAGCTCGAATTCGCCCTGGATCTCCACGGCCATGCCGTTCGTCAATTCGGCGACGCCGATAGCGGACCGCACGTGCCGGCCATTCTCCGGTCCCCACAACGCGAAGAAGAGATCGGATGCGCCGTCGATGACGGCGGAAGGGCGCATGAATCCCGGCGCGACATTCACCATGCCAAAGAGCCGCAGCACCCGCCGCACGCGGTCGAGATCCTGCGTGTGGCGCTTCAAGGTGCTGAGCATGGTCAAGGCGACGGCACGCGCGGTGGCATAGGCCTCCACCTCGGAAATGTCACCGCCGACCTTGCCGCGCTGTCGCACGTCGGGCAGATCGGGAAGCCGCCCGCCATGCCCCGACAGCCACACGAGGTTGCCGATTTCGATGCAGGATTTGCGGTTAGCAGCCGGGGGATCGCTGGGCGGCGGCAGCGCCAGGCCGAGCGCCGCAAGCCTGTCCTCGATCACGCTCATGCGTCAGCCGGGTGCCATGCTAGCCCGTGGTGTAGGGGTTGTAGCCTTCGGGCACCGCGGCTTCGATCTGCTGGCGGAACGTCACGTCCGCATCGGTGGTCTTGGCATAGACCTCGATGGCGTTGCCGTCGGGATCGCAAACGTAGATATGGTAGGTAAGATCGCCCGCGTGCGTTGCCGGGCCGCGAAAAATTTCGACCCCTTTCGCCCGCAACTCGTTGGCGAAGTCAAGGACCTCCTGCGGCGATGAGAGCTCGTAGGCGGCGTGGTTGAGGCCGGTCGTATGCCAATAATCGCCATTGCGCTTGGGCACCTCGGTCAGCGCGATCTCGTGGAAAGTCTCCTTCATATCGGGGGGATGCTTCTCGAAGCTGAGCCAGGCCTTGTCGGGCAAGCGGATCCCCGCGACATGAAAGCCCATGATGTCCGTATAGAAGTGAAGCGCGCTTTTGAGATTGGACACATTGAGATGGACGTGGCCGACCTTCGCGTATTTAGGCATCTTTCGTCTCCCCTAAGGGCATCGATTCCGGTTATTCGGCGGCGCTGGCCTTGGGCTGGGCGGTCTGGCGCGCGAGTGCATCCACGCCGAAGAACCGCGCCGCGTTCTTCCAGGTGATCGCCTCCAGCGTCTCCTTCGGCACCGACGCCAGCTCCTGGACGTGTTTTGCCACATGCATGTGTGCATCGGGATGGGGATAGTCGGTGCCGATCATGAACTTGTCCGCGCCGTAGCGCTCGATGACCACCCCCATGAGCTCCTCGTCGAGCCCGATGACGTGATGGAAGCGGTCGAAATACTCCTTGGGCGGCCGCTTGTTCGCCGGCCGCGACCGGATCGCAAAATTGTTGAAGGCGCGCGGCGCCTTGAAGGTCTCGACCGTATCCATCAGCCGGTCCTCCAGGAACGGCAGGTACCCCACGCCGCCCTCGGCAAAAAGAAACTGCAGCTTGGGAAATCGGTCGAGCAGCCCGCTATAGATGAGCGTCGTGATCGCCATCATGTAGTCGAAGGGAAAGCCGAGGCAGACATAAAGCCGCCACCGCTCCATCCGCTCCCAGCCGAGAAGCTTCGAATCGGCGTCGCCGTGAAAACAAATCCTGACCCCCAGCCGCTCCGCCTCGGCATAGAAATCCCACAGCGGCAGATCGTCGATGTTGCGGCCGTCGACGTTGGGACAGATGACGACGGCGCGCATGCCATGCTGGGTGACGACGCGCTCGAGCTCCGCAATCGCCTCGTCGGGAAATTGCAGCGGCATCATGGCGGTGCCGATGAGCCTCCCCTGGGAGCGCCGCTCCACCTCGGCCATGCCGTCATTGTGATTTTGACAGAGCGCCGCGGCCGCCTTGGGATCGCCAATCTCTTGATAGAGGCCGGAATGGCTCGGAAACAAAAGCTGCCAATCGATCCCGAGGCGGTCGATATCGTGCATGCGGCGGTCAAAATCGCAGGTTTCCGTCTCGGGGAACGAATGCGCGACGCGGGGATGCTTGCGGCCGTTGAAATGCATGGCCGTGCCGACCCCGTCGGTCACGATGCGCGGGCGCAAATGCTTGAACTCGCCGGTCATCCGGGAATAGGCGAATTTCGGCATGAAATGCGCATCGACATCAAAAATCATTTCCGCCTCCGCTGTCGCCGGCGCCGCGCCCGCCGGCTCGTAACATACAATCACAATTGATCATAACTTGCGCGGCCTCCCCCGTCAACTGCGGCTCGCCACCTTGCGCTCGGGCGCCAGCACGGCGACGAACATGTCCCGGATCAATTGGAACTCGATCTCGGTGGCGTTGGGCTGGGTGCCCAGCACCTGCCCGATCGCCAGGCCGCGCAGGGCGCTGAAAAACACACGCCGCGCCGCCAGCAGCACCGGCTTGGGCCGCGTGGCGTCGGCGACGAGCTTGAGCCACATCTCGTCGTTCATCTGGAAGAACGTGCGCATGTGGCGCTGCAACGGCTTGTAGTGCTCGGGGTCGTTGGCGACGCCGAGAAAGATGTTGAGCACGGCGAAAAACGTGTTGCTGGAATAAATCGCCCAATAGGCCTTGATCGCGGCGTCGATCCGCCGGTCGAGCGAATGGCTGCGCCCGGCAAGAACGTCCGCCAGCGTCAGCATCTCAGTCGAAATCTTCTGCGACAAATGGTCGATGACCGCGGCCAGAACATCGAAGCGCGTTCCGAACTGATGCTGCAGTGCCCCGCGCGAAACGCCGGCGCGCTCGGCGATCTGCGTCGTCGTCATGGTGGCAAAGCCGTTCTCGCAGATGCAGTCGACCGCCGCCTCGACGAGTTTCCGCCTCGTCTCGGCGCTGCGTTCTTCCTGGGTGCGCCGCCGCGGCTTGCGCGCCACGGCTTTGCGAGAAGTCACGGGCATGGCGACCTTTTATAGCAAATCCACCCGTCCCGACAGGAGTTTCCTGGGCGCGCTTGCAACCCCGCGTATTGAAAAAACGTGCAATCCTGAATGTTTATTATTGACTCGGGCAGGGCGCTCCCCGGAAAATCCCGCGGCCTGCGCCCGCCTTCGGACATCCATCGGGCAGCATACATCGATCGGGAGACTTCTCCATGCTTAGCGGTTATCGGTTGTTCGATGCGGACGCTCATGTTCTGGTGAGCCCGAAGATGTGGCAGAGCCTGCCCAAGGAATTCGCGCAGCGGCGCCCGCGGCCGGTAAAGTTCGGCGACGCCGCCGATCTCGGCGACTGGACCACGTCGTGGCTCTGCGACGGCAGGATCGAGCCGCCGCCGTTTGGCCCCGGCACCCACGCCGCCAACACGCCGCACGTCATCATGGAGGAATATGGCGCCAATCCGGAGCGCGCCGGCCGCTTCACCTCGTTCCCCGTCTCCATCGGCGCGCTCGATCTAAGCGATCCGGCCGCGCGGCTCGGTGCGATGGACCAGATGGGCATCGACATCCAGATGCTCTTTCCCAGCACCATCTATGCCTCGATGAGCACCAACCCCGGCTTGGAGGCGGCGCTCTTTCGGGCCTATAACCGCTATGTCGCCGCGCAATGCCGGCATGCGCCAAAGCGCCTCAAATGGGCGGGGCTGCTGCCGCTGCGCGACACGCGGCTGGCGCTGGAAGCGCTGGAGGAGATGCAGACGCTCGGCGCCAAGGCGGCGATCGTCTTCGGCACGGCGGGCGAGCGCATGCTGTCCGACACCTCCCTGACGCCGGTCTGGGACGTGTTCGCGCGCTGCGGCCTGCCGCTCTGCGTGCACATGGCTATGAGCTATCCCCCCTTCCGGGACCTCTGCCACACGATCCAGGACTCCAACATGATCGGCAAGGCCATTCCCGGGCAGCTTGCCTTCGTCGCCATCGTCGGGCACGGCATGCTCGACAAATATCCCGATCTGCGCGTCGCGTTCCTGGAATTCGGCGGCGAGTGGATTTTCTATTCGGTCGGGCGCATGTCGCATTATGCCAAGCTCAATCGCGGCCGCATGCTCAATCCCGGCGTCCTCCCCAAGAAGACGGTCGAGGATTATGTCAAGTCGCAGCGCATCTTCCTGGGCCCGGAATCGAGCGATGCGATGCTGCCGCTGGAATGCGACTTGCTCGGCGACGGGCAGATCCTCTATTCATCCGACTTTCCCCATGGCGAGGGACGCGAAAGCGCCGCGCAGGAGATCATCGACCGCAATGACCTCGGCGAAGACCGCAAGCGCAAGATCCTCTACGACAATGCCGCCCGCTTCTATGGCGAGGCGTGAGGCACGGGGGAGCGCATGAGAGGCGTGGCGCTTCGGTTCCTGCTGGCGCTCGCCCTGGCGGCGGCGATGATGCCGGGCCGCCTGCGCGCCGCTGACGTCACGGTCGGCACCATCGGCACGATCACCGACAGCGGCTTCTTCATTGCCGACAAGAAGGGCTATTTCAAGGACGAGGGGCTGAGCGTCAAGTTCACACAGTTCGACAATGCCGCCCAGATGATCCCGCCCTTGGGGCGCGGCCAGCTCGATGTCGGCTCGGGCTCGGTGCCGGTCGGTCTCTATAACGCCATCGAGCGCGGCATCAACATCAAGATTGTCGCCGACAAGGCCCGCAACGCGCCCGGCTATGCCCTGGGTGCGCTCATGGTGCGCAAGGCGCTGATCGCGGACGGCAAAGTCAAAACCCTGAAGGACCTGAAAGGGCTGCGCGTCGCGATCGTCGACAAGGGCAATTCGGAGGAGGCGCTACTCAGCCGGATCCTGCAGCACGCCGGCCTTGGCTTTGCCGATATCGATGTCATCCATTTGCCGTTCGTCGAGCACCTGGCGGCCTTCACCAACGGCGCCATCGATGCCAGCATCACCGCGGAGCCGTCGCTGACGGCCATCGTGGACGCCGGCGTCGGCGTTCCCTTCGCCAAGGAGAGCGAGTTCGAGCCGGACGGCGTGACACAAAGCGCGGTGACCATCTTCGGCGACGAATTCATGCGGAAGGACCCAGACACCGCCCGGAAATTCCTGCGCGCGCTGGTGCGGGCCTTCCGCTTCTACAATGGCGCGGTCAGCGACGGGCGCTTCACCGGCCCGAACGCCGCGGAAGTGATTTCGATCATGACCGAGTATTCAAAATTCAAGGACCCCGGTCTCTTTCACAAGATCGGCGCGTTTGCCGTCGATCCCAATGGCGAGGTCGATCTCACGGCGCTGCGCAACGACTGGCAGTTCTTCAAGAACACGGGCCAGATCAGCGGCAAGGTCACCGTCGAGGATGTGACCGACATGAGCTTCGTCAAGGCGGCGGCGGCCTCGCTCGGCCCATATAACAGCGCCAAGCGCTAACGCGCCCCCTGCCCCGCCTTGCACCCTCGGGGTTGCGGGATCATAGTTATCGCCGTGGTCATTCCCCGACCGCGGGCTCGGGACGCCGATCATGAAGAAGCTGGTTTTGGAAACTACCGCGCCCTTTCAGGGCCTGCCGGAGTTGGTCGCCTATGATGAAGGCCTCTTCGCCACAGAAGGCCTGCTCGTCGAATGGGCCGACCGCGAGCAAGGCGTCGACAAGACCACTCGGACCGACATCACCAGCCCCAAGCAAGTCGATCCCTTCGCCAGCCACGGCAAGCTCTTCGAGCAGGGCAAGGCCGACATGTACAACGCCTGCGAATGGGGCAATTACTGCCGCGTCCAGGACACGGCCAAGGGCAGCCGCCAGATCGGCCGGCGCGCCATCGTCGCCTATGCCGCGCTGATGGTGGCGCCGAATTCCCCGGTCTATACGCCGCAGCAGCTTGCCAACCGCCTGATCGGCCTGCCCTTCTATTTCGGCACGCACTACATCGCGCTGCACATGCTCGAAGGATTTTTGCCGCGCGATCTGATCAAGGTGTGCAAGGCGCCCAATGGCTCGCGCTATCGCCTCGACTCGCTCATGAAGGAGGAGATCGAGGCGACCACCTTGACCGAGCCCTATATCACGCCGGCGGAGAAGATGGGCTGCCGGCCGGTCTGCTCGGCGTTCTTCCATGGCACCGAGGTCGGGTCGGATCGCGTCGATGCCGAGACCTATGCCGCCTTCAATCGCGCCGTGCGCGAGGCGGTGCGGCGCATCAACGCCGACAAGCGCGCCTATCTCCACTACTTCATCGATTATCACAAGGCCAAGGATGCCGCGATCGGCGCGCTCACGATCGACGATCTCCGCGAAAGCCGGCTGCAGGTGTGCGATCCCGCGCCGATCCCGGCGGATGAAATGCAGCGCACCTATGACTGGCTGAAGCGGTGGGGCATGCTGGAAGCCACGGCATCGCCGCTCGATCTCGTGAACGTGCCGCTGCAGATCGAGGCCCACCGCGCCGCCCAATAGCGCTCGCGCGATGACGGCCATTCCCTGGGAACCGCCGGCGAGCATCGCGCGCGATACGCTCGTTGCGGCATCGGAGCGCGTGCTGGCGCAGCCGGCGCTCCCCATCACCGAGACCGAGGATGTCTTTCGCATCGAGGCGCTCGGCCTTGAATGGGACATCGGCGCCGCGGTCTACGCGCCGGCCGACGCCGCGCGCATTCCCGTCGGGCCGGACGGGCGCCGGATCGGCTTCTTCCTCCTCCACGGCGGATCGTCCGATCACCGCAGCATGGCGCCGCTCGCGCGCCTGCTGGCGGAACGATACGGCTACAAGGTCGCGAGCCTGACCTATCCCGGCCGGCTTTATCTGCCCGATCTCAGCCGCGACTGGCCCGGCGACACGATCGGGCCGGGCGATACGGTCCGCACGCCGCTGTGGCGCGACGGCGAGATCGTCACGCGCGACCAGGTTGAGCTCGTTACGGACGCATCGCTGCGGGCGCGCTACGGCATCCGCACCAATGCGCGCGCCCGGCCGGGAACGCCGTTCTACGAGCGCATGGCCGCCTGGCCCGCCGCCTTCGAGCTCGCCATGAAGGAGGTGTGCCGCCGCCACCTGCCGCCCGACGCCTTCGTGATCCATGCGCACGGCCATTCCACCGGTGGGCCGTTCGTCAACATGCTGACCCAGCGCGTGAGCAACATCGTCGGCGTGGTCGGCATCGACAATTCGCCGTTCGGCGCGATCTACCAGAAAATGATCGGCCTGGAATGGACAGGGCCGTTCAACGATCTGCTGCTGCGTACCTGGCGCGACATCGCGCGCTATGCCGGCGCCGAGGCCTATCACCAGGAAGGCGCCTCGGCGCTGATGCGACTGCCGTGGCTGATGGAGGACGTGCTCGAGCGCTGGGAGCGGACGCGGACGCGCCCCAATTTCAAGGCCGAGTACATGCTGCACTATGCCGCGATCCCCGCGCTGACCGAGGCGGCTGCGGTGGCGGCGCGCCGCCTGCGGCTGAGCGATGCCGATGCCGCCGCTTTGGCCGCGCGCTATGTCGGCTACACGCGCGAGCTTGCCGGCGATGACGTGAAGCCGGTCCCGCCGCTCCTTCTCGGCATCGCCAAGAACAGCCGCGATCACCGCTGGGAGGTCTATCGCGACGTCGTCCTGCCGGCATTCGCCTCGATGCGACCGGCACCCAAGCTGCGCGTGGTCCGCTTCGAGGCGGGCAGCCACCAGTACGAGCGCCCCGAGCCCGATCTGCCGATGGGCCTGCTGCCGGCCGTCACGACGCTATGGCACGAGGCGATCGAGGCCGGATATTTCCCTCCGCTCTGCCGCTTAGGCCCGCCGCACTCTCGTTGAGGAAGGCGACGCGGCCGTCGACGATCGTCATGTCGACGGGGATGTCCTTGATCCGCTCGGGCTGGATGCTGAAGGGGTCCTGCGCGAGGACGGCCAGATCGGCGAGCTTGCCCGGCTCGATCGAGCCCTTGATGCGCTCGTCGAAGCCGTTATAGGCGGCATTGATCGTGAACATGCGCAGCGCCTGCGCTACCGAGATCGCTTCGTTCGTGCCGACGGTGCCGCCGCTCCACACCTGGCGCGAGACCGATGTCGCGATGTCCCGCAGCGGATCGGCCGGCCAATAGCCGGGGCCGTCCGACCCCGAGGTGATGGGGATGCCGGAATCGAGCAGCGTCTTGATGCCGAAGGAACCCTCAAGGCGCGCCGGCCCCATGCACTCCATGAGCGAGTCCCAGATGAAATGCAGGAACGGCACATTGGGCACCGGCAGGACCTCGAGCCGGCGGATGCGGGCCAGACGCTCCTTGGTGATCATCCAGTTGCCGAGATGCTCGATGCGATGGCGGTGATCGGGGCGCGGCGCCGCCGTCACCGCCTTCTCCACCGCGTCGAGCGCCATGTCCATGGCCTTGTCGCCGATGGCGTGGATGCACACGCGGTGGCCGGCGCGGTGATAGGAATCGACGGTCTCGTCGAGCTCCTCGGCCGGGATGCGGATGAGGCCGCAGCGGCAGGGATCGTCGGAATAAGGCTCGGTGAAGGCGGCGACGCGGCCGGTGATGCCGCCGTCGATCGACATCTTCACGCCGCCGATCTTCAGCCAGTCGTTGCCGAAGCCGGTTTTGATGCCGAGATTGAGCATGCTCTCCGGCACGATCTTCGCTTCGAGGATGCGGATCAGCAGGCTGACCCGGATCGGCAGCCGGCCTTCCAGCGCCAGCTCCTGATAGGCGCGCACGGTCTCGGCGTTGGTCACGATGTCGTGGATGGTGGTGACGCCGCGGCGTAGCGCGCGCTTGGCTGCAAAGACGATCCCTTCCTTCATCTGCTCGTAGGTATAGGCAGGGATCGCGGCGCGGACGAGCAGTTGCGCCCGCTCCACCAGCTTGCCGGAAAGCTCGCCGGTGGCGGGATTGATCTCGATCGCGCCGCCGCCAGGCGCCACCGTCTCTTTGGTGATATGCGCAAGCTCGAGCGCGCGGCTGTTGACGGTGGTGACGTGTGCGCCGAAGCCAATCGACACGGGATTGTCGGGCGCCGCCGCGTCGAGCTCCTCGCGGCTGGGGAAGCGCTTCTCGGGCATGCGGAAGTCCTGCATCGGGCTGCCGGTGCCGACGATCCACGTGCCCGGCGGCACTTCGCGTGCCTGCGCCCTCACCTGTTCGAGGATGTGCGCGATCGAGCGCACATTGGTGCTGAAATCGCGGACATCGATCTTGTTGAGCGAGGCGGCGCCGTCATCGGCGAGATGGACATGCGGATCGGTGAGCCCCGGAACGACGGTGCGGCCGGCGAGATCGACCGTCTGCGTTTCGCGCCCGCGCAGCTCCATCACCTCGTCGCTGTCGCCAAGCGCGACGATGCGGCCCATCTTGACCGCGACGGCCTGGCATTGGCGGTCGGCGAGATCGGCGGTCAGAACCTTGCCATTGAAGAGAATGAGATCCGGGGCGAGCGATTGCATGATGTCCTTCCGGGTTGCTGCATCAAGGTACCAAGGCGACCCTGATGCAGCAAGCACGCGGGCTCACCGCTTCTTGCCAAGCGCGCGCGGTCGGCCTTATGGTGCGCGAGACGCGCTGGCGATCGGACGCCGTTTTCGCCGGGAATCGCGTTCTCACGGAAGGGCGAGCCAATGAACGCTTCCATCAAGAATTTCTTGTGCGGGCTTGCCCTCGCCACCGCTGTCGTCACCCAAGCCGGCGTCGCGACGGCGGGCGAAGAAGGCGGCGATCGGGTGCTCACGATCACCTCGACCGAGCCGATGACCATCCGCAATCCCTATGGCGAGAGCAGCAACCAAACCTATTCGATCTGGTGCCAGGTCTATGGCTGCCTCGGCACCTACGACTGGTCCCAGAAGAAATATGTCGGCATGCTCGTCGATCATTGGGACATCATCGACCCGCTGACGTGGCGGTTCCACATCCGACCCGGCCTGCGCCGCAACGACGGCGGCCCGCCGCCGACCTCGGCGGACGTGATCCATTCCTGGCGCCGCATCCTCGACGATCCCGACAGCGCACAACGCTCGTTCGTCTCCTCGATCAAGGACATCACCGCTGTCGACGACCAGACCTTCGACATCCACACCAAGACGCCGACCGCGCCGCTTCTGTCCTATCTCTTCGACCGGATGGCGGTGACCAGCGCCGCGCTTTACAAGCAATATGGCAAGGATGCCGACATCAAGGCGCCCTATGGCTGGGGCCCCTACAAGCTCGACGAATTCACCGTCGATCAGCGCGTCGTGGTGAGCCGCGCCGACAACTGGCCCGACCTCGACAAGCGCATGCCGCGCGTCGCGATCTGGCAGCAGATCAAGGAGCCGCAGCAACGCGTCACCGCCCTCCTCAACAATGAGGTGCAGATCGCGCGGCTCATTCCACCGCAGCTGCTGAGCCAGGTCGAACACCACCCCGACGTCACCGTCGACAAGACCGGCTCGACGGAGCTGATGTTCATCGCGCTCAATCCGACCTTCAAGCCGTGGGACGATGTGCGCGTGCGCCAGGCAGCCTCCCACGCGATCGACCGCGACCTCATCATCAAAAAGCTGCTGAACGGTCTCGCCGACCGGCTCGACGGCCCGCTCGGCCCCAATCGAATCTGCTATACCGGACCGATCAAGGACGCCTACAAATACGACCCCGACCTCTCGCGCAAGCTCCTCGCCGAGGCCAGCTACAAGGACGGCGGCCCGGAGATCGATTTCACCTCCGCCAATGGGCGCTACATCTCCGATGTCCAGGTGTCGGAGGCGGTGACGCAGATGCTCCAGAAGGTCGGCTTCAAGGTCCATCTGCATACGCCCGACTATCCCAACATGTGGGCAAATGTGCGCGCCGGAAAGCTGCCGATGTTCTACATGGGACGCGGCGGCGTGGTCGATCCGTCCGATGCCCTGTCGCAGTTTTTCGAGACCGGCATCACGCCGCGGATCCACTACTCCAATCCGAAGGTGGACGCGCTTCTCCACGCCGAACGCAGCGAATTCGATCCGGCCAAGCGCTGCCAGATCATCCGCGAGGCCGACGAGACCATCGTCAATGACGCACCGGCCATCTTCATGTGGACACATGAGCTCATCACGGGCGTGCGCAGCAACGTGACGTTCGCGCCCAATCCGGACGGTGAGGTCTGGCTCGCGGACGTCCGGATGTGATCGGCGCGAGAAACGTCAGTTCCGGGAGATGCTGAGGGCAATTCTGGTACGGCTTGCGGGCGCCATCCCGGTGCTCCTGCTTGTAAGCCTCGTTCTTTTCGGCCTCATCCGCCTGGCCCCGGGCGATGCCGCGGACATGCTGATGCCGCCGGAGGCGTCGGACGCCGATGTCGCGCTGGCGCGCGCCAAATGGGGTCTCGACGAACCCGTGATCGAGCAATACGGGCATTTCATCGTCAACATCGCCAAGCTCGATTTCGGCATTTCCTACCGCTATCGCCAGCGCGTGACGACACTCATCGGCGCACGGCTGCCGGCGACGCTGGAGCTTGCCGCGGTGGCGATCGTGCTGGCGATGCTCGTCGCGGTGCCGCTGGGCGTGCTGGCCGCCCTGCGGCGCGGCCGGGTCGTGGATGGCCTCGTCTCCATCGCCGCGGTGGCTGGCGTCAGCGCGCCCACCTTCTGGCTCGGCATTATCCTGGTGTTGGTGTTTTCCGCCCAGCTCAATTGGCTGCCCTCGACCGGCCGGCTCGCTTACGGCGCGGGGCTCGTGCCGGTGACGGGATTCAATCTCATCGACGCCGTGATCGCCGGTCGGCCCGATCTTTTCCTGCACGCGCTCAGCTACCTCGTGCTGCCGGCGACGACGCTGGCGCTCAACATCATGGGCATCATCGCCCGCGTCACCCGCGGCACCGTCATCGACGTAGCGCAGGAGGAGTTCGTCACCACGGCCGTCGCCAAGGGTTTGAGCCGCGGCTATATCGTGCGACGGCATGTCATGCCGAATGCGCTGGTGCCGATCATCACCATCGTCGGCCTCGAGCTCGGCACGCTGATCAGCGGCAGCATCATCGTGGAGGTGGTGTTTGCCTGGCCCGGCATCGGGTCGCTGCTCTACGAGGCCATATCGGTGCGCGACGTGCCGCTGATCCTCGGCGTCGTCGTGGTCTATACCGTGATGTTCATCCTCCTCAACCTGGCGATCGATGTGGCCTATTTCCTGATCGACCCGCGCCTGCGCGCGGGCCAGGCCGCGTGAGCACGATGCCGGGCGGCAAATTCCTCAATCCCAAATTTATCATCGGCGCGGGCTCGTTCGGATTCATCGTGGCGATGGCGCTCTTCGGCGCGTGGCTCACCCCCTATGACGGCAACGCCCAAGACCTCATGTCGGCGCTCGACCCGCCGAGCCTCGGCGCCGGCGGCCATCTCCTGGGCACCGACCAGCTCGGCCGCGACATTCTCGCGCGGATGATTTCGGGCGCGCGCGTCAGCCTGCTCATCGCCACCTCGGTGGTCGTGCTTTCCGGCGTAATCGGAACGCTGCTCGGCGCCGTCTCCGGCTATTGGGGCGGAACGCGCGATATCGTCCTCCAGAAGGTCGTCGAGACGTTCTGGGCCTTTCCGCCGATCCTGCTCGCGCTGACGATCATGGCGTTCTTCGGCCAGAGCCTGACCAATATCGTCATCGCCATCGCCATCCAGCGCTGGATCCCCTATTGCCGCATTGCGCGGGCGCAGTCGCTGGTGCTGTCGACCAGGGACTTCGTCGCGGCGTCGCGCATCATGGGCGGCGGCACGGCGTGGATCGTGCGCCGGCACATCCTTCCCAACATCCTGTCCTCCGCGATCGTCATTGCCACCTTCTCGATGGCGACGGCGATCCTGGCCGAGGCCAGCCTAAGCTTCCTCGGGCTGGGCGTGCCGCCGACGATCGCGAGCTGGGGCGGCATGCTGGCCGAGGGGCGATCCTACATCGTCGAAGCGTGGTGGATCGCGGTCTTTCCGGGTCTCGGCATCGTGATAACCGTGCTCGGCCTCAATCTCTGCGGCGATTGGCTACGCGATCAGTTCGATCCCAAGCACACCCTCAATCTCCGCTGAGGGGGCGGGCGATGCGCGAACAAGACGACGCGACGCTGGTGCTGCGGAACCTCACCCTACACGTCAAATCCGGCGCCCGGCGCCTGAAAATCGTCGACGATGTTTCGATGGAAGTGCGGCGCGGCGAGTTCTTCGCCCTCGTCGGCGAGAGCGGCTCGGGCAAGACTATGATCGCCAAGGCGATCATGCGGCTTCTGTCTGACGAGCTCCTGGAGATCGATGGCAGCATCAGGGTTGCCGGCACCGATGTCGCCACCGCGCCCGAGCCGGTCCTGCGGCAGATGCGCGGCGCCCAGATGGCGATGATCTTCCAGGAGCCGATGTCGAGCCTCAACCCGCTGATGACGGTGGGCGCCCAGATCGCCGAGGCGGTGCGCGCGCATGCGCCCGCCGCCCCGCGAACACTCGCCGACCGCGTCCGCGAGCTCCTGGGCGAAGTGCAATTCCCCGATCCCGATCGCATCGCCACGCGCTATCCGCACGAGTTGAGCGGCGGCATGCGCCAGCGCGTCATGATCGCGATGGCGATCGCAAACCGGCCGCTTCTTCTCATCGCCGACGAGCCCACGACCGCGCTCGATGTGACCATCCAGAAGGAAATCTTGGCGATCCTTGCCGGGCTGGCGCGGAAATACGCGCTGGCCGTATTCTTCATCTCGCATGATCTCTCGCTCGTCTATCGCTATGCCGACCGCATCGGCGTGCTCTATGGCGGCGTCATGATGGAGGTGGGCGCGGCGCGCGCGGTGATCGACGCGCCGCTCCATCCCTACACGGCGGCGCTTCTGGCCTGTGTGCCGCGACGACGCGAGGGCGCCGCGCGGATCGCCGGAATCGAAGGCACGGTTCCGTCATCGGCCGACTGGCCGCCGGGCTGCCGTTTCGCCGATCGCTGCACGCGCGCCGAGGCAGACTGCCGCGCGCACGCCATTCCCGCGCAGACGCCGGCCGACGCGCCAGGGCGGCTCTTCCGCTGCATCCACCCTCTGCCGGCGGGAGCGCCGGTCGAATGACGGACGCGACGACGGCGCCCATTCTGCATGGGAGCGGGATCGGCAAGACCTTCCGCGTCGCGCGCGGCCTCTTTTCCGCGGCCAGCGCCACGCGCGTTCTCGACGATGTCGCGCTGACGCTGCATCGCGGCGAGATTTTGGGCCTGGTGGGCAAATCCGGCTGCGGCAAGTCGACCCTGGCCAAGGTGCTGGCAGGCCTCATCGAGCCCGATGCGGGCGAGCTCGTCATCGACGGCAAGACCATCCTGGCGCCGCCCCGCGCGAGCGTGCCCGCGGCGCAGCGCGGCATCCAAATGGTGTTTCAGGACCCCGTCGGCTCCCTCAACCCGCGCATGCGCGTTGGCGAGCTCGTGGGCGAAGGGCTGCTGATCCGCGGCGGCCTGAGCCGGTCGGAGATCCGTACGGCGGTGCGGCGCACGCTCGCGCTCGTCGGGCTCGGCGAGGATGCGCTCGACCGGCATGCGCACGAGTTCAGCGGCGGGCAGCGGCAGCGCCTGTGCATGGCGCGGGCGGTCATCCTCGAGCCCAAAGTCCTGATCGCCGACGAGGCGGTGTCCGCGCTCGATGTGTCGGTGCAGCTTCAGATTCTCAATCTGCTGCTCGATCTGCGCGACCGGCTCGACCTCGCCATCCTCTTCATCTCGCATGACATCGGCGTCATCGAGTATCTCTGCGACCGCGTCATGGTGATGTATAACGGGCGCATCGTCGAAGAAGGAACGCTGGCGCAGGTGGTCGATCGGCCGGCACATCCCTATACCGCGCTGCTGCTGGAGGCGCGGCCGGGGCTCGATCGCGCCGCGCCAACGCGCGTTGCCGCCACGCTGGATGGCGATGGCGCCACCGCAGGGGAGACGCCATGACCGACCTGCCGGGATTGCCGCCCGACGCCTTCACCAAGGCCGACCCGACGCCCGATGATCTCTTCTATGCGATGCCTCGGTTGGTCACCCATATCGACGATCACGCCATCGCGGCGGTGACGGCGCTCTACCGCGACGTCTTCCCGCCGGGCGGCGCCATCCTCGACCTCATGGGAAGCTGGGTCGCGCACCTGCCGCCCGACATTGCCTATGGCGAAGTCATCGGCCACGGCATGAACGCAGAGGAGCTTGCCGCCAACCCGCGCTATGACCGCTGGTTCGTGCAGAACCTCAACGAGAACCCGACCCTGCCGCTCGCCGCTGGCACCGTCGATGCGGTCGGCCTCTGCGTTTCGGTCCAGTATCTGCAGCGGCCGGTCGCCGTCTTTCGCGAGGTGCATCGGGTGCTGCGGCAGGGCGGCTGCGTCGCGATCACCTTTTCCAACCGCTGCTTCCCGACCAAGGCGGTAGCGATCTGGCAAGCGCTAGGGCTCGGGCAGCACCAGCAGCTTGTGGCGCTCTATCTCGAGCATGCCGGCTTCGCCGCGGTGGAGACCCGCACCCTGGTGCCGCCAAACGGGGATTTCGATCCGCTCTGGGCGGTGATCGGGCGCCGAACGAGCTGACCGGAACATAGGTTGCCCGCGGCTGGGATTGACCCTAGGATTTTCGCCGCATAGCGAAACCCGTCCCAGCGAAAGATCTGGCCCATGCGCGACGTTCATCCCGTGCCGCCGCTCGTCGAGACGACGCAGGGCGTCGTGCGCGGCGCCTGGAACGACGGGGTCGCGGTGTTTCGCGGCATTCCCTATGCGGCGCCGCCCGTGGGTGCGCTGCGCTTCCGCCCGCCCGAGCCCGCCGCGACATGGTCGGGCACGCGCGAGGCGACCGCGTTCGGACCGATCGCGCCGCAGGCGCCGTCGCGTCTTGGCCGCGTCATGGGCGATTTCGACGTGGCCCAGAGCGAGGATTGCCTGACCCTCAACGTGTGGTCGCCGGCACCAGACGGCAAGCCGGCGCCGGTTCTGTTCTGGCTCCATGGCGGCGCCTTCACCAGCGGCGCCGGATCGCTCGGCTGGTACCGGGGCCAGGAATTCGCGCGCGACGGCCGCATCGTCGTCGTCACCATCAATTATCGCCTGGGTCCGCTCGGCTTCCTCTATCTGCCAGGGTTGTGCGAGGGCAATCTGGGCCTGCTCGACCAGATCGCGGCGCTGCATTGGGTCAAGGCCAATATCGCGCGGTTCGGCGGCGATCCGGACACGATCACGGTCGCGGGCCAGTCGGCGGGCGCGCGCTCGACCGCGCACCTCATGGCGAACGACGCCACCGCCGCCCTTTTCCGCCGCGCCATCCTGCAAAGCGGGCCGCTGGGCCTGCCGCCATTCGCGCCCGATCAGGCGGCCGAGACCGGGCGGCAGTTCGTCGATCTCCTCGGCGTGGCGCCGAGCGCGCTGCGAGAGCTTCCCGCAGAGAAACTCATCGCCGCCACCGGACAGCTCGCCCAGCGCATGAAGCGCTTTGCCGAGAACCGCATGCCCTTCAATGCCGTCGATGACGGCGTCGTCGTGCGCGGCGACCCGGTCGCGGCGGCCGAGCGCGGCGCTGCGCCGGGGATCGACGTTCTCATCGGCACGACGCGCGACGAAAGCGCCGCGCATTTTTCCTTCGACGAGACGATCCTTCACGCCAGCGACGCCCAGGTCCGCCAGCGCTTCGAAGGCCTTTTCGGCGCGGCGGCCGATCAGTTTCTTGACGAGTTCCGCCGCTACCGCGCCGTCGGCACGCCCTATGCGGTTCTGACCGAGCTCATCACCGACACCACGTACGTGCGCGGCAGCCTCGCCTTCGCCGAGGCGTGCACCCGCCACGGCCGCCCGGCGTGGCTTTACCGGTTCGACTGGCAATCGCCGAACCCGCGCATCGGCGCCTGCCATTGCCTGGAGCTGCCGTTCGTTTTCGCCAATTTCGCGCACTGGGCGGACGCGCCGATGCTGGCCGGCGCCGATCCCGACGCGATGGCGGGGCTGAGCGCGGCTATGCACGGTGCGTGGATCGCCTTCGTCAGGAACGGCGACCCCAATCACGACGGCATTCCGCCCTGGGCGCCCTATGACGGCGCGCACCGCACGACCATGCGGTTCGACACCGTGGTCGAGCCTGTGGGCGACCTCGCCGGGATCGGCTGGCGGCTGCCCTGGAGCGCGCGAGGTCGGTGAGCGCCATCACCTCGACCCGGGGCAGCGCCGATGCGAGCGATACCGGTACGGGCCGGCCGCGCAACCTCATCGAGTTCCGCGACGTCTCGCTCCGCTTCGGCAGCGAGGTCGTCTATGCCGGCCTCGACCTGGAGATACGCGAGGGCGAATTCTTCTGCCTGCTTGGGCCTTCCGGATGCGGGAAGTCGACGGCGCTGCGCATCATTGCCGGGCTTCTCGCCTGCGACGGCGGCACCGTCAGCGTCAATGGCGCGAGCCCGAACGAGCGCTGGCGCGACATGGCCTTCGTCTTCCAGAACCCGCGGCTTTTGCCGTGGCGCACCGCCAAGGATAATGTTGCGCTCGGCATGGAGCTGCGCCAGCTCGGCATGACCGCCGCGGCGATGGCGGCGCGCGCCGAGGAATTCCTGGGCCTCGTCGGGCTCGGCGCCGATGGGCATAAATACCCGCGCATGCTGTCGGGCGGCGAGCGCCAGCGCGTGTCGCTGGCCCGCGCGCTCGCCGTCGACCCCGCCATCATCCTGATGGACGAGCCGTTCTCTGCGCTCGATCCCAATACGCGCCGGCGCATGCGCGAGGAGCTCGTGGCGATCTGGCAGCGCACGCGCAAAGCCATCGTGTTCGTGACCCACGATGTCGAGGAAGCGGTCGAACTGGCCGATCGCATCGTGCTGCTGTCGCGCAAGCCCACACGCGTGATCGAGACCATCACCATCGACGAGGCGCGACCCAGATCGCTGCAGGCGAGCGTGCCGCTGGCCGCGCTGCGCCAGCGCGTTCTCGCCAGCTTTCACGATCTACAAACCGACGCCGCGTGCTAAACCGGGGGAAACGATGATGACCGTCAAACGGGTTATATTTGCGTTGATAGGTGCGCTCATGTTCAGCGTGCCGGCGGGCGCCAAGGAAACAATCACCTTCGCCTATCTGCTCGATCCGTCCTACGACGCGATCGTGTGGCCGCTCAAGACCGGCAAGGTCAAATCCGACCTCATCGACGTCGAGATGAAATCGCTGGATATCCCGGCCCTGCTGCAGATCACGGGATCGAAGAGCTTTGACGTCGTGATGTCGGCGGCGATCGGCGTTCCCATCGCGAAGTCGCGCGGGCTCGATCTCGTCATCATGGCCGCGGCGCTGCGCAACATCGACCACGGCAAGAGCTCCGGCATCTTCGTCAAGACCGACAGCCCCTATCACGCGATGCTGGACCTCAAGGGCAAGACCATCGGCAACTACTCGCTGCCTTCCACCGGCACGACGCTGATGCGCATCGGCCTGTGGAAGAAATACGGGATGAACGTCTCCTACGACAACGGCGACATGAAGTGGGTGGAGATCCCGGCGTCCGCGCTGCCCGGTGCGCTGCTCACCGGCCGCATCGACGCTGCGACCCTCTCGCACAGCGAGGCCTATCTCGCCGAGCGCAACAAGGACTTCCGCGTGCTCGCGCAATTGAACGACGCCATCGACGATGCCGTCGGCGCGCCCGCGGTCTCCGCGGTGCTGGTGGGATATCCGGAAAAGCTCGCCGCGCGGCCGGCGGCCTTCAAGGAATTCGCCCGCGTGATCAAGGCATCTTCCGATTACACGCGCGCGCATGTCGATGAAGTCGCTGCGTCCGTGAGTGCGGAGACGAAGATGCCGCCGGCATTCTTCAAGTCCTGGCTCACCGAGTATTTCGAGGCGCCGATGGTGCTCTCCGACGGCGACCTGCGCGCCATCAGCAATCTGTGGCGCCTCTCGAAGGAACTCGGCGTGATCAAGAGCTACCCGAACATTTCCGACGTCGTGTGGAAGGACGCGCTGCGGCAATAGGGATGGAGGTCTCCGCCCTCGAGCGCAAGCGACGCCGCGTCGCCCACGCCGCCACGCTGACATTTTTGGCGGCATGGTCGGCGGCGGCTCTGGTCATGCCGCCCTATCTGCTGCCGGCGCCTTGGGCGCTTGCGGTGCGGCTGGTCGCGTTCCTGGGCGATGTCGCGATGTGGCACCACGTCGTCGCCTCGCTCATCCATATCTTCGTCGCGGTCGCAGGCGCGATCCTGCTGGGCGGCGCGCTTGCCGTCATGGCGCATTACCTGCCGGCGCTGCGGCTGGCCGTGCACCAGCGCATCTGCCCGTTCCTCAATTCCTTTTCCGGCACCGGCTGGGTGCTGCTGGCGGTGCTGTGGTTCGGCCTTACCGATTTCACCGTCGAATTCGCGCTCGGCATGGTCCTCATTCCCTTCGCCATCATCAACATCCACCTCGGGCTTGAAAGCATCGACGGCGACCTCGTCGAGATGGTGCGCAGCTTCGGGCGAAGGCCGCTCCTGGGATTCCGGTTCCTGGTCCTGCCCGCGCTTGTGCCGTTCCTGTTCTCGACACTGCGGATCTGCTTCGGCGTGGGGTGGAAGGCGCTCCTGACGGCTGAGCTCTTCGGCGGCAGCTCGGGCTTCGGCCGTCTCTTCAACCTGGCGCGCCAGGACTACGACACACCGCTGGTTTTCGTCGTCATCACCCTCATCGTGGCCTTTGTCTACAGCGTGGACCGCTATGTCTTCGAACCGACACAGGCGCGGCTTTCCGCGCATTACGAGCTTTCCTAGTTTCGCGCCGACCACTCTCCTCGCACACGCGATTGGCGACGGGCTCGTCCTCGCCTTCCTTGCGGCGTGGTGGCTGACGGCGCGCGGCCTGCCGAGTTTCGTGCTGCCGGGGCCGGTCGAAACGGGACAAGCGCTGGTCGCCCTCTTCATCGACCCGCATTTTCTCGGCGATACCGCTATCAGCCTCGCGCGCATCGTGCTGTCGGTCGCGCTGGCGGTGCTGTTCGGCGGCGTGATCGCCGCTGTCGCGCGCTATGTGCCGTCGAGCTTCTATGCCATCCACCGGCGCCTGATGCCGGTCTTGAATTCGTTCCCGTCGGTGGGCTGGGCAATCCTCGCGACGTTCTGGTTCGTGCCGGGAACCACCTCGGTCCTCTTCGTCGAGGTGCTGATCCTCACACCGTTCTGCGCCATCGCGCTGGCGCAGGGCCTCGCCGACATGGATCAGGAACTGATCGAGATGGGACGCAGCTTCTCGCGTGCGACGCTGCCGGTGGCGCGGCGGATCGCGCTGCCGCTGCTCATGCCCTACGTCATGTCCTCGGTGCGGATCGCCTATGGCGTGGGCTGGAAGATCGCACTGGTGGCCGAACTCTTCGGCGCCGATCGCGGGCTCGGCTATCTCATGCTGCGGGCACAAGTCACGTCCGACACCGCCATGGTGCTCGCGACCTGCCTTGCCATCGTGGTGATCTTCGCCGGCGGCGAACGGCTGGTCATCGAGCCGCTCGCCCGGCGCCACGCGGCCCGGTAGCGCGCGATAATCAGTTCGGCTTCTGGAACTTGAGCACGAAAATGTCGATCGGGATGGTCGGGTGGAAGATCGGCATGTTGTGGGGGTCGTTGGGATTGCGCAGGAACATGCCCTCGTCGACTTTCTTGAACCCGGCCGCCTCGACTTCCTTCTCCAACGTGCTCTCCTCGATGCGGTGGAAGGTCTTTCCCACCGAGGTCCCCGCGCCCGCGGCCGCCGCATAATCGGCCACCACCAGGAAGTGGCCGGGCTTCAGCGCATCGAACAGCGCCTTGTCCATCTTGGCCCGGTCGACCGGCATGTAGGTCGTGTCGTGATAGAAATAGAAGAACGTCACGAGATCGAGATTGCCCACCCCCGCCGGCAGCGGATCGTCATAGGGCCGGGTCAGGTGCGTGACGTTCCGCATCGCCGGGCTCTTGGCGCGGGCGTCCCACGCGGCCTGCGCGCGCTGCATCACCGCAGCGGAATCCTCGGCATAGACCTTGCCCGTGGGACCGACCGCGCGGGCCAGCAGCTCGGTGCTATAGCCCGCGCCGGCGCCCATATCGAGGACCGTCATGCCCGGACGCACGCCGGTGAGCTCCAGGATTTTCACGGGGTCGCGTCGCTTGTCATTGGTGCGGTCGGCGTCGGTCCGGTCCGGTGCGGCGACGATGGCGGCATAATCCGGTGCCTGCTGCGCCCGTGCGGCGTGGGGCGCCACCAGGACGACGAACGCGAGGGCGGTGACGGCCGAACGGGTGAAGCCTGGCATGGGTTTTTCTCGCTTCCTGGTCCGCGGGCGATGGCGATGGGCAAGGCCCCATCATAGCGCACAAGCCTCTGGATGTACGTTGCGTTATGGCGCCGGGGCGATCACAACTGCGCGCGCGGACCATTGCCAATGCCGCGAATCGGGCTCACTCTGGCGCCTCCGCTCGACCCAGGGAGGATTGGCATGGCGACCGCGCCCGAAACTCTCAACCGTACCTATGATGTCGGCGGCGTCCTTCTGGAACGGCCGTTTCGCGTGCTGCGGCTCGGGCATTTCGGCTTCAATGTCGAGGACCAGGAAAAGGCACTGCGCTTCTACAGCGACCTCCTCGGCCTGCCCGTCACCGACACCGTCGATTTCGGCAAGCAGTTCAACGTCACGAGCCCAACCGGGCAAGACCCCAACGGCTATTTCCTGCGTGTCGGCGCGGACCACCATTCGGTCGTGCTGTTCCCGCACTGGGCGTTCGCCGCCACCCCCGCGCCCAAGCGCGAGGGCACGACCTGGATCAGCCATATGGCTTGGCAGGTCGCCACCCTGCGCGAGGTCACCGAGGGCCGGCGCTGGCTGACCGATCGGCAGGTCCGCATCGCCCGGCCGGGCGGGCGCGACGCGCGCGGGGCGAACTGGAACTTCACGGTGACCGACGCCGATGCCATCTCCAACGAGATCTATTACGGCATGGACCAGATCGGCTGGGACGGCGTCTCCAAGCCGGTGTCGATCTGCCCCGCCGGCGATGCGCTGCCGGCGCCCGAAGGCGCGGCGCGCCCGATTTCCCGATGGCGCGGGCGGCCATCGAAGGCGGGCTCGACCTCCGCCTGGGGCTGCACCAGCGCCCCTTCGGCGAGCCCAAATACGATGTCGCCGGGACCCTGCTGGCGCGCCCGTTCCGCATCGTGCGCAACGGGCCGATCCGCCTCTTCGCGCGGGATGTCGAGGCGGCGGCGCGCTTTTATGCCGACACCATGGGCCTGACCGTCACCGAGGAGATCACCTGGCACGGCCACCGCGCGGTGTTCCTGCGCGCCAATACCGAGCATCACACCATCGCGCTCTATCCCCTCGCGCTGCGCGCGGAGCTGGGGCTCAGGCCCGATTCGATCTGCATGGCCTATGGCATGCAGGTCGGGAGCTACCGGCAGCTTAGGGATGCCGTGTCGTTCCTGGGGGAAAACGGCGTGACCATCAAGTATCTGCCGCCCGAACTCTTCCCCGGGATCGACTATTCGGCCTTTGCCCTCGACCCGGAGGGGCATGCGATCCAGCTCTACTACTACATGGAGCAGATCGGCTGGGACGGGCGTCCACGGCCAGCGGCGGCGCGCCGCACCGTGGACAATGCCCGGTGGCCCGAAGCGCTTGACGCGCTCTCCGATACCTATCGTGGGCCGGTGTTCCAGGGGCCGCTTGGCTGATCCCCTGGCACGCGCTTAGGCCTCAGCCGGTCGCCCGCGCGCGCTGGCGCCGCCGTTTGGCTTGCAATTTGCCCTTGCGGCGGTTGGAAAGAACCTTTTGCCGTGGCCGTTTCATGCACCTTGTCCTTTGAGCCCAAAGAGATGATGCCGCCAAGGTACGTCCTTGGCGGCCTTCACGTCTACTCTTTGAGCGAACGGATTACGCCCGCAGTAGTACGCTGCGGACAGTGCTGGGATGCCATTTGCCGCCGCGCGCAGTGGCGACACGCTTGCGATTGAGCGCATCGGCGATGCCGCGCAAGGTCCTGACCCCCGATTTCCGGATCGCCCGGATGACCGGCATGACGCGCCGGGCACGCGCATTCGCCTGGCTGCGCATCGCCAGCACGTTTCCGGGAACGGCGGTCCGGCTGCTGCGGGCAGAGCGAGCACGGCGCGACCGACTGCTGGATTTCACGACCTTGGCCAATCTAGCACCTCCATGAGAATTCGCCTCCAAATAGCGGGCGATCTATCATATGAAACGGCAATGATGAAAAGATCGTTGCACCGGCGGCCACGGGAATTGACAACGCCGGCAGCGCCACCATCCTGATCGCCACACGATTGCCGGGGGACAAATGCGCGTATTTTCGTCGATCCTTGGCGCGCTCTTCGGCGGCGCCCTCATGCTCGGGGGATCGGCGCGGGCGGCCGGGCCGGTGACGATTTACCAGGGCTGGGCCGTCATCACCACCATTATGGCCCCGATCGTGTTCGAGAAACACGACATCATGAAGCATTACGGCGTCTCCTACGTCGTCGAGCCCACCCATTTCGCGAGTTCCTCGGCCGAGTTGACGGCGCTTGCCACCGGCGACATCGACATCATGGTGGGCGGTCCCATCACGCTTGCCCATGCGATCGAGAACGCGGGCATGACGGACATGCGCATCATCGCCGATGGCTATCAGGACGGCACCGACGGTTATTTCTCCTCGCGCTTCGAGGTGCGCAACGACAGCGGCATCAAGACGATCGAGGATCTCAAGGGCAAGGCGCTCGTCTCCAACGGTCTAGGCGGAACGATGGACGTGGTCATCCGCGCCGCCATGGCCGCGCACCACATGGTCGACAGGAAGGACTACACGCTGCTCGAGGCGGAGCTTTCGGCGCAAAACGCCATGCTGCTCAGCGGCAAGGTCGACCTCATCAGCTCGACCCCGCCCTTCACCTACGATCCCGAATTATCGGCGAAAGCGCATCCGCTCTTCACCATGAAGGACATCATGGGCGCCTCGCAGATGACGGTGCTGTTCGCGCGCAGCGGCTTTCTGGCGAAGAACCGCGCGGCCATGGTCGATTATTTCGAGGACGTGCAGCGCGGCGTCGCCTGGTTTCTCGATCCGGCCAACCGCGACGCCATGCTGGCGATCGTCGCGCGGGTGACGAAGCAGCCACCGCAGCACTTCGCCAACTACCTCTACACCAAGGCGGATTATTATCACGATCCGCAGGTGCGCCCGAACCTCGCGGCGATCCAGCACGATATCGATACGCTGCACGCGCTGGGCTACGTCAAGGCGCCGATCGACACCAAAAAATTCATCGATCTCAGCGCCATCGACGCGGCCGAGAAGCGCCTGCGCAAGCCATAGCGCAGCGCAGCCGGCGACGCCTGCAACCGCGTGCCTATTCGGCGGCGACTTTCGAGCTCTCGATGAACTGCGACACCCACTTCTTGCGGCGCTTCAGGTTGTCGCGGTACATCGCCTCGAACTCGGCCTCGGGGAAGGAATGGGTCGAGGCGCGCGCGATCAGCGCCTGGCCCCACGCCTTCAATCGCGGGAATTTCTCGATGTGGCCCAGCGGCTTCACCCGGTCGAGGAAGAAATAGCGCTGCAGGAAGGGCGCGTAGGCCGCGTCCACCAGCGAGTATTTCGCCCCGTTGAAGAACGGTCCGTGCCCTTGCTTTTCCAGCGCCTTTTCCAGCCGCTCGAACGGCACCGGGATCTTGGCCGCCGCATTGTGATAATCGGCCTCGGTATCGGCATAGGCGGTCGCGGTCACGACATCGGCGAAGGTCGGCACGTAATCGGTCCAGGCGCGGTTCACGGCGCGCTCGATCGGGTCCTCCGGATGGAGCCGTGGCGCGATCGTCTCGTCCAGGTATTCCGCGATGGCATTCGATTCAAACAGCGACACCCGGTCGTCGATGCGCAGCACCGGCACTTTCTTGTGCGGGGAGATCGCGAGGAACCAGTCCGGCCGGTTGTCGGGCTCGATGTGGCGGAACTCGAACTCGATGTTCTTCTCGCGCAGGACGATCGCCGCGCGCTGAACCCAAGGACAGGTCTTGAAGCTGACCAGCATATATTTCGGCATGGCGGCCTCGGATGAATTCATCGGGGACCGCCATGATTACACGCCCGCGGCGCCCATCAAACGGAAAAAGCGGCACCCTCCATCCGCGCGCGAGCCCCGATTATTGCGCCGTGACCGATGCCGGCACCGAGGCCGTGCGCGCCGTGCCGCTCTGCCACGGGCGGCCGCCATCGCCGATGACGGCAAACGGCGCCCAGAAGATCGGATGGCTCCAGTAGTCGTGGAGCTTACCCCCGGCATCGTCGATCATCTCGAGCTGGGCGGTGCGCAGCGCATCGGCCGGAGTGGTCGATCCCGCGGTGAGGTTGGCGAAGGTCTGCTTCATCAGGAAGGCGGTCGCCTCGTCTTCGGCCTCCCAATGCGTCACGATGAGATCGCGTGCGCCGGCATAGAAGAAGGACCGCGCCAATCCCGACAGGCTTTCGCCTGCGCTCCGCCCGTCCGGACCATCAGTATTGCAGGCCGAGAGGACGACGAGATCGGCATCGAGGTTGAGCTCCATCACATCCTTGTTGTCGATGAACATCTGCGAGATGTCGTTTGAGCCCGCGGGCAGCGACGCCAGGAGCGCCGGCTCCGGACGGCATTCAAGATCGGTCGGCAACAGCGCGTGGGTGGCGAAATAGACGACGCGGTACTTGCTGAGATCGGCCGAGGTCACCGCCGCCTTGGTGAAGGCCGTGCCCACGCGAATATCGGCACTCGGTCCGCCGACGATCCCGCCCACCGAATGCAGCTCCAACACCGTGCCCGGCAATGCACCCAGCGATGCGAGCTGCTTGTAGTCGTCGTTGCACCCCTTGGGGATGCCCGAGGTCGCCGCCGTCAATTTGGGCGGCACGAAACCGCCGAAGCCGATGAAGGGCATCGCCGCCTGCGAAGGCTTGGCGATCTTGCGCAGATCGACGAAGGATCGCACCGAGGTGACGGTGCTGATCGTCTTGTCGCGGAGGAGCCAGGCGGCGGTCTTGTAGTCCTGCGATGTCGGCTCCTTGGTGACGAGGATGGTCAGGGGAATGCTGAGGAGCGGCCCGGATGCCGCCACGATGAGATGATCGGCGTCGCCCAGCGACGGCGCGAACGGCCCGAAGAGCTTCACATAAAGCTCGTGCGAGAGCTTGAGGTCGAACCCGGGGACTCTGCCGTCCGAGGTCACCTCGGTGCCGCGGCGCAGGGCCCGCACCATCGCCGCGACCTCCACCTCGGTGGTGGCGAGCGGATAGGCGGTGATCTTGCCGTTTTCCAGGATGAAGGCAAAACTGCGCGGCGACCCCAACAGGAACGATACCAGCGCCTCGTGCGGGTGCAGCAGCGCCAGCGTTTTCGCTGCGTCCACCGGCACTTCCAATAGTTGATTGTAGCCCGTCGCGACCGTCTGCACCTGCTGGTCGAGGCTGGAAACCTGCTTCTCGGCCTCGGCAATGCTCTGCCGCAGCTTTTCGATCGCGTCCTTGTCCTGGAGGTCGGCGGGCGCGGCCACCGCCTGGTTGTAGTCGTCCAGCAGGCCGTCGCGCCGCCGCTCGGCGTCCTGCTTGGCGCGGATCACGACGCCGACCGGCTTGTCCGTCGTCGACAGCCGCGCCGCCGCCAGGGAAATCGAGCGCGTGGTGACGCTGCCGCGCACGAGTTGGGCCGCTTCGAACATCTCGGCATAGAGACTGTCGCGCTGGCTCGGCGTCTGGTCAGCGGCATGCATGGCCGCGTCGAGATAGGGCCGGACTTCGTCGAAGGTCAGGCCACCGCCGGCTCCGTTGAGGATGGTCTCGCCCTTGCGGAAGGCATCAAGCGCCTCGTCGGTCCGACCCTGCTCCTGCAGGTTCTGACCCAGCGCGAAATAGGCAAGACCTTCCGGCCGCGAGTTCTCGAAGATGTGCGGCCACGCCTCCGCCGCGCTGCGCAAGGCGCTCTCGGCTTGCGGCAGGTCACCGTCCGCCGCGGCGATCCGCGCATCGAGCTCGTAAAGCCGCGGCAGCCACCATTCCGGATGCACGCGCAGGCGTCCCAGATCGGACAATGCCAGCGAGGCAACCGTGCGCGCGCGCGGCACGTCCTTGTTCTTCAGAAGCATCGAAGCTTCGATGAAACGGCTCTGCACGATATCGACGATGGCCGACTGCGTCAGCGGATCGACCAGGACATTGGCGTCGCTCCCGCCGAAAGAACCGCCTTGTCCGCTCGCGGGAAGCGACGACCCGTTGGCCTCCATCGTGTTCTTGATCTCTTCGCGCAGACTGGTCGCGCGCCGCGCCAAGGCCAGGGCGTCGCCGCGCTCGCCGCGGTTGGCGTCGTTGATGGCTTGATAGCTGATGAGCCGCGCCCGCAGCGCCGGGCTCGTCTGCTCGGCCAACCGGGCAGCGCGCTGGAAAAGCGCGTCCGCCTCCGCGTAGCGTCCCTGGTTGCTGATCTCCAACGCGAGATTCATCATGGGATCGGCGCCGTCGGGATTGTCGGTGCCGAGAATGCGCTCGTGGATCGCGAGCGCGTCGCGGTAATCCTTCTCCGCGTCGGCAAAATCGAGTGTGGTGTCGTAATACTGGCCGCGCTGCATCAGCGCGAAATAGTTCTTGAGATCGCCGCTGCCGAACAACCGACCCTGGAGCTCTTGCTGCAGGCGCTGGATGGCCGCGGATTGGCTCGCGCCCTTGTCGTCTGCCTTGGCGACTCCGCCGCCGCCACCGCCCATCACCTGGATCGCCCGTTCGATGGCCGGCAGCGCCGCCGGGATGCCATCGGCAAGATAGGGCTTGCCATCGACCTTGGCAGCGAGCGCGAGGAAGGTCCAGCCGCCGCTTCTGAGCTTGCAGCTCAGCATCACCGCCGCATCACCCGACAGGATGGTGGTGGACTGACCGTTGTCGCAGACCATGCGCTCGCCGATGAAGCTGCGCCAGGCCGTGTTCTGGGCCAGCGTTGCCACCGGCTCATCGGGGCTGCCGGAGAGGTCGAAGATGCGCGCGCTGGGGTAGTCCCAGCTTCCGCATTTCACCAGCTGCATCCGACTGCCGATGCCGTGCGCATCGACGGCGGGCGCCGGATAGGTCGTGCACGCCTCGCCCACAAGGTCGTTGCCGACCGGAACGGGACCGGTGTTGCCCGCTCCGCTTCCCATCAGGCTGGCGCATCCCACGAGCGCGAGAACGCCGGCGAATGCTGTGAGTCGGACTGTCCACCGAAGCCGGTTGGCGGCGGCGAAGCTTGCTCGAGCGGATGCGTCAGCGATCCTGGTGGCGTTCATGATGCTTCCCTGCCCCCATCACCAATGCGTGGGGTCGCCCGAGTTGGAGTAGGTCAATGTCGGATCTGGCGGCGTCGTGTTGTCCGACGACAGAATGTGTTTTTCGAAGAACGGAATGGTTATCACGACGCCCGCTACCTCGTCCGACTGAGGCTGCTGCGAGCTTTGGTTGATCGGTCCTGCCGGGGGCGTTCCGATCGTCAGCGCCGTCGCATTGGTCGGCGACTGCTCGAGCACGTAGTTGTCGGACGTCAGGGTGATGCCTCCGCCCGTGATCGAAAACACCCCCGGAATGCCCGCCGCGGGGGCGTTGGAAGTCCAGGTCACCGTTCCGGTTGTCACCGACGACAGCGTGTCGCCGCCGACGAACCCCGTCACCGTGCCGCTGAGAGGGGGAAGCGACGATCCCTGAAGCGTGGTCTCGGGGGTCGCGACGAAGGTGAGTGTCGCCGGCGTGATGGTCACGGCGCTGCCGTTATCGCCGATCGCTGAGAGCGTGTAGTTCCCCGCCGCCGTGCCGCCCAGCGCCAGGGTACCGGGCGAGCTGAAGAACTTCCGACGGAGCATTCGCGCTCACGAGGGTTCCCGTCCCGGAGAGCGTCAGGTTGCCGCCATCGAGGTTGTTGCTGATCGTCAGGATCGATGCCGGCGCGTTGGCCGTCGCGTCATAGGTTCGCGTTCCCGCCAGCACCACCGGGAGTTGGTTGATGACGTAGCTGTTTCCGGACGGATTGCTGAAGCTGATGGTGTAGTTGTTTGCGGTGCTGGTCCCGGACAACGATCCCTGCGCCAGCACATAAGTGCCGGCATTCTCCACCACCGGCGCGGGCGTGCCGCCCAGGTTGAAGTTCATCGCCCCGGTCAGGGTGATGCCCGCCGAGGCCGGGGTCTGGCCGGTCACGAGGCCGCTGATCGTGTAGTTGGCGAGATTGTCGGAATAGCCGACGGTGTCGAGCGCCGTGGCGTTGTAGGTCACCGCGGACCCGTTCGGCGTCACCGTCAGCCCGGCCGGCGTGATCACATAGTTGTTCGGGGTCGGATTGGTGAAAGCCAGGCCCAGATGTTCCGAACTGTTCACCGTCAAGGTGCCGACGCTCAAGGAATAGGTGCCGGCATTCTGGACGACGGTCGTGGCCGATCCATTGAACGCCATTGAGCCGCTGAGCGTAGCCCCCTCCACGGGCGGGTTGCCCCCGACCACCGGCGATGAAACCGCATAGTTGGCGAGATTGTCCGAATAGGTCGGATTGTCGAGCGCCGTGCCGTTATAGGCTTGCAGCACCGCGTTCGGCGTCAGCGTCAGGAAGCCGCCGCGGAAGACGAAGTAATTTCCGGCCGGCGTGGGCGTGAAGGTGGTGTCGTAGTCGAACAGTGTGGTGTAGGTCAGCCCGCCGTCGACGGTGCCCTGGCCGATCGGATTGCCGCTATAGACGACCCAGTTGCCGCCGGGCGTGACGAGCGCGTTGGCGCCGGAGTTGTTCTCGAAATCGCCGCCGGTCGGATCGCCGGCCGCGTGGTCGGACCCGGCCTCGATGAGGATCGCGGTGCCTGTGCCGCTCGCGGTCAGCGTGACGCCCGATCCCAGGGTGATAGAGCCGTTGGGCGGCTCCGCGGCCGCGGCCGTGTTTGCAACGATATTGTTGTTGACGGTGACCGAGCCGTCGAAGGCGATCGCCCCTCCCGTCACCGTCAGGTTATAGAAGGGATCCGAGCCGCCGACGGCGGCATCGAACGTGACGGCGCCCTTGGTTACGACGGTCATGTTGACCCCGTTAGGGGCGACCTCGTCGACGATGCTGTCCACCGTACCGGTGAAGGTGATGGCGCCGGAACCGGTGTCGGTGAATGTGGTGTCGTTCAGCACGAATACCGCGCCGGTGTATGTCTGCCCGCTGCCCGATGTTGTGATGGCCGGATCGGCGTTACCAAAGTAGAGCCCAACGCCCAGATCGATCTGGCCCGCCGTGACCGAAAGGCTTGTGAGCGGAGCCGCGCTACCGACATTGGATGGGAACTCCACTTCGCCGGTCGACTGGGCATTGACTGTGAGGCTGCTCGGCACGGAACCGGAATCGACGGTGCTGTTGAAGTTGACGAAATTCCCGCTGAGATCGGTCAGTGTCGCGTTGCCGTTGAGGACGACGGGACCATCATATTGCTGCCCGCACTGGCAGTCGCCCGACCCGAAGGTGCCCGCCGTCGTGACGGAGATACCCGTCCCACCGCCCACGGCACCCAGATTGATTTTGGCCGCCTCCACATAGAACACGGCCAGGGGCGCCGTCGCGCCGACATTGCCTTGAAGGGTCACCGTCCCCGTCCCGGCCGACAGGGTGAGCCCCTGTCCACCGGAAAATGAACCGTCGATCGGTCCGGCGAACGTGATATCGGCGCCCGTCGAGGAATTGCCCGTTGTCGCGATGGTGTGGACCGTGGTCCCTTCCGCAGCCTCAAGAACCGTCGCGCCGGTCTGTGAGAAGCCGCCGGTCGTAAAAATATTGGTGAAGGGGCCGATGTGCAGGATCGGGGCCGTCACGGTTATCACATCGGGCGAGGCGATGTTGCCGATACTGCCCTCGAAATAGACTACCGACGCGGCGCCCAGTGCGTTGATGGTCAGGCTCTGCGTGCCGGCGGTCGCCGCGTCGATGGAGGAATTGAAGAGAATGCTGCCGCCGGCGTTGTCCGTCAGAGTTACGTTCGAGCCGAGTATCACGGGCGACTGGTATTCCTGGGCGTAGGGATCGCCTAGGCCGTTGGTCGTCGCGCCCAGCGTCGTGATGTTGCTGCCCAGGGTAATGGCATTGGTCCCGGTGCCGCTGACGGCAAGCGAGGCGGCGGTGATAGGGGCCGATACGACCACCTGCTGCTCCGCCTGGAGCACAAGGGCCGAGCCGTTGGTGGCGGTGATCGGCGCGGCGATGGTGATGTTGCCGCTCGACGCCAGCGTCAGCGTGGTGCCGCTCGCCCAGGCCAGGGGGCTGCCGGCAACGACCGTGATGCCGCCGCTGCCGGCGATCGTCCCGGCGGTTTGCGTCGAGACCGCCACGCTGGTGTTCGCCAGCTGCGCCTCCAGGACGCCCGTGTCCAGGATCGACGGTTCGGTGGTGTCATCCGGCGTGTACACCAATTCCTCGCCGTCGAAGGCGATGCCGGAATTGGTGCCGGCGTTGTTCTCGATGTCGATATCCGCGGGATCGAGCAGCAATATGCCTTTCGTGCCGTTCGCCGCGGAGAGATCGACCAGCCCAGTGAAGTCGAGCACGTTGTGGCTCGACACCTCGACCGTGCCGCCATTGCCGCCCGACGCTCCGCCCGTGGCGGAAATGCTGCCGTCGAATTCGGTGTACTCGTCGGACCACACCACGACGTTGCCGCCATTGCCGGTCTCGCGCGCATCGGCTTTGATCGAGGCGGTCGCTGCGACATAGGTCACGGCGGAATTGGGATCGGGACCCGCGCCGTGCCTGTCGCCGCCGATGAGCACGGTGCCGCCGCCGGCATTGCCGGACGCATCGATGGTGGCGCCGGCCATCACCGCGACCTCGTCGCCCAACACCTTGACCGTGCCGCCGGTCTCACCGGGCGCGTTGCCCGATGCGTCCAGCGTCCCCGATGCAACGACCGCGCCGCCGCTGCCGCTCAGCACGATCGTGCCGTCCTTCATGGCGAAGCTGCGCGCCTCGATGACACCGCTGGTGTTGATGACCTGATCGAGGAGCTGGGTCGCCGCCGTGGCGGTGAGCGTCACCGTGCCGCCATCGGCCCTGATGGTACCGGAGTTCTGCACCAGGGCCGCCACTGGCTTGCCGGTGGCGTCGACCGGAGCCTGGGTGACCTTGGAATTTGTATCGAAATAGAGAAGACCGTCGCCGTAGAGGTCCAAGCCGAACGTCAGCGCGCCGCCCAGCGCGATGCGCCCGCTACGCGCGGTGATCGTCCCGGAATTGGCGACCCCGGGTGCGACGAGCGCCGCCAAGCCGCCGTCGGCGATGGTGATCGTGCCCTGGTTCTCGACCGTGGCGTTGGGATTATGCGAGGGCCGGTCGAAGCGATACTGGCCCGCCATGAACTTCCGGTCGCTCGTATCCGCGGTGGTCGCGACCAGGCCATTGACGTTGACCTGCGCATTGGGCCCGAACACGACCCCGTTCGGGTTGATGAGAAAGATCATGCCGTTGGCGCGCAGCGAGCCATCGATGTCGGAGCCGCCCGGCCCGGTGACGCGATTGAGCGTGACCGAGCTCGAGGACGGCTGCTGGAAAACCGTCGCCTCGTTGCTGCCGATGCTGAAGCCTTGCCAGTTGATGATGGCCGAATTGGTCGACTGCGTGATGTTGAGCTGGTTCGGCGCGGTCTGCTGAATGACGGCGGAGCCGGCGGCCACCGAGCCCCCCACCGGATTGGCGTGCGCCAGGAACGGTGCCGCCACGGAAAGACCGGCGAGGGTTCCGACCAGAGCCGTCGATCGCAGCAGCGCCCCTCGCGCGAAGACGCGCCGCACGGGCGTGCGCTCGGCTATTCGCGTTGGAACGTTGCACGGCCGAACCGTCGTCATCATGGCCTCCTAAAAACGTACCGCTGCACTGACATAGGCTTGGACGCCCTTGCTCGACTGATCGTCAGGAATTCGGGTCAAGGGCCGCGCCAGCTCGAAATCGATCGAGACCGGCTGCATCACCGAGAAGCGGACGCCAATGCCGGTCGAAGCCAGCGTCTGGCGCCCCACAATGTTCCACACCGCGCCGAAATCGTAGAACACATAAGCCTGATAGTTGGGTACGTATTTCCAATGCGTGGTGTCGTTGAATTGCAGCTCGGCCGAGCCCGCAGCCGCCTGATTGCCGAGGAGATCGGCCGGCGGATAGCCGCGCCCGAAACGCTGTCCGCCGAGTTGGAACTGCTCTGATGCAAGGAGCGGCGCCGATGATTCCTGACCGTCGACGACGCCATAGGCGGTGATGGTCCGGTTGTTCCAGCTCAGCAGCGACTGCAGGCGCGAGACCTCGCCGATCGCGGCAAGGGCATCGCTCTGGCCGTTTGGGGTCGAGCGCTGCATTCCGACCGGGCTGGCGCCGAGAATGCCGAGACCCTGGCGCAGCGTGAGCTTGCCGGAGGTGATCCCTGACCAGGCGTCGCGATAATCCGCGCTGCCGCCGAGCACGAGGATGCGGAGCTGGTCGTCGCTGAAGCGGGTATCCAGCACGTCCGTATGCGTTTCCTTGAACTCGAAGCCGATATCCGAATTGAGGTTGAACTGGCGCGAGCGCACCCAGGGGGTCAATGCGTGCACGCCGATGGTCTCGGCCACGCTGTGCACCTCGAGCGGGGTCAGCGTGAAGCCGGGCGTGCTGGGGCTGATGCCGGCGGTGAACTGGACGCGGGTGCCGTCGGGCAGCACCGTCCCCTCGAGCGACACCTGGCCGAAATGCTGCTCGTCATCGAAGGTCGAGAAGAAGATGCCTTCGACGCGCTCGCCATAGCGGGTGAAGGAATTGGTGGCAGCGCCGATCGAGGCCCCCCACGGGCCGGTGTAGCGCGAGCCGCGGTTATCCACCGTGGCAAATCCGTCGACATGCTTCACCGACACATCGAGGACCAGTTGGCTCGCGCCCAGTTGCTCGCCGGGGCGCAGCACGCCCGTCGCCGATACCCCCGGCGTATCGTTGATAAGCAGGAGATAGCGCTCGATCACCTTGATGTTGGCCGGGCGGGCCGCCTTGATCTGGTCTGCGTAGGATTGGATGAGCGGGCGCACGCCGCCGACATCGCCTTCGATCACGACGTCGTTGACATAGCCTTCGATCGCCCGCAATTCGAACTTTCCGGCGGCCGCGGTCTGTTCGGGCACGAGCACGCGGGTGAGAACATAGCCATCCGCGCGGTACCGCGCTTCCAGGCGATTGGCCAGATCGAAGAGGCGCGATAGCGGGACCGTCTTGCCGATCGAATCGGCGAAGATCGCTTGCAATTGCGCCTGGCTGTAGACCGTCGCGCCATCGACGCGGATGCTCGATATCGTGATCTGGACGCGGTCGGCTCCAGGCGGCGCCTCGTTTCCGGGCAGCGGCTGAACCAGCAGGGGCGCGCGTTCTTCGGGCTGAGTGGGCGGGGTCACCCGCTCTAACGGGAGCGTCGGCTGGACGGTCGAGGGAAGCTGACGTGGCACCGTTTGCGCTTCGCTCCTTCCGGCAACCAAGACGCAGGCGAGCGCCACCGCCAGTTTCGCGAAACTCCGCTTACGCATTCCGGCCATCCCCCCACCACCGCAAACGTTCATCTTTTTTTTATGAATTTTTATCTTCTGCCGGAGGTTCTGTAAAGCTCAATATTATGTGCGTGTTAGGTTAGGTTCGTTAAGAGTTCGATAGAACGGACGCCGGCCATCGGCGCCAGATTTTCTTGGCTGGGCAAAAGAATGGAAGGCCATGTCCTGCCGCATTTCATTGCATAGGGCAAGATACAGGGCATTTCAGAACTATAGTGACGACTGAGCGCCAATACTTGAGCGGGTAACCGGGGTATTATATCACTGGCGAGCCCTCGCTTGTCGCGATCAGTTCACGGGTTTTGCCCAACCCTGCCGCCCAGGGTCGCCAGCGCCTGCCCCACTTTGGCCAGAACGCCTTCCCACTGACCCGGCGCATTCTGCCGGAATAGTCGCATCCGGGGATACCAGGGACTATCGGGACGATGCAGCAGCCAGCGCCAGTCCGCCCGGAACGGCAGCATGAGCCATGTCGGTCGCCCCATCGCGCCCGAAAGATGGGCGACTGAGGTATCGACGGCGATGACGAGGTCCATGAGCGACACAAGCGCTGCCGTCTCCCCCCAATCCGTGAGCGCGGCCTCATGGGTGGCAAGGTGGGGAATGCCGATTGCCGTTTCGGCATCGGTGGGGCGGACGGATTTCTGGATGCAATGGAACGAGAATTCGTCGCGGGCAAGGATCGGCGCCAGGCGGGAGAGAGCGATCGACCGGGCGGCGTCGTTGGGATGCACCGGGCTGCCTGACCAGGCCAAGCCGATCCGCGGCCCCTTGCGGGGGCCGAGCCGGCCCCGCCACGCCGCAACGCGGCCGGGATCGGCGGTGACATAGGGAATGGACGCGGGGATATTGGTGAGGTCGGTCCCGAACGCCAGGGGCAGGCTCATCAGCGGGCACTGCCACGCGAAATCCGGCAGCGCCTCGCCGCGCTCGAAGACCGCCGCCACCCCGCTCATCCTCACGAACAGCGGTCGCAAGCCCGGCAGGACTTCGAGCAGCACTCTTGCCCCTCGTTCCGCCACCATCGGCGCGTAGCGAGCGAACTGGATCGTGTCGCCCAGCCCCTGCTCGGCATGGAGCACGATGGTGCTGCCGGCGATGTCGGCGTTGCCGAGCCACAGCGGCGCCCGCTTGGCCGCCGTGCTCTGCCGCAGATCCGGCTTCAGCCGCCAGCGCGCCTCGTAGGCCGGCCACGCCTCGGCGAACTCCCCCGCCGTCAGCAAGGCCACCACCAGATTAAGCTGCGCCTGCTGCGATTGGGGGTCGAGGGCCAGCGCGCGGCGGTAGCAGGCAACGGCCTCGTCCGGCCGGTTCTGCTGCAGCACCGCGCCGCCCAGCCGCGTCCAGGCATGCGCGAGATCGGGTTGCAATTGGGTCACGCGGCGGAAGGCCGCTTCGGCCTCGGCAGGACGATCGAGCGCATCAAGCGCCAGGGCCAGGTTCATGTGCGCCCCGACCATCGCGGGCGCGCGTTCGATCGCCGCGCGATGACAGGCGATGGCTTTCTCGAATTGACTCAGAGACTGAAGAGCAGCCCCCAGATTGTTGAAAATTTCCGGATTTTCTCGGTCCGTTGCGGCCGCCTGCCGGAGCAGATCAACCGCTTCCATGCGCGCGTCGGCCGACAGCGCCAGCATGCCCAGGAGATGCAGCGCGCCGGGATGAGACGGCGTTTCCCGCAGGATCGCGGTGCAGAACGAACGTGCTTCCGCGTGCCGGCCCGCCGCGTAGCTCGCGGCGGCACGGCGCAGAATCGTCTGATCATCCGCGGCAGAGACAGCTTCGCCCGTCACCCGATCAAAACCGTTGGGCAACCTATGACGATGGTACCGCCATGGGCGCAGCTATCCCCCATCCGCGCCGCCGGACTGCCGCCGATCAGGACGGTGAAGCAGCCGACAATGATCGTGTCGGGCGGCCCGACGCAGGTCACCATATCGCCGACGCGGGCCGCCGGCATGCCGCCGATCAGCACGGTTGGCGCGCCCGGCGCGGTGATCGGCCCGCCCACGTGCGGGACGATGCCCGTGAGCATGGGGCAGACATGCATGTCGAGGAGGCGTGCCGCCGGCTGTCCCATGATGCGTCTCCCTGCCGCCCGCGCCTTCAGGCCTGCTGGCGCTTGCGGCCATTGCCGCCGTCGGCGATGTCGATGCCGGATTCGAGGAAGCGGCGATATTTGTCGGGCGCCTTTTCGGGCTCCTTTTGCACGGCGGCGAGCAGGATCGCGCCGGCCACCGCCGCGCCGGTCAACGCGTCGCCCGGCGGCACGACCGGGGCATTCGGCGGGGCCATGCTGCCGCCGGACCAGAAGGCCCCGACCGCCGCCCAGCTTGCCGGCGCGCGAAATCCTGCGGCCTCGGCCCGCGCCATCGCTTCGCGCCGCTTTTCCTCGGTCGGCCCCATGACCCAGGTTTCCGCTGCCTGCAGCGCCGCGACCACGGCGGGTGCCGTCTCCGGCAGCAGCGTGTCGCGCGCGCACAGGCACGCCCACCACACCGCCTCCCGCTTGGGCAGGGAGTGCGCCAGGAACCGCACCGCATCGAGGAGAAGCCCGCCTTTCATCAAGACGTCGAGGCAGGCGCTCGCATCGAGCGCTGGATCGAGCGCGGCGATCCCGGCCGGGGTGAGATTCGCACGTGCGGCGACGGCGCGAGCGTCAGTGGCGGCGATTTTCTTCAGGAGCGGCATCGCGGACCGAACGTCCCTCGTCCCAATGATGACATCTGCCGGCGTGACATAGGCTGCCGCTAGCCGATCATGGTGATGCCGCCTGAAAGCTGCAGCATCCCGTCGGCACTGACCTGCGTTATCGCACCCTGGATCTGTGTTTGCATCTGACCCTGGATCGACACCATCATCCCGGAAATGGTAACGCCCGTCTGATCGATTTTAATGGAATTCCCGCCAACGACTAACTCGATCGACTGCATCGCCTGGGTGCTCACGCTGCCGAGCGCCACCTTGGTCGTCTGATTGCCCATCTTGATCTCGAGGGTGTCATTGCCCATCGAGATGGTGACCGCGCGATTGCCTTGGTCGATCTGGTGGGTATCGTTGCCTTGGCTGACGGCGACGGTCCGGTTGCCCTGCGCGATCGTTACGCTCTCGTTGCCTTTCGTCACCGTCTCGGTTCGATCGTTGGTGACTTGTATGGTCTGATTGTTACCGACCTTAAGAGAATCATTGTTCTCGACGACGACGTTGAGGTCCTTCTCCGCTTGAAGGAACACCTCCTCCGAGCCCTTCTTGTCCTCGAACCGGAACTCGTTGTAGTTGTCGGCCGTGCCATTCAGGCTCGATCGCGATTTGTAGCCGCTTTGGGTCTTGTTGTCCGGGAGCGTGTAGACGGGCATGTTGTCAGCGTTGTAGACCGAGCCGATGACAAGAGGGCGGTCGGGGTCGCCTTCCAGAAAGCTGACGACGACCTCGTGTCCGACGCGGGGCAGGTATTGCATGCCCCACTGCCGGCCGGCGACCCCTTGCGCCACGCGGATCCAGCACGAGCTGGTATCAGTTCTATCCCAATAGAATTGCACCTGGATGCGGCAATATTTGTCCGTGTAGATTTCCTCGCCGCTCGGCCCCACGACAAGCGCGGTCTGCAAGCCGTGGATATAGGGTTTGGGCGTGCTGCGCGGCGGACGGAACACAACGGTCGAGGGCATGGCGAGAATGTCATTGCCGTAGTGTGTTCCCTCGGCGTTCTGGCCGGAGATATTGAGCTGCGTGTCGTCCCTGGCGCTGTGGTGCACCGACACCGCCACCCAGGATTTGCCGGATTCGTCGGAAAGGTCGTGCGTGATAGAAAATATGGCGCCCGGGGCAAGGTCGCCGCTGATGGTACGCGCATGCGCGGTATCGAAGAGCGCTTCGTCCTCTTCCATGCGATAGGTCGTAAGCGGGGTGCCGTCCGCGGTCTTCGCGTAGAGGCCGGGGTAGTCGAACATTTCGAACTGTTTGGGATAGGAGCCGGCATTGAGCTGGCTTGGGGTATTCGTTGCGAGCGAGGTGGTGGGCGTCAGGTAATTGTAGTCAGTCTGAGCCCACCGCTGCGGAATGAAGTCGTAGGCGTGCTCCCAGGACAGGATCGTGGCCCCGCCCGTGGTGGTGCCGGAGAGATAGGAGAGGGTGAGATTGGGGTTGGTATAGGTCGTTGCGCCGTCGCCCAGCACCATCGTGTGTTTTTTTTGTTCATGCGTGAAAAAATAGAATATCCCCTCCTCTTCCAGCAGGCGCGAGATGAAATTGAAATCCGTCTCGCGGTACTGAACGCAGTAATCCCGCGTGACATGCGTCTTCTGGATCCCGGAATCGTCGAATTGAATACTATGCTCGCCCAGGATCGTCTTGACGATATCGACCGCCGATTTCGTCTCGAAGATGCGCGAATTGGAGATCTCGGTCAGGAGCCGGAAGTAGGGGACCATTTCGATCTGATAGAAGCGGCTGCCACGGCCGCTGCGCTCGCCCGCCTGCAGATGCCGGACGATACCGTTGAAATAGCGCGGCTTACCGCCTTCGGGAGAGAGCGTGACGGTCACCTCCTTCCCGATCAGATCGCGCGGCCCGATGTTGACGTTCGACGACCAGAAGCCGAGCACGAAGGAGTAGGGCCGCGACAGACCTTCCTCGCCCTCGAAACGCTCGAGCAACTGGTCCACACCGGCAGGACCAAGAGGCGTATCGAGTGCCAGGAACCGTGCCATCACTCGTCCAGTTTAGAGGCGACGCACAAGGGCGCCGGCGCCGTTATGATCCGCCCGGCGCCGGCGATAAGACCGGATGAGTTGAGCGGGGAAGGTCAGCCCGCATCCCCGCCCGACGGATCGTCAGACAACCTTGGCCTGGCCGATATCGTAGGTAACCGTCGACGGTGTGCCGGTACTGCCCTTGACGTCCATCTCGACCATCTTGAACGCGATCTTCGCGAAGTTGATCGAAATTGATTCTTGCGGCTTATCGCCACCGCTCGAAATGCTGAAGCCGCTGATCATGGTATCGTTCAGCGTATACGACATATAGACTTCGAGCTTGCCTTTATCCGTCTTGCAGAAATCGATGGTGACATCTTGGCCTTCGCCCTGCAGCGATTTCATCGAGAAGCTTGGATGACGAACTGTCGCTCGGCTTCGTGACGACGATTTCGCTGACGCTGGGTGCTGAGGATTCGCGGTTCGCCGAGGCGCCGGTCGGCGAGGATATGCCGCGGCCGACACCCCATTGGAAACTGTTGACCTCGATCCACTTCTCGTGACCGGCTGCGGTAACGTCGCCAGTGATTTTGCCGTATTGCACGTAAATGGGCATAACATGCTCCTCTTTTGAAAGTGATCGCGCGCGGTGCCACGCGCTTCATCAGTTGCCCGAACCTCGCGTAATCGCCCCCGTTCGGGTTTGGGTGCCTATCGCCGACCGGCATTGCTGCCCATCGGCCGCGCGTGGATCAGCCGATCTCATAAGCGAAACCGCCCGATGCATCGACGGATACGTGGACGGAAGACATCGACTTGCCCGCCGCCATCTGTTCCAGAAACCGGGCCGAGAGTTCCGGCAGCAATCCCCGGTTCAGAATATGCTCGACATTGCGGGCGCCGCTCTCGACCTCATGACAGCGGTCGGCAATGCTCTGCACCAGCTCGGGCGACCAGTCGAAGTGGGCCTTGTAGTTCTCGCTGATGCGCCGCCCGATGCGGCCGAGCTGAAGCTCGACGATTTGCCGGATGATCGCGTCGCCCAGCGGGAAATAGGGAACCAGCGTGACGCGGCCCAGGAAGGCCGGCTTGAATATCTTCAGAAGGTCCGGTCGCAGCGCTTCGGCAAGCCCGGCCGCGTCGGGCATCGTCTCGGGGTCGGCGCAGAGCTTGTGGACGGCATCGCTGCCGGCGTTGGACGTCATGATGATGACGGTGTTCTTGAAATCGATGTCGCGCCCTTCGCCATCACGCAGCATGCCCTTGTCGAAGACTTGGTAAAAGACGTCCTGGACCCCCGGGTGCGCCTTTTCCATCTCGTCGAACAGCACGATGCCGTAAGGCCGCCGCCGCACCGCCTCGGTGAGCACGCCGCCCTCGCCATAGCCGACATAGCCGGGCGGGGAGCCGACGAGCATCGAGACTTTATGTTCCTCTTTGAATTCGGACATGTTGATGATGGTTAGGCTCTGTTCGCCGCCGTAGAGCAGGTCTGCCAGTGCCAGCGCCGTCTCCGTCTTGCCGACACCGCTCGTCCCCACCATTAGGAATACGCCGATCGGCTTGCGTGGATCAGTCAGTTTGGCGCGCGAGACCCGAATCGCTTCGGAAATCGCTTCCAAGGCTTGGGGCTGGCCGATGATCCGCTCGCCCATGCGGTCCTTGAGCGTCATCACGCTGCGGATCTGGTCGGTCACCATGCGACCGACCGGAATGCCCGTCCACGCCGCCACGACCTCAGCGACCGCTTGGCCGTCGACGCAGACCTGCAAGAGCGGGTTCTCGCCCTGAAGGGTCTTGAGCTGACCGTCGAGTTCGCCGAGTTCGGTGCGCCACGCCGCGACCTGGTCGGCCGGCGCCGCCGGGTTGGCGCCTTTGCCGGCATGGGCCCCCTCGAGGTCTTTGCGCAATTGCCGGATGCGATCCACCAGCGCTTTTTCTTCCTTCCAGCGCTGCTGCAACGCGGCAAGCCTCGTCTCGAGCGCCGCCTTGCGCTCGACGAGTTCGGCGATGGCGTTCCCATGCTCGACGCCGGTCGCGACCTCGCGCTCGAGGATTTCCATCTCGACCGCGAGCAGTTCGAGCGAACGCGCAGTATCCTCGACTTCGGCGGGCGTTGCATTTTGGCCCATCGCGACACGCGCACAGGCCGTATCGAGCAGGCTCACGCCCTTGTCCGGCAGTTGCCGGCCGGGAATGTAGCGCTTCGACAAGCGCACCGCGTCGACGAGAGCCTCGTCGAGGATGGTGACCTTGTGGTGCTTCTCCAGCGTGGCGACGAGGCCGCGCAGCATGGCCACCGCATTGGCCTCTTCCGGTTCCTCGACCTTGACGACCTGGAAGCGGCGGGTGAGTGCGGCGTCGCGCTCGAAATATTTCTTGTACTCGGCCCACGTCGTCGCGGCGATCGTGCGCAATTCGCCGCGTGCCAGCGCCGGCTTCAGAAGATTGGCCGCATCGTTCTGCCCGGCTTGACCGCCAGCGCCGATGAGGGTGTGTGCCTCATCGATGAAAAGGATGATCGGCTGCGCCGAAGATTTGACCTCTTCGATGACGGATTTGAGGCGGTTCTCGAATTCGCCCTTCACGCCCGCGCCCGCCTGAAGGAGCCCGAGATCGAGCGTGCGCAAGGCGATATTGCGCAGCGCCTCGGGCACGTCGCCGGAGGCGATGCGCTGGGCGAAGCCCTCGACCACGGCCGTTTTCCCGACCCCGGCTTCGCCGGTAAGGATGGGGTTGTTCTGGCGTCGGCGCGTCAGGATATCGATGACCTGGCGGATCTCGTTGTCGCGCCCCAATACCGGATCGATCTTGCCCCCGCGCGCACGCGCCGTCAGGTCGATGGTGAATTGGTCGAGCGACGGTGTCGCTCCGCCGCGCGGCCGCGGCGGTGCTGCGCCATCGGCACCATTTTCAACCGCGGATGCGGCACCGTCCTCGGCGCTGCCGGCGGTTATCTTCGCGAGGCTTTGGTGGAGCTGCTCGGCCGGGATGCGCAGGAATTGCGACGAGGATTCCCGCGCGAGCGGGGCCAGCGTCTCGTCATTGAGGAGCGCCGCCAAAAGGTGGCCAGATCGTATCCGGCCGCCGCCATCGAGCGAGGCGATAAACCACGCCTCACGCGCAAGCTTGACGATCTGCGGCGACAACGCCGGCGCCCGATTGTTGCCGGTCTTGAGCCGATCGAGTACCCGCGTCAGATCGGCAGAAAGCCGCCCCTGGTCGATTTCATAGTGACGCAGGATCGCGGCGATATCATTGTCGGTTCCTTCGAGCAGCTTCAGGAGCCAGTGCTCGATCTCGACATTGTAATGGCTGCGCGACAGCGTCAGACCCGCCGCGGCCTCGAGCGAGCGGCGACAAAGATCGTCCATGCGTGCGACGAGTGATCGTAGATCGACGGCTACCATATTGCTCCCCCATCCCGCGTGCCGACGATGAGCCGGACTTTGTGCGGGCATTCCCGAATATGGAGAAACCGACGCCGTTGCAAAAGCGGCATCGGCGCCTTCATTGAATTGGCGACCATTTCACCCCCCAAGTATCATTTTAACAGACCAGTTTGTCCACGACTGAATGACGGCATGCCTAACGCAAGGCTAAGGCCGGACGATGCCTACAAGATTCCGAGACGTTGCCATAAAGGCACGCGTCGGGCCATGAGCGCCGCGATTTCCTGAGCATATTGTGAAAGTTGCGACGGATCGTCCGCGATCGGCTTGCCCTCACGCCGCACGCCGCTGCCCGTGGCTTCGAGCCGCGCGATGATGCGGTTGGCAATCTCTTCGGCGCCGGACCGTGGCGCGCGCGCCACTTCCGCATGCATGACGATTTCGAGCGGCGAATACGAGATCCCGTTTTGCAGAGTAGGTGCGATGAGGACGCCGCTGCGCGGGTTCGCGTCGTTGGCGATGAGCTCTGCCATTGCCGCATTGAACCGCTTGACGCGCGAGGCGTCAGTCGGCTTCTCCTTGACGAGCGCGGCAAGGCCGGCACCGACGAGAACGCCGGCAAGCTCGACCGGACGCGCCGTTGAATTCGCCGCCTTGAGCTCCGGCAGATCGAGAAGCTCGCCGATGCTGCGGGGTGCCTCGGCCAGGGCATCCAAGATGGGTCCATAAGTCTTGGCCGCGAACTCCACCTCACCCACCGGCAATTTCATCTTAACCGACGCATCCTCGCGCCGAACCGCAAGGACGAGGTGGACCTGCCGCAATCGCTCGTCCCTCTGGCGATCGGATATGCTGCGCCGGCCGCGGATGTAGATATCGCGCCGGAAGCGCTGGTTACGGCAATAATCGAAAATCGTCTCGCGCAGGCTGGGCGGCGCCGCGGCGAGGAGCTGACGCTGCTCAGGCTTGAGTTCGAGATCGCGGAAATTATCGAGGAGCGCGCCCGAAGCGACGAAACCCAGCTTCGCCTCGGCGAGATCGCCCGCCACCTCGGCGAAGTATAAGGCGCTCCAGTACTGATTGAGATATTCATGCACGAGGTAGCGCTCTTCGCCACGCCCGACCCGTTGGCAGACCTCCTCGAGGATGAGATTGGCTTCCGGCGTGATGGCGCCGACGCGTTGCATCTCGGAGGCGAACTTGATCGCCGCCACAACTCTGCGATCGCTGCGCCCCGTATCGGCATCCGCCAGACCGATGAGCAGCCGCTGCAGCGTCTGCCCCGCACCCCAGCCGGGCATGGCATTGTAGGTGATATAGACCATGCCACCGGGCTTCACATAGCGGCGCAGTAGCGCGACGATAGCGCCGCGATTTTCCGGGCTCACCCAGCTGTAGACGCCGTGCAGCGCCACGACATCGAACGGCTCAAGATAAGGCGCGCCGTCGCGAGCAAGCTCTTCGAAGCCGGCCTCGTGAAAGGACACATTGTCGAGTTCCGCCGCGGCGGCAAACTGGCGCGCCAGGAGCGTGTGTACCGGGTTGAAATCGATGCCGACAAACCGCCCCGCCGGATCGGTGGCCGCCAGCAGATTGAGGGTCAGGCCATGGCCGCAGCCGAGCTCACAATAACGATAGCCGGCACCAAGCGGCGGCGGCTCGTGCCCGGAGATAAGACTGGCGAGTGCCAAATGCTCGGCCGCCTGCTCGCGGTTCACCGAGGGCATATATTCGACGTCGGAGACATAGCCATCGGACCAACTGCTCACATCGAACTCCCGTTTTGCTTCCACCCGAACGACGGCCGCCGCACCATCACTGGAGCTGCCGCATGAGGAACACGGCATCGGACACATGCCGCGGCGGCGGCGCGGTCGCAATCCAGGTGTTCCAGCCAAGCCGCGGCCGCCCTGCCCCGTCGGCGAGGCGGAGCTTCGGTACCGCTTCGCGGCGCAGCGTCAGCTTGACATCGAACACGAGGTTCGACCCGACATAGAGCTCGGTCAGCTCCACCAGCCGCTTCAGGTCCTCGCCGTCGGGCATGAACTTGAGGAACTGGTCGTAATCGAGCGGGCCGATATGGAGGCGGAAGCTGCCTTGGACGTCCCACGCTCGCGCGCCGATCGTGGCGCCTCCGCCCAGCTCGCCATAGGCCCCGTCCGGCGCCTCGCGCGAGGGCAGCGCCGTCTGCTCGTCGCGGCTCAAAGTGATCCAGCGGCCGTGGAACTGCTCGACCTGCACGGGGCGCTGGAAATAGTCGGACAGGATGGCTTCGAGACCCGCCGCCGAGCGCGGGAAATGTCCATAGAGACCGGAATAGTGCAGCACCGTCTCGTCGCCGCTGCGCAGGCGGTTCTGCACGCTCTTGGTGCCCAGTCCGACGATGCCGCGCAGCACCGCGCTGACGGGATCGGCGCCCGGCTGCGCGCTGCGCTCATAGGCGAGCGGCAGCCGGTACTTGGTGCCGGCGCGCATGAAGAGGGCGACCAGCCGATGATTGAAAAGGTCGAAGAAATCGCGCAGCGAGAAGCTCTTCTGGCGCAGGCTGCGGACGGTGAGCGCGGTGTAGTGCAGCGGCAGCACCCCGCTTGGCCCGGTGAGGCCGAAGAACGACACCGTCATCTCCGGCGGTCCGCCGGGGCGTGTTCCGCCGGTGTCGGCCGCCTGCGTCTCGAGGGCCTCGATTTCAGTCGTCGGGAAGGACAGCGATTGCTGCGCCCGGAAGCGCACGATCTCTTCCCGCGGATCGGCCAGTGTGCCGACGAGACCTCGGGGCACCTGGCGCGGACCAACCTTCCGCTCTGCCCATTCGAGAATGCGGACAGCCTGGAAGAAGCCGAAACGACGCGGCGCGCCGAAGAGCGTCTCGATCAGAGAAGGACGAGGTTGCCCGCTCGCGGCGGCCATCGGCGCACCACTCCTGAACGGCCTTTGATCCGCGCCGTCAATCGCGTGAAAGAATTGATCGATCCGTAAAGACCGAGAAAATGCTCCAGCACCTCCGCGAGCAGGAAAAGACCGCTGGTTGAAAAGCGCTCGCCCTCGAACTCGATGCTCACGTCGAGACCGCGGCAGAAGGCGCCCATGTCGCGACCGGGAGCGCGCGCGACGCTGCGCTCGCATTTCACGGAAAGAATGCTGTCGATGATGGCGCGTGTCTCGGCAGAATTGCGAAAATCATAGAGATACAAAATCTCCCGCAACGGCTCCGCGCCCTTTTCCGTGTCGAAGAGGGACAAATGATTGAGCGTCAAATGCGAGATGAGGCGCCAGCGGTTGCCGGCGCCGACTTGCGGCCGCAAGGTCGGCGTCGGCGCGGTAAGACAGCTTATCTGTTTGACGCCGGCAACGCCCTCCACGAAGTCGAATTCCGGATGGCCGCCGCCATAGGGCAATGCCTCCGCCAGATTGCGATTGAGGCAGATCGTGTCGACGGAGGCGATCCAGTCCGCGGGCGCGCGCGGATCGAAATGCATGTCGACGAGCGATAACGCCATTTCCGTTCCGGCACCGCTGCGGCGGGCCTCGGCCCGCCGCCATTCGACTTCCGGATCGCGGCTCGCCGACGAGCGCCGCGTCGCGTGCCAGAACAGCCGGTTTTGCTCGCCCGCGCCGGAGCCGGCGTGTCGCACCGAAAAGAACGGGGTATAGCTCGCCGTCTCACCGGTCGGCGCGGACGCGGTCACGCCTTCGACGCTGTAGACCTCGGTCGTGGCCGGGCGGCGCGCATCCGGAACGATGCGATATTCCAACGTCCGGTGATTGAGCCGGATCGGCTCGGCTTTCTGGCGGAAGAGATTGATGATCGGCGTGCAGCCAAGGGCGAAATTCTCGGCCTTGACGCTCGTGATGTCGGACGGCGCGCGATTGAAGTAGAGGAAGACGTCCAATTTGTTACCGGCATGGACCATCGTTTTGGCGGAAATGCCGGCGATCTCGAAGAACAGGAATTTCTCGGGGAAGGCAAAATATTCCGTCAACAGCCGATAGCCGAGGAAGGACCGCGCCGGATAGGGCAGCAGCCCCTCGTCCTTAGCAAAGCCTACCGGCCGAATGGCGCTCGGCGGCAGGATGACGGCATTGGCGTCATTGGGACCATCGGCAAGCGCCACCGAAATCGTGTTGTTGAGTATGAGCTCGCAGAGCGGAAACACCTGCTGCGGCTGGCCGCGCAGAAAGAAGCGAAGTGCGCCGACGCCGAGCTTGTCGAATGTCATTTCCGGCACCAGACAGCCGAGGCTGAGGCGCAGGCATGCAACCGCCGCACTCGCCCGCGGATTGGGCGGCGCGGCCAGGGGGCGTCCGGTCAGAACCGCCGCTTCCAGTGCGATCGGCCACAGCGTGACCGAAAAGCCCGTGCGAAAGCGGCATGTTTCGCCGTCGACGGCCTCGCTGACGAGCTCGGTCCCTGCCGGAATTTCGGTCGAGCTCGCAAGATCGGCCTGGCACGCGAACTGGACGATCGCCATCGACGGGATCGGCGCCAGATAATGCGGATAGAGCGTGCACAGCAACGCGTCGATGAGTTCGGGAAATTCGTCGTCGAGCTTCTGGCGGATGCGCGCCGTCAGGAACGCAAACGACTCGATCAGCCGCCCGACATGCGGATCGTCGACGGCGTCGGCGCTGAGGCGCAGGCGGCCGGCAATCTTCGGATGCGCCTCGGCGAATTCCGCCGCCATGCGGCGAATGAACGTCAGCTCGGCATCGTAATGCGGCAGAAGATCGTCGATCATGCTTCGCTCGTGACCGCGACCACCCGGCTTGCCGCATCGAGCGCGGAGTTGAACGTCACCAACTCGGGCGCCGGGTCGGCATACATGAACGCATCGATGCGAAAATGGATCATCCGGTCGGACTGGTCGGCGGTGTCGTCACGCAGCGTCACCGAGACCGTGACGAAGCGCGGCTCGAAGTTGCGGATGGCCGTCTCGACCGCAGCGCGAAACTCTTCGCGCCGCCCCGAGCTCCCCAGATCGACGCCAGTAAAATCGGGGATACCGTAATTGACGAGCGAGATCTGCAGATCGTCGAGCCCCGCCGGCAGCGGCATGCACCGTCGCCGTGTATTCAGGAGATCTTCGAGATTGCGACGCACGGACTCGCGCAGTTCGCGCAGCGTCTGTCCGCGCGATTTCGAAGACGGGTCCGGCCGGCCGGGATCGTCGTCGATCAGACGATCGACGAGCGACGGCAGGAGTTGCTGACCGGTTTCGATCCGTGCCACTGCCGGCTTCAGGTCGGGTCGGTCGTGAAGTCGATACGGCCCAGCTCGAGAATGCCGACGCTTTCTTCGCCGACCAGGAAACTGCGCTGGCCGATGCCGCGCACGGGGCTGCCCTCGCCGCCCACCCAGTCGGTGACCCGGCCAAGCCGCGCCGCATCGCTGACGGCGGTCGGCGCCACTGACGCCGGCGGCACATAAGAGACGGGGATATAAACCTCGCCCTCGGGGCCGTCCAACACGTTCATTTGCGCGCGCCGCCACATGAGATCGCGCGGCCGTTCCGGCGGGTGGAACTCGACGAAAGCGACCCGCTCCATCGGGATCACGTAATATTTTCCGACGCTGGTCACGACTTCGAAAACCCCGGCGATGACGTCGTCGAGATCGCGGAAATCGTCGAATGCCTGGCCGTTATGGCTTCCTGCCAAGGGTAGTCGCGATGCTTCGGCGCGCGCCAGCAGATCCACGGCCTCCGGCACCGCGCCCTCGCGCAACCGGATCGAGGCCTCCAAGGAAAGCCGCAGATGCTCGGGCGGCGCGCCGAACATTTCCGGCAGGCGGCCGTCGCTGAAGAATTGGCGCCGTGCCTGCTCGCCGCGGATGAGCTGGCGCGAGAGCGAGACACCGAGGGCAAGCTTGGGGTCCTGCTGGCCGATCGCGTCGAGCTGGAGATCGGCGCGTTCGAGATTGCCGGCCAGACACAACAATTCAGCGAGAAATCCTCGCCGGTCGGCATCGCGCGGATTGCCCTTCACCTCTTCGTTCATGACGGTAATCGCCTCGGCGAGGCGACCGGCTTCGAAATGCTCCCGGGCGTTCGGCATGAGTCCCTCGGCTGCGACGTTCAGGTGACGGGTGTGGCAAGTTCGGTGACGAGCTTGAACTCGGAAACGATCTGATCCGCCTGCGAGTGCGGTTTGAGGTGCACGGTGCATTGATAAGTGCCCGGTCGTCCCGGCGGTTCGGTGACCTGGACCTGGGCCTCGCGCAAGGGAAAGCGCGCGATCGACTCCGGCGACGGATTCTGCCTGGTGTTGCAATAGTTTCGCAGCCACCGGCTGAGATGGTCCTGGCATTCCGAAGGGGTCGCGAAAGAGCCAACGCGATCGCGCGCAATCACCTTCACATAATGGGCAAAGCGCGACACGCACAGGATGTACTGCAGCATGGCGGAGATGCGGGCATTGGCGCTCGCCACCGAGGAATCATAGACGCGCGCCGACTGCAGCGATTGATTGCTGTAGAAGACCGCGAATTCCGTGTCCTTCGCCGTCAGCAGCGGAATGAAGCCGAGATCGCTCAATTCCTTTTCCTGGCGCTCGGTCAAGGCAAGCTCAGTCGAAAATTTGCCCGTCAATCCCGGGCGGTCGGTCTCAAACGAGACGGATGGAAGCTGCGTCACCATTCCGCCGTGCGGCCGCACTTGGCCGCCGACGACCATCTGGTCGCGCCGCGCGCCGCGGATCTCGGTAAACCAGGCCGAGCCGCCGTACCCGCGCATGACGATCTCGCCGAAGGCATAAGCGGCCGAGCCCCAAAGATGCCCGGCTCCGGTCTCGTCGTCGACCGTCTCGCTATAGCGGAATCCATCGAAGCGCGTGCCGTCGTCGCGGTAAGGTGGGCGGACCAGGACGCGCGGCAGCGTGACGCCGAGAAATCGCGCATCGTCGAGCTCGCGCAGGCTGCGCCAGCGCGCATATTCAAGGCCGCGGAACGCGGTCGGCAGATCGACCGGCAAGGCCAGGTCGCGCAGCGCGTCGACGCCCAGAAGACCGGGCGCGGCCGCAACGATGAAGGGCGAGAAGGACGCGGCCGCGACCTGGGACATCCCCTTGAGCGCCGCGACATCGTCGCTCGGATGCTCCGCCGTACGGCGATGCATGACCTCGTAATCACCGATGACCATCCCATAGGGCTCGCCGCCAGGCGTGCCGAACTCTTCGCTGTAGATCTTGTGAAAGATTTGACTCTGGTCGAACTCGATGGCGCGGTCGAGGTCGCGGCAAAGCTCCGGCCACGTCAGATGAATGAGCCGGATCTTGATGTCTTCGAACGAGTCGGCAAGCCACACGAGCCGACGCAGACTGCGCCATGACGCTTCCACCCGCTGAAACCGCGGATGGTGCAGAATGGCGTCAAGCTGGCGCGAGAGGTGTTCGTCGATCTCGGCGATGGCGTGATCGAGCGCATGGCGAATGCGCTCGCGCGTCCATGCGCCGCCAAGGGGCCCGGCGCTCCCGAAAAAGGCGACGAGCGACCGCGTCCACGAAGGCTCGGCAAGAAAATCGACGACACCCGACCCCTCGCCCTCGACGAGCGGCGGCGCAGCCTCGGCGAGCAACCCGGTGCTCGCATGCTGCGCGCCGTCAACGGTTCTGCCGTCGTCGGCCGCAGCCGTCATCATTCAGCCTACCCCAGTTTGGGGATGCGCGCGACCATACGCAGAGACGTCGTGAGCTCCTCCATCTGGAGCCAGGGCCGCAAATGCGCAACCGCGTGATAGGAGCCCGGCTTGCCGGGAATTTCCTCGACTTTGACCTGCGCCTCGCGCAGCGGGAATTTCGCCTTGGATTCCTGGCCGGCGTTCTCGTTGGCGTTGACGTAATTCTTGATCCAGCTGTTGAGCCAGGCTTCGCAGTTGCTCGCCTCCATGAACGAGCCCACCTTGTCGCGCGCCATGATCTTGAGATAGTGCGCAAAGCGCGAGCTCGCCATGATGTAGGGCAGCCGGGCCGAGATGGCGGCATTGGCCGTCGCCTCGGGCTTGTCGTACTTCTTCGGCTTTTGGCAGGTCTGCGCGCCGAAATAGACGGCGTAATCGGTGTTCTTGTAGTGGCACAGCGGCAGAATGCCGAGATTCATCAGCTCGCCGTCGCGACGGTCGGTGATGGCGATCTCGGTCGGGCAATGCTGTGCGGCATCGCCGTCATCGCTGGTGAAGATATAGGTCGGGAGATTCTCGACCTTACCGCCGCCCTCGGCGCCGCGGATCGCCGTGCACCAGTTGTATTTCGCGAAGGCGTCGGTGAGGCGCGCGCCCATCGCGTAGGCCGCATTCATCCAGGTGAAATGCTCGTGCGGCATCGGCCGGGTGACGCCGTTCTCGATCGGCGCCTCTTCGAAATTGAACTCTTCCACCGGTTTCGTCTGCTGGCCATAGGGCAGGCGCGAGAGCACCCGCGGCATCACCAGCGTGACAAAGCGCGAATCCTCGCTGTCGCGGAAGCTGCGCCACTTCACATATTCGGTCGAATTCGAAGATCTTGGCGAGGTCGCGCGGCTGCGACAGCTCGGTATGGCTGCCCAGACCGAAGAGCCGCGGGCTGGCGGCGCTGATGAACGGCGCGAACGCGGCGGCCGCCACGTTCGAGACCATGCTCAGCGTCTCGATATCCTCGGGGTGATTGGTGAATTCATAATCGCCGATCAGCGTGCCGTAGGGCTCGCCGCCGGGCGTTCCGAATTCATTTTCGTAGATCTTCTTGAAGAGCTGGCTCTGGTCGAATTCGACCGCCCGGCTGAGATCGCGGTAGAGCTCGCGCTTGCTCATGTTGAGCGCGCGGATCTTCAGGGTGGTCCCCGTCTCGCTGTTCATGACGAGGTAGTTGAGGCCCCGCCAGCTGCCTTCGAGCTGCTGGAACTTCGGCGTGTGCATGATCGCCGAGAGCTGGGTGGAGATCTGCTGGTCGATGAGCCGGATCGCTTCGTTGAAGGTGATCGTCAGGTTTTTCTTGTAGACGACCGTTCCTTTGAGCGCCTCTTCGGTCAGCGTGCGCAGCAGTTCCTGCGCCTGTTGCGGCTCGGTCTGCTTGGTTGCCGCGATCGCCTGATCGAGCAGGCTGAATTCGGTAGTGGTGGCTCCGGCTTGTGCGGCGGTCTGGGTTTCGGTCGCGGCCATGATCATGCTCCCTTTTCAGGCTCGCCGGCGGAGCCAAGCGACTCCGATATCTTCTTCAAATCCTCATTGTTCTGCAGCACGCGATCGAGCAGCGATTCGAGATCTTCGGAGCGATCGACCTTCGACATGAGGTCGCGCAGCTTGTTGCGCGTCTCCATCAGCTTCTTCAGCGCGGGCACCTGATCGACGACGCGCGCCGGCTCGAAATCGTCCATCGACTTGAAGGCGAGATTGACCGCGATCTCGCTCGGCTCCTCGTCGCTCTTGCGCAGCGTGTTCTCGACCTTGAGATTCAGGCCGGGGGTCATGCGCGCCATGACGTCGTTGAAATTGTCGCGATCGATCTGCACGAATTTCCGATCCTGGAGCCTCTGCAACGGCTTGGTCGGATCGCCCGAAAAATCGCCCATCACGCCGACGATGAAGGGAAGCTCGCGCATGACCGACGCGCCTTCCGTTTCGACCTCGTAGGTGATGTGCACACGCGGCTTGCGGACGCGATCCAGCTTTTCGTGAATGCTCGCCATTGCTTTATCTCCCCCATTCCGGATCAGCGGAAAGGCAATAATCGGACTCAGGTAGGGCGGTCGCATCATGCGCGATTTTGCCACGGATGGCAACCGCTGCGACCGGCGATCGATTGCCCGATCGCAACTAACTTCCGGGTGGTCGTACCCCGGAAATGATGAAGAATTGATTGCGCGTCGCCTCGTCCGGGATGAGCTCCGCCAGTAATTCCGGCAATGACAGCCGGGCGCGCCGGACGGCGTCGTCGATAACGTAGGACATCAGCGACTGCGGCTCGGCATTGCGGAAATAATCGGCCACCCGGTGCAGCACCTGCAGCGCGTCCTCGCGCGAGGAAATGGCGCCGCGCAGGTTGCCGCCCGCGGCGGCGGCCACACCGGCCGGCGCCGCGCCATCGGCCGCGACGGCCTCTTCGCTTGCCGGCGGCAGCTCGAGTTGGACGATCGTGCCCGCGGTCTGATGCAGACACTCGCGAACATTCTCCAATAGGCTCCTAATATTGGAGGATGGGGGCGCATCATTTCCGCAGCGTTGATCGAGTGCCTCACAGAATTTCCCGTATTCCTCGCTGCATTCCTTCAAATCCGCCCACAACGTCCGATAAAAATCCGGCGGCGTTTGTTTTATCGCCTCCAGAAATGCTTCCATCGAAACATCGCCTGCGGAAATTCTCTGGGCCTTTTCTTGTGTGCTAACCTGAAGGAGACGGGTGGCCTTGAGGAAATCGTCGTAGGAAAACGGCCCGCTGTCGCCGGCAGGGCCGGTCAGCTCCGTCATACGCAGCGGCTTGATGAGAGTGCCGTCCGCGCCTTCGCCGTTAAGGCCGGTGAGCGGCACGACGCGGGTGGAAATTCCGTCCTCGTCGGGCATGGGATAGAGATTGTCCCAGAACTGCTCGACGAGGCCGCGCGCCAGACGGAATCCGTCACGCAACCCGGCGATGCCGTAGAGCCGCTGCAGCGCTTCGATGAGGAAGGCCGTAATCTCCAGATCCTTGGAGTTTTCCGCGATGATCTTGGGCGCGGTCTCGGCGATGGTCCGCCACGCCGGCGTCAGCGCGCGCAGGTCCTTGTCGTCTACATCGCCCCGCTCCTGCCGCTTCTCGAGCTCGCGGGCGGCCGACCGGGCATCCTTGACCTTGTCGTAGAGCGAGCCAGGCGAGCGATCCTGACGCAGATCGACGCCGGCGGGATTATCGCCCGGGATCGCCGTCAAGAGCGCGTCGAATTCGAGGAGCGGCGGGGTGCTCATGAGTCGGACCCTGTCTTTGTCTTTCAGCTCTGCTAGCGACCGCTGACGGCCGCTTCGGCGAGCACGACGGTTACATTGTCGCTGCCACCGCGCGCCAGAGCCAGATCGATGAGTGCCTGTGCCGCCGCTTCGAGCGGTCGGATGGCGAGCAGCGGCAGGAATTCCGCGTCTTCTGCCAGCTTCGTCAGGCCGTCGCTGCACAGCAGGAACAGATCGCCCAGACGCAATTGATCCTGGACCATTTCGAGCGTGAGGCCGTCCTCGGCGCCGACGGCGCGGGTCACGACATTGGCGCGCGGGTGAACGCGCGCGGCCTCGGGCGAAATGAGACCCGCATCGACCAGTTCCTGGACCTCGCTGTGGTCGCGGCTGATCTGCCGCAGGCGCCCGTTGCGCAGGAGATAAAGTCGGCTGTCGCCGGCCCAGGCGCAAGCGAAATGCCAGCCGAAGGCCAGCAGCACCACGACGGTGCTGGCAATGAGCCGGTCGCCCCCGCGGGCCGCCGCCTCCAGGCGCAGCAGCCGGTTCACCACCATGAGATTGTCGCGCACCTCGATGAGAAAATCGGGCGCGGTTCTGGGCGGTCCCACCGTCGCCAGCGCTTCGACCACCAAGCGGCTCGCTTGATCGCCGGCCCGCTCGCCGCCGGCGCCATCGGCCACCGCCCACAGGCCGAGCTCTGGCCGTTCGACGAGATTGTCCTCATTGACCCGCCGGACCCGCCCGAACATGGGTGAGCGCGGCCGAACGCCACAGGATCGCGTGAGGCTGCTCAATGGTCGTGACTTCCGTGTCGTCTATCGAAGTCTTCCAAGTCTTCCATCCCCAACGCTCCCATTGGCCATCGAGCAGCGCGGCGAAGCCGTCCGGCGGCGGCAGTCCCGTGGCGGCGACCAGACAGGGCTCCACCGCTTCCGACCCGCTCGTCGACCACAGGGTCCAGCGCTCGCGCAGGCCGGCGAGCAAGCCATCGAGCAGAATCGGCGCCGCCTCACGGATGGCGCCGTCGCCGCTGGCGCGGGCGACGAGCGCGGGCCCTTCCGGATGGATGCCGGCGCCGGCGCCGTCGACCTCCGGCGGCGGCTCGAAATCCGTGATCGCCTGCTCGAAGGCTTCGAGATCGGCCGCGTCATCGAGCACGCCCAACGCCAATTGCTCGAGCGCCGCGAACCACAACTCCGCACTCTCCATCAGCCCCAGCGGCGCAGCGCAGGCGGCTGTGCGGTAGACGAGAGCGAGCGGAAAATAGCGGCCCACCCGGTCGACGCTCGGCATCATGATGCCGAGGGCCGGCGCCGCGCCGCAGACGCCGGCGGTAATGACGAAACGCCAGATCGGCGCGCTCAGATAGACCGGCAGCCAGCCCTCGCCGAGCTGGGTGCGGCTTGCCGCGATGGCATGCTGCATCCACTCGTCCCAGGGCGTGATGAAGTCGTGCGGCAGACCGCGGCTCAGGAAATCGCCACGCATCGGCAGCTTGCCGTAAAAACCAAGCCGCCGCCCCTCGTCGGCCGACGCCTCGCTGGTCACAGGGTTGGGCACCGGAACTCTCCGAGCTCCTTCATGGCCAACGGATTGATCACGCTGCTGGCGCGTACGTCGTAGACGGCCTTGCGTGTGCCGAGGCTGAAGGTGATGCGTTCGCGATCGGTCAGATCGCCGCGTTCGACCTGACCCGCATCGAAGAGGCGGAACAAAGACCACGGTCCCGAAAAGGTCTGGCTCAGGGGGTCGCTGGGATCGGGCGGCGCGAACACCAGACGGGCTTCGTGCGTGCCGGACGGGCCCGGCCATTGCAGCGCGAACGGCCGCGGCGGCTCGTGCGCATAGGTCGTCTGCTGCCCGTCGATGTCGATAAGGACCTGGGTCGATTTCGGATCGAGCGATACCGGCGTCAGCTCGAGCCGGAACGACGGCGCGGCGGCGCCGGCCCCGAAAAATCCGTCGCGGATGGCCGCGGCGCGCCGGAACTGGGCCAGCGCATCGGCCGAAAAGCCGAGCGCGGTATCGCCCACCTTCTGCCACTGCCACGGCGTGGTGGTGGTGACGACGAAGGTTTGCAGCTCCGACGAGAAGAATGCGTCGATGAGCCCGTTCGGCTTGAAAAGACGCGAGAAATCGTCGAGCGTCACATCGGCGGCGGCGCCGCGCACCATGGGATAGCGGTTGTCGAGCGCCTGCTTGCAGAACGGCAGCACCTTGGCGGTCCAGTCGCCGCGGATCTGGTCGCGCAGGCTGCCGGAGGTGAGGTTCGAGGCATTGGTCTGGATCTGCGTCAGGATCTCGCCGATCCGCGGCGGCGCCCGGCTGGCACCGGTCTTGAGGGCATCGAGCGCACCGCCGCCGGTGGGCTTGGCCGGCGCACTTCCGGCCTGCGCCAGGCCGTTGATCTGCAAGTAGGCATCGTTGAGGGACCGCAGGGTGTCGTCGATCGGCGCCGGCGCGGCACCACCGGGGCCGACATAATCGTGCAGCCACTTGAAATGATCATCGACGCTCTGGCCCGGTGCGGGTCCGGCCGCAAGGGCGCCGCCCAGGAGTTTTTTCAGCGCCGCGGGCGCGCCCGCCGTGGCCGCGCCCGCGGCTTTCTGGGCCGCGCCCTCGGTTGCGGATGCGGCCGTACCCTCCGGCCGCGTCAGCGTCGTTTCGGCCGAGGCCGAGGCGTAGAACAATTTCAGCGGCGAGTCCGGTCGCGCCAAGGCGTTGAGCACGTCGGCCGCCTCGCGCATGCCGTGGAACGGCGCCACCGTTACCTCGCCCAGGAGCCGGTCCCACTGCGCCGAATAATCGGCGAGATAGAGATTGATGACCTGATTCTTGAGAGTGTCGGCGTCGGTGCGCGGCGCCGCCTGGCCCAGCACCCAGCTCTCGCGTGCCATCGTCGTGGAGATCTGTGCCGCCTGCGGCAGCAGGACCTTGTGGAAGCCGTCATAGGTGAATATCCCCGGCACGCCGCTGGTGAGCGTGCCGTTGCGGCGGATCAGCGCGCGATCGACGAACGGCCCGGCGTGATCGGAGATGCGCCACTCCGGCAGACGCCGCGCCTCATCGCTTTGCAGGATGATGTGGTAGGCCTGGCTCGCCAGAGGCGAGCGCAGCACGGCGGCGCGCGCTTGGTCGATCACCTGCTGGTCGAGGGTCAGCGGCCCGAGATCGGTTTGCAGTAGGGCATCGAGATGCTGCTCTAGCTCCTGACGCATCGTCGCACGCTGATCGCCGGGGAAGCTCGCCTCCCAGTCGTATTTGAAAGCGAGCTTCAGGAAATCCTTGTCGATGGAAGGCGCGTCTCCGCCGACCATCAAATAGGCCTTGAGCGCCTCGCGCACGAAATCGGGCTCGTTGATGCGCAGGCGGATCTGATTGCCGAGATGGACGAGAAGGCGCGGCCGGAAGATCTTGTTGAGCGCGCGCCGATAGGCCGTGACCGCCGCCGCGCCGAGCTTGTCGCCCTGATAGAGCCCGAAGGTGAGGCTCATCGGCACACTTTGGCTTTGGGCGGCATAGCCGGCCGGGAGATTGCGCAGCGTTGCGAGCGCCGGGCGAATGCTTTCGAGATCGTCGTCGCTGACGACCGGCTTGGCGTAGGGCGCGACCTGCTGCTGATAGGTCGCAAGCTGCGCGTTCATGTCGGCGACCAGGCGCCGATTGGCGAAATAGCTCGTGGTCCAGGCACCGGCACAAAGAATGAGACCGAGGGCCGAGGCGGCATAGGCGCTGCGGCGCAGCCAGGCGTGGCGGCGCTCCACCGCCGGATTGGAGCTGACGACGCTCGCCTCGGCGAAGATGACCTGGCGCAAGAGCCGCGTCAGGAAGAAGCTCCGTCCCGCACCGCTGAAGGCCGTGAGCCTTTGCCGCCCCAAGCCGAACGAGCCAGCCATGACGCTCATCAGCCGGTCGATGGGCGTGCCTTCCTGCGTGCCGCTGGTGAAATAGACGCCGCGCAGGAGCGGGCGCGATTCATAGCGGTTGGGCAGAAACACCTCGTTCAGGAACTCGACGACCGGCTCCTTGAGCGACGCGGCCTGGGTCGGGAAGCCCCAGATCTGCGTGCGCTTGCCGATGTCGGTATCCTGCTGCAGCCGCGTCAGCAGCCGGTCGTTAAGGCGCTCGATGAGGGCGTCGAATTCGGCCGGAAAATGCGAGACCGCGGCCTCGCTCGTTTCCTTGCCGTCGTCGAGTGGCAGCGTCACGCCCCACACCTGCTCCCGCTCCTCGCGCCCGAGATCGTCGAAATATTCGACGAAGCCCGAGACGAGATCGGTCTTCGTGAACAGCAGGTAGACGGGAAAGCGGACGCGGAATTCGTCGGTGAGCTCGCGCAGGCGCTGGCGGATCGCGCGCGCATGCGCCAGCCGCTCGGCCTGCGGCAGGGTGGCGATATCGGCGATGCTCACCGCCACGATCGCCCCGTTGATCGGCTGGCGCGGGCGGAATTTCTTCAAAAGGCCTAGGAAGCCCCGCCACGCCGCCTGATCGGCGGATTCATCGCTGTCTTGCGTCGTGTAGCGTCCGGCGGTGTCGAGCAGCACCGCGTCGTCGGTGAACCACCAGTCGCAATTGCGCGTGCCGCCTACGCCGGCCACCGGCTCCTTGCCATAGCGCTGCGCCAGCGGGAAGTTGAGGCCGCAATTCTGCAGCGCCGTGGTTTTGCCCGACCCCGGCGGCCCGATCAGCATGTACCAGGGAAGCTGATAGAGATAGCGGCTGCCGCTCTTGCCGGCGGCGCTCTTCTTCAGGAGCGTGAGCGCCTCTTCCAGGCGCTGGCGCAACGCCTGGACCTCGCCGCTTGCGTCCGCCGCGCCGTCCTTCTGCGGCGACTTGGCGATAGTCGCGACCATCTCCTGGTCGGTGCGCTTGGCGTGCACCCGCGTCAGCGCGTTGTAGAGGCCCCAGGCGAGGATGATCACCAGGACGACGATGCCCCGCACCAGTTCGGAATCGAGCGGGCGGACGCCGGCGATGGCAATGAGCGGCCCGATGAACCATACGATGAGCGCCAGCGCCAACGCGCCGATGAGGCTGATGAACCACCGCTCTTTGAGGTGCCCGAGCAGGCGTTTCATCGCGCCGCCTCTTGCTTGGTGAGAGTAAGCTCGATCCGGCGGTTCTGGCTGCGGTGGGCGGGCGTGTCGTTGGGCACCATCGGCTCGGTGTCGCCGCGGCCCTCCGCCGTCACCCGATTGGGCGCCTTGAGGTGGCTCTTGACGATCGCGGCGACGCTTTGGGCGCGGGCGGTCGACAGGTGGAAGTTTGAGGGAAAGCGCAGCGACCGGATCGGAATATTGTCGGTATGGCCGACGATCTGCACGGCGCCGGGCTCGGTATCGAGCGCCTGGGCGACGCGGTTGAGCAGCGGCAGGCTGTTGGATGAGACATCGGCGCTGCCGGAAGCGAACATATTCGGCGCATTGAGGCGGATCGTCACCGTGCGCGGCGTCTCCGTGAGGAATACCAGGCCCTCGCGAATCTCTGGCGCGAGGAAGGTTTTAAGCCGCGCCAGGGTGTCGTCGGCGATCACCGGCGGCGGCGCGGGCGCCGTCGTCTGCAGCGCCACCGTGCCGGTCGGCGGCAGGGCGGCGAGTTTTTCGTAAGCGCTGTCAGAAACGCCGTTGAGGGCGAAATAGAAGCCGACATAAATGAGGGTGGCGAGCGCTGCGGCGCCGACCACCACGACCCAGCTCGGCAGGAACGACGTCAGCGGCCGGTGCGGCGCCTCGATGCCGCGCCAATGCGGCGAGAGATCGGGCGCGGCCTTGTCGCGGCGCTGCCGCAGGGTGTTGAAGAGGCCCTCGCGGATGCGGTGCAGTTCGGCCCCGCCGCGGGCGACGCGCAGGCGCCCCTCGAAACCGAGCGACAGGCACAGATACATGAGCTCGAGGAGATCGCCGTAACGGCCGGGGTCGCGATAATATTGCGTCAGAAGCTGGTAGAAGCGCTCGCCGCCGGACGCCTCGTTGAAGAACAGCGGCACCATCGCCTGCCGCGGCCAGCGGTCGCTGCCCCAGGGCGTGTTGCTGATGACGTCGTCGATGGTGGCGCAGACCGCATAGGAACCGGCGCGCTTCGCCTCGGCCGGCATTTCCAGGGAGGCGATGCGTTCCTGCATCGCGCGCAGTTCGAGCGCGATGCGCTCGCGCAGGGATTCGAGATTGGGCGGGCTGACGGCGGTGCGCAGGCGGGTGGCCAGACCGAGGATCGGCGTCGCCGCCTCGACCAGCCGATTGAGACCGCCGCCGGCCAGATCGAGCTTGACGTTCATGTCGGGCGCAGGGGCGCGCCCCGGTGCCGGCGCAGCCGGTCCGCGGCGACCGCCGGGGTTCGGCCGGATGATGGTTTTCTCCGGCTCGGCGAACGGGTCGTCTTGACTCACGCGAAGCTCCGGCCGCGCTAGCCCTTGATGGCCCAAAGCTCGAGCTCGAGCCCGGGATAGTTGTCGGGAATGTGGATCGCGAGCGCGCCGCTGCCGCCGGGCTGCTGCATCTGCTTCCAGAACGCATTGGCGCGATTGAGTTCGAAATAGCTGGCGCTGCCATAATAAGGGAGCTGGCGCGGCGCCACCGGCAGCGGCGACAGCGCAATGCCCGGCAGTGCCGACATGACGAGGTCGCGGATCGATTCCACCGGCCCGACCTTCACCTGCGAGGGGAAGGTGCGACGGATCATGTCGGGCGCCACGTTGGCCCGCACCGTGAGCACGAAGACCGCGGCGGTGAAGAGGTTGCGGTCCTGCACGACGGCGACGCGGATGCCGTAGCTGCGCTCCTGCAGCGGAATCGGGATCGCATTGGGGTCGAGCACCGCGCTCAGCGACTGGCGCAAATCGGCGATCACCGGCGCGAAGGTGTTCTGGAGATCGACGTGCCGATAGGGGGGAAAGGCCTCGGTGCGCTTGCGCGGCTTGGTGAAGGTCGCAAGCTCGCCGGCGATCTCGACCGCGCGGGTGAAAAAGCGCTCAGGATGCAGCGAGGGCGCCGATTCGTGGAAATGCGAAAATACCGGCTGGTACCGGTTGATGAGCTGAAGCAGGAGGAAATCCTGGATCTCGGCCGCGCCGCGCGCACCCGGCGCGGCGATGCGGCCGCCGAGCTCCTCGCCGCGATGGTGCAGCAGTCCTTGCAGCTCCGCCAGATAGCCAACCAGCGCCTGCTGCGCGCCGCAGGTGAGGCAGGGCGCGATATAGCGGTCGTCGATGATGATGGTTTTGTCCGCGCGCATTTCCACCACGCGCGCCAGCCCGAGGCAGACATAGCCCGCCCGCTCCGCCGACTCCAGGACATAGCGGAAGCGCAGCTTGCCGATCTGCAACGGCGCCTCGGTGTCGAAACCGGCGACCAAATCGATGACCTGCGCTTCGCTCGCGGCATAGCGCGCACCCGCCGACGCGCTGCCATCGGCCCCGTCGGAGGCGACCTCGACGCTGCCCGGCTGGCGCACCGGCAAGGCCAGATAGACGATGCAGTTGCGGGTATTTTCCGGCAGATCCAGCGGCGGCGGCTGATCGGCATCCTCGGGAATGCTGAAGGGCGTCCCGTCTTCGAGAATGCCGCGGCAGCTCGTCACCGCGAACTTGCCCACCGCCAGCAGCTCGCGATTGAGCTTGACCTCGCTCAAGCCCCAGGAATGTGCGGTGATGTCCTCCACCCGGCCGCGCGTGAGATGTTCGACATAACGGTCGAATTGCTGGAAATGCTGCGCCCGCAGGAACATCCCCTCCGACCAGACGACCTTGCTGTCCCACGACATCGGCGCGCTCAGGAGGCAGGTTTCGGGGGAGCAGGTTGGTCAGGACGACCTGAAGGTGCGACAGGTTCGCCTGCAGCTTGGTGGTGCCGATGACGGGCACGTCGATCGAGGCGCGCCACGTCGCGTGATCGATGTCGCGATAGGCTGCGACAACACCGATGATGTCCGCCTTGGGCTCGAGCGTCGACGTCAAGGTGGTGCTTTGGCCCGGCGTCAGGGTGACCTCTTCGCGGCTGATGAGGTCGGGCCCGAGTGCCTTTTTGTCATTGTCGAACAACGAGAAAAAATCGACCATCGAAAATTTCTCCGCCGACGCCAGGTGATAGACCCGGACCACCACCGGTACCGCTTGTCCGTTGGCGTCGGGATTGATATCCGCCGCTGCCTGCAGCGTCAGCTCCACGACGCCCGGCGGGGGTGGCGGAGGCGGCGCGCTCGAACAGGCGGCCACGACCAACGCCACGAGCAAGGCGAGAGACGAAATCAATAATTTTTTGCCCGTGTTTTCCATCGCCTTCCAACTTTGTCGAGGCCTGCGCCGCGGCGCTCGGGCCGTGGAAGGCACGTGCGCGGCAATTTACAGGCTTTCCGGCGTGAACGAAACACGATACTTCGCGAACGTGCGAATGCCGGCGCCGATTTTCGACGCAGCCGTCACCCTACGAGGAAAGTTTTTCGATCTGCTCTTCGTAAGCACGTGCAAAGGCCCGGCCGAACACACCGCTCACATCTTCCGACACATCGCCGGCGATCTGACGATATTGCTGCTCGTAGACTTCCCAGTATTTCGCCTTGCGCGTGGCCGGCAACAGGCTGCCGAGCAGCGAGTGCTTGTCCAGGCGTTTCTTGAGCTGTTCCGGATCGAATTGCCGCAGCAGGCCGCTGACGGCGGCCTGCATGCCCGCCACGAGCGCGAGCTCGTGCGCCTTGATGTCGCGAAATCCCTCCTTTACCGCGCGCATGCCCGGCATATACCCGGGCCGCGCCGGTCCGATCAGCAGCGCCAGCGCAGCCTCGGCAGTGGGGGATAATTTCAGCGGATTATTGTTGGCGGCCCCGATCTGGGTTCGGTCAAGTCGATATTCCCCCTTGATCATCGAGCGCGCGGCCAAGACTTCGGACAAGCCCGCGACCATTTCGCGCAAAAGCTCGCCGACGTGGCGCATCGTCTCGATCCCGGTTTCGCCCTCCGCCGCCGTCGGCGGCAGGCCCGCGGCGTCGAGGAACGCCCGCAGCAGCGCGCTGTCATCGGCGGCGGGCGCGGGCGCGGCGGGCGCCACGGCGGCCGGAGCGCTGCGCGGTGCCGGCGCCGGTGCTGGCGCGGCTTCAGGCACGCGGTCGCCTTGCAGCAGTCCGATGCCGAAGGCGTCATCCAGCGGCAGCGGTGGGGGACGCGCCGCGACCCGTTCGACCGCCTCCGGTGGCGGCATTGGTGGCGCAGGTGCTGGCACGGGCGCCGGTGCGAATGCCGGCGGCTTGACGACCGGGCCGGTGATCGCGAGGGGATCCCAATCTTCGGAAATCGCCGGCGGCGCCACGCTCGGCGCGCGGAAGGAAGCCTGTTCGGGCGGCGTGTGATCGGACGGCGTGACCCACGGCGCGCTATCCTGTGCGCCGACGGCCGGCGGCCACGGCAACTCGCTTCCGGGCGGTGTCCGCGCCAGCGCGCCGGGATCGCCGAACGGGCTGGCAGGAAATGGGCTCGCCGGAAAAAGCGAGTCGATACCGCTCGCCGGCGGCGCGACGGGATCTTCGCCCAAGGGCGACGGGCCGAGCCCGCCCATCAGATTCTGCAGGCCGAAGGGATCGGACGCCGCCGGCATCGCCGATGGGCCGGCGGGCGCCGCACCGAATGGATCTGGCCCGTCGAACGGCTCGGGAAGAAAAGGCGTGAGCGCCGCGGGGGGACGAGCCGGCGCCGCGGCGGCGGCGTCGGGTTCGGGCGCAATCTGCACGAGGATGTCGTAATCGCCGACCGCGAGCCGGTCGCCGTCCTTCAAAACAGCGGTACGCTCGCGCCCCAGCGGCTCGGGCGCGAAATTGAGGAAGGTGCCGTTGCTGCTGCAATCGGCAAGCTCGTAGGCGCCGCCCTGGCGGCGAATGATGCAATGGGTCTTGGAGACGACGTTTTCCGGGTCCGGCAGGACGCACGAATTCTGCGGCACCCGGCCGAGCGTGACCTCCGGCTCGGTGAAACGCTGTGTCCGCGGCTGCGGAGTCGGCTGGTTCTTATAGCCGACGATCGATAAAATCAGCGCCATCGGATCGCCACTCAGCACGCATCATGGGGACTTGCCATTCTGCGCCCCCTGCATAAAGATTTTTTTTGCCGGATCATCCCTGCGCAAAATGATCATAGCCCTGGCGGCAAGTCAATATCCGTCGCGCACCGCCATACGACTTGCCACGGCTTAGCGCAGGCGGCGCACCGATGCGATCCTGCCTCGAACAAGTTGAGCAATTTTCAATGTCAGACCTATAATAAGCCACGTCGCCTTGGCGCCGCCAAGGTCGCCAGGGCAAGCCGATCGGCGCGGGAATGGTCAACACGCGAACACAAAGACCGGTTTTCTCCCGGATAGGCCGCGCCTGCCCGGCGCGCGCGCGCGGCTCGATGTTCGCATTTTTGTTGCAGTGGGCGTGATGGCTGACGCCGAGGAACCGATTTCCAAGGATAATACCGCGGCAAGCGCGGCCCAGCCCGCCGGGGATGCAACGCGCATCGTCCCGGCGCGGCCGAGCGGACAGGAAGAACCGGCCACAACCGCCGCGACCGTGCGTCCGTCGCTCACCGCGGCCAAGGCCGTGCCGGCCGATACGGGCACGCTCAAGCCGGGTCAGCTCCTCGCCTACACTTACGAAATCGAGTCGCTTTTGGCCCGTGGCGGCATGGGCGAGGTCTATCGCGCGCGCCATACCGAGCTCGGCAGCATTCACGCGATCAAGGTGATCCGGCCCGAGCTGGCCGACAGCCCCGACATCATCACGCTCTTCACCGAAGAGGCGCGCAAGCTGCGCATGGTCCGCAACGATGCCGTGGTCGCCTATGACGGCATGTTCCGCGACGAGAGCGGCCTGCGCTATCTCGTGATGGAATTCGTCGACGGCATATCGCTCGCGAAACTGATGCGGGAGCGCAACCTCACGCCCGGCGAGGTGCGCCAGCTCCGCGACCGGGTGGCGCAGGGTCTCGCCGCCGCCCACGACCGCAGCATCTATCACCGCGACATCTCGCCCGACAATATCATCCTGGTCGACGGCCGCGTCGAACTGGCAAAGATTGTCGATTTCGGCATTGCCAAGGCCGCCGGCGCCGAACGCACCGTGATCGGCTCGGGCTTTGCCGGCAAATATTCCTATGTCTCGCCCGAACAGCTCGGCCTTTATGGCGGGCAGGTCGATGGGCGCTCCGACATCTACAGCCTCGGCCTCGTGCTGGTGGCGGCGCTGCTCGGCCACCAGGTGCCGATGGGCGACACGCCCGTCTCGGCGATCGAAGCGCGGCGAACCGTGCCCGACCTTTCGGCCGTTCCCGCCGATCTGCGCGAAGAGTTGTCGCCGATGCTGGAGCCCGACCCGGCGCATCGGCCGCCCTCCGTGCGCGAGCTTCCCGGCAGCATGATCGCCGCCACCGCGGTCGCGCTCGGCACGATCGCCCGCACACCGCCGCCCCCGCCGCCGCAACCCACCGCGACGCACGGCCGTTCTAAAGTGCTGCCGCTCGCGCTGGGCGCACTCGTCGTCGTGATCCTGGCGGGCGGGGCCGGCGCCTATTACGTGCTCCGGCCCTCGCCCTCGGCGTCACCGGCGGCGATCGTGGCCAATAACGTCCCCAGCAGCCCCACCCTGCCCCCCGCGCCCGCGCCATCCCTGCCGGCCGCACCCGCCCCCGCGCCGCCGGCAGCTCCGGTCGAAGCGCAGCCTGCCCCGGCGCCCACGCCGCAGCCCGCGGCGCCCGCGCCCCAGGTTGCCGTGGCGACGCCGCCGCCGGCGCCGACCGTCGATCGCAATGCCATCACCACGCGCGTGACGGCGCTGACGCGCCAATTCGATTGCGCCGAGCTCAAGACCACGCTGACCGATGATTTCGTGGTCAAGGTCAACGGTTTCGTCGGCAGCGCCGCCGATGCGGCAAAGCTCAAGCAGGAGCTGGCCGGCGTGCCGAACGTGACGCGCGTCGATGACAGCGTAAATGCCTATCAATGGCCGCATTGCGAAGTGCTGAAGCTGTTGCAGGATACGGGCGCATCGGCCGACCCCGCGGACGCGCCCAAGCTCGTCTTCAATGTGCCCAGCCTCACCTATCGCGACGGCGACCGGCTCGTCATCCGCGCCACGGCAAATGCTACCGCCGACGGCTTTCTCATCGTCGATTACTACGATACCAGCGGCAAGGTAGTGCATCTCCTGCCCCGGCCGCAGCATCCCGGCAATGCGGTCAAGGCGGGCGAAGTGGTAACGCTCGGCACCGACAAGGCCAACCCTGGCAAGGACGATGCCGTCTACGAGGTCGGCGAGCCGTACGGTCCCAACCTGATCGTGGCCGTGTTCTCGCGCCAGCAGCTCATCCGCGACCACCGCCCCGAGATCGAGGATGCCAAGGCCTATCTCGCTCTCCTCGGCCGCGGCCTCGACAAGACGCCGAGCGGCCAAGGCGGACACCCCCTCGGCACCTATACTTTCATCAACACTGTCCCGCGATGATGCGCTGCCGCCGGCTCGGCGCCGTTTCTTCCGTCAAGCGCTAGGCCGATGCGACGGTTCTGGCCGCTGGGGGGCGTTGCCGTCATCGTGATCGCGCTCGCGGTCGTGGGCGCCCTTTACTTCACCTGGCGCGGCGCCACACCGCCGCAGGGGCCAACCCCTGCGGCAGCCGAGGCGACGCAATACGTCCCGTGTTGGTTCCCGCTGCCCGCCGGACATCGCGCCAAATGCGGCATCCTCACCGTGCCCGAACAGCGCGGGGTGGCGGCGTCGCCGACGCTGCATCTGCGTTTCGTCGTCTTCCAGAGCGCCGCGCAGCAGCCGGCCGATCCCATCGTCTATATCAGCGGCGGGCCGGGCGAGCCGACCCATATCGAAGCGAACGGCATCGATTTCTGGTGGCACTGGGTCGATCGCGAGGCGTGGCTCAAGGACCGCGACCTCATCGTCTTCGACCCGCGCGGGGTCGGGCTGTCGGACCCGCGGATGGACTGCCCCGACTTTGCCGCCGCCGCCGCCCGCGTCTATGGGAGTGCTGGCAGCGGCGATGACGTGTGGGGCACCGCCGCAGCGCACTGCGCGCAGAGTCTGACCGCAGCCGGCATCGATCTCACCAGCTTCAATACCGCCTCTATCGCCGCCGATCTGCAAAGTCTGCTGCCGCGCCTGGGCTATCGCCGCTGGATCCTGCTGGGGACTTCGTACGGCACGCGGGTGGCACTGCGGGTTGCCGCCGCGACGCCGACGCAGACGCGCGCGATGATCCTCAATTCCGTCGATCCGCCGGAGACGCGCGAATATGTCGAGGGTGCCGCCGGCGCGGCCGAGGCCTTTGCCCAGGTGTTCAAGGACTGCGCCGCCGACCACACCTGCAATGCCGCCTTTCCCGATCTTTCCGCCACATTCGACAGCGTCGTGCGACGCGCCGCACAAACGCCGCTGACCTTCACCCTGCGCGATGCGCAAGGCGCGGACATGACCGCGCGTCTTGACGATGCCAAGCTCATCGAGATGTTTTCCCGCTCGTTCTACGATTGGCGCCAGATCCAGGAATTGCCTGCTCTGATCGCCACCGTAGCCGCGGGCAACACGGCACCGCTGCAACCGCTGGTGCGCCTGGCGCTCGCCGATTACGCGCCCGGCGGGGCGAGCCTCGGGCTTTATTTTTCCGTCGAATGCCATGACGATTTTCCCTTCAATCCGCGCGCCGAGGTGGAGCGTGCGGCAGCGGCGGAACCGCTTTTCAAAAATTACGCTCTGTCGACGCTGCCGCTGGCCGCCTGCCCGTCCTGGCCCGCGGGCGCGGCATCGGCGGCCCAGCACGAGGCCGTCACCAGCGATGTCCCAACCCTGATGCTGAGCGGCGCGCTCGATCCGGCGACGCCGGCGCCTTGGGCGAAAGAGGCCGCGACGCGGCTCCCCCACGCTTACCTCATCACGTTTCCCGGCGTCGGTCACGGCGTTCTAGCCGCGCGCGAATGCGCCGCGCAACTCGTCGGCCGGTTCCTCGCCGATACCTCCAAGGCGCCTTACGACGAGTGCATGCTGCTGCTCGGGCCGCCACAGTTCCGGACGACGTTGAGCATCAAGACGAATTAACCGTCGCGGCCGCCTATGCCGCGAGCGTGCGGAAAATATTTTCGAGTTGACGGCACAGCCCCGCACTGTCGCAGACCGGCGATGCTTCCAGTCGGCTGCGCAGACCCACCCGCAACGCGGCGAGGCGCGACGGCGTGTCGGCCGCCTGGGCAAGCCCGATCGCCGCCTCGACATAGGCCTCGCGCGTCGGCATGACCCATTCGCTCAGACCCGCGGCCTCCAGCAGCGATCGGCTGGTGCGGCTGGCCCAGCGGTCGCCGTTGAAGGTGAGCACCGGCACGCCCTGCCACAGCGCTTCCATCGTCGTCGTGCCGCCGTTGTAGGGAAAAGTGTCGAGCGCGACGTCGACGCGCGCATAGGTCTCGAGAAAGGCAAAATGCTCCGCGCCGCCTTCGAGGAGAACGCGGTCCGGCGCGATGCCGTCCGCGGCGAACCGCTGAAGCAGGTGCTGACGGTTCGACTGATCGTCGAGATGCCCGTTCTTGATCAGCATCCGCGTCTGCCGCGCGGCGCGGAGGATGCGCGCCCATGCCGTGACGACATCGTCATCGATCTTGTATTGCGAGCCGAGACAGCCGAAGACCAGCCCCTGGCCGCCCGCGCACGGCGGCGTCGCAATGTCGGGAACGGGATAGAGCACGGAGAAGGCGAGATAGGAGCCTTCGACCCGCAAGATCCGCTCGCAATAAAAGCGCTCTTCCTGCGGCGGGATCACGGCGGCATCGCCGATGATGTAGTCGAGGCCGGCAAATCCGCTCGTCGCAAAGAGGTTGAACCAGCCCAGCGTGACCGGCGCGGGATGGCGGGCGAAGAGCCCCAGCCGCGACGGGAAGCTGTAGCCGTTGAGGTCGACCAGGATGTCGATACCGGCGCGCGCGACGTGTTCTGCCAGGCTGGCGTTGGCGACGCCCCGGACCGCATGGACGTAATCGGCGGGATGATCGCGATAGCCGCTTGCGGCGCTCGGGTCCTGGCCGTCGGAGAAAAGATGCAGCTCGAATTCCGAGCGGTCGTGGTGGTTGATGACACCCCACACCGGCTTCATCCAATTGCGCGCCCCGAAAAATGCCGAGACATAGCCGATGCGCAATTTGCGGCACGGCGCCGGCCGCCTGGTGCGGCTGTCGGCAACCCGCTCGCAGACCGCTTCGACACCGGCGGCCCAGTCCTGGCGCGCCTGCAGGACGAGCGCGTTATCGGCGCGCGCGCTGCCGGGAATGATGCCGGCGATGGAGGCGAGAGCCTGCTCGCGTAGCCCCGCATCCTCGGCCGTGGCCGCGCTGCGGAAATGAGCGATGGCGGCATCGACCTCGCCCATTTCAAAAAGGGACTTGCCGAGGTTGAAATGCGCATCGGCGCGGGCCGGCGCCAAATCCACGGCGCGACTGAGCGCAACGATGGCCGCGCCATAGGCGCGGCCGGCAAGCTCGGCGCAGCCGAGCCCGTACCAAGCATCGAACCCCGCCTCATCGAGCAAGAGCGCGCGGCGATAGGCCGCTGTTGCCTCGGCGAGGCGCGCACTCGCGTGCAGCGCGTCGGCGTAGCGGCAGGCGATGCCGGCATGCCCGCCATGCCGCGCCACCGCCTCGATCAGGAGTGCCAGCGCGTCCGCCGCGGCGCCGCGCGCCAGAAGATCGGTGCTGCGGCGATAGATCTCGGCGGCGTCGGCCTGTGGCACACCCTTCTCCGGCAAGCGATTTATGGTTTCGGGAACATTACCGCCGACATTTCCGGCGCGGTATAGGATATACCGCCGCCGGCGCCGCTGCTATAATCCGGCGGAAATTAGACCAGTTTGGACGGGATTTAGTGGAGGGCTGAATGCGTAGCACAATGCTAGCATCGATGATCGCCTGTGCGGCGGTTTCGCTGTATTCCACGTTTACGCTGGCCGATCCCACGCAGCTCGGCGGCAACGCGACATCGCAGGATTTCGTCCACGCCCTCACGCCCGCGCCGGGCGCGCCGACCATGAAATTCCGCGGCCTTCGCGTGCTCAATTCGAGCCCTGCCGCGGCGGAAGAAAAGGCCGCCGCTCCGGCGGTCGCCGTCGATATCAAGTTTGCGCTTAATTCCGCGGAACTGTCGAGCGAGGCGACAAAGCTGGTCGAACAGATTGGGACGGCGATGAAGTCGGATCAGCTCGCCAATTATCATTTCATGCTCGAAGGTCATACCGACACCACGGGCAGCCGCGAGTACAATATCGCGCTGTCCAAGCGCCGCGCCGAGTCCGTGCGGGAATACCTGATCAATACCGACCATATCGCCGCGAATCGGCTCGGTGCGGCGGGTAAAGGACCGGACAATCTGCTCGACCCGGCCAACCCCGAAAGCCCGGACAATCGGCGGGTCGAGATCGTCAATCTCGGCAAGTGACTGCAGCGACCGGCCGGTGCGCGACCTCGATCGCGCGCCGGCGGTGCCGCGCCCTACTCCGTGACGTACCTCATCACCCGTTTCGGGCCGACTTCGGCGCCATAGATAATGCCGTTCGCATCGGCGGCAACGCCTTCGGCGGCGCTCGTCGTGGTGGCGTGCTCGACCGGGTCGGGAATGAAGGCCGTCACCACGCCATCCCTGACGTTGCCGACGCGGATGCCCCGCTTCCAGCCGTCGTGGTTCTTGGCGACCGATTCCGAACTCTGAATCGGCGACGTAGATGTTGTCTTTCTGGTCGATGTAGATGCCGCTCGGACGGCTGAACTGCGTCCACGCGTCGAGGAATTTTCCGTCCTGATCGAAGATCTGGATGCGGTTGTTGTTGCGGTCGCCGACGAAGAGCCGTCCGCGCGAATCCATCGCCAGCGCGTGCGGCGTATCGAACTCGCCCGGCGCCGTGCCCTTCTTGCCCCAGGTCTTGATGAACTTTCCGTCCTTGGTGAACTTGACGATACGCGCGTTGGAATCGCCGCCATGCCCGTCGCCGACGAAGATGTCGCCGTCGGGGGCGACGAGGACGGAAGATGGCTGATTGAAGGTGTCCGGACCGTCCCCGGCGACACCCGCCTTGCCGAGCGTCAGCAGCAATTTCCCGTCCGGGCTGAACTTGAAGACCTGCTGGCCTTTGCCGTCCTTGCCCTGGGCGTCGGTCACCCACACGTTGTCGTTGTTGTCGACGTAGATGCCGTGCGGAAAGTCGAACAGGCCCGCGCCGAAGCTCTTCACCAGCGTGCCGGACGGATCGAATTTGAGGATCGGCGGCAGATTCGATCCGGCGCAGGTGTTGCCGCCGCAGCGCTCGGCGACCCAGACACTGACACCGTCGCGATCGATGGCGACGGCGCTGGTCGATCCCCAGTTCCGCCCCTCCGGCAGCTTTGCCCAGCCTGTGATCGATTTATAGGGATCGGGTGCCGAGTTGGTCGGCGCAGATTGAGCACCGGCGACGCCTGCCCCCAGCGCCAATGCCGCGACGACGATGGACGCGATTGCGGCGTTCCGCAGACCCGAATAACGCATGCCTTCCCCCTGTCGCGATCGAACGCGCGTTGCGCCAGCGCGCTCCGATGCCGCCAACAATGATCGGGCTCCCGCCGCTCTGCAAGCTCGGCAGCGACGCGGCGCTTGCACGGGAAGGACGGCTTACCTAATGACGGGCGCCGCGCCTGTGCCATTGGACACCCATCACGAGATGATCATGACAAAGTGCGAAACCTTGCGACCGATCGCGGCGGTAAAATCGTGCCTCATGGCCGCGATTTTCGGGCTCGTCGTGCTCTTCATGTATAGCGCAGCGGCAGCGGCCGACCATGCCGTGTTGGCGATGCCGGGATCGTGGATCACGGGCCTCGCCGCTTTCGTCGCCGAGGACGAGCAGCTCTGGCGCGGTCAAGGGCTCGATGTCAGCATCGCCTACATCCCCGGCGTCGGTGCCATCAATGCGGTCATCGCCGGAAGCGCCGATTTCACCTTCTCGAGCGGGGTCACGTTCAACCGCGCGGCGGCACGGGGGCAGCGGCTTCTCGCCATTGCCTCCACGCTGAACCGGCCGACGGTCGAGGTGGTCGTGCGCACGGACATCGCTGCGGCCGGGCATTTCGATCCGACCGCACCGCTGGCATTGCGCGCACAGGTGCTGCGCGGCCGGACGATCTCGGTCGACAGCATCAACTCGCTCGTCCATTCCTACCTGCGCGTCATCGCCCATGCCGGCGGCTTCGACCCCGACGAAATTCGCGTGACACCGATGCAGCCCGCCGACATGCTCGCGGCGATGCGCCGCAACGCAATCGACGGCTTCGTTGCTGGCGCGCCCTGGCCGCAACAGCTCGAGGACGAGGGCGCGGCCGTCGCGGTGGCAAGCGGCGTCAAGGGCGACCCGGCCGACCTGACGCCCATCGCGTTCAGCCTCGTGGTGACGCGTCCGCAATATTGCGCCGAGCATGGCCCGATCTGCATGAAGATGGGGCATGCCGTGGTCCTTGCGGATCAGTTCATTCGCGACCATCCTGTGGAGACGCTGGCGCTGATCAAGAAACGCTATAACGGCGTGAGTGAGGCCGTGCTGGCGCACGCGCTCGACATGGTACGCGCGGGCACGCCCGCCCGTCCCGTCGTCGAGGTCGAGGCGCTCAGGAACGCCGATCGTCTCAATGTCGAGGCCGGGCTGATGCAGCCCGCAGAACAGCTTACGTCCTATGAAGGACTCTATACCGATGCGTTCATTCGCTGACGCTCGACGCGCGCATCGTTGACATTCCGCCAACCCGCGGGATGATCAGCGGACGCGACCGGGAAGGACGGCGATCACATGGCTTGGGCAACGAACGGCGACAGCCGCCTCTATTACGAGGTTCACGGCAACGGGCCAAACATGGTCCTCTGCCATGGCGCGGGCGGCAATCACGCGAGCTGGTTCCGCCAGATCAACAGCCTTGCCACCCAGTTCCGCCTGATCGTGCCGGATGCACGCGGGTTCGGGAATTCCAACGATGCCGAAGGGTTTGGCCGCGCCGGCTTCGTCGGAGATCTCGAGGCGCTGCTCGCAGCGGAAAAGATCGAGAAGACCCTTCTCGTCGCACAGTCGATGGGCGGGGGCACTTGCCTCGAGTTCACCTGCCGCCATCCCGATCGCGTCCGCGCGCTCGTCATGGCCGATACCCTGGTGGGATTTGCGCTGCCGGATGCGCTGCAGGAGGAGATGCGGGAGCTGTCGGCGCGAACGGCGAACCTGCCGCAGGTCGAGCGCGTGCTGGGGATAACCACCCGGCGCGAGCGGCCGATCATGGCAACGCTCTATACGGAGCTCGCGAGTTTCAACAGCGTCGGCCTGCGCACCATGACCGGGCGGCCGCCGACCCGCACGGTGGAGGAGCTCGCCAAGACGGGCGTGCCGACGCTCTTCATCGTCGGTGACGAGGATGTGCTGTTTCCGCCGGCGATCGTGCGCCGCGTGCAGGCGCAAATTCCGGGATCGCGCCTGGTGGAGATCGCGAAGTCGGGGCACTCCGCTTATTTCGAGAAGCCGGACGAATTTGACCGGACGGTCACCACCTGGCTGCACGACATCGGCGCCGACGCGGCCCCCTGACCGCCCGCCGCCATCGATCGTTGCTTGGGACTGGCTTCGGTAGCACTATCGCGGTTGCCGCCCCGGCGGGCGGATGGGCGCCATCCCCGAGGAAGAGACCATGCCCTTCGATCCGGTCCACCAGCAGTTCCGGCTGGAAGCAATCGCTAGGATCGACCGCGTCATCGATCTCCTGAACGAGCAGGAGAGCTGGTGCAAGGGCAAGCTCAGGACCGAGGACGGCCGCCTGTGCATTCTGGGCGCCGTCCGCGAGGCCGATGCCGAGCTTTACCTTTATGGGCCCATTCTTCGGGCCATTCGCGAAGTGACCGGCCACGCCTATCACCAGATCGAGAAATTCAACGATAGCTGGCTGACCTCGCACGCCCTCGTCCTCGACGTGCTCGAGCGCACGCGCGAGGACCTCGGGGTTGGCGTGGTGATCGGAAACGCCATCCGCCCGCCGCCGCCGCGCGAAAAAACCCGCCACCAAGCCCTGCTCGGCGAGCGGCCGATGGCGGCAGTCCGGCGCTTCCTCGCGCGTATTCGCGCCTTCTGACCGGCCGGCCATCCCTGGCCGCACCGCAGATGCCCGAGCGCACCAGCTTCTATGACACGCTCGCGCCCATCCGTTCCGCCGCCGGCGCGCTCGAGGAGGGCCATTACGTGCCGGCGCCGTCGCACTGGTGGCTTGCCTTCTCCGATATCCGAGGCTCGACCGACGCGGTCGCCGCGGGCCGGCACGCGGACGTAAACTTCGCCGCCGCCGCCATGATCGCGGCGCTGGTCAATCTCTGCGGCGCCATCCCCTATCAATTCGGCGGCGACGGCGCCGTGGCGCTGGTGCCGCCCGAGGATGCGGCGGCGGCGCGGCAGGTGCTGGCCCGCACCCGCGGCTTTGCCGCCCGCGCCTTCGGCCTCGATCTGCGCATCGCCATGGTGCAAGTGGCGGCCTTGGCGGAGCGCGGCGCCGCCGTGCTGGTGGGGCGCTACGAGCCCTCCCCCGGCAGCGCCTATGCCGTGTTTCGCGGCGGCGGCATCGACCTCATGGAACGGGCGGCCAAGGGCCGGGGCGACCCCGCGCTCGCAGCGCTGGCGGCGATCGGGGACGCGGAGGATGACGGGGCGGCGCCCGATCTCACGGGCTTGTCGTGCCGTTGGACACCGGTGAAGGCGGCGCGCGGGCGCATGGTGGCGCTGGTGCTGCGCTGCGCCGATCACGGAGCGGTGCATGCCGCACTCGCGCGCATCGCCGGCGTGCCCAGCCTCAACGCGGTCAGCCCGGGCGCGCTCAAGCCGCGCTGGCCGCCCAAGGGACTGCTGCGCGAGGCGCAGGCGCGCCGGGGAAGCCGGCCACTGGCGCTCGTCACCGTGGCGATCGCGCTGGAGACGCTGTTCGCCTATGTCGTGATGCGCTTCCGCCTGAGGCTCGGCAGCTTCGATGCCACCCGCTATATCGGCGAGGTCGAAGCGGGCGCGGTGGATTTCGCCCGCGCCGATGAAAGCCTGTCGGTGGTGTTCGACTGTCCCGCCGGCCGCGTCGACGCGGTGCGGGCCTATCTCGACGAGCGCGCGCAAAGCGGCACCCTGCGCTATGGCATGCATGTTTCCGACCACGCGGTGATGACCTGCCTCGTCGTTTCGCCCACCGATGGCCGGCACACGCACTTCGTCGATGGCGGCGACGGCGGCTATACCCGCGCCGCGACCCGGCTGAAGGCACAGGATCAACTAACTCAGGACGCCGCTGACGCCGCGGTCGACGCCAGTGCCCACCTTCGGTAGAATCGGGGCATGATTGGCGACGAACAGGCGATCATTCGATTCGTGGTTCGCGAGGCGCGCCTCCTCGATGAGAGGCGTTATGACGAATGGTACGATCTCTTTGCCGAGGACGGCCTCTATTGGGTGCCGCTGACCTTCGACCAGTCCGAGGGCATCCACCACACCTCGCTCGCCTACGAGGACAAGCTGCTGCTGCGCATCCGCATCGAACGCTTGAAGCACGCCCCCCATTCGCAGCGGCCGCCGAGCCGTAGCCAGCATCTGCTGCAAACGCCGGAAGTGGACGACCCCATCGGCGAGGCGTGGGTCACGCGCACCGCCTTCCACTACACCGAAGCGTGCGGCGACGCCCAGCAGATGTATGTGGGCACCGCCATCCATCACCTGGTCCAGGACGGCGGCAAGCTGAGGATCAGATTGAAGCGGGTGAACCTGTTGAATTGCGATGCCGCGTTGCCGGGAATCCAGCTCTTCCTATGAGCCGATCATGATGCCCGGAAGCGTCGCGGAGGCGTTCCAGTCGGCGGCATCGCAGTGGGCCGATCGGCCGTTCCTCCACATCCTGCGCGAGACCGCCGGCATTTATGACATCGCCGCCGGCCCGATCACCTATGCCGCCGCGGCCAAGGCGGTTGCCGCCCTCCGCGCGCGCTATCGCGCTGCCGGCTATGGCCCCAGCGACCGGGCCGGCCTCATGCTCGAGAACCGGCCGGCGTTCTTTCTGCATTGGCTGGCGCTCAATGCGCTTGGCGTGAGCGTGGTGCCGCTCAATGCCGAACTGCGCGCACCGGAACTCGACTACCTTGTCACGCACAGCGAAATCGCGCTGGCGGTTGGCACGGAGCGTCACCTGCCGGTTCTGGCCGCGGCGGCGGCGCGAACGGGCCGGCGCTTCGTCGTTGCCGCGGACGAAGCGGAGAGCGTTGCCGGCTCACCCCTGCCCCCTGCCCGCGCGCGTCGCGACACCGGCGCCGTGCGCCGAATGCGCGCTGCTCTACACCTCCGGCACGACCGGGCGGCCGAAGGGCTGCGTGCTGGCCAATGAGTACTTCCTGAACTGCGGACGCTGGTACGGTGGCGTCGGCGGCCTCTGCCGTCTGGAACCCGGAGCGGAGCGTCTGCTGACGCCGCTGCCGATGGTGCACATGAACGCGATGGCGTGTTCGACCATGGCGATGATCCTGCGCGGGGGGTGCATCATTCCGCTCGATCGCTTCCATCCCCGGAGCTGGTGGGACAGCGTGCGCGAGAGCGAAGCCACCATCGTGCATTATCTCGGCATCATGCCGTCGCTGCTGCTGAGCGCCGAGCCGGGCGCCGGCGATCGCGCTCACCACATCCGTTTCGGATTCGGCGCCGGGGTGGACAAGCGCCACCATGAAGCCTTCGAGGCGCGCTTCGGCTTTCCCCTGATCGAAGCCTGGGCGATGACGGAGACCGGCGCCGGCGCGGTCGTCATCGCCAGCCACGAGCCACGCAAGATCGGCACGCAATGCTTCGGCGCGCCCGCAGCCTCAGGTCGAGGTGCGCCTTGTCGACGAAGACGGACGGGCGGCCGGCACGGACATGCCGGGCGAAATGCTCGTGCGCGCCGCCGGCCCTGACGCGCGCGCCGGGTTCTTCACCGAATATCTCAGGCGATCCCGATGCGACCAGCGAGGCGTGGCGCGACGGCTGGTTTCATACCGGCGACATCGTCCGTCGCGACGCCGACGGCGACCTCCATTTCGTCGACCGCAAGAAAAACCTCGATCCGGCGCAGCGGCGAGAACATCTCCGCGGTCGAGGTCGAGACCGTCCTGCGCCGCCACCCGATGGTGCGCGAGGTCGCGGTCGCGCCGACGCCGGATGATCTTCGCGGCGAGGAGGTCCTGGCCTGCGTCATCCCGCGCGAGACGATCGCGCCCGACCGCATGCCGGAGATCGCCCGCGCGATCGTGGCCCTCGCGCTGCGAAGAGCTCGCCTACTACAAGGTACCGGGGTGGCTCGCGTTCGTGGCGGCGCTGCCGTTGACCGCAACGCAAAAGGTGCAGCGTGCCGAGCTCAAGGCCCGCGCGCGCGACCTGCCGGGAACGCCCGGCTGCATCGACACGCGCCCGCTCAAGCGGCGGCAGGGCTGAGGGCTGATGGCGCGATATCGCGACGATCCCCTGGCTGTCGAAGCGCTGATCGAGCCCGATCGGGTGCATCGCGATGTCTATGTCGATCCCGAAGTCTTCGCGCTCGAAGACGAGCGCCTGTTCCGGCAAAGCTGGGTCTATGTCGGCCACGCGAGCCAGGTGCCGGCGCCCGGCGATTTCCTGACCACCACCATCGGCACCTGCCCGGTGATCATGGTGCGGCAGAGCGATGCCTCGATCCGGGTGCTCATCAACCGCTGCGCCCACAAGGGCGCCGAGGTCCTGAGCGAGCGGTGCGGGAATACCGGGCGCGCGATCCGCTGTCCCTATCACGCCTGGACCTATGCGACGGACGGGCGGTTGCTGTCGGTGCCGCTCAAGGCGGATTACGAGCCGGCGCGGCTGGCGCAAAGTCCGGCCGGAACGGGCCTCAGGCTCGCCGGCGCGGTCGAGACCTGTCACGGCTTCGTCTTCGCCCGCCTGAGCGACCGAGGGTCCGGATTTCCGCGCCTGGTTCGGCGATGTGCTGGCGACGCTCGACAATCTGGCCGAGCGCGCGCCCCTGGGCGAGCTCGTCATCGCCGGCGCGCCCTTGCGCAGCCTCGTGCGCTGCAACTGGAAGATCTATCTGGAAAACATCGTCGATCCCGTGCATCCGATCTCCACGCACGAATTGGCAGCCCAGGCGGCCGGCACGGTCGGCAAGATAATGTCCAACGAGAACGCGCCCGCAACCGCGCTGGAGCAGCTTCTGCCGTTCGGCGTGAACTATACGTTCTTCAGCAAATCCGGCGCCCGCGTCTTTCCCAACGGCCACACCATCCTTGGCACGAAGGCGAGCCTGCACAGCGGATACTCGCCCCTGCCCGAATACGAGGCGGCACTCGCGGGCGTGCACGGGCCGGAACATGCCCAGGCGATCCTGGCGTTTTCGCCGCAAAACACCGTGTTCTTCCCGAGCCTTGCCTTCAAAGGCTCGCCCCAGACCGTGCGGGTGCTGCGCCCGCTGGCGGCGGACCGGACGCTCGTGGAGATCTGGGCGCTTGTGCCCAAAGGCGCGCCCGACGCGCTGCTGGCCCGCACCGTCATGTACAACCGCCTGGTCTTCTCGCCGATGTCGGTGATCGCGCATGACGATTTTCACGTGTTCGAGGGCATCCAGCGCTCGCTCCACGCGCCCGGCAACGAATGGGTCAGCCTGCTGCGCGGCTATCGCACCGGCGCCGACGAGAGCGGCACGCACGATCTGGAAGACGGCAACGACGAGCGGCTGATGCGGAATTTCTACCGCGCCTGGCACCAGCTCATGACCGCCGTACCGGCCTGAGCCCCGATCATGGCGCACCCACGCACATCCTATGAAGGCGTGGTTCTGGCCGTGCCGATCACGGTGCCCTATGTGCGCTATTCCATTCGCGGCGCGCATTGGTTCGCGGGCCGCGCTTTGGCCGCATTGCTTGCGCAGCGCCGGCATCGCCAAGGCACGGATCGACGGTCTGTGCTTTTCGAGCTTCACGCTGGGGCCGGATACGGCGGTCGGCCTGACGCAGCATCTGGGCCTGGCGCCGCGCTGGCTCGACAACATTCCCATGGGCGGGGCGAGCGGCATCGTCGCGCTGCGCCGCGCCGCGCGCGCCGTGCAGTGCGGCGATGCCGAGATCGTCGCCTGCATCGCCGCCGACACCAACCATCCCGACACGTTCCGGCGCACGCTCGGCGAATTTCAGCGTGTTCGCGCAGCGATGCCGTCTATCCCTATGGCGCCGGCGGCGCCAATGCGAGCTTCGCGCTGCTCACCGCCTATTACATGCGCAGCTATCGGCGCGCGCGCGGAGGATTTCGGCAAGATCTGCGTGGCGCAGCGCGCCAACGCGCTGAGCTTCCCCCATGCGCTGCTGCGCAAGCCGCTGACGCTCGAGGAGTATCTGGCGGCGCGGCCGATCGCCGATCCGATGCGGCTGTTCGACTGCGTCATGCCCTGCGCCGGCGCGGAAGGGCTCCTGGTCATGCGCCGGGAGATCGCCGCGGAGCTCGGCCTGCGCCATGCCCGCATGCTCGCCACGATCGAGCGCCACAACGCCTTCCGCGACGATCCCGATGCAGTTCCGCGGCGGCTGGGCGCAGGACCGCGACGAGCTCTATGCCCAGGCCGGCATCGGCGCCGGCGACATCGACTTCGTCGAGACCTATGACGACTATCCCGTGATCGTCGATGATGCAGATCGAGGATCTGGGCTTCTGCGCCAAGGGCGAGGGCCCGGCCTTCGTGCGCGCGCATGATCTCACGGTCGACGGCTCGCTTCCCGCTCAACACCTCGGGCGGGCAGCTCTCGGTCGGGCAGGCGGGCGCCGGCGGCGGCTATCTCGGCCTGACCGAGGCGGTCCGGCAGCTCACCGACGCGGCGCTGGGGCGGCCAGTGCCGCGATGCGCGCATCGGCGCTGGTCACCGGCTTCGGCATGATCAACTACGATCGCGGCGTCTGTACCAGCGCGGCCATTCTCGCGCGCGAGGGCATCGCATGAGCGCACCACCGCCGCGGCCCCAGCGCAAGAACCCGGTCCTGCGCACGCGGCTGCCGACCTTGCCGCCGGGTGCGCGCAGCCGCGTCGCCCTGGGCCTCACCGGCGCCGCGGCGCGCGGCCGCCTCGAGCTGCAGGTGTGCAGCGATTGCGGCGCGGTGCAGTATCCCGCCGCGCGAGGCGTGTCATCGCTGCCTCTGCGACCGGTTCGCGTGGCGGCCGTTCAGACGGCGCGGGCGAGCTCATCGCCGACACGCGCATCCATATCAGCCAGGAGCTCTATTTCCGCGAGCGCGCGCCCTGGCGGCTGGGGCTGGTGCGGCTCGATTGCGGCCCCACCGTGGTGGCGCATGTGCATGGCGATTGCGCCGGCGCCGCCGGTGCGGGTGCGCGTCGGCGAACGCCTCGACCGCGCCGGCCAGGCGGTGCTGGTCGGCGCTGCCGGCCGAAGGAGAAGCGACCATGGCCGACGACAACCACTTGCGCGAGATGACCTGCGACCCGCGCTACCGCAAGGTGCTGGTCACCGACGGCAAGACCGCGGTCGGGCAGGCCATCGTCGACAAGCTGGTCGAGGCCGGCGCCGAGATCGTGTGGGTCGGCTATGCCGAACCGTGGAAGAAATTCCCCGGCTTCGATCGGCTGAAGACCATCCCGCAGGTGACGCTGGTGCCGCTCGACGTCACCGATGCGCGTCTCGGTGCGCGAGCTTGCCGGCGAGATCGGCGTCAAGATCGACATCCTCGTCAACACCGCGGAATATCATCGCGCCTTCGGCATCGCCGCGCGCTCGGGCATCGAAGTGGCGCGCGCCGAGATGGACGTGAACTATTTCGGTCTGTTGCGCCTGGCGCAGGAATTCGGCCCGGTGATGCGCGGCGCGCGGCGCCGACGGCGTCACCGGCGCCGTCGCCTGGGTCAACCTGCTGTCTCGATCTTCGCGCTCTCCAATTATCCCGCCGCACGGCACCTTCTCGGCGTCGAAGGCCGCGGCGCTGTCGCTGGCGCAATGCCTGCGCGCCGAGATGCAGCCGGCCGGCATCCGCGTCATCAACCTCTTCCCCGGCCCGATCGACGACGAATGGAACCAGCTCATCCTGCCGCCCAAGCTGTCGCCCGCTGCGCTCGCCACCGCGCATCGTCGCGCGCGCTCAAGGACGGCGTCGAGGACGTCTATCCCGGCGACATCGCGCAGGAATGGCTCGCGCGCTGGCGCGACAACCCCAAGGCGCTCGAACGCGAGCTTGCCACTGATCCCTGAGGAGACAGTCCCATGGACACCGTAAGCGAAGGCGGCGGCACGCTGGGCGACCTCGTCGCCGATCTCGCCGCCGGCCGCATCCGCGTCATCGACCTTACGCAGACGCTGTCGCCGGACATGCCGCCCATCGTGCTGCCGCCCGAGATGGGCCAGTGCTGGCCGTTCCGCCGCGAGGAGATCTCGCGCTACGACGAGCGCGGCCCGAGCTGGTACTGGAACAACTTCTCCTGCGGCGAGCACACGGGCACCCATTTCGACGCGCCCATCCACTGGATCTCCGGGCAGCAACCTGCCGAACAACACGGTCGACACGATGCCGGTGGAGCATCTCGTCGCGCCGGCCTGCGTCATCGACTGCGCCGAGCCAAGCGGCGGCCGATGCCGATTTCCTGCTGACCGTCCCCTTCATCGTGGCGCTGGGAGGCCGCGCACGGCCGCATCCCGCCGCGCGCCTGGGTGCTGATGCGCACCGACTGGTCGAAGCGCACCGATCCCGATCGAGTATCAGAACTTCGACGAGACCGGCCAGCATACGCCCGGGTCCCTCGGCCGAGGCGGTGCAGTTCCTCATCGACGAGCGCGACGTGCTGGGCTTCGGCGGCGAGGCGATCGGCACCGACGCCGGCCAGGCGCAGCACTTGCGCCCGCCCTATCCGTGCCATTCGCTCATGCACGGCACCGGGCGCTATGGCCTGCAGTGCCTGACCAACCTCGACCTGCTGCCGGCGACCGGCAGCGTCATCATCTGCCCGCCGCTCAAGATCCAGCAAGGGCAGCGGCAGCCCCTTGCGGGTCCTGGCGCTGGCGCCGGCGGCCTGAGCGCGCGTATTCTTCCTGCACCCCAGCCGCCCGAGGCCCCCATGCCGCAAACCGCCGCGTCGCACCAAAATCCGCTCACCAATAGCTCCGAGGAGTGGGAGACGCGGGTGGCGCTGGCCGCCTGCTATCGCCTGGTCGCGCTCTATGGCATGGACGACATCGTCTATACCCATATCTCCGCGCGCGTTCCTGGACCGCAGGAGCATTTCCTCATCAACCCCTTCGGTACCATGTTCGAGGAGATTACCGCCTCGGCACTGGTGCGCATCGACCTCGACGGCAAGGTCATCTCGCCCCAGGGCGCGCACGTCAACGAGGCGGGCTTCACCATCCACAGCGCGATCCATGCCGCGCGTCCCGATATCAATTGCGTGATCCACACGCATACGCGCGCCGGCATGGCGCTGTCGGCGCTCGAGTGCGGACTCCTGCCGCTGTCCCAGAAGGCGATGATCTATCACAACCGCCTCGCCTATCACGACTACCAGGGCGTGGCGTTCGATCTCGCCGAGCGCGACAGCCTCATCCGCGATCTCGGCGCGCACAAGGCGATGGTGTTGCGCAATCACGGGCTCCTCACCTGCGGGCGGGATTGCGCCGAGGCATTCAGCCTGATGTACCAGCTCGAGCTCGCCTGCCGCGTGCAGATGGACGTGATGGCTGCGAAAGGCGGCTATCGCGTGCCGGACGAGGACGTGGCCGAGAAGGCCGCGCGCCAGCTCTGGTCCTATCCAATGACGCCGGCCCAGCTCGAATGGCCGGGCCTCCTGCGCAAGCTCGACCGGCTCGACCCCGGCTACCGCAACTGACCGCGGCGGCGTGAGCATCCTCATCCCGGACGCGGCGTTCGACGATGACCACGCGCTCGAGCGCGCGGCGGCGGCGCCGTTCGCGCTCGTGGTGCGCCGCGCAGCACGGCCCGACGACGTAGCGGCGGCGGAATGGGAAGCGGCCGAAGCGGTCGTCGCCTATCACCGCATGGGCTATGACGCGGCGCTGGCGGCGCGGCTCGCGCGCTGCCGCATCCTTGTGCGCGCCGGTGTCGGCTGCGACAATGTCGATCTCGCCGCCTTTGCCGCGCGCGGCATTCCCGTGTGCAACGTGCCCGATTACGGCATCGGCGAGGTCGCCGACCATTCCATCGCCCTCCTGCTCGCGCTCGCCCGCGGGATCGTCGAATTCCACCGCCGCATCGCAGCCGAGCCCGCGCGCGGCTGGGATTGGCGGAATTTTCCGGCGCCGGTGCGGCGGCTTGCCGGCGCGCGGATGCTGATTGTCGGCTTCGGCCGGATCGGGCGGGCGGTGGCGCGCCGCGCCGCCGCGCTCGACATCGATGTCGGTTTTCATGATCCCGTGGCGGGCGCGGGCGATTTCCGCCGCTTTGACACGCTCGAGGTGGGACTTGCTGACGCGGACATCGTCAGCCTTCACGCCGCCTTGACGCCGCAGACACGCGGCCTCATCGATGCGCGCCGTCTCGCCGCGATGAAGCCCGGCGCCATCCTCGTCAACACCGCGCGCGGCGGCCTTATCGATCTCGATGCGGTGACGGAGGCGCTGCGCAGCGGCCATCTCGCCGCCGCCGGTCTCGACGTGCTGCCGCAGGAGCCGCCCGATCCTGCCCATCCCCTGTTCCAGGCGCTGGCCCAGGACGCGCCGTGGCTGCGCGGCCGGCTGATCCTCACCCCGCACGCCGCGTTCCTGAGCCGCGACGCGATCGCTGACATGCGACGCAAGGCGGTCGAGACCGCGGTCGCCTATCTGCGCGACGGCAGGCTCGTCAACTGCGTCAGCCCACCGTAGGCGCGTCCGGCCAGGGCCGGTCGATGTCGTCGGGCGGCACGGCGGCGATAAGCGCGCGTGTGTAGGGATGCGAGGGCGCCGCGAAGACGCGGTCGGTCGGGCCATCCTCGACGATCGCGCCGCCCTGCATCACCAGCACGCGGTCGCAGAGATAGCGCACCACCGACAGATCGTGCGAGATGAACAGCAACGCCACGCCCCGCTCCTGCCGCAGACGCAGGAGCAGGTTGAGGATCTGCGCCTGGATCGAGACATCGAGGCCGGACACGATCTCGTCGGCGACCAGGAGCCGGGGCTCGGCGCAGAGCGCACGCGCGATGTTGACGCGCTGGCGCTGGCCGCCGCTCAGTTGCGGCGGAAAGCGGGGACCGAGCTCTTCCGGCAGGCCGGTCGCGCTGAGGAGCGCGATGGCGCGGGCCTGACGCTCGGCGCGGCTTTGCCAATTGCTCTTGGCCTCGAGCGCCTGCGTCACCAGGTTGGCGACGCGCCGGCGCGGATTGAGCGCGGAGACCGGATCCTGGAAGATCATCTGCATCGCCCGGATGCGCTGCTGCCACGCGCTCTCGGGATGCGTCACGTCAATGCCGTCGAGGGTGATGCGGCCTTCGCTCGGCGGCTCCAGGCCCATGACAAGCCGCGCGAGCGTGCTCTTGCCGCTGCCGCTCTCGCCGACGATGCCGACGGATTCGCCGGGCCCGATGGCGAAGCCGATGCCGCCGAGCGCGACGGTGGCGGCGCGGCGGCTGCCATAGGTCTTGCCGATGTGCTCGAGACGGAGGAGCGACGGGGCCACGGTCGCAGCTTGCAACGGGCGGGGCGCCGCCGCGTCGTCGTGATCCGCGCTCCCGCCGTCGCGGCAGAAGGGCGTGCAGCGGACCCAATGCCCGGCGGCGATTTCCACGAGCGGCGGCAGCGACGCAGCGCAGGCGGGATCGGCGATGGGGCAGCGCGTGGCGAAGCGGCAACCCGGCAAAGCCCCCAAGGCCGCGATCCCCGGCATCACGTCCGGCAGCGACGCAAGGCGGTGCCGCTCTCCTTCGAGCGCCGGCGTCGCGCGCTTCAGGGCGCTGGTATAGGGATGGCGGGGCGCGCGAAAGACCACCTTCGCCGGCCCGCGCTCGACGACATCGCCGGCATAGAGCACGACCACGTCGTCGCACAGATGCGCGGCCAGGCGCAGGTCATGGGTGATGAAGAGCAGGCCGGTATTGTGCGCGCGCTGCAATGCCCGGATCAGCGTCACGATATGCGCCTGGGTCGTGACATCGAGCGCGGTGGTGGGCTCGTCGGCGATGATGAGGGCGGGATCGCTGGTGAAGGCCATGGCGATGAGGACGCGCTGGCACATCCCGCCCGAAAGCTGGAACGGATAGCGCTCGAGCACCGCCTCGGCCGGAACGAGGCGCACCTCCGCGAGCGCCGCGGCGGCGCGCTGGCGGCGCGCGTGCGCCGGAACGCCGAGGCGCGCCAGATGCTCAGCGAACTGCCGCCCGATGGTCAGGACCGGATTGAGCGCCGAAAGCGGCTCCTGCGGCACGAAGGCGATGCGGTCGCCCAGGAGCGCGCGCCGCCCGGCCGGTGTGAGCGCGCGCAGGTCGCGCCCCTGGAATTCGAGCCGGCGCGCCGCGACCGCAAAGCCCTGCGGCAGAAGCTCGGCGATGACGCGCCCGATCATGCTCTTGCCGGCGCCGGATTCGCCGACGAGCCCGAGAATGCGCCCCGGCGCCAGCGTGAGATCGATGTCGCGCAGCACCGCGACATCGCCACTGGCGAGCGGAACGGTCACGCTGAGCCCGGCGATCTCGAGCAGCATCAGCGCACGACGACGAGGCGTTGCGCCAGGCGCGGATCGAGGCTGCGCCGCAGCCCGTCGCCAAGGAGATTCGCCGCGAGCACGGTGAGAAAGATGCCGAGTACCGGCACGATCAGCCCCCACGCCGCCTGATACATGTATTGCCGCGCATCGGCGATCATCACGCCCCACGCCGGAACGTCGGGCTCGACCGAGAGGCCGACGAAGGACAAGATCGCTTCGACCACCACGGCGATCCCCATCTCGATGCTGACGAGCGTGAGGAGCAGCGGCGTGACCGCCGGCAGGATCTCCTTGACGATGACCTGGAGATGGGTGAAGCCGGCGAGCCGCGCCGCGGGAATGTAGTCGCGTTTTGTCACGGTCATCACCTCGGCGCGCACGACGCGGCAAAACCGCGTCCAATCGACGATGACGATGGCGAGGATGACGTTGTCGAGGCCGGCGCCGAACCCGACCATGAGAATGAGCGACAGGATCACCGGCGGGAACGACATCCAGACATCGACGGCGCGCGCAATGATCCAATCGGGCCAGCCGCCGAAATAGCCGGCGATGAGCGCCAGCGTGCTGCCCAGAAGCGCCGCGCCCAGCGCCGCCACGATCGCCACCTTCATCGCCACGCGCGCGCCATAGATGAGGCGCGACAGGATGCAGCGCCCGAGGCTGTCGGTGCCGAGCGGGAAGCTCCAATCGCCGCCCTGGCTCCATGCCGGCGGCAGCAGCGTGTTGAGAAGGTCCTGCGCATTGGGCGGATGCGGCGCCAGCGCCGGTGCGAAAATGGCGACGAGGAGAATGAGCAGCATGAGCGCGCCGCCGACGGCGACGCGGGGCTCGCCGAGCGCGCGGGCAGCCGCAGGCGGCAGCCGCATCATGCCCGCCGCAGCTTGGGATTGAGGCCGAGATAGGCGATCTCGACCACGGTATTGATGATCAGCACGATGACGCAATAGACGAGCGCGATGCCCTGGATCAGCGGCAGGTCGTGGTTGCGCAGCGCCTGGACCATGAGATTGCCGATCCCCGGAAGGGTGTAGATGACCTCGACCAGCAGTGTGCCGCCGAACATGAACCCCGCCTGCACCCCGATCAGGCTCACTGTCGGCAAGGCGGCGTTCTTGAGCGCGTGACGCAGGAGGATGCGACGCTCGCTCAAGCCCCGCAGGCGCGCGAGCGTGATGTAGTCCTCGACATAGGTATCGAAGAGGCTGGAGCGCAGTACCCGCATGATGAGCGGCGCCAGCGCCAACGCCAGCGACAACGCCGGCAGCGCCAGATGCGCGAGCGCGCTCAGGAACGCCGCCGGCCGGCCCGCGAGCAGCGTGTCGACGAGAAGAAACCCGGTGACCGGTGTGATCGTCACCTGCGGATCGATGCGGCCGATGAACGGGAGCCAGCGCAAGCCGACGCCGAGCGCGAGGATGAGCAGGATCGCCCACAAGAATTCCGGGATCGACATGACGACGGTGCTGCCGAGATCGACGGCATGCTCGGCCACGGTGCCGCGCCAGGCGAACATGACGATGCCGCAGCCCATGCCCAGAAGAATGCCCAGCGCCAGACCGACCGCCACGAGCTCGAGCGTCGTCGGCAGCGCCGTGAGGATGAGGCCCGCGACCGGACGGCGGAACTGGATGGAGGTGCCGAGATCGCCGCGCACGATCTGGCCGAGCCAGATCGCGTACTGCACGGGGATCGGGCGGTCGAGCCCCATCTCCTGGCGCATCTCCGCCAGGTCGGCCTGCGTCACATTGGGCGGCAGCGACATTGCCAGCGGATCGGCCGGGATGAGCCGCAGCACCACGAACACCAGAACCGACACAACCAACAGCGTCGGCACGGCCAGGACGAGGCGCCGGCCGATAATCGCAAAACCGGAATCGAGCATTCCGCCGCTCAGGCCTTGAGCGAATAGGCTTGCGGCAGGATCCAGCCGTTGTCGTAGTTCGTGAAGTTGAGGCGCGACTGGTAGGCCACGGTCTTCACGCCCTGGAACAGCGGGATGATGTAGCCCTTCTCGACCGCATAGATGTTGAGGTCGCGGTATCCGGCCTGACGCTTGGCCGGATCGGGCTCGACCAGGAGCTTGCTCACGCGCTCGCCGAGATCGGCGCTCTTGTAGGCGGAGAAGATCGACTTGGGATCGAGCAGATAGCCCGCGTACATCTCGGGGTCGCCGGTGGTGTTGCCCCACTGGTACATCATCGCCTCGGGCAGCTTGTTGGAGCGCAGCAGCTCCTGGTACTTCGTCACCTCGATGACCTCGAGCTTGGCGGCGATGCCGACCTTGCGCCACATCGCCACGATCGCCTGCGCCGTCTCGAAATCGTTGGGGAAGTTGCCGTTGGTGGTGTCGAAGCCGATCTCGGCCGGGTGGTCGGGGCCGTAGCCCGCCTGCTTCAGGAGCGCCATTGCTTTGGCCGGGTCGTAGGCAAAATGATAGTCCTCGGGGTATCCCGGCGTGTGGTGGGCGGCGGGAACGTCGATCGGCACCGCCTTGCCGCCGAAGAGCGCCTTGGAGATCGCCGCCTTGTCGATGGCGTGATGGGCGGCAAGCCGGATCTCCTCGCGCTCGAACAGCCCGGTATGCGTCACCATCACGTTCATGATGTCGCTGATCGGCGTGACGCTGGCGGCGAGGCCGGACACCGCGCCAAGGCGCGCTGTCTCGCGCAGCGGCAGATCGACGGCAAGATCGACGCGGCGGGATTCGATGGCGGCGACCCGCGCGGACGGATCCTGCACCAGCTCGATGGTGACGCGCTTGATCTTGGGCGCGCCGCCCCAGAACTTGTCGAAGCCTTCGAGCACGATGCGGGAGGCGCGCTCGTAATCGACCAGGCGATAGGGCCCGGAACCGATCGGATGCTTGAGGAATTCGTCGAGCCCGACTTTCTCCATGTAGCGCTTGGGCACGATGTAGCTCGCCATGAAATAGAGCCAGGTCTCGGCCGACGGCATGACCTCGCTCAAATGCATGACCACGCGCGTGGGCGACAGGATCTCGACGTCTTTGAGCTTGCGCCAGATGAAGCTGGTATCGAGCTTCTGGCCGCCCGCCGGGACCGGCGCGCGCGGCCGTTCGAAAAAGGTGTAACGGAAATCCTCCGCCGTGACGGGATCGCCATTGTGGAAGAACGCATCCTCGCGCAGCTCCAGCGCCAACTCGAGGAAGGCCGGATCGCGATAGCCCCACTTCTTGACGAAGCTCGGCTGCACCGAAAGATCGGGTGCCTGGTTGAGCGGGGAATCGAAGACGCATTTATAGAGCGACTGCGCCCCGGCGAGGACGCGCGCATTGGGGTCCCAGGTCGGAACGTCCGTCGAGAACGCGATGGCGATGGCGTCCTTGTCCTGCGCCCGGGCGGGCAGGCCGAGGCCCATTACCGCCGCCTCGGCAAGCGCCAAGCGCAGCACGGCACGACGATCAAGCGCGAGCATGGTGAAACCTCCCTGGTCTTATCCGGCTTGCCGCCCCGGTAGGGCGAGGATAGGGTAAACATAAAGGGAACTCTGCGGAAAAGTCACCACGCGAGCCCGGCAAGGAGAAGAAACATGATGACCCTGACGCGCCGATTGCTGCTGCAAGGAGCGGGCCTCGCATCCGCCGCCCTGCCCTTGCGCCGCGCGCTGGCGGTCGAGGAAGGCAGCATCACCATCGCCTATCCGGTCGATGTGCCGAGCTGGGACCCGGTGGCGCATACTTTTCCCATGGCGATGCCGATCTTCAAGAGCGTGTTCGATTCGCCCCTCACCTACACCGCCGCTTTGAAGCTCGCCCCCAACGTGATGACGGCATGGAAGCTCGGGCCCGACGGCAAGACCATCGAGGTGACGTTCCGCGATGGCGTCAGGTTCTCCAACGACGATCCCCTCACCGCCGCCGATTTTCGCTTCAGCTTCCTCGAGCGACAGAAGGCGGACCCCAAGCTGCCGACCGCGGGCATCTGGCGCAAGATCACCGACATCGAGGTGACCTCGGCCACCCGCGCGGTGGTGCATCTTTCCGCGCCAATGCCGACGGCGCCGCAATGGTGGGGCTTCCTCGGCAGCTTCATCCTGCCGAAGAAGTACTACGAATCCGTCGGCCACGACGGTTTCCTCGCCAAGCCCATCGGCTCCGGCCCCTATCGGCTGGTGGACTATCAGCAGGACGCGCGGATCGTGCTCGAAGCCAATCCGCGCTATTGGGGCGGCGCGCCGAAGATCGCGCGCGTCACCATCGAGGTGGTGAAGGACCCCACCGCGCGCGTCGCCGCCGTGGAGGCCGGGCGCGCCGACATCACCAAGCAGATCCCGGTGCGCGAGGCGGTGCGGCTCGACAAGATGCCGGGCACGGCCGGCCGGGTCGATCCCATCACCGACATCATCATCATGCAGATCGCCAACACCGGCGCCTTCACCGACGCCAATGTGCGACTGGCCGCGCATCACGCCATCGACAAGGCGGCGATCTCCAAGGCGTTCTTCAACGGCGTGGCCAAGCCGATCTCGGTGCTGGCACCGCCGGGCACGCCCGGCTTTGTCGAGGGCTTCACCTTCCCCTACAGCGTCGATATGGCGAAGACGCTGCTGGGGAAATCGGGCTTCGGTCCGGACAAGCCCGCCAAGATCAAGTTCAATACCACCAACGGCGCCTTCGCCAGTGACTTCGACATGGCGCGCGCGATCGCGGCAATGTGGCAGAAGGTCGGCATCGCCGCCGACCTCAACGTCATCGAGCTCGCACAATATTACGAGCTCAACCATTCCGGCAAAATGCCGGAGGCGACGCTCTATGCCGGCTGGGGCAACGATACCGGCGATCCCGAGATTTATACCGGCTACATCCTCAATCCCAAGCTGCAGTTCTCGGCCTGGAAGAGCGAGGATGTCGGCGTCATCATCGACAAGCTGTTCAGCGAAACCGACTACGACAAGCGCATCCAGGGCTATCGCGACCTCAACAAGTTCGCGGTCGAAAAGGGTTATGCCATGCCGCTGCTGCAGGGCATCACCACCGTCGCCTATCGCAAGGACGTGGGCTATCGGCCCTATGGCAATGGCTGGCTGTTGCCGGCGGCGCTGGCGCGGAGCTGAGGCAGCACGGTCAGCGTCGCCATTGCGTGATGACGGCTGCCGCCGCTGAACGGCGGGAACTTGGCGAAATCGGCGCGCATCTCCTCGCGCACCGGTGAATTGAGCGCCGCGGTCAGGGCGGCCGCGCTGTCGAAGACCACCTTGTTGCGCTGCATGTGGGCAACGCGCGGCCAGGGCAGGAAGCCGCACCAATCGAGGCGCGTGCAGATCTCGATCTCGCGGATGCCGGGAAAGCGCGCCATCACCCGCGGATGCTCGCCGATGTAATAGGCAAGCCAAGCGTTGAGATCCTCCGCCTGACCCGGGTAGTGCACGAGATAGGTGCAGGGGAGCGCACCGGGCGCGGTCTCAAAACGCGGGTTTGGCACCGGAAAGTTGCGCGCGACCATCGCCTGCTGCGTCGCGGCCGCCCCGGCCAGGCCGGGCAAGTCCGCAAGGCGCTGGAGATGACCTTGCGATGCGAGCGCGGCCTCGAGCGCCGGAAGCGCGTCGAAATAGAGCTCGAGTGCCAGCGGCGGCGACGGTCCGTCATTGGCATAGGGATCGTGGGTGCGCTCGGGCGTGAAGATCAGTCCCTTGCGCAGCCCCGGCGTCGTCTTCAGAAGCTCGACCAGACCGGCCGTCTCCGCCGCGCGTTCGCCGCCATCCTCGAAGGTCAGAAAATAGGCATACATGGCCGGCCTCTTGACGCCGCCGCGGCGCACCGCATCGATTGTGGCGAAGGGGCTTTGCGGTGTCCAGCGAGCCCGCTCGCATCGTGCGTCCGCGGGATGGCGGCGCGGGTCGAGAACCGACTATGCTCCATCGAGAAATGGCTGGCGCGGATCTCGCGCCAGTCGTCAGCGTATGGGTCCGGGCATGATAAAGGCTCTGCAGAACATTCACCCTTTGGCGTTTCTCCTGATCGCGACGACGCTTGAAGTCAGCGGCGACGCCCTTATCCGAAAATCGATTTATGACTACGCTGGGCCCGCGCGCATCGGCCTCGTACTAGCCGGCGCGGCTCTGCTGTTGGGCTATGGGACCGCGGTTAATCTGGCGCCGCTTCAATTCGGACAGGTGGCGGGACTTTATATCGCGACACTCTTCGTCGTGTGGCAGGTCATCAATTTCATTGCCTTCCGGACATCGCCAAATCTGCCGATCGTGGTTGGCGGCGCGCTCATCATCGCGGGCGGGATTATCGTCACGTTCTGGAAGCCGCGTTAGGCCGGCGGGTCGATTGCGTCCGTTGGCGCCGGGCGATATCCTCAGAGCATCGTCAGCGCTCGCCTCATTTCCCGACAGGATGGAACGTTATGGGCCAATTCGGTATCGGGCAGCCGGTCCCGCGTGAGGAAGACCCTTACCTGCTGCGCGGGAAAGGGCGCTATGTCGACGACGTCAGGCTGGTCGGCGTCACCCGCGGCTTTTTCCTGCGCTCGCCCCATGCCCATGCGCGCATCGTCTCGATCGACACGAGCGCGGCGAAGGAAGCGCCCGGCGTGCTCCTGGTCCTCACCAGCGAGGATGCGGCGGTGACGGCGCTCGGCCCGCAGATCCCGCGCATGCCGCGCAAGCGCAAGGACGGCTCGCCCGGCTTCATCGCGCCGCAGCCGCATCTGGCGCGGGGCGAGGTGCGCTTCGTCGGCGAAGCGGTCGCCCTCGTCGTCGCCGAAACGGTGGACGCGGCAAAAGATGCGGCCGAACTCATCGAAGTCGAGTACGAGACGCTGGCAGTCATCGCTTCGACCGAGCAGGCCATCCTCCCGAACGCGCTGGCGGTGTGGGAGAAATGCCCGGACAATGTCGCCTTCTATCAGGAATGGGGCAGCAAGCCGGCGGTCGATGCCGCCATCGCCAAGGCCGATCATGTCGTGCGCCACCGAATGATCATCAACCGCATCACCGCCAACACCATGGAACCGCGCGGCTGCCTGTCCGAATACGACACGCATGACGACCGCTATATCATCCGCTGCACGCTCCAGGCGCCCAACCGCACCCGCGCCGTGCTCGCCAGCATTCTCAAGGTGCCGGAGACGCGCATCCGCGTCATCGCCGACAATGTCGGCGGCGGGTTCGGCATGAAGGGCAACGTGTTTCCCGAATATATCCTGGTCTCGTTGGCGGCGCGGCTGGTCGACCGCCCGGTGAAATGGATCTGCGAGCGCTCGGAGGGTCTGCTCTCCGACGAGCACTCGCGCGACAACGTCGTCGATGCCGAATTCGCGCTCGACCGCACCGGGAAATTTCTCGGGCTGCGGGTGCAGACCTACGCCAATATCGGCGCCTATCACACCTCCGACCGCGCGGCAGGGCCGCCGCTTGCCAATATCGGATGCCTCGCTGCGACCTACATGACGCAGGCTTTCCATGTCGAGGTGAGCGGGGTCATGACCCACACCCAGCTCACCGGCCATTATCGCGGCGCCGGGCGGCCGGAAAACGCCTACATGATCGAGACCATGGTCGATCTCGCCGCGCGCGAGCTGGGGATCGATCCGGTCGAGCTGCGCCGGCGCAACACCGTCCCGCCCGAGGCGATGCCCTATAAGACCGGCCTCGTCTATACGGTCGACAGCGGCAATTTCCCCAAGAACCTCGAGCAATGCCTGCACATGGCGGACCACCAGGGCTTCGCCGCGCGCCGTGAGGAGTCACGCCGGCAGGGCAAGCTGCGCGGGATCGGCGTCTCCAACACGATCGAGGCGACCGCCTCGGGCCTCCTCGAACATGCCGAGATGCGCTTCGATCCGACGGGGACGCTGACCCTCCTGATGGGCACGCACGACCACGGCCAGGGCCACGCGACGACGTTCAAGCAGGTTCTCTTCGACAAGCTCGGCATCGATTCCGATCTCGTCAAATTCAAGTACGGCGACACCGACCTCGTCATGGCGGGCACCGGCACCTTCGGCTCGCGCTCGGTCGCCTGCGGCGGCACCGCGGTGGTCATTGCTGCCGAAAAGGTGATCGAACGGGGCAAGAAGATCGCGGCGCACCTCCTCGAGGCGGCCGAAGCCGATCTCGCCTTCGCGCAGGGAAAGTTCACGGTCGCCGGCACCGACAAATCGATCAGCCTCATCGATGTGGCCAAAACCTCGTTCATGCCGGGCCGGCTGCCGCGCGGCATGGAGGCGGGACTGTTCGAGACCGGCACCTATGACGGCGGCGTGCCGACCTTTCCCAACGGCTGTCACGTCTGCGAAGTGGAGATCGACCCAGACACCGGCCACATCGAGATCGTCCGCTATACCGCGGTCGACGAGGTCGGCCGGGTCGTCAATCCGCTGCTGCTCGAAGGCCAGGTCCACGGCGGCATCGCCCAGGCGGTCGGCCAATGCCTGATGGAGGACATCAATTACGATGCCGAGTCCGGCCAGATGCTGTCCGGCTCCTTCATGGATTACGCGATGCCGCGGGCGACGGACATGCCGTCCTTCGCGATGGAAACCAACGAGGTTCCGACCAAGACCAACCCGCTGGGTGTGAAGGGCGCGGGCGAGGCCGGCACGGTCGGCGCCCTGCCCGCCGTCATGAACGCCATCAACGACGCGCTGGCGCAGGCGGGCGCGGACTACATCCAGATGCCGTGCCTGCCCGAGAAGGTATGGCAGGCCTTGCAGCAGGCGAAGGCGAAGACGGCAGCGTGAGGCGGCTCGCCTATCGCGCCGCGTAGAGCGCCGGCAACTCGCGCTCGAAATTGGCGATCTTCGGCAGATCGTTGATGACGATGTACATGCTGTCGGGGTGATGGTCGGCGTAGTCCTGGTGATAGGCCTCCGCCGGATAGAACGCCCTCAAGGGCGTCACCGCCGTGACGATCGGTTGCGGATAGACCTTCGCCGCCTGCAACTGCGCGATATAGGCCTGAGCGATGTGCTGCTGCTCGGGCGTCGCGAAGAAGATCGCCGAGCGGTATTGCGTGCCCTCATCCGGCCCCTGGCGGTTGAGCTCGGTCGGATCATGCGCAACCGCGAAATAGACCTTGAGGATCTGCCCGAAAGCGACGCGGGCGGGGTCGTAGGTGATCTCCACCAATTCGGCATGCCCCGTGGTGCCGGTGCTGACCATCTCGTAATGCGCAGCATCGGCCGGCCCGCCGGAATACCCTGCGGTCGCGTGGGTCACGCCCTTCATGCGCTCGAAGATCGCCTGGATGCCCCAGAAGCAGCCGCCGGCGAGAACCGCGGTCTCCGGCGCGGCGCCCGCAGCGGCACGCTCGTCCACCGCAGGATCGGGAAGCTCGACCGCCCTGGCGGGCACGGCCCGGCCCACCAGCGCCAAGAGTGCGAGCGCCAAAACGGCCGTGGCGCCGTGCCGCCGAAGACTGGGCATTGTCGATCTCCCCGTTGCGAGGTGACGCAAGTCTCACCTCATATCGTGCCGCGCGACCGGGCCGTCAATCCGATTGAGGGGCGCGCCGCTATTCGGCCGCGTTATCCGGCAGGGCCGTTGGCCCGAGATCGTAGGCCCTGAGCGCCCGGATCATCGAGGCCACGCCGGCGCTGCGCAGGGGCACATAGGGTTTGCCGGCCTGCTGGCACAGGCGCTTCAGCAGCAGGGCGGCGCGATGGCTGATGCAATCGACCGGGAAGAACGCCGCGGTCGCGCGGCTCACTAGGCCCGGCAACAGCTCGGAGCGCTCCTCGATGCCGCCGTCGTGGTGGATGAAGTCGCCGGACGCTTGGGCCACCAGCGACCGCAAGCGCGCCACCTGATGCGGCTTGCCGCCGACATAGAGGATGGTGAGGCCGGTCAGGTCGAGATCGTCGACGCCTTCGCTGCCGCGATCGAAGATCGCGCCGAGGCGGGATTCGGCCGCCTCCAACTCGCAGCGCAGCGCCGCCAACTCGCCTTCAGCGCGCAGGCGCGCGTGCTCGTCCTTGGCCCGCGCCGCGGCCAGCGCCTCGGCCCGTTCGCGCCGCCTGACTTCGCCGTCGAGGAGCTTGCGCAGATCGGCGACGAGGGCGTGCAGCATCACCAATTCCGAAGCACGATCCGTTTCGGTAGGTGGCACGCCCACGCTGTCCTTGGCGATGCGCGTCGACAGGGCCGTGCCGAGCTCGCGGATTTTCCGGTCGCGGGCGACAATACCGTCACGCAATTGCGCCTGCTGCCGGTTGAGCTTCTCTTCGAGACCGGCCTTTTCCTCTTCGAGCTGACGCAACCGCCGGATGTCCGCCCGATTGGCGGCGCCAACGAGGTGCGACAGCATGTGCACGTCGCCGAAGATATGCTTGATGACGGCATCGTTCGCCTGGGGGTGGGTCAGTGCGGCCCAATAGGCGCCGGGGATTTCGCCGGCCTGGCGCGCCTCTTCCCAAATGCGCCGGACGTCGCTGGCGTGCTTGGCCTTGGCGAAGTGATTGATCGCTATCTTGTGCCGGCGGTCGAGGGCCTTTTGCATCTGGCGCGCCAGCTGATCCCGGCGACCGGCGGCCGATACGGCGATGGTGTGCGGCTCATGGTCGTCGGGGCTCGCGCTCGCCGCCGCGCCGAATTTCCGCACCAGCGCGCGCAGGTCGCCCGCGGTGAGGCAGGTGCCGATGATGGAGCAATGAAGCGAGGCGTGGAGGTCCCAGATCCGGCGACGGCTGGCGGTTCCGGATAAACTATCGGTAGTGTCCTTAGCCAGCGCCAAGGCCATCGGCTCGATCCAGACGGCCCCCGATGGCGCGCCGCGCGTGAAGGGCACGGGCGGGGCGCGATCGCCGGCAGGCGGGGCGAAATTGATCTCCCAAGCGTTCAGAGGCATTGGCCGCTTCATCTCGCGCTCGTTATATCCAGTAAAATATATCGATGACGCCGGACTTCGCAAGGGCGAGAGAAAAGGGCAGTCGGCGGGGAACACCGCTCGCCGGTCGGTGGTTTTCTCTTCGAAGGAGGGGTTGCACATGCCGCGTGGAGACAAATCGAAATACACCGACAAGCAGGACCGCAAGGCCGACCACATCGCCGAGAGCTATGAAGCGCGCGGCGTGCCAGAAAAGGAAGCCGAGCGTCGCGCCTGGGCCACCGTCAACAAGGAGAGCGGCGGCGGCAAGAAGAGCGGGTCCGGCCGCGGCCATGCCGAAAGCCACTCTTCCTCGCGCAAGGGCGGCCGCATCGGCGCCGCCGCTGCGGCATCCCGTCCGGCGGCTAAGCGCAAGGCATCGGCCTAGAAGGCCGCCGCGACCAGATGGCGAAAATCCAAACGCAGCGCACCACGCTAGGGGCGACCACTACGGCGGGTTTCGGGAACCCGTCCGGAATAGCCGAGCGTTAGACGAAGACGGTGGTCTGCACGGCGTGAGGATGGGACATGGCCTTGACGGTTGGCGACTTTTTCATTGAGCGGCTCTATCGCTGGGGCGTCCGACGCATCTATGGCTATCCCGGCGACGGCATCAACGGCGTCTTCGGCTCTTTGCAGCGTGCCAAGGGCAAGATCGCGTTCATTCAGTGCCGCCACGAAGAGATGGCGGCGTTCATGGCGTCGGCGCATGCCAAATTCACCGGCGGGCTTGGCGTGTGCATCGCCACGTCCGGTCCCGGTGCTTCCCATCTCATCACCGGGCTTTATGACGCGCGGCTCGATCACATGCCGGTGCTGGCGATCGTCGGCCAGCAGGCGCGCACCGCGCTCGGCGGCCATTATCAGCAGGAGGTCGATCTCCCTGCCCTGTTCAAGGACGTGGCCGGAGCCTTCGTCCAAACCGTGACCACACCGTCGCAGGTGCGGCATCTGACGGATCGCGCGATCCGCATCGCGCTTGCCGAGCGCCGCGTCTCCGCACTCATCTTCCCCAACGATCTCCAGGACCTCGACTACGAGGAGCCGGCGCGCGCCCATGGCACGCTCCATTCCGGCATCGGCTACGCCGTGCCGAAGACGGTGCCCTACGAGCGCGACCTGCGGCGCGCGGCCGAGGTGCTCAATGCCGGCAGGAAAGTCGCGATCCTCGCCGGCGCCGGCGCGCTCAACGCAACCGTGGAAGTGATCGCGGTTGCCGACCGGCTCGGCGCCGGAGTGGCCAAGGCGCTCCTGGGCAAGGCGGCGCTGCCGGACGACCTGCCCTGGGTGACCGGCTCGATCGGGCTCCTCGGCACCAAGCCCAGCTACGACCTGATGACCGAATGCGACACGCCCCTGATGATCGGGTCCGGTTTTCCCTATTCGGAGTTCCTGCCCAAGGATGGCGCGGCGCGGGCGGTGCAGATCGACATCGCCGCGGACATGCTGAGCCTGCGCTATCCGATGGAGGTGAACCTCGTCGGCGACAGCGCCGAGACGCTACGCGCGCTGCTGCCGCTCCTGCATGATAAGACCGACCACGCCTGGCGCGAGCGGATCGAGGGCTGGACCCGCAAATGGTGGCGGACGCTGGAAGAGCGGGCGAAGCAGCCGGCCAACCCCATCAATCCCCAGCTCGTCTGCTGGGAGCTGTCGCCGCGCCTGCCCGAGCGCGCCATCATCACCAGCGATTCCGGTTCCTGCGCCAACTGGTACGCGCGCGATCGCGCTCGTGGGCGACGGCGCCATGCAGATGAACAACATGGCCGAGCTCATTACGGTTGCCAAATATTGGCGCCAATGGGCGAGCCCGTGCTGGGTCTGCGGCGTCTTCAACAACGAGGACCTGAACCAGGTGACCTGGGAGCAGCGGGTCATGGAAGGCAATCCGAAATTCGAGGCCTTGCAGCAGATCCCCAACGTCCCCTACCACAAATTTGCCGAGCTTATCGGCCTCAAGGGCATCTATGTCGATGATCCCGGCCGGATCGGCTCGGCCTGGGAGGAAGCCCTGGCTGCCGACCGGCCCGTCATCATCGAATTCAAGACCGACCCCGAAGTGCCGCCGCTGCCGCCGCATATCACGCTGAAGCAAGCCAAGGCCTTCGCCTCCACCCTCATCAAGGGCGACCCGGCCGAAGGCAGCGTGATCCTCAACACCGCGCGGGAGGTGCTGGCCTCGGTGCTGCCGGGACGGAGCTAAATAGCGCCTTTCAGCTTGCCCTCGCAGTGATCGGCAAGGCCACGCAGGAGCCCGGCGGCGTCGCCGGCGAAGGACGATCCATGCATGACGGCGAGCCGCTTCGGCTTCAGCGCGGCCAGACGCCGCAAGGTCGGCGCGGTCGCCGCGGTGAGGCTCATCGATTGCGATCGCTCCTCACCGGCAATCGCGGGGCTCAGAATGTCGCCCTCCGTCACCGCCGGCCCGTCGCCGCCATGCGCGAAGAGATCGCTGCAAAAGAGCGTCCCCGTCGTCTCCTCGAAGATCAGTCCGGCGTCCCAGCCGTGCGGCAGATGCGGCGTATCGAGATGGCGCACGCGCTTGCCACCGAGATCGAGGACTTCGCCGTCGGCGAGCGCGCGCGGCGCGCGCCCCACCGCATCGTCGATCCAAATGCGGCAGCCCACGGCCGTGTGCGCCGCAACCGCCTTGGGCGCGGCATCGAGCCACGCCTCGAGCGCGCCGCATTCGTCCGCCTCAACATGGCTGAAGCTGACCCAGCGCAGACGATCGAGCGGGATGATCCGCGCGACCGCCTCGGCGATCGCGGGAAACATCTTGCGGTGGCCGCAATGGAAAAGCAGCGGCTCCTCTGCCATCACCAGGAACTCGTTGAACGAGAATCCGGCGGGCGGATTGATCGCGGTAACCAGGGTCGAGAGACGATAGATGCCGTCCGCAATCTCGTCGATGCGTGTGACCATGGCTGCGATTTCCTCAGATTGGCAGCGTGAGTTCGATGCGCAGGCTAGCGCTTCCCATTCACGGCGTAGGGATAGAGCAGGTCACCCGACTTGTATGCCGGCGGCCAGACGATGACCTGCACGCCGGGCTTGGTGAACTGCTTGATGTCGCTGCCGTGGACGTTGCGATACTGCACGGTGAGCACGCGCGGCTGTTCCCACTCGCCGTCGGGGCCGAACTTGATGTCGCCCATGATCGTCTTGAACGTCGCCTGGTGCGCATAGGCGGCGATCTTGTCCTGGTCGAGCGATCCGACTGCCTCGACCGCTTGGGCCAGCACCTGGAAGGTCGCATAGGCCATGACCGGCGAATAGAAGCCGAGGAGATCGACGCCCGCCGCCTTGGAGCGCGACTGATAGGTCTTGAGGAACGCGTCGATGCCGGGGAATTGCATCGTCGGCTCCGGCACATAGACGTCGAAGCCGACGAGGCGATTGAGCGACGGGCCAAGCTGCTCCTTGACGGCGGTGAAGGGCAGACCGATGACGGCGCCGCCGAACACTTCGGGGTTGAGCCCGATCTCGTTGGCCGCGCGCACCATCCCGACGGAGTCCCGGGTGTAGGAGGCGAGAAAGACGAGGTCGGCGCCCGACGCCTTGATGACGCGGACGATGGGATCGAAATCGACCGTCGTGGGCGGATAGACGCGGTCATAGACGGTCTTGAGGCCGAGCCGCGCGGCATTGGCCCGCGCACCGATGAGCGCATCCTTGGAAAATTCCGTATCGGCGCCGACGAAGGCCACGGTCTGCGGCTTGGGCGTCACGCTCCTGGCCGCCTCGAAGAAGCCCCGCGAGATGCTCATCTTGCCGTCGGGGCCATAGGGCAGCGTCTGAAAATAGCGGGGATAGTGGTACTTCGCGTTGACATCGAGGGCGAAGCTGTTGAACAGCACCATCTTGTGCTCCATCACGATCGGCATGATGGTGGAGCTTATGAGGGTGCCCACGGCGTAGAGCAGATCGACCTTGTCGTAGTCGAGCAGCTTCGTATAGATGCCCGGCGCCAGGGCCGCATTGGTCTGATCGTCGTAATAGTCGAGCTGCACCGGCCGGCCGAGCAACCCGCCCTTGGCATTGATCTCCTCGAGCCAGAATCTGCGCCCCCAGCAGCACCGCGCGCCCGTTGGGGGCCTGGCTCCCCGTCAGCTGATCGCTGAACCCGATCTTGATGGGATCGGCGGCCAGCGCCGGTCTCGTCCCGGCCATCGCGATCACCGCCGCGAGACCGAGAATTCCCGCACATCCACGCCGCATCGCTTTCCACGCTCCTTGCGACCGTGCTCGGCTTTTATGGTCGGTCGTTCTTCAACACCACGCCGTCGTATTCGCGGCTGTCGACCACCGCCTCGACGATTGCCGGGCCATCGCCGGCGAAGGCCGCGGCCAATTCCTGCCGCAGCGAAACGGCATCGTGAACGGTGCGCACGGGCACGCCGAAAATCGCATCGCTGCCGATGGTGCCGCGGGCCCGCACCGGGGTGCCGTAGACGGGATTGCCCTTCTTCTCCTGCTTGATGCGGATCAAGGCCAGATCATTATCGGTCAGCAGCAGCACGACCACCTTGAGATTATTGCGGATCGCCGTGACAAGCTCGCCCGCCGTCATCAGGAAGCCGCCATCGCCGACCACCGCACAGACGCTTTTGTCGCGGTGAACGAGCTTCGCGGCGATGGCGGAGGGAATGCCGAACCCCATCGTCGACCAGCCGTTGGTCATGATCTGCAGCCCCGGCGCCGGCGTGCGCCAGAGCTGGCCGATGAGGTGGGTATGCGCGCCGACATCGCAGGTCATGATCCCGTCTTCGGGCAGCACCTCGCGCAGCACCGCCAGGGCGGATTTGGGACCAAAGCCTTGGTTGGTAGGCGCCAGCTTCGCGAACATGTCGCGCCGCCGCTCCGCCAGCGCCGCAAGATCCCAAGCGCTGTCGATCGGCGCAAGCCGCAGCAGCGTCTGCAAGGACGTGGCGATGTCGCCCACGGCATCGACGGCGACATGGTATTGCGTCCGGTCGATGTCGACCGGCTCAACGTCGAAGCTGATGAGCGGCGCCGTTCGCGGCATCCACGATTCATAGTTGAATTCGACGGGATCGTAGCCGATGGCGACCACCAGATCCGCCTGCTGATGTGTCTTGCCGACGATGTCGCTAAGGGCGTGAAAGAGCACGCCGGCATAGGACGGGTGGTCTTCGCTCACCATGCCCTTGGCCATCGGCGTCAGAACCACCGGAATCTATGCGTCTGCGCCAGGCGCTCGATCTCTGGCCGCAGCCCGGCCCGGACGGCGCCGAGCCCGACCGCCAGGATGGGCTTGCGCGCCTTGGCAAAAAGCGCGGCCGCCTGTTGGAGCAACGCCGGATCGGCGGCAGGCGGCGGCGCCGGCGGCACGAAAGCGAGGTCTTCCACAACCGCCACCGTGGCGGACATGCCGACCGGCAGCCCGACATGCACCGGCCCCGGCCGCTCCACAAGCGCGATGCGCGCGGCATCGAACAGGATCGACTGCACCGCGTCCGCGCGCAGCCGGGTCGTCTTCTTGGTCAGCGGCCGGAACAGCGCCTGATGGTCGATGCCCATCTGGGTGGTGCGCCCCCGCATCGGCGCCGGCATTTCGTCGCTGAACGCGATCATCGGCGAGCGGTCGAGCAGCGCCTCGCCGACGCCGGTCGCCATGTTGGTCGCTCCCGGTCCGAACGTGCCGAAGCAGGCGCCGGGCACGCCGGTCAGCCGGCCGCAGACATCGGCCATCATCCCGGCGGCGCCCTCGTGCGAAGTCAGGATGAACTCAATGCCGTCGGTGGCGCGCAGCGCTTCCATGTAGTCGACCCAGCCGCCGCTGGGCACACCGAACACGTATTTGACGCCGAGCTCGCGCAGCGTTTCGACAAGGATCGTGGCGACTTTCTTTTCTTTCGACAATGGCGTGACCCTGCATAGGTATGGGAGCGCGGTAGAGGCGTCACTGCGCGACGATCGTCGCTTTCCCGGTCGCGGCCGCAGTATCGAGGGGCTTGGGCTCCAGCGTCGTGCTGGCCTTGCACTCGCTGGCGAGCCAATCGCGAAAGCGCTTCATGCGTTCGTTTTCCCACCGATCGCTGCGACCGACAAGGTAGTAGGAACCCGCGCTCTCCATCGCCAGGCTGTCGAGGCGGCAGAGGCTTGCCTTCATGAAGTCGGCCTCGAGCAGAATGGCGGGAATGAGAGCGAGCCCCAGCCCGCCGCTCGCGGCCTGCATGGCCATGAAGAAATGCCCGAACTTCGGACCGACGGCCGCCGCGTCATAGTCGAACCCCGATGCTTCGAACCAGTCGGGCCAGGCATGCGCGCGCGTCGCATTGTGAACGAGCGGCTTGCCGATGAGGTCCTCCGGCCGGCGAAAGGGACCATGCGTTTCGAGAAATTCGCGGCTGCACACCGGTACGAGGATGTCGGGCGCCAGAAGATCGGCACGCACCTGCGACCAATCATCGACCATCGCGAGGTCGATGCGGGGCCCGCTGTGGCGCACGGTGGATTTCGGCGGCGTGCCGACCCGGATGGCGAGGTCGACATCATCGCGCGCGAAATTGACCGCCTCGATCGACATGATCATGCGCACTTCAACGTCGGGATTGGCCGCGTTGAAGCGCGGCAGGCGCGGAATGAGATAATGCATCGCGAATGTCGGCAGCACGTTGACGGTCAAAACGCCGCGCTCGGTCACAGAGCGCAGTTGCAGGGTGGCGCGCTCGACCCGATCGAAGACATCGCGGATGACGGCCGCATATGTCTTGCCCTCCTCGGTCAACTGGACGGCGCGGGTGAGCCGGCGAAAGAGCTTGATGCCAAGATCGGACTCGAGGCTCTTGATTTGGCGGCTGACCGCGCCTTGCGTCACGCATAGCTCGTCCGCGGCTAGGCTGAAGCTCAGCCGTCGTGCCGCCGCCTCGAAGGCCCGCAGAGAATTAAGGTTGGGAAGCCGCCGCTCCATCGATGCCGGCACCACAACTCGTGGAAAAAACCATAACAAACCCCTCAACCCGCCGCCAGCGCGGATTTGCCGTGCCGCGCGTCGCCATGACCGGAGTTCATGCACCGGCGCAGAAAACTCTGTTGTGTCGGCTTGCGCCTCGCCCCATCCTGCGGTCGGATTGCGTTATCAGGACATGGGAATTGCCGCACACTGCAACCGGGATCGGCCGGACTTCCGCGCAACGGCCTGAATCCACTTTGCGCGTCGCCATTGCCGGCTTTGGCGCCATCGGCAAAACCTTGGCGCGGCGCATCGCGGATGGCGCAGCGCCGGGCGCAGCGCTCGTTGCCGTGGCGACGCGCGATCGGGAAAAGGCCCTCCGCGCGCTTGCGGCGATGGACATCGATGTTCCCGTGCTGCCCCTCGCGGCCTTGGCCGAGGTCGCCGACGTGGCGGTGGAATGCGCGCCGGCCGCGGTGCTCGAAGACATCGCGCAGCCCATGCTTCTGGCCGGCAAGCAGGTCATCGTCCTCAGCGTCGGCGCCCTGCTGCAGCATCCGGAGCTCATGGAGCTGGCGCGGGAGCATGGCGGCAAGATCATCGTGCCCACCGGCGCGCTCCTCGGCCTCGACGCAGTCGCGGCGGCGGCGCAGGGAACAATTCATTCGGTCCGCATGATCTCGCGCAAGCCGATCGCCGGCCTCATGGGCGCGCCTTATCTCGAAGAGCAGAAGATCGATCTCGCCGCACTCACGGAGCCGATGCGCATCTTCGAAGGCAGCGCCCGCGAGGCGGCACGGGGCTTTCCCGCCAATCTCAATGTTGCGGTCGCGCTCTCGCTGGCTGGCATCGGTCCGGACCGGACCACGCTTGAGGTCTGGGCCGATCCCGGCGTCACCCGCAACATCCATCGCATCGTCGTCGATTCCGACAGCGCCCGGCTCGACATGACGATCGAGAACATTCCCAGCGAAAATCCGAAAACGGGGCGCATCACCGCCTTGAGCGTGCTCGCTGCGCTGCGCAAGATGAGCGGCGAAACCTGGATCGGCTCTTAGGGAGCGACGAGAAGCATGATGAACGAAACGCTGTCGCCGCCCGCGATGCAAAACTGCTTTCGCCCGCGCCGGCTCGGTCACGCCAATCTCTATATTTCCGATTACGAGAAGGCGGCGGAGTATTACCGCACCGTCGTCGGCTTCAACGAGGCCTACCGCCAGCCCGACAACCTCGCGAGCTTCGTCAGCAACGGCAACACCTATCACGATTTCGGATTGACCAGCACGAAGAGCAAATACGCGAAAAAGGGCCAGGAGCCAGGGCTCTTCCATTTCGCGCTCGAACTCGAAAACGAGGTCGAACTGGTCGAGGGCTACCAGCGCGCGGTCGCGGCGGGGCTGTCGCTGCGTTCCACCGTCGACCACGACGTGGCGCATTCGGTTTATCTCTACGATCCCGACGGCAACATCGTCGAAATCTATGTCGACATCGTGCGTGACTGGCAATTGCTGCGCACCGGCGTCGTCATCAAGGACAAGCCGAAATACGTTCCGGGCGTCACCTCCGCCCCGTGGCGGACGCGTGCTATCCGCAAGACCCGGCGCTGGAGCGGATCGAGGATGCGATCTTCCACGGCCGGCGCGTCACGCACGTGGCGCTGGTGGCGTCGGACTATGATGCGATGGTGCGCTATTATGTCGGCCCGATCGGCCTCAGGCCCTTGGCGGGCTCGGCCGGCGGCGACTATGCCATCCTCACGGGCAAGGCCAGTCAGGGCGACATCACGCTCTTGCGCCGGCGGCCGGAGCTTGCGCCGGGCCTGCACCATGTCGGGATCGAGGTGTGGGACGAGCGCGACCTCGCCCGCTCCGTCGCGAGCCTGGGCCGCCATGGCCTGACGGTCGAATGCGAGATCGATCATCCCGCGCGCCACAGCGTCTGCATCAAGGACCCCGACGGGATCCGCTTGCAGTTCTACGTCAACAAGGACTGGCGCAGCGCCACGATCGAGAGCGCCGCCGCGGCGGACCAGCCCTATCTCTTCTGATCACCAGCGAGGATGCTCACGCGATGATCGATCTTTATTTCGCACCGACGACGAACGGGCGCCGCGCCGCCATCATGCTGGCCGAGTCCGGCTTGCCCTTCACTGTCCACCCGGTCAGCTTCGCCCGCAAGCCGCCGGCGCTGTTGAGCCGTAACCCTGCCGGGACCATTCCCGTAATTGAGGATGCGGATGGTCCCGGCGGCCGGCCGATCGTCGTCGTGCAATCCGGTGCAATCGTGCTCTATCTCGCCGAGAAGATCGGCCGCTTCATCCCGACCGAGCCGATCGCGCGCCTGGTGGCGTTGCAGCGCTTCATGCTCGCCTGTTCCGATGTCGCCGCGATGAGCTCGGCCATCTACGCCACGGCCAACGACCTGCCCGAGCCGTCCGCGCGGAATGTCAGCTTCTACGAGGACCGCCTGCTGGCGCTGTTCAAGGTGGTCGATGGCTACCTGCAGGATCGGGACTACCTCGCGGGCGACATCTCGATCGCGGACTTCGCGATGTATCCCGTCTTCTTCCAACGCCGCGCCGTGGCGGACCGCGCCGGCGGTCTCGCGCGCCTGACGCGATGGGGCGATGCCATGGCCGCACGCCCGGCGGTGACGCGCGCCATGGCGCTCAAGGGCGCCGCTTAGGAGGAGCCGCATGGCACCGGGGAGCAAAGCGAATTTCAACGTCGGCGGCGTGATGCTGCCGCGGCCGTTCAAGATCCGGCGCTTCTCGCATTTCGGGCTCAATGTGGCGGATGTGGCGAAATGCCTGCCGTTCTATTGCGATCTCCTGGGCTTCATGGTTGCCGAGGAATTGGAGCTGGCCGGCCGCTTCAAATCGGCGGCCGAGGCGAAGCAGCATCCCTTCACCCGCGGCGTCTTCATGCGGCACGGGAACGACCATCATTCTGCTGTCCTCTTTCCCAAGTTCGTCCTCAATGCGCTGGCCGGGCATCCGCCGATGACGCCGGACTTCGTCTTGAACCAGTTGGCATGGCAGGTCGGCAGCATCCGCGAGGTCTGCGATGCGATCGCATGGCTGCGCGAGGGCAACGTCGATCTCCTGCGCGTCGGGCGCGATCAGCCCGGCGGGAACTGGCACGTCTACAGCTTCGATCCCGAGCGCCGCGTCAACGAGATGTTCTACGGCCTGGAGCAGATCGGCTGGGATCGCCGCAGCAAGCCGCTTGCGGTCTACAGCGCGCAGATGAACCCGCCGGAGCTGCCGATCATCCCCGAATATCAGGAGGTGGCCGACGCCATCGGCCGCGGCGTCGATCCGGGCTCGGGCCATCGCCACGACGCAATGGGGGCGCCGCGCTTCGACGTAGACGGGGTGCTGATGCCTCGTCCCTTCAAGATCGTGCGCACCGGCCCGGTTCGCCTGTTCACGAGCGATCTCGATCGCAGCCTGCGTTACTACATCGATCTCCTGGGCCTCACGCTGACGGAGGAGATCGTCTATCGCGGTCAGCGCTGCGCGTTCCTGCGCGTCAATACCGAGCACCACGCCCTGGCGCTCTATCCGCTGGAACTGCGGGGCATGCTCGGCATCGAGTCCCCGTCGCCGCTGCTCTCGATCGGACTTCAAGTGGCGACCTATGATCAGCTTCGGGCGGCGATGACGTTTCTCGATTCCAAGGGCGTCTCGATCCGGCACCTGCCGATGGAGCTGTCGCCGGGCATCGACTACGCGGCCATGGCGCTCGATCCCGAAGGCAACGCGTTCCAGCTCTACTACTACATGGAACAGGTGGGATGGGACGGCCGGCCGCGCCCGGCCGCGTCCCGCGTGACCGCGGCACCCGGAGAATGGCCGCAAACCGTGCCGGGACGCGAGGACTCCTACTCCGGGGAAATCTTCCAAGGTCCGTGGGCCTGAGCGCCAAGGCCGGCTAAGAACAGCCCCATGAAATCGTTGGATTTCTTGGGTGTTTAGCCGCGCCTGGGGATGTGCTAGATTTTTGCCAGTACATCAATCCGGAAGAATCGGGCCATGTCGGCGTTTACAGGCAGGATCCCGGTTATTGGGAGTGACGCGATGATCACCATCACCGTCAATGGAACGCAACATCAAGTCGATATCGAGAAGGATACGCCGCTCCTGTGGGTGCTGCGCGACGTGATCGGCCTGACCGGCACGAAATTCGGCTGCGGCATCGCGGAATGCGGCGCCTGCACCGTGCATATCGACGGGCAGCCCATGCGCTCGTGCTCGGTGCCGATCGGCCTCATCGGTGACGCGCAGGTCATAACGATCGAAGGGCTGTCGCCCGACGGCAAGCACCCGGTTCAGCAGGCTTGGCTCGCCGAGGACGTACCGCAATGCGGCTACTGCCAGTCCGGCCAGATCATGGCCGCGGCGGCGTTCCTGAAGAATTTTCCCAAGCCCACGGACGCGGATATCGACGCGAACATCACGAATATTTGCCGCTGCGGAACCTACGAGCGTCTCCGCCGCGCAATTCATCGTGCCGCTGGTCAGATGCAGGCGTGAACGGGAGAATTGCCATGGACGGAAACACGAGCCAATTCGGCCTGAGCCGCCGCCACTTCATCCTTACCGGTTTGACGGCCGCCGGCGGCCTCGCCATCGGCCTCGGCCTGGGGCCGCGAGCAGCGGATGCTGGCACGGTTGCGACGCAGCCGTGGGATGAGAACGCCAGCAGCCCCTATGATCTCGATGCGTTCATCGCCATCGATCCCGACGACAGCGTGCTCATCCGGTATGTACGGTCGGAGATGGGGCAAGGCAGCATGACCGCGCTGCCGATGATCGTTGCCGAAGAGCTCCAATGCGACTGGTCCAAGGTGCGCATCGAATACGCATCGCCCAATCGCAGCCTGCGCGAGAACAATGTCTATGGCGACATGTCGTCAGTCGGCAGCCATTCGGTCAAGGATTCGCACGTCAAGATGCAGCAGGTCGGCGCCAGCGCACGCGAGCGCCTGATCGCCGCTGCGGCGGCGAAATGGAGCGTCGCGCCGGGCGAATGCACCGCCGCCAACAGCGTCGTGACCCACACCGCCTCCGCCCGCACGGCGCGCTATGGCGAGCTCGCCACCGATGCCGCGAAGATCACGCTGGCCAAGGAGCCGGCGATCAAGACCCCCGATCAGTACACCTTCATCGGCAAGCCGATGCCGCGGGTCGATGTGCCGCACAAGGTCGACGGGTCGGCGCAATACGCGATGGATACGCGCCTTCCCGGCATGGTCTTTGCCGCGATCGTCGCCTGCCCGGTGCCCGGCGGCACGCTCAAGAGCGTCGACGAGACGCCCCTCAAGGGCGCGCAAGGCATCGTCCAGGTCGTCAAGCTGCCGAATGCGGTGGCGGTGGTTGCGACCGGGAGCTTCTGGCGCGCCAAGGAAGCGCTGGCGAAGCTCCAGCCCGAATGGGAAACCGGCGCCGCCGGCAGCACCGACAGCGCCCAGTTCGCGCGCGAGTATCGCGAGGCGCTCGACGGGAAAGCCGCGGTGGCGCGCAACGACGGGAATGTCGATACCGCTCTGCCCGCGGCGGCAAAGTCTCTCGACGCGCTCTACGAGGTGCCCTACCTCGCGCATGCGCCGATGGAGCCGATGAATGCCACGGTGCATCTGCAGTCGGATCGCCTCGATGTCTGGGTCGGCACCCAATCGGCCGATCGCACGCTCAAGACGGCGGCGGCGGTATCCGGCCTAAAGCCCGAGCAGGTCTATATTCACAACGGATTCGTCGGCGGCGGCTTCGGGCGCAAATCCTCCAACGACGAGATGATCCAGGCGATCCAGGTGGCCAAGGTGGTGAACCAGCCGCTGAAGCTTATCTGGACCCGGGAAGAGGACATCCGTCACGACCGCTACCGCCCGCAGGCGGCCGTCCGCATGAAGGCCGGTCTCGGCGCCGACGGCACGCTCACTGCCTGGAGCATGCGCACCGCGGTTGGCTCGCTCCTGCGCTCGCTCGGCATGAGCAAGGTCGAGAACGGCATCGAGCCGATGGCGGTCGAGGGATTGGTCAACAACCCCTACAAGGTCGCCAACACCCGCGTGGAATGCATCCTCAAGAACACGCACATTCCCGTCAGCTTCTGGCGCTCCGTCGGCAGCTCCCACAACGCCTTCATCATCGAGAGCTTTGTCGACGAGATCGCCACCGCGGGCGGGCATGACCCCTACAAATTCCGGCGTGCCCTGCTCGAAGGCCAGGCGGACTGGCTCAAGGTGCTCGACATGGTGGCCGAGAAGGGCGACTGGGGCAAACCGCTGCCCAAGGGGCGCGGCCGCGGCATCGCCATCCACCAGTGCTTCGGATCGATCGTCGGCGAGGTGGCCGAGATTACCATCAGCCCCAAGGGCGACCTCAAGGTCGACCGCGTCACGCTGGCGGTCGATTGCGGCCACTTCGTCAATCCGCTGACCGTCGCCGAGCAGATGGAAGGCGGCGTCATCTTCGGCCTGAGCGCCGCGCTCTATGGCAAGATCACCGTGAAGAACGGCGTGCCGGAGCAAGGCAACTTCGATACTTACCGCATGGTCCGCCTCGCCGAAGCGCCCAAGATCGACGTGCATTTCGCGCTGAGCGGCGGCGGCAAATGGGGCGGCATTGGCGAGCCCGGCACTGCTCCGATCGCGCCGGCGGTATGCAATGCGATCTTCTCCATCACCGGCAAGCGCCTGCGCAGCCTGCCGATCATGGACCATGATCTCACGGGGTCGGCCTAGTCGGACGCGGTCGACTAGCGCCATGAATTGACGGGCACGGGGCCGTCGTCGCCAGACGATGGCCCCGATTGTTTCCGCAGCCGCAACAACAAAACTCTCATAAAACATCCGGGCGCGCAGCGCCCGCATCGGGAGGCAAGGCACCGTGACAATGAGCCGAAAGAAGATTTTCTGGGCGCTCGCGCTCCTCCTCGCCGGCGCAACAGCCGCGCGCGCCGATGAGCCCGCCGGTACCGCCGACACGGGCGAATACGTGGCCCGCGCCGGCGACTGCGTCTCGTGCCATTCGGTGCCGGGCGGCAAGGCGTTCGCGGGCGGCCTCAAGATGGGCTCGCCGGTCGGCACGATCTATACGACGAACATCACGCCGGACAAGGAAACCGGCATCGGCACCGATAGCCTTGAGGATTTCGACCGCGCGGTGCGGCACGGCATCGCCAAGGACGGGCATCGGCTCTATCCGGCCATGCCCTATCCCTCCTATGCCAAGCTGACGGACGCGGATGTGCGGGCGCTCTATGATTTCTTCATGAAGGAGGTGAAGCCCGTCCATCAGGTGAACCAGCCCAATGAGATCCCGACCTACCTCAGCTTTCGCTGGCCGCTCGCGATCTGGGACGTGCTGTTCACCGAGAACGGCAGCTATGTCGCCAAGCCCGGCCATGACGCCGCGTGGAACCGCGGCGCCTATCTCGTGCAGGGGCTGGAGCATTGCGGAGCCTGCCACACGCCGCGCGGCTGGGCCTGGCAGGAGGAAGCTCTGAGCGAGAGCAGTCCGACCTTTCTTTCCGGCGCCCTGCTCGACGCCTGGTCCGCGCTCAATCTGCACGGCGACCTGCGCACGGGCCTCGGCCAATGGTCGCAAGCCGACCTCGCCGAATTCCTGAAGTCCGGCCATAACCGCGACGGCGCCGTGTTCGGATCGATGACCGATGTCGTCAACAACAGCACGCCCTATCTCTCCGATAGCGACATCAACGCGATCGCGGCCTATCTGAAATCACTGCCGCCGGTCGCCAATGAGCAGGCCTTCAAGTACGACGATACGACGACGAAAGCGCTGCGCAGCGGCACCCTGCAACAGCAGCAGCCGGGCGCCGCCATTTATGCCGGCAATTGCAGCACTTGCCACGGCACCGACGGGAAGGGCTTCAGCCCCTATCTGCCGCGGCTTGCCGGCAATCCCAGCGTGCTCGACAAGGAGCCCGCGTCGCTCATCAATGTCGTGCTGAACGGCACCGCCCCGCTCGTGGTCGAGGGCACGCCCGATGCCTATCGCATGCCGCAGTTCCGGATTCAACTCACCGACCAGCAGGTCGCCGATGTCGTGACATTCATCCGGTCGGGATGGGGCAACCAGGCGCCGCCGGCAACGGTGGACGAGGTGACCTCGCTGCGCAAGACGACGGACCCGACCAGCGACCGCGTCATCATTCTGAAGATGCGATGACGGACAGCGACGGGGAGCCGCAGCAAGGACCGACCGCGCTCGTCACCGGCGGCAGCGCCGGCATCGGCAAGGCGATCTGCCAGGCGCTCCTCGCCGGCGGCCATCGCGTGGTCTCCCTCGATCGCAGTCCGGCAACGATCACGCATGCGGCATTCCACGCGCGGACGGTCGACCTCACCGACACGCAAGCCACCACGGACGTTGCGGCCGCCGTCGCGGCGCAGTTTCCCATCACCACCCTCGTGCATAACGCCGGTGCGATGCGGCCCGCACTTCTGCCGGATGTTCAGCTCGGCGATCTCGAGGCGCTCGTCCATCTCCACCTCGCCTCCCCCCTCATTCTCATGCAGGCCGTGCTCCCGACGATGCGCCAGCGCGGCACCGGCCGCGTCGTGCTGGTTTCCTCGCGCGCGGCCTTGGGGCTTGCCACCCGCACCGCCTATTCCGCCACCAAATCCGGCATGATCGGCATGGCGCGGACCTGGGCGCTGGAGCTTGGGCCGCTCGGCATCACCGTCAATGTCGTGGCGCCCGGCCCGATCCAGACCGACATGTTCCACGAGGCGATCCCGGTAGGCAGTCCAAAGATCGCCGCGATCGCGCGCTCGATCCCGCGGCGGCGCATCGGGCGGCCGGAAGACGTGGCGCGCGCGGTGATGTTCTTCGCCGCCCCGGAAAACGACTTCGTCACCGGACAGGTGCTTTATGTCTGCGGCGGCACCAGCATCGGCAGCCTCGTCCTCTGAGCGGTCGCGCCGGCACGGTCTTGACGAAGGCGGCACGGAAGCGGTTGGATCGGCGATCGGGAAAGGCTTGGCCTCATGGGCAGCTATCGCGGCAACCCCGCCTCCATCCGGGCCCTCGTCGAGGAAGACCGCGTGCATCGCGATGTCTATCTCGACCAGGAGCTGTTCGACCTGGAGATGGAGCAGCTCTTTCACAACACCTGGATCTATGTCGGCCATGCCAGCCAGGTGCCCGATCCCGGCGACTACCTCACCGCCGATATTGGCCGCGAGCCGGTCATCATGGTGCGCCAGGGCGACGGCACGATCCGCGTGCTGATGAACCGCTGCGCCCACAAGGGCACCAAGCTCGTGACCGATCTTCACGGCAATATCGGTCGCGCGTTCCGCTGCCCCTATCATGCCTGGACCTATCGCACGGACGGATCGCTTCTCGCGGTGCCGCTGCCGCAGGGCTATCGCGGAACCCGCATCGAGAGCGGCGAGCAGCGCCAGGGCCTGGCGCGGGTCGCCAACGTCGCCGATCACCGCGGCTTCGTGTTCGTCCGGCTGGGCGCCGATGGGCCGGGGTTCCATGAATATTTCGGGGAGTCGCTGAGCTCGATCGACTACATGGCCGACCGCTCGCCCGAGGGCGAGCTCGAGATCGCCGGCGGTTGCCTGCGCTATATGCACAATTGCAACTGGAAGATGTTCGTCGAGAATCTCAACGACACCATGCATCCCATGGTGGCACACGAATCCGCGGCCGGTACGGCCAAGCGCCTGTGGGCGGCAGAGCCTGCCGACAAGCCCAAGCCGATGATGATCGAGCAGCTCCTGCCATTTGCCGAAGGTTATGACTTCTTCGACAAGATGGGCGTGCGCGTTTTTGCCAATGGCCATGGCTATTCCGGCGTCCATTTCAGCATCCATTCCGCCTATTCGCCGATAGCCGGCTATCGCGAGGCGATGGTTGCCGCCTATGGCGAGGAGCGCGCGCAGGATATTCTCGGCACTGTCAGGCACAACACGGTCTACTACCCCACCCTCACCATCAAGGGCGCGATCCAGTCGATCCGCGTCGCACGGCCGCTGGGCCCCGACAAGACGCTGCTGGAGAGCTGGACGTTTCGCTTGAAGGGCGCGCCCGACGCGCTGTTGCAGCGCACCGTCATGTACAACCGGCTGGTCAATTCGCCGATGTCGATCGTCGGGCACGACGACCTCCACTGCTACCGCTCCATCCAGGAGGGCTTGCGCGCGTCCGGCAACGACTGGATCAGCCTGCATCGCGACTTCGATGCGGCCGAGCTCGCGCAATCCGACCTCACCGCCAACGGCACCAGCGAGATCTCCATGCGCAACCAGTTCCGCGCCTGGGCCCGCTATATGACGCTGGGGACGGGTGAAAACGCGGCATGACGGAACCAACCGGTCCCGAGCTTGCCGATTTCGTCTACCGCGAGGCGCGGCTTCTCGACACCGGCCGCTATGACGAATGGCTCGACCTCTTCGCCGAGGACGGCCTTTATTGGGTGCCGCTGGTGCCGGGCCAGGTCGACGGCATCAATCACAGCTCGCTCGCCTACGAGGACAAGCTGCTGTTGCGGCTGCGGATCGAGCGGCTGCGCGATCCCGGCCCGTTCTCGCAACATCCGCGCAGCCGCTGCCATCACCTGCTGCAGCGCCCCGAGATCGAGAGCGCCGATCCCGCCGGCAACTCCTATGTCGTGCGGACGCAGTTCCACTACACCGAGACGCGCGCCGACGAGCAGCTTCATCCTCGTCGGCACCGTGTTCCACCACCTGGCCGTCCGCGACGAGCGTATCAGGATCGTCGTAAAGCGCGTCGACATCCTCAACTGCGACGCGGCCTTGCCGTCCATTCAGCTTTTTTTGTAAGACCTCGCGCCAGCGTGCTCGCGATCCGCGGCAGAAGCACGGCGCAGTCCTCCTCCGGCAGGAACAGAAAATTGTTGATGTAGTGGTCGAATGCCGCCCGCGGCGCCGAGCCCGTGAAGGCGGCGATATCGTCGCAGCGTTGATGTTCGCCCGGGTCGAACGTCGCGATCGGCTGCAACGCGCGGCGGTGAACGTAGAATCCGCGGTAGCCCAGGCGATTGAAGCGCTCTTGCCCGCGACCAATGACGCCTGGTGCGAAGCGCTCCTCCATCTCGACGAGAACTCGCGGCCGACAGCGGGCGATGGTATCGCCAGCACCATCCAGAACCGCTTCCTCATGACCCTCGACATCGATCTTGATAAATCCGGCCTCGCCGGCATAGACGCGATCCAAGGCATTCGTGTGGACGGCAAACTCGCAGTGGCGCCCGTTCGACGGCACCGACGCCTCCGACAGGCTGGCGAGCCCGGTGACGGCGCCCCCCTCGACCACGGGAATGCGCAGAACCGACAGGCGGCTGTCGCGCGATAGTGCGACGCAGCGCACGTCGATGCGATGGCCGAACTTCCGCACCAGCGCATGCGCGAGCCACGGCACCGGTTCGAACGCCAGCACCTCGCGTGCATGGCCGATCATGACATGCACATAGGCGCCCTCGTTGGCGCCGATGTCGATGGCGTCGCGATCCGGGCGGCAGAGCAGCGGGGCGACATGCAGCTCGATCTCGCCGTTCCTGAGGAAATAACGCCGCTCGCGCCACCGCCGCAGCCACGCAGGCATTAGCGCGCGCAGGCGCTCGCGCGCCGCGGCCGCAATGCCGCTACTGCCCCCCGTCGCCATCATGCTGGCCATGACCGATGATTACCGCCGAAGCGCGCGAGCGCGGCCAGTGACATTGTCGTGGCCTGCCGAGGCCGTCACGGATTGGTCACCGGCCGCCCCGCGTGGGCACGGTAAGATTTCGATCACCGGGGCGTGACAACGACGCCGAGGTGCGCCATGTCCTACGTCACCGTTTTCGACGATGCCATCATCGGCTTCCTCGGCCAGTTCGCCGCCAGGAATGTCGCCTTCGATCATCTCATTCGCGATATCGCCAACTCCGATCTCCTCAAGGGCGGCGTCTTCATGGCCTATTTCTGGTGGCTGTGGTTCCGCGGCGACGGCGATGTCGCGGAACGCCGCAAGCGGGTGCTCGTGGCGATCGCCGGTGCGCTCGTGGCCGTGGTGGTGTCGCGGACGGCGCAGCGGCTTTTGCCTATTCATCCCCGGCCACTCCACGCCGGCGACCCCGCCTTTGTCCTGCCGTTCGGCGTCGATCCCGCGACGCTCAGCCACTGGAGCTCATTTCCGAGCGATCACGCGGCGCTGTTCTTCGCGCTATCGCTGGCGGTGTGGCGGGAATCGCGGCTCGGCGGCGCGCTGGCGATGTTATGGACGTTGCTCGTCGTCTGCCTGCCGCGCATCTACCTTGGCTTCCACTATCCCAGCGACGTGATCGGCGGCATCGTCCTCGGCGCCGTGATCATGCCCGCCACGTGGCTGGCACTGGGCGGGGCGCAACTCCCGACCCGCATCCTGCACTGGGAGGCAAGCCATCGCACCGCGTTCTATCTGATCGCCTTCCTTACGACGTACGAGATTACGATTCTCTTCTACGACCTGCGTCAGCTCGTCGCCGACAGTGCGCATCTCGTGCAAACCATCGTCGTAGCCCATGCCTAACGGAACCATCGTCTCGCCTGCCACCGCGCGGAGCACCGCTGGAATGTGGAAGCCGCTAGCAAAATCGGCCCTCGCCGGACTCGTCCACCGCCTTCCCCGCGCCGTGCGGCGCGCGCTCCTCCAGGCGCTGTGCGAGGATGCGGCGCCAGGCAACGCCTATGAGCTCGTGCAGGCGCTGGGGCGGCGCTGCGGGATTACCGACATCCGCGTCCTCGGCGATTATGGTCTGATCGAGGGCGCACTGGCCGATACCGCGGTCCTCGCCACCTATGCGCGCACGCGGCGCTGGGCCGCCGGCCACAACCGGATCATCGAATTTTTCTTCGCCGCGCAGGATGGCGGCACCTATATCGATATCGGCGCCAATATCGGGCTCACCACCATTCCGATCGCGCGCCATGTGGGCGTTGCCTGCAAGGCGTTCGAGCCGGAGCCGGAGAATTTCCGCCACCTCACCCGGAACCTCCGCCATAACTGCAACGCGGGTAATGTCGAGGCCTTCAATCTCGCGCTGTTCGATCGGCACGGCACCATCGCCTTCGAACTGGCCGACGACAATCTCGGGGATCACCGCATCCATCTGGCCGACGACGACGGCAGTTTCGGCGAGGCAAGGCGGCGCGTGATCACCGTGCCGACCGAACGCCTCGACGACGTGCTGAATGTGGCGAACCTCGCACAGCCCGTGGTGGTGAAGATCGACACCCAGGGCGCCGAGTGCCAGGTGCTGGAGGGAGGCAGGACGGTACTCGACGCGTCGGCCCTGGTCGCGTTCGAGTTCTGGCCCTATGGCATGGCCCGCATGGCGAGTGATGCCGAGGCGCTGATCCGGTTCGTCACGACCCGGTTTTCAGCCGGCGCCGTGCTCGCCGGCGATGTCGACGAGCCGCCAGTGTGGCGTCCCATCGCCATGATTGCGGCGCGGCTCCGGGAATATTGCCGGCGCGATCGCGGCAACGCCTATGCCTATTGCGACGTGATGGTCCGCAAATAAGCGGCGCCGTTATTCCGCCGCCTCCGGTCGCGCAGCGATGGCGGGCGAAATTTCGCCGGCCGCACTCTTGAGCAAGCCGCAGAGCGCCGAGGTATCCTCGCCGGCGACGAAGCTGCTCCGCGGCAAGGCCGCAAGGCGCCGGCACCGCGTTTCGTAATCCGGCCGGCCCAGGCGTTCGAAAAAGCCGACGAGCGTGTCTTCCAGCGGTTCCTCGAAGCTCCACCCGACGCCCAGACGGTCGATCATCGCGCCCAATTCGAATCCGGCGGCGGCAAGGCACGGCACGCCGCAAATGCCAGCCTCGTAGAACCGGTTCGGCAGCAGCCAGCGCGAATTGTGCTGCACATCCTCGAGATCGATCGCCCAGGCCAGGTCGACGCCGGCATAAATCGCACCAAGATCCTGCGGATGCGCGTATTCGCCCTCATAGACGACATTGGCGTGCTCGCGGAAGATCGCGCGGAAATGCCCCTCTTCCACCGTGGTGAAGACGCCGCGAAAGCGAAACAGGACCTTGTCCCGGAGACGATCGGCCAGACGCTGTACGAGCCGTATCGTTGCCTCACCCCGGATGAGGCCGAAATAACCCACGACCCATCGCCCTTCCGGCTCCCGCGCAACGACGCGGGCCGATGCCGTCGGCAGGAAGGCCAATGCCGAGCGATGGAGCTTGTTTTCCTGGAGAAACCAGTGCCCGGCATACCCTTGCCGGCCGCGGTAGTAATGGCGCAGAAAACCCGGCGATGAGAGCACGAGCAAGGCGACTCGGCGCAGGCATTGCCGCTCGATCCACCGCAAGGCCGCGGCTTTCCAGCTCGTGCCCAGAAACGCCGGCTGTATGTCCAGCACCTCGTACGCCACAACGGCGTGTGGGTTGAAGAGTCGCCGCGCGAGGAGCGCCAGCAGCAAGAGATCGAGGTTGCGCGCGTAGAAAATCGGGACGTTCTTGAGCTTTCCCCGAATCCCCAAGAGCGTTGGGATCGCGGCCAGCAGCGCCCACGCGCGCTGCCAATGCCGCCCGTCGCGCGTATGGCCCAGCGACACGTACGGCCAGCTCGGCTGGAAGTCGCGATTGCAGCGGGTGCGGCGGAAGCCCAGTGTCAGCGGCCGCATGCCGTTGTCGTGGAAGGCCGCGACGCGCTTGATCGTGCTGATCTCGGTGACATCAGGCGCGAAGAAGGCCAGCCCCGGTACATCTTCGCTCGCGCGGCACACTTGCACCCTCCATCGCCTTGCCGCCCAAAGGCGCGAAGACGCAGCCCCCCGTGTCGTTCGCAGATTATGCTCACGCCGCGATGTCGTCGGATGTGATCAAACCGTGGCTGCCGATGGCGGGCGACATACCGTCGATGGCAGGTCACACCTTGATCACTGGCGAGCGATGGTGGCATGCGGTTCGCTCAGTGCGGGACGATGCTTGCCCTGCGACGCATGGAGTCATGTTGTGCCGTTTTCTCAGCCCTCGCCGGACCACGCGGCAACCACGACCGCCGCGCCGCGCCGGTTCGATCGCATCGCCATCACGTCGGTATTCGGGCCGCCCGGCGATCCCCGCACGTGGTCGGGCGCGCCGTTCAATCTGGGCCAGGCGCTCGTGCGGCTCGGCATCGCCGTGGAAAGCATTCATCCGTCATGGGGCCGTATCGCGCGGCTGAACGCGGCGGCGCGGCATGTGCTGAGCGGCTTCGGCAGCCTCACGTCGAGCGAGCAGATACGGCGCGGCGCGCGGGCGCGTGCCGACATGTCGCTCCAAGTTGCCGAGGCGACGGCGCAACTGGGCGTGCGCCACGTGCTGCACACGGGAACGCTCGATTTACCGGCCTTCGATCTGCTGCCGGGGATCAAGCACTACCTCTATTGCGACCAGACCTGGGCGCAGTCGCTCCGCCACCGACCCGACGCGGCGGACTATGGACCGCGCGCGCTCGCAGAATTCGAGCGTTTGGAAGTCCAATCCCTGCACGGGGTCGAGCATGTCTTCACCATGGCGGGGTGCGTGCGCGAGAGCCTCATCCAGCATTACGGCCTCGCGCCGGAACGCGTGAGCGTCGTCGGGTCCGGCATGGGCCGGATCGAGCCCTATCGCGGCATCAAATCCTATGCACCGCCGCGTCTTCTTTTCGTCGCCAAGCACCTCTTCGCCGCCAAGGGCGGCACGCTGGCGGTCGAGGCCTTTCGCGTGGCGCTCGCGCGGCGACCCGATCTCTTCCTGACGATCGTCGCGGACCCGGCGAGCCGGCGGCTCGTGCCGCGCCATTCCCGCATCAGCTTCCTGAGCCGCCTGCCCTGGGACGACCTGCAGGGCCTCTATCGCGGCGCGGCGCTGTTGGTGCAGCCGATGCTCAACGACCCCTGGGGGCAAGTCTATCTCGAAGCGCTCGCATCGCGCACGCCCGTGCTCGGGCTTGACCGCAACGGGCTGCCGGAAATCACCGCCAATGGCCGCTATGGCTTCCTCGTGGAGCGGCCCGATCCGATCGAGGTGGCCGATGCCATCGTAGCGGCCGTCGCCGACCCCGATCGTCTCGCACGCATGGGGCGAGAGGGTCAGGCGCACGTGCTGCGTGAGTACACGTGGGACCGCGTGGCCGGCCGCATCGGACTGTTAACGCAGGAAAGGATCGACGCGTATGTCGGATAAGACGGCTTTGATCACGGGCATCACCGGCCAGGACGGCGCCTATCTCGCCGAGTTTCTGCTGCGGCGCGGCTATATCGTGCATGGCATGAAGCGCCGGTCATCCTCGATCAATACGGGGCGGGTGGATCATCTCTACAAGGACCCCCATGGCCTCGACCGACGCTTCATTCTTCATCACGGCGACATGACAGATGCGACCGCGCTCATGCGGCTGCTCGATGAGGTCCGCCCGTGCGAGGTCTACAACCTCGCCGCGCAAAGCCATGTTCAGGTGAGCTTCGAGACGCCCGAATATACCGCCAACACCGATGCCCTCGGCACTTTGCGCCTGCTCGAGACGATACGCCTGTTGAAGCTCGGCTCCAGCCTGCGCTTCTATCAGGCCTCGACGTCGGAGCTCTACGGCAAGGTGCGGGAGACGCCGCAAAGCGAGACGACGCCGTTCTATCCGCGCAGCCCCTATGCCGTGGCCAAGCTTTACGCCTACTGGATCACCGTCAACTACCGCGAGGCCTATGGCCTGCATGCTTCCAACGGCATCCTGTTCAACCACGAATCGCCGGTGCGTGGCGAGACCTTCGTCACGCGCAAGATCTCGCGCGCGGTGGCCGCCATCGACTACGGCCTGGAGACGCGGCTCTATCTGGGAAATCTCGATGCGCGCCGGGATTGGGGCCACGCCCGCGATTATGTCGAGGGCATGTGGCTCATCCTGCAACAGGAAGAGCCCGACGACTATGTGCTGGCCACCGGCGAGACCCATTCGGTGCGCGAGTTCGTCGAGATCGCCTTTGCCTGCGTCGGCCGCCGCATCGCCTGGCGCGGCCGGGGCGCCGAGGAGCGAGGATATTGCTCGCGCACCGGCGAGGTGCTGGTTGCCGTCGATCCCGCCTACTACCGGCCGACCGAGGTCGATCTCCTGCTGGGCGATGCGACCAAGGCGCGCGCCACGCTCGGCTGGCGCCACCGCACCAACTTCAAGCAGATCGTCGAGGAGATGGTGCGCGCCGATCGGCGGGCCTTGCGCCTGCGTGCGGCGAAGGCGGAAGTCGATGTCTATGCGGCTGAATGACGTGATGCCGGCGCATGCCTGACCGCGCGGCGGCGCTTCGCACCGACCATCTCCTGTCCGATCTCGGCCGGCGGTCGGCGACGGGCGGCATCGTCACCTTCTGCGCCCAGGCGGGCAAGGTGGTGCTGCAGCTCGTCACGGTCGCGGTTCTGGCACGGCTGCTGCCGCCGGCGGCCTTCGGCCTCATCGCCATGGTGGCGGCGCTCAACACGATCTTCGATCTGGTCAAGGAGTTCGGCCTGTCGGCGGCGACCATCCGCAAGTCCGACATCACCCACGACGAAGTTTCCGCCCTCTTCTGGATCAATACGGCCGCCGGCGGGCTCATCACGGCGGCGCTGATCCTCCTCGCGCCGGCGGTCGCCGCCCTCTATGGCCAGCCGGCGCTGATGGGCGTGATGCGCTGCCTGGCCTTCGGCTTCGTCCTCAGCGGCCTTTCCGTCCAGCATTGGGCCCTGTTGCGGCGCCAGATGCGGTTCGGCACCATCGCCCTGATCGATGTGGGCTCCGAAGCGATCGGGTTCCTCGTCGCGCTCATGCTGGCGACGCACCACGCCGGCTATTGGGCCTTGGTCGCCCAGCGGGTCAGCGTCCCGGCCGTGGCGCTCGTTGCGAGCTGGGCGCTGTGCCCGTGGCGTCCCGGGCCGCCGCAGCGTGTTGCCGGTATCGGGGCGCTTTTAAGCTTTGGCGCCTCGGTCACGGGCGTCAATGTCGCCGCGGCGCTGACCCGCAGCCTCGACCAGATGCTCGTCGGACTGTTGTGGGGCGCCGGTGCGCTCGGCCTTTATGAGCGCGCGGCGAAGCTGCTGCTGACGCCGACGGCCACGCTGGTGGGACCGCTCTACTCGATCTCCATGCCGCTGCTGAGCCGGCTCGACGGCGAGCGCGGGCGCTATCGCCATGCGTTCTGCGCCATCGTCGAAATGCTGGCCATCGTCGCCATGCCCGGCGCGGCGCTAGTGGCGGTGAGTGCCGATGGCGTGGTCGCGGTCATGTTCGGTGCGAGCTGGAAGGGCGCGGCGCCGCTTGTCGGCTGTTTTGCCATTGCGGCGGCCTATCAGCCGGTGGCACAGCTCCTGGGGCTGCTTTACCTCACCCAGGATCGCGGCCGCGAGATGCTGCGCGCGGCGCTCATTGATGCCGCGCTGTGCATTGCCGCGATCCTCGCGGGGCTCCGCTTTGGCCCCTTCGCCGTGGCGGCATCCTTGGCGGCGGTCGGATGGGGGCTGCGGCTGCCGATGGCGATGGTTCTCGCGACCCGCCGCGGCCCCGTGCGCATGGGCGACGTGATGGCCGCGATCGCGCCGGCGACGATGGCGGCCGGCGTCGTTGCCTGCGCCGTCACCCTGGTGCGAGAGGTCGTGCTGCCGGCGGAGATCAATGCCGCCCTCGGCCTTGCGGTCGCCGCCGCGGTGGCCTTGGCTTGCGCGGTGGTGACGCTGTCGGCCCTGCCGCACAGCCGCCGGACGCTGCTGGAAATGGTGCGGATACCGCAGCGCATGCGGGCCCCGCTGCCTCAGTCCTGAGCCGGACCCAGCGCCACGCCGTCATCCTCGGCCTGCGGCACGCCCTTCTTGAGCCGCAGCCGGCCGCCGGCGTCGATCCACAGCCGGTATTCACCCAGACGCGGCAGATAGCGGCTGTGCCAATCGGCACCGAAGCGGACACCGCCGCCGGCGCCGCCGATCTCCAGCGCCTCGAAATTTCCGACATAGTCGATCCGGCCGGTGCAGCCGAGCACCACCGCCTCGCCCGCCTCGGTGCCGGCGAGCTTGGCGAGCCCCGCCGCCGATGCGCGACCGCCGCCGCTGCCGGTGCAGCCGACCAGCACGAGCTGCGCCGTGACGAAGGCGTGAATGAGCGCTGTCTGGTGAAAGAGCGAATAGGCGGTGCAGCCGACCAGGGTGCCAAAGCTTTGCAGATCGATGCCGGCGCCGCCTTCGGCGAAGCTGGCGGCGCGCGCGTGATTGTTTTCAAACCCGCAATTGGAAAGGAGTGTGCAGCCGTTTGCCGCGGCGAGGCCCGACTTGCCGTTGAGCACGAAATAGCAGCCGTGAAAGGCGACATCGTAGCAGCCGTCGATCAGGGCCGCGCCGTTGTCGCCGTTTTCGCCGAAGACCGAGCCGAAGACGTGGATCGCCGACAGGATGCCGCCCGCCTTGCCATGCGCGAAGGTGACGCCGCTACCCTTGTTGTTCCGGAAATAGCTGTTGATGATCTGGCCTTCGAAGACGTTGCCCACCAGACGGCAGCCATCGCCGCCGCAGCGCTGCACCACCGTGTCGCGCAGGCAGAAATTATAGAGATAGTCGTCGCGTCGATCGCAGGTGATGACGATGCCGTGCCCTTCCTGGCCGGTGCCGAGCACGTCGAGCCCCTCGATCAGCAGGAAGCGGACGGTGGCGAGGCTCGACACTTCCAGGACGTTGCTGCCATCGGTGATGGCGGAGACGAGCCGGGCGCCGTGCGCGAGGATGCCGTTGTGCCGCCCGATATCTCCCGTGGTCGCGCGCGTCGGCGCCAGCCGCAAGGTCCGGGTCACGCGATAGGTACCGGGCGGAATGACGAGCAGCGTGCCCCCTTGCCGCAAGGATGCATCGAGCGCGGCCTGGAGTGCCGCACTATCATCGGCGCGGCCGTCGCCCACGGCGCCAAAGGACGCGGCCGACAGCGTCTGGCCGGGCTGCGCCGGCGCAGCTCCCGCGGCAAAGGGGCGAACCGCCAGCGCCGCCGCCGCGCCTGCGGCAATGAAGCCGCGTCGGCTCGCCTGCGGCAGGGGATTCACCATCGCGAACCGCCGCGCGCCGCGACCGGCAGGACCAGGCCACCGCCAGCGGCGATCCCGACCGGACGCTGCACTGCCGGCACGGTGCGCGCGCGCTCATAAATAACGGCGCCGGCCGCGGCGAGAAAGAAGACCGCCCAGGTCTTCGGCCCGACATAGGCGCCCGACGCCTGGCCCAGGATCGTCCACACGATCCAGCAGAAAAGCGCGCTCGGGACGCCCAGCGTCTTCAGCCACACGGTGAGTGCGGCGATGGCAACGCTGCCCCACACCAGCCCGAGATAGATCCAGTGCAGCCAGAAATAGTTCGTGATGGCCTTGCCGGCATCTTCGACATGCCAGGCCGGCGAAAACTCCGGCGATTGCATGAAGACATTGATCACTTCGCTGGCGATGTAGGGCCCGCCGGTCAGGCCGGCCCCGGCGATCGGGTGGGTGGCGACAACGTTGCGGGCCACCAGCGCCGGACCGATGACGCGATAGAAGAAGCTCGCGTCCTGTCCCATGACGATCTGATGCAGCCGCGCGGCGTAGACCGACTGCCCGATGACCGCGAAGGCTGCGGCAACGACGGCGCATACGCAGAGCCCGCCGATCATGCGCATGAACCCGGTCCCCCGGCTCGCCAGCACCAGCAGCATGTAGGGGATCAGCAGCAGCACCATTAGCAGCAACGTCGGCCCCGGCATCGCGAACATCCCGCCAACCATGAGCACCCCGTAGCCCACGATCTTCCAGCGCCAGGCGCTGACCAGAAGCCAGACAAAGGCCAGAAGCGTGTAGGCAAACGTGACCGCCGACGGCTCGGACGCGAAAAGCTTGGGTCTGATGCGGCCATAGAGCAGAAAGTCGCGCAGATCCGCGTCATAGATCTGGCCCTTGTCGTAGAGCACGGAGCGCGCCGCATCGCTGATCGGGCGCAATCCGCCATAATCCTCGAGCAGCGCACCCGCCATGATCACCAGGCAGAATGCGAGAAAGATGGCGGCGAGCTGACGCCGTTCGGCGCGCAGCATTGTCAGAAACACCGCATAGCCGAGCACCAGAGAATAGACCATCTGAACCAAGCCGGTGAACCGCTTCGATAAAAACACGAGATCATCGGCACACAGGATCGAGCCGAGATAGACCACGGCAACGACGAGAAACGCCATCAGGTGCGGCGGCGCGATATCGTTGCGCCGGCGCCACAGCAGAATGAGCCCGCTGATGCCGGAGAGGACCGAGGGCACCGGTATGGTCGCGCTGATATGCAGTTCGATCCCGGAGTAGATGCCGAGAATGAACAGAACGAGCAGCGCCGCGTCGGCACCGCCAAGGCGCGACGGCGCTATCTCTTCGGTCATAGCGAGGCCGCCCACGAGACGAGCTGCCGGCCGCGACGATGCCAGTCGAAGGCATCGCGGCAGATCGAGAACGCCAATTCCTGGAGGCGGTTGAGCTCGTCGACATCGTCCATCGCGCGCAGCACCCCGGTGGCGAGCGACCGCTGATCCGGGAAAAGCAGAACGCTCTCGTGGTCGCGCAGCGGCGTACCCGCGATCGAGCCCGCAAGTGCCACGATGGGCAGACGGTTGAACACGTAGTCGAGCACCTTGAGCTTGAACCCGCCGCCATTGCGTTCGGGAACGACGGCGATGCGGGCGCCGGCCATGAAATTCTCGACCCGGTCGACCGTCCCGGTGAAGTGCGTTGCGGCGGTGCGCTTTTCGAGCCGGTCGAAGAACGTGCGCTCGCCGCTGCCGATGACCTGCAACTCGGCGTTGCCGGCGGCGAGGATCGGATCGGCAAAGCCGACGAATTCCTCGAGGTTCATCTGCTTGGCGATCCACTCGAAGCTGCCGACGATGACCGCCCGGCGCGGGACGGCCTTGCCGATGATCCGCCTCGGCACCGCCGCGCCGGCATAGCCGGGGGTCAGAACCTCGATCCGCTTGCCCGGCCACACCGCGCGATAGCGGTCGGCATCCTCGGGCGTGATCGCGGTGACGAGGTCGCAGGCGCGGATCAGCTCGCACTCGAGCCGCGCGACCTTGCCGGCATCAAGCCGGTGCGCGATCCGCTTGATGCGCCGCGGCTGCTCCGCCGCCAGTCCCGCGCGCAGGCTGGCCTCGTGATTGTGCGAGACATAGATCAGCTTCTGGCGCCGCCGGCTTCCGATGTGCTCCAGCACCGCCTTGAGCGCCCATCCGGCCGCAAGGCTGTCGAAGACGATCATGTCTAATTCGGCGCGATCCAGTTCCTCGTGCAGCCGGCATTGCATCTCGCGCGAACTGCACCGCTGTGCCATGTGCGGCAGCCGCGCGCCCAGGCTCAGCCAGCGCGGCCGCTGCGGGCATTCCGACAACCGCCATTCGATCGGCCCCTCGCACGCACCATCGCGGCGTCGCAATTCCGGCCGCTTGAGGCCGAGCACGACGAGCTCGACGCCGGCGGCAGCGACGGCGTTTATCAGCCCGGCCGAGTAGATGTACTGGCCGTTATGCGCCGGATCGGGGTCCGCCAGCGTCAGCCACAGGCACCGCATGCCCTGGCCTTCTCACTGCCGCCGCAGGCTTTGGAACAGCAAAAGACCGGTCCGCGCGATGATCACCAGATCGAGCCCGACCGACCAGTGCTCGACATAGTGGAGATCGCACTCGACCCGCTTCTCGATCTGCTCGACGGTGTCGGTGGTGCCGCGCCAGCCATTCACCTGCGCCCATCCGGTGATGCCGGGCTTCACGCGATGACGGGCGTAGTAATCCGGCACCGCATCGGCATAGAGCAGTCCGCCGGCCTTGGCGCACAGCGCATGCGGCCGCGGTCCGACGATCGACATGTCGCCGCGCAGCACATTGACGAGCTGCGGCAGCTCGTCGAGCATGGTACGGCGCAGGAACGCGGCCAGCCGCGTGACCCGCGGATCGTTGCGCTGGGTGAGACTCTCGGCATCGGGATCGCACTCGTTCTGATACATCGTGCGGAATTTGAAGACCTCGAAGATCCGGTTGTTGAGCCCGTGCCGCTTTTGCCGGAAGAGCACCGGCCCCGCGCTGTCGAGCTTGATCATCGCGGCGATGAGCAGCATCGGCAGACCGAGCACGACGAGTGCTGCAGCAGCAAGGACGCGATCCTCGATCGCTTTGGCGATGCCGCGCCAGTCCGCCAGCGCCACCGGCGCCCGATCAGTTTTTGATACTGTCCCGCCACCATGACGGTGGTGGACCGAACTCGAGATCGTATCGCTGCTCATCGATGAGGCTTTCCGTCAGTGACAGGCACGTCACGCGTTTGCCTGTGACGGAGCGAATTTCGCCACATCGGATGGCGACGGTCTCGTGACCAAGCTGGGGCTGGCCCGGACCCTTGCGCGTCAAGCGCTAGCGAGGCTCGCCAGCACCGTTTCGGCAAAATGTCGTGGCGTGTGGTCACCGACGAAGCGGCGCGCCGTGTCACGATCGAAGAAGGTCTCGACGCTTTGCTCGGCCATCCGCGCAATGGCGCCGGCCAGCGCCGCGGCACAGGTGGTGTCGACGGCCAGCCCCAGCCCGTGCTCGCGGACAAGCGATCCGATGAGGCCGAAATCCTGGGTCAGCACGGGCTTGCCGGCGCGTGCCGCCCACAGCAGCACCCCGCTCGACCCGATGAAGCGCTGATAAGGCGCGAGCACCGCATCGGCCCGATCGAGCAGCGCTTCGATCTCGCCGGCCTCGAGCGCGCGATCCTCGACATGCAGGAAAATACTTGGTCGCGTTGCCCTGAGTGCCGCCTGTCGGCGTGCGACCAACTCGCGAATGGCCGGATCGACCCGGCCCGCGAGCATGACGGCAACGCGTCCGGCAACCGTGGGGACTCAATTGGGCGAGCGCATCGAGGAGCTCGAGCGTGCCCTTACGCTCGGTGAGATAGCCGAACAAGACAAAGCTGACGCGGCCGGCCGGCAGCTTGCGCGCCAGCTCGAGATCGGACGGCGCGCAGGCGACGGCGGGATGGGCAGGATCCGCCACCGCGCTGACCTTGGCGCCGCCGGGATAGAAGCGCGCGGCATGGCGGGGGAAATAAGGATCGAGGCTCAAGACGGCGCCGAGTGCATCGTTGCCCAGCATCCGTCGATAGATCACCGCTTTGCGCAGGTCGCGCAGCCGCTCGCGCCAGGAAGAGCCGTGGGGGCCGAGCCAGCGGTAATGCACCGAGGGGCGAAACAGGATACCGCTCAAGCGGCGCCCGCCGAAACCCAGCCCCAAGGCCAGCGGCAGCGAGAGATGATCGAGGAAGAGCGCATGCGCCGCCCCGGCGCCGGTCCGCCGCAGCGCGCGGCGCAACGACCACCAGCGCGCAAAGCCGCTTACCGCCAGCATATTGTGCCGGCAGAGCCGCGTCTCGATGGGGCCGAGCGGCAGCACGCGCACGCGGCTGTCGGCATCCTCGGGCACCGCTGCGGCGAGCACCCGCGCCAGTTCCGGCGCAACCAGCAGCCACACCAGCGGCCCGTCCGTCCCCGCCGCCTGGCGCACGATATGCAGCAGCCACTCGCGCTGATGCCCCTCCGCGCGCGGCTCCATCACGAGAACGCTGCGCCCAAGCGTTTCAGGGCCGCCCGCGGCGAGGAGCGTATCGAGGTCGGTCAGAACCGCGGTCTTTGCGCGGTGGCGCTCGACATAGAGGCGCGCGCGGCGACCGAGGGCTGCGCACAGCAACGGCCGGTCGATCAGGCGCAGCGCCGCGTCGGCCAGAAGCTGCGCATCGTTGGGCGGCACGCACACGAACCCACGGCTGGCGCGGCCGAGCCGCCACAGCGGGCTTTCCTTTCGCGCCGTCGCGACGATGGGGCGCGCGGCCGACATGATCGCGATGACCTTGGACGGCATGGCGAAGACGGCGGCGGCCGGGTCCTGCGGGACGAGATGAACCCGCCCGGCCGCCAGGCCGACACAGAGCTGGTCGGCCGGTAGCGGGTCTTCACGGCGGACATTGGCGAGATCGGCCTCCTCGAGCGCGGAATCGAGCATGGCCTGCTGGTTTCCCGCACCGCGCAGAACAATTTCCAGTTCGGGCCGGCGGCGTTTCAGCTCGCCGGCAAAATCGATGATCTGCGCCAGGCCCTGCTTGCGACCAAGATTGCCGCTGTAGATGAAGGCGATATCGGCGTCGGAAATCGGCGTCGGGGTGATCTCATCGACGTCGGCCCACACCGGTACGATTTCGATCGGCGCACGGATGCCCAGAAGCCGCAGCTCGTCGCGCATCTCGCGGGTCAGCACGATCACGAGGGCGACGCGATTGAGCGCCGCCCGCTCCACCCATCGCATCAACCGCACCACGAGCCCGCTGCCCACCATGCCGAGCCGGTCGGCCAAGCCCGAGGGAATGTCATGGACCATGGCGACGTGCCTGCCGCCGCGGCGGCACGCCAATTGCCCCAGCACCACCGCCAGGATCGACGGGCACACCGACAGGACGAGCCGCCGGCGCGGCACGCGCGCCGTCAAGAGCACCGCTGCGCCCGCAACCAGGAACATTGCCTCGCGCACGATGCGCATGAGCGCAGACCCGCCGTTAGGGCGCCAACCCCGCAGTCGCTCAATGCGCACGCCGTCACGCAGTTCGCGGCGCGGCGCGTGGGCTCGGAAGGCGGCAAACCGCGCCGGATCGGGATAGGACGGCAGACCCGTGAGCACGACCACGCCGCGTCCGTGCGCGACAAGCCACCGTGCAATGTCCTCGCAGAATGGCGCGGAGCCGAGCAATTCCGGCGGATAATGCTCGGTGACCATCAGCGCCGGTGGCAAAAGATCCACCGACGCCGCGCCGTCGCCGCTATGAAAATGCCGTGCGGACATAGTCGTAATTGAGGCTGCTGTAGGTGAATTGCCGGTAGCGCTTGGAATCGACGCGGGCAAACACGACGCCGGCGACATCGGCTTGCGCGGTGACGAGCTGGCGCAGCGCATCGAGCACCGCCTCGCGCTTGGTATGTCCCCACCGCACGACGAACAGCGCCTTGTCAACCATGCGCGACAGCGGAAGGACCTCGGCCCCGGCCAGAACGGGCGGCCCATCAAGGATGACGAGGTCATAGTTGTCGGCAAAGGTGTCGATGACGCGCCGCATCCGCTCCGACGCCATCATGTGCGCCATGCGCGGCGTCCAGTTGCCGGCGGCAAGCACATCGACCCCCGACCCGGGGTCGTTGTAAATGAGGTCGCGCAGACTGGGTTGACGCTCGGTCATGACCGAGGCCAATCCCGTTTGGTTCGGACATTGGAAAATGCGATGCAGCGTGGGGCTGCGCCAGTCGCAATCGATCACCAGCACGCGCTTGCCGTTCCAGGCGAGCATCCGCGCCAGCGAAGCCGCCAACACGGACTTCCCTTCCGCCGGCACCGACGAACACACGAGGATCGTCTTGGGCGTGTGGGCTGCCTCGGTCAACAGCAGCCCGATATGGACCTTGCGCAGCGCCTCGCCGAAAGGTGATCCGGGCCGGCGCAGCACGTGCGCGGCGGGCGCCACGCGGCCGCCGACATTGGGCACCGACGCGATGAGCGGCAGGCCCGTCGCGGCATGGATGTCCTCGGGTCGGCGAAATGTCCGGTCGCCGCTATCGCGCATCAAAGCACACAACATGCCGATGAGGGTGCCGCCGAGCGTACCGAGCAAGACGATCAGCTTCTTCGGCGGGAAGCCCGGCGCCGCCGGCGGTGCCGCCGAGGATACCAATTTCGCATCGGGCTGCTCGAGTTCCTGGCGTCCGATGGTCTCTCCGGCGCGGCTCAGCATCGCCTCGAGCAGGTTGCGGCTGACCGTTGCGTCGCGCTCCAGCGCCTCCAGATGGATGGCCTTCTCATTGACCTCGCCCATCTGGGATTTGAGGTTTGCGAAATTCTTCTGCAACGTCGCGAAGCGGATGTCTGCCGTCTGCGCCTCATTACGCAGGCCATCGATGGTGCGCGAGACTTCCGTGTCCAATTTGTGACGGATATCCGCGACCTCGGCTTTGGCCTTGATGACCGTTGGATAGCGGTCGCCGAAGGTCGACTGGAGCTGGGCGAGGTTCTGCTCTGCTTCCGCCTGCCGCTGCTTCAGCGTCTGGATCATTCGCGAGTCGAGTACGGACGGGTCGCTTCCGTCGTCGATGCCCTGACGCTTCAGCGCCTCGGCCTCGTTCAGCTTGGCATCGGCTTCCCCCTTCGCGGTCTGCGCGAGGGTGAGCTGCGTGTTGAGTTCCGTGAGCTGCTGGGACGTCACGTTCGCATTGGTGCCGCGGTAAAGCCCATATTGCTGGCGATAGGCCTCGACCGCCTGATCCGATGCCGTCACCTGCTGTCGCAACGCGGCGATGCGGTCGGACAGGTATGTCTCCACGCGGTGCGTCGTCGCCAATTTATCGCCGCGCTGGGCCTCCAGATAAACCGCGGCCCACGTGTTGGCGATGGACGCGGCAAGGTCCGCCCGCGCGGCCTTGGCGTCGATCGACAGAACCTGTGACCGCCCCATGCGCGTCACATCCACATGGGATAACAGCGCATCGATGACCGCATCGGTTCGTGGCCCCGGCGCCCTGGCGGAAGCATCGCCCGGCGACACCGCGGCCGCACGTGCCGGGGTCCGCCGGCTCGCAGAGAAGAACCGCGTCAGATCGAGGTGGCTCCACCACGCCGATTGGCTCTTGCGAGCGGGCGCGAAGGCGGGGTTGTCGGTGAGATCAAGCCGCTGGATCACCTTCAACGCGAGACCGCGCGACAGCATCGCCACGCGTTCGTTCTCGACTTTCTCGTCGTCGGGTCCACCGGGCTGCAGCAATTGGTCGGTCGAGAAGATCCGCGGCTCCGGCACGCCAATGAGGACTTGCGCCTCGGCAATGTAATAGGGTCGGATGACCAGCGCAGCGGCGACGCTGATCGCGCCGGCGATCACGGTGCAGGCCAGCACGACGCGATGATGGCGCCACAGCTTGCGCAGAGTATCGGTGAAATCCGGCGCTTGCGGTGTGGGGCCGGGCGCGCGACATGAGGCCGGCCGTTCGAAGCGCCGCGGCGCAGCACGCTCCGCTGGACGATAAGGAAGTTGTATCAAATGAACCGTCGCCCCTTGCGATCTCGCTGTTGGGATGTCGCGATCGTGGTCGAGAGCTCATTGTCTTTAACATGCGGATACGGCACCGCCCCCGTGACCAAACGAGGGCCGATCCTGCGACTGTGCTTTGCAGCAAAATTTCGCCCGCCGGCGTCGCGTTAATGATTACGACACCGGCAAATACACCGACGCCCGCTCGCCACATGGGCGAGCGGCGCGGCATTCGCCTATTTCACAACGAGATCGTTTTTCACCGCCACGACACCGCTTACTTTCCCTGCCACTTCGGAAGCTTGCGCGATCATCTGCGGCGTGCTGACGGCTCCGGTCAACCGCACGACGTCCTTGTCGGTGGTGACGTCGATCTGCATCACCTTGAGGGCCGGATCTTCCAGGATCGCCGCCTTGACCTTAGCCGTGATCGCGGTGTCATCGACATAGGCACCGGTGCTCTCGCTTGTTTGTGTTTGCGCGCAAGCACCGATCGCCAGCGTCGAAGCCAAAGCGAGTGCGGCCGCCGTGGTTTTGAGGGATCTGTTCATGACGTTTCTCCAGGTATGTCAGATGAAAGGCAGCGCTTCCAGGCAGCTCGCGCGGCACTTTATATATGGGGATTCATATAACAATTTTTTAGTAGTAAAGTGATTCACGAACGACTATTCGCCCTTTTATCTGCGACCGGAAAAATAAAGGACTATGCGCCGCGTCCGAGCCGGCAAAACCTGCCATCCCGCCTCATGCTTTCTCGACAAGGCCAGCGACGATCGTCTGGGCGTCGCGCTGGATCTGTTGCAGATGGCTCTCGTTGCGGAAGCTTTCCGCGTAAATCTTGTAGACGTCCTCGGTGCCCGACGGCCGCGCGGCAAACCAGCCGCTCTTTGCAACCACCTTGATGCCACCGATCGGCTGGCCGTTGCCGGGCGCCTTGGTGAGCTTCGCCTCGATCGCCTCGCCCGCAAGCTCCTTGACCGCGATGCGCTCGGCCGACACAGCCTTCAAGGCGGCCCTTTGCGCCGATGATGCCGGCGCATCGACACGTTCGTAGAACGAGACACCGAGATCGCTTGTGACGTCGTGATAGATCCGGCTCGGATCCTTGCCCAGGCGCGCAGTCATCTCCGCGGCGAGCAGGCCCATGATGAGGCCGTCCTTGTCCGTCGTCCAAACCGACCCGCCGCGGCGCAGGAACGAGGCGCCCGCGCTTTCCTCGCCAGCCGAATCCGAGCGAGCCGTCGATCAGGCCGGCGCCGAACCATTTGAACCCGACGGGAACCTCGACGAGTTCGCGCCCGAGCTTCTTTACCACTCGATCGATCATCCCGCTGCTGACCACGGTCTTGCCGACGGCGCAGTCCCCGCGCCAGTCCCGGCGGTTGCCGTAGAGATACGCGATCGAAGCGGCGAGGTAGGAGTTCGGGTTCATCAACCCGCTTGACGGGCAGACGATGCCGTGGCGATCGGCATCGGTGTCATTGGCAAACGCGATGTCGAATTTCCCGCGCAAGCCGACCAATCGCTCCATCGCGTAGGGCGACGAGCAATCCATCCGGATCTTTCCATCCCAATCGACGGTCATGAATCGAAAGGTCGGGTCGACGGCGTCGTTCACCACGGTCGCCGCGATCTTGTAGCGATCGATGATCGGCGCCCAGTACTGGACGGCAGCCCCACCCAACGGGTCGATGCCGATTCTGACGCCGCTTACGCGAATCTCTGCCATGTCGACGACGTCCGCGAGGTCGCTGACATAGGGCGTGATGTAATCGTGCGCATGAACGCAGGATGCTTTGCGCGCGCGCTCCAGCGGAATGCGATGCACGCCAGCGAGCTTCTTCTCGAGGAAATCGTTCGCGGTGGCTTCGACCCAGCCGGTAACGTCGATGTCGGCGGGCCCGCCATTGGAGGGATTATACTTGAAGCCTCCGTCCTCGGGCGGATTGTGGGACGGCGAAATGACGATGCCGTCGGCCAACCCTGTCTTGTGCCCCTTGTTGTACATCAGGATCGCATGCGAGATGACGGGCGTCGGTGTATATCCGCCCCTGGCATCGATCATCGTCTCGATGCCATTGGCCGCGAACACTTCCAAGGCACTGGCAAACGCCGGCTCCGACAGCGCATGCGTGTCCATGCCCACAAACAGAGGACCGTCGATTCCGGCGCGATGGCGATAGAGACAGACGGCTTGCGCGATCGCCAGGATATGCGCCTCATTGAAAGCGGCATCTAAGGCCGAGCCGCGATGCCCGGAGGTACCGAAAGACACCCGTTGCGACGGGATCGCGGGATCGGGCACGCCGGCGAAATAAGCAGTCACCAGCCGCGGCACGTTGACCAGCATCGACGCCGGCGCCGGTTGCCCGGCCAGCGGATTTGCCTTGGCCGTCATTTTGTCATTGCTTTCATCCCAGAACGACTTGCACGCGATGGCGTGCGCCATCGTCGGCCAACGGGATCAATGTATGCTTTCCCGACAGCATCTGTCCGTCAAGCTTGATCGCGATGACGCCACGGTTGACGCCCATCGGATTCTCGACGCTGATATCGTAACGCGTGGTGCCGTGGCGGAACGCGATTTCGTATCCGGGCCAGACTTTGGGGATGCAGGGATCGAGCAGCAGATTGTGGCCCTGCAGCCGAAAGCCGAGAATGCGCTCCAGCGCCGCACGATAGATCCAGCCGGCCGATCCGGTGTACCACGTCCATCCCCCCCGCCCGACATGCGGCGGCATCGAATAGACATCGGCGCTGACAACATAGGGTTCCACCTTGTAGCGATGAACGCCGGTATGGCTGTTGGCATGGTTGATCGGGTTGAGCAGCGACAGCAATTCAAACGCCTTGTCGCCGTCGCCGAGCTTGGCAAATGCCAACACCGACCACACCGCGGCATGGGTGTATTGCCCGCCATTTTCGCGAATTCCGGCCGGATAGCCTTTGATGTAGCCGGGGTCTGGCACTGCGTGGTCGAAGGGCGGCGTGAAGAGCAGCGCCAACCGGTCGTCGCGCCGTATCAGATATTTATCGACTGCCGCCATGGCGCGCCCAGCGCGGGCGGGCTCGGCGGCGCCGGAGATCACGCTCCAGGATTGCGCAATCGAATCGATGCGGCATTCGCTGTTCGCGACCGATCCCAGCGCCGAGCCGTCGTCGAAATAGGCGCGACGATACCAGTCGCCGTCCCATGCCTCTTGCTCGAACGCGTCCTTTAACGCACGCGTGTGTTCGCGCCAGTCATCTGCGCGACTGGAAACACCGCATCGGTCTGCGAGCCCCGCGAACGTCACCAGCGTCGAATAGAGGAACCAGGCGAGCCACACGCTCTCGCCCTTGCCACCTACGCCGACACGGTCCATCCCGTCGTTCCAATCGCCGGTTCCCATGAGCGGCAGCCCATGGGCGCCGACGGCGAGGCTGGTATCGAGCGCCAGCGCACAATGCTCGAAAAGGCTGGCCTCCAGGGTGGACACGGTCGGCTCGAAGAACGCTTCACGCTCGCTCTCACGCAGGACCGGCCCGTCCAGAAACGGCACCATCTCGTCCAGCACCGAGAGATCGCCGGTGACCTCGACATAATGCGCGGTCACATAAGCGAGCCATATTCGGTCATCGGTGACGCGCGTGCGGATGCCGCGGCCGGACCCGGGCAACCACCAATGCTGGACGTCGCCTTCGACGAATTGCCGCGCCGCCGCGCGCAGCAGATGGGCCCGCGTCAGATCCGGCCGCGACACGCACAGCGCCATCACGTCCTGAAGTTGGTCGCGAAAGCCATAGGCGCCGCTGGCCTGATAGAATGCCGTGCGCGCCCACACCCGACAGGCCAGCGTTTGATAGGGCAGCCAGCGATTCACGAGGATGTCGAGCGCACGATCCGGCGTCTTCACCTGGACCGCCCCGGTGATGTCGTCCCATTGCCGGGTGACGTCGGCGAAGATCGCGTCGAGATCGGCCGCGCGGTATTTGGCGACCAGGGCTTGGGCTGCCGCGCGGTTCGCCGTTTCGCCCAGGAAGAAGATCACCTCGATCGAGCCGACCGCGCCGAGGGTCACCCGGGTTTGCAGCGCCCCGCAAGGATCAAACCCCGCGCCGACGCGATTGGAAAGCTGTGCGCCTTGCGTCAATCCCAGGGGACGGTCGAGCGCGCCGTCACGCCCGACGAACTCGGTGCGGTCGCCGGTCCAGGCCGTCTGGCGACCGCCAAGATCGGCGAACGCGACCTCGTCGCCGAAATCATTGCTCCAGGGATTTTGCGCGAACATCGCACCGGTCTTGGCGTCGATCTCGGTGACGACGAAAGGCGCGGTTGCCGCACGCGACGTGCCAAGTACCCACTCCACATAGGCCGTGATGGAGAAACGACGAACGCGCCGCGAGTGATTGGTGATCTTCAGCCGCGAGATCTTGATCGAGTCGTCGACCGGAACATATTGCAGCAGTTCCAGCATCACGCCATGCGCGCCATGCTCGAAGCGGCTATAGCCTTGACCGTGCGTCGCGGCGTAGGGCGTCGCCCTCTCGCGGATCGGAAGCGCGGTCGGGCTCCACACCTCGCCGGTCTCATCGTCACGGACATAGAGCACCTCCCCAACGGGATCGCCGACCGCGTCGTTCGACCACGGCGTAAGCTGGTTCTGCTGGCTGTTGAGCGCCCAGGTGAAACCGCCGCCTTCGGTCGAAACCTGGAAGCCGAAGGACGGGTTGGCGATGACGTTGATCCATGGCGCCGGTGTGCAGTCCGACCCGTCCAGGATCGTCACATAATCGCGTCCCTGCGCGCCAAAGCCGCCGAGCCCATTGAAGAATTCAAGCGCCGGGCGCGCCAAAGGCGGTTCCGATACGGTGTTCGCCGTGACGCGCCAGGCCGGTGGTGCCGTCGGCGGCGTGAAATCGCGCGCGCGGTTGATCTGTTCCGCCAGCGTCCCGCGGCCGCCGCGAAGCACCGCCCGCGCCGCCGTCAGCAGCAGGCCGCGAACCTCGCCCGAAGCCAGATCGGCGCGCAGGACGAAGACGCCGCCGCGCGCATCCTCGCCCGCCCCGCGCGGCATCGGGCGATTCATGCGCACCAGCGTCTCGAGAGAGTTCTGCAAATCCTGCATATAGGATTGCGGGCTATCGTTCAGGATCACGAGATCGACGGCAAGTTGTTTCAGCCGCCAATATTCATGGGCGCGCCGTAATTGACGGACGAGCTCGATATCATCGTCCTCCGCGACCTGGACCAGCACGATCGGAAGGTCGCCCGATATGCCGTGCGCCCAGAGCGTGGACGATTTGCGCGCGCCGCGCTTGAGAACGTCCGATGCCGGCCGCAAAGCGGGATCGGAATAGAGCACGTGATTGGCCAGGCGCTGAAACAGATGCGCATCGACGGAAGAAATCCCCATGTGATGAAGCTGCATCTGCGCCTGGGTCCAGGCGAGCGTAGTCGCGCGCTCGAACGCCATGGCGTCGTGGTGCTTGTCGGCGAGATCAAGCACCGCCTCGCGCGTTGGCGCGGCCATGGTCCAGAAGGCCAACCTCGCCGTGGCACCGCGCGGGATCCGCACGCGCCGGCGCTGGCTGAAGACCGGATCGAGCACCGGTCCCGTCGTATTGGAGAGCGGCCAGCCGTCGCCAACTGCCGCCGGCGTCCGAGTGGTCTGTCCGCGCCCCAGAAAGCGCGCACGATCGGTCTCAAACTGCACATCGTCCGATGTGTCGCCTTCGACGACCACCAGATGCGCCGCCCAGATCTGGGGATCGGCATCCGAACGCCGCCGCCGCGTGGCCAGGATCGCGCCCAGACCGGGCACGAACTCCGTCTCCACGAACATTTTGGCGAAGGCCGGATGTGCCACATCGTCGGATGGGCGCGCCAGCGCGATTTCCGCATATGACGTCACTTCAATCTCTCGCTCACGGACACCGTGATTGGTGATCGAAACGCGGCGCACCTCCGCATCGTCTTCCGGCGAGACCGCGATCTCCAGCACGGTACCGATCGAACCGTCGCGTCGGACGATACGGGCGCGGTCTTCGGAGAAGACCACCTCATATTCATCCGGTTCCGCCGCGCTGGGCTGGTAGCCGGCCGACCACACATCGCCGTTGCGCACATCGCGCAGAAAGATGTAGGAGCCCCAGCCGTCGCACGTCGTATCCTCGCGCCAGCGCGTGACGGCGATGTCGCGCCACCGGCTATAGCCCGAGCCTGCGGCCGTCACCATGACGGAATAGCGTCCGTTCGAGAGCAGCTGCGTGCGCGGCACGCGCGAATGGGCGCTCGTATAGCGGCGCTGTACCTCGGGGACGAGGCTGTCGGATTCGACCGGTTCCGTCGTCTGTTCGGGCGGCGGTCGGGCCAGCGCGACATCGCGCGGCATGCGCTCCTGGAGGAGCAGCTCAGCCGCCTGGATGATCGGCTCGCCATGGAAGCGGCCACGCATCGCGCCGTCCTGAAGCGCGTTGGCCAGCGCAACCAGGGCCATCGCCTGGTGGTGCGCCATAAAGGCGCGCACGAGGGCGAATTTCTTGCCGTCGGGCAGGCGCGAGCGCGTGTAATCGAGCGCTTCGTACCAACCATACTCACCGCGGGCGCCCAGTCCCGCCAGCCGCTTGAAGTTCCGTGCGGCAGCCGCGGGCGCAACCATGGCGGCGAGCGCCGTCGCATAAGGCGCGACGACGGTATTTTCGCCCAGCGCGCGCTTGTAGCCGAGGTCGGGAACGCCGAAACTCGAATATTGATAAGTCTGCTCGATATCGCGCGCGTTATATTCCGATTCCGACATCCCCCAGGGAATGCCGAGTTTGTCGCCGTATTCGATCTGGCGGCGCACAATCAGACGATTGGTCTCCTCGAGCAGACTGCCGGCTGGCGCGCGCATGACCAGCGACGGCATCAGATACTCGAACATCGATCCCGACCACGAAATCAGACCCGAGCCGCCATCGATCGGCGTCAATGTGCGCCCGAGCCGGAACCAGTGCCGTGCCGGAACGTCGCCCTTGGCGATGGCGATGAAGCTTGCCAGCCGCGCCTCGGAGGCGAGCAGGTCGTAATAATTGGAATCGAGGCTGCCGTCAGCCCAGCGATAGCCGATCGACAGAAGCTGGCGGTCCGGGTCGAACAAAAAGCCGAACTCCATGGCAGCCGCCATCGTCTTGGACGTCTCGGTCAGCGTCGCCAGCCGGTGGAGGAGCAATTCTGCCGCCTGCTCGGACTTTTCCAGCGCGGAGACCAGCGCCGCCGTGGTCGTGCCGCAGCCTGACGCGTTCGCTTTACGGTCACCGACGCATCGCAATGCCGTTTCGCAAAACCGCGGCATGCCCTCAAGCGTCGGCATTTCGGCAAGGCGTGAAAGGTCCGGATCGCCCGCAAGGAGCGCTGGATTTCTCGCGACGAGCCTGGCCCACGGCATGAGCGTGTCAAAATCGCGCCGATGCGCGCAAACAGAGACACACAGCGCATCCGCCCAGATCACGACTTCATCGGTTCGCCCGATCGTTGCTCCTCTGGCAATGCCGATGATCGCATCGGCGCGGACGACCAAATCATCCAAAAGCTGAGAGATCACCAATGCGCCGCCGGACGCTTGCTCGAGAAGACCCATGAATTCTTTGAGCGCGGCCGACAGTTGGGACAACCGCGCATCGCGCGCATTGGCGCGTAGGGACTCCGCGACGAGATCGATACTATCCTTCAGCCCCTCCACCCATCGCGGATTGAAGGCCGGCGCCGTCGCCATTTCCGCGCAGGCATTGCCAAGCGCAATCAGATGGCCGGCCAGATTGCCGCTGTCGACGGACGAAATATATTTTGGCTCCAGTGCGCGCAGATCCTGCGTGTCGTACCAGTTGTAGAAATGGCCGCGAAAACGTTCGAGCCTATCCATTGCGGCAAGCGTTGCTTCGAGCTGGTCCAGCGTATCGAACGTACCCTGCCAGCCGAAGTCCCGCGCCACGATGATAGAGAGAAGGTACAGTCCGATATTCGTCGGTGACGTGCGATGTGCCACCACCGGAAGCGGGTCTTCCTGGAAATTGTCAGGCGGCAGCATATTGTCATCGGGCGTCACGAAGGTCTCGAAGTAGCGCCATGTCCGTCTTGCGATCAGGCGCAGCGCATGGGCATCCGCGGCAGTCACCGACAGGTGTCCGGTCGCGGGCGGCGGCAAGCTCGACATCCACGCAACTATGGGCGACAGCACCCAGAGCGCCGTCAGCGGCGCGGCAATTGGCCAAGTGTGATGGCCGGCGAGCGTGACGGCGACGCCAATCGCAACGGCGAACGCAGCGCTCGACCCGATCTGGACCCAGAGCGCAGCGGAAGCGAACTGTCCGTTCTCGCCGGCCTGTGCCGCGGTGGTCCATTCCAGCAATCTGCGGTGCGCGATCACTGTCCGGTACAAGGTCCGCAGCACGGCATCGATCATCAGCCACGCTTGATGCCCGAGGAAGATGAAGAGAAACGCACTCTGCACCAGCCCAAGCGCCAGATCTTCGCCCAGACCCTTGAAATGAGTGCGCATCGATACGCCCACGCGTCGGGGCACCAACCCTGCGATCACCGGAAGCAGCGGTGGAAATGCGATGGTGACGAGCAGGAAGGCGGTCCAGGCCAACGCCGCGTGGAACGGCAGAAGCCACCCTACGATGAAGGCCAGAACGTCGGCGGGCGCCGATAGAGAACGACGCAGATTGTCGAGCATCTTCCAGCGCCCAATTGCCGGAATGGCATTCCGCTCGGCATTGTTCCGCCCGCCAGTTCCCCGGCCGAAAATCCATGGCAGCAACTGCCAATCGCCGCGGGCCCAACGATGCTGGCGCGCGGCGGCGACATCATAACGTGACGGAAATTCCTCGACGACTTCGACGTCGGAGGCCAGGCCCGCGCGGGTGAATATTCCCTCCAACAGATCATGGCTCAGCACCCTGCTATCGGGGATTTGCCCGTCCATCGCGCGTTCGATCACATCGATGTCATAAATTCCCTTGCCGACGTAAGAACCTTCCTCGAACAAATCCTGATAGACGTCGGAGACGGCAAAGGCATAGGGGTCAAGGCCGTTGGGACCAGAGAAGGCGCGCTGGAACAACGACCCTTCCCGGCCGATGGGCAGGGACGGCGTCACCCGCGGCTGAAGAATGCCATGCCCTTCGACGACGCGGCCAAGGCGCACGTCGTAACGCGGGCGGGTAAGAGGATGGGCGATTTTTCCGATGAGCCGCTTCGCCGCGCCGATGGGCATGCGCGTATCTGCATCGAGCGTGATGACATAGCGCACTGTCCGCGGCAGCGCGGCAGGCTTGCCACCGACCGTGACGAACGTTGTGTCGGTCGCCCCGCGCAGCAATCGGTTCAGTTCATGCAGTTTGCCGCGCTTGCGCTCCCAGCCGATCCACCTTCGTTCCCCTTCATTCCACACGCGGCGGCGATGCAGCAGGAAGAAGCGGTCGCCCGCGTTCGCCGGTCCATGCTGCCGATTGAGACGGGCCACACCTTCCGCGGCAATAGCGAGCAGTGCGTCGTCGCTCGCGGAACTCTCCTCGGCCGAATCAGTCCAATCCGAGAGCAGCGCGAAATAGAGGTTGTTGTCGGCGTTGGACAGATAGTGAACTTCCAAGCGTTCAATCTGCTCGCCGATCGCTTCCCGGCTGGTGAGCAGCGTGGGCACGACGACGATGGTGGTGAGATCCGCCGGCACACCGTTGCGCAGTTCGAGCCCGGGCAACAACGCGGCGGGCAGATTCTGGGTGACCACGCGATTGACCAAGGCGACCGCCACGTCCGATGCGGGTATCGCGCCCAGAAAGGCGAGCAAAGCGATCATCCAACCACTGAGCGCGGCATGCGTCGTCCCTGCCAGCGCCAAGGCAAGAACGACGGCGCTGACCAGCGCAATCATCCCGACATAACCGTATATGCCGCGATCGACGGTCGCATGAAAAAGCCGCTGTCGCAGCGGTACTCGGCACCCCAGAAATTGGGCGAAGGCGCGGCGACCTTTGGAAATGAGGTAATAGCCGGGATCGCCTTCGCGGCCCGAAGGGACGTTACGTTGCGCCGAGGCAACGCGAGCCCGCTTTGCTGCCGCTATCGCCGATCGCGCAACTTCGATCTCACTATGGTCGGATGTGCGTGAGAGCTCCTCGATCGCGCGGCGGTAGAGGTCTCGGGTCGGGAAATCCATGGCGGCGAAGTCGCTCGCCGCGCGCAACGTCGCGTCGACTAGGCTCACGCTCTCGAACCAATCCGGCCAATTGATCGTCGAGATCAACCGCATGCTCGTGATCACATTGCGCACGGTCACGTTCATCGCGCTCTGGCGCTGGACTTCGCCACGCACGATCTGGTCGGTGGTCGTTCCGTGTGCCGCGAGCCTTTCGTTCAGCCACTGCAGCGCCGGCGTGACATTGGGATCGCGATCACGCAGGCGCTGTGCCAGTTGAACCGCGAAGGCGGTGGACCAGGGAATCTGGTTAAGACTGTGCAGAATGGCGACGGCGGCCTCGGCACTGGGCTTTTCCGTTCCCAAAGTCCGATCCGCCACCGCATCGGCCTGTCGGCTCGCTTCCAGACGCGCGACGATGGCCTCTGCCAGCCGGCGCAAATTCTCCACCAGCGTGATGCGCAAGGTGATCGCGATGGCCCACAGCTCACCGATGGTGAGCGGTTGGACGCGCTGATACGCCACGACAAGGCGGGTAAGCTTGAGCACGTCGAACGCGCTGTCGGTGTGGGCCACCAACGCCCAGGCGACGCCGAAGACGCGGGGATAGCCCGCCAGCGGCCCATCGGCCAGCTTCGGCAGCACGCCATAGAAGCCAGGCGGCAGATCGTTCTTGATCTCGCGGATCTGTTCGTCGACGACATGGAAATTGTCAAGCAGCCATTCGGCCGCCGGGGTGATGGGCTGATGCGCACGGGCGGCCGTGACGATTGCGCGGTAGGCCGCTATCAGGACTTTCGTGTTGGCAAAGAGCCGCGGCGCATGGCGCCGTCCGGCACCGCCCTTTTCCAAGACGCGCTGCGCGGCGGCGAGGCTTTCGGCATGCTGCTCCAGCCGCTCGACGCTGAATAGCTCTGCACGAATAGGCTCTTCGAGCGGCGCATATGCCGTTGCATCTGCTGGAGTGTCGGCAGAATGTGCGTAACTCAAAGTTGCGCGCCTCGCTCGATTCCGGCACCGAATACATAGTGTTCGACCGCCTTGGCGAAGCCCTCGTCGCGGTAGGAAGCGGTGACGAATCGGGCCTGCTTCTGGACCTCCGCACTGGCATTGCCCATGGCGATGCTGAAGCCGCTGCGTGCGAACATCGCGACGTCGTTGCCGCCATCGCCAATGACGGCGATCTCTGCCATCGGGATCGCCAGCAATTTCGCCAACGCCACCACCGCCGTTCCTTTGTTGGCAAGCTTGTGGGTGATGTCGAGGTAGTAGCGTTGCGAGCGCGCGACCGTGGCCCCGTCGCCGAGCAACCCACGGAGTTCGCCTTCGCACCGCGTCAGAAGATCAAAGTCGTCGCTGACGCCGACGATCTTGTTGGCGGCGCCGAGCGCGGGTCCAAACTCCGCAACGATGGTGGGTTTGAACTGCACCGTGCGTTCCTCAAGACCGATATAGGGACAGCCGGGATCGCGCAGCAGCCACTCCCGCCCGCTGAAGACCCAGGCCTGAGCGCCATGGGCGACAATCAAGTCCACGGCACGCGCGGCTACTTCCGGCGACAGGAGATGCTGCTCGATCACCGATAAATCGGGCGTCGCGAGGACACCGCCGTTGAAGCCGGCGATCGGCGTGGTGATCGCCAACGGCTCGAACAACATCCGCAAGCCGCGCGGTGGCCGGCTGCTGATGATCGCGAACGCGATGCCACGCGCCCGCAGCCCGGCCACCGCCGCCCGGGTGCGCTCGGTCAGGACCTTCTCCTCATTCACCAGTGTGCCATCGACATCGGAAATGAGGGCGGAGATCTTGGTTCCTGGCGACTGGTGAAGGGGAGTCATGCCGATTTCGCATCGCCGTCGCCGTCACCGCCGATCGCGCGCCAGCGCCGTCCCTCGCGCGCGAGAAGCGCGTCGGCCTCGCTCGGTCCCGCACCGCCTGCCGGATAGATCGGTATTTCCGACGCATGATCCGCGGCCCAGGCGTCGAGGACCGGCTGCACCATCCGCCAGCCCCCCTCGATGTTGTCGGCGCGCTGGAACAGCGTCGCATCGCCGATCATGCAGTCATAGATCAGCGTCTCATAGCCGGTGCTGGGCGCCGCCTTGAAGTAGTCCTCATAGTTGAACTTCATCGCGACCCCGCCGATGTGCACGCTCGGTCCCGGGATCTTTGCGCCGAACCGCAATGTCACGCCCTCGTCGGGCTGGATGTGCAGGGCCAGATCGTTCGGCGTGAGACTGTCGACCGGCGTGTCGCGGAAGAGCGCCAAGGGCGCCTGCTTGAACTGGACGGAAATCTCGGTCCACTGCTTGGCGAGCGCCTTGCCTGTGCGCAGATAGAACGGCACGCCGGCCCAGCGCCAATTGTCGATCATCACCTTCATCGCGACATACGTCTCGGTGACCGAGTCCGGCGCGACATCGGGCGCATGCCGATAGGGCACGATCACCTTGCCCGCGACGGTGCCGGCGCCGTATTGCGCACGCACAACGTTCGTCCGCGCATCCTCTTGCCCGAAATGGTGGACGGCGTCCAGCACCTTGGCCTTTTCCGAGCGCAGGGCATCGGCGTCGAAGCAACTCGGCGGCTCCATCGCGGTGAGCGTGAGAAGCTGGCACAAATGGTTCGGCACCATGTCGCGCAGCGCACCCGTGGCATCGTAGAATTTGCCACGCCGCTCGACCCCGACGGTCTCGGCTGCGGTGATCTGAACATGGTCGATATGATGGCGGCTCCACAGCGCCTCGAAGAGGCCATTGGCAAACCGCAGCACCATGATGTTCTGAACCGTCTCTTTTCCGAGATAATGGTCGATACGATAGATCTGTTTTTCCGCGAGCACGCCGAGGATGTCGCGGTTGAGCGCCTGCGCCGAGGGAAGATCATGGCCGAAGGGCTTCTCGATGATCACCCGGCGCCACTGCTTCTCCGCCTCGCTTACGAGCCCCGCTTCGCCGAGATGGCCTACGATGGTGCCGAAGACCTTGGCCGGGGTCGCGAGGTAGAACAGGCAATTGCCGCCGACGCCATGCGTCTTGCCGGTCTCGACCAGAAGCTGCGCCAGCTTCTTGTAGACCGCGGGATCGTCGAAATCTCCGCGAAGGTAGTGCATGCGCTCGGCCAGCCACTGCCAATCCTCGGCCGCCACCCCGCGGGGGACGAATTCGTGCAAGGCAGCGCCGAGGTCGCGGCGGAAGCTGTCGTCGTTCTTGTCGTTGCGGGCGACGCCGATCAGCGCGAACTGCTCCGGCAGGAGCTTGGCCTGCCGGAGGTTATAAAGCGCCGGCAAGAGCAGACGCTTGGTGAGATCCCCTGCGGCGCCGAAGATGACGAGGATGCACGGATCGGGCGGCTTCGCCTGCGCCGCCATTTCAACCTTCCTTTTTGGGTTCGACATGGCCGCCGAAGCCGTGTCGCATCGCCGACAGCATCTTGTCAGCGAGACTGTCCTTCTCGCGCGAGCGGAAGCGGGCATAGAGCGCCGCCGACAGCACGTTGGCGGGCACCGCCTCCTCAATCGCCGCCATGATCGTCCAGCGGCCTTCGCCGGAATCCTCCACGAAGCCCGAATAGCGCGCGAGCTCCGGATCCTCGGCCAGCGCGCTCGCCGTCAGATCGAGGAGCCAGGAGCCGATGACGCTGCCGCGCCGCCACACCTCGGCGATGTCCGGCAGGTCGAGCGTGAAGCGCCGCTCCTTCGGTACCTCATCGCCCGAAACCTGGCGCAGGATCTCGAAGCCCTCGGCATAGGCCTGCATCAGGCCGTACTCGATGCCGTTGTGGACCATCTTAACGAAGCGCCCGGCGCCGCTCGGGCCGCAATGGACGTAGCCGCGCTCGACGCGGGGGTCGCGGTGCTCTCGCTTGGGCGTTTTGGGGATGTCGCCTTCGCCCGGCGCCAGCGCGCTGAAGATCGGGTCGAGATGGTCGATGGCTTCCTTGTCGCCGCCGATCATCATGCAGTAGCCGCGGTCGAGACCCCACACGCCGCCGCTGGTGCCGCAATCGACATAGCGGATGCCTTTTGCCTTGAGCGATTTGGCTCGCCTGATGTCGTCCTGGTAGAACGAGTTGCCGCCGTCGATGATGGTGTCACCGGATTGCAGCATGTCGCCAAGCTGTGTCACCGCGTTCTCGGTGATCTCGCCCGACGGCAGCATCACCCAGACCGCGCGCGGCTTCTCGAGGCGGTGAACCAAATCTTTGAGATCGGACCCGCCCGCGACGCTGGCGCCGACCAGCGCCTTGATCGCCGCCGGGTTCTGGTCGAAGACGACGCATTGGTGACCTTTGCGCGTGAGGCGGCGGACGATGTTGCCGCCCATGCGCCCCAAACCGACCATGCCGAGTTGCATTTTTCCGTTCTCCTCGCTTATGCCAGAGCCTGTCGGACGGCCTCGTGGAGGATCGTCAGACCCTGCGCGACGTTGCTGCCCAGATGCACGCGCAAGAGGCGCCGCCCGCGCTCGGCCAACACCTCGAAATCGCCACGTGCCTCCGCGGCCTTGACGATGCCGAAGCTGTATCTCTGGCCGGGCACGTCGAGATCGGCAGCATCGTCGCAGGTGATTTGCAGAAACACACCCGAGTTCGGTCCGCCCTTGTAGGCCTGCCCGGTGGAATGGAGAAAGCGCGGCCCGAAGCCGAGACAGGTAGCCACGCGCTTGCGGTTGCGGATCAGGGTGCGGATTTCCTCGAGCGCGTCGCCATGCTGCTTGTTGCGCTCAACATAGGCCAGAAGCGCGCAGTAATCGCCGGCCCGGAGCCGCGCCAGATGCGCTGCGAGCCATCCCGCGAGCGTGGCACTGCCGGCCGATGTAAGCGCCTTGGCGTTCCTCGCATCGGCAAAGAGCTTGAGGCCGCGGTCCTCGACGAGCGGCGTCTCCGGCGGCAGCGCGCCGCTCTTCTCGTAGGCGGCGGTAAGCTCGCGCGTCTTGACCTTGCTCGCCTCGACATCGGGCTGATCGAACGGGTCGATCCCCAGGATGGCCCCGGCGACGGCGGTGGCGATCTCCCAACGGAAGAACTCCTGGCCGATGTGGTAGCGATCGGCGACGGCGATCCGTATCACCGGTTGCCCCGCTTGTTCGAGCGCGGCCACGCGCCCGTCCTGTTGCGGGTCGGCTCCTTGCGCCAGGCGCAGATAGGCGAAGAGCCGATCCTGCCCATAGACGTCGGGCGCGCCCAGTGCCTCGCCCGCGACCGGGATGAGGCCCTTGCCCTGCTTGCCGGTCGATTCCGCGAGGAGCTGTTCGAGCCATGCGGTGATATCGGCAATACCGGGCGAGGCGATGATTGTGACCTTGTCGCGGCCCGCGCGTCCAAGCACGCCCATGATCGCGCCAAGCACGACGCCGGGATTATCCGCCGCCGGCACGCTAGCCGCGCACGAGCGCACCATCGTTTGCGCCGCGGCGAGAAACTTGGGGAGATCGAGGCCCATCGCTGCGCCCGGCACCATGCCGAAATCCGACAGCACCGAATAGCGGCCGCCGATGCTCGGCACCCCCAGCGCGACGTGGCGGAACCGATCGCGCTCGGCGATCTGTTGCAGCTTCGATCCGGGATCGGTGATGGCGATGAAGCGCGAGCCCGCGCGCTCGGCGCCCATCGCCGCCGTCACGCGCGCGAAGAAATACTGCTTCAGGATGTTCGGCTCGAGCGTGGTGCCGGATTTGCTCGAGACGATAAAGAGCGTGCGGGCCAGGTCGATCCGGCCTTCGAAGGTCCTGATCTGCGCGGGATCGGTGGAGTTGAGCACCAACAGCTCAGGGCGGCCGGGCTGGCGGCCGAACGTCTCGGCCAGCACCTCCGGCCCAAGGCTCGACCCGCCCATGCCGAGCAGCAGGACGTGGGAGAAACCTTGCTCCCTGAAATCCCGGGCCAGGTCTTCCAGGCGCGCCACGCGCTGCTGCTGCGCAGCCACGATATCGAGCCAGCCGACCCACTTCGCCTCGTCCTTGCCGGTCCACAGGCTTGCGTCTGCCGCCCACAACCGTCGCACGTTCCCGGCATGCCGCCACGCCTCGAGCGCGGCTTTGACCTCCCCATCGAGCTTGTCCGGCAGCGTCCAGACCTGCCCGTCCACGGCATCGCCGAGCAGGCCCACGCGTTTGCGCGCGACCGCGCCAAGGAGCTTGTCGAACGCGTCGGCGAAAAGCTGCACGCCCTCCTCGACCAGCTTGCCGGTCACGGTGTCGATGGCGATGTCGCAGCGGTGGAGCGTTGCCATGACGCGCTCGGCCTCCGCGACATTCTCTTCGAGGCTGGCGCGTACCTTGCCGTGGTCGCGAAAGGCGTCCATCGTCGCCGGCGGCATGGTGTTGACGGTGTCGGGCGCGATGAGCTCCTCGACATAGAGCACGTCGCTATAAGCCGGGTTCTTGCGCCCGGTGCTCGCCCACAGCAAGCGCTGCACCCGCGCGCCCTTGGCGTGCAGCTTGTCCCAGCGCGGGCCGGCGAAGAGGCGCTGATAGCGCCGATAGGCGAGCTTCGCATTGGCGATTGCCACCTTGCCGCGCAAGCCCGCGAGCGCGTTGCGCTCCTCGCCGACGTTGGTGCGCGCCAGGCGCTCCTCGATGAGCGCCTCCACCGCCACGTCGATGCGGCTCAGGAAGAAGCTGGCGACGCTTGCAACCTTGGCCGGATCGCCGCCTTGGGTGACGAGAAACTCGAGCCCGGCGAGATAGGCCTCGACTACCTCTTCATAGACCTTCTGCGAGAAGAGCAGCGTGATGTTGACGTTGATGCCCTCGCCGATGAGCTGGCGGATCGCCGGCAGGCCGGCCTTCGTTCCGGGCACCTTCACCATCAGGTTCTCGCGCCCGACCGCCGCCCAGAGCCGCCGCGCCTCGGTGATCGTCGCTTCGGTGTTCATGGCGAGATAGGGCGACACCTCGAGGCTGACATAGCCGTCGCCGCGCTTGGTCCGATCGAAAACGGGACGCAGTACGTCTGCGGCGTGCTGGATATCGTCGATGGCAAGCCGCTCATAAAGCGTCATGACATCGCCATCGCCGTGCGACACGGCTCCCTTGAGCGCGGCATCGTAATCGGCTGATTCGGCGATCGCCTTCTCGAAGATCGAGGGGTTGGAGGTGACGCCGGCGAGCCCATCCTGCTCGACGAGCTTCTTCAAGCCTCCTTCGGCGATGAAGCGGCGCGCGAGGAAGTCGAGCCATACGGCCTGGCCTTGCTCATTCAGGGATAGCAGTGGATTCATGATGTCTTCTCCCCGGCTTTCGCGATCTGCTCCTTTGCGGCGGCGAGCACTTTCTTCGGCGTGAACCCGAACTTCGTCAGCAAGTCCTTGAGCGGCGCCGAGGACCCGAATGTGTGCATGCCGATCTTGGCGCCGCGCATGCCGACATAGTGGTCCCAGCCGAGCACCGAACCCTCCTCGACCGAGACCCGGGCCGTGACGCCCGGCGGCAGGACCTGATCGCGGTAGGCCTGGTCCTGCTGCTCGAAGAGTTCCCACGACGGCATGCTAACGACCCGCGCCGCTATGCCCTCCTGCTTCAGCGCCTCGTAGGCCTCGATGCACAGCGTGACCTCGCTGCCGGTACCGATGAGCAGCACTTGCGGTTTGCCGTCGGCCGCATCGGCGAGCACGTAGGCGCCGCGGGCGACGCCGGCAGCGGGGGCATAGCGCGTGCGGTCGAGCGTCGGAAGCGCCTGGCGGCTTAGCACGAGACACGCCGGCAGGTGCTTGAGCGCGATGATGACGCGCCAGGCCTCCGTCACCTCGTTGGCGTCGGCCGGCCGCAGCGTGATCATGCCGGGAACGGCGCGGAGCGCGGCAAGCTGCTCGACCGGCTGATGCGTCGGGCCATCCTCGCCGACGCCGATCGAATCATGCGTGAAGATATAGATGACCGGCACCTCCGTTACCGCGCTCAACCGCAGCGCCGGCTTCAGGTAGTCGCTGAAGATGAGATAGGTTGATCCGTAGGGGCGCAGCTTGGAAAGCGCGATGCCGTTGGCGATCGCGGCCATGACGTGCTCGCGGATGCCGAAATGGAGGTTGCGGCCGCCGTATTCGTGCGCTTCGAAATCGCCGGCGCCTTCGAATTTGAGACGCGTCATGGTCGACGGCCCGAGATCGGCCGCACCGCCGATGAGCCAGGGATAATGCGGCGCGATCGCGTTCAGCACCGCGCCCGACGCGGTGCGGGTGGGCAGGCCCTTGGCGTCGGCGGGAAAGCTGGGCAGGTCCTTGTCCCACCCGTCCGGGAGCTCGCGCTTCTGCATGCGCTCGAGCTCACCGGCGAGGTCGGGATACTTGGCGCGGTATGTCTCGAGCCGTTCGAACCACGCCTGCCGGAGCTGGCGGCCGCGCGCGCCGATGCCGGCGCGGAAATGCTCATAGACGCCGTTCGGGACCAGGAACTTGGCGTCCTCGGGCCAGCCGTAGCCGCGCTTGGTGAGGCGGACCTCTTCCTCGCCCAGGGGTTCGCCGTGGGCGGCGCTGGTGTCGTGTTTGTGCGGGGCACCATAGCCGATGTGACTGTCGACGATGATGAGGGTCGGCACGTCCTCGGTGTGCCGGAAAATCTCAATCGCCTGCGCCAGCTTTTCGGCATCATTCGCGTCGCCGACGCGCCGCACGTTCCAGCCATAGGCGAGGAAACGGCCGGCGACATCCTCGCTGAAGGCGAGATCGGTGTGACCCTCGATCGTCACGCGGTTGTTGTCATAAATCCAACACAAATTCCCAAGCATCAGATGACCGGCGACCGAGGCCGCCTCGCTTGCCACGCCCTCCATCATGTCGCCGTCGCTGCAGAGCACGTAAACGTCGTAATCGAACATCGCGAAATCGGGTCGGTTGAAGTGCTTGGCCGCCCATTTCGCGGCGATCGCCATGCCGACGCTAGTGGCGCAGCCCTGGCCCAGTGGCCCGGTCGTCGTTTCCACGCCCGAGGTCAGGTGGTATTCCGGATGGCCCGTGCACTTGCTGTCGAGCTGGCGGAACCGCTTGATGTCCTCGAGCGTCACGGACGGTTCGCCCAGACGTTCGTACTGCGCATCGACCGCCTTGACGCCGGTCAGATGCAGGATCGCATAGAGCAGCATCGAGGCGTGCCCGCACGACAGCACGAAGCGGTCGCGATCGGGCCAGATCGGATCCTCGGGGTCGAAGCGCAGGAAGCTCTGCCACAGCGTGTAGACCACCGGCGCCATCGCCATCGGCGTCCCGGGATGACCGGAATTGGCCTGCTGCACGGCGTCGATGGACAGGGTGCGGATGGTGTTGATGCAGAGCTCGTCCATTCCGCACTCGCGCGACATGGCCGTGAGCGTGTCGGTGGCTTCTGCGTGGTCTCGAACCGTCATTGCTTTCCTCCGTCGTGCCGGAAGGCGTTCCAGCCGGGACTCCGGTCGAGCGTCGCAATGAGGGACATCGGCGACAGAAAACCTCGGGAGCCACGGACGGGTTGACAAGGCAGTCGCCGCTCGGGGCGCCCGCCTTGACCCCGATCGGCTGATCGGAACTCAAGAGGCAAACGACCAAGACAGCATCCAGACGCCAGCGGGTCGGCGACACCAGCCTCGGAAACTACTCACGGTAACCTCCCCGCAATCCGTCCCGGCCTTTCGCTCTCACAACGCGTTTAAGCCAGCCCTCCCGGCCAACCGTAATAGCCATGGAATTGTTCCTCGTAGGCGCGATCGACGGTCATGGCCGATTCGTAGGCCGGACTGCCTTTGACCTTGTCACGATCGACGTCGAGATTGATCATCCGCTGCTCCCAATCGATCTCCCGTACCGAGCGCGGCGAGATCAGGACCTTCTTTCCGGGCCACCAATTTTTGGTATCGACCACGACGTAGCGCAGGTTCCAGGCGATGTCATCCACCAGGAAGTCTTCGACATGGCCGATCTCGCCGTCGGTCGCATGGATATGGTATCCCGTGACCGCGGCGATGCTGCGCAGATGCGGGTTGCCGTTATCTTCCCGGGCGTCGACCGCAACCATGTCGCGCGGCTTCGACCCCGCCAGGGGCGCGAGGAACGGCGTTGCCATGCCGGCGCCGGCGCCGATCGGGAAGAAGCTGCCGCCCCAATAGGGGTCCCAACCGTAGTAGTCGTAGACATGCGCTTCTTGCTGCCGCGATACCGGGCGTTCGGTCTCGATATCGGGACTGTCCTTGACCTGCTGCTTCGTCAACTTGATCGGGAACCGACGCAGCGCCGGATCGGGTTTTCCCAGTGCCGAAAACGGCAGGAGAACCTTGCGCCCGGTGAGCCAATTTCCGGTGTCGACGACCAGCCAGCGGATCATCCAATTGGTATCTTCAAACAGGAAGTCGCTGACCGTGCCGAGTGGGCCGTCGCTGGCCTCGATGGCGTAGCCCTTGAGCACCGATGCATCCCACAACATTGCTTGCTCCCTCATGTCCGTGCAGCGGCCCTTATCCATCAGGGCAAAATGCCGGCAGCGGCGCTTGGCGATTGCCGCGCTCAGGCTGCGTTCACTCCCGCCTTGATGTTTAACACTAGGGCAGGGCAAATAAGTCCGGCAGACTCTGGAAAGTACTTATGTCGGATAAGCCCGCGCCAATGCCGATCGTGACCCCGCGTCAGGTCGAGGCGAGCGCCAGGCGGACCAGGGCCGGCAGCGACTTCGAGCCCGTCTTGTGCATGATGGAGGCGCGGTGATTTTCCACCGTGCGCTGGCTGATGCCGAGGTCGGCGGCGATGTTCTTGCTGGGTTGGCCGGAGAGCACCATTTCCAGGACTTGGCGCTGGCGCGTGGTGAGGCCGGCGATGCGCGCGGCCGCCGCCTCGCGCCACGCCAATTGCTTGGCCGAATCCCGCGTCCGCTCCAGCGCGTGGTCGATGCTGGCGATCAGCTCATCCCCGCTGACCGGTTTCTCGATGAAGTCGACCGCTCCCGCCTGGATCGCCCGCACCGCCATGTGCACGTCGCCATTGCCCGTGATCATGATGGCCGGCAGCAGATGGCCCTCGTCCTTCAGGCGTTGCAGCAGGGCGAACCCACCCATGCCGGGCATCACGGCATCGACCAGCAGACAGCCGTCGGCGCCGGGGCGATAGGCTTCGAGGAAAGCCTCGCTGCTGGCGTAGACCTCCACCATCCAGCCATGTTCGCTCAAGAGTTCGCGCATCGACTGGCGGACCGAGCTGTCGTCATCGACCACGAAGATGACTGGGCCTTGCCCGCCGTTGCTCGCCTCGGGCGCAGGTCGCACATGCGATATGGCCGCCGGCCTGCGCTCCGCCAGAAGATGCCGGATGAGGCCCGTCAGTTCCTTCGGCTTTACCGGCTTGTTGAGCTGAATGCAGCCGTGGCGCGCGATGTCGCGCAAGGTGTCCGTCGAGATATCGCCGGTGAGCATGATCACCGGGATCTTCCGATGCAGCATTTCCTGCAGCCTGCTGACGAGGTCAAGCCCGCTCAGGCCATTGGGCAGATTGTAATCGGCGATGACCAGGTCGGGGCTCGGCGCCCCGGACGCGGCCAACTCCAGCGCCCGCCTCCCGTCCGCTGCAGCCACCGTGGCATAGCCTTCGTCGGTGAGAAGGAACTCCAGCATTTCGCGCACGGCGGGATCGTCATCGACCAGAAGGATCGTGGCGCCGCGGCCATCACTTTCCGCCGCATCGTCCTGGCCCGGCGCTGGCGTTTGTACCGCCTCCCGGCGCCCGAGCGGCACTTCGACCGTGAAGACGGAGCCTTTTCCCGGATGGGATTGGACCTCGACGGGATGGCTCAACAGAATCCGCCAGGCGTTGCACGATCGCCAGGCCAAGGCCAAGACCGCGGTCACGTTCGCGGGCGGAGTTGTCGAGCTGGTGAAACTCCTCGAAGATCGCCTGAAGTTGCCCCGGCGGGATGCCCGCCCCGGTATCCCACACCTCGATGCGCAACTTGTTGCCACGCCGGCGGCAACCGAGCAGCACCCTGCCGCGCTCGGTATATTTCATCGCGTTCGAGAGCAGGTTCCGCATCATCTGCTCGAGTAGGCGCCGATCGCTCTGCACGAAGAGCCCGCAGGGAACCACGCGCAAGCCAAGGCCGCGCGCTTCCGCGTGAAAGGCGAACTCCGTCTTCAGCCGCTCGAGCAGATACTCGACCGGGAAGGTGACCACCTCGGGACGCACGGTGCCGGCCTCGAGCTGGTTGATATCGAGGAGCGTGTTCAGCATGCCGGACATCGCGCCCACGGTCTCCTCGAGCCGCGTGACCAGCTTCAGCGCGTCTGCGCCCACGACCTTGCGCGCCAATATCCCTTGCAGCAGGCTGAGCGTCTGGAGCGGCTGGCGCAGATCGTGGCTCGCGGCGGCGAGAAAGCGCGACTTGGCGAGATTGGCCTGCTCCGCCTGTCGCATGGCGGCCTCCAGTTCCTGCGCCACGCGCTTGCGGTCGGTGTTGTCGTCGATGGCCAGCAGAATCTTCGCTTCCCCGGCGAGCCCGTCATGGATCGTCTGCGCATTCATGAGGAGGACCCGCCGGCCGAGCATCGGCAGCTCGGCCGCGATCTCGTAATCCCCGGCCGAAGTCGGCTCGAGCCGGACCCGCTCGAGGAAGTTGCGCAGGCCCGCCATTGCCGCGAGGTGACCGCTGGCCGCAGCGAAGTGCCGGCCAACGGCGTGCTCGGCAGTCAGCGCAAAGGTCCGATAGAAGGCGTCATTGCCGGAGAGGATGTTCAACTCGCCATCAAGCACGAGCAGCGGCTGTCGGACGGTGTTGATGATGCTGTCGGAGTAGGCGCGAGCCGCCTCGATTTTTCGTTCCGCCGCCTTGATTTCGGAGATGTCGGCGAAGGTGATGACCACGCCCTCGATCCGATTGTCATTCGTACGGTACGGCAGGATGCGGCGGATGTACCAGGTGCCGTTGCCGGCCTCGATTTCCCGCCGCAAGGGCATGAGGCTCGTCAGCACGCTGCGGGCGTCGGGGATAAGGGCAGCGTCGGCGGCCAGCGGTGTAAGGTCGGCGAGCGGCCTGCCGACATCGGTCGCGATGACGCTGAAGAGCGATCGCGCCGTCGGCGTAAAGAAGCGAATGTTGAGATTGCCGTCCAGGAACAGCGTCGCGACGTCGGAGCTGTAGAGGATGTTCTGCAGATCGTTCGATGTATTGCGCTGGCGCTCGAGCGTTTCCTGGAGTTGGCTGTTGAGCGCGGTGAGCTCTTCATTGAGCGATTGCAGCTCTTCCTTGGAGCTTACCAGCTCTTCGTTGGTCGACTGGAATTCCTCGTTGACGGACAAGGCTTCTTCATTGATCGCTTTTTGTTCCTCGCCCGACAGTTCGAGGTCGCGTATCGCGCTCTGCAGCTCCTTGCGGGTGACATCGAGCTCAAGCTCGAGTTCGGCCACGCGGGGCGCGTCCTCGACCCGGTCGACCGTTCCACGAGGAGTCTGCGCATGCGCGGGTTCGTCGAGGAAGCTGACCAGGAGCAACGACTCGCCATCGCGCGGGACGGGTTGGACGGCAATGCTCACCGCGACGGCGATGCCATCGCGCTTCATTTGCGCACCGGTGAGGACGATGCGCTCATTCTGCTGAATCGCCTGTCGGATGGCGGCCCTCAGCTTGTTGCGCAGATCATCGCGCGCCATCGCGAGCAAATCGCGGCTGGGCTCGCCCGCGACGACCCGCAGATAACGATCCGTCGGTCCAACGTAGTAGAGCGCCTCGTATTTGCGATTGATCAGGACCGATGCCGGCGCATAAGTGTCGAGCAGCACGCTTTGGGCGACATCGCCGAGGCGCACGCCCGGTGCCAGCCTCTTTTGTGCTTCCGGCGGTCCCAGCACCTGCACGCTCGTGCCGCCCACAATGGGAAAATCGACTTCGCCCGGCAGGGGCCGGCCGATATGGCGATAGATGCGCTGGGTCTTAGAGATCGGTTCGAAGCGATCGCTGAGGTTGCCCACCGTCTCGGACCCGCCGAGAATGAGAATGCCGGTGTCGCGCAAGGCGAAATGGAACAGCAGCAGGACCTTCTCCTGCGCCTCCGGGCGCAAGTAGATGAGAAGATTGCGGCAGGACACGAGGTCGAGATGCGAGAAGGGCGGATCGGCCAGCACATCCTGGACCGTGAAGACCACAACCTCGCGCAGCGCGGGCACGACGCGATAGCTGTGGTCCTCCTTCGCAAAGAAACGCGCCAGCCGTGCCGGCGATACATCCGCTTCGATCGCTTCCGGATAGAGACCGCTGCGGGCAAGACTGACCGCATCGGCGTCGACATCGGAGGCAAAGACCTGGAGCTTTAGCGGGCGGCCCGTCTTGGCTAGCTCTTCCAGAAAGAGCATGGCGATGGAATAGGTTTCCTCGCCCGTGCTGCAGCCGGCCACCCAGATCCGCAACGGTTGGTCCGATGCGTGCGCGCGCACGATGTCGGGAATGATTTTCTCGGCCAGGAACTCGAACACCGGCGGATCGCGAAAGAAACTGGTGACGTTGATGAGCAGATCCTTGGCGAGGAGCTCGCGCTCTTGAGCGTTCTGTCGCAGCATGGCGATGTACCGGCCGCTGTCGGCAGCTCCGGACATCGCCCTGCGCCGCTCGATCCGACGCTGCAGCGTCCCCGGCTTATAGAGTGTGAAGTCGTGCGCTGTCTTGGTACGCAGAATCTCGATGACCTCGGCAAGCCCGTCCGGGGCCTGATCGCGCGCCAGGGCGTCGTTGCGTGCGCCCTTGAGATACATTTCGCTGCCGTATTTCGCGAGGATCTCAGGGATTTTTGCGACCGGAAGGACGAGGTCGACCGCCTTGGTGGCGATGGCGCTCCTGGGCATGCCGTCATAGCCGGCATCCGCCGGATCCTGCGCGATGACGAGGCCGTTCCGCTCCTTGATCGCTTTCAGTCCGAGGCTGCCGTCCGCCCCGGTTCCCGAAAGGACCACGCAAATGGCACGCTCGCCGCACTCTTCCGCCAAGGAGCGCAGGAAGAAATCGAAGGGCATGCGCGCACCATGACGCTCGCGCGGTTGCGAGAGCCGCAGAGCGCCGCCGCCAATCGAGAGATAGACCCCGGGCGGGATGAAGTAGACGTGATCACGTTCGATCCGCATGCCGTCGGCAGCTTGCTGCACCGGCATTTTCGTGTGCCCGGCCAACAGATCGACCATCAGGCTTTGATGCGTCGGATCGAGATGCTGGATCAGGACGAAGGCCATCCCGCTATCGACAGCGAGCCCGTCGAGCAACTTCCTGAAGGCTTCGAGCCCGCCTGCCGAGGCGCCGAGACCGACGATCGGGAACGCACCCTGCGTTGCGGCGGCGCCGCGCTTGGACGACAGGCGTTGGTGCGCCCGTTTTGCAGGCGCTCCGTCGCGGGGTCGCGCGAGTTGCGTTGTCAATCCGATCTTCCTTTCAGCGAGCGCTGCCCCGCCTCACCAGGCTTCGTACCATCGGTAATGGCAGCCTTCAGAGGCACAACGCCCACGCCCGTTCGGGGGGCGCCGTTTACGCAAGATATTTAAGCACTTGAAATGTCTAGATAGCAAGTCTCAATCAAAATTATTACACCACTCTCGAAGTTTTTCACAGGCTCATCGCAAAATTGTGACCCCTTTACTACGACACCTCAAAAACCGGAGATATGTTCTTCTGCATCATTGAAGCTATGTGGGACCATTGCTAAATCTGAGCGGAGCCCTTTTTTTAATTACTCAACTAAGAATGAGTAATTGACAGCTTCTAGGCATTCGGCGAATATTTTAATCCTGACCCTGGGGAGGCTGAATATGGCGTCGGATCTGACCCGCGCTGAGCGTCTTCAGATCATGCTCAGTCCCGAAGAATTTGCCGCTATCGATGAGTGGCGATTTCACACGCGAATGCCCAGCAGAGCGTCCGCCGTTCGCGAGCTCTTGAAGCGCGGGCTCGCTGCGGATGGCTTCAACGCCGCCGCTTTTGGCAGCAAGTCGAGCACGTTCGGCGTCATCGCAAACCGCCAGGACGACGATACCGGCAATGGCGCGGACAACGACGAGACGGGGCACGCCTCGGCTTCCTCCGTGACCGCTCGCGCGCGCCCGAAATCCCAGGGATAGCCCCGCAATAGGGTCTGCCCGGTCTGCGCTTTCACGCGGCAAAGTTGCCCGCGCACCATTGTCTCCGGCGCCGATCGATAGCACGCGTTTCCGCCCGGGTCCGAACCTCTGCCTGAGTAGTTTCCGAGTTTGTCGCACGCGGGCGTATGCCCTTTATCGTCGCGTGGACGGGCGGCCATTGCTGGAGCCGGGGGCCGCCGGGAGGGATGCATGCGACAGCTCAATCGGGACTGGGATGTTCCTTCGACGCTGGCGAGCCACGCGCTGAGGCTGCGCCAGGAAATCGACACACTCCGCCGGCGGCTGTTGGAGCTTGATCACCCCGAGACAATTCGGGTGTTCGAGATGCTCATGAACGATGCGCAATCCCAACTCGACAAGATCGAACGGCGGTCGCCGTCGATCTGATCGGCGCTCTTGCGTGAGTGTCTGCTGACGGGATTCCGGTTTTGAGTACTTTCCGATCCTGTCGTCATCTTCGCCCCCCTTCTACACTCGATCATCATGCATTCGCAGCGCCGGACATCGCCCATGCAGCTTTCTCGCCCGCTCCCGGCGTTTGCGCTTCAGGTGATGAGAGCGCGTTCGTCGGATCCTCCACGCCCCGCCGAGCCCGCGAAATAAAGGAGGGAGAGACCATGCAACACCTTCGTACCATCCGCACCCCGCACCATCGGGTGATCGTCAAGTTCGAGGGCAGCTCCGTCACCTTTCCATTGCCGCGAGAAGCGACGTTCGCGGATCTCGCCGACCGCCTGGCCTCGCTGTGGCAGTCTCATCGCGGCGCGCCCATCGGTGTCGCAGTCACCTTCGACGCCTGATCGGCACGGGAGAGGGACATGGCCATTCCGCAAGCGCAATCGCGCTACCGCGCTGCCACGATGCAGCTCGTCGCCTATTTGGACGAGCAGCGCGTCGAAATGCATATCGTCATGGAGACCGGAGAGACTATCGCGGTCACCTGTGTCAAGGATTCGATCTTCCGGGTTCAGCAGTCGATCGAGCGAATGGCACGGGAATGCCCGGAGATCGCGACATGGGGCAATGAGGCACCGCACGGACGGATCGAGGTGCTCGATGTTGCCCCGCAAGCGGCGGCCACGAACAAGCGCTCGAGGCGGCCGCATGGTCCCAGCGCGCTTGCGTTCATGTCGGGGGCGCTGCTCGCTCTCGCGCTCCTTGCGAGCGAGCCGGCTGCCGCTGCGCCCCTCGCCCAGACCGAGCGCTTTCAGTTCGAGCTGTGGGCTCAGAATCACTGTCCCGCCGACACCGTCGTGTGGGTGACCGCACGCTCGCAAGTCTACAGCTCGAGCAAGGACATGTGGTACGGCCGCACGACCGACGGCTCCTATGTCTGCAAGATCGACGCGCAGAAGGCCGGCTATCGCGCCAAGCCGCCGCTTTAGCGCGGTTTCCAGGTCTGATCGAATTGCACACCCGCGCGCAGCGGATGACGGGTGACCGCTCAACCGACATGGAACTTCTGCCGCGCGCGCAGGGTTAGTTAAATGGGCCGTAGGTAATTTCCGAGCCTACCGGGACCGCATCGTCGGTGGGTATTCTCGGCGCTGCAGAATTCGTGAAGCCAAACGCACAGGACCGATGCTCCCCCGTCGGTCCGGCGTCTAGGGAAGACGTACCCGGTTCCCCCCGGTACGTCTTCCCTTTTTTTCAGGCCAGACCAACAGCCCGATTTCCGGCTGCGACTGTAAGTAATTTCCAGAGTCTGCCTGCCCAACCGCTCCGCCGGATACGCTGGCGGAGCGCGGGCTGTCCGCCACGAAACGCGACAGCGCCGTCCGTTCAATCAGAAAGGCACCAACGATGTCGTCTCACACCCACAAGTCGGACATTTCCTCGGCCGTTGCGCGCACGATCGCGATCGCGGCGCTGATGGGCGCCACGTTCCTTGCCGGCGCATTGACGCCGGCGCGCGCCGATCCCGCGCCCACCCCGCTTCTTCAACTGGCGCAGAACGCTCCGGCAAAGACCATGGCCGCGGCGGAAGCCACCAGCGATAAGGGCGAGACCGTCGAGCAGCGGATCACCAACCTTCACGCGGCACTGAAGATCACGCCCGCCGAGGACGCCAAGTGGAACTCCGTCGCCCAGGCGATGCGCGAGAACGCATCGGACATGGAAAAGCTGGTCGCGGAAAAGCGGAAAGAGGCGCCGCAGAACATGACGGCATTGGACGATTTGATGACCTATCAGCAATTCGCCCAGGCTCATGTTGACGGCCTGAAGAACCTGACTTCAGCCTTCAAGTCGCTTTACGACTCGATGCCTGATGGACAGCGGAAGAATGCCGACCAGGTGTTCCAGAATTTCGGGCGCGAGGGCGCCGCCTCGCGCGGCTAGAGCAGCCTTGGCGGACCAATGGCCGCGTTCTGCGATGCGGCATCACGCTCACGACAGGAGGTCAGTTATGTCCTCGACCAACAACCATACGAAATCGAAGCGCCGTCCATCGGCCAAAGCCGTGGCGGGCGTCACACTCGCGGCGCTCCTCGCGCTTGGAACTTTCGCCGGACCCGCCAGCGCACGCTGGGCCGATCGCGGCGATCGTCGGTCCGATAACCGCAACCAAAGCTGGACTGGCGGCTACTACCCTGCCCCGCCGGTGGTCTATGCCGCCCCCTATGCCGGCGGCTATGGCTATTACCCGCCGCCGGTCGTCTACGCTCCTGGCATCGGCATCAACCTGGGCGCCGTAAGCATCGGCATTCGCTAGTTTTCGCCGGGACGCAAGGAGAAGCGGCCGCCACCGATCCGGCCGTTTCATTCGCGCCGTCGCCGGCAACGCAAGCCGGCCTGAATGAAGGAATCGATATGACAGATCTCAACGCGGTGATTGCCGTCTTCGCCGATCATCAAGGTGCAGACGCCGCGATTAGGAAGTTGGCCGACGCGGGCATCGACATGAAGCACCTCAGCGTCGTCGGCAAGGGATACCACTCCGACGAAAAGGTCGTCGGGTTCTACAATACCGGCGATCGCGTCAAGCTTTGGGGCAAGCGTGGCGCCTTCTGGGGCGGCCTTTGGGGCTGGCTCATTGGCGGGGTGTTCTTGACCATCCCCGTCATCGGACATGTCGTCGTGCTCGGATATTTGTCCGCCATGGTGATTTCCGCCATCGAAGGCGCGGTCGTCGTCGGCGGTCTGAGCGCTTTGGGCGCCGCGCTCTACAGCAGCGGCATCCCGAAGGACAGCGTCATTGCATACGAAAGTGCCGTGAAGGCCGACGGATTTCTCGTCATGGCGCATGGTCCGGCCGACGAGATGGCTCGCGCCAAGGCGATCTTGGGAACTCTCGGTCCGTCGCGTGTTGACTTACATGAAAGTTCGGCTGCCGCGTAACCAGGCAAGCCCATTGCCAGGACATGGCTCGAGGAGAAGATTGTTATGCGCGGCGCTTCCAGAAGCGGGCTGGTGATCACGGGCGCGATCGTGGCCATTCTCGGCGCGATCGCGATCGCGATACCGGTCTTCACGACCGAGCAGACCAAGGACGTCGCCAAGGTTGGCGATTTCAAGCTGACGACGACGCAGGCGACGTCGCACGTCGTGCCTCCGTTCGTCGGTCCCACCGCCCTGGTCGTCGGGTTCGTCCTGATCGGAGCGGGATTTGTCGTGCGGCGCTGAGGCGCCAATTTCCTCGTCACTTTAGAACATTCGGAGGGCAGCCATGTCATTACTCTTGATCATAATCATTTTATTTCTGCTGTTTGGCGGTGGCGGCTACTACGGCTACCGCCGGGAGTATTACGGCGGCAGGGGCTTCAGTCTGATCACCGTCGTGCTCATCGTATTGCTCTTCCTTGCCCTGTTCGGCGGACCTTACTTCTATCCGCGCTAGCGGCTGCCGGCGATCGCGGAGCGTCGAGCTAAGTAGTTTCCGATTCTCGTACATGACCGTCACTGCCTAGAGATCATATCTGTACGAAACGATCGCCCCTCCCGACAGCATGATCTCGGCGCCGTCGTGCCGAAGGGGCATCGCTTTCGACACTTGTCGGAAGGAAGTCCGATGCGCTCGCTCTGGAATATCAAAATCACCCTGTTTCTCGCACTGATCGGTATGGGGCTGGTCGGAAACTTGACAGCTTGTGTGTTCCGGGATGACGGGCACGGCGGTCACGAAGAGCACATGCGCTAAGGCGGAACGTGACCTTTCGCGGCTACGTTGAATTCGAAAGGAACAGGTCATGGGGAAATTATCGATGGTGGTGGCACTGCTGGTCGCGTTGTCGGCCTGCCATGCGGGAATTGGCGTCGGCGATAGCGGCCAGCAGCCCACCGCCATCGCGAGCAATGCGTTGGGATCGGCGGTCGCGCAGGCTTCGATCGGAGCCGATCTGCCCACCGGCGACTGACCCGTGCTCGCTCAAATCCGACAGTCATTCCGCGCTTAAGGTAGCGGCGGCAAGACCGAACAGAGTCGTGATTGGCCAAGGGCCAAGTCAGACAATCGCGCGGCGCCGTCAATCGCCGCAAACCACTTGCGTTGAAAGACCTAGGTACATTCCGAGTTTGACGTAAGCGGCGTGCGGCCGGCTAGTTTACGTTCATCAGATAGAAAGGGATACGTCCATGACTAGGTATTCAAGCTTGGCCCTCGCGGCCGGGATGTTGCTCCTGGCCGGCTGCGGCACGAGCACGGGCGATCGCGGGCTGTCCGGCGCCGGAATTGGCGCTGCCGGCGGCGCCGTCGTGGGTGCCATGGTCGGCGCCCCGCTTGTAGGAGCGGCCATCGGCGCCGGCGCCGGCGCCACGATCGGGGCCGTAACGAGCCCATCAACGGTCGACCTCGGCAAGCCAGTTTGGGAGTGATGACTGTCTCATCCGCATTGTTCTTCGGAAAACCCTCTCGAGCGTGGCTCATCTCGAGGGGACGCCGTTGAGCGACAACACAGAGGAGGTTCCGCAATGCGCACAATTACCATGATGACCGCCGCGTTTTTTCTGTTCGCACCGTCGCTGGCGAATGCCGCCGCCATTACCTGTTCGCAGATCCCGGACGCGCAAAGCTACGTCGACAAGCTGCAGCCGGGACCCAATACGCAGCGAGCCCAACAGCACATCGATGCCGCAAAGCAGGCGACTTCGGAGCGTGCGTGCGTTGCGCAGCTGCGCCAAGCGAACATTTATGCCAAGCGCTCCGCCGCAGCCGACCGTCGGATGGCGTCGCGCGGGCATGCGCCAGTGCGCTGCGCCGACGCCCTGCACGAGGATCGCCCCGGCGGCACCGATTATCACGGTTCGTCGCCGACGTCGTGTCCCCGGTCCCGTATCTAGGGTCTCATCGTTGGAAGGTGAACCCTGCCGTCCTCGCCCCGGCGAAAGCCAGGCTTTCGCCGGGGCCAGGGTTCCCGCGCGTTGCTTGTTCTGGGTTCCGGCTTTCGCCGGGACGTCGGGAAAAGTAAAAAACGCCGTCATCCGCGCAACGACGAGGGATCCCGAGGCATCGCTGCGGCGCTTGCCATGGGGATCCCACCTTCGCGCGGATGATGCGTTTTGATGGATCGATACGAAGCGATCACGCCAGCGGCGCGCGGACGCCTGACCCTGGCATTCCGCGCGGACGGGATCAGTGTGAGGTTTCCTCCGTCGTGGTCGTCGTCGCTTTCTTGATGACGACCACCGGCGGAACGCTAACGCTGGATTGCGCGTGCGTTTCGGTGCTGGTCTTCGCACTCAATTCGCCATTGCCGCTGGTGAACGACTGGCTCTTGTCATAGGTCTCATGGGCATTCGTCTCGACGCCGCTTCCGTTGATCGTCTGCTGCGTCTTGGTGACGCTGACGCTGGGGCCCGCGGTCGTCCTGGTCGTTTCCCCTGGCGTCGGCGCCTCCAGCGTGTTCTGCGCGTAAGCGGCCCCGGTCCAAAGCGCGACCAGGGCCAGGCCTGCGAGAAGTTTCTTCATCCGAGAGGGCTCCCTAGGGCTGCGTTTCCCGGGTAGTCGTTGTCGTCGTCTGCGACACCGCCGGCGGCGGTGGCGGCGGCACGATGGTGGCAGAGGTCTCGCGTGTCGTCGTCGTTCTCGTCACCTCTTGCGGGCTGCTGCAGCCCGCAACGATGACGGCGGTCGAAAGCACCGCGGCAACGAGGGCGGTTCGGCGGAACGATTTCGTGTCTTTCATGGCGAAAACTCCCAATGGTAAAGGTGACTCAATTGGCGAGCATGGCATCGATCGAAATTTCCCGCGGGGATCGCGAAGCTCTTCGATCTAATGGGTCTCCTGCTCGATAACTTTGCGCGTGGTCGTCGTTGATCCGTCAGGTGCGACGGAGGTCTGCGACGAGCTGTCGGTGCGCTCGACGCCGTTATCCGAACGGGTGACGGTGGTCGAGCTGCTCGTGGCCGACGGCTCCATCATCGGCGGCGGCGGCGGGGCCACCGGAACGGACTCGATCGTGCGAGTCGTCTGCGTGGTGGTGACGGACGACTGGGCCAGCGCCGGCGCGGTCAGAAGTGCCAGAACCGCGGCGGACATCAGAAATTTCTTCATCGCTTTCTCCTCTCGTGATGACGAGCTATGGCTCGAGGGCCGCTTGCGGGGGCGCAAAGGGAACGTCTGCCTGCGCTCATTGTCGGCATTACTATGAACGTATCAGGACAGCGGCCGGCTCCGTCAGGCTCGGAAAATACCTAGATGTTTCAGCCCAGATGCTGCACTGCGGCGCAGGATGTGTGCGACCGTCGCGGCTAGCCCTATTGCTATCCCCGCTCCACCCTCATGCGGAGAGCTGCGGCTGAGTAGTTTCCGAGTTTGCTCTTGGCGATCTCCTGTCAGCTACGGTCGGGACTGGCAATTCCTTGATCGGATCGCTTACTCCGCGTGCGCGTCCTATTCGGCGCGACGTTTTTTACTTGATGAGACAAGCGCCGCGCCCTCGCTCCGCCATGGGCACACACGCACGATGAGGCCATGACATGTCATCTCAGAAGATTTTCGCTTCGCATCGATCGTTTCGTAACGCGCTGCGGCGCTACTCTGTGGTTCTGGCCATAGGTCCGGCGCTGGCCGCCTGCTCCGGCTGGCCCCACACCCGGGATACGCAGAATCTCGCCACATATGATCCTCCCATGTCCGTCGTCGAGAATGGCGGCGTCTACGAGCCACCGACCCGCGGCAACTATCTCGTCGAGAGATGGAATTTGGGAATGGAGCGGCGCGCCGCACAGTCGCACGAACCGGCTGTCGCCGCACTCAACGGAACGCCGATCCCCACCACCTTCCTGCAGTCGCTCAACAGTGACTATTCGAGTTTTGCCACATCGCTCGACGTTAGCCAGCATCAATGGGCTGATGCCGACTACTTCTCGCGCAAGGGGCTCGGCGCCGCAGATGCGCAGCCCGTGCCGCCGGAGGACAACCGCAACTGGCTCATTCCGGGCCAATACCGTCCCATGCTCGCCGACGCGCGTCTGCGTTTGGTCACTGATCTCGACAATGGCGGCCGCGACCGGGCCCCGGCGATCGCCGCGCGCGCTCAGGTCAGCTACGATTGTTGGGTCGAGCACATGGAGACGAACTCACGGACCGCTTTGAACGGCAATTGTCATAAGCAGTTCGATGCAGCGATGAACCGGCTTGAAATGCGCTCAACGCAAGCCTCCGCCGTGCAGCCCGCCGCCACTTACCAATATCAGGTCTATTTCGACTTCGACAAATACAACCTGACGCCGGAGGCACAGCAGATGGTGGGACGTGTCGCTCAGCAGGTGCAGAAAGAACCCGACCTTCACGTCACCCTTGTCGGCAAAGCCGATCGCGCCGGCACCGATGCTTACAACATGGCCCTGTCGAAGCGGCGGGCGGAACGGGTCCGCGCCGAGCTCGACAAGGACGGCGTATCGGAAAACCACATCGACGTCACCTGGGACGGCGAGCGGGAGCCGCCGGTTCCGACGCCCAACGGTGTGCGCGAGCCGCGCAACCGCGTCGTCGAAGTGACGACGTACGGTCCCAACCAGGAGGTCTCGCAGCGCTGACGCCGCAGCGCGCCAGGATGTCGCTCGAGCCCGCGCCACCAGCCCCGAACCCGGGGCTGGTGGCGAGGCGCGATCCGTCCTTCATGAGTAGTTTCCGAGTCTGTCGCCACCGCATCGATATCACGTAGTGTCGGGCACAGCACCGATACTCGGTTCGTGACGTTTTCCTTCGGCGCCAGTCGCTGCCTCTCATAGCATCGCTGCGCCGCCGAGAGGATGACGGGGAGCCACGAAAATGGCTTTCTTTCTCGTTCGCCGGATCCGTCCGCGGCTTGCCACTATCGCGGTGGCGGTCGTCGCGGGTATGACCACAATTCCCCTGACGCCCCAGAGGCTCGCGGAAAGTGATGTCGCGCAGCTAAGTCAGGAGAACGTCTTCATGCAGGTCGGAAAAAGCGGCGCCGCCTCGTCGGCGACGGAAGATCAGTCGGACCGCCGCGAGCGCGCGCTCGTTGTGGGCGTCATGATCTTTGGCAGCGCCTTACATCAGCCGTTTGGGCTGTTCAAATAAAACGGCGTCAGCCTGCTGGGGTTGCCGGTGCCGCATTCGGGGCCTGAAGACCACACGCGAAGGGCGGAAAGAAATTCATGATCGATGACTGGAAGCATTGGTTGGCTCTCAACGCCACCGAACTGAAATGGACGGCCTTGGTCGTCTGCTTCGTGGCATTGGCGGGTGCGTTCACATAACGCCGGTTCGGATGCCATGGAGGCATTCCTACGCCACTTCCTGCGGCAGCGTGACCGCGGTCGAACCGTGCCCGACCGCGGTGAGGGGCGTGGCATCGGCAGCGATCGGGCGGCTGCGATCGCGCGGCAAGACGATATGGATGCTAAGGCCGCTCTCGCTGCGATTGCGAGCGACCACCCGTCCACCGAGGGTCTCGACGTTGCGCCGTACGATCCACAGGCCGAGGCCTGCATGCGGCGCTCGGCGCGCCAAGCCAACTTCCTCATCCGGGCGCGGTGCGGCATCGCAATCGTGTTCCTGCGGACGCAGCGAGACGTAACGTTCGAAGATGCGCCCGATCTTGCGCGGGTCAATCCCCGGCCCCTCGTCATCGACGCTGAGATCGATGACCTGACGCGACTTGCGAAGGGTCACGAAAATGACGCCGCGCGGCGGCGAAACGCTGATGGCGTTATCGAGTATGTTCTCGATGATCGCCTCCAACGTCCCGACCCCGGCGTTCACCACCACATCCACGTCGAGCGTGTCGCGCAGCACGATCCCACGCACCGACGTAAGCGCGCGGTAGCGCACGAGCGTGTCGGAAATCACGTGCGTCAGATTGATGTCGGTCCGGGGCGTGTCGATCAGGTTGGCGGTCACATTGTCCAGCCGCTGGGCCGCGGCGATCAACGTATTGAGACGGCGCAGCGACAAATCGACGAGGGCAAGGGACCGGCCGGCGCGGCCATCACTGGCCGCCGCCAGCCGCCGCAGCGGCTCGAGCGAGGCGCCGATCGTGGCGACCGGTCCCTTGAACGAATGCGCGTTGTCCTCCGCCGCCTGGCGGATGTCGCGTGCGGCGGCGTAGAGATCGGCAACCAACCGATCGAAATCGCTCGCCACGCTCGCCAGTTCAGGAATGTTGTTCGATGCCGCGAAGCTGTGCCCGCGGCCGCGCCCTTCGCTGATGGCGCGCGCCGCGGTGCGAAAATTGCGGATGCCGCGCCCGACGCTTACCGCCACGAGGCTCGCCAGCATCGCCATGGTCAGATAGATCGCCCCGGCGATGCGCACCTCGCGCGTGCGCCAATAGGAACGGCTGACCGATGTGTTGAGGAATTCCGAGGCCGGGTGCGATGACACCAGCGCCCAGCATCCGAACGCGCTCTGGATCGGCAACACCCAGGTCAGCATTTCTTGCCGGCCTTGGGTCTCGATATAGTGCAGCTCCGACGGCGTGTCCCACGAGCACGAGTGCGACAGCCGCGCGAGCACGCCATGCGCCAACAGCCCATCAAGCTGGTCGTCAAGCTTTTTGAGGCCTCCCGACGCGGTGGAGGCCACATAGTAAAACCCATGGTCGGAGCGACTGTCCGGCCGGAACATGAGATCGAGCGTGGTTCCGTCGGACGCGTATTTCCTGAGCTCCTTGTCGAGCACCGATTGCGGCGGCATGGTCGGGCCGCTGAAAATCGGCTTCAGCGCTTGCGCGATAAGCCAGCTTTGCTGCTGGACGCCGCGTGCGACAAGGTCGCGCATCTTGCGATCGCCGGTCTCGAATTGCCCATAAAGAACGATGGGCAACGCCACGAAGACGCCGATCAGCACCACGAGCTTGATGGTCAGCGAGGCGAAGACCCGCCGCCCCAGTCCCGCCACCCTAGTCAGGGTGCGCCGGGGCGCTGCGCCAGCGATAACCGAACGCCGCATAATTTTCGATCTCGGCAAATTCTCCATCGAGCGCTCGGAATTTATTTCGGATGCGCTTGATCGAAGAGCGCACGTTGGTGCGGTAACCCTCCATGCCGTCGCCGGCGACGAACCCCGCATGATGGACGCAGTCGTAAATTGCCCTGTAGGTCACGTACTCGCCGGCTTGCGATACCAGGAGATGGACGATATTGAATTCGGTAACGGTCAGCCCGGGATCGGCACCGCCCCACATCGCGCCGCCGACATCCGGTCGGAGCAGCAGCTTGCCGCATTGAAGCGTCTCCTTGGGCGCTACCGCCGGGAGACGACGCGCGAGCGCAACGCTGGCACGAATACGCTTGGCCAGGATGGTGATGCCCCGCGCCTTGTCGACGAAGTCTACCGCGCCGCCATCCAATGCCGCATTCTCATAGGCGGTCGCCGGAATCGCCGTCAAAAAGATGACCGGCAGATGACAGCCGCTTTGGCGCAGCGGCCCGAGCAGGTCGATGCCGAGGCCGGACGGAAGCCGCCAATCCAAAACGATGATCTCGATGCCGTCATGCTCGGCGACGGTATCCAGGAGCGCCTCGCCCGAGGCGAGTGCTACGACGTCGAAGCCAAGATAATCGAGCTCGTTGCTGGCCGCTTCGCGATAGTCGTCGTCATCATCCACCACGATCAGCTTGATTCGCGCGCCCTCATTTAGCATGGATGAGGGTTGCAAAGTGCTCGAGGCAGGCACGCTTTCCCCGGTTTGTATCGTCATCGCTTTTCACCTGATATGCGAGCGCGCGGTAAACGCGCGTTTCGACTTCGGGATAGAAGGTCAGTTCGATCGAACAATTCCGCTCGCGGTATTCCAGCGCCTTGCCGATGCCCTGCGCCTTCTCGACCACGGGAGGACCCAATCGGGCTTCTATTTCCGGCTGATCGAGGCCGCTGATCTCGCGATCGAATGCCACGCGGAGATCGGGAGAGGGTGATGGCGGTCTTCGTTGCGGGTGTGTTGCCCCCTCGGCCACAGCCGGACGGTCATGCGACGTGACGCCGCCGGCTGCGCAGCCTGCAAGGGCCAGCGCGCTCACGAGAAAGATTGGATGCCATCGCTTTCCACCTCTCATCATTTCCCCACAAAATTCCGTCCCTGCGGCTGCACCGGTCCATTGCGGGTTCGCGTAAACGGCTCTCGCTGCGCGAACAACGCAACCGCACCGGATGTGGCATCACGAAAATGCGCCGCGCATCACACTCGACATCCATCCGCAAAACCTAACCGCAAAATCTAATCACGAACCTTGGCACAAATGCGGCATCCCCCCGCGCCGTCTCGCCGCGGGACCCGGGCAGCGACGGCAACGCTCGTTGCGGAAATTACCAAAATGTCACGGCAACCATCTTCGTCAATCCCGGGCGCACGGTGACAATTGCGTGACACCGCTTCGATCGATGCAGCGCAGACAAAGGCCCGCGACCCCATATAGGGTCGCGGGCGGTTCATTACGCTGATGGTGGGGTCAGCGGGCGAAAGGCATCAGCGCCGCGACACTAGCGCGTCATGATATTGCTATGTTGGTCGACGGCCACGCGAACGGACTTGCCGTCCTTCGTGGCCGAGGCGGTCCATCCCGACACTCCCTTGCGAACCGCCTGGACGTTCGAATAGCCGCTCGCCTCCAGCTTGGTCTTGACCTGACTCGCGGTCGCGACGGATCGCATTGGCGACGGCGTCGCGCTGCTTCCCGGCGACATCGTGTCATTCGTCGATGCCGAACCGACCGACGCCTCGGGCGCGCTCGGCGAGGTCGGGTCCATGGCTTGGGCCATCGCCGCAGAGCCAAGGGCAACCGCGAAGGCTGCGGTCAATGCTGTCGTTGTGATCTTGCGCATGGGGGCTCCCTTCAAATTGCAACGGTTAGGGAAACATTCGCCCGCTGCGACAATGTCCATCCTCGACGTGCGTCAAAATCCGGCCGCGACGCCGATGCCCGGCGTGAACGGCAGCACGTTCTTTATGTAGAGATTGACGAACGTATCGATGTCGCCGATCGTCGATGTCGGGATGTACACCGTGTCCATCGGACGAAGCTGCAGATCATTCCGAAAATTGCCTGCCAGCATCGCTTTGACGTTCACGACCTGATAGGAGCCGTCCTGCCGGATCACGATGACACGCGTGGGGTCGGCGGCTTCCGACAGACCGCCGGCCTCGAAGATCGCCCGCAATACGGTGGTGGGATGCGCATAGACGTAGGCGCCTTCCTTTTTGACCTGGCCGCCGACGAAGAATTTATTCGCTGCCGATTCCTTGATGATGAGGTTGATGCCGTCGACCGCCGTCGGCTTGAGGTATCCTTGCTTCACATAATCCGACTGCAGCTCCGCGCGCAGCCCCTGCAGGGTCTTGCCGGAAGCGATCACGTCATTAATCATCGGCAGGGTGATCCGGCCGTCCGCCCGAACCTGCTGTGTGGTATCCATATCCGGCGCGTCGACGACGCGAAATTCCAATTCGTCGCCGGGCGCGAGGCGATAGTCCTCGATCGGCGGCTGACTGATTTTCGCCGTACGCGCAAGGTTTTCCGGGATGTTGCCGGTGCCGGCCGGCGTCGACGAACACCCTGCCAGCGCGGCTGCGGCGACGGCAATGATCGATCGATGCAAGATGCGGAAGCGCATTCGGAATCGCGAAATTGTGACGGCCTGAATGAACGTCGCTGTTGTGGAAACGGGCGACCGCGCCGAAGGTTCCAACCGGCGCGTGCCCGACCTCGTTTGGCCACAACCCCAGGGATCGGGGCGTTCCATGAAGCTTTTTCATGACATTGCGCGGCCACGCCTGACACAGCGGCTTGCGGCACGGGCGTTTGCGCGCAAATCTCACGCTGCCTGGCTGACCCGCGGATGTGGGGGAGGAGAGAATGAGCGAAACACAAGCACCGCTCGACGGACCCGATTTCACCCAAGGCGTGCCCTTTTCGGAATTCGCGGATGGCGCAGTAGTGCTGGGACATGCTGCGGGCGAGCCGGTCCTGCTGGCACGGCGCGGGAGCGAATTCTTCGCGATCGGCGCGGTGTGCACACATTACGGCGGCCCGCTGGCCGAGGGTCTCCTGGTCGGCGACACCGTGCGCTGCCCGTGGCATCATGCCTGCTTCAGCCTTCGCACCGGGGATGCCCTGCGCGCCCCGGCACTCAACCCTGTGTCCTGCTGGCGCGTGGAGCAGCAGGCCGACACGCTCTACGTTCGCGAACGACGCGAAAGACCCGCGCACCCACGGCGCGCCGCGGCTGCCGGCGCACCCGACTCGGTCGTCATCCTGGGCGGCGGCGCGGCCGGCAATGCCTGCGCGGAAACGCTCCGCAACGAGGGCTATGCCGGCCGCATTACGATGCTGAGCGCCGATGAGTCCGGCCCGTGTGATCGCCCCAATCTTTCCAAGGACTACCTCGCCGGCAACGCTCCCGAGGAGTGGATCCCGCTGCGACCTCCGGAATTCTACACCGAGCATGGAATCGACCTGAGATTGCGCGCTCGCGTCACAGCGATCGACGCGACCAACCGCCAGGTGCACTTGCAAGACGGGAGCCGGCATTCCTATGGCGCGCTCCTGCTTGCCACCGGTGCCGAGCCGGTGCGGCTCACGGTTCCCGGCGCAGACCAACCTCACGTGCATTATCTCCGCACCCTTGCCGACAGCCGCGCCCTCATTGCTAAGGCCATCACCGCACGGCGCGCGGTGGTCATCGGCGCGAGCTTCATCGGCCTCGAGGTAGCGGCATCGCTGCGCGCGCGGAACCTCGAGGTGCATGTTGTCGCACCCGAAGCCCGACCGATGGAGCGCATCATGGGCGCCGAGGTCGGAAATTTTGTTCGGCTCCTCCACGAAGAGCACGGCGTGATTTTCCATCTCGGCACGACCGCCCTGTCGATCGACGAGCGCAGCGTCACCCTGAAAAGCGGCGAGACCCTTCCGGCCGACCTGGTCGTCGCCGGCATTGGCGTCCGACCGGCCGTTGCGCTGGCTGAGCAGGCCGGGCTCGCGGCCGATCGCGGCATCCTCGTGAATGAGTACCTCGGGACGAGCGTGCCCGGCATCTTCGCGGCCGGAGACATCGCGCGCTGGCCGGACGTCCATACGGGCGAGCCCATTCGTGTCGAGCATTGGGTCGTGGCCGAGCGCCAGGGACAGACGGTGGCGCGCAACATTCTCGGCCGAGACGAGCGCTTCAACGCCGTGCCGTTCTTCTGGAGCCAGCACTACGACATCGCGATTTCCTATGTCGGTCATGCCGAGCAGTGGGACAGGATCGACATCGACGGGCTCGACATGCGGGACTGCTTGGTCACATATCTCCGGGGGGAGCGCAAACTGGCCGTCGTTACGATCACCCGCGATCTTGAAAGCCTTCGTGCCGAGCGGGCGTTCGAGACATCCGTCGCCCCGTAGCGTCGGGCGAGCACAAGGGGTCAGCGGTGGACCCTCGACCTTGCTCCGCGTAAACATCGACCTTATATGAATTATATGGTACGTGTACCGATAGGCTTGGTCCGGGGGTCTCCCATGAAGTTCGATCGCGCGACCGACGAATCGATCCAGGCGCTCCTTCGCGCATTCTACGAAAAACTTCGCAGCGATGCACGGCTCGCCCCGGTCTTCGCCGATGCGCTCGGCAACGACTGGGCGGCGCATATCGCGACGATGTGCGATTTCTGGGGTTCGGCCATGCGCGTTTCCCGACGCTACGATGGCGACATGCTGGCCGTGCATCGGCGCCTGGAGGCACTTCGTCCAGCCCTCTTCGAGCGCTGGCTGGAACTCTTCGACGAGACCGTGACCGATCACTGCGCCCCCGACTTCGGCGCTGCGCTGCGCGATCGGGCGCGCAAGACCGCCCGCAACCTGCAGCTCGCCCTTTTCCATCAGCCCCATCGTCCCGCCGCGGCCGGTGCGCAGGCCTTGTCCGGCCGCTGACGATGCGCCTCACCCTCTATACCGATTATTGCCTCCGCGTCCTGATGTTCTCGGGCATCAAGGGCGATGCGCTGTCGACCATCCGCGAGATCGCCGCACAGTTCGGCATCTCCCGCAGCCATCTGGTGAAGGTGGTCCACGAGCTCGGGCAGAAGGGCTATCTTGAGACGGTCCAGGGCAAGAACGGGGGCTTTCGCCTGATGAGAAAGCCGAGCCAGATCAACATCGGAACCGTCGTTCGCGACAGCGAGGAAGAGCTCGAGGTCATCGCCTGCCTCGAGCGACGCGACTACTGCCCGATCCAGCCCGCCTGCGTCCTGCGCAACGCGCTGCGTGAGGCGACGAACGCCTTCCTGGCGGTGCTCGACCAATACACGCTGGAGGATTTGATCGAGCCCGGCAAGTCGCTGGTGAAGCTGCTGGCGCTCGATCGTCCCGGTCCGGGCGCGAGAGCGCCGTCCTTGGGCCTGGCGCGATGATCGCCAACGTTCTCACCATCGCCGGGACCGATCCGAGCGGCGGCGCCGGCATCCAAGCCGACCTCAAGACGTTCTCGGCGCTGGGCGCCTATGGCACCTCGGTCGTCACGGCGCTCGTCGCGCAGAACACTCGCGGCGTGCGCTCGTTTCAGGTCGTCGATGCCGGCTTCATCGCCGACCAGATCGACGCCGTCTTCGACGACGTCCGCATCGACGCGGTCAAGATCGGGATGGTGGCGACGGCCGAGATCGCGGCGGTGATCGCCGAGCGGCTGCGGCATCACGGCGCACGCAACATCGTGCTGGACCCCGTGATGGTCGCGAAAAGCGGCGATCGCCTGCTGCATGAGACCGCCGTGGCGGCCTTGCGCGATCGGCTCGTTCCGATCGCTCGGGTGATCACCCCGAATTTGCCGGAAGCCGCCGTGCTCGTTGACAGCGCCGTCCCGGCGACGCTCGCCCAGATGCGCGAGGCCGTGCGCGTCCTGCATCGCCTCGGGCCCGCCTGGGTACTGCTGAAGGGCGGCCATCTCGCCGGCGAGGACAGCACCGACCTGCTGTTCGACGGCCGGACGATTACCGAGTTCTCGGCCCGCCGCATCGTCACGCGCAACACGCATGGCACCGGCTGCACGCTTTCCTCCGCCATCGCGGCACTGCTCCCGCGTTTCGACATGGTCGAGGCCGTCGGCCTGGCCAAGGACTATTTGACCGCCGCGATTGCCGCGAGCGGCGAGCTTACCGTGGGCAGCGGCCACGGGCCGGTCCACCACTTCCATGCACTGTGGCCGAAGGACGCGCAGGGATGACCGATTTCTCCGAAGAGGCGTGGCAGCAGACGGCGCGGCTGCGCGCGGCGATCGATCGCCTGCCGTTCAACGCGGAGCTTGCCGCCGGCACTCTCAGCCGCGCCCGCTTCCAGGCCTACATCGTCCAAGACGCGCTCTACCTCGACCAATATTGTCGCGCCCTCGCACTGGCGGCGGCCAAGGCCCCCGACACGGGAGCGGCCCAAGTCTTCGCCGAGGCGGCCATCGGGGTGGTGGTGGTCGAACAGGGGCTGCACAGCCGGTATCTGCATGAGTTTGGCGTCGATTCCGCCGCCATCACCGAGGCCGCGGTGGCGCCGGACTGCCTCGCCTATACCAGCTTCCTGATGGCGACGGCCTATCATGAACCCTGGGAGATCCTGGTGGCGGCGCTGTTGCCGTGCTTCTGGATCTATTGGGATGTCGGTGTCGCCATCTCCCGCCAATCGGCGCGCGGCAATCCCTATCAGGCCTGGATCGATACCTATGCCGACGAGCATTTCGGCGCAGCGGTGCAGCGCGTCATCGCCATCGCCGACACCGCGGCCGCGGCGGCACCGCCGAGCGTGCGCGCCAGGATGCTCGCAGCTTTCGTCCGGTCCAGCCAGTACGAATACCTGTTCTGGGACGGCGCCTATCATGGGCGGGGTTGGCCGGCGACGGCTTGACGCAATAAGATTTATAACATATATATCTTTAAGCGAACCGTGAGTTCGCGGGGTTCGCGAGGAAGTCGATGAGTGTCGATAGCCAATCCGCCGAAGCACGGCGCAATCTGATCGCCGAGGACATCGTCACGCGCACCGGCATCGACGAGGCGATGATCGAACGCCTGGTACGCGGCTTCTATGGCCGCGCCCGCCACGATCCGCTCATCGGCCCCATTTTCGAGAGCCGCGTGCAGGATTGGGAGGGCCACATCGTCAGGATGTGCGACTTCTGGTCGTCGGTCGCGCTGATGAGCGGGCGCTATCACGGCGCGCCGATGGTGGTCCATCTGCCCTTGCCCATCGACACCCCGCATTTCGACCGCTGGCTTGAGATCTTCGCCGCAACGGTAAAGGACGTGTGTCCGCCGCAAGCGGCCGCTCATTTCCTCGACCGCGCGCACCGCATCGCCGACAGCCTCGAACTGGGCATCGCCGTCCGGAACGGCGAGATCCGGCCGCCGCGGAAACGGCCGGTGCAAATCATGCCGCCCGCAAGCGGCGCCAAGGGCCACCCCTGATCCCCGACGCGTTGCCTGGCCGCCGTCTCGACGGATCGGTCCTCCATCATCTCGAGTTTTTCCGCGACCTCGATACCGCCGCGCGAGACGACATCGCCCACTGCGCGCGGCCCGAGCGCATTCCCCGCGGCGACGCGCTCTTCCGGCAGGGTGATGGCCCACGCGCTGTCTTCATTGTGCTGAACGGCGGCTTCAAGGCGACCCAGATGACGCCGGAAGGACGCCAGGTCGTGACGCGCCTCGCTGGGCCGGGCGATCTCGTCGGGCACGTCTCCGTCTTCACCGGGCAGCCCTACCCGGCAACGCCGATCGCCGTGGTGGACACAGTCGTGCTCGCGTGGCCGCCGCCGGTCTTCATCGATCTGATGCTGCACCATCCGCACCTGTCGCTCGCCGTCGTGCGCAACATGGGCACGTACATCAACGAGGCCCAGGCGCGTTTGCGCGAAGCCTCGACCGAACGCGTCGAGCGGCGGATCGCGCATGCGGTCCTGCGGCTGGTTCGGCAGGCCGGGCGCCGCGTCGAGAGTGGCGTCGAAATCAACTTCCCGCTCACGCGCCAGGACATCGCGCTCATGGCCGGCGCGACCCTGCACACGGTCAGCCGCGTCCTCAGCGCCTGGGAACAGGACGGCATCGTCGATGGCGGCCGGCAGCACCTCGTCCTGCGCAATCCACGCGCGCTGCTGCGGATCGCGCGCGGATTGTCGCCGCTGCCGGGATGACCGCAGCCGATTGGCCCCGGCCTAGCGTTCGCGCAGGCTATCCTGGCGGAAGCGCAGGAGCGGCGAGAGCAGATAGCCGATGAGGCGGCGCGAGCCGGTCTTGATCTCGACCGTCACGGCCATGCCCGGCGTGACGGTGGCCGTCCTTGCCATCCACGTCCATCGTGGTGCGGTCGAGCGAGATGCGCGCGCTATAGACGAGGTCCTGCGGCTTGAGGTCGCCGGCGCCGCTCGGGTCGGGCGGCGTCGGGCCGGTTCGGTCGCGCGTCACGGCATCGGCCGAGACGCTGAGGACGCGGCCGTGGAGCAGGCCGTATTTCGTGAAGCTGAAGGTCTCGACCTTGATCTCGGCCTGCTGGCCGGCGTGGATGAAGCCGACGTCCTGGTTGTTGACGGCCGCCTCGATCTCGAGATGGCTGTCGCGCGGCACGACCTCGAGCAGCGTCTGGGCCGGGGTAACGACGCCGCCCACCGTGTGCACGGCAAGCTGCTGCACCGTTCCGTCGACCGGCGCGGTCAGGCGCTGCAGCTTCGACCTCTCGGTCGCCTTCACCAGGTCCTGTTCGAGCCCGGCGGCCTTCTGCTCGGCGGTGGCGAGTTCGTTGAGCCGGTCGCTGCGGTAGGTCGCCTCGAGCTGCGCGCGCGTCGCGTCGGTCTCGGCGATTTCCTCGTCGGCCTGGCGCATGTTGCTCTGCTGCACCGCGCGCTCCTTCTGGCTCGTGACCAGATCGCCCAGGGTCTCCAGATAGGTGAGCTTCGATCCGTACTGCTTGTCCGCGAGGTATTTGCGGATGTCGACGCGCTGCTGCAGGATCGGAATGGTGGCATCGAGCTTGGCCAGCGTGGCGGCGTGGGAGTCGCGCTCGGCTTCCTTTTCCAGCGTGCTGGCGGTCGAGCGCGGCGAGCTTGGCGCGCTGCTCCATCGACCTCGTTGACCAGGAGCTGACGCGCCGTTGCAACCATCGCGGGATCGGCATCGGCCGGCGGATGGAACGCGGCCAGCGGATCCTCGCCATCCGCCACCGACGCCTGCAGGCGCGCCACATCCAGACGCGCCCCCGCGAGGTCGCTGCGCAGGTGGTCGCGCTCGGCATTGCTCATGGTCGGATCGAGCTCGATGAGAACGTCGCCGGCCTTGACGCTCTCGCCATCCTGGACATGGATGGCGCGGACGACGCCGGTGGCGAACGGCTGCACCACCTTGATGCGGCCGCTGGGCACGATCTTGCCGGGCGCCGAGGCGACGATATCGATCTTGCCGATACACGCCCACGCCACCGCGAGCGTGAACACGCCGATGATGGTGAACGACAGCGCCCGGCCGATCGGCGAGGGCGGCGTCTCGACGATCTCCAGCGCAGCGGGCAGAAAGGCGAGCTCATCCCGGCGACGAAGATCGCGCGCGCCCGGCAGCGCGAGCGGCAGAGCATCAGCCCGCTTCATAGATCCCGCCTGCAGGCGATGCAGCGACGCGTAACGGCCGCCGGTGACGATGAGCTGGTCGTGCGTGCCGTCCTCGACGAGGCGGCCGCGCTCGAGCGTCAGCGATGCCGGTCGGCGCGGCGCACGGTCGAAAGGCGGTGCGCGATGATGATGACCGTGCGGCCGCTGCGCGATCCGCTCCATGTTCTGCTGGATGATGCGCTCGCTCTCGTAGTCGAGCGCGCTCGTCGCCTCGTCGAAGATCAGGATGCGCGGATCGGTGACGAGGGCGCGGGCGATGGCGATGCGCTGGCGCTGGCCGCCCGACAGCGTGCTGCCGCGCTCGCCGACGATGGTGTCGTAGCCTTCCGGCAGCTCGAGGATGAAGTCGTGCGCGCCGGCGAGCTCGGCGGCGGCGATGACGCGTTGCATCGGCGTCGCCGGATCGGCGAGCGCGATGTTGTCGCGGATGGTGCGGTTGAACAGCACGTTCTCCTGCAGCACGACGCCGATCTGGCGCCGCAGCCAGGCGATGTCGACCATGGCGAGATCGACGCCGTCGACCAGCACGCGCCCGCTCTCGGGCACGTAGAGCCGCTGCACGAGCTTGGCGAGCGTGCTCTTGCCCGAGCCCGAGGAGCCGACGATGCCGACGCACCTGGCCTGCCGGCACGTGGAAGCTCACGTCGTGCAGGATCTCCGGCCCGTCGATGCGGTAGCGGAAGGTCACATGCTCGAAGGTGATGTCGCCGCGGATCGCCGGCAGCGCCGCGCGCGTCGGGCGAATAGGCCGGCTCCGCCGGCGTGTTGAGAATGTCGCCGAGACGCGCGATCGACAGCCGCGCCTGGTGAAAATCCTGCCACATCTGCGCCAGGCGCAGCACCGGCGCGCTGACCCGGCCCGCCAGCATGTTGAAGGCGACGAGCTCGCCGACCGTCAGGCTCTGCTCGATGACGAGCTTGGCGCCGAAGAAGAGCGTCGCCGCGGTGACGAGCTTGCTCGACGAGCTGCACCGCCTGGTTCGCGGTGTTGCCGAGGCTCAGGACGCGGAAGCTCGCCGCGACGTAGCCGGCGAGCTGCTCCTCCCAGCGGCGCTGCATCTGCGGCTCGACCGCCATCGCCTTCAGCGTCTCGACGCCCGCTCACGCTCTCGACCAGGAACGCCTGGTTCTCGGCGCCGCGCGCGAACTTCTCGTCGAGGCGCTGGCGGAAGAGCGGCGTCGACGCCGGCGGAGATGGCGATATAGAACGGAAACGAGCCAAGCACGACGACGGTGAGGAGCGGCGAATAGACGAACATCACCGCCAGGAACACGACGGTGAAGAAGAGATCGATGACGAGCGTCAGCGCCGAGCTGGTGAGGAAGTTGCGGATGTTCTCGAGCTCGCGCACGCGCGCCACCGAATCGCCGGCGCGCCGCGCCTGGAAATAGGCGAGCGGCAGCGCCGAGCAGATGGCGGAACAGCCGCGCGCCCAGCTCGACGTCGATGCGGTTCGTCGTGTGCGAGAAGAGATAGGTCCGCAGGGTGCCGATGACCGCCTCGAACACCGAGATCGCGACGAGGCCGACGATCAGCACGTCGAGCGTGCTCATGCTCGCGGTGCACCAGCACCTTGTCGATGATGACCTGGAAGAACAGCGGCGAGACGAGCGCGAAGAGCTGCAGGAAGAGCGAGGCGAGCAGCACCTCGCCCAGGAGCCGCCGGTATTTATGGATGGCGCCCAGGAACCAGGTGATGTCGAAGCGGCGGGTGAGGTCGGTGAGGGCGGCGCGGCGCGTCATCAGGACGATGCGGCCGGACCATGCCGCCTCGAAATCCTCGCGCGTCATCAGCACCGGGCGCGGCGTTCCCGGCGTCTGGACGATGATGCGGTCGACGCTGGCCTTGCCGATGATGAGAAACCCGCCGTCCTTGAGCGCGGCGATGCGCGGGCAGCGGCGTCTCGGCAAGATGCTTCCAGCTCGTGCGGAAAGCGCGCGCCTTCAGCCCCTGGTCCTTGGCGCAGCGCAGCATCTCCGGGACGCCGATGCGGACGCCGCCGAAGCGGTGGCGGATCTGCTCGCCGTCGCCGCCGATACCCTGGAAGCGCAGCAGCATGACCAGCGCAGCGAGACCGGGATCGCCGGCGGCGTGCGTGTTTGTGTCTCCGTCCATGGGCCTTATCTAGCGTTGCGGCCGACGCGGTGATGCGCGGCGCCCGATGCGTTCATGGATAGTGCTTCAAGGCTAACGCCCGATTAATGCGCCCGCCTCCGTTCGAGCGCAGCCGGCGCGCACGAAGGGCGATTCCGGGGAATCGCCCTTCGCAGGACGCGGCGTTCTTTCGGTACGGTCGCTTTCCCATCAAGCCGTATGCGACGGCGCGATGTAGGGATTGACGTATTGCTGAGTGACGGTCGGCGTGTAGGCCACGAGCGTGCCGGCGCTGCCATCGGATTCGGTCGTGAAGCCGGCGGCGTTGTACTGGCCGGTCAGCAGGATGCTGGCCATGTTGGTGCCGTCCGTCACGGCGAGGATACCGCTCGAGGCGGTGTAGCTGACGCTGGCGGTGGCGCTGGAGACATCGAGAAGATCGATGCTGTTGGCGTTCCCCAGGTTCGTGACGGTGGTGTTGTTGAGCTGCCAGGCGTCGCCGAGCAGTTCGGAGCTGCCGTTGAGGATGTAGGTATCCCCGCCGCCGTTGCCGGTGGTCGAATTACCGCCTGCGTTGATCTGCTGTCCGGTTCCGGTTCCCGCGACCACGACGTTGCCGAACCCGTCAGGACCATAGGCTTCGTCGTACTGGCCGTTGCCCATGACCATGACGTTGTTGTTGCCCGACGCGATGCCGATCGAGTTCGTAGTTGCCGTTGCCGATGAACAGGCTGTTGCTGTTGCCGTTGCCCTCGATGCCCACGGTGCCGTAGTCACCGTTGCCCAGGACCATGCTGTTGCTGTTACCCGAAACCATCGCCAGCGTGTCGAACTGGCCGTTGCCGGCATACATCGCGTTGCCGGTGCCGCTCGAGACGTAGCCTGAATCGTACTCGCCGTCGCCGAGGCTGAGGAGGTTGTAGTCGTTGACGGGCTGGGTCGAGGAGACGAGCGGGTTGGGTCCGACGGTGATCGAATCGCCGTTTCCGTCGCCCAGCGTGAACGTGTCGTGCGTCGCCATCCCGTCGGCGTTCTGGGCGGCAAGGATCGAGTCCCCGTCACCATTGCCCGCCTGCAGAAGATTGCAATGGCCGGTCCCGATGATCAGGGCGTCCTGCGTGCCGTCGCCGGCACAGACGAGGGTGTTGGTTGCGGTTTGGGTCGAACCGTCATCCTCGTTCGCGACCGACAGTGTGTCGAAGTTGCCGTCGCCGGCGAACAGCGAATTGTAGTCGCCGCTGCCGACCAGGATCGACCCGAAGTCGCCATCGCCGATGACCAGCGTGTTGGAGTTGGCGGTACCGCCGGCATAAGCGGCCTCAACCGTGTCGAAGGTGCCGGCGCCGGCGACCAGGAAATTGCTGTTGCCGGAGCCCAGCGTCAGCAAGTCGCCGCTGCCGTCCCCGGACACCAGGGTATTGCTGTTGCCGGTGCCGACCGAGAGAATGTCGCCATTCGCATCGCCCGAGCACAGGTTGTTGCAGTCACCGCTGCTCACCGACAGGGTGTCGGCGATGGAGTTCGTAGCGAGATCGCTGGTCATCAGGCAATTGCCGTCGCCCGTCACGACCGAGAGGACGTCGCCATTGCCGCTGCCGGCCTGCAACGTGTTGTTGTTGCCGGACGCGACCGAAAGGTCGACACCATCGCCGTTGCCGACGACGAGCACGTTGCCGCTCGAATTGGTAGCCGTGGTGCCGACGGCAAGGATGTCGGCGGCACCGCTGCCGGCGATGAGGAGATTGTTGTTGCCAGTGTTGACCGAGAGCGTGTCGGAGGTACCGTTGCCGGCACTCAGGGTATTGTTGCTGCCGGAGATCGTGATGGCGATCGTATCACTGTTGCCGTTGCCGACCGCGAGCGTGTCGCCCGTGCCGGTCTGAACCGTGATGGTATCGCCATTGCCGTTGCCGAGCACATCGACCTGATGGCTGGTCCGCATCGACGTAATCATCGCCTTGTTGGCGCCGGTCACGCCCTTAGTGCTCCAATGGGTGTCACCGCTGCCGGCATTGTTATCGCTGCAGCCGTTGTCCATGCCCGTGTCGCAGCCGTTGACACTGTCCGGCCCATAGCCGCTGCCGACGCTGCAAATGACGCCGGCCGTGGTGTTGGTGCCGGTCGAGCCGCCCTGGCCGCCGGAGCCTTCGCCGCCGCACGAGCCCCCGCCCTGACCGCCGGAGCCCTCGCCGCCGCAGGAGCCGCCGCCCTGGCCGCCGCCGGAGCCCTCGCCGCACGCGCTGCCGCCCTGGCCGCCGCCGGAGCCCTCGCCGCTGCCGCAGCCGCCCTGGCCGCTGGAGCTCTGTTCGCCCCCGCCGCAGGAGGCGCCTTGCCCGCCCTGCTCGCCGCCATGGCACGATTCTTCCTGGGTTTGCCAGCCTTGAGAGAGGCTCGAGCGAGCCTCGCACGACTGGCTCCCCAGGCTACCTCCGGAACCGTGTTGTTCGCCGCCGGAGCAGTTGCTGTTCTCGGTCATGGGACTCCTCTCGCGTAACAAAGGCAAGACGCCGTTGCAACGCCCAAGATAATAAGAGTTGGAAGTAGGAACAAGTTTAATATTAAGTAATACTCATGGCAAGCATACAAGAGTATGTATTAAATTTTATTGAACGATAAATAACAAAAACACTACCAATGTTGTGACAGTACGCGCAGCGAATGGGAAGAATGACGGCGTTGCCGCACCGGCCTGTCGGCAGCGCCCCCGTCTATCGGCGCGCCTCAGCCCGAGCGCAGCGCGTAACTTCCGTCCTCGCCCCGCACGAGGCGGCCGTCTTCGTAGAGCCGGTCGAGGCTCGCCACGACTTCGCGGCCGTCGCGCGTGCCCGCGGCCGCCATCAGGTCGAGAAAGCTCGCCGGTCCTTCGGCCAGCACCGCCTCGATCGGCCGGCGCGCGCGCTCGGGCAGTGACGGCGGCAGGGGAACGGTGAAGTCGAGCGTGCCGCTGCGCCCGAACGGCTTGGTGCAGTCGAACCCGGCCTTGGCGCCGACGCGGCGCCCTTCGAGCGAGGGATCGAGCGGCACGCAGCGGAAGCCCGAGGCGACGACGAGGTCGCGGTCGGCCTGAAAGCGCGTGGCAAACGCCCAATCGATCTGCTCGTCGGAGAACACGTCGACATCGTCATCGACGACGAAGACGTGCTTCACGTCGGCGGTCGAGGCAAAGACGGCGGCGATCGCGTTCCGCGCCTCGCCCGGCACGCGCTGGCGCAGCGACAGCCGCACATTGTACATGCCACCAGACGAACCTGTGCAGCATACCGCGATCGGCTCGCGCACGGCCTGCAGCAGCGCGCCCCATACCGCCGCCTCGGTCTTGGCCGCGCCCAGTTGCGCCGTGTCGGTGCGGCCGATGAGCCGGCCGCCGATCGTCACGGTCTGGAAGAGCGCATCGCGGCGCCGCGTGATGGCGGTGAGATGGAACACCGGATTCTTCTTCATGACGCCGTAATAGCCGATGTACTCGCCATAGGGACCCTCCGGCTCGACCAGGCCGCGCGCGTCGAGATAGCCCTCGAGGATGATCTCGGCATCGGCGGGCACGCGAAGGTCGCTGGTCACGCACTTGACCACGGGCAGCGGCGCGCCGCGCACGGCACCGATGACGTCGAGCTCGTCCATCAGCGGCGTGACCGCGAGCGCGGCGAGGAAATCGGCCGGATGGCTGCCGACGGCATAGGCGATGGGCAGCCGCTCGCCGCGCGCGACCGCGGCCTGATAGATCGCGCGCAGATCGCTGGGCGCATTGAGATCAATGCCGGCGGCGCGGCGCCCGCGCAGCATGATCCGGCGGCAGCCGATATTGGTGAAGCCGGTGGCGGGATCGCGCGCGAAATCGATCCCGGCGGAAATGTAGGGCGCGCCGTCGAGCGCGTGCTGCAGATGGACCGGAAGCGTGCAGAGATCGGCCTCGGTGCCGGTCTGCACCACCTCGTGCACCGGCGCCGCATTGGAGGGCACCTCCACCGGCGCCAGCGGTGTCGCCACGCGCTGGCGCAGCAGCGCCGGGAATCCCGCCTCGTCCGTGCCGAGCGCCAGAGCGAGCCGGCGGCGCGAACCCATCACGTTGCCGACGAGCTCGGCGCGCTCCGGCCCCGCTGCGCGGAACCACACCGCCTTGGCGTTGCAGTCGAGATGAGCGGCCATGTCCACGAGATCGATCGGCGCGTCGTGGATGATGCACTCGTCCGCGGCGACCAGGCGGTCGACGAAATGCCGCAGACGGAATTTCTCGGTATCGATCCGGCTCATGCGACTTTCCCTCTCGTCCGTGCTGGGCGGCGGAGCTTATCGCCGCAGGCCGCGCCCGGGCAATGCTCGTATGCTAACCTCTGGCGAAAGGAGAGCGGCCATGACTTTCGATCACGACAGGTTCTGCCGAACGCTGGTCGAGCATGCGCCCGATGCGATCGTCTATGCCGATGATGCCGGCGTGATCCGCTTCTGGAACGACGGCGCCGCCCGCATCTTCGGCTTCGCCGCGGCAGAGGCCGTGGGACGGAGCCTCGACCTCATCATTCCGGAAAACCTGCGCGATCGGCATTGGCAGGGCTATGCCGCGACGATAAAAACCGGCGAGAGCCGCTATGGCGCGGGCGATCTGCTGGCGGTTCCAGCACTGCGCAAGGACGGCACGCGCATCTCCGTCGAATTCACGATCCTGCCGTGGCGCGACGCGGCCGGGGGCATGGCCGGCATCGCCGCCATCCTGCGCGACGTCACGCCCCGGTTCGAGGAGATGAAGGCGCTGCGCCGGCGCCTGCAGGAGCGCGGCCCGGCGGCAGGTGCGCTATGATGGCGCGGCCGCGCTGAGCAGCGGGAGGAACCCACGATGTCGACAGCCAGGATCGACCCACCCTTCAGCCTCGATGGCTGGATCGAGGCGCATCTGCCGCGGGCGCTCGGCGCGATCGGCAACAAGGAAGTGTTCAAGGGCTCGGATTTCATCTTCCAGATCATCAAGGGCCCCAACGCCCGCAACGACTTCCACATCGACCCCTTCGACGAGATTTTCTATCAGCTCCACGGCCACATCTTCCTCCATGTCATCGAGGATGGGCGGGAGCGGCGGCTGCGCATCGCCGAGGGCGAGGTCTTCATCCTGCCGAAGAACATCTATCATTCGCCGCGGCGCCCGCCCGGCAGCATCGGCCTGGTGATCGAGCGCCCGCGCCAGCCCGACGAGCGCGACGGCATCGCCTGGTTCTGCCCCGCCTGCGCCGCCAAGCTGCACCAGGTCGATTTCTGGTGCGACGACATCGAAAAAGGATTGAAGGACGTGATCGCCGCCTTCAACGCCGATATGGCCTTGCGCACCTGCGGGCACTGCAAAACCGTGCTGCCGGACCCGACCGCCAGCGATCCGTGGGACCCGGCCCGCCGCGCGGAATGGGCCTGAACGCACAGAGCGCCGGCTGCAAACGCAACCTGCTTAAGCATCCGTCAACCATACTCGCCTAGCCTGCGCCTGCAGGACCGCGGACAGTGCGGCCCGCGGGAGCGAAGCGAGCATGACAGAGCGTCCTTTCCTGGTGGTCGCAACACCGTGCTTTGGCGGGCAGGTCACGACCGTCTACGCCAACGCGCTGATGCACCTGCAGCGCGCCTGCGCCGAGCGGCAGATCGATTTCGAGTGGCTGCTGCTGGGGGGAGATGCGCTCATTACCCGCGCGCGGGCGGATCTCGTCGCCCATTTCCTCGACCGGCCCGATGCGACGCATCTCCTTTTCATCGACGCCGATATCGGCTTCGAGCCGGCGCAAGTGTTCCGCCTCATGGAGTTCGGTGCGGAAATCACGGCCTGCGCCTATCCCAGCAAGACCATCGACTGGGCGCGGCTGCGCCGCGTGCTCGAGGCCGGACGCGCCAAACCGGAATCCGCGGCGTTGCGCTATGTGTTCGAGGTCGCCGACCCCGAACGGATCGTGACGCGCCAGGGCTTTGCCAAGGCGCGCTATGCCGGCACCGGCTTTCTCATGATCCGCCGCGCCGCGCTCGCGCAGCTCTGCACCGCGCATCCGGAGCTGCGCTATCGCCGCGTCAGTACCGCCGCCGATCCGCTGAATGCCAGTCCCAACCGCTTCGCGCTCTTCGATTGCCTTATCGAGCCCGACACCGGTCTCTATCTGTCCGAGGATTACGCCTTCTGCCATCGCTGGAGCGAGCTCGGCGGCGAGATCTGGGTCGATCTGGAAAGCCGGTTGACGCATGTCGGACCGATGGCGTTCGTCGGCGACCTCGCCACTCAGTTCGAGCCGGCCGCGGCGTAACGGGCAAAAGCACGGCGATTGCCGGCGACGTTGCTGCAACGCTCCTTTCGGATGTCATTGCGAGCGCAAGTGACGCAATCTCCAACCGGCGGGAGATTGCGTCGGAGCAAAGCTCCTCGCAATGACGTCGCTGATTAAATTCGAAACGGATCAGGCTCGCTAGCGTGCAGCCGGAGCCAGCAGCTTCGCCATCATGTATTGATCGACGGTGCGGCCGTCGACCCGGGCGCTGGCGCGCAGAGTCCCCTCTATCGCGTAGCCCATGCGATGATAGAGCGCGATCGCCGGCGCATTGGTGCTGACGACGGTAAGCTGCAGCCGATCGATCGCCGCCCCCGCCGCCCAGTCCTCCGCCGCCATCAGGAGCGCCGTGCCGACACCGCGGCGGCGCTGGCCGGCCTCGACACCGATGCCGATATCGACCACGCCGCGCCGCGCCGGATGAAGGCCGCGGACCGCGGTCAGCAGCCCGACCAGGCGACCGCCTCGCGCCGCCACCAGCACGGTCTCGTTGCGGTTCTCGGCGATCGCGGCAAGGTGGGCGCGCAGGGCGACAACACCGGCCGCAGCGTCGACCGCCATGATGAAGAGCAGGGTCGCCTCGTGCGCGAGCGTGTTGATGAGGGCGATGAGGCCGGGAACGTCCGCCTCGCCCGCAACGTGGACGCCGTCTTTCGGCGCGAACATGCTCGCTGCGCCAGCGCGGCCAAGGGTCGCGGCAGCGGCGGCGTCCGCCGCAGGCCGCATATGGGTGCTATCTTTTTGGACCACGGCGCGCCCCGAAAGCGAGAAAGACCGCTCGCATTTACGCGAGATTCGTTGAAATATTGTCAGATCAAACCATTTCGCGACTGTTAATGGGGCCTGATGGGCGTTTGGTTCCCTGGCGTCGCGCGGTTTTCGGCCGATCCGACGGCTGCGACAGGGCCGGTTGGTCTGTGCTAAGAATGGGGGCAGGCAAGTCCCAAAGGGAGCGACGATATGAACGCAGACGCCAAGAAGATTGCCCTCCGCATGATCCCCTATGGGATCTATGTGCTGACGGCCGACGACGGCAAGGGCGGCGTCGCCGCGGCGACGGTGAACTGGGTGACGCAGAGCGCCTTTGCCCCGCCGCTCGTGGTGGTCGGAGTCAAGACCGATTCCGGCGCCTATCGCATCGTGCGCGAGAGCCGCATCTTCGCGCTCAACATGCTCGGCAAGGACCAGAAGGGCGTCGCCTTCACCTTCTTCAAGCCCTCGGAAGTCAAGGACGGCAAGATCAGCGGCCAGGCCTATCGCAAGGGCGAGACCGGCGCGCCGATCTTGACCGATGCAGTGGCGGCGGTCGAATGCCGCGTCAAGCATATCGTCGAGGAAGGCGACCACCACGTCGTCGTGGCGGAAGTGGTCGAGGCGCATCTGATGAAGCCGCCCGCAGGCCGGCCGGACGCGGCCATCCTGGAGATGAAGGACCTCGGCGACAACGTCTTCTACGGCGGCTGAGCGGACGGGCGCGCGACTGCACGCGGCCGCGCGCCGCCACCCCCGCGCAAGGTGAGGCACGGATCATGGACGAGGTTCTGCTCGAGAGCGTCGCCGACGGCGTTCTCACCCTGACGCTCAATCGGCCCGACCGGCTCAACGCCCTCAACTGGGACATGTGCGACCGGCTCCATCGCGCGCTCACGGCAGCGGCCGAGGATCGCGCCATCGGCGCCATCGTGCTCACCGGAGCGGGCCGCGCCTTCTGCGCCGGCGGCGATGTCAAGGCGATGGCCGAGACGAAGGCTACGGCCAATTCCTATGAGGAACGAGTCGCCGACCTGCGCCGGCGCATGGAGACGGCGCGCCTCCTGCACGAGATCGCCAAGCCCACCATTGCCATGCTGCACGGACCGGCGGCCGGCGCCGGGCTGTCGCTCGCCTTGGCCTGCGACCTGCGCATCGCCGGCGAGGATGCGCGCCTCACCACCGCTTTTGCCAATGTCGGCCTCTCCGGCGATTTCGGCGGGCATTACTTCCTCACCCGCCTTGTCGGCACGGCCAAGGCGCGCGAGCTTTATTTCACCGCAGCCGATGTTGTCGGCGCGCGACGCGCTGGCCCTGGGCCTCGTGCACCGCGTCGTCGCCGACGCTGCGCTTGAGGCGGAGACGCGCACGCTTGCCCGCTCGCTTGCTTCCGGGCCGCGCATCGCCTTGTCCTATATGAAGCAGAACCTCAACCTCGCCGAGGGCGGCGCGAGCCTGGCGATGGTGATGGATGCCGAGGCCATGCGCCACAGCCGCTGCATGACAACCGACGACCATCGCGAAGCCGCCGCCGCCTTCGTCGCTAAGCGCAAGCCGGTCTTCGCCGGGCGCTGAGTAAGCGGGTCTTTCCTTTCGCCGCCGGCCGCGCCACTTTAGCGGCGACACGCCCACCGAGGGAGCCTGCGATGAGCGAAGCCATCACCATCGACCGCGTCGACCATATCGGCATCCGCGTGCGCGACCTCGATCGCGCCATGACATTCTATAAGGTTCTCGGGTTCAAGCTCGTGCACCAGGTGACGTTCGATGCCGTGGCGATCATCCGCAACGCGGCGGGCGTCGAGATCAACCTCATCCTCAACGCCAATGCCGGCGATCCCGCCAAGAACATTCTTATGGACGTCGGCGAGAAATACGCGGGCTACACCCACGTGGCGCTGCGCGTCACCTCGGTCCCCGACACCATCGCCGCGCTCAAGGCGAACGACATCATCATCACCCAGGGGCCGTCATCCTTCGGCGACGACGGCAACGTCTCCGTCTTCGTGCGCGACCCCGACCGCAACGTCATCGAGCTGCGCGGCCGCGGCCAGGAGGGCGTCGAAGGGGTGAAGCCCTATACGCCCTGACGTCAGCGCAGGCTGGCGTTGAACTTCTCGAGCGCGGCCGAGCCAGGGCAGAGCTCGGCCTCGCCCAGCGCGTTGAGCGGCTCCGCGACCGTGTTGAGATGATCGTGGAGGTCGTGGGAGTCCGGGTCGACATAGAGGAGCCCGGTGACGACCTCGCCCGCCGCATGCCGCTCCTGCAGATAGGTCATCGCGGAGATGCGGTCGTAAGGGTCGAAATCGGCTGAGAGCTTGCGCAGGTTGATGATCGAGCCGTCGTGCTGGACCACGGGCTCGACCGTGCCGGGCGCATAATCGGCGGTGATCTCGTCGCGACCGGGCATCACGTCGAGAAAATTGACCATCTCGTTGTGCTCGCGCACATAATCGAAGCTCTTGGTCGAGCCCACGTGGTTGTTGAAGGCGACGCACGGGCTGATGCAGTCGATGAAGGCCGAGCCGCTGGTGCATGATCGCCGCCTTGATCAGCGGCACGAGCTGCGCCTTGTCGCCGGAGAAGCTGCGCGCAACGAAGGTCGCGCCCAGGAGCAGCGCCATGCCGATGAGGTCGATGGCCGCATCGAAATTCTCCGCCCCGCGCCGGCTCTTCGAGCCGCGGTCGGAAGTGGCCGAGAACTGCCCCTTGGTGAGGCCGTAGACCCCGTTGTTCTCGACGATATACAGCATGTTGACGCCGCGGCGGATGCTGTGGGCGAACTGGCCCAGGCCGATCGAGGCGCTGTCGCCGTCGCCGGAGACGCCGAGATAGATGAGGTCGCGGTTGGCGAGGTTCGCGCCGGTCAGGACCGACGGCATGCGGCCATGGACGCTGTTGAAGCCGTGCGCGGGCTCCAGGAAATAGTCCGGCGTCTTCGACGAGCAGCCGATGCCCGACAGCTTGGCGATGCGATGCGGCGCCAGGTTCAGCTCGAAACAGGCCTGGACGATCGACGCGCTGATCGAATCATGGCCGCAGCCGGCGCAGAGGGTCGAAACCTTGCCCTCGTAATCGCGGCGCGTGAGCCCGAGCTCGTTGGTCGGCAGCGAGGGGTGGTGAAGCTTGGGCTTCGGAATGATAGGTCATCGTGCGACTTCCCTCAGGGGGGCAACCTTGAGCGCGGCGAGCCGCGCGGAGATCTCGCCGATGATGAAGCGCGCGGTGATGGGCGTGCCGTCGTAGTGCAGCACCGGCACGACCCGGGCCGGATCGATGCTGCATTCATTGATGAGCAGCGTGCGCAGCTGCGCATCGCGGTTCTGCTCGACCAGGAACACCTTCTCGTGCCGCAGCACGAATTCCGCCACCTCGTTGGCGAACGGGAAGGCGCGGATGCGCAGCGCGTCGACGTGGATGCCGTCCGCCTCGAGCGCCTCCAGCGCCTCGTGCATCGCGGGCGTGGTCGAGCCGAAATAGATCACGCCGTATTTCGTCTTCTGCTTGGCGTCGCGCCGCACCGGGCCGGGCACGAGCTTCTTCGCGGTCTCGAACTTGCGCAGGAGGCGCTGTCACGTTGTCGACATAGACCGCGCCCTGCTCGCTGTAGCGGGCATAGCGGTCGCGCGAGGTGCCGCGGGTGAAGAACGAGCCGCGCGTGGGATGCGTGCCGGGATAGGTGCGGTAGGGGATGCCGTCGCCATCGACATCGAGATAGCGGCCGAAATCCTTGCCCGCTTCGAGGTCATCGAAAGTCATGACCTTGCCGCGGTCATAGACGTGCTTGTCGTCCCAGGCGAAGGGTTGGCACAGCCATTCGTTCATGCCGATGTCGAGATCGAGCATGACGAAGACCGGCGTCTGCAGCCGGTCGGCGAGATCGAAGGCCTGCGCGCCCATCTCGAAGCACTCGCGCGGGTCCTCGGGGAAGAGCAGCGGGTGCTTGGTGTCGCCGTGCGAGGCATAGGCGCAGGCGATGATGTCGGATTGCTGCGTGCGCGTGGGCATGCCGGTCGAGGGGCCGCCGCGCTGCACGTCGAACAGCACCGCCGGGATCTCGGCGAAATACGCCAGGCCCAGAAACTCCGTCATCAGCGAGATGCCCGGACCCGAGGTGCAGGTAAAGGCGCGCGCGCCGTTCCAGGCGGCGCCAATGACGATGCCGATCGAGGCCAGCTCGTCCTCGCCCTGAACGATGGCATAGCGCGCCCTGCCCCGTGTCGGGATCGGTGCGATAGCGCCGGCAATAGCGCATGAACGCCTCGGCCAGCGAGGTCGATGGCGTGATCGGATACCACGCCGCCACGGTCGCGCCGCCATAGACCGCGCCCAGGGCCGCGGCGCTGTTGCCGTCGATGAAGATGCGGTCGCCGACGGCGTCGGCCGCCGCGCACCTTGAGCCCGATCTTGGCGCAGATGGGCCAGGGCATAGTCGCGGCCCATGTGCAGCGCCTGGATATTGGGCGCCATGAGCTTGTCCTTGCCCTTGTACTGCTCGCCGATCAGCGCCTCCACGACCTTGAGGTCGATGTCGAGGAGCGCCGCCAACGCGCCGACATAGATGATGTTCTTGAAGAGCTGCCGCTGGCGCATGTCGGTATAGGCGCTGTTGCAGATCTCCGTCAGCGGCATGCCGACGATGACGATGTCGTCGCGGAACTTCGACGGCGGCAGCGGCTTGGTCGAGTTGTAGAAAAGATAGCCGCCGGGGTCGATCGAGGCCACGTCCTGGGCCCAGGTCTGCGGGTTCATCGCGATCATGAGGTCGACGCCGCCGCGCCTTCCGCTGTGCCCCGCCTCGTTCACCCGCACCTCGTACCAGGTCGGCAGGCCCTGGATGTTCGAGGGGAAGATGTTGCGCGTCGCTACCGGCACGCCCATACGCAGGATCGACCGCGCGAACAGCATGTTCGCGCTCGCCGAGCCCGAGCCGTTGACGTTCCCGAACTTGACGACGAAATCGTTGGTGCTGGTTATCGGCTTCGACATGCTGGCCCGGCCAATGTCATATCCAGGAGGAATTTCTGCATATCCCATGCGCCCGTCGGGCAGCGCTCGGCGCAGAGCCCGCAATGGAGGCACATGTCCTCGTCCTTGACCATGACCCGCGAGGTCTTGAGCTCGGCCGAGAGATAGAGATCCTGCGTCCGGTTCTTGGCCGGCGCATTGAGGCGGGAACGGAGATCGTCCTCTTCGCCGTTTGCGGTAAAGGTGATGCAATCCATCGGGCAGATGTCGACGCAGGCATCGCACTCGATGCAGAGATCGCCGGTGAACACCGTCTGGACGTCGCAGTTGAGGCAGCGCTCGGCCTCGAGAAAGCCGAGCTTGCGGTCGTAGCCCAACTCGACCTCGATCCGCACGTCCTTGAGCGCCACTTCCTTGTCGCGCAGCGGCACGCGGTAGCGGATGTCGTTGGAGATGTCGTTGTCATAGCTCCATTCGTGAATGCCCATCTTCTGGCTGATGCGCGTCACGTGCGGCGGCGGGCGGTCGTTCACGTCCTCGCCGTTGAGGAGCTTGTCGATCGAGACTGCCGCATCACGCCCGTGCGCCACCGCCCAGATGATGTTCTTGGGGCCGAACGCCGCGTCGCCGCCGAAGAACACGTTGGGGATGGTCGACTGCATCGTGCGCGGATCGACCTTGGGCATGTCCCACTTGTCGAACTCGATGCCGATGTCGCGCTCGATCCAGGGGAAGGCGTTCTCCTGGCCGATCGCCAACAGCACGTCGTCGCATTCGTAATGGACATCGGGCTCGCCGGTGGGAACGAGGCGGCGGCGGCCCTTGTCGTCGAATTTCGCCTCGACCTTCTCGAACGTGACGCCGGTGAGGCGGCCGCCGGCATGGGTGAATTCCTTGGGCACGAGCATGTTGAGGATCGGGATGCCCTCGTGCATCGCGTCCTCCTTCTCCCAGGGGGACGCCTTCATCTCTTCGAAGCCGCTGCGCACGATGACCTTCACGTCCTCGCCGCCGAGGCGCCGCGAGGTGCGGCAGCAATCCATCGCCGTGTTGCCGCCGCCCAGCACGATGACGCGCTTGCCGATATGGTCGACATGGCCGAACGACACGCTCGACAGCCAGTCGATGCCGACATGGATGTGGGCGCCGGCTTCCTGGCGACCGGGCAGCTCGATCTCGCGGCCGCGCGGCGCGCCGGAACCGACGAAGATCGCGTCGTAGCCCTCGGCCAGCAGCGCCTTCATGCTGTCGATGCGCTGGCCCAGGCGCAGCTCGATGCCCATGTCGGTGATATAGCCGCATTCCTCGTCGGTCACGGCCTCGGGCAGGCGGAAGCGCGGGATCTGCGTGCGCATCATGCCGCCGGTCTTGGCGTCCTGGTCGTACATGACGAGGTGATAGCCCCAGGGTGCGAGGTCGCGCGCCACCGTGAGCGAGGCCGGGCCGGCGCCGATGAGCGCGACGCGCTTGCCGTTCTTCGCCGCGGGGATCTGCGGCAGGCGGTCGCGGATGTCTTCCTTGTTGTCGGCGGCGACGCGCTTCAAGCGGCAGATCGCCACCGGCTCCTTCTCGACGCGGCCGCGCCGGCAGGCCGGCTCGCACGGGCGATCGCAGGTCCGCCCGAGAATGCCGGGAAAGACGTTCGATTCCCAATTGACCATGTAGGCATCGCTGTAGCGCCCGGCCGCGATCAGGCGGATATATTCAGGTACCGGCGTATGCGCCGGGCACGCCCACTGACAATCGACCACTTTATGGAAATAGTCGGGCGAAACGATATCCGTGGGCTTCAACGCGCCTTCTCCTTCGACAACCCCATCGCCTTCCCATTCGCAGTGCCGGCGAGTTCAGTCCCGCCCGTCTTGTTCCGCCTCTTCGTCGAGCGCACCCGCGATGCTTTGCAGCTCGCGCGTCACGTCGGGCACCGCCGTCATCTCCGCCAGCTCCCGGCATCGCCGCGCGAGATCACGAAGCCGGTCCGCACCGGCCGCGTCCGCAACGATGCCCGATCTGGTTCGCATCGCACCCTCCTGCATCGCACGCCGTCCGCAGGCGGCCAGCAGCCTCGGCAGATGGAAGCCGATTGGGGATATTACTTTGCCTCATCGACCGTCAAACCGCAATACTCGCAACCCGCGAACCGGCTTTTCGGGCAGAAGTGTTGCGGCAGCGCCTTGACACGGCAACGCGCAGGTTTGCATGGCTCCATCGCTGGCGGCGCAGCCCCCTGTATTGCACTGCAGCATCGTGGGCAAAAACTTCCGGAGAGGCAGAAAGCCAAGTTATCGCGACAAGCACGATTGTCGAACGGACACCCCGAACTTATGAATCCGGCACGAGTGAGGCGGAATGCCTGAAATATATTTAACGGAGCGCGATCTGCGGCCCCGCCGGGACGGGAAAGCGCCGTGATTCTGACGCCGATCGGCCCGGACCGGCTGCGCGCGGCTTTGGCGGCGTTCGAAGCGGGGCTCGGCACCGCCGACTCGCGCCGCGTTTTCCGCCGCATCGCGGTGCCGGCACACGCTGCGCGGGCGCGGGGTGGAGATGCTGCCCGGCACCATTGCCAGGCGCTGGAGCTGGCGGCCGCGTTCGGCCTGGGCGTTCGCCCGATCTCGCCGCGAGCCGGCTATGCCTGGGACGGGCGGGCGCTCAGCACCGCTACCGAGGCCTATGTTCTCCTGCACGAGATCGCGCATTTCCAGCTTGCCGCCCCGACCCGGCGGCGATGCGTCGATTTCGGCCTGGGACCGGGCCCGGAAACCGGCGACCGCGACGGCGCCGAACGGCAGGCGATCGTCTTCGGGGTCATGCGCGAGCGCGAGGAGGCGGCGGCATCGCTCCTTGGCATCCTCTGGGAGGTCGAGCTCGGCCAACCGGCGCTGGCTTCCTTTCTCGATCAGAACTGGCTCGAGGGCGTGCCCGGCCCCGGCGCGGCACGGCATTTCGGCGCGGTGCTCGCGCGCCTCAGGGCCGGCGGCTTCGTCACCGCCTTGGGCCGGCCGACCCGCCGGCTGCGGCGCGCGCCCGACGCCCGCTGACGGCTACTGCAGCACGCTGCGCGGGCTCGCGTGGTAAATATGAACGGCGAGGCAGCGCTGGAAAAGCGTGGGCTTGCGCCGTCCGAACCAGCGCCCCGCGTGCCGGACGGACTGCAGCGGGCGCCCCTGCCCGCTCGCTGCCGGCGGGCGCCGACCCGCCGCGAACATCGCCCTGATGCCCTGCATGGCCTGTCTCCCCGGGCCGATCGACCCCATTCCGCGGAAAGAACGCCGGCGGCGCCGGAGCGTTCCATCGGGGCGCGAGTTCCGACGGCACCAATGTGCGCCGACGGATGGCCGCCCGCGCGACATGGCTTCAGGCGGCGGTACGGTTACCGGCGCGCGCGATGCGGCGCGGCGTCATGGCCCGCGCCGCCGCGGCCCAGGCATAGCGCCGCCGCACGATGGTCCGTTCCTTGGCACGCGCCGCGGGCCGGCGCTCGAGGCCGCTCCAGATCAGGACCCCGACCAGCAGCAATGGCGCGCCGGCGGCGGCGCCATAGATGAGAATGAGACCCTCTTCCATGCCTGTTCCTCCGCCGCGCCTCCCGCAGGGCGGCCATTGAAGCCGGCCGCTTCCTCCACAGGGTGATCGCCGCGAAGCGAACGGTGGCGTTGGCGCGGCGTTCCCGCGGGAGCGCTCAGACCGCACTGACCGCGTGCCCGCCATCGACCGGCAGGACCGCACCGGTGATGTAGGCGCCGGCATCGGCCGCGAGCAGCAACAGCGCGCCGTCGAGATCGGGTGCTGCCCCGCTGCGGCCGAGGGGAATGCGACCGACCAGCGCGCGCCCGGCGGTGCTGGCAAGAAAGTCGCGGTTGAGGTCGGTCTCGAAATAGCCGGGCGCGATCGCATTGACGGTGATGCCATGGCGCCCCAGCTCCAGCGCCAGGGTGTGCGTCAGATGCACGAGCCCGGCCTTCGCCGCGGCATAGGCCGGAACCTGGCGCGCCGTGCGCAGCGCCAGGAGCGAGGCGATGTTGATGATGCGCCCGCCCCGGTGCGCCGCCATCCACAACGAGGCCATTTCGCGCGACATGAGCCAGGCGCCCTTGAGGTTGGTGTCGAGGACGCGATCCCAATCCTCTTCGCTGTGCTCGAAGAGCGGCTTGGCAATGGCGATGCCGGCATTGTTGACGAGGATGTCGATCGGCCCGTGCCGCGCCTCGGCCGCATCGACAGCGCGGCGCACGCTCGCATAATCCGTGACGTCGCAGGCAACCGCCGCCGCCCGCCCGCCCGCTGCCTCGATCTCCGCCGCCGCCACGGCCAGGCGCTCGGTGCGGCGCGCCATCAGCACGACCGCGGCGCCGGCGCCGGCGAGCACATCGGCGAAATGCCGGCCGAGCCCGCTCGAGGCGCCCGTCACCACCGCCGTCCGCCCGCCAAGATCGAATATGGCCATGGGCGGCCTAGCCCGCGAGCGCGCGCGCGTGGTCGCGCAGCACGAATTTCTGGATCTTGCCGGTCGAAGTCTTGGGCAGCGGCCCGAACACCACCGTCCGCGGCGCCTTGTAATGGGCGAGATTGTCGCGGCAGAAGGCGATGATGTCGGCCGCCATGACGGCGGCACCCGGCTTCAGCATGACGAAGGCGCAGGGGCTCTCGCCCCAATGTGCATCGGGACGCGCGACCACGGCCGCCTCCATCACCGCGGGATGCTTGTAGAGCACCTCTTCGACCTCGAGGGAGGAGATGTTCTCGCCGCCGGAGATGATGATGTCCTTGGAGCGGTCTTTGATCTCGACATAGCCGTCCGGATGCATGACGCCGAGATCGCCGGTGTGGAACCAGCCGCCGGCGAACGCCTCCGTCGTCGCCGCCTCGTTCTTGAGATAGCCGCGCATCAGCGTATTGGAACGCAGCATCACCTCGCCGATGGTGGCGCCGTCGTCGGGCACGTCGGCCATCGTCGCAGGGTCCGTCACGCGCACGCCGGCCAGCGTCGGATAGGCCACGCCCTGGCGCGCCATCATCGCCGCGCGGCCTTCGAGCGGCAGCGCGCCCCATTCCTCCTGCCAGGCGCAGAACGTCGCCGGCCCGTAGGATTCGGTGAGGCCATAGAGGTGGGTGACGCGGAAGCCCATGCGCTCCATGTTGGCGATCACCGTGGAGGGCGGCGCGGCGCCGCCGGTCGCGACCTCGATGATGCGGTCGAAGCGGCGCTTGGCCTCGTCGGGCGCGTGCACGAGCATGTTGAGGACGATGGGAGCGCCGCACATGTGGGTGACGCGATAGCGCTCGATGGCGGCGAAGATCGGCGCGGGATCGACGCGGCGCAGGCACACATGCGTGCCCGCCACCGCCGTCACCGCCCACGGATAGGTCCAGCCGTTGCAGTGGAACATCGGCAAGGTCCAGAGATAGACCGTGGCCGGGCTGAGGCCGAAGGCGACGACATTGCCGAGCGCATTCAGGAAGGCGCCGCGATGGTGGTAGACGACGCCCTTGGGATTGCCGGTGGTGCCGGAGGTGTAGTTGAGGCTGATCGCCTGCCACTCGTCAGCCGGCGGCTGCCACGGGGCATCGGGATCGCCGGTGGCGAGAAACGCCTCGTAATCCATCTCGCCCAAAAGCGCGCCGCCCTCGTAGAGCGGATCGTCGATGTCGATGACGAGGGGGCGGTGCGCCGCCGCAGCGAGCGCCGGGCCGATGGTCGCGGAAAACTCGCGGTCAGTGATGAGGACCTTGGTCTCGGCATGGCCTAGGATGAAGGCGATGGCGCGCCCGTCGAGACGATAGTTGAGCGCGTTCAGCACCGCACCCGCCATGGCAACGCCGTAATGCGCCTCCAGCAGCGCCGGCACGTTGGGCGCCATCACCGACACCGTGTCGCCCAGCCCGACGCCGCGCCGGCGCAGCGCATCGGCGAGCCGGCAGCAGCGTGCGTAAAGCTCGCGATAGCTGAAGTGGCGCTCGCCGTGGACGACGGCGAGCTTGGCCGGATGCACCGCGGCCGCGCGCGCCAGGAACGACAAGGGCGTGAGCGCCACGAAATTTGCCGCCCCGCGCGCCAGATGCGGTGCATCGTAGAGTCCGTCGGCCATGCTTCACTCCCGGTTGCACCGATCCTTGAGCGCAGGGGACGGCAGCGTCAAGGCCGGCTTCATGCTATGCTTGCCATCCTCGCTGCTGGGTCGGGAGCCCGCGCGTTTTGCGAATCGACATCGTGCTCGACGTGATCTGTCCGTGGTGCTTCATCGGCAAGCGCCGGCTCGAGCAGGCGCTGCGCTTGCGGCCGGAAATCTTGCCCGAGATCGCCTGGCGCCCGTTCCAGCTCAATCCGGACATGCCGCCCGACGGCATGGCGTGGCAGGACTATCTCGCGGTCAAGTTCGGCGGCGCACATTATGCCGGCCGCGTCTATCAGTCGGTCGCCGATGCCGGCGCGACGGTCGGCATCCGCTTTGCCTTCGAGCGCATGCGCCGCACGCCCAACACCCGCGACGCCCATCGCCTCATTCGCTGCGCAGCCGCGGAGGGCTGCGCCGACGCGTTGGTGGAGCGTCTGTTCGTCGCCTATTTCCTCGGGGGCCGCGACATCGGCGACCGCACCGAACTGGCCGAGATCGCCGCGGAAGTCGGGCTCGACCGCGCGGCGGCCAAGCGCTTCCTCGACGGTACCGGCTTCGTGGCCGAAATCATTGCCGAGGAGCGCGGCATCAGGCGCATGGGCATCAACGCTGTGCCCGCCTTCGTCTTCGCCGGCCACTACGCGATCTCCGGTGCGCAGGAGCCGGAATTCTTCCTGCCGGTCTTCGACCTCGTGCAGAACGGCGCCCCAGCGCCCGCCCTGTAGCGTCGCGACCACTCCGTGACCAGTTGGCGCCGGATCTCGGTTGCCGACACAGCGGCAAAGGCGCATCCTGCGGTGCGCGATGGCAGCCTGCCCGGGGGGATGCCCGATGCGATGACCGAGGTCTCGGAGTGGCTCAAGCAGCTCGGCCTGGAGGCGTACGCTCGGCATTTTGCCGACAATGACATCGATGCCGCGCTGCTCCCCGACCTGACGGAAGACGACCTCGAGAAGATCGGCGTCGCCTCGCTCGGCCACCGCCGCCGACTGCTGCGCGCGATCGCCGGGCTGAAGGAGGCCGCGCCGTCGCAGTCGGCGGCCTTGGCGCCGGCTGCGCCGGAGACCGCGCCGGGTGACGCCGGCGAGCGCCGGCAACTCACCGTGCTGTTCTGCGATCTCGTCGGGTCGACGGCGCTGTCGGCACGGCTCGACGTCGAGGACCTGCGGTCGTTGATCGCGTCCTATCATGGGCAGTGCGCCGCGGCGGTGGCGCAGTTCGGCGGCCGGGTGGTGCAATATCTCGGCGATGGCGTCATGGCCTATTTCGGTCATCCCCAGGCGCACGAGGACGATGCCGAGCGTGCCGTGCGGGCGGCGCTGGCGGCGGTCGCGGGGGTAGCCGCGCTCGACGCCGCCGAGCGGCTGGAAGTGCGTTGCGGCATCGCGACGGGCCTCGTCGTCACCGGCGATATCGGCACCGGCGAAGCACAGTTGCGCGGCGCGCTCGGCGAGACGCCCAACCTCGCGGCGCGGATGCAGGCGCTGGCCGATCCGGGCGCGGTGGTGATCGACGCCAGCACGCGCCGGCTGGTGGGCGATCTCTTCGACTACCGCGATCTCGGCGCGGTCACGGTCAAGGGGTTCGCGGCGCCGGTCGCAGCGTTCGCCGTGCTGCGCCCGAGCGCGCACCAGAGCCGGTTCGAGGCGCTGCATGGCGGTGGCCTGACGCCGCTCGTGGGCCGCGACGACGAGACCGCGCTGTTGCTGCGGCGCTGGCGCCAGGCGACGGGCGGTGAGGGCCAGGTCGTGCTGCTGGGCGGCGAGCCAGGAATCGGCAAGTCGCGGCTCGTCGCGGCGCTGGTCGAGCGCATCGCGCCGGAACCGCATAGGCGGCTGCGCTATTTCTGCTCGGCGCATCACCTGGATAGCGCGCTCTATCCCGTGATCGCACAGCTCGAGCGCGCCGCCGGAATGCGGCGCGAGGACGACGCCGCGGAGCGTCTGGCCAAGCTCGAGGCGGTCCTTGCCGAGGGCGGCGCCCAGTTCCGCGACCACCTGCCGTTGGTCGCCGCCCTTCTTTCGATCCCCTTGGGCGAGCGGTCCATGCTGCCGGACCTCAGCCCGCAGAAACGCCGCGAGCGAACATTGACGGCGTTCCTGGCGCAGCTCGAAGGCCTGTCGGCGCGGCAACCGCTGCTCGTGGCGTTCGAGGATCTGCACTGGGCCGATCCGACCACGCGCGACCTCATCGATCTCGTGGTCGAGCGCGCGGCGAGCCTGCCCGTGCTGCTGCTTCTCACGTTCCGGCCGGAGTTTCTGCCGCCCTGGGTCGGCCAGCCGCACGTCAGTCTCTTGAGCCTCAACCGCTTGTCGGCGCGGCAGCGGGCGCAGATGATCGCGGGCGTGACCGGCGGCAAGGCGCTGCCCAGCGAGCTTGCCGAGCACATCATCGCGCGCACCGACGGCGTACCGCTCTTCGTCGAGGAATTAACCAAGGCGGTGCTCGAGAGCGGCATTCTCGTCGACGAAGGCGACCGCTATGCCATGACGGAAACGGCGCTGCCGCAGGCCATTCCCGCGACCTTGCAGGCCTCGCTGACGGCGCGGCTCGATCGGCTAGCGCCCGTTCGCGAAGTGGCGCAGATCGGCGCGACGTTGGGGCGGCAATTCTCCCATGAACTCATCGCGGCGGTTGCAGGCTTGCCGCCGGCGGAGCTCGAAAGTGCGCTCGATCGGCTGGTCGCCGCCGAATTGATTTTCCGCCGCGGCCGTCCGCCTACAGCGGAATACACTTTCAAGCACGCACTGGTGCAGGACGCCGCCTATGCGTCGCTGCTGCGGAGCCGGCGCCACCAGCTTCATCACCGCATCGCCGAGGTGATCGAACGTGACTTTCCCGAAATCGCCGAGACCAGGCCGGAAATGCTGGCGCGGCACTTTGGCGAGAGCGGCGACGCCGCGCGGGCAATCGAATACTGGTTCAAGGCGGGCGACATCGCGATCAAGCGCTCGGCCAACCGCGAGGCCGTCAATCATCTCGAATACGCGTTGGGGCTGGTCGCGAAACTCGAGAGCTGCGAACGGACCGAATGGGAGCTCCGGCTGCTGATCGCGCTGGGCCCGGCGCTGATGGCGATCATGAGTTCGGCATCGCCGCAAGTGGCACGCACCTATGCTCGCGCGCGCGAGCTGGCGAACGCGACCGGACGGTCCGTCGCGCTGTTTCAGGCCTTGTGGGGATCGCAGCTCGCTGCGTTCTCCCGCGGCGACCTTGCCGGCGTCGCGGCGCTCGTTGACGAGTTGCAAGCGCTCGCGCAAGAGCAGGGCAACGACGAGCTGGTTTTCCAGGCCCATCACGCCCGGTGGCCGATCCTGCTTTCCCGCGGCGATCTGCGCGGAGCACAGCGCAGCCTCGAGGCGGGGATTCCGCTCTATCGCCGCGATGCCTATCGCCACCACGCCGCGACCTATGGCGGCCATGACCCCGGCGTGTGCGGCCACGGGCTGGCGGGGTTGACATTCGCGCTCCTCGGTAGCCTCGACCGCGCGCTGGCTGAGGCCGGCGCGGCGCTCGCCCTGGCGCGCGAGATTTCCCACCAGCCGAGCCTCGCACATGCCTATTGGCTCGCCAACGAGGCCTATTATCTGCGCCGCGACGCAGTCTCGGTGCGCGCGCTCGCCAGCGACATGCTGGCCATGGCGACCGAAGGCGGCAGCGCATTGGCGGTCGCCAATGCGACCGTGTTTCACGGCTGGGCGCTCATTGCCGGTGGCTTCACCGACGAAGGCAGCGCCGAGTTGCGTAACGGCCTCGGCGCGTGGCGGCAGACAGGATCGAAGTTTCACGGCCCCTATCGGCTGGCCCGCGTCGCCGACGCGTTGGTGCTGGCCGGCGATGGCGATGCGGCGCTCGCCGTGGTCGCCGAAGCCTTGGCGATGGCAGAGGAGACCGGCGAGCGCTGGTACAACGCCGAGCTGGAACGCCTCGCGGCCGGCGCCCATCTGTGCGTGCGCGGCCGCGAGAGCCGCGAGAAAGCGGAAGAGTGCTGCGCCCGCGCGCTGTCGCTGTCGCGCGCGAGCAGCGCCCGACTCATCGAACTGCGCGCGGCGCGCGATCTGGCACGGTTGCGCCTCGAACAAGGGCGCCGCGGCGCGGGCCTGGAGCTTCTGCTTCCGGTCTATGGCGCTTTCACCGAAGGCTTCGACACGCCCGATCTGATCGCTGCTAAGGCGCTGCTGGATGTGCTGGCCAGCCGGGACGACCGGGCGAACCGGACGATGCCCAAATAGGAGGCACCAATGAAAACGGATCTGGGGCCCGACATCACGAAGGCGGCGCTCGTCATCGTCGACATGCAGAACGACTTCGTCCACCCCGACGGCGGCTTCGCCCATCGCGCGCGCGAGAATCCGGAGGCCGCGATCGACATGCCGTTCCTGATGGGCACGATCCCGCAGGTGAAGCGGCTTGCCGATGCCTTCCGCGCGGCGGGGCGGCCGGTGGTCTATATTGCCCATGTGCTGAAGCCCGATTATTCCGACGCCGCCTTTCCCTATTGGCGCGCCACCCGCGGCTCTCTGGCCGCCAACCGCACCTTCATCGTCGAGGGCACGTGGGGCGCCGCGATCATCGACGAGCTGAAGCCGCACGCCGGCGAACATCTGGTGGTCAAGAAGGGATTCGGCGGTTTTGCCAACACGCCGCTCGACACGATCCTGCGCGCGATGGGCGTCACCACCTGCGTCGTCACGGGCGTCACCACCTGCGTGTGCGTCTCCACCACGGTGCGCGGCGGGGTCGAGCACAATTACCGCATGATCCTGGTGCGAGACGCGGTCGCCGAGGTGCACCGCGACACCCACGAGGCCGAGCTCAAGACCATGGCGCGCGTCTTTGCCGACGTGAAGACGACCGACGAGGTGATCGCGCTCGTGGCCGGCGCGCGGAACGCGGCCTGAGGCCCTGACCCGGTCGCGCCCTTAAGACCGCGCCGGCACGCGTTCCTTCGGTTCGGCCGGCGCAGCCGCGGCGATCTCGGCCAGGCGCTTCATGAGCGCGCTCACGCCTTGCAGGCGCTCCGCCGCCGTTTCCCAGCTCCGCATGATCACCAGCTTCTGATCGGGCCTGAGCTTGGCGGTGCCGCGATGCTCGCCGATGAGGCGCACGAGGCCGGCCGGGTTGGCGAAGCGGTTGTCGTGGAACGAGATGACGGCGCCCTTGGGACCGGCTTCGACCTTCTCGATGCCGGCGTCGCGGCACAGGCGCTTGATGGCGATGATCTCCAGGAGATTGTCGACCTCGCGCGGCAGCTTGCCGAAGCGGTCGATGAGCTCGGCCGCGAACGCGTCGATCTCGCGCCGGTCGACGAGCGAAGCGATGCGGCGGTAGAGGCCCAGCCGCACGTTGAGATCGGCGACGTAGGTCTCGGGGATCAGCACCGGCGTGCCGATGGTGATCTGCGGCGTCCACTCCTCCGGCGTCTCGCCGAGGCCAGCCACGCCGCTCCTGGCGCTGCCGATCGCCTCTTCGAGGAGATGCTGGTAGAGCTCGATGCCGACCTCGCGGATGTGGCCGGACTGCTCCTCGCCCAGGAGGTTGCCGGCGCCGCGGATGTCGAGATCGTGGCTGGCCAGCGTGAAGCCGGCGCCGAGCTGATCCAGGGTTTGCATTACTTCCAAACGGCGCTGGGCGGTCTCGGTCAGCATCTTGCCGGCGGGTAGCGTCAGATAGGCATAGGCCCGCACCTTGCCGCGGCCGATGCGGCCGCGGAGCTGATAGAGCTGCGCCAGCCCAAACATATCGGCGCGATGGACGATCAGCGTGTTGGCGGTAGGAATATCGAGCCCGGACTCGATGATGTTGGTGGACAAGAGGATGTCATAGGCGCGGTCGTCGAACGCAACCATCACCGCCTCGAGCTCGGTCGGCAGCATCTTGCCGTGCGCCATCGCCACCTTGATCTCCGGCACCAGCTCCTGCAGTTGCTGGCGCACGTCGGCGAGATCCTGGATGCGCGGCACGACATAGAAGCACTGGCCGCCGCGGTGGGCCTCGCGCAGGATCGCCTCGCGCACCACCACCGGATCATAGGGCGTGACGAAGGTGCGCACGGCGAGCCGGTCGATCGGCGGCGTGGCGATCACACTCATCTCCCGCACGCCGGCCAGGGCCTGCTGCAGCGTGCGCGGAATGGGCGTCGCCGTCAGCGTCAGCACGTGGACATTGGCGCGGAGCTGCTTCAGCCGCTCCTTCTGCGCCACGCCGAAATGCTGCTCCTCGTCGACGACGAGAAGCCCGAGATGGCGGAACTTGATGCTCTTGGCCAGCAGCGCGTGGGTACCGATGACGATGTCGAGGCGGCCCTCGGCAAGCTCCGTCCTGATCTCGGCGGCATGGCGGGCGGTCACCAGGCGCGAGAGCTGCTCGATCCGTACCGGCAGGCCGGCGAAGCGCTCGGTGAAGGTGCGGAAGTGCTGGCGCGCGAGCAGCGTCGTCGGCACGACGACCGCGACCTGCGTCCCCGCCATGACCGCGATGAAGGCGGCCCTGAGCGCCACTTCGGTCTTGCCGAAGCCGACATCGCCACACACCAGCCGGTCCATCGGCCGGCCCGAACCGAGATCGCTCAGCGTGTCGGCAATGGCGCGATCCTGGTCCTCGGTCTCGGGGTAGGGAAAGCGCGCGGCGAATTCCTCGTAGAGGCCTTCGGGCGGCGGCATCGTCTCGCCCTGGCGCACCTGGCGCTCGGCCGCGACCTCGATGAGCTCGGCGGCGATGTCCTTGATGCGTTTCTTGACGCGGGCCTTGCGCGACTGCCAGGCGACGCCGCCGAGCCGGTCGAGCGGCACGTCGGCGTCCTCCGAGCCATAGCGCGACAACACCTCGATGTTCTCGACCGGCACGTAGAGCTTGGCGTCGCCGGCATAGAGAAGTCGCAGGCAGTCGTGCGGAGCACCCGCGACATCGAGCGTCTCCAGGCCGCCATAGCGGCCGATGCCGTGCTCGGCATGGACGACGAGATCGCCGGGGGTGAGCGCCGAGACCTCGGCGATGAAGTCCTGATAATTGGCGCGCCGCCGCGGTGGCCGTGCCAGGCGGTCGCCGAGGATGTCCTGCTCGGTGATGACGGCCGCATCGGCGAAGCGATAGCCGCGCTCGAGCGCAAGCACGGCGACGCCCACGGCGCCCACCAGCGGCACTGCCGCGAAATCCTGCCAATGCTCGACCGGGAGGGCCGCGGCGACGCCGTGGTCGTGCAGGAGCGAACTCAGGCGCTCGGCCGCGCCGGCGCTGTAGGCGGCGATGAGCGTGCGCCTGCCGGCATCGCGCTCGGCCTCGATGCGCCCGCGCACGGCATCGAAGAGGTTGACGCTGGTGTTGGCGCGCGCCTCGGCGAAATCGCGGCCGGGCAGAGCGCCGGCATCGCACGTCAGCGCTTGGCCCTCCGGCGCGGCAAAGCGCAGGAACATGCCGACCGGGCGGGGCGCGAGCACGCCGGTCCATTCCGCCTCGTCGAGATAAAGCTGTGCCGGGGGCAGCGGACGATAGGGCGCGGCACCGGCGGCCGCGGTCCGCCCGACGCCCTGGCGCGCGGCATAGAAATCGGCGATGGCGTCGAGGCGGTCGCGCCGGACCTCATCGACTTCCGGATCGAGCGTCACGGCGGCGTCGGGAAGATAGTCGAAGATGGTCTCGAGGCTCTCGTAATAGAGCGGGAGCCAGTGCTCCATGCCGGCATAGCGCCGCCCGGCGCTCACGGCCTCGTAGAGCAGGTCATCGTCAGCCACCATGCCGAACTGCTCGCGATAGCGGCTGCGGAAACGGCGGATCGTGTCGTCGTCGAGCAGCACCTCGCTCACCGGGCGCAGCACGATCCCGCCGAGCGGGCCGGTGGTGCGCTGGGTCAGCGGATCGAAGCTGCGCAGGCCTTCGATCGTGTCGCCGAAGAAATCGAGACGCACCGGCGCTGCGGCACCCGCGGGATAGAGGTCGGCGATGCCGCCGCGGATGGCGAACTCGCCGGGCTCGCGCACCGTGTCGGTGCGGCCATAGCCGTTGCGCTGGAGAAAGGCGACGAGCCGGTCGAGCGGCAGCCGCCCGCTGGCGCCCAGGCGCAGCACGCGGTCGGCAAAGATCCGGCGCGGCGGCAGGCGCTGGACCGCGGCGTTGACCGTGGTCAGCACGACATGCCGCCCCTGCCCCTCGCCCACGCCGGCGAGCCGCGTCAGCGTGTCGATGCGGTGGCTGACGATCTCGGCATTGGGCGAGACGCGGTCGTAGGGCAGGCAGTCCCACGCCGGCAGCGTCAGGACGGAAACCTCGGGATGAAAGAACGCGATCGCCGCGCGCGTGCGCGCCATGCGGCCGTCGTCGCGGCAAACATGAAGGAGCGACGGCACCACGCCGCGCGCGACGAGCCCGCCCAGGACGAAGGCATCGTGGCCTTCCGGCGCGCCGGCGATAGCCACGGGCTCGCCACGCCGGGGACCATCGGGGCCGAAGAAGGCGTCGAGCGCGATCACGCGGGCCGCGGGCGGAAACGCACGCTCATGATGAGGCGCAGCACGTCGCTGTCATGCTCCGGCGGCGGCGCGACGCGGCCGGTGAGCCAGTCATAGAGCGTGGCATCGTTTTCGTCGAGCAGCGCCTCGTAGCGCGCGAGCTGGGTCGGCGTGAGGGAGCCGAGATGACTATCGGCGAACGGGCCGAGCAGCAGATCAACCTCCCGCGTGCCGCGATGCCAGCTCCGAAACAACAGCCGCTTGCGTTGAACCGCCGACGCCTCGCTCATGCCCTCATCCCGTCCTGGGGCTCAATCTGTCCCGCCGGAGCGCTCGGATCAAGCCTTTGCGGGCGCACAGCCCGGGATGACAGGGTTGCGTCCGGCTGATAGGGTCGATGCTGATTTGCCCAAACCGAGGCTGGAGGAGAGCCCATGGCGACGAAGTCGCGCATCATTGCGATCGAAGAGCACTATCTCGATCCCGAGGTGAAGACCCATCTCGTCGGCGCTGATGCGACCAAGGCGCCCTGGGTTGCCGAGCGGCTCGACAATCTCAGCAATCTCCGCATCAAGGAGATGGACGAGTGCGGCATCGACATGCAGGTGCTGTCGCATGGGGCGCCGGCGCTGCAGAAGCTGAGCGGGGAGACCGCGGTGCGCCTGGCACGCGGCGCCAACGACCGGCTTCACGAGGCGTGTGAGCGTCATCCGCGGCGCTTTGCCGCGTTTGCCTGCCTGCCGACCAACGAGCCCAAGGAAGCCGCCGACGAGCTCGAGCGCACGGTGACGAAATATGGCTTCAAGGGCGCCATGATGCATGGGCTCAGCAACGGCCTCTTCCTCGACGACAAGCGGTTCTGGCCGATCTTCGAGCGCGCCGCGGCACTCGATGTGCCGCTCTACATGCACCCGGCCAATCCGTCGCCGGCGGTGGTGGAGGCCTATTACAAGGACTATGCCAAGGACTTCCCGCTGTTGCTGCGCGCCGGCTGGGGTTTCACGGTAGAGACGGCGACGCAGGGCATCCGCATCGTGCTGAGCGGGTTGTTGGAGACTTATCCCAAGCTCAAGATCATCCTCGGCCATCTCGGCGAGGGTCTGCCGTTCCTGCTCTGGCGCATCAATTCCGCGCTCTCGCGCGAAGGCAACCGCCCGCTCAAGTTCCGCGAGCTCTTCTGCAAGCATTTCTGGATCACCACCAGCGGGTTCTTCTCCAACCCGGCGCTCCTGTGCTGCGTGCAGGAGATGGGGGTCGACCGCATCATCTTCTCGGTCGACTATCCCTTCGTGCCCAACCCGCCCGCCACCGCCTGGATCGACACCATCCCGCTCTGCGCCGAGGACAAGGAGAAGATCCTGCACGGCAATGTCGAGCGGCTGCTGAAGCTTTAGCGCCCGCGAGACGCGAGGGACACGGTCCGCGAACCGGGGGTCGTGTCCCTTTTACATTCGGAGGCTGATCATGGACAGTGGCTCCGTAACGGTCGTAACGCTCAAATCCATTCTCGATGCCTTCAACGCCCATGATCTCGATCGCGTCATGAGCTTCTTCGCTGCCGATTGCGTGCTCGAAATGCCGCGCGGCCCCGATCCGTGGGGCTCGCGCTATGTCGGCGCGGCGGCGGTCCGGGACGGGCTGCGCGCGCGCTTCAGCGGCATTCCCGATGTTCATTACGGCGACGACAGCCATCTCGTCGCCGGCGATGTCGGCATCTCGCATTGGACGCTCCGGGGCACCGCCACCAACGGCGAGCGGATCGAGGTGCGCGGCTGCGACTTCTTCACCTTCCGCGACGGCAAGATCGTGAAGAAGGACAGCTATTGGAAAATCCGCGAGTGATGAAGGGTCAACCGGGATGGTGTTCTTCGAGGACCCCGACGGACACACGCTGGTCGTCATGCAGGAGGCGCCGAAGGATTACGCGCCCTGGAGCTGAGAAATCCGTCTGCATCGGTCCGAGGTGGAAGATTGAGGCTTTGAGTTTTGCCGCCGCCTGGGTGAGCATGGGCCGGCGTTGGCGAAACCCCGCGCCACGCTAGAGCCCTCCTCGCGAGCACGACCCGCCCTTGCGTCCGGAAATCCTGTTCCCGCTGTTTGCGCCCGTCACCAATCTGCCGGGCGTGGGGCCGCGCCTGGGCAAGCTCTTCGAGAGCCTTGCCGGGCCGCAGGTAGTCGATCTCTTATGGCACCTGCCGGTCGACATCATCGACCGACGCTTCCGGCCCTTGATCAAGGATGCGCCGGCGGGCGCCATCGCCACCATCACGGTGACGGTGGACGCACACATGAAGCCTGCCAATCCGCGCCAGCCCTATCGCGTGCGCTGCCGCGACGAGACCGGGTTCCTCCACCTCGTCTTCTTCCACGTGAAGGGCGACTATCTCGAGCGGCTGCTGCCGGTCGGGGCGACGCGGGTAGTGAGCGGCCGCATCGAGGCCTTCAACAACCAGATCCAGATCACGCATCCCGACCACATTGTCGAGCCCGAGGCGCTGGCGCGGCTGAAGCCGATCGAGCCGGTCTACGGCCTGACCGCGGGCTTGAGCCTGCGCGTGGTGGCGAAGGCGGTCGATGCGGCGCTCGCCCGCGCGCCGGAATTGCCGGAATGGCAGGATGCCGCCTATTGCGCACGCGCGGGCTGGCCATCCTGGCGGGCGGCGCTGGCCGCGGCGCATGCGCCGGGTCAGGCCGACGATCTTCTGCCGACAGCGCCGGCACGCCGGCGCCTGGCCTTCGATGAGTTGCTTGCCAACCAGTTGGCGGTCGCGCTGGTGCGGGCGCAGCAAAAGCGCCTGCCGGGACGCGCGCTCGGGGCCTCCGGGCGGCTGCGCCAACAGGTGATCGACGCCCTGCCCTTCACGCTGACACTCGGGCAGAACGAGGCCGTGGCCGAGATCACCGCCGACATGGCCGAGCCCACGCGCATGCAGCGGCTGCTTCAAGGCGATGTCGGCAGCGGCAAGACGGTGGTGGCGCTCCTCGCCATGCTCGACGCGGTCGAGGTCGGCGCCCAGGCGGCGCTGATGGCGCCCACCGAGCTTTTGGCGCGCCAGCATCATGCGACACTGACCCGGCTGACGCAGGGCGCGGGCGTCGCCATCGCGCTTCTCACCGGCCGCGAGAAAGGCCGCACGCGGGCGAGCGTGCTGGAGCAGATCGCCGCCGGCGCGAGCGGCATCGTCGTCGGCACGCACGCACTGCTCGGAGCCCGACGTCGTGTTCCACGACCTCGCTCTCGCCGTCATCGACGAGCAGCACCGCTTCGGCGTCGAGCAACGCGTCGTGCTGTCGGCCAAGGGCCGCGCCGTCGATGTCCTGGTGATGACGGCGACCCCCATTCCGCGCACGCTGATGCTCACCGCCTACGGCGATCTCGATGCCTCCCGGCTGGCCGAAAAGCCCGCCGGACGGCGGCCCGTCACCACCCGCACCATTCCCGCCGCGCGGCTCGACGAGGTGATCGCGGCGGTGCGGCGCGCGCTCGACGGCGACGGCAAGATCTACTGGATCTGCCCGCTCGTCGCAGAGTCCGAGGTGATCGATCTCGCGGCCGCGGTCGAACGACATGGCCAGCTCGCGGAGCTCTTCGGCGCCCGCGTCGGCCTCGTCCACGGCCGCATGCCCGGACCGGAGCGCGATCGCGTCATGGCCGCCTTCGCCGAGGGCGCCATCGATCTTCTCGTGGCAACGACAGTGGTCGAGGTCGGTGTCGACGTGCCCGACGCGACAGTCATGGTGATCGAGCATGCCGAACGCTTCGGCCTGGCCCAGCTCCACCAACTTCGCGGCCGCATCGGGCGCAGCGACAAGCCGTCGACCTGCCTCCTTGTCTATGCCCAACCACTGAGCGAGACCGCGCGGGCGCGGCTCACCATCCTGCGCGAGAGCCAGGACGGTTTCCGCATCGCCGAGGAGGATCTGCGGCTGCGCGGCGCGGGCGAGGTGTTGGGAACGCGCCAGAGCGGGCTGCCGGAGCTGAGGCTGGCCGATCTTGCCGCCCATGCCGAGCTGATCGAAGCGGCGCGCGATGATGCGCGCCTCATCCTCATGCGCGATCCCGATCTGGAGACGCCGCGCGGTCAGGCGCTGCGCACGCTGCTCTATCTTTTCGCGCGCGATCGCGCGGTGCGCTATTTGCGCTCCGGTTAGACGTGCGTGATGCAGAGGTCGAGATCGCGCGCTAGCCCGGCGGCTCGACGTCCGAGACCGGAACTTCGACGGGAACGGGGGCGCGCTCGGGCGGCGCGATGATGCCGCCGGAAATGACCAGCTTGATCCCCTCCTCCACCGTCATCGGCAGGGTCACGAGATCGCGCCGGCGCACGAACATGAGATAGCCTGAGGTCGGATTGGGCGTCGTCGGAACATAGATCGCCACCGCATCCGATCCGACCTGTTCGCGGATCTCGCCCTGCGGCTGCGCCGTGACGAAGGCGACCGTCCACATGCCCGGGCGCGGCCATTCCGCCAGCACCACCTCGCGGAAGGTGTTGCTCTTGCTCGCCAGCACCGTCTCGAAGATCTGCTTGGCCGCGTCGTAGATGCTGCGCACGACCGGCATGCGCTGCATGATGTGTTCGCTGAGGCGCAGCAGCAGCCGTCCGAGATACCCGGCCGTGATCGCGCCGACCAGCGTCAGCCCCACCACCGTGATGACAAGCCCCAGGCCCGGCAGCGGCACGTAGGTCGCGGGATTGTATTGCGCCGGCAGCAGGCCGCCGACCGAACTCGTCGATGAAGTGGATGAAGATCCAGGTGAGATAGAGCGTGAGCGCGATCGGCCCGGTCACGAGGATGCCGGCGATGAAATAGGCGCGCAGGCGCTCGACCACGCGCGGACGCTTGCGGCGCGGCGGAAGCGGGGGCGGCAGGGATGTTCCTTCCATGGCTCGACGACGATACGATCAACGCTGCAAAGGGCGATCGGCACTCCGGAGTGATCACGCACTCCGCGCGAACATGTGATGGCCGGACTGACGGCTTTCGCCTAACGTTCATGCCCAAGGGTGGCACGCGCGCGCGCCCTATACTTTAACGATCCCGGAGAGCCGGCCGCCAGTGACGCACCGAACGCGCGAAACTTGTTGCGCTTGCCCACGCGGTTCCGCCCCATGTGCTGGGCCAGGAGGAGGTGGCCCGGCGCGCGCGACGCCTCTTTGCGGCGAGTGCCGGCGGACGAGTTCGAGCGGCTGATGCCGGTCTTTGCCAATGCCGGGATCGAGCGCCGCTATTCCTGCGTGCCCATCGCCTGGTACGACGAGCCGCATGGCTGGGTCGAGCGCAACGCGCTCTATCTCGACCACGCCGTGCGCCTGCTCGAGACGCGCCGCGCGCGAGGCGCTGGCGCGGCGCGGATGTCGCGCCCGACGCCGTCGACACGGTGGTCTGCGTCTCGACCACGGGCATCGCCACGCCGAGCCTCGATGCGATGCTGATCGAACGGCTGGGCTTGCGACCCGGACGTGCGGCGGCTGCCGGTATTCGGGCTGGGCTGTGCCGGCGGCGTGATCGGCCTGGCGCGTGCTGCCGAACTCGCCCGCGCCGCGCCCGAGACGCGCGTGCTCTTCCTGGTGGTGGAGCTGTGCGCACTCGCCTTCCGCAAGGACGACATCTCCAAGAGCAACATCGTCGCGACCGCGCTCTTCGGCGACGGCGCGGCGGCGGCGCTCATCTCGTGCCGCGGCGAGGGTCCGGCCTTCGGCGCCGGCGGCGAATACACCTGGCCGCAATCGCTCGACCGTGATGGGCTGGGACGTCGCCGCCGACGGGCTGAAGGCGGTATTCTCGCGCGACATCCCGACCCTGGTGCAGCACCGGCTACGCCAGGCGGCGGCTTCGTTCCTCGCCCGCCACGACCTCACCCTGGCGGACATCGGGCACTTCGTGTGTCATCCCGGCGGCACCAAGGTGATCGTGGCGCTGGAGGAAGCCTTCGGGCTGGCCGCCGGCAGCCTCGATGCGGCGCGCAGCGTACTGCGCGACTATGGCAACATGTCCGCCGCGACCGTCCTCTTCGTGCTCGCGCGCATGCTCGAGGGCGGCGCCGCGGCGCGCATGCTTTTGACCGCGCTGGGGCCGGGATTTACCGCGGGGTTCCTGCTGCTGGAGGCGCCGGGATGAGCGCCGTCGCGATCACGGTCGCACTGGTAGCCGCGGAACGTCTGGGCGAGCTCGCACTGGCGTCGCGCAACCTGCGGGCGCTGCGCCGCCGGGGCGCGGTCGAGCATGGGCGCGGCCATTATCCCCTGATCGTCGCGCTGCATGCGCTGTGGCTTGGCGCGCTCCTGGTGCTGGTGCCGGCGCAAACGCGCCCCGATCCCTTTCTCATCGGCCTCTTTGTCGCACTTCAGTTCGCGCGCGTGTGGACGATCGCGAGCCTCGGGCCGTGGTGGACGACGCGGGTGATGACCGTGCCCGGCGCGGCGCTGGTGCGCACCGGGCCCTATCGCTTCCTGCGCCATCCCAACTACGCCGTCGTCATCGCCGAGATCGCGATCCTGCCTTTGGCGTTCGGCGCCTGGCGCATCGCGGTCGCGTTCACGTTCGCCAACCTCGCGCTCCTGGCCTGGCGCATCACCGTCGAGGAGCGCGCGCTGGCGCCGCGCCGCACGGCTTAAGCCGCTATTTCTCGTGGAAGGCGCGGTGGAAGCTGTCGATCACGGGCGACAGGGCATAGAACGCGACGGTGGTCTCGCCGGTCTTGATCATCGCCTCCGCCGGCATGCCCGGGACCATTTTGACGTCGTGCATCGCTTTGAGCTTCTCCGGGTCGACCCTGAGCTTCACCGAGAAATACGGCTGGTTGGTGTGCTTGTCGACGATCCGGTCGGCCGAGACATAGATGAGGGTCGCATCGAGCGGCGCCGTGCGGCGCGTTTTGTAGGGCAGCAGGCGCACCTGCGCGGTAAGCCCGTCGCGCAGGCGGTCGATGTCGACCGGGCGCACCTGCGCCTCGATCACCAGCGGGTCCGATTTCGGCACGAGATCCATGAGCGGCTCGCCCGGATTGATGACGCCGCCGGGGGTATGCACGCGCAGATCGGTGATGGTGCCGTCCTCGGGCGCCTTGATGGCGGTGCGCGCCATCACGTTCTGCGCCGCGGTGGTCTCCTCGGTCAATTCCTCGAGCTTGCGCTGGTTGTCGCCGAGCGCGTCGGCCGCCTGTTTCTGGCTGTCGTTCCGCAAACTCAGGATATCGACATCGGATTCGGCGATCGTCTCCTTGGCGCGCGCGATCTGGGCCAGCGTATCGCCGCGCTTGCCCTGCATGTCCGCGAGCAGGCGCTGCAGTTCCAGAAGGCGTGGCCGGCGCTCCAACCCCTGGCGCACGAGCGCGGTGGAGCTCGCGACCTCGTCGGTGAGGAGCGCGATCTGCCGCTCAGCCGCCGTCACCTCCGCCTGGTAGCCCGCGATCTCCGCGCGCGACTGGTTGATGCGCTCGTGGATGGCGTCGATCTTCGAGGTCTCCAACCCGCGCTGCGTCTGGAAGATCTTCGCCTCGCCTTCCATCGCCTGCGCCACGACCGGGTCGTCGCGGTGGGCCAGAAGATCGTCGGGAAAGGTGACGGCGGCCGCATCGTCGCGCTCGGCAATGAGCCGCGCCTGAGCGGCGCGCACGTCCCAGAGCTGATCGGAGGCCGAAGCGTAGGTGGTGCGCGCCTTGGTGTCGTCGAGACGGATGAGCGTCTGCCCTGCCGTAACTTTGTCGCCGTCCTGCACGAGGATCGCGGCGATGATGCCGCCTTCCAGATGCTGGATGGTCTTGCGGCTCAATTCCGACACCACCGTGCCGGGCGCGATGACCGCCGTCTCGAGCGGTGCCAGCGCCGCCCAGAAGCCGAAGCCGATGATGAACACGGCCACGAGCGCCGCGCCGGCAACGACGAGGTGCCGGCACCGCGCGAGCGGATTGGCGGGAACCTCGGGCATGCCGTGGTCAATGGTGATGAGCGTCATGGTTCCGCTCCTTGCTTCCTCGTTCATGGTCAGGCCGACTGCTTTTGCAGCGGCACGGCGATCTGGCGGCTGGCGGCGTTGAGCTTGGCGATCACGTCCGAGCGGTTGCCATAGACCTCGACCGAGCCGGCACGCAGCACCAGCAGCTTGTCGGCGAGGCCGAGAATGCTCGGGCGATGGGCGACGATGACTACCGTCGTGCCGCGCCGCTTGAGCTCGAGGATCGCCTGGTGCAGCGCCTCGTCGCCCTCCTGGTCGAGGCTCGCGTTGGGCTCGTCGAGCACGACGAGCCGCGGCGCGCCATAGACGGCGCGGGCGAGCGCGATGCGTTGGCGCTGGCCGCCCGACAGCTTGACGCCGGCATCGCCGATCTCGCTGTCATAACCCTGCGGCAGGCCCATGATCGCGCTGTGCAGCCCGACGAGCCGCGCCGCCGCGATCACGAACTCGGGATCGGACGCCCCGAGCCGCGCGATGTTGTCGCGCACCGAGCCGGCGAAGAGCTCGATGTCCTGCGGCAGATAGCCGATATGACGCGAGCCGCCGGATTCGTGCCAGATGGCGATGTCGGCGTTGTCGAGCCGCACCTTGCCGGCGGTCGGCCGCCACGTCCCGGCGATGAGCCGCGCCAGCGTCGATTTGCCGGCGGCCGACGGGCCGACGATGCCGAGCACTTCGCCCGGCGCCAGCGCGCACGTGACGCCGCGCAGGGTGGGGCCGTCGGCGCCCGGCGGGAAGAAGCTCACCCGCTCCACCGACAAGGCGCCTTCCGGCACCGGCAGGCGCATGCCCTTGCGCGCCCAGGACATATCATGGAAGAGCTCGAGCAGACGGCGATGGGCCAGCCGCGCCGAGACCAGCGACTTCCACGTGCCGATCGCGTTCTCCACCGGCACCAGCGCGCGCGAGAGCAGGAAGGACGAGGCGAACATCGCGCCGGGGCTCGCTTCTTGCTTGATGACAAGCCACGCCCCGACGCCGAGGATCACGATCTGCAGCATGAGGCGGCAGAATTTGGAGACGGCGATGATCACCGCCCCGCGCGACGCGGCGGCGCGCTGCGCCTCATTGAGGCCGGCGACCTCGCCCCGCCACATCCGGACCACGCCTTCCGACATGCCCATGGCGCGGATGACCTCGGCATTGCGCATGGCGGCCTCGGCGCGCTGGCGGGTGCGCAGGTTCGCGGTGTTGGCCTCTCGCAGCGGCGCTTTCGTCGCGAATTCGTTGAGCACGGCTAGGCCGAAGAGGATGAGCGCGCCGCCCAAGCCGATGAGGCCGAGCAGCGGATGCAGCGTGAAAAGCGCGATGACGAAGATCGGCGACCACGGCGCATCCAGGAGCGGCAGCACCGCCGGCCCGGTCAGGAACCCGCGCAACGTCTGCAAGTCGGAAAGCGCGATGGCGGCGCGGGTGGGATCGCTCTTGAGCGCCATGCTGAGGGCACCATTGAAGACCTGGGGCCCGAGCTTTTCATCGAGCCACGCGCCGATCCGGACCAGCACCTGGGAGCGGATGGCATCGATGAGGCAGAGCACGCCCACCGCGAACGTGGTGACGAGCGTCAGCATGATGAGGGTGTCGCCGCTGCGGCTCGACAGCACCTTGTCGAAGAGCTGCATCATGTAGAGGGGCGAGGAGAGCGTCAGCAGATTGACCGCCAGGCTGAACGCCGCAACGATCGCGAGCGCTCCGCGGCAGGCGCGCAACGACGCGCTGACCGGGTTGGGCCGATGGTTCATGAGATCCTCGACGCGGCAAATTTAACCATCCGCAGAGGATCGAGTACGCAACGTTAAGGGAGAGGCACGTCCCGGCGCGAGGCCGCTTCGATAATTTCGAATTCCATCACGTTCGCTTAACCAATTGGGCCTAGCCTTGCCAACAATCCGCCGGGAACGCCATGGCTGCGCCGAGCAATCCCTATTCGACCGCTCCGCGGGGCGTCGACCCCGCTCTCTTTCACCAGATCCGCCTGGCGAGCCAGGCGAGCGGCAGCGATTTCGGCCTGCTGATGGCCCAGGCCGCGCAGGAAAGCGGCTTCCATCCGGATGCGAAAGCCACGACCGGCAGCGCCGCCGGCCTTTTCCAGTTCATCGGCTCGACCTGGCTCGACATGATGCATCGCTTCGGCGCTAAATACGGCGAAGGCGATCTGGCGCAGAAGATCTCGATCAATGCCGCCGGCAAGCCCGAGGTCGCCGACCCCGTGGCGAAACAGCGCATCCTCGCGCTGCGCAGCGATCCCACCCTGTCGACCGCGCTCGCCGGCGAATATGCCAAGCTCAATAAGGGCGAGGTCGAGCGCGCGCTGGGCCACCCGGTCGACCGCGCCGATCTCTACATGGCGCATTTCCTGGGCGCGGGCGGCGCCACGCAGTTCCTGAAGGCGCTCGAGACCAAGGGGACGACGCCCGCGGCCGATCTCCTGCCCGAGGCGGCGGCGAGCAACCGCAGCGTCTTCTATGACGGCGAGACCGGCCGCGCGCGCAGCGTCGCTGAGATCTATCACGCGCTCGGCGGCCGCATCGAACAGGAGGCGCGCGAATTCGGCGGCGCCTCGGACCCCGCAGAGGGAACGTCCCCGTCCACGAGCGCCGACGCCACGGCAACGACCGGCGCCACACCGCGCGTGGACTTCGCCGGGTTAAGATTGAGCCAACCGTTGGCGACGATCCTCGACAGCCTGACGCTCGCCGCGCTCAATCTCGCGGGCACCCCGCCCCAGCATGGGCGGCGGCCCGACGGCACAGCCGCCGGCGCCGAGCGCAGCTAAGCCGCTGTCAGCTCCGGCACGCGCCGCGCCCGCCCCCGCCGCGGGGTTGCCTCCGCCGCTTCAGCGACATCTTCGCACGGCAGCCGCGCCGGCTTCATGTCCATGAGCTGACGCAGCATGTCGCGGCCGCGCGACAGGCGCGAGCGCACGGTGCCGACGGGTACGCTGAGCACCGCCGCGACCTCCTCGTAGCGCATCCCCTCGAGCCCGACGAGGAGCAGCACCTGGCGCTGTTCTTCCGGCAGATGGCCCATGGCCCGATCGAGATCGCGCAGCCGCAGACGCGCGCTCTGGCTCGAGGCCACCGTCAGAACCGGCGCCACATCCTCGACCGGAACGCTGATGCCCTCGCGCACCGCGCGGCGCACGTCGTTGACATGCTGATTGTGGAGGATCGTGAATAGCCAGGCGCGCAGGTCGGTGCCCGGCTGCCACAGATGCGATTTGGCGAGCGCGCGGGCAAGGCAGCTTTGCACGAGATCATCGGCGCGCGCGGCATCGCGCGCAAGCGCGCGGGCATAGCGCCTCAGGCGCGGAATTTCTTTTTCCAGCAGTGGCCCGATTTCCGCCATGGGGTCTCTGTTCCTTTCGTTGTCGGGTATTTCCCCGTCTACGTCCACGACCCCACCCTAGAAGTGCAATGTAACCCCGTGATGTCCCCGCCTTGTTTTTGTGTAAAAACTTGTAACTGCTTGGCGCGCAAAGGGAACCATGCACGCGGATCGTGCGGGAGCGAGTTCGCGCGGCAAGCGCGGCGCGGGCCGCCTCCAATTGACCCCTAGAGCGCCCTGCCCTATTGTCGCGCGCTTCACGAGCCCGTAGCTCAGCCGGTAGAGCACTTGACTTTTAATCAAGGGGTCGCGGGTTCGAGCCCCGCCGGGCTCACCAGCGAAATCAGTCAGTTGTGAGATGATCCAGCGGCGGCAAGCGCGCGGTGACAAGCGACGCGCCTCCGGCCTGTTAGCTCCCTACGCCTCGTCGGCGTCGTCGATTTCAACCAATCATGCGCGGAGGCGCGCGGCATGTTTCTGCCGCCTTCCGGCATCGCCATCTACTATCGACGGTGTTAGGTGGCATCGGCGGGCAGCTCGATCTCCAGCGCGTCGAACAGCGGCTTCAACATTTTCCCATAGGCGCGCCAGCGCCCGACCGCGCTGGCGTAGATCGGTTGGCGCACTTGCGCGTGGCTCGCGGTGCGGACCGCGCGTTGGGTCTGGTGAAATGCAAGACACGCGTCGTCCCATTCGAGGCCGCAATGCGCGATGATGCGCCGCGCCTGCTGCTCGATATCCGCCACCACGTCTTCGTATTGCACCTCGAGAAGAACGCCTGTCGGCAGGCTGCGGCGCCAATGGTCCATCAGCGCCGCATAGGCGCGGTAGTAATGGCCGAGCTCCGCGAGGTCGTAGGTGAACGGCTGATCGTCGCGGAACAGGATGGAAAAGCAAGACAGGCACGTATCGATGGGATTGCGGCGGGTGTGAATGATGCGCGCGTTCGGCAGCGCCAGATGGATGAGGCCGAGGAACTTGAAATTTCCCGGCAACTTGTCCGTTATGCGCTGCGCTGTCGGAGCGAGCGGCAGGATGTGCTCGAGATAGCTGGCGCCGAGGGCGCGGAGATGGGTGGTGGAGAGATCCGTTATCTGGGCCGGCGCCATCGTCGCGTTGGCCATCACGGCGGCGGTAAAATCCTTGCGTTCGCCCGCGCCAAACACCGCGGGATGGCTTGAAAGGATCTGCTCGATGAGAGTGGAGCCGGATCGTGGCATGCCGACGATGAAGACGGGAACGCGGGACGGGTCGCCCAGTCCGGCCTTTTCCCGTATCAGCGCCGGCGTGAAGAGCGTGGGAATGCGGCCGAGCGCCTCGATCGCCGCGGCATCGTCATAGACGACCGTCTTCCGCTTGCGCGCATTGGCCTCCACAAGGTGACGGAAGGAATCGTCATGCCGGTCCAAATCCGCATAAGCCTTGGCCAGCGCGAAATGCAAAAAGAGGGCATCCTCCTTCGCGGTCGACCCGGCGTCGCGAAGGAGCGCTTCCATGGCGGCGATGTGCGGATCGTCGGCCGTGAAGCGCTTGGCGTCCGCGAGGTTGAGGTACGAGGCTCCGCGCGCCGGGGCCACCGTCACCGCCTGCTCGAATACCCGGCGCGCCTCGTCGAGTCGCCCGACCGTCGTCAGCTCGAGGCCGAGCCCGGACAGCGCTGCGGCATTGTCCGCATCGAGGGAAAGCGCGCGCCTGAGGTGGGCGATGGCCAACTCGGGGCGATCCGCGGCCTCCAGTGTCGTCGCGAGTGCGATGAGCGTGTCGACGTGATCGGGGGCGAGCGCCAGGGCGCGTTCAAAGCACGCGATCGCCTCCTCGTAGCGCGCGACCGCATGCAAGGCCCGGCCGAGATTGAGAGGGCCGTTGACATTGTCCGGCGCAAGCTCGCAGAGACGTCGAAAGCAGGCGATGCCCTTGTCGTTCAGCCCGGTCGCGCGATACGCCAATCCCAGACTGCCCCAGGCGCCGACATGGCCGGGGGCGAGGGCTACGACCTTTTCGTAGCGGCCGATCGCCTCCGCATCCCGACCCAGCATCTGCAGCGCGATGCCAAGATTGTTATGCGCGTCGGCCGACCGGGGCTCGCGGTTGACCGCCTTGCGCAGCAGCCGTTGCGCGTCGTCCGGCTTGCCCTCTTGAATGCGGATGGCACCGAGGTTACGCAGCGCCACGGACGCGTTCGGATCGGCCTTGAGGATCGTCTCATACATCCGCGCGGCTTCGTCAAGGCGGCCACGCTCGTGCAGGACGATCGCCTGCTCGATAGCAGGGATCGGGCCGCCGAACCGAAGCGGCCCTTTGCCATTTGAACGCCGCATTGTGCCGAATGAAGTGACCCGCCCGGATCGATTATAGGTCCCGCGGCAAACGAAACCAGGGCGCTGATGGACCGGTGCTACGATTTCGTCGCTCTGGCGGCGAAACCGGTTTTACGGGTTGGTGGCGCGATTGACTGCCGCTTGCCCCTACTTAGCCGAACGGCGACGCCGCAGGAAGCCGAAGCCGGCGAACGCGGCACCGAAGAGGGCGAGCGAGGTGGGCTCGGGAACGGGTCCCGGGGGGTCCGTCGCCAAGGACGCGGTAAATGTGCCAATGGTATCGCCGCCGTTGTCCTTGAGGTAGAAGACATAGCCGCCTGTCGTGTCGAGGGCGAAGCCATTGGACGTGCCGGCATAGGTGATGTCGTCGAGAGTGCCGGAAGTGAACTGCGCCAGCGCGTTGCCGTTGGTGTTTTCCTGCGGGAGACCGAACGTCTGCCCGTCGATCGTGATACTCAAGCTCACCAGCGTTCCCGAACCATTCTTCGGCGTCTGATAGTAGTTCGACACCGAATTGAGCGTCGTCGAGGGCGCGCTGCTGATCGTGAAGGTCCCCGTTCCGCCAATCAACACCGTGCCAGAGGTTGGGGTGAGCGTCAGGTCATAGATCACATTGGCCTGTGCGGCGTGGGCGCCGAGGAACAGACCGACGGCGGCCACCAAAGCAAGCTTCCGAGACTGATACATTACGGCACCCCTTAACAGACCAAAATCTTGATGCAAGCTGCGGGCCAAGTGTAATTACGCTTGATTTTCAATGAGTCGCGCCGAAAACATCCGAGGGTGTGTAAGGTTTTCCGACAATTTATTCGTTAATTATTGGCAGCGGCCACGCCCGGACTTGGCAGCGGCGCTTTATGGTTAACGCTTTCTTACCGGCCGGAAAAGGACGAGGTGCCGATCTGTCGCTGGCGGTGTTGACATGTCATGGCACGCCGCAAGACACCGCTCGCCCAGATGCTGGTCGAACTTACCGTCGCCTCTTGGCAGACCATGGCCTACCGCATGGGCATGATGGCGCTTGGGACATGCTCGGCGGCGGAGTATCGCAGGATGGCGACCGAAAAGGTCGCGGCGGCGCAGCAGTCGGCGCTCGCGGCGATGCTGCCGGGCCGCAACCGCGAGGCCGCGATCCTCGCGCCATGGCGTCGCGCCGCAACCAGCAATGCCCGGCGTCTGCGTCGCCGCAAAAGCTGAACGCCCGGACTATCCCCGTTATCGGAACAGAGGTTAGGCACGAGTCATGGAACGCATCAAAGCGAGGCTTTTTCTCGCGCTGATCATCTTTCTGCCGCTGTTGGTTTGCGCGTGTGAACTCCGCGTTCGGTAGAGCGCGCCGTCCAAGCCGCGCGCTTCACCGCTCGGCCACGCCTGCGGCTTCGCCCGCAACGGCAATCTCGACTTTTTCCGGATAGAAGCAGAGATAGCCCTTGATGCGCGGGCACTCCGGCAGCGGGTCTTCATAGGACCACGCGGCATCCGCCACGAGCCGATCGCCGCTGCGCAGCGACCAGTAGGACGCCCAGCCCTTATAGGGGCAGACGGTACGGCTCGCAGAGCGCTCGAGCCGATCGAACCGCACATCCTCGGGCGGAATGTAATAGCGGGTGGGCAGACCCGTCTCGAACAGGAACAGGCCGTGCCGGGTCATCGCGACTTCCGCGCCGGCGCAGGTGATGCGAACCTCGCGCGCACTCGCCCGCACGTCGATGCGGTGATAGGGGTCGCGCGCGTGACCGAACACTTCCTCGTCTTCTTCGTACCAGTGATCGACCTTCGCGGCATCGAAGGCCAGGTAATCCTTGATCGCGGCGACTGCTTGCGCGGGCGCGGCATGGCTCCAGAGCGCATCCTCGATGCGCCGGCCCGCGGCCGTCAGCGTCCAGTACGACGCCTCGCCGACCGCGGAATTGGTGCTGCGGTGCTGGCTCGGCGTGAGGAGATCGGTGCGCACATCGGCGCGCGGAAAATAAAAGAGCGGGCGCCTGTCGCGCTCCAGCAGGAGCCCGACCGCCAGCGAATCGGCCACCGTCACGCCGTTGACGACGGCGCGAACGCGCTTGGCGCTGGGCATGAAGGCAACGCCCGCGCTGCCTTCCGCGATAGGCGATCCGACTTGCTGCGGCATTGAACTCTCCCTAAGGCCTGGAAGCGGGCAAACACGACTGAGGCTACCAGAGTTGCGCAGGTCACCCAAATTCCCAGGAACCGCAGGGCGGTGCGCGGCATTGCGTGTTGCACCTCACGAGGGAGCGACCGCGATGCGTCCGTTCTATTTCCTTCTTGCCGCAGCGCCACGCCGCCCACCATCTCCTACCGCGTCACCGGCTCCGACCTGTCGCAGGCGAATTTCAGCGCGAGCCAGTACTGCCAGCGCTATGGCACCGGGGCCCAATACCAAGGCTTGCAGCAGACGCCGTCCGGCAATGTCGCGCTCTATGACTGTGCCGGTGCGATGGCGACGCAGGGAAGTTCGGTGCCCTCCGATCCATCAGAGGCGGGCGTTGCTCCGGCCGGGGAATGCGGCGGCTTCCTGCATCAGGACCGTCCGGGCGGCACGGACTATGCCGGCCCGCCGGTGGCGGGCTGTCCGCCCTCGCGCTGAGGCCGGCCGCGCCGGCGTTCAGGCGTCGTGCGTCGTGCTGTAGGTGCAGATCGTCTCGTAGCCCGTGAGCACCTTCTGCAGCAAGCGCCAACCACCGATATGGAGGAGCGGTGTCGTCTCGGGCAGGAGCGAGGTCTTGCCGGCGGCGAGATCGACGAAGACGACCTTGCCGTTGCGCCGCGCCACGCCCATGAGCAGCCGATCGCGCGCGAGCACGACGACGCCGGCCGCGCCGGCTAGATCGGCACCCACCCGCCACGACGCGATTTCCATGGACGGCACGATCACCGTTTCGGCGAGCTCGTAGACGCCGGTGGAAGGCCCGAAGCTGCCGTCGAGGAAGGTCGGGCGATCGCCAAGTTCGGAATCCCCGGGCCATAGCGAGACGCACGATGCGATCGGATGCGCCGCGAAATCATCGACGACCTTGACGCCGATGAAAGCCTGGCCATGCCAGTCGAAAGCGAAGCAGGCGCCCGCCGGCAGCGTGCCCATGGTCGAGGGATGGCCGAGCGAGGCGAAGCGCATGGGGCGGCTCGTTACGGTGCGAGGCTGAGGTGGCAGAGCACGCAGTCGCTGGTGCCGGCGGTGGTCCCGAACGGCAGCAGCAGCATGCGATAATGCGGCGTATCGCCTTCCATCGGAAAGCTCTGGACTTCGTCGAGCTTGGTTGCCCGCCGCACCGCGTGGCGGGCCCGCGACAGGATCCACTCGGTCACCATCGGCGTGTATTCGATCGCGCCGTCGGTCGGCGCCGAGGCGCGAGACCCGCGGCAAGGTCATGTCGCCGCCATCGAAGGCAACGATCAGGCTGCCGGGCCAGGAATTGCCGACCAGCCCGCGGTCGAGTTCGGCGAGAGCCGGAAACGGTCGGCCGCGGCGCAAGCGCTCCCAATAGACGACGATCTCGTCGGCCGCGCGCCGGCTCCTCGAACGGGCGCGGCGCGGCGGCGGCGGCGGCTCGGGCGCCAGCGCCGGCGGCACGGCCGCGGCGAGGCTGTCGGTGATGTCGCCGGATTTGTCCAGCGGCGGCGGCGGGCTGGCGCGCCGCGCACGGCCACGCCGGCAAGCGACGCGATGGGACGCGGGGCGCTCATGGCGCTGCGGACCGGCCCTGGCGTGAAACGGGCGCCGGTGGCGCGGCGCCGGCGTCCGAGGCAGAGGCAGCGCCCGTCGATGACGGTGGGCACGATATGATCGAGATAATGATCGAGCGCGGCCTGAAGCACCGCCTGCGCGCTCTTATGCAGATGCGCCGCCGCGAGCCGCAGGCGGCGATGGTGCGGCTCGTCGAGACGGAGCGACACGCGCGCGCGCACGTCCGTCGCCGGGCGCGGCCGGGATCGACCGATCCGCTGCGCCGATCCGGAGCGGCTCGGGCTGCGCCGCCCTTGGACGACCAGCAGCAGCGTCAGTGAGCGCTGCGGGATCGAACGCAGGCTCATGCGGCACCTTGAGCGCGATCGCACGGGCAAGGCCGATGCCGTTCGGCAGCAAGGTGCGGTAAGTCGCGGCTGAGGCGGCGCGCGAGATAATCCCAGAACTGCATGATCTCGTCGGCCGAGCGGGCGTCGCCGGCTATTTCCATGACCGTGCGGCCGTCGATCATGCTGGCGGCGAAGCCGGTGCGGTGATGGATGATGACGGGCGCGAGCGTGCCGTGCTGCGACAGCGCCATCACCGCCTCGGCGGTGATGCGCGCGCGCGGCGTCGCGCCATTAAGCACGAAGACCAGCGGCTTGCCGAGCCGCTCGAACCAGTTCGACCGTGGCGCCCACGGCGCGCAGATCGTGCGGGCTCGGCCGCGCCGGGATGAGCACGAGATCGGCTTGGCGGATCACCTCGACAATGGTCGCCTCGATCGCCGGCGGCGTGTCGATGATCAGTAGTTGATGCCGAAGCCCGCGCATGCGCTCGACATCGGCGGCGAGCCGCGATGTGACCGGTGCGTGCGAAAAGCGGCGTGTCGGCTTTGCGCACGTTCCACCATTCTGCAGACTGCCTTGAGGATCGGTGTCGACCAGAGCGACCGGGCCCGCGCCGGCGCTGTCGGCCGCGACGGCGAGATGGCCGGCGAGCGTCGTCTTGCCCGACCCGCCTTTCTGCGAAGCGACGGCGATAATGTGCATGGACCTCCCGAAATATCTCCGCGTGAGAGAGGCAGATTTTTAAACCGAAAATTCTGGTACGAGCTAAGAATATCGAATGAGATTTATGCGCAAACGCGTCAATAGTCGCGAAAAGGATTGCGCGATAATAGGAAAATTGTCGGAAATACGCGCGCCAATGGTGATCAACGCGTCCTCGCAAGTCGCGCGAAAATGCGGGGATGAAGACGCGCATAGCGCCATAAAATTCTGCGACATTGCAGCCTGTCCCGGCACGACGTCGTTAAACCCGCGGATCCGCGGACCGGACCTGAGAGGAGATCAGTCATGCGAAACCATCGCGCGAGCTCTGCTCGCCGCCGTGCTTATCCCCCCCACGCTCGGCGGTGCGGCATTGGCGCAGCGCGAGCCCGTGGCATGGCGGCGGCGACATGCATCACTTCCGCGACCACGACTTCGATGTCTGGCGCGGCGGCCATTGGTTCCATGGGCCCGCATGACGGCCGTGACGGCTGGTGGTGGATGGTCGGGGGGAACTGGTATTTCTATCCGGCGCCCGTCTATCCCTATCCCGACCCTTACATGCCGCCGGTCGTTGCGCCGCCGCGGCGCAGACGTCATGGTATTACTGCGCCAATCCGCAGGGATATTACCCTTATGTGCCGCAATGCACGGTGCCGTGGCAGCCGATGCCGGCGCGAGTGATCGCGGCGGGTGCGTCGCAGTATCACATGCAACATTAAACAAGCGGCGTTAACTGCATAATTGCGATCATTTTAATAATATTTGGCGATTGCGCGGCGCACGGGCATGTTTCTATGATCTCCCAACAAAAGAAAATCACGGGAGTCTCGCCCGATGATCCGGCCATCCTTCGCAGCTCAGCGCCGCCGCCAGGCTGGGACCGCATGCCGACGGCGAGCGCCGTCGAGACACTGATCGGCCAGCGGCGCTGGCGCATCCTCCAGAACGCGCAGCCGCTGTTCGCGCCCGCCGAGCCGGTGCCGGCATGGATCCGGACGCCGGAGCAGTTCGTCGAATGGCTGTCGATGCGCGCTCGCGCCCGACGGAACTGCGCAGCCTATTTCCGCGATCTCGAGGAGATCGCGCGGCAAAGCTGCGATCTGGAGCTGTTGCGCTTTCGCGCGCCGCTATCTCGGGCGCGCAGCGAAGCAGCGCCGGGGATAGCCCCGCCTGCTGCTTGGAGGAAAGGGGTGCAGGCGGGGCTGACCCAGGGGTCGTTGCCCGCCAAGGGGGTCGAGCGGGCGTAGCGGCAGAACCGCCACGCGGAATTAGCGCCCAAGCGCCGCTGCCGAGCCAAGTTAAATCGAATTTCATAATCGCTGCGGCGCGGCTCAGCCTTGGCGGCGCCGGCGCGCGGACGCGGCCTTGTCGCGGGCGGCGGCGAAGCGCTGCGCCAGCCGCTCGCGCCACGCGCGCGCTGACGAACGGCGTGACGTCGCCGCCGAGCTGGCCGATCTCCTTGACGAAGCGCGAGGAGATGAACTGGAAGCGGTCCGAGGCCATGAGGAACACGGTCTCGATCTCGGCGTTGAGCCGGTTGTTCATGCCGGCCATCTGGAACTCGTACTCGAAATCCGAGACGGCGCGCAGGCCGCGGATGATGACCGACGCGTCGACCGCGACGCCGCGAAATGCATGAGCAGGGTATCGAACGGCGCGCACCTCGATGCGCGCTGCGCGTCGTCGGCGTCGGCGAGTGGGCGATCTCGTCGCGCACGATCGCGACGCGCTCGTCGGTGGGGAAGAGCGGCCCTTTGCCGGCATTGCGCGCGACGCCGATCACCAGCCGGTCGACGATCTTGGTCGCGCGCAGGATGATGTCGGTATGGCCGTTGGTGATCGGATCGAACGTGCCGGGATAGACCCCGACGCGCAGTTGCTCATGCTTCTCGTCCTCTTCGCGATGATCCGTCCGTCGCCGCTCTCGCCGGCCTCGGGGAAGCGCGCGACGGAGACGACGCGCTCGCCCTCGTCGACCTTGAAGACGACGACGCCGCCGCTGCGGCGGCGCCGGATGCTGATGCCGTCGACCGGCACGCGGATGACCATGCCGCCATCGGTCACCAGCATGATCTGGTCGCCCTCGGCGACCGGAAAGACCGCGATGGTGCGGCCCTGGCCGCGCGCGAGCGCGATGTTGTCGCGGCCCTGCCCGCCGCGTCCGGTGATCGGATAGTCATAGGCCGAGCTGCGCTTGCCGAAGCCCTTCTCGGTGATGGTCAGCACGAATTCCTCGCGCGCGGCGAGATCGAGCATATTGCTCCTCGGTGATCGTGGCCGCGGTCTGGCCGTTCTCGCCGCCGTTGCCATTGCCGTTATCGTCGCCGTTCTCGGCCTCGGCTCGGCGTCTTCGCTCTCGACCGGTCCTCGCTGTGCGCGGCGGCGCTCGCCTGCCAAGCGCAGATAGGCATAGCGCAGTTCGGTCGGAACGTCCTCGTGGCGCAGGACCGACAGCGAGACGACGGCGTCGCCCGGTCGTCGAGGCGGATGCCGCGCACGCCGACCGAGGTGCGGCCGGTGAAGACGCGCACGTCGCCGACCGGGAAGCGGATGCAGCGGCCGTTGCGCGTCGCCAGCAGGATGTCGTCCTTCTCGGTGCAGATCGCGGCGGCGATCAGCCGGTCGTCGGCATCCTCGCCCTCGAACTTCATGGCGATCTTGCCGTTGGCGAAGACGTTGGCGAAATCGGAGAGCGCGTTGCGCCGCACATTGCCCTTGGCGGTGGCGAAGACGACGTTGCGTCCGCTCCACTCCGCCTCGTCCTCGGCCAGCGGCATGACGGTCGAGATGGTCTCGCCCGGCGACGAGATTGGGCAGCAGGTTCACCATCGCCTTGCCGCGCGCCTGCGGCGTGCCGACCGGCAGGCGGTAGACCTTGAGCTTGTAGACGCGGCCCGACGAGGTGAAGAACAGCACCGGCGCATGGGTCGAAGCGACGAAGACCTCGCTCACGAAATCTTCCTCGCGCATCGCCATGCCGGTGCGGCCGCGGCCGCCGCGGCGCTGCGCGCGATAGGTCGACAGCGGCACGCGCTTGATGTAGCCGTCGTGGCTGACCGTCACGACCATGTCCTCGCGCTGGATCAGGGCCTCGATGTCGGTCTCGAACTCGAGATCCTCGATGACGGTGCGGCGCGGGTTGGCGAACTGTTCCTTGACCGCGCGGAGCTCCTCGCGCAGCACCTCGAGGAGCCGCGGGCGCGAGCGCAGGATCTCGAGATGCGCCGCGATCTCGGCGACGAGGCCGGTGAGCTCCTCGGCGATCTTGTCGCGCTCGAGCCCGGTGAGGCGCTGCAGGCGCAGTTCGAGGATCGCCTTGGCCTGCTCGTCGGAGAGGCGATAGGTGGAATCGAGCGCGAAGCTCGCGCTCCTCGACGAGCGCGATGAGCGGCGCCACGGTCGCCGCGGGCCAGGCGCGCGCCATCAGCGCCGTCGCGCGCGATCGCCGGATCGGCGGCGGCGCGGATGAGCGCGATGATCTCGTCGATATTGGCGACCGCGATGGCAAGGCCGACGAGGATATGCGCCCGCTCGCGCGCCTTGCCGAGAAGATAGATGGTGCGCCGGGTCACCACCTCCTCGCGGAAGGCGACGAAGGCGGCGAGCACGTCCTTGAGGTTCATCAGCACCGGCCGCCCGCCGTCGAGCGCCAGCATGTTGACGCCGAAGCTCGTCTGCAGCGGCGTGTAGCGGTAGAGCTGGTTGAGGACGACGTCGGCCATGGCGTCGCGCTTCAGCTCGACGACGACGCGCACGCCGTCGCGGTCGCTCTCGTCGCGCAGGTCGGCGATGCCCTCGATGAGCTTGTCGCGCACCACCTCGGCGATGCGCTCGATCATGCGCGCCTTGTTGACCTGGTAGGGCATCTCGGTGATGACGATGGCCTCGCGGTCGCGGCCCAGGGGCTCGATCGTGGTCTTGCCGCGCACGACGATCGAGCCGCGCCCGAGGCGGTAGGCCGCATGAATGCCGGCTGCGGCCGAGGATGATGCCGCCGGTGGGAAAATCCGGGCCGGGCACATGCTCCATCAGCTCTTCGACGGTGAGCTCGGGGTTGTCGATGAGCGCGATCGTCGCGTCGATCACCTCGCCCAGATTGTGGGTCGGGATGTTGGTCGCCATGCCGACGGCGATGCCGCTGGCGCCGTTGACCAGAAGATTGGGAAAGCGCGCCGGCAGAACCACCGGCTCTTCGCGGCTGCCGTCGTAGTTCGGCTGGAACTCGACGGTTTCCTTGTCGATGTCGTCGAGCAGCGCGTCGGCGGCGCGCGACAGCCGCCCCTCGGTGTAGCGCATCGCCGCCGCGCGGATCGCCGTCCATCGAACCGTAATTGCCCTGGCCGTCGATAAGCGGCAGGCGCATGGCGAAATCCTGCGCCATGCGCACCATCGCATCGTAGATCGCGGCGTCGCCGTGCGGGTGGTAGTTGCCCATCACGTCGCCGACGATGCGCGCCGACTTGCGGATAGGCGCGGTTCCAGTCGTAGCCCGCCTCCTTCATGGCGTAGAGGATGCGGCGATGAACCGGCTTCAACCCGTCGCGCACGTCGGGCAGCGCGCGCGCCACGATCACGCTCATCGCGTAATCGAGGTAGGAGCGTTTCATCTCCTCTTCGATGGCGACGGGCGTTATGTCGAGCGGCGGCGGTGGCGCGGGCGGTGTGGCCAAGCGGCGGGTCCAATTGCGCGAGAGGAGACGGTGTCAGAACGCTGTAACACTAGCCGATTTTACGCGCTCGAACAACGCCGCCCGTGCCCAAGAACCCGGTCACGGGCGGTTGCCTTCCCACACGGAAAATAGCCTTTACATCAAGTCTCTATATGGGAATATGCCGATGGAACATCAAGTGTGTCAAGGGCGCCGCAAGGGGCTTTCGCGGGGCCGGAATTTTGCAACGCACAACGGCGGAAGCGGCGCCCCTTTTTACGGGTTCAGCAGGGGCAGGTCCTTGACCGCCGGCGGCGGCGGCAGCGACTGGAGATAGGCGTAGATGTCGGCCGCCGCGGCGTCGGAAAGCACCGGCGCCTCGTAAGGCGGCATCTCGTTGGAGGGCTGACGCAACTGCTGGAGAAACGCCGACATCGGCAGCTCCGTGTTGGCAAGGCGCGGCCCGGTTGCGCGCCCGCCCTGACCGACGGTGCCATGACACTGATAGCAGCCATCGGCCATGAAGATGTCCTTGCCCTTGGCGGCATCGCCGGCGGGAGCGCTGTCCTGGGCCGCGGCCATGCCGGCGGCGCCCAAGAGGAGCGCCACGACTGCCACACCTATACGCAACGTCATGACCCTCGCCCTCACCGTCCCTGGGTTACGACATCGATGAGCGCGGGCTCGCCGCGCTTCACCGTGGCGAGCGCGCGCTTCAGCGCCGGCGCGAGATCGGCGGGCGCGGTGATCGGCCCCTCGCCCTGCATGCCCAGACTCTGCGCGAGCTTGGCATAGTCGATGTTGGGATGGGCGATCTCGGTGCCGATATGCGCGGTGGTGACGTCGCGGACATGGCGGTTGGCCATCCGTTGCAGATGCATGATCTCCTGGAAGTAGCAGCGGTTGTTGTGCATGACGAAGAGCATGGGGATCTTGTGCTTGGCGGCGGTCCACAGCACGCCCGGCGAGTACATGAGATCGCCGTCGTTCTGGATCGCGACGGTGAGCCGCCCGTATTTGCGATTGGCAAGCGCGGCGCCGACCGCGGCGGGCGCGCCATAGCCCACGCCATAGCCGCCGCCGTCGCCGATGTAGTGGTGATGCTTGTCCAGCGTCCAGAGCCGATGCGGCCAATTGCTGACCGAGCCATCGGCCGAGACCAGTGACCAGTCCTCGCCTTTGATCTGTTCCCACAGCTCGGCCGTTAGTCGTGCCGTGCTGATCGGGCTCGCGTCCCATCCCACGGCCGCATCGGCGCGCGCGGCTTCCAGGCCCTTCATGTGTGCCTCGGCGAGCTTCTTGCCGCGCGCCTCGTAAGCCGCCTTGCGGGTGTCGGGGATCTCGCGCTTCACCGCCTCAATCAGCATGACGAGCGTGGTTTCGGCATCCGCGGCGATGGCGAGATCGACCTCGGGATAGCGTTCGAAATCCTGGTAGTTGGCCTTGATGAAGAGGTCGCTGCTACTAACGGTGATCGTCTTCGCGCCGGCCTTGAGGATCGGGTGCGAGGTGCGGTGGAGCTGGTCGCGATAGGTATGGACCTGGCCCCAGAAGTCGTTGACGTCGAAGCCGATGACGAGATCGGCCTGGGCGATGAGCGCCTTGCTGCGATGACTCTGGTTGAGCGGGTGGCGCGACGGGAAGTTCATGCGCGCGCCGGCATCGATGACCGGGGCCTGCAACAGCTCGGCCAATTCGACGAGCCGGGCCAGGCCTTGCGGCGTGCGCGCGCAGCGATCGGCGATGAGCACCGGATTCTCCGCCGCCACCAAGAGCCGCCCGGCCTCCGCGACCGCGCCCCATTCGCCCTCGGGCAGCGCGACCTGCGGCAGCTTGGGGATATGCAGCTCCGCTTCCTCGGGGATCGGGTCCTCCTGGAGCGAGCCGTCGGCCATCAGCACCACCGGCCCCATCGGCGGCGTCATCGCGATCTTGTAGGCGCGCACCGAGGATTCGGCAAAATGCTGGAGCGAGCCGGGATAGTCGTCCCACTTGACGAAGTCGCGGCAGATCGCGGCGGCATCCTGGGCGGTGTGGATCCACTCCACGCCGGGCCGCCGCATCTCCGCATTGGCGCCGTTGCCGCCGACGACATAGACCGGCACGCGGTCGCAATAGGCATTGTAGAGCGCCATCGTCGCGTGCTGGAGCCCGACCGTGCCGTGCACGAAGTTGATCAGCGGCTTGCCCGCGATCTTGGCATAGCCGTGCGCCATCGCCACCGAGGCTTCCTCGTGCGTGCAGGTGAGGAACTCCGGCGCCTGGTTCTTGCCGTAGTTGACGATCGATTCCTGGAGCGCGCGGAAGCTCGAGCCGGGATTGGCCGGCAGGTAGTCGAAGCTCAGGCTCTTGAAGCAGTCGACCATGAAGTCCGAACCGGTGAAGGCGGTGGTGAGCGGCGCCTCCGGGCGCGGCGTGCCGGCCTCGGCCGCGGCGTTCATCGGCGGCACGCCGCGCGGCCGCCAGGTCGGCGGCGCCTGAGTCTGAGCGTGCGCGTCAAGCGGCGGCGGCAGCACCGCCGCGGCACCGGCCAAGGTCGCCCCCTTTAGGAAGTTGCGCCGGCCAACTCCGGAATCCGCCGTCTTCGCCATCGCCCCACCCCCTTGGCTCGGTTTAGCTCAGATCCGCAACGCGTTGATCAAAATGGAATTTCATCATCGAGATCGGGCGCGCCGCCGCCACTGCGTCCGCGCGGCGCACCGCCGCCGCCCCCGGCGGGCCGACCGCCGCCGCCACTGCTGCCACCACCACCGCTGCTACCGCCGCCTTCATCGGGCTCGAAGCCGCCAGGATCGCCGCCGCCGGCACCACTACGGCCGTCAAGCATGGTGAGCTCGCCGCGGAAGTTCTGCAGCACGACCTCGGTGGTGTAGCGCTCCTGGCCGGAATTGTCGGTCCACTTGCGCGTCTGCAGCGCGCCCTCGATATAGATCTTCGCGCCCTTCTTCAGGTACTTCTCGACGACATCGACGAGGCGGTCATTGAACATCACGACGCGGTGCCATTCGGTCCGCTCCTTGCGCTCGCCGCTGGCGCTGTCGCGCCAGGTCTCCGAGGTCGCGAGCGACAGATTGGCGATGCGCGAACCGCCCTGCGTCGCGCGGATCTCCGGATCCCGGCCGAGATTGCCGACCAGGATCACTTTGTTGACGCTACCGGCCATGATGCAGCCTCCCCGCTCCTATGCGACAGGCAGCCCGGCGCGCCTATCCCCTCAAGGGAGCCATCTTAGCGCGCGCGGAACCTGATGCCATACTAGAACGAATAAAGAACATTCACAAGCGCGGCTCGCGCCCCAGGGCGAAGCGCCCAGTGGCGAAGCCGCGCGACCCGACGCTATAGTGACGCGTTAACCAGCGGCCTCATCTCCCATGCAATATATCCGCGTTCGCGGCGCTCGCGAGCACAATCTCAAGAACGTCGATGTCGACCTGCCCCGCGACAGCCTCGTCGTCATCACCGGCCTGTCGGGGTCGGGCAAGTCGTCGCTCGCCTTCGACACGATCTATGCCGAGGGCCAGCGCCGCTATGTCGAGAGCCTGTCGGCCTATGCGCGCCAGTTCCTGGAGCTGATGCAGAAGCCCGACGTCGATCTGATCGAAGGCCTGTCGCCGGCGATCTCGATCGAGCAGAAGACGACCTCGCGCAATCCGCGCTCCACCGTCGGCACGGTAACGGAGATCTACGACTACATGCGGCTGCTCTAGGCGCGCATCGGCATTCCCTATTCGCCGGCGACGGGCCTGCCGATCGAAAGCCAGACCGTGTCGCAGATGGTGGACCGCATCCTCGCCATGCCGGAGGGAACGCGGCTCTATCTGCTGGCGCCGATCGTGCGCGGGCGCAAGGGCGAATACCGCAAGGAGCTTGCCGATCTGCAAAAGCGCGGCTTCCAGCGCATCAAGCTCGACGGCAAGATGGTCGAGATCGACGCGGCGCCGGCGCTCGACAAGAAGCTGAAGCACGACATCGAAGTGGTGGTCGACCGCCTCGTCGTGCGCGAAGGGCTCGGCAACGCGGCTTGCCGATTCGCTCGAGACCGCGCTGGCGCTGGCCGACGGCATCGCCATCGCCGAGAACGCCGATGGCGGCGCAGCGCACCATCTTCTCGGCGAAGTTCGCCTGCCCGGTCTCGGGCTTCACCATTCCCGAGATCGAGCCGCGGCTTTTTTCCTTCAACAACCCGCACGGCGCGTGCCCGGCCTGCGACGGGCTCGGCACCAAGCAGTTCTTCGATCCCGAGCTGGTCGTGCCGGACGAGCGGCTCTCGCTCAAGGAGGGCGCGATCGCGCCGTGGGCCAATTCGAGCTCGCAATGGTACGCCCAGACGCTCGACAGCCTCGCGCGGCACTTCAAGATCAGCACCAACACGCCGTGGCAGGATCTGAAGGAGAGCGTGCGCCGCGCCATCCTGTTCGGCTCGGGCGGCGATCCCGTCACCATGAAATACGACGACGGCGTCAAGGCCTACACGCACGACGCGGCCGTTCGAGGGCGTCATTCCCAATATGGAGCGGCGCTGGCGCGAAACCGACAGCGCCTGGCTCAAGGAGGAATTGGGGCGCTATCAGAACGAGGCGCCGTGCGAGGTGTGCCACGGCCACCGGCTGAAGCCCGAGGCGCTCGCGGTCAAGATCGCCAAGCTCGACATCAGCGCGGTATGCGAATTCTCGATCCTGGAAGCCGGCGAATGGTTCGCCGCGCTCGACAAGACGCTGACGCCCAAGCAGCGCGAGATCGCCCAGCGCATCCTCAAGGAGATCAACGAGCGCCTGGGCTTCCTGCGCAATGTCGGGCTGGAGTACCTGACGCTGGCGCGCGGCTCCGGCACGCTCTCGGGCGGCGAGAGCCAGCGCATCCGCCTCGCCTCGCAGATCGGCTCCGGCCTCACCGGCGTGCTCTATGTCCTCGACGAGCCGTCGATCGGGCTGCATCAGCGCGACAACGACCGGCTGCTCGCGACCCTGAAGCGATTGCGCGACCTCGGCAACACCGTGATCGTCGTGGAGCATGACGAGGAGGCGATCCGCAGCGCCGACTATCTCGTCGACATGGGACCAGAGGCGGGCATCCACGGCGGCCGCGTCGTCGCCGCGGGAACGCCGGCCGAGGTGATGCGCGTGCCCGAAAGCATCACGGCGCAGTACCTCACGCGCACGCGCCGGATCGAGCTGCCGCAGACGCGGCGCATCGGCCGGCCGGGTCAGCGCCTCAAGGTCATCGGCGCGCGCGCCAACAACCTGCGCAACATCTCCGTGGAGTTCCCGCTCGGCACCTTCACCTGCGTCACCGGCGTTTCCGGCGGCGGCAAATCGACGCTCGTCATCGACACGCTCTACAAGGCGCTCGCCCGCCGCCTCAACGGCGCGCGCGAGCATCCCGGCGCCCATGACCGCATCGAGGGGGCCGAGCATCTCGACAAGATCGTCGACATCGACCAGTCGCCGATCGGGCGCACGCCGCGCTCCAATCCCGCCACCTATACCGGCGCCTTCACCCCGATCCGCGACTGGTTTTCCGGGCTGCCCGAGGCGAAGGCGCGCGGCTATGGGCCGGGGCGGTTCTCGTTCAACGTCAAGGGCGGGCGCTGCGAGGCGTGCCAGGGCGACGGCGTCATCAAGATCGAGATGCATTTCCTCCCCGACGTCTACGTGCAGTGCGACGTGTGCAAGGGCAAGCGCTACAACCGCGAGACGCTCGAGGTCACGTTCAAGGGCAAGAGCATCGCCGACGTGCTCGACATGACCGTGGAGGAAGGCGCCGCGTTCTTCAGCGCGGTGCCGTCGATCCGCGACAAGATGGTGACGCTGGAGCGGGTGGGGCTCGGCTACGTCCATGTCGGCCAGCCCGCGACGACGCTGTCGGGCGGCGAAGCGCAGCGGGTGAAGCTCGCCAAGGAGCTCTCGCGCCGCGCCACCGGCCGCACCCTCTACATTCTCGACGAGCCGACCACGGGGCTGCATTTCGAGGACGTGCGCAAGCTCCTCGACGTGCTCCACGCGCTCGTCGAGCAGGGCAACACGGTGCTGGTGATCGAGCACAATCTCGAGGTCATCAAGACCGCCGACTGGCTCATCGATCTCGGGCCCGAGGGCGGCTCGGGCGGCGGCCGCGTCGTCGGCACCGGCACACCCGAGGAGATCGCCGCCATCCCCGGCAGCTATACCGGACAATACCTGCGCACCTATCTCGCGCGCACCGCCGCCGCGAAAAAGAAGCGGGCGTGAGCAGCCGATCACCTTTGCCATGACACGGGAGGAGACCACGATGAACCGGCTCTATGCGACCTCAAGCGCCATCGTCCTTGCCGCCGCCCTGGCCGTGCCGGCCGCGCGCGCCGAGGGCCTCCTGAACACGCACCGTATCCCCGCGACGCTGGCCGCCGCGGCGGTGACCGAGGCGGTCGATACCTGCGCCAAGCAGGGCTTTCCCGTGACCGCGACGCTGCTCGATTCCGACGGGGTGGTGCAGGCGCTGGTGCGCGGCGACGGCGCCGGCATTCACACCGTGCAGATGGCGCACGACAAGGCGTTCACCGCGATCTCGTTCCGCACCAACACCAGCAATCTCTTCGAGAAGGCGCAGTCCTCGCCGCCGTCGCCGGCGATCACCAAGGAGCCCAACCTGATCCTGGCGCCGGGCGGCGTCGTCATCACCAGGGACAAGGAAATCCTCGGCGCGATCGCCGTCAGCGGCGTGCCCAATACCTCCGGCGACGAAATCTGCGCCAAGGCGGGCCTCGCCAAGATCGCCGATCAGATTAAATAACGACGCAGCGGATGCGAACGACGCCCCTCACCCGCCTCGGCACCCTCTCCCGCCAAGCGGGAGAGGGGACCCAGCGCGTTAGCGCTGGTTGGGCGAGGGTTTCTGCTGATGGGGATGACCACCATGCCGGACGGTGCCGCCGCCTTTCGCGCCGCGCGCGACCTGCTGTTGCGCCTGCGCACCGATTACGATGCGGCGGTCCGGGATTTCCGCTGGCCGGTCCTCGACCGGTTCAACTGGGCGCTCGACTGGTTCGACCATCTGCCGCGCGACCAGACGGCTCTGTGGCTCGTCGGTGGGGACGAGGAGAAGATCAGCTTCGGCGCGCTGGCCGCGCGCTCCAACCAGGTGGCGAACCATCTGCGCGCGCTGGGCGTCAAGCGCGGCGATCGGGTGCTCCTGCTGCTGGGCAACGAGCGCGCGCTGTGGGAGGCGATGCTCGCGCTCACCAAACTCGGCGCGGTGATCATTCCTGCAACGACGCTGCTGGCCGAGTCCGATCTCGCCGACCGCTTCGCGCGCGGGCGCATCCGTCACGCCATCGTGCCGGCGGCGCTGGTTGGCCGCTTCGCCACTCTCGCCGGGGATTACACCCGCATCGCGGTCGGCGGCGCGCCGGGCTGGCACCGCTTCGAGGATGCCTATGGCGAAAGCGCGGCATTCACGCCCGACGGCGACACCGAAGCCACCGATCCGATGCTCCTCTATTTCACCTCGGGCACGACGGCCAAGCCCAAGCTCGTGCTGCACAGCCATCAGAGCTACCCCGTAGGGCATCTCGCCACCATGTACGGCATCGGTCTGATGCCAGGCGACGTGCATCTCAACATTTCGTCGCCGGGCTGGGCCAAGCATGCCTGGAGCAGCTTCTTCGCGCCGTGGAACGCCGGCGCCACGATCGTCGCGATGACGCAGCCGCGCTTCGACCCCAAGGAGACGCTGGGCCTCATCGAGCGCTGCGGCATCACCAGCTTTTGCGCGCCGCCCACGGTGTGGCGCATGCTGGTGCAGCAGGACATGGCGGCGTGCCAGGTGCGGCTGCGCGAGGTCGCCTCGGCGGGCGAGCCGCTCAATCCGGAAGTGATCGAGCATGTCCGCCGCGTCTGGGGCCTGCCTCTGCGCGACTTCTACGGCCAGACCGAGACGACGCTGCTCGTCGGCAACACGCCCGGCCAGACGATCGTGCCGGGCTCGATGGGCCGCGCGGCGCCGGGCTATCGCGTCCTGATCCTCGACGAGAACGGCGCCGAGGCGAGCGAGGGCGAGATCGCGGTCGCGCTCGAGCCGCGCCCGGTCGGGCTGATGCAGGGCTACCAACAGGACGACGGCTCGGTGCAGCCGCTCGCGGGCGCGCATTACCGCACCGGCGATACGGCGCGGCTGGATGCGGACGGGCGCATCACCTATATCGGCCGCAGCGACGACGTCTTCAAAGCCGCCGACTACCGCATCAGTCCGTTCGAACTGGAAAGCGCGCTCATCGAGCACGAGGCCGTGGCGGAAGCGGCCGTCGTGCCCTCGCCCGATCCGCAGCGCCTGGCCGTGCCGAAAGCCTTCATCGTGCTGGCGCCGGGCCATGCGCCCGACAGCGCTACCGCGCGCGACATCTTCGCCCGCATGCGCACGCGCCTGGCGCCGTTCAAGCGGCTGCGCCGGATCGAGTTCGCGGAACTGCCCAAGACCATCTCCGGCAAGATCCGGCGCGTGGAGCTGCGCGAGGCCGAGGCTTTGCGGCGGCGCCAAGGCGGCCGCGGTGAGGCTGAGTTCTGGGAAGAGGATTTCCCCGAGCTTCGCCTCAATAGCGGCGCCTGAGGGCAGCCAGCGTCAACGCGACGATGCGGTTGCCGTCCGGCCGCGCCACGCGCGGCGCGAAGGGATCGAACCTGACCCGCGCGAGCTGCCTAAGGTCGCGCGCGGCGAGCACCCCCGGCAGCAGCGCCGGCATGGCATCGCGCGGCACGTCGCTTCGGCGCGCGTCGCGCTTCGTCCAGCCGCTCCTTCGCGCGCGCGGCAACGGCGGCGACGATCGCGGCCAGCGCCGGCGCCGGCTTCAGCGCGAAGAGCGTGCGCTCGAGATCGATCCCGCGCGCGGCGACAAGGTCGGCCGGGAAGATAAAGCCGCCGCGCCCGCGCATGGAACGGCACCGACGCGCATGAGGCCAGCCAGCCCATAGGCGATGCCGACCTCCCGCCCCGCCGCGACCGCCGCCGCCGCGCGCACCCCCAGCGCCTCGAGCGCCAGCACGACGAGCCCGCCGGAGGTGGCCTCCACATAGGCTTCGAGCGCGTCGAGATCGGCGGGCGCCGCGTCGTCGAGATCGGCCTCGCGCGCGTCGATCAGGGCGTCGAAATAGGCGCGCGACAGCCCCTGCGCGGCGATGGCGGCGGCGAGCGGTGCGACGACCTGGTGATGGCGCACCGCGCCGCCCTCGTAGATGGCTGCGATGCTCTCGCGCCACCATTGCAGGCGCATGTGGCCGAGCGCGGTCTCGCGCACCATCTCGCGCGTCTTCGCCACCTCGTAGTTGAAGGCATAGAGCGCCAGCAGCGCCGCGCGGCGCTCGGCCGGCGCAAAGAGCGCGGTGTGGAAGCGGTCGCGGTCGTGGCGCCGCACCAGCGCGGTCACCGGCGAGAGCGCGTCCGTCATGGCAGCGTCCCTGCCCATTCTGCCGTGCGCCCCAGCCCCTTGTTCAGACCGTCCATATAGCCTTTACTGTCCCGAGCGTCGTTAACTGAGGGTGGCCGGGATGCAATTCCCGGCCGCGGATGCAAATGCAACCGGAAGCGAGGTAAAAAATGGCATTCGAACTCCCGCCCCTGCCCTTTCCCAAGGACTCACTCGAGCCGCACATGTCGGCGCGAACGCTGGATTTCCATCACGGCAAGCACCATCAGGCCTATGTCACTAACCTGAACAACCTGGTGAAAGACACTCCGATGGCGAACCAGTCGCTGGAGGAGATCATCCGCGCGACCGCCAAGGACGATGCCAAGGCCGGCATCTTCAACAATTCCGCGCAGGTGTGGAACCACACCTTCTTCTGGAATTGCATGAAGCCCAACGGCGGCGGCAAGCCCACGGGCGATGTCGCCCAGGCCATCGACAAGAGCTTCGGCAGCTTCGACAAGTTCAAGGACGAATTCAAGAACGCCTGCGTGACGCAGTTCGGCAGTGGCTGGGGCTGGCTCGTGCGCGACGGCGCCACGCTCAAGGTCACCAAGACGCCGAACGCCGTCAATCCGCTGTCGCAGGGCCACACCGCGCTCCTCACCTGCGACGTGTGGGAGCACGCCTACTATCTCGACTATCAGAACCGGCGGCCCGACTTCGTCCAGACCTTCCTCGACCATCTCGTCAATTGGGACAACGTCGCGCGACTGATCAAGGGGTAAGTCCGCACCGCCCCGTCACCCTCGCCCCCCAAGAGGGATGAGGGCCGGGGCGACGTCCTGCCGGCCGGTACCGCACTTTGGGGGTAAGCACATGCCACGAGGCCAGCCGAGCCGACGCGCGCTTCTCTCCGCGCTCCTCGCCGCGGTGCCCATCGGTGCGGCCGCGCAAGGCAGTCTGCTCGATCAGGGACGCGGCCTGCTGAAGGAGATCCCCGGCGGCAGCGGCGGGGCTTCCGGCCGCAGCGGCGGTGCGAGCGCCGCCGGTGCCAGCCTGAGCCAGGGCGATATCGGCGCAGGCCTCAAAGACGCGCTCAAGGTCGCGTCGCAGCGCGTGGTTGGCCGGGTGGGCAAGACCAATGGCTACAACGGCGACCCCGCGATCCGCATCCCGCTGCCGGAGCCGCTGCAGAAGATCGAAGGGCCGCTCAAGACGGTCGGCGGCAGCGGCATGCTCGACGACCTCCAGCTCAAGATGAACCGCGCGGCCGAGCAGGCGGCACCCAAGGCGCTCACCATTTTCACCGACGCCGCGTCGAAGATGACGATCACCGATGCGCGGGCGATCCTCGACGGTCCGTCGGACGCGGCAACGCAGTATTTCAAGCGTACGACCTCCGCATCGCTAACCACGTCATTCCGCCCCATCGTGGACCATTCGCTATCGAGCGTGGGGGCGGTCGGCGTGTTCAAGTCGGTGCAGGCCAAGGCCGCCGGAATTCCCTTCGCCGGGCAGGAAGTCCAAAGCTTCAACCTTACGGACTTCACGGTCGGCAAGGCGCTCGATGGCCTCTTCCATTACTTGGGCGTGGAAGAAGCGGCGATCCGCACCAACCCGGCGGCGCGCACGACCGATCTGCTCAAGAAGGTCTTCGGCTGACGCGTCCGCTGCGGCGCCCTCCCGCCCGCGCCTCTTTCGTGTATTGATGTATTCTGCGCGAAACTCGCGATTGGGGGGGACAAGCACATGGAAGCCGACGAGGCCCACGACATCGCCGACGACGTTTCCGAGCACGCGCACCACGTGCCCGACGGCCTCAGGCGCCGCGCCGCCCTGGCGATCGGGGTCATGGCCATGCTCCTGGCGATCGCCAGCCTCGGTGGCGAGGACGCCATGAAAGAGACCATCAACGCCAACATCCTGGCTTCCGACGCCTACGCCTTCTACCAGGCGCGCAACATCCGCCAGGACATCTACCGCTCGATGGCGGAGGTGCTGGAAGCCGCGGGCAAGGACGCCGGGACCTATCGCGCCAAGGCCGAACAGGAAGCCACCGCCAAGGCAACCCTGCTCGAGGAAGCGAAGAAGCACGATGCCGAGCGTTCCATCGCGCAGCGGCGCGACGTCAATTTCGATTACTCGCGGGCCTTGTATCAGATCGCCATCGTCCTGGGCTCGGTGAGCATCGTCGCGGCGTCGCGGTCGCTCATCTGGCTGTCCGGCCTCCTGGCGCTGGCGGCCACGGTGCTTTCCGTCAACGGCTTCCTGCTGCTGCGGTGACTGGAGCCCGGCCGAGGGAAAGCGCATAATTGCGGGCGACACGGGGATCGGGGAGGGAGCCATGTGGAAGGAATTCCGGGATTTCGCGATGCGCGGCAACGTCGTCGATCTCGCGATCGGCATCGTCATCGGCGCCGCTTTCGGCCGGATCGTGAGCTCGCTCGTCAACGACCTGATCATGCCGCCGCTGGGCCTCATTCTCGGCCATGTCGACTTCTCCAATCTCTTCATTGATCTTTCCGGCACCGCCCACCCTTCGCTCGCCGCGGCCAAGGCGGCGGGCGCGCCGACGATCAATTACGGCCTCTTCATCAACACCGTCATCGATTTCATCATCGTTGCCTTCGCGGTGTTCATGGTGATGCGCGGGATCAACCGGCTGCGCCGCACGCCGCCGCCGCCCAGCCCGACCTCGCGCGGCTGCCCCTATTGTCTGACCCTGATCCCGTTGCAGGCGACGCGGTGCCCGGCCTGCACGTCGCAGGTTGAGGCGGTGGCGCCGGGCCGCGGTTGAGCGGCAGCGGCGCTCAACCCGCCGGCAACAGCGCCGCGGCGACGCGGCGATCCTCGGCCAGCAGCACGTTGTAGGTGCGGCAGGCCGCGCCCGTGTCCATCGTATCGACGACGATGCCGGCGGCACGCAAGTGCGCGCGCAACTCCCTGGGCATGGGCTCCATGCGCGGACCGCAGCCCACGAGCAGGATCTCGACCCCGCCATGCGCGATGACGCCGGCGAAGCTGTCGCGCGTGAGGTCGGCAAAGCGCGTGACGCCCGGCCATGTCTCGGTCGCCTCGGGGAAGACCAGGATCGCGCCTTCGTAGGCCACGCCGCTCACACGGAAGCTCGACGGGCCATAACTCTCGATCACTTGCCGGTCGGCCGGGATGAGCGGCGTGACGTCCACGCTCAGGTCACCTTTTCTGGCTCCGCCGGGACCGCGTCCGAGGCCGCGTGCGCGCCCCGTTTCGGCCGGATGTAGTAGAGCAGCGGGGCGGCAATGAAGAGCGAGGAATAGGTGCCGACCACGATGCCCCACAACATCGCGATGCTGAACCCGCGCAACACCTCGCCGCCGAAGATGAGCAGCGACACCACCGCCAGCGCCACCGTGGTGACGGTGAGGATGGTGCGAGACAGCGTCTCGTTGAGGCTCTTGTTGATGAGGGTGCGGAAATCCATGGTGCGGTGGCGCCGCATGGTCTCGCGCACGCGGTCATAGATCACCACCGTGTCGTTGATCGAGTAGCCGGCGATGGTCAGGATCGCGGCGAGCGTGGTCAGGTTGAACTCGATCTGGAACAGCGAGAAGAGCCCGACCGTCGTCAGCGTGTCGTGCAGCGTCGACAGCATGGCGCCGACGCCGAACTGCCATTCGAAGCGGAACCACACATAGGCCATGATCGCGACCAGCGCGAGAACGGTGGCGATGACGCCGGCGCGGATGAGCTCGGCCCCCACCGTCGGGCCGACCACCTCGGTGCGGCGGTACTCGACGGTATTGCCGAGCTTCGCCTTCACCTTGGTGACCGCCTGCTCCTGCGTCTGGTCGCTGCCGGGCTGGCGCTGCAGGCGGATGAGCACATCGGTCGGTCGCGCCGAAACCCTGAAGCTGCACATCGCCAAGCCCGAGACTGTCGAGGTCGGCGCGCATCTTGCGCGAGATCGGCCGGGCCGTTGAGCGTGCGCGCCTCGATGATCGTGCCGCCGCTGAAGTCGATGCCGTAATTGAGCCCGTTCACGATGAACAGCACGATCGAGCCCAGCGTCATCACCAGCGACAAGGCGAAGCCGAGCTTGTGCAGCCCCATGAAGTCGATATTGGGGATATGCTTGATGACGATGAGCGGGCGGAACATCGGACGGGGCCTAGATCGGAACCAGTCTTGGGCTTGGTGCGGCGCAGCCAAGTGACGATAAGCAGCCGCGTCACCAGGATCGCCGAGAACAGCGAGGTGAGCACGCCGAGGCTCAAGCGTCACGGCGAAGCCCTTGATCGGCCCCTCGCCCAGCCAGAACATCAGCGCGCCGGCGACGAGCGTCGTCACGTGGCTGTCGAGGATGGTGCCGAAGGCGCGCTCGAAGCCGGCCTGGAGCGACGAGATGATCGAGCGGCCGCCGCGCAGCTCCTCGCGGATGCGCTCGTAGATGAGCACGTTGGCGTCGACCGCCATGCCCATGGTGAGCGCGATGCCGGCGATGCCGGGCAGCGTCAGGGTCGCGCCGAGGAGCGACAGGCACGCCATCATGATGCACAGGTTGAAGAACAGCGCGATGTCGGCGAAGACGCCGAAGAGCCCGTAGAACACCACCATGAAAACGACGACGAGCGACGATCCCGACGATGCTCGCGAGCGCGCCGGCATGGATCGGAATCGGCGCCGAGATCGGGACCGACGGTGCGCTCTTCGAGAATGGTCAGCGGCGCCGGCAGCGCGCCCGCGCGCAGCAGCAGCGCCAGGTCGTTGGCCGACTGCACGGTGAAGCTGCCCTCGATGATGCCGGAGCCGCCGAGGATCGGCTCGCGGATCACCGGCGCGCTGATCACCTGGTTGTCGAGCACGATGGCGAAGGGCTTGCCGACATTCTCGCGCGTCGCGTCGGCGAAGCGGCGCGCGCCGACCGCATCGAACTTGAAGCTCACCACCGGCTTCGCTGTTGTTGAAGCTGGGCTGGGCGTCGGTGAGCGTGTCGCCGCTGACCATCACGCGCCGGCGCACGACATAGTTGCCGGGACGCGCCGTGCGGGTTACGCGGATCGACCGCGCCCTTCAGCAGCACATCGCCGGGCGGCACCCGCCCGTGCTCGGCATCCTCGGCCGAGGCGTTCGCGTCGACGAGCTGGAAGGTCATCTTCGCGGTCTTGCCGATGAGCGACTTGACGCGCTCGGGATCGTCGATCCCCGGCAGCTCGACGAGGATGCGGTCGTCGCCGACGCGCTGGATGGTGGCTTCCTTGGTGCCGGTCTCGTCGATGCGGCGCCGCACGATCTCGATCGACTGGTCGACACCGCCGATGCCTGGCGCGCGGTGAGCGCCGCGGTGCTGGCGCGGACGGCGACCGCGCCGCCGGCGCCGCACCGTCACCTCCAGGGCCGGATCGATCTTCTCCACGATGGCGCGCACGGCATCGGCGCTGGCGGGATCGCGCAGCACCAAGGCGACATGGTCGCCGTCGACGGCGAGCCCGGTATAGCCGATCTTGCGCGGCCGACCAACTGAGTGCGCAGCTCGTCGAGGAGGTTGTCGAGCTCGTCCTTCTGCGACCGAGCTCATGTCGACCGAGTAGAGCAGATAGGAGCCGCCGCGCAGATCGAGGCCGAGAGCCACCTGCTTCTTCGGGAGCCAGCTCGGCCAGCTCGACAGCGGCCGGCGAGAACAGATTGGGCAGCGTGAAGATCACGCCCAACGCGCACACCGCCAGGATGAGCGTCACCTTCCAGGTCTGGAAATAGAGCATCGCGCCTCTCGCGGCCCGCCGGCTCAGCGCTTCAGCCAGCTCTTGAGCTTGTCCCCGACGCCCATGAGCGCGGCCGCCGATGGGCTCAGGGGTCTTGGCCTCGTTCTTCTTATCGGAATCGGCCTCGTCCTTTTTCCGGGCGGCGACGGGCTCGGGCTTGGCCAGGACGGTGGTGATGGTGCTGCGCACGACCTTGACGCGCACATTCTCCGCGATCTCGACCACGACTTCCTGATCGCCATCGACCTTCGCCACGGTGCCGATGATGCCCCCCGCCGTCACCACGCGATCGCCGCGCCGCAGCGCCTCGAGCATGGCCTTCAACTGCTTCGTCTTCTGTTGTTGCGGCCGAATCATGAAAAAGTAGAAGACGACGAAGATCAGCGCCATCGGCAGGACGAACGTCGTCAGCGTGTCCTGCGGACTGGCTCCAGCCGCCTGCGCGAAGGCCGGCGTGATGAACATCGCTGATCTCCTGGGCTCGATCAGCGGCGCTTGTACTGGACTTGCCGGCAAAGAGCAAGAACGGCGCGAGAACGTGCGCAGCGCGCGAGTCGGCGCTGCGCGATTGACGCCGGAAGAGCTTCTAGCCTATAGGCTCGGCGCCCGTTCGCAGCGCCCGGAACGCCCGTTTCGATGACCGCCAGCTCCGCCCCTCGCGCCCCTGCTGCTGCGCATCGCCGACGCGCTCGACCGGCTCGCGCCGCCGCCGCCGCCGCGCCAGGACCTCGCGGCGGCCGATGCTTTCGTGTGGCACGCCGACCGCGAATGGCTCGAGCCGGTGGCGACCGTGAGCCGGGTCGACCTCGATCTCCTCCAGGGCATCGACCGGGTGCGCGACATCCTGCATCGACAACACGCGCCGCTTCGCCGCAGGGCCTGCCCGCCAACAACGTGCTGCTGTGGGGCGCGCGCGGCATGGGCAAGAGCTCGCTGGTCAAGGCGGCGCACGCGGCGATCAACGACACCGCCCCGCAGGCGCTGGCGCTGGTGGAAATCCATCGCGAGGACATCACCAGCCTGCCGCGGCTCCTCACGCTGCTTGCGCGCGGCGGCGCGGCGGTTCCTGCTGTTCTGCGACGATCTCTCCTTCGACCAGCAGGATACGAGCTACAAGTCCCTGAAGGCCGTGCTCGAAGGCGGGATCGAGGGACGTCCCGATAATGTCGTGTTCTATGCGACCTCCAACCGGCGCCATCTCCTGTCGCGCGACATGATCGAGAACGAGCGCTCGAGCGCGCTCAATCCCGGCGAGGCGGTGGAGGAGAAGGTCGCCTTGTCCGACCGCTTCGGGTTGTGGCTTGGCTTCCACGCCTGCGACCAGGAGACCTACCAAGCGATGGTGCGCCGCTATGCCGCGCGTTATGGCCTCGCGCTCGAACCGGAAACGATGCGGGCCGAGGCGGCGGAATGGGCGATCACCCGCGGCGCGCGGTCCGGCCGCGTCGCTTGGCAATACATCCAGGACCTCGCCGGACGGCTCGGCAAGAAGCTCGACTAGCGCCGCCGTCGCGGGGTGTCGTTCCTCACGCGCCCTTTTCCAGCATCTTGCGCAGCGATGCGGTCGGCTTCATGAAGAAGACGAGCATGGTGCAGCCGTTGGGCGCGACCGGGGCGTGGCGGCTGCCCTTGGCGCGAATGACGAAATTGCCGGCGGTGCAGGCGCCCTCGTCATCGACGAGCGAGCCTTCGAGCACGTAGGTTTGCTCGAGGTCCTCATGCGTGTGCTCGGGGATGCCGGCGCCGGGCGCGAGCTTGGACAGGATGGTCAAGAGGCCGGTCGCGGGATCGTGGTAGAGGACCTTGACCTTCATCCCGGGATTGGGCGTATCGGTCCAGGGCATCGTGTCGAGATCGACGAAACGCGAGGCGAGCGCGAAGGCGGTATCCGGGGCCATGGCGGGAACTCCCTGAGGCGACGGTGCGGGCTTGAGCCTACGCGCTTGGCCGGGTGTCCGGCAATGGGCTGACGGCAGGCGCGGCGCGCGCCCCTGTGCTAGACTGGGATGGGTCCTATCGGGGAGAGAACGGAGTGGCGGAGCAGTACGTGCCGCGGCGGCTCGCCGCGATCCTTGCCGCCGATGTCGCGGGCTACAGCCGCCTTACCGGCGCCGACGAGGAAGGCACGCTGGCGCGTCTGAGATCGCTGCGCCAGGAAGTGATCGACCCCGCGTTTGCGCGCCATCACGGCCGCATCGTCAAGACCACCGGCGACGGCCTCCTCGTCGAGTTTGCCAGCGTCGTCGATGCCGCGCGCGCGGCCATCGAGATGCAGCGCGACATCGCGCTCGGCAATGCCGCCGTGGCGCCGGAGCAGCGGATCGAGTTCCGCATCGGCATTCATCTCGGCGACATCGTCGTCGAGGACGACGACATCCTGGGCGATGGCGTCAACATCGCCGCGCGCCTGGAGGGCATCGCGCCGTCGGGCGGGATCTGCGTATCCGAAGACGCCTGGCGCCAGGTCGAGGGCAAGGTCGCCGCCCAGTTCACCGATATCGGCGAGCCGCCGCTCAAGAACATCGCCCGTCCCATCCGCGTCTTTCGCATCGATCCATCCGACGGAACGGTCGCGGCGCCCGCCGCTGCCGAGCGCCCGCTCTCCGCCAATGCCTCGATCGCCGTTCTGCCCTTCGCCAACTTGAGCGGCGATGCCGAGCAGGATTATTTCGCCGACGGGATGGTCGAGGACATCATCACCGGGCTCGCGCGGATCAAGTGGCTCTTCGTCATCGCCCGCAATTCGAGCTTCGTCTACAAGGGCAAGGTCGTCGACATGAAGCAGGTCGGGCGCGAGCTCGGCGTGCGCTATGTGCTCGAAGGAAGCGTGCGCAAGGCCGGCAACCGCGTCCGCATCACCGGCCAGCTCATCGAGGCCGCGACCGGCCGGCATCTGTGGGCGGAACGCTACGACCGCCCGCTCGACGACATCTTCGCGCTGCAGGACGAGATCACGCTGAGCGTCGTCGGCGCCATCGAGCCGAGCCTGCGCCATGCCGAGATCGAGCGGGTGACGCGCAAGCGGACCGAGAATCTCGATGCCTATGATCTCAAGATGCGCGCCTTGGCGTTGCTGTCGACCATTACCCATGAGGATGCCACGCAAGCGATCGGGTTCCTGGAGAGGGCGCTCGCGCTCGATCCCCATTGTGCCGGCGCGCATGCGCTGATGGCGCTGGGCTATCGCACACGTTACGGCACCCCCGGCGGCACCGACGAAGATCGCGACGCGGCCATCCGCAATGCCCGCGCCGAAATCGCGCTCGGCAGCGACGATGCGACGGCGCTCGCTTTGGCCGGGCTCGTCCTCTCGCAGATCGGCAATGACGGCGCCACCGGGCTGCGGCTGTTCGACCGCGCCTTGGCGCTCAGTCCGTCCAACAACATCGCGCTCGGCGCCAGCGCCGTGACGCTCGCCTGGATCGGGCAGATCGACCTCGCCGTCGAGCGGGCGGAGCTGGCGCGCCGATTGAGCCCGTTCGATCCGATGAGCTTCCTGCCGAACCTCGCGCTTGCGATTGCCCATTTCCAGGCCGGGCGCTTCGCCGAATCCGCCGATGCCGCGCGCCGTGCTGCCGACATCAATCCGCAGTTCCCGATGGCCGAGGCGCTCTATGCCGCCGCACTCGTGCGGCTGGGGCGCAACGCCGAAGCGCACGAAGTCGCGCAACGAATCATCGCTGCCGATCCCACCTTCTCGCTCGGCGAGAGAACGCGGCACATGGGCGTGCCGCCACCCTTGTTCGCTCCGTTCATAGCTGCCATGCACGAGGCGGGATTGCCCGAATAACGGGCGTTTCCTGCGTGCGCACGCGCTGCATTCCTCGAACGTTCCCCTGGCATGACGGCATGCGTGCCCGTAACATGAAGCGGAAGGTACGGGGGAGAAATGAAAGAGCCTGAGGACCTGACGATTGCAGAACTTCGTGCGGATTTGCGCAGCATGGGTGTGACCGACCGCCTCGCCTCGCTGATTCTGCGCGAGATGGGCGAAGCAGAACGGCGCATCGATGAAGCGCAAAAGAAGAATGGCGGTGGAAAGTACGACCCCCTACGGGCGCAGTTCTTCGTCTTGAAGTCGCACGGCATGACCAATCCGGACCTCACGCTCAACCGCAAAGGCCGGCTTTTCATTGCGCTCAGCACGCGCGAGCCGTCGACGCCCGCGGCCTGAACTCAGTCGAGAAACGTCCGCACGCCTTCCCTAAGGCCGGTGACGAGCGCAAAGGCGTCGCTGTTGCCGGCAGCGCCATAATCGAAGACGTGCGCAGCAAGTGCCATGGCGACGCTCGATCCGTCGCGTGACAGCGGCAGGCTGACGCGCTTGGTCGACATCGGGTCGCTCTGCCCGTGGTGCAGGATGAAGGAATTCTCGGTGTACATCGGGCGCATCGTCTCGGCCATCTCGCGGTAGATGCCGACGACATAGTCGCGATAGCCGGCGGTCTGCGGCAAGATCTCGTCGACGTACTGGCCGGCGGGATCGTTGCCGCCCGCGCGCCAGAACACCCCGCCCACGCGGCAGTAGCGAAAGCGCACCATGCCGGCGTCCCGGATGACATCGAGCAGCATCAGGTTGGGCTGCACCGCCTTGGGAAGTTCCGCAGGGTCGATCTGGTCGGGCGACGGCATCGCCTGCCGGCCCTTCTTGCGACGCCAGTACTCGTAAAGCAGAGCCAGGCGCGCGTCCGCAATCGTGACTGGTGCGCCCATGGTGAATAAATTCCCAACGGATTTATGGTTGCACGCGATCCATGATCATCGGCGCTGGTGGTTAACGAAGGCTTGACCGGCCGGAAAATCGCTGCCGTCAGGCTTAATGCGCGGTTGCAGCCAGAGCGGGAAGGTAGTCGTCGGGATCGAGCACGCGGCTGCCGCGCCGCACCTCGAAATGAAGCTGCGGCTCGCTAACCGCGCCGGTCGCGCCGACCTTGGCGATGGGCTGGCCGCGCGCGACTCGGTCGCCGCGCTTCACCAAGAGCGTCTCGTTATGCGCATAAGCGGTGATGAAGCCGTTCGGATGCTTGATCAAGATGAGATTGCCGTAGCCGCGCAGCTCGTTTCCGGCATAAGCGACCTCGCCACCCTCGGCGGCCAGCACCGGCGTCCCTTCGGGCGCGGTGATGTTGATGCCGTCATTGTGGGTGCCTTGTGGTCCGGCGCCATAGGCGGCGATGATGCGGCCGCGCACGGGCCACACGAACCCCTTGCCCGGCGGCCCCGGCGGCAGCCTTAGCGCGGCAGTCGCTTCGGCCGGCTTGGTCGCGGCCGGCGGTGCCGGCGGGCTCGCCGCCTCCGCCTTCTCGGGCACGGGCGGTGACGGGATCGGGGTGGACTCGGCCGGCGCCGGTTTGGGTGTCAGCTCCCCCGGCACCGGTGCGGGCACGGCAAGGGGCGTCGCAGTGATCGCCACCGGCGGCCCCACCGGAGGCAGGCTCGCCACCTGTCGCGGCGGCGGCGGCGCGGCGGCAGCCTCGACCGAGGCCGGCAGGACCAGGGTCGTGCCGGTGCGGATGATGAAGGGCGGCGCGAGGTGATTGGTTTGCGCCAGCGTGCTCGCATCGACGCCATAAAGGCGCGCCACGCCGGCAAGCGTGTCGCCCGGCCGCACCAGATGGGTGCGCACCTGCGGCAGCACGAGGCGCGTGCCGGCGGCGAGACGGAAGGGCGGCGTCAGCCTGTTGGCATCGATGATCGCCCGCATCGGCACGCCATAATGCCGTGCCACGCCATAGAGCGTGTCCCCGCTGGCCACGACGATGCGGTCGGGGTGCGACACCGGCACTGGCTCGCTCAGCGCGGGCGCGCCGCCATGGGTATGAAGCTCGAAAGGCGCCGGCGGACCCACACGGTCGCACCCTTGGAGCAGGGCCGCCGTCACAGCGAGAAGGAACGCAAATACCGCAAAGCGCGCCATGTCGGCCGCAGTCTATGCCACGGCGCGAAGTTTCGACAATCAACGGTCAAATTTTCCCGCGCCGTGTTCGTCCGGTCACGGCCGCGCCGGGGCGGCAATGCGCGGCGTCGACCACACCGGCTCGGAGCCGCAATCGGCCGGCAGCGACCAGGTGCCGCCCACTGCCTCCTGCGGCATGCCGGAATCGTCGGGATTGAGCATCGCCTGGTAGGCGCGCACGCCGACCGGCCAGCTTCGCTTGATGAAGGCCAGAGCCGCCAGGATGTCGCCGTCACTGAGCCGTCCCGCAAAGGCCGGCATGCTCGAGACGTAGCCGGGCGGGATGGCGCCGACGACGCGGTATTTGACGTCGTGGAAAAGCTCCTCGTCGGGGTGCATCCAGGTGTGGCCGGTCTCGTTCTGCGGTGGCGCGTGGATGATCTTGTCGGGCCCCAGCACCTGCCATCCCGCCTCGCCCTGAAGATGGGCGCCGTGGCAGGAAGCGCAGTTGGCGGCATAGATCGCCGCGCCGCGCGCGACCGCGGCTTGATCTTCGGCGTTGATGACATGGACGCCTTCCGGCTGATCGCGCATCAGGAACAGCGCGCCGGCGACGATTGCGACGAAGAGCGGCAGGGCTACGGCGACGCCCGGCCACCACGGCGCCGGGGCCACATCCGATTCGCTTATCCCCGCCGCCGGCTTCATGCCATCATTTCTGCGGCATGGCGCCCATCGCCTTGTCCGACATGCCCTCCATCTTCATCCCCGCACCGCCCATGTCCATGCCGCTCATTGCGCCGGCCTTCGCGACTTTAACCGTCGTCTCGATCTTGCCGGCCTTGGCGAAGGTCAGGGTGAGCGGAAAGCTCTGCCCCTGCGTCAGCGGCGCCTTGAGGCCCATCAGCATCACATGCAGGCCGCCGGGCTTCAGCGACACCGAAGTGCCGGGCTTCACGTCGAGCGCCGCAACGGGGCGCATCTTCATGACGCCATTGTCGTTGATGGTGGTGTGAACCTGCGCTTGCCGGGCCACCGGCGTGCTCACGCCGATGAGGCGGTCGTCGCCCGTCCCCTTGTTGGCAACAGTGACGTAGGCAGCGCCGGTCTTGGCGCCCGGCGGCGTCGCGCGCGCCCAGGCGTCGGTCACGGCGATCGCGGACGGCGTGCCTTGCGCCGCGGCCGACGCGGCCAGTCCCGCGACCAGGGCAGCGGCGAGAAGCGATAGGCGCAGCATGATCTCTTCCTTCCTTCGCGTTCAGGAATTGGCGATGAGCAGGCGCAGGCGCTGCGCCATCTCATCGGAGGTGGTGTCGTTGGTGAAGGTGGCGACGAAGTGGAAGTCGCCCGGACGCATCACGTAGATGACGGAGCTGTGGTCCATCAGGTAGCCGTCGGGCGCGTCCTTGTCCGGCGCCTTGGCGTAATAGACGCGGAAGGCGCGCGCGGCCGCGGCGATCTGATCCGGCGTCCCGGTGAGACCGACGATGCGGTTGTCGAACGCCTTGACGAAGCTCCCCATGACCTTCGGCGTGTCGCGCGCGGGATCGACGGTGATGAAGATGGGCTGCACCTTGGCCGCGAGCGGACCCAGTTGCTGCATCGCGCCGGCGATGTCGTTGAGCGCGGTGGGACAGGCATCGGGGCAAAGCGTATAGCCGAAATAGATGAGCTGCCACTTGTCGCGATAGGTGCCATCGGTGACAGTGCGCCCATCGCTCGCCTCAAGCGTGAACGGGCCGCCGATGGCGACCGCGCTCAGCCGCTCGACCCCCTTGCCCCCGGGCCAGAGGCCGCCCATGAACACCAGGGCACCAACGATGACAAGAAAGGCCAAGAGGCCGATCAGCAGATTCTTCTTTACGCTCATTGCAACCCTACCTCCGTCGTGACGGTGCGCCCAGCCGCATTGCCTCGGGCAGCGCGCTGAGATGCCGGGCGGAAACGCGCTCTTCAGACGGATGCGGGAGGGGCGCGAGGCTGGGCGATGACGCCGGCAGTCTGCGCGAGATGCACGACCACCAGCCGGGGCAATGATGGCGCGAGCCGCACGGACGCGACCGCGAGGCTCACGCCATCGGGAGGCGCAAGCGAGACACTGCCGGCTTGCAGCAGGAAACACAGGGGACACTGGCAGGCGTGGTCCGGCGCGCCGGGCATCGCCGGTGCCGCCCGATCGGCGGCCGTGCCGCCAGCGTGGCAGAGCGCCATGCCGCCGGGCCACGGCGCGGCCGATCCGACGCCGACCGGCAAGCCCAATTGCCAGAGGAGTGCGATGATGGCGATGACCGCGCCGGTGCGGCGCAGGCGGGCGAGGAGTCCCGGCCGCGCCGTCACGGCTTCTCCCCGGTCGCGGGCTGTGCAGCGGCGGCGGGGTTCGGTTCGGGCAGGCGATGATCGCGCAGGCATGCGCGCCTTGCGGCCTCGCGCTTGGCATTCGATTCGGGCGTGTAGTCGGGGTATTTCAGCAGCGCCGCCTTCGCGCAGTTATCGGCCTTGCGCCACGCCGTGGTGGCGTTCGTTCCGTTGACATCGGCGTGCGCCGTCCCGAGCGCCAGCGCTGCTGCCATCACGAGTGCGAAACAAGCCGAGCGACCGATGCGCCTCATGCCCCGCCCCTTGCCGAGCCTCGGCCGAGTCTACCGCCGTCCGGCGCCCCGCGACAAGCCGTGGCGGCCACCACGCTCACCGCCGCGGTGGTTTCGGCGGCGTCTCCCGCGGCAGGCCTTCAACCAGCGGGACGAAGCGCACCGGCCCGAGATCGTCGATGTCAAAGGAGGCGCCGCGGCGCGTGACCCGCAGCAGCTTCTGGTCACGCCGCTCCTCGCCGACCGGGGCGACCAGGATGCCGCCCTCGGCCAGTCCCTCGATCAGGTGGCCGGGCACGTCGGGCGCGGCCGCCGTGACGATGATGCGGTCGAACGGCGCCTGCTCGGGCCAGCCCTTGGTGCCGTCGCCCCAGCGCGCCGTGATGTTGTTGAGGCGGAGCTGGGCAAAGCGCTCCTCCGCCTCCTTGAGGAGCGCGCGATGGCGCTCGATCGGTGAAGAGGCGGCGGCACAGGCGCGCCAGCACCGCCGCCTGGTAGCCCGACCCGGTGCCGATCTCCAGCACCTTGTGGCGCTCGTTCACCACCAGCGCCTGGGTCATCAGCGCCACGACGAGCGGCTGGCTGATGGTCTGGCCGTGGCCGATCGGCAGCGCGACGTTGTCGTAGGCCTGCTCGGCGAAGGACGCCGGCACGAACAGCTCGCGCGGGACGCGCTCGATCGCGCCCAGGATGCGGGTGTCGTTCACGCCCTCGCCCCGTAGCTCCATGACCAGACGCGCCAGTTTTTCGTTCTTCTCCGCGTTCATCGGTTTTGCCGGAACGCTTGCCGCAGCGCCGCCAGCGCCGCGGCGTTGGTGAGATCGAGCGAGATCGGCGTGATCGACACCTTGCCGGCGCCGATGGCGCCGAGATCGGTATCGCGTCCGGTCGCAGCGCTGGCACTCGACTTCCTCCTCGTTCATCGGGCCGATCCAGTAATAGGGCCGGCCGCGCGGGTCGATCCGCTGGCTGAGATTGCCGCCGATCTTGCGCCAGCCCTGGCGCGTGACGGCGATGCCGGCCACCTGTTCGGGCGCGACATCGGGAAAATTGACGTTGATCAGGGTCTGGCGCGGCCACGCCCTCGCGGTGAGACGGCGGATCACATCGGGTGCCCAGGCGGCGGCGGTGGTCCAGGCGATCTTGGCGCCCTCCTGGTGATGCTGGCTCAGCGCGATCGCGGGCACATCGAGCAGCGTCGCCTCCATCGCCGCGGCGACCGTGCCGGAATAGGTCACGTCCTCACCGAGATTGCTGCCGGCATTAACGCCCGCCAGCACCAGGGCCGGGCGCTTGTCGCCCAAAAGAACGTTGATCGCCAGCAGCACGCAATCGGTGGGCGTGCCGTCGACGGCGAAGCGCCGCGACCCGAGCTTGCGCACCCGCAGCGGGCGATAGAGCGTGAGCGAATGGCTCGCCCCGCTCTGTTCCTGCTCGGGCGCCACCACCCACACGTCGCGCGACAGCGTGTGGGCCACCTTGGCGAGAAGCTTGAGACCGGGCGCCTCGATGCCATCGTCGTTGCAGATGAGGATGCGCGCTTCGGCAAGGTCGATCGGCCCGTCACTCATTGCCGCCGATCGCCTTCAGCCCTCCCATATAGGGACGCAGCGCCTCCGGCACCGCGACCGAGCCGTCCGGGCACTGGTAGTTCTCGAGCACGGCGACGAGGGTGCGGCCGACCGCGAGGCCCGAGCCGTTCAGGGTGTGGACGAAGCGGGCCCCCTTCTCGCCCTTGGTGCGAAAGCGCGCGCTTCATCCGCCGCGCCTGATAGTCGCCGCAATTGGAGCAGCTCGAAATCTCGCGATAGGCGTTCTGCGCCGGCAGCCACACCTCGATGTCGTAGGTCTTGCGCGCCGCCGCCCCCATGTCGCCGGCGCACAAGCAGCATGACGCGATAGGCGAGCCCGAGACGCTTCAGCACCTCCTCGGCGCACTGCGGTCATGCGCTCGTGCTCGGCGGCGGCCTGGTCGGGATGGACGATCGAGACCAGTTCGACCTTGGTGAACTGGTGCTGGCGGATCATGCCGCGCGTGTCCTTGCCGGCGGCGCCCGCCTCGGAGCGGAAGCACGGCGTCGCGGCGGTAAAGCGCAGCGGCAGCGCGTCCTCCTCGAGGATCGCGTCGGCGACGAGGTTGGTGAGCGGCACTTCGGCGGTGGGGATGAGCCACAGGCCCGTGGTGGTGCGGAAAAGATCGTCGGCGAATTTCGGGAGCTGGCCGGTGCCGAACGCGGTCTCGTCGCGCACCAGCAGCGGCGGCGACACCTCGGTATAGCCGAACTCGCGCGTGTGGAGATCGAGCATGAATTGCGCCAGCGCGCGCTCCAGCCGCGCCAGATTCGCGGCTCAACACCACGAAGCGCGCGCCCGCGAGCTTGCCGGCGCGGGCGAAATCCATCATCCCCAGCCCCTCGCCGATGGCGACGTGGTCGCGCGGCGTGAAGGCGAAGTGCGGCAGTGTGCCCACGGTGCGTACCAGCACGTTATGCGCGGCGTCGGGGCCGTCGGGCACATCCTCGGCCGGAAGATTGGGTAAGGGCGCCAGCGCCGCATCGATCGCCTCGCGCAGCCGCGTCGCCTCGGCCTCGAGCCGCGCCTCCTGGGCCTTGCTGTCGGCGACCTTGCTCAGGAGGTCGCCGGCGTCGCCGCCCTTGGCTTTGGCGGCGCCGATCTCCTTGGCAATGCGGTTGCGTTCGGCCTGGAGCCGCTCGGCCTCGGTCTGGGCCGCGCGCCAGGCCTGATCGAGCGCGAGGATCGCACCCGATTGCGGCGACAGACCACGCCGCGCCAGCCCGCGGTCGAACGGCGTCGGGATTTTCGCGAATCGCGCGGAGGTCGAGCATGTGGGCCGCCCTTATATCCGGCGGCCCGCGCCCGCGTCTATGGCAACGACGCCGGGACACACGTGTGACGGCGCTCCGGGTCTAGGGGTCGTCCGGCTCCGCGGCTTCGGCCGCTTCGGCCGCGGCCTCGCGCTCGGCGCGCTTCTTTTCGACGAGCTTGCAGCAATAGATCGAGATCTCGAACAGCACGAGGAGCGGGACTGCCAGCGAGACCTGGCTGAAGATGTCGGGCGGCGTCAGCACCGCAGCGGCGACGAAGACGCCGACGATGGCATAGCGGCGCTTTGCCGCAAGCCCCTTCGCACTCACCAGCCCGACCCTGGCCATCAGCGTCAGCAGCACCGGCAGCTGGAACGCTAGGCCGAACGCCAACATCAGGCGCATCACCAGCGTCAGATACTCGCTCACCTTGGGCTCGAGCTCGATCGGGAGATTGCCGTTGCCGCCGTGCGTCTCAAAACTCAGGAAGAAGCGCCAGGCCACGGGAAAGATGACGTAATAGACGAGCGAGCCGCCGAGAATGAAGAGCAGCGGCGTGGCGATCAGATAAGGCAGGAACGCGCGGCGCTCTTCGCGAAAAAGGCCCGGCGCGACGAAGAGCCAGATCTGGGTCGCGATCACCGGAAAGGAAAGGCAGAACGCCCCCCAGAACGCCACGCGCAAATCGGTGAAAAAGGCCTCGGTAAGATCGGTATAGATGAGGTGCCGTCCCGGCTCGTTCCCCATCGCGTGGTAGAGCGGCTGCGCCAGGAAGTTGTAGATCGCCTTGCTGAAATACCAGGACGGCCCGAACATCACCAGAAAGGCGAGCACCGAATAGATGAGACGCCGCCGCAGCTCGATCAGATGATCGAGAAGCGGCATCTTGCCTTCCTCAAGCTCCTGGTCGCGGTCGGTCATTCGCTAGGATGCGGGATGATGCGTCGGCGCGGCTTCCGCCTCGCTGGGCGACGGGAGCTGCTCCGGTATCGGTGCGGGTGCGGGCGTGGCCTCGGTCGCAGGGGGCGCCGGCAGCGCCGGCGGCGGATCGGCCATGGGGTTGTGCAGCAGCGGGTCGGCCATGGCGCCGTGAAGCTCGCCCGTGGGATCGATGGTTTTCTTGATTTCGTCCTCGAAGTTGAAGCGCGTCGCGGTCTCGACCTCGCGCCGCACTTCGTCGAGCTCGACCTCGCGCACCATCTGCTCGATATTGCCTTGAAACTCGTGTGCGATCGCCCGCGCCCGGCGCACCCACATGCCCACCGTACGCATCACGCGCGGCAAATCCTTGGGCCCGATGACAACGAGCGCCACCACACCGATCAGCGCCAGCTCGGACCACGCGAAATCAAACATCCTCGTCCATCGACAGCGACAGGAGCCTCCCGCTCGGCGGCGCGGATCATGGCAGAAGGCCTGGGCAGCCGCAACGCGGCGCGCCCGCCCTCATAACTCTCCATATAGGGTGTGCGACCCGGAGGCGTCCAGCCGTCGCGGCGCGGATCAGGCCACGTCGTCGTGCGCCATGGTCTCGTCTTCGCGCTCGTCCTCGGGTTCTTCCTCGGGCGACGGCGCCTCCAGCGGCGGCGCGATCTCGTGCAGCGTCGTCACCGGACGCGGGCCGATGAGGCCGGTGGCGCGCAGTTCGTCGATGCCCGGCAGGTCGCCTACGTCGCCGAGCCCGAAATGCATGAGAAATGCCTCGGTCGTCACCCACGTCACCGGCCGCCCGACCGTTTGCCGGCGGCCCTTGGGCATGATCCACCCGGCCTCCATGAGCGTGTCGAGCGTGCCCTTACTGATCACGACGCCGCGGATGTCCTCGATCTCGGCGCGCGTCACCGGCTGGTGATAGGCGACGATGGCGAGGGTCTCGATCGCGGCCCGCGACAACTTGCGCGCGACCTTGCGCTCGAGCCTGAGGCGCGGCGCCAGGTCAGGCGCGGTGCGGAAGGTCCAGCCATTGGCGACCCGCACGAGATTGACGCCACGAGGGCGATAAAGCGCCTCCAGATCGGCCAGGAGCTGTTCCACGTCCACATCCGCCGGCAAACGCTCGCGGATGCCGTCCGCATCGAGCGGCGCAGCGGAGGCGAAGAGCAGCGCTTCAACGAGGCGCAGATGATCGGGATAGGAATCGGTTTCCGGTGTCATGGGCTTTCCGGCAGGCTGCGCAAATAGATGGGACCGAAGGCGCCGTCCTGGCGCAGTTGCATCTTGCCGGCGCGCACCAGTTCGAGAGCTGGCGGCAAAGGTGGCGGCGATGGCGGAGCGCCACACCCTGCTGTCGCCGTCGATGACCGGCGGCAGGAAGCTCATCAGGCTGCGCCAGTCGGGGACGCGGCCGAGGATGCGCGAGAGGCGCTGGAGCGCATCGTCCATCGAATAGAGCTCGGGCGCCGCGATGTGGAGGATCGCCGCCCTCCTTGCGCTGGCGTCCGTCGCCGTAGGCGCGCAGGAGATCGTAAAGCGTCACGTCCCAGACCGGCACCAGGATGCGCGGCAGGCCTTCGGGCGTGCCGCGCGCGAAAACGTCGCGCCCAAGCTGCGGCCGCGCCAGGAGCCGGACGCCGGCCTCCTGCATCGCCTCCAGCCTCTGCAACTGATGGGTGAGCGCGGCCGCCATCTCCGCGCCCGAGGGCTCATCGGGCGCCGGCGGCTGCGGCAGCAGAAGGCGCGACTTCAGATAGGCAAGCCAGGCCGCCATCACGAGATAGTCGGCGGCGACCTCCAGCCGCAGCCGGCGCGCCGCGGTGATGTAGGCGAGATACTGGTCGGCCAGGCGCAGAATGGAGATGTGGGTGAGATCGACCTTCTGCTCGCGCGCCAGCGTGAGCAGCATGTCGATCGGCCCCTCGTAGCCTTCGAGATCGACGACCAAGTCCGCCGTCTCCGGCGGAGGCTCGGGCCGTGCCAGCTCGAACGGCTCAGTCTCAGTCATAGCTCACGCCCGTCGCCCATTGGATCGCGCTCAGGATCCAATTTACCGGCCGATCCATCACGTAGGCCACCAAATTGAGATCGACTCCGGCGCTGTGGCCGATGAGCGGCACCAGCACCACGAGGCCGATCAGGATCAGGATGCCATAACGTTCGGTCCGCGCCAGCGGCACGGCCAAGGCCTCGGGCAGGAGTCCAACCGCGACCCGGCCGCCATCGAGCGGCGGCAGCGGGATCATGTTGAAGACGGCCAGGATGACGTTGATGAAGACCGAGCCGTAGAGATTTTCCTTGAGCCATTCGCTCATGAAGGTCGGCACATACGGCACGACCCCCACCAGAAACCCTGAAACCAGCGCCAAAGCCACGTTGATCGCGGGTCCCGCGGCCGCCACCAGCACCATGTCGCGGCGCGGATGGCGCAGCCGCGCGAAGGCTACCGGCACCGGCTTGGCATAGCCGAAGAGGAAGCGCCCGTTGGAAACCAGGAACAACAGAAGCGGCAGCAGGATCGTGCCGAAGAGATCGATGTGCCGCAGCGGGTTGAAGGTGACGCGGCCCTGGCGGTAGGCGGTGTCGTCGCCGCAGCGGTAGGCGACGAAGCCGTGCGCCGCCTCGTGCAGCGTGATGGCGATCACCGCCGGTATGGCCATCACCGCGATGTCCTGCAGCAGGCGGGGAAGATCGAGGTCCATCACCCCTCTCCGGCCATCAGCGCGGCGAATCGCAGCCGGCCAGCGCGGCGGTCGAACGGCTCTTGGGCCGCACTGCGGCGAGCCTCGCCGGCGTCCAAGCGGCGCCGCGCCGGAGGTCCAAGAGATGCCGCGCCCGCCGCCACCGCGATCATTTCGTCCCTCGCGCCATTGCAGTGGAGCACGACGTCGCAGCCGGCCGCGAGCGCGCGTGTCGCCCGCTCGCCCAGCCCGCCCGGCAGGGCCGCCATCGACAGATCATCGCTGAGGAGAAGCCCATCGAAGCCGATGCTACCGCAAATCACCGTGCCGATCAGCCGCGGCGACAGCGTCGCGGGCTGGGCGTCGTCGATTGCGCTGTAGAGCACATGCGCCGTCATCGCCCAAGGCTGCGCTGCGAGCGCCCGGAACGGCGCAAAATCCGTCGCTTCCAGCGTCTCGCGATCGGCGGTCACGACCGGGAGGGCGTGATGGCTGTCGACGAGCGCCCGGCCGTGCCCGGGAATATGCTTGATGACCGGCAGGACGCCGCCGGCCAGCAGCCCCGCGCACACGGCCGCGCCCAGCGTCGCGACCGGCGCCGGGGTCGTGCCATAGGCGCGGTCGCCGATCACCGGATCGGCGGCGGCGACGGGCAGATCGAGCACGGGCATGCAATCGACCGTAATGCCTAGCGGCGCGAGATCGTCGGCGATGAGCCGCGCGCCCAATCGCGCTGCCTCCAGCGCCCGCGCGCCACCCAGGGCCGCAATCGCGGCGGCGGCCGGGTAGTCGCGCCAATGCGGCGGCTTGAGCCGCGCGACCCGCCCGCCCTCTTGGTCGATGAGCACCGGCGCATCCGCGCGCCCCACCGTCTCGCGCAAGCCTGCGACGAGGCGCCGCACCTGGATCGGCGCGAGGCAGTTGCGGGCGAAAAGGATGAATCCCAGCGGATCGGAATCGCGGAAGAAGGCACGCTCGTCCGCGCCGAGCTCCGCGCCGGCGACACCGAAGATCGCAGCCAGCGGCTCACGGCTTGACAAGTATGCACCCGACCTTGTGCCGCTTCAGCTCGTCGCAGGCATGCTCGGCCGCCGCCGCATCGGCGAAGGGGCCGGCGATGATGCGATAGAACACGCCGCGTGCGCCTTCATCGATGCGCTCCGAGACCGCGCTCAGTTTGCCGAGCACATCGGGATCGGTCCGCTTCAACCGCTCCCATTCGTGCTGCGCCGCATCGGTCGAACGCACCGCGCCCACCTGCAGGCGATAGGCCCCCTTGCGCGCGGGCGGGGCCGCGGACGATGGCGGCACCGCTACCGCCACCTTGGGAGTGGGCGGCGGCGCAGGAACCGGGGCCGCAGCGAGCGCCGGTGCGGCGGCGGACACGGCAGGTAGCGCGGCGGCTGGTGACGCGGTGGCGGGTGCAGGCGGCTTGGACATGGGCACAGGCTGCGGCGCGACGGCGGGCATGGCCGGTATCGGGGCACTTGCGGACGCGGAACCGACCGGTGCCGCCACCGGCGGCGCAGTTTCGGTCACCGTGGGCTCGGCTGGACTCGGCCGCGGCAGGGGAGTCTCGGGCTGGGGCAAGAGCTGCTCTACCCGCAAATCGGCCGGCTGGTCGTGGTTGAGGATGTAGACGTTCTGGTCCGGCACCTCCAGGCCGCCGGGATTGGCGGGCGGCACCTTGACCGGCTGCTCGTCGGCGCGGATGAGGGGCACGGTCCCGGTGCCGCCGTGATGGCCGATGACGCGATAAGCGGCCCAGAGCCCCGCCGCCGAGCCCACCATCACCATCATCACGACGACGAGGATCATGCCCCACCGGCGCGCGGCGACGCTGCCGCCGCCGCGGCGCAAATCCTCTGGTTCGAGCTCCAGGCGGAACGACATCACCGCATCTCCTCGACCGGCTCGACGCCGATGACGCCGAGCCCCGACGCAATCACCAGAGCGACGCCCTGAACCAGTGCCGCCCGGGCACGCGTGAGTTCGGGCGCATCGGCCACAATGAAGCGCATGCCGGCATCGTCATTGCCGCGCGTCCACAGGCCGTGGAAGGCGGCGGCGAGATCGTGCAGATAGAAGGCGATGCGATGCGGCTCGTGCGTCTCCGCCGCGCTTTCGACGATCCGCGGCCAGTGGGCGAGCAGACGCACCAGCGCGATCTCGTCGCGGTCGGCCAGGCGCTCGAGCGGCGCCTCGGCCAGCGCCGCGGGCGCCAACGCCGGAACTGCCAGCGCCTCGGCTGCATTGCGCAGCACCGAGGAGGCGCGCGCATGGGCGTATTGCACGTAGAAGACCGGATTGTCCTTCGACTGCTCCACCACCTTGGCGAAATCGAAATCGAGCGCCTGGTCGTTGCGCCGCGTCAGCATGACGAAGCGGAACACGTCCTTGCCGACCTCGTCCACCACTTCGCGCAAGGTGATGAAGGTGCCGGCGCGCTTCGACATGCGCACGGGCTGGCCGCGGTCGAAGAGATTGACGAGCTGGCACAGCTTCACGTCGAGCGCGCCCTGGCCGTCGGTGAGCGCGCGTACCGCCGCCTGCCATGCGCTTGACGTGGCCGCCGTGATCGGCGCCCCACACGTCGATCATGTCGGCAAAGCCGCGGCGGAACTTGTCGAGATGATAGGCGATGTCGGCGGCGAAATAGGTCCACGACCCGTCCGACTTCTTGAGCGGCCGGTCGACATCGTCGCCGAACTGGCTGGCGCGGAAGAGCGTCAGCGGCATGCGGCTCCCAATCGTCGGGCAGCAGGCCCTTGGGCGGGTCGAGCGTGCCGACATAGACGAGACCGCGCTCGCCCAGCGTCTCGAGCGCGCGCTCGATCGCGCCGGACGCGACGATCGCGCGCTCGGAGGTGAAGACATCGTGGCGCACGCCCAGCACCGCGAGATCGGTGCGGATCAGCTCCATCATCGTCGGCAACGGCGAAGTCGCGCAGCACGGGCAGCCAATCCGCCGCGGCCGCATCGCGCCAACGCTCGCCGTCGCGTGCGATGAGCGACGCGCGCGGTCTCCTTGAGATAGTCGCCGGGATAGAGCCCCTCCGGCATCGCGCCCGCCACCTCGCCCAGCGTTTCGCGATAGCGCCAGTGGAGCGAGCGCGCGAGCGCATCGACCTGCGCGCCGGCATCGTTGATGTAGTATTCGCGGCACACCGCGAAGCCGGCCTTGGCCAGGAGCGATGCGAGCGCATCGCCGACCACGGCGCCGCGCCCGTGGCCCGACATGCATCGGCCCGGTAGGGTTGGCCGAGACATATTCGACATTGACCGGTTCGGCCGCCGCCCATCGTCGAGTCGCCATAGGACGTGCCGGCGCGCAGCATCTCGGCCAGCCGCGCGTGCCAGAAGCTAATCGGCGAGCCGCAGATTGAGGAAGCCCGGCCCCGCGACCTCGGCCGCGACGACATCGCCGTGAGCGCTCGAGCCGTTCCTTGAGCTGGAGCGCGAGCGCGCGCGGCGCCATGCCCGCGCGCCTTCGCCAGCACCATCGCGGCGTTGGTGGAAAGATCGCCATGGGCTGGATCGCGCGGTGGCTCGACCGCGACGCGCTCCAGCGCGAGCCAGGCCGGCAGCGTGCCCGAATTCACCAGCGCTTCGATCTCGCCGACGACGACGGTGCGGAAATGCGCAAAGAGATTCATCACGTCGTCGCGTAGCGGTCGAAGAGACGGAAATGCTCGTCGAGCGCGAAACGGTCGGTCATGCCGGCAATATAGTCGGCAACGACCCGCGCCGTCGCCGCCGTCCCCGGCCGGTCGGCGAGCGCCCGCCATTCCGTCGGCAGGCACACCGGCTCTGCGCAGAACAGCTCGAACAGCTCGCGCGACGATCCGCCGCGCCTTCGACGCCATGCGGCTCACGCGGTAATGGCGATACATGCGCTCCATGAGAAAGGCGCGGAGCGCGCGGTCGTTTGCCCGCATCGCTTCGGAGAAGGCGACGAGCGGTGCGCCGAGCGCGCGGATGTCGCCGACGCTGGCGATGCGCGCCTGCGGCGATGCGCTGGCGCGTCTCGGCGACGACATCGGACACCATGCGGTCGATGAGGCGGCGGATCGCCTCGTGTACCAGGCGCGGCTCCTCGATGCCGGGATGGCGCGCCTGACCTCGGCGAAGACGGGCCCGACGAGCGGCACGTCGGCCAGATCCTTCACGGCGAAGAGCCCGGCGCGCAGGCCGTCGTCGATGTCGTGGTTGTTGTAGGCGATGTCGTCGGCAAGCGCCGCCGCCTGCGCCTCGGCCGAGGGCCAGGACGCAAGCGCCAGATCGTGCTCGGCCGCATAGGCGGCGATCGTCGAGGGCAGGTGGTCGCGCGCGAGCGGGCCGTTGTGCTTCACCGTACCCTCGAGCGTCTCCCAGGTGAGGTTCAAGCCGTCGAAATCGGCATAGCGCCGCTCCAGCCGCGTCAGCACGCGAAAAGTCTGATCGTTGTGCGAGAAGCCGCCCCACGCCTTGATCGCCGCATCGAGCGCTTCCTCGCCGGCATGGCCGAAGGGCGTATGGCCGAGATCGTGCGCCAAAGCGAGCGCCTCGGCGAGATCTTCGTTGAGCGCTAGCGCGCGGGCGATGCTGCGCGCGATCTGCGCCACCTCGAGGCTGTGGGTGAGACGGGTGCGGTAATGATCGCCCTCGTGATAGACGAAGACCTGGGTCTTGTATTGCAGGCGCCGAAAGCCGGTGGAATGGATGATGCGGTCGCGGTCGCGCTGGAACGGCGAGCGGGTCGGGCTCTCGGGCTCGGCGTAAAGACGGCCGCGGCTTTCCTCCGGATGGCAGGCATAGGGGGCAAGCGGCACCGGCGTCATGGGCCGGAAAACTAGTCCTGGCACGCGCGGTGTTGCAATGCCGCCACCCCTCGCGCGCTTGTGTGAGGGATTTGACAAATGGGTTATATTGACCAGATAAGGCATCTGGCGCCGTCTAGCACGGCCAAGGAGTGTATCATGGCGGAAGGGCGCGGCATTCCGCCCGATTGGCAAGTCACCCTGTCGGAGAGCGCGGCGCGGCGAATCGCCGAGCTCAAGACGGTAGGAGAACACGCCCACGGCATTCCTGCGCCTGGCCGTCTCGGGCGGCGGCTGCTCGGGCTTCCAATACGGCTTCAGCTTCGACGATGCACGCCAGGACGACGATCTCGTCTTTGCCCGCGACGGCGTCGAGCTGGTGATCGACGAGGTCTCGCTCGAGCTCGTCAAGGGCGCGGAGATCGACTTCGTCGAGGACCTGATGGGCGCCTATTTCCAGGTCCGCAATCCCAACGCGGCGTCGTCCTGCGGCTGCGGCAACTCGTTCTCTGTCGGCTGAGCCGGGCTTGGTCAAGGTCGCGACCTGGAACGTCAATTCGGTCAAGGCGCGGCTCGCGCATGTGCTGGCGTGGCTTGTCGAGGCGAAGCCGGACATCCTTTGCCTGCAGGAAACCAAGTGCCTGGAGGCCGAATTCCCGGCGCTGGAGATCACGGCGCAGGGCTATCGCGTGCAGTGCCTGGGCCAGCGCAGCTATAACGGCGTCGCCATCCTGTCGCGCGAGCCTGCGCGCGAGGTGATGCGCGGCCTGCCCGGCGACGATGGCGACGAGCAGGCGCGCTATCTCGAGGCGACCATCGGCGATCTGCGTGTCGCCTCGATCTATCTCCCGAACGGGAACCCGGTCGGGACCGAGAAATTCCCCTACAAGCTCGCCTGGATGCGCCGGCTCGCGGCGCGCGCGCGCGCTCCTCCTCGACAGCGAGCAGCCGTGCGTGCTCGCCGGGGACTACAACGTCGTTCCCACCGACGACGACGTCTATGACCCCGTCGCCTGGCGCGAGGATGCGCTGTGCCAGCCGGACACGCGGGCGCGCTATCGCACCATCCTCAATCTCGGCTATGTCGATGCGTTCCGCGTCTATCACGCCGAGCCGCACCGATACAGCTTCTGGGACTACCAGGCCGGGCGCTGGATGCGCGATGAGGGCTTGCGCATCGACCATCTGCTGCTGTCGCCGCAAGCGGCCGACCGGCTCGCCGACGCCGATATCGACCGCGGGCCCCGCGCCCGCGACAAGGCGTCCGACCACACGCCCGTGTGGTGCGAGATCACGCCTTGAGGCGCCGTCTCAGAACTTGAGGCCGTAGCGCAGGCGCAAATTGCTGTTGTCGTAACGGTCGCCGAAGAGATCGGTCGCGGAGGCGTGGTCAAGCGACAGCGTCAGGCTGTGCCCCGCGCCGAGCTCATAGCCGAACTCGAAGGTGCTGTGGAGCGCCAGCGGCGGTCCGAGATCGTGGCGGTAGAACTCCTCCGCCCCGGGCTGCGTGAAGCTGCCTGCCAACCCAAGATTGCCGAAGAAACCATTGTTTTCAAAGAGATTCCAGGAAACGCCGGCATAGCTGCGGCTGGTCCGGGTGTCGGGATCGGTGGTGAAGGCGAACTGCGAGCGCGGCGAGAACAGGAACTGCAGCACGGTCTTGTCGGGCGAGGTCAGCGAGATCTGCAGATCGGGCGAGCCGGACGGCGGCGGACCGTAGAGAAGATCGGGGAAATTGAGCCGGAACTCCGGCAGCGGGAATCCGCCCGGCACGAGCGTAGCGCCGCCGGGCGACCCCGCGAGCGCCGGCGGCATCGCCATCAGCAGGGACGCGGCGAGAAGTGCGCCGAAGGCCGCGCCTCGCCCGGCCGAACGCCGGCCCAGCAGCCGCGCCGCCAAGGCGCCGTCGAGCGCCTCCACCATCGCCGGCGAAGGATCGACGAAGCGGCAGGCCAGCGTACCTTCCGGCGTGTTGCGGCGCAGCACCTCGGCGGTGACGTCGAAGCTGTCGGCACGACCGCTGACGCGGAGCCGGCCGTTAAGATGGCCGCCGACCGAAGCCGCCGGAGCGTGCTGAAGCAGCAGGCCACCCAAGGACCAGTTGAGCGCCTGGTACTCGCCGTCGAGAATCGTGACGGACACCGCCGGCACCGCGTAACGACGGTCGCGGCGATGTTCCTTATGCGCCAGAGTGATGCTGGTCGTTCTTAACATCGCAGGACAGCCTGGCCACCGGTCCGATTGAAATCCCCGTTACATTATATCCAACGATTTCAAACCGGACAACACGCTCGGGCTGAGAGCTCAAGCCGGTCCTTCCGGCGGGTAAAGGTGGTAACCGCCCGAAGGGATCTTCAACCGACCAAATCTCCGGCACATCGCCCGGTCGGGCATAGCACGGTCCGACCGGCACCTTGCCGTGGCCGCCGGGAATATCGAGGACATAGGTCGGCTGGCACAGGCCCGAGACGCGGCCGCGCAAGGCCCGCATCAGCGCCTGGCCCGTGGCCAGCCCGGTGCGGAAATGGTCGGTGCCGGGAGCGAGGTCGAGGTGGTGGAGGTAATAAGGCTTCACCCGCATGGCGACGAGGCCGCGGAACAGCGCCTCGAGCGTCGCCGCATCGTCATTGACGCCCGCCAGCAGCACCGTCTGCGCCAGAAGCGGAACGCCGGCCTTGACCAGCCGGGTGCAGGCCTCCCGCGCCGGCGCGGTCAGCTCGCGCGGGTGGTTGGCGTGAACCGCGACATAGACCGCCGTCTCGGCGCCAAGCGCCGCCACCAAGGCGTCATCGACCCGTTCGGGGGCGACGATCGGCACGCGGCTGTGGAAGCGGATGACGCCGACATGGGGAATGGCGTCGAGCGCCGCGACGATCGCGCGTAGCCGGCGCGGCGACAGCACGAACGGGTCGCCGCCGGTGATGACCACCTCCCAGATCTGCGGCCGCGCGCGGATATAGTCGAAGGCGGCCTCGAGCTCGGGCCCGCTCAGGAGCCCGCCTTCGGGCCCGACCTCTTCGCGGCGGAAGCAGAAACGGCAATAGACGGGACAGACCAGCGTCGGCTTCAGCAGCACCCGGTCGGGATAGCGGTGCACGATGCCCTTGACCGGCGACAGAAGGCGGTCGCCGATCGGATCGCTCAGCTCGTGCGCGCCGCGGTCGAGCTCCGCCGCCTGCGGCACGAACTGGCGCCCGATCGGATCGTGCGCCGGATCGCCCTCGATCAGCGCCGCCATCGCCGGCGTGATGGCGACGGCGTAGCGCGCCGCGACCTCCGCGAGGTCAGATGTCGGCATAGCAGAAGGTTTCTGCCCGCGCGCCGGGATGGGTGACCGCGCCCTTCTCGGCATCGCCCACGGTCTGGGCATAGCGCCACAGGGCGCCGGACTGATATTCGTGCCGGCGCGGCTGCCACGCCTTGCGCCGCGCGGCGAGCTCGGCATCGCTCAATTCGACGCTGAGCGTGCCGGCGATGGCGTCCATGACGATCATGTCGCCGTCGCGCAGGAGGCCGATCGGGCCGCCCACGGCCGCCTCGGGCCCGACATGTCCGATGCAGAAGCCGCGCGTGCCGCCGGAGAAGCGCCCATCGGTGATGAGCGCGACCTTCTCGCCTGCCGCCCTGGCCGTAGAGCGCCGCCGTGGTCGAGAGCATCTCGCGCATGCCGGGGCCGCCGCGCGGTCCCTCGTAGCGGATGACGAGCACGTCGCCGGGCTTGTACTGGCGCGCCTCGACCGCGGCGAAGCAGTCCTCCTCGCGGTCGAAGCAGCGCGCCGGCCCGCGGAACTTGAGCTGCATGCCCTGCATGCCCGCGACCTTGCAGATGCTGCCCTGCGGCGCGAGGTTGCCGTTGAGGACGACGAGGCCGCCGGTCGGCGCGAGCGGCGCCGAAGTCGGGCGCACCACGTCCTGGTCCGGCGCGCACCACGATATCCCTGAGGTTCTCGGCGATGGTCCGGCCGGTGACGGTGATGCAGTCGCCATGGAGATAGCCGCCATCGAGCAGCGCCTTCATCAGCACCGGCACGCCGCCGACGTCGTGCAGGTCCTTCATCACATAGCGCCCGCCCGGCTTGAAATCGCCGATATAGGGCGTGCGCTTGAACACCTCGCCGACGGCGTGGATGTCGAAATCGATGCCGGCCTCGTGCGCGATCGCCGGCAGATGCAGCGCGGCGTTGGTCGAGCCGCCGGAGGCCGCGACGACCATCGCCGCATTCTCCAGCGCCTTGCGCGTCACGATGTCGCGCGGGCGCAGGCCCAGGCGCAGGAGGTTCATCACCGCCTCGCCCGACGCCTCGGCATAGCCGTCGCGCGATTCGAACGGCGCCGGCGTGCCGGCCGAGCCCGGCAGCGCCAGGCCGATCGCCTCGGAGACGCAGGCCATGGTGTTGGCGGTGAACTGCCCGCCGCACGAGCCCGCGGACGGGCAGGCGTTGCATTCGAGCTCGTGCAGCTCGGCATCGCTCATGCGTGCCGACGCTGTGCTCGCCGACGCCCTCGAACACGTCGACGATGGTGACGTCGCGGCCCTGGAAGCGGCCGGGCAGGATGGTGCCGCCATACATGAAGACCGACGGCACGTTGAGGCGCAGCATCGCCATCATCAGGCCCGGGCAGCGACTTGTCGCAGCCGGCGAAGCCGACAAGCGCGTCATAGCAATGGCCGCGCATGGTGAGCTCGACCGAATCCGCGATGACCTCGCGCGAGACCAGCGAGGACTTCATCCCGGCATGGCCCATGGCGATGCCGTCGGTGACGGTGATGGTGGTGAACTCGCGCGGCGTGCCGCCGGCGGCCGCGACCCCGCGCTTGGCCGCCTGGGCCTGGCGCGACAGCGAGATGTTGCAGGGCGCCGCCTCGTTCCAGGTGGTGGCGACGCCGACGATCGGCTGCTTGAGCTGCTCCTCGGTGACGCCCATGGCGTAGAACATGGAGCGATGCGGCGCGCGCTCCGGCCCGACCGTGACGTGGCGGCTCGGCAGCTTGGCCTTGTCGATCACCGGTTTCCTCGCCTCGTCGGGCATGCTTCGAGTCTCCTGTCGAAAAATGCAGGGGTAAGTGTCGTGCGTCAGGCAGGGGATGCGCAAGCTCCCCGCGACGTGTCCGTGGCACCCTGAGGCAAGATGCCCATCGCTGCCCATGGATTTGCGCCGCCGCTGGCGTTTCTGATACCAAGAGTTTGATTTAGCACGACTTCCATGGTGCGAGGGCGCGCCTTCCCGGCACTCCCGATCGCTCTCCCGGCACAAAAAATCACTTTCGCGGGACGTGCGCCCCCCTGTCGCGACCGATCGGACGCGCTGAACGGGAGAAAACCGGAGGAGACGAACGGGCATGACGCACTTCGCGCAGGCTGTGCGCTATATACGCACTTTACGTACAAGAGGCAAGTTTGGCCTGCGGCTCGACGACTCGGACGAGATGAGCCAAGGAGCGCCGACGGTGATGACGGGCGCGTCCAAGCAGAATGAACGGGCGTCTTAGAGCCGGTTCGCAGCAAGTTGAAACGCGTCGTCATCCTCGCGAAAGCGAGGATCCAGGGCATCCGGCACGTCGCTCGCCCCTGGGTTCCCGCTTTTCGCGGGAACGACGTGCCTTGATGATTCAGCTTGACCCGGCAATCCCCGGACCCGCGGGTCAAGCCCGCGGGTGACGGACGAGGGAGCCAATTCCATCCGAGTGGACCATGCTCCAGGGGTTGGGTTTGTCAAAGGAAGGCCGTGCCGCTCAGATCGCCGTCTTGTGGATGTGGCCGGTTGCGTCGACGAACCAGCGCTCGCTCGGAAAGGTCTTGCCGGCGAGCGCGGCGGCCATGAAATCGGCCTGGAGGCCGGTCGGCGCGGGGCCGAGATTGGCCGAGGGCACGCCGCCCACCGAGTGGCGCGAATCCTGATAGACGACGAACCGCTTGGGCCCCGGAATGGCCTTGATACAGCGCTCGCTGGCAGCGAGCGGCGTGAGCTCGTCGGACTCGCCGGCGATGCAGAGATAGGGCATGCGGATCTTCTCGGCATAGCCCTCCCAGGTGAGCGACTTGGCGAACGCGTCGAATTTCGCCTCGTCGGTGAAGTTCGACATGTACATGAAGCGCTTCTTGAAGGTGGGCGAAGCCTTGTTGAAAACGGTGTTCCAGCCGGGCTCGAGCGCCGTGCCCGATACCGCGCAGGCCTTGTAGCGCGGCTCGGCGCCGGCGCTGATGGTGCCGGCGAAGGAGCCGAAGCTGGTGCCGATGACGCCGATGCGCTGCGCATCGATCTCGGGCCGCGCCGCCGCGAACTCGTAGAACGCCTTCGCCGCCTCCGCCCAGGCGGGCACGCTCATATATATGCCCAGCACCGGGCATTCGTATTGCCCCGGCCCCTCGATCGCCAGCACGGCAATGCCGCGATTGAGCCAGCGGTCGCCATAGAGCGCGACGCCGCCTTCCTTGAAGCTGTCCATGCCGGGGATCGACACGACAGCGGGAATGCGCCCGCCGCTATAGCCGTAGGGGAGATGCAGCCAGCCCGGCAGCGCCTTGCCCTGGAACGGGATCCACACCGCCTCGATCTTGTGATCGGCGAGCTTGGCGTATTTGCCGAAGCAGTCGCGCTTCATCTTGTTGCAGAAGACGTTCTTCTCGTCGTTCACGTCGATCGGCCATTGCGCCGCGCCCCAATGGATCGTCGCCATGTAGTAGTTTTCGCGCGCCGTCACCGTGTCGCCCTCCGCCTCGGCCGCTTCGGCCTTGGCCTGGCGCCGCCGCGCCGTCGCCTCGAAGGCGGGGGTGATGTCGGCATATTTCTGCACGCGCTGGCGAATGCCCGCGAAATCGGCGGCGCCGTCGAAGCCGATGGGCGCGTTCCAGTAGACCGTGCGCGGCTGGTCCCAATCGAGCCCGACGGAATGAATGATATTGTCGAGCACCCAGCGCTGCTCCTCGAAGCGGCGCATCTGCGGCTCGCCAGGGGACGCAGCGGCAACCGCCGCGGCTTGCGCCTGCGCCGGCAGCGGCGCATCCGCGGCCAGCACCGCCCCTCCCGCGGCAGCGGCGAGCGTGGCACCTTGCAGAAAATCACGTCTGTCCATGTCTTCCTCCTGGAATTATGCGGACACGTTATTTGATTAAGGGGACATCTACCGAGTTCGTCGCCGCGCTACGCCGAACCGTGGCGGCGGACGAAGTCCCGCATCAGGGCGAGGGCGCGTTGCGCTGCGGGAGTGGTGGGATCCTTGGTCACGAACATGTGCGGCTGGCCCTCGAATTTCTCGATCGCGATGGCGCCGCCGGCGTTGCGATAAGCGGCGGCGAAGCGGTCGGCCATGTCGGGCGTGAGGTTGTCGTCGTTGGTGCCCTGGAGCAGCAGCACCGGCGGCAGCGCGACTTTCTCGCCGCGTTCCAGGACGAGCTGCGGGCTGCCCTCGGCCATCGCCGCCTCGGTGCCGAAGAAGGCCTCGTGCGCCTTGAGGAAGCGGTCGATCTTCTTCTCCTGCGCCATGCGATAGCGCGCGAGCGGATCGACCACGGGCCAACAGAGGATGACGAAGGCGAGGCTCGCATCGCCCGCCGGCGCACCCGCGAGCGTCAGCGCGGCAAAGCGCGGCTCGCGCGGCTTCATCGCCGCGAGCATCAATTGCTGGCCGCCGCTCGAGCTCGCAATGCCGCCGACGCGCTCCGGGCGGCTGCCGAACTCGCGCGCATGCGCCTTGAGCCAGCGGATGCCGAGATTGATATCGGCGATCGACGCCGGGTACGCGCCCTCGGGCGCCATGCGGAAATCGAGCGACAGCACCACGCTGCCGGCGCGCGCGAGCGCTTGCGCGATGACCGCGTTGTTGAGCCGGTCGCCGCTCGTCCAGGCGCCGCCATGCACTTCCACGAGCGCCGGCACCGCGCCGGGGGCGCCGACGGGGCGGTAGAGCCGTGCCAGCAGCGGCTTGTCGCCATGACGCAGATATTCGATGTCCGCGCTGGTGATGTCGTAGCTTGGCCCGGCCGTCGCATCCATGGCGCGCTCCTCAGTGGCGATCCCCGACCGAAGCATTTCCGCATCCGCGCCGCAAGCCCCTGGGCGCCGGGGTCGCGCCAGCGTCTTGAAAACTTGCTGTTGCGCTTGGCCCCGCTTTCGTCAGTGTCGGGGGCGTGAGCGCCGCCTTCCGCCTTTCGCTCTTCTATGCCGGGTTCTTCTTCGCGTCCGGCGTGCAGCTCCCGTATTGGCCGGTGTGGCTCGCCTCGCGCGGCCTCAGTGCCGGCGAGATCGGGGCGCTCCTGGCGGTGAGCCAATGGATCCGGGTCGCCGCCAATCCGCCTTTGGGGCTCATGGCCGACCGCGCACACGACCGCCGCCGCTTCATGACGATCCTCGCCCTGCTGGCGGTGGCGGGGTATCTCCTGTGCCTGCCGGCGCACGACTTCACCGCCCTCATCGTGCCGAGCGCGCTCATCGCCGCGGCCACCGCGGCGCTGCTGCCGCTGGCGGATTCATCGGCGCTGGCCGCGGCGGCCGGGGCGCGGCTCGATTACGGGCGGGTCCGGCTCTGGGGCACGATCGCCTTCATTCTCGCGACCCTCGTCGCCGGCCGCCTGTTGTCGGGGCATGCGGCCGACATCGTGCTCTATCTGCTGTTGGCTACCATGGGCTTCACGGCCGGATGCTGCGCCCTCATGCCGCGGGTGGCGACGGTTGCCCAGGGCGCGGCGCGGGCGTCGTGGCGCAGCCTCGTCGATACCAGGTTCATGCTCTTCCTCGCAGCCGCGACGCTGATCCAGTCGAGCCACGCGGTCTACTATGCCTTCGGCACGCTTTACTGGCAGCGGCTGGGGCTGAGCGATGCCGTCATCGCGGCGCTCTGGGCCGAGGGGGCGGTCGCGGAAGTCGTGCTGTTCTATTTCGGCGCGGCGCTGGTGCGACGATGCGGGCCGAGCCTGCTCATGGTCATCGGCGGCGGCGGCGCGCTGGTACGCTGGAGCGCCACCGCGCTCGCCACCTCGGTGCCGGCGCTGACGGCGCTTCAGCCGCTCCATGCGCTGAGTTTTGCCGCAGCGCATTTGGGCGCCATGCACTTCATCGCGCGCCATGTCAGCCCGGAGCGGGCGGTGACGGCGCAGTCGCTCTATGCCGCCGTCGTCGGCGGCATCGGCTTCGGCCTCGCCGCGCTCGCGGCGGGCGGGCTCTATGGCGCGTTCGGCGGCGGCGCCTATTTCGCGATGGCGGCGATGGCGGGCGTGGGAGCGGCCCTCGCCGCGGGGCTCACCCGGCGGGAGCGCTACTTGTCGTAGATGATCAGGGAATAATCGAGGATCGATGCCACATCGAGGCCCTTGGCGACCAGCCCCTGGGCCTGATACCACGCGACCTGATGATAGATGTCGCGCACCAGGAGCCGCCCCTGCGGATCGACATAGGGGATCGCGTCCTGGAGCCGATCGGCAGGCTGTCCAGTATATTTGGCAAGGATCGCCAGCATCGCCGGCGCGTTGGCGCCGGGTTTGATCTTGCCGTCCGGACCCTTGGTCAGGAACGCGTCGTAGAAATCACGCACGCCATGGCGATAGGCCCTCAGGAAGGACGCGACCGCCGGCCGCCGTGCGGTGAGGGTCTTGCGCGCGGCGAACACCGCGCCCAGTTGCCACGGCGTCTCGTCGCCGACCCAGCCCAGCAAATGCGCGTTGCCGTGCTGCACCAGCGGATCGGCGGCCGTTGCCGGCAGCAGCGCCGCATCGACCTGGTTGCCGGTCAGCGCGGTCGCTTCGTTCGACATCGTCTGCAACGGCACGATGTGCACCCGGTCGAGCGGGAAATTGAGCTTCTCCGCGAGCAGACCGAGGCTGTAGTGGAAGGTCGAGCCGATCTGCGTCACCGCCACGGAATGGCCGGGCAGGTCCTTGAGGCTGGTGAGCCCGGCATCGAAGGCGCGATTGCCAGCGAGATAGGCGATGAGGTGATAGCCGGGCTCCTCGCGGCTCTGCGCGCCGATGATGCGCAGCTCCCCTTTGCCGGCGAGGTTATAGAAACCGCCGGTGAGGCCGGTAACGCCGACATCGATGTCGCCCGACACGGCCGCCACGGCGACCGGCTGGGCCGCATCGAAATAGACGAGCGTATCGGTCAGACCCTCGGCGCCGAAATACCCTTGCGCGTCGGCGATGAAGACCGGCCCCGAGGAGGCCAGTTTCAAGACGCCGATCTTGAACGGCGCGTCGGCGCGCGCGCCGGGCGCGAGCACGCCAAGCGCCGCGCCGAGAAGCGCCGCGGCAAAAGCGCCGGCCGCACGTGCGCGCATCAGCGGCACCGCCGATAGTCCTTGGCGTTCTCGGCCGCCAGCGCCGCGACGCGTTGGCGGAATTGCGGACCGTCGAGGGTCTTGGCCTCCTGCAGGAAGTCGGCCGAGCGGTTGCAGACGGTTTGCGCCAATTCGCGGCTGTCGCTCAAGGCGACCTCGTTCGCGATCCGGGTCTGGTAGCTGTCGAAGCTCCCGGTCGGGCTGCGCGAGCCGGTGCGGCGGAAGCGCGCCATCATCGCCTGCTGATAGAGCTTGATCTCGCTGCCGTTGCGCACGGTGAAGTCGCGGTAGGTATCGCCGCCGCAGGTGTCGCTGAGCACCATAAGCTCGGTCTGATAGATGATCGCCTGCTCGGCCTCGATGTCGGCCGGGCGAAAGCACGGGGTCGCCGCAGCCGCCGGTCCCGCCACATCCATCACGAGCAGCAGCGCCCCCATGCCGGCAACTACTTTCCTTACACACGATCTTCTCAACATGACACCCTCACGGCCTCGTCATCGCAGTTTCCGCGTCGCGCCTGCGGCGTAAGAGCCGCAGCTTGTGAACGATATGCCCGCCCGCCAGCACGACGACAAAGACAGCGAGCAGCACGATGCTGAAGCGGTGCGCAACCTGGCCCAGAATACGCTCGAAGGCATGACCGCAGACATAGCCGACGCCGATGAAGATACAGGCCCACAGCAGCGCGGCGGCGCAATTGATCACCAGGAAGCGTTGCCACACGATCGCGCTGATACCGAGCGCGAAGGACGAGAAGTTGCGGATGCCATAGATGAAGCGGAAGGTCAAGATGAAGGCGGCATCATAGCGCGTCAGCCAGCCGAGCGCGCGATCGACGTGGCGGCGCCATTCGGGCCGGCGCGCCAGCAGGCGCAGACCGAAATGACGGCCGATCCAGAAATAGCACTGATCCCCGGCGAAGCTGCCGAGCCAGGCGGCAATCAGCACCAGCGGCGCGCTCAGCAACCCCTGTGCCGACGCAAAGCCCGCCAGCAAGACGAAGGTCTCTCCCTCGAAGAACGTCCAGACGAAAGTAACGAGATAGGACCACGCGCCGTGTTCGAGGATGAAACGTTCCAAATCCATCAATCCGTTTCGCCTCCCCGCCGCGATCCTAAGCCGGAACCGGCCGAGGGGTCGAGAGAAGATTGGCCGGCAGCAAGCGCTCAGCCGGCGTCGCGGCGATCGAAATAGCGCTTGATATCATTGAAGATAAGCGCCGCCGCGACGATGAAGAGCGCGACCCCGATGCTGTAGAGCGTGCCGCCGACCGATGCGGCAAGGCCGAGCCCCACCAGCCCGAGTGCGCCGAGGACGGCGATCGATACGAAGAGGGAATCGCTGTTATCGACCGACACCGGCAGCAGGAAGCCGATCTCGCGCCCGTCGAACTGGCGCTTCAAGCGCCAGGCGATGACAATGCCGGCGATGACGAAGAGGGCCATGCCGGCACCATAGGTCGCATCGTCCGGCGCACCGCTCGCCGTGAAAAGGCCGAGAATGCCCGCCGCCGCCAGGAAGAGATAGCCCAGCCACGGCACGATCATGTGCCAGAACTCGCCGGCAGGAATGGGAACCGGATCCCCCGTCGGATGCTGCACTGCGACATGGTGGTGGAGCGCGTCATCGGTCATGGCCGACAGCCTCTTATCCTTCCTTGGTAGGCGCGTTGCGATAGAGCCCTTGCTCATACACCGTGGCAAGAGCCTTGCCCCGCGCGCGCCGACCAGGGATAGTTATGGCGCGAGGCGATCATGAGCAAGCTCCCATTATCCCGGTTCAAGGTTATCGATTTGACACGCGTACGCGCAGGCCCCACCTGCGTGCGCCAGCTTGCCGATTGGGGCGCGCGCGTGATCAAGGTCGAGTCGGCTGAGGGCGACGGCGGCCTCGGCGGCGACCGGCACGGCCCGGACTTCCAGAACCTGCACCGCAACAAGCGGGCCATGACGCTCAATCTGAAGAAGCCGGAAGGGCTCGCCATCCTCAAGGCGCTGGTGGCCGATGCCGACGTGCTCGTGGAGAATTACCGGCCCGACGTGAAGTTCCGCCTCGGCATCGATTACGAGACGCCTGAAGCCGCTCAACAAGCGCCTCGTCTATGCCAGCATTTCCGGCTTCGGCCAGACCGGCCCCTATCGCGAGCGGCCCGGCGTCGACCAGATCGCGCAGGGCATGGGCGGTCTCATGTCCGTCACCGGGCTGCCGGGCCAGGGCCCGGTGCGCGTCGGCGTGCCGATCGCCGATCTCACTGCCGGCATCTTCACCGCGATGGGCATCCTCATCGCGCTTCTGGAGCGCGAGGAGTCGGGCGAAGGCCAGTTCGTCGAAGTCGTCGTTGCTCGCCGCCCAGATCTCGATGCTCGATTTCCAGGCGACGCGCTGGCTCATGAGCAAGGAAGTGCCGGGCCAGGCCGGCAACAATCATCCCACCAGCATTCCCTCGGGCGTCTTCCGCACCAAGGACGGCCACATCAACATCGCCTCGGCCGGCGGCGAGATCTACAAGCGCATGTGCGAGGCGACCGGCCTGATGCGTCTGGTGACAGACCCCGATTACGCCACGCCCAAGGCGCGGCTCAAGAACCGCGACCGCCTCAACGCGATCATCGAGGAAGTGACCGCGACGCGCAATTCGGCCGAGTGGATCGACATCCTCAACCGCGCCGGCGTGCCGTGCGGCCCGATCAACCGCATGAACGAAGTGTTCGCCGATCCCCAGGTGAAGCATCTCGGCATCGTGCAGCCGGTCGAGCATGAAACACTCGGCCGCATCGATCTCGTCGGCCAGCCCGTGACATTGAGCCGCACGCCCTCGTCGCTCAGGACCGCCACGCCCGAGCGCGGCGAGCATACCGACGAGGTCCTGCACGAGCTGGGCTACGGCGCCGCCGCGATCGCCAAGCTGCGCGCGGACGGCGTGGTCTGAATGGCAATTCTCCGCATGATGGCGCGGCGGCGCCATCAGACGAGGTTCGTTACAATACCTTACAGAAACCTCACATAACGCCACAGGCCCGACATCACGGCGTTACAAGAGGGGTCTATGTTCGCTCGCTGGTTGATTGCGCAATCAGGAGCAGAACAATGACCGATTTTGGCAATCTTCTTGAAGAGCAGATCCCGCGCCTGCGTCGCTATGCGATGGCGCTGACGCGCGATCGCGTCCACGCCGACGACCTGGTGCAGAGCTGTCTCCTGCGCGCGCTCGAGAAAGCGCATCTGTGGCAGCCTGACACCAATCTGCGCGCGTGGCTCTTTACGATCCTCCACAATCAGCACGTCAACATCGTGCGCACGTCCCTGCGCGCGGGAACCCAGATCCCGATCGAGGATGTCGCAGCGACGCTGTGGCAGCAGCCGGCACAGGAAGCAACGCCGCAGCTTATCGATCTCGACCGGGCGCTCGACCGGCTGCCGTCGGAGCAGCGCCGCGCCGTGCTGCTCGTGGGGCTGGAAGGCATGGACTACGAAGAGGCGGCGACGAAGATGGATGTGCCGGTCGGCACGGTGCGCTCGCGCCTGTGGCGCGCCCGCGCGAGCTTGCGGCAAATGATGAGCGACGACGCGCCGATGCCGGCGGCAGCGCGGCGCGAGGGAGCCACGACGCACTGGCTGCACTGAAGCCGCACGGTCCCCGCGTAGCGGAACCATTGCGCGGCCTGGGCTGTTTTATCGGCAGTTGAAAAATCGCGGCTCGCCCTACGGCGCGTAGCCGCGCGGGCCGCCGCCGGTCCCATCAATGACACAAGAGGATCGGCGTGGTCCCGGAAAGCCGGAGCCCGAGCGGCTGTTCATCCCGAGTTCAATCTGTCCCTCACTTCTGTGGGAGAACGATGATGCGTAGCTCTGTCGCTTTTCTTGTGCTTCCGCTCGCCATCGGTGCGAGCGCCACGTGTTCGGCCGCGCCGCGTTTCGTGCAGCCTGTGGATCACTACGTAACGCCGATACGCGAGGTTCAGGACACGGTGATCATCGCCCCGTCGGCGCCGCCGCCGGCGCGCGTCGAGACCATTCCGCCGCCCCCGGCCGCGACGGAATTCTGGCGCCCGGGTCACTGGGCGTGGAACAACATCAACTGGACGTGGGTGCCCGGCGAATACATCCAGCGCCCGTCGCCGCAGGTCGCCTGGCAGCCCGGCCATTGGGTCGAACAGCCGAACGGCTGGATGTGGGTTGAAGGACGCTGGGACTAAGGCCGCGACTAAGGCCGCACGGACGGCGCGGCGCCCATCGCGGCGCCGCGCCGCAGCGTCCGCGTGTGCATTCCCGGAAACCTTCCGACATTCGAGGAGCATGATTCGAGGAGCATGACATGCATCTTTCCCACACACTCTCCCTCGTCACTGCCGCGGCCGTCGCACTGAGTGTCGCTGCGTGCAGTTCGCCGCCGCCACCGCCGACCACAGTGACGACGACGCGTTCCACCACCGTCTATGTGCCGCCGCCGCCGCCGATGGTGGCGGCCCCGGACATGGTCTCGCCGCAGCCGCCACCGCCACCGCGGGCCGAACTGATCCCGCCGCCCCCGGGCCCTGGCTACGCGTGGCAGCCCGGGCATTGGCGCTTTACCGGCGTCCCCGGTCACGATTGGGACTGGGTCGCGGGCGGCTATGTCCAGCGCCCGCCCGGCGAAACCGAGTGGCAGCTTGGGCAATGGCAAGCCGCGCCCAATGGCTGGGTCTGGGTCGAGGGCCATTGGCGCTGACGCCGGTAGCGTCAGCAATCCAACCCTCGCCGCCCGAACGGGCACTTGTTAAACTCCTTGGCGGATCGTCCCTCGCAGGCTCCCGTTGGCTTGCGAGAGACGCTCGCAAATCAGCGACAAGGTAAGCGCGCCAGATAGCGCCTTGCCCGGCAGCCAAGGAGTGCGTTGCAGATGAAGTCCCCGACCGAGCGCATGATCGCCGAGATCGACGGGCCGATCGGCTGGCTCGTCTTCAACAACCCGGCGCGGCGCAATGCCGTGTCGATGGACATGTGGCAGGCGATCCCGGAAATCCTCGATGCCTACGAGCGCGACCCGGCGGTGCGCGTCATCGTCCTCAAGGGCGCGGGCGACAAGGCGTTCGTCTCGGGTGCCGACATCTCGGAATTCGAGCAGGCGCGGTCCTCGCCCGAGGCGATCGCGCGCTACGAGGAGATCGGCACCAAGGCGCAGCACGCGATCGAGAGCGCGCGGCAAGCCGACGATCGCGATGATCCACGGCTTCTGTTTGGGCGGCGGCGTCGGCGTCGCCCTGGCGTGCGATCTGCGCATCGCCTCGGCGAGTGCGCGCTTCGGCATCCCGGCGGCGCGGCTCGGCATCTCCTATCGCCTGCACGGCATCACCCGCCTCATCGAGCTGGTGGGGCCGGCCTTCGCCAAGGAGATCTTCTATACGGCGCGCCGCTTCACCGCCGCGGAGGCCTATGAGATGGGCCTCGTCAACCGCGTGCTGCCGGACGGCGAGCTCGAAGTCGTTCGTGCGCTCCTACGGCGCGATGATCGGCGAGAACGCGCCGCTCGAGCCTCGCCGCCGCCAAGGGCATCATCGCCGAGGTGACGAAGGCCGCCGCCGACGTCGATGCCGCGCGCTGCGATGAGCTGGTGCGGCGCTGCTTCACCAGCGAGGACTACATCGAGGGCCGCCGCGCCTTCATGGAGAAGCGCAAGCCCGTTTTCCGGGGGCGCTAGCGCCATGCCCGACGCCTCGCGCGACCTCGCGCCGCACGCAGGCGGTCCGGCTTGCCGACTACCGGGTGCCCGGCTTTCCTGATCGACAGCGTCGATCTCGCCTTCGATCTCGGCGAGGAGACGACCACGGTCAAGGCGCGCGCTCGCGCTGCGGCGCAATCCCGCCTCGGCCGAGCGCCGAGGCGCCGCTGCGGCTCGACGGCGAGGAGCTGGAGCTGGTCTCGCTCGCGCTCGACGGCGAGACGCTCGGCGAGAACCGCTATCGAGTCGAGCCGGAAGGCCTCGTCCTCGCGCGACGTGCCGGACCGCTTCACGCTCGACATCGAGACCCGCATCGAGCCGCAGAACAACACGCGCTTGAGCGGTCTCTACAAGTCCGGCGGCAATTTCTGCACGCAGTGCGAGCCCGAGGGCTTCCGCCGCATCACCTATTTCATCGACCGGCCCGACGTGATGGCGCGCTATGACGACGACCATCGACGCCGACAAGGCGCGCTATCCGGTGCTGCTGTCGAACGGCAATCCGGTCGACGCAGGGCGAGAGCGCCGGACGGGCGCCATTGGGCGCAGCTGGGTCGATCCCCATCCCGAAGCCCTCCTATCTCTTCGCGCTGGTCGCCGGCGATGCTCGTGCCCGATCGCGACAGCTTCACGACGCGCTCGGGCAAGACCGTGCCGCTCGCGATCTGGGTGCGGCGCGGCGACGAGGACAAGTGCGCGCACGCGATGGCGTCGCTCAAGGCGGCGATGAAGTGGGACGAGGACACGTTCGGCCTCGAATACGACCTCGACGTCTTCAACATCGTCGCCGTCAGCGACTTCAACATGGGCGCGATGGAGAACAAGGGCCTCAACATCTTCAACACGAAGTACGTGCTGGCCAAGCCCGACACCGCGACCGACACCGACTACCAGGGCATCGAGTCCGTCATCGCGCACGAATATTTCCACAACTGGACCGGCGACCGCGTCACCTGCCGCGACTGGTTCCAGCTCTCGCTCAAGGAAGGGCTCACCGTCTTTCGCGACCAGGAATTCTCGGCCGACCAGGGCAGCCGCGCGGTGCGCCGCATCGGCGACGTGCGCCGCCTGCGCGCGGCGCAGTTCCCCGAGGATGCCGGGCCCCTGGCGCACCCGGTGCAGCCCGCCGCCTACATCCAGATCGACAATTTCTACACCGCGACGGTCTACAACAAGGGCGCCGAGGTCGTGCGCATGATCCACACGCTGCTCGGCCGCGACGGCTTCCGCAAGGGCATGGATCTCTATTTCCAGCGCCACGACAACCAGGCCGTGACCATCGAGGATTTCGTCGCGGCGATGCAGGACGCCAACGGCGTCGACCTCGCGCCGCTTCCGGCGCTGGTACCATCAGGCCGGAACGCCGGAGGTCGCGGTCGAGGACCGCTACGACGCGGCCACGCCGCAGCTACGAACTCGACCCTCACGCCAGGCGACGCCGCCGACGCCGGGCCAGCCGGACAAGGAGCCGGTGGTCATCCCGCGTCGCCATGGGCCTGCTCGGCCCCGACGGCAGCGCCATGGCGATGCGTCTGGCCGGCGAGGGCACCGGCGCCGCCGGCACGCGCGTCCTCATGCTGAGCGAGGCGAGCGCAGACGCTTCCGCTTCGTCGATGTCGCGGCGACCGCCGGTGCCGTCGCTGCTGCGCGGCTTCTCCGCGCCGGTGCGGCTCGCGGGCCTGTCCTTCGCGCGGCTGCGATTCCTGGCGCTCCACGACAGCGACCCCTTCAACCGCTGGGAGGCGAGCCAGCAGGTCGCGACCCACATCCTGCTGGCGATGGTCGCCGCCTATCAGCGCGGCGAGACCCCGCCCGTCGACGAGCGCGCTCATTTCGATGCTGCGCGCGGCGCTCGCCGGCGCCGACGACGATCCGGCCTTCGTCGCGGAACTGCTGACGCTGCCCAGCGAAGCCTTCCTCGCCGACCAGCTCGCGTCGTCGATGTCGATGCGATCCACGCCGCGCGCGAGGCGGCGCGCAGCGCCATCGGCCGCACGCTCGCGGGCGAGCTCGCCGCGCTCTACGAGCGTCTCGCCGATACCGGCCCCTATCGCATCGACGGACCGGCGATCGGGCGCGCGCAAGCTGCGCAACGTGGCGCTGGCGCTATCTCGCCGCCGGCGGCGGCGCGCTGGATCGCGCGCGCCGAGGCGCAGTTCCGCTCTGCTGGCAACATGACCGACGTGCTCGCGGCGCTCGGCGGTGCTCGGCCGATGCCGATCATCCGGCGCGGCTTCGGGCGCTCGAGCCGCGTTCTATCAGCGCTGGCAGCGCGACGACCTTGTCATCGACAAATGGTTCGCGCTGCAGGCGATGTCGGCCTGCCGCAGACGCTGGCGCGCGTGAAGGAGCTGGCCCGGCATCCGGCCTTCGACTGCAAGAAATCCCAATCGCGTGCGCGCGCTGGTCTCGGCCTTCGCCGAAGGCAATCCCGTGCATTTCCACGATGCGAGCGGCGCCGGCTACGAATTCCTTGCCGACCAGGTGATCGCGCTCGATCCGCTCAATCCGCTGCTGGCGGCGCGCCTGTTGCAGCCGCTGGGCCAGTGGCGCCGGCACGATGCCGCACGCCAGGCGCTGATGCGGGGCGTGCTCGAGCGCGTGCTGGCGATTCCCGGCGTCAGCAAGAATACATACGAAATCGCGTCCAAAAGTCTGGGCCAGGCCCCCGCGCCTTAATAATGCTTTACGACTTAGGGGTGAAAATGGCTTACTAGGGTTCGCCAAGGCAACAGGGGGGACCTGGACATGGGACGCTTGGCTTGTCTGATTGCGGCATTCGTGATTGCCGCTTCGCCCGTTCTGGCACGCGCGGAAGCGCGGGCGGAGAACGGCATTGCGTCGATGTATGCAGGCCGCTTCGTCGGGCGCACCACCGCGAGCGGCGATATCCTCGACCGTCATAGCCTCACCGCCGCCCATCGCCGGCTGCCCTTCGGCACCAAGCTCAAGGTGACGAACAAGCGCAACGGGCGCTCGGTCATCGTCACCGTCAACGACCGCGGGCCGCATCGCAAGGGCCGCATCATCGATCTGTCGCCCGCCGCCGCGCGCAAGCTCGGCATGATGCAGGCGGGGCTCGTGCCGGTGGAGATCCGCCTCGCCGACGCGGAGTGATCAGCGTGCCGGCGCGAAGGCGACGAAGCTCGCGTCGTGATCGGTGCTGACGAAGAAGCAGCCAGTCCTCTCCCATCGATCGAACGAACACCAGCCGGTGCGCGCCGCGATGGCCGCCGGCATAATCGAGATCGGCTTCGACATAGCGCCCGTTCCAGCGCTGCGGCAGCCTGCCCTCGCGATTATAGAAGCGGTTGCCGCCGATCGCCGCGCCGGGATCGACCGCCCATAGATCGCGCCCCGGCCGCCAGCCCAGCATCTGGGCCGCGCGCTTGGTGAGATAGCACGGCGGCAGCGCCCGCCCGCCATCATCATGCAGATAATCGGCGAGCGCGCGGAACGCCTCGGGAAACGTGAGCCCCGCGGACTTCGCAAAAGCAACGAGCGCCGCGTCCTGGGGCGAGGAGAGCGGCGCGCCTGCGGCGCACACTGTCGCCGCCGCCGCGCCCGCGCCCGACCACAGGACGATGATCGCCGCGGCGAGCGCCGCCGCAGGCCTCATGCGACGGGGCAGCGCACGCCGGTGCCGCCGAGTCCGCAATAGCCGTTGGGATTCTTGGCGAGATATTGCTGGTGATAGTCCTCGGCATAATAGAACGGCGGCGCCGCGCCGAGCTCGGTCGTGATCGGCTCGTGGCCGGCCTTGCGCAACGCGGCCTCGTAGGCTGCGCGCGAGGCTTCGGCGCGGCGTTTGCTGCTCCGGCGTCGTCCAGTAGATGGCGGAGCGGTACTGCGTCCCGACATCGTTGCCCTGGCGCATGCCCTGGGTCGGATCATGGCTTTCCCAGAAGGTCTGCAGCAGCTTGTCGTAGCTCACGACCTTGGGATCGTAGACGACGAGCACCGCCTCGGTATGGCCGGTGCGGCCGCGAGCATACTTCCTCATAGGTGGGATTGGGCGTCGGCCCGCCGGCATAGCCGACCGCGGTGCTGTAGACCCCGGGAAGCTGCCAGAAGCAGCGCTCCGCGCCCCAGAAGCAGCCCATGGCGAAATAGGCCGTCTCGAGGCCCGCCGGAAACGGCGGGACGATCGGATGGCCGTTGACGAAATGCCGCTCCGGCACGGGCATCGACGCGGCCCGGCCGGGCAGCGCCTGTTCCTTGGTCGGCAGTTCCAGTGATTTTCGCGTGCGCGCCCACATCGCCGATCTCCTCGCAGTCTTAGGCCCCATTATCCACGGTTCGCGGCGGCTGACAAACGCCGCCACGCTCTCTAACGTGGGCGCGGATTTCGGGGAGGCAAGGATGGCGCCGACAATCGTGGTGATCGCCCAGGGCGAGATGGGAAGCGGCATCGGCCAGCGCCTTGGCGAGCGCGGCGCCCGCGTGCTGACCTCGCTCGCCGGCCGCAGCGCCGCGAGCGCCAGCGCGCGTCTGCATGCCGGAATGGAAGCGATGGACGACGATGCCGGCCTCGTCGCCGCGGCGGATTTCATCTTCTCGGTCATCCCGCCCGGCGAGGCGGTGGCGTTCGCGCGCCGCTTCGCCCCGGCGATCGCCGCGAGCCGCGAAGAAGCCCGTCTTCATCGAAGGCAACGCCATCAGTCCGCAGCGCGTGGCCGAGGTCGCCGCCATCATCGTGCCGACCGGCGCGCCCTTCGTCGATGGCGGCATCATCGGCGCGGCCGCCCGCGCCGGGGAAGTCCGGCGCGCGCATCTATGTCTCGGGACCGGCCGCCGAGAAGGCGCTGACGCTGCGCGAATTCGGGCTCGACATCCGCGCGGTCGATGGCGGGATCGGTGCGGCCTCGGCGCTCAAATGCAGCTATGCCGCGCTCACCAAGGGGACGCAGGCGCTGGGCGTGGCGCTGATGCTGGGCGCGATGCGCGCGGGCGTGGCGCCCGCCTTGCGCCAGGAATCGGAGCGAGAGCCAGCCGGCGCTTCGCCGCCTTCCTCGCGCGCCAGATCCCGAACATGTATCACAAGGCCTATCGCTGGGTCGCCGAGATGGAGGAGATCGGCGAGCATCTGGGCACGCGCCGAGCCCGGCGCGCGCGACATCTATCGCGGCATGGCGCGCCTCTACGAGCATCTCGGCCCCGACCAGATCGCCGCGCTCGACGAATTCTTGGAACGGTGACGCGCGCCATGGCGTCCTATCTCGTCGGCGTCGATATCGGCGGCACCTTCACCGATTGCGTCGTGATCGACGAGGGCGGCGCGGTCACTACGGCGAAGTCGCCGTCGACGCCCGACGATTTCGCGCGCGGCATGATCGACGCGATGGCGGCGGCGGCGCGCCGCATCGGCATCGCGACCGGATGCGCTCTATCCGCGAGATCGCGCTCCTGTCGCACGGCACCACCGTCGGCACCAACGCGGTCGTGCAAAAGCGCGGCGCACAAGTCGGGCTCATCACCACCAAGGGCCACAACGACATCATCCACATCATGCGCGGCTCGCGCGGGCTGCAGGGCCGCGACGTGCGCCTGGTCGTGCATTTCCCCGAAAGCCAGAAGCCCGAGCCGATCGTGCCCAAGCGCCTCATCGAGGGCGTGTCGGAGCGGGTCGATTGCTTCGGCGCCGTGGTCGTGCCGCTGAACGAGGACGAGGCGCAGGCCGCGATCGACCGCCTCATCGCCGAAGGCGTCGAGGCCATCGCCATCTGCTTCCTGTGGTCGTTCCTCCATCCCGAGCACGAGCGGCGCCGTGCGCGACATGGTGCGGCGCATGGCGCCCGGCACTCTTCGTCACCTGCTCGGCCGATCTGGTGCCGAAATGGGGCGAGTACGAGCGCACGACGGCGACCGCGCTCAACGCCTATATCGGCCCGATCGCTTCGGGCTATCTCGGCAATCTCGACCGCCAGCTCGCCGCCAAGGGCTATCGCCAGCCGCTGCAGATCACGCAATGCGGCGGCGGCACGATCTCGGTCGAGAAGGCGATGGCGGCGCCGCTGCTGACGCTCAATTCCGGCCCGGTCTCGGGCGTCACCGGCTCGCTCTATCTCGGCCGCGCGATGGGCTATCGCAACATCATCACCACCGACATGGGCGGCACCTCGTTCGATGTCGGCCTCATCGCCGACGGCAAGCCGGCCTTCTCCTTCACCAGCACGGTCAACCAGTACGAGTACTTCATCCCCAAGGTCGACATCCAGGCGATCGGCGCGGGCGGCGGCATCACTGGTGCGCATCGACGAGGCGCACCCGCACCATCCGCGTCGGGCCGGACAGCGCCGGCGCGGTGCCGGGTCCGGTGTGCTATGGCCGCGGCGGCACGGTGCCGACGGTGACCGATGCCGATCTCGTGCTGGGCTATATCGATCCCGACGGGCTTCGCCGGCGGCCAGATGCGGCTCGACCAGGCCAAGGCGGAGACAGCGATCGGCGCCATCGCCGCGCGGCTCGGCATGGGGCTTCTGCCAATGCGCCGCCGGCATCGCCAAGATCGTCGAGTTCCAGATGGCCGACATCATCCGCAAGATGACGGTCGGCAAGGGCTCGATCCGCGCGACTTCGTGCTCTTCGCCTTCGGCGGCGCGGGGCCGGTCCATGCCGGCGTCTTCGCGCGCGAGCTGGGCGTCGCCAAGGTGGTGATCCCGCAGCGCGAGACCGCCTCGACCTGGTGCGCCTTCGGCGCGGCCTCGGCCGACGTGCTGCACATCCACGAGGCCGTCGACATCATGGCCTCGCCGTTCGAGGCCGCGCGCGTCAACCGCACTCTCGACCGGCTCGAACGCGCGGCACGGGCGCAGATGGCGAAGGACGGCATCGCGCCGGCGCGCCATCGCCTCGAATTCGCGCTCGACATGCGCCACAAGGGCCAGATCAACGAGGTCGAGGTCGATCCTCGGTGGAGCCGCGTCGGCGGCGGCTTCGAGGCGCCGCTCAAGGAGCAGTTCTATCGCCGCTACGAGCAGCTCTATGGCCGCGGCGCGTCGTTCCGCGGCGCGCGGGTGGAGATCGTCACCTACCGCGTGCGCGCCACCGCCGAGACGCCGCGCCCCCGCCTCGTCGCGGCCGAGCGCCTGAGCGCGAGCGTGCCCGCATCGGCGCGGCGCACGGCGCGCGCGGTCTATTGGGACGAGCTGGGGCGCCAGCGCAGGCGACGCCGATCTTCGACGGCACCCTCCTCGAGCCCGGCAATGCCGTCGCCGGCCCCGCCGTCGTCGAGACCCCCGACACCAGCGTCGTGGTGCGCCCGGGCCAGACGCCTCGCGCGTCGACGCCTACGGCAATTTCGAGCTCACGTTGGGAATCGCGCCGCCGTGAGCGCGGACAATTCGATGACCGCGTAATTGCCACAGGCGGCGCGGCAGGTCACAGTGGCGCCGTCGATCGACGCCGTCGGTCCGGGTGTCATTTGCACATTGGAGAGATCGATGTGCCGTTGGATCGCCTATCGGGGTGAGCCGATCTTGCTCGAACAGCTCGTCAGCGCGCCCGACCGTTCGCTCATCTTCCAGTCCCGGTACGCGGCGGAGACGCGGGTCACCACCAATGGCGACGGCTTCGGCGTCGGCTGGTTCGGCGAGCGCGACGAACCCGGCCTCTACCGCGAGATCCGGCCGGCCTGGAGCGACGAGAATCTGAGCTCGCTCTGCGCCCAGGTGCGCTCTCACCTGTTCTTCGCCCATGTGCGCGCCTCGTCCGGCACCGCCAGCACGCGCGCCAACTGCCACCCCTTCGTGCGCGGGCGCCGCATGTTCATGCATAACGGCCAGATCGGCGACTACGGCATGATCAAGCGCCGGCTCGAGGAATTGATCCCCGACGACATCTATCCCTCGCGCGGCGGCACGACCGATAGCGAGGCGATCTTCCTGGCCGCACATGCCTATGGTCTGGAGCAGGACCCGGTCGCGGCCATCGGCCGGACCCTGGCGCGGATCGACGCCCTCTTGGACGCCGCCGGCGCGCGCCAACCGCTGCACTTCACCGCCGCGCTCACCGACGGCAGCGACCTCTATGCCTTTCGCTATGCCTCCGACAACGAGCCGCCCAGCCTCTATTGGCAGCGGCGCAACGGGTCGCTCATCGTCGTTTCCGAGCCGCTCGACGGCGACCGGCCGAACTGGCATGAAGTCCCCAAATGCGCCGCTCTCGCCGTCAAGGGCAGCGGCGAACCCGTTCTCCTGGCGTTCGAGCGCTTCTGAGGAAAGGCCAAGGCCGCGATGACCAAGCTCAGCGACACCACCGGGATCGCCTTCGACGGCGTCAAGCACCCCTACGTGCCGCCCAAGACGCTGACGATATCGCCGAAGCTGCGGCTGCACCGCGCGGCGCGCGACGATTTCGATCCCGTGACGTTCGAGGTCATCCGTCACAATCTCTGGAACGTCAACGAGGAGCACGGCGCCACCATCCAGCGCATCTCCGGCTCGCCGGTGGCGATGTATGCGCTCGACCTCAACCCCTCGATCCTCACCGAGGATGCCGAGTTCGTCTATTTCGGCCCCTACATGCAGTACATGTCGGGCGTCACCGACACGCAGGTGAAGTGGATCCTGGAGAACCGCAGCGACAATCCCGGCATCGGCGACGGCGACATGTTCCTCGCCAACGATCCCTGGGTCGGCGCCGCGCATCAGCAGGACGTGATGCTGATCTGCCCGGTGTTCTGGGAGGGCGAGCTGTTCTGCTGGGTCACCAATTGCCTGCACCAGTACGACATCGGCGGCATCACGCCCGGCAGCTTCTGTCCCTCCGCCGAGAGCGCCTTCGACGAGGGCATCCTCATCCCGCCGGTGCAAGATCATCGAGGGCGGCGAGATCCGCCGCGACATCGAGGAGCTCTATCTGCGCGCCTCGCGCAAGCCCGAGCTGGTGGCGCTCGACTTCCGCGCCCAGATGGCCGGCAACACCGCGGCGCGCACCCGCATCCTGGAGCTCGTGCGCGCGCTATGGCGCGGACGTGGTGAAGGGCGTGATGAAGCGCATCCTGGCCAACGGCGAGGCGGCGTTCCTCGACAAGCTGCGGCGCCTGCCGGACGGGGTGTGGCGCGACCGCACCTATGTCGAATGCTGCCGCCCCGGCGACCGCGGCACCTATCGCGTCGCCCTCAGCCTGCGCAAGGAAGGCGACCGCCTGATCTTCGAGAATGACGGCACCGCGCCGCAGCAGGGCGCGATGAACGCCACCTATTCCGGCTGGCGCGGCTCGATCATGGTGGCGCTCAACCAGCTCCTATGCTGGGACCAGTTTTTCTCGCCGGGCGGCGCGCTGCGCCATGTCGAGTTCGACCCGACGCCGGGCACGCTCAACTGCGCGAGCTTTCCCGCCTCGGTCTCAACGGCGCCGGTGCAGGCGATGGAGATCTCGCTCTATCCCGCCTACAACGTGCTGTCCAAGATGATCTTCGCCGATCCCGAGATGCGCCAGGACGTGATGTGCATCGGCGGCACCAGCCAATGGCCGGCGACGATCTTCCGCGGCATCGACCAGTGGGGCGAGAACTACGGCTATCTGCTGATCGATCCGATCGGGGGCGCGATCGGCGCGTTCTCGACCCAGGACGGCATTTCCACCGGCGGCCAGTCGCGCACGCCGATCTGCAAGCTGCCGAATATCGAGCATACCGAGCAGACCTTCCCGCTCTTGTTCCTCTATCGCAAGGAGGTGCAGGATTCGGGCGGCCCGGGGCGCTGGCGCGGCGGGCTGTCGGCCGAGAGCTGCTTCATCCCGCACAACGCCGAACGCGTGGTGCAGGACACGCTCTCGTCGGGCAACGCCATTCCGACCTCGACCGGCATGATGGGCGGCTATCCCGGGACGACCAACATCTACCGCTTCGTCCGCCACAGCGACATTCTGGAGCGCCTGGCGCGGCGGGAGATGGTGGACGACATCGCGCAAGTGCGCGGCGAAACGGTGACGCTGGGCCTGCGCCAGGAAAATTTCGAGCAGCTTCCCGCCGATGTCTACGCCGTGGTGTGGACGGCCGCGGGCGGCTTCGGCGATCCGATGGAGCGCGATCCTGAATTAGTGTTCGCGGATTGGCAGAACGGCGCGGTCAGCGCCGCCGCCGCGCGCGACATCTATGGCGTAGTCATCGCCGCCGATGGGCTCGATGCGGCGGCGACCGCGGCGCTGCGCCAGGCGGTGCGGCGCGACCGGATCGCGCGGGCGCAGCGCACGCCGCCGCGCCGGCTGACCGGGCCGATCGCGCTCGTCATCACCGACAACCTGCGGATCAGGATCGAGGGCGGCACGCCGCACCATAGCTGCGCCAAGTGCGATGCCGATCTCGGGCCGACGCACGACAACTACAAGGATCACTGCCTGCGCGAGGATCGGCCGGTCGCGCACGCCGTGCCGCTGTCGGGCGACCCGCACCGCTACATCGATGCCGAGCCGCAGTTCCGCCAGTTCTTCTGTCCCGGCTGCGGTGCGCTCGTCGAGAACGAGGTGGCGCTCGCCACCGAGCCGGTGCTGCACGACATCGCCATCGTGGTCGACGAGTCTGAGCCTCAGCCGTCCGCGCGCCGCCGCCGAATAGGCACGGCGCCGGACCCTAACTCCACTCGGTCGGCCTCTAACTCCCTGTCGATCGGCGACGCAGCGAATAGTCGCGAGACATCGTCTTCCCCGGCGCCCGTTGCTCCGGACGCACTCCACAGGCGCAGCGCCTGCTGGCTTGGCGGAATCACCTTGCGGCGCAGCGCCTGGATGGCTTCGAACGTCGAGGCGGCCGAGCGATCGACCAGCGTCGTCTCGGCCGGCGGCGATGCATCCTCGATGCGGCGATTGCGCGCCTCGATCAGTCTCGCCATCGGCAGCCCGGTCGCGTGCGCCAGCATCTTCGCCCACGTGGTGTCGGTCGGATTGAGCATGTCGTCGTAGCCCACGACGCAGCCGCCGAACATGTTGAGCAGCCAAAGACCATTGCTGTAAATGTGCAGATAGTTCTCGCGCAGGAATTCCCAATTGGCGTGGGCGTACATCAGGCCAAGGCTCAGCGCCTGATCCTCGATCCGCCGGTAGCTCAGAATGACGGTCGGGAAATATCCGATCTTGAAGGCCGGCCGCACCAGCTTGTGCGCGCCATAGACCTTGGCAAAGCGCGCCCGGTCGAGCCCGGCGCGCAGCCATCGCTTGCCCAGCGAGCGATAGATGTTCCAGCGCAGGCGCGCGACGCCGAAACCGGGCCGTCCCATCGCGGAGATGGTCTCGGCGCTGCAAAAGTATCGGAACGCACGCCAAAGGTCCGGATGTTCCAGGTCGCCGCCGGCCCGGTCCCACCGCGGCGGCACTGCCATGCCGAAATCGGCCCCGGCATCGGCGAGAATGGCGGACAGCAGCGTGGAGCCCGTGCGCGCGGCGGTGACGATGAAAAACCGCCGACTCTCCTCGGCAATGACACGCGCCCCAGGAGGACCGCCGGCCCCCATCACCGCATTCCCCCCGCAATGAACGCTCCGCGGGAATTCTAGGCCGGCGGGCCGAGCTTCATCCCCGCGCGCTCAGGGCAGACGCAACGGCGATTTGGGATCAATGCACGGTGGCCGGCGGCGGCGCTTCCCAGCCATCGGCGCGCAGATGGCGGTAAAGATCGAGCGCATCGCCCTCCAGATGATTGGGGCAATGCCACACCACCGCGCCGTCATCGACCGTGCGCGACGTGACCGGTAATTCGCCGCAGACGCTGCAGCGCTCGATAGACTTCCTCAACGGGCCGCTCCTTGGCCGGCGTATGTATCCAGCCATTTACGCAGCGTTACAAATATTTACAAGACGCCAAAGGGGGTGAAAGCGGCCAGCCTCGCCGATGAGGCGGCACGACCCTATCGGGTAATGCCGGCCCATAGGTAATTTCCGTCCCTGTTCCGCGCGCAACCTCGGCACCACGTCTTCAGGCGAGAGAGGACGATATGACGATGATCAGGCTAATCGTTCCCGCCATCATGTTCCTGGCGCTCGCCGGATGCGTCGTGCCCTTTGGGATCTCCTCGGGCCCCGGCGATAATCGGACGCCGTATTTCGCCAATGACGGCAACGCCATACCAAGCGAGCAATTGAATTCCGGGCCGTACGACCCCGCGGAATAGACGCCCTTCCCGGGCCGGCATCGGCGCGCGCTATCGGGTGATGCCGGCGCGCTTTTCCAGGAGCGCGCACACGGCGGCCGTATCGTCGCCGCCCAGACCTTGGGCCTGGGCCGCGTCATAGACCGGCGCCGTGGCGGAGAAGGTCGGCGTGTCAACGCCGAGGCTTTTGGCGAAGGCGGCGATGATCGCCATGTCCTTCTGCCAGATGTCGATCTTCATCGTCGCCGGCTGGTAGGCATTCCTGGCCATGAGGGGCGCGCGCAGCTCGAACACGCGCGAGGTGCCGGCGCCGCTGCCGATGACCTTGACGATGGTGTCGGGATCGAGCCCCGCCTTGAGCCCGAGCGCCATGGCCTCGGCGCTGGCGACGTTGTGCACGGCGACCAGCAGGTTGGCGAGGAACTTCATCCGGCTGCCGTTGCCGAAGGCACCGAGATAATGGCTGACGCGGGCGAAATGCGCGAAGACCGGCGCCGCACGCTCGAACGCCGCTTGCTCGCCGCTGGCATAGACGGCGAGGTCGCGGGTCTGCGCCTGGGCGCCGGTGCCGCTCAAGGGGCAGTCGAGCATGACCATGCCGTGGGCGGCGAGCCGGTCGCGGCAGCGCTCCTTGTCGGGGATCGGCAGGGTGCTGATCTCGGCGACGACGAGGCCCGGGAGCGGCGCTGCCACCAGGCTGTCCACCGTCACCCCCAGCGCCGCCGCACTCGGCAGCGAGGTGAGGAGCACGGTTGCGCCCTCCGCCGCCGCGCGGGCCGACGCCACCGCCGTCCCGCCGGCCTTGGCGAGCAGGTCGAGCCGGCCGGCATCGATGTCATAGCCCCTGACGGCAACACCGTCGGCGGCGAGATTGCGCGCGATCGCCGAGCCCATGATGCCGATGCCGACGATCCCGACCGTCATCGCCGCGTCTGCCATGTCAGAGGCCCATGTAGAATTTACGAATGAGATCGTTGTTGTTGAGCGCTTCCGGCGAGACGCCCTCGAACGCGATCTTGCCGTGGACGATGACATAGCCGCGGTCGGCGATGCGGATGGCCTGGGTGAAGTTCTGCTCGGCCATGAGGACGGTGAGCTGATACTGGTCGCGCAGCTCCTTGATCTTGTCGATCGTGCGCCGCACCAGCACCGGCGCGAGGCCGACCGAGGGCTCGTCGATCAGGAGGATGCGCGGCGCCGACATCAGCGCGCGCGCCAGCGCCAGCATCTGCTGCTCGCCGCCGCTCATGCTGCCGGCGAGCTGGCGCCGGCGCTCCTGCAGCACCGGAAAGACCTCGAAGCAATAATCGAGATTGCGCTGCATATGCTCGCGCGCGATGCGGCGGTAGGCGCCGAGGATAGAGGTTCTCTTCGACCGTCAGCTTCGGGAACAGCCGGCGCCCCTCCGGCACCAGCACGATGCCGAGATCGACGATCTGCTCGGTCGGAGAGCGCGGTGAGATCGTGCGCGGTGCCGTCGATCTCGGCGAAGATGGTGCCCGCGGTGGGACGCAGCATGCCCATGACGCATTTCATGAGCGTGCTCTTGCCGTTGCCGTTGGTGCCGAGCAGCACCACGGTCTCGCCGCCCCGCACGTCGAGCGCGATGTCCTCGAGCACCCGCACCGAGCCGTAGGAGGCGTTGACGCCGCGGATGGCGAGGCTATTCGCCAAGATAGGCCCTCTCGACTTCCGGGTTGCGGATCACCTCCTGCGGCATCGCCGTCGGCGATCTTGCGGCCGGCGACGAGCACCACGAGCCGCTCGGAAAAGCTCATCACCGCGCGCATGATGTGCTCGATGAGGATGATGGTGATGCCCTGGTCGATGAGGCGATGGAGCAGGACGAGGATCTCGTCGACCTCCGAATGCGACAATCCCGCCATCGCCTCGTCGGCGATGAGGAGCTTGGGCTCGGCCGCCAGGGCGCGGGCAAGCTCGAGCTTGCGCATCTCGATCTGGGTCAGGTCGCGCGGCCGCCGGTCGGCCTTGGCGGCGAGGCCGACGACACGCAGGAGCTCGGCGCAATGCTCGCCGATGGCGGTTTCGGAGAGATGCGGGCCCCGCCTGGCATTCACCGTGTAGAGCAGCGGAATGCGTAAATTCTCCGCGACCGTCATGCTGCGGAACGGGCGCGGAAGCTGGAAGCTGCGGGCCAGGCCCAGCCGCGTGCGCCGATAGGCCGGCAGCCCGTTCAAGGCATGGCCGTCGAACAGCACCGTGCCGGTTTCGTTGCGCAGCACGCCCGACAGGCAATTGACGAGGGTGCTCTTGCCCGAGCCGTTGGGACCGATGAGCCCCAACCGCTCGCCCGCGCGCACGGCAAGATCGATGCTCTCGAGCGCGACGAAGCCGCCGAAGCGCTTGCCCAGCCCCTCGATCTTGAGGAGCGGCTCGCTCACCCCGACCTCCTGCGCGCGCGCCCTTCGAAGAGGCCGAGCACGCCGTTGGGCGCGACCACGACGAAGAACACCAGCAGCACGCCGACGATGAGGAGATTGAGCGCCGAGGAGATGGTGACCGTCGCGACCTGCTCGATGGTGCCGAGGAAGATCGCGCCGATGACCGGCCCGAGCCAGTACGAGCGTGCCGCCGATGAGGGGCATGGCGATGGCGTTCACGGCATAGGACAGGTTGAAGGCGGAGTCGGGATCGAGATAGGTCACGTAATAGGGCAGCGGCGCCCCGGCCATGCCCATCATCGCGCCGCTCAAGGTGGTCGGCGATCAGCTTGAGGCGCAGGGTCGGCACGCCCGACGCCTCGGCCGACTGCTCGTCGTCGCGCACGGTGGCGAGGCCATAGCCCAGCGTCGAATGCTCGATGGTGCGCGGCAACGGCCACGGAGAGCGCCGGCCAGCACCAGCATGATGAGGAACAGATACTGGATGTAGCTGCCGATGAGCGGCGCCTGCGCCGGCCGGATGATGTAGACGCCGCGCGAGCCGCCGACATAGTCCCAGTTGGTGATGAAGGTCTGCATGCACGATCGCGAGCGCGAGCGTCGCGATGGCGAAGAACACGCCCTGCACGCGCAAGGTGAGATAGCCCATGCCGAGAGCCCGATCACGCCCGGAGACCACGCCGCCGACGATGATCAGCACGGGGATCGGCGGCCCCCAGAGCTTGTGCAGCACCACCGCGGTGTAGGCACCCGATCGCGAAGAAGCCGGCGATGCCGAAATTCACGTAGCCCGTATAGCCGCCGAGGATGTTCCAGGCGGTCGCGAGCACGACGTATTGCAGCACGAGATAGCCGGCGAAGAAGAAATAATCGTTGGTGACGAGCCGCGACAGCCCGAACAGCACGACGACCACGACGCGCGGTCAGGAGCCAGAATGTTCTCGTCTTCACCCGCTACCTTCCCATGATGCCGGAGGGCCGGAAGGCCAAGCGTCAGCAGCAGGAAGCCGAACGCCACCGCCGGCGACCAGGACGGCCCGTAGAAGGTCGAGGTGATGCTCTCGACGACGCCGAGCAGCATCGCGGCGATCAGCATGCCGGGAAAGCTGCCCATGCCGCCCATCACCGTGACGGCGAAGACGCGGCCGATATAGTCGCGCCCGATCGACGGCTCGACCGGCTGGATGATGATGAGGCAGGCGCCGGCGATCGCCGCCGTGGCGATCGAGATCGAGAACGCGATCGCGCTTGACCCGCTTCGGGTTGACCGACATCAGCCGCAAGCGCCTCGATTGTCCTGCGACACCGCCAGGATCGCGCGGCCGATGAAGGTGCGCGACAGAAAGAGCTGCAGCAGCGCGATGAGATCAGCGAACGTGAGGCACGGCACCAGCATCCTGAGCGGCAGATCGACCATGCCGATATGCATGCTGGGCCCGATATAGCGCGCCTCGACGAAGCGGTAATCGACGCCGAAGATGAGGATGAGCGCCACCTCGGTGATGAAGAGGAGGCCGAAGAAGAACGACAGGCCCCGCAAGCCCTCCTCGCCGCGCCGCTCGAACGACCAGTAATAGGTCTGCGTAGATGACGGCGCCGAGCACCAGGAAGCCGGGCAGGACGATGATCCCGGCGAGGATCGGATCGATGCCGAAGTCGAGTTGAGGATGTAGGCGGTGAAGGAGCCGAGGATGATGAAGGCGGGATGCGCGAGATTGCCGATATCGAGCATGCCGAACGAGATGGCGAGGCCGACCGTCACCGCCGCATAGAAGCCGCCGAGCAGGATCCCCGACGCAATGGCGTTGAGCATGAGATCGAGCATGACCGCCCGCTGCTCCCCTCCGCTATTTGCGGCTCCCGCGACACGCGGCTGCCACGACTGCCCCTTCGTCGGGGCGTCCCTTGTCGGCGAACTTACTAGCCTCGATCCGCTTGTAACGCAATTGCTATCGGGCGGACGGCGGCAGCGTGCGAGGCCCTTCCCGTGCAAGCGCGGCTGATCTAGGCTTCTCGGTCACGACGACAGCGAGGGCATGGGGCATGGATCAGCACACCGCTTCTCCCCACGATGAAGCGCGCGGGTTCGCACTCCAATTCAGCCATGTCGGACTCTTCGTCACCGACATGGAGAAGATGGCGGACTTCTATCATCGCGTCCTCGGCTTTCCGATCACCGATCGCGGCTTCCTGGCCGGCGGAGTCGAACTGATGTTCTTCAGCCGCGATCCGCGCGACCACCACCAGGTCGTGCTCGTCTCCGGCCGTCCGCCGGGCCTGCCTGACCGCATCGTCAACCAGGTCTCGTTCCGCCTCGCCTCGCTGGGCGACCTGCAACGCTTCTTCCACCGCATCCGCGGCGAGGAAGTGAAGGAGATCGATCCGGTCTGCCACGGCAATGCCTGGTCGATCTATTTCCGCGATCCCGACGGCAACCGCCTCGAGGTGTTCGTCGACACCGACTGGTACATCCACCAGCCCTTCCGCGAGTATGTCGACTTCACCCGGCCCGAAGCCGAAATCCGGAGCTGGACCGAGACGCTGTGCCGCGACCGCGCGGGCTTCGCGCCGATCGGGGAATGGCGCGATGAGATCGCCCGCAAGATCGCCGCCGAAGACAATGCGCAACGCGGCGCGGCCGTCGCCGCCGCGCCGAATGCCGCGCCCGGGCGTTACCAAGTTTGACGCAGCGGAAGTAACGAGCGCAGCGGCGCGCCGTGAGGTGGGGCGATACGCAAGATGAAGTACGCATAGGCGACGTTAACCCATAGGTTTGGTTGACCGCGCATTCGTGCTTAATTTGCGGAAAATGTTTGCGCCGGGTGCGCACGACTCATAGAATATTTGACGCGAAACCGCGGTTGAACAATGGGAGGCCGGCATGCGGATCTTTACCGTTACATGCGACGGCAAGCCCGCGGCAGTTGTGCGTGCCGACGATCCGTCCGAGGCCGTCGGGATTGCCCGGGAACTCGCCGAGCCCGTCAGCTTGCACGGCCATCTTGCCGCGCGCGAGCCCGACGACGGCGAGATGGTGAGCTGGCTGGCGCGCAGGAGCGACCATCTCCTGCCCGACATCGCGCTCGCCGCCGCGTCCTGACCGGGACGCCGATGCAGGCGAACCTTCTGGAAGCGAGACGAAGCGGCGCGCATCGCCACGACGCTCGCCATGAAATACGGGTCCGATGCGCTCGGCTATGTGCAGGCGAGGGCCGAGCGCGCGCAAGAGGTCGGCGATGATCTCGCCTATGATGCGTGGCTCTGCGTCCTCGATGCCACGGAAAGCCTGCTCGAGCTCTGAGCCGGTGCTGCGTTGACGCGCGCGGGCGCGGCGTAATAGCGTAGCCGCGCACGACCTGCGCGGGCGCCCATGGCATTCGAGACCCTTCTCACCGAGACCGTGAACGCCGGATTGATGCGGGTCACGCTCAACCGGCCGCGGTCGCCAACGCGCTCAACACCCAGATGGCGACGCGAGCTTCTGGCGCTGTGGAGCGGGCTTGCCGCCGATCCCGGCGCGGTGCGCTGCGTCGTGCTGACCGGGGCCGGCGACCGCGCCTTCTGCGCCGGCGCCGACCTCAAGGAGCGCCGCGGCATGAGCGATGCCGACTGGCAGGCGCAGCACGTGATCTTCGAGCGCCAGTATCAGGCGCTGCTCGACGTGCCCGTTCCGGTCATCGCCGCGGTCAACGGCCACGCCTTTGCCGGCGGGCTCGAGATGATGCTCGCCTGCGATTTCGCCTATGCGGTGCCGACGGCGCGGTTCGCGCTGACGGAGGTCACGCTCGGCATCATGCCCGGCGCGGGCGGCACGCAGATGCTGCCGCGCGCGGTCGGCGAGCGCCGCGCCAAGGAGATCATCCTCACCGGCCGGCCCTTCGGCGCCGAGGAGGCGCTGCACTGGGGCCTCGTCAACCGGCTCGCGCCGCACGAGGCGCTGCTCGATGCGGCGCAGGCGAGCTGCCGCCGCGATCGCCGACAACGCGCCGCTCGCGGTGCGCCAGGCGAAGAAGGCGATCCATGCCGGCCTGCAGCTCGATCTCAGGAGCGGCCTCCTGTTCGAGATCGAAGCCTATAACAGGCTGGTCGGGACCGAAGACCGGCGCGAGGGGATCGACGCCTTCAACGCGCAAGCGCAAGCCGCGCTTCAGCGGACGCTGAGCGCCATGAGCTCCACACCACCCACCGCGACGTTGAACCTCGGCGAGGATTTTCCGGAGATCCGCGAAGCGGTGCGGCGCATCTGCGCCGGATTTCCCGGCGCCTATTGGCGCGAGCGCGAGGCGAAGCCGAGGAATATCCGGAAGACTTCGTGCGCGCGCTGACGGCGGCGGGATATCTGGGCGCGCTCATCCCCGAGCGCTATGGCGGCTCGGGCCTGCCGCTGCGCGCGGCCTCGGCGATCCTCGAGGAAATTCACGCCGCCGGCTGCAATGCCGGCGCCTGCCACGCCCAGATGTACATCATGGGCACGCTGCTGCGCCACGGCAGCGAGGAGCAGAAAGCCGCGCTATTTGCCGGAGATCGCCAGCGGCACGCTCCGGCTGCAGGCCTTCGGCGTGACCGAGCCCACCACCGGCTCCGACACGACGCAGCTCAAGACGCGGGCCGAGCGGCGCGGCGATCACTATGTCGTGCGCGGCCAGAAGGTGTGGACCTCGCGCGCGCTCCAATCGGACCTCATGCTGCTGCTCGCGCGCACGACGCCGGTCGAAGAGGTGAAGCGCCGCGGCGACGGGCTGTCGGTCTTCCTCGTCGATATGCGCGCCGCGCGCGGGGCACGGCCTCGACATCCGGCCGCTCAAGGCGATGATCAATCACAACACCAACGAGATCTTCTTCGACGATGTCGCGATCCCCGCGGAGAACCTCATCGGCGAGGAGGGCAAGGGCTTCCGCTACATCCTCGACGGCATGAATGCCGAGCGCATCCTGATCGCCTCGGAGGCGGTCGGCGATGCGCGCTGGTTCATCCGCACCGCCGCCGATTACGCCAAGAGCGCGCATCGTCTTCGACCGGCCGATCGGCCAGAACCAGGGCGTGCAGTTCCCGATCGCGCGCGCCTTCGCCGAGACCGAGGCGGCCGATCTGATGGTGCGCAAGGCGGCCGCCCTGTTCGATGCGGGCGAGCCCTGCGGGCCGGAGGCGAACATGGCGAAGCTGCTGGCCGCCGACGCGTCCTGGCACGCGGGCGAGGCGTGCTTCCAAACGCATGGCGGCTTCGGCTTCGCCCGGGAATACGACGTCGAGCGCAAATGGCGCGAGACGCGGCTGTTCCAGACCGCGCCGATCTCGACCAACCTCCTCCTCGCCTATCTCGCCGAGCACGTGCTGGGCCTGCCGCGCTCGTATTAGATTTGGCGGGAGTCGGTCGCGGTACGGACGGCACCCAGAAACGTTGTCACTGGCCAACCAATGTCGCTAGGGTAGTCGCATAAGAGGGTCGACCTGAACGACCCTCGGCGACCGACAGGGAGAAGTGCCATGGCAAGTACGGGGCTCATTGAGAGCCGGTCGATCTTTCAGAATCGCTGGTGGATCGTTGCCGCCTCGCTTATTGGCAACGTCGTCGGGCCCGGTCCGGCCGTCATCTTCACGGTCAACGTGTTCATGGTGCCGGTCACCACCCAGCTCCACTGGTCGCGCGGGATGTTCTCCTCGTCACTGTTGGCGAGCGCGTTCGTCTCGCCGATCATGACGCCGATCTTCGGCAACTTGCTGGACCGCTATGGCATCCGCCGGGTCGCCTTGCCGGCAACGGTGCTTTACGGCCTCGCGCTGTGCAGCCTTGCGCTGTTGAGCGCAAACGCCTTCTGGGCGATCTTCCTCATGGTCGGATGCTCCGCGGGATTCGGCGCCTGCCTCGGACCGATCGTCTACTCCAAGGCGATCGTCGGCTGGTTCGACAAGGAGCGCGGCATCGCGCTCGGCATCGCCACCTGCGGGGTCGGCCTCGGGACCCTGGTACTGCCGGAGCTCGCCGAGCACGTCATCGCGACATTCGGCTGGCGCGTCGCCTATGTCGCGGTCGGGGTGACGACATTCGTGCTCGCGTTCTCGATGATCGCGATTGTCGTGCGCGAGCCGCCCGGCCATGTCGAGCGCATGCGGGCGGCACGCGCCCAGGCTGCCGGTGGGCCACAGCCGCTCGGCATTTCGACACGCGCCGCCATCACGGGCACGCGGCAGTTCTGGCTGCTCGCCATCATCTTCCTGCTGGAGGGAACCGCCTGCAACGGCATCCTGAGCGGCAATTTCGTGCCCATGCTGCATGATCGCGGCTACACGCCGGCCGCCGCCGCGGCGCTCCTGGGCGTCTCCGGCCTCGCGGCGATGGCGGCGCGAATCATCGTCGGATTCGGTCTCGATTTCGTTCACGGTCCGATTTTCTCGGCCATCGTCATGCTGCTGCCCCCGCTCGGCATAGCGCTGCTCTTGACCCACGCCGGCAGCCCCGCGCCGTTCTTCGCGGCCATATGCCTCGGTCTCGCCATCGGTGCCGAGGTGGACATGCTCGGCTTCTTCGCCAGCCGCTACTTCGGCCGGCGCTCGTTCGGCACGCTTTACGGGTTGATCTTCGCTCTGTTCGTCCTCGGCGTCGGGACCGGACCGGCCTATCTCGGCTTCGGTTATGACCACTTCCACAGCTATGATCCGGTGCTGCGGGTCTTTTTCGTGATGCTGATCGTTGCGGCCGCGCTGTTCCTGCCGTTGGGGAAGTACACCTATCCGAAAGGCATTCATTGAGTTAGCCGCGTCGACGAGGCTCTTCCCAAGGGCGGCGATTTCGCCCACATTGGCGCGCGTTTGAGCGAGCCCCTGACCGGGCCTTTGGCATCTTGGAGACGATGATGGCCGATCCGATTTCCGCGCAAAAAAGCCCCTATGGCGTCCCGGTCGAGGCCGGCCAGCGCTATGTCTGGTGCGCCTGCGGGCGCAGCAAGGCGCAGCCCTTCTGCGACGGCACCCACAAGGAATTCGGCCTCAAGCCCGTGGCCTTCGTCGCCGAGAAGACCGAGCAGGCCTGGCTCTGCGGCTGCAAGGCGAGCGGCAACAAGCCCTTCTGCGACGGGACCCATAGCAAGATTTGAATCGGCTCGTCGCACTTCTGTCGGCGGTCGCTTCCGGCTATTATGCGGAAGGTCCGCTGAGGGATTGGTAATGCCGCCACGCTTGTTCTGGCTCCTGGTGCTGCCGCTTCTGGCACTTCAGCCGGCGTTATCGCAGGCAGAAAGCCAGACGCTACCGTTCGGCGACGGTCAGGTCGGCACCAAACTCATGGAAGCCGGCGCGCTCGCCCGCAAGGCGACCGAGGATCTGTTGCGTTCGTTCGAGATGTTGCGCAACGCGATCCCGGAATACGGCGCGCCCTATCTCGACGGTCACGGCAATATCGTCATCCCCCGCCGCCCACACCAGGACGCACCTGATCAAGGCCCGCGCCCGGCCTAGAGCGTGATCGTCTCTGATTGAAGCGCTTTTCCCGTCGTCCCGGCGAAAGCCGGGACCCAGAACAAGTGACGTGCGTCGCCCCTGGACCCCGGCTTTCGCCCGGGCGACGACTTGTGTGGTTCAACTTCAAACGATCAGGCCCAGCCGCCGGGCTCAGTGCAGCCGGCTGGCGATCGCGGCGATCCCGGCGCGGGCGCAATTCTCGTCCAGTTGCCCGCCGGGCGCGCCGCTGGCGCCGATCGCGCCGACAACCTCGTCGCCGACCTTGATCACCACACCGCCCTGGAACAGCAGGAGATGCGGCAGCCGCGCGGTGAGCGTGCCGATGGTCGAGGTCTTGGCCCGCTCGACCAGGGCGCCGGTATCGGTCTTGAAGGTGAGGCTCGTGTAGGCCTTATCGTTGGCGCTGTCGAGCGTATGGATGCCGGCCCCGTCGCCGCGCAGCTCGGCCTGGCGCACGCCGTCGGCATCGACAACGACGGCGGTCTCGGCATAGCCGTCCTTGGCGCAGGCAGCGACCGCCGCTCCGACGGCCTCGTTGGCGAGCGCCGCCGACAGGCGGTGCGTGGTGATGACGTCCGCGGCGAGCGCCCCTTGCGCAAAAAGCGCGGCCAATGCAACCGCCGCGCACGGCATCGATGGCTTCATGGTTGGCATGTCCTTCCCCGCTCGGGCGCCCCTGCGGCGCCGGCGCGGCAGAGTGGCACAACCCCGCGCTGGTTGCCATTTGACACCGGCCGGCCGGCGCGGGACAAATCCCGCCGCGCCCGCAACAAGCCGACCGAGGTGAGCCCGATGTGGTTCATGCGCGTGGCTGCTTGCATCCCCCTGCTGGTTCTTGCAACGGCGCTCATGGGCGCCCTGCCCGGCACCGGCGAGGAACCGTCGAATACCTCGCTCGCCGGACAGCTTCTGGTCGCCGCGCCGGAGATGGACGACCCGCGGCTGGCCGAAACCGTCATCTTGATGGTGCGGCAGGACAAATCCGGCGCCCTCGGCATCGTCATCAACCGGCCGGTGGAAGAACGCTCGCTCGCGAGCCTGCTCGAGGCGATGGGCATGCCCGAGCCCGACGTGAAAGGCAACGTGCGCATCTTCGCCGGCGGCCCGGTCGAACCGGCGGTCGGCTTCGTGGTGCATAGCGCCGAGTACCACCGTCCGGAAACGTTGGCGATCGACGGCCGCGTCGCGGTCACCGCAAGCGCCGCCATCCTGCGCGATATCGGCCACGGCGTGGGTCCGGCCAAGACGCTGCTGGCGTTCGGCTATGCCGGCTGGGGACCGGGCCAGCTCGAGGCGGAGATGGCCCAGCACGACTGGTTCACCGAACTCGAGGATCCGAAGCTGGTCTTCGACGACGACCGCGCCATCGTGTGGAAGGAGGCGCTCGAACGCCGCTCGCGCGCGCTCTGATCCGGTTGCCTCGACCAAGACCCCGCCACGGTACGTCCGCTCTGGTGCGGGCCGGCGCGATGGCTTATTGCATATCCGTCCATGTCGCCCATCCTGCGCCTTCTCTATTACATTTACGAACGGTGGCTGCTGCGAGAGGTCGGCCGCCAGGGGCTGCCGCATCACGTCGGGATCATTCTCGACGGCAACCGGCGCCACGGGCGCTCGCGCGGCGACACCGAGCCCGAGGACATGTACCGGGCCGGCGCGGCAAAGCTCGATGAGGTCCTCGACTGGTGTGCCGAGTTCGGCATACCCGCGGTGACGCTGTGGGCCTTTTCGACCGAGAATTTCCGTCGGCCGTCGGCCGAGGTGTCGAGCATCTTCGCGGCGATCGCGGCGAAGATGGCGGCGCTGGCGGCGGACCCCGCCATTCATCGCCGCCGCGTTCGCGTGCGCGCGATCGGCCGGCTCGACCTCGTGCCGCAACCGGTAGTCGACGCAATTGCCGCGGCGGAACGGGCGACGGCGGGTTACGATGGCATGGAGCTCAACATCGCCGTCGCCTATGGCGGGCGTCAGGAGATCGTCGACGCCGTGCGGGCGCTGCTGTGCGGCATGGAGGCCAAGGGCGCGACGCTGGCCGAGGCGGCCGCCGCCGTCACGTCGGAATCGATCGCCCACCACCTCTATACGGCCGGCCTGCCCGACCCCGACCTCATCATCCGCACCAGCGGCGAAATCAGGCTGTCAGGCTTTCTTTTGTGGCAGAGCGCGCACAGCGAATATTATTTCACCGATGTGCTGTGGCCGGCCTTTCGCAGGGTCGACTTCCTGCGCGCGCTGCGCTCCTTCCAGGCTCGCCACCGCCGGCTGGGACACTAGGAGCGCGCCGGCGCCTCGGCGATGCGGCGGAGCACGAGACAACTCATCGCGTCGCGGATGCGCGGCACGTATTCGTGCTTGTAGGGAAATTCTTCCGCCGCATCGGCGAGATTGACCAGCATCGTCGCATTGGCCTCGAACAGCAGGACGCGGCCATCCGGCAGGAGAGCGCAATCGATGCCGCCGTAATCGAGGTCGAGGCGCCGCGCCACCGCGCGCACCGTCTCGCCGGCCGCGCCCGCGAACACCGATCGGTAGTCAGCGAGGAAGGCCGCTTCCTCGTCCTTCATCCAGCCGCGCATGTCGGCGCGCCAGTAATGCACCAGCCAATCCTTGGAAATCGCGAGGTGATAGGGAAACACCTCGCGATCGACGAAGACGAGGCGATACTTGCGGAAATTTCCGTCCGCGCTGCGATAGTCCCAGTAGTCGCTCACGTAGTAGTCGTCGCCCGGCACGCCCTCGAGATAGGCGCCAAGCCCGGCGCGATCCTCGATCCGCACGAGATCGATGCCGCCATGCGAGCCGGCCGGGCGCACCAGCAGCGGCCGCGGCAAGGGCGCGGCGTCATGTGCCATCGCGACGAGGCCAGTATGCGTGACGCGCCGCACCGCGGGCACGACGATGCCGGCCAGGTCGCCCAGCATTCCCGGCAGCAAATCCCGCCGCGTCGGCGCAATCCGCTCGGGCGGATTGAGAATCGGGCAGGCGAGGCTGCGGCAGAGCGCTGCCGCCTGGTCGAGGAAGGGCGTGCCGCGATCGGCATCGCCCACGACATTGAACGCGATATCGACCGGCGGCAGCGCGTCGATCCGCGCTACCGTGCCGGCGCCGGCCTCGTCCGGCGGCAGCAGATGGATGATGACGAGGTCGAAGAGATTCCGGTCGAGCAGGAAATAGGTGGGGACATTGCACAAGCCCGCGGCACCGACGAGGAGAATGCGCGCCTGCGGCCTCCCGCCGAGGCAGGGCTTCACCACCACGCCCTGGCGCCGGCCCCAGTTGGCGCGCTCGCGCTGCGCATCGGCGGGACGATGGGCGCGCTCGAGCGTATCGGCCAGGAGCATGTACGCCTCGAGATGATCGGGATCGAGCGCGAGCGCGCGCCGGCATGCCGCCTCGGCCTCGGCCAGTTCGTTGAGATTCAAGCAGGCGATGCCGCGGCTGTGCCACGCGCTGGCCGAATTGGCGGGCGTGAGGGTGAGCACGTGCCGGAACGAGGCTTCCGCCTCGACGCGCCGGCGCATGTCGATGAGCAGCAGGGCGCGGTTGCAGTGGGCGGTCGCATAGGCGGGATCGGCGGCGACCGCCTGGTCGAACGCCGCCAGCGCCCGATCGCGGCGCCCCAGGCGGTGCAGCACGGCTCCGAGATCGTTGAAGCTCGGCGCGAAATCCGGGCGCAACGCCGTCGCCCGGGTGAAAAACTCCACCGCAGCCGCATCATCGCCGCGGCGCTGGCTGAGCTTGCCGAGATTGTGCAGCGCCAGAGCATCGTCGGGAACGAGCGCCAGATAGTCCGAGAACAGCTTCTCCGCGGCCGCGATATCCGGCCCGTCGGCGCGGATGAGGGCCAGCAGGAGCAGCGCCTTGGGGTGCGCGGGATCGTCGGCAAGCAGGCGTTCGACCGCGACCTCGGCCGCGGCCGTGTTTCCGGCCTGATACTGCCGCAGGGCGTCGAGGAGAACGGCGTCGCTGGAGTGAGCCAAGGACGAGATCGGTCCGTTGCCGTGGGTGGACGCGGGTCATCCCGCTATAGGCTGCATTATAGCGCGCAATCCCCACTTGGCGCGGGCGGGTTGCCGCGGCGGCCGGAAAAATGCACTCTCTCGCCAAGGCGACACGATCACCCCTTAGAGGACACTGCGATGCGGCTTGGTCTTTTCATGATGCCGGTCCATCCCCCGGGCCGGGCGATGCACGAGCTTCTGGCGGAGGACATCGAGAAATGCCTCCTCGCCGACCGGCTGGGCTTCGACGAGGTGTTCCTGGGCGAGCATTTCTCAGCTGTATCAGAGCCTTATCCTTCACCCCTCATGTTCATGGCGAGCCTGATCGAGCGCACGCGGAACCTCGATTTCGGGACCGGCGTGATCTCGCTGCCCAACCGCCATCCGGCCTTTATCGCGGGCGAAGCGGCGCAGTTCGACCACATGAGCCGGGGCCGCTTCATCTTCGGCATCGGCACCGGCAGCCTCGTCTCCGATTTCGAGCTCCTGGGCAACGGCGACCCGGCGTTGCGCAACCGCATGCTGATCGAATCGATCGACATGATCGAGAAGATCTGGGCGCAGGACCCGCCCTACGACATCGCCGGCGAATTCTGGAACACGCGGATTTCGCGCACCGTCAATCCCGGTCTCGGCATCGGCTTCATCCCGAAGCCCTATCAGCAGCCGCGCCCGCCGATCTGCGTCACCGCGGCGAGCCCCAATTCCAATACCGTCCGCATCGCCGGGCAGCGCGGGTGGGGGCCGATCTCGAGCGCGTTCCTCACGGCGGAAGGGGTGGCCACCCACTGGGACATGCTGCGCAAGGGCGCGGCCGAGGCGGGCCGCGCCCCCGCGGACAAGGCATGGCGGGTCGCCCGCTGCATCCATGTCGCGCCGAGCGATGCCGAAGCGCGCGAGCGGGTGATGAACCCGCGCTCGTCGTACCACCATTATTTCGCCTATTTCCGCGAAATCCTGGGCGGGCTCGGCCGGCTCGCCGCGCTGAAGCCGCGCCCGGACATGCCCGACAAAGACGTCACTGTCGAGGGCATTCTCAAGTCGCGCCTCATCTATGGCTCGCCGCAGACCGTGCTCGACAAGCTCGTCGCCTTGCGCGACCGGGCGGGGCCATTCGGCAGCCTGCTCTTCACCGGCGTCGATTGGGGCGGCCCCAACGAGGCGTGGGAGCGCGAATCGATGCGCCGCCTCGCCGAGGAGATCATGCCGCGCCTGTCACAGCACGCGGCAGCCTGCGCGGCGGAGTGAGCATCCCCGCGCGGCGCACCTGGCTACGGCAGCGACATCGCCAAACCGAGTTGGGCAGCGACAGCGTGTAGCCGCCGGTCATGCGTCCACAGCGCCGCGCCAGCGGTCAGCCGAACCGCGGCCAGCAGATGCACATCGACGTATCCGATGCCGCGTCCGAAGAGGGCGTGCCGGTCGATGAAATGCAGGACTTCGGCGTCCGTGGCGATGCTCGCGTGCGGCAGATCCGACAGGACGCTCAAAACGAGGTCGCGCTGACGCAGATTGCCCAGAGCGAGTTCGCCGATGACAAAAGGATGCACCAGCACCCTTGTCGTATCGAGCAGGCCGGCGAGCGCCCTGTCACCCCGGCGCAGGTGGTCGATCCACACCGACGTATCGACCAGGATCATGGTGGGTTTAGCGGCGCCGCGGGGGCGCCTCGAGATCAGGTTCGCTGCCGCCCAGGCGGGCGAGCCTGCGCGCGCTCTCACGCTCGATCAGCGCCTTGAGCGCCTCGCGAACCAAACTGGACTTCTCCGTCAGGCCGGTGAAGGCCTGAGCCTTGGCCATGAGTTCGTCATCGAGCGCGAGTGTCGTGCGCATCGTCCAGCCTCCACATTCCGGCACGATCTTATCATCATTTGATGTCAATATAAACGAATTATGCACTTGCAAAGGCGGAATAGTCAAACGAGGTGGGCTAGGTTTTAGGCGGCTCGCTTGGGCTTTTTGCGCTTAGCCGAGCGCTTCTTCTTGGCCTTCTTCTCATAAGCCGCAGCCTTCGGGCGGCGGCTTAACCGTCATGGCGCGGCGGATCGCGTCATCAAACGATAGCGGAATTTTAGCGTTGGTTAGCTTATGTATCGGTAACATCTTTTATGCCAACGTCGAGCACACGATTTGGTTGGGTTTTCGAGGACAACGTAGAGGATGCGATAGTCGCTCGATCTATGCGATGGACGGCCGCATAGTCCTCCTTGACGTTCTGAAGCTTCTTTGAGCTGGGCGGCGTGGGATCGGCCAACAGCGTTTCGGCTTTGGCGACAATCTGCGTTGAACTTGATGGGGATGTCTTTGAGCGACGCAAGCGCCTTCTCGCTGAACGCAAAGCTGAACAACGGCATAGTGCCTATGCCAGAAGGTCATCAAGTTGCTTTCTGAATACAACTATCTCTATCACCAGATTTGGATTGTTGCGAAGCTCAGCGAGCTGTTCACGGCGGTTTCTGCGTCCTTTGCATCCTCGTTGCTGAAACTCGCCGACTTCTTCCGCGAGCAGCAAGCGCGAGCTTTCCAATTCGGCATACGCATACTTTTGAAGCTCAATGCTCTTTATTACTGGGAGCTCTATATCTTCGATGAGCTTCCTATCCCCGAGGGATCGGTACGATCACGTTTTTAACATCGTCGGCTCAGATGATCGACGATGCCCCATAGATGTTCGATTTAAGTTGATCCTGGCCAAGCGCGAAGAAAGGAATTGGTACACGTAGCTGCGAAGCGCATCATCGGCGATGATGACGCGGATGAGATTGTTTGTACAGACGGCGCTCTCAAGATAGGCGGTAGATAGATCACGCGACTGACTGTTCGCTATCAGTGATGAGGATCATACCGCGCTTTACGGTATAGCTGTTCGATCAAGCGAAGCTGGACTTCTTCGCTTTAGCAAGGTAGAGATATTTTATGTTCTCTGCACGCGTCTGCGTGACGGCATTGCTAGTGAAATAGCGAACAATGTTCTGGCTGCGCAAGACGCCTTTATCAGCGTAAGGACGACGGAAGCGAGGGCTATTAAACACTACGGCGATTTGGCTGAGATGTTCAACTGTCCACTCTACATCTTCTCCTAGAGCTAGCACGCGCTTCTGAGATTTGCTGTATTTCGGGAGGAAGCGAACGGGGTTTAGGATCAGCGTGTCGGGATTGATTTCGCGGCGCTTGATCGAAAAGTAGTTATCCGACGGCGACTTTTTGCCTTCGGATATGAGCGTCCAAGCCTCAAAGATGGCGTCGCAATCATGGTCTATGACAGGCTCGCCATCGACGAGGATTTCATCTCCCTTTGCATCCGTCTTGAACAGCGGCTCGCCGATCCCGTTGTGGCCGATGGCCTGAGAGATCGCCATGAAGATCGCGTAATTATCCTGATTCGCTTGCTGGCCGGTTTTCTTTTCGAGAACGAGCAGCGCCGCCTTCGCATCCGTATGCGGCTTGAACGTGTCATCATGGCAGTTAATCACGGCAAGGACGCGCGTCTCGCGGAAGATGAGCGTCCGCACTGGAAGTGCCTTATCGTTGTCGAGAATCCGGCGTGGAATGACGATTCCGATTTTTCCGCCGGGGCGAACCCATTTGATGCACCGCTAGACGAATAGATATTCGGGCGGTGCCCCTTCGCCTGTGAGAACGTCCGTAGCCTTATAAGTGCCGTCGATGCGCTTCCACGCTTTCCCGAGGTCGAACTGCGAAAGGATGTCGGGATCAGTGATTTTGTGTTCAACCGTCGCGCCGAACGGAGGATTTGTCAGAATGACAGATGCAACGCCGATTCCGGCTCGACGCAAAAAGTCTTGCGGCAGTCGCTCTGGCGGATCGAGCGTATCGCCTTTAACCAGTCCAGCGTGGCCGTCGCTCGCCAAGATCATATTGGTTCTTGCGACTTTCACGAGCTTTGGCGACTTGTCTATCCCGAAGATCCGTGAATGGAAATTCGCGACCGCAGCGCGCTTCGCTCGGCTCTGGCGACTGCTACGCATGATCTTCTGCGTGAAGTGGCGCATCGCAGAAATCAGAAACCCGCCACTGCCCATCGCGGGATCGAAAATCACATCGCGCTCATCAGGATCGACGAGGCGCACGAGCAAATTGACGATCAGGCGGTGCGTGAATACTGGCCTCTGTCGCCCTTCAGATACGATCCGACATAAACCTCGTATGCTGCCGACAACATCATAAACCTCAGCGGGATCCTCGTCGGGGACAAAGCGGAAATCCTGTAGCTCCGCGACGACCGTGGCAATCTCGCGGTCGCCGGCCGTGATCCGTTCGTATTCGTCGAACACGTCTCGATTGGCATCGCGGACATCGACGAATAGCTTTCGCACTCGATCAGCAACCGCTTGCGGCCTTCGGCCGACTGCAATTCGAGAGCGGTGCAGCGAAACTCGCATGTATCGCCGTCCCCAAGCTCGTCGCGATATTTGGCGAGGATGATCCGCACCATATCCATGGCAAGATGTCGGAGTAGACGCCTACCTTATAGAGCGCGTTGTGACAGCGCTTGAATGTCTCAACGAGATTGTGTGGCGTCCGAAGCTGTTGCTTCTTGTGCTTGCCAATCGCATCCCAATCTTCGTTCAGATGCGGAAGATTGGGCTCACTCTTTGAGATTCTGATTTACGCGGCGAAAATATTTCGGGGCGTCGGTTGTGTTGATCCAGACGCCACCCTCAGCGGAACTCGCGAGGATGTAGGACATCAATTGCCCTACACCTTTCTTTTCGTCCGGGGCCTTGGTCCGACGATGATGCTGATATGCGACTGGTCCTTGCGCTTTAGCGCCGTCGCGTTTTCGTATATCGCAATATCCGCATGTTTGGTTTCCGAGCCGATGTTTACGGGAGCCTCGAACAGCATCAGCTCCTTGGGATATCCATATTCAAAATGAAGCTTGCGCGCGTATTCTTGCCGAACCCTCTCTTCGGGGGTATTCGGTCGAGTGATCGCGCCGTCGAGAAAATCTATAACGCGGCCGTCTGCGGTGAGGCGAAGCTTGTCCGTAGGGAAGACCGTTAGCAACCGGGCCGATGAGCCAGCCATGGTTAGTGTGCCTTCGGGCGGCGCAGCTTAGCCGCTTGCCTTCAACCTTCTCAGCCCAGCGACGGTGCGCGCTCCATCGGTATCGTCGCGGTGCGTGTATCGGAAATCAAATTCGGATAGGTACAGATCGAGGTGTTGCTCGCTCACATGGTGAAACGTGCCTACAACGCCGCGTTCAGTAGCGAGAAATACCCTTCGACTGTGTTGGTGTGAGCATGGCCGCGCGCATATTCGCCAGCGCTGTGATTGACGGAGTGTGCGATGCGAAGTGTTTGCCCGGCTTGCGATAGGCCGGAAGCTCGTCAGTCTGGGTGGGCAGAAGGATCGACGCGCTCCGTAAGAACCTTCTTCAACGTTTCGCCCGTCACCTTTCCGACGGTGCGGGAACGCACGCGACCACCGCGCTCGACAAGCGCAACGACTGGCGTTTTGTTGCCCTTATAGGCACGACCCATCCCGCGAACCTTTCCCCCCACATACGTTTCGTCGGCTTCGACAGTCCCGCCGCCCGCGCCGAGCTTGTCCGCGAATACGGGATCGCGGAGCGCATACCGGATGCGGTGCATCATAGACAGCCGTGCGGTAGGAGCCAATGCCGAGCATCCGCTGCATTTGCAGCGCGGAAATGCCCTTCTTTGACGAGCATAGCATGTACCAAGCGACGAGCCATCCGCAGCGGGATATGCGAAAACTGAAGATCGTCCCGACTGTCACAGTGAACGAACCGCCGCAAGCCTTGCACTCACCAACCCAGCACGGACCTCGGTCTCGGCGTTCTCGGCGATGTGTAGATGGGAGGAAGGAAAGGAAGAAAAAAGGGAGGAAAAAGGGGGAGATAATGCCGAATGAGGTGGCTTCGGCCCTGCGCCTAAAGGCGCGTCCTCACTCCAGGCCGTCGCCTCGGAGGATCGCCGCGACAGCCTCGGCCACGTTCTGCCAGCGTTGCATGGAGGCCGCGTCGCCCCGCTGCCGCGCCTTCAGGGCTTGATGCTCGGCGAAGGAGGTTGCGCGCACGTTGTGCTTCTCAACCAGCATGGCGGCGATGCTCCACACGGTCTGCCCATCTTGCGAGATCGCCATTGTCACCCTCGCTGTCCCTGTCGTCCCACCGCCCCGGGCGGTCATTCCTCATGAAAGGACGTGATCTCCGGAGCCACGCCGGGCAGATGCAGTTCGGACCAGCGGCGCGCCACCCGATCGTATACCCCGCGGCGCAGCAGCGTGCGAACCGGAAGCTCCTTCAGATACCGGTACGGCTTGCAGGCGTTGATCAGCACTTTCGAGCCATGGGGGCGGGCCTGCGCCGGCAGGCTTAAATCGGCGCGGAAGGTCAGGGTGTTGCGCATCACGTCGAGATCGTCGGCCGGGTTGCAGCGCGTGCTGAGCGCCCACATGACCTGATCGAAATCCGTGGGGTCGACATCTTCGTCAACGGCGATGATCCATTTCGTGTAATAGACGGCGGCCGGACATTGCGCGGTCAGCGCCAGGGCCTGTGCCGCGTGCCCGGGATAGAGCTGCTTCAGCGAGACCACGACCATGCAGCTCGCCGAGGCGGCGGCGGGCTGGACATAGACGCCTTGAATGCCGGGCACCCCGATCTGCTCGAGATTGTCGAGGATACGCGCCGACCGCATGATCGCGTGATAGGTGCCGATCTCGCCCGCCGGATAGTTCGCCATCAGCGCCGCCGTGATGATCGGCGCCGGCCGCGAATGGAGCGCCAGGACGTCGATCACCGGCTTGGGCGAGCGCGCGCCGCTGTAGAAGCCGTGGAACTCGCCGAGCGGGCCTTCGATCTCCATATCGCCTTGACGCAGCACCCCCTCGATGACGAGCTCCGCACGCGCCGGGATGGGGAGGCTGACGCATTCCCCCCTGGTGAGCTCGATCGGCCGCCCCATCAACCCGCCGGCGACGTCGAGTTCCAACTCCTGCGCGCCAAAGCGCTGGGCACCGGCCATGAACAGCACCGGGTCGATGCCATAGGCCACCACGACCTCGCACGGCTGCCCGCGCGCCCACCACGCCTCGACATCGAAGAGACCGTCGCGTCCGGGAACGAAGTTGAGACCGACCCGGCGCGCGGAGTGCAGCATCTGGCGGTAGACACCGACATTGATGCGCCCCGTGACGGGGTCGCTGGTCAGCGTGATGGCGCCGGTCCCGAGAAAACGGCCGCCATCGCCGGGCCAGAACTTCGGCACCGGCAGCCTGGTAAGATCGATCTCCTCGCCGCGCGTGACGCGCTCGTTGACGGGCGCCTCGTCCTTTCCGATCCAAACCGGCGGCAGCCGCCGCTTCAGCAGCACGCGCGTGGCGGCGATGATCTCGGCCGTGGAGAGGCTGGGCGACAGCCCGACCGCCAGGGCATAGCGCTCCTTGCTGGAGCCCAGCATGTTGCTGAGGATGCGGGCGTCGGAGCGATTGTTCTTGAGGTTCTGGAACAGGAGCGCCGGGGCGCCGTGCTGGCGCGCGGTCATGAACGTGACCGCCCCCAGCTCTTCCTCGGGATCGACCTCGCCATCGATGGTGAGCAGGAGATCGTGCTGGCGCAGGAGCTCGAGCCATTCGCGCAGATCGCGCCAGCGCGGCGTATGGGAAGCATGCGCGGCCGGGTCGGAGCCTGAGGAGCGAAGGGCGGTCGTCTCGTCCATGGCAATGGCTCAGAGCTTGAGTTGGTCGACGAACTGGTTGGTGTAGTACGGCGCCGGATCGGGCGACTTGATGAAGCCGAGGCCATGCAGCGCGTCGACGCAGGTCTGCCACCGCCGCGGCACGTTGCGGAGGAGATTGTCCCGCCCGTCGGCAAGCCACAATTTCTGGATGATCGACTGCTCGATGTTGATGAGCCCATCGATATCGCGGATGCCCAGAATGTCGAAATCCTTGGCCGCCCGCTCGAAGATCGGCTTGAGCGGTTGGGACATGATCTCGGCGACCGAATCGCCGAGCGCGCGCATGACCGCGAGCGGCAATTGCGGACGCTTGGCGATGATGTCGTTGCTGGTCGAATAGACTTCCCCCGGCGTCGGCACGAAGTCATCGATCAGCAGGTACTCGATCGGCTCCTGCTGTTTCAGCAGAATGAGGGTCACGGTGTAGGTGGTCATGAAGCCGTCGATCCGTCCCTGACGGATGAATTCGATCGCGCCGGGCGTGTCGCGCGTCACCACCACCTTCACCTCGCTTTTGGGCACGTGCGACAGCGCCAGAAGCAGGTCGACGCAGGTTTCGGTGGTTCCGCCCAGCGAGACGACGCCGATCGTCTTGCCCCGGAGATCTTCGCCTGTGCGGATCGGCTTGGTCTTGAGGCTGACGAGATTGAACCCGGAATTCTGATCGATGGTGGAGATCGCGCGTAACGGCGCGTTGCCGATCCCCACCGCGCGCGCGAAGTCGAGCCCGGAGCAGACGACGAACTGCGCCTGGTCGGCCACGACCTGCTGCACGGCCTGGGCCGTCCCGGTGGCCCCCATCACTTTGCCGTCGATGCCGTGCTTGGCAAAGTGACCGCCCGAATAGGCGTTCATGATCTCGATGAAGATCGAGTTGAACCCGAACGGGAGCATGAAGGTCATGGGCTCCGCCGCCCGGGCGGTACGGATGATCGCGGGAAAGCCGGCGACCAGGGAAGCGGCCGCCGCCGATTTCAGAAATTTGCGTCGCGTCCTCATGGAATAAACCTTTGCATAGCCGTGCGGCCGGTCAGCGGCTGATCCCAACGCCCGCGAGCCGGCACCCTCCGCGCCAGAATACGGGCGCGGCGGAACGCTTTACAACAACCCTGGGCGATCGCGGAATGAAGGCGCGTTTGCCCTCCTTCGCCGATGGCTTCGGAGGGCATCCTGCTTCACGGTTGAGGTCAAGAAAATCCTGCAAAGCGCGTCAGCGCGAAGCAGGGTGGCGGAGGGGACAGGATTTCGAACCTGCGATAGGGGGTAAACCCTATAACGGTTTAGCAAACCGCCGCCTTCAGCCACTCGGCCACCCCTCCACCGATGAGTGGTGTCGACACGGCGCATGCGGGGTTCGTTCTACCGGCCGGGCGGGGCGGTGTCAACGCGGCGCGCGAGAACGGCGATAGCAACCGCTTGCTTTACGGATTTTAAGTAAATGGCCGTGATGATCGGGGCAGGCTTGCCTGGGGAGAGGGATCATGAGCCTGTCCAAGCGCTCCATCGAAATTCTGCTCGACCTGGTCGAGATCAAGCTGAGCTACATGGACATCTCTGATCGCGAGGACGCCCGAGATCTGCAGGTGCTCGAGCGCTGCCGCGACGAGCTGCGCCAGCTCGAACGCTCGCCCCAGCCGCTGGTGGTGGCGGGCCAGGCGCGCCGGCCGGGCCGGCCCCGCACGGTCGCGATCTGACCCTCTTTCGGCCGCCGCCTCGGATCAGGCGAGGACAGGCACCTTCATCCCCCGCTCCACCGCCGGGCGGGCGGTGATTGCCTTGAACCAGCGCTCGACATTGGGGAATTCGGCGAGCGCCACGCGGTGCCATTCATAGCGCGCGACCCACGGATAGGTCGCGATGTCCGCAATCGAATAATCCCCGGCCAGGTAAGGGCTCGCGCCCAGCCGCCGGTCCATCACGCCATAGAGGCGGCGCACCTCCTTGACGTAGCGCTCGCTCGCATAGGGAATGGGTTCCGGCGCCTGGCGCAGGAAATGATGGGCCTGGCCGAACATCGGCCCGACGCCGCCCATCTGGAACATCAGCCATTGCAGCGCTTCCAGCCGCGCCCGCGGGTCGGCGCCTAGGAGCTTGCCCGTCTTCTCGGCGAGATAGATCAGGATGGCGCCCGACTCGAAGACGCTCACCGGTTTCCCCCCGGGGCCGTCGCTGTCGACGATCGTGGGGATCTTCGAATTCGGATTGATCGCGACATAATCGGGCGCGAACTGCTCGCCCTTGCCGATGTTGATGGGGTGGACCTCGTAGGCGAGCCCGACCTCCTCGAGCATCACCGATGCCTTGCGGCCGTTGGGCGTTCCCCAGGTATAGAGCTCGATCATCGCATTCCTCTCCGCTCGAAAAGCCGGCGCCGGACGCTGCCATAGCGCAGGGCGCGCCGGCGCGGAAGGCCGCGCCTGGCCCGGAACCATGGCGCCGGCGCGGCGTTCCCCCGGCGGCCCCGTCCCTTGCTGTGCGGGGATGGGAGGCGGGCACAATGAAGGTTCTTGTCACCGGGGCGGACGGCTATATCGGGACGATGCTGACGCCCGCGCTCATCGAGCGCGGCCATGCGGTCGTCGGCCTCGACATCGGCTATTACCGCGATGGCCGCCTCTATGACGACGGAAGCCGCCGCGCGCCGGTCATCACCAAGGACATCCGCGATATCGGGCCCGACGATGTCGCCGGCTTCGATGCGCTCGTCCACCTGGCCGAGCTCTCGAACGATCCCCTGGCGCAACACGACCCGCGCCTGACTTTCGCGATCAATCATCGAGGTTCGGTAGCGCTGGCGCGCCTGTGCCGCGACGCCGGCGTGGCGCGCTTCGTCTACACCTCTTCGTGCAGCGTCTATGGCGCGGCTGCCGACGGCGCGTTCCGCACCGAGACCTCGGCACCGGAGCCCCAGACCGCCTATGCCGTGTGCAAGACGCTGGTCGAGCGCGACGTGCAGGCGCTGGCGGGCGATGGGTTCAGCCCGGTCTTCCTGCGCAACGCCACTGCCTATGGCCCGAGCCCGAGCATGCGCTTCGACATCGTGCTCAACGACCTCGCCGGCCATGCCTGGACCAGCGGCGAGGTCAAGGTCAGGACCGACGGCTCGCCGTGGCGGCCGCTCGTCCATGTCGAGGATATCGGCCAGGCGATCTGGCGCTCTCTGGAAGCGCCGCGCGTGGCGGTGCACAACCAGATCTTCAATGTCGGCGACGACGCGCAGAATTATACCGTGCGTGCCATCGCCGAGATCGTGGCGCGGTGTTTTCCCGGCGCGCGGCTGAGCTTTGCCGGCGCCGGCGGCGACAACCGCAGCTACCGCGTGTCGTTCGCCAAGATCAGGCGCCATCTGCCGGATTTCGGCTGCCGCTATACCGCCGCCGACGGCGCGCAGCAGCTCCACGACGTCTTCGCCGCCATCGCCATGACCGCGCCGCGCTTTGCCTTCCGCGCCTTCACCCGGCTCGAGCAGTTGCAGCATCTCCTCGCCACCGGCGCGATCGATGCCGAGCTGCGCCGGCGCCAGGAGGCGGCCTCGCTCGTCACCGCATGATCTTCACGCCCACCCGCCTGGCCGGGCTGGTTATCGTCGAGATCGAGCGCCATGCTGACGCGCGCGGCCATTTCGCCCGCACCTGGTGCGCGCGCGAATTCGCGGCACACGGCCTGGAGCCCGGGCTCGCCCAGGCCAGCATCTCCTTCAACGTCGCGCGCGGTACGCTGCGCGGCCTCCACTTGCAGCGCCCGCCGCACGCGGAGGCGAAGCTCGTCCGCTGCACCCGCGGCGCGATCTTCGACGTGGCCGTCGATGTCAGGCCGCATTCCCCCACCTGCGGCCAGTGGTTGGGCGTCGCGCTCAGCGCCGACGCCGGGGCGGCGCTTTACGTCCCCGCCGGCTTCGCCCACGGCTTCCAGACGCTGGCCCCGGACAGCGAGGTCTCCTACCTGATCTCGGCCTTCCACGCGCCGGAAGCGGCCGCGGGGTTTCGCTACGACGATCCCGCCTTTGCGGTGGAATGGCCGCTTCCCGTCGTCTGCATCGCTCCGCGGGATCTGGCCTGGCCACCCTATGGTGCCGCGACCGGCATTGCCACAGGGCCTCCTTAACGGATTTGCGCTATATACCGTTCACGCTGTGAAAGGCGCGGAACGGAGGGAACACGCCATGAACGGCAAGACCGCACCGGTTCATCCCGTCATCCTGTCGGGCGGCTCGGGAACGCGGCTGTGGCCGATGTCGCGGGCGCAATACCCCAAGCAGCTTCTGCCGCTCGTCTCCCAGCGCACCCTGCTGCAGGAGGCGGCGCTCCGGGTCGCCGACAAGACGCGCTTCGCCTCCCCGCTCATCGTCGCCAATGACGAGCATCGCTTCATCGTCGCCGAGCAGCTTCGCCTTGCCGGCATCACGCCCCGACGCCATCGTGCTGGAGCCGTTCGGGCGCAACACCGCGCCGGCGGTTGCGGTCGCCGCGCTGAGGCTCGTCGCCACCGAGGCCGATGCGCTGATGCTGGTGATGCCGTCCGACCATGCCATCGTCGACGGGGCGGCATTCCTCGCCGCGATCGACCGCGCCGCCGCGGCCGCCCGCAACGGCTGCCTCGTCACCTTCGGCATCACCGCCGACCGGCCCGAGATCGGCTACGGCTATATCCGCCGCGGCGCCCCGATCGCCGGCAGCGACGGCTGCTACGAGGTGGCGGCCTTCGTCGAGAAGCCGGATCGCGAGCGCGCCCAGACCTATCTCGCCGACGGGAACTATTCCTGGAACAGCGGCATCTTTCTTTTTCCCGCCGCCCTTTTGCTGCGCGAGATGGAGCGGCTCCATCCCGCGACGCTGGCGGCCTGCCGCACGGCGCTCGCCCAGGCGAAGCAGGATCTCGATTTCCTCCGCCTCGACGGCACCGCCTTCGCCAAGGCCGAGAACATCTCGATCGACTATGCCGTGATGGAGCACACCCGCCACGCCGCGGTGGTGCCGGTCGAGATGGGCTGGAGCGATGTCGGCACCTGGGACGCGCTGTGGCAGATCGCGACGAAGGATGAGGCCGGCAATGTGCTGCAGGGCGACGTGATCGCCGAGGATGCGCAGAACTGCTATCTCCGCGCCGAGAGCGGCCTTCTCGCCGCGTTCGGGGTCGAGGACCTGGTCGTCGTCACCACCGGCGATGCGACGATGGTGGCGCGGCGCGACCGCACCGCCGATCTCAAGCGGCTGATCGCCCGGCTCGAACGCGACGGGCGCACCGAGCTTGCGTCGCATCCGCTGGTGCACCGCCCCTGGGGCTCCTACCGTTCGATCCACTACGGCGAGCGCGTGCAGGTGAAGCACATCATGGTGAAGCCCGGCGCCAAGCTGTCGCTGCAGATGCACCATCACCGTGCCGAGCATTGGGTGGTGGTGCATGGCACCGCCAAGGTGGTGCGCGGCAACGACGAGGTGCTGCTCTACGAGGACCAGTCGACCTACATCCCGCTGGGCACGCCGCACCGGCTGGAGAATCCCGGCAAGATCCCGCTCCACCTCATCGAGGTGCAGTCCGGGAGCTATCTCGGCGAGGACGACATCGTCCGCTTCGAGGACACCTACGGCCGCACCTGACCGCCGGAAAGCGGCGCCGCCGCTATATCTGCGTGCCCAGGCGCAGCAGGACGATGTTCTGCGAATAAGGCGTCGTCTGCGCGGCGCCGCTCGAGATCCGGCGGGAGAAAGTGTAGGTAAGACCGAGATAGACATTGCGATTGAGGAGATATTTGACGCCCGCGCCCAGGCCCGGGACCTTGTCGGTGCGGTCGATGCCCTTCCAGTCGTCGATCTCGTAGCTCACATTGATGTTGAGGAGCACATTGCGCAAGAGCTCGTGGTCGAGGCTCGCGGTCGCGACCGTTGCGAGATATCCGGGCGAGGTTGCGATACCCACCACCTCGGCGTTGGCGTTATTGACGATGCGCACCGCGCCGATCTTGGCGGTGTCGAGCGTCGAGAAGTTCCACACCATGCTGGCGCCGAAATCGAGGCCGCCGATGGAGCCGAACTGCGACGACTGAAAGATCTGATCGAGATAGCCGACATAGAACTCGGCATAGGTGACACCGGTCAGATCGAGGCGCATGCCCGCATCGATGCGATAGCCGTTCGAAGTGCGGATGGGAATGCCGTTGCCGGCGGCATGATCGTATTGCTGATGGTTGCCGGAGCCGCGGACATAGGCCTCGAAATCCGGCACGAACTCGTAGCTGAGGCGCAGCGCCGTCTCATATCCCGTTTCGTTACGGTCGTCCTGCGCGACGAACCCGCCGCCGATGGCGGGCGGCGCCTCGTATTCCCAGCGCGTCACCACCTCATCGGCCTCGTAGCCGATCCGGGTGCCGGTCTGGGACACGCCGACATTGCCGGTATAAACCGTAAATGACACCGGCTCGGCCGCGTTGCCGGGCGAGCTCGGCGAGGTGCGCGGCTCGTGCAGACGGTCGACGCTGAACCCACCCAGGAGATGGTTGAGCGCGGTAAAGTCATAGCGGCCGCTGAGCGAGCCGAAGGCGTCATCGAAATTCTCGCTCGAATGGTCGGCATAGCGGCCGATCGCGGCGCCGGCCGAAAGGTCGATGGCCTTGTCGGGATAGTTCGACAGGAAGTCGAAGCTCGGCGCCAGCGTGGTGATCCAGTCGCTCTGCTTGCCCGAGGGCGTGGCGAAGATGTTGTCGTTGAAGCCTTCATCGAGTTCGACGCGCGGGAACAGGAAGTAATCACCGAGGCGGATGCCGAGCGGATCGTATTCGGGCCGCGGCCGGTCGGTCACGGTCCTGCCCACGACCAGCGGCTCGCCCGGCACCGGCGGCGCCTGGGGCCCCGCAGGCAGCGGCGGGATGGGCATCATCGGCTCGATGATCTGGGCGTAGCCAACGCCGGGCATGGCGGCGATGAAGCAGCCGGCCAGAGCGAACAGAAGCGTGCTGCGCGTCCCCATGGCGTCCTCACATATACGACCCCGGCAATAAACGCCGGAACGTCCAGGACGGCCCATGGCCGGACAAGGAAACCTCTGGGGGGGAGCATGATCGCCCGGACGTGTCCGGCGGAAGCATCATCCTCCGAAGGACAACGCCGCCTAGGGCGCCCGCTAGGCGGCCCGCGCCTTAAGAGCCAGAGCCGAAAGGCTTGGTTGCCGGATCGCTCATGCAGACAGACGCTTGCGCAGAAGCTCGTTGACAAGGGCCGGATTGGCCTTGCCTGCGGTCGCCTTCATGACCTGGCCGACGAAATAGCCGAAGAGCTTCTCCCGCCCGCCGCGGTATTCCGCGACCTTGCCGGCCTCGCGCGCGAGCACCGCGTCGACCGCTTCCTCGATCGCGCCGGTATCGGTGACCTGGCGCAAGCCTTGCTCGGCGACGATGGCGGAGGCGGGCCGGCCGGTCTCGAGCATGGCGGCGAAGACATCCTTGGCAAGCCGCCCCGACAGGGTGCCGTCGCGGATGAGGTCGATGAGCTCGCCCAGCGCGTCCGCAGCGACGGGCGAGCGCTCGATGTCGGTCCCGGCACGATTGAGCGCGCCGAAGAGCTCGCCCATCACCCAGTTGGCGGCGAGCTTGGCATCGCGGCCCCGGGCGACGCGCTCGAAATAATCGGCGCTCGCCTTCTCCGCCACCAGCACGCCCGCATCCTGCGGCGTGAGCTTGTAGGCATCGACAAAGCGGGCCTGCTTGGCGTCCGGCAGCTCCGGCAGGCGCGCGCGCAAGCCATCGACCCAGGCCGCGTCGAGCACCACTGGCAACAGGTCGGGATCGGGGAAATAGCGATAGTCGTGCGCCTGCTCCTTGGAGCGCATCGGCCGCGTCACGCCGCGCGCGGCATCGAAGAGCCGCGTCTCCTGCGCCACCGTGCCGCCATCCTCGATGAGCTCGACCTGGCGCCGCGCCTCGTAATCGATCGCCAGCATGGCGAAGCGAACGGAATTGACGTTCTTGATCTCGCACCGCGTCCCCAGCTCATCGCCCGGCCGCCGCACCGAGACATTGCAGTCGCAGCGCAGGCTCCCCTCCTCCATGTTGCCATCGCAGGTGCCGAGATAGCGCAGGATCGAGCGCAGCTTCCTGAGATACGCGCCCGCCTCCTCCGCGCTGCGCAAATCGGGCTCGGAGACGATCTCCATGAGCGCCACGCCGGCGCGGTTCAGATCGACATAGGTGAAGCTCGGATGCTGGTCGTGCAGGCTCTTGCCGGCATCCTGTTCCAGATGGAGGCGCGTGATCCCGATCGTGCGGGTGGCACCATCGGGAAGGTCGAGCACGATCTGCCCACGGCCGACGATGGGCTGCGAATATTGCGAGATCTGGTAGCCCGCCGGCAGGTCGGGATAGAAATAATTCTTGCGCGCGAAAACTGAAACCAGGTTGATCTCCGCCGCCAGGCCCAATCCGGTGCGCACCGCCTGCTCGACGCAGAAGCGATTGATCACCGGCAGCATGCCGGGGAAGGCGGCATCGACCGGCGAGACCTGGGTGTTGGGCGCGGCGCCAAAGGCGGTCGCGGCGCCGGAAAAGAGTTTTGCCTGTGCCACCACCTGCGCATGGACCTCAAGCCCGATCACCATCTCCCACGCGCCGGTCCGGCCGTCCAGCAGGCTCATCGCTCGCCTCCGGCAACAAAGCCCGGCAGATGCGTGAAGGCGGCGGCGCTTTCGAGCGCGGCGCCGACGCGCAGCACCGTCGCCTCGTCGAGCGCCCGGCCGATCACGTGCAGACCGAGCGGCAGGCCGGTCGCGCTCAACCCCGCCGGCACCGAGATCGCCGGCAACCCCGCGAGGCTCGCCGGAACGGTGAAGACGTCGTTCAGGTACATCGCCACCGGATCGTCCATCTTCTCGCCGATGGCGAAGGCCGCCGACGGCGCCGTTGGCGTCAGGATCGCGTCGCAGCGCTGCCACGCTGCGTCGAAGTCGCGGGCGATGAGCGTGCGCACCTGCTGCGCCTTCAGGTAATAGGCATCGTAGTAGCCGGCCGAGAGGACATAGGTGCCGATGAGAATGCGCCGCCGCACCTCCGCGCCGAAGCCTTCGCCGCGCGTGTTCTCGTACATCTCCTCGAGCGTGGCGCCGGGAACGCGCCGGCCGAAGCGCACGCCGTCATAGCGCGCGAGATTGGACGACGCCTCCGCCGGCGCGATGATGTAATAGGCGGGCAGCGCGTATTTCGTCAGCGGCAGGGTGATCTCGACCGGCTCGGCGCCCGCATCCCTCAGCCAGTCGATGCCGCGCTGCCACAAGGCCTCGATCTCGGCATCCATGCCGGGCAGGCGATACTCGCGCGGCACGCCGATCTTGAGCCCGCGCACGCCGGTGCTAAGCGCGGCCTCGAAATCGGGGACCGGGATGGGCAGGGACGTGGAATCCCTGGGGTCGTGTCCGGCCATCGCCTGCAGCATGATCGCGGCGTCGCGCACCGTCCGCGTCATCGGGCCGGCCTGGTCGAGCGAGGACGCAAAGGCGACGATGCCCCAGCGCGAGCAGCGGCCATAGGTCGGCTTCAGTCCGACGATGCCGCAGAAGCTCGCGGGCTGGCGGATCGAGCCGCCGGTGTCGGTGCCGGTCGCCGCCAAGGCCGCGCGCGCCGCCACCGCCGCCGCCGAGCCGCCCGAGGAGCCGCCCGGCACCAGCGGCCGGTTGTCGCCGCGCCGGCGCCACGGATTCTCGACATGGCCGTAGGCGCTGGTGATGTTGGCCGAGCCCATCGCGAACTCGTCGAGATTGGTCTTGCCCAGCATGACCGCGCCGGCGCGCCAGAGATTGGCGGTGACGGTCAATTCGTAAGGCGGCGTAAAGCCGTCGAGGATGCGCGAGCCGGCGGTGGTGACGACATCGGCGGTGCAGAAGAGATCCTTGATCGCCAGCGGAACGCCGTCGAGCGCCAGCCCCTCGCCGCGGATGAGGCGCGCATCCGAGGCGGCGGCCATCGCGAGCGCGCGCTCCGGCGTCTCGGCGATGAAGGCGTTGAGCGGGCGGGCATCCTCCACCGCGGCGATGTGGGCGGCGGTGATCTCCGTGGCGGAGAAGTCCTTGCGCCTCAAACCGTCGCGCGACGCTGCCAGGGTGAGCGCGGTAAGCGCCGTCACTCCACCACCTTGGGCACGACGAAGAAGCCGTTCGCCTTTTGCGGCGCGTTGGCGAGAAGGGAATCACGGCAGGCGCCGTCGGTGACGACATCCTCGCGCATCGGCAGCGCCTGATGGACGACGCTCGCCATCGGCTCGACGCCGGCGGTATCGACCTCGGCGAGCTGCTCGATCCAGCCGAGGATCTGCGACAGCTCGCCGGCGAGACGCTCCTGCTCGTCGTCGCTCACCTTGATGCGCGCGAGCATTGCGATTCGCGCCACGGTGGCTTTGTCCAATGCCATGAGGTAGATGTCTCCGGCTCTTCCCCTAGCACCCGACATGGCGATCTGCAACCCCGACGAGCTCAAATCCATCATCGCCAAGGGCGCGCGGCTCATCGGTCTCGATGTCGGCACCAAGACCATCGGCATGGCGTTGAGCGACACCACGCCGATGGTGGCAACCCCGCTCGCCACCATCAGGCGCACGCGCTTTCGCGACGATGCCGCGCGCATCCTGGCCGAGGTCGACCGCCACGGCGTCGGCGCCATCGTCATCGGCCTGCCGCTGGCGCTCGACGGCAGCGACAGCCCGCGTACCCAGGGCGTGCGCCAGTTCGCGCGCAACCTCCTGGCCGTGCGCGACCTGCCGGTGGTGTTCTGGGACGAGCGCCTGTCGACCGCCGCGGTCGAGCGCGCGATGATCGCCTCCGACATGTCGCGCAAGCGCCGCGCCGAGCTCATCGACCGTGCCGCCGCCGCCTATATCATGCAGGGCCTGCTCGACCGCATCAACCAGCCCAAGGAGGTATCGTGACCACGACGCTGAGCCCCGAGGAATTCGCAGCGCTGTCCCGCCTCGACACGCCGACCGTGTGCAACGCGCTCGAGCTCATCATGCCGGAGCGCCGTGCCCTGGGCTTCAATCGCCGGCCGCTGGTGGCGCCTATTCCCGGCGCCAAGCCGGTGGTGGGCTATGCGCGCACGGTGATGATCCGCTCGCGCGAGCCCTATCCGCGGCCCAAGGAAGAGGCGCGCCAAAAACGGCTCGACTACTATGCCTATATCGCCCAGGCGCCGCTGCCCAGCATCTGCGTCATGCAGGACATCGACGGGCCGGATGCGGGCATCGGCTGCTTCTGGGGCGAGGTGCAATCGAACGTGCACAAGGCCCTGGGCTGCGCCGGGGTCGTCACCGACGGCGCGGTGCGCGACATCGACGCCTGGGCCGACGGATTCTTCGTGCTGGCGGGCTCGGTCATGCCGTCGCATGTCCATGTCGACATCGTCGATTTCGGCCACACCGTCAGCGTCGCGGGGATGATGGTCTCGCCCGACGACATCGTTCATGCCGATCGGCACGGCGCCGTGGTGATCCCGCACGCGGCGGTGGCAAAGCTGCCCGAGGCAGCGATGACGCTCTACCGGCGCGAAAAGGTCGTGCTCGACGCGTGCAAGTCGCCCGGCTTCAGGGCCGCCGACCTCCGCGCCATCTTCGCCCGCATGGACGATATCCATTGATTCCGAGCGCCGTCATTGCGAGGAGCGCAGCGACGAAGCAATCTCCCTGACGACGAGATTGCTTCGCTGCGCTCGCAATGACGACGCGATCTAGGCCACCGCGACCTGCGCGTCCGCTTCGGTGGCGAAGAGCGCGACGTCGCCGGGCGGCACTTGCTCGAGCGCGGCGAAATCGGAGGAGATGCGCCGCGTCGGCAGATGGACATAGCAGGCGACCGGCGTGTCGGTCTCGCAATAGACGCAGCGCGCCAGCATGCGCGCCGACTTCACGAGCCAGAACTTCGCCTTGACGTGCCGGCTCTCGCTGGGGTGGTGGGTGATGCAGCGCGCATTCGAGCACCGCACGCCCGTTTCCTGGGCATAGACCTTGCGCGGGGCGGCGCGGTCGGCGGTGCGGAACGGCGCCAGCCCCAACACCTTGGCGATGAGCGCCATGCGCACCGGCACGCCATAGGCCGCCTGTTTGAAGTAGATCCCGCGCGGATCGTTATCGAGGTCGTAGCCGAGCTCATTGACGCGCGGCAGCGGGTGGAGCACGCGCGTCTCGGTATAGCGCTTGCCCCGGAGGAACTTGCGGTCGATGACCGGATAATCCGGGTCGAGCGCCTGCCCCGGCGCCAGCCGCTCGCCCTGCAGCCGCGTGACGTAGCAGACATCGAAGGTGAGCGGCGGTCGCGCCGCTTGCGGCACGACGTTCATATGCAGACTGCTGCCGGGCGCGACATAGACCACGCCAATCTGCGGCATGTCCTCGGTCGCGCCGAACACCTCGTCCTTGGAGTAGGGCCGGCAGGAATATTCCTCCTGCAGCCGGCGCGTGACCTGTTCCGGCAGCTCGAAGCCCTTGGCCGGCATGGGAATGATGTTGGCCTTGAAGCGAGCCAGGCCATAGACCAGCGAATGCACCGTGCGGCCGTGCTTCAAATCGCCGACGACGAGCACGTTGAGGTCGCGCAGCGTGTGGTTCTCGCGCCGAGCGTATAGAGGTCGCACAGCGTCTGGGTCGGATGCTCGTGCCCGCCATCGCCGCCGTTGATCACGGGAATGGCGGTATATTCCGCCGCCGCCCGCGCCGCACCCTCGTAGGGGTGGCGCATCACGATGACGTCGGCGTAGTTCTCCATGACGCGCACCGTGTCGGCGAGGCTTTCGCCCTTCGCCGCCGAGGACGTGACGGGGTCCACCGTCCCCAGCACGCTGCCGCCCAGCCGTACCATCGCCGTCTCGAACGAGAACCGGGTGCGCGTGCTCGGCTCGTAGAAGAGGCTTGTCATGAGATAGCCGTCGGCATCGCGCCGGCGCCCGCGCACCTGATGCGGACGCTCCGGCGTGCCCATGCCATCGAGAAATTCGTCGGCGAGTTCGAAGATCTCCTCGATCTCCGAATTGGTCAAGTCGCTGATCGTGATGACGTCACGCTTCATCGGTACGTCGGTACGTCGCGCTGACCGGGAGCCATGTCGTCGCGCTGATTAACAGGTCGGGTACACCTTTACAACACTCCCTGGTAAGCTCGCCGGACAATGTGGTCCTTCATTCTCGTTGCCCTCCTTGCCTACCTGATCGGCTCCATCCCGTTCGGGCTCCTGCTCACGCGGGCGGCGGGATTGGGCGACATCCGCGCCATCGGCTCCGGCAATATCGGCGCCACCAACGTGCTGCGCACCGGCAAGAAGGGCCTGGCGGCGCTCACGCTCGTGCTCGATGCCGCAAAGGGCGCCGCTGCCGTGATCGTTGCCGCCAGCCACGGCCCGGCGCTGGCGTCGATCGCCGCGCTCGCCGTCGTCGTCGGCCACATCTTCCCCGTCTGGCTCGGCTTCAAGGGCGGCAAGGGCGTCGCCACCGCGGCCGGCGCGCTCGCGGCCTATGCCTGGCCGGTGGCGCTGGCCGGCGGCGCGACCTGGCTCGTGGTCATCGCGCTGACGCGCTATTCCTCGCTCGCCGCCATCGTCGCCTGCGTGCTGGCGCCGATCTATGCGCTGGCGCTGGTGCGCACGCCGCTGGCGACCGTGACGATCCTCGTCATCGCCGTCCTCGTCCTCACGCGCCATCACGCCAACATGCGCGCGCCTCATCCGCGGCGAGGAGAGCCGGATCAGCCTCGGCCATGGGAAATAGCGCGGCCACACCCTGCGGTTGACGCCGGGCGGCGGTTTTGCGCATGGTGCGGCGATGTCCGCCACGCCGCGCCCCCTCACCCCGTCCGAGCGTATCGACTGGCTGCGCCTCATCCGCTGCGAGAACGTGGGGCCGATCACGTTCTATCAACTGCTGACGCGCTTCGGCTCGGCTGCGGCGGCGCTCGAGGCGCTGCCCGAGATCGCGCGGCGCGGCGGGCGTCAGCGCCCGCTGACCATCGCCACCAAGGCCGCGGCGGAACGCGAGCTGGCGCTCGTCGCCCAGGCGCAGGCGCAGCTCGTCGCCTGGGGCGAGCCGCTCTATCCCCCAGCACTCGCCGCGATCGAGGACGCGCCGCCCCTCATCAGCGTGCGCGGGCACACGCCGATGCTGGCGCGCCACGCCGTTGCCGTGGTCGGGGCGCGCAATGCCTCCGCGAATGGCCGGCGCTTTGCCCGCGACATCGCCTTGCAGCTCGGCAGCCACAAGCTCGTCGTCGTCTCCGGGCTGGCGCGCGGCATCGACGCGGCAGCCCACGAGGGTGCGCTCCCCTCCGGCACGGTCGCCGTGCTGGCCGGCGGCATCGACCAGATCTATCCCGAAGAGAACCGCGCCCTGCACGAGGCGATCGCCGAGCGCGGCACGCTGGTTGCCGAGATGCCGGTCGGCACCACGCCGCAGGCCCGGCATTTCCCGCGCCGCAACCGCATCATTTCCGGGATGGCGCTGGGGGTCGTGGTGGTCGAGGCAGCGGTCGGCTCGGGCTCGCTCATCACCGCGCGCTTCGCGCTGGAACAAGGGCGCGAGGTCTTCGCGGTGCCGGGCTCCCCGCTCGATCCGCGCTGCCACGGCACCAACGATCTCATCCGCAAGGGCGCGCGGCTGGTCGAGGGCGCCGCCGACGTGATGGAGGAGCTGGCGCCGCTCCTGGAAGTGCCCCTGGCCGAGCGCCGGGGCGATCTTTTTGCCAGCGCGCGGGCCGCCGCCCCCGGCGAGGGCGAGCTCGAAGCGGCGCGCGGCCGGGTGCTGGCGCTCCTCTCGCCGTCGCCGCTCCCGGTTGACGAACTGGTCCGCCAGAGTCAATTGTCCCCCGCAATCGTAGTCACGGTTCTGCTCGAATTGGAGCTGGCCGGGCGGCTCGAGCGCCAAGCCGGGAATCAGGTCGCCTTGCTTTGAGCGGCCGCCGTCGCCATCTGTTGCGGGTTTTTGCCACGCCCTCCCCCTCATAAAACAGCCCAGATCCTTCATGAATAGCGTCGTCATCGTCGAATCGCCCGCCAAGGCGAAGACCATTAATAAATATCTTGGCAAGGGCTACACCGTCCTGGCGAGCTACGGCCATGTCCGCGATCTCCCTGCTAAGGACGGCTCGGTCCGCCCCGACGACGCCTTCGCGATGTCGTGGGAGGTCGCGGCCAAGGCGGAAAAGCGCGTCAGCGAGATCGCGCGCGCGGTCAAGGGCGCCGATCACCTCTACCTTGCCACCGACCCCGACCGCGAGGGCGAGGCAATTTCCTGGCACGTCGAGGAGGTGCTGCGCCAGCGCAAGGCCCTGAAGGGCGTCGACGTCAAGCGCGTGGTCTTCAACGAGGTGACGAAGGGGGCGGTGCTCGACGCCTTCCGCCACCCGCGCGACCTCGACCGCGAATTGGTCGACGCCTATCTGGCGCGACGCGCGCTCGACTATCTCGTGGGGTTCACGCTCTCGCCGGTGCTGTGGCGCAAGCTGCCGGGCAGCCGCTCGGCCGGCCGCGTGCAGTCGGTAGCGCTGCGCCTGGTATGCGAGCGCGAGGCCGAGATCGAGGCCTTCAAGAAGCGCGAGTATTGGACGGTCGAGGCCGAGTTCGTGACGCCTACGGGCGAACGTTTTACCGCGCGCCTCACCCATCTCGATGGCAAGCGCCTCGACCGGTTCGAGCTCGCCGACGAGAAAGCCGCGCGCGCCGCCGCAGACAAGATCCTGCGCGCCGACGGCTATGCGGTCTCCACGGTCGAGCGCAAGCAGATCCGGCGCACCCCGCCGCCGCCCTTCACCACCTCGACCCTGCAGCAGGAAGCCTCGCGCAAGCTCGGCTTCGGCGCGAGCCGCACCATGCGCATCGCCCAGCGGCTCTATGAAGGTGCCGATATCGACGGCGACACGGTCGGCCTCATCACCTACATGCGCACTGATGCCGTCGTCATGTCGAACGAGGCGATCGCCGCGGTGCGCAGCCTCATCGCGAGCGACTATGGCGCCGCCTACTGCCCCGACGAGCCGCGCGTCTACCGCACCCAGGCCAAGAATGCGCAGGAAGCGCACGAGGCGATCCGCCCCACCGACATGTTCCGCCGCCCCGACGGCGTGGCGCGCCATGTCGAGGAGGAGCAGCGCCGGCTCTATGATCTCGTGTGGAAGCGCGCGGTGGCGAGCCAGATGGCGACCGCGCTCATCGATCAGGTCGCGGTCGACATCACGCCGGCGGACGGCAGCGTCACGCTGCGCGCCACCGGCTCGACCGTCGCCTTCGACGGCTTCCTCGCGCTTTATCACGAGGATACCGACGATCTCGAGGAGGACGAGGACAACCGCCGCCTGCCGCCACTGAAAGAACGCGACGCGCTGACGCGCAACGCGGTCACGCCGCTGCAACACTTCACCCAGCCGCCGCCGCGCTATACCGAGGCGAGCCTGGTGAAGAAGCTCGAAGAGCTTGGCATCGGGCGGCCGTCGACCTACGCATCGATCCTCCAGGTGCTGCAGGACCGCGACTATGTGCGGCTCGACAAGAAGCGCTTCGTGCCCGAGGACCGCGGCCGTCTGGTCACCGCGTTTCTCACCAATTTCTTCGAGCGCTATGTCGAATACGGCTTCACCGCCGATCTGGAAAACCGGCTCGACGACATTTCCGGCGGACGCATTCCCTGGAAGCAGGTGCTGGAGGAGTTCTGGCGCGATTTCTCGGCCGCCGTCGACGGCACCAAGGATCTCAACATCACCCAGGTCATCGCCACGCTCGATGAGGTGCTGGGCCGGCATTTCTTCCCCGACGAAGGCAACGGCAAGGATGCGCGGCTATGCCCGGTGTGCCAGGCGGGGCGGCTGGGGCTGAAGCTCGGCCGCTTCGGCGCCTTCATCGCCTGCTCGAATTATCCCAATTGCCGCTACACGCGGCCCTTGGGCCTGGATAAGGACGGCGAAGGCGGCAACGGCGCCGAGCTGCCGGGGCCGCGCGCACTCGGCGACGATCCCACGACCGGTCTTCCCGTCAGCCTGCGCAAGGGACCCTACGGCGTCTACGTCCAGCTTGGCGACGGCGAAAAGCCGAAGCGCTCGTCGCTGCCCAAGGGCATGACTTTGGCCGACGTGACGCTCGAGGCGGCGCTCAAGCTCCTGGCGCTGCCGCGTGAGATCGGCCGGCACCCCGAGGACGACGAGCCTATCACCGCCGCCATCGGCCGCTTTGGCCCCTATATCCGCCACGGCAAGGTGTCGCGCTCGCTCGCCGCGGGCGACGATGTGCTGTCGATCGGGCTCAATCGCGCGGTCAGCCTCCTGGCCGAGCCGCGCCAGGGCGGGCGCGGCGGCCGGACGGCGCTCCGGGAGCTCGGCGCCCATCCCGACGATGGCGCGCCGGTCCCCCTTTATCGCGGCCGCTATGGTCCCTATGTCAGCCATGGCGGCATCAATGCGACGCTGCCGCGCGACCTCGTGCCCGAGGAAGTCACGCTCGAGGAAGCGCTCGAGCTGTTGCGAGCGCAGGCCGCCAGGGCCGGCGAGTTCAAGAAAGGGCCGAAAGCGAAGTCGACGCCCAAGGCGAAGTCGACGCCGAAGTCGAATTCGAAGTCGAAACCGAAGGCCCAGCGCAAAACGAAAGGATCGAGCCCCCGTGCCAAGGCGAGCGCCGCCAAGAAGGGATCGACGCGCGCGGCACGCGAACCTGCCGACTGAGCGCGGCCCGCGCCGGCGCGCTCCGCCCTCCGCGGTGCCGCCGGAGTTCGGCGTCCTCGAGATCATCGCGCTCGACCGCGACGGCGAAATCCACGGCCGGCCGGTGAATTGGCCGGACGACCTGCCTCTGCCCGAGGTGGTGATCGTCGCCGAGCGCGGTGCGCCGGCGCTGGGCGTCGGCGAGCGCGCCGTGGTGCGCTATACCAGCCGCGATGACGGCGTCTTCGAAGCGCGCATCGTGCGTGCTCTCGGCGGCGAGCCCGATCGCATCATCGGCATCTATCGTCGCGAGCGCGACGGCGGCCGGCTCGAACCGACCGACCGCAAGGTGCGAACCGCCTACCGCATCGCCGCGGCCGACAGCAACGGTGCCGAAGACGGCGAGATCGTGGTGGCGGTGGTGCGCTCCACAAGCCGCGTCGGCGTGCCCGAGGCGCGCGTCATCGAGCGCATCGGCAACGGTGCCGACCCGCACGCCTTCAGCCTCATCGCGATTCACAGCCATCGCATCCCAACCGTATTCCCCGCCGCAGCGACGGCGCTCGCCGAAGCAGCGCGGCCGGTGGCGCTCGGCCGGCGCGAGGATCTGCGCGCGGTGCCGCTCGTCACCATCGACGGCGCGGACGCGCGCGATTTCGACGACGCCGTCTGGGCCGAGCCCGATGCCGGACCGGACGGCGGCTGGCACGCCATCGTCGCCATCGCCGATGTGTCCTGGTACGTGCGCCCCGGCGACGCGCTCGACGAGGCGGCGCACGAGCGCGGCAATTCCGTCTATTTCCCCGACCGCGTCGTGCCGATGCTGCCGGAGGCCCTGTCGAACGAGCTGTGCTCGCTCAAGCCCGGCGTCGATCGCGCCTGCCTTGCCGTCCACCTTTCGATCGATGCCGAAGGCCGGGTCCGGCACCACCGCTTCGTGCGCGGTCTCATGCGGTCGGCGGCGCGGCTGACCTATGAAGAAACCCAGGCGGCGATCGATGGCCGTGCCTCCGACAACGCCCGCGCCCTCGTCGAGCCGGTGCTGCGGCCGCTTCATGGCGTCTGGCGCGCGCTCGATGCAGCGCGGCGCGAGCGCGGATCGCTCGAGCTCGATCTGCCGGAGCGGCGTATCAAGCTCGGTCCCGGCGGCCGCATCCTCAGCATCGAGCCGGCGCCGCATTACGACAGCCACCGCCTCATCGAAGAGCTGATGATCGCCGCCAACGTCGCCGCGGCCGAGACGCTCGAGCGCCTGCGCCAGCCCTGCCTCTACCGCATCCACGACGCGCCCGATCCGGCAACCCTCGCGGCACTCCGGGATTTTCTCGCGAGCCTCGGCATCGTCGGCCTCAAGCTCGCCAAGGGCCAGGCGATCCGGCCGCATCACTTCAACGACGTCCTGCGCCACGTCGCCGGCACGCCCTATGCGACGATGGTGCATCAGCTCGTGCTGCGCTGTCAGGCCCAGGCGGTCTACAGCCCCAGCAATATCGGCCATTTCGGCCTGGCGCTGCGCCGCTATGCGCATTTCACCTCGCCGATCCGGCGCTATGCCGACCTCCTCGTCCATCGCGCGCTCGTGGCGGGTCACAACTGGGGCGACGGAGCGCTGCCGGCAGGCGCGGCCGAGGACTTCGCCGCGATCGGCGAGCACGTGTCGATGACCGAGCGCCGTGCCGCCGCGGCCGAGCGCAGCGCCGCCGACCGCTATCTCGCCGCGTTCCTGGCCGAACGGGTGGGCGCGCGCTTTCCGGCATGGGTCAACGGCGTCGGCCGTGCCGGGCTCTTCATCACGCTGGCCGAGACCGGCGCCGGCGGCCTCATCCCCATGAGCAGTCTGCCCGGCGACTACTACGTGCACGACGAGGCGCATCACCGCCTGATCGGACGGCGCTCGCGGCGCAGCTTCACGCTGGGCGATCCGATCGCCGTCAGCCTCGCCGAGGCGAACGCCATGACCGGCAGTCTCCTCTTCGCACTGGCGCCGGAAGAAGGCGGCGCGGCGGCGCGGCCTCAGGCGCCGCGGGGCGGCCGCAACCGCCGCGGCTGAACGCTCAGGCGGCGCCGGCGCTGCAGTACTGCCAGCTTCCGCCGGTGTGTCCGTAGAGCAGGAAATAGCGCTTGTCGTTGCCGTGCGTGATGAGCACGGTCAGCCGGTCGCCGTCGCACGGATCGAGCGGCTTCGCCGGCGCGCTCATGCGCTTCACCTTGGCGCAGTTCGTCGCCGCCTTGGGCAGGTCGGCCGCCGGCACCTCGGTCAAGGCCTTGCCATTGATCTCGACGAAATAGCTTTGGGCCGCGCCGCCCTTGACGTTGGCTTTGACCTCGATGCGCCCGAAGCGCGACTTGTAGAGCCCGGCGTCTTGCACGCCGTCGCTGGCGCCCGAGGGAACCGGGCGAAAGGCGATCGCCGCGCACGATGGCGGCTCGCGCTTTTCCGCCGCCTGCGCCGACAGGACGAGAAGCCCGACAAGCGTCGCGGCAGCGGCAAATCCAACCTTACGCATACATACCTCCCTCAACCCGGCGTAGCTTCGCGCGGCGCCACAGCGATTATGAATCGCTGTGCTTCAATTCGGCAAGGACGGAAGGAAAGCTTCAGGCCTCATTAACCAACATCCGCCATCGTGATCACCCTTTGCCGGGGGCGCCCGATGCGTCTATTGATCTCGCTTTGGCTCGTCTGTCTCCTCGCCGGCTGCATGTCACAAGAAAGCGATCGTCTGACACCCCCCACGCCCAGCACGCGGATCGCGGCCGCGGAAACGGCTTCGGTGCCGCCCGCGCCGCGCCTGGAAGCCGACCGGATCGTGGCGCGCGACGGCGCGGTTCTGCCCTTGCGATGCTGGCTACCAAAGGCCAAGCCGCGCGCGGTGATCTTGGCCTTGCATGGATTCAACGACTATTCCAACGCCTTTGCCTATCCCGGCGCCCGGCTGGCGCGGCAGGGGATCGCGACCTTTGCCTATGATCAGCGCGGCTTCGGCATCGCACCGATGCCCGGGCGCTGGGCCGGGACCGACGCCATGGTCAACGACGCGGTCACGGCGCTGGTGGTGCTGCGCCAGCGTTATCCCGGGGTGCCGCTTTACCTCATGGGCGAGAGCATGGGGGCTGCCATCGCCATTCTCGCGGCGAATCGCGGTGCCCAAGCCGACGGGTTCATCATCCTCGCGCCGGCGGTGTGGGGGCGCTCGGCGATGAACCTGTTCGAGCGGACGGGTCTGTGGCTCGCCGATCTCATGCCCGCGATCGAATGGTCGCCGCGGTTCCTGCCGGTCACCATCCGCCCATCCGACAATGTCGCGATGCTGCGCGAGCTTGGCGCCGATCCGCTGGTGATCAAGACGTCGCGCTCCGATACGCTCAACGGCCTCGTCGATCTCATGGGGACGGCGCTCGCCGCCGCGCCCCAGTTCACGGCGCGGGCGCTCATCCTCTACGGCCTTCGCGACGAAATCGTGCCGCGGGCGCCGGTCGCGCAGTTCGTTGCATCGCTGCCACCGGAAGCGGCCGAGCGCCAGCGTGTCGCGCTCTATCCGGCAGGCTTCCATCTGCTGCTGCGCGACCTCGAGGGGCCGCAGGTGACGGCGGACGTTCTCGCCTGGATCGACGACACCACGGCACCGCTTCCCTCGGGCGCCGATCGCGATGCCCGCGCGCTTCTCACCGGGCAGCCGACGCGGCCCACAAGCGCGGCGAAGACGGCTCCGGGACTGGCGCCGCAGCCGCGCGGCTCGTCATGACCGCCTCGCGCTGCGCCCCGATCGGGACGGCGGCCGTCGCGGCCCTCCTGCTTCTGGCCGTGACGGCGCAGGCCCAGGCGGCAAAGACCGACATGGCGGTCGTGCTCGCGGTCGATGTGTCGGAAAGCGTCGATGCCGGCGAATACGTGCTGCAGCACGAGGGCATCGCCCGCGCCTTCGAGAGCAAGCCGGTGCTCGATACGATCCGCGGCGGCACGCACGGCGCGATCGACGCGATGGTGCTGGAATGGTCCGACCGCGACAAGCAGGTGGTGACGGTCGACTGGACCCGCATCAGCGACGCCGCGACCGCGGCGGCCTTTGCCGGCAAGGTACGGGCGAGCACGCGCAGCTCGGCCGGCCTCACCGCGATCGGCGACGCGCTCCTGGCCTCGGCCGCCGCGTTCAGCCGTCTTCAGGACGAGCCGGATCGGCGCGTCATCGATCTTTCCGGCGACGGCATGGCGAATATCGGACCGAAGCCCGATGAGGTGCGCGACCGCCTGGTGGCGCAGGGCATCACCATCAACGGTCTCGCCATCCTCAAGACCGAGCCGTGGCTCGACCAGTACTACGACCAGTACGTGGTCGGCGGCGACCATGGCTTTCTGCTCAAGGTCGAGGACTTCCAGTCCTTCGCGACGGCGATCCAGCAGAAGCTGCTGGGCGAGATCGCGGCGCGGCCGGGTCTCGGCCGCGCCGCGATGCTTCAGATGCAGTAGGTCTTGAGCGGCGCGAAGCCGTTGAAGCCGACCGAGGAATAGCTCGCGGTATAGGCCCCGGCCGAGAGAATCTCGACCTTGTCGCCGACCCTGAGGTCGAGCGGCAGGCAATAATCCGCCTTCTCGTAGAGGATGTCGGCGCTGTCGCAGGTCGGGCCGGCAAGGACCGCCGGGCCGGTGGCGCCGCCATCGGCGGGCGTGCGGATGCGGTACTTGATGCACTCGTCCGCCGTCTCGGCAAGGCCGTTGAACTTGCCGATATCGAGATAGACCCAGCGCTTGGCCTCGCCGAAGGACTTGCGCGAGATCAGCACCACCTCGCTCTGGATCACGCCGGCATCGCCGACGATCGAGCGGCCGGGCTCGACGATGATCTCCGGCAGGTCATTGCCGAAATGGCGGGTAATGGCCGCCATCACCGCCGCGGCATAGCGCTCGACCGGCTGCACGTCGCCGCGGTAATGCGCGGGGAAGCCGCCGCCGATATTGACCATGCGGAGATTGATGTCGGATTGCGCCAGCACCGAGAACATCTGCGCCACGCTGCCGATCGCTCCATCCCACTGCGTGAGATCGGTCTGCTGCGAGCCGACATGGAACGACACGCCATAGGGATCGAGCCCCAGGTCGCGCGCCTGGCGCAGCAGCGACACCGCCATCTCCGGCGTGCAGCCGAATTTGCGCGACAGCGGCCATTCGGCGCCGGCGCTGTCGACCAGGATGCGGCAGAAGACGCGCGAGCCCGGCGCCGACCGCGCCAGCTTCTCGAGCTCGGCCTCGCTATCGAAGGCGAAGAGCCGCAGGCCGTGCGCGTAGGCAAAGCCGATGTCGCGCTCTTTCTTGATGGTGTTGCCGAACGATATCCGCTCGGGCGCGATGCCGCGCGCGAGGCAGAGCTCGATCTCGCTGGGGCTCGCCACGTCGAAGCTCGAGCCGAGCTCGCTCAGGAGCGCGACGGCTTCCGGCGCCGGATTGGCCTTCACCGCGTAGAACACGCGCGCGAGCGGCAGGTACCGGCACAGCTCCTTGTACGCCTCGGCCACGACGTCGAGATCGACGACGAGGCAGGGCGTCGCCGGCTGATGCTCGGCGAGATAGCGGGCAATCTTCTGGTTGACGACGGCCGGTTTGGCCGCCGCCACGGCCGCGCGCCGACGCGGCCGGATCGGCACCACATTCGGCGTCTCCTTGCCGAGCGGGGCATCTACGCGAACGGCGGCAAATGCACGAGCCACCATAACTTCTCCGTCACGAAAAAAGTGGGGAAGCAAAGCGAAGGCGCGATCCGGGTGCAGGCACGAAGCGTGCGAGCCGGAGATCCGCTCAGATTAGACTGCTGGGTTCACTACTGGCCCGGCCGCCGCAACCGCGGGCGACCCTGATATGACGGGGTGTGGCATCAGTGCAGGGCGCTGCGGCCCTGCGTCGGATTGCAACCATATCGACCTCCCTCTCGGGACCGGTCCACAATGACCGGATCTGCCAAAAAGGACGCGTTACGTCGTTGCATAACCACGATGGGCCATAGGCACGTGCGAGTGCGTCGCGAGCGGGATAGATACGCTCATCGCCGCTGGTTTCAAGGGAAAAACGAGCCCGCAGAATTTTTTTTCGCAGTGTTGCCGCGGCGACAGCAAGCGCCCAAGAATTGCCCGTGCACGAGCCAGCCGCGTCCGTGCCGAACGATGCGTTGGCAAGAGTGCGTTAACGCTGGCCCGCCACACCGCCTGAGCGATCTAGCGCGCCGAGCGGCGCCGACGCCGTGCCCCCCGACTTGGCTTCCGGCACCTCGATCACCGCGACCTCGGCGCCGCTCTTCGCATCGAAGAGCACCAGCTCCTCGCTGCCGTCGGCATGCGCCACGCGGACGAGCAGCCGGTCGCCGGAGAGCTCGGTGGCGACAACCCGGCCGGCGCGTGCCAGCACCGTGTGCATCGGCGCGCCCGTCTGGAGCGCCATGGCGGGCGCGGAACGGTGCTCGATGCGGGCGATGATCGCCGCCACCAGCACGACGGTGCCGCCCACCAAGAGCACGCCCATGACGGCAACGAGGATCTTGAGAGCTCGCATGCCTGGGATCACCTTAGGAAGTCATGACCGCGGAAATGCCCGTCACACCTGAAGGCGAAAGCCTGCGCCACGTCACTGCGCAGGCCGTCGATGCCGGGGAACGTCTCGACCGGCTGCTGGCGGCGCATCTTGGCGAAGTGTCGCGCACACGCGTGAAGCGCCTCGTTGAATCCGGTCAGGTGAGCTGGAACGGCGCGACGATAACGGACCCCTCGATGAGGGTCAAACCGGGCCAGACCTTCGCGGTGATCGTGCCGGCACCCGCCGACGACGTGCCGCAGCCCCAGGCGATGGACCTCGTCATCCGCTTCGAGGACGAGCATCTCATCGTCATCGACAAGCCGGCCGGGCTCGTCGTTCACCCCGCACCCGGCAATCGCGACCATACGCTCGTCAACGCGCTCCTCGCCCATTGCGGCGACAGCCTTGCCGGGATCGGCGGCGTCAAGCGGCCCGGCATCGTCCATCGCCTCGACAAGGACACGAGCGGCCTCATGGTCGTCGCCAAGACCGAGCTGGCGCATGCGCACCTTGCCGCCGATTTCGCCGCCCGCCGCATCGAGCGCGCCTACGCGGCCGTGGTCTGGGGGGTGCCCGCCGACACCGCGGGTACGATCGAGGCGGCGATCGGTCGCAATCCGCGCAACCGCAAGAAGATGGCCGTCGTCGCCCGCGGCGGCAAGGCGGCGCTCACCCGCTATCGCGTAATGCGCCGCTTCGGCGGAGCGGCAGCACTCCTGGAATGTCGCCTTGCCACCGGCCGCACGCACCAGATCCGCGTTCACCTGAGCGCGGGCGGCCATCCGCTGGTCGGGGATAGCACCTATGGCGGCAGCGGCGCGGCGCGGTTCAAGGGCGGGCCCGAGGATGTCCGGGCCGCCATTGCCGCCTTTCCGCGCCAGGCGCTGCATGCCGGCATTATCGGCTTCCAGCATCCCGCCGGCGGCGAGCCGATCCGGCTCGAAAGCCCGTTACCGCCGGATATTCGGGCCTTGATCGGCTTTCTAGAGTTACTCTAAATTTGGACAAAGGCGCGGATATCAGTTAGGATTTAATCAGGTTCGTTCCGGAGCCACGCGTCGATGGCGACTACCCCTGCTCTTCCGAGCATTTCAGCCGAAGGGAATCTCAGCCGGTATCTCCAGGAGATCCGGAAGTTTCCCATGCTCGCCCCGGAGGAGGAATACATGCTCGCGAAACGCTGGCGCGAGCATGAAGATCCTGACGCGGCGCGCCGGCTCGTCACCAGCCATCTCCGCCTCGTCGCCAAGATCGCGATGGGCTATCGCGGGTACGGGCTGCCGCTGTCGGAGCTCATCTCCGAGGGCAATGTCGGCATGATGCAGGCGGTCAAGCGCTTCGATCCCGATCGCGGCTTTCGCCTGGCGACCTATGCGATGTGGTGGATCCGCGCGTCGATCCAGGAATACATCCTGCATTCCTGGTCGCTCGTCAAAATCGGCACGACGGCGGCGCAGAAGAAGCTGTTCTTCAACCTGCGGCGCCTCAAGGGGCAGCTTCAGGCCATCGACGAGGGCGATCTCTCGCCCGAGAACGTGCGCAAGATCGCGCAGGACCTCGACGTGACCGAGGCCGATGTCGTCAGCATGAACCGGCGGCTGGCGAGCCCCGATCACTCGCTCAACGCGCCGATCCGCGGCGACAGCGATGGCGAATGGCAGGACTGGCTTGTCGACGAGGCCGACGACCAGGAGACCACGCTCGGCGACCGCCAGGAGTTGGGCCTCAGGCGCGACCTGCTGCGCGCCGCCATGGCCCATCTCACCGAGCGCGAGCGCGACATCCTGACCGAGCGCCGGCTGCGCGACGAGCCGACGACGCTGGAAGACCTGTCGCAGCGCTACGGCATCTCGCGCGAGCGCGTGCGCCAGATCGAGGTGCGCGGCTTCGACAAGCTGCGCCGCGCGATCCGAACGGCGGCACTCGAGCACCAGCAGATTTCGAGCTGAGCGCCGCTTAGCTGCGGCCGAGCCCGGAGCCCCATTCTGCCACCAGCTGCTCCACCCGGCGAACCAGGCGATGCTCCTCGCGCTCGGCGCGGAAGTCGATGATCACGCGCGCCACTACCGGCATCGCCGTGAAAACGATCCAGCCGATCCCGGCGGCGCCGTACATGATGAGCCAGTTCTGCTGATCGCTGAGCACACGCATCGCGCCGTCAAGGGTCAGCCCTGACTTCAGGAGCGCGAACACCGGCACCACCATCCCGCCGAGGTTGAGGAGCGCCACCGAGGTGGTGAGATAGCGGAGCCGATGGCGGTCCACCACCGCCGCAACGGCACTCGGCAGCATGCCCGCGGCGAAGAGCGCGCAGAGCGGCAAGGCGCTCACCGCGAGCGCGGCCGCGGCCAGCGCCCCGATCATCAGCTTGCCGCCGCCGAAGCCGCCTTTCTTGACCGCTTGTGCCCGGCGCGCCATGCCTCACCCCACCATCAGCAGCGATGCGATCGCCACCGACCATGCCAGAATGATGGAGCCCGCCACGGAAAGACGCCCGCCCAGCTCGACAGTCTCGCGCGCGCGCCCTTCCTTGTCGTCGCGCAGCGTCGCCAGCGCGCGGCCGATCTCGGCATATTCATGGTGCGCCGCGCGGTATTCCGCGTCATCGCGCCGCCGCTCGGCCCGGCTGGCCACGACCGCGACGATCCCGGGCAGATGGCCCTGCGCGGCCGGCTTGGCGATCGCGGCGCGCAGCCGCTGGCGGCGGGAATGGCTGTGATAGCGATCGACCAGGACCGGAACCTCGCGCCCCAACCGCTCGCCGAGCGAGGGGACCGACGCCGGCCCGAAGAGACTTTGCAATCGCGCCAGCACGTGCAGCACGCCCGAGATGCGCTGCTGCGGCGTGGTGCTGGCAAGATCGTCGTGCCAGTCCGCCACCGCGTGCCGGCAGCGCACCGCCAGGAAAGCAGCGATGTGACGATCGACCAACAGGTCGCCGACCCGCCCGCCGGCGCTGGCGCGCTCGAGCGCTGGCAGGACATCGCGCGGGTTGGTCACGCAGTCTCGCTCGATCGTCGGCGACAGGCAGTGCAGGCCGGGATTGAGCTCGTAGAGCAGCCGCTCGACGCCGAAGCCCGGCCGGCGGTCGTCCAGGAGCTGGCGATGCCGGTCGAAGGTTCGCAGATAGAGCGACTGTTCCGGCCTGAAATTGGCCTGAACGGTGAACCAGAACTGCGGCAGGCGCGCCGAGATCACCTCGGCAATCACCGCAGTGTTCGAACCGGCGTGATAGGCGGCGGCCAGCGCCGGGCCGAGCCCGTCGACCGCCGCAGCGAAACTGCCGTAGCGAATGGGCGCGCGCGGATCGAGCGCCATGGTGACGCGGGCCACGAACCGTGCCTCGTTGATCGATGAGTCGGCGCCGTCGACGGCCAGCGCCACCGCGGCACTGCGTTCGGGATCGACGAGGCTGCGCTGGAGCCAGATGTCGAAATCGCCGGACCGGATCAGTTTCGCCCCCGCCGGCGGATCGCGCGCGAAGGCATGGGCGAGCGAGCGCGTGCTGACGTGGCCGATGCCGTCCACCTCCAGCGGCCGCGCCGCCCGCTTGGGCGGCACATACTGCTTCACCGCCAACCGCCGCCGCTCGATCCAGCCATGCAGATCGGCCAAGGTCCAGCGCTCGCGCGGATCGTCGGCCAGCAGCCCGCGCAGGATCTCGAGTATGCGCAGCGGCGGCCGCTCGCCGGCGAGCAGCATGGCAAACGAACCGCGGTTCATCTTCTCGACTAGGACCTGATCATCGGTGAGCCCGTGGCTGGGATCGCGGCCGAGCAGGAGATGAACGAGCGTGACTCCCAACGCATAGAGGTCGTCGGCCGCCGTGCCCTCGCCACGGGCCACCGGCAGGGCAAGCGCGCTTTCGATCGGCTCGATGATGACGGGCTGAGCGAAAGCGGGCGGCGCGCTCACGCATTCGCCGAGCACGATCCGCCGATCGCTGGCACGGCGGTAGAGATTGGTCGGGCGGATGGCGCGGTGGGTCAGCCCGAGCGCGAAGAGCGCCTTGAGCGCCGTCAGCAGCGACGGCAGGACGACGCTCAGCACCTCGTCTTCGGTGATCGGCGTGATCGTGTCGGACATCGCCTGGGTCACGCGCGCGCCGCCCGGCTCGGCAAAGATGAGCGCGACGCAGCGCCGCCCCAGCGGCGCCCAGTCCACCACGCCGCTGGCGCGCGGCGTCATCAGCTCGTCGACATGGAGCGGCGCCAGCACTTCGATCAGATCCTGCCGCGGCGGCAGGCCGGGATCGCAGATCAGGGCGAAGAGCGCGTCGGCCGGCCGGTCGCGATCGATGGCGCGGAAGGGCTCGGCCGCAGGCGTGCGGAATTCTCCTGCCGGCGTACCCGGAAGAATGTCGTATCGGCCGTCGAGGCAAGCCGCCGGGATGCCCGGTTCACCTTGATGGAGCGCCACAGCGCCGATGGTAGGAGCCGAAGCGGTAAGGCGAAGTTAACGAGCCGCCCGGTACAAAATCCCCCCCGTCGTCGGCGCACTCGTCCCGGTTGTGGTCGGCAGGCTCAGCGGCAGCCGCTCGAGCGAGCGCACGGCCAGATAGGCGAAGGCCTGCGCCTCCAGCGCATCGCCGTCCCAGCCCGCCGCCTCGACCGGCTCCACCGGCACGCCGAGCCGCTGCGCGAGCATCGCCATCAACGTCGCGTTGTGCCGGCCGCCGCCGGTGACGAGCCAGCGCCGCGCCGGCGCGGGGAAATGGTGAGCGGCGGCGGCGACGGCTGCGGCGGTCATCGCGGTCAGGGTCGCCGCGCCGTCTTCGGCGACAGCCAGGCCGGACTCGATCCGGCGAAATCGTCGCGGTCGAGCGACTTGGGCGGCGTCCGGCGGAAATAGGGATGCGCCAGAAAGCGCGCGAGCGCGCCCTCATCGACGCTGCCGCTGCGCGGCCAGCGCGCCGTCTTCATCGACCGGCGCGGCCGGTATGCTGGCGCATCCAGTCGTCGATCAGCGCGTTGCCGGGCCCGGTGTCGAAGGCGAGGATGTCGTCCTCGCCCGCGCCGATCCAGGTGACGTTGGCGACGCCGCCGATATTGAGCACGGCCAGCGGGCGCGCGCAGCGATGCCGCTCAGCGCGCGATGGTAAAGCGGCGCGAACGGCGCCCCCTCGCCGCCCGCCGCCACGTCGGCGGAGCGGAAATCGGCAACCACGTCGATGCCGGTGAGCGCGGCAAGCAGCGCGCCGTCGCCGATCTGCCACGTCCGGCCTTCGTGCGGCCGGTGCAGGATGGTATGGCCGTGAAAGCCGATGAGATCGACGCGCGTCCGGCGCCTGCTGCGCCAGATAGCGGCGCACCGCTTCGGCATGGGCCATCGGTCAGCTCGCGCTCGACCGCGGCGACTTCGCCGCTGCCGCCGAGAACGGCGCGCAGCCGCTCGCGGAACGCGGCTCTCATAGGGCACGGTGAGTGACGGGCCGGTCGTCCATGACCATGTGCCCGTCGGTCGTGATGATGGCGGCATCGATCCCGTCGAGCGAGGTGCCGCTCATCAGCCCGATCGCGCGATAGCGGCGGTTGGCGCGTCATGGGCGGAGCCGCGAATTGTCGCGTATGTGGCGATTGTGCTAGGACCGGCGCTCTGCCGTTGCCGACGCCTGCGAAGCCATGTCCACTGCCCGCTCGTCCGTTCCTCGCCGCCGCCGAAGAGCGCGGCTTCGTGCATCAATGCACCGACCGCGACGCGCTCGACGCCCGGCTCGCGGCCGGGCCGATGACGGCCTATATCGGCTTCGATTGTACCGCGGACAGCCTGCATGTCGGCAGCCTTTTGCAGATCATGCTGCTGCGCCTGTGGCAGCGCACCGGCAACAGGCCGATCGTGCTGATGGGCGGCGGCACGACCAAGGTCGGCGACCCCTCGGGCAAGGACGAGAGCCGGCGGCTGCTGAGCGACGACGAGATCGCCGCCAACATGGCCGGCATCCGCCGCATCTTCGACCGGTTCCTCGACCTTCGGCGACGGCCCGACCGACGCGGTCATGGCGAACAACGCGGTGTGGCTCGACCGGCTCGAATACATCCCGTTCCTGCGCGAGTATGGCCGGCACTTCTCGGTCAACCGCATGCTGAGCTTCGACAGCGTGCGCCTGCGGCTCGAGCGCGAGCAGCCGCTGAGCTTCCTCGAGTTCAACTACATGGTGCTTGCAGTCCTACGACTTCCTCGAGCTGGCGCGGCGCCAGCGGCTGCACCGTGCAGATGGGCGGCTCGGACCAATGGGGCAACATCGTCAGCGGCGTCGAGCTCGGCCGACGCGTCGGGGATCATCGAGCTCTTCGGCGTCACCTCGCCGCTCATCACCACCGCGTCGGGCGCCAAGATGGGCAAGACCGCCCAAGGCGCGGTGTGGCTCAATGCCGAGCGGCTGGCGCCCTACGACTACTGGCAGTTCTGGCGCAACACCGAGGACGCCGACGTCGGCCGCTTCCTGCGCCTCTTCACCGAATCTGCCGCTCGACCGAGATCGCGCGGCCTGGAAGCGCTCGGCGGCAGCGAGATCAACGAGGCGAAGGAAGTGCTGGCGACCGAGGCGACGGCGCTCTGCCATGGCCGGGCGGCGGCCGAGGCGGCGGCCGAGACGGCGCGCCGTGTTTTCGCCGAGGGCGGCATCGGCGACGACCTGCCGGTGACCGAGATGGCGCGCGTCGTTATTCGAGGCCGGGCAGCCCGCGATCGATCTCTTCCACCGCGCCGGCCTGGCCGCCAGCCTCGGCGAGGCGCGCCGCCTCATCCGCGGCGGCGGCGCCCGCGTCAATGACAGCGTCGTCACCGACGAGACGCGGCGCCTCACGCTTGCCGACGTGAGCGCCGATGGCGTGATCAAGCTCTCGGCGGGCCGCAAGCGCCACGCGTTGGTGCGGGTGAGCTGACCGTCAGTGCGTCGTCTCGTTGGACAGCGGCGCGGCCGTCGCGGCGGCGGGCGTGCCAGGCGCGAAGAGGAAGAACTTGCGCAAGACACCGGGGGCGAGGGCGCTTAACGGGTTGAGCGTGATCCCCGGAGCATCGAGCGGGCCGGCAATGCGGAAATTGGCGCCGAAGATGCCCTGGCCCGCACCGCCCAGGAGGAGATCGCCGAGCACGGGGATGTTGCCGAGAACGGAGTTCAGCCGGTAAGCGGGGATGAGCGTGCCCGAGAGATCGAGCGTGTCCGCCCTGCGATCGACGATGCCGCTCGCCATGATCCCGATGGCGCCACCATAGGAGCGCAGATCGTCGATGACGACGCGGTCCTCGCCATAGACGAGATCGGCCGCAAGCCGGTTGAAGGGAATGCCCTCGCCGGAGAGCAGCGCACCCATCCCGGAAAACGACGCGAGCGACAGGAGCCGCGCCAGGAGCGGCGCGCCGACCACGCGATAGTCCGCGCCGTCGGCGGTGAGCTTCAAGCGCCGAATCCCGCCCTCATCGATGGTGGTCCCGGCAAGCTGGAGCCGGCCGCCCTTGACGTTGTCGGAGAGGCCGAGGAGATGCAGAAGGCCGCCGAAATCGTCGGTCTGAAGATCGAAGCTCGGCTTGCCCGCCACGATGCCGAAGCGCAGCCGCGCCGGCGCGCCGCCGGGGAGCGTCGCATCGATGCTCGCCGTCTGCCAATGGACGCCGTCGCTCACGAGCGCGGCCCGCACGCCGCTCGCCTCGCGCGCCGCGCCGAGGATCAGTCGGTCGAGATTGACCAGGAGCTCCAGCGGCGGCTCGTGCGCGCCGCTGGCGGGGGCGCGGCGGAACTCGTCCATCAGCGTGGTCGCATCGAAGCTGCGGCCCGAGACGGTGAAGCGCCAGCCGCCGTCCTCGCCCCGGATCGCGGTTCCGCTGACGTCGGTGGCGCCGACGGCGAGGCGTGCCACATCGACGCGTGCCAGCCGCTCCGCGCCGTCGGTGGTGAAATCGGCACCAAGTTCGGCCTCGATCCCGCCGCCGGTGACGGAAGCATCGCGGATGGCGGTGACTCGCTGCCCCGCCAGCACGAGCGCGAGCCGCGCCGTCGCCGGCGTGCCGGCCGGCTTGCGCCATCCAAGCTGGGGAAGTGCCAGGACGCTATCGTCGAGATCGAGCGCCAGCTCCGCCCGCGCGGCCCCTGCTGCCCGTGCCGTGTAGTCGAGATGGACGCCGACGGTGCCGCTCAGAATGTCGGGCAGCAAATCGACGCCAAGCGCGCGGCGCGCGGCGCGATCGAGCCGCATGCTGAGCGTGGCGCGCGTGCGTTCGGCTGCGGTGGCAGCAAGGCTCTGTCGCAGCGTCAGCGCCACCGGCACGCCGGCGAGTGCGGCGCTGCCATCGAGCTGCAGCGCATCGCGGTCGAGCCGAAGCTGGAACGTGCCCGCCCTCACGTCGCGCCCGAGCACGACGTGCGGGACCGCGACTTGGGACAGGTCGGCATCGACCGTGAAGGCGATCCGGCGCCCATCGAAGTGCGCGAACGCGAAGGCAAATCCGACATGCGCGGTGAAATCTCCCGCGACGCTCTTCGCCGCGATGCCGGACGCTGACAAGGACCGCAGCGGCATGGTGTCGAGCACGCCGAGCGCGTCCTTGACGGGACCGGTGAGCGTGAATGCGGCGATGAGGTGCGACGGGTCATCGCTGTCGAGCTTGTCGACCGTGAATTTCCCCTCGCTGGCGTGCATGCCGAGGATGGTGCCGCCGGTCGGGGTGAAGGTCAGGGTGGATTGATCGAACTGGGCGGTGCCATCGATGCCGCGCACCAGCGGCAGCTTGCCGAGATCATCAAGCGCCGCGCCGCGATAGGCGAACGTGCCGGAGAATTCGTGGATATCGAGTGCCGCGGACGAAGCGAGATCGACATGGAGGCCGAGCTGCGCATTCGCCCGATCGACCACGCCGGCGCTGACATGCGCCAGAACCCAAGCCCGCGCATTATGCCCTAGCGGCAGGGGCCACAGATGCGGCAACGCCGCGGCCGGCACGTCGCGTGCTTCAAGCGCCAGCGTCGCGTCGAGCGCGCTCGGCCACGCCGCGGCGAGGAGCCCGCCGCCCACGCCGTCGATCGTGCCGCTGGCCGTGACGCGCGGCCCGTCGAGGTCGAGCGCGGCGCTGTCGATGACGACGCGCCCGCGGGTGGGATCGTAGGCCGCGGAAAGCGTGCCGCCGCCGAGCGCGACCCCACCGTCGGGCAGCCGCGCATCGCGCAGCGTCCCCGCGCCGAGCCGGAGATCGCACGACGCCGCGACGATGGCGACACGGCCCGGATCGAGCGTTGCATGCACCGTCCCGGAAATCGGCAGGTCCAGCGCTGCGAGCGGCGCGAGCGCGGGCGTCGCCGCCGCCCACGACGCCGGCACGAGGTCGTTGAAGGCGAGGTCGGCGTCAAGGCGCGCGGTTGCCCGCACATAATCGATCTCGCCATCGATCTGCGACGGCTTGGCCCCGCTGGCGACGGCAAGCGCGATCCTGCCGCTGAGCCCGCGCGCGTCCCGGCGCAGCACAAGCTCGGCGCCGGCCCGCCACACCACACCCAGCGCCTCGTCGTCGAACACGAAGCCGGCGCGGTGGATCGTGAGCTCGCGCAGCGACCTGAGCGGCACGTTGGCATCGGGCGGCACGGAAAGATCGCTCAGCACCTGCCCGAGGCTCGCCTCCGACGCGGTCGCCGCGTCGGCGCCCAAGCCGAGATGGAACGAGCCCGCCTTGTCTCGGGCAAGCAACAATTGCGGCCGCTCCAGGATGATGCGGGTCGGCGCGATGACGCCGCGCAGCGCCGAAGCGAGGCTCAAATCGACGGTCAGCTCGGGCAGCGCGACCCGCGGGCCGCCGGCGCCCGTCCGCAAAGCGACGCCGCGCGCAACGAGTTCGAGCCGCGGCCCGGCGCCCAGGGCCACGAACGCGTGCTCGATGGTAAGGCTCACGCCGGTGGCGGGATTGGACAGGGTCGCCGCGAGATAGGGCGCAACGAGATCGAGCGGCAGCGGCCCGCTCGCCAGCCGCAGCCCCACGATGACAGCGACGAGCGCCGCCAGCGCGAACACGCCGCCAATCCATTCAAGAGCAATTTTTACGTGCGGTGTCATAGGGTTGGAGGGCCAAGCGACGACCCGGCCTTGACCCGCTCACGGCGGACGAGCAGTCTCGCCGCCACTCCGTCACGAAACCGCACCGATGGTGCCCGTGCTATTCGACCCCTCCCTCTATCGCGATCTGCCGCCGCCCGCCGACGCGGCAGCGGCTTCGGTCGCGTTCGCGCGCTGGCACGATGCCGCGGCGGCGGCCGATAATGCCGCATGCGCCGCCTTCATGCGCGCGATGGCAGCTGACGCGACAGGAAATCGGCTGCTGGCATCGCTTTTCGGCAACAGCCCCTTCCTAACGCAGTGCTGTCTTGCGGAACCGGCGTTCCTGATGCGTCTGGCGCAATCGGGATGCGAGGCTACTTTCGCCGAACTCCTCGCCGGGCTCAATCACGATCTCGCGACGAGCGAGCGCGCACGGCTGATGGTCGAGCTGCGCATCGCGCGGCGCCGCGCCGCGCTCCTCATCGCGATCGCCGACATGGCCGGGCTGTGGCCGGTGGACGAGGTGACCCGCTGCCTTTCCGCTTTCGCCGAGGCGGCGCTCGATAGCGTCGTGCGCCATCTCCTGGCGGATGCCGCCGCCGGAGGGCGATGATCCGCCCGACCTGCGACCCGGCGCGGCAAGCGGCCTCATCGTCCTCGGCATGGGCAAGCTCGGCGGCGTCGAGCTCAACTATTCGAGCGACATCGATCTCATCCTGCTCTACGACGCCGAGCGGGTGCGCTATACCGGGCGGCGCGGGATCGAGCGGCTGCTTCACCCGCCTCGCGCACGAGCTCGTGCGCATCCTGGGCGAGCGCACCGCCGAGGGCTACGTCTTCCGCACCGACCTGCGGCTGCGCCCCGATCCCGGCTCGACGCCGCCCGTCGTGTCGCGCCTGGCCGCCCTTTCCTATTACGAGAGCGCCGGCCAGAACTGGGAGCGCGCCGCGCTCATCAAGGCACGGCCGGTGGCCGGCGACCGCGCCGCCGGCCGCCGATTTCCTCGCCGAGCTCACGCCCTTTCCTGTGGCGCAAGCATCTCGATTTCGCGGCGATCCAGGACATCCACTCGATCAAGCGCCAGATCGACGCCCATCGCGGCGGCGGCGGAATCAAGGTGCCGGCCACAACGTCAAGCTCGGGCGCGGCGGCATCCGCGAGATCGAGTTCTTCGCCCAGACGCAGCAGCTCATCTGGGGCGGCCGCATGCCGGAGCTGCGCGTAGCCGCGACCTGCGACGCGCTCGCGGCGCTCGCGGCAACGGGCCGCATCACACGAAGCCGCCGCAGCCGAGCTCGGCCGAGGCCTATCGCTTCCTGCGCCGCGTCGAGCACCGGCTGCAGATGGTGGACGACGCGCAGACCCACACGCTGCCCACCGACGAGGCAGGGCTGCAGCACATCGCGCTGTTCCTGGGCTTTGCCACGGCGGACGCGTTCGCGGCCGAGCTGAAGCGCCAGCTCGGCACGGTCGAGCGCCATTACGCGCAGCTTTTCGAGGAGGCGCCGACGCTGGCCGCGCGCGGCAATCTCGTCTTCACCGGCATCGAGGACGATCCCGACACGCTGGAGACGTTGCGAAGGCATGGGCTTCGCCGATCCCCGCGCCATCGCCGCCATCGTCCGCGGCTGGCACCACGGCCGCTATCGCGCCGACGCGCAGCCAGCGAGCGCGCGAGCTGCTGACCGAGCTGGTGCCGGCGCTGCTCAGGGAATTCGGCGCCTCGGCCAGTCCCGACGCCGCCTTCATCCGCTTCGACCGGTTCCTGGCGCGGATGCCGGCCGGGGTGCAGCTCTTCTCGCTCTTCTATCACAACCCGCCGCTGGTCGCGCTGCTGGCCGAGATCATGGGCGCGGGGCCGCGGCTTGCCGACGAGATCGCGCGCCGTCCGGGACTGCTCGACGGCGTGCTCGCGCGCGGGCTTTCTCGATCCGCTGCCGCCGCGCGCGGCGCTGGCCGCGGACCTCGCGCGCACGCTCGACCAGCGCGCGCCATTACGAGGAGCTGCTCGGCCTCGCGCGGCGCTGGGTCGGCGAGCGCAAGTTCCAGGTCGGCGTGCAGATCCTGCGCGGCCGGCTCGACGGCGAGGCGGCGGGCGGCGCGCTTCGCCGATATCGCCGAGGCGGCGATCGCCGCGCTCTTGCCGCGCGTCTCGGCAGAGTTCGCCGCCAGCCACGGCGCGGTGCCCGGCGGCGCGATGGTCGTGCTCGGCCTCGGCAAGCTCGGCAGCCGCGAGATGACGGTGACGTCCGATCTCGATCTCATCCTGATCTACGACGCGCCGCGACGCGGTCGAGGCGTCGGGCGGCGCGCGGCCGCTGCCGGTCTCGACCTATTACGCGCGGCTCTGCCAGCGCTTCATCAATGCGCTCACCGCGCTCACCGCAGAGGGCAATCTCTACGAGGTCGACATGCGGCTGCGGCCATCGGGCACGCAAGGGCCGATCGCACTCGAGCCTCGCCGCGTTCCGCCGCTATCACGACGAGCTGGCCTGGACCTGGGAGCAGATGTCGCTGACGCGCGCGCGCCCGGTCGCGGGGCCGGCGGCGCTGGCGGACAAGGTGATGGCGACCATCGCGCGCAGCTGCTGACGCGGCCGCGCGATCCCGACCGCCTCGTCGTCGACGTCGCCGACATGCGCGCGCGCATCGCCGAGCAGCATCGCGCGCCGCCCCGCTTCGAACTGAAGCATCGCCGCGGCGGCATGATCGATATCGAATTCATCGCGCAATATCTCCAGCTTCGCGAAGCCGCGCATCACCCCGGCGTCCTGCACCAGAACACGCAGTGCGGCGCTCGTGGCGCTCGCGGCTGCGGGGGCGCTGCCGCGCGAGGCGGCGGGGGCGCTCATCGCGGCGCTCGCACTCTGGCGCAACGCGCAAAGCGTCCTGAAGCTCACCGCCGAGGAGCCGTTCGACGATGCGGCCGCCGCGCCGGCGCTCAAGGCATCATCGCGGCCGGCGCTGGCGCGATTGACTTCGCCGCGCTTGCGGCGGATATGGAGGCAAAGGCGGCATGCGTGCTTGCGTGGTACGAGCAGGATCGTCGCAGGCCCGGCCGAGGCCGCCCGCGTGCGCCTTGCCGCGACGACACTGGAGAGGGAGCAAGCACCATGAGCGTCAAGATCGGCGACAAGGCGCCCGATTTCACGCTGCCGACCGACGGCGGCGGCAGGGTCACGCTTGGCGAAGCTCAAGGGCCGCCCGGTCGTGCTCTATTTCTATCCCAAGGACGACACCTCGGGCTGCACCGCCGAGGCGTGCGGCTTTCGCGATGCGCTTCCCGGATTTCCGCAAGATCGACGCGACGGTGATCGGCATCTCGCGCGACAGCGTCGCCTCGCACGACAAGTTCAAGAAGAAGTACGACCTGCCGTTCGCGCTTGCCGCCGACACCGAGGGCCAAGTGTGCGGGCTCTTCGGCGTCTGGGTGCAAGAAGAGCATGTACGGGCGGAAATACATGGGGATCGAGCGCTCGACCTTCCTCATCGACGCCAAAGGCATCGTGCGCAAGGAATGGCGGAAGGTGAAAGTGCCGGGCCACGTCGAGGAAGTGATGGCGGCGCTCGAGGCGCTGTGAACGTCTCGCTCGCCGACGCGGCGTGCACGGTGCTGCGCGCGCCCGACCCCGCCGACAAGGTCGCGCTCACCCAACGCTTCGCCGCGGAACTGGCTTCCGGCGCACTGGATATGGGTGGCGCGGAAATGCCGCCCGATCGCCCGGCCCGGCCGGCACGGCCCGAGCTCAAGGCGCCCCGCGACATGCCGCGCCGGCGTGCGGCCGGCTCGCCCGCGGGACGCATCGGCACTCCTCCATGCGCTCGCGCATATCGAGCTGAACGCCATCGATCTCGCCTGGGACCTCATCGCGCGCTTCGGCGCAGGGATGCCGCGCGACTTCCACCGCGACTGGGTCGCCGTCGCCGCGGAGGAGGCGAAGCATTTCGCGCTGCTTGCCGACCGGCTCGCGGCGCAAGGGGTCGGATACGGCGATCTGCCGGCGCATGACGGCCTCTGGGAGGCGGCGCAGGCGACGGCGGGCGACTTTTCTGGCGCGGCTCGCGGTCGTGCCGCTGGTGCTCGAGGCGCGCGGCCTCGACGTGACGCCCGGCATGATCGCGCGGCTCGAGCGCAGCCGGCGATCGACGCGAGCGCCGCCGTGCTGGCAGATCCTCGATGATGACGAGATCGGCCACGTCGCCATCGGCGTGCGCTGGTTCCGCTGGGCCTGCGCGCGCAGCGGCGCGAGCCGCGCGCCACCTACCGGGCGCTGGTGCGAGCGCCATTGCCGCGGCGCCTTGAAGCCGCCCTTCAACCATGCCGCACGTGCGGCGGCCGGGCTCGATCGGTCGTTCTACGAGACACCTCTCTGAGGTGCTAAACTCGCGGCAACCGCGACGGGAGGATGGCATGGCCGGTGACAGCACCAAACTTCTGGTAATCCGCAACGGCACCTTGATCGACGGCTCCGGTGCTCCGCCGCAAAAGAATGACGCGCTCGTCATCGCCGGCAACCGCATCAAGAGCATCGGTCCGCAGCCACCGGACATCCGCCTCGAGGACAAGGCAGCGGTACGAGTCATCGATGCCACGGGCCAGTGGATCATGCCCGGCCTCATCGACGCGCATGTCCATCTTTCCTACGGCTATCCCCATCTTCCCGGCGAAGGGCGCGGGCGCGGCAATGCGCGGCCCGAGCTCAACGCGATCAAGGCGGCGCGCGGCGCGCAGAAGGTGCTGCGCTCGGGCGTCACCGGCATCTCCGTGCCGGGCGGCACCTATTTCATCGATGTCGGCGTGCGCGAAGCGGTGCGGCTCGGGGATCATCGAGGGGCCGCGCATCCATTGCGCCGGCCGCATGATCGTGAGCTGGGGCTGCATCGAGGACGACGAGCCGGCCTGGGTCGGCACGCCCGACCATGCGATCGGCGTGCTCTGCAACAACGCGGCCGAGATGGTCGCCGAGGTGCGGCGCCAGGACAAGCACGGCGTCAACTTCATCAAGATGGCCGACAGCCGCTAGTGGCGCGACCCAGATGCTGGCACCCGAGGAGATCGCCGCCGTCACCGCGGAGGCGCATCGCCGCAATCTCCGCGTCGCCATCCATTCGCGTGGCGCCGGCTCGACCCGCGCCGCGACCGAGGCCGGCGTCGACTGGATCATCCACGCCGATCTTGCAACCGAGGCCGATCTCGAAGCGGTGGCCAAGGCCGGCATTCCGATCATGCCGACCGCGACCTTCCTGTGTCACCGTGCTCGAAGAAGGCAAGCGCGTCGGGGCCGAGCAGGTGCAGCTCGATTTGAACCGCATGAAGCGGCATTTCGACAATCTCGTCACGCTGATGCAGCGCTCCCGCGACATGGGGATCCGGCTGCTGTGCGGCAGCGACAGCGGCAACAACAGCTTCATGCCCTATGGCGCGCTGCACGCCAAGGAAGCGGAGATTCTCGTGCGCTATGGCGGCTATGCGCCGATGGAGGCGATCGTCGCCTGCACCCGGAACAATGCCTTCGCCCTGCGGCTGGAAGGCGAGGTCGGCGAGTTGAAGCCGGGCCGGCTCGCCGACGTGATCGTGCTGAAGCGCGATCCCGTTGCCGACATCACCGTGCTGCAAGGCGGCCAATACCTCGCCTGGGTGATCAAGGACGGCCACATCGTCGATCTCGGCCCGGGCGGTGCAGCGGAAGAAACGCTGCGCTTCCAGCACGCGGAGGCGTGAGGGGCGCGGCCTACTCCGGCTTGTCTTCCCGCGCGGCAGCGTCGGCGCCGGCGATGCGCTGGGCGAGCGAGGCTTCGAGGAAGCGGTCGAGATCGCCGTCGAGGACGGCGCTCGGGTTGCCGGTCTCCACGCCGGTGCGCAGGTCCTTCACCATCTGATAGGGCTGCAGCACGTAGGAGCGGATCTGGTGGCCCCAGCCGATCTCGGTCTTGGTGGCGTTCATCGCATCGACCGCCGCCTCCTGCTTCTGCAGCTCGATCTCATAGAGGCGCGCCTTGAGCATGGCCATCGCCTGGGCACGGTTCTGGTGCTGCGAGCGCTCGTTCTGGCAGGCGACGACGATCGGGTCCGAATCTGGGCGGCGTATAGGTGAAGCGCACGGCGCTGTCGGTCTTGTTGACGTGCTGGCCGCCGGCGCCCGACGAGCGGTAGGTGTCGACGCGCAGATACTTGTCCTGGACCTCGACCTCGATCTTGTCGTCGATCACGGGATAGACCCAGATCGAGGCGAAGCTCGTATGCCGGCGCGCATTGGCATCGAACGGCGAGATGCGCACCAGGCGGTGCACGCCGCTCTCGGTCTTGAGCCAGCCATAAGCGTTGGGCCCGTTGATCCGGACGGTGGCCGATTTGATGCCGGCGCCCTCGCCGGGGCTTTCCTCGAGCCAGTCGATCTTGTAGCCGTGCTGATCGGCCCAGCGTGTGTACATGCGCAGCAGCATCTCGGCCCAGTCCTGGGCCTCGGTGCCGCCCTGGCCGGCATGAACCTCGACGTAGCTGTCGTTGCTGTCGGCCTCGCCGGAAAGCAGGCTCTCGCGTTCGCGCCGCTTCACGTCCTCGCGCAGCCGCGCCAGCGTCGCCTGGGCATCGTCGAGGACGCCGGTATCGCCCTCGGCATCCGCGAGTGCGGCAAGCTCCAGCGCATCCTCGAAGGTGCGCTCGATGGCGAGATAGCCGTTGACGCCATGGTCGAGCCGCGTGCGCTCGCGCATGATGCCCTGCGCGCGCGCGGAGTCGTCCCAGAGCTTCGGGTCTTCGACGAGCGCGTTCAGCTCGGCCAGGCGCCGGGTGGCGTTATCCCAGTCAAAGATGCCTCCGCAGCAATGCCAACGAGCGGCGAATCTCGTCGGCGACCGCCTCGATCTCTGCGCGCATCCGCCCCTCCTTACCGGTCTTGACCCAGGCTCAATATAGGCCGCCGGTGCCGGTTGCGGGAGCGGTCTGCGGCAGATCGGATTCCTCGGGGGATTCCTCGCTGGTCGTGGTCGTCGCGGTGGCGGGAATGGCGCCCATCGCTGGAACGGCGGCGGTCGGGCCGCCGTCCACAACGACGCCGGCGCTGCGATCGGACGGCTCGGTGCCCGGCTTGAACGGCTGCGTAGATGTCGTTGCGGTCGCCCGCGCGGGCAAGCTGGCCGGTCGCGGCGTTGACGCGCACCATCTCGATGCCCGGCGGAATGCGGAACGGGAATGGCCGGCTGGTCCTTGAGCGCCTCGGCCATGAATTCCTTGAACGCCGGCGCCGCCACGGTGGCGCCGGTCTCGTGCTTGCCGAGGCTCTTGGGCTGATCGAAGCCGACATAGACGCCGCACACGAGATCGGGCGAGAAGCCGACGAACCAGGCGTCGTTGGAGTCGTTGGTGGTGCCGGTCTTGCCGGCGAGCGGCCGGCCGAGCGAGGCGATGCTGCGGCCGGTGCCGCGCTGGATCACGCCCTCCATCATCGGCGACGATCCTGATAGGTGCTGCGCGGATCGGCGATCTGCTCGCGCGTGTCGGCAAGCTCGGGCGGCGGCTCATGGTTCCAGTCGGCGGCGCGGCAGCCATCGCACGGGCGGTCGTCGGCGCGGTAGATGGTGACGCCGTTGCGGTCCTGCACGCGGTCGATGAAGGTGGGCGTGATGCGCTTGCCGCCGTTGTCGAGCATGGCATAGGCGGTGGCGAGCTTGAGCAGCGTTGTATCTTCGGCGCCGATCAGCATCGCGTCCTCGTGCGGCACGTGATCGATGACGCCGAAGCGCTTGAGATACTCGCCCACGACGTCGACCCCGACGGTGATGCCGACGCGCGCCGTGACGAGGTTCAGGCTTTCCTCGAGGCCCACGCGCAGCGGCACGGGCCCGAAGAATTTGTGCTCGTAGTTGGTCGGGTTCCATTTCGGCAATCCCGGCCCTTGATCGACCACGAGCGGCCCGTCGAGCACGATCGTCGACGGCGTGAAGCCGTGATCGAGCGCGGCGAGATAAACGAGCGGCTTGATCGCCGAGCCGGTCTGACGCTCGGCCTGGGTGACGCGGTCAAATTGGCTGATGGCATAGCTGAAGCCGCCGATCTCGGCGAGCACGCGCCCGGTATGCGGGTCGAGCGCCACGAGGCCGCCCGAGACCGCGGGGATCTGGCGCAAGGTGAAGAGCGCCGGGCCCTTTGCCTGTATGCCAAGCGGCTCGGTCAGCACGACATCGCCGGGCGACAGCGCCGCGGCTGCCGTGGCCGGCACCGGGCCGATATTGCCGTCGGGCAGAATGTGCCGCGCCCAGCGCAGCTCGGAATAAGGAATGAGGCCCTTGGTGCCGTTGGCAAAGCCGATCTCTGCGCCCGGCGCGGCATCGGCCAGCACCAGCGCCAGCTTCCACCCGACATCCTCCGCCCCCGCCGGCAGCGGCACCGCGGCAAGCGCCGAACGCCAGTCGCCGTTCAAGGCGATGTGCAGGACCGGGCCGCGATAGCCGTGGCGGCGGTCATAGGCGATGAGCGCGTCGCGCAAGCGCATGGTCGGCGATCCCCTGGAGACGCGGATCGAGGCTGGTGCGCACCGCAAGGCCCAACTCGTAAAGCGCCTTGTCGCCATAGCGCCCCTCGAGCTCGCGCTCGCACCTCCTCGGTGAAGTAGGGCGACACCACGATCTCGGTGGCGTCGCGGTGGCGCAGCACGATCGGCGTGGCCTTCGCCGTCGCGCCCTCGGCGGCGGTGATGAAGCCGGCATCGACCATGCGGTCGATGACCCAGTCGCGCCGCACGCGCGCCGCCTCGGGATAGCGCACGGGGTTGTAGTTATTGGGCGCCTTGGGCAGCGCCGCGAGAAACGCCGCCTCCGCGTCCGTCAGGCCGTCGAGCGACTTGTTGAAATAGTTGAGCGCCGCCGCGGCGACGCCATAGGTGCCGTTGCCGAGATAGATCTCGTTGAGATAGAGCTCGAGGATGCGGTCCTTGCTCAGCGCCCGCTCCATCTTGATGGCGATGAGCGCTTCCTTGATCTTGCGCTCGACCGAGACCTCGTTGTTCAGCAGGAAATTCTTCGCGACCTGCTGAGTGATGGTCGAGGCGCCTTCGGGCCGGCGATTGGTGCCGATGCGCGCCATGTCCGCGATCGCCGCGCGCAACATCGCGACCGGATCGATGCCGGGGTGGGAATAGAAATTGCGGTCCTCGGCGGCGAGAAAGGCGTGGATGACCAGCGGCGGCATCGCCTTCACCGGCACGAAAATGCGCTTCTCGGTCGCGTATTCGGCCATCAGGCGCCCATCGCCGGCATAGACGCGGCTGACAATCGGCGGCTGGTAGTCGGCGAGCTGCTGGTAATCCGGCAGGTCGCGCCCGAAATACCATACCGCGAGCGCCACTACCGAGGCGCCGGCGCCGGCCGCCAGAATGAGCAGAAAGACAAGGAATTTCAGGAACTTCATGCCAAAGCCCGGAATCCCCTTGAGCGCACCGCCGCGCCCGAGTCGGCGCGCCGTTAAGGTGCGGTCGGTTTATGGCGCCTTCAAGGCGTGGTTGCAAATTCGCCGGAACAACCGCAGGGCGGCGCCCTTAGGGCGCATAAGAGGCGGTTGTTTGCGGGGCCTGCGACTTGTATGTTTACGAGTGCGAGATGCCGCGGGCAGCTACACGGCCCCTGGGCCGTTCGGCGGCGTCGCGGCGGGTTTTTCGGTTGGGCGCAAGTGATGCCGGCCCGTTCATCGAGCCGACGTCACGCAAACGCCGCCGCTTCCCGTCACGGCGTTCTCAGTATCGCGGTGAAACGAAACCTGAAGCCCGTCCCGCCCTGCAGGACGCAGGCAGCCACGAAGAGATCCGTCATGGCCTTGGAGTTCCCGCCTTTCGATGGATTGTCCGGAGGTGCCGCCGGCTTCGCCCCATTTGGGACAGCGCCGCCGTCCGTCGATCGCGCGGACGCGCGGGCGCTCCTCGGAGTTCCTGTCTATGGCAAAACGCTTGATGCTCGTCGACGCGGCCCATCCGGAAGAGACCCGGGTCGTTGTCCTCAGCGGTAACCGGCTCGACGAATTCGATTTCGAGACCTCGACCAAGAAGCAGATCAAAGGCAACATCTACCTTGCCCGCGTGACGCGGGTGGAGCCCTCGCTCCAGGCCGCTTTCGTCGAATATGGCGGCAACCGTCACGGCTTCCTCGCCTTCGGCGAGATCCATCCCGACTATTATCGCATCCCGGTCGCCGACCGGCAGGCCGCCGTTGCGGCCGATCGCGCCGCCGAGCAGGCCGCCGATGCGCGCGAGGATGCCGAGCGCGAGCGCGGCGGGCCTTACGACGACCGCCACACGCAGGTTGCTCCCGTCCCCGACGAGCCCGAGGATGACGACGCGGACGAGGCGTCGGCGTCGACAAGCGCCGATCGGATGGCCCATGCAGCGCCGACCGAGACCATCCGCGCGGCCGAGGTCGAGCCGGCCGAACCGGCCGCGCCCGATTTCAACAATCTCGACGAGCCGCGCGTCCCCGACCTTCGCCTCGACCCGGATGAGGGGGGCCGGGCGGAGTCGCCCTTTGAGACTGTGCCGGCGGCCGAGCAGATCGAGCCCTCGGCGGAGGCGGAACCCGCGCCCGGGGAGACCGACGAGTCGCGGGCGGCGGGCGAGGATGAAGCGCCGGCGGACGCCGGCGGCCCCGCCGAGACTCGCGGCGGAGGTCGTGCACGAGGATCGGGCGGCGCAGGCCGAGCAGGACTCGATCGAGACCGTCGGCGGCGACGAGATCGAGGAGGCGACGCGCCCGCGCACGCGGGGCTTCCGCCACTACAAGATCCAGGAAGTGATCAAGCGCCGCCAGATCATGCTGGTCCAGGTCGGCAAAGAGGAACGCGGCAACAAGGGCGCTGCGCTCACCACGTATCTCTCGCTCGCCGGGCGCTATTGCGTGCTGATGCCCAACACGCCGCGCGGCGGCGGCGTCTCGCGCAAGATCACTAGCGCCAGCGACCGCCGCCGGCTCAAGGATCTGATGAGCGACCTCGACGTTCCCGACGGCATGGGCGTGATCGTGCGCACCGCCGGCAGCGAGCGGTCCAAGACCGAGATCAAGCGCGACTTCGAATATCTCATTCGCCTCTGGGACGAGATCCGCGAGCTGACGCTGAAATCGACGGCGCCCGCGCTCATCTACGAAGAAGGCAATCTCATCAAGCGCTCGATCCGCGACCTCTACACCCGCGACATCGACGAGGTGATCGTCGACGGCGAGGAAGGCTATCGCACCGCCAAAGCCTTCATGAAGATGCTGATGCCAAGCCACGCCAAGCGCGTGAAGCTCTATCGCGACCCGACCGTTCCGTTGTTCCACCGCTATCAGGTCGAAGCGCCGATCGATGCGATCCACTCGCCCACCGTGCAGCTGCGCTCGGGCGGCTACATCGTCATCAACCCGACCGAGGCGCTGGTCGCGATCGACGTCAACTCCGGCCGCTCCACCAAGGAGCGCAACATCGAGGAGACCGCGCTCAAGACCAACGTCGAGGCTGCCGAGGAGATCGCGCGGCAATTGCGCCTGCGCGACCTCGCCGGCCTCATCGTCATCGACTTCATCGACATGGAGGAATACCGCAACCGCGGCTCGGTCGAGCGCAAGCTCAAGGAGGCAATGCGCTATGACCGGGCGCGCATCCAGCTCGGCCGCATCAGCCCCTTCGGCCTCCTCGAGCTGTCGCGCCAGCGGCTGCGCCCGTCGCTGCTCGAAGCCTCGACCCAGCCTTGCCCCTTCTGTGCCGGCACCGGCCACATCCGCTCCATCGAGTCGACGGCGCTGCATGTGCTCCGCGCGATCGAGGAAGAGGGCATGCACCGCCGCTCGGCCGAGATCACGGTCGCGGTCCCCTCGAAGGTCGCGCTCTATGTTCTCAACCAGAAGCGCGCGGCGCTGCAGCAGGCAGAATCCCGTTTCGGCTTTCGCGTGACCGTCACCAGCGACGACTCGCTGGTGCCGCCGGCCTTCCGCCTCGACCGGCTGCGCGCCCTCACCCCGGCCGAGATCGAGGCGCTGCCGGCGTTTGCCCCGATGCCCGAACCGGAAGAGGAAGAGGAAGACATCATTGCCGACGAGGAGGACGCCGTCGTCGTCACACCGGCGGCGGTGCCGACGCCCGCGGCGCTGGTGAGTGCGCGCTCCGCCGAGGAAGAGGGTCCACCCCAACCCCGCGCCCGCCGCCGCCGCAGGCGGGGCCGGCGCGGCGAGGAAGGCCGCGACCGCGAGCCGCGCCCAGCCGCGGTGCCGGCGCGCGCGCAGGAGCACACCGCCGCCGAATCCGAGGAAGAAGCGCGGGTCGACGCAGTGTCGCCGCCGGCGCGCGGCGAGACGGTCGCGGGCGACGCCGCGCCGAGCGAGGAGCAGAAGCGCCGCCGCCGGGGCCGGCGCGGCGGCCGCCAGCGCCGCGGTGGCGCCCAGCGCAGCGAGGCACCAGCGGCGACGGCAGCGCCCGAGGTCGAGACGATCGAACTCCTGCCGCCCGAGCCCGCCGCCGCGGAGGGGACCTTCGAATCCTTCGCGGTCCCCGACATGGCGGCGCAGCGCCAGTTTGAGACCGCGAGCGTGCCGGTCGCCGAAGGCACCGAGACGGAGGACATCGCGGCCGCGCCGGCATTGGCGCCCGAGCCGGAGCCGGCCTCAGCGACCCACCACGAACCGCCGCCGCGCGCGGTCACCGGGCCCGTCGCCAATCCGCGTCGCGGCTGGTGGCGACGCTAAGCCAGAGCCTGACCGGTTCGAGCGGGATCACCTAACCTCGTCATTCCGGCGCAACCGGGAATCCCAGGGCAAGCGACGTGCAGGCCTCTGGACCCCGCCTTCGCGGGGGTGACGAGCGAAGGGTCTAACCCGGAACGATCGCGCTCTAGCGCCGCCAGTCCTTGATCCGGCGCGCCGCCTCGGCGATCGCATCGGTCGCGCCGGCAAAGCACAGCCTGAGCGTGAGGTGACCGCGCACCGGGTCGAAATCGACGCCCGGTGTCGCGGCCACGCCGATCTCGCGCAGCATGCGGACACAAAAATCGCGGCTGTCATTGGTGAGCGACGCGATATCGGCATAGAGATAGAACGCGCCGTCGGCGGGCGCAAAGCTCTCGAAGCCCGCCTTCGGCAGCTCTTCGAGCAAAAGCGCGCGGTTCCCGGCATAGCGCGCGACATTGGCGTCAAGCTCGTCGCCGCATGCGAAAGCCGCGATCGCCGCATGTTGCGACAGGGACGGCGGCGCGATGAAGAGATTCTGCGCCAGGCACTCGATCGCGCGCAGCATGTCCGCCGGCACCACCATCCAGCCGATGCGCCAGCCCGTCATCGAGAAATATTTCGAGAAGCTGTTGACGACGATGGCATCCCCGTTGCTCGCCAACGCCGTCGCCGCGGTCATGCCATAGGAGATGCCGTGATAGATCTCGTCGGAGACGAGCCGGATGCCGTGCTGAGCGCAATACCGTGCGATGGCCGCAAGCTCGTCTGGCGGCAGCATGGTTCCGGTCGGATTGGCGGGGCTGGCGATGATCAGGCCGTCCATGCCCTCGCCCTGGCGGCGCAGGAGATCGACCGTCAGCCGGAAGCGCTCATCGGGGCCGGTCGGCAGCTCGACCGGCACGAGGCCGAGCGCGGTCAGGATGTTGCGATAGGCGGGATAGCCCGGCGCCGCCAGCGCGACGCGGTCGCCCGGGTCGAAAGCCGCCAGAAAGGCCAGGATGAAGCCTGCCGACGAGCCGGTGGTGACGACGATCCGCGCCGGGATCGACGGCGACGCCATAGGCCGCCTGGTAATGGCGGGCGATGGCGCTCGCGCAGCTGCGGCAGGCCCAGCGTGTCGGTATAGCCGAGCGGGTCGCGCGTCGAGCGCCGCCTGCGCTGCCGCCAGGACGCCCTTGGGCGCCGGCGTCGACGGCTGGCCGATCTCGAGATGGAGGACGTCGTCGCCGCTGGCCGCGCGCTCGTTGGCGGCGCGCAGCACGTCCATGACGATGAAGGGCGCGATCTGGCCGCGCCGCGCGAGCTTCAGCGTCATCGCGGGCAGCGGCATGGCACAAAGCGCGATTGACGCCGCCCGGCCCGATGGCCGAAGCTAGCGCGCGGCAAGGAGCGAATGTTCGGTGCGACTGCGCATCGTTCACAGGGTCCTGTGCCTCGCGCTGGTGACGACCGCCGGCTTTGTCCAGAATGCGGCCGCGCAGGACGATGCGGGCACGCCGGACCAGATGTCGTTCATCCGCGACGCGGAGATCGAAACTACCATCCGCACCTGGTGGACGCCGGTCCTCAATGCTGCCGGGCCTCGACCCGCAGGCGGTGCATATCTACATCGTCAACGACCCCACGCTCAATTCCTTCGTCGCCGGCGGCCAGAACCTTTTCCTCAATACCGGCACGCTGATGCGCAGCGAGAGCCCCAACCAGATCGTCGGCATCATGGCCCACGAGACCGGCCATATCGCCGGCGGCCATCTGGCGCGCAGCGAGGCAGGCGATGCGCAATGCCACGATCGCCGGCATCATCGCCATGGCGGCAGGGCGGCAGCGGCGGCGGCAGGCCACAGTCCCGATGCCGGCGCGGCCGCGATTCTCGGCGGGTCGGGCGTGGCGCAGCGCAGCTTCCTCAGCTTCTCGATCGCGCAGGAAGCCTCCGCCGACCACGCCGCGCTGACCTTCCTCGACCGCACCCATCAATCGGCGCGCGGCCTCCTGCAGTTCTTCCATATCCTCGAGCAGGAGGAGCTGTTGTCGGGCAACGCGCGAGGATCCCTACCTGCGCGACCATCCCCTGACGCAGCGACCGCGTCGACTATGTGCAGGAGCATGTCGACCATTCGCCGTGGTCGAACATCCCGGATCCGCCCGCCTGGATCGTGATGCACCAGCGCATGAAGGCCAAGCTCGACGCATTCCTGAACCCGCCGTCCGCAGACGCTCGCCAAGTACAAGGCCGACGACACCTCGGTGCCGGCGCGCTATGCCCGCGCCATCGCCTATTACCGCATGCCGCAACTGAAGGAGGCGCTCGCGCTCATCAACGGCCTCATCGCCCAGGAGCCGCGCGACCCTTATTTCGAAGAGCTCAAGGGCCAGATGCTGTTCGAGAACGGGCACATCAAGGACGCGGTCGCGCCCTACCAGCAGGCGGTCGATCTCGATCCTGCGAACGCGCTCCTCAAGATCGAACTGGCACAGGTCGAACTCGAAGACGGCGATCCCGCGCTGGTGCCCAAGGCGATGACGCTGCTCAACGCCGCCTCGACCTTCGAGAACGACAACAGCGAGCTGTGGCGCCTTCTCGCCGTCGCCTACGGTCGCAGCGGCAACATGGGGATGATGGCGCTGGCGCTCGCCGAGCAGGGCATGGCCGACGGCGATTTCGGAATGCCCGCGCGGAGGCGGGACGTGCGCTCAAGCTGCTGCCGCCCGGCGCACAGCGCCAGCGCGCCCAGGACATCGCCGACGACGCACGGCGCCAGCACGCCCGCGAGGAATAGGCGCGCCGACGCGCCCTGCCAAAGCAGGACGCGCCGAGGCCGGTGACTTCGCCCTACTGGAACAGCTTGAGGGCGTTGAGGAGGGTCTGCACCACCCCCAAGATCAGGGGAATGCCGACAAATCCCCAGGCGAGGATGAGATGAAGGGAGGTCGTGCCGCCCTGGTTTTGCGTGGCCATGCCTGCCTCCTCAATCGGCGACGCCGAGGGCGTCGGCGTCTGTGCTCATGTGGTGCCGTTCATCGACCGCGTGGATGGCAAGATTGCAGAAGAAGCCGATCACCAGGAGCCCCGCCATGACGTACATGGTGACGTTGTAGGCCTGGGCGTGGGCGACCCCGTGCGCGACGTTATAGGCGCGGATGTAGTTGACCAGCACCGGTCCGAAGATGCCCGCCATCGACCAGGCGGTGATCAGCATCCCGTGAATGGCACCGACATAGCGGGTCCCGAAGATGTCGCGCAGATAGGCGGGAACCGTGGAAAAGCCGCCGCCATACATGCTGAAGATCACGGCATAAGCCAGCACGAACAAGGCAACGCTGCCGACGCCGCCGGTATAGGGCACGAACGCATAGAGGCAGGCGCCGATGACGAAAAAGCAGAAATAGGTGTTCTTGCGCCCGATATAGTCGGAGATCGTGGCCCAGACGAAGCGTCCGCCCATGTTGAAGAGGCTCATCAGCCCGACAAAACCGGCTGCCGCCACGGGCGTCACATGGCCCGGGAACATCTCCTGGCTCATGGCCGAGGCTTGGCCCAGCACGCCGATGCCGGCCGTGACGTTGAGGCACAGGACCCACCAGATGAGCCAGAATTGCGGCGTCTTCAGCGCCTGATAAACAAAGACGTTGCGGGTCGTGATCAGCTTCTGCGGCACCGCCGGCGCGACGAAGCCCGCAGGCTTCCAGCCGGGCGCGGGAATGCGCACGATCGCCGCTCCCACCATCATGAAGATGAAATAGACGATGCCCATGACGATGAAGGTCTCGGCCACGCCGATATGGGTCGCGGTGGTGAACTTGCTCATCAGCCAAACCGAGAGCGGCGAGGCAATGAAGGCGCCGCCGCCGAAGCCCATGATCGCCATGCCGGTCGCCATGCCCGGGCGGTCGGGGAACCACTTGATCAGGGTCGAGACCGGCGAAATGTAGCCGATGCCGAGCCCGAACCCGCCGACGAAGCCATAGCCGAAATAGACGATCCAGATGTTGTGGACATAGACGCCCAACGCCGAGATGAGGAAGCCGCCGCCCCAGCACAATGCTGCCGTGAACATGGCCTTCCGCGGCCCGCCCTCCTCGACCCAGCGCCCGAGCAGCGCCGCCGAAAAGCCGAGAACGAAGATGGCGAGGCTGAAAATCCAGCCAAGCTCGGTCAGCTTCCAGTCGCCCGGTGCCGACTTGGTGATGCCGAGAAGCCTGGTCATCGGCAGATTGAATACGCTGAAGGCGTAGGCTTGCCCGATGCAGAGATGGATGCACAGGGCCGCCGGCGGCACCATCCAACGGTTGAAGCCGGGCCCCGCTATTGTACGGTCGCGATCCAAGAACGACATGATGCGCTTCTCCCCCGATATATTTTTTTCGGGGGATGTATAGCATGGGTCAACGACGGGTGCGAGGGGCAGGAAATCTCACCCGCCGCCCGCGAACATGACCTCCTTCACCTTGCCGGCGAGCTGCTTGAGGCTGAACGGCTTGGGCAGGAAGTGGATGTCGCTTTCATGGCCGAGGCGCTTGCGGAAGGCGTCCTCGGCATAGCCCGAAATGAAGATCACCTTCATGTCCGGATGGAGTCGGCGCACCTCCTTGACAAGGCTCGGCCCGTCCATGCGCGGCATCACCACGTCGGTGATGAGGAGGTCGACCGACTTGGCGCCGTCGGCGATTTTCTTCAGCGCGTCTTCGCCACTGATGGCCTCGACGACGTCGTAGCCCTTGTTGCGCAACGCCCGCGCGCTGAACAGGCGCACGGGATCCTCGTCCTCCACCAGCAGCACCGTGCCTGCGCCGGTGAGGTCGCGCGCCGTCGGCCCGTCGCCGCCCTCGGCCCGCACGGCGGTGCCGACCTCCTCGCCCTGATGGCGCGGCAGGAGGATCATGAAGGCAGTGCCTTTGCCCGTCTCGCTCTCGACGAAGACGAAGCCGCCGGTCTGCTTGACGATGCCGTAGACGGTCGAGAGCCCGAGGCCGGTGCCCGAGCCCAGCTCCTTGGTCGAGAAGAACGGCTCGAAGATGCGCTCGAGGTTTTCCTTGGGGATGCCGACGCCGGTATCGCGAACCTCGATCTGCACGTAGTCGCCGGGCGGCATCATCTCGTGCCCGCGCCGCACCGGCAGCTCGTGGGTGACGTTGGAAGTGCGGATCGCGAGCGTGCCGCCCGCATTCATCGCGTCGCGGGCATTGACCGCGAGATTGATGATCACCTGCTCGAGCTGTCCCTGATCGACCTTGACGAGGCTGACGTCGCGGCCGTGCACCACCTTGAGCTCGATATTCTCGCCGATGAGGCGGCGCAGGAGATGCGACAGCTCGGCCAGCACGTCGGTGATGTTGAGGATGCGCGGCTGCAGGCTCTGCTGGCGCGAGAACGCCAGAAGCTGGCGCACGAGGTTGGCGGCGCGGTTGGAGTTCTGCTTGATCTGCATGATGTCGGCAAAGGACGGATCGCCCGGCCGGAAGCGCAGCAGCAGAAGATCGCAGAAGCCGATCATCGCCGTCAGCAGGTTGTTGAAATCGTGCGCCACGCCGCCCGCGAGCTGCCCCACCGCCTGCATCTTCTGCGACTGGGCGAACTGCGCCTCGAGGCTTTTCTGCTCGGTGGTGTCGATGAAGTGGAGGATGAGGCCGCCCTCGCCGTCCTCGCCCGCGCCGAGGCGGCTGATGAACACCGCGGCGCTTTTGTCGCGCGCGCCGTGAAAGCGAATCTCGACCGGGCCCGACACCGCCCTGCCCTCGGCAGCGATCGCCAGCGGCGGCGCCATCTTGGCGGCATCTTCGGGAGCGAGCAGGCTCACCAGCGTCTTGCCGATGAGTTCCGCCTCGGCCAGGCCGAACAGCTCGCACAGCGCCAGGTTGGCCTCCTCGACCCGCCCGGCGTGGTCGATGAGCGCGATGCCCACGGGCGCGTTGGCGAAGAAGCGGCGCAGGCGCTGGCGCGACAGGCGCAGCGCCTCTTCCCATTCGCGCTCCGGCGTGAGGTCCTGCACGACCGATCGCGTGCGCAGCGTCTCGGCGTTGCGCAGCACGCTCTGGGTGATGCGGGCGTTGATGACGCGGCCCTGGCGTCCGCGCAGCACGACCTCGCCCCGGCTCTCGCCCTCCCCGCCGTCGAACGGCGCGTGCATGGGCGTGCCCGGCGGCGCCGGCGCGGCCAGAAAGTCGCTGAGTCGCGCGCCCTCGACGAGCACGCCGGGTGCCGCGCCCAGCCATTCGGCGAGCGCCTGATTGACGAAGAGGAAGCGGCCGTTGCCGTCGACCGAATAGAAGCCGATCGGTGCGTTGTCGAGGAAGTCGGCGAGCTTCATCTGCTCGTCGCGGATCACCTGCTCCATCTCGTGGCGCGCGGTGATGTCTTCGAAGCTCCACAGGCTGTGGCCGTCGCGGCCGGGCAGGCGGTGGGCTGCGACGCCGAACCACGATGGCGGCCGGTCGCCCTGCGCCATCGAGATGCGGCCGGCGGCATTGCCGCTCGCCGCCGAGTCGCGGCTCAATCGGGTGAACTCGCGCGCCGAGCGCTCGTCCCGCTCGAGCCGGCGCGCCATCGTCTCGAGCGGGCGCGCGGGCGCGCCGAAGAAGCGCCGGAACGCGGCGTTGGCATAGGCCATGCCGCCATCGGGAGCGACGATGAGGTGCGCCGTCGCCGAGGATTGAGCGCCCGCGTCAGCAGCGCGAGCCGCCCCATGCAGCTGGCATAGACCAGGCGCGCGACCACCGCCGCGACCCCGCTGAGGAGCGCCAGCGCCGCCAGCAGCAGCGCCAGCGACCGGGCAATGTCGCCTTGCCCGATGCCGGCGACGAGCGCGCCCCCGAGCGCGAGCGCCATGAGCGCGAGGACGATGGCCGCCACGCCAAGGCCTGGAATCCACCGCGGCAGGCTTTCTGCGGCGGGCTCCGGTGCACGCGGCGGCGCTGCTCCGGCGCGCGCGTTCGACGCCGCGTCCCCCTCGCTGTCATAGGGCATGTCCATCACCCCAATCTAGCATACTGCCCCCTCAGCGCGGTCGGATTTTGCCCTTGAGGCGGAACACGTAGCCGATAATTTCGGCCACCGCCTTGTAATGCTCGGGCGGAATCTCGCAGTCCAGATCCACGCCCGCGTAGAGCGCGCGCGCGAGCGGCGGGATTCTCAACCACAGGGACGCCGTTCTCCTCCGCGACCGTCGCGGATGCGCTGGGCGACAGGTCGGCGCCCTTGGCCACCACGCGCGGCGCGCCGGTTTCGCCCATCTCGTATTTGAGCGCGACCGCGAAATGCGTCGGATTGGTGATCACGACCGAGGCGCCCGGCACCGCCGCCATCATGCGCCGGCGCGCGCGCTCGGTGCGGATCTGACGCAGCCGTGCCCGGACGAGCGGGTCGCCCTCGGCCTGCTTCATCTCGTCCTTCATCTCGCGCCGCGACATCCGCAGCGAGCGCAGCATGGCGAGGCGCTGATAGATATAGTCGGCGCCCGCCAGCACCGTCAGCACCACGAGGATGCCGAGGATGCAGCCGCAGCACCAGGTGCTCGATCTCGCCCGGCATGTCCTCGGGCGCCAGACCCAGCAAGCGGCACGCGCCTGATCTCGCTGCGCAGCATCGTGCCCGCGACCACCGCCACCACGACCATTTTGGCGAGGCTCTTCAGCGTCTCGAAGAGGCCGCGCAGCGAAAAGAGCCGCCCCATTCCCGCCGCGGGCGAAATCCGCGATAGATCGAACCCGATCTTGTCGCTGGCGAAGACGAAGCCGATCTGCACCAGCGTGCCCGCGACCGCGGCGAGCACGAGCAGGGCCAGCGGAACGGCCAATGACAGCACGACTTCGCGCAGGTCCGCCGCGACCGCGTTCCACAGGATGCCGTCGTTGGAGAGAAAACGCTCCGGATCGGCGAAAGCACCGAGCGAGCGGGTCAAGGCGCGCGCGATCGAGGGCTCCAGGAACAACACGACGATGCCGCCCGTCGCCAGCATGAACCAGGTGTTGATCTCGCGCGATTGGGCGACCTGGCCCTCCGTCGCGCGCGCGTTGCAGCCGGCGCTGGGACGGTTCTTCGGTTTTTTGGCCGTCGTCGGAATCCTGGGCCACCGGATCAGCCCGACGCCAGGAAGGCGAACTGCCGCACGAACTCGTCGAGAAACCACCGCATTCCCGTCACCAGCACGACCGCGAAGATCAAAAGCCCGCCGATGATCTGCAGCGGCTGGGCAATGAACATGATCTGGAGCTGCGGTACCATTCGCGTGATGAGCCCGAGTGCGACGAAGAACACCACGCCCAGCACGATGAACGGCGCCGACATCTCGATGCCGAGCCGGAACGAGCCCGCCGCGACCCGCGCCACCGTGTTGGCGAGATCGCCCACCGGCGGCAGCGCGCCCGGCTTGAACAGCCCATAGCTCTCCACCGTCGCGCGCAGCAGCACGTGATCGAGGTCGGTGAGGAAGATCAGCACCACGCCGAGGATGCCGAAGAGGGCGCTGGGCAGCGGACTGTCCTGCTGGTCGCCGAGCGGATTGAACATGGCCGCCGCGGAGAGGCCGAGTTGCAGCGAGATCACCGTGCCCGCGGTCTCGAGCGCCGCGACGATGATGCGCGCGATCGTCCCGATGAAGACGCCCACGGCGATCTCGCCGCCGACGATGACGGCAAGCCGCGCCGGGCTGCTCGGCAGCCCCGGCAGCACCGGCGCCAGCACCGGCGTGAGCAGCACCGCCATGGCCAGCGCCAGGAGCAGGCGATAGCGCTGCGGCACATAGAGCTCGCCGAAGCCGGGAAGCAGCATCATCATCGCGCCGATCCGGGCGAAGACGAGAAATGCGGCAAAGACGTTGGCCGGCAGAAGCTCGGTAAGCGGCACTCCCCTCTCCCCTCCTCGCGCCCCCGCGCGCGGGCGCGCTAGCCCGAGATGATCCGCCCCATCAGCGATTGCGTGAACGTCGTCAGCGTCGCCAGCATGAACGGCATGAAGATGATGAGCGACAGGAGGATGACCAGCATCTTCGGCACGAAGGTCAGGGTCATTTCCTGGATCTGCGTCAGCGCCTGAAGGAAGGCGATGGCAAGGCCGACGACGAGCGCCAGCAGCATCGCCGGTGCACCCAGCTTGATCGCGACGATGATGGCCTCGCGGCCGAGCTCGATGGCGTCGCTGGCGTTCATCGCTCAGATCGGCATGCGCATGATGTCTTGGTAGGCCTGCACGACGCGGTCGCGCAGCGCCACCACCGTCTGCAACGCGACCTGCGCATTGGAGACCGCCTCGGTCACCTTGGCGAGATCGGCCTTTCCGGTCGCCGCCTGCATCGACGCCTGCTCGCCCTGGGCGATCGTCTCCATGGTTCCAGACGCTGCCTTGCGCAGCATGTCGCCGAAGCTCGCGCCCGTGCCCGTCCCCTCGGCAGCGCCAGCGCCCTCCGCCCCTGCGATACGGCCCGCGCTGGCATAGGCGTTGGCAGCGTCGATGAAATTGACCGTCGTCATTGCCGTTCCCTTCCGTCTCAGCCGCGCAGCAGGTCGATCGTGCGGCTCACCATCGCCTTCACCGCATCGACGACGTTGAGGTTGGCCTCGTAGCTGCGCTGCGTCTCGCGCATGTCCATGAGCTCGGTAATGGTGTTGACGTTGGGTGTCAGCACGTAGCCGTCGGAGTCTGCCGCGGGATGGCCGGGCTCGTAGACCTTGCCGAACGCACCCGACGCCGGAATGACGCCGGCGACCTTGACGCGCTTGACGCCCAGGGTGCGGTCGAACACGTCGGTGAAGGTCACGATCTGGCGGCGATAGGGCGTGCCGCCCGGCGTGCTTGCGGTTGAATTCGGCGTTGGCGAGATTCTCGGAGATCACCTTGAGCCGCGCACTTTCCGCGTTCATGCCGGAGTAGGCGACATCGAGCGAGGTGTTGAAGTCCATATCTTCTCTCCCGGCCCGCTCTAGGAGTTGCCGCCGAGCACCGACTTGATCATGCCGATATTGGCCTTATAGATCGTCGTGGTGAGCGCGAAATCGTTGGCGGTCTGCGACACCTTCATCATCTGTTCCTCGAGCGAGACGCGGTTGCCGTCGAGCGAGCTGTCGGTCGCCGCTTCCGGCTCGGCATCCTCGGTCACGTCGCGCGCGATCGCGATATGGCCCGGCTGCGTCGTGACGAGCGAGAATTGCTTCTGCGTCTGATCGAGCATGTTTTTGAAATCGGGCGGCTTGAGATCGCGCGCGGTATATCCGGGCGTGTCGGCATTGGCGACATTCTCGGCGAGCACGGTCTGGCGCTCGCCGAGCCAGGCCATGCGCTTTGACAGCGCCTCGAACAGCGGAATGCGATTGAGATCCATCGTCTGCGTGCCTCGTGCCGCCGGACCGGAGCGCAATCTTCTGCGAACTAGCCTTAAGAACGCGTAAAGCCGGCGCGAGAACGAGCGTGCCGATCGAAACCAAAAGTTAAGGATAACAGGCGGAAAATCGCCGCTGACGCTGCACGGATAGAAAGTCCCTCGCCTTGTCGTCCACTTCCCAACGCCCGCCTTCGGTTGCCGTCGCGCTGCGCTACGAGCCCACCGAGGACAAGGCACCGCGCGTGGTCGCGAGCGGCCGCGGACCGATCGCCGAGCGCATCATCGAGCTCGCCAAGACGCACGGTATTGCAGTGCGGGAAAATGCCGACCTCGCCGAGATGCTGGAGGCCGTCGGCCTGGGCGAGCACATTCCCATCGCCGCCTTCGCCGTCGTCGCCGAGATCCTGTTCTACGTCCTCCAGGCCAATGGGCGCCTGCCGGTGCCGGCGGGGCGCAGGCCATGAGCGCGGCGCAGCGCATCGGCGAGCTCGCCGAAGCCCTGGTCGGCATCAGCGCGGCCGCCGGCGACGGCGCGTTCGTCGACCTCGCCGGCCTGGAGACCGCCGTCACCGAGGCGTTGGCCGGGGCGCACGCGGCCCCGGAGAGCGAACGCCCGGCGGTCCGCACCGGGCTCGCCAATCTCATCGAAGAGCTTGACCGCCTCGCTGCGGCGCTGGCCCGCCAGCATCATGCCGCCGCCCAGCATCGTGCCGCGGCGGCCTATGGGCGCGGCGGATCGTCCGGCCTCTCGCCGTCCTCGGGCACCGGCTCATGACCACGGACATGTACGGGCGCTTCTTTGTCGCGCTCCTGGCGGTCGTTGCCCTCATCTTCGTGGTGGCGTGGGTGGCGCGGCGGCTCGGGCTCGGCGGCCGCTTCGTTCCCGTCGGCGGCAAGCGGCGGCGTCTTGCCGTCGTCGAAGTGATGCCGCTCGACGGCAAGCGCCGCCTCGTCCTCTTGCGCCGCGACGGCACCGAACACCTCGTGCTGCTCGGTGCCACCGGCGATGTCGTCGTGGAAAGCGGCATCCTCGGCAGCGCCGCCACACCGGCCGATTTCGCGGCGGCGCTCGACGGAGCCCGGCCATGATCCGTCGCCTCGCGATCCTGGCTTCGGCAGTCCTCCTGCTGCTCGCGCCGCATGCGGCGCTGGCGCAGACGGTGACGCTCGATCTCGGCGACGGCGGCTCCTCGACCGGGCACATCGTCCAGCTTCTGGTGCTCCTCACAGTGCTGAGCCTCGCGCCGGCGATCCTCATCACCGTCACGTCCTTCACCCGGATCATCGTCGTCCTGTCGTTCCTGCGCAGCGCGCTCGGCACGCAGCAGACGCCGCCCAACATCGTGCTGGTAAGCCTCGCGCTTTTCCTCACCGGCTTCGTCATGCAGCCGACGCTCGAGGCGTCCTACCAGAACGGGATCGCGCCGCTGATGGAGAACAAGATCTCCGAGGCCGATGCCTTCACCCGCACGCTCGCGCCGATCCACGATTTCATGATGGTGCACGTGCGCAGCCAGGATCTTGCGCTCTTCACCGGCATGGCAAACGAGACGATTTCCGACCCCAAGGCACGCCGCTGCGCGTCCTCATCCCGGCCTTCATGGTGAGCGAGCTGCGCCGCGCCTTCGAGATCGGCTTCCTGCTCTTCCTGCCGTTTCTGGTCATCGATCATCGTGGTCGCGTCGATCCTCATGTCGATGGGCATGATGATGCTGCCGCCGGTGACGATCTCGCTGCCGTTCAAGCTCATCTTTTTCGTGCTGGTGGACGGCTGGTACCTCGTCGCCGGCAGCCTGGTGCAGAGTTTCGGTACGGGATAGGCGCCACCGCCCGCCTGGGCTAAGGTGTGGCGATGACCATCGATATCTCCGCCTTCCTCCGCGCCGCCGCCGTGGCGCTTGTGGCCTTTGCTGTCACGGCGCCGCTCTCCCACGCCCAAGAGGGCCGCGAAGCCGCCCGTTGCGGTATCGCACCGCACGATGCTGCCGGCCGGACGCGGTGACGCAGCATGAGATCACGCTGGGCGGCCACGCGCTCGCCTACACCGCCACCGCCGGAACGCTGCCGCTCACTGACGCCAAGGGCGAGACGACCGCCGAGATCTTCTACGTCTCGTTCACATTGCAGAACGCGGGCGACCTCGCGCAGTCGGCCGGTCACCTATCTCTTCAACGGCGGACCGGGCGCGGCCTCCGCCTATCTCGACATCGGCGCAGTCGGACCGCGCGCGCTCGATTTCGGCCCGACCGGCGCCTTGCCGCCGCCCGAGCGACCAGGTCGTCGACAATCCCGACACGTGGCTCCCCTTCACCGATCTCGTCTTCATCGACCCCGTCGGCACCGGCTACAGCCGTGCGACCGGCGGCGAGGACGCCGCGGCAAAGCAGTTCTGGGGCGTCAGTCGCAGGATCTCGACACGCTCGGCGAGATCATCCGGCTGCATCTGGCCCGCAGCGGGCGCATGTCGTCGCCGGTCTATCTCGTCGGCGAGAGCTATGGCGGCTTCCGCGCCGCGCATCTTGCCTACAACCTCGCTACCGGCCCCGGCATCGCGCCCAAGGGCGTGATCATGATATCGCCGGTGATCGATTTCGCGCTGATGGGCGGTGGGCCGCTCGGCGCCGTTGCCCTACGCGCTGCGCCTGCCGTCCTATGCGGCGGCGCAACTGGGCGCGCGCAGCCTCGAGCCCAATGCGCTCGCCGATGCCGAGCGGTTCGCGCTGCACGATTATCTCGTCACGCTGACCGCGGGCCCGCGCGAGGGCGCGGCGTCCGAGCCCTTCTATCAGAAGCTCGCGCACCTCACCGGCCTCGACATCGAGAGCCTCGAACGCTGGCGCGGCCGTATTCCGGTCGAGCAATACGTACGCGACATGCTGCTGCGCGACGGGCGCGTCGTCAGCCGCTATGACGCGACGGTCAGCAGCGTCGAGCCCGACCCGTGGACGCCGGGCGTGCACGACGACCCCGTCCTCGACCGCTCGATCGCTGCCTTCACCGGCGCCTTCGTCGCTTATGCGCGCGACGAGCTCGGCTTCAAGACCGACCTGCCGTTCGAGATGCTGAACGGCGATGTCGGGCGCCATTGGGACTGGCGCGGGAGCGCGGCAACGGGTTCCGCGCGCCCGATGCCAGCGATGCGCTGCGCCACGCCTTAGCCCTCGAGCCGCGGCTCAGGGTGATGATCGCGCACGGCGTCACCGACCTGCAGACGCCCTACATGATGAGCCGCTATATCAAGGAACAGATGCCGACCTCGCTTGGCGACCGCATCTCGCTCAAGCTCTATGCTGGCGGCCACATGCTCTATCTGCATCCGGATTCGCGCCACCATCTCCACGACGACGCGCTGGCCTTCTACACCGCCGCGACCGGCGACGATAGGCGTCAGTTGATGCTGCTGAGCTTGGCGCTGGCGAGCTTCTGCTTGTAGGCGGACATGAAGCTCTGCAGCTCGCCGATCTGGGCGACCTTGCCGGCGAGCGTGCCGGGATCGCCGCTGGCGTCGGTCTCGTCGTTGCCGGCAAGGACCTGGAACGCGGCGGCATAGCGCGTACGCCGCCATGGCCGGGCCATAGGTGCCCGCAGCTTGGCGAGCGCCGCGTGGTCGTCGCTCAAGGTGAGCGCCGCGGCGAGGCTGACGACGAAGCGCCCGGTCTCGGCATCGATCTTGCCGTCGGCGGGTGCGGGGCCGGCAAGACGCGCCGAGCGTCGTCGCCGCATTCTTCCAGTCGTGCCCGCGCCAAAAGATGTCGGCGCGCAGCCGGTCGGCGTCGCGGCTCTGGTCGCTGGCCAGCAGGGCCAGGGCGTCGTTCGGGCGGTCCAGCTCCATCAGTGACGCGGGCGCGCAGCTGCTGGCGCTGGCGCACGAGATCGGGCGGCAGGTCGGCACCCGACATCGATGTCGAGCGCCTGCAGCGCTGCGTCGGGCTTGTGGTCGAGGAGGCGCAGACAGCGCGAGTTGCGTCGCGCCGCGCGCCTTGTCGAGGCCGGTGAGGCGTGTCGTCACCTGGTCGGCCGAGCAGCGCTGACGGCGCGGTCGAGGAGGTCGACGGCGACCAGCCGGTCGATCAGCTTGCGCACGATCTGGTCGCGGCGCGGTCGCCGACCGGCTCGAGATCATGGAACCGGTCGTAGAGCACCAGCGACTTCAGCGGCGAGAAGATCGTCGCCATGCGGGCCGAGGAAGAGCTTGGCGAAGGCATCGCTCGTCTCCTTGGCGACGTCCTTGGCGATGGGCTTGTCGGGGAAATACGTGGCTGCCTGCTGCCAGCGCCTCGAGCCCGCCGCCTCGTCGCCCTCGGCGAGCTTGAGCTCGCCCAGCCGGCGCAGCAGCGTGAACTCGAAGATGCCGCCGCGCCAGGCGAAGCGCAGGGCGTCGAGCGCCTTCACCGTGTCCGCGCGGCTCGCGCGCTTGGCGTCGTAGAGCGCGATGGCGCGGTCATAAAGCGCGCGCGCCCGCGACGGCGGATCATTGAGCGCCGCCGCCTTGTCCCACAGCGCCAGCGCATCGTCGAGATGCGCCTCGCTGCTGCGCCTTGCGCCCTTCGAGATAGAGCGCCATGGCCTGTGTCGTCGGGCTCGGGATGATCGCGAGGCACGAGATCGATGAGCGGCCCGGCAAGGTTCGTGCGCCGCGTCTCCAGCATCGCCTCCGCCGCATCGAGGGCGAAATCGCGCGCGCAGCGTCTTGGGATAGGCCGTCAGCAAGCTGACGCTCGCGAGGAAGTCCATGCGCGGCATCGTCCCAATCGCCGGCATCGCTGGCGAGCGCACCGCGCCAGAGACGCCGCTTCGGGCTCGCCGTCGAGACTCTTCTGGCCGAGCTCCGCCGCGGCGCATTTGCGATCCTCGACCAGGAAGCAGGCCGCGCCCTTGAGCGCGTGTACCGGCGGCTCGGCGGCCGTCTGCCGGATCGTCGCGGGCGATCGCGTCGAGCACGGCCAGAGTCTCCGCGCCGAACGAATGCGCGAAATAGAAATGCGCCAGCGCGAGCCGCGGCTGCGAGCGGCGCGCCCTGCGGCGCGGCGGCGATGGCGCGCTCGAGCGCGCCGCGGCGCGCGGCGAAATCATCGCCTCGGCGCGCCGCGCCAGCCGGCGAAATCGAACAGCGTGTGCTCGTGCTTCGGCGCGTGGCCCAGGAGGCGGTCGACCGCGCTCGACAAGCGCGATACCACCGGGCCGCGACACCTCGACCGCATCGTCGCCGACGCGCAGCGCGAGATCATCGGCAGAACGGCCGGATGACCAGGCCCTGCACGCTCGGCAGGGCGGCGAAATCGACGAATTGCGGCGGCGCGGCGATGCCGCGGCCAAGCTCGCCCACCGGTACGATGTCAAGCGCGCCGCCGAAATCGGGTTCGTCGAGGCGCAGCGGCGTGCTCGCCTGATGCACGCGGAATGTCGCGGTCGCAGGCATGGCGTCGGGATGGGCCTCGAATTCGATCGGCGCATCGGGCGGCGACGGCTGCGCCTTGAAATCGAGGATCCACGCGGTGCCGGAACGGCGCACGCTCGGCTCCAGACCGTCATGCGGCGCCAGGCGTAGCACCGTCGCGCGCTTGTCCGGCATTTGCGCCATCGCGCCCAGCGCCTGCTGGCCGTGCGCCAGGGGATCGTCGAGATCGAGCGCCGTCGGCACGGTGAAGACGACCCAGACCGCCCCGCCGTGACGAAACACCGCAGCCCCGGTCGCGACCGGCCAATCGAAGGTGAGGCTCGCGCCGCTATCGGCCGGCGTAAAATGCACGGTGACGCTGGCGGGCGGTGGCTGGGGAACGGCCGGGGCCGCCGGCGCGCTTGCCGCAACCGGCGCCGCCGGCGGAGGCGTCGCCGCAGCGGTTTGTGCGCTGGGCTCAAGAGCCGCGGCCGCAGGGGACGGCGGGACTGGTGCTGCGGCAGCGGTGGCGGGAGCCGCAGCGGGAGTTGCAGAAGCGGGAGCGGCAGCGGTGGCGGGAGCAGCGGGGGCAGGAGCCGGAGTGGGAGCCGCCGCAGCAGCGATAGCGGGTGCTGCAGCCGCGGCCGGCGGATGCGCCGGCGTACCGCTCGCAGCGAGCGTGATCGCGTTGCCGCGCCGGGTTTGCTTGAGCCGCATGCCCGCCGGGATTGTCAGGGAGATGACGGTCTTGCCGCTCTCATCGGCGAGCGTGGGCGCGAGCGCCGGCAGCGCCTGGGCGAGCGCGTCGCCGTCGATCGCACCGACCGTGTCGAACGACAGCCGGGCGGCGCCGCCCTTGTGGGAGAATTCGTATTTGACCCGGTGCGGCCACGCGAACGTGACGCGGGTGAAATTATCCTTCGTCACGACGCTCAGGCGCACCGTCGCGGACGCGGCCGTCGCCGCTTCGACCGGCGGCTTGGCCGCAACCGCCTTGTGCGCGGCGGCTTTGGGTGCCATGGGCTTAGGCGCGGCGCGGGGCGTGAGATCGACGACGACGGTCTTGTCGCTCGACCGTGAAGGCATTGAACGCCACCGGCCGCTTCAGGTGCGCGACGAAGATCTTGCCCTGTTCCTCTATCTCCGCATCGGCGACATAGGCGGCGAGCGCGTGCTTCACTTCGTCGGCATGGCCGTCGAGGCGGCGCGCGAAACGGATGGTCAGCGTCTCCCCGGCAAGATGCGCCGTGTAATGCACGGGCGCCGGCCAGGCGAAAGCGAGGCGGCCGAAGCCGTCATGCGGGGCGGCGCGGATCTCCACCGGGTCCGCCGCGGCGCCACGCGCCACCAGCAGCACCATCAGGGCAAACGGCGGGATGAGGTTGCGCAGCGCGATCATGCTCGGCCTCACTGCGGTGGATTTCGCCGGAGCGTCGGTTGCCGTCGCGGCCTCGGCGATCGCGGGCGGCTTCTGCTGCTCGGCCAGCGCGAGCGTCACCGCCTTGGCCTTGGCGGGGTCCATGGCGGCTAGGATCGGCGCCGCCTTCATCTCGCGCATGTGCGACAGCATGGTCAGGACCACCGGCACGTCGAGCTGATCGAGAATGCGCGCCGCGTCTTGCGGCTTCATCTGCTCGTACATGTGCGCGAGGCTCTGGAGGCGCGCCTTCTGCTCGTCGTCCTGCTGACTTGACCTCGGCCTGGATCGATTTCTCGAGCGCCTGGAGCTTCGCGATCTTCTCGTCGACGCGCTGTTCGGCCGCCTGCATCAGCACTTCGCGCTCGCTCAATTCCGCGGCGCGCTTGTCGAGCTCGGCGCGGCGCTCGGCGAGCTGCTGCAATTCGCCGATCTCCTCGGTCGACATCTGCAGCGGATCCGCGGCGCCTTGTCGCGCGCAGCCGTCGCCGGCGCCGGCGCGGCACCGGGGGAAGCGGCAGTGGCATTTTGTGGCGCTGGCGGAGCGGATGCGTCAGCCGCGGGCGACGCCGCGGCTGCGGCGGGCGGCGCGGCTGGGGCGTTTGCCGCGGCAGGCGGCGTGGACGCGGCATCGGCCGCAGCAGACGGCGCAGCCGCCTTCGTTTGCCCCCACGCGGTTGCGATCGCGGCGCCGCTGCCGGACCAGAGATCGACGAACTTGACCCCGAGCAGCGCCGATGCGGCGAGGATCACGCTGGGCAGAAGGCGTGGACGCAACATGGGATCAGCGGCCGCTCAAGGCCCGCAGCAGCTCGCGCTCGGCACGCGAGGGCGCGGCGGCGCCGTCGCGTCGCGACCTTGGGCTCGGCCGGCACGGGCGCCCGCGGCACCAGATCGAGCTTGGGGTCGCGCTTGCGCTCGCCTTCGCTCGGGTGTCGGTCCTCTCGCGGCGGGCGCGGATCGTGCCTTCGAGCCGATCGGCGATACCGCCGCCGCGCTCGATCATGTAGGTGAGATCGTCGCGCAGGCCCCGCCCCTGCTCGATCTTGCGCTCGAGCCCGCGCCCGACATCCTCGGCCGCGGCCTTGAGCGCGGCGATGCCGGCTTCGGCGCGCTCGGCCGCGACGGAGAGGCCTTGGACGAGCTCGTCGAGCTTGGCGCGGTCGCCGCGCAGCACGCCGAGGCGGCGATTGAGCATGGCGGCATAGCAAGATGGTGGCGACGAGGAGAACCGCGACGATCGCGTCGCCCACGAGGCCGAGCATCATGTCGACGATCCCTTCTCGATCTTCTCGCTCACGCGGACGGCGATATTTCCGGTCTTGCGTCCCATCTTGCCGATGAACATCTGCGAGATCGCCGCAGACGAGACGCACATCGGAGTCGACCGTCGCGTTCGAGCGGAATGCGCGTGCCGACAGACCAGTCCAGGACATCGCGCAGCGGCATCTCGACGGTATCGAGGATCGCCTGGATCGGCACCGTCGTGTGCCAGAACTGGCCGGCGAGATGCGCCTCCCAGATCGAATCGCGGCCGAATTTCTCGCCGAGGAAGCCTTGCAGCAGGATCTCGCGCACCGGCTCCAGCGTCGCATAGGGCAGCAGCACTTCGAGCCGGCCGCCGCGATCCTCCATGTCGACGCGCAGCCGCGCGAGAACGGCGGCGTTGGCCGGGCGGCCGATGGTGGCAAAGCGCGGATTGGTCTCGAGCCGGTCGAAGCGGAACGTCACCGGGCTCAAGCGGATCGAAGGCGCCGGAGAGATCGGACAGCACCACCGCAACCAGGCGCTCGACGAGGTTGCGCTCGATCGTCGTGTAGGGACGGCCCTCGATGCGCATCGCCGCGGTGCCGCGCCGCCCGCCCAGCAGCACGTCGACGATCGAATAGATGAGCGCGCTGTCGATGGTGAGGAGGCCGTAATTGTCCCATTCCTCGGCCTTGAACACGCTCAGCATCGCCGGCAGCGGGATCGAGTTGAGATAGTCGCCGAAGCGGATCGAGGTGATGTTGTCGATCGACACCTCGACATTGTCGGAGGTGAAATTCCTGCAGCGAGGTCGACATCATGCGCACGAGGCGGTCGAACACGACCTCGAGCATCGGCAGACGCTCGTAGGAGACGAGAGCGGAATCGATGATGGCCCGGATGCCGGAGGCGTCCTGCGCCGCGCTCCTCGCCTTCGCCGAAGCCCAGGAGACTGTCGATCTCGTTCTGGTCGAGAATCTGCCGGTCGCCGGCGATCCTCGCCCCCGACCTCGGTCTCGCCGGCGGATTCCGCCGCGGCGGCCGCAGTGTCGGCTGTCGGTACGTGTCCTCTGCCATCTCTGCGCCGCCTTGTACGCCGGCCTATTGGACCAGCATTTCCTTGAAGAGCACGTCGTCGACCTTGACCGGCGAAACGGCGTTGATGCGCGTCGAGCAACTCCTCGCGCAAGCGATAGATGCCGCCGGACCTCGCAGGTCCTCGACCCGCAGCTCGCGCAGGAAGATCTGGCAGTTGTCGATGATGCGCGGCAGCACCGCCTGGATCCGCAGCGTGTCCTCCGGCTTGTCGATCTGCAGGCTGACGGTGAGCTTGAGGAAATTCGCCTTGCGCCCGCCCGAGTTGAGATTGACGAGGAAGTCGGGAAGATCGAAGAACACGAGCGGCTTCGGCGGCGGCGCCACGGCCTCGGTCTTGTGGCCCATCAGGTCGGCCGATGGTGCCGTTGAAATAGAGATAGCCGCCCGCGCGCGAGCAGCAGGACGAGCAGTCCACCGGCGCCGAAAATGAAGAGCTTCTTGCGATCGGAGTTTCGGTGCCGGGACTTCGGCCTTCGGCATGTTGCCTCTTCCTCTTCCTCGACCGCTGCTTGCCACGGCCATTTGGCGTGCCTTTTAAATCCGGGCCGCATCGCGCTGCGGCAACGCATGGCGAGAATAGGAGCATCATCGTTAACAACAGGTTGAAGAGGGGCCGGCGGCGCACGCCCGCCGCGCGGGGCGCGGAGCGGCAGGAAGTGCTCGGCAATCTCTGCCACGACGACGCTCCAGCGCGCCGGCCCGCAGGCGATAAACCGAGTGCGGCGACGGCGGTCTTGGCATGGCAAGCGATGCATCGTCTCGGCGACGTGGATCGCAACCGCCGGGGAAGTTTACGCATGGATAGCCCCTCCTCCGTCGCACTGTCAGGCCAGATGGCGCGCGAGCGGCAGATGGACGTGCTCGCCAACAACATCGCCAACCTGTCGACGGTCGGCTTCAAGGGCGAACAGATGATTGTTCTCCGAGCTCCTGACCGCAATCCGCGGGCGGCTCGACAGACAGCCTATGTCGAGGATTCCGGCACGGTGCGCGACTGGAGCGAGGGACCGCTGACCCGGACCGGCAATTCGCTCGACGTGGCCTTGCAAGGGGCAGGGTTTCCTCGAGGTCGAGACCGCGAACGGCATGCGCTACACGCGCGACGGCCGGCTCAAGCTCGATGCCCAGGGCCAGCTCGTCACGCTCGACGGCGACCCGTTCTCAACGAAGCGCGAGCAGCCCATCGTGGTGCCGCCGGAACAGCTCGCTCGATCACCATCGGTCCAGGACGGCACGCATCACGACGCGCCGGCGGCACGATCGGCCACCTTGCGGTCGTCGATTTCGCCGACCGTCAGAACCTCGTCGCCGAAGCAGATGGCCGCTTCCAGACCGACCAGACGCCGGCGCCGGTCCCGCCACCAATGTGACGGTGGTGCAGGGCATCGGTCGAGGAATCGAACGTTCAGCCGGTGCTCGAAATGACGCGTCTCATGGCGGCGTCGCGCGCCGTCGGTGCGGCCAAGACGTTCCAGGATAACGAGGCCGACCGGCACAAGAACGCCATCGACCGGCTCGCCAAGGTCGTTTAGCAAGGGACCATCTCATGCGCTCGCTCAACATCGCCGCGACGGGCATGCTCGCGCAGCAGCTCAACGTCGAGGTCATCTCCAACAACATCGCCAACCTCAACACCACCGGCTTCAAGCGCCAGCGCGCCGAGTTCCAGGATCTGCTCTATCAGACCGAGCGGCGGGTCGGCGCGACCTCGTCCGACACCGGCACGATCGTGCCGGTCGGCGTGCAGATCGGCTCGGGCGTCAAGGCGGCGGCGGTCTATCGCATGTCGGATCAGGGCAACCTGATCAACACCAACAACCCGCTCGATCTGGCGATCCAGGGACAGGGGTTCTTCCAGATCCTGATGCCCGACGGCACCACGTCCTATACCCGCGCGGGCTCGTTCCAGCTCAGCCCGACCGGCGAGATCGTAACCGCCGACGGCTATGTCGTCGCAGCCCGGCATCACGCTGCCCTCCAACACCACCGCCGTCACGGTCAATGCCAACGGCCAGGTCCTGGCGCAGATCGCGGGCCAGCAAACGCCGCAGACGGTGGGCCAGCTCCAGCTCGCGAACTTTCCGAACCAGGCGGGGCTCGAGGCCATGGGCGGCAACCTGTTGACCGAGACGCCGGCCTCGGGCGCCCCGACCCAGGGCAATCCCGGCACGACCGCGTTCGGCACGATCCAGCAAGGCTATCTCGAGACGCTCGAACGTCAACATCGTCACCGAGATCACCAACCTCATCACCGCGCAGCGCGCCTATGAGATGAATTCCAAGGTGATCCAGACCTCCGACGACATGGAATTCGACCCTGAGCCAGATCCGCTGACGCGATGATCAGGATCCGCCCTTCTTCGTCCTTGCCGCTCGTGCTTGCGCTCGCGGCCATCGCCGGCGTCGCGCCGATCCGACGCTGCTGCTCGACCGTTACCGTCGCTTCCGACGTGATCCGTCTCGGCGACCTCTTCGACCGATGCCGGCAGCCATGCGCGGCGATGCTGTTGCCGCGGCGCCGCCGCCGGCATGCGCATCACCTTCAGCGCCGACTGGCTCGCCGCGACCGCGCACGAGCATCAACTCGGCCTGGACGCCGCGCTCCGCCTACGACCAGGCCACGGTCGTGCGCGCGAGCCGCGCCATCGGCGCCGACTCCATCGTCGCACCAACTCATGCGCGAGATCGCCGCCAGCCAGCCGGTCGACGGATGCCGAGCTGCAGCTCGACAATCCCGGCCTGCGCCTCGTCGTTCCCGCCAATGCGCCCGATACGCTCGCGATCGACGGGCTTTCCGTCGATCCGCGCAGCCGGCCGGGTCTCGGCCTTCGTCTCGGCGCCCCGCCGGCGATCCCGCCGCCGCGCGGCAGCGCGTCACCGGGCGGCTCATCTATCGCGATCGAGCCTGCCGGTGCTCAACCATCCGATGGCGCCCGGCGCGACCATCGCCGCCGGCGATCTCGAAACGATCAAGGTGCGGCGCGACCGCGTCCGATCAGGACGTCGGCGACCGAAGCCGCGCAACTCATCGGCAGGACGCCGCGCCGCCCGCTGCTCGCGGAGGAGCCGGTGCCGCTCGGCGACGTCGCAGCGGCCGCTGCTGGTGCATCGCGGCGATCTCGTCACCGTCATGCTCGAGACGCCGAGCCTTCAGCTCACCGCGCAAGGCAAGGCGCTCGAGGACGGCGCCGAGAACGCGCTGGTGCGGGTGGAGAACACGAAATCGAACCGCGTGATCGATGCGGCCGTAACCGGGCCGGGGCTTGTCGCGGTGACCATGCCCGGCGCGCGCCGCGATCCCGGCCGAGACCGCGTCACGCTAAGGCGAAGGCGATCATGCACCAAAGCCCGTCGCACCGCGTCCTGCGCGCCGGCCCGTCCCGGCGGCGGTCGCGCTGGCGCTCGCCGCGACGTCGCTCGGCGGCTGCAGCGCGTTCACGCGGCTGACGCAGATCGGCGAGTCGCCGCCGCTCACCACCATCCAGAATCCCAAGACGCAGCCGGATACCAGCCGGTCTCGATGCCGATGCCGCAACCCGATCGTCGCCCAGCGCCGGCCCAATTCGCTGTGGCAGTCCGGCAGCCGCGCCTTCTTCAAGGATCAGCGCGCCAGCCAGGTCGGGCGACATCCTCACCATCGACATCAGCTTCGACGACAAGGCGCAGTTCGACAACGAGACGCAGACCCAGCGCACCACCGCCGAGCAGGACGGCATCACCAACCTCTTCGGCCTGGAGCAGCAGATCTCCGAAATTCCTGCCGCACGCCGCCAATCCCGCGAGCCTCGTCAACATCAACGGCTCGACCAACAACGACGGCAAGGCCGCGATCACGCGCGAGGAACAGGTCACCCTCGAAGTCGCGGCGATGGTGATGCAGGTGCTGCCCAACGGCAATCTCGTGGTGCAGGGCCATCAGGAGCTGCGCGTCAACAACGAGGTGCGCGACCTGCAGATCACCGGCGTGCTGCGCCAGCAGGACATCACCGCGGTCAACACGACGACGCTCGACAAGCTTGCCGAGGCACGCGTTTCCTATGGCGGGCGCGGCCGCTCACGAACGACCAGCAGCCGCGCTACGGCGAGCAGCTCCTCGACATCGTGTCGCCGTTCTAGGGCCGCTGTCATTCGTCGCGGTGGGTGCGCTCCATGCGCTCGTGGCGCTGTTGCGCCTCGAGGCTCAAGGTCGCGATGGGGCGGGCTTCGAGCCGGCGCAGGCCGATCGGCTCGTCGGTTTCCTCGCAATAGCCGTAGCTGCCGTCCTCGATGCGCATCAGCGCGGCATCGATCTTGGAGATGAGCTTGCGCTCGCGGTCGCGGGTTCTGAGCTCGATGCCGCGTTCGGTCTCGAGCGAGGCGCGGTCGGTGATGTCCGGCTCGGCGAGGCTTTCGTCCTTGAGATGCTGCAATGTCTCGGATGAATTCCGCGAGAAGCTCGCGTGCGCCATCGCAGCAGCTTTTGCCGGAAATATTCGCGCTGCAGCGGGTTCATGAACTCTTCGTCCTCCGACGGTCGATAGTCGGGCGGAAGCGCTGGCCGCATTCACCACTCCCAAGGTCCCACGGCACGACGACGGCGGCGAGTATATGAATCGGTCTTGGGCTCCGCAAGCGCGCGGATGGCCCATTGCGCATGCCGGGCAGTGTGGTTCAGGCGCCTTCGATGCCGTTCGAGCTTTGCCAGCTCCACCGCGGCACGCAGTTCGATCTCGGCTAGAATGTCCGGCAAGGCGCGGATCGTCGACCATCGGCACATTTTCGCCGGGCGAGATGAGCGAGCGCCTCGAGCTGCGCGCGGGGCAGCGTGCCCCCAAGCAGCGCCATGCGCAGCTCCTCCAGCGCATCGAGCAGCTTGTCGCCGCGCGCCATGGCGCGGCGGCGGCCGGTGAGCCCGTCCGCCACCTCCTGCAGCGACAGGAGACCTGCCACCGTATTCGTCGCCGGCGTCCCCTGCGTTGCCGCGGCGGAAGCGGCATCGCCGCTGCCGCCCAGCGAGAACGAACGATCGGCCGCGACGCCGCGATCGTCCCGCCGCTGCGTGGCCACGCGCAGGGACGGTGTCCACTCGATCCTCATGGCGCCTACCATCGCAAGGGCACGGTTAAGGGCCTATTAAGCCGGCGGCAATTCTTGCCGCTGGGTCGGTAGGAAATGCCGCCATCGGCGCTGGCGCGGCGATCGTGTTCCGGGCGCCGAACGGGGTCGGCGCGACCTGCGCCTCGGCGCCTTGTCGCGGCGTTCTGAGTGGGGATTTTTCCCAATATAATCAATCTGTTGTGCACTCCCTCAAAACACATGCGCCGGCACTGTCAAGCGCGCCTCCTTGCGCATCCAACGAGCGCGCCCGCGCGTGTTGGCATGAGAATGGCATGACGGCGTCAGAGCCGGCCGTTGGTAACGAAAAGAATATTTACATGCGCTCGCTTTGTCGTCGTCTCATCCGATTTGCGTTCCTCGCACTGGCCATGCTGTGCATGGCCGACGCGTCGCCGGCGACGGCGATGTCGCGGATCAAGGACATCGTCGATTTCGAGGGCATCCGCGACAACATGCTGGTGGGCTATGGGCTCGTGGTCGGGCTCAACGGCACCGGCGATACGCTCAACGAGGCGATCTTCACCCGGGAGAGCCTGATCGGCATGCTCGAACGCATGGGCGTCAATGCGCGCGACGCCAGCCTGCGCACCAACAACGTCGCCGCCGTGATGGTCACGGCAACGCTTCCGGCCTTCGCCCGCCAGGGCGGGCGCATCGACGTCACGGTCTCGACGCTGGGCGATTCCAAGAGCCTGCTCGGCGGCACGCTGCTGGTGACGCCGCTGCTGGGCGCCGACGGCGAGGTTTATGCCGTGGCGCAGGGCACCGTCGCCACCGGCGGCGTCAGCGCCAAGGGCCAGGGCGCCTCGGTCACCAAGGGCGTTCCCACCGCGGGCCGCGTTGCCGACGGCGCCATCGTCGAGCGCGAAGTCGGATTCGAGCTCGACAAGATGCACAGCATGAACCTCATGCTGCGCAATCCCGACCTCACCACGGCGCGCCGCGTCGCCGAGGTCATCGATGCCCATCTGCAAAGCCCTTCCGCCCAGGCGATCGATCCGTCGACCGTCGTGCTCAACATACCCGCGAAATTCCAGGGCGACCTCGTCACGCTGCTGACCGACATCGAGCAGCTCCGCGTCGAGCCCGACGAGGTGGCGCGCGTCGTCATCGACGAGGCCAACGGCATCATCGTCATGGGCGAGAGCGTGCGCATCAGCACGGTCGCGGTGTCGCAGGGCAACCTCACCGTGCGCGTCACCGAGACGCCGCAAGTGTCGCAGCCCAACCCGTTCTCGGCCGCCGGCTCTACCGCGCCCGCCGTCAACACCATCACCGCGCCCGGCGAGACGCGCAACGAACCGCAGGTGCCCTCGCGCGCCGGCGTGCAGTTCGCGCCCTCCGGCGGTGCCTCGACCGTGGTCGTGCCCCGCACCAACATCCAGATCGACGAGCAGCAGCAGCGGCGGATGGCCGTGCTGCAGGCCGGCGTCAGCCTGCGCGAGCTGGTGGATGCGCTCAATGCGCTGGGCGTGGGCCCGCGCGACATGATCAACATTCTGCAGGCGATCAAGACCGCCGGCGCGCTCCAGGCCGACATCGAGTTGATGTGATGGACCTCACCGCAGCCCTTGCTCCGACCGCCACGCCGCCGACGCTGCCCGCCGGTGGCGGCGATGATGCCGGCGCTGCGCACAAGGCGGCCGAAAATTTCGAATCGTTTTTCTTGCAGCAGAGCTTCGAGAGCATGTTCCAGGGCATCGGCTCCGATACGCTGTTCGGGGGCGGCGAAGGCGAGACGATCTATCGCTCGCTCCTCCTCCAGGAATACAGCAAGGTCGCCGCCAAAAGCGGCGGCATCGGCATCGCCGATGCGGTGCAGCGTGAAATCCTTCGGACCCAGGAGATGAAGTGAATATGACGGCACAGCCCCCCGCGCCGCAGCCCGGCGACGCGTCGAGCCTCATCGCGCTAGCCGGCGAGTTGGCCGAGCTGCTCGAGCGCGAGACGGTGCTGGTGCGCGCCATGCAGATCGCGCGGATCGCGCCGCTCCAGACGGAAAAGTCGCGCCTCACTCTGCTTTTCCAGAAGGCGCTCAAGACGCTCGACGGTCCGCAGGGGATCGCCGCCCTGTCCCGCCGCGGCCAAGATGCAGTGGCTGGTGGTGGGGCGCCGGCTTGCCGCGGCGGCGATGGAAAACGAGCGCGCGCTGCGCATCGGCCGCGCCGCGGTCGAACGTCTGGTCGCCGCGGTCGTCACTGCGGTGACGCAAAGCCGCCGGCCGCCCACCGCCTATTCCGGGCGGCGGGCAGTGCCCGCGCCGCCCCCGCGTCGCCGGCATCGCCGTCGATCACCGGCTCTAGAACGACGCGCCGGGAGGACGCCACCGATGAGCCTCAAGGTCGCGCTGCAATTACGCCGTCTCCGGTCTCACGGCAACGCAGGCCCAGCTTCAGGTCCTCTCCGGCAACATCTCCAACGCGCAGACGCCCGGCTACACCACGGAGACCCTGCCGCAGATTCGCGACGTCTGCGACGAACGGCGGCGCCGGCGTCGTCACCGGCGAAGTCCAGCGCGCGACCGACAAAATCCTGCAAAGCGCCATTCTGGGCCAGACCACGATTTCGGGCTCGGCCGCGACCCTCAACAGCTATTCCCAGCAGGTACAGAACCTGCTGGGCCAGGTCGGCAGCGGCAACACGCTGGGGGACACGTTCGACAATTTCATGAGCGCGATGCAGACGCTGGCGACCACGCCGCAAGACGCCGTCGCGCAGGAAAGCGCGGTCAACAGCGGCCAGCAGCTTGCCCAACAGCTCAATAACCTGTCGAGCGGCGTCCAGACCCTGCGCCAGAACGCCGACGCGCAGATCGCCAACGATGTCGGCACGGTCAACACCGCGCTCAGCGCCATCGGCCAGCTCAACGGCCAGATCAGCCAGCTCCAGGCGCTGGGACAGTCCACCGCAACGCTGCAGGACCAGCGCGACCAGGACCTCGCGCAGGTCGCCCAGTATGTCGGCGTCTCCAGCTACACCCGCCCCGACGGCACGCTCGAGGTGCTGACGACGCAAGGGAATTCGCTGGTCGATGGAACCACGGTCAACCAGTTCGGCTACACCGCCGCCGGCACGGTGACCGCGACGACGACGCTGTCGCCGCTGACGCTCGACGGCACCGATGTCACGAGCGAGACCACGACCGGCGAGCTCGGTGCCCTCCTCCAGCTTCGCGATACCACGCTGCCGGCCGTCACCGCGCAGCTCAACCAGTTCACCAACAGCCTCTTCGGCATGACGAGCTCGCCCGACCTGCAGACGACCAATAGCGGGCTTAACGCGACCAACGACGCCAACAATTTCTTCGCCGACGTCAATATCGCCAGCGGCGTCGACAACGCCGCGACGATTGAGGTCAATCCCGACCTCGTCTCCAACCCGGCCCTTCTCGATACCGGCACCGCCGGTTCCGACCCGAGCATCTCCGCGACGCTGTCGGCCAATCTGCAATCGACGACCAATTTCGCTGCCGCCGGCGGGCTCGCCGCCATCGCCACGACGCTCGGCTCCTATGTCGGCCAAGTCATCGGAAATGCCGCCGATCAGGCCGCCTCCGCGACTGCCAACGCCACGGACCAGAGCTCGCTTTTGACGCAGATGCAGAGCCAGTATTCCAACGAGACCGGCGTCAATCTCGATTCCCAGCTCAGCACGCTCATCGTCTACCAAAACGCCTATAGCGCGTCGGCCCGGGTCATCTCGACGATCCAGACCATGTACGACGCGCTTATGAACATCGCCGTGACTAGAGGCCGCCGTCATGTCCATCAGCAACATCGCCCAGGTCCAGCAGATCATCCAGAACCTGTCGCAGCTTCAGACGCAAGGCAACACGCTCGACCAGCAGATCTCGACAGGGCTGAAGAGCCAGACCTTTGCCGGAATCGCGCCGCAGGCGTCGCAGCTCGTCGACCTCACCACGGCGCAGTCGCAGCAGCAGGGCTATATCAACAGCATCAATACCGTGAACACGACGCTCCAGACCATGTCGCTTGCGACTTCCACCATCGCCACCCTGGTGCAGCAGTTCTCAAGTACGCTTGCGACCGACGCCTACAACACCTCGGGTGCGCCCATCCAGAGCCAGGCGCAGGGGCTGCTCGCGGAGGTCGGCAATTACCTCAACACCGAAGGCGGCGATGGCTACGTGTTCTCGGGCAGCGCCACCTCGACGCCGCCCTTTAACGCGAGCGGCCTGCCCAACCCGGGCGACCTCACCACGCCGGTGAACGGCGCGCCGCCCAACGGCTACTACCAGGGCAACGACACCGTGGCGCAGGCCCAGGTCGACAATAATCTCACGCTGCAATACGGCGTCACCGCCGACAATTCATCGATCGAGCAGGTCGTCCGCGTCCTCAATTACCTCGCCAATTCCGGCACGCTCAGTTCCACCAACCCCACCGACGTCGCCAATGTCAATCAGGCGCAGCAGATGCTTACGACCGCGACGACGGGACTGCAGCAGCTCACCTCGACCATCGGCCTCCAGCAATCGCAACTCACCAACGTGCTGCAGGCCCACCAGAACAGTCTCACGCTCATCCAGACCAACATCGGCGATATCGAGAACACCAATCCCGCCACCGTGATCACCCAGCTCGACGCGTTGCAGACGCAGATGGAAGCGTCCTACCAGACCGTCAATGTCCTGCAAAATCTGTCGCTCGCCAATTACCTCAAATAACGGCGCCATTGGATTTCAGCGAATGACCAAGACAAAGCATCGCAAGCCCGTGACCGAGACCGTGGCGCTGTTGCGCCCGGTGGCCCCCGCACAGGCCGCACGTCCGCGCGGCGCGGGGCGCGCGCGCACGATGTCGGGCAGCCTGCACAGCGCATTGCGGCAGTTCGACGACAAATCCGTGCTCGTCACCGGCGGCACCGGTTCGTTTGGGCGCCGCTTCATCAATGCATTGTTGCAGCACACGACCGCGCGGCGCCTCATCGTGTTCTCGCGCGACGAGTACAAGCAGTACGAGATGCAGCAGCAGCTCGGTCCCGACGAGGCCGCGCGGATGCGCTTCTTCATCGGTGACGTGCGCGATGCCGAGCGGCTGGAACTCGCCACCCGCGAGGTCGACGTGATCGTCCATGCCGCGGCGCTCAAACAGGTGCCGGCGGCCGAATACAACCCGTTCGAATGCATCCGCACCAACGTCTCGGGCGCGGAGAACGTGGTGCGGGCGGCGCTGCGCAACAACGTGAAGCGGGTCATGGCGCTCTCCACCGACAAGGCAGCCAACCCCGTCAACCTCTATGGCGCGAGCAAGCTCGCCTCCGACAAGATCTTCATCGCCGCCAACAACCTTTCCGGCAAGAGCGACATCCGCTTCGCGGTGGTGCGCTATGGCAATGTCGTGGGCTCGCGCGGCAGCGTCATCCCGCTCTATCGCAAGCTCCTCGCTGAAGGATCGGAGTACCTGCCTGTCACCGATCAGCGCATGACGCGCTTCTGGATCACGCTGCAGCAGGGCGTCGAATTCGTCATGACCTCGCTCGCGATGATGCGCGGCGGGGAAATCTTCGTGCCGAAGATCCCGAGCATGCGCATCGTCGACCTCGCGCGCTGCCTCGCGCCGGGGCTGCCCATCAAGGTCGTGGGTATCCGTCCGGGCGAAAAGCTGCACGAGGTCATGGTCACCGAGGACAATTCGCGCCAGACGCTGGAGCTCGACGACCGCTACATCATCGAACCGTCCTTCACCTGGTGGCGGCGCGAGAGCTATGTCGATGATGGCGCCCTGCCGGTCGAACCGGGCTTCCGCTTCGCCTCCGACACCAACACGGACTGGCTCGACGCCGCGCGATTGGACGCGCTGCTCGAAGCCGCCGATCCCGCACCCCGCTTGACAAGCACGCCGCACGCTCGCATGAGGCATTCCCTGTGATCGGTGAAGGGGAAGCGTCATGGCCGAGCCGCGCAAAACCGCGATCAATCCGGCAACGGTAGCGCCACCGCTCAAGGCCTATTATTCCAACAGCGTTCGCGTCACCGCCGGGCCGCTGCTTTTCATCGCCGGCCAGATCGCAACCGACATCCACGGAAAGATCGTCGGCAAGGGCGATCTTCGTGCCCAGGCGGTTCAGGTGCTGGAGAACATCAAGTCCATCCTCGCCGCCAACGGTGCGCAGATGGCGGATATCGTCAGCGTCACCGTTTACGTCACGGACATGCGGGCATTCAGCGAAATCGCCGATATCCGCTTGCGCTATTTCCCGCATGACGGCCCGGCGAGCGCGATCGTCGAGGTGTCGCGGCTGGCGCTGCCGGATCTGTTGATCGAAATCTCTGCCATCGCCGCTATTTCCTGACGTCCGGGCACTGCCTCAAAGAAATCGCGACGGCATCCGGCAGTCGAGGCGGAATGAACCATCGCCCAGCCGTTCCTCGTCGATGCGGGCGCGATTGAGGGCGGCGATCTCGGGATGCGCGGCGAGGACGGCGAGGATCTCGTGCGTCGTAGCCGCGCCGGCGCGCTCGCCCATCACCTCCCAGAGCGCCCGGAAGAAGGCATAATCCTCGGCGAAATCGAGGGTCCAGCGGTGGCGCTCGAGCCCGCCGCCGGGGCCGTCGATGTTGACCCGGCGGAAATGCGGATTGCGCTTGAGCCACAGCGTCACGTGCTCGCGGTCGGCGGGAAGCGTCGCCTCGCGCGCGGCATGGGCCAGATGCGCGGCCGGAAAGGCGTCGCAATCAAGCCCGTGCGGCCAGAGCGGCGGCAGGCTGTTGCAGACATAATCGGCACCGGTTGATGCCAGCACCGCCAGCACCTCGCCGCACAACTGCGGATCGATCAGCGGGCAATCGCTGGTGACGCGCATGACCGTAGTGGCCCCGACGGCGCGGGCGGCGCCGTGATAGCGGTCGAGCACATCCGTTTCCGAGCCGCGAAAGACAACGGCGCCGCAGGCGTGCGCGGCCGCCGCCACGTCATCGTTATCCGCACCGGTCGGCACCGCGCACACCACGACGTCGATGCCGGGGATGCGCGCGCAGCGCTCCAGCACGGACGCCAGCGGCGTGCGCTGGCCGAGCGGTCAGCAACACCTTGCCCGGCAGGCGCGAGGAACCAAGGCGCGCCTGAACAATGACGCCGCACGCGGCGCTCGACGCGGCCCAGGAACTCGCGGTCGAGGATGCCGAAGAAGAGCGAATCATGCCACCGCCCCTCGCTCCAATGCGCCTCGCGATGACGGCCATCGAGGGTGAAGCCGAGGCTGGAGAGCAAGCGCCGCTTGGCGTCGTCGAAATCATAGATCTCGCACCAGATGCGATGCAGGCCCAACTCCTGGAAGCCGTAGCGCAGCAGCGCCCGCCCGGCATCGGGCGCATAGCGCTCGTCGATATAGAGCCCGTCGTGGCCGATATAGATCGAGAAGTCGGCGGTGCGGTTGACCCAATCGATCATAGCAGAGGCCGCAGGCGCCGATGAGCCGGCCCGTGCCCTGCTCGGTGATCGCGAACATGCGGGTGTGCTCGTCGCGCAGCACCGTGGTGTCGAACCACTGCTCCTGCTGCGCCGGGCCGAGTTCCCGAATCTCGCGGAAATAGCGGCGGAACTCGGGCCGGTTGCGCCAGGCGAGAAGCGCCGCGCAGATCGCCGCGCTCGATCGCGCGCAGGCCGACGAGGTTGCCCCCGATCATGCCGCCGCCTCGCTCGCCGGCGCGAGATCGGCCAGCCGCAGTTCCGCGCCGGCGCTTGGCGCGCGCAGCAAGGCGCCGGCCGAGCGACCTGCGCGATCGCCGACGGCGGCAGCGACCCTGCGGGCGCCGGGCGCAGCGCCGTCAGGTGCTCGCGCGCGATCACGGTCCCCGGCCGGAAGATCGCGCGCCAGGCGCAGGCAGCGCCGCTGCACGACCGCCGCCTCGCGCTCGTTGGCCTCGATGCGCTTGATGCCGTCGCCGAGCGCCGCTTCGAGCTCGCGCGCGCGCAACACCATCTCGCGCCACGTCGCGGGCGTCATCGAGAAGCCATGGTCGGGACCGACGCGCGAATGTATCATCGGTGAAATGCTTCTCCACGACGCGCGCGCCGAGCGCAATCGCGCCCAAGCACCGTCGCGTGGCCGGGCGTGTGATCGGAAAGCCCTAACGGCAATCCCGGCCAATGCACGGCATAGCTCTGCAGCACGCGGAGATTGACGTAAGCGCAGGTTCTCGAGACTCGCCGGTGTAATTGGTATTGCATTGCAGCAGGCAGAGCGTCGGGGTTGTGCTTCAGCACCGCGTCGACCGCTAGCTCGACTTCGGCGAGGCAGCGACGCGCCGGTGGCCAGCAGCACCGGCTTGCCTTTGGCGGCGATGTGCTCGATCGATTCGAGCCAAGTGATATCGCCCGAGCCGATCTTGAAAGCCGGCACGAGATCGGCCACGGCATCGGTGGCCTCGCGGTCATAGGGGGTCGTCATCCAGTCGATGCCGACCGCGCGCGCCGTTTCCACCAGCGTCAGGTCCCAATCGCGGTTGAGGCTGTATTGGCGATAGACCTCGAACACCGATTTCTGCCACTTCGCCTGGTGCGCGATCTGCGTGCCGAGCTGGCGGAAGCCGACATCGCTGACGATCTTGTGCGGCGAGGAAATGCTGGAACTTCACCGCGTCGGCGCCGGCCTCCTTGGCGCAGCGCGATGAGGTCCTTGGCGCGCTCGAGATCGCCATCGTGGTTGGCGGCGATGTCGGCAATGAAATAGGCGGGACGGTCGAGCGCGATTTCCCGCGCGCCGATCAGGAAGCTGCTGGCATAGCGCATCGCTCACCTCTCCATTGCTCGACGAGATTGCGGCAAACCTCGTCCGTATCGGGCAGCGCATAGCCGAGGAGCCGTTCCGCCCGGCTGACGTCGAGCCCGCCGCTTTCGGCGCGCGGGGTCGCCAGACTGCGCACGCTCGCGATCTCGTCCCAATCGAGGGTGATGCCGAGGACACGCGCCAGCGCCCGCACGAAGCGGCGCTTGGACGCAACCGTTCGCGCCGCGAGATTGATCACGCCCGTGGCGTCGGTTGCGACGAGATCGAAGAGCGCGCGGGAAAACCCTGGCGCGTCGATCGTGGAGATATGAAAGTCGTCGAAGAGGCGCAGGGTCGTGCGCCGGACCAGCGCCGAAAGCGCCCATTCGGCAAAGGTCGGCCGCCCCGCCCAGCCGCGCATGCCCGTCACGTTGGTGCGCACGATCAGCGCCCGCGGCGCAAGCCCAGCAAAGGCCTCGGCCGCGAATTTGGTGCGTGCGTATTCGTTCACCAACGTGACCGGGTCCTGCTCCGCATGCGGCCGGTCGCCATCGCCGGTAAAGAAATGGTCGGTCGAGACGTGGACTAACGGCACGCGCACTGCCCGGCACGCCTGCGCCATAACCGCGACCGCCCGCGCATTGATCGCGTAGGCGCGGGCGGGATCGCGCTCGCATTCGTCGAGGTCGGTGAGGGCGGCGGCGTTGATCACGCATTCGGGACGCAGCGTCGTGACAAGCGCGGCTACCGCGCCGGCATCGGCGAGGTCGATCGCGCGATCGGGACCGCTTCGCGACGCGCCGATCACGTCGCGGCGGCGTCGCGCGGCCTCGACTGAGAGCGCCTGCCCCAGCATGCCGGTCGCGCCGAAGAGGAGGATTGCCATCACGGCGCCATGCACGAGTCCTTCGCCTCCTCAGGATTCTACGCGCATCGTGGTTACCATTCGATGAAAGGGACGGTTTTTGGGCGTGGCCTTAACGTGCTCTACACCGCTAAAGAGCGAGGATCGTCGGCCCGACAGGCGGGTCCAGGAGTCCTGACGTTGACCATATCGGCCACGAGCCTGCCCCCTCCCCCGGCATCCGCCCTGACGACCATGCTCGGCGTCCTCGCCAACACCGCATCGAATGCGGCGCAATTGAACACGCAGATCGAAATCACCGAAGTCAACAATCAGATCCAGAACCGCCTCAACGCCAAGATCGCAGTGCTGGAGAGTGCGCCCGATACCGCCGTGACGAACGCCTTGCAGACCCAGATCTCAGGCCTCCAGAAACGAGCGAGCACGATCACCGACGTCGAGAGCAAATATGGCGCCAATGCCAACACGCTCGCCGATCTCCAGAACCAGCTCGCGACCTTGCAGACGGCCGCCGCCAATGGCGACGGCACGACCTTCGATACCGCACTTGCCGCCGCCAACACCGACGTGAACGATCTTAACGTCATCGCCACGGTGGCGCCGTTCCAGCCCGATCAGGTCGCGGCGCTCCAGGCCAAAGGGCTCGGCATCGGCAACAGCGCGACCTACGATCTCACGACGCCCGCCGGACAGGCGGCGGCCGCGACCGCGGTGCAGACCGCCCAGAACTTCGTCGGTCAGGTCTTCCAGGCCACCGGCAACAACCAACTCCTCGCCGGCAGCCTCAACACCGAGCTTACGACCCAGACCGGCGCGCTGACCACCCAACTGAACGACATGCAGCAGTCGGACTCCACCGACATCAACAACCAGGTCCAGGCCCTGACGGAACAGGCGCAGAATCAGGAGCATCTCATCGAGCTTGCGATCGGCAACACGCAGATGCTGTCCGCGACCCTGATGAGCATCACAGAGTCCGCCGCAAGCCGCGACGTCACCCTTGGAAGTGCTGCAAAATTCCGTCGGCGCGACCGTCGCGTCCCGTCAGGCGCAGGCATCGACGCCGGCGATCCTGTCGCTGTTGACGTAACCGACGCGCGGCCCGGGGCCGCTATACGCTACCGGCCCGACGCGGCGCCGGTACATCAGCCGCAAGGCCGTCGATTTCGACGAAGAGCGCGTCCGTTCTTGCTGCCATCTCCGCCACGATGGCGCGAAATTCCGCGATGAAGACGCGGTAGAGGCGATCGCGCGCCGCGGGCTCTGTGATGCGAAGTCCGTAGAACATGCCGACGCGCGGCAGCGCCTTGAGCGCACCATCGATGAGCGAGCTCGCATGGTCGCTGCGCGGGCCCAGCCCCGCGATCAGCGCGGCGATGCGCTGATAGGCGGCGGGGAAATCCGCCGGGCCGCCCTCCAGTTCGTCGAGGACTTCGCCGAGCTCGCGGAAAAGCCGCTCGGCCCCGGCCCGTGTCGCACCGAGATCGGTCTCCGCCAGGATCTCGCCCGGCGCAAGGCGCGTGATCGACCGCCGCAGGTCGGCGTCGAAGCCGGCGCGATCGACCGGCGGCTTTGCCACCTCGAACGCTTCCGGCACGCAGGGGACCGCGCCCGGAATGAGCGCGCCGTCGCTGCAATTGACGACGTTGAGGCGGTAACGCGCGATCGCCCCTACCAGCATCAATCGGCTTGCGTCATAGACCCAGTCGGTGTGGACGATGCCACCGAAATTGCCCTCAACCTCGAGCGAATAGCGGCTCTTGCGGTCCTTCTCCTGCCATACGCCGAGGTCGCGGTAGATCGTGCCTTCGGCGTGGCGCTTGCCGCCGGGGCGGACGCCGCAATCGGTCCCGAACAGCACGACATCGCTGAACCCCATCGTGGTCGCCATCGCCAGGCCCATGTTCACGCAGGTCGGCGCCGTCGCGGGAATGAGGTGGCGTTTGCGCCCGAGAATCTCCGTCGAGCTCACAGAATCGCGGAAATAGAAGATCGTCTCGCCAAAAAGCGGCGGCACCCGCGGATCGACGGTAGCGGACGCGATGAGCGTAATACGCGAGAGATCGCCGTATTTTCCCGCCTCCTCGATCACGCCGAAGACCTCCGGAACATTCTCGAGCTCGCAATGGAAGTCCGGAACGAGGCCGCTGCGCAGCAACGGCCGCAAGGCCGTGCCGCAGGAGATGAGCACGACGCGATCGCGGATGCGGTGCAGCGTCGCCAGGCCTTCGTCGAGCGATGGACCCGCGCCGACCAGCACCGCAGTTTCCAATCGCCGCAAGCGTGGTCGGTCTTCCAGGAGACCGAAGGGACGCTGCGCGAAGTTCCGCACGGCGTTCTGCATCATGCGCAGCTCGTCCTCGAAGAAGCCGCGATTGATGAAGACGAACTCCAGTGCCTCGTGCAGGCGCTTGCGCGCCTCGGCAAAGGCCCACAGTGGATAATGCGTGAAGACCCAGCTGCCGTCGGCGAACGCGATCCCGTTCGCCGCCATGATCCCGGTAACGGCGCTCACCATGGCGGCGGGATCGAGCTCGGTGACGATGTGCACGCCGCCGCCGCGGCGCTCGAATGTCGCCACCAACTCGGACCAATCGAGCGAATGAAAGGAATGCTCGATGAAATCGACCATAGGCTCGACGAGAATGAGCCAGCGCGCCTCGGTGCCGCGGGCGAGCGCTTCGAGGTGATGACCGAGGCCGAGGCCGAAGACGACGAGGAAATTCGGGCCGCCGGCAGGATAGAGCGCAATGGTATCGCGGTTTTCGCCGCTCAGATGAGCAAGCACTGCCTTCAAAAGGCGAATGCAGATGGGACTGACGAGCCCGGCATCGTCGGGGCTGCGCATGAAGAGACGCAGCGGCTTCTCGAGATAGGCCGCGACCTGTGCCGCCGCCAAGGCACGCGCGTCGCCGCCGTAGATGCAGCCCTTGTCGATGCGAATGTCGACGGCCGCGCCGTTCTCGGTCACAATAGCGGATTGGGGTGCGCCACGGCGCGCAAGCCGTGCGGCGACGTCCGGGAAACGCTTGAGGAAAAACGCCCGCGACGAGGCGCGTTCGGTCATGACAAGGCTCGGCCGCGCGATCCCTGCAGGGAAAGGTCTTCAAGCCCACGCGCGATTGCCGCAGCAGCGCCATCCGCGCGGCTTGCGGCGTCGTCCGTCATCGCCGCCAGGCGCTCGCGCTCGGCGGCGGAACGCGCCAGCGCGAGCGCCATGCCGGTATATTCCTGCGCATCGGAGGCGACCAGTGCGGAGCCAAGGCCGAGATCGCGGAGAAAACGGGAATAAGGCTCAACCGCCTCCGGTCCTGCCATCGCCACGGTGGGAACGCCGCAGCCCGCCGCCTCGGCCGCCATCCGCGGCGACAGACCGCGCCGCGGCGCCAGCGCCACGTCGACGCGCGCATAGAATTCCTCGAACCTTTCGGCGGCAACGAGATCGATTCGCGCCGCGAGCGCCGGCCCGAAGCGCGCGACCAGGCGGTCGACGATGCCCTGGCTCGTGTCGCCGGAGCGCAACAGCAGCCGCGCATCCGGTGCGGCACGCAGGATCTGCGTCCAACACGCCACGGTCTCATGATCGAGCTGCGCGAGGAGAACGTCGGCGCCGAATTGAACGATGCCGCGGGCGGCGCGCGGCGTGCGCTGCGCCGCGCGGCAGACCGGATAGGCACCGGCCGACGGGGCCGCGAGCCCCGCGTCATAGACGGACGTGCCCAGGGCCGCCGCGGTGCCCATCCAGCCGACGCGGACCGCACCGGAAAGCCGGGCGAGCGCCATGAGGCTTTGCGGCGCGTGAAAGCCGCCGGCATCGACGATCACGTGGGCGCCATCGCGAGCGAAGAATCGCGCAAGCGTCGCGGCATCGAGCGAGGCGATGTCGCGCCAACTATCGAAGGCGCCGCTGAGCGACGCATTCTCGAGCCAGCTCTGCGCGCCGGTCCCGTAGCCCAAAACGGTGACGCGCGCGCGGTCGTGCGAACGCGCCACCGCGGCAATGGCAACGGCATCGCGCGGATCGGCCAGCGCCGAAACGAGATAGGCGATGACGAGCTTTCCTTCCAGCGCCGGCCAGTCGCGCGGCGGCGGGGGCGGGCAGAACCGCCGCACCCATTCCGCACCGGCAGCGGTGATCCGATCCGGATCCGGCTCAAACCACACGGCATCCGCGACCGCGGCGGCAGCGACGGCCGCATCGTCCGGTGCCGTGGCCGTGGCGTGCTGATGCCAGCGTCGCGCCGCCGCGAAGTCGCCCATCGCGGTAAGGCTGCGGCCATAAAGGCTGGCGATCGGCGCCGAGCGTTCGGCCTCGGCCTCGATCGCGCTCAGCGCAGCCGCCGCCGCGCCGGGCTGCCCCACGCGCAGCAGCGCCGCGGCGCAGAATGCCACGCCGTCGCTGTCGTCGTCGTTCAGCGCGACATGCTGGTGGGCCTTGGCGATCGCATCCTCGATCTTGCCGGCGGCGAGGCTTTGCCGGGCCTGGGCCAGCAGCGGACGTTCCTTGATATTGACGAGCGCCCACGCGAATGACGGGAAGTCGGACGGCACGAGTGCTGCGAGCGGACCCGTGCCCCCGACCGCGGTCGCGAGCTTGCCCATGTAGAGGCTGTCGACGAAGTTGCCGCTTTGGGCATGGAGCGACGCCAGCACCTCGGCGACGTCGCCCGCCATGGGCCAGCGCTGGTGGCATTCGCGCAGCACCGCGACGGCCCAGTCAAACCGGCCGATCCGCCAGCCGGTCAGCGCCAGCACGAAACGCGGCGCCAGGCCCGATGCGTCGTCGGCGACCATCGGCGCCAGCAGCGCAAGCGCCGCCTCGGCATTACCCTCTGCAATCAGGCGCGCTGCCTCGCGGACGGGCTCGTCGATGCGGATCGTATCCGTCGGTTCCGCGGCAAGCATCATGGCGCGCGCCATCACACGGTGTGGGCGAGCGAGACCGCGGCGGCAGGCGGAGTTGCGCGCGCGTCGCCGGCACGCTGCCCGTCGAGCAGTCCTTCGGCGATCTGGCGGTTGATGTTCACGAGCACGTCGACCTTTACCGGATCGGGCCTGGCGAGAAGCTCGGCGGTGTGACGATCGATGAAATTCGAGAGGCCGAGCAGATTGGCGCGAACCTCCGTCGGCACCTGGCATTCGGGATCGACGAGGTTCGCCTGGAAGATCGTCCACAGTCGCCAATTGCGACGCAACGCCCCGCGCAGCACGTCGATGGGCGCCGTTCGCGCTTGATGCAGCTCGCGCGCGGCCTCGAGCAGCGCCCAAGCCTCGGTGCGCGCCGGATTACCCGGCCCGGGCATCCGCTGATACGCTTTCGGAGGTACAGCCATTCAGAATCTCCTGCTCCCTGGTCATCAGCTGTCGCGCCGATCTCAGAGCCTTGTACAATTGTCCGGCGTCGATGAATTGGCGGATTTCGCGCACGAGCTCCCCCGTGCTCGGAGCGGCCTGCGCGAACTCTCGAAGGAATTCATCAATTATCGGTAAAAATAGCGTCGTCCTTGCCCGGGAACAGGTATTCGCACTGGATGGCGAAATAGATGCGCCGCGCGGGCGTAGTCGCCTGCGTCCTCGGTGAGGATGTCCTTCTCGCGCAGGAGCGCGGCGGTGTTGTGGATGAGAACCTTGGCCGCCTGGCCCGAATTCTCGATGACGACGCCGTTGACGATGAGCCGTTCGCGCGGCTGCAGATTGATGGTGAGCGGCATTCTACTGCTCTCCGTCGCGGTGATCGCCGCGATGTTTATGCCGGAATGGTTAGCATCGCGATTAAGCGGCGGACGGACGGCCGCGAGGCCGCCCGCCGCACCGAATCCGATGCTTAGTGGAACAGACGCAGGACCGACTGCTCGGACTGGGTCGCGATCGACAGCGACTGAATGGCGAGCTGCTGCCTCGTCTGCAAGGTGACGAGGTTGGTGCTCTCCACGTTCACGTCGGCGACCGTCAGCTTGTTGGCGCCGCCCTGCAGCGTCGTGATGTACTGCTCGGTGAAGGCCAGGCGGGTCTGCAGGAAGGACACGTTCGAGCCGAGGCTCTGCGCCGCCGCCTGCAGGGTCGAGATGGAGTTGTTCAAGCGCATTGTAGACGATGTCGAACGCCGACGATCTTGCCGGCGCTGACCGCGGTCGAGAACTTACGCCCGCGAGCCCGGTCGCCAGCTTGCTCGCGGCATGACTGCCGGAGACGGACACGCTGACCAGCAGGTTCTGCCGCTTGACCTTCAGCGTCGAGCTCGTGCTCTGGCTGAACTGCAGCGTCAGGCTCGACTTCGTCGAGTTGACGAGATTGAGGCCCTGATAGCTCGTGTCATTGAGAAGAGCTGTTGAGCTGCTCAGCCAGGGTGTTGAACTGCGTTCGCCGCCGCGGCCTGCTGGGTCGTGGTCTCGGTCTTCGCCGACTCCACGATACCTTGCATCTGCTGCAAGATCGAGATGGCGCTCTGGATGCCCTGGGTCGCCGTGGTGACCGAGGAAATGCCCTGATCGATCGAGTCCTTGCGGGTCGACAGGTCATTGGCGCGGTTGTCGAGCGACTGGCTTTCGAAGTACTTCACCGCATTGTCAACCGCACTCGAAACCTTGAGGCCGGTCGACAGAGCGTTCTGCGTGGTATCCAACTGAGTGTTGATGTTCTGCAACGCCAACAGGTTCTGCTGCGTGGCAGTGCCGAGGACGATATTGGACATTCTGTAGGTTCCTTCTAGGGATGATGACGGGCCGCTTCGCGGTCCACGCCCAGCTTGAAGCAACGCCTGTGCCGCTTCCCCGCGGCTCGGTGCACACGCGGCATCTCCGTCAAATCCGGGGAAAAACCGCCCGAGCCCGCGCGGCCGATCACGCCTTGCGGCAATTCCTGCCGAGCGGGACTTGCCGTGAGCGGCAGAATCTGCCGCCCGTCACCGGCACTCGATCGCCGCGATCGGCGAGCGCGGACGGCAAACATTGCCCGCCTGCCCTCGGCAGCGATTGCCGCCAGTCACGACCGGCGCCGCTGCCGCCAAATTGGAACTTCGCAATATCAAGGGCTTGGCGGCCCTGCGCGGGTGGCACGGGGCTTGCGCTTCCGCGGCGAGACCACGAGAAGGCCCATGACCCCGCAACCCGTCGCCGCTTCGCCAAAGGAAATGACGCCGCGGCATCTGCCGCTGCCGATGCCTGACTTCGGCGTGAATTTCGCGCAGGTCCTGGCCAGCGGCACGGCGATGCCGGCTGCGAACGGCCAGACCGACGCTCCGGCCCCCACCGGTCGGCCGAAATCGAAAACCGACAACGACGATACCAGCGCCGCGGCGGCGGCCGCGGCGGCGGCCGCCGCCGTGCCTCCGCAGGTGCTGCAGCCCATCACCGCGGCGACGGCAGCGGGCGTAAAGCAGGTCGCCGCGCCGCCATCGCCGGGCACACTCGCGGCGGGGGCATCGGCCATCCCCGACCCAGGAACCTCCGAGCCGGCGGGCGGCACCAACGCGACCGGGCGAACCGCCGCGCCTCCGGGTGCCGCCGAACTCAACGCGCGCGTCGTCGCGGCGGCTCCGACCTATCTATCACAGCCCAATGCTGCACTCGCCGGGTTGTGGCATCACACCGGCGCGGATGCCGAGACGGCGCCCGGTCCGCAACAGCAAGATGCCGCGGGCGCACGCCCGCCGGCCGATGATGCGCCGACGCCGCAGGCTCCGGCCGCGCAGTCGACGCAAAGCGCGGCGCTCGCGAGCGACCTGGCGACGACGGCGCACACAGCGCCCGGGATCGTCGCGGCGGCGGCAACCTTGTCCGACGCCGCCACCGCGTCCACATCCGCCGATACGGATGCGTCGAATGCGGGGGCCATCACGGTCTCGCTGCCTGCCGGCGGCACGCAGACCCCGCAATCGGTGCCGCAAGCCGCCGGTCCCACCTTGCCCACGCCGACGCTCGTTCCCGCGGTCGAGCAGGTCGTCTTCAATCTCAAGCAGGCGGTTCAGAACGGCACCAACCGCATCGAGATTCAACTCAAGCCGGCCGCCCTCGGCGCCATCGACATCAAGCTCGATCTCACGCACGACGGCCGGATCACCGCGGTGATCTCGGCCGACCGTTCCGACACGCTCAACATGTTGCGCCAGGATGCGAGCGGGCTTCAGCAGGCGCTGCGCGATGCCGGGCTGCAAGCCGACAGCAGCAGTCTCAGCTTCAACCTGCGCGGCGATGCCCAATCGTTCGCGCAGAACTCCACGCCCGCCCCCGCCCCCACGCCGAGCAGCACAGGCTTCGCCGACGAGCCCGACGCGCCGCCATCATGGCACGGGAATGCCAGCCAACTTCGCCGCCACGACGGCGCCTTGAACATCGAGGTGTGAGGACAGTCATGACCACATCTTCCATCGCCCCGACCATCGCTCCAACCGTGCCATCGAGCGGAGGAAGCGGCTCCACGACCGGCGCCAACAGTACCGGCACCAACAGCACGGGCACGCTGTCCTTCACGCAAAACTTCAACACGTTCCTGACGCTGCTCACGACCCAGCTCCAGAACCAGGACCCGCTGTCGCCGATGGACTCCAATACGTTCACGCAGCAATTGGTCGAGTTCAGCGGGGTCGAGCAGCAGATCGACACCAACAACAATCTGCAGAACCTCATCCAGCTTCAGACCGCGGACGCGACGATTTCCTCGCTGCCGCTGGTCGGCCAGAACATCGAGTACAGCGCCAATACCGCGCCGCTCGAGAACGGCCAGGCGAGCTTCTCCTACACGCTGCCGAGCGCCGCGGCACAGGCCGCGCTCGTCGTCGAGAACGCCAACGGTACGGTCGTCTACAGCACGACCGGCGCTACCAGCGAGGGCTCGCACAGCTTCGTGTGGAACGGCGAGAATGCCAACGGTCAGCAGCTCCCGGCCGGCAATTACAGCCTCAGCGTCGTCGCCACCGACTCCAGCAGCAACCCCATCACCGCGACGGTGCAGTCGGTCGGCACGGTGAGCAACGTCAGCGTCAGCAACGGCCAGGCAACATTCGATGTCAACGGCATCTCGGTGCCGATGAGCGAGCTCGTCTCGGTCATCCAGAACCCGAGCAGCTCCACCGCCAACTGATCCCTTGTTCCTCCCAGGAGAGCCCTTATGAGCCTTCTCGGCGCCATGTATGCGGCCGTGTCCGGCCTGCAAGCCAACAGCAATGCGCTCGGCATCATCTCGGACAACATCGCCAATTCCAACACCATCGGCTACAAAGACACCACGGCCGACTTCTCCACGCTCGTCACCCAGAGCGGGGTCAGCAGCGAGTATTCCCCCGGCGGCGTCTCGACCACGGCGCTCTACAACATCGCGCAGCAAGGGGCGATCCAGGCGGCGAGCTCGCCGACCGATCTTGCCATCTCCGGCGGCGGCTTCTTCGCGGTCAACAGCAGTGCCGACGGCGTGAGCGGCGGCGGCACGGCATCCTTCACGCGCGCCGGCAGCTTCACGGTCAACGCCAACGGCGACCTCGTCAACGACGCCGGGCTCTATCTCCAGGGCCAGATGCTGACCGCGGCCCAAAGCCAGGCGATCGCGGCCGGGACGCCCCCGACGCTCTCCGATACGGCGTTGGGCTCGCTGCAAACGATCAACGTCAACGGCATCAGCGGCATCGCCACGCCAACGGCGAACGTCACGCTCGCCGCCAATCTGCCCGCCAACGATCCATCGACGCCCGAGACGATGACCGTCCCGGTGTATCGATTTCGCTCGGCGTCGAACACGACATGACGCTGACGTTCACGCCCACCGGCACGACGAACCAATGGTCGGTCTCGGCATCGTTCGTCGATGCCGGCAGCACCACGGCGACGATCGCCACCGGCGACAACCTGGTGCAATTCAATCCCGACGGCACGCTCGACGCCGCCGCCACGACCTTCAATGCGTCGGGCGCCTTGTCGGTCGCCTGGGACCCCACCCTGACCGGCGCCACGTCGCCGCAGACCGTCAGCTTCAACCTCGGCTCGAACGGCGGCACCAACGGGCTCAGCCAGCTCGGCAGCACCTTCACCGTCAGCAGCATCAACCAGGACGGCGAGCAGCTCGGCAGTTTCTCCAACATCACCATCGGCGATAACGGCCTGGTGACCGCCAATTTCAGCAATGGGCTGACGCGCGCGCTGGCGATCATCCCGATCGCCACGTTCGAGAATCCAGACGGGCTCGCGCCGGCATCGGGCGACACCTACCTCCAGACGGCGCAGTCGGGACTGCCGATCCTGACGCAGGCGGGCACCGGCGCCGCGGGCGTCGCTCCAATCCTCGTCGCTCGAAAACTCGACCGTCGATATCGCATCGGAGTTCAGCCAGCTCATCGTCGCGCAGAACGCCTATGAGGCAAATTCGAAGGTGCTTTCCGTCTCTTACGCAGATGATGCAATCGCTGCTCGGCATCCAGACCGCATAACACGCGCATTTTCGCCAATTTGTTCAAAACTTTAGCAAGGGCGCGTTTAGGCGTTTTTTAAACTGGCGCGGGTAGAACGGACGCGAGCAAGGTCAGGGTATCGAACGTGAATCAACCCAGCCCAACTTCCCCGAGCGAGGCCGACGGCACCTGGACTGCTCGAGGTCGGCGCCATCGCATCGCCCGACAGCCTGCCGCCCACCGACACGAAGCGTTGGGTGATCCGCCGCAAGGCCGAGGTCGTCGCCGCCGTGCGCGCCGGCATCATCAGCCTCGAGGACGCGTGCAAGCGCTACACGCTTTCGGTCGAAGAGTTTCTTTCCTGGCAGCGCCTCGTCGACAGCCATGGCCTGCCCGGGCTGCGCGTGACGCGTCTTCAGGACTATCGCGGCATGGGCCGGCCCGCGGCCGATCTGAGGCCGGCACGCCCGGCAAGACTTGCCGGGCACGCGGCAAAATCTGCCGCTCGATTAACCAGTCGTTCACCCGACCCTCGATAGGGTTGGTTTCGGGCAACCGGCCCCGGAATCGATCCCAAGGAAGCCATCGCGGTGAACGGTCTGGCACAGTCTGCTCCGCAATCTCGGGATTGCGCGTCTTTCCGCGCTGGGTCTCGTCGCTGCGGCATCCATCGGCTTCTTCGTCTTTCTCGCCACCCGCATCGCGACGCCGGCCTACGGCCTGCTCTACGGCAATCTCGATCTGCACGACAGCGGCCAGATCGTGCAGAAGCTCGAAGCCATGAACATGCCCTATCAGCTCCGCGACGGCGGCGCCTCGATCCTGGTGCCGAGCGACCAGGTGGCGCGCGTGCGCATGCTGATGGCCGGCGACGGCCTGCCGCAAGGCGGCTCGGTCGGCTACGAGATCTTCGACAAGAGCGACGCCTTCGGCACCTCGAGCTTCGTCGAGAACATCAACCAGGTGCGCGCGCTCGAAGGCGAGCTCGCGCGCACCATCTCGTCGATCGACCTGGTGCAGTCGGCGCGCGTGCATCTCGTGCTGCCGCGCCGCGAGCTGTTCTCGCGCGAGCGCCAGGTGCCGAGCGCCTCGATCGTCCTCAAGCTGCGCGGCGCCGTGCGTCTTTCCGTGCAGCAGGTCGCGGCGATCCAGCATGTCGTCGCCGCGGCGGTGCCCGACCTTTCGCCGTCGCGGGTCTCGGTCGTCGACACCGAAGGCAATCTGCTCGCCCGCGGCGACGGCGACGGCACCGGCGCGCTCACCAACACCTCCGCCGAGGAGATGCGCGTCAATTACGAGAACCGCCTCACCGCACAAGCTCGCAGGCACTGATCGAACGCTCCGTCGGCCCCGGCAAGGCGCGGGTCGACGTGCATGTCGACATGGATTTCGACCGCACCACCACCAATTCCGAGAGCTACGATCCGAACGGCCAGGTGGTGCGCTCGACCCAGACCGTCACCGACAGCAACGACAGCACCGACGGCGGCACCGCCCAGCCGGTCACGGTGTCGAACAACCTGCCCAACGCCCAGACCGCCGCCCCGCCAGCGCAACGCCCCGCCACAGCCGCGGCTCGCACAGCGAGGAGACGGTCAACTACGAGATCACCAAGACCATCCGCAACCAGGTGCAGCGAGGCCGGCGAGGTCAAGCGTCTGTCGGTCGCGGTGGTGGTGGACGGGACCTACACCACGGACAAGGACGGCTCGCGCAAATACGCCGCCGCGCTCGCCCGAAGAGATGAAGCAGCTCACGGCCCTGGTGCAGATCGGCGATCGGCTACGACGCCAAGCGCGGCGACACGGTCGATGTCGCCAATCTCCAATTCGCACCCGTCGACGAGCCGCCGTCCACCGACTCGCCGCAGACCATCATGGGTTTCGCCAAAGTCCGACGTCATGCGCATGGGCGAGACGCTGGTGCTGGCGCTGGTCGCGATGCTGGTGATCCTGCTGGTGGTCCGCCCGCTCATCAACCGCGTGCTCGACAGCGCCGCCGCCGCCGGCGCCAACGCCGCCAATCTCGGCCGCCTGGTCGGCGCCCAGCGCGCAGCGGGCGCTGCCGGCCCCGGGCGGCGGCACGCAATGCCCTGGCCACCGTGGGAGCGCGCGCGAGTCGACCGCCATCGAAGCGGGCGAAATCGATCGACATGGGCCAGGTCGAGGGGCGCGTCGCCGCATCGAGCCTGCGCAAGGTCACCGAGATCGTCGAGAAGCATCCCGAAGAGGCGCTCGCGATCGTGCGTAGCTGGATGTACCAGGACTGCGCGCTAGGAAACGGGGCGAATCGATGCGCGTGCGCGAAGACTATCGCACCCTCTCCGGCACCGAGAAGGCCGCCATCCTGCTCCTCGCGGTGGGCGAGGACCAGATGGGCAAGCTCTTTCAGCTCATGGACGACGAGGAGATCAAGGAGCTGTCGCAGACGATGGCCAATCTCGGCAACGTCAGCTCGACCATCATCGAGCGGCTGTTCATGGAGTTCGCCGAGCAGATTTCCGCCACCGGATCGCTCGTCGGCACCTACGAGAGCACCGAGCGGCTGCTGGTCAAGGTGCTGGGCGCCGAGCGCGTCAACACCATCATGGAGGAGATCCGCGGTCCCGCCGGCCGCACCATGTGGGACAAGCTCGGCAACGTCGAACGAATTCGGTGCTCGCCAACTATCTCAAGAACGAATATCCGCAGACCGTCGCCGTCGTGCTGTCCAAGATCAAGCCGGACCACGCCGGGCGCGTCCTGACGCAGCTGCCCGAGAGCTTCGCCATGGAAGTCGTCATGCGCATGCTGCGCATGGAGGCGGTGCAGAAAGAGGTGCTCGACGACGTCGAGCGCACGCTGCGCAACGAGTTCTTCTCGAGCCTCGCGCGCACCAACCGGCGCGATTCGCACGAGCTCATCGCCGAGATCTTCAACAGCCTCGACCGCAACACCGAGACGCGCTTCCTCACCGCGCTCGAGGAGCGCAACCGCGACTCGGCCGAGCGCATCAAGGCGCTCATGTTCACCTTCGAGGATCTGGCGCAAGCTCGACGGCGCGGCCATTCAGGCGATCCTGCGCACCGCCGAGAAGGACCGCATCCCGATCGCCCTCAAGGGCGCGTCGGAGACCCTGCGCGATCTGTTCTTCTCGCACATGTCCGAGCGCGCCGGCAAGCTGCTGCGCGAGGAGATCGCCGCCATGGGGCCGGTGCGCCTCAAGGATGTCGAGGAGGCGCAGGCCTATCTCGTCTCGGTCGCCAAGGACCTCGCGGCGCGCGGCGAGATCGTCATCTCCGACGGCAGCGGCGAAGACGAGCTGGTCTACTGAGGACGCGGATGGGCCCGCCGCAAAAATTCCTCTTCGACGTCTCGTTCGACGTGCCCGATCGCCGCGGTCGCCGGCGCGGCGCGCCGCCCGAGCCGCGTCTTCACCGCGCGCCGAGCTCGAAGCGGCGCGCGCGGCGGGCTCGGCCGAGGGACGCGGCGCAGCGCTGGCCGAGGCGGCGCGGAGCGCCGAGGCACGCACGGCCGACGCGCTCGAGGCGCTCGAGCGCAGCGTCATCGGCCGCTGCTCGCGGCGCGCGCCGCGATCGCGCGCGAGGCCGAGCGCGAGGCCGTCGCGCTGCTGCGCACGGTGCTGCAGAAAGGCCGTGCCCGCGCTCTGCCGCAAGGACCCGCTCGCCGAGATCGAGGCGCTGTCGTGCGGCTGCCTCGGCGAGGCGCTCGACGAGCCGCGGCTCGTGCTGCGCGTCAGCGACGCGCTGTTCGATGCGGTCCAAGCGCCGGCTCGCCGGCGTCGCCCAGGCCGGCGGCTATGCCGGCAAGCTCGTGCTGCTGGCCGATGCCGCGCTCGGGCCGCGGCGACGGCCGCGTCGAATGGGCCGACGGCGGCGCCGAGCGCGACACGCGCCGCCTCGCTCGCCGAAATCGACGCCGTTCTCGCCCGCGCGCTCGCCGCGCCGCCGCCGCCCCAGCCCTTCCGAGGAGAAGTCCCATGACTGAGACGCAGAATCTGCAGCTCGACGAGCTCGACACCGAGGCGCCGCCGCCGCCGCCTGACGCCAAGCCGCAGAACGCCAAGGACCTCGAGGCGGTCTACGACATCCCGGTGCAGATCTCGGCGGTGCTGGGCCGCGCCACGATGCAGGTGAGCCAGCTTCTCAAGCTCGGCCGCGGCGCCGTCGTCGAGCTCGACCGCAAGGTCGGCGAGGCGATCGACATCTACGTCAACAACCGGCTCGTCGCGCGCGGCGAGGTCGTCGTCGTCGACGAGCGGCTCGGCGTCACCATGACGGAAATCGTCAAGGCCGACCGGACCTGACAGGAAAGAACACCCATGCGCCTCCTCATCCTCGGACCTCTCGAAGGCTATATCAGCGCCGCCGGCAAGATCGCGCTCGCGCGCGGCGCCACCGTCGCCCATGTCGATGGCATCGAACAGGCGCTCGTCGCGCTGCGCTCGGGCCAGGGCGCCGATCTCCTGATGATGGACGTGAAGCTCGACATCGCGCAGATGATCGAGAGCCTGCGCCAGGAGCGCATCCACGTTCCCGTCGTCGCCTGCGGCATCGGCGCCGATGCCGGCGCCGCGGTGCGCGCCATCAAGCGCCGGCGCCAAGGAATATCTGCCGCTGCCGCCCGACGCCGAGATGATCGCCGCCGTGCTGCAGGCGGTGGCGCAGGAAAGCCATGCCCTCCTCTACCGCGACGTGGCGATGGAAAGCGTGGTGCGGCTGGCCGAGCAGGTGGCGCCGTCCGATGCGAGCGTCCTCATCACCGGCGAAAGCGGCACCGGCAAGGAGGTGCTGGCCCGCCTCATCCATCGCAAGAGCCGCCGCGCCAAGCACAGCTTCATCTCGGTGAACTGCGCGGCGATCCCGGAGAACCTGCTCGGAAAGCGAGCTGTTCGGCCACGAGAAGGGCGCCTTCACCGGCGCCGTCGCCCGCCGCATCGGCAAGTTCGAGGAGGCGAACGGCGGCACGCTGCTGCTCGACGAGATCAGCGAGATGCATCCGCGGCTGCAGGCGAAGCTGCTGCGCGCGCTCCAGGAGCGCGAGATCGACCGCGTCGGCGGGCACGCAGCCGATCAAGGTCGACATCCGCCTCATCGCCACCTCGAACCGCGATCTCGAGGAGGCCGTGCGCAAGGGCGAGTTCCGCGAGGACCTCTATTTCCGCCTCAACGTCGTCACGCTGCGCATCCCGGCGCTGCGCGACCGGCCGCGCGACATCGAGCTGCTGGCCGAGCATTTCATCAAGAAATATGCCGAGGTCGAACGGGCTGCCGGCGCGGCCGCTCTCGGCCGCCGTGCGCGAGATGCTGAGCCGCCATGCCTGGCGCGGCAACGTGCGCGAGCTCGAGAACACGATGCACCGCGCCGTGCTGCTGGCGCGCGGCGACGAGATCGGGCCCGAGGCCGTGATGCTGGCGCGCACCCTTCCACGCCGCACGAGGGCGAGGTCGGCCGACGTGCGCCGCCGGGCATGCACGGCCTCGTCGGCCGCACCGTCGCCGATGTCGAGCGCGACCTCATCCTCGGCACGCTGCAGCATTGCCTCGGCAACCGCACGCATGCCGCCAACATCCTCGGCATTTCGATCCGCACGCTGCGCAACAAGCTGCAACAGTACCGCCAGGAGGGATTGGCCGTGCCGCTGCCGGGCGAAGCCGAGCGCGCCTCGGCCTGAGCGCGGGTCCGCACCGGCAAGGGCCAGCACCATGGCCGACAGCATCTCCGCCAATACTCCTGCCGCCGCCAACGCGGCATCGGCGTTCGTCAGCCGGATGGTCGCCACGGTGCAGCGCGGCGAGATCGCGCTGGCGCTGGCGGTCGTCTCGATCCTGTCGGTGCTCATCCTGCCGATGCCGCCGTGGCTGCTCGATATCAGCCTGGCGCTGTCGATCACCTTCTCCGTCCTCATTCTGATGGTGTCGCTGTTCATCCAGCGGCCGCTCGAATTCTCGTCGTTTCCGACCGTGCTGCTGATGGCGACGATGCTGCGCCTGGCGCTCAATCTCGCCTCGACCCGCCTCATCCTCAGCCACGGGCACGAAGGGCACCGCCGCCGCCGGCCACGTCATCCAGGCCTTCGGCAACTTCGTGATGGGCGGCAATTTCATCATCGGCGTGATCGTCTTCACCATCCTGGTGGTGGTGAATTTCGTCGTCATCACCAAGGGCTCCGGCCGCATCGCCGAGGTCGCCGCGCGCTTCAGCCTCGACAGCATGCCCGGCAAGCAGATGGCGATCGACGCCGACCTCTCGGCCGGGCTCATCGACGAGGCCAAGGCGCGCCAGCGCCGGCGCGATCTCGAGGACGAAAGCAACTTCTTCGGCGCGATGGACGGCGCCTCGAAATTCGTGCGCGGCGATGCCGTCGCCGGCCTCATCATCACCTTCATCAACATCGTCGCCGGCATCGTCATCGGCGTGGTGCAGAAGGGCATGACCTTCACCGCGGCGACGCAGACCTACACGCTCCTGACCGTCGGCGACGGCCTGGTCTCGCAAATCCCGGCGCTCATCGTCTCGACCGCGGCCGGCATGCTGGTGTCGAAGGCCGGCGTCAGCGGCTCGACCGACAAGGCCCTCTTCGGGCAGTTGAGCGCCTATCCGGCCGCGCTCGGCGTCGCCTCGTGCCTGATGCTCGCGCTGTCGCTGGTGCCGGGCGTGCCGATGCTGCCGTTCCTGGCGCTCGCCGGCGCTCACCGGCGGCGCCGCCTGGAAGGTCACCGAGCAGGCCGATCGCGCGAAGGCGACCGCAGACGCGCCGCCGACCTGGCCGCCGCCGCGCGCGCCCAAGGAAGAGCCGATCCAGCAGCGCGCTCCCGATCGACCAGATCCGGCTCGAGCTCGGCTATGGCCTGCTGAGCCTCATCAACAGCGAGCACGGCGCGCGGCTCACCGACCAGATCCGCGCGCTGCGCCGGCAACTGGCGGCCGAGATGGGCTTCATCATGCCGTCGGTACGCATCCAGGACAATCTGCAGCTTCCCGCCAACAGCCTATGTCGTCCGCATCAAGGAGATCGAGGTCGGGCGCGGCGATCTGCGCCCGAACATGCTGCTGGTCATGGACCCGCGCGGCGACGCCATCACCATCCCCGGCGAGGCGACGACCGAGCCGACCTTCGGCCTGCCGGCGCACTGGGTGCAGGAGGTCCATCGCGAGGAGGCGACGTTCCGCGGCTACACCGTGGTCGAGCCGCAGACCGTCATCACCACCCACCTGACCGAGGCGATCAAGGACAACATGGCGGAGCTGTTGTCCTACGCCGAGACGCAGAAGCTCATCGACGAGCCTCGACAAGGGCCACCAGAAGCTGGTCGGCGACATGGTGCCGAGCCAGATCTCCATGGGCGGCATGCAGCGCGTGCTGCAGAACCTGCTGGCCGAGCGCATCTCCATCCGCGATCTGCCGACGGTTCTCGAAGGCATCTCCGAGGCGTGCGGCTACAGCCGCAACATCTCCGTCATCACCGAGCACGTGCGCGCGCGCCTGGCGCGCCAGATCAGCGACGCCAATACCGGCGAGGGCGGCTTCATCCCGATCGTCAGCCTGTCGCCGCAATGGGAGCAGGCCTTCGCCGAGGCGCTCATCGGCCAAGGCGAGGAACGCCACCTCAGCATGGCGCCGACCAAGCTTCAGGAATTCATCGCCGCCATGCGCCAGACCTTCGACCGCTTCGCCATGAAGGGCGAGACGCCCGTACTGCTGACGAGCCCGGCGGTGCGGCCTTACGTGCGCTCGATCGTCGAGCGCTTCCGGCCGGCGACGGTGGTGATCTCGCAGAACGAGATCCATCCCAAGGCGCGCCTGAAGACCTTGGGCCAGATCTGAGGGAGCGCCCGGCATGCGCTTGCGTAGCTTCACCGGGCGGACGATGAGCGAGGCGATGGGCCTGGTGCGCCAGCACCTCGGCCCCGACGCCATCATCGTCTCGACCCAGGAAGACGAGCGACGGCGGATGCGCGTCACCGCCGCGCTCGACGCGGCCGACATCCCGGTCCGCATCGCGGCACCCGACAGCGGCGTCATCGATGCGCTCGAAATGGCACTCTCCGCGCACGGGCTCGCGCCGGAGCTCGACCGAAAAGATGCTCGCTCGCCGCGCTGCCCTTCGAGGCCGAGGAACCGCTGGTGGCGCTCTCGAGCGCGCTCGCGACGCTCTATCGCCTTCAAGCCCCTCGCGCCGACGAAGGCGCGGCGCGTTGATCCTGCTCGCCGGTCCCGCCCGGCGCCGGCAAGACGGTGACGGCCGCCAAGCTCGCCGCCCGCGCCGTGCTCGACCGGCGGCCGCGTCCGCCTCGTCAGCACCGACGCCGCGCGCGCCGGCGCGACCGATCAGCTCGCCGCCTTCGCCCGCATCCTCGGCGTGCCGCTGCACCCGGTCGAAGACGGCGCCGGAGCTCGCGCGCCGTCGCCGCGTCCGCCGAACCGGCCGAACTCGTCGCTCATCGACACCGCCGGCGTCAATCCCTACAGCGCCGAGCGATCTGCGCGAGCTGCGCGGCCTCATCGCGGCGAGCGCGGCCGAGCCGGTGATGGTGCTGCCAGCCGGCGGCGATGCCGTCGATACGATGGAGATGGCGCGCAGCTTCCGCGATCTCGGCTGCGCGCGCCTCGCCGTCACCCGCCTCGACATCGCGCGGCGGCTCGGCAGCATCATCGCCGCCGTCGATGCGCTGCGGCTCCCTTTCGCCGAGGCCGGCGTCTCCAGCGCCATTGCCGATGGCCTCAGTTCCTTCAATCCCGTCCTCCTCGCCCGGCTGCTGCTTGCCGCAGCCACCCGGTCGCGGCGGCCATTGCTCGAGAAGACGAGGTGAATTCAATGAACGTCGCGCCCGCAGCAGAAGCATCGGCCCCGGTGCCGGCGACGACAGCCCGAGAAGCGAACAACATCATCGCCGTCGCCTCCGGCAAGGGCGGGGTCGGCAAGACCTGGTTCTCGATCACGCTCGCGCACGCGCTGGCGCTCGCCGGGCGCAAGGCGCTGCTGTTCGACGGCGATCTCGGCCTCGCCAATGTCGACGTCCAGCTCGGCTGCACGCCGCGCCGCGATCTCGCCAGCGTGCTCTCCGGCGAGATCACGCTCGCAGCAGGCGGTGACGGCGAACTCCTGCGGCTTCGACATCATCGCCGGACGCTCCGGCTCCGGCAGCCTCGCCAGCCTGGGCGCGGCCCGGCTCGTCGACCTGCGCGACCGAGCTCGGCCGCTTCGCGCAGAACTACGACTGGGTCGTGCTCGATCTCGGCGCCGGCATCGAGCGCACGGTGCGCCTCCTCGCCGGCAAGTCGCGCGCCTGCCTCGTCGTCACCACCGACGAGCCGACCGCGATCACCGACGCCTATGCCTTCATCAAGGTGACTGCGCTCGAGCGTCTGGCCGACGGCATCCAGATCGTCGTCAACATGGTGCCGAGCCCAGCGCGACGGCGAGCGCACCTATGGCACGCTGCTGCGCGCGTGCCGCGAGTTCCTGAAGATCGAGCCGCCGCTCGCCGGCATCATCCGGCGCGACGATCACGTCAAGGACAGCATCCGCCGCCAGGTCGCGCTGCTGACCCGCTATCCCAACACCGATGCCGCCAGCGACGTCGAGCAGATCGCGCGCCGGCTCGACCAGCAGCTGCGGCCAGCCGCCGGCGCCGGCGTGACCGACCCGCTCGGCATCGCCCCGACGCCGGTTCCGACCGCGCCGGTGATGGCACCGGCCGCCTGCGGCGCCGGCGGTCGAGCTTTTGACGCGCGCCGCCCGCGATGCCGTCGGCGGCGGCCTTCGCCGCAACGGTGGTCGGGCGCAGCCCCGAGGGCGCCGTCCTCCTGCGCAGCGCCTATGGCATGCTGTCGGTCAAGACCGGGCGAGCTGCTGCCGATGGCGCGCGGGTCGAGCTGCGTGTCCAGGGCGGCAACCCGCCCGGCCTCTCCATCGTTTCGGTCGATACCGGCGGCGCCGACGAAGACGCGCCGCCGATGCAGGTCGATCTCGGCACCACGATCGCGGCTACCGTGCTCACGCCGGGCGCGGATGCAGGCGACGTCGCCGCGGGAACGCGCCTGCTGCTGCGCATCCTCGCCCCTTTCCTAGCCGCCGACCCGGAGGCGTTGGCCGGACAGGTCATTGCCAGCGGCGGCGCGCGAGACCGTGGTCGAAACGCCGATCGGGACCCTGGCGCTCGATCGCCGACTCGCGCTGCCGCCGGGAACCGCGATCGCGCTGACCCGCCTGGGCGAGTTCCCGAGCGCGCCGAACGCCGCTGCCCCGCCGTCCCAGGCCGCCGGCTGGCCGGCGCTCGACCAGGCCTTGGCGGTACTCGACAGAGCAGCGCCCGCCCTGGCGGCGGAGCTGCGCGCGGCACTCGCGCCGGGTACGCCGGCGGCGCTCGCCGGCACGCTCCTTTTTCTCATGGGCGCGCTTTATCGCGGAACGCTGGCCCGGTTCGGCGGTGGGGACAGCGCTGACGGCTGCCGGCGCGGACGCGCTGCGCGCTGCGCCTGGGCGATGACCTCGCCGAGCTGGCGCGGCTGAGCACGGATGAGGCAACCGGCTCATGGCGCGTGATGGTGCTGCCGTTCCTCGCCGATGCAGGGGTGCAGCCGCTCCGACTCTATCTGCGCCGCGGCGGCAGTGCGGCGGGCGGGACGGACGAGGATACGCGCTTCGTCATCGAGACCGAGATGAGCCGCCTCGGCGCCTTCCAGTTCGACGGGATGGTGCGCGGCAAGCGCCTCGATCTGGTGCTGCGCAGCCATGCGCCGCTCGCCCCGGAGCTGCGGCAGGAAGCCGAGCGCTGTTCCATCGCGTGAGCGACGCCAACGGTCTGCATGGCGACATCGTCTTCGCCACCGCGGCGCAATTCGCCGTGGCGCCGCTCGCCGGGCGCGCAGCCTCACGTCGAAGTCCGGGCCTGATCAGCCAGCCTCAGGGGCGCGAGTTGCGCATGCCGCGGCGGAAGCACGTCGATGCCGATCTCGTCGAGCACGTGGCTGTTGGAGCTGGTCGAGCCGTTTCGGCGGCGCTGCGCCGCACGGTTGGCGGCGGCGATCTCGTAACGCTTCATCTCCTGGAAGGCTTCGGCCAGCGCCTCGCGCGCGCGCGACGATCTGCTGCTCGACCGAAGCGAGCGACTGCTCGATCTTGGCGCCGCGTCGATGAGCCGGCGCGCATAGCCGCCATAGGCGGAGGCGGCCTCGCAGCGAGGCGGCAGCGGTCGCCTGCTCGGCGCTTCTGTTCCTCGGCGAGGCGCTGCTCTTCCTGCCGCAATTTGGCCGCCAGGACGTCGAGATCGGCAAGCTGGCGCCGGCGCTCGTCGAGCTGCCAGCGATGCAGCCGCACCAGGCTGTCAAGCGCGCTCACGCGGCGGTACCGAGGATGGTGGCGAGCGCCGTCATAGCCCGCGGCGAGATCGGCGCGCTCGTTCTTGGGCTGCGCGAGGAAGGCCTCGAGCGCCGGATAATAGCGGATCGCGGCGTCGACGCGCGCGTCGCTGCCGCTGCGATAGGCGCCCAGGCGGATGAGCTCGGCCATGTTCTCGTAGGTGGCGATATGCGCGCGCGCCGCGGTCGACGATGCTGGTTCTCCGCCTCGCTGTTGCATTGCGGCATGGTGCGCGAGATCGAGCGCAGCACGTCGACCGCGGGATAGCGGCCGCGCTCGGCGATGGCGCGATCGAGCACGATATGGCCGTCGAGGATGGCGCGGCAGGCGTCGGCGATCGGCTCGTTGTGGTCGTCGCCCTCGACCAGCACGGTGAAGAGGCCGGTGATGCTGCCCTTGCCGGTGCCGGGGCCGGCGCGCTCGAGCAGCTTCGGCAGCTCGGCGAAGACCGTCGGCGTATAGCCCTTGGTCGTCGGCGGCTCGCCGGCGCTCAGGCCGATCTCGCGCTGCGCCATGGCAAAGCGAGTGACGCTGTCGATGAGGCAGAGCACGTCGCGCTCCTGGTCGCGCAGGAACTCGGCAATCGCCAGGGTGAGATAGGCGGCCTGCCGCCGCATCAGCGGCGACTCATCGGAAGTCGCCACCACGACGATGCTGCGCGCCAAGCCCTCGGGCCCGAGATCGTCCTCGAGGAACTCCTGCACCTCGCGGCCGCGCTCGCCGATGAGGCCGATGACGATGGCGTCGGCCGCGGTGTAGCGGGCGATCATCGACAGCAGCACCGACTTGCCGACGCCGGAGCCGGCGAAAATCCCGATGCGCTGGCCGCGGCAGCAGGTGAGGAAGGTGTTGAGCGCGCGCACGCCGAGATCGATCTTGCCCTGCACGCGCTGGCGCGCATGCGCGGGCGGCGGCGCGGTTGCGCAGCGGATAGGCGGCGCGGCCCTGCGGCAACGGGCCCTTGCCGTCGATCGGCTCGCCGAAGGCGTTGACCACGCGGCCGAGCCAGCCCGCGTGCGGATAGATGGCGTTGGCGCCGCCCACGACCTCGACCTTGCAGCCGAGGCCAATCCCGTCGACCGTGCCGAACGGCATCAGCAGCGCCCGCCAGCCCTGATAGCCCACCACCTCGCAGCGCGTGCGCCGTCCCTCGGCCAGCACCTCCGCGCGCCCGCCGATCGCCACATGGCGGGGTATCCCGCCGACCTCGAGCAGCATCCCCTGCACGCCGGTGACCCGGCCATAGCGACGGCACGATGGGAGCTCTGCCACGTCCTCGACCAGGCTCGACAACAGCAAGAAACGGCCCCTCCGCATGTCCCTCGCGCGTTCAGCGCGCGGTTGCCCGGCATCTTCGGCCGTCTCGCTTAACCGCCGGTTAAGTCTCGCAAAACCATCGCGCGCAGGGACCGCCGGCGATGTGCCCAAATGGCGCGATACACTCGCTTTGCGTGCGTGTGCCGAGAAAAGGCGCTCGCTCTTGGTTTGCAATTAACCCGCCTTTAACTCCACTTGGAAATAATGATTAAAAGCGGTTATGGTCGTTTGGTATCTGAGCCTTGGAGGTAAGGATGCGCGTGCTTCTGGTAGAAGATGATTCAGCAACGGCCGCCAGCATCGAGATGATGTTGCGCGCCGAAGGGTTCATCTGCGACACGACCGATCTCGGCGAGGACGGGCTCGAGATCGGCAAGCTCTATGATTACGATATCATCATCCTCGATCTGATGCTGCCCGACATCGACGGGTATGAGGTGCTGCGCCGGCTGCGCGCGGCGCGGGTGCGCACACCCATTCTCATTCTCTCCGGGCTGGGCGAGCTCGATCACAAGATCAAGGGGCTCGGCTTCGGCGCCGACGACTTCCTGACCAAGCCGTTCGATCGCCGCGAGCTCATCGCGCGCATCCAGGCGATCGTCCGCCGCGCCAAGGGCCATTCGGAATCGGTGATCCGCACCGGCAAGCTCACCGTCAATCTCGACAGCCGCACCGTCGAGGTCGATGGCAAGCCGCTGCACCTCACCGGCAAGGAATACGGCATCCTTGAGCTCTTGAGCCTGCGCAAGGGGACGACCCTCACCAAGGAGATGTTCCTCAACCATCTCTATGGCGGCATGGACGAGCCCGAGCTCAAGATCATCGACGTGTTCGTGTGCAAGCTGCGCAAGAAGCTGTCGCAATCGACCGGCGGCGAGAACTATATCGAGACGGTATGGGGACGCGGCTACGTGCTGCGCGATCCGCCGAGCGACGCCGAAGCGGCCCCGCGCAAGGTCGCGAAAGGCTAAGCCACCTCCGACGCGCCCCTCCAGGCACAAAACGGCGGCCTCACGGCCGCCGTTTTTCGTTGTGGACTCAGCTCTCGACGACGGCGGTGAAGACCCCGCGCCCCGCATCGGCGGGACCGGCGGCGAGGCGAGCCCCCAATTGGCGGGCCAGGGATGCGGTGTAATAGGCGTGAATGGTGCGCGGGGTGAGCGCATCGACAGCCATCGCCGCATCGAGTGCGGCCCGGACCTCCTCGCCGATCGCGACGGGATCGCCTTCCGCCGTCACCGCGAGCCCGGAACCCTCGGCGCGCACCCGGACGGTGCCGCCGCGCGGCAGCGCCTCGGCCGCCAACACCAGCATGTTGCAGGCAAGCCGTTGCCAGGGCGGCGCCAGGGCGGCGATCTCGCTCCCCCACTCGCAGCGCACCTTGCCGCCTTCGAGCAAGGCCGCCGCGAGTTCGCCGCCATCGACCCCGGCATTGTTGCCGCTGCCGCTGGTGCCATAGGCGAAGCGGTAGAACTGCAGGCGCTGCCCTGCCTTGCGCGCGCTCTGGCCGATCAGCGACATGGCCTCCTTGACGAAATCGGGATCGTCCTCGTCGACGAGCTCGACGCCGTTGTTGACGGCGCTCACGGGGCCCACGAGTTCGTGACAGAGCCGGCCGCACAGCAGCTCGAGGACACGAAAATCCACGGAAAGGCTCATGATAATTGTCCCGACGCTACGACGCCAAGGCGACAAGACGATCGGCCGCGGCAAGGTCTTCCGGCCGATTGACGTTGAAGAAGGGATCGACCGGTTCAATCGCGAAGTCGACCGCGTCGAGCCGATAGCGGGCGGTCCACTGGTCGACCTTGCGGATGCCCTCCTCGAGCGCCCGCCTCAGGTCCTGGCGCAGCGCCAGCGGCCACAAGCCGAACACGGGATGCAACTGCCCGCCAGATGCGGCACAGGCCAGGACCGCGCCGCCGGCGAGCGAAGCGGCCAGGCGCGACACAAGGTCGCGCGGCAGGAAAGGCGCGTCGGTGGCAAAGCTCGCCACATGGGTTGCCCCCGCGACACTCCCGGCCGCCCATTCCAGCCCGGCCAGCACGCCGGCCAGCGGACCGGCAAAGCCGGAGATCCCGTCGGGCACGACCGGCAGTCCCCACTCCGCAAACCGCGCGGCATCGCCATTGGCATTGAGCGCCAGCGCCGTCACCTGCGGCCGCGCCCGCTCGATGGTCCAGGCCAGGAGCGGCCGGCCGCCGAGCGGCCGCAACCCCTTGTCGCCGCCGCCCATGCGCCGGGCAAGCCCGCCCGCGAGCACCACGCCGGCGATGATCACGCTGAACCCTCGGCGAGGCTCGCCTTGCGCTGAAACCGTTCGGCCTCGTCGGCGACGGCGCGGGGATCATCGTCGAAGACGATGCGGCCTTCGCCGGCCAATGCCACGAAGCGCTTGCCCTTGGCGCGGCCGATGAGCGTGAGCCCGGCCTGGCGCGCGAGATCGACGCCCCAGGCGGTGAAGCCCGAGCGCGAGATCAGGATGGGAATGCGCATCTGCACCGTCTTGATCACCATCTCCGACGTTAGCCGGCCGGTGGTGTAGAAGATCTTGCCGCCGGGACCGATGCGGTTGATGTGCATGTAGCCGGCGATCTTGTCGATGGCGTTGTGGCGGCCGACATCCTCCATATAGACGAGCGGCCGGTCCTCCTCACACAGCACGCAGCCGTGGATCGCGCCGGCGGCGAGATAGAGGCTCGGTGCGGTGTTGATCTTGCGCGCGAGCGCATAGAGCCAGGAGGTGCGCAGCACCGCATCTTCGGGGAGCCGGATGGTCTCGAACTTCTCCATGAGGTCGCCGAAGACGGTGCCTTGCGCGCAGCCGGAGGTCAGCGTCTTCTTGCGCAGCTTCTTCTCATAATCGGTGCGCCGCTTGGTGCGCACCACCACGGTCTCCAGCTCCTCGTCGTAGTCGATCGCGGTGATCGCGTCGTCGGCGCGTAGCATGCTCTGGTTGAGCAGGTAGCCGACGGCAAGATAGTCGGGATGATCGCCGACCGTCATCATGGTGACGATCTCTTGCCCGTTGAGGAACAGCGTCAGCGGGCGCTCGATCACGACCGCGGTGGTGATCGGCTTTCCCTCCTGGTCCATCCCCTCCACCGTGCGCGTGAGGCGGGGATCATCCGGGTTGGGGCGGACGGTGAACTCCTCCATGCGGTGATATTGGTGCGCGCCAATGTGCGGCGCAAGCGCCGGAACTACCCCGCCAACTAAGGGGGCGACTTTTCCTGGGGGCGCACTATATCTTAGGCCGGTTGCCATGGATGTCTGTCCCAGCCTTGTCCCATGATTGATCCGTTCGGCCGGCACATCAGCTATCTCCGCGTCTCCGTCACGGATCGGTGCGACTTTCGCTGCGTCTATTGCATGTCGGAAGACATGACCTTCCTGCCCAAAGCCGAGGTTCTGACGCTGGAAGAGCTCGACCGCGTGTGCACCGCCTTCGTGCGGCTGGGCGTGCGCAAGCTGCGTCTCACCGGCGGCGAGCCTTTGGTGCGGCGCGGCATCATGACCCTGTTCCGGTCGCTCGGCCGGCACCTGGAGACGGGCGCGCTCGACGAGCTGACGCTCACCACCAACGGCAGCCAGCTCGCCCGCTATGCCGAGGATCTGAGGGCGGCGGGGGTGCGGCGGGTCAACGTCTCGCTCGACACGCTCGATGCGGCGAAATTCGCGGAGATCACGCGCTGGGGCGGGCTCGACAAGGTGCTCGCCGGGCATCAACGCCGCCCAGCGCGCGGGGCTGGCGATCAAGATCAACACGGTGGCGCTCAAGGGCGTCAACGACGACGAATTCGATCGACCTCGTCGCCTGGTGCGGCGACAGCGGGTACGATCTCGTCTTCATCGAGGTCATGCCGATGGGCGAGATCGGCGGCGAGGTGCGGCTCGACCAGTACCTGCCGCTGTCGCTGGCGCGGGCGCGGCTGCAGCGGCGCTGGACGCTCGATGAGACCGATTACCGCACCGGCGGTCCGGCGCGCTATTTCACGGTGCGCGAGACCGGGCGGCGGCTCGGCTTCATCACGCCCCTCACCCACAATTTCTGCGAAAGCTGCAACCGCGTGCGGCTGACCTGCACCGGCACGCTCTATATGTGCCTGGGACAGGAAGACGCGGCCGACCTGCGCACGCCGCTGCGGCTGTCGGCGAGCGACGAGCCGCTCGATGCGGCGATCCACGAGGCGATCTCGCGCAAGCCCAAGGGCCACGACTTCATCATCGACCGCCGCCACAGCCGCCCCGCCGTCAAGCGGCACATGAGCGTGACCGGCGGGTGAGCACGACGGCCTCATCCGAAACGGCGCGCCCGCGCGCAGCGCTCGGCACGATCGCCGTTCTGGCGAGCGACGCGCCGCCAGGCCCAGGCGGCGCTCGCCGAGCTCACGCAGCGCTACCATCCGGTGCCGCCCGAGCAGGCCGACGTCATCGTCGCGCTCGGCGGCGACGGCTTCATGCTGGAGACGCTGCACCGCTATCGCGAGTGCGGCGTGCCGTTCTACGGCATGCACCGCGGCAGCGTCGGCTTTCTCATGAACGCCTACTCGCCCGAGGGGCTGCTGGAGCGCGTCGCCGATGCCACGCCGGTGCGCATCCACCCGCTGGAGATGGTGGCGATCGACAAGGAGGGCCAGCAGCACCGCGCGCTCGCCATCAACGAGGTGTCTCTGCTGCGCGAGCGCCGCCAGGCCGCGAAACTCCGCATCACCATCGACAACGTGGTCCGGCTCGAGGAGCTGATGGCCGACGGCGTGCTGGTCGCGACGCCGGTCGGCAGCACCGCCTACAATCTCTCGGTCGCACGGACCGATCATGCCGCTGGGCGCGGGCGTTCTGGCGCTCACGCCGATCAGCGCCTTCCGCCCGCGGCGCTGGCGCGGCGCGCTGCTGCCGCATGCGGCGCGCATCCGCTTCGACATCCTGGAGAGCGACAAGCGGCCGGTGAGCGCGGTCGCCGATTACACCGAGGTGCGCGACGTGATCTCGGTCGAGGTGCGCGAGACGCGCGACGTCGAGCTCACCATGCTGTTCGATCCCGAGCACAATCTCGAGGAGCGCGTGTTCAAGGAGCAGTTCCTGTCCTGAGAGGCCGGCGTGGCGCAGGCAATCTCCAGCGTCGAGATGATCGGGCGGCTCGTCGCGTTCGACACCACGAGCCGGGAATCCAATCTCGCGCTCATCGAATTCGTGCGCGACTATCTCGACGGCTTGCGCGTCAAGAGCGAGCTCGTCTACGACGCCGAGCGGCGCAAGGCCAATCTCTACGCCACGATCGGCCCGGCCGACCGCGGCGGCATCATGCTGTCGGGCCATACCGACGTCGTGCCCGTCGACGGCCAGGACTGGGACAGCGATCCCTTCGCACGTGAGCGAGCGCGACGGCAAGCCTCTTCGGGCGCGGCACCGCCGACATGAAGAGCTTCATCGCGGTCGATGCTGGCGCTGGTGCCGGAATTCCTGCGCCGCCAAGGCGGCGATGCCGGTGCATCTCGCCCTCACCTATGACGAGGAGGTCGGCTGCCTCGGCGTGCGCGGGCTCATCGCGCGCGCTCGCCGGACGCGCCGGTGAAGCCGCGGCTGTGCATCATCGGCGAGCCGACGCTGATGCAGCCGGTGATCGCGCACAAGGGCAAGAAGAGCGTGCGCTGCCACGTCCACGGCCACGAGAGTCATTCGGCGCTCGCCCATATCGGCGTCAACGCGATCGAGGCGGCCGCCGAGATCATCGCGCAGGTCGGCGGATGGCGCGCGCGAAGCGCGACCGCGGGCCCGTTCGATCCCGGCTTCGATCCGCCCTACACGACAATCCAGACCGGCACGATCGCCGGCGGCACCGCGCTCAACATCGTGCCGCGCGAATGCCGCTTCGATTTCGAGATCCGCCATCTGCCGGTGGACGATCCCGACGCGCTCTTTGCGGCGCTGCGGAGCCACGCGGCGGCGCTGCTGCCCGAGATGCACGCGCGTGAGCGCCGCGGCCGGCATCGCGTTCGAGGAGTTCAACGCCATCCCTGCGCTCTCCACGCCCATCGACAGCGAGGCGGTGGCGCTGGCCCAGGCGCTGAGCGGCGCCAATGCCGTCGGCAAGGTGAGCTTCGGCACCGAGGGCGGGCTCTATCAGCAGGCCGGCATCCCGACCGTGATCTGCGGCCCCGGCTCGATCGAGCAGGCACATCGGCCCAACGAGTTCATCGCCTCGACCAGGTGCGGCAGTGCGAGGCCTTCCTGCGCAAGCCTGATCGCGCTTCTGGCAGTCGGCGGGCGCGGCGCGTGATGGCGCGCTATCGCATCGAGCTGACGGCGCCGGACATCGAGCCCTAGCGCGCCGGCAATACCGGCATCGACTATGTCACCACGTTCGACAGCGGGCGGCCGGGGCCGCATGTCGTCGTCAACGCCCTCACGCACGGCAACGAGATCTGCGGCGCGATCGCGCTCGATCATCTGTTCCGCGCCGAGACCCGCCCGGCGCGCGGCCGGCTCACGCTGAGCTTCGCCAATGTCGCGGCCTATCGCGGCTTCGACCCCGCCAATCCCAATGCCTCGCGCTATGTCGACGAGGATTTCAACCGGCTGTGGGACGAGGCGACGCTGGCGGGACCGCGCCGCAGCGCCGAACTCATGCGCGCCCGCGTCCTGCGGCCGCTCTACGAGAGCGCCGATTTTCTGCTCGACATCCACTCGATGCAGTATGCGACCGCGCCGCTCATGCTGGTCGGGCTCTGCGCGAAGACGGCAGATTTTGCGCGCCGCGTCGGCGTGCCGGCGATGATGGTCCGCGACGAGGGCCATGCCGCCGGGCCGCGTCTGAGCGACTACGGTGCCTTCGCCGAGCCTGACTCAGCCGCAGACGGCGCTCCTCGTCGAATGCGGCCAGCACTGGGAACAACGCGCGGCCGATGTGGCGATCGAGACGACGTGGCGCTTCCTCGCCGCTTCCGGCATTCTCGCCGCGGATCGGTCGGCGCAGATCCTTGCTGCGCCGGTGCCGCCGCAGCGTCTCGTCATCGTCACCGATGCGGTGACGATCGAATCGGACGATTTCCGCTTTGCCGCCGATTACCGCGGGCTCGAGGTCATCGCCAAGGCCGGCACGGTGATCGGCCGCGATGGCAGCCGCGACATCCGCACGGCCTACGACGATTGCGTGCTGATCATGCCGTCGCGCCGCCTGGGACGCGGCCAGACGGCGGTGCGTCTCGGTCGGTTCGAAGAATAAGACCGCGCTGAGCCTCAGGGCGCGACGACGGCACCGAAGCGGCCGGCGATCGCCTGTTCGTCCATGACCACGGCGCCCAGCGGATCCTTGATCGCGTGGACGAAGAACCCCAGGCGCAGGAAATGCTGGGCACGCTCCAGCGCCTCCTGCTCGCTGCCGGCGGCGGCGGCGCTCCATCTGTCTTCATCGGCGCTGCGTCGCACCTCCCACAGGACGACCCAACCCGTCCCGCCCTCCTGCGGCCGCAACTGCTCCATGTGTCTGATCGAACGGCGATACCCCGCCATGTGGCATTCTCCAGATTAATCTGGGCAGGAGCCAACGCGCCGGGACCGCATCGTGACGAGGCGGGTTTTGCGCGAGGCATGCAAAGATTGCGCGGCAAGAGCACGACAGCCGCACAGGCGTCCTTTGCTTATTATGGTGCGGCCCCGGGTGCAATGCAATGCCAAGCTCCCCTCGTCAAGGGGCCTGGCGCACCCCACATAGGACACGTGCGGGCCATTCGGGTTCGGACGGAATTCGAGGAAATTTGTGATGGCGCGCAAGAACAAGCCGATCGAACCCAGCTTCGTTCTGTATGATGTCCTGTATCAGGACGGTACGCGAAGCTCGAATCGGCGAGTGCCCAGCGCCGACATGGACCCGATCGACGGCGAGGCATCGGTCCTCGCGCTGATCGAGGGACAGGATCGCAAGATCGCCGAGGTCTCGGGAAATCCGCGCGGACCGATCAAGTCGATCAACCGCGTCAGGTCGTTCTAACGGCCCTTCCGGCGCCGTTCTGTCTGCGACGGTAAGCCCTGGATTGCAATTTCGGCGGGAAAGCACCATATATTTGGTGCCAGGTTCCGCTTCGGCGCTTGCCGTACCGCCCACAGGCGATCCATCAAGATCCCATGAGGCTGACACTAGGCTGCTGCTCGTCTTGTCGCGCGGCATGATCAAACGCACCACGGAGGCCTACATGGCTATCGGTATCGTCAAATGGTTCAATTCGCAAAAGGGCTTTGGTTTCATCCAGCCCGATGACGGCGGCAAGGATGTGTTCGTGCACATCTCGGCCGTGGAGCGCGCCGGGCTCGGCTCGCTGAATGAAGGACAAAAAGTCCGCTTTGAGGTCGTCAGCGAGCGCGGCAAGCAAGCCGCCGACCACATCTCGCTCGCCGGCTAAGGGGAATTCAATAACGCCGAAGTGGTGGTCCAAAATCCCACCACCTCGGCCTTTTTGTGCGCATTGATTGAGGTGGCATGCAAGTTTTCGTGCGGGATACTGACATGGGCGCGGCGCTGCGCGTCCTCAAGAAAAAGATGCAGCGCGACGGTACTTTCCGCGAGATGAAGCGACGGCGCGCCTATGAAAAGCCATCCGAGCGCAGAGCGCGAGAGAAGATCGAGGGCATCCGCCGCACCCGCAAGGCGCTGAGGAAGCGCATGGAGCGGGAAGGCTACTAACCACGCGGCTGTCGCCACGGACCGCCACGGCAATGAGGAGAGTGCCATCATGGCCAAGCTCGACGAGCAGCGCAGCGCCTCTCGCAGAAAGGCCGAGGATCTGTTGACGCGGCGCAAACAGCAGGAATCCGAGCGCCTCACCAACCGGGAACGGGATAGCCGCGCCCAGGACGAAAAAATCGCGCGGCTGCGTGAGCTTCGCCTCGCCAAGGAAGCCGCGGACAAAGATGTGCCGAAGCCCGTCAAAATCTCTCCCGTCAAGAAGGCCGTCAAAACCGCCTGACAGTAAGTCCTTGTCTCAGGGCGCTTCAGTGCGGTCCTGGTCGAGCTGGTGCTGGAGCTTTTCCACCGCCGTGAAGAACGACGCCTCACCCGCGACGGGCGAGAGGCGGAAGGCGGGCGGCATGAGCAGGCGCACGTAGCTCTCCTGCAGGCCTGAGCTCGGATCGAGCTGCACCAGGATCTGCACCGCGACGGTGAAGGCCAGCAGCGCCGCCACGACCGCGGCCTTCACGAGCCCGCGTTCCGGATTGATCTGGCGCAGATGGACGTAGGCGGCGAGCGCCAGGATGCACCAGAACCCGACATAGCGATAGGTCGCGAGCGCGTTCCACGAAAAAGCGAAGGCGCCCACGTCGCTCAGCGCATACCACGCCTCGACGGCCAAGGCGGCGATGAGGCCGGCCAGCAGGTTGGCCGCAAACCGCGCCTGCCCGGCGAAGATGCGCGACACCACCGCCCAGAGCGCGCTCCAAAGCGCGACCACCACGGCGACGCCAACCAGCGGCACGACATAGTCGACCACCCGCGCCTCGGTATAATCGGCCATCCAGATCAGCGCAGCGGCGATGGCGGGCACCGCCACTCCGGCGGCGACGACCCCCGGCCACAGGCGCCGCTGTGCCGCGGCGACACGTTCGGCGCCGACGGGATGGTCGGCGGTGCGGACGCGCAAAAGGGTATGGCCGATGCGGAAGACCGCCTCCCCGCCGAGGACGAGCCGCGCCACGCGCTCCTGCCCGTGCTCGGCGAAGAGCCCGTTGTGGCTGCCAAGATCCTCCACCACGAGGCCGCCGTCCCCGTCGTGCAGGATATGGACGTGCTCGGGCGCGACGTAGGGGTCGTCGACGACGACATCGTTGCTATAGGCGCGGCCGATGCGCACGACCCGGCCCGCGCAGCGCGCGCGCGACAGCACGTGGCGGTGCCGCGACAGCACCTCGATCCAGATCACCGGGTCCATCGCACCGCTTCGAGAAAACGCTTGCCGAGCGCTACGGCGCTCTCATAGACCACGCCCTGCATGGCCAGGTGCGAGACCAGCGCTTCGCTGCCGCTGTTCTGCGTCACGGTCGTCAACGACACGTCATAAAGGCCAGGGAACGCGCGATAGGCGCGCGCGCACCACACCGTGCGGAGCGGCGCCTTGCCCGCGCCCGCGGCGACGAAATCCTCATGGCAGCGCTGCCGCGTCAGCCATTTGCGCGACCAGCCGTGCCCGAACCCCGGCCGCAGCTGCTGCGACAGGAAGGCAGCGAACTGGAACTGGTTCAGCGAGCGGCTCTTGACGTAGGAATGAACGACGCGGATGAAGCCGGTATCGAGGTCGTGGGCGATGAAAAGCTGCGTGTCGCTGTCGCACAGGCTGGTATCGACGACGGCCCGGGGCATCGGCACCTGCCCGGCATTGGTGCGGCCCCAGCACGAGAACCACGGCGCCGCGCTCTCGGGCGCCTGATAATCGCCGAGCGCCACGGGGTGGAAGCCGAGCGTATCGAACGAATGGTAGAGCCCTGCCTGCCACTGCACGAACTGGCGGCCGATCTCCGCCGTGAAATCGCTGGGCGGCGCCGTCTGCGCCTCCGCGCGGGCGACGAGTGCCGCGGCAAAGCGCGCCGGCACGAGGAAGCTCACGAGCTCGCCGCCGAGCATGTGCGCCACGTTGATGCCGGCCACCTTGCCCTCGGCGGTGACGGTCGGGCCGCCGCTCATGCCGGGATTGAGCGCGCCGGAAAAATGGAGGCGCTGGTTGTAGATCCGCTCGACCGGCCCGTTATACGTGCCCTCGACGATGGTGAAGCCGAGATCGAGCGGATTGCCCATCGAGAACAGCCGTTCGCCCTTGGGCAGATCGCCGGCGATCGCGCGGTCGGCGAAACGGAAATAGTCGGGATCGCGGCGGTCGAGACGGACCACGGCGAGGTCGTTGGCGACATCGATCGCCATGAGATCGAGCTTGCCGTGCGCGCCGTCGGCCATGGCGTATTCGAGCCGATAGGTCTGCGGCTCCAGCGCGTATTGCGACACCACGTGATAGTTGGTGATCGCCAGTCCATCGGGGCTCACAACGAAACCGGAGCCGATGACGGACTGGCGTCCGGCGGCCGCGACCAGGGTGCGGATCTGCAGCAGGCGTGGCCGCGCCTGCGCATAGACGGTCTCCGCCGTCGACGACAAGGCCAGGTCTGCGGGCGGCGGCATCTCGTCGGCGCCGGCAGCCGTCAGGGCGCGCGCGAGCGCCAGCGCCGCCAGGAAGAACACCGTCGCGATTTTGCGTTGATGCACGAGAATGCTCGACAAGGGCCGGTGCAAGTATGACGTGAAACCGTTAACGCGCGCCTGCTGCGTTGCAACAGTCTAGGCGCAATCGCGGGCGCGAGGCAACGGCGCGCCGCACTTTATGTCTCGCCCCCGCCCGCCCGGCGCGTCGCCACCTTGAGATAGATCAGCAGCGGATAGAGGCCCGACGGCATGGCAAGCGCCACGCCCTAGGCGCCTTCGCGATAGCCGCGGCGGGCGACATAGGATTTCCAGGCCCGGCTGAACATCCGCCGCACCGAGCGGGCCAGCCCCGGGACCGGCCCGCGCTCGAGCGCATCGAGCGCCGCGAGGTCGGTATAGCGGTTGAGCCGGCGCAGCATGTCGGAGACGTCGCGATAGACGAAATGGTCCATGCTGGCATGGAGCTCGCGCCGCGCGCCGCTGAGCTCGATCTTGGGATGGACGCGGCCGTCGCCCCAACTTTTGGCGCCGCGATGGAAGAGCGACGTCTTGCGCGCGACGCCGTTATAGGCGCCCCAGCCATGGCGCACGAGCCGGCCGCCGATGTGGTTGGCCATCGGCACCAGAAAATAGCCATCGCCGAGCCCGGCGATGGCGATGCGGATCTCGGCCGCGAGCTCCGGGGTGACCCGCTCGTCGCTATCGACTTCGAGGATCCACGCACCGCGGCAGGCGGCGATGCCGGCGTTGCGGCGCTCGCCCTCGATCTCCCAGGCACCCTCGACGAGACGCGCGCCGTGCTCGCGGCGATCGCGGCCGAGCCGTCGGTCGAGCGGTCGAGCACGACCACGATCTCGTCGGCAAAGCGCAGCGAATCGAGGCAGGACCCCAGCCGCGCCTCCTCGTTGCGCGCGACGACGAGCGCCGACAGCACCGGCGCATCGCCGCCGGCAGCGCTCCACGACAGGGGTTCGACGTCCGTCACGTCATCCTTAACCGCAAGGGGCGCAAGAAAACGCCTGTTTGGCGCCGCGCCGGGTCGATTGCTGTTCGGCAAACCGCCCGATTTATCAAATACGATCAATAATTCGCGACAGTGGCAAGCGGGATTGTCAGACCCGGCCATTGTTCATAGAGTCCGTAATCAACGCCCCGGAGGAGCCGGGCATGGACCTTTCTTCCGTCACGCTCGAGGACAAATACACGCTCTCCTCGGGTCGGATCTATCTTTCGGGCATCCAGGCGCTGGTGCGGCTGCCGTTGTTGCAGCGCAACAGCGACCGTGCGCAGGGGATCGCCAGCGGCGGCTTCATCTCCGGCTATCGCGGCTCGCCGCTCGGCGGCTACGACTATGCGCTGTGGCAGGCGCGCCCGCATCTGGCGTCGCACGATATTCGTTTCCAGCCCGGAATGAACGAGGACCTCGCCGCGACCTCGGTGTGGGGCAGCCAGCAGGTGGCGCTTTTCCCGCGCGCCAAGGTCGCTGGCGTCTTCGCCATCTGGTACGGCAAGGGCCCCGGCGTCGACCGCTCGATGGACGTGCTGAAGCATGGCAACGCTGCCGGCAGCGCGCGTTATGGCGGCGTCTTGTGCCTGGCCGGCGACGATCACGGCTGCCAGTCCTCGACCACGGCGCATCAGAGCGAGCAGAATTTCGCCGCGGCGATGATGCCGATCTTCAACCCCGCGACGGTGCAGGATTATCTCGATTTCGGCTTGCTCGGCTTCGCGCTGTCGCGCTTTTCCGGCTGCTGGGTCGGCTTCAAGGCGATCGCCGAGACGGTCGAAAGCTCGGCCTCGGCCATCGCCGATCCGGGCCGCGTCGAGATCGTGTGGCCGCAGGATTTCGAGCTGCCGCCGGGCGGCCTCAACATCCGCTGGCCCGACACGCCGCTCGAGCAGGAGCGGCGGCTGCACGGGCCGAAGATGGCGGCCGTCGCGGCCTTCGCCCGCGCCAACGCGATCGACCGCATCGTCATCGATCCCCCGCATGCGCGCCTGGGGATCATCGCCACCGGCAAGGCCTATCTCGATGTGCGCCAGGCGCTGGCCGAGCTCGGCATCGACGGCGAGGCGGCGGCGGCGCTGGGCATCCGCATCTACAAGGTCGGACTTTCCTGGCCGCTCGAGGCCGAAGGCGCGCGGCGCTTCGCCGATGGGCTTGAGGACGTGCTCGTGGTCGAAGAAAAGCGCGGCTTCGTCGAGGACCAGCTCGTCCGCATCCTCTACAACATGCCCGCCGACCGCCGGCCTAGCGTCGTCGGCAAGACCGACGAGACGGGCGCGCCGCTGCTGCCGAGCGCGGGCGAGATCGGCCCGACGATGGTGGCGCATGCGGTGGTCGGGCGCCTGGCGCGGCTGGGCGCGGACAGTCCGGCGCTGCAGCAGCGCCTGGCGCGGCTCGAATCCTTCGCGCGCCTGACCGAGATCCCCCTGGCCAAGACGCAGCGCACGCCGTTCTTCTGCTCCGGCTGCCCGCACAACACTTCGACGCGCGTGCCCGACGGCAGCCGCGCGCTGGCCGGCATCGGCTGCCACTTCATGGCGCAGTGGATACCGGCGCGCAACACCGCCACCTTCTCGCACATGGGCGGCGAAGGCGCGGCGTGGATCGGTCAGTCGCCCTTCAGCGGCGACAAGCACATCTTCCAGAATCTCGGCGACGGCACCTATCAGCACAGCGGCCTGCTCGCGATCCGCGCCGCGGCCGCCGCCGGCGTCAACATCACGTATAAGATCCTCTACAACGACGCGGTGGCGATGACGGGCGGACAGCCGGTCGAAGGCCATCCCAGCGTCGCCGGGATTACCCGCGATGTCGCTGCCGCCGGCGCGCGCAAGATCGTCGTCGTCACCGACGAGCCGGAGAAATATCCGATCGATGCCGGCTTCGCGCCGGGCGTGGAGGTGCGCCACCGCGACGATCTCGACCGCGTGCAGCGCGATCTGCGCGAGCTCGAAGGCCTCACTGTGCTGGTCTACGACCAGACCTGCGCGGCCGAGAAGCGCCGGCGCCGCAAGCGCGGCCTCTATCCCGATCCGCCCAAGCGCGTCTTCATCAACGATGCCGTGTGCGAAGGCTGCGGCGATTGCTCGGAGCAGTCGAACTGCGTCTCGGTGAAGCCGCTCGAGACCGAGTTCGGGCGCAAGCGCACCATCGACCAGTCGAGCTGCAACAAGGATTTCTCCTGCCTCAAGGGCTTCTGCCCGAGCTTCGTCACCGTGCATGGCGGGCGCCCGCGCCGGAGCGAGCGCCAGTTCGCCGCAACCGAGCACGATCCGCTGTCGCACCTGCCGCTCCCCGCCCCGCGCACCGTCACCGAGCCCTACGGCATCCTGGTCACCGGCATCGGCGGTACCGGCGTCATCACGGTGGGCGCGCTCATCGGCATGGCCGCGCATCTGGAGGGCAAGGGCTGCACGGTGCTCGACTTCACCGGGCTCGCGCAGAAGAACGGCGCGGTGATGAGCCATGTGCGCATCGCCGCCGCGCCCGAAGACCTCAATTCCGTGCGCATTGCGCCGGGCGGCGCCAACCTCGTGCTCGGCTGCGACATGGTGGTGGCCGCCGGCGCCGCGGCCTTGAGCTGCATCGAGCACGGCGTGACGCGGGTCATCGTCAACAGCGACCTGCAGCCGACCGCCGCCTTCGTCATGGACGGCGACATCGAGTTCGAGGCGCGCACCATGGAGCGCGCGCTCAAATCCGCCGCCGGCGAGGGCAGCGTCGCCTTCGTCGATGCGACCGGGCTTGCCACCGCGCTCATGGGCGATTCGATCGCCACCAATCTCTTCATGCTCGGCTATGCCTTCCAGAAGGGCCTCATCCCGCTGGGCCTGCCCGCGATCGAGCGCGCGATCGAATTGAACGGCGTCACCGTCGAGGCGAACAAGCACACCTTCGCCTGGGGCCGGCTCGCGGCGGAGGATCACGCGACGCTCGAAGCGTTCCTCCACCCGGCCCATCCCGCCGAGGCGCCGCCGCCGCAAGGGCTGGGCGCGCTCGTCGCACGCCGCAGCACCTATCTCGAGGCCTATCAGGACGCGGCCTACGCGCGGCGCTACCGCGATTTCGTGACCGAAGTGGCCGAGGCGGAAAAGACGCGCGCGAGAGGCCACGGCGAGTTCGCCGAAGCGGTGGCGCACGGGCTCTTCAAGCTCATGGCCTACAAGGACGAATACGAGGTGGCGCGGCTCTATACCGACGGCACCTTCCTCGCCAAGCTCAGGCAGCAATTCGAGGGCGACATCCGCCTCGAGTTCAACTTGGCGCCGCCGCTCTTCGCCGACCGCGATCCCGACACCGGGCACCTGCGCAAGCGCGCCTATGGGCCGTGGATGTTCCGCGCCTTTACCGTGCTGCAGCGCTTCAAATGGCTGCGCGGCACCGCGTTCGATCCCTTCGGCCGCAGCGCCGAGCGGCGGATGGAGCGCGGCCTCATCGCCGCCTACGAAACCGTCGTGCGCGAGCTCATTGCCGGCCTTGCCCCCGAGAACCATGCGCTCGCCGTGGAGATCGCCCGCCTGCCCGAGCGGATGCGCGGCTTCGGCCACGTGAAGGAGCGCAACGTCGCCGCCGCCAAGGCGCGCGAGGCGGCGCTGCTGGAGGCCTTCCGCGCTCCCGTCCCCGCCGCCACCGCGGCGGAATAGGCGACAACCCCCGGGCCAAACAGGCGGCGCCCACCATCGCGCCGTGCGGGAACCGGTACGCCCTGCACCGCGTTGTCCGGGCATGCGCCAGTGCCTGGGGGCGATCGTGCGCGTGACCCTTCGTGTTCTTCTGTGCAGCGTGCCGGCCGCTTGCCTTCTCGCTGCCTGCGGCTACCTGCCGCAGCCGTTCGCGTCCAACCCGCCGTCGCCCCCGCCACCTCCCGTCAGCGGCGCCTTCGTCGCGCCGCCGGGCACCGCCGCGCCCGAATACTCCGGCAGCAGCACTGCGCCGGCCGCGGCGCCGGGGGCGGCAGTGCGGCTCTCGGCCAGTGATGCCCTGGCCCTTCTGGCCAACAACACCGCGATCGGCGTCACAGACAACGGGGTCCCCTACGGGGTGTTCTTTACCAACGATGGGGTCGCGCGCCTGCGCGAGCCGTCGTTGGCGGACACCGGCACCTGGCGCGTCCTCCCCGATGGGCAGGTGTGCTCGCAACTGCCCCATGTCGGCAGCGGAGCGGAGAACTGTTATGTGCTGGAACGCTATGGCGACGTGATCCTGTTCGGGCGCCCCGACGGCCCTGCCCTTGGCAGCATCCGTGTGGTTGCGGGAAATCCACAGATGCTGTGACCCGCACGAGCATAGTGCCGCAACGCACCTTCGCCGGCTCGGCGGGGCTTTTCGCTGGCGGTGCGGACGAGTAAGCTCGGCTCCAGCCGGGCCCCCTTTTCCGGCAACCCATGGCAAGAGTTGTTCCATGCGCATCGTCCAGCTCGCATCCTCGGTCGTCCTCATCGGCTTGCTGCCGTTCGCCAGCCTGTCGACCCGCGCCGCTCCCGACACGGACCCGACCGTCACCCCCAGCCTTTTCAACGAGGTCTTCGACCAGGTGAAGGCCAACTATGTCGAGCCCGTGAGCGACAAGAAGCTGGTCGAGGGCGCGGTCAAGGGGATGCTCGCCGCGCTCGATCCGCACTCGGGCTATCTCGACGCCAAGGAATACCGCGAGATGATGGTCGAGACGCGCGGCGAGTTCGGCGGTCTTGGCATGCAGGTGACGATGGAAAATCAGTTCGTGAAGGTGATCTCGCCGATCGACGACACGCCCGCCGCGCGTGCGGGGATCAAGCCCGGCGACCTCATCCTCGCGATCGACGGCGCGGCGGTCAACGACATGACGCTGCAGCAGGCCGTGGACAAGCTGCGGGGGACGATCGGAACGTCGGTGAAGCTGACGCTGCGGCGGGAGGGGATGGACCCGTTCGAGCTGTCGCTCACCCGCGCCGAGATCAAGGTCGAGCCGGTGAAGTCCCATCTTGCCGACAGCGATATCGGCTATGTCCGCATCACCTCCTTTTCGGAGCGCACCGCAAGCGGGCTCGAACAGGCGATCGCGACGATGCGCCAGCAGGCGAACGGAAAGCTGGCCGGCCTCGTCCTCGACCTGCGCAACAATCCCGGCGGGTTGCTCGACCAGGCGGTGGCAGTTTCGAACGATTTCCTCGATCAAGGCGGCATCGTCTCGATCAAGGGCCGCCTGCCCCAGGACAACCGGACCTTCGACGCCGAGCCCAATCACGATCTCCTGCATGGCCTGCCCATGGTGGTGCTGATCAACGGCGGCTCTGCCTCGGCCTCGGAGATCGTCGCGGGTGCGCTGCATGACGACCACCGCGCCGTGCTGCTGGGCACCCGCTCGTTCGGCAAGGGCTCGGTCCAGACCGTGCTGCCGGTGAAGCGAGAGCGGCGGCGCCATCCGGCTCACCACCGCGCTCTACTACACGCCCTCCGGCCGCTCGATCCAGGCCAAGGGGATCGAGCCGGACGTGGTGGTCGAGCCGGCGACGATCGAGAAGGTGGCGATCGGCCGGCAGCTTGCGCGAGGCCGATCTGCCCGGCGCCTTCAAGAACGAGGCGCCGCCGACGCCGTCGGCCGACACCACGACGACCGCCGGCAAGCCAACGGCCCCGGTGGTGGTGCCGGCCAAGCCGGCAGCTCCCAACATTCCACCCGGGGCGACGCCGGTGCCAGGATTCGGCGCCAATGCGCTCGACGCCAACGCGTTCGGCACGGATGCGGATTATCAGTTCGTCCGCGCCGTCGATCTCGTGCGCGGCGTGACCCTGTTCAAGCACATCGCCGCGCAATAGCGGCGGGCTCGCCCCGCCCGGCCCGTCGCCCCTGAACGGCGACGCCGGCCGGCGTCAGAGCTGCGAGATGACCGCCCGGGCGGCGTTGGTGATGGTGACGTCGCTGGCCGTGGCGCTGATCGCCTCGGCATACCATTGATCGACCGCCTGCGAGAGCAGCAGGCTGCCGCGCTTGCGCAGGTCGGCGCCGACGATCGCCTCGAGCGAGCGCAGGCGGGCGAAGAGCTTGCGTGTGGCTGCCTTGCGCCGTTCCTCCGCCTGCTGGGCGCTGGCGAGCCGGGCCGCCGAATCGGACGGGCCCGCCGGCTTGGGCGCCGCGGCCGGACGCGGCGGGGCTGCCGCTGGTTTGGCCGGGGCGGCGGCGGCGGCGGGTGCCGGCGGCGTCTTCGCGGACCACCGCTGGCAGCCGGCTTCGACGGCAGCACCGGGGGTTTTGCCGTCGCCGCCACAGGCTTTGGCGCCGGCTTGGGCTCGGGCTTGCGCAGGCGAGAACAGGCTTGGGCGGCGTAGAAGACCGCTTGGCCGGCGCGGCTCTCTGTAACGGGGCGACTTTCTTGGTCGCGGCAATGTTCTTGGCGGCCGAAGCCGTTCTTGCCCGCTGGCTTCGAGCGCCGGGCCTTCTCAGCCGCTCTGTCGCGAGGTTTCATCCGTCTCCTCCGAGTGGGGCCGTGCGCCCGCACCGTGAAATTGGAACTGGCCCTTGCTTTGAGCAAGCAAAAACCGCGTAGCGGCCGGAAATTGCCGACATTTTGCCCTGCCGTCCAGCCTGCGTCGGCGGCGCAAGACGATGCCATGAGCTAAAATCTCAATTTAATTGAACAATATAATATACTGAAAATTAATAGAAACATCTCTTCGGATGCATCCTTCGAGCGCGGTCCGGGCGGGACGGCGGCGAATTATGGCGCAAGCGGCTACGGCTCAGCCTTGAACCGGCGCCCGAGTCCGTGCCAGGATCACCGCGGGAGCCGGTCCCAACGCGGGAGGAGAACCATGCCCACCATCAAAGTCGCCGACATCGCCTGGGGGCGGCTGCAGTCGCCCGATCTCGACGTCGCGGAGGAGTTCCTGACCGATTTCGGCATGGTCCGGGCCGCCCGCACCGGCAAGGCGCTCTACATGCGGGGGACCGATCCCTGCGCACCACCTGCACGTCACCGAGCTCGGCCCGTCCCGCTATGTCGGCATGGCCTTTCATGCCGCGAGCGAGGAAGACCTCGCCAAGCTCGCCAAGATCGAGGGCGCCAGCGGCATCGAGCATCTGGACGAGCCCGGCGGTGGGCAGGCGCGTGCGCCTGAAAGACCCCGACGGCTATCAGATCGAGGTGGTCTACGGGCTGGAGCCGGTGGCGAAGCTGCCGCTCACCAACAACCCCCTTAATCTCGCCACGGACCGCGCCCGCCGCGCCGGCGACCTCAACCGCCTGAAGCGCGGCCCGGCGCAGGTGATGCGGATGGGCCACGGCGTGATCATGACGCGCCAGTTCAAGAAGGCGCTGGAATGGTACCGCGGCACCCTGGGCTTCCTGCGCTCCGACGAGGTCTATAGCGGCGATCCCGACACGATCGTCGGCTCGTTCAACCGCTGCGACCGGGGCGAGGATTTCGTCGACCACCATACGCTCTTCTGCATCGCCGGCGAGCGCACCGGCCTCAACCACTTCTCCTATGAGGTGCGCGATATCGACGACGTGATGATGGGCCACGACCACCTGCGCACGAAGGGCAAGTACAAGCACATGTGGGGCATCGGCCGGCATCATCTCGGCAGCCAAGTCTACGACTACTGGTGCGACCCCTGGGGGCGCGTGCACGAACACTGGACCGATTCCGACCGCATCAATATCCACCACACCCCGACGCTGGCCAAGGCCGGCGAGGGCACGCGCGGACCCTGGGGCGACCCGGCCCCACGCGAATTCCAGGAGCACGCAACACCCTGAAGCGGCATTCGCCGCCCGGCTTGCACTCGGATAAAGGTGCGCTTAGGCTGGCGCTGCGATAGCACGTCCGGCGCGCGAAGCGCCGGCACCACGGGGGAGCGCACAGCATGAAAATCGGCAAGCCCGCCGTCGCGGCGATCGGCCGCCGCACGATCATCAAAACTGCGGCAGCGGCGGGAATTGTCCAGCTCGCCTCGCCCTTCATCATCGCCGCGCGCGGCGCGACGCCGCTCAAGATCGGCATGGTCGATCCGCTCACCGGCGTCTATGCCGCCGTCGCCCGGAACGAGGTGATGGGGGCGAAACTCGCCGTCGACGAGGTCAACGCCAAAGGCGGCGTTCTCGGGCGCCCGCTCGATCTCCTGGTCGAGGATTCCGCCAACGATGTCGGGACCGGCGTGCAGAAGGCACGCAAGCTCATCGACCGCGACCAGGTCTCCTTCATCATCGGCGACGTCAACTCCGCCATCGCCCAGGCGATCGCGCAGGTGTCGAACGAGAAGAAGGTGCTGCACATCGTCTCCGGCGGCCACACAGACCCGATCACCGGCACCGACTGCAAATGGAACGTCTATCGCGTCTGCAACACGACGCGGATGGAGGCCAACTCCATCTCGACGCTGCTCTTCACGAAATACGGCAAGAAGTGGCACTTCATCACGCCGGATTATGCCTTCGGCCACACGCTCCAGGAGGCCTGCGCCGACAATCTGAAGAAGCTCGGCGGCACCGTCACCGGGAACGAGCTCACGCCGCTCGGCACCAGCGATTTCTCGGCCTATCTGATCAAGGCGCGCGCCGCCAACCCGGACGTGCTGCTGCTCTTGGTGCAAGGCTCCGACATGGTGAACTGCCTCAAGCAGATCGTGCAGTTCGGCATCAACAAGCAGATCCACGTTGCCGGCACGCAGCAGGAGCTCGAGTCGGTCGAGGCGCTGCCGCCGGAGGCGCGCATCGGCGTGTGGATGTTCGAGTGGTACTGGAAGCAGCCCAATATACCGGGGCTCGCAGAGTTCGTCGCGGCGATCCGCAAGCGCAATGACGGCCATGTGCCGACGGCGCGGCACTGGTTCGGCTATGTCTCGGTCCACAGCTACGCCGCCGTCGCCAACCGCGAAAAGAGCCTCGATGCGGTGACGCTCGCCAAGGCGCTCGCCGATTTCGAGCTGCCGCCCGACATCAAGCTGCAGCCCAACAAATGCTATTACCGCAAGGGCGACCACCAGCTCATGACCTCGGCCTTCGTCGGCGAGGTCGTGCCCAAGGGTGCCAGCGACCCGGAAGACCTGTTCAAGGTCAACGACGTCGTGCCCGGCGACAAGACCGCGCCGCCGGAAGACGCGACCGGCTGCAAAGTGCAGTGGCCGGCGTGAGCGAGCGAGGCTAGCGCTTCCCCTTTCCCGCGGAGGGAGCCGCCGCGCCCGGCGCCATGACCCAGCTTCTGCTGTTCAACGTCACGAACGGGCTCATCATCGGCGCCTTCTACGTGCTGATGGCGCTCGGGCTGTCGCTCATCCTCAACCTGAGCGGCGTCATCAACTTCGCGCATGGCGGGTTCCTCGTCATCGGCGGCTATCATCGCTTATTCGCTGGCGCCGTATCTCGGCTTCTGGGGCGCGCTCATCGTGGCACCCTGCTCGCGGCGCTCCTGGGCATCGTCATCGAACGGGTGCTGATCCGCAGGCTCTATGGCCGTGACCCGCTCTACAGCCTGCTCCTCACCTTCGGGTTCGCATTCATCTTCGAGGACGGCACCCGCTTCATCTGGGGTGCGCAGGGCTTGCCGGTGACGATTCCGGCCTTCCTCGCGCAGCCGCTGAGCGCGAGCCTCTTCTTCATCACCGGGTATCGGCTGTTCATGGTCGGGGTGGTGGTTGTGGTGGTAGCGCTGCTGTTCGTGCTGCTGCGCTTTACGCGGGTGGGCGTGCGGATCCGCGCCGGCACGCTCGATCTGGAAACGGTGGCCGCGCTCGGCGTCAATGTCGGCGCTGCTGCGCTCGTTCAATTTCGCCCTCGGCATCTTCCTGGCCGGGCTGAGCGGCGTGCTTGCGGGCGGCCAGCTCGGGCTCGAGCCGACGATGGGCGCGGGGCTGCTAATGCCGAGCTTCGTCGCCATCATCGTGGGCGGCGTCGGCAGCCTGCCCGGCACCTTGCTCGGCGGCCTGCTGATCGGCGTCGCCTCGGGCGTGACCGCCGTGTTCTTTCCCTCGGCGAGCGAGGCGGTCATGTACGTGCTGATGGCGGTGGTGCTGCTGGTGCGGCCGCGCGGCCTCCTCGGCGAGGAAGGCCTGCTGACATGAGAGCGTCGGCGCCCGCTCAGTGCGTGCTCGTGCGCGATCTGGGCCGTTCTGCTGCTGGCGCCTTACTGGATGCCGTATGCTCGGCGGCTACACCGCGCTCGGCACGCGCGTGCTGGTGCTGGGCCTGGCCGCCATGTCGCTCAACTTCCTGCTGGGCTTCACCGGCGTTCTGTCGTTCGGCCATGCCGCCTATTTCGGGCTCGGCGCCTATGGCGCGGGCCTGACGCTGAAATACCTCGCCGCGAGCACGCCGCTGGCGCTCCTTCTGGGGATGCTTCTGGGCGGGATCGCCGGCGCGATCCTCGGCGCGCTCATCGTGCATCGCCGCGGCGTCTATTTCGCCATGGTCACGATCGCCTTCGGCCAGGTGTTCTACTACATCGCCTTCCGGTGGAGCTCGCTTACCGGCGGCGACGACGGGCTGCGTGGCTTCTCGCGCCAGCCGCTCCATCTCGGCTTTACCTCGATCGACATTCTCGGCAATTCCACTGCGTTCTATTTTTTCGTTCTCGCCTGCTTCGCGCTCACCATCGCCGCCATGGCGCTCCTGCTGCACTCGCCTTTCGGGCACACCCTGGTCGCGATCCGCGAGAACGAGCGCCGCGCCCGCTTCCTCGGCATCCCCGTCGAGCTGCACATCTGGATCGCCTTCACCCTTTCCTGCTTCTTCGTCAGCATTGCCGGCGCGCTTTATGCGCTCGCTCAACAATTTCGCCGACCCGATGGACTTGCATTACAGCCTTTCCGGCGACTTCGTGATCATGGCGGTGATGGGCGGCATGCGCACGTTCTGGGGGCCGCTGCTGGGCGCGGCCGTGTTCGTAGTGCTGCAGGATCTATCTCTCGAGCATCACCGTCAATTGGATGTCGTTCGTCGGGCTTCTGTTCGTGCTGGTCGTGCTGTTCTTCCCGCGCGGCCTCCTGGGCTTCCTGCAGCGGCGGACCGCGGCGTGAGTCTGCTCGAGGTCGAGAGCGTCACCAAGCGCTTCGGCAGCCTCGTTGCCGTGCGCGAGGTGTCCTTGAGCGTCGCCGACGGCGAGCTGCACGCCGTGATCGGCCCGAACGGCGCCGGCAAGACCACCTTCTTCAACCTCATCAGCGGCTTCTTTCCGCCAACGAGCGGCAAGGTCCGCTTCGACGGGCGCGACGTGACCGCGCTTCCCCCGCACCGGCGGGTCGCGCTCGGCATGGCGCGCACGTTCCAGATCACCGAGATCTTTCCCGAGCTTCCCGTGCGCGAGAATGTCCGCATCGGCGTCGAGGCGGCGTCAGGCTTGCGCCTGCGCCCGTGGATCAGTCGCGCCGTTGCCGCCGAGCGCGACCGCCGCGTCGAGGAGACGCTGACGCTGGCCGGGCTTGGGGGCAAGGCGGACCGGCTCGTCGGCGAGTTGGCGCATGGCGACCAGCGCGGCGCCGAGATCGCGATGGCGCTGGCGCTGCGCCCGCGCCTGCTGCTGCTCGACGAGCCCACCGCCGGCATGGGCGACCAGGAGACCTACGACATCACCCAGCTCATGCGACGCCTGCACCGCGAGGCCAATCTCACCATCGTGCTCATCGAGCACGACATGCGCGTCGTCTTCCATCTCGCCGACCGCATCACCGTGCTCGACCAGGGCGCGCTGCTGGCCGAAGGCACGCCGGCGGAGATCGCGGCCAACGAGGCGGTCCAGGCCGCCTATCTCGGCAAGGCGGCATGAGCGCGGCGCTAACGGCCTCCGGCCTCCATACCTTTTACGGCAAGAGCCATATCCTGCACGGCATCAGTATCGAGGTGGCGGAGGGCGCCATCACCACGCTCCTGGGCCGCAACGGTGCCGGCAAGACGACGACGCTCCGGAGCCTCATGGGCCTGACGCCGCCGCGCGAGGGACGGGTCGAGATTTTCGGCATCGACACGACGCGCTTGGCCACCTTCCGCATCGCCGCGCTGGGCGTAGGCTATGTGCCCGAGGGCCGTCGCATCTTCGCCAACCTGACGGTCGACGAGAATCTGCGCGTGCCGCTCGAGCGTCCCGGACGCTGGACCTCGGCGCGGCTCTACGAGCTGTTCCCGCGCCTGGCCGAGCGCCGATCCAACCGCGGGCGCCAGCTCTCGGGCGGCGAGCAGGAGATGCTGGCGATTGCCCGCGCGCTTCTCCTCAACCCGCGCCTCCTCATCCTCGACGAGCCGTCGCAAGGACTGGCGCCGCTTATCGTGCGCGAGGTGTTCCGCATCGTCGCGGAGATGCGGCGTGAAGGGATGGCGGTGCTGCTGGTGGAGCAGAACGTGCGCATGAGCCTGGAGATCGCCGATCACGCCTTCGTGCTCGACAACGGCGCCATCGTCTATTCCGGCAGCGCGCAGGAACTCGCCGCCGACGAGGCCCGCGTCCGGACGCTCGCCGGCGCCAGCGCCGAGGCGTGGGGCGCGCCGCCGCCGCCGCGGCCGCTTCAGTCGTAGTAATAATCGATGCGCCTCTCGGGCAGGAGCGCGCCCGAGGCGCGGCCTTGCGTGTCGGCGCGCGTGAACTTGATCCTGCCGCTGTATTCGCGCATCACGGCGAGGGGATCGCGCGAAGTGTCGCCCCCCGTCTGCGCCGACATCGTCTGCGCGCCGAGCCGACGTCCGCGCGCGACCAGCGCCCCGCCGAGCCGGCATTCCAGCGTCTCGTAGTGCCGGAGAGCCGCATCGAGATCGCCGCCCGCGGCGATAGCATCGGTGAGGCAGGTGGCATCGACGGCGGCCTTGGTCACGCCGGCGCCGACATGCGGGCGCGCGACGAAGGCGGCATCCCCCAGGAGCACCACGCGCCCCATGACGATCTGCGGCGATTCCAGATCGAAGATCGCCTGGAAGAACGGCTGTTCGGTGCCCGCGATGATGTCGGCCAACGCCGGCGCGAGCAGCGCCCCTGCGTCGGCTCGCAGCGCCGCCACCACCGCGGGCCGGATCAGCGGCGGCGGGATCGCCATGCCGTGACAATGGCCGGTGGCGTCGGTGCACAGATCCGGCAGCGTCCTCGCGCCATCGACGGGGCGATACCACACGAGGTTGTAGCCGCGCCGCCCGATGCCGGTGTCGCCGCCCCGCCCCGGCACGGGATAGGCGAGCGCCATCTCGCCCTCGGGCAGGCAGAAGCCATAGCACTCCAGGGTCGGGCGAAACGAAGCCGGTAGCTCGGCTTCCTCCGCCATGATGCGCCAGGCGACATAGCCGGCATAGGCCGGCCGCACCGCCGGCAGATATTGCTCGCGCACGGTGGAGCGGATGCCGTCGGCGCCGATGAGGAGATCGCCGGTCTCGCGCGAGCCGTCAGCGAAGTGGGCGGTGACGCCGCCTTTGTCCTGTTCGATGCGCACGAGCGCTTGGCCGGCGCGGTAGAATTCCGCCGGCAGCGCATCGCGGAGCGGACGGTAATAGCTCGACCACGCGCTCATCACGCGGAAGATCGGCATCTGCGCCGCGATACGCCCCGCGCGGTCGAGGCAGATGGCAGTGCGGACCGCGACCCCCGCCGCCCCGGCGAACGGCAGGATGCGGCGCATCACCTCGTCGAGCGCGTCATGCGTGCCGATGCCGACGCCGCGGCTGGCGAGATCGTCGCCGATGCGCTCGAACACCACCGCCTCCCAGCCGATCGCGCGCAGGAGATGCGCAGCGAAGAGGCCGCCGAGCGAGCCGCCAATGACGAGCGCGCGCCTTTTCACGCCGAAGCTGCCGTGGCGGTGCGCCGCTCCATCATTGCGCGATCACACCATTCCCGCTGTCGATTGTCTATTGCCGCGCCGGGGCCGATCGGTCCACCATCGCGCGGGCCACGGAATCAGGAGCATTTGTCATGAAATCGAAGATCACGGGAACCACGCTGCCCGTGTTGCAGATCGGTCTGGAGCCCGGCGACAAGATCGTGGCGGAGCCGGGCGAGTTCTCGTGGATGACCGACAACGTCCAGCTCCGCACCACGACCCAGACGGCCGGCGCCAAGGGTCTGTGGGGCGTCCTCGGCCGCGCGATCTCGGGCGGCGGGCTGTTCATGACCGAGTACGTGGTCGCGGGCGGCAACGGGCTCGTCGCCTTCGCCGCGAAAATTCCCGGCGCGATCATGGAAGTCGAGGTGCAGCCGGGCCGCACCTACATGATCCATCGCCACGGCTTCGTGTGCGCCACCGAGGGGGTGGAGCTGTCGACGGGGTTCCAGCGCTCGCTGGGCGCCGGCATCTTCGGGGGCAACGGCTTCCTGCTGCAGAAGCTCGCCGGCACCTGCACCGCCTGGGTCGAGCTCGGCGGCGAGATCGTGACCTATGACCTGCAGGCCGGCGAGTCGCTCCAGGTGCATCCCGGACATGTCGGCATGTTCGAGGGAACGGTCAATTTCGACGTCGTCTTCATGCGCGGGATCAGCAACGCCCTCTTCGGCGGCGACGGGCTGTTCATCGGCCGCCTGACCGGCCCGGGCAAGGTCTGGCTGCAATCGCTCACCGTGCCCAACCTCGCCCATGCGCTGCGCCCCTATATGGGCGAGGCGCAGCCGGCGCAGACGGCGCAGGCGGGCATCGTCGGCGGGGTCGCTGGATCGGTGCTGCGCGACATGTTCGGCCGGAACTCGTAGCGCTTCAGGCCGCCGCCTTCGCTGCCGCCGTCACGTTCCACGACGCATAGCCGCAGCCGACATAGACCTCCGGCACCGGCTCGTAGTCGATGAGATCGAAGCCGCGGCTTAAGGCGGCGCCGTGCGCGACCACCCAGTTGCGCACCTCATGCGCGCCGTTGCCGATCCGCGGCAGGATGTCCTCGAGATAGTCGATCAGCGGCTGATCCGCGCCTTCCTGGAACAGGCGCAGGCATTCGTGATCGAACACCTCGTCGATGGCGCCCATCGTCGCCTCGCCGATCGAGTGGCTGAGCCCGCCGGTAGCGAGAATGGCCACGCGCAGCGGGGCCGGGTAGGACTCGATCGCCTTGCGCAGCAGCCGCCCCCAGGCGAGGCAGCGGCGGATGCTCATCATCGGCGGCTCCAGGTCGTTGAGGATGAGCGGGACGATCGGTGGCACGCGCGGCAGCTCCATGCGCCACAGCGGAATGCAGAAGCCGTGATCGAGCGTCAGGTGATGCGACACCGACGGCTCGAAATCATCGGCGAGCGCGGTCTTGAGGATGTGCCCCGCCAAGTCCGGATGGCCGACCAGATGCTTGTGCGGAAAATCGCGCAGGAACGGCTCGGGCGGCCCCTCATGCGCCTCGCCGACGCCGATGCAGACATTGGGCAGGTTATCGAGGAAGAAATTCTCCCAGTGGTCGGGCGAGATCTCGATCAGGACATCGGGCCGGCACGCCTGGAACCGCTGCCCCAGCTCGCCGAAGCGGGCGATGAAATGCGCACGCCTGGGCGCCGGCATGGTGAGCCAGTCGCGCGCCACGAGCGGCCCGTGGCTGGCAGCAAACACCCCGACAAGGCTGGCCATATCATTTACCCTTCGTTGGTTTGGGCTGGCATAATACAGGAGGCAGCGCCGATCGTCTCCCCGTCCGCCGCGACGTCGCGGACGCGCAGCCAGGACAACCTCTGACACGAAATGAACCGCAGCGAACGCAGAGCCGAAGAGAAACGGTCGCGCAGCGCCAAGGTGCGTCACGAGGCACCCGCCCCGATCATCTACCTCGCGCGCAGCGAGCATCTCTACACGATCCGGAGATATCTCGAGGGGGCCGGCAAGGCAATGCGCGGTACGGTCCATCCCATGTCCTACGAGGCGCTGTTCCAATCGGGGGCGGCGCCCGACGCCGTGTACATCTTCTCCGACATCGAGCGCCTGACCGCACAGATGGCGGCGCAGGCCGCCCGCATCTGGACGCGGCTGCAGGCGCGGCTGCCGCCGGGAACGCTGCTCAACCATCCGACCCGGTCGATGCGGCGCTATGAGCTCTTGCGCACGCTCCATGACAGCGGCGACAACCGGTTCGACGTGTTCCGCCTCGAGGATGCCCACCGGCCGATGCGCTTTCCGGTGTTCGTCCGCCCGGAAAACGAACATCTCCGGCCCAATCAGACGCCCGTAGTCTTTCACAATGCGGGCGAGCTCGACGCTGCATTGGGACGCTTTGCCGAGAGCGGCGTGAGCCGGGACGAGTTCCTCGTCACCGAATGGCTCGAGACCGCCGATGCCGCCGGCATCCATCGCAAATATGGCGCCTTCTGCATCGCCGGCCGGGTGATCCCGCGTCACATCAGATTCAGCCGCAACTGGGTGGTCAAATATGCCGACCTCAAGGACCCGGATCTGCTCGCCGAGGAGCGCGAGTATCTCGCCACCAATCCCCATGCTGCCGCGGTCGCCCGTCTGTTTGCTACGGCGCGCATCGACTACGGCCGCATCGACTACTGGATCGACGCCGACGGCAGGCTGCAGACCTGGGAGATCAATACCAATCCCGCGTTCGGCGGCGTCGAGACGCCGCCCGAATGGGCCTCGGTGACCGAGGTGTTCTGCCAGGCCTTCAACGAAGCGCTGCTGGAACGCGTGCGCTGCCTCGGCGCCCGAGCGGCAACATAGGCGCCATGGACGCCGCAATCCGGCGCCCTTGCCGCATGCGTTCTTTGGCGCAAAGATGCCGCCTCGCGCATGGTTTGGAGGTGTCATGAGGATCGTCTGCGTCGGCGGCGGGCCGGCGGGGCTCTATTTCGCCATTCTGATGAAGAAGGCGGACCCCGCGCACCACATCACCGTCTACGAGCGCAACCGGCCCGACGACACGTTCGGCTGGGGCGTCGTGTTCTCCGACCAGACGCTCGAGAACATGCGCGACGGCGACGACGCCGAGCCAGGCAGCGCATCATCGACAGCTTCGCGCACTGGGACGACATCGAGATCCATTTCAAGGGCCACGTCATCACCTCGCACGGCCACGGCTTCTGCGGCATCGAGCGCCGGCGCCTGCTCACCATCCTGCAGGAGCGCGCGCGCGAACTCGGCGTCGGAGCTGGTGTTCGAGACCGAGATCGCCGACCTCGCCGCCTTCGCCGATGCCGACCTCATCGTCGCCTCCGACGGCATCAACAGCCGCATCCGCGCCAGCCTATGCCGAGCACTTCCAGCCCGAGATCGACTGGCGCCGCAACAAGTTCGTCTGGCTCGGCACGCACCGCCTGTTCGACGCCTTCACCTTCATCTTCGTCGCGACCGAATGGGGCTGGTTCCAGGCGCACGCCTACCGCTTCGACGAGAACACCTCGACCTTCATCGTCGAGACCCGCGAGGAGACCTGGCGCGCCGCCGGGCTCGACAGGGCCGACACCGCGGCACACGCTCGATTTCTGCCGGCGCCTGTTCGCGCCGTGGCTGAGGCCAGGCGCTGATGGCAAGCTGCTCGCCAGCGAGTCCGGACTGGGTGACGTTTCCCGCGCGTCTCCAACAAGAGCTGGGTCAAGCGGCAACGTCGTGCTGATGGGCGATGCGGCGCATTCCGCGCATTTCTCGATCGGCTCCGGCACCAAGCTCGCGCTCGAGGACGCGATCGCGCTCGCCCGCGCCATCGGCCGCCACCCGGACGATCTGGCGCGGCGCTTGCCGCCTACGAGACCGAGCGGCGCGTCGAGGTGCTGCGGCTGCAATCGGCGGCGCGCAACTCGACCGAATGGTTCGAGAACGTCGCGCGCTATGCCCGCCTCCCGCCGCGCCAGTTCGCCTATTCGCTCCTGACCCGCAGCCAGCGCGTCAGCCACGAGAACCTGCGCGCGCGCGACAAGGCCTATCTCGAGCGGGTCGAGCGCTGGCTCGGCGAGCGCACCACCGGCCAGCCGCAGGAACACGCCGGTGCCGCCGATGTTCCTGCCGTTCCGGCTGCGCGGCATGACGCTCGACGAACCGCGTCGTCGTCTCGCCGATGGCGATGTACAGCGCCACCGACGGCGTGCCCAACGACTTCCATCTCGTGCATCTCGGCGCGCGCGCGATGGGCGGCGCCGGCCTGGTCTTCACCGAGATGACCTGCGTCACGCCGGAAGGGCGCATCTCGCCCGGCTGCTGCGGCCTGTGGAACGACGCGCAGGAGGAGGCCTATGCCCGCATCGTCCGCTTCGTGCACGAGCAGCTCGCGCGCGAAGATCGCGCTGCAACTGGGCCACAGCGGCCCCAAGGGCGCGACGCGCGTCGGCTGGGAAGGCTATGACGTGCCGCTCGACGACGCGGCTGCGTGGCCGGTCATCGCCCCCTCGCCCGTTCGCCTGGAGCCCCACGAACCAGGTGCCGCACGAGATGACGCGCGCCGACATGGATGCCGTGCGCGACGCCTTCGTCGCGGCGGCGCGGCGCGGCGCACGCGCCGGCTTCGACTTGCTCGAACTGCACGCCGCGCACGGCTATCTGCTTGTCCGCCTTCATCACGCCGCTCACCAACCAGCGCCGCGACGAGTATGGCGGCAGCCTCGCCAACCGCCTGCGCTTTCCGCTCGAAGTGTTCCGCGCCATGCGCCTGGCGTGGCCGCAGGACCGGCCGATGTCGGTGCGCATCTCGGCCACCGACTGGGTCGAGGGCGGCATCACGCCCGCCGACGCCGTCGAGATCGCGCGCGCCTTCAAGGCGGCGGGCGCCGACCTCATCGACGTGTCCGCCGGCCAGACCTCGATCAAGGCGCGGCCGGTCTATGGCCGCATGTTCCAGACGCCGTTCTCCGACCGCATCCGCAACGAGGTCGGCATCGCCACCATGGCGGTCGGCAATATCTTCGAGACCGACCACATCAACTCCATCATCGCCGGCGGGCGCGCCGATCTCTGCGCGCTGGCGCGCCCGCATCTCTCCGATCCGCAATTCACCCTGCGCGCGGCGGCGGCGCAGGGCTATCGCGAGCAGGTCTGGCCGCAGCAATATCTCGCCGGCAAGGAACAGCTCGAGCGCAACGAGTCGCGCGGCGCCGCCGCCGAGATGGCGATCGTGATATGAGCGAGACGGCGCTCAGCGGACGCCATGCCCTCGTCACCGGCGGGACCCGCGGGATCGGCCGCGCCACCGCCACGCGCCTCATCGCGGAGGGCGCGCGGGTCACCATCACCGGCCGCGACCCGGCCGCCGTGCGCCGCGCCGCGGAAGAATTGGGCTGTGCCGGGTTCGCGGCCGATGTGACCGATGCCGCCGCGATGGAGAGCGCCTTCGCCGCGGCGGGGCCCATCGACATCCTCGTCAACAATGCCGGCATCGCGCTGTCGCGCCCGGTGGCGAAGCTGTCGCTCGAGGATTGGAACGGCGTGATCGGGATCAACCTCACCGGCGCGTTTCTCGGCTGCCGGCTGGCGCTGCCCGGCATGGTCGAGCGCGGCTGGGGCCGCATCGTCAACGTCGCCAGCACCGCGGGCCTCAGACCCTACCTCTATACCGCCGCCTATTGCGCGGCCAAGCATGGGCTCATCGGCCTGACGCGGGCGTTGGCGCTGGAGACCGCGCGCCAAGGCGTGACGGTGAATGCCGTCTGTCCCGGCTTCACCGCCACCGACATGGCCACCGCGGCGGTCGCAGTGATCGAGGCCGAGACCGGCCGCAGCGCGCAAGCCGCGCGCGCCGCGCTCGAACGGCTCAACCCGCAGAACCGTCTCACCGACCCGGAAGAGGTCGCCGCGGCGATTGCGTACCTGTGCCGGCCGGAATCGCACGGGCTGACCGGCCAATCCCTCATCATTGCCGGCGGCGAGGTGATGTGATGACCGACGAACGTTCCGAGCCGCGCGCCCACGATCTCGACGGCTACGCGCCGCGCCATTTCCGCTGGGAGCGCGACGGTGCCGTCGCGACCATCACGCTCGACCGGCCGGAGCGGAAGAACCCCCTCACCTTCGACTCCTATGCCGAGCTGCGCGATACGTTTCGCGCGCTGCGCTATGCCAAGGCCATCACCTGCGTCGTCATCACCGGCGCGGGCGGCAATTTCTGTTCCGGCGGCGACGTTCTGGAAATCATCGGTCCCCTCACGCGCATGGCGATGCCGGAGCTCCTGGCCTTTACGGAGATGACCGGCGATCTCGTCAAGGCGATGCGCGCGGCGCCGCAGCCGATCCTTGCCGCGGTCGACGGCGTGTGCGCCGGCGCCGGCGCGATCCTGGCGATGGCGTCGGACCTGCGCTATGGCACCCGCGCGGCCAAGGTCGCGTTCCTGTTCTCGCGCGTGGGGCTCGCCGGCTGCGACATGGGCGCGTGCGCGCTGCTGCCGCGCATCATCGGCCAGGGCCGCGCCGCCGAGCTCCTGTTCAGCGGCCGCTCCATGACCGGCGAGGAAGGCGAGCGCTGGGGCTTCTTCAATGCGCTCTTCCCGTCCGAAACAGTGGTCGCCGAAACCCACGCCGTGGCACAGCGTCTCGCCGCCGGCCCGACCTTCGCCCACGGCATCACCAAGGCGATGCTGCACCGGGAATGGGCGATGGACCTCGACACCGCGATCTCCGCCGAGGCGCAGGCGCAGGCGATCTGCATGGCGACCGGTGACTTCCGCCGCGCCTACGAGGCCTTCGCCGCCAAGCGCACGCCGGTCTTCGAAGGCAAGTGATGGCCGACACCAGCTATCTCGCCTGGCCGTTCTTCGCCCCGCATCATCGCGCGCTCGCCGCCGGCGTCGATGAATGGGCGGCGGCGGCCAAGCTCGAAGAGATGGCGGCGCTCCCGCTCGACGATGCCTGCCGCGCCATCGCCGGCGCGCTCGGAGCTGCCGGGTGGCTGCAGCCATGCCGTGCCCGACGAGGGCGCTGCGATCGATGTCCGCGCGCTCTGCCTGATGCGGGAGCGGCTTGCGCGCCACACCGCGCTTGCCGATTTCGTCTTTGCCATGCAGGGGCTGGGCACGGCGACGATCGCGCTCTTCGGCACCAAGGCTCAGCGCGACCGCTTCCTGCCGCCGGCGCGGGCGGGGACGAGCCTTGCCGCCTTCGCCCTCTCCGAGCCCGAGGCCGGCTCCGACGTGGCCGCGCTGGCCACCGCCGCGCGCAAGACCGACGGCGGCTGGCGCCTCGACGGCGGCAAGACCTGGATCTCCAACGGCGGCATCGCCGGCCACTATGTCGTGTTCGCGCGCAGCGAGCCGGAGGCGCACGGCACCAAGGGCATCACCGCCTTCATCGTTCCCGCCGACACGCCCGGCCTCACTATCGCCGAGCGGATCGAGGTGATCGCGCCGCATCCGCTGGCGCGGCTGGAATTCGCCGATTGCCGCATCACCGACGATCATCTTCTGGGCGCGCCGGGCGATGGATTCAAGCTGGCGATGGCGACGCTCGATGTGTTCCGGCCGAGCGTCGGGGCGGCGGCGTTGGGACTGGCGCGGCGCGCCTATGACGAGGCGCTGGGCCGCGCCCGCTCGCGCGTGCTCTTCGGCGCGCCGATGACCGCGCTGCCGCTGATCCAGGCCAAGCTCGCCGACATGGCGACGGCGATCGATGCGAGCGCGCTTCTGGTCTACCGCGCCGCCTGGGCGCGCGATGTCGAAGAGCGCCGCATCACGCGCGAGGCGGCGATGGCCAAGCTCTACGCCACCGAGGCGGCAAGCCGCGTCATCGACGAGGCGGTGCAGATCTTCGGCGCGCTCGGCGTGCGCAGCGGATCCAAGGTCGAGGAGCTCTACCGCGAGATCCGGGCGCTGCGCATCTATGAAGGCGCGAGCGAGGTGCAGAAGATCATCATCGCGCGCCAGGAGATCGGACGATGAAAACCCTGCTGCCCGACGGCTGGCCCGCCCCCAAGGGCTTTGCCAACGGCATCCTCGCCGAGGGGCGCACGATCTGGGTCGCGGGCCAGATCGGCATGGACGCCGCCGGCACGTTCGGCGCGGACCTTCCCGCCCAGGTCGAGCAGACGCTGCGCAACATCCTGGCCGTGCTGGCCACCGCCGGGGCCGGCCCGCAAGAGGTCGTGCGCATGACCTGGTACATGCGCGATCTCGGCGACTATGAGGCGAAACTCAAGGAGATCGGCGCCGCCTACCGCCGCGTCATGGGCCGCCACTTCCCCGCCATGACCGCCGTCGAAATCAGCCGGCTCGTCGAGCCCGCGGCTCTGGTCGAGATCGAGGCGACCGCGGTTTTGCCGTAACGCGGCATCTCCGATCACTTGTAGGGCCCGAGCTCCTTCACTGCAGTGGCGTCGAAGGATGGATCGACGATGCCGGCCACCGTCACCGTGCCGCTGATCTGGCCTTGCGCTCCCCTTACTCTTGCGTTCCGATCCTACTACAATAAGGGGCAAATTGAGGTGAACGATGGAACGCTCCTTCACCAAGGAAGTGGCCCTCTTGCGCAAGGGCGCGGGCGAGGTCTTCGAGGGCGAAGGCATTCTCGCCATCACCAAGGGGCTCTTGCAGGCGGGCGTGAGCTACGTCACGGGCTATCAGGGCGCCCCGGTGTCGCATTTGATGGACGTGCTCTCCGACGCCGCACCGCTGCTCGATGAGTTGGGCGTGCATTTCGCGCCGGCCGCCAACGAGGCCGGCGCCGCCTCGATGCTGGCCGCTTCGATCAACTATCCCATGCGCGGCGCGGCGGTGTGGAAATCGACGGTCGGCACCAACGTCGCCTCCGACGCCCTCTCCAACCTCGCCTCGGCCGGGGTCATGGGCGGCGCCGTCATCATCGTCGGCGAGGATTACGGCGAGGGCGCCAGCATCATCCAGGAGCGCACCCACGCCTTCGCCATGAAGTCGTCGATGTGGCTCATGGATCCGCGGCCCGACCACGCCCGCTTCGTCGATCTCATCGCCGAGGCGTTCGAGCTTTCCGAAGCGTCGCGCACGCCCGTCATCATGGAGTTCCGCATCCGCGCCTGCCATGTCCACGGCCGCTTCGCGACCAAGGACAATGTGCGCCCGGCGGTGTCGCGCAACCACCAGATCTCCGCGCCCGATTTCGATTACGGCCGCATCTGCCTGCCGCCCGCAACCTATGTGCAGGAGCAGGACAAGATCGCCAACCGCTTCCCCGCGGCGATCGATTTCGTCCGCCGGCACAAGCTCAACGAGATCTTTCCCGGGCCGGTCGACGATGTCGGCATCATCTGCCAGGGCGGGCTCTTCAATTCCGTCGCCCGCGCGCTCGCCGAGCTGGGCCTGGCCGACGCGTTCGGGAAGACCGAGATCCCGATCCTCTGCCTCAACGTCACCTATCCGCTGGTGAACGACGAGATCGTGCAGTTCTGCGCCGGCAAGCGCGCGGTGCTGATGGTCGAGGAAGGCAATCCCGACTATCTCGAGCAGGCCGTGAACGCGCTCCTGCGCAAGGCCGACGTCAACACCGAGATCGTCGGCAAGAGCGTGCTGCCGATGGCCGGCGAATACATCGCCGAGGTGATGCTCACGGGCATCGCGCGCTTCGTCGAAGGGGCGGTGCCGCGCGGCGTCGATCTCGTCGCGGTCGGCAAGAAGCTCGCCAAGATCGAGGGCTGGAAGCGCGATGCCCAGCGTCTCATCGGCGCGCCGGTGCCCAAGCGGCCGCCCGGCTTCTGCGTCGGCTGTCCCGAGCGGCCGGTGTTCTCGGCGATCAAGCTCGTCGAGCGCGAAGTCGGCAAGATCCATGTCGCCGCCGATATCGGCTGCCACACCTTCTCGACCCTGCCGCCGTTCAATATCGGCAATTCCGTGCTGGGCTATGGTCTCGGGCTTTCCAGCGCCGCCGGCGTCGCGCCGGCGTTTTCCAAGCGCGTCATCTCCATCATGGGCGACGGGGGTTTCTGGCATAACGGCCTCAGCACCGGCGTTTCCGGCGCCGTCTTCAATCAGCAGGACGGCGTGCTCCTGATCATGAATAACGGCTACAGCTCCGCCACCGGCCAGCAATACCTGCCCTCCACCACCGCGGGCGGACAGCGCAAGGCGAGTGCCACGATCGAGCAGGCGCTGAAGTCGATGGGCGTCGGCTGGGTGCGCTCGATCCGCAGCTACGGCGTCGGCAAGATGGCGCGCACCCTGCGCCAGGCGCTGACCGCCCCCACCCGCGGGCTCAAAGTCATCATCGCCGATGGTGAATGCCAGCTCGCGCGCCAGCGCCGCATCCGCCCGCTCCTGCGCAAGAAGCTGGAGGCCGGCGGGCGGGTGGTGCGCACGCGCTATGGCGTCGACGAGGAAACCTGCACCGGCGATCATTCCTGCATCCGGCTGTCGGGCTGCCCGTCGCTGACGGTAAAGCCGAATTCCGACCCGCTGCGGCTTGACCCGGTGGCGCATGTCAACAACGACTGCGTCGGGTGTGGCCTCTGTGGCGAGGTGGCGGACGCAGCGGCGCTCTGCCCGTCGTTCTACCGCGCCGACATCGTGCAGAACCCCAATGCCTGGGACCGCTGGCTCGACCGGGTGCGCGGCTCGGTCATCACCTGGCTGCAGCGCCGCTTGGCACCTGCGGCGAGCGCGCTCCCGTGACCGAGCGCCCGATCACCGTTCTCGTCGCGGCGCTGGGCGGCGAAGGCGGCGGCGTGCTCACCGATTGGCTCGTCGCGGCGGCGCTGCATGCCGACCTGCCGGTGCAGGCGACCTCGATCCCCGGCGTGGCGCAGCGCACCGGCGCCACCACCTATTATGTCGAAGTTTTCCCTCAGACCAACGCCGCGCTCGCCGGGCGACGCCCGCTCCTGGCGCTTTATCCGAGCCCCGGCGGCGTCGACCTCATGCTGGCGTCGGAAGTGCTGGAGGCCGGGCGCGCGCTCGAGAACGGCTTCGTCACGCCCGACCGTACCGTGCTCGCCGCGGCGACCCACCGCATTTATGCCGTGGTCGAAAAGGCGGCGATGGGCGACGGGCGCTTCGACACCAGCCGCATCCTCGCCGCGGCGCGCGCGCTGGCAAAGAAGCCGATCCTGTTCGATCTCACCCGCGGGCAACGGACGCGCGCGCTCTCGCTCAACGCCGTGCTGTTCGGCATCGCCGCTTCCAGCGGCGTGCTGCCCATCCCGCGCACGCATTTCGAAGCGGCGATCCGCGATTCAGGCATTGCCGTGGAAGCAAATCTCGCGGCCTTCGCGGCGGGTTGGGAGATCGGGCAGAACGGCGTCCCGGCCGAGTTGCAGCCGCACGACGATCGCGTCCGCGCGCCGCTCGAGCGCGTGATCGCCAGCCTCATCGCCGGCATCGGCCGCGACTTCCCTGCCGCCGCGGCGCCGATCGTCGAGGAAGGCGTGCGCCGCCTCGTCGATTACCAGGACGCCGACTATGCCAGGCTCTATTACGAGCGCGCGCGGCGCATCGCCACGCTCGACCGCGGCGACGGCGAGCTTAGCGCCGCCACCGCGCGCTATCTCGCGCTCTGGATGTCCTACGAGGACGTGATCCGCGTCGCCGATCTCAAGACCCGGCCCGAGCGCTTCGCCAAGATGCGCACCGAGATCCGCGCCAAGCCGGGCGAGCCGGTCGAGGTGACGGAGTTCCTGAAGCCCGGCATCGACGAGGTGACCGCGGTGCTGCCGCGCGCGCTCGGGCATGCGCTCGACGCCTGGGCGACGCGGCGCGGGCTAAAGGAGCGGCTGCATCTGCGCATGCGGCTCAAGAGCACCAGCGTCAACGGCTTCGTGCGTTTGTGGACGTTGGCGCGGCTCAAGCGCTGGCGCCGGCGCACCCTGCGCTTTGCCGAGGAGCAGCGCACGATCGAGCAATGGCTCGACGCCATCGCGCGCGCCGCGCCGACCGCCCCCGATCTCGCGCGCGAGATCGCCGAGCTTGCCCGCATCCTCAAGGGCTACAGCGACACCCACCGACGCGCGCGGGCTAACTACAGCCGCATCTTCGCCGACGCCGTGGTGCCGTTCCTGGTCCGGCCCGACGGCGGCGCCGCGGCGCTGCGCAAGCTGCGCGAGGCCGCCTTGGCCGACCCCGACGGCGATGCTCTCGACCGCGCCTTCGTCGCCATCACCTCGCCACACCCCACCGCCAAAGCCGCGGAGTAGGCGTCCGAGGCCGCGCGGCCGGGCGTTATATTGGACATGCCAGTTAATTAATGCATCGGTCAAATAGGCTGCCAGGGACGAGCGATGGCGGACAGATGGGTTGAATGCACTTTCACCGAGAGGGTTGCCGTGGAGCAGCAGCACTTCATTCGGATGACGCGGCGCACTGTCGTCGGCGGCATCGCGGCGATGCTCCCGTCCACTGTCCTCGGGCAGACATCGCAACGGCTGCGGCGCGTTGCCGTATTGCGGGGACAGTCCGAGAGCGATCCCACACATATCAAAGCGCAATTCGCAGAGAGTCTTCGCGAATTGGGATGGATTGAAGGCCAGAATCTCCAGATCGAGAACCGCTTCGCGTCGGGTAAGGCCAATCTCTTCCGGGATTACGCCGCGGCGATCGTCGCTTCGGCGCCTGACGTGATTGTCGCCGAATCACCGCTGGCTGTCTTGTCGGTGCAGCAATTGACGAAAACGATTCCCATCGTCTTCGTGTCCGTCGGCGATCCCGTCGGTTATGGCTTCATTGAGAGCATGGCGCGGCCCGGCGGGAATGTGACCGGCATCGCCAATTTCGGCTTTGCCATGGGGAGCAAATGGGTCGAAATCTTGAGAGAAGTTGCGCCCAAGATCACCCGAGCAGCCTTTCTCTATCACCCCGCGACCACCACGAAAGGCTACGACTTCTATTTTCAATCGGTCGCTGCGGCAGCATCACGCTTCAGCATCGACGTGATCAAGATGCCGCTCGAAGGAGAAGCAGATATCGAAAGGGTGATCTTGGACTTCGCGCGGACGCCCGACGGCGGCCTCATCGTTCCGCCCGATCCTTTCACGATCGAGCATCGCGCCAAGATTATCGACGCGGCCGGGCGTCAGCGACTGCCCGCCGTGTACGCGTTCGGCTTCTTCGTCGAGAGCGGCGGACTGGTGTCCTACAGCGTGGATGTCATGGAACAGGTGGAGAAGTCGGCGTATTTTACCGACCGCATCCTGCGCGGCCAGAGGCCGGCCGACCTTCCCGCCCAGGACCCGACGAAATTCGAGACGGCGATCAACCTGAAGACAGCGCGCGCGCTCGGCCTCGTTATCCCGCCAACGCTCCTGGCACGCGCCGACAAGGTCGTCGAATAATATAAGACCGGTCCCTTCCGAGGTTGTGCTTTTGCACTTCTTCGACGAGTCCGGCCTGCCGGCCGCAGCCACTCACCCCGACCCTCTCCCCGTTGGAGCGAGGGGAAATATGCTGGCGCCCGCGGCCGCGCGGCCTTGACAGGGACGGCCGCGCCTGATATTTAACATGTAAGTTAATTATAGAAGCAGTTAAACATGCCGCGTGCCGCGCTCGATGCGACTTTTGCCGCGCTCGCCGATCCGACCCGGCGCGCCATTCTCGCGCAGCTTGCTCGCGGCGAGGCGACGGTCGGCGAGATTGCTCTGCCCTTCGCCATCTCGCTCCCGGCCGTCTCGCGCCATCTCAAGGTGCTGGAGCACGCCGCCCTCATCACGCGCCGGCGCGATGGTCAGCACCAGCGCTGCCGCCTCGCTCCGGCACCGCTCGCGGCAGCGTCGGACTGGCTGGAATTCTATCGCAGCTTCTGGGGCGAGAGCCTCGACCGGCTCGCCGCGCATCTGCGCACGACGCATCCCCCGACCCCCAAGCCGAGGAGGAAAGCCCATGCCCAGCCCCGCAAGCCCCGCCGCCGGCGCTGACGGCGCGCTCACCTTTGCGCTGACGCGCATGATCGAGGCGCCGCGCGAGGCCGTCTTCAAGGCCTGGACCGATCCGGCGCTGATTGCACGCTGGCTCGGGCCGAGCGGCGTCCGCGCCGAGGTCCGGCACATTGACGCCAGGCGCGGCGGCTCCTATCGCATCGACATGCAGGGCACGTCCGGCAGCCTCGGCATCGTCGGCGGCATCTACCGCGAGGTTGTGCCCCCGGAACGGCTCGTCTTCACCTGGATTCTGGGAGGAGAATGGACCGACCCACAGCGCCGGGCACGAGACGGTGGTCACCGTCACCTTGCGCGCGGTCGGCCCCCGCACCGAGGTGACGCTGCGCCATGAGCAGTTCCACAGCGCCGCCTCCCGCGACGGCCATGGCCAGGGCTGGAGCGGCTCGCTCGACCGGCTGGCCGCGGCGCTTGCGACGTCATAGGGGAACCGCCGGTCCGCCGCCCGTATCCCAAGCGCGACTGACGCGGAGGCGAACCTGACGCACGATACCGACCCCGTTGTCCTCTGGCTCACCGCGGGCGCCCGCTCGGCGACGACGTCCGATCGCATCCTCGGCGATCTGTGCGAGCGCCTCACCGCGTGCGGCATTCCCCTGTGGCGCACCTCGGTCTTCGTGCGCACGCTCCACCCCAACATCATGGGGCGGCGGTTCACCTGGCAGCCCGGCCACGCGGTCGAGATCGGCAGCCCGCCCTACGGCCTCATGGAGCGCGAGATATTCCGCGCGAGCCCGGTCCTGCGCATCTATGAGACCGGTGAACGGGTGCGACGCCACCTCGCCGATCCCGATTGTCCGCTCGACTTCCCGATCCTGCCCGACCTCGTGGCCGAGGGCGTGACCGATTATTTCGGGACGCCGCTCGTCTTCACCAATGGCGAGGTCCATGTCGCGACCTGGACGACGCGGGCGCCCGGCGGCTTCAGCGACCGCCACATCGGCGGGATCGAGGCGATCGTCGCGCCGCTGGCGCGGATCGCGGAGATCTACGCGCTGCGCCGGACCGCCGCCACGCTGCTCGACACCTATGTCGGGCGCCACGCCGGCGAGCGCATCCTCGCCGGCCAGATCCGCCGCGGCCACACCGAAGCGATCCACGCGGCGATCTGGCTGTCGGACATGCGCGGCTTCACCGCGCTCGCCGACCGGGTGCAGCCGCAGCTTCTCACCGACCTCCTCAACCAGTATTTCGAGGCGCAGGTCCCCGTCATCCTCGAGCACGGCGGCGAGGTGCTGAAATTCATGGGCGACGGGCTGCTGGCGATCTTTCCGCTGGCGCCCGACGACCCCGACGGCGCCCGCGCGTGCGGCGCGGCATTGCAAGCGGCGTGCGCGGTGCGCGGGCGGATCGCGGCGATCGCGGACGGGAACGGCACCGGCATCGTCCGCTTCGGCCTGGCACTCCATCGCGGCGACGTGCTCTACGGCAACATCGGCGGCGAGACACGCCTCGACTTCACCTGCATCGGGCCGGCCGTCAATCTCGCGGCGCGGCTGGAGAAGCTGGCGGGCGAGCTCGGCCGCGCCGTCGTCGCTTCCCATGACTTCGCGCGTCATTGTCCGGGCGCGCTGGTGGCCCTGGGTGAATTCGCGCTGCGCGGCTTCGAGGCGGCGCAGCAGGTCTACGGACTTCCCGACGAGCGCTGAGGCCTTATCCCTAAGGGATGATCGCGCCTGAGCGGAAGCCGCGGTAGGGTTGGCACGGGCGCTGGCAAGGAGACGCACCATGAAAGCCAATTGGATCGACGCTTACGGCGGCGCTGACGCGGTGCATTTTGGCGAACAGCCGCCGCCGCAGCCGGGACCGCGTGACGTTGTGGTGCGGGTCGCCGCGGCGAGCGTCAACCCGATCGACTGGAAAATGCGCGAGGGCTGGCTGAAGACCATGCTCGCGCTGCGCTTCCCGTACGTGCTGGGGCGCGATTTCGCGGGCATCGTCATCGGCGTCGGGCCCGAGGCGGAGGGTTTCGCCGCGGGCGATGAAGTCTTTGGCGTCGTCGACGGGATGCGCGGCGGCGCGCATGCCGAGATTGTCGCCACCGATCGCGACCTCGTCGCGAAAAAGCCGCGCCGCCTCGACCTCACCGCCGCCGCCGCGTTGCCGCTGGCCGGCGCCACCGCGCTGATCGCGCTCGAGGACACCGCGCATCTGGCCAGCAGCGAGCGCGTGCTCATCCATGGCGGGGCGGGCGGCGTCGGCGCCCTGGCTGTGCAGATTGCCAAGGCGCGCGGCGCGTGGGTCGCCGCGACCTGCCGCCGCGCCAATCTCGACGCGGTACGCGGCCTCGGCGCCGACCGCGTGATCGATTACGGCGCGGAGGATTTCACCACCGCGCTATCCGGGCTCGACGTGGTCTACGACACCGTCGGCGGCGCGGTGCATCGACAGTCACAGGCGGTGCTGAAGCCGGGCGGGCGGCTCGTCTATATCGCGGCGGCGCCGCTGCTGGAGGGCGTGCCGCGCGCGGACATCACGATTGTGCGCGCCGACATCCGCATCCGCCGCTCCGTGCTCGAGCGCATCGCGGCGCTGGCCGATGACGGCAAGCTCAAGTCGGAGCTCGCCGCGGTGCTGCCACTGGCCGAGGCGGCCAAGGCCTATGAGATGTGCCGCGCCGGCAATTTCCGCGGCAAGATCATGCTCACGACCGCCTTACCGGCTTAGAGATAGGGCGCCATGTAGCGCGTGGCGCCGTCAATGACATCGCGCCCAAGGGTGGTCAGGCGGGCGTGACGGTCGATCGTCTCCACGCCCAGCGCGAATTGCCGGGCGTTGGTAATATTGGCGCGGCGACCCTCGTCCCGTCGCGCGGCATCGAGTACGCCGGCGTCGGTAAGGCGCTGCACCGACTGGTGCATGCGGGCGGTGACGTAAGTCGCGTGCACGATCCCGTCCATCGGGCGGGGATCGCTGCGTAGCGGCGACGAATACCGCGCGGCATCGTCGTTCTCGTGCAGCGGGCCGTGCGCGCACAAACCGAACAATAGATTGTGGCCGCTCTCGTGCGCCAAGGCCTGCACCATGTCGAGGACGGTGGCGTAGGCACTGACATTGAGCACCACCGCGCCCCACAACATGAAGGAAGAGGCGCCCTCGAATTGCCCGGAGCGAGCGTCCTCCGCGCAAGATGCCAGAACGATCTCGCGCACGATGATGCGAATTTCATCGGCAAGAGCCGGGTTCCCGGCATCGATGAGCGCGAACGCCCCGGCGAGGAGCGAGCGCATCCGGGCGGCATCTTCGGCCGGCGGCGGCACGATCGTGAGGGGCATGTCGATATCGGTGTCCACCAGCCGCCGGTAGCGGTCGGCCGCGATGTCGCGTGCGGGATCGCCCAGATCGATCACCGCCGGCCCTGGCAGCGGATCGGGTGCGGCCGTGATTTCCGCCAGGAGGCGGCGCGCCTCGTCGAGCGCATCGGCACCGAGCGCAAGGACGAGGTCGCAATAGGCGCCGAACACCAGGGGCGACACCGGACCGAGCGCGAGACGCGCGAGAAAGGCGTCCATCTCGGCGCGCGAGATTCCCAGGTGCCCCTCCGCGCTATCGAAAATGTAGCGCAGGCTATCTCCGAGCCGGCGCCGCATGCGGACGCTCACCGCCGCGGCACGCAGTCCGCTCGGATCGAAACCGGTAAGCTCGACCGCCGGCGTATCGGCCATCACTGACAACTGCATGAGCGACGGGGAAGAAACGATCCCGCGATCGCGCGCGAGCGGTGAGCGCTCAGCCGGCGCGACCGGACTACTTGCCTTCCGGCGCCGGGGGCGGCTTGTTGCCGGACTTGGCGCCGAGCCGTGCCATCCGAGGATCGTTGAGGCGGGTCGCCGCGGCCTCATTGCCGCTTGCGGAAGCTTGGTCGAAACCGAGCAGGCGCGACCAGTCGAGATTGACGGTGGCGTTCATTTTTGTACCTCCCAAAAAATAACGGGCCTGGAAAATTTCTTTTATCTGAAAGTGATTCTTTTGCAAAGTAAAATGCGCGATTACACGCGGCCGTTGTGCATAGTGGCGCCGCTTTGGTTGCGCCGCATTATAGTTAACGGCGACGATGCTTGGGGGCGATCGGCGGTGGCCGTTATTTTAGCTGAAAATCATGGGATGGGGCCGTAGAGTGCGCGGCCTTGCCGGGACCAGGACGCCGTTCCGCCCATGATCGTCTTCATCCTATCCGCCGAACACGCCTACACCCATCGCTCGCTCGTCGGCGCCGAGACCGGCGTTGCGGTGGAGTTGGTGAGCTATCCGCAACTGGGCCAGCTCCGGAATTTTCCCCGCGCCACCTATGTCTTCACCGACCTCGACAGGATTTCGACGGAGACGCTCAGGAATGCCGGCGATGTCTATCGGCAGATACGCCGGCGCGGCTTTACGGCGCTCAACGATCCCGCGTGCGTGCTCAGCCGCTACGGCCTGCTGCGCGCCCTCTTCCTGCGCGGCATCAATCAATTCACGGCCTATCGCGCCGAAGATGAGGTGACGCCGGCGCGCTGGCCGGTCTTTCTGCGCACCGACGGCGATCACCTGGGTCCGCTGCCGGACCTCTATCATACCTCGGACGAGTTGCAGGGCGGGATCGCGCAAGCCGTCCGGCGCGGCATCCCGATCAGCCGGCTGCTCATCGTGGAATATGCGGCGCAGCCGACGCGGCCCGGGCTGTTCCGGAAATTCGCGAGCTTCCGCGTCGGCAAGAGAGATTTTGCCTGTACCTGCGTCCACGACGATCAATGGATCGCCAAGAGCGGACGCCCCGGCATCGCGCCGCCGGAGCTCTATGACGAGGAATTGCAGATCGTGCGCGACAATCCGCACGGACCGGCCGTTGCCGCCGCGTTCGACATCGCGCACATCGATTATGGCCGCGTCGATTTTGGCATCGTCGATGGCGCCGTGCAGATCTACGAAATCAATTCAAATCCGGCCATCGCCTTCCCTACCGAGCATCCGTCCACCGCGCGCAAGCAGGCCTATCAACACTTCAAGCAGAATTATTACGCCGCCCTGCGCGCGATCGACACGCCCGACGACGGCAAGATTTCGATGGCGCGGCTGTCGCGGCGGATGAGTTAGCGGATGCGGCGCCAGCGCCGGCTATTGCGCGGGCTGGTTTTGCGCTTCGGTCTGCGGCGGGCGCGAGAGAATGAAATCGACGGGCGCGCCGTCCTCCTCGGTGCGGAAGGCGACGGGGACGCCGTGATCGTCGAGCCACACGAACTGCCGCTTGGTGCCGTCGATCTCCCACTGGTGCAGCAGCAGGTCCTTGCCGTCGAACGTGACCGGCTGGGGCGCGCCGCCGCTGACGCGGACCTGGTCGACCTTCCCGGTCTTGGTCGACATCATCAGATCGGTTTTCAGCACTTGTGGCGACCACGGGTTGGAGGGATGGACCCGGCCGGGCACCGTGACGGTGCCGTCAGGCGTGGTCACGACGAAATTATCGCCTTGCGCGTGCCCGCTGAGGTCGATCTTCGCGCCGTTGGTGGTGGTGACGCCGGTGAAGCCGATGAAGCGATCGCCCTGCCACTGTTCGGTGCGCGTGGCGTCCTCGCGGAACATGACGATGCCGAGAATCTTGACCGCGACATGCAACTGGGTGGCGATCTCGGTGATGCCGTTCGACTGGCTCACGGTGTTGGAATAGGTGCCGATATCGCCGTAGCGCGGATGCTCGATGTGATAATCATAGACCGTCGCCGCCGCGTGCGCCGTCAGCGCGCCCAGCATAGCCGCCGCAACTGCCGCCACAACGCAAAGCGCCAGCCGATACGAGACCGTCACGTCAAATCCCCTTTGCCCTCCGCATCCTAGCGTCGCCGGATGCAGGGGTATAGCCGGCTGCGAGAGCGGCCCTTAAGATGAACGCGCGCGTCCGCCTCCCTTGGGATGAATGCCATGGCCGAATTTGAATCCCGTTCCCCCCGCGCGCCGATCTTCGGGCGGCGCGCCATGGTCGTCTCGGGCCATTCCGCGGCCAGCCTGGCCGGCATCGGCGCGCTGAAGCGCGGCGGCAACCTCGTCGACGCGATGATCGCGTCATCGGCGGTGCTGGCGGTTGTGCTCGGCCATGCCACTTCAATCGGCGGCGACTGCTTCATCCTCTATCACGAGCGCGCGACGGGACGCACGATCGGGCTCAATGCCTCGGGGATCGCGCCCGCCGCCGCCGCGCCAACGGCGTTTCCCGAGGGGATGAAAGTGCGCGGGCCGCTGGCGCCGGTGGTGCCGGGGCTGGTGCGCGGCTGGGAGGCGATGCATCGCCGCTTCGGCAAGCTCGCCTGGCGCGAGTTGTTCGTGGATGCGATCGACCTGGCGGCGAACGGCCATCCCGTCTCGGCGGTGCTGGCCGCGCGCATTCCGGACAACCGCGCGCTGCTCCAGGCCGATGCCGGCTGCACCGCAGTCTATCTTCCCGGCGGCCGGCCGCTGGTGGTCGGCGATCTGCTGCGCCAGCCCGCGCTGGCCGCGACGCTCAACGCCGTGGCCGAGGACGGCGCCGACAGCTTCTATCTCGGTGCGACGGCAAAGCACATCGATGCATTCTTCGCCGCACGCGGCGGCCTCATCCGCGCCGCCGATCTCGCCGATTTTCGGCCGCTCTGGGTCGAGCCGGCGGGCGCGCTCCATCGCGGCCACCGCGTCGAAGTGATGCCGCCCAATTCCTATGGCATCCTGCTGCCGATGCAGCTTGCGGGGCTGGCGGCGGTCGCGGGGCCGGAGCTGATGGCCGACCCGGTGCGCCGTGTCGGCTATCAGATGAGCGCGATGAAGGCCGCCTTCGCGCAGGGCCGCCCGCTGATCGCCGATCCGGATTTCGTGCCCGACGCCGTCGCCACCGCGCTTGCGCCGGAGATGGCGGCGCGCATGCGGGCGGCCGTCCTGGCGCCGGCACCGGCGACGCGCGTGCCCACGCAGGGCGGCACCTCGTGCCTCATGCTCGCCGATGCCGAGGGCAATGCGATTTGCGTCGTGCAGAGCGTGTTCAACGTCTTCGGCAGCGGCGTCCTCGATCCCGCCACCGGCATCATCTTCAACAACCGCATGCAGGGCTTCACCCACCTGCCGGGCAAGCCCAACAGCGTTGCGCCGGGCAAGCGGCCAGCGCATACCCTGTGCCCGGTGATGGTCTTGAAGGACGGGCGTGTGCGCTATGTGCTGGCAAGCCCCGGCGGCACGAGCCAGACGCTCACCAACGCACAGGTGCTGACCCACCTCATCGATGGTGGGCGCGATGTCGCGGCGGCGGTCGAGGCGCCACGCTGGTGCAACACTCAGGACGGCAAATTCCTGATCGAAAGCGAGTTCCCCGCATCCGCCATTGCCGAGCTCGCCGCGATGGGACATACGGTCGCGCGCGCCCCCGACCCCTTCTACTACGGCTCCGCCAAGGCGATCGAGGTCCTGGGCTCGGGCCTTCTGGCCGGCGCCGCCGACCACCGCCGCGAAGCCTTCGCCCTGGGGTACTGAGCTTTTATTCGATCGCCGCCGCTTCGCGCACGCTGGTGATGAGCGAGCTGCGCAGCAGGAAGGCGCGGGCAAGCACGGGGTCTTCGGCGGTGCGGCGCAGCTCGTCCTGCGTGCGCCGGCGCACCGCCGGATTGCGCTCTTCCAGGAGACGCTTGTTGCGCATGGTCTGCGCCTGAGTGTGCTTCAGCGCGACGTGGCGGCGCTGGCGCTCGTAGCGGTCGAGCTCGGTCGCGTCGGCCTCGCCGCGCAGAATGCGCACGAGCTTGTCGGCAAGATTGAAGGCATCGTGGATGCCGCTGTTCATGCCCATTGCGCCGATCGGGCTGTTCACGTGCGCGGCATCGCCGGCGAGGATGGCACGGCCGCCGCGGAAGCGCGACGCCACGCGCTGATGCACGGTGTAGAGGTTGCACCCGACGATCTCGAAGTCGCGCCCGGTGGCGAGAAAGCGCTGCAGCCGCGCCTGTAGCGCCTCAGGCCGCGTGATCGCATCGGGATCGTCGTCGGGCGTGGTTGGGAAATGCACGCGCCAGCGCTCCGGCGGACCCTTCCAGTGAAAGAGGTTCGACCATTCCTCGGGATCGGAGATGTAGTTGCGGTGGGCATAGCCGTGCTGCGTGAAGTCGTGGGCGACCTCGATGTTGAGGGTGCGGTCGGGATAGGTGAAGCCCTCGAACTCGATGCCGAGCTCCTTGCGAACGATGCTGCGCGCGCCTTCGGCACTGACGAGGTAACGCCCGCGGATCGCGGCGGTGTCGCCCGCGGGATCGACGATCGCGGCGGTGACGCCTTCGCTATCCTGGGTGAAGCCGGTGAAGGCGGTGCCCAGATGCAGCTCGATCTCGGGCCGCGCCTTGGCCATCGCCAGCGCTTCCTCGACGATCTTGATGCGCTCGCACTGGAGGACGTAGGGAAAGGGCGTGTCGTCCTTGAGCACGGCGTGGTCGAAGGCGGCGATGCGGCCGTCGCGCCGGTCCCAGTAATGGAAGACGGGCGCGACGATGCCGCGCGGCTCAATCCGCGCGTAAAGCCCGATGCGATCTAACATCTCCAGCGTCGCCGGATGGTTGGTGCCGGCGCGCGGCACCTGGTCGAGGAAATTGTCCTGCCTCAGCTCCTCGACCACGACGACCCGCACGCCCGCCTGCGCCAGCACCAGCGCCAGGCACAAGCCCACCGGCCCGGCGCCGATGACGATGACGCGATCGGCGGCGTCCATGGCCTTAGCGCTTGGGCTCGACGTCCTTGACCGCGCCGACCCAGCCCGTGTGGGTGAGGTCGAAGATCATGCCGTTCTCGTCCTGGTACTTGCACTCGTAGAATGAGTTGGGTGAGGTCGGGCGGCCGCTGAGATAGGTGGCGCCGGCTGCCTTCGCCTTCTCCTCGGCCTGCGCCAGATCGTCGACCCACATGCCGAAATGATAGATGCCGAGTTTTTCGTCGTCGCGCTCGACCTTGAGGAGCGCGACATTGACGGTGCCGTCGGTCATGTAGATGCCGCGCCGCGCCCGCCCGGCGCGCTTCATGTCGAATGCCTGCTCGAAGAACTGCGCGGCCTTCTCGGGATCGGGCACGATGACGGCGATGTGACGCAGCTTGGCCATGACGGTCGCCTTTTTGCCGGTGCGCGGAGCGTTCATACCACCGCCGGCGCCTCCCCGTAAGGGCGGACGTTCAGACCGCGATGCGCGGCGCGACCTCGGTGGCGAAGGTGTGGAGCGAGCGCAGCACCGCCTCCTCCGGCATCAGCCCGAAATCCATCAAGAGCGCGATGTGGCCGATGCCCATGCGGGCGAGCGCCGTCACTTTCTCGGTTACCGTGGCGACGGAACCGAAGAGGCCGAGCCCGTTGGCGAGCACGTCGTCATAGGTCTGGCGGCGCGCATAAAGCCGCGTCTCGACATAGAGGTCGAACGCCGCCGCCGCTTCGTGTCTCGCCGCAGCATCGGTGTCCGCGACATGCGCATGGAAGGTGTAGATGGCGTCATCGTCCACCGCGCCCGCGCCGCCTTCGCTGCGGCCGCGGCGATATTCCTGCTCGAGCGGGCCGATCTCCGCAAAGCTCGCGAGCGAGGCATAGGGTATGGCCATCAGGCGATTGCCCTGCCGGCCGATGTGATAAGCCGCCTCGCGCGCGAGCGCCGCGACGAAGATGGGCGGCGTCGGCTGCTGGATCGGGCGGATGTTGAGCGCGACATCGCGGAGCTTGTGATAGGTCCCGTCATGCGTCACGCGCTCGCCGGCCAGGAGGCGCCGCACCAGCATCAGCGTCTCGTCGTAGCGCTGCCGCTTTTCCTGGGGCGCGATGCCGAAGCCCGCGAACTCGTGGCTGAGATAGCCCGAGCCGGTACCGAGCACGAGGCGGCCACCGGACAGGATGTCGACCATCGCATAGCTTTCGGCGAGGATCAGCGGGTTGTGATAGGACAACGTCGCGATCGCCGGGCCGAGTCGGATGCGGCTCGTCCTCGCCGCCAGCGCCGCCAGCATCACCGCCGGGTTGGGCACCGCGCCGTATTCGTGGAAATGATGCTCGGCCACGAAAAGCAAATCGTAGCCCAGGCGCTCGGCCGCCTCCGCCAGGCGAAACAGCTGCGCGTAGAGCTCCGCCACGCTGCGCGCCCGCCCGGGGTAGTGATCCATCACCGAGAAGATCGAATACCGCATGTCCGTGCCCACCCGGCCTAATCGGCGCGCGCGGTGTGGCCGCGCATGGCCTGCCACAGGCGTTCGGGCGTTGCCGGCATGGCGACGTGGCGGATGCCCATGACGGAGAGCGCATCGACGAGCGCGTTCGCCACCGCCGGCAGCGCGCCGACGCAGCCGGCCTCGCCCGCGCCCTTGACGCCCAGCGGATTGGTCTTGGTCGGCACCGGATTGCTCTCCATCACCAGCGCGCTCATGTCGTCGGCGCGGGGCATGGCATAGTCCATGAACGACCCCGTGAGAAGCTGGCCCGAGGCGGCATCGAAGCGGATGTCCTCGAGCAGCACCTGGCCCACGCCCTGCACCACGCCGCCGCAGACCTGGCCTTCGAGCAGCAGCGGGTTCATCACCGTGCCGACATCGTCGACGACGCTGTAGCGGGCAATCTCGACCGCGCCGGTCTCGGGATCGATCTCGAGCTCGCACACATGGCAGCCATTGGGGAAGTTCTCCACCTTCGCCTCGTAGACCGCGTGCGCGACGAGGCCCGGCTCCATGCCCTCGGGCAGGCTGCGCGGATCGAGCGCCGCCTTCGCCACCTCCTTCAGGGTCAGCGTGCGGTTGGAGCGCGGCGCGGCGAAGATGCCCTCGGTGAAGCCGATCTCGTCGGGCGCCACTCCCAGGACGCGCGCGGCGATCGCCTTGCCCTTGGCGACGACCTTGTCGGCGGCGACGTGGAACGCCGAGCCACCGAGCGTCGCCGAGCGCGACCCGCCCGTGCCCTCGCTGAAGAAGATCTTGTCGGTGTCGCCCTGGACATAGTGCACATCGAGCGGATCGAGCCCGAACCGGTCGGCGACCAGTTGCTTGAAGACGGTCTCGTGGCCCTGGCCCTGCGTCACCGAGCCCGCCAGCAGCGTCACCCCGCCGGAGCGGTCGAAGCGGATCTCTGCGCCTTCAAAGCCCGCCGCCGCCGCGCGCTCGATCGTATAGGAAAAGCCGATGCCGCGCAGCTTGCCGCGGGCCTTCGCCTCCGCGCGCCGCGCCGCAAATCCTGAAAATCCGGCAACGTCGAGCGCCCTGTCGAGCGTGTGCTCGAACGCGCCGCAGTCATAGGTGAAGGTGAGGCCGGTCTTGTACGGCATCGCCGCCGGCGGGATGAGATTGCGCCGGCGCAGCTCGACGCGATCGATTCCCACTTGCGCGGCGGCGAGATCGACCATGCGCTCGATCACATAGCCGGCTTCGGGCCGGCCGTTGCCGCGATAGGGGCGTACCGGGTTGGTGTTGGTGAAGACCGCCGTCACGTCGACATGAACGGCCGGCGTGCGATAGACCCCGGCGAGCGTGCCGAGATTGCCGACGAACACGTTGCCGCCGGTCTGGAGATAGGCTCCGACATTGGCGATGGTCTTGACGCGCAAGCCCAGGAACGTGCCGGCGGCGTCGAGCGCGAGCTCGGCGGTGGTGACGTTGTCGCGGCCCTGGGCGTCGCTGAGGAAGGCCTCCGAGCGCGTGCTCGTCCACTTGACCGGCCGCCCCGTGAGCTTCGCCCCCAGCAGCACCAGCGCCACCTCGTTATAGACCGCCGACTTCATGCCGAAGCTGCCGCCGATGTCGCCGGCGACGACGCGGATCGTGTTCTCGGGAACCTTCAGCACGTGCTGTGCCAGCTCGGCGCGGAAGCCGTGGGTGCGCTGCAGCGTCGTGTAGAGGGTGTAGCGCTTCTCGCTCGGATCATAATCGCCGATCGAGCCGCGCGGCTCCATGGTCGCGCCGGTGACGCGGTTGATCACCAGCTCGTGGCGCACGACATGGGCAGCGCGCGCAAAGGCGGCGTCGGTCGCCGCCTTGTCGCCCTCCAGATGCACGAAGCAGATATTGTCGGGGCAATCGTCCCACACCAGCGCCGCACCCGGCAGCGACGCCGCGGCGGTGGCAACGACCGCCGGCAGCGGCTCGTAATCGACCACGATGAGCTCGGCCGCGTCCTGCGCCTGGGCGCGCGTTTCGGCGATGACGAAGGCGACATAGTCGCCGACCCAGCGCACCCGGTCCTTGACCAGCGCCGGATAGGGCGGGCGATAGAGCGGCCGCCCGTCGCGCCGCTTCGGCCCCGCCGGCACCGGCAGATCGCCCCAGCCCGATTTCGCCCAATCCGCGCCGGTAAGAACGGCGAGCACGCCCGGCGCATCGTGCGCCGCGCCTGTGTCGATGGACCGGATGCGCGCATGCGCGTGGGGCGACCGCAGCACATAGCCATGGGCCATGCGCGGCAGGACCATGTCGTCGACGTAGCGCCCGCCGCCGCGCAGCAGCCGCAGGTCCTCGAACCGCGCCACGGCCTGGCCCAGCGCAAACTCACCCATGGGATCCTCGCAAGCGGTGACGGCGACGGCGAGATCGTATCGCCTGCGCGAGGGCCGCGCCAACCCGGAAGGCGGTGGCCGACGGTGGGCGCAGGCGCGAACCGGCGCGCGGGGTGGTCCCTAAACGGATGCAGAGCTACCGAAGAATGCCCGTTCTTGGCGGAGGAGTGGAAAATAGGCACTCAATGCGTGCTTTCATAGTTTGACCCATCTCGGAGCTTCCGGACCTCGCGCTTTGTGCATTACGGCTGGTCTTAGTCGCGTGCCATGATGACATTGCCCGTCAATTCCTCGACGCTGCTCAGCCGCAGCAGCACGGCCGTCCCCTTCTTCTCCGGATCGGGCTTGCGTTCCTCTTCCGGGATCAAATCCCACACTTTGTCGCGGTCCGGTCCGCTCGTGACCAGGCGGACATCACCGTAGAAGCGGATGACGCCAGCGCGGTACTTGAGTTCGCCGGCATGCGCGGGGTTGCGATAGAAGACGCAGACATGCGGGTTTTCCTCGATCCGCTTCAGCGCCGAGCGGTTGCTGCGCTCCCAGTAGCACAAGGTCTCATCGTCGAACACGACCACGCTGCCCTTGGGGCTGATCTGCGGATGGCCGTCCTTGGTCGAGGTGCCGAGCAGGCAGGGCGTGCCGTCGCGCAGCGCCGAACTCAACACTTTCCGAATCGGGTCTGTCAGTTTGATCACGTGAATGCTCCCCTTCTTGCGTAACTCCTGAGAACGCGACGCTAGAGTAGGCGCGTCGCCACCATGGCTTCAAGCCCGAGCCCAGGTCACGCCCCAGCCTTGATGCGCCGCCTTGCTGCCTGAGCAGGATCTCCGCTCGCGGCTTTCCACCCGAGCCGCCGATTTATGTGGTGCCCGCGGCCGGACTCGAACCGGCACGGCCCTTTCGGGCCAGCGGATTTTAAGTCCGCTGCGTCTACCGTTTCGCCACGCGGGCGCGGGGCTTCCCGATCCTACTCCTCGACCGGGGTGCCGCCGAGGGTGCGGATGAGGGCGGCGACCTCGTCCTTGGCGGCGTCGAGCCGGGCCGGCTCGCGCCCGCGCAGCACCAGGGCCACGCCGAAGCCGCCGCGGCGCGTGTACGGATAGGAGCCGATATCCAAATCGGGATAGCGCTCCTGGATCGCGCCCAGCCCTTGCGCCAGGATCCCTTCCGGCACGCCGCAACTCACCGTGCGCGACAGCACCGGCGGCCCGCCCTTGAGGTTGGGCCTGACGTGATCGAACATCGCCTGCATCACGCGGGGGATGCCGGCCATGACGAAGACGTTGCCGATGTGGAATCCCGGCGCGCGCGAAATCGGGTTGGGGATGAGCGCCGCGCCCTCCGGCGTCTTCGCCATTCGCAGGCGCGCCTCGTTGAGCTCGCCCGGCGCGTAATAGCTCAGGAACTGGCGGTGCGCTTCGGGATGGACGACGAGCGGCAGACCGAAGGCGCGCGCGACGCATTCGGAGGTGATGTCGTCATGCGTCGGCCCGATGCCGCCGGTGGTGAAGAGATAATCATAGGACGCGCGCAGCTCGTTCACCGTGGCGATGATGGTGTCGGGCACATCGGGAATGACGCGCGCCTCGCGCAGCACCACGCCGACTTCGCCGAGCCCGGTCGCGATATAGGCGAGGTTGGCGTCCTGGGTGCGGCCGGACAGGATCTCGTTGCCGATGATGAGAACCGCGGCGGTGACGATCCGGTCGCTGGTCTCCACGCTCATGAAGGGCTCCCGGGCGGTGGACAAGGCCGCCTAGTTAGACGCAATTTCGAGGGGCGCGCAATCGCGACCCTTCGCCTCGGGCCCGCCGACATTGTAGAATGGCCGCGACAGGCGCATCTAACGGACGGCCGCGCGCCTCATTTCCCGCGGCGCAAGGAGAGCACGATGAACGATATGTTGGCCGCCTCGGTCGGCCAGCTCGGCCAGGAGGAGCGGCGGATCAAGCTGCACGGGCCGGATGATTTCGCCGCCATGCGCAAGGCCGGCCGGCTCGCCGCCGAGCTCTTGGACTACATCACGCCGGCAGTGAAGCCCGGCGTCACCACCGACGAGCTCGACCGGCTGTGCGCCGCCTTCACGCTCGAGCGCAACGCCATTTCCGCGCCGCTCAACTATCGCGGCTTTCCGCGCTCGATCTGCACCTCGATCAACCACGTCGTCTGCCACGGCATCCCCGGCGAGCGCACGCTCGTCGAGGGCGACATCATCAACATCGACGTGACGCCGATCCTCGACGGCTGGCACGGCGATTCCAGCCGCATGTATCTCGTCGGCGAACGCATCCCCGTGAAGGCGCGCCGTCTTGTCGACGTCACCTACGAGGCGTTGATGCGCGGCATCGCGGTGGTGCGGCCGGGCGCCCATCTCGGCGATATCGGCCACGCCATCCAGAGCTATGTCGAGGCCCAGCGCTTCTCGGTGGTGCGCGATTTCTGCGGCCACGGCGTCGGCCGCATCTTCCACGATGCGCCCTCGGTCCTGCATTTCGGCACCGCCGGCGAGGGGCCGAGCTTGCGCGAAGGCATGATCTTCACCATCGAGCCGATGGTCAATGCCGGCCGCCACGAGGTGAAGGTGCTGGGCGACGGCTGGACCGCCGTCACCAAGGACCGCTCGCTCTCAGCGCAGTTCGAGCACACGATCGGCGTCACCGCCGAGGGCTGCGAGATCTTCACGCTCTCGCCCAAGGGTTATGACCACCCGCCCTACCCCGCCTAAGGACGCAGCCGCCGTGGCCGCCCCGTCCCGCTCGCGCACGGCCGCCGGCCGCGACCGGGACGAACCGCATTATCTCGGCCACCGCGAACGGCTGCGCGAGCGGCTGCTCGCCGGGGGCACGGCGGCGCTGCCCGATTACGAGCTTTTGGAGTTTCTCCTTTACGCCGCCCGGCCGCGCGGCGACATGAAGCCGCTCGCCAAGGCGCTCATCGCCCGCTTCGGCAGCCTGGCCGGCGTGCTCGGCGCCGAGCGCGACGCGCTCCTCGGCGTCGACGGCATGGGCGAGGCGTCGGCGGCGGCGCTCCTGGCAGTGCGCGAGGCGGGCCTTCGGCTGCTGCGCGCCGAGGTGCGGCACCGCCACGTCATCGCCTCGTGGCAGCAGCTCCTCGACTACCTGACCGCAACCGCCGGCTATGCCGAGACCGAGGAGTTCCATCTCCTCTTCCTCGACCGCAAGAACACCCTCATCGCCGACGAGCGCCAGCAGCGCGGCACGGTTGATCATGTCCCGGTCTATCCGCGCGAGGTGGTGAAGCGCGCACTCGACCTTGGCACTTCCGCAATCATCCTGGTGCACAACCATCCCTCGGGCGATACCACCCCGTCCAAGGGCGACATCGAAATGACCAAGGCGGTGGTGAAGGCGCTCGCCGCGGTTGCGGTCACCGTCCACGATCACGTCATCATCGGCCGCGGCCGCCATACCAGCTTCAAGAGCGCCGGCCTGCTGTAGGGCGACGATGAGCGCGGGAAATGAACCGCCGCGCCGATTGTTTACGCCTTCATGGCACGGATCCTGCCGCCCCATGCGACCCCGCCCGACGATCCTGAGGCGGCTCGGCTCGAAGACACCCTCGCGCGGCTTCCCGACGCGTGGACTCTGATCACCGACCGCCGCATTGGCGGCGGGGACGGCCCGCACGTCGCCTGGGTGCTGCTCCATCCCGAGATCGGCGTGGCGCTGGTCGATCTGGCCCCGGCGCAGCCCGAGCGCGCGGTGGGCGCGCTGCGGGCGCTGCTCGACGGGGCCGATCCGGCCTATCGCGACTGGGAGCGGGTCCCGATCGTCGCCGTGGCCACCACCCCGGAAGAGGGTGCCGCGATCGGTCAGCGACTTGCCGATGCCTTTGCCGCCGCCCCGCCGTGCCCGGCCGCCGATCCCGCCTGGACCGACCGTGTCATTGGCCTGCTCCTCAGCGCCGAGGACGCCGCCATGGCACCGGTCCGGAAACGGGCACCGCTGGAGCCCGAATTGTCGTGGCGGCCGCCCCGCGTCGGGCCGGAGACCGGGGATAGCGCGGCGGGGACGCTGCTGGAGCCCGAACTGCCGTGGCTGCAGCATGGCATCGGGCCGGAGATCGAGGACAGCGCAGCGGAGACGCCGCGCGAGCCCGAGTTGTCGTGGCAGCCTCGCATCGAGCCCGACGACGCCATCGACCCGCGGCCGCCATCCCCGCCTCCGGCTCGCCATCTGCCGTTCGCGGCCGCCATCGCGTTCCTCGTCCTCAGCGGTTCGACCGCCGCATATCTCGTGATGCGTACGCCGCCTGCCGACAATTCGGGGGCCGTCACCCTTTCCGTGCCGGCCAGCGCGCCGGTACCCCAAGCCGCGCCGTTTGCGAGCGCGGAAGCCACGCTGCCGCCCGCCCCGTCGGCGGCACAGCAGGACAACCCAGCGCCGGCCACGCCGTCGGCGTTTGCTGTGGCGCCGCCACCGTCGGCGCCCGTGGCCGCTTCACCCGAGCCTGTGGCATCGGCGTCCCCGCCGCCGCCGGAGCCTGTGGCGTCGTCCCTGCCGCCCAAGCCCGAGCCCCCGCCTCCCTTGCCGCCACCGATGCCCGTCGCGACGGCGCCGACCCCACAGCCGGCACCCGCGTCAACGACAGCCACCGCCGCTCGCCCACCCGCCGAACCGGCAGCGGTCGCGCCCAAGCCAGTTGTCGCAAGGCGCCCCGCCCGACCGGCCCGGCCGGCGCGACTGCGAGAGACGTCTCTTACACCACCGCCCCGGCTCACGGCGGCGGCGCCCAGCCGGGCCGTTGAACCGGCACCGGAGGAGGCAGGCGGACCGCCGATCGATGCCACGGACCTGCCGCCGCTGCCGGGGGCGGCCGGTTCGCCCTTCCAGCAGGCGGCAAACCGGCCTCTCGACGCCGACACACCCTCGCCCGCGCGCTATTCCGGCACCCCGGCCACCGGGCAGCCGGTGGCGCTGCTGCCCCCGGTGGGGCCGCCCGCGGCGATGCCGGTGCCCGCCCCCGGCGATCCCGGCGGCGGTGCCTTGGTGGGAAGCCAGCCCTGACGCGGCCTGCTTCTTGATTGCGGCTGGCGCCTGGGCTAAGCCCCGGCGTCACCTTCCGCAAGCCGCCGCGCCATGATCCCACGCTACAGCCGGCCGCGAGATGAGCGCGATCTGGGAGCCGGAGAACCGCTTCCGCATCTGGCTCGAGATCGAGGCGCTATGCCGACCGAGGCGCTCGACGCGGCGGGCGTGATCCCGGCCGAGCGCCGCGAAGGCGGTGCGCGAGACGCGGCGCCTTCGAGGTCGCGCGCATCGACGAGATCGAGCGCGAGACCAAGCACGACGTCATCGCCTTCCTCACCAACCTCGCCGAGCATGTCGGGCCGGAGGCGCGGTTCGTCCACCAGGGCCTGACCTCGAGCGACGTGCTCGACACCTGCCTGGCGGTCCAGCTGACGCAGGCGAGCCGACATCCTGCTCGCCGATCTCGACGCGCTGCTCGCCGTCGCTGAAGCGCCGCGCGCTTCGAGCACAAGGACACGCTCGTGCATCGGCCGCAGCCACGGCATCCATGCCGAGCCCACGACGTTCGGCCTCAAGCTCGCCGGGCTTCTATGCCGAGTTCGCGCGCGCGCGCGAGCGGCTCGTCGCGCGCGCAAGGCCGAGATCGCGACCTGCGCCATTTCCGGCGCGGTCGGCACCTTCGCCAATGTCGATCCCGCCGTCGAGGAGCATGTCGCGCAGAAGCTCGGCCTCGTGCCCGAGCCGATCTCGACCCAGATCATCCCGCGCGACCGCCACGCCATCTATTTCGCGACGCTTGGCCGTGATCGCCAGCTCGCTCGAGCGCTTGGCGCTCGAGATCCGCCATCTCCAGCGCAGCGAGGTGCGCGAGGCGGAGGAATATTTCGCGCCGGGCCAGAAGGGCTCGTCGGCGATGCCGCACAAGCGCAACCCGGTGCTGTCGGAGAACCTGACCGGGCTCGCGCGGCTGGTGCGCTCCGACGTCGTGCCGCCGCGCTCGAGAACGTGGCGCTGTGGCACGAGCGCGACATCTCCCATTCCGCGGTCGAGCGCGTCATCGCCCCCGACGCGACCATCGCGCTCGATTTCGCGCTGGCGCGCGCTCGACCGGGCTCGATCGACCGGCTCATCGTCTATCCCGAAGCGATGCGCGCCAATCTCGACCAGCCTCGGCGGGCTGCACAATTCGCAGCGCGTGCTCCTGGCGCTGACCCAGGCCGGCATGAGCCGCGAGGACGCCTACCGCGCCGGTGCAGCGCAACGCCATGACGGTGTGGGAGGGCAAGGGCCGCTTCGTCGATCTCTTGCCGCCGACCCGGAGGTCGATGGCGCGCCTGTCGCGCGAGACGCTCGGCGCCGCAGTTCGACGATGCCTATCACCTCAAGCATGTCGACACGATCTTCCGCCGCGTCTTCGGCGATAGCGCGGACGGGGTGGCGGCTGGCTAGCGCGTCAGCGCCGAGCTGCCTTCTTGGCCTCGGTGCTCGCAGTGCTCGAGCTTCGAGCTGGATCTGCGTCGCGTCGATGCTGACGCCCTTGGCGGCAAAATCGCTCGATGTGCGGCTTCCGATCGCGGCATCGTCGCCGTGATGCGCAGCCCGAGCGGCGGCCAGCTCGTTCGCATAGGTTTCGGCCGCCGCGCCCTTCAGCCCGAGCTCGCGCCGCCGCCCACAGCCCGAGGAGCTTGTGGCGGCGCGCCTTGACCTTGAAGGCGAGTTCCTGATCCTGCTGAAACTTGCGCTCGTAGCCCTTCTCGCGCTCGTCGAATGTCGGTCATGCGCCGCATTCCCGTACTGCGCACTTTGCAGCCCTGAATATGCACGCTTTCGCGATCCGTACTGGCGAGGCAACTTGCGTGTGCACGCTGGTGATCCTGCGGCGCGCCCGGCCATGACTGGCCGCTGATCCTCGCGCGCCAACCGCGACGAGATGATCGACCGGCCGTGGCAGCCGCCGGCGCGCCATTGGCCCGACCGGCCCGAGGTGGTGGCCGGGCGCGACGAGCTGGCCGGCGGCTCCTGGCTCGGGCATCAACGATTTCGGCGTCGTCGCGCGGCATGCTCAACCGGCACGGCTCGCTCGGGCCGGCGCCGGGGCAGCGCTCGCGCGGCGAGCTGGTGCTGGAGGCGCTCGACCATGCCGATGCCAGCGCCGCGGCCGCGCGCTCGGCGCGCTCGAGCCCCGCGCCTACCGCACCTTCAATCTCATCGTCGCCGACAATCGCGACGCGTTCTGGCTGCGCCACGCCGATCCCGAGCGGCGACGCTGCCGATGACGGCGACGCCGATCCCGCGCCGGCCTCTCGATGATCGCCGCCGGCGATCTCGACGACGCACGAGACGCCGCGCCTGAGGCGCTACCGCCCGCTCTTCGCCGCCGCGCCGCCGCCCGATCCCGGCGCGCGGCGACTGGTCGGCCTGGGAAGCGCTGCTGCTCGACGAGACGCCGACGCCGCCGACGGACGCCGGGAGCGCCATGCGCTTTGCCACCGAGCACGGCTTCGCCACGGTCTCGAGCGCGCTCATCGCGCTGCCTGCGGTCGGCAGCGCGGCGATCTCAAGCCCGATCTTCCGCTTCGCCGCGCATCGCCCGCACCCTGCGCCATGGCGCGACTGGTCTGACGCGTGTAGCGGTGGCTGCGCGGCGTTGTTTCGCCGCGGGTGTCCTTGCTATATGAGCCGGAGGGGCCGGCGCCGCTCCGGCCACTGCAGGATTCCGCGCATGACCCGACGCAAGCAGATCTACGAGGGCAAGGCCAAAGTGCTGTTCGAAGGCCCCGAGCCCGGCACGATCGTGCAATATTTCAAGGATGATGCGACCGCCTTCAACAACCAGAAGCGCGGCACCATCACCGGCAAGGGCGTGCTCAACAACCGCATCAGCGAATTCCTGATGCTGAAGATCGCCGAGATCGGCATCCCCACGCATTTCGTGCGCCGCCTCAACATGCGCGAGCAGCTCGTGCGCGCAGGTCGAGATCATCCCGATCGAAGTGGTGGTGCGCAACATCGTCGCGGGCTCGCTCGCCAAGCGCCTCGGCATCGCCGAGGGCACGGCGCTCGCGCGCTCGATCGTCGAGTATTATTACAAGAACGACGCGCTCGGCGATCCGCATGGTGTCGGAAGAGCACATCACCGCGCTTCGGCTGGGCGACCACGCAGGACATCGACGAGATCATGCAGATGTCGCTGCGCATCAACGATTTCCTTCTCGGCCTGTTCCGCGGCATCGGCATCAAGCTCGTCGATTTCAAGCTCGAGTTCGGCCGGCTCTACAACAACGACGAGATGCGCATCGTGCTCGCCGACGAGATCAGCCCGGACAATTGCCGCCTGTGGGACGTCAAGACCAACGAGAAGATGGACAAGGACCGCTTCCGCCAGGATCTCGGCCAGGTCGAGGAAGCCTATCAGGAGGTGGCGCGCCGCCTCGGCATCCTGCCCGAAGGCGGCCCCGGCGATGTCCGGGGCCCGCAGTCGGTGCAATGAGGGCGCGGGTCCACATCATGCCCAAGGCGGGCGTGCTCGACCCGCAGGGCAAGGCGATCGCGCACGCGCTCGCCACGCTCGGCTTCGCCGGCGTCGGCAGGTGCGCCAGGGCAAGGTCATCGACCTCGAACTCGCCGAGACCGATCCCGCCGGCGCCCGCGCCGCGGTCGATGCGATGTGCCGCAAGCTCCTCGCCAACACGGTGATCGAAAGCTACCGCATCGAGCTCGAGAGCTAAGTCGTTCGAATAGCCGCCGCCATGCAGGCCGCCATCATCATCTTTCCCGGCTCCAACCGCGAGCAGGACGTCATCGATGCGCTCCTGCGCTGCGTCGGCACAAAGCCGCTCAAGGTGTGGCACCGCGACAGCGCGCTGCCGCGCGTCGATCTCATCGTCATTCCCGGCGGCTTTGCCTATGGCGACTATCTGCGCTGCGGCGCCATGGCCGCGCATTCGCCGATCATGCGCGAGGTCAAGGCGCGCCGCCGCGCGCGGCACGCCCGTGCTCGGCATCTGCAACGGCTTCCAGATCCTGACCGAGGCGGGGATGCTGCCGGGCGCGCTCCTCACCAACCGCACGCTGCGGTTCCACTGCAAGGACGTGCATCTGCGCATCGAGACCGACGCGACGCTCTTCACGCGCGGCTATCGCACGGGCCAGGTCATCCGCGTGCCGGTGGCCCATCACGACGGCAATTATTTCGCCGACGCCGCGACGCTCGACCGGCTCGAGGGCGACGGCCGCGTCGCCTTCCGCTACTGCACGCCAGACGGCAGCGTGAGCGAGGCCGGCAACGACAACGGCTCGGCGCGCGCCATCGCCGGCGTGCTCGACGAGAACAAGACCGTGCTCGGCCTCATGCCGCATCCCGAAGATGCGACCGACCCGCTCTTGGGCGGCACCGATGGAACCGGCTTTTTCGCGGGTCTGGTGGGAGCACTGGCGTGAGCTTGAGCGCTGCGACCATCGCGCAGCATGGGCTGACGCCGGAGGAATTCGCGCGCGCCGTCGCCATCATCGGACGCGAGCCCAATCTCGTCGAGCTCGGCATCTTCTCGGTGATGTGGAGCGAGCACTGCTCCTACAAATCATCGAAGAAATGGCTGCGGCACCTGCCGACCGAAGGCCGGCAGGTCATCTGCGGCCCGGGCGAGAATGCCGGCGTCATCGATATCGGCGATGGCGACGCGGTCGTGTTCAAGATGGAGAGCCACAACCATCCCTCCTTCATCGAGCCCTATCAGGGAGCCGCGACCGGCGTCGGCGGCATCCTGCGCGATGTCTTCACCATGGGCGCGCGGCCGATCGCCAATCTCAACGCGCTGCGCTTCGGCAGCCCCGATCACCCGCGCACCCGTCATCTCCTGGCCGGCGTCGTCGCCGGCATCGGCGGCTACGGCAACTGCGTGGGCGTGCCGACGGTGGGCGGGGAATGCAACTTCCATCCCTGCTACAACGGCAACATCCTCGTCAACGCGATGACGGTGGGGCTCGCGGATGCGCGGCGCCTCTTTTATTCCGCCGCCGCCGGGCCGGGGAACCCGGTGGTCTATGTCGGCGCCAAGACCGGCCGCGACGGCATCCACGGCGCCACCATGGCATCGGCGGAGTTCAACGCCGATGCCGAGACCCGGCGCCCGACCGTCCAGGTCGGCGATCCCTTCACCGAGAAGCTGCTGATCGAGGCCTGCCTTGAACTCATGGAAGGTGACGCGATCGTCGCCATCCAGGACATGGGCGCGGCGGGGCTGACCTCGTCCTCGGTGGAGATGGCGGGCAAGGGCGGCCTCGGCATCGCGCTCGACCTCGACTGCGTGCCCGTGCGCGAGGCGCACATGACGCCTTACGAGATCATGCTCTCCGAAAGCCAGGAGCGCATGCTCATGGTGCTGAAGCCCGAGCGCGAGGAGGCGGCGCGCCGCGTCTTCGAGAAATGGGAGCTCGACTTCGCAGTCATCGGCCGCGTCACCGACACCGGTCGCCTCGTCCTCAGCATGGACGGCGCGGTCGTGGCCGACATGCCCGTGGGCCCGCTCGTCACCGCGGCTCCGCTCTACGATCGGCCGTGGACGCCGGCGCCGCCCCTGCCCGAGATCGCCGCCGCCGATCTCCCCCTGCGCGATCCGCTCGCCGCGCTAAAGACCCTCGTCAGCTGTCCCGACCTCGCCTCGAAACGCTGGATCTGGGAGCAGTACGACCATCTCGTCATGGGCCACACGGTGCAGCGGCCGGGCGGCGATGCCGCGGTCATCCGCATTCCCGGCCGGGCCAAGGCGCTGGCGCTCGCGACCGACTGCACGCCGCGCTTTTGCCATGCCGATGCCAGGCGCGGCGGCGCCCAGGCGGTGGCGGAAAGCTGGCGCAATCTCACCGCTGTCGGCGCCACGCCGCTCGCCATCACCGACAACATGAATTTCGGCAATCCCGAGCGGCCGGAGATCATGGCGCAGTTCGTGCTGGCGATCGAGGGCATGCGCGAGGCGTGCCTGGCGCTCGATTATCCCGTCGTGTCCGGCAATGTCTCGCTCTACAACGAGACCGACGGCAGCGGCATCTGGCCGACGCCAGTGATAGGCGGCGTCGGGCTCATCGCCGATGCGGGCCAGACCGTCAGCCTGGCACTGCGCCGGCCCGGCGACACCTTGATCCTCGTCGGCGAGACGTGCGGGCATCTCGGCGCCTCGCTCTATCTGCGCGAGGTGCTGGGGCGCGAGGAGGGCGCGCCGCCGCCCGTCGATCTCGCCGCCGAGCGCCGCAACGGCGATTTCGTCCGCGCCATGATCGACCGGGGCTTGGTTAACGCCTGCCATGATGTGTCCGACGGCGGCCTCCTGGTGGCGGTGGCCGAGATGGCGATGGCCGGGAGCGAGGGCGCCGCCATCGCCGTGCCCGGGGCGCCGGCGGCGGCCTTTCTCTTCGGCGAGGACCAGGCGCGCTATGTCCTGGCGACGGCGGCGCCGGACCAGGTGCTGGCGGCAGCAGCGGCCGCTACGGTGCCGGCGCTGCGGCTCGGCGAGACCGGGGGCGACGCGTTGACAGTGGCAGGCGCCGGTGCCATATCCGTGTCGGAGTTGCGGCGGATCAATGAGGCTTGGCTGCCCTCCTACATGGCGGCCGGCTGATCTTCCGGAGGCGCGGCATGGCGATCGACGCGGGCACGATCGAGAAGCTCATCAAGGACGGGCTCCCCGACGCGCGCGTCACGATCGAGGATTTGCGCGGCGACGGCGACCATTACGCCGCCACCGTGGTTTCCGCCGCCTTCAAGGGCAAGACCCGCGTGCAGCAGCATCAGATGGTCTATCAGGCGCTGCAGGGGCGCATGGGCAACGAGCTTCATGCGCTGGCCCTGCAGACGAGTCCGCCCGAAGACTGACGCAAAGGAACCGCTCATGGCCGACGCTACCGTCATCGATCGCATCAAGCAGGACATCACCGATCATCCCGTCGTGCTCTACATGAAGGGGACGCCGGTCTTTCCGCAATGCGGCTTCTCCGCCGCGGTGGTGCAGATCCTGACCCAGCTTGGCGTGAAGTTCAAAGGCATCGACGTGCTGACCGATCCGGCCATCCGCCAGGGGATCAAGGACTTCTCGAACTGGCCGACCATTCCCCAGCTCTACGTCAAGGGCGAGTTCGTCGGCGGCTGCGACATCATCCGCGAGATGTACGAGGCCGGCGAGCTGCAGGAATACCTGGCCGAGAAGGGCATCGCCGCCCGCGCCTGAGGGCGCATCTCCTCTCCTACCGTTGTCATGGCGGCGTGACCTTGCGCTGCGCGCCCGCGGGCGGCGTGATGAGGACGCGTTCGACGCGGCGGCCGTCCATGTTCACCACCTCGAAGCCGAAGCCATCGACCGCGACGCGGTCGCCGACCGCGGGAATGCGGTTGATGCGCGCCATCAGGAAGCCGCCCAAGGTGTGGAAATCGCCGCTCGCCGCACCCGGGAGCTCGTGCAGCCCGGTGAGGTCCATCACCTCGTCGATCGCCATCATCCCCTCGACGAGGAAGGAGCCGTCCTCGCGCCGCACCACCGCGGGACTGCTGGTCTCGCCCGGTTCGGCGATGTCGCCGACCAGCGATTGCAGGATGTCGTGCAGGGTGACGATGCCGCCGAAATCGCCGTATTCGTCGACGACGAGCGCCATCGGCTGGCCGCGCTCCTTGAAGATCTCGAGCGCGCGCAGCGCCGTCACGCCTTCGGGGAGATAAAGCGGCGGCTGCATCGCGCCCTTGATGTCGAAGGGGCGGCCCGCCAGCATCGCCGCCAGCAGATCCTTCACCTGCACGACGCCGATCACCTGCTGCGGCCCGCCCTCGACCACGGGAAAGCGCGAATGGGCGCTCTCGCCGATCTTGCGGCGATTGTCCTCGTCGCTGTCGGTGACGTCGAGCCATTCGACCTGGGTGCGCGGCGTCACCATGCCGCTCACGCGACGGTCGCCGAGCCTGAGCGCCATCTGCACGATCGCGGTCTCCGCCGCTTCGAAATGCCCGGCGGCGGTGGCCTCGCGCAGCATCAGCCCGATCTCTTCCTCGGTCACCGGCGCGGGCTCGACCGTGCGCAGCGGCAGCACGCGCAGCACCAAGCCGCTTGATGCGCTCAGCAGCCATTCGACCGGCCCGACGATGCGCGCCATCGTGCGAAGCGGCCGCGAGAGATAAGCGGCGATCGCTTCCGGCCGGCCCAGCGCGATGCGCTTGGGCACGAGCTCGCCCAGGATCAGCGAAAAGTACGAGATAAGGATGACCACCACCGCGAAGCTCACCGACTGCGCGTAAGCCGCCCAGCCGGGGAACGTGCGCAGCCATTGCGCGAGCGCATCGGCGAGCGTGGCACCGCCGATCACGCTGGCGAGCACGCCGATCACGGTGATGCCGATCTGGACGGTGGAAAGAAAGCGGCCGGGATCGCGCTTCAAATCGAGCGCCACCTGCGCACCGCCGCGGCCGAGCACGGCGGCATGCTGCAGCCGGGCGCGGCGCGCGGAGATCATCGCCATCTCCGCCATGGCGAAGAAGCCGTTGATCAGGATCAGAACCAGAATGACGGCAAGCTGCAGCCAGACCATGGCGGCCCCCGGCGAGGAGCTCGAGATGCGTCCTTAGGATACGCCGGATCGGAACCGAATGCGCCGGCGCCGCGTCAGCGCGAGTAGAACTCGACCACGAGGTTCGGCTCCATCGGCACCGGATAGGGCACGTCGGCGAGCTTCGGGGCGCGCACGAAGCGACCGCTGCATCGCGTCGTGGTCGACCTCGAGATAGTCGGGCACGTCGCGCTCGTTCGACTTCGTGGCCTCGATCACGACGGCGATCTGCTTCGACTTCTCGCGCAGCTCGATCGTGTCGCCGTCCTTGACGCTATAGGACGGGATGTTGACGCGCTTGCCGTTGACGCGGATGTGGCCGTGATTGACGAACTGGCGCGCGGCAAAGGGCGTCGCCGCGAACTTCATGCGGTAGACCACGGCATCGAGCCGGCGCTCCAGGAGCGCGATCAGGTTGTCGCCGGTATCGCCGCGGCGCCGGCGCGCCTCCTCGTAGACGCGGCGGAACTGGCGCTCGCCGATATTGCCGTAATAGCCCTTGAGCTTCTGCTTGGCCAGCAGCTGCGTGCCGAAGTCCGACGGCTTCTTGCGGCGCTGGCCATGCTGGCCCGGACCATAGTCGCGGTCGTGGTTGAGGGGGCTCTTGGACCGTCCCCAGAGATTGACCCCGAGGCGACGATTGATCTTGTACTTCGACCCTTCGCGATTGACGCTCATCGATGATCCGTTTCTTCTCCGGCTGTATCGGCAACGCGGCGGCGCACTATAGGGGGGACAGGGGCAATGTCAATTGCCGCCCTCGGCACCGCCATCGGCGCGCCGGCGCGGACCGGCAAAGGCGGTGACGACGCCGTGGAGCGTCCGCAGCTCCTGCTCGGTGCATTGGGCGCGCTGGAACAGGTTGCGCAGGTTGCGCACCATGCTGGGGCGCTTCTCGGCGTTGCGCATGAAGCCGTTGCGGTCGAGCTCCTCTTCCAGGTGCTCGAAGAAGGCGATGAGCTGCTCCTTGGCGGCCGGGCGCGAATGGCCGGTGGCGAGCTGGACGGGGGCCGTATCGTCGCCGGTGCCGAACCACTCGTAGCCGACGACAAGCACCGCCTGGGCGAGATTGAGTGAGGAAAAGGCGGGGTTGAGCGGCACGGAAATCACGGTGTCGGCGAGGGCCACGTGCTCGTTGAGGAGGCCGGTGCGCTCCGGCCCGAACAGGATGCCGCAATCCTCGCCCGCGGCCATCAGCGTGCGGATCTCGCCCGCGGCCTGGCGCGGCGTCAGGATGCGCTTCACCATGTAGCGGTCGCGCGCGGTGGTGGCATAGACATGCCTGAGCGCGGCGATCGCATCCTCGGGCCGGTCGTAAAGCCGCGCCTCGTCGAGCACGATATCGGCGCCGCTCGCCGCCGACGCCGCCTTGGTATTGGGCCAGCCGTCGCGCGGCCGCACCAGCCGCAGATCGGTGAGGCCGCAATTGTACATGGCGCGCGCAGCGGTACCGATATTCTCGCCGAGCTGGGGCTCGACCAGGATGATGGCGGGTCCCCCCGACAACGTGGTGCGGCGGTGGTCGGTCCCAGCCACGGTTCAGGCGCGCCGGCCCGCACGCCACAGCTTGTAGGTCAGGCTGTCATGGAGCGCGTTGTAGGAGGCATCGATGACGTTGGTCGAAACCCCCATGGTCGACCACACCTCGCCGTCTTCATCGGCGGTTTCGATCATCACCCGCGTCACCGCGCCCGAGGCGTCCTGCGGCGTCAGGATGCGCACCTTGTAGTCGGTGAGGCGGATATGCGCGAGCTCGGGGAAGGGCTCGGTCAAGGCCTTGCGCAGCGCCGCGTCGAGCGCGTTGACGGGACCGTTGCCTTCGGCGACGGTCATCGTCTGCTTGCCGTCGACCTCGACCTTGATCGTCGCCTCCGACAGCGTGATGAGGTCGCCCTTGGCGTTCCAGCGCCGCTCGTCGAGGACGCGGAAGCTGCGCAGCCGGAAATATTCCGGCACCGTGCCGAGCATGCGCCGCGCCAGGAGCTCGAAACTCGCCTCGGCGCCGTCATAGGCATAGCCCGCGAACTCGCGTGCCTTCACCTCGTCGAGGAGGGCGGCGAGCTTGGGGTGGTCGGGCGCCACCGCGATGTCGATCTCGCGCAGGCGCGCCAGGAGATTGGCCCGGCCGGCCTGATCGGAGACGACGATGTGGCGGCGGTTGCCGACGCGGGCAGGATCGATATGCTCGTAGGAGCGCGGGTCCTTCTCCACCGCCGACACATGCAGGCCGCCCTTGTGGGCAAAGGCCGCCTCGCCGACATAGGCCGCGTGGCGATCGGGCGCGCGCGTCAGGCGCTCGTCGAGGAAGCGCGAGATGTGGGTGAGGCGCTTCATGCCCGCTTCGTCCACGCCCGTGGCATAGCCCATCTTGAGCGTCAGTGTCGGGATCAGCGTGACGAGGTTGGCATTGCCGCAGCGCTCGCCCAGGCCGTTGAGCGTGCCCTGGATCTGGCGCACGCCGGCACGCACCGCGGCGAGGGAGCCCGCGACCGCGTTGCCGGTGTCGTTGTGGCAATGGATGCCGAGCCGCTCCGGCGGGATCATCCGTGCGGCCTCGGCGACGATGCGCTCGATCTCGTGCGGGAGCGTGCCGCCGTTGGTATCGCAGAGCACGATCCAGCGCGCGCCACCCGTCAGCGCCGCCTTGAGGCAATCGAGCGCGAAGCCGGGATTAGCCTTGAAGCCATCGAAGAAATGCTCGGCATCGAACAGCACTTCATCCAGCCGCGTCGCGGCATGCGCGATCGAGTCACCGATCATCGCCACGTTCTCGGCCGGGGTCACGCCGAGCGCGATCTCGGCATGGAAATCCCAGGTCTTACCGACGAGGGTTGCGACACGGGCACCGCTGCCAAGCACGGCGGCGAGGCCGGGATCGTTGGCGGCGCTGCGCCCGGCGCGCCGCGTCATGCCGAAGGCCGTAAGCCGCGCGCGGGAAAGCGGCGGCGGCTTGGCGAAGAACGCATCGTCGGTCGGATTGGCGCCGGGCCAGCCGCCCTCGACATAGTCGATACCGAGCTGATCCAGTTCGCGCGCGATGGCGATCTTGTCGGGCACGCCGAAATCGACGCCCTGCGTCTGCGCCCCATCGCGCAGCGTCGTGTCATAGAGATAGATGCGCTCGCCGCTCATGGAACCGTCTCATAGCACAGGCGGCGGCGGTTTTGCCGCGCCCATCGTAGCGCTGCAGAAAAAACGCGGCGATTTTGGTGCAACGTATTGATTTTTCTCTGCTTTCCTGCTCCGGGCGGGCGCCATCATGCCGCGGGGGCGGTCGGCTCCTCGGTCCAGATCGCCTCGTGCGGCGGCAGGGATGTCGCCGCCGCTGGCGTGAACGACGCAATCGATTGCGGTGGGTCGAGGAACTGGCTGGCATAGAGGCCGATGAGTGCCAGCTTCGCGGCAATGCCCTCGCCCAGCGGCAGGACGTGGCGTTGGAACGAGCGCCGCGGCAGATCCTGCAGCAGGTGGGCGATGCCTTTGCCGCGCACGATGGGGTGGGACGCGTAGTGCAGGTCCTCGTAGAACGCCACGCGGAAATGCCGGCCCAGCCGGTCGAGATGCCGCATCACCACCAGGCGGATGGCGACATGATCGACATGGGCGCCGATACCGCTGGGACAGAAGAGCCACGGCCGCTGGCCGCGCGCGTGGCCGGCCGCGTTCATCATGGCCTTGATCAGCACCGGCTCGATGCGGTCGGCATTCTCGTCGGCCCAGGTCAGATCGCGCGAGCCGTGACCGAGATCGGTCGCGCAGCGCAGATTGAGGAAGCGCGCCCTGAGGCCGCAGGCCGCGGCGAAGGCCTCGTCCTCGGCCTTGCGCATCCGCGTCACCTGGTCTGCGGGCGGCGGCGTGGCGCCCGGCGCCAGCGGGACATAGCCGGAGATGGGCAGGATCGTCAGCAGCGTGCCGGCGCGCCGGCGTGCCGCCAGCCCGCCCAGCGAGAAGCAGATGTCGTCGGAATGGGGCGAGAGGTAGAGGTCGGACACCGACGCATCCGTGCCGCGCTCGACGACGCGCTCCTGCAGCGATCTTTCCGTCATTTGCCGGGCGGCCCGCGCTTTACTCCACCGGGATTGTTGCCTACCATATTTGCTTCGCTTCGTCACGGAATCGACGCAAAATTTGCCGTGGAGAACGTGACCGCTGCAAATATTAACGCATTGGCGCGCATCGGCGGGATCGCCACCATGCCGTCGCGCGCGCAGACCTTTGCCACGGCGTTAAAATCAATCTTGCCGCAGGTCGACCGTCTCTTCGTGTTTTTCGATAAATTTACCACGGTGCCCGCCGCGTTCACCGGGCACGCCAAGATCGTGCCGCTGTCGGTCGCCGAGCACGGCGACCTCCACGGGTCCGGCAAGTTTTTGGGCGTCGGGCTGCACGCCGATCCCTGTCTCTATTTCTGCTTCGACGACGATATTCTCTATCCGCCCGATTACGTGGCGGTCATGACCCGCGCGCTCAACCGGCATTATTTCCGCGCGGTGGTGGGGCTGCACGGCGCCTTCTTTCAGCCGCCGTGCCTGTCGTTCCGCCGCGACCGCAAGGTTTTTCATTTCGCCGCCGAGCTCGCGGTCGATGCCCATATCGACATCCTCGGGACCGGTACGATCGCGTTTCATACCGGGAATTTCGCGATCGACCCGCGCGCATGGCCGCATCACGACATGGACGATCTGATGATCGCGATCGAGGCCGCCAAGCGCGAGATGCCGCGCATCACCATTCGCCGCCCGAAGGGTTTCCTGCGCGCGCTCGCGGAAAATCAGTCCGACAGCCTCTATCAGAGCCTCAACCGCGACGACAGCCGGCACACCGCGGTGATGCGGGCGGCGCTCGACGCATACCCCAACGCCTGGCAGCGCTGGGGCTTCGGGAACGAGGGCCCGCCAGCCGGCCGCAATGACCCGGGGCGATGAGCCCCACCGGGCTCCTCGTGGAATTGCCGAAGCGGGCGCGGACGGGTCGGTGGGCGGCGGCGTTAGTTCGGTATCGTGTCCCCCTGATCTTCCTAATCCTATCGTGGCCCCTGAGGGACGTTGTCCCTGGACACGCTCGCGCCTATGGTGCCGCGGGAACGGTTGAGCCGGTCGGTCATCCCTGCGTGATCGATCGAGATGCCGGCGCCTGCTTCGCGGCGAGGAAGTCTTGCAGATTTCTGGCACGAGTAAGCGCGGCGCATCGTCCCAAGCCCACACCGACGGGCTCCCGACACCGCAGCGATACTGGGCCATCTTCACGGTCGCCCTGGCGGTAACGATGGCGACCTTGGACGGCGCGATCGCCAATGTCGCTCTGCCCACCATCGCGCGCGATGAGCAAGCGAGCGCCGCCGCCTCGATATGGGTGGTCAACGCCTATCAACTCGCGGTGACGGTCTGCCTGCTGCCCTTGGCCTCGCTGGGCGAGATCATCGAATATCGGCGGGTCTATCGCGTCGGGCTCGCCATCTTCACGCTGGCGTCGCTTGCCTGCTCGCTGTCCGATTCACTCCTGACTTCTGTCCTTGGCCCGCATCCTTCAAGGCTGCGGCGCCGCCGGTATCGTCTGCGTCAACACCGCGCTCGTGCGCTTCATCTGGCCGCGAGCAAGGCTGGGCACTGGCATCGGCCTCAATGCCGTGGTCATCGCCGTCTCGGCCGCGCTCGGGCCGACGGTGGCGGCCGCCATTCTGGCCGTTGCACACTGGCAATGGCTCTTCCTCATCAACGTGCCCGTGGGCATCGTCGCTCTTGTCGCCGCACGCGCGCTGCCGCGCAGCCCCCGCGCCGCTCACCGCTTCGATTGGATCAGTGCGATCCTCAACGCGATGACGTTCGGGCTTCTCATCGTCGGCATCGACGGCGTGGGCCATGATGAAGGTGCCGCAGCCATCGTCGGCGCACTGGTCGCGGCGGTGGTGGCCGGGTTTTTCCTGGTGTGGCGGCAATTGTCGCAAGCATGGCCGCTGCTGCCGGTCGATCTCATGCGCATCCCGCTCTTCGCGATGTCCGTGGCGACCTCGGTCTGTTCCTTCATCGCGCAGATGATGGCCTATGTCTCGCTGCCGTTCTTCCTGCAGAATGCCCTTGGCCGGTCCGAGGTCGAAACCGGCCTCCTGCTGACGCCCTGGCCCTTGATGACGGCGGTGGTGGCGCCGATCGCCGGACGGCTCGCCGACCGTTATCCCGCCAGCATCCTCGGCGGGATCGGTCTGACGATCTTCGCCGTGGGACTGGTGCTGTTGGGGACGATGCCGCTCCAGCCCGGGACCGTCGACATCGTCTGGCGAATGGCGATCTGCGGCGGCGGCTTCGGCCTCTTTCAATCACCCAACAGCCGGGCCATCGTGGCCGCCGCGCCAAGGCGACGCAGCGGCGGTGCCAGCGGCATGATGGGCACGGCGCGACTTCTCGGCCAGACCACCGGAACCGCGCTCGTCGCCTTGTTTTTCGGTCTGTTCCCGCAGAACGGCACCACCATCGCCCTGCTGGTCGGCGCCGGCATCGCCGTCATTGCTGCATGCGTGAGTTGCCTGCGACTGTTGGAACCACCGGCGGAGGCGACGTAAAGCGCGGTCCTCCCACCGTTCTCAAATCGCCTTGTCCGTACGATCGGCATGGCACATCATGGCCGGGATAACGGGAAGGTCGGCGGCGATGGCGTCGCAAGCGAAGCTTCTCACCGTCCAGTTTCTGCGCTGGGTCGCGGACCGCCCGCGGACCCACGCCGACGTGCAGGAGGCCTGGCAAAGCACCTGTCCCCTCAACTGCGCCTGGGAGGACGCCATCAGCGATGATCTGGTCGCCTTCAGCGGCGACGGGTCGCTGACCCTCACCCAAAGCGGGCGCGCCGCGGTTCCTGGCTCGGCTGGAAAAGCGCCTGAAGCGCCCGCTCGCCCGCGCAAGCCCGGCCCCAAGCCGATGCGCGGGCGGGCGGGGCGATGAGCCGATTACGAGCGCCACGTATCTTGTCCGCGGGAGTCAGCGAATTATGTATTGTGCCCCCGTAACTCCAGGACTTACTCAATGAGAATATTGAAACGTGTGTTTCTTCTCGCCGCTGTCGGGCTACTCATCAGCGAAACCGCCTTGGCGCAGACCGCCGAGGACTTTTTAGACAACTATGTTGGCCCGTTGAAGATAAACAACACGCCGATTGTCTATGCTGAATGCTCGTACAAAGGCGGAAAGGTGACGATCATCTTTCCATTGGGAGCACCGAAAGCACGGTTTGTGGAACTGGCATGGGGTACCAGCGGCAACAGGGCTACTCCCGCTCTCGCAAACGAGGGTGAATTCACCGTTACGTCGAAGGTCAATCTGGAGGACGTGATGATGGGTGGCCCCGGCGCGTACCAGTTCCAGACGCAGATTATCGAATACCTTCTGGGGACGTCGTTCACATTCGTCTATCCGAAGGATCTGAATTCCATCGTCGGTTCGGAGCCGAAAACCGCCTGCCAACCGAGCCCGTAGTGCTGGCTTTGATCATCCGAAATTGCACGGTGGAATTAAGGGGACACATACTGGGAATTAAGGGGACACATTTGGAACTCGTTTTGCTAAATTATGTGTTGTGCCCCTGTAACTTCCCCAAAATATACTTGCGTCCCCGCATTCTGCAATAATCCTCAGTCGGCAAAGCCCATCACGAACGCCAGCGCGATGTTCAGGCGCGCCATGTCGTCGTTGCCCAGGCGGCCGACGCGCGGGCCGACGCGTTCGCGCCGAATGGCAACGGGCTTGTCGGCCATCACCTGCGAGGTTGCGCGCAAGCCGTTCTCGGGACTTGGCTCGATCGTGACGCGGAAATCCGGGGCGTCGGCCAGTTCGGATGTCATCTGGCAGACCACGACCGAAGCATGGCCGTCGGGCAGCGCGTCCGTCTGCACCACGACCGCCGGGCGGGGCTTGCCATAGTCGCCGGACGCGGCGACCGTCACCACGTCACCGCGTTTCATCGAACTCGGAAACGGCCTCGATCCACCGCAAGGCCGCACGCTCGCTGTCCGGATCGAGCCGCGCGACCGCGGCTGCCACGCGCCGCCGGACGAGGGACAAGCGGGCATCGGGCACGACCAGCCGCAATTCGCGCAGCCCCCGCGCCCGCCGCCGGTCACGCATCTTCTTCATCCGCTCCGCTGGCGCCGCCATCGCCGCCTCCGCAGCCCGTAACGCGCGACACTGTAACGCGTTACGATGCGAGGCGCAATGGCGTCGTGACCGGCGGTGCCGGAACTGTCAGGCCCGGCGCCAGGTGGTGCCGGTGGGACCGTCTTCCAGCAGGATGCCGCGCAGCGCCAATTCGGTGCGCACGCGGTCGGCGGCGGCGAAGTCGCGGGCCTGACGGGCGCCGGTGCGGCGCGCGATGAGGGCTTCGATCTCGGCGGTCTCGTCGCTGCCGCCATGGAGCCAGGACGCCGGCTCCTGCTGCAGCAGGCCCATGAGCGCGCCGCTCGCGACGAGCGCGCCCTTGAGGCGGGCCCGGTCGGCGGCGTCGGCCTTGTTGAGCTCGCCCAGCATCTCGTGCAGCGCAGCGAGCGCCATCGGCGTGTTGAGGTCGTCCTCGAGTGCGGCCACAACGCGCGCATCGGGTGCGGCGTCCGCGGCCGGCGCCGCCGCATCGTGGCCCAGCGCGAGATAGAACCGGTCGAGCGCATGGCGCCCCTGCATCAGGCGCTCGGACGTCCAGTCGAGCGGATCGCGGTAATGCGCGGTCAGCATCGCCCGTCGCCCTACCCCGCCCGGCGCCAGGTAGTGCCGGTGGGGCCGTCTTCCAGTACGATGCCGCGCTTGGCAAGCTCCGTGAGCACGCGGTTCCTGGCGCTTCTGGAGAAGCGGCTAAAGCGCCCGCTGGCTCGCCGCAAGCCTGGCTCGAAGCCAATGCGGGCGGGGCAATGATCGGCTTCAAACTCCGCCTCAACTGACACAACTTTAACGGACGTGACCACTATTAAACCGTTCCTATCCAAAAAAACGGCGAAGCCGCCGGGTAGATATATGTTTTCGTTGTGTCCCGTCCCAGCGGCTCCGCGAGAATGTCCTTTGCACAGATTTTAATTGGGCGTGACGGTACCGAAAATCCCGCCTGGGAGTTGACACGAAGTGCCAACCGGCTGAGCGACCTCCGGCGGGTAAATAAAGAAGACGGCAGGATTACCATCTGCGCGACAGACGTTGCTGTACCATACGCCATATACTAGCCAAGCGGCATTAGCGTAGTTGGGCAGTGCGCCCAATAACAAGATCAGCATCACCAGTTTGAGCTCATGATTTCCCCCATTCCAATCACTCATTCGCATGTCCGTTGGTGGGTGACCAAGCCACTGAGCCAATGAACGCGGGTAAGACTCCACCAGCGTCTATAAGGCGCTAGCGGGAGCACACGCTATCATTGTCGAAAATCTTAATCAATTGTTAACTAATCACGCGTTCGGCCGCAGCTCCTGGCCGTCTTGAATTAGGGACACATCCCTAATTCTGCGTCCCTTCTCTTCCACCCTACGACAGCCCTCTACCCCGCCCTGCGCCAGGTGGTACCGGTGGGGCCGTCTTCGAGGAGGATGCCGCGCATCGCCAGTTCGGTGCGCACGCGGTCGGCGGCGGCGAAGTCGCGGGCCTCTCGCGCGGCGGTGCGGCGCGCGATGAGGGCTTCGATCTCGGCGGTCTCGTCGCTGCCGCCATGGAGCCAGGACGCCGGCTCCTGCTGCAAGAGGCCCATGAGCGCGCCGCTCGCAACCAGCGCGCCCTTGAGGCGCGGCGCGGTCGGCGGCGTCGGCCTTGTTGAGCTCGCCCAGCATCTCGTGCAGCGCGGTGAGCGCCAGCGGCGTGTTGAGGTCGTCTTCGAGCGCCGCCACGCACGCGCGCATCGGGCGCCGCGTCCGCTTCCGGCGCCGCCGCATCGTGGCCGCAGCGCGAGATAGAACCGGTCGAGCGCGTGGCGCCGCCTGCGCCAGGCGCTCGGAGGTCCAGTCGAGCGGATCGCGGTAATGCGCGGTCAGCATCGCGCAGCCGCGCGGCCTCGCCCGGCGCCTCCGCCAGCACGTCGCGGATGGTGCGGAAATTGCCGTCCGACTTCGACATCTTCGCGCCGTCGACGGTGACGAAGCCGTTGTGCAGCCAGTAACCGCGCCAGCGGCTCGCCGTCATGGGCGGCCGCGCTCTGCGCGATCTCGTTCTCGTGGTGGGGAAAGATGAGGTCGAGGCCGCCGCCGTGGATGTCGAAGGTCTCGCCCAGATGCGTCTCGCCCATGGCCGAGCATTCGATGTGCCAGCCCGGCCGGCCGCGGCCCCACGGGCTGTCCCAGCCCGGCAGGTCCTCGGGCGACGGCTTCCACAGCACGAAATCGGCGGGGTCGCGCTTGTAGGGCGCGACCTCGACGCGCGCGCCGGCGATCATCTCGTCGCGCGAGCGGCCCGACAGGCGGCCGTAATCCGGCCATGCTGGCGACCGCGAACAGCACGTGATGCTCGGCGACGTAGGCATGGCCCGATTGCGATCAGGCGCTCGATCATGGCGATCATCGCGCGCGATATGCTCGGTCGCGCGCGGCTCGACGTCGGGCGGCAGCGCCAGGAGCGCCGCCGCATCGGCGTGGAACTCCTGCGCGGTGCGCTCGGTCAGGGCGCGGATGGTCTCGCCCTTGCCTTGGCGGCGGCGTTGATCTTGTCGTCGACGTCGGTGATGTTGCGGACATAGCGCACATGCGCCGCGCCATAGAGTCGCGCGCAGCAGGCGATAGAGCACGTCGAAGACGATGACCGGCCGCGCGTTGCCGATATGGGCGAAATCATAGACCGTCGGCCCGCACACATACATGCGGACATCGTTCGGGATCGAACGGCTCGAACGCGTTCCTTGCGCCGGGTCAGCGTGTTGTAGAGGACGAGCACTGGGCTCAGCCCGTCACGTCGGCTGCGGCGCGGGCGCGCGCGGCGTCTCGCCGGGCTCGACGGCGGGCAGCGGACCCGGGTCCTGGAACGCGTTGGTGATGGGATAGCGGCGGTCGCGGCCGAAGGCGCGGCGCGTGATCTTGACGCCCGGCGGCGCCTGGCGGCGCTTGTATTCGGCGCGGTCGAGCATGCGCCAGACGGCGCGCACCACCGCCTCGTCATGGCCGCGCGCGACGATCTCGGCCACCGTCATCTCGCGCTCGACCAGGCATTCCAGGATGTCGTCGAGCATGCGCATAGGGCGGCAGCGTGTCCTGGTCGGTCTGGTTGGGCTTCAGCTCGGCGCTCGGCGGCTTGGTGATGACGCGCTCGGGCATGACCGCGCCCGTCGGGCCCAAGCAGCCCCGCCGGCCGGTGCTGGTTGCGCCAGCGCGACAGCGCGAACACCGTCATCTTGTAGACGTCCTTCAGCACCGCATAGCCGCCGCACATGTCGCCATAGAGCGTGGCATAGCCGACCGACATCTCCGACTTGTTGCCGGTCGACAGCACCATCCAGCCGAACTTGTTGGAGAGCGCCATCAGCGTCATGCCGCGGGCGCGCGACTGGATGTTCTCCTCGGTGATGTCGGGCGCGCGCCCGGCGAAGGACGGCGCCAGCATCGCGTCGAAGGCGCGCATCGCCGGGCCGATATCGATGCTGCGCAGCTCGGCGCCCAGCGAGCGACGCCACGGCGCGCCGCGTCCTCGAGGCTGTCGCTGCGAGGTGTAGGGCGACGGCATCATCACGCAATGGACCTGGTCGGCGCCCAGCGCGTCGACCGCGACGCGCCGCCGTCAAGCGCCGAATCGATGCCGCCCGACAAGCCCGAGCACGACGCCGGGAAAGCGGTTCTTGCGCACATAGTCGCGCAGGCCCAGCACCATCGCCTGATAGATCGCCTCGAGCCCTTCGGCGGCGGCGCCGATCAGCGCCCGGCGCGACCGTCCAGCGCCCGTCGGCCTCGCGCCGCCAGTGCGTCAGCGACCAGCGCCTCGCGCCAGGACGGGCGCCTGGAGCCTGCAGCGCGCAGTCGGCATCGAGCGCGAAGGAGGCGCCGTCGAACACCAGCTCGTCCTGGCCGCCGACCTGGTTGACGTAGAGCAGCGGCAGGCCGCTCTCCTTGACGCGGGCGACGGCGAGCGTCGATGCGCTCGTCGCGCTTGTCGCTCTCGAAGGGCGAGCCGTTGATGACGACCAGCAGCTCGGCGCCGCTTTCGGCAAGCGTCTCGGTCGCGTCGGGCGACCACATGTCCTCGCAGACCATGACGCCGAGCCGCACGCCGCGGAACGGCATCGGCCCGGGCGCCGGCCCGGCGCTGAACACGCGCTTCTCGTCGAAGACGCCGTAATTGGGCAGGTCGTGCTTGAAGCGCAGCGCCGCGATCCGGCCGCCCTCGAGCAGCGCCGCCGCGTTGTAGAGCTTGCCGTCCTGGCGCCACGGCGTGCCCAGGAGCACCGCCGGCCCCGTCGCCGTCGTCGCGCGCGAAATCGCTGCACCGCCGCCTGGCAGGCCGCGACGAAGGCCGGCTTCAGCACCAGATCCTCGGGCGGATAGCCCGCGACGAAAAGCTCGGACGCGACGACGAGATCGGCGCCCAGCCGCGCCGCCTCGTCCGCGCGCGCGGCCGAGCTTCGGCGAGATTGCCGGCGATGTCGCCCACGGTCGGGTCGAGCTGGGCGACGGCGATGGCGAGGCGGTCGGTCATGAGCGGCGCAAGTTAGGAAGGGCGCAGGGGCGGTGTCAATCTTGCCACGCCGCAGCATTACGAGCCGTTAAGCCCGCGCCGCGCGCCTCACATCAAGAACACGCCCTTGCCCATGGTCTGGCGGTCGAACTGGCGATAGGCGGGCTCGGCCTCGGCCAGCGGCCACTGGTTGGTGAAGAGGCGGTCGACCTCGATCCCGCGCTCGACCACGAAACGGGCGCACGCCGCCTGACCGATCGAGGAAAAGGTCCAGGAGCCGATGAGGGTCAGCTGCTTGCGCAGCATGTCGGGGCTCACGTCGAGCGTTACCGTGCCGCGCTCGCCGACGAAGCACACCGTGCCCCAGACGCGCGCGCAGCGCACCGCGTCGATGCGCCCCTCGGCAGCGCCGGAGGTATCGAGCGCGCGGTCCGCGCCCAAGTCCGTGCGTCAGCTTCCGCGATGGCGGCGACGGGATCGTCGAGCCGGGATCGACGGCGCATCGGCGCCGAACGCCTTGGCGCGCGCCAGCCGCTCCGGGCACGACATCGATGGCGATAACGCGGGCACCCATCGCCACGGCAAGCTGCGTCGCCGACAGGCCGACGGGCCCCTGCCCGAAGATGGCGATGGTGTGATGCCCGCTAAGGCCCATGCGGCGCAAGGCGCCGAAGGCGGTGCCGGTGCCGCACGAGATCGCCGCCCCGGCGGCGAAGCTCAGCCCGTCCGGCAGCGGCACCAGCGTGAAAGCCGGCACCTTGAGATAAGGCGCATGCCCGCCATGCGCGTTAGAGCCGTAGACGGTGGGAGGCTCGCGCTCGCACAGCTGCGCCCAGCCGCTGCGGCACTGGTCGCACACGGTGCAGCCCTTGTAGTGATGCACCATGACGCGCCGGCCGACGCGTGGCGAGCTTGGGATCGACGCCGGCGCCCACCGCGGCGACGATGCCGGCGGGCTCGTGCCCGGCGATGACGGGATGGGCCGCGCGCGGGATGCCGCCATCCGAGCCGCCGCTTCTGGGGCGCCGGTACTGGTGCAGGTCGCTGCCGCACATGCCCGACGCCTTCATCTCCACCACCACCTCGCCGGGACCGGGCGTGGGGTCGGGAAACTCCCTGAACTCGAGCTCTTTCTCGCCGGTGAAGACGACGCCGCGCATGCTGCCCTCCCGCATTTCCCCAAGGGGCGCCAGCCTACGCCGTTCGCGCAGGCCGCGATAGCACGCTTCGCCCCGTCGTTGCGGGCGCAAGCGAAGCAACCTCCGCGCAATGACCGTCTATGCCGGCACCGGCGAGCGCAGGCCCATGCGTTCGAGGCGAGGCAGCACCTCCTGGGCGAAGTACGGGAGCTCGTCGTTGTAGTTGACGAGGCTGAAGCAGAACCCGTCGAAGCCGGCTTCGGCGAGCTGCTGGAGCTCGCGCCGCCACCGCATCGGGATCGCCGACCGCCACAGGCCGCCATAGCCCGCGGCATAGCGCGTGCGCAGCGCCTCGGCCTCCGCATGCGTCATGATCCTGCGGTTGGCGGCGGCGAGATACAGCCGGATCATCGTGTCGATGGCGCCGTGATCGGCATTGTCGACGGCGAAATGGTGGAAATACTCGTCGGCCTCGCTTGCTGCGTCGGCCGGCACACCACCGCGCCCGAGGTGAAGACCTGCACCGTCGTGGCCGAAGCCCTGCGCCGCCGCCTTGGCCTCGGTGATGCGCTCGCGCGCGCGGCTCGAGGAAATGCGGCTGGTCGAACAGGAGATCGGAATTGCGCGCGGCGAACATGCGCCCGGCGCCGGAGCTGCCGGCATTCATCAGGATCGGGCGGCTGCCGCCCCACGGCAGCGGCCGGCCCGTGACGCCGCGCAGGCGGTAATAGGTGCCGGTCGAAATCGAACGGCGCCTCCTCGGACCACATGCGGTTGATGATGTCCCACCATTCCTGGCCGCGCGCATAGCGGTCGTCGTGCACATCCTGGTCGAGGCCGAACATGTCGAACTCGTCCTGGTTCCAGCCGCACACGATGTTGAGGCCGAAGCGCCCCTGGCCGATGTGATCGGCGGTGACGATCTGCTTGGCCGCCAGCACCGGCGGGAAGATCGGCACATGCACGGTGCCGAAAACCGTGAGCCGCCGGGTCGCCGCCAGCAGCCCGCACGCCCAGGTGATGGTCTCGAAAGTGCTGCTCTCGAAATTGGTGGCGCCGCCATAGCCCTTCCAGCGCCCGATCGGCACCATGCATTCGATGCCGATACGATCGGCAAGCTGCGCCAGCCGGACATTGTCCTCAAAGCTGTTGGCCCAGCGCTCCGGCACCAGCGTTGCCGCGCGCCCGCTCGAGCAGTTCGAGCCGAACACCGCGAGCTTGAAGCGGTTGCCGCCGTGCATCGTCGGATTGCGCTGCAGCGCCGGTGCCGCCATCGCGCCCTGCCCTGCCCTAGACGTCGCGCTTCTTCAACAGGAACTCGCGGCCGGCCTTGACCATGGGCTTGCCGTCATAGGCGAGGATGTCGGCGGTGGCATAGGTCTCGGACCACAGCTCCGGCAGGTACGAGCCGGTGCCGACCACGTCGATGGGCGCGCTCGGCCGTCGCCATCATGCGGCACTTGGCCGGCGTGAAGCCCGAGCTGGCGACGATCCTGACCGCGCCGAACCCGGCCTCGTCGAGGCGCTGGCGCACATGCCAGACGGCAGCGGCGGTGACGCCGGTGCCGACGAGGTAGCGCAGCTCCTGCGTCCGTGCGATAGCCGCGCATCGCCTGCGGCGCATGCGCCTCGAGCACGGCATAGGAGCGCGCGAGGTCGAGCGCCTCGATATAGCGCCCGCCATGGGTGTCGAGCCGTACCGACAGCCCGCCGCTCGCGGCAAGCTCGGGGAAGCGGCGGCACACCGCGAGCGTGTCGGTCACCTCGCGCCCGAAATAATCGACGAGCACGGTCATGGGCTCGTCAGGAAAGACTTCGCGGAACATCTCCGCGGCGCGCACCGTCGAGCCGGCATAGCCGATGAGCGCGTGCGGCATGGTGCCCCGTCCGCGCGCGTTGCCGAAATAGCCGCGCGGTGGCGTCGGTAGCATTGGCGACGAAGCCCACCGCGCCAACCTTGCGCTGCGCCGCCGCCGAGCCGACCGCCGCGGCATAGGCCATCATCTCCGCCATCTCGGCGCCGGCGCAATGGCGCGCGTCCATGGCGAGGAACGCGGTCTTCGGCAGATCGACGCACATGGCATAGGCGTTGTAGGCCGCAACGCACGGCGCGCCGAGGCGCTGGAGATAAAGCGTCTCGAGATCGACCAGGTGATAGAGCGAGCCGGTGAGATAGGCCATCGGCTCGCCCGCGCCGACCCAGTCGCCCTCGGCGAAGGTCAGCTCGATGTCGAAGCGCGTGGCCCGCGCGGCGGCCGTGCGCTTGAGGAACTCGACCATGAGGCGCGGCGTGGAGATCACGGGGCGGCGCATGAACAGCGCGTAGGTCGCCTCACGGTCGCCGAAATGGCGGACGATTTCCTTGGTGCGCAGGAAATAGGTGGTCGGTGAGAGGCCGCAGCCGGTCGGGATCTTGGTCCATGGCCGGCGGCGGTTCGGGCCTCACTGCGCCGCGATGGCGGCCCGGCGCGGCTCGACGGTGCGCCGGCGCTTCAGCGCCTCGGCGATGAGGAACGCCAGTTCCAGCGCCTGGCTCGCATTAAGGCGCGGATCGCAATGGGTGTGATAGCGGTCGGCGAGCCCGGTCTCGGTGATCGCCTGGGCGCCGCCGATGCACTCGGTCACGTCCTGGCCGGTCAGCTCGAGATGGATGCCGCCGGCATAGGTGCCCTCGGCGTCGTGCACGGCGAAGAAGCCTTTCGCCTCGGCGAGGATGCGGTCGACCGCGCGCGTCTTGTAGCCGGTCGAGGACACCACCGTGTTGCCGTGCATGGGATCGCAGCACCACACGACGTTGCGGCCTTCGCGCGCGACCGCGCGGATGAGCGGCGGCAGCTTCGCCTCGACCTTGTCGGCGCCCATGCGGCAGATGAGCGTGAGACGCCCGGGCTCGTTGTCGGGGTTCAAGACGTCGATGAGACGCAGCAAATCCGCCGGATCGAGCGAGGGCCCGCATTTCATGCCGATCGGATTCTTGACCCCGCGCAGGAACTCCACATGCGCGCCGTCCCATTGCCGCGTGCGGTCGCCGATCCACAGCATATGCGCGGAGCAGTCGTACCAGTCGCCGCTGGTGGAATCGACGCGCGTCAGCGCCTGCTCGTAGGGCAGGAGCAGCGCCTCGTGCGAGGTGAAGAGATCGGTCTCGCGGATCTGCGCCGTGGTTTCCGAGGTAAGGCCGCACGCCGCCATGAAGTCGAGCGTCTCGGTCAGGCGGTCGGCGAGTTCCCGATAGCGCTCGCCGGCCGGGCTCGAGGCGACGAAGCCCTGGTTCCAGCTATGCACGCGATGGAGATCGGCATAGCCGCCCTGGGCGAAGGCGCGCAGCAGGTTGAGGGTCGCCGCCGACTGGCTGAAGGCCTGGATCATGCGCTGCGGATCGGGGCGCCGCGCGCTGGCGCTGAACTCCATGCCGTTAACGATGTCGCCGCGATAGGAGACGAGCGTGGCGCCGTTCTGGGTCTCGGTCTCGCCGCTGCGGGGCTTGGCGAACTGGCCGGCCATGCGGCCGACCTTGATCACCGGGCAGGCCGCCCCGTAGGTCAGCACCACCGCCATCTGCAGGAGGACGCGGAAGAGGTCGCGGATGTTGTCGGGATGGAACTCGGCGAAGCTCTCGGCGCAGTGACCGCCCTGCAGCAGGAACGCCTTGCCCGCCGCCACGTCGGCCAGCGCCGCCTTGAGCCGCCGCGCCTCGCCGGCAAAGACCAGCGGGGGAAAGTTGCGCAAGGTGCCCTCGACCGCGGCGACCGCGGCCGGTTCGGGATAATCGGGCACCTGGCGGATCGCCTTCGTCCGCCAGCTATCGGGGGTCCATCGCTCGGCCATTGTTACCTCGCGCGCGCCGCCGGCGCCGCTCGACTGCTAATTTCCTTAGAAATAGCGGCTCCGCGCCCGGAATGCCAGTGCAGGCGCCCTAAACCGCGGCGGGCGGCGGCGGGCGGCGGCCGCGGACGAGATCGGCGGCGCGCTCGGCGATGGCGATGACGGCCGCGTTGATGTTGCCGCCGACAAGGTCGGGCATGACCGAGGCGTCGATGACACGCAGGGACTCCACGCCGCGCACGCGCAACTCCGGATCGACCACGGCATCGGGATCGGCATCCCCGCCCATGCGGCAGGTGCCCAGCGGATGGTGCGCGGTCGCGGCGCTGGCGCGCACATGGGCATCGAGAGCGGCATCGCCATCGGCGCCGGGGCCGGGAGAAACCTCCGCGGCGATGAAGGGCGTGAGCGGTGCCCGGCTCGCCACCGCGCGCACCAGGCGCAAGCCTTCGCGCAGCGTGCGGCGGTCGCTCTCGGTGGCAAGGAAATTCTGCTGGATGCGCGGGGCCCGGTGCGGATCGGCGGAGGCGAGGCTGACATGGCCGCGGCTTTCCGGCCGCAGCAGCACGGCGCGAAAGGCAAATCCGTCCTCGTAGGCGGCGCTGAAGGGCGGCAAATAGGGCGCGGCGGTCAGAGGGGCGGCGCGGAAGAGGAACTGGATGTCCGGCAGCGCGAGCTCCGGCCGGGTCTTGAGGAACGCGAGCCACCCGCTCGGCAGGTTGGCGGCAACCCCGGTGCCGAGGACCCAGCCGCGGCCGAGCGCCAGCGCCAGCCGGTCGAGCCGCATGGTCCTCACGAACGGACCGATGCCGCTTCTGCGGTACTCGATCCCGGCGGAAAGGTGGTCCTGCAAATTTCGGCCGACGCCGGGCAGCGCCGCCTTCACGGCGATGCCGTGGGCGGCAAGCGCGGCCGGATCGCCGATCCCCGACAGCATCAGAAGCTGCGGCGAGTTGATGACGCCGCCCGCCAGGATCACCTCGCGCACGGCCGTGACGCGCAGGCGCGCGCCGTTCTTGTCGTATTCGATGCCGATGGCGCGGCGCTTGTCGAAGAGGATGGCGGTAGCGAGCACGCCGACCTCGACCGTGAGATTGTCGCGCCGCCGCGCCGGGTGCAGATAGGCGGAAGCGGCGCTGCAGCGCCTGCCGTTGCGGACGGTGTGCTGGAGCCGCGCGAAGCCTTCCTGGTCGGCGCCGTTATAGTCGGGCGTCACCGGAAATCCCGCCGCCCTGCCGGATTCGAGGCAGGCCTCCACCAGCGGATCGTCATAGCGCGCGGTCCCGGTCGCCAGCGGCCCTTCGGCGCCGCGATAGGCGTCGGCCCCGCCCTCCCACGCCTCCTGGCGGCGGAAATACGGGAGCAGATGCGCATAGGACCAGCCCGCGAGCCCGGCCTGCGCCCAGCGGTCGTAATCGCCGCGATGGCCACGCACATAGGCCATCGCGTTGATCGACGAGCTGCCGCCGATCACTTTGCCGCGCGCGCATTCGATGCGCCTGCCATCGAGGCTCGGCTCGGGCTCGGCGAAGTACATCCAGTCGTGCAACCGCCGCTCCAGGATGCGCGGCCACCCGAGCGGCAGCGCGATCCACGGATCGCGGTCCCAGCCGCCGGCCTCGAGCAGCAGCACGCTGGTGGCGCCGTCCTCGCTTAGGCGGTGCGCCAGCGTGCACCCGGCCGAGCCGGCGCCGACGATGATATAGTCGTAGACCTTGCCCCCCGCCATGCCGCGATGCTTAGCCCGCGCGCCGAACGCCGATCAAGAGCGCGGCTCGGGCCTAGCGGGTGGCGCGCCTTCGGGTGATGCGATTCGACTTTTCGGGGGGTTCCCTTTTGGGCGGTTCGGCGACAAGATTGGCGATGGAGGGCGCCATGGAAGATGTCACGATCCTGCGCCGACGCGCTGAAGAGCACCGCGCTGTCGCTCACGCCACCCACGATCTCTGGGAGAGCGTCATTCGCTTCAACCTTGCCGCACGCTATGACGAGCTGGCGGCGCGGCGCGAGACGAATGTCGAACGCCGCGCCGTCGAGATCGTGCGCGTCGACTGAGGCGATCGCGGGGAGCATGCCGCCCATGCAGCGGCACGGTCTCTGACCCGCTTTCACGCAGCGTGGAATTTTTGCCAACCGTGGCATAATCGCGCCATGGCACGGTTTGAACATGCGGCGCCTGCGGGCACGATCGAGACGCGGGCGTCCTGGGTCGCGGCGATGGCGGCGCTGGCGGTGATGTCGGTCGCCTTCGGCGGCCCCTACATCGCCGTCGTTGCGCTGAAGCAGATCACCGGGGATTTCGGCGGCGGCCGCTCGATTCCCGCGCTTGCTTATTCGTTCGCCTGGCTCGGCACCGCCGTCGGCGGGCTCGTCATGGGCCGGATCGCGGAGCGGATCGGCATCCGCTGGACCGCGATCTTCGGCGCCGTGATGATCGCCCTGGGCCTGGCGCTCGCCAGCCGCGGCGGCAGCGCGATGCTGCTCATTTCCCACGGCGTGCTCATCGGGTTCCTGGGCCTGGGCGGCATCAACGCGCCGGTCTATGTCTATATCGCCCGCTGGTTCGACCGGCGGCGCGGCACCGCGCTCGCGCTCATCTCGAGCGGCACCTATGTCGCCGGCGCGATCTGGCCGCCGATCTTCGAGTATGCCATCGGCACCATCGGCTGGCGTGCGACCATGCTGTCCTTCGCCCTGGTGGAGATAGCGCTGGTCCTGCCGACGGCCGCGATCTTCTTCCATCGCCCGCCGGAAGTGGCGCACGAGCTGGCCGGCCGCGCGGCCGGGCCGGTTCCGGGCGCGCCGGTGCTGGGCCTGCCGGCCGGGGTGGTGCTGGCGCTCCTCTCTGCCGCGGCGTTCTTGTGCTGCGTACCGATGGCGATGCCGCAGGGCCATCTCGTCGCGTTTTGCAGCGATCTCGGCATCGCGCCGTCGCACGGGGCGGCGATGCTCTCGGTCCTCCTCGGCACCGCCTTCATCAGCCGACAGGTCTGGGGCTACATTTCCGACCGCATCGGCGGCTTGCGCACGCTGCTCGCGGGCTCGGCGTGCCAGGCGGCGGCGATCGCAGCACTCCTCGTCACCCAGGACGAGGCCGGCCTCTTTGCGGTATCGATGGCCTTCGGCTTCGGCTTCAGCGGTCTCGTTCCGGCCTATGTTCTGGCGATCCGCGATCTCTTCCCGGCGCGCGAGGCCGCTTGGCGCGTGCCGACGCTGATGCTGTGCAGCGGCTCGGGCATGGCGTTCGGCGGCTGGCTCGCCGGCGCGCTCTATGACGCGTTCGGCTTCTATGGCGCGGCCTTCGCCGCCGGGCTCGTCGCCAATCTCGCCAATCTCGCCGTCATCGGCTTCCTGGTGACGCGCAACTGGCGCCAGCCGTCGGCGCGCGGGTTCATTTACGCCGAGCCCAACATCGGCTAAGCCTGGGCCGCCGCGCCCAGACCGCGACGGAGACGTGCGCGCCCGCCATGAACGCCCGTCAACCGCCCACCCCTGCGCATGACTTCTCGGTGACGCTCGAGCCTGTGGGCGCGGTGGCCGAGCTTGCCGGGCGGTGGCGCGATCTCGAGGCGCGGGCGGAGGCGTCGTTCTTTCTCACCTGGGATTGGATCGGGTGCTGGCTCGCGCAAGCACAGCCCGCGCCGCTGCTGCTGTTGTCGGCGCGCCAGGGCGACACGATCGTGGCGCTTGCGCTCCTGGCGCCGGCGCGGCTGCGCCGCCACGGCATCGTCAGGCCGCAGGCGCTCATGCTGCATCAGACCGGCGATCCCGCGCGCGATGGGCTCTTCATCGAATATAACGGCATTCTCGTCGACCGCGCCGTCGCCGCTGGCGCGACGCAAGCGTGCATCGCCTTCCTGATCCGGCACGGGCCGCGCTGGGACGAACTCCATTGCGCCGGCGTCACGGCCGCATTCGAAGAGTACGCGCGCCACAGCGGCCTGGCGATCCGCTATGAGGCGCGCGATCGGTCCTGGCGCGTCGACCTCGACGCCGTCCGCCGCAGCGGTCGGCCCTATCTCGAGACGGTCAGCGCCAACACGCGCTACCAGGTCCGCCGCGCGATGCGGCTTTATGCGGCGCGCGGGGCCGTGCGCGCCGAGGCGGCCGGCAGCGTCGATGAAGCAATGGCGTTCTTCACCGAGCTCGCGGCGCTCAACCGGGCCACGTGGCGCAGCCGCAGCCTGGAGGGCAGCTTCGCCCATCCTTTCGCCGAGCGCTTTCACCGCGCGCTCGTCACCCAGTGCGTCCCGCGCGGCACGGTGGAGATCGTGCGCATCGCCGCCAGCGATTTCGTCATCGGCTATGTCTACAACTTCATTCATCGCGGCCATGTCTATAACTATCAAACCGGGCTGGCCTACGAGGCCGATCCCCGGCTAAAGCCGGGCCTCGTCAGCCACACGCTGGCTATCGAGCGGCATCTGGGCGCCGGCGCGCATGTCTACGACTTCATGGCGGGCGACCAGCGCTACAAGAGCAATCTCGGCACGCCCGGACCGGAGATCATCGCCCTCGCGCTGCAGCGCGCGACGCCCATGCTGGTGGCCGAACGCGCGCTGCGCGCACTGAAGTCGGCCGTCACTCGCGCGCGTCCGTGAGGCTGCTAAGATCGCGCGCGCACGCCACTGCCGATAGGCCGACCATGGACCGGATCACGACGGATATTGCCGAGCTTGCCGCGACGCTCGACTTCGACCGGCTGCCGGGCGCGGTGGTGCATGCGGCAAAGCAGCATCTCGTCGACACCATCGCCTGCGCCATCGGCGGCTATGACTGCGAGGCAGCGGCGATGGGCCGGCGGATCGCCGCGGGTGCGGTTCCCGCCCTCTACCCCGGCCGCGTCCTCGCCGCGGACACACCGGCGACGGCGGAAGCGGCCGCGTTCATCAACAGCGTGATGGTCCGCTATCTCGATTTCAACGACACCATTCATGGCGGCCATCCGAGCGACGCGCTGGGCGGCGTCTTCGCGCTGGCCGAAGCGGCCGGCGCGGACGGGCGGCGGCTGTTGAGCGCCCTCGTCACAGCCTACGAGGTTGCGACACGGCTCATCGCCTCGACGCGCCTGCGCGAGCGCGGCTGGGACCAGGGCTTTGCCGTGGCGATCGCCGCCGCCGCCGGCGCCGGCCACATCCTGGGCTTGGACGCGGCCCGGATCGCGCATGCCGTCGCCATCGCCACGGTGGCGAACGTCCCGCTGAGGGTGACGCGCGCGGGGGAGCTGTCGCTGTGGAAGGGCGCGGCCACGGGCTTTGCCTGCCGCAACGGCGTGTTCGGCACGCTCCTGGCCGCGCAGGGCATGACGGGGCCCGAAGCCGCCTTCACCGGCCGGCACGGCGTCTTCGAGCAGATCACCGGCGAGATCGCGCTCACGCCATTCGACGCTGCCTGGCTCACGCCCTCGGTCGGCCTCAAATACTGGCCGGTGGAGAACAGCGCCCAGGCCGCCGTGTGGGCGGCATTGGTGCTGCGCGAAAAGCTCGCGCCCGCCGACATCGCCGCGATCGAGATCGCCGCATCGTGGGCGGCCTGGCACGAGATCGGCAGCGAGCCCGCGAAATGGGACCCGCGCACGCGCGAGACCGCCGATCACAGCCTGCCCTATATCTTCGCCCGCGCGCTCGTCGATGGCGGCATCACCGTCGCGTCGTTCGACAAGGTGGCCTATCTCGATCCCGCGCTGCGCCCGCTCATGGCGAAGATCAGCGTGCGCGAGGATGACGAGATCAACCGGCGCTTCCCAGCGGCGATCATCCTGCGCGTCACGGCCACCGCGACGAGCGGCCGTGTCCACGACATCGAGATCATCGATCCCCGCGGCAACCCGCGCAATCCGATGGATGATGAGGAAATTTCCGCCAAGTTCCGCACCCTCGCCGATCCGGTGCTGGGACAAGACCGCGCGGCGCAGGCGCTGGAAATACTGTGGTCGATCGAGCGCGAGGCGGGAGTGAGCCGCCTCTATCGCCTGCTCATGCCATCGGCGTAGGCGCGCTCAGGCGGCGGCGCGCCGGCGGGACAATGGTGCTGGGTAGTTTCCGATCCTACCGAACCGGCCCTGCCCGCTCCAGATTCCACTGCTGGGCATCGCGACCAATCGCAAGGAGACTGCGACATGACGAGACGGTGGCTAGCGGGCGCCGCGGCGTTCGCAATGATGACGGGCGCGGCGTTTGCGCAAGGCATGTCATCGGGATCATCGGCGCCAACGCCATCGACGGCTTCGCCTGGCTCGGGCGCCGCGTCCTCGAGCACGGCGTCGGCGGGAGCTGCCAGCTCCGCGCCGGCGAACCCCGCCGTCACCAACTACGGCACTGGCGGCATGCAGCCTTTGCCCGCATCTCCGCCGGAAGTCGGGACCGGCACCCATTGATTGCGCCGCGTCGGCGAAGCAAGGGCAGGCGTGATGCGGCGGCGGATTGCTGATAGGATGGCGCATAAGGAAAAACCGCGATCAGGGAGGCGCCGATGCACCAGGGGAGTTTTCGCAAGAGCCGTCTTGGTGCGCTTGGCGCGCTTGCCTTTGCCGTGGCGGCGGGCCTTGGCGCGACACCCGGGCGAGCCGCGGGAGATGCCGTTTCCCTTGATGTGGTCTTGCCGCTGACCGGCGGCGGCGCCTTCCTGGGCGACACCCAGAAGGCGATCATCGAAGAGACCGCGAAGGCCATCAACCAGGACGGCGGCATTCACGGCGCGCCGGTGCAGTTCGTCTTCCACGACGATCAGTCGAGCCCGCAGGTCGCGGTCCAGCTCACCACCGAGGCGGTCGCGCGCCATCCGCCGGTGGTGTTCGGCTCGACCATCTCGGGTTTGTGCAATGCCATGTCGCCGCTGATGCGCGACGGTCCGGTGCAATGGTGCTTCTCGCCCAGCATCCGCCCGGCGCCGGGCGGCTACATCTTCACCACGCAGATCGCCTCGCGCGACCAGCAGCGCGCGCTCATGACCTATTTCAGCGCACGCGGCTGGAAACGGGTGGCGCTCATCACCACCACCGACGCCTCGGGCCAGGACGCGGACAAAGCCATCAACGCGCTGGTCAAGGAGCCGGAGTTCCACGACGTCACCATCGTCGAGCAGAACAATTTCAACCCCAGCGATGTCAGCATCACCGCGCAGATCGCGCGCATCGCGGCCGCCAAGCCGCAGGTGATCATCAGCTGGGCCACCGCCGCCGCCGGTGCCACGGTGTTTCGCGCGCTGGTGCAGGCCGGGCTCGACCTGCCGGTCGCGGCCTCCGGCAGCAACATGACCTATGGTCAGATGACCGAATATGCCGCGTTCCTGCCCAAGCAGCTCTTCTTCGGGGCCTCCGGCTGGGCCGCGGCCGATGATCCCCACATCGATCTCCCCCCGGCCACGCGGGCGGAGCAGAAGCGCTTCTTCGCCCTCATCCGCGCGGCGGGCATCCATCCCGACGCCAGCTCCGATATCGGCTGGGATCCCGAGCGGCTCGTCGTCCATGCCCTGAACGCGCTGCCGCCGGGCGCCACCGCCGCGCAGCTCCACGACTATCTCGAGCACGTCAAGGGCTTCGCCGGGATCGACGGCATCTACGATTTCACCAAGATCCCGCAGCGCGGGCTCGACGTGAACAACGCCATCGTCATCCGCTGGGATGCCACGAAAAAGGATTGGGATCCCGTGAGCAAATTTACCGGCATCCCGCTTACCCCATGAGGTCGGCCTCCATGCGTACCATCATCCTCGCCGCCTTGTCGCTGCTCCTCGGGGCTTGCGTGGTCGCGCCGCCCTATGAGAGCTACGACCCGCGCCTTTACGATGCCGACGGCAATTTCGCGACCGCCGCCGCGCCGCCCGCGCCCGAATGCCGCGACGTCTTGCGCACGGTAGAGATCGGCGGCCAGACGCAGCAAGCCTACGCCACCGCCTGCCGCCAGCCCGACGGAACCTGGCGCTTCACGAATTAACGCACGCCGCGGGTGCGGTCGATGAGCGCCAGCGGCGCGGACGGTACGGCATCGCCGCGCCAGGCGACGTGCCCATCGGGCCGCACCAGGACGAGGCGCTGTGCGTAGAGTGTGGCGATGTCGGGCGCGGCGATGTCGTGGAGATCGATCGCGACGTTGCGGCTGCGTGCCGCGGCGATGAGCGCGTCGCGATCGTATGAACACGAAAAGATCAATCCGCCTCCTGAGCCATATCGCGCTCCTTGCCTTCGATGACGGCAAAGCGGCGGCCCGCCGTCTCGGGCAGGAAGAGCGCGAAGACCAGGCTCAAGACCGCGCCGATGACGCCGAACATCATGGCCTTGAAGAGATCGTGGAGCTGGGCCGCAATCACCGGCACGAGATAGGGCATGATGCTGCCGATGAGGCGACCCACGGTGAAGGTGACGGAGGCGCCAGTGGAGCGCAGCTCGACCGGGAAAAGCTCCGAATACCACGGCCCGAACACGCCGATCGAGCCCTGGCCCAGGCCCCACACCACGTAGCCCCAGAAGAGCGACCAGCCCAGCACCGAGCCCGGATAATCGACCCGCCCGAGATAGATCGCGATGAAGCCCAGGACGCCGACAGCGGTCGAGATCAGCACCGCGCGCTTGCGCCCGATCCGGTCGCTGAGGAAGCCGGCGATCAGGAGCCCGGCGGCCGAGAAGCACGACCAGATCAGGGTCACCGTTCGCACCACATCCGGACTGCCGTGGAGATTGCGGATGATGAGCGTCGGCATGAAGATCGTGATCGACTGGTAGGCGATGATGTAGGCGCCGCACATCAAGGTACCGAAGGCGAAATAGCGCAGCGAGGCGCCGCGGAAGATCTCCACGATGGAGGCACGCTCGGCCCGCTTCTCGGGCGGAAGCTGGCCCGCCTTGCGCAGCCTCTCGTATTCGCCCCACAGGCGCGATTCCGGCATCTTCGCGCGGATGAAGATCATGAGGAAAATCGGCAGACCACCGACGAGCAGCGACGCGCGCCACGACTGGTCGGCGCTCAGATGGTTCAAGGCGAAGGTCGCGACGATCACCGCGGCCGCCGTGCCGACGGACGCCATCGCCTGCACGGCGCAGGAGCCCAAGCCCCGATTCTCGGCTCTTCCACACCTCGTTGATGAGCACGACGCCCGCGCCCCATTCGCCGCCGACGCCAATGCCGGTGATGATGCGGAAGCACAGGAGCGAGGTGAAATTCCAGGCGAAGGCCGAAAGGATGGAGCCCGCGGCCAGGAGCATCAGGCTCCACAGGAGCGCGCTCTTGCGGCCGATCGTGTCGCCGAGCCAGCCGATGGCGATGCCGCCGATCACCGACGCCGTCAACGTCATCGACACGATGAGCCCCGTCTGCGGCAGGCTCATGCCGAGCGATTTCTGAATTTGCGTCAGCAGAAAGGCGATGATGATGAGGTTATAGAAATCGAAGCCGTAGCCCAGGATCGCCGACCAGGCAACGAAAGCCCGCTCGCGCGGGGTGTAGCTCAAATCAGACATGGGAATTTGAACCTTCGAGGATCGGGCGCGGCGCGCCGGGGCGGGATCAGCACACTAGCCGATGTCCCGCGCCAGACGAAGAACCGTGCCGCCTATTCCGCCGCGATCTTCTCCGGCACTTTGTCGCGCATGGTGACGAACTCTTCGGCGGCGGTGGGATGGATGCCGATGGTCTGGTCGAACTGGCGCTTGGTGGCGCCGCATTTGATGGCGATGGCGATGCCCTGGATGATCTCCGGCGCATCCGCGCCCACCATGTGGCAGCCGAGCACGCGGTTGCTGGCGCGGTCGACGACCAGCTTCATCATCGTGCGCTCCTCGCGCCCCGACAGCGTGTGCTTCATCGGCCGGAAGCGCGCGCGATAGACATCGATCGCCGCATGCGTCTCGCGCGCATGACGCTCGGTCAGGCCGACCGTGCCGACCGGCGGCTGGCTGAACACGGCGGTCGCGACGTTGTGCGTGATCGACGGTCATCGGATTGTCGTTGAACAGCGTCTCGGCCAGCGCGCGGCCCTCGGCGATGGCGACCGGCGTGAGGTTGAGGCGGTCGGTCACGTCGCCCACCGCGTAGATGTGCGGCACGGACTGGTGCGCGACCATTCATCGACCAGCGACGGCGCCCACCGCGTTGCAGTCGACCCCGACCTCGCGCGAGGCCGAGGGTGCGCGTGTTGGGCCTGCCGGCCCGGTCGCGTACATCACCGAGATCGGCCGCGATCTCCTCGCCGCTATCGGTTGTTGGCGCGAAAGCGGCGCCGCGCTTGCTCGATCCGCGACGATGCTGGGTGCGCGCGCGGATGGCGATGCCGCGATTGCGCAGCTCCTGCGCAGAGCGCTCGATGCGCACGTCGTCGTCGAAGCCGTTGAGAATCTCGTCGCCGCGGATGACCAGCGTCACCTCGGCGCCCGAGCGCGGCGAAGATGCCGGCGAACTCGACCGCGATGTAGCCGCCGCCGACGATGAGGATGCGGCGCGGCAGCGCGGGCAGGTCGAGCGCCTCGTTCGACGTGATGGCGTGCTCGATGCCGGGAATGGCCGGCATGACCGGGTGCGCGCCGGTGGCGATCATGATGTTGGCGGCGGTGTAGCGCTGGCCCTCGACCTCGACCGTGTGCGGATCGACGAGCCGCCCGCGCGCCTCGATCAGCTTGACGCCGGAATCGGCGAGGAGCTTGCGGTAGATGCCCTTCGAGCCGATCGATCTCGCGGTTCTTGGCGCGCGATCAGGCTCGCCCAGTCGTGAACCGGCGGCACCACGTGCCAGCCATAGCCGGCGGCATCGGCAAAGGCGTCGGCGAACTGCGCGCCATAGACCAGAAGCTTCTTCGGCACGCAGCCGCGGATGACGCAGGTGCCGCCGACACGGCTGTCCTCGCAGATTGCCGACGCTGGCGCCGTAGGAGCCGGCGCGCCGCGAGCCGGCGACGCCGCCCGAGCCCGCGCCGATGGTGAAGAGATCGAAATCATAGTTCGGCCATGGCATGGCGCCTGCGGATCGTCTGACGGCGGCGTCGATCCTACCGCAGCCGCCAAGCCGGCGGCTACGGCGCCGCGGTCTGGCGCTTCAAGAGGCGGCCGGCGCGCGCGCCGGTATGCTCGGCGCGATCGACCGTGACGGTGCCGTTGACGATGACCGTGGTGGCCGGGCCGGCGGGATATTGGTGCGGATCGGCATAGCTCGCGCGCTCGGCGAAGTCGCGCGGGATCGAACATCGTCACGTCGGCAAACCAGCCCTCGCGCAGCAGGCCGCGCTCGATCGAGGCCCAGCGCGCGCGCCGGCGCGCCCGTCATCTTGTGGATCGCCGTCCGGCAGCGGCAGGAGGCCGAGATCGCGCACATAATGGCCGAGGATGCGCGGGAAGGTGCCGTAGAAGCGCGGATGCGGCTTGCCCTGGCCGGTGATGCCATAGGGCGCGACGCAATTGCCGTCCGAGCCGACGCAGACTGCGGGCGAGCGGATGAGCGTGCGCACGTCCTCCTCGCCGATCGAGGTCACGAGCACCCGCGTGGCGCAGCGGTCGGCGATGAGATAGTCGCACACGCAATCGATCGGATCGGCGCCGCGCTCGCGTGCGATATCGGCGATGGTGCGGCCGGCGAAGTGCGCTTGATGCGGGCTGACCGAGATGCGGATCGCATCCCAATCGGGGATGCGGCCGAAATTGTTGAGGCCGGCGGCGGCGATCTCGCCGTGCGGATGCGCGCGCGCGCACGAGCGGGATCGGCGAGCCGCGCCGATCATCTCGTCGAGTCCGTCCGACTGCACCCAGGGCGGCAGCAGGTTCTTCAGCGGATTGCTCGCCGCCGTATAGGGATACTGGTCGCAATCGATGCGCACGCCGCGCTGCGCGCGCCGACTCGAGCCGGCGAGAAACGCGCCGGCGCGGCCCCAATTGTCGAGCCCGACAGCTTGACATGCACGACCTGGACATGGACGCCCGCATGCGGCGCCGATGCGGATCGCCTCGTCGAGCGCCTCGAACACGTGCGTTCGAATTCATCGCGCAAATGCGTGAAATAGCCGCCGCCGTGGCGGCGCAAGATGCGGGCCAGCGCGGCGATCTCCGCGGTCGGGGCATAGCGGCCGGGCGGCGTGAAAAGGCCGGTCGAAAGCCCGAGCGCGCCGGCATCCAGCGCCTGCTTCGAGCAGCGCCGCCATGCTGCCTAGCTCGGCGGCGCTCGCGGCGCGCGGCGCCATGCCCCATCACCATGAGGCGCAGCGTGTTGTGGCCGACGAGCGCGCCCAACATTGGTCGAGGTCGCGGGAAAAGTGCCGAGATAATCGGCGAAGCTGGTCTCGCGGAAGTCGATCCACGGCGCGCTCGGCGAGAGATAGTCGCGCAGCATGCCGACCTTGCCGGGCAGCGCCGGCGCCACCGAGAAGCCGCAATGGCCGATCACCTCGGTGGTGACGCCCTGGCGGATCTTGCTCTCGGCCGCGGATTGAGCGGCAGAGTGAAGTCGGAATGGGTCTTGATGTCGATGAAGCCCGGCGCGACCACGAGCCCGCCGGCATCGATGACGCGCCCGGCGCGGTGGCTCGCGGCATCGCCGCCCACCGCGGCGATGCGGTCGCCGGCGATCGCGACATCGGCCGCGAACGGGATCGCCGCCGCTGCCGTCGATGACCGTGCCGCCGCGGATGAGAATGTCGCACGTGCCCGCCATCGTCTCACGCTGCCCCTCGCCGGTGCCGCCCGGGCGGCGGCCGCACCGAGTTTGCCACGTCTAGCGGGCTTCCTGAACCTTTGCGTTGGCGCCGGGCCGCATCACAGCCTTGCGCGCGAGGTGAACCACCAGGAGATGGAGCGGCATGCGCAGATAATGGGCGCGGAGATAAAGGAGATCGAGCGCCGGGCCGGTCAGCCAGTCTGCGGCATCGGGGTGCGGCGAGCGCAAGGCGCGCGTGAAGAGCCCGTCCATGACGGCCAGCGCCGGCTGGCGCGGCGCCCGGGAGGCGGCCGCGCGCATCACCGTCTCGGGCACGGGCGTGCCCAGCAGCAGCGCCGCATAGCGCAGCGCATAGAACAGCGGGCGCGCGAGGTCGAGCACTTCGGCACGCCGTAGCAGCAGCTCCCAGAACCCCGCCGTTGCGGCGAAATGGCGCAGCAGCCGGTTGAGGTCGTCGAGGTCGCGCAAGCCCCGCCCGAACTCGCCCTCGTTGAAGAGATGCACGGCGCTGTGCAGCACCATGTCCGGCGGCGACAGCACCGCCAGGTCCGGCTGGTCCGGCACGGCCACGACGTGGCCCAGAAGCTCGTCGGCCCCCAGCGCCACCCGCGCCGTCAGGGGAACGATGGTGTGATGCACGTCGACCGCCGTGCCGCGTGCGCCATCCACCAGCGGCGGGAGCTGATGCATCCAGCGGCGATAATAGAATTCGTCATAGGGCGTGATGTCGCCGAGGCGCCAGCCGCCCATGGCGAGGATGCCTTCCACGTGCGGCAACAGCCGCTTGGGCACGAGGATGTCGACGTCGTTGAAGATGCGGCCCGCCGCCGGCGGCAGGCCGGCGCAAAGATAGGCCGCGCCTTTCAAAAGGATGAGGCGGCCAAGCGCCGGCCGCAGCAGCTCGGCCAGGCGCGCGACATTGTAGCGCGTGTCGCGGCCGTGCTTTGCCGCCATCGCCGCAGCCGCCCGCAGGTGAGGGCGCACCGCTGCCGGCACGCCGTCCCCGCCGCCGCCATGCTCGACGAGGTCGGCCAGGCGCCCGAGCAGGCCGGCCGTCCGAGCGATCGGGATCAGGCGATCCCATTCACCAAGGCTCGCCGAGGCCAGACGCTCGGGCTGGCGCAGATAGAAGGCGAGCAGATTGTCGGCAGAACGCATCGCGAGCGCTTCCCCTAGCCTCAGCTTTCGTCCGCCATATCCGTCATGAAGCGGACGCCCTGGGCAAGATCCCCGTAGGTGAGCTCGAAGCAGCGCGTCCGATCGACGATCCCGGCCAGCACCTCGAACCCGCGCTCGCCGAGGATGGAGTAGTTCATGGCGTTGGCCGCGAGCTCGATGAAGCATTCCGCCTTGGGCCGTGGCACCAGGCGCGGCGCCGCTCCGGGCTGGAAGTTCAGAAACACGATCCACGCCGGCGGCACGGCATCCCCGGCGCGCGCGGTGGTTCCCGGTGGCGCCTTGGCCAGGGCGATCGTGCCCTTGCTGGTGCCGTCGGCCGGCCGGCTCAGCACGGCGTCGGGCGCAAAGCGGCGAATGATGTCGATCGAATTGTTCTTGAGGCTGATCGGGCGGCCGAGGCCAACGAGCATGCCGGTGTCGGGCTCAACCAGCGCCAGCTCGTCGCTGAGGAGGTTCCAGCCGCTAAACGCCAAGCCCGCCGCCAGCGTGCTTTTGCCGCTGCCGGGCTGGCCCGGCATGATCAGCGCGCGCCCGTTGCGCGCCAGCACCGCCGCGTGAATGGCGAGATACTGGTGCGCGTTGGTCGCGATCACCCAGTTGAGGCCCCATTCGAAAATGAGGGACGCATGCGCCCACGGCGACTGGCGGAACATCGGCGCGCCGTCGAAATAGAAGGTCACGCTGGGACGCCACCAGCGCCGCAGCGCGGAGCTTCCCACCGCAATATGGAAATCGCTGAAGGCGGGCGCGGCGACGCGGCACGAATCCTCATAGAGGAGGGCGATGCCCTCGCGCACGAGGGGATTGGTGGTCGTGACGTGGGTGACGAACGGCCCGGTCCGCAGGTAGATGTCGCCGGTTGCCACGGAAGGCGCGTCGATCACTGCGCGACGCGACGCGCGAGCCCAAGTCTTTCCAATTCGCTGAGCGCCCCGTTCAGCGCGTCATCGGCCGGCGCCGCCGCGACGTAGGCGTGCGCGAGGCGGCCGAGAAGCTCGGCTTCCGCCCTGTCGCCACCCTCCGCCAGACACGCGTAGAGCGCCGATGCCACGGTGTCGAGACAATGGGTATCGCCCGAGCCGCGGTCGTAGACGACGATCTGGCCGTCCCACGCCCGCACCGCGACGTCGGCAGCGGCGGACCGCCACCGCACCGTCACGAAAAGCACCAGTGCGGATAGGAATTCTTGCTGATCGTCCCGATGGAGCCGGTCTTGCAATTGGATTGGATGAAGGAACAAATCTGGGTGGCAATCACCGTGCCGCTGCAATTGGGCGTGCTGAACGCGGATTTGCAGGCGGAGGCGAACTGGGTGTAGGTCAAGCCGAAGCCGCTCGAATTGCAATTGGCGTTGACGAAGCCGCAGGCAATCCACGCCGCATTGAGGGTACTCTGAGACGAGCTTCCCTTATAGGTGTAGCCCTGCGACTGAGACCCGGTGTAGCACGCGTTGATGCAGTCCCAGAGATAGGTATCGCTAAAGCCGCAGGTGGCAACCGTCGGCGTCCAGCCGCAGCTCGAGAATTTCTGCGATGTATGGCTCCAGCCGCCCCAGTTGTTCGTGTTGCACGAAAAATAATCGGTGTGATACCCGGTGCACCCGGTCAAGGGGATGGGGTGCGAGGCATGCACCGAACATACGGCCTGCACCTCGCCGTAGACCCAATTCTGGTTGCCGCCGTTTGCCAAGGCAGGACGGCTTGCCAAGGTTGCCGCGAAACCGGAGATTGCAACCGACCCGGTCAGGAACTTGCGTCGTGCCTGCAATAATCCGGACGATTGCGGCGGCGACGCCACCCCATCGCTTTCCGGACCTTGTTCTAAATGATTTTCAGATTCCATTGCTGCCAGCCTCGCCAAATATACCGGCTCTCGCTCCGCAGTATCAAAGCATACGAGTGGACCAATGTCCAGCCGCCGCCCTGATCCATTAACCAACTCTTAATTAATTAAGCCGCTAGCAACCGTATAGCAGGCGTGCCGCAGGGCGGTAAAGCGCGGAAAAGGGGCACAGTACTCGCGCGAACGGCAAAGGGATTGTAAAAATAATAGTTGCACTGCCAATCGCCCATTAAGTAATTCGCCAGGATTCGCGGGATGAGGCTGCCGACTACGCGTTATCCGATCCTGCCGCCGCCCCTATTCGACCGTGACGCTTTTCGCGAGGTTTCGCGGCTGGTCGACGTCGGTGCCCTTTATCACGGCGATGTGATAGGCCAGAAGCTGGACCGGGATCGCGTAAAGGAGCGGCGCCACGAACGGGTCGCAGGCCGGCACTTCGATGGAATGGGCGGCGTCGCCCCCCAGGCGCGCGAGCCCGGCGCGGTCGGAAATCATCACCACCCGGCCGCCGCGCGCCAACACCTCCTGCACGTTCGACAGCGTCTTTTCGAATAGATTGTCGCTGGGCGCCAGGACGACGATCGGCACCCGGTCGTCGATAAGCGCGATCGGCCCGTGCTTCATCTCGCCGGCGGCATAGCCCTCGGCGTGGATGTAGGAAATCTCCTTGAGCTTGAGCGCGCCTTCCAACGCCAGCGGATAGGACGTGCCGCGGCCGAGATAAAGCACGTCGCGCGCCTCGGCGAGGTCCTGGGCGATGGCGCGGATGCGCTCGTCGTGGATCAGCACTTCGCCCGCCCGCGCCGGAACCTCGGCCAGCGCCAGACAGAGCGCCGCCTCGCGTTCAGCATCGATGCGGCCCCGCGCGCGCGCCAGCGCGATGGCAAAGCAGGCGAGCACCACGAGTTGCGTCGTAAACGCCTTGGTCGAGGCGACGCCGATCTCCGGCCCCGCATGCGTTTCGAACACGATGTCGGCGTCGCGCGCCATCGTGCTTTCGGCCTGGTTCACCACCACGGCGATGTGCTGGCCCTGCGCGCGGGCATAGCGCAGCGCCGCCAGCGTGTCGGCGGTCTCGCCCGATTGCGAGATGAAGATGGAAAGCCCGCCCGGCGGCATCTCGGCGGCGCGATAGCGGAACTCCGATGCGATGTCGACCGCGACCGTCACCCGCGCGAGCTGCTCCAGCCAATATTTGGCGACCAGCCCCGCGTGATAGGAGGTGCCGCAGGCGATGATGGTGATCTGGCTCACCGCAGCAAGATCGAAGGGCAGCGTCGGCAGATGCACGTTGCGCATCGCCGGATTGAACAGCGACGACAGCGTGTCGCCGATCACCGTCGGCTGCTCGAAGATCTCCTTCTTCATGAAGTGGCGATGATCGCCCTTGCCGATCATGGCACCCGAGAGCGCCGTCTCGCGCACCGGGCGCACGACAGTGGCGCCCGCGGCATCGAAAATGGTCACGCCCGCCGCCGTCACCATCGCCCAGTCGCCCTCGTCGAGATAGACGAGGCGCCGCGTCAGCGGCGCCAGCGCGAGCGCGTCGGAGCCGACATACATCTCGCCGTCGCCATAACCGATCGCCAGCGGACTGCCGCGGCGCGCGCAGATGAGCAGGTCGGGCTCGCCGGCAAACAGGATGACGAGCGCGAACGCCCCTTCCAGCCGCGGCAGCGCCTGCGCCACCGCCTCGCGCGGGCTGGCGCCCTCGTCGAGATAGCGCGTCACCAGGATGGCGACGGCTTCGGTGTCGGTCTGGGTCTCGAAGCCGTAGCCGAGCCCGGTGAGCTCGGCTTTCAGTTCCTGGAAATTCTCGATGATGCCGTTGTGCACCACCGCCAGCCGGCGCGTGGCGATGGGATGGGCGTTGCGCTCGCTCGGCATGCCGTGCGTGGCCCAGCGCGTATGGCCGATGCCGATGAGCCCCGCCACCGGCTCTTCCGCGAGCCGCGCTTCCAGGCGCTGCAGCTTGCCCTCGGCGCGGCGCCGCTCGATATGGCCGTCGACCAGCGTCGCAATGCCGGCCGAATCATAGCCCCGATATTCCAGGCGCTTCAGCCCGTCGATGAGCAGCGACGCTACGGGTGCCCGCCCGACGATCCCGACGATGCCGCACATCAGTTCTTACCGCGTCCGGTTTGCGCCTTGGCCTGGCGCCGCTCCTCGCGCCATTGCGACGCTCGGCCCGGCTTAACCACCTGGCGGCCACGCGCGATCGCCATCGAATCCGCCGGCACGTCGCCGGTAACGACGCTGCCGGCGGCGATGAAGGCGCCGTCCCCGACCGCGACCGGCGCCACCAGCGACACGTTCGAGCCAACGAACACGCCGCGCCCGATCTCGGTGCGGAACTTGTCGATGCCGTCGTAATTGCAGGTGATCGTGCCGGCCCCGACATTGGTCCCGGCGCCGACCTGGCTGTCGCCGATATAGCTGAGGTGGTTGGCCTTGACGCCGCGCTCCAGGTGCGAATTCTTGACCTCGACGAAGTTGCCGAGATGCACCTCGGCCTCGAGCTCGGCGCCCGGACGCAGGCGGGCGAACGGGCCGATCGAGGCGTGGTCGCCGATGCGGGCGCCGACGATGTGGCAGAAGGCGGGGATCTCGACGCCCTCGCCCACCGTCACCCCCGGTCCGAACACGACGAAGGGTCCGATCACCGTGTCGCGGCCGATGCTGGTGTCGGCGCTGAGGAAGACCGTCTCGGGCGCAACCATGGTGACGCCTTGCGCCATCGCCTGCGCCCTGAGGCGCGCCTGCAGCGCGGCTTCGGCGGCGGCGAGATCGGCGCGGCTGTTGACCCCCATGAGCTCGCCCGCTGGCGCCGCGATGGTGCGGCACACCAGGCCCCGCCTTCGTGCCACCGCGACGAGATCGGTGAGGTAGTGCTCGCCCTTGGCGTTATCGCGGCCGATGGCGCCCAGGAGGCCGAAGAGGTGGCGGCCATCCACGGCCATCAGGCCGGAATTGCACAGCGTGATGGAGCGCTGGTCAGCGGTGCAATCGGCCGCCTCGACGATCGCCGCCAGCGTGCCGTCGCGGTCGAGCACGAGCCGGCCATAGGCGCCGGGCGCTTCCAGGCGCATCCCCAAGACGACGGCTGCGGCCGCCGGGGCGCGGCGCCGCTCGGCAAGAAGCGCCGACAACGTCGCCGTGGTGACGAGCGGCGCATCGCCGTAGAGGACCAGCACGTCCCCGGTGAAATCCGCCAGCGCCTCGCGCGCGGCCGCCACCGCATGCGCGGTGCCGAGCGCCTCGGCCTGGATCGCGATCGTGGCGGGCGCGACGGCGGCGGCGACGGCGTCCATGCCGGGGGCCAGCACAACGACGGTCCGCGCCGGGGCGAGCGGCGCCAGGGCGGCCAGCACGTGCTGGATCATCGGCCGGTTGGCGACCTTGTGCAGAACCTTGGCAAGATCGGAGCGCATCCGGGTGCCCTTGCCGGCGGCAAGGACAATGGCGGCGAAGGGCTTTTCAGTCATCGGGCGGTCGGGCCGTTCTGTGAGGCCGGTTATGGCGAAGGCGCCATCTAGGGTAAACGCGAAGAGTTAACAGAAGGGGAAAGAGTATGGACCAATCGATACGGACGGGCGACGGTTTTCCAAACCCGTCCCGGCTTGACGCGGCGCCCACACTCGCCCTAAATCGCACGCAGGGCGCGTAGCTCAGTGGGAGAGCACCGTGTTCACACCGCGGGGGTCGTAAGTTCAATCCTTACCGCGCCCACCATTCCCCCATCCACCGCCGACCCGCCCCATCCTGGAAACGGGATGCGAGTGAAATCAATCTACTGTCGAGCGACATCGATCTTCGATTTCAGGGCTTGCGTCATGGATGATACGATCGGACCGACCTCCCGGATCTTTTTCTCACAGCGGCTGCGGCTCCATTACGTCGATTGGGGCAATCCCGACGCGCCGCCGCTCGTCCTGGTGCATGGCGGCCGCGACCATTGCCGCAACTGGGACTGGGTCGCGGCGGATCTGCGCCGCGACTGGCACATCATCGCGCCGGACCTGCGCGGCCATGGCGACAGCCAGTGGTCTTCCGACGGCGACTACAACCTCGCGGGCTTCATCTACGACCTTTCCCAGCTCATCGATCAGCAGCGCTTGGCGCCGGTGACGCTGATCGGCCACTCCCTCGGCGGCAACATCGCGGTGCGCTATACCGGGATCTATCCCGACAAGGTGCGCCGGCTGGTGGCGATCGAGGGGCTGGGCCTCACGCCCAAGACGCTGGCGGAACGGGCGCGCCAAGGCATCGCCGAGCGCATGCAGGCCTGGATCGCCGAGCAGCATGGGCTCTCGGCCCGCCTGCCGCGGCGCTACGGCTCGATCGACGACGCCTTCAAGCGCATGCAGGGCGAAAACCAGCACCTCTCGCCGGAACAGGCGCGCCATCTCACCCAGCACGGCGTCAATCAGAACGAGGACGGCACCTATAGCTGGAAGTTCGACAACTATGTGCGCTCGCGCCCGCCGCACGACCTGACGGCGGAGCAGATCCACACCTTGTGGTCGCGCATCACCTGCCCGACGCTGCTCGTGTGCGGCACCGAAAGCTGGTCCACCAACCCGCTCGAGGATGGCCGGGCCAGCCATTTCCGCACCGCCCGCGTGGCCGCGGTCGAGGGCGCCGGGCACTGGGTTCATCACGACCGGCTGGCGGTGTTTCTCGATCTCGTGCGTGGCTTCTTGGCGGCGCCCTAGCCGATGCCGGCTGCCCTCTCGCACGCGCCGGCCGGGCGTGCTAACACCCCCGATCTCATCACCTTGAGGAGGCGTCCATGACATTCCGTCCCTTGCATGACCGTGTCGCCGTCAAACGCGTGGCGCAGGACGAAAAGACGGCCGGCGGGATCATCATTCCCGATACTGCCCAGGAGAAGCCGCAAGAGGGCAAGGTGGTTGCGGTCGGTCCCGGCGCGCGCAGCGAGGACGGCACCATCCACGCGCTCGACGTCAAGGCGGGCGACCGCGTGCTGTTCGGCAAGTGGTCCGGCACGGAGGTCAAGATCGACGGCGAAGAGCTTATGATCATGAAGGAAAGCGACATCATGGGCGTGCTCGAGCGCTGAGGCGTGCCGCCCGCGGACCGCGCAGCCGGGCGCTGCCCTATTCGGCATCCGGCTGGCGTTCCGGGCGGGCGCGGTCGAAGGGCTCGAGCTTCATGCAGTTGGCGAAGATGCGCATGATGTTCGGGAACGGCGCCAGCGCCAGGCTCGGGTAGCGCTGCGCGTTGAAGACCTGCGGCACGAGGCAGATGTCGGCCAGCGTAGGCCGGTCGCCGTGGCAGAAGGCGCCCGAGCGCCCCGCCGCGACCAGGCTGCGCTCGAAGCTCTCGAAACCGATTTGGATCCAGTGGTTGAACCAGGCCTCGACCGCCTTCTCGTCGTGGCCGAGCGGCCGGCCGAGATAGCGCAGCACCCGCAGATTATCGATCGGATGGATGTCGCAGGCGATGGCCAGGGCAAGCGCCCGGACCTCGGCCCGCGCCACCGGGTCGCGCGGCAGAAGCGGCGGGACGGGGTGGATTTCCTCGAGATATTCGATGATGGCCAGCGACTGCGTCAGCAACCGTCCGCCGTCGTCGAGCGTGGGCACCAGTCCCTGCGGATTGAGCGCGAGGTAGTCGTCCTTCTGCTGCTCGTTCTTGCGCAGATGAATGGCGGCGTGCTCGTAGGCAAGCCCCTTGAGATTGAGCGCGATCCGGACCCGGAAGGCGGCCGACGAGCGGAAAAAGCCGTAGAGCTTCATGGGCCCGATCTCCTGCGCGAACATCCCCCGCACCCGGCCTCAAGTCTCGCCGGCCGCGCGCCTCCCCGTCAAGATTTGGCGGCCACGACCTCCTGCCCACGAATCCCTCCCCCGATGCCCCACGCCCATCCCACGCGGGCCACCGCAATGTGCTTGACGTAATCACGGGGTGCAGGCATGTGTCTATGATGCAACGGGTCCCCCGAGAGACTGACGATCCGGCCTTCGTCCTCGAGCACTTCACGCCGTTTCGGCTGTCGGTGCTGAGCAGCCGCATGACGCGTGCGGTGGCAAACGTTTACATGCGGCGCTTTAAGCTGTCGGCGCCGGAGTGGCGGACCATGGCCGTGCTTGGCCGTTTCGGTGCCATGAACGCCAACGCCGTGGTCGAGCGCACCGCCATGGACAAGGTGCGGGTGAGCCGGACCGTGACCCGCCTCCTGCGCAGCGGCCACATCACCCGCCGCACCGATCCCCGCGACCGTCGCCGCGCCATTCTCGACGTCACCGCCAAGGGGCTCGCGGTCTATCGCCAGATCGTGCCGCGTGCGCTTGCGGTCGAGGCCAGCTTGTTGCAGGACCTCACCGACGACGAACGTGCGGCCTTCGAGGCCGCCGTTACCAAGCTCGAGGGGCGCGTCGCGTCGGTCATGGCCGATCCCGACGCCTGAGCCGGTTGCCCCCCGCAGGCTGCGCCATGCTATAACGTTGGCGACGGCAGAGGCGGCGGGGAGTGAGGCGTGAGCGACGCCACCATCGTGATCTTGAACGGGCCGAACCTCAATCTGCTCGGCGTGCGCGAGCCCGAGACCTACGGTACCGACACGCTCGCCGACATCGAGGAAGCCTGCCTGGAGCGCGCCGCCGCGCTCGGCGTGTCGCTGGAATTCCGCCAGTCCAACCACGAAGGCCAGCTCGTCGACTGGATCCAGGAGGCGCGCGAGAATGCCGACGGCATCATCATCAATGCCGGGGGCTATACGCACAGCTCGGTCGCGATCCTCGATGCGCTGCGCGCGTCGGACCTGCCGGTCGTCGAGGTGCACATCTCCAACATTTTCCGCCGCGAGCATTTCCGCCATCGTTCCTATGTGAGCCTGGGGGCCGCAGGCGTGATCTGCGGTTTCGGCACGCATGGCTATCTTCTCGCCATGGACGCCGTGGCACGCCTCATCGCCGAGAAATGAGCGGCGCGGCTGGGGCTTAGAGTGAGCGATCGATGGCAAAGGCACAGGAGCTGACGGTCGACGGCGATCTCGTCCGCGCGCTTGCGGCGCTGTTGCACGAGACCGGGCTGAGCGAGATCGAATATGCCGACGGCGACCGGCGCATCCGCGTCGCGCGCGAGCTTCTGGTCGCCGCACCCGCCGCACCCGCCGCCGCCTTACCGGCCCTACCATCTGCCCCCGCGCCAGCGGCCGAGGCGGCGTTGCAGGCGGGCGCGGTCACGGCGCCGATGGTTGGCACGGTCTATCTGGCGCCGCAGCCGGGTGCCGCGCCCTTCGTCGGCGTGGGCGACACGGTCAGCGCTGGGCAGGTTCTGCTCCTCATCGAAGCGATGAAGGTCATGAACCAGATCCACGCGCCGCGCGCCGGCCGCGTGGCGCAGCTCCTGGTCGCCGACGGCGCCCCGGTGGAGTACGGCCAGGCTCTCATCGTCCTGGACTAGCCCGATGTTTGACAAGGTGCTCATCGCCAATCGCGGCGAGATCGCGCTCCGCATCCATCGCGCCTGCCGCGAGATGGGCATCCGCACCGTCGCCGTCCATTCGACCGCCGATGCCAATGCCATGCATGTGCGCCTGGCCGACGAGAGCGTGTGCATCGGCCCGCCGGCGGCGCGGGCGAGCTATCTCAACGTCGCCGCGATCCTGACCGCAGCGGCGATCACCGGGGCCGATGCGATCCATCCCGGCGTCGGCTTCCTCTCTGAGAACGCCGACTTCGCCGCCATGGTCGAGGAGCACGGCATCGTCTTCATCGGTCCGGCGGCCGAGCACATGCGCCTCATGGGCGACAAGGTGGCGGCGCGCCGGGCGGCCGTGGAGCTGGGCATTCCCGTGGTGCCGGGCACGCCCACCATGGACGACGCCGGCGCGGCGGCGGAGGCGGCGCGCGCCATCGGCTATCCCGTGCTGATCAAGGCGGCGGCCGGGCGGCGGCGGGCGCGGTATGCGCCTGGCGCGCGATGCGGGAGAGCTCGCGGCGCTCTTTCCCGAGGCGGCGGCGGAAGCGAAAGCCTTCTTCGGCAACGGCGCGCGTCTATCTCGAGCGCTACCTGGAGCGGCCGCGCCACATCGAGGTGCAGATTCTGGGCGACGGCGCCGGCGGCGTCATCCATCTCGGCGAGCGCGACTGCTCGCTCCAGCGCAAGCACCAGAAGCTGCTCGAGGAGACACCGTCGCCGGCGCTCGACGCAGGCCGAGCGGCGAGAGCATCGGCCGCATCGCGACCGAGGCGATGCAGAAGCTCGGCTACAAGGGCGCCGGCACGCTCGAATTCCTCTACCGCGACGGGGCGTTCTCAGTTCATCGAGATGAACACGCGCCTTCAGGTCGAGCATCCGATCACCGAGGTGGTGAGCGGCATCGACATCGTGCGCGAGCAGATCCGCATCGCCGCCGGCGCGCCGCTCGAGCTGGCGCCAGGCGGATGTCGCGCTCTCGGGCCATGCCATCGAGTGCCGCATCAATGCCGAGCATCCCCAGAGCTTCCTGCCCTCGCCCGGCACGATCGCGAGCTATCACGCGCCGGGCGGTCTCGGCGTGCGCGTCGACAGCGCGCTCTACCAGGGCTACACCGTGCCGCCCCACTACGACAGCCTGGTCGCGAAGCTCATCGTCCACGGCACCAGCCGCGACGAATGCCTGATGCGGGTCGGGCGCGCGCTCGAGGAGTTCGTGATCGCCGGGATCGACACGACCATCCCGCTGCACCAGCGCCTCGTCGTCGAGCCCGATTTCATCGCCGGCGCCTACGACATCGGCTGGCTCGAGCGCTTTCTCGCCGCGCCATGACCGACGCTCACCCCTGCCCTGCTGCTGCGCGCCTATGCCGCCGGGCATCTTCCCGATGGCGGAGTCGGCCGAGGAGCCGGAGCTGTTCTGGATCGATCCCGAGCGGCGCGGCATCCTGCCGCTCGAGCGCTTCCACCTGCCGCGCCGCCTGCGCCGGACGCTGCGCAGCGGCCGGTTCGCCGTCGCCTGCGATACGGATTTCGCCGCCGTCATCCGCGGCTGCGCCGAGGCGACGACGGAGCGTCCGAAGACCTGGATCAACGACGAGATCGTTCGGCTTTACTCCGCGCTGCACCGCCAGGGCTTTGCCCACAGCGTCGAGGTGCTGGCAGCGAAGCGAGCTGGTGGGCGGGCTCTACGGCGTGGCGCTGGGCGGCGCGTTCTTCGGCGAGAGCATGTTCAGCCGCATGACCGACGCCAGCAAGGTGGCGCTCGCCCATCTCGTCGCGCGCCTCAAGATCGGCGGGTTCCGGCTGCTCGACACGCAGTTCCTCACCGAGCATCTGGCGCAGTTCGGCGCCATCGAGATCCCGCGCGCCGCCTATCACCGCCGCCTCGACCGCGCGCTGGCAGCGCAAGCCTATTTCCCGACGGCGCCGCTCGACGGCGCCGCGGTGGTGTCGGTTTTGCAGTCGAGCACGGTGATGTCGTAAATCGGGTCCTCCATCGCCGACACCGCCGGGCTCGAGGCGAACATCCAGCCGCTGAACACGCGCTTGACTCTCCACCGTGGTGCCGCCGGGGCGGACCTCGTCGATGATGAGGAAGGCCGCGCTCTCCGGCGTCTCCTCGGGCGGACGCTTGAAGCAGGCGCGCACGGTGATGACGAGCGTGCCGAACGTGGACGCTCTGGTCGACCGGCGCATCAAAGGTGGAGACCCGCGCCGTGGTCTTGTCGAGGCCTTCGAGCACCGCGACCGTCCCGGCCCGCGCCGGCGCCGAAGCAAGCAGCAGTGCCGCCGCCGCCAGCGCCATGCCACGCCGGTTCAAGACCCCGCCTTTTTGTAAGGATTGACCAGCCCTTCGGCGAGCGTGTGCAGAACCTGGCGCACCTGCGCCTCGTCGCAGCCCATCAGCACGGCATCCTCGAGTGCCTCCTGCGCCATGGCGCTGATCTCCTCGAGGTTCTCGTTGAGAACCTTGATCTTTTCGATGCACGAGACCGGCTCGCCCTCGGGCGTGCGCCAGGTCGGCAGCGCCAGCTTGCCCATGGGGATCACTCCTTCGGTTTAAGGGCGGCGAAGCGCAGCCGGACGTAGTCCACCGTCCATCTTCCGTCTGGACCGCAAAGACGGCCCCTAAGACATTCCTCTATCTCGGTTTTTACCACCCGCCTCTCACCTGACGGCAGGCGCAGCAGGAAGCTCTCGGCGAAGGTGTCGAGCCAGTCGCCGAGGGCGCCCGGCAGCAGCGTCGGGCGCGGGATGAGCGCGAGCGAGCGCACGATGAAGCCGCGCGCCTCGAGCCGCGCGCGCCACTCCTCGGCCGAGCCGAAGCGCCAGGGATCGGCCGCGGCGCCGTCGAGACCGCGCCGCGCCAACGCCGCAACGAGTTCATCGTGCACCGACGCAACATTGCCCGCGCCGCCGCATTCGGCGACGAATCGCCCGCCCGGAACTAAGGCGCGCCACACCCCGTCGACGACGGCATCCTGATCCTTCATCCAATGCAGCGCCGCATTGGAGAAGACGGCATCAAAGGAAGCGGTCGAAGGCCAGGCGCGCCCCGTCCATGACCTCGGCCTCAAGGCCGCGGGCGCGACAGGCGGCGACCTGCTCGGCGCTGGCATCGACGCCGATCGACGCTGGCATGCTCGGCGATGCGGGCGGTGAGCGCGCCTTCGCCGCAGCCGAGATCGAGGATGCGCTCGCCCGGCGCAGGCGCCAGCAGCTCCAGCACCGGCTCGCCGTAGTCGGCGACAAAGGACGGCATTGCGGCGATAGCGCTCGGGGTCCCAGCGCTGCCCGCCGACGCGGCCGTTATTTCGCCGGGGGACGGGCTTTCATCCTTCTTCTGCGGGGCTGCTTGCTGGCTGAAGATGTATTGGCCGATCAGCGACTGCAGGTTCATCGGCGACTGGGTGTGATCGATCTGGCCGCCCGGCTTGATCGTCGCATCCTCGTTGCCGGGCTCCAAGGCGACGTAATTGTCGCCGAAGAGGCCGGAAGAAGTGATCGTCGCTACCGTGTCGACCGGCAGCTTGACCGACGGCTCGATGCTTAGGTGCACCACCGCGACGAAAGTCTTAGGATCGAGCTCCTGCGACACGACCGAGCCGACCTTGATGCCGCTGATGCGCACGTCGCTGCCGTCGCGCAGACCCTCAACGCGATTGAACCGCGCCGACAGGTCATAACCGGCGATGGCGCGCAACTGGCTGGTGGTATAGGCGAAATAGAGGAAGAGCGCCGCGACCACCAGCACTACCGCGCCCATGACCGTTTCGACCGCGTTGCGGTTCATGGCGTCCCCCTCGTCCCGTCCGGCAAATCCTCGGCATCGGGACGCCACGGCTCGTAATCGCCGGCGGCATGCGCGCGCTCGCCCCCGCGCAGCACCGAGCCGGGCGGACGATAGGCCAGCGGTGTGCCGGTCAGGTTAGGCTGGTGCGGCTTCTCCCAGGGATAGCGCGGCCGGCCGCCGTCGGTCGGCACCACGTTGCTGGAGTGGTGGAGCCAGCCATGCCATTCCGACGGCACGCGCGAGGCCTCGGCCACGCCGTTGTAAAGGACCCAGCGCCGCTCGCGGCTGGCCCGGCCGCCGCCGCGGCTCAGGGCCGGGTGCGCTTTGTCACGGTAATAGCGGTTGCCGGTCGAATCCGTGCCGACCAGTTCGCCGCGCAGCCAGGTGAAGATCCGTGTGCCGATCGTCATGCGCACCGCCACGACCCGCCGCAACCTCCGCGCCGGAGCATCCTGTCCCTCAAAGCTAGCGGAAAAGCTGGGCGGGACTATGGCACTGCCCCCCGCCCCCGTCCAGCCCCCGGCGGTCCCCGTAGCGCCGCGCGCGCCGCGCACTTGACGCACGCAAGTCACAACCGGCGCTTTCATGCGCAGCGTAAGTGGCTTGTGACATGCGTGATTTTGCCGGCTATGGCCGCTGCGCGGGCGCCCGAAACGGGAGATGAAGCGCCGGCCCCTTCCTATCAACTTGCATAACGCGTGCGCCAAGCGTTTAGCACGTAGCAATCCCCAAGCGAGGCCAAGCCATGCGTCTCCTTCGCTCGCTCGCGCCGTTCCTCGTCGTGGCCGTCATGATCGCGGGCGCTCCCGCTCCCGCCCCGGCGCAGGTCACCGTGGGCGTGTCCGTCACCGTCCCGCCGCCGCCGATTCCCGTCTATGCGCAGCCGCCGATTCCCGGGCCGCGCTATATGTGGGAGCCCGGCTATTGGGCCTGGGGTCCGGGCGGCTATTACTGGGTGCCCGGGACCTGGGTGCTCCCGCCGACCGTGGGCCTGTTGTGGACGCCCGGCTATTGGGCCTGGAGCGGCGGCGTCTATCTTTGGCACGCCGGCTATTGGGGGCGGCATGTCGGCTTCTACGGCGGCATCAAATACGGCTTCGGCTATGGCGGCGTCGGCTACAACGGCGGGTATTGGAATCACGGTACCTTCTTCCATAACACCGCCGTGACCAACGTGCGCAACGTGCACATCACCAATGTCTACAACCGGCCGATCGCCGCGCACGGAGCGATCAGCCACGCCAGCTTCAACGGCGGCCCCGGCGGAATCGGCGCCCATCCGCGGCCGCAGGATGCCGCCGCCGCGCGGGAGGCGCATCGGCCCGCCACCGCGCTGCAGGCCCGGCATGAAACCGCGGCCGGCGGCAATCACGCGCTGCTGGCGTCAGAAAACCACGGCCAGCCCGGGATTGCCGCGACGCGACGGGCGGGCGTGATGTCGGGGCCCGGCGTCGTTGCGGCGCGCGGTCAGGAGGCGTCGCACCGGCAGCCCGGCGCGCGCGGCATCCACCCCGGCGGCCGCATGGCGGAAGCGCGCCAGCCCGGACACGCGCCGCATGCCCGTGGTGGTGGTGGTGGTGGCGAGCGCCGCGGCGGTGGCGGCGGCCGCGGGGGCCGGCGCGACTAGGCTGACTTGAGGTGAGAATGGCACGCCGCCGCGGGATCACGCGGCGGCATTGCCTTAGGGGTCAGTCGGAAGCGAGCACGCGCACGTCGCAGGTCGCGACCTTCTCGATCTCGCAATGCATGACGTCGCCGGGCTTGACCTGGCTCACGCCGGCGCAGGTGCCGCTCATGATGATGTCGCCGGGCCACAGCGTATAATAGCTCGATGCCCACGCGATCTGCGTCGGCAGATCCATGATCATGTATTTGGTGTTCGACTTCTGCTTCACCTCGCCGTTGACGCTGAGGAAGAAGTCGAGATTGGCGTGATCGGCGATCTCGTCGGCAGTGACCAGCCACGGCCCCAGCACGGCATAGGTGTCGATCGACTTGCGGAAGCTGCGGTCCTGCGTGCCGCGCACGACCATGTCGAGCGCGATGGCATAGCCCGCGACATAGCTGAGCGCGTCTTCCTTGCGGATGTTCGTTGGCCTGGCGGCCAATGACGACGCCCAACTCCATCTCGTGGTCGGTGCGGCGATCGAGAAAGCGCAAGCGCACGCCCTCGCTCGGACCGACGAGCGCGCTCGTCGCCTTAAGGAACAGGCCCTGCTCTTCGATGGAGCCGGTATAGCGCCCGCCGAATACCTCGCGCTGCTGCTGCGCCTCGGCGATGTGGTCCTTGTAGTTGGTCGGCGTGCCGATGACCTTGGAGGGCTGGGCGACCGGACTCAGGAACTTCACCTCGCTCACCGCGAAGGACTGAGCGCCCTTGGCGGCGGCGAGAATATCCGGCTTCAGCCGATCGAGATTGGCGATGAGCGGATCGCCCTTGGGCGGGAACGGATAGGTGGGCTTCGGCAGTTTCTCGAGCGCCTTGCTCACATCATGGACGCGGTCGCCCTGGACGAGGCCAAGACGCTTGTCGTTGAACCAGCAGATCCTCATCGTATCCTCCTCGGCGTGGAAGGCTTGAGAGAAGGCCGCGCCGCGGGGAATGTCAATTCGCCTGCGCCGGGCCGGCAGAGCAATCGGCAGAACTGCCACTTTTCGGTTTTTTCACCGCGTCACTCCCGCGAAAGCGGGAGTCCAGTGCAGCCCTCCTGGATGCCCGCCTGCGCGGGCATGACGAGAGCTGAAAGACGGCAAAGCCATGCGCGTGCGCGGGCTTGCCGAGCAGGATTGGAGCGTCGCGCGCTGAGAGTCCGACGGGCGCCGTCAATCGGCGCCACCACATATTGTGGACATCCGCTTGTTTCCCTCAAAATGTCGTTGACGCCCTCCCGGGTTTGGGACAACACTTAGCGTCTCGATGGCGCGAACCCCCAAGATATAGCGGTGAGGGACGCGGTCGGGAGATCGTATCGGAGGGGCGGGGGACATGCGGATCGAGCGTCGGTTCACGGTGGCGGGCCGGGATGCCTATGACGGCATCGAATTCAAGATTGCGACCAGCGAAATCCGCAATCCCGACGGCTCGCGCGTGTTCCATCAGGCCGATATCGAGGTGCCGGCGCACTGGAGCCAGGTCGCCTGCGACATCCTCGCCCAGAAATATTTCCGCAAGGCCGGCATGCCGTCGCGGCTGCGCCCCGTGCCCGAGCGGACGTGCCGGAATGGCTGTGGCGCCACGTGCCCGACGAGGACAGCCCTCGCGAGCCTGCCCGCGGGCGCCCGCAGCACGGCCGAGACGAGCGCCAAGCAGGTGTTCCATCGCCTCGCCGGCACCTGGACCTATTGGGGCTGGAAGGGCGGCTATTTCGACAGCGAGGCCGACGCCCGCGCCTATCTACGACGAGACCTGCTTCATGCTGTGCCGGCAGATGGGCGTGCCCAACTCGCCGCAATGGTTCAACACCGGCCTCCATTGGGCCTACGGCATCGACGGGCCGGCGCAGGGCCATTACTACGTCGACTACAAGAGCGGCGAGCTCACGGCCTCCACCAGCGCCTACGAGCATCCGCAGCCGCATGCCTGCTTCATCCAGTCGGTCTCCGACGATCTCGTCAACGAGGGCGGGATCATGGATCTGTGGGTGCGCGAGGCGCGCATCTTCAAATACGGCTCGGGCAGCGGCTCCAATTTCTCGCAAGCGTGCGCGGCGAGGGCGAGCGCCTGTCGGGCGGCGGCCGCTCGTCGGGCCTGATGAGCTTCCTGCAAGCATCGGCGACCGCGCCGCCGGCGCGATCAAGTCCGGCGGCACCACGCGGCGCGCCGCCAAGATGGTGACGGTCGACATCGACCATCCCGACATCGAGGCCTATATCGACTGGAAGGTGATCGAGGAGCAGAAGGTCGCGGCCCTCGTCGCCGGCTCCAAGCTCGCGCGAGCAGCATCTCGGCCTCGTCATGGCGGCCTGCCACGGCCCGGCCGCTGCCGCGCTCGGCGCCGGACGCTTCGACCCCGCGCATAATCCGGCCCTCAAGCGCGAAATCCGCGCGGCGCGGCGCGCGATGATCCCCGAGAACTACGTCCAGCGCGTCATCCAGTTCGCGCGAGCAGGGCTACAGCGCGATCGACTTCCGCACCTACGACACGGACTGGGACAGCGAGGCCTATCTCACCGTGTCCGGGCCAGAACTCCAACAACTCGGTGCGGCTCACCAACGATTTCCTCGAGCGCGTGCGCGAGGACGGCGAATGGCGCCTGACGCGGCGCACCGACGGCAAGGTCGCCAAGACGCTCAAGGCGCGCGAGCTCTGGGACAAGATCGCCTATGCCGCCTGGGCGAGCGCCGATCCCGGCGTGCAGTTCGACACCACCATCAACGAATGGCACACCTGCCCGGCGAGCGGCCGCATCAACGCGTCCAATCCGTGCTCGGAGTACATGTTCCTCGACGACACCGCCTGCAATCTCGCCTCGCTCAACCTCCTGGCGTTCCTGCGCGTCGACGGGACTTACGACATCGACTCCTATGAGCATGCGGTGCGACTGTGGACGATGGTGCTCGAGATCTCCGTGCTGATGGCGCAGTTCCCCTCGCGCGAGATTGCGCGGCTCTCCTACGAATACCGCACGCTGGGCCTGGGCTATGCCAATGTCGGCGGCCTGTTGATGGCGTGCGGGCTGCCCTATGACAGCGACGCGGGCCGCGCGCTCACCGCCGCGCTCACCGCGATCATGACCGGCATCGCCTATGCCACCTCGGCGGAGATGGCGTCCGAGCTCGGCGCGTTTGCGGGCTTTGCCAAGAACCGCGAGGCGATGCTGCGCGTCATCCGCAACCATCGCCGCGCCGCCCACGGCGAGAGCCAAGGCTACGAGCGCCTGTCGCTGGCGCCGGTCGTGCTCGATGCCGCGAACTGCCCCGATCCGGCGCTCGTTGCGGCGGCGCGGGCGGCGTGGGATCGCGCGCTCGACATGGGCGAGCGCCACGGCTTCCGCAATGCGCAGGCGACGGTGATCGCCCCCACCGGCACGACCGGCCTCGTGATGGATTGCGACACCACCGGCATCGAGCCCGACTTCGCGCTGGTCAAGTTCAAGAAGCTCGCCGGCGGCGGCTATTTCCGCATCATCAACAGCGGCGTGCCCGGTGCGCTGAAGAAGCTGGGCTATGGTCCGCACGAGATCGAGGCGATCACGCGCCATGCCGTCGGCCACGGCACGCTCAAGGATGCGCCCGTCCTCAACTACAAGCAGATCAAGGACAAGGGCTTCACCGACGGCGCGATCGCGGTGCTGGAGCCGGCGCTAGCCGCCGCCTTCGACATCAAGTTCGCCTTCAACAAATGGACGCTGGGCGAGGAGTTCTGCAAGGCGGCGTTCGCCTTCACCGCGGAGCAGATGGCCGATCCCACCTTCGACATGCTCGCCGCCCTGGGCTTCACCAAGGCCGAGGTCGAGGCCGCCAACACTTGGTGCTGCGGTGCCATGACGCTCGAAGGCGCGCCGCACCTGAAAGCCGAGCATCTGCCGGTCTTCGACTGCGCCAACGCGTGCGGGCGCACCGGCAAGCGCTCGCTCTCGGTGGAAAGCCACATCCGCATGATCGCGGCGGCCCAGCCCTTCATCTCCGGCGCGATCTCCAAGACCATCAACATGCCCAACGCCGCCACGGTCGAGCAGTGCAAGGACGCCTACATGCTGTCGTGGCAGTTGGCGTTGAAGGCCAACGCGCTCTACCGCGACGGCTCGAAGCTGTCGCAGCCGCTGCAATCCTCGCTCCTGGCCGACGAGGAGGACGATGAGGCCGATCTCCTCGATCGCCCGGCGGCGGCGCGCGTGCCGGTGATCGCCGAGCGCATCGTCGAGCGGGTGCTGGAGCGCGTGGTGCGGCGCAGCGAGCGCCGCCGCCTGCCGCAGCGACGCAAGGGCTACACCCAGAAGGCGATCGTCGGCGGCCACAAGGTCTATCTGCGCACCGGCGAATACGAGGACGGCACGCTCGCCGAGATCTTCCTCGACATGCATAAGGAAGGCTCGGCCTTCCGCTCGCTGATGAACAACTTTCGCCATCGCCATCTCGATCGGGCTGCAATACGGCGTGCCGCTCGAGGAATTCGTCGAGGCCTTCACCTTCACCCGCTTCGAGCCCGCCGGCGTGGTCGAGGGCAACGACGCGATCAAGATGGCGACCTCGCTCATCGACTACATCTTCCGCGAGCTCGCCATCTCCTATCTCGGCCGCAACGACCTGGCGCACGTGCAGCCCGGCGACGTGCTGCCCGATACGGTCGGGAACGGCAGCGCCGAATTGAGCCTGCCGGACGACGGGCTGGGCCGGCCCGAGATCGTGGCCGCGGCATGCAGCGCGCCGCCTCGACCGGGTTCGTGCGCAACAAGCTTACCGTGCTGCAGGGCGGCGCCGGCGGCCAGGCCGCTGCCACCGCCCGCAGCGGCGCGGTCGAGATGGCCACCGTGATGAGCGTCGGCAGCATCACGGCCGAGCTCCAGGCGAGCACCGCGCTGGTGACGCCGGACAGCCGGATCGAGCGCATCCGCACCGCGCGGCTCAAGGGATACGAGGGCGACAGTTGCAGCGAATGCGGCAACTTCACCCTCGTGCGCAACGGAACCTGCCTCAAATGTGACACGTGCGGCAGCACTAGCGGCTGCAGCTGATCGCAGCGCGGCCCCAGCTAAAGCCTCCCGGCTGGCGCCGCGCAATTGAGGTAGTCTTGGGGTGCGATGAAAATCGCACCCCCTTTTTTTGCCCGACCGGGGGATGGGGCCGCGAACTTGCCGCCTACCATGTGATTACCCTCGCCTGCCGGCGAGGGACCACGCGCAGTTGACTGGCCGGCCTTCCCACGAAGGCCGGCATTTTTTTACCCGGGCTTGCCGCCTAGAAGCGGACCCAGCGCGTCGGGAGGCAGCTCGACGAGTCCCTGCGGCAGCACGAAGAGCGCCGGATCGACCGCGCCGGTCTTGACGTGCGACAGCGTCATGGTGATGGCCATGGGCTTGCCGCCATGGGCGCGGGTGACGGTGACGTCGAGCTTCATCAGGATGCCCGTAGCGACTCACCCACAGAAAGCCGGCGGCACGGCTACCGTCGCGCGCCCGGTGGTCGATCCGGTATTTCGTGGTGGCGATGCCCGCCACCGTCTCCGTGCCCTGGGGATCGCTGAGAGATCGGGCGCATCGAGCTCCGCCATCAGCGCCGGAAACGGGAACGCGACATAGGTATTGACGCTGGGGCAGGACGAGATAGCCCCGCGCCTCCCGCGTATCGAGCAGGAACACCTCGTGCATGCCGAAGAGGTCCTGCTCGTGGCGCTGATGCCCCGGCTCCTGGGAGACCGCGCCTTCATAGCTGCGGCCATCGACGGTGACGGTGCGCTCGGCGCGAAACGGCACGGAGGCATCGCCCAGCATGGCGGCCTCCGCCCGGAAAGCAAAGGCAGGGACGCCGCTCCAAAGGGCGACGACGGCGAAGAGCAGAAGAATCCGCGCATGCGCTTCGGCATAGGCGAAAAATGCGGCGCTTTCGCGGCGGCAGTGGCAGGGCCGGGCGCGGAAACGCTATGCTCGTCCACGTCAGGAGCGGAGAGGATCAGGGCACATGGCCGATGGCGGCGACCGGCTCACGTCCGGGTGGTCGAGCGGCTGAAGGACGTGACCGAGGCCGCCTGGGACGCCTGCGCCGGCAGCAACAACCCCTTCGTCGCCTACGCCTTTCTCGAAGCGCTGGAGGCGAGCCGTTCGGCCACGTCGCGCACGGGGTGGCTGCCGCAGCATCTCCTGATCGAGGATGAGACCGGACGGCTCCTCGGCGCCGCGCCGATGTACCTGAAAAGCCATTCCTAGGGCGAGTACGTGTTCGATCACGGCTGGGCCGCGGCGCTCGAACGCGCGGGCGGACGGTACTACCCTAAGCTTCAGGTTTCCGTGCCGTTCACGCCCGCGACCGGGCCGCGGCTCCTGCTCCACCCGGAGGCCGGGCCGGAGACGGCCGATCTCCTGGTGGCGGCGATGGTCGAGGTGGCGCGGCGGCACAAGGTGTCCTCGCTCCACGTCACCTTCCCGACCGAGCGCGAATGGCAGCGCCTGGGTGCGGCCGGCTTCCTCCAGCGCGTCGGCCGGCAGTTCCATTGGGAGAACCCGGGCTATCGCGATTTCGACGACTTCCTCGCCGCGCTCACCGCGCGCAAACGCAAGCAGATCAAGCGCGAGCGCCGCGACGCGATGGCCGGCGGCATCGAGATCGAGACGCTGACCGGCGCCGCGATCGAGACGCGGCACTGGGATGCGTTCTTCGACTTCTACATCTCGACATCCGACCGCAAATGGGGCTCGCCTTATCTCACGCGCGCGTTCTTCGACCTCCTGGGCGAGCGCATGGGCGACCGGGTGGCGCTGGTGATGGCGCGCCAGGGCAAGCGCTATGTCGCGGGCGCGCTCAACCTCATCGGGGACGGAGACGCTGTTTGGGCGCAACTGGGGCTGCCGCGGCGACTTCCCGTTCCTGCATTTCGAGGCGTGCTATTACCGCGCCATCGACTTCGCCATCGCCCGCGGCTTGAAGCGCGTCGAGGCAGGCGCCCAAGGCCAGCACAAGATCCAGCGCGGCTACCTGCCGCAGCCGACCTATAGCGCGCATTGGATCCGCGATCCCGCCTTCGCCCGCGCGGTCGCCGATTTCATCGTGCGCGAGCGCCGTGCCATCGAGCACGAGATGGATGCGCTGGAGGAAGCGCTGTCGCCGTTCAAGGCGGAGGCGGAGTAGCTCCCCTCACCCGCCTTGCCTCCGCTCGGCACCCTCTCCCGCAGGGCGGGAGAGGGAGGGGCCCGGCGCATCGCGCCGGGAGGGTGAGGGTGTTGCCTACTCGACGAATTCCGGTTCCTTCGGGACCGGCGCCTTGGGGCCGGGGGCTTCGAGGAAGGTGAAGGCGAGTTTGTCGCCGTCGCGTGTGACGCGCACGATCCCGCCCTTGGTGAGGCGGCCGAACAGCAGCTCCTCGGCCAGGGGCTTCTTGATGTGCTCCTGGATGATGCGGGCCAGAGGCCTCGCGCCGAAGAGCGGGTCGTAGCCCTTCTCGCTCAGCCACTTGCGCGCGCCCTCGTCGAGCTCGATCGTGACGTTGCGGTCGGCGAGCTGATCCTCGAGCTGGAGGATGAACTTGTCGACGACGCGGCCGATCGTCTCGGCCGACAGCGCCGCGAACGAGATGATGGCGTCGAGCCGGTTGCGGAACTCCGGCGTGAACAGGCGGGTGATCGCCTCCTCGTCTTCGCCCACGCGCACCTCGCTGCCGAAGCCGATCGCGGGCTTGGCGAGATCGGCGGCGCCGGCATTGGTCGTCATGATCAGGATGACGTTGCGGAAGTCGACCTTCTTGCCGTTGTGGTCGGTGAGCTTGCCGTAATCCATGATCTGCAAGAGGATGTTGAAGAGATCGGGATGCGCCTTCTCGATCTCGTCCAGCAGCAGCACGCAATGCGGATGCTGGTCGATCGCGTCGGTCAGCAGGCCGCCCTGATCGAAGCCGACATAGCCCGGCGGCGCGCCGATGAGGCGCGAGACCGTGTGGCGCTCCATGTATTCCGACATGTCGAAGCGCGTGAGCTCGATGCCGAGCGTGCGCGCGAGCTGGCGCGCGACCTCGGTCTTGCCGACGCCGGTCGGGCCGGAGAAGAGATAGCTGCCGATCGGCTTCTCGGCATCGCGCAAGCCGGCGCGCGCGAGCTTGATCGCCGCGGTCAGGGCCTCGATCGCCTTGTCCTGGCCGAACACCATCGTCTTCAGGTCGCGGTCGAGATTCTTCAGCACCTCGCGGTCGTCGCGCGAGACGCTCTTGGGCGGAATGCGCGCCATGGTCGCGACCACCGCCTCGATCTCGCGCGCGGTGATGGTCTTGCGGCGGCGGTTCTCCGGCACCAGCATCTGCGCCGCGCCGACCTCGTCGATCACGTCGATCGCCTTGTCCGGCAGCTTGCGGTCGCCGATATAGCGGTGCGACAGCTCGACCGCCGCGCGCAGCGCCTCGCCGGTGTAGCGCACCTTGTGGTGGCGCTCGTAATAGGGCTTGAGGCCGCGCAGGATCTTCACGGAATCCTCGACCGTCGGCTCGTTCACGTCGATCTTCTGGAAGCGGCGGACGAGGGCGCGGTCCTTCTCGAAGTAGTTGCGGTATTCCTTGTAGGTGGTCGAGCCGATGCAGCGGATGGCGCCGCCGGCGAGCGCCGGCTTCAAGCAGGTTGGAGGCGTCCATCGCCCCGCCGCTGGTCGCACCGGCGCCGATCACGGTGTGGATCTCGTCGATGAAGAGGATGGCGCCGTTCATCGCCTCGAGCTCGGCGAGCACAGCCTTGAGCCGCTCCTCGAAATCGCCGCGATAGCGCGTGCCGGCCAGGAGCGCGCCCATGTCGAGCGCGAAGATGGTGGCGTTCTGCAGCACCTCCGGCACCTCGCGCTGGACGATGCGACGCGCCAGGCCCTCGGCGATGGCGGTCTTGCCGACGCCGGGATCGCCGACATAGAGCGGGTTGTTCTTGGAGCGGCGGCACAGGATCTGGATGGTGCGGTCGACCTCCTGCTCGCGGCCGATGAGCGGATCGATCTTGCCGCTGCGCGCCTTCTTGTTGAGGTTGACGCAATAGGCGTCGAGCGCGTCATGCCCGCGCTTCTGCTGCTTGTCGTTGCGTTCTTCCTCCTCGGCGCCCTGGACGCGGCGAGTCTCGGTGCGGCCCGGCGCCTTGGCGATGCCGTGCGAGATGTAGTTCACGGCATCGAAGCGCGTCATGTCCTGTTCTTGCAGGAAATAGACGGCATGGCTCTCGCGCTCGGCGAACATGGCGACCAGCACGTTGGCGCCGGTCACCTCCTCGCGGCCGGACGACTGGACATGGATCGCCGCGCGCTGGAGCACGCGCTGGAAGCTCGCCGTCGGCTTGGCATCGTCGGCATGGCTCGACACCAGGTTGGTGAGCTCGTGATCGACATAATTGACGAGCTCGCGCCGCAGCTTCTCGAGATCGACCGAGCACGCCCTCAAAACCGCGCAGCGCGTCCTGGTCCTCGGTCAGCGCCAGCAGCAGATGCTCCAGCGTGGCATATTCGTGCCGCCGCTCATTGGCATAAGCGAGGGCACGGTGGAGGGTCTTTTCAAGGTTGCGCGAGAGCATGCACGCCTATTCCTTTTATCGACGGGCTTTTCGTTCGTCAAGATCGGGTCCGGCTCAGTCCTTTTCCAAAGTGCATTGCAGCGGATGCTGGTGCTGCCGGGCGAAATCCATAACCTGGGTCACTTTGGTCTCGGCAACCTCGTAAGTATAGACCCCGCACACGCCGACGCCACGGCGATGAACGTGCAGCATGATACGCGTCGCCTCTTCGCGCGTCTTGTTGAAGAAGCGCTCGAGGATATGGACGACGAACTCCATCGGCGTGTAGTCGTCGTTCAGCATCAGGACCTTGTACATCGAGGGCTTCTTCGTCTTCGGCTTGGCCTTGACGATGACCCCCGTGGCCGGTCCCTCGCTGCCGTTTCGTTTCTCTGTGTCGCTCATCGCAGCAGACAATGTCGTGTTCCGGGTCCAACCGTGCCCATGATATTGGGTCCCCTGCCGTGGGGGGAAGAGGTTTTGCGCAGCGCCGTCCGCTCGGCGGCGATCAAAATTCCGTTCCATCGCCATTAACGCCCGCGCGCGGCATCACGGCTAAAAAAAAGACCCAGCCGCAGCCGGGTCCGCGGAACGGTCCGAGCGTCGTGGCTCAAGCGGCGTTCGGCTTGGCAAATCGCAGGACGGCGGCCTCGACCTGGCTTCCCAGGGGCGCGAACGCTCCGCCGGAAAGACTGGCCCCCATCTCGGAGAACGTGGCCGAGCGCGCGAGCATGACTTGCAGGCCCGCCGTGGCAAGGTCGGTGTTGAGCTTGACCACCGCATCGAAGGTCTCGGCCGCCAGGAGCGCGGTTGCCGCCTGGCCGGCCCCCTCGAAGACGCTCTGGGCGCAACGCAGCATCTCCTGACCAATCGCCTGCATGCCCTGCGACAGGGCGAGATTGGCCTTGGTGACCGCGGCGAGATTGGCGCAGCCCAGACCGGCCAGCGATTCGAGGCTCAACGCCGGGTAGAACGAGGGCGCCGGCGCGACCTCGGGCATATGGGTCGGCGCAATCGTCGCGGTCGCGACGACGGCTTGCTTCTTCGATTTCGTGGCCATGATCCACCCCGACTCAGCTAGAACAGCAGCAATGCTGCGAAAATATTGCGTTGCAGCATTAACAATGTATCAGTAGCGCAGGCTTCGATCAAGGGCTACCGTGCAGCGCAACAAGACATGACCCGCGCCCGAAAGCAGCGGCGATGCGGTCATTATCGCCGCCAAATCTAAAGGATTATGGCGGGAGCCAAAAATTCTCCGGCACGTTGGTGGAAATCCTGGACAACGAATCCAGCCTTTCTTTAATCTCTTTGCGATTGAATCGGCTCGTAACTCCAGGATGGCACAGGGGAAAGACGGTGGGGACATTGTTTCAGCGGGCGGGAATTTGCAGTCTCGTGCTACGGACATTGGCGCTGCTCGCGGTCGCGGCGCTATTTCTCTCGACGGGGGAGCGGGCGTTCGCCGGGACTTACTCATCGATCGTGGTCGATGCCGAGACCGGGCGGGTGATCATGGCGCATGATCCGGACGCCCAGAACTACCCGGCCTCGCTGACCAAGATGATGACCCTCTATCTCACCTTCCAGGGGCTGGAGCAGGGCAAGCTCACGCTCGATCAGCCCTTCACCGTGTCGAGCCATGCCGCCGCCCAGGCGCCCTCCAAGCTCGGGCTGCGGCCGGGCGAGACGGTGAAGCTCAGGGATCTCGATCTTCGCCATCGTCACCCATTCCGCCAATGACGCCGCGGTCGTGATCGGCGAGAACATCGCCGGCAGCGAGCCGGCCTTCGCCGAGCGCATGACGGCAGAGGCCCATCGCCTCGGCATGAAGGACACCAATTTCGCCAACGCCTCGGGCCTGCCCAATCCGCACAATGTGACGACCGCGCGCGATCTTTCCACCCTGGCGCGCGCGCTCTATCGCGGCTTTCCCAAGGAATACGCCTGGTTCTCCACCGAGGAATTCACCTTCCGCGGCGTGACCTACGCCAACCACAACCATCTCATGAGCAGCTATGCCGGGATGGACGGGATCAAGACCGGCTATATCCGCGCCTCCGGCTTCAACCTCGCCGCCTCGGCGGTGCGTGACGGGCGCCGCCTCATCGCCGTCGTCATGGGCGGCGAATCGGCCCACTCGCGCGACATGAAAATGGCCGCCCTCTTGAACGATGCGTTCGCGCGGCCCGCCAACGACATCGAGGTGGCCGACGATACCGATGCCAGCCCGAAGAGTGAAACGATCGCCCATCGCGCCGGGCGCGCCATCGCCGTGTTCTCGCCGGTCGGGCATGCCGAGGCCGCCACCACCTCGGCCCCCGAGCATCGCACCCGCCATCACGACGACTGGAGCATCCAGGTCGGCGCCTTCGCGCAGCGCGCCGCGGCCGAGCATGCCGCCACCCAGGCGCTGGCGATGATCCATCACGGCGCCAAGGGCCGCTCGGTGCTGGTCGTTGCCCCCGCACATGCGCGAAAGAGCCGCCTCTATGAGGCGCGCATCGTCAATTTCACCGAGCGTGACGCCCAGGCCGCTTGCCACAGCCTGAAGCACAAGCACAAGGTCTGCGCCGTGATCGGGCCAGAGACGACACGGATGGCAGCGGCGAAATAGGTTCGGCCCTTTTTCAGTCGTCCCGGCGAAAGCCGGGACCCAGGGCAGGCGACGTAGCGTTAAACCTGGGCCCCGGTCTTCGCCGGGGCGACGACCGTATGGTCCAAACTCAAACGATCTGGCTCTAGAAGCGCGGCGGCGTCATGCCGCTGGCGCGGAGTTGCTCGGCCAGCAGCGCCTTGAGCCGGTCGAGCCCGGCCTCATCAGCCGCCTCGGCGCGCGCCACCAGCACATCCTGCGTGTTCGATGCACGCAGGAGCCACCACCCGTCCGCGGTCCGCACCCGCACCCCGTCAATGTCGGACATTTCGGCGCCGGCGTCGGTCAGCCGGCGGCGCACTTCTTCGATCACCGCGACCTTGCGCGTCTCCGGGCAGGGAAAGCGCAGCTCCGGCGTGTTGATGACGCTGGGCAGACGGTCGCGCAGCGTCGCCAGCGGCGTCTCGTCGCGCGCGAGAATGCCCAGAAGCCGCACCGCGGCATAAAGCGCATCGTCGTAGCCGTAATAGCGGTCGGCATAGAAGATGTGGCCGCTCATTTCCCCGGCGAGCGCGGCGCCCGTCTCGGCCATCTTGCTCTTGATGAGGGAATGGCCGGTGCGCCACATCAGCGGCGTGCCGCCCATGCGCGCGATCTCGTCGAACAGCACCTGGCTCGCCTTGACGTCGGCGATGATGACCGCGCCCGGCTTGGCGCGGATGATCTCCTGCGCCAGCACGACCATCAACTGATCGCCCCACAGGATGCGGCCCTTGCCGTCGACGACGCCGATGCGGTCGCCGTCGCCGTCGAAGGCAATGCCGAGATCGCAGCGCCCGCTCACCACCGCGTCTTGCAACTGGACGAGATTCTCGGGCTCGGTCGGATCGGGATGATGGGCGGGAAAGGTGCCGTCGATCGTGTCGTTGAGGCAAAGATGCGTGCCCGGCAGGCGCCGCGTCAGCGCCTTCAGCACCTCGCCGGTGGCGCCGTTGCCGGCATCCCAGGCCACGCTGAGCGCGCGCGTGCCGGTGAAATCGGCGAGCAGCCGATCGACATAGTCCTCCTGCACCGAGCGCTCTTCGATCGTGCCCGTGCCGGTCGGGAATTTTCCTGTCGCCGCGATCGTGCCGAGCGCGGCGATGTCGGCGCCGAAGAACGGCTTCTTGCCGAGCATCATCTTGAAGCCGTTGTAGCTCGACGGATTGTGCGAGCCCGTCACCATGAGGCCGCCATCGACGCCGAGCGTATTGACGGCGTAATAGAGCATCGGCGTCGGGCCGAGGCCGATCCGCACCACGTCGACGCCGCTGGTCACGAGCCCGTCGACCAGCGCGTCCTCGAGCGCGGGGGAACTCAGCCGTCCGTCGCGGCAGACGGCGACGCGGCTGCCGCCGGCAGCGCGCAGCCGCGTGGCGAAGCTGCGGCCGATCGCGGCCGCGTCGGCCTCGAACAGCGTTTCGCCGACGATGCCGCGGATGTCGTATTCACGCAGGATGGTCGGCTCGAAGCGGTGGCCCGCCGCGGCGCGCGTGTCGGCACTCATTGCGGGCAATATTCGGCGAGAATGGCGCGCACCGCTTCCGCCATGTCGGGCCGGGCGAGGGCGAAGGCGATGTTGGCCTGGAGGAACCCGACCTTGTCGCCGCAATCGAAGCGCCGTCCGTCGAAGCGCAGGCCCATGAACGGCCGGTTGTTGCTGCCGATCAGCATCGCCAGCGCATCGGTGAGCTGGATCTCGCCGCCGGCGCCATGCGCCGTGCGCGACAGATGGTCGAACACTTCGGGCTGCAGGATGTAGCGGCCGATGATGCTGAGCGTGGATGGCGCGGTCGCGGGATCGGGCTTCTCCACGACGCCCCTCACCTTCACCAGGCGGCCGCCATCCTCGGCCACGTCGAGAATGCCATAGCGGTTGGTATGCGCGCGCGGGACATCCATCACCGCGACGTAATTGCCCTCGACCTTGCGATAGGCATCCATCATCTGCGTGAGGCAGGGCGTGTCGGCGAGGATGAGATCGTCGGCCAGCAGCACGGCGAAGGGCTCGTCGCCGATGAGATTGCGCGCGCACCACACCGCGTGGCCCAATCCCAGCGGGTCCTGCTGGCGCGTATAGGCGATCTGGCCGGGATGGGGCATGCACGCATTGACCGCATGAATCTGCGCATCCTTGCCGCGTTCGCGCAACGTCGTCTCGAGCTCGTAGGAGCGGTCGAAATGATCCTCGATCGCGGACTTCGATCGCCCGGTGACGAAGATGAATTCCTCGATGCCGGCGGCCTGGGCTTCCTCGACCGCATACTGGATGAGGGGCTTGTCGACGACCGGCAGCATTTCCTTGGGCATGGCCTTTGTCGCCGGCAGAAAGCGCGTGCCAAGGCCACCGACCGGAAATACCGCCTTACGAATCGCATGCGCCATGATCTACCTTTTCCCAGGAAGCGGGCATCGCGGGATTAACGGGATGCGTACCGAGCTTGTTCCCCCTCAAGTCTCGAGACCGCCGCAGCAGGACGCGGGCGGCGCGCACTATAGAAGGATGCGCCGATCTTTCATAATGGACTTTTGCGATGCCCCGCCGATGCCTCATCGGCCGAGCAGGATCTCTTTGGCGCGATTGATCTTGGCCGCGAGATAGGTGGAGCCGCCCTGATCGGGATGCACCTTCATCATCAGCTTGCGATGCGCATCCTTGATCGCGGCAGCATCGGCGCCGGAGGCGAGGCCGAGGATGGCGTAGGCCTCATCGCGCGTCATCGCATCGCTCGTCGAGGCGCGCGCGCCGCCGCCGCTTTGCTTCGGGCCCGGCTCGTCGCGCCAATCCGGGCGGATGCGGTCGAGATAGCTTTCCATCAGTTGGGCCGAGGCTTCATCGGCGAGGCGGCACTCGTGCCACAGCGTGGTGAGTTCGCTCTCGCTGAGCTCGTCGAGCCGGCGCCCGGCAAAGGTGCCGTGCAGCACGGTTCCGCTCATGCCGCCGCTGTCGTGGTCGAGCCGCATGCGCAGATAATCGGTCGCGACCTCGGAGACATTGCCCGGCGTCGGGCCGGCGGCGTTGCGCCACTGCCGCCACACATGCTTGCCCCGGATAATGACCGGCGCGAGCATGCCCATCAACGCCAGCGCCGGCGCCAGCCGATCGCTGGCGATCAGCAGCACCAGGACCGTGCCCACGCCGAGCGCGCCGAGGCTCAAGGCGAACCAACGGATAAAGCGGCCGAGCCGCGCCGGATCGGCGCTGACGAAGCCGTTCGCTGCCGCGATCAGCAGCAGAAGCAGAAGGATGCCGCCGATGAAGAAGGGCATGGGCGCCGCCGCGCGTCAGGAGCTGCCGACGCTGCGCGCCAGCAGCAACGCGGCGCCGCCGGCGCGCTTGCCGTAATCGGCGAGCGCGCGCCGGCCGCCCGCGGCATAGGCGGCAACCGCACCCAAAAGCGCACGCAGCTGCTCGGCGCTGGCGCCATCGAACGGGCAATAGGCGCCGCGCGTCACCCGCGCGATCTCCTTGAACGCGCGCGCCGCCACGGGATCGCCGCCTTCGTGGAAAAGAAACACCGGCACGCCCAACAGCCCGAGCTCGCCCGCAATCCCTAACAGGGCATCGACCGACTCTTCCACGGCATCGCCGACGAACACGATGGCGTTGATCTGCCCGGCCTTGGCGGCGGCGAGGCCATGGTCGAGCACGCGCGCGATCTGGGTCTGGCCGCCGACGCAGGAGACGGCGGACATGGCGCGGTGAAGCGACGCGGCGTTCGCCAGCCACTTGCTGGCCTTGCACTCGTTGAAGCCGCGATAGAACACGAGCTGCACCTCGAGCCCGCCCAAGGCGGAGGTCGCCTCGAACATCTCCCCCTGGAGCTGGCAGGCACGGTCCCAGGTCGGCCCGCGGCTTGCCGTTGCATCCATGGCGAAGATGAGGCGCCCGATCCCTCGCGTCGGCCGCGCCGCCGGCATCGCCGCCACCTGCTTGAGGAAGGCGTCGACGTCGGACCGCTTGCCGGAAGCGGGCAAGGACTTGTCGTCATCGCTCTTGGCGCTCATGCCCAATTATATGGGATCGAAGCTGCCCCGGAGTCCAGCGGGGCCAAGAGCACTAGCCGCGGCGCAGATTCGCCGCGCCGGTTTTCGTCGAATCTTGCTGCCGCAGGATCCTGTCGGCCCATGGCCACCCGTATTTCACCCACTTAAGGGCGAAATACGCGAGCCATACCGCCGCCGCCAGGGTGTACAGCCATAGTTCGATCCAAAGTGCCGCGGTCATGCTTGACGTTCCAAGGTGCCGTGCTGATGCAAGACACTAACGTCCGGCATACCGGCGTGTGCATCCTCGGATTCTACTTAATTGCCATTCGTTCCTAGGCCGGCCGCACCCACACGGCGGTGTCGTGATAGACGGCGCCGCCATTGGGGAGGCCGGGGTCGGCGCTAGTGAGGACATTGATGCCGATGCCCTCGGCATAGGCGTGGTTGGGCCAGATGCCCTCGACCACGACGACGCCGCGCTGCACGCCGTCGAAGGCGCGCGCGGCGATGACGAGGCTGCCGCGGCGGTTGCCGAGACGGACCGGCGCGCCGTCGGCGATGCCCAGCGCGCCCAGGTCGGCCGGATGGATGCGCACCGCCGGGCCGCCCTCGCGCGCGATGCCGCTGGGGAGGTTGTTGAACGAGGTATTGAGGAACGAGCGCGCGGGCGGCGCGACCATGCGGAAGGGATGATCGGCATCCGCCGCGTCGATCGCTGCAACCTGGTCGGGCAGCGCGGGCAAAGACGCATGGTCGGGCCCGATCTCGGCCCAGTCGGCGCGGAAATGGAAGCGCCGGTCGTGATGGCCGAAGCCGTCGAGGAAATGCATCGCCGCGTAAGCGAGCGCCATGTCGTGGCCGCCCTTGGCGTGGATGGTCGCCGCATCGGGGAGGCCGGCCGTGGCCAGCGTGCGGTCGATGATCTCCCACGCGGTGAGGGTGAAGCCCGGATGCTCGGCGCCCAGACGGCGGGCCAACGCGCAGATCACGTCGTGGTTGGAGCGCGCCTCCCCGCGCGGCTCGAGCACCTTGCGCGCGACCTGGAGGAAGGTGTGGCCGCCCGCGACGTAGATGTCGTCGTGCTCGAGGAACGTCGTCGCCGGCAGCACGATGTCGGCCATCGCCGCCGTCTCGGTGAGGAACTGCTCGTGCACGCACAGGAAGAAATCCGCGCGCGCCATGCCGGCGCGGACCTTGGCCGATTCGGGCGCCACCACCATCGGGTTGGTGTTCTGCACCAGCATCGCCGTGACCGGCGGGCCGGCCCCGAGATCGCTGGGATCGCCGGTCAGGATCGGGCCGATGCGCGACTGGTCGAGCACCCGAATGGAGCGGTCGCGCCGGTCCAGCCCCTCGATCAGCGTGCGGTCGAAACCGTAAAGCCCGGCGCCGCCAAAGGAATAGAGCCCGCCGCCGCCGCGATACTGCCACGCCCCGGTCACCGCGGGGAGGCAGCTTGCGGCGAACAGCTGGGCCGCGCCGTTGCGGCTGCGGGAAAAACCGAAGCCGAAGCGGATATAGCTGCGCTTGGTGCGGCCATAAAGCCGCGCGAAAGCGATGATCTCGGCGGCGGGAATGCCGGTGATCGCCGCGGCCCAGACCGGATCGCGCGCAACGAGATGCGCCTCGAGCGCGTCCGCGCCCGCGGTCAGGCGCGCGAGATAGGCGCGGTCGGCATAGCCTTCCTTGAACAGCACATGCATGACGGCGCAGGCGAGCGCGCCGTCCGTGCCCGGGCGCGGCATGAGATGGATGTCGGCCACCTCCGCCGTCGGCGTGCGGTAGGGATCGATGACGACGAAGGGCGCGCCGCGCTCCTTGCGCGCGCGGCTGATCCAGGCCATCACGTTGACCTGGGTCGAGACCGGATTGCCGCCCCACATCACCACGAGATCGCTGTCGGGGATCTCGCGCGGATCGACGCCGCGCTTGGCCCCCACGCCGGCGCGCCAGCCGGCATCGGCGAGCGTGTTGCAATAGGTCGAATGCTGGCGCGAATAGCGCATGACATGGCGCAGCCGCTCGATCCCGTCGCGCTGCACCAGGCCCATCGTGCCGGCGTAGAAGAACGGCCACACCGTCTCGGAGCCGAAACGCTGCGCCGCGCGGATGAAGCGCTCGGCCACCTCATCGAGCGCGTCGTCCCACGAGATCGGCGCGAACGCCCCCGCGCCCTCACCCTTGGCGCCGACGCGCCGCAGCGGCGTCACCAGCCGGTCGGGATGATGCTGACGCTCGGCATAGCGCCCGACCTTGGCGCAGACCACGCCCGCGGTATAGGGATGATCCGGCGCGCCACGCACGCGCCCGATCGTGTGCGCATCGATCCGCTCCACCGCCAGCGCACAGACGCTGGGGCAGTCATGGGGACAGACGGAGTAAACCGTGTCGCGCGGCATCGGGGGCGATTATAGGGCCGGAGGACTCAGCCCGAAAGCCGGGGACACGGCTGCACGGGCACCGTGCGCCCTTCGACAAGCTCAGGGTGAGGATAATTGTGCGTGGCATTAAAAATTGCACCTCATGCCTCGAGCGCGAGCGACGCGAGTGGTCGAAGGACGCACCTGCCCTCACCCGTCCTCGTCGTCCCTGAGCGAGAGGAGGCTGGCGTTGCCGCCCGAGGCGGTGGTGTCGATCGAGAGGGTGCGCTCGGTGGCGAAGCGGTGGAGGTAGCGGGGGCCGCCGGTCTTGGGGCCGGTGCCCGACAGGCCCTCGCCGCCGAAGGGCTGCACCCCCACCACCGCGCCGATCATGCTGCGGTTGACATAGGTGTTGCCGACATGAAGGCGGCTCTGGATGTAGCGCGCCGTCTCGTCGATGCGGCTGTGGATGCCAAGCGTCAGGCCATAGCCGGTGGCGTTGATGGCCGCGAGCACGTCGTCGAGCCGGTCGCCCTGCCAGCGCACGACATGGAGGATCGGCCCGAACACCTCGCGCGTGAGGAGGCCGAGCGTCGGGATCTCGTAGGCGCGCGGCGCGAAATACGTGCCGTGCTCGGTCCCCGGCGGCAGCGCATGCTCGAAAATGATGCGGCCTTCGCGGCGCATGCGGCGGGCGTGCGCCTCCAGACCCGCGCGCGCCTGCGCATCGATCACCGGTCCGATATCGGTGCCGATGAGGCCGGGATCGCCGATGACGAGCTCGCGCATCGCGCCCGCGAGCATGGCGATGACGCGGTCGGCGACCACGTCCTGCACGAAAAGAACGCGCAGGCTCGAGCAGCGCTGGCCGGCGCTGTCGAAGGCGGAGGTCAGCACGTCCGCGACGAGCTGTTCCGGCAGCGCGGTTGAATCCGCGATGAGCGCGTTCTGGCCGCCGGTCTCGGCGATGAACGGCACGATCGGTCCCGGCCGCGCCGCCAGCGTCTGCGCGATGGCGGCGGCGGTTTCGGTCGAGCCGGTGAAGGCGACGCCTGCCATGCGCGCATCGGCGAGAAGACGCGCGCCCAGATGCGGCCCGTCGCCGGGCAGAAGCTGCAGCACCGGCCCGGGAATGCCGGCCTCGTGCAGGAGGCGCACGGCGGCGGCGGCGATGAGCGGCGTCGCCTCGGCCGGCTTGGCGATGACGGTATTGCCCGCAGCCAGCGCCGCCGCGATCTGCCCGGTGAAGATCGCCAGCGGAAAATTCCACGGCGAGATGCACACGAAGACGCCGCGCCCGTGCAGCGATATCTGGTTGAGCTCGCCGGTCGGGCCCGGCAGCGTCAGGGCTTGCGCGAAATCGGCGCGGGCGCGCGCGGCGGCATAGCGGCAGTGATCGACCGCCTCGCGCACTTCCGAGAGCGCATTGGGCAGCGTCCGCCCGCCCTCGCGTACGATCACCGCCATGAGCGCGGGCAGCCGCGCCTCCATGAGGTCGGCGGCGCGGTCGAGGCAAAGGGCCCGCTCTTCCGCCGGAAGATTGGCCCAGTCGCGCGCGGCGCCGTGGGCAGAGGCCAGGGCCTCGTCCGCCGCCGCCTCGTCTGCCTCGATGACGGTGCCGACGACGCGGTGGCGGTCGGCGGGGTCGCGCAGCGCCTGCGCGGCACCGGCGCGCGCGGCTCCGGCGATGATCGGCGCGGCGCTCCAGGCGCCGCGTGACGCCGCGGCCAGCGCATCCCGAAGTGCCGCCAGCGCCGTGGGATCGGCGAGGTCGAGGCCGCGTGCGTTCTTGCGTTCCGCGCCATAGAGGTCGCGCGGCAGCACGATGCGCGGATGCGGCTTGACCTTGAGCTCGGCTAGCCGCGTCGCCGGATCGGCGACAATCTCCTCGATCGGCGCTTCCTCATCGACCAGGCGGTTGACGAACGAGGTGTTGGCGCCGTTCTCGAGCAGGCGCCGGACGAGATAGGCCAGGAGATCCTCGTGCCCGCCCACCGGCGCATAGACGCGGCACGGCAAGTCCGGCGACACGATCTCGTCGTAGAGCGTCTCGCCCATGCCGTGCAGGCGCTGAAACTCGAAATCGCGATTGCGGCCGGCGAGCGTGCGCACGGTGGCGACCGTGTGCGCGTTGTGTGTCGCAAATTGCGGAAAGAACGCGTCGCCATCGGCGAGCAGGCGCTTGACGCAGGCGATGTAGGACACATCGGTCGCAAGCTTGCGCGTATAGACGGGATAGCCATCGAGGCCGCGCTCCTGCGCGCGCTTGATCTCGCTGTCCCAATAGGCGCCCTTGACCAGCCGCACCATGAAGCGCCGGTGGGTGCGTTGCGCCAGGTCGGCGAGCCAGTCGAGGAGCGGCAGCGCGCGCTTCTGATAGGCCTGCACCGCGAGCCCGAGCCCGTTCCATCCGGCCAACGTCGGGTCGGCGGCAAGCCCGGCGATGACATCGAGCGACAGATCGAGCCGGTCGGCCTCCTCGGCATCGATGGTAAGGCCGATGCCGGCACCCTGCGCCTCCTGCGCCAGCGTGCGCACCCGCGCCACGAGGTCGCCGAGAACGGCGGCGCGCTGGCTTTCCTCGTAGCGCGGGTGGAGCGCGGACAGCTTCACCGAGAGGCTGGGCGCACGGGTGAGGTCGCTGCCGCGCGCGGCGGCGCCGATGGCGGCGATCGCCTCGCGATAGCGCGCCCAGTAGCGCGCGGCATCTTCGCCCGTGCGCGCGGCCTCGCCCAGCATGTCGTAGGAATGGCGATAGCCCTTCTTCTCCGCCGGCTTGGCGCGGGCCAAGGCCTCGGCGATGGTGCGGCCCATCACGAACTGACGCGCGAGGATGCGGATCGCGGCGGTCACCGCCTGGCGCACCACCGGCTCGCCCGACCGCGTCAGCAGGCGGTGCAGCACCGCGCCCCAATCATGCGCCGCCGGCTCGTGCACCAGGCGCCCCGTCAGCATGAGCGCCCAGGTCGAGGCGTTGACGAAGAGCGACGGCGAATGACCGAGATGGCGCGCCCAATCGGCCGGCGCGAGCTTGTCGCGGATGAGGCGATCGACCGTGGCCGCATCGGGAATGCGCAGCAGCGCCTCGGCAAGGCAGAGGAGCGCGATGCCCTCCTGCGAGGAGAGCCGGTATTCGCCGAGGAACACGTCGATCCCGCCCGCGCCCCGGCCACGCTTGCGCACCCCGGCCACGAGCGCGCGCGCCGCAGCGGTAATGCGGGAAGCGGTCGCCGGCGGCAGCTCCGCCGCGGCGAGAATGCGCGCGACCGCCGCCGTCTCGTCCTCGCGAAGGACCGCGCGCACCGCCTGGCGCAGCTTATCGGGCGGCTCCGGCCGCGCGGCCTGGACCCACGGCTTGTCAGACTCTCCAGCCATGTGTTTTGCTACGATCCCGCAAGGGGGAGCGCAAGTCGAAGATGAGTTTGCGTCGCACATTGTGGGGTTTGGCGCTCGGCGCGGCCTTGATGCTGGCCGGACACGCGGCTCAAGCCGACAAGATCGGCATCGTCGTCATGCATGGCAAGCTGGGCACGCCGATCGGGACCGGCGGACCCGGCGGCGCCCCGATGATCGGCGGCCAGCTCATCGCGGCGCTCAAGGCGGCCGGCTACCTGGTAGCGACGCCGGAGATGTGCTGGTCGCGCCGGCGCGGCTTCGACAAGACTTTTCCCGACTGCCTCGCCGAGATCAACCCGGTCGTGGCCACGCTCAAGGCGCAAGGTGCGACCGCGATCGTGGTCAGCGGCTTGAGCCTCGGCGGTCATGCCGCGATCGCCTATGGTGCGACCCATGCCGGGCTGTTGGGCATCATCGGCTTCGCTCCAGCGGACGATGCCGCGCGCAAGGCGCGCCGGCCCGAGATTGCCGAGGCGCTCGAGCGGGCACGCGCACTGGTCGCGGCGGGCAAGGGCGACGAGCGCCAGTCCTTCACCGATATCAATACCGGACCGCAGGGCAGCTACCGGATGGCGCTCCTGACGACGCCGCGCATCTACCTCAGCTTCTTCGATCCCCAGACCGGCTCGATCGCGGACAAGGCGGCAAAGCTCACCGCGCCGCTGCTGTGGGTCGCCGGCAACGCGGACCCATCCCAGCGCGAGGCCGCGACATCCGACTTTCCACGGGTGGCACCCAATCCGCACAACCGCTTCGTTACCGTCACCGCCAATCACCTGACCACGCCCGATGTCGGACGCGACGCGGCCATCGCGTGGCTCGCGGAGATTCAGAAGCGGTGAGTGCCAGAGCCGCGGCACGAGGGCTGGCATTCCTTGCCGCGGTCATGCTCGCCGGACTCGGCACCGGCGCGGCGCAGGCGCCGCTCGTCCAGCCGAAATACCATCTTCCGGCCGCCGCCTTCGCCTATGTCGGCGACCCCGCGCGGCCGGCGACCTGGAGGCTGCCCTATCGGCACGAGGACGGCAGCGTCGATCGGCGGCGCCTGCCGCTCGCCATCGAAGCGATGCTCGGCACCTATCGCGGGCGGCAGGCACGCATCCCGGCATCGGCGCGGCACGACGTGCTCGCGAGACTGGCGCATGCCGCCGACGAGATCGGCAAACTGCCGCCCCACGCGACCCATCCCCCACCGCTCTACCGCAAGCTCGCCGCAGCGCTCAAGGCGCGCGACCCGTGACCTCCCGGCCTTAAGGCGTGCCGCTCAGTCCCGCGATGATGGGCGGCAGCCTGTCTATCAGCACGTCGATCTCGTGAGTTGCGGTCATATAGAGAACGTTCGGACTCACTGCCTCGTACTGATGAATAAGGATGTCGCGCATTCCCGCCATCGGGCGCCAGGGAATGTCGGGATAGAGATCGCGAATGTCTGCGGGAATGCGTTTGGCTGCTTCGCCAATGACCTCCGCCGCGCGCATGACTGCGTATTGCGTCTTTTCGTCAGCGGCAAATGTTGCGAAAGACATCTCCGCGACAAGTGATTTCAGCTTTTTGGCATTATCGAGAATGTCGGTGAGATGATCGATAAAGTCGCGCTCACCCGGGCTCAAAGCATTACCACCTCGGACAGAATCCGCCGACCGATGCGCCGCTTCAGCGCATCCTTCATCACCAGATCGACCTTGATGCCCAAAGCGTCGCTCAGGTCTTGTTGCAATCCCGCCAGCGCGAAGAGGCCCATTCCCTCCCCCGGCTCCACCAGCACGTCGAGGTCGCTCGTCTCCGTCTGCTGCCCGTGGACGTAAGAGCCGAAGACGCCCATGTCGCGAATCGGATACCGCCGCCGCAAATCCGGCTGCATGCGTCGCAACTGGTTGATGATGTCGTCGAACGTGCGCATGGCGAGGCGTCTCTCGTTGCGCATCACTATAAGGCGGATGGCCAATCGCCGCCAGCCGAGAGACCCCCGGCCTTCGCGCCGGTTCAGTGGAAATCGCGGCTGGCGATGGGGATGGTGGCGCCGCCGGCGAGGCGCGTGAGCAGCGCCGAGTGGTCGAGGAGGCGGCTGGCGATGATGTGGATGACCTCGCCTTCGCGCTGGAGACGGCCGTGGCACTCGACGAGCCGGCCGGTCATGACGATGCGGCGGAAGCGCTCGAACACGGCGGGCCACACCACCAGGTTGGCGACGCCGCTTTCATCCTCGAGCGTCATGAAGATGACGCCGCTGGCGCTGCCCGGGCGCTGGCGCACCAGCACCAGCCCGGCCACCCGTACGCGCGCGCCGGGCGGGAGCTGCGCCAGCCGCGCCGCGGGCACGACCGCGCGGTCGAGCGCCGGACGCAGCAGCGCCAGCGGATGGCGCTTCAAGGAAAGGCCGACCGTCACGTAATCGTCTGCCACCTGCTCGCCCAGCGCCATCGTGGGGAGTGCCGCCTCGGGCGCGGCCGGCTCGCCCAGCCCGGCAAAGAGCGGCAGCACCGTGTCGGCGAGCCCCTTCACCGCCCACAGCGCCTGGCGCCGGTCGAGCCCGAGGCTGCGGCAGGCATCCGCGGCGGCCAGCCGCTCCAGCACGCCGCGCTTCAGCCCGGTGCGGCGCATGATGTCGCCGGGGCTGCGGTAGGGCGCATCGCGCGCGGCGACCAGACGCTCCGCATCCGCCGCGGCGAGCCCGCGCACCTGGCGCAGGCCGAGGCGGACGGCGAACGGTGCGTCCTTCGCCTCCTCGAGCGTGCAGTCCCAGGTGCTGGCGTTGACATCGACGGGGCGGACCTCGATGCCGTGCTCGCGCGCGTCGCGCACGATCTGCGCCGGGGCATAGAAGCCCATCGGCTGGCTGTTGAGGAGCGCCGCGGCGAAGACCTCGGGGTGGAAGCATTTGAGCCAGGCCGAGACATAGACCAGATGCGCGAAGCTCGCGGCATGCGATTCCGGAAAGCCGTAGTCGCTGAAGCCCTCGATCTCGTGGAAGCAGCGTTCGGCGAAGCTGCGGTCGTATCCGTTCTTGAGCATGCCGGCCAGGAACTGATCGCGGAAGCGGGGGATCTCGCCATTGTGGCGGAAGCTCGCCATGGCGCGGCGCAGCCGGTCGGCCTCGGCCGCGGTGAAGCCGGCGGCGACGATGGCGATGCGCATCGCCTGCTCCTGGAAGAGCGGCACGCCCAGCGTCTTGCCGAGCACGCCGCGCAGCGCCTCGGAGGGATACTCCACCTCCTCCTTTCTGTCGCGACGGCGCAGATAGGGATGCACCATGTCGCCCTGGATCGGACCCGGCCGCACGATCGCTACCTCGATGACGAGGTCGTAAAAGGTGCGCGGCTTGAGCCGCGGCAGCATGCTCATCTGCGCCCGGCTCTCGACCTGGAAGACGCCGACGGAATCGGCATGGCACAGCATCTCGTAGACCGCGGGCTCATCCTTGGGCACGGTGGCGAGCGTGAGCGCCAGCCCCTTGTGCTGCGCGATGAGGTCGAAGGCGCGGTGGATGCAGCTCAGCATGCCCAGCGCCAGGATGTCGATCTTGAGCATGCCGAGCGCGTCGAGATCGTCCTTGTCCCACTCGATGACGGTGCGATCCACCATCGCCGCATTGGCGATCGGCACCGCTTCCTCGAGCAGGCCCCTGGTGATGACGAAGCCGCCGACATGCTGCGACAGATGGCGCGGAAAGCCCATGAGCTCGTGCGCGAGGTCGAGCGCCAGGCGCAGCGTCGGGTCGGCCGGGTCGAGCCCCAGCGCGCGCACGTGCTCTTCCTCGATGCCGTCCCCGCGCCAGCCCCACACCGAGCCGGCCAGGGCCGCCGTCACGTCCTCGGACAGGCCCAGGACCTTGCCGACCTCGCGGATCGCGCCGCGCGAGCGATAGCAGATCACCGTGGCGGTCAGCGCGGCGCGGTCGCGGCCGTAGGTGTCGTAGATGTACTGGATCACCTCCTCGCGGCGCTCGTGCTCGAAATCGACGTCGATGTCGGGCGGCTCGTTGCGCTCGGCGCTGATGAAGCGCTCGAACAGGAGGTCGAGATGCATCGGATCGACGGAGGTGATCCCGAGGCAATAACACACCGCCGAATTGGCCGCCGAGCCGCGCCCCTGACACAGGATGTCGCGCCGGCGCGCCTCGCGCACGATGTCGTGGACGGTGAGGAAATAAGGCGCATAGCCGAGCGTGGCGATGAGCTCCAACTCGTGCTCGATCTGCCGGCGCAGCTTTTCCGGCACGGCGCCGGAATAGCGCTCGGCCGCGCCCTCCCACGCCAGGCGCTCGAGCCGCGCCTGCGGCGGCAGCCCGTCGGGCCCGGTTTCGTCAGGATATTCATAGCGCAGCTCGTCGAGGCTGAAGCGGCAGCGCGCGACGATCTCGCGCGTGCGCGCGACCGCCTCGGGATGATCGCGGAAGAGCCGCGCCATCTCGGCCGGCGGCTTCAGATGGCGCTCGGCATTGGCGAAGAGGCGGAACCCCGCCGCAGCGACGGTGCAGCCCTCGCGGATGGCGGTCACGACATCCTGGAGCCGGCGCCGCTCCGGCCGGTGATAGAGCACGTCGTTGGTCGCCACCAGCGGTACGCCCGCGCGCTCGGCGATGAGGCTCAGACGATGGATGCGCTGGCGATCATCGCCGCGATAGAGATGCTGCGCGGCGAGATAAGCCGAATTCTTGAAATCTCCAGACAGACGATTGAGAAAATTGATGAAATGATCGTCGACCTCATCCGGCGGCAGGGCCACGAAGAGCTGCCCCTCGGCGTGCTCGACCACGTCCGCATAGTCGAGGTGGCAGTCGCCCTTCGCGGCGCGGCGATTGCCCCGGGTCAAAAGACGGCAGAGCCGGCCATAGGCGGCGCGGTCGGTGGGAAAGCACAAAAGGCTCGTCCCGTCCGTCAGAACCAAGCGGCAACCGACGACGAGACGCAGGCCGCACGCGCGCGTCGCTCGCAAGGCGCGGACGACGCCGGCCAACGAGTTGCGGTCGGTTATTGCGAGGGCGTCGTGGCCGAGCGCCTGGGCGGTATCCACCAGCTCATGGGGATGCGAGGCGCCGCGCAGGAAGGAGAAGTTGCTGGTGACCTGCAGCTCGGCATAGCCGGTCATGGGTCACGCAAAGAGCCCGTGCAGGAACCACGACACCGGCGCGTCCTGGCGATAGCGGCCGGCGCGGTAGAGCCAGAATCGCCGGCCTTCCTCATCTTCGACACGATAATAATCCCTCAATTCATTGGAATATTTCCACCATTCTCCGATGATACGCTCCGGCCCGTCGGCATGGCGGACGCGGTGCGTGACATGGCGCCAGCGGAACAGGAGGGGCGGATCGTCGGGCACCGGCGCCACCGCCTCGACCGGCTCGGGCCGCGCGAGGAGACGCACCGGGCGCTTGCGCCCCGGCACCAGCGCCGCCCCAGCGGCGGGATCGAGCGGCGCGATGAGGCGCACCGACCGTTCGGGCCAATGGCTCTCGCGCAAGAGGGGCCGGCTCACCGCCGTCTCGCCCAGGCGCGCGGCGAGCCGGTCGAGGAGCGCGGCAAGGCCGTCGCCGGCATCTTCCCCGGCTGCGAGATCCCCCCGGTCGAGCGCGAGCTGGGCAGCCTCAAGCGGCTCCGTCACCGGGGCGGCCAGCACCATGTCCTCGATGCCGAGGCCGGGATCGACCGTGCCGAGCCGCTCCGCCAGGATGCGCAGGAGGTGGCGCGGCGCGCGGCTCGGCCGCGCGGTGCCGATCTCGGCCGGCACCGGCGTGCCGTCGACGCGATAGAGCGTGAGCACGAGCCGGCGCACGCCCAGCGCCTCGGCGGCAAGGCGGCGGCACAGTGCCTCGATCAGGCCCTGCGCGGCGGCGGCAATCGCCTCGGGCGCGACGATCGGCTCGGCGAAGCGGCGGCGCGTCCAGTGCTGTGGCGGCGGCGGCAGCGGCGACAGCGGCTCGTCCTCAAGGCCGAGCGCCTGGTCGAGCCGCGTCGCGAGCCCCGAGCCGAAGCGCAGCACCAGCGCCGGCCGCGACAGCGGATAGAGATCGCCGATCTGGCGCAGGCCCAGCCGCATCAGCCCCGTAACCATCTCCGGCGCGAGACGCAGCGCCGCCACCGGCAAGGCCGCCAGCGCCGCACGCTCGCCGGCGCCCTGCACGACCGTGACCGGCGCACGGCCATGGCGCGCCAGTGCCCAGGCGGCGCCGGCGCTGCCGGCGATGGCGGCGCGGGCGGTGATGGAATGGGCGGCGAGCCGTTCCACCACCTCTGCCGCGAGGCCCTCCTCGCCGCCCTGGAGATGGGCGCAGCCGGTGATGTCGAGCCAGATCCCGTCGGGACCGCACGGCGCCGTCCACGGGCTGTAGCGCCCGCATCCCTGCGCCAGGCGTGCGAGCGCGGCGGCATCGGCGGCGAAATCGGCCTCGGCGACGGCGAGGTCGGGGTGAAGCGCGCGGGCATCGGCCAGCGTCATCCCCGCCGCGATGCCCTCCGCCGCCGCAGCCTCGTCGACGGCGCTGACGAGGCGCTGGCCGCCGGCCGACACCGCGAGAATGAAGGGGCTACCCCGCGGCGCGATACGGCGCCGCCGCAGCCGGTCGATCGGCCAGCGTACCAGCCAGATGGACATGACCCGTCGCATCGCATGCCTCCACTACCCAGTGCCCCGGCACGCCGCCGCGGCAGCGCACCAGATCGACCGTCCACAACGGCCGGCCGATGCCGTCGGATTGATGCACCCGCCCGCCCGCCGGCAGCGACGGGCACGCCGCAATGCGCCAGCGCGTCAAGGCAACGGTCGGCGCCTCGGCCCCTACCGGCGCGGCACGGCGCCGGCGCCGCAGCGCGAAGGCGGTGACGCCGGCCGCCTCGGCCGCCAGTTGCAGCCGGCGGCCCGCCGTGTCCGGCAGCGCCTCGACCTCGCCGACCACGGCGGCGAGCGCCCGGCAGCGCAACCCCTCCTCCATGGTCCAGAGCAGCGTCCGCTCGTCGGCCTGCGCCAGGATGAGCCGCCCGGGCGCGAGCCCGTGGAGGGCAAGCCCGGGCGCATGGAGATCGGCGCGGGCGCTGCACCACAGCACCGGCCGCCCCGGTTCGAGCCGCGCCAGGATGCCGGCGAGGAAGGCCGCAGCCTCCGCCCCTTCCTCCGCGGCCGCGCCGTGGCCGCCCACCTCGTGCAGGCCACCGCGGGCCAGGCCGCCACCGGGCAGGACGGCATCGATCGCCGCCACGCCGAAGGGCAGAACCGGCACCTCCGCCCGCCCGCCCCGCTCGATGAGCGCCAGCCGCTGCCGCAGCGCCGCCAGCGTCGCCTCCTTGATGCTTTCGGCCATGGCTCTCTGCCAACGCTATTGTTCCCTTTTTGTTCCATAACAGGACGAGAGTCAAGGCCGCCTCCCGCCGGGCGGGACTGGACAGAGGAAGCGGCACTCGGGCAACGTGGGCCCCTCCCGCCCATGGACGAGGTGCCGGCGACTTGAGCGCCTTCGGCGACGTTGAGCCTTATCTCCACGACTATGGCTACCTCGCCGTTGCGGCCGGCCTGCTGCTCGAGAATCTCGGGCTGCCGCTGCCGGGCGAGACCGTGCTCATCGCGGCCTCCGTGCTCGCGGCCCGGGGGGCCTTCGACATCCGGCTTTTGCTGCCACTGGCGTGGGCCGCCGCCACCATCGGCAACGCCATCGGCTTTTTGATCGGCCGCTATGGTGGACACGCGCTCGTGGCGCGTTACGGTGCCTATGTCGGCATCACGGCCGAGCGGCTGGCGTGGGTGGAGCAACGCTTCGACCGCTACGGCGCATGGCTGCTGGTGGCCGCGCGCTTCGTCGTGGTGCTGCGTTCGCTGAGCGGCATCGTCGCCGGCACGCTGGAGATGGCGTGGGGACGCTTTCTCGTCTTCAACGCGCTCGGTGCGGCGCTGTGGGTCGGATGGTGGTGCGTCATGTCCTATTGGCTCGGGCACAAGGTGTTCGAGCTCATCCACCAGGTGAAGCATATCGAGCCGGTGCTGCTCGCTGTGGCCGGCATCGTTCTCATCGTGACCGTCGCGCGCTTCACCTGGCGCCGCCGCTGAACCGGCGCGCGGTCAGGGGTTGCGGGCAAGCGCCGCGGCGCGGATCTGCGCGGTCGTTTGCGTGATGGTGAGCGCTTCGGGATCAAGCGTCAGCTCCAGCAGCGCCGGCTTGCCCGACGCCACCGCGCGCTCGAACGCCGCGGCGAAATCGGCGGTGCGCGTCACCGTCTCGGCGTGCGCGCCATAAGCGCGCGCCAGCGCGGCGAAGTCAGGATTGGTCAGGTTGGTGCCGACAACGCGGGCGGGATAGTGCCGCTCCTGGTGCATGCGGATGGTGCCGTACATGCCGTTGTTGACGACGAGGACGATGAGCGCCAGGTGGTTCTGCACCACCGTGGCGAGCTCCTGTCCGGTCATCAGGAAATCGCCGTCGCCGGCGACGCACATGACCGGGCGGTCGGGATGCAGAAGCTTGGCCGCGACTGCCGCCGGAAAGCCATAGCCCATCGAGCCGCTGGTCGGCGCGAGCTGCGTGCCGAAGCGGCGATAGCGATAGAAGCGATGCACCCAGGTGGTGAAGTTGCCGGCGCCGTTGCAGATGATGGCATCGTCCGGCAAGTGTTCGCTGAGCCAGCGCACGATCTCGCTCATCTGCAGCGCGCCGGGTCCCTGCACTGGCTCTTGCCAGGCGAGATAATCCGCGTGCGCGGCCGGCGCCGTCGTGGCCCAAGGCGGATTGGCCACCGGCGCAAGCGTGCCCAAGGCCGCGGCGAAGGTGCGGGGCGTCGCGTTGATGGCGAGGAACGGCTCGTAGACGCGGCCCAGCTCTTCCGTGTCGGCGTGGATATGGACGAGACGCTGACGCGGCACGGGAATGTCGAGAAGGGTGTAGCCGCCACTCGTCGCCTCGCCCAGGCGCGCGCCCAAGACGATCAGGAGATCGGCGTCTCTCAATCGTTTCCCGAGCTTGGGATTGACGCCCAGCCCGACATCGCCGGCATAGCACGGATGGGCATTGCCGAAGCGGTCCTGGCGCCGGAAGCCGCAGCACACCGGCAGCTTGTTCGAAGCGGCGAAGGCCTCGATGGCGGCGACCGCGCCGGCATCCCATTGGCTGCCGCCCAACAGCATGATCGGCCGCGTGGCTTCTGCGAGTGCAGAAGCGAACGCCTGCATCTGGTCCGGCCCCGGATGCGGCTCGACGCGGGCATAGGGCCGCGCATCGCCGACCTCGGCCGTCTCGGTCAGCATGTCCTCGGGCAGCGCCAGCACCACCGGCCCGGGCCGGCCGCCGGTCGCGACATGGAAGGCGCGGCTCACCAGCTCGGGCACGCGCCGGGGATCGTCGATCTCGGCCGCCCATTTCACCATGCCGCCGAACATGCGGCCGTAATCGATCTCCTGGAAGGCCTCGCGCTCGCGCGTGTCGCGCGCGACCTGACCGATGAAGAGAATGAGCGGCGTTGAATCCTGCATCGCGACATGGACGCCGGAGCTGGCGTTGCAGGCGCCGGGCCCGCGCGTGGCAAAGCACGATGCCCGGCCGTCCCGTGAGCTTGCCATAGGCATCGGCCATCATCGCCGCGCCTCCCTCCTGGCGGCACACCACCAGGCGGATCGAGTTGGCGTCATAGACCGCATCGAGGGCGGCGAGATAGCTCTCGCCGGGCACGCAGAAGATGGTGTCGGCGCCGTGAATCTTGAGCTGCTCGATCAGGATCTGGGCGCCGGTGCGGCGCGGAGGGGCGGTAGTCATGCCGTTCTTCCCGGAAGCACGAGGGGAGCGTCGATGTAAATCTGATAGCTCTGCCGCTTGGGCTTGTCCTGATCTTCCGGCCGGACATAGCGGATCGAGCTGCGCCCGAGATAGATGCGCGGCAGCACCATCACCCGGACAAAGGACGTGGCCTCGGTGTCGGAACCGGCGGCGAAGACCGGGTCGGGGCCGCTCTCGAACCACGCCTCGCCCGGCGCATAGTGGCGCACCGTGCCGGCAGTCTCGATGCGGATGCGGCCGCTGGCGACGCAGCGCAGGCCCGGTCCCTGATGGGTATGGGTATAGGCGACGCCGCCCGGCGGGAACGCGACGCGGTCGCAGCGAATGAGATACTCGGTGCCCGCGTCGAGCTCGATCGGCGCGGCGAGCGTCGCCCCCGGCGCGGCAGCAGCACCCTCCCCCGCCATGAGCTCGAAGCGCAAAACCTCGGCGCCCGCGGCGCCGGCGCGCAAGGCCGCTTCGCCGCCGTGCCACGCCGAATTGGGCGCAAGGCTCGCACTCGTATCACCTGAGCCGATGCCGAGATCGCCGGCGGCAACGTAGAGAATGCGGCGCGCGTCCGGTCCGAGCGCCAGCCCCGCCCCTGCCGCCAGTCGATCGGTGAAGAGCCGCAACGCGAACTTAGCCATGACACCGCCTCCCACGGGCCAGAGGTATTGGAGTTTGCCGCGCCGGGCAACCCCGGACATCACCGCCCGCCGCGCCGGGCTGGTAATTTCCCGCGCCGCGTGCGACATGAGAGCCATGACCGAGACTGATGCCGCGCTGACGGCGAACCTCGATTTCTACCAGGCCTTCGCCAGCGCCGATTTCGCCGCGATGAATGCGCTGTGGTCGCGCAGCGCGCCGGTGCTGTGCATCCATCCGGGCTGGCCCGCGCTCAACGGGCGTGCGGCGGTGATGCAGAGCTGGCGCAACATCTTCGCCAACCCGCAGCCGACCCGCGTCATGTGCCACGACGACCAGGCCTTTCTCTACGGTGACTTCGCCGTCGTCGTCTGCGAGGAAGAGCTGGCGGAGGGCCATCTCGTCGCCACCAACATCTTCGTCAAGGAAGGCGGGCGCTGGCGCATGGTGCATCATCAGTCGAGCCCGCTGGTGGGACGACCCCAAACCGCGCGCCCGCCGCGGCGGCGCTGAGCTCCCGTGCGCGAGCACAAGATCGCCGCCATCGCCGGCGACGGCATCGGCCAGGAGGTGATCCCGGCCGGCCTTGCGGTGCTGGAAACGCTCGCCGCGCGCGATGGCGGCTTTCGCCTCGCGGTAGAGCGGTTGCCATGGGGTTCCGATCATTTCCGCGCGCATGGGCGCTTCATGCCCGAGGACGGGCCGGCGCAGTTGCGGCGCTTCGATGCGATTTTCTTCGGCGCGGTGGGCGATCCGCAGATCCCCGACGACGTGACCTTGTGGGGCCTGCGCCTGCCGATCTGCCAGGGGCTCGACCAGTACGCCAACGTGCGGCCGACGCGCGTGCTGCCGGGGATCGCCTCGCCGCTCAGGAACCTCGCACCCAACGATCTCGACTGGATCATCGTGCGCGAGAACAGCGAGGGCGAATATTCAGGTCATGGCGGGCGCGTTCATCGCGGCCTGCCGGAAGAGGTGGCGACCGAGACCGCCGTTTTCACCCGCGCCGGCGTCGAGCGCATCATGCGCTTCGCCTTCGCGCTCGCGCGCTCGCGTCCGCGGCAACACCTCACGGTGGTGACCAAGTCGAACGCCCAGCGCCACGGGATGGTGCTGTGGGACGAGATCGCCGCCGCGGTGGCGCGCGACTTCCCCGAGGTTGCCTGGGACCGCGAGCTGGTGGACGCGATGACGACGCGCATGGTGCTGAAGCCGCGCACGATCGATGTCGTGGTCGCAACCAACCTTCACGCCGACATCCTGAGCGACCTCGCCGCGGCGCTCGCCGGCTCGCTCGGCGTGGCGCCGACGGCGAACCTCAACCCCGAGCGCCGCTTTCCCTCGATGTTCGAGCCCATTCACGGCACCGCCTTCGACATCGTGGGCAAGGGCATCGCCAACCCCGTCGCCACGTTCTGGACCGCGGCGATGATGCTGGAGCATCTGGGCGAAGCCGCGGCGGCATCGCGCCTCATGGCGGCGGTCGAGCGCGTCACCGCCGACCCCGCGCTCCACACCCCCGATCTCGGCGGCCACGCCACGACGGAAGAGGTGACGGCGGCGGTGCAGGCGGCGATCCTCGGCGCCAACGCGTGATCACCAGCCGGCGCTGAGAATGTGCACGACCGCGCCGGTCAGGGCGGCAAGCTCTTCTGCGGCGATAGTGAAGGCCGGCGTCAGGTAGACGATGCGGCCGAACGGGCGCACCCACACGCCGGCCTCGACAAAGCGGCAGCGCAGGGCGTCGAGATCGTCGATGCGCGCCAGTTCCACCACCCCGATCGCGCCCCTGACGCGGACATCGACGACGCCGGGAAGGTCGCGGCACGGCGCCAGATCGCGGGCGAGCGCGGCGCCGATCGCCGCCACCTGGCCGAGGCCGGTCTTCCCGCGCGAAGAGATCGAGCGAGGCGTTGGCCGCCGCGCACGCCAGCGCGTTGCCCATGAAGGTCGGTCCGTGCATCAGCGACCGCGTCGGGTCATCCGACCAGAACGCCTCGAACACGTTGCGCCGCGCCACCGTCGCGGCCAGCGCCATCGTGCCGCCAGTGAGCGCCTTCGAGAGCGTGACGATATCCGGCACCACGCCGGCCGCATCGAGCGCGAACAGCGTGCCGGTGCGGCCGAAGCCGGTGAAGATCTCGTCGAAGATCAGCAGCAGCTCGATAGCGGTCGGCGAGCGCGCGCAGCCGGCGCAGGACTTCGGCTTCGTGGAACAGCATGCCGCCCGCGCCCTGCACCAGCGGCTCGACGATGATGCCGGCGAGTGCGTCGGCGTGGCGCTCGAGATGCTGTTCGAGCGCGGCCGTGCTCGCCGCGTCGCGCGGCAGATCGAGGATGTCGTGGCGCGGCAGCAGTCCGGCAAAGAGCCGGTGCATCCCCTCCTCCGGGTCCGACACCGCCATCGCGCCGGTGGTGTCGCCGTGATAGCCGCCGCGGAAGGCGATGAAGCGGGTGCGGCCGTGCGATGCCGCGATTGAGCCAGTACTGCGTCGCCATCTTGAGCGCGACCTCGACCGCGACCGAGCCGGAATCGGAGAAGAACACATGGTCGAGCCCGACCGGCAGCAGCGCCGCGAGCCGGCGCGCCAGCGTCATCGCCGGCTCGTGCGCGAGCCCGCCCAGCATCACATGCGGCATCACCTCGAGCTGGCGCGCGACCGCTGCGCGGATATGCGGGTGGTTGTAGCCGTGGCACGCGGTCCACCACGAGGCGATGCCGTCGATCAGCACGCGCCCGTCGGCAAGCACGATGCGGCTGCCCTCGGTGCGCGCGACCGCGATCGGCCGCTCCCGGCTCATCGCGGCATAGGGCAGCCACAGATGCGGCAGGCCCCGCGCGTACCAGTCCGGCGCGGCCCCGTTCATGCCGGCGCAGGCTGCAAGCCGAGTCGGTCGAGCAACTGCCGGTCGCGGTCGGGCGCCGGGTTGGGCGTGGTGAGGAGCCGCGGCCCGCAGAAGATCGAGTTGGCGCCGGCGAGGAAGCACAGCGCCTGCGTCTCGTCGCTCATCGCCTCGCGCCCGGCCGAGAGCCGCACCACCGATCGCGGCATGGCGAGCCGCGCCACCGCGATGGTGCGCACGAATTCGAGCGCGTCGAGCGGCGCCGCCTCGCCGAGCGGCGTGCCCGCGACGCGCACCAGGAGGTTGATCGGCACGCTCTCGGGATGCTCGGGCAGCGTCGCCAGCGCCACGATCATGCCGACGCGGTCCGTCGCGGCTTTCGCCCATGCCGACGATGCCGCCGCAGCACACCTTGATCCCGGCCTCGCGCACATGGGCGAGCGTGTCGAGCCGGTCGCGATAGGTGCGGGTGGTGATGATGCGGCCGTAGATACTCGGGCGAGGTGTCGAGATTGTGGTTGTAGTAGTCGAGCCCCGCCGCCTTGAGCCGCTCGCGCCTGCGGCGGCGGTCAGCATGCCGAGCGTCGCGCAGCTTTCCAGGCCGAGGCGGCTGCACACCCTCGACCATGGCGCAGACGGCGTCGAGATCGCGGTCCTTGGGCTCGCGCCAGGCGGCGCCCATGCAGAAGCGGGTCGCACCGGCCGCCTGCGCGCCTTGCGCCGCCGCCACAACGGCGGCGACGTCCATCAGCTTCGCGGCGTCGACGCCGGTGTCGTAATGCACGCTCTGCGGGCAATAGGCGCAATCCTCGGGACAGCCGCCGGTCTTGATCGACAGCAGCGTCGAGAGCTGCACGCGGCAGGGATCGAAGTGGCGCCGATGCGCCGCCTGCGCGCGGAAGATCGAGCTCCGGAAATGGCAACTCGAAAAGCGCAGCGATGCTCGCCTGCGTCCAGTCGTGGCGGACAACGGCACTATCCGCGTATGCATCCGCCATTAGCGGATCTCCCTCTTGCCTTGGCACAATCGAGGCGCAAGGCTACCTCCGTCACGCCCCCCAACGAAAGCCCGCCGTCGCCCGTGATTTCGCTTGACCGCTATCGCCGATGCAAAGCTTGCCCAGCTTGAGGAGCAGGGACTGTGCCGCGCGCTCCAGGAGACCGCGCGCGAGGACGGGATCTGGGCGGTGCGCGACGGCCGGCGGCTCCTGTCGTTCTCGTGCAACGACTATCTCAACCTGACGCGGCATCCCGCGGTGATCGCGGCAGCGGCGGCCGCGGTCGCGCGCTATGGCGCCGGGGCCGGCGCCTCGCGCCTCGTCACCGGCAACCATCCGCTTTATGCCGACGCTCGAAGCGCGCCTCGCCCGGCTCAAGGGCAGCGCGGCGGCGCTGCGTCTTCGGCTCCGGCTACCTCGCCAATGCCGGCATCATCCCGGCGCTCTGCGGCATCGAGGACATGATCCTCGTCGACGAGCTCGCGCATGCGTGCCTGTGGGCCGGGGCGCAGCTTGCGCGCGGGCGCGTGCATGTCTTCCGCCACAACGACGCAAGCCATGCCGAGGATTTGCTGGCGACCCATCGCGGCCGGCACGGCCACGCGCTCATCGCCACCGACGGCGTCTTTTCCATGGACGGCGACCTCGCGCCGCTTGGCGCGCTGGCCGATCTGGCGGAGCGGTTCGATGCCTGGCTCCTCGTCGATGATGCGCATGGGCTAGGCGTGGTCGGCGACGGACGCGGCGCGGTCGCGGCCGCGGGTGCCGCCGGGCGCGTGCCCCTCCAGATGGGGACATTGTCGAAGGCGGTCGGGGGCTACGGCGGCTATGTCTGCGCGTCCCAGGCCGTGATCGACCTCCTGGTGACGCGGGCGCGTACGTTCATTTATTCCACCGGCCTGCCGCCGGCGACCATCGCCGCCGCCACCGCCGCGCTCGACATCATCGATCGTGACGCGGGCCTGGTGGCCAAGCCCCTGGCGCGGGCCCGGGCCTTCACCCGCGCCGCCGGGCTGCCGGAGGCCGCGAGCGCGATCGTGCCGGTGGTTCTGGGCGAGGCCGGGGCCGCGCTCGCCGCCCAGCGCGCGCTCGAGGCGGAGGGTTTTTTGGTGGCCGCGATCCGGCCGCCCACCGTGCCGGCGGGAACCGCCCGCCTGCGCTTCGCCTTCACCGCCGCGCATCCCGAGGACGAGGTGCTGCGCCTCGCAACGTATGTCCGCACTCACATTCTTGGCGAGACCACGCGCATGACCGCCGTCTTTATCACTGCGACCGGCACCGATATCGGCAAGACCTTCGTCGCCACCGGTCTCATCCGCGAGCTCAGGGAGCGCGGCCGCGAGGTGGCGGCGGTGAAGCCGGTGGTGAGCGGCTTTGAAGCCTGGAGCGCGCCGGCGAGCGACCCGGCCCGGCTGCTGGCCGCGCTCGACCTGCCGGCGAACGCGGACGAGATCGCCCGCATCGCGCCATGGCGGTTCCGCGCCCCGCTCGCCCCCGATGCCGCGGCGCGGCGGGAAGGGCGGAGCATCGATTTCGCCGAAGCTGGTGGCGTTCTCGCGCCGCGCGATCGACGCGTGCGCCGATATGCTGCTGATCGAAGGGATCGGCGGCGTCATGGTGCCGCTCGACGGGCGCCATACCGTGCTCGACTGGATGGCGGAGCTGCATCTGCCGGCGCTGCTGGTGGCCGGGAGCTATCTCGGCACCATCAGCCACACGCTGACCGCGCTCGCCGCGCTGCGCCATCGCCATATCACGGTGGCGGCGGTAGTGGTGTCGGAGACCGCTGGCAGCACGGTGCCGCTCGACGACGTCGTGGCGAGCGTCGCGCGTTTCGCCGCGGGCGCGCCGGTCCTGGCGCTGCCGCTTCGTCGCGCCCGGCACGGGCCATGCGACATTCGGCCAGATTGCCGATCTCTTGTGAGCGGCCGCGCGATCCGCAATAGAGGGGCTGACATAAAACGCGGGAGAAATGGCATGCGGATCGCCATCATCGGACAGCAGGCCTTCGGCAAGGCGGCGCTGGAGGGTTTCCAGAAGCGCGGGCACACGGTGGCCGCCGTCTTCGTCGCACCCGAGAAGCCGGGCGCCCGGCCCGATCCTCTGAAGCAGGCGGCGATCGAGCATAATCTGCCGGTGCATTCGTTCGCCTCCTATGCCGGCGAGGAGGCGGGCGCGACCATCCGCGCGCTCGATGTCGATCTCGGCGTCATGGCCTATGTGACGCAGTTCATCCCGCAGACCTTCTGCCTCCTGCCGCGCCACGGCATGATCCAGTTCCACCCCTCGCTGCTGCCGCTCCATCGCGGACCGTCCTCGATCAACTGGGCGATCATCCAGGGCCGCACCCGCACCGGCCTCACCATCTTCCGCCCCAATGACGGGCTCGACGAGGGGCCGGTGCTGCTGCAGAAGGAGGTCGAGATCGGGCCGGACGACACCACCGGCAGCGTCTATTTCGACAAGATCTTTCCGGCCGGCGTCAGCGCGCTCGTCGAGGCGGCCGAAGCCGTGGTCGCCGGCACCGCGCGCGAGATCGTCCAGGACGAAAGCGCCGCCACCTATGAGGGCTGGGTGCGCGAGGCCGAGGCGCATATCGACTGGACGCGCCATGTCGACCGCATCTACGACCTCGTGCGCGGCTGCAACCCCGCGCCCGGCGCCTGGACGCGCTGGGACGGGCGGCGGCTGCAAATCTTCGACGCGCGCAAGACCATCGCGCATCGCTTCGCCGAAGTGCGCGGCATGAAGCTCGGCCAGGTGACGCAGGTCGGGCCGGAGAGCTTCACCATCCACGCCCAGGGCGGCTTCATCGAGGTGCTACGCTGCCGCATCGACGACGGCCAAAAGATCAAGGGTGGCGAAGCCGGGATCGCCGCCGGCGCGATCCTCGCCGGGTGAAGAGACCCGGTTTGCGGCGCGCGTACCCTCACCCGCCTCGCTCACGCTCGGCACCCTCTCCCGCATGCGGGAGAGGGTGGTCTAGCGCGGGCGCTTGGCGGCGTCGGCGATGAGGGAAAGGTCGGCGTACTTCTTCACGTCGACTGCGATGGTGAGAAACCCGAGGCGGCGCTGGGCGTCGATATTGTGCTGGAGCGCGTCGAGATTGGGGCGCAGGTCGGGATCGCGATAATCATCGCCCGGCTTGGTGAAGACCCAGCCCGCGAAATCCGCCGCCGGACGCTTGGTGAACGCGGCGAGCATCTGGAGCGCTTCCGCGCGATGGGCGGGATCGACTATCCAGGCCTGGCTGCGCCGCATGTCCTCGAAGAAATCGACGAGCGCCGCGCGATGGGCGGCGATGAAGGGCGCGCGCGCGGCCAGGAGCGTCGTCTGCGTCTCGCCCATCACGTCGCGCAGCGTGAAGAGGATGTGGAATTGCGCACCCTCCGGCGCCTGGTGCGAGCCCACCTGTTCGAGCGAGACGAGGTCCGCCTTGCCGCTCAGCAGCATCGGGATCATGGTGGGAAACTGTGTTTCGATCACCTGGTAGTCGCGCTTCTCTTCGAGCCCGTGCTCGAGCAGCATCAGGCGCATCCCCATGTAGAGCGCGCCGCCGATGGCGTTGGTGGCGACCACCTTGCCCTTCAGATCCTCGACCCTGGCGATGCCGCTGTCGCTGCGTACGACATAGGGCGACGTGAAATAGCCCGGGCGCCCGTCGAGGACGGAATCGGCGATGACGCGGACATCGTCCATATGCGCATTCTGGATCGCGAGCGCGAAGGTCGAGTAGGCGAGATTGGCAATGTCGAGCTCGCCCGCGGCGAGCGCCGTCACCTGCGGCGCGCTGCCCTTGAAATGCACCGGCTCGACCGTGTAGCTCGTGCCGTAATGGCGCAGCAGCTCTTTCTTCTCGAAGAGCACAGGGAAGAGATGGCCGGGCACTACGACCCAGCCGATGCGCAGCGTGACCGGCTCGGCCGCCCGCAGGGCCACGGGCGCGGCGAGGAACGCGAATAGGACGAGCGCAAGCGCGGCCAGGCACGCGCCCGTGGCGCGCGCCGTTGTCATGCGCGCTCGAGGATGGAGAGGCCGCGCCAGCGATCGATGAGATAGATGAGGCCGCGCTTGTCGAGGTAGACGTCGTTGCTGCACACCCGCTGGCCGCTCGAATGGGGGTCGGGCATGAAGGACGCGACTTCGCGCATGCCGTGCGGGTTGGAGATGTCGAGGACGCGCAGGCCGTTGGCGAACCACGCCACCGGCACCTCGGTGCCCTCGATCGTCTCGATCGGCTGGTGGCAGCCGGTCATCTGCGGGTTGCGCTTGCCTTCGATACCGGGGACCTGGATAGCTGCCGATCGGCACGGGATGCTTCTCGTCGGTGATGTCGACCATCCAGATGAAGGCCGACATCTCCGGCGCCATCGCTTCGTCCATCGGCTGCACGTCCTCGTCGGCGACGAGCAGGTAGCGCCGGCCGTTGATGGTCCGCTCGATCGGCACCGCCGAATGGGTGGGCCACGGGAAGGGCGGGCTCCAGTCGAACGACGATATCGATGCTCGGATGCGCCATATCGGCGATATCGAGGATGACCACGCCGCCATGCCAATAGCTGACATAGAGCCGGTCGCCGCGGCGGATCGGATGATGGCAGCGATGCGCCTGCCCCTTCCAGTCCGCGGTCTCGCCGCCCGCCTTCCATTGCCCCGGCATCCACCAGCGTCCGACTTCTTCCGGCTGTGCCGGATCCTTGAGGTCGAGGATCATGACGATGTTGCCGACATAGCCCTCGATCTGCGGCGAGATATAGGCGTAGCGGCCGTCGAAGGTGAAGCGGTGGACGCCGTTGCCGTCGCATTCCCAATGCCGGATCTGGCGCGGCTGGCGCGGATTGGCGATGTCATAGATGATGAGCCCGCCGCGGCCGGGACGCTGGCCGTCGGCGGCGCGGCCGTGATGTTCGCGGTTCACCACCATGACGCCGTTGGCGGCGCGCACCTTGTGCGAATGGAGCCCGTGCGGGATGGCGATCTCGGCGACGATGCGGGGGTTGCGCGGATCGGCTACGTCGATGACCGTGGTGCCGTTGCGGCGCGTCGATGTGGCCGACATAGGCGAAGTTGCCGTCGACGACGACCTGGCCGCCGCCGGCGCAATCGAGCCATGCGACTTCCTTGATGCCGATGCCGTCTAGCCATAGCCTGCTCCTCGTTATTCGAGCCGGGTTATTCGCGCCGGGACTGCGCCAGGATCGCCTCGTCGCGCACCAGCCGCCAGAGATGGTCGACCCTCTCGGCGTAAGCGGGCGTGTTGACGATCTCGGGGCCGGCGCCTTCGGGGCGATCGATCGCGACGATCTCCTTGATCCGCCCCGGCCGCGCCGTCATGACCGCGACGCGGTCGGCGAGATAGACCGCCTCGCGCACGTCGTGGGTGACGAATACGACGGTCTTGGGCGTGCGCTGCATGATCGCCAGCAGTTCCTCGTGCATGAGGCCACGGGTCTGCGCGTCGAGCGCGCCGAACGGCTCGTCCATGAGCAAGAATGGCGGGATCGACCGCCAGCGTGCGGGCGATGGCCACGCGCTGCTTCATGCCGCCGGAAAGCTGCGAGGGGAAGCTGTCTTCGAACCCGCTGAGATGGACGAGCTCGACCAGGTCCTTGGCGCGGCGCTCGCGCTCGGCCTTGGGCATGCCGAGCTTCTCCAAGCCCGTAGAGGATGTTCTGCCGCACCGTCTTCCACGGGAAGAGGGCGAAGTTCTGGAACACGATGCCGCGGTCGGGCCCGGGACCCGCCACCGGCTTCTCGCCCACGGTAATGGTGCCGGCCTCGACCGGCAGGAAGCCGCCGAGGAGATAGAGGAGCGTGCTTTTGCCGCAGCCCGGATGGACCGAGGAGCGCCAGGAACTCTCCGTCTTGCACCGTGAGCGAGACGTTGTCGAGCGCCAGCACCGGCCGGCGCCGCACCGGTCGGTAAACATGCCTCACGTCGCGAAAGACGATTCTATCCGTCATGCCCCAGACCTCGAAGATCCCATGCGCATCCGAGCGTCAGCGCGGCTGCCCAAAGGCAAAGGCGCAGGCGCCGAGCGGCGTCCGCACGTCGAACTTTCCTGGCAGCGATTCGAGGCTGGGATAGTCCGGCACCCGATCCTCCCGGTTCACCTTTAAAGCCCCGCCGGTTTGCACACGTGGTCGCGCGTCCGGCGGCGATGGCAGCGCCACACTCGCGGGACGAGGTGAACTTGTCAACACCGTCCGGCCCGGGCGGCGGCGCTTCGGCTAGAGCCAGCCGTTCTCCACCTCCATCCCGAGGAGATACTGGCCCACCGTCTGGAAATGCGCTTTGCGGCCCTGGAGCTGCTGCGCGACGGTGTGGATGTCGCGGAAGCGGCGCTCGAACGGGTTGGCGGTGAAGACGGCGGTGGTGCCCGCGGCATCGAAGGCGGTGTCGGCGATCTCCTTGGCCTGGCGGATGGCATAGGTGGCGGCGAGCCGGATCGCCATGCGATCGTCGAGCGCAACCGTGCCCCGGCCGAGCGTGCCCTCCCACGCCGTGCCAGCGTGCCCATGAGATACATCCGCGCCGCCCGCAGGCGCGCTTCGGCAAAGCCGATCTCGGCCTGGGTCACGCCCTCGTCGCGCAGCCGGTTCTTGTAGCCGCGCGGCGTCTTCTCGCTGGCCAGCGCGACAAAGGAATCGAGCAGGCTGCGCGCCAGCCCGAGTGCGAGCGCCGCAAAGCCGCAGGCGAACATGCTGTAGTGCGATACATCGTAAAGTCGGCCGAAATAGCGCCGATCGGCCGGATCGTCGACGCGGGCCACCGTGAAGGCGTGCGGCACGAAGACATCGGTCACGGTATAGCCGTCGCTGCCGGTGCCCCGCAAACCAATGACGTGCCAGATGTCGCGCATCACGGCGCACGCGGCGGGAAAGAGGACGCGGCGCGTCTCGGGCTTGCCGTTCGCCAGCAAGCGTGGCGTGCCGTCGGCCGCCACGACCGCGCAGTCGCCGCCGAGCCAGGTGGCATACCAGCACCCGCTGGCAAACGCGAAGCTGCCGCTCACGCGGAAGCCACCCTCGACGACGACGGCGCGCGCCTCCGTGCCCGGCCCCCAGGCGAGAACCGCGTGCGGCTCGCGCCACATCTCCGCCGCTGCCTCGGGCGCCAGGCGCGCCGCGGTCATGGCGGTGACGGCGGTCTGGCACAGAATCCACGCGGTGCTGCCGTCGATCTTGGCGATCGCCTCGATGACGCGGACGAAGGTCATGGGATCGATCTCGGCCCCGCCGAAGGGGCGCGGCAGCAGCATGCGGAAGAAATCCGCCTCCATCATCGCGGCAACGAGCGCGGGCGGCAGCCGCCGCTCCCGCTCGATCGCCTCGACGGAGCGTTCGATCAGCGGCGCGAGCGCGCGCACCCGCTCGAGATAATCGCCGCTCCGCGCGGCGGCGCGCGTCTCGCTGTCCAACGTCTCATCCATGGCGACGGGAAAGTATCCCGAATCGTGCCCGGCGCACAACGCCGCGGATCAGACGCCGGCGCGGGCGACCGCTGCTTCCGTCTGGCGCCATGCGACGCGGCGAGCGCGCGCAAGCGCCTGTTCGCGCAGGATGAAGAGCGCCGCCATGAGAAAGAACAGGCTCATGGGATTGGCGCCATTGATGGCGCGCCGCTCGAACAGGCCGACTATGGCGTAGCTCACGACGATAGCGATGGCGAGGGCGCGCGTTGGCGCGTCGCCAAGTCGGAACATGCCGACAAAGGCCCGCCCCATCAACGCAACATACCACAGAAAGCCGAAGATGCCGGTATCGGCAAGCATCGCGAGATAGGCGTTGTGCGCGGAATAATTGAGCGGAAGAAAAGCCTCATGCATGCGGAAGCCGACGCCGAAGAAAGGATGCTGCCACCACAGATCGAGCGCCGCTTCCCACAGCTGGTCGCGCCCTGTCGCGCCCTTGCCGAGGCCGCGAAGGGGGTCGTCGAGCTTGAAGAGATCGTCGAGGAAGGACAGGGTGACATCCTTCGCCGCGGGAATGAACAGGACCGCCAGCACCAGCGCGCCGGCACCAACGGCGAGGGCGGCGGCAAGGCGGCGATCGCGCAGCATGACGACAGAACGCACGACGATGATCGCCACGGCGAGCGCGAGCCCGACCATGCTGCTGCGGCTCGAGGCCGCATAGATGGTGGCGCAGCCTGCGGCGATGCAGAAGCCCGCGGCCAGGCGCGAGCGATGGCCGAAGGCCGTCACCGCGACGCTCAAGCCCATGAGGCCCCAGGCGTTCGATTCGAGATTGCCGGCGACGAGCCGGCCCCACAGATACTCGCCCCTCCAGTCGATATAGAGGAGGAACAGCGCGGTCGGCACGCTGTAGCACGCGGCCACCCGGGCGAGCAGCCGGCGGTCGGGACAGCCGGCGACGAGCGTCGTCACCGCCGCGATGTAGACGACCTCGACGACATAGGTGACGGCGGTCCAATCGGCGCCGTTGAAGAGATAGCTCATGAGGATGACGAGCAGCAGCGTCGCCATCACCCGGGCGGGACCCGCCATCCCCCGCGGATCGAAGCCCAACAACAGAAGCTGCAAGGCCATCGGCACGATTCCGGCCAGCACGGAATATTCCTGCGCGCCGAAATCGTGCCCGTGCGTCAGATAAAAGACGACATTGATGGCGGCAAGCCACAACGCATAAGCGACGCTGACGATCGTCAGGTTCATGGCGTGCCCCGCAAAATCGCAATCCCGCAGCAAACGCCCGAGCTCTCCGATCGCTCCGCCGCCGCCATGAAACCCACGGGCGAGCCCGAATGCCTGCCAGGAACTCGGCTTGCCGCGCACCGTTCAAGGGGCGCTGCGCCGCGTTGAGCGCCCGCGCGGGGAGATGCGGATGGAGAATTTCGGCCTGCGTGAGCTCTCGGCCGCGGAAATCGACGGCGTCGTCCGCGCCATGGACGCGGACGGCTATGGGCGAATTGCCCGGTTCTTTCCCGACGCGATGCTCGCCGACGCGCGGCGTTTCGTCACGGGCGAGCTCGAACGCCACGGGCGGGAATATTTCTCCTATATCGGGCGCGACGCCGTGCGCGACTGCGTGCTCGCGGAGATCGGCGCACACCCGGGATTTCGCAATCTGCTCGCGCGCATTTACGAGATCGGCACGCACCGGCCGCCGCCGCGCAGCGGCGTCTATCAGGTGCTGCGCGTGCTCTCCGGCACCACGGGCCTCAAGGAGGCGTTCAAGTTCCACTACGACGCCTATGTCGTTACCGCACTCATGCCGATCGCCATCCCGACCGGCCCCGGCGAAAAGCGCGGCGATCTCGTGATCTATCCCAGGCTGCGCCGTATCCGGTCGACGGTCGGGGTCAACCTGATCGAGAAGATCCTGGTGCAGAACCCAGTCGCACGCCGGCTTGCCCGCGCCAGCGCGATGCAGCGCCTGCTCAAGGCGAAGGTGCTGCGGATGGAGCCGGGCGATATCTATCTCTTCTGGGGTTATCAGTCGCTCCACGGTAACGAGCCGTGCTTTCCCACCAGCACGCGCGCGACGGCGCTCTTTCATTTCGCCGATCCGCACGAGGAAAGCCGCCTCGTCACGGCGATCCAGCGCTGGCGCAGCCGCCGCGAGCAGAAGGTCCGTGCCCGCGCGGCGGCTTCCGGCCGGGCGCGCTCGCCCGCATGAGGCAGCGCGCGGCGGGGCGGACCGGCCTCGTGCTGTCCGAGCTCGGCTTCGGCTGCTCGTCGTTCTGGGCCAAGCCGCTCTTCCCCGAAGCCCAGGCGCTGGCCCTCGTCGATGCCGCGATCGGCCACGGCATTACCTTCTTCGACACCGGCCCGAGCTATGCTGCCGGCAATGCCGAGCGGCGGCTTGGCCTCGCGCTGCGGAACCATCGCGGCAACGGCGCCATCGTTGTCGCGACCAAGGCCGGCACGCATGTCTCGGCCGCGGGGCGCCTCTACAAGGACTGGTCGCGGACGGCGCTGAGGGAAAGCGTCGCGCGCAGCCTGGAGCGGCTGGGGCGCGACCGCATCGACATCCTGCACCTGCACGGGCCCACCGCCGCCGATCTCACGCCCGAGCTTGCCGACACGCTCGAGGAGCTGCGCGGCGCCGGGCTCGTGCGCTCTCTCGGCGTCAACTCCTTCGACGCGGATGTCCTGCATGCCGCGCTGCGGTTGCCGTGGTGCGACAGCTTCATGCTCGAGTACAACGTGATGAAGAAGCGCAACGCGGCGCTCATCGACGCCATTGCCGGGGCGGGGCGCGCGGTCCTCGTCGGCACCCCGGTGGCGCAGGCGCTCTTCACCGGCGACATCTTCGCCGTCACCAGCCCCGCGCGCCTGTGGACGCTCCTGCGCGCGGTGAAGCACCGACGCGAGCTTGCCACCGCCTTCCGCTACCGCTTTCTCAATCGGCTGCCTGGACTCAGCGGGCCGCAGGCGGCGCTCGCCTATGTGCTGCGCCACCCCAAGATCGCCACCGCCATCTTCGGCACCACGCGGCTCAGCCACCTGGAGGCGAATGTGGCGGCCTGCGACGTTACCCTGGCGCCCGACATCGTTGCGGAAATCGAGCGCCGGCGCGACGCGTGATCCCGCTTCAGCCCTGCTGCAGGATGCGGGTGAGGAGACCGTTGAGATGCGCCTGGGCGGCGCCATGCATTTCCTGGAAGCGCTGCTGCGCGCGCTCCGAGGCGTCCGCCAGCGCGGCGCGGTCGCGGACCCAGACCGCGATCTGCTGCACCGCGCGGGCGACGAAATCGTCGGGCGGATAGACACAGCCTCCGGTCGCTTCGAGCAGATAGCCAATGCAGCCGCGATCGGTGGCGATCACGGGAACGCCGACCGAGACGGCGTCGATCACGACCAGCGGCTCGGCCTCGTGCTCATAGATGGTCGGGAACAGAAAGACGTCGATCGCTTCGTAGAAACTGCGTACCTCGGCCTGCTCGAGCGGCCCCAGATAGCGCAGATACCCGTCGAACTCGTCCACCGCCTGGGCCAGAAGGCGCTCGGTCGCGTCGTCGGTCGCGGGCCCCGCCACGATGAACTCCACGTCGAGGCTCTGGGCACGCAGTCGGCGCACGCATTCGAGCACCGTCTCGATCCCTTTCGCGCGCGAGAGGTTGCTGAGATGGCCGACGCGGATGCGCCGTCCCGCAACCGGTCGCTCGCGCTCGCACGGCGAGGTGAAGACCGCGTTGGACAGCACCTCGACCCGCGTGACGCCGCCATACCAGCGGCGCAGCCCCTTTTCCATCGGCGGGGCCAGCACGATGTGCACGGCGCGCGGGCCGCACAGCACGACAAAGAGGGCCATCAGCGGCGAGCGGCGGCGCATGTTGCGATAGGAATGGTAGTGCACGAAGAGCGTGAAGCCGAAGAGGCGGCTCGCCGCCGCGAGAAACGACGAATAGAGGAGACCGATGCCGCTATGCGGGGCGAGATAGACCGCCGAGAAGCCCGCCAGTCGCGCCGGCACCATGACGAGCGACGCGGCCACGGCCGAGAGCGGCTTCGACAGCAGCCCAAGCCGCGGGAAGCGATCGAGCTCGCGCCGCATCGCGGTGGTGGCGAGCGCGATCTCGTCGAACATGCGCTGCGTGACGATGCGCTGGCCGTTGACGGGCGGCGGAAAGAGGCCCAGCACCAGAACCTTGCGCCGCACGGCGCGGGCGCCTTCGACAGGAAGGGGACGGACATCCTGCGCAATGACCGATAGAGCGACGCGCTTGCTCAAGACGTGGCGGCTCCCGGAGCACAAGCTCCCACCCCCGAAACCGCCGAACGCGAGCCCGCTTCCTTGGTTCCAGCATCGCTTCCCGGTGTTCTAATCGCTCGAGCCCCCAACCTCCGATAGTGCGCCGGAGCCGACAGCGGCACGCGCCGGTGCAAGCTCGCGCAACAAATGCACAAGCTCGGCGAGGATGGCGTCCCTCCCCCACTCCGCCACGACGCGCTCGCGCCCGGCGCGCCCAAGCGCGGCTCGTCGGTCGGCATCACCGGCGAGCGCGCGCACCGCCGCCGCCATGGCGGCACCATCCTCGGGCGGCACGACGATGCCGCAGCAGGCGACAAGCTGGCCCAGCGCCGATTGGGTGTGTGCGCCCGCAACTACCGGCCGCGCGCTCGCCATCATGCCCAAGAGCTTCGACGGCATGACCAGGCCATCGACCGCGTCGCGCTGCGGCAGAAGCTGGATGTCGGCGAGATTAAGGAGATCATTGAGCCGCTCGGCCGGCTGGAGCGGAAGAAACGTGACGTTGGCAAGGCCCGCCGCGAGCGTCTCGAGCCGAGCCCGCGCCGCGCCCTCGCCGGCAAAGACGAAACGGATGCTCGGCTCACGGGCAAGTGCGCGCGCCGCCGCGACAAGCGTATCGAGCCCCTGCTTCGCGCTCATGTTGCCGGCATAGAGCGCGACCACGGCATCGACCGGAAGGCCAAGCGCGCGGCGCAGCGGCGATGGACCGGTGAGCGGGTAGATATCCTCGCTCGCCGCCCAGTTCGGCAGCAGCGCCAGTTTGCGCGCGGCGATGCCCTTCTGCCGCGCGTGCTCGCACATCGCCCGCGAAATCGTGGAGACGCGGTCGAAGAGCCGCAGCATCAGCGCCTCGGCGCCGGCGGCCCAGCGCCGCAGCCGCGCGCCCGCGACGAGCCCGGTCGCAAACGCCGCCTCGACTTCGAAATCCTGGACATGGAGCCAGGCGACGGCACCGCTGAGGCGCGCCGCCGCATAGCTTGCCGGCGCGGCCATGAGCGTCGGCTCGATGCCGATGACCACGTCGGGCCGCCACGTCAGCGCCTGCCACAGCACCACCGGCGCGCTGGTCACCGCAAAGGACAGGAGATGGAGCGCGCGCGCGCCGGCCCCGGGCCGGCGCGGGACCCACAGCGGACAGCGCAATACCGTGACGCCGGCGATCGTCTCGCTGGTATAGCGCCGGCCGCGATAGGCGGCATCGACGCGCCACTGCGGGTAATAGGGATAGGCGGTGACGACCCGTACCGCGAAGCCCTCGGCGGCGAGACCCGCGGCCATCTCGCCAGTGTATTTGCCGACGCCGATGAGCTCGGGCCAATAGTTGAGGCCGTGGATGAGAACCTTCACCGCGGCGCTCCACCCTCACGCCCGCGCGCGGCGCAGGCGCCAGGCGTCGGCGATCGCGTCGGTCAGCATGCGCGGCCGCCACAACCCTCGGCGCAGATAGAGGCCAAGTTCGCCAAACGCGGCGCGAACCTCGCCCAGGCGCACCAGCAGCGCGACGATGCGCATGGCGTTGATGCCGCGCTTCATCTCGAAATAGCGCCGGCTCTCGCCGAGGCTCGGCTCCGCGGCGAAACGGCTCCACAAGAAGAACGCTGCGCGCGCATTGGCAAGCCGCGCGCCCGCATCGGCCCCGATCGCGGTGGTGAGCGAGGTGCGATGGAAGCGGTAATGGGCGAGCCGGCGCCGGCAGTAATAACAGGCCCCACCCGTGCGCGCCGCGAGATAGGCCAGGTACATGTCGGCCCCGAGCGTCACTTCGCTCGGCAGCGCCGCCCACGGCGCCGCATCGCAGCGCAGCACGCGCGCCCGATATGACGCAGATCGACCGCCGCACCAGCGCGATGGCGCCGAAGGGGCGATGCAAACCCTCGCGCAGGACGTCGCGGCCGAAGCGGCGCGCGGTCGCGTTGGAGCGCGCGGCATCGACGACGCCCAGCTCATCGACGACATCGTGATCGCAGAACGCTACAACCACCTGCGGGTGGCGCTCGAGGGCGGCGACGAGCGTGGCGATGAACTCCGGATGCCAGAGATCATCATCGCCGAGGATGGCCGCGTATTTCCCCGTTCCCTTGCGCAGGCCGGCCTCGATATTGCCGCCGACGCCGAGATTGCGTGCGTTGCGGTAGAGGCGGATACGCGGGTCGGCGAAGGCCGCAAGCACCGGAGCGATATCGGTCGGGCTCGCGTTGTCGCTGACGATGATCTCGAGATTGCCGTAGGTCTGGGCGATGACGCTCGCCACCGCCTCATGCAGATAACGCGGGCGGTCGTAGGACGGGATGACCACGCTGACGAGCGGCGCGGTCATCGCTCCGGCGCTCTCGCCGTGCAACGCGTTTGCGCCACTCACCGGTAATATTCCCGCAGCTTTCCGGCGTAGAGGACGGAGTTGGCGAAGCCGTCCTTGGCGTGCGCCTTGACGTCGACCGCGGTCAGGACCGCGCCGGCGACATGGCCGCCGCTGTCGTGAAGCTGCTGCAGCGCGGCGTTCGCCACGCGATAGGAGGTCGAGGCCCAGCGCACGGCGAAAATGGTGCGGTCGGCCAGCAGCGAAAGCACTCGCGTGTCCGGCAGCGCCAGCACCGGCGCGGAGTCGAGCACAACCAGGTCATAGCGCTCGCCCAGGCCGCGCAGGAGCTGCTTGAAGCGTTCCGACGACAGCAGATTCGGCGGGATCGTCGGCAATTCGCCGGCCGTGATCACGTCGATGCCGCCGATGGCGTGGCGCTGCAGAATGTCCTCGAACGCGACGCGGTCGACAAGCCAGTCGACGAGGCCGGGCTTGGCCGTCACGGCGGCCATGCGATGGATGCTGGGACGGCGCAGATCGCCGTCGACGAGCACCACCTTCTGACCGTAACGTGCGCCGATCTGGGCGAGCGAGAGTGCGAGCGTCGACTTGCCCTCGCCCGGCAGCGACGAAGTCACCAGCACCACCCGCGGCCGCGTGTCGACGTCCGACAGCATCAGGTTGGTGTGGATCGCGCGGACCGCCTCGGAATAAGCCGACATCGGCCGATCGATCACCTCGCGCGCGAGCTTCGACGAGGCGAGCCCCGGCGGCGCCGGGACCATGCCCAGCGGATAGAGGTGCAGCAGGTTCTTCACCTGCTCCATGCTGCGCACGCCGACATCGAGGTGCTGGCACAAAAGTGCCAGAAAGGCGCCGAAGGTGAGGCTCGCCAGCGCACTCATGAGAACGAGCGCGCCCTTCTGCGGGAAGCTCGGCTGCTGCGGCACCGCGGCGCGCGAGATGATGCTGGCGTCAGGCTGCTGGAACCGGTCCTGCGAGCTCGTCAGCTTGAACTGGTCGAGGAAATTCTCGTAAAGCGTGCGGTTCGCCTCGGCCTGGCGTTCCAGATCGCGCAGCTGCACGTCGGCGATGCTGCTTTTCGCCGCCTGGCTCTTGAGATTGTCGAGCATGGCGTTGAGGCTGTTCTCGCGCGTCTGCTCGGTCCCCACCTCGTTCCTCAGGGAGTCGATGATCTTCGCGACCTCGTTCGTGATCTTGCCGCGGATATCGGCGATCTCGGCCTTGACCTGGATAACGCGCGGATGCCGCTCGCCGTACTGGGCCGAGAGATCGGCGAGGCGGCGGGACGCGTCGGCCTCCTGGTTACGGAGCTGCTGGATGAGCGGCGATTGCAGCACTTCTGTAATGTTGTCGTCGGGCGCCGCGTTATGCGCGCCGCCCGACTGCTGGATGCGCGCCAGCCGCGACTGCGCCTCCAGGCGCTTGGTGTGCGCGGTGATGGCCTCGGCCGCCACCTGCGACACCTCCTGCGTCATGAGGGTGGAGTCCTTGGCGCGGAGGAGACCGTTCTGGGCGCGGAACTTCTCGACGGCGTCCTCCGAGACGAGCACCTCCTGGCGCAGGCTGTTGAGGCGATCGGCCAGCCACACATTGGCGCGGCGCGCCGATTCGAATTTCTGGTCGAGACGCGCCACGATGTAGGCGTCGGCGAGCGCGTTCACGACCTCGGCTGCGGTGTTGGGATTGGGCGATTCGAACGAAATATCGATGATGCGCGATTGGCCGTCATTGGTGACCTTGAGCTCGGCCAGGAAATTTTCGACGATCTGCGACATCACCAGTGCCGGATTGCCGCCCGGCGCAGGCGCATCGGCGTGGAACGGCGTATGCTGCGCGAGCCAATCGTGCGGGATGAGCGTCTGCCACGCGAAAAAGGATTGAAGTGGACCGGGCGGACGCAGCGTCGGGTTGAACTCCGGATCGTTCTCAAGGCCCAGCCGGTTGATGATCTTTTCCGCCATGTTGCGCGCGCGGATGATGCCGATCTCGGTCGCGACCCGCTCGGCCTGGGTATCGACGCCGGCGGTCAGATCCTCGATCTTGTTGATCTTCACCTGCTCGATGCCGACGAGCACCTGGCCCTCGGCCGTGTAAAGCGGCGTCAGGCGCTCGGTGACTGCGACCGATACCGCGGTCAGCGCGAGCGTCGTCCACACCACCATGGCGCGCCAGCGCCAGATGGTGCGGCCCAACGTCTTGAGATCGATGTCGCTCAAATGCGCAAGGTGGAGGAACGAGGGGGGATCGTCACGATGATCCCTGGTTCCCCCGCTTCTGGTGTCCGCGACCGTTACTGCCATGTGATGGTCCCGTGCGGTGGAGGCGCTTCGGCCTGGCCTCTTCGCTGGCCATCGCCTGTGGCCGGCGCGCCGCACAAAAACATCGTTTTCCGGTGAAAGTTCCGGTCCCCTGTTCGCGACGGACGCGAGCGCGCGGCCCGGATTTGCGGCGCGTTCGCATCACAAGTTTCAGGAACGAGTTGTGTGTTCGCGCGTTTACGCGGCATTCCCTAGGGAAAGCCGAATACCGGACGAAGCGGGGAGCGACGGGGGCATGTTCACCGACGCGCGGCGGATCGCTGGTAATACGGAAATCTCCGCCGAGCTTTGCATCATCGGCGCCGGCGCTGCAGGCATTACCATCGCCCGCGCCTTTGCCGGCACGGATGTCCGCGTGTGTCTGCTCGAAAGTGGCGATCTGCGCTTCCGCTGGGACACGCAGGCGCTCTATCGCGGGGCCAACATAGGGTTGCCGTATTTCGATCTCGACCTGTGCCAGTCGCGTTATTTCGGCGGCAACACTAATGCCTGGGGCGGTTGGTGCCGATCGCTCGATCCCATCGACATGGCGCCGCGTCCCTGGGTGGAAGAGAGCGGCTGGCCCATCGCGCCGGGCGCGCTCGAGCCCTATGGCGAGCCGGCCATCGCGATCTGCCAGCTCCCCTCCGTCGACTTCGATGCCGAGGCATGGTGCGCACGGCTCGGCCATAACCGGGCGCGGCTCCTGCCCTTCGACCCGGCCAAGCTGGTGCCGGCCGTCTATCAATTCAGCCCGCCCACCCGCTTCGGCCGGGTCTATCGCGCGGCGATCGCCGGCGCGCGCAATATCAATTGCCTCCTCAACGCCACGGTGCTGAAGATCGGCGCGAGCGCGGACGGCCGCACCGTGACGCATGTCGACGTCGGCACGCTCACGGGCAACCGCTTCCGCGTCGCGGCGCGGCACTTCGTGCTCGCGGCCGGCGGCATCGAGAACGCGCGCCTCCTGCTGCTGTCAAACGATGTCATGAGCGCCGGCCTTGGCAATGCGCACGATCTCGTCGGCCGCTATTTCATGGAGCATCCGCACACCAAGCGCGCGCTCGTGGCGACGCGGCAGCCGCCATCGCTGGCGCTCTATGGTCTGCGCTTTCACGCCAGCGCGGTGTCCGTGCGGCTCGATCTGCCCCCGGCGGTGCAGGAGCGCGAGGGGCTCTTGCACTACAGCGCCAACATCCATCCGGTCTATCACGGCCACGACACGCGCGCCTGGCTCGCCTTCCGCAAGCTCGTGCTGTCGCTGTCGCCGGCGCGGTTCGGCGACCCCTATGTCCGCTTTCCGCCTTATGGCCGCAAGGGCCTGTCGCTGGCGCAGGTGGGCGACATCCTGCGGCAGCCCGATCAGGTGGCGATCGCGGCGATCCTGCAGTTCTTCCTGCCCGACCGCTTCATCGCCGGCTATGTACTCGAAAGCAAATCCGAGCAGGCGCCCAACCGCGATAGCCGCGTCACGCTGCAACACGAGCGCGACGCCTTCGGCCTCAACCGTGCCCAGCTCGACTGGCGCATGACCGCGATCGATCGCCGCACCGTCATCCGCGGCGAGGAGATCGTCGATGAAGAGCTGCGGCGGCTGCAAATTGGCCACCTCGCAGAGCTGCCGGCGGAGCACGAGGTCGCCTGGCCCGACAATCTTGAAGGCGGCTGGCACCAGATGGGCACCACGCGCATGGCCGAGGATCCGCGCCGGGGCGTCGTCGATGGCGACGGGCTCGTCCACGGCATGGGCAATCTCTTCATCGCCGGGAGCTCGATCTTCCCGACCGGCGGCGCGGCGCCGCCGACGCTCACCATCGTCGCCTTGGCGCTGCGACTGGCCGAGCGCCTGCGTCAGCGCCTGGCGCCCGAAACCGTGCGGATCATCCGCGCGCCGAGCCCGCTCGGCCAAGCCCACCCGCGCGAGCCGGCGCACGTTCCCTTCGCTGGTTCCTGAGCGCCCGTCGCCCAGCCGCGACATAACGGTTGCATCGCCGCCGCGGAGCGGCCACCTTGCCCGCCATGGCGCAGCGGAGCGACCGCCTCGACGGCGCCGCGATGCTGCTGATGGTGGCGCTATGCGCGCTCTGGGGCATGAACCAGGTCAGCATCAAGGTGGCGAACACCGGCATCTCGCCGGTATTTCAGGCCGGGCTTCGCTCAGCCGCCGCGGCAGGGCTGCTATGGGCGTGGGCGCGCTGGCGCGGGATCGCGCTCTTTGCGCGCGACGGCACGCTGGGCATGGGCCTCCTGACCGCCGTGCTGTTCGCCGGCGAGTTCACGTTCCTCTATTGGAGCCTCGAATTCACCAATGCCTCGCGCGCGGTGATCTTCCTCTATCTGTCGCCGTTCGTCGTGGCGATCGGCGGGCACCTGACGATCCCCGGCGAGCGGCTTCGCTTCAGCCATGGTCTCGGCCTGATCTCGGCCTTCATCGGGATGACCATCGCCTTTGCCGATGCGCTGCGCCTGCCGACGCACCGCGAGCTTCTGGGTGACGCGATAGCGCTCACCGCCGCGGTCTTCTGGGGGGTGACGACGGTGGTCGTGAAGGCCAGCCGGCTCGCCCGCGCGAGCCCGCACAAGGTGCTGTTCTACCAGCTTGCGGGATCGGCGGTGATTCTGCGAGCGCTGGCGACGCTGCTGGGCGAGCGCGGCGTCTTCGCGCCGACGCGGCTGGTGGTCGCGGCGTTCCTCTATCAGACGGTGGTCGTCGCCTTCATCAGCTATCTCGCGTGGTTCTGGCTCATCACGCGCTATCCCGCGTTCCAGCTATCGTCGTTCTCGTTCCTGACGCCGCTCTTCGGTCTCGTTGCCGGCGGCGCCTTGCTGAGCGAGCCGATCACGCCGGCGCTGACGACGGCGATGGCGCTGGTGGGCGTCGGCATTTATTTCGTCAACCGCAGTCCTGCGGCGCGACGCGTGGCCGCGGCGCCGGTCGCGGGCGACTGAGGCGAGGATCGCCATGACGGAAATTCCTCCCCTGCCCAATCCGCCGCGGGTGCCGGCAGTCGAGCCCGAGCTTCTCGCTTCGGCGATCTTCCACTTCGGCGAGTTTCTGGCCCGCATCGAGGCGGAGACGCCGGCGTCGGACGAGGACGACGACGAGGACGAGGACGGGGCACCAGCGGACGCGCTTTCCGGGGTCGACACGCGCGACGTGCTCGATTTCTTCGCCACCGAACTCGGCACCAGCGTGACGGTGACGCTCACTCTTTATATGCGCGTGACGGCACTCTACCGGCTGCTCGCCGCCAGCCCGACGCTGGCGCGGCTGGCCATGGACCAGCCCGAGTTCGGCGGCGCGCTCACCGAGGATGCCGTGCTCGCCGCCGCGCGGCTCGATCTCTACGTCACCCGCGAGGGGGGCGACGTCGCCGCCGATTTCGATCCGCGCGAGTTTCGCGACGCCATAAGCGCGGCCTGATCGGGGCACCCCCGGAACCATTCCCCGCCGTCGCCGTTGAAGGGGCCGTCACTTGGCCATCGCCGCCGCCATCTCATGCAGGTCGAAAGCTCATCTTCGGCGATCCGGCATCTTTACGCCGTCAGCAGCGACAGTTCGGGCAGGGACGTGGTGCGGCTCGCGCTGCGCCAGCTTCAGGATGCCGCGATCAACCGCCTCTACCGCCGTCACCCGCCGCCCCATTCGCGCCTCCTCAATCTCGGCTGCGGCGATTGCCTCTATGCCGGCTGGGTCAATGCCGACCGCTTCCGCACCGGCTATTGGATCGTAAAGCTCGGCGGTCTCTTGCGGGGCGAATACCGGCTGCCGGACTGGTTCCTCGACGCGGGTGCGCCGTGGCGCTGTGCCGACGATTACTGGGAGGGCATCTATACCGAGCACATGCTCGAGCACCTGTCCTACCGCGAGGCGGTGGCGACACTGCGCGAGATGCTGCGCACGCTGCGTCCCGGCCGGTGGGCGCGCATCATCGTGCCCGACCTTCAGCGCTATGTCGATTTCTGCAACGGGCTCAAGCCGAACCGCGAATTCAGCGAACGCTTTTCCCATGGCGCCGAGGCGATGTCGTTCCTGACGCAGAATTTCGGCCACGTCTCGGTCTGGGACGGCGCGCTGCTGACGGCGGTTTTGGGGGAGATCGGCTTCGTCAATGCGCGCGTCGTGGCCTATGGCATGGGCAGCGACGCCGCCCTCATCCGCGACAGCGAGGGCCGGCAGTGGGAGAGCGTCTATGTCGAAGCGCAGAAAGATCCCCGCGCGCACGCGCCCGAACCCGCATCCCGCCCGCTCGAGGCATGCCTGAGCTGAACCGCGAGGCGGCGGCGGAGGCGCCCGTGGCCCCGGGCGGCACCGCCCGCGGCGCACGGCTCGCGCGGCGCCTCTTCAGCAACTATGCCTTTCAGACAATGAACTGGGGCGTGCGGCTCATCGAGCAGCTTGTGCTGATCCCGCTTTATTTCTATGCGTGGGGCGCGGTCTATTACAAGGACTGGATCATCGTCTTCGCCGTGGTCGCATTCCTGGGCTGGTGCACGCTGGGGACGGACGAGTATTTCGGCAACCTCTTCCTGCACTCGGTCTCGACCGGCAATCGGGCCGCGCTCAAGCGGCAGGTGCGGCTCGGACTGTTCGCCGCGCTGTGCGTGACGCTTCTGGTCTTCGCGGTGCTTTGCGGCACGCTCGCTACGACCGACGTCGTCCATCTCCTCGGCCTGTCCGCGATGGACCGGCGCACCGCGCTTTTCTGTCTTGTCATTATGACGCTGCCGATGTGGCTCTGGTACGGCGCGGAAGTGCTGCACGGGGTCTACCGCGCCTATGGCGACTTCAGCCGCGGCGAGTGCCTGTTCGGCATCTACAACGTGACGCAGCTTGCGAGCGTCGCGGCCTTGCTCGCGTTCAAGGCGCCGGCCAGCGCCGTGGCGGTCGCCTATGCCGTGCTGCCGATCGTCTATGTCGTGGTCATGACGGCGGACATCAACCGGCGCTACCGCGACATCCGCCTCGGGCTTGCCGTGCCGAGCCTGGCGGAATGGCGCCGGATCGTGCCGCAGTCGCTGTCCTATTTCACGAGCCCGCTGGCGACGGCGCTGACGCAGAACGGGACGCTGCTGCTGTTCGGGCTCGTCGGGATCAGCGCGCTCGAGACGGTGAAGTTCAACGTGCTGCGCATCTTCACCGGGCTCACGCGCCAGATCGGAGCCCAGTCCTTCGCGGTCGGTAGCGGCATCGAGATGGCGCGCCAGCACGCGCAGGAGGATCACGAGGCCTGCCGCCGGCTCTATGCCGATACCGGTCGCATCGCCGCCTGTCTCGGCGGCGTGCTTGCCGGCGTGAGCATTCCCTTGAGCGCGCCGTTCGTCGCGCTATGGACGCACCACGCGGTGGCAGCCGACATGCCGCTCGTCCTCATTTTCCTCGCCGGCATTTTCCTGTCCGGGCCGGGCCGCGCGGCGCTCATGCTGCTGCGCTATACCAACCATGCGCACGCGATCGCGTGGTCGAACGGGCTTTATGCCGGCGCCGGCATGGCCCTCGCCGTACCGCTCGCGGCAGCCTATGCGAGCCACGGCGTGGCGCTGGCCTTCGCCGTCACCGAGACGGTCGCCATCGGACTCTACCCCCCGATCCTGGTGCGCCTGCTCTTCGGCTTCGGCGCGGCGCGGCATCTGCTGCTGAGCTATCTCGCCGGCGGCCTCGCCTTCGCGTTGAGCTTCGGCGTGGCGAGCCTGCTCTTCGGCTCACCCGCGATCGGCGCGGTTGCCCTGGCCGTGCGACTTGTGGCGTGGAGCGTCATCGTACTGCCGCTCGCAGCGCTGTTGGTTGTGCCGCGCGCGCCCTACGCGCGGCTGCGCGCCGCCGGCCGCCGGTGGATCGCGCCGGCATGGCGTTGGCGTTCGCGCACGAGCGCTTGACCAGAGCCCTATCGTTCTACGGTAACAAGCTCGCTTCGAGGCGTCATTGCGAGCGCAAGCGAAGCAATCTCGACGAGATTGCTTCGTCGCTGCGCTCCTCGCAATGACACGACCGGTAAACCCTAAACGGCCGGAAGTTTTGCGGCGGCCTTGGCGCGCCACTCCGCCATCGGCTGGAAGCGCGGGTTGTTGCGGTTCTGCTCGATGGTCGCGTGCTTGATCTCGTCCTCGGAGAGGCTGAGGTCGATCGGTCCGGCAAAGGGCTGGCCGACATACCACGGCAAGTCCCAGCGGAACTCGACCCGGGTGCCTTCGGGATCGAGCGAATAGACCGAAAGCCACGAGCCGTGCGTGACGGTGGTGAGACCGCTGACACCGGCGTCGCCCAGCATCTTGTGGCGCGCCTGCAATTCCTTGTAGGTCGCGAGGCGAAAGCAGACGTGATTGAGCGCGCCGACACCCGGCGGCCCCTGGCGCCCGCTCATCAGCGCGAGCTGGTGATGCTCGGCCTCCGGATCGAAGGTCAGGAAGCAGATATCGCCCTGGCCGATCCTGCCGATGTCGGAGAGCTGGAAGCCCAGCGTCTTGGTGTAGTACTCCAGCATCTTCGGGAAGTCGAAGCAGTTGATGACGACATGACTGATGACGGCCCGGCCGTTCGCCATGATCTGGTTTCCTTCCGCGGGACTGTCCCTGTTCTATAGGGAAGCGGCGATCCCGGCAAGTCAGCGCGCCGGCAAGGGGACGACGTAGCGCCGGTCGATCAGCGCGACGGCGTCGACATCGGCTTTCAGCAGATTCTGGGACTTGTACCAGGCCACCTGGTGGAGCACGTCCGGCACGTCGAGCCGGGCGTCGGCATCGATATAGCTGACGGCCCCCGCCAGCTCGTCCCGCGGCACGGTCACGTATTTGGCGAGAATGCTCAAGATCGCGGCGGCGGTCGGCCCGTCCTTTCGCGCGCCGTTGGGGCCGGTGAAGGCGTCGTGATAGTCGCGCGCGCCCTTGCGGTAGGCGCGCAGGAACCGCGCGACGATGTCGGGCCGATTATTGGCCGTCGCAGTCGCGGTGAAGACCACGCCGAACTGATAGGATTTCTCGTCGCCGAGATAGCCGAGGACCCTGGCGCTGCCGTGCTGGACGGCGGCAAGTTCGGCGGTCGCCGAGTTCAAGGTAATGTCCGCCCGGCCGCCGGCGACGGCGGTGACCGCGTTGGCGATCGATTGCAACGGCAGGATCCGCACCGTGCTGAGCGCGAAGCCATATTTGTCGGCGATCAGGCCCAGCGCGTATTGCGCGCTCGACCCGATCTGGCTCAGGGCAAAGGAGTGGCCGGGAAAATCCTTGAGCGACTTGAAGCCGGCATCGTAGGCCGCGTTCGACACCAGGAACGCCTGGGACTCGAAATGCGGGACGTCCTCGGCCGCCGCCGCGATGATCCGCAACGCGCCCTGCCCGGCGAGGCTGTAGAAGCCGGCCGAAATCGCGGTCGCGCCGAAATCGATGTCGCCCGAGGTCGCGGCGACCGCGATCGGCTGGCCCGAGCCGAAGAACACCAGTTGCGCCGGGATGCCCTCGGCCGCGAAATATCCTTTGTCCTGCGCGATGAAAATGGCGCCCGATGCCGGAACCTTGACGGTGCCGATCTTGATCGCCTCGGCGCGGGCGGCGGACGATGCCACCGCGCACAGGGCGAGGAGGGCGATACTGGCAATCTGCGTTGCCGCGCGGCAAAGGTTCAGGCTTGGCATGGCACGGGGCGTCCTTTCCCTTTGTCGGCCACCGGTCGCGGCGGCCGGCGCGCCGCGATTGTCGCGCGGCTTCTTCCGGGCATCAACCGGAACTGCTATCGTCACGGCGCCAACAGGAGAATTCGATGCTTCCCAGTGCCCGCAAGCTCGCCTCCTCGGAGGTGCCGGTTGTCGATCTGGCTCCGGCCTGGGCGGGCGATCCGGCGGCGCGACGGGCAGTTGTGGCCGAGATTGCCGCCGCCTGCTGCGACATCGGCTTTTTTTATGTACGAAATCACGGCATCGCGCGCGACGACATCGCGCGCATTTTTGCGACCGCGGCTGATTTCCATAACCTGCCGCTGGCGGCGAAGATGGAAGTGTCGGTGACCAAGAACGATCACTTCCAGGGCTACCTGCACGGCATGACCAAGGGCGACGACAACACCATCACCGAGAATCTGCAGGAAGCGTTCCAGATCCGCCGTCCCCTGGCCGACGACGACCCGGACCTGCTCGCCGGCAAGCCCTATCACGGCGTCATTCCCTGGCCGAGCGCAATGCCCGACCTGAAGGTGCGCATGATGGCCTATTACGACAAGCTGAGCGTGCTGGGCTATGCGCTGCTGGTCCTCTTCGAGGAAAGCCTGGAACTGCCGCCCGGGCGCCTGAAGCAGTTCTTCGCCAAGGACATGAACTCGCTCCGCCTGCTGCACTATCCGCCGCAGGCGCCCGACGCGCCGGCCGCCCATCTGGGCGCCCGCGCCCATACGGACACCAACGCCTTCACCATTCTCGCCCAGGACACCAATGGCGGGCTCGAAGTGCGCAACCGCACCGGCGAATGGCTGGCGGTGCCGCCGATCGCCGATACGCTGGTCGTCAATGTCGGCGAAACGCTGAAGGTGTGGACCGACGGCATCTTTTCCTCGGCCGCGCACCGCGTGATCAACCGGTCCGGCCGCGAGCGCTACTCGATCCCGTATTTCATGTATCCGAGCTACGACGCCATGATCTCGCCGATCCTGCGCAATCCCGATCCCGCCAGCGTCGCGCCGGAGGATCTGGCGACGTCGATGCCCCGCGACCGGCCATTTCTCTACGGCGAGTTCAAGGCCCGCAACTCCGCCCGCATCAATCCGGCGAAAGTGACGTGATCGCTGGCTAGTCGAGCATCGCCGGACCGGGCTGCCCGCTTCGGTTGACGCGCAGCAGGATCAGCAGCGGGATAGTCGCGAACGTCACCACCATCAACAGCTTGAACACGTCGATATAGGCGATCATCTCCGCCTGCCGCGTGATCTCGGCGTTGAGCGTGGCGAGGCCGTGGAGCGTGTGGAGATTCCACAGGTGCTGCACCTGCGGCAAGTGCAGCATCGGGTTATAGGGTGTCGCGTGCGCGGCGATCGAGGCGTGGTTCGTCTGGATCGCCCTCACCAGCACGTTCTCACCGATCGCGATGCCGAGGCTGCCGCCGATGTTGCGCACCAGCGCACTGAAGGCCGAGCCCTCGGTGCGAAGCTTGGTGGGCAGCGTCGCGAACGACACCGCGGTGAGCGGCACCCACACCAGCCCGAAGCCCATGCCCTGGACGACCGTGGTCGAGATGACCGTCCACATCTCCCATGTCGAGCGAGTAGTGCGTCATTTCGCCACAGCGAATAGGCCGGTGATGGTGAAGCCGGCGACGAGCAGGAGTCGCGCATCGATACGGCCGGAGAGCCGCCCCACGATCCGCCATCGCGACCAGCGTGCCGAAGCCGCGCGGCGCCAGCAGGTTGCCGGTGGTGACAACGGGATAAGTTGAGCAGATCCTGCAACAGCGGCGGCAGCAGCGCGAGCGTGCCGTAGAGCAGCGACGCCGATCAGGAACATCAGGAGCGAGCCGGCGACGAAGTTCCGGTCCTTGAAGAGCGCCAGGCTGACGAAGGGGTGCTCGGCCGTCGCGGAGTGGACGATAAAGACCCAGAAGCCGGCAGATGCACAGGCCCAAGCTCGATCCAGGTCTCGGTCGCGCCCGAACCAGTCGTTCTGCTCGCCGCGGTCGAGCATCATCTGCAGCGCGCCGATGCCCGAGGCTCAGCATGGCGAAGCCGAAGAGATCGAACGGCCGCGTGCGGTCGATCTGGGTCTCCATGACGAAAATCGACACACCGATGAAGGCGAGAATGCCGACCGGCAGATTGATCAGGAACACCCAGCGCCAGTCATAGGTGTCGGTGAGCCAGCCGCCGAGCGTCGGACCCAGGATCGGCGCCACGACGATGCCGGCGCCCCAGATCGCCATCGCCGTCGCATGCCGCTCGCGCGGATTGATGTCGAGCAGGATGGCCTGGGACAGCGGGATGAGCGCCGCGCCGAAGACGCCTTGCAGCAGGCGATAGGCCACGATCTGCGTCAGGTTGACGGCGCCGCCGCACAGCAGCGAGGCCATGGTGAAGCCGGCGATCGACACCAGGAACAGCCGCTTGCGCCCGTAGCGGCCGGCCAGCCAGCCGGTGAGCGGCGTCGTGATCGCGGCGGCGACGATATAGGAGGTGAGCACCCAGGAGATCTGGTCCTGCGACGCCGACAGGCTGCCCTGCATGTGCGGCAGCGCCACGTTGGCGATCGAGGTATCGAGCGCCTGCATGATCGTCGCCAGCATGACAGCGACGGTGATCAGGCCGCGGTGGGGAACCGCGGCCCATGCCGGCAGTGGCGACGCTCATTTACTTGAGGCGAAGATCGACGATCCCATTACTTGCGCCACCAGGGCATCGATCTTGATGAGCAGCGGCTGACGGTAATTGCGTGTCGACCTCGACATCGGCGCTCATGCCGGCGCGCAGCGGCCGGTCAGGATCGGGATCGGTGATGACGAGGCGCACCGGAATGCGCTGCACCACCTTGACCCAGTTGCCGGTCGCGTTCTGCGGCGGCAGCACCGAGAACTCCGAGCCGGTGCCCGCGCCGATGCTCTCGACCACCGCGGAGAAGGTCCGGTCGGGATAGGTATCGATATCGACCGTCGCCTCCTGTCCGGCCCGCATGTGGGTGAGGTCGGTCTCCTTGAAATTGGCCTCGATCCACGACGTTGCGGGTGGCAACGAGCGAAAAGGCGGGGGTGGCCGCATTGAGGTATTGGCCGACCGGCAGCGTATCGACCTTGGTGACGATGCCCTCGAGCGAGCGCCGCGCACGACGGTATGGGAAAGATCGAGCTCCGCCTGATCGAGCCTGCGCCTGGGCGCGCTGGACCAGGGGATGGTCCACGGTCGCGATGTCGGGATTGCCGCCCAGGGCCGCCAGCGTGTTGGCGATCTGCTGTTCGGTCGCGGCGACCTGCTGGCGCGCGACATCGAGGTCGTGGCGCGCCTGCGTCGAACATCTGCTGCGAGGTGACGATGGTCGGCGAGGAGCTGCTGCTGGCGGTCGAACTCGCGCTCCTGATAGGCCTCGCGTGTCCTGCGCCTGTTTCAATTCGGCGAGCTTCTGGCGATAGGCGGCGCGCAGGCCGTCGATCTGCAGCCGCGCGCTCGCGAGCTCGGCCTTGGCCTGGCTCGACCGCGATGCGATAGTTGCGATCGATCGAGCCGGAACAGCACCTGGCCCGGCATCACCTTCTCGTTGTCGTGGACATCGACAGCGACCACCCGGCCGCCCACGTCGGCGCTGACCTGGACCATGTCGGCCTGGGCATAGGCATCGTCGGTCGAGGCATAGCGCCCGGCGAGGAGATAGAAATAGCCGGCGGCGAAACCCAGGACCAGCGGCACCGAGAGCATCAGCACGAGGCGCACCCAGCCGCGGCGGCTGCGCTGCTGCAGCCGGAGCCGGCGCGGGTATCGGCGGCAACGGCCATCACTTCGCTCCTGCGGTCTGAAGGGCGCCGCTCGACAGCGGGACCCTTGTCGGCAAGATTGCCGCGGACTTGCAACAGCAGGTCCACCAGCAGGTCGCGGTCGTCCGGGCGACAGGCCCGCCAGCGCCTCGGCCCGCGTCTCGTAGCCGACCTCGAGCACGCTGATCGAACAGCGGCTTCGCCTTCTCGGTCATGTAGAGAAGCCGGGCGCGCCGGTCGGCGGGATCGAGCGCGGCGCACGATCCAGCCCGCCTGCTCCATCCGGTCGAGACAGCGGGCGAGCGAAATCGGCTCGAGCTCGAGCAAGCTCGGCCAGCCGCGCCTGGTTGATGCCTTCGTGCTGCACCGAGCCGTACCAGCACCGCGCACTGCGCCCGGGTGAGGCCGAGGGTGCGGGCGCGCTGATCGAACCGCTTGCTCATCAGCCGCGCGGTCTCGAACAGCACATAGCCGAAGCTGCGCTCGAAATCATAGGTAGTCATGAGCATGACTATAATAAGCGCTGCTTACGATAAGCAAGCGTATGGTGAGCATGGGTGGGGGCGCCCGACCTCATCGCAACGTGGCGATTGCCCTCGCGGCCAGGGCTGCGCATGGTGGCGCATGCATGATCTCATGTTTCTTCTCGGAGCCGGGCTGCTCGCGGGCGGCATGAACGCGCTCGCCGGCGGGGGCTCGTTCGTGACGCTGCCGGCGCTGATCGCGGCGGGGGTGCCGTCGGTTCAGGCGAATATCTCCAGCACGGTCGCCCTCTATCCCGGCGGCCTGGCCAGCGCCTGGACCTACCACGAGCGTCTGGGGTCGGTGTGCGGGATCGAGGTGCGGCGGCTGCTGGCCGTGACCTTGGCAGGCGGATTGGCCGGCAGCCTCCTGCTGCTGTGGACGCCGGCCTCGGCGTTCAACCTGGTCCTGCCCTGGCTCCTTCTTCTCGCCACGGCCGCGCTCGCCTTCGGCCGCCGGATCGGCGTGGCGCTGCAGGGGCGCATCCGGGCCCGCGCCCGCCCCGTGCTGGCGGTCCAATTCGTGCTCGGCATCTACGGCGGCTATTTCGGCGGGGCGGTCGGCCTCATGATGGTGGCCGTCTGGTCGCTACTCGGGAAGAGCGATATCAAGGCCTTGAACGGCCCCCGCACCCTCCTGGTCAGTGCGGCGAACACCATCGCGGTGCTGGCCTTCGTGCTGGCCCGTGCCGTCCGGTGGCCGCAGACAGCCGCGGTGCTGGTGGGCGCCTTGATCGGCGGCTATCTCGGCGCGCGGCTTGGGCGCGTGGTGAAGCCGGGCGTGACGCGGGCCCTGACGCTCACCTGCGCTGCCGGCATCACGGCAGCGTTCTTCATCCGCGCCGATCTGGCTGGGGCCTGATCAGCCCCAGCGGGGTTCAGGCCTGGCCGCTGCGCACCCGCTCGGGTGTGAAGGGGGCGCGGCGGACGCGGTGGCCGGTGGCGTCGAAGATGGCGTTGGCGATCGCCGCCGCCACCGGACGGGTCGACGGCTCGCCCGCGCCGAGCGGCGGCAGCTCGGGGCGGTTGATCAACACGATCTCGACCTCCTGCGGCGCCGCGGTGATGTCGAGGATCGGGTAGGTCAGCCAGTCGATGCTCGTCACCATCTGGGGATCGAACATCGTCTCCTCGTAGAGGCTGCGGCTGGCGCCGTGGACAATATTGCCCTCAATGCAGAGCTTTAGCGCGTCCGGATTGACGATGAGGCCGCAATCATGCGCGACGACGAAACGCTTGCGGCTCCACCGCCCCGCTCTTGAGATCGACCTCGACGTCGGCGACCACGGCGATGACGGTGCGGCCGCGCTGGCAATAGGCAAAGCCGCGGCCGGCGGCGACGCCGTCGCTGACCTGTCCGCGCGAGCCGGAGACGCGGCCTGCCAGCCGGCTTTCTCGGCCGCCGCCTTCACCACGGCAATGTCGCGCGGCTCCCTGAGGTATTGAGGCGGAAGGCGACGGGGTCCGTGCCGGTGGCGTGGGCGACCTCGTCGATGAAGGATTCGCTGGCGAAATGGATCTGCGGCCCGACGGGATCGCGCAGATGCGCCGTGCGCAGCGGCGAGGCGCGGTCGAGGAGCGGCGCGATCGTTTCCCACGCCAGAAGCTTGCTGGGAAACCATAGGACTCTCCGGGCACGCCGAAGACCCGTCGAGCGGGCGAGCTCGAGCCCCATGAGCTGCCCGGCGAGGCTGTAGCGCGGGTCGCTTTCGTTGGTGTCGATGTCGATGCGCGAGAAGCCTTGCTCTCGTAGCGATAGGCGATGACGTTGCCCTGGGCGTCGAGGCCGGCGCGGGCGCGATGGATCGAGGCCGGGCCCTTGGGGTCCCAGCCGTGGCCCTCATAGCGCATGTACTGCACCCGCACCGGGCGCCCGACCGCCTGCGCCACCGCCGCGGCATCGAGCGCCGCGTCGCCGCCGTCGTTGCGGCCATAGGCGCCGGGACCGGGGATCCAGTTCGCGTGCACCTTCTCGACGGGGATGCCAGGAGCTTGGCAATGCCGTCGCGCGCATAGTGCGGCTTCGATGAGCCGGTCCACAACGTCGCGCCGGCGTCGCTGATCTCGCACACGGCGCAGGCCGGCCCCATGCTCGAATGCGACTGGAACGGCCATTCGTATTCCGCCTCGACCACGCGCGCGGCACCGGCGAAGGCGGCATCGACATCGCCGTTGTGCACCGGCGCCTCGCGCTTGCGCACCGGCGCGCTGCGGATGTGGTCGTAGAGATCGGCATATTCGGAAACGGCGGCGCGCCCTTCGACCACGTCACCTTGAGCGCCTGCGCCGCGCGGATGGCGTTCCATTCCTTTTCCGCGACGACGGCGAGCAGCCCTTCTTTCCGCACCACCCGGACGCCGGGAATGTCCCGACCGAGGCCTCGTCCACCGCGACCGGCATCGCGCCCGCCACCGGTGGACGGACCATGCGGGCATGCAGCATGCCCGGCACCTTGACGTCGACGACATAGGTGGCGCGGGCGAACACCTTGGCGGCGATGTCGCGCCGCGGGAAGGATTTCCCCACGACCTTGTAGGCATCGGGCGATTTCGGCTTGGCCTCGCCCTTCGACACCAGCGCGTTGCCGATCTGGCCGTTCCAGTTGAGATGGGCGTGGAAATAGCGCCCGCCGATCAACTCGCCATAGGAGACGTGCTTGGCCGGGTCGCCCGCGGCCGTAACCATGCCGTCGCTGACGCTCAGCGTCGCCGCCGACACACCCAGATGCTGCGCCGCCATGTCGAAAGGAGACGCCGCGCCTCGGCGGCGGCAAAGCGCAGGGCCACGCCGCCGCGCTCGAGCCCGGTGCTGCCGCTGGCGCCGCCCTGGTTCACGGTGCGCGCGGTGTCGCCCATCACCACCTCGACCCGCTCCGCCGGCAGGTCGAGCTCGTCGGCGACGATCTGGGCGATGCCGACATCGACGCCCTGTGCGCTGTCGGTCTTGCCGAAGAAGGCGATGGCCGAGCCGTCCTGGCGCACCGCGATGAAAGAATCGAGCTGATCCGGCGTGAGCGGCGGCTTGGCAGCGGTATCGGGCCCGGTCATGGCGGCGGCCTCGGCCGCCACCGGCAGGGCGAACCCGACGACGAGCGCGCCCGTGCCCCTCAAAAGATCGCGGCGGGAGACGGAAAGGATCGCTGGCTGCAGCATGATCGCCGCCCTCACGCCTGGGCCGCGCGCTTGACCGCGCGCAGAATGGCAAGGTGGGTGCCGCAGCGACATTTGAGGCCAGAGAGCCCGGTGCGGATCTCGGCATCGGTCGGATGCGGCTTCTCCCTGAGGAGCGCCGCGGCGGTCATGATCCAGCCGTTGATGCAGTAGCCGCATTGCGGCACCTGCTCGGCGACATAGGCGGCCTGGAGCGGATGGGGATGATCGGGCGTGCCGAGGCCGGCGAGCGTGGTGATCTTCGCGCCCTTGACCGACGAGACCGGCGTCACGCAACTGCGCACGGCCGCGCCATCCACATGCACGGTGCAGGCGCCGCATTGCGCCAGACCGCAACCGAAGCGCGGATTGGCGAGGCCCAATTCGTCGCGCAGCGCATAGAGCAGCGGCATCTGCGGATCGTCGACCTCGATCACATGCGATGTGCCGTCGACCTCGAGATTGATGTGCTCGGCCATCGTTCCCTCCCTGCGTAGCGGCCAAGGGATACCACCGCGTGCCGGCGCCAACAATGACGCCCCGCGGCTTGACCCCAAAGAGGGTGAAGACTAAAGACCTGCGCCGTGCCACGCCACGCCGGCAACCATCGAAGATGAGGAGCGGCCATGAAGCGACGCGCGGCTGGCGGGCTCGAGGTTTCCGCGATCGGCCTCGGCTGCATGAGCATGACGCCGATCTATGGCGACCCCAGCGAGCCCGAGGCGATCGCCACCATCCATCGCGCGGTCGAATTCGGCATCGACCTCATCGACACCTCCGACGCCTACGCCAACGGCCGCAACGAGGAGCTGGTCGGCCGCGCCATCAAGGGCCGGCGCGACAAGATCGTGCTCGCCACCAAGTTCGGCCAGATCCGCCGCCCCGACGGCACCGGCGAGGTCAGCGGCCGGCCCGACTATGTCCGCGCCGCCTGCGAGGCGAGCCTGAAGCGGCTCGCCGTCGACTGCATCGATCTCTATTACATCCACCGCATCGATGCGACCGTGCCGATCGAGGACACCGTGGGCGCGATGGCGCGAGCTCGCGCAAGGAGGGCAAGATCCGCCATCTCGGCATCTCCGAGGCGGCGCCCGCGACCATCCGGCGCGCGCACAAGACGCATCCGATCGCGGCGCTCCAGACCGAGTACTCGCTGTGGACGCGCGACGCCGGAGGAGTCGCTGCTCGACACCTGCGCCGAGCTCGGCATTTGGTATGTCGCCTATGCGCCGCTGGGGCGCGGCTTCCTCACGGGCACGATCACGGCGAGGCGGCGCTCGGCGCCAAGGACCGGCGGCGCGAGCATCCGCGCTTCTTCCCGGAGAACATGACGCGCAACGTGCGCCTCCTGCGATCCGCTGCGCGAGCTCGCAGACCAGGAGCGCTGCACCCCGGCGCAGCTTGCGTTGGCCTGGCTCCTGAGCCGGCGCCCCTTCATCGTGCCGCTGCCCGGCACCAAGCAGCGGCGCTGGCTCGAGGAGAACGCGGCCGCCGCGGCGCTGCAGCCATCGACGGAGACGCTCGCCGCGCTCGACCGCGCCTTCCCGCGCGGCGTCACCGCCGGCCCGCGCTGTCCCGAGGCGCAGCTCAAGCGGCTCGGCATCTGAGGCCGCCTAATCCTTCAATCGCGGGAAGAGGCGGAGCGCGTTGTCGCGGTTGATGGCGCGCGTCTCGTCCGCAGTGAAGCCGAACTGATCCATGCCGGTGGCCGTGGCGGCCAGGGGCACGAACGGATTGTCGCTGCCGAAGAGGATCTGCGACAGCGGCACGACCCCGCGCAGCGCCGCCATCGACGGCACATTGGTCGAGGTCGCGATGTCATAGAAAAGCTGGCGCAGCGCATGGATCACGCCCTGCGGCGTATGCGCGGCAGTCTGCGGGTTGCGCCGGCTCCAGCCGTCGATGCGATGCGCGATCGGCATGATCGTGCCGCCGGCGTGGCAGAAGATGAAGCGGATGTCGGGACAGCGCGCGAAGACGCCGTTGACGAAAAGGCTGGTGATCGCCCGCGTGGTGTCGAACAGGAACTCGGTGATCGCCGGCGGGATGCCGGGGATGAGGCCACTGCAGCAGCCGGGCACGGTCGGATGGATGAAGACCACCGCCTTGCGCCGGTTGAGCTCGGCCATGACCGGCGCGAAGGCCGGATCGCCCGGCCATTTGTCGCCATAGCTCGTGAGCAGCCCGATACCGTCCGCCTTGAGCGTGTCGAAGGCGTATTCGATCTCGCGCAGGCTGCCGTCCTGGTCGGGTAAGGGCAGCGCGGCGAAAAGACCGAAGCGGCCGGGATGATCGCGCGCCATTCCGGCGGCGTATTCGTTGCACTCGCGCGCGAGATCGCGCGCCTGCGCGGCATCGCCGAACCAGATGCCCGGCGTCGAGATCGAGGCCATGGCGGTGGCGACGCCGAACTGGTCCATGACGGCAAGCGCCGCCGCCGGCGACCAGTCGAACAACGGCGAATTGTCGCCGATGCTGGTGCCCGCGAGGATTCGCTCGCGGGCGCGGACCTTGTAGGTCGGCGGAAAGATGTGGTGATGCACATCGATCCGCCGCGGATTGTCGGTGCCGGCCATGATCACCTCCGATTATGCTGAACGCAGCCGCGGCAGCAGGCGCAGGGCATTGTCGCGGTCGATCGCCCGGCGCAGCGGCGCCGGGAACTTGTAGCGGTCCAGTCCGGCGACGCCGGCCTCCGGCTTGACGAAGGGATAGTCGGTGCCGAAGAGGACATGGCTATGCGGCATGAAGGCCATCGTCGCGGCCAGCGCCGGCACGCTGTTGGCACTGGCGGTATCGACATAGAGCTTTTTGAGCTCGAAGGCGACGCCCTTGGGATTGCGCTCCCTGGCCGCCTTGTTCCCGCTCACGGTCTCGATGATGCGGCCGGACAGGAACGGCATCGTGCCGCCGCCGTGCGAGAAGATGAATTTTATGTCGGGGTTTTTCGCAAGAGTGCCGGTGAAGACGAGGCTCGTGATGGTGCGCGTGGTGTCGAGGGGAAACTCGATCGACTGCGGGATGAGGCCGGGGATGATCGCGGCGCAGCACGGCGCCACGGTGGGATGGACATAGACGACCGCCTTGCGGCGATTGAGCTCGGCGAAGACCGGCGCAAAGGACGGGATCGCCGAGCTCACTTGCCGTCGTAGTTCGACAAAAGCCCGATCCCGTCGGCCTTCAAGGTGTCGAGCGCATACTCGATCTCCTTGAGCGCGCCGTCGGTATCGGGCGGCGCCACCACTGCGAAGAGGCCGAAGCGGCCGGGATGGTCGCGGCTCACCTGCGCCGCCTAGTCGTTCCATTCGCGCGACAGGCGCCGCGCCGCCGCCACATCGCCGAACCACACGCCCGGCGTGGTGATCGAGGCGACGGCGGTGGCGATGCCGTTGCGGTCCATCGCATCGAGACCCTGCTGCGGCGTCCAGGCCAGCATGGCGGCGCTGCCGAGGTTATGGGTGTAGTTCGCCAGGCGCTCGTGCTCTTCCTTCATGTAGGCCGGCGGCAGGAAGTGAAAATGCACATCGATGCGCTTGGGCGCGCTTGCCTCGTCCGCACCGGAAGCCGGAGGTGCGAACGGCAGCGCGGCGCTGGCCCCGATCGCCGCCATCGCCGCAAGAACGCGCCGCCGCCCGATGTGCTGATCTTCCATCGTTCCCCTCCTGCGATGGCGCCTTGGTCCGCTGCGCCTATTCCGCCGCCTTTGCCTCCTGACGCAGCGCCGGCATGACGTGCCGGGCGAAAAGCTCGACCGAGCGCAGACTGTCGGCGGGCGCCATGTCGCCGAAAGCAAAGCGGCCGACGAGATAATTCATGCCGGTTGCCGCCATGTGACGGCGCAGCGTCGCGGTGACCGTGTCGACCGTTCCCGCGACCGCCCGCTCCTCGTCCACCTGGCCGTCGAATTCGGGCGGATAGCGCACGCCCACCGGCGGCACGTTGTGCTTCTTCCACAGCGTATGGAAGCTGCGATGCCAGGTGCGGTAGGCGCGCCGCGCGATGTCGAGCGCGGCCGCATCGGTATCGGCGATCACGATGAAGCGGTTGATGCCGAGCAAGGGCGGATCGGCGCGGCCCGCCGGCGCAACATAGGCGCCGCGATAGGCCTCGACCAGCGCGCGCCCGCCGGCGAGCGTGGCATTGCTCACGACGCTGAGGCCCTGCCGCGCCGCGCGTTCGGCACTGTCGGGCTTGGAGACGCCGAACCACAAGGCCGGGTGCGGCTTCTGGTACGGCTCGAGCTCCATCGGCACGTCATGGAAGCGATAGAACTGGCCTTCGTAGTCGACCGTCGCTTGCGTCAGGCCCTGCAGCACGATGTCCCAGCATTCCCCGAACCTCGGCCCGGCCGTGTCGGGATCGATGCCGTAATAGGCGATTTCGATCGGCGAGATGCCGCGGCCGACGCCGAGATCGAGGCGCCCGCCGCTCATCTGGTCGAGCATGCAGATCTCCTCGACGAGGCGCAGCGGGTGATGGAGCGGCAGGCAATAGACCATGGGGCCGAAGCGCAGCCGACGCGTGCGCTGGGCGACGGCGGCGAGGAACAGGTTCGGGCTCGGCGCCATGCCGAGCGGCGTCGCGTGATGCTCGGCGATATGGTAGCTGTAGAACCCGCCGCGGTCATAGGCCTCGGCGAGCCGCAGCCGCGCGGCGTAGAAATCCGCCAGCGACGCCTCGCCGCGGTCGAGATGATCGAAGACTCCGAATTCCATCGCTGCGCCCGCCGGTCAGGAGTGTGTGCCGCGATCGCGGCTAATGCGGTTGATCATATGCTCCCGGTCGCCGGCCAGGAAATGGCGCAGATTCTCCGTCACCACCGGCAGCGCGCGATCGGGATACTCGTCATAGAACCCGCCGAGATGCGGCGTGACGATGACGTTCTTCATCGTCCAGAGCGGATGGTCGGCCGGCAGCGGCTCGACGCTGAAGACATCAAGCGCGGCGCCCGCGAGCGGCCCTGCGCGCAGCGCGTCGATCATCGCGGCCTCGTCGACCACGCCGCCGCGCCCGAGATTGACGAGGCAGCAGCCGGGCTTCATCGCCGCGAACACCGCCTCGCCGACGATGCCGCGGGTCGCCGCCGTTGCGGCGTGAGCAGCACGAGAAAGTCGCACGCGCCGACCGCGGCCTCGGCAGCTCGTCGCGCGGATGCACGCGGTCGAAGCCCGGAACCGCGCGCGGGGCCGAGCTGATGCCGACGACGCGCATCCCGAGCGCCTGCAATTTCGGCGCGAGCGCCGCGGCGATGACGCCGATGCCGAAGATCGCCACGGTCTTGCCGTCGAGGAGACGCGACGGGAAACCGCTCCCATTGCGCGGCGGTCCTGCGCCCGCACCGAGCGCGGCATCTGCCGGGCGAGCGCGAGCATGGAGGCGATCGCGCGCCTCGGCCACCGGCGCGCCGTGGATGCCGTGAATGTTGGTGACGATCACGTCCGGGGCGAGCGAGGGCGCCTCGATGACGCGGTCGACGCCGGTGCCGAGCACCTGGACCCATTTGAGGCGCGCGCCTTGCGGCAAACCTCGTCCGTCATCATCGCGCCGAAGGTCATGATGATGTCGGTCCGGCCGATATGGGGATCGATCTTGTCGCGGTGATTGACCGGCGTTGAACTCGATCGTCGGGAAATCTGCGCGCGAGGCGGTCGATGGTAGCGCGCGACCACCTCGTCCGGCATCGCCAGCACGATGAGCAGGCTGGTCATGCGGCGCGCGCGTCACAGGCCGAGGATCCGCTCGGCGTTGCCGTGGAAGATCTTCTCCATCACGGCGTCGGCATAGCCGAGCTCGCCCCATTCCTTGAACAGGCGGTCGTAGCGGGATGCTGGGATAGTCGCTGCCGAACATCACCTTGTCCTGGAGCCGCGCGCGAATGTCGGTCTTGAGCTGGGCCGGGAAATATTTGGGCGCCCAGCCCGACATCTCCCAGAAGACATTGCCCTTGTGCAGCGCGACCGCCGTCATCTCGTCGACCCAGGGCCAGCCGGGATGCGCGGCGATGATCGTCAGGTCGGGAAAATCGGCGGCCAGCTCGTCGATCGCCGCGGGATGCGCGTGGCGGATCTTGGCGCCGAGGCCGCCGGGCATGCCCGCGCCCATGCCGGTCGTGCCGACATCGATCATCACCGGCACCTTCAGCGCGTTGATGACCTCGAACAGCGGATAGAACTGGCGGTCGTTGACGGCGAAATGGCCCATGATCGGATGGAAGTGGAAGCCGAGCATGCCGAGCTCGCGGATCGCCGTCTGCGCCTCCGCGCGCGCGACCTCGCCCTTGAAGGGATCGACCGCGGCCCAGGCGTGGATGATGCGGTCGGGGTGGCGAAGCTGCATCGCCTTGACGTAATCGTTGGTGCAGGGCGGCGTGCCGGTCGTGGTCTCGAGATCGAGCGCCACCAGCACCGCCTCGACGCCGGCGCGCGGCGAACTCCTGCACCACCTCGTCTTCCTGCTTCCAGGTCCAGGCGCGGTTCCAATACTTGGCGAGCGCCTCGACATAAGGGCCCTGGCAGCGGATCCAGGGCTCGGTGTTGGGATAGCAGTGAAGATCGATGATGCGCATGGACGCTTCCGCGTGCAGCGTGCCGGCGCGGCGCCGCGTGCTCGGCCGCGAGCTTTCGCGTCACCATCTCGACCAGCGCCTTCTTCGACACCTTGCCGAAGGTCGAGAGCGGAAAATCGGTCATGATCTCGAGCCGCTCGGGCAGCTTGTACTTGGCGATCTCCTTGCTCGCGAGGAACGCGACCAGCTCGTCGAGCGACAGCGTCGCTTGCCGGCGTGCAGGATGACGCAGGCGCACATGCGCTCGCCCAGATCGGGATCGGGCATGGCGACGCAGGCGACGTTCTGCACCGCCGGGTGCTGCAGGATCAGGTTCTCGATCTCCTCGGCGCTGATCTTCTCGCCGCCGCGGTTGATGAGGTCCTTCTTGCGGCCCTCGACCATGTAGTTGCCCGACGGGTGCTGGCGCATCAGATCGCCGGAGCGGTAGAACCCGTCGCGGGTGAAGGCGCGCGCGGTTGTGCTCAGGCGCGCCGTAATAGCCGCGCAGCGTGTAGGGTCCGCGCGCGCACAGCTCGCCGACCTCGCCGAACGCGACCTCGCGGTCGTCGTCGTCGAGGAGCCGCACCTCGTCGTCGGGCGAGATCGGGCGCCCCACCGTTTCGAGCCGCACGTCCTCGGGATCGTCGCTGCGCACGAAGAACAGCATGCCCTCGGACATGCCGAAATTCTCCTGCACGAACACGCTCGGGAATGAGTTCGCTTGGTGCGCAGGCGCACCTCGGGCTGCAGCCGCTGGCCGCCGCTCTGGATGTAGCGCAACGAGGAGGTGTCGTACTGCGGTCACGAGCGGGCTGTTGATGAGGCGGATGAGCAGCGCCGGCACGACCTTGATATGCGTGACGCGATGCTTCTCGACCAGCGGGAACATCTCTTCCGGCCGTGTCGTGCGGCTCAGCACGATCTTGCCGCCGTTGAACATGAAGCCCTGGATGCCCGGGCAGGCCAAGCGGCAGGTTGTGCGCGATCGGCAGCGCCAGCAGCAGCACCGAATCGCCGTGGACGCCGCACACCTGCGCTGCGGTTTTGGAGTTGTAGGCATAGTCGTTGTGCGTGCGCGGGATGAGCTTGGGGACCCCGGTGGTGCCGCCCGAGAGCTGGAAGATGCAGGGGTCGGTCGGATCGATCTTGATCGCGGCCAAGCGCTGATTTGGGCAGCCGCGCCGGGCGCTCGATCAGCTCGGTCAGCGACAGCTCCCCCGGCCCCGGCGTGCCCAGCACGATCGCAAAGCGCATGAACGGGCTTTCCTGCGCGATGCGCCGGATCATCGGCGCGAACTCGAAATCGCTCTGCCGCTCGGGATAAACGCAGGCGACCGCCCGGGCGATAGCGACGAACTGGCTCACCTCGTTGTAGCGGTGCGTGACGAGCGCGGCGATCGGAATGCAGCCGATCTTCTGCAGCGCGAAGTAGAGCAGCACGAACTCGGCAACGTTCGGCAAGGTGGGAACGACGCGGTCGAGCGGCTTCAATCCCAATTCCAGAAGATTGAGCGCAAGATTGTCGCTGATGCGGTCGATGTCGCGGTAGGTGTACTGCCGCGCGCCGTCGATGAGCGCAACGCGATCGGCGAACTGCGCGAACACGGGCGCGAATTCCTGGACCAGCGGCTTGTCCTGCCAATAGCCCTTGGCACGATAGCGCGCGGCGAATTCGGGCGGAAACGGAACGACACCTTCAAGCATTGCGCGACCGGTTGTGTGGCAAAAACCACCGTCACATTCAGTCATGGTTAGGGCGCTGTCAAGAACCGCGCCGCTATAATTTGGCGCGAAGCACCGGCGATTTCCGTCCACGCCGCAGTCCTTTTCGGGTAGACTGGCCTCATGTCGATCGAACGCAAGACCAAGCGATTGCTGCGCCGGATCGGGCGCAATTCCTCCGGCGCGGCGGCGGTCGAGTTCGCGCTCATCGCGCCCGTGCTGGGCGGACTTCTCCTGCCGATGGTCGATTTCGGCATGGGCGCCTACGAGAAGATGCGGGTGGAGAACGCGGCCGAGGCCGGCGCCCAGTATGCGCTCGCCAACCCCTCGAATTACAGCGCGTCCTCGATCACCAGCGCGGCCCGAACGCGACCACGCTGACAAGCGTCACGGTGACGCCGAACGAGAGCTGCTACTGCATCACCGGTAACGCGATGGGCAACGCCGTGACGTGCAGCTCCACGTGCAGCGACGGCAGCAAGCCCGGAACCTACATCAGCGTCTCCGCGCAGGTGACCTACAGCCCGCTGCTCGCCTATCCCGGCATCCAAAGTCCGATGACGCTGACCGGCTACTCGATCGTCCGCGTCCAGTAGACCGTCATCCGGCATCGAAGCACGCCGTCATCCTCGCGAAAGCGAGGATCTAGGGCGTCCGCACATCGCTTGCCTCTGGGCTCCCGCTTTTGCGGGAGCGACGTATGGTGATGATTCAACGCGAAGCAATCACGCACTAGCTGGGCGTCGTCGACCAAGCCGCAAGCGGCCGATGCGATGCACCGGCCGCTCGGGCATGCGCCCTTTTTCTATTCGACCAGCGCGACTTGGCCAGTCGACCCGGTCGTGCCGCCGATGCCCTTCACGCCGGTTCCGCTGCAGCTGCTGCTCAGCGTCGAGGTTCCGACGAAGCTCAACGTGAGGGCGATGAGCTGCGTGCATACCGCGCCGCCGGTGGTGGCCCCGCCGGTGTAGCTCACAGTCTCGTTCGGGAAATAGATCGCGCCGGTGATGTTCTGCGTCGTGCCGCCGGTGAAGTCGTTGGCCGGCCCCTGCGGCGCGTTGCGGTCCTGGAAGAAGGCGAGCCCGGCCGTCGGCCCCGTGGTGGGAGCGGTCACGTTGACATTAGTTCCGCCGGCGATCGAGACGGTGCCGTAGTTCGAGCCCGAGCTGCTGGTGAGGATGATGGTGACGCCGCCCGTGGCATTGATGGTCGCCCCGCCTTTGACGGAAAGATTGCCGCCATTGATGATATAGACGCCCGCGGACAGATTGAGCGTCGCCCCACCCGCCAGCGACAGGCCGTTGCAGAAGACGTAAGTACCGCCCGAGGTCGTAGGCCCGAGGCTGGTCGTGCCGGTCGAGGCTTTCGAGAATCCAGTCTGATTGCAGGCGGAATAGGACGGGACCTGGACACTTGCATAGGGATCGGCGGTTGGATTGACGCCGGTATTGGTCCCCGCGGTCGTGTTGAGTGCCGCTCCGCCTTTGGCTGAGTAATTGCCGACGATATAGGCCGACTTGGCGTTGATCTGCGCGCCGCCCGTCATGGTGAGCGCGCTGCTGCTCGATGAATTGACGTAGATGCTGCATTGCTTGAGATTGAGGGTCGCGCCGCCGCCGTCGTTGATGTCGGTGACATTGCCCTTGTCGAGCGCCATGACACAGCCGTCAGGCGAGGTTCCCGGCGTCGATGCGGACGTCACGGCCACCGCGCGCGCGAGCACCGTCGGCGGCGACGACAGGAAGAGCTGCGCGAACAGCATCGTCTGCGGCTGACTGACGATGACCTCGATGGCCGAGGCATTTGTGGTGTAGTTGCCCGATGTGCGGCGGGTTGTTGACCGTCGACGACGAGGCCGTTGTTGGCGCTGGTGAAGCCATATTGCGCCGTGATGGCCTTGGCCGCCGCGGTGAAGGCGGTCGAGTTCTGCCCCGCCGCCTCGGACGTGACGGCGCTGAAGGCGGCGGCATCGGCCGCGCCCTGCATGTTGCGCTTGGCGACGTACCACAGCGTGGCCTCGGTGCCGAGCCCGGCAAAACCCAAGAGCGTCGTCAGCGACATCGCCGTCAGCACGGCGACGCCGCCCTGGCGGTCCGCCATGAGTCCTGCCAAGCGGGATCGCAGGAACCGTTTCCAATTGCGCATTGACGGCCTCCCATACCCTGCGTGCGGTCCCCAGCAGACGGATCGCCGCGGGGGATGAGAGCACCGACACGGCTAAGAGAACGTGAAACCGAGAATGGCTTCTGTTCCGAGTTTCGCCGAATTTTAATCTTGTTTCTGCGACCTCAGCCGGGACGCGAGGGCTTGGTGAAGCGAAGAATGCCCCACGGGCTCGGCATCGGCCCGACCGGCACTTCGACGAGCGCGGGGACCGCCGGACGCCGAGCGCCTTTCTGAGCTGAACTCGCAATTCGTCGGGCGTCGTCGCGCGCAAGCCCATCACGCCGAAACTCTCGGCGAATTTTAGGAAATCCGGGTTCTTGAGATCGCTCGCGATCACCCGGTTGCCGAACGCTTCGACCTGGGTGCGGCGGACATTGCCGTAGGCGTTGTCCGTCGTGAGGACGATGACGACGGGGATGCGATGCTGCACCGCCGTCGCCAGCTCCTGCACGTTGAACATGAAGCCGCCGTCGCCGGAGATGGCGACGAGCGGCGTGTCCGGCCGCGCCGCCTTCGCGCCGATCGCGGTCGCCACGCCCCACCCGAGCGTGCCCTGATAGCCCGAGCTGAGATAGGTGCGCGGGCGATAGACCGGAAAGGCGAGCCGGCCGACATAGCCGATCTGCGTCAGCTCGTCGACGAAGATGCCGTCCTCGGGCAGCTCGGCGCGGATCGCCTCGAGATAGCCCACCTGCGGCTTGAATTTCTGGGCGAGCTCCGCATCGGCCTCGGCCTTGCGCGCGCGCATTTCATCGGTCGCGCGAGGGCCGGCGGCGGTTGTGGCGCGCGCAGCGCGTCGAGAAGAACGCGCCAGCACGCGCGCGCTGTCGCCGACAATGCCGACGGCGGGTCGCGCGATGCGGTCGATCTCCTCGGGATCGGCGTCGATGCGCACGATCTTGAGTGCGTCGTCGGTGCCCCACAGGCGCTGCTGCAGCGACAGCCGCGTGCCGACCGCGAGCACGACATCGGCCTCGCCCCACAGGCGAAAGCCGAGATAGGACGAGACGCTCAGCGGATGGCGGCTGTCGAGCACGCCGCGGCCCATCTGGTGCGCTACCACCGGCGCCTGCAGCATCTCGGCGACGGCTTCGCACCTCGGCGCTGGCATCCAGCGCGCCGCCGCCGACGACGATGAGCGGGCGCTGGGCCGCGCCCAGGAGCTTGGCCGCGGCGGCGACGGCATCGAGATCGATGGGATCGACGCTCGCCGTCGGCCGGCGCCGCTGGCAGCGCGACGGGACCGCTGCGCGGCCAGATGTCGAGCGGGCATTCGAGCGCCACCGGGCGCGGCCGGCCGGAGCGAAGCTGGCGGAACGCCTCGGTCACCAGCGCCGGCGCCTCCTGCGGCGAGCGGATGCGCTCGGCCCATTTGGTGAGCGAGCGCAGGATGCGCGAGCTGATCGGGGATCTCGTGCAGGAACCCGAGCCCGCGGCCGATCGCGGGCGAGGGAATGTCGCCGGTGAGCGCCAGCACCGGCGCATTGACGGCATAGGCGGTGCACAGCGCCGCGGTCGTGTTGAGCACGCCCGGCCCGGGCACCACGGCATAGGCGGCAGGCTTGCCCGTCGCCAGCGCCGCGCCCAGCGCCATGTAGGCGGCGCCCTGCTCGTGCCGCGTGTGAATAGCGCGGATCCGCCCTTGCGCGCCGTGCAGCGCGTCGAACAGGAAATCGTTCTGCACACCCGGCAGGCAGAAGATCTTGTCGATGCCGTTCACCACCATGGTGCGCACGACCGCCTCGGCCGTCGTCATTCTTGCCGCCTCGCGATCGCCTGCCACGTCGATGGCTCCCTCGCCGTTCGCGGCCACGTTCCGGCATCAGGGCGGCGCCGTCAATGGGAGCGCGTGCGGACGATGCGCCGGTTCGGCTTGGCGGAACGGGAGACACCCTCTATGCTCCGCACAAAGGATGCAGGACAGGGAGGATGGTGTTGTGGGTGCGACGAAGACGATCGCCGTCGAGATCGGTAGCCGAGGCTTATCTCACGCTGCTGGCCGAGCGCGGCATAGAGTATCTCTTCGCCAATGGCGGCACCGATTTCGCGCCGATCAACGAGGCGCTGGCCGCGATCGCGGCGAAGGGCACGACCCCGCGCCTCAAGGTGGTCACGGTCCCGCACGAGAACGTCGCGGCGGCGATGGCGCACGGCTATTACCTCATGACCGGCCGGCCGCAGATGGTGATGTTTCATACCAATGTCGGGACGGCCAACGGCATCAATGCGCTCACCGACGCCGCGCGCGATCATGTGCCGCTGATCTTCACAGCCGGGCGCAATCCCATCACCGAGTGGGGCCTGCCAGGCTCGCGCGATACCGGCATCCACTGGTGCCAGGAAATGTTCGACCAGGCCGGCATGGTGCGCGAGCTCTGCAAATGGGACTACGAGCTGCGCAACGGCGAGCAGCTCGAGGCGGTGATCGACCGTGCTATCGAGATCGCGACGAGCGAGCCGTGCGGGCCGGTCTATCTTACTCTGCCGCGCGAAGTGATGACCGCGGCGATGACGGAGTTCACCTTCGAGGCCAAGCCGCGGCGCGCCTATGGCACCGTTCCCGGCGCCACCTCCGAGCAGATCGCGCGCGCCGCCGACATCCTCGCCGGCGCCCAGCGTCCGCTGGTCTTCGCGCGCGAGAATGCGCGCGTCGCCGGCAATGCCGCGGCACTCGAAGCCTTCCTGGAACGCTTCGCCTTTCCGCTGGTGGAGTACCGCTCCATCGGCAATTCGATCGCGACCGACCATCCGATGCATCTGGGCTTCGATCCCCTGCCGCATCTGCACGAGGCCGACGTGATCCTCAACATCGAGACCGATGTGCCGTGGATCCCCACCGTCCACGGCGGCCCGCCCGATGATGCCAAGGTGATCCATCTCGGCGTCGATCCCTTGTTCTCGCGCCTGCCGATCCGCAGTTTTCCGAGCGACGCGGTGGTGACCGGCGCGCCGCGCTTCGTGTTGCCCGAGCTGGCCACGGCGATCGGCAGCCGCATCGGTGCGGACACCATCACCGCGCGCCGCCAGCGCATCGCCGGGCTGCGCGGGCAAGCCGGCGCCGCGAGCGAGAAATCCCTCGCCCGCGCCCGCACCGCCAATCCGATCCAGCCCGCCTGGGCCGCGCATTGCATCAGTCAGGCCAAGGGCGACGACGCTATTGTCGTCAACGAGTATTCGCTCATCCTGCGCCACGCGCTGTTCCGCACCCCCCGCACCTATCTCGGCACGCCGTCGGCCGGTGGGCTCGGCTGGGGCGTGGGCGCCGCCATCGGGGCGAAGCTTGCCGCGCCCGACCGTCTTGTCATCGCCACGCTTGGCGACGGCGCCTACATGTTCGGCAACCCGACCGCGGGGCACCAGGTCGCGCGCGCACAAGGATTGCCCGTGCTCTTCATCGTCTTCAACAACTCGATGTGGGAGGAGGTCGAGGGCGCGGCGCTGCGCGTCTTCCCCGAGGGTTACGCGGCGCGGAGCAACCGCATGCCGGTCGCCGATCTCGGACCGGTCGCGCGCTATGAGCACATGATGAACGTCTATGGCGGCTATGGCGAATGCGTCGAAGCGCCCGAAGCCTTGCCGGGCGCCCTCGAACGCGCGATCCATGCGGTGATGGTGGAGAAGCGCCAGGCGCTGCTCAACCTTATCGTGGGCCCGCGCGGCGCCGCACCCTGACAAGAAAGGAAGGCACGGATGCGGCTCCATCGCCTGCCGCTGCTGGCCCTGGCTCTTGGCCTTGCGGCGCCGTCTGCGCACGCGGCCGACAAGATCAGGATCGGCTTCATCAGCAGCCTGTCCAATCCCGCGCTCGCTGCCGGCCCCCAGCTCCTCGACGGCTTCAAGCTCGGCATAGAAGATTCCGGCGGCAAGCTCGGCGGCACGGACGTCGACCTCGTTGTCGCCGACGACCAGGGCAAGCCCGATGTGGGCGTCCAGATCGCGCGAAGGATGATGGACGAGGACAAGGTCCAGATCATCACCGGCATCGTGCCGTCGAACATCATGTTGGCGGTGGCGCACACGGTGCTGCCGCGCAAGATCTTCATCGTGAGCGTGCAGGCCGGCCCGTCGCAGCTCGCCGGCGCCGAGTGCAACCCCTATTTCTTCGCCGCCTCCGACCAGACCGACACAGCGTCCGAAGGGATCGGTCTCTATCTCCAGAAGAAGGGCGTGCCGAACGTCTATCTCATCGCCGCCAACTATGCCGCCGGCCGCGACCTCGTCAGCGGTTTCAAGCGCACCTTCAAGGGCGAGATCGCCGGCGAAACCTACACGCCGCTGGGCCAGCTCGACTATGCCGCCGAGATGGCCGAGATCCGCAACGCCCATCCGGCCGCGGTGTTCTATTTCCAGCAGTCGGGCAACGCCTCGATCAATTTCGTCAAGCAGTATGCCGAGGCCGGACTCAAGGACAACGTACCGCTCTATGGCGTCGCCACCATCCTCGACGAGGAAACGCTGCCGGGCATGGGCGATGCCGCGATCGGCGTGCAATCGAGCGGGTTCTGGGGCGCCGATCTCGGCAATGACGCCAACCGCGCCTTCGTTGCACATTTCGAGGCCAAGTATCATCGCCGGCCGTCGGTCTTCTCGATGTTCGCCTATGACGGGGCGCGGCTCATCGATGCGGCGGTGCGCGGCGTGGGCGGGCATATCGAGAACACCGATGCGTTCCGCGACGCGCTGCGCGCCGCGAAGTTCGAATCGGTGCGCGGCCGCTTCCGCTTCGACCGCAACCAGTTCCCGATCCAGAACCTCTATATGCTGGAGGTGAAGCGCGACGCTTCCGGCGCGCCGGTCAATGTCGTGACCGACACCATCGCCAAGGACTATCACGACGCCTATGTCGGCCAATGCAAGATGCCCTAGCATGCGAGCGCGGGTGCTCCTGCTTCTTGTCGCGATGGTCCTTGGCGCCGCGGCGGCCGGCGCGGCCGAACCGCTGAAAATCGGCCTCATCGACACGCTCTCCTCGCCCGCCGCCACCGCCGGGCCGGAGATGCTCGACGGCTTCAAGCTCGGCATCAAGGATTCGGGCGGCACGCTGGGCGGGCGCACCATCGATCTCGTCGTCGGCGATGATCAGCTGAAGCCCGATGTCGGCGTCCAGCTCGCGCGCAAGATGCTGGACGAGGACAAGGTGCAGTTGATCGCCGGCATCATTCCTTCCAACGTTATGCTGGCGGTGGCGCATGTGGTGCTGCCGCGCCATGTGTTCCTCTTAAGCCTCAATGCCGGTCCGTCCCAGCTCGCCGGCGCCGGGTGCGATCCGGATTTCTTCAGCATCTCCTACCAGAACGACACCGCCGCCGAGGCGATGGGGCTGTGGATGCAGCAGCATGGCGTCAAGCGCGCTTTCCTCGTCGCCGCCAATTATGCCGCCGGCCGCGATATGACCAGCGGCTTCAAGCGCTATTTCACGGGCACGATCGCGGGCGAGATCTATACCCCTCTGTCGCAGTTCGATTTCGCCGCCGAGATGGCGGAAATCCGTTCCGCCGCGCCGGATGCGGTGTTCTTCTTCGAGCAATCCGGCAGCCCCGCGATCAATTTCGTCCGCCAATATGCCGAGGCCGGGCTCAAGGGCAACATCCCGCTCTATGGCGTGACGTTCATCCTCGATGAGTCATCGCTTCCCGGCATGGGCGATGCGGCGCTCGGCATCGAGTCCGCGGCCTACTGGAGCGCCGGGCTCGACAATGCGGCGAGCCGCACCTTCGTTGCGCATTTCCGCGCCGCCTATGGCCGCGAGCCGACGATCTTCGCTGCCACCGCCTATGACGGCGCGCGGCTGATCGACGCCGCGCTCAAGAAGGTTGACGGCCATATCGAGCGTGCCGATGCGTTCCGCCAGGCGCTGGAGTCGGCGCCCTTCGCCTCGGTGCGCGGGTCCTTCCGCTTCAACACCAACCATTTCCCGATCCAGAGCTTCTATCTCTCGAAGGTCGAGCGGCAGGCATCGGGGACGCCCGGCAACGCGCTTCGGGGCGTCATCGTTCGGGACCTCGCCAACTCTTATGTCGGCGCATGCAAGCTGCACTGACGGGATCGCCCGATGCCGCCGCTTCTCGTCCTGGAACAGCTCCTGAACGGCCTGCAGTTCGGCTTCATGCTGTTCCTGATGGCGGCCGGGCTGACGCTCGTGTTCGGCATCATGAACATGGTGAATTTCGCGCACGGCGCGATCTACATGATCGGGGCGTTCATCTGTGCCTGGACGTTCAAGGCGACGGGCTCCTATCTCCTGGCGGTAGTGGCGGCGCTGGGCGGCGCGCTCGTCGTCGGCGTCCTCATCGAGGTCGTGGTGTTCCGCGCGCTTTATCAGCGCGACCATCTCGACCAGGTGCTCGCGACCTTCGGCCTCATCCTCATCTTCAACGAGCTGGTGCGGATCATCTGGGGCGACACCGCGCTCTATTCGGCGGTGCCGAGCTTTCTCGCCGGCCGCGTCACGGTCGTGCCGGGACTCAGCTACCCGCTCTACCGCCTGGCGATCATCGGCGTCGGCGGCGTGGTGGCGCTGCTGCTCTATCTCCTGGTGATGCGGACGCGGCTCGGCATGCTGATCCGCGCGGGCGCCGCCAACCGGGTGATGATCGGGGCGCTCGGCGTCGACATCGCGCTCCTTTTCACGCTGCTCTTCGGGCTGGGTGCGATGCTGGCGGGGCTGTCCGGGCTGCTGGCCGGGCCGGTCTTCTCCGTCACGTCGGGCATGGGCGACGGCGTGCTCATCCTCGCGGTCGTCGTCATCGTCATCGGCGGCATCGGCTCGATCCGCGGCGCCTTCATCGCCGCACTCATGATCGGCGTCGTCGACACCATGGGGCGGGTCTTCCTGCGCCCGCTGCTGGCGCTCGTGATGTCCCGGGTGGCGGCCGACAATGCCGGGCCGGCGCTCGCCTCGATGCTGATCTACATCCTGATGGCGGTGGTGCTCTATTTCCGGCCGCAGGGCCTGTTCCCGCCGCGGGTGCGCTAGCATGCGGCTTGACGCCTATCGCCTCAGCGTCGCCGCCGGCTTCGTCTTCCTCGCGGGGGTGCCGGCGGTGGCGGCGTTGGCCGACCAGCCGTTCTATCTCGATCTCTTCACCCGCGTCATGGTATTCGGCATCGCCGCGCTGAGCCTCGATCTCATCCTCGGCTATGGCGGCCTGGTAAGCTTCGGCCACGCCGTCTATCTCGGCATCGGCGGCTATTCGGTCGGCATCCTCGCCTTCTACGGGATCACCGACGGTTTTACGCAGTTCGCCACGGCGGCGGTCGCATCCACCGTGGTGGCGCTCGTCATCGGTACCATCTCGCTGCGCACCAGCGGCGTGTCCTTCGTGATGATCACGCTCGCCTTTGCGCAGATGCTCTATTTCCTCGCCATCAGCCTCAATGTCTTCGGCGGCGACGACGGCATGAGCATCGCCCGCCACAGCGATTTCGGCCGCCTCGTCGACCTCGACAACCCGACCATCCTCTATGGCGTTGTCTTCGGCGTGCTCGTGCTCTTCTGCTTCATCGCGACGCGCCTGGTGGAATCCCGCTTCGGCATGGTGCTGCGCGGCGCCAAGTCGAATGCGCGGCGCATGACGGCGATCGGATTCCCGGTCTTCCGCTATCGTCTTGCCGCCTTCGCCATCTCGGCGGCGATGTGCGGCATCGCGGGCGCGCTCCTGGCGAACCAGCTCCTCTTCATCTCGCCGGCGATCATGCAGTGGTCGCGCTCCGGCGAGATCATCATCATGGTCATCCTCGGCGGCATCGGCTCGCTCTATGGCGCGATCCTGGGCGCTGCCGTCTACGTCATCCTCGAGCACGAGCTCTCGAGCCTGACCGAGCATTGGCTCCTCATTCTCGGTCCGCTGCTGATCCTCGTCGTGCTCTTCGCCAAGCGCGGCGTGTTCGGCCTCATCGCGCGCCAGCCCACGGGCGCACGCGGTGGCTGAGGCGATCCTCGCCACCCGCGCGCTGGTCAAGCGCTTCGGCGGTCTTGTCGCCACCGACCGGCTCGACCTCGAGGTCGTAGAGGGCGAGGTCCATGCCGTCATCGGCCCCAATGGCGCGGGCAAAACCACGCTCATCGCCCAGCTTGCCGGCGATCTTCATCCCGATTCCGGCACCATTCACTTTCTCGGCGAGGACGTGACCGACGTTTCCGCGTATCTGCGCTCGCTGCGCGGCCTTGCCTGCTCGTTCCAGATCACCAGCATCTTCCCGGAGTTCACCGCGCTCGACAACGCCGCGCTTGCCGTGCAGGCGCATGCCGGTCACAGCTTTCGCTTCTGGCGCAGGGCGCGCGCGGATCCGGCGCTGCGCGCGCCGGCGCTGGCAATCCTCGAGGAGGTGGGGCTCGCCGCGCGCGCGCAGGTGCCAGCGGCCCACCTCGCTCACGGCGAGAAGCGCGCGCTCGAGATCGCCATGGCGCTGGCGACGCGGCCGCGGCTGTTGCTGCTCGACGAGCCGACCGCCGGCATGGGGCCGGAGGACTCCGCGGACATGGTGCGGTTTCTCGCGCGGCTCAAAGGCACCCTCTCGATCCTTTTGATCGAGCACGACATGGACGCGGTCTTCGCGCTGGCCGACCGCATCACTGTGCTGGTCTATGGCCGCGCCATCGCGACCGGCGCGCCGGCCGATATCCGCGACAATGCCGAGGTGCGCCACGCCTATCTTGGCGACGACCCCGTGCGCTAAAGCCGGCGCCCGTGCCGCCGCGAACCCCATTCACGAGCGCGCGCGTCTGGTTCCGGGCGGGCGGGCTCTGCGTGGTCGCGGGCTATGTCGATGCCTTGGGCTATACCGGGCTCGGCGCGGTCTTTGCCGCCAACATGACCGGCAACAGCGTGCTGCTCGCGATCGCCGCCGCGCGCGGTGAATGGCTGCGGGCGGCAAGCTATTGCTTCACGCTCGCCGTGTTCTTCGCCGGGGCGATCGCCGCCAGCGTGCTGCGCCGGCGCAGCGGGCGGCCGATCGTGCCACTGCTCTGCGCCGCGTCGCTTCTGCTCATCGCCGCGTTGGCGCCCTTCGACCGCACCCTGGAGCTTGGCCTGCTCGCGCTGGCCATGGGGCTGCAAGGTGCTGCGATCACTCGCTTCGGCGGAACGAGCCTCCAGACCGTCGTCGTCACCGGCACCATGATCCGCCTGGCCGACGGGATCGTCGGGCGCCTCTCCGGCACGGCGGCAGAGGCGACAAGCGGCACGGTGTTGCGGCTCGATGCGCTGGCCTGGATCGCCTATGTCGCCGGTGCCGCCGCGGCGATCGGCGCGCGCCATTTCATGGCGCACCCGCTGCTTCCGACGGTCGTGCTGCTGCTTCTCGTCGCGGCAGAGGTCGGAACCGAGCGGCAGGCGACGGATTGAGTGCGCGCCTCACCGCTCCGCCGCGTCGAGATAGCTCAGATCGACATAGCGGTGCCAATCCTGGGCCGGACGCGCGGGGCTGGCATAGCGGGCGCGCAGCGTCAGCACCATCTCCGCACCGGCAGGATCGATGGCGAGGTCGCGGGCGATGCCGTTGCGCGGATCGACGATGAGCGCATAGATGCGGCCGAGCATCGCGGGATCGAGGCTCGCCATCTCCTGGTGCAGGATGGCGATCGAGGCGTCCTTGTGTTCGGGCGCGACCAGCCACGTCACCGCATCGCGATAGCCGCGCAGGAACGCCACGACCGTCGTGCGACGCGCGCCCGCCCATTCCTGCCGCGCCGCCCCGACCAGCCCTTCGTAATGACCGAGCGTGCCGGCCACGGTGGCGAGCGTCGCATAGCCCTTGTCGGCAGCTTCAAGATCGAGCGGCATGGTGAGGAGCGCTCCCTGCGCCGTGCCGGCCTGAAGCGCCTTCCAGCGCGCGCCGCTGCTGCCGACCGCGACGTAGCTCACCGCATCCTTGGCGACGCCGGCGCGGGCCAGCACCTCTTGCAGCGCGAAGCTGAAGCCGGTGGTGAGCGCGTCGACCGCCATCACCTTGCCCTTGAGACCAGCGACATCTTTCACCCCCGGCGCGGCGACGAGCGTGAGAAAGCCGCTGTCGGAGCCCAGGATGGCCACGAGATCGACCGGGCCGACCTTGGCCGCGCCCTGCCCGTCGCGATAGGCCACCACGTTGTCGAGCGCGGTCATGAGGATTCTGGTATTTCCCCGCCATCAAGCCGGTCAACTGCTCGACCGATCCCGCGGGATGGGAAAGCACGATGTCGATCCCCTGGCGGTGGAACAGGCCCTCGTGCTGGCCGATCCACAGCGGCAGGTTGGAGGCGCTGGGGAAGCTGTTCACATTCACCGTCTCGTCGCACACGCCCCTGCCGGTTGCGGCGAGCCACGCCGCCACGCCAACCGCAGCCAGTGCCTGCCATGATCTCTTCATGCTCGATCCCCCCGATAGACGATGCAATCTTGACGGAAAAATGCTCGCTATGACCGCCGCTCTTCAGATCACGATCGTCGCGGCACGGTTGACGACGGCGCGGGCGGCGCTCGGCGCGGCGAGTGCGGAGGTCTTAGGATTGCTCGCCGACGGCTTGCCTTGCAAGCGGATGGCGATGCGGCCGGTCGCCCCCTCCGCCTCGATCTCGTGCACATTGCCGGGCGCGGCGGGGTCGGCGACGAGCTCGACCCGAGTTCGCCTCGAAGCCCAACCCCGCCAGCGCGACCGTGGCGGCGACATTGGCGTTCTGCGGATAGTCGAGCGCGGCGGCACGCGCGGTGCCCTCGTAGAAGACCGCACGCGCCGCGAGGTGGTCGAGGTCGAGAAGCCGCTCGGCCGGCGAGCCGCGCCACGCGAGCGGCGGCTTCACCGCGCGATAGCGCACGGAGGCAAGCCCGCCGAGCCGCATCGCCGCGATCGCATCGACCCCGCCGATCGCGCCCGCCGGCAGCAGCATCCGCGCCCCGCCCGCCGCGGCGGCTTCGCGCAGGCCATCGAGCAGCGCGCGGTCCGCGAGCGCGCCGGTCGAGACGATGATGAGGTCGATGCCGCTTTGCAGCACCGCCGCGCCATGCGCCATCAATGCGCCGTGCCCGGCCGCCTCGACGACGACGCTGGGCCGCAGCGCGACGAGCGCCGCGGCAGTTTCCACCGCAGGAATGTCGGCAAAGACCGCGCGCGCCGCCGCCGCGCGCCCGGGACGCGCCACCACGCCGACGATGTGAACCTGCCCCGCAAAGGAGGGCGCGCCCAGGATCGCGGCCGTGTCGCGGGCGATGCCGCCATGACCGATGAGCCCGACAGCGATCACCGCCGCCCCGCCCAGGCGGGCGGCGGCGGAAATCCTCCGGCCCTCATCGCGAAGGGGCCGATCGCGCGCATGTCGACCTCGACGATGACGAGCCCGGGCGCCGCGAGTGAAGCGGCGAAGGCGGCCGCGAAATCGCCGATAGCGGCGACGCGCCGGTGGGCGATGCCGAGACTTTCCGCCACGAGCGCGAAATCCGGCGTCTTGAGGTCGGCATAGCAGCGCCTTCCGCCATAGTCGTTGTCCTGCATGTTGCGGATGACGCCATAGCCGCCATCATTCATGATGAGAAGCACGATGTCGGCCTGCGATTCGGCCGCCGTCGCAAGCTCGCCCAGGCCCAGCGCCAGGCCGCCGTCGCCGACGAGCGCCACGGTCTTGCGCCCGCCGCCGGCGAGCGCCGCGCCTACCGCCATCGCCAGGCCCTGGCCGATGCCGCCGCCCATCGCGTGCATCGAGGCGCGCGGATCGCGCACGACCGGCACGCGATTGCCCCAGGTGCTGTTCGACAGCGTGATGTCGCGCACCCAGAGCGCCGAGCGCGGCATCTGCTGCTCGATCGCATCGAGCATCGGTGCGTAAGGCGCGATGGCGCGGCGCAACCCCGCCTCCGCCTCGCGCCGCGCCGCCGCGATGTCGGCGGCGAAACCGGGCGCGACGGTCATGCGCCCTTCCAGGCGCCGGGTGAGGCCTTCGAGCGCGAGACGCGCATCGCCCGCAACGAAAATCTCGCTCGGATAGGACCGGCCCGCCGTGGCGGCATCGGCATCGATCCGCCCGCGCGCGGCGGGCAACTTCAGATTGTAGGTCCGCGTCTCATTGCTGCGCAGATGCGAGCCGACGACGAGCATGAAATCGACGGTCTCGTAGAGCTTCTCCACGGAGGCCGCGCCACCATAGACGCCAAGGCTCGCGGGATGGTCATCCGGCAGGATGCCGCGCCCGGAACTGCTGGCGACGACGCCCACCCCCATCGCGGCAAGCCGCGCAACTGCATCGCCCGCCTCGCGCGCGCCACCGCCCAGCCACAAGAGCGGGCGATGCGCTTGCGCCATGCGCGCCGCCAGCCGATCGAGCGCAGCCTCGTCCGGTGCCGGCGCAGCGATCGGCAACGGCGCGAGATCATTGGGGATCGGGACGGCGGCGCGCTGCACGTCGATCGGGATCTCGATGCTCACCGGCCCGGCGGGCGCGGTCTGCGCGATCGCGGCGGCCTCGCGCAGCACGGCCAGCGCCTCGCCGGGTGCCGCAATCCGGAACGCCGCCTTCGACACCGCCTTCAGCATTGCAAGCTGCGCCGGCGCCTCGTGGAGATAGCCGTAGCCCAGATCGAGAAAGGGCGCGTCGATCTGTCCGGTGATGTGGAGCAGCGGCGTCCCCGCGGTACAAGCTTCCACCAGCGCGCCGGCGGCGTTGCCGGCGCCGGTGCCGGTGCTGGTAAAGACGGCCCCAAGACGGCCCGAGACGCGCGCGGCCGCGTCCGCCATGTTGGTCGCCCCCGCCTCGCCGCGCGCCGGCACGAAGCGGATGCGGCCGCGGCGATGGATCGCGTCGAGCAGCGGCATGTTGTGGACGCTGATGACGCCGAAGGCGACCTCGACGCCATGGCTCTCGAGCAGGCAAGCGACGAGGTCGCCGACCGTGGTGGAAGGTGCGTTGTTCATCGCCGATCACCTTCAGGTGCCGAAGCGTTTTGCGGCCTCGCCGGGCGCACCCAGCATGGCGGAGATGGCGGCGGCGGCGGCGAGGACGCGATCCTTCAAGCCGCCGTGCAGGAAATGCTCATCGCGCGTGACATCGACCATGACCGCATTGATCGAGGCCACCACCCGGCCGCTCTGATCGCGCAATGGTGCCGCGATCGAGGTCACGCCGCGCTCGAAGAACGAGGTGCTGACGGCATAGCCGCGCTCGCGGTCCTCGGCCAGGAGCGTCGCGAGGGCGGCGAGCGTCGTCGGCGTTTGCGCGGTAAAGCGTTCGAGCCGCTTGCCCTATAAAGCGCCGCCAGCTCGTCCTCGGCGAGATCGGCGAGGATGACGCGGCCGATCACCGTCGCGTGCGCCGGAAGCGCGCTGCCGACGCTGACATTGCTGCTGACGGCGGCGCGGCTCGCGTGGCGGCTGAGATAGACGATTTCGGTGCCGTTGCGGACGGCGAGATGGGTCGAGCAATTGGTCTCGTCGCGCAGGCGCGCCAATACCGGGTTCGAGAGCTCGCACGATGTCGAGCGAGCCGAGATATTCAAAGCCGATGGTGAGAACCGCGGGGCCGAGCTCATAGGCGCCGCTGGCGACGCGGCGCAGGAAGCCCATCGCCTCGAGCTGAGCGATGAGGCGATGCACGGTCGAGCGCGGGATGCCCAACTCGCGCGCCATCTCGGGCGGTGCGACGGCGGCGCGCGTGCGCTTGAACAGGCGCAGGATGTTGAGCCCGCGCTCCAGCCCCGGCACCGGCGCGCGCGGCGTGGTCATGCGGCACCGATAAAGCGCAGCACTGCCTCATTGAATGGCCCCGGCGCCTCGATGTAGCAGGAATGGCCGGGACCGATGATCGCCTCGTAGCGCGCGCCGGGGATTGCCGCCGCGATGCGTTTGCACCCCGCCTCCGGCGTCACCGTGTCGGCAGTGCCGCAGAGGACAAGCGTCGGCACCGCGACCGCGCCCGCATCGGCGAAGATGTCGCTGCGGCCGAGCATGGCGACGGCCTGGCCATAGCCGTCGGGCCGGAGCTCGCGCATCACCGCGCGCACCAGCATGAACGCCCGCTGCGGCGCCTGCGCGGAAAGCACTTGCGGCGCGCGCTTCTCCGCCAATCCCGCCGGCCCCAGCGCCGCCATGTCGCCGACGCGGCCGGCGACGCGCTCCTTGCGCACGTCCTCGGGCGCAGTGGCATAGCCCGCCGTGGCTGCGGCGAGGATCAGCTTCTCGACGCGCGCGGTGCCGGTGAGGCGGCAGAACGCGGCGGCGATGAGCGTGCCCCAGGAATGGCCGACGAGGACGAAGCGCTTCAGCCCCACCGCATCGACGAAATCCCTGAGCGCCGCAGCATAGTCCGCGGCCGAAGGTGCCGCGCGGCGCGAGCCGGTCGGAACCGCCATAGCCCGGCGCATCCCAGGCGATGACGCGGAGCCCGTGCTGCGGCAGCGCCACGAACAGCGGCCCCCACGACGCCGCGCCCGATCCGATGCCGTGCAGCAGGACGATGACCTGCTCATTGTCATAGCCGGATTCGCGAAAGGTGATGGTGCGGCCGCCCGCCGCTATGCGCTGCAGCGGCGGCGAGCCGGTTTCATACCCTAGCGGGTCCATCTCCATCGCGCGCCGCTCACTTGCGCTTGAGCTTCGCGACCGGGTGATCGGGCGGATAGGTCGGGGTCGCGGGCTTGGCCGCGCCCAGCATCACGCACATCAGCGCGTCCTCGTCGCCCTCGTTGCGCAGGCCGCGATAGACGCCGGCCGGCACCGAGCAGAGATCGCGCTCGCCGATCTCGGTCTCCCAGGTCTCGCCGTCCCTCTCGAAGAACAGCTGGATCTTGCCGCGCATCATGAAGAACACCTCCTCCACGTCGGCATGGACATGGAGCGGCCCTTCGCAGCCCGCGGGCAGCAGCATGGTGGAGAAGGTGAAATGCTCGGCCGGGACGGCATTATCGTCGGCTGCGACCCCGGTGCCGCCGGTGCCGACATAGCGCAAGCTGCGCACGGCGGTATTTGCGGTCGTAGTCGGCCTGGAACTTGAGCGCGTCCCAATCGTAGGTGCGGGTTTGCAGCCGCGCGATGCGGCGCGTCAGAATCGCCTCGAGGCTGTTGGGCTTGCTCGCGACGGAGCTCATGTCGTTTCTCCTTATGTCAATTCATGACGAAGCCACCGTTCACCGGCAGAAGCTGCCCGGTGATGAAGTCGGCGGCGTCCGACAACAGAAACAGCACCGCGCCTACCACATCCTCGGGCATCTGGCGGCGCGGCATGGCGCGATTGTCGACATAGTGACGATGGCGCGCGGGCGCGACATCATCGGTCGCCGCGACGATGGTGAGGCCGGGCGCGATCGCGTTGACCGCGACCCCGTCGGGGCCCAGTTCGCGCGCGAGCGAGCGCGTCATCGCGATGATCGCGCCCTTGCTAGCGACATAGTGCAGGAGCCGCGGCGCCCCCCAGAGCGCGGTATCCGAGGCGATGTTGACGATCTTGCCGTGGCCGGAGCGGCGCAGATGCGGCGCCGCCGCGCGGGTGACGAGCCAGGTGCCGCGGACATTGACCGTCATCACCCGATCCCACGTGGCGATGTCGATCTCGTCATAGGTCTTGCCGCCGATGCCGGTCGCGAGCGCCGCGTTGTTGACGAGACCGTCGAGCCCGCCGAGCCGGTCGGCCGCCGCGCCGACCGCGTGCTCGATCGCGGCGGGATCGGCGAGGTCGATCGGCACGAAGGTGGCATCGCCGCCGCCGCGCGCGATCTCCGCGGCGCTGGCACGGCCGGGCTCGTCGAGCACATCGGCCAGCACCACCCGCGCCCCGGCCTCGACGGCACCGGCGGCAAAGGCGCGGCCCAGACCGCGCGCCGCGCCAGTGACGAGGATGCGCTTGCCGGCGAGGGCCGTCATTGCGCCGCCACGCTGCTGCCGGCCAGTGCCGCAAGCTGCGCCTCGGCCAGCTCGCGCAGGCGGCGGCGCACGCGCGACAGGCCGGTGTCGTGCTGATAGAGGAATTCGTGCTCGCGGGCATCGTCGGCCATGGTCTCGAGCACGCCGCGATCCTGCTCCAGCACGTCCCAGTGCAGCCCTTCAAGCCGCGTGCGGTAGAGGAACCGCCACGCATCGCGCTGCCAATCATCGACCTTGCGGCAGCGCCAGAAGAAGACGCGGCAGTTGTGCTCGTCGACCGGCGTGACCATACCGATGATGAAGAAATTGCCGCCGGGCCCGGCATCCTTGCGATAGGGAATGGCGAGGCGCAACCACAACGCGCCGCTTTCGCCCCATTCGACCCAGTCGAAATTGACGTCGCGCTGCCCGACTTTCTCGAAGGTGAAGCCGCGTCTCCGCGCCGACGACGCGCATCACCGCCGTCTTGTCGCCGCGCGCCATCGAATGCGAGGCGGCGTGGAGATAGGCGCCGTGCATCGGATCCATCACGTTCTCGACGGCATAGCGGTAGTTGCAGCGCCAATGCGCCGTGCACAGGAAGCTGCTCCAGGCTTCCGACGTGAGCTCTTGCGGCAGCGCAAGTGGCGCCGGTTCGGGATGAGCCGCGTCGCCGAACCAGGCGAAGATCGCGCCGTGGCGCTCGACGACGGGATAGGCGCGGACGCAGCGCTGCCCTTCGAGCGGACAGGATTGCTGCGCCGGCACGCGCAGGACGGTGCCGTCGGCGCCGGTCTCGATGCCGTGATACCAGCAAGCAATGCGATCGCCGAGGTTCCAGCCCAGCGACAGGCGCGCGCCGCGATGGGGGCAGCGGTCCTCGAGCGCATGGATGGTGCCGGCATCATCGCGCCACAGCGCGATCCGCTCGCTGAGCCGCGTCAGCCCTATGGGCGCGCGCTGCACCATCCAGCTCGGCGCGATCGGATACCAGTAATTCCTGAGGCCGCGATTGACCAGCCGTTCGGCGGCGCTTTCAGCAGTGGCTGGCATGGTCCTTGTGCCCTCCGCTCAGATGATTTCGGTGCCGCCGGCGCGCGCGGGGATGTAATGCAGCACGCGGGCCTCGAGCCAGGTCACACCGAGATAGGCGATGATGCCGATGAAGGTCAGTAGGATGATCGCGACGAAGACCATCGGCGTGTCCGCGGCGCCTTCGCCATAGGTGAGTAGATAACCCAGGCCGATATTGCCGCCGACGAGTTCGCCCACGACCACGCCGATGACGGCGAGCGTCGAGCCGATGCGCAGGCCGGCGAAGAGCGGCGGCATCGCCACGCGGAACTCGACTTTCCAGAACACTTGGAACCGCGTCGCCGTGAACGAGCGCGCGAGGTTGATGAGATCGCGATCGACGGTGCGGATCGCGGTCAGAACGTTCACCATGATCGGGAAGAACACGATCAGCACCGCGACGAGGATCTTCGGGTACACGGTGAAGCCGAACCACATCACGAAGAGCGGCGCGAACGCCACCTTGGGCGCGATCTGCAACGCCAGGATGTAGGGCGAGAGCACGACCTCGGCGGTCGAAAACATGCCGAGGACATAGCCCGTGACCATGCCGAGCAGGGCGCCCAGCCCGAACCCCGCCATGACCTCGAGCGCGGTCACGCCCACGTGGAGTGCCAGCCGGTCGCGCACGGTCATGCGCAGGAACTCCGCCCAGCATTCCGACGCCGTCGGCACGATGTAGGAGGGTATGCCGAGCGCGCCCGGCCCCCATTGCCAGGCCGCGAGAAAGAGAACGAAGACGCCGAACGTACCCGCCGTCTCGCGCCGCGCGAGGAGCCGCGCCAGCCGCCCCGGTGCCAGCGCCCGCGTCGTCTCGGCGCGTGATGTCGCCTCGAGCGCCATCACTTGACGAACTGATCGGTGTAGAGGTCCTTTACCGGCGTCGCGTGCTCGATAATGCCCTCTTTCAGATAGAAGTCCTGCAGGCTCGCCAGCCGCTTCTCGTCCATTTCGCCGAACACCTTCTGGCCGGGATAGACGTATTCGTCATAGAGCTTGAAGACCTGCGCCATTTTCTCTTCCTGCCCGGCGCGCTGCGGCACGGCCTTGACGTAGTCGCGCGCGGCGCCGTCGGGGTCCTTCATGATGTCGCGGTAACCGTGAATGGTGGCCTGGACGAGCTTGCGAATGAGCTCGGGCTTCTCCTTGATGGTCTGGTCGGACGCGACGATGATCTGCGCCATGCTGTGGAAGTAATCGTCGGCGCGGATGACCCGCACCTTGGCGCCGGCGTCGATGGCCTCGACGGTCCAGTCGGGGACGGATGCCATCGCGTCGACCTGGCCCGCGACGAACATCTTCCAGATGTTGGTCGCGCCCACCGCTTCGGCATTGACGTCGTTCTTGGTCAGCCCGACCTTCGCCAGCATGCCCAACAGCGCGTAATAGGTGGTGTCCTGATAGGCCATGACCGAGATGGTCTTGCCCTTGAGGTCCTGCGGACCCTTGATCGGCGAATCCGCATGCAGCACGAGCTGCATCAACCCGCCGCCGCCCAAGAGCGCCACCGACTTCACCGGCACGCCGTGGGCGCGCACGATGATCGGCGTGTCGCCGATGGCGCCGCCGATCAGCGCATTGCCGGCGCCCACCTGCTTGGCCGCGTCGGCGCCGCCCTGTGCCGCCTCGAAATCGACATCGAGGCCTTCGGCGGCGAAATAGCCGCGCTGCTTGGCCAGCATCCACGGCCCGAAGGCGGGCAGGAAGGCCGGCGCCGGCAGCAGATAGACCACCTTCTCGGCCGCGCTTGCCCCGCCGCACAGCGCCAGAAGCGCCGCCACCACCAATGCCCACCGAGCCGCCATGTTTCCTCTCCTTCGCTCTTTTCTAGAGCGCCGCTTCACGTATGTTGAGCAGCGACATCAAGCGCGGCACATAACGTGCGAGCTCGGGGTGCTCGCGCCGGCGTATGCAGTTGTCGCGATCGGGAAGATCGATCGCGATCTCTTCGATGATGCGCCCCGGGCGCGCGCTCATCACCAGCACGCGGTCGGACAGCGCCACTGCCTCGACGAGATCATGGGTGATGAAGAGCGCGGTCTTGCCCGCCGCCTTGATGGTGCGCGCCAGGTCTTGCTGCAAGACCATCTTGGTCTGGGCATCGAGCGCCGAAAACGGCTCGTCGAGCAGGAGCACGCTGGGGTCGGCGGCCAGGGTGCGCGCGAGCGCCGCGCGCTGGCGCATGCCGCCGGAGAGCTGATAGGGATAGTGCGCCGCGAAATCGGCGATGCGGCAGGTCTCCAGCAGCGCCGCCGAGCGCACGCGCCGCTCCGCCCCGGCAAAGCCCAGGATCTCCAGCCCGAACTCGACATTCTCGCGGATCGTGCGCCACGGCAGCAGCAGGTCCTTCTGCAGCATGATCGCGACATGCGGATTGGGCCGGGTCACGCGCTCACCGTCGACGAGAACCTCGCCCTCGCTGGGCTGATCGAGGCCGGAGCCAAGATTGAGGAGTGTGCTCTTGCCGCAGCCGCTGGGGCCGATGAGCGAGACGACCTCGCCGTCATTCACGGCAAAGCTCACCTCGGCAACCGCCAGCGTGATCTCGCCGCGCTTGCCGACCGCGGCAAAGCGCTTGCTGACGCACCGGAATTCCAGCCGCGGCGGTGCCATCCCCTAGCGTCCGAGCCGGGCCAACTCGGCGCGGAACGACGCCTCGGTCCAGCGCGCGGCACCCGCGGGCGGGGTCACGCCGTTTGCATCGAGGCGCGCGATGATGCGCGGGAGATCATCGATTTCTTCGGCGAAAATCGCCTGCAAGGCATCGGCAAGCGCTTGCTCGTAGGCGGTCGGAGGCGCCGCCCGCGTCTGCCAGGCGACGTTCACGACCGCATCGGGCCGCTCGATCCCGGCTTCGCTGCCCTTGTCGTCGTTGGCATAGCGCGCCGGCGCGAGATGGGGATTATGATCCATCGCCCATGTTCCATATATGGAACGACATTCATTAGATAGAACGTTAACCGAGGGACGACGCCGCTGTCAAGCAGACGCTTTTGCGGACTTGGGCTCGTCGGCCACGGGGTTGGCAAGCACGCCGACGCCGGACACCTCGACCTCGACCACGTCGCCGGGCACGAGATAGCGCGGCGGCTTGAAGCGCGCGCCGGCGCCGATGGGCGTCCCGGTGGCGATGACGTCGCCCGGCTTGAGCTCGGTCCAGCTCGAGATGTAGGCGATGAGGGCGGCGAAGGAGAACAGCAGATGCGCGGTGGTGTCGTTCTGGCGCACCTCGGCGTTGACGCGGGTGGTGACGCGCAGATCATCGAAGCCGGCGAACTCGTCGGCGGTGACGAGCCAAGGGCCGATGGCGCCACTGCGGTCGAAATTCTTGCCTTGCGTCACGTTGAATGTGCCGTGGCGCGTCCAGTCGCGCAGCGTGCCTTCGTTCATGCAGGTGAGGCCGGCGATGTGCGTCAGGGCGCGCTCGCGCGGAATGCGGCGCCCGCCCGTGCCGATGATGATTGCGGCCTCGCCCTCGTAGTCGAGCTGCATCGATTCCGGCGGTCGCATGATTGCCGCGCGGTGGCCGACCAGGGAACCAGGCGTGCGCATGAAGATGTTGGGGTATTTGGGAACGTCGAGATCCTTGTACTCGGTGTTGCGGTCCGCGTAGTTGACGCCGACGCAGATGATCTTCTCAGGGACCGGAATGGGCGGCAGGTACTCGACCCGGTCGAGGGCGATATCAGGCGCCGTACCGGCGATCGCCGCCGCCGCGCGGCCGAGCGCGCCGTGCGAAAGGAGGCTGCGAAGATCGGGGCATTCTGGCTTCAGCCGCCGCTGCAGGTCGATGATCCCGCCGTCCACCGCGGCGCCGTACGACTGGCGTCCATCGGCCTTGAATGACACGAGCTTCATTGCGTCTCTCCTCGCCGCGGCTCAAGCGTGCCGGCCGTGCTATGTTATCCGCAGGTCCGGTGCGATGAAACCACCCGCTGCGCCGGCGCCGGCAGAACCCGTGCACGATGCTCGCCCTTCCACTCTATGACGACACCCCGCGGATCCGGACGCCGGTCCTCACCTGGGGGCTGATCGCCGCCTGCACCGCGGTATTTCTGTGGCAGGAGGGTCTGCGCCCGCGCGCTGCCGCGCAGGCCGTCTATGCCTTCGGCATGGTTCCGGCGGTACTGTTGGGAAGTGCGGAGCTCCCGGCGGGGCTGCGCGCCGTGCCGCCGTGGGCCACGATCTTCACCAGCATGTTCCTGCATGGCGGGTGGCTGCACCTCATCGGCAACATGCTTTATCTGTGGCTTTTCGGCAGAGGCGTGGAGGCGGCCCTCGGCGCGGCACGGTTTCTCGCTTTCTATCTTGTCTGCGGCACGGTGGCGGCGCTGACGCAGGCGCTCGTCGCGCCCGCATCGACGGTACCGATGATCGGCGCGAGCGGCGCCATCGCCGGGGTGCTCGGGGCCTATCTCGTGCTCTACCCGCGCGGCAATGTGGTGGTGCTGATCTGGATCTTTATCCTGGTACGCCTGATCACCGTGCCGGCAGTGATCCTGCTCGGCATCTGGTTCCTGCTGCAGCTTTTGGGGGCGTTATCGGCCCCCGCCAACGCGCCAGGCGTGGCCGTATGGGCCCATGTCGGCGGCTTCATCGCCGGCATGGTGCTGGTCTTCCCCCTGCGCCGGCGCGGCGTGCATCTGTTGCAGCCATCGCGGACGAAGTCGTTCTCGTGGGCGCCGATGCGCCGACGAGGCCCCTGGGGATAGACGGCCCCGTTGCGGACGGGGCCGACGGCTCAGCCGAGCGACGCGGCTCCGGCGTTGGCGATCTGCTCGTCCTCGTGCGACTGCACGCCGGAAACGCCGATCGCGCCCACGCACTCGCCCTGATACATCACGGGAACGGCGCCCTGGATCGGCAGGCCGGCCGGGAACTTTAGGAAGCCGGGCCGGTCCTTGAGGCGATCTTCCATGAACTTCGATGCCCGCCGCGTCATCACCGAGGCCATCGCCTTGCCCTGCGCAACCTCGACGGTGGCCGGGCCGGCGCCGTCGAGGCGCTCGAACAGCATCAGCGTGCCGGCATCATCGAGAATGGCGATGGAAACATTCCATTTGTTCTTTGCCGCTTCGGCTTTGCAGGCAGCCATCATCTTGTGCGCATCGGCGGCAGTGAGGGTCGGTCGATTACGCATGGTGCATCCTCCTGATGGTTTGCATTGTATCGTACCGCGGATAAAGCTGAGCGCGCCAGGGGCAACGTCTCCACTGGATTTCGCGCGAGCGCCGCGCTTGGATGAGGTGGAAAGACGCCAAGTGCTCTGATATTGGTGTTGGTGCCTGGTGAATGGTTTTCCCGATGAGGGTCCAATGCGCTCGATGCGTTTGATGCTCTGCGTTCTCTTGCTGCTGCCGGTCGCGTTCGTGCCGCGGGTCGGGCATGCCACCGCCGCCGATGATGCCGGCGCCTACATGACGGATCTTGGCAACCACGTGCTCTCGATCATCAACGACAAGAAGACGCCGGAGGCGCAGCGCAAGGAGCAGTTCCGCCAGCTCGTGGACCGCGCCTTCGAGGTGCCCCGCATCGCGCAGTTCGTCCTCGGCCGCTATTGGCGCACCGCCAGCGACACCGACAAGCAGCACTTCACCACGGCCTTCGAGACCTACATGATCCAGGTCTACTGGTCCCGCTTCATCAGCTATAACGGCGAAAGCTTCAAGGTAACGAGCCAAAAGGACGAGGGCAACGGCACAATTCTGGTGGTGACCGAGGTTCTGCGACCCGGTTCCGGCCAGCCCCCGATCAAGATCGACTGGTCGATGGTGAAGCGGGGCGATGTTCTCAAGATCCAGGACGCCAGCCTCGACGGCGTGAGCCAGGCGCTGACGTACCGCGACGAATTTGCCTCAATCATCGAGCGCAATGGCGGAAAAATCTCCGCCCTGATCGACCAGTTGAACGAGCGCACCAAAGGCAGCTGAGCGGCGCCGCCTGCGCCTATCGCCCGGGCCTCGGTTCGGCGAGATCGGTGGCGAGCAGGCGTTCGACGAGTTCCACGACGCCCGCGCCGCGCGGCCCGGACGTCACCCAATCCGCCATTTCCTTGAGCACAGGCAAGGCGTTTTCGACGGCTACGCGGTAGCCGCAGAACGCCAGAAACTCCTGATCGTTCTCGGCGTCGCCGACCGCAACGACATGGCGCGGCGCAATTTCCAGCTCCGCCAGCGCCATGGCAAGACCGCTCGCCTTGGTGATGCCGGGCGGCAGCGCCATCACCGCGCCGGCATTGTGGATGAGCCGCAGCTCGAGCCCGAGGTCGAGGATCGCCGCGCGCATGGCGACATCATGCGGGACCCGCGTCGCCACAATGATGCGGCCCGCCAACAGCGGCGTCGCGCCGCTCTCCTTGAGGCGCGCGAGAAAGGATGCCGGCGGCGGGTCGGCCAACGCCTCCTCCGCGCCGGTCGCGGGCCGGTAGATGAGCGCCCCGTTCTCGGCCACGACGCGCGCGAAGAGATCAAGCCGCGGAAAAGCGTCGCGCAGCTCCGGGAGCACGCGGCCGGTGACGAGGATGAGCTTGCGCCCGGATGCGGCGACACGCTCGAGCGCCGCGACGGTCGCGGGCTCGACCCTGCCCTCGGTGGCGAGCGTGCCGTCGTAATCCGTGGCCAGCGCCCTGACGAACATGAGGAGCCTCCGCGATCGGGTTGATGAGCGGTCGGGAACGTTCGCGCACATCCGCTCGGCGCCGCAGGGTCAAAACGGTAACGCTTTTGGCGGCATCGCGTTAACAGCGAGTGTCGCTTCGGCGCTGTCTCCTGAGGCGCCGGGTGGTCACCGGCTGCTGAGGAAAATCGAGGAGCGAGATGACACGAACGCTCATCGGCGTCGCAGTGATCCTGGCATCGGCGCGCGCCTTCGCGACGGCGCCCAATGGCGCCGATCCGACGCTGACGCCGTGGTTCGAGGGCCTGCGCCAGCCCGGCACCGGTACGTCCTGCTGCTCGATCGCAGATTGTCGCACGACGGACTATCGCACCACCGATGATGGCTACGAGGCTTTCATCGACGACCGCTGGGTCGTGGTCCCGCCGGACAAGATCCTCCAGCGCGTCAACAACCCGACCGGCCGGGCCGTGGTGTGCTGGACGCCGAGCCGGGGGATCATGTGCTTCGTGCGCGCCGCCGAAACGTGAGGCGCGGCGGGCCGGCACCCACGCGACGGTTTCGCGCCACCGGCCGGCGGCGCTAGTATCCGCACGGGACCGAAGGATAGGCGCAAGCGCGCATGCGCTCATCGGCAATTCATCGCCTCCGACGGTCCGGGGGGAGGAACGATGGCGACCGAAAAAAGCTACGACTACGTGATCGTCGGCGCGGGCTCGGCCGGCTGCACACTGGCCAACCGTCTTACCGAGGACAAGGGCGTGCGCGTTCTCCTGCTCGAGGCCGGCACTTGGGACAGCGATCCCCTGATCGGCATTCCCATCCTGTGGGGCCGCAACGCGCTGGCGCGCCGGCACGACTGGAACTACTCCACCGAGCCCGAGGAGACGCTTTCCGGGCAACGGCTGCCGATCTTCCGCGGCAAGGTGATCGGCGGCAGCTCGTCGATCAACGCCATGGCCTATGTGCGCGGCCACCGCGGCGACTACGACCGTTGGGCCGATGCCGGCCTGACGCAGTGGTCCTATGCTCATGCGCTGCCGTATTTCCGCCGCCAGGAGACATGGGCCGGCGGCGCCGACAGCTATCGCGGCGGCGACGGACCGCTCGGCACGTGCACGCCGGAGTTTCCCGACCCGGTCGGCGAAGCCTTTCTTGAGGCGGGCGTGGCGGCGGGATATCCGGCGACGCCGGACTATAACGGCGCGCAGCAGGAAGGTTTTTGTCGATCGCAATCGACCATCCGCAAGGGCCGGCGCTGCAGCGCCGCCGTTGCCTATCTGCGCCCGGCGCTGGAACGCACCAATCTCGCCGTCGAGGTCGGCGCCTTCGTCACCAAGATCATCCTCGCCGGCCATCGTGCCATCGGCGTCGCCTACGACAAGGGCGGCGAAAGCCTCACCGTGCTGGCCGATCGCGAAGTGATCCTGAGCGGCGGCTCGATCAACTCACCGCAGCTCCTGATGCTGTCGGGCATCGGCGATCCGCAGGAACTCCAGGCGCACGGCATCGCCGTCGCGGCCGCCGTTCCCAGCGTCGGCAAGAACCTGCAGGACCACATCACCGCCGATGTGGATTTCCGCCGCACCGAGCCGGGGCCGCTGCGCCGCGCGCTGCGCTACGATCGCACGGCCGTCGCGCTCGCCAAGGCGCATTTCTTCGGCACGGGGATGTTCGCAAGCGTGCCCAACAACGTGATGGCCTATCTCAAAAGCGACGCCGGCGAGAAGATGCCGGACATCCAGATGCTGTTCCGGCTGGCGCCGGCGAACGCCGGCCCATACCTGCCACCGTTCAAGAACGCCTACGAAGACGGCTTCGGCGTCCGCCCGGTGGTGCTGCGGCCGGAAAGCCGCGGCAAGCTCGGCCTCGCTTCAGCCGATCCGCGCAGCCCTATGCGCATCGCCCTCAATTTCTATTCCGCCGAGAGCGATCGCAAGCGGCTGCGGGCGGGCATCCGCATGGCGCGCGAGATCTTCAACCAGGCGCCGCTCAAGCGCTTCGTCGCCGCCGAGACTGCACCGGGATTGGACAAGATGTCGGACGCCGATCTCGACGCGCATGTGCGCAAGACGGCCGGGACCGTGTTCCACCCGCTTGGGACCTGCAAGATGGGCACCGACCGCGACGAGACGGCGGTGGTCGATCCGGAGCTGCGCGTCAAGGGCGTGGAGGGCTTGCGCGTCGTCGATGCCTCTGTCATGCCCGACCTCGTCGGCGGCAACATCAACGCGCCGGTGATCATGATCGCCGAGAAGGCCGCCGACTATATCCGCGGTCGGACGCCGCTCGCGCCAGTCAATGTTTGACATCGCCCAAACATGTTTAGCGGATGATTGACGGCGGCGGGCGAGGCGGCGCCGCCGCGTGAGGGGATTCGGCGGAGCTTAACCATCGAGCGGCCATAGTGCCCCCGCGAAAGATGTCCGCGAGGAGGTCCGCAATGACGATCAGCAGCGTCGATCCAAGCTCCAGCGCCAACGTCGCCGCGCTTCAGGGCAAGCTGCAGCAGACCAGGACGAACCTCGACCAGCTCGCGCAAAGTCTCCAATCCGGCTGCGTGGCCGGCGCGCTGCAGGCCTTCGGAGCCCTGCAGCAGAATGCCCCGCAAGGGCAGAACAACCCGGTGCAAAAACCGTTGGAAGCGCTCGGCCAGGCCCTGCAGTCGGGCAATCTCACCGCCGCGCAACAGGCCTTTTCCGCGCTGCAACTGGCCGCTCAAGCATCCGGCAGTCACAATGGCCACGGCGGCGGGGGTGGTGGAGGTGGTGGTGGCGGGGGCGGTGGCGGTTCCGGCGGAGGGGGCGGCTCGTCCTCCTCCTCGTCATCGACCATCGAGAGCGAGACGAGCACGACGTCGGCCGGCGGCGTGATCACGACAGTGATCACCTATTCGAACGGCTCGCAAGTGACGACGACGACGTATGGTCCGCCGCCGCCCTCCTCCCAAAGCGTCGTCGTTTGAGGCGGTGATTCTTAACGGTCTGCCCATTTGTTTGTGCCAGCGTCGTTTACAGCCGCCCCTTATCTTCAGGCGCGCCCCTTCGAGCTGTCATTGGCGAACGTCAACTCTTCAAAACTGAGTATGTGCGGTGACTGACATCAGCAAGCTCCCGATCGACCGTCCACGCTTCGGACCCACGTCATTGGAGGCTTACCTTGTCACCACCTCGATCGTCGCCATCGCAACGGCGCTGCAACTCACCCTCAGTCCCTGGGTCACGGGGATGCCGTTCATTGGGTTCTTCCCGGCGGTCATCGTCGCGACGTTTCTGTGCGGATCGGGGCCAGGATTGGTCGCGGCATTCTTGTCGGTCTTGTCGGCATGGCTGTGCGTCCTGCCATCGGGAATCGCGCATCTGCCGTTGCATCAGACCGCTATTTTCGGCGTCGGTGCCGCCTCCGTGGTGGCCGTTACCGGCGCCGTGCGGGCGGCCACAGCCGGTGTCAGGCGAATGAACGAAACCCTGCGGGTCAGCGAGGGAAAATTCCGCGGCCTGTTGGAATCGGCGCCCGACGCCATGGTCATCCTCGATGAGCAACACCGCATCGCCTTGATCAATGCCCAGACCGAGGACCTCTTCGGCTATCGGCGGGCCGAGCTTCTGGGCAAGCCGGTCGAGATGCTGATGCCCGAAAGAGACCGCGAAACGTACCTGGCACAACTCGCGGCGTTCGTGGCCGACCCCCACGGCACGCCGGTCGGCCGGTTGATCGACCTTCATGGCGTGCGCCTGGACGGCACGGAAATTCCGATCGAAGTCAGTCTCGGCCTTCTCAAGACCGAGACCGGCATGGTGATATCCAACGCCATTCGCGACATCACGGCGCGCCGGCAGATCGAGGCGAGCCTCGCCAAGGCGAGCCAGGCCAAGTCGGACTTCCTCGCCAGCGTCAGCCACGAGCTGCGCACGCCGCTCAACGCGATCATCGGGTTTTCCGAAGTGATCCGCGACGCCGTGATGGGCCCGCTCAACGCCAAGTACCGCGAGTATGGCGGCGACATCAGTCAGTCCGGCCGACACTTGCAGAATATCATCAATGACATTCTCGATTTTTCCAAAGTCGAGAGTGGTCATTTGGAGTTGCGCGACGAACTGGTCTCGATCGGCGAGACGACCGAGGAATGCCGCCGCATCATCGCCGCGATGGCCGAAGCCGCCGACGTCTCGCTGTCGATCAACGTCAGCGAGCCGCTGCCGCTCATTCACTCCGATCGCGTTCGCTTCCGCCAGATTCTGCTCAACCTCATGTCCAACGCGGTGAAATTCACGCCGGCCGGCGGCCACGTGCGGGTGTCGGCCGCAATCGAGGCCGGCCGCGCCGTCATCGCGGTAGAAGACACCGGGATCGGCATGAAGCCGGAGGACATCCCGATCGCCTTGGAGCCATTCCGCCAAATCGACGGACCGTTCAGCCGGCGCTTCGACGGAACCGGCCTCGGCTTGCCGTTGGCCAAAGCACTGGTGGAACTGCACGGCGGGCATCTGGATATTCAGAGCGCGCCGGCCGCCGGCACGACCGTGCGCATTCGCCTGCCCTTGGAGCGCAAGACCGACGCCGCCGCGTGAGCGCGACTGAGCGGCGCCGGCAGTTCACGCGTTGGCACCGGAGAACGGCAGTTTCTGGGCGTTGGGATGGAGCACCGTCGCCTGGCGCAGCTCGGCGACGGTCTTGGCGCCGATCTGACCCATGGCCATGCGGATCTCCTCGGCGAAGAACTCCAGCACATGCGTGCCGCCGTCGGGCCCGAGCGCCGCGACCCCGAACAGGAACGGCCGCCCGGTCAGCACCAGCTTTGCGCCGAGCGCCAGCGCGCGGGCGACATCGAGCCCGGTGCGGATGCCGCTGTCCATCAGGACGGCGATCCGTCCGCCGATGCGCTCGACCACCGCCGGCAGCATGTCGATCGACGCGGGCGCTGCATCGAGCGTGCGCCCGCCGTGGTTGGAGACGATGACGCCGTCGGCGCCCAGAGCCAGCGCGCGCATCGCGTCGTCCGGGTGGATGATGCCTTTGACGACGAGCGCGCGCGGCCACAGCTTGCGCACGCGCTCGACCGTCTCCCACAGGAATCCGCCGCGCAGTTCATGCTGCACGCATTGCGCGACCGCATTGGCCGATGGCGACGGCCCGGCGTATTGGGATGAAGTTGGCCGACCGCGGCACGCCACGCTTCAGCACCTCGAGCGCCCAGGCGGGCGACGTGGCGATATCGACGATGGTGCGGAGATTGGGCTTGAACGGCACCGACAGGCCGTTGCGCCAATCCTGCGGCCGCTTCGCCCGCACCGGCGTGTCGATGGTCACGACCAGCGTATGCGCGCCCGCCGCCTCGGCGCGGCGGACGAGATCGAAGGTGATGCGGTTGTCGTTGTTGGGCGCGCCGTAGAGCTGGAACCAGAACACGTCGGGCGCGACCGCCGCGATCTCCTCGATCGAGGCGCTCGCGGGCGTCGCCAGCACGTAGGGGACCTTCATCGCCTGGGCTGCGGTGGCGAGATGGATCTCTGCGCGCGGCCACAACAGGCCGCCCATGCCCATCGGCGCGATGCCGATCGGCGCGGCATAGCGCCGTCCGAAGAGCTCCACCTCGGTCGAGACCGCGCCGGCGCCAAGTCCATAGCGCGCGACCAGGCGCACCGCGTCGAGCGCAACGCGGTTGTGGTCGCGCATCTCGTTCTCGCCGCAGCCGCCATCGACGAAATCGAAGGCGAAGCGCGGCACGCGCCGGCGCGCGCGTTTGCGCAGATCGGCGATGGTGGGATAGCGGCGATGCGTGCGGCGGCAATCCTTCGGCGCCGGTCGAACCGCGCCGCGGCGATGCTCGACCTCAACCTGCGGCTTTGCGTCCATGTTCCCTCACCTCGCGCCGTCGAATTCGAGAATGTAGAGCCCGGCATTGGTGTCGGTCACGTAGAGGAGCCCGCGCGTGTCGGCATGGACATCGCAGCTCTGGATGACGCGCGGGCGGCCGGGCCGCTGGATCGATCATGCGCTCCGGCGCCGCCGGCACGTAATGGCCGACCTCGCGCGGCCGATAGGGATCGGCTGATGTCGAAGGCGCGCACGCCCGCGTTGTACCAGGTGGCGAACACGAGGCTCGAGCTCTGGAACGAGCCCGGCCGGTTCTCGTGCAGGTTATGCGGGCCGAACTTCGCGCCCTTGGCGCGGTAATCCGCTTCGGCGGGCTGCGGCATCGTAGCGATGCTCACGGGATTGGCGGGCACGCGCACGTCGAACACCCAGATGTTCTTGATCCCGTCTTCGCCGTTGTCCTGCGTCGCCTCGTCGCCGACGAGCAGAAGATCGCGGTCGGGCAACGGCAGCGGCGAATGGGTGCCGCCGCCGAAAGGCGGCGACCAGTTGCGATGAACGAGAAGACGCGGCTTGGCAGGATCGCTGACATCATGCACGGTGAGCCCGCCGTCGCGCCACGCGCCATAGGCGAGAGTTGCCCGCGACCAGCGCGTGATGCAGCGCATAGCGGCCCTTCCACGTCGGCGGTCTCGCCGCCCGCGCGCCACATGCCCGGCAGCCACCAGCGCCCGACGATGTGCGGCCGCGCGGGATCGGCCATGTCGACGATCGCCAGGATGTGATCGCTGAAGCCGTCGAAATGTGCGGAGACATAGGCGTAGCGCCCGCCGACATACCAGATGCGATGCAGCCCCAGCCCGTCGACCGGCATGAAGCCGATCTCGCGCGGCGTCGGCCGGGTGCGAGATGTCGAACACGCGCAAACCGGCCGCGAAATTGCGCTCGCCGGATTTGCCGAGCGTATCGGCGAGCGGACGCGAGTAGTAATCCTTGTCCGTCGCCGCAAACGATTGCGGCGTGTGGCGACTGGCGCCGTTGATGACGAGCAGCAGGTCGTCATGCAGCCTGCAGGTGGCTCGCCCGCGTGTTGGGCGGTGCGGCGATGAAGTTCACGGTCTTGGGATGGGCGGGATCGCGCAGATCGAGGACCTGACCCCGTCGCTGTAGGTGTGGCCGATATAGCCGTAGCCGCGGTGGAGCATGAACTGCACGCCGTCGCTGCGGCCGCCCTGGTCGCAGCGCGCGACGAGGCGGATGTTGCGGCTGGAATCGGCAGTTCACGATACCTCCTTCACATGCAGCACGAGCGGCGCGAGGCTAAGTTCGGACGCAAGCTTGTCGAGCCCCGCCACGAAGGCCAGGCGGATGGGAATCCCGGTCTCCTGCCGCTCGGATGCGGTGCGGTGGCCCTGAAGCCCGGGATAGCGCACCTGCGCCCCGCCCGGCATCGGCTTCGAGCTGCGCAGGTCGCGCGCGACCTTGTCGACGCGGCGCTTGAAATCGATCGACCGGGCCGAAACTCGCGACGTTGAGCGCCATGATCGCCTGGCCTGTGTTGCCGCGCGCGCTCGCATCGTCGATGCTCACCGTGTCGCGCCCGGTGCGCGGCGCCGTTGAGCACGCCGCCCAGCAGGCTGAACATGAGCGACAGCCCATAGCCCTTGTAGCCGCCGATCGGCAGCAGCAGCCCCTCGCCCGCCTGCTTCGGATCGGTGACGGGGTTGCCGGCATGATCCATCACCAGGCCCGTCGGGCAGGCTCTCGCCGGCATCGGCGGCATTGCGGATGCGGCCGAAGGAGATCTCGGTCGTGGCGATGTCGAGCACGACCGGCGGCTCCGTCAGCGCCGGCACGGCAATGGCGATGGGATTGGTGCCGAGCAGCGCCTCGATCCCGCCCCACGGCGCCATGTGGTTGTTGTTGGCGACGGCAAGATAGAGCCCGATCATGTCGCGCGCGAGCGGCATCATCGCATAGCACGCGGCGGCGCCGGCATGATTGCTGTTGCGCGTGCCGACCCAGGCGACGCCGGCCTTCTCGGCCTTTTCCATCGCCACGCGCGCGGCATGGCGCATCACCAGATGACCCATGCCGTTGTCGCCGTCGACGAGCGCGGTCGCATCGGCTTCCTCGGCGATGCGGATGTGCGGGCGTGGGATTGATGCCGCCGGCCTTGAGGCGCCGGATATAGGTCGCCAGCCGCACGATGCCGTGGCTGTCGATGCCGCGGAGGTCGGCGAACAGCATCGCCTCGGCGGCGCCGGCGGCGTCATCCTCCGGCATGCCCGCGGCACGGAATGCGCCCATTATGAAGCGGCGTCCCTCCTCGGCGGCAAAGCGGCGCACGGCTTTCGGCTCGTCGGTCATACCCTGCCATCTCCCGGGATCGTGGCGGCGAAGTATAGGGGCATCGCCGGCCGGCGAACACGGCCCAGGAATTGCCCGGCCCCGGCCGGGCGGTGCCAGCTATAGTGAGCGGCGCAACCCAACCCGCCCAAGAGGATCGTCATGCCCAAGCCCGTCCGCCGCATCGTCACCGGCCATGATGAAGCCGGCCGCTCCATCATCGTCGCGGACGGGCCGGCGCCCGATGTCCTGCAGTCGCAGTTCTCGCCGCTTTATTGGAGCACCCTGCTCTGGCTCACCGACCGCGCCCCGGCCTCCAACCGCGGCAACGAAGACGCGGCGCCCGCGGGCTTGCGCGTGCCCACGCCGCCGCAGCATCGCGGCGGCACGGTGTTCCGCATCTCCGAGATTCCGCCCGACAGCGCCCATGGCGACATCGCCACGATCGATCTGGCAAGCCAGGGTGCCCACACCAGCGCCGCCGGCCGCCAGCGCCACTTCCTCTTTCACAAGACCAATTCGGTCGACTACGCGATCGTACTCGAAGGCGAGATCTGGGCGATGATGGATGAGGGCGAGGTGCTAATGCAGCAAGGCGACGTGCTGATCCAGCGCGGCACGCACCATTCCTGGGCCAACCGCAGCGACAGGATCTGCCGCATGGCCTTCATCCTGATCGACGCCGAGCCGCTGGACTGAAGGCCGGCCTGCGCCCGGCGCGAACGCAACGATCTTGCGCCGGACGGCGTTGTCCGGCACAAGCTCCGACACGGGCGGCTTCGGGACGAGGAGGCGGACGATGATGCGTCCGGAAATCCCTTTGCGCGGGTGGCCCTGGCGCGACGGGTGGGTCCTTCTGCTGCGGGTGAAGAGCGGGCTCTCCCGCACCAATGCCTCGATCGTCGCCGCCGGTCTCGCCTTTTATGCGTTTCTCGCCATTCCCTCGGCGTTCGCGGCGCTCATCGCACTCTACGGCCTCGTCTTCAATACGAGCGACGTTCAGCGCCAGGTCGAGGCGATGACCGGCGTGATGCCGGGCGAGGCCGTTTCCATCATCTCGAGCCAGCTCCAGACCATCACCGCGGCCTCGCACAAATCGCTTTCCGTCGCGCTGGGGATCAGCATTGTCATCGCGCTCTGGAGCGCGCGCTCGGGCATGGCGTCGCTGATGACGGCGATGACCATCGCCTATGAGGAACCGGAACAGCGCGGCTTCATCGCGTTCGAGGTGGAAGCGTTCCTGATGACGGCGGGCGCCACCGTCTTTGCGGTGGTGGCGCTCGCCCTTATCGCAGTGCTCCCGGCCATCATCTCGCTTCTGCCCCTGGGCGATCTCAGCAGGATGGCCGCGTCGTCGTTGCGCTGGCCGGTGCTGGTGGCGCTGCTCATGATCGGCCTGTCCGCACTCTATCGTTTCGGGCCGTCGCGCCCGCGCGGAGTATGGCGGTGGGCCGACTGGGGCGCCGTCGCCGCGGCAATCCTCTGGCTCATCGGGTCGGCCCTCTTCTCGCTCTATGTCACAGAGGTCGCCTCCTACAACAAGACCTATGGCTCGCTGGGCGCGGTCGTCGTATTGCTGATGTGGCTTTACGTGAGCGGCTTCGCTGTCATGTTTGGCGCGGCGCTCAATGCCGCGATCGAGCACGAAGCCGCCCGCTCTCCCCGGCGCGGAGAGGACGGGATCCGCGCTTCCTAGGCCGCCGGCGCGCGCCGGCGTTTCGTTTCCTCGGCCACGCGGTTCTCGGTCGTGCTCAATTCCTCGTCCATGCGGTTGCCGGCGGTCTCGGCCATGCGCGTCGAGATGTCCAGCATGTGGGTGCTCGCCTCGAGGAAGTGCCGTCAGCTTTCCTGGGCGTATTGCCGCTGCATGTCGACAAACTGCTGCAGGTCGTGGCAGCCCGCGAAATCGCGCGTCGCGCGCGCGGTGAGCTCGGTGGTGCGGCCGAGCCAGTCGATCCAGGTGCGGTGATACGCCTGCCAGTCGTCGATCGAGCGAGCCGGCACTTCGAGAAAGGCCTGGATGTAGTCGGTGGCGGTCTGTGCCGCCTGAGCGTAGATGTCTCCGACCGATTGAACGGCGCGTTTGTCTGCGGTGGATGAAGTCTGCTGGTCCATATGGATCGTCCCCTGTCGACGAATTGGATGATCCATCGCGCCACAACACAAGGCCGGCCGCAAGGGAAGAAACATAACGATTTGTAAACCGGGTGCGGGGCGCGGTCCAATTCTTTCCACCGGGCGATGTGGTTCTCTGGCGGCGGGTTTTAACCGATACTGTGGCGGCTCATTCCGGGCGAGGGGGCATCCCATGAAGCTCGCGGGTCAGGTGGCGATCGTCACCGGCGGTGGCCGCAACATCGGCGAGGCGGTCGCAAAGCTGCTGGCAGCCGAAGGCGCGCGCGTCGCCGTCATCGACAACGACCGCGGCCGCGGCGAGGCGACGGCCCAGGCGATCGAGGCGGCCGGCGGCGCGGCGATGGCGCTTTGCGCCGACGTCTCCGTCGCCAGCGAGGTGGCGGCTTGCGTGCAGGCGGTGGTCGCGCGCTATGGCCGCATCGACATTCTCGTCAACAACGTCGCGATCTCCGACAACAAGACCATCCTCGACATCACCGAGGAGGAATGGGACCGGGTGATCGCGGTCACGCTCAAGAGCCCGTTCCTGATGGCCCAGCACGTCGCGCGCCAGATGGTGGCGCAGGGCACCGGCGGCAAGATCGTCAATATCGGCTCGACCTCGGGCTATCGCGGCCGCAGCCGCGCTATCGCCTATTCGGCCGCCAAGGGCGGCGTCGCCAATCTTACGCGCGCGCTGGCGGTGCAGCTCGCGCCCCACGGCATCCGCGTCAATTCGATCTCGCCCAACAAGACCGGCTCGCCCGTGGGCAAGGACGCGTTCGATCCGACGCGGCCGATCACCAATCTCGTGCAACCGGCCCGGGCCAGCCGATCGAGACCGCGCGCGCCGTGCTGTTCCTGGTCTCCGACGATGCGTCGTTCATTCTCGGCGAGAATATCTTCGTCGATGGCGGCGTGATGGCGATGGAGGTGCCGTGATCCCATGCCGACGCGCATCGGGACCGCCGAGCGGGGCGGCACGTTCTACAGCCAGGGGCTCGCGCTCAAGACCGCGCTCGGGGGCTTGAGCGCGCTGGGACCGATCGTCGTTGCAGGAATCGCCCGGCGCCAGCATCGAGAATGCCGAGCGTCTCGACGCCGGCACGCTCGATTTCGCCTTCATGGCCGCCAACTGGGTGACGCGCGCCGGCATGCGGCGAGCCGCCCTTCGCGCGTCCGATCCCGCTGACCGCGGTGGCGCCGATGAATGTCGGTCCGCTGTTTTTCATCGTGCGCGCGGAGGCGGCGATCGCCGGCGTCGCCGATCTTGCGGCCAAGCGCGTGGTGTTCGGACCGGAAAAGAGCGGGATGGCGCAGCACGCACGCGTCATTCTCGATGCGCTCGGCTGTACCGAGGTGCGGCCGGTCTATCTCGATTTCGCCGCGGGCGCCGCGGCGCTTGCCGCCGGTAAGGCCGATGCGCAGTTGCAATGCCCGATCCCCAACCAGGTCATGACCGAGCTCTGCCGGCGCATCCCCGTGCGCGTGCTGCCCTATGATCCGGGCGCGCTCGAGCGGGTCCTTGCCGCCGTTCCAGCCTATCGGCGCGCGGTCGTGCCGGCAGCGGCGATCCCCGGGCTCGGGCATGATGTGGCGCAGCCGGGGGTGCTCAACCTGCTGGTCGCGTCGGCGCGGATGGACCCGGCGATCGTCGCCGCAATGGCGCAGGCGATTGCTGCGAACGCGGCGGCAATCGAGCGGCTCAATCCCCTGTTCCGCGGCCTCGGCGACCTCATCGAGGCGTGGCAAACGACGGGGGCAGGACAATGAGAAACGACCACGGGGAGGCGAACATGATGGAGCGGAGCCGGCGCGGAAACGGTCTGCGGGCGCTCGGCGCGGTGCTGGTGATCGCGGCTTGCCTGGCGCGCGCGGCGGCGGCCGAACCGGTCACGGTCAAGATCGGCATCTCCAACACCAGCAGCGATGTCGGCATCTTCATCGCGGAGAAGAAAGGCTATTTCCGCGCGGAAGGGCTCGACGCCGTGACCATTCCGTTCGATTCCGGCGCGATGATGGTGGCGCCGCTGGGCACGGGCCAGCTCGATGTCGGATCCGGCGCGGCCTCGGCAGGCCTCTACAGCGCCGCCGCCCGCGGCATTCACGTCTTCATCGTCGCCGACACGGGATCGGCGCCGCCGAGCTATGGGCACAACATCCTTCTCGTGCGCACCGATCTGGTGAAAAGCGGCCGCTACAAGACGCTGGCCGACATCAAGGGCATGAAAGTTGCGCTGACCGCGCCCGGCGCGAGCTCGAACTCGACCATGAACGAGGCGCTCAAGAAGGCCGGGCTGAAATTCGGCGACATCGAGCCCGTCTATCTCGGCTATCCCCAGCACGTGGTCGCGCTCATCAACAAGAAAGTCGATGCGGGCCTCACCGCCGAGCCGTCGGCGACGCAGGCGATCGAGGCGGGCGCGGCGGTGCGGATGATGAGCGATGACGTGATCGACCCGAACCACCAGGCGGCCGTCATACTCTATTCCGGCGCCTTCGCCTTGGGCCGGCCCGACGCGGCGCGGCGCTTCATGCGCGCCTATCTGCGCGCGGTGCGGTACTACAATGGCGCGCTCGCCGGCGGTCGGCTCGCCGGGCCCAATGCCGCGGACGTGATTGCCATCCTCACCGAATACACCGCGATCAAGGATCCCGCCGTCTATCGCGCGATCTCGCCGCAGGGGTGCAACCCCAACGGCTATGTCAACACGGTCAGCCTGGAGAAGGATTTCCAATTCTATCGGCAGCAAGGGTGGATCGAGGGCAAGATCAGCGTCGATCAGGTCGTCGACAACGATTTCGTCGCCGCGGCGCTCAAAGACCTGGGGCCGTATCAGCCGGGCGGGAGGTGAGACGTGCGGGCGATTGCCGCGCTCGCGCTCCTCGTCCTAGCCGGCGTGCTGGTGCGTCCGGCAGCGGCGCAGACGCCGGTCGATCTCCAGCTCGTGCTTGCGGTCGATGCGTCCGGCAGCGTCAACCAGGAGCGCTTCGAGTTGCAGAAGCAAGGTTATGCCGCGGCCTTCCGCACGCCGCAGGTGCTGCAGGCGATCGGCGCCGGCGCGCGCCAGAGCATTGCCGTCGCGATGGTGCAGTGGACCGGCCCGACGCTCCATGTGGTCGTCGTCGACTGGATGCTCGTGCATGATAAGGCGTCGGCCAATGCGCTGGCCGGCGCCATCGCCGCCGCGCCGCGCCAGCTTTTCGGCGGCGGCACCTCCCTCAGCGGCGCCATCGATGTTGCGCTGGAATTGCTCGCGCACAGCCCCTACCGCGGCGAGCGGCGCGCCATCGATATCTCGGGCGACGGCTCCAACAATCGCGGCCGACCGGCGGCGCTGGCTCGCGACGCCGCCGTGCAGGCGGGCGTGGTGATCAACGGCCTGCCGATCCTCACGCTGGAGCCCGACCTCGACACCTATTATCGGGAGAACGTGATCGGCGGCCCCGGATCATTCGTGATCGCGGTGCGGAGCTACGACGCCTTTGCCGAGGCTATCCTCAACAAACTGGTAACCGAGATCGCCGAGCGGTGACGCCGCCTCAGGCGGCGTTGCGCTTGCCGGCGAGGTCGCGGATTTCCTCGAACGACTTCGGTGACGCGGCGGGTCAGGACGTTGAACGCCTCGGTATTTGCCTTGGTCACGAGATCGGTGATCTCGCGAGCGTTCGACAGGCCTTTTTCCAGTGCAGTCTTGGAATAATCCGCGTGCTTTGCCAGCCGGTCCTCCATCGAACCATTGGGCTGAAGGAATCCGGAAAACAACGACGAGAATTCTTCCATGGTGCGGCGCGCCACTTCGAGTTGATAGCGCATCACTGCTTGCACGCCTTCGATTGCGACTTGCTGTGCTTGCGTCACCGCCTCGATGTTCTTGCGCTGCATTGCCACGATCGTCTCGACATCGACACCGGGCGTGCGCATATCGCCGACGAATTTGCTCATGTCGAAGAGCCAATCGGGACCACCACCAGCATTGGCCATGACAATCCTCCAGATATGGGGTTGCCGTCAGCATGCGCCCCAACGCGCCGGCCCGTCAAAAGATTTCTGGAGATTTCCGGTTGCCGGACGGCAAAAGCAACGCGCCCGCGGCGCGGGTCCCTAAAGCTGCGGTACGCGCGGTATGGGCATGGTGGACCGGTCGAGCACGGCGCGGAATTGCCGCATCACCGTCGTGGTGATGTCGCTCGCTTCGGCATCGTTGCTGAGCACGTAGGGGGTAAGGAAAATGATGAGCTCGGTGCGGGCCGCCGTGTCGTTGCGATTGCCGAACAGCGCGCCGATCACGGGGATCTCGTGCAGAAACGGGATCCCCGCGGAGTTGCGATTGTCCTGATCCTGGATGAGCCCGCCCATCAGGATCGAATGGCCGCTTTTCACGCTGATCGTGCTGGTCAGCCGGCGCTGCTCGATGGTGGGAGAATTGATGGTGGAGCTGGTGGTAGGCACCACGTCGCTCACGGACTGGTTGATCTCCATCGTGACGAACCCGCCGGCATTGACGTGCGGCGTCACTTGCAGCACGACGCCGGTCTCCTTGTACTGCACGTTGCTCAGCACCAAGGGGCTCGAGGTGATCGGGCTGGCGGCGGACTGGGTGATGATCGGCACGACGTCGCCGACTTGCAGCCGCGCGGTTTGGTTGTCGAGCACGAGGAGGCGAGGCGTCGAGATGACCTTGGTCTGCGTGAGTTCGGACAAGCGCCTGGAGAATGAGGCGCGGCTGAAGATTGGCCGCGGTGAGGGAAAGCGAGAACCCCGGCACCGTCGGCGTAACGCCGGTGGCGGTACTGCCGGTGGTCAGCAGCGCCGAAACATTGCCGCCTGCCTGGCCGCGCGAATTGAGGAAAGCCTGGACGCCGTATTGCAGCGTGTTGTTGAGCGTGACCTCGGCGACGGTGACCTCGATCAGCACCTGCGAGGGCGGCGTGTCGATACCCTCGAGCACCTGGCGGATGAGGCCATAGTCACGCGGCGTCGCCGAGATGAGCAGCGCATTATGCGCCTCGTCGGCCTCGATCCGCACCGTGGGCGGCGCGCCGGCGGCGGGCGGCGTCGGCGCTGCCGGCGCTGCCAGCGGCGCAGGATTTGCCAGCAGCGGCGGCGGGACCGGAAACCCCGGCGCCGGCGGCGGAAACGCGGCCCCGGTATCGGCACCGCCGGCACCGATGCCCAGCGGATTGGCAACCGCGGAACCCTTCACTTCGACATTGATGCCGGAGAGCGCGCCTTGCAGCGTCTGCGCCACCTGCGCCGCCTTGCCGTATTGCAGGTAATAGACGTAGACGCGCTGCTCGTTCATGTTGCGGGTCTGGTCGAGCCGCGCGACCCATGCCCGCGCCTCGTCGAGATAGTGCGGCTGGCGCGTCAGCACCATCACCGCATTGAGCCGATCGACCGGCAGGAAGCGGATGATATTGGTGTCGGCATCCTTGCGCGTGGCCGTGAAGATGTTATCGAGCTCGACCACGAGGGTCGCCGCCTCGGCATTGCGCAGCGGCAGCAGCGCCACGGACATGCCGCGCATCTGGTCGACATCGAAGACGCGGACCGTGTCCTCGGCAAGCTGCAGCTCGTCGCGCGTGCCCTTCACCAGGACGAGCCGCTGCGACTTCGTTCGCCAGCATCACCTGCCCCGGCGGCAGGATCTTCTCGAGCACGTGCAGGATGTCGGTCGCAGCGACATAGCGCACGGGGAAGAGCTCGATGCGCTCGCCGATCGCGCCCGGCCCGGGCGGCCCGATCGGCACCGCGGCGCGCGGTTTGCCGTCGTTGTGCGCGAGCATCACCCGGACGATGCCGTCCGACTGAACCAGGGTGATGCCGCGGCTCTCCAGCACTGCTTCCAGCGCCGGCAGGACCTCGTCCCGCTGCAACGGCCGCGACACATTGAACGTCACCGGGCCAGCGACGTCGGGATCGATCACGTAATTGAGCTTCAGCGTCTCGCCCAGCACCGCGGCGATCACGTCGCGGATGTCGGCGCCGGAGAAATTGAGCGTCACGTCGCCGCCACCGGCCACGGCTGCACCGGGAGCGGACGGTGCGGGCAATGCCGGCGCGGAGGGGCTGGCGCCGCGCACGATGATCGGCGCGGGCATCTCGCCCGCATCTTCACGCGATGGCGGCAGGACTGCCAGCGGACGATTGACGCTTGTGCCCAGCCGCAACGGCTCCGTCAGAAGCGAGCTTGGAGCGGCCGGCGCCGCCTGCTTCTCCGTGCCGCAGGCGGCCAGCATCACGGCGATGAGGGCGAAGATCAGCGGCGCGCCACGCCTTGTCGCCGTAAGGACCGGGAAGCTGCGGCGCGGCCGCGCCTGAAGCGGGAGCGCGAAAATGCGAACGATCGTAAAGCCCCCCGCGCTTGCTGGACACAAGCAGTTCTTGTGCCTACGATGCACCTGCTGCGGAAAGGATGTCAACGGCGGGTGGCGCCGCAAACTGCGTGCGCGCCGTCGTTCATCGCCGATCGCGGGACGCGCGCGCTGACCGATCACTCACTCATGACGATTTTGTACTTCCTCGCGATCATGTCGGGCGCGGGGTTGGCTTATGCGTGGCTTCTGGTCGCGCCGCCGGTGCTGGCGCGGTTTGCGATCAAGCGGCGGCCCGCGGCGCCGTACGCGTTCCCGGCGCGGCTCAAAACCGTTCTGCGGTCGCGGCCGGCGATCGCGGTTTTTCTCCTGGTGCCGTTCGCCGCCGTCGTGACCGCGCTTTATCTGCGCGGCGGCACACCGGAGGATGCAGGCGACCGCAATGCGCTCCTCGATCGCGCGCGCACGGAGGCGCCGCACGACCTCACCGCCGCGGTGGCGCAGCTTGCGGCGCGGCTTCAGAAGGATCCCGACGACGCCGACGGCTGGCGTCTGCTGTCGCGCTCCTACACCCTGCTCGGCGAGCCCGAGAAGGCGGCGGATGCCGAACGCCGCGCCGCCGCGCTCGCCCCCAAGACCGCGAGCGGCGGCGATCAGGCGGCGCAGTCCGCCACCGCCGAGGACCTGGTGACCGCCAATGGCGGCAAGGTCGTGCCCGAGGCGCGGCGCCTCTTCGAGGCGGCGCTCGAGCGCCGATCCCGGCGATCCCCGCGCGCGCTTCTATCTCGGCCTCGCGGCAGCGCAGGACGGTCATGGCGAGGACGCGCTCGCGCGCTGGCTCGCGCTCGAAGCCGATTCGCCCGCCGATGCGGCGTGGCTTGCCGGACTGCGCGCCAATATCGACCGGCTCGCCACCGCCATGGGCATCGGCCCCGCCGCGCTGGCCGAGCGCCGCGCCGCGCTCGCCAAGGCAGCGCCGCCGGCCGGCTCCGGGCCCGACCCAGGCCGACGTCGCGGCGGCGGCGCAGATGGCGCCCGACGACCGCTCCGCCATGGTCGCGGCGATGGTGCAGCGCCTGGCCGACCGGTTGCAGCACGAGCCCGGCGACGTCGACGGCTGGCTGCGCCTGGGGCGCGCCTATGCGCGTGCTCGGCGACCAGCAGAAATCGCTCGATGCCTATCGCCACGCGACCGAGGCCGATCCCACGCGCGAGGATGCGCGCGCGGCCTATGCCGCCGCCGAGGCCGCCGCGCAAATGACGGAGACGGGAATGCGCAGGAAGGCCGCCGCTGCGGCCCTTGTCGCGGCCGTACTGCTCGTCGCCGGTGGCCGGCCGCGCCGGCGATCCCGGCACGCCGGAGCCGCTGTCCCACGCGCTCGTCGGCAACACCGTGAGCGGCGTGCTGTTCCTGCCGCACGAGGGGGCCACCGCGCGAAACCCTCGACCGCGTCGTGTTCCAGGCCTATCTGCGGCCAGACGGAAGCGCGCTGATGCGGCGCTGGGAGCCGGCGCGCAACGCCTATACGACGGTTGCCGTGCGGCGCTGGAGCGTGGCGAGCAGCACGCTTTGTCTCGATTTCGAGCCGAGCGACGACATTCCCGCCCTCTGCATCGAGGTGCATGTGTGGGGGCCGCGCATTGCCGGCAACAGCACCGGCGAAGGACGCTTCGCCATGCTCGACGGCAGCATCGAGCCCGGCAATACCCTCATCGCCGCGCGCTGAAGCGCCGCCGCCCCTTTCCTTTCCCGCGCGCACCCGCATAAAGTCGCAGCAGGCGCGGCGATCGCCAAGGAGGGCGCCGGTGAAGATCGACGACGTGGTGCGCAATGCCTTTGCGATGCCGTTGACGAGCCCGTCCTATCCGCCCGGCCCCTACCGCTTCATCAACCGCGAATATCTCATCATCACCTACCGCACCGATCCCGCGGCGCTCGCCGCGGTCGTGCCCGAGCCGCTCAAGATCGCGGCGCCGCACGTCAAATACGAATTCATCCGCATGCCCGATTCCTCGGGCTTCGGCGACTACACCGAATCCGGCCAGGTGATTCCCATCACCTTCCAGGGCAAACCCGGCGGCTACGTCCATTCGATGTTCCTCGACGACGAGGCGCCGATCGCCGCCGGACGCGAGATCTGGGGCTTCCCCAAGAAGCTCGCCAACGTCTCGTTCAAGGTCGAGACCGACACGCTGCTGGGCACGCTCGATTACGGCCGCATCCGCGTCGCCACCGGCACGATGGGCTACAAGTACAAGACGCTCGACGCGGCGGCGATCGCGCGCGCCATGGTCGAGCCCGGGTTCCTGCTCAAGATCGTGCCGCATGTCGATTGCTCGCCCGCGCATCTGCGAGCTCGTGCGCTATTCGCTCGAGGACATCACCGTCAAGGGCGCGTGGAGCGGGCCGGCGGGACTGGAGCTGGCGCGCCATGCGCTGGCACCGCTGGCGGAGCTGCCGGTGCTGGAGGTGGTCTCGGCGGTGCATTTCCTGGCCGACCTCACCCTCGGCCTCGGCGAGGTCGTCTACGACTACATGACGGAATAGGACCGCGCGTCCTATTTGTCGTGCATCACCATTTCGACGCCGACATTGCTTTCGCGCAACCGCTCCAGATGGAGTGTGGTGCAGATATCGTCGGGATCGAGGGCGTGCAGCTCTTCGAACAATTCGAGCGCCCGGGGATCGCGCCGCTCGGCCAGCGCGTAAGCCTCAAGATAGCGCACCATGAACGGCGAGCCGGCGCGGGCCTCGTCGAGCGGCTCGAAGATGCCCAGCGGCTCGGTCTTGCCCTTGGGCACGATGACCGCGATCGGGCGGAAGGGGATGCCGGTAGCGCCGGCGCGCGCGGTTTCGCTGATGCAGATGCGCGTGCCGAACACCTTGTTGACGCCTTCCAGGCGCGAGGCGGTATTCACGGTGTCGCCCAGCGCGGTGTACTGCATACGCGTAGTGTGAGCCGAAATTGCCGACCACCGCGCGGCCGGCATGGACGCCGATGCGCGTCACGCCCAGCGGGATCCCCTTGGCGTGCTGTTCGGCGCGGAAGGCTTCCGAGAACCGGTCGATCGCCAGCGCGCACCGCACGCGCGCGCCCGGCATGGTCGGGCAGGTCGGCCGGCGCGTTGAAGATGGCGAAGACCGCATCGCCGATGAACTTGTCCACGGTCCCGTCGAGCGCCAGGATGGCGGCGCAGACGCCGTCGAGATAGGCGTTGAGCATCTGCGCCAGCACGCGCGAATCGACCTTCTCCGACAGCGTCGTGAAGCCTTCGAGATCGGTGAAGAGGAACGACATCTCCCGGGTTTCGCCTTCGAGCGTGAGCCGGGTGGGATCGCTGACGAGCTGATCGACGACTTTTGGCGACACGTAGCGCGAGAACGCGGACTGGATGAACGCGCGCTGGCGCCGGGCCTGGCGCCCCATGATCGTGTCGGTGCCCCAGAGCGACAGTGCGCCGGCGATGGTCGGACTGATCAGGGCGATGGAGATGCCTGAGGAAGTGGAAAAGGGCGAAGCCCCCGATCCACAGCGCGGCAAAGACCAGAACCGTGATCACGCCGCGCGCCACCAGCCAGAGCTTCGCCGCGCCCAACACCGCGCCGATGCCGGCCATCGCCAGGACGAGCACGATCTCCGCCGCGAGCCCGGGATTGCGCGCGGGCACCTGGTGGAGAAGCTGCGACACGGCGTTGGCATGAATCTCGATGCCCGCCAGGTTGCCCTCGTTGCCGCCGTGGATCGAGGCAAAAGGCGTGCGGTGGCGGTCGGTGAGGCTCACCACCTCGCCGATCAGCACGAACTTGTCCTTGAACCATGCAGCCGGAAGCAGCGGCACCGCGTGCGCCGGGAACATGCGGAACGGCAGGGTCTTCGCGTCGGGGCGGCCGTGCCAGCACCATCTCGGGCTGTCGCGTCCGGCGTGGCGATCGCCGGCCTTGGCGAGGATGCCGCGCGCGAAGCCGATCAACATCGTGCCGTCGCGCTCCTTGACGGCAGGCAGGATCCGGTCGCGCGGTCCCGAACGTGTCGAGGCCGATCTCGGCGGCGACGCGGCGCTCGGGCGGCAGGAAATCGTTGAGATAGATAAGCTGGCGCCGGTCGACGAGCTCGGGGTCGCTGGTGTAGCTCACCGCGAGCGGCACCTTGAGCGTGGCGATCGTCTCCTTGAGCGCCGCGTCCTTGGCGGGTTCCGTCGCCTGATCGAACAGCACGTCGAGCCCGATCGCGCGCGGCGCGCGCGCGGCGATCACCTGCAGGAGGTTGCTCAGGAACGCGCGGTCGACCGGCGAACGATAGGGGAAGAGCTTCAGCGTCTGCTCGTTGATGGCGACGATGACGATGTCGGGATCCTGCTTCTCGGGCGGCAGCAGCGTCGCAATGCGCAACTCGGCAACGAAGCGCTCCGCCTGGCTGAGCGGCGCGACGTAATGGACCATCAAAACCGCCGCCGCCGCCGAGATCACGGCCACCGCGATCTGGAGCGCGACGTGTTGGGAAAGGAGGAGCTTCAGCCTCGACATCAGTCACCAGGCGCCGGGCGCCTTCCATACCACCGGGCATCGATCGCAGCAACGCCGCGCACCGCCCCAAGGGGTGCCGCGGTTGCATCTTCGCGCTCGCCCGTTTAGCTTTGGCACGCGTGCGAAGCACCTTGGTGCGGGGGGCAATGACGACAATCCTGATGCGCGGCCTGTTGCGCGGCCTGGCCGGGATGGTGCTGTGCTGGCTGGTGAGCGCGCCGGCACCTCACGCCACGGCCCAGACGCCGGCAGCGCAAGCCGACACCACGCATCTCGGCGTCGCCTCCTGCGCCGGCAGCACGTGCCACGGCGCGGTGGAGCGCCTCAAAGGCTCGTCGGTGGCGCAGAACGAATACATCATCTGGTCGCGCAAGGATAAGCACGCCAAGGCCTATACGGTGCTGGGCGAGGAGCTCTCGCAGCGCATCGCGCGCAATCTCGGCCTGGGCGATGCCCGCACTGCCGGGATCTGCCTCGACTGCCATGCCGACAACGTGCCGCAGAACCTGCGCGGTCCGCAGTTCCAGATCTCCGACGGAGTCGGCTGCGAGGCCTGTCACGGCGGCGCCAAGAACTGGCTCGGCGTGCACATCTCCGGCGCCACCCACCGCCGAGAATCTGGCGGCGGGACTCTATCCCACCGAGGACCCGCGGGCGCGCGCGGAGAAATGCCTGTCGTGCCATTTCGGCGACGACAAGCGCTTCGTCACGCACCGCATCATGGGCGCCGGCCATCCCCGCATGAGCTTCGAGTTCGATACCTTCACCGCGGCGCAGCCGGCCCATTTCGTCGTCGACAAGGGCTACATCGCGCGCAAGGGCCCGGTCAACGACGTGCAGATCTGGGCGGTCGGGCAGGCGATGAGCCTGGTGAAGTTCATGGCGGCGCTGCGCGATCCCAAGCATGCTCCGGTCGGGCTCTTCCCCGAGCTCGTGCTGTTCGACTGCACCGCCTGCCATCACGGCATGAACCTCTTGCGTTGGCAGGCGCAGCCCGCGACCGGGCTGCCGCCGGGCACGCCGATGCTCTATGACGCCAATGAGGTGATGCTGCGCATCATTGCCGCGCGCGTCGCCCCGGCCGAAGCCAAGACCCTAGCCGACCACATGCGGGCACTGCATCGCGCCACCACCGAAAACTGGGCGCAGGTGCTGCGCGAGGCGCAGGTGGTGCAGGAGACCGCGAACCGGCTCGTGGATGTGCTCGCGCGCCACGACTTCACCCGCGCGGATATGCGCGCGCTGGCCGACGGCCTCGTCGCTGCGGGGCTCGATCGCGACATCGCCGTTTATCCCCAGGCCGAGCAGGCGACGATGGCGCTCTCCTCTATCGTCAGCGCGATGAAGTTTGCGGGCTATGCCAGCCCGCCGCAGGCCAAGGCCATGAATGATTCGCTCAACGGCCTCTATGAGGCGCTGCAATCCGACGAGACCTATCGCCCGGAGAAATTCGTAGCGGCGCTCAGGGATTTTCAGAAGGTCATGGCGCAGGCTCAGCCGAACAACGGCCCATAGAGCCAGACGAGCCAGCCCGCGACGGCGAGAAACGGACCGAACGGCACCCGGTCGCCCAACGCGGGCCGCCGGTACCGCAGCCACCACGCCCCCGCACCCGCCAGCGCCATGAGCGCGGCCAGCAGCACGACGCTCGGCAGACCGCTGGCGCCGACCCAGGCGCCCAGCGCCGCCAGCAGCTTGGCATCGCCCTCGCCCAGCCCCTCGCGCCCGCGCCAGCGCCGATAGGCCCAGGCGATCGCGGCAAAGACGAGATACCCGGCGACGGCACCGATGAGATGATCAATGAGCGCAGGGCGCGCGGCAAACCATGCGACCGCGATCCCCGCCGGCACCAGCGGCAAGGTCAGTGCGTCCGGCAGAACGAAATACTTCCAGTCGATGAGCGTCAGCGCGAGCAGCGTCCAGCCGAAGACGCAGCTCGCCCACAAAAGCCATCCCGACGCGATCGATGCCGCCCACACCGCGATGCCCAGCGCCAAGAGCTCGACGATCGGGTAGTAGGCCGAGATCGCGGCACCGCAATGGCGGCACCGGCCGCGCAGCACAACCCAGCTCGCCAGCGGCACGAGATCGCCGGGCCCCAGGACATGGTCACACTGCGGGCAGTGCGAGCGCCCGTTAAGGCTCTGCCCGGCGGGGAGTCGCAGCGCCAGCGTGGCCACGAAGCTGCCGATGACCACGGCGACGGCAGCGAGCGCCACGAGCGTCAACCAATCGAACGCACTCATCGCCCATCCACCGCCGCGAAAATGCCGGCGCCGAAGGTGGCGAACCCGCGACGCCTGCGCAAGTTTTTGTCATTGCGGTAGTCTGTGCGCTACCCATAAGATAGTCGTCCTGAGCGCCGCCCCAGGCCGGTTCGCTCCTTATCCCAGCCCGGACGCGCGATGAAGCGGCACAAGCGGCGAGTCCCGATCGGCAGCTTGCCGGCAGCGGCGTAACGCAATCGAGGTTTCCCATCATGGCCACCACGTCCACGACATCGACGGCAGCCACGGGCGCGCATTCGCTCGCCGGCAAGGCTGCGATCATCACGGGATCGACCAGCGGCATCGGACACGGCATCGCCCAGGCGCTGGCGCGGGCAGGCGCCGACGTCATGCTCAACGGCTTCGGCGACGCCAAGGAAATCGAGCGCATCCGCAGCGACATGGCGGCAGAGTTCAAGGTCAAGGTCGCCTATGACGGCGCCGACATGAGCAAGCCCGACGCGGTTGCAGCCATGGTGCAGGATGCGGCCAAAGCCTTCGGCAAGGTCGATATCATCGTCAACAATGCCGGCATCCAGCATGTCGCGCCGATCGACGAGTTCCCGGTGGCGAGCTGGGATGCGATCATCGCCATCAATCTTTCCTCGGCGTTCCACACAACGCGCGCGGCGCTGCCCGGCATGAAGCAGCGCAAATGGGGGCGCATCGTCAATATTGCCTCCGCCCACGGCCTCGTCGGCTCGCCCTTCAAATCCGCTTATGTCGCGGCCAAGCACGGCATGGTCGGCCTGACCAAGGTGACCGCGCTCGAAGTGGCCGAGCTCGGCATCACCTGCAACGCGATCTGCCCCGGCTATGTGTGGACGCCGCTCGTGGAAAAGCAGCTCGACGATCAGGCCAAGGCCTACAATATGCCGCGCGACAAGGTCATCCACGACGTGATCCTGGAGCCGCAGCCGAACAAGAAATTCGTCACGATCGAAGAGGTGGCGGCGCTCGCCACCTTCCTGTGCACCGATGCCGCAGCCTCGATCACCGGCTCGGCGCTTCCCATCGACGGAGGCTGGGTGGCGCACTGACGCGACGATCGGGAGGGGCCGGCCATGGATGATGTTTCGCCGCGGGATCGCACCGCCAAGACCGCAGCGGGCGCGAAAGCGGCGCGGCGGACGCCAAGCCCCCCGCATGCCGCCGTCAAGACCGTGAACCTCGCGCTTCAGGGCGGCGGCGCGCATGGCGCCTTCACCTGGGGCGTGCTCGACCGGCTGCTCGAGGACGAGCGGATCGCCTTCGAAGGGATCAGCGCCACCAGCGCCGGCGCGATGAACGCGGCGGTCCTGGCCTATGGCATGACCATCGGCGGCCGCGAAGGCGCGCGCAAGGCGCTCACCGGCTATTGGCGGCGCATCAGCCACGCCGCGATGATGAGCCCGCTGCAGCCGAGCCCGTTCGACCGGATGATGGGCGGCAACTCGCTGCGCTGGTCGCCCGCGTTCGTCATGTACGACCTGATGACGCGCCTGATGTCACCTTACGAATTCAACCCGATGAATCTGAACCCGCTGCGCGACGTGCTGGAGCAGTCGGTGGATTTCGAGGTGCTGAAGCGCGCCGACTGCCCGGTGAAGCTGTTCCTGTCGGCCACCAACGTGCGCAGCGGCAAGGTGAAGATCTTCGAGCATCACGAGTTGAGCGCCTCGGCCGTGCTCGCTTCGGCCTGCCTGCCGTTCCTGTTCCAGGCGGTGGAGATCGACGGCGAGGCGTACTGGGACGGCGGCTATATGGGGAACCCCGCGCTCTTCCCGCTGATCTATGCCTGCAAAAGCTCCGACATCGTCATCGTCCACATCAATCCCCTGGTGCGCGAGGAGCTGCCGCGCACCGCCTCGGAGATCCTGAACCGCATCAACGAGATCAGCTTCAATTCCTCGCTCATGCGGGAGATGCGGGCGATCAGCTTCGTCACCCGCCTCATCGCCGATCGGCACATCGACGACGGCACGCTGAAGCATGTGCTGATCCATGGCATTTCCGACGACAAGCTCATGACCAGCCTGGGCGTTGCCAGCAAGCTCAATGCCGATTGGGAATTCATCACTCATCTGCGCGACGTCGGACGCGCCCAGGCCGATACCTGGCTCAACGACAATCTCTCCCGGCTGGGCCTTAAGTCGACCGTGGACATCCACGCGAAGTTTCTCTGAGCGCGCTCGGCGCTCGGCAGCCTCGGGTCATGGAACTCGTCGACTTCCTGATGGAGCGCGGCCGGCTCGACGCGGTCCATCGCGAGCGCGTGGTGGCGCTGCGGCGCGAGCGCGGCGAGAGCGAATGCACGATCATCACCCGGCTCGGCATGATGGGCGAGCGCGAGATGGCGCAATGCCTGGCCGAGTTCCTGGGCATTCCGCTCGCCGGCGCGACGGACTATCCCGCCGCGGCGCTTTTCCCCGCCGAGCTCGCGCCCGATTTCCTCGCCCGCGCCCGCGCCGTGCCGCTCGCCGACACGCCGGCGGGCCTGGCGCTCGCCATGGCCGATCCGACCGATGCCTATACCATCAAGGCGGTCCGTCTCGCCGTCGGCCGGCCGGTGCTGCCGTGGGCCGCGGTGCCAAGCGAGCTTGGCACCGCGCTCACGCGGCTTTACGGCCTCGGCGAGGACGCCGCGCTCGACCGCCGCAGCCCCGGACCGTCAAACGGCGCTGCCGCGCGCGAGGATGTGAAGCGCCTCCAGGATCTGGCAAGCGAAGAGCCGGTGATCCGCTACGTCAACCGGCTCATCGCCCAGGCCGCGGCGATGCGCGCCTCCGACATCCATATCGAAGCGAGCCCCGATCGCGTCGTGCAGCGTCTGCGCATCGACGGAATGCTGTGCGACATTGCGCCCCCGCCGGCCGGCCTCCACGACAACATCGTCAGCCGCATCAAGGTAATGGCAGCGCTCAACATCGCCGAGCGCCGGCTGCCGCAGGACGGACGCTTCCGGATGGTGGTGGAAGGCCGCGAGATCGACCTGCGCATCTCGATCGTGCCGACGCTGCATGGCGAGAGCGTGGTGATGCGCCTCCTGGACCGCGAGCGCGCGCCGCTCGATCTGGCCGAGCTCGGCTTCGGTCCGGCGCTGCGGCACGCCGTTTTGAAGCTCCTGGAGCTGCCGAGCGGCATGCTGCTCGTCACCGGCCCGACCGGCAGCGGCAAGACATCGACGCTTTATGCCGCGCTGCAAATCCTCAACACGCGCGAGAAGAAGATCCTGACGGTCGAGGACCCCGTCGAATACCAGCTCCCCGGCGCCAACCAGATCCCGGTGCGGCCTGCGATCGGCTTGAATTTCGCCAACCTCCTGCGCTCGCTCCTGCGTCAGGACCCGGACATTCTGCTGGTCGGCGAGATCCGCGACCTGGAGACGGCGCGGATCGCGGCGCAGGCGAGCCTCACCGGCCATCTGCTGCTGTCGACGCTGCACACCAACGATGCCGTGAGCACCCTCGTGCGCCTGCTCGACATGGGGCTCGAAGATTATCTCCTGGCCTCGGTGCTGCGCGGCGTGGTGGCGCAGCGCCTCGTGCGCTGTCTCTGCCGCCTCTGCTGCGAGGCCTATGCGCCGCCGCCGGCGCTGGTCGAGCGCCTCGGCCTTGCCGCTGGCGCCGGCGCCGAGCCGCTTCTCTACCGCGCCGTCGGCTGCCCCGCCTGCGCCGGCACCGGCTATCGCGGGCGCACGGCGATCGCCGAGCTTCTCGTGGTCGACGAGCGCCTCCATCCGCTGATCATCGAGCGCGCCGGCATGCCGGCGCTCATGGCCGCCGCGCGCGCCGGCGGCATGGTCGAGCTGCGGCGCGACGGGCTGGACAAGGCCATGGCCGGCATCACCTCGCTCGAGGAGATCCTGCGCGTGACGGGAGCGGCGTGACGTGCCGCGCTTCCGCTACCGCGCCCTGCGCCAGAGTGGCGGCGAGATCGAGGGCGAGCTCGTCGCCGAGGATGCGCGCGCGGCGGTGACGCATCTCCAGGCCGCCGGCAGCTTCCCCATCGATATCGCGCCGGCGGGCGGGGCCGCGCGCCGCGCGCGTCAGCCGCGCCGGCTGCCACCGCGCGAGCTCATCCTCTTTACGCGCCAGCTTGCAGCCCTTCTCGGCGCAGGGGTGGCGCTCGATCGCGCGCTCGGGCTGATCGCCGGCGACCGCTCGCGCTCGCGCCGCGCGGAGCTGGCGCAGGCGCTGCTGGCGGCGGTCAATCGCGGCGAGCCCCTGTCGCGCGCCGTGGTCGAGCACAACGGGTTCGCTGGGCCCTACGCCATGGTAATCGCCGCCGGCGAGGCGCGTGGCGACATCGCCGGCGCGCTGGAACGCCTGGCCGCGATCCTCGAGCGCAACCGCACGATCAGCCAGTCGCTGACGGGCGCGCTCATCTATCCCGCGAGCGTGCTCGTGGTGGCATGCCTCTCGCTCTCCTTCCTGCTCGGCTTCGTCATCCCGCGCTTCGAGCCGCTACTGGCCGATTTCCGCCATGAGCCACCGGTGCTGATGCGGGCGCTCCTGGGCATCTCGCATCTCTTCCAGATCTATGCCGCACCGGTTGCCGCGATCGTTCTCGCGGCCACGGCGCTTTATTTCGTGAAGCGCCGCGATGCCGCGTTCCGCATCGGCGTCGATCGGCGGCTCTTGGCGCTGCCGGCAATCGGGCCGCTGTTGCGCAAGGTCGAGACCGAGCGGCTGACCTTCCTCCTGGGCACGCTGGTGGCGGCCGGCGTGGCGGTGCCCGCCTCGGTCGCCGCTGCGCGCGAGGCGACGGCGAATGCCGCGCTCAAGGCCGGGCTCGCCGAGGCCGGGCGCGCGATCGAGCGCGGCGACGGCGTGGCTGCTGCGCTCGGTGAGTCGCGCCTCATGCCCGTGATGGCGCTCGAGCTCGTGCGCATCGGCGAGGAGACCGGCGATCTCGCGCCCATGCTGCTCAAGGCGAGCGACATCCTGCGCAAGGAGATCGAGGCGACCGCGAGCGAATGGATCGGGCTCGTGGCACCGCTGAGCATGGTGGTGCTGGGCCTCATCATCGGCGCCATCGCGCTCGCGATCTTCGGGACGGTGCTGGAGGTCTACGACATTGCCGCGTAACCGGCGCCGCATCGTCGGCTTCACCCTCGTCGAGGTGATGATCGTGCTGGCGATCCTCGGCGTCGTCGTGGCGATCGCCCTGCCGCTGCTCGCCCGGCGCACGCCCGCCGCGTCGCTAGCCAGCGCCACGCTCGAAGTGCGCACGGCGCTGGCCGCCGCGCGCTCGGCCGCGATCGCGCAAGACCGCGAGGTCTCCTTCACCGCCGCGGCCAATCTCTATCGCGTCGACGGTGCGCCCCACCGCTTGTCCGCCGCCGGCGATCTTTCCGTTGAGGTCAGGGGCGGCGCGCGCATAGCCTTCTTCCCGTCGGGCCGCTCCTCGGGCGGGCGCCTCATCCTGCGCAGCGCCGCAGCCCACCGCGAGATCGCGGTCGAAGCGATCACCGGCCGTGCCGACCTTGTGCCCTGACCGCTTCGCGCGCGGCTTCTCGCTCATCGAGGTGCTCTTCGCGCTGGCCATCGTCGGCCTGGCGCTGGGCACCGCCGCCACGGTCTTCAGCAACGGCCTTCTCGGCCACAACGCGGCCGGCGATGTCGATACCGCGCTGGCGCTCGCGCAAGAAAAACTCGCCGCCGCCGGCGTCACGACGCCGCTCGGCGCGGGCGAGACGCATGGGGATTTCGCCGGCCGCTTCGCCTGGCGCGTCACCACCGCGCGCTTCGACGACAAGGAACTCGACGCGGCGCCGCCCTCCGCGCTCACGCTCTATCGCATCGAAGCCCAGGTCGCCTGGCGCGACGGCCTGCGCCAGCGCGAAATCGCGCTGCAAACACTGCGGCTGGCGACGGTCGCGCCATGACGCAGCGCGCGCGGGCCCGGGGGTTCACGCTGGTCGAGGTGCTGGTCGCGCTGGCGCTCGTCGGCGTCGTCTCGCTCCTGATGCTCGAGGGCATGCGCTTTGCGGCGCTCGGCCTCGGCCGCCTGTCGGATCAGGCGGCGCGGCTCGATACACGCCGCGGCATCGAGACGCTGTTGCAGCGCGATCTCGGCACCATCTTCGCCGCGTCGCTGCCGCCCGCCGCGCCGGCGCTCGTCGGCGGGCCGCAGAGCCTGCGCTTCCGCACGCTCGCCGAGGACGGCGGCGCCGGGATCTATCGCATCGATCTCGCCCTCGAGGCGCGCGGCGGCGATCGGGCGCTCGTTTTGACGCGGCGACGCGTCGGGGCGACCGGAGCGCTCGATGTGCAGCGCGAAGTCCTCGCACCGCGTCTTAGCGATCTGCGTATCGCCTATTTCGGTCGGGCGACGCCCGATGCCCAGCCGCAATGGCAAGACCATTGGGACGACGCGGTCGCGCCGCCGCTCCTCGTGCGTATCATCCTCGACACCGGCGACGGGCTCGCACGCCCGCCGCTTATCGTGCGGCTGTGGGCGGCGGCGGAGTGAGATGCGGCGGCGCGGCATCATCCCCACCGGAGACGAGGGCGGCTCGGTCGTCATTCTGGTGCTGTGGGGCATGGCGATCGTGTTCGTGCTGCTGGCGGCGGCCAGCTTCACCACGCGCAGCGAGACCGTCATCGCGCGCAACGACGTGGCGGCGATGCGCGTGCGCCAGGCGGCCGAAGGGGGAACGCAGCTCGGCCTGGCTCACCTCCTGGTGCGGCGCGCCGCCGGCACCACGATCTTCGACGGCACCGTCGAGACCTGGCCGGACGGCCCCGTCAATGTCGCCATCGCCATCGCCGACGAGGCCGGCAAGATCGACATCAACGAGGCGCCGCCCGCGCTCATCGAGGGCCTGTTCGAAGCCGTGGGGCGGCCGCGCGAGGACGCGCAGCTCATCGCCTGCCGCGTCGTCGAGCGCCGCAGCGGCCAATCGCCGTGTGCGCTGACGCTCGCCGGCGATCAGGCGCCGGCGCCAGGCCGGCTCTTTACCGCGCCGGAGGAGCTGGCCGCCCTGCCCGGCATCGGCGACCGCCTCTATGCCGCGATCGCCGACGATGTCACGGTCGCGACCGGCGCCGCGGCGGTCGATCCGGAGGTGGCGCCGCGGACGGTGCTGCTGGCGCTACCCGGCGCAACGCCGGCGCTGGTCGATGCCTATCTCGAGGCGCGGCAAAGCTGGCGCGAGATGGAGCCCCTGAGCAGCGGCTTCGGCACCCTGCCGGGATTTCCCTATCTCATGGTGAGCCCGGCCCGCGACTTCACCATCAGCGCCACCGCGACGTCCCCCGACGGCGCGCGCTATCGTGCCGCGCTGCAGGTGCGCCTGACCGGGCAGCCCGGCCGTCCCTATGCGGTGATCGCCTGGCGCACGCCGGCGCCGGCGACGGCGCGCCGGTGAAAGCCCGCGCGGATTCTGATAAGGTCGCATCGGCAAGGACCTTGATCGCATGACCGCCGCCGCCGACAACGCACCCAAGGGGACGGGTATCCGAACGCTGGCGGAGCGCGCGCTCCTGTGGTGGTGGTCGGAACTGCGCGGGCTTTATGCCGATGCGACGCGGCAACTCGGTGTCACCAGCCGCAATGCCGTTATCGTGGAAACCGGCGAGCGCTATTGGATCCTGCGCCAGCGCCAACGCCTGCTCGGGCAGATCGACCGCGCCACATCCGATGCCGCCGCCGTGCGGACCACCCTGCGGCGCCTCGTCCGCAGCGGCACAGTCAGGGTGGAGATCCCGCCCGAGCGCGTGTTGGCCAAGCGCATCATGCTGCCGGCCATGGCGCCGAGCGAGATCGAGCGCGTGCTCCGCTTCGAGATCGCGCGCCATTTTCCCTTCCCGGCCGAGCGCGTTCATTTCCGCCATCGCGTCATCGGCCGCGCCACCAACGGCGCGATCGAGGTCGAGATCGCCGCGGTGCCGCGCGAGGTCGTCGCCGCGATCTGCGCCGAGCTGGCCGACGCGGGATTGCGGCCCAAATCCGTTTCCGTCGCGGTCGGCGAGATACCGCTCGTCCTGTCCAGTGCGGCGCTGGGACGCGGCCCCGCTCTGGGTCGCGGCGAGCGCGCGCTGGTCTTCGCGCTGGCCGTGCTCGCCGTGGCGGCGCTGGCCGCGCCCATCCTGCACGACCAGATACGCCTTGCCGCCGTCGAGCGCGAGATCGCCGCGCTCCAACCGCAAGTCCAGGCGATCCGCGCCGCGCAGGAGCGTACCCGCCGCGATGCCGAGCGCACCGCCGGACCGCTGCGCCTCAAAGCGGCGCGCCCGCCGCTTGTCGGCGTGCTCGATGCGCTGACCAAGGCAGTGCCGGACGGGTCGTGGCTCATATCCCTCGGCATCGCCGGCCACGAGGTGACGCTGGACGGGCTTTCGCCTTCGGCGGCGACGCTGGCGCTGGCGCTCGAAAAAAGCGGCGCTTTCGCGAACGTCGTGTTCCGCTCGACCATCATGCGCGACCCCGTCACGGGGCTGGAGCATTTCCAGCTTTCGGCCACTCTCCCGGAGCCGAAGCCATGACGCTGTCGCGCGCCGCGGCGATCGTCATTCTGCTCGCGCTTCTGGGCGGGCTGTGGCTCGGGCCGGTCGCGGCCTATCGCGCTGTCGTTGGCGGCGGCGCGCTGCGGCTCGCGACGGCGGAGGGCGCGCTGCTGCGCGATCGCGCGCTCGTCCGCGCGCCGGAAGAAGCCGCATCCACCACCGCGGCCCAAGCGGTACTCTTCCCCGCGGCATCCGATGCGCAGGCGCCGGCGCTCCTGCAGGAAACGCTGAAGCACGCCGCAACCGCGGCGCAGGTGGAGATCGAATTCATTCAGGTGCTGCAGCCGGAGACGCTGGGCGGTGCCAGCCGCATGAGCGTGCGCCTCAAGGCGCGCGCCGACATCACGGCGCTCGATCGCCTGCTCTATGCCATCGAGACATCGCGGCCGCTGCTCTATGCCGACAACCTCCAGATCCAGTCGCGCGCGGTGCGGCCGGCCGCGCCGCCCGCGCCGCTGGAATTTCAGGTGGACGTGTCGGGCTTCACGCCGGGGCCGCCGGCATGATGCGGGGATGGCCGGCGATCCGCCCCCTCGCGGCAGCGCTTGTCGCGGCGAACGCGGCCGTGCTGTTTCTGGCGATGTGGCCGTTCCTGCCCGGCCGCGCGTCCGTCGCGCGCGTGCCCGTATCCGCCCCGGCCGGCGACGATGGCCCGGCGCTCGCGCGCCTGCCGCCTTTTGCCGCTTATGCCGCAACGGTCGAGCGGCCGCTGTTCTCGCCGTCGCGCCGGCCGGCGGCGAGCGCGGCGTCCGCCCAGTCCGGCGGCGGCATCGCGAGCCGGTACCGGTTGCAGGGGCTAGTCGTGGCAGGCACCGCGCGGCGCGCGCTTGTCGTGGAGATTGCCGGCAATCGACGTTTCGAGGTCGGCGAAGGCGACGCGATCGAAGGCTGGATCGTGCAGCATATCGAGCAGAACGCCGTCGTCCTGGCCTCGCCGGCCGGCGCGGCGATGCTCACCCTGAGGCACGAGGCCGGCGCAGCGAAATAGCGCTCAGCGGCGAGCGGCTTTGGTGTCGGCGCGGGCGGGCACGAAATCCTCCGGCTTCACGCTGTCGGTCACGGTGAAAAGCTTGCCGTCCGGCCCGAGGTAGAACTTCTTCATCTCGTCCGCGCGTGAAGGGGCGCGAGCCGATGCGATCGAAGACCGCGATCTGATGGCCGGTCTCGTCGACGGCGCGGTCGCGCTCGAGCCCGCGCGATAAGGCCAAGGCCGCCGACGCGGTCGGATACCAGGCGATGAGCGCGGGCTTGGGCTCGGGCGAGAAGCCGTAGAAATTCGGCTGGCTCGCGGGCGAGAGAAGCTGGATCACCTTGAGCCCGTTGGTCCCGTCCGCGACATAGGCAAAGAGCGATGCGTTCGTCGCGGCGACCACCACGTCGCGGGCATCGTCGAGCTTGCCGCCGGCGGTGTAGTGCATGAAGAGCCGCGGATGGTCGGGCCGCTCGACATCGATGATGGCGAGCCCGTCGCTGCCGTCGGCGACATAGGCGTAGGTGCGCGACACGAACACACTGTTGGCATGGTTGAGAGCAACGTGCGCGGCGTTGAGCACCACGGGCCGGCGCGGATCGGTGATGTCGACGACATCGAGCCCGGCCGCATCGGCGACGAAGAGATAGCGGAACTGCACCATGCTCGCGCGCGCGCCGGCGATCGGGATCACCGCCATGACCTTCGGGTGCAGCGGATCGGCCATGTCAAGCTCCACGACGCCGGCATCGGCGCTGACATAGCAATGCGTTCCCGCGATCGTCAGGTGGCGCGCGCCCTTGAGGATATTGTTCTCGTTCCAGGTGAGCGCGCGCGTCAGGAAATTGTTGCGCGGCTCGCCGTCCTGCAGCGTATCGACATTGGTGAGGATGAGCCCCTCTTTCGCATCGGTGATGTAGGCATAGGTATAAATGGGATGCATGGGCTGTTCTTCGTTGTCCTCGCGCATCACCTTGGCGAAATCGACGTTGGGCAGCACGGTCTCGTTCTTGCCGGCATTGCGCAACGGATTGATCGGCTGGTTCGTCGGCAGGGCGACGCAGGTGGCATCCTCCGAGGCGATATGCGTGTCCTGGCCCAGCGGCGATACCGGCGCGGTGATGATGCGCTCGGAGACGCCCTTGTTGGCGATGCTCGCGACGTCATAGACGCGCATGCCGCGGGTCCCTTCCGAGACATAGAGATATTCGCCGCGGAGCTGGATGCACTGCGCATCGAGCGAGGAGTGGCCATAGGCCTCCGTCAGCCGCGACCGTTGGCCAGATGCGCCTTGTAGTCGTCGGGATAGGCGTATTTCTGCAGATAGCTGCCGATCACCGCCTGCGGCTCGTCCCATTCGGTGACGCGCACCGCCTCGATGTCGTGCGCCTCGCCGACCCAGGCGTTGAGCCCGACGAAATTGACGAAGTCTGTCCCGAGCAGCAGGAGCTGCGCCATGATCGCGTTGTTGTCGTTGGCGGCGGAGACGTGGCAGTCGGTGCAGGTCTTGGTCTCGGTGCGGCGCTCGGTATGGGGATAATGCGCCGAGAAGGCCTGGCTGGAATACCCCGACGAGGACACCGGCGGCTGCTGCACGTAGATATGCTCGCGGTTGATGTTGGTGGACGACAGGACCAGCGCCGAACGCGAGGCGATGGGCGCGATGATGTTGCCCTTGATCGTGCCGGCGATGCCCAGCTGGAACATGTCCTGAGCGCGCGACTTCGGGGTTGTAGGTCGCGTAGTTGCGCGTCTCCCCGCCCTCGTAATGGTGCCGCGCGGTCTTCCAGTTCGCCTCGATCGGCAGATGGCAGCCGGCGCAGCTCGTGGTCCACGACACGTGGCAGGTGAAGCACGCCACCTTGTCCGTGGAATGGGCGCGTTGCGCTTCGGGAACGCCAGGACCCCATTTCATCGACGTGCCCGTCGACATGAGCTTGGCGCGGGCGGCGCGCGGATTGTATTTCGGATTGGCCGGATCGACCGTGTCCTTGACGAGCGTCACCTCCCATTCGAGATTGGGATAGACGGCCGAGCGCTGATAGAGCCGGTTGTCGCGCCACTCGAAGCGCTTGCGCCCGTCGGCGGTGCGCAGCAGCGACAGGTCGGTGCCACCCGGCGGCGCGGCGGGGCCGCTCGTGCGCAGGTTGGGATAGCCCGCGGCGGTGCCGTGGCAATCGGCGCAGGTGATCTCGATCGCAGCCTGCACCTCGCCATAGATATGGCCGCTGCCGTGGGCGTCCTGCGCGAAGTGGCAATCGACGCACTGCATGCCGTACTCGACATGGATCGGATTCCAGGTGCACGGCCTTGTTGAATTTTTCCGGATCGCTGGCCGGGACGATGTTGTTGGCGTCGTCGAGCAGGTTGCCCTTGCGGTCGCGCTTGAACACGGCGCGGAAGTTCCAGCCGTGGCCGTGATAGTCGGCGAACTGGGTATCCTTGATCTCGGGATTGAGCTCGCTCACATCGGCGCTGAAGGCGGGATCGGCCCAATTGCCGCGCGGCGCCGCCCCTTCGGGATTGCGGTCGAGGACGGCGCGCTCTTGCGCTGCGGTCGGGTGCTTCTGCTGCGTCGGCCACATCTGCGCCGCCGCGGTCTCGTAATCCCACATCGTGTAGCCGAGATAGGTATTGAGAAAGAGGTTCGGCTGATGCATGTGGCAGATCATGCACTGCTCGGTCGGGATCGCGTCCGTCATGACGTGCTTCAGCGGATGCGCCGCTTTCATCGTGGGGAATGGTCGGATCGACGCTCGCGCTGGTGCCGCGGTTGCCGAATTTGGCATAGGGGCCCGACGCCTCGATGTCGCGGTTGTTGGCGTAGACGACGTGGCACGCGGCGCAGCCGGAATTGCGATAATCGCCGGGATTGTCGTTGGTGCCCATGAACCAGGTGAAGGGATCGTTGAGCCGGGTCTTGGTGATGTTGAGCACCGGCGATGGAGATCCTGAGCCCGGTGCCGGGACCGCGGTTGGACTGGCGGATGTCGGGCCGCCCGGTTCTTCCAGGCGTCTGAATATTCGCCGCTCGAATCGGGCAGGCCGATGTCGGGGAACTGGGTGCCGATGTCGCGGCCGCCGCGCTCGAACACGCGGAAGATGTCGCCGGGCGGCATCACCTCCCATGCCGGCAGCGGGTTGAGCCGGGCGAGAATGCCGTGGTCGTGCGTCATCGCCGGCGTCGGCTTGACCGGAGCGATCAGGCTCGCTGGCTGCCCGTCGCTGCGTATAGGCCTCGCCCAGTAGCGCGTGCTTGAACGGCATGATGCCGTTGTTGTAGGCGCCGGCGGCCCAGAACATGCGCCGCCGTCGCCATCAGGCTGCGCTCGGCCGCCTGGATGATGCCGAGATGGCAGGCGCCGCACGCTTCGCGCGCGACGCGGTAATCGCTCGGGATTGACGAAGCGGATGAACGCCGGCGATTCGCGATTGAGGAGCGTGTAGCTGCGCACGCGGCTTGGCGCTCGACGGCCAGTTCCAGGCCGTGGGATCGAGCGGTTTGACATGCGCCTTGTCCGTCAGGTCGCGATAGGCGTCGCTGCCGGTGGCGATGACACCAGCGCGCATCACGCCGGCATCGCCGCCGTGGCAATCGGCGCAGCCGAGATTGATGCCTACGCTCGTATGCATCGTCGGCGAATCGGTCGCGGTGTGGCAGGTGATGCAGCCGGCGCTCTTGGCCGCCGCTGCCGCCTGCGTCTGCATCGCCGGCGCCGGCGGGAACATCGGCTCGCCGCTCGCATCGGCGCGGCACGACCATCCCGCGACCGCGAGGAACAGCACGAGGAGGGAGGCTATGACCGCTCTCGGCACCATCGCGCGCTCAATATCGCAGGACCACATTGAAGAGAACAGAATAGAGAAAGTTGCCGCCGGTGGCCGGCGTCGCGTTGCCGGTCTGATAGAGCGCGTTCAATCCCGCCCCCGGCGCCAGCACCGCGCCCGACACCCGGAAAATGACATTCTGCGAATCGAGCGGGCGATAGGTGAAGGCAACCGACATGTCATAGCCGATCGTGTCGGGAATGTTGTTCTGGTGGCGCAGGAATTCGAGCGTCGCCGTGTTGACGAACCGCAGATAGTTGAAATTCGCCGACGCGCGCAGCTCCGGCAGGATGTCGAAATCGGCGCCGACGCCCAGGAGCTCCAATCCCGGGTTGGTGAAGTTCGACTGGCCCTCGTCCTTCGATGAGCGCAGGTCCGCGAGAATGCCGTTGGGCTGGTTGAGCGCGATGCCGCCGCCGCCGATGAGCGGAATGCTTTGGCGCACCCAATAACTCGAATCGGCGCCGGCGAATTGCGGGTTCTCGAAGATGGCGTCGAAGCCGGTGGCGCGCCCGCCCTGCGGATTGCCGTCGCCGCTGGCATAGAGCGCAGAGGCGCGGATGCGAAACCAGTCGAAATCGATCGACGGCTCGGCCGCGAAGAAAAAGGCATCGATGTATTGCGGCGTCTTGGTCGGCGACGGGCTGAACTCGTTGTTGTCCTGGTGACCGAAGGCCCAATAGGACGACAGCGTCAGGTTGAAGCGCCCGAAATGCCCATCGCCGTTGTAGCCGAGATAATTGACGTCATAGTTGTAGCCCTGAAAATTGCCAAGCGGCAGCGGGCGCACCAGGAACCCGTTATTGTCATAATAGGTCTCGCCGCCCTCGTGATTGGCGTTGCGGACATAGGTGATCTGCGAGGTGAAGCCGGGAACCGGCAGGTCCTGGCGGTAGACGTTGGCGATGAAGATGTCGTCCTTGCGCAGTTGCTTGTCGACGTCGTTGAGGCCGCTGTTGGTGTCCTTCTCCAGCCGGCGGAAATACGCGAGGTTGTACTGCCAGCGATTATTGTCGCGGTTGCCGAAGAAGCGCACGCCGAGCTGGCTGTCCTGGAAAAGAAAGCCGCGAAAATCGGTGGAGAACGGCTGGATGCCGACGCGCACCGCATCGAAATCGTAATGCTCGGAGACATTGCGGATGTGATAGTCGACAAACGCCTCCTGCAGCGCCGGGAACGAGTCGTCGCGGACCGATCCTGCCGCCGGATTGACGTTGATGACGCCCAGCTCCTCGACATCGGTGTGGTTGAAATTGAAGGCCGGGGTGAGACGGAATTCGAAATCGGGCGGCTTGAATGCGGTGTCGCCCTTGATGAGATCGAGATCGAGGAGCGCCGTCTCGCTGACGAGCGTGCGGCCGTATTTCCCGAAAACGCTATTCGATTGCGGCTGGGCACTGCTTTGCGGCGCCACTGCGGTCGGCACGCGGGCCGGCTCGTAGAGAAGATCGTTGATGGCGGAAATACTGAAGAACCAATCCTGGCCGAAAATCGGCTTGTCGCCCTTGAGCGTGTTGGTGTTGTAGGGGTCGAAGATATTTTCCGAGCGCCCCAGCGCATCGAGGATGCGCCAGCGGTCCGGCACGGGGATGAACGTGTCGCTCGTCGTCGGCTGGGGCGGCGGGATGGCATTGGGGTTGCCGAGGTCGGGCGGCGGCGGCACCGGCACCGGCTGGTCGGGGATGCGCCGCTCCTGATCCGGCGGTGCCTGTTGCGCGTCCGCTGCCGCCGCCCAGAGACACGGTGCCGCCGAGAACAGCAGCGCGATCACCCCGCCACGCACGCACAGAGGCCGGCGCGTCACGAGCATGGCGTCTGGACTCGGGAATTGATGAAGGGCGCCGGCGGACACACGACATAGAGGAGATTGACGGCGCTGCCCGACGTCGGCGTGACCGCGATGGTGTCGGCGCGCAGCGGCGCCGGCGCGTTGGCGAGCGTGGTCACGCCGGAGACGCCGATGTCGCTGCTGCCCTGGATGCCGAGATAGGCGATGAGCGCATCCTGCTGGATGCCGTCGCCGGAAACGCCGAGCGCGCCGACGATTTCACTGCCGCGAAAGATCGGATAGCCGCCGGAGAAGATCTGCAGCCCGTTGGCAAGCTGCGTGATGCCCTTGGAATCGACCGGCAGGGCATTGTTTCCCGATGTCGCGCCGACGACATTGCCACCGCTGCCGTTGCCGCACCCGGCGGCCGAAACGGTGCCGCTCACCAGAAGCTTGGCGAGATCGTAGTGGATGAGATCGGTCTGCAGCCCGGTCGAGAACACGCTCCACGCGCCGCCCGGCAGGCTCAGCGGGCCGTTGCCCTCGCCTTCCTGGCCGTCCGGAAAGAAGGGCCGCGCGAGATTGCCGATGGCGACCTCGGAGAACGCGGTGCCGCTGGCAAACAATGCCGGGAAGTTCACGCTCTCGGCATTGGCGTAATACTTGTACCCATCGGCCGGCGTGCTCGGCGCGATGGCGAGCGCACCGATCGTGGGATTGACCGTGATGGCCGAGAGTTCGTGGAAGGCGCTCTCGGTATCGCTGCGGGAAAAGAACACGGCCGAGCGCGCCTTCTGCAGCGATACGTCGGCGCCGAAGACCGGGGCATCGGGCGTGCGGCCGATCGCCAGCACGTTGCCGTCGAGATCGACGACGCTGGCGGTCACCTCGGCATGCGAATTGGTGGGGATGCGAATACCGGAGCGCGCATTGTCGGCGACCTCGAGCGCGTTGCCAACGAGCGCCTGGGCTTCCGCCGCGGTGATCGCGTTGCCGTCCCCGGGCGAGGTTCCCGCCGTCGGCGCAAAGCGGTTGGTCGGCGTGCCTCCGGTATCGTCGACGATGTCATAGACATTGACGCTGGCGGAGGCGGCATAGGATTGCGCCGCCCCCGGCAGCGTCGCATCGGGAACGATGCCCGATGCCGGCGAGCCGTATTGCTGGCCGCCCACAACGGTGCCGGCGAAGAAGCCCGCGACCGCGACCGGCATCGGCGGATTGAGAGCGGGCGTTCCGTCCGAGACCGCGGCCGCCAGCGTGGTGGGCCCGAGATAGTCGAGGCTCACCCCGTTGATCGCGACATTGGGCGCCTGGATTTGCGCCGGCGCGGCGAAACCGCCAACGCCGGCGAGCGCGATGCCCTCGTCGTTGCTAGGGCCGAGCTGCCGGCTCGGGTTGATGGAATAGCTCGCGGTGCTCATCACGCCGATGCCGCCGACCAGCACCCCGTTCATATAGAGCGGCAGCCCGCCGGCATCGGCGGCAAGGCCCAGCGGCGAATGATGCGGCCCGGTCGTTACCGCCATCGTCCGGCCAAGATCGGAGCACGGCAGCTGGCTGAGCTGCACGCCGAAGAGCGGGCCACCGGGCTGGCCGTTATCCTGCAGCGGAAAGTTCTGCTGCACGATCTCGTTGGCGGTCCGCGTCGAGAAGGCGTTGCCGCCCGAGGAGAGATAGGCGCCCGTAATCGCCTTGGCGATCGCACCCAGCGCGCTCGACACCACCACGCCCTCAAGCCCGCCGACCGCACCGGTGCCGGAGGTGACCAGCGCGCACGGCGCCGTCGTACACGTGGCACCGGTCGCCACTGTCGCGACACCGGTCATCTGCTCCACGGCGAGCACGTTGCCGACGCGGTCCACGACGGCGATCACCGCCGGCGCGTTGCGCGCCACGGCTTCGTTGGCGGCCTGGTTGACGATGGATTGCACCTGCGCGGCGGTGAGGCTCGCCGTCGTCTGGTCGGGGACCGCGTAGCTGCCGGACCCGAACCCGCCGCCGCCGCCGCCGCAATCGGACGGCGCGGCACACAGCACCGAGAGCACCGCCATGCCCGCCTTGAACAGCGGGTGGGACAGGAGATGGCGCCGCTTCCGCGTGCTCATGCCGTGATCCATCCCGGGCACTCCCTCGTCATTGGCCGACGCTCGCGGTCTTCATCGGCCCCAGTTCCTGCCGGTGGAAAACATGGCAGGAGGTGCAGGTCGACTGCGTCTTGAAGCCGGCACGCTCGGTCCCGTGGCAGGAGACGCAGGATTCGATGCCGGGCACGAGGACGTCGCTGCTCTTTTCCGATTGGCGGCTGGTATGGCATTGGCCGCAATCGAGCGCCGCGTGCTTGGCATGATCGAACCGGGCCTCAGGCAGGAAGCGGGTGCGCATGACGACCGGCGCCACGGTGAAGGCGCCGGCGCTGCGGTCGGTCACGTGGCAATAGGCGCAGCCGCGCTTGTCGTCGAAGATGATCGCCGTCGCATCGTTGGCGCGCTGCGCCGCCCAGGCGAGTGCTTCGCGGCGCGGCGCCTCGGACGGCTCGGGCAGCGGCGTGCCGACGGGGCGGCGCACGACCGCAGGCGCGTCGGGATCGAGCACGCCGCCATCGAGCGCCATGCGGCCATAGAAATCCTCAACCGCGGTCTTCACTGCGGCGGCATCGCCATGCGGCACTTCCCGCCACGGCAGATCGGCATCGAACTTGAGATCGTGGCAGGAATGGCACTGGCCTTCGAAGGTGATGGGCTGGAAGCCCTGCCCGCTCGGCTCGGGCACGTGGCAGTCGGCGCACACCATCACCTTGTGGCCGGACGGCGTGAGGAAACCGGTCGCGACGAGATGGGCCGCATGCGAGAAGATGAGGTTGGAATGATCCTCCGGCGCGGGCTTGGTGCCGATCTCAACGCGCGCGAAGGTGGGTTTCGCCGCATCGGCGACTACGGTGGCGCGGAACTGCGGATGGCCGGCGGGAAAGCCGGTCACGTCGCGGACATCGGCCTTGGGTGCGGTCTCGGCGAGCTTGGCATGGCAATCGACGCAGAGCGCATCCGCGGTGATGACGAGCCCGCGCAGGCCGCGATGCTCCTGGTGACAGTCGGCGCACCGCATCGCCGCGAGGTCCTGGCGCGCAGGGCCAACATCGAGGCTGGCGGCGAGGTGATTGCCGATGTCGGCGTGGCAGGTGAGGCACGCGGTGTCGGCGACGCGCGTGAAGTTCCCGCGATGGCACGTCGCGCAATCCTGCGCGAAGAAGCGGTGCGGATTGGAGATCGCGCCGGTGTCCCAGGACATCGTGACATAGTTGACGGCGCCGATCGGCGGGACCGCCATGATCGAGGTGACGGCGCGGCCCAGGGGATGGACCGCGAGCGGCGCCGCCAGCCCCACGACCGCCAGCAGGAGAAAGAGCGCCCACGCCCAGCGCCGCCGGCTCCATCCCGCTTGGGCGAGGCCAATCCGGCTCTCGCTCAGAAGCCGCTCCATCGCATCGCCGAGCTTCTGGACGAGCTCGACCGTCAGCGCCGCGTCATGGCCCTGGCGCGGCTCGAGGATGACGATCTCATAGGGGCCGAGATGGATCCGGTCGTTCGGCCGCACGGTGGCGCTGATGGCGCTGGCGCCGTTGATGCGCAGCGGCACGTCGCCCGTCTGCTCGACGAAGAGCCCGCCTTCGCGCTCCGTCAGCGCCGCCGCATGCAGGCCGACGCGAATATCGGGAAGCTGCACCTCGTTGTCGCTGCCGCGCCCGAAGCGGATCACTTCGGCCGTCACGGTCTGCGACTTGCGCATGATGGCGTCGGCGCCGCGCCGCGTGAGGAAGGTGACCTCAACCTGCATGGGCGTCGCCGCGGTGGGAAAGGTTCTGGGTCAAGGCGCGATCATCGACGGGCCGGATGCCGTCACCAATAAAAGAAGACGGAGACGACGTGGGCAAAAAGCGCCGCGAGCAGCGCGAAGGACACCGGCACGTGGAAGTAAAGCCAGAGGTCCATCATCGCCTTGTAGCGGATGTCGCTGCGCGTGCGGGCGAGCATCTGCGCCTTCTCATGCAGGAGGACGCGCAGCCGCCGATAGGCGACCTGCTCTTCGGGCGCGACCTGGGCCGCCACCGCGTCGACGCCGGTCAGCGCCGCCGCCGTGGTGCAGCCAGGATAGCGACCGGTGAGCTGGCGCCAGCCCGAGCCGCCGATCTCGGTATGCTCGACCGCCCGCGTGACGAGGCGTGCCGTCTCGTCGTCGATGCCCATGGCGCTCGCGCGCAGCTCGTCGTTGAGCTCGGTGATCCGCGCCAGCATCTGCGCCATCGTGGTGCTGGCCCGGTTGCGGGTCATGAGCGGGGGATAATGGACATAGCAGAACACGCCCCAGGCGCCGCTCGCGATGACGAGCAGCATCAGAGCATAGGCAACCGTGTGAATATTCCAGCCGAAATGGAAGCCGGTGTGGAGCGTCACGATGACGACGAGGGCCAAGCCGAAATAGACATGGGCCGACAGCCACGCCTCGAGCTTGCCCTGATTGCTGGCGTAGGAGCGCTTGCGGTAGCCGAACCACATCAGCCACAGGATCAGGAGCGCGCCGACCGTGCCGAGGAGATAGCCGACCCAGGTTCCGCCATAGCGGCTCGGTGAGCGGCGACTGCACGTAGTAGAGAAAGATCGATACGACCACCGCCGCGGCGGCGATCTTGAGGTAGAAGCCGTTTCGATAAAGCCAGAACGGCGTGTGGCGATCTTCCTTGTGCGCCGGTCGGGCGGGTGCCTCGGGCGCAACGGACGAATGCTCGCGCATTACCGCGCCCCCCGGATGACGGAGATGAATTCCTCCGGGTTGACGCGGATCGCGGCGCCCGTAGGGCAGGCCCTGACGCAGGCGGGACCGCCGTCGATGCCCTTGCACATGTCGCACTTGACCGCGTGCTTGCTGCCGGTGCGCCGGGCGATTCCGTCGGGCGGTCTTGTCCTCGCCCGGCCCGTTGCCCGCGCCCCAGCAGGAGCCAGCTCAGCAGCCCCGGCTTCGCCGCCGGCACCGCCGCCATCTGGATCACGCCATAGGGGCAGTTGCGCTCGCAATTGCCGCAGCCAATGCAACTGTCGTCGATGAACACCTCGCCGTTGGGCGCGCGGTGGATGGCATCGGGAGGACAGTCCTTCATGCAGTGCGGATCCTCGCAATGCCGGCACGACGTCGGCACGTGCAGCATGTCGAAGGTCGCGCCCGCCTCGCGGTCGAGGCGGCTCACGCCATGGTGGGTCTCCGCGCAGGCCTTCTCGCAATTGTCGCAGCGCACGCACAGCGCCTCGTCGATGAGCAGCACATCGGTCGCCTCGCCCAGGCCCTGGCGGATGAGGAACTCGATGACCCCGCCTTGCGGTGCGCCGAGCTCCATCCGGCGCTGATCCATCATGCGGAGTTCCAGCCGCTCCTCGACCTCGCGGCGCAGGGCCGGCACCTGGTCGAGGAGGACGCGGAAAGCGGCGCTGTCGATCTTGATGGCCTCGGTCGCAACCGCCGCCTTGACGGTGGCCGAGCGCTTGGACTTCGTCAGCATCGCCATCTCGCCGACATAGTTGCCGGCGGGAAGATAGGCGAGGACGATGTCCCTGCCGCCGATGCGGCGCGACACCGCGACCGAGCCCTTGCGCAGGAGATAGACGGGATCGTCCTCGGCCCCCTGCTCGATCAGCGTGTCGTTGGTCTTGAATTCGACCACCTGCGCCGACCGCACGACCTCGGCGAGCAGTGCATCCTCGACATGCGGGCGCGAGATAGGTCTTGATCTGACGCACCACCGCATCGCCATCGATGACGCGCTTGATGTCGGGCACCGAGCGCGTGAGACGGACCATGGTGTTGCGGTCGACCTCGAGCAGCAGGGACGGTGCCGTCGCCACCGTGGTCGCAGTGCGCCGGCGCCCTGAAATGAGGCCCATCTCGCCGAAGAACTGGCCCGGCCCCAGCCGCACCATGTCGGCGGGATTGGCCGGATCGATCTCGATCCCGACCTCGCCATCGAGCACCGAGAAGAGCGAGTTCGTATAGTCGTTGCGGCGGAAGATTACATCGCCCGCCCGCGGCTGCGAGATCTCGGAATGGATGAGGAACTCGCGGATCTGCAGCGGCGTGAGCGAGGCATAGAGCGGCAGCCGCTCGCGCACGGCGGTGACGAGCTCGCCTACCGTCATGCGCACGGCCGCCTTGTCGAGCTTGGCCTGGATCAGCGGCTCGTCGGCCGGCGCGATGTTGTTGCCGAGGATGTACTCGACGACCTCATAGCCCTGGTTGAGGCAATGCTTGATCAGCGGATATCCGGCCAGCGCCCCGATGATGTAGAGGCCGGGAATTTCCGACTCATAGGTTTCCGACACCGTCGGATAGGCCGTCGGGACTGTCGCTGGCGAAGCGGATGCCGCAGGATTCGACGAATTTGCGCGGCGGCAGCGCGCCGATGCGGGCGATGATGCGGTCGCATTTGACGCGCGCCTCGCCGTCGTGCGGTGTCGAGCACGATGAAGCCGGGCTCGACGCGCTTGGGCTCGGAATTGGAAAAGGCGGTGATGACGCCCTTGTTGATCGCGCCTGAATCAGCGCAGCATTCGCGGGCTTGGCATAGGGAAAATCGGCGACGCGGTTGATGACTGTGACGTTGTTGTTGAGCGAGAGCGCGAGCGCGTTCTCGATGCCGGCATCGCCGGTGCCGATGACGATGATCTCCTCGCCCTTGTATTCGTCGGGATCGTCGAGCTGGTACTGCACGAAGGGAAGCTCGGCGCCGGGGATGGCGAGCTTGCGCAGATTGCCCTGCACGCCGATCGACAGTACGACGCAGGAAGCCGTCAGCGTCTCGCCGCCGCTGAGCCCGATCTGGAAGGCGCCGCGCTCTCCCTTGATCGACGCGACCTCGCGTTGAGGCGGACCTGGACGCCGGCGGCCTCGATGCCGCTCGTCCACGTCCCGATCACCTCCTCGCGCGCGCCCGCGCCGAAGCCGAGATCGCTGCGCAGCGGCAGGAATTCCGGCGTCGCCATGACGTGCTTGCGCTTCTGGTACTTGAAGATGGTGTCGTTGACGTGGGCGGTGCGCTCGAGGAGGATGTGCTTCTGCCCCTCCTTGGCCGCTCGCGCCGCTGCGCTCAGCCCGGCCGGCCCCGACCCGACAATGGCGATCGCGTAGTCAGCGCCACCCCGCCCCCCACAACCAGCGCGCACGCGCCATCACTGTATTTGCGCGTTCTTGGTTACATGCAATACCACATCGGCGTTTTTCACAACAGCCATGTTTGCCGCGGCCCGCAGGCAAAACCGTGGGCCGCGGCGGGCCGGTCAGTCGACCGCGGCCGCCGTTCCCAGCGTCACGCCGATCGCGCGGTTCACCACCACATCGGCGATCGCATCGAGCGGGGTCGGCTCGCGGTTGACGATGGCGAGCGCGGCGCCGTTGCGTTTGGCGAGCTCGGGAAATCCGGCGGCCGGGTAGACCACGAGCGAGGAGCCGACGACGAGGAAAAGATCGGCGGCCAAGGTTTCCTCCCGCGCGCGCCGCATCGGCTCCGCGGGCATCGCCTGGCCGAACGAGATGGTGGCGGTCTTGACGAACCCATGGCACCGCCCGCAGCGCGGCGCTGTGCCGTCGCGCTCGAAGGCGGCCCGCATGGCGTCGATCTCGTAACGCTCGGCACAATCGAGGCAGCTTGCGTAGGTGGTATTGCCGTGGAGCTCGATCACCTGCGCCTCTGCGATGCCTGACGCCTGATGCAGCCCGTCGATATTTTGCGTGATCACGGCGGCGACCTTGCCCTGGCTCACCAGCGCCGCGACGGCGCGATGGCCGCGGTTGGGCCGCGCCGCGCGCATGACGGGATCGCTCTCGAACCGTCGCCGCCACGATTCGCGCCGCGCCGCTTCCGAGGCAAGGAAGCTCTCGAAGTCGATCGGCGCCATGCTCGTCCAGATACCCCCGGGGCTGCGAAAGTCGGGAATGCCGGATTCGGTGCTGATCCCGGCGCCGGTGAAGACGACGGCGCGGCGCGCTTGCGCGATGAGGCGCGCCAGCGCCGCGAGGTCGTGGCCGTCGCCGGGCGCAGAAGCCGCTTGGGTCATCGTACCATCGTGTGCATCAGCCGGTGACCGCTTCGGCGTGGCTCACCAGCCCCATGCTGCCGGCGGTATTGGCCACGGCGGCAAGGCAGATCGCGGCGCGCTCGGGCGCCAGCCATACGGCAAAGCGCGTGACGTAGCGCCCGCCCTCCGCTTCGGGAAGCTTCTGCGCATCGAGGCGCACGATATTGGCGCCATACTGGGCGAAGATCTCGGCAAGCCGGGCGACGAGGCCGGGCTGATCGCCGCCGGCGATCGCGACGCGATGGGTGATCTGGCCCATCGAGCCCGGCACCGGATCGAACGGATACGGCACGACGCGGATCACGGCGTCCTCCAGCAGCGGCTCTGCGGCGAGCCCATCCTCGAGGCTGGCAAGCTCGAGCGTTTCGGGCAGTTCGCACACCGCGGTGAAGGCCGCGCCCTTGCCCAGTGCCGCAAATGTCGTGTCGCGCAGATTGATGCCCTGCGCGAAGAGATGATCAGCGACCGCCGCGACGAGACCCACGCTATCCGGACACAGGATCGAAACGAGAGCGATCGGCGTCATCGCGTCCCTGCGTTCCATCTACCAGTTGCGCGTCGGCGGCGTGGCGAGCAGCTTCGCCTTGATCTCGTCGATATGCGCCACCGTGTAGTCATAGCCCTTGCCCATCGACGCTTCGAGTCCCTTCCAATCGAGGAGACCGATCGAGCCGATATCCGGCTTCAGTAGCACATCGGGCTTGAAATGCGCGGAGTGATAGGTGGCGGCGGCGTTGATGGTCGCGACGCGCCACAGCAACTGGAAAATGGACGGCCCCTGCGGCTTGGTCCACAAGCCGAACACCCGCGATTTCGTCTCGTTGCTCGAGGTGAACGGCGTGTCGGAGTGGATGTCCACCGCGATCACCGGACCGCGCCCGATCTGGCGCATGATGTCGACGGGCATGTTGTTGATGACGCCGCCATCGACATAGATGCTGCTGTCGTGGATGAGCGGCGGCAGGACGCCGGGAATGGCGATCGAGGCGCGGATCCACGTCGTAACCTCCCCGCGGTCATGGACCGCCGGTCCGCCGACGGTGAGGTTGGTGGAAAGGCAGAAGAAGGACAGCGCCAGATCCTCGATCGCGGTGCCACCGAACCATTTCTCCAGCCACAGACCGAGGCGGCGTCCGGCCAGGAGCGACACCGTGGGGATGGTGAAGTCGGTAAGCGGACTGCGGCCGCTGAAGGTGTCGCGGTAGCAGTGGAGCATCTTTTCGCGCGTCCACTCGCCCGCGACCATCGCCGCGACGATGGAGCCGATGCTGGTCCCGCCGACGATGTCGACGGGAATGCCGTGATCCCGCAAGGCCCAGATCACGCCGTAGTGGGCGACCCCGCGCGCGCCGCCGCCGGCCAGCACCAGCCCGATGGCCTTGCCGGTCATCAGCCGCCCCAGGCGCTCGATGTCGCTGTCGCCGCGGATGTGATGATGCATCTTGAATTCGTGAAGCGCGAGCCAGTTGGCCGTGCCCGTGATCGTCGCGTCCGCGTCCCACAGCAAGGCAAGATCCATCGGCCGGATTGCTTCCGGCGTGTTGTCGAAGCGCAGGGCGTCGAATTCGCTCACCTTGTTGTTGCCGCGCGCGACGAGCAGCAGCGAATCCGCCTGCCGCAGGCAGAGCTGCGTCCACGGCGTGGGCCCGGCCTCGGCGAGATAGACGACGATGTTGTTCTGGGTTTCCAGCTCGCGGAACCAGTCGTGCGAGCGGCCGTCGGCCATCTCGCGCGTGACGCATACCACCGAATGATAGGCGCCAAGGGACGCCGCGAATTTCTGTGCGAAGCCGTTGCCGCCGATGCCGGGATCGTGCGGAATGATGGCGAGCGAGCGGTCGAAGCGCTTGGGTCCCTGCTCGCTCTGCGCCGCGCGCAGACGCGCGATCAGCGTCTTGGTGATGGCGAGGAGAGCCCCGGGATGGCGCGCGGTGAAGGCGTCCCATGCCTCCTTGGCAATGGCCAGGCACTCGGCGTCGCGCAGGCAGCGCACGGTCGCGGAGCGCGGCTCGCCGCTGATGAGGCCCATTTCGCCCACGACTTCGCCCGGGCCAATGCGTCCGACGAAGCGATCCTCGCCGCTGCCCGTTCGGATATAAACGCCCAAAGCACCGCTAACAACGATGAACAATTCGTCCGATGGGTCGTCTTGTTTAATTAAAGTCTTCCCACCAAGTGCAGTAAACCAAGTAAAATCATTGGCGATCTCCAACAGCTCTTCTTCGGCCAAGTAGGAAAATGGCGCCACCTTCGATATCAGCGCGACCCATAGATTATCACCCATTTCCCGAGGCATGGTTCTCACGCTCAGTTTGCTGCACGAGCTTATTTCTGTACGGGGCTTGTACTGATCGAGCCCGGGGTTAACGATATCATACGTTCTCGCGCGGTCTCAAGCCGGGTCGGGCGCGCCCCACGCGGGCGCACGCAAAACCCGGCAACACCTGATCGCATTTCTCGCTCGATCGACGCCAAAGAACGCGGAATTTAATAACGATATCAACGGCTGCGCGGCGAGCAATAATGGTTGACGTGTCATTGACATCAGCGCTTTTCGGTGCAATTGTGTTTTTCGGGGGTTCGATGTGATTCGGGGGTCTATCCAAATTCTTCCAAGCCACGCCTCCAGCGGACTGAGCACAAAAAGGGAGATTTCACCAATGGCGCGATTCCTGCCCACGTTGACGACAATCACTGCGGTGGCAGTTGCCTTGATTGCCTTGCCGACCTTGCCCGCACGCGCGGCGGGGCCGTACGACGGTAACTGGGTCATCGATGCCCCCGCGGCTGGCGGTGCGATCGGTGCCGAAGGGCAGTACACCTGTCCCGCCTTGCGTCTCCCCTTCACGGTCAGGGACGGTCAGGTGATCGGCGATCTGCATCGCACGGCGGAGAATACGATCGTCTCCGGCAAATCATCGAATTCCTCTCCGGTCAGCGGAGCGGTGGCGGGCGACGGCGACGTCAACGTTACCTGGCAGAGCTTCCACGCGACCGGCAAGCTCAGCGGCGGCTCGGGCACAGTGCACTGGGCTGGCGAGTGCGGCCCCCGTACGGCGACTGCGACGAAAGTGGGTCAATGATTTGACCGCCCGGTCTTAAGGCACGAGCGGGGCTTCTGGCCCGCTCGTGCTGATGGGCCGGTAGCGTTTTTCGATACTCCTGACAGCTCTCAACCGCCGGTAAATCTGCAAGCCGTGGCGTCATGCCACGGTACTGGCGCGTGTGTACTCGACATGACCCGCCCATCTCGGCTAAGCCTGAACTTTTGGCCGAGATGGGAGGGAACATCATGCGCGAAAACAGAGTGAAAGCGATCTGGGCGGCGGACCGTGCCGTGATCAACGGCTGGTGCGCCATCCCCAGCAGTTTCTCCGCCGAACTCATGGCGCACATGGGCTGGGATTCGCTGGTCATCGATGCCCAGCACGGCCTGATCGACTACCAGGCGATGGTCACGATGCTGCAGGCCATCTCTACCACCGCGGTGACGCCGATGGTGCGGGTGCCCTGGAATGATCCGGCCGCGATCATGAAGGCGCTCGATGCCGGCGCCTACGGCATCATCTGTCCGATGGTGAACAGCCGCGCCGATTGCGAGGCTTTCGTCGGCGCCTGCCGCTATGCCCCGCGCGGCTATCGCAGCTCAGGGCCGACGCGCGCCGTGCTTTATGGCGGCCCCGACTACACCGCCAAGGCCAACGACACGATCGTCGCGCTGGCGATGATCGAGACGCGCGAGGCGCTCGCCAATCTCGACGCCATCGTCACCACGCCGGAGCTCGACGGGGTCTATGTCGGCCCGTCGGACCTCTCGGTCTCGCTCGGCCTGCCGCACGGGCTCGACCGGAACGAGGACAACGTCAGGGCGCGCTGCGCAGCGTTGCTCGATTCCTGCCGGCAGCATCGCGTCAAGGCCGGCATTCACACCGGCGGCACCGGCTATGCCAAGCGCATGATCGCCATGGGCTTCGACTTCGTCACCGTGCTCGGCGACGTCGCGCCTCATGGCGATGGCGGGCACCAAGGCGCGTGCAGGAGATGCGCGCGGCAACGCCCCGCCGCCAAGTGAGCGGGAGCCCAGCCATGGCGGCGCGCCGAATCGACGTCCATCTTCACATCATTCCCTCGTTCTACCGCGAGGCGGTCTATGCGGCGGGCACGGGCCCGGCGATCGGCCGCTATCCCGACTGGTCGCCGGAGCAGCGCGCTCGACCTGATGGACGCGAGCCGAGATCGAGACCGCGATCACCTCGCTCGCCCAGCCCGGCGTGCAGTTCGCGCCGGCCGAACCCGGCGCGGGCGTTGGCGCGGCGCTGCAACGAGTAAGCGGCCGAGATCAACGCAGCGCTGGCCGCGCCGCTTCGGCGCCTTCGCGCTGGTGCCGATGCACGACTCGACGACGCCATCGCCGAGATCGACTACGCCTATGACGCTGCTGAAGTTTGCCGGCGTCTGCCTGTTCGCGAGCTATGGCGAGAAGTTCCTCGGCGATGCGCGGTTCGATCCGGTGCTCGAGCCGCGCTCAACGAGCGCGGTGCCGTGGTCTTCGTCCACCCGACCTATCATCCCTCGAGCCGGACGCTCGACCTGCCATGGCCGGGATTCATGATGGAGTATCTGTTCGATACCACCCGCGCCGCGGTCAATCTGCTGTTCTCCGGCGCGCTCGAGCGTTTCCCGCGCATCCGCTTCATACTCGCGCATGCCGGGGGCGTGCTGCCTTACTTCGCATGGCGGCTGTCGGTCGTCGCCGATGATCGACCCGCGCCTGCCGCCATGGCCGCGCGAGCAGATCTTCGCCGGTCTAAAGCATTATTGGTACGACACGGCACTTTCGCCGGGGGCACAGACCATGGGTGCGCTGAGGAGCGTGGCCGATCCCGACCGCATCCTCTTCGGCAGCGACTGGCCCTTCGCCAATGCGCGCGTCGTCGCCGCGGCGTTGACGACCCATGCCGAGCCGGGCCTCCACACGCCGGCACAGCGCGATGCCATCGACCGCGGCAACGCGCTCGCCCTTTTCCCGCAATTCGCCTGACGCAAAGAGACGCCGGCCCTCTTCGGGCCGGCGTCGGTCCCGCTCGCCTTTCGATCTAGTGCCAGATGTCGGCGGCGGGCACGTTTTGCGGCAGCACGTGGTCGAGCGTGACCACGGTGGTCCCGTGGCTCGGATTCTCGCCGGTCGGATCGACCATCACCGCGGTCGAGCCGTCGCTGGTCTGCGTCAGCGTCACGACGTGATCCGCGATCGGATTCGACCGGGTGTAGCCGATCGACTTCAACAGCGGCGCGAGGTCGAGGACATCCTCGGCCGGGTTGAAGGCGGCGATCTGCTCGGCGCTCTGCGGCATCGCATTGAGGAGATAGAGGCTATGCGTGCCGTCGGACATAGCCGGCTGGAGGATCGCCGCGGTCGACGCATTGGCCGCCTCGGCCGGCACGGTGTAGGAAACCGTGCCGTTCTGCAGCATCACGGCCGCATTGGGATCGAGGCTGCCCTCGCCCATCGAGGCATTATTGCTGGTAAAATTTTCGCCAGCGATGGTCTGGCCGTTGAGTGCCACCAACTCGACATAGACATTGCGGTCATGCCCGTCCGTGTTGGGCACCTGTCCGTCCCAGGCATCGTTGGTGAACTGCACCTGCACTTGATGCGCCACGGTCGGATCGACATCACCGAGGGTGATGGTCTGGACCTGCCCCTGCGAATGATGCGCCGTAACGTCATAAGTGCCGACTTGCTGGCCATCGACCGACACGGTGATCTGCGGATCGCCGCTGGGGTCGTTGCTGGTAACGTACATGTCGCCCGCGACCTGCAGCGTCAGCGTATTGCCGTTAGCCGCGCCGGTGCTGCTGCCCGAGGACGCCGACGTCGCCCCTGGCGCAGTGACGGTGACGTCGAGTTCCTGGGGATTACTCGATGCGATGGTGCCGCTGCTGGCCTCGGTATCGGTTGCGAACACGATGAGCGGCAGCGTGCCGGTGAAACCGCTGGGTGGCGTTACCGTGAGATGCGCGAGCTGCGAGGCCTCGAGCGTGTAGACGCCGTCGGCATTCGGTGTACCCTCGCTGAAGGTGGTTCCCGTTGGCCCCTCGATACTGACGGTGAGGTTGCCGTCGGCGAGGTCGCTTGCCGCCTGGGAGGCTGTCATCGACAGCGGAATCGAGCTGCCCTCGCCGCCGCTGGCAGGGTTGATAGTCAGGGTCGGTGGCTCCGCCTGAATGCCGGTCGTTGCCAGGGGATCGGTCGTCTGCGCCCACGTATTCGTGGATTCGTTGAAAGACCACCACAGATTCTGCGCCGTCGCCTCCTGGTAGACGGTGCCGTTGACATAGGCGAGTTCGGTGACGGCCTGCGTCGCCGGCATGACCGCCCCGTTCTCGGTGATCTGCCCGGCCGCGTCGATGGCAAAGGCGTTGCCCGCCGCGCTGAGGATGTCCCCGCTCGCGCCGGCGGTCACGACGGTTTCGTTGGCCGACGGTGTCGACGCCGTCGTACTTCCCGACGTGCCCAAGGTCGAGAGCGGATCGCTCGTCGGCGTCCATATGTTCGTCGATTCGTTATAGGACCACCACAGGTTCTGCGCTGTCGCTTCCTGGTAGACGGTGCCGTTGACATAGGCGAGTTCGGTCACGGTCTGCGTCGCCGGCATCACGGTTCCGTTCTCGGTGATCTGCCCGCCCGCGTCGATGGCAAAGGCGTTCCCCGCCGCGCTGATGATGTCACCGTTGGTACCGGTCACGATCGTCCCGTCGGGTGACGGGGTCGCACCGTCGGATGCGGGCGGCGTCGGCGTGCCGCTGCCGGTGGTCGTGGTGTCGGAGCCCGTGGGCGCGGCGGCAGAACCGGGATCGACGCCATCGGCGTTGGCGAGAACGGTCGTATCGGTATCGCCCGGGGGCGGCGAGACCGGCTGGGCTACGACCGCTGTCGGGTCCTGGCTCGCGAACTGATAGACGCGGACATAATCGGCATAAAGTGGCGGGGATGACCCATTGGGATAATTGTTGCCGATCATGTTGCCCTCGCTGGTGCTGAGGATGACCATGTCCGGCGAGTAGTCCGTCGTGCTGTACTTTGTCGCGGTCGCGACCGGCGTCCCATCGAAATAGAAGGTGATCAGATTCGAATTGGGCGACCACAGCAGGCCATAGCGATGAAACGAAGTCTCCAAATTGACGCCGAGATTGGCGGTCCAGTTCGGGTTCGGATTATATGTGTCCTGGGATGTGCCGGTATCGTAATGCAGCGTCGTGAAGTAGAAGTTGGGATCGACGCCTTGCCCCTCCATGATGTCGATCTCTGATGCCGGGTTCGCGCCATTCTGGGCATGCGCCTGGCTCATGAGCCAGAAGGCCGGCCATGCGCCGATACCGTTGGGCAGCTCCAGATCGGCTTCGAAATATCCGTAGGTCTGCGCAAAGCCCTGGCCCGAGGAATTGACCGTCGACAGATCCGTATTGACGATGGTGGCAATGCCGTTGGAAACGGTAACGCCATCAGATGGGGCCTCGTACCACAGATGATCGTTCCAGAGAGTGCCGTCGGCCACGCTATCGGAAGAGATGCTCGCCGTGTTGAACTCGTCGTCGAAGGTCAGCACCATGCCGGACGCGGTGGGGTCGTTTGCATTGAATGTGGCCATCGATGAACTCCATTGTCCAAAAAATGTTCCAACGGGCAGACCTGACGCACCCGCCGGTCGGACGATTGAACGCATCGGATGGTTGACGCCATTTGAAGCCGCGTTGCGTTCGCGGCCGGATTGTTTCGCGCGCGAGGTGTGCCGGTAATCCTCGCGCAAGAGTTTGGGCCACGCGGCGGGCCGCGCTGGAACCAAAGATTGAGCGATCCGTTCCCCTGCACCGGGCGTGTGCAGGAGGGCATGGATGAGCCGTGGCGTCACACTGGGCCGCGCGCGTCACGGCTCCGCCTCGCTAAGGCGCTGGGCGGTAGGAAGCCTGCCGTCTTTCCTTCATCCGCTCGCGCGCGAGGCCGTGCTGGCGGGGACGGGCCTTGTCGGCAACGTCCTGCGGACGCTTCCCGGAAATTCCACGATCGTGGGGCCGCCGCGCCGATTTGTCGCGACGCTCGCGGAATTCGTCGAACGGCACCCCGACCTTGCCTCGTATCAGGAGATCTATTCCGCGCACGATCTGTGGCGCGCGCCGCCGATGACCGCGGAGCGGCGGGTGCATGCGGCGTTCTTCGGCGAGTTTCATCGCCGCGCGTGGGCCGCCGGCGCAGCGACGATCCGCCGCGGCCGGGTTGTGACCAGCTCGGGCGCCATCGTCGCGCCCACCGATGCCTTGATCTATGACGTGTCGCACACGGCGGCGAGCGATGATCCCAGCCGTCACCCGATCTTTCTGGCGCGAAAACTGCCGCGCTTGAGCCGCATCGCGGGCAGCGTGGCGGTGCTCACGACCTACACCAGCAACGTTCCCGGCATGTTTTATTTCGTGCACTGGCTGCTCGACACGCTGCCCCGCCTCCACCTCATCGACAAGAGCGGGTACCGCTGGGACCGAATGGTGGCGCCACAGGCGACGCGCTTCCAGCGCGAGACATTGGCGCTTTTGGGCGTGGCACCAGACCGCATCATCAGCGATCGCGACCTCCACATTGAAGCGGACGCGCTGGTCGTGCCGACCTTGCCGGGGCTCCCGGTCAATCCGCCGAAATGGGTGTGCGACTATCTGCGTGACATGTTCGTGACCAAGGCGCTCGCCACAGCCACGGCAGCGCCGCGTCGCGACAGGAAGCTCTATCTCTCGCGCGCCAAAGCCAAGACGCGGCATGTCGCCAACGAGGCCGATCTTCTCGCAGCGCTCGCGCGCTTCGGCTTCGAGCGGATCTTCCTCGAGGATTACCCATTCCTCGAGCAGGTCCGCATCATGCAGGAAAGCAGCGTCGTCGTCGCGCCGCACGGCGCATCCAACGCGAGCCTCGTTTTCTGCAACCCCGGAACGGTCTTCGTCGAGCTGTTCAGCCCCCGCTACGTCAATGTCTGCTATTGGTCACTGTGCAGCGAGGTCGGGGTGCGCTACGGCTATGTCCTCGGCGAAGGCCGGGCCGGCGGGCGCCAGGCCCACGAAGACATCATCGCCCCCATCCCCAAGCTGCTCAGCCTGCTCGCCGACATGCACGCAATCGAGGCGCCGGTCTGACGGGCGGGATTCACGCGTCCGGCGGCGACCACACGCGGACCCAGTCGACCTGAAGCTCGATCGCGTCGACGCCCGGGCCCGGCTTCGGGCCATTCAGAACGCCGCCCGCCGCGAGCCCGAGAATGAGAAAATCATCCTGCCACGTGCTGTCGAAGGCCGGCGCACGGTGGGTCTCGCGCCGATCGAGGTACCACACGATTTGCTGCTGTGTCCACAGCGCCGAATAGAGGTGGAAGTCGCGGGTGAGATCGACGCCGACATCGTGGCAGTTGTTGTGATTGAAGGCGTCGGGAATGCCGCCGCCGTCGCTGGTATTGCGGTGAACCGCGCCACAGAACACGGTTGGATGCGCGCTGTCGCCCTCGAAGATGTCGATCTCGGCGCAGAGCGTGCGGGGATCGGCCACGCGCGCAGGCACGTTGCGCGTATGATTGACCGAGAACAGCCAGAACGACGGCCACCCGCGCGGCACCTTCATCCGCGCTTCGAAATAGCCGCCGCGGAAAAACGTGCCGCCACGCGTGTCGGCCCATTCGGTGCAGAGATTGCCGCTCGTCCACCCGCCGCCGCGGCGGAAGCTCCGGATCGTGACGATCGAGTTGGCGACGGAATAATGATCCGGCGTCACCGGTCGCTCATACCATAGATGCGGCGCCCAGCGATGGCCGGTCTCGCCGATATCGAGGCTGTCGAAATCGTCCGCGAAGACCAGGTGGTAATCCGTTCCGGCGATCGGCGCCGGCAGCTCCGCCGCGGCGCGCGACGGCGTGAGCCGGGCCATCGTCGCGCCGCAAGCGAGCAGCAGCGAGCGCCGGGACATCAGCCTCATGGTGCATCCGAACGGCGCAACCCGCGGCTTAAACGTGCACGGCGATGCTTGGTTCCAGCGGTGGTCGCGGACGAACGGAGCCCGTCTTCAGCTCAGGCGGGCGCTGCCATCGCCTCAGGCGTCGAGAACGAGGCGTGTGCCTTTGAGGCGCGAGACGCAGACGCAGAGGTGGTTGCCCTGCTCCTCCGCCGAGAGGAAGTGGTCGCGATGCTCGATCGGCCCATCCGCTTCGAGAATGGGAAGCGGACAGAACCCGCATTCGCCGCGGCCGCAATAGAACTGCGCGGGATAGCCGGCGGCGAGCAGCGTCTCGAGGATGCTCGCGTCGGGCGGCACCTGGACGGTCATGCCGGATTGGCGCAGCTCGACCTCGAATGCGACATTCTCGTTGGGCGGCGGTGGCGGCGGCGGATCGAAGCATTGCTGCAGGATCTGTACCCGCGACAGCCCGTTATCGAGGGCCGCGGTGACGAGGGCCTGATTCATCGGGCGCTGGCCGCAGATATAAACCTCCGCGGGATAGCCCAACGCCGCGAAGACCGGATCGAGATCGAGCCGCCCACCCTCGTAATGGAAATGGACGCGGTCGCCGCACAGCCGCTCGAGCTCCGCGCAATAGGCCATCTCGTCCCGGCCGGGCCCGGCATAGTGCAGCGCGAACGCGATGCCGCGGCGTACGAGCACGCGCGCCATCGCATAGACCGGCACGATGCCGATGCCGCCCGCGACCAGCACGCGGTCGGCGGTGTGGTAGTGCAGCGGAAAATCGTTGCGCGGCGACGCGATCGCGAGGGCGTCGCCGACCGCGACCTCGTCGTGGAGAAACCGCGATCCGCCGCGGCTTTCGGGCTTGCGCTCCACGGCGATGCGATAGGTGGTGGCGGGATCATCGCCGGCCTCGGTGCCGCCGACGAGCGCATAGGCGCGCGTCCCGGCCCCGCCGGGGATATCGATCTCGATATGCGCGCCCGGCTCCCACGGCGGCAGTGCCGCGCCATCGGCCGAGACCAGCGTGAGCTCGCGCGTGGTCGGCGTCAGCGCCCGCGCCTCTTTCATCACCACATCGATCGCGCCCATGTCGTCTCTCCGTTGCGGCCCGCCTAGAGATACTTCGTCGGCCGGATCATCGTCCGCCACATATGCGCGACCGGGCTGTTGTCATAGCCCAGCCCTTCCGCGGGCTGGCGGAAATTGCGGCCGATGATGTCGATGAAAGGGTCCCAACTGACCTTGGCGTTGGGATCGAAGGAATAGATGTCGTGCACGGTGATGATGCGCGCGGTCATGTACCATTTGTGCCGGCGCGCCTTCTCGTAGGCCGCCTTGATGTAATCGTCGGGCTCGTATTCGTCGCCGAAATACTGGATGTAGAGCTCGGGATATTCATAGCCCACCGACGGATCCGGGAAGAAGCGCAGCGCCTGATGCGCGCGGATCGCCCAGCTAACCTCTTCATCGACATAGGGCTCGATGAGCTGTGCGCCCCAATAGCCATGATCGCGCCTTGATGAAGCCGACCGACGGAGATGTCGTGGAGGAGACAGGCGAGAATGGTCTTCTCGTTCATCCCCGCCTTCAGCGCGTGGGTGGCGCTTTGCAGAAGATGGTTGGTGCTGGCGAAGCGGTTGTGAAAGAAATCCATCAGCGTCGGCTTCGGCGGCATCTTCGGCAGGCGCGGATCGTCGCCCATGAGAAAGCGCTTGCCGGGGTGCTGCTCGAGTATCTTCGCGCCTGCCTCGATACCGAGCTTGCCGTCTGCCATGTTGAATAGCGCCGACTTCGATGACCACGAACTCGAGCTCTTCGATCATCTTCTCTTCGAGCGCGTCGGCGCGCTCGCTCAGCGTCTGTGTCGCCATGTCCAATCCTCCTGTCGGCGTCATGATACCATTGTCATGTCGATTATCCATGGGCTCGCCGGACGGACGGCCCGTCAGTGCATGCACGAGCCGCCATCGACGACGAGCGTCTGCCCGGTCACGAAATCGCTGTCGGCGGAGGCGAAAAACAGGATGGCGCCGACCAGGTCCTCCGGCCGCTCGACGCGCCTCAATGCGCGGTCGGCGGCGGCGCCATTGCGCATCTTGAGCGTGTCCGCGTCGGGGGTTTCCTCGCTCAGCGTGCTGCCGGGCGCGATGCAGTTGACGCAGATGCCGAACCCGCCGACCTCGCGCGCCAGCGTCCGGGTGAAGCCGAGGATGCCGGCCTTGGAGGTCACGTAGTGGATGCGGCTGGCGCTGCCCTTGAGCGCGGTGCCCGAGCTGATATTGACGATCTTGCCATAGCGCTGCTGCTTCATGTGCGGCACGACCGCGCGGCAGGCAAACCAGGTTCCCCGCAGGTTCACCGACATCATCCGGTCCCATTCGGCAGGATCGATCTCGTCGAAGGGCGCGCGCGACATCGGCACGGTAGCGAAGATCGCGGCATTGTTGATGAGGATGTCGATGCGCCCGAATGCCGCCATCGCGCGCTCGGCCATCGCTGCAACGCTGTCCCAGCGCGAAACGTCGGTCTCCACGGCGATGGCTTTCAGCCCCTCCTGCTGGAGCGCGCCCGCGACGGCGCCGGCCGCCGCGCCGTCGATCTCGGCGATGACGACGCTCGCCCCTTCGCCGGCCAGGCCGCGCGCATAGGCCTTGCCGATGCCGTGCCCCCCGCCGGTGACGACCGCGACGCGACCCTCGAGCCTGCCCGCCATGCCGGTCTCCCCTTCCCTTCGTGTCATCCCTTGTCCATCAAAGCAGGCTGCGGTCTATTACTGCAAGGGGAACAGCCGGCACGGCCGGAAAGGGTCAGGAATGCCACGGACACCACGGGTTGCCATCATCGGCGGCGGTATCGGCGGCCTCGCCGCGGCGGTGGCGCTCCACCAGCCGCGGCGTCGAGGTCGAGGTCTACGAGCAATCGGCGCGGCTCAGCGAGATCGGCGCCGGGCTCAATCTCAGCCCCAACGCGATCAAGGCGTTTCGCGCGCTGGGCCTCGAGGCGGAGGTTACCGCCATCGGCTATGAATCGGAATTCCAGGTCATCCGCAGTTGGCGCACGGGCGCGTCATCTCGCGCCAGCGCCGCATGGGGGCCTGTTCGGCGAGCGGTTCGGGGCGCCGCATCTCACCCTCCACCGCGCCGATCTCCTGGAGGTGCTGGGCCGGCAGCTCCCCGACCGCATCTTCCATCTCGGCGCGCGCTGCACCACGGTCGAGCCCGGCGACGGCCGCACCGCCGCCCGGGCGCATTTTGCCGACGGCAGCGTGGTCGAGGCCGATATTATCGTCGGCGCCGACGGCATTCGTTCCGCCGTCCGCACAAGCCTGTTCGGGCCGGAGGCGCCGCGCTTCACCGGCTGCGTGTGCTGGCGCGGGCTGGTGCCACGCGACGTCGTGCCGCGCGGCCTCATTTCCAACGATGGCACGATGTATCTGGGCCCGCACGGGCACGTCGTGCATTACCTCGTCCGGCGCGACGAGCTCGTCAATTTTGTCGCCCATTACGACAGCGACGCCTGGACCGAGGAATCCTGGACCCAGGAGTGCGAGCGGTCCGAGGTGATGCAGACCTATGCCGGGTGGCACGAGCCGTTGCTTGCGCCTCTTCGAGTGCGCCGAGCACTATTACAAATGGGCGCTCTATGATCGCGACCCGCCGGAGCGCTGGAGCCGGGGCCGGGCGACGCTGCTGGGCGATTCCGCGCACGCCATGCTGCCCTATCTCGGCCAGGGCGCCGCCATGGCGATCGAGGACGGCTATATCCTCGCCGCGGCGGTGGCCGACATGCCGGACGATCCCGCCGCGGCGCTGCGCCGGTACGAGGAAATGCGCATGCCGCGCGCCCATCGCACCGTGCTCGGCTCGCGCGCGCGGGCCAAGGCGAACCACATGGCCTCGCCGTGGGGGCGCCTCAAGCGCAATGTCGCGCTCGCCGTGCGCGAGCGGCTTGGCATCGACAAGACCGCCTTCCAGGCGGACTGGCTCTATGCCTACGACGTCGCCGCCGAGGCCCGGGCCGCGGCCGGCCCGCAACGCCATGTCGCCTGAGGCGCCCGGGTCGTTGCTTGGCCCGCGCCCGCGTGCGAGAATTCCAGGATCCAGCGGGAGGACACGATGGACGCCACCGAGAGACGCAACATCGAGCGTGAATGCAGCGACCTCGTGGTCGCGCTCACCCATTATGGCGACCACCACCAGCACGAGGCGGCAGTCGACCTCTTCACCCCCGACGGCACCTGGATCCGCGGCGGCAAGCCCTATACCGGGACGCGCCGAGATGCTGGCTGTCGTTCAACCGCGGTTCGCCCACGCACGTCATCCGGCACTTCACCTCGAACATCCGCATCGACGTCAAGGACGACCGCACGGCCGAGGGCGTGACCTACTACATCGCCTTCAACCAGGACCCCGGCACGGCGGCGCCGAAATTCCCGCTGCCTTCGCGCCGCCCTTCAGCATGGGCGAATGGCACGACAAGTTCACCCGCACGCCGGCCGGCTGGCGCATCTCCCACCGCGAGGTGAAGCGCCTGTTCCAGCGCGCCGGCGATGCCTGAGGGCGGGCCGCCCCGGACGACGAGGTGACGATGACCGCCGATCCGCGCCGCGCGACCAATCCGCTCTTCAACGACAACAAGCTGAAGCTCGGCACCTTCGGCACCAATGTCAGCAACGGCTGCGCCATCACCACGGCGCCGGAGGCGCTCGTCACCACCTGGCCCAACACGCTGCGCGATCGCCCAGGCGGCCGACCGGCTCGGCTTCGAGGCGCTCGTGCCGGTCGCGCGCTGGAAGGGCTTCGGCGGCAAGACCAATTTCAACGGCAGCAATTTCGAGACCTATACCTGGGCCGCGGGCTTGGCCCAGGCGACGGAGAACACCGCGGTCTTCACCACCTCGCATGTGCCGACCGTTCACCCGATCATGGCCGCGAAGCAGGCGACGACCGTCGATCACATCAGCAACGGCCGCTTTGCCCTCAACATCGTGTGCGGCTGGTTCGCGCCCGAACTCGAGATGTTCGGCGCCCCGCATCATGGAGCACGACACGCGCTACGACTATGCGGCCGAGTGGATCGAGATCATCAAGCTGCTTGTGGACCGCGGAGGAGGAATTCGACTACGAGGGCAAGTTCCTGCGGGTGACACAAGGGCTTCTCGATGCCGAAGCCGGTGCAGCGGCCGTTTCCGCCGCTGATGAACGCGGGCTCGTCGGGCAAGGGCCAGCATTTCGCCGCCAAATACGCCGACATGGCCTTCATCACCTTCGATCCCGACGATCTCGAGAAGTCGAAGCGCGCATATCGATTCCTACCGCCGCCTCGCGCGCGAGGAATACGGGCGCGAGCTGCAGCTCTGGTGCAACGGCAGCGTCGTTCAGCGCGACACGCAGAAGGAGGCGGAGGACTATCTGCACTATTACGTCGTCGAGAAGGGCGACGACGCGGCGGTCGACAACCTCCTTGCGCATCCAGAACCGCCAGATGCACAGCGCCTCATGCCGCGCCAGTACGAGGAGCTGCGCTTCAGCCTCAAGGCCGGCTGGAGCGGCTATCCGCTGGTCGGCACGGCCGATCACATCGTCGACCGCATCGAGACGATCGCCAAGCTCGGCATCGACGGCATGATCCTCAACTGGGTCGATTTTCTCGACGGCATGGCGCGGTGGGAGAAGGACGTGATGCCGCGCCTCGAGCAGGCGGGGCTGCGCCGGCCGGTGAAGATCATCGCTTGAGACCGAGCAAGGGGCGCGCGATCATGGCGGAAATTTCGGGCTTGGCTGCACCCACCGGCCGGTGATGCTGCGGCGGCGACGAGGGCTGGACCTTCGCCTTGAAGCTCGCGCTCGCCGACCCCGACATGCCCGCGGAGTGGAAGGACCCCGCGCGCTGGCCCGCGCGGATGCGTGAAGAGCTCGGCAACGATTTCGGTGCCGCCGAGGCCGGCCGCCAGCGCCAGATCTTTCAGCACAATTTCGCCGAGGCGCGGCAGGCGATCGATGACTTCAAGCCTGACGTCATCATCATGTGGGGCGATGACCAGCACGAGAATTTCCGCGAAGACCTGATCCCGCCCTTTGCGGTCCTTGCCTATGACGACCAGGTCATTCAGCCCTGGAAGGAGCGCAACAACACCGAGAATCCCGTGGGGCGAGCCGGTCGATTTTTCCTACCGCGTGCGCGGCCACCAGGAAGCCGGCCGCTATCTCACGAGCGGGCTCATCGCCGAGGGCATCGACATGCCCTATGGGCTGAAGCCGCTGCACCATCCGCTGGCGCATGCGTTCAAGAACACGGTCCTGCTGCTCGACGACGACCGCAGCGGGTTCGACTATCCGCTCGATCCCGTTTCACGTGAATTGCTATGGCCGGCGCGTCAACGCCGCGGAGGGCTTGCGCCTGACGCTCGCCATGCGCGACAAGGTCAAGGACCTCGACCCGCCCTCGCCCAATCCGTGGCGGTGCATGGAGGTGGGCGCGGCGGTCGCGCGGGTAATGGCGGCAAGCCCGTGGCGCACGGCCTTGGTCGCGTCATCGAGCTGGTCGCATTCGTTTCTGACCGAGAAGCATTACCAGCTCTGGCCCGATGTCGCCGCCGACAAGCGCCTCTACCAGGCCTTGATCGACGGCGACTACGACACTTGGCGGCGCGTCACCACCGACGAGATCGAGGACAGCGGCCAGCACGAGCTCTTGAACTGGTTCTGCCTTTTGGGCGCGATGGAGGAGCTCGGCCGCAAGCCCGACCGCAGCCTCTTCATCGAGACCTACGCCTTCGTCTCCTGCGCCGTGTTCGCTTATTATAATCCCTGACAGCCGGCGTCGGGCCCCGTTATTCGCCCCAAAAGAGGAAAAGGCCGATATCACCGGGCATCCCGCCCGGGAATTCGAGCACGCGCGCGGTCAGGTGAAAGCCGCGCGGCCTGAGATCGCGCTCCCAGCGCAGATAGATCTCCGCCGCTTCGCCGCGCAAGGTCTGCGGCCAATCCGGCAGCGGCGCGTTAATCGCCCGGCCGCCGTCGCTGCAGAGATCGCACGGAAAGCGCAGCAGCATCCATTCCTTTTCGCCGTGCCCGGCGGCCACACGCGCGCCGTCCAACATCACTTTCCAGCTCTCGTCGGCAACATGCTGACCGAGCATCGTCGTTACCGTCTGGCGACGTCCCTCGGCAACTGCCCGGCGGGCCTCGTCGCCGCGGTCGGCCTCGTGTTGTTTGAAATCGGCCGCGAGCCCCGTGAAGCCCTTGAGCGTGACATCGGCATCGGGCGGAGCGGCGCTCTCCGCGTCTTTGCCGGCGGTCTTCTCGTGCTCTCCATGGTGGAACTGCTCGTCGAGTTTCGAGAACGCTCCGCCAATGAGGTCGACCACGTGAGAATGACGTTTTGGCACGGCCTCCGCTGCGGGCTCGCTTGCGAAGGCGCGCAAGAGATCGGCACGGCTTACGATGCCGACGATATTCCCCTCGCGCATCACCGGCACGCGCTTGATATGGTAACGACCGAGCAGCCCCGCGATCTCCGTTGCCGCCGCGGTCTCGGTGACGGTGACGACGGGTGCCGACATGGCATCCTGCGCGGTGCGTTCGTGATCCCGCAGACTGGCAAGGAAATTCGGGTGCAACGCCTCGCCCTCGGCGACGAGCGCAAGCCACCAATCGCGGCGGGCCTCACGTTCCGCGTCCTGGCGCGCAATGAGGTCGCCCTCGCTCACCATGCCCACGACCGCGCCGGAGGGGTCCACCACCGGAACGGCGCTGATCCCGTGCTCGAGCAGGAGCCGTGCGACCTCGCGCAGCGGCGTCTGCGGCGCCACGGACAAAACCTCTTTTGTCATAATCTCCGAGGCTTGCATCGGCCCATCCAACCTAGGCGCGAGCCCGCTCCTTCCGCGCGAGAATGCGCTGGTGCAGGTTGCGCACGACAAGACCGGTCAACCGTTCGTCGTGCATGAAGAGGCGTTGGCCGATCGGATAGGGGTCCTGCTTCTTGACATCGATCGGCTGCTTCAATGCGTCGTCCGCGGTGATGCCGCGATCGACGAACCCCTCCACCAGCCCGATCCAGTTCTCGACGATCTGCGCCTGCTCCTTGAGGTAAGCCTTGGCGCAGGGATCGCCGTGGCCGGGGATGATCATCTCGACATCGAGCGCGCCGATGCGCTTCAACGCGTCGAGCCATTCCCAGGGATCGCACTCCTGCAGCCAGGTGCGGCATTTGTAAAAGACGTTGTCGCCGGTGAAGACGACGCCTTCCTCCGGCACATGGATCGAGGTCTGCGGCGCGGTGTGACCGGGGTGATGCAGGATGTGGAAGGTGTGATTGCCGACATGGAGCGTGAGCTCGTCGGTAAAGGTGACGGTCGGCGGATTGGAAGCGGGGTAGTCGGGATGACCGACCAGCCATACGCTGTCGGGATCGGTCGTCTTCATCCGCTCGCGCTTTTCCTCCATCGATCCGGAGGCATAGAGATACTGGTCGAAGCACTGCTGCAGCTTGACGTGGCCGACGACCTCGACCTTGGGGAAATAGGCGTTGCCGGCGATGTGGTCGCCGTGCGGCTCGGTATTGATGAGGTAGCGGATGGGCGCCTTTTCTTCCATGCGCTCGCGCCAGCGCACCGCGTCGATCGGCTGCTGCGGCGAGTTGATCATGACATAGCCGTCGTTGGTCTCGATGAAGCTGGGGTTGCAGCCAGCGAAATAGATCTCGGTGAAGCTGTTGGGTCCCACCCGTCGCATCCCGTCGTCCTCCTCACAGGCAAAGTCCGGCGTAGCCGTCCTTAGCGCGCAAGCCCCAGATTGAAGAATTTGTCGGCATTGCGCCAGAGGATCTTGTCCTTGTCGGCGTCGGAAATGGCCAGCGCCTGGACGATGTCGACATGCTCCTTGGGATCGATCGGCACCGGACCGTAATCGGTGCCGAGCATGACGCGGTCGACGCCGAACACCTCGACCGTCTCGCGCACATGCGGCGCCCAGATGCCCATGGTATCGACGGCCAGATGCGCGAGATAGTCGCTGGGCAGCCGCTTGCATTTGATCTGCGCCCGCTCGGGCATGCCCTCGCTGCCCAGGCGCCAGCCGAAATCGAGCCTCCCCATGACCGGCAGCAGCCCGCCGCCCATGTGCGCGACCACGATCTTCAACCGCGGATGGCGGTCGAACAGCCCGGACAGGATCATGCGCGCGAGCGCCATCGTGGTATCGAAGGGCCGCCCCACCAGCTCGTCGAGCTTGTACTGATCCATCTGCTGATCGTGGCCGATCGGCACGCGCGGGGGATGGATGAAAATCGGCACCTGCCGGTCCTCGGCCCATTCCCAGAAGGCATACGCCTCCTCGGTATCGAGGAATCTTCCATGCCAGCTCGAGCAGATCAGCAGGCCCTTGAAGCCGAGGGGCCCGAGACAGCGCTCGCCCTCGCCGATCTGGTCCGCCGCGAGCGGATCGAGCGTGCCGAGCCCCCAGGTGTTCTGCGGCGCCTGCACGACGACGGCCGCCACCTGGTCGTTGCAATACTTGACCACGTCGAGCGCAGGCTTGCTCGAGATCGTGGTGAAGGCCTCGGCCGAGAACGGATTGCTCATCAGCCGGCGCGTGATGCCGGCCTTCGCGCTCACCTCCTGCTGCAACGCGAAGTCGGTCATCTCGTAGTAGCCGACGGCGGGCAGCCCGCGATAGTTGGTCACCACATTGCGGCCAACACGCGTGCCCTGCATCGCGGCGGCGATACCGAGCGGATCATCCCGCGGCGGCAGCGCGCAATGGGTATGAATGTCGACCATATGGGACATGGGCTGGCTCCTCGTCGCTGGCAGGGCGCGACGCCCAGGGGGATGAAACTGCCAGCCAGAATAGACCTGGCCGCGACGAAGGGAAATCCATCATCGGCGGCCGATCCAGGGCGATGCTATAGTTGCCCGCAAGACAACAAAAACATCAGGGGGAGGCGCATGACCGCGGGCCAATTCTTCGCCAACCGATGGTGGGTGGTCGCGGCATCCTTCGTCGGACTCATGGTGGGGACGGGATCGATTCTGGTATTCACGTTCGGCGTCTTCCTCAAGCCCGTCACGCAGGAATTCGGATGGACTCGCGGCCAATTTTCCTCGGCGTTGGCGGCGACCACGATCTTCAGCCTGATCACGACGCCGATCTTCGGCAAACTGGTGGATCGCTGGGGCATTCGGACGGTGGCGCTGCCGGCAACGGTGGTGTTTGCGCTGGCCGTGGCCGGGCTGTCGCTGATGCCGCCGGTTCTGTTGGTCGTCGACGCGCTCTATCTCGTCGCCTTCATGTTCGGCGCGTCGCAAGGACCGATGATCTATTCCAAGGCGGTTTCCGCGTGGTTTGATTTACAGCGCGGGCTCGCGCTCGGCATCGCCACCGCCGGTGTCGGGCTCGGCACCACCTTGATGCCGCTTCTGGCGCAGTTCCTGATCGACCGCTATGGCTGGCGCGTGGCCTATGTCGGGCTTGGGGTCATGATCATGCTCCTGGGCTTTTCTGCCGTGGCACTCTTCGTCCGCGATCCACCGGACATGGCGCCGCGCGCCCGGCGCGCGCAAACGACGCGTGCTGAGCTTCCGGGCATGACGGCGATGGAGGCGCTTAGGGGATCGTGGCGATTCCGTGCGCTCGCCCTCGTCATCCTGCTGGGTGGGATCAGCATCAACGGCACGCTCGCCCATGTCGTGGCGCTCCTCACCGATCGCGGCGCCACGCCGCAAGTGGCGACGGCAACGCTGTCAGCGGCGGGCATCGCCATCATTCTCGGGCGCATCGGCTCGGGCTATTTCCTCGACCGGCTGCACGGTCCCTATGTCGCGGCCACTTCCATGTTGCTGCCGGCGCTCGGCGTGGCGCTGCTGGCCAGCGGCATGCGCGGCATCGTTCCCTTGATCGGCGTACTCTTGTGTGGGATCGGCGTCGGCGCGGAGATCGACATGCTCGCCTTCTTCATCAGCCGGTATTTCGGGCTGCGCGCCTTCGGCCAGATCTACGGCTACATCTTTCCGGCCTTTGCCATCGGGGTCGGGCTCGGCCCTTATCTCATGGGGCTTTGCTACGATCGCCTGCACAGCTACGGCCCGATGCTGGCGGCCTTCACGGTGGCGCTCGTTATCAATGCCGCGCTGCTCGCGCGCTTCGGGCCTTATCCCTATCCGCGCACCCGCTCGACAAATCCGCTCGGCGCGAGTATCGGATGAGCGACACTGGCGGCGCTAAGCCGCAACGGAGGAGCACCCCATGCCGGCCGAGAAGCAAAACGAGACCATCCGCATCGAGAAGGAGGACCGGATCGCCTGGGTCATCCTGAACCGCCCGGAGAAGCGCAACGCCATGAGCCCGCAGCTCCATCGCGAGATGGACGCCGCGCTCGACGATCTCGCCACTGATCCCGACAGCGACATTCTCGTGCTCACCGGCGCGGGCGACGCGTTCTGCGCCGGGCAGGACATCCGGCTCTTCTTCCGCGAGGCCGGCAAGGACCCCGCCGCCGCCCATCGCGCGCGCCAGGCGTCCAGCAACTGGCGCTGGCGCAAGCTCTCGACCTTTCCCAAGCCGACGATCGCGATGATCAACGGCTATTGCTTCGGCGGCGCCTTCACGCAGGCCTGCGCCTGCGATTTCGCCATCTGCCGCCGACGAAGCGATCTTCGGTCTTTCGGAAGTGAACTGGGGCATTCTGCCCGGCGGCATCGTGTCGTGGAACGTGGCGCAGGTGCTGAACTTCCGCGACGGGCTCTATTACGCCATGACCGGCGACACCTTCGACGGCAAGAAGGCGAAGGAGATGGGCTTCGTCAATTTCTCGGTGCCGAAGGCGGAGCTCCGGAACACCACCATCGCGCTCGCCACGCAAGCTGATGGAGAAGAGCCCGGCGGCGATGCGCTACACCAAGGAGGCGATCCGCGCCGTGCGCTACATGAGCGAGCCGCTGGCCGCCGACTATCTCGCGGCCAAAAGCGACGCGCTGCGCTTCAACGACCGCGAACAGAGCCGCGAGGAAGGCATGCGCCAGTTCCTCGACGAGAAGCGCTATCGCCCCGGCCTAAAGCACTTCGAGCGCCCGAAGAAGGCATGAGGTTCGGCCCCCGCCTGCACGGCGGACGGGGACCGACTCCGGCGCCGCTCAATCGGCCTCGGCCGTCTCCAGACGCTTTTGCCGCTTGGCGACCTTGTCCTTGTCTTTGAGCCCCTCTTCGGAAAGATCGAACCAGTTGCCTTCGGGATCGACGGCGCGGAACTCGGCGTAGGGGCGATCGCCGGGCCGCGCCTTCGGCTCCTCCAGGCCAAAGGCCGCGAGCTTCTTCTTGGTCGCTTCGAGGTCTTCGAGGTTGAAGCCGAAATGATTGAGGCCGACCGCCGCCTCGCCTTCGAGCCTGTGCGGCAGAAGCGCCAGCATCAGGTAGCCATCGGTAAGGAAATAGGCGCGGCCGTTGGTGGCGGCGATTTCCATGTCGAAGACGCTGGTATAGAAATCCGCGAGCTTCTTGGGATCGCGCGCAAACAAGGCAAGGTGGCGAATCTTGGGCTTGGCCATGATGATCCTCCGCGACGGCTGGTCCGGACGAGCCTAGAGCAAATTGCCGCGGGAGGAAATCGGCGCGTCCTTGCAGCCGGGAGGCGATGCCGGCCCAATCGGCATGCTACAGTGGCGGAAAACGCGAGCGGGAGGGGGCGTCATGACGGGGATTCGTGTTGCGCTGGCGATCGTATTTCTGCTGGCGGCGATGGTGCCGGGATATGCGGCCGACCCGATCAAGGTCGGCTTCACCGCGGAACTCACCGGACCGCTCGCGATCGCCGGCAAGCAATGGCTGCTGACGGCGAAGATTCGGCAGGACGACGTCAACGCACGCGGCGGGCTGTTGGGGCGTCCGGTGCAGCTGGTCTATTACGACGACCAGAGTAATCCGGCGCTGGTGCCGGGCATCTATTCCAAGCTCTTCGATGTCGACCACATCGATCTCGCGGTGACGCAGGGGACCAACATGTCGACCCCGGCACTGCCGACGATCATCGAGCATCGCATGGTGGCGCTCGTCGGCTTCGCCCTCGCCGTCAACGAGAAATTTCACTACGACCGCTTCTTCCAGACTATGCCCTATGGCCCCGACGGCAAGGATTCGATCACGCGCGGTTTCTTCGACGCGGCCATGTCGCTCGATCCCAAGCCCAAGACCATCGCGCTGCTGGGGGCCGATTCCGATTTCGCGCTGGCATCGCTCGACGGCGCGCGCGCGCATGTGAAGCGGCTCGGCCTCGACATCGTCTATGACCGGCGCTATCCGCCCGCAACGGTCGACTTCACGCCGATCGTCCAATCGCTGAAAGCGGCGAAGGCCGACATCATCTGCATCGGCTCCTATGCCAACGAGACCGTGGGCATCCTGCGCGCGGCGGCCGAGATCGGCATTTCCGCGCGCATCTTCGGCGGCGCCATGGTCGGGCCGCAGATCGGCTCGCTCAAGGCGCAGCTTGGCAAAGAACTGAACGGGCTCGTGACCTACGATCTCTATGTGCCCGAGCCCACCATGGAATTCCCGGGCATTCGCCAGTTCCTGGCCAAGTACCAGGCGCTCGCTCCGGCCACGGGAACCGATTTGCTTGGCTTCTACTTTCCACCCTTCACCTATGCGACGTTCGAGATCCTGGGCCAGGCGGTCGCGGGCGCGGGCAGCCTCGATCAGGGAAAGATGGCGGACTATATGCACCAGGCGACGTTCCACACCATCGTCGGCGACGTGAAGTTCGGGCCGGACGGCGAATGGCAGAAGCCGCGCATGCTCACCGTCCAGTACCAGAACATCCACGGCCACGACATCGAGCAGTTCAAGAAACCAGGGATCCAGGTGATCCTGGCGCCGCAGACCTACGCCACCGGCAAACTGATCCCGGATTTCCGCCGCTAGTTCGCTCGGGCCTGCGCCGTGCGGATCGCCTGCCATACCTTCTCGGGCGTCGCGGGCATGTCGATGTGGCGGATGCCCAGGGGTGCGAGCGCATCCACGACCGCGTTCATGATCGCGGCGAGCGCGCCGACATTACCGGCCTCGCCCGCCCCTTTGACGCCGAGCGGATTGGTCTTGGTCGGCACCGGATTCTCGTCAAGCTCGAAGTCGCACATGTCGGCGGCGCGCGGCAGGCCGTAATCCATCAGCGAGCCGGTGACGCATTGGCCGGTTTGGGGATCGTAGACAAGGTGCTCGCTGAAGGCCTGGCCCACGCCTTGCGCCACGCCGCCGTGGATCTGGCCCTCCAGCGTGAGCTGGTTGATGATCGTGCCGACATCGTCGACGACGACATAGCGCAGCACCTCCGCAGCACCGGTCTCGGGGTCGATCTCGACCTCGCAGACGTGACAGCCGTTGGGAAAATTCGGGATTTCCGGCGCAAAGCTCGCGGTCTCGTAGAGCCCGGTCTCCAGGCCGGGCGGCAGACGCGCGGCAATGTAGGCGCTTTGCGCGACCTCTTTCAGCGTGACCGCCTTGTCGGTGCCGGCGACGCGGAATAACCCGTCGGCGAACTCGATGTCGCCTTCGGCTGCCTCCATCGTGTGTGCCGCGATCTTGCGGGCCTTGGCGATGATCTTGTCGGCCGCCAGGGTCGCGGCGCTGCCGCCGAGCACGGCGGTGCGCGAGGCGAAGGTGCCGCCGCCATCGGGCGCGAGGTCGGTATCCGTCGTCGTCACGCGGATGTCATCGGCATCGATGCCGAGCCGGGCGCTGAGGATGATCTTGTACATGGTGTCGTGGCCCTGGCCGTGCGAGATCGAGCCGGGAATGACCGTCACCGTCCCACCCGGATCGAATTTGACCATCACCGTCTCGCCCATCGACTGCGAGGTCTGCTCGATGATGTTGGCCATGCCGATGCCGCGCAGCCGGCCGCGCCGGCGTGCCTGGGCGCGGCGCTCTTCGAAGCCGGCATAGCCCGCCATCGCGAGCGCGCGGTCGAGGTTCTCCTCGAATTCGCCGCAGTCGAGCGTGTAGACGAGGCCCGTTTTGAACGGCATGGCGCTCGCCGGCACAGTGTTGCGCCGGCGGATCTCCGCGCGGTCGATGCCCAATTCACGCGCGGCATTGTCGATCAGCCGCTCGATGATATAGGACGCCTCGGGCCGGCCCGAGCCGCGATAGGGGCCGATGCTCGTGGTGTTGGAGAAGACGGCCGACACCTCGACATAGATCGCCGGCGTCTTATAGGTCCCGGCGAGACCGCCCAGATGCATGGTCGGCGAGATCACGCCGCCCGGCGCGAGATAGGCGCCGATGTTCGAGATGTTGCGCGCGCGCAACCCCAGAAACGTGCCGTCCTTGGCCAGCGCCAGCTCGGCATCGCTGATATGGTCGCGGTCGTGATCGTCGGTGAGCATGCCCTCGCTGCGCTCCGAGATCCATTTGACGGGACGGCCGAGCTTCCGCGATGCCCACAAGGCCAGCGTGTATTCCGGGAAATGCCCGCCCTTCATGCCGAAGCTGCCGCCGACATCGCCGGCGGCGATGCGCACCTGGTTCTCGGGGATATTGAAGACGCGGCGCGCGATGTCGGCGCGCACGCCGTGCGGGCGCTGGGTCCCGATATGCAGCGTGTAGCGCTCGAACCGCGGATCGTAATCGCCGACACAGCCGCGCGGCTCCATGGTGCAGGCGGTGACGCGGTTGAATACCAACGTGAGGCGCGTGACATGGTCGGCCCTGGCGAAGGCCGCATCGACCGCGCGCTTGTCGCCGAGCATGTAAAAGAACGTCTCGTTGTCGGGACAGGCATCCCAGAGCGTTGCCGACGCGGGCGCACGCGCCTGGTCGGTCGCGGTGACGGAGGCCAGCGGCTCGTAGTCGACGACAATCCGTTCGGCCGCGTCCTTGGCGAGATCGACGGTCTCGGCGACGACGAAGGCGACGGGATCGCCGACCATGAGGACGCGTCCGGCCGCGAGCGCCGGGCGCGGCGGCACCACCATCGGTGCACCGTTGCGGCGCGTCCGCGGGATGGCCGGACCCATCGACCCATAATTCTCCGCCGCCCAGTCGGCGCCGGTGAAGACGGCGAGCACGCCCGGCATCTGCTGCGCCTGGCGCACGTCGATGCCGCGGATATGCGCATGGGCGTGCGGCGAGCGCAGGACCTGGCCGTGGCTGAGGCGCGGCAGGACGATGTCGTCGGTATAGCATCCCCGCCCCGTGAGGAGCCGCGGATCCTCGGTGCGCGGCACCGCCTGCCCGAGTGCGTATTTTCCCATCCCCGTCTCCACTCCGGTTGCCAGCGCAACGGTACTCGGCCGCGCCATCCCGCGCAAACCCTGCGGCACCGACGATCTTGCCGCGCGAGGCCTGTCGTGGCTACGCTTCAACGTTGGGCATTCTGTTGATCGCCTGACAGCGGGACGAGGGGGACGGGCCGATGGCCGATGGTGAAAGAGACGCACATTTGCTGGGCGACGGCATGCCTCTGCCGCCGCCACGAAAGTGGCAGCGCGAGGCGGATGTCGTCGTCATCGGCTCGGGCGCGATGGGGCTTCCCGCCGCCATCATGGCGCGAGAAGCCGGTGCGTCGGTGATCGTGATCGAGGCCGAGAAGGATATCGGCGGCCACGCGATTACCAGCGGCGGTAACGTGCCGCTGGGCGGCGGCACCAGCGTGCAGAAGAAATACGGCATCGCCGACACGCCCGACCTTCTGTTCAATGACCTCACGGACTGGTCGGTGGTCGGCTCCAACGGCTTTCCCGACTACCGCTACAATGACCGGGAGGTGGTGCGCGCCTTTGCCGACAACAGCGTCGCGACCTTCGAATGGCTGCTCGCGCACGGCGTGATCTTCGTCGACAAGGCGCCCGATGATCGCGGCGGCAACGCGGTCGGCAACTCGGTGCCGCGCGAGATGCACGCCGCCGCCATGGACTGGCCCCTGGTGCAGACGGGCAAGCCGGCCGATCCGAGCGTTCGCGCCACCCACTCCACCGGCAACGGTCTTATGCGCCCGCTGGAAGTCGCGGCGCGCAAGGCGGGTGTGGAAATCCTGCTCGAGCACAGGATGACCGCGATCTACCGGGAAAAGCCGCGCTCCGGCCGCGTCCTTGGCCTCGCCGCGGAGAATGCCGGCGCCCGGCTCGACATCCGCGCGCGCAAGGGCGTCATCGTCGCCACCGGCGGCTCGTCCGGCAACGTCAACTTCCGGCGCATGTTCGACCCGCGCCTGACCGAAGAATATTGCGGCCTCGCCGGCATGCCCTGGTCGGACCAGGACGCCAGCGGCGAGCTTGCCGCGATGGCGGTCGGCGCGGCGCTGTGGGGCCTCTTCAACCAGACCAGCGAGGTCGGCCTGCACCCGACCAAGGCCGGCCTGATCGGGTGCCAGTACGGCTACCGCAACCTGCAATGGATGCCCGGCAGCGCCGTCTTCCATCGCGCCCGCGCCTCGGGCCTGCGCGTCACGGACTGGCAGGACGTGATCCTCGTGAACATGCTGGGGCGGCGGTTCTACGACGAGACCGGCGAGCAGTTCGCCGGCAACAACTACAACACCCTCGATCCCTACGTCCAAGGCAGCTACCTCAACGCGCGCAACATCACCTACGAGCCGCGCAATTTCCTCAACGCCGCGATGGCCGGGATCGGCGACGGGCACAACGGCGGCGGGCCGATCTGGGCGATCTTCGATGCCGGAGCGGTCGCGCGCGAGAAATGGAACCCGGTGCCGCCCCAGGTCGACATCGAGGCCGGGTTCTTCTTCAGCGCTGAGACACTCGCGGACCTCGCGCGCAAGATCGTGATGAAGTACCAGCGCGTGCCGCTACCGGCGCGCAACCTCGAAGAGACCGTTTCGCGCTACAACGGCTTCGTCGATGCCGGCACGGACGCGGATTTCGGCAAGCCCACGCCGCGCCACAAGATCGCGACGCCGCCCTTCTATGCCGCCTGGGCGACGCCGGTGGTGCATGACACGCGCGCGGGCTTGCGCATCAATGCGCGCTGCCAGGTGGTGGACATGAATGGCGCGGTCATCCCCGGCCTCTATTGCGGCGGCGAGGCGGCCGGCGGCTTCAGCCAGCACGGCCTCGCACGCGCCACCTGTCAGGGCTACATCGCCGGCAAGTACGCCGCCGCCGAAGAGAGCGGGGCCTGATCGGAGCCGCTTCTGTCGCCGACGGCGAAAGCGCTATGATGCGCCCATGCGCGAGCGCCATCCCGCCAACGCCCCCGGCGACTGGTTCATCGATCGCGACTGCATCGACTGCCGCGCCGCCTGCACCGTCGCACCCGGGCTGATCGTCGAGCGCGGCGGCCAATCGGTCTTCGCGCGCCAGCCCGTGACGGCGGAGGAACTGCGCCAGGCGTGGCGCGCGCGCCTGCTGTGCCCGACCGCCTCGGTGCGCAGCGAAACCGTGCTGCATCCGGTACCCGGCGTCTTTCCCGAGGCGATGACGGACGGCGTCTTTCGCCTCGGCTTCAATGCGCGTTCGTCCTGGGGCGCGCATTCGTTCCTGGTGCGGTGCGCGCACGGCAATGTCATGGTGGATGCGCCGCGCTGGGCCTCGCAGGTGGTCGCGGCGATCGCCGAACGCGGCGGCCTCAGCGACATCGCCCTCACCCATCGCGACGATGTCGCCGACGCCGACCGCTATGCCCGGCATTTCGGCGCGCGGGTGTGGATCCACGAGGCCGATCGCCGCGCCGCCCCTTATGCCACGGACATTCTGCGCGGCAGCGCAGCGCAGGAGATCGCGCCCGGCCTCCTCGCCATTCCCGTCCCCGGGCACACCGCCGGCAGCGTCGTGTTCCTGTTGGAAGAGCGCTGCCTCTTCACCGGCGATTCCCTGTCGTGGGACTTCGATGCGGACGATCTCACGGCCAACCGCAGCGTGTGCTGGTACTCCTGGCCGCACCAGCTCGCCTCGCTGCGGCAGCTGCTCGATCATCGCTTCGCCTGGGTGCTGGCCGGACATGGCGGCAGCATGGGATCGGACGCCGCCGACATGAACCGCCGGCTCGAAGCGCTGCTGACGCGCCTTGCGGATTAAGGCAAGCGCATGAGCAGCCTCTTTGCCGCGCCGAAAGCAAAGAACCGCCTGCCCGTATCCCTCGTCACGGGGTTCCTCGGCAGCGGCAAGACGACGCTGCTCAACCGCCTGCTGCATCATCCCGCGATGGCGAACACAGTGGTCGTCGTCAACGAATTCGGCGAGATCGCGCTCGATCAGCGCTTCATCGAGGCTAGCGACGGCGAGGTCGTCGTCATGGCGAATGGCTGCCTGTGCTGCAGCGTGCAGGGCGATCTCGAAGGGATCGTCGGCACGCTCTTCGCCCGCCGCGGCCGCGGCGAACTGGGCTTCGATCGCCTCGTGATCGAGACGACCGGGCTCGCCGATCCTGCGCCCATCCTGCAGGTCCTGCTCGGCAACCCGCTCATCGTCGACGAGGTGACGCTCGATGCCGTCGTCGCGACAGTCGACGCGATCCACGGGCTGCGCCAGCTCGGCGAGCACCCGGAGGCCGTGAAGCAGGCGGCGATCGCCGATCGCCTCGTGCTCACCAAGACCAACTCGGCCGACGCCGCCGCAACGGCTGAGCTGGCACAACGTCTGGCCGAGATCAACCCCAACGCGCCGCGCTTCCGCCTCCAGGACGATGACCTCGTGCCGTCGCGCCTGTTCGAGGCCGGGCTGATCGACCGCGCCGGGCGCATCCGCGATCTTGCGGCGTGGCTCGGTCCCGCGCAGGACGGCACAGCCGGCCATCTCCACGACATCGCCTCCTTCGCGTTTATCATCGCCGCGCCGGTCAAATGGCACGATTTCTCGCGCTGGCTCACGCGGCTCAAGGTCCGGCACGCCGACCGGCTGCTGCGCGTGAAGGGCATTGTCCATCTCGTGGGCGAGGACGCGCCGGTGGCGATCCATGGCGTGCATCACGTGTTCCATCCGCCCGTCGCGCTGCCGAAGCGGCCGGGCGATGACGGGGTCTCGCGCCTCGTCTTCATCACGCGCGGACTGACGCGCGACGAGATCGCCCATGATTTCGCCGCCGCGTTGGCGCCGATCCGGCAACCTCAGGAGGGAAAACCATGCGTGCGATCGACATTCACTGCCATCCCTCCACCAGCGAGCACCACGCGGCCATGGGCACCTTCATGGCGGCGTTCGCGGCGCTGGTCGGGCGCACGCTCGAGCCCAAGAGCGAAGAGGAGATGGCCAACGATTTCCGGCGCGACGATGTGCTGGCCATGATGATCGGCAGCGATTCCGAGCATTCGACCGGCGGCGGGATGATCAGCAACGACTGGATCGCGGGCCTCAGCGCGCGTCATCCAGACGTGTTCCTGCCGGGCTGGGCGGTGGTCGATCCGTGGCGCGGCAAGGGCGCCGTCAACGAGCTCGAGCGGGCGTTTTCCACGCTCGGCCTGACCGGCGCCAAGTTCCAGCCGATCGTGCAGGCCTTCTATCCGCACGACCGCCAGTTCTATCCGCTGTGGGATCTGTGCCAGTCGATGGGCGCGCCGGTGCTGATCCACGCGGGCACGACGGCGATCGGCTCGGGCATGCCCGGCGGCGGCGGGCTGAAGCTCGATCACGCGCGGCCGCTGCCGGCGATCGATTGCGTCGCGGCCGACTTCCCGCGCCTCACCATCATCATGGCGCACCCCGCCTGGCCCTGGACCGAGGAAGCGATCGCGGTGCTGCTGCACAAGTCGAACGTGTTCATGGACATCTCGGGCTGGCGGCCGAAATACCTGCCGGCGCCGTTGAAGCACGAGATGAGCCGGCGGCTGCAGGACAAGATCGTCTACGGCTCCGATTATCCCGGCTGGGCGCCGGGCCAGTTCCTCGACGAGCTCGAGATGGAAGGGCTGAAGCCCTCCGTGATCGAGAAGCTCTTCATCAAGAACGCCACCCGCATCCTCAAGCTCGAAGCCAAGGTGGAAAAGGCCTTAGCGGCGCAGAAGGCCCGCGCCGCCCGCGCCTGAGCCACGCTTCGCCGCTGTGCTACGACACGGTAAGATGGCTGCATCCACAGCCACCCCGGAGCCGGCCATGGGCATGAACATCGCCGAAAAAATTCTGGCCGGCGCCGCCGGCGTCCCCAGCGTCGTCCCCGGCGAGATCGCGATCGTCGCGGTCGGGACCAGCGTGCTGACCGACATGAACTTCTTCCCGGCGTCCTGGCGCGAGATCCTGAAGGTCGCGGACCCGGCCAAGGTGGTGATCGTGCTCGACCACTTCATCCCGCGCGAACGACCCGCCAAAGTGCCGCCGCGCACACGACGGCGCGGCACTTCGCCAAGCGCTTCAACATCGCCCGCTTCCATGATGTCGGCCGCGATCAGGGCATCAGCCATGTCGTCGTCGCCGACCAGGCCTATGCGCTGCCGGGCACGGTGCTGATCAATGCCGATTCGCACACCTGCGGCGGCGGCGCCCTCAATTGCGCGGCGCGCGGCGTGGGATTGCCGGAGATGCTGTTCGCGGTCACCACCGGCAAGAGCTGGTTCCGGGTCGGCGAGACCATCCGCTACGACCTCACCGGGCGCCTGCGGCCCGGCGTTTCGGCCAAGGACGTGTTCCTCCACATCGCCGGCACCTTCGGCGCGCATGTCAACGACAACGTCGAGTTCGGCGGCCCCGGCATGGCGGGGTTGAGCCTCAATGCGCGCCGCACGCTGGCGATCATGGGGACGGAGCTCTCGGCGGAATTCGTCGATCTTCGAGCCCGACGAGACGCTGCTCTCGTACGTCCGCGCGCGCAATCCCGGCGCGGCCTTCACGCCAGCAATGGCCCGACCCCGACGCGCGCTACAAGGAGCGGCGCACGCTCGCGCTCGATGAGATCGAGCCGCTGGTGGCACTGCCCGACGCGGTGGTGAAGAGCTCGGTGCCGCTGGCCCAGGTCGCGGGTCAGCGCATCGACCAGGCCTTCATCGGCTCCTGCGCCAACGGCACGCTCGACGATTTCGCGGTGGCGGCCAAGGTGGTGGCCGGGCGCCGCGTCGCGCCGGGGGTGCGGTTCATCGTGACGCCGGGCTCGCAGGCGATCTATCGCGCGGCGCTCGCGGCGGGCTATGTCGAGACGTTGTCGGAGGCGGGCGCGATCGTGACCTCGGCGACGTGCGGCGCCTGCGTCGGCGGGCATATGGGCGTGCTCGGACCGGGCGAGATCTGCATCACTGCCAGCACGCGCAACTTCAAGGGCCGCATGGGCGACGCCTCGGCGCGGATCTACATGGCCTCGCCCGCCACCGTTGCCGCTTCGGCACTGGCCGGTTGCATCGCCGGCGCCGCGGAATTCTTTGCCGGAGACCTCGCATGATCGCCGGGCGGGTGTGGAAATTCGGCGCCGACATCAACACCGATCTGATCCTGCCGGGCTCGGTCATCGCCAAGAGCCCGCAGGAGCAGGCGCGCGCCGTCTTCGCCGCCAACCGGCCCGGCTGGATCGACGCCATGCGACCGGGCGACGTGATCGTGGCGGGGCACAATTTCGGCATGGGCTCGAACCGGCCGGCATCGCGATCGCTCAAGAATATCGGGATCGGCTTTCTGCTGGCGGAATCGCTGAACGGGCTCTTTTTCCGCAACAGCGTCAATTTCGGGTTCCTGGCCTTGGCCTGCCCCGGCATCGACGCCGCCTTCGCCGAGGGCGACACGGCCGAGCTCGAGATCGAGACGGATTGGGCGGTGCGCAACGCGCGCACCGGCGCCGTGCTCACGCCCGAGCGTTTGCCCGAGAAGCTCCTCAGCCTCATGCGCGGCGGCGGGATTCTTCCGTTGCTCGAGGCCGAAGGCCTGATCGCGCCGCGCGCCCCGTAGCGTCCGACGCGGTTAGCGCCACAGCTCCTGGCTCGCCAGCCGCGCACCCTCGGACAGCGATTTGAGCTTTGCCCACATGATCGAGGGATGGACGCGGTGCGCGAAGGGACCTTGCGCGAAGCCGCAATCGGTGCTGGCAACGACGTTTTCCCGCCCGACCAGCCGCGCCAGACGGGTGATGCGCTCGGCCACGAGTTCGGGATGCTCGACGATGTTGGTGGCATGGGTCACCAGGCCCGGCAGCAGCAGCCGTCCCGGCGGCAACTTGACCGTTTCCCACACGCGCCATTCGTGCTCGTGGCGCGGGTTCGCCATTTCGATGGAATAGGCGCCGACGCGCAGGCGGAAGAGAAGATCGACGATGTCCTTGACCGCGACATCGTGGACATGCGGGCCGTTCCAGCTTCCCCAGCACACGTGAAAGCGCACGCGGTCCTCAGGGATGCCGGCGAGCGCGTGGTTCAACGCCTCGACGCGGACATTGGCCCAGCGGCGATAATCGGCGAGCGTGCCCGGCGGCACGATCAAGTCATAGGTGCTGGCGAGATACGCATCGTCGATCTGGAGGATGAAGCCGGCATCGACGATCGCCTGATATTCCTCGTGCAGCGCATCGGCGAGCGCCGCGAGATAATCCTCGTCGCTGCGGTAATACTCATCGATGCGGTCGGGCGCGACGCTGCCGGGGGCGACGGCGGGCATGAACGCCTCTTCCGCGGGAACCGGCCCGAGCGCCGATTTGAGCCGCGCGATGTCATGCGCGATGGCGTCGCGGCCGCGATAGGCGATCGGCCCGGTGACCGCCCAGCCGGTCATGCCGGAAAAACCCTGGCTCGGGTCGTACTCGGCATAGAAGTCGGCAAACTCGCGGCGGTCCAGGCCCACCGTCGCCGTCGCGAAGGTGCGGTCGCGGGGATCGCTGCGATGCTCGAACCCGGATAGGCGCTCCAGGATGTAGCGCGACCAGCTTATCGACTTGCCGAACTCGCCGTCGTTGACGATGTCGATCCCGGCTTCGTGCTGCCGGCGCACGATGGTCGCGACCGCTTCATCGAGGCAGGTCGCGAATGCCCGCTCATCGACCGCTTTGCCGTCGCGGCGGGCTTCGAGAAAAGCGAGGAGCGCCGGCGGCCGGATCAAGCTGCCGACATGGGTGACGAGTATCCGGTCGGTGCTGCGCTTCATGGCCGCCTCCGCGCTTTGCCGCAGTCAATCGTGCCAGACCTCGGCGGCGATCTCCACGACCGAGGCGAGCTTCGCCCATTGCTCGTCCTCGCTGAGGACATTGCCTTCCTCGGTCGAGGCAAAGCCGCATTGCGGGCTGAGGCACAGCCGGTCGAGATCGACATGCTTGGCCGCGGCCTCGATGCGGCGCTTGATCGTGTCCTTTGCTTCGAGCACCCCAATCTTGGTGCTGACGAGGCCGAGGACCACCGTCTTGTCGCGCGCGACGTAGCGCAGCGGCTCGAAGCCGCCGGCGCGGTCGGTATCGTATTCGAGGAAAAACGCATCGACGCCGGTCCCGCCGAAGACCACATCCGCCACCGGCTCGTAGCCGCCCTCGGTCAGCCAGGCGGAACGGAAATTGCCGCGGCAGCTATGCATGGAAATGGTCATGCCGGGCGGCCGCTCGGCCACGGATGCGTTGATGAGCGCGACGAAGGCACGCAGCATCGCGATGGGATCATCGCCCCGCGCCCTCACCTTCTGCTGCATGGCGGGATCGCACAGGAAGGCAAGGTTGCAGTCGTCGAGCTGAAGATAGCGGCAGCCGGCATCGGCAAAGGCACGAATGGCCTTGCGATAGGCGAGCGCCAGGTCGTGATAGAACTCGTCGATGTCGGCATAGACGTCCGGGCTCACCACGCCGCGCCAGTCGCGCGCGACCGACACCATCATCGACGGCGACGGGATGGTCATCTTTGCCGTCGCATGGGTCAGCCCGGCAACAAACTTGAAGTGATCGATCATCGGGTGGTGCGAGAAGCCGAGCTTGCCCTTGACCCGCACCGCCAGCGAGCCGGTGGTCGCGCCGTGGAAATTGACGCCCGGTCCCCGCATGGTCTCGACGCCGTCGAGGCCCGAATGAAGTCCCAGTGCCACCAGGCGCGGCGGATTTCACCGTCGGTGATGGCGTGGAGGCCGACCGCCTCCTGCCGCGCGATGGCGTGCCGGATCGCCTCGTCCTCGATCGCAGCCAGCGCCGCCGCGGTGATCTCGCCGCGCGCCTGCTTGTCACGCGCCGCTTTGACCGCGGGCGGCCGCAGCAGGCTGCCGACATGATCGGCACGAAACGGTGGGATCGTCTTCGTCATCGCGCATTCTCCCTGGGATGCGGGCCCGTCGACGAGCCTCTTATTATCCGTTGCTGCGCGAGCCTAACTCAATTCTTGGCGTGTTGCAGCTCAGCCAGTTTGCGATGTCCGGCCGGAGAACCGTGATCGGCGGCGCGGCGATACCATTGCATGGCCTCGCTGCGGCTCTTGCGCACGCCGAGCCCATTCTCGTAGAGCGCGGCCAGATCGAGCATCGCCGTCGTCTGGCCCTTGTCGGCGGCCTGGCGATACCAGCCCATCGCCGCCGGATAGTCCTGCGTCACGCCCCAGCCATGGGCATAGAGCGAGCCCAGCCGCGTCATGGCGGCGGGATCGCCCTTCGCCGCTCCCATTTCGTACCAATGCCGCGCCTGCTCATAGTCACGCTTCACGCCCCAGCCGTTCTCGTAGAGCGCGCCGATGTTCTGCATCGCCGGGGCGACGCCCGCCGCCGCGGCGCGCTCGAACCAGCGCCGGGCCGCGGCATAATTCTGTGCCGTGCCAAGTCCTTTGAGGGAGAGCATGCCCGCGCCGTTCATGCCGAGCCCGTTGCCCTTGGCCGCCGCGTCCTCATACCAGCGCAGCGCTTCGCCATAGTCGCGCGTGACGCCGGCACCCTTCTCGTAGAGAAGACCGATATTGTACATGGCGTCGGGCACGCCCCTGGCGGCAGCCTTGCGGTACCAGCCGAGCGCCACGCCATAGTCGCGCGGCACGCCGAGCCCGTTGGCATAGAGCCAGCCCATGTTCTGCATCGCTTCCGGCACGCCAGCAGCGGCGGCCTTGGCGAACCATGTCCGCGCGGTGCGATCGTCCTCCGCCACGCCCAGCCCGTTGAGGTAGAGCCAGCCGATACTGTTGCGCGCGGTGGCCGATCCGGCGTCGGCCGCACGGCGAAACCAGTCCATCGCGGCGGCGTAATCCTGCGTCACGCCCCAGCCATTCTCGTAGATCGTGCCGATGTTCTGCATCGCCGCGGCAACGCCCGCATCGGCGGCGACATGGAACCAGCGCAGCGCCGCCTTATAATCCTGCTTCACGCCCAGTCCGTTCAGATAAAGCCAGCCGATCCCGTTCTTCGCCGCGGCTTCGCCTGCGTCATCGGCGCGGTGAAACCGGCGCATGGCTTCGGCATAGTTCTTGGCCTTGAGCGCCGCCATGCCCTGCTGGTACTCGGTCTTCGCCGACACCATGCTCGCGGGCGGCAGAGTTTCAGCGCTAGCGACCGGCGCCCCCGTCACCAACGCTGCGCCGATGAGCACCCGGAGAAGCACGCTCGATCTCATCGCTTGCCCCTTCTCAATAGCTGAGCGTGATGCCGATATGGCCCATCTTGCCGCGCGTCGGCGCACCCGGCAGCTTGCGCAGCTGCCAGCCGTAATCGAGCCGGAAATCGAGATAGCGGGTGATCGCATAGCGCATGCCCATGCCGACGCTCTCGAGCGACACGCTGGTGGTGTTGCCGGGCACGAGCTGTTTCTCGCGCACGCTGCCATAGTCCCAGAAGGCGAGAAGCTGCGCCTGATCGTCGATCCCGTGGCCGGTGACGAGCTTGGCGAGCGAGAAGGCGGGGGTGCGCAGCTCCTCGCTGAGGAGCAGCCCCTCCGAGCCGTTGGCCACCCGCTCGTCATAGCCGCGGACGCTGTCATAGCCGCCGGCGCCGAGCTGCTCGCTGGGCAGGAGATCGCGATCCGTGGCCTGCCCGACGACGCGCATGACCCAGCTCGCATCGCCTGGCAGCCGCGTCGTCCGCGTCAGCCTCAGCGTGTCGTAGATGTAGCGCGCCTTGGCGAAGGGCGAGGCGGACTGCGCCTGGAACAGCGCGTCCTTGTCGCCTCCGGTGAGATTGCCGGGGCTGAAGACGAAGCTGTTCTGCACGCCCGTCTGGCCGAAGGCATCGGTCACGGAAAGATCGTATTCGAGCGGGAACTGGTCGATCTCGGTGGTGACGGCCGAGACAACGGTGCCGCCGAACTCGAGATTGTTGTTCGACGTTTTGTAGTCGTAGCCGAACTGCAATTGCTGCGCGACGGCGGGCCCATGCGGCAGCGACAGGATGTAGCGGATGCTCGCCTGGCCGCTGATGCCGGTCACGCCGAGATCGGGCCCGAGCCGCGGCACCGCCTCGTCATAGGAGCCAAAAATCGTGATCTTGTCGCGCCACGGCAGCGGCGCGACATAGCTCACGGCATGCGCGGTGAAGCTGGGATTGTCGGGCCGGCCGGGCAACGTCTCGCGGCTGTGCCAAAAATCGTCGCTCGAGGTGAACTGGTAGGAGAATTGCTGGTCGAGCCCGAAGGCGTCGCCCCAGTTGAATCCGAGATTCCACCGGTCATGCCCCAGCACCGGCGTGCCCGTGTTGTCATAGCCGGCATAGACGCGCAGCGGCAGGCGGTCCTGCGTCTGCAGCACGAGATCGGTCGTTCCCGGTGTGGTGCCCTTTTCGGCGACGACATCAACCTGGCGGAACGGATTCTCGGTTGAGCCAGGTGATGTCCTCTTGCAGGCGCGCCGCGTCGATCTCGTCGCCCGGCGCGAGCCGGACCTGGTCGCGCAACAGCGCGCTCGAAAACCACTGATTGCCACGGACCTTGATCGCGCCGACCCGAAATTCGGTGACCACGCCCTGGACCAGTCCGGTGCTGACATCCTGCTCGGGGAAAGTGACATCGACGAACGGGCGCCCGTGATCGCGATACCAGGCGACGATCACCTGCGAGATCGCGTTCAATCCGCCGAAGGTCAGCGGCTTGCCCAGAAACGCCGCGAGCTTCGCACGGACCGCGTTGTCCTCCAGCAGCGGCAGATGCTCGATCGTAACACCCGTGCCCGGTACGCCCGTGCGCGCGAGCTTCGACGCGGTGTCGACGAGGCGCAGGCCGCGCAGGTTTTGAAGGATGACGCGGTCGGGCTCCTCGGGTGCCGGGGTCGGGGGCGGCGACGGCACCACAGGCGGCGCGCGGGCGGGCGCGGCAGGCTCCTTCGGGGCGACAAGCTCGTAGTCCTGCGCCACGACCGGAAGAGCGAGCGTTGCGCCGAGGCTGGCAGTGAGAGCGATGCGAAGGGCCGGATGAGGAAAGGTGCGAGCCTTCATCAAGATACTGCTGGCAAGGAGCCCTCCCCAGGGCGCGGGCGCGCCGTCGGGAAGGGCTCACTAAGCCTGGATCATCGACGAATGTCGCACGACGGACAAGCGAGAACGCCACCGCGACTCGCAATATTTTCCGCGCCAGCCCCGCGACTCGGGACTATTTCGTTTTGATTTCGATCTTCTTCTGCTGCTGCACCGCCTCCGGCGCCTTCGGCAGGGTCAGGCGCAGGATGCCGTTCTCGAACGACGCCTCGATCTTGTCGCGGTCGATCCCCTCCGGCAGCGCGAAAGCACGCTCGAACATGCCATAGCGCCGCTCGGTCAGGTGGTAGTTCTTGCCGCTCTCCTCCTTGTCGTCGTGCTTTTCGCCTTTGATCGTGAGCGTGGAGCCGGCGAGCCTGATTTCGATGTCCTTTTCGCTGAGCCCGGGAAGCTCGGCCTCGACCTCGTAGGCTTCGTCGTCTTCCGACACATCCACCGCCGGCATCGCGGCGGGGCCCACCTCACGGTAGAACGGACTGGCGGAGCGCTGCAGCGAAGGGAGCGCGAACGCCCCGCGCCAGAACTGGTCGAAGAACCGGTCCATCTCGTTGCGGAACGCCTGGAACGGCTCGGCACTCGCGGCACGCATCGGCGCCGCCGACTTCCTCACCTCAATCGCTGTATCGGCCATCATCGGTCTCCTTTCGCTGCGGGTTGGCAGCCACGCCGCCTTCCGTGCGGCATAAACGCCGCTGAGGTCGCAGCATTCGATGGAGATATTGCGCCGCGAGCGGGCGCCTGCGCGCTGCACCGGCGGTATCGGTGCTGCATCCTAGGCAAGCGCCGCGCCGCGCTGGTTCCACACCGAAGCCGGGCTCGTGCGATTGCTTTGCGCTATAATCGCAACTCCCTCCGTCACCGCAGGCGAGGCGCATGGACAAGCCGAATGTCACCTACGCGCTCGACGGCGCGATCGCGCTCATCGGTCTCGATCGCCCGGCCAAGCGCAACGCGCTCAACGATGCCATTATCGAGGAGTTGCGCGTGGCCGTGCTGCGCGCCGGAATCGAGGCCAAGGTCGGGGTGATCTTCGGCCATGGCGGCCATTTCTCGGCCGGGCTCGATCTGGCCGAGCATGCCGAGCGCTCGGCGATCGCCGGCATTCATCACTCGCGCAAATGGCACGCCATCTTCGATCACATCGCGCGCGGGCCGATCCCGTTCCTGGCGGCGCTCACCGGCGCGGTGATCGGCGGCGGCATGGAGCTGGCGGCGGCAACGCACGTCCGGGTCGCCGAAGAGGGCGCCTTCTTCGCGCTCCCCGAAGGACAGCGCGGCATCTTCGTGGGCGGCGGCGGGTCGGTCCGCGTGGCGCGCCTCATCTCGGCCGCGCGCATGGCCGACATGATGCTGACCGGCCGGGTACTGTCCGCCGCCGAAGCCGAGCGCGCGAATTTCGTTCAATACCTGACCGCGCCGGGCGAGGCTCTGGCGCAGGCGACGGCGCTGGCGGCGCGCATCGCTGGGAATGCGCCCTTGTCCAATTTCGCCATCACCAACGCACTGCCGCGCATGCAGGACCTGGCGCACGACGACGGCTTGTTCTTCGAAGCGCTGATGGCCGCGCTCACCCAGACCACGCCGGAAGCGGTGGCGGGCCTGCGCGCCTTCCTCGACAAGCGCAGCGAGCGTCTCGTCGCGCCCGACGCCAAGGAATAGCGGCGCTCAGACGCTGAAGCCGAAGCCGTCGCCACGGAAGGTGAACGCGCCGCTCCCGATGGCGTTGAGCCACGCGGCGGTGCGCGCGATGCCGCCGAAGGTGAAGACGTGCAGCTTCGCCACACCGGCTGCGGCCGGATCGAGCGCCAGCTCGTGCAGGATCGGCTCGGGGCCCGATTGCGCGAGAAGCCGCGTCATCCCGGTCTGGCGGGTGAGCGCGCGCAGCGACGCGCCGATGCCGCAGGTCGCGGCGTAGGTCAAAAGCGTGGAGAGCTTCGCCGGCCCGGCAAGCCCGATATGGACGGGAATGTCGCCGTGGCGCGCGCGGAAGCGGGCGAGCCAGGCGAGGATGGGCCGCGCCTCGAAGCAGAACTGCGTCACGACATAGGGGCGGATGCCGAGCGAGCAAGCGCGGCTGATCTTGGCATCGAGCGCCTGATCGAGGATCGCGGCGGGAACGCGCGGATGTCCCTCCGGATAGGCCGCCAGTCCCACGCGGCGGATACCCGCGGTGGCGATCGCCCCGTCCTCGAGCACGTCGAGGCTGGCGCGAAACGGCCCCAGCACGCGATCGGTATCGCCGCCGATGAGAAGAACCTGCTCGACACCCGCCTCGCCATGCAAGCGCGCGAGGAGATCGCCGAGCTCGACCACACTCGCGAGATAGCGCGCGGCCAGATGCGGCACCGGTGTGAAGCCGGCGCGGTGCAGTTCCCGCGCGACTGCAATCCGCTCCGCCGGACGCTCGCCGGGCAGCCAGGTGATGTAAATTTCGGTCCCCGGCGCGAGCGGCACCGCGCATGCCTCGCACACTGCCTGGGGCCGGGTCGTGGTTTCGATCGAGGCGCCACGCACCAAGCCGCTGATGCACTGGCGGGGCTCAGCCGTCAGGCTCGGCGCGGGACCAGCCGTCCCGACGAATTCTCGCAGCATGGGCTAGGACCCTGCATAGCCGTACCGCAGGGACTATGAACCGGGCGATCAGCTCGGTAAACCACAAACGCGCCCAAGTCTGGAGTGGGCAGTATAATGGGATTTATCCCACAGATTCAGCCCGCCGCGGCACGCTCTACGTGCCTATTGGAGCCTTCCGGCGCGCACCAGGCGGCCCGGCAGGGCGCCGGTATGGTGGCCGTGCTCGAAGGTCGGCACGCCAGCCACCAGCGTCGCGGCATAGCCCTCGACGCGCTGGACGAAGCGGCGGCCGCCGGCCGGCAGGTCGCTGACGATCTCCGGGGGGTGCAACTTGAGACCGGCATAGTCGATTACGTTGACATCGGCGCGCTGGCCGGGCGCCAGCCGGCCGCGATCGGTCAGGCCGAAGAAATCGGCGGTCTCGCTGGTCTGGCGCTTGACCAGAAGCTCCAGCGGCAAACGCGGCCCGCGCGTGCGGTCGCGCCCCCAATGCATCAGCATGTAGGTCGGCACGCCCGCATCGATGATCGAGGCGCAATGCGCGCCGCCGTCGCTCAGGCCCAACAGCGTCGCCGAATCCGACAGCATCGCGTGGATCGAGGCGTGATCGCCCTGGACATAGCCCGTCACGGGGAAGAACAGGTAGCGGCTTTCGCCGGCGGTCAGATAGTCGTAGGCGACCTCGTCGGGGGTGCGGCCCTCGCGCGCGGCGATGCTGGCGACGCTGGCCTCGGGTCCGGGCTCGTAGTCCGGCGGATCGCCCATCACGAAGATGCGGTCCCAGCGCGTGGTGATGAGCTGGCGGAACTGCGACAGCCGCTTGACCTGGTCGGGCGCGGGCGCCTCGGCAAGGATGGTGCGCCGCAGCGCCGGATCGCGCAGGCGCCGCAACTGCTCGGCCACCGGCAGCCCGTCGAGCTGGCGATAGCTCGGCCGGATCGAGAACGGGCTCAAGGCCGTGCCGATGCCGAGCATGACCCCGATCGGGCGGCCGGAGATCTGCGCCGTGAGCTGCGCACCTCCGGCGCGCGCCGCATGCACCGCGTCCAACAGGCGGCGCCAGCGCGTCGGGTCCTTGTAGCGGTCGGTCAGCAGGAACCAGATCGGCCGGCCCGTCTCCTTGGCCAGCCGCGTCATCCAGTCGAGCTCCACCGCCTCGTCGTCGAAATCGCTGTTCATGCCGAAGGCGCCGGCGCCGACCGCCCCCAGCGCGGAACCGATGCCCATCAATTCGGCGATGGCGGCATAGCGCGCCGGGACCATGTCGCCGCGTGTGGTCTTATGCGAATCGGTGCGCGAGGTGGTGAAGCCGAACGCGCCGGCCTTGAGCGCCTCGATGGTCAGGCGGCGCATCGTCGCGATGTCCTCGGGCGTGGCATTCTCCAGCCGGACCGCGCGCTCGCCCATGACATAGACGCGCAGCGGATGATGCGCCACCTGCGCGGCGACATCGATCGCGCGCGGCCGGCGCTCCAGCGCATCGAGGAAGTCGGGGAAACTCTCCCACTCCCAGGTCAAGCCTTCGGCGAGCGCAGTGCCCGGAATTTCCTCCACCCCCTCCATCAGCTCCATCAGGGCGCCGCGATGCTCCGGCCGCACCGGCGCGAAGCCGACGCCGCAATTGCCGAACATCACGGTGGTGACGCCATGCCACGACGACGGCGCGAGCAGCGAATCCCACATCGCCTGCCCGTCGTAATGCGTGTGCACATCGATCCAGCCGGGCGTGACCAGCATGCCGCCCGCATCGATCTCGCGCCGCCCTGGGCCGAGCTTGCCGCCGACAGCAGCGATGCGCTCACCCGCGATCGCGACATCGCCGGTGAAGGCCGGCCGGCCGGTCCCATCGACAATGCTGCCGCCGCGAATGACGATGTCGTGCATCGGGGACATTCCCTGGGCTGGAGGCCCAAATCATGCGCCGCGGCCCCAGGCGTTGCAACCGCCGCCCTTGGCCTGTCGCTAGATCAGTGCCACGGCCAGGATGGCGACGAGAAGCGCGCCGATGAGCGCCAGATAGACGTTGAGATGGCCGGACTGGATAACCCGCAACCGCACGGCGATGGCGATGACAAGCCGCTCCAGCGGCGCGAAGAGATAAGGCCCGAAGATCGGCGCGACATCATGAGTGAACACCAGCCGGCGTGTGAAATAGGGCTGGCCGTTCGATCCATCTGCGGCGTGGCGTTCCGTCGCTACGCTCGGGCGATAGATGAAGCTGTAGAAGGTGCGCAGCGCGTTAGAGAAGGTCAGCGCGGTCGTCGCGGCGCGCGCGGGGTTCTGGTCGCGTCCGCCATACCACACCGGCGCGCGGCGCACGGGAAAGCGCCTGCTGAGCAGCAGCATGGTCAGAGGGATGAGGGCCAGAAGCGGCATCACGATGACCAGCAGACTGGGCGAGATGAAGGAAAACGTCTCGTTGAGCCGGATCGGCGCGCCGGTGGCCGGCACGAGGATCATGCCGACATGCATGCGCTCGACCGACGCGGCCGCAAATTCCGCGGTGACGACGCGGCCGAGCGCGTCGATCCACACCGGCATTCCCACGGCGAGCGCCAACACAAGAATACCGAGGACGTCGACCGCGGCCGCGGTTCCGATTGGCACGGCACCGCCCCGTCCTTCGCTGCGGCCCAGGAGCCCGATGCCGAACGCCTTGATGAAGGTCGCAAACGCGATCGCCGCCGTCAGCGCCAGCCCCGCGCCGGCGAGTGCCGCCGTCAGCCGGCTGGCGAGGCCGCCGAGGTGAAAGCCCTGGAAGAAGGTCTGGAACAGATACCATTCGCTGACGAAGCCGGCCTGCGGCGGCATCGCGGCAAGGCTCATCGCGGCAAACAGCGCACCGACGCCGAAGAGCCAGGAGCTGCGGCGAAGGATGCCGCGCTGCACCAGCCGGTAATCGCCTGTTGCGCGATAGACCCCGTCGGCCGTGAGGAACATCGCGCCCTTGGCCAGGGCATGCCCGGCGAGATGCAGAAGCGCCACCGTCCAGGCAAGACCCGCCAGGTTCGCCAGCCCGTCCTGCCGGAACATCAGCGCCACGCCCAAAAGGCACACCGAAATCGACGCGTTCTCTGCCGATGAGAGACTCAGGAGCTCGCGCCAGGACTCCTGCTGGAACGCATAGAGCGCCGTCAGGATGGCGCTAAGAACGGCAGCGGCGACGATGACGATGCCGGCGATGGAGATCGCCGCGACAGGGCTTGCCGGAAGAAACTGCACCAACCCCCGGCTCAGCCCGAAGAACGCGGCGTTGAGGATGACGCCGGAGAGCACCGCCCCGGTCGCGCCGCTGCCGGCGCCATAGGCCCCGGGAAACCATTCGTAGAACGGCAGGAGGCCAAGCTTCGCCCCGAAGCCGATCAGCAGCAGAAGACCGACAAAGAGCTGCTCCCCCTCGGGCATCGCGCGCGCCGCCCCGGCAAAATCCGCAAACGACAGCGATCCCGCCCGCGCCGCCAACAGAATGAAGGCCAGGATCAGCGCGACGGAACCGGCCTCCAAGAGGCCCAGCATGAACAGCACGGAGCGGCCGGTCTCGCGCGCCATGTCCTCGCCCAGGATCATGACGGCGCCGCCCAGGCTCATGATCTCCCACGCGACGATAAAACTCGCAGCATCCTGCAAGCCGAAGACGCCGAGCGCGCCGATGAGGCTCAGGGCCATGCCAAAGATCCAGGCCGACTGGCGCGGTGCCGGCGTCCCCAGCCAGCCTGCGAGAACGGCGCCCGGCATACCGAAGCCAAGGAGCCACAGCGCATCGGGCGCGAGTCGGAAGACCGCGCCCGATGTGCCCATCCCCAACGGCGTGTGGATGACCTCCAGGCCGGCTGGCAAGGTTGCGACCGCAAGCACCAGAACCGCGATGCCGCCGATGGCCAGCAGCGCGCGTGCCACGGCAGTGCCGCGCCCGGTGAGCGCGAGGAGCGCGGCGATCAGCCAGGCCGCGAGCCCGAGCGCCAGCAGGTCACTCGCCAAGGCGCCCTCGCTTCACCCGCGGCGGCACCCGGTCGAGGAACATCAGCAGGGCTTCAATGAGGGCTGCCGGATTGGGCGGGCATCCCGGCAGATAGAGATCAACCGGCACCACCCCGTCGAGACCGTTGCCGCAGGCATAGCCGCCGCCGGACACGCCGCCCGAGACCGCACATGTCCCCACCGCCATCACCCAGTGCGGCGCAGGCATCGCCGCGTAGGCGCGGCGCAACGGCTCGTGCATGGCATAGGTGACGGGACCTGTGACCAGCAGCAGATCGGCAAAGCGCGGCGACGGCGTGAAGAAGATCCCGAGCCGGTGCAGGTTATAGAAGGGATTGTTGAGCGCCTGCAGCTCCAATTCGCAGCCGTTGCAGGAACCGGCGTCGACGTGGCGGACATGCAGGCTGCGGCGGAAGCCGTCCCGCGGCTCGGTCGGCGCGGCTTCCTTCGCGGCGGCGACAGTGCCCTCGGCCAATACCAGGTCGGAGCGCTCGCGCGTGCCGAACGCCCAATCGAACGACGCGGTGGCCGCGCCCGTGGGGCACGCCTCGACGCAGAGTTGGCAGGCCACGCACTTGCCGTAATCGACCTCGAGCCGGGCCGCGCCGGTTTGATCCGGCTGAGCCTTGACCGCGCCGGTCGGGCAGATCGCCGCGCACTCGGTGCAGCCGTCGGCGCAGCGCTGGCCGTCGAAGCGCGGCATCCCGAGCACGCCGTCCTGGCCGTTATCGCGATCCTGCCCGGGCCAGGGCGTTGTCGCCCTGCCCTGGTGCAGTCCGAAGAGCGTCCAGAGCGGCATCACCGGCCCCCTAGCGATCGCATCCGGCGACAGTGAGGCCGAAGCTCGCCTCGTTGATGGCGTAGTCCATCATGTTGCTGTCGTGGACGGTGAATGGGAAAACCCGCCAATTCGAGAAGGACGGCGATTTGATTTTTACGCGCGACACTGTGCCGGCGCTGTCGAAGTGGACGGCGTAAAAGAGCGACCCACGCGGCGATTCCGCCCACCCCAATCCCTCCGAACGCGGCGGCGGCACGCACGGAACCCGCACGGAACCGTCCGGCAGCACCGACAGCGCCCGTTCGATCATCGCGATGCTCGCAGCGATCTCGCCGATGCGGACCTGCGCGCGGGCATGGGCGTCGCCGCTCGTCCTCACCGGCACGGTCGGCTCCAGCGCGCCATAGGCGGCATAGGGATGATCGCGGCGCAGATCGCGATCGATGCCCGACGCACGCTCGATCGGACCCGTGGCACCCTGATCGAAGGCGACCTGACGGTGGAGCACGCCCGTCGTGAGCAGGCGATCGAGGTGGCTGTTGGTGTTCTCCAGCATGGCCGCATAGACGGAAGCGTCCTTGCGCAGCCGCGCGAGCGCTTCGCTGAGCCACGGCTTCGGCTCAACGTCGCGGCGCAAGCCGCCCGGGATCAGCAAGCCGCGCAGGAACCGGCTTCCCGTTAGCCGCCCGTTGATCTGCTTGGCGCGCTCTTCCAGGAGCTTGCCCTGGGCCTCGCCGACCTTGAGCGTGGTCGTGTGGGCGAGATGCCCGAGATAATGGAGATGATTGTAGAGCCGTTCGAGCTCCGCCAGCAGCGTGCGCAGCATGAGCGCGCGCGGCGGCACGGTACAGGCGGCGGCTTCTTCAACCGCCTGACAGAAGGCGAGCGCATGGGCAAAGCTGCCGACGCCCGAAACCCGCTCGGCCAGCACCACGCCGGCCTCGAGGGAGCGCCCCTCGAAGCGCTTCTCCATGCCGCGATGCTTGAAGAAGAGCTGCGGCTGAAAGTGGATGATGTGCTCGCCGACATAGAAGAAGACGAGTTCGACCGATTCGACCACGTCGGCGCGCACCGGTCCGAACGGCAGGCGCTGCACGTCGGCGCTGTCGATCTCGGGAAGGGCGCCGTCCGCGGCCTCGAACGGCATCGGCGCGGCGAGGGGATAGGCCGCATCGAATGGAGGCAGGACCGGCCGCGCGCCGCGATGAAGGACCAGGGGATCGGGCTCCGGCTGATTCAGGAACGCTACGCCGAAGAGATCGGCGATCTCGCGCTCGTACCAGCCCAGCAGCGGGCTGACGCCGGCGAGACTGGGGACGGGACCGTTAGGCACGCAGCGCCAGGCCAGGAAATCCTCGCGCGCGGCACGGCTTGCGACATAGCGCAGTTCGATCCGGCCGGGCTCGGGATACCAGCCATAGGCCATCTGCATGCGGCCGCCGCTCTTGATCAGCCGGTCGACCGCGTCGGGCAGATCTTCCGGTGCGATCGTGACGAGATCGACGGAATTCATGGCACCCCCGGCGACAATGATTGGGCGATCGAGGCGAGATAGTCCCAGATTCCCGCCGGCCACCACAGGCCGAAAACCAGGAGCGGCACGAACGACAGCCACATCGGCGCCGCGCACCAGACGCTGAGCGCCGCGGGCCGCCGCTCATCCTCGGCGCCCGGCCGGTAGTACATCGACCGGAAATGATTGAGGAAGCCGATGAAGATAACGATCAGCAATGCCGCCATGACGAACACCGCCCAGGCGAAGATCGGCGTGAGGCCGGCGCGCATGATCGCAAACTCGCTCAGGAACAGGCCGAACGGCGGCGCGCCGGTGATGGCGACGGCGCCCGCGAGCCAGAGCGCGCCCCGCACCGGAAAGCTTCGGCCGACGCCCCGGATGAGCGCGATCTCCTTGGTGCCGTAAGCCCGCATCATGGTGCCCGCGCCGAAGAACATGAGCGACTTGTTCAGCGAATGATTGAGCATGTGGTAGAGCGCGCCGGCAACGCCGAGCGCGCCACCGAAACCGAAGCCCAGCGCCACCACGCCCATATGCTCGACGCTGGAATAGGCCATCAGGCGCTTGATGCCGGCCTGGCGCACGATGAAGAGGGCACCGATGAAGAGCGACAGCGCCCCGAAGGCAACGAGAGCGAGCTGCGGCGCCGCCCCAAGATGGGCCGCGCGGGTGACGCCGAGAAACCGCACGATGCCGATCATCGCCGTGTTCAAGAGCGCGCCCGACAGCATCGCCGACACCGGCGCCGGGGCCTCGCTATGGGCGTCCGGCAGCCAGCTATGCATCGGCGCCAGGCCGACCTTGGTGCCGTAGCCGACGAGTACGAGAAGAAAGGCGACGATCATCAGGCTCGGATTCATTCTCGGCGCGGCCGCGGTCAGCACCGCCCACGTCATGTCATAGGTGGGCCCGAGCACGAAGCTGCCGCCCCAATAGAAAAGCACCGTGCCGAGCAGCGCCAGGCTGATCCCGGCGGAGACGACCATGATGTATTTCCAGGCGGCTTCCATGCTTTCCGCGACGCGCTCGAAGGCGACGAGGAACGTGCTCACCAGCGTCGTGAGCTCGATCGCGATCCAATAAAGACCGACGCTGTTCATGAGCGGCGCGGCCAGCGTGGTCAGGCCGAATCCCGCGAACAGCGCATAGAATTTGAACAGGCGCCGGTCCTCGTCGAGGAGCCGCATGTAGCCGACGGCATAGATCGAGGCGAGGAAGTACACAATCGATGTGCACAGGATCACCCACGCCGCGGCACGGTCGATGATGATGTAGCCCCGCCAGAACAGCACGGCCTGTCCCCCGACCAGGAACGGCAGCGGCAGCGCACCGCCAAAGGACACCGCGCCGGCGATCAGGTTGAACGCCTCGCACACGCGCGGGCGGCGTACGATGAGGCAGCAAGCGACGGCGAGCAGTGGTGCGCCGCACAGCGCGAGGAGGAGCGCGCCGACCATCATCCCACCAGCCGCTTGAGCGCGAGACTGCTCGTCGTCCCCGCGTGGGTCTGGAGATAGCCGACGAGCACGCCGAAGCAGGCGACGACGATCAGGAGATCGAACAGGATTACCATCTCGATCAGCAGCGGCATGCCCGGCACGAGAACCTGCGAGCCCAGGAAGATGCCGTTCTCGAGCACCAGGAGCCCGAGGATCTGGCTGATCGCCTCATGCCGGACGGCGAGCATGAGAAAGCCGATGAGCTTCATCGCGAGCATGACCGTCAGCGCGAGAAGCGCGATCGTGAGCTCTACATGAAGCTGGGCGGCGAGCCGGAACGACACCGCCAGCGCGAACAGCACGAGCACGGCGCCGACCACGAGGCTCGTGCTCGGCTGAAGAATGACGCGGAATTCGCGCGCGACATCCAGCCGGCGGATCATCCGCCAGAGCAGGTAGGGCAGAGCGATGCCGCGAAAGACGAGCGTCAGGGCGGCAATGACATAAAGATCGGGATAGCTGCCGTAATAGCCCACCGCCGCCGACAGCACGGCGATGAGCCAGGATTCCGCCGCGAAGGCGTAGAGATAGACCTTGAGCCAGCGCGATCCCAGCATGACGAACGACAACAGCAGGCACGCGATCGCGATAAGGCCGAAGAGCGACGAGGCGAGCGGGCTGAGATGCTGGATGAGCATGGGCGCTAGCTCAGTTGGGTGCCGATGATCGCCAGCACCGCCAGCAGGAACGAGGCGGCGAGCGGCTCCTGGTAGCGATAGAAGCGCAGCCGCGCCTGCGCAGTCTCCACGAACACGACGACGCCGGCGACGAGCGTGAATTTGATGACGAGCCCGACCGCCGCGCCGGCGGCGCCGATGGCGGTTCCCGCGATCGATAGCCCCCAGGGCAGGATCAGCACGTTGCAGAAGATCGTGTAGAGGATGAACTGCTTCATCGCCGACGCCCATTTCAACAGTGCCAGCAGCGGCCCGGAATATTCGAGAATCCGTGCCTCTTCGATCATGTAGACCTCGATATGCGTGCTTGAATGGATCGGCATCCGATCGGTCTCGACGAGCAGCAGGATGAAGAACGCGGCAACGAGCAGGACGTGCGCGGGGCTCCAATAGATGGCCCAATCCGCCACCAGCAGGTGGTTGACGACGAAGGGAAGCATCGATTTGGCGATGAGCGTGATCCCGACGAAGACCAGGATCAGCGTCGGCTCGGCCAGGATCGAGACCATCACCGCGCGGCTTGCGCCGATACCGCCATAAGCGCTGGCGGTGTCGAGCCCCGCCAGAATGATCATGAACGAGCCGAGCGTGAGGATGAGCCCCCCACCCAAGATGTCGCCCATGTCCGACAGCGGCAGCGGAAAGTTGGTGAGCACCGGGATCAGGATCGGCACGGTCAGCATGCAGGTGAAAGCCACGACCGGCGTCACCCAGAACACGAAGCTCGCCGTGTCCGGCACCACGATCCCCTTGTGAAAGAGCTTCCACAGGTCGCGGTAGGGCTGGAACAGACCGGGCCCCTGGGCGCGCTGCACCCGTTCCTCGAATTGGATGATGATGCCCTGGATCAGCGGCGCCAGCAGCAGCACCGTGAGAACCTGGGCGATCTGGAGCAGGATTTCGCGCAGGCTCATGCGCGCCGCGCCCCCGGCCACGACGGCATTGTGCACGCGGGGAGTCTCGTGAGGGATCGCCGGGGGCCGTTCATGCAAACTCCTCCTGCTGTCCGCGGACGCTAGGAGGAGTCATCAGCCCCGAGGGCAGTTATAAGGCGAACCCCATCGCCTTTATCGCGCGCGCTAAAATGCGAATGTCCGCCGCGATTGTCAATATCTCATCGTCCATACCACCGCCCGTCATGGCGGCCACGAACCGGCCGCAGCGAAGGGTTGAAGCGGACCCGCCGTCGCAGGCATGATGCGCCGCGCGCTTTTCGCACGCCCGGAGCCGTCATGCCCTTCCGCATTCTCCTCGCCCTTGTCGCCGGCATTTTCCTTGCCGCGGCCGTGCCCGCACACGCGGCGGACCCGCTCACGCCGGCACAGAAGGACGCGGTCGAGGCGCTCATCCGCGATTACATCGCCAATCACCCCGAGGCCGTCCTCGACGCGGTGCAGGCGGCGCAGGAGAAAGAGAACACGGCATCCGCGAAAAACGCGATCGCGGCGAATCGAGCGCAGCTCGATGACGATCCGACCTCGCCGGTGGGCGGCAATCCCCACGGCGATGTGACCATCGTGGAATTCTTCGACTATCGCTGCCCCTATTGCAAAGAGGTTGAGCCGTCGCTCGAGGCGCTGCTCGACGAGGACCGCAAGCTGCGCATCGTCTACAAGGAGTTCCCGATTCTGGGCCCGGCGTCGGTCTATGCCTCCAGAATCGCGCTCGCCGCGCGCGCGCAGGGCAAATACGACGCCTTCCACCACGCGATGATCGCGACCAAGGGCACGATCGACGATGCGGTGGTCGACCGCGTCGCCGCCGCTGTCGGTATCGACATGGGCAAAGCGAAGGCCGCACTCGCCGCGCCCGGGATCGACGGCATCATCCACGCCAATTACGCGCTGGCGGAGGCCTTGGCAATCCAGGGGACACCGGCCTTCGTCATCGGCGACACGCTGGTGCCGGGCGTCGCCGATATCGACTCGCTCAAGAAGCTTGTCGCCGAGGCACGCCAGGGCGGCTGAGCCGCCCCGCCTCACGCCACGCGCAGCGCGCTTTCCGCCGCGCCCAGCACTTCCTCGGCGAGCGCGGCGATCTCCGCCGCGGCGCGGCTTCCCCGCGACGCCTCGGCAATGCCCTTGCCCTCGGCAAGCGCCGCGGCCAGCGCCACCCGGTTGCCCACCTCGGTGCGCGCGATCGCCACGCCGAAGGCGCGGAACTCGGCGAGCATGATCTCCGTGAGCTTGGCGCGGGGCGGCACGCGGTTGAGCACCAGGAGTGCGGGAACGCGTTCCGCCCGCGCGAGATCGAGCGTCGCCCGCGTCGCCCACAAATCCATCGGCGATGGCTGGACGGGTATCAGCACAAGGCTCGCGGCGCGAACGGCAAGGCGCGCCTCGGTCGCGGCGTGCGGTGGAGTGTCGATGAGCACGACATCATGCGCGCGCGCCTGGCGCTCGACCTCGGCCGCCACGCGCCAGCCGGTGATGGCGGCGACCTCGATATCCGGGGCCGCCGCGCCGCGCCGCTCGCGGCGGCGTTCGAACCAGATCGAGAGGCTCGCCTGCGGATCGATATCGACGACGGCGACACGCCGTCCCGCTACGGCCCAGGCGAGCGCCAGATGCGCCGCCAGCGTAGTCTTGCCGGCGCCACCCTTCTGTTGCGCGATGGTGATGATCGTTCCCGCCATCTCAGCCTCTCGAAAGACGCGGCAGCCCGCCTGCGTGAGCATGACTATATCGTAATTGGCGCGCCGATGGGGCTAACATTCGCGTTCTCGGCACGCGAATTCTGCTCTACTCTTCACCCGCCGCCACACGCGATGGCAGGGAGCATGACGGTTCGTCTTTCGGCTGCCGAAATCGAGCAAGCCGCAGCGCTGCTGCGGCGGGGCGAACTCGTGGCGTTTGCGACCGAGACGGTCTACGGCCTGGGCGGCGATGCGACGAACGATCATGCCGTTGCCGCCATCTTCGCCGCGAAGGACCGGCCGCGCTTCAATCCGCTGATCATCCATGTCGCGGACGCGGACGAGGCCGGCGCGCTCGTGCGTTTCGATGCGCGGGCGCAACTTCTGGCGCAGCGCTTCTGGCCGGGGCCGCTGACGCTGGTCCTGCCGCGCGCGCCCGGCTGCCCGATCGCGCTCATCGCGAGCGCCGGGCTCGACACGGTCGCGCTGCGGCTTCCCGCTCACGAGTTGGCGCGCGCGCTGATTCGGCACACCGGCCGGCCCATCGCCGCGCCGAGCGCCAATCGCTCCGGCCGCGTGAGCCCGACTACCGCGGCGCATGTCGCGGCCGAGCTCGACGGCCGCATCGCCGCCATCCTCGATGGCGGTCCGTGCCGCGTCGGCGTCGAGTTCGACCGTCCTCGATCTCTGTGACACCCACCCGCGCCTGTTGCGTCCCGGCGGCGTGACGCTCGAGGCGCTGGAAGCGGTGCTGGGACCGATCGAGCGTGCCGCCGCGGAGGGCGCCGCGCCGCGCGGGCCCGGCATGCTGGCGAGCCATTATGCGCCGAACCTGCCGCTGCGCCTCGATGTGCAGTCCGTGCGGCCAAGCGAAGCGCTCCTCGCCTTCGGGCCGGATCCGCCGGCGGGCGCCGCGCGCACGCTGTCCTTGAGCCCCAGCGGCGATCTCGTGGCGGCGGCCGCCGCCTTGTTCGCGGCGCTGCGCGAACTCGACCGGCCGGAATTCACGGCGATCGCCGTCATGCCGATCCCCGAGCACGGCCTGGGCCGCGCCATCAACGACCGGCTACGCCGTGCGGCATCGCGCGGGGACGGGCTTGCGGGCGGCGGCGGAGCGGGTTAGATGCAGGGGCAGCGAACGAGGATCCATGCCGTGAGCGCCGCCGCCCCGCGCATCGACGAGACGCTCGACCGCATCAAGGCCGCAGTCGGGCCGCGCGGCATCATCGACGATCCCACCGACATGGCGCCCTATCTCGCCGAGGAGCGCGGCCACTATCACGGCGCGGCGCGGCTGGTCGTGCGCCCCACGACGACGGAAGAAGTCGCGGCGGTCGTGCGGCTGTGCGCCGCCTCGCGCACGCCGATCTTTCCCCAGGGCGGCAACACCGGGCTGTGCGGCGCCGCCGTGCCCGGTGCCGACGGCATCGTCCTGAGCCTCGGACGTATGAAGCGCGTGCGCGCGATCGATCCCGTCAACTACACCATCACGGTCGAGGCCGGCGCCATCCTCGCCGAGGTGCAGCAAGCCGCCGCCGCCGCCGACCGTCTTTTCCCCCTGAGCCTCGGCGCCGAGGGGACGTGCCAGATCGGCGGCAATCTTTCGACCAACGCCGGCGGCATCGCCGTGCTGCGCTATGGCAACATGCGCGAGCTGACGCTGGGGCTCGAGGTGGTGCTGGCCGACGGCGCGGTGTGGGACGGGCTCACGGGCCTGCGCAAGGACAATACCGGCTACGACCTGAAGCAGCTCTTCATCGGCGGCGAGGGCACGCTCGGCATCATCACCGCGGCGACACTCAAGCTTTTCCCCGCCCCGCGCGAGATCGAGACGGCCTTTGTCGCCCTGCCCCGCGCCGAGGATGCGATGACGCTCTTTGCCCGCGCGCGGGCCGCGACCGGCGATCAGCTCACCGCGTTCGAGCTCATTCCGCGCCTGGGCCTGGAAATCGCGGTGGCGCATGTGGCCGGCGTGCAGGATCCACTGGGCCAGCCGCACGCCTGGTACGTGCTCATGGAGATGTCGTCGAGCCAGGCGGGGAGCGGCCTGCGCGCGGCGCTCGATACCCTCCTCGCCGAGGCGATGGGGCAAGGCCTCATCGCCGACGGCACGATCGCCGCAAGCACGACCCAGGCGCGCGATCTCTGGCGCATCCGCGAGGGCATGGTCGAGGCGCAGAAGAATATCGGCGCCGGTATCAAGCACGACGTCTCCGTGCCCGTGAGCAGCGTCGCGCAGTTCATCGCCACGGCAAGCGCGGCGGTGGCGCAACGCTTTCCCGGCGTGCGGCCCATTCCCTTCGGCCATGTCGGCGACGGCAACATCCACTTCAACCTGGCCCAGCCGCTGGGCGCCGATCCCGCCGGATTCCTCGCCCAAGGCGACGCCATGAACGACGTCGTCCACGACATCGCCGCCGGCCTCGACGGCTCGATCAGCGCCGAGCATGGCATCGGGCTTTTGAAGCGCGACGAGCTGCCGCGCTACAAGCCGGCGCCGGCGCTCGGCACTGATGCGGCGGATCAAGGCGGCGCTCGATCCCGACGGGATCATGAATCCCGGAAAAATCCTGGCGCCCTGAGATGGAGCCGGGCGGATACGAGGCACCGCTTGCCGAGATGCGTTTCGCGCTCGACGCGATCGCGGGACTGTCCGAGCTGGCGCAGTTCGAGTCTTACGCGCATGTGACGCCAGACCTCGTCGATGCCGTGCTCGCGGGCGCGGCGCGGCTCGCCGGCGAGGTGCTGGCGCCGCTCAATCGCTCCGGCGACATCGCCGGCGCGACGCTCGAGAACGGCGTCGTGCGCACGCCCGCAGGCTTCAAGCAAGCCTACGCCCAATTCGTCGAGGGCGGCTGGAATGCGATCGGCTTCGCGGCCGAGCATGGCGGCCAGGGCCTGCCGCAGGCGGTCGCGACCGCCGTGACGGAGATGTGGGCGAGCGCCAACATCGCCTTCGCGCTCTGCCCGATCCTGACCGAGAGCGCGGTCGAGCTGCTGCTTGCCCACGGCTCACCGGAGCAGCAGCGCCTCTATCTCGCGCCGCTCATGAGCGGCGAATGGACCGGCGCCATGAACCTCACCGAGCCGCAGGCCGGATCAGACCTCGGCGCGCTGCGCACTCGCGCCGTTGCCGAGGGCGACCATTACCGGCTCACGGCCAGAAAATCTTCATCACCTATGGCGAGCACGACTGGACGCCCAACATCGTCCATCTGGTGCTGGCGCGGATCGAGGGCGCGCCACCAGGCAGCGGCGGCATCTCGCTGTTCGTGGTGCCCAAATTCTTGGTCGAGCCCGACGGCAGTCTCGGTACGCGCAACGACGTTCGCTGCGTCAGCCTCGAGCACAAGCTCGGCATCCACGCATGCCCCACCTGCGTTCTGTCCTTCGGCGATAGTGGGGGCGCCATCGGCTGGCTCGTCGGCGAGCCCCATCGCGGGCTCGCCGCGATGTTCACCATGATGAACCGCGCCCGGCTCGATGTCGGCCTGCAAGGCGTGGCGATCGCCGAGCGCGCCTATCAGCAGGCGCGCGTCTTTGCGCGGATCCGCGTCCAGGGCCAGCCCATCGGCGCTCCGCGACGGCGGCGCGGCGATCATCCATCACGCCGACGTGCGCCGCATGCTGTTGTCGATGCGCGCGGGAACCGAGGCCACGCGCGCGCTCGCCTATTACGCGGCGGGCATGATCGACCGCGCGCGCAGCGACCCCGACGGCGACGCGCGCGCCCGGGCGCAGCGGCGCGTCGATCTCCTCATCCCCGTGGTCAAGGCGTGGAGCACCGATACTCGGGCTCGAAGTGTGCTCGACCAACATCCAGGTGCATGGCGGGATGGGCTTCATCGAGGAGACCGGCGCGGCGCAGCATCTGCGCGACGCGCGCATCGCCCTCATCTACGAAGGCACCAACGGCATCCAGGCCAACGACCTCGTCGGCCGCAAGCTCGTGCGCGACTGCGGGCGCCGCGGTCGCGGGAACTCGTCGCCGACATGCGCGCGACTGCGCACCGAACTCGACGCCGCGCCGGGTGCGGCGGCGGCTGCCCTGCGCGCGCCGCTCGCCGCCGGCTTCGACGCGCTGGAGGCCGCGAGCGCCCGGCTGCTGGCCCAATTTCCGCACCGATCCGGCGCGGGCGCTCGCCGGCGTCGGTTCCCTATCTCCGGCTCATGGGGATCGTCACGGGCGGCTGGCTCATGGCGAAGAGCGCGCTCGCGGCAGATCGTCTTCTCGGTCGAGGGCAGCGACGCGGGATTCCTGCGAGGCGAAGATCGCCACCGCGCACTTCTATGCCGAGCACATCCTCGCGCAGGCGCCGGCGCTTCCTCCCGCGATTGCCGGCGGCGCGACCGTGATGGGCTTCGACCTCGACCGGCTGTGAGCGGGATCAGGCCGGCTTGTCGTTGACGCAGCGCAGCAGCTTCCAATAGCCGAAGAGATTGCTCGGCCGGATCTCGCGTACGGTGAGCTTGCCGGCGACGATGAAATCCTCGAGCGGGAAATCGGCGTGGAAGCCGATCTTGCCGGCCAAGCGGCGCCAAGCGCTGCTCGACGTAGCGCATCACGCCGTTCTCGCTCATGAAGTGATTGACGATGACGATGATCCCGCCGGGCCGGCAGACGCGGCGCATCTCGGCGGCAAAGCGCGCCGGGTTCGGCACCACCGAGGCGACATAAAGCGCCAGCACCGCGTCGAAGGCGTTGTCCTCGAAGGTCAGGTTTTCGGCGTCCATCTCGACGAGCGCCTTGACCTGCGCCAAGTGCTGGCGCGCGACCCGCCGGCGCGCCCGCGCCAGCATCTCGGCCGAGACGTCGATGCCGGTCACCGCGGCATCGGCACGGAAATACGGCAGCGACAAGCCGGTGCCGACGCCGACCTCGAGGATGCGCTGGCCCGGCCGGTCATTGGCGATGCGGACCGCATCCTTGCGGCCGGGATGGAACACCGGGCCGAAGACCAGATCATAGGGCCCCGCGAACAGGCGATAGGTCCTGACGTATCCTGCAAATCCATGCTTGACCCCCTTTGACTGAATTCCCCCTGGGTGCCGCGCCAAAACCGATGAGCACGCGGCCTCGTCTTTCCCGGCAGAGCCCCCCTTGCCGCATATCGTTGCGTCAGATCAGCGTGATGCGTTCCGCTTCCGGGCCGCTACGGCCGTCGACGACGTCGACTCGCACGCGCTGGCCGAAACCCAGCGCCGTCACGCCGCTGCGGCGCAGCGTGTTGATATGAACGAAGATATCCTGGCCGCCGCCGTCGGGCGCGATGAAGCCATAGCCCTTTCGCGGCTCGAACCACTTCACCGCGCCTTGCAGCGTCTGCACGGGCCGGTCGGGGACGACAGGCGGCGGCGCGCCAGGCGCGGCGTTGTCGAAATGCAGCACGTTGAAGACGAGCGGTCCCTTCGCGCCGGCGCCGATCTCGCAATCGATCGTTGCGCCCTTCCCGCACACCGTCGTAGCCCGCCCGTCGCAGTACCGCCATCGGCAGGAACGCATCGGGACTGCCGTCGCATGGCGTGACGAAGCCGAACCCCTTCGCCGCGTTTAACCATTTCACCGTCGCGGCGATGCGGCGATGAGCGGTCGAGCCAACTTCGTACCGGAAGAATGCCGGACGGCGATCGTACATGGGCCCCCTTGGGCAACACGCCTTGCGCGCATGTGCACTTGAAGATAGCGCGAACCGGCGTGTTCCGCCAGCGGCGGCCGCTACCGTGCAACCGCCGCACGATGCAGTCCCGATGCCGCTCAACCGTAGGCGACGACCTTCTGGCGCTGCTCGCCGAGACCGGAGATGGTGAGACGCATGGTGTCGCCGGGCTTGAGGAAGCGCTTGCGGCCGAAGCCCGACGCCGGACGGCGTGCCGGTCGGGATGACGTCGCCCGGCTCCAGCGTCATGAACTGGCTGATGTAGCTGACGATCTGCGCGCAGGTGAAGATCATGTCGCGCGGTCGTGCTCTGCTGCATCATCTCGCCGCTCACTTCGCAGCGCAGATCGAGCGCCTGGGGATCGGGCACCTCGTCCGCGGTGACCATCCACGGGCCCAGCGGACAGAACGTGTCGCAGCTCTTGCCCTTGGTCCATTGGCCGCCGCGCTCGATCTGGAAGTGCGCGCTCGGACACGTCGTTGACGAGGCAATAGCCGGCGACGATGCTTGTGCCAATCGGCTCTCGGCGACATAGCGCGCCGTGCTGCCGATGACGATGCCGAGCTCGACCTCCCAATCGCCCTTCTGCGGAGCCCTTGGGCAAGACGACATCGTCGTTGGGACCGTTGATCGAGCTGGTCGCCTTGAGGAAGAGGATCGGCTCCTTCGGGATAGGGCGAGTTCGTCTCGTCGCGCATGCTCGCGGTAATTGAGGCCGACGCAGACGAGCTTCGGCACCTTCGCGACGCAAGGCCCGATGCGCGGCGTTCCCGCGACCAGCGGCAGCGTCTCGGGATCGAGCTTGCGCAGGCGGTCGAGCGCGGCCGGCGCGAGACTGTCGGGCGTGAGATCGCGATGACGCCGGAGAGATCGCGCACCTGCCCCTGCGCGATCGAGAAGGCCGGGCTTCTCCTGGCCGCGCGGCCCATAGCGAAGGAGTTTCATGCCGTCATCCTTTCCGGTCAGGTGTGCAGGGTCGGTCATTCGGAAGCGGCACGCCAGACCGCGCCTCGCCAAGTCATCCGCCCTGCCGCGCCGCCATCGCCTGTTGCGCGGCGAAGATCGTCGGCGACGAAGGCGGCGACGATCGCGTCGAGTCGCGGTCGGCCGCGATGCCGAGACTCAGCGCGCGCCGCGCCATCAGCGCGCGCGGCCAGCCATCGACGATGGTTCTGGATCGCCGGGATCCGGCTGCCAGTGGATACGCCTACGCATCGCCGCGCCGCCGGCGCGCTCGAGCGCAGCGACCATCTCGGCGACGGTGACGCTGAAATCGCCGGAAGCAGCAGGCTGCGGTCGGCGCCGAACCGCTCGGGCGGCAGGTCGTGCAGCTGCTCGATCGCGGCGATGAGCCGGCGCGGCGACAGGATCGCCATCGTGGTCTCGGCGCGCACCGGGCAGACGACCTCTGCCCCGCGAGCGGCTCGCGGAAGATCGAGGAGGCCAGCTCGAGGCGGCGCGGTTGGGCCGGCCGGGCCGCACGACGATGGTGGGAAAGCGCAGCGCGCGGCCGTCGATATAGCCCTTGCGGCTGTAATCGTTGACCAGCAACTCGCCCATCGCCTTGGCGCGCCATAGGAGGTCTGCGGCCGCAGCGGCGTGTCGTCGCCGACGCCGGCGGCAAGGCGCCGCCATAGACCGCGAGCGAGCTGGCGAAAATGACGCGCGGCACCGGTGCCGAGCGCGCGGCAGGCAGTCGAGCACCGCGCGCGTGCCATCGAGATTGACGCGATAGGCCCTTGTCGGTATCGGCTTCGGCTTCGGCGCTCACCACCGCGGCGAAATGGAACACGGTAGCCGTGCCGGGTGCTCGAGGGCGCGCGCGAGCGCGTCGCGGATCGGCGACATCGCCGGCCATGACGTGGAGCCGCGCGATCGGACGCGCAGCGCCGGCATCGGTGGCGCCGCGTCGAACAGCATCAGCGCCGTGATTTCCGTTTGCCGCCCGTCGCGGACCGGCGAGCGTGCCGCGCGCGAGCAGCCGCTCGGCGAGGCGCCGGCCGATGAAGCCGGCGCCGCCGGTGATGACGACCCTCACGCCGCCCTCGCGCGGATGCCCCAGCGCTCGGCCCAGCCAAGCCCGTCGAGCGTCGCCGCCGCCGGGCGATATTCGCAGCCGACCCAGCCGTCGTAGCCGAGCCGGTCGAGGAGATCGAGCAGGAAGGTGATAATTGATCTCGCCGCGATCGGGCTCGTGGCGGCCGGGCACGCCCGCGATCTGCACATGGCCATAGCGGCCGAGCAGCCGCTCGGCATGCGCGGCGAGATCGCCTTCGCTGATCTGGCAATGGTAGAAGTCGAATTGCAGCCTCACATTGTCGCGCGCGATGCGGTCGAGGAGCGCCGACGCCTGCGCCGTCGTGCGCAGAAAATAGCCGGGATTGTCGTGCAGCGTTGAGCGGCTCGATCAGAAGCGTCACGCCGTCGCGCTCGCGGCGCGATCGGCGGCGCGGCGCAGATTGGCGATGAAGACGGCCTCGGTCTCCGGCCCGGGCGCGATGCGGCCGGCGAGCACATGGATCCGCCGGCAGCCGATGGTCGCCCGCATAGGCGAGCGCGCGCTCGAGGCTCGCCATGAACTCGGCCTCCTGGCCCGGCAGCGCTGCGAATCCGCGCTCGGCGTCGCCCTCGCCGGGCGGCGCGTTGATGAGCACGACCTCGATGCCGCATGGGCGCGCAGCGCGGTCGGCGAATGCGTCGGCCGGCGTGCGCATAGGGCGTACTGGCATTCGACGGCGCGGAACCCGACCGCGGCGGCCGCGTCGATACGGTCGAGGAACGGCGGTTCGAGAAGAGCATGCTGATGTTGGCGGCGAGTTTCGGCACGTGGCTCCTCCGGCGAGCCTTTACGCGCTGGCGCGCCGCAGCCGCTAGTGTTTCCCCGAACCGTCCCCGACACAAGAGGTCAGCGCCGCAGCCGGGTACATGAGCGAATAGGTAGAGGGGCCGACAGCCGGCCGGCCGAGCAGTCGGTTCGTCGCGGTGCGCATCGCGGCCTCGCTGTTGCTGCATACGTGCCTGATCGCCGCGCTCTTCGGCTTGTGGCGGCCGCGCGCGCCGCCCGACCGGCGACGATACCGCCGACCGTCGCCATGGTGTTCGCCCAGGCCGGCGCGGCCGGCGCAGCCGGCGGCGGCGACGGCGGCGAGAACGGCAGTTCCAGGCATCGCCGCACCCAGTCCGCATCGCGCGCGCAGCGGAGGCGACGGCGCAAGCCGCCCCCTCGCCCGCGCCAGCCGGAAGCGAAGCCACCGGCGCCCACGATCGCGCCGCCACCGCTGCCGCCACGAGCCCCCGATCGAGGCCGCACCCACTCCGACCCCGGTCCTCGCACCGAACGCCGTCGCCGATCGTGCCGCCCAGGCCGGAGATCGCCGCCGTGCCGCCGCCGCGCCCTGTCCACAAACCGGTGCCGCCCAAGCCCCACGTGGCGCCGACGCCCGCCCCCACGCCGCCGCCGCGCGAGGTCGCTGCCGCAGTGCCGCCGGCGCCGCCGCCCACGCCTACCCCGGCACCGGCGCCTAGCTCCTGCTCCGGCGCCCCAGGTGGCGGCGGCTGCGGCGGGCGCGGGCGCGCAGGGCGCGCCGGGTCCCCCGGACCAGCACGGCAAGGGGACGGAGGGCACCGCGCAAGGTGTCTTCGGCGCCGGATCCAGGGAGGGGCCGGGCGATGAATATCTCGAAGAGCTGCGCCGCTGGCTCGCCCGGTACAAGCAATATCCCCAGGAAGCGATCGACAAGAACGAGGAGGGCCAGGTCGTTGTCGGGTTCACGCTGGAGCGCGACGGGACCGTGCTCCAGGCCTGCGATCGAGGGGAGCTCCGGCGTTCCGATCCTCGATCGCGCCGCGCTCGCCATGCTGCACGACGCCTCACCCGTGCCGCCGGTGCCGGCGCGCTACCAGGGCCCGAGCTCAAGCTCGCCATGCCCATCGATTACTACGATCGGCTTCTTCGACAAGCTGTTCCGGTAACGGGCTGCTCAGCCGGCGGTGATCGCGGCGAGAAAGCGCTCGCCATAGCGTTCGAGCTTGCTCGCGCCGACGCCGGCGAATTGTCCAAGCGCTGCGAGATCCCGGGGCCGCGCGCGCACCATGGCGAGGAGCGTCGCATCGTGGAAGATGACGTAGGGCGGCACGCCCTGCTCGCGCGCGATCTCGAGCCGGAGCGCGCGCAGCGCCTGCCACAGCGCCTCATCGCCCGGCGCCGCATCGGCAGCGATCACGCTGTCGGATGCCGCGCGACCACGCCGCGCCCGCCCGCGCGCCGCAGGCTCGGCCTCATCGCCGCGGAACGCGACGGGAACCTCGCCGCGCAGGACCGCCGGCGCGGTCTCGCCCAGGCGCAAGCCGCCATGGCCTTCGATGTCGACGGTCGAGATGGCCTTGGGCGACGAGCTGGCGGAACACCGAGTGCCATTGGCCCTTGGCGAGATCCGCGCGCCGACGCCGAAAGTCTTGAGCCGGTCGTGGCCGAAGCCGGCGATGCGATCGTTGGCGCGGCCCATCAGCAGATCGACGAGATAGGCGACGCCGAAGCGCTGCCCGGTGCGGTAGACCGCGGAGAGCGCCTTCTGCGCCGCCACCAGCCCGTCCCACACCCGCGCCGGCTTCAGGCAATTGTCGCAGTTGCCGCAGGCCGGATGATCGTGCTCGCCGAAATATCCAAGCAGCACCTGGCGCCGGCACGAAACGGTCTCGCAAAAGCCGAGGAGCGCGTCGAGCTTCTGCCGCTCGATCCGGCGCTGGCGCTCGTCGAGGTTGGAGCCCTCGAGCAACCCCAGGAGCGCCGCACGTCCTGCAGCCCGTAGGTCATCCAGGCCGTCGCCGGCAGCCCGTCGCGACCGGCGCGGCCGGTCTCCTGGTAATAGGCCTCGAGACTCTTGGGCGGATCGAGATGGGCGACGAAACGGACATTGGGCTTGTCGATGCCCATGCCGAAGGCGACGGTCGCCACCATGACCACGCCTTCCTCCTTGAGGAAGCGGTCCTGGTTGCGCTCGCGCATCGGCGCGTCGAGGCCGGCATGATAGGGCAGCGCGACGCGGCCCTTGCCGCACAGGAAGGCCGCGACATCCTCCACCCGCCGCCGCGACAGGCAATAGACGATGCCGGCATCCCCGGCGTGCTCGGTCGCGAGCAGCGCCCGAAGCTGCGCCTTGGCGTCGTTCTTGGCCACGCACGCGGTAGCGGATGTTGGGGCGGTCGAAGCCCGCCGAGAAGATGCGTGCCGTGCCGAGATCGAGCCGCTCGATGATGTCGCGCCGGGTCGGGCCGTCGGCGGTCGCCGTCAGCGCCAGGCGCGGCACGCCGGGAAAACGCTCGTGCAAGACCGCGAGTTGGCGGTATTCAGGCCGGAAATCGTGCCCCCACTGCGACACGCAATGCGCCTCGTCGATGGCGAAAAGCGCCAGCCGCACCCGCGCCAGAAGATCGAGGCAGCGCGTCATCATCAAACGCTCGGGCGCGACATAGAGGAGATCGATCGCACCGGAGCGGACATCCCGCTCGACCGCCGCCGCCTCTGGCCCGGAGAGCGTCGAATTGAGGTAGGCGGCGTTGACGCCGGCCTGGCGCAGCGCGTCTACCTGGTCCTTCATCAGGGCGATGAGCGGCGAGACCACCACGCCAAGCCCGGGCCGCACCAGCGCTGGGATCTGATAGCACAGCGACTTGCCGCCGCCGGTCGGCATCAGCACCAGGCCGTCACCGCCGGCAAGCACATGCCGCACGACCGCTTCCTGCTGGCCGCGGAACGAGGGATAGCCGAACACCTCGCGCAAGATGCGCCGCGCCTCGTCGCTCTCGGCCTCGGCCGCCGCGTCAACCCCCACCTCCGACATCGCCCCGTCCAAAAATTCTCTCGCTCGTGGGGTACATGGTATCGGGAGTTCAGCGGCACGGCCACCGCGCCGTCGCACTGCGTCAATTTCGGTTTGATTATCACAACATCGTTAGTGCCGCAGACCCATCCTTAAGAATATGGCAACTCTTGCCTAATTTTTGCCACACGGGCCACAAGTTCTGCACAATCCCAGTATCGATTCGCCGCCGCCGCACCAGCGTTGCTTGTGCGTAATTGTGGCATAGCCTGAGAAATTCAGGAGTTATCCTGCGGCGTTCCTAAATCAACCTGGGGTTCATTGTCGCCTTAATAACTACTTAACCGTGCGGGCGCAGATTTCATGCGCGGGATGCCGGCGGCGGCAGACCGGGCAGACGAGACGGAACGCCATGATCGCTTTGACGCGTGAGACCGTAGTTAAGTGCGCGCAAGAGGCTTCCTGGACCGCGCGGGCCAAGACCATCGAGCGGGCGGCGACGCGCTATGTGGAGGGCTCGCTCAGTCCCGCGGAGCGTCAGGCGGCGCTCGATCTCATCCGCCTCGCGCTCGATGACGGCGAGCCCTTGGTGCGGCGCGTGCTGGCCGAGAGCGTCAAGCACGCGCGCGAGCTACCGCGCGACGTGGTACGTGCGATCGCCCATGACCTTCCGGAGGTGTCGGCGCCGTTTCTGGCGGTCTCGCCGCTCGTTGCCGACGACGACCTCCCGGCCTCGTCGCCGCAGCCGTGCCAGCTAAACCGACAGGCCGCGCGACGCGGGGGATCGAATTAGGCGACGCCGCGCGGTGTCACCGAGGCGAGCGATGCGTCACGCCCCAGCGGCACGCCTCTGTCGCCAAGCGGTACGCGCACCGCGCGCCCCGGACGATAGGTCTCGTCCGCCAGCGCTTCGCTCACGGCGATGAGCGTGCAATGGATGGCATTGGCTTCGTGGCGGCCGAGAAACTGCGCGAAGAGCGCAAGCTCGAGCACCAGCCGGTCCTGCAGTGCGGTGTCATTGGTCACCGCTTCGAGCAGCCGGTCGAGCCCGCCGATCAGGATCTCCGCTCCATCCTCGATGCCGCCGTGGCCGGATCGGCGCGACAGACGCACCGGCGGCGGCGCCAGCCCGGCCGAGATTTCGAGCGACCAAGTCCGAATTGCGTCGAGATAGACGGGCGTGTGGCGCGCGTGATGAGTGGCCGCAACGGCGGCAAGCGAGGTCGCCAGCACCGACAGCCGGTCCTCTTCGCACAGGTCGAGCGAGCCGAGTTCGGCAACGATCTCGCGCAGCCTGCTTTCGGATTGGGGACCGAGTCGCACCAATGCATCTTTGATCGTCTCCGCCAAAGTGCTCATTCAACAAACCCCCGTCCAAAAGGCAGTCAAAATTACTAGCAACACATTAAGAGTTGGTTTCCGCTGTCAAACTGTCAGCAATAAGCCAACGATTATCATTCTCTCTTCAATAGAAATCTCGCGATTATTCACTGACTCTCGCTTGCGCAACAGTTGAGCGAAATTTGTATCAACCCGCGAACCGGCGTTATCTAAACATTAACGGGAACGTGTGACAAATGACGAGGACGAAGAAAGCCGGCCGTTGGGTTCCGGCGTGTGACGAGGCGATGTACATGCTTCCTCCTTCGAATGCCCTGAGCGACCGTAATCTCGAGGCGGCGACGACACTGTCGCTGAGGCGGGAGCCCGCTTGCTTTGCCTTCCTATCGAGCCACGCCATGATGCCACCGCAACCCATCAATTCCATAAATCTCGATCTTGCGTCGGTGGATTATTTCGGCGGCCGTGCTTCGCTGTGGGCGACACTCGACATGCGTTCTGGTGCGACCACTGAGCCGCCGGTGTCGATGCTGGGCTTCGATGAAACCTTTCTGCGGCCGTTCACGCGCGCGCTCATCGAGGCGACGGCGAGTCGCACGCCTTATCGCATGACGATCGTGCACGCGGCCGACGAGAAGCCGCGCCATCGCGTCGTTGAATATGTCACCGGACCCGGCATTGCGCTTTCCGAAGTCATTCTGACGCCGCAGGACAGCGTCATCGCCATCTCGGCCCGCGCCGAGGGCGAACGCGAGGAAGAGACGCTTCTACAATTGCCGCGCACCAATTCCTTTCTGCGCGCCTTCGTCAAGATGACCTGCCAGGCCGATCAGGCGCTGCGCGAAACACTCGAGCAGAGCGAGCGTTTGGCCCGCCGCGGATTGCAGGGCACCGCCGGCTGATCCGCGCCGGATCGTTCCGGCCTAGATGGAGACAGCGGCAAAAACAAAGCCGTAGGGCGCGAGCCAGGCCGCGTCTGTGTCGCTGCGCGTGCCCGGGCTTAGCCAGGGCTGCGCGGGACCGAGGCCGACATTCACGCGCACGGTCTCTGGTGAGGGATTGAAGATCGCGAGCACGCGGTCTTGGCCGTGGCGGCGCTCGAAGCCGATGAGCGGCGGCGCCAGCGCCAGCCGCACGCAATTCCCCAGGCGCAGCGTCGGATGCGCTTTGCGCCATTGCATCAGGCCGCGCCAGTCCTGAAGGAGTGAATCGGGATCGGCCTCCTGCGCGGCGACGCTTGCGGCAAGATGCTCGTGCGGCACGGGAAGCCACGGCGTGCCGGTGGTGAAGCCCGCATGCGGTGCATCGCTCACCCACGGCATCGGCGTGCGGCTGCCGTCGCGGCCGGCAAACTCCGGATAGTAGGCAATGCCGAAGGGGTCGCGCAGATCCTCGAGCGCGAGCCGCGCCTCTTCCAGGCCAAGCTCCTCGCCCTGATAAAGACAGACGCTGCCGCCGAGCGCCAGGAGCAGCGCCGGCAGCATGCGCGCGAACGCCTTTGGCGGCGGCAGCCCCGCCTCGCGCAGCGGGTTCCACCGGCTGACCGCGCGCTCGACATCATGATTGCTGAAGGCCCAGCACACACCGCTGCCGGGGGATGCCGCCTCGGACTCGGCCAAGGCCTCGCCGAGCGCGTGCTCGAATCCGTGCTGGCGCAGGGGCCTCAGCGTGTAGGCAAGATGCAGCCCGTCCTCGCCCGCGGTGTAGCGCGCGATGCGGGCGAAGGCGCCCTCCTGGCTCGACACCTCGCCCAGAAGCGCCGTGCCTGGATGGGCGTCCGCCAGCGCGCGCAGATGATGCAGGACACGGCCGGTATCGGGCTGGAGCATGTCGTGGCGATGATGCTGCAGGCCGAAGAGCTTCGCCGGCACCACGCCGTCGGTCGGCGGCCGGGGCGGATTGTCGCGCAAAGTGGGATCATGGAGGAGGAAATCGACGGCATCGAGGCGGAACCCGTCGACGCCGCGCGCGAGCCAGAAGCGCGCCACATCAATGAGCGCCGCGACGACGGCATCGTTATGCAGATTGAGCGTCGGCTGCGCCGCCAGGAACTGATGGAGATAATACTGCCGCCGCCGCGGCTCCCAGGTCCAGGCCGGGCCGCCGAAAACGGAAAGCCAGTTGTTGGGCGGCGTCCCGTCGGGCCGGGGATCGGCCCAGACATACCACGCCGCCTTGGGATCGGCGCGGCTCGAGCGGCTGGCGCCGAACCAAGGGTGGGCATCGGAGGTATGGCCCCACACCTGATCGATGATCACCTTGAGACCGAGCCTATGCGCGCGCTCGACCAGGCGATCGAAATCGGCGAGTGTGCCGAAGCGCGGATCGACCTCGCACTGCGCCGCCACGTCGTAGCCGAAATCGCGCATCGGCGAGCGGAAGAACGGCGTCAGCCAGATCGCATCGACGCCGAGCGAGGCGACATAGTCGAGCTTCTCCAAGACGCCCGCGAGATCGCCCAGACCGTCGCCGTTGCCGTCACGGAAGCTCAGAGTATAGATTTGGTAGATGATGGCGCCCCGCCACCACTCATGGCTCTGCATGGGTCGTTCTCGACCTATCGTGTTCGGGCTTCGGTCGGGCATCTGTGGCGGAAGTTTCTTGTCGGGTAGTTAACATATCGGGAACGGAAAGTTCGCATCCGCTACCATTGCGGCGGATCGCGCAAGCGGGGAGTGGGACATGGATTTCGGTATGCAGTTTTTTCCCGACGTGACACCGGCGCAGAAGTCGGGCGCGCTCTATTTCGACGAATGCCTGCGGCTGGCGGCGCTTGGCGACGCCTATGGCTGGGGCCATGTCCGCACGGTCGAGCATTATTTCCTGCCCTATGGCGGCTACTCGCCCAACCCGATCGTTTTCTTGACGGCGGTCGCACAACGTACGCGCAAGCTGCGGCTCATCACCGGCGCCGTGCTGCCGGTGTTCAACCACCCGCTCAAGATCGCCGGCGAGCTCGGCATGCTCGACGCGATCTCCAACGGCCGGCTCGAGGTCGGATTCGGACGCGCCTTCCTGCCGCATGAATTCACCCGCTTCGGCGTCAGCCTCGATGAAAGCCGCGACCGCTTCGCCGAAGGCCTGGAGCAAGTTCGCGCTCTCCTCGAGCAGGAGAACGTGACATGCACCGGGCGCTTCCACAGCTTCCGCGATACGACGTCGCTGCCACGGCCGACGCAGCAGCCGCGGCCGCCGTTCTGGATCGCCGCCACCGTCTCGGCGCAAAGTTTCATCGACGCGGGCAAGGCCGGCTATGGGGTGATGGCGATCCCGCTCGCAGTGAAGCACATGAAGGAGCTCATCGACGTCTACCGCGATGCCTGGCGCGCGGCAGGACATCCCGGCAAGGGGCGGGTCATGCTCGCCTTCCACATGTTCTGCGACGAGGAGCGCGAGCGGGCCTGGGCCGTCGCGCGCGAGCCGATGCATCGCTATCTGCATTCGCTGGTTGCGGCGGCGTCGGATTGGGGCAGCGTCACTTCCAAGGATTACGCCGGCTACAAGCAGATGGTGGATATGCTCTCCAAGGAGACGATCGACACCCAGGTCGCCAGCGGCGCGGCGTGGATCGGCTCGCCCGAGGACATCGCCGACCAGGTCGCCAGCTATATCGACGCGATCGGCGGCTATGAGAGCGCATCGCTGCAGGTGAACTTCAACACCATCGGCTATGACGACGCGGAACGGTCGGTGCGGCTCTTCAGCGACAAGGTCATGCCGCGGTTCCGCGACCGGTAACGCTAACGCATTCGTAAGGGTTAAGATTTAGGCTCCCGGTCGCTCCATCCGGAGCGACGAGGAACCATCGCATGCCCGAGAGCCTGTCCTCCCGCAAGATCGCGTTGTCCCGGCCCCGAACCCCGCGGTCGCGCGAGATCAGCGACCTCATCGGCCAGCGGGACGAGGGCGCGTCCGCCGTCGACGCGAGCTACGGCGACACGCTGCGCGGGCAGATGCCGCGCCGCCTCAGTGCCCTCACGCGCCCGCGCCGCGGCGCGCCGACCTAGCCGACCTACTTCAGGGCCCGGATGACGGCCAACTCTGCCGAAGGTCATCGTGTCGTCAGCGGATGAAGCGCTGATCGACGAACTCGTCCGGCTCGAGCGGGCGGGCGATCTCGTGGGTGCGCTGCGGCTTCTGCGCTCGCACGCCCTGTCGCCTCAGGATCTGATGACGATCGGCGTGGCGCTTTACCGCCACGAGTTGAGCTGGCTTCCATTCGCCATTGCCCGACAGCTCCTCGACGCCGGATTCGAGAACTGGCTGCTCTATGCGCTGTCGGCGCATCTCGGCCTGCGCATCGGACAGAGCGACGCGGCGGACGCCAGCGCCGACCGGCTCGAGAAACTTCTCGCGCAAGCGGACGCGGCGGAGCGGGAAAAAGCGCGCGCTTTTCTCGACTTCTGTTTGACGCGCGACATCGTTGCCGTCTTTCACCGCGGCGAGCGGGAGAAGCTGTGCGCCTATGCCCGGCTTTGGACCATCGTCGATCCCGCCACCATGCAGCGCTTCGCTTTGCCGGGACCGCAGGGCCGATCCGACCCGGCGCGCTTCCTCGAGCCAGCCGGCGACGAGCGCCTTTTCCATTTCGAGGCACCGCCCGCCGACGTGAAGCGGATCGCCCGCAAGGCCGTGCTGGCCGCCCGCCGCTATTGGTACGTGGGACGGCCGGTGTCGCGCGAGCAGGACATTCCCGTCCGCATCGCCGCGGCAATGACGGAATATGGTTGGCCGACGATCCGGTGTGACCTCCGCAGCTTCGGCCACCGCGCGACGGTGACCAAGGACTATGAGGCGATTGCCGCCCAGTGCCGTCGGATCGATGCCGATCTTCTTGTTATCGACGAGTTCCAGCCGCGACGGCTCGGCAACACCGCGCCCGGCGAGATCGTGCGCGCGCTCAAGCGCGACCTGCCGGGCTTGCGCGTCGTCGGCCTCTATCTCGACCCGTGGGAGCCCGAACAGTTTGACGATATCGAAGCCGGGGCCGAGATCGTCGACGCCGTGTGGTCGCCGGTGGTGACCGCGCTGTGGCAGCGGCCGGCGTTCCGCGGCAAGACGCTGTTCTTTCCGATGCCGCACGGCGGCAGCTACACGCCAGCGGTGCAGCGGCGGCCGGGATTGGAATTCCACGGCGGCGTGCAGTCCTCCAATTGGGATCGTGCCTTCTGGCTCGAGGCGATCGCCCAGGCCGGCATCCCGCTGCAGACCACCGTCAGCACGCATGCGAACGATCACCTGGACGCGCTCGAAAGCTATCGCGCCTATTTGCGCAAACTCGGCGGCGCCGAGGCCTCGGTCAATTTCGCCCGGCGCGGCAACGGCATCCACATCCATACCCTGACCGCGCGAACCTTCGAGGTTCCGGCCGCCGGCGGCCTCCTGGTGCAGGAGCGATCGGATGACATCGACCGGTTCCTGGTTGCCGGCCGCCACTACCTGCGCTTCGAGGCGCTCGCCGATCTCGCCGACATCGCCGCGCTCATCCGTGCCGCGCCGGACCGCATCGACGCCGTTCGCCGCGAGGGTGCCGCTTTCTTCCGCGCACGCTACGCCGACGACCGCATCGTCGCCTATCTCGACAATGCCCTGTTTCATCCCGCGCGCAGCGACGGCGGGACAAGCCGCGCGCGCATTCGGTCCAAACCGGCATTCGCCTGAGACTTCGCCATGCTATGCTCGGCCGCGAATCATGCGGTGGGCGTTGCATCTCGTTTTCGCATTGGTGTTGGCGGCCACCGCGCAGGCGGCGCCGGCGCGCGTCGGCGATACGCTGGCGATCGGCATCACGCAATATCCCTCGACCCTCAATCCCGTCATCGATGAGATGGCGGCGAAGAGCTATGTGCTGGCCATGGCGCGCCGCCCGCTCACCACCTTCGATGCCGACTGGCGTCTCGTCTGCATGCTCTGCGTCACGCTGCCGAGCTTTGCCAATGGCTTGGCCCAGCCGCTCGATCTGCCCCAGGGCAAGAAGGGGGTGCGCCTCACCTTCCAGCTTCAGCCCGGCGCGCGCTGGGGCGATGGCGTGCCGGTGACGACCGAGGATGTGATCTTCAGCTACGAGGTGGGCAAGGATCCCAAGACCGGCGTCGCCGATGCCGAGCTCTATCGCCGCATCATCCGCATCACCGCGACGGACGCGAAGACCTTCACCGTCGACATCGACAAGCTCACCTTCGACTATGCCGCGCTCAACGATTTCGAGATCCTGCCCGCTCATCTCGAGCGCGCCGCCTTCGCCGATCCCGCCCAGTACCGCATCCACACGCGCTACGACACCGATCCGACCAATCCGGGCCTCTATTTCGGGCCCTACCGCATCACCGAGGTTTCGCCCGGCTCGCACATCGTGCTCGAGCGCAATCCGACCTGGTGGGGCAAGCCGGCTTATTTCCGCCGCATCGTGGTGTGGACGATCGAGAACACGGCGGCGCTGGAAGCCAACCTGCTGGCGCACGGCATCGACATGGTGGCGGGCGAGTTGGGCTTTTCGCTCGATGAGGCGCTGGCGTTTGAAAAGCGCCACGGCACCGAGTTCCGCGTCGTCTACAAGCCCGGCCTCACCTACGAGCACGTCGATCTCAATCTCGACCAGCCGATCCTCGCCGACCGCCGCGTGCGCCAGGCGCTGCTCTATGCCATCGACCGCAAGGCGATCAGCGACGCGCTCTTCGCCGGGCGCGATCCCGTCGCCGACAGCTTCGTGCCGCCGCTCGACTGGATTTATACCGACGCGGTCCAGCACTATCCCTACGACCCCGGCAATGCGCGCGCGCTGCTCGAGGCGGCGGGCTGGCACCAGGACGGCACGGGCGTTCGCCGCAACGCCAAGGGCGAGGCGCTGTCGCTGGAACTCGCCACCACCGCCGGCAACCGCACGCGCGAGCTCGTCGAGGAGGTGTTGCAGAGCCAGTGGCGCGAGGCCGGCATCGACGTGCGCCTGCGCAACCAGCCCGCCCGCGTGTTCTTTGCCCAAAGCCTGACCCGGCGCCATTTCGAGATGGGCATGTTCGCCTGGATCAGCGCGCCCGAGAGCGTGCCGCGCTCGACGCTCTATTCCAACGAGATCCCGAACGCCGCCAACGGCTGGTCCGGCGAGAACTTCACCGGCTTCCACAACGCGGAGGCCGACCACCTCATCGACGCGATCGAGGTCGAGCTCGACCGCGACCGCCGCGCCCAATTGTGGCACCGGCTCGAAGCGCTCTACGCCGCCGAGCTGCCGGCCCTGCCGCTCTATTTCCGCGCCGATGCCTTCGTGCTGCCGCTGTGGCTCCAGGGCGTGACGCCCACGGGGCACCAGTACCCCTCGACGCTGTGGATCGAGAACTGGCACGCGGGATAGCCCCGCCGCGCCTTGGCCCACCGCTGCCCATCGTTCGCCGCAGGAAGTGACGCGTTTCGATGTTATGTCCTTGATCCGCCAGGATTCCTCGCGCGCACGACGCAGCGGCGAGCCACTCCAGATCGCCGTTCCGGCACAAAAAATCGCTTTCGCAGGATGCGCCGGTTCCCCGTTGAGACCGGGAATGGCAGGGCATGCGGCAAGGCAGCCGGGGCGGCCTGCGGCGCGATGAAGCGTGGGGGAGCGCATGTGCGTAAAATAACGCAATATGCGTAATACGTCAATCGCGCCCATCAGTTTTGGAAATACGGAAATTTACCAATTCATGCTGCGAAACCGGCGCCGTCGCGCGGGTCAAAAAAATGGAGCTAAATGGACTGCCTCCCTAGCTCCAGACTTTCGGCCGGCTTAGTCTTCCCGCAATATTCTTTTGCGCATACGCTCGCTTAGTGCTGTCACCGGTGCTTTCTCTTTGAACAGATCAGCAAGCTCTATCCGCTTTGTGGCCTTATCCGCGCCGGAGCCCACAAGGCAGGCATCGACGGCGGCATCAATCCAACTCTCCCAATACGCATCGCCGGATTGCGAGAGATCGGCGAGATCGTCCGCGCATTGCTCTAAGGTTCTCATGTGATTCTTTCCCAACGGGTCGGCCCGGATCGTAGCGCGCTCAAACGAAAAGGGCGAGCTTAAGCCCGGGTTACGGTTACGGGGTTACGGTGGGGGGTTACGGTGACAGTGCAATTATCCGACCAAGCGGTCGCGCGACCTGTAGACCGCAAACACCGCGACAGTGCACCTAACTCCCCCTATCCCGCCTCACGCAACGGCCGCGACGAGGTCGCTGCCGTAACCGCCCTTCCCGTGGTCATTGCGAGCGCAAGCGAAGCAATCTCCAACCGGCGCGAGATTGCTTCGTCGCTACGCTCCTCGCAATGACGTCGCCGATTCGGGATTGCTTCGGAGCGCGGCTCCTCGCAACGACATCTTGGGGTTGCGTTTCAGCCCCGGCGGATGTCCATGCGGGCGTCGTGCATGAGCCCCATGAGGTAGGCGTGGGAGGCATCGACCAAACCGCGCACATGCGTCTGGTCGATGCCGACGAGCTTGCCCGCGCGTTTTTTGGCGACGCCGTCGACGAAGACCCAGCTCACATTGCCGGCATGCGCGCGCAGGACCACCGTCGCCACCGGATCGCTCGCCGGGATGAGCACGATGTCGTCGAGGTCAACCACGGTGATGTCGGCGCGCTTGCCCGGCGTGAGGGTGCCGATCTTCTTGTCGAGACCGGTGGCGCGGGCGCCCTCGATGGTGGCGAAGGACAAAACATCGCGGATCGGGATCAGCACCGGCCGGCCGCCTTCCTTGTGCACGCGCTCGGTCTCGAGCATGTGATCGGACATGACCAAGGCGCGCATCTGCGCGAAGAGGTCGGACGGAATGCGCGTCTCGTTGTCGACGCTGAAGGACGGACGCAGGCCGAATTTGAGCCAGCGCTGGGCGCTCGGGTAGCCGTGGCCCGACATCATTTCGGTGGCCGAGGATGAGGAGATCGTGCCGCCGCTCTTGGCGATGAGCTGATACTCGTCATCGGTGGCCTCGCGCCCGATCGTGTGCACATGGGTGAGGTCGGGACCGAGCACGCCGGCATCATTGAGCGCGGTGACGAAGCCCGCCCGGGTGACGTGCATGGTCGTGCGCAGGCCGAGTGCGCGCGCCATCTTGATGTCGGCGATGGTGCCGGGCGCGTCGCTGCGCGAGGCGACCGCCATCGACAGAAGCTGGTTCTCGTTGCCGAAATAGCGCGCCTGCACGCGCTTCACGTCGGCCACGCGCGCTTCCTCCGCGCCCGGCGCCTTGTCCCAGCCGGGGATGGCCGAATAGCCATAGGCGAAGATCGCGCGCATGCCGCTGTCGTTGAGGCCGCGCACGGCCGCATCGGCGTGCGCCGGCGAGTTCATGATATGCGACCAGTCGAGCATCGTGGTGATGCCGGAATTGAGCGCGCCGATCGCGCCGAGCAGATTGCCGATATAGACATCCTCCGGGCGGTAGCGCGGGCCGAGCGTGCCGTTGATGACCTTCATATAGACCGCGAGATCGCCCTCCGAGATCCATGACCGCGTCAGCGTCTCCCAGGTATGGCGGTGCGTGTCGATGAGGCCGGGCATCACCAGCTTCTGCCGCGCATCGACCACTTCCGCATCGCCGGCGCGGATCGAGGGCGCCACCGCCGCGATAGCGCCGTCCTCGATGAGGACATCGCCCGACGCAAGCTCGCCGATGGCGGCGTCGCCCGTCACGACATAGCCGCCCTTGATCAGCGTGCGGCGCCGGGCGCCCTGCCGCCGGGGCGGGCTCACTTGCGCCGCGGCGACATCGACGACGCCGGGCAGGGCCGCCGAAGCGGCGAGGACGCGGAGCAGCAGGCGGCGCGCGATGGTCATCGAAGATCCTTTTCCAAAAGACAAATTTCAGGGTCGCGGAACGCTATCGCGCGGTCGCCGGCCTGTCCACACCGCCGCCGACGGCTGCCGCGCACACGGTTTCGTCGCGTCGCGCGAGAGGGTATGAGAGCGCGGTGACGCGCTTCCTCGTCATTCGGCTCCTGCAGACCGCGGCCGTGCTGGCGGTGATGTCGTTCGTCATCTATGCGCTGATCGGGCTGATGCCGGGCGATCCGATCGACGTGATGATCGCCTCCAACCCGCATCTCACCGCGGCCGATGCGATACGGCTGAAGGCGCTTTATGGCCTCGACCGGCCGCTCATCGAGCGCTACGGGGCGTGGGCGCAGGCGGCGCTCGCCGGCGATTTCGGCTATTCGCGGCTTTATGTGCGGCCGGTCGGTCGCGGTGCTGCTGCCGCGGCTCGGCAACACCGCGCATTGCTCATGGGGGCGAGCTTCGTGCTGGCGCTCGGCCTCGCGCTCATGCTCGGCATCGCCGCGGCGCGCCGGCCGGGCGGCTGGTTCGACCGCGCGGTGAATCTCGCCGCCTTCTGCCTTCATCTCGGTGCCGTCGTTCTGGCTGGCGCTCATGCTGATTCTGGTGTTCGCGGTGGCGCTGGGCGTGCTGCCGGCGGGCGGCATCGCGACCGTCGGCGACGGCGGCTTGGCCGACCGGGCTGCGCCACCTGGTGCTGCCGGTGGCGACACTTGACGCTCGCCAGCATGGGCGGGCATCTGCGCTACATGCGCGCGGCGATGATCGAGACGCTGCGCCAGGACTATATCCGCACCGCGCGCGCCAAGGGCGCCGGCGAGCTGCGCGTGCTGCTCGGTCACGCGCTGCGCAACGCGCTCATTCCCGTCATCACCGTGGTGGCGCTGTCGTTCGGCTCGCTGTTCTCCGGCGCGCTCGTCACCGAGACGATGTTCGCCTATCCCGGCATGGGCAAGCTCATCTACGACGCGGTGATGGGCAACGACTTCAACCTCGCGCTGGCCGGGCTGCTGCTGGCGACGGCGATGACGCTGCTGGCGAATCTCGCCGCCGACATCGCCTATGCCGCGGCCGATCCGCGGATCAGCTATCGATGAGCGCCGACGCGAGCGATGGCGACGGCGTGGCGGCGGCGACGGCTGCTGCTGCCGGCGCTCGTGCTGCTGGCGCTGGCGGTCGTTCGTGGTGGCTGGGGCCGGCGCTCATCGGCGCGGGCGGCGCGCGCGTCGATCTGCGCCATCGCCTGGCGGCGCCGTCGTTGGCGCATCTGCTCGGCACCGATGCGCTCGGCCGCGATCTGCTGCTGCGGCTGGCCGAGGGCGGGCGCGTGTCGCTGCTGGTGGGCGCTGGTCGCGGCGGTGGTCGCGGCGGGGCTCGGCACCGCGCATCGGGCTGGTGGCCGGCTATCGCGGCGGCCGGCTCGACGCGCTGCTGATGCGCCTGACCGACGGCGTGATCGCGCTGCCGCTGTTGCCGCTGCTCGTCGTGCTGGCGGCGCTCGATCTCGACAAGCTCGGCCTCGGCGGCCTCGCGCAGTCGGAGGCGGCGAGCCTCTATCGCATCATCGCGCTGGTGGCGCTCGTCGGCTGGACCACGGTGGCGCGGCTGGTGCGCGGCGCGAGCCTTAGCCTCGAAGGCGCAGGAATTCGTGCGCGCCGCCGCAGGCGCTGGGCGCGCGGCCGCTGCGCGTCATGCTCGTGCACATCCTGCCCAACCTCGCAACGCCGATCATCGTCGCGACGACGCTGTCGGTGGGCGAGATCATCCTGCTCGAATCGGTGCTGAGCTTTCTGGGGCTCGGCGTCGCGCCGCCGCTGGCGAGCTGGGGCAACATGCTGACGGGGGCGCAGGAAACCATCGCGCTGGCGCCGCAGCTCGCGCTCTATCCCGGCCTGCTCATCCTGGTCACCGTGATCGCCTGCAATTTCCTCGGCGACGGCTTGCAGGAGGCGCTCGACCCGCGTGCCCAGCGGCGCTAAGCGCGCTCACGCCTTCTCGAAGTCGATGCGCTCGTCGACGGGCAGGCCCAGAAGATACCGGCGCAGGCAATCGAGGCCCATCTCGACCGCGCCCAGCCGCACCCACTCGCGGCCGCCGACGACGCGGGCGGCCCTCGTCACGACTTCCCCCGGACCGGCGATGGCGAGACAGATCGTGCCGCCGAATTCGATCCGGTCGGCGCCTTCGTCGAGCTCGACCAGCAGCGCCAGCGCATGGCTAGCACCGGTCGCGCGCCGCGCCGCGCGGGCGGCGGCGGCGGCCACATCGAGCGTGGTCGCGCCGGGGCCGGCGGCCGCATCCGAGTCCAGGGCGGCGTCGAGCTCGGCGAGATCGCGGACGACGATGCCGCGGCGGAACAGCGTCTCCGCGCCGGGCAGATGGGCGATCCGGGCGGCGATCTGGCCCGCGGTGAAGGTCTCCACCAGCGCGAGCGAGCCGCCGGCCGCCGCCAGCGCCCGCAGCACGTTCCCCTCCAGCGTCTCGTCATCCTCGGCCAGGATGAAGTTGCCGAGGCGGCGGTGGATCTCGGCAGCGACCGGGGCAAGCTTGCGCGCGACATCCGCGTCGTCGGCGCCGCGCACGGTGAGCTTGGTCTCGAGCTGGGGATAATGGGCGCGGAAGCCAAGCTTGACGCTGCCGTCGGGGACCATCTGCTCGAGCCCGTTCAAGAGCGCATCGACATGCGATTCGCCCAACCCATAGGAATGGAAGCGCTTCAAGTGAATGACGCCTGGCGTACCGCTGCGCGCCAGCAGGCGCGGGATAATCTGCTCTTCCAGCATGCGATGCAGCTCGCGCGGCACGCCAGGCGTGAAGAAGAAGCGCGCGCGGCCGATGTCGAGCGCGAAGCCGCAGGCGGTGCCGACGGGGTTGTCGAGGATCTCGGCCGTCTGCGGCAGCATCGCCTGCTTGCGGTTGTTGGGCGGCATCACGCGGCTGCGGCGGTGGAAGAGCTCGCCCATGCGCGCGAGCCATTCCTCGCTGAGGACGAGCTCCACCCCGGCGGCACGCGCCGCCACCTCCTGCGACAGATCGTCCACGGTGGGACCGAGCCCGCCATTGACGATGACCGCATCGGCGCGCGCGCCGGCATGGGTGAACGCCGCCAGCAGCGTTTCGCGATCATCGCCCACCACCGTGCCCCACCGCACGGCGAGGCCGACATCGTGCAGCTTCTGGCTGATATGGCTGAAATTGGTGTTGACGATCCGGCCGGTGAGAACCTCGTCGCCGGTGCAGATGATCTCGATATGCATGTCCGCCCTAGTCCCGCGCCAGCACGCGCTCGACCAGCGTCGCCCAATAGCTGGCACCGATGGGCAGGATGGCGTCGTTGAAATCGTAATGCGGGTTGTGCAGCCCGGCGCTGTGCTTCTCCGCGCCGTTGCCGATGAAGATGTAGCAGCCGGGCTTCTCGCGCAGCATGAAGGCGAAATCCTCCGAGCCCATGGTCGGCTGCACCTCGCGCTCGACCTGAGCCGGCCCGACGACCAAGGACGCGGCATCGGCGGCGACGGTCGGTCTCGACCGCGCTGTTGACGGTGGCGGGATAGCGCCGGTCGTAGCGGCACGCGACGCTGGCGCCCATCGCCGCCGCGACGCCCTGGGCGATGCGGTGGATCGCCGCCTCGATCGCGTCCTGCACCGCGGGCTTGAACGAGCGCGCGGTGCCGCGCAGCACGACGCTGTCGGGAATGACATTCCAGGTATCGCCGCCGTGGATCTGGGTGATGCTGACGACAGCGCTTTCGAGCGGATGGGTGTTGCGGCTCGCCACCGTCTGGAGCGAAGTCGCGATGCTGCGCGGCGCAGATGATGGGATCGACGCCTTGATGCGGCATCGCCGCGTGCGTGCCCTTGCCCTGAACCGTGATCTCGAACATGTCGCAGGCGGCGAGCATCGGTCCCGGCCGCACCGCGAAGGCGCCGACGGGCAGGCCCGGCCAGTTGTGCATGCCGTAGACTGCCTCGACGGGGAAGCGGGCAAACAGCCCGTCCTCGATCATGACGCGGCCGCCGCCCTCGTTCTCCTCGGCCGGCTGGAAGATGAAATTGACGGTGCCGGCGAAATTGCGGGTTTCGGCGAGATAGCGCGCCGCGCCCAGCAGCATCGCCGTGTGCCCGTCATGGCCGCAGGCATGCATCTTGCCGGCGATCGCCGAGACGTGTTCGAAGCCGTTCATCTCGTGGATATGGAGCGCGTCCATGTCGGCCCGCAACGCGATGGCGCGGGAGGCGGGGGCGCTCCCCTTAAGCGTGCCGACGACGCCCGTGCCGGCGAGGCCGCGCGCGACCTCGATCCCGTAGGACTGAAGCTGCGCGGCGACGAAGGCGGACGTCTCGTGCTCTTCGAAGGCGGTCTCGGGGCAGGCATGGATGCGCCGCCGCCATGCCGTCATATCGCCGTGAAATTCGGCAATGCGGTTGATGATCGCCATGGCCTCGCCTCCCGCGGGATCAGGCCGCAGGATAAAGGCGCGGGGCGACGGTCAATCGTCCTCGCCCAATGCCAGATCGAGCGGGTAGGGATCCTTGGCCTTTTGCGCCTCGGCCAGCAGCCGCTCCTGGCGCAGCCGATGGATGACGCGGCGGCGGTAGTCGGCATCGGCCACGACCCGATCCATGTCGATGTCCAAGGACGCCTCTGCGTCCCGATTCACGGCCGACGTCATCGCCCCCTCCCCCCGCACGATTTGTGACAGAATCAACGACGCGGGCGGGACGCTCCATGACAATTCTGGATGATCCCGGGCATTTTGAGGATAAGCCTGTTGATAAGTCATGGGGATGGCTGCACGGACCGGCCGTCCGCCGTTACCGTCAACAGCTTATGCGAGAGGCTGCGGCAGAATGTCGCAGTTGCCTCAGGTGGCTCGGCGCTTCGCCGCGGCCCGCTTGCGCCGCCGCGCGCGCGCCTTGGCATCGTCGGCGCGCTGCTTTGCCGCTTCCAGCACCTGGCCCGCGATCGGCTGCTGATGGAATTTGGCGAAGTCGTAGACCGTGGTGTCGTACTGGTCCCAGCACACATATTCGCGGCAATCGCGCGGGCGCGCGGAATAGACGGTGCAGCGCCGGTTCTCGCCGAGGAACTGGCACGCGTCGTAGCCGGACTTGATCAGCTTCTCGCCCTTGCGCGTGACCTCGACGAGGTGCTTGGCCTCGAACTCGCTGACGGTGAGACCGAGATGCTTGGCGAGCCGCCGGATGTCGGAGCGGCGAACCTCGACATAGCCTGCGAGCTTGCAGCAGAAGCTCGTGCACTTGAGACAGTTCAGCGGCGGGTTCTCGGTGGTCACGGGCACCTTCACGTTGGCAAACGGGATCAGCTCTACAATTACATCGCCCTTGAGCCCGGTGTCATCGGTCGAATCGCGCGGTTGTTTCATTCCACACCTCGCCGAGCCATAGTGCCCCTCATCGCAGCCGACGAACGTAGGATGATGCCATGGAGCGAGCCAATTCGGCCGCAGGCCGGGACATCGCGTATCACCTTCACCCTTATACCAATCTCAAGCGGCAGGAAAGCGAAGGGCCGCTCATCATCACCGAGGGCAAGGGCATCCGCGTGTGGGACGATGCCGGCACCGAATATATCGAGGGAATGTCCGGATTGTGGTGCACGTCGCTCGGTTGGGGCGAGGAACGGCTCGTTCAGGCGGCAACTCGGCAGATGCAGCGCCTGGCGTTCTATCACTCCTTCAATCAGAAGGCGCACGAGCTTGCCGGCGCGCTCGCCGAGCGGCTGATCGAGCTTTGCCCCGGGCCGATGTCGAAGGTGTTCTTCAGCAATTCCGGCTCGGAGGCCAACGACACGGCGGTGAAGCTGGTATGGTACTACAACAACGCGCTCGGCCGGCATCGCAAGAAGAAGATCATCGCGCGCATGCGCGGCTATCACGGCGTGACGGTGGCTTCCGCGAGTCTGACCGGCCTTGCCGCCAATCATCGCGATTTCGATCTGCCGATCGCCAACATGCGCCACGCCGATTGTCCGCATCATTACCGCTACGCCCGGCCGGGCGAGAGCGAGGAGGAATTCGCCGACCGTCTTGCCGCAAGCCTCGAGGCGCAGATCCAGCGCGAGGACCCCGACACGGTCGCCGCCTTCATCGCCGAGCCGGTGATGGGCGCCGGCGGCGTCATCCTTCCGCCCGCAACCTATTTCGCCAAGGTTCAGGCGGTCTTGCGCAAATACGACGTGCTGCTCATCGCCGACGAGGTGATCTGCGGCTTCGGCCGCACCGGGCGCATGTTCGGCTGCGACAGTTTCGCCATCACGCCCGACATCATGACGGTGGCCAAGGCGCTGTCTTCCGCCTACCAGCCGATCGCGGCGACGATCCTGTCGGAGGACATCTATCGCGCGCTCGTCGAGGAAAGCGCGAAGATCGGCACCTTCGCCCACGGCTTCACCTATTCCGCCCATCCCGTGTGCTGCGCCGTTGCGCTGGAGACGCTGGCGATCTATCAGGAACGCCGCATCGTCGAGCATGTCGCCGCGGTCGCGCCGGTGCTGCAGGCGGGCTTGCGCCGCTTCGCCGACCATCCCCTGGTCGGCGAGGTGCGCGGCATCGGGCTCCTGGGCGCCATCGAGCTGGTGCGCGACAAGGCGACCAAGGCGCCGCTGCCGCCGTCGTGGGGCGCCGGCGCACTGGTCCAGACCAAATGCCAGCAGCACGGCCTGATCATCCGCGCCATGGGCGATGCCCTCGCGTTCTGCCCGCCGCTCGTCATCACCGCCGCCGAGATCGAGGAGATGCTGCACCGCTTCGGCCAGGGGCTGGCCGCCGCGGCCTCCGTTCTGGCGCGGCAAGACGCCGCATCGCCGGCCTGACCTGCGGGCCGATTTGGGGCTATACTCGGACGTTGCTACGGGGATCGACAGGCCAATCCCATGGATTACGAGGGATTTTTCAAGCAGCGCCTCGATGCGCTCAAGGCCGAGGGCCATTACCGGGTGTTCGCCGACCTGGAGCGGCAGGCTGGCGCCTTTCCGCGCGCGCATGATCATCGCAGCCACAGCGACATCACGGTGTGGTGCTCCAACGACTATCTCGGCATGGGCCAGCACCCCGCGGTCCTGGCCGCCATGCATGCGGCGATCGACCGCGCCGGCGCCGGTGCCGGCGGCACGCGCAACATCTCGGGCACCACGCATTATCACGTGCTGCTCGAGCGCGAACTCGCCGAGCTTCACCGCAAGCCGGCGGCGCTCGTCTTCACCTCGGGCTATGTCGCCAATGACACGGCTCTGGCGACGCTGGCGAGCCAGCTGCCGGGCTGCATCATCTTTTCCGACGCCCTCAACCACAATTCGATGATCGCCGGCATCCGCAATGGCCGCTCGGAAAAGCAGATCTTCCGCCACAACGATCCCGCCGACCTCGAGCGCTGTCTTGCCGCCGCCGACCCGGCGCGGGCCAAGCTGGTCGCGTTCGAATCCGTCTATTCCATGGACGGCGACATCGCACCGATCGGCGAGCTTTGTGACGTGGCGGCGCGCTATGGCGCGCTCAGCTATCTCGACGAGGTGCATGCGGTCGGGCTCTATGGGCCGCACGGCGCCGGCATCGCCGAGCGCGACGGCGTCCTCGACCGCGTCGACGTCATCCAGGGCACGCTCGCCAAGGCTTTCGGCATCATCGGCGGCTACATTGCCGCGTCCTCGGCGCTGGTGGACTTCGTGCGCAGCCACGCCCCCGGCTTCATCTTCACCACCTCGCTGCCGCCGGCCATCGTGGCGGGCGCCATCGCCAGCATCCGCCACGTCAAGGGCGCGGACGAGCTGCGCATCCGGCACCAGGAGCGCGCTGCCCTCCTGAAGCGCCGCCTGCGCGAGGCGAACCTGCCGGTGATGCCAAGCCAGAGCCACATCGTCCCGGTGCTGGTGGGCGATGCGCGCCTGTGCAAGGAAGCGTCCGACGCGCTGCTGGAGCGCCACCGCATTTACGTGCAGCCGATCAACTACCCGACCGTGCCGCGCGGGGGCGAGCGTCTGCGCTTTACCCCCACGCCCCAGCACAGCGATGCCGATATCGACCGGCTGGTGGCGGCGCTCAGCGATGTGTGGTCGCGCCTGCCGATCCGCCGGGTCGCCTGAATATCCGCTTCAGAACAGGTGCTGACCGCCGGTGACGAAGATCTCGGTGCCGGTGACGTAGGCTGAGTCGGCGGAGCAGAGATAGAAGATCGTCGCCGCCACGTCCTCGGGCGTGCCGAGGCGGTGGAGCGGAATGCGCGGGATCAGGGTCTCGCTTTCCGGCGACAGCATGGCGGTCTCGATCTCGCCGGGCGCCACCGCGTTGACGCGCACGCCGCGCCCGGCGAACTCCACCGCCATCTCGCGCGTGAGCGCCGACAGCGCCGCCTTGGAGATCGAATAGGCCGAGCCCGCGAAGGGATGCACACAGTGGCCCGCGATCGAGGTGATGTTGACGATCGCTCCCTTGGCGCGCGCGAGCGGTTCGGCAAAGCCGCGCGCCAGCGTGAGCGGCGTGAAGAAATTGAGCTGGAACACGCTGTGCCAGTCGGCGACCTCGCCGTTGAGGCAGCCGAGCCGCTCGTGACTGGGCGTCTTCGGCGAGACGCCGGCATTGTTGACGAGCGCATCGAGCGCGCCGCCGCCGATGAGCGCCGACGTCTCCGCGACGAAGCGCTCGACCGCGGCGGCATCGTCGAGATGGGCCGGTACGTGATGCGTCCAGTTCGGATCGCGCTTGCACTCCGGCGGCACGTCCTCGCGCGAGGTGGTGATGACCCGCCATCCGGCCTCGCTGAAGCGACGCACCGTCGCATGCCCGATGCCCCGGCTCGCGCCGGTGAGGAGGAGTGTCTTGCGCCCGCCGCTCATGCCCCAAGCTTAGGCGAGATGCAGCCCGCAGTGCCAGCGTTCAGAAAGCGATGCTTCGGCACAGTCGACCGTTCTGCGCGTCTCCCGATGTCACCACGGAAGCGGCGGTTTTAACCGCACATTGTGCGGCGAATAACCTCGCCTTTGCGGCGAAAGGCCCCTATAATCACCGCGCATGATGCGGAGATTACGGCGTGGCTTATATTCACCAGCGTGAGCCTTGGCCGAAATTCCGCTGGGACCAGGAAAGCGTGGCCGGGCGGCTGGGAGCCGTTCGCCACCTCCAGGGCCGCCTGATCGGACGGATGGAGCATCTGGGCTTTCCGCTCCGCAACGAGGCCTCGCTGCAAAGCTTGACGGAGGAAGTCCTGCGATCGAGCGAGATCGAAGGCGACGTGCTCGATAAGGCCGCGGTGCGCTCGTCGATCGCGCGCCGCCTCGGTCTGGATATCGGCGCGCTGGCGCCCAGCGACCGCCACGTCGAAGGCGTCGTCGAGATGATGCTCGATGCGACCCAGAACTACGACGCGCCCCTGACGGACGAGCGGTTGTTCGCCTGGCATGCGGCGCTGTTCCCGACCGGGCGCAGCGGCATGAGCCGGATCACGGTCGGCGGCTGGCGCAAGGACAGCTCAGGGCCGATGCAGGTCGTCTCCGGCCCGATCGGCCGCGAGAGGGTCCATTATGAAGCTCCGGCCGCATCGCGTCTGCGCGCCGAGATGCGCACGTTTCTGCGGTGGTTCAATCGCGATGACCGCATGGACCCGGTGCTGAAGGCCGGCGTTGCTCACCTGTGGTTCGTGACCGTCCACCCCTTCGATGACGGCAATGGCCGCATCGCGCGCGCCATCACCGATCTCATGCTCGCGCGCTCGGAGAAAAACGCGCAGCGCTTCTACAGCATGTCCGCGCAAATCCGGCAGGAACGTGACGACTACTACGGCATCCTTGAAGCGACGCAAAAGGGCGATCTCGATATCACGCCCTGGCTCGATTGGTTTCTCGGTTGCCTCGGCCGCGCTTTCGACGGCGCGGCGACGATATTGGCGGCCGTGCTAAGGAAGGCCCGCTTCTGGGAGAAACATGCCGGCGCGTCCTTGCATGAACGCCAACGCGCCATGCTCAATCGCCTCCTGGACGGATTGGAGGGAAAACTCACCTCGTCCAAATGGGCGAAGCTCGCGGGATGTTCACAGGATACCGCGCTGCGCGATATCGATGATCTTTTGCAGCGCGGCATCCTGATCATGGACACTGCGGGCGGCCGCAGCACCAGCTATTCACTGGCCGATGTCGATTAGGCGGCGGCCTTTAATGCGCGAGCAGAAGCGGCATCAGGCTGGTGCCGACGACTTCGCGCGTGGCGCCGCCGAACAGAAGCTCGCGCCAGAGCGAGTGACCGTAGGCCCCCATCACCAGGAGATCGGCGCCCACGTCGCGGGCGGTGGCGAGAAGCTGCTCGCCCGGTCCCACGCCGGATACCGGGCGCACGAACTGCGGCACGGCGGTGATCCCGTGCCAGGCGAGATGCTCGACTGCGGCGGCGCCCAGACCCTCGTCCTCGCTGCCGATGGTGATGGCATGCACCGCCTCGGCCGCGGCGAGAAACGGCAGCGCCGCCGTCAGCGCATGGATCGCCTCGATGGCACCGTTCCAGCCGATCGCGATGCAGCGGCCGGTCTCCTGCGGCTTTGCCGCGGCCAGAAATACGGGACGGCCGCTATCGAGCACCGCGCCCTCGACCGCATCGCTGTGCGGCTCGTCGACGACGCGATCGGAGCGCCCGAGCAGCACGAGATCGAAAACGCGCGCGCGGCGTGCGATGAGGTCGGCGGCATAGCCGGTCTCTTCGCGCCACGCGGCCGAGGCGGCGGCAGCCGCACCCGGCGGCGGCGGCGCGGTGACGACGGGAATTCCATGGCGGCCGACCGCCGCGTCGAAGAGGCGCCGCGCCGCGAGCGCGGCGGCATTGGCTTCCTCGGCGACGCGATTGATCAGGTCAGCCGAGAACGGCGCGCCCATCCCGTCGCCATATCCCACAATCGCCTGGCGCTCGTCGATGCGGGCGTGAAACGCCTCGACATGCGCCTTGAGCCGGAGGGCGAGCGTGCAGGCGGTCTCGATCGCGCCGGCGCTGGCGTTGCCGCCGCTTATCGCGGCGAGAATGGTCCTGATGGTCATGGGTCAAGCCTCCCTTGCAACCAAATCGCGTCCCGCGGTCATGGGAACAGTCTTTCCCGGCTCCACCCGTCGCCGGCACGGCGATAGACGACGCGCTCATGCAGGCGGAACGGCCGATCCTCCCAGAACTCGATAGCCAGCGGCCGCACCCGATATCCCGACCAGTTCGGCGGCCGCGGCACCGTTCCGGCATAGCGCCGGGCGGTCTCCGCGACCAGCCGTTCGAGCTCGGCCCGGCTTTCCAGCACGCGCGATTGCCGCGAGGCCCAGGCGCCGAGCTGGCTGTCGCGGGCGCGGGTGGCAAAATAGGCATCCGCCTCGGCCGCGCTCACCGGCTCGGTCGGCCCTTCGATCCGCACCTGGCGCAGCAGCGACTTCCAATGAAAGCACAAGGCCGCGCGGGGGTTCTGCGCCAGGTCCAGCCCCTTGCGGCTGTCGACATTGGTGTAGAATACGAACCCGCGCGCATCGGCGGCCTTGACCAGGACCATGCGCAGCGCCGGCGCGCCATCGGCATCGACCGTCGCCAGGCTTGCCGCCTCGGCCAGCGACTCGGCCGCCCGCGCTGCGGCAAACCAGCGGTCGAACTCCTCGAAAGGCAGCGCATAGGGCACCGAATCCACGCCTTGGTCTCCCTTTTCGCCGGCTGGGGCGGCGCCGGCGGGCGGTTCCACCATAGTGCGCGCACGACCGATTTTTCCACATCGCCCGTTGCGGCGCGCGCTGCAACAGGCACAATAGGCGCGGGAAAGGACGGTATTGGCCTCATGATAAACCCCTACGTGGTGCTCGGCGTGTCGCGCGACGCGTCCGAGGAGGAGGTGAAGCGCGCGTTCCGCCGCCTCGCCAAGCGCCTTCACCCCGACACCAACCCCGGCGACAGCGCCATCGCCCAGCAATTTCAGGAGCTGAGCGCCGCCTACGAGCTGCTTTCCGACCCGGTGAAGCGCCGCCGATTCGACCGCGGCGAGATCAATGCCGCCGGCCACGAGCAGGGATTTGGCCCCCGCCCGTCCGCCGCATCAGGACAGCGACCGGCGGCCGGCGAGAGTTTCTCGCTCGAGGAGGCGTTCCACGAGTTCCTGCGCCGCGGCAAGCGTGCGGCCGGCGCGCGCGCCGGCGCCAAGTCCGCCGACCCCGCCACCCAGACCCTGCCGGTCTTTTTTCTCGAAGCCGCGCTCGGCGGCAAGCGCCAGGTCGTGCTGCCCGACGGGCGCTCGGTCGAAGTGACGATCCCGGCCGGCATCGACAACGGACAGAAGCTGCGCCTGCGCGATGCACGGGCCCGCGAGGTCTATCTCGAGATCACGGTCGAGCCGCACCCCGTCTTCACGCGCCAGGATCGCGACATCCATGTCGAGGTTCCCGTCACGCTGGCCGAGGCGATTCTGGGCGCCACCATCACGGTGCCGACCATTCACGGCGCGGTCGCGCTCAAGGTGCCGCCGGGCTCCAACAGCGGCTCGCTCATGCGCCTGCGCAACAAGGGCATCGCCGCGCCCGAGGCGACCGGCGACCAGTATGTCAAGCTCAAGGTGATGCTGCCGGACCCGCCCGATGCCGATCTCGTCGCCTTCGTCGAGATCTGGGCGCAGCGCCACGGCTATCGGGTGCGCGGCAAGCTCGACGCCGTCTGAGCGGCGGCTTACGACACGAGCTGGGGCGCGGGGGTGCGGCGCGCATCGCACCCATGCGCTTGGTTAACACCGGACAAGGACCGGAACTCCGGCAACGGTTGCCGCGCCTTCCTGCGCCCTGTTGCATCGTGTAGGATGCCGGCCCTTATCGGCGCCGCCGCTCACGGGGAGTAGTCCGGGAATGACCGACGCGAAGCCGCTCATGATGGGCAAGAGGGGCCTCATCATGGGTGTCGCCAACGACCGTTCGATCGCCTGGGGCATCGCCAAGGCCGTGTCCGAGCATGGCGCGGAGCTGGCCTTCACCTATCAGGGCGAGGTCTTCGCCAAGCGCGTGCGCCCGCTTGCCGAGAGTCTCGGCGGCACGTTCCTGATCGATTGCGACGTCACGGACGCCGCGAGCGTCGATGCGCTGTTCGCGACGTTGGCCACGCAATGGGAGCGGATCGACTTCATCGTCCATGCCATCGCCTCCTCCGACCCCAACGAGCTCAAGGGCCGGTACGTCGATACCTCGCGCAACAACTTCCTGCGCAGCATGGAGATCTCCTGCTTCTCCTTCACCGACATCTGCCGTCGCGCCGAGGCGCTGATGCCCAATGGAGGCAGCCTGCTGACGCTGTCCTATCTCGGCGCCGAGCGGGTCATGCCGCACTACAACGTGATGGGCGTGGTCAAGGCGGCGCTCGAAGCAAGCGTGCGCTATCTCGCCGTCGATGGCGGCGCCAAGAACATCCGCGTCAACGCCATCTCCGCCGGGCCGCTCAAGACGCTCGCTTCCTCGGGGATCGGCGACTTCCGTTACATCCTCAAGTGGAACCAGTACAATGCACCGCTGAAGCGCAATGTCATGCTGGAAGAGGTCGGCAACGCCGCGCTCTATCTTCTCAGCGACCTGAGCTCGGGCGTGACCGGCGAGGTGCATCACGTCGATTGCGGCTATCACGTGGTCGGCATGAAGGCGGTGGACGCGCCCGACATTTCCATCGTCTAGCGAGGCGTCGTGGCCGGAAACAGCTTTGGCGACATGTTTCGCTTCACCACCTGGGGCGAAAGCCACGGACCGGCGATCGGCTGCGTCGTCGATGGCGTGCCGCCGCGCCTGGCGTTGGCCGAAAGCGACATCCAGCCCTGGCTCGACCGGCGCCGTCCGGGCCAGTCGCGCTTCACCACCCAGCGCCGCGAGAGCGACAGCGTGAAGATCCTCTCCGGCGTGTTCGAGGGCCGCACCACCGGCACGCCGATCCTGCTCTTCATCGAGAACGAGGATGCGCGGTCGAAGGATTACGACGCGCAGCGCGACAGCTTCCGGCCCGGCCACGCCGACTACACCTATTGGAAGAAATACGGCATCCGCGACCATCGCGGCGGCGGCCGCGCATCGGCGCGCGAGACGGCCGCGCGGGTTGCCGCCGGCGCCGTCGCGCGCCAGGTCCTGGGGCCGGGCGTCGTCATCCGCGGCGCGCTCGTCCAGATGGGACCGCACAGGATCGAGCGCAGCCGCTGGGACTGGGCGGCGGTCGACGACAATCCGTTCTTCTGTCCCGACCGGCAGACGGCGCAGCTCTGGGAGGGCTTTCTCGACGGCGTGCGCAAGGCCGGCTCCTCGACCGGCGCGGTGATCGAGGTGGTGGCGAGCGGCGTGCCGGTGGGATTGGGCGAGCCGATCTACGGCAAGCTCGACGCCGATCTTGCCAGCGCGATGATGGGCATCAATGCGGTGAAAGGGGTCGAGATCGGCGCCGGCTTTGCCGCGGCCGCGCTCTCGGGCGAGGAGAATGCCGACGAAATGCGCATGCGCGACGGCGCGGTGACGTTCCTCTCCAACCACGCGGGCGGCATCCTCGGCGGCATTGCCACCGGCGCGGACATCGTCGTGCGCTTCGCGGTCAAGCCGACGAGCTCGATCCTGACGCCGCGGCGCAGCGTCGATGCCCGTGGCAACGACATCGACGTGCGCACGAGCGGCCGCCATGACCCGTGTGTCGGCATCCGCGCCGTACCGGTGGGCGAAGCGATGATGGCGGCGGTGCTCGCCGACCACCTGCTGCGCCACCGCGCCCAGTGCGGCTGAGGCCGGCCATGCGGCGCGTCGTCATGGGCTTTTTCGCAACGATCGGTATGCTGGTCTTCGTGCTCGTCGTGGCCGGGATCGGGCTTTTCGTGTGGGCGCGCGTGTCGGGACCCACCATTTCCGACAACACCGTGCTGGCGCTCGACATCGGCAGCGGGTTTCCCGATGCGCCGCCGTCGAGCGCACTGTCGCAGCTCCTGTTCCCCGGCCGGCCGCCGCTGCGCGACGTGCTCGATGCTCTCACCCGCGCGGGGGACGATCCGCGGGTCAAGGGTCTCATCGCCCGCGTCGGCGACGGCGAGATGGGGGTCGCCGAGGCGCAGGAGCTGCGCGACGCGATCACCGTCTTCCGCGCCAAAGGCAAGCACGCCATCGCCTATGCCGACAGCTTCGGCGAGTTCTCGCCCGGCACGCGGAGCTACTACGTCGCCTCGGCCTTCGACGAGATCTGGCTGCAGCCGCTGGGGATCGTGGGGCTGGTCGGCCTGCGGGTCGAGGAGCCGTTCTTCCGCGGCACGCTCGACAAGCTCGGCGTGGTGGCGCGCTTCGACCATCGCGAGGAATTCAAATCGGCGGCCGACCCGCTGACCGAAAAAACGATGACCGCCCCGGACCGCGCGCAGCTCGAGGCGCTGCTCGGCTCCGTCTATGGCCAGATCGTGCGCGGCATCGCCGCCGATCGCAAGCTCGACGAGGCGACGGTGCGCGCGCTCGTCGATCGCGGACCGCTCATGGCCAAGGAGGCGCTGGCGGCGCATCTCATCGACCATATCGGCTACAGCGACGATGCGCGCGCGGCGCTGGGCGCGGCGCCCGGCGGCAAGCAGCGTCCGCTGTCGCTGGCGCGCTATCTCGAGGCGGCCGGGCGGCCGCATACCAGCGGGCCGACGATCGCGCTCATCTACGCCTCGGGCCTCATCGCGCGCGGACGGGATCAGGACAGCCCGCTGTCGGGATCGCCGTCGCTCGGCTCTCAATCGCTCATCGCCGCCTTCCGCCAGGCCGAGCGCGATCCCGCGGTGCGCGCGATCCTCTTCCGCATCGACAGCCCCGGCGGCTCGGCGGTGGCGTCGGAATCGATCTGGCGCGAGACCGTGCGCGCCAAGGCGGCCGGCAAGAAGCTGATCGTCAGCATGGGGGATGTCGCCGGCTCCGGCGGGTACTACATCGCCGCCGCCGCCGACAAGATCGTGGCCGAGCCCGCGACGCTCACGGGCTCGATCGGCGTCGTCGCGGGCAAGGTGTTGGTGAGCGGCCTCCTCGACAAGATCGGCGCCGGCACCAGCGCCGTGCAGGTCGGCGCGGATGCGGGCCTGGCGAGCCCGTTCGAGGACTTCACGCCCGAGGGCTATCGCCGCTTCGAGGCGTTCCTCGACGATGTCTATGCCGGCTTCAAGGATCGCGTCATGCAAGGCCGCAAGCTCGATGCCGCCGCGGTCGAGAGCGTCGCCAAGGGCCGCATCTGGTCGGGCGAGGATGCCAAGTCGCACGGCCTCGTCGATGTGCTCGGCGGCTATGCCACGGCGCTGGCGCTGGCCAAGCAAGAGGCCGGCATTCCCGCGAGCAGCGACGTGACCGTGAAGCTGTTCCCGCCGCCGGAGGATACGGCAAGCCTCGTGCTGGCGCGCCTCATCGGCCGCGAGCCTGATTCCGGCGGCGATGCCGGCACGCTCGCGCGCACGCTTGCCGCGCTGCGTCCGCTCGTCGCCGGGATCGAGCGGCTTACCATGCCGCCGGGCGCGCTCGTCATGGCGCCGATCGAGATCGACTAGGCGCGCTCGAACCGCGCCACCAGTTCGAGGTGGGGCGACCACAGGAAGCTGTCGACGGGCTGCACCGCGGCGAGGCGATAGCCGCCGTCGATGAGCGTGCGCGCATCGCGCGCGAAGGTCGCAGGGTTGCACGACACCGCAACGACCCGCGCCACCGTGGAGGCTGCGAGCGCCCGGCTTTGTTCCGCAGCACCGGCGCGCGGCGGATCGAAGACGACGGCATCGAAGCGGGCAAGCTCCGCCGGGCCGAGCGGGCGCGCCGCGAGATCGCGGGCTTCCCACGAAACGCGACCGGCAAGCCCGGCGCGCGTTGCCGCCGCACCGAGCGCAGCGATGGCGGCGGCGGAAGCATCGACCGCATGAACGGACGCAGCGACGCTGGCAAGCGCAAAGGTGAGGGTGCCGACGCCGGCGAAGAGATCGGCAACGCGGCGTGCCGCGCCGATGCCGGCAAGTACATGCTCAGCCAGGACAGCATCGGCCGCGGCGCTCGCCTGGAGAAAAGCCTCGTCCGGCAGATCGACAGGGCAGCCGGCAAAGGCGACGCGCACCGGGCGATGCTGCGCCACCGGCGTTGGCTCTTCACCCGGCGCGCGCCAGGCAAGCCGCGCCAGATCCTGCGCGCGGGCGAATTCTGCCAGCGCTTCGAGCGTCAAGAGCGCCGGCGGTGCCGCGAGATCGAGAAGGAGATCGATGCCGGTGTCGGCGAGCGTCGCCGTCGCCGCGCCCTGGCCGCTCGGCGCCATGAGACGGGGGACGAGCGCACGCAGCGGCCCGACCAGCGCCACCAGCGCCGGGTGCAGCACGGCGCATTCGCGCATGTCGACGACGCGATGGCTGGCGCGGGCATGAAAGCCGATTTCGGCCGCGGCCTGCGCGTGGCGCGGGCGCGCGAGCGCGAACCGGGCGCGCCGCCGCGTGCCCGCGGGAAGACGCAGGAGTGGCGCCACTGCACCCGCTTCGACACGATGCTGGCGCAGCGCCGCCGCGAGCCACGCCGTCTTCGCCGCGACATAGGCGTCATCGGAGAGATGCTGCAAGCGCGCATCCGCCGCAGGTGCCGAAATGCGCGCAGCGTGGATCGGCCCGCGCGCCGGCGGCAACAAGCTCGATCACCGCGGCGCTGCGGCCCTCGCCGCGGCGCGGGCCCGAGCCGCGCGCGCACGACATCGCCCGGTGCGGTCAAGGGAAGAAAGATCCGCTCGCCCGCGTGGTGCGCGATGCCGTCGCCGCGGACGCCGACGCTACTCGACCGTCAGCACCGCCTCCATCACGCGCTCCGCTGGGCGAAGATCAGGAACTCGATATTTCCCTCGGGGCCGCGGATCGGGCTTTCGGTCAGCCCCACGACATGCCAGGCCGGCTGCCGCTCGAGCCAGGCTGCGATGCGCTCGCACACCTCGCGGTGGAGCGCGGGGTCGCGCACTACGCCGCCCTTGCCGACGCGTGCGGGCCCGACCTCGAATTGCGGCTTGATCAGCGCGACCAGCCGCGCGGCCGGCGCCGCGAGCGCCAGCGCCGCCGGCAGCACCGTCTCAAGGCCGATGAAGCTCGCATCGCAGACGATGAGGTCGGGCGGCTCGGGCACGTCGGCAGCGCGCGAGATAGCGGGCGTTGCAGCGCTCCCGCACGACGACGCGCGGGTCGTTGCGCAGTTTCCACGCGAGCTGGCCGTGCCCGACATCGACGGCATAGACGCGCCGCGCACCGCGGCTCAGAAGCACGTCGGTGAAGCCGCCGGTCGAGGCGCCGATGTCGAGCGCGACGGCACCCGCCGGATCGATGCCGAAATGGTCGAGCGCATGGGCGAGCTTGACGCCGCCGCGCGACACCCAGGGATGGTCGCGGCCGCGCAGCTCGAGCGGCGCATCGACGGCGATGCTGGCGCCGGCCTTGTCGAGCCGCCGCTCGCCGCTCCACACCGCGCCGGCGAGGACGAGCGCCTGCGCCTTGGCGCGGCTGTCGGCGAGGCCGCGCTCGACGAGGAGCTGATCGATGCGCTGCTTGCCGCTCAGGCGATGGCCGAGCGCTCCGCCGCGCGTCCCAAGGCGGCGAGGGCGGTGTCGGTGATGTGGCGGGCGGTAAGGCGGGCCTGGTCGTATTGGCGCTCGGGCGCGTCGTGGTCGATGAAGCGGTCGGGCAGGATCAGCGGCCGCACCTTGAGCCCGTGTTCCAGCAGGCCCGCCTGCGCCAGGTGGTGCAGCACGTGGCTGCCGAAGCCGCCGATCGAGCCTTCCTCCACCGTGATCAGCACCGCGTGCTCGCGCGCCAGCCGCTCCACCAGCGCGGTGTCCAGCGGCTTCAGGAAGCGCGCATCCGCCACCGTCGCGCCCAGCCCGTAGCGCCCGAGCTCGTCGGCCGCCTTCAGGCATTCCGCAAGCCGCGTGCCGAGGCTGAGGAGCGCGATCGTCCCCCCCTCGCGCAGCACCCGCCCGCGCCCCACCTCCAGCGCCGTTCCCCGTGCCGGCAGCGCCACCCCCACCCCCTCGCCGCGCGGATAGCGCACCGCCGAGGGCCCATCGTCGATCGCCGCGCACGTCGCCACCATGTGCATCAGCTCCGCCTCGTCGGCAGCCGCCATCACCACGAACCCCGGCAGGCAGCCGAGATAGGCCAGATCGAACGACCCCGCATGCGTCGCCCCGTCCGCCCCCACCAGGCCCGCCCGGTCGAGCGCGAACCGCACCGGCAGGCGCTGGATCGCCACGTCGTGCACCACCTGGTCGTAGGCGCGCTGCAGGAACGTCGAATAGATCACCGCGAACGGCTTCAGACCCTCGCTCGCCAGGCCCGCCGCGAACGTCACCCCGTGCTGCTCCGCGATGCCGACGTCGAAGGTGCGCTCCGGGAACCGCTCCGCAAACTTGTCCACCCCCGTCCCCGACGGCATCGCCGCCGTGATCGCCACGATGCCCGCGTCCGCTTCCGCCTCCGCGATCAGCGCCTTGGCGAACACCGCCGTATAGGACGGCGCCTGGGCCTTGCTCTTCTGCTGCTGGCCCGTCACCACGTCGAACTTCACCACCCCGTGGTACTTGTCCGCCGCGGCTTCCGCCGGCGCATAGCCCCGCCCCTTCTGCGTCACCACGTGCACCAGCACCGGACCCTGGTCCGTGCTGTCGCGCACGTTCTTCAACACCGGCAGCAGGTGGTCGAGATTGTGCCCGTCGATCGGACCCACATAGTAGAACCCCAGCTCCTCGAACAGCGTCCCCCCGGTGATGAAGCCGCGCGCGTATTCCTCCGCCCGCCGCGCCGCGCTTTCCAGGCCGCGCGGGAAGCGCTTGGCCATCGCCGCCGCCAGGTGGCGCAGCGAGCGGTACGATTTCGACGACAACAGCCGCGACAGATAGGCGCTCATCGCCCCCACCGGCGGCGCGATCGACATGTCGTTGTCGTTCAAGATCACGATCAGCCGCGTCGCCATCGAGCCCGCGTTGTTCATCGCCTCGTAGGCCATGCCCGCGCTCATCGCCCCGTCGCCGATCACCGCGACGACGTTGTGATGCTCCGCGCGCAGGTCGCGCGCCACCGCCATGCCCAGTCCCGCCGAAATCGAGGTCGAGCTGTGCGCCGCCCCGAACGGGTCGTATTCGCTCTCCGCCCGCCGCGTGAACCCCGACAGCCCGCCGCCCTGGCGCAGCGTCCGCATGCGCTCGCGCCGACCCGGTCAGAATCTTGTGCGGATAGGCCTGGTGCCCGACGTCCCAGATCAGCCGGTCCCGCGGCGTGTCGAACACGTAATGCAGCGCCACCGTCAGCTCGACCACGCCCAGACCCGCCCCGAGATGGCCCCCCGTCACCGACACCGCGTCGATCAGCTCCTGGCGCAGCTCCCCCGCAAGCCCGGCAAGATCCCCCGCCTCGAGACGACGCAAATCCTCCGGCGTGCGAACCAAATCAAGCAGTGGCGTCGCGCTGTCGCTGTTGCGGCGCTCGGACGGCTCTTGTTCCGGCTGATCTGTCATCGCTTCGGCCTTCCTTCGCCGGCACCTGTCGCCAGCCTGTCACTACGACGGTTAACACTAACCCCAGATGCTTGGCCTTGGCAAATCGCACGTGCCGGGACGACGGCCGGCCGCCGCGCCCCGGCGCCGCCCTTGACAGCCCCCCTGATCCCACCATTTTCCCCAGGCCGGTCCGAGGGTTAGATCGCGACTGGCTGCGTCGGTGATTTGGCGTATAATGCACGCAGGCGGCGGACGAGGCAGGCATGCGGGTGGTTTTGGCACAACCCAGGGGATTTTGCGCGGGCGTGGAGCGGGCGATCGAGATCGTCGAGCGCGCCATCGAGAAATATGGCCCCCCGATCTATGTCCGCCACGAGATCGTGCACAACCGCCACGTGGTCGAGCGGCTGCGCGCCAAGGGTGCGCGCTTCGTCGACGACCTCGCCGAGATCCCGCCCGGCAGCGTCACCATCTTCAGCGCCCACGGCGTCGCCAGCGGGGTCGAGAGCGAGGCCTCCGCCCGCGATCTCAGCGTGATCGACGCCACCTGCCCGCTCGTCTCCAAGGTGCATGGCGAGGGGCAGCGCTATGCCGCCCAGGGCCGCGAGATCGTCCTCATCGGGCACGCCGGCCATCCCGAGATCGAAGGCACGATGGGCCGCATCGAGGGCAAGGTCCATCTCATCTCCAAGGCCGAAGAGGTCGCGGCGCTGGCGGTGAGCAACCCCGACAAGCTCGCCTACATCACCCAGACGACGCTGTCGGTGGACGACACCCGGGCGGTGATCGAGGCGCTTGCGGGCGCGCTTTCCCGGCATCGTCGGGCCCGACACCAAGGACATCTGCTATGCTACCCAGAACCGCCAGCGCGCCGCGCGCGAGCTGGCGATGGCGGTCGATGTGGTGCTGGTGGTGGGCGCCGCCAACAGTTCCAATTCCAACCGCCTGCGCGAGATCGCCGAGGAGCAGGGCGTGCCGGCCTATCTCATCGCCGATGCCGATGCGCTCGACCTGCGCTGGCTCGAGGGCGCGCGCTCGGTCGGCATCACCGCCGGCGCCTCGGCGCCGGCCGAACTGGTGCAGGAGCTGATCGACCGGCTGCGCACGCTCGAGCGATGGTCGAGCTCGAGACGCTGCCGGGGATCACCGAGAACGTGCGTTTCCGCATGCCGGCGGAACTGGTCGATCCGGCGGCGATTTGAGGCTTCGCTTTTGGCATGAGGGGTAGTGAGTCTTGGCCGTTCCAATGAATCAGATGGTCCGCGTCGGCGCCTATGTGGCGAAGCAGCGCCTGCAAGGGCGTCGCGCGCTATCCGCTCGTGCTCATGCTCGAGCCGTTGTTCCGCTGCAACCTCGCCTGCGCCGGCTGCGGCAAGATCGATTATCCCGACGCGATCCTCAACCAGCGCCTGTCGGTCGCCGACTGCCTGGAGGCGGTGGACGAATGCGGCGCGCCGGTCGTGTCGATCGCCGGCGGCGAGCCGCTGCTGCACCGCGAGATCGAGGAGATCGTGCGACGGCATCATCGCGCGCAAGAAATTCGTCTATCTCTGCACCAACGCGCTGCTGATGGAAAAGAAGCTCGACCGCTTCAAGCCCAATCCCTATCTTCGTCTGGTCGGTCCATCTCGACGGCGACCGCGAGATGCACGACCACTCGGTGTGCCAGGACGGCGTCTACGACCGCGCCGTCGCGGCGATCGGGCTGGCCAAGGCGCGCGGCTTCCGCGTCAACATCAACTGCACGCTGTTCGACGGCGCCGAGCCCGAGCGGGTCGCCGCAGTTCTTCGACGAGGTGATGGCGCTCGGCGATCGACGGCATCACCGTCTCGCCCGGCTATGCCTACGAGCGCGCGCCCGACCAGGAGCATTTCCTCAACCGGCGCAAGACCAAGGAGCTGTTCCGCGACATCTTCCGCCAGGCACGCGAGCGCAAATGGTCGTTCAGCCAGTCCGGCCTGTTCCTCGATTTCCTCGCCGGCAACCAGACCTATCACTGCACGCCCTGGGGCAATCCGACGCGCAACTATTTCGGCTGGCAGCGGCCCTGCTATCTGCTCGGCGAGGGCTATGCCAAGACGCTTCAAGGAGCTGATGGAGACCACCGACTGGGACGCCTACGGCACCGGCAACTACGAGAAATGCGCCGACTGCATGGTGCATAGCGGCTACGAGGCGACCGCCGTCATCGATGCGGTCAAGCATCCGCTGAAGGCCATGGGCGTCTTCAGGCGCGGCGTGCGCACCGAGGGCGAGATGGCCGAGGAAATCCCGCTCGACCACCAACGCCCCGCCGAATACGTCTTCTCCGGACATGTCGAGCAGGCGATGGCTCAGATCAAAAATCAAAAGACCAAGTCGACCGCCGCGTAGCGTCGCCAGGTCTTTCGCCGCCGCGACGACGCGTGGTTCGCCGCGTCAGCGCGCGCGTTGCTTTTTCTTGGGCGTGGAGAAATCGACCTTGTGGCCCCAGGTCGAGGCATAGTCGCGCTGCGCCGCCTTGGGCAGGTACTTGTCCTCGATGGCACGGACTTCCGCAGCGCCGACGAGGGTGCGGAAATCGGGCCGGCCCCATTTGTTGCTGTTGGCGTTGCGGTTCCATGCCTGCAGCGCGGCGCCGCCCTCTTCCCGCACGTCGTTGAGCAATTGCCACGCGGCCTGCAAGCCGGACGTGGCGCAAAAGACGGGATAGAGCACGATGCGGAGGCCGAGCTTGTCGTACTCGGCCTCGCTCGGCGGCGTATCGTTGCCGCCCCAGATGCCGAGCACGGGCGCCGGGATTTCCTTGCACGCGCGCTTCACCTGCTGGCGCGTCTCCACCGAATTGAGCCAGACGAGATCGGCGCCGCCCTTTTCGACATAAGCGACGCAGCGATCGATCGTCTCGTCGAAGTTGCTGCCCTCCGCGCCCAGGAGATCGCAGCGGGCGCAGATCACGAACTCCGGATCGATCGCATCGCGCGCCGCAACCGCTGCCTGGAGCTTGCCGACATGCTCCTCCATCGAAATGACGCGGCGGCCGGCGAGCGTCGCCGACTTCTTGGGGGCTTCCTGGTCTTCGAGCGACAGCGCGGCGACGCCGCTCAGCACCATCTCCTGCACCGCGAAATGCACATTGACGGCGTTGCCGTAGCCCGTGTCGCAATCGACCATGATCGGGATGTCGGCGCGCGCCGCCATGTGACGCGCATGATCGACGACATCGCGCAGGCCGATGATGCCATTGTCCGGCACGCCGTAGAGGAACGCCGAAAGCTGCGATCCCGCGAGGAAAAAACTTTCAAACCCCGCCTGCTGGGCCAGCCGCGCATAGAGCGGGCTGAACCCGCCGGGCATGACGGAGAGCCGCTTGCGCTTGAGGATGGCGCGGAACTTGCGTCTTTTGTCGGTGGGAGAAAGCTGTTTCGCCATGGCGTTCCCTCGCGGAGGATTTCAATTCGGAACGGATCACTCACTAGCGCCGCAGATGACGGAAGAGCAGGAGCGCGCCGATGACCAGCACCACGCCCAGCCAGGAGATGTCGAAGACGAACGCGTCGCGCGCCAGTGCCACGTGGACCGCCGGCGCCCGCAGAAAAGCCCAAAGCGATTCCATCGGGACCTACTCCTTCTCCGGCGCGCCCGGGGCGCTATGCTGGCGCCAGGAAACACGGGGGACGGGATGGACGCGGCCGCGCACGATACCGGCAAGGATACCGGCCTCGAACGCATCGCCTTCTTCAGCGATGCCGTCATCGCCATCGCGATAACGCTGCTGGCGCTCGACATCAGGCTGCCCGAGGGTGCCGAACATTTCGACAGCGCGCAGTTGCGCCATGCGCTCGCGGCGATGTCGCCCAAATTCGTCGCCTACGTCGTCAGCTTCTTCGTGATCGGGCAGTTCTGGGTGTCCCATCATCTCCGCTTCCGCTACATCCGCCGCTTCGATGCGACGCTCATCTGGATCAATCTCGGCTTCCTGATGGTCATCGGCTTCGCGCCTTTCGCCAGCGCGGTATTGAGCACGAACTCCAGCAGCACGGCGCACGTATTCTACAACTGCACGATGCTCGCGGCAGCGCTCTTGTCGACGCTGCTGTGGGCCTACGCGACGGCCAACCACCGCCTCGTCGACGCCGATCTCGACCCGCGCATCCGGCGCCGGAGCCTGATCGCGCCGCTGATGGTGGCCGCTGTCTTCGCGGTCTCGGCAATAGTCGCGGCCATCGATGTGCATCTTTCGCGCTGGTGCTGGCTGCTGCTGATTCCGGGCGCCCTGGCGAGTCCGGCGCAACGGATGGGCAGGCGCGCCGAAGGGCGATAGAATCGCCGCCGCGAGGGTCCTGGCGATGATGAGCGCGGAGCAGAACGACACGATGACGCGGACCGGCCCCGACACGCCGGCCGGCACGCTCATGCGCCGCTATTGGCAGCCGATCGCGCTGGTGGAGGAGCTGGCCGGACCGCGCCCGGGAGCGCTATTGTCAGGAGGCCGATGCCGCGCGGCGCCGCGGCGCGAGCTGGCTGGCGGGCGCGCCCGCGTGACGCCAGACGACCGCCAGAGCTTCGTTGCCCGCCACGGCCTCTGGAGCGACGCGCAGGCGCGCGTCGCCGACGAGATCGCCCGCCGCATTGATGCCGACTCTCTCACGCTCGTTCGCTTCTCCTTCGCCGATCAGCACGGCATCCTGCGCGGCAAGACCCTGGTCGCCGCCGAGGCGGCCGATGCGATGCGCAATGGCGTCGGCATCGCCTCGACCCTGCTGCTGAAGGACACCGCGCACCGCACCGTCTTTCCCGTCTTCGCCGCGGGCGCCGATCCGCTGGTCGCGGGCATGCGCGGCGCCGCCGACGTGGTGCTGGTGGCGGATCCCCTGAGCTTCCGCATGCTGCCGTGGGCGCCCGGCACCGGCTGGCTGCTATGCGACGTCTATTTCGCCGACGGGCGCGCCGTTCCGTTCTCCACCCGCGAGGTCGCGCGCCAGTCCTTGGCGCGGCTGGGCGAGGCCGGCTACGAATTCCTCGCCGGGCTCGAGGTGGAATTCCACATCTTCCGGCTGGAGGACCCGCGGCTCGGGCCGGGCGATGCCGGCCAACCCGGAGCGCCGCCGACGGTCAGCCTTCTCAACAAGGGCTACCAGTACCTCACCGAGCAGCGCTACGACGAGCTCGATCCCGTGCTCGAGCTCATCCGCCGCGACATCGCCAAGCTCGGCCTGCCGCTGCGGTCGCTTGAGGTGGAGTACGGGCCGAGCCAATGCGAGATGACGTTCCGGCCCGGCGTCGGGCTCGAGGCGGCGGACTGGATGATCCTGTTCCGCAGCGCGGTGAAGCAGATTTGCCGCCGCAACGGCTATCACGCCACCTTCATGTGCCGCCCGCACCTCGACAACGTGGTGTCGAGCGGCTGGCACCTGCACCAGTCGCTCCGCGCCGCGGGGCAGAACGCGTTCGCCTCGAGCGACGGCGCGGTCCTGTCGCCGCTGGCGCGGCACTATCTCGCAGGATTGCTCGACCATGCCGCCGCCGCCGCCGCCTTCACCACGCCGACGATCAACGGCTACAAGCGCTATGCGCCCTTTACGCTCGCGCCGGACCGGGCGGTGTAGGGGCATGACAATCGCGGCGTGATGGTCCGCGTCATCGGCCAGCCCGGAGACCCTGCGACCCACCTGGAAAACCGCGTCGGCGAGCCGGCGGCCAACCCCTATCTCTACCTGACCGCGCAAATCCTGTCCGGTCTCGACGGCATGGCCCGCCGGCTCGAGCCGGGCCCGTCGGCCGACGCGCCTTACGAGGCCAAGGCGCCCGCGCTGCCGCGCACGCTCGGCGAGGCGCTGGCCGCCTTGGGCGCCGATCCCTGCTTCCGCACCGGGATGGGCGATAGTTTCATCGCCTATTACATCCGCCTCAAGGAAGCCGAGCTCGCCCGCTTCCACCAGACCGTCACCGACTGGGAGCAGCGCGAGTACTTCGAAATTTTCTGAATCGCCGGCGAATGCCCGCCATCCGCTAACCCGGGATTAATGTTCGCTGTCCCATCCTGATCTGGCCTGGCGCAGGCGGGGAAAGGGCGATTTTGATATGACTTTGAGGAACGGGGGCGTCCTTGCCGCCGTCGCGGCCGCACCGGCGGCCCAGCCGATCGAGGCCCGCGAGGACCGCCGCCGGCAGCTCTTGTGGAGCGGCGTGCTGCAAACCGCCCGCGGCCCGTGCCATTGCCTCGTCGTCGACATTTCCCAGGGCGGCGCGCGCGTCTCGGCTGCGGCTGCGGTCGAGATCGGCCAGGCCGTCACCCTGGTGGTGACCGGGCTCGGCCTCTTCCGCGGCAGCGTGATGTGGAGCGAGATGGGCCATATCGGCATCCGCTTCGCCCCCGAGCCCGCCGCCGGCCGCGCCTGAACCCAGGCCCCGACGGTCAGTCCGGCTGGTAGCCGGCCTCGTCGCCGATCACTTTGTTGCGCAGCACTCCCAGCCCCTCGATCTCCACCTCCACCACGTCGCCGGGCTTCATGTGGACCCGGCCGGCATATTCGACCCCGCCCTTGACGTGGGCGGCGGTTGACGCCTCGTAGTCGTTGGGATCGGGCTTCAGGGCGCCGGGCGTGCCGGCGACGATGACATCGCCGGGACGCAGCCGCTGTCCCGTCGAGAGATAGTGGATGATGTCCTCGACCTTGAAGAGCATGTGGCCGAGGCTCTCGCGCTGCCGCGCCTTGCCGTTGAGACGCGTCGTCAGCATCTTGTCGCTGGGATTGCCGAATTCGTCCGGCGTCATCAGCCACGGGCCGAAGCTGGCGGAAGCCTCGAAGTTCTTGCCGAGGCCGAATTGCCGGTTGTGGCTCTGGAATTCGCGCACCGAGCCTTCATTGTAGATCGCATAACCGGCGATGTGCCGATGCGCCTCGGCCGTGGGGATGTGGCGCCCGCCGCGGCCGATGACGACGGCAAGCTCGCCCTCGTAGTCGTAGGCGCGCGCGACGCTGGGCGGCGGGCACAGGATCGGCTGGTCGTGCCCGACCTGGCTCGCCGCATGGCGCAGAAAGATCTGCGGATAATCCGGCGAGGTCGTGAGCTTGGTCTCGTCGAGATGGGACTGGAAGTTGAGCGCCAGCGCCCAGATCGCGTTGGGATCGGTGATCACCGGATCGAGCGTCACCTGGTCGAGGCGAAGATCGGCCTTGCGCCCCGCCACCGCGCGCGCCACCTCGGCGAGCCCGTCCGGCAGCGCCAGGATGAGGCGCAGATTGGTCGGCAGTTTCGGCGCCGCCTCCGACAGGGCGACGAACGCCTCCGCGCCGGTCATCACCCCCACGCCGGGACGGCCTTGGTAGCGATATGAGATGAGCCGCATGGCCGTCACCCTCCCTTGGTTGCGCGGCCCACTCTTCGGGGCGGGCGCGCGCATGTCAAGACAAGCCGATCCCGCGGGCCGCGTTGGTGCGATAGACTGCACCCAAACGACCGCGAGGGAAGGCAACGATGGCGAAGGTCACGGGCGCACAGGTGCTGGCCGAGATGCTCGAGGGCTATGGCGTGTCGCATATCTTCATGGTGCCGGCGGTGCTGCGCCGCACGATGGCGGAGATCGAGCGCCGCACCGACATCAAGCGCATCCACACCCACGGCGAGAAGGCCGCGGCCTATATGGCCGACGCCTATGCGCGCGTGTCGGGGCGGCCGGGCTTCTGCATGGCGCAGGTGATCGGCGCGCTCAATCTCGCGGCGGGGCTGCGGGACGCGTGGCTCGCGCATTCGCCGGTCATCGCCTGCACCGGCGGGCGCGATCCCGCGCACCAAGTTCCGCAAGGTCTATCAGGAGATCGACGACGTTCCCGCGTTCGAGCCGGTGACGAAATTCAACGCCACCATCGATGCGGTGGAGCGCTTCCCCGACATGATCCGCCAGGCCTTCCGCACCGCCGTCTCCGGCACGCCCGGCCCGGTGCATCTGCAATTCCGCGGCAACGAGGGCCAGCTCGACATCGAAGAGGCCGAGATGGAGGCCCTGGTCGAGCCCCAGTTCGCGCTCGTGCCGCCGTTCCGGCCCGAGCCCGAGCGCGGCAGCATCCTCGCCGCATTGGAGCTTCTTCACGGCGCCGACCGTCCGGTCATCATCGCCGGCGGCGGCGTGCGCGCCTCGGGCGCGGCGGCGGAGCTGGTGGCGCTGGCGGAGAAGCTCGGCATTCCCGTCGCGACCTCGCTCAACGGCAAGGACACGATACCGGGGAACCATCAGCTGTCGGTCGGCGTCGTCGGCACCTATTCGCGCGAAAGCGCCAACCGCGTCGTCGCCCAAGCCGACCTCGTGTGCTTCATCGGCACCGAGACCGGCGGCATGACCACACATTTCTGGGCCATCCCCAAGATCGGCGTGCCGGCGATCCAGATCGACATCACGCCGGAAGCCTTGGGCCGCAACTATCCGCTGAAGGCCGCCGTGCTCGGCGATGCCAAGGTGACGCTCGCGCGCATGATCGAGCATGCCCGCGCCGACACCGCCGCGCGGCGCCAGCCCTGGCTCGCCGAGACGCGCGCGCTCTGCGCCGCGTGGGCGGAGAAACACAGGCCCGCGCTCACATCGGACGCCTGGCCGATCCGGCCCGAGCGCATCTGCGCCGAATTGAGCCGGCTCATGCCCGATAATGCGATCGCCGTCGTCGATACCGGCCATGCCGGCATGTGGATGGGCGGCTTCTATCGATCTCCGCAGCCCCAGCCAGAGCTATATCCGCAGCGCCGGGCATCTGGGCTGGGCGTTCCCGGCGGGGCTCGGCGCCAAATGCGCGCGCGCCCGACCGGCCGGTCGTGACCTTCACCGGCGATTCCGGCTTCTGGTACCACATCGCCGAGATCGAGACGGCGGTGCGCTGGCGCATCAACGCCATCACCGTCGTCAACAACAACAACGGCGGCAACCAGTCCAAGCGCGGCTTCGACCGCGCTTATGGCGGCAACCCGACCGATCAGTCGCGCGAGCTCTGGACCTTCACCAAGGTGGATTTCGCGCGCATCGCCAGCGATATCGGCGCGGTCGGCATCCGCGTCGAGAAAGCCGCCGACTTCGCCGCCGCCTTCGCCCGCGCGCTCGCCGCCGACCGCCCGGTGGTGCTCGATGTCGCCACCGACATCGACATCATCGCCCCGCTGCCGGGCGGCTGATTTCCGTCCCTACTTGATCGCCAGCGGATTGACCGGCGAGCCGACCGCGCCGGTCACCGGCAGCGCCGGCGCGACGAACATGAACTCGTAGCGCTTGTCCTCGGCGCAATCCGCGGCGAGCTCGGCGAGATTGAAAATCTCGCCCACGGTCAGGCCCATGATGGGGATCGAAATCCAGTGCCAGGGCTGGTTCGCCTCGTCGGTCTCGTTGGGACGCACCTCGACGCCCCAGGTGTCGGTGGCGATCGCCGCGAGCTGCTTCGCGTGCAGCCAGTCGAGCGTCTCGAAGGCCAGGCCCGGCGCGTCGCCGCCGGAATAGCCGTCCCAATTTTCCGCCGCGAGCTTCGCTTCGATCTGGCCGGTGCGCACCAGCAGAAAATCGCCGCGGCGCACCTCGACGCCGAAATGCCGCTCGGCGCTGTCGAGAAGATCGCTGGTGATCGCGAAGCCGTCGGGCAGATGCTCCATGGCCCAGCATGCGCGGGATGTCGAGAAGCACGCCGCGCCCGACCATCTTGTCGCTCGTTTTCTCGATGCCGCATTTCTGCGCGCCGGCCGAGGTCACGGTGCGGCAGTCGTAGCCGTTCCACATGTGGTCGCCGTAGAAGATGTGGCCGAGCCCGTCCCACTGCGTGCCGCATTGCATCGGCATGATGATGATATCGTCGGCGCTGCGGATCTTGCGCGCATCGAGCACGCCGGAATAGGCATCGGTGCCGGTGCGCAGCATCACGTGGACCGGATTGAACCGGCCGGTGCGAGGGATAATTGCTGCTCCCGCCCTGCGGCCCGCGATTGTCGAACGGCAGCGCCAGCGAGATCACCTTGCCCTTCTGCACCAGGCGCGCCGCCGCGACGATGTCCTCGGGCCGAGTGTAGTTGAGCGTGCCGATCTCGATCGTCGGGCCCCCACCTGCCCCAGTTCTTCAGCCGCTCCGCCGCCGCGTGGATGTCGTCCATCGTGAGCTTGCGCGTCGCTTGGCCGCTGGTCGCCATCGTCCCCTCCCCTTGTCGTTGGGTTCAAGACTATAAGCCGCCGGCCCGGTGCGACAAGCGCCGCCTAGTCTCGCAACACCGGCGCCGCGCGCGTCAACGCCGCCAGCGCGCGGCGCGTGTGAAGCGCCACACGGATGAGGTCGGGCACCTGGCCCGGCCGGTGCAGGATCGAGCCCAGCACGGGGACGATTGCGGCATTGCCATCGGCGTCCATCCCGACCAGCGCCGCCGGCGGCAGCGCCGACAGCGCCGGATCGGCGACCGCGCGCAGCACCACGAAGGGACGGCCGAGGCGCTGCGCGACCGCTGCCGCGATGTGGCTTTCGAGATCGACCGCGACGGCCCCGGTGCGGCGGTAGAGCGCCGCTTTCTCCTCCGGCGACGCGACGATCTGCGCGATACCGAGAAGATCGCCCTCAACGGCAACGAGGCCACGCGCGCGCAGCGCAGCGCCAAGGCGCGCCTGCCAATCCGCATCGACCGCGATCGCCACGCCCGCTTCGTTCACCACGCGGCGCGGCAACAGGAGCGTGCCGGGCGCCAGCGCGGGGTCGAGCGCGCCGGCGATGCCGAAGCTCACAAGCGCCGCATTCTCGGCGAGAAGACGTTCGGCGATCGCTTGCGTGCGCGCCGCATCGCCGCCTGTCGCCGTTGCGGCGATGCCGATGCGCCGCGCGATCCGTGCCTCTGCCGCCAGCCCGGTGAGGGCCGCGACCCCCATCACATGCCGAAGGTCGCGTCGGCGCCCTTGCCGCCGCGCAGATTGCGATAGCGCGCCAAGGCCCACAGCGGGAAATAGGCGCGGTAGCCGTGATAGCGCAGATAAAACACGCGCGGGAACCCGACCGCCGTGTACCACGGCTCGTCCCAGCGGCCGGACGCCTGCTGCGTCGCCAAAAGATAGCGGACGCCGCGCCCGACCGCGGGATGATCGACCTCGCCCGCCGCCATCAGCGCGAGCAGAGCCCACGCGGTTTGCGAGGGGGTGCTGGCCTTGCCCTCGCCGTGCGGCACATCCGGCCAGTACGACGCGCCATCCTCGCCCCAACCGCCGTCGGAACGCTGTTTGGCAAGGAGCCAGTCGGCGGCGCGGCGCACCATCGGCGAGGTCTTCTCCACGCCGGCGGCCTTGAGCGCGACCAGCGCCGACCACGTGCCATAGATGTAATTGGTGCCCCAGCGCCCGAACCAGGAGCCGTCCGCCTCCTGCGCGCGGCGCAGATAGTCGAGGCCGGACGCCAGCGCCGCCGGCGACGCGCGCTCGCCAATCTGCGCCAGGAAGCCGACGCAGCGCGCCGATACATCCGCCGTTGGCGGATCGAGCAGCGCACCGTGATCGGCGAACGGAATGTAGTTGAGATAATAGTACTCGTTGTCGGCGTCGAAGGAGCCCCAGCCGCCGCTGCGGCTGGCCATGCCGGCAATCCATTCCGCGGCGCGGTCGACGGCATCGCGATAGCGGGCACGGTCGAAGCGGTCGAGCGCGATCGCCACCATGGCGGTGTCGTCGAGATCGGGATAATGCGGGTTGGCGTATTGAAACGCCCAGCCGCCCGGCCGCAGGCCTGGCCGCGCCACCGCCCAGTCGCCGACGACGTTGAGTTCCTGGCGCGCGGCGAGCCAGTCAAGGCCGCGCCGCACGGACGCCGTCGCGGCGCTGCCGCCCAGCTCCATCAGCGCGAGGGAGGCAAGCCCGGTATCCCACACCGGCGACAGGCACGGCTGGCAGTAGGACCGCCCCGGCTCCAGCTTCAAGAGCTTGGCGAGCGCCGCCCGGGCGGTGCGCGCGTTCGCGTCGTCGGCGCCATAGCCCAGGCAATCGAACATCATCACGCTGTTGGCGATCGCCGGATAGATGCCGCCGAGGCCATCGTCGCCATTGAGGCGCGCAACGACGAAAGCGACGGCCGCATCGATCGCGCGCCGCCGCGAGCGCTTGGGGAACACCGGCTCGGCCACGCGCAGCACGTCATCGACCCCGTCGAACACGCGCGCCCAGAACGAGCCGCGCGCGCGCGGCGGCCGGGCGGCGGTTCCCGGCACGAAGAGCTCGCGGATCGATACGCGGCGCGGATTGCGCGCCATCGGCCGCTTGGCCATCAGGACGAGAAGCGGCACCAGGACGGTGCGCGACCAGTACGAGACCTTGCTGAGGTGGAACGGGAACCAGCGCGGCAGCAGCATGATCTCGACCGGCATCATCGGCACCGCGCGCCACGGCAATTCGCCGAAGAGCGCAAGCTGGATGCGGGTGAAGACGTTGCATAAGCGCCGCGCCGCCATGGGCCAGGATCGCCTTGCGCGCCCGCTCCATATGCGGCGCATCGGCGGTGTCGCCCGCGGCTTTCAGCCCGAAATACGCCTTCACGCTGGCGGAGAGATCGAAGTCGCCGCCGTGAAACAGCGGCCAGCCGCCATGCCCGGCCTGGATCGAGCGCAGATACTGCGCGAGGTCCGCCTCGACCCGATCGTCGATCTCGTCGAGATAATGGCCGAGCAGGATGTATTCCGCCGGAATCGTCGCATCGGCCTCGAGCTCGAAGGCCCAATGCCCGTCTCCGTGCTGGTCGGCCAGGAGAGCCGCAGCGGCGGCGTCGATGCCGCGATCGAGGTCGCCGGGCGCCGGGCGGCGCGAAGTCGACGTCGCGGCGGCCTCATCGGCCAGGCCCATCGGTTGGATCTCGTTCACGCGCCCGCGCCGGCTTCAGGGGGAGAGGCGGTCGCGCCCCGCCGAGCCCCGCCCAGGGGCGCTGTCGCGACGCTGTCAAGACGATGTTTCATCACGAAAATATGCCCCATTTTCATCGGTTTATCCAGCGCAGAGGACGCGATATTTCAGGCCAGCAGCACATCGGCCGCTGCATGCCCGGACCGGATCGCACCCTCAATGGTTGCGGGGAGCGCGGTATCGGTCCAGTCGCCGGCTACGGCAAGATTGCTCCAGCGCGTGCGCTGCGGCGGCCGGCGCGCGATCTCGGCTGGGGTTGCCGCGAAGGTCGCGCGCCGCTCCTTGACGATCTGCGCCGGCGGCATCGGCTGCGGCGGCAAGTCATAGGCCGCCGCGACATCGCGCCACAGGAGCGGCCCCAAGCGCCTCGGCATCGACATCGACGAGACGGTCGGCGGCACTGACCGTCACCGACAGCACCTGGCGCTTGCGGAACACCCATTCGGCCATGCCGCCGATGATGCCGACGAAAAACGGCGCGGCGTCGCGGCAGGGCGATGCGGTAATGCGCATTGACGATGGCGCGGAACTCGTCGGGCGCCGTGAGCTCGGGAATGAGGCGGGTCGCTACCGGCGCCGGCACGGCCAGCACCACGGCCTCGTCCTTGCCGAGCGTCTCGCTCCCGGTCTCGAAGCCGAGCGCGTTTACCCGGCCGCCGCCGAGATCGAGCGCGCGCAGGCGGGCGGCGAAGCGCACCGCGGCCGCCGCGCCGCGCAGATGCGCGAGCGCCGGATCGATGAGCGACTCCGACAGCCCCTCCCGCGGCACGAGCGGCCGGCACGCATCGCCGCCCCTGGCGAAGGTCTCGGCCACGACGCGCGCCAGCATCGCCGCCGACGCCTCGCCGGCGGCGGTATTGAGGGCGGCGACCGTCAAGGGCCGCCAGAAGCGGCGGAAGAGCGGCGCCTGGCCGCCCAGCACTGCGGCGACGGTGCGGTCGTCCTGCGCGAAGGCGAGGCGGATCGCGCCGAGATACTCCGACAGCCGCGTTCCCGGGACGCGGCGGTTCTTGTCGAAGACCCACCACGGCACGCGGCCGCCCGAGGACGCAGCACCCAGCGCTCGCCGGTGGCGAGATCGAGGAAGGGAAAGGCAGGCTCGGCCGGGCCGGTCAGCGTGTCGGCGCGCGCCGATCGCCGCGAGATAGGCCATCGCCGCGCTGTTGCCTTGCAGCAGCAGATGATTGCCGTTGTCGATGCGGCAGCCGAGCGTCGTATCGAAATACGAGCGGCAGCGTCCGCCGGCCTGCGGCGCTGCCTCATGGAGAACCACGGCAACCCCGGCATCGGCAAGCCGCACCGATGCGGCGAGCCCGGCGAGCCCCGCGCCGACGACATGCACGCGCGCAAAGCGGCTCACAACAGCCCGTGACGCAGCGCCAGCCAGATCTTCACCGGCCGCGGCACCGACGACGGGCTCGTCGAGCCGCGTCCAGCCGCGCTTGCGCAGGCGATCGAGCGTCGCGTGATAGACCGCGCCCATGACCGCGGCCGGGCCGCATCGCCCGGTGCGAGCATTGCGCCATCGCCGCCGCGGCCTCGGCGAAGCGGCGCTCGGCCATCGCCGCAACCTCATCGCACACCGCGTCCGAGCGCCGGATGGGCCAGCACATGCGCCGGCGCGAAATCGGCGATGCCGTGCTCGTTGCAGGATTTCGCGCGGCAGATAGAGCCGCCCGCGCCCGGCATCCTCGGCCAGGTCGCGCAGGATGTTGGTGAGCTGCAAGGCGCGGCCGAGCGCATGCGCGACACGGTCGGCGGCGGGCGAATCATCGCCGAAGATGCGCACCGAGAGCCGCCCGACCGCGCTCGCCACGCGGTCGCAATAAAGGTCGAGCACTGTCGAGGCTCGGCGCGCAGATCGGCCTCGCGCGCATCCATCTCCATGCCGTCGACGAGGGCCAGGAAATCCTCCTGCGCGCAGCCGGTACTCCGCGGCGACCGTGGCGAGCACGCGGGCGAGCGGCAGCGTCGGATGGCCGGCGAAGAGCGCGGTCACTTCCGCGCGCCATTGCGCGAGCGCCGCGAGCTTCGCCTCGGCCGGGTCGTCGCTGTCGGCGATGTCGTCGATGACGCGGCAAAAGGCATAGACCGCGAACATCGCATCGCGCCGCGCCGGCGGCAGCAGCCGCATCGCCCAATAGAACGAGCGTGCCGGCGGCAATCACCCGGTCGCGGATCTCCGCCGCGCGTCGCCTCGACGCTCGGCGTCCAGCGCGCGCGCTCACGCTCGGCCTCGCAGGAAGCCAGACAGGAAGGCCGCGGCGAAATCGGCGCGCGACAGCTTCACCCGCATCGCCAGCGGATCGCCGCGCCGCAGCCGCCGCGCCAGCCGCTCCGCCAGCTGCACGATGACCGCACATTCATGCCGCAGCCCGCGGCTTGCGACTGCCGGCGGCAGCAGTCGCGCCTGCGCGATCAGCCCCTCGGTGCCGTCGAGCAGGCGGTCGATCGCCGCCCGCAAGCCCGGGCTCGCCTGCGCCGCGCCGAGCTCGTCGATCGCGTGCACCGCAGGCGGCAAGCTCGTCGCTCGGGCAGATAGACGCGATCGAGCGCGCGGTAATCCTCGCCGCAATCCTGCAGATGGTTGAGCACCTGGAGCGCGCTGCATAGCGCATCCGACGGCGGCCAGGTCGAGCGCTGCTCGCCGTGCAGATCGAGAAGCTGCCGCCCGACCGGCGCCGCGGAATAGCGGCAATAAGCCATGAGGTCGTCCCAGTCGCGATAGCGCAGCTTGGTGGCATCGAGCCGGAACGCCGTCAGCACGTCGAGGCAGTGCTGCGCCGTGACGCCGGTCGCGCGCAGGCTCGCGCGCATGGCGGTGGCGGCCGGCGCGTCCTTGCCCGGCGCGCCCTCCAGCACCGCCGCCATGCGGTCGAGCCGCCGCACCTTGTCGGCGGCGGAGAGTTGGGGATTGTCGGCGATGTCGTCGGCCTCGCGGGCGAAGCGATAGAAGGCGTGGACATGCGGGCGCAAGTCGCGACGGATGAGCCAGGAGCCGACAGGGAAATTCTCGTCCCCGCGTCCCTTGCCCGAAGGCGTCTCGACGACGCCGCTCAGCGCTGGCTCTGCCATTGCACCCGTCCCTTCCATTCGCCGCCGCGGCCGCGGTAGTGGCGCCGCGCCGAATTCGAGCGTCGCCGCGAGATAGATCACGGCGACCGCCGGCAGCAGCGGCGCCCACAACGGCGAGAGGCGATAGAAGCGCAGCATCGGCGCATAGGCGACCGCCATCGCCGCCCACGCGCCGCCGGCAAGCCAGCGCCCGGCCCGCCCGCGAGCACGAGAGCGGGCGGCGCGAGGAAGGTCAAGCCCAACCCCAGCGCCGTGCCGGCGAGCAGCAGCGGCGAATGGTCGAAGCTGCGTATAGGCGGTGCGCGCCACCATCGACCACACATCGGCGAGCCGCGGATAGGGCCGCAAGCTTCTCGTCTCCCGCGTCAGCGCCAGGAAGAGCGAGCCGCCGGACCGCTTCACCGCGCGCGCCAGCGCGCAATCGTCGATGAGCGCGCCGCGGATCGCCTCGATAGCCGCCGATGCGGCGATAGGCGCTGCGCCGCATGCAGCATGCAGCCGCCCGCCGCCGCGGCCGTCCGCCGCCGCGGATCGCTCGCCCAGGCGAAGGGATAGAGCATGGCGAAGAAGAACACGAAGGCCGGGACGAGCAAGCGCTCGGCCACGCTCTCGGCAGCGCAGCAGCACCATGAGCGAGACGAGATCGCAGCCGGCGCCCTTCGAGCACACGCGACCAGCGCCGCAACGATCGCGCGGATGATGGGCGATGTCGGCATCGGTGAAGAGGAAGAGATCGGGCGGCGATCCCTCTTCGAGCGTCCGCACACCCTCGGCCAGCGCCCAGAGCTTGCCCGTCCAGCCCGGCGGCAGGCTGCGCGCGCTCACCACGTTGAGGCGGTCGGCCTTGCCCGACGCTCGCCGCGGCGGCACGCGCGACGCGCGGCGGTGCCGTCGCTGCTGTGATCGTCGACCAGCACGACCGAGAAGGCGCCGGGATAGTCCTGCGCCAGCAGCGAGGCCGACCGCCGCGCCGACACGCCGGCCTCGTCGCGCGCCGGCACCACCGCGGCGATGCTCGGCCAGCGCGCTGGGTCCGGCGCCTGCGGGCAAGAGCACGCGGCAGCCAGAAGAAGCCGCGGCCGAGCAGCAGATAGAGCCAGATCGCGAGCGTCATCGCCGGCGAGGATCGTAACGCCGCGCTCACGGCACATTCCCGCCGCGCGGAACCAGCGCGACCGCATCGGCGAGCCCTCGAGCGCCGGCCGCGCGCGATAGCCGAGCTCGCGCTCGGCCTTCGCCGAGGTGAAGAACATCCGCTTCTTCGCCATCCGCAACCCGTCGAGGGTGACGAAGGGCTCGCGCCCGGTGATGCGCCCGACCAACTCCGCCGCCAGCGCGACCGGCCAGAGCGCCGCCACCGGCACCTGCAGCCTGCGGCGGCTTGCGGTCGATAGAGCTGCGCGATCTCGCGCAGGATCGCCGCGAGCGTCATGTTCTCGCCGCCGAGGATGTAGCGCTCGCCCACCCGGCCCCGCTGCTCGGCCAGGAGATGCCCTGCGCCACATCATCGACATGGACGAGGTTGAGGCCGGTATCGACGAAGGCCGGCATGCGGCCCGGACGCGGCCTCGACGATCATGCGCCCGGTCGGCGTCGGCTTGACGTCGCGCGGGCCGACCGGGGTCGAGGGATTGACGATGACCGCCGGCAAGCCGCTTGCTCGCGCACCATGCGCCGCACCGCCTCCTCGGCGAGGAATTTCGAGCGCTTGTAGGGGCCGATCATGCCGGCGAGGCGTGCTGGGCGTGGTCTCGTCGGCGGGCGTGCCGTCGCGCGTCAGGCCCAGCGTCGCGACGCTGCTGGTATAGACGATGCGCTCGACGCCGGCCTCGTTGGGCCGCCGCCATCAGCCGCACCGTGCCGTCGACATTGGCGGCATACATGGCGTCGGGATCGCGCACCCACAGCCGATAATCCGCCGCCACATGGAAGAGCGCGCCGCAGCCCGCGACCGCCGCCGCCAGCGACGGCCAGTCCTCGAGGCTGCCGATGCGGATCTCGACATCGAGCCCGGCGAGGTTGCGGCGGTCGCTGGTCGGGCGCAGCAGCACGCGCACGCGCCGCCCCTGCGGCACGCAGCGCCCGCGCCACGGCCGAGCCGACGAAGCCCGACGCTCCGGTCACGAGCACGGGCTTATCGGCGGCAGCCATGGCGGCAGTGCGAGGAGCGGACGGCGCACGGCGTCAGACCGCGTGGGCACCGGTTGCCGATGATGCGGCGCGCCAGCCGCGCGCGCCTCGGCGTCGACGGCGTAGACGTCGTCGAGCCGGTCGAGACGCGGTGCCGGCAACGGCCTCGAGCGTGCGCTCGACCGTCGTCGGCGATGTCGAGAAAGCCGATGCGGCGATCGAGAAAGGCGGCGACCGCGATCTCGTTGGCGGCGTTGAGCACGGTCGGCGCGCCGCCGCCGCTCTCGAGCGCGGCGCGCGCCAGCCGCAGCGCCGGGAAACGCTCCGGATCGGGCGCCTCGAAGGTCAGCCGCGCCAGCGCTGGCCAGATCGAGGCGCGGGCTCGGCGCGGCGATGCGCTCGGGCCAGCCGAGCGCGTTGGCGATCGGCGTGCGCATGTCGGGCGAGCCGAGCTGCGCCAGCACCGAGCCGTCGCTGTAATAGACGAGACCGTGCACGACCGACTGCGGATGGACGACGATATCGAGCCGCGCGCTCTCCGAGGGCGAAGAGGTGATGCGCCTCGATCACCTCGAGCCCCTTGTTCATCATGGTCGCGGAATCGACCGAGATCTTGGCGCCCATGCGCCAGTTGGGATGCGCCACCGCCTGCTCCGGCGTCGCCGCTGCCATGTCGGCGCGCGTCCATTGCCGGAACGGGCCGCCGCTCGCGGTCAGCATGATGCGCTCGATCGCGGCGGGCTGCTCGAAGGCGAAGACCTGGAAGATGGCGTTGTGCTCGCTGTCGACCGGCAGGAGGCTGCGCGCCGCAGCGCCGCGCCTCCGCGGTCACGAGCGCACCCGGCGCAGACCAGCACCTCCTTGTTGGCGAGCGCCACCATCGCGCCGCGCCGCACCGCCTCCAGCGTCGGCGCCAGCCCGGCGGCGCCGACGATCGCCGCCATCACCCAGTCGGAAGGCCGCGCCGCCGCTCGACCACGACCGCGGCCGCGCCGGCTGCCGCCTCGATGCCGCTGCCGGCGAGCGCCGCCTTGAGGGCGCGGTATTGCGTGTCGTCGGCGACCACGGCGAACTTGGCATGGAGCTGCCGCGCCTGCGTCGGCGAGCAGCGTCGGCATTGCGATGGGCGACCAGCGCCTCGACCTCGTAGGCGTCGGGATCGGCGCCCAGCAATTCCGCCGTGTTGCACCCGACCGACCCGGTCGAGCCAAGGATGGTGACCCGCCGCGGTCTCTCGCGGCGAGGGCGGCTCGGGGGATCGGCTGCGGTTTCGGTCATCGGGACGTTCTCTCCCGCCTCACCTGCCGCCCGTCCCCACGCCGGGATACGCGGGGTTGGGGCCGGACCGCATTGATAAAGGCAGTCCCGCTTCGCGTAAACGCCCAATAGGGCGAAGTGCGCTCGGCCGCAAGCGCAGCTTCAACCCCGCCGAGGGCCGCTCAACCTAACCGCGCCGGGGCCAACGTGCCGAGGACACTGACCACGGCGAGAATGAGGAGCCCGATCCCCTGCTCGACAGCGACGTTCCGCGCCAGAAGCGCCAGCGGCCCGCCGGCCGCCGCCGTTTTTTGGAGCCGCGGCATCAGCCCAAAGCGATTGCGGCAGGCCACCGCGACCAGCACCAGGAACAAGGCAATCTTGGCAAGGAGGACGAGGCCATAGGGGGTGTCGACCAGCGCGCGGGGGTGGCCGACCAGGAACCAGCTATTGAGGCACCCTGTGACGAAGAGCAGGGCGACGGCGAGCGATCCCGCCAGCGAAAAGTGCGGCAGCGCCTGGTGGGCCAAAGCGACCCAGGCGCCGTGGCGGTCGGTCCGCGCCCGGGCGAGAATGAAGCCAAGCGGCGGCAAGCCGCCGAGCCATAGGGCGCCGGCCAGGAGATGGACGACCTGCGTCGTCAGACGCGCGACCCCGGCGCCGCCACTGGCCATGACGGCATGACCGGCCCAGGCGAGGCTCGCCACCAGCGCCGCGGCGAGACCGGCAAGCACGATGTCGCGGGCACGGCTCTCACCCGCCGGAATGAGAAGGCCAAGCAGCGCCGCGGCGAGGATCAGGTGCCAGATGGGGCTGTTGAAAAACCCGCCAATCCGTGATTCGTTTCTACCGTCGGCGATGAGCGGGAGTAGATCGTGATGTTGGGTTCGCGCGGTGCGGAGCAGGTGGAGTTTTTCGCCGGATCGCTGCGTGATCTTATTCCCGACGATCATGTGCTGGCCCGTGTCGACCGGGTGCTCGACCTGTCCTGGCTGCGCGCTGAAGTCACAGACTTGTACTGCCCAGACAATGGCCGACCCGGCATTGACCCAGAAGCGGCGGTTCAACTCATGCTCGCGGGATTCCTGCTTGGCATTGTCCATGACCGAAAGCTCATGCGTGAGGCACACGTTAATGTGGCGATCCGTTGGTTCGCGGGCTTCGGTCTCGCCAATCGTCTGCCCGATCATTCGAGCCTTACGCGCATCCGCCAGCGCTGGGGTGAGGCGCGCTTCCGTCGGATCTTCGAGAAGACGGTCACTGCATGCCTCGTCGCGAAGATCGCCAAGGGCGAGATCGTACACATCGACGCCACGTTGATCCGCGCCGACGTCAGTTGGGAAATCTCTGGCCGGCCGCTGGGTCGCCAAAGTCGGTGAGGCAAACTCTCAGCCCGAGGAGGCGGAGCGGATCGGCAGACAAAGCGGGAAGTACAAAAAGGTCTGCGTCACCGATCCCGACGCCACCATGGCAACAAATGGCCGGAACCGGCGGCTCGAGCCAGCTTATAAGCAGCACACTGCGGTCGACGACGAGGCCGGCGTCGTGCTCGACGTGACCGTCACAACCGGCCAAGTCAACGAGGGCGGTACATTGGATGCGCAGATCGACACGGTCCAAAGGACGACGGGTGTCGCCGTACAAGCCGTGACCGCAGATGCGGGCTACGCCTATGCCAAGGTGTACGGTCAACTCGAGGAACGCCGGATCGAGGCGATCATCCCGCCCAAGGCCGAGCCGATCAGGAGCCCGGTGCCGATGCGCCGCTTCCGATACGATGCCAAGCACGATATCCTAAAGTGTCCGCGCGGCAAGATACTGAAGGCAGGGCGGGCGGTGAAGCACGGCCGCTTCTTCACCTCGCGAGCCAAGGACTGCAAACGCTGTGACCTGCGCAGCCTATGCCTGAGCGGCGGGCGCTCGAACAAGGCCGTGGTTCTTGGCGATAACTACCCCGCCCTGTTGCGAGCACGGCGCCGGCGCGAGCACTGGTCGGATCGCGATTATGCGCTCTATCAACGCCACCGATGGAAGGTGGAGGGCATTCACGGCGAGGCCAAAACCTGGCATGGGCTCGCGCGTGCCATCCGGCGCGGCTTGGCCAACATGCAGATCCAGGCTTACCTGACGGCAGCCGCAATTAACCTCAAGCGGCTCGCCACATGGATCATTGCGCTGCTTTGTGCCCTGCTGACTGCCGCCACGTCGATCATGGGCGATCCGCGTCTGAAAAATCGTCAGGCGTTGAGCAAACGGCACCCGAACGGTGTCGAGCCTGCTGCCGTCGCGTGACGAAAACTTCTTCAACAGCCCCCAGATCCAGGCCTGCCCGAATTCCGTGTCGAAGAGAACCGTCGCCAGGGTGGCCCCGTCGATGGCATTGGCCCAGCCGTCGCCCATGATCACCGCCTCGACGTCGAGCCAGCACAGGGCGGAAACAAGGGCGATCACCGCCGCCGGCAGGACGAGGCGCCGGACCCAGCGGTCGAACTGCGCACGCGTGTCCGGCGCGCCGCCGACGTAGAGCCGAAACGCCAGCGTCCCGAACAGCAACATCGCCGCCGCGAACTGCGCCAGCCGCGCCGCCACCAGCGCCGCCTCCATAGCGTCCATCAGGGCGCGACCGTGAAGGTGAAGTTTCCTTCGGTCCGGTGCGTATCGACGGACACGACGCGCCAGTTCACCGTATAGGTGCCGGGCGGCAGCGTTCCGACCACGACACGAAGCTCCGCCGCGTTGGCGGGATCGCGCTGGGCCTTGCCTTGGCTCACGGCATGGCCCGCCGCATCGCTGACGGTGATGGAGCTGAAGGCGGGCTCGACCGCCTCGGTGAACCAGACCCGCACCTCGGCCGGCGGCGCGCGAACGGTGCTGCCGACGGCGGGCACGGCGTGGTCGAGGAAGGCATGCGCGAAGGCGGCGGGGATGCCGCCCCAGGCCAGGGCGCCGGCGAGGACAGCCCGGGCGATCCAGTGATTGTGCTTCATGTCACATGCTCAACAGCGGTCTGCCGATGGAATGGGGGAAGAGATCGTCGAGGAAGAAATGGAGCTGTACCAGCGCGCCCACGCCGCGGCCTTGCGCGCCGTTGCCGTAAGGGATATTGGGATTGGGCGTGCCATCGCTTTGCGTCTTGGTCGGAAAGTCGACGCTCAGATTGCCGGTGATGGCCAGCGGCCGCAGCCACGGCAGCGACGCCGGCAGGTCGCCGAAGCCCTTGCCGAAATCCAAGGTCGGCGACAGGGTCGTAAAGTCGGGAGCGCCGACCGCCTGGACGCGGCCGGTATGGGCCCAGCTCGCATCGAGCCCGACGAGTGCCATCGCCTCGTGCGGCGCGTTGACGAAAAGCTGATACTGCACCCCGGTCTCGAGCGCATCGAAGCCGTAGCGCGCCGGCACGCCCTTGCTGGTGATGTATTTCCACTGATCCGACAGGGTGATGCCGAGATCGGGCGTGATCCGCTTGGAAATATCAGTGCCGACATCGGTTTCCCGCGAGCCGTCGATTCCGGGCGGGTTAAGGGTGACGGTCGGCAGCGACATCTCGTCGGCGACGAAGGGGTCGTCGGTCTGGATCGTCGCGGGGAAGAAGCGGTCGCCGGCAAAGCCGTGCGCCGTCGCGTGGTATCGGTGACCGAGGCGCCGGTCGCAGCCACGGCGCCCGCCGCAAGGAGGATGCGGTTCATGATTGTGCTCCGGTCGGTTGGGCAACGGCGCCGATCCCCCACCGCATCGTCCTTGCGGCGGCGGGAGCGACCCCGTATCGAAAAGCTCAACCCAGCGGTGGCGGAGCGCGTGAGCGATAGGCGGCGGCGAAGCGGGGGGAAAGCGCCGGCGCCGACGCCGCAACGCGCAGGGCGATGGCGCAGCCCTGCGGCACGGGCAGGGCTGGAGCGACGGCGGCGGTGAAGGCGAGCGAGGCGGCCAGCGCCGTGCAGATCGGGCAGCCGGCCCTGTCGTGACGATCGGGCGGCTGCCCGGTGCCGGGTCCGGACGTCTGCTCGTCGGCGGCATGGCAGATCGGCACCGCCGCGAGGGCGAGGGATAGCGACGGCGCGGCGGCGGTTGCGGCGCGGATTTCGGCCGCGATGAGAAGCGGAAGACAGACCTGGACGGCGAGCGCGAGCAGGCCGAGCCAAGCCGCCAAACGATGATGCCGTTTCCGCCGGAGTTTCATCCGACATTCCGCTGACGGCCGTGCTATCACGCCGTTGTTGGCAACAGTAGCCGCGGGCCCGGCCACCGGCAAACGAATTGAACCGCCCGCACAACCCGGGCGGGAACAGGATGGAATGCGGCGACCTTGATTCCGCAGCCGCCATGCCCATTTTCCACTGCGATCTGGAGGCACGATGGCACCGCGCAATCTCGAAACCTGGATGTGGGCCGAAGCGTGCGAGGCACTGGCGCGGGCCGAACGGCTGCAACGCGAGTTCTTCCGCCTGGGCTCATCGAACACGCGCCCCAACTGGGAGCCGCCGGTCGACATCTTCGAGACCGCGCGGGAACTGACGATCCTGGCGGCGCTGCCGGGCGTCGGCCCGAGGCGATCGAGATCACTGTCGCCAACGGCATCCTCACCATCGCCGGCGACCGCCGCGCGCCGCCGGAGCAGCGCGCCGCCTCCATCCATCGCCTGGAGATTCCGCAAGGGCGGTTCGAGCGGCGCATCGCGCTGCCGGCGGGCGTCGTTCGAACTCGCCCAGCACGAGCTGCATAACGGGTGCCTGACCTTGGTGCTGGCGAAGCGCAGGTAAGAAGAAATGGCCAACGAAGACGCCGCAACGACGACTGTACCGACTGTGCCGGAGCTGCCGCGCGACGCGATGATCATCGTGCCGGTACGGGGCACGGTGCTGTTTCCCGGCATCGTGCTGCCGGTCACGATGGCGCGGCCGAAATCGGTCGCGGCCGCGCAAGAGGCGATGCGCCGCGGCGGGCCGCTGGGGCTTTTGCTACAGCGCCAGGCCGAGACCGACGATCCCGGCCCCGGCGATCTCTATCCGGTCGGCACTGTCGCCGGCGTGCTGCGCTATCTCACCGCGCCGGACGGTTCGCATCATCTCGTCTGCCAGGGTCAGCACCGCTTCCGCGTGCTGGAGTTCCTGCCGGGATATCCGTTCCTGGTGGCACGCATCGAGCGCATCGGCGAGGCCGAAGTGCGCACGCCCGAGGTCGAGGCGCGGCTTCTCCATCTGCGCCGCCAGGCCGAGGAAGCGATCGAACTCATGCCGCAGGCGCCGGCCGAGCTGGCCAACGCCATCCGCCAGGTGACCGGCGGCCGGCGCGCTCGCCGACCTCGTCACCAGCATCATGGACATCGAGATCACCGAGAAGCAGGAGGTGCTCGAGACCATCGATGTGGGGACGCGGCTCAGGCGCGTGTCCGAGCTGATGAACTATCGTCTGGAAGTGCTGCGGCTGTCGCGCCAGATCAGCCAGCAGACCAAGGACAAGATGGAGGACCGCCAGCGCGAATTCCTGTTGCGCGAGCAGCTCAAGACCATCCAGAAGGAGCTCGGCGAAAGCGACGCGCGCGGCGAGGAAATCACCGAGCTGCAGAACCGCATCGCCGCCGCCGGCATGCCGCCCGAAGCCGAGAGCCAGGCCAAGCGCGAGCTTGCGCGCCTGGAACGCCTGCCCGAGGGCGCCGCCGAATATTCGATGATGCGCAACTACCTCGACTGGCTCGTCGAGCTGCCGTGGTCGGTGACGACCAACCAGCCCATCGACATCGCCGAGGCGCGCCGCATCCTCGACGAGGATCATTTCGGCCTCGCCAAAATCAAGCGCCGCATCCTCGAATACCTTGCGGTGCAGAAGCTGCGGCCGGGCGGGCGGAGCCCGATCCTGTGCTTCGTCGGGCCGCCGGGCGTCGGCAAGACCTCGCTCGGCCAGAGCATCGCGCGGGCCACGGGCCGCAAATTCGTGCGCGCGAGCCTGGGCGGCGTGCATGACGAGGCCGAGATCCGCGGCCATCGCCGCACCTATATCGGCGCGCTGCCGGGGAACATCATCCAGGCGCTGCGCAAGGCCGGCGCGCGCGACTGCGTCATGATGCTGGACGAGATCGACAAGCTCGGCGCGGGGATTCAGGGCGATCCTGCCTCGGCACTTCTCGAGGTGCTCGATCCCGAGCAGAACGGGACGTTCCGCGACAACTACATCGGTGTGCCGTTCGACCTCTCGTCGGTGTTGTTCATCGCCACCGCCAACGTCATGGACACGGTGCCCGGCCCCTTGCGCGACCGCATGGAGGTGATCGAGCTCACCGGCTATACCGACGACGAAAAGCTCCAGATCGCCAAGCGCTATCTCGTGCCGCGCCAGCTCGAAGCGAACGCGATCGCGCCGGGGCAGTGCACCATCACCGACGATGCGCTGCGCCACATCATCCGCGACTATACCCGCGAGGCCGGCGTGCGCAGCCTCGAGCGCACCATCGGCGCGGTCTTCCGCAACGCCGCGATGCGCATTGCCGAGGGCACCGCCTCCGAGTTCGAGATCGGTCCCGACGCGCTCGCCGCGATCCTGGGCAGTCCGCGCTTCGAGGACGAGATGGCCATGCGCACGAGCGTGCCGGGCGTCGCCACCGGGCTCGCCTGGACGCCGGTCGGCGGCGACATTCTCTTCATCGAGGCGACGCGCGTGCCGGGAAGCGGCAAGCTCATCCTCACCGGCCAGCTCGGCGACGTGATGAAGGAAAGCGCGCAGGCGGCGCTGTCGCTGGTGAAATCGCGCGCGAAGTCGCTGGGCATCGACGACGCGGTGTTCGGCCGCAGCGACATCCACATCCACGTGCCCGCCGGCGCCATCCCCAAGGACGGGCCCAGCGCCGGCGTGGCGATGACGGTAGCGCTCATCTCGCTCCTCACCGACACCGCGACGCGCAGCGATACCGCGATGACCGGCGAGATCAGCCTGCGCGGCCTGGTGCTGCCGGTCGGCGGCATCAAGGAGAAGGTCACGGCGGCGGCGCGCGCGGGGATCAAGACCGTGCTGCTGCCCGCCCGCAACCGGCGCGACCTCGAGGACATCCCCGAGGAAGTGCGCAAGACCATGCGCTTCGTGTGGTGCGAGCGCATCGACGACGCGGCCGAGGCGGCGCTTGAAAAGACGAAGGTGCTCGCGGGATAACGGCGTACCGCGAAAGGACCTCGTGCCATGAAAAAGCAGCGCCTCAATCCGCCCGGGGTCTACCGGCACCCGAACTTCACCCGGATCGTCACGGTCGAAGGGCCGATGAAGCTGATCTTCATCGCCGGACAAACGCCCGGCGACGAGAAGACCAACAAATGCGTGGCACCGGGGGATTATCGCGCGCAGTACGTCAAAGTGATGCAGAACCTCGAGCTGCAGCTCAAGGCTGCCGGGGCGAGCTGGGACGACGTCGTCTACCGCCGCTCGTTCGTCCTGGACATGGATGCCTATATGGCGATGCTGCGCGACCCCGCGACGCCGAAATTCGGCAGTCCGGATCAGCCGTCGCCGGGCACTCTGGTGGGCGTCACCCGGCTGACCGACCCCGAGTTCCTGATCGAGGTCGACCTGCTCGCGGCTGTGACCGCGTAGCGCCCGAGCGCTTTCGGCTTAGGGGCTGATCTCTTCCAGCACGCGTCCCCGGGTCTCGATCGCAAACGCGAATACGGCCACCGCTCCGACGATCGTGGCGATGCGCAGCCAGGCGCTCGCCACGCCCGAGCCCTTGGAAGTCCCACTCATTGCGTATCTTCCCCCGAATCTGCCCGCGTGTCCCCACACGCGCGTGAAGCGCCACCGTGGCGCGAGCCCGCCTCTCCCGCCGCGCACAATCGGCCCGTTCCACCATCGCACCGGGCGCGAGTGAACGAAGGAGCCAGTTCCGTGTTGGGGTAGATCGGCGGGCTTTGTCCCGCGAGCGTAAAGGAGGCATGGGAATGGCGCAATACAATCGCCCGATCGGGAGCGTCACGGCCTGGCGCTGGCAGGACCGGATCAACCTGATCCTCGCCATATGGTTGTTCATCTCGCCGTGGGTGCTGAGCTTTGCCGCGGCGGCCGGTCCGGTGCCGGGCGGGGCGGCACCAGCACCGGCGGCTGTCGCGATGATCGGGAACGCTTCGTGGAATGCCTGGGTGATCGGCGTGGTCATCGCGGTCATCGCCCTTTCGGGGTTGCGCTCTGCCGCGCCCTGGCAGGCATGGGCTACACTCATCCTGGGCGTCTGGCTCTTCATCGCGCCGTGGGTGCTGGCCTTCGCCGGCGCGCGCAATGCGGCATGGGATCATTGGATCGTCGGCATCCTCGTCGTTCTCGCATCGGCCTGGGCACTCGCCGAGATGAGACGGACCACCGCGGTCGATTACGCCCACGCCGGCGAGAAGCCGACCGATCGGCCTTAGCCGTCGCGGGGTCCGCGCCCGCTTGACAGGCATGCGCCGGCCCTTGACGCTGGACCCTGCGGCGCGAGGCTCGCGCCGCAGGATCAGCAGAGGGGGCCGGCGATGAGCGGCGCGACGAATTTGGTGAGAAGCGAGCGCGATGGCGCGATCGCCGTTCTGACGATCGACAATCCGCCGGTGAATGCGCTGGGCCACGCGCTGCGTGTGGCGCTCAAGGCGGCGCTCGACACCGCGCTCGCCGATCCCAGCATCGCCGCGGTCGTGCTCATCGGCGCGGGCCGCGCCTTCGTCGCCGGCGCCGACATCACCGAGTTCGGCAAGCCGCGCGCCGAGCCGCTGACCCCGGCGCTGATCGCGACCATCGAGGGCGGCACCAAGCCGGTCATCGCCGCCATTCACGGCCATGCCTTGGGCGGCGGGCTCGAGCTGGCGATGGGGTGTCACTACCGCATCGCCACCGCCGATGCGCGCGTGGGTCAGCCCGAGGTGAAGCTCGGCCTCATTCCCGGCGCCGGCGGCACGCAGCGGCTGCCGCGCCTCGTCGGCGTGCCGCTGGCACTCGAGATGATCGTCGGCGGCGAGCCCATCGGCGCCACAGCGGCGCGCGAGGCCGGCCTCATCGACGAGATCGTCGCCGGCGATCTGCGCCCAGCGGCGGTCGCCTATGCCGAGCGCCTGGTGCGCGAGCACGCGCCGCTGCGGCGCGTGCGCGACCTGCCCGTGCCGCCGTCGGATCCCGCGGCGATCGACCGCTTCCGCGGCGGCATCGAGAAGCGCCGGCGCGGCGTCATCGCGCCGATGCGCTGCATCGAGGCGGTCGAGGCGGCGGCGAGCCTGCCGTTCGACGCCGGCCTGGCGCGCGAGCGCGACATTTTCGTCGCGCTCGTCAATGGCGACCAGGCCAAGGCGCAGCGCTATTTCTTCTTCGCCGAGCGCGAAGCCGGCAAGATCCCGGACCTCGCCCCCGACGTGCCCGTGGCGGCGATACGCCGCGCCGCCGTGATCGGCGCGGGAACCATGGGCGGCGGCATCGCCATGTGCTTTGCCACCGCCGGCATTCCCGTGACCGTGGTGGAGACCGATCAGGCCGCGCTGGACCGCGGCCTGGCGATCGTGCGCCGCAACTATGAATCGAGCGCCAGCCGCAGCGGCCTCAGCGCGGCCGATGTCGAGGCGCGGATGGCGCGCATCACCGGCTCGCTCGACTATGGCGACATCGCCGCGGCGGACGTGGTGATCGAGGCGGTGTTCGAGGATCTGCCGCTTGAAGCAGGAGGTGTTCGCCAAGCTCGAGCGCGGGGCGCGGCCGGACGCCATCCTCGCCACCAATACGTCGTATCAGGACGTGAATGCCATCGCCGCCGCCACGCGCCGGCCGGAGCGCGTGGTCGGCATGCACTTCTTCAGCCCCGCCAACGTCATGCGCCTGGTGGAAGTGGTACGCGGCGCGGCCACCGCGAAACCGGTGCTGGCGACCGCCATGGCGCTCGCGCGCAAGCTGCGCAAGGTGCCGGTGCCGGTCGGCGTGTGCTACGGCTTCGTCGGCAACCGCATGCTGTCGCAGCGCAGCCGCGCGATCGAGCGGCTGATGCTGGAAGGCGCGCTGCCGCAGGAGATCGACGCGGCGCTGGTGGAATTCGGCTTTCCCATGGGGCCGTTCGCCGCGTCCGACCTCGCCGGGCTCGATGTCGGCTGGCGGGCGCGCAAGGCGCGCGGCGCCACCTCGCCGGTCGCCGATGCGCTGTGCGAGGCCGGCCGCTTCGGCCAGAAGACCAGCGCCGGCTACTATCACTACGAGCCCGGGAGCCGCGCGCCGCTGGCCGACCCCGAGGTCGAACGCATCATCATCGCCGCCTCCGCCAAGCTCGGCATCACCAGGCGCAAGATCGCCGCGGCCGAGATGCTGAACCGGGTGCTGCTGCCGATGGTCAACGAAGGCGCGCGCATTCTCGAGGAAGGGATCGCGCTGAGGCCGGGCGATATCGACGTGATCTGGGTCTATGGCTATGGCTGGCCGGTGCATCGCGGCGGGCCGATGTTCCATGCCGACAGCATCGGCCTCGCCGCCGTCGCGGCCGAGCTTGGGGAACAGGCGCGCACGCTCGACGATCCGACCCTGGCGCCGGCGCCGCTGCTCGCCCGCCTCGCCGCCACCGGCCGCCGCTTCGGTGACGCCAGCGCGTGAGGCATTTCGCCCGTCGGCTCAGATCTAGGAGAGACCATGGCTCAACCCCCGCGGCCGTTATGCGTTACCACGGCAAAGGCACGTGACTCCGGAACGCTGCTGGCCGGATGTTCGCCGACGCCGGGGCCCGGCGGACATGGTGCCAACAAGCACCCGCTGCACCGGCGCCGGGGCGATCACCATCAATCGCTTTTGCGCGACAAGTTCAAAAAGCAGAAGCGCAAAGTCACGGAACTGTTCGGGACGATAACGGTCAGCCTCCAGGCCGTTCCCCTCGTCGATTCCGGTAAGAAGCCGGCTGCGCGCGGTCTTTCCAGTGCCCAGGCGAATTCGGCTGATGACCGACCTTACGGCGATGCCGATCGCGGCCATAAACAAGATGCCCGACGCCTATGCGCACGGCCTGGACCTTGAATATCTGAAGCAGGTGATCCGGGAAGAACTGGCGCCCATGACGGAAATCGTCACGGAGTTTCTCGAACATCTCAAGGCAGCGCCGGCCGAGCCGATCGTGGAGGAGTTGAAGGAACAGCTCCTGGAACGGCAAGCATCGTTCGAAAAATTCGAGAACGCTGCGCTCAGATGGATTGCGCAGATGAAGCGGCCTGCGGCGTTGCGCGGCGGCGAGCCGTTTTTGGAAACCAGAGCGATCGAACAGGAGGCGCAAACCCTTCTCAAGGAACAAATCGCCTCTTTGCAGGGTTTGGGCGAAGCCTTGCACATCGCGAGCGTCACGGCCGTGGCGATTGAGACGGGCCTGGACGCGTACGACCTGTTCAAGGCGGCGCGCAATCCCGACGCGCGGCAGACCCATGAGGTCGCGTTTTATACGATGGCGACGGCGATAGCCGCATTCTGCCTGTTCTGCGTTCTCGCCACAGGTCTCGAACTTGCGGTGATCGGGGGCACCATGGGGATCGTTGCCGGCATCATGAATGCCTTCTTGGAGCCGCTCAGCAAACAGCATTACGTCTCGGCGTCGCAGGCGGCAGCCAAAGGCCATCAAATGTCGAAAGCTGATTTTGACAGAGCCGTCCAGATTCTGCGCCGCGCCCAGAACCGCGGCTCGTGACGCGGCGCCTGGGGACGGAGACCTACGGCGAGGACGCGCGCGGCGTCATCGGCAGCTCGCAATCGTCATAGCCGAGATCGAGACCGCACCCCGGCGGGATGCGGATGAAATTTCCGGCCGGCGTCTGGCGCACTTCCGGGCAGATCGCGGCGATGCGGTCCGCCCGCCGCGCGGCATCGGCAAGCGCCGTCGCAACATCACCGCTCTTGGCGAGCCGCATCAGGTTCATGCGGGTGGCGAAGACCAGCCGCTCGCGCCGCGCATCCGCCTCCGCGATGGCCATGGCGGGCGTGATCCAGCGCGCTGAGACGGCCTCGCGCCCGTCGGGCCGCACCTCCTGCCCGGCCGGCGCGGGCGCCAGAAAGAAATGCGTGTCGTAGCGCCGCAGCGCATAGGTCGGCGTCACCCAGCGGGCGAAGGGAACCAGGCAATCGACCGCAAGCTCGATGGCGCTGCCCGAAACGAGATTGGCCAAGTGCGTCGGCTGGCCGCCGCGCGCGGCCGTCTCGTCCTCAAGGGTGCGCAACGCAGCCGCGGCGATGAGCGCCTCCTCGCCCGCGCGCCGTGCCACCAGGACGTGCAGCTCCTCGTAGCTTTCGCGCACGGCGGCGATGCGACATGCCAGCGCCGCGGGATCGAGGCCCGGGACCACGCGACAATGCGCAGCGAGTTCCGCGCTCGCGTCATCGGCATCGACGCGGCCGCCGGGAAAGACCAGCGCGCCGGAAAAGTCGGTGGCCTCGTGACGCCTCAGCATCAGCACTTCGAGCCCGTCCGGCCCGTCGCGCAGGAGCGCGAGCGTCGCCGACGGATGCGCGATCGTCGGCGCAGCGCTCATCGTCATGCCTTATATCTTGAATGAATCGAAGGTCTCGGGCGCGAACAGCTCTTCCGGCTTGAGGCGGCGCGGCGACAGGCCCTGCTCGTTGTGATAGCGCAGGAAGGTCTCGAGCACGTGCCGGTTCGCCTCGAAGCCATAAGGCCACCAATCCTCGCCCATCTCGCGCCGCGTCTCGTCGAGCTGCGCGATCTGCCACGGCAGCATGGTCTTGATCGCGGCAATGACGCCGAGATTTTCCTCGGCGCGCCGCTTGGCCAGCGTGAACGCCTTGACCAGCGACTGCGCCACCCAGGGATTTTCTTGATAGAGATCGCGGCGCAGCACCACCGTGTGCATGATCGGGAAGATGCGGGTCTTGCGGAAATAGGCGCGCTCGACCTCGACATAGTTCTCAAAGAGCCGCTTCACCCGGTCGGGGCGCGTGCGGAACGTGCCGGGAATGCGCGGCGCGGTGATGACGTCGATCTCGCCCTCGGCCAGCATCGCCGACAGCGTCTGGGTCGGCCCGATCGCGCGCACGCGGAAGCGCGGCGGCAGGTTGAGCGGCACTTTCTCTTCGCGCCCCGGTTCCTCCTCGCCGCCGGTGAAATATTCGACGCTGGTGGGGTCGACGCCGTATTCGTCCTGGAGCATGCCGCGCATCCACACCGGCGCCGTGAGCTGGTATTCCGGCACGCCGATGCGCTTGCCGATGAGGTCGCGCGGCTCGCGGATGCCGCTTTGCGTCGAGACGAAGATGCCGTTGTGGCGGAAGAGCCGCGACGGAAACACGGGAATGGCGATGAATTGCGGGTTCTCGCGCGTCAGCGACACGGTATAGGACGACAGCGACATCTCCGCCGCGTCGAACTCGCGGTGGCGCAGCATGCGGAAGAACGTCTCCTCCACCGGCAGCTCGAGAATGTTGAGATCGATGCCCTCGGCCACGACGCTGCCGTGGCGAGCGCGCGGATGCGGTCATAGTCCCAGCAGGCAAGGGTCAGGCGCAGCTTCGACATTGGGGGATTCCCTGGCGTGGTCCGTCGGCTCGCCTATGATAGCGTCCAGGGTGGCATCCTGTCGCCCGTCCACATCAGGGAGACCGTTTAATGCCGGCACTGACGCTTCGCGAGGCCGCGATCATCGTCGACAAGGGGCTGGAGCATGGCCGCGCCCAGAAGCTCAAGCCGCTCGCCATTGCCGTGCTCGACGCGGGCGGCCATCTCGTCGCCTTCAAGCGCGAGGACCGATGCGAGCATTCTGCGGCCGCAGATCGCCGAGGGCAAGGCGTGGGGCGTGCTCGGCATGGGCTTCGGCGGGCGCGAGTTCGCCCGCCGCGCCGCCAGCGGGCCGCTGTTCCTGACCGCGCTGATGGCCGCCTCGGGCGGGCGCATCATGCCGGTGCCGGGCGGCGTTCTGATCCGCGGCGCCGACGGCGTCATCATCGGCTCCGTCGGCATCACCGGCGACACGTCCGAAAACGACGAGGCCTGCGCCGTCGCCGGCATCAAGGCCGCAGGGCTCGCGCCCGATACCGGCGAGCCCGCCTGAGGCGGATCACTTCGGCGTGGTGTCGTCGCTGCGGCCCCGCCGGCGCCAGAACTGGACCGGGCGGGTGACGCGGCGGCGATAGAGCAGCGGGAACGGGTTGCGCGACGACCGATGGCGCAAACGCGCGCGCGTTGTCGATCACGGCCTCGCCCATGGTCTCGAGCCCGATGACGCCGACGACATCGGCGGCGCGCGGAATGCGCGCGGCGGCACGCACGACGATGACGAGCCGCGCGCCGCGCCGCGCCAGCCGGCCGATGAGATCGAACATGGTGTCGGTCGGCCGCGCCAGGATGTAGTCGGTGCGCGCCACGTCGTCGAGCGTGGTGCGCCTGCTCGCGCGACTGCCACAGCTTGAAGCCGGGATCGAGCCGGACATAGCCCTTGAGCCGCTTGCCGTCGGCGATCATGAGATAGATCGGCCGGCCGGTCTCCGACAGCGAGGCGATGGTCTCCTCGATCGACGCGGTCGCGGGCCGGACCTCGAAATCGGTGGACATGATCCGGTCGGCATGGCGGATGCGGAACATGTTGGCCTGGAGCGCATCCGGAACCTCGTGGCCCTTGGTGAAGAGCTTCAAGGTGTAGATCGACTGCGGCAGGAGCGCGCGGCGCACCGCGATCGCCAGCGTGACGCACAGGATCATCGGCACGATGACGTTGTAGTCGCGCGTCAGCTCGAACACCATGACGATGGCGGTGATGGCCGCGCCGGTGGTGGCGCCGAGCAGGCCCGCCATGCCGACGATCGCGAAATCGGACGTCGTCGCGGTCGAGATTGGGCCAGAGTTCCAGGCAGCCCGACCCGACCGCACCGCCGAGTGCCGCACCGATAACGAGCGAGGCCGAGAACACGCCGCCGCTGCCGCCCGAGCCGAGGGTCAGCCCGGTCGCCAGGAACTTCACCGCAAACAGCAGCAGGAAGAAGCCGGGCACGACGATGTCGCCGTGCAGAATGTCCTGGCAGCGCCGCGTAGCTCGGCCCTTCGATGTAATAGTAGCCTGTCGTCATCATCATGGCGTAAGCGAGAATGCCGACCGCCAGCATGCCGATCACGTGGCGCAGATAGGGGCTCGGCGAGATCCTGATGAACTGCCGCTCGAGCCAGCCCAGGCACCAGATCGAAAACCACGCGCACAGCCCCAGCAGGATGCCGAACGGCACGAACGGCAGCAGCGAGACGATGCCCGAGACGCGCAGGCGCGAGGCGGTGATCGGTCTGCACCAGGAAGGTCGGCTGCAGGCCGTAGATAGAAGCGCGCGACGAACGTGCCGGCGCCGGTGGCGATCGTCACCGGCAGCAGCGTGCGCGGGCTGATCTCCGGCATCATCAGCTCGATGGCGAAGACGATCGAGCCCAGCGGCGCGTTGAAGGCCGCCGCGAGCCCCGCCGCGCCGCCAGCGGCGACCAGCGTCATGCGCTGCCACTGCGCGATGCCGGTGATCCGCGAGATGCGCGAGGCGAGCGCGGCGCCGATCTGCACGATCGCCGCCTCGCGGCCGACCGATCCGCCGGTGGCGCTCTGGATCCCCGCGGCCAGCGACTTCACCATGGCCGAGACGGCCCGCACCCGGCCCTCGCGGTAATAGATCGCGTCGATGATGTCGGAGACGCCCTGTCCGCGCCGGTCTTCGGGCTGCCTGCGGATGAGGAAGATGACGACGATCCCGCCGATCGCGGGCGACGCCATCACCAGCGGCCCGAGCCAGCCCATCGGGGTATGCAGGTTGGGATCGTAATAGAACGACACCTGCCCCAGATACGCGAGGTTGTGGATGAAGGCGATGAAGGCACGGAAAAGGACGGCGCCGCCACCGGTGAGCACACCGACCACGAGGGCAAGGATGGCGAATTCCACCACACTGGCGGTCCGCTCTCCCTCCTGCACCACGCGCAATCGCTTCAACGGGAAAACTCCTCGCCGGGCGCGTACCTCACCGGCGCGTTAACTAATTCATGGCGGCGCAAACATTGACTGCCGAACCTTAGCGCAACCGCAAGGCCTATCCCAGCCGGGCCACGATATTTTCTCGATGTGTGGCGTTTCGGAACCTCCGTTGCGCAGGGGTGTTCTTCCGGCGCTTCGGTTTCTCTCGCCCCAGCACATTCCCACCGCTCCGATTGATGGCCGCCGCACCCGCCAGAACAACGCTGGCGAGTTCGGCCCGGGAGCCGGCGCGCGCGCCCCGCACCTTCCACTGCCGCCACGGCCAACAGTGAAGGTATCGAGGAACAGGTTCGACCATGGCGCAGACCTACGCCGCACCGCCCCGGTTCCTTTTCGGCCGCAGACTCGCCGCACCGGTGCCACATTTCGTGCGCCACGACGTGCTGGTGGTGGCCGCCGGCGTGTTGCGCGCGAGCGACATCGTGCTCATGCCGGCCTCGGCGCTCCTGGCCTATGTCATCCGCTTCGGCTCGCTCGGGATCGATTTGAGCCACCTCGTCGTCGTGCCGTTCGGCATGATCATTATCGCCAACGCCATGGCGTTCGTGCATGCCTATGACCATCGTGAGCTCTGCAGCATCCGGGCCCAGTTCGGCAAGGTCACGGCCGGCTGGACGATGGCGTTCGCGCTGCTCATCGCCATCGCGTTTTTCGACCAGGTGAGCGACCAGTTCCCGCGTTTATGGATCGGGCTGTGGTTCGCGTTGGGGATCTCGGCGTCGCTGGCGGCGCGCTCGGCCGTTTCGGCCTATCTCGACCGCCGCCGCCGCGCCGGCACGCTCACGGTGGATGTGGCCGTCGTCGGCGGCGAGCCCTTTGCCAGCCAGGTGATGCGCCGGCTCGGCGCGCCGAGCGACATCGACGTGCGCGTGATCGGCGTGTTCGAGCCCCGCCTCGGGCCCCCGAGCGCGGGCGGCCGCCCCACGGTCGAGGCGCTACTGCAACTGGCGCGGCAGGCGCGGCTCGACGAGATCATCGTGGAGTTGCCGGAAAAGCGCGACTGCCGGTTCAAGCTCATGCTGGAGAAGCTCGGCGAGCTCCCGGTCAATGTCAGCCTCCTCCCCGATCTTTCCGATCTCGCGATCGCGCCGCGCCGCTTCGCCATTCTGCGCGAGGCGGTGATGATCAATATCTTCGAGCGGCCGCTGTCCGGCTGGTCGGCGATCCTGAAGCGGCTCGAAGACGGCGTGCTGAGCGCGTTCATGCTGATGCTGGTGCTGCCCCTCATCGGCATCATCGCGGTCCTGGTCAAGCTCGACAGCGCGGGGCCGGTGTTCTTCCGCCAGCAGCGCTTCGGCTTCAACAACAATCCCTTTTCGGTCTACAAGTTCCGCACTATGCACGTCGCCGCCGCCGCCGATCCCACGGTGCAGCAGGCGCGCCGGCACGACCCGCGCGTCACCCGCGTCGGCCGCTTCCTGCGCCGCACCAGCCTTGACGAGTTGCCGCAGCTCTTCAATGTCGTGCGCGGCGACATGTCGCTGGTGGGGCCGCGCCCGCACGCGATCGCGCACAACGAGTATTATGCCCGCTGCATCGACCATTATCTCCACCGCCATCGGGTGAAGCCCGGCATCACCGGCTGGGCGCAGGTCAACGGCTTGCGCGGCGAGACGCCGACGATCGCCTCGATGCACGATCGCGTGCGCTACGACCTGTCGTACATCGAGAACTGGTCGCTGTGGTTCGACCTGTGGATCCTGCTGCGCACATTCGCGATCGGCTTCGTCCACCCCAACGCCTATTGACCTCTCTGACATTGCCGCGTACCGCGACTTCGGAACTAGCGCTTTCACGCGGCCGTTAACGCGGGCGTGTAGAGTCCCAGCCTTTGAAACCGTACCGTGAGCAGATCGGCCGAAACTCCTATCGAGCGCCGTGCGCAGACCCGTTACGAGGCGCATCCCTGGCGGCGGCAGGAGCCGCACGCCGCGACGCGCGCGACGGTGGCGCCGCGCGATGAAAACGCGCCCGTCCGCCGCGCCATCGCCTTCGTATGGGAAAGCTTCGCCTTCCACCATCTGGAACGCTGCGCCGCCTGCGCGGCGCAGTTCGACGGCCGTTTCGAGGTCTATGGCATCGAGATCGCCACCTACGACACCAACTACCAGTGGCGCAAAGGAAGTGACGGCGACGGCCTGAAGAAGGTCACGCTTTTCCCCGGCGAGGTGCGGCAGGAAATCGGCACGCTGCGCTGCGCCTGGCGGATCGTGGCGAGCTGCCTCGGCATCAGGGCGCGCTACGTCTTCCTATGCAACTACGAGGCACCGGCGATCTTCCTCGCGGCGATCGCGCTGCGCCTGCTGCGGCGCCGCGTCATCGTCATGCAGGATTCGAAATTCGACGACAAGCAGCGCCATCTCGGCTTCGAGCTGTTCAAGAGCGCGCTCTACAGCCCCTATCACGCGGCGCTGGCCGCGGGCCCCCGCACCCGCGCCTATCTGCGCTTCCTGGGCTTTCCCCAGGCGCGCATCTTCCTCGGCTACGATACCATCTCGGTCGAGCGGGTGCGGCGCATGGCCGAAAGCGCGCCGGCACCGGACGGCGCGGCCTATGCCGAACGCCATTTCACCATCATCGCCCGCTTCATCGCCAAGAAGAATCTCGCTGTGGCGCTCGAGGCCTATGCCGCCTATCGCGCCGATGGCGCGGGCGGCCGTGCGCCGCGCGCGCTGCACCTGGTCGGCTCCGGCGAGCTCGAACCGGCGCTGCGGCAAAAGGCGCAGGAGCTGCAGCTCGAAGAGGTGCATTTCCGCGGCTATCTCGGCGAGGACGAGGTCGCGCGCCTCCTGGGATCGACGCTCGCGCTCATCCTGCCGAGCATCGAGGAGCAGCACGGGCTCGTCGTCAACGAGGCGCTCGCCATGGGCGTGCCGGTGCTGCTGTCGGACAATTGCGGCGCGCGCGACCTTTTGGTGCGCAGCGGCGTCAACGGCTATGTGTTCGAGGCGGACAATGTCTCGGGACTCGCCCACTTCATGTCGCTGCTCGACCGCGACGAGGATGAGTGGACGCGCCTTTCCATCGGCACGAGACGCTTCCTTCCCGCCGCCGACACGCAGTTTTTTTCGAGCGCGGTCGAACAGGCCCTGGCCGGGCTCGGTTGACCCGAAGGGCGTACGCGCGCCGGCCCCGGCAACTTTTTGCGCAAGGCTCCGTTAGTCCCGCGATGCAAGGGTCCGGGAGGCCCGAGGTGACGGCAATCCGTGACGCACCGGCAGCGCAGGACGTCACGACTGGCGCGTGCGATCCTGGCCGGGGAAAGCCGGTGCGGGTGGCGTATTTCGGCCCCGATCTCGACGATCCCGCGGTGCGGCGGCGGGTGGCGCAGTGGCGCCATGCCGGCTTCGACATCGTCGCGGCCGCCTTCGCGCGGCGCGGCGGCGGGCTGGAGCAGCCCGACGGCACCATCAATCTCGGCCGGGTCACGTCGCGCTCGCGGCTGCGGCGGATCGTGCCGCTAGTCGTCGCCGGGGTGCGGCTCCTGTCGCTGCGCAAGCGGCTTTCGGGGGTCGATCTCTTCATCGCGCGCAACGTCGACAACGCGTTCCTGGCGCTCTTCGTGCGCCGGTTCACCGGGTCCTCGGCGCCGCTCGTCTACGAGGTTCTCGACGTCAACACGTCCTGCACCGCCGCCGGGCTCCAGGCGTTCCTGCTGCGCAAGCTCGAGACCTGGGCGCTCGCGCGTACCTGCCTTCTGGTGGTGAGCTCGCCCTATTTCATCACCGCCTATTACTACCAGCTGCTCAAGGTCAGCGCCGGGTGGTTCCTGTTCGAGAACAAGGTGCCGCGCTATGCGCGGTTGCCGCAGACCGCGCGGCGGCCCGAGGCGGCGCCGGCCGCGCTCGACCCCGGGCATCGCTGGCGGATCGGCTGGTTCGGCTATCTCGACGACGAGCGGAGCTGGCACATCCTGCGCCGCGTCGCCAACGAACTGCCGGACCGGGTCTTTCTCTATATCCGCGGCATGCCCTACGACAATTTCGACATGGAGAATTTTCTCCGCGATGTCGAGGGGATGGACAACGTCGTCTATGGCGGCCCGTTCCGCAATCCCCAGGACCTCGCCGAGATCTACGAGGCCGTCGACATGGTCTGGTCGGCCGACTGCAACGAGCTCGCCGCCAATTCCAAGTGGCTGCTGACCAATGGGATCTATGAAGCCGGCTATTTCGGCAAACCGGTGATCGGGCTGGCGCGCACGGCGATCGGCGAGTTTTTATCGCAATGCCACTCGGGCTGGTGCCTCGACGATCCCGCCGCCGAGGCGCTGATCGCGCTGATCCGCGGCATGACCGTGGACTGCTACCGCGCCATGCAGCAAGCGATCCTGGTGCAGCACCAGGATCGCTTCGTCGAGACCGACGAGATCGACGTGCTGTGGACGCTGGTGCAGAATCGGCCGCAGCGCCGCCCCGCCGCGCTCGGCGGGCGCAGCCACTCGCCCGAGAAAGGCGCCTTGGGCACGTGAAGCCGACCCGGCCGCCTCACGCGGCAGCGGCGGCGGCGTTGGCGAGGAACCAGCGATAGGCGTCGGCCAGCCCGTCGGCGAGCCCGATGCGCGGGCGCCAGCCCAGCGCGGTGAGCCGGGTCACGTCGAGAAGTTTTCGCGGCGACGCCGTCCGGCTTGTCGCTGGCATAGCGGAAGCCGCCGCCATAGCCGACCGCCGCGGCGACGAGGCGTGCCAGCTCGGCGATGGTGACATCGGTGCCCCAGCCGACATTGACGTGGCTGTCGTCGGAATAGCGCTCCATCAGGAACACCAGCGCATCGGCGAGATCGTCGACGTGCAGGAACTCGCGCCGCGGCCGGCCGGTGCCCCAGATCTCGACCTCCGGCGCGCGGCGCAATTTGGCGCGGTGCATCTTAAGCATCAGCGCCGGGATGACGTGGCTTGCCTGGGCGTCGTAGGTGTCGCCGGGCCCGTAGAGATTGGTCGGCTGCGCCGAGATGAAGTCGCTGCCCTATTGCCGGCGATAGGCCTCGCACAGCTTGAGGCCGGCGATCTTGGCGATGGCGTACCACTCGTTGGTCGGCTCGAGCGGGCCGGTCAGCAGCGCGCTCCTCCGCCATCGGCTGCGGCGCGAGCCGCGGATAGATGCAGGACGAGCCCAGGAACAGCAGCTTCTTCACCGCCGCCCGGCGCGACGCCTCGATCGACGTTGCCGGCGATCATCAGGTTGTCGTAGAGGAATTCCGCCGGCCGCGTGTCGTTGGCGAGGATGCCGCCGACCGTCGCCGCGGCGACGAACACCGCATCGGGCCGGGCGGCGGCGAGCCAGGCCTCGGTCTCGCGCTGCCGGCGCAGATCGAGCTTCCTGGCGCGTCGCGGTGACGATGTCGCAGCCCGACCTGCGCCAGGCGGCGCACCAGCGCGCTGCCGACCATGCCGCGATGGCCGGCGACGTAGACCTTGCGCCCGGCGAGCGGGAAGAGAACCGGTGCCTCGGCCATTTCCGCACTCCTCACCGGCGCGGCTCGGCGGCGGCGCCGCGCGCCGGCTCGCTATAGCCGGCGCTCTTGAGCGTCCGCTCCCGCCGCGCCAGACGCGATGTCGTGGGTCACCATCATGCGCACCAGCGCCGGAAAGCTTACCCGCGGCCGCCAGCCCAGAAGCTCGCGCGCCTTGCGCGCATCGCCTTCGAGCGCATCGACCTCGGTCGGGCGCAGATAGCGCGGATCGGTCTCGACATGCCGGCGCCAGTCGAGCCCGGCCTCGGCGAAGGCGAGTTCCACCAGCTCGCGCACGCTGTGCGATTCGCCGGTGGCGACGACATAATCGTCCGGCCGATCCTGCTGCAGCATGAGCCACATCGCCTCGACGTAGTCGCCGGCATAAGCCCCAGTCGCGCCGCGCGTCGAGATTGCCGAGATAGAGCTTGTCCTGCAGCCCCTCGCTGATGCGCCCGACCGCGCGCGTGATCTTGCGCGTCACGAAGGTCTCGCCGCGGCGCGGGCTTTCGTGGTTGAAGAGGATGCCGTTGCAGACGAAGAGCCCGTAGGCCTCGCGGTAATTCGACCGCAGTACCAGTGGGCCGCGACCTTGCTCACGGCATAGGGGCTGCGCGGATAGAACGGCGTGCGCTCGCTCTGCGGCGGCGGCGAGGCGCCGAACATCTCCGACGAGCCCGCCTGGTAAAAACGCACGGGCTTGCCGGTCCGCCCGACCTGCTCGCGCAGCGCCTCGAGCAGCCGCAGCGTGCCCAGCGCGACCACGTCGGCGGTGTATTCCGGCACGTCGAACGAGACCCGCACGTGGCTCTGCGCGCCGAGGTTGTAGATCTCGTCCGGCGTCGGCTTTCTCGAGCACGCTGCGCAGGGCCGTGCCGTCGGTGAGGTCGCCGTAATGCAGGGTCAAGCCGCTCCCCGCCGACGTGCGGATCGTGGTAGAGGTGGTCGATCCGGTCGGTATTGAAGAGGCTCGCCCGCCGCATCAGGCCGTGCACCTCGTAGCCTTTGCCCAGCAGGAACTCGGTCAGGTAGGAGCCGTCCTGGCCGGTGATGCCCGTGATCAACGCGCGCTTGCCCATGTCCCCTGGTTCCTCTTCCGCCGGTCCGGCCGCAGCGATGCTACGCCATCGCGCCCGCGGCCGGGAACGGGAACGCTTCCGCCGCAATCATCGCGAGAATTTTTGGGTGGGGCCATTACTACTATGAGTGAGCCCGGCCCGCCAGCACGCGGGTCACTGGCGGCGGCTGGCCCGCAGGACGTAGCGGTCGCCGGCGATGCGCTCGAACATGACGTCGATCATCGGGATGGTTGATCGGGCCGTTCTCGCCGTCGGCGACCAGATTCTGCTCCGACACATAGGCCTCGTAGGGGCCGCCCTGCGCGTTCTGGGCGAGGAGATGGTAGAACGGCTGATCCTTCGACGGCCGGCGCTCCGGCGGGATCGACTGGTACCATTCCTCGCTAGTTGCTGAACACCGGATCGACATCGAAGATCACGCCGCGGAAGGAGAAATGCCGGTGCCGGACGATCTGTCCCATCGCAAACATGGCTTGGCGGAAGACGCCGGGAATGCGCCACGTCTCGTTTTCTGGCTTGCGGCTCAGACGCCCGGCCTGCGGTAGACTCCGGTGGCGGCGAGGCGGAGCAGCTCCAGGTCGCAGGTCTGCTTGGCGATGAGTTCGAGATCGGTCGAAATAGCCGCGCATGGCCGGCGGGCTCAATCGGCTCGTCAGCCAATCGATGAACTGATCAGGGGTCTTGCACCCATTGCGGCACGGCCTCGAGGCTGCGGCCGGGCGGCAGCGCCGCTCGCAGCACACGCCAGCGCCGCCGCCGCAGCTGCTCGTCGACCGGATCGAGATCGGGCTCCAGCACCCATCCTGGTCGCGCCTGCGCTCCACTGCGTCCTGCCATCGTTTTTTCTCCCCTCGCCGCTATCGGCACACAGCTCACCTTGCGGATTTGTTTCACTGTAGCGGAGTTTTCGTAGCTTGCGCAAAACTGGAATTCGGTTAACGCGCCAGAAGTTACGGCTAGACGTCCTGCACCTCGATGCACGCCCGGCAGCGCGCGCACCGCGCGCAGCACATCGGGCCCGATGCGGAAGCCGCCGGGCAGCGCGATCTCCACCTCGCGCGCCGGCGGCACCGGCACGATCACGCTGACGCGTCCGCGCCCGCCGCTCTCGCGCGCGAATGAGATTGCTCAGGCGCCGAGCGCGTCGCCTTCGCCGAGCACGAGCTTGAGCCCGGCCGCCGCCTGCATCGCCACCTTGTCGAGCGCCTCGAAGCGCTGCGCCGTGAGCCGCAGCGAGTCTTCCTCGGAGCGGACATCGACGGTGACGATGAGCGGCTGGCCCTCGTCGAGAAGCTGGCCGGCTTTGCGCCAGCACCTCGGCGAACACCACCACCTCGTAAGACGCCGCTGGTGTCGGACATCTGGACGAAGGCGAAGCGGCTGCCGCGCGCCGAATTGCGCTCGCGCCGCGCGATCGGCACGCCCGCGAGCTTGAACCGCGGGTCGTGCCGCCGGCGGCCAGCCGCGCCGGCAGCTCGGCGAAGCGCACCACGTCGAGCCGCGCGAGGCTGCGGCGCATAGGCATCGAGCGGATGGCTCGAGAGATAGAAGCCGATGGCGTCGAATTCGTGCTGCAGCCGCTCGGCGGCGTGCCAATCCGTCGCCGGCGGCCAAGCGCCGGCGTCGGGCGCCCGCGCCGCCGCGCCGTCGCCGAAGAGGTTCACCTGCTGGCTCGCGCGGTCGCTCGCGGCGGCGGTGGCGTGGCGCAGCAGCAGGTCGATGGCGGCGAAGGTTTGCGCGCGGTTGCGGTTGAGCGCGTCGAAGGCCCCGGCCTTGACCAGGCTTTCGAACTGGCGGCGGTTGAAGCTGCGCGGATCGAGGCGGCGGGCGAAATCGAAGAGATCGGCGAAGGCGCCGTTCGCCTCGCGCTCCGCGACGAACTGGCGCATCGCCTGCGCGCCGACGCCCTTGACCGCGGCCAGCGCATAGCGGATCGCCGGCGCCCTGCGGGGTAGCCTCGACGGCGAAGGCATCGCCCGAGCGGTTGATGTCGGGCGGCAGCGAGCCGGATGCCGAGGCGGGTGCATTCCTGGCGGAAGAGATTGAGCTTGTCGGTATTGCCGATCTCGAGGCTCATCAGCGCGGCCATGAACTCGACCGGATGGTTGGCCTTGAGATAGGCGGTCTGATAGGCGACGAGCGCATAGGCCGCGGCGTGCGACTTGTTGAAGCCGTAGCCCGCGAATTTCGCCACCTGTTCGAAGATGTGCTCGGCGACGCGCGCACCGACGCCGCGCGACACCGGCGCCGTCGATGAACTGGCGGCGCTGCGCCTCCATCTCGGACTTGATCTTCTTGCCCATGGCGCGGCGCAGAAGATCGGCGCCGCCGAGCGAATAGCCGGACAGCACCTGGGCGATCTGCATCACCTGCTCCTGGTAGATCATGATCCCGTGCGTCTCTTCCAGGATCGGGCGGAGCGAGGGATGGAGATAGTCGGGCGCCTCGCAGCTTGTGCTTCACCGCGATGTAGCGCGGGATGTTCTCCATCGGGCCGGGGCGGTAGAGCGCGATGACGGCGATGATGTCCTCGAAGCGGTCGGGCCGCAGCTTGCGCAGCACGTCGCGCATGCCCGCGCCTTCGAGCTGGAACACGCCCACCGTGTCGCCGCGGCCCAAGAGCTCGTAGGACGGCGGCGTCATCGAGCGGCAGATTGGCAAGATCGAGCGTCGACGCCGCGCAGCGCCAGCAGTTCGAGCGCGCGCGCCAGCACGGTCAGCGTCTTGAGGCCGAGGAAGTCGAACTTCACCAGCCCCGCCAGCTCGACATATTTCATGTTGAACTGCGTCACCGGCATGTCCGAGCGCGGATCGCGATAGAGCGGCACCAGCTCGTCCAGCGGCCGGTCGGCGATCACCACGCCCGCCGCATGCGTCGAGGCATGGCGGTAGAGCCCTTCGAGCTTCAAGCGCGATGGCGATGAGGCGCGCCACCGCCTCGTCGTTCTGCTGCATCGCCTGCAGCATCGGCTCGCCGTCGATCGCTTCCTGCAAGGTGACGGGGTTGGCCGGATTGTTGGGCACGAGCTTGCAGATGCGGTCGACCTGGCCGTAGGGCATCTCGAGCACCCGCCCGACGTCGCGCAGCACCGCGCGCGCCTGCAGCTTGCCGAAGGTGATGATCTGCGCCACGCGGTCGCGGCCATAGCGCTCCTGCACGTGGCGGATGACCTCGTCGCGCCGGTCCTGGCAGAAATCGATGTCGAAGTCCGGCATCGACACGCGCTCGGGATTGAGGAAGCGCTCGAACAGCAGGCCGAAGCGCAGCGGATCGAGATCGGTGATGGTGAGCGACCACGCGACCACCGAGCCCGCGCCCGAGCCGCGGCCGGGTCCCACCGGAATGCCCGCCGCTTTGGCCCACTGGATGAACTCGGCGACGATCAGGAAATAGCCGGCGAAGCCCATCTGGACTGATGACGTCGAGCTCGAAGCGCCAGCCGCTCGCGATAGGGCGCGGCGACCGCCTCGCGTTCAGGCTCGCTCATGCCGGGGGTGAAGAGCTGCGCCGCCAGCCGCCGCTCGAGGCCCGTCAGTCGCCGCCGCGCGCAGCTCGGCCGCCTCGTCGCGGCCGCTTGCCGTGCCGAAGGGCGGCAGGATCGGCTCGCGCGACTCCGGCATGAAGGCGCAGCGCTGCGCGATCACGAGCGTGTTGTCGCATCGCCTCGGGCACATCGGCGAAGAGCGCGCGCATCTCCGCGGGCGACTTGAAATGATGCTCGGGCGTGAGGCGGCGGCGATTCGGGATTGCTCACCACCGTGCCCTGGTCGATGCACAGGAGCACGTCGTGCGCCTCGTAGAACCCGGGGTCGGCAAAGAACACGTCGTTGGTGGCGACGAGCGGCAGGGCGTGGGCGTAGGCGAGGGCGATGAGCGGCGCCTCGATCCGGTCCTCCAGGCCGCAGCCCGTGGCGCATCAGCTCGACATAGAGCCGCCCGGGAAAGAGCGCGGCGAGGCGGCACAGCATCGCCTCGGCCGCTTCGGTCCTGGCCGTCGGCGAGCAGCCGGCCCACCGGCCCGCGCGGACCGCCGGTCAGAAGCAGCAGCCCGTCGGTCGGCCCTTCGAGCGCGGCCAGCGCCACCTGCGGCTCCTCGCCGCCTTCGGTCTCGAGGAAGGACCGGCTCACGAGCTTGCAGAAGGTTGCGATAGCCGGCCTCGTTCTGCACCAGCAGCACGACCGGGTCGGGCGGGGCTGCCTGGCCCGATTCGTCCCGCGACTCGGCCTCGCCATCGCCGCGCCGCAGCGCCAGTTCGCAGCCGATGATCGGCTGGATCCCCGGCGTCGCGCGCGGCCTGCGCGAATTCGAGCGCGCCGAAGAGATTGCCATGATCGGTCATCGCCACCGCCGGCATGGCGTGGCGCTTGCGCGAGCGCCACCAGCGCCTTCACCTTGATCGCGCCGGACGACAGCGAATAGGCGGAATGGACGCGGAGATGGATGAAGTCGGCGTGGGGCATGGGCATCGCGCGCAATGCTGGGGTCAGCCAGCATCCCACAGGGCGCGCCGTCAGTGCAAACGGATTCCGCACGCGCTCGCGGTCGCGCCGCACCGAGCGCTCCACCACCGCCCGTCCTCGAGCGCGAGCACGCGGTCCATGCGCGCGGCGAGGTCGAGATTGTGGGTGGCGATGAGAGCGGCAAGCCCGCTGCTCGCGCACGATGCCGAGCAGGACCGCGATCACCTCGTCGGCGGTGTGATGGTCGAGATTGCCGGTGGGCTCGTCGCCCAGCAGCACGCGCGGGCCGTTGGCGAGCGCGCGGACGATGGCGACGCGCTGCTGCTCGCCGCCCGAAAGCCGCGCCGGGCGATGCTCGGCGCGGGGCTCGAGCCCCACCTGCTGCAGCAGCGCGAGCGCCCGCGCGCGCGCCGCAGCCTTGGCCGCGCCGGCGATCATCTGCGGCAGCATCACGTTCTCGAGCGCCGAGAATTCCGGCAGGAGATGATGGAACTGATAGACGAAGCCCAGGGCCGAGCGCCGCATCTGCGTGCGCTCGAGATCGGACATGCCGGCCGCATTCGCGCCCGCCCAGCAGCACCTCGCCGCCATCCGGCCGCTCGAGCAGGCCCGCGACATGAAGAAGCGTCGATTTGCCGGCGCCCGACGGCCCGACCAGCGCCACGATCTCGCCCGGCATGAGCGCAGAGCGACACATCGCGCAGGACGGCGAGCGGCGACCCCGCCTGGCGGAACGTGCGCACCACCCCGCGCAGCTCGAGCGCGGCCACCGCGCCCGCCGGCTCACTCATAACGCAGCGCCTCGACCGGATCGAGCCGCGCCGCCCGCCAGGACGGATAGATCGTCGCCAGGAACGACAGCCCGAACGCCATCGCCAGCACCACCGCGACCTCGTCGGGATCGATGCGGGCCGGGATCTGCGTCAGGAAATAGATCTCGGCGGAGAAGAGATCGGTGCCGATGATGCTCTGCACGACCTGGCGGATCGCTTCGATATGCGCGGCAAACTCCACGCCCAGGACGAAGCCCACGAGCGTGCCGACGAACGCCGACGCTCGCGCCGGCCAGCATGAAGATGCGCAGGATCATGCCGCGCGTCGCCCCCATCGTGCGCAGGATGGCGATGTCGCGCCCCTTGTCCTTCACCAGCATGATCATGCTGGAGACGATGTTGAAGGCCGCCACGATGATGATGAGGGTGAGGATGAGGAACATGACGTTGCGCTCGACCTCGACGGCGTTGAAGAAGCTGAGATTGCTCTGCTGCCAGTCGAAGACGCGGACATGAGGTCCGAGGGCCGGACATGATCTCGCGGTCATAGCTGTGCACCGCGTCGGGATCGGCGACGGAGAGCTCGAGGCTCGAGACCGCGTTGGGAAGGTTGAAGAAGGTTTGCGCCGCGGCGAGCGGCATGAACACGACGCCGTTGTCGTATTCGTACATGCCGACCGTGAAGGTGCCGGCGACGGTATAGGTCTTGATGCGCGGCACCGTGCCGAAGGCGGTGGCCGAGCCGTTGGGCGAGATGAAGGTGATGGGATCGCCCGGCTTGAGGCCGAGGCGGAAGGCGAGCCGGCTGCCGACCAGCACCGTGTCGTCCTTGAAGGCGGCGAGCGTCTTGGGATCGACGTGGCTTGCCAGCAGCTTCTGCGTGGCGAGATCGTGCTCGCTCAGGCCGCGCACCAGCGCACCGGTGGCGGCGGCCGGCGTCGTCGCCATGACCTGGCCCTCGATCGTCGGCCGTGCAGCGAGGATGCCCGGAAGCTTCGCGACCTTGCCGGCGACCGCCTCATAGTCGCCGAGCGAGCCTTCGGCCGCATAGACATTGATGTCGCCGTTGAAGCCGAGGATGCGCCCCAACAGCTCGCCGCGGAATCCGTTCATCACGGCCATGACGATGATCAGCGTCGCCACGCCGAGCGCGATCCCCGTGAGCGAGAAGATGGCGATGACCGAGATGAAGCCTTCCTGGCGCCGCGCGCGCAGATAGCGGAACGCGACCATCCGCTCGAACGAGCCAAAGATCACGGCGCTTTTCTCCCACCGATGCGCGCGAGCGCCGCCTCGGGCGCCAGTTCCAGCCGTGCCCCGCCGCGGCGCTCCTTGAACTCCACCGTGCCGGCGGCGACGCCGCGCGGGCCGACGATGAGCTGGAACGGCAGGCCGATAAGGTCCATGGCGGCGAATTTGGCGCCCGCCGATTCATCGCGGTCGTCATAGAGCGTGTCGATACCGGAAGCGGCGAGCTTGTCGTAGAGCGCATCGGCGGCGGCGGCGCATTTGGCGTCCGATGCGCGCAGATTGATGAGCCCGACCGTGAACGGCGCGACGCTCGCCGGCCAGATGATGCCGGCCTCGTCGTGGCTGGCCTCGATGATGGCGCCGACCAGGCGCGACACGCCGATGCCGTAGGAGCCCATCTCAACCAGCACCGGCGCGCCGTCCGGCCCGGCGACGGCGGCACCCATGGGGGCGGAATACTTGGTGCCGAAATAGAAGATCTGTCCGACCTCGATGCCGCGCGCGCGCCGCCGCCGCGGCTCCGGCACCGCGCGCTCGAATTCGGCAGGGTCGTGCTTCTCGTCGGTCGCGGCATACCAGCGGCGGATATAATCCTGCACCGCGGGATCGGCGGGATCGATCGCGGCCTCGTCGAGATTGACCACGTCGGCGTCGTAGAAAAGCTCGCTCTCGCCGGTATCGGCCTGGACGTGGAACTCGTGGCTCAGATCGCCGCCGATCGGGCCGGTGTCGGCCCGCACCGGGATCGGGGTCAGGCCCATGCGCTTGAAGGTCTTCATATAGGCGACGAACATCCGAAAATAGGAGATGACGGCGCCCTGCTTGTCGAGATCGAAGGAATAATTGTCCTTCATCAGGAACTCGCGCCCGCGCATCACGCCGAAGCGCGGCCGCACCTCGTCGCGGAATTTCCATTGGATGTGATAGAGGTTCTTCGGCAGATCGCGATAGCTCTTGACCGCGCTGCGGAAGATGTCGGTGATCAGCTCCTCGTTGGTAGGGCCGTAGAGCATGTCGCGGTCGTGCCGGTCGTTGATGCGCAGCATCTCCTTGCCGTAATCATCGTAGCGCCCGCTCTCGCGCCACAGCTCGGCCGGCTGCAGCGTCGGCATCAGCAGCTCCTGCGCGCCGGCGCGGTCCTGCTCCTCGCGCACGATCTGTTCGACTTTCTTGAGCACGCGAAAGCCCAGCGGCAGCCAGCTATAGATGCCCGCGCTCGCTTGCCGGATCATGCCGGCGCGCAGCATCAGCCGGTGCGAAACGATCTGCGCCTCGCTCGGATTCTCCTTGATCAGGGGCAGGAAATACCGGGAAAGACGCATCGAGACCTCGCTGGGCGCCGGGCGGCGACTTTAGGCAAGCGGCGCCCGTCTGTCCATGCGAGGTCGCGGACGCGTGCGAAAGTGTGAGCGCGGTCTATTTCTGCGCCGCGCGGCACGCGGCGATCATCGCCTCGTTGGCATTGGCGTCGAGCGGCTTGCCGTTGAGGTAAGCGCGTCCGTCGCGCACCGTGATGGTGCCGAGCATCATCCTGGCGCCCGACCCACCTCCGACATTGGCGCCGAACTGTGCCGCCAATCGCGCATCGAGTTTCAGGGTGATGTCGGCGGGGTTTGCTGCACCGGGCGTGGACGGCAGATCGGCCGGAACAACGTCGTTGCCCTGGCTGTCGATCCCCGGCACGTAGGCCGCCCCGGCAGCGAGTTCCGCGCACGGCGCCGCGGCGATCGCAACCTGGCCGTTGGGTGCAACCATGACGCTACCGGGTGGCGGTTTGGCGCCTGCGGCAAGCGCCGGCAGGGCGACGAAAACGAGAGCAACGGCGACAAAATCTTCCATGGTGTAACAATTGTACCCGGTTCATTCTTGAAAGTTCGTTGCGCACAAGGCCCTGATTGCAGAATTTACGTGACGAGTTGAAAGCAGTTTCGTAAACTCCTTTCGCCGAGAGAGATCGCGCGCTCAAGATGCGACCGGGCCCAAGTTTAGGGAGGAAATGCCGCGAAGATCGGCCGGGGGAGGCGACCCTGAACTAAACATTGCGATGATCAACTCGCATGGTTCTGGGCAAGATCGCACTGATCTTGCCTTATTTTTTGGCTGTTGGGCGGGGTTTGGGGACTGTTCTTGGCGTGTTCTTGGGGCTGACTTTGGCGGGCGCGGCACTGACCCAGGGTGGTCCGAGGCTCAGGATCCGCGCCTGCACCGGGCAATCGCCCTCGTGCGCGCCCGGCAGATAGCCGACGCTCATCAGGAACTCGCCGACGATCTCGCCGCCGGTGAAGCGGAACGTGTCGCGGAAGAGCTTGACCCACTCCTCCTTCGGCAGCGGATGGTGCGCATCGAGCCAGGCGGCAAACGAGCCGTGGCGCTCGCGCAGCGCGAGGAGCGCCGCGCGTTCTCGATCGTCGCCTCGATCTTGAGGCGGTTGCGGATGATGCCGGGATCGGCGAGGAGGCGCGCGCACGTCGCGCGCGCCGAACTCGGCGACGCGATCGAGATCCCAATCGGCGAAGGCCGCGGCGAAGGCCGCGCGCTTCTTTCAGCACGGTGAGCCACGACAGCCCGGCCTGGTTGATCTCGAGCACCAGGCGCTCGAACAGCACGCGGTCGTCGCGCGCGGGGAAACCGTATTCGCCGTCATGATAGGGGCCGTGGAAGGGATGCCCGGGCGCCAGCGCGCAATATTCGGCAGTCATCGTCAGGGCCCGCGGAAATTGACGAGCTCGGCTCGTTCACCGCCCAATAGAGCGCGAGCCAGAGCGCGCGCGGCAACGACCGTCGTCACCGCCGCCTTGAACTTGAGGCGCGGATCGCGCGGGCGCGCCGGCGGCATGGCCGGGATCGTCGGCCTGCCGCCGGATGCACGCCGAACGGCAGCACGGCGAAGATGACGAGCCACCAGATGACGACATAGCTGGCGATGCCGATGAACCAGGTTCATGCCGGCGCCTCCTCGAGCTCGATCAGCGTGCCGCAGAAATCCTTGGGATGCAGGAACAGCACCGGCTTGCCGTGCGCGCCGGGGCGCGGCTCGCCATCGCCGAGGACGCGCGCGCCGGCCGCCACGAGCCGGTCGCGCGCGGCGCGGATATCGGCCACCTCGTAGCAGAGATGGTGCATGCCGCCCGCCGGGTTGCGGGCGAGAAAGCCGCGCGATCGGCGATGCCTCGCCCAGCGGCGCGATCAGCTCGATCTTGGTATTGGGCAGGGTGACGAACACGGTGGTGACGCCGTGCTCGGGCAAGGCGCACCGGCGCCGACACGCGCGGCGCCGAGCACGTCGCGATAGACCGCGGCCGCGGCGGCGAGATCGGGCACGGCGATGGCGACATGATTGAGGCGGCCGATCATGCCCCGCGCTCCTCGGCCGTCAGGCGCACGACGTGGATCTCCGTCACCGGCCGCTTGCCGTGACGCGCCCGCATCAGCGCGGCGCACCGCGATGCGCGCGGCCTCGCGCACCGCCTCGTCGTCGCGGCGCTCGCGCGGCGGCCGAGCTGCGTCGACCGCGTCGGCGACCTTCTGCTGCAGCTCGTCGCGTCGCATCGGCGTCGGCTCGGCAAGGCCCTGGACCGTGACGTGCGGCGGCGCCGCCGGGCGCCCGTCGGCGTCGAGCACGATGGTCGCGAAGCGCGGCGCCGTTGAAGGTCATGCGCTGGCGGTTCTGTGCAGCGTCTCGCCGCGCGGCGTCGAGCAGCGCCTTGCCGTCGGCGGCAAGCCGCCCGGTCGGCACCTCGCCGATCACCGCGGCCGGCCCGGGCGCGAGCCGCACGACCTCGCCGTTGCGGGTGACGATCGTCTGCGCGCACGCCGCACTCCTCGGCGAGCCGCGCCTGCGCCAGCAGATGCCGCGCCTCGCCATGCACCGGCACGGCGATGCGCGGGCGCACCGCGCGATACATGCGCTTCAGCTCGTCCCGCGCCGGGTGGCCCGAGACATGGACGAAATGGTCGTGCTCGGTGACGATCTCGACGCCGAGCCCGCACCAGCGCGTTCTGCAGCCGGCCGATCGCGCGCTCGTTGCCGGGAATGACGCGCGACGAGAAGATCACGGTGTCGCCGCGCTTCGAGCACGATATGCGCATGCTCGTCGGCGGCGATGCGCGCCAGCGCCGCGCGCGGCTCGCCCTGGCTGCCGGTGCACAGCAGCAGCACCTTGTCGCGCGGCAGATAGGCGGCCTCTTCCTCGGTGAGGAAGGGCGGCACGTCCGTGAGATAGCCGGTCTCGCGCGCCGCCCGCTCGATGCGCCACAGCGAGCGCCCGACCAGCCCGACATGGCGGTCGTGCGCCGCCGCCGCCGCCGCCGCCGATTTCAGCCGCGCCACGTTGGAGGCGAAGCAGGCGACGACGACGCGGTTGCGGCAGCGCCCGACCAGATCGACGAGCGCGCGGCGCACCGCGGCCTCCGAGCCCGCCTCGCCCGGCCGCATCGCGTTGGTCGAATCGCAGACCATCGCGAGCACGCCCTCGTCGCCCAGCCGCTCGAGCGCGGCGAGTCGTAGCCCGGCCCGATCAGCGGCTCGGGATCGAACTTCCAGTCGCCGGTATGGAGGACGGTGCCGAGCCGGCGTGCGGAGCGCCACCGCGTTGGGCTCGGGGATCGAGTGGGTAAGGGTGATGAGCTCGAGCTCGAACGGACCGACCGTGAAGCGCCCGGACATCGGCACCACGATGATCGGCACCTCGTGCTCGAGCCCGGCCTCGATCAGCTTCTGGCGCAGCACCGCGGCGGTGAAGGGCGTGGCATAGACCGGGCAGCTGAAGGCGCGGCCAGAGATAGGGGATGGCGCCGATATGGTCCTCGTGCGCGTGCGTCGCGACCAGCCCGACGAGCGCGTCGCGACGCTCGGCGATGAAGGCCGGGTCGGCCATCAGGATCTCGACGCCGGGCATGGTGTCGTCGGCGAAGGTGATGCCGCAATCGATCATCAGCCAGCGCCCGTCATAGCCATAGAGCGACAGGTTCATGCCGATCTCGCCGACGCCGCCAAGCGCCAGGAAGACAAGCTCGTCGGGCCGCGTCGGGCGATACGAGCGACGGCTCGGTCATGGCTGACGGTTGCGTTCGAAGACGAGACGCAAGCCCGCGAGCGTGAGCTCGGCATCGGTGCGCTCGATCGCCGGGGTCGCGCCATCGAAAAGCGGCGCGAGCCCGCCGGTGGCGACGACGGTCATGGCCGCGCCGAACTCGGCCTTGATGCGCTCGACCAGCCCCTCGATCAGCCCGACATAGCCCCAGAAGATGCCCGACTGCATGCAGGCGACGGTGCTGGTGCCGATCACCTTCTCGGTGCGCCCGATCGGCACGCTCGGCAGCTTGGCCGCCGCCATCGCCAGCGCCTGGAGCGACAGGTTGATGCCCGGCGCGATCACGCCGCCGCAATAATTGCCGTCGCGATCGACCACGTCGAAGGTGGTGGCGGTGCCGAAATCGACGACGATCAGCGGCCCGCCATAGCGCGTCATGCGCGGCCACCGTGTTGACGAGCCGGTCGGCGCCGACTTCCTCGGGCCGGTCGACCAGCGTCTTGGCCCCGATCGCGACGCCGGGCTCGCCGACGACGAGCGGATCGCTGTGGCAATACTCGCGGCACAGCCGGCGCAGGTTGAAATTCGCCTCCGGCACGACGCTGGCGATGATGGTGCCGTCGATGTCGCGCCGCGACAGCGCCGACAGCGCCAGCAGATGGTCGAGCCACACCACATATTCATCGGCGGTGCGGCGCGCATCGGTGGCGGCGCGCCACGCCCCGCGCAGATGCTCGCCGTCCCACACGGCGAACACGGTGTTGGTGTTGTTGGCGTTGATGGCCAAGCAGCATGGCGCGGCTCCTCGCAGGCGCTTCAGGCGGCCGGAAAGACTTCGGCCGCAGCGATGGTGCGGCGGCCCCCCGCCGCCGTCGAGCAGAAGCATGCCCGCTTCGTCGAGCCCGGCGAAGCGCCCGCCGAGCTCCGCCGCCGGCAGCCGCACGCGGATGGGCGCGCCCAGCCCGTGCGCGCGCGCGAGCCAGGCCGCGCGCACCGGCGCGAAGCCCTGCGCCGCGCCAAGTGTCGTAGCCAGCGCGAGCAGTCGTCGGCCAGGATCGGCAGCATCGCCGCCGGCGCCACTGCCGCGCCTGACGCCGCGAGCGAGGTCGCCGGATATTCGGTCGCCTCGGGATGCGAGGCGAGATTGACGCCGATGCCGAGCACCAGCCAGTCGAGCGCGCCCTGCGCGTCGGCAGCGGATTCGAGCAGGATGCCCCGCGACCTTGCGCGCCGTCGACCAACACGTCGTTCGGCCATTTGCAGGAGGGCGCGGCGCCCGGCGGCAGGAAGCGCGCGCACGCCTCGGCGACGGCGAGCGCCGCGGCGAAGCCCAGCTGTGCCGCCTGCGGCTGCGCGCGCAGCGCGGCCGCAGCAGCGAGCGAGAGATAGAGATTGCCCGGCGGCGAGACCCAGGCCCGCCCGCGCCGCCCGCGGCCGGCGCTCTGCTCGTCGTGCCCACGACCAGCGTGCCCTCGGCAGCGCCGGCGGCGGCGCGGCGCTTGGCCTCGTCGTTGGTGCTGTCGATCCGCTCGAAGCGCAACAGGCGGAAGAACGGAGGCAGCGCTGCGCGGTCCGTCATCCCGCGAAAAGCGCGGCGGCGACGCTGTCGGCGCCGTCGACCACGGGCCCGGATAGGCGAAGAAGAACAGGATTGACCACCGCCGTGATCACCAGCACCGCCTGCATCTCGCGCCCGATCGGCCGGTCGAACGCCGCCGCTTTCGGCTCGTCGAAATACATGAGCTTGACGATGCGCAGGTAGTAGAAGGCGCCCACCACGCTCGCGAGCACGCCGATGACGGCGAGCGCATAGAGCCCGGCATCGATCGCCGCCAGGAAGACATAGACTTTGGCGAAGAAGCCGGCGAGCGGCGGGATGCCCGCCATCGAGAACATGAAGATGCCGAGCGCCAGCGCCAGCCCCGGCTGCGTGCGCGACAACCCCGCGAGATCGTCGATCGTCTCGACCATGCGCCCGTCGCGGCGCATGCACAAGATGACGGCGAAGGTGCCGACATTCATGAAGAGATAGATCGCCATGTAGACGAGCACGCCGCGCACGCCGATGGCGGTGCCGGCGGCGAGCCCGATGAAGCGCGTAGCCGACATGGCCGATCGAGCTGTAGGCCATCAGCCGCTTGATGTTGCGCTGGTTGATCGCGGCGAACGAGCCCAGGATCATCGAGGCGACGGCGATGAACCAGATGATCTGGCGCCACTCCACCAAGAGGCCGCCGAACGGCCCGACCATCACGCGCACGAAGAGCACGAGCGCCGCCGTCTTGGGCGCGACCGAGAAGAAGGCGGTGACCGGCGTCGGCGCGCCCTCGTAGACATCGGGCGTCCACATGTGGAAGGGCACCGCCGAGCATTTGAAGGCCAGGCCCACGGCGATGAAGACGATGCCGATGATCAACCCGATCGAGGTCACTGTGCCGTTGGCCAGAAGCTTGGCCAGCGCCTCGAACGAGGTCGTGCCGGCGAAGCCATAGACCATCGAGGCGCCATAGAGCAGCATCCCCGACGCCAGCGCGCCCAAGACGAAATACTTAAGCCCCGCCTCCGTCGAGCGCACCGAATCGCGATCAAAGCTCGCGAGCACGTAGAGCGACAGACTTTGCAGTTCCAGCGAGACATAGAGCGAGATGAGATCGTTCGCCGAGATCATCATCAGCATGCCCGTGGTGGCGAGCAGCATTAGCACCGGGAACTCCGGACGCGCGATGCCGAGGCGGCGCGTTGTAAGGCATCGCGATGACGAGCGAGAAGACGCCGAGCCCACCAGCACCAGCACCTTGGCATAGGCGCCGAACCCGTCGGTCACGAACATGCCGTAGAGGCTCACCCGACGCGCCGGTCCGTGCGCCGCGAGCGGCGACAGCACGAGCGCGAGATCGATGATGAGCGCCGCCGACCGCAAGCCAGGAAATCTCGCGCGCGGACCGGTCGCCCTGGAAAACGCCCAGCAGCAACAGCGCCAGCGCCGCGCAGCCCAGAAAGATCTCGGGCAGCGCCGGCAGGAAATCGGGGACGGCGAAGATCGGCATGGCGTCCCCTACTGGCGGCTGGTGAGGAGGCGCGCGGCCGCCGGCGCGGCGGCGAGCCTGGTGGCGTGCGCGCGCTCCGACGTCTGGACGCTGGTCGATGAGCTTGGCCAGCGCCGGCTGCATCGGCTTCATGAAGGAGCCGGGATAGACCCCCATCCACAGCACGATGGCGATCATCGGCGCGAAGATCGCGACCTCGCGCAGGTTGAGATCGAGCATGGCGCGCACGTCGGCCTTGGTGAGGACGCCGAAGATGATGCGGCGGTAGAGGTAGAGCATATAGGCGACGCTGAGGATGATGCCGGTGGTGGCGAAGAACGCGACCCAGGTGTTCACCTGGAAGGCGCCGATAAGCGACAGGAACTCGCCGACGAAGCCGCTCGTACCGGGAAGCCCGACCGAGGCGAGCATGAACACCATGAACACCGCCGCGTATTTCGGCATGTTTTCGGCCAGCCCGCCATAGCGCGCGATCTCGCGCGTGTGCAGCCGATCGTAGACGACGCCGACGCACAGAAAGAGCGCCGCCGACACGATGCCGTGGCTGAGCATGCCGATGATCGCGCCCTGCAGCCCTTCGGAGGTCACGGTGAAGACGCCAATCGTGACGAAGCCCATATGCGCCACCGACGAATAGGCGATGAGCTTCTTCATGTCGTCTTGCGCGAGCGCCACCAGCGAGGTGTAGATGATGGCAACGACGCTCAACAGGAACACGAGCGGCGTGAAATACTGCGACGCCTCGGGAAACATCGGCAGCGAGAAGCGGACGAAGCCATAGCCGCCCATCTTGAGGAGCACGCCGGCGAGGATGACCGAGCCCGCCGTCGGCGCCTCGACATGCGCATCGGGAAGCCAGGTGTGCACCGGCCACATCGGCAGCTTGACCGCGAAGGAGGCAAAGAACGCGAGCCACAGCCAGGTCTGCAGCGAGGCCGGGAAATCATAGGCCAGTGCCTCGCGCATGTCGGCGGACCCCGTCTCGAAATAGATCGCGAGGATCGCCAGCAGCATCAAGACCGAGCCGAGCAGCGTGTAGAGAAAGAACTTGAACGCGGAATAGACGCGCCGCGGCCCGCCCCACACGCCGATGATGAGGAACATCGGGATGAGCACGCCCTCGAAGAAGATGTAGAAGACGAAAAAGTCGAGGGCGCAGAACGTGCCGATCATCATGGTTTCGAGCACGAGGAACGCGATCATGTACTCCCGCACGCGCAGCGTGATCGACTTCCAGCTCGCGATGACGCAAATGGGCGTGAGGAACGTCGACAGCAGCACGAAGAAAAGCGAGATGCCGTCCACCCCCATGACATAGGAGATGTTGAAGTCGGGGAGCCAGGACGCCTGCTCCACGAACTGGAAATCGGCGCTCCCCGGATTGAACCCGGCCCAGATCGCCAGCGACAGCGCAAACGTGATGAGCGAGGTCCAGAGCGCGATCCAGCGCGCGGCGCGCGCCACGTCGGCCTCCGCACCACGCTGCACCAGGATGGCCAAAACGCCGACGAGCGGCAGAAACGTGACAACGCTAAGGAGGGGCCAGTTCGCCATCGCGCCGCCCTCACCCCATCTGCCGCAGGAGATACCACGACACCAACCCCACCACGCCGATCAGCATGGCGAAGGCGTAATGGTAGAGATAGCCGGTCTGGAGCCGGCTCGCCCACACGGCGAGGTCGCGCGTGCGCGCGGAGATGCCGTCGGGCCCCAACCCGTCGATGACGGCGCCGTCGCCCTTTTTCCACAAGCCGACGCCCAACGCCATCAGCGGGCGCACGATGACCGCGTCGTAGAGCTCGTCGAAATACCACTTGTTGAGCAGGAAGATATAAATCGGCCGGAAGGTTCGGGCGATCCGCCCCGGCGTCTCGGGCGCGAGGATGTAACAGAACCACGCCACGGCAATGCCCGCGAGCGCCATGATCAACGGCAGCAGCGAGATGATCGCCGGAACCGATTCGGCACGGGCGAGGCTCGCATGGTCGGGCAGGACCAGGAGGGTATCGCGCCAGAACCCCTGATACCCGTCGCCGACGAAGAGGTTGTAGCCGAGCCTGCCCGCGACCACCGCGCCCGTTCCCAGCACCAGGAGCGGCCCGATCATCACCCACGGCGATTCGTGCACGTGGTGCAGGGTCTCCGCATCGGCGCGCGGCGCGCCGTGGAAGGTGAGGAAGATGAGGCGCCAGGAATAGAACGCGGTGAGGAACGCGGCGAAGACGCCGAGGCAGAAGCCATAGAGCCCGACGCCGGTCCCCGACGCCCAGGCGGATTCGATGATCACGTCCTTGGAATAGGCGCCCGCGAAGGGCCAGATGCCCGCGAGCGCGAGGCTCCCGACCCACATCAGCGCATAGGTCCACGGGATCAGCCGGCGCAGCCCGCCCATCTTGCGCATGTCCTGCTCGCCCGACATGGCATGGATGACCGAGCCCGCGGTGAGGAAGAGGAGCGCCTTGAAGAAGGCGTGCGTCATCGAGATGGAAGATCGCCGCGCCATAGGCCGAAACGCCCGCGGCGAAGAACATGTAGCCCAACTGGCTGCAGGTCGAATAGGCGATGACGCGCTTGATGTCGGTCTGCGCCATGCCGATGGTGGCGGCGAAGAGTCGCGGTGGTGCCGCCGATCACGACGACGACGCCCAGCGCGATCGGCGCATATTCGAAGAGCGGCGACAGCCTGGCCACCATGAACACGCCGGCCGTCACCATGGTCGCGGCATGAATGAGCGCCGAGACCGGCGTCGGCCCTTCCATCGCATCGGGCAGCCAGGTGTGCAGGCCGATCTGCGCCGATTTCCCCATCGCGCCGACGAAAAGGAGGATGCACGTCACGGTCAGCGCATCGACGTCGTGGCCGAGGAAGGGAATGGTGTTGTGCGCGACATCGGGCGCCGCGGCGAAGACGGTGTCGAATTGCAGCGAGCCGAAGATCTCATAGACGGCGAAGATGCCGAGCGCGAAGCCGAAATCGCCGATGCGGTTGACGACGAAGGCCTTGATCGCGGCGGCATTGGCCGCTGGCCGGTCGTACCAGAAGCCGATCAGGAGGTAGGAGCACAGGCCCACGCCCTCCCAGCCGAAGAAAAGCTGCACGAAATTGTCGGCCGTCACCAGCATCAGCATGAAGAAGGTGAAGAGGCTGAGATAGGCCATGAAGCGCGGGATCGACTTGTCGTGCGCCATGTAGCCGATGGAATAGACGTGGATGACGCAGGAGACGACCGTCACCATCGCCACCATCACCGCCGACAGCGTGTCGAGCCGCAGCGCCCATTCGACCTGGAGGCCGGTATTGACGAGATCGCCGGTGTCGATCCAGGTGAAGAGATCGACCGTGCGGTCATGGCCCTCGAGCGCGACGAGGATGAAGAGCGCCGACGCCCAAAATGGCCGCCAGCGCCATCGCCGCGCAGGTCGATGAGCTGGGCGCCGCGGTCGCCGATCCAGCGCCCGAAGATGCCGGCGATGAACGCGCCCAGAAGCGGCAGGAAGATGGCAGGCGACCGTCACGCTTCAGCCCTTCATCAGGTTGATGTCCTCAACCGCGATGGTGCCGCGGTTGCGGAAATAGACGACGAGGATGGCGAGCCCGATCGCCGCCTCTGCCGCCGCCACGGTGAGGACGAACATGGCGAAGATCTGGCCGACGAGATCGTGCAGGAAGGCGGAGAAGGCGACGAAGTTGATGTTGACGGCGAGCAGCATCAGCTCGATCGACATCAGGATGATGATGACGTTCTTGCGATTGAGGAAGATGCCGAAGATGCCGAGCGTGAACAGGATCGCCGCGACGGTGAGGTAATGGGCAAGGCCGATCTCGAGCATGCTAGGACACCCCCTCGCGCGGCCGCACCTTGACGACCTCGACGCTGTCCTCGCGCCGGCGCGCCGACCTGCGTGCCGATGCGCTGCCTGCGCACGCCCTCGCTCGGGCGCAGCGTCAGCACGATCGCGCCCACCATGGCCACGAGCAGGATCGCGCCCGCCGCCTGGAAGGGATAGACGTAGCGGGTGTAGAGCAGCGCCCCCAGCGCCGCGGTGTTGGAGACCTGCGCCGAAGGGCGGCATCGGCGCCGCCGCGGTCGCCGCCACCTCCGGCGCCACCGCCCAGGCGCCGAACACCAGCACGAGCTCCAGCAGCAGCACGAGGCCGATGAGCGCGCCGATCGGCAGGTATTGCAGGAATCCCTGCCGCAGCTCGACGAAATTGATGTCGAGCATCATCACCACGAACAGGAACAGCACCGCCACCGCGCCGACATAGACGATGACCAGGATCATCGCCAGGAACTCCGCTCCCAGCAGCACGAAGAGCCCGGCCGCGTTGAAGAAGGCGAGGATCAGGAACAGCACGGAATGCACGGGATTGCGCGCGGCGATCACCATCACGCCCGAGGCGATGGCGATGGCGGAGAAGAGATAGAAGCAGATCGCCTGGATGATCATGCGGCGATTCCCCTCGATGCGCGCCCGGCCCGATGCATCGCCCTCACCGATAGGGCGCGTCGAGCGCGAGGTTGTTGGCGATCTCCGCCTCCCAGCGGTCGCCGTTCGCCAGCAGCTTGTCCTTGTCGTAGAAAAGCTCCTCGCGCGTCTCGGCGGCGAATTCGAAATTCGGCCCCTCGACGATCGCGTCCACCGGGCACGCCTCCTGGCAGAAGCCGCAATAGATGCATTTGGTCATGTCGATGTCGTAGCGCGTGGTGCGGCGGCTGCCGTCCTCGCGCGGCTCGGCCTCGATGGTGATGGCAAGCGCCGGACAGATCGCCTCGCACAGCTTGCAGGCGATGCAGCGCTCCTCGCCGTTGGGATAGCGGCGCAGCGCATGCTCGCCGCGGAAGCGCGGCGACAGCGGTCCCTTCTCGAACGGGTAGTTCACCGTCACCGGCTGCTTGAACATGTATTTCGAGCGTGAGCCACATGCCCCGCGACACAGCTCGGAGAGGAGTACCATGCGCGCGCTGCGGTCGAGTAACGCCATGATCCCAAGCCTTTCTCCGAGGCGCGGCCTAGCGCGGGACCCAGACCCGTCGCCACCAGCACCCCGGCCGTCAGCACCAGCCAGAACAGCGACAGCGGCAGGAACACCTTCCAGCCCAGCCGCATGAGCTGGTCGTAGCGAAAGCGTGGAAAGGTCGCCCGCACCCACAGGAAGCAGAACAGCACGAACGCGATCTTGAGCATGAACCAGATCGGCCCGGGAACCCACGTGAAAGGCGGGATGCCGAAGGGCGCGAGCCAGCCGCCCAGGAACAGAATGCTCGTCATCGCGCTCATCAGGATCATGTTGGCGTATTCGCCGAGATAGAAGAGCGCGAACGTCATCGCCGAATACTCGACGAAGAACCCCGCCACCAGCTCCGATTCGCCCTCCGGCAGGTCGAAGGGCGAGCGGTTGGTCTCGGCCAGGCCTGAGACGAAGAACACGACGAACATCGGACAGCAGCGGCACGCAGAACCATACCGTGCGCTGCGCCTCGACGATGTCGGAGAGATTGAGCGAGCCGACGCACAACAGCACGCTCACCATGACGAAGCCGATCGAGACCTCGTAGGACACCATCTGCGCCGCCGAGCGCAGCGCGCCCAGGAAGGCGTATTTCGAATTGGACGACCACCCCGCCATGATGACGCCGTAGACGCCGAGCGAGCTGATCGCGAAGAGGTAGAGGATGCCGACATTGATGTTGGCGATGACCACGCCGGCATCGAACGGGATGACGGCCCAGGCGACGAGGCTCAGGACGAAGGTGACGATCGGCGCGATGATGAAGACGACGCGATTGGCGCCGGTCGGGATCACCGTTTCCTTGAGCAGCAGCTTCAGCCCGTCGGCGAACGGCTGCAGCAGCCCGAACGGGACCGACCACATTGGGCCCCTTGCGCAGCTGCGCCATGGCCAGCACCTTGCGCTCGGCAAAGGTCAGATAGGCCACGGCCACCAGCAGCGGCACGATCATCGCCACGACCTCCGCGACGAGGATGGCGGTCGGATATCCGTAAGCGGTCCAGAACTCAGCCATGCGTCCCGGTCTTGGGCGCCTCGCCCTTCACCGCCCCCAGCGTCTCGGCACACGCCGCCATCGTCGGCGAGGCGCGGCTGATCGGGATCGGTGCGGTAGAAATCGTGCGATCGGATAGACGAACGGCGCGGCATCGATCGTGCCGGCGCGGCCGAACGCGCCCCAGCCGGCATGCGGCGCGCGGTCGGGCTCGCCGAAGCTCGGGGCGACCGCGACCAGCCGCCGCCGCAGCGCGCCCAGCGAATCGTAGGGCAGCGTCCGGCCCAACGCCTCGCTCAGCGCGCGCAGGATCTTCCAGTCCTCGCGCGCGTCGCCCGGCGGGAAGACGGCGCGCTGCGCAAGCTGCACGCGGCCCTCGGTGTTGACGTAGGTCGCGTCCTTCTCGGTGTAGGCCGCGCCCGGCAGCACGACATCGGCGCGGCGCGCGCCGGCATCGCCGTGATGGCCCTGATAGATGACGAAGGCCTGCCCGAGCCGGGCCATGTCGATCTCGTCGGCGCCGAGGAGATAGACCGCCGCGATCTCGCCCGCGGCGCAGCCGGCGAGAATGCCCGCGACATCGCGCCCGCCCGCGCCCGGCACGAAGCCCAGATCGAGCCCGCCGACGCGCGCCGCGGCGGTGTGCAGCACGTTGAACCCGTTCCAGTCGTCGCGCACGAACCCCGCACTCTCGGCGAGGCTTCGCGCCAGCGCGAGGATGGCGGCACCGTCGGGGCGGGCCAGCGCGCTCTGCCCCAGGATCAGCATCGGCCGCTTCGCCGCGGCGAGCGCGGCATTCCATTCATGGCTGCCGCCGGCCAACGCCGCCAGCGTCGCCGGCCCCGCACCCAGCATCCGCACCGGGAAGGTAAGGTCGAGCGGCGCCCCGATCGCGGCGACGGTAAAGCCGCCCTGGAGCCAGCGCTTGCGCAGGCGCGCATTGAGGATCGCCGCCTCGGCGCGCGGATTGGTCCCGATGAGGAGACACAGATCGGCCTGCTCGATGCCGGCGATCGTGGTGTTGAAGAGATATCCGGCGCGGCAGGCGGGATCGAGCGCGGCGCCGTCCTGGCGGCAGTCGAGATGGGGCGAGCCCAGCGACGCCATCAGCTCTTTCAGCGCCAGCATCGCCTCGGCGTCGGCGAGATCGCCGGCGAGCGCCGCGATGCGCGTGCCGTCGAGACCATGAAGCCGCGCCGCGATCGCGGCGAAGGCCGTCGCGCCATGTCGTCTCCTCGAGCTTGCCGTTGCGGCGCAGATAGGGCCGGTCGAGCCGCTGGCGCGCCAGGCCGTCGAGCGCGAAGCGCGTCTTGTCCGAGATCCACTCCTCGTTCACGTCCTCGTTGAGGCGCGGCAGCACGCGCAGCACCTGGGGCCCGCGCGCATCGACGCGGATGTTGCTGCCGAGCCCGTCGAGCACGTCCACCGATTCGGTCTTGGTGAGCTCCCACGGCCGCGCGACGAAGGCATAGGGCTTGGAGGTGAGCGCGCCCACCGGGCAGAGATCGATGATGTTGGCGGAAAGTTCCGAGGTGAGCGCGCGCTGGATGTAGGTGCCGATCTCCATGTCCTCGCCGCGGCCGGTGGCGCCCAGCTCTTCCACGCCGGCGACATCGCTGAGGAAGCGGATGCAGCGGGTGCAATGGATGCAGCGGTTCATGCTGGTCTTGACCAGCGGCCCCAGTTCCTTGTCGGTGACGGCGCGCTTGTTCTCGTGATAGCGGCCGCGGTCGAAGCCATAGGCCACCGCCTCGTCCTGGAGGTCGCATTCCCCGCCCTGGTCGCAGATCGGGCAGTCGAGGGGATGGTTGATCAGCAGGAACTCCATCACCCCCTTGCGCGCCTTCTTGGGCCTTCTCGCTATCGGTGTGGATCACCATCCCTTCCGCGACCGGCATGGCGCAGGAGGCGATCGGCTTCGGTGCCTTTTCCTGTTCCACCAGGCACATGCGGCAATTGCCGGCGATCGCCAGGCGCGCGTGGAAACAGAAATGCGCGACCTCGACGCCGATGAGCTGGCACGCCTGCAGCACCGTCGTGCCCGCGGGCACTTCGGTCGCGATCCCGTTGATGGTGAGCTTGGGCATTATTCCGCCGCCTGCCGCGCTTGGGCTTGTGCCTTGTAGGCGGCGATGCGCCGCTCCATCTCCGGCCGGAAATGGCGGACGAGGCCCTGCACCGGCCAGGCGGCGGCGTCGCCCAAGGCGCAGATCGTGTGGCCCTCGATTTCGTAGGAGACCTCGATCAGCATGTCGATCTCGCGCACCTCGGCCTCGCCCTTGACCATGCGCTCCATCACCCGCCACAGCCAGCCGGTGCCTTCGCGGCACGGCGTGCACTGGCCGCAGCTCTCGTGCTTGTAGAACTTGGACAGGCGCGCGATCGCCTTGACGATGTCGGTCGACTTGTCCATGACGATGACCGCGGCGGTGCCGAGCCCGCTCTTCACTTCCTTGAGCGCGTCGAAATCCATCAGCACGTCATCGCAGATCGATTTCGGAATGACCGGCACCGACGATCCGCCGGGGATCACCGCCAGAAGATTGTCCCAGCCGCCGCGCACGCCGCCGGCATAGCGCTCGATCAGCTCCTTGAGCGGGATGCCCATGGCTTCTTCGACATTGCACGGCCGGTTCACGTGGCCGGAGATGCAGAACACCTTGGTGCCCTCGTTCTTGGGCCGGCCGATGGCGGCGAACCAGGGCGCGCCGCGGCGCAGGATGGTCGGGCAAACGGCGATGGTCTCGACATTGTTGACGGTGGAGGGACACCCATAAAGCCCCACCCCGGCCGGGAACGGCGGTTTCAACCGCGGCATGCCCTTCTTGCCTTCGAGGCTTTCCAGGAGGCCCATCTCCTCGCCGCAGATATAGGCGCCGGCGCCGCGGTGAAGATGGAGCTCGAAATCATAGCCCGAGCCGCACGCGTTCGGCCCGATGAGGCCGGCGTCGTAGGCTTCCGTCGATCGCCGCCTGGAGCCGCTGCGCCTCGTTGTAGAACTCGCCGCGGATATAGATGTAGCAGTGATGCGCGCCCATGCCGACCGCGGCGAGGAGACAGCCCTCGACCAGCTTGTGCGGATCGTTGCGGATGATGTCGCGGTCCTTGCAGGTGCCGGGCTCGCTCTCGTCGGCATTGACGATGAGATAGGTCGGCCGCTCGCTCTGCTTGGGCATGAACGTCCATTTGAGGCCGGTCGGGAAGCCCGCGCCGCCGCGGCCGCGCAGCCCTGAGCTTTTCACCTCGTTGGCGATCCAGTCGCGGCCCTTGAGGATGAGGTCCTTGGTCCCCTCCCAATCGCCGCGCTTGCGCGCGCCGGCGAGTCGCCAGTCGAACTGGCCATAGAGGTTGGTGAAGATGCGGTCGCGGTCGCTCAGCATCACCGCTCATCCTTGGCAAAAGGCAGATCGAGGAGCGTGGTCGGGCCGCCGTCGGGCGCCGAGCCCTGGCGGTGGCGCGCGGAGCCCATGGGCGGGTGCTCGCCGCGCCGCAGCGCCTCGATCAGCGCCGTCGTCGAGGCAGCGTCGAGGTCCTCGTAGAAATCGTCGTTGATCTGGATCACCGGCGCGTTGACGCAAGCGCCCAGACACTCGACCTCCTTGAGCGTGAAGAGCCCGTCGGGGGTGGTCTCGCCGATGCCGATGCCGAGCGTCTTCTCGCACGCGTGCACCACCGCGTCGGAGCCCATGAGCCAGCACGGCGTGGTGGTGCAGATCTGGAAGAAATGCCGTCCCACCGGGCGCAGGTTGCACATGGTGTAGAAGGTGGCGACCTCGTAGACGCGGATGGGCGCCATGCCAAGGATTTCCGCGACATGGTCCATCGCCGCGCGCGGCAGCCAGTTGCCGTACTGGCGCTGGGCGATGTCGAGGAGCGGCAGCACCGCGCTCGCCTGGCGGCCGGGCGGATATTTGGCGATATGCGCCTTGGCCTTCGCCAGGTTCTCAGGGCTGAAGGCGAAGCTCGCGGGCTGTTCGACGGGGGTCTGGTCGACGGTTTCGCTCATCGGTCGATGCTGCCGAAAACGATGTCCATGGAACCGATGATCGCCACGATGTCGGCGAGCATGTGCCCGCGCGCCATGAAATCGGTACCCTGCAGGAAGGCGAAGTCGGGCGAGCGGATCTTGCAGCGATAGGGCCGGTTGCTGCCGTCGGCGACGACATAGACGCCGAACTCGCCCTTGGGCGCCTCGACCGCGGTATAGGTCTCGCCCGCCGGCACGTGGTAGCCCTCGGTATAAAGCTTGAAGTGGTGGATGAGCGCCTCCATCGAGCGCTTCATCTCGGCGCGCGGCGGCGGCATCACCTTGCGGTCGTTGACCGCGATCGGACCGCCCGGCATCGCATCGAGCGCCTGCTTCATGATGCGCAGCGACTGGCGCATCTCCTCCATGCGCACGAGATAGCGGTCCCAGCAATCGCCGTTCTTGCCGATGGGAATGTCGAAATCCATGCTCTCGTAGACATCGTAAGGCTGCGCCTTGCGCAGGTCCCAGGCGACGCCCGAGCCGCGCAGCATCGGCCCCGAGAAGCCCCAGTCGAGCGCATCCTCCTTGCTGACGACGCCGATATTGACGGTGCGCTGCTTGAAGATGCGGTTCTCGGTGAGCAGCTCCTCGAGGTCGTCGACGCGCCGGGGGAACTGCTCGATGAAGGCGTAGATGTCATCGACGAGCCCCGCCGGCATGTCCTGGTGCACGCCGCCGGGGCGGAAATAGGCGGAATGGAGCCGGGCGCCGGAAACGCGCTCGTAGAACTCCATCAGCTTCTCGCGCTCCTCAAAGCCCCACAGCAGCGGCGTGATCGCGCCGACGTCGAGCGCGAACGTGGTGACGTTGAGGAGATGATTGAGGATGCGCGTGATCTCGGCGAAGAGCACGCGGATATACTGCGCGCGCGGCGGCGCGGTGATGCCGAGCAGCTTCTCCACCGCGAGCGCGAAGCCATGCTCCTGGCACATCGGCGAGACATAGTCGAGCCGGTCGAAATACGGCACCGCCTGGAGATAGGTCTTGTACTCGATGAGCTTTTCCGTGCCGCGGTGAAGGAGGCCGATATGCGGGTCGGCGCGCATCACGACCTCGCCGTCCATCTCCAGCACCAGGCGCAGCACGCCATGCGCCGCCGGATGCTGCGGCCCGAAATTCATGGTGAAGCTTTTGATCTGGGCCTGCGGTTCGGCGGTCACTTCGGCTCCTCCTTCGCCTTCTCGTCGCCGGGCAGGATATGGCTCATTCCCTCCCACGGCGACATGAAGTCGAAGCTGCGGAACTCCTGCTTCAGGCGGACCGGCTCGTAGACGACGCGCTTCTGGTCTTCGTCGTAGCGCAGCTCGACATAGCCCGTCAGCGGAAAGTCCTTGCGCAGCGGATGGCCCTCGAAACCGTAATCGGTGAGAATGCGCCTGAGATCGGGGTGGTCGGCGAAATAGATGCCGTAGAGGTCCCACACCTCGCGCTCGAACCAGCCGGCGGCGCTGTAGATGCGGGTGGCAGAGGGCACCGGCTTCTCGTCGTCGGTCGCCACTTTCAGGCGGATGCGCCGGTTGTGGCGCAGGCTGAGGAGATTGTAGACGACCTCGAAGCGTTCCTCGCGGTCGGGATAATCGACGCCGCAAATGTCGACCAGCACCGAAAAGCGGCACGTGGCATCGTCGCGCAGGAACGCCAGCACGCGCACGATCCCCTCGCGCCGCACGCGCGCCATGAGCTCGCCGTGGGCGATCTCGTGCCCGAGCACGTCCTCGGGGAAAGCAGCGGCGAGGTGATCGCCGAGTTCCTTGAGCAACTCTGTCATCGCCGCCCCGAACCGCTCTCAGCGCGCGAAAGTGCGCTGGCGGTGGATCTTCTTCTGGAGCTGAAGAATCCCGTAGAGCAGCGCCTCGGCGGTGGGCGGACAGCCCGGCACGTAGACGTCGACCGGCACGATGCGGTCGCAGCCGCGCACTACCGAATAGGAATAATGATAATAGCCGCCGCCATTGGCGCACGAGCCCATCGAGATCACCCAGCGCGGCTCGGCCATCTGGTCGTAGACCTTGCGCAGCGCCGGCGCCATCTTGTTGCAGAGCGTGCCGGCGACGATCATCACGTCGGACTGGCGCGGACTGGCGCGGAAGACGACGCCGAAGCGGTCGAGGTCATAGCGGCTCGCCGCGGTGTGCATCATTTCCACCGCGCAGCACGCCAGCCCGAACGTCATCGGCCACAACGATCCGCTGCGCGCCCAGTTCACCAGACCGTCGAGCCCGGTCAGGATGAAGCCCTTGTCGCGCACTTCCTCGCCCATCTGCCGCAGCAGGGCGTCGCGCGGGAGGGCGGTGGGTTCGGCCAAGTCTACTCCCATTCGAGCGCTCCCTTCCGCCACTCGTAAATGAAGCCGACCGTGAGGACGGCGAGGAACACCACCATCGACCAGAAGCCGAAGATGCCGAGGCGGCCCAGCGTCACCGCCCAGGGGAAGAGAAAGGCCACTTCCAGGTCGAAGATGATGAAGAGGATGGCGACGAGATAGTAGCGCACGTCGAACCGGCTGCGCGCATCGGCAAAGGGCTCGAAGCCGCATTCGTAGGGCGACAGCTTCTCCGAGTCGGGGCGCTGGCGCGCGATGACGAAGGACGCCAGCACGATCACCATCGACAGCGCCACCGCAATGGCGATGAAGACGAGGATCGGGAAATAGGCGCCGAGCAGGCTTTCCATCGCTCGGAACTCCGGGCCTCTAGGACGCTGGAACGCGGCAGGCGCCGCCGCGCGCTTCCCGCCGCCAGATGCGGTCGCACAGCTTCAACGTCACCCACCGCGACATATGTGCATGCGCTGCCAAATTCAAAGGTTCGATCACCGGCAATGGCGGGAGTGACGGGACTCGAACCCGCGACCTCCGGCGTGACAGGCCGGCGCTCTAACCAACTGAGCTACACCCCCGCAGCGTTGACTGCGCGAGCGCACCTACTACCGCGCTCCCTCGTGGGGTGTCAAGCTTGGGACCGGTGGAGAGGCGCCGGCGGCGCCGTGCCCAGGCCGGTCGATTCGTGATAGGATCGGCGACGTGGTTGTACAACGCAACGGCTTTTGGAATAGCGCAGGGGAAGGGCGACATGGCGAGCGGGGCGATGGCAGCGACGACGGCACCCCAGGCGGGCGAGCCCGACTTGGTCGGCTTCAAGCGCCGGATCGACGGCCTCCACCTCAATCCATTGTGGGAGCGCACCACGCCGCAGCGCCCGGGCAGCCCGTGCGTGCCCATGATCTGGCCCTATCGCGACGTGCGCCCCCACCTGGTCGAGGCGATCGGCCTCATCACCAAGCGCGCCGCCGAGCGCCGGGCGCTCGTCTTCGAGAACCCCAGCCTGCGCGGCACGACTTATGTCACCAACGCGCTCTATGCCGGGCTGCAGATCATCATGCCCGGCGAGATCGCGCCCTCCCACCGCCATTCGCAGAACGCGCTGCGGTTCTTCATCGAGGGCGACGGCGCCTATACCACCGTGGCGGGCGAGCGCACGGTGATGCGGCCCGGCGACTTCATCGTGACGCCCGCGTGGGAATGGCACGACCACGGCAATCTCGGCACCGGCCCATGCGTGTGGCTCGACGGGCTCGACACGCCGTTCGCGCAATTCTTCGGCGCCATCTTCCGCGAGAACGCCAACGAGGAGGCGCAAACCCCGGCCCGGCCGCCCGGCGACAGCGCGGCGCGTTATGGTGCCAACCTTCTGCCGGTCGATTTCGCGCCCACCGGCGCCGCCGCGCCGATGCTGATCTACCCCTATGACCGCACCCGCGCCGCGCTCGCGCATCTGGCGCGCCACGGCGCGGCGCACGCCGCCCACGGCTTCAAGCTGCGCTATGCCAATCCCGCCAACGGCCGCCATCCCTTCCCCACCATGGCCGTGTTCATGCAGCTTCTGCCGGCGGGATTTTCCGGCACGCCGTACCGCGCCACCGACGGCACCGTCTTCGTCGTCGTCGAGGGCAGCGGCAGCGTCACCATCGGCGATGCGCGCTACGAGTTTGCACCGCACGACACCTTCGTCGTGCCGCCGTGGTATCGCTATCGCCTCGAGGCCGATGGCGAGGCGGTGTTGTTCAGCTATTCCGACCGCGCCGCGCAGGAGGCGCTGGGATTCTTCCGCGAGGAGGCCAGCGCGTGATGCCATTGCGAGGAGCCGTGCTCCGAAGCAAGCTCCCGCCGATGGGAGATTGCTTCGCTTACGCTCGCCACAACGCTTGAAAAAACGACAAGGGAAAGCTGGTGGGCGATGAAGGTTTCGAACCTCCGACCCCCTCGGTGTAAACGAGGTGCTCTACCGCTGAGCTAATCGCCCGTGGCCGATTGCGGCTCGGCGGTCCCGTTGACCGCCTCCTTGAGGCTCTTGCCGGCGCGGAACTTCGGCTGTTTCGACGCGGCGATGGCGATCTTCTCGCCGGTGCGGGGATTGCGTCCCTCCGACGCCGCGCGCGCGGTGACGGCAAACGTGCCGAAGCCGGCGATGCGCACCTCGTCGCCTTTCTTCAAGGCGCCCGCGACGGCGTCGAACACGGCATCGACGGCAGCCTCTGCTTCGGCCTTCTTAAGATCCACCGCCGTTGCTACCCAATCGACGAGTTCGCTCTTGTTCACCGTCGGCTCCATTCTTGTTGCGCGAGATGTGCGTCGGCGAAGCAACCGCATGGTTCGCAGGCTTCATCGTGCCTTAGTCTAGATCGGGGCTCGCGCGCACGTCAATCGCAGCCCTAACGCACGGGGTGGCGGCGCACGCACACGAAAACGCCGCCACCCCTTGGGGTGACGGCGTTCTTAATTCTTACGTGATCAATGCGTGATGATGCCGGCGCGGCCTTCGTCGACCTTGGGCGGCAGCACCGGACGATCGGGCTCCTCGGTCCACTCGATCGGCGTGAGGTCGCGCACCAGTGCCAGATGCAGGAGCTCGTCGAGCGAGGACACCGGGCTGATGGTCAATCCGCGCTTCACGTTGTCGGGAATCTCGGCGAGATCCTTTTCGTTGTCCTTGGGGATCAGCACCGTGGTGATCCCGCCGCGCAACGCCGCCAGCAGCTTCTCCTTGAGGCCGCCGATCGGCAGCACGCGGCCCCGCAGCGTGATCTCGCCGGTCATGGCGATGTCACGGCGCACGGCAATGCCGGTGAGCACCGATACGATCGAGGTCACCATCGCCACGCCGGCCGAGGGTCCGTCCTTGGGCGTTGCGGCCTCGGGCACGTGGACGTGGATGTCCTTGCGCTCGAAGAGGGTCGGCGCGATGCCGAAGGCGATCGAGCGCGACTTCACGTAGCTCTCCGCCGCCTGCACGGACTCGCGCATGACTTCGCCGAGCTTGCCGGTCGCCGTGACCTTGCCCTTGCCGGGCACCGTCACCGCCTCGATCGACAAAAGCTCGCCGCCCACTTCCGTCCACGCCAGGCCCGTCGTCACGCCGACGAGATCGGTCTCCTCGACCTCGCCATAGCGGAAGCGCCGGACGCCTGCGTACTTCTCGAGGTTGCGGCGCGAATACGCAACCTTGGCCAGGTGGCGCATCGCGATTTCCTTGATCGCTTTCCGCGCCAGATTGGCGATCTCGCGCTCGAGATTGCGCACGCCCGCTTCGCGCGTGTAGTAGCGGATGATGTCGCGCAGCGCGTCATCGCTGAGCGACCACTCCGAGTTTTTGAGGCCGTGCGCCTTCATCTGCTTGGGAATGAGATGGCGGCGCGCGATCTCGACCTTTTCGTCCTCCGTATAGCCGGGAAGCCGGATGAGCTCCATGCGATCCAAGAGCGGCTGCGGCATCCTGAGCGTGTTCGCCGTGGTGACGAACATGACGTCGGAGAGGTCGTAGTCGACCTCGAGATAATGATCGTTGAAGGTCGAGTTCTGCTCGGGGTCGAGCACTTCCAATAGCGCCGAACTCGGATCGCCGCGCCAGTCCGCACCGAGCTTGTCGACCTCGTCGAGGAGGAACAGCGGGTTGGAAGACTTCGCCTTCTTCATGCCCTGCACGACCTTGCCGGGCATGGAGCCGATATAGGTGCGGCGGTGGCCGCGGATCTCGGCCTCGTCGCGCACGCCGCCCAACGACATGCGCACGAAGTTGCGCCCGGTCGCGCGCGCGATCGACTTGCCGAGCGAGGTCTTGCCGACGCCGGGCGGCCCAACGAGGCACAGGATCGGCCCCTTCACCTTGCGCATGCGCTGCTGCACCGCGAGGTATTCGAGGATGCGCTCCTTCACCTTTTCCAGGCCGCAATGGTCGTCGTTGAGCACCTTCTCCGCGACCTTGATGTCGCGCTTGGTCTTGGTGCGCACGTGCCAGGGAATCGACAGAAGCCAGTCGAGATAATTGCGCACCACCGTCGCCTCGGCCGACATCGGGCTCATGGTGCGCAGCTTGCGCATTTCGGTCTGCGCCTTCTCGCGCGCCTCCTTGGAGAACTTGGTCTTGTTGATGCGGTCCTCGAGCTCGGCCAGTTCGTCCTTGCCGTCCTCGCCTTCGCCCAGTTCCTTCTGGATCGCCTTCAGCTGCTCGTTGAGATAATACTCGCGCTGCGTCTTCTCCATCTGGCGCTTGACGCGCGAGCGGATGCGCTTCTCGACCTGGAGAACGCCGATCTCGCTCTCCATGTAGCCGAACACTTTCTCGAGCCTGGCCGACACCGTGTCGCTTTCGAGAAGCTCCTGCTTTTCGGGGATCTTGAGCGCGAGGTGCGAGGCGAGCGTGTCGGCAAGTTTCGAGGGGTCCTCGATCTGGTTGATCGAGACCAGGACCTCCGGCGGGATCTTCTTGTTAAGCTTGATGTACTGCTCGAACTGCGCGACCGCGGTGCGTGCCAGCGCCTCGAGCTCCTGCTTGTCGCCGACCTTGTCGGGCACCAACTCGGCAAAAGCCTGGAAGAACGAGTCGTTTTCGGCAAAGCGCAGGATGCGGGCGCGCTGGCTGCCCTCGACCAGAACCTTGACCGTGCCGTCCGGCAGCTTGAGGAGCTGCAACACCGTCCCGATCGTGCCGACCGTGTAGATGTCGCTCGAGCCGGGATCGTTGTCGGCCGCATTCTTCTGCGTGACGAGAAGGATTTGCTTGTCGTCCTTCATCACGTCCTCGAGCGCGCGAACCGATTTCTCGCGCCCCACGAACAGCGGCACGATCATGTGCGGGAACACGACGATGTCGCGAAGCGGCAGGACCGAATAGAGCGTACCGCGGGCTGGATCGAACATGGCGCCTCATTATTCTTCGGGCCCGGGCCCACGACCGGTCCCGGCGCCGCAGCGGCGGAAGTGCCCGCCAGTGACGATCCACATTAGGTGGAGAGCATAGGGTTGGCGTCAAGAGGAACGTCGCGATGCGGCGGGTGTTTCCTCAGGCCGTGAGCAGGAACGGCGCGCTCAGGCGCCGGTTCCAACGTCGCCGCGACGCTCGCTGTAGTCGCCGCGGCGTTCGGAATAGATATAGAGCGGCTTGGCGCGCCCCTCCACGACCTCTTTGTTGATGACCATGCCGGTCACCCCGTCGAGTCCGGGCAGCTCGAACATCGGTTCGAGCAGGATCAATTCCAGGATCGAGCGCAGGCCGCGCGCGCCCGTCTTGCGCCCGATCGCCTTGTGCGAAATGCTGTGCAGCGCCTCGTCGTTGAATTCGAGGCGCACGTCTTCCATCTCGAACAGGCGCTGGTACTGCTTGACGAGCGCATTCTTCGGCTTGACCAGGATGTCGACGAGCGCCTTCTCGTCGAGATCGTCGAGCGTCGCCACCACCGGCAGCCGGCCGACGAATTCCGGGATGAGGCCGAATTTCAACGAATCCTCCGGTTCCAGATCCTTGAGGATCTCGCCGGTCTTGCGCTCGTCGGGGCCGCGCACTTCCGCGCCGAAGCCGATCGAGGTACCCTGGCGCCGCTGCGCGATGAGCTTTTCCAGCCCCGCGAACGCGCCGCCGCAGATGAAGAGGATGTTGGTGGTGTCGACCTGGAGGAATTCCTGCTGCGGGTGCTTGCGCCCGCCTTGGGGCGGCACCGAGGCGATGGTGCCTTCCATGATCTTCAGGAGCGCCTGCTGCACGCCCTCGCCCGAGACGTCGCGGGTGATCGAGGGGTTGTCGGATTTGCGGCTGATCTTGTCGACCTCGTCGATATAGACGATGCCGCGCTGCGCGCGCTCGACATTGTAGTCGGCTGACTGCAACAGCTTGAGGATGATGTTCTCGACATCCTCGCCGACATAGCCGGCCTCGGTCAGCGTCGTCGCATCGGCCATGGTGAAGGGCACATCGATGATGCGCGCCAAGGTCTGCGCCAGCAGCGTCTTGCCCGACCCGGTCGGGCCGACCAGGAGAATGTTCGATTTGGCGAGCTCGACGTCGTTGTTCTTGGCGCCATGCGCGAGCCGCTTGTAGTGATTATGCACGGCCACCGACAGCACGCGCTTGGCGTGGTCCTGGCCGATCACATAGTCGTCGAGCACCTTGCAGATGTCACGCGGCGTCGGAACGCCGTCGCGCGACTTGACGAGGGTGGTCTTGTGCTCCTCACGGATGATATCCATGCAGAGCTCGACGCACTCATCACAGATGAACACGGTCGGGCCGGCGATCAGCTTCCGCACCTCATGCTGGCTCTTGCCACAGAAGGAGCAGTAGAGGGTATTTTTCGAGTCGCTGCCGCTGGACTTGGTCATGGGCTCTCCGTCACCGGGCTGGTGACCCCTGCTACCTCGCTTACCGGCGCCGTCTGGTCCCCGAGTCTATCCCCCCTTGCCGCAAGGGACCGTCGACGCAGGCCTCTGTAATTGAACAATATGTACCGCCCGGCGCTCAATAACTAGTTAAATGTGGGGGCTTAACCAACCTTGGCAAGGGCGCAGCCAGATTGGGTCGGCTTTGCCTCAGGCGCGGGCCTTGGCCTCGTCCTCGCGGCCGGTGCGGTTCGCCATCACCTCGTCGATGAGGCCGAACGCCTTGGCCTCGGTCGGCGACAGGAACTTGTCGCGCTCGACCGCGGCGGCGATGGTCTCCAGCGGCTGGCCGGTGTGCTTGACGTAGATCTCGTTGAGGCGGGCGCGCAGTTGCAGGATCTCGCGCGCCTGGATCTCGATGTCGGTGGCCTGCCCCTGCGTTCCGCCGGAGGGCTGGTGGATCATGATCCGCGAATTGGGGAGCGCGGTGCGCTTGCCCTTGGCGCCGGCGGCCAGCAGCAGCGAGCCCATCGACGCGGCCTGGCCGATGCACACCGTCGCCACATCGGCGCGGATGTATTGCATCGTGTCATAGATCGCCAGGCCCGACGTGACGATCCCGCCGGGGGAATTGATATAGAAGGCTATGTCCTTGTTCGGGTTTTCCGATTCCAGGAACAGGAGCTGCGCGCAGGCGAGGCTGGCGACGGAATCGTTGACCGGCCCGACCAGGAAGATGATGCGCTCCTTGAGGAGGCGGGAGAAAATGTCATAGGCGCGCTCGCCGCGGTTGGTCTGCTCGACCACCATCGGCACCAGATTGTTCATGTAGTGCTCGTACGGATCCATTTGCTCCTGCCTTTCCGTCACGGGGACGGGATCACATCAGTCTTCTCTTCGCCCGCCTTGTCCTCGTCGGCCTCCATGTCCGCTTCGATGGTGGAGGCCATCAGCTCCGCCGGGGGCACGGAGCGCTCGGTCACGTCGGCGCGCCCGACGATGAAGTCGACAACCTTGTCCTCGTAGATCGGTGCGCGGATGCCGTCGAGGAGCGCGGGGTTGTTGCGATAATAGTCGATCACCTGACGCTCTTGCCCGGGATAGCGCCGCGCTTCCTCCAGGAGGGCGCGATTGACTTCCTCCTGGCTGACGGCGATGGCGTTGGCCCGGCCCACCTCGGCGAGGAGGAGTCCGAGCCGCACCCGCCGCTCGGCGATGGCGCGATATTCCGGCTTGAGCTTCTCGTCCTCGCTTTCCCCCGATTCCGCCGCAGGAGCGGCCGCCTCGGCTGCGCCAGCCTCGGCTGTGGCAGCCTCGGCTATGGCAGCCTCGGGGCCGGCGCTTTCGGTGCGGCGCTTGCGCGCTTCCTCGAACTGCTTCCATATGGCATCGAATTCGATTTCGACCATCCCCTGCGGCACCGGAAAATCGTAGCGCTCGGCCAGCCGGTCGAGGAGATCGCGCTTCAGCTTCTGCCGGGCGACGCGGCCGTAATCCTGGGCGATGCGCTCGGCCACGGCCTTGCGCAGGTCGTCGAGGTTCTCCATGCCGACGGCTGTCGCGAGCGATTCATCGACCGCTTGCGGCTCGACCCCGCGCACTTCCTTGACGGTGACGCTGAACTGCACCGGCTTGCCGGCCAGATCGGCGCTGCCGTAATCGGCCGGGAATGTGAGGTCGATGGTGCGCTGCTCGCCGGCGGTGACGCCGACCAACTGGTCTTCAAAGCCCGGGATGAAGCTGCCGGTTCCGAGCTCCAGGGCATAGCCGGTGGCACTGCCGCCGGGCACCGGCGTGCCGTCGCCGAGCGTGCCGACGAAGTCGATCATGACGACGTCGCCCTTCTCGGCCGGGCGGTCGGCGGTGGCGCTTTTGCGCTGCTGCTGGGCGATGCGCAAGAGCGCCTTGTCGATCTCGTCCGGCGGCACCTCCGGGGTCAGCCGCTCGAGCTTCACCTCGGCGAAGTCGATCGGCTGGATCTCCGGCAGCACCTCGACCGCCATCTTGTATTCGAGGTTGGTGCCTTCGTCGAAGGCGACGATCTCGACCTTCGGTTGCAGCGCCGGGCGCAGGTTGCGCTCGCGCATCGCCTCGGCCGAGCTGTCGCTCACCGCGCGCTCTAGCACCTCGCCCATCACCGAGCGGCCATAGCGCTGGCGCAGCAGCTTGATCGGCACCTTGCCCGGCCGGAAGCCGGGAATGCGCACGGTGCGGCCGATCTCGTTGAGGCGCTCCGCGACCCGGCGCTCGATATCGTCGGCGGCGACGGTGACGGTGAGTTCGTGCTTCAGCCCTTCGGCGCTCGTCTCAGTGACCTGCATCGGATCAACAGCTCGTTCTTGGTTCTTGGAGGGCCGCGACGTGACCATTGGTGCGGGCGGAGGGACTTGAACCCCCACGACTTTCGTCGCTGGAACCTAAATCCAGTGCGTCTACCAGTTCCGCCACGCCCGCTCGGCGCGCCGCCCCGCCGCCGGCAGAGGCGCGTTCATAGCACACGGATTCAGGCAGGGAAACAGGCGAGCCTGCTTACGCCTTGGCCAGACGCGCGATCGCCGAGGAGGCGGCCACCCGGCCTTCGCCGGTATAGGCCTCGTGATTCTCCTCGATGTCGGCCAGGCGGTAGAGATAGTTGATCATCATGCCGTAGGATTGCTGCATCCCCTTGGCCGACAGGTCGGCGCGCCAGTTGATGCGCTCGACGCGGGCGCCGTTACTGAGGTGGAAATGCGTCACCGGATCGAGCGCGCGCCCCGCCGCGGTCTTCTCCAGGAGGACATAGCGCGCGGCCAGGCGCTGCAGCGCCGCCTTCACCGCCGGCGCCACCGCCTCGTCCTCCTGCCAGCCGGGCAGGGCCAGAAGCCGGGCGAGGCTGCGCTCCGGCGGGGACAAGGGCAGCGCGTCGATGGCGCGGCGCTCGGTCGCGATCAGCAGCGCATCCCCCTCCGCCGTCAGCCGCTTGTCGAGCCAGGCGCGGAAACCGGTGATCGGCGAGAGGGTGGCATAGGTCTTCAGATGCGGCAGCTCGGCCGCGAGCTGATCGACCACCCGCTTGATCAGGAAATCGCCGAAGCTGATGCCGGACAGGCCGCGCTGGCAGTTCGAGATCGAATAGAAGATCGCGGAATCGGCCTCGCCGGGATCGCCGATCGGGGCGGTCTCGTCGAGGAGAAGCTGCACGTTGTCGGCCATGCCCAGGGTCAGCGCGACCTCGACGAAGATCAGGGGCTCGTCCGGCATGCGCGGATGGAAATAGGCAAAGCAGCGCCGATCCGCCTCGAGCCGGTTCTTGAGGTCGGTCCAGCTCCGGATCTCGTGCACGGCCTCGTAGACCATGAGCTTTTCCAGGAGTGCCGCCGGCGATTCCCAGGTGATGCGCTTCACCTCGAGGAAGCCGATGTCGAACCAGCTCGCCAACAGGCCCTTGAGGTCGAGCTCGAGCGCGGCCAGCGCCGGGTCGTTGCGCGCCAGCGCCATCAGCCCGGCGCGCATGTCGACCAGGAACTTCACGCCCTCAGGTAGGGCGTTGAACTGGGTGAGGAGCTTGATCCGCGGCGGCTCCAGCGCCACGCGCAGCGCACGCTCGAGCTGGCGCTGCTCGTCGTCCGACTTGGCGCGGCGCAGCCGCTCGCCGGTGGCATGGACGGCGGTGCGGTCGATGTCGAACTCGGTGGCGAGGACGCGCAGGAAGCGCTCGCGGCCGGCGGCATTGAGGGCGAGAAAGGTGCGCCCGAGCGAGGCCGCCCGCGCCCGCGCCGAGACCTGGCCGCCCTTGCCTTCGAGGCAATCGCGGAGCTGGGAGCGCAGCCGGTCGACGTCCTCGCTGGAAAGCTCGGGCTTGGAGGCGCCGCTCCACACGCCCCGCGCCGAGGCGGCGATGTCGCGCCACACCGTGCGCAGGTTGCCGAGGGTGCGGTCGAAAACCGTGTCGAGGAAGCCAGTGGTGCCGCGATCGCTCATGATGGGTGCAGTATAGGTGTGTTCCGCCGCGGCGAGGAATGCCAAAGCGGCAAACACGTCATACCCTGCATGTATTACCGATATAATGCGGAGGCAGCCGCGCGCAGGCGGCGCAGCGGCGCCGGCAGGCAGGCGGGGAGGTCGTCGGCGACGAGGCCCGGCCCGAAGCCGCGCGCCGCCTCGCCATGGAGCCAGGCCGCCGCCGCCGCCGCGCGGAAGGGATCGAGCCCTTGCGCCAAAAGCCCCAGGATCATGCCGGACAGCACGTCGCCGCTGCCGCCGGTGGCAAGCTCGGGCGGGGCGTTGGCATTGATCGCGGCGCGGCCATCGGGGGCGGCGATCACGGTATCGGCGCCCTTGAGCAGCACGATGGCACCGGATTGCGCCGCGGCGGCGCGGGCTCGGGTGAGCTTGTCCTTGCCGTCGGGGGGGCCGAACAGCCGCGCGAACTCGCCCTCATGCGGGGTCAGGACCACCGGTCCGGCGATGGCGGCGAAGAGCGTCTCGCGCGAATCGGCGAAAACGGTGAGCGCGTCGGCATCGAGCACGACCGCGCGCCGCGTGGCGAGCGCCGCCAGCGCATCGCGCCGCGTCGCCGCATCGACCCCGGCGCCGGGTCCGACCAGGATGGCGTTGCGGCGGGGATCGGCCAGAAGCCCGCCAAAGCCGTCAGCGCTGTCGATGGGATGGACGATGACGCCGAGGAGGGAGGCGGCATAGACCGCCCAGGCGGGCTCCGGCGCGGCCACGGTGACGAGGCCCGCACCGATCCGCGCCGCGGCATGGGAGGCCAGCCGCGCAGCCCCGGTCATGACCGCGCCGCCCCGCACCAGGGCATGGCCGCGGCTGTATTTATGGCCGCCGGTCGTGGGCCAGGGATAGGCATCGAGCCACAGCGGCGGCCCGTTCTCGAATGTCGTGGGGGGATTGGTGTCGAGCACCGCATCGGGGATGCCGATGGCGGCAACGATGACGCTGCCGCACAGGTGCCGCCCCGGCAGCAGGAGATGGCCGGGCTTCTTGCGGAAGAAGGTGACGGTGATGTCGGCCGGCGCCGCGGCGCCCTCAACCATGCCGGTGGCGCCGTCGAGGCCGCTCGGCACGTCGACGGCGACCGTGGCAAGATGCCGCGCGTCCACCGCCTCGATGACCGCGCGCGCCATGCCGTCGACCGGGCGGGCGAGACCGGCGCCGAAGATCGCATCGATGACGATGCCGGCACCGTCGAGCAGCGCCGGCGACAGCGCCTCGACCGCGCCCGACCACAGGCCGGCGTGATGCGCGGCATCGCCGGTGAGCCGCTCGCGTGCGCCCAGAAGGCCAAGCCGAACCGGCCACCCTGCCGCGACGAGATGCCGCGCCGCGACGAACCCGTCGCCGCCATTATTGCCGGGCCCGCACAGGACCGCGACCGGGCACGGCTGCCACCGCGCCCGCACCGCGTCGGCGACGGCGCTTCCCGCCGCCTCCATCAACTGAATGCCGGAAATCCCCGCGGCAACAGCCGCCCGGTCGGCCATCCCCATCTCGGCCGGCGTCAGCACCGCATTATCGTGCGCCCGCATCGCCCCGACACTAGCGCGCAAGGCGCCGGCAGGCCACCGATCAAACGGTCAGGTGAGATCCGTAAAGGGATTGAACGCGACCTCCCAGAGAAAGCCGTCCGGATCGGCAAAGTAACCGGAATAGCCACCCCAAAAGGCGTCTTGCGGCGCCTTCACGGGGGTCGCTCCCGCCGTCACCGCCTTGGTGGAAACCATGTCGGCGTCTTCCTTGGTTTTGACGTTGTGCGCCAAGGTAAAGCCCGGGAAACCAGAACGCTCGGAAGCCACCTGCGCGTCTTCGGCTAGGCTCGCGCGCGGGTAAAGGGCGAGCCACGCCCCCTCCAGAGGGAACATCACGCACGTGTCGCCCTCGGTGTAGCCATGCGGTTCGAACCCCAATCCGTCCCAGTAGAAAGTAAGCGAGCGCGCCAGGTTTTGAACGCCCAGCGTGATCATGCTGATCTTCGGCTTCACGGTTGGGATTCCTCCTCCAGGGACCGCAATGACGCCGCCGCCCCGCGCTTGACGCTCGCGGGGCGGGGCGCTAGGAGCAAGGGGCGGATGGCGGGTGTAGCTCAGTTGGTTAGAGCGCCAGATTGTGGATCTGGATGTCGCCGGTTCGAATCCGGTCACTCGCCCCAACCCCACATCCTCCGCGCGCATTCTCCCCGCCGAAAACGCGCGGGCTATTCGGCCGCGAGCGTGATGACGGAGCGGTCGTAGTCGCCCGAGCCCATGGTGCCGTCGGGGAAGATGTTCCGCTCGGCGATCCACTGGAAGGATTCCTCGAACACCTCGCGGGTATAGGGCTCGAACACGATGCGCTCGCCCGGGCCCCAGCGCCGCGTGTCCATCATCGGATGGAAGCGGACGGGGAATTCCTTCCGGTAGTAGTGCGTGTAGAGCTCGGGCCTGAGATCGATGTCGCGCTGCGCGCGCCTGAGCGCCGCGAAGAACTTGCGCACGTCCTCCGGGTCGGGACTGCCGGTGATCATCGACGCCATCATGAACGTCGTATCCATCACCTTGCGGAAGCCCAACTGCTCAAGGAAGTAATAAGGGCCGCTGAACACCGACGCGGCCGGCACCTTGCGGTCGAACAACAGCTCGAGCCGGCTGAACAGCAGGCCGTCGTTGAACGACAGCTTGATGTCCTCGAGCTTCATGTACTGCTCGAGCGCCTGGATGGTCGAGTAGTGGCTGCCCGACTGATAGCCGACCGAGATCGCCACGCCCTTGAGGTCGGCGGGCTCGCGGATCGGCGATTCCGGCGGCACGAACACGCCCGCAGACGACACTGAATACGCATCGGCATAGAGCTTGCCGTGACCCGACGAGGCGGCGACGTTAACGGTCCAATGGCACGCGCCGCTCACATCGCAGGTGCGGCCTTCCTCGAAGGACTGATAGGCGCCGACCTTTTCGCCGCGCTGATGCCCGCTGCCGCTGCTGGAATCCATGGTCTCGCGGAACTCGTAGTCGAGCCCTTCGGCGGCGAAATAGCCTTTTTCCTCGGCGACCCATTCCTGGAGCCGGAAATGCGGCGCGATCACGAATTTGCCCACGGCGATTCTCCTAAGCATCGACTGCGGTTGGACGCATTATGCGCGCGCCCGTCGATGCCGCAAGCTTCCATCGCCCGGCGATGAAGGCCTGGAAGCGCGTCGCGCGGGCGCTATGATCGCGCGCGACGGTAAATTGTTTGTGAGATGGGGATTGGAAACGGTGATGAAAGCGTGGCTTCGGACTCTCATCCTGGCGCTGATGGGCGCGTCGGGCGTTGCGTTCGCCGCGGGCGCGGCGGATACCTACGATATCCAGGTCGTGCAGGCGCTCACCGGCTACGGCGCCTTTCTCGGCAATCAGGAGCACGCCTCGCTGCAGCTCTTCGAGAAGACCATCAACGCCGGCGGCGGCATTCACGGCCCCCCCATCCGCTTCGTCTTCCACGACGACCAGTCCAATCCGCAGACCGCGGTGCAGCTCACCAGCGAGATCATCGCCGCGCATCCGCCGCTGCTGCTCGGCTCCTCGCTGGTCGCAACGTGCAACGCGATGACGCCGCTCGTCGCCAGCGGTCCGGTCATGTACTGCTTTTCCGCCGGCATTCATCCGCCGCCGGGAAGCTTCGTCTTCACGTCCGGCACCTCGACCTTGGACCAGGCGCAGGCCTTGTTGCGCTTTTTCCGCCTCAAGGGCTGGACCAAGCTCGCGCTCGCCACCAGCACCGACGCCACCGGCCAGGACGCCGACCGCGGCTTCGCGGCGCTTCTGGCGCAGCCCGACAACAAGGACATGGCGCTCGTCGCGCACGTGCATTTCAACGTGAGCGACGTGAGCGTCTCCGCGCAGATGGAACAGGTCCGCGCGGCGCACCCGCAAGCCTTCATCGTGTGGAGCACCGGCTCGCCCGCCGGCACCGTCTTCCGCGGCCTGGTGCAGGCCGGCATCACGCTGCCCGTCGGCACCACCGGCGGCAACATGACCTATGCCCAGATGAAGCAGTTCGCCGCCGTGCTGCCCAAGGAATTCTATCTGCCGACATCGGAATGGCCGGTCGGCAGTGACGGAAAGATCAAGCTCGATCCCGGTGTCGCGGCCAAGCAGAAGGAATATCACGCCGCCTTCGCTGCGGCCGGCATGAAGCCGGACGAGGGCACCATTCTCGCCTGGGATCCCGCCACCATTCTCGTCGATGCGCTGCGCGCGCTGCCGGACGGCGTGACCGCCGCGGCGCTGCGCGACCACGTGCTCCACCTGGCCAAGCAGCCGGGCGTCAGCGGCGTCTATGACTACGTCACCACGCCCCAGCGCGGCCTCTCGGTCGACGATGTCGTGGTGACGCGGTGGGATGCCGCCGCCGACAAATGGGACGTGGTCTCGCAGCCGAGCGGCATTCCGCTGGAACGGTAGGCCCCATTGAGCGCGACGCTGGTGCAGCTCTGCGCCATCACGGAGGTCAGCGAGGACGTACCGCTGCGGGTCGAGCGCGACGGCTTTGCCTATGCGGTCTTCCAGGCCGGCGCCGATTATTTCGTCACGGCCGACCAGTGCACGCACGGACCCGGATTCCTGTCGGAGGGCGCGGTCGTCGGCACGGAGATCGAATGCCCCTTCCACCAGGGCCGCTTCGATCTGCGCACGGGCGCGCCGACCCTGCCGCCGTGCTTCGAGCCGGTCCGCGTGTGGACGGTGCAGGTCGTGGACGGCGCCATCTGCATCGACCCCGACGAGGTCGGCTGATCATTTTCCCGGGGGCACGTTGAAGGCCAGCGCCTCGGGTCTAAGGTGCAGCTCGGCATAGGCGAACCGCCCCTGGCGCAGATGCCACGTCGCCTCCACCCGCGCCGGCAGGTGTCGGCCGTCGATGGAATCCCACGTCGACACTTGCGTCGACCAGCGCGTGCGCACGGGACGCCCGGGCTCCTCCGGGTCGTAGCACGAGCGGTCCATGGTACTGAAATCGGCCGGCGCGCCGCGCTCGTCGATCAACACCCGCGCGCTCACGCTGCCGCCGCGATGGCTGAGCGCGACGTCGAAGGACCCGCCATCCACCGCGGACCACGTGATCTCCGGCACCAGCAGCATCGAAGGCGCCATGAGCACGGCGTCATTGAGATAGGTCGCCAGCGCGCTGATGTCATATTCCGCGCCGCGGCCGCTCTCGACCGTGACGAGATCGAAGAGCCGCACGGAGATGCGGCCCTCGCCCGCGCGGTAGACATCGCGCCCGAGGAGCGGAATGACATGGCCGTAGCGCATGCGGATGTGGAAGAGCCGCGCGACCGCGAGGCGGCTGGTATATTGCCACGCCTCCGATGGCATGAAGCCGCGGTCGGGCGTGGTGCGGAACCGGCCGTCGAAGGCGGCGCGGAACGACCAGTCGCGCGGCCGGCCCTCGACCCCCATGAAGCGCAGATAGCGCCGGGCCGGCTCGGGCAGCGGCGCGAGCTGCGCAGACGTGACCGGCTCAGCCGGCCCCGGACCCGACGGCAGGCCGGCCTTGGCCACCTCGCGCAGAAACCGGGCGCGCATGCTCATCGCTCTCCCCTGCCCTCGCCCACGCGCCTCATCTGCGCGCGGCATTGTCGCGGCGCGACGGAGCGGCTAGATTTCCCGGCGGCACGGCCGTTGGCCGCGCCCGCGTACGACGGGCAAGAGGACACCATGGCGAACGAGAGCAATCAACCGGATGCGATGTCAAACCCCATCGGCGGCGGGCGAGGCGGGACGGAGAGCGGCGCGGGCTCCAACATCGAGCCGCGGCTCGCCTATGGCGATCTGCGCGAATGGCTCGAAGAAGCGCGCAAATTGGGCGAGGTGCGCTCGGTGAAGGGTCTCGACTGGCAACACGATATCGGCATGGCTGCCGAGGTCATTTTGCATGACGAGAAGGCGCCGGCGGTGCTCTTCGAGGACGTGCCGGGTTCGCTGCCCGGCAGCCGCGTGCTCGTTAACTTCTTCGGCGGCAAGCGCCAGAACATGACGCTGGGCTTCCCGACCGACCTCGGCAAGCTCGAGCTGACCGAGGAGTTCCGCAAGCACTACATGGCGGAGATGAAGCAGATCCCGCCGAAATACGTCACCACCGCCCCGATCCTGGAAAATGTCATGGAGGGCGACGCGATCGACGTGACCAAGTTCCCGACGCCGAAATGGCACGAGGAGGACGGCGGCCGCTATATCGGCACCGGCAGCTTCAACGTCACCCGCGATCCCGACGAGGGCTGGATCAACTGCGGCACCTACCGCGTCATGATCCACGACGAGAAGCACGTCGGCTTCTATATCTCCCCCGGCAAGCACGGCCGCATCCAGCGCGACAAGTACATGGCGCGCGACGAGCCCATGCCGGTGTGCATCGTCGCCGGCGGCGATCCGATGGCGTTCCTGATGGGCTGCTCGCGAGGTGCCCTACGGGGTCAGCGAGTTCGACATCGTCGGCGGCATTCGCGGCAAGCCGGTCGAGGTCGTCAAGGGCAAGCACACCGGCCTGCCCTTCCCCGCCAATGCCGAGATCGTGATCGAGGGCTTCGTGCAGCCCGGCAACGTCCGGCCCGAGGGCCCGTTCGGCGAATGGACGGGCTATTATGCCTCCGACGTGCGCGACGAGCCCGTGCTCGACATCAAGGCGATCTATTACCGCAACAACCCGATCATGCTCGGCTGCCCGCCGCAACGCCCGCCCGACGAGCTCGCGCGCTATCGCGCCGTCACGCGCTCGGCGCTCCTGCGCGACAACATCACCAAGGCCGGCGTGCCCGATGTCGTCGCCGCGTGGGCGCACGAGACCGGCACGGCGCGGCTGCTGCTCGGCATCTCGATCAAGCAGCGCTATCCCGGCCATGCGACCCAGGCCGGGCACATCGCCGCGATGTGCCATGTCGGCGCCTATACCGGGCGCTATGTCATCGTCGTCGACGAGGACATCGATCCCTCCAACCTCGACGAGCTGATCTGGGCGATGCTGACGCGCTCCGATCCCGCGACCTCGATCGACATCATCCACAATGCCTGGTCGACGCCGCTCGACCCGCGCATCCGACCCGAGCGCAAGGCGATGGGCGACTTCACCAACAGCCGCGCCATCATCGACGCGTGCCGGCCGTGGTACTGGCGCGACAAGTTCCCCAAGGTCAACATGCCCTCGCCCGAGACTGCGCCGCCTCGCCCGGCAGAAATTCGGCTTCCTGACGAAGTAAGCGGCGCAAGAAAGGCACCAACGCCATGGCGACGTCGACGCGACGACAACGAACTCCTGACGCGAACCGACGCAGGCACGCCGATGGGCGATCTCCTGCGCCGGTTCTGGGTGCCGGCGCTCCTGGCGGAGGAGCTGCCGGGGCCGGATTGTCCGCCCGTGCGGGTCCAGCTCATGGGCGAGCGCCTGGTCGCCTTCCGCGACAGCGACAACCGCATCGGCCTCATCGACGAGTTCTGCGCACATCGCCGCGTGTCGCTGTGGTTCGGGCGCAACGAGGCATGCGGCCTGCGCTGCGCCTATCACGGCTGGAAATACGACGTGACCGGGCAGTGCGTCGATCTGCCCTCCGAGCCCGAAGCGACCGGCATGCGCCAGCGCATCCGGCTCAAGGCCTACCCCTGCGTCGAGCATGGCGGCGTGGTGTGGGCCTATATGGGGCCGCCGGAGCTGAAGCCGGCGCTGCCGGCGCTGGAATGGACCCTGGTGCCGCCGGAGCACCGCTTCATTTCCAAGCGGCTCCAGGAGTGCAACTATCTCCAGGCGATGGAAGGCGGCATCGATTCAAGCCATGTCGCCTTCCTGCACGGCTCGCTGTTGAGCTCCGACCCGATGTTCCGCGGCGCCAAGGGCAACGTCTATACCGACCAGGACCGCATGCCCTATTTCGAGGTCGTCGAGTTCGACGGCGGCCTCCTCATCGGCGCGCGCCGCAACGCCGACGAGAACCGCTACTACTGGCGCATCACGCCGTGGATCGCGCCGTTCTACACCCTCATCCCGCCGCGCGCCGGCCACCCCATCGGCGGCCACGCCTGGGTCCCGATCGACGATCAGCATTGCTGGTCGTGGAGCATCAACTACCAGCCGCACCGCCCGCTCTCGCCCGAGCAGCGCGCGGCGATGAAGGCCGGCCACGGCATCCACGTGCGCTATGTGCCCGGCACCTTCATTCCGCTCGCCAACAAGGGCAACGACTATCTCCTCGACCGCGAGGCGCAGGCGGCGGGCTTGAGCTACAGCGGCGTCTCCGGCATCGCCATGCAGGACGCCTCGCTCCAGGAAAGCATGGGGCCGGTGATCGACCGCTCGCAGCGAGAACCTGGTCTCCACCGACAACGGCATCATCTTCGCGCGGCGTTGGCTCCTGCGCATGGCCAAGGCCAATCGCGACGGCAAGCGCATCCCCGCCCTGGAGCCCGAGGCGCAGCGCGTGCGCTCATGCTCGATCGAGCTCGACCGCGCCGTGGCGTTCAAGGACGGCGCCCGCCACGGGCTCTTCCGCGCGCTCGACACCGAGCCGGTCTCGGTGTGACCGGCGCGGCGGCCGCGCGCGCATCGGCGTGAGGCCGCTCGCCGCACTTGGCCGCCGTCTTTACAACCACCGCAGCCTCTTCGTCTCGATCGTGGTGGGCGCGATAGTCTTCCTCGCGACGCCACCGGCGTTGGGGCCGGCCTTTCGCGGCACCGTGGGCTGGGTGGTCGGCGTCGTGATGTTTCTCGGCCTCACGCTCATCGCCTTCGGCGATGCTTCGCCCGCGCGGGTGCAGGCGCGCGCCAAGGCGCTCGACGAGCGCACCCCGGTGATGCTTATCCTCATCGTCGCGGCGGCGGCGGCGAGCTACGGCGCGCTCGGCTTCGTGCTGCACAAGCCCGTGGGCAGCAACACCCTGGCAGGGTCGCGCGTGATCCTGGCCGCTCTCACGGTGGCGGCGTCGTGGCTTTTGGTGCACACCACCTTCGCGGTCCACTACGCCCATTTCTATTACGGCGATCCCGACGACGAAGGCCCGGCCGAGACGCGCGGCGGATTGCAGTTCCCCGGCGACACGCCGCCGGACTATTGGGACTTCATGTATTATTCGTTCGTCGTCGGTATGACCTGCCAAGTCTCCGACGTGCAGGTGACGCTCCGCGGCATGCGCCGCCTGACGCTCGCGCACGGCGTGCTGTCGTTTTTCTTCAACACCGGCTTGCTCGCGCTCGCCATCAACATCCTGGCGAGCGTGCTGTGAGGGATGGAATTGCTCTTACCGTGGAGGGAACCCGATGCTCATGATGGCCGGCCGCATGGCGATGCTCGGCACCGAATTGGCGTTCGAGGTGCTGGCGCGCGCCAAAGCGCTGGAGGCGCAGGGGCGCTCGATCATCAATCTCGGGATCGGCCAGCCCGATTTCGCGACCCCCGCGCATATCGTCGAGGCCGGGCGCAAGGCGCTGGCCGACGGCCAGCACGGCTACACGCCCGCCAACGGCATCCCCGCCCTGCGCGAGGCGGTCGCCGCCGATCTCCACCGCCGCCACGGCGTCACCGTGTCGCCTGAGCGCGTGCTGGTGGTGCCCGGGGGCAAGGTCACGATGTTCTTCGCCGTGCTGATGTTCGGCGAGCCCGGGGTGGAGATCCTCTATCCCGATCCCGGCTTCCCCATCTACGAGAGCGTGATCCGCTTTTCCGGCGCGACCGCGGTGCCGATCACGCTGGGCGAGGAGCGCGGCTTTTCCTTCAGCGCCGAGCGGGTGCTGGCCCAGATCACGCCGCGCACCCGCCTCATCATCGTCAACAGCCCCGGCAATCCCACCGGCGCGGTGGTGCCCAAGGCGGAAATGGACCGTCTCGTCGCCGGTCTGGCGCGCCACCCCCACGTTGCCGTCATGAGCGACGAGATCTATGGCGAGATCGCCTATGACGGCGCGGCGCCGGTCAGCCTCACCACTTACCCCGAGCTCGAGGACCGCCTCATCCTGCTCGACGGGTGGAGCAAGACCTACGCCATGACCGGCTGGCGCCTGGGCTATGGCGTGTGGCCCAAGGCGCTCTTCCCCGCCGCCGAGCGCCTGGCGATCAACTGCCATTCCTGCGTCAACGCCGCGGCGCAGTTCGCCGGCATCGCCGCGCTTCAGGGGCCGCGCGCGCCGGTCGAACGCATGGTCGCGGAATTCGCCGAGCGCCGGCGCTATTTCATCGCCGCGCTCAATACGCTGCCGGGGGTGCGGTGCGCCGCGCCGGGCGGCGCCTTCTATGCCTTTCCCAACGTCGCCGGCACCGGCTACGACGGCCACGCCCTGGCGGCGCGGCTCCTCGACGAGGCCGGCGTCGCCACCATCGCCGGCACCAGCTTCGGCGCCCAGGCCGAGCGCCATATCCGCTTCTCCTATGCCGCGAGCCGGCCGGCGCTCGAAGAGGCAGTGGGGCGGATTGCCGCGTGGTTGCAGCGGAACGGGCGCCCGCCCGCGCTTTAGGCAACTGCCCAAAAATTGGTCTGATAAGAGGGTTCCGCGGCCCCGATTTTCGCGCTAGGGTCAGCCTGCGTCGCAGCCGCGGAAGCTGGCACGCCTCATGCTTCAGGACCCCCAGGACGGCCGGCGGCTGGCGTCGGCGGAGCTCCACTGCCAGAAGGCGCGGATCCCATGAAAAAAGTCGAAGCCATCATCAAGCCCTTCAAGCTCGACGAGGTGAAGGAAGCCCTCCACGAGGTCGGCATCCAGGGCATCACCGTGACCGAGGCCAAGGGCTTCGGCCGGCAGAAGGGCCATACCGAGCTCTATCGCGGGGCGGAATACGTCGTCGATTTCCTGCCCAAGGTGAAGATCGAGGTGGTGATGGAGGACTCCCTCCTCGAGCGCGCCGTCGAGGCGATCCAGCATGCCGCCCATACCGGCCGGATCGGCGACGGCAAGATCTTCATCACCAACATCGAAGAAGCGATCCGCATCCGCACCGGCGAGAAAGGCAAGGACGCGATCTAGGCCCGCGCCTTCAGGCCGCCAGCAACACGAACGAGCAGCACAGACAGGAAAGAGACCATGTCCGATCCGCAAACAGTCATGGCGATGATCAAGGAGCACGACGCCAAGTTCGTCGATTTCCGCTTCACCGATCCTCGCGGCAAGTGGCAGCACCTGACCTATCACGTCATGGCGATCAGCGCCGACGTGCTGGCCGAAGGCGTCATGTTCGACGGCTCCTCGATCGCCGGCTGGAAGGCGATCAACGAAAGCGACATGCTGCTGATGCCCGATTGCGCCACCGCGGTGCTCGATCCCTTCGCCGCGCAGACTGCGATCATCCTGTTCTGCGACTGCCTGGAGCCGGTGACCGGCCAGCCCTATGGCCGCGATCCCCGCTCGATGGCGAAGAAGGCGGAGAAATACCTCGCCTCGACCGGCATCGCCGACAAGGCGTATTTCGGACCCGAAGCCGAGTTCTTCGTCTTCGACGACGTGCGCTTCACCGTAGGCATGCAGAGCGCCAGCTACGAGATCGAGGCCGAGGAAAGCCCCGACAGCTCCAACAAGAAATTCCCCGACGGCAACACCGGCCACCGCCCGCCGATCAAGGGCGGCTATTTCCCGGTGCCGCCAGTGGATTCAACCGCCGATCTGCGCGCCGAAATGCTCTCGACCATGGCCGACATGGGTCTGAACGTCGAGAAGCATCACCACGAGGTGGCGCCCTCGCAGCACGAACTGGGCTACGTGTTCAACACGCTGGTGGCCGGCGCCGACCAGATGCAGATCTACAAATACGTGGTAGCCGCAGGTCGCCAACCAGTACGGCAAGACCGCGACCTTCATGCCCAAGCCGATCAAGGGCGACAACGGCTCGGGCATGCACACGCACCAGTCGATCTGGAAGGGCGACAAGCCGCTGTTCGCGGGCTCGGGCTATGCCGATCTTTCCGACACGGCGCTCTTTTATATCGGCGGCATCATCAAGCATGCCAAGGCGATCAATGCCTTCACCAATCCCACCACCAACAGCTACAAGCGCCTGATCCCGGGCTTCGAGGCGCCGGTGCTGTTGGCCTATTCCGCGCGCAACCGCTCGGCCTCCTGCCGCATCCCGATCGTCTCCAGCCCCAAGGGCAAGCGCGTGGAAGTGCGCTTCCCCGATCCCGCGTGCAACCCCTATCTCGGCTTCGCGGCGATGCTGATGGCCGGGATCGACGGCATCCAGAACCGCATCCACCCCGGCGAGCCCATGGACAAGAACCTCTACGACCTGCCGCCGGAGGAATTGAAGGACGTGCCGACCGTGTGCGGCTCCTTGCGCGAGGCGCTGGAAAACCTGCGCGCCGACCACGCCTTCCTGATGAAGGGCGACGTCTTCTCCAAGGACTTCATTGAGGCCTATATCGACCTGCGATACGAAGAAGTCTACGCCTTCGAGCACACGCCGCACCCGATCGAATTCCAGATGTACTATTCGGTGTGAGAAACACCGCGACCTCCTGAGATTGCGATCCAAGGCCCCGTCGGGACACCGGCGGGGCCTTTCGCATGCGGGGAACTTCAATCGCTCGCAACCTGTTCACGGTAGATCAGACATGACCCCTTGGGTTGTGGGCTGACTACCATAAACCACAACGGATGGCTCCGATGAGACCGTATCTTGCAGTGACGTTACTGGGCGGTGCGCTGATGCTGTCCGCCTGCGGCGAGACCACGGGCGATCGCGGCCTCTCCGGTGCGGGCATTGGCGCCGCAGCGGGCGCGGTCGGCGGGGCGTTGGTCGGCGCCCCCTTGGCAGGCGCGGCGATCGGTGCCGGCACCGGCGCGGCCGTCGGCGCCATGACCAGCCCGTCGACCGTCGATCTCGGCAAGCCGGCGTGGGAGCAATAGACGCATCCGCCACGCCTGAACCGGCCGATGACGCCCCTCGGGGAATACGCCCGGGGGGCGTTCTTGTTGCGGCCTGCGCACTGACCGCGTCAGACCGCCTTCCCCGCCACCTTCCCCATTGTAAACGGCCGCACGCCGCAGCACTCTGGAGCCGATGACAAGTGAAGTCGGGTCGGGGACGGCGCCGCTGGCGTTCGCCGTGGGCGCAGAGCGCGCTGCCAGCATCGAGAACCGGGCGTCATGGGTCGCAGCGCTGGCCGCGCTCGCCATCATGTCGGTGACGCTGGGCGCGCCCTTCATCGCCATCGTGGCGCTCCGGCAGATCGCGGCCGATCTCGACAGCTCGCGCTCGGTGGTTTCGCTCTGCGCCTCCTTGTCCTGGCTCGGCGCGGCGTTCGGCGGCACCGCGATGGGCCAGGTGGCCGAGCGCTTCGGCGCCAAGGCGACGGTGGTGTTCGGCGCCGTGATGATCGCGCTGGGCCTCGTCATCTCCGCGAGCGGCGGCGCGGTGGCGCTCCTCATCGGGCATGGGCTCTTCATCGGCCTCCTCGGCAACGGCGCCGTCAACTCGCCGCTTTATGTCTATGTCTGCCGCTGGTTCGACCGCCGCCTCGGCTCGGCGATCGCGCTCATCTCGAGCGGCGCCTATGTCGCGGGCGTGCTGTGGCCGGAGCTCTTTCAGTACGCCAATGCCGGCTTCGGCTGGCGCACCACGATGATGGTCTTCGCCGCGTTCGAATGCGTGGTCGTGGTGCCGGCGTCGCTGTGGCTCCTGCGCGCGCCGCCGAGCCGACCGATGGCGCCCATAGGCGCGGCGCGCACGCACACCGCGCGGCGCGTCCTCGGGTTGCCGTCCGCGGCCGTCACCTCGCTGATGCTGGCGGCATCCTTCACATGCTGCGTCACCATGTCGATGCCGCAGGCGCATCTCGTGGCGTTCTGCGGCGATCTCGGCATTCCCGCGGCGATGGGCGCGGCGATGCTGTCGGTGCTGCTGGCCTCGGCGTTTTTCAGCCGCCAGTTCTGGGGCTGGGTCGCCGACCGCATGGGCGGCTTGCAGGCATCGCTTGGCGCCTCGGTGGTCCAGGCCGTGGCGATGACCGGGTTTCTCCTGACCCAGAACGAGGCCGGGCTCTTTGCCGTCTCGGCCATTTTCGGCCTCGGCTTCAGCGGCATCGTGCCCGGCTACATCGTCGCGATCGGACAGCTCTTCCCGGCGTCGCAGGCCGCCACGCGCGTGCCGCTGCAGCTTTTCTTCAGCGGCATGGGCATGGCGTTCGGAAGCTGGTCGGCGGGCGCGCTCTACGATGCCTTCGGCTTCTACGCGCCGGGATTTTCATTGGGCATCGCCTTCAACGTCGTCAATGTCTGCATCCTCGTGACGCTGGTCCTGCTCCAGCGCCGGCACGGGATGCGGGGCTAGAGCGCGATCGGCTCTCACCGACATCGCTTTCGCCGTCGTCCCGGCGAAAGCCGGGACCCAGGGCAGGCAACATGCGTGAACCCTGGGCCCCCGCCTTCGCCCATAGGCGCTAAAATAAGTGGGCCATTGCTTGATAATGGCGTCGTCGCGGCGGCTCGTGGAGATGTCGTCGCAGTGCGGCGCTGGATTGTCGCAGGCGAGCGACGGTCGGCTGCGGAATGATCGCCTGAAGAAGCGTGGCGACGAGTTGACGCAGAACCCGCCAGGCACCGGGCGGCGTCAGGCGGCGTGGGCCGAGCGGGGAGAGTCCTCGAGTTCGTCGACGAGCGGCTCGAGCAAAAGGATGATCAGCAGATGAGCCAGCAGGTAGGGTCTGGCGGAACGTGCGTCGACACCCGGAGGTCCCCTCAGCCCGATCAGGCTCTTCAAGCGTTTGAAGCCGAGTTCGATGCGCCATCGCAGGCGATAGAGGGCGACAACATCGGCGGTTGGGAAGGCCTCCCGGGCAAGCGAGGTTACGAGGATCACCCAATCCGCAGCGATGAGCGTTCCCTGCGAGAGTTGATGGCTTCCCCGTTGCGCCTCCCGACGGGCTTTGCGCCGCGCCGCCTGTGCGGCTCCCACCGGCCGTTTGATGGCGACGAGACGCAGGCCAAGCGGCGGCCCGCGCTTGCGCTCCGGCTCCTCGGCCGAATAGCAGGTGGCGACGGCGCCGTTGGGCCAGGTCAGGCGCCGCTTCGACGGCTCGTAGCGCGGGCGCGCGGCGCTCGGCCCGATCGCCAGGAGCCCGCTTTCGCCCTCGACCATGACCTCGCGCGCCGCAGCCGCCGTCGGTGCCACCAGCGCGATGCGATGCGCGGCGCCGCTTTCGACCTGACGCCGCACCCATTCGGCGCCGCTCCGCGTCTTGCCGAAGCCGCGCCCGGCGAGCAGCAGCCACACGCGCCAGTTTCCCGCCGGCGCCAACTGCTTTGCCCGCGCCCACAGCGTCCAGTCGTGGCGCAGGAGCTCGAGTTCGTGGGGGGTGAGCTCCGCGACCGCGCGGGCGATGGCATCCCTCTCCCGCGCCACCGCCCCTCCGGCCAACAAAAAGCCCGGCCGGGGCTTAGCCCCCGCCGGGCGCACTCGTCATTTTAATCTAGCACATCGCCCCGGGAATGTCAACCGTAAAATGCGGCTGAAGCGTACAGACGCCTCGGGCGGGCGCGTTGCGTCCTTCGACTGCTCGCTTCGCTCGCGCTCAGGATGCGAAGTCTTGGTAAGCGATGTTACGCGGCCCTTCGGGCTTGGCGAGCGGCGGCCCAGTTCCACGGAAGTAGTTCGTCGATGCGATTGATCGGGTGACCTTCGACGAGGCGCGCGAAGATGTCGGCGAGATAGGCTTGGGGATCGACGCCGTTGAGTTTGCAGGTCTCGATGAGCGAGGCGTGAATCGCCCAATGCTCGCCGCCGCCGTCTGAACCCGCGAACAACGCATTCTTTCGATTTAAGGCGAGCGGACGAATTGCACGTTCGACGACGTTGGAGTCGATCTCGATGTGGCCGTCATCGAGGAAGCGGGATAATCCAACCCAACGCGACAAGGCGTAGCGGAACGCCGCTGCGATTTTGCCCTTTTGGGAGACGACGCCGAGCTTCCCCTCCATCCATGTCTTCAGGGCTTCGACGAGCGGTCTTGTCCTGCCCTGTCGGACGATGCGGCGCTTATCTGCCGACCGGCCGCGAATCTCGGCCTCGATGGCGTAGAGCTCGGCTATGCGCTTGAGCGCCTCGGTGGCGATCGGCGCATCTCCGCTGGCAGCGATCTCGTAGAAAGGCCGGCGGACGTGGCTCCAGCAGAAAGCCAGTTGCACCTGACCGCTTTCGGCGAGAGCGCGATAGCCGGCGTAACCGTCGACCTGTAGGACGCCGCGAAAGCCCTCGAGATGGGCGGCCGGACGCGCGGCCTTGCGGTCCGGCGCGTAGACATAGGCGACCGCGGGCGGCGCGGGCCCGCCCCAAGGTCGGTCGTCACGAGCGTAGGCCCAAAGCTGGCCGGTCTTGGTGCGTCCGCGGCCGGGATCGAGCACCGGCGCCGTCGTCTCGTCGGCAAACAGCTTGGGGGAAGCGCGTAGATCGTCGAGAAGCCGGGCGTGCAACGGGCGCAACCACCAAGCGCCGCGACCGGTCCAATCCGCCAGGGTCGAGCGATCGAGATCAATTCCCTGGCGGGCGTAAATCTGGGCCTGGCGGTAGAGCGGACAGTGATCGGCATACTTGGCGACGATGACGTGCGCGACCAACGCCTCGGTTGGCAGGCCGCCCTCGATCAGCCGCGGCGGAGCCGGCGCCTGCACCACAGTGCCGGGGCAGGTCCGACAGGCGTATTTAGGCCGGCGGATCACCAACACGCGGAACTGGAGCGGGATCACATCCAGCCGCTCGGCAACGTCCTCGCCGATCCGGTGCAGCGCGCCCGCGCAGCACGGACAGGTTCGATCGGCGACGTCGACCACCACGTCGATGCGCGGCAGATGCGCTGGCAGTGCCCCGCGGTTGATCTTACGTCGGCGAAGCAGCCGGCTCTGCTCTTGCGGCGCCGCGCGCTCTTCCTGGGCCTCGGCAGCGGCAAGGCTCTGCTCGAGATCCTCGAGTGCCAACGCCAGCTGATCGGGATCGAGCCGCTCCGAGCGGCGCCCAAAACGGTGGCGTTGCAACGCGATGATGATCGCCCGCAACCGATCGCGCTCGCTCCCAACCTGGGCCATCTCTGCGGCATGCTGGGCGCGCTCGGCGATGAGCAGCGCCCGCAGCGCTTCTGGATCGGTCGGGAGATTGTCGTCGTCGAGCGACACGTCGTTCGGTGTACCGCAACGGCGACGGAACGCCAAACCTTCATGCCGCATCGACGTGAGTCATCGTGTCGCAGGCTACTGCGTCGCTTGTGGAATGCGCACTTCGATCTCTCTGACCCGCGTCCAATCGAGCCCCTCGATCAAAGCCGAGAGCTGCGACGGCGTCAGACGCATCGTGCCGTCCTCGATCCTCGGCCAGCGGAATGTCCCCTGCTCGAGCCGCTTGGCGAACAGGCAAAGCCCGGTCCCATCCCACACGATCAACTTCACTCGGTCGGCGCGTTTGGCGCGAAACACGTAAATCGCCCCGGAAAACGGATCGGCCCCAAGGTGCTCCTTCACCACCGCGACCAGGCCATCCATCCCCTTGCGGAAATCGACAGGCTTCGTCGCGATCAACACCCGGACCCCGCCCGGAATCGCGATCACGCCGACCTCAAGGCACCGAGAACGGCACGCAGCGCACGCTCCTCGACACGGCCGCGCACCGTCAGGCGAACCCCGCTCGGCAATGTAATCTCGATTGTCCCTGCCGGCTTTGATGCGGCACTCTGCCGCTCGCGTGCTGACGGCAGGGTCTCGCCACCGGCATTGGCCATCACGACCGGTACCAGCTCTGGCAAAGTCGAGGCTGCCGCCTGTTGCCCAGATTCACGGCGCCACGTGTACAGAAGCCCACGGCTTATCCCATGCCGTCGCGCGATCTCGCTCACCTTCGCGCCCGGCAGCATCGCCTCTGCAACAATGCCAGCCTTTTCCTCAGCGCTCCAACGCCGCCGCCGTTCGGGACCTGTTAGAACCTCGGCCCTCATGTTCAGGACGTCCTTAAGTGCGCTCTTAAGGCCGTCCTATCTCAGACGCCTCACGACCGCCACAAGGGCCCCTAAACAGCGCTTACAAGTCTTGGTGACTATCCGGCAATTGACAGGTCTTCCGCGCACATATTTGTGCGGAACGTACAGGTTTAGGGCTGGACGCCAGGGGCGAATGTCGAGTCGGAATCCAGTTTTGGGCGTGAGTGCTCTACCCTCTGCCGTGGCCACGAGAGGCCGCAAGGGGGCGAAGGATGCGCGTTAACGTCGCTACAAGCCGCCGGCGGATTATGAAGGGAATCTTGCGCCCCGTTTGGGTACGCCTGTTCGTGCCTATTACATCGGTCATCGGATTTTACGATGCGGGCGTCAATCAATTGGTGCCCCATAAATACGCAGATAAATTCCCCAAAGTTTATGAACTTTTATCTATGACAACGGGCTTTCTTCCTTGGTGGGCATACGTCTTGGTCGTTGCGTTTTTATTCGTGATAGCAACGATCGAGTACGAGGTGCGCCAGCGGCGCCCCCAAGGCTTGGGCGCCCAGATCAAAGACAACGCCCGATCAGAACTCCCCCCTCTCCGCGCCAAACGGGCCGGATATGACAATTCGAGAACTGTTCTTCCACATTCGACCAGATTTGCTAGACGCGCCTCCCAATCAAAAAATATGGACGGAGATTGGCAGACAGGTCATCGACAAATTTTCCTCCGGGCAACTCCGCGTTTGGGGGCGAAAAATTCAGCGTCCCTCTCCGCGACGCGAACCATTGGCGGAAATTGAGCCGCAGGAATGGGCACACCTCGATTTTACGTATTGGTTCTTTGGCGATCCGAACGACCATCAGACCTCACACGCAGCGCCTACGGGTCCCTCGTACGGAATACAGAGGCCTGACTACGCTGATCTTCAAGTTAATCGCGCTCAGGCGCTGTCAGTATGGGTTAGTGCAGGGGAACAGGAAAAATCTGACCTAGAAATTTCTATGCTCAACGATGGCTGGGCGCACGAGCCCGGAGAGATGATGGTCTATCTAGTGCGCGTCAGAAACAAAAGCGCCAAACATCTTCGGGATTGCCAACTCAAACTTTCTGTTGGCCATGCTGAGAGTGAGTATGAGATTTGCGAGCCGTTCAACCTTCGTAAGCGCTGTTTAGGGGCCCTTGTGGCGGTCGTGAGGCGTCTGAGATAGGACGGCCTTAAGAGCGCACTTAAGGACGTCCTGAACATGAGGGCCGAGGTTCTAACAGGTCCCGAACGGCGGCGGCGTTGGAGCGCTGAGGAAAAGGCTGGCATTGTTGCAGAGGCGATGCTGCCGGGCGCGAAGGTGAGCGAGATCGCGCGACGGCATGGGATAAGCCGTGGGCTTCTGTACACGTGGCGCCGTGAATCTGGGCAACAGGCGGCAGCCTCGACTTTGCCAGAGCTGGTACCGGTCGTGATGGCCAATGCCGGTGGCGAGACCCTGCCGTCAGCACGCGAGCGGCAGAGTGCCGCATCAAAGCCGGCAGGGACAATCGAGATTACATTGCCGAGCGGGGTTCGCCTGACGGTGCGCGGCCGTGTCGAGGAGCGTGCGCTGCGTGCCGTTCTCGGTGCCTTGAGGTCGGCGTGATCGCGATTCCGGGCGGGGTCCGGGTGTTGATCGCGACGAAGCCTGTCGATTTCCGCAAGGGGATGGATGGCCTGGTCGCGGTGGTGAAGGAGCACCTTGGGGCCGATCCGTTTTCCGGGGCGATTTACGTGTTTCGCGCCAAACGCGCCGACCGAGTGAAGTTGATCGTGTGGGATGGGACCGGGCTTTGCCTGTTCGCCAAGCGGCTCGAGCAGGGGACATTCCGCTGGCCGAGGATCGAGGACGGCACGATGCGTCTGACGCCGTCGCAGCTCTCGGCTTTGATCGAGGGGCTCGATTGGACGCGGGTCAGAGAGATCGAAGTGCGCATTCCACAAGCGACGCAGTAGCCTGCGACACGATGACTTACGTCGATGCGGCATGAAGGTTTGGCGTTCCGTCGCCGTTGCGGTACACCGAACGACGTGTCGCTCGACGACGACAATCTCCCGACCGATCCAGAAGCGCTGCGGGCGCTGCTCATCGCCGAGCGCGCCCAGCATGCCGCAGAGATGGCCCAGGTTGGGAGCGAGCGCGATCGGTTGCGGGCGATCATCATCGCGTTGCAACGCCACCGTTTTGGGCGCCGCTCGGAGCGGCTCGATCCCGATCAGCTGGCGTTGGCACTCGAGGATCTCGAGCAGAGCCTTGCCGCTGCCGAGGCCCAGGAAGAGCGCGCGGCGCCGCAAGAGCAGAGCCGGCTGCTTCGCCGACGTAAGATCAACCGCGGGGCACTGCCAGCGCATCTGCCGCGCATCGACGTGGTGGTCGACGTCGCCGATCGAACCTGTCCGTGCTGCGCGGGCGCGCTGCACCGGATCGGCGAGGACGTTGCCGAGCGGCTGGATGTGATCCCGCTCCAGTTCCGCGTGTTGGTGATCCGCCGGCCTAAATACGCCTGTCGGACCTGCCCCGGCACTGTGGTGCAGGCGCCGGCTCCGCCGCGGCTGATCGAGGGCGGCCTGCCAACCGAGGCGTTGGTCGCGCACGTCATCGTCGCCAAGTATGCCGATCACTGTCCGCTCTACCGCCAGGCCCAGATTTACGCCCGCCAGGGAATCGATCTCGATCGCTCGACCCTGGCGGATTGGACCGGTCGCGGCGCTTGGTGGTTGCGCCCGTTGCACGCCCGGCTTCTCGACGATCTACGCGCTTCCCCCAAGCTGTTTGCCGACGAGACGACGGCGCCGGTGCTCGATCCCGGCCGCGGACGCACCAAGACCGGCCAGCTTTGGGCCTACGCTCGTGACGACCGACCTTGGGGCGGGCCCGCGCCGCCCGCGGTCGCCTATGTCTACGCGCCGGACCGCAAGGCCGCGCGTCCGGCCGCCCATCTCGAGGGCTTTCGCGGCGTCCTACAGGTCGACGGTTACGCCGGCTATCGCGCTCTCGCCGAAAGCGGTCAGGTGCAACTGGCTTTCTGCTGGAGCCACGTCCGCCGGCCTTTCTACGAGATCGCTGCCAGCGGAGATGCGCCGATCGCCACCGAGGCGCTCAAGCGCATAGCCGAGCTCTACGCCATCGAGGCCGAGATTCGCGGCCGGTCGGCAGATAAGCGCCGCATCGTCCGACAGGGCAGGACAAGACCGCTCGTCGAAGCCCTGAAGACATGGATGGAGGGGAAGCTCGGCGTCGTCTCCCAAAAGGGCAAAATCGCAGCGGCGTTCCGCTACGCCTTGTCGCGTTGGGTTGGATTATCCCGCTTCCTCGATGACGGCCACATCGAGATCGACTCCAACGTCGTCGAACGTGCAATTCGTCCGCTCGCCTTAAATCGAAAGAATGCGTTGTTCGCGGGTTCAGACGGCGGCGGCGAGCATTGGGCGATTCACGCCTCGCTCATCGAGACCTGCAAACTCAACGGCGTCGATCCCCAAGCCTATCTCGCCGACATCTTCGCGCGCCTCGTCGAAGGTCACCCGATCAATCGCATCGACGAACTACTTCCGTGGAACTGGGCCGCCGCTCGCCAAGCCCGAAGGGCCGCGTAACATCGCTTACCAACCTTCGGCCCCACGAAAAAGAACATAAGCCGGTGTTACGGATGTCTGCCCTCAAAGGGGACGATGACGCCAGAATTTTCACTTATACGAATTCGGACACAGGATGGAAACGAGGCGCGGTTACGCCAATTCTTAGGCCGACCCGCTGCAATGCTACTCTCGCCGTTTATTCTGCCGCTTCGATCCCGGCTACGTTGCCATTGGAATTTTCTTTTGAGAACTCAAACGGGCATGGGGGATGGGAGGTCCGGCGTGCTAGCACCCCTTGATCGCCGCGCCGAAGATGTCGGCGTTCTCCCGTTTATTATACCGGAAACAATATTCCGCGTCCTAGAGCGGCAGATATTTTGGGCTGACCATGTGGAAGGTTCCGACAAAGCCGCGCTTCAACAGGGACCAGAACCCTTCAATGAAATCGTCTTAATCGATCTTCAGCCGTCCGCCCATTCTCGTCATGGCTCATTCGATAGCTTCGTCGGCGCTGGCGAGGAGTGTTGGGGGCAGGGTGAGGCCGAGCGCGCGGGCGGTCTTCAGGTTGACGATGAACTCGAACCGCGTGGGTTGCTCGACCGGGAGGTCCGCGGGTCTTGATCCCTTCAGGATCTTGTCGACGAAACCGGCGATCTGGCGCCACGAGTTCTTCGAGATTGGGCCCATAGGACATCAGGCCGCCGCCTTCGACATAGGCCTTCCAGCCGAAGACGCTCGGCAGGTGGTGCGACAGGGCAAACTCCGCGATGCGGATGCGGCTGGCGGCGGTCACACCATCCGGAAACGCGTGAATCGCATCCATATTGCCATTCGCGACCGCGGTCAGCGCGGCATCGAGATCGACGGCATTTTGCAATTCGAAGAGTTGCAGGCTCACGCCCAAGGTCCGGCCGGCGTCCTCCCACGCGCGCCATTCGCTCCGCTCGCCGGGATGGCCGGAAGCTCCCATGACCGCCACCCGCGCAATCGCAGGCGCCGCCTCCTTGAGCAGGGCGAGGCGCTTGCCGACGAGCTCGGTGGCGAGAAAGGTCACGCCCGTCAGGTTGCCGCCGGGACGGGCAAGACCGTCGACGAGGCCTGCCTGCACCGGGTCGCCGCTGAATCCGAATACCACGGGGGTATTCGCCGACGCCGCCTTCGCGGCGAAAGCGGCCACACCCGCCGCGACCAGAACGTCAACCTTCAAAGCGACGAGCTCGGCCGCCATCTTGCCGAGACCGGCCCGGTCCGGCGCCGAGCGATATTGGTAACGGATGCTACGTCCTTCGACGTAGCCGAGATCGGCGAGCCCGCGACGGAACGAGTTAAAGACCGCGGTCGGCGTGCCGATGTAAGGCCCGGATGCCGGCACGAGAAACCCGATCGTGGGGAAGCCGGTCGCCGGTTGCGCCCGCCCGGCGACGGGCGACAGAGCGACGGAAGCGAGAGCGCCAGCGAGAACCGCGCGGCGGCTGCTCATCGAGTGACCTCGTCAGCGGAACCGTAGGGGCGGCGACGGCATGTTAGGCGACCTCCGCCGGATGCGCGACCCGTGGGCCCCCTTACGCCGGCGTCCCCAGTTTGGCCGCTTGCGTCTTCAGCGAATGCTCGAGGTGGCGGCGCTTTTCTTCGTCGGTGCGCGGCTTGAGGAGGCTGGGGTCGGCCAGCGTGGTGTCCTGGTTGGCGCAGGGGTCGGCGATGGCGTCTTCGAGCGAATGCGCCCATTTCCATTCCGACGCCGGGCGGATGCGGCCGTCGCTGCCGACCTTGTCGAGGCCCCAGAAGATCTCCAGGCGGTGGCCGTCGGGATCGTGGAACTCGATGGCGATCTGCGAGCCGGCGCGGCGCCGTCCTTCGAAATCGATGGCAATGCCGCGGTCATGCAGATAGTCGCGCGCGCGCAGGACCTCGTCGAGCGTCGCCACCTCGAAGGCCAGGTGGTTCAACTCGATGTGCTGCGATTCCCCCTCCATGCAGCCGACGAAGCCGACGCCGTGATGGTCGGCGCTGCAGCGCATGAACACCATGCCGCCCGGCACCATCTCGTGCGGATAGACGTCGGAGACCTTGAAGCCCAGCACCTCGGCATAGAACTTGACCGTGCGCTCGATGTCGCGGCAATGCAGCACCACGTGGCCGATCTTGGTGATGGCAAACGGCATGCCCTGGGGCCGCGTCATCGCTTTGACGCGGGCGGCGTCGAAATCCTTGGCCATCGCTTGCTCCCTTGGCGCGTGGGCGTGAAGCCCGGAGCTTAGCAAAGCCGCCCGCCCGGCGCGAGCCCCTCACCCCGCCGGCGCGGAGGCGGCAAGCTGCGTGGCGAGGCGCGCGCGCATCTCGGCCGCCGCCGCGATCGCCGCGGCGGGATAGCGCCGCTGCGGCTTCACCACGCCGAGGCAGCGCGCCAGCGCCGCCAGCGCCGCGCCCTTGTCGTGGAGCCGCACCGAGACGCCGCCCGCCCCGTCCACCGCCAGCGCCGCGATCGCCGCGGCCTCGTCGTCGCTGAGCGCGCGCCAATCGCGCAAGGTCGCGCCGTCGCCGTCCCAATCGATGATGCGCGAGATCTCGGCGAAGGCGATGCGCACGAACTAGTCGAGCACGCGCTCGGGCGTGATCCCGGTGCGGGCCGCCCGCGCCGCCCGCTCGGCCGCAATCGCCGCGCGAACTTCCGGGCGCCGCAGGAGCTGCCAGGCCGTGCAGGCCGCACCGCTGCGGCGGTAGCCGGCGCGGATCGCCGCCTTCATGCCGTTGCTGTCGATCAGGTACTCGAGCACGAAGCGGCGTTGGCGCGGGGTCATTGATCCTCTCCGTTCCCAGGCTTTTCCGGTGCCGCGGCGAGCGCGGCGATGCGTTCCATCAGTTTCGCGCGCAGCCGCGCCGTCTCGTCGCCCGGCGTCGTGGCGCCCGCGCTGGGCGGGGGCGCGTCGAAGAGGCCGAGATGGCGCGCCAGCGCGTTGAGCGCGGCCTTCTTGTCGTGCAGCTTGAGCCGCGGCGTCTTGCCCCGGCTGGAGACCGAGACCTCCACGATCGCGGCGCTGTCGCCGTCGGCGATCTCGTCGGCCGCGCGCAGGCTCACGCCGTCGGGGCCCCACGTCGCATAGTCGCGGATGTCGGCAAAGGCGATGCGCGCGAATTCCTCGAGCACGCGGTCGGCGGTGACGCGGCGGCGCTCGGCGCGCGCGGCCTCGCGGGCGGCGATCTCGGCGGCGATCGCGGGCTTGCGCAGAAGCGTGGAGGCATAGGACTTGGCCGTGGGCGAATAGCCGGCGCGCGCCGCCGCCTTGTAGCCGTCGGGGTCTTGTGCGTAGGCGCGCACGAAGCGCCGCTGCCGTTCGTTCACGGGGCCGCCCTCGTCGCGCAAAAAAAAACCCGGCGGGAGCGCCGCCGGGCGGAATTTTCAGGATGCTATTTCCCTACCACATCGCTCCGGCGATGTCAACGCAAAATACGTAATGACTCCGCCCCTGCGCTGCCGAAGTCTTGGATAATGCGCCAATCGGGCTGGTGGGTGGACATAGCGCCGCATCTTAACCTTAATTTAAGGATAATGCCCGCAACCTAAGATTGCTGGGAAAGGTTTGGACATTAGACTGAGCCGGAAGACAAGGAATCAATGCAAATGGATTCCGACTATCTCGCGGCTATCGTCAATTCGACTGACGATGCAATTATTGGCAAGGACCTGGACGGAACGATTACAAGCTGGAATCGCGCAGCCACGCGAATCTTTGGTTACGCGGCCGACGAAGCGCTTGGGCGCTCGATTACGATGCTCCTGCCACCCGACCGCCTCCATGAAGAAGAACTAATCATTGCCCGCATACGACGCGGCGAGCGGGTCGATCATTTCGAGACCGTCAGACGTGGCAGCAATGGTCTGGATATCCATGTGTCTTTGACGATCTCGCCTATTCGCGGTCCTGGCGGTGCGATCATCGGCGCGTCGAAAATCGCCCGCGACATCGGCCGCCGCAGGCGCATCGAGCACGACCTTCTCGAATCTCGCCGCCGATCCGACGAATTGCTGGCGCTGCTCGACACACTGCAATCCTCCGCGCCGATTGGCGTTGGCTTCATGGATCGGGCGTATCGATACATCCGCGTCAATGAAGCCTTGGCGGCGATCAATGGGGTTCCGGTGCAGGACCATATCGGCCGTACCGTTCCAGAGCTTGTCCCTCACGTTTGGCCGCAAATCGAGCCCGTCTACCGCGCCGTCCTCGAAGAAGGAAAATCTATCGTCAACATGGAAATGCACGGGGTGACCGCTGGAGCGCCAAACGAGCAGCGAGAATGGCTCGTCAGCCTCTACCCCGTGAAGATGCAGGACGACATCTTTGGAATTGGCGCTATTGTCGTCGATATCACGGATCGGAACCGCACGCAGAAACAGCTGATCCAGGCCCAAAAGATGGAGGCGGTCGGCACTCTGACCGGCGGCTTGGCGCACGATTTCAACAACCTGCTTGGCGTTATCATCGGCAACCTCGACATGCTGCACGACAGCAAGGCCACCACCGCCGACGATGACGAATTAATATCAGAAGCATTAGGCGCCGCAGAGCGGGGCGCGGCACTGACGCGCAGTCTGTTGTCATTTGCTCGCCGACAGCCGCTTGCGCCGACACACGTAAAACCGAACGACCTTATCGCCGAAATCGTCACGCTCCTGTGTCGGCTTCTTGGGGAGCAAATTGAAATTTCTCTCGACCTCGCACCGGATGTCTGGCCTGTCGTCGTCGATCCGGTTCAGCTTCAGACGAGTCTGACGAATCTCGCGACGAACGCCCGCGACGCAATGCCGGATGGAGGCAAGATACTGATAACCACCAGGAACCGAAAGCTCGATGCCAATTACGTTGTATTGCACCCTGAAGTGGCCGTCGGCGACTACACGATGATCGAGGTAAGCGACACTGGCCCGGGCATGGCCCCTGAGGTCATGAGCCAGATCTTCGATCCCTTTTTCACGACGAAGGAAGAGGGTAAGGGGACCGGTCTCGGTCTCAGCATGGTCTTCGGCTTCATGAAGCAATCGTGCGGACACATCAACGTCTACAGCGAGGTCGGCCACGGAACGACCTTTCGGCTCTACCTGCCGCGAAGTTCGCGTCTGCCGATTCCGCGGCCGATGCGGCGGTTGACAATCGCGCACTCCCCCGCGGCGACGAGTGCGTGCTGGTCGTCGAGGACAATGCGGCGATGCGTCGCGTCGTCGTTCGGCAGCTCAAGGAACTTGGCTATCAGGTGCTCGAAGCGGAGTGCCCGACAGCGGCAATCGCGATGATCGAGAACAAGGTTGTCGATATCCTTTTCACCGATATCGTCATGCCCGGCCCAATCGACGGCTTCAAGCTGATTGACCAGGTGAGAGCACGTTGGCCCCGCGTAAAGGTCTTGCTCACATCGGGATTCCCGGCGGCCAAACTCAACGGCAAGGTCGAACCCCTGCCCTCGGACGTGCGATTCCTGACCAAGCCCTATCGCAGATCTGAACTGGCCACCGTCGTGCGCGAGGTGCTCGATTCCTGATAAACAGGGCGGGACCTCCTGGCGGTGGAAGCGCTCACCGGAGCGTTCCGCCGCCTTGTAGCCATCGAGGTGTTGTGCGTAGGCGCGCACGAAGCGCCGCTGCCGTTCGTTCACGGGGCCGCCCTCGTCGCGCGAAAAACAAAACCCGGCGGGAGCGCCGCCGGGCGGAAGTTTCAGGATCGCATTCACCTACCACATCGCCCCGGCGATGGCAACGGAAAATGCGTAATCATTCGGCACCCACGCCCCTCAAGGCCGGGCGGCCTAGCCTTCGGTGGTCGCGGCCCGATACCTGGTATGGTGCCGCCCCCAGTCGAGCAGGGCGCGCAGCACCGGGCGCAACGCGGCGCCCTTGTCGGTCAGCAGGTATTCCGCGCGCGGCGGGCTAAAGCGCCTGGAGCACACCGAACGCGCCGACCAGCACACCACCCGCCGCCGTTTCCTCGCTCACTCGCCTTCCGTCCCAGCCTTCGCGCTGGGCCCATTGGCGCACGCTCCATTCGCAGCCCAGCAGATGCCACAAACACGACCCCGCCGGCGAGGCGACGCCGCCGACCGCGGTCAGCGCCACCTAGCGGGCTTCGTCGCATCATGGAGAGTTTGTGCCCTTAGCCTCGCGCTTATGTGCCATCGCGCGAGCGCGCGGGATTTTTCCAACAAATTTCTTTAAAGGTTTGTGCGGCAGCGTGAATGACCGCTGTATCGTTTCCAGCACTCGGCGCTCAGCATCTTGTTCGTATACGATTTTTATTTTCGTTCTTCATGCTTCGTCGACCGCCGTATCCATCGCGCGCTCGGCTTCGCCGATCGGTATATGGAACGTATCTGCCAGCCTAACGGCTAGGGCGCGGCGTTTTGGAATCCAATATTCTCTGTAATCAAGAATGGTGGCGCCAACGGGATGATGAGTTACGACATCGTATCTCAGCACCAAGCCAGCCTCTTCTTCCATGTTCTTTGTATGAGCAAGCGATCCCATGCGCACATAGAGTACGTCGGCAGCGCTGTCATAGGAGACAAAGAGGCGGGCCATCATGTCCCCCGATTCTTGCCGACGAATCTTGGTACGATGATGCCGCCGGTCGCGCTCCAAAGCAGCGGGCCTTGGTCATTCGAACTGGTATAGTGCGCGGTCGTCAAAATGCCGCGCCCATCATCATAGACCTTCGCGATAACGCGAAGAGGATCGCCGGTATCAGGGCTTCGGACATTGTCATTGATGAATACCAAAGCATACGGATTTGATTTGCTTTGGTGGAGACGCGTTGCGTCGGTCTCGATTGTTCGGAAGACAGTTTCGATTTGCTCGTATTCGAGCGGATGGAATTCCGCAATTTTAACAAGAGTCGTGTCGTAGACATCAACTTCCGCGACATAATTCGAGAAAGTTGATGATGTAACGGTCCTGACGATTTGAGGGTTAGTCGCCATGGCGCGCAGCCGCGCGGCTCTTGAGGAATGGCGTCTGCAACTCGCCGAATTCTTTTTCGAGTTGGCCGATCACATCGGAGAGAAGAACCGTCAAGTCTTTTGCGATTTGCGTACTCAGGCTGACGATAGCGATGGCTTCGTTCACAGCAACCTGCCCGCCAGGGGCTACTGTGACTCCCGGCTTGGGCATCATTGGCCGCAACCGATTTAGGACTATCGTTATCTCTGTCCCTGTGCTGGAGACCTGCGCACTCGTCGCAGAGAAATAGGGAGCGTCGATCCGAACAAAATCGTCCGCGTTCAATGAGCTGGGCACTGGCTCCACAAATCTGGCTTCGCTTGATGGAGGCTTGCCTGAGCTCGTCTCTGCCATCGTACCCTCCCCGCAGATAGCGTTGGGAGGGAGTTATACCATCATATGGCGCCATGACGAGCATTCTCGCTCAGCCTGGTTAGCGGGACGTTGCCGAGAATCGAGGCGGCGGTTGGATTCTAGTCGCCATTCGTCGTAAACAGTCATCGCAGATAGGAAGGTTCACTCCAGCACCGACGGTCGCCGGCAAGAGAGCCAAGCTGGCGTACCTACTACATCTTGTGTACCCTTTGCCAAAGGGGACAAATTGCCCCCGGACCGGCGAACGTTGCTCGAAAAACCGTGTTTTGTTAGTTGCTTCGAATGCCGCTCTTCTCGTTTCTTGTCGTTCGGATGAGTTCCCATCACAACCCATAAAGCGCCTGCAACACCCCCAGCGCCCCAACCAGCACGCCCGCCGCCGTCTCCTCGCTCACCCGCCGGCCGCCCCAGCCTTCGCGCTGGGCCCATTGGCGCACGCTCCACTCGCACCCTAGGACGTGCCACAGGCACGATCCCGCCGGCGAGGCGATGCCGCCGACCGCGGTCAGCGCCCGCCACACGCGGCGGCGCGCTTCCGTGTGGCGCTCGGTCAGCGCCAGCCCGGTGCCGCTGCCGTCAGGCGGGCGGCGCAGGTCGGCGGCGCGCAGGGGGTCGAGCGCCGCGCGCGCGAAAAGGGCGCGGAAATCGTCGGCGGCCTGGCGCATCGCCGGGGTGATGGTGCCGTTGCGCACCATCCGCGCCAGCGTGTCGGTGGCGCGATAGGGCCGCGCCGGCCGCCCGGCCTCGTCGGCGATGGCGATGGCGCTACGCTCGACATCGCCGTGGCGCAGCCGCTCCGGCGTCGGGCCGAGATGGTCCTTGGGCCTGGCCGGGCGGCCGCGCTTGGCCGCCGCGATCATGCCTCGTCTCCGTCCGCGCGCGACCGGGCGAGCGCCGCCACGTCGTCGGCATCCTCGGCGGGATCGCCGGGCTCGAGCACGGCGCAGGCGGCGAGATGCGCGAGCTCCGGCGGCGGCGCGGCGGCGACGGCGTCCTCGCAGGCCACGAGTCGGGCCGCGCGCGCCGAACCCGGCGCCACGCAGCAAAGCGCGCGATGGCCCGCGCAATAGGGCGAGCCCGGCATCGCCGCACGGCTGCAAAAGCGCGGGGCGCCGGCGCGCGAGGCCGATGTCACGACATAGGCGCAGCCGCGCTCCGGATGCTCGTGTAAGTTGTAATTCTCAGAATTATCTTTATCGGGGCGGGTATCTGCGGTAGATGTTCCTGAAATGTTCCTTTCGTGGGACAATGCCGCATGACCCCCGCCCTTGTCCATCGCCGCCTCTCCCCGGAAATGCCGACGCGGCAGGAATCCGTGCCGCTAAAGCGTACGATTTGTACGCTTGATACCGGAATTATCACCTTGACAAACGGGACACTATAGGTAGAATTGGCGGCAGATAAGGACGAGCCGCCATGACCACCGACGCCATTGACCTTACGGACCCGACCTTCACCGACGAAGAGAAGGCCCGCGCTTGGTTTGAAGCCGCGCGCTGGCCGAGCGGCCCCGTTTGCCCTCATTGCGGCAATGCCGACGCGAGCCGCATCTACGCGATCACGGCGAACGTGGCGCACAAGGTCCGCGAGGGGCTGAAATCGTGTCAAGACTGTCTTGGTCAATTCACGGTCATGACGGGATCGGTGATGGAGTCGAGCCATCTGCCACTCACTAAATGGGCACTGGCCTATCGCCTCATGGCATCCGCGAAGAAAGGAATCAGCGCACATCAAATGCACCGGACGCTTGGCATTAGCTACAAGAGCGCGTGGTTTCTTTGCCATCGCATTCGGGAGTCGATGCGCGATGCGACCGGCGCGAAGCTCGGGGGCAACGGCAAGATCGTAGAGGCCGATGAGGTCTATGTCGGCGGAAAGCCGCGCAAGGGGACCAATGGGCGCAAGACGCAGAAAGACCGCAAGACGCCCGTTGCCGTTCTGGTCGAGCGCGGGGGCGGCCGTGTTCGCGCGGTCCCTGTTCAGCACCCGCTTGATGGTGCGTTGCTGCGCAACATCGTCGCTAATGTCGAGCAAGGGACAGAAATGCACACGGATGAACATCGCGCGTATCGGAACATTCCCCAAGCAATTGGCAGCGTTCACCGCGCCGTTACGCACTACAAGGACGAGTTTGCGCGGGATGGCGTCCACAACAACACGGCCGAAAGCTGGAACGCTCTGTTGAAGCGTTCGAGCTACGGCAGCTTCCATCACATTTCGCGCGAGCACCTTTCGCGGTACTGCGATGAAGTATCGTTCCGTTGGGATCGCCGCGATATGAACGACATGGAGCGCACCGTTGCCGCAGTCAAGGCTGGCGAAGGCAAGCGGTTGACTTATAAATAGCCTCGCCTGTAGCGTGCGGCACGAGCGCGCGGTACGCCATCTGCGCGCGCTTATTTCGATTTTGGAGGAGATTTGATTTTGCGCCTCGCCATCGCGCGAGCGCGAGGCGTCTTGCCCACAAAATCCTTCAGGGTTTTGTGTGGCAGAGTGAATGAGCGCTGCACCATGTCCATCGCGCGGCGCTCTATCTCTTCTGCGGTGTATTCAGGTTCGCGGTTCTTGCGAGTCGCCATGTAACCTACGATGAATCATCATTTGATGGTCGTCAACCGTTCGCCCAAGAACGTGAGCTTGGGCGTCTTGTACTGCCGCACCTTTCCCTTGATGTACTTGAAAAGTGCATCCGAAACGTCGAAGCGCCGGGCGTCTTTGAGAAGAACCTCTATCGTGGTTGTTGTGCCGACATAGATATCGGTTTCCGAGGCTACCTTTGCTCGCATAACCTCGTAAAGACAGGGCAGGAAATCCTTGGCGGCTTCGTCATAATCTAGCGCAGACAGAACGACATTCGCGACCGCGCCACCCGTGCCGATGGCGACGTATTGGTCCTCCCATCGCACTTTCCCGTCCGCACCAATCCGAATAAGGATCGGCTCTCCCTCCGCGTCAAACATCGCAAAGACAACGCTCGCGCCAATGGTAAGGGAGCGCGCCTCATGCCAAAGAGCATCGTAATGATGCTCGTGTAGCTTCTCTTTTCCCTTGCTCACAAATTCGTCGTAGTCCATGCCAACATTGAGCGCGAGATATTCGCTCAATTTCACGTTTCCTGCGCTGCGCCACCAGCCTCAGGTCAGCCAAAAGCGCCGTGATATGCAGGTCTGTATTTGCCGCGTCGGTTTTAGTTAGGAATTTTTTGACGCACGCCTCGCAGGCGTTCACCAATTCATCCGCTTCAGTGAGCGTGCCGGCAATCAAGGCTGTAGCGCCGCCTATCCATCGCGTCTTGTCGGTCGTCTCTGATTTGAGATAGCCAAGCGTGCCCTGCCAATCGCAGCAAAGGATTATGGCTTTTTCGCCATCGTAGAATGTGCATGCCCCAATCCCGACCGTCATAGATAGCCGCTCCGGCAGCACAGGGACCGGAGCATGACGCCCCGGTCCCTCGCCGCTATCCTGAGGGTTGTCACCCTCCTCAGGAGCAACATCATGCCAGAACTCGTCCGCGATGGACACGGCTGCAACCGCCAATGTCGCCTTGGTTTTGGCGACGCACCTTATGGCGACCCTTCTCAAGCACGGGAAAATCGCTCCCAAGGAGATGGATGAGATATTCCAATCCGCGCGCTCGCGATATGCGAAACCCCTAGCGGCTCCCCCCTTGCAAGACTGGCTGACACAAACGCAAGCCATTCTGGCGATGGCCCACAATGATGTTCTGCAATTCTCGAAATAAGCGGCCATGTTAGTATCCCCGTCACCGCGCTCAGAAAGCGGCGGCGCGATGGGGATACTATATCTTGTGCCACGTTTGTGAAAGTGATAATTCCGCTTGATACGTACAAATGTCAAGGGGAAACGCGTTTGCCCCGGGCCGCGGTTCGCGCGTACACTGCTGCCATGCCGGACGCCTCGCCCGCCGCCCGCAAGCTCAAGCTGCTGCGCCAGCGCGCGGGGCTGTCGATCCGCGAGGTCGCGCACGAGCTCGGCATGGAGCACGGCTCGAGCTATCAGCATTACGAGGACCGCTTCCGCAAGGCGCTGCTGCCGCTCGAGTCTGATGCGCAAGCTGGCGCCGATGTTCGCCAAGGGCGGCGTCGAGCCGGCGGAGCTGATGGCGCTCGCCGGCATCGAGGCGCGGCGCCGGCGCGGCCAGGGCGAGGACGACCGCTCCATGCTGCGCATCGAGGAGCTCGACGTGCGCGCCGGCGCCGGGGCGGGCTCCAGCCTCGCCGGCGGGGCCGAGCGCGTCATCGCCCAGTGGCAGGTGCCGACCGGCATCGTGCGCGGCTATTCCACCGCGCCCGCGGCGGAGCTGCGCATCATCACCGTGATGGGCGACAGCATGGAGCCGACGCTGCTGCCGGGCCAGCGCGTGCTCGTCGATACCGGCGACCGCAAGCCCAGCCCGCCCGGCATTTTCGTGGTGTGGGACGGGTTGGGCCTGGTGGTGAAGCGCGTGCAGGTGCTGCCGCACAGCGAGCCGCCGCGGGTGAAGATCGCCTCCGACAACGTCAAGTACGACCCCTACGAGCGCACCCTCGACGAGGCCTATATCCAGGGCCGCGTCATCGGCCAGTGGCGCTGGCTCTAGGCTATTCGAGGTTTGGGGCCGGCGGGAAGTCGCGCGAGAACGGTGGCTGTTCCACGAATTTCTTCGGGTCGTAGGTCCAGAACTGGCTCACCTGGGGATAGGTCTTGAGGATGGCGTTGACGAGCTTGCCGTTGCGGCGCTCGACCTTGCGAATGTAAATATCGAGAATCGGCGTGCCGTACGCGTCGAGCCGCACCGGGCCGATCGGGCCGTGGCTGAGGCGCACGTCGTGCAGGACTTTGAGGAACGGCGCGGCGTCCGCCGTCTGGCCGCCGCTGGCCTCAAGCGCCGCCTCGATGATGAGCAGCGCGGTATAGGGGCCGGCGGTGTAGAAGCCGGGATCGTGGTGGTCGGCGGCGTTGATGCCGGCCACGAATTTCGCGTTGTCCGGGGTCTCCAGGCCCGCGGCATACCACCCTGCGGTGTAGACGCCGACCGCCTCCTCGCCCATGGCCTTGAGGATGCCCTCATCGGTGCTGGTGGTGTTGCCCAGCACCCCGACCTTGCCCTTGAGGCCGTAATCGGCGAACTGCTTCAGGAACCGCAACGGATTGCTGCCGGCAAACCCCATGTATATGGCGTCCGCATCGCCCTTGATCTGCGCGAGATACGGGCTGTATTCCGGCGCGTTGAGCGGCGGCCACAGCTTCTGTACGATCTTGCCGCCGGCCGCCTCGAACGCGAGCTGGAACCCGCCGGCGCCTTCATAGCCATAAGTGAAATCCTCGGCGACGATCGCGATGCGCTTGTAGCCGAGCGTCTTGGCCGCATAGTCGCCGAGCGGATAGGTGACCTGCGGCGCCGTGCCGAAGGCATGCAGCACCCACGGATTGACCGCGTGCGATTTCAGATCGACCGTCGCCGCCGATGTCGTGGTGATGAGCGGAACCTTGACCGTGCGGATATATTCGTCCATCGCCAGCGCCTCGTTGGTCGCGAGCGGGCCGATCATCACCGGCACGTGGTAGCGCTCGACCAGTTCCTGGGTCTTGGTCTTGGCGGTGGCGGGATTGCCGGCGGTGTCCTGGGTGATGAGCGTGACCTTGCGCCCGGCAATCATGCCGTTGCGCTCCTTGAGGAAAAGCGCCGCGCCCTCCTCCTGCTGCTTGCCGCCGGCGGCGAGCGGCCCGGTATTCACCGTGAGGAAGCCGATGCGCAGCTCCGGCGATTGGGCAAACGCGCGGCGCAACGGCAGCGCGCCCACCGCCGCCCCGACCGTCAGCAGCGTGCGCCGCGATATCGCGGTCTTGTCGTTCTTGATTGGCATTTTTTCTCGATCCTCCCTAGCGAAAGTGTAGGTCGCAGCAACGCGGGAAGTCCATCGGCGAGGCCTCCCGCATCTGGACAAGCTTGCCCGCATCCGCCATCGTTCCGCCATGGCCGGAACGGAAAAAATCGGCGTCGTCGGCGCCGGGCTGATGGGGGCGGAAATCGCGCTCGTCTATGCGTTGGCAGGGCACGCCGTGCTGCTCGCCGATCGCAGCGCGGATCTCCTGGTGCGCGCCGATGCACGCCTGCGCGACATTCTCGCCAAGGGCGTCGCCCGCGGCTTCTGGGAGGCGGCCGCGGTCGAGCCGGCGCTCCAGCGCATCGCCGCCACCATCGATCTGGCGCGCTTTGCCGATCGCGATGTCGTCATCGAGGCGGTGTTCGAGAGCGAGCCGGTCAAGGCCGAGCTATGGCAAGCCCTCGACCGCATTGCAGCGCCGACCGCCATCTTCGCCACCAACACGTCATCGATCGCGATCTCGACGCTGGCCGGCCATCTGCCGCCCGAGCGGCGCGCGCGCTTCATCGGCACGCATTACTTCTCGCCGGTCTCGCGCATGAAGCTCGTCGAGATCATTCCCGCCTTCGATACCGACGAGGCCACCATCGCCGCCGTCACGCGCCTGGCCCAAGACGCCGGCAAGACGCCCATTCGCGTCAAGGATGTGACCGGCTTTGCCGTCAACCGCATGCTCACCGCGTTCTTCCTCGAAGCGGTGCGGCTGGTGGAGGAAGGCGTCGCCACGCCGGAGGATCTCGACCTCGCCTGCCGCCTCGGCCTCGGCCACCCCGTGGGACCGTTCGAGCTCATGGACAATGTCTCGACAAGCCTCGCGCTCGAGGTCACGGAAATCTTGAACCGCGCCTACGGCGAGCGCTTCCATCCGCCCGCCTTGATGCAGCAGATGGTCAAGGCCGGCCGCATAGGCCGCAAAGCGGGCCTGGGCTGGCGCACCAAGCGCTGAGCCTCACACGCTGGCAAGCGCCTGATCCAAATCCTCGGTGAGGTCGGCCGGGTCTTCAAGGCCGATCGACAGCCGCACTAGTGCGTCGCTGATGCCGAGCGCCGCGCGCTGATCGGACGAAACGCGCGCATGCGTCGTCGTCGCGGGATGAGTGACGAGGCTCTTGCTGTCGCCGAGATTGTTGGAGATGGCAATGAGCTTCAGCGCATTGAGGAAGCGGAACGCCTCGGCTTTGCCCCCCTTGACCGCGAGGGAGACGACCGTGCCTGCACCCTTCATCTGGCGCCGGCCGAGCTCGAATTGCGGATGGGATTCCAGGCCCGGATAGAGCGTGCGCTCGACCTTGCGATGGGCGGCAAGAAAGCGCGCGACCTCCAGTGCGCCCGCCATCTCGCGCTCCAACCGCATCTCCAGCGTCTCCAGCCCCTTGACCAGCAGCCACGCGTTGAACGGGCTCAAGGCCGGCCCGGTGTGGCGCAGGAACGGCGCGAGATTCTCCTGGACAAATTTGCGCGTGCCCAGCACCGCGCCGCCGAGGCTGCGGCCCTGGCCGTCAATGTGCTTGGTCGTCGAATAGCACACGATGTCGGCGCCGAGCTCGAGCGGCTTCTGCAACAGCGGCGTCGCGAACACATTGTCGACGATGAGGAGCGCGCCGGCGCGGTGCGCAAGCTCGGCGATGGCGCTGAGATCGATGATCTCGAGCGTCGGGTTGGACGGGCTTTCCACGAACACCGCCTTGGCGCCGGCAGTGAGCGCGCGCCGCCATTGCTCGAGATCGCGGCCGTCGACGATCACCGTCTCGACGCCATAGCGCGGCAGGATGTTGTTGAGGATGTGCAGACACGAGCCGAAGAGCGCGCGCGAGGCGACCACGCGGTCGCCGGCCTTGAGGAAGCACGCCATCGACGCGAACACCGCAGCCATGCCGCTCGCCGTGCTGCGACAGGCTTCCGCGCCTTCCAGGAGCCGCAGCCGCTCCTCGAACATCGCCACCGTCGGGTTGGCATAACGCGAATAGACGAAACGCGCGCCGTCATTGGCAAAGGCGTGCTCAGCCTCCTCGGCGTTTTGATAGACGTAGCCGCTGGTGAGAAAGATCGCCTCGCAGGTCTCCATGAACTGGCTGCGCAGCAATCCGCCATGCGTCATCACCGTGCGCGGGCGCCAGGCGGCGCTGAAATGGGCGGGCGAATCCGGCATTGTCGTTCTCCTTGTCCTCACCGTCCGCGCCGACCGGTCAAGAAAAAAACCCTGACCGCGCGGGTCAGGGTTCCGAAGAGCCTCGCGACCTTTTAGCGGTGTGTTTAACGTGGCCGCAAGCCGGTCGGCTTCAAATCACCACGGTGTCCCGCGGCGTACCGCGCACCGCGGCGATTGTCAAGCATCGCCTTTGCGCTAGAGTTGATGATGTTCCCCGCACGAGGAGCCCGTTCATGCGCCGCTTCACATCGATCGACGAGCTCAAAACCGCGGTCGGCCAAGAGATCGGCGCCAGCGGCTGGATCACCGTCACCCAGGAGATGATCGACCGTTTCGCCGAAGCGACCGGCGACTTCCAGTGGATCCACGTCGATCGCGAGCGCGCGCGCCTGTCGCCCGCAGGCACCACCATCGCGCACGGCTTCCTCACCCTCTCGCTCATGGCGCAGCTTCGCGACCAGATCTACGATGTCGATGGTATCGCCTCGCGCATCAACTACGGCTGCGACAAAGTGCGCTTTCTCGAGCCGGTGCCGAGCGGCGGTCGCGTGCGCCTGCGGCTCACGCTTGCCCGCGTCGAGCCGTCCCGCCACGGCGTGCGCGTCGATGCCGACTGCGCCATCGAGCTGGAAGGCGCGCCGCGTCCGGCCGCCGTCGCCGACCACATTGTACTCTTGATCCCGGCGTGAAATCGTTCGGTGAATTTGGGGGCGCTTTCCCTTGACCACGCTGATCGCAGCCGCAGGCGTCTTTCTCGCCATCCATCTTCTGATCGCCGGCACACGCCTGCGCGACGTCATCGTGGGTGCGATCGGCGAACGCGCCTATCTCGGCCTGTTCTCGCTCGCGTCGATCGCCGCCATCATCTGGCTCGCCCTGGCGTTCCCGGCGGCGCCCAGCGTGCCGCTCTATTATCTCGGCCGCGGCGTGGGCGACATGGGCATCGTCGTTGTCCTCCTCGCCTTCGTACTTGGCGTGCAGGGCTTGATGCTGCCCAATCCGACCTCGCTGAAACAGGAAGGCGCCGCGGCGAAACCGGGCACCATCCATGGCGTGCTGCGCATCACGCGCCATCCTTTCTTGTGGGGGGTGGCGATCTGGGCGGCGTTCCATCTGGCGGCCAATGGCGACGCGGCTTCCGTGATCCTGTTCGGCACCTTCCTGGCGCTCGCGCTGTTCGGCACCGCCTCGATCGACGCCAAGCGCAAGCGCAAGATGGGCGCAGCATGGGACGCGTTCGCTGCCAAGACCTCGAACATCCCGTTCGCCGCCGTGCTCGCCGGGCGCAACAGTCTCAATATCTCGGAGAGTTTCGGCTGGCGCTTCTGGCTGTCGCTCATCGTCTTCGCGGCCGCCTTGTTCATTCACACGCATTTCTTTCCCGCCCATTCGCCGCTCCCCGGCGGGGTTGTGCCGTTTTAAGACGGTCACTCCTCGGGCGGCAGCGCGCTCTCGTGCCAGGCTGAGAGAAGCCGCTGCGAGATCCACGACAGCACCGCGAAGATGGCGATGCCGGTCAGTGACAACAGCAAAAGTGCGGCGAACATGCGGGGGATCTCGAGCCGATAGCCCGCTTCGAGGATGCGCGAGGCGAGCCCGGTATTGGCGCCGCCGGTGCCTGCGACGAACTCCGCCACCACCGCGCCGATGAGCGCCAGGCCGCCGCTGATCCGGACGCCGGTGAGGAAATACGGCATCGCCGACGGCATCCGCAGCCACATCAGCATCTGCCACGGCGAGGCGCCATAGAGCCGGAACAGCGCGATGAGATTGCGGTCGGCACTGTTCAATCCCAAGGTCGTGTTGGCGACGATGGGAAAGAACGCGACGATCCACGCGCACACGAGCAGCGACAGGAACGTGTCGTTGACCCAGATGATGATGAGCGGCGCGATCGCGACGATGGGCGTCACCTGAAGGATGACGGCATAGGGGAAAAGACAGCGCTCCAGCAGCCGCGACTGCGCGAAGAGGACGGCGAGCCCGCCGCCCAGCACGATCGCGGCGGCAAGTGCCGCCAGCGTGATCCGCAGCGTGACGAGGAGCGAGCCCATGAGGCTGGGCCCATCCGTCCACAGCGTCTCGGCCACCACCAGCGGCCCCGGCAGGATATAGGGCGCGATGTGCTCCACGCGCACGAGCACCTCCCAGAGCACGATCATGATCGCGCCCACCGCGGCCGGCGCGGCGAACCGCGCCATCCTCTCGCGCCCGGCGCCGTTCATCGATGCGCCTCCGCAACCAGGCGCGACACTGCGCGGCAGCGCTCGGAATAGGCGGGCGCGGTGCGCAAGGCATCCTCGCGCGGATAGGGCAGATCGACCGCGACATCGGCGGCAACGCGCCCTGGGCGCGGCGTCATCACGACGATGCGGTTCGAAAGGAACACCGATTCGAAGACGCTGTGGGTGACGAACACGACGGTGCAGCGGCGCTGCTGCCACAGGCGCAGCAGATCCTCGTTGAGCTTGAACCGCGTCATCTCGTCGAGCGCGGCGAAGGGTTCGTCGAGCAGCAGGAGCCGCGGCTCGGTGACGAGGGCGCGCGCGATCGAGACCCGCATGCGCATGCCGCCGGAAAGCTCGCGCGGATAGACGCGCTCGAACCCTTTGAGGCCGACCGCATCGAGCATGGCCGCGATCGGCGCCACCGCCGCGCGCCGTGCCGTGCCCTCAAGCCGCAAGGGCAGATAGACATTGTCCCAGACGCTCGCCCACGGCATCAGCGTCGGCTCCTGGAAGACGAAGCCGATCCCGCCCGCATCGCGGCGCCACACGCGGCCGGAGGTCGGCGGCACCAGCCCGGCGATGATGCGCAAGAGCGTGCTCTTGCCGCAGCCCGACGGCCCCAGCAGGCTCACGAACGCGCCCGGCCCGACCGCGAGATTGACGCCATCTAGGGCCGTCGTGCCGTTGCGAAAGACTTTGACGACGCGTTCGAGCGCAAGCAGCGGCTCCGATTGCGCCGCTGGCGGCAGCGGCGTCGTGGTGTCCGCGCCTATTTCGCGCGCTCCGCGCCGCGCGGTCCCGTGACAAAGCGCAGCGTATAGGCCTTGTGGTAATCGAGGTCCTTGGGATAGAGCCCTTCGTCCGACATCACCGCAAAGAAGGACTGCCACCGCGCATCGCTCATGATGCCGATGCCGCCGGCCTTGGCATCGCCGCCGGCGACGATGCCGTATGCCTTCATCTTGGCGATGGCATAGGCGATGAGCTCGTCGCTCTCTTCCGGGTTGTCCTTCTTGATGAGCGCATTGCCGGGCGCGGGATCGCCGTTGAGATAGCTCGCCCAGCCCTCGCTGCTGGCGGTAACGAAGCGCTGCACGAGGTCGGGCTTCTCGCGCACCAGCTTGGCCGAGGTCTCGATGATCGAGCCATAGCTGGCATAGCCGGCATCGGCGAGGAGGAACACGTTCGGCTTCACCCCGGCTTTCTCGATCAGCAGCGGCTCACTCGTGAGATAGCCCTGCTGCACCGCGTTCTTGTCGGCGAGAAACGGCGCGATGTTGAAGGTGTAAGTGCGGATCTGGTCGTCGCTATAGCCGAACTTGGCCTTGAGGAAGAGCCACCAGCCGACCCGGGTGTCGCCGCCGACCATGATCGGCTTGCCCTTGAGCGCGGCGAGGCTGTCGTTGCCGACGCCCTGATGCGCGATGAGCACGGCGGGGTCCTTCTGGAACATCGCCGCGACCGCCACCATCGGGATGTGCTGCTTCTCGTAATTGAGCGGGATGAAGGAATTGGAGGCGATATTGAAATCGAGCCGCCCGGCGGCCAGAAGTTGCGCCTGGTTCACCTGCGGCCCACCCTGGCGCAGCGTGACCGCGATCCCGTACTTGGCATAGATCCCGGTGGCGATCGCCTGATAATAGCCGCCATGCTCGGCCTCGGCCTTCCAGTCGGTGCCGAAGGTAACCTGGTCGAGCGCCGCCGCGGGCGCCACCGCTGCCGCCAGATAGAAGGCGGCGACCATGCTGAGGGTGCAAAGATTCGTGCTGGGCATCGATCTCAACTCCGACACTTGCCGGGCCCCTTCTACAGCAATCGCCGAAGCCGGGGGAAGATGGCCGCGCGAAGGCGCTCTTCAGCCGCCGTTGGGGTTGATTACCCCTGAGGGTGGGACCGGCGGCGCGCCAAAGAAGCTCAAGCCCAGGATGATGCCGACCGCGACCAGGGCGGTGACCGCAAGGCCGAGCAGCGTCACGCGCGAATAGACGACGAGCGGATTAAACCGGGTTACCGCAACGCCCGCCGCGACCAGCAGCGCCAGACCGAGCCAGATCGCGATGTCCGCCATCGGCGCCGCAAACGCAATGGCGGCGCCCGGGTTCCGGCTAGCGACTTAGGCTCCGGCGGCGATCTCGCCGATCCGCGTGGCGACCTGGAGGAGCTGGTCGCGCACATCGCTGCTGTCGATCAGCCGAAAATGGCGGACGAGGTCGATCTCGTCGCGCGTGAAGGCCACCTCGTCCCTGCGCGACACCCCGCCTTCGAGCGCGTCGAAGAAGAACGAGACCGGCTGGTGCAGGAGCTCGGCGGCACGGAAAAGGCGGCTGGCGCTCAGCCGGTTCTCGCCCTGCTCGTATTTCTGGACCGCCTGAAAGGAGACGCCGATCCCGTCGCCGAGCTCTTCCTGGCTCAAGCCGCCGAGGAGCCGCGCCTGGCGCAGCCGCTTGCCGACATGGACGTCGATCGGATCCGGCCCATGCTCCCGCACGGTCCGTCGTACCCGCCGGGTCGCGCCGCCGTGGGCGCCCGTATCGCTCATAAATTCCCCCTTCGCTCCCGCTTGGCGATCATAGCCGGTCTGGCTTGTCCGACAAGGGCGATGAGCCGGCGCGGTCGTCGAAGCCGTTGCGGTTGCTGTAGAAGACCAGCGCCATCAGCCCCACCCCCAGCCCAAGCGTCGCAAGCCCGCCGCCCACCAGCGCGACATACCCCGCGGGTTTCATATCGACATCGCCGAGCGACATCCAGAGATAGACGGCTACGGCAAACATCGACACCGCCAGGAACCCCGCCACCATCAGCCCGAACCTGCTCTTCATGATATCGCCTCGTCCCGCCGGCAGGCGGGAGGATGCCCGTCCGCGACAGGCTTCATGTGGGATGAGCGGCCGCCGGCGCAACCGTGGCTGCTAGCGGTGCACCGCGGCAAAAAAGCCCTCAAGCCGCGTGGTGACTTCGGCCGGCCGCTCGGTATGGAGCGCGTGCCCCGAACGCGGCAGCGCGAAAAGCTCGGCGCCGGCAATGCCGCGCATGTAGGTCAGGTGGCACGAGAACGGACAGATCCGATCCTCGATGCCCCAGACCAGAAGCGTCGGCACGTCGATGCGGTGCAGCCAGAACGGAAGCTGCGGGATTGTGCAGCCGCGGCGTCCAGGCGAGCCGAGCCGCAGCCGCGCGGTTCTGCAGCATCACGTCGACATCGACGCTCGCCAGGCGCGCGCAGCCGCTCCTCGATGAGATGCGGCTCGTAGAAGGAATTGCGCGCGTGCTCCTCGGGCGACCACAGGAAGATGTCGCCGTAGGGCGCCTCGGTCGCGGCGACGCCGGCGGGCGCCATCAGTGTCAGGCTTTTCAGCCGCGCGGTGTTGCGGATCGCGATCTCCGCCGCCGTCCAGCCGCCGAGCGAATGGCCGACGAGATGCACGGATTTGAGGTCGAGCGCCGCCAGGACATCGAGATAGAAGAAGGCGAGGTCGCCGACGCTCGCCATCCATTCCGGGATCGGCGAGCGGCCGAAGCCCGGATGCTCCGGCACCAGCACGCGATACCCGGCGCTCAGCCGCTCGAGCATCGGATACCAGTTCGCGCCGCCGGCGCCGTGGAGATAAAGAACCGGGTCGCCGCTCCCGGCTTCCATCAGCCGCAGCTTCTGCCCGCGAATGTCGATCGTCGTCTCGCGCATGGCCGCACCATAGGCTGCGCCTCGGCGGACCGTCAACGCGGATGCGCGGCAGTCCTGCCTGCCGCACGCCGGCGCGGCGGGCACAGTCGATGCGGGCGCTTTGAGACGCGTCTTGAACGGCGCCGGGGTTCAGCCTAGAGGGGCGCCGGCGGCATAATGCGAGAAACGTCGGGGGAGGACCGGAGCATGAGACGACGGGATTTCCTGGTCGCGGCGGGCGCGATCATGCCAGCGCTCATCGCCGCCGGGAGGGCTGGGGCGCAGGCGGATGGATACCCCGCGAAGGACATCACCTTCATCGTTCCCTACGGCGCCGGCGGCGGGTTCGACAACTATGTGCGCGCCTTCGCGCCGGTGATGGAGAAGTATCTGCCGCACCAGGTCACGGTCATTCCGACCAATGTTCCCGCCGGCGGCGGCACGCGCGGCACCAACGAGCTCTACCGCGCCAAGCCCGACGGCTACACGATCGCCATCTTCAACATCCCCGGCATGTTCGTGCTCCAGGAAAAAGGTCACGCCGGGTATGACCTCGCCAAGGTCACTTGGCTCGGCAGCATCGGGCGCGACCATTATGGCCTTGGCGTCGGCGCGAGCTCGCCGATCAAATCGGTGGCCGATCTCAAGGCGCTGGCGCGGAAGCGGCCGGTCAAGTTCACCACCACCGGCCCCGAGGCGACCGCCTATGCCGCGACGCTGATCGCGACCGAACTTCTCGGCATCAACAAGGAGATGATCGGCGGCTACAAGGGCTCCAACGACTATGTCGTCGCGGCCATTCGCGGCGACGGCGACGCAGTCATCACGGCGCTGCCGCTGCTTCGGCGCATGCAGGCCGGCGGCGAATTGCGCATCATCGCCGATCTTCGAAGAGCACAGCACGGTCGCCGGGCGCGGCGGATGCGACCACGCTCGGCCAGCCGGAATTGAGCCAGATCGTGCTCGAGCGGCTGATCGGCGCGCCGCCGGGCCTGCCGGCGCCCATCAAGGCCATTCTCGCCGACGCTCTGGGCAAGGCGGCGGCCGATCCGGCAATCATCGCCTGGGCCAAGAAAAGCGACAGCGAACTGGCCTGGGACCCGCCCGACCGCGCCGCCGCGACGCTCGCCGCGCAGGCCAAGTTCTTCGCCAAGTGGAAGAAGTACCTGGCGCCAAGCTGAACGTCCGCCATGTTCGATGTCTGGCTCAGCGGGATTTCAGGGCTCCTGCAACTCCGGGAGCTGACGTTTCTCGGGCTTGGCATGATGATCGGCCTGTTCTTCGGCGCCATTCCCGGTCTCGGCGGCGCCACGGCCTTGGCGCTTCTCATGCCGCTCACCTATGGGCTCGAACCCTTCACCGCGCTGGCGCTGTCGGGGGGCGTGATGGGCGCCATACCCATGGGCGGGTCGATCACCGCGATCCTCCTCAATGCGCCGGGCACCGCGCCCAACGCCGCCACCTGCTTCGACGGCTATCCGCTCGCCCAGCAGGGCAAGGCCGGGTTCGCGATCGGCGCGGCCGCGAGCGCCAATTCGCTGGGCGGCATCATCGGCACCGTCTCGGTCCTGGCCGTGCTGCCGGTGGCCAAGCAACTGGTGCTGCTGTTCGGGCCGCCGGAATTCTTCCTCCTCACCGTCTTTGCCCTGCTCACCGTCGCCTCCGCCTCGCATGGGAAGTTGTTGCGCGGCCTCGTCACCGGCGCGCTCGGCCTGATGATCTCGTTCGTCGGCTACAGCGACGTGACCGGCGGCGAGCGCTTCACCCTGGGCCTCGACTATCTCTGGGATGGCATCAACCTCGTCCCCGCGCTCATCGGCATGTTCGCGGTGGCGGAGATGATCAATCTCCTCGCCAAGGGCGGCACGGTGTCGCGCAGCGCCGAGACGGTGCAGATCACGCGGATGTGGAGCGGCGTCATCGAGACCTTCCACCATCTGGGAACGGTCCTGCGCGGCTCGCTCATCGGCACCTTCATCGGCGCCATTCCCGGCGAGAGCGGCACGGTCGCGGCGTTCCTGTCCTACAGCCTCACCGCGCGCGCCGACAAGGACCCCGAATTCCTTCGGCAAGGGTAACATCAAGGGCGTCATCGCGCCCGAGGCCGCGATCAACGCCAAGGACGGCAGCGCCCTCATCCCGACCATCGCCTTCGGCATTCCCAGCGGCGCGGAAATGGCGGTGTTTCTCGGCATCCTCATCCTGCATGGGATGCAGCCCGGGCCGCTGATGCTGACGCAGAACCAGACCGAGATCTACGGCCTCATCTGGGCGATGACGGCATCGTGCATCCTGGCATCCTCGCTCGGGCTCCTCATGGTGCGGCCACTCTCCTTCGTCACGCTCGTCGATGCGCAGATCCTCGCGCCCCTGGTGCTGTGCGTGGCGCTGGTCGGGTCCTATGCCGTCAACGGCACGATCGAGAACGTGGTGGTGACGGCGGTCTTCGGCATTCTCGGCTACCTGATGATCCGCTTCGACTATCCGCGCATCACCGTGATCATCGCCATGGTGCTCGGCAACACCGCCGAGCGCAGCATCTACCAGGCGATGCTGATGGGCGACGGCCACTGGTCGATCTTCGTGACGCGGCGGGTTTCGGCGATCCTGCTCGCCTTGATCGTGGCGCTGCTGCTGTGGCCGGCGGCACGCGCGCTGTGGCGGCGCTTGCGGTGAAGCGAATCCCGGATTCGAAGGTGACCGGCTATCTGCCGGCGCTCGGCACGCTGGCGCTCACCGTTTGGTATCTGGCTCTGGCGTATCACTACAAGCCAGAGGTGCAGGCGTTTCCCGCGGGCGTTGCCTGGGTCATGGTCGTGCTGCTGCTACTCGATCTTGCGTCGCGCACGCCCACGCCGCTGGGCCGGGCGCTCACGCGCTGGCTCAACCCGGCGACCACGGTGGCCGACAAGCGGGCGCTGTGGCCGCAACTGGCGGCGGTCCTGTGGGTCGCGGGGTTCGCGGCCCTTCTGGTGGTCGTAGGAATACTTTCCGCCGTGCCGCTTTTCGTCTTTTCCGCGCTGCGCTGGCGCGCCCGACGCGGCATCGGCCCGTGCATCCTCGGCGCCGCGGGCGTGACGTTCTTCATCTGGCTGCTGTTTTCCGTGCTGCTGCGGCTCAGCCTCTATCCCGGGCTGTTGTTCGGCGGCGCGTGACGGCAGCGCCTAAATCGCGCCCCACACTTCCATCGCGACCTCGACGACGAGGGCCAGTTTGCGGCGCTGGATGTCGGGGGTGATGCGGTTGCCGTGATGGGTGCTGGCAAAGCCGCATTGCGGGCTGAGGCAGAGATAATCGAGCGGCACGTAGCGCGCCGCCTCGTCGATCCGCCGCTTGAGCATGTCCTTCGATTCAAGCTCGGGCAGTTTGGTGCTGACGAGCCCGAGCACGACGCGCTTGCCCTTCGGCACGTAGCGCAGCGGCGCGAAGCCGCCGGCGCGTTCGCTGTCGTATTCGAGGAAGAAGCCGTCAACGTCCAACCCGCCGAAGATCGTCTCGGCCACCGCGTCATAGCCGCCGGACGCCATCCACAGGCTCTGGAAGTTGCCGCGGCAGGTGTGGATGGTCACGGCCATGCCGGCCGGCCGGCCGGCGATGATGGCGTTGAGCACGCTCGTGTACTTGGCCGGCAGCGTATCAGGGTCGATGCCGTCGCGACGGATGTTCGCGCGTATCTCCTCGTCGCAGAGATAGGAAATCGACACGTCGTCGAGCTGCAAATGGGTCAATCCGGCGGCGCCGAGATCGCGGATTTCGGCGCCATAGACGGCGATGATGTCGGCCCAGAACTGCTCCACGTCGGGATAGGCGGTCGCGTCGATGATCTTGCGCCCGCCGCGCATGTGAAGATAGGTAGGCGCGGGGATGCACACTTTGGGCGTGCGCGTGGTGGCCGCGCGCAGAAAGGCGCAATCCTCGGCCATGATCGGCCGCGGTCGCCGGATCTTGTCCTTCACCACCAGCATCGAGCGCGTGTTGGCGGTCTCGCCATGCTCGCCCTTGAAGGTCACGGCATAATTCGACTGCGTCGCCTCGATGCCGGTGAAGCCCGTGAGGAAGTCGACATGCCAGAAGGCGCGGCGGAATTCGCCGTCGGTGATGCCTTCCAGCCCGACCGATTCCTGCAAGCCCACGGCCTCACGGATGGCCCGGTCCTCGATCGCGCGCAGCGCGCCAGCCGTGATCTCGCCCTTCTCGCGCTTCTCGCGTGCCTCGTGCAGATAGGCGGGACGCAGCAGGCTGCCGACATGATCGGCCCGGAATGGCGGCATGTCACATCCTTCCGTCAGGCATGATGCGGCGCGACGATCATCTTTTCGTCGACGAACTTGCCACGCTCCAGCACGACCTCGTTGTCGAGGAGAACGGTGCAGTCGCACATGGGCGTGTCGATATGCCCCTTGGTGTCGCGCTTGCCACCCATGTCGTTGTTGGGTCCGGTCGAGAACAGGAAGTTGCCGGAAAACACCCGCGCCACCGACTGGAGCTGCATCGGCTCGTTGCCGTGCAGCATGATCTGGTCCCAGTGCGCGTTGGGGTGCAGGCCGAAGCCCAGATGCGACACGGCATAGGGATCGAGATCATCTTCGGAGCGCTTGTTGCGGTCGAGCCAGGTGGTGAAGGCCTTGGCGTCGAGCCCGCCCTCGACCTTGCGGATGAAGCCGTCGCGGATTTCCAGCCGCACCGCGCCCTCGAAGGCGCGGACATAGGGCAGGATCCACATGTCGCCGGGGGCCAGCACGACGGTGCCGTTGGCGCTGCCCTCGTCGGGGAAGTTGGTGATGTGGCCGGCGCCCCACATGTCATAGCGCCCGGCCTCTTCGGCAAAGCCGTACTGCACCTTGACCTGAAACTCGCCGCGCCGCCAGGTGAGGTCGGTTCCGGCATCGGACAGCAGCCTGATCTCGCGCGCGTCGCCCCAGCGCTTGGCCGCATGGAGCACCGCCTCCTTGAGGCCCGGCGGCGACAGGAGCCGCGCCAGCACGTCCGGCGCATCGCCGATCGACAGCACGCGCGCGCCGGCCGCGCGCACTTCCTTCTGCCAGTTGGAGAAGTTGGGCGGAAAGAACGCGCAGATGAGGTTGGACGCCTTCAATGCCTGCATGATCGCCGGCGATTGGCGGAAGCCGTCCTGGCCGGTGCGCGCCCAGTCCGGCACGTTGCTGATGCCGAGCTCGAAGATGCTGGCGCCGAGCTCGTCGGCGGCGGCGAACCCGGCCAGCACATACTCGCGCGGCGTGTTGACCTCGGTCAGAAGCGCGATCGTCTCGCCCTTCCTGACGTTGCAGAGCTGGAATTCCTTGCGAAACACGGCCGCGAGGCTGGCAGGATTGAGATACTGTTTGCGCATCGGTTCCTCCCCAGGCGCGCGGAGCGTCGCCGAACCATATCGAAGCCGCAGCGCCCGGGCAATGCAGCCGTCGCGGCCGCGGCCAGGCATTGACAGGATGTCCGGCCCGGCAACAATTCCGGCCCCGGCAGGAGAGACGCCATGGAGCAACCCGGACTGATCGTCGCGCCGCTCACGCCGTTCACGCGCGAGCTTGCCGTAGACGAGGCGGCGCTGGAGCGCGAGATCGACTACTGCATCGAGGACATGCCGGCCCGACCATGATCGTCGCCGCCGGCGTCGAGGCGCAGGAATACACCTATCTGAGCCTCGAGGAGCGCAAGGCGCTGATCCGCCGCACCATCGAGTACGTCGGCGGCCGCTGCCCGGTGATGGTCGGCATCTCGCACCCCTCGTTCCGCACCGCGATCGAGCTCGCGCATTTTGCCGAGGCACAGGGCGCCGCGGCCGTGCAGATGCTGGCGCCGCTGCGGGCGCATGGCGGGCCGCCGACCGAGCGCGACCTCGTCGCCTATTTCGAGGCGGTGGGGCGCGAGACCGCGCTGCCGATCACGCTCTATCTCAATCCCGGTCCTGGCGCCGAGGTGTCGATCCCGGCGACGATCGCGCTCGCCAAGCTCGACAAGGTGCGCTTCATCAAGGAAAGCTCGCGCGATCTCGCCGCGCGTCTCGCGCCTCATCGTCGAGATCGACCACGCCGGCCATGCCCGATATTTCACGACGATGCAGATGCTGCTGGCCTCGATCCAATTGGGCGGCGCGGGCGCGACCATGCCGCCGCCCGGCCTCCAGATCGCGCGCGCGGTCATCGACGCCTTCGTCGCCGGCGAGCATGAGCGCGCGGCCGACTATCAGCTCCAGTTCGCGCTCTTTCCCGGCGCGCTGGATGCATCGCGGCCTGACGCCGACGATGAAGGCGGCGATGCGGATCATCGGCGTTCCCGTCGGCGATCCCTACCCGCCCTATGCGGCGCTCGACCCCGAGGAGACCAAGGCGCTCGCGGCGTTCCTCAAGACCACGCTCCTAGCCGAGACGGGGCTCGTCCATGCTGACGATTAGGCGGCTTTCGATCGAGGAGGCGGAAATCCTCATCACCGGCGCGGCGCTCAAGGCGCGCGAGATCGGCGTTCCTATGTGCATCGCGGTGTGTGACGAATCCGGCCACCTCATCCGCTTCGACCGCATGGACGGCGGCAAGGTCAGCAGCATTTCGATCGCCATCGACAAGGCCTTCACCGGCGCGGTCGCCCGGCGCGGCACGCATGTCTACAACCAGCTCTGCGTGCCCGGCAGCGGCACCTTCGGCATCCACACCAGCAACGACGGCCATTTCAGCATCATCGGTGGCGGCCTGCCCGTCACCGTCGACGGCGAGATCGTCGGCGGCATCGGCCTCTCCTCCGGCACCGCCGAGCAGGACCTCGTCTGTGCCGAGGCCGCGATCGTCTATTTCTACGATCGGACCGGGCGCAAGGCGTAGGTCACGCGATCGCCTCGTGCGCGGCGAGCGCGGCGAGGTTGACGAGATCGGAGACGGTGCAGCCCATCTCGACGATCTGGGCCGGCTTGTCGAGACCCATGAGCAGCGGCCCGATGCGCTTGCCGCCGCCCATCTGCTCGAGCAGCTGCGAGGCGAGGTGGCGCTGTCGAGACCGGGCATGATCAGCACGTTGGCCGGACCGGTGAGGCGGCAGAACGGGATAGCGGTCGCGCATCGAGCGCGAAATTGAGCGCAACCTCGGCGCTCATCTCGCCGTCATATTCGAAATCGGGCCGGCGCTCGTCGAGGAGCGCCACCGCCTCGCGCACGCGCTTGGCCGCGGCGTGGCCGGGATTGCCGAAACTCGAATGCGACAGCAGCGCCACGCGCGGCTCCTGCCCCATCATGCGGCGCGCGCAGCGCGGCCGACTGCATGGCGATGTCGGCGAGCTCCGGCGCCGGTCGGCCGTCGCATGCGCCGTGGTGTCGGCGATAAAGAGCGAGCGCCCGCGCGACACCAACAGCGCATAGCCGAAGATGCGGCTGCCCTGCTTGGGGCCGATGACGCGGGCGACCTCGTCGAAGGCGGTGAAATAGTTGCGCGTCTCGCCGGTCACCATCGCATCGGCGTCGCCGCACGCCACCATGCAGGCGGCGAAGACGTTGCGTTCCTGGTTGACCATGCGCTGGCAGTCGCGGCAGGAGCGCGCCGTCGCGCTGCAGGCGGCGATAGAGGAACTCGGTGTAGGCTCTCGCCCGGCGCCAGGCGCGGGTTCTGGATCTCGAGCGCGGTCGCGTCGGCGAGGCCCAATCGCTTCAGCGTCGTGCGCGATGCGCTCGTGCCGCGCGATCAGCACCGGCGTGCCATAACCGTTGTCGCGGAACGACAGCGCGGCGCGGATGGTCTTCTCCTCCTCGCCCTCGGCGAAGACGACGCGCTTGCGGATTGGCGCGGACCTGATCGAAGATGCGCTGCAGGCTGGCGGCGGTGGGATCGAGCCTGCCCTTGAGGCTGTCGCGATAGGCGGCGAGATCGGCGAACGGCCGGCGCGCCACGCCCTAAATCCATCGCCGCCTTCGCCACCGCCGGCGGCACCGACCAGATGAGGCGCGGATCGAACGGGGTCGGCACGATGTAGTCGGGGCCATAGCGCAGCCGCTGGCCCGAATAGGCGGCGGCGACTTCGTCCGGCACGTCCTCGCGCGCGAGCTTCGCCAGCGCGTGCGCGGCCGCGATCTTCATCGCATCGTTGATGGTCGAGGCGCGCACGTCGAGCGCGCCGCGGAAGATGTAGGGGAAAGCCCAGGACGTTGTTGATCTGGTTGGGATAGTCCGAGCGGCCGGTGCACATGATCGCATCGTGCGCGCACCGCGCGCACGTCCTCGGGCGTGATCTCGGGATCGGGATTGGCCATGGCCGCGACCATCGGGCGGTCCGCCATCGCGCGCACCATCTCCGGCGTTACCGCGCCCTTGACCGAAAGCCCGAAGAACACGTCGGCGCCGTCGAGCGCCTCGGCCAGGCTGCGCCGCTTGGTCGCCGACCGCGTGCGCCGATTTCCACTGGTTCATGCCGTCGCGGCGGCCCTCGTAGATCACGCCCTTGGTGTCGCAGATGAGCACGTTGTCGTGGCGGCAGGCCCATGCTCTTCAACAGCTCGACGCAGGCGATCGAGGCGGCGCCCGCGCCGTTCACCACCATCCTTGATCTTCTTCAAGTCGCGGCTCGGTGAGATCGAGCGCATTCAAGAGCGCGGCCGCGGCGATGATGGCGGTGCCGTGCTGGTCGTCATGGAAGACGGGAATGTCGAGAAGCTCGCGCAGGCGCTGCTCGATGATGAAGCATTCCGGCGCCTTGATGTCCTCGAGATTGATGCCCCCGAAGGCCGGGTGGAGAAAGCGCACGCAATTGACGAACTCGTCGACATCGCGCGTCGTCGATCTCGAGATCGATGGCGTCGATGCCGGCGAAGCGCTTGAACAGCACCGCCTTGCCTTCCATCACCGGCTTCGGCCGCGAGCGCGCCGAGATCGCCAAGACCCAGCACGGCCGTGCCGTTGGTGATGACCGCGACGAAATTGCCCTTGGCGGTGTAGTCATAAGCCGAGGGCGGGTCGCGCTGGATGTGGAGGCAGGGATAGGCGACGCCCGGCGAATAGGCGAGCGACAGGTCCTGCGCCGTCGTCAGCGGTTTGGTCGGCGCGATCTCGAGCTTGCCGGGCTGGCCCTCGACATGGAAGCGCAGCGCCTCCTGCTCGGTGATGCCGGACGCGGCGGATTGGCTGGACACGGTTTCCTCCTGCCCTCCTCCATTCGCTTTGTGGAGGACCTTATATCTTCGATATCTCCAGCGTCGGCTTGGCAAAAAGCTGCTCGACGCCGAGGCGCTGCTTGACCAGCCCCTGCTCGTGGGCATAGCGCGCCAGCGTCTCGATGTCCTTGCGGTTCTCCTCGACGCCGTAGCGCCAGTAATCCTCGCCCATCAGCGCCATCGTCGTCAAGCACTCCGCCTCGACCCACGGCAGCGTCACGCGCAGCGCGTTGATGTCGCGCACCTCTTCCATGGCGAGCGCCTTGGCGGCGCAGAACGCCTTGTAAAGGCTCGTCGGCAGCCACGGGATGGCGCTCGACGAGGCTCTTCCTCACGCCGATGAGGTGCATGATCGGAAAGAGGCCGGTCTTGCGGTAATAAGCCTCCTCGACCTCGCGGCTAATTGGGGAATAGCCGGCCGACATGGGGCGCGCGCGCGCAGGAAGCAGGAGGGCGCCCGCGCACTGAACATCGCGTCGATCTCGCCCGCCGCGAGCATGCCCGACAGCGTCTTGTCGGCGGGAATCGGCCTTGAGATCGAGCCCGGGAATGGGCGCCAGGGGCGTGCGCTCGTCGCGGCCGGGCTGCTCGATACCGCCCGAGCGCCAGCTTATGTCGGTCGGCTTGACGCCGTATTCGTCCTGCAGGATGCCGCGCATCCATACCACCGCGGTGATCTGGTATTCCGGCAGGCCGATCGTCTTGCCTTTCAGGTCCTGCGGCGTGCGGATGCCGCGGTCGGTGCGGACATAGATGCCGGAATGGCGGAACACGCGCGAGACGAAGGCGGGGATGCCGATATAGCCCGACGTGCCCGCATCGGTGACGCGCAGATAGGAGCTGCACGAGAGCTCGCACGCGTCGAATTCCTGATAGCGGAAGGCGCGGAAGAACACTTCTTCCGGCTCCAGCGGAATATAGGTGACGGCGCAGCCCTCGACCGGCACGCGCCCGTCCTTGATGGCGCGCGTGCGGTCATAATCGCCGCAGGCAATGGTGATGGGAATTTGCACGACCATGATTTTGCCCTACCCCGCGCCTTGCGCTGTCGTGATCGATCTGCATGTGGGCCAGGAAGAACACCAGCGGGATGGATGCCGAGCGCCAGCATCCGCGTCTGGTCGAGCGCGGCGAGCGCGCCGTTCCTCCTCCGGCGCCAGACCTGCCGCCGCGGCATAGGCCTGGGGATCGCCGGGCATAGCGCGCGCGCTCGGCGCTCGTCATTGGCGAGGCGGTGGAGCACCTGCGTCAGGCGCACGCGCTCGGGATGGATCGGCGGGATAGTGCAGCGGATCGCTGCGCTCCTGCGGCGGCTCGAGCGAAGGCGAGTCGTGGCGTAGGTGTGGTGCCAGCTCGGCTCGAACGCGGCGATGTCGGGCTTGCGCTCGCCGAGCATGCCCGCGGCGATCGCCCACGAGCGCAGCTCGACATTGCCCATGTCGTCGAGAAGCCGCTCATCGAGCGCTCAGCAGATGGCGCAGATTGCCGGTTTTCAGGATCTCGAAAAGCGCGCGGTCGAACCCGACCTCGGGCTCGGAATAGCGGTTGGTGCCGGGAAAATGCGACATGCCGCCGCTGGCGATGACGACGGCGCTGATGCCCGCGGCCGCGATCGCCGCGCGCCAGCGCCTGCGCCGAAGGCGAAGCAGCGCAGCATCGGCGGCTGCGGCGGGATGTAGGAATTGACATAGAGCGGAACGATCGGCAGCGTCGACGCCCAGGAACGTCAGGGGAATGCCGAAGGCATAGTCGATCCCGGCATTGTTGGTGAAGGCGGGGTCGAACCCTTCGTTCTGCATGTGCCGCATGAGGCGCATCGACGCCGTCGCTCGCGATCGCGGAAGCGGAAATCGCGGCCGACGAACGATCCGCCCACCTCGGCGCCGAGATGGAAGCAGAAAGGCGGCGTGCAGTGCAGCAGGAACTGATTGGCGTGGTCATTGGCGATGACGATCGCGACATCGGGGCGCAGCGCGGCCAGACGCCGCCCGACCTCGCCCATGAGTGTGCGCACGCGCTCGACCGTCGCCTTGTCCTCGGTCTCGGGCAGCGAAAAGAATTGCGGCGCGTGCGGCACCAGGGCGCCGCCGAGAACACCAGGCATCGAACCTCCCTCCGCGCTCAGACCGGCATCACCAGCGCATTGTCGATCAGGAGCGTATCGTAGACGCAATGGCGCTCGCGCAACAGCAGGCGCCGGCCGGCGCGGACGAAGCGGTCGTAATAGCGCCCGGCCTGGTGCAGGGTGGTGCGCTCGTCGACGAGCGTTTGCAGCACGAGATAATTGGCCTGCGCCGCGACGATCCCGCCCTCGCAGCGCCAGGACCCGGACGTTCGTCACGTGATGCTGCAGATAGCGCGGCGCGAACATCTCGGTCTTGGCGATGGCGAGCGCGCGGTCGCGCAGCATGCCCCGGCCCTCGCAATAGACGAGGCCGACGGGAAGCTCCGTCCGCGGCATTTTCGCGCCCGGTGATGCGATAGAGCGCGTCCGCGGTGAAGAAGTCCGGCCAATCGGCGATGCGGTCCTCGTCGAGCGCCGCGCAATAATCGGCGTGGAATTCCTCGATCTCGAAGCGCAGCGCGCGCGCCGTCGCGGCATCGAGCTCGGCCTTGGCGAAGCCCTGCGAGCATCACACCCCCATGACCTCGCGCCAGTGGCGGTAGAGCGCGCGGATCGCCGACTTCGCTGATGAGCGTCGTGGCGCTGCCCTCCGCCTTGCCGCCGAGCTCGATCACGGCTGCGCCCTCGCGCGACTTGCGGATGCCGTCCTGGACGAATTTCATCGCCTCGTTGTCCTCGAGCCCCAAGAGGCCCGCCGGCCCCATGAGATTGCCCTGGCGCAGCCGGTGGCGCATCATCGCCTCGCTGTCGCCTTCATAGCCGAACATGGTCCAGATCATGGCGAAGCCGTGCGGGCCCATCGGCACGATCTGGCGCGTGCCCGAGCGTGTTGAGCTCGCGCTGCACGATCATGTTAGGCCAGATCGTCTGCATCGTCACCGACCAGGGCGAGCGGAACTCGCGCACATATTCCATGAGGCGCGGATCGGCGAGCGCGCAGGCCCTCGTGAAAGGCGCGCATCTCGCGCTTGCTTCGTGGCATCGATCTTGACCTCGTCGGGCTTGGCCGACGCCATGGTGCCGTGCCGGCCGCTGGGATCGACGATCATCGCCGACTTGTTGCCCGCGACCAGCAGACCGAAGGTCACGAGATAGGAATGGAGCAGCGTCGCGTGATAGGGGTCCTTGAGGTTCTCGTGATACATCTTCCAATTGGCCGGCACCGTATTGCGGTAATAGCCGAGGATGTTGAGCTTGCGGCCGTCGAAGACGGCATCGAAATCGGCGAGCATCGCCGGGCCCGAGATAATCCTCGAGCGGCTCCATGTCGGCGGCGAAAGATGGCGAAGACCACGCCGCCGCGCGTCGCGACCGCGAGCTTGCGCACGCCGTGCTCTTCGAGGCGGAAGCTCGCGGGCATGCCGCCCTCGCCGTCGATGCCGCGCCGGAACGGCACGCCGAGCAGGTTGCCGCCGAGGTCGTAGGTCCATTGGTGATAGGGGCACACGAACTCGCGCGCATTGCCGCGATAGCGCCGGCAGAATTCGGCGCCGCGATGGGCGCAGCGGTTCTCGAAGACATGGACCGCGCCGTCGCCGCCGCGCGCCACCACCACCGGCGTCGGCCCGACGAAGGAGCGCTTGAAATCGCCGGGCGCGGGAATTTCCGCCTCGAGCGCCGACGAAGTTCCAGCACCGGCCGTGGAAGATGCGCTCGACCTCGCGCGTCGTAGATCTCCTGGCTGGTATAGACCCAGTCCGGAATGCGGCGCGAGCCCTTCCTCGGGCCAGACAAGGCGCGCGGCAAGATTGGCATCCGCGGGCTCGTTCAGCGCAGTGTCGGGCATGGTGCGCCATCCTCGCACGGGGGCGTGACCGCAGCTCAAGTATACGTGCCGCTCCCGATCCCGCAATCGCATCGCGCGGGTTTGACGCTCAGGGCTGACCCTTGCAGGTAGCAAGCACCTCGTCGCGGCTGAGGCGGCCGTCGTGGTTGGCATCGAGGCGGTGAAGTTGCGCTTGGATAGGTCATGAACTCGTCGAGCCTGACGCGATTGCGCAGGGTCACATCGGCCATCATCACCGGATCGGGGCGGTCAAGAGAAGTGGGCATGGAATCGCCGCTGCGGTCGCCCCCACGTTCACTGACACCGCGCTGCCCGCGATTCTGAGCTCCGGCGGCTCGCTGTTCCTGGCGCAGCGGCGCGCATCGCATAGGGCAGCCCGGTACTGCGCCAGCTCCGCCGGGACGAGGACGCCGTCCTTGGTCGAGATCCATCGCGGCGAATTGCCGCGCGCGCATCGGCGAGGAACTCCGCGAGGTCGATGGTGCCGTCATGGTCGGCATCGACGCGATCGAACCAGCGCGCCATCGCCGCATCGCACGCGGGATGTCCGAGCGGGCCACCGCTCAGCGGTTCGCCGTTGGGGCTGTAGATCGGTCCGGCGGGCGCGTCGCGATCGTGGTGCCCAAAGCAGCCGCCGAGCGCACAGCACCGCGACCAGCACGAGGGGTGCGGTGCGGATCACCCGGCCTTCAGATGCGCGTCGCGCCGACGATAAAGCTCGTCGTCGGCATAGCCCATGGCCTCCGGCTGGGCGCGCCCCAGCATGACCTGGAAATAGACGGGCTCCAGGCTCTCGTTCTGATAGCCGTGAATGACGCCGGGCGGGCAGGCGATGCATTCCCACGGGTCCCAGCCGGCGCGTGACGCGGTTTCCGGCTTCGTCCTCGACAAAGACAGTGAGATAGGCCCTGCAGCACGAAGAAGACCTCCTCGACCTCGTGCGTGTGCGGCGCGTTGCCCTGGCCGGGCAGCACATACATCATGCTCAAGGTGAAGGCGCGCGCGGGAATGACGGTGGGATCGTCGTGCTTGCCCGAGCCGCCGGCGCCGATGAAGCGGTGCTGGGCGCGGCGATAGCCCTCGATCTTCGCATCCTCGAAGGCCGCCCAGTCCGGGATCTTGTCGCGGAAGCGGCCGATATAGCGCTCGGCGATCTCCTCGAGCGACAGCGACGCCACGTCCGGCGGCATCGCATGGCGGGCGACGGCCATGATTCTTCTCCCGTTCGCTGGATAAGCCCAGCCCCCGATTATCGCCGCCGCGCGGCCTCGGTCAATGACCGCCCAAGAGCGCGAAGAGACGCGACGGCAGGATCGGGGTCTCGTCGATGCGGATGGCGAAGGGCTCGAGCGCATGCTCGACCGCGGCGACGATGGCCGCGGCGGCGGGAATGCAGCCGGCCTCGCCCACGCCCTTGACCCCCAGCGGGTTGAGCGGCGAGGGGAATTCCAGGAGCGCCACCTCGATATGCGGCAGTTCGGGCGCGGTGGCGAGCAGATATTCGCCGAAATTCGTAGTGATCGGCTGGGCGTCGGCGTCGTAGCCCACCCATTCGAACAGCGCGTTGCCGATCCCATGCGCGACGCCGCCGACGATCTGGCCTTCGACGATCATCGGGTTGACGGCGCGGCCGCAATCATTGGCGACGACGTAGCGCAGCACACGCACCGCGGCCGTGGCGGGATCGACCTCGACCTCGACCGCATGCGTCGCCATGCCATAGGTGAGTGCGTCCGGCATGAAGTTCTGAAAGCTTTCCAGGCCCGGCTCGAACTTGCCGGGCATGGCATAGCCGGGATCGCCGGAGAGCGCGGTCGCCACCTCGCGCAGCGTGACGCCGTGGCCGGGAACGCCGCGCACCTCGATGCGGCCGTCTTGCAGCGTCGAGGTCTTCGACCGCGGCCTCGAGGAGATGCGCCGCGACCGCCAGCGCTTTCTGCCGCACCGCATTGGCGGCAAGATGGGTCGAAGAGCCAGCCGTCACGGTCTGGCGGCTGGCAAAGCCGCCCATGCCGAGCGGGATGGTCGCCGTATCGCCGGCCGTCACCGTGACCGCCTCGGGGGCTATGCCCAGAGCCTCGGCACAGATCTGCGCCAGCGCGGTCTTGATCCCCTGCCCCATCGGCATCGCTCCGGTATAGAGCATGACCCGGCCGGAGCGGCCGATGCGCACCAGCGCCGATTCGAAGGGCCCGCGCCCGGTGCCCTTCATGCCGTTACCGATGCCGATGCCGAGATGGCGGCCCGGCCGCCCGCGCCCGGCGCTGACGCGCGGGAAAGCCGTCATAGTCGAGCGCCGCGAGCGCGGTCTGCCATGGTCGTGGGAAAATCGCCGCTGTCATAGGCGACCGCCGCGCCGGAGCGGCTCTTGAGCGGCGTGGCATAGGGCATCCGATCTGCCGGCACCAGGTTGCGGCGGCGGATCTCGGCGCGGTCGAGGCCGAGCGCCTGGGCGATGCGGTCGAGCGTGCGCTCCATCGCGAACGCGCCCTCGGGATAGCCCGCGCCGCGCACCGGCAGCACCGGCACCTTGTTGGTCTCGGCGACGAGCACGTCGAGCGCATAGGCCGGCAGCACATAGGGCCCGGGAAAGGCGGTCGAGGCGTTGTAGGGCAGGTTGATGCCCTGCGGCGTATAGGCGCCCTGGTCGTGGATCATCCGCCCGCGCACGGCCAGGAGCCGCCCCCCGTCGGTGAAGGCGGCCTCGAGATCCCAATATTCGTCGCGCTCCTGGATGCCGGCGAGGAAATGCTCGCGCCGGTCCTCGATCCACTTCACCGGGCGGCGCAGCATCCGGCTCGCCAGCGGCACGACGACTTCTTCGGGATAGACCACGTACTTGGAACCGAAGCCGCCGCCGACATCGGGCGTCGCCACCCGCACCTGGTTCTCGTCGAGTCCGAGCATCGCCATGAGGACGGAGCGCACTTCATGTGCAAGCTGGGTCGAGGACCACACCGTGAGCCGGTCCTCGCCAGCATCGTAGGCGGCGAGGACGCCGCGGCCCTCGATCGGATGCGCCGCGCCGCGATGCTGCTTGAGGGCGAGCGTCAGCCGCCGCGGCGCAGCGGCGAAGGCCGCCGCGACGTCGCCATAATTCTGCCGGATCTCGGCCAGCACGTTGCTGGTGCGATGGGCATGCGCGCGCGGCGCATCGGGCTCGACCGCGCGGCGGCAGTCCGACACAGCCGGCAGCACCTCGTAATCGACCGCGACGCAGGCGGCGGCGTCTTCGGCGGCATAGCGCGTCGCCGCGACAACGATGGCCACGGGCTCGCCGACATAGGCGACCTCGTCCTTGGCGAGCGGATAGGGCGTGCAGTCCGCCGGCAGCAGCGAGCTGCGGAACTGGATCGGCATGCGCGCGATGGTGAGATGGGGCGCCAGATCGGCAAACGCGAGGACCGCCACCACGCCCGGCATGGCGCGCGCGGCGACAGCATCGATGCTGCGGATCAGCGCGTGCGCGTGCGGCGCGCGCACGATCGCGGCCTCCAGCAGGCCGGGCATGACGATGTCGTCGACGAAGCGGCCCTCGCCGCGCAGCAGCGGCGGGTCCTCGATGCGCAGAACCGAGCGGCCGATATGCTGCAAGCCGCTCACGATCCGGCGCGCGGGTGGCCCAAACGCTCGTCCGGCGGTGCGATCTCCGTCACGAGATCGCGCAGCAGCGTCTTGTTGGGCAGCGGTTCCAGGCGCATCTCCCGCGGCTCCAGCCGCGCCATGCAGGCATAGACCACCTTGCCGTCGAGCAGCATCATGCACTCCTTGCAGGCATTGGCATTGATGCACGAGAAGCGGAACGCGAGCGTCGGGTCCTCGTCGATGCGGATGCGGCGCAGCCCGTCGAGCACCGACTGACCGCGCTCGAACGCCACCGCGAAGCGGTCCCAGCGCGCCGCCTCGTTGGGGCCGCCGCGGCGGACAAGGAGGTGCGCCACGAGACTCATTGCGCCGCCGCCGTCGCGGTGGCCGGCACGCGCGCCAGCACCAGCGCGCCATCGGCCAGCTGCAGCGTCTGGTTATGCGCCCAGGCATCGGCGAGTGTCGGAAAATCCTCGCGCTGATGCGCGCCGCGGCTTTCGGTGCGGGCAAGGGCCGCGCGCGCCACCGCTTCGGCGACGAGCACCATGTTCCGCAGATCGAACCAGTCGAGCCGCGTCGTGTCGAACGCCTGCGCCGCGCCGGCGGGGTGGGTCCCGAGCGCCGCCGCGAGCCGCGCGATCTCGGCCAGCGCCTCGCTCAATCCCGCCTCGGTGCGGAACGGGCCGACGCGGCGGCTCATCACGCCCTGCAGATGCGCGATGAGTGCCGCCGGATTGAATGCAGGCGACGCGGCACCCTGCACGGCAACGAGCGCCAGTGCCGGCGCCGCATCGCGCGCGTTCAAACGCGATCGCTGCATGAGGCGCGCGCGCTGGGCCGCAGTTTCGCCCGCCATGCGCCCGAATACCAAGCGCCTCGGTGATGGCGTTGCCGGACAGCCGGTTGGCGCCGTTGGCGCCGCCGATCGCCTCGCCGGCGGCGAAGAGATTGGGAATGCGCGTCTCCAGCGCCGACGACACGCGGATGCCGCCCATGTGGTAATGCGCGATCGGTGCCACTTCGACCGGCATGCGCGCGAGATCGATGCCGTTGCGTCGCCAGCCGGTCGATCACCGGCCCGAACGCCTCGCGCAACTGCGCCGGCGGCACGTGCTGGAACGAGAGATAGACGCCGCCCGCGGGCGAGCCGCGCCCGGCCTCGACCTCCTTGAGGATGGCATAGGTCGCAAGATCGCGGGTGACGCGGTAGGTGCCGTCCTCGGTCACACCGTAATCGTCGGTGAATTCGCGCCGGTCCGCATTGAGGAGCCGCCCGCCGAGCTTGTAGCGGAACGGGTCCCACATGATCGGGTCCATGCCGATGAGGCGCGGCGCCAGATGCCCGATGGGAAAGAACTGCACGAACTCCATGTCGACGAGCTCGGCCCCGGCCCGCGAGCGCCAGCGCATAACCGTCGCCGCCCATGTTGGCCGACGCGCTGTTGCGCCGATAGAGCCGCGTGAGGCCGCCGGTGGCGACGATCACCGCTTTCGCCGCGATCGCCACCGGCGCGCCGCTGCTGACGGAGAACCCGGCCGCGCCGGCCGCGGCGCCATCGGTCACGATGAGATCGGTGATCGCGAGATCGCCGATGCGGCGGATGCGCGGCTGGCGCTGCACCTGGGCGCGCAGCGTGCGCGAGACGGCCGGCCCGGTCGACAGGAAATCGACATAGACGCAGCGCGGCCGGTCATGCCCCGGCGCCTGGGCCTGGCGGATGCGGCCGTCTTCATGCCGCGCCCAGCCGACATGCCAATCCTCCATCTGGCGGATCGCCGCGGGGCCATGCTCGCACAGGAGGCCGGCAAGCCGCTCGTCGCACAGGCCGCGCCCGGCGGCGAGCGTGTCGGCGAGATGATGGCGCCAGTGATCCGGCACCTCCTCGCCCAAGGCGACGGCGACGGTCATCTGCGCCATGACGGTGGCGCCGCCGCGCCCAATGAGGCTGCGATCGACCATGAGCACGTCGGCGCCCGCCGCATCGGCTGCAATCGCCGCTGTCATGCCGGCCGCGCCCGAGCCGATCACCAGCACGTCCGCCGCAAGCTCGATCGTTTCCGGCCGCATCACGCCCGCATCGATCCCCGAATGATTTCTCGGGCTTAGACTATTTGCCCGCACGCCTCGGAGCAATCGCGGATAACGCCACCGCACGGGGTCGTCGCGTTGACAGGGGTGGAGAGCGCGCATAAGACTGACCGAAGACGATCTGGAGAACCTTGTGATGCCGGCGCTCGACATGGAGAGCACCGCCCCGGCCGCTTCTGCCGAGGCGCTGCTGGCGCGGGCGCAGGCGCTGGTTCCGATGCTTCATGCGCGCCAGATCGCGGCCGAGGCCGATCGCCGGGTGCCACGCGACAGCATCGCGGCGCTCGTCGATGCCGGCCTTTTCCGCGTGCTTCAGCCGCGCCGTTATCACGGCTTCGAATGCGACTGGGCGAGTTTTTTCGACATCGGCGCGGAAATCGGGCGCGGATGCGGGGCGACCGGCTGGGTCTACAGCGTCATGAGCTCGCTCCACTGGGTCGTCGCGCTGTTCCCCGCAGCGGCGCAAGACGACGTGTGGGGAAGCAATCCCAACGCGCTTGTCGCCGGCTCGGCGCGGCCATCGGGCATCGCGGTGGCGGCGGATGGCGGTTGGCGCGTCAGCGGCGCCTGGAGCTTCGTCAGCGGCTGCGACCATGCCGACTGGCTGAAGCTCGGCGTCGCCGTTCGCCCGGACGCATCGGCGCCGCCCACACATCAGGCGCTGGTGCTGGTGCCGCGCGCCGATGCCGCCATCGATGACCAATGGGACGTGGTCGGGCTGGCCGGCACCGGCAGCAAGAACGTGATCGTCGCGGACGCCTTTGTCCCGGCCCACCGCATGCTGGGGCTGACGCAAGCGGCATCGGGCGATGCGCCCGGCCTTGCGCTCAACCCCGCGCCCCTCTACCGCGTTCCGCTGTTCGCCGGGCTTTCGATCGCGCTCTGCGCGCCGGCGGTGGGAATGGCGGCGGGCATGCTCGACGACTTTCTTGCCGCCACCAGCGGCCGGGCCACCGTCGGCGGCATCGAGAGCCAGCCCAAGCGCATGGCCGAGCTTCCGGCGATTCAGCTTCGTGCCGCCGAAGCCGCCTGTGCCATCGACGCGGCGCGGCTCGTCGTTCTGCGCGATTGCCGCGACATCATGGCGTCGGTTGCCACCGGGGGTTGCGAGCTATCGGCGCAGACACGGGCGCGGAACAAGGCCGATCTTGCCTATGCGACGCGCCTGGTGCTCGACGCGGCCGAGGCGCTCTTCCGCGCGAGCGGCGGAAACGGGCTTTTCCGGTCGAACCGGCTGCAGCGCGCCTGGCGCGACCTCACCGCGGCGGCGATGCATGTCAGCTTGAACTGGGACGCATCAGGGACCAATTTCGGACGCCTCCTGCTGGGCCTTGGCCCGGCGGGCAGCCAGTTCTGACGGCAGCAAGACCAACGGCGGCAGGGGAAGAAGATGCAGTCGAACGGTACACTCAACATCACGCGGTTCATCGATAACAACCGCATCACCGGGTACCAGTTCCGCATCTTCATTCTCGCCGGCTTGCTGGTGATGTTCGACGGCTTCGATTCGCTGCTGGCGGGCGTCACCGCCCCCTCGATCGCAGCGACCCTCAAGCTGCCGATGAGCACCTTCGGCACGTTCTTCGCCGCGGGCCAGTTCGGCATCATGACCGGCGCCATCATCTTCGGGCCGCCCGCCGATTATTGGGGCCGGAAAAAGACGCTCCTTTCCGCGGCGTGCGTGTTCGGCGTGTTCTCACTGCTGACGGCGACGGCGACGAGTTATGGCGAGGTGGTGACCTTTCGCTTCATCACCGGCGTCGGCATGGGCGGCGCCGCACCCAGCCTCGTGGCGCTCGTGTCGGAATACGCGCCCAAGCGCATCCGCGCCTTCATCACCACGCTGTTCTGGGGCATCGTGCCGGCGGGCGGCATTGTCGCGGGATTGGCCAGCTCCTTTCTCATGCCGCGCTACGGCTGGCAGTCGGTCTATCTCTGCGGCGGCATCATTCCGCTCGTGCTCGTCGTCATCCTGCTCGTGTGGCTGCCCGAATCCGCCGCCTTCCTGGTGGCGCGCGGCGCCAAGCCGGCGCGCATCAGCGGGATCGCCGCCGCGATGGGCGCGCCGTCCGCTCGCAACTACGAGGTCAATGATATCCGCTTGCCCGGCGTGCCGGTCCAGTATCTCTTCCGCGACCGCCGGGCGGTGATGACGATCCTGTTCTGGATCACGTTCTTTCTGAGCTTTCTCGTCATCGTGTTCGGCGTGTCGTGGCTGCCGAGCCTGCTACGCGAGAAGGGCGCCTCGGTCGAGCAGACCGGCATTGCGCTGTCGATCTGGAGCTTCGCGGGCGTCATCGGGCCGATCGTCTTCGGCTACATCATCGAGCGCACCGGCCCCTACGCGGTGCAGATCTGGGGCTATGTGCTGCTCGCGATCTGCGTCGGCTCGCTCGGCTATGCCACCTCGGTGTGGGCGTTCGCGCCGCTCCTGCTGCTGATCGCGCTGACCGCGGCGATCGCCAGCGGCACCAATGCGGGGATCGGCGCCCTCATGGTGCTGAGCTACCCGACCCCGGTGCGCGGCACCGCCTCGGGGTGGGGATACGGCTTCGGGCGCGCCGGCGCATCGGTCGGCCCGCTGCTCGGCGGCGTGCTGCTGGGACGGCATTGGCCCAGCAACCAGATCTGGCTCGCCTTCGGGGCACCGGCGCTGCTCTCGGTGGTGCTGGTCCTGCTCCTCAAGTGGCAGATCACACCCGCGCTCGCGGCGGCGGCCGAGCCGGCGGAGCGCCGCGTATGATCCACGCGCGGCAGCCGCGATGAGCGAAACCCCAGCCTCCGATCCCTGGCCCGACCGCGTCTTCGCGGCACTGAAACGCGGCGGCATCCGTCAGGTCGGCTATGTCCCCGATGCCGGGCATTCGCGCCTCATCGAATTGAGCCGCGCCGACCCGGAAATCCGCGACGTCGTGCTCACAACCGAAGAGGAAGGGGTGGCGCTGGCGGCCGGCGCGTGGCTTGGCGGCGCACGGGCGGCGCTGCTGTTTCAGTCGAGCGGCGTCGGCAATTGCGTCAACATGCTGTCGCTGGTGCGGGCATGCCGCTTCCCGCTGCTGATGCTGGTGACCATGCGCGGCGAGTGGGGCGAGTTCAATTCCTGGCAGGTGCCGATGGGCCAGGCCACGCCGGACGTGCTCAAGCTCTGCGACGTGCTCGTCTATCGCGCCGAGCATGCGGACGAGGTCGACGACATGGTGGCGGCCGCGCTCGACATGGCCTTCGACGGCGAGCTTGCCGCCGCGGTGCTGCTGTCGCAGCGCCTCATCGGCTGCAAACGGTGGTGATGCGATGCTCGAGCGGCGCGAGGCGGTAAAGCGTCTTCTCGCCGACCGGGGCGAGCTTCTGATCGTGAGCGGGCTCGGCTCGGCCACCTACGATGTCGGCGCGGCCGGCGACGACGACCGCAATTTCTATCTCTGGGGCGCGATGGGCGGCGCCGTCATGATCGGGCTGGGCCTTGCGCTGGCGCGGCCGGAGCGGCGCGTGCTGGTGATCACCGGCGATGGCGAGATGCTGATGGGGATGGGCTCGCTCGCCACCGTCGCGGCGCAGCGGCCGCCGCATCTGGCCGTCGTCGTGCTCGACAATGGCGTCTTCGGCGAGACCGGCATGCAGCCGAGCCACACCGCCGGTGCCGCCAACCTCGCGGAGATCGCCCGCGGATGCGGTATCCCCCGCACGATGGAGGTCGCCGACGAGAGCGCGCTGGCGCACCTGGCCGACCTCATTCAGCGCAGCGAGGAGACGCTCTTCGCGCGCGTGCGCATCACCGCCGACGATCACCCGCGCTTCCTGCCGCTCAGGGACGGCGTCGCGTTGAAGCTCCGGTTCCGCCGCGCGCTCGGGCTTTAGGCGACCTTGTCGTAGCCGAAGCGGCGGACGTGGTCGAGGTTGCGGCCCTCGATGCGGATGAGGCTGGTCGAGCTTTCGCGCCGCGGCGAGTGCAGATCGCCTTCGTTATAGACATGGGCCATCCCCGGCCGCAGCGCATAGTCGCGGACATGCCGCACCTTGCCGCGCTTGCCTTCGCCGGCGGGCTCCACGAGGGCCCAGTCGGTCATGATGGTCTCGCCGCGCGCCTGGCCATAGATCGCCCAATAGGGCCCATGATCGTGCGGATTGCTGTCGCGCGCGCCCGGATAGTTGTGGGCGAGGATGCAGAAGCCGAGCTCGGGATCCTCGTAAAGGATCTGGCGGTCGCTTACATCGGCACCCAGGTGCTTGGCGATGAACTCCTGGTCGGCGAGCACATCTTCCAGGACGGCGCAGACCTTCTGGCGCCCGTCGGGCCCCGGATTTTCGGCGAGGATGCGGTGACACGTCGCGGCAAACTGCTCGAGGGTATGGCCCATCCTGTCCTCCTAAAACGGTTTGGCCGAATATATAGCAACAACCAGTCTGCGATGCACTCTTCAGGCGCCGCACCGCGCGCGCAATAACGCCACGATGCGCGGCGGCGTGATCGGCGCTTCGGCGATATGGACACCGAACGGCGCGAGCGCGTTCTCCACCGCGCCGATGAGCGCGGCGATCGAGGAGATCGTGCCGGCCTCGCCCGCGCCCTTGACGCCCAGGGGATTGAGCGGGCTCGGCGTCTCCATGTGATGGAGATCGATGTGCGGCACCTCCGGCGCCGTCGGCAGCAGATATTCGCCGAAATTGGTGGTGACGGGTTGTGCCTCGTCGTCATAGAGCATGCGCTCGAAGAAGGCGTTGCCGATGCCGTGCGCGACGCCGCCCACGACCTGGCCCGAGACCACCATCGGATTGATGACGTTGCCGCAGTCGTGAATGACGGTATAGCGCAGCACCGTGACCGCGCCGGTCTCGATGTCGACTTCGACCTCGGCGACATGGGCGCCGTTGGAATAGGTCGACTGATCCGGGGTGAAATAGCTGGTGCCTTCGACACCGGGCGTGCCGGTCATGGCGAAGCCGGGCATACCGAGCGAGCGCACGGCGATCTCGCGAAAGCTCTTTTTCAGCGCCGGCACGCCCTTGACCTGGACGTGGCCATCAGCGAGCTCGAGATCTTCCGCGTGCGGCCTCGAGCATCTCGGCAGCAAGGAGCTTGAGCTTCTCCGCCACCGCGCCTGCGGCGATGTGGACGGCGTTGCCGGCCTTGACCGCGGTCCGCGCGGCGAAGCTGCCGACGCCGAGCGCGATCGCCGCGGTGTCGGCGGTTACCACGTCGATGGTGTCGGGCGCGATGCCCAGTTGATCCGCCGCCACCTGCGCCAGCGTCGTCTTGTGCGATTGTCCCTGCGGCGTGGCGCCGGTGAAGAGCGCGACGCGGCCATTGGTTGCAACCCGCAAAGTCGCGCTCTCGAATGGCCCGAGCCCGGTGCCCTCGACCGCGTTGGCGATGCCGATGCCGAGATAGCGCCCGGCGGCGCGCGCCTGGCGCCTGGCGTGCCGGAAAGCCGGCGTAATCGGCCGCCGCCAGCGCCTGTGCCATGCAGGCGGGATAGTCGCCGCTGTCGTAGGTGACGGGCCGGCCGTCGCGGAAGATGATGCCGACATTGTAGGGCATCTGGTCGGGCGTGATGAAATTGCGCCGGCGCAGCTCGGCCGGATCGAGACCAAGCTCGCGCGCGGCGCGGTCCATGAGGCGCTCCATCACCACCACCGCCTCGGGCCGGCCGGCGCCGCGCACCGGCGTCGTCGCGATCTTGTTGGTGAAGCCGACCACCAGCTCCATGCGGTAGTTCGGCACGACATAGGGGCCCGGCACGGTCGCCGCGGCGATCCACGGCAGCACTACGCCCCACGGCATATAGGCGCCGGCGTCATGCACCAGCCGGCCGCGCACGCCGATGATGCGGCCGTCGGCCTCGAGCGCGATCTCGGCGTCCCAATGCTGGTCGCGCTCCTGGTGCGTGGCGAGAAAATTCTCGCGCCGGTCCTCGATCCACTTCACCGGCCGGCCGAGCCGCATCGACGCCACCACGACCGCGCCGTACTCGGCATAGAACGCGCCTTTCGGTCCGAAGCCGCCACCGACATCGGGCGTCACCACCTGCACCTGATGATCGCCGAGATCGAGGAGGTCGAGGATCACCCGCTTCTGGCGATGCGCCGACTGCGAACTCACATGCACGGTGAGATGCTGCGCCGCGCGGTCCCACGCCGCGATGATGCCGCGGCATTCGAGCGAGAACGGCCCGCCGCGGTGCTGATCGATGTGCTCGCGGAAGACGTGCGGCGCGCGGGCAAAAGCGGCATCGGCATCGCCGACGGCGATGACCGCCTGTGCCGCGACGTTGGAGGGACTGGCGCTATGGGCGAGCGCCGCGCCGGGCTCGAGCGCGGCGCGGCAATCGGCGGCGGCCGGCAGCCGCTCATACGCGACCGCAACCTGTTCGGCCGCGTCCTCGGCGAGGGCGCGGCTTGCGGCGACAACGAAGGCCACCGGCTCGCCGACGAAGACGACCTCATCCTTGGCGAGCACGTGCGGCATCAGCGGCTGGCGGATCGCCGGGCTCGGCACCAGCAGCGGCAGCGTCTGGCTCTGCACCGATGGCGGCAGGTCGGCGAAGGTGATGACCGCGTGAACGCCCGGCATGGCGAGCGCGGCGCTGGCGTCGATGGCGCCCAGGCGCGCATGCGCCAACGGGCTGCGCACGAAGGCGCCGTGCAGCAGGCCCGGCGGATGGAGGTCGTCGACGAAGGTGCCGCGCCCGGTGAGAAGCGCCGGATCCTCCGTCCGCTTCACCGAAGCCCCGAACCATTTGGCGCCCATGGCCGATCCCCCTCAGGCCGCCGCGTGGCCCGCGCGGCCGTGATTGAGCAGGGCGTGCAGCACGAGGAGCGTGACGCCGCCGGTCACGGCCGACTGCTTGAGGATGAGCTGCACGGCGAGCGGCATGAGCCGCGCCGTCTCGGGCGTGACGAACAGCCCGCCCAGCCCGATCATCAGCGCCGCGCCGGCCACGACGAGGTTGCGGTCGTCCCATTCGACGTGGGCCAGGATGTGGATGGCGTGCACCATGACGATGCCGAAGAGGATCGTCGCCACCGCCGAAAGCACCGGCACCGGCACCAGCACCAGGAGCATGTCGAACTTGACGCAACTGCCGAGCACCACCAGGAGAATGCCGGCGGTCAGCGTCGCATAGCGCGAGGCGACGCGGGTCGCGCGCATCATGCCGATATTGTCGGGATAGATCTGCAGGCTGAACACACCGAGCGCCGCCGCCAGCATCGAGCCGAGCGAGACGGCAAATAGCCCTTCCGACATGCGCGTGGGCGGCGCCTTTTCCCCGCCCCAGTGCGCCACCATCTGCATCAGCGGCATCGACCCGATGCTCGCCGGCACCAGCACCAGGACGAAGACGACGACGAGGTCGGCCCGCACCGCAAAGCCGAAGGGAAAGGGATGCGGCGCGACAAACCACGGCGCGCTGACAACGCGGCCGAAATTGATCGGCACGAACACGGCGAACGCGGCGGTGCCGATGATGAGCCCGGCCAGGATCGCGCCGCGCCGCCAGCGCCGCCCGCCCCACACCGTGACGCCGATGAAGGCGACGATCCCGACCGCGCCGGTCATGAGGTTGATGAACGGGAAGCCCGGGCTCTGCGGCGCGTTGATCCAATTGGGCAGCGACACGTTGGCAATCTGGAACATCGCCAGGAGCACCATCGTGCCGGTGATGAGCGGCGTATTCATGAACTGCGCAAAAAGCGCGGCGAAGCTCAGGCGCCGGATCGGCAGCACCAGGAACGCCCAGACGATGCAGGCGACGAAGAACGAGCCGAACCCGACCGCCAAGCCGCCGCCCGGCAGATGACCGAGCGCCAGGATCGCCGCGAAGCTTCCGACATAGGGGCCCTGCATGATCGGCAGGCGCAGAAGCACCACCGACTGGAAGCACGAGGTGATGCCCGCGGTCATGAAGGTCATGCCGTACACATACGCGATCTGATCGACCGGCATATTGAACGAGCGGCCGAATAGCGCGGGAAACACGAACATCCCGATCATGCCGAAGATGTTCTGGAATCCCAGGAGAAGCAGCTGTCCCGCAGGCAGCGTCTCGTTGATGCCGACATCGAAGACGCTGCCCAAGCGCGACGCCGCTGCGGTTTCCGCCATTTATCGTTGCTCCCGGATTACTCCCGGCCGCCGCCCTTCTCGCCTTCTTCGCCGGTGCGGTAGGGGGATTCGGGCATGACGTCGCCGCGCCGCAGCGCGAAGGTCTCGATGCCCGTCGCCTCCCAGTCGCCAGCGACGGCGCGGCTGGCATAGCGGTCCCAACGCTCCGACCAGTTGCCGAGCGTGTAGCCATGCCACGGCGCCCGCGGCGATAGCGGCGCCAGGCCCAGCTCCTCCCAGATCGCGCGCGCGCCTTCCATGTATTCGCGCGCCGGCAGCGCCAAAGGCGGCATCGGCCGCTTCAGCGTGGCATCGATCAGCATCACCGAGTCCTGCTGCCCTGGGCCATATTGCGCGCCCTGCACCCCGCCGCCATAGGGCATGAGGTGCACGTCCTCGATCGGGTTGGAGCGATAGGCGATCGACCAGAACACCGCGTCGGTATTGGCGGGATCGATGTCCTCGCTCACCCCGATCACCACCTTGCCGCAGCGCGACTGGAACGTGGCAGCGCCCTGCAGCCCGCGCCACACCTCGGTGCGCGGCGTGCCGCGCGCATACTGCACGAAGATCACCGGGCGCAGATTGCTCAGGGGCTCGTGCATGACGACGCGCCTGACGCCGCGTATGCCCAGATGATTCTTGCAGATGCGCGAGGAATAGCGGCTCGTAGGCGACTTTCTTGATGACGCAGGATTCGCTCGGCGTCACCTGGCTGATGATCGAGTTGAACACCGGCGCGCGCTTCATGGTGATGGCCGTCACCTGCATCGGCATGTTGAAGGCCTCGAGCGCGACATAGCCGTTGCTCTCGCCGAAGGGCGCTTCGGGCTCGAGCTGGCTCGTGTCGATGATGCCCTCGATCACGATTTCGGCCGTCGCAGGCACGTCGAGATCGATGGTCCTGGCCTTCACCAGCGGGATCGGCTGGCCCGCGAGCGCGCCGGCGACCGCCATCTCGTCGAGATCGACCGCGAGCTTCTGCGGGCCGGTGAAGACGACGACGGGGCCGCAGCCCAAGGCGATGGCGATCGGCATCGGCTCCTTGCGCGCACGGTATTTGAGCCAGTGCAGGAAGCCGCCGGCGCCGCCGGAACGCTGCGCCACCATGCGCACCGCCAGCCGGTCGGTCGCCTTGAGCGCGGCGCGATAGGTCCCGACATTGCGCACGCCGGTCTCGGGATCGCGCGTGATGCACATGGTCGCGGTGAGATAGGGCGCGGAATCGAAGCCCGGCGTCGATACCGGCACCGGCAGCAGCTTGAGCCCGCCATTGGGCTGGCGCAACGCGTCGCCGGTGATGACCACCTCCTGGCACGGCGCCGCGTTCGCCAGCACCGGCGGAATCGGATGGGCGATCGCGTCGAGCCAGGCGGGACCGATCTCCTCGACCGGCCGGCCCATGCCGATGGCATAGATCTGCGGCGAGGCCGCGAGCGCGCCGACCGCCACGGGAATGTCGTAGCGCCGGCCCTGGCTGTCGACGACGTTGGTGAAGAGGAACACGCGCCGATCCTCCTCGGCGAGCCCGCCAACGAACTGCCAGCGCACCAGCGGGTGCAGCTCCTTGTCCTTGTTGATCGGACGATCGACGCGCACGAGCGAGCCCGGCGCGATCGAGCGCCGCCAGATGCTCCTGGAAATCGAGCGTCGGGCGCGGTCCGGTGCGAAGCGCGTGCGCGGTGGCCGTATCGTCCATTGGCGGAACTCCCGATATCGCTCTAGCGGATTGTTCCCCACCCCGGCTGCGAAGTCCATGCGGTCCTGGCGGAGCGGTCATTGATTCCGGCACGAGAGATCCGCATCCTGACCGCCATATTCACGAGGGTGCGAGCATGCCGATCCCCGACACGATGAAGGCCGTGATTGCCGCTGAGCCCGGCGGGCCGGAAGTTCTGCGCATCGTCACGCGCCCGGTCCCGCCGGTCGATCATCACGAGGTGCTGATCAAGGTCGCGGCGGCGGGGCTCAACGGCGCCGATCTGTCGCAGCGCCGCGGCCGCTATCGCATTCCGCCCGGTACGCCCGACATTCTCGGCCTGGAGGCATCCGGCGAGATCGCCGCCATCGGTGCCGGCGTGACGCAATGGCGCGTCGGCGACAAGGTCGCGGCGCTCCTGATCGGCGGCGGCTATGCCGAGTATTGCGCCGTGCCCGCGGTGCAGTGCCTGCCGGCGCCGCCGCGGCTTACGCTGGTCGATGCCGCGGCGCTGCCGGAATGTGCGATGACGGTGTGGAGCAACGTCTTCGAGCTGGGCGCGCTCAAGCCAGGCGATGCGCTGCTCGTCCATGGCGGCGCGAGCGGCATCGGCACCACCGCGATCCAGCTCGGCCACGCGCTGGGCGCGACGCGTCTTACGCCACCGCCGGCACGAGCGAAAAATGCCGCCGCTGCGAGGCGCTGGGCGCGGTGCGCGCGCATCAATTACCGCGAAGAGGATTTCATCGCCGTCATCGCGCGCGAGACCGAAGGCGCCGGCGTCGATGTCGTGCTCGACATGGTCGGCGGCGACTATCTCAACCGCGATCTCGCATTCCATGGCGCCTGGCGGCAGGCTGGTGATGATCGCCTTCAAGCTGGGCAGCACGGTCGCGATCGATTACGCGCTGGTGCGGACAAGGAGGCGAAGCTCACGGGCTCGCGGCTGCGGCCCCGGCCCGTCGCCGAGAAGGGCCGCCTCGTCGCCGCCGTGCGCAAGGCGGTGTGGCCGCTTATCGACGGCGGGCGGTTCACGCCGGTGATCGATGCGACCTTCCCGCTCGCCGAGGTCGCGCGCGCCCACGAGCGCATGGAAGCGGGCGTCCACATCGGCAAGATCCTGCTGACGATGTGACCGATCAGACGCCTGCGAGCAGGACGAGGCGGCGCGGTCGAGCACTTTGGCGCAGCTTCGCCGCCGCCTGATAGTCGGCGCGAGTGGTACACCGCTTCGCCGCTTCGATATCGGCGAAGCGAGAACGACCATGCGCTTGGGCGCGGCGCCTTCCAGCGCCTCGGCGGCGCCGCCGCGCGCGCGATAGACGCCGCCGTGCTGCGCGATGCTGGCGGCTGCGGCGGTCTTGTAGTCCTCGTAGGCGGCGGGATCGTGCACGTCGATCTCGGCAACGATGAAGGCAGCCATGGTTCCTGGCGCATCGAGCGTCGAGCGGATCATAGCGTCAGCCGCGGGCGCGGCGGTGCCTGATGCTGCTCCACGTCTGGAACCGTTCTGCAGGTCCTGGCCCGCACCGGCCACGGTGTGGCAGGCCGCGAGCACCCCGGCGGCAAGCAGCATGGCGATGAGCGCTCGCGCCTTGATCTTCCGCATCGGTCACTCCCCTTCTCAACTCTTTCGGCCAACGCCGTCGGGGTCGCGCCGTTCCGACCCAGCCCATAGAATGGTGCCACAGTCGTCTTGCAGGGGATCGTCATGGACCACGTCGCCGAGCGTTACGCCCGCTACACCCGCCTCAAATTCGACCGGCCGCACGCCAGGGTGCTGCGCGTCACCATGGAGAACGGGCGGATGAATGCAACCGACGCGGCCATGCACCGCGAGCTGGCCGAGATCTGGCGCGACATCGATGCCGACCCCGACATCAATGCGGTCATTCTCACCGGCGCCGGCAAGGTGTTCTCGGCCGGCGGCGATTTCGCCATGATCGAGGAGATCATGAACGATTTCGACGTGCGCGCGCGCGGCTGGAAGGAGGCGCGCGACATGGTCTACAACGATGATCAACTGTTCCAAGCCGGTGGTGAGCGCCATGCGCGGCGTCGCCGTCGGCGCGGGGCTGGTGTGCGGCCTCCTGGCCGATGTTTCCATCGCGACCAAGGATTGCCGCATCATCGACGGCCACACCCGTCTCGGCGTCGACCGCCGGCGATCATGCCGCGATCATCTGGCCGCTGCTCTGCGGCATGGCGAAGGCGAAATACTATCTCCTGCTGTGCGAGGAACTGGTGGGCGCGGAGGCCGAGCGCATCGGCCTGATCAGCCTTGCGGTGGATGACGCCGAGCTCGACGCCAAGGCGCTCAAGATCGCGACGCGCCTGGCCGAGGGCGCGCAGAGCGCCATCCGCTGGACCAAATACGCGCTCAACAACTGGCTGCGCCAGGCCGGCCCCACCTTCGACAGCTCGCTCGCGCTGGAATTCCTCGCCTTCGGCGGCCCGGAAGTGCGGGAAGGCCTGGCCTCGCACCGCGAAAAGCGCAAACCCAACTTCCCGCCGGACTCGCCGGTTTAATCCACGTTGTCGTTGCGAGCGCAAGCGAAGCAATCTCGTCGTCGAGATTGCTTCGTCGCTGCGCTCCTCGCAATGACAATACCAATGTGGCTCACTGCTCCAGCGTGCTCGCGGCGAAGATCTCGTCAAGGCGCATGAGGCGCGGCGTCAGGCCCTGCTCGTGCGAGTATTGTGCGGCGGTCTCGAGGACCTTGCGGTTGGCCTTGATGCCGTGGCGGATGATCGGCTGCCTGAGCGCGGCGCGCGCTTCGGGCGGCAGGGCGCCGGTGTCGAGGTGATACTCCACATGCTCCAGGCGTTCGGCCTCGGCGATCTCGTTGGCCGCTCAAACGCCTTGAGGAGATTGAGCACCGCCCACGGGATGCTGCTCGGCGAGCTGCGCCGGATCACCATGCCGTGGTTGATCGGATAGAGCCCGGTCTTGCGGTAATAGCGCACGCCCTCGGCCACCGGATCGGGAAAGAGCGGCTTGATGTCGGGATGGTTGCCACAGATCGGCGGTGCTGCGGTCGATGAGGTTGGGCCGCACCTTGGCGTTGGGAAATAGAGCAGCGTCGCGTCAAGCTCGCCCGAGATCATCATCGATCCGATGCTCTTGTCGGCGGGAATGCGGTTGATGGTGACGCCCGGCGGCGGGGCGAAGCCGGTGGCGCCGCCATGGCTCAGCGCCGGCGGCCGCTCCATCCACCATTCGATCTCGTTGCGCGTGGACGCCGAATTCGTGCTGCAGCACGCCCGCGCGCCCACAGCGCCGCGGTCTGCTGGTACTCCGGCACGCCGACGCGCTTGCCTTTCAGATCGGCGGGCTTGTCGATGCGCGCGTCGCGCCGCACGAGCAGTGCCGGTGTGGAAGAAGCGCCGCGTGGTGAAGACCGGGATCCCGACCCAGCGCTCGTCGCCCTTGCTCTTCGCCATCATCAGCGACGACATCGACATCTCCGACACGTCGAACTCGGCGAAATGGAGCTGGCGCCAGAACATCTCCGAGGGATGGAGCGTCGTCACGCACGAAATCGATCGCGTCGGGCGCGACCCGCCCGTCGAATGGATGGGCCAGGTGCGGGGATTGCGAGCTCGCGGCGATGACTGAGCTGAAGCTTCATGGCGGATTCTCCCTGCGATCGCGCGAAGCATCGGCCATTTGCGGGCCTGCCGTCAACCGGGCCTACCATGGCCGGGAGGCATGGTCGCCGGGGGAGGCGAGGCTCGATGATCGCGAAATTATTCTGTTGCCGCACCTTATGGCTCGCGTCCGCGATGATTCGCTGCAGCACTCGGGACGGCCGCCGCGCGCCGCCGAGCCGATCAAGATCGGCGTCGTCAAGACGCTGGCGGTGGGGCCGGTGTTCGTGGCGCAGGAGCGGGGATATTTCGCGGCCGAGGGACTGGCGGCGACGATCGTCTATATCGATGCGGCCGAGCCGATCGCGGTGGCGGCGGCCTCGGGTGCGATCGATTTCGGCGTCACCGGGCTGTCGGCGGGGTTCTACAATCTTGCCGCCAAGGGCGCGCTCCGCATCATCGCCGCCGGCAACCGCGAGATGCCCGGGTTCAAGAACGCCGGCTATGTCGCCTCCAACCGCGCCTACGCGGCGGGCCTCAGAACGCTCAGGGATCTCGCCGGGCATTCCGTCGTGGTGACGCAGATCGGCGGCATGCTGGACTATGATCTCGGCATCGCCATCGAGAAGTTCGGGCTCGATCCCAAAAGCGTCCGCGTCATGGCGGTGCAGTCCAACGCCAACATGTCCACCACGCTGGCGGGCGGCCAGGCCGATGCGGGCGTGCTGCCGGTGACGCCGGCGATGGTGCTCCTGGGCAAGGACGACGTGAAGCTGTTGGGCTGGGTCGGCGACCTCGTGCCCTATGGCCAGCCTAACGCCGCCTTCACCGCGACCACGATCGCCGATGGCCGCAGCGCCACGGTCGAGCACTTCCTGCGCGCCTACAAACATGGCGCGCACGACTATCACGATGCCTTCGCCGGCCCCGGCGAGGTGCGGCAGGACGGGCCGACCGCGCCGGCGATCCTGGCGATCCTGCACCAATACACCGGCCAACCGGTGGCGCAGATCGAGCAGGCGATCCCCTGGGTCGATGCCGATGTGCGGCTCGATGTTGCGGACATCCTGCACCAGATCGACTGGTTCCATGCCCATGGCGAGCTCAAGGGCGCGGTCGATGGCGCGCGCCTCATCGACCGGCGCTACGTCGTACCGCTGCCGCAGCGCTGAGGCGTCAATCGTCGGCGTTGCCGAGCGCCAGCCGGTGGCCGTCGGCAGCAGCAGCCCCACCGCCAGCACCACGAAATTGAGCGCCAGCATGATCGCGAACACGGTGTGCAGCGCCGCATCGAACGTCGCGATGAGCGGCGGCAGCGACGCCGGCGGAATCGATCCCCGGAGCGCCGGATCGAGCATGCGATTGACGAGATCGCCGCCGCCGGCCGTGCCGGCAAGGCGCGCGTTGAGTATGCCGCCGAACATCGCGGCGCCGATCGCCTGGCCGAGGATGCGGGTGAAGATGATGGTCGAGGTGGCGATGCCGCGCTGGCTCCAGCCGCTGCCCGACTGGACCGCGACGATATAGGTGTTGTTGTTCATGCCCATGCCGAAGCCGATGAGGAGCCCGCTCGCCATCGGCAGCAGGTGCCGCTGCTCGCCGGCTCGAGCACGCAGCATCAGAAGGCTGCCGACGATTGAAACGATCGCGCCGCTGGCGGCTGCGGTGCGATAGGACGAGCGCAGCATGATCCGCCCGGCGAGCACCGCCCCGATCGGCCCCGACGCCGACATCGCCATCAGCGTGATGCCCGCGACAAGCGCGGTCCTGCCCATGACGCCCTCGATATAGGCCGGCAGGAAGGCGGCGAAGCCCATCGTCGATCGCGCCGAAGGCGATGCTCACGATGTTGCCGCTGGCGACGATGCGGTCGCGCCACAGATCGAGCGGCCACACCGGCTCGGGCACGCGCGCCTCCCAGGCGACGAAGAGCCCAAGCGCCACGAGCGCGACGGCGACGAGCGCGACGGTGCCGAGGAGCACGATGCGCGCCGCCTCGGCGAGCGCGAACATGAGGATGCCGGTGCCGACGCGCCAGCAGCGCCGATCCGATGTAATCGATGCGGTGCCGGCGGCGCTCGATGCGCTCGTTGAAGCTTCCAGGACAGGAGCGCCGGCGGCGATGAGGCCGAACGGCACGTTGACCCAGAACACCATCGGCCAGATCGTATGCGCCGCGAGGAACGCCCCGACCATCGGCCCGATCACCGCGGCGCCGACGAAGACGCTCGACACATAGCCCTGCATCCGCGCGCGCTCGGCGCCGTGATAGACATCGCCGATGAGGGTGCGTCCGACCGGCATGACCGCGCCCGCGCCGATGCCCTGGACGACGCGGAACGCCACCAGCGACAGCATGCTCCAGGCAAAGCCGCACAGCACCGAGCCCACCAGGAAGAGCCCAATGCCGAACAGCAGGATCGGCTTGCGGCCGTAGAGATCGGCAAGTCGCCCATAGATCGGGATGGTCACGGTCTGGGTCAGGAGATAGGCGGTGAAGACCCAGCTCAGGAGCTCGAAGCCGCCGAGCGAGGCGACGATCGTCGGCATCGCCGTAGCAACGATCGTCCCTTCGATCGCGGTCATGAAGACCGAGGCCAGCGCTGCGACAAAAATCCAGGTCCGCCGTTCCGGCGCCAACTCGCTTGCGCTCATCGTGACTCTTCTATAGCGGCGGCGAGCCACCGCGGCAAAGCCCGCGCCGCCGTAACCCAAAGGTGAAAGGAATCGTTGAAAGCGCCGCGGCGGCGCGCTTGAAGGTGGCGCGCGCCGATGCGACCTTTGCTCCATCAATGGGAGGCTGCCATGCGTCATTTGCTGGTCTTGACTGCGATCCTGGCCTCCGCGCTTTCGGCGGCCGGCGCCCATGCGCAATCCATGGCCCCGCCGCCACCCCCGCAAGGTGCGCCGCCACCGGCACCGCCGCCGGGCGCGGCACCGATGCCCTATGGCGCACCGCCGCAAATGGCGCAGCCGATGCCCTACGGGGCACCGCCCGGCGCTGCGCAGCCGTCCTATCCGGCACCGCCCCCTTACGCGGGTGCGCCGCCCTATCCGCCGCCACCGGGGCAAGCAACGGCTCCCAACTGCCGCGAATTCACGGCGACGGTGATGATTGCAGGCCAGCCGCAACCGGCCTCCGGGCAGGCGTGCCAACGTCCCGATGGAAGCTGGCAGGTCACCGAGTCCGCACCAGGCCAGCCGCCGCAGGCCTATGTGCTGCCGCCCAATGCGATCTACGCCAATCCTTATCCCGATCCCTTTTACTGGTCCGGCGTGGCGGTTGCCGGCCTGCCGCTCTTCATCGGAGGCTCGGTCATCTTTGCCGACGCCTTCCACCATTTTCACCCGGGGCCCGGCCACCACCATTACGGTCCCGGACCGCATCATTATCACGACGGCTTCCGCGGCGACCGGCGCTGAAACGGCGACGTCAGGGGCTCGGCGCCGGCAGCCCCAATAGCGCCGAGGGGACAGTGAGAAGCGTCGGATCGAGGAAGAGGGGACCGGTTGCATCGGTGCTGGTGAGATCGTCCGACCCGTCGGCCCCATCCGTATTGGCGTCGGCGCCGCCGGTCTCCTCGTCGCTCCCGGCCAGCGGCACGATCGCATTGAGCGCCGCCTGGTTGGCAAGAAGAGCCGCGCTTATCGTGACGCCCGCGGACGCGGCGGCGAGGTTCGCCGGCGGGATCAGTACGGGCGTGATCACCAGCCCGTTCGTCTCGTAGGCGATGGCGCGATCGAGGGCGAGGCCAATGCCCGCCGCCGTCACGGTCGTGCTCGCCGCTGGAGTGACGGTGAGCGTTCCGTTCACATAGGCGATCGTGTAGTTGCCGAGCCCGCTGCCGACCGCCCCCGACGGCACGATCGCATAGGGTGAGCCCGCCACCGTCGCTGCCGCATCGGCTCCCGCGCTCGTCAAGGTCACCGCCGCAACCGCATCGCCGCCGATCAGCCCGCTCGCCGTGAATTCGGTTCCGGCGAAGGTCAGTGTCTGACCCGCGGTCTTCGTCGCACCATTCGCCGCTACCGTTAGCGCCGCCGGCGAGACTGTCACCGCCCCGCTCGCGCCCGCGAGCGTGTAGTTTCCTGCCGACGCGCCGCCCAGCGTCAGCCCGCCAAAGCCGGTGATCGCCTCCGTCCCGACATTCCGGCCCGCCAGCTCCGCCGTCCCCGCGAGCGTCAGCGCATCGCCGCCCACTAGGTTCGTCACGTTCAGGATGCCCGCTGCGGCAAGCGTCGTGCCGTCGTAGACCCGGCTCCCCGACACCATCACCGCCAGCGGATCGATCACGCCCGTCGCCGCAACCGTCGTCACCGTGTAGTTGCCGCCGCTGTTGCCGTCGTTCACGCTGTCGCCGCCGTTGACCGAGAGCGTGATCCCGGTGCCGGCATTCGCCGTGGCATAGGACTTGGCCACCCCGCTCACGCTGTCGCCGCCTTGGAGGCCCGCCACTATCGGGCTCGCCGCCGCGGTCGCGGTGCCGTCATAGGTCTTGGTGGTCGGCGCTGCCGTGATGGTCAGCGCCGCCGGCGAGATCGCCACCGACCCGCTCGCGCCCGCCAGCGTGTAGTTCCCTGCCGACGCGCCGCCGAGCGTGAGGCCGCCGAAGCCGGTGATCGCCTCCGTCCCGACATTCCGGCCCGCCAGCTCCGCCGTTCCCGCGAGCGTCAGCGCATCGCCGCCCACGATGTTGGTGACATTCAGGATGCCCGCCGCGGCAAGCGTCGTGCCGTCATAGACCCGGCTCCCCGCCACCATCACCGCCAGCGGATCGATCACGCCCGTCGCCGCAACCGTCGTCACCGTGTAGTTGCCGCCGCTGTTGCCGTCGTTCACGCTGTAGCCGCCGTTGACGGAAAGCGTGATCCCGGTGCCGGCATTCGCCGTGGCATAGGATTCTGCCACCCCGCTCACGCTGTCGCCGCTTTGCAGCCCCGCCACCATCGGGCTGGCCGCCGCGGTCGTGGTGCCGTCATAGGTCTTGGTGGTCGGCACCGCCGTGATCGTCAGCGCCGCCGGCGAGACTGTCACCGCCCCGCTCGCGCCCGCGAGCGTGTAGTTCCCTGCCGACGCGCCGCCCAGCGTCAGCCCGCCAAAGCCGGTGATCGCCTCCGTCCCGACATTCCGGCCCGCCAGCTCCGCCGTTCCCGCGAGCGTCAGCGCATCGCCGCCCACGATGTTGGTGACATTCAGGATGCTTGCCGATGCGAGCGCGGTGCCGTCATAGACCCGGCTCCCCGCCACCATCACCGCCAGCGGATCGATCACGCCCGTCGCCGCAACCGTCGTCACCGTGTAGTTGCCGCCGCTGTTGCCGTCGTTCACGCTGTAGCCGCCGTTGACGGAAAGCGTGATCCCGGTGCCGGCATTCGCCGTGGCATAGGAACTCGGCAACCCCGCTCACGCTGTCGCCGCTTTGGAGGCCCGTCACCGTCGGGCTCGCCGCCGCGGCCGTCGTGCCGTCATAGGTCTTGGTGGTCGGCACCGCGGTGATCGTCAGCGCCGCCGGCGAGACTGTCACCGCCCCGCTCGCGCCCGCGAGCGTGTAGTTTCCTGCCGACGCGCCGCCCAGCGTCAGCCCGCCAAAGCCGGTGATCGCCTCCGTCCCGACATTCCGGCCCGCCAGCTCCGCCGTTCCCGCGAGCGTCAGCGCATCGCCGCCCACTAGGTTCGTCACATTCAGGATGCCCGCTGCGGCAAGCGTCGTGCCGTCGTAGACCCGGCTCCCCGACACCATCACCGCCAGCGGATCGATCACGCCCGTCGCCGCAACCGTCGTCACCGTGTAGTTGCCGCCGCTGTTGCCGTCGTTCACGCTGTAGCCGCCGTTGACCGAGAGCGTGATCCCGGTGCCGGCATTCGCCGTGGCATAGGACTCGGCCACCCCGCTCACGCTGTCGCCGCTTTGGAGGCCCGCCACTATCGGGCTCGCCGCCGCGGTCGCGGTGCCGTCATAGGTCTTGGTGGTCGGCACCGCCGTGATCGTCAGCGCCGCCGGCGAGATCGCCACCGACCCGCTCGCGCCCGCCAGCGTGTAGTTCCCTGCCGACGCGCCGCCGAGCGTGAGGCCGCCGAAGCCGGTGATCGCCTCCGTCCCGACATTCCGGCCCGCCAGCTCCGCCGTTCCCGCGAGCGTCAGCGCATCGCCGCCCACGATGTTGGTGACATTCAGGATGCCCGCCGCGGCAAGCGTCGTGCCGTCATAGACCCGGCTCCCCGCCACCATCACCGCCAGCGGATCGATCACGCCCGTCGCCGCAACCGTCGTCACCGTGTAGTTGCCGCCGCTGTTGCCGTCGTTCACGCTGTAGCCGCCGTTGACGGAGAGCGTGATCCCGGTGCCGGCATTCGCCGTGGCATAGGACTCGGCAACCCCGCTCACGCTGTCGCCGCTTTGGAGGCCCGTCACCGTCGGGCTCGCCGCCGCGGCCGTCGTGCCGTCATAGGTCTTGGTGGTCGGCACCGCGGTGATCGTCAGCGCCGCCGGCGAGATCGCCACCGACCCGCTCGCGCCCGCCAGCGTGTAGTTCCCTGCCGACGCGCCGCCGAGACTCAAGCCGCCGAAGCCGGTGATGGCCTCCGTCCCGACATTCCGGCCCGCCAGCTCCGCCGTCCCCGCGAGCGTCAGCGCATCGCCGCCCACGATGTTCGTCACGTTCAGGATGCTTGCCGATGCGAGCGCGGTGCCGTCATAAACCCGGCTCCCCGCCACCATCACCGCCAGCGGATCGATCACGCCCGTCGCCGCAACCGTCGTCACCGTGTAGTTGCCGCCGCTGTTGCCGTCGTTCACGCTGTAGCCGCCGTTGACGGAAAGCGTGATCCCGGTGCCGGCATTCGCCGTGGCATAGGACTCGGCAACCCCGCTCACGCTGTCGCCGCTTTGGAGGCCCGTCACCGTCGGGCTCGCCGCCGCGGCCGTCGTGCCGTCATAGGTCTTGGTGGTCGGCACCGCGGTGATCGTCAGCGCCGCCGGCGAGACTGTCACCGCCCCGCTCGCGCCCGCGAGCGTGTAGTTTCCTGCCGACGCGCCGCCCAGCGTCAGCCCGCCAAAGCCGGTGATCGCCTCCGTCCCGACATTCCGGCCCGCCAGCTCCGCCGTTCCCGCGAGCGTCAGCGCATCGCCGCCCACGATGTTGGTGACATTCAGGATGCTTGCCGATGCGAGCGCGGTGCCATCATAGACCCGGCTCCCCGCCACCATCACCGCCAGCGGATCGATCACGTAACTGTTCGGCGCCGGATTGCTAAAGCTCATCACGTAATTGCTGTTGACGCTGCCGAGCGCCAGCGAGCCGACGGAGAGCGTGTACGTGCCGGCATTGCGCACGGTGGTCGTGGCTGCGCCGTTGAACGCCATCGACCCCGTCAAGGTCACGCCGTCGGTGCCGATGCTCTCACCGTTCGCAAAGCCGGTGATCGCGTAATTCCCGGTGTTGTCGGAATAGCCGGCATTGTTCAGGGCGAGCCCGTCATAGATCGTCGCAGCCGCGTTCGGCGTCACCGTCAGCGTCGCCGGATTGATGACGCCGATGCCGGCAGAGGCGCTCGAGGAGGCGAGCGTGTAGCCATAGACGGCCGCCGTCCCATGCGTCGCCGCGATCATTGCATTGGTGAGGCCGGAGACCGATACGTCGATATTCGTGCCAACGTTCACGCTGGCATAACTCCCGCTCGTGGGCGTGCCGACGAGGCCGATCGTGTCGCCAAGGCCGGGGATCGACCCCGTGATCGTGTAATTCGCACCCGTTACGGTCGCGACGTTGGTCCCGTCATAGGTCTTGCTGACGACGCCCGTCAGTCCCACCGTCGCGGTCGGCGCGAGCGTATAGAGGAAGCCATTGCCCGTCGTGGGCGTCGGCGCCGTCGGAAACGTGGTCCCATATTGCAGGAAGCCCGCGGCAAGCCCGCCGTCGGTGTCGTTGCGCGGGTCCTGCGAATAGGCGAGCCAGCGGCCGCCGCCGCTCACCGCCAGCGCGCCGCCAGCGCCGGCATTGTCGAAGCTCGTGCCGGTAGCGAGCGTGATATTGCCGGAAGCGGCAGCGGTGATCGAGGCGCCCGCGTCGATGGTGATGGTGCCGCCGGTCACGAGATCGAGATTGGCGATACGCGGCAGGCTTACCGCGCCACCAACCTGGAGCGCGCCCGGCGCGCCGGTGCTGCCCAGGACCAGCGTATTCGCGGCGATGTCGTTGAGGGCGGTCTGGCCGAGGCTCAATGTCCCCACGCCGCTGCCAAGCGCCATCGTCGTGCCCGAGCTCACCGGCACGATCGTCACGGTGCCCGCGGGCGCGCGGATCGTCCCGGTATTGAACGCGATGCTGTTGGTCGCCAGCGTCAGGTCCGCCGCGCTATTGGCGTCCGACAGTACCGAGCCGGAATTGAGCGTCGTCGCTCCGTCCGAGAGGAGCGTGAGATTGGTGACGGTTGATGGCGCCGCGACGGTTCCCGTGACCGTTAGGCCGCCGGTCGATTGGGTGCTGCCGAAGACGACGGTATCAGCGGTGATATGACCAAGCGCCGTGTTGCTCAATTGCAAGCCGCCGGTGCCGCCGCCGAGATTCAGGGGCGTGCCGGCGGCGACCGGCGCGATCGTCACCGTGCCGGTCGTGCCGGCGCTGATAGTGCCGGCATTCGCCGCCAGGCTGTTCGTCGCAAGCGTGATGGCGGCGCCAGGATTGGTGTCCGCAAGCGCCGCACCGCTTGCGGACAATGTCGTCGCGCCATCGGAGATGAGCGTGAGACTGCCGACGCCCGCGGGCGCCGTCACCGTGCCGGTCACCGTCAGGCCGCCAGTCGCGCTGGTGCTGCCGAAGACGACGCTGCCGGCGGTAATATTGCCGAGCGCGGCATTGCTGAGTTGCAGGCCGCTCGTGCCGCTGCCGAGATTGATCGCCGTCCCCGCGCTCACCGGCGCGAAGATCACGGTGCCGGCGCCGGCGTTGATGGTGCCGGCATTGGACGCGAGGCTGTTCGACAGGAGCGTGATCGCCGCGCCCGGATTGGTGTCGGCCAGCGCCGCGCCGCCGGCGCTGAAAACCGTGGCGCCATCGGAAACGAGCGTGAGATCGCCGACGCTCGCCGGCGCCGTCACCGCCCCCGTCACCGTCAAGCCGCCGGTGGACGTGGTGCTGCCGAACACCAGCGTGCCGGCGGTGATGTTGCCGAGCGTCGCGTTGCTGAGTTGCAGCCCGCCGGTGCCGCTGCCGAAATTCATCGCCGTGGCCGTGGCGACCGGCGCGATGGTCACCGTGCCCGTGGTGCCGGCGCTGATCGTGCCGCTGTTGGCGTTGAGACTGTTGGTCAGCAGCGTGACGTTCGCACCGGCATTGGTGTCGGTGATCGCGGCGCCGCCCGCGCTAAGGGTCGTCAGCCCACCTGAGATGAGCGTCAGATTGGTGACGGACGGCGGCACCGTGACCGTCCCCGTCACCGTCAGGCCGCCGACCGCGACGGGGCTGCCGAGGACGACGGTACCGGCGGTGATGTCGGCGAGCGCCGCGTTGGTGAGATGGAGCCCGCTTGTTCCGCTGCCGAGGTTCATTGCCAGCGTCGGCGTCACCGGTGCCAGCGTCACCGTGCCGCCCGCGCCCACGTTGATCGTGCCGTCGTTGGGCGTGAAGCCGTTGCTCGCGATGGTGATCGCGGCAGCGGGATTGGCGGCCACGAGCGCCGATCCCGCGCCCAGCGTCGCCGTGCCACCCGTGAGGAGTTCCAGACCGGCGATCGACCCCGGAACGGTCACCGCGCCGCTCACGGTCATGCCGCCGACCGTGGCGCCGCTGCCGAACACGAGGAGATTGGCCGTGATGTCTCCAAGCGCGGCATTGGTGAGCGCGAGACCGCCGGATCCGCCCAGCGTCATCGTCGTCGCGGCGCTGCGCGGAGCGATCGTCACGGTCTCACCGAACGCGCCGATGGTGCCGGCCAAATTGATGCTGTCGGCGGTCAGCGTGACGTTGCCGCTGGCGTTGAGGTTGGCGGCGCCCCCGACTGTGCCGACCGTCAGCGCGCTGGTATCGGTCACGCTTACGGCTCCGGTCGATCCGGCGAGCGTTGAAAAACTGTTGGCGTTGTTGAGTGTGAACGACCCACCGCCGAGAAGCGCCAATCCGCTGGCCGTGATCGCGCCGCTGCCGCTTTCGGTCGCGGCGTTCGCAGCGTTGAGCGTGACCGCGCCGGCGCTGCTGATCGCCGCGTTGACGGCGATCGTGTTGGCTGTCAGCGCGATGCCGCCGCTTCCGCCCGCGGTGGAAAGCGCAGCGCCGACCGTGATCGTGCCTTGCGCGGTGAGCGCGAGACTGCCGCCGCCGGTGGCCGCGACGGTGTCGCCGGAAGCGGCAAAGGCGATGTTGTTGGCGGCATTGAGGGTCAAGGAATTAGCGCTGCTCCAGGTGATCGCGCCATTGATTGTGATATTGCCGCTCTGGGTTCCGGTGCAGCTATTGCCGGCCGCGCAGGTCGTCGTCACCAGGACGTTGTTGGTCGCCAGCTCCGCCTCCAGGCCCTGCACGCTGATGCCACCGCTGGCATTGATGCTGGCGCCGTCGGCGCTGGGGGCATAGGCGAGCGGGCTGCTGCCCGTGACGGCGATGTTGGCATTGGCCGTGCCGGCGCTGGCATCGCTGATGGTGATGTCCGCGGGATCGAGGAGCAGCATGCCTGCCGCGCCCGCCGGCGCGCCGGTATCGACCACGCCGCTGAAACCGAGATCGGCATGGCTCGACACTTCGACAAAGCCGCCGTTGCCGCCGTCGGCGCCGCCGCGCGCGGTGATCGATCCGGCAAAGATCGTCTGCTGCTGCGACCACACGACGACCGCGCCGCCATTGCCGCTGCCGCCGCCGTTGGCGCTGATCTCAGCCCCGGCCGCGATGGTGGTTTGCTGCGCATCCGCGACCGCATTAGGCACGAGGTCGAGCGCGGGATCGGTGCCGCCATGCCGGTCGCCCCCGATAAGAATCGTGCCGCCGGCGCCGCCGCCATTGGCGGAGATCGCCGCCGTGCCGCCGACATCGACGGTAGCGCCGGTGATCGTGACGCTGCCGCCGGCAGCGTTGGCCGCGGCGGCGCTCGCATCGAGGGTGCCGGCGATGGCGACGCCGCCGCCCGTCGTGCCGCCCGTGGCCGTGATCGTACCGCCCGAACCATTCGCGTTCTGCGCCGTGACGGCGCCAGTGACGGTCACGCCGTCGCCGGCGGTCAGCCACACATGGCCGTCACGGATCGCGGTGCCGGTGGCGCGGATGATGCCGCCATTATTGCCGGCGAGCGCATAGACGTTGCCGTCCGCCGCCGCAAGCTCGGCCTGGGCCGCGGCGATCGTGCCGGTGTTGGTGACATTGCCGGTGCCGGCGGCGATGAACAGCCGCTGATCACCGTTGGCCGGCTGCAACAGGACGCTGTCGCCGGCGGCCAATCCGACCGTACCGTTGGGCGCGCTGATGCTGCCGGCGTTGTCGACCGACTGGCCTACCAGCACGACATCGCCATTGGCGGCCGTGATCGAGCCTTGATTGACGACGGTGCCGGCGGAGCTGCCGAGGAAATGCAGCGCGCCCCCTTGCATGAAATCGCTGTCGCCGATGTCGCGGGTCGTGGCGACGAAGCTGCCGCCGGTGATCACCTGGCCGCCGGGCATGACGATGACGCCGTTGGGATTGACGAGGTAGACCGACCCGGTTCCGCGCAGGCTGCCGGCGATACTCGACAGGTCCGTCCCGGTGACGCGGTTCAGCGTCGCGCCGCCGCCATTGTTGAACTGGACGGTGTAGCCGGAGCCGATCGAGAAGCTCTGCCAGTTGATGATGCCGTGCGCGGTCGTCTGATTGATCGTGAGGCCGTTGGATGCTGCAGCAATCGCGCCGGCGCCGGCCGCGAATTGACCCCCGATCGGCAGCGCGGTGCCGCCGGCATGCACCACACCCGCAAAAGTCGACAGCGCCAGCAGCAAGGACGCCGGCACGAGAACGCGACAACGGCCGCGCTGCAGCGGCCGCTCCGCGCTCTCGGGGGAAAGCTTTTCCCCGAAACTCGTCATTGCGCCGGACCTCCATTTACCACGGCGGTAGGCGTTCGAGCCGGCAACCAACGGCGCGATAAAATTATTCTTTGTTACCGTGACGGGCTTTACTCCCACCGCCGGGCCGCCGGCACGGGATCAAACGCAAGTTTCATACCAGGGGCAGAGATGCAGCCGTTTCAACGGCCTCGTCTTCGCCGCCGCGCGCTTCTGTAAAATTATCCGACAGGCGCCGCGTTATTCTTCGTTAAGGCAGGCGGTGCTTGCGCGTCAGTCGAGAAGATGCGGCCACATGCGTGACAGCGTCGCCGGATCATAGCCGTCGGTTTCGGGATAGAGCGGCTTGGCAATATCGAGCATCTGGCCGCCGTCGCGTGTCAGCGGCCGATAGACGTAATTCGTCGTGGTTTGCGTCGGCTCGCCGAAGAACATCTGGATCGGAATCGAGATCATGAAGCCCTTGTCGAACGAGCCTTCGCCGAATTGCGCCGCACTCACATTGGTGCGGGTGAAGAAGATGCCGGCGCGGATGCCGCCGGCGAATTCCCGCGAAAGCTCGAACGTCGCGCCCTTGTCGCCGGCGAGATAGCGGCCGATATGGACGGCCGCCTCGAGATTATAGAACGGCAGCTTGTCGTAGAAGCTGAGATGACCGGTGGTGACCTGATACGGCAGGAAACCGAAGAGCTCGTGATAGCCGCGCTGAACCACGTGATTGAGATCGAGCCCGACCGCCCAGGGCCGATCATAGGGGCGATAGAGAACCTCGCCGTCGACGCCCGCGAACATCTCCTCGAGGATGCCGGCCGAGACGCGGCCATAAAGATTCGGCGCGATATTGAAGAGCGTATCGCTTTGCAGGTCGAAGATGCCGGTCTTGCCCTGCTCGAGATATTTGTTGAGGTCGCTGCGCACATGCGGCAGCACGCTGTCTGAGACCTGGTGCAGGGCATTCAGGTTGTTGAAGAGATTGGCGCCCAATATCCCGGTGAAGCTCTGGCCGGGCCAGGTCTCCACGGTCCCCGACAGCGCGGCGTAGAATTGATAGATCAGGAAGTTGTCGGGTCCGCCGATCTCCTGACGCATCTGCGGATTGAGGCTCCAGCGATAGTTCGGATAGACCGCGTCGTTGACGACGCCGGGCGGGCGATCGGGATCGCCGCCAGCAAGCGTCGTATCGGCCCAGATCTCCTCGGGCGATCCCATCGCCGAGACCGCCCGCTCGAGATCGCGCCGTTGCAGCGTCACCGACGCCACCATCAATCCGTCCTTGAGGAGATCGAGGGTGATGAGCTCGACCTCGGGCGGCGACTCCTTCGCCACGATGCGCGCCGCGCGCCCGATCGCCACCGGTATCAGCCGGTATCGGCTCTGGGAAAACCCGAGATAGGCGTGCGGACCCTTGATGGCGAAGCGCTCGCCAGTGAATTCGATCGCCGCGAGGTCATCGAAAATGCGGCGCCCGATCGCGGCCTGATCCGGCGCCGGTGCGGTTGCAGGGGAAATTTGCTTGGCAGCGACAGTGAGGCGGCGCGGGGCGGCGGGCGCGTCCACGATCTCGGCCTGCCGTACGCCCGGAAGATTGACGACGGCCAGGCGCCGCAGCGCATCGGTTGCGCCGGGCATGCGGCTCGGCGGCGGTGAGACCGACAGCGTCGCGACATCGCCGGCGAGCGAAACGTCGTCGATCCGATAGCCGAGCCGGATTGCGCCATCGAACAACCGATCGACCCCGGTCGTGGCCGAGATCGCGCCAGGATGCGGTGCCGCGGGGACGGCGGAGGTCGGCGTGAGCGCGGCAATCCGCCGGACCCGCGAAAGCGGCATGAGCTCGCGATCGTCGCTTTGCGCTGCGGCCTGATGCGGCACGATCGACCGCGCCGCGGCGGGCAGGCTTTCATCGGGCGCGACGCGCTGGATCGTCGACTGGTCGAGCGGCATCCCGACCGGTGGCTCGGAATTGGGGCGCGGATCGAGCTTCGGCGGCTCGGTCGTGTCGAGGTAAAGCCCCGGCGAATTGAAGTTCGCCAGGAGCGAAATCCGCAGCATGAGCGTGTCGCCGCGCTCGATCCCCACCGACATCTCGGCAAACGAATAGGGCTTGTACACGACGCCAAAATTCACCGGCGCTTTTGAATGCAAGTTGTTGCCGAGAGGCTCGTTCTTATAGTTGTCGGGATCGAGTTCGAGCTTGAGCCTCACGTCCTTGATCGGCGTGCGGTATTCGACGCCGCCGAAGAGGCCCATCTTGGGTCCGCGAAAAAAATAGGGGGTGAAATTGCCGGTCGAGGTGCTGACCGGTCGGTGCTTGAAAGCCGGGGACAGGGCGCCTAGCACGTTGGGCAGTGCAACGCTGCTGGACATGAGCCCCCAGCCGAGCCCGAGCGTGAAGTCGAAATTATAATAGCGCCGGCTGGCGACGAGATACTCGCTCCCGAACAGACCCAAGCCTGCGAGGTCGCGGATGCCGATCGCAATTCGCGGCCAATCTTCGCTTTCCTTGCTCAGCCCCACACGCAGGTCGACCGCACGGTCCTTGTAGGTCTGGTTGCCGCTGAACGAGACCGGACCGTAGAGACGGTTGGTGATATCGATATAGCGGAACCCCGCCTCCATCCACGGCAGCGGCGTGAATTCGATACTGTAGCGGTCATAGGGATGGATATGCGAGAACGTGAAGTTGAAGTCGCCGTCGGCGCCGAAGCGGGCGGAGGGAACCTGCAGCAACCCGTGCTCGCCCCAGTCGTCGATTGACGGCGGAAAGTCGGGCGGGGTCGGCGCAGCCGCCGCCGTCTGGGCGCAGACCTCAACCGGTACGACCGCAGGCGCGACGGCCAGCAGCGCGAGGATGAGAAGGCGGAACCGCGCCGTCACGACGCGCACACCAGGGAAAACGATACGGCCGGTCTATCGCGTCGAATTATTATCGTGCAGGACGGCAATCGACGCCGCCGAGATCGCGAGCTGGCTGAAGATCTGGGTCGAGTCTTTCAGGAACGTCGTGAGATCGAAGGGCCGCAGGTCTTTCGGCACGATGATGGTGCTACCGGGTGGCACCTGCACCGGCGTGAAATTCCAGAACGAGACCTTCACCGGCTCTGCCTCGCCGTTCGGCAGCACGACGAAGGTGCTGTCGTCCTCGGCGTCCTGGGTGAACCCGCCCGCTTCCTTGATATAGTCGGCCGGCGTCGCGCCGGGACGGAACTGGAGTGAGGTCGGATTGAGCACCTCGCCCGACACCGCCACATAGAACGGCCGTTTCGGCATGAAGACCGAATCGTTCGCCTCCATGATCGGGTCGAGCTGCGGCTTCACCTGCAATACGGTCGGATCGGCCTCGACCACCACGCGCCCCACGGCCGGGGTGGAGTGAAGCTGCGCCACCATCTGCTGCGTGGCGGTGACGAGCGCCTGCGCCTGCTCGGTCGTGCCGCGCGCGAGCGCGCTCGTCAGCCCGGACTCGATTTGATTGGCGGCGCGGTCATAGGTCTGCCGTTCCGCCTGCCTTACCCGGAGGCGCGTGAACACCGCGCCATAGGGATAGGCCTGGTCGGTGAGGCCGCCGGCGCGCTGGATGAGCTCGCTCAGGCGCTCGCCGTGGCGGATGTCATAATAGCCGGGGCGGCGGAACTCGCCGGACAGCAGCACCGGGCCGGTGTCGCGATCGATGAAGACGGGGTTGAAGCGGACAACATCGCCCGGATTGAGCGCCACCTTCGTCAGATCGGCCGGGGTCAGTTGCAGGAGCTGGCGCGTGCCCGTCGCAGGCCTCTGGGCATTGTCGAGCGCGTAGTGCGTGATCTCGACGCGGCGCAGGTCGACATTGAGCGTCAGGCCGCCGGCATCGGCGACAGCCGAAGCGAGCGGCACGCCGGGCACGACGGGATAGAGGCCGGGGATCTGCACCTCGCCCTCGATCGCGGCGACGTGCTCGATCGCGAGCGCCAGCAGGGCCGGATATTTCTCGAAGATCGGCGGACACGGAAAGACATTTTCCACCCGACCCGAAACGCGCGTCACCGGCGAGGTCTGCGTCGCAGCCGACGTGAACTCGGCGGTGCGGGCATTGACGAATCGGTTCGGGTTGGTGGCGACGATCGCCGCCAGTTCCTGCAGCCCGCGGCAGAATCTGCGCGCGCCGCGATGCCAGGAGATCAGCGGCGCTGAAGGGTTGCGTGAGCTGCCCGGGCACACCCTGGGACTGCGCGCCGGGGCGACCCTGCCACCCGCCGGCCAAACCGGGCTCGCCTGTGAGCTGCTCCTCATCGCCCGCGAGCGGCGTCTGCTCGCCGGCGAGCGCTGTCTGGTCGCCGCCCGACTCGCCGGCAAGGCCCGCGTCAGGCTCGGCCTGATTGGCCCGTCCGCTGAACAACCCCTGCTCGGCGAGCAGCGCCATCTGATCCTGCTGCGCCTGCTGCTGCTCCAGCGACATCGGCTGGCCGGCTTGCGCCTGCTGCTGCGGGTTCATGCCGGCCGCGTAGCCCGTCCCTTGGTTCGGCGTGTTCTGGCCGCGCGCCGTGTTCGGCTGGGGCGGAACCGGGTGAAGCGCACGGGGATTGCGCGTCACGATCTCTTGGCGCATGAGCGGCGGCACGTCACCGCGCAGCACCGCCTGCACATCCCCCGAACCGATATAGTTGATGTCGCCCATGCCCAGCACGACCAGCGTGTCGCCGTCCTTGAGCGCCATGTTCTGGCGTCCGTTGACCACCGCCTCAAGATCGACGGTGACGTAGCGCCGGGCATGGGTCTGCTCGTCCGTGGTCACGAGCACCCCGAAAAGGAGATACGGGTCGGCCAGAAACGTCGTCGAGCCGACGAGGCGACGCAGGTCGGGCGCCTCGGTCAGCGAGCGGATGCCGGGGACGGCGACATGCCCGTCCAGGCGCACCGATCCGATCGCGCCGTTGCTCTTGCGCAGCACCATCAGCATGTCGCCGAAATGGAACGTGAGCTGCGTCACCGAGGACGCCTCGGTCGTGCGGTCGCGGCCCTGATCGTCGAGCGAGAATTTGATGAAGCGATTGCCGCTCGAACGCAGCGGCGAGCCGGCAAGACCCAGGACCTGCCGCCCGTCGATGGCCCCGCGCGTGAGCAGCTCGTAGATGCCGGGGCGGTCGACCTCGCCGGCGACGGCAATGGTGGGCCCGATCGGCGGGATGATGATGCGGTCGCCGTCGCCGATGCTGAGATCGGGCTGCGGCCCGCCGTCATTCATGATGCGGTAGAGATCGATCCTCGTGCTCTTGCCGCCGCGGATCACCGTGATGTCGCGCAACGATCCGGTCTTTTTGATCCCGCCGGCCATCGCCAAGGCATCGAGCGCCGTGGCAAATCCACCCATGCGATACATGCCCGGCGCAACGGCTTCGCCAAGGACGGCGACGGAGATTTGCCGCACGGTCCCGACCGACACGAACACATTGGTGTTGAGGAAGCCGGCAGCGACCTCTCTTTCAAGATCGCTCCGGACTTCGCCGAAACTGCGGCCGGCGGCCGGAATCGGCGGAAGGTCAGGCACGACGAGGCGGCCTTCGCGGTCGATCCGCGTGCGCAGCGAGCGCGACATCTGTCCTTCGAGCGTGATGACGAGCTCGTCGCCGATGCTGAGGCGATAATCGTCCGCGACGGCGCCGTTCTGCAGCTCGCCGTTCGAGGGAATGAGGCTGCGGAACACGTCATATCCGTACTGCGTGAGGGCGACGCCGGCACGGCGCGAATAATCGGCCTCGAGCTGCGAGCGTGCGAGCGGAAGACGGGTGGTGCGCAGAAACTGCTGCTGCTGTTGCAGCTGTTGTTGCTGTTGCTGCTGCGTGCGCACCTGATCGAGCGGCGAGAGCAGCATCTGGCTGGGATCGATGGGAATATTGCTCTGGTTGGAGCGATTGAGCTGATCGATGAGGCCTTGCGGAAGGTCGGAGGGCAAATTCTGCGCGGCGGCGTACGGCATCGCCGCAGCGGCGGCGAGCAGCAGCACCGCCGCTTGAAAAATGCGCCGAATGGAAGTCATTATAGCCCCCCACACGTACAATATTATTCACCGGTGGAGTTTATGGCATCTCCAGTTCCCATCGCCAGGAGAATATTCCTCGTCGGCGCGGCGACAATGTTGTGCGCAGGGTGCGGGGATACATGGCTCAAGAACGTACGCTTCGCGACCAAGACGTATCTGATGAAAGGCGATGACCTGAAGTTGACACGCGCCGACATCGATCGCATTCCCTATGCCAGCGTCGCGGCGCGCCTGGGCGACGGACCGCAGGTGCTTCTCATCCTCGGCAAGTATGACGGCGACGATCTGCATTGGATCTCACATGAGAGCGAGGTGATCGTCACGCGGCGCGGCCGGGTCGTGCAAACCTACGGGCTGCCCGACGACCTCAAGGAAACGCAGTTCCTCACCGCCGATCCCGTCGGCCGGCCGGAAGATGCTTTGCGCGCCTCCGCCGAGTGTCTGCGCACCATCGATCTGGAGCCGCAGCACATCGACGGCGTCCTGGTGCGCTCGCGCTTCGAAGGCGGCCAGAGCGAGGCCCTCACCATCCTCGGCGCCGAGATTGCGACGAGCGTGTGGACCGAGGCGAGCGCCGCTCCCGACCTCGCCTGGCAATTCAGAAACCACTACTGGATCGAGCCGCGCACGGGATATGTGTGGAAGAGCGTGCAGTACCTGTCGCCGAAACTGCCGCCGCTCGAGCTCATCATCTTCAGGCCGGCGGCGCCGGCATAGCAAAGGGCGGCCCGGTCGCCCGGGCCGCCCTTGAAGCGAAAGCGCCGTGTTGCGGCTAGCGCGTGCTCGTCGACGTCGCGGTTGACGAGGCCGATGGTGAACTCGATCCGTTCGTCGTTGCCGCCAGGCCCGCGCCGATGGCCGCCGCGGCCAAGACGCCGCCCGCGACCGCGCCCGTCGAGATGCCGCCGCCGGTAGCCGTTGTCGTGGCGGTCGTGGTCGAGGTCGTCGACCCGCCGGCGGGCGGCGGGGCGGTCTGCGCGCTTGCCAAGCCGGATACCAGAACAAACGTCGCCGCTGCCGCCAAACCGATGATTCCGTTACGCATCTTTTGCCCCCTCGATATGAGCCGGGAACGCCTGTACCAGGACCAACGTCATGGATACCACAGGCATCCCCATTGTGCAATCCAGGGATGGTTTTTCTAGTGGCGGACTAGCGGACAAAGACGGCGATTCGGCCATTTTGTCCGATCAATGACATGGGTCTTGCCATGCGCGCCTAGAGGATGATCCCCCGTGCCCGCAGCTCCAGCAGCAGCGTCGTCGCCGCTGCCTGCGGATTGCCATCGCCGCCGTCGATGACGTAGTCCGGCGCCTCCGGCGGCTCGTAGGGGCTGTCGATACCCGTGAAATTCGTGATATTGCCGGCACGCGCCCGTCGATAGAGGCCCTTGGTGTCGCGCTGTTCGCACACGGCAAGCGGCGTGTTGACATAGATCTCCAGAAACTCGCCGGGCTCGACCAGCTCGCGCGCCATGCGCCGCTCGCTGCGGAAGGGCGAGATGAAGGAGACGAGCACGATGAGGCCCGCATCCAGCATCAGCTTCGCGGTCTCGCCGACGCGACGGATGTTCTCGACCCGGTCGGCCGCGGTGAAGCCCAGATCCTTGGTCAGCCCGTGGCGCACATTGTCGCCGTCGAGGAGATAGGTGTGCCGGCCGAGCGCGACGAGCTGCGGTCTCCAGGAGATTGGCGATCGTCGATTTGCCCGAGCCCGAAAGCCCGGTGAACCACAGGATGCACGGTTTCTGGCCTTTGATCTCGCCGCGCCGCCGCTTGCTCACGGCAAACGGCTGCCACTGGATGTTGGCGGCGCGGCGCAGCGAGAAATCGACCACGCCCGCGCCCACCGTGGCATTCGACAGGCGGTCGATCAGGATGAAGCTGCCGGTCTCGCGGCAGGCCTTGTAGGGATCGAACGCCAGCGGCCGGTCGAAGCTCAGATTGCAGAACCCGACCTCGTTGAGCTCCAGCGTCTTGGCCGCCTGATGCTCCAGCGAATTGACGTTGACCTTGTGCTTCAGTTCGCTGACCCGGGCGAGCGCCTGGGCCGTGCCGGCGCGCAGATGATAGAGCCGGCCGGGCAGCAGCGGCTCGTCATGCATCCAGATGAGATGCGCGGCGACCTGATCGGTGGCGGCGGGCGGATCGGCCGGCGCCGCCAGCATATCGCCGCGGCTGATGTCGATCTCGTCTTCGAGCGTCAGCGTCACCGCCTGACCCGCCACCGCCTGCCCGAGTTCCTCCTCGGCCAGGAGAATGCGCGACACGCGCGTGGAGCGGCCCGACGGCATCGCGATAACGTCGTCGCCCGGCCGCACGCTGCCGCGCGCGATCGTTCCGGCAAAGCCGCGGAAATCGAGATTGGCGCGGTTCACCCACTGCACGCCCATGCGGAAAGCGCCATCGGCGGCGGCGCCGACATCGACGGTCTCGAGGAAGGGCAGGAGCGCGGGGCCGTCATACCAGGGCATGGCCGCGCTCGGCTGCGTCACATTGTCGCCGCGCAGCGCCGAGAGCGGGATCGCGGTGACGCTGGCAATCCCCAGCTCGGCGGCGAACGCGCGAAACTCGGCGCCGATGCGCTCGAAGACGGCGCGGTCGAAGCCGACGAGATCCATCTTGTTGACCGCGAGCACGATCTCGCGAATGCCCAGCAGCGACACGATATAGGCATGCCGGCGCGTCTGGGTGAGAACGCCCTTGCGCGCATCGACCAGCACCACCGCGAGCTCCGCGGTCGAGGCGCCGGTCGCCATGTTGCGGGTGTACTGCACATGCCCGGGCGTGTCGGCGACGATGAACTTGCGCCGGGACGTGGCGAAGAAGCGATAGGCCACGTCGATGGTAATCGCCTGCTCGCGCTCGGCCTGGAGGCCATCGACCAGGAGCGCGAAATCGATCGCCTCGCCGGTGGTGCCGTGCTTGCGGCTGTCGCGCTCGAGCGCCTCGAGCTGATCGTCGTGGATGAGGCGCGCGTCATAAAGAAGCCGCCCGATGAGCGTGCTCTTGCCGTCATCGACGCTGCCGCAGGTGATGAAGCGCAACAGGCTCTTCGTCTCGGGCGCCGGCACCGTTGTCACAGCGGCAGCGGCAGCGGGGTCGGCGTCGGGCGCCATCAGAAGTACCCCTCCTGCTTCTTCATCTCCATCGAGCCGGCCTGGTCGTGGTCGATCATCCGGCCCTGCCGCTCCGAGGTCCGCGCCAACGCCATCTCGCGCACGATCGCGGCCACCGTGTCGGCACGCGACTCGATCGCGCCGGTGAGCGGATAGCAGCCGAGCGTGCGGAAGCGCACCCAGCGCATCTGCACCCGCTCGCCGGGGCGCAGCGCCATGCGGTCGTCATCGACCATGATGAGCGCGCCGTCGCGCTCGACCACCGGCCGTTCCTTGGCGAAATAGAGCGGCACCACCGGGATCTGCTCGCGCTCGACATATTCCCACACGTCGAGCTCGGTCCAGTTGGACAGCGGGAAGACGCGCACGCTCTCGCCGGGATGGACGCGGCCGTTATAGATGTTCCACAGCTCCGGCCGCTGATTCTTGGGGTCCCAGCGGTGCGCCGCGCTGCGCACGGAGAAGATGCGTTCCTTGGCGCGGCTCTTCTCCTCGTCGCGGCGCGCACCGCCGAGCGCGGCATCGAAGCGCCCGGCATCGAGCGCCTGGCGCAGCGCCGCCGTCTTCATCACGTCGGTATAGACGGCCGAGCCGTGCGTGAACGGCGTGATGCCCTGGGCGCGGCCTTCCTCGTTGGTATGCACCCGCAGATCCAATCCCAGCGCGCGCGCCGTGTGGTCGCGAAACGCGATCATCTCGCGGAATTTCCAGGTGGTATCGATGTGCAGCAGCGGAAACGGCAGGCGCGCCGGCGCGAACGCCTTGCACGCCAGGTGCAGCATCACCGAGGAGTCCTTGCCGATCGAATAGAGCATCACCGGCTCGCGGAACTGCGCCGCGACCTCGCGGATGATGAAGATGGCCTCCGCCTCCAATCGTTGCAGATGCGTGAGGCCTGGGCGAACGGTCATGGGCGGGATCGTCTCAGCGAAACATGCGCGCGGGCGACTATGGAGAAGGACAAGCGCCCGCGCAACGTGTCATGGCGGTGGTAAAGGGACGTTAAAGGCCCGCTTGCCGGCGGGATTTCCGAGGGAACGGCGCCCGATATTTCCGTACTGCGGCGCGCCGCCGCGGAACCAACCCCCTACCGTCGCGTTTGACCGGGGCCGAAAACCCCCGGGAGGCCGCGATGGGCTGCATGAGGTTCGCTGCGTTGTCGCTGCTGCTGCTCAGCCTCGCCGCTTGCTATGGCCGGCCGATCGATGAGGCCGCCCCCACCAGCCCCGGCTATCCCAGCGCCGCCACGTTCCGGCAGCTTTCCTTTGGCCTCTGCCCTGTGCTGGGCGCGGACGCCGCCGCGACCGTGATCGCGCCCGGCTGGATCGTCACCAACGCGCATGCGGGCTTTCTCCTGCCGTCCAATCATTTCTACAGCCGCGATTTCGATCTTGCCTTCACACGGGTCAGCGGCGGCGCGCCGTTGCCGTTCGGCACTGCGCATAACGGCGACCGCGTGTGGATCTATGGCGTCGGTTGCGGCGGGCCTGAACGATTCGCCGAGGGCACCGTCGTCGACGTCAATGCCAAGCACTGCTGGGGCACGCCTGTGGCCCGGCCGGTCGACATCATCGACCGCTACTGCGCCGGGCAGGGCCAAGGCACCGCGCCGGGCTTTCTCGTTGCGGCCGCGATCGGGCCGGGCTTCTCAGGCGGGCCGGTCGTCAACGCCAAGGGCGAGCTTGTCGGCACCATCCAGGGCGTGATCGCGCACCCCATCGGCAGCGATCTGCCGCGAGGGAGCCTGGGCTTTGCCTATCACATCCGCGATGTGGCGCTGGCAGGCTGGCCGGTGATCATCGCCAGCAACGGTCCGGCCGTTGCCGGCCGCAATTGAGCCAGCGCCCGCGCGCACGCGTCATTTCGTGCAATCGAAATGCCACCGGATCGCATCGTCCGCCGGATCCGCGCCGGGCACGCGCTCGGCCTTCACCAGGCGGGCATAGAGCGACCGCTGCGCGCAGAAATCCCGCGCTTGCGCGCGGGCATCCTCGGTCGCCTTGGTGGTGATGACGACGTCCCCGCTGCCCGCCGACGCCTCCACGGCAGCGTCCTCGCCGCCGAAAAACGACCCGCAGCCGGAAAGAACCAGAACGGCGATGACCGCAAATGCGCGCAGCACGAGGGAACCTCCGCCGGACCGCCCGGCCTCAAACTCTAGCAAACGCCCCGCGTGGCGGCGATTGCGGTCTGGTGCGGTTGCGCGCACTGCGGCTGCCGCCTAATGTGCCGGCCGCATGAGATCCCTTACCGATTTCGGCGACGCGATCGTAGTGCTGCCGGTCGCGGCGGCGATGCTCGTCTGGCTCGCGCGGATCGGCGGCCTGCGCACCGCCTTTTTGTGGTGTGCGGCGCTCGCGGTCTGCGGCGGGACCACGGCGTTGCTGAAGATCTATCTCAGTGCCTGCACCACGCCGGTAGCCTTGCTCAACAGTCCGAGCGGCCACGCCAGCATGAGCACGCTCGTCTATGGCGGCCTCGCGCTCATCCTCGGCGCGGAGGCACCGCCATGGCAGCGCTTCGCCACGGGCGTGATCGGTGCCGCGGTCGTCATCAGCATCGCGGTGTCGCGGTTCGTGCTCGGCGCACACAGTGCCATCGAGGTGGTCGTCGGCTGCGTCATCGGCGGCGCGGCGCTGGCGCTTTTCGCCAAGACCTATCTCGACGCCAAGCCGGCGGTGCGCCAGATCGGGCCGTTCGTCGTCACGGTCGCGGTCCTCATGCTGATCCTGCATGGCCACGCCGCGCATCTTGAGCCGCTATGGCATGCGATCGCAGCCTACCTCCACAACACGGTCGGGCTCTGCAGCGCGTAGCTATTGGCGCGGGAGAAAGAGCTGCTTGTAGGCTTCGACCAGCCGCTGCTGATAGGCATGCTTCAGCGATGGCGTGGCGCTGTTGTAGCGGCCGAGCCCGTCCCACATATCGCCCTTGGCCTCCGCCACCTTGATGCGTGACGATGTACGCCTCGGCATAGACATTGAAGCAGCCATTGTCGCGCAGCGCATAGAACACGGCGGGCACCGACAGGCCGAGAAGCTGCGACAGTTGCGGCACCCAGATCTCGGCATTGACCTGCGCCGGACCGCAATCGTGCTTGCCGTTGACCTGGGTCGTGCAGAAGCCGACCCGTCCGCCTTCGGCCTTGAGGATCGTCCACAGCACCGGCTCGGCGATGTGGTAGGCCACGGCGGCGCCGGCGATGCAGGCGGCGGTCAAGCGGAACGATCATCGCCCGAGCCCTATTGCCGCAATTGCCGCAGCGTCGCCGGGTCGGCGGCGATGGCACCGCCGCGCCCGGCGATCCGCTTGAACGCGAGCCAGACCGGCCAGAAATAAAGCCGCGACACGCTGTGCCAGCGCCCGTCCGTGCCGTCGCCCAGGCCCATGCGGAACGCATCGTCGCTGCCGCGGCAGGGCGAGCGTGCCATAGAGCCGGTCCCAGAAGCGCGATCTCGAAGCCGCGGTTGCGCCCGAAATGGCGCGGCTCGGCGCTGTGGTGGAGCTGATGATGGGCCGGGCTGATGAGCCAGCGGTCGAGCACCGGCCCGTAGGAGATCCACACCTGCCAGTGCTTGAGATTGCCGAGCAGCCCGAAGCCCCAGAGGATCACGTGCATCTGGAGAAACTGGTAGAACCCGATGCTCGTGCCGGCGATCCATTGAAAGGCCCAGGTGACGATCCCCGTCGTCGAGCGCCGCCCCCCACGCCATGACGGCAAGGTCGACCGGATGCGCGCGAAAGGCGGTGAAGGGCGTCAGCACTTCGGCGGAATGGTGCGGCTTGTGGAACTCCCAGAGGAGCGGAATGTCGTGGAGGGCGCTGATGCGCCACGAAGCGGCCGAAATCATAGGCGATGAAGAAGACGACAGCGTATAGGCGACTGTCATCCCCCACCCGGCCGCACCGCCCAGCGCGCGGCGCGCCGATGAGGGGATGGAGCGACGCCATGGAGGCCGGTGGCGATCGCGCCGCCGGTCACGAGCGCCGGACCGACCACGATCGGAAAGAACACGGCATTGACGAGGTAATAGCGGTAATCGACCCGCGCCGAGGGATGCCACCACAGCGCCCGGCCGAGATAGCGCCGGCGGAATTCGCGCCACCCCGGCCGCCCGCCCTCTGAATTCCGTCCGAAGCGCCAGAACAAGCCGCCCACCACGAGGGCGGAAACGAGAAACGGCCAATAGAGCGGCGATTGCAGAATAAGAAACGGCACCACCGCCTCGAAAAGATAGGCGAGCGCGACCGTGAGCTGCGCCTGAATGTGCTGCGCGAGGTCGGGCGACATGGCCCAACTCTAAGGCTTCCCGGCCGGCGCCGCAAACCAAAGCGAAGGGGGAAGTTCTGGGCCTTGCCCCTCAGAGCCGGCCGAGCTTTGCTTGGCGCTGCGGCTCGGGGTGGGCTCCGGTCAGGGCTTCGCGCAGGCGCGCGTCCCGGCCGTAGAGATCGTCGCGGAACTCGACCGTGCCGTCGTCGTCGACGAAGCTCGTGGCATAGAGGATGTAGATCCGCCAGCGCCGCTTCAGGTCGATGCGCCGGGTCGCGCCGGTCGGCAACCGCATCGGTCAGCGCGGGCGCGTTCCAGGCCGGTGTCCTGCAGCACCAGGCCCGCCAGTTCGTCGGCGTGCTCCAGGCGCACGCAGCCGTGGCTCTGCGCGCGGAAATAGCGATCGAACGCGATGCGCGAGGGCGTGTCGTGGAGATAGACATCGAAGCGGTTGGGCGATTCGAACTTGATGCGGCCGAGCGGGTTCTTCGGCCCCGGCATCTGCTGCCAGCCGCGGCCGGGCGTGAACACGATGTCGTTCTTGGCGAGATATTTGGGTTCGCGCTTCGATTTCGGCAGGAGCTCGTTGGTCACGATCGAGGCCGGGATGGTCCAGGTCGGATTGAGCGTCACCGCTGTCATGGTGGTGCGCAGCACCGGTGTCGGGTGATCGACATCGCCGACCACCACCTTCATGCTGATCACGAGCACATCGTGATCGACGATGTCGAGCCGCTCGGCCGGCACGTTCACCATCATGTAGCTCGACCCGAGATCATGCGGCAGCGAGCGCCAGCGCTCGAGATTGAGCTCGATCTGCGCGCACGCGCTGCGCGCACCGTGACGTTCAAGGCCGCCAGCGTGCGCGGCCCGACGGTGCCGTCGACCGCGATGCCGTTGCGGACCTGGAAACGCTTGACCGCCATCTCGACGGTGCCGTCATAGACGGTCTCGGGATCGGCGGCCGCCGTCGACACCGGATCGGCCGGGGTCACGTCGGCCACCTTCTGGACCGGGCTTGAAGCGGTGCCGGCGTCGTTCGACGCCATGGGCACGGGCGCGGCCGGCGCCGGCGCTGGCATCAGATCACCCTCGGCCATGAGGCGGCTGCGCAGCGCGCGCACGCGCGGATCGACCATGCCGAGCTTCAAGGGATCGCCGCGCGGGATCGTGGCCCAGCCGCCGCTTTCGGCAATCGCGCGATAGCGGGCGAGCGCCGTCATCAGCCGCTCATAGGCGGGATGATGCGGCGCGAGGCCCGCATACCAGGCGACGAGGTCGTGATCGAGCGCCGTCTTGAGGCCGGCCGCGGCATCGAAAGTGGGCGCGGGGATGGCCCAATCGGTCTCGAACGTCTCGGGCCGCACGCTGCCGCTCGCCAGCGCCGTGGCATAGTCGAGCGCAAGCCGGGTCAGCGCCACATCGCGCGACGCCGCGGCAATGCCGCTGCCGGTCTGCAGCGATTTGGCGACGGGAAAGGACAGCCCGTGCCGGGGCGCCTCGGCCAGCGCCGCGAGGAGCGCCGTGACATGCGCCGGCGCATCGACCCAGGCCGGGGCATAATTCCGCATCGCGTAGAAGCGGCCGAGCGCCGGCGCGGTCCCCGAGTCGCCGCCGGTGTCGCTGGCGACGAGAGCTTGGATTGCGGGCGCGATGGCACTCTCGTCACTGCGCGCCGGTGCGGCGGCGAGGACGGCGCCAAGGCCGAGAACAGCGAAAAAGACAGGAATCCGAAGGTGCATGACCATCCTCGGGGGCCAGTGCGGCGACCCCGCCCGGAATGAATAACAGATGGGGAGGATCGGTCGCATGACATCACTAAATGGTCAACAAACTGAAGAAATCATGTGACAACAACATCACACCTGTGCACCGCCGCATCGGCCGCGATAGAATTGGGCTGTCGCCGTCATCCTGGCATGCCGCTTTTGTGATGTTCAGCCTTTGCCGTCGTCTGGCCGTTGCGGTTGCGGCCCTTGCCGTGATCGCAGCGTGCAGCGCCCATGCCGCGCCCAGCAATCCCTGGAGCGAGGTCAGGAGCCCGATCCCCGGCGCGCCGGAGGCCATCGGCAGCGCCGCCCGCGGCTGCCTCGCCGGTGCCGTGGCGCTGCCCTTCGACGGGCCGGGCTATGCCGTCATCCGCCTGAGCCGCCGCCGCTATTTCGGCCTGCCCGAGACCGTCTCCTTCGTCGAGCGCCTGGGACAGCGAGCCCAGGCGTCAGGCCTGGCGCCGTTCTATGTCGGCGACATGGCGCAGCCGCGCGGCGGGCCGTTGCCGTTCGGTCATGCCAGCCACCAGACCGGCGTCGATGTCGACATCTGGTTCACCCTGGCGCGCCGGCCAGTGCCGCCGCCGGCCGCGCGCGAGGAGGTCGATCTCCCCTCGATGCTCATGCCGAGCTGGCACGCGATCGATCCCAAGCGGTTCGGCCGCGCGCAGATCGCGCTGCTCAGGCTGGCGGCGACCGACCCGCATGTCGACCGGATCTTCGTCAACGCGGTGATCAAGACCGCACTCTGCCGCTCCTTGCCGGCCAGCGACCACGCCTGGCTGCATCGGCTGCGCCCGTGGTGGGAGCACGACGACCATTTCCATGTCCGGCTGCAATGTCCCGCCGACTCGTCCGAGTGCCAGCCGCAGGCGCCGGTTCCGCCGGGCGATGGCTGCGATGCCGTACTCGCCTCCTGGGTCCGCGATCAGCGCCCGCTGCCGGCCCATGCCGCCCCGCCGCCACCGCGGAAGCTGCCGATCCTGCCGCAAGCCTGCCAGGCGATCCTGCACGCACCTTAAGGTCGGGGCCGCCGAGAGCCTGATCGTGTGTGGTTGAACCATACAATCGTCGCCCCGCCTTCGCGCATAGGCGCTAAAATAAGTGGGCCATTGCTTGATAATGGCGTCGTCGCGGCGGCTCGTGGAGATGTCGTCGCAGTGCGGCGCTGGATTGTCGCAGGCGAGCGACGGTCGGCTGCGGAATGATCGCCTGAAGAAGCGTGGCGACGAGTTGACGCAGAACCCGCCAGGCACCGGGCGGCGTCAGGCGGCGTGGGCCGAGCGGGGAGAGTCCTCGAGTTCGTCGACGAGCGGCTCGAGCAAAAGGATGATCAGCAGATGAGCCAGCAGGTAGGGTCTGGCGGAACGTGCGTCGACACCCGGAGGTCCCCTCAGCCCGATCAGGCTCTTCAAGCGTTTGAAGCCGAGTTCGATGCGCCATCGCAGGCGATAGAGGGCGACAACATCGGCGGTTGGGAAGGCCTCCCGGGCAAGCGAGGTTACGAGGATCACCCAATCCGCAGCGATGAGCGTTCCCTGCGAGAGTTGATGGCTTCCCCGTTGCGCCTCCCGACGGGCTTTGCGCCGCGCCGCCTGTGCGGCTCCCACCGGCCGTTTGATGGCGACGAGACGCAGGCCAAGCGGCGGCCCGCGCTTGCGGCCGATCCAGATCGGTCGATCGATCCGTCCGCACGCCGCGCTCCGGCGCAGTTCGCCCCGGAGATCGACCGGCGCGCCATGGGCATCGAGCCAGCGTGCATTCCTCCAGCCGGCGCGGACGAGGATGTCGGCGCCCGCGGCCAGCACCGGCGCGATGCGATCGGCCTGCAGATAGGCGCGATCGGCGATGCGGATCGCGCCCGTGACGGCCGGGATCCGGTCGAGCCGCTCGCCCTCGCGCTGATCGGTCAGCTCGAAATGGCCAAAGCGTTCGCCGGGAAGGTCGAAGGCGCTGTGGATGCGCCACAGCTTGTTGTGCGTCCTGGCCGCCGGCCCGGCCTGCGGCACCGTTGTCCCATCGATGATCCGGATCAGCCGACCCTGGCTGGCCCGCGGCGCGCCAGCGGCCAGCACGCGGCCGACCAGCACGGCCAGCCAATCCCCGCACTGGCGCAGGCGATAGAGCAACGCCACATTGGATATATCGACCAGTCCGATCGATGTCGCCCACGCGGCGGTCGAGCGCAAGCCGCGCTCGCCCAGACAATACGCTAGGATCATCCGCAACAGATCGACTGCGCTTGCGATCACGCGCGCCCGCTGGAATGCCTTCGTGTCGCGCGCGCTGCGATCCAGCAGTTCCGCCCCGCCGAGCCGCGTCACGACGCTCGCCCAATCCCGATTCACCAGCGCTTCGTCAGTCATCGCAGTGTAGAATCACAACGGATTCCACGGTGCAAGCCTTATTTTAGCGCCTATGGGCGAAAGCCGGGGCCCAGGGTCGACGCACGTCGCTTGCCCTGGATCCCGGCTTTCGCCGGGACGACGGGAAAAGCGATTCAATCAGGGGCGATCGCGCCTCAATGGATGCTGTCGCTGCGCCCGGGGGCGGGCTTGATGAGCTCGGCCGTGACGCGCGCGATCCACGACCACACGACATAGCTCATCGCGTCGCTGCCGCTGTATTTGCGCGCCTCGCGCCCGGCGACGTCGGCGGCATCCTCGCCATGGCGGCGCACCAGCAGCACCGCGGCCTCCCAGATCTGGCGCTCGCTCGTCATCATGGTCGTCGGGCCCCGTCCTTGCCCCATCAAGGTCCGCGCCGGGCCGCCGGTTCCCGTCGCAACCTTGGCGGCAGCACGCGCCCTAGTCGAGCGCGACCCGCCGCGGGATGGGCACGATCTTAACGAGTGCCAGCCCGTCCTTCTTCATGCCGAGCTGCCGCGCGGCGCGCTCGGAGAGATCGATGGTGCGTCCGCGGACGCCCGGGCCGCGGTCGTTGATCGTGACCTCGACCGAGCGATGGTTCTGGAGATTGGTCACGCGCGCCTTGGTGATGAGCGGCAGCGTGTTGTGCGCCGCTGTAAGCTTGTGCCGGTCGAACGGGACGCCGCTGGCAGTGGGCTTGCCCTGATGCCGCCCGCCATACCATGAGGCGATGCCGATCTGGACGCGGTGATGCGCCGGCCGCCCGTGGCGCGGGACATCGTGCGGATGATGCGCAGTAAAACCCGTCGCCCCCAAGGCAACGGCACAGTAGAAGCAAAGACGTAAGAACACGCTCCTCCCCATGGCCATGTCCCTTCTTGCAGTTTCGTTGCGGTTTCATGGAATGTAACGAGGGGCGGCACAGTTCGTTCCGGAACTTAGGGTCGCGTTCTCCCTTTTTGTCGAACGATTCTAAAAAAGAGCGAGCATTGGCACCGCATTACTCGGCTTCGGGTGGAACAGGCCGCGGCCGCCGATCCGGCCCAATCGCGACATAGGTGAAGAGCCCCTCGGTCACTTTCACGCGCGCGCCCGCGACGCCGCGCCGCACCCAGCTCTCGATCTGGACGGCGATCGAGGTCCGCCCGACCTTGACGATATCGGCATAGCAGCTCACCTCATCGCCGATGAAGACCGGCAGGTGAAAGCTCATGCCGGTGACCGCGACCGTCGCGACCCGCCCCTGCGCCCGGCGCACGGCGACGGTGCCGCCGGCCAGGTCCATCTGCGCCAGGACCCAGCCGCCGAAAATGTCGCCGTTGGGGTTGGCATCGGCGGGCATGGCGATGGCCCGCAGCGCGGGCTCGCGGCCCGGCGAGAGCTCGGTCATGGTGATGCCTCTTGCAGTTTGATCGACCAGATGTTGTGATGGCCGCGCCCCCGATCACACGATACTGATGGAATTCGGCCGAATTTTGCCATGGCCGATCTCTTCGACAATCTCGCCCGCAAGCCCCAGCCAACCGGCTATTCCGCCAAGGACATCGAGGTCCTGGAAGGGCTCGAGCCGGTGCGCCGCCGCCCCGGCATGTATATCGGCGGCACCGACGAGCGCGCGCTGCACCACCTCGCCGCCGAAGTGCTCGACAACGCCATGGACGAGGCGGTCGCCGGGCACGCCAGCCGCATCGAGCTCGAGCTGCACGCCGACGGCAGCGTCGCTGGTGCGCGACAACGGCCGCGGCATTCCGGTCGATCCGCACCCCAAATTTCCCGAAAATCTCGGCGCTCGAGGTCATCCTGACGATGCTGCATTCGGGCGGCAAGTTCTCCGGCGACGCCTACAAGACCTCGGGCGGGCTGCACGGCGTCGGCGTCTCGGTGGTGAACGCGCTGTCCGACTGGCTCAAGGTCGAGGTGGCGCGCGACCGCCACCTGTGGACGCAGGACTACGCCCGCGGCAAGCCGCGGACCAAGCTCAAGGACGCCGGCCCGGTGCAGAACCGGCGCGGCACCGTCGATCCGCTTCCATCCCGACCCGCGAGATTTTCGGCCCGCAACGTCCATTTCAAGCCGGCGCCGCTCTATCGCATGGCGCGCGCCAAGGCCTATCTCTTCCGCGGCGTCGAAATCCGCTGGTGGTGCGATCCGGCGCTGCCGCGGCCCGACGACGTGCCGCAGGAAGAGCCTCTGCATTTCCCCGGCGGGCTCAGCGATTATCTCGCCTCGCTCGCTCGACGGCCGCGAGACGCTGACGCCACGGTCCTTTGCCGGCGAGGCCGAGTTCCCCGAGGGCGGCCGGGTCGAATGGGCGATCGCCTGGCCCGTCGATCTCGAAGGCGCATCGCTCGTCCTATTGCAACACCGTGCCGACGCCCGAAGGCGGCACGCACGAGGCCGGCCTGCGCAGCGCGCTGACCCGCAGCCTCAAGGCCTATGGCGAGCTGACCGGCAACCGCCGCGCCGCGCAGATCGCGCCCGAGGACGTGATGACCGGCGCCGTCGTCATCCTGTCGCTCTTCATGCGCGAGCCGCAATTCCAGGGCCAGACCAAGGAGCGCCTGGCCTCCGCCGAGGCGACGCGGCTGGTCGAAGGCGCGCTCAAGGACCGCTTCGACCATTGGCTGTCGGAAGACCCGCAGGACGCGCGCAACCCTCATCGACGCGGTGATCGAGCGCGCCGAGGACCGCCTGCGCCGGCGCCAGGAGCGCGAGCTCGAGCGCAAGACCGCGACGCGCAAGCTGCGCCTGCCGGGCAAGCTCGCCGACTGCTCGCGCTCGAGCCCCGATGGCACCGAGATCTTCCTCGTCGAGGGCGACAGCGCCGGCGGCTCGGCCAAGCAGGCGCGCGAGCGCGAGACCCAGGCGATCCTGCCGCTTGCGCGGCAAGATCCTCAACGTCGCCTCGGCCACCGCCGACCAGCTGCGCCAGAACCAGGAGCTGGCCGACCTGGTCCTGGCGCTGGGCTGCGGCTCGGGCGAGCGCTACCAGGAAGAGAAGCTGCGCTACGAGCGCGTCATCATCATGACCGACGCCGATGTCGACGGCGCCCATATCGCCTCGCTGCTGATGACGTTCTTCTTCCGCGAGATGCCGCGGCTGGTCGCGGCCGGCCGGCTGTTCCTCGCCGTCGCCGCCGCTCTACCGCCTGCAACAGGGCGACCGCACTGGCCTATGCCCGCGACGACGCGCACAAGGACGAGCTGATCGCCACCCTCTTCCCGGCGTCCAAGGGCAAGGTCGAGATCAGCCGCTTCAAGGGCCTGGGCGAGATGCCGCCGCGCAATCTGCGCGACACCACCATGGCGCCGAGCACGCGCACGCTCCTGCGCGTCGCGCTGCCGCAGGCCGGCCACGACGACTACCGCAGTACCATCCAGCTCGTCGAAAGCCTGATGGGCCGCAAGCCCGAGCTGCGCTACCAGTTCATCACGAGAAGGCGCGCTTCGCCAAGGACCTCGACGTCTGAGCCGGCTTTCCGGTCGTTGCGAGCGCCAGCGAAGCAACGTCGCTCCCGTCAGACGGTCATTTTGCCGCGCCCTCCGAGATAAAATGAATCGCAACTACAGTGCGTCGGGGAAGCGTTCGCTCAGGAACTGGCCGCGCCGTCCGACATAGATGGCGCATCTTCCCGTGACGTGGACCGTGTAGGCGCAGCATCCGGCCGCCATGCTCCGGCGCAGGAATTCGACATAGTCGATATCGCCGCGCTGAACCGCCTTGAGCGCCGCGGTGACGCCGGCCTCGGAGAATTCGTCGGCGACGGTCGTGTCGCGCATGCGCTCGGCCCCGTGCACGACGTGGGATTCCCCGTTCGGCATGTAATAGATCTTTTCCCGCCGGTAGAGATCGGCGCGATAGGATTCGGCGCCGATCGCCTTGAGCCGCTTTACCACCTCGGGAAAAGTCATGGTTCCCGTGAGCGAGCCGTGGGTGCAGTCCTCGAATGTGGTGATGATGGTGCGATCCATTGTCCGTCTCCTGTGTCGAGCGTGTATACGAGGGCTGCGAGCGCACCGAGATCGCGCCGCAATCCCTCGAAATCGAGCGCGCGGCCGTGGTCCGCGATCGCCTGGTGAAAACTGCTTCCCGCCTCGGTGAGCCGCGCGAGCCGGTCCTGGCCCCGCTCCGACAGCACCAGATGCGGCGAGCCGCGGTGGTCGGGGTTGGCGCTGAACGCCGCCAGCTTTTCGGCGACCAAAAGGTCGGCGATGCGCTGCACGTTCTGGCGCGACACGCCGAGCCGGCGCGCGATCTGCGGCACCGTCAGCGCCTTGCCCGAGGCCGCGCTCAGCACCTGCCAGCGCGCCTGCGTCTGGCCGGCGGTGCGCGCGATCGTCTCGCCGAAGCGGCGGAAGGCGCCGGCAAGCTCGAAGATGTCCGCGATGATCAGCGGCACCGCCGCACGGTGGGTCTCGGCCTTGGCGTTCATGCCATCATGATGCCGGAATGACATTATATTGTCAATAGGCGATCGGCTGGGCGCCCGGCCGCCCCCTGGCGCCGGCACCGCGATGCTAAATTGCTGTAACAATGCGACTTTTCGTTCCTTGGCCCGGAAATAGTTTGACTTTCCCGCGCCAAGCCCCAAATAAGGAGCGATGTAAAAATCGCCACCAACGGCAGAACGAAGCAAACCATTCAATGAGTTTTTCAGATCTCGGCCTCTCTCCGGAGGTCTTACGGGCAGTCGAGGACGCCGGCTACACCACCCCCACCCCCATTCAGGATCAGGCCATCCCTCAGGTATTGCGGGGTCGCGATGTCCTCGGGTGCGCTCAGACGGGTACCGGCAAGACTGCCTCCTTCACCCTTCCCATGATCGACATCCTCGCGGCCGGTCGGGCGCGGGCGCGCATGCCGCGCTCGCTCATCATCGAGCCGACGCGCGAGCTTGCCGCCCAGGTCGCCGAATCGTTCGAGGTCTATGGCAAGTACCATAAGCTCGACAAGGCGCTCCTCATCGGCGGGGAGAGCTTCTCCGACCAGGAGCGCAAGCTCGATCGCGGCGTCGACGTGGTGATCGCCACGCCCGGCCGCCTCATCGACCTGTTCGAGCGCGGCAAGATCCTGCTCTCGGACGTCAAGATCCTGGTCATCGACGAGGCCGACCGCATGCTCGACATGGGGTTCATCCCCGATGTCGAACGCATCGTCACGCTGCTGCCGCGCATCCGCCAGACGCTGTTCTTCGCGGCCACCATGCCGCCGGAGATCCGCCGCCTCGCCGATGCGTTCCTGATGAACCCGAAGGAAATCTCGGTGACGCCGCCGGCCTCGCCGGCGGAGACCGTGATCCACGCCCTCACCGTGGTCGCCCCGCACGACAAGCGCGAGGCGCTCCGCCGCCTGGTGCGCAGCATCGACGTCAAGAACGCCATCATCTTTTGCAATCGCAAGCGTGATGTCGACATCCTCTATCGCTCGCTTGCCAAGCACGGCTTCAACGCCGCGGCGCTGCACGGCGACATGCCCCAGCCCAAGCGCACCGAGACGCTCGAGCGCTTCCGCAACGGCGAGGTCAAGTTCCTGGTCGCCAGCGACGTGGCCGCGCGCGGCCTCGATATCGAGGGCATGTCGCATGTCTTCAACTTCGACGTGCCGAGCCATGCCGAGGATTATGTCCACCGCATCGGTCGCACCGGCCGCGCCGGGCGCGAGGGTCACGCCTTCACCATTGCCACGGCCGAGGATGACCGCTACGTCGCGGCGATCGAAAAGCTCATCGGCAAGGCGATCGTGCGCATGACCGTTCCCGACCTGGGCACCGACAGAAGCGAAAGCGACGAGGCTCCCGACTCGCGCCGCGCCGCGGCCCCGCGCGACCGCCGCAAGCCGCGCAGCCCGCGCGAGGCCCGCCCGGCCGAGCCGCGCCGTCCCGCTGCCGTCGAGCCGCGCCGTCCCACCGCTGCCGCACCGGCTCCCATCCCCACCCCTGTCCCGATCGCTGCCGCACCGGCCGCGGACGGGCGCCGGCGGGGCGACCGCCGACCGCCGCCGCGCGAGCCGGGCTTTGCACCCGTCACCATGGGCGTGAGCGGCTTGGCCGCAACGGGCAACGTCACCGCCTTGCCGCTGCGCCAGGACCGCCATTCACACGATCCGGAGGACGACCGTCGCGTTGTCGGCTTCGGCGACCACATGCCGGCCTTCCTCGCCCGTCCGGGGAGTGGCGCGCGCAGCTGAGGGGAGGCCCCGTCATGAAGACCATCTTCATCATGATGAAATGCGAGCTGGGCCGGGCCTACGCGGTGGCCGAAGGCGCGGTCGAGACGGTCGAGCAGGTGTCCGAGGTCTATTCCGTCTCGGGCCAGTATGACCTCCTGCTCAAATGCTATCTTCCCGACGACATGGACATCGGCCATTTCGTCGTCGAGAAGCTGCAGACCCTGCCGCACGTGAAGGACACCTTCACGATCATGGCCTACAAGGCATTCTCCGAAGACAAATCGTACTGACCCGTGAGCGCCACGCACATTGTCATCGTCGGCGCGGGCCACGCCGGCGGCCGCGCCGCCGAGGCCCTGCGCACGGCGGGGCATCAGGGCGCGATCACCCTCATCGGCAGCGAGAGCCATCCGCCTTACGAACGCCCGCCGCTGTCGAAGGAGCTGCTCGCCGGCGCCGTCGCGGTCGAGAAGACCTATCTGCGGCCGCTCGAGTGGTACCCGCAATCGAACATCGCGCTGCGCCTGGGCACGGATGCCGTGGCGATCGATGCGCGCGCCCAGTGCGTGCGCTTGGCCGACGGCGCCGATGTTCCTTACGACGCGCTGCTTCTCACCACCGGCGCGCGCGCACGGCTTCTGCCCATTCCCGGGGGCACCGGGCCGCGCGTCTTCTATCTCCGCGACATCGCCGACAGCCTCGCCTTGCGCGAGCGGCTGGTGCCGGGAGTGCGCCTTGTCGTCATCGGCGCCGGCTTCATCGGCCTGGAAGTCGCGGCCACCGCACGTAAGCACGGCGCCGCGGTCACCGTTCTGGAACTGGCGCCGCAGGCCTTGGCGCGCGTCCTGCCGCCGGAGATCGCCGCCCATGTCGGCGAGCTGCACACGCGCCACGGCGTGGAAGTGCGCACCGGTGTCGCCGTCACCGCGATCGAGGATACCGGGCGCGAGCTGGTACTGCTCACCAGCTCGGGCGAGCGCATTGCCGCCGACTTCGTCGCGGTCGGCATCGGCGCTGCGCCCAACACCGAGATTGCCGCCGCCGCCGGCCTCGCGGTCGAGGATGGCATACTGGTCGACGAATTCGGCCGCACCAGTGACCCCGCGATCTTCGCGGCGGGCGACGTGACGCGGCATTTCAATCCGCTGGTCGGGCGCGCCATCCGCCTGGAGGCGTGGCAGAACGCGCAGAACCAGGCGATTGCGGTGGCCAAAGTCATGGCCGGCGGCAGCGAGCCCTTTGCCGAGGTGCCGTGGTTCTGGACCGATCAGTTCGACATGAACCTGCAGATGGCGGGCGCACCCGGACCGTGGGATCGCCTGGTCTGGCGCGGCGGACCCGGCGAGCGCGCCTTCACCGTGTTCCATCTTTTGGATGGCGTGCCGGTCGCGGCCACCACCGTCAACAACATCCGCGACATGCGCTTTGCCCGCATGCTCATCGCGCGCAAGCGCCCGGTCGATCCGGCCGCGCTCGCCGACATGGCCGTGAAGCTGCAGGACCTCTGCCGCTAACCCTGGCGCCGGTTTCATCCGGCAGCTATTTCGACGTCGCCTGGAACACGCCGTCCCAGTCCGGGCCCGGGGGATTGGCGGTGAAATAGGCGATGCGCTCGTCGTAGAGATCGTAGAGCGGCCCGAGCCGCGCGTCGCTGTCGCGGCAGGCGTGAAGCGCCTCGCTCGCCCGCGCCCAGTCCTGCGCGCGGTAGGCGGCAAGGAGCGCACCGTGCCGTTCGACGAGCGCCGCGAAGGCGGCCGAGCGCGCAGTCGCGGCATCGCCCAGCAGGGCATAGATGCGCACCGCCTCCTGCTTGCCCTTGACCGCGATGAGATCGAGCTCGAGCGCCGCCCAGTCCGGCGCTGCCGCGCGCGTCGTCTCGCCCAGGATGATCGCAACGCCGTAGGTCTTCGACTGGCCTTCCAGGCGCGATGCGAGGTTGACCGCATCGCCCAGCACTGAATAGTCGAAGCGCTGATCCGACCCCATGTTGCCGACGACGCAGTCGCCGGTGTTGAGTCCGATGCCGATATGAAGCTCGTGGAACGGCGCACCCGCGCGCTCGGCCTCGGCTTTGAGGGCGGCGTTGAGGCGTTCGAGCGCGCGCATCATGGCAAGCGCGCTGTCGCAGGCGTGGTCGGCGTGCTCGGCATCCCCGAGCGGCGCGTTCCAGAACGCCATGATGCAATCGCCCATGTATTTGTCGATGGTGCCGCGCCGCGCCATGATGATGTCGGTCATCGGCGTCAGGAACCGGTTGATGAGCGCGGTCAGCCCCTGCGGGTTGGCCTTGAACTGCTCGGAGATCGCGGTGAAGCCGCGCACGTCGCAGAACATCATGGTCATGCGCCGCGTCTCGCCGCCGAGCTTCAGGCGCTCCGGATGCGCGGCCAGGACGTTGACGAGGTCCGGCGCGAGATAATGGCGGAAGGCCGCCTTGACCGCGCGCCCGTCGCGATCGACCACCCAGTAGCGAAACAGCAGCATGGAGACGACCGCCGCCGCCAGCGCCGCCTCCGGCGTCACCAGCGGCAGCCATAGGCCGCGCAAAAAAGCCGCCTGCGCCAGCGCGAACCACGCAGCGACGGGGACGATGCCGGCCAGGATCGCCGCGCGCGTCGGCAGCCGTGCCATCGCGCCGCCCGTCGCCGCCGCCAGCATCAGGACCGCGGCGAACACGATGCCCGGCCAGGGCGGCGGATCCTCGGCGATGAAATTGCGCGCAAGTATCGTGTCGATGATGTTGGCCAAGCGCTCGGTCCCCGGCATCTGCGCGCTGCCGAAGGGCGTGGCATTGGTATCGCTGTTGCCGATGAAGGACGCGCCGACGAGGACGATGCGGTCCTTGAGCGCCTGCGCCGGAACCTTTCCGGCGAGCAGGTCGACGAAGGAATAGATCGGGAACGTGTCGCGCGGCCCGCGATAATTGATGAGGAGCCGCATCGCCCGGTCGGTAGGAACGGTGAGCGGCCCGATATCGACGCCGCGCCCGAGCGCCAGTCCGACCTCGCGCCAGGGCACGCCGAGATAGCGGGCAGCGGCGGCAACCGCGAGCGAGGGAAAGAAATCTCCCGCATAGGGCAGCGCCAGATAATCATAGCGCGGCATGCCGTCGCGATCATAGGCGAGGTTGACGTGGCCCAGCCCCTGCGCCGCCGCGGCAAGCTTGGCGATGGGCAGAACGGCGGCGACAGGGTTGAGCGGAAAGCCGGGCCGCAGCGGGCTCTTTTCCAACCGCGCATAAGCCGACGCCGCGAGACTGTCGGGCTCGGGCCCGGCCGGGCCGGCAAACGCGAAGGCCAGCGGCAGGAGCACCTTGCCTGAGGCCGCCATCGCGGCCGCAAGATCGCCGTCGGGATCGTCCCCGGCAAGCTGCTGCAAGGCTTGGTGCAAGGCCGGATCGCGCTCCGGCGGCAGGGTCGCGATGGCGGTGCGCGCGGCGCTTTGCAGCGCGGCCGGAACCGGCGCCTCCGGTTCGGTGAACAGGAGATCGAACACGATGACCTTCGCGCCGGCGCGGTCGATCGTGGCGATGGCATCGGCGAAGAGACGGCGACTTAGGGGCCAGCGGCCGAGCGCGGCGAGGCTGCGGTCATCGACCAGGATCACCGCGGCTTCCGCGCCGGGCGGGCGGGCGCCACGCAGGCGGAAGCGCAGATCGAGCGAGGCCGTCTCGAGCCCGCGCAGCGCCGTCTCGCCGAGGGCAAATCCTACCAGCATCACCGCCCCGGCGACGAGGAGCGCCAGTGCCGCCTCGCGCGATCCGCGGGGGAAGTTCACATTCTTCCCCGCGCCATCACCTGAGCGTCGTCCGCGCGATCACGTTGTGGAAGCGGGCGGGGCGCCAGATCCGCGGCGGCTCCGGGTCCTTGCCCGCCGCCACCGTTGCGCCGCGGCGGGCGGAGATATCGACCGCCTTGCCCGTCGCGACGCTCGCGAGGCTGACCACGCCGGTGAGCACGCCGACCTGCGTCGTGCCCGGCCCTGCCTCGATGAACCAGTCGGTGGAGCGCACCGCCGCGACGCCGGTGGCGGTATCGATCTCGAAATGCGACGGCCCGCTGAAAACGGCGACCACGGCCCGCAACAGCCCCGCCGCGAGCGTCAGTTTGACCGTGCGGCCGCCGGCCCCCGCCCCCGCCCCCGCATCGTAGGCGGCAATCGTGAACTGGGTGCCGGGCGCCACGGCGATGACCGACCCGTCGCTCATGCGCAATTTGACTTTGGCGCCGGCCGGGCACGCGACGCCGTCGCCGACATGCACCGCATCGCCTGGGCGGAGCGCAACCCGCCGGGCGCTCAATTCAACAAAACATTGTCCGTTGACGGCGAGAACCTCGCCTGCCTGCTGCGCCGCGGCAGCCGCCGCGAGCGCGCAACACAGGGTCCCCACGACCGCCAGCGCGGCCGCCATTCTCCCGGGCATCGAATACTCCCCCAAGCCGAGCGGGCGCGGATCGTAGCGGTTTTCGCGCGGGCTTGCCAAAACCTCCTTCTTTGGCAATATCACGCCCGGGAAAGGTGGGGTCATGAACGAGCAGCAGTCGGGTGAATGGATAACGGTCGCGGCGCGTTCCGCACTCAAGCCGGGCGACGTGCTCGGCGTTCAGGTCAAGGATCGCGAAATCGCGCTCTACGACATCGACGGCACGGTCTATGCGACCGAAAACACGTGCACGCACGCCTATGCGTATCTGAGTGACGGCTGGGTCGATGGCGACGTCATCGAATGCCCGCTCCACGGCGGACGGTTCGAGATCAAGACCGGCAAGGGCCTGGGCCCGCCGATCGACTGCGATATCAAGGTCTTTCCCGCGCGCGTGGAAGGCGACAACATCCAGATCCAGATCGAGGGCTGAGCCGGCTCCGGCAGCTAGATACGCGCCCCTGGCGAGCGGCCTCGCGCTGCTGACCTGAGGCTGTCCACTGTGGTTTCTGCCCGTGGTGGGTTTGTGGATGCTCCGCTGGGCCTGTTCCTGCTCGCCGAAGAGATCCCGCCCTTGAAGCTGCGGCTGGTGAGCGCGCTCCTCGGTCTGGAGCGACGCTTCAGACGGCGCAAGCGCTGGTCGCGCCCGCTGCGTTGACGCCAGTCAGGGCGGCCGATAAAGTCGGCGCGATGGATGCACGGGATAAAGAGCGCGTGATCCCCGAGCCGCAGGAGCTGTTGCGGCTCGCGCGGGAGATGGTGCCGCGTCTTGCCGCGCGCGCACCGGCCACCGAGGCCGCGCGGCGCCTGCCGGCCGAGACCATCGCCGAAATGCAGCAGGCGGGCTTTTTCAGGGTGCTGCGGCCGCGCCGTCTTGGCGGCTACGAGATGGAGCCCGGCGTCTATTACGACATCCTCATGACGCTCGCCGAAGGCTGCTTCTCGACCGCGTGGGTCTATGGCGTCGTCGGCCTCCACCCCTGGGTCGTCGCGCTCTATGACGGCCGAGCCGCAGAGGAAGTGTGGGGCAAGGACGACAGCGCGCTGATCTCGTCCTCGCTCATGCCGGGCGGCCGGGCGGTGCCGGCCGAGGGCGGTTACCGCTTCTCCGGCCGCTGGCTCTATTCGAGCGGCTGCGAGCATTGCACCTGGGCGTTGCTCGGCGGCATCGTGCCGTCCGATGATCCCGCCACGTTCGACTGGCGCTTCTTCCTGGTGCCGCGCACGCATTACGAGATCGTCGATACCTGGCACGTCGCGGGCCTCAAGGGCACCGGCAGCCAGGACATCGTCGTCAAGGACGTCTTCATCCCGGCCTGGCGCGCCCATAAGGTCGTCGATTTCTACAACTGCACCGGCCCGGGCCAAGCGCTCAACACGGGGCCGCTCTATCGCGTGCCGGCGGCGCAGATCCTCTATCTCGGCGTCGCCTGCGGCGCGATCGGCGCGCTCCAGGGGATGCTCGACACGTTTCTGAGCTACGGTCGTTCGCGCGCGACTATCCGCGGCAAGACGATCGACGATCCCTTCGCCCAACTCGCCTGCGCCGAGGCCGCCGCCACCGTGGACGAGCTGAAGCTCGTCCTCCATCGCAACTTGCGCAACCTGATGAACCACGCCGAGCGCGGCGTCGTTCCGCCGGTGGCAGAACGGCTCGGCTACAAGTTCCAATCGGCCTGGGGCATGGAGCGCTGCGCCCAGTTGGCGCTCAAGCTCTTCAAGGCGTCGGGCAGCCAGGGCCTGCGCGCTGATCAGCCCTTCGGCCGCATCCTCGCCGACCTCAATGCCGCGCGCCAGCACGTCTCGAACCAGCCCGAATATTTCGGCCGGAGCTGGGGCACCATGCTGCTGGGCGGGCCGCCGCCCACCGAGCTGATGCTGTGACGGCTCTCCCCGCGTCCCTCACGATCGGCGGCGACCTCGTGGTCGACCGGCTGGGCTTCGGCGCCCTCCACATCGCCGGCAGCGGCAGTTGGGGCCGGCCCGCCGATCCGAAGAATGCCGTGGCCCTTCTGCGCCGGGTGGTAGCGCGCGGCGTGACCTTCATCGACACCGCCGATTCCTATGGCCCCGCGGTGAGCGAGGCGCTCATCGCCGAGGCGCTCCATCCCTACCCCGCCGGTCTCGTCATCGCGACCAAGGGCGGGCTGCTGCGGCCGAGCGCCGGGCGCTGGGACCCCGATTGCCGTCCCGAGCATCTCAAGCGCGCGTGCGAGGCGAGCCTCCAGCGCCTGAAGCGCGAGCGCATCGACCTCTATCAGCTCCACACCGTCGATCCCGCGGTGCCGATCGAGGAGTCCGTCGGCGCGCTCGCAGAGCTGCAGCAGGCCGGCAAGATCCGCCATATCGGCCTTTCCAACGTCGACGTGCGCGAGCTTGCCCGCGCGCGCAAGGTGGCGACGATCGTTTCGGTGCAGAATCTCTACAATCTCGGCGACCGCTCGTCCGACCGCGTGATCGACGCCTGCGCGAAAGATGGCCTCGCGTTCCTGCCGTGGTATCCGCTCCACGGGCGCAACGTCGTCGCCACCGCGCCGAAGCTGCGCGAGATCGCGCGCCGGCACCAGGCGAGCCCGGCGCAGATGGCGCTCGCGTGGCTGCTGCGCCGCTCCCCCGTCGTGTTGCCGATCCCCGGCACCTCCTCGATTGAGCATTTCGAGGAGAATTGGGCGGCGCGCGCGATCGAACTCAGCGACGAGGATTACGCCGCCTTCGCGCGCGCCTGATCCCTACCGCTGCGCGTCGAGCCAGCCGATCATGATGCGGTTGAACGCATCGGGCTTCTCGACATTAGGGAAGTGGCGCGCGGCGGCGATCTCTTCCCCGCGCGCGCCGGGAATGCCGGCGGCGATCTTGCGGTTGCCTTCGGGCGGCGTGCCCGGGTCCTCCGCACCCCACACCACCAGCGTCGGCAGCTTGATCGAGCCCAGCCGCGCGACATAGTCGAAGTCCTGGAGCGCCGCGCCGCAACCGAGGAAGCCCGCCACGCTGGTCGCGGCCACGGTGTCGCGGATCTGCGTCCAGCGCTGGGGCCGGCTCTGCCGCATCGCCGGGGTGAACCAGCGTTCCATCGTGCCATCCGCGATGGAAGCAAGCGAGCCCGCCGCCTTCACCGCGGCCAGACGCTGGCCCCACACCTCCTTGGCATTGGGCGGCGAGGAGGCCGAGGTGTCGCACAGCATCAGCGACTTCAACCGCGGGGCATAGCGCAACGCCAGCGAGTGCGCGAACATGCCGCCGATCGACAGCCCCATGTAATGCACCGGGCCTGTGCCCAACGCCTCGAGCACGCCGGCGCAGTCATCGGCCAGCGCGTCCATGGTGTAGGCGCCCGGCACCGGATCGCTGCCGCCGTGGCCGCGCATGTCGATGCGCAGCACGCGCCAGCCGGCACCGAGCAGCGGCGCCATTTGCTCGCCCCACATGCCGCTGTCGGACGCCAATGAATGGGTGATGCACAGCGTCGGACCGTTCTCCGGTCCGGCCACGTCGTAATAAATCCGGCGGCCATCGAACGGCAACAGCATGAGCGTCCTCCTCCACTTGCGTTCCGCCTAGTCTAAAGCATGATCGTTTCAAATTGAATCAATGATGTCATTGCGAGGAGCGAGAGCGACGAAGCAATCTCGCGGACGACGAGATTGCTTCGCTTGCGCTCGCAAAGACAGCGGATAGGGGCGTCTCAACCCGAAGAGAACACGCGCTAAAATGTGCTGTGGTGAATGGGTTCCCGCTTGTCGCAGAAACGGCGCGTTTTGCTGCGGCGATCAGCCCGCGCCGCGGACGATGTCGATGATGCGCTGGGGATCGGGCGGGTCGGCGTCGGCGCGCCAGGCGGCGTGGCCGTCGGGGCGCACCAGCACGAGACGGCGCTCGTAGAGCCGGGCGGCCGCTTCATCGGCGATGTCGACCACCGTCAGCGGCAGCCCCCGCGCCTTGGCCGCGCCCTCGAGCCCGGCCGTGGTCACGCCGCCGCCAAAGCGCATCAGCACGAAGCCGCGGCCGAACTTGTCGAGCGTCGATTGCCCCGGCGCCAGCCAGCAATGCGGCGCGCGATGGCCGGGCCGCGCGGTCTGGACATAGGTCGAGACCTCGTCCGGCGGCTCGGGCGTGCCGTCAGGCACGATGACGGGCGAGCCCTCGTAGCGGTAGCCCAGATGAATGCCGAGCGTGAACCATTCCCGTCGCATCGTCGCGGCAAAGGCGCGTCCGAACTCGGCGCGCGCGACATCGCCCGCCGGGCCGGGCGCGAAGGCCTCCGGCGGCGGCTTGCGATCGCGCGGCGACAGCATGCGCGAGAGATTGCCGCTCGCCTCGCGCACGTTGCGGATCGCCACGGGCCGCCGCTCGATCCCGTAGGAGGCGAGCAGCCCCGCCCCGCCCCAGCCGCGCACCATCGCCGCGAGCTTCCAGCCGAGATCGACCGCGTCCTGGATCCCCATGTTCATGCCGAACCCGCCGGTGGGCGAGGTAAGGTGCGCGGCATCGCCGGCGATGAAGACACGGCCCGCGCCGAAACTGTCCGCCACCAGCTCGCGCCGGATCCACGGGACGATCGTCAGGATCTCGAAATCGAAGTCGCGCCCCACCGCGCGCACGATGAGGCGCCGCACCTCGTCCTCGTCATAGCTGCGCTTGGTGTCATCGCCGACGATGGAGAAGCGGAAGCGGTCGTTGCCGTTGATCGCGACGATGGTGGCAAAGGTGCCTTCCGGCCCGATGACGATGTAGCGGTAGGCCTCGCCCTTGCCGTGAAGGGCCAGGAAATCGCGGCAGCGGAAGATCGCGTTGGTGGTGTAGGTCAGCACCGGGTTGCCCGCCATCGCGATGCCGAGCGCCTGGCGCACTGTGCTCGCCGCGCCATCGCAGCCGATGAGATAATCGGCCGTGACGGTCTCGCGCGCGCCGGTGCGCGGATCGGCGATGGTGGCGCTGACGCCATCCGCGGTCTCCGCGAATGCCACGAGCTCGGCGTGATAGCGCAGAGTCACATGCGGGAAGCTGCGGGCGAAACGCTGCAAGACCGGATCGAACATGTCCTGGGGGCAGCGTTCGCGCCGCTGCGGGCTTTGCGGCAGCTCAGGCTGGTCGGCCATGCCCGGGAACTTCTCGCGCCCGAACTCGAAGCCCGTCACCGCCGAGACATAGACATTGTCCTGGCGATAATGGCGCGGATAGGGCGCGCGCTCGACCCAGTCGACGATGCCCCAGCGGCGGCAGAACTCCATCGTGCGCACGCCCACGAGATCCATCTTGGGCTGATAGATCGAGCCGTCGCCCTTCTCGATGAGGAGGCAGGGAATGCCGCGCCAGCCGAGCTCGCCCGCCAAGGCGAGCCCGACCGGACCGGCACCGACGATGAGGACGGGCGTCGTCGCCATGCGCGCACTATCCTGGAAGAAGAAGCGGGAGATCATCCATGAGCGACGAGAACAAAGCACTCCGCGCCCGTCTCCACAAGGGCGCAGCACTGCTGGTGCCGGGTGCGGCGAACGCGGTCACGGCGCGCATCATCGAGGAGCTGGGCTTTGCCGCCGCCTATGTCACCGGCGCGGGCGTCGCCAACAGCTTCCTGGGCGCGCCCGATATCGGGCTGTTGACCCTCACCGAGCTCGCCCAGAACGTCGCCGCCATGCGCGAGGCGGTCGCGCTACCGCTCATCGTCGATGCCGATACCGGGTTCGGCAACGCGATCAACGCTGCCCGCGCAGTCCGGGTGCTGGAGCGCGCCGGGGCCAACGCGATCCAGCTCGAGGACCAGGAATTCCCCAAGCGCTGCGGCCATTTCGCCGGCAAGCGCGTGATCGCCGCGCGCACCATGGCGCAGAAGGTGCGCGCCGCCTGCGACGCGCGCCGCGATGCCGATTTCCTGGTCATCGCCCGCACCGATGCGCTGGCCGTCACCGGCATCGAGGACGCGCTCGACCGCGCCCAGCTTTATATCGAAGCCGGCGCCGACGTGACCTTCGTGGAAGCGCCGCGCACGCTGGCCGACATGGCGCGGATCACGCAATTGCCGGCGCCGCAGCTTGTGAACCTCGTCGCCGGCGGCCTCACGCCGCTCTTGCCGCGGGACGAGCTGGCGCGCCTGGGCTTCGCCGTCGTGCTCTATGCCAATGCCGCGCTCCAGGCCGCGATGCAGGCGATGATGACGGTGCTGCGCCATCTCGGCGCCACCGGTTCTCTCGACGGCGTCGCCGACCTCCTGATGGACTTCGCCGAGCGCCAGTCCCTCGTCGCCAAGCCCCACTACGACGCCCTGGAACGCCGCTACGCTGACTAGGCAAACCGATACCGCATCTTATTCGTCAATGCCTTCGCGACGCATCGCTTCATGCGTGCGCTTCGCCGATGACGCGGATGCGGCCATGCGCGCGATTGCGGGGTTTCGCCCTGACCGTGATGTCCACATCCTGGCCGAGTGCGGTCAAAAGACGCATCAGACGCTCGCTGGAGAAGTTCGCGAGGCGCCCGTTGAGGAGCGCCGACACCTTCGGCTGATCGATGGCCATGAGCGACGCCGCGGCAACCTGGGTAAGACGCCGCCGCCGGATGACCTGCCGGATATGGCTCGCAAGCTGGGCCTTGGTCAGCTCCTCTTCGGGCGCGGCCAAGCCCATATCGGCGAAGACGTTGCCGCTGCCCGCCGTCACGGGGATGTCGGGTTCGCGCTTCTTGACCATTGCTCGTAATCCTCTTTCGCTCGCCTGAGGCGTTGGCCGATCAGGTCCAGTTCGGCCTTGGGCGTGGCAACGCCGCGCCTGGACTTCTTTTGAAAGGCATGCAGCACATAGACGGCCTTGGCAAAGCGTACGGTATAGACCGCACGGAAGGTGTCACCGTCGAAATCGTCCACGATTTCGAGCACGCCAGCACCGCCGAACCCTCTCATCGGCTCCGCATAGAATACTTTGCGACCGATCTGCGCCTCCCACAGTGCACCGCCGATCCGCCGCCGCACCTCATCCGGGAAGCCGCTCACGTCCTCCTTGCTGCTGCCGACCCACCGTACCGGCTTGGGCTGGCCTTCACTCGCCGGCGTCACGATGTCCTCGAATCTCCCCCAATATATGCCTGATCAGGCATCGGATTCAAGCTCTTCGCGGAACAACTACAGCAATTTCAGGCACATGAAATTTTAACTCGAAAATTGCCGGGACACGAGCCGTTCGCGAGTCGTCTCCTTGCGCGGGCGTGGGAATGCGGGTTCAATGGCCGGCGGCGAATTCACGGGGAATGGACGGGCATCATGGTTACGGCAACGACGGCTTCGAGCGCCAATGCGGTCACGGCCGCGGGCATCATCGCGCTGGCGCGCGATATGATGCCGACGGTGCGGGCGCGCGCGCGGCATACCGAGGAGCTGCGCCATATCCCCGACGAGACGCACCGCGAATTCATCGACGCCGGCTTCTATCGCGTGCTGCAGCCGGCGCGCTATGGCGGCTTGGAGCTCGATTACGGCACCCAGACGGAGCTCTCGCTCGAACTCGCCAAGGGCTGCGCCTCGAGCGGCTGGATCGCCAGCATCACCGCCTGCCATGCCTGGATCGCCGGCATGTTCCCGCCCGCCGCGCAGGAGCATGTCTGGGGCGATGACGCCGGCACGCTCATCGCGAGCTCGTTCCAGCCGCCCGGCGACTACCGCATCGAGCGCGCGACCGGGGGCTGGCGCACGTCGGGGCGGTGGAAATTCTCGAGCGGCGTCGGCCTTTGCCAATGGGCAGTGGTGTCGACCCCGGTCGCGCCCGCCGACGGCAAGGGCCCGCCCGAGCGCATGTTCGCACTGGTACCGCTCAAGGACGCCACGATCGAGGACGTGTGGTTCGTCAGCGGGCTCGCCGGCACCGGCAGCAACGACATCGTCCTGCGCGACATGTTCATTCCGGACGCGCACACCATTCGCGCCAGCGAGGTCGCGGGCGGCCCCTCGCCCGGCAGCGCGGTCAATTCCTGTCACATCTACCGCCTGCCGCTCTTCGGCGTCTTTCCCTACAACCTCGTCGGCGTCGGCATCGGCGCGGCCAGGGGCGCGGTCGATCTCATCATCGACCAGCTCAAGGCGCGCTCGACCGCGACGATGCATCTGCGCATGGCCAATCTCCAGAGCGCGCAGCTCCGCATCGCCCATGCCGCCGCCTCGGCCGACGCGGCGCGCACGGTCATTCAGCGCAATTGCGAAGAAATGAACAGCCGCGCCCGCGCCGACCTGCCGCTGGGGCCCGAGCAGCGCGTGCGCTATCGCCGCGATGCCGGCTTTGCCGCGCTCCTGGCGCTCGAAGCGGCGCAGGGCGTGTTCCCGCTACTGGGCGGCGGCGGCCTTGCCGCCGACAACCCGGTGCAGCGCCAGTGGCGCGACGTGCATGCGGTGGGCCAGCATATCGCGTGCTCGTGGGATGCGGCGGGCTCGCATTACGGTGCGGCCGTCCTGGGCGTGCTGCCGCCCGAGCAGATGTAGCGCGAGGGGACACAAGGATGCGCATTCACAACCTCTACGTCGATGCCAAGGGCGAGACGCATTTCCGCGACATCGAGGTCGAATGGGTCGAGAAGACCCGCGGCGGCCTGCTGTCGAAGACGATGCCGGCCACCGGCATCATCTTCCGCCAGGTGCCGCCGGTCTATTCGCTCGACTGGCACCCGGCGCCGCGGCGGCAATACATCATCAACCTCGACGCCGGCGTCGAGATCACCGCCAGCGACGGCGAGGCCCGCATCATCGGCGCCGGCGAGGTGATCCTGGTCGAGGACACCACCGGCAAGGGCCATCTCTCCAAGGCGGTCGACGCCAAGCTGCGCCACTGCATCTTCGTCGCGATCGACTGACGCCATGACGCAACCGAAAGTCCTGATCTTCGCGCCGCGCGAGGAGCCGCGCGAGGTGCTCGACCGGCTCACCGGCGCCGGGTTCGATCTCGCCTATGGCGATCCCGTCTGGCAGTTGCCGCGGGGCGCGCACGAGGATGCGCTCGTTGCGGCGGCGCGCGACGCGGTGGCGCTGATGGGGACCTCGATCCGGCAGACGCCGATCAGCCGCCGCGTGCTGGAGGCGTCGCAGCGCCTGCGCATCGTCGCCAAGTACACGGTCGGCGTCGACGACGTCGATATCGAGGCCGCGACCGATCTCGGCATTCTCGTCTGTCACGCGCCGACCGAGGCCAACTGCTTCGGCGTCGCCGAGATCGACGATGACGATGATGCTGGCGCTGCTCAAGAAGGTGCGCGAGCGCGACGCAGTCCGTGCGCGCCGGGCGCTGGCGCGAGCCCGATCTCGCCACCACCTTCATCGGCAGCCGCCAGTCCGACGGCTATGCCGGCATCACCGTCGGGCTCGTCGGGCTGGGCCGCATCGGCACGCGCGTGGCGCAGCTTCTGGCGCCGTGGCGGGTGCGGCTCCTGGCGTGCGACCCCTATATCGAGCCCGCGCGCTTCCTGCTCGCCGGCGCGACGCCGGTCGATTACGAGACGCTGCTGCGCCAGTCGGACGTCGTCTCCTTCCATGTCGCGCTGACGAAGGAGACCCACCACATGCTGGGCGAGCGCGAACTCGCCTGGATGAAGCCCGGCGCGATCGTCATCAACACCGCGCGCGGCAAGGTCATCGACGAGGCGGCGCTCGCCCGCGCGCTGGAGGCGGATCGGCTGCGCGGCGCCGCCATCGATGCCTTCGAGGAAGAGCCGGTGGCGGCCGAGTCACCGCTGCGCCGGCTCGGGCTCAAGGTGCTGATGTCGCCGCATGCGGCCTCGTTCAACGACGATGCCGGCGGCGAATTGAGGCCGGGCATCGCCTGGGCGACGCGCTCGGTGATCACCGCGCTTGCCGGCCGCGTTCCCGACAATGTCTACAACAAGGACGTGCTCGCGCGCTGGCGCGAGCGCTTCGGCGGCGCCAGCGTCACGCCGTGATCAGACGCCGAGGTAGCGGTGCTGCAGCGCGACATTGCCGCGCAGCTCTTCGGAGCTGCCCTGCCACACGATCTGGCCCTTCTCCAGCACGTAGTGGCGGCTGGCGATGCGGGTGAGGACCTCGACATTCTTGTCGATCACCAGGATCGACTGGCCGCGCGCCTTCAGCTCTTCGAGCGCGCGCCAGATCTCGGCCCGCACCAGCGGCGCCAGCCCCTCGGTCGCCTCGTCGAGGATGAGGAGGCGCGGATTGGTCATGAGCGCGCGGCCGATCGCCAGCATCTGCTGCTCGCCGCCCGACAGGAGCCCGCCATAGGCGTCGCGCCGCTCGGCGAGAGCGGGGAACAGCGCCATCACCGCGGCGAGCGTCCAGGGGCTGGCGCTTGCCGCGCGGTTGGCCGCGGTGGCGACGAGGTTCTCGCGCACCGTGAGATTGGGAAAGACCTGCCGCCCCTCGGGCACCAGCCCCAGGCCCAGCTTGGCGATGCGGTAGGACGCCAGTCCCGCGATCGGCGTGCCGGCGAAGCGGATCTCGCCGCGCTGCACCGGCACGATCCCCATCACCGCGCTGACCGTCGTCGTCTTGCCCATGCCGTTGCGGCCCAAGAGCGTCACGACCTCGCCGGCCGCGACGGCAAAGGAGATGCCGAACAGCACCTGGCTCTCGCCATAGCCCGCTTCGAGCCCGTCGACCTCCAGCATCATGGCCCCATGATAGGCGGCCTATCGCGCGGCGGGCAATCCTGGCCCGCGGCGCGCCGCCCTCATCGCGGAAGAGACCGATGACCGCCCGGCGCGCGCTCGTCATCGGCGGCTCGGTCGGCGGCCTCATGGCGGCCAGCCTGCTCGGCCGCGCCGGCTGGGACGTCGCGATCTTCGAGCGCGCACAAGGCGATCTCGCCGGCCGCGGCGCGGGGCTGGGGCTGTCGGCGGAGCTTTTCGCGGTGATGCGGCGGATGGGCGCGCGCATCGCGCCCTCGACCGCGGTGCCGGTGGGCGCGCTCCTGTGGCTGGAGCCCGACGGCGTCGTCGTCTACGAGGATCGCCGCGGCTGGGTCACCGGCGCGTGGCAGCGGATCTATCAGCCGCTGCGCGCGGCGGTGCCGGATGCGATCTATCATGCCGGCCGCGCGCTCGCGCGGGTCGAGCAGGACGGGCGCGGCGTCACCGCGATCTTCACCGATGGCAGCCACCAGAGCGGCGACGTGCTGATCGCGGCCGACGGCGTGAACTCGACCGTGCGCGGCCAGTTCCTGCCGGAACTGCAACCACGCTATGCCGGCTATGTCGCCTGGCGCGGCGTCGTCGAAGAACGCGACATCGACGCGCGCGATCACGCCCTGCTCGTCGACGCGATCTCGTTCTGCGCGCCGCCAGGCGAGCTGATCCTGTCGATGCCGATCCCCGGCGCGGACGATGACATGCGGCGCGGCCACCGCCGCTATTACTTCATCTGGTATCGCCCGGCCGATGCCGCGCGCCTTGTCGATCTCTGCACCGACGCCGCCGGTCACGAACACGGCCTTTCCATTTCGCCGCAACTCATCCGGCCGGAGATCGTGGCGGCGATGAAGGCCGATGCGGGGGCGGTTCTGCCGCCGCGCGTCGCCGCGGTGGTGAAGGCCACGGCGCAGCCCCTGCTGCAGCCGATCACCGATTTCGAGGTGCCGCGCATGGTGTGGGGCCGCGCAGCGCTCATGGGCGACGCGGCCTTCATTGCCCGCCCGCACGTCGCCGCTGGTGTCACCAAGGCGGCACTCGATGCGGCCTGTCTCGCCGACACGCTCGGCCCCGATGGCGACATCGACGCAGGCCTTGCCCGCTACGAGGGCGAGCGCCTGGCGTGGGGCCATGCGCTCGTCGACTATTCGCGTTATCTCGGGACCTTCATCGGCGCCAGTCCCGCCAGTGCCGCGCGGCGCGACCCCGCCACCTATCTGCGCGAATATGGCGCCCCGCACCTCATCCACAATCCGCTGGCCGGTGACGTGCCAAGTGCCGCAACGAAACGATCTTAGCGAAGGAGCGAACCGCATGAGCCTTCCCCTCACTTTCACCGGCGAGACCCGGCAGGGCCGCGTCGCTCTCACGGCGGCGATCGACGCGCTGATCATCGCAGGCTGGACCGGGCGCGACGCCAAGGCGGTGGAGGCGCATATCGCCGAGCTCGAGCGCCTCGGCGTCAAGCGTCCGAAATCGACGCCCATCTTCTACCGCGCGGCGGCGGCGCTGTTGACCACCGCGGCGGCGATCGAGGTGGCGGGAAACGACACCAGCGGCGAGGTCGAGCCGGTGATCGTGAGCCTTGCCGACCGGCTGTGGGTCTGTGTCGGCTCCGATCATACCGACCGCAAGATCGAGGCGACCGGCGTCACCATCTCCAAGCAGCTCTGCGCCAAGCCCTTGGCGCCGATGCTGTGGCCCCTGGCCGAGGTCGCCGATCACTGGGACGCGCTGGTGCTGCGCTCGCATGCGGTGATCGACGGTAAACGGCGGCTTTACCAGGAAGGGCCGGTGGCGCGGCTGCGCCCGCCGCAGGAGCTGATGCGCCGCTATCTCGGCAGCGACGAGCGCCTGCCGCCGGGCCGCGTCATGTTCTGCGGCACGCTCGCGGTCGAGGGCGGGATCGCCGCCGCCACGCGCTTCGAGATCGAGCTCGAGGATCCCGTCCTCAAGCGGCGCCTGTCCCATGCCTATGACGTGACCGCGCTGCCGATCGAGGGCTGAGCGGGCGTCCGTACGAAAAAAATCGGCGTTCGAAGGAACAGTAACGGACGGTAACTGTTTGTAATCTGCCGGTCCCCGCTTGGGAGAATACCCACCATGAATCTTGGCATAGCCCCGGCCGCCGCCGCCCCGACGGAGACGCATGCGATGGATACCGTGGTCGATCTCGCGGTCCGGCGCTATCTCGACGGCAAGAGCGATGGCAGCGCGCTGTTTCAGGCGCTCTACGGCGCCATCCTCGACGAACCGATCCCGGAAGCCATGCTCGCCCTCGTCCGCGGCGCCACGCCGCGCTGACGCGCGTCCCTCGACCGCACGTCACTGAGCCTCCGCGGCCTTGCGCCGCGCGATGATGCGGGCGTGGAAGTCCTGCGTGAGTTGATCGAGCCGGTCGCTGTACTGGTCTTCGCTGAGCGCGTGCCGGTCGAATTCGCGGGCGAGTTCACCGCGCGCCGCGGCGTAGCCGTCGTAGAGATCGAGCGTCTGCGGCTCGTCCTTGGCCCAGACCGGCCGCTCGTGCCCGGCCAAGCACGCGTCGAGCGCGGTCTTGGTCGTCCAGGTCTCCGCGTGGCAGGAATGCTCGGCCTTGCCGAGATCGTAGGAAAGCTGGCTGGCGCAGCCGGCAGTGAGCAAGGCCACCGGTAGAGCCCATTTCGCCCGCATGCGCCGCTCCTGCCAGGGTCCCTCGCCGAGGCAAACGGCGCGCGGTGCCATTCCGCCGCGGATCGTTGTAGGATGCGGCCCCGGCCTCCATGGAACATCCCCACGACACCCCGTCACCGCTCACCGGACTCCGCGTCATCGAGTTCACGCAGAACATCATGGGGCCGAGCGCCGGCCTGGTGCTGGCGGATCTCGGCGCCGACGTGGTCAAGGTGGAACCGGCGCCCAACGGCGAGAGCACGCGCCTGCTGGCCGGGTTCGCCGCCGGCTTTTTTGGCTATTTCAACCGCAACAAGCGCGGCATCGCCGTCGATCTCAAGCATCCCAAGGGGCGCGCGCTGGTGCATCGCCTGCTGGCCGGGGCCGATGTGCTCCTCGAGAATTACGCGCCCGGCACCATGGAGCGCCTGGGCTGCGGCTATGATGCGGTGGCAGCGATCAACCCGCGCCTGATCTATTGCTCGCTCAAGGGGTTCCTCAGCGGCCCCTACGAGCACCGCCCGGCGCTCGACGAGGTGGTGCAGTTCATGGGCGGGCTTGCCTACATGACCGGGCCGCCCGGCCAGCCGCTGCGCGCGGGCACCTCGGTGGTCGACATCATGGGCGGCACCATGGCCGCCGTCGCCGTCCTCGCCGCGCTGCGTGAGCGCGACACCACCGGCCGGGGTCAACTCGTCAAGAGCGCGCTCTTCGAGAGCACCGTCTACATGATGGGCCAGCACATGGCGGGCGAGGCGCTGACCGGCGAGCCGAGCCCGCCGATGTCGACCCGGCGCGGCGGCTGGGGCATTTACCAGGTGTTCAAGACGCGCGACGGGTCCGAGCTTTTTGTCGGAGTCACCAGCAACAACCATTGGAAGCGGTTTTGCGAGACGTTCGCGCGGCCCGATCTCTTCGCCGACCGGCGCTTGACCGAAAACACCGACCGGGTCGCGGCGCGCGAATGGCTGATCCCGATCATCGCGGAATTGATGGCCGGCTACGACAAGGCCGAGATCGAAGCCAAATGCGAGGCGGCCGATATTCCCTATGCGCCCGTGGCCAAGGTCGGCGATCTCGTTGCCGACCCGCATCTCAACGCGAGCGGCGCGCTTCTCGACGTGGTGTTGCCGGGCCAGCGGCGCGCGCGGCTGCCGCGATTGCCGATCGAGATGGGCGGCCGCAAGCCGGGCCTGCGCAATAATGCCCCCACCATCGGCGAGCATACGCGCGAGATCCTGCTCGCGGCCGGGTTTGCCGAATCCGAGATCGCGGAACTCGCGCGCGACAACGTTATCGTCGTGGATAAAGGAGATACGTCATGTTGATTGCGGTCGCGCTCATTGGCGCGTTGTGGTTCGTCGGCGCCGTGATCGTGCCGGACAAGGGCGGCCCCGGCGTCTTCGGCAAGGAGAAGACAGCCGTCGCGGCCGCCCCGTCCACCATCACGCCGCCTGTATCGGCGCCGCAACGCTAGGGTGAGACGACGTAGGGCGGGCCGCAATTGGTGGCGATGCCGTCGCTGAGTCCGCGGCGCACGTCGGCTCCGCCCGCCGTGTCTGGATCCGACAACTCCGAGATGCCCGCGACCGGTCCGGCAACCACGAGCGTGAGGATACAGACCGGGATCTTGAAGATGATGAGGAAGGGTGTCCCGATGACGCTAACGACTGATACGCCCGAAACGGGCGGCGCCGTGCTCTGCGTGGCCGGCGCAGGATCGGGCGCGCCCGCGCAGGCCGCGAGCGCGACAACGACAAGACCTAATCCCAGAAGTCTTCGCATCGGCGCTCTCCGGCTTCCCGCGCCATACTAACATAGGAAGGGGAAGCGCCGTGCTCCGCTTGCCGCTCAGAGCGGCAGTGACGCGTCCAGCCGTTCGCGCACCCGCTCGGGCGGCTCGGTGAAGCGGAGCCCGAGCAGGGAGCCGCGCTGCCACACCGTTTCGGCGTGAAAGGCGCCGCACCGCTCGATCACGAGGAGCACGGGACGATTGAGCGCCACCTTCCCCTCGAGCCGCAGCTTGGCCCCGCTCAGGGAAACATCGAAGGCGGTGCAAGCGATCGATCCGCCTTCGGTATCGAGCCGGACGGGCCACAGCACCGACTTGCGACGCTGGCCGCGGCGGTTCGTCAACGACGCGCCGTTAACCGTCCCGGCGACCGTGCCGTTGATGCCCATGCCCGCGCCCCGTCGTCGTGGCGAGAAACGGCAAGGGTAGCGGGAAAAGCTTGATCGGACCTTACGAGCCCCGACCGCGGATGCGGGCCGCTCAGCCGCCCTTGCTTTTGCCGTTGTGGAGGGCCGCCCACAGGCGCGACGGGGTCGCCGGCAGCGTGAACTCGGTGACGCCCGCGCTGCGCAGCGCGTCGAAGACGGCGTTCATGCAGGTCGGCAAGCCGCCGGTGGTGCCCGCCTCGCCCGCTCCCTTGGCACCCAGCAGATTGTTGGGGCTCGGCACCGGGTGATCGGCGGTGCGAAATTCCTGCACCAGGTCGGCGCGGGGCATGATGTAGTCCATGAAGCTGCCGGCCAGAAGCTGCCCGGTCGCCTCGTCATAGCGGCAGTCCTCGCCGAAGACATGGCCGGCGCTCTGCATCACGGCGCCATGAAGCTGCCCCTCGGCCAGCACGTGGTTCACCACCGTGCCGATATCGTGGACGGCGGTATAGCGCACGATCGCCGTGGCGCCGGTCTCGGCGTCGATCTCGATCTCGGCGACGTGGGCGCCGCTGGGAAAGGCGCGCTGCGGCGCACACTCGGACTGGGTATCAAGCGGATGCGGCTGGCTGCCGCGGTGACGCTCGACGATCTCGCTCATCGTGATCGAGCGGTCGGTGCCCTTGACGAGATAGCGGCCGTCGCGGAACTCGATATCGGCATTGGCCGCCTCGAGCGCCTCGGCGGCGAGCACCAGTCCCTTGCGGATTATTTCCTCGCTCGCGATCTTGTAGACGGTCCCTTGCGACATCGTCGAGCGCGAGCCGATCGAGGCGCCGCCGATCAGCTCAGGGCCATCGGGATCGCTGGGCCGGCAATCGATGCGCAAGGGATCGAGCCCCAGCCAGTCGCCGACCATCTCGGGAAAGATCGTCTCGTAGCTCTGTCCGCTCGGCCCCGCGGCGTTGAAGAGCGTGATCCGCCCGTTGCCGTCAAAGCGCACCGCGACCTGGTCCTTGGGCACGCCGCCGCCACCCGAGGGCTCGATGAAGACGGCGCAGCCGATGCCGCGCAGCTTGCCGCGCCGCGCCGCCTCCGCGCGCCGCGCGGGAAAGCCGCGCCAGTCGGAATCGCCGCTCGGCCTGATCGATGAGGCCGACGAAATCGGCGCTGTCGAAGACCGATGCCGGTGCGCGTCTTGTAGGGCATCTCGTTCTTGGCGATGACGTTGCGCCGCCGCAGCTCCCACGGATCGACTTTCAGCGTCACCGCCGCCTCGTCGACCAGGCATTCGACGATGAGCGCCGCCTCGGGCCGGCCCGCGCCGCGAAAGGCATTGGTCGGCGCGGTGTTGGTCATGATCTGGCGATGGCGGCCATAGAGCGTATCGACGCGATAGGCGCCCGCCCCCATGGTGAGGCCATTCATCGAATTGGTGAGCACGCCGGCCTGGCTCAGATACGCGCCGCTGTCGCAGAGCCAGTTCGTGCGGAGCGCCAGAAACCGTCCGGCCTTGTCGAGCGCTAGTTCGCCCGCCACGCGGATGGCGCGGCCGTGATTGTCGGTGAGGAAATCTTCCGCGCGGCTCGATATCCACTTCACCGGCCGCCCCAGCCGCCGCGCGATCCACAACAGCAGCGGATGCTCGGCATAGGGCGCCGTGCGCGCGCCGAAGGCGCCGCCGACATCGACCATGTGGACCCGCACCTTGTCGGTGGCGACGCCCAGCATGACCGTCAGCGCTTCGCGCATGGCCGGCCCGCCCTGATGGCCGCAGCGAATCTCATAACACTCGGTCGCCGCGTCGTAGGACGCCAGCGCGCCGCGCGTCTCCATCGTATTGGGCGCCACCCGCGGGCTGTCGATGGAAACGGCGACGACGTGATCGGCGCGAGCAATCGCCGCGGCGGTCTTGGCCTCGTCGCCATACTCGAAATCGAAGCACATGTTGCCAGGAATATTGTCGTGCACCAGCGTGGCGCCCGCCGCGAGCGCGGCGTCGAAGCCGATGACCGCGGGCAGATCCTCGTAGTCGACGGCGATGAGCTCCGCCGCATCGGCCGCTTCCTCGCGCGTCTGCGCGATCACGACCGCAACCTCCTCGCCGGCATAGCGCACCCGTCCCTGGGCCAGCACCGGGCGTTCGGGCACGATCAGGTGCATGCCGCCGCGTCCGGGGAAATGGGCCAGGGGCGGCAGCGTGTGGAAGCCGGCATCGGCCACATCGCTCCCGGCGAAAACCGCAACGACCCCCGGCGCGCGCGCCGCCGCGCTGGTGTCGACCGTGCGGATGACGGCATGCGCGCGATCGGCGCGGCAGAACACGGCGTAAAGCTGCCCCGGCAGATTCCAGTCCGCGGTATAGCGCCCGGCGCCGGTGACGAGCCGCTGATCCTCGCGACGCCCCTTGAATCCTGCCGCCATGTGCCACCTTCATGCTGTCGTGCCAGGACGGTGCTTCGTGTAATCGAAACCGGCGCCCTGGGCAAGCCGGCGCCGGACCCGGCTCAGGCGACCGTCAGGTGACGCACCTCGAAGCCGGCTCGCGCGGCCAGTAGTTCCGCCACGCGGCTGCGATGGCAGATGCGCCAGTCGGCCTCGTAGCATAAGAGGCACGATGGCGACTCGGCAGCGACGGCGGCGGCGCGCGCGAGATCGAATTCCGCCTCGGCGGTGGCGAGCTTGTCCTCGACGATGCGCCAGAAGCGCGGCCAGTCGCGGCGGCGGTTCGCCTCGCGCCCTTCCGGCGGCGTGCCGAGCGCCTGGAGATGCACATAGCGCAAGCCCGCCGTCTCGAGCGATGCCGCGAGCTGACGCTTGGAGAAGCCGGCGCGGCGCGACTGCGGCCGGTCGCGGACATCGATCACCGTCGCTACACCCGCACCGGCAAGGACGGCCAGCACGTCGGCCTGACCCGCCTTCTCGTAGCCGATGGTGCAGAGGATCATGGCGAAGCGGGCATGGCGAAAGTCACGCGCGGCGACCGGCCTCGCGGCTCAGCGCCGGCGACAGCCGCTCGAGTACGTGGCCGCGCGTCTCGATCGCGAACAGCACGCACACGACGAGACCTACGAACGCGAAGAGCCCGAACGCGACAAACACCGCATTGACGCCCCACACCGGGAGGATCGCGCCCACCATGATCGGGCCGACCATCGACGCGCCGCGCTGCCACGCCCCGGCAACCCCGCCGCCGAGAGCGCGCAATTGCGTCGGATAATTCTCCGCGGTGTAGGTGGCAAGGCTGAGGGCAAGAAGACTGGTGAAGGGGAAGCTGATGGAGATCAGCAGCAGCACGACGTGCGCGCTCGGCTGCCCGATGAACCAGAACACCAGGAGCGGCACCGCCGTGCCGGCTAGGCCGATGATGTACATCGGCTTGCGCCCGATCCAGTCGATGAGGACGATCGCCGAGAGCGCGCCGATAAGACCGACCGCGCTCAGCACGAAGCCGTAGAGCAGCGAATCCGTGACCGAGAGCTTGTACACCGTGCGGAAGAGCGACGGCGCCCAAGCCGTCAATCCGTAAGTGATGATGTAGACGCAGATCCACAGCACCCAGAGTGTGAGCGTGCGCCGCAGGTAAATCCCCTTGAAGAGATCACCGAGCCGCGGCGACGCCTCGACGACCGCAGGCAGGTCGCGCGGCACCGGCGGCAGCAGCTTGCCTTCGCTCTCGGCCACATCCTCGATCCGCTTCAAAGCGCTGTCGGCTTCCGCGAAGCGGCCCTGGCTGGCGAGCCAGCGCGGCAATTCCGGCAGCATGAAGCGCAACGGAATGACCAGAAGCGCCGGCACGGCGCCGATATAGAACATCCATTGCCAGCCCAGATGCGGCACGACCCACACGCCCACGAGCGCCACCGCGGTGAGCCCGATCGCGAAGAGAACCTGGATGCTCAGCGAGAACCGGCCGCGGCGTTGGGCATGCGCGAACTCGTTGACGTAGGCCGCCATGACCGGCACCTCGCCGCCGAGCCCGATGCCTTGCACGAAGCGGAACCACCACATTGAGTCATAGCTCCACGCCCAGGCGCAGGCGAGGCTCATCACCGAGAACAGGATCAGCGTGAGCAGCATGGCGCGCATGCGGCCCCAGCGCTCCGCGATCCAGCCCGCCACGATCGATCCGACGAGCTGGCCGGCAAAGCCCACGCCGATGAGCGAGCCGATCTGCGCCGGCGAGAGCTTCCACAGGCCGATGAGGGGCGGCAGAACATAGGCGATCGCCAGCGAATCGAAGGCATCGAAGAACCATGCGGTGCAGATGATGAGCCGCATCTTCATGTGCCAGGAGCAGTAGGGAAGCCGCTCGACCCGCGCGACGATCTGGCGCGCTATGAGGCTCGTCCCGGCCGCAACATCCGTCATCGCATCCCCCCTGCCAACAGCGGAGCCGCTTGGCGGGCTCCCTTGGCGGGGAAGTGTAACCGGAAATTCGGGAGACTGCCAATCGTGGCCGACGCGCGCGGCTCGCGATGTCAGGGACGATCGAGCTTGTCGAGCGCGCGCTTGGCGTCGTCCTTGCCGTCAAAGGCCTCGTTCGAGGCGACGACGCGCTCCAGCACCGAGCGGGCCTGCGCCGTCTCGCCCGTCTCGGCCAGCGCCACGGCGAGGTGATACTGGACCGACATGTCCTGCGGCAGCGCCGCGACGGCGGTCTTCAGAAAGGGCAGGCCGCTTTTGGCATCGCCGCCGCTCAACAGCGTCCAGCCGAGCGTATCCGCTGTCGTCCCGTTTGGCGCCAGGTGGAAGGCGCGCTGCGCCAGATCGTTGGCGCGCGGATCATGATCGCGAGCATAGATCCAGGCGAGATTGTTCATGGCGATGATGTTGGTCGGCACCTGCTTCAGGACCTGCTCGTAAAGCGGCCGGGCGCGGTCATAGGCGCGGTCGAGCATATAGAGATTGGCCAAGGCAAGGCGCGGCGGCACGGCGTCTTGGTGCTGGGCGATCCACGCTTGCAGCATGTCCTCGGCCTCATCGTGCTTGCCGGCGCCGTAGGTGAGCTCGGCCAGGCGGAGGGCGATGTCCTCGGCGGGATGCTGTGCTTGCGCTTGCGTCAGAACGGCGATGGCGTCGTCGCGGCTTCCGGTGCGAACCAGCACGCTGGCGCTCAGCAGCGCCGCCGCCACCGGCTCGGCCGGGGCAAAGGACCGCGCGGTGACAAGCGCCGCGGCGCCGCCCTTGTCCGCGAAGTCGAGATCGACGAGGTCGGTCATCACTTGCGTGTTGTCCGGCTCGAGCACGCGCGCCTTTTCGAGCGACTTGCGCGCGCCGTCCTTGTCGCCGGCCTTGGCCTGATATTCGGCATAGCGCTGCAGCACGTTGGCCGAGTTCGGATACCACTGCGTGAAGGGGAAGAACGCGTTGACCGCGCCCGTTGTGTCGCCGGACGCCGCGCGCACGCTCGCCACGAGATCGACGACGTGCGGATCGCGCGGGAACCGCTTCACCAGGTCCGCCGCCGCGGCGAGCGCCGGCACCCATTGCTTGTGGCGCGCATAAAGCTGGGCGAGCCGGTAGCCGGGATCGATATCGTCGGGCGCCGCCGCCATGGCGCGGCGCAGGAACGATACCGCATTGTCCAACTGGTTTGCCGCCTCGTCGAGATCGGCCAGCGATATCAGGGCGGGCACATCCTTGGGCTGGCGCTGCAGCACGTCCTCATAGACCTGCCGCGCATCCTCGACCCGGCCCGTCGCGAGATAGACGCGCGCGAGATTGTGCCGCGCGGACAGGAAATCGGGATCCTTGGCGATGATGGAAGTGAAGATCTTCTCGGCCTCGGCGAAGCGGAACTGCGCCAGCCGCACCCCGCCCAAGAGGTTCTGCACCACGAGGTCGCTGCCGTCGTGCTGCGCCAAAGCCTCCGCGGTGGTGGCGGCCTTGGCGACGTCGCCGTCGCGCAGATCGTGGAGCACGACCAAGGGGCCGGCCGTGGCGAGCCCGGTCTCGGTCCGCGCGATCTTCTCCAGCTCGGTCAACCCGACGCTCGCATCGCCAAAGCGGACCCGCATCAGCGCCGCATCGGTCAGCCGCTTGGGATCGTCCGGTTGGGTTGCGGCCGCCTTCTCATAGAGGGCGACGACGGCGTCTTTGCGCCCGGCGCCGAGATAGGCCTGCACCAACAGGCCGAGGGTCGCGCGGTCGCCCGGATCGGCATCGGCGACCGGCTGGAGCAACTGGATCGCGTGGGCATAGTCCTTGTCGTGGAGTGCGATCGCGGCCAGGATCCGCAATGCCGCAGGGTCGCCGGGCCGGCGGCCCAGATAGCGGGAGAGACTGTCCTCCGCGATCGGATATTGCCCGAGCGCGTATTTCACGACGCCTTCGAGATAATACCCGGCGGGCAGCGAGGTGAAGTACTCGCTCATCGCCGTCACCAGCTCGTCGGCCCGCACGAAATCGCCGCGCCGCGCGACCAGAAGCGCGTTGAGAAGATTTGGCGTCAGACTCTGCGGCGCGAGCTCGAGCGCGTGATTGACATCCTTCTGGGCGTCGTCGAGATCACCCTTCGCCGTGAAAATGTCGGCGCGCGCAACCAGCGTCGCCAGGTCGTTGGGGTGCTTCCCCAATACCGTGCCGAGGACGGCGAGAGCGCCGTCGATATCGCCTTTGGCGCGCAAGACATCGCTGTCGAGGCGCAGCACTTCGGGCGACTGCGGATCGAGCGCCAGAGCGGCACGAAGCTCGGTCTCGGCGCCGGCGACGTCGCCCTTGATGAGCGCGAGGCGGGCCAGACCCAGCGGCAGACGCGGCGTCGCGGGATCAAGACGCTTGGCGTCGGCCAGCAACTGCGTGCCGAGATCGATGTCGCCGAGGTAAAGATGCGCCAGGCCGAGCGATACGCGGATGTCGGCCTCGGCCTTGGGATCGCGCGTGCCGGTCGGGACCAGCTTGATGAGCGCGGTGAGCTTGCTCTGCTGCAGCATCGCCTGCGCCAGCAGCGGATCGACGCGATCCTCATCGGCGCCGCTTTCCTTGGCGAGCTGCGCCCACACCTCGGCCAGCGGAAACCGCTCGAGCTTCATGTAGACGGTGGCCAGACGCAGGCGGATGCCGGGGCTGAAGGGCACCACGTATGCGGCATTGCGCAGCGCAATCGCCGCCGCCGGCAGGTTCCCCTGGCCGATATCGGCCTCCGCCTCGGTGAGGTAGGCATTGGCGTCGAGCGGCCTTGGCTGATACACCAGCAGGCCGACACCGGCGACGACCACAAGCGCCGCGGCGGCGATGAGCCATCGCTTCTGCCGAACCGACAGACTTGCCAAGCCGCGAAGGATCATGGTCGTGCCGGATACCGGTCCGGCGCCGTCACGCCATCGTCAAGCGCGGACCACCGAGGACCGGCGCCGACGCAGCATGACGAAACCGAAGAGAGCGGACGCCAGAAGAGCGACCGAGGCGGGTTCGGGAACCGAGGAGGGCCCAAAATCGGGAACGTCAGCATAGATCGGCGCGTTGGAGCAGTCTCCCGTCCCCCAGAAGATGTCGAAGCCGTTGGGGCCGCCGAACACCGACTCCAAGGCGGCCAACCCTGCAGCGCCATCCCCGGTCAGCACCACGTTCATCGTTCCGAGCGCGCCGCCGGTGCCGGCAGTGTAATTCTCCGTCACGCCGACATTGCCGAGCGATGGGTCTGAAGCGGAGCTCGTCATCACCACCGGCGACGCTGTACCGGTGCAGCCGACGTTCGCCGTGCAATCGGAGACGGGAGCGTACTGGCCGCCATAGATGGCGCCCTTGTCCGAGCCCCAGATGGCCTGCGAGGTTTCGTCGGCCCCAACCTTGTAGAGGCCGGCGCTGAAGCCGCCGACGCTTTTGCCGTTATCGAAGTCCATGGCGATGGCGTAGTTGTAACCCGTCAATCCCGTGCCGCCGGCTGAATTGATGAAGATATCGGCCGCGTAAACGGTCGGGTCCGACCCCACGCCGGAGAAACCGGTGGTAAACTGGATGTCGACCGTATTCCCGACCCAAGAAATGGTCATGCCGGACGTCACGTAAGGACCGCTCGGCGGCCCCCCGACATCGGTGCCCCAGTTGCTGCCATAGCCCGAACCGCTGAAAAACGAGGTTGGACTAGTCTCGTTATACGCCTCGACCTCGGTCGCGGTACTACCGGAATTGTTGACGGTGAAGGTGCTCGCGTGGCCCGCGAAGGCCCAAAGAGCGACGGCAAGGCTTGCCGACACGGCAACGGCAGCACGTCGCATCACGGCCCTACCTTGGTTATTGTATTTCCACATCATACCACCGCAACAACTGCAATTCCTATGCCATGCCATGTAAGCCCTTGAGATTCCGTTAAACCCGTGCTCGGGACGGGAGCCTGCTGTAAAGTTTTCCGACAGGAAAGCCGAGGATGAGGCGAGCGGGTTCGGCAGTATTATCCATATGTTACGACAGTTGACGGCTCGCGGATCGGCGTGCAAGCCATAATGACGAATATCGGGAGGGTAACATGGAAGTTCGCGCGGCCGTAGCCTGGGAGGCCGGCAAGCCGCTTTCACTCGAGACGGTTCACCTGGACGGCCCCAAGGCGGGCGAGGTCCTGATCGAGATGAAGGCGACCGGCATCTGCCACACCGACAAATACACGCTCTCGGGCGCCGATCCGGAAGGGCTCTTCCCGGCCATTCTCGGCCATGAGGGGGCCGGGGTGGTGGTCGACATCGGCGCGGGCGTCACCACCCTTAAAAAGGGTGATCACGTCATTCCGCTTTACACGCCGGAATGCCGCCAGTGCAAATCCTGCCTGTCGCGCAAGACCAATCTCTGCACCTCGATCCGCGCCACCCAGGGCAAGGGGCTGATGCCGGACGGGACCAGCCGCTTCTCGATCGGCGGCAAGCCGATCCTGCACTACATGGGGTGCTCGACCTTCGCCAACTATTCGGTGCTGCCGGAGATCGCGGTCGCCAAGGTGCGGGAGGACGCGCCCTTCGACAAGATTTGCTATATCGGCTGCGGCGTCACCACCGGCATCGGCGCCGTCATCTTCACGGCCAAGGTGGAGCCCGGCGCCAATGTCGTGGTGTTCGGCCTAGGCGGCATCGGCCTCAACGTGGTCCAGGGCGCGCGCCTTGCCGGCGCCGACATGATCATCGGCGTCGACATCAACCCCAAGCGCGAGGCGATGGCGCGTAAGTTCGGCATGACCCACTTCGTCAATCCGCGCGAGGTCAGCGGCGATGTGGTGGCGCATCTGATCGAGCTGACCAAGGGCGGGGCCGATTACAGCTTCGAATGCGTCGGCAATACCGACCTCATGCGCCAGGCGCTGGAATGCTGCCATCGCGGCTGGGGCGTCAGCGTCATCATCGGCGTGGCGGCGGCGGGCAAGGAGATTGCGACCCGCCCGTTCCAACTGGTGACCGGGCGGGTCTGGAAGGGCACCGCCTTCGGCGGCGCGCGCGGCCGCACCGACGTGCCGCGGATCGTCGACTGGTACATGGAGCGCAAGATCAACATCGACGATCTCATCACCCACACCCTGCCGCTCGACAAGATCAACGACGGCTTCGACCTCATGGCGAAGGGCCAATCGATCCGCAGCGTCGTCGTCTACTGATCGCGGCGCGCTACGACAGGAACTTGTCGGCCGTGACGGGCAGGTCGCGGACGCGGATGCCGGTGGCGTGCCAGGCGGCGTTGGCGATCGCCGCCGCCGCGCCGACGATGCCGATCTCGCCGATGCCGCGGGAGCCCATGGGGTTGGCGTGCGGATCGCTTTCGTCGAGCCAGACCGCGTCGAGATCGCCGATATCGGCGTTGACGGCGATGTGATAGCCGGCGAAGTCGTGGTTGACGACATGGCCGAAGCGCGGATCGACGACGCTCTCCTCAAACAGCGCCATGGAAAGGCCCATGGTCATCCCGCCGATGAGCTGGCCGCGGAAGGCGACCTCGTTGGACTGCAGCACCCACAGCTCCTTGTCCGCGTCGGAGGCAAGCCTGGGTGCGTTCTCCCAGGTGATGACCGCTGCTACACCGGTAAGCGCCGCCGCCGCGGCGGTGTCGATGGCCGTGATCCGGCCGCGGGCGATGGTGGCCTGCACCGGATGCAGGTAGAGCGGATCGGAGACGGGCTGCTCGAAGGCATAGGGGGCCGTGCCGGTGACCTTGACGCGCCCGTCGAGGCGCTCCACCCGTCGTGGCGCAGGAACGCCTGCTGCACTGGGTGCAGCGCGTTCCCGTCGCCAAGGCCCTGGGCGGTCGTGATGGTCGCGCCATCATAAGCGACCGCGAAGGCGAGGCACGTCGTGGCCCGCCGCCCCTCGAGGAGCACCGTGCACGCGCCGCATTGGCCGTGGTCGCAGCCCTTCTTCGGCGCCATCACGCCCAGCCGGTCCCTGAGCGCGTCCAACAGCGTGGTGCCCGTGTCGAGGGTCAGCGACCGCTGTGCCCCGTCCACCAGCAGTGTGATGCGTGCATCCATGGTCTGGCTCCCGCGGTGCCTCGCGTGGGAGGCGCCGATCCTGAGCCAACCCGGCGCGCCAGCCATCGGTTCCCTCGGCGTCGCGACATCGGCGGATCGCCGCGCGCCTCCGACAAAAGCAGCGGGGCCATCCCCCCGAGGGATGGCCCCGCGCTTGCGCGCGCCCCGTACCGATGGCGATGTGATTACTCGCGATGCTCGAGCCGCTCGCGGCGCAGCCGCTCGTTGCGCAGCTCTTCGTCGTGGCGCAGGCGCTCGTCGCGAACCAGGCGGTCGTCGCGGCCGACCGGCCGATCGCGGGCGAAGCGATCCTCGTGCGCCACCTTCACGTCGCGCCCGTGCACGTCGCGTCCGTGCACATCGGCGCGCTTGATCCCGCCCCGGCGATCCGCGCCGCCGACCGACTTGCCGGCGAACTTCGATCCCGGGGCGCCATGCGTGTTCGCCTGGAACGTCTTGGCCGGCGCCTTGGTCTGGCTATGCGCGGTCGCGGTCGACGTCGAATGCTTCGCTGGCGGTGCGGCTTGCGACTGCGGCGCCAGGACGGCGATGGCGAGGGCGGCGATGCCGGCGATAACGAACTTCTTCATTTGATCCTCCAAGTTCCCCGAGGAGCAGGTCGCTCTCTCTGCCGCCTTCTACGCTGGCGGTAGAACGCGCGGATTGTGACGCCGGTCACAGGTTCGCTAGAAAGTCAGAATTATTTCGTCGATCCATCCGCGCGAACGGTGTGGCGCGGCGCGGCGCGGTCGCTGCCGCAGCGGCGGACGGATGCGCGACAGCGGGATGCGCTGCGCCACGGAGCGAGCCGCCCGTTGCCCGCGGTCTTTCCAGCCGTGGTCCCATTTGGTCCGGAAGAAGGAACACGCGTTTCGTTCAAGAGCGTGCCCGGCAATCGTCCGCACGACTGCCCGGTTGAAGTGGAAATCACACTCGTCAAGGTTCATTGACCCGCGGCTTATGCACCTTTGCCGCGTGTCTCTGGCCGCATCGTGATCGCCCGGCATGTTTACTCCTTCTATGCCACGGCTTGAGCGCCATGCGGCCAGTTTGTTTTTGGATGGTCGAGTGTCGCGCAGCCGGGTGATACGCTATGCTGGTCTGGGGTTTTCGTCGGGTGAGAGCGATGCCACTGACCAACTACGCATTCGACAATTTTGTTGCTCCTAAGCTGTCGGAGCTAAAGCGTTGCGGGGTGGAGGCTCTTCCGGAGCCGTGCAACTTCCTTAGCTCATTTATCCTTAGCACCGTATTCATGTGCCGCTATCCGGATGATCAACGCGCGATGCTGTTCAACTTTATCCGTCGCGTAGAGCAGGCGTTCTACGAATACGAACAAGGGACAATCAATCTTAGAGCGCACGTAGGGGAGCCGCGCACCGACCATATCGCTTTGTACTTTCGCGCGCTTGCGCATTTTGAGCAGTGCCTCGCAGTCCTGTATCAGGCCGCGATGTTTTTTAAAGTCACTAAGCCGGATAAGAAAATGTTTCACACGGGCGATGGATCGGTTCTGGATCGCGTGAACAAAATATACAACGTCAGTCATCACATGTATGGGCAGATTGTAGATGGCAATGTGCCGCCTAGCGCGACGACGCTTGGATCGTGTCCCAGGGCGTGGTGTAGGAGCGGCGGCGGCGTCGCGATCTCCGGCGAGGTTGGCCGGAAGCGTCAGGCGGTCACAGCGGACAGCCTGACGATCGGATCATCGCTCAAGGGCGCGATGGTTTCCAGGGACATATAGCGGGCGCGCTGCACGGACCATTCATCGTTCTGCTCGAGCAGGAGTGCGCCGACGAGGCGGGTGATGGCGTCTTCATTGGGGAAGATGCCGATGACCTCGGTGCGGCGCTTGATCTCGCCGTTGAGGCGTTCCAATGGATTGGTCGAATGAATCTTCGGCCGGTGATCCTTCGGGAAGCTCATGAAGGCGAGGACATCGGTTTCGGCCTCGTCCATGACTGCGGCAAGCTTAGGCACCTTGGGGCGAACCTGATCGGCGACTTGGCGCCATTGGGCGCGTGCCGTCTCGGCGTCGTCCTGGACAAAGGCGGTGCCGATGAAGGCGGCGACGACGCGGCGCCCCTGCCGGCCGGCGTGCGCCAGGACGTTGCGCATGAAGTGGACGCGGGGGCTGTTGAAAAACCCGCCAATCCGTGATTCGTTTCTACCGTCGGCGATGAGCGGGAGTAGATCGTGATGTTGGGTTCGCGCGGTGCGGAGCAGGTGGAGTTTTTCGCCGGATCGCTGCGTGATCTTATTCCCGACGATCATGTGCTGGCCCGTGTCGACCGGGTGCTCGACCTGTCCTGGCTGCGCGCTGAAGTCACAGACTTGTACTGCCCAGACAATGGCCGACCCGGCATTGACCCAGAAGCGGCGGTTCGAACTCATGCTCGCGGGATTCCTGCTTGGCATTGTCCATGACCGAAAGCTCATGCGTGAGGCACACGTTAATGTGGCGATCCGTTGGTTCGCGGGCTTCGGTCTCGCCAATCGTCTGCCCGATCATTCGAGCCTTACGCGCATCCGCCAGCGCTGGGGTGAGGCGCGCTTCCGTCGGATCTTCGAGAAGACGGTCACTGCATGCCTCGTCGCGAAGATCGCCAAGGGCGAGATCGTACACATCGACGCCACGTTGATCCGCGCCGACGTCAGTTGGGAATCTCTGGCCGGCCGCTGGGTCGCCAAAGTCGGTGAGGCAAACTCTCAGCCCGAGGAGGCGGAGCGGATCGGCAGACAAAGCGGGAAGTACAAAAAGGTCTGCGTCACCGATCCCGACGCCACCATGGCAACAAATGGCCGGAACCGGCGGCTCGAGCCAGCTTATAAGCAGCACACTGCGGTCGACGACGAGGCCGGCGTCGTGCTCGACGTGACCGTCACAACCGGCCAAGTCAACGAGGGCGGTACATTGGATGCGCAGATCGACACGGTCCAAAGGACGACGGGTGTCGCCGTACAAGCCGTGACCGCAGATGCGGGCTACGCCTATGCCAAGGTGTACGGTCAACTCGAGGAACGCCGGATCGAGGCGATCATCCCGCCCAAGGCCGAGCCGATCAGGAGCCCGGTGCCGATGCGCCGCTTCCGATACGATGCCAAGCACGATATCCTAAAGTGTCCGCGCGGCAAGATACTGAAGGCAGGGCGGGCGGTGAAGCACGGCCGCTTCTTCACCTCGCGAGCCAAGGACTGCAAACGCTGTGACCTGCGCAGCCTATGCCTGAGCGGCGGGCGCTCGAACAAGGCCGTGGTTCTTGGCGATAACTACCCCGCCCTGTTGCGAGCACGGCGCCGGCGCGAGCACTGGTCGGATCGCGATTATGCGCTCTATCAACGCCACCGATGGAAGGTGGAGGGCATTCACGGCGAGGCCAAAACCTGGCATGGGCTCGCGCGTGCCATCCGGCGCGGCTTGGCCAACATGCAGATCCAGGCTTACCTGACGGCAGCCGCAATTAACCTCAAGCGGCTCGCCACATGGATCATTGCGCTGCTTTGTGCCCTGCTGACTGCCGCCACGTCGATCATGGGCGATCCGCGTCTGAAAAATCGTCAGGCGTTGAGCAAACGGCACCCGAACGGTGTCGAGCCTGCTGCCGTCGCGTGACGAAAACTTCTTCAACAGCCCCACGCGGCAGCGTTGCCAGGAGGCATGGAGCACTTTCGTGATTGCTGCCTTCAGGCCCTCGTGAGCGTCAGAGATGACAAGCTTGACGCCGCGCAGGCCGCGCCGAGCGAGCTTGCGCAGGAACTCGGTCCAAAAGGTCTCGGCCTCCGAGGGGCCAATATCCATGCCAAGCACCTCGCGGCGCCCGTCGCCGTTGACCGCGACGGCAACGATCACCGCGACCGAGACGATGCGCCCGTTCTCGCGTGCCTTCACATAGGTTGCGTCGATCCACAGATAGGGCCAATCGCCTTCGAGCGGCCGGGTCAGAAAGGCTTTGACCTTGTCGTCGATCTCTTCGCACAGCCGGCTCACCTGGCTCTTCGAGATGCCGGTCATTCCCATGGCCTGGACGAGATCGTCGACAGAGCGGGTCGAGACACCGTGGATGTAGGCTTCCTGGACCACCGCCGCCAACGCCTTCTCGGCCAGGCGACGCGGCTCCAGGAAGGCGGGGAAGTAACTGCCCTTCCTGAGCTTCGGAATGCGCAACTCGACCGTGCCCGCTCTCGTCTCCCAATCGCGATCGCGGTAGCCATTGCGGTGATTGATGCGGCCCGCACTGCGCTCGCCATGGGCAGCGCCGGTCAGGCCCTCAACTTCCAGCTCCATCAGACGCTGCGCGGCAAAGCCGACCATCTCGCGCAGCAACTCGGCATCCGAACTCTTCTCCAGAAGCGCGCGAAGGTTCATCATCTCGTCGGTCATCGTAAGGTCCTCGGTTCGAGTGAAAGGTCTGGCGACCAAACCCTACCGAAGACCCACGATGACCACCGCTGTGGATAAGTAGCCCGCCTCCGCCCAGACTCTGGCGGTCGCTGCGGCGGGCTACTTACCCACAGCTCCTACACCACTCGGCGGGACACGACCCGACGCTTGTGTGGCTCTTGAATGATGGGATTGGATGCAATGATGCTGTGATCTCGTTCTCGGAACTACGCCAGGAATTGATAGACATGCGCGAGGGAGTGAGGCGAATCGTGCATGAACTGCCCGGCCTAATTCTACAGCGTGCTAACGAAGCGAAAGGCAGCGATTGAGCCCGGCGCCACAGACTTGTGTCAAAGTCGCTTCTCGCGGAACCCTGGCTCCTGAGCTTCCTCGATTGCGGCATTCATCATCTCAGGCGCAAGCTTTTGTGGCTCGTCGACACGAACCAAGGAAAATTTCAATGGCGGCACCGATGTTCGATCCGTTAGGTACTCAGCTTGTGGATGTAATCCACGCGTCCGCGAAGCCACTTTACGATGAGCTAGTTGACTGCCTCTCACATTTCCCGTGGAAGGAACTGACGGAAGGTTGGTTTCAGTTCGGATTGATGCGCTCTCTTTGCAAGGCGGGTTACAGTTCGTACCCGGAATACCATCTCGAAAACCTTTCCAGTGAACTCGGCGGTAAAGCCGATATCGCCATCTTTAAACCAGCGGCGTCACACAAGCACCCCTATGCGATTATTGAAGTCAAGTGCGTCGGGTCCATCATAAAGGGCTTTCGTACGGATGCATCGCGGCTTACAGCGTGCGCCGAGCAAGGAGTTATCGGCGTTCTCGTCTACTTCTCGACGGCACTCCTAAAGGCCGACGCGGAAAAGGAGTGTCAAGACGCCCGCCTCTGGACGAAGACGCAAACCGTCCCCTTCGTGCGAAACGATTTACATGAGTATGAAGCGCAACAGTGCTTGAGGCTGGCCGACGACCGATTGCAGGATCGGTGTTGGGCGATTGTTACGGCAACTTTCGCACCCCCTCACACCCATCCGGCGTGAACTTCAACCGAGCATGCCGGCGAGGCTCATAAGCGTCACGGCGATGATGGCGGCGAGCGTCCCGGTGCGGACGGCGGATCGACGCGGCTTCACGGCTGACGCCTTTGCACGGGCAGGAGACGCTGACGACTTCACCACTGGCCGAGATGGCATCACGCGCGGCGGCCATAGCCCGAGGTTTCGAGCTTCATCAACAGATGCGAAGAACGAGCGTTGGCCGGGCGGCTGCACAGCGCACGGCGACGGTTCACAGCCAAGGTAGCGGCGCATCCAATCGCATGCCTCGTTGTCTCTGACGACGCCGCCGGCATAGGGGTTGAAGTGATCCGGGCACAATTCGAGCGAGCCGCCGCGGTGCGTCGTGCGATAGACTTGGATGCGATCCTGGATCGGCATGGCGCGAGCACGATAGAGCGGCGTGGACGGGACCGAAAGCGATTGGCAAAATTCACACGAATGGAAGTGTAATTTCACTGCAGACACGGTGCGGACACGGCACCAAAATCCGCTCGATTTCGGCGGATTGAAAAGTACAAATTATTGAGGAATTATAAGGTGGTGCCCAGGGGCGGTGTGCCGCAAGTCACTGCATACAAAGGCTTACCCGCCGGTGGGACACCGAATCTTCCCATCGTTTTATTAGGTTTTTCGGCGCGAGTGTCCCACCGATTTTGACGCGCCGAAACCCTCCAATTCGAATTCCGCGTTCGGGAATCGAACTGCTGCCGGTAGTCGCTTTCGCCTGCATCTCATATGCTGCATCAGTGGCGGGCGGCGACGGGAGTGTGTGGAATGTTCGGCGCGAAAGGAGCGACACGGCTTAACCTCGGTCCGAAGGATGCCGCCTTTGTCCTCCGCGAGAACGGCGAGGTGAAACTGGTCCTGCCACAGAGAGACGGCAACGAAGCGGTCCCGCCGGATGAAGTCGCCTTGGTCGGCTTTGCAACGGCCTTCCGTGACGACCGGGTCCGCGAGTTGCTGGGACAAATCCTGAGAGAGAAGCAGCGCTAGCGAGAGTGCCGATGCCGCCTGAGGATGAGCGCAGCGTCCTGCGGGTGGGCTCGCCCCGGCTGCACGGGTACAAGTGAATCGTGCTGCGCCTTTACAAGTCTATTCTGCTCAACTCGGGCGATAAGCCATTCCCTTCAGTGGCTTAGTCAACGTGTTGGCCGGTGGTCTCCGAAGCTATTGATATGCCTTTAAAGGCACCTTATCCTCTATAAGGTACCTTTGAAAGACCACAGCTTGAATTCAGCCGAAAAACAATATATGCTTTTGAAAGCACTTAAATCAATCTAAAACGCTTTTGAAGGCACATGGCAAACAAGAACCCTCTCCTAGAAGCCCCGCCGTACCAGGTCGAACAGGCGCTGAAGCGTCTGGGCGAAAACCTGCGCACGGCCCGCACCCGGCGCAAGCTCACGATCGAAGAGGTCGCTGAAAAGATCGGGGCCGGACGGCGCGCCGTCATGGACGCGGAGAAGGGAAAGGCTTCGACTGCCGCCGGCATCTATGCCGGCCTGCTGTGGGCCTATGACCTGCTCGGCCCCTTCGGCGATCTCGCCGATCCGACAAAGGACGAGCAAGGACTGACGCTGGCTTCGGCCAACGAAAAGATGCGCGTGCGCAAGAGCAAGGGGCTGAGCGGTGACTTCTAAAGCGTCGGCCACCGAGTGCTTCGTGTACATCACCCTGCCCGACGAAACCTCCGCCGTGACGGCGGGTAAATTCGTGCTGAGCCAGAACGCGCGCGGCGACGCCCTCGGGCAATTCGTCTATCGCGCCAAATATCTCGAAGACCCCCGCGCGGTAGAAATCGACCCGGTCGAACTCAGGCTCTCCAAACGCACCTACGAGACGGCGCTGCTGAACGGGGTGTTCGGCGCATTGCGCGACGCCGGCCCGGACTATTGGGGCCGCCGCGTCATCGAAAAACACGCCGGCAAGACAACGCTCGGCGAACTCGATTACCTGCTGGAATCCCCTGATGACCGGGCTGGCGCGCTCGGGTTTGGGCTCAACATCGAGCCCCCGGCACCCTTGCGGAAATTCAACCGCACGATCGATCTGGAGAAACTGCAAGCGCTCGCGGACGCGCTGGTCAAAGACGATCTGCCTAATGATCCCGAAGCCCAGCAAGTGCAGGACCTGATGCTGCTCGGCACATCGATGGGCGGTGCCCGGCCCAAAGCCGTCGTGCAGGACGACGACGGCCTGTGGGTCGCGAAATTCAACCGCCCCGACGATCGCTGGAACAATACGCGCGTCGAGCATGCCATGCTTCGACTCGCGCGCTCATGCGGGATCACGGCAGCGGAAAGCAAAATCGAAACCGTCGGCGGCAAGGATGTCCTGCTGGTCAAGCGCTTCGACCGCGAGAAAACAAACAAAGGCTACACGCGCGCGCGCATGGTCAGCGGTCTCACGATCCTGCGGGCGGACGACGCGCCGGAAGCCCGCCGGAACTGCTCCTACGTGATTCTAGTGGAAGAGCTACGCCGCATCGTCGAGGAGCCGAAGAAGGACACGAAGGAACTCTTCCGCCGCGTCTGCTTCAACGCGCTCATCTCGAACATCGACGATCACCCACGCAATCACGCGATCATCGCGAAGGAAAAAAACTGGAAGCTCTCCCCGGCCTACGATCTCACACCCTCAACGCCGGTGAGCCAAGAGCGCCGCGACCTCGCGCTCGATTGCGGCGATCAGGGCCGCTACGCCAATGCGAAGAACATCCTCTCTCAGCACGCAAGGTTTCTGCTCGACCGCGCTGAAGCCGAGAAGATCGTAAACGACATGAAGGCGCAGGTCGAAACGACGTGGTACGACACGCTGCGCGCCAGCGGCGTCACCGAGAAAGACGCAGATATCATTCGAGGCGCCTTCGTCTATCAAGGGTTTTCTCTCTGAGGAACAGCTCGGCTGATCGCCCGCGCAAGGCAGTACGCACCATTGGGATCACGAGAAAAGTTGGATGTTGTCCGCACCGTAAGCATCCGGCGAAGGCCGCAGATACGTAGATTTTTACGCCGGCCGTTGGAGCAGGTCGGGGTTATCTTTGTAGATTTTGACGAGCTCCCTGAAGTTCTCGATGCCGAAGTCGGTGAACGCAAGGATGCCGTCTTCGTTGACGCCGTAGACCCAGATGCATCCGTCCTCGATTTCCATTTCGTTCGCTACGTCGAACAACCAATCTTCGTCTTCGCCGAGCTCCTCGGCAACGCGATTGATCGTCGTGACGTGATGGACCTTGTTGATGTGCATGGTCAGGCAGCTCGATACAAAGCAGGTGGCGTCCACTTCCAGGGCAGCAGCTCGTCGAGCCGATGAGCCGGATGCTTGGCAATACGGGCGAGGACGTCAGCCAGCCAGGCTTGCGGATCCACGCCGTTCATTTTAGCGGTGACGATCAGGGAATACATGGCGGCGGCGCGCTTGCCGCCGCGATCGGACCCGCAGAACAGCCACGACTTTCTTCCCAGAGCAATGCCCCTGAGGCCGCGTTCGGCGGCATTGTTGGAGAGGCACACCCGCCCGTCCTCGAGGAACAAGGTGAAGCTCGCCCAGCGCTTCAGGATGTAGTTGAACGCCTTGGCCAGGTCGTGGCTGCGAGACAGCTTGCCAACTTGCTCCTGCATGAAGACGTGCAGATCATCGACCAAGGGGCGGCTCCGCTTCTGGCGGATTGCGAGACGCTCCGGCGTGCTTTTGCCATTGATGGAGCGCTCGATCTCGAACAGCGCATCGATCCGGCGCACGACTTCGACCGCGATGGGGGATAGCGCGATCTCCTTCTTGCCCGCTGCCTTACGGCGCGCATTCTCTTCGACGTCAGCCATGACGAAGAAGGGCCGCCGCGCGTGTGACCAACAGGCCGCTTCCCGGATCGGGCCGGTCGCGCGTCCGGGCAGGTAGAGCTGGTTGTACCCGTCAAAGGCGTCGGCCTGCAGGATGCCGGCATACCCGGCAAGATGCGCCTGAGGATGCTCGCCCTTGCGGTCGCGGGAGTAATAGAACATCGCCGCCGGCGGGTCCGCGCCGGCAAAGGGCCTGTCATCCCGGACGTAGATCCAACAGCGCCCGGTGTCGGTCTTTCCCTTGGCCAGGACGGGCACGGTCGTATCGTCGCCGTGGAGACGTTCGGCCGCCATGACATGGGTTTCGACGCGGCGCAGGAGCGGTTCCAGCGCCGTGCAGACCGATCCCACCGCATCCGCCATGGTCGACAGCGCGATCGGCACGCCTTCGAGCGCATAGCGCTCGGACTGCCGATTTAACGGCTGATGCTGGCCGAACTTCTCGAACATGATCATGGCCAGCAGGCTGGGACCGGCCCATCCGCGGGGAATGGTATGGAACGGCGCCGGCGTCTGGCCGATCTTCTCGCAGTCCCGGCAACTGAACTTCTCGCGCACCGTCTCGACCACTTTCCACTGCCGGGGCACGCATTCCAGCGTTTGCGTCACGTCTTCGCCGATTTTGCGCAAGCGCGTGCTGCCGCAGCATGCGCAGGTCGCCGGCGGATCCATCACCACACGTTCGCGCGGAAGATGCTCCGGGAAGGTCTCGCGCTCGGCCTGTTTGCGCGTGAAGGCCGCAACCTTCGTGGTCTTGGCCACCGCCCGCTCGGCCGCGAGCTCGTCCTCCGTCGCGGAGGTGGAGAGTTCCTCGAACTGCAACGCCATCTGCTCGATGAGACGCGCCGTGCGTTCGGAGCGTGGTCCGTAGAGTTCGCGCCGCAGCTTGGCGATCTCGAGCTTCTGATGCGCGATGAGAGCCTGGTTTTCGGCCGCCATGGCCTTGGCGACGGCGAGTTCGGCTTGGGCCTCGGCCAACGCCGCCTTCAGCGCTTCAAGCTCTTCCGGGGTGGCGGACGGTGCGGTGCTCACGGCACCAATAGAGAATCACAAAATCCGCCGATCGGGGCGATCTATCGTCAACGGCTATAAATTTTTTGGCCTCAGCCTGCCGACTGCGGGCGCCAAGTGAGACGCGGGTTTCGCCAGTCGATTCCGTCGAGCATATAGGCGAGCTGCGCCGCCGAGATTGCGACGGCCCCGTTCGCCGGTGACGGCCAGATGAACTTCCCGTGCTCCAGCCGCTTCGCGTAGAGCGACATACCAACGCCGTCATGCCAGATGATCTTCAGCAGATTGCCGCGGCGACCGCGGAAAACATAGAGATCGCCGGCGTGGGGATCGCGCTTCATTCCCTCCTGCACCTGGAGAGCGAGTCCGTTCATCCCGCGGCGCATATCCGTATGCCCGACCGCAAGCCATACCCGCACGCCGCCCGGAACCGGGATCATCGCTGCCGCGACAGAACCTTGATGACGCGCGCCAGCGCCGACTCGTCCACGTCCGTGCCGACGATCACGCGCGCGCCACTCGCGAGCACAATCTCGATCCTGTCCCGCCCTCCCGAGCAGGGCGCACCTGACGCCTCGGTGGTGATCGTGGCGGGAACAAAGCTCACCGGCTGACCTCCTGATGCGTCACCCGCCCCAAGCTGCCGACGCCAGGTGAAAAGCATGTTGGTATTTACATCGTGACGCCGCGCCACCAACGACGCCGAAGCGCCCGGTGCAAGACTCTCCGCTATAATCCGGCGCTTCTCCTCAACCGACCAGGTCCGCCGCCTCCTTGCCGGCCGCTCTTCACTCCCGTCCGCCATGCCCGATCGTGTCCATTATCGCGATGATGGACACGATCATCGTGTCCACTACACATCGCCCATCGTTCGCGCGTCCTTATCTAAATGTCCAGGCGGCCCCCGCCGGAGGATTACTCCGCACCTGCAACCAATTTTATCTACTCTTTGCAGTTCAAGGGCTTAGGGCAACAGCAGCACCGATTTCGGGCTGGACGGCGCGATAGAGCCGATGCCGAAGGGTGCCGCCGACCTTCCGATCCGTGCAGCCCGGCGCTGTCGCGGCAACGGATGGCCGAAGCCCGCCAAGGGGTTCGGGGCGCAGCCTGAGAGCCGGACCGGCCCGACAGCGTAGGGCTGGGTGCGCTCCCTCATCGCTCGGGAACATCAATGAAGCTGGGTAGTTGGGCTATACCCGCGCGCGCTGAACGGTCTGCCATCGCCAGATGCGTCGGTTAGAATTTGAGATTTTTACGGACCTCTGGAATAAGACCTTGGTCGATCCTATCCCATCCCTGACCTGCAACAGCACCTTTATTGTTCACTTTATCCATCTGCCACGAAGCAACTCCCCACAGCCTGTTTTCTATGATTTCAAACTTGCCCGCTCCATGGTCCAAATAATGGATGCGCCAAAGACCGCTGCCGCTGAGACCGCCAAAACTCTTAGGCAAGTGTTCCGAGTTGTCATCCGCTGTCTGAAATCGCAGCAGACCGTTCTTGTCGCTCTGCAAACTGCCTCTATAAATTACAGCGCGCATCGGGCTGACGAACCTCCCTGCCTCCTTGAATGGCTGCTCTGAATACTCGTCTACAAGACCAAACATCACATCGATGGAACGGCTCTTGGCAGGCTCGCCGGCCTCTATCTTCTTTCGGTTCTTATCGATGTTGAGGAAAATGCTCTGAGCCGCAATGGAGTCCGCCACCTCGGGATTCAGGTACGTAAACGCTAGATCAAGGTCCTTCTCTGACCAATCATCGCTGCTTTCCACGATTATGTGGTGCGCGTCAGCAATATTTATGATCCTTCGTTGCTGCGATCCGGCGATGAAGCGCACCGATCCGATTTCAGGAAGTTTGTCGTATTGTTCGGCAACGTGCCCGCACGTGAGTATACCGCGACGGCCTTCGATGGACGCCAGCACGCCGGAACCCCGGACCTTGCTTCCGGCTCCTTCGACTCGTTCAAGCAAACCAATTGCAAAGTTAGCAAGTTGATCGCGGACGGCGTCCAAGAGGTCCTCTGCCATACTTATCTCGCGCCGACGCAGGGCCGCGCAGGGGCGCTAAAGGTATAGGGGTTCATTTTATGCTGACCTGTTGTGCGCAGTAGCGCTCGTGCCATCGCGCTATTCATTGCTTTGCCGCCTCAAATCTTCGAAAGACCCAGTCGATGGCGGAGCGGGCCGTGTGCTCCGAATGATAATGACGTGATATCGGGTCGCGTGCCCATCCGCACCCCAAGCGGCTTCCTCTCCGAAGCCTTCGATTTCGCGTTCGACGATGCCTCCATCGTCTGACTGAAGCGGGCGCATCGTAAAGCGGAAATCCGGGCGCGACCGCGCGTATGAAGCAAGTTCATCGTGCAGACGCATTTCAATTTTCTCCGCAGCCGACTTGAAGTCCGCGGCGTAGATGCGATTCATCGTACCGGGGATATGCACCTGAAACACCACCGCCCCAATCACCTTGTCGGCAACGTTCGCCTTCAGAAGGCTCATCGTTGTCGTGATCTTGTCGAGATCACCTTTGACCGCACGGAGTTTCTTGACCCTGATCTTCACCTCGATAAGAGCAAGCGGAATCAATCCAGCTTCAACGATGGCAACGTCGGTACGCTTCGAGCGAAGCAGCTTTCTCGGTTGGGCTGCCTTCAGGCCGGTCATAGCGTTGACAAACATGCGGTTGTGACATTCCACGGTGACCGGATAGTCCTGTTCGATGAATTCCCGCGCAATGTCGGCCGTCAGCAGATACTCCGTCATCACAGGACCGCCGTGATACTCAGTAGCCTTTGCAATTAAATTCGTGGTCCGGGCTACGCCGTGCTTGAGCGCTTCGAGGAATGCGTTTTTGTCAATGTCTCTCATATGGGGCGATCACAAGAAAATTCTTTCGTGGTGATGGGCGGATGCCATGCGACGCTCATCGGTTCCATGCTTCGTGCCACGCGCGATACTCGCTGGGCCTGATCTGATAACGCGCGAAGTTCCCCTCATGCAGGCCGAGCAGTTCGTCCTCGGCGATTTCTTCAAAGCGTTCGCGGTCAGCGGCTTCAATATTCGCCCGCGTCCACGCTCTGATGTGAACGACGGCTTGCTTTCGATTCATGCGTTCCCGGACGGCGGTGCCGACAATCTCGCGCAATGCTGCCCGGTGGCGCAGGCGGAAAGGATCGGGCTCGCCAAGCGATTGTCTGACGGCGGCATAACGCTCGGCTGAGCGCTGATAGGCCCAGATGAACACGTCGCGGAGCAGTTCGATGCGGTTTAACTCATAAACACCCCGCATCGCATCGGTATAGCCCTTCTGAGGCACATCGATGAAAGACAGCGGTGCGAAATTGCCCTTGATCAACGGGATGTTCGCGGCAAGGCGCGAGACGCGCTTGTTCACATCATCAAAGGGCTGAAGATAGGGAATCTGAACCATGACAAAAAAAGCCTGCTCGAAGGGATCGGCAATCGCCGCCGCACTCGCCAGAACCTGATCGAAGCATTCCTCAATGCGCTGCGGGACCTCCAGAGGATGGAAGACCGAGCCCTGAATGCCGACGCCGATGTGACGAAGCCGTCCCGCCGCCTGCGGATCGGCCAGCAGGTTATTGGCGAGTAGGGCATGGAGATTGAGAACCGTGTAGCGGTTGAAGCCAATCTCTTCCGGCGCGCCGACCAGAAACTCGATCGCGTCCTTGTGGTTGAGGATCATCTGCGCGTCCAACCGTTCCTTGCCTTCGGCCTCTTCGCCGAAGTCGAGCAGACGCTTGGTGTCGAGCAGTGAATAGGTGTTGCCCTCAAGGCGGCTTGAGTTCCAGGACAGGTCGATCAGCAGCCTGCCGAGTATCTGTTTGGCGTAGGTGCCGGCGGGCTGCTCCGCGATGTTTGGCGTGCCGATTTCCCGGAGCGTGGCGCGCTCTTCTGCACTCAGATAGAAGGTCTCGTCTGGCCGGTATGCATCGAGGAAGCCGCGCTCGTAGCCGACATGCCGCCTCGCTTCTACCGGCTGTCGGACATAAGCGTGAATCTCCTTGCCAGCGGCGGAGAGCGGCAACACCGCTTCGCCGACGGCCTTGACCTCCGCCTTGCCGGCCGCGGTCCCGACCGCTTCGGCGATTTGCGGCGTCCGGTAGCGTGCCCAGCGGCCTTCGCCCTCCATGAAGAGGCGCTTGTCATCGACAAGGGATTTGAGGCGATATTGCAGGGTTCGCCGCGGTGGCGCGGCCTTCAGGGCGTCGGCGATCTGCTGCGCGGTCATCCCCTCGGGATGCGGTCGTACCGCTTCCTCGATTTCTTGCAAGTCCTGCTCCTGAATACGCCTTGCCACGGGGCCCTCTTTGTTGCGCATAGACGGTATATGCGCAATAATGCCACGTCTACGCGCAACTTTCAAGTCTATACGCAGGAATATCTTGCGCGTAGCCGCTATCTTGCGTATAGGGCCGAATTCTTGCGCATAGACCCTTGCAATCCTGCGCCAAGGCCGCCGGGCAATCCAGCCCAGTAAGCCGTCCTGCCCTGTACAGAGTTCGACATGCCCAAGTCGGCTATTGTTTGCCGGCGCCGAGTGGCGTTGTCGTTGGTGGTGGTGGTGGTGTTGATGTTGTCGGTGATGGCGGCGACGGCGACGGTGCTGGTGCTGGTGCTGGTGCTGGTGCTGTGGCCGATGACGATGATGATGATGATGAGCATCATCACGATGCGCCCAGCCGCGTAAAAAATCTTACCGTGTTGCGGCAGGCCCGTATTTGTCGGGTATCTCGATTTCAAGGTTGTGGTCGCGCGTCCAATCGCGACGGCCGCGGGACAGGAGTATGCCTGTGCCGGGGTCCTTGTAGGTTTCCTGAATACGCTCCCAGTATTCGAGCACGCGGCGGGTTATGCTCGTCTGCATCGCTCCGACACCACAGCACTCGACATTGGGCGGGTCCCTGTATTCGATCTGGTGGCTGCGGATAATCTCGGCGAGCGTGCGCCACTCCCGCTCCTGCCCGGGTCTGCTGATGACGTTATGATTTGCCGTGCCTCCATCGAGCGCCACAATGAAGGGACGCCCGCAACTCTGACATTCGATGGCGAGGAGCGCGCATTCTTGGGCGTGGATGCTGGCGATGCGGTCGGGCGCAAAATCGCAATAGCGCGGCACGCCCTGCTCGTGGAACCAGCGCGGCGGTTCGGCGATGCGTGAAAGAATATCCTCGTAATGTTGAAGCATGGTTTCAAATTCTCTTCTACGCCCTTGAACGGATCGTCAGTTCGGATTGCACATGCCGGATGCGCCCTAAGACCGGCTTCTACGAGCAACCTTCCTGCTTGCGGTCTTAGGTGACGATTTTGCTTTGACCCGGCGCTTGGTAATTTTGCGTTGCCGCTCCTTCTGCGTGACGAACGGCAATACATCGCCGGGCCGCATCGGGATGCTGAACAGATCGAGCGCCTTTTCCACCGCCGGATCGTCGAACACCTCCGCCAAACCGGCGAGCGAGCCGACCACCTGATAGGCTTCGGCGCACCGCTGCGACAGTCTTTCCAGCATCCAGATGATCCGCCCCGCTTCGGATGCCGTGAGCGTCAAATCTTCCTTCTTGATGCGCTCGCGCAGGGCTTCAACTACGTCGTCTGGGCCAAGTGGTTTTTTCATTTAGGGTGAAGCTCCCTGAATACTCCAATCGGGACTATGCCACCGCCGATAGATACTCGTCGATCTGTTGCAACGCGTCTTCGTGCGGCTTCAAAAGCTTATAATGCGCCCTAATCGCTGCTGTCTTTTTTTCAGCGGCATCCTTAGCCCCGGGGGTGCTGGCAAGAACTTGAGCAACAAAAATGTGGAGTGGTATGTCGTCAGGGTTCTGGGACGCAAGCAGCTCCGCCAATTCAAGTGCAATTGCATATTCTCCCTTGCGAAGAAAACAGGCTGCGCGGTGGCGTAAAGCTTCGTTGTGCGACGCTGTCGCGACCCAGCCGGAACATGCGATCGTAAGGAAGGCATCGGCCGCACGCTCTGCATTGGCCGCGCGCAGTTGATCGGCGAGAAGCAGGCAAAGACCGACATAGTCGTGCGTCTGGAGCAGTTGCTGAAGCGTCGCGGCGACCGGCGCGACGATGGGATCAAGGGAAGCACATTGGCATAACTTTCCCGCACCGGGATCGTCCGCTAGCAGGAAGCGCAACGGTTGGCGTGGGAGCAAAAATTCATAAACAGCAGTGATCTGGTGCGGAAGCGGTTCCACGTTTGACGTGTGAACCGCCATCATCGGATCGAAGAGGAAAGCAAGGTCGATGCGCTTGGCTTCGCAAGTTAGCTTGAAATTCTCGCCGTTCCCGTCAAAGGCGAAGGGACGTTCCACTGTGGCAGAATTGATTTGCTGTTCGTCTGTCGGGCCAAGAAGACGCTCCTTAATGGAGCCGTCGGGGGTACGATAAATCAACTGAACTGCCGAATCACCGTGCGCGACTGCGGCAACAACCGTTACAATCTGGTCGAGTTCAACGCCAGCAAGCGTTTGACCGGTCGCGATTTGATTCAGCTTCATCACTGCCTACGTGCCCTTCCGATTCGCTAATCCGAGCGGCCTCCAAGCTTCCGCGCGGCCTTGGTCGAGTTCTAACCGGCTCGCCTTCTTGCCGCGATGGTTGTGACCGGGGCTATTGAGACGCTCAAACTCCTCAACGGCCAGTACGACAACGACTGGCCGGCCGTGCTTTTCGACTATCACAGGCTCGGCGCGTGCAGTATCGAGGAGACGCCCAAAAGCGTTCTTCGCATCCTTGGCGGACATGGTCTTCATGCGCTTGCCGAAATAGCTATTTTGACCATAATGGCTGCTTCTGAGCGGAGAAGCAATCGAAGACCTGCGTGATATTCAAAGCTCAAAAATCGCCGCGAATCCCATATCCAACGGCGTTGACGACTGTCGGCGATCACGAAGGCTATCCGGAATCGCGCCTCCCGCCACAACTTGCCACAGCGACGAGATTTCTGGATTCTGTCGCTCGCGCCCTCTTATTACCCAAGGAAGCGGTCGCGGCTCGGGTCAGACCTGAGCCGGAATCCGGTACAGAATCGGGTGCAGGCAGGCGACAAAACGCGCCACATGCTCGCCACAGCGCCACAAGGAGCAAAACGGAGAATGGCGGATTTCTGCGGGTTTCAGCCCAGGGCTTTGATGTGGCAAAAACCGGCGATTTGGAGGTGATATGAAAAAGGAATATCGGCTAAGTCATTGATATTAAAGTGGCGCGAGCGACGGGACTTGAACCCGCGACCTCTTCCGTGACAGGGAATAAAAGCCATTGATATTACAGCATAATTTTGCCTCCTCGCCACAGATTTGCCACATCAATTCACGGCAAGCGAAGAAAGCATCCCTCCTGAGCGCTGCGTCTCCGCAGCGCGCGCCAGCAAATGGCCATAGACGTTCAACGTCGTCTTGATGTCTTCATGCCCCATGAGGGCCTGAATGGTTTTCAGGTCACGCCGCTGCGCGATGAGCGCAGAGGCGTAGAAGTGGCGAAGATCATAGGGAACGTATTTCGGCTTATCGATTTTCTCGCCGTCCACTTCCTCGGTTACGACCAATCCGGCTTCCATGCAGGCGATGGCAAAACCCCGATTGCGCCAGTTCTCCGGCAACTGCCAGCGACCGCTAGAAGTGGGAAAGATCAGATGGTGCTTGTTGGGCTCCGCGTGGTGATCCGCATAGAAGCGAACCATCTTGTAAACATCGCTGCTCAAGTCGATGAAGCGCCGGCCGGCAGCCGTCTTTGGGACCGAAAGTTTCTTACCGCTGCGCTCGATCGCGCGCGAAACCTCAACCCTCTCGTCCTTCACGCTGTCGTCGCCGACGGCGAGATATTCCTGAGGACGCATCCCGGTATCCACCGCAAGATAGAGCATGGGCCGATAGCGCTCCCACGTGCGCTGGGTCTGGCGGTTCTTCGAATTCGCCAGCCTGTCGGCAGCACGCAGCAACGCCATCACCTCCTGCTCGGAGGGGATCACCACCGGTTCCTTGTAGCGCGACTGTTCACGGATCGAGATGCCCGCCGCCACGTCGTGCGGCAGCACACCGCGGACCATCATCTCGCGGATCATCGAATGAAAGCTCGACAGAACATGAGCGGCCATCGAACGCGGATAATGCTTCAACAGCCATGACCGGAACTCGATGACATCGGGCGCGGTCAGATCGCGCAGCGGTTTCTGCCACGGGTATTCGTTGATGACGCGCGCCCGATACTCGTATCCCTTGAGGGTGAAGGCCGTGACGGGATCGCGCCCGTGCCGGCCTTCCTTCTCGCAGACCTCCAGCCATTTGCGCACACCGTCGGCGACAGTTGTCATGCCGCCGGGCGCGCTCGCCCTGCTGGCCTTCTTCGCTTCACCGCTCTCGCGAAAGGCGCGCGCCTCTTTCAGCGTCTCGAATGTCTTGTACGAGTAGCCGGTCTTGGAAGCCGTGTCGGGGTATCTGACCTGATAGGTTGTTCCCTTGCCGCCTGTTCTTTTTCTGATATCTGCCATAAGGAATCATGCAATAAAAACGAGCAAATATGCAAGTTTTGCGAGTATATTCTTCTAATCTCTTCTCGCAGATTAGTGATGGGTGTATTCGCGGTCTTGGCAGATTCATGCGATCGAATCCGGCAATTCGGTCAGAGCGTTAAACAGTATTTACGGAAAGTTAAATTCTGACGTGTAAAATTTAGATAATAAAATGACAACAAGGAATAGAGAGATTACCGGGGGGAATACAATGCCAGCGGAAGGTTTAAAACAGGATGCCTTAAAAGCACCGGGTCAACTCACTGAAATCGATTATCGTGACGAGCTAGAACAGAAAGCCGCGTTTGTGCACGACCACAGCGGGATACCGGCAGGCACCTACAACGCCTACCTCGAAAAAATCCAAAAACCCGATGTAACTGCGAGGGAACTCGTCCAAGCGACCAAAACGTTCGTCAATGAGGCTGAGATAAGGAATCGTAAAAACGACACTACATACGACACGGGCCTCGACGCCAGCTCAGCTCCGTCTGGCCCGAGCGGTCTGACATATACGGATAGGGTGGAGGACCAACTAGCAAGCATGCGGGATATAGCGAAAGTTGTCGCTACTAAATTCGGCGTAGCTGAGCCAGTTGCAGCACCGCCGCTTTCACTGGATGAATTGAAGAAAGCGATGGTTTCCGCACCGCCTCCTCGCACAGGGCCATGAGCACGCGATAGTGTTTCTGTATTTGCCTGAACAAAGCCGTTGGGAAAATCTTGTGTGCACCAGAACCTAGTTCGGCCTCAGGTTTCTCTGTGCTTCGACTTGCCGCCTGAAGTACGCGCTCAGCAAATCCTCCTTCTCGATCTTGAGTTTGTGCTCGATGGGATCGACGAAGAAAGGCAGTTTCCGCCGTCCCTGCGCATCCTGTTCGGCGGCGCGCTGCATCTGGCGCAGCGTCAGATGGATGCCCATTTCGGCAAGCACCTGACGGGCGTCCTCAAGGCCGAGATAGCAGGGCTGTTTCATGGTCCGCCTCCCTACAGTTTGTAATCCAGACAAGCCGGATGATAGTGATGCGTATCCAAATGCTTGACGGACGCGCCGGTCGATAGCCGCTTGACCACAAGCGGATCGCCAAATTCGTTGGTGGCGGGCACCAGAAGCTTGACGCCGGTGACGTACGAGACGCCGAACTGGTCCTTAAGGGCTTCGATGTCGTCCCAGATCGCCTGTTTCAGCTCGTCGAGCGCGATCGTGCCGAGATTCTTGTAGTCGATTTCGACAATGGGATCAGACTTGCGCGTCATGGGCTCCCCCTATGGCTTCAAATAATCCTCCCAAATGGCTGCAATAATTCCATAATACAACCGATGATTTAAATATTCAGAAACACGAATTGTGATCCGCGGCACCATTCGCGCCCCTGAACACTCCTGCCTGTACTTCATCGCTCTGATTTACTCTGTCACTGTACGTCGCGACCTTTTCTGCTCTTCCGCTCTCCGTTTGATTCGGATTGCCGCGCTTTTCGGCAATTATCCCCTTGACATAATAGCCTCGAGGGGTTGATACTGATCTCGTTGATGGAGCCCAAAATGAGCAACCTTTCCCGACCCGAATTCAGCGATGAAACCAAGGCCCGCGAATGGCTCGAAACCGAGTTGTGGCCGGATGGCCCGATCTGCCCCCATTGCGGAACGGTCGGAAAGGCGACCCTCCTGCGAGGGAAATCCCACCGCCCCGGCCTTTATCAGTGCAATGCCTGTCGCGAGCCGTTCACGGTCACGGTCGGCACGCTCTACGAGCGCAGCCATATTCCGCTGCACAAGTGGCTGGCCGTGACGCACCTCATGATGGCGTCAAAGAAAGGCATCAGTGCCCTTCAAATCGGCCGCATGTTAGGCTTTCCCTACAAGACGGCATGGTTCATGTGCCACCGCATCCGCGAGTTCCTGCGCGATACGATGCCCGAGGCTGGCCCCCTCGGCGGCAAGAACAAGGTTGTTGAAGCCGACGAAACCTATGTCGGCGGCAAAGCCAAGAACCGCAAGAACCACGTTCCACCCAAAGAGGCGGTTCTGTCGCTGGTGGAGCGCGGCGGAAAGGTGCGCTCACGCCACGTCGCCGATGTCAGCGGCAAGACGCTCCGCGACGCGATGGTCACTCAGATCGATCGGGCGTCCTACCTTATGACGGACGAGGCTCCGGTCTACACAAAGATCGGCGAAGAATTCTCGGGCCATGGCACCGTCAATCACAGCGCCGAGGAATACGTGCGCGCCTTCTTCTGGCACACGAATACCGCCGAGGGATATTTCAGCATCCTGAAGCGCGGCATCGTTGGCGTGTACCATCACGTTTCCGCCGCTCACCTGCACCGCTATCTCGCCGAATTCGATTATCGCTACAACGAGCGTTTGGCGCTGGGTGTGGACGACGCGGAGCGCACGGCCAAGTCAGTACAAGGGATCGTGGGCAAGCGGCTCACTTATCGGCGGACTGGTGAGCGGGCGCACGAGCAAGCCTAGCCTAACGCGCCAGGAGTTCCGCGCGTTGCTCGCGGAGGCTACGAATGATGGCCGTGACCTACTTCATTCAAGGGGCAAGCGGTAAGTGCCTTAAGTGCCGCCACCAGCGCTATACCGGCGCAGCCAAGCTCACCCGAAACTCGAAACTTGTTTGCGCTAACTGCGGACACGTCCGAACAGTGAGTGACGCCTTCCGGTCCAGCGTGCAAATGAGGGGCCGCAAAAAGCTCCTCCCAAAGCGCGAGCTTAAGTGATGGTGAGAGCGGTGCAGCTCGCAAAGCCTCAATCAGCTCGTCAGCGCCGGTGTCGTCAATTGAAATGGAGCAAGTCATGCGTCATCCGCCAATTTTTGCTGCGGCTCTGCTGGTGATGCCCGTTGCGGCCGTCGGCGCCCCAGTCCCGTTGAACGGCGCCCAATGGGCCCCGATCACAGAGACAATGCGCGACCTGATCGGCAAAGGGTACGCGCTCGCGGCGGTCGATGGACAGTCTCTCTCATCGGGTCAGGTCAATACGACGTACTACCTGTCCGCCCCTCACGATCTTGTGCGGTGCGGCGAAGCATTTGGTTTCGCAGGCCAGCGCGCCACGATCTTTCCGTGCGAACGTTTGACGGCGCCTCACGAGGTGCGCTGATTACCGCTGCGGGACTTCCGCTTGGATTTCTTAGGCCCGCGATGCTTTGGCCCGCTCTTGGCTGCCGCATGGACGGCCTGCCGGAACCGCTCGTAGCCGTCGGGGCGCAGCTCGATTTCGCGATCTTGCTTTGGCTTCCTCATAGGGACAGCACCATGGCCGACCCTTGGGACATACCGCCCCTGGCCGCCCGCGGCAACAAGTACCCCGCGACACTCTACGCCGCAGTTGGCCGGGCACTCAGCGGGTGGGAACTGCTAGAGCTACAGCTCGCGCGCATTTATGCCGCCTTCGTTGGAGTGCCGCCGATAGAAGCCATCGCGATGCCGGCCTATAGAGGCGCAACGACATTTGGCGGCCGCGCAGCAGTGATCGAAGAAGCCGCGGAACGGCATTTCATCAAGCATCCGGATCAGGCCATTGAGAACGATTTTAAGACGCTGATTTGCGACGCGCGCAACTTTGCCAGCCGACGCAATGACATTGCGCATGGTATCGTGCGGCCGCTCTGGACTGGCGACACCGATGCCGAGACCTTCGCCGAGTTAGGGATGCGAATAGAATACGTACTCGCCCCCGCGACCTACAAAGACAAGTCGTTCGGGCCGGACAGGGTGCCTCTCTACCTATTCACTTCGACCGAGATAAATCGCTTCAAGCAGCACTTCCGCCGGATGCGATTGGAACGCATCGCGCCTTTGCTCGTCCGCGTCCTTGCGCCGCGCGGCTCATAGCCCTGTAGACCCGAGCGGCCACGCCCATGGCGTGGTAGGGGCTGGCGCCAAGTTCTTCGCGCAGGATCGCTGCGCCAGCCTTCTCCATTGTCCAGGTAATTTCGGGTTCGCCGGCCTGTCGGCTGCGGTCTACCACTTGCGGCCTATTACGTCAAAGTGATAATTGCCCGCTTTTCGCTCTGCCTGCGCCAGCGCCGTGATCCTCCTTCTCCTCTTCCTGTCCTTGATCCGCGCCCGCCGCCCATGGCGGGCCGTTCTGCTGCTGATTCTGCCTCTGGGACCGCATGAACGGCCCTGATGGTCGGGGCCGCGAGGACAACAGAGGAGAATTCCATGTCCACGGTCTTGAGTAAGCGCTGTTTAGGGGCCCTTGTGGCGGTCGTGAGGCGTCTGAGATAGGACGGCCTTAAGAGCGCACTTAAGGACGTCCTGAACATGAGGGCCGAGGTTCTAACAGGTCCCGAACGGCGGCGGCGTTGGAGCGCTGAGGAAAAGGCTGGCATTGTTGCAGAGGCGATGCTGCCGGGCGCGAAGGTGAGCGAGATCGCGCGACGGCATGGGATAAGCCGTGGGCTTCTGTACACGTGGCGCCGTGAATCTGGGCAACAGGCGGCAGCCTCGACTTTGCCAGAGCTGGTACCGGTCGTGATGGCCAATGCCGGTGGCGAGACCCTGCCGTCAGCACGCGAGCGGCAGAGTGCCGCATCAAAGCCGGCAGGGACAATCGAGATTACATTGCCGAGCGGGGTTCGCCTGACGGTGCGCGGCCGTGTCGAGGAGCGTGCGCTGCGTGCCGTTCTCGGTGCCTTGAGGTCGGCGTGATCGCGATTCCGGGCGGGGTCCGGGTGTTGATCGCGACGAAGCCTGTCGATTTCCGCAAGGGGATGGATGGCCTGGTCGCGGTGGTGAAGGAGCACCTTGGGGCCGATCCGTTTTCCGGGGCGATTTACGTGTTTCGCGCCAAACGCGCCGACCGAGTGAAGTTGATCGTGTGGGATGGGACCGGGCTTTGCCTGTTCGCCAAGCGGCTCGAGCAGGGGACATTCCGCTGGCCGAGGATCGAGGACGGCACGATGCGTCTGACGCCGTCGCAGCTCTCGGCTTTGATCGAGGGGCTCGATTGGACGCGGGTCAGAGAGATCGAAGTGCGCATTCCACAAGCGACGCAGTAGCCTGCGACACGATGACTCACGTCGATGCGGCATGAAGGTTTGGCGTTCCGTCGCCGTTGCGGTACACCGAACGACGTGTCGCTCGACGACGACAATCTCCCGACCGATCCAGAAGCGCTGCGGGCGCTGCTCATCGCCGAGCGCGCCCAGCATGCCGCAGAGATGGCCCAGGTTGGGAGCGAGCGCGATCGGTTGCGGGCGATCATCATCGCGTTGCAACGCCACCGTTTTGGGCGCCGCTCGGAGCGGCTCGATCCCGATCAGCTGGCGTTGGCACTCGAGGATCTCGAGCAGAGCCTTGCCGCTGCCGAGGCCCAGGAAGAGCGCGCGGCGCCGCAAGAGCAGAGCCGGCTGCTTCGCCGACGTAAGATCAACCGCGGGGCACTGCCAGCGCATCTGCCGCGCATCGACGTGGTGGTCGACGTCGCCGATCGAACCTGTCCGTGCTGCGCGGGCGCGCTGCACCGGATCGGCGAGGACGTTGCCGAGCGGCTGGATGTGATCCCGCTCCAGTTCCGCGTGTTGGTGATCCGCCGGCCTAAATACGCCTGTCGGACCTGCCCCGGCACTGTGGTGCAGGCGCCGGCTCCGCCGCGGCTGATCGAGGGCGGCCTGCCAACCGAGGCGTTGGTCGCGCACGTCATCGTCGCCAAGTATGCCGATCACTGTCCGCTCTACCGCCAGGCCCAGATTTACGCCCGCCAGGGAATCGATCTCGATCGCTCGACCCTGGCGGATTGGACCGGTCGCGGCGCTTGGTGGTTGCGCCCGTTGCACGCCCGGCTTCTCGACGATCTACGCGCTTCCCCCAAGCTGTTTGCCGACGAGACGACGGCGCCGGTGCTCGATCCCGGCCGCGGACGCACCAAGACCGGCCAGCTTTGGGCCTACGCTCGTGACGACCGACCTTGGGGCGGGCCCGCGCCGCCCGCGGTCGCCTATGTCTACGCGCCGGACCGCAAGGCCGCGCGTCCGGCCGCCCATCTCGAGGGCTTTCGCGGCGTCCTACAGGTCGACGGTTACGCCGGCTATCGCGCTCTCGCCGAAAGCGGTCAGGTGCAACTGGCTTTCTGCTGGAGCCACGTCCGCCGGCCTTTCTACGAGATCGCTGCCAGCGGAGATGCGCCGATCGCCACCGAGGCGCTCAAGCGCATAGCCGAGCTCTACGCCATCGAGGCCGAGATTCGCGGCCGGTCGGCAGATAAGCGCCGCATCGTCCGACAGGGCAGGACAAGACCGCTCGTCGAAGCCCTGAAGACATGGATGGAGGGGAAGCTCGGCGTCGTCTCCCAAAAGGGCAAAATCGCAGCGGCGTTCCGCTACGCCTTGTCGCGTTGGGTTGGATTATCCCGCTTCCTCGATGACGGCCACATCGAGATCGACTCCAACGTCGTCGAACGTGCAATTCGTCCGCTCGCCTTAAATCGAAAGAATGCGTTGTTCGCGGGTTCAGACGGCGGCGGCGAGCATTGGGCGATTCACGCCTCGCTCATCGAGACCTGCAAACTCAACGGCGTCGATCCCCAAGCCTATCTCGCCGACATCTTCGCGCGCCTCGTCGAAGGTCACCCGATCAATCGCATCGACGAACTACTTCCGTGGAACTGGGCCGCCGCTCGCCAAGCCCGAAGGGCCGCGTAACATCGCTTACGGTCTTGACGAAGTCAGCGCTGCAATATCGCAGCAATCTCGAACTCCAAAACCTCCTGCGGAAGGCGCATTACGATCTCGCGTGCAGCCGCACCGGCTCCGAAGAGCGGCGCGATGCGCTCAGCATGATCGAGAACATCACCGCCGTGATGCGCCAGCGGGCCTTGTGCCCGCGTCCGCCGGGATTTTAGGCGCTGCGCCGAAAAGCTTATTCCAAGGCTTCTAACCGCTTGCGGCAGAGATCGAGCACATCCTGAACGATCTTTTGCGTGGCAGGAGTCGGCGCCATAGCCTTAGACAAGGTGATCGCGTCTATCTCTGTGCCCAAGCGCTTCTTCATCTCGTCAATTGCCGCATCGGCGTCCGAAGATCGCAGCCCCGCATTGGTCGCCAGCGCCCGGAAGTCCGCGCGGCGCAGATTGTCATCTTTGCCGTTCAGCTTGAGCGCAATGCGATCGTGCTTGAGATTTGGAAAGACGCGCGTGGTCACGGCGTCGTACAGCGGCGCCATGCGGACGCTGCGAAATTGCTTGTCGCCCGGCTCGGCGATCTTCAGGAGCGCCAAGTTTTTCAGGTGCATGTCGCCATCAGCGATGAACCATGCAAACAGCGCGCGTTTAAGCACGATCAAAACGTCCTCTTCGGGTGCGGTCGAGAGCGGTCGGACGGCACGTGCGACGCGTTCCATCGTACTCTTGTATTTGTCCGCCGTCGGCAATTCGAGAACGGAGCAAAGATCTTCGAGCGCCAGCAACCTCGTATCGTCTTTGCTCTCACGAATATCAAAGCGCTCGACCACCAGGGCCGGCGGCATGCCATCCGGCATGGCGACTAACGCCGTGGCCGGCGCGACGAAACCCGCAGCACGGCCAAGCGCCATGGCGATCCATTCGACGACGGGCAAGGAATCATAGCCGCCCGTGCCCGCGGGCTTGAGAATGTGGGTGAAGGGCGTTCCGGTAGCCGGCGCCAGCACACCATTGGCGTCAAGATACATGGGTGCCTTGATCTGAACGCCCGACAGACGCGGCGTGTCCGCGCGTTCGTAAATCCGCGCAAGATTACGCTCGAAGCTCTCTTCGATTTCGGTGCGACCGGGGCCGGCATACTTGCCTGTGAAGACACCGTCTGCGGTGTATTTTGCCAAGCGCGTCAGCAGAATGTCCCGAGGTAACGCCGCGAGTTCGGCCTCGCTCTCCGCAATCGTGATATTCGACGTATAACGCTTTCCGGAGCGCAGCACCGCGCGTTCGTCCTGGTCTCTGAGGACGCTTTCGAGCCAGCCTTCCGGTAACAAAGAGACGATGAACGGCGGAAGCTTACCCGGCGTGATCTGGCGTATAAGCGGTGGCCCATCACTGTCGAGCGGCTTCCACCGCCATTCGAACCCGTCGTGAGTCAAGTGACCTAAAGGCGTGCCGTGCCAGGCGACGATGAGATCAAGCGCTGCCTCGTTCTTCACGGGCGCGATGCTCGGACGATGCACGAGGTAACGTTCGGCCGACTCCCCTTCGCGATACCACTGGTTCTCGCGGGCGAGGTTCCAGACGGCGTCCGCTGCGGCTTGAGGGCTGCCAAACTCTTCGATGAGCCGGGCCGCAATCGCGGCCCGCATGTCTTCATCAAGAGACGTGGCGTGTTCGCTGCGAAGGCGGAAGGCCTCCAGGAAACGCTGGCGAACGGAAGAGACGCTGACGCGGAACTCTCCCATGCCGTCATCCACGACGGCATCGCCGACGGACGGATGCTTGGGGGCCTCATTCTGGATGATCTCTAGCGTGCGGATGCGGGTTCGCTGGTTGCGCCGTCCGCTCAGGAACAGTCGTCCATCACGCGTGGGCGCCAGAAGGACAGCGCTCGCCGCCGACAGATAGGCGCGGGGGTAGAGGTATTTGGCGATGCGGACGGCATGCTGAAGGACGGTCGCGTCAATGTCGTCCCCGGCGTCCACATAGACCCCGCGCATAAGCTGCACCAGCTTGCCGGATTCGGCCGCGTAGTGGCTTCGGGTCTTGTCTATGCTCTCGCCAACGAGGTGAAGGGGCATTTTCTAACTTTCGCGTATCTCACATACGAGAAAGTTAGAATATCCGAGCTGAAAAGTCAAGAAATTCTAACTATCGCGTATCTCACATACGCGAAAGTTAGAATCGTGGAAGCGAGATCGTTTCGAATGGCAAAAGAGCCCTGAGAGGGCCGAAATACCATGCAGATCGATCTGTCCGTGGTGCGAGGCCCGCGCGAGGGTCGATAGCCGCCCTGCGCTTATGAACAAGGACTTCGTTGCCCGCCTGGCGCAGGAACTGACGAAAAGAGCCGAGGCCTGCCAAAAGGCGCTGGCCGGCTGATTTCACCAATCCGGCGGGTTTCAGCAAATGCTGAAACCCGCGCTGCGCTGAAAGGACAGTGCCCATGCCCAGCCAACAAAAAGCGCATCCGCCGCGCAACGCCGGCAAGGACCACTACGCGGTCGTCTGCGACCTGCCGGACCCTCTGCCGATCACGGAGGCGGAGATCGAGATGCTGGAACGCGAACTTGCCGCCTTTTTCGAGGAGCTGCTTGGCGACGGGACGGCGCGAGGACCGCGCGAGGTTTCGTAGCCGCCCTTGCCTTTATGTCTGAAGCTGCCTGCCGGAGGACCGGCGGTCTGGAGCTTAGGACATGCCCAAGCGCACGGAACTTCTGCCACCGACCCTCGCACCGCGCGGGCTTTCACGCACGGAGGCGGCTGCTTATATCGGCGTTTCCGCGTCGCTTTTTGATATGATGGTCAATGACGGTCGCATGCCGGGACCCAAGCGCATCAACGCGCGGACGGTATGGGACCGCAAAAGATTGGATGCTGCTTTCGAGGCTTTGCCCGACGACAACAATGACAGCAATCCCTGGAACGAAATGTTGAGCTGACGGACGGCGCACATGGTCAAAATCAGATTCGCGGACGGGAGCGGCAGGGCCGAACTGAAATTCCTCGTCGAGGACGTGGACCGTCACGGCAATGTGCGCCTGTATTTCCGGCGCAAGGGCCACCCGAAAATCCGATTGAGCAAGCCGCCCGGCTCCGAAGAGTTCATGAAGGAATACCGGATGCTGCTCGAAGGCACCGTTGCCCCAGCCGCACCCGACAAATCCGGCAGGCAGCCGGCGGCAAAAGGCTCGCTGCGCTGGATCGTCGAAAGCTACTACGCCTCGGCGGAGTTCAAGCGTCTGGACGACCGCACCCGCCATGTCCGACGCCAGCTCCTCGATCATCTGTGCGAGGAGCCGCTGAACCCCGGTAGCAAGGCAACGGTCGGTTCGCTTCCCTATGCAGCCATGCCACCGAGTAAGGTGCGACTGCTGCGCGACCGCAAGTCCGACTCCCCGGAGACCGGCAACGCGCGCGTGAAGGCGCTGCGCCGCGTGTTCGCGCACGCGATCGAAAACGATCTCGCTGACCGCAACCCGGCGAAAGATGTTCCCTACATCAAGACAGGATCACAGGGCTTCCATAGCTGGACGATCGAAGAAGTCCAGCAATACGAGAAGCGGCACCAGAAGGGCACGAAGGCACGTCTGGCGCTCGGGCTCTGCTGTTCACCGGTCAGCGCCGTGCCGATGTGGTCTCGTTCGGCCGTCAGCACATGCGGGACGGCTGGCTGCATTTCACGCAGACAAAGAACAAGCGCAACAAGCCCGTCACGCTCTCTATCCCGGTGATTGCCGAGCTGAAGGAGCTGATCGACGAAACGCCGGCCAAGCACCTCACATTCCTGACGACCGAGTTCGGCAAATCCTTCACGTCGAACGGCTTCGGTAACCGCTTCCGCAAATGGTGCGACGAAGCGGGACTGCCGCATTGCTCCGCACACGGTCTGCGCAAAGCGGGCGCTGCGATCGCTGCCGAGAACGGCGCAACCGAGACGCAACTGATGGCGATCTTCGGCTGGAAGACGATGAAGGAAGCCGAGCGCTACACGCGCGCAGCGCGTCAGAAAGTCGTCGCCGGAAGCGCGATGCGCTTGCTCGTGCCGGAACGGAAATAGATCAAAAGTGTCCCACTTTTTTTGCGCGAAAGCGCCCGGTGGGACACTTTTTGCATCTAAGCCTTTGAAAAATTTGAGGTGAGATCAGGTAGTGGTGCCCAGGGGCGGAATTGAACCACCGACACCGTGATTTTCAGTCACGTGCTCTACCAACTGAGCTACCTGGGCCCGCGGCGAGGCGTGGATATAGCTGTCCGCCCGCGGTTTTGTCCAGGAATTTGCGGGCCCCGCGTTACTCCTCCGGGGCGGGCGGCGGGTCGTCCTCGGGGCTCTCGTCGGTCGGGACGCGATAGCGGTCGTCGAGCCAGCGCCCGAGATCGATCGTGCGGCAGCGCGGCGAGCAGAACGGGCGGTGGGCCGGCACCGCCGGCTTGCCGCAGATCGGGCAGGCCCGCACCGGGCGGGGCAAGGTCGTATCGTCCATGGGCCTTAGATAGGGTCAGACGGGCGCGATGTCGAATGCGGCGCGCGCCCGGCCGGGCTCGCCCGCCAGCGCGATCGGACGGCCGAGTCGGGCCTCCAGCATCTGGCGCGCCGGGCGCGCCGCTCCCTCGGCAAGACAGGCCGCGACCTCGGGCGCGACACGGAGGCGCAGCCCGCGCGCCGGCGCCGCATCGCCCGCGCGCGCCACCTCCCGCAGCGCCCGCAGCGCCACGGTGAGCGCGGTCTCGACGCGGGCGCCCTCCGACGCCGGCTCGAACAGCACCTCCTCGAGCGCGGCGCGGCGGCGCTCGCGCACCAATTCCATGTGGCCGAGCCGGGTCCAGCCGAGAAGCTGCGGCGGCGCCGGCATCTGCGCCACTGCCGCCGCCAGCGCCGCGCGCACGCGCTCGCGCTCGCCCGGCTTGCGCATGGCGATGAAGTCGATGACGATGGGCCCGGCGAGATTGCGCAGCCGGATCTGCCGCGCCGCGATGCGCGCCGCCGCGAGGTTCGTCGCTACCAGCGCCGCGCCGCCGCTGTCGACATCGATCATCGCCGCTGCCGCCGTGGTCTCGATGGTGAGCGCGCCGCCGCCCGGCAAGGGCACGCGCCGCAGCAGCGCTTCCTCGATTGCCGCCGCCACGCCTTCCGCCTCGAAGAGCGGCGCTGCTCCGGCGTGGATGGCGAGCGCGCGGCACGAGCTCGGCGCGATGGCGTGCGAGCCAACCGCGCGCCTCGGCAAAGGCGGCGCGGTCGTCGATCACGATGCGGTCGGGCGCGGTCGCGGCAAATCCACCGAGGAGCTCCAGCACCGGCGTCAGCTCCGGCTCGAGCCGCGCCGGCGGCCGGGCCGCGCCGGCGGCGCTTTCGATCGCCTGCCAGCGCGCGCGCAGAGCCTCCACATCGGCGGCAAGATCGGCATCGGACGCCGTCGCCGCCTCGTCGCGGATGTCGATGCCTTCGCCCGGACGCACGATCGTTGCAAGCTGCGCCGTCACGCGCTGCCGTTCCGGCTCGGCGAGAGCCCGGCCGCGCACGCTGATCCCCGCCCGTCCCGGCCGCAGGTCGAGATACGCGCCCTCCAGCCGCGGACGCAGCGAGACGCCGATGGCCTTGTCGGCGCGCGCCTGCCGGGTGACCTGCACCAGCACCGCCGCGCCCAGGTCAAGGCCGGCGAGGCCGGCACGCGGCCGTGCGTCCTCCGCGCCCAGGAACGCCGGGCGCTCCGCGCCGATATCGACGAGCGCCGCCGGCAGCGCCGGGTTGATGCCGAGGATGCGGCCGAGGAAGAAATCCCCCACGCGCGCACCGCCGCTGCGCGCGATGCGGAGCTCGACGAGCGCATCGTCCTCGCTGAGCGCCGCCCACGCTTCCCCCGGCGATACCGCGATGAGGAGCGTCCGGTCCATGCCCTCAGCGCGCGACGGCGATGCGCCGCGCCGGCCCATAGCCTTGGCCGGCGAGCAGCGCGACCGTCTCGTAGAGCGGCAAGCCCACGACGTTCGAATAGGAGCCGCCGATCTGGCGCACGAAGCGCGCGGCAATGCCTTGAATGGCATAGCCGCCGGCCTTGTCGCGCCATTCGCCGGTCGCGATGTAGTCCGCGATCTCGCCCGACGTCAGGCGCTTGAAGATGACGATGCTCTCGACGCGGCGCGACGCCAGCCGCCCGTCCGGCGTCACCAGCGCGATCGCGCCCTGCACGCGGTGGCGCCGGCCCGAAAGCAGCGTGAGGCAGGCGCGGGCCGCCTGCGGCGTCTCGGGCTTGCCCAGGATGCGGCGCCCGCAGGCAACGACCGTATCGGCCGCCAGCACGAAGGCGCCGGGATGACGTGGCGCCACCGCCCGCGCCTTGGCCGCAGCAAGCCGCTGCGCATGAGCCACCGGCAGCTCGCGCGGCAGCGGCGTCTCATCGATGTCGGCGCGGTCGACGCTGTCGGGAAAGAGCGCGATCTGGGCCAGAAGTTCCAGGCGGCGCGGCGAGGCCGACGCCAGGACGAGGCGCGCGTCGCTGTCGGGACGTTGCGTCCCCGATGGCATTACTTGAATCTGAAGGTGATGCGGCCCTTGCTGAGGTCGTAGGGCGTCATCTCGACATTGACGCGGTCGCCGGCGAGGACGCGGATGCGGTTCTTGCGCATCTTGCCCGACGTATGCGCCAGCACCTCATGTTCGTTGTCGAGCTTCACCCTGAACATCGCATTGGGCAGCAACTCCGTCACCGTTCCGGAGAACTCGATTAAATCTTCCTTCGCCATGCCGCGCTCTGATCCCCTGGGACTTGCCCTCTGAAAGCCGTCCGCAACATCGTCGCACCGCGTGCCGGGGTCAAGACCCTGCCCCCGTCGCGGCTTGCCCCGATGCGGCCGGCGGAAAGCGCTCGAGGATGCGCTGGCGCAGGTGGTCGCGCACCAGGCGATAGGCGGCGAGCATCTCGGCGCGGCTGCCTTCCACCGCGGTCGGGTCGAACACCGGCCAGAACTCAACCTCGCAGGCCGAGGTCCGCGTGAGCTCGACCGCCTTGTGCTGGGCCTCCGGCGCGAGCGAGACCACGACGTCGAAGGACGTGTCCTCGAGCATGGCGAAGGTTTTGGGGCTGTGCCCGCTCAAATCGATGCCGACCTCGGCCATGACCGCGACGGTGAAGGGATCGATCGGTGCCGCGCGCACGCCCACCGAATCGACGAAGATGCGGCGGTGAAGCTGGCGCATGAAGGCCGCCGCCATCGGCGAGCGGATGGAATTGAAGCCGCACGCGAAGAGCACGCTCGACGGAAGCCGCGCCATCTGCGTCTCAGCCCCGGATATGCAGGACGCAGAGCAGGGTGAAGAGACGCCGCGCGGTGTTGAAGTCGACGCGCACCCGCTCGGCCAGGCAGTCGCGGAGCTGTTCCGACCCCTCGTCATGGAGGGCGCGCCGGCCCATGTCGATCGCCTCGATCCGCGCCGGGTTGGCGCTGCGCACGGCGTTGTAATAGCTTTCGCACACCAGGAAATAATCCTTGACGATGCGGCGGAACGGCGTGAGCGGCAGCAGCACGCGCTCGCGCGCGCTCGCATCGGCGCCGCCGATGTCGAACACCAGGCGGTTCTCCTCGATGCCGAGGCGCAGATCGAACGGACCGCCCGCCCCCGTGGTCGGGGCAAAGCTGTTGTCGTGGAGGAGATCGGTGATCGCCAGCGCGCGCTCGTGCTCGATGTCGGCGTTGCGGCGCACGACGGTACGCTCGTCGAGGGTGATCTTGGCGATGCGCAGATCGCTCGCGGCCATCGCCCGCTCACGCCCGCTCGAGATTGAGCCTGAGCGCGATCGAGCGTGCGTGCGCGTCGAGCCCTTCCGCGTGCGCCAGTGTGATTGCCGCCGGCCCGATGGCGCGCAAGCTCGCCGCATCGCAGGCGAGGATCGAGGTGCGCTTCATGAAATCGAGCACGCCGAGGCCGGAGGAAAAGCGCGCGCTGCGCGCCGTCGGCAGCACGTGGTTGGGCCCGCCGACATAATCGCCGACCGCCTCGGGCGTGTAGCGGCCGAGGAAGATCGCGCCGGCGTTGCGGATCTTGGCGGCGAGCGCTTCGTTGTCGCCAAGCGCCAGCTCGACATGCTCCGGCGCGAGCCGGTCGATGAGCGGCGCCGCCTCCTCCCAGTCGCGCACGAGAATGATGGCGCCGTGGCGCTGCCAGCTCGCCCCCGCGATGGCGCGGCGCGGCAGCGTCGCCAGTGCGCGCTCGACTGCCGCCGCGACGCGATCGGCGAAGGCGGCATCGTCGGTGATGAGGATCGCCTGCGCCGCCTCGTCGTGCTCGGCCTGCGACAGGAGGTCGGCGGCGATCCAGTCGGGATCGTTGGCGGCGTCGGCCACAACCAGGATCTCGGACGGGCCGGCGATCATGTCGATGCCGACGGTGCCGAAGACGCGCCGCTTGGCGGCGGCGACATAGGCGTTGCCGGGCCCGACGATCTTGTCGACCGCGGCGATCGTCGCGGTGCCATAGGCGAGCGCGCCCACCGCCTGCGCGCCGCCGATCCGGTAGATCTCGTCGATCCCGGCAAGCTCGGCCGCGGCGAGCACGAGGGGATTGAGGACGCCGCCCGACAGCGGCACCACCATGGCGATGCGCGGCACGCACGCGACCTTGGCCGGCACCGCGTTCATCAGCACCGAGGACGGATAGGATGCGGTGCCGCCGGGCACGTAGAGCCCGACCGCGGCAATGGGCCGCCAGCGCGCGCCCAGGCGCACACCCGCGGCATCGGTGTCGTCGAAATCGGCCGGCAACTGGCGGCGGTGATAGGCGGCGATGCGCTCGGCCGCGAGTTGCAGCGCGGCCAGCGTTTCCGGCGCGCAGGCGGCGCGCGCCGCGGCGATCTCCGCCGCGCTCACCCGCAGCGTCGCCGGCGTGAGCTCGACATGATCGAAGCGGCGCGTGCAGTCGATGACGGCCGCATCGCCGCGTTGTCTGACATCCTCGAGAATGGCGGCGACGACGGCATCGACATCGGCATCGAGCTCGCGCTTGCCCGCAACGAGCGCCGCGAACGAAGCGGCAAAGCCGGGATCGCGCGTATCGAGCCTATGCGGCACCGGCGGCCTCGCGAAAACGCTCGATCCAGCCCTGGATCGTGGCGGCGCGGGTCTTGAGCGCGGCGCGGTTGACGATGAGGCGCGAGGTCACGTCGGCGACATGCTCGATCTCGACGAGCCCGTTCGCCTTGAGGGTCGAGCCGGTCTGCACCAGATCGACGATGCGGCGGCAGAGACCGATGCTCGGCGCCAGCTCCATCGCGCCCTGCAGCTTGATGCATTCCGCCTGCACGCCGCGCGCGGCGAAATGGCGGCGCGTGATCTCCGGATACTTGGTGGCGACGCGCACATGGCTCCAGCGCCCGGGATCGTCGTGCTCGACATCCTCCTTGGGTGCTGCGACGACCATGCGGCAGAAGCCGACGCCGAGGTCGAGCGGCACGTAGATCTCGGGATAGTCGAACTCCATCAGCACGTCGTTGCCCGCGACGCCCAGATGCGCCGCGCCGAAGGCGACGAAGGTCGCGACATCGAAATTGCGCACGCGGATCACGTCGAGGTCGGGCAGGCTGGTGCGGAAGCGGAGCTGGCGCGATTGGGGATCGTCGAAGGCCGCCTCGATGGCGATGCCGGCGCGGCCGATGACGGGCATCACCTCCTCGAGAATCCGCCCCTTGGGCAGCGCAAGCACCAGCTTCTCGTTGGCAGGCACCGTCACGTTTCCTTGCCTCCAGGCCCGCAGCCGCACAGACCGCCACCCTACCCTCCCGGCGCCGGGCGAGGCAAATGGCGCACCGCCTCCGGGCTCAGCCCGCCTCGTCGATGGGGTGGCGGGGGCGCCAGCGGGTGGGCCAGGGTTCGCCGAAATCGTCGAGATGGCACTGGATGCGCTCGACCTCGAGGCGGATGCTGCTGCCGCCGGCGAAATCGAGATAGAGGACGTTGCCTTCCGCACGCAGCGCCAGCAGCGCCAGTATCCGTTCCGTCTCGCGCGGCGAAAAGCCGCGCCGCTGCACCGATGTGACGCCTTCGATGCGCAGGCCCGACAGCGTCCGCTCGAAATCGCGGCGCTCGCCCGCGCCTTCGGGCTCCCAGCGGAAGCGGTTGGCGACCAGCACGAAGCGGCGCTCGTCGGCCAGCCACGCCATCTCGCCCACCGTCACCAGCGCGTCCTGCAGCACCGCCGACAAGCACGGCGATGTCGTCGGCGTCCTCGGCGCGCAGCTTGAGCGCGCTCGCCGCGGCCACCGGCGTCACTCCTCGCCCGGCAGCCGCTCGATCGCGGCGCCGCAAGCGGCGAGCTTTTCCTCGAGCCGCTCATAGCCGCGATCGAGGTGATAGACGCGGTTCACCATCGTCTCGCCCTCGGCGGCAAGCCCGGCCAGCACCAGCGACACCGAGGCGCGCAGATCGGTCGCCATCACCGGCGCGCCGGTCAGCCGCCTGACGCCGCGCACCATCGCCGAGGCGCCGTGCACATTGATGTTGGCGCCCATGCGGCACAGCTCGGGCACGTGCATGAAGCGGTTCTCGAAGATCGTCTCGGTGATCATCGCCGCGCCTTCGGCGGTGCTCATCAGCGCCATCATCTGCGCCTGGAGGTCGGTGGGAAAGCCGGGGAACGGCTCGGTCATCACGTCGACGCCGGTGACGCGGCCGTTGCGGCGGCTGACGCGCAGCGCCGTCCGCGGTCTCGCTCGACCGCGACGCCCGGCGCCGTCGAGCGTGCGCGCCACCGCCGCGACGAGGTCGTGGCGCGCGCCGACGAGATCGACCTCGCCGCCGGTGATCGCCGCCGCCATCATGTAGGTGCCGGTCTCGATGCGGTCGGGGATGACGCTGTGCTCGGCGCCGTGCAGGCGCGCCACGCCGCGGATGCGGATGCGGTCGGTGCCGGCGCCCTCGATCGCCGCGCCCATGGCGTTGAGGCAGCGCGCGAGATCGACGATCTCGGGCTCGCGCGCGGCGTTGACCAGCACGGTCTCGCCGCGGGCCAGCGTCGCCGCCATCATCAGGTTCTCGGTGGCGCCGACCGAGACGATGCGGAAACACGATCTCGGCGCCGACGAGCCCCTTGTCGGCGCGCGCCTCGATATAGCCCTGGCTCAGCTCGACCGTGGCGCCCAGGCGCTTCGAGGCCCTGATGTGCAGATCGACCGGCCGCGTGCCGATGGCGCAGCCGCCCGGCAGCGACACCCGCGCCATCGCCGGCGCGCGCAACGAGCGGCCCCAGCACCAGCACCGAGGCGCGCATCTTGCGCACGAGATCATAAGGCGCGGTGGTGGAGACGATGCGGCGCGGCGTTCGAGTGCAGCACGTGGCCGGACTCGTCCGCGCGCTCGGCGCCGCGCAGGGTGACCGACACGCCATGCTGCACCAGGAGATGCGACAGCGTGGTGATGTCGGCGAGACGCGGCAGGTTGCTGCAGCACCAGCGTCTCGTCGGTGAGGAGGCTCGCTACCATCAGCGGCAGCGCCGCATTCTTGGCGCCGCCGATCGCGATCTTGCCGGCGAGGGGATGCCGCCGCGAATGCGGATCCTGTCCATGCTGCAACTTTCCGGGCGTGGTGCGACGGCGAAACTCGCCCGGCCGTGTTGTACGGGAAGAGGCAGCGGCGCTCAAGCGCCGGCGCGGCGCCTCAAGTATCGGCGCGGGATTTGGGCGGTGCGGCGGCGTCGGCGCGGCCGCGGGCCTGGGCCTTGCGCCGGCCGAGATTGGCGCGCAGCGCCGCGGCCAGCCGCTCCTGGCGCGACGACGGCGGCGCGGCGGCAGGACGCGGGCGTGGGGGCTTGCGTTCATCCGGCATGGTCGGAGCCTGCCGACCCGCCGGCGGCGCGTCAAGGAGGCGTCGCCTCATCTCATTCCTGGACACGCAGCTCGGCGTAGTGCGCCAGGATGAGAGCGACGGCGCGCTTGGCGGCATATTCCGGCGCCTGGTCGGGATGGCGCCGGCGCCATGCCTGAACCCCGGCGCGATAGCATCTGACCGCGGGCAATCCCGACGCGCGCGCGCCCTCGAACGCCGCCAGCACTTCAGGCGCCGCCGCGTCGGCATCGTCGGGCGTGATCCAACCCATGCGCTTTCCTTTCCCTACCTTCGGGTAACAGGGGCATGCGACGGGTCGTTCCGCCCGCCATTTGCGGCAGGGTGCCAACGGCGATATCCTGCGCACCACAAGCGACAACAAAGCGACAACGGGGAGCCGCCCGTGCAACCGCTCAAGATCGCGATCGGCAATTACGGGCTGACGCTGCCCTTGAAGCAGGGCGAGGTGTCGACGGGCCGGCTGGCGCTGGACTTCGTCGAGGTCGAGCCCATCACCACCCACGGCATGCGCCCGATGGTGCGCGCGCTCGCCTTCGACGTGTGCGAGATGGCGTTCACGACGTATCTGTGCGCCCGCGCGGCGGGCAAGCCCCTCACCGCGATCCCGCTCTTCCTCACCCGCAACTTCCACCACTGGGCCGCCTTCACCCATACCGGCGCCGGCATCACCGCGCCCAAGGATCTGGAAGGGCGGATGGTCGGCGTCAATCGCGGCTATACCGTCACCACGGGCCTGTGGGTGCGCGGCATCCTGCAGCACGAATACGGCGTCGATCTCGGCAAGGTCACCTGGGCCCCCACCGACGAGGAGCATGTCGCCGAGTATCAGGCGCCGCGCAATGTCGACCACCGCTATCTCGGCCGGCAGGCGGCGGAGCTGCTGCATACCGGCGAGGTGGGCGCGGCGATCGGCGACATCGGCACCGATGCCGCCACGGTGCGGCCGCTCATCCCCGACGCGCGCCAGGCCGGGTTCGCCTATTACCGCAAGACCGGGATCTATCCCGTCAACCATGGCCTGGTGATCCGCAACTCGGTCCTGGAGGCGGAGCCGTGGATCGCGGAAGAGCTGTTCCGCACCTTTGCCGCGGCGAAGGCGGTCTATCTCGAGCGGCTGCGCCAGGGCCGGGACCTGACGCCCGCGGACAAGACGGCGGTCGAGCTGGCCGGCGTCGTCGGCGGCGATCCCTTCCCCTTCGGCGCCACCGCCAACCGCAAGGCGCTCGAAACCATCGTCACCTTCGCCGTCGAGCAGCAGGTGATCCCGCGCGCGATGGGCCCGGAAGAGCTGTTCGCGACCGGCACGCTCGCGCTGGGGTAAGAGGCTTGCCTTGAAAAGCGGGGCCTGGTCTTGTATTTCCCCGCCGGCGCTGCCGTAGCTCAGTGGTAGAGCACCCCCTTGGTAAGGGGGAGGTCGAAAGTTCAATCCTTTCCGGCAGCACCATTAACCGTCGATTTTCGCCGGATTTCTGCCTCGTGCCAGCGCCGGAACGTGCATCTCGGCGCGGGTTGGACCGGGTTCATTACGGTCGTCCTTCGACAGGTATCCACTCGCCTCGGCTCAACCCCCTACGCCAGGCGCTACGCCTCGATCAGCGCCGTGACCACGCCACCGAGATCGAAACGCCCACCCTTCAGATCGTGCCGCGCGCCCTCGATCGTGATGATCCTTGCCGGCGCTGGAATTAATTCAGCGGCCGTCTGCATCTCGGGGATCGAGCCGAAGGGATCGACCGTGCCGTGGACGAAAAGGCATTGGCTGCGCAGGCGGGGGAAATGTTCGGTTCGGAGCCGGTCCGGCTTGCCGGGCGGGTGCAGGGGATAGGAAAGAAGCAGCAGTCCTTTCACAAGCGCGGGTTCGTCCGCTGCCAGGATCGATGCTTGGCGACCGCCATAAGAGTGCCCCCCAAGCAACACACGCCCCGCGGCGAAGCGGCGCACCGCGGCAACTGCATCCTTCAATCCCGCCCGATCTGCAGCGGCTGTCGCGGGTGAAGGAGGACCGGACGCTCGACGTTGCCGGAACGCCAAATCGCAGCGCAGCACCCACAGCCCTGCGGCACTGAACGCCGTTGCCGTCGCGACCAACAGGTCGCTTCTGCAATCGCTGCCCGCTCCATGGGTCAATACCAGGCCCTGCCCGCTGCCGCCCATGGGACGATGCAGGTATCCACGAACGCCGCTTTCCTCGAACGGCACGGACGACGCGGGACCTTTCAAGGGATTCACACCTGCACGAGCAATGCTTGCTCGCCCTTCATTCGGAGTTGATTCTATGCCCCAGCGCCCCATATCGTCGCCGGCACATGGCACCGCTCGATCAGCATAACAAAGCCGACACAATCCGCGACTGGACGGGCCTATTTCATCCGGCCGTGGTCGGCTGGTTCCAAGGACATTTCGCTGCGCCTACCCCGGCGCAGGCCGGCGCCTGGCCAGCCATCAAAGCCGGCCGGCATACCCTGATTGCGGCGCCGACAGGTTCCGGAAAGACGCTGGCGGCGTTTCTTGCCGGTATCGACGAATTGGTGCGCGAAGGGCTGGCGAGGGGTCTCAGCGACCAGACTCATATCGTCTATGTGTCGCCGTTGAAGGCGCTGTCGAACGACATTCAGCGCAATCTCGAAGCGCCCCTGGCCGGCATCGGCGAACGACTGAAGGCGCTGGGCTTGCCGGAGGTGGCAATCCGCACGTGGGTACGCACCGGCGATACGCCGCCGGGCGATCGTCAAAAGATGCACAAGCGCCCACCGCACATCGTCGTGACCACGCCAGAGTCGCTTTATATCCTGCTCGGTTCGCAATCCGGCCGCGCAATGTTATCGACAACTCGCCGCGTCATCGTCGATGAAATTCACGCTGTCGCCCCGACCAAACGTGGCGCCCATCTCGCGCTATCGCTGGAACGGTTGGCGGCGTTGTGCGGCGACAAGTTGCAGCGGATCGGCCTGTCGGCGACGCAGAATCCCATCACGACGGTGGCTCATTTCTTGGTCGGCGCCGCGCCGGGCGGCCGTCCGGCGGCCGACGTCGCCATTGTCGACTCCGGTCATCAGCGCCAACGCGATCTCACCATCGAGGTACCGGCGGCCCCGCTGGAGGGCGTGATGTCGGGCGAGACCTGGCTCCAGGTCTATGATCAGATCACGCGCCTGATCGAGGCTCACCGCACCACGCTGGTGTTCGTCAATACCCGCCGCATGGCGGAACGCGTGGCGCGGCAATTATCCGAGCGGCTCAGCGAGACCGCCGTTACCTCGCACCATGGCAGCATGGCCAAGGAACATCAACTCGCCGCCGAACAGCGGTTGAAGCGGGGCGAACTGAAGGCGCTGGTCGCGACTGCGTCGCTTGAGCTCGGCATAGATATCGGCGATGTCGATCTCGTGGTGCAGCTCGGTTAACCACGTTCGATCGCGAGTTTCCTGCAGCGCGTCGGCCGGTCCGGCCATGCCGTCAGCGGCTTGCCCAAGGGCCGGCTGTTCCCCCTGTCACGGGACGATCTCGTCGAATGCACGGCGCTGCTCGACGGCGTGCGGCGCGGCGAACTCGAGAAACTGACGCTACCGAACCAGCCACTTGACGTAATCGCGCAGCAGATTGTCGCCGAAACGGCGGCGCAGGATTGGGCTGAGGACGCACTGTTCGATCGTCTGCGTCGTGCCTGGCACTACCGGAATTTCGGCCGCACGGAATTCGACGACGTGTTGCGTATGCTGGCCGAAGGTTTCAGCACCCAGCGTGGCCGGCGTGGCGCGCTCATCCATCACGACACGATCAATCATGTCATCCGTGGCCGCCGCGGTGCCCGGATGACGGCGCTGACCTCGGGCGGGACGATCCCCGACACTGCTGACTATCAGGTCCTGCTCGAACCCGAGAATCAGATCATCGGCACGGTGCATGAGGACTTCGCCGTCGAGAGTCTGGCCGGGGATGTATTCCAGCTCGGCAATAATTCCTATCGCATCATGCGGGTTGAGCGCGGCGTGGTACGCGTCGAAGATGCACATGGCCAACCACCGACGCTACCGTTCTGGCTCGGTGAGGCGCCGGCGCGGAGCGATGAATTGTCCGCTGCGGTGTCACGCTTGCGGGACGCCGTGGCGCACCGTCTGCGCAGTGACCCCAGCGGCGAGGCAACGCAAGCCTGGCTGATGACCGATCTGGGCCTTTCCGAGCCAGCGGGACAGCAATTGGTGGAATATTTGTCGGCCGCACTGGCCGCGCTCGGCGCCATGCCGACCCAGAACCACATCGTGTTGGAGCGCTTCTTCGATGAGGCCGGCGGGATGCAACTCGTGGTGCATTCGCCCTTCGGCGGCCGGCTCAATCGCGCCTGGGGCTTGGCACTGCGCAAGCGCTTCTGTCGCAAGTTCAATTTCGAACTACAGGCGGCCGCGACCGAGGACAACATCATCCTCTCGCTGACCAGCGCTCACAGTTTCGAACTGGCCGAAGCCGCGCGCTATCTTCATTCGGCGAGCGTGCGCAGTGTCCTGGTGCAGGCGCTGCTCGATGCACCGATGTTCAGTACACGCTGGCGTTGGGTCGCCGGTATCGCACTGGCGCTGCCGCGCTTCCAGGGCGGCAAAAAGGTGCCGCCGCAATTCGCGCGGATGCAGGCCGAAGACCTGCTCGGTGCGGTGTTCCCGGATCAGCTTGCCTGTGGCGAGAACCTGGTTGGCGAACGCGAGATCCCCGACCACCCGCTGGTCAACCAGACGCTGACGGATTGCCTGACCGAGGCGATGGATATCGCCGGGCTCGAAGGCCTGTTGTCCCGCATCGAGGCCGGCGAGGTCGAGATCGTCGCCTGCGATCTGACCCAGCCCTCGCCGTTGGCTCTCGAAGTCCTCTCAGCGCGTCCCTATGCCTTTCTTGACGACGCACCACTCGAAGAGCGGCGGACACAGGCAGTGATGGCACGCCGCTGGATGTCGCCGGAGAGTGCGTCGGAACTTGGCCGACTCGACCCGGACGCGATCGCGCGCGTCCGCGCCGAGGCGTGGCCCGATCCGACCAACGCTGATGAGCTTCATGACGCGCTGTTGTGGCTGGGCTTTTTGAGCAGCGAGGAGGCGAGCAATCCACCCGAATGGAGCGTGTGGCTCAAGAAGCTGGTCGGCGAAAGACGGGTCGCGTCGATGACCTTGCCCGCGGCGACAATCTGGATCACCGCCGAGCGGCTGCCTCACTTCAAGGCGGTGTGGCCGGAAGCGCATCTCCAGCCGCGCGCGACACCGGCCGGTGAGACCGCAGCAACGGAATGGTCGCACGAGGACGCGATGGTCGAGATCGTGCGCGGCCGGCTCGAAGGGCTAGGACCGGTAACCGAAGCGAAATTGGCCGAGCCGCTCGGCGTTGCGCCAGAGGAGCTGGCACCGGCCCTCCTCGCCCTGCAACGCGAAGGTTTTGCCATGCGGGGCCGCTTTACGCCGGGCATGAACTGCGATGAATGGTGCGACCGCCGACTGCTCGCTCGTATCCATCACTACACGATCCGTCGCTTGCGCGCCGAGATCGAACCGGTGGCAGCCAAGGATTTCTTGCGCTTCCTCTCAGCCTGGCAGCGCGTCACCAAGGACACGCGTCTGGAGGGTCCGGATTCGGTTGCGGTCGCAACGGCATTCCTCGAAGGGTTCGAAGCAGCGGCCGGTGCTTGGGAAACGGAAATCCTGCCGGCGCGCATCAAGGAGTACGAACATTCCTGGCTCGACGATCAGTGCCTCGGCGGCCACATCGTTTGGGCGCGGCTGACACCGGCTCAAGGCGCAGGCAGCAGCGAGCGCGGCCCATCGCCGGTACGCACCACACCGATCACGTTGATGAAACGACCATACGCGCCGCATTGGATGGCGCTGGTGAGGCGCGACAGCCCGGCGACGCCTAGCGGGCGCGCAGAAAAGGTGCTCGATTGCCTGCGCCGTAACGGCGCCTCATTTTTCGACGAACTGGTCGCGACTTCGGGCCTGCTGCGCCCGCAAGTCGAAGAGGCGCTTGGCGAGTTAGTGGCGTTCGGGCTGGTCACCTCTGACGGTTTCGGCGGCTTGCGCGCTCTGCTCGTGCCTGCGGATCGCCGCCAATCGATTGCCGATGCGAAGCGTCGCCGCCGCATCCTGCCGTTCGGCATGGATGGTGCCGGGCGCTGGGCAGTGACCCGCCAAGTGGCCGATGCAATCGACGCGCAAGCTAAAGCGGCAGCCGTTGAACATGTCGCGCGCACGCTGTTGCGGCGTTATGGCGTGGTGTTCTGGCGCCTGCTTGCGCGCGAGGCCGAATGGCTGCCGCCCTGGCGTGATCTGCTCCGCGTTTATCGCCGGCTTGAAGCGCGCGGAGAGATTCGCGGCGGCCGTTTCGTGGCCGGCTTCGCCGGCGAACAATATGCCCTGCCCGAAGCGGTAGGCCTGCTGCGAGAGACGCGGCGTCAGCAGCCTTCGGGCGAGTGGATATCGCTGTCGGGCGTCGATCCCTTAAATCTCGTTGGCATCTTGACGCCAGGTCAGCGCTTGCCGGCACTCCGGCGCAACCGCATCGTCTATCGCGACGGCATACCGATTGCGACCCTGGCCGGCGGCAAACTCGAGTTCCTGACGGAACTCGATGCCGCGACCGAATGGCAGGTCCGGAAAATCATCATCCGATCGCCGACGCCGCCTGTGCTCACAGATCTCAACTGAGGTTAGGCGCGCCCGAATATCGGGCAGGACTTTTGCTTGCGAGCGCCCGTTCGGCGGACCCCCGGGTAAGGGGAGGTCGAAAGTTCAAATCCTTTCCAACAGCACCACCGCCGCAACGAAATCCCGTCAATCCGCCGCGTGCTCTTCGAGTGCGGGGCGGGCCGTGCGCGGGTGATGGCCGGTGACGTCGGCGCCGGCGGCCGGGGCGAGGTGGCGGAAGAAGACGATCGAGATGGTCGAGACCAGGGCGACCGCCAGCAGGGCGATATGAAAGTCCGGGGTCGCCAACGCCGCATCGCCGCCGCCGCGCCAGGTGTGGATCTCGTGCAGCGCGATCGCGGCCAAGGCGATGCCGACGCCGTTGGTGAGCTGCATCATCATGCTCGACAGGCTGGTCGCGGCGCTCATCTGCGGCTGCTCGATCTCGGCATAGGCCAATGAATTGAGCGCGGTGAACTGCAGCGAGCGGAAATAGCCCCCGACCAGTAAGAGGCCGATCATCACCCACGCCGGCGTCGACGGCATGAAGAGCGCGCAGATGCCGATGAAGACCGCCGACAATGCGGCATTGACAATGAAGACGGTGCGATAGCCGAAGCGGCGCAGGATGGGCCCCGTCGACATCTTGTTGAAGAGGCTGCCCACGCCGCTGGCAAAGGTGATGACGCCGGAGCCGAAGGCCGTCATCCCGAATCCCACCTGCAGCATGAGCGGCAGCAGGAACGGCATCGAGCCGGCGGTCATGCGGAAGATCCCGCCGCCGGTGACGCTGACCGAGAAGGTGGGAATGCGCAGCAGCGACAGATCGAGGAGGGGCTTGGAATGGCGCCGCGCGTGCAGCAACGCGGCGATGCCGAAGACCACGCCCGCGCCGAGCAGGGCGCCGATGACGGGGCCGCCCGCCGCCGGATGCGCGACGAGCTCGAGCCCGTACATGAGGCAGGACAGCGACACGCCGGTCAAAACGAAGCCGATCCAGTCGAGCGGCGGCGGCGCCTCGGCGCGGATATCCTCGATGAGGAGCGTGACGAGCACAATGCCGAGCGCGCCGATCGGCAGGTTCAGGAAGAACACCCAGCGCCACGAGAAATAGGTCGTGATCATGCCGCCGATCGGCGGCCCCAGGATCGGACCGAGAATGGCCGGCGTGGTGAGATAGGAGATCGCGCGCACCAGCTCCGAGCGGTCGATGCTGCGCAACAAGACCAGGCGCCCCACCGGCACCATCATCGCCCCGCCGATGCCCTGCAGCACACGTGCCGCCGTCATCTCGGCCAGGTTGTCGCACAGCCCGCACAGCATCGAGGCCACCGTGAAGACGGCGATGGCCGCGCGGAACACGCTGGCCGCGCCATAGCGATCGGCGATCCAGCCGCTGATCGGGATGAAGACGGCGAGGCTCAAGAGATAGGCCGTGATGGCGAGGCTCAGGCGCACCGGGCTGTCGCCGAAGGAGGCCGCGATGCTGGGCAGCGCGGTATTGATGATCGTGGTGTCGAGATTCTGCATGAAGAGCGCGCAGGCCACGATCAACGGGACGACCATCGAATTGGGCCGAAGCTTCTTCCGCCGCAATAACGTCACGTTGTTCCCGATCCGTCCCGTGCCCGAACGTGGTGCGCCCAGCGGCGCTAATATCGGGTGAAGTACCGGGAAAATCCAGCCCGCGCGCGCCTTGACGCCCCGGCGTCGGCAGGGATGGTGCTATGCGTCAAAGCGACGGCCGGCCGCGACAGCCCCGCGTGCGCTCCTCATTTCATCGGGCATTGGGCGTGATAGAGGTCGCGCCAATTTTCCACCGCCGTGCCCTTCAAGGCGAGCTTGAGCTTGCCGGCTGCGTCTTTTTCGACCTCGGTGATGTAGATGTTCTGGATCGGATACTGGTTGTTGTCGAACTTGAAGGGGCCGCGGATGGAATGGAAATCGGCCTTGCGCAGCGCGGCGCGGAAGGCGTCCTTGTCGGCAATATTGCCGTGGACGGCGGCAACCGCGCTGTTCAACAGCATGACCGCATCATATTGAAGCGCGGCAAAGATCGCGGGCCGGCGGCCGTATTTCGCGGTGAATTCGGCGACGAACTTCTTGTTCTCGGGATTGTCGAGCTCGTCCGACCAGCTCGTGCTCTGAATGACGCCCAAGGCGGTGTCGCCTTCGGCGGGAAAGCTCAGCTCGCTCGCCATCGTGTCCTCGGAATAGATCGCGATCTTGCCATGCAGCCCCGCCTGGGCGAACTGCTTGAGGAAGGCGATGCCGAGGCCGCCGGGATAGAAGAGATAGACCGCGTCCGGATTGGCCGCGCGAAGCTGTGAGATCTCGGCCGCGAAATCGAGCTGGGTGAGCGGCGTATAGACCGGACCGATGGCCTTGCCTTTATAGAAGCGCATCGCGCCGCCGATCTTCTCCCACCCTGCCTGGTAGTCGGCCGCCATGAAATAGGCGCTTTTGACGCCCTTTTCCGTCATGTACTGGCCCAGCGTGTCGTCCCAATCCTCGTTCTCGAACGAGGTGAAGAACGCGTTGGGGCTGCACGCCTTGCCGGCGAATTCCTGGGGCGCGGCTAGCGCGCCGATCACGAACACGCCCGCGTCGATGTAGGTTTTCTCGACGGGTATGATCGTGTTCGATCCGGTGAAGCCGATCACGATATCGATCTTGTCGTCGTCGATGAGCTTGGAGGCGACCTGGACGGCGACCGAGGGGTCGGCCTTGTCGTCCTCGGCATAAAGCGTGATCGGCACGCCGCCGAGCTTGTTGCCGAGATCACCCAGTGCGAGATCGAGGCCGCGGCGCTGTTCCTCGCCAACCGCGCCACCGATGCCGACGCCGCTTTGACTGGCGACGAAGCCGAGCTTGATTCGGTCGGCCGCCTGCGCGCCCGCGCCAAGCGCGGCCAGCGCCGCAACGGCGAGAATGATTTGCTTCATCGTGCTGCCTCCCTGCGTGACGCGTGGTGCGCCTTCGCGCACCATTGTTAATGAAGCACGCGGGCATCGTCCAGGTGCCAGCCTTCACCCCCAGATTGCGCCGGCGCAGCGAACATGCGCGCAGAGCAGGAAACCCGCGCGCCACGGGGCTTTTTCGTGCATCAAGATTCCAACCGGCGGCCGTCCTGCTAACCCCATCTCAACAGCAGCAGCGCAGAACGACCCGACACTCAGCGGGCAGAGGATCAGCGCATGAAGTGCAAGCCGGCCCTACCACTCGTTCGCCGCGTCAGCAGCATCTGCCTTGCGGCGGCGCTGGCGGGCTGCACCGTCGGTCCCGATTTCGTGCCGCCGGCCGCACCTCCCACCAAGGACTACGTGCCGGGCGGCCTGCCTGCCCTGCCCGATCCCGGCGGCACGGAGCCGCAACAGCGCTTCGTGCCGGGCGGAACGGTCTCGGGCGCGTGGTGGGATCTCTTCCATTCGCCGAAACTGAGCGCGGTGCTGACGCAGGCAATCGCCGACAGCCCGACGCTCGCCGCCGCCGAGGCGACACTGCACGAGGCGCATGAGCGGGAGCGCCAGGCCCAGGGCGCGTTCTTCCCGCAGGCCGATTTCAGCGCCAGTGCCGGGCGGCAGCGCACCAGCCTACTGCCCGAGGGCATCAACCAACTGGGGCCGATCGACAACCTGTACTCGGTCGGCCCGACGGTAAGCTATGCCCTCGACATCTTCGGCCTCAATCGCCGGCGGGTGGAACAGCAGGGAGCGATCGTCTCCTACCAGGAGTTTCAGCTCGACGGCGCCTATCTCACCTTGACCGGCAACGCCGTGCGCCAGGCCGTCACGATCGCCTCGACCCGCGCCCAACTCGCGGAACTGGACCGGCTCATCGCCGATGACGAGCGCAATCTCGATCTCGTCCGGCGCGAGTTCGCGGTGCGCAACAAGACCGTTTCGGATGTTGAGGCGGCGCGCAGCCAGCTCGCGGCCGACCGCGCGCTGCTGCCGCCGTTGCGCCAGCAATTGAGCATCGCGCGCGATGCGCTGGCGCTGCTGGTCGGCAAGTCGCCGGGCGACTGGTCGGCACCCGATTTCGATCTTGCCGAGTTCGCCCTACCGCGCGCGCTCCCGGTGACGGTGCCGTCGCAGCTCGTGCGCAGGCGCCCCGACATTCTGGCGGCGCAGGCGCAGCTTCACGAAGCGAGCGCCGTCGTCGGCGTCGCCACCGCGCAGCTCTATCCCAGCCTCACCTTGAGCGCCTCGCTCACGCAGGAGGCGCTCCAGACCGCGACGCTCTTCACCTCGTCCGCCACCGCCTGGAGCATCGCCACCGGCCTCACCGCGCCGATTTTCCACGGCGGCGAGCTCCAGGCGCAAAAGCGCGGCGCGGAGGATGCCTACCAGTCCGCCTTCGCCACCTACCGCCAGACGGTGCTGCAATCCTTCGTGCAGGTCGCCGACGTGCTACAGTCGCTCGACCACGACGCGCAACTTATCGCGGCGCAGCAGGCGGCGGTGGCATCCTCGCAGGCCGCTCTCGCCGCCGCCCGCGACAGCTATGCCTACGGCCAAGTCGACGTGCTCCAGGTCCTCGACGCCGAGCGCCAGCTCGAGCAGGCCCGCCTGGGCGCCATCCGCGCCGCGGCGCAGCGCTATCTCGACAGTGCCGATCTCTTCAACGCAATGGGCGGCAACTGGCAATCCTGGCGCACGACCAAGACCGCCGCGGCAAAGCGGCCCTCACCCACCCAGCGCTGAGGCGCTGGGTCCCCCCTCTCCCGCAAGGCGGGAGAGGGTACCGAGGCGCAAGCCGAGGCGGGTGAGGGAGACCGACCGCGTCTCCGTCGCAGCCTGGCTAGCGCTGGCCGCCGGAGCTGCCGCTGCCCGACGGGGTGTCCGGCGTCGACGAGCCGGAGCTTGACGGGCAGGCCGGGTTGGTGACGCCGCTATTGCTGCTCATGCCGGACGAGGGGCCGGCGGCGCCCGAGGCCGGCGGGCAATCGGCGGTGGAGCTGCCCTCACCGCCCGTGCCGCTGCCGGGCCTACCCATGCTCGATCCGGAGCTGCCGCTGCCGGGGCCGCCGGTGGACTGGGCATAGGCGGCCCCGATCGTCAGGGCGAGAATCGAGGCGGCGGTGAGAAGAATGCGTTTCATCCGTGTACTCCGTGGCTCGGCGAGGCCTCCCTTCCAAGGACGCTTTCCCGCAAACCGCCACGGCTGGAGGCCTGTTCCCGATACAACCAATTGGTTGCATTGGCCCCTCCCGAGCGCCCGAGGGCCGCGCCGGCATCAGCCAAGGCCTTGATCGGGATGAAAAAAATGGGCCGCAAAATGCGGCCCAAGTTCAGGGAGGAAAAGCCCGAAGGACTTGCGGTGCGCGGCATAACCGCGAACCACATCGTGTTATAGGGCGCCAATCGTCAAAAAAGCGTTAAGCGGCCGGGGCAATTTTGTGACCGCCTCAGGCGGCGGGGAGCGAGGCGAAATAGTCGCTCACCGACTGCGACAGGCCGCTCGCCAGTTTGCGCTGGTAGGCCGGGAGCTGGAGCAACCCCTCCTCCTCGCGGTTCGAGAGCGCGCCGATCTCGATGAGGGCCGAGGGGACGTCGGGCGCCTTCAGGACGACGAACCCGGCGGAGCGGTGGCTGTTGTGCAGAAGCCGCACGCGGCGGCCAAGTTCGCTCACGAGATCGCGCGCCAGGCGGATCGACTGGTTGTTGGTCTCGCGCCGCGCCAGGTCGAAGAGGATGTTGCTCACTTCCGGGGTGTGGCGCGAAAGGTCGACGCCGGCGACGAGATCGGCCCGATTCTCGCGCGCCGCCAGCGCGGCCGCTTCCTTGTCGGAGGCCTTTTCCGACAGCGTGAAGACCGAGGCGCCGCGCATCCACTCGTCGGGCAGCGCGTCGGCATGGATTGACAGGAAAAGCTCGGCATTGGCCGCCCGCGCCCGTGCGACGCGGTCTTCGAGCGGCACGAATTCATCGCTGCTGCGCGTCAGCGTGACGTGGTAATGCCCGGTCTCTTCGAGCTCGCGCGCGAGTTCCAGGCCGAGTTGCAGCGTGATGTCCTTTTCGTAAATGCCGGTGCAGCCGATGCAGCCGGGATCGACGCCGCCATGTCCGGGATCGAGCACCACCAGGCGCGGCCGGCGCGGCGCATGCCGGGGCGCCGCAAACGCCTTGCCCCGGCCAAAGAACCCAGTCCCCACGGCGGCGGCGATGAATTGAACCAGGCCGCGGCGGTCGAGTATGAAAGGTTCCACTCCCCGTCTCCCAACCTATAGTAGTGATGTGCTGAACGATAGCTACAGGTTGATTCGAGCACGCGGAGAACTATAAGTTATAGATGAGAGAAAATCTATATCTATTTGTGTTTCCTTGATAAAATTGAAGACAGATTTAGCGCGCCTCCAGGTCCACGACGATCCGGCCGCGGACTTGCCCCGCCAGAATCCGCCCCGCCAGGGCCGGCAGGTCTTCCAGCCGCACGGTCTCCACGATCGCATCGAGCGCTTCCGTCGGCAGATCGCGCGCGAGGCGCGTCCACGCCGCCTGCCGGCGCGGCATCGGACACATCACGGAATCGATGCCGAGCAGATTGACGCCGCGCAGCAGGAACGGCACGACGCTCGCGGGCAGGTCGGCGCCGCCGGCAAGCCCGCAGGCGGCAACGCTCGCGCCATAGCGAAGCTGCGTCAAAAGATGGGCGAGCGTGGTGCTGCCGACGGTATCGATAGCACCGGCCCAGCGCTCGCTCTCGAGCGGCCGCTGCGGCGCCTGCGCCAGTTCGGCGCGCGCGATGAAGTCAGCCGCACCCAGGCGCGTAAGATAATCGTGCGTCTCCGGCCGCCCGGTTGCCGCGATGGCGCGATAGCCGAGCTTGCTCAAGATCGCCACCGCGACACTGCCGAGCCCGCCCGCCGCGCCCGTCACCAGCACCTCGCCCGCGCCCGGCGCGAGCCCGTGATCTTCGAGCGCCTGCACCGCCAGCATGGCGGTGAAGCCAGCGGTGCCGATCGCCATGGCGTGCTTGAGGCTCATCCCCTGCGGCGCATGCACGAGCTCCGTCGCCTTGACGCGCGCCTTCTCGGCATAGCCGCCCCAGCGCGCCTCGCCGACGCGCCAGCCGGTGAGAATGACGGGATCGCCCGGCTTGAACGCCGGCGAGTTCCGAGCGCTCGACCACGCCGGCGAAATCGACGCCGGGCACGTGCGGATAGGTGCGCACGAGACGGCCGATGCCGGTGAGGACCATGCCGTCCTTGTAGTTGAGCGTCGAATAGCGCACGGCGACGGTGACATCGCCCGGCGGCAGCGCGCTTTCGTCGACCTCCGCGATGCGTGCGCGGACCTTGCCCTGCTCCTCCTCGAGGAGAAGCGCCCGGATCGGGCTCATCGCAGGCGCTCCAGGATGCTGACGTAATTCGCCACCGCCGCGCCGCCCATGTTGAAGACGGCCGCGAGCTCGGCGTCCTTGACCTGGATCGGCCCGGCGGTGCCGGTGAGCTGCATCGCCTGCAGCACGTGCATGGAGACGCCGGTCGCGCCGATCGGATGGCCCTTGGATTTGAGGCCGCCCGAGGCGTTGACCGGCAGCCGCCCATCCTTCTCGGTCCAGCCTTCCTCGATGGCGCGCGCGCCCTGCCCCGGCGGCGTCAGCCCCATCGCCTCGTAGATGATGAGCTCGGCGATGGTGAAGCAGTCATGCACCTCGGCGCAGGAGAGATCGTCGAGCCCGATCTTCGCCGCGCCCAGCGCGCGCCGCCACGCCAGGGCCGGGCCCTCATAGGCGATGATGTCGCGCTTGCTCATCGGCAGGAAGTCGTTGACCTGCTCGGCGGCGCGGAACACCACCGCCTTGTCGCAGCCGAGCGCCGTATCGACATCGGCGAGCACCAGCGCCGCCGCGCCGTCGGAAACGAGCGAGCAGTCGGTGCGCCGCAGCGGCCCCGCCACCAGCGGATTCTTCTCCGACACCGTGCGGCAGAAATCGTAGCCCAGATCCTTCTGCATCTGCGCCAGCGGATTGACGGCGCCGTTCTTGTGGTTCTTGGCGGCGATGCGGGCGAGCGCGTCGCTCTTGTCGCCATAGCGCTGGAAATAGGCTTGCGCGATGCGGCCGAAGACGCCGGCGAAGCCGCCCTCGATGTCGCCTTCCTCGCGCAGATAGGCGGCGCGGATGAGGATATCGCCGACCGCCGCGCCGGTGACCTCGGTCATCTTCTCGACGCCTACCACCAGCACCATGCGCGCGCGCGTGCGCGGCGATGGCGTCGAGCCCCTGATAGATCGCGGCCGAGCCGGTGGCGCAGGCGTTCTCCACCCGCGTCGCGCGCTTGAAGCGCAGCGCCGGGTCGAGCTGCAGCACCAGGGACGACGCGAACTCCTGGCGCGTGAAGCCGCCGTTGAAGGTGCCGAGGAAGATCTCGTCGATGTCGGCCGGCGCGACGCCGGCATCCGCGATCGCATCGCCCGCGACGCGCAGGATCAGCGACTCGATGTCCTCGCCCTCGAGCCTGCCGAAGCGCGAATGGGCCCAGCCGATCATGCACGCGGTCATGCCTCACCTCCACGAATGCCGCCCGAGCTTACGGCATCGCGGCGGCGCCTGCCATGTCACCATCGCCTGTCGGTCCATCTCCAGCGGGATCAGCCCCGCATCGCGAGCGTGGCGAAGACGTCGCTCTCGGGCGCCAGCGCTTCGATGTGGCGGCGGTGCCAGAGCGCGTAGAAGAGCAAGGTCCAGGCGGCGAAGCTCTCGTGCCGGCGCGAGGGGTCGCGGAACAGCTTCTCCACTGCGTCGGGCAGGCAGATCTCGCGCACGCCGGGCTGGGCCGCAACCAGCGGGCCCAGTTGCGCGCCGCGCCGCGCGATCCACGCGCCGACCGGAACGGTGAAGCCGCGCTTTTTCGCGAACGGCTCGGCCGCCGGCACATGCTGCGCCAGCCAGCGCCGCAGCAGCCACTTGCCCATCCCCTTGCGCAGCTTGAGCTCATCCGGCAGGCGCAGCGCGACATCGGCCAGCACCGGATCGAGAAACGGCACGCGCCCTTCCACGCCATGCGCCATGAGGCAGCGGTCGAGCTTGGTCAGGAGATCGTTCGGCAGCCAGTCGGCGCAGTCGGTCGCCTGCGCCGCCTGCAGCCGCGTGCGTCCGGGCTTCGCCGCCTGCACCTCGGCCGCCGCGATGCCGTCGCGCCAGCCCGCGAGCTCGCCGCGCAGGAGGCCGAGCTTGTCGAGATTGCCGCGCGCACGCAGCAGCCGACCGCCCGCCCACCACGGCCGCATCACACTGCGATAGCGGCCATAGCCGGCGAAGAGCTCGTCGCCGCCTTCGCCGGACAAGATCACCTTGAGCCCGGCCTCGCGCACCGCGGCGGCGAGCTTGTAGGTCGGCAGGATGGCATAATCCGCCGCCGGATCGTCCATGACGCCGGCGATCTCCGGCAGGAGGCGCCAGAAATCGGCCTCGCGGAACTCCACCTCGACATGCTCTGCGCCCAGCGCGCGCGCCACCTGGGCCGCGGCCGCGCGCTCGTCGCCGGCGCCGGCGCTCGAAAAGCCGATGGTGAAGGCCTTGACCGGGCGCTCGTTGAGCCGCGCCATCATCGCCAGCACCGCCGAGCTGTCGATGCCGCCCGACAGGAACATGCCATAGGGCACGTCGGAGCGCTGATGCAGGAGGACGCTGTCGGCAAAGGCGCGATCGAGCGCGGCGAGCGCAGTGCTCTCGTCCTGCGGCACCACATCGCCGTCGCCCGGCAGCTCGAGCCGGCGGCGCTCGACGATGCGGCCCTTGGCGATGACCACGGTCTCGCCCGGCAGCACGCGGCGGATGCCGGCGAAGATCGTGTCGCGCCCGGTGGTGAACTGGAGCTGCAGCAGCTCGTTGCGCGCCTGGCGCACCAGCTCGGCCGCGACGAGCCCGCCGGCGATGAGGCTGTGCGGCTCGGAAGCGAAGGCGAAGACCGCGCGCGGTCTCGGCGTAATAGAGCGGCTTGATGCCGAAGGGATCGCGCGCCAGCACCAGCCGGCCCGCCGCCGGGTCGTGCAGCGCGATCGCGTACATGCCGCGCAGGTGGCGGGCGAAATCGAGGCCGTGGCGGCGATAGAGATGGAGCGGCAGCTCGCAATCGGACGCCGTCGCGAACACGACGCCGGGCAGCGTCCGGCGCAGCTCGATGTAATTGTAGATCTCGGCATTGGCGATGAGCGCCGCGCCGCCGGGCTCGTGCAGCGGCTGGTCGCCGGTCGCGAGATCGATGATGGCGAGCCGCGTCTGCACCATGCGCGACATCGCCGGCGCGGTAATGCCCGGTGCCGTCGGGCCCGCGATGGCGCAGCGATCGCCTCCATCGCCTGCAGCGTGGCGGCTTGCGGGCGGCTCGCCGTCGAGCGTCATGATGCCGGCGATGCCGCACATCAGCGCCGCACCCGCGCCAGAACCTCGCGATAGAGCGCGACGACGCGCGCCTCGGTGAACTCTGCCTCGAAGGCGGCGCGGCCGCCGGCCGCCAGCGCGGCGCGCAAGATCGTGATCGGCCGACGAGACGCGCCAGCGCGGCGGCGAGCGCATCGGCATCCTCGATCGGCGACGATCAAGCCGTTCTCGCCGTCGCGGATGAGGGCGCGCGGGCCCTCGCTCGCGGTCGCCACGACCGGAACGCCCGCCGCCCAGGCCTCGATCACGACATTGCCGAGCGGCTCGTGCCGCGAGGAGGAAACGAGCACGTCGCACGCGGCGAGAAGCGCCGCCACGTCGTCGCGCCAACCCAGGAAATGCACGCGGTCCTCGACCGCCAGCGTCCGCGCCAGCCCCTCCAGAACGGGACGCTCGTCGCCCTCGCCGGCGAGCCACAGATGAAGACGCGGCACCTTCGCCACGGCCTCGATCAGCACGTCAAAACCCTTGTTGCGATGAAGCCGCCCGAGCGCGAGGGCAAGGGGCGCGTCGTCGGGCGTGGCCAGGCTTGCGCGCGGCAGCGGCGGCGCCGTCTGGCCTGTGACGAAATTCGGCAGGTAGTGAACGCGCTCGGCGGGCCAGCCGTGGCGCACGACATAGGCCACGATGTCGCGCGTGTTGGCGATGAGATGGTCGCAGCCGCGATAGTATTTGAGATCGTAATAGCCGCCGAGCCGTCCGACATGCACGAAAGTCGCCGTGCGGGCATGCCGCACTCGCCCGGCTCATCCAGCTCAACACCACATCCGGTCGGAACGTGGCGATGGCCCGGCGCAGCAGCGGCCGCGTGCGCCAGTCGAGCCGGCCGCGAAACGGCGCCTCGAGCACGTCGAGCCCGGCGGCGCGCAGCCGCGCCATGCGCGCCCCGTCGCCGCGAATGACGAGGCGCTGCGTCTCCCCCGCACGCGCGAGCGCGAGTGCCAGACGCTCGAAGAACGCCTCCGCGCCGCCATGCGCCTGTCCCGCCATCGTCTGGAGCAATCGCGTCATGGCAACAACGCCTCGAAACGCTGCGCCGCCTCGTCCCAGCTCATGCCTTTCTGGCGCGCGAGCGCCGCTTCGTGCTGGCGCCGCCACAGCGCGTCATCACTCAGGAGCGCGATCGCGGCCGCGACGAAGGCGTCCTCGTCCGCGGCGACCGTCCCGGTGACGCCGTCGATGACGCGCTCCGCCACCGCGCCCCGATTCTGCACCACCGCCGGCAGCGCCCAGCGCCTGCGCCTCGGCGAGTGCCAGGCAGAACGTCTCGCCGGCATCGCCGCGATAGAGCATCGCGCGCGCGCCGATCAGCGCTTCGATCAGTTGCGGACGCGGCAGCGGCGCGTGGCGGCGCACGCCCTTGTCCCTGAGCGCATCGGCGCGCGCCAGCACTTCCGCCATCGGCGCGGACTTCGCCGCGCCCGCACTGCCATAGACCGCGGGGCCGCAATAAAGATGGAGCTCCGCCGCGGGCAGGACGGGGTGAACCCGCCGCGCCCAGAGATCGAGCAGCCAGTCCGAATCCGCGCAACGGGTTCGAGGTGAAGATCGCCCGCGGCGGCGGGGGCGCGCGCGGCGGCGCGGGACGCCTGGAACGGTGCCGCCATGCCATAGGGAATGACGGCGCGCCCGCCGCTCGGCATCCACCACGGCACGGTCGCCGCGTGATAGGCGCCGGTGGTGACGATTACCGGGCGATGGCGCGCCAGCGCCCAGAGATAGCGCGGCTTGCGCAGATAGCGGCCGGGATTGTGCAGCCAGAAGATGCCGCGCGACGCCGGCATGGCGCCGATCAGGCGGTGGCCGCGATTGGCGATGAAGAGATCCGCGCGCGCCGGCAGGCCGTCGCCGAGCGGCGCCCACTCGACGCCGTGGTGGCACAGCGCCGTGCCGCAGCGATTGCGCACCAGCACGCGATGGCCGCGCGCGGCGAACCCTTCGGCGAGCGCGACGAAGGCCGCCTCGGCACCGCCCAGCGGCGCGTGCTCCGGCGTCGTGCCGTCGAACTCGATGCCGTCATCGGCCATGACCACCACGGCCATTACGCCGCCTCGCCGGCGACGCGCTGCAAGAGGCGCCGCGCCGCCGCTTCAGCCGCCTCGACGCCGAGGCTCTCCATCAGGGTGTCGGTGGTGCGGTGATCGAAGCCGGGCGTGAACATCGCTTCGGCCGGAATTTCGGTGGTGGCGATCGCGGCGCGCGGCCCCCACGGCGCATATTGCGCGGACGGACTTGGCCCGAAGAGGCCGAGCGTCGGCGTGCCGACCGCCGCCGCCATATGCATGAGGCCGGTGTCGTTGCCGACGAAGAGCGCGGACCGGCGCAGCACCGAAGCCGCGACGAGGAGATGCAGCTTGCCGACGAGATCGATGCAGCGCCCCGGCGCGAAGGCGGCGAGGACCGGCGCCGCCTGGGCGCGCTCGTGCGCGGCGGCGAGGACCGCGATGCGCGCCTGCGGCAGCGGCCCGCCGGGCCCGGTCAGACGCTGCGCCAGCGCGGCGAAACGGTCGGCCGGCCATTCCTTGCCGCGCCAGTTGGCCGCCGGGCCGATCGCCAGCACCGGCCCGCCCGGCGGCACCAGCGCGGCGGCTTGTTCTTCATGCTGCGGCGCCAGCCACAGGCGCGGCGCCGGCGGCGGATCAAGCGCGAAGAGCCGGGCGAGCTGCTGCACGCGATGCTCGCGCGCATCGCCCTTGGCCATGATGCGGCGCGCGCGCGTCCACAGGAGATAGGCCAGGGCCGAGCCGCGCAGATCGACGACCAAATCCCACCGCGTCGCCGCGACGGCCCGGTAGAGCGTGAGCCAGTGCCGGCCGTGCGGCTGCTTTTCCACCGCGATGAGCTGCATCGAGGCCGGGTACCGCCTCGAACAAGCGGTGCGGCAAGGGGGCCCGCGGCGATGGCGAGCCTGGCACCGGGATGGCGCGCGATGAGATGGCCGAGCAGCCCGGTCGACAGCACGGCGTCGCCGATTCGCGTCGCCGTGACGAAGAGGATCTTCATGACGCCGCCCGGTTATAGAGGCGCGCCCGCTGCTTGCCAAGCACGGCACCCGGCATTACCTCTAAGTGCGGAGCGGTGAATGACGGACGGACCTTGTTTTTGCGTGCTGGACGCGCGCGGCGTGCTCGACGTGGCCGGCGAGGACCGCGTCGCCTTCCTGCAGGGGCTGGTCTCCAACGACGTGACCAAGGCCGGGCCGGAGCGCGCGCTCTACGCCGCGCTGCTGACGCCGCAGGGCAAATACCTGCACGACTTTTTCATCATGGCGCGGGGCGAGGCGCTGCTGCTCGACGGCGAGGCGGCGCGGCTCGATGATCTGCGCCGGCGGCTCTCGCTTTACAAGCTGCGTTCCAAGGTGACGATTGCCGATGCGCGCGCGCGCTATCGCGTCGTTGCCGCCTTCGGCCCCGGCACGGCCGGCGCGCTCGGCCTCGACGAGACCGCGGGAGTGGCGCGGGCGTTCGGCGATGGCGTCGCCTGCGTCGATCCGCGCCTGGCCGCGCTCGGCGTGCGCCTCATCCTGCCGCAGGACGCGGGCGACGCGCCGGTTGCGGCGCTGGGATGGACGGGCGTCGATGCCGCCGCCTATGACCGGCACCGCCTCGCGCTCGGCGTCCCCGACGGCAGCCGCGACCTCATCGTGGAGAAATCGATCCTGCTCGAGGCCGGGTTCGACGAGTTGAACGGCGTCGATTGGCAGAAGGGCTGCTATGTCGGCCAGGAGCTGACGGCGCGCACCAAGTATCGCGGCCTCATCAAGAAACGGCTGCTGCCGGTGGCGATCGAGGGACCGCCGCCGCCGCCGGACACCTCCATCACGCTTGGCACCGCCGAGGCCGGCGAGATGCGCTCCGCCCGCGACGGGCACGGCCTGGCGCTGCTCCGCCTCGACGCCGTGGCCGAATCCCTCCGCGACAGCCGGCCCCTCACCGCCGGCACGGCGCGGCTCACCCCGGTGCAGCCGGCATGGGTGAAGCTCGCGCAGGATTAAGTGCGTGTCCCCCTCTTGAATGCGATCCGCCTCCCGGATATATTACTGGAAATAGCCGGAGGTTGTCATGGGCTCCTCGCAGGAGCGCGCCATTCAGAACTATCGCACGCGCCTCGGCGAGCGCGGCCTTGCGCGCTTTGAGGTGCTCGGCCGCGACGCCGATCGCGACCTGATCCGCTCGCTCGCGCGACGGCTCGCCGAAGACGGTCCCGAGGCGTCGCGCCTGCGCGCCGCCGTCAGCCGGACAATCGCCGGCGAGCCGCCCAGGAAGGGCGGCATCCTGGCCGCGCTGCGCCGCTCTCCGCTGGTTGGCATCGACCTCGACGTGACCCGTCCCCGCGACGAAGGACGCAACGTCGAGATCTGATGCGCTACCTGCTCGACACCAACATCATCAGCAACATCACGAAGGCGTCGCCGTCCGAATCGTTGCTGACGTGGATGGCCGAGCAGAATGACGATGATCTCTACATCAGCTCGCTGACGGTCGCGGAAATCCGCCGCGGCGTGCTGGAGAAACCCGCCGGCAAGCGGCGCGATCGGCTCGAAGCATGGTTTGGCGGGCCGGAAGGACCGCAAGCCCTGTTCGCCGGCCGCGTGCTTCCCTTCGCCGAGGGAGCTGCCTTGATATGGGCGCGCTTGATGGCCGATGGCAAAACCACGGGCCAGCCGCGCAGCGCCCTCGATACGATCATCGCCGCCGTCGCCGAGGCGAACGGCTGTATCGTCGTCACCGACAACGAAAAGGACTTCGCCGGCATCGCAACGATCAACCCCCTTCGCGTGCCCTCGGGGAATTAAGCGGACACAATTCAAAATCTGAGGCGGGCGTTCTCCTTGACGGCGTTTGCGGAATGGCGGAGCAATAAATAGCGAGTGCTAGGCTACGCGGCCCTTTGTGACGAGTTCTGGCAAGCACGAGAAGGAGACGGCTAATGGCCGATCAGGATGCAGTTGCATTCGATGCGTTTCGCGACCAATGGCTTGCGGACATTCGTGCCGGACAGCCGTCAACCGTAGAACTCGGACGGCGATTCGCACATAAACTAATTGGACAATGGGCTGACGCAGATGATGCGTCTAGCGATTTGGTCTATTGCGACGGCTCGGGTGACGGAGGCATCGACGTTGCATATCTTGATCGCGGTGACGAAGACGGCGGGGCGGAAAGCAACGTCGTGGGACATTCCTGGTATTTGGTGCAAAGTAAGTACGGGTCAGCGTTCAAGGGAACGACAACGCTTCTTCACGAGGGGCAAAAGGTCATTGACACTTTGGATGAGAAACGGGCCAATTTATCCTCGCTCGCCGAGGGTCTTCTCGAACGCCTCGTCACCTTCCGTAAAAGCGCATCCGAATATGATCGCATCGTGCTTCTCTTCGCCACCGAAGGGCTGCTAGACGCAAGTCAGAAGCAGACGCTCGATGACTTGCGCGCAATGGGACGCGGCCGTCTGGGGCCACTGTTCGAAGTGGAATCCATTTCAATCCAAACCATCTACCAGCGGGTAATCGAAGACGCCGAGAGCATCGCACTGCAGCAGCGGACGGTGCCGCTGAATTCAAACTTGGTCCTCTCAGGGAAACATCTTCTTGTCGGGTCAACGTCGCTTTTTAACCTGTATCAATTTCTCAAAGCTTATCGCGACAAGACCGAAGACCTGGATCAGCTCTATGAGAAAAACGTGCGCCGTTTCCTCGGCGGGCGTGGCAAAGTGAATAGGGGGATGCAGGAGACACTTAAATCGGCCCCCGAGCAGTTCGGCCTCTACAACAATGGCATAACCATAGTTGTCGCTGACTTTAAGGCGACAGAAGGCAAGGGCTTCGACCTCGTCGAGCCCTACATCGTCAATGGCTGCCAGACTACACGAACAATCTGGGAGGTGTGCCACGCCCGTCTCGAGGCGGGTGGGACCGGGAGTGACCCCGAACTGGACGCATGGCGCAAACGCTTCGACGAAGGAGTTGTCGTAACGAAGATCGTGAAGGTCGGAAACGAGGGTGAGGCATTGCTCGAAGCAATCACTCGATATACCAACAGCCAGAACGCGATTCGAGAGAAAGACTTTTTGGCGCTCACCTCAGATTTCAGAAGCTGGGCGCGCCAGATGGCGGACCGATACGACGTGTTCTTGGAGATCCAGCGTGGTGGATGGGATTCGCGGCGGGCGCTGCAAAAACAAAAACCTGCTTTGCATCAATTCACACAGATGACGAACGCCTTTGATTTGATGAAGGTGTATGGTGCCGGGTGGTTAGGTGAGGCCGGCCTCGCTTACGGAAAAAACCCGCCATTTTTGCCAAATGGATCGATCTTCAAACGCATAGTTAATGAAGAAGGAGTCTCAGAGGGCGAACCCTTTGGCGTTGAGGACCTTTACGCTGCATGTTTGCTTCACACCGCTACAGATGCCCACAAATTCGGGCGTGGCGCGGAAATCGATAGCCGGCGACAGTCTCGTTTCCTGTACTACATGGTAGTGCTAGAGCTGCTGCGTGAGGTTTTGTCGCGGGCCGCCCTTCCAGTTGGGCATAGAAGCCTATCGACATCGATGATCAAGCTCTTTGGGCCCGGCAAGGAAGAAGCGCGAGAGGCTCTGCTAGACGTGGCCATCGAGGTCATTGACACCTACCTAACGCAAGGCAGCGAAAATAGTCTGTTCGACGAGCCAGCTTACAAAAACACGTTCTATTTCGACCTAAACGCTTTTCTCAAATGGGAAAGGCTCGGCAAGACAGAGGCCGACTCCCCGCGCTTGCGTGCCCAGCTTGCAGTGACAAAAATGTTTATGGGGCAAAAGATGATCGTGTCCCAGGGCGTGGTGTAGGAGCGGCGGCGGCGTCGCGATCTCCGGCGAGGTTGGCCGGAAGCGTCAGGCGGTCACAGCGGACAGCCTGACGATCGGATCATCGCTCAAGGGCGCGATGGTTTCCAGGGACATATAGCGGGCGCGCTGCACGGACCATTCATCGTTCTGCTCGAGCAGGAGTGCGCCGACGAGGCGGGTGATGGCGTCTTCATTGGGGAAGATGCCGATGACCTCGGTGCGGCGCTTGATCTCGCCGTTGAGGCGTTCCAATGGATTGGTCGAATGAATCTTCGGCCGGTGATCCTTCGGGAAGCTCATGAAGGCGAGGACATCGGTTTCGGCCTCGTCCATGACTGCGGCAAGCTTAGGCACCTTGGGGCGAACCTGATCGGCGACTTGGCGCCATTGGGCGCGTGCCGTCTCGGCGTCGTCCTGGACAAAGGCGGTGCCGATGAAGGCGGCGACGACGCGGCGCCCCTGCCGGCCGGCGTGCGCCAGGACGTTGCGCATGAAGTGGACGCGGGGGCTGTTGAAGAAGTTTTCGTCACGCGACGGCAGCAGGCTCGACACCGTTCGGGTGCCGTTTGCTCAACGCCTGACGATTTTTCAGACGCGGATCGCCCATGATCGACGTGGCGGCAGTCAGCAGGGCACAAAGCAGCGCAATGATCCATGTGGCGAGCCGCTTGAGGTTAATTGCGGCTGCCGTCAGGTAAGCCTGGATCTGCATGTTGGCCAAGCCGCGCCGGATGGCACGCGCGAGCCCATGCCAGGTTTTGGCCTCGCCGTGAATGCCCTCCACCTTCCATCGGTGGCGTTGATAGAGCGCATAATCGCGATCCGACCAGTGCTCGCGCCGGCGCCGTGCTCGCAACAGGGCGGGGTAGTTATCGCCAAGAACCACGGCCTTGTTCGAGCGCCCGCCGCTCAGGCATAGGCTGCGCAGGTCACAGCGTTTGCAGTCCTTGGCTCGCGAGGTGAAGAAGCGGCCGTGCTTCACCGCCCGCCCTGCCTTCAGTATCTTGCCGCGCGGACACTTTAGGATATCGTGCTTGGCATCGTATCGGAAGCGGCGCATCGGCACCGGGCTCCTGATCGGCTCGGCCTTGGGCGGGATGATCGCCTCGATCCGGCGTTCCTCGAGTCGACCGTACACCTTGGCATAGGCGTAGCCCGCATCTGCGGTCACGGCTTGTACGGCGACACCCGTCGTCCTTTGGACCGTGTCGATCTGCGCATCCAATGTACCGCCCTCGTTGACTTGGCCGGTTGTGACGGTCACGTCGAGCACGACGCCGGCCTCGTCGTCGACCGCAGTGTGCTGCTTATAAGCTGGCTCGAGCCGCCGGTTCCGGCCATTTGTTGCCATGGTGGCGTCGGGATCGGTGACGCAGACCTTTTTGTACTTCCCGCTTTGTCTGCCGATCCGCTCCGCCTCCTCGGGCTGAGAGTTTGCCTCACCGACTTTGGCGACCCAGCGGCCGGCCAGAGATTCCCAACTGACGTCGGCGCGGATCAACGTGGCGTCGATGTGTACGATCTCGCCCTTGGCGATCTTCGCGACGAGGCATGCAGTGACCGTCTTCTCGAAATCCGACGGAAGCGCGCCTCACCCCAGCGCTGGCGGATGCGCGTAAGGCTCGAATGATCGGGCAGACGATTGGCGAGACCGAAGCCCGCGAACCAACGGATCGCCACATTAACGTGTGCCTCACGCATGAGCTTTCGGTCATGGACAATGCCAAGCAGGAATCCCGCGAGCATGAGTTCGAACCGCCGCTTCTGGGTCAATGCCGGGTCGGCCATTGTCTGGGCAGTACAAGTCTGTGACTTCAGCGCGCAGCCAGGACAGGTCGAGCACCCGGTCGACACGGGCCAGCACATGATCGTCGGGAATAAGATCACGCAGCGATCCGGCGAAAAACTCCACCTGCTCCGCACCGCGCGAACCCAACATCACGATCTACTCCCGCTCATCGCCGACGGTAGAAACAAATCACGGATTGGCGGGTTTTTCAACAGCCCCACGCGGCAGCGTTGCCAGGAGGCATGGAGCACTTTCGTGATTGCTGCCTTCAGGCCCTCGTGAGCGTCAGAGATGACAAGCTTGACGCCGCGCAGGCCGCGCCGAGCGAGCTTGCGCAGGAACTCGGTCCAAAAGGTCTCGGCCTCCGAGGGGCCAATATCCATGCCAAGCACCTCGCGGCGCCCGTCGCCGTTGACCGCGACGGCAACGATCACCGCGACCGAGACGATGCGCCCGTTCTCGCGTGCCTTCACATAGGTCGCGTCGATCCACAGATAGGGCCAATCGCCTTCGAGCGGCCGGGTCAGAAAGGCTTTGACCTTGTCGTCGATCTCTTCGCACAGCCGGCTCACCTGGCTCTTCGAGATGCCGGTCATTCCCATGGCCTGGACGAGATCGTCGACAGAGCGGGTCGAGACACCGTGGATGTAGGCTTCCTGGACCACCGCCGCCAACGCCTTCTCGGCCAGGCGACGCGGCTCCAGGAAGGCGGGGAAGTAACTGCCCTTCCTGAGCTTCGGAATGCGCAACTCGACCGTGCCCGCTCTCGTCTCCCAATCGCGATCGCGGTAGCCATTGCGGTGATTGATGCGGCCCGCACTGCGCTCGCCATGGGCAGCGCCGGTCAGGCCCTCAACTTCCAGCTCCATCAGACGCTGCGCGGCAAAGCCGACCATCTCGCGCAGCAACTCGGCATCCGAACTCTTCTCCAGAAGCGCGCGAAGGTTCATCATCTCGTCGGTCATCGTAAGGTCCTCGGTTCGAGTGAAAGGTCTGGCGACCAAACCCTACCGAAGACCCACGATGACCACCGCTGTGGATAAGTAGCCCGCCTCCGCTCAGACTCTGGCGGTCGCTGCGGCGGGCTACTTACCCACAGCTCCTACACCACTCGGCGGGACACGACCCAAAAGATGGGCGGACAACCATCGCGACGGGACCTGATTACGGCCGCGATCCGAGGCTAGACTAGGCTAGCCAGATTCTGGAATTAAAGGGACACAGATACATAATCTGAAGCGCGCGGCTGCGCACCGGCCGGTTGCGCCCCGCGCCCTTCAATCCGCGAACGGGTCGTGGACGAGGACGGTGTCGTCGCGCTCGGGGCTCGTGGACAGCATCGCCACGGGCGCCTCGATCAGCTCCTCGATGCGGCGGATGTACTTGATCGCCAGCGCCGGCAGCTCGATCCACGAGCGCGCGCCGCGGGTGCTCTCGCTCCAGCCTTCGAGCGTCTCGTAGACCGGCTCGATCTCGGCCTGGATCTTGGCGCTCGGCGGCAGGCGGTCGAGGGCTGCGCCGTGGTGGCGATAGCCGGTGCAGACCTTGATCTCTTTGAAGCCGTCGAGCACGTCGAGCTTGGTGAGCGCGATGCCGGCGATGCCCGCCACCTTCACCGCCTGGCGCACCATCACCGCATCGAACCAGCCGCAGCGCCGCTTGCGCCCGGTGACGACGCCGAATTCCTTGCCGCGCGCGCCGAGGAGCTGGCCGATCTCGTCGGTGAGCTCGGTCGGGAACGGGCCGCTGCCGACGCGCGTGGTGTAGGCCTTGGTGATGCCGAGCACATAGCCGACCGCGGCCGGCCCCAGCCCCGCCCCCGCCGCGGCCTGGCCGGGATGGGTGTGCGAAGAGGTGACGAAGGGATAGGTGCCGTGATCGACGTCGAGCATCACGCCCTGGGCGCCTTCGAACAGGATGCGGCGGCCGGCGCGGCGCGCCTCGTCCAGGCGCTGCCACACCTGATCGGCATAGGGCAGCACCTTGGGCGCCACCTCCAGCAGCGCCGCCAGCAGCGGCTTGGCTTCGACCTCGGCCGCGCCGAGGCCGCGCAACAGCGCGTTGTGGTGCAGGAGAAGCTGGTCCAGCCGCTCGGCCAGGCTTTCGGGCTCGGCGAGGTCGCACACGCGGATGGCGCGGCGGCCGACCTTGTCCTCGTAGGCGGGACCGATGCCGCGCCCGGTGGTGCCGATGCGGTTGGCCCCGCGCGCCTCTTCGCGCGCGCGGTCGATCTCGGCATGGGACGGCAGGATGAGGGTCGCGTTGTCGGCCAGGCGCAGGCATTGCGGCGTGACATCGACGCCCTTCTGGCGGATCGCCTCGATCTCGCGGATGAGCGCCCAGGGGTCGACGACGACGCCGTTGCCGATGATCGACAGCTTGCCCGGCCGCACCACGCCCGAGGGCAGCAGGCTCAGGCGATATTCGACGCCGTTGATGACCAGCGTGTGGCCGGCATTGTGGCCGCCCTGGAAGCGCACCACCACGTCGGCGCGCTGCGACAGCCAGTCGACGATCTTGCCCTTGCCCTCGTCGCCCCACTGGGCGCCGATCACCGCAACATTGGCCATGTACGGGCCTCCCGCGCCGCGCGCGTCACGCGACGGCCATGATCTTGTCACCGGCGAGCCAGTGGCTGCAACCGAGCCGGCGCGCCTCGGCCGCCGCGTCCGCGACGGGCACCAGCCCGGCGACGGTGATCCAGCCCTCGCCGCGCCGGCGCTCGCCCAGCGCAAACGCGCTGCCGGCCGGAAGATAGAGCCGCCGGCCGTTGGCCGGCGCGGGCGCCGCCAGCAGCAGCGTGTCGGTATAGAGCGTGAAGCCGGTCGCGGGCTCGCCCGCCTCGGCGGTGCGATAGCGCCCGCCGCGGCCCAGCTCGCCGCCCTGGCCGCGCGCGAAGAAGCGCGAAGCTGATGCCGGTGTGGTATTCAAAGCCGCGGTTCTCGACGGGATCGACGGTGACGGCGAGCGCCGGCATCATCGCGCCCAGCCCCGCCACCACGGCTTCCAGGCGCGCCCGCTCGTTACGCGCGGCCTCGGGCAGGTCGAGCGCCGCCAGCGCCGCCAAGGCCGTCTGCGCCGGCCCGGCCGCCTTGAGGAGGCGCCCCAGCACCCCGGCCGCGGCCCCGCCGATCGCGGCGGTCGCGGCGGCGTCCTTGTGATCGAGCGGCCCGCGCACCGCAGCGAGCGTCGCCGCGTCGAGCCCCAAGGCCCGGCACACCGAAGGCACCAGCGTCGGCAGGGTGAGATCAACCGAAAGCCCGGCCACGCCCAGCGCCGCCAGCGCCTCGGCCGCGACGGCAACGACCTCGACATCGGCCGCCACCGCATCGGAGCCGATGAGCTCGGCGCCGACCTGGCCGACCTGGCGCTCCGGCCGGATCTCGCTGCTGCGCACGCGCAGGACCTGGCCGGCATAGAAGAGCCGCAGCGGCCGCGGCGCATGGCCGAGGCGCGTGGTGGCAATGCGCGCGACCTGCGGCGTCATGTCGGCGCGCAGGCCGATCATGCGTTGGGACACCGGGTCCATGAGGCGGAACGTCTCGGTCGCCATCGCCGCGCCGGCACCGGAGAGGAGATTATCCTCGAATTCCGCCAGGGGCGGCTTCACCCGCTCGTAGCCGTGGCGGGTCAGCACGGCGGCGAGGCGCGTTACCACCTCCGCCTCCCATGCCGCGTCGGGCGGCAGCAGATCGCGCAGGCCTTGGGGCAGCAGCGCCGGATGCAGGGGCTCGTTCATTGCGGGGGGCGAGATAGCCGTTTTGCGCCGGCCCGGCAAACGGAAATGGCCATGCGGCACGCGCAGGGACGCATTCCGCCCCATTCGCAAAGAATTTGAAAGATGACCGCGCGGCGACGTGCGCTCGTGGCAAAGAACGGTAAATCACCCCGGTGCAGATCCGCGTCTGGATGACCTTCGCGCTCGGATAAATCATTGGTTGTAAACAAAGAATCAGGCGCACGAAAACATGGTGTCAAGGGGCCAATTTGTGATAAAATAATGTCACCCAAAGCGGCGGATCGTCGCAGATGTGGCCGAACGCGATATTTTGGCGGGCATCGCCTCCTGACCGGTTAGACGTGTCGACGGTGACGGGAATCATCGGCGCGGCGCTGGCACTGCGGATCATCTGTATTTCGATACTGCATATTGCGCCCGATAGTGATTACTTAGCTTATTTCACGATGGCCGCTAATTTATTTGCCGGAAAAGGACTGATCGATCCGGACGGCAACCTTGCATACTATAATGCGGGATATCCGCTCTCAATTTACGCACTATGGGAGTTGTCCGGGAAATCCTTGACAGCGATCCGACTTTACAATGTCACCCTCAGCTGTGTGTCCGTTGGTTTGCTGTATGGAACAGTGCGACTTCTATCAGGCTCTCGCTTCGCCGCGGCCCTCGCAGGGCTCTTGTGGAGCACCTTTCTCGCTAGCATTGTCTACACTGAGTATGTGGCGAAAGAGAACCTGGTAGTTTTTTTGATCGCGCTCCAAATCTTTCTCGTAACTTGGTTCGAGACATCCCTGCGAAAAACTTTGGTTGCCGCTTTGCTTGGTATCGCCATTGGGCTCCAAGCGCTCGCCGGCAATTCGGCATTATGTATCGTGCCGGCGCTCTTATTCGCGCTCTATGTCGGTGCGGGTCGGATACGCGTCTTCTTGCAGTATTCTCTCGTTGTCGTGGCCATGTCGTTTTTAGTGGTGGCGCCGTGGCTCTACCGTAACGACGTCGTCATCGGCGCGCCCGTGCTCAATACGAATGGCGGATTCAATTTGTATCTCGGCAATAATTCCAACGCGACCGGCTTGTTCATGAGCATGGCGGAGACGCCCCTTGGCTCTGAAGCATGGAACCGGCTACGGCATGCACAGGGAGAATACGGCGCCGATCAGGGCGTCCGCCAGCTTGCCATATCTTACATGGATCATCATCCCATCAAGACCATCAGCCTCGCTATCAAAAAAGCTGCCCTGTTTTGGCTGCCTCCTTTTCACCACAGCGCGTCTGAAGCCCAGACCCGTAGTAAATCGCTTGTTCGATTGCTCTGGGGCGTCCAATTTTGCGCCCTTGTCGCCGGCTTCGCCGTGTTCGCCCTTCATTATGTCCGTGGCGAGAGGCGGCTCTATTTCATCGTGGTGTCGGTTGTCCTCTACACGGCCGTCCACATGGTCTTCTTCGTGAGCTATCGCTTCAGACTGCCGGTTGTGCCTTTCTTGTGCATCGGGACGGCGCTTGCTCTCGACCAGTGGGGACGGCGACGGATGGGCGGATCACGAGACTAGAGCCTGATCGTTCAGGGTTGAACCAAACTGTCGTCGCCCGATCAAAGACGGGGTCCAGCTTGAAGGCACGTCGATTGGCCTGGGGCCCGGCTTTCGCGGGACGACGGAAAAGATGGCCTCAAGCGTCTTGCTGCTCGGGCCGAACCTGCGTCCAAGCACCCGGCGCTTGAGATGGGGCCGAGGGGCGGGATATTGATAGTGGAGCGCCAATCGGAACGCGAACCGTTCCGCTACGATCGGACAAGCGCCCTCAGGACGCCACATCGAGCGAGACAGCGAGCCCACGGTCGAGGCGCAAAGAGCGAGGCGGCGACGTGCACGAAAAGACCCCGGCACCGGAAGCCGCCGGCACGACCGGACGTGACCGCCCGGTCGTGGTCTGGGACCTGCCGACGCGGCTCTTCCATTGGCTTACCGTCGCGCTGGTGGCGGCGGCCTATGTCACGTGGCGGCTCAATTGGATGGATTGGCATGTGTGGAGCGGCGAGGCGGTGCTGGCGCTGGTGCTGTTCCGGCTTGCCTGGGGCTTCTTCGGCGGTGAGACCGCACGCTTTGCCGGCTTTCTCGCCGCACCGCGCGCGGCGGTGGGGCACCTGGCCCGTGTGCTGCGCCGCGAGCCCGACCTCGAGGTCGGGCACAATCCGGCGGGCGGATGGATGGTGGCGCTCCTCCTCGCCCTGCTGCTGATGGAGACGCTGACCGGGCTTTACATCAACAACGATGTCGCCGATGCCGGGCCGTTCACGGCGCTGGTTCCGGCATCCATCGACAATCTCATCACCGCGCTGCACACGATCGTGTGGGACGTGCTGGTGGCGGCGGTGGCGCTCCACGTGCTGGCGATCATCGTCTATGCCGTAGTGAAGGGGCAGAACCTGACGCGGGCGATGATCACGGGGCGCAAGAGGCTGCCGGGCAGCGTCCCGGCGCCGCGACTTGCACCTCGGACACGCGCGCTCTTTCTCCTTGGCGTGAGCGCCGCCGCGGCGGCGCTCCTCGCCAATTACATGTGACGGCGCGTCAGGACTTGGGCGGCATCACCTGGCCGCGGATCTCGCCGCCGGGATGGGTCTGGGAGTGCAGGTTGATGTACCAGTCGCCGGCCGCGAATTGCTCCGCATCGGCCGGGCTCAGCGTCGCCTCGCCCTTGATCGGGCTGGAGACGGCTTGTCCTTTCTGGCTCAGCCAGATCTTCACTGGCGCGTTCTTGCCCGCGGCGGCGGGGCCGTGGAAATGCGCCATCGTGGCCGGACTGGACAGGCCGCTATAGGTAATGGTCCAAGTGACGACCCGCGTCGTCGGGTCATAGGTGAGGTCGGCCGTGCCGGTGGCCGGGGTCTCCACTACGGGCACCTGCTGGGCGCCCGAGAGCGGCACCGTGAATTTGACCGCCGCCGCCTGCGCCAGTCCCGCCGATCCCGCCCAGGCGAGAGCGGCCAGCACCACAACGGCCCGCATCGCTGCATTCATGTGGGAATCTCCTCCGCTTGCCGATGAGCGAACGTCATCGGACCTATATCGGTCCGGCCGCCACTGCGGGACGGCCGGCGGCGAGCTTAGCCGCTCAGCCTTGCCAACGCACCCAATCTAAAAGACGGCCGCTAGAACCGGAGCGGCTTGGCCTGGACGACGTTGGCGATCTGGCGCACGCGGTCGACCAACGCATCATCGACGGCCTGGTCGACCTGGACGAGGCAGAGCGCGTCGGCGCCAGGCGCGCTGCGGCCGAGATGGAAGGTCGCGATGTTGATCCCGGCCGCGCCCAGCATGCGGCCGAGATCGCCGATGAAGCCGGGCTTGTCCTTGTTGCGCACGAACAGCATATGCGGCCCGAGCTCGGCCTCCATCGCGATGTCCTCGATGCTGACGATGCGCGGCTTGTCGCCGCCGAAGAGCGTGCCGGCGATGGCGCGCGAGCGGCGCGCGTTCGTCACGCGCACCCGCATGAGCGTGTGGAAGTCGAGCGTCTCGCTGCAGCGCGTCTCGCTCACGCGGATGTCGCGCTCGCGGCACACGACGCCGACATTCACCATGTTGACGGTGGCAAGCTGCGGCGACAGCAGCGCGGTGAGCGCCGTCGCCGTCAGCGGCTTGACGTTGAGCTCGGCGGCGTGGCCGCAATACTCGATCTCGATGCTGCCGAGGTCGGCCTCGACGAGCTGACCCGCGAGGCTGCCGAGCTGCTCGGCGAGTTGGAGATAGGGCCGCAGGCGCGCGGCTTCCTCGGCCGACAGCGACGGCACGTTGATCGCGTTCACCACCGCGCCGGTGATGAGGAAATCCGACATCTGCTCGGCGATCTGCAGCGCCACGTTCTCCTGCGCCTCGGTGGTGGAGGCGCCCAGATGCGGCGTCGCGATCACGTTCTCATGGCCGAAGAGAATGTTCTCCTTGGCCGGCTCGACCGGGAACACGTCGATCGCCGCGCCGGCAACGCGGCCGCTATCGAGTGCTGCCTTCAGGTCTTCCTCGACCACCAGGCCGCCGCGCGCGCAGTTGATGAGGCGCACGCCCTCTTTCATCTTGGCGAAGGCGCGCGCGTCGATGAGGTTGCGCGTGGCGTCGGTCAGGGGCGTGTGCAGCGTGATGAAATCGGCGCGGGCAAAGAGCTCGTCGAGCTCGACCTTCTCCACCCCCAGCACCAGCGCGCGCTCGAGCGAGAGGAAGGGATCATAGGCCACGACCTTCATCTTGAGGCCGATGGCGCGGTCGGCGACCACCGATCCCACATTGCCGCAGCCGATGATGCCGAGCGTCTTGCTGAAAAGCTCGACGCCCATGAAGCGCGACTTCTCCCACTTCCCCGCCTGGGTCGAGCGGTCGGCCGCCGGAAGCTGGCGCGCCAGCGCGAACATCAGCGCGATCGCGTGCTCGGCCGTGGTGATGGAGTTGCCGAACGGCGTGTTCATCACGACGATGCCGCGGCTGGTTGCAGCGGCGATGTCGATGGTGTCGACGCCGATGCCGGCGCGGCCGACGACCTTGAGCCGCTCGGCGCGCTCCAGCACCGCCTTTGTCACCTTGGTAGCCGAGCGCACGGCGAGCCCGTCGAAGCCGCCGATGATCTTCTTCAATTCGTCCGGCGCGAGCCCGGTCTTCATCTCGACCTCGACGCCGCGGGCGCGGAAGATCTCCACCGCGCGCGGGCTCAGCTCATCGGCAATCAGAACTTTCGGCATGATGCGGCCTCGCGGCGTTAAGGAAATCAGGCCGCGGCGGCGCGGCGGACCTCGCCATAGGCCCAGTCGAGCCATGGCAAGAGCGCCTCGACATCGCTGGTCTCCACCGTCGCGCCGCACCAGATGCGCAGGCCCGGCAGCGCGTCGCGATGGCCGGCGACATCGAAGGCGACGCCCTCGGCCTCCAGCAGCGCTTCCAGCTTCTTCACTTGCGCCCGCTGCGCATCGGGGCTCAGGCGCTGGAACCAGTCGTCCACCACCTTGAGGCAGACCGACGTACACGAGCGCAGCCGTGCCTCGCCGACGAGGAAATCGATCCAGCCGGTGCGCTCGACCCAGCGCGCGATGGCGGCGAGATTGGCCTCGGCGCGCCCCTTGAGCGCGGGCAGGCCGCCCAGCGATTGTGCCCAGGCCAATCCGTCGAGCGCATCCTCGACCACCAGCATCGACGGCGTGTTGATGGTTTCGGCTGCAAAGATGCCGGCGTTGAGCTTGCCCTTGCTGGTGAGGCGGAAAATCTTCGGCAGCGGCCACGGCGGGGTGTAGCTTTCCAGCCGCTCCACCGCGCGCGGGCTGAGCGCCAGCATGCCGTGCGCGGCCTCGCCGCCCAGCACCTTCTGCCACGACCACGTCACGACATCGAGCTTGTCCCAGGCGAGATCCATGGCGAAGACGGCCGAGGTCGCATCGCAGATCGACAAGCCCTTGCGGTCGGCCCTGATCCAGTCGCCGTCGGGAACGCGCGCGCCCGAGGTGGTGCCGTTCCAGGTGAAGACCACGTCGCGGTCCCAATCGACCGCGCCGAGATCGGGCAGCTCGCCATAAGGCGCACGCATCAGGCGCGCGTCCTTGAGCTTGAGCTGGGTCGCAACGTCGGTGGCCCAGCCCTCGCCGAAGCTCTCCCACGCCAGGATATCGACCCCGCGCGCGCCCAGGAGCGACCACAGCGCCATCTCGACGGCGCCGGTGTCCGACGCCGGCACGATGGCGACGCGATAGTCGGCGGGAATGCCGAGCATGGCGCGCGAGCGATCGACGACTTCCTGAAGCCTGGCCTTGCCGGGCTTGGAACGATGCGAGCGCCCGACGAGGGCGTCCTTCAGCGCCGCGGGCGACCAGCCGGGGCGCTTGGCACAAGGACCAGAAGAAAAGCAGGGATTGGCGGGCCGGACGTGCGGCTTCATAATCTATTCCTTCCAGAATAGCTGCGACCCGTTGGGGGGCCGTGTCCCGCCGGGGAAACTAAGGTGACGCCGCGTCCGCGTCAATCGCGCATCGCACGATCGCGGCAAAGCGTCGCAGAAATATCGAAAGATTTATGACGCGGCGGGGTGGCGGCGGATGAGGTGCACGCCCTCGAAGGTCAGCACCTCCGCGTCGTCTTGGTTAAGATAGCGGTAAGCAATGCGCAGCAGGCCGCGGTCGGGCTTGGAAGTCGACGGCCGCGCCTCCACCACCTCGAACACGACGCGCAGCCGGTCGCCGGGCCGCACCGGGCGCAGCCAGCGCAGCACATCAAAACCGGGCGAGCCCATGCTGACGCCATCGAAGACACCGGTATCCAGCACCAGCCGGAAGCCCAGCGCGAGCGACTGGAAGCCGCTGGCGATGAGGCCGCCAAAGATGGTCTGCTTTGCTGCCTCGGCATCGACATGGAACGGCTGCGGGTCATAGGTGCGCGCGAATTCCAGCACCATGCCCTCGGTCAGCAAGGCGGTCGCGGTCGTGAACCGCTCGCCGATGGCGAAGTCTTCGAAATAACGCACGGCGAATGGCTCTCCTGCGGCCCTTGTGCGGTGAATGAAGGTATTTCTTAACTCAATTACCGTTCTTTAGCGTGCCATGGGGCGGCGTGAAAGGGATGGCGTCGCGATAGACGCCGATGCGGGGGATGCGGCGATGCCGATGGGCATCGCCCGGCTGTCGAAGCTCGCCTTCGACGGCGCCGATCTCAAATCGGTCCTGCACGGACTACGCGACCAGGCGGCAAGCGGCGGCGCAGGGCCTGCGGCGCTTATGGACCTGGCGACGCTGGAGCAGCTTTTCGGCAATGTCGAGAACGGCATCGCGTACCAGGCGGCGGCGCTCGAGCAGCGCCGTCTTTATCGCTCGCCCTGCGGCCCGGCGCTGCCCGCGCTGCGTCTCATGGCGCTGGCAGCACCCGGCGACATCGGCACCAACACGCCGCTCGAGTTCCTGCTCGAAGGCGGGGACGTGGCGCTCGACACGCTCTATGTCGTGCCGGACCGCGCGCCGGTCGCAGCGCTGCCGGAGTTCGACCTCGCTATCGTCGCGGTGGGCGAGGCCGACAGCAACCGCCCGGTCCTCGACGAGATCGTGGACCTCGTGGCGCAGTTTCACGTTCCCGTGCTCAACGATCCCCGCCGCGTCCCGCTGCTGGCGCGCGACCGGCTGCCGCAGCTTCTGGCCGATATTCCCGGGCTCATCGTGCCCCCAACGGTGCGGGTCGAGCGCGCGCGGCTGGCGCCAGTGGCCGAAGGCGCGATCGGCATCGCAGACGTGGTGCCGGGCGCGGCCTTTCCCATCATCGCGCGCCCGATCGATTCCCATGCCGGGCGCGGCCTCAAACGCCTGTGCAGCAAGAAATCGCTCGCCACCTATCTCGCCGAGCGGACGGAGGATCGCTTCTTCGTCTCGCCCTTCGTCGATTACCGCAGCGCCGATGGGCGCTTCCGCAAATACCGCATCGTCTTCGTCGCCGGTCGTCCCTATGCCTGCCACATGGCGATCGCGGATCAGTGGATGATCTATTACCTCAACGCCGGCATGCGCGAAAGCGGAGCCAAGCGCGCCGAGGAAGCTCATTTCTTCCGCACTTTCGACGACGAATTCGCGCACCGTCATGCCACCGCGCTGGGCGCGATCGCCGCGCGCACCGGGCTTGATTATTTCGCCATCGATTGCGCCGAGCTGTCCGACGGACGCCTGCTGCTGTTCGAAGCCGATATCGCGATGATCGTGCACGCGATGGACCCGCCCGACATCTTTCCCTACAAGGGGCCGCAGATGCGCAAGGTGTTCGCCGCCTTTCGCACCTTGCTGCGCCAGCGCGCGGGGCTCGCGCCGTGAGCGCAGAGCCGAGCCTCGACCCCGACGATTGGGAAGCGGCGCGCCGGGCGTTTCACGACGCCGTCGATTGCTGCATCGACCACCTGCGCGACATCCGCGAAGAGCCGGTGTGGCGCAAGACGCCGGCCGAGGTGAAGGCGCGCCTGGGCTTGCCGCTTGCGGCGGAGCCGGCGCCGCTCGATGCGCTCGTCGCGGACTTCCGCCGCGACATTCTCCCCTACGGCACCGGCAATCTGCATCCGCGCTTTCTCGGCTGGGTTCATGGTGCCGGCAACGTCGCGGGCGCGCTCGGCGAGATGTTGGCCGGGTTCATGAACTGCAATGTCGGCGGACGCGACCACGTCGCCGTCTATGTCGAGCGCCAGGTCGTCGAATGGTGCAAGGCGATCTTCGCCTTTCCCGCCCCCAGCAGCGGCCTTTTGACCAGCGGTACCTCGATGGGCACAGTGATCGCGCTCGATGTCGCGCGCAATGTCATGGCCGATGCCGACGTGCAGCGCCACGGCATGGCCGCCGCGCCGCGCCCACTCACGGCCTATGCCTCGAGCGAGGCGCATGCCGCGATCGCCAAGGCGTTCGATCTCCTGGGGCTCGGCACCGATGCGCTGCGCGTGGTGCCGGTCGACGACAATTTCCGCATGGATGTCGCCGCCCTTGCCGCGATGATCGCCGCCGACCGCGCGCGGGGGTGCAAGCCGGCGCTCGTCGTCGCCTCGGCCGGCACGGTCAACACCGGCGCGATCGACGATCTCGACGCCATCGCCGCGCTTTGCGCCGCGCAAGGATTGTGGCTCCATGTCGATGCGGCCTTCGGCGGCCTCGCCGTGCTCGCACCCGAGTTCCGCGCGCGGCTCGGAGCGATCGGGCAAGCCGATTCGATCGCCTTCGATTTCCACAAATGGCTGCAAGTGCCCTATGACGCGGGCTGCGTTCTCGTCAAGGACGCGCACGCCCACCGCCGCAGCTTCTCGGCGCGGCGCGAATATCTCGCCGAAGGCCGCGCCCTGGCCGGCGGCGATCCTTGGTATTGCGAATTCGGACCGGAGCTGTCGCGCGGCTTCCGTGCGCTCAAGGTGTGGTTCACGATCAAGGCCCATGGGGCCGATCGGCTCGGCGCGGTGATTGCGCGCAACTGTCGCCAGGCGCGCCATCTCGGCACGCTTGTGGAAGCATCCGACGAGCTCGAGCTGTTGGCGCCGGTGGCACTCAACATCGTGTGCTTCGGCTTCCGCGGCCCCGGGCTCGATGCGGCCGCGCGCGACGCGCTCAACACCGACATCGTCGCCGATCTGCAAACATCGGGCATCGCCGCGCCGTCAACAACGCGCATCGCGGGACGCACCGCCATCCGCGTCTGCATCACCAATCACCGCACGCAGACCGACGATCTCGACCTTCTTGCGCGCGAAGTGGTGCGGATCGGCCGGACGCGCAGCGCGGCCAGGGCCGCGGCATGAGGGTGCTCGCGCGCGACCTCGCGCCTCGCGATAGGCTGCCGCCGCTCGAAGCGCTTCTCGTTGCCGACGGCGATCAGCGGCTCGGGCTCGATGCGGCGACCGGGCTCAACCCCTATGGCTGCCGCCCGGCGCCGCGGCCCGAGGCGATCAATCTTTCCTCCTCGACCGCAAGTTCCATTTCCGAGCGCGCGTTCCGGCGCGCCAGCGACATGCGCCGCGCACTCGCCGCGGGCGGGCCGGCGCAGTTCGAGGCGCTCACCGAGGCGGCGCGCACGGAACTGGCGCAGCTTCTCGGCATCGGCGCCACCGACGCGGAGATCGTGTTCGCACCGTCGGGCACCGACGCTCAGCTCCTGGCGCTCGCGGTCGCGCGCATCGTGGATGCAAGCCCGCTCCTCAGCATACTCGCCGCGGCCGACGAGACCGGCAGCGGCGCGCCCACCGCCACCTCCGGCCGTCACTTCAGCCACGTCACCGCGTTGGGCCGCGCCGTTACCCCAGGCGCACCGGTCGCCGGATTGGGCGACGGTGTCACCAGTTTCGCGATCCGGCTGCGCGACGGCACCGGCGCGCTGCGCTCTGCCGCAGCGCTCGATCGCGCGGTGCTTGCTTCCGTGCGCCGCTGCGTTGGCGCCGGCGGCCGCGCCGTGCTCTTCGCCATGGACCATTCCAAGCTCGGCAATGCCTGTCCGAGCGAGACCTGCCTCACCGAGATCGAGGCGCGTTTCGGCGCCTCGGTGCAGATCGTCATCGATGCGTGCCAGATGCGGCTCGGGCGGGGCCGCATCCGGGCACATCTGGAACGCGGCCGCATGGTGCTGATCACCGGCTCGAAATTCTTCGCCGGGCCGCCTTTGAGCGGCGCGCTGCTGGTGCCGGCGCTGGCCGCTTCACGCATGGCGCAGGCGAATATGGTGCCGGAAGGCCTTGGCGATTATTCCATCGCCGCCGATTGGCCGAGCGCCTGGCGCGGCGTGCGCGCGGGGTTGGAGCGCCGGGTGCGAATCGGTCCGCTCCTGCGCTGGAGTGCCGCGCTGGCGGAGATGGACGCTTTTTACCAGGCGCCGGAGGGCCGTCGCCGCCTGGCGCTGGCGGCCTTTGCCGCGGCCGTACCGCGCGCGATCGCGCCGTTCGATGAGCTTGCGCTTTTGCCCGAGGCCGCCGGCCCGGCGATCGCGGACGACGAGTTCCCGGTGCGCACGATCTTCCCCTTCACGGTGCGCGATGCGAGCGGACTGCTCTCCCCGGCCCGGTCGGCCAAGCTCTATCGCGCGCTCAATCGCGATGTGAGCGCGCTGCTGCCGCCGACACTCGGGGACGACAAGCGACGGCTCGCTGCGCTCTGTTGCCACATCGGCCAGCCCGTTCCCGTTGCGGGCAGCGCCGGCCCCTGCGGCGCGCTCCGGGTAAGTGCGAGCGCCGCGCTCATCGATAGGACAGAGCCGCCGGAGCGGATGGTGCAGCCGATCTTCGCCAAGCTGCGCTTGCTGCTCGGCCATCTCGCGGCGATCGAGGCCGCGTTCTGAGGCGGTGGCGCCCGCTCCCTAAACGGTGGTGTCGATGTGCGTGCCGACATGCTCGGGCGTGGCGGCGCCGGGAAGCTCCGCGAACGCGGTGCGCATCGGCACTTGCACCAGCACGGAATGAGTTCCTGGGATCGCGCCAGTCGAGAACGTAGCCCGCGGAGACGCCGCCGGAAAAATCCACCACGAAAGCCGGCGCCGAGGCAGGTGCGGGCGGCGGGGGTTGTTTCACCGGCTGCACCGCCGGTACGGCAACGGGCGGCGCCAGATCGGGCGGCGCCTGCGGCTTGACCTCGACCGGCTGCACGCTGGCCGGCGTAAATCCCTGCGGTGGCACCAACAGGCCATTCATGGCCGGCTCCTGTAGCCCCCTCGGTCTCTCGCTCCCGTCCGTCTTACGGCGAAGACGTAAAGAGACCCTTGACCATAGATGGCATTCTAGGGGATAGGCCGGCAGCCTTGCCTGCGGTTAAAGGGGCGCGGCAGCCTTTCAACTGGCCGCGCGAGCCATCGCGGTGCCCGCGGCAGCGACGACGTCGGCGATCTCCTCGACCACCGCAGCGACCAGCGCTTCGTCCTCGCCCTCGGCCATGATGCGGATGAGCGGCTCGGTGCCGGAGGCGCGCACCAGGAGCCGGCCGGTGGTGCCGAGGCGGCGCTCGCCCGCGGCGATCGCCGTTTTCACGGCACGATCCTGCAGCGGCGCGCCGCCGGTAAAGCGGACATTGCGCAGAAGCTGCGGGATCGGGGTGAAGACGTTGCACAGCTCGCTGGCGGGTGCGCCGGTCTCCACGATCGCCGACAGCACCTGCAATGCCGCCATGAGCCCGTCGCCGGTGGTGCAGTAGTCGCCGAGAATGATGTGGCCGGACTGCTCGCCGCCGAGATTGCAGCCCAGGCGGCGCATCGTCTCCACGACATAGCGGTCGCCGACGGCGGTGCGGGTGAGCGCGATGCCGCGCGAGGCGAGATGACGCTCGAACCCCAGGTTCGACATCACCGTGGCGACGACGCCCTTGGGCGAAAGCTGGCCGCTGCGCAGCCAGTTGCCGGCGATGAGCGCCATGAGCTGATCGCCGTCGAGCACGCTGCCGTGCTCGTCGACCATGATCAGGCGGTCGGCGTCGCCGTCGAGCGCGATGCCGAGATGGGCGCCTGACTCGCACACCGCGCGCTGCGTCGCCTCGATGGCGATGGTGCCGCATTCGCGATTGATGTTGTGGCCATCGGGCGTGACGCCCAGCGGCACCACCTCCGCGCCCAATTCCCACAAGACCGTGGGCGCGACGCGATAGGCGGCGCCATTGGCGCAATCCACCACCACCTTGAGTCCGTCCAGGCGCAGGCCGCGCGGGAAGCTGTTCTTGACGAACTCGATGTAGCGCCCGCCGGCGTCTTCGAGCCGGCGGGCGCGGCCCAGCCCGTGCGCCGGCGCGCGCTCCTGGCTGGCGCTTTCCATCTGCGTCTCGATCGCCTCTTCGATCTCGTCGGAGAGCTTGTAGCCGTCCGGCCCGAACAGCTTGATGCCGTTGTCCTGATAGGGATTGTGCGAGGCGGAGATGACGACGCCGGCGTCGGCGCGCAGACTGCGCGTCAGCATGGCGATCGCCGGCGTCGGCAGCGGCCCGACCAGGACCACGTCCATGCCCATGGCGATGAAGCCGGCGGTGAGCGCGGGCTCGACGAGATAGCCCGAAAGGCGCGTGTCCTTGCCGATGACGACGTGATGGCGATGATCGCCGCGGCGCAGCACGAGCCCCGCCGCCATCGCCACCTTCAACACGGTGCTGGCGGTCATCGGCTCGGCGTTCGCGGTGCCGCGGATGCCGTCAGTGCCGAACAACCTGCGCGCCATCGCGCCCCTCGTTCTTTTGAGCAGTCCTTCAGGCCAATCTAGGGCGGCCGTCTCACCAAACTGTTAACCTTGGACGCTCAGGCGCCGGGTTGCGGCTCAGGCTCGAAGCCGCCGGCGGGTTTGTCGCGCCCGGCGGGCGGGACCGACGAGCGCCGTCCCGGCGCGGGATTGCGCGACGCGTCCTCGACCGGACCGCCGGTGTCGCGGACGATCTTCTCGCCGCGGATGATGCGGCGGATTCTCGTCGGCCGACAGCGTCTCGAACTCCAAGAGCCCCTTGGCGATCGCGTTCAGCTCGTCGAGATGGTCGGTGAGGATCTTGCGCGCGGCCGCCTCGCCGGTATCGACGACACGGCGGATCTCTTCGTCGATGGTCTTGGCGGTGGCGTCGGAGACGTTCTTGCGCTGCGTCACCGAATGGCCGAGGAAGACTTCCTCCTCGTTTTCGCTGTAGCGCAGCGGCCCGAGCTTGTCGCTAAACCCGAACTCGGTGACCATGCGGCGCGCAAGATAGGTGGCGCGGCGTATGTCATCGGCGGCGCCGGTGGTGACCTTGGCGCTGCCGAAGATCAGCTCCTCGGCGACGCGGCCGCCGAAGAGGCTGGCGATCATCGCCTCGAGCTCCATCTTGGACTGGCTGTATTTGTCGCGCTCCGGCAGGAACATGGTGATGCCGAGCGCGCGCCCGCGCGGGATGATCGTGACCTTGTGCAGCGGCTCGTGCCCTTCGGCATAGAGCATTACGAGCGCGTGGCCGCCCTCGTGATAGGCGGTGAGCTTCTTCTCGTCCTCGGTCATCACCATCGAGCGCCGCTCCGCGCCCATCATGACCTTGTCCTTGGCCTGCTCGAACTCCGACATCGTTACCGAGCGCTTGCCCTTGCGCGCGGCCATCAGCGCCGCCTCGTTGACGAGGTTGGCGAGATCGGCGCCGGAGAAGCCGGGGGTGCCGCGGGCGATGATGCGGGGATCGACGTCGGAGGCCAGGGGCACCTTGCGCATGTGCACCTTGAGGATCTTTTCGCGCCCGACCACGTCGGGGTTGGGCACGACCACCTGGCGGTCGAAGCGGCCGGGGCGCAGCAGCGCGGGGTCGAGCACGTCGGGCCGGTTGGTGGCGGCGATGAGGATGACGCCCTCGTTCGCCTCGAACCCGTCCATCTCGACGAGGAGCTGATTGAGGGTCTGCTCGCGCTCGTCGTTGCCGCCGCCGAGGCCGGCGCCGCGGTGGCGCCCGACCGCGTCGATCTCGTCGATGAAGATGATGCAAGGCGCGTTCTTCTTGCCCTGCTCGAACATGTCGCGCACGCGCGAGGCGCCGACGCCGACGAACATCTCGACGAAGTCGGAGCCGGAAATGGTGAAGAACGGCACGTTGGCTTCGCCGGCGATGGCGCGGGCGAGCAGCGTCTTGCCGGTGCCGGGCGGACCGACGAGCAGCACGCCCTTCGGGATCTTGCCGCCCAGGCGCTGGAATTTCTGCGGGTCCTTGAGGTACTCGACGATCTCCTCGAGTTCCTGCTTGGCCTCGTCGATGCCGGCCACGTCGTCGAAGGTGATGCGCCCGACCTTCTCGGTGAGGAGCCGCGCCCGCGACTTGCCGAAGCCCATGGCGCGGCCGCCGCCCCCTTGCATCTGGCGCATGAAGAAGATCCACACGCCGATGAGCAGCAGCATCGGGAACCACGAGATCAGGATGCCGAAGAGCGAGGGCACGCCCTCCTCGGCCGGGGCGGCGTGGATGAGCACGCCCTTATCGATGAGCCGCGTCACCAGGTTGGGATCGGTCGGCGCATAGGTCGAGAACGTGCGGCCATCGGTGAATTTGCCGCTGATCGTGTTGCCCTGGATCGTCACCTCGCGCACCTGCCCGCGGTTCGCGTCGTTGACGAACTCGGAATAGGCGAAGCTGTTGGGCGGGCTGCGGGTGGCCGAACTTTGGAACAGGTTGAAGAGCGCGACCAGGAGAAGCCCGATAATGATCCAGAGGGCGAGGTTTTTGCCGAAGCTGTTCACCGCGATAGGCCTTTCAAATCCGAGCCGCGCGCCCAGACGAGGGCTGCACTTCCGCCCGGGGACAAGCTCCGGCCGAGCTTCCGGGTTGACTCCCTAATAGTACATAAGATGTCTCTTCGCTTAAACAACTGTAAACCAGCCATGTGTCAACGGTCGGGCTGGACGAAAGTACAACGCCAGATCGCCGGAGCGGCCGAACGGTGTGCCCGGACGGCGATAACAGAGGTGCGGCACGGTGAGGAGCCCCGCCCCATCGCGTAGCGCCGGCAGGCTTGGCCGCACCGCCGCCGGAAGCAGCGGTCCCTCCCCGGCCGCTGCTGCACCCTCCGCGCCCGCGCCGAGCGCGCCCAGCATCAGCCCGGCGGGCGCGTCCCGGCCCAGGCGCAGCACGAAACGGTTGTCCCACACCGCCTCGCCCCCCGGCGGCGCCGGTACCGGGGCGGCGGTCGCTTCCAGCTCGCGGCAAACGAGCACACGACCGCGCCGCGGCAAGACGCGACACCCCCCGAGCGTCCGTCCCGCCGCAAACGGCCCCGCCAGATCGCGGTGAAGTCGCTCGATCGCCGCAAACCGCGGCGGATAGGGGGCGCCGCCGACGCAGGCCAGCACCGCGCCGAGCGCCCGCAGCCCAAGCTCGGGCGCCGCCGCGGCGATCTCCTCCACCTCGAGCCAGGCGAAGCCCGCCGGGTGCAGCCAGACGCTGTGAGCCAGGAGCCGCGCCACGGCTTCCTCCAGCGCCGTCCGCGCCCGCGCCAGATGCGCGGCCGTCACGGCGAGACGCTCGGTCGTGAGCCCTTCCTCGGCCAGAAACGCCGCTGAGCGGCGCAGCCGCACCCGGGCATAGGCGGGATCGCGGTTGCTCGGATCCTCGACCCAGTCCTGGCCGTGTGCGCGGAGGGTGGCAGCGAGCCGCGCCCGGGCGATCGTGAGCACCGGCCGCAGCACGCGGCACCCGCCATGCTCGACGAGGGACGCCATGCCCGCCAGGCCGTCGAGCCCGCTGCCGCGCGCCAGCCGCAGTAGCAGCGTCTCGGCCTGATCGTCGCGCTGATGCGCGGTCAACAGGTGGAGGATGCCGTGGGTCTGGCACCAGCCCTCGAGCAGGCGATAGCGCGCCTGGCGCGCGGCGGCCTGGATGGCGCCGGCCGGTCGAGCGCCGTCGCGCACCAGCGTCACATGCGCGATGCCGCGCCGCGCGAGCCAAGCGCCAACCTTGGCGGCTTCGGCCGCCGCTTCGGGCCGCAGGCGATGATCGACGGTGAGCGCGGTGATGGCGCCGCCTGCCGCCCGCGCCCACGCATCGGCAAGGAGCGCGAGCGCCATGCTGTCAGGGCCGCCCGAGACGGCGACGGCCAGATGCGGCGCCCGCTCGAACGGGGCAAAGCGCGCCATGAGACCGGCGAATTCCTCGCGCCCGAGCGGGCCGGCGGCGGGGCTTGGCACCGCTTCCCGGCGGCCCATCGCGACGATCAGCAGCCGATCTGGTGCCGCTCGCTCGACACGCGGTCCTTGACGTTGGGGGGCGCGGTGGGAAAATCGCGGTCGAGCCGGGTGAAGGCGCTGCAGGCCTCGGACTTTTTGCCGAGATTGCCCAAGGACATGCCGAGCTTCAGCAGATTGTCGGCCGCCTTGCCGCTATGGGGATATTTCTGATACCCGACGGCGAAGGCGGTGGCGGCGTTCTCGTAGTCCTTGCGGACATAATAGGTCTCGCCGAGCCAGTACTGCGCGTTGCCGGCGAGCGCGTCGCTGGGATAGCGCTGGATGAAGGCCTTGAGCGCCTGCTCCGCGTCGGGGTAGTCGGCGCGGCGCAGCAGGCCGAAGGCCGCATTGTACTGGTCCTGGGGCGAGCCGTTCGACAGTGCGGCCGCTGTCGTCCCACCAGCCGGCGGCGCCCCCGGCGGCCCGCCGGAGGATTCCCGCAGCGTGCCGAGGATGCCGGGCTGACTGGACGAATCGGGCACGCCTGGCTTGGGCGCGCCGGCAGCGGCGACAGTCGGCCCCGCCGCGGCGACGGCCGCTCCCGCCCCGGCTCCCGTCGCCGAGGCTGCCGACGGTGGGCCGCCCAGCGCGTGGAAGCGCTCATCGACATCGCTCGACAGCGTCTCCAGCCGGTGCTTCAACTGGTCGATCGCGTAATTGACCTCCTCGATCTGGCCGGTGAGCGTGCGCATCTGCTCTTCGAGCTGATCGATGCGGACGTCGCTGCTGAGGGCAGCGGGACCGTCGGGCGGGCTTACCGCCATCGGCGTGCCGGCCGGCGATGTGCCGCGATAGACCTGGCGCTGCAGCATGTTGACGTCGCGCTCCAGCCGGTCGATGCGGTCGAGCAGCGGCTTGACGTCATTACTATCCTGCGCGGCGACAGCTCCCGCCGCGGTGAGGATGCCCATTCCCAGGACGGCCGCAACCACGTATCGCCGCATGTCCGTCCGGTTCCTCTTGCGCAATCGCCAACCTCGCTCCGGTCAGGCTCGAAGGGCGAGGATAGTGGGCATTTTGGGCAAAAAAAGGGCGCCCGCCCCTGCTCCGCGAAACGTGCCGCGGAGAGAGGCAGGCGCCTTTTGTCCGTCCGTCGCGACGCCGTCAGTTAATGACGGTGATGTCGACACGGTTCTGCGCCCAGGCCGACTCGTTCGAGCCGACGACGATCGGGCGATCCTTGCCATAGCTGATGGTCTGGATCCGGTTGGCCGGGATGCCGAGCGCCACGAGCGCGCTCTTGGCCGCATTGGCGCGCCGGTTGCCGAGGGCGAGGTTGTACTCACGCGTACCACGTTCGTCGCAGTGGCCTTCGACCGTCACGGTGACGTTGGGGTATTGCTTCAGCCACGTCGCCTGACGCTGCAGCGTCTGCTGCCCCTCGGGCTTGATTTCCGAGCGGTCGAAGTCGAAATAGACGCGGTCACCCACGTTCTGGATGAAGTCCTCGCGCGAGCCTTTTGCGGGACCTTGCGCCATCGTCGACGCGGCCGGCGCCGCGCTCGACGCCCCTGAGGTATTGGTCGAGGTCTCGGGATTTTGTTTGCATGCAGCGGCCAGCAACAGCACCGCCGCGAGCAGGCTCAACGACCTAAGATTCATTTTTTGCTCCCTCGCAAGAAACCTGGGATTGCGCTCGTCTGGATTGTGCGGACGGCGTGCCCGGTGGGCCCAACCTGATGTCGGCCGGCTACTGACGCAAACACGTGCCACCGCCGGACGGCTTGGCGAAACGCCGCGCAATATACTTACAGTCCTTTAGGGAATCAAGGGGGACCACGCCGGATCAGAGGCATCTTGCGGCGTAATCACCTCCCGCTCGTTGTAGCCGGTCAGATCGATCGTATAGAGGCGGCTCGAGCCGCCCTGCCCTTTGGCGTCGCTGGGCGCCTGACGAAAGTACATGAGAACGCGCCCGTTGGGTGCCCAGGTCGGGCCTTCGACGAGAAACGCCTTGGTGAGCAGCCGCTCGCCCGAGCCATCGGGATGCATCACCCCGATATAGAATTCACCGCCATCGATTTTCGTGAAGGCGATGAGATCGCCGCGCGGCGACCACACCGGCGTCGCATAGCGGCCGGAGCCGAAGCTGATGCGATGGATGTTGCTGCCGTCGGCATTCATGACGTAGAGCTGCTGCGAGCCGCCGCGGTCGGAATTGAACACGATCTGGGTGCCGTCAGGCGAGTAGCACGGCGAGGTGTCGATCGCCGGCGTTTCGGTGATGCGCACCGCCTTCCGGGTCTGCAGATCGAGGGTATAGATCTCGGTCGCCGCACCTACAGCGAGGCTCATGATCACCTTCTTGCCGTCGGGCGAGAAGCGCGGTGCGAAGGTCATGCCGGGGAAGTCGCCGAGCACTTCCTGCTGGCCGGTGTCGATGTTGAAGAGGTAAACCCGCGGCTTGTTGCCGGCATAGGACAGGTAGGTGATCTCTTGCGCCGTGGGCGAGAAGCGCGGCGTCAGCACTAGCGAGCGCCCATCGGTGAGAAAGTGATTGTTGGCGCCATCCTGGTCCATGATTGCCAGGCGCTTGATGCGGCGATTCATCGGGCCACTTTCGGCGATGTAGACGATGCGCGTGTCGAAATACCCGTCCTCGCCGGTGATGCGCTTGTAGATCGCGTCGGCGACAATGTGGGCGATGCGGCGCCAATTCTGCTGCGTCGTGGTGTAACGCAGGCCGGTGAGCTGCTGCTCCGCGAAGACGTCCCACAGGCGGAACTCCACCTGCAGGCGGCCGTCGGGCTGGACATCGGCCGAGCCGGTGACGAGCGCTTGGGCATTGATGACGCGCCAGTCGCTGAAGCGCGGCGGCGTTCGGGTCGCCGCGTCCTTGTCGATGAACGCCTTGGCGTCGATCGGCTGGAACAGGCCCGAGCGCTCGAGATCGGCCGACACCACCTGGGTGATCTGCTGGCCAACCTGGCCGTCGCCGCCGGCGAAATCGGGAAGGGCGATGGGCAGCGGCGCGATCTTGCCGCTGGTGATGTCGATATGCAGCTCCGCGTGGGCGGCAACGACAGTCGCGGCGAGGAGTCCCACCGCTAGCACAAGCGAGCGCGGGAACGGGCGAAACCAAAAGCTACTCATGAGACGTCCTTGGGATCGAATGTTATGGTGAAGGTGCTCCACTGGTCGAACTTGTCCGGCGGGAGCTTGAGCGGCTGGCACCGCGGATTGAGCAGTGCGCGCTTGGCGCTATCGGCCGCCGCCTGGAAGAACGGGTCGCTGAGCCGGTCGGTGTTGAGGAGCTGGGCCGCGCGCACGGTGCCGTCCTGGTTCATGGTGACCCGGAACTCCGGCTGCAGGTCGGTGGCATCGCGCGCACCAGCGGGCACATTCCAGCACTGCTCGATCTGCTGGCGCACGAGATCGATCTCGCTCGTCGTGAGCTGCGCGCCCAGCGGCGCGATGGGCTGCGAGGAGGCCCGTTGCGGCGCCGGCGGCGTCGGTTTGGCCTTGGCCTGCTGGTCATTCTCGGCAACCTGCCGCTTGGCGAGATTCTTGAGGAGCGCATCGAATGCCAGATCCTCGTTCTTCTTCTGCGGCGCCGGCGGCTTGGGCTTCGCCTCGGGCTTGGGCGGCAGCGGCTTGGGCGGCAGCGGCTTGGGCGGCTCGGGTTTCGGCGGCTCGGGCTTGGGTTGCGGCGGCTTGGGCTCGGGCGGCTTGGGCTCGGGCGGCGGCGGCGGCGGTGGGGGCGGCGGCGGCGGAGGCGGCGGGGGTGTCGGCGGGGGTGGCGGCGGCTTCGGCGGCTCGGGCTTCGGCGGCTCGGGTTTCGGCACGGGCTTGGGCTCGGGCTCGTTCTGCGCCACCTTGGGCGGCTGCTTCGGCACCGGCGGCGCTTCGGTGCGCTCGGTGGAGTGAGTCTCGGGCGCGAGATTGACGAGCTCGACCACGATCGGCGTCTCTTCCGGCAGCTTCCTCTCGAAGAACGGCAAATGCACGAACATCAGCGCCAAAAGGGCGAGATGAAACGCGCACGAGAAGAGGATGGAACCGCGGCCGGGCATCGATCAACGCTGCTTCTTCTTTTCGGTGCCCGGCAGCTCGGCGACGAGCGACACCTTGTTGAAGCCCGCCGAGCTGACGAGCCCCATCACTTCGAGAATGCGCCCGTAGTCGATCGAGCGGTCGCCGCGCACATAGATGCTGGCATCGGGATTGCGGTTGGTGATGGCCTGGAGCTTGGGCGCGAGCTCGTCGTCGCTGCCAATCGCGGTGTCCTGGAGATAGATCTTGCCCTGGGCATCGACGGTGATGACCAGCGGCTCCTTGGGCTCGGTGATCGCGGGCGCCTTGGTCTGCGGCAGATCGACCGGCACACCGACCGTCAAGAGCGGCGCCGTCACCATGAAAATGACGAGCAACACCAGCATCACGTCGACCATGGGCGTGACATTGATGGCGCTCATCGGCTGATAGCGGGCGCGGCGGCCATTGCTGCCGACATCGCCGCCGACGACATTCGTCGCCATGGCTCAAGCCTTCTCGTCGAGCTGGCGCGACAGGATGGCGCTGAACTCGGTCGCGAAGGCGTCGAGCCGGCCGGCATAGCGCCCGAAATCGGTCGAGAATTTGTTGTAGGCGATGACCGCGGGGATCGCCGCGACCAGGCCGAGCGCGGTCGCGAACAGCGATTCCGCGATGCCCGGCGCCACCACCGCGAGCGAGGTGTTCTTGGCCGCCGCGATCGACTGGAAGCTGTTCATGATGCCCCAGACCGTGCCGAAGAGCCCGACGAAGGGCGCGGTCGAGCCGACGGTGGCGAGGAACGACATGAAGCGTTCGAGCCGGTCCATCTCGCGCCCGACGGTGACGTGCATGACGCGCTCGATACGCTCTTGCAGGCCGGCCTTCATGCTGGTGGAGACGACGAGCCCCTTGGCAACGCTGCGGCGCCATTCGCGCATCGCCGCTGCGAATACCGCCGACATGGGATCGACGGGGCGGGCGCCGATGCGGTCGTAGAGATCGTCGAGCGAGCCGCCCGACCAGAAGCTCTCCTCGAAATGCTCGGCATCGCGCCGCAGCCGCCGGATCCGCCCCGCCTTGTCGAAAATCACCGCCCACGACCACAAGGACGCGGCGATCAGCAGCAGCAGCACCGCTTTGACGATGCTGTCGGACTGCAGGAACAGCGCCACGATGGAAAGATCGTGCGGGACCGCCCCGCCGAGCGCGAGCGAGTCGACTGGATTATCGGGCATGGGCATCGACCATCGTTGATTCCTTCGGGGAAAATGAGGCGATCGCCGCAACGAGCGCCGGCGGCAGCCGTGTCGGCCGGCCACCGACGCCGAGGCAGGCGATGCGAATGTCGAGGCGGACCAGCGCGTCGCGGTCGCGCCAGACCTCTTGCGCAAGATCGAGCGTTGCGCCGCCGTAGGCGACCAGCCGGGTGGTGACGACGAGCGCGTCATCGAGCCGCGCCGGCGCCAGGAAATCCACAGCGGCGCGACGCACGACGAGGCCGACCCCGGCCTCGCGCGCCAGACGTTCCGGCGGCAGACCAAAGCAGCGCAGCATCTCCGTGCGCGCCCGCTCGGCAAATTTGAGATAATTGGCGTAATAGACGATGCCGCCGGCATCGGTGTCCTCGTAATAGACGCGAAGGGCGAAGCGATGCACCCCATCGGCGATGCGCCCCATCGAAGCGGGCTCGTGCATCACGGCGCGTCCTCCGCTTCGTCGTCCGCGCCGGCGAGGAGGTCGAGCTGTGTCGGCACCGGAAGCGGCGCGGCCAGGCCGAGGAAGCTATAGGCCGCGGCCGTGATGAGACGGCCGCGCGGCGTGCGCTGCACATAGCCCTGCTGCACGAGATAGGGCTCGATCACTTCCTCGATCACGTCGCGCTGCTCGCCCAGCATCGCCGCCAGCGTTTCGGCGCCCACCGGCCCGCCGCCATAGTTGTGCGCGATCGCGCCGAGATAGCGCCGGTCCATGGCATCAAGGCCGTTGCCGTCGACCTCGAGCCGGCGCAGCGCTTCGTCGGCGGCGCGCTCGTCGATGCGCGTGGCACCGGCGACTGCGGCAAAATCGCGCACCCGGCGCAATAGCCGCGCCGCCACCCGCGGCGTGCCACGCGAGCGCCGCGCGATCTCCGCCGCGCCGCCGCGGTCGAGCTCGATGCCGAGCACGCGCGCGCCGCGCGCGACGATGGCGACGAGCTCCTCCGGTTCGTAGAACAAAAGCCGCAGCGGAATGCCGAAGCGCTCGCGCAGCGGCCGGGTGATGAGGCCCGAACGCGTGGTCGCGCCGACGAGCGTGAAGGGCTGGAGATCGATGCGCACCGAGCGCGCCGCCGGCCCTTCGCCGATGATGAGGTCGAACTGAAAATCCTCCATCGCGGGATAGAGGATTTCCTCGACCGCCGGCGCGAGGCGGTGGATCTCGTCGATGAAGAGCACATCGCGCGGCTCGAGATTGGTCAGAAGCGCGGCAAGGTCGCCGGCGCGCTGGATCACCGGTCCCGACGTGGCGCGGAAGCCGACGCCCATCTCGCGCGCGACGATCTGGGCGAGCGTGGTCTTGCCGAGTCCCGGCGGTCCCGACAGCAGCACATGATCGAGCGCCTCGCCGCGCGCCCGCGCCGCCTGCGACGAAGACGCGCAGATTGGCGCGCACCGGCGCCTGGCCGACGAAGTCATCGAGGGCGAGCGGGCGCAGCGTAAGCTCGCTTGCATCCTCGCTTGCGTGTTCGGCCGCCAGCACGCGCGGTACGCTCATCGGCCGAGCTCCTTGAGGCCCAGGCGGATGAGTTCCTGGAGTGCCGCCTGCGGCCCGAGCACGCGCGACGCCGCGGCCACGGCGCCATAGGCGTCGGAGCGCTGATAGCCGAGATTGACGAGCGCGGAGACCGCGTCGGTCGAGACGGCACCCGCAGCGCCTTCGGGCGGTGCGGCCAATGCGCCCACGCCCGAGCGCGATATGGCCGACCTTGTCCTTGAGCTCGTTGGCGATGCGCTGCGCGAGCTTGGGCCCGACGCCTTCGGCGCGCGCCAAGCGCCGCACGGTCCTGCGCCAGGATCGCGGTGGTGAGCAGCCCGGGCGCGAGCACGCCCTGCACCGCCAGCGCCAGCCGCGCGCCCACGCCCTGCACCGTGGTCAGCAGGCGGAACCAGCCGCGCTCCGGCCTCGTCGACGAAAGCCGTAGAGATGGATGTGGTCCTCGCGCACATGGGTCTCGATCAGGAGCCGCAGCCGCTCGCCCCGCCGCGGCACGCGCGCGAGCGTGCGGCTCGAGCAATAGACGAGATAGCCGACGCCGTTCACGTCGAGCACGACGATGGCTGGCGCTTGCGACCTGGTCGAGGATGCCGGCGAGCATGGCGATCATGGCGCGACCAGCTTCCGCTTTGCCTCAACGCCAATATCTCCCTCTCCCCTCTCGGAAGAGGGTCGGGGTGAGGGGACTGGCGATGGGACACTCCACCTCGCCTTGGTCGCGGCGTAATGGGCGTGGCAGATGGCGACGGCGAGCGCGTCGGCGGCGTCGGGGCTGCCGAGGAGGCAGCCGGGCAGCGAGCCGGCGCACCATCATCTGCACCTGCGTCTTGTCGGCATGGCCGACGCCGACCACCGATTTCTTGATGAGATTGGCGGAATATTCGTGGACTTCCATGCCGCGCTCGGCCGGCGCGAGCAGCACGACGCCGCGCGCCAGCGCCGAGCTTCAAGCGTCGAGGCGGGGTTCTTGTTGACGAAAGTTTCCTCCACCGCCGCCGCATCGGGCGCATAGCGCTCGAGCACGGCATTGAGCGCGCGGAAGAGCGCGCTCAGGCGCTCGGCCAGTGAAGCGCGCGCGTCGGGAGCGACGATCGCCGTCGGCGACATGGACGAGGCGGTTGCCGGCCGCCTCGATGACGCCCCAGCCGGTGCGGCGCAGTCCCGGATCGAGGCCGATGAGGCGCATCGTGTGGCGCGGTGGGATCGGGCGCCGACGCGGTCAGGCGCTCAAGCGCGCCATGACGTCGTCGGCAACTTCGAAATTGGCAAACAGGTTCTGCACGTCGTCGCTGTCCTCCAGGGTTTCGAGGAGCTTGAACACCGCCTCGGCGGTGTCGCCGTCGACCGGCGTCAGCGTCTTGGGCCGCCACACGAGCTTCGCCGCCGCGGACGGGCCGAAGCGCTGCTCGAGCGCGTCGCGCACGCCGTTCAAGCGCTTCGGTGGCGCAGACGATCACGTGCTCGTCGGCGCCGGTCTCGACATCGTCGGCGCCGGCCTCGACGGCGGCTTCGAACATCGCATCGGCCGACGCCGTGGCGGCGGGATAGGTCACCTGCCCGATGCGGTCGAACAGGAAGCTCACGCTGTTGCTTTCGCCGAGATTGCCGCCGGCCTTGGTGAAGGCGGCGCGGATGTCGCTCGCGGTGCGATTGCGGTTGTCGGTCAGCGCCTCGACGATGACGGCGATGCCGCCGGGACCATAGCCCTCGTAGCGCACCTCCTCGTAGTTCTCGCCCTCGCCGCCGCCAGCGCCGCGCTTGATCGCGCGCTCGACCGTGTCCTTGGGCATGTTGGCCTGGCGGGCGGCGATAATCGCGCTGCGCAGCCGCGGATTGGCGTCGGGGTCGGCCAGCCCGTTGCGCGCCGCGGTGGTGAGCTCGCGGATCAGCTTGGTGAAGACCTTGGCGCGCTTTTTGTCCTGCGCGCCCTTGCGATACATGATGTTCTTGAACTGGGAATGACCAGCCATGTCGATGCTTGAATCCATGGGATTGAAGGGCCGGATCATACCATGGCGCGCGCACCGCCTGCCATCGGACCGGCAATCGCGAACGCTTGGGGCTTGATATCGCTCCAATATGGCAGCATTGCGGCGGGAAACCCGGCGTTTTCCGGGCCTTTAGCGCCTCATGCGCCCGCGAGTCGCAACGCTCCGCGCACGGCAAAGCCAAGCATGAGGAGCCCGGTCGCACCGCCCGCGACGACCTCCCAGGGCGGCGTCGCCACGCGCCCGCGCAGGAGGGCGAGCGCGCTGCAGAAGACCACGCACCACGTGAGCGCGCCCGCGACGACCGCGGCGGCCACCACTAGCGCCGCGGCGAGCCCGTGACCGGCCACCTCCGGCCGTCCCATCACGGCGAGCCAGAAAGCGACGTTCCAGGGGCTCGTCAGTGCCATGGCAAGGCCCAGCACATAGCCGGCCCTGTCGGAGCCGCGCCGCTCCGCCACCGCGGGCGCTGGGTCGCGCAGCGCATGCAGGCCACGCCAGGCGCTCTTGAGAAAGACCCAGGCCAAGGCCAGGAGCAGCGCGGTGCTGAGGATGCCAAGTGCCGCGCGCGCTGCCGCGCCGGAAAGGAGGAGCCCCGCGCCGAGCCCCGTCGCCACCGCCCAGAGCGCATCGCCCGAGGCGGCACCGAGCGCGACGCCAAGTCCCGCGGCAAAGCCGCGGCTGAGCGAGCGGCGCATGATCTCGGCATTGATCGGCCCCGGCGGCCAGGCGACCGACCAGCCGAGCAGCATGCCCTCGAGGATGAGCCGGGACGACAAGGAGCGCCGAGAGAGGACGAGCTCAGCCGCCGAGCGTGTCGGCGTGCGCCACGTCCGGCCAGGCCGGCGCGAGCTTGCCGCCGATGCGCACCGGCGCGATGCGGCGCGCAAGCCCGGTGGCGTCATCGGTCTCAACGAAGACGGCGCACAGGCTCGCCGCCCCCTCGGCCACCTCGAGGCGCTCGCTCGGCATCTTGCGCACGAAGCGCTGCACCGCGGCTTCCTTGCGCATGCCGATCACCGAATCATAGTCGCCGCACATGCCCACATCGGTCATGTAAGCGGTGCCCTTGGCAAGGATGCGGCCATCGGCGGTGGGCACGTGGCTGTGCGTGCCGATCACGGCGGAGACGCGGCCGTCGCAGAAATGTCCCATCGACATTTTCTCCGACGTCGCCTCGCCGTGGAAATCGACGAGGATCGCCGCCACCTCGCCCAGAGGATGTTCGCCGATGAGGCGGTCGAGCGCGGCGAAGGGATCGTCGAGCGCATCCATGAAAAGCCGCGCCATCGCATTCACCACCAGCACCGCGCGCCCGTCGGCGAGGCGGAAGATGCCGTGGCCGCGCCCGGGCGTGCCCGGCGGGAAGTTGATGGGGCGCAGCAGGCGCGGATCGCCGTCGATGTACGAGATGATCTCCCTCCGGTCCCAGACGTGGTTGCCGGTGGTGATGACATCGACGCCGCAGGCATAGAATTCGGCGCAGATTTTATCGGTAATACCGAAACCGTGCGCCGCGTTCTCGCCGTTGACGGCGATGAAGTCGAGCGCCAGCTCGCTGCGCAGGCGCGGCAGTTCGGCGGCGACCACCTCGCGTCCGGGCCGTCCCACCACATCGCCGCACAGCAACAACCGCATCACGCCCCGCGCCCTGTGATCGAAGCGAGGATGGAGCCGCCTCGGCCGTCGGCATGGCTCAACCCTCGTGGCCCGCTTACGCAGGTGGGAGCCATATACCAAAACCAGGGTTTCGGCAGGGACAGCCCCCTTCAGGTCATTATCGGCCCCGGGGTAGTGCGACCTAACGCACCGCGCAGCCCCATCCTCGCCCTATATCTGGCCCGCCTCGAGCCGTTGCGCAACCGCCTCGATGCGGCGGGCCAGGCGGTCGATGCTGTCGGCCAGCACCGGATCGTCGCCGCCCGCGGCCGCAGCGGCGGCGGCAAGGCGCTTTTGCGCGTCGTTCGCCTCGGCTGAGTTCGTCGGCCAGAACCAGCGCCGCCAGCATCAGGAGGCGCGCCTCGCCCGCGCGCGGCGATTGCTGCACGAAGCCCTGGACCTTGGCGTCGACGATGCGGGCAAGCTCGCGGATGCGCTGCTCCTCGCCGGGATCGCAGGCTACGGAATAGGGATGGCCGTTGACCGTGACGGTGACCTGCGGCATCAGCCCTCCAGCATGCGATCGAGCCGTTCGATCACGGCATCGAGACGCTCGGCGACGGTATCGGTGGTCTCGGCGAGGGCGGCGTAGTCGGCCTTTGCCGCGGCGAATCGTCGCTCGCCGCCGCCGTCGGCGACAACCGCACGCTCAAGATGCGCGATGGCGCCTTCAAGGCGGCTCAAGGCGTCCTGGATCTTTGCCATCGACCGCGCTCCCCCCGGCTCCACGGGCGCCAGCTTATAAGCAGAAGTGCAGCAATGCCACCGTCAACGCGTCAAGCCGCCATCCGTGCTTTAATGCGCCGGGCGCCGGCGCAAGGGGGGATGCGGGGAGTGCGCGAGAGAACCGTTCTGCGGCTGCGGATCGTCGCCGGCGTGACAGTGGCGGCGGCGGCCCTCGCCGCCCTCTATGCGGTGCGGACGGGGGCGCCGCGCCCCGGCATCGTGATCGCGACCATCGCCGGAGGGCTTAGCGGATTTCTGATTTCCGGGCTCGAGGCCCTGCCCCAGGTCGGGACCTCGCCCCTGGTGCGCCGCCTGCCGGTGACGATGGCCTTCGGGCTGCGCACCGTGATTTATGGCGTCATCTTCGTGGGGGCGAGCAAGCTCGCCGTGGCGCTCTACGAGCTCGTAGCGGCGACACCGATCGGGGGCGGGACGATCTCCGGACGCAATCTCCTCTACGCGTTCGCGGTGGCGTTCGTCATCAATTTCGGCTTCACGCTGCGCGGTCTGTTCGGCCCGCGCACGCTCCTGGCACTCATCACCGGCCGCTATCACCGGCCGCGCGCGGAACGCAGGATCGTGCTGTTTCTCGATCTGCGCGATTCCACCGCCATCGCCGAGCGGCTCGGCGACCAGACCTTCCATCGCTTCCTCAACCGCGTCTTCTTCGATGTCACCGATCCCGTGATCGAGTCCGGCGGCGAGATCTACCGCTATGTCGGCGACGAGATCATCGTCACCTGGTCGCTCGCCCGCGGCGCCCGCGACGGCGCCTGCATCACCTGCCTTTTCGCCATCGCCGACGCGCTCGCCCAGCGGCGCGAGGAGTACCAGCGCAGCTTCGGCGTCGAGCCGCGGTTGCGCGGCGGGCTGCACGCCGGCTCGCTGGTCGTCGGCGAAATGGGCGACGTCAAGCGCGAGATCGTGCTCCTCGGCGACACCATGAACACGACGTCCCGGATCGAGGGCGCCTGCCGCACGACGGGGCGCGACTACATCGTCTCCGACGCCGTGCTCCAGGCGGTCGGCCCCTTGCCCGCGGGCGTACGCACGGAAAAGCTCGAAGCGATGAAGCTGCGCGGCAAGGAAGGCGACGTGCCGCTCTACGGCGTATCGCGGGCCTGAGGGCTCAGGGCAACAGCGTCCCGGCGGCCACCCACCAGCGCGGCTCGGCGGCGCGCAAGCGCGCTGCGGCGGAAGCGGCGGCCTGCGCGTCGGCAAAAAGCGCAAACGCGGTCGCGCCGCTGCCGCTCATGCGCGCGAGGAGGGCGCCCTCGCATCGCGTCCAGCCGCGCCAGCACCGCGCCGATCTCCGGCACCAGCGCCGTCGCGGCTGCGGTGAGATCATTGCGGCGCGGCGCGATCAGCGCGGCGAGATGGGCGGCATCGCGCGGCACGTCGTCAAAGCGTGCCGGCGGCGAGAACGCGCCCGTGCGGGCGCTTGAAGACCGCCGCCGTCGCCAGCGCGATCCCGGGATTGGCCAGCACCACTGCGACCGGCGGCAAAGGCGGCGCCGGCGCGACCTCCTCGCCGATGCCGCCGAGCCACGCGGTGCGCGCGCGCCAGGCAGACCGGAACATCGGCACCGAGCGTCAGGCCCAGCGTCGCCGAGCACGTCTCGCGCCAAGCGGCGCCTGCCACAGCGCGGCAAGCGCCTTCAGGGTCGCCGCCGCATCGCTCGAGCCGCCGCCGATGCCGGACGCGACAGGCAGGTTCTTTACGAGCGTCAGCGCCGCCGCCGGAGCGCGGCCGAGGTGGCGGGCCAGAACCATCGCCGCGCGCCAGACGAGATTGTCCTCGACCGGTCCGGCGAAGGCAGCGGCGAACGGTCCCGCGAGATGCGAGCGACAGAGCCGCCGCCGGCGCCGCGTCGACCTCGTCGGCGATGTCGGCGAAGGCCGACCAGGCTGTCGAGCAGATGATAGCCGTCGCGTCCGGCGCCCGGTGACATGCAGATAGAGATTGAGCTTCGCCGGCGCCGGCTCGCCGGCGGCATCGATGGGCGCGCCGGCTCAGCCGCCGCTCAGCGCCTGCGGCGGCTTGCTCGAGGCCGTGGTCGAGCTTGGTTTCGATGCTCTTGGCGTCGCCCGGCTCGGGGCCGAACTGCAGCGCGCGGCGCCATTGGGAGCGCGCCTCGGCGATCCGCCCGGTGCGCCAATAGACATCGCCCAGATGATCGTTGATCGTCGGATCCTCCGGCAGCAGCTCGATCGCGCGTTCGAGGAACTGGGTCGCGTGCGAGAAATCGCCGAGGCGATAGAACGCCCAGCCGAGGCTGTCGACGATATAGCCGTCGTTGGGGCGCAGCTCGACCGCGCGCTGATCATCTTGCAGCGCCTCGGGCAGGTTCTCGCCCTTGTCGATCCAGGAATAGCCGAGATAGTTCAGCACCATCGGCTGGTCGGGGTCGAGCGCGTAGCGCGTGCTTGAGATCGGCCTCGGCGCGCGGCCATTGGCCCGAGCGCTCGCAACGCCACGCCGCGGTCGTAGAAGAGGCGCCAGGACGTCTTGTCGACCTTGGGCCAGCCGCGCGATCGCCGCATCATAGGCCTGCGCCGCCTCGTCGAAACGGTCGTGCGCGCGCAGGACATCGCCCAGCTCGACGAGCGGCTCGGACTGCGTCGGGCGCTCGCTCGCCATGGCGCGCAGATCGGCCACCGCCTCGTCGGTGCGCCCGAGCCGCATCGAGCGCGAGCGCCGCCCGCAGCCTGCGCCGACCAGGCGAGCGGCGAGTGCGGATCGACGGAGCGATAGAGCGCGAGCGCGTCCGCGGTTCGGTCCTGGCTCTCGCGGATCTCGCCGGCGAGAAGCTGCGCCAGCGGGAAAGTTCGGCTCGAGCGCCAACGCGAGCCTGACATAGATGAGCGCCGCATCGATCGTGTCGCGCTGATCGAGCAGGCTGCCGAGATCGAACAGCGCCTCGGCCGCGCCCGCGCTCGGCGTGGTGATGATCGGCGGCGGCACCGTGCCGGCGGCGATACGCGCCAATCCCAGCCGCCGAGGCGTCGGTGTCGGGGTCGGCAGCGGCGAAGCTTTCATAGAGCTGGCGCGCGGCGTCGCTCTTGCCGTGGCGCTCGTCGAAATTGCCGACCACCTCGACGATGCGCCAGGTCGGCTGCGGCTCCGCCGCGATCAGCTTCGCGAAGGCCTCCGCGGCCATCTCGGGGCGGCCGAGATAGTCGGCGATGAGACCGAGATGGAGCTCGCGCAACGGGTCGAGCCCCGGCTGGCTGCCCATTTCCTGCAGGGCCTGAAGCGCCTGATCAGGATGGTGGCGCCCGGCCTCGATCCAGGCACGCAGCAGCGGCAAGGCGAAGCGCTGCGGCCCCTGGCCCGGCAGGGCCTGAATGCGCGACGCGGCTGCGTCGAGATTGCCGGACTTGATGTCGGCGACGACCAGCACGAGCGCGGCAAGGCCGGAATTGCCGTCGGTCGCGATGATCCGGCGGGCCAGCGGCACCGCCTCGTCGACCCGGCCCTCGGAGACGCGCAGCGCGAAGGTGCGGCGCACCAGATCGAAATTGCCGGGATCGTCCTTGAGCGCCTGTTCCATCATCCGGGCGGCGTCGGTGTAGTCGTGCATCTCCTGCGCGTGCCGGGCGGCGAGATAGTTGCCGAGCGGGCTCGTCGCCGTGGCAGCGGGCGCCGGGCCGGTCGCAGCAGCCGGCGGATCGTGCGCGCTCTGCGCCGGATTGATGGCACACGCCGCCACGGCCGCCAGGAGGGCGGCCGCTGCGGCAAGGCGCCGCGCCTTTGAGACAGGTATCATTCGCACCTACCTTGCCGGCGGCGCGCTCTTGCACACGCCCCGGCAGCAATGGCTACACTCTACACGATCCGTGCTGCGCTCTGCTCACATGTTCGGATAGTTCGGGCCGCCGCCGCCCTCCGGACACACCCAGTCGATGTTCTGAGTCGGATCCTTGATATCGCATGTCTTGCAGTGGACGCAGTTCTGGGCGTTGATCTGAAGGCGCGGCTGCCCGCCCGCGTCGGTCACGATCTCGTAGACGCCGGCGGGGCAATAGCGCTGCTCCGGCGAATCGTAAAGCGCGTAATTCACGTCCAGCGCTGTGGCCGCATCTTTGAGGCGCAGATGCGGCGGCTGGTTCTCGGCGTGATTGGTGTTGGAGATGAAGACCGACGATAGCCGGTCGAAGGTCAGGACCCCGTCGGGCTTGGGATAGACGATCGGCCGCGCCGCGCTCGCGCGCTCGAGGCTGAGGTTGTCGGCATGGTGGCGGAACGTCCATGGCGCCTTGCCGCGCAGGACATAGGTGTCGAGCGCCGCATTGGCGAGCCCGGCCCACAAGCCCCAGCGGAAGCCCGGTCGGATGTTGCGCACGGCCTGCAGCTCGGGCCAGACCCAGGACTGGGCGAGCGCGCTCTTGTAGTCGGCGCCGACGTCGCCGCAGAGGCGGCGGAACACCGTCTCGGCCGCCACCATGCCCGACTTCATCGCGGTGTGGTTGCCCTTGATCTTGGGCACGTTGACGAAGCCGGCGGCGCAGCCGATCACCAGCCCGCCGGGAAAGTCGAGCTGCGGAATGGCCTGGAACCCGCCCTCGTTCAAGGCGCGCGCGCCATAGGCGATGCGGCGCCCGCCGGCGAAGATCGGCGCGGATCGCAGGGTGGGTCTTGAAGCGCTGAAACTCCTCGAACGGGCTGAGATAAGGGTTGGCGTAGTCGAGCCCGACGACGAAGCCGACCGCGACCTGGCGGTTCTCGAGATGATAGAGGAACGAGCCGCCATAGGTCCGGCTATCGAGCGGCCAGCCGACGCTGTGGATGACGAGGCCGGGGCGGTGCTGGGCCGCCTCGACCTCCCACAGCTCCTTGATGCCGAGCGCATAGGTCTGCGGTCCGCTGTCCTTGCGCAGAGCGAAGCGTTCGGTGAGGACCTTGGTGAGCGAGCCGCGGCAGCCTTCGGCGATGAGCGTTTCCTTGGCGCGCAAGCTCGACGCCCGGCTGGAAGTTGGCGGTCGGGACCGCCGTCCTTGCCGATGCCCATGGCGCCGGTCGCCACCCCGGCGATGCGGCCATCACCGTCGGTCAGAAGCTCGGTGCCGGCAAAGCCCGCATAAATTTCCACCCCCATCGCCTCGGCCGTGGTGGCGAGCCAGCGACAGAGATTGCCGAGACTGATGATGTAGTTGCCGTGATTGTTCATCTGCGGCGGCGGCGGCAGGCGAAAGGCGCGCCGGGCGGTCAGAAGCAAGAAACGGTCCTCGACCACCGCGGTCTGGAGCGGCGCGCCCTCCGCGCGCCAGTTTGGCAAGAGCTCATCGAGCGCGCGCGGCTCGAACACCGCGCCGGAGAGAATATGGGCGCCGACCTCTGAGCCTTTCTCGATGATGCAGACGGAAACCTCGCGGCCTGCGGCGGCGGCGAGCTGCTTCAGGCGGATCGAAGCGGCGAGCCCGGCCGGGCCGGCACCGACGATGACCACGTCGTATTCCATCCGCTCGCGTTCCATGTCTTAACTATAGAGGATGGTAGTGAAAGCGCGAGGGGGGCATGGCAACTGCGCCGGTCGAGAGCGAACTCCTGCGCTGGTATATCGAGATGGGCGCCGACGACGCGATCGGGGCGACGCCGAACGACCGCCTGAGCGCCGCGCCGGCAGCCACGGCGCCGGCAGCCACAACGCCAGCGGCCGGCGCGCCGGCGCCGATGCCGCGCCCTCAACCGGTTCCGCCCCCGCCGGCCGCGGTCCTTGCGCCGAGCACCGCGACTGCCGCCGCTGCGGCCGCGGCGGCGCGCACGCTCAAGGAGCTTGCCGCCGCGGTCGCCGCCTTCGAGGGCTGCGCGCTCAAGCGCACGGCGACGCACACGGTCTTCGCCGACGGCGCCGAGGGGGCGCCGCTGATGATCATCGGCGAAGCGCCAGGCGCCGAGGAAGATCGGCTCGGCCTTCCCTTCGTCGGCCGCAGCGGACAGCTTCTCGACCGCATGCTGGCAGCGATCGGCTTCGACCGCCGGCGCAACGCCTACATCACCAACGTTCTGTTCTGGCGCCCGCCCGGCAATCGCAAGCCGACCAGCGAGGAAACCGCTGCGTGCCTCCCGTTCGTGTGGCGCCACATCGCGCTGGTTGCGCCGCGCGTGGTGATGCTGTGCGGCGGCACCGCCACCGCCGCCATGCTGGGACGGCCTGACGGCATCACCCGCCTGCGCGGTCATTGGTTTCCGCTCGACCGTGGCGGGGCTTGAGAAAACCGTGCCGGCGATCGCGACATATCATCCATCGTTTCTCCTGCGCTCGCCCTCGCGCAAAGGTGAAGCGTGGCGTGATTTCTTGTCTGCGCAATCAAAACTCGAGATGCCAGAGTAATGCTAATTTCGACTGTGAATCGCCCGAGACGGACCCCGAGTTGGTAACCATACCGACGAGAATATAAAAAGAATATACTTGCCAGTAACGGATTATTCGTCTATTTGGGCTGGATGGAAGCGGGAGGTTACAAGGCTCGAAAGGGTCAGACCTCGAAAGGACGAGCGTCCATCCTTGTCCTTTTCACCATGATTCTGCTCGGAGTCTACAGGCACTAAAGTTTCGCGCGGATGCGGCGCGGCTGGCCACGCTCGCGCCCAGCATGGAGAGCTTGCGCGCGTCGGAGCTGCCCGCGCGTCCTCGCGCCGGACACGGTGGCGCGCTACGAGCGCATCTTCGCGTTACAGGCGCGCGGCGCCTGGGGCGAGGCGGACGACGAGATCGCGCGGCTGCACGACAGGCTGCTGCTCGGTCCCGTGTTGGCCCAGCGCTATCTCGCCAGGAACTATCACACGAGCTATCCCGAGCTGGTGGTATGGCTGCGCCACTACGCCGACCAGCCCGACGCGCGGGCGATCTACGAGCTGGCCCTGCACCGCCAGCCGCACGGCGCCAAGGCGCCGCCCCGGCCGGTCGCGGCGGCGGCGGCGGCCGATGCGGCCGAGGCCGACGCGGCTGCGGGCGACGACGATCGCCCGCAGCCGTCGCCGCGCGCCACGCTGGTCGCGCGCCAGATTAGCAGCCTCGCCGCCACAGCGCCGCGCCGGGCCGAGGCGCTGCTGATGGGCCCGGAAGCGCGGCGGCTCCTCGATGGCGACACCCGCACCGAGCTCCGCGCCGCCATCGCCAAGTCTCTCGTCCGATGGCGGCAAAGCCCAGACGCCGGCGCCACAGGACCAAAGCCTGACGCCGGTCGAGCACTGGAATGCCGGGCTCGCGGCGTGGCGGCTTGGCCTCTTTAGCGACGCGCGCGAGCATTTCCAGGCGCTGGCCAAGGGCGCCGGGGGCTCGAGCTGGCTTAAATCGGCGGGCGCCTTCTGGTCGGCGCGGGTGGCGCTGCGCGCACGCCAGCGTACGCAGGTGAGCTATTGGCTGCGCGCCGCCGCCACGTATCCCCGCACCCTCTATGGCCTCATCGCCGAACGCCTGCTGGGGACCGGTCTCGACCTCGACTTCGCGGCCGAGCCGTTCACCGCGCTCGATGCGCGGGTGGTGATGGGCTTCGATGCCGGGCGGCGGGCGCTGGCCCTCCTCCAGGTCGACGAGCGCGGCCGCGCAGCCGAGGAATTGCGCGCGCTTGCCGCGGGCAATAATCCGGCGCTGCTCCAGTCGCTGGCCGGTCTCGCCGACAGGGCTGGTCTCGCCGCCTTGAGCCTGGAGATCGCGGGCACGCTCGCCGATTGCGATGGCCGCAGCCACGACAGCGCCTTTTATCCGGTACCGCGCTGGACGCCGCAGGGCGGCTTCACGGTCGACCGCGCGCTGCTTATTCGCGCTGATGCGCCAGGAATCGCTGTTCGTGCCCCACGTCATCAGCACGGCCGGCGCCGAGGGATTGATGCAGCTCATGCCCGCGACGGCGCGCGACATGGCCGAGCGCACGGGGCTGGTCTTGAGCGAGGGCGGCCGTGAGGCGGAGGAGCGCGCGGCGCTCGCCGATCCCGAACTCAATCTCACGCTGGCGCAGGAATATGTCCGCATGCTGCTGGCGGACGAGCACATCAAGGGGAACCTGCTGCTGTTCGCGGTCGCCTATAACCAGCGGGCCGGCGGCCGCGCAGCACCTGCAATGGCTCGCCCAAGAGTACCGCCACGATCCCCTGCTGTTCCTCGAGAGCATCCCCTCGCACGAGGGGCGGGTCTTCGCCAAGCACGTGCTGACGAATTATTGGATCTATCGCGAACGGTTGGGCCAGCCGACGCGTGATCTCGACGCGCTTGCCGCTGGCAAGTGGCCGACCTATATCGCGCTCGATCCCGGGCCTGAGCAGGATGGCCGCTATGCCGAGAATTGATGAGACGCGCCCCTTCCTTCCCGTCGCCATCGCCGTCCTCACCGTCTCCGACACCCGCACCGAGGCGGACGACAAATCCGGCGGCACGCTGGTCGAGTTGATCCGCGCCGGCGGCCATCGCGTGGCCGCGCGCCGCATCGTCAAGGACGATCAGGCAGCGATCGTCGCCCAGCTCAAGCAGTGGATCGCCGATCCCGCCATCGACGTGGTGATCGCCACCGGCGGCACCGGCGTCACCGGCCGCGACGTGACGCCCGAGGCCTTCCACGCGGTCTATGAGAAAGAGATCGCCGGCTTCGGCGAGATTTTCCGCTGGCTCAGCTTCCAGAAGGTCGGCACCTCGACGATCCAGAGCCGCGCCACCGCGGGGGTCGCGGGCGGCACCTATCTCTTCGCGCTGCCCGGCTCGCCCGGCGCCTGCCGCGACGGCTGGGAGGACATCATCCGCCACCAGCTCGACAACCGCCATCGCCCGTGCAACCTCGTTGAGCTGATGCCGCGCCTGCAAGAGCACCGCGCCGCCGGCGAGTAAGGCGGCACGCTCGCGCCGCTAAAGGCCGCTCAGCACCTCACCGAAGCGCTCCCAGCTCTTGCCGTTGAAGCGGACGAGCTGCTGGTTGGCGATGGTGTTGTAGTCGGTGGGCGTGATGTTCACCGTGATGCCCGGCAGCAGCATGCCGAAGGCGACGTGGTCGAGATGCGTCACCTGGCGCATGACGTTCTCGTGCGTGAGATCGTCGCCGCAGCGACGCAATACTTCCGAGATGAGCTGGGCTTCGATGTAGCCCTCGGCCGTGAACTTGTCGTGCGGGTCGAGATCGGGGGCGTATTGCTGCATGAAGGCGCCGAATTCCTTGACGCCGGGGTCGTTCGCCCATTCGGGGTCGCTGAAGTCCTTGATGAACTCGGCCGAGATGATGCCGACCGCCTTGTCGGCCCCGGCCGGCTTGAGGACGGCGCCGATCGAGGATGAGACATCGTTCAGGAACTGCATCGGCTTCCAGCCGATGTCGTAGGCACGGCGGATGGCCTGGGCCGCGAATTTCGGCGTCGTTATATTGATGAACACGTTGGCGCCCGAGCCCTGCAGCGACACCACCTGGGAATCGACCGTGGGGTCGGTCGGCTGATAGGTCTGGTCGCTGATCAGCATCGCTTTCGCCTTGGCGCCGAGACCGCGGTTGATGCCGTCGAGAAAATCGCGGCCGTAATCGTCGTCCTGGCGCAGCACGCCGATCTTGGCATCGGGCTTGGTGGCGACGAGGTAGCGGCCATAGATCGTGCCCTCGCCCATGTAGGACGGGATGAAGCCGATGGTGTAGGGGAAATCCTTGGGATCGTGGAATTTGCTCGCGCCGGCGGCGGCGAAGAGCTGCGGGATCTTACGCTGGTTGAGATAGCGCTCGACCGCCAGGTTGGTCGGCGTGCCCGGGATCGAGAACACGAGCAGGACCTTGTCCTGCTCCACCAGGCGGCGGACCTGCTCGACCGTGCGGGCGGGATTGTAGCCGTCGTCATAGGAGAAGAACGTGACCTTGCGCCCGTTGATGCCGCCCTTGGCGTTCAGCATCTTGAAGTAGTCGGTCGCGATCTTGGACCCGGTGCTGGTCGCCGACAGCGCGCCGCTATAGGGGGCGCTGTTGCCGATGCGGATCTCGGTTTCGGAGGCGCCGGTATCATATTTGCCGGCTGCCGTCGCCGCCGTAGCGCCGAGCGCAAGCGCAAGTCCCGCGGCAAGGGCGATCCGCGTCGGTGCTGTCATGAGATTCTCCTCCCGAACTTTGGCAGCCATCGTAAACAGCGCCGGGGGCGGAGGGCCAGTTGGGAATATGTTCTTGATTTGTTCATGACGCCGGCTTAGGCTGTGGCCATGGACGAGGTGCTGGCGGATATCGCGCGCAAGGGCCGCGGGGCGGTCGGGAACGCCACCGGCCGGTTCGAGCCGGAGCGGCGCTTCCGCATCGACGACGGCTGGGGCAGCGGCGACGAACCCGCGGCGCCGCTCGACACGGTCTATGCCCGCGACGCGGCGAAGACGATCATCGCGCGCAACGATTCGCCCGACGTGCCGTTCGACCGGTCGATCAATCCCTATCGCGGCTGCGAGCACGGCTGCATCTATTGCTTCGCGCGGCCGAGCCACGCCTATCTCGGGCTGTCGCCGGGGCTCGATTTCGAAAGCCGCATCTTCTTCAAGGAAGACGCACCCGAGCTGCTGGCGGCCGAACTCGCCAAGCCCGGCTATCTCTGCAAGACGATCACGCTCGGCACCAACACCGATCCCTACCAGCCGATCGAGCGCAAGCTCGGCCTGACCCGGCGCATCCTCGAGGTGCTGCGCCAGTTCCGCCACCCCGTCTGCATCGTCACCAAGTCGGCGCTGGTGCAGCGCGACATCGACCTCCTGGCGCCGATGGCGGCGGAGCGGCTCGCCGCCGTCGCGTTATCCGTGACGACGCTCGACCGCGGGCTCGCACGGCGGCTGGAGCCGCGCGCGGCGACGCCGGAGCGCCGACTCGACACCGTCGCGGCGCTCGCCAAGGCCGACATCCCCGTGGCGGTCCTGGCCTCGCCGATGATCCCCGCCCTCAACGATGCCGAGCTCGAGCGCATTCTGGAGGCCGGCGCCGCCGCGGGCGCGACGAGCGCCAGCTATATCCTGCTGCGCCTGCCGCTGGAGCTCGCGCCGATGTTCGAGGAATGGCTCGACACGCACGTGCCAGACAAGGCCAAGCATGTAATGTCCCTCATCCGCCAGAGCCGCGGCGGCAAGGCCTATGACGCGCAATGGGGCGTGCGCATGCGCGGCACCGGCCCTTACGCCGAGATGCTGCGCATCCGCTTCGAGCGCGCGCGCCGGCGCTATGGGCTCGAGCGCGGCCGCGCGTTCCAGTTGGACACCACGCTATTCCGCCACCCGCCCAAGCCTGGCGACCAGCTCAGCCTGTTCTGACGCCGCGCCGGCGCTGTCCTGCCACCCGGTCAGATTGCCCTCGACAAAAGGGGTAATTGCCCTTACCTTGTGTTGTGCGGGTCGGTGACGAAGGGCTGGGCCATGGCGGATGTCGTGCCGGAGATTTGCAGTTGCTCCGCGCTGCGGCAAGCGGCGCGGCACGTGACCAAGCTCTATGACGATGCGCTGGCATCGGTGGGGCTGGGGCTGAACCAGTACGCGATTCTCGCCAAGCTCGACCGCCTGGGCCCCTACACGATCCAGGATCTCGCGGCGGTCCTGGTGATGGACCGCTCGACGCTCGGCCACCTTCTGCGCCCACTGGAAAAGCGCGGCCTGGTGCGCCTCGACGTGCCCGCGGCGGACCGGCGCAGCCGCGTCATCGCGCTGACGCCGGCCGGGACGGCGCTGATGAAGAAGGCGCGCCCGCTCTGGGTGAAAGCCGAGCGCCGGTTCGAGCAGGTCTTCGGCACCGACGCGGCCCTCGACCTTCGCGTCGTCCTTAAAAAAGTCGCGACCGCGGATTTCGAACCGACGGCAGTCTGAACAAGTCAAAGCTCAAGGAGAGCCTGCATGCGCCCCCGCGCGTTGCACTATGGCTGGGTCGTTGCCGTCATCACGTTCCTGGTGCTGCTCGTCGGCGCCGGCGTGCGCGCCACGCCGAGCATCCTGATCGTCCCGTGGGAGCACGAGTTCGGCTGGTCGGCGGCGACGATCAGCGCGGCGATCGCCGTGAACATTTTTCTCTACGGCATGATCGGCCCGTTCGCGGTCGCCGTGATCGAGCGCTTCGGCATCCGCCGGTCGGTCTGCACGTCGCTCCTCGTCCTCGCCGCCGGCGTCGCGCTCACCACGCTGATGCGGGCGCCGTGGCAGATGGTGCTGCTGTGGGGCGTGCTGGTCGGGTCGGGCACCGGCATGGTCGCCACGGTGCTGGGCGCCACCATCGCGGGCCGCTGGTTCACACGGCACCGCGGGCTCGTGCTGGGCGTTTTGACCGCGAGCAGCGCCACCGGCCAGCTCGTCTTCCTGCCGATGCTCGCAGCACTCGCCGTCAATTTCGGGTGGCGGTCGGTATCGCTTGTGGTCGCCGCGGCAGCGGCCCTCATGATTCCGGTCGTGGCGCTCTTGATGCGCGACCGCCCATCCGATCTCGGTCTGCCGCGCTATGGCGACCGCGAGGTCCAGCCGACGCCGCCGCGGGGCATCAACCCGGCCGTGCGGGCCCTGACGGCGCTGGGGAACGGCGTCCGCTCGCGCGATTTCTGGCTCCTGTCCGGCACCTTCTTTATCTGTGGCGCCTCGACCAACGGGCTCATCGGCACGCATCTCATCCCGGCCTGCATCGACCACGGCATTCCTGAGGTCGTGGCCGCCGGTCTCCTGGCCATGATGGCTTTTGCGACCTCATCGGGACGACGGCGTCGGGGTGGCTCACCGACCGGCTCGATGCCCGCAAGCTGCTGGCGTGGTATTACGGCCTGCGCGGCTTGTCGCTGATGTTCCTGCCCTATTCTTTTCACTTCACCTTCTACGGGCTATCGCTCTTCGCGGTGTTCTATGGCCTCGACTGGATCGCCACCGTGCCGCCGACGGTCGAGCTCGCGGGCAAGGCGTTCGGCGAGGAGAATGCCGCGCTCATGTTCGGCTGGATCGCGGCGTCGCACCAAGTCGGCGCGGCCGCTGCGGCATGGCTCGCGGGCATCCTGCGCACCGATACCGGCGACTATTTCAGCGCGTTTTTCTCGGCCGGCATCCTCTGCCTTGTCGCCGCCGTCATGGCCGTATTCATCGGCGTCGGAACCAAGCGCCCGATGGTGGCCGCGCCGGTGGCGGCGAATTGAAGCACGGGGACGCGCTCCCATGATCGTGCTCTTCACCGATTTCGGGCTGGCGGGTCCCTATACCGGACAGATGAAGGCGGTGTTGGCCGCTGAGGCGCCGGGCATTCCCGTGATCGATCTCTTCGCCGATGCGCCCTCGCGCGATCCCCGCGCCTCAGCTTATCTCCTGGCCGCTTATGCGCCGTGGTTCCAGGCCGGCGCGGTATTCCTGGCGGTCGTCGATCCCGGCGTCGGCGGGGCGCGGGCACCCATCGTTGTTTCCTGCGACGGGCGCTGGTTCGTCGGCCCCGACAACGGGCTCTTCGAGATCATTCTGCGCCGCGCCGCGAGCGCAACCGTGCAGGAGATCGCATGGCGGCCGGACCGGCTTTCGGCGAGCTTCCACGGCCGCGACCTCTTCGCGCCGACGGCCGCGCTCATCGCGCGCGGCGCCCGGCCGGCGCTGACGCCGAGCCCGCCCGAGTCGGCGCGCCGGCGGGACTGGCCCGACGATCTCGCCGAGATCGTCTATATCGACCACTACGGCAATGCCATGACGGGGATGCGGGCGCTGTCCGTGCCGCCGGGCGCGCGACTGCGTATCGGCGGCATCGCTGTCCCGCCGGCGCCAACCTTCTCCGCCATGCCGCCGGGTGCCGCGTTCTGGTACGAAAATTCCTGCGGCCTCGCCGAGATCGCGGTCAATCTCGGCCGTGCCGATGTGGTGCTCGGCCTTGGCCTCGGCAGCGCGGTGACGGTGGAGACCTGAACCGAAACGCTTGCCTTGGCCGCCGCGCTCGTGTGTGCTGGCGGCCATGCTGGACTTTGCCTTCGAGAAACGCTGCACCGGGATCGTGTGCGGCATCGACGAGGCCGGACGCGGACCGCTCGCCGGACCGGTCGTGGCCGCCGCCGTGATCCTCGACCGCCGCCGCCTGCCGCGGGCGCTGCGCGACGGGCTCGACGATTCCAAGAAGCTCGCGCCCGCCGCGCGCGAGGAATATGCCGGGCTGCTGCGCCGCTCGGGCGCCGTCATCGGCGTCGGCGCGGCCAGCGTCGCCGAGATCGACCGCATCAACATCCTGCGGGCGACGCTGCTGGCGATGTGCCGCGCCATGGCGGCGCTCGCGGTGGCGCCGGCGATCGCGCTCGTCGACGGCAACGTCGCGCCGCCGCTGCCGTGCGCGGTCACTACCGTCATCGGCGGCGACGGGTTGTCGCTGTCGATCGCGGCGGCATCGATCATCGCCAAGGTGACGCGCGACCGGCTGATGCGGCGGCTGGCGACGCGTTACGGCGGCTATGGCTGGGATCACAATGCCGGCTATGGCACCGAGGAGCATCGCGCGGCGCTCCTCGCGCTGGGGCCAACGCCGCATCACCGCATGAGCTTCGCGCCGCTCCAGCTCAATTTCGCGTTCGATTGCAGCGGCAGCCTCTAAGCACCTGACTCCCCTAAAAATATTGACGCGGCGAACTCGACGCGCGCATGGTTTCGCCCCGGCGGGAACGGCAGGGATCTTGAAGGGGCGATGCGGGATACGCTGGGCGGGGAGCTTCTGGTCGGCGACTGCATCGCGCGGATGGCGGAGCTCGAGCCTGCCTCCGTCGATCTCGTCTTCGCCGATCCGCCCTATAATCTGCAGCTCAGCGGCGATCTCGTCCGCCCCGAATTCAAGCCGCGTCGACGGGGTCGAGGACGAGTGGGACAAGTTCACCGATTTCGCCGCCTATGATCGCTTCACCCGCGCCTGGCTGGAGGCCGCGCGCCGCGTCCTCAAGCCCGACGGCGCGCTCTGGGTGATCGGCACCTATCACAATATCTACCGTGTCGGCGCCATCGTGCAGGATCTCGGCTTCTGGATCCTCAACGACATCGTCTGGCGCAAGGCCAACCCGATGCCGAACTTCCGCGGCCGGCGCTTCACCAATGCGCACGAGACGCTGCTGTGGTGCGCGCGCGAGCGCCAATCGCGCTACACCTTCAATTACGCAGCGATGAAGGCCCTCAACGAGGACCTGCAGATGCGTAGCGACTGGTTCATCCCGCTGTGCGGCGGCGTCGAGCGCTTGAAGGTGGACGGCCGCAAGGCGCATCCGACACAGAAGCCGGAGGCGCTGCTGCATCGCGTCAATCCTGGCCGCGACGAGGCCCGGCGATCTCGTGCTCGACCCCTTCTTCGGCACCGGCACCACCGGCGCGGTGGCCAAGCGCTTGGGCCGGCGCTGGATCGGCATCGAGCGCGACCCCGACTACGTGCGCGCTCGCCAAGGCGCGGATCGCCGCCGTCGATCCCTGCGTCGTCCGAGCTCGTCGCCTTGGAGTCGCGGCGCGACGAGCCACGCGTGCCGTTCGGCACCCTCATCGAGCGCGGCCTCCTGAAGCCCGGCGAAGTGCTGTTCGACGCGCGCCGGCGCTGGACCGCGCGGGTGCGCGTCGACGGCACGGTGATCTCGGCCGAGACGCGCGGCTCGATCCACAAGGTCGCGGCCGAGGTGCAGGGCGCGCCGGCCTGCAACGGCTGGGACTTCTGGTATGTCGAGCGCCTGGGCCAGCCCGTCTCGATCGACATCCTGCGCCAGCAGGCCCGCGCCCAGATGGCGTGAGAGGCGCCGCTACCGCGCTACGCCGCCCCGCGCCGGGCGTGGGCGATCACCTTTTTCATCAGGCTTGGCAAGGCGTGCTCGCTGAGCCGGTCGGTGGGAACCCAGACCCCGCCCACGGTGACGCCGTCGCGCACCTCGCCCGCGAGCACGCCGAGCTCAAGATGGAAATGCGTGAAGGTGTGGCGCACCACGCCGGCAAGGGCGTGCCAGCGCGCCCGCACCGGCGCTTGCGTCTTGGCCTCGACCGCGCCCCAGGGCGCCTCGCGCCACGCGGTCGACGGCACCTCCATCATGCCGCCGAGGAGTCCCGTCGCGGGACGGCGGCGCAGTAGTACCGCGCCATCCGCCCTCACCACCCAGAACGCGATGCCGTGGCGCAGCGGCTTGGCCGCCGGCACCGCGCGCCGGGGCAGATGCTCGGCCGTGCCCGCAAGCCGCGCACGGCACGAGGCGGCGCCACGGACAGAGCATGCATTTGGGCTGGCGCGGCGCGCACAAGGTGGCGCCCAGATCCATCACCGCCTGGGCATAATCGCCGGCGCGGCGTGACGGCGTCAGCGCCGCGGCCAGCCGGCGCAGTTCGGGCTTGGCCGCCGGCATCGGCGTCGCCACGTCAAAGAGCCGCGCCATCACCCGCTCGACATTGCCGTCGACCGCGCTCGCCGGCAGGTCGAAGGCGATGGCGGCGATCGCCGCGGCGGTATAGTCGCCGATGCCGGGGAGCGCGCGCAGCTTCGCCTCGTCGGCGGGAATGACGCCCGCCGTGGCGTGCGACGACCGCGCGGGCGCAGGCGTGCAGATTGCGCGCCCGCGCGTAATAGCCGAGCCCCTGCCACGCATGGAGCACATCGTCGAGCTCGGCCGCCGCCAGCGCGCGCATGTCGGGCCAGCGCGCGAGGAAGCGCTCGAAATAGGGCGGCGACCGTCGCGACCGTGGTCTGCTGCAGCATCACCTCGCTGAGCCAGACGCGATAGGGATCGGGACGCGCGCCCGGCGGCGCGCGCCACGGCATCTCGCGCCGGTGCCGGTCGTACCAAGCGAGAAGGTCGGCGGCGTCAGGCTGCGGTGGTGGCATGTGATCGAGGGCTGGGCATTCGACGGCGGCGGCGGATCGTCGCTACCATGGCACGGCGGATCGGGCACTGTCAGGAGGGGCGTGTGGAAAGGCGGCGCGGCAGCCTCCGCGCGATTGGCCGGCGAGGTGGCGCGGATCACGGCGCCGGTCCTGGGCAAGCGCGGCTTTGCCTCGGCCCAGCTCATCGCCGAATGGGCCAGCATCGTCGGCGCCGAGCTGGCCGATAAAATCACGCCCGACCGCCTTGCCTTCCCGCGCGGCGAGCGGCGCGACGGCACGCTGCGCGTGCGGGTGGCGCCGGGCCTGGCGCCCGAAATCCAGCACCGCTCGCCCCTCATTCTGGAGCGCATCAACGCGTTTTTCGGCTATCGCGCGGTGAGCCGGCTGGCACTGGTCCAGGGGCCGCCGACGCGCGCCGCCCCGTCCGGCGCCGCAAGCGCCCGCGGCCGCTCAGCCCGGACGAGCGGGCCGGCCTTGACCGGCGCCTGGCCGGGATCGAGGATCCGGCGCTGCGCGAGGCACTGCGCCGCCTCGGCGAGGCGGTTATCGGCTCGGGCGAGCGGTGACGCCGCGGGACGGCCGCTCCCTGACCTTGCATTACCAAAAAAGTCGCCTTAGCATCAACATCTGGTAGTATGAGAGGACTAAATGCGTAATATCTGGTGGGCTCGTTGTCCTGCTCCTTGCCTTTGCCGGCGCCGCGCGCGCGGCCGGGTCGGTGCCGACGCTGGCTCCCGACGACATCATCGTCGGCCAAGCCGACGCGCCGGTCACGATCTTCGAATATGCCTCGCTTACGTGCCCGCATTGCGCCGAGTTCGATACCGACACCTTGCCCAAGGTGAAGACGGAATGGATCGATACCGGCAAGGCGAAGCTGATCTACCGCGACTATCCGCTCGACCAGATCGCGGTCAAGGCGGCGATGCTGGCGCGCTGCGCCCCGCCGGAGCGGTTCTTCGGCTTCATCGACGAGCTGTTCCAAAGCCAGCGCACCTGGGTCTTCGAGCGACGACCCGGAGAAGGCGCTGGCGCGCATCGCGCTCCTGGGCGGCATCGGCGCCGACAAATTCAATGCCTGCATGAAGGACAAGGCGGTCGAGGACCGCATCCTCAACGAGCGGCTCGTGGCGCAGAACCAATACGGCGTCGATTCGACCCCGACCTTCTTCGTCAACGGCAACAAGGTGGTGGGCGCGCTGCCCTACGACGAGTTCGCCAAGGCGCTGACCGCGGCGCTCGGCAACAAGCCCGTCGCGAAGGTGCGAGGGCGCCAGCACCCCGGCCGCAGCACCGAGCCCCGCCGGCCACTGAGCGAGTGACCCGCCCGTGCATTTCTCCAAGCTCCGCCTCGTCGGCTTCAAATCCTTCGTCGATCCGACCGAGCTGGTGATCGAGCCCGGGCTGACCGGCATCGTCGGCCCCAACGGCTGCGGCAAGTCGAACCTTGTCGAGGCGCTGTCCTGGGCGATGGGCGAGAATCTCGGCCAAGCGCATGCGCGGCGGCGAGATGGACGACGTCATCTTCGGCGGCACCGCCGACCGCCCGGCGCGCAATCTCGCCGAGGTGGCGCTGTGGCTCGACAATATCCGCCACGACGCGCCCAAGCCCTACGACGACTATGACGAGATCGAGGTCGTGCGCCGCATCGAGCGCGGCGAGGGCTCGGGCTATCGCGTCAACGGCCGGGAGGTGCGCGCGCGCGACGTGCAGCTCCTGTTCGCCGATGCCGCGACCGGCGCGCAATCGCCGGCGATCGTCAGCCAGGGCCGCATCGGCGCCATCATCAGCGCCAAGCCCGGCGACCGCCGCGCCCTGCTCGAGGAAGCGGCCGGCATCACCGGCCTGCATTCGCGCCGCCACGAGGCCGAGCTGCGCCTCAAGGCGGCCGAGGCCAATCTGCTGCGTCTCGAGGACGTGCTGACGACGCTCGCCACCCAGCTCGACGGCTTGAAGAAACAGGCGCGCCAGGCCGCGCGCTATCGCCGGCTGTCCGACCACATCCGCCGCGCCGAGGCGGTGGTGCTGCATCTGCGCTGGCAGGCGGCCACGGCCGAGCTCGCCGCGGCGGTCGAGCGGCTGCACGCGGCCGAACGCGCCGTCGCCGACCGCACTGCTGCGGCGCTCGCGGCCGAGCGCGCGCGCGAGGAAGCGGCGGCCGCGCTGCCCGCCCTGCGCCAGAGCGAGGCCGCGGCCTCGGCGGAGCTGCAGCGCCTCATGCTCGCGCGCCAGGCGCTCGAAGAAGAGGAGCGCCGCATCGCCGCCGCGCGCCATGCCGCCGAGCAGCGCCTCGGCGCAGCTCGCCGCCGACATCGCGCGCGAGGACGAGCTTGGCCGCCGACGCGCGCACCGCGCTCGAGCGGCTCGACGGCCGAGAGCGCCGAGCTCGTCGCCGCGCAAGCGCAGGAAGAGCGAGCTCGCGGCGCAGGCCGCGGCCGCGCTCGAGCGCCGCGCGCGCCGAGGTCGGCGCGCTCGAGAGCGGAACTGACGCGCCTCACCGACGAGATCGCCGCCGACCGAGGCGCGGCGCACCGCGCTCGATCACACGCCGTGCAGGAGGCCGGCGAGCGTGCCCAGCGGCTGGCCGAGCGCGAGGCGGACGCTGGCACGCGCAGCGCGCCGCGCTCGACGCCGAGAGCGTCTCCGCCGAGCGCGCCGCCGCCGCCGCGCGAAGCGGTGCGCGCCGCCGAGGCCGAGGTCGACGGCCAGCCGCGCCGCCGCCGAAGACGGCGGCAGCAGGAACTGCGCGCCGCCGAAGGCGGCGGAGACGGCAGCGCGCGCGCCGCTCGAAGCGGCCGAGCGCAACCGCGCCAAGCTGCGCGCCGAGGCGCAGGCGCTTTCCGAGCTGCTCGCCGCGGCGAGCGACCGGCGCTTCACGCCGATCCTCGACGGCATCCAGGTCGCGCCGGGCTTCGAGGCGGCGCTCGGCGCGGCCCTGGGCGACGATCTCACCGCGCCGCTCGATGCCAGCGGCGCCGATGCATTGGCACGACCTCGCCGATTACGACGAGACGCTGCCGCTTCCCGACGGTGCCGCGCCGCTGGCGCCGCAGGTGATGGCGCCCGCAGTCCTGGCGCGGCGGCTCAAGCAGATCGGCATCGTCGCCGACGCGGCCGAGTGCGGCGGAGATGCAGGCCCTGCTCAAGCCGGGCCAGCGCCTGGTCAGCCGCGACGGCGGCTTGTGGCGCTGGGACGGGTTCCGCCGCGCCGCCGGAACGCCGAGCGCCGCGGCGCAGCGCCTGCGCCAGCGCAACCGCCTGGCCGAGATCGAGGACGCCTTGGGCGAGGCCGAGCGCGCGATCGCGAGTCTGGCGCAGGAATTTGCCGCATCGCAGCAGACGCACCGCCCAGCGCCGCGATGCCGAGCGCGCAGCGCGCGAAAATGCGCGCCATGCCGTGGGCCAGCTCGCCGAGGCGCGCGACCGCGAGGCGACGCTGGCGCGCGAGGCCGCCGCCATCGCCTCCAGGCTCCAGGCGGTCGTAGCCGCGTCGGAACGGCTGGCCACCGACTTGGCCGAGGCGCGCCAGGACGGCACGGAGGCGGCCGAAGCACTGGCTGTGCTGCCCGATCCGGCCATCGCCCGCGCCGCGGCGCGGCCAGCGCGCACAGCTCGGCGAGGCGCGCAGCCGCCAGACACGGCCTGCCAGGGCGAGCATGACCGCCTGTTGCGCGAGGCGGAGCTGCGCCGGCAGCGGCTGCACGCCTGCACCGGCGAGACTCGCCTCGTGGGCAGCGCGCGCGCAATGCGGCGGCGCGCCAGCGCGCGACGCTGGAAGCGCGGCGCCACGAGCGTCGCTGCGCGAATCGAAGTCGTTGGAACGCCGCCCCGACCGAGATCGCGGCCGCAGCGCGAGGCGCTGGCCGCAACCATCGCCCACTCGACCGAGCGCCGCAACGCCGGCGTCCGACGCGCTCGCCGACGGCCGAGACGCGGCTTGCCGCCGCCGAGCGCGCCGCCAAGGCCGCCGACGCCGCGCTCGCCACCGAGCGCGAGGAGCGCGTGCGCTGCGAGGCGCATCGCGACCAGGCCGACGAGGCGCAGCGCGAACTCGCCCGCCAGGCGAGCGAGCGGCTCGAATGCGCGCCGGATGCGATCCTCGCCGCCGTCGGCATCGCCGCGGACGAGGTGCTGCCGCCGCTCGCCGATGCCACCCAGCGCTGGGAGCGCCTGACGCGCGAGCGCGACACGATGGGGCCGGTCAATCTCGTCGCCGAGACCGAGGCGCAGGAGGTCGAGGAGCGGCTACAGATGCTGACCGCCGAGCGCGACGATCTCGTCGCCGCCATCGCCAAGCTGCGCCAGGGCATCCAGACGCTCAATCGCGAGGGACGCGAGCGTCTGCATTGCCGCCTTCGCCCAGGTCGACGAGCATTTCCGCCAGCTCTTCACGCCGGCTTTTCGGCGGCGGCCATGCGTTTCTCCGCCTCGATTACGGCGAGGGCGACGATCCGCTCGAGGCGGGGCTGGAAATCATGGCGTGCCCGCCGGGCAAAAAGCTTCAGGTGCTGTCGCTGCTCTCGGGCGGCGAGCAGGCGCTGACGGCCTTGTCGCTGCTGTTCGCCGTCTTCCTCACCAACCCCGCGCCGATCTGCGTGCTCGACGAGGTCGATGCGCCGCTGGACGATGCCAATGTCGACCGCTTCTGCCCCTCGTCGAGGAGATCGCCGAGGCCGGGTGGACGCGCTTCCTCATCATCACGCATCATCGCCTGACGATGTCGCGGGTCGATCGCCTGTTCGGCGTTACCATGGCGGAAAAAGGCGTGTCGCAGCTCGTCTCCGTCGATCTCCAGGCGGCGGAACGGCTGCGCCGGACGGCATAGCGCACGCCGTCCTCTGCTTGACACGGGCGCGAGGCGCCCCTTAAGGTGCGCGCCGTTTCGGCGCCGCCGCGGCCCGATCCAGGGCCGCTTAAGCGCTCGGGCGATCCGCTGATGACACAGGGCGACGCAGGGGATCCCCTGCGGGAGTTGGGACGGCGGATCGAGGGGGCGAAGCGTACTCTCGACGGAAAATCGAAGACCGGCGCAGCCGGCGCGGATCTGCGTCCATCGGGCAATGCCTTCGCGCTCGCCTGGCGCATCGGTATCGAGCTGGTGGGGGCGGTGGTGGTCGCCAGTGCGATCGGCTGGGCGATCGACCGTTGGCTCGGAACGCGGCCGTGGGGGATGATCGTGATGTTCTTCCTGGGCGTCGCGGCGGGCATGTTGAATGTGTGGCGCGCCGTGGCCGGCATGGGGCTGGCGGTGGGTACCGCCAGGACGGCGCGACGCGCGGCCGAGGATCGACCGGACGACGAGGACTGACGTGGCGATAGAGATCAAACCGCTCGAGCAATTCAAGATCGAGCGTCTGGTACCGTTCCATCCCTTCGGGATCGACGCCTCCTTTACCAATTCGGCGCTGCTGATGACGCATCGCGGTGGTGCTGGTCACGGCGCTGGTGGTGCTGGCCACGCGCCGGCGCGCGCTGGTGCCGGGGCGCTGGCAGTCGATCGCCGAGATGAGCTACGAGTTCGTCGCCGACATGGTCGAGACCAATGCCGGGCACGGGGGCAAGGCGTATTTCCCCTTCGTCTTCACGCCTGTTCATGTTCGTCCTGTTCGGCAATCTCCTCGGGCTGGTGCCCTACAGCTACACCTTCACCAGCCAGATCATCGTCACCTTCGCGCTCGCCGCGATGGTGTTCATCGGCGTCACCATCATCGGCATCGTCCGGCACGGGTTCGCATTTCCTGCACCCTCTTCGTGCCGGCGGGCGTGCCGTGGTGCTGCTCGTCATGCTGGTGCCGATCGAGCTGCTGTCCTATTGCATCCGGCCCTTCACGCTGTCGATCCGGCTCTTCGCCAACATGCTGGCGGGCCACACCATGCTGGCGATCTTCGCCGGCTTCGCCGCGAGCGTGCCGCTCTTCGGCATCCTGCCGCTCGGCGTCGACGTGCTGCTGATCTTCCTCGAGCTGCTGGTCGCCGTGCTGCAGGCCTATGTCTTCGCCATCCTCACCTGCCTCTATCTGCACGACGCCCTCCACCTCCACTGAGCGCGCCGCATCCCCTTCAATTCGCAACCAGAGGAATACGAACATGGATCTCGCTTCCGCCAAAATGATCGGTGCCGGCCTTGCCTGCATCGCGCTCGTCGGCGCCGGTATCGGCATCGGCAACGTGTTCGCCGCCCTCATCAACGCGCTCGCCCGCAACCCGCCGCGGCGCAGGTGACGCCCGTTCGCGTTCCTGGGCTTCGCGCTGGCCGAGGCGACCGGGCTGTTCGGGCTTGCCATCGCGCTTCCTCATCCTGTTCGTGTTCTGAGGCGCCGCGCGCCCCATGCCGCAGCTCGACGTCTCCACCTTTCGCGCCGCAGCTCATCTGGCTCGCGATCACCTTCGTCGTGCTCTATGTGCTGATGGCGTGGGTGGGCTTGCCGCGCGTCGGCGGCGTCCTCGCCCGCGCCGGCAGCGGATCGAGGGCGACATCGCCGAGGCGGCGCAGATGAAGGCCGAGGCCGAGGCGGTGATCGCCGCCTATGAGCGCGCGCTCGCCGAGGCGCGGGCCGCAGGCGCAGGCGATGGTGCGCGACGACGACCGAGACGCCTCAACGCAAGCCGCCGCCGAGCGCCAGCGCAAGCTCGCCGAGACGCTCGCCGCCGAGACCGCCGCCGCCGAGCGGCGCATCGCCGCGGCCAAGAGCCGAGGCGCTCGCCCATCTGCGCGAAGTCGCGGTCGACGTGGCGCGCGCCGCCGCCTTGAAGATCGCCGGCGCCGAGCTCGACGTCGCACAGGCCCGCGCCGCGGTCGAAGACGTGATGCGGGAGCGGGCGTGATGTTCCTCCTCGCGGGATCCCGAATTCTGGGTCCTCATCGCGTTCTTGATCGCCTTCGGCTTCTTTGCGTGGAAGGCGTCGCCGCTGATGCTGGGCGCGCTCGACCAGCGCGCCGCCAAGATCAAGGCCGAGCTCGACGAGGTGAGACGCCTGCGCACGACGCCGAGCGCGCGCTCACCGAATATCAGCAAAAGCAGCGCGACGCGCTGAAAGAGGCCGCCGACATCATTGCCCATGCCCACACCGAAGCCGAACGCGCCGCGGCCGCGGGCGAGCGCGAGCTCGAAGCGGCGCTGGAGCGGCGCCGGCGCCTGGCGAGCGAGACGGTCGCCCTCGAAGAGGCCAAGGCGATCGCCGCGGTGCGCATCGAAGCGGTCGAGGTCGCGATCGCCGCGGTGCGCCGTGCGCTCGCCGCCGATCTCGATGCCGGCCGCCGCGCCGGCATTCTCGACGAAGCCATCGCCAGCCTGCCGCAGGCCTTGCATTCGTAGGCTCGATCGGGCGTAGCTTGGTACCGACGCAAGCGAGCGGCGGGGAGGCGCACATGCGAACGGCAATCGCGGCGCTCATAATCATCGTGACAGCGGGGCTCGGCCCGGCGCAGGCAGGGGAAACGGTGACGGCAGGCGCCATCGGTTCGCCATCGGGCACGCTGTGGCCGTTCTTGATCGGCACGAGCAAGGGGTTCTTCGCCGCCGCCGGGGTGACGCTCGACCTCGTCTATGTGCCCTCGACGGCGTCGGCCATTCAGCAACTGAGCGGCGGCTCGCTCGACATCGTCGCCAGCACCGGGCTGCCGGAGCCGATCAACGCCATCGACAAAGGCGCGCCCATCGCCATCGTGCGCATCGTCGCCCAGTCCAATCCCTATGGCCTCGTCGCGCGGCCGACGATCAAGCGCATCGAGGACTTGAAAGGCAAGACCGTGTCCCTGGGCGGCACGACCGACATCACCGCCATCTATTTCAGCCGCATGATGCGCGCGCACGGGCTTGGCAAGGGCGACTATGACGTCATCGTCGTCGGCGCGACGGCGGCCCGGCTGGCCGGCCTCAAATCGGGCGCGGTCGATGCGACGCTGCTGGTGCCGCCGGTGCTGTTCGAGGCGCAAGCGGCGGGCCTCGTCGATCTCGGACTTACCATCGACGACACGCGCGATCTGCCCTTCACCGGACTTGAAGTCAGCCGCGCCTGGGCCGGGGCGCATCTGGCGCTCGCCCAGCACCTGCTGGCGGCCTACGACCAGTCCGTGCGCTGGTTCCTCGATGACGCCAATCGCGACGCGGCGATCGACATTCTCCAGCAGGCAAGTAAGCTGCCGCGCGCTAACGTGGCCGCGACCTACGACCTTTTCCGCAAGATCGCGTTCTTCGCGCCGACGCCCGTGGTCTCGCGCACGCTCCTGGAGAACCTCATGAAGGCGCAGATCGCCGTCGGTGACCGCGACCGCATGGTGGCGACCGACCGCCTGGTCATGCCGAGCCTCGGCGCGCTCGGGCCTTGAGCCTCAGCGCGCCGGCACCGAGCCCGTGCCGGTGACGGGATGGCCGATGCCCAGCGGCTTGGCATCGACGAGGACGAAGGCAATGCGCGCCGGCTCGGTGCCGCGGTTGGTCCAGGCGTGGTTGGTGCCGCGCTGGATCACGATGTCGCCCGCCTTGAGGTGGATCGTCGTATCGTCCATCTCCATATCGACCTCGCCCACCAGCACGAGGCAATAGTCGACCGTCTCGGTGCGGTGCATGGCGCCGGTCGTGCCCGGCGGGATGTCGTTGACGGTGAAGCGCGTGCCGTTGGGCGGCGGCGCCGTGCCGAGCTTGCGCGCGCCCATGTCCTCGATCGACTTGCCGATGGCGATGTCGGCCGGCATGGCATCGGTGCACCACATCAGCACACGTGCGCGTCCGGGCGTGCCGGCATCGTTGGTGGCCGGGCCGTCGCTCAGCACTTTCGCGACATTCTTCGCATCATGGCCGGTGATCACCCGGCGGATGGGCGGCAATTCCTTGGGCATGGCGATGTCTCCCCTCGGGGGTTTCAGATCCCCAGCGCGCGCTCGGCCGGCAGCACTTCCACGCCGAGGTCGCGGGCGACGGCCGCGTGGGTGATGCGGCCGGCATGGACGTTGAGGCCGGCGCGCAGATGCGCATCCTCGCCGAGCGCGCGGCGCCAGCCCTTCCCGGCCAGCGCCAAGGTGAAAGGCAAGGTCGCGTTGTTGAGGGCGAAGGTCGAGGTGCGCGCCACCGCGCCCGGCATGTTGGTGACGCAGTAATGGATGACGCCTTCCTCGACATAGGTGGGATCGGCATGCGTCGTCGGGCGGCTCGTCTCGAAGCAGCCGCCCTGGTCGATGGCGATGTCGACGATGACCGAGCCGCGCTTCATCGCGCGCACCATGGCGCGGGTGACGAGCTTGGGCGCGGCCGCGCCGGCCACCAGCACCGCGCCGATCACGAGATCGGCCGCCAGCACCTCGCGCTCGATGTTCTCCACCGTGGCGAAGAGCGTGTGGAGCTGCGAGCCGAACTGCATGTCGAGCTCGTAGAGCCGCGAGAGCGAGCTGGTCGATGACGGTGACATAGGCCTCCATCCCCATCGCCACGCGCGCCGCATTGGTGCCGGCGACGCCGCCGCCGAGGATCACCACCTTGGCCGCCGCGACGCCGGGCACGCCGCCCAGGAGAATGCCGAGGCCGCCCTGCTCCTTCTCCAGGCAATGGGCGCCCACCTGCACCGCCATGCGGCCCGCGACCTCGCTCATCGGCGCCAGCAGCGGCAGCCCGCCGCGCGCGTCGGTCACCGTCTCATAGGCGATGCAGGTGGCACCGCTGCGCATCAGCCCTTCGGCCTGCGCCCGGTCGGCGGCGAGATGGAGATAGGTGAAGAGCACCTGGCCCGGCCGCAGCAGCGCGATCTCCTGCGGCTGCGGCTCCTTCACCTTGACGATCAGCTCGGCCGCGGCGAACACCGTCGGCGCCATCGGCGGCGATGCGCCCGCCCGCCGCCTCGTAGGCCGCGTCGTCGAAGCCGATGCCGGCGCCGGCGCCTCGCTCGACCATCACCTGGTGGCCGTGATGGACGAGTTCGCGCACGCTGCCGGGCACCAGGCCGACGCGGTACTCGTGCGTCTTGATCTCCTTGGGGACGCCGACCAGCATCAGGCGGCCGCCTTCAGCACGTCGGCGAGCATGCCGAACAGCCGTCGATCTGCGCCTTGGCGATGACCAGCGGCGGCGACAGCGCGATGATGTCGCCGGTGGTGCGGATCAGCAGCCCGCGCTCGAAGCAGCGCAGGAAGGCATCGAACGCGCGCGCGGCCGGCTTGCCCGGGATCGGCTCGAGCTCGATGCCGGCGACGAGGCCGATATTGCGGATATCGACGACGTGCGGCAGGCCCTTGAGGCCGTGCACCGCATCCTCCCAATAGCGCTTCGAGGCTGCGCGCGCGGGCGAAAAGATCCTCGCGCGCATAGATGTCGAAGCGTGGCAAGCGCCGCCGCCGCGGCGAGCGGATGGCCGGAATAGGTGTAGCCGTGCGGCAGCTCGACCGCGATGTCCGGGCCGGACATGAAGGCGTCGTAGATGCCGCGGCGCACGACGACGCCGCCCATCGGCACCGTGCCGTTGGTGAGGCCCTTGGCGCAGGTCACCATGTCCGGAATGACGCCGAAGCGCTCGACCGCAAAGCTCGCGCCGAGGCGGCCGAAGCCGGTGATGACCTCGTCGAAGATGAGCAGGATGCCGTGCCGGTCGCAGATCTGGCGCAGGCGCTCGAGATAGCCCTTGGGCGGCACCAGCACGCCGGTCGAGCCCGCCATCGGCTCGACGATGACGGCGGCGATGGTGGAGGCGATCATGCAGCGCGACGATGCGCTCGAGCTCGTCGGCCAGATGCGCGCCCCATTCCGGCTGGCCGCGCGAGAAGGCCTGCTGCGCCCGGTCGTGGGTATGCGGCAGGTGATCGACGCCGGGCAGCAGGCTGCCGAAGAGCTTGCGGTTGGCGGCGATGCCGCCCACCGAGATGCCGCCGAAGCCGACGCCGTGATAGCCGCGCTCGCGGCCGATGAGGCGCGTGCGCGCGCCCTCGCCGCGCACGCGGTGATAGGCGATCGCGATCTTGAGCGCGGTATCGACCGCTTCGGAGCCGGAATTGGCGAAGAAGACGTGGTCGAGATCGCCCGGAAAGAGTGCCGCGAGGCGCGCCGCCGCCTCGAACACCTTGGGATGGCCCATCTGGAAGGACGGCGCGTAGTCGAGTTCGAGCGCCTGGCGGTGCACCGCCTCGGCGATCTCGCGCCGCGCGTGGCCGGCATTGACGCACCACAGCCCGGCGGTGCCGTCGAGAATGCGCCGTCCGTCGGCGGCGGTGTAGTGCATGCCCTCGGCCGCGACCAGCAGGCGCGGATGCGCCTTGAACTGGCGGTTGGCGGTGAACGGCATCCAATAGGCTTCGAGATTATTGGGCACGACGCCGGGGCGCGTCGGTGACTTCACTTCATCCATGAGGGTTGGCCTTGTGCGTTAGTGCTGGGCGCCGGTCGCAGCCGGCGGCAGCGGCGTGGCAGCCGGCGCGGCGACGGGCGGCAGGGATTGTTTCGGCGTGCCGCCCGGCAGCAGCGTGACGCCGGTGGCGATGATGACGATGCCGATAAGTGCTCCTGCGAACCACATGGCAATCTCCCGTTCCCCGTGACGGCCGCGATGGTGCCCCCGCTTCGCGGCTTGGGCAAGCGCGACGCGCGCATGGCGCGTCGGACCCTAACGCTCGCCCGCCGCGAGCAGCGCCACGACGTGGTCGGCGAGCGGCAGCGACGCGGTGAGGCCCGGCGACTCGATGCCGTAGAGATTGACGAGGCCGGGCACGCCGTGCGCCGCCGGCCCCTGAGACCACGAAGTCGGCGGAGGGCTCGCGCGGGCCGTTGATCTTGGGGCGGATGCCGGCATAGCCGGGCTGCAGCGCGCCGTCCTTGAGACCCGGCCAGTAGCTGCGGATGGCGGCATAGAAGCGCTCGCCGCGCGCGCGATCGACAGGGTAGTCGATGCCGTCGATCCATTCGGTATCGGGCCCGAAACGCGCCTGGCCGGCCAGATCGAGCGTCAGGTGCACGCCGAGCCCCGCCGCCTCCGGCACAGGATAGACGAGCCGGCGGAATGGCGCGCGGCCCGACAGCGTGAAATAGACGCCGCGGCAGTAATAGTCGCGCGGCACCGTCTCCGGCGGCAAGCCGACGATGCGCCGCGCCAGCGCCGGCGCTTCGAGGCCGGCGCTGTTGACGAGGATCGCGCAGTCGAGCGCCATCGGCTCCTCGCCGCCCACGGAAAGGCGGAAGCCGTGGCCCAGCACCTCGGCGCCCGCGACCGGCGCGCGCAGCACGATGGTCGCGCCCGCCGCTTCCGCATCGGCCTCGTAGGCCAGCATCAGGCCATGGCTGTCGATGATGCCGGTCGAGGGCGAATGGAAGGCGGCGAGGCAGGAAAGCTCGGGCTCCATCGCGCGCGCCTCGTTGCCGCCGATCCAGGCGAGATCGTCGACGCCGTTGGCCGCCGCCCGGCCCATCACGGTGCGCAGCGACGCGGCCTCCGCCTCGGTGCAGGCGACGACGAGCTTGCCGATGCGCCGGTGCGCCACGCCGCGCGCGGCGCAGTAGTCATAGAGAAGCTTGCGGCCGGCGACGCAGAAGCGCGCCTTGAGGCTGTCCTTGGGATAATAGAGTCCGGCATGGATCACCTCGCTGTTGCGCGAGGAGGTGTGCGGCGCCGAACCAGCGCTCCTGCTCCAGCACCATGACCTCGCGCCCGGAGAGCGCCAGCGCGCGCGCCACCGCCAGCCCGACGACGCCGCGCGCCGACGACGACGCATTCGACCGCTTCCGCCATGACGCGATCCTCCCCGATCGCGGCGGGCGAGACAAGCGCCGGCGCCCCGCCCTATTCGGGCGGGACCGGTGGTTTCAGAGGGTCTCAGTAGGGATGTGTCGCCAGCCGTTCGGCTTGCACCGACGATACGGGTGCGCTCTCCGGCAGGCTGACCGGGCGATCGAGTGGCAGGAGTTCCAGTACTTCGGCGGCGAGGGCGGCGATCTCGGCCGCGGCAGCGGAGCCTTCACCGCTTTCGACGATGCCCCAGCCGTCAGCGAATGCGGCGGCAAGCGCCACGCGGTTGCCGATGCCGATCGAGGCCAAGCCGACATCATAACGGGCAAGCCGCTCGCGCATGGCCGCGGTGAGCGAGGCGCGCGCCGGCACCCGGTTCAGCACCAGAAGCGCCGGCACGCCCTCCTGCTGCGCCAGGTCGAGGGTCGCCAGGGTCGCCCATACATCGGGCGGAGAAGGCTGCACCGGGATCAGCACGAGCCCGGCCGTCCGCACCGTCGCGCGCACGTCGCTGTCGGCGGTGGCGGGGCTGTCGACGACCACGATCTCGTGCTCGCGAGCACGGCGGACAATCTCGCCGGCGGCGCGCCAGCCGGTGACGGCAGTGAAATCGAGGCCGGTGCGGCCGCGGCCCAGCCGCTCCTCGCGCCGGCGATGCCAGGTGGAGAGACTGGCCTGCGGATCGGTGTCGACAAGCGCGACATCATTTCCCGCGCCCGCCCACGTCACCGCGAGGTGCGCTGCGAGCGTCGTCTTGCCGCTGCCGCCCTTGCGCTGGGACACGGCGATGATCGCGGCGGTCATGATCGCGGCTCCTCGCGGAGCGACAGCCCCTTGTCCCGGATGCTCGCCTGGACGAGCGCTCGGGTGCGAAGCTGCATGGCCTCCACATCGGCCGGGTTGGCGGCCTCGTCCTTGCGCACAATGACCGCCGGCGGCTCGGCCGGCTTGGTCGCGATGCGCTCGAGAAGGGCCGAGTCGCCGGTCTCGCGCGCGGGCTGAGCGCGCAAACGCTCGAGGCTCTTGGCCAGAGCGCTCGCCAGCAGGACCGTCTCGTCGGCATCGAGCGTGATGTGCAGCCCGGCCAGGAGGATGTTAACGGTCTCCGTGTCCGGCTCGGCCCAAACGGTCACAATCTCTTGGGTGACCTTCATGGCAATCCTACCAGTAATAGGGCATTAGTTTTACCCTGAGCGGAATTGGTTAAGGAAGCATTAATTTTGGGCCGATCATCGCCCGGTCGGCGATCAAATCTTGCGCGCCTTTTGACGCGACGGGCGTCGCTTAAGCATCGGCGCGTGCGCGCTCGGGCTGGTCGATGAGGGCGATAACGGAGGCGAGCGGGATGCTGACCCAGGCCGGACGATTGGCAAGCTCGTAGCCGATCTCGTAGAGCGCCTTCTCCAGCGTGAAGAAGGTGATAAGCGCTTCGGCGGCGGCGGGATCGGCAGGATAGGAAGGCGTGCCCGCCATGACAGCGCGATAGCGGCCGAGGAAGGCGGCGCTGACCTGGCGCCGCCATTCCTCCCCACGGTCGGTGAGCACTGTCTCCGCTGCCGGCTGGATCTCGGTCATCTGCCGCACCGCAGTCGCCGCAGCATAAGAGAACGAGCGCAGCATTGCCGCGACATCGACGAGCGGCGAGGTCTTGGTCCGCCGCTCCGCCAGCGGGCGCAGCGGCTCGCCCTCGAAATCGATGATGCCGAAATCGTTCTGCATCACCAGGACCTGACCCAGGTGATAGTCGCCGTGGATACGGGTCTTCATCGCCGCGACCCGGCTCGGCAGAAGCTGATCGAGCCGGCGCAGCACGAAGCTGCGACGGGCCAGGAGCCGCTCGGCCAGCGCGCGCGCCGGGGACGGCAGGCTCCCCGCCCGCTGGGCCAGCGCCGTCAGCGTCGCCATCGCGGTCGTGCGCGCCCGGCGCCGGGCGCGGCCGAGATCCTGGCCGGTCAACGGCTCGGGCGCGAATTCGGGCGCCGCGTCCTCGGCCGGACAGAGCGCGCAGTGCAGCTCGGCGGTGCGCTTGCCGAGCTGCGCGGCAAGCTCGAGATAGAGCGGATGCGATGACTGGTCGGGGGCCGCGTCGCCGGGCCGTTCGGTGTGCGGCGCCATCAGCAGCGCCTCGTCGAGGTAGCGCGTGAGATAGTTGAGCGCCTGCGACCACGCATCGCCCTGATTACGCAGATTGGCGAGCATCACGCCGAGCGCCGTCGCCTCCGTGCCCTCGCGCACATAGGCGAAATCGCCCATCAGCGCCGGCACATTGGGGAACTGCACCGTCTCGGTAAGAAAGCGCGCCATCTCGACCTCGGGATGGATGCCGCTCGCGAGGCGCCGATAGAGCTTGATGACGGCATAGTCCTCGATGAGGAGCGCGGAGTTGGACTGCTCGGCGCCGATGCGCTTGACCACCGGCTGCTCCGGCGGCGGGCGGCGCGCGTAGGCGCTGGTGCGCTGAAAGACGATGGTGCCGCCCTCGCCTGCCGGTAGCGTCACGCCGTCGCGCACCGCCGCGGCGAGCGCCAGCGCAAAGCGCGGATCGGCGGCGGCGTCATAGATCGCGCCTTCGGCCCGGGCGCGGCGCGCGCGCGCCAGCGTTGCCGGCACCAGCGGCGCCAACACATCGTTGTCGGGCGCCTCCCAGCGCAGCGCGAGCGGCAGGCTGTAGAACTGCCGGCTCCCGCCGGCGATGGCAACCTCCACCATGGTCAGGAACGCGCCGTCGAGATCGGCCGCGGCCGCCACGGTGACGCGCTCGATCTTGCGCTCCTTGGCGCCAAACCAGCGCTGCTTGGCCAGAAAAGCCGGCAGCACTTCGCTCTCGAGCTGGCGGCGGTTATGACGGCCGAGCAGGCTGCGCCAGCCGTCGGGCAGCACCAGCGTCACGAATTCCGGCGCCGACTGCACCCGCCATGCCGGATCGTTCGGTGGCGTGGGATCGAGCAGGAACCAATAGAACGCGTGCCCCGGCAGCGTCAGGAGATACGGGCTCGGGCCGATCGGCGGAAACGCGCTGCGTCCGCCGAGCTCCAGCAGCGAGCGGCCGATAAAGCCGGAAAGATCGAGCTCCACCGCCTGGGGCGCGCGCGACAGGTTGAAGACGCAAAGGATGGTCTCGTCGGCATGGCTGCGAAGGAAGGCCAGCACCTTGCGGTTGGCGGGATAGAGAAAGCGCACGTCGCCGCGGCCGAAGGCGCGCCTGGCCTTGCGCACGGCGATGAGGCGCTTCATCCAGTTGAGCTGCGACGACGGCGAGCGCGTCTGCGCCTCGACATTGACCGCCTGATAGCCATAGACGGCGTCCATGATCGGCGGCAGATAGAGCTGCGCCGGATCGGCGCGCGAGAACCCGCCATTGCGGTCGGGCGACCACTGCATCGGCGTGCGCACGCCGTCACGGTCGCCCAGGAATATGTTGTCGCCCATGCCGATCTCGTCGCCGTAATAAAGGACCGGTGTGCCCGGCATCGCGAACATCAGGCCGCTCAACAGCTCGATCCGCCGCCGGTCGTTTTCCATCAGCGGCGCCAGGCGGCGGCGGATGCCGAGATTGAGCCGCATGCGCTTGTCGGCGGCATAGTGGTTCCACAGGTAATCGCGCTCGCGGTCGGTCACCATCTCGAGCGTCAATTCGTCGTGATTGCGCAGGAACACCGCCCATTGGCAGTTCGGCGGAATGTCCGGCGTCTGGCGCATGATGTCGGTGATGGGATGGCGGTCCTCGGTCGCGACCGCGATGAAGATGCGCGGCATCAGCGGGAAGTGGAACGCCATGTGGCATTCATTGCCGTCGCCGAAATACTGCAGCACGTCCTCGGGCCACTGGTTGGCCTCGGCGAGCAGCATGCGGTCGCCATAGCGCTCGTCGAGGGCGGCGCGCAGGCGGCGCAGCACGGCATGGGTTTCAGGCAGGTTCTCGCTGCTCGTGCCCTCGCGCTCGAGGAGGTAGGGCACGGCATCGAGCCGCATCCCGTCCACCCCCATGTCGAGCCAATAGCGCATCACGTTCAGGATCTCGCGCACCACGCGCGGGTTGTCGAAATTGAGATCGGGCTGATGGGCATAGAAGCGGTGCCAGTAATATTGCTGCGCTACCGGGTCCCAGGCCCAGTTCGAGGTCTCGGTATCGAGGAAGATGATGCGCGTGCCCGCGAATTTCTTGTCGCTGTCGCTCCACACATAATAGTTGCGCCAGGCCGAATCGCGCTTGGCGCGGCGGGCGCGCTGGAACCAGGGATGCTGGTCGGAGGTATGGTTGATGACGAGCTCGGTGATGACGCGCAGGCCGCGCTGATGGGCGGCGCGGACGAAGGCGAGGAAATCGGCGCGCGTGCCATAGGCGGGATTGATGCCGCGGAAATCGGCGATGTCGTAGCCGTCATCGCGCAGCGGCGAGGGATAGAACGGCAGGAGCCACAGCGCGGTAACGCCGAGATCCTGCAGATAGTCGAGCTTGCGCGTGAGCCCCACGAAATCCCCGATGCCGTCATCGCTGGCATCGAAGAACGCCTTGACGTGGAGCTGATAGATGATCGCGTCTTTGTACCAGAGCGATGGAGAGGGTGGCGTGGCGTCGGGCATGACAGCGAGGTTCTTGGGGATGTTCTTGGGATCAGATGCGCATCGAGCGCCAAATACGGACGCGAGCGGCCGGTTTGACGTAGGAATCGAAACAGGTTCGCCGGCGCAGAGCACGCCAGCGGCGCTCGCTCACCGTCAACAGTTCGACCGCGGCGAAGGTTTCACCTCGCGCGCGGGGCCCGAGCAGGGGCGCCTGTGGCCTGAGTTCCCCCAGACTGCGCCTCCGGATCGCTTTTCCTAGGATCGAACCGGGGCCGCGATACAATCATTCCATCGCGCAGAATTCGGTGCGGCAGAGGAGACCGGACGCACCCCGGTCTCCTGCGCGTCGCTTCCGCCGCGCTTGCCACAGGGTGCCAACGAATAGAACAGCGTCTCGGCCGGTATGGTTCCTGCGTTCTTCGGTCAGGCCGCCTTGCGCCTGGCCTCCCTTGTGAAAAATGGCCCCCGCCAATCGCTTGCCGGGGGCCAGTGTGCGGGTGGCAAACCCACGGACAGGGAGACTTTGCCGAGCCGGACTGGCGGAAACCGGACCGCCCTGCGCAAGCGCCGGCGGCCCGGACCGTCCGCATATGGCGCCTTGCGACGCCGCTACGTTCCTTGAACGCGGGTGCCGCACGACCGGTTCCTCAGCACGCAGCACTGGCATCGCGAGCTCCCGTTCGCAATCATGCATCCCCTCGTTCGCCCAGCACGGCGAACTGACGTGCCGCGCGGGCCGACGGTTGCGCCGGAAATGGCAGCAGCCGCCCCGGCAGGCGCCCCGGCACCGCAGGCTGGGAACGCAACGGTCCCGTCCGCGTCAGCTCGGGCATACGCTCGGGCGAAAGCCCCATGAGCTGGCGCAACGTCTCGCGCCCTCGCGACAGACGCGAGCGGATCGTGCCGACGGGAACGTCGAGCACCGTCGCGACTTCCTCGTAGCGCATGCCTTCCAGGCCCACGAGCAGCAGGACCGCGCGCTGCTCTTCCGGCAGACGGGCGATCGCGCGTTCCAGATCGCGCAGCTCGAGGCGCTTGGCCTGGTTGGGCTGCGAGGTCAGCAGCGGCTCGCTGTCGCTGAGGCCCACCGCGGCGCCCTCCCGCACGGCGCGCCGCACATGATTGACGTACTGGTTGTGCAGGATCGTGAACAGCCACGCCCTGAGGTCGGTGCCCCTCTGCCACAAATGGACTTTGCTCAACGCGCGCGTCAGGCAATCCTGCACCAGATCGTCGGCCGCGTTGACGTCGCGGGTCAGTGCCCTGGCGTAGCGTCTGAGCCGCGGAATCTCCTCCTCGATCTTCTTGCAGATGTCCGCCATTCATCGCTCCCTTAGCGTATGCCGCTGGCAACGCCACGTTCATGCAACGTGCGGCAACGCCTTAGCCAGACTTTACCGGCCTGGTGTAATCGCTTGATGTCAGGCGCCGCCGATTTATGTAAGAAATTGTAACGGCACGTAATCGGTGCGCGGTGACGCATTCGGCAATAAACCGCGGCGCCGACCCGACTGCAGCGATATTGCAACGCGCCTGCACTTGCGCCAAATTCAAGCCGCAATGAAGGCAGGCGATCACATCCTCGTGGTGGACGACCAGAAAGAGATCTGCGAAGTCGTCCAGCAATATCTTTCCAGCGAGGGCTATCGCGTCAGCGTCGCCAGTGACGGCCCCAGCATGCGCAAAGCATTTGCGCAAGATCCAATCGATCTCGTCATCCTCGACCTGATGCTTCCGGGCGAGGACGGGCTGACCCTCGCCCGCGCGCTTCGCGAAGAATTGAGCGTGGGCATCATCATTTTGACCGGCCGCGGCGAGACGGTGGACCGCATCATCGGGCTGGAAATGGGAGCCGACGACTACCTGCCCAAGCCGTTCCACCTGCGCGAGCTCTTGGCGCGCGTCAAAAGCGTGCTGCGGCGCGTCTCGGCACGTATCGGGGCCGATGAAAAGCAGGCTCCCGGCCGGCTGCGGGCGCGCTTTGCCGGCTGGAACCTCGATCTGGCGACGCGCGAGCTGGTTTCGCCCGAGGGCGGCGAGGTGCGGCTCACCACCGGCGAATTCGACCTGCTCGCGGCCTTCGTCAACAATGCCAACCAGGTGCTGAGCCGCGACCGTCTCCTTGACCTGGCCCGCAACCGCGAGGCGGGCCCGTTCGACCGCACCATCGACGTGCAGGTCGGGCGGTTGCGCCGCAAGCTCGAGCCCGATCCGCAGAAGCCGACCATGATCAAGACGGTGCGCGGCACCGGCTATATCTTTACGCCCACCGTCGAAGTGCTGTGATCGTGCGGCGGCGATGACCGCCTTGCCGGCCTCCCTGCCAGGCCGCTGGCGGCCGGCGCTCTACCCCTATGTGCTGCTCGCGCTCTGCCAATTGAGCTGGGCCGGGAATTGGATCATCGGCCGCGCGCTGCGCGCCGACATCCCGCCGCTCGCCTTCACCTTCTGGCGCTGGACCATTGCCGCGGTCATTCTCGCGCCGCTCGCGCTGCCGCGGCTGAAGCGCAAGGGCGCGGTGCTGCGGCAGCACTGGGGCATCCTCATCCTCCTTGGCATCACCGGCGCGGGCTTCTTCCAGGCGATGGTCTATACCGGGCTGCGCTACACCGAGGCGGTCAACGCCACGCTGATGTATTCCGCTTCGCCGCTCTTCATCATCCTCATGGCCGCCCTTTTAGGGGTGGAGCGGGTGTCGGCGCGCCAGCTCGCGGGCATGGCGGTCTCGTTCTGCGGTATTCTCATCATCCTCGACCGTGGCGAGCTTGGCCATCTCCGGAACTTCCATTTCAATCCCGGCGATTTCATCATTCTGCTGGCGATGCCGGCGTGGGGTGTCTATTGCGCGCTACTGCAGCGACGCCCGGCGGAGCTCGACGCGATCACCTTCCTGTTCGTGATCTCGGTCATCGGCGCGCTCGCGCTGGCGCCATTCTCTGCAGCGGAAAGCATCCTCGTGCGCAGCCCGACTCTGAGCTGGACGTCGGTTGCCGCGTTGGTCTATGTCGGACTCTTCGCGTCGGTGGTCTCGTACATGCTGTGGAACCGCGGGCTCGAGCTCGTGGGCCCGAGCCGGGCCGGCTTCACCAATCACCTGCTGCCGATCTTCACCGTCGCGCTCGCCGTGCTGCTGCTCGGCGAGAAGCTGGAGCTCTTCCACATCGTCGGCATCGTCACCATCGTGGCGGGCGTGTGGCTCGCGACGAGCGCCCGCGCGCGGGCGTGAACGGGCGCTCACGGCGGCACGGTCCGGGCTCATCCCTGGCCGCGGTCGCGCGCGCGGTGTGAGACATGCCAGGGGCAGACGAGCCGCTCGACGAGATCGGTGATAAAGAACAGGATCGTTCCAACAATGCCAAGAAGCACGATCGCCGCGAAGACCCGCGTCGTCTGGAAGGCGCCTTGCGCCGCCAGGATCACATAGCCAAGCCCGGCCTGGGATGCCACGAATTCGCCGGCGATGGCGCCGACGAGCGCCAGCGAGATGGCAACCTTCATGCCGGAGAAAAGGTACGGCAGAGCGTTGGGCACCCGCAGCCATAACAGGGTCTGCAGCTTGCCGCCCCGGAGCGAGCGGAAAAGATCGACCGCGTCGAGATCGACCGAGCGCAGCCCCAGCACGGTATCGACGACGATCACGAAGAGCGCGATCAAGAACGAGATTGCGACCTTGGATGCGAGGCCGGTTCCCATCCAGATGATGAAGAGCGGCGCCAGGGCCACCTTGGGCACGCTGTTCATGGTGACGAGAAGCGTATAGAGCGTGTTCTCGAGGATGCGCGAGGAGACGATGCCGACGGCGGCAAGGCTTCCGACGGCCAGCGCGGCCGCAAACCCCAGCAGCGTGGCGCCAACGGTGTGCAGCGCGTTCGTCATGTACCACAGAGGCGCGCTTGCCATTTCGGCGAAGATCGCGCTGGGCGCAGGCAGAAGATATTCCGGAGGCTTCGCCACCATGACCGCGACCTGCCAAAGCCCGAAGAATCCGGCCACGACCAGGACAACGTGAAGCGCGCGCGCGGTGGACGAGGGCTGCTCAAGCGCGGACATGGGTTCCCCGCAGCATCCCGAAGCCCTCAAAGATTTGCCGGATGCAAGCGACGTAGCGGCTGAACGCCGGCGTCTCCCGGATCGCGAGATCGCGCGGGCGCGGCAGATCGACCGTCACGATATCGGCGACATGCCCGGGCGAGCGCGACATGACGATGACGCGATCCGAGAGGAAGACGGCCTCGGCAATGCTGTGAGTGACGAAAAGGACGGTCTTGGCATCGGCGAGCCAGAGGCGCTGCAGTTCGAGGTTGAGTTCGTCGCGCGTCATGGCATCGAGCGCCCCGAACGGCTCGTCCATCAACAAAAGCGCGGGGTCCAGCAGCAGTGCGCGGCAGATGGCGACGCGTTGCCGCATCCCGCCCGAGAGCTCCCAGGGGAAGCGATTGGCGAAGCCCTCCAGGCCGATGAGTTCGAGGAGACGCTCCGCCTTGGGCCGCCATTCGGCAAGCGGCCGCCGTCTGATCCTCGCCGGCAGGAGAACGTTGCGAAGAACGGTGAGCCAATCGAGCAGAACGTCACGCTGGAAGACGACGCCCATGTCCTCAGGAGGCGCTGTCACGGCATTGCCGTGAAGAATGATCGTACCGCCGGTCGGCCGCTCGAGCCCGGCGATGCAGCGCAAGAGCGTGCTCTTGCCGCAGCCGCTGGGGCCGAGAAGGCTCACGAACTCTGCGGCGCCCACTGACAGGCTCACGTCCTTGAGCGCGACGATGCCGGCATCGCGCGCTGGATAGATCTTGTCCAAGCCCGAGATACGCAGAAAATCGCCGTCGGGGCTCATGGTCTTCTCATTCGATGGGCCGGTGAACCGCCAAGCGAAACCCGGCAAATCCCGGCCCCGTGATTGGCTTCGGCGTCCCCATGAGGACGCAATCCGCGGCGCTATTTCCTTGGTTCGTTGGGCACAGGTCCTAGCTGCTGCCGAGTGCCTTGATCACTTTGGGATCGAGATAGGCGTTGGTGTAATATTCGTCCGGCTTGGAGCCCGGCGGGATGGCGCCGGCTTTTTGCATGACGGCGAGGGTCTGCTTCCAGTCCACTTCCGACTGCACGCCGAAGGGCATGCCCGCGGTCGCCTTGCTGGTGAGGAAGGGGGCCGAGTTGTGGAGCTGCAGTCTGATCTCATTGGCATCGACGCGATCGGCGGACCTTTCCTTCATGATGGCGTCGACGGCCTCGGCCTCGTGCCCGGCCTCGATGTACGTCCAGGCGCCGGCGACGGCGCTGGCGAAGGCGCGCATGGCGTCGGGCTTCGCCTTCAACGTGGCCTCGGAGGTGACGATCCCGAATCCCGGCAGATTGAGGCCCCAGTCGGCGAACAGGATGGCGCGCGAGGGGCGCAGCTTGTTGATCACGATGAGCGAGCCGACGGGGCTTCCGAACATGGCATCGGCCCGCCCGTCGGCATAGATGGAATTCCGCGAATTGGCGTCGATGTTGACGAATTCGACCTGGTCGCGCTTGAGCCCGCCCGCGGCCAGGAAGGCATCGAGGTAGGGGACCTCGAACGAGCCCGCGGTGAAGATGATCTTCTTGCCCTTGAGATCGCCGGGACCATGGATCGCGGAATCCTGCGGGACCATGAGACAGACGTCGCCGGTGCGGAAGAAGCCGGCGATCGAGGTGACCGCCATGCCCTGGAGGCGCGCTAGGACCATGTTCGAGAGGTTGGCCTCGCCCGCGTCGTACTGGCCGCTGTTGACGAGCTGGATGGTGGTGACGGAGCCGGTGCCTGGCTCGATCGAGACGTCGAGCCCGGCCTTCTTGTACCAGCCCTTCTCGGCCGCAAGATAGAAGGCCGCCTGATAGCCGGAAGTGACCCAGGAGAGCCGCACCTTGAGGGTGTGCGCCGCGTCCGCCGCGGAAGCGGGCGCCGCGCCGGGCGCCAGCGCGCCTGCGAGCAATAGGGCCGAGAGCACGGTCGATAGCTTCATTGAAGTCCTCCTTGGCGGGCGCAGCATCAGGTTGCGAGGTTCTCCATCAGCGTCCGCGCCTCGTATTGCTCGCGGAAGCGGCCGCGGCGGCGGAGTTCGGGCACGAGGAAGTCGACAACGCTCAAGAGGTCGCGCGGCGTCGCGACGGGGTGCGCGAACATGAACCCACCGCGACTGCCGGTGGCTTCGAAGACCTCTTCCATGTAATCGGCGACCTGGGCGGGCGTGCCGGCGACGGTGCGGTCATAGGCGGTGGCGCTCTTGAGCCCGTATTCCAGGAATTCCTCGCGCGTGATCTCCGTGGTCGATCCGATCTCGTTGGCGAGCTGGTGGACGAAGCCCACCGGCGACGCGTTGACGGCGGCGATCTGCTCGTTGAGCTCCTTGAGCGTGAACCGCGCCGGAATTTTCGAGAAGTCGTAGCCGGCGTTGTGCGCGAGATAGGCGCCCACCGCCTCGCCGCGCGGCACCATTTTCAGGATGTTCTCCTTGCGCGCCATCGCTTCCTGCTCGGTTTCGGCGACGACCAGCGATATGCCCCAGAGGATTCCGACCTCGGCCGGGTCGCGCCCCTCGGCGACCAGCGCCGCGTCGAGGTCGCGGCGGTGGCGCTGGCGCAGATTCATCGCCTGGCTCGACGCGAAGACGTGGTCGGCGAAATGCGCCGAGGCCTTGATGCCGCGCGGCGAAGAGCCCGCTTGGATGAGGACCGGCCGGCCCTGCGGCGATGGCACCGCGTTGAGCGGCCCGCGGACATTGAAAAACTGGCCGGAATGGTTGATCGGGTGGACCTTCGCGGGATCAGCGACGACGCCGGATTCGCGGTCCCAGACGAAGGCGTCCGGCGCTACGCTGCGCCACAGCGCCTTGCAGACGTCGATGAACTCCTCCATCCGGTCGTAGCGCGAATTGTGCTCCATCAGCTCGTCATAGCCGTAATTCGCCGCATCGGCGCGCCGCGTCGAGGTGATGACATTGAATGCGATGCGTCCGTTGGTGACGTGGTCGAGCGAGTTGAGGAGCCGCGCAACATAGAACGGGTGCATGAAGGTCGAGGCATAGGTGAGGCAGAAGCCGACATGCGTCGTCACGCGCGCCATGAGCGGGATCCACGGGCTCACGTCGTGGCGCGGCCACTGGATGCCCCAGCGCACCGCCTCCTCCTCCGATCCGCGCCAAGTGCTGGGAATGCCCGTGCCATCGCCGAAGAAGATCATGTCGATGGCGCCCCTCTCGGCGATGAGCGCGATCTCCTCGTAGATGCCGACATCGGGATAAAGCCGCCCGGTCCACGACCCGGGCACGCGCCAGCGCCCATCGAGATGGGTATAGGAGAGGTCGAAGGCCAGATGCATCCGCTGCTTCATCGCATCATCCCCACGTGTGACCTCGCACGCGTCGTAAGCATCCTAAACCCTCCTGTTCGGCAACGCCGCTTGAGGGCGAGGCGCGCGATACCGTTTGGTCTCGTTCGATCGACATGCCGACGAATGACCAGGGTTGGACGGAATGGTGGACCAATTCACCCTTAGGGACAAGGCAGACTTGGCGCCGAGCACACGAAACCGATGCATTGCGCCAAGCCGCTTTGGCTCTGACTGGACGAATACAATGCCCGGTTGAGATGTGGTATAGGGCATGGACGAGGTTAATTGCGAACATTCGAGCCAATGGCAGAGGGCGTGCCGCGGACAGCGCCGGCAGGCGTGAACGAGAGCGTCGAAGCCTTCATTGCGAAATGGCAGGGCCGCGAGGGTGGGCAGGAGCGCGCCAATTACGCACTGTTCCTGACGGAGCTTTGCGACGCGATCGGGGTGGCGCGACCGGAACCGGCCGCGGCGACGACAGGGCACAACGACTACGTTTTCGAGCGCGCCGTGAAGGAGCCAAACGGCGACGGCACATTCACGACGCGCCGCATCGATCTCTACAAGCGCGGGTGCTTCGTCCTCGAAGCGAAACAAAGCCGCCAGCGCGATGGCGAAAAGCAGATCCCGGGCCAAAGCGAACTAGCCTTGTCGCCCGAGCCCTCGGTCCGCGGCCGCCGCAGCGCCAATCGTGGCTGGGACACGCTGATGCTGAATGCGCGCCAGCAGGCGGAAGCCTATGCGAAGGACCTGGACGCGTCGCACGGATGGCCGCCCTTCATTCTCATTTGCGACGTTGGCCACTGCATCGAAGCCTATGCCGATTTCTCGTTGCAGGGCAAAAATTACGCGCAGTTCCCCGACCGGCACGGGTTCCGGATTTTTCTCGAAGACCTGCGCAGCCCGGACATGCGCGAACGGCTCGTCACGATTTGGCAGGACCCGCTCGCGCTCGATCCGGCACAGCATAGCGCCCGTGTGACGCGCCAGATCGCCGAGCGCCTGGCCGCCGTTTCCAAGGCGCTGGAAAAGGCGCAGCATCCGCCCGAGACCGTGGCGATGTTCCTGATGCGGTGTCTCTTCACGATGTTCGCGCAGAGCGTCGGGCTGCTGCCGGCGAACAGTTTTCGCGATCTGCTTCTGAAATGCGAGGCCGACCCCACCAAGTTCCAACCCATGGTCGGACAGCTCTGGGAAGCGATGGACCGCGGCGAATTTGCGCATGCCATCGAAGCCAAGGTCCGCCGCTTCAACGGCGAATTCTTTAGGGAGCGCGGTGTCCTATCGCTGGGAAAAGAGGAAATCGGCGAATTGCGGGCGGCGGCCTTCGCCGATTGGCGCGATGTGGAGCCCGCGATCTTCGGCACGCTTCTCGAACAAGCCCTCGACGAGGGCGAGCGCAAGCGGCTCGGCGCGCATTACACGCCGCGCGCCTATGTCGAACGCCTGGTCGTGGCGACGATCATCGAACCGTTGCGCGCGGAATGGGCGCGGGTGATGTCCACGGCGGAACGCCAGAAGGCGGAAGCACGCGACAAGGATGCGATCGCCTCCGTACGCAGCTTCCACGACCGGCTCTGCAACACCCGCGTGCTCGACCCCGCCTGCGGCACCGGAAATTTCCTCTATGTCGCGCTGGAATTGATGAAGCGGCTCGAAGGCGAAGTGCTCGAGGCGCTGGTGGCCCTTGGCGGGCAGGAGGCGCTGTCGGGGCTCGAAGGCCATACCGTCGATCCGCACCAGTTCCGCGGGCTCGAGGTCAATCCGCGCGCGGTCGGGATTACGGAACTGGTGCTCTGGATCGGCTATCTGCAATGGCATTTCCGCACGAAATCCGCCTTCCCGTCCGAGCCGATCTTGCGCGCGTTTCGCAACATCGAAGTCAAGGACGCAGTCCTTGCCGCCGAGCGCACTCTGGCGCGCGACCGCAACGGCAGGCCGCTGCGCAAACAGACGCCGAACGGCGAACGGGAGATCGAGGTTTCAAGAACCCGCGCCGGCCGGACTGGCCCGCCGCCGAGTTCATCGTCGGCAATCCGCCGTTCATCGGCGGAAAGGATGTGCGGGCGCGGCTTGGCGACGGGTATGCCGAGGCGCTGTGGCAGGCCCACCCGCGCATGAATGAAAGTGCCGATTTCGTGATGTATTGGTGGGACCACGCGGCCGAATTGCTGACGCGGAAGGGCACGGTGTTGCGCCGTTTCGGCCTGGTGACAACCAATTCCATCAGCCAGGTCTTCCAACGCCGCGTCACCGAACGCCACCTCAAGGGGCGGCCGCCGATGTCGCTGGTCATGGCGATCCCGGATCATCCCTGGACGCGGGCGAGCCCCGATGCGGCGGCCGTGCGCATCGCCATGACGGTGGGCGAGGCCGGAAGCCGGGCCGGCATTCTCCGCGACGTGACCGCCGAGCAAGACCTCGACACGGACCAGCCGAAAATCGCGTTCCAGGAAAGCGTCGGCACGATCAATGCCGACCTGACGGTCGGGGTCGACGTCACCTCTACCGTTGCGCTGAAGGCAAACGCCGGTCTGTGCTCGCCGGGCATGAAGCTGCACGGCTCGGGCTTCATCGTCACTCCCGCCGAGGCCACGTTCCTCGGGCTCGGAAAGCGCCCCGGCTTGGAGCGGCACATTCGCGAGTATCGGAACGGCCGCGACCTGACCGGCCGGCCGCGCGGCGTCATGGTGATCGATCTGTTCGGATTATCCGGCGAATACGTTCGCAAGAACTTTCCGGAGGTCTATCAACACCTCCTGACCACTGTGAAGGCGGCTCGAGAGAAGCAATTCGCCAATTCACCGACCAACGACGCGCGTAGTTATGCGGAGAATTGGTGGGTGATGGGAAAACCGCGCACCGAGCTTCGCCCCGCTCTCGACGGGCTGACGCGGTATATCGCGACGGTCGAGACGGCGAAGCACCGCTACTTCATGTTTCTCGGCGCGATAGTTTTGCCGGATAACAAGCTGACGATCATTGCTTCGGACGATGCGTTTCATCTCGGCGTGTTGTCTTCGCGGGTTCATTGCAGCTACGCGCTGCGCGCAGGCGGATGGCTCGGCGTGGGAAATGATCCGGTTTACGTCAAGTCGCGCTGCTTCGATCCGTTTCCGTTTCCCGACGCATCGGATGCGGACAAAGACGAAATCCGCGCCCTCGCCGAAGAACTCGACGCGCATCGCAAGAAGCGCCAGGAAGAGCACCCGCGGTTGACCCTGACCGAGATGTACAACGTCTTGGAAAAGCTCCGCGCCGGCTTGGCGCCCGCGGCGCTCGATGCCGACGACAAGCGGGTTTTCGATGACGGGCTCGTCCTCATCCTCAAAGAACTGCACGACCGGCTCGACCGGGCGGTGGCGCGCGCCTATGGCTGGCCGGCCGACCTCTCCGATGCGGACATTCTCGGCCGCCTAGTCGCCCTCAACCGGGCGCGTGCCGCCGAGGAGGCGCGCGGGCTCGTACGCTGGCTGCGGCCGGACTATCAGATTCCGCATTTCGGAGCGCCGGGGGAGCGCGCCGAGCAACTGGAGGCCGAGCTCGTCGGCGCCAATGCCAAGACGGCAAAGCCCGCGTTCCCCGCCGAGGATGTGGCGCAAACCGCCGCCGTCATGGCGGCGCTCGCGGGCGCGGACCGGCCGCTGGACAGCACGGCGATTGCCACCGGTTTCCGGCAGGGCCGCCGGATCGAACCCAAAGTGCGGGCGGTCCTGACGGCGCTCGCGCGAATGGGCTTCGTCGCCTCGCCCGATAATGGCCACGGCTTTCTGTTGCGGCGCGCCTCCTACGCCTCGCCGTAGCCGCCGCCGCCGGGCGTCTCGATGACGAAGACGTCGCCCGCGCCCATCGCGACCGCGTGAGTGCCGCCGAATTCCTCCCTCGTGCCGTCGGTGCGCTCGACCCAGTTGCGCCCGACCGCGCCGGGCGCGCCGCCGGCCAGGCCGAAGGGCGGCACGCGGCGGCGGCCGGCGAGGATCGCCGCGGTCATCGCCTCGCGGAAGCGGATGCGGCGGATGACGCCGTCGCCGCCGCGCCAGCGCCCCTGCCCGCCCGAGCCGCGCCGGATGGCGAAGCTCTCCAGCAGCACCGGGAAGCGCCATTCCAGCACTTCGACGTCGGTCGAGGCGCGTGTTGGTCATGTGCGTGTGCACGGCATCGGCGCCGGCGAAGCCCGGCCCCGCGCCCGCGCCGCCGCAGATCGTCTCGTAGTACTGATAGCGCTCGTTGCCGAAGGTGAAGTTGTTCATCGTCCCCTGCGAGGCCGCCAGCGCGCCGAGCGCGCCGTAGAGCGCATCGGTGATGCACTGCGACATCTCGACATTGCCGCGCCACCACCGCCGCCGGATAGCGCGGGCTCAGCATCGAGCCCGGCGGAATGATGATGTCCAGGGGCTCCAGACAGCCGCCATTGAGGGGGATGTCGTCCTCGACCAGGGTGCGGAACACATAGAGCACCGCGGCCATGCACACCGCACTCGGCGCGTTGAAGTTGGTGGGGCGCTGGGGGCTGGTGCCGGTGAAGTCGATGGTGGCGCGCCGCGCCTGCCGGTCGATCGCGACGCGCACGCGGATCACGCCGCCGTCATCCATCTCGTAGGCGAAGGCGCCGTCGCTCAGGTGGTCGATGGCGCGGCGCACCTGCTCGGCCGCATTGTCCTGGACGTGGCGCATATAGGCCTCGACCACGGCTCTGCCCGAACTGGCGCACCATGCGGTGCAACTCCTCGGCGCCCTTGGCGCAGGCCGCAACCTGCGCCTTGAGGTCGGCGATGTTCTGCGCCGGATTGCGCGCAGGCCAGCGCCCGCTCGACAGGAGCGCGGTCGTCTCGCCCTCGCGGAAGCGTCCGGCATCGACGAGCAGGAAATCGTCGATCAGCACGCCTTCCTCCTCGACGCTGCGGCTGTCGGGCGGCATCGATCCCGGCGTGGTGCCGCCGATATCGGCCTGATGGCCGCGCGCGGCGACATAGAAATGCACCGGCCCCTGGCCCTTGGCATCGTCCTCGGCGAAGACCGGCATGATCACGGTCACGTCGGGAAGATGCGTGCCGCCGTTATAGGGCGCGTTCAGCACGTAGACGTCGCCCCGCTGCATGCCGCGCCCATCGGCGCCGCCGCCGCGCGAGCGGATGATGGTGCGCACGCTCTCGCCCATCGAGCCCAGATGCACCGGCAGATGCGGCGCATTGGCGATGAGCGAGCCGGCCGGTCGAAGAGCGCGCAGGAGAAATCGAGCCGCTCCTTGATGTTGACGGAATAGGCGGTGTTCTGCAGCGCGACGCCCATCTGCTCGGCGATCGCCATGAAGAGGTTGTTGAAGACCTCGAGCATCACGGGATCGACGCCGGTGCCGATCGCCGCCCGGTGCGGCCGCGCGACGACGCGTTCGAGCACGAGATAGCGCCTGGCATCGAGGCGCGCGCGCCAGCCGGGCTCGACAACGGTCGTCGCCGTCGCCTCGCGCATGATCGCCGGCCCGTCGACCGCCTGCCCCGGCATCGAGCGCGTCGCGGTCGAACACCGGCGCCTCGATGCTCGGCGCGCGTCGGTGAAGAGCGCGACATGGGCGAGCGGCGTCGGATCGCCGGGCGCGTCGGGCACGGGATAGACCGGATCTTCGGCCGCGTCGGTCGCGCCGACGATCTCGGCCGACACCGCCTCGACGACGAGCGGCTTCTCCGGCATGACGAAGCCGAAGCGCTGCCGGTGCGCCGCCTCGAACGCGGCGACGATCTCGGCCAGGGTGTCGCAGGCGACGACGAGCGGCGCGTCGGTGCCCTCGTATTTGACGTGCGCCCGGCGCAGCACCGCGATGCGGTCCGGATGGATGCCCTGGGCGCGCATCTCGGCCGACCCGCCGCCGCGAGCCGGTCGAGCGACCGCGGTCGAGCTGCGGCATGAGCGTCGGCGCGAGCCCCGCCTCGACCGCCTCCTCCTTGAGGACGCGCAAATCGGCGAGCCCCATGCCATAGGCCGACAGCACGCCCGCCAGCGGATGGATATAGACGCGCTTCATGCCGAGCGCGTCGGCGACGAGGCAGGCATGCTGGCCGCCGGCGCCGCCGAAGCAGCACAGCGTATAGGTCGGTTACGTCATAGCCGCGCTCGATCGAGATCTGCTTGATCGCGTTCGCCATGTTCTCGACCGCGATCTCGAGGAAGCCGGCGGCGACCTCGCGCGGGGTGCGGCGGTCGCCGGTGGCGGCGGCGATCTCGGCGGCGAGCGCCGCGAATTTCGCCGCCACGATGTCGCGGTCGAGCGGCGCGTCGCCATCCGGCCCGAACACGCGCGGGAAGAATTGCGGCTGGAGCTTGCCGAGCATGACGTTGCAATCGGTGACGGTGAGCGGGCCGCCACGGCGATAGCAGGCCGGCCCCGGCACCGCCGCCGCCGAGTTCCGGGCCGACGCGATAGCGCGCGCCGTCGAAGGCGCAGATCGAGCCGCCGCCCGCCGCCACGGTGTTGATATACATCATCGGCGCGCGCAGCCGCACCCCCGCCACCACGGTCTCGAAGCGGCGCTCGAACTCGCCGGCATAATGCGACACGTCGGTCGAGGTGCCGCCCATGTCGAAGCCGATGATCTTGTCGAAGCCGCCCATCGCCGCGGTGCGCACGGCGCCGACGATGCCGCCCGCCGGACCCGACAGGATCGCGTCCTTGCCCTGGAAGCGGCGCGCGTCGACGAGGCCGCCATTCGACTGCATGAAGAGGAGCCGCACGCCCTCGAGCGCCGCCGCGACCTCGTCGACATAGCGGCCGAGAATCGGCGAAAGATAGGCATCGACGCACGGTGGTGTCGCCGCGGCTCACGAGCTTCATCAGCGGGCTCACGCGGTGGCTCACGGAGATCTGCGGTGAAGCCCGACCTCGCGCGCGATGTCCGCGACCAGGCGCTCGTGCGCCGATGGCGATAGCCGTGCAGGAGCACGATCGCGGCGGCGCGGATGCCCGCGGCGAAGGCGGCGTCGAGATCGGCGCGGACGCGCCGCGGATCGGGCGCGCGCAGCACCTCGCCCTCCGCCGTCACGCGCTCGTCCACCTCGACCACGCGCTCGTAAAGCTGCTCGGGCAGCACGATGTGGCGGGCGAAGAGCTTGGGCCGGTTCTGGTAGCCGATCCGGAGCGCGTCGGCGAAGCCCTTGGTGATGACCAGCGAGCGTGCGCTCGCCGTTGCGCTCCAGGAGCGCGTTGGTCGCGACCGTCGTGCCCATCTTGACCGCCTCGATCGCGCCTGCGCGGCAGCTTGGCCTCGGGCTCGAGGCCGAGAATGTCGCGGATGCCGGCGATGGCGGCGTCGCGATAGCGCCCGGGATTGTCGGAGAGCAGCTTGCGCGTGACGAGCGTGCCGTCGGGCCGGCGCGCGACCACGTCCGTGAACGTGCCGCCGCGGTCGATCCAGAACTGCCAGGGCCCAAGGACGCTCATCGCTCACCCGGATGCGCTTGCCGGCCGGGATTGAATCGCTTTTCGCCCACCGCCGCAACCGGGTGACAAATTAATGCAAATTAACAGTGCTTTTTTGAGAAACCAGCGGTTGATCGCGATCCCTCGAAAGCAGTAGGCTCCGCGGCGGATCGACCATGCACGGTCATCCGCAATGGGGGTATCACTATGTCATTATCGCGTCGCAACCTATGCCGTAATCTTGCCGTCGCCGTGACGGGGCTCGCCATCGTCGGAGGGGGTGTGGCGCTCGCGCAGACCCCCGAGGAGGACCGTCGTCGGCGTGAGGAGGAAGAGCGTCGTCGCCGGGATGAAGAGGCGCATCGCCGCGCAGACGAGGACAAGCGCCGGCGTGACGAGCAGGCTCATGCCCGCCAGGCTCATGCTCGCGAGGCTCATCAGCAGCACGATGTGCACAAAGAGCAAAAGCAGGTGCACCGGGAGCAAAAGCAGGTCCACAACGAGCAGAAGCAGGTGCACAAGGAGCAGAAGCAGGTCGCAAAGACAGAGAAGAAGAAGTAACCGGGGTTAGCCGGCAGTCTGCTTCAGGCAAACTTCCACGCGCGACGGCGGGCGGCGGGTCAATCCTCGCTCGCCGTACCGCCGATCGCCGCGTGATGTGACGAGCCGCTTTATAGGGTAGCGGCGGACTAGGCGCCCATAAGCTGGGCGAGATGCTCGAAATCTTCGGCAACAACGTCGAAATCGCTGTCCGTAACGGCCTCCGCCGGGGCGGCGGGGCCGCGCTCGAGCGGTCGCCGGACGTAGGCCGGTGCGCAGCCCCTGCCGCGCCGCGGCCGTCAGATCGGACGCATGGGCGGCGACCAGCATGACCTCGCGCGGCGCCAGATCCCAACAACTCCGGCACCATCAGATAGGCTTCCGGATCGGGCTTGTAATGCCGCGCCAGCTCGGCCGAGAGCACGACATCCCACGGCAGGCCGGCATGCTTGGCCATGTTGACCAGCAGCGCCATGTTGCCGTTGGACAGCGTGCCGATGATGAAGCGCCGCTTCAGCCGCACCAGCCCGCCCACCGCATCGGGCCAGGGGTCGAGTCGGTGCCACGCATGGTTGAGATGCCGCTTCTCGTCCTCGCTCAGACCGGTGATGCGCGTATTTCGCCATGAGCTCGTCGAGAATGAGCCGGTGCAGCCCGTCGATAGTGGTCCAGGGCAGCGCGCCCGAGCGCACCCGCTGCATCGCCGGCTGATAGCCGCGGCGCCAATCATCGACGAAGCCCGCCCAATCGGCAGCGATGCCCTTGGCCCGGCCGAGGGCCTGCAGCTCGGCGAGGATGCTGCCGCGCCAGTCGACGACGGTCCCGAACACATCGAAGACGAGCGCCCGCACGGCGCGCGGTCAGTGCGCCATGGCCATGGTCCTGCGGCGCCGCCGGCGCGCCGCCGGCGCCGGGAATGGCGATGATGCAGACCGCCACGGCGATGCTGCCGAGAATGAATAGACGATGACGCCGACGCCGAAAGACAATCGCGTTCTCCCGCCGTTGATCTGTCGCCGATACCGACGCTAACACAGCGCTGGCGCGGTGCGGCCAGGGGCGAGGGAAAAGTGCAGGACCGGCAACGGCGCGGTACCGGCCTTCGCGGACGAGGCGCGACTGCGGCGCTCGCTGCGGCGCAACCGCACGCTCGCGACCGGGCTGTCTGGGGCTTGCCGCCGTGGTCTTTCTCGCCGAGCAGCGCCGTGCCGCAGCCCGGCTTCTGGCTCGCGCCTCGTGCACGCCGGGGCGGAGGCCGCGCTGGTCGGCGGGCTTGCCGACTGGTTCGCGGTGACCGCGCTTTTCCGCCATCCGCTCGGCCTGCCGATCCCGCGCACCGCCATCATTCCCAGGAACAAGGACCGCATCGGCGCCGGGCTCGGCCGGTTCGTGGAGCGCAATTTTCTCGCGCCCGCGATCCTCGCGGCAAAGCTGGCGGCGCTGGCGCCGGTGCGGCGCGCGGCTTCATGGCTCGCCGTGCCGGACAATGCGCGAGCGCCTCGCCGGCTGGCTCGCCGACGCGCTGCCGCCGGTGGTCCGCTCGCTCGAGGACCGCGCGCTGCGCGAGTTCGTCGCGCGCTCCTTCAGGAGCAGCTCGGCGAAGTGGAGCTGGCGCCGATGCCTGGGCCACCTGCGTGACGCTCCTCACCCGAGCGGCGCAGTACGACGCCTTGTTCGACCGCGCGCTCGACGGCGGCGCACGCCGCGCTCGCGGACGAACGCCGAACCGCATCTACGCGCTGGTGGCCGAGCGCAGCCGCTGGTGGGTCCCGCGCACGATCGACCGCCGCATCGCGGCGACCATCATCGCCGGCATCGAGGACGTCCTGGCGGAACTGCGCCGACCCGACAGCGAGGCGCGGCCGATCGTTCCGCGCCGGCGTCGAGCACATGGCGCACGAGCTCGTCGAGTCGCCGCAGTGGCGCCAGCGCGTCGCCGAGATGAAGGCCCACCTCCTCGAGCAGAAGGAGGTGCAGGCCTGGCTCGGCTGCGAGTCTGGGACGAGCTGCGCGGCATCGTGCTCGCGGACCTCGCCGCGCCGGCATCGCGCACGCGCGCGGCGCTGGCGGCCGGCGCTCGACTCGCTCGGCCGCGCGCTCGCCGCCGATGCGGCGATGCAGCTTCGCCTCCATGCCGGGCTCGAGCATGTGGCGCTCGCGGTGGTGCCGTGGCGCGGCCAGATCGCCGCGCTCATCGCCGAGGTGGTGCGGGGCTGGGATGCCGACACCGTCGCCGCGCGGCTCGAGCTCGCGATGGGCAGCGACCTGCAATATATCCGCATGAACGGCACCCTGGTCGGCGCCTGCGTCGGCTGCGTCTTGTTCCTGATCGCCCGCTTCGCGTTCTGAAGCGCGCCGACATTGACCCGGTGACGCCGGCGCGGAACAAGCTCGCGCCGTGATCCGCGAACGCCCCTCGCCCAATCACGGACCGCGCGCCGGCGCCATCGACATGCTCGTCCTGCATTATACCGGCATGCGGAACGCTGCGGCGGCGCTCGAGCGGCTGTGCGCGCCTGAAGCGGCGGTGAGCGCGCATTATGTGATCGACGAGGACGGCACGGTCTGGCGCCTCGTCGCGGAGGAGCGGCGCGCCTGGCACGCCGGCGTTTCGTCGTGGCGCGGCCGCAGCGACATCAACAGCGCCGCGATCGGCATCGAGCTCGTCAATCCCGGTCACGAATGCGGCTATCGCCCCTTTCCCGCAGTGCAGATGGCGGCGCTCGAGGGCCTGTGCCGCGACATCCTCGCGCGCCATCCGATCCCGGCGCGCCATGTCGTCGGGCACAGCGACGTGGCGCCGCAGCGCAAGCAGGATCCGGGCGAGTTGTTCGACTGGGCCCGGCTCGCCCGCGCCGGCATCGGACTATGGCCCGCGGCGCCGGCGGCGCGGGCGCCGGAAGCGATCGACGAATGGCAGCGTCTCCTCGCCGCGATCGGCTACGAGACGCCGCGCACCGGCCGGCTCGACGCGGAGACCGCGCGCGTCGTCACCGCCTTCCAGCGCCATTTCCGCCCGTCGCTGTGCGACGGCGCCGCCGATGCCGAGACGCGCGGCCTCATCGCCGCCGTCGCCGCGCTTTGCGGTGAAATTTGACGCGCGCTGCCCACGATCCCCTTATATGTCGGTGCCAGACGGCCGGATGGCCGCCTTTCGTCGCAAGGCGGGGGAGGAAAGTCCGGGCTCCACGGAAGCACGGTGCCGGGTAACGCCCGGCGGGGGCGACCCCAGGGAAAGTGCCACAGAAAACATACCGCCAACCTCGCCAGCGCCACTTTGCGCCGGGCGAGCGGCAAGGGTGAAATGGTGCGGTAAGAGCGCACCGCGGCGCCGGCAACGGCGGCGGCAGGGCAAACCCCACCGGGAGCAAGACCAAGTAGGGACGGCAGGCTCGCACAGCGCGCGGGCCGGGCGGGTTTCCGCGTCGCCGTCCGGGTCGGTCGCGCGAGGCGCTCGGCAACGGGCGTCCCAGATGAATGGCCATCCCCCGCCGGAAGGCGGGGACAGAACCCGGCTTACAGGCCGTCTGGCGCTTTGGAACGAAACAAGAACCATGCCGCCCATGGGATTTCATGGGCTAGATCGGTACTAGACCTCGGAAGGAGGCAAATTCGCTAACTCTCGGTAAGAATTACCGGCTGAGAAAGCGGTGCTAACCCCCAGTTTTATTATCGCTTTCGTTTGACAGCCATGATGTCCCATGATATCCCATCCTGTCCCATGAGTTCGGCCGGTGGCGCCGGGCAGGGCGGGCATGGAGCCGCAAGGCCCCTCCTGCACCGATGGGCGGATTGTCGGGGGCGGTGGGGTGGCGCTGTTCCTTTCGACGTTCGTCAACAAGGTCGACCGCAAGGGGCGGGTATCCGTTCCCGCCTCGTTCCGCGCGGCCTTGGCCGGCCAGAGCTTTGCCGGCATCGTCGTCTATCCCGCCATCAACTACAGCGCGCTCGAGGCGAGCGGCATCGACCGGATGGAAGAACTGGCTACCCGGGTCGAGAGCCCTGCCCGAGTTCTCCGACGAGCGCGAGGCGATGTCGGCGATCTTCGCCGACGTGCAGCAGCTCCCTTTCGACGGCGAGGGCCGCATCATGCTGCCGCCGGAGCTGTGCGAGCACGCCGGCATCGTGCTCGAGGGTCGGCGCCGCCTTCGTCGGCCACGGCAGCACCTTTCAGATTTGGGAGCCGGCGCGGTTCGAGCGCCACCAGCAGGAGCGGCGCAGCCGGGCCCGCGGCGTGACCCTGCCGCCGCGCATCGATGGCGGCGTGCGATGACCGCAGCGCCATGTCCCGGTCCTGCTCGACGAGGCGGTCGGCGCGCTCGCGCCGCGCGACGATGCGCTCTACCTCGACGGCACGTTCGGCTTCGGCGGCTATAGCAGCGCGCTCCTCGATGCGGCGCGCTGCCGCGTCGTGGCGCTCGACCGCGATCCCGCGGCGGTGCGCCGCGGCGCGGCGCTCGCGCGAGCGCTATGCCGGCCGCCTCACCGTCGTCGACGGGCCGCTTCGGCGAGATGGAGCGGCTGCTGCGGCCGCTCGGCATCGCCGCGGTCAACGGCGTGGCGCTCGATCTCGGCGTCTCCTCCGAGCAGCTCGATGCGCCCGAGCGCGGCTTTTCGTTCCGCACCGACGGGCCGCTCGACATGCGCATGGAGGGAAGCGGCACGACCGCCGCCGATCTCGTCAACGACACTGTCCGAGGCGGCGCTCGCCGACCTCATCCACGCCTATGGCGAGGAGCGCTTCGCCCGCCGCGTCGCCCGCGCCATCGTGCGCGCGCGGGCCGATGGCGCCGATCACCCGCACCGAGACGCTCGCCCGGATCGTGCGCGGCGCCGTGCCGCCGGGCGGCGGCATCGATCCCGGCGACCCGCACGTTCCAGGCGCTTGCGCATCGCCGTCAACGACGAGCTCGGCGAGCTGGAGCGCGGGCTCGCCGCGGCGGAGCGGCTGCTCGCGCCGGGCGGCACGGCTCGCCGTCGTGTCGTTCCACTCGCTCGAGGACCGGCCGGTGAAGAGCTTTCTGCGCGCGCGCAGCAGCGACCGCAGCGCGCGCGAGCGCGCCACTGCGCCGATGACCCGCGGGCCCCTGCCGAGCTTCCGCCTTCTCGACCCGCAAGCCGATCGTCGCCGGCGCCGCCGAGATCGCCCGCAATCCCGCGCGCCCGCTCCGCGCGGCTGCGTGCCGCCGAGCGCACCGCCGCGCCGGCGTGGGAGGCCGCGCCATGATCCGTCCGAGCACGGCGCTGTGGGCCGCGGCCGTCGTCGTCGTCGGCTATGCCATGTTCCAGGTGAAGTACGAAGTGATGCAGCAGGAAAGCCAGCTCGCCCGCATCAACCGGCAGATCGCCGACAGCCGCGAGGCGATCCGCGTGCTCAAGGCCGAATGGAGCTTCCTCACCCAGCCGGCGCGCTTGAGCGCGCTCAGCAAGCGCTATCTCAATCTGGTGCCGATCGAGACCGCAGCAGCTCGGCAGCATCGCTGCCATTCCGCTGCGCCAAGCGCCCGAAGCGGCCGCCCCGCCGGCGCCCGCCGCCCGCCCGCGCCGCCGCTTCCCGCGATCCGCCCGGGCGCCGCAGCTCGCCCATTTCGAGACGAGTGCCGCGCGATGAACGCCGTCCCGCCGCGCGACGAGAACCCGTGCCGCCCGCGGCACTTCAAGCCCGACCCGTGCGGCCCGGCGCCGCTCGAGGGGCCGGCGCGCCAATCGCTCGACACCAGCCACACGCGGCTCCTCATCGCCGCGGCGCTGTTCTGCCTGGCCTTCGCCGTGATCGGGTTGCGCCTCGTCGATATCGCCGTGTTCGGCGACGGCGACCCGCGGCTGGCGCACCGCGATCCCGCCGTCGCACCGGCGCCGCGCCGCGCCGACATCGTCGACCGCAACGGCGTGCTGCTCGCGACGACGCTGGAGACGCCGTCGCTCTTCGCCGATCCCAAGCAGATGCTCGACCCCAGAGACGCGGCGCGCCGGCTCATCGCCGTGCTGCCCGATCTCGACGAGAACGAGCTCTCTGCCAAGCTCAGCTCGGGCAAGAGCTTCATCTGGGTCAAGCGCCAGCTCACGCCGCGCGAGGAGGCGCAGGTCAACCGTCTCGGCATTCCCGGGCTGCAATTCGAGCCCGAGGGCAAGCGCGTCTATCCCAAGGGCAACCTCGCCGCGCATGTCGTCGGCTATACCGACACCGACGGCAACGGGCTTGCCGGCGTCGAGCGCGGCCTCGACGCCAGGCTGCGCCGCGGCGGCGCGCCGGTGCAGCTCGTCGCTCGACACGCGCATGCAATACATCCTGCGCGAGGAGACGGCAGAAGGCGATCACCGATTTCAACGCCATCGGCGGCATGGGCATCATCATGGACGTCAATACCGGCGAGGTGGTGGCGATGGTGTCGCTGCCCGATTTCGATCCCAACGACCCCGGCGCGGCGACGCCGAAGACGCGATCTTCAATCGCGCGACGCTCGGCGATTACGAGATGGGATCGGTGTTCAAGATCTTCACCCTCGCGATGGCGCTCGATTCGCATACGACGACGATGACGGGCGGCTACGACGCGACCAACCCGATCCATATCGGCCGCTTCACCATCCATGACGATCACGCGCAGCGGCGCTGGCTGAGCGTGCCCGAGATCTTCATGTACTCCTCCAACATCGGCGCGGCGAAGATGGCGCTCGACGCCGGCGCCGACCGCCAGCGCGACTTATCTCGGCCGCCTCGGGCTGCTGACGGAGCCGAAATTCGAGCTGCACGAGATGGCGATGCCGCTGCGTCCCGGCGGTGTGGCGCCCGGTCAACACCATGACCATCGGCTTCGGCCACGGCATTTCGGTGAGCCCGCTGCAGCTGGCGACCGGCCGTGAGCGCGGTGGTCAACGGCGGCATCCTGCACCGCGCGACGCTGCTGAAGCGCGATCCCGACGGCGACCGAGTCCCGGGCGAGCGCGTGCATCTCCGAGGAAACCTCGCTCGAGATGCGCAAGCTGCTGCGCCTCGTCGTCGAGCACGGCACCGGCAAGCTCGCCAATGCCCCGGGCTATCTCGTCGGCGGCAAGACCGGCACGGCCGAGAAGGTCAGCGGGCCAGCACTATGCCCGGCACGCGCTGTTGTCGTCCTTCGTCGGCGTCTTTCCCGGTCAACGACCCGCGCTATCGTCGTCCTGATCAGCATCGACGAGCCGCACGGCAACAAGCAGTCGCTCGGCTTCGCCACCGGCGGCTGGGTCGCCGCCCCGGCGGTCAAGGCGACCGATCGAGCGCATGGCCTCGATCGTGGGAATCCAACCGGTGGACGAGGATTTGCCCGAAATTCGCCGTTCTCTGATGGTCGACTTGCCTCGCCTGCCAGGGGCGGAAACTTGCGGCTAACTGAGCTCATGGACGGCGACAGCGCCTTCGTCTTCGCCTATCTCGGGCGGCGATCCGGAGATCGCCGGCCTCACCTCGGATTCGCGCGCGGTTGAGCCCGGCTTTCTCTTCGCGGCCCTTCCCGGCAGCCGCACCGACGGCGCCCGCTTCATCGACGAGGCCGTGGCCAAGGGCGCTGCCGCCGTGCTGGTCGCCGACGCCGCCCCCTTCGCCGCGCTGCAAGCCCGCTCGCCGCCGGTGCGGGTGATCGCCGACGCCAACCCGCGCCGCCGCCTCGCGCTGATGGCGGCGCGCTTCCACGCGCCCCAGCCCGCCACCATCGCCGCCGTCACCGGCACCAACGGCAAGACCTCGGTCGCGGCCTTCACCCGCCAGATCTGGCAGCGCCACGGCTGGCGCGCGGCGAGCCTCGGCACGCTCGGCATCGTCGGCCCCGATTTCGCCCAGCCCGGCAGCCTGACGACGCCCGACCCGGTGGCGCTCCACCGCGCGTTGCAGGCGCTGGCGCGCGCCGGCATCGATCACGTCGCGCTCGAGGCATCGAGCCACGGCCTCGACCAGTTCCGCCTCGACGGGCTCGCGCTCGCCGCGGCGGCCTTCACCAACCTGACGCGCGACCATCTCGACTATCACGCGCGACATGGCAGCCTATTTCGCGGCGAAGGCGCGGCTCTTCGCCGAGCTTCTGCCGCCCGACGGCACCGCCGTCCTCAATCTCGACACGCGCCGAAGGCGTGCGCCTGGCGGCACTCTGCCAGCGCCGCGGGCAGCGCGTCATCGGCTTCGGCACGGCGGCGGCGGCCGATCTGCGCCTCGTCACGGCGCGGCCCGACGGCGACCGGCCAGGCGATCACGATCGAAGCGCTCGGGCGAGCGGCGGGCGCTCGTGCTGCCGCTCATGGGCGCGTTCCAGGCGAGCAATGCGCTGGCGGCGCTGGGGCTTGCCGTCGCGACCGGCGTGCCGGTGCCGGTCGCGCTCGACGCGCTCGCCACGCTCGCGGGCGCGCCGGGCCGGATGGAGCATGTCGCCTCGCACCCCAATGGCGCGCCGGTGATCGTCGACTACGCGCACACGCCCGACGCGCTCGAAACCGCGCTCGCGGCGCTGCGCCCGCATTGCCGCGGCCGCCTCGTCGTCGTTTTCGGCTGCGGCGGCGACCGCGATCCCGGCAAGCGGCCGATGATGGGCGCCATCGCCGAACGCGTGCGCCGACCGCGTCATCGTCACCGACGACAATCCGCGCAGCGAGGATCGGGCGGCGATCCGCCGCGCCATCCTCGCCGCCTGCCCCAAGGCGCGCGAGATCGGCGACCGCGGCCAGGCGATCCGCGCGCGGCCTGGCCGATGCTTGCGCCGGGCGATGTGCTGCTGCTCGCCGGCAAGGGGCACGAAAGCGGCCAGATCGTCGGCAGCGCGGTGCTGCCCTTCAGCGATGCCGCCGAAGCGCGCGCCGCGGTCGCCGAATCGACCGAGGCGCGGCGATGAACGTAATGCCGCTCTGGACCGCGGCCGAGGCCGCTGCCGCCACCACCGGCCGGGTGACGCACGCGACTGGCGCGCGACCGGCGTCTCGATCGACAGCCGCACCGTCGCGCCGGGCGATATTTTCGTCGCGCTGGTCGGCCCGCAAATTCGACGGCCACGATTTCGTCGCCGCCGCGCTGGCCAAGGGCGCCGCGGCCGCGGTGGTGAGCCGCGTGCCCGAGGGCGTTTCGTCCGATGGCGCCGCTGCTCATGGTCGCCGACACGCAGGCCGCACTCGAAGGCGCTGGGCCGGGCCGCGCGCCAGCGCGCGCATGCGGTCGTCGTCGCCGTCACCGGCAGCGTCGGCAAGACCGGCACCAAGGAGGCGCTGCGCCGCGCCTTCGAGCGCCAGGGCCGCACCGTCGCCTCGGCCGGCAGCCTCAACAACCAGTGGGGCGTGCCGCTGTCGCTGGCGCGCATGCCGCGCGACACCGCCTTCGGCGTGTTCGAGCTGGGCATGAACCATCCGGGCGAGATCGACGCGCTGACGCGGCTGGTCCGCCCCGATGTCGCGGTGATCACCACGATCGAGCCGGCGCATCTCGGCTTCTTTCCCTCGGTCGAGGCGATCGCCGACGCCAAGGCCGAGATCTTCGCCGGCATGACCCCACGCGGCGCCGCTGTGCTCAACCGCGACAATCCGCATTTCGCGCGGCTGGCGGCGGCGGCAACGGCGCGCGGCATCGTGCGCATTCTCGGCTTCGGCGCGCACCCCGACGCCGCCGTCCGCCTCATCGACTGCCACCTCTACGGGACGGCAAGCGCGGTGACGGCGGCGGTCATGGGCGAGATCGTCGACTACTGCGTCGCAATTCCTGGCCGGCACTGGGTGATGAACAGCCTCGCCGTGCTGGCGGCGGTGAAGGCGGCGGGCGGCGATATCGGCGCGGCCGCCGCGGCGCTGGGCGCGATGGAGCCGTTGGACGGCCGCGGCCGGCGCCACAAGATCGCGGTCCGCGGTGGCACGGCCGAGCTCATCGACGAAAGCTACAACGCCAGCCCCGCGGCGATGCGCGCGGCGCTTGCCGTGCTGGGCGCGAGCGTGCCCGGCAAGGGCGGGCGGCGCATCGCGGTGCTGGGCGACATGCGCGAGCTCGGGTCATCCGCGGCCGAGCAGCACGCCGCTCTCGCCGCGCCGATCGTCGATGCCGGCATCGACTTGGTGTTCACGGTCGGCGAGGACATGCGCGCGCTCTTCGACGCGCTGCCGAAGAAGCGGCGCGGCGCCCACCGCGCCACCGCCGCCGAGACGGCCGAGCTGGTGGCGGAGCGGCTCGGCGGCGGCGACATCGTCACCGTCAAGGGCTCGGCGGCGATGCGCATGCGCGATGTGGTCACGCGCCTCTTGAGCGGCCAGGCCGCCGTCACGGTCAAGGGCTAGCCGGCGCATGCTGTTTCATCTCCTCTTCCCGCTGGCGGACCGGTTCGAGCCGTTCAATCTTTTCCGCTACATCACCTTCCGCTCCGGCGGCGCGGTGGTGACCTCGCTCTTCCTCAGCTTCAGCCTGGGGCCATCGGTCATCGCCTGGCTGCGCGCCAAGCAGCGCGAGGGCCAGCCCATCCGCCTCGACGGGCCGGAGAGCCATCTGGAGACCAAGAAGGGCACGCCGACGATGGGCGGGTTCCTCATCCTGATCGCGCTCGTGGTCTCGACGCTGCTGTGGGCCGATCTCACCAACGGCTATATCTGGGTGACGCTGTTCGTGACGGTGGGGTTCGGCGCGGTCGGCTTCTTCGACGATTACCAGAAGCTCACGCGGCGGTCCTCGCGCGGCATGTCGGGCCGCACGAAGCTGCTGGCCGAGATCGTCATCTCCGGCGTCGGCGCCATCGCCATCGTGTTCCTGACGCGCGGCACGCTCGGCACCTCGCTCGCCGTGCCGTTCTTCAAGAACGTGCTGATCAATCTCGGCTGGGGCTTCGTGCCGTTCGCGATCATCGTCATGACGGGCGCGTCGAACGCCGTCAACCTCACCGACGGATTCGACGGGCTGGCGATCGTGCCGGCGATGATCGCTGCGGGGTGCTTCGCGCTCATCGCCTATCTCGTCGGCAATCTGGTGTTCGCCAATTATCTCCAGATCAACCACGTCGCGGGCGCGGGCGAGCTCAGCGGTGTTCTGCGGCGCGATGGTCGGCTCGGCGCTCGGGTTCCTGTGGTTCAACGCGCCGCCGGCGATGGTGTTCATGGGCGACACCGGCTCGCTCGCGATCGGCGGCGCCTTGGGCGTCGTCAGCGTCATCACCAAGCACGAGCTGGTGCTGGCCATCATCGGCGGCCTGTTCGTGCTCGAGACCGTGTCGGTCATCGTCCAGGTCGCGAGCTTCAAGCTCACCGGCAAGCGCGTCTTCCGCATGGCGCCGCTGCACCATCACTTCGAAAAGAAGGGCTGGCAGGAGCCGACCATCGTCATCCGCTTCTGGATCATCGCCTCGATCCTCGCGATCGCGGGGCTCTCGACCTTGAAGCTCCGGTGAAGCGGCGATGATCGAAGTTGCTTCCTTCCGCACCGAGCGTGTCGCCGTGTTGGGCCTCGCGCGCTCGGGCCTCGCCGCGGCGCAGGCGTTGCAGCTGGGCGGCGCCCGCGTCATGGCGTGGGACGATGCGCCCGCGCGGCGCGCGGCGGCGGCGGCGGCGCGCATTCCGCTCGTCGATCTCGCCACCGCGGATCTCGCCGGCGTGCGCGCATTGGTGCTGTCGCCGGGCATTCCGCACACCTACCCTGCGCCGCACCCGGTGGCCGCCCGCGCGCGCGAAGGCGGCATCGACATCATCGGCGACATCGAGCTCTTGGCGCAAAGCTGCCGCGCCGCGCGCTATGTCGGCATCACCGGCACCAACGGCAAATCCACCACCACCGCGCTCATCGCCCATATCCTCGCCGCCGCCGGACGCCGCGTCGCCGCCGGCGGCAATATCGGCGTGCCGGCGCTCCTGCTCGACGCGCTCGGCGCCGACGGCACCTACGTGCTGGAGATGAGCTCCTATCAGCTCGAGCTGACGCCGAGCCTCGCCTTCGACGTGGCCGTGCTGCTCAACATCACGCCCGACCATCTCGACCGCCACGGCGGCATGGACGGATACATCGCCGCCAAGGAGCGCATCTTCGCGCGCCAGGATGAGCGCCACTGCGCCGTCGATCGGCGCCGACGACGAGATCTGCCGCACCATCGCGCGACGCCTGCGCGCCGGCGGTCGCCGCGTCGTGGCGATCTCGGCGCGCCGCGCCGTTGCGCGCGGCGGCGTCTCATGTCGCGCGACGGAACGCTCATCGACGACATGCGACGGACGCGGCGCGCGCGATCATCGATCTCAAGCGCACTCGAGCGGCTGCCCGGCCGGCACAACTGGCAGAACGCCGCCGCCGCCTACGCCGCGGTGCGCTGCCTCGGCCTCGACGCGGCGTCGGCCGCGGCGGGGATCGCGAGCTTCACGGGCCTCGCGCATCGGCAGGAGCTCGATCGCGGTCATCGACGGCGTGCGCTACGTCAATGATTCAGCAAGGCCACCAACGCCGCCGCCGCCGCCAACGCCCTCGCCTGCTACGACGCCATCTACTGGATCGCCGGCGGCCGCGCCAAGGAGGGCGGGATCGCCGCGCTGGCGCCGTTCTTCCCGCGCATCCGCCGCGCCTTCCTGATCGGCGAGGCGGCGCCGTCGTTCGCCGCGACGCTCGGCGACCGCGTGCCCCATGCCCTCTGCGGCACGCTCGATGCGGCGGTCGCGGCGTGCCATGACGCGACGCGCAGGCGAGCGCGGTGCCACCGTGCTGCTGTCGCCGGCCTGCGCCTCGTTCGACCAGTTCGCCGATTTCGAGGCGCGCGGCGAGTCGCTTCCGCCACCTCGTCCAAGCGCTGCCGGGAGCGCGCGCATGAGCTTCGCCCGCACCGATCAGAGCGTGGTGGCGCAGTGGTGGTGGACGGTCGACCGCTGGACGCTGGTGGCGATCTTCGTGCTCATCGGCTTCGGCTCGCTCATGGTGATGGCGGCAAGCCCGGCCGTCGCGCTGCGCATCGGCTATGACAGCCTGCATTTCGTGCGCCGCTATTTCGCGGTGCTGCCGCCGGCGCTCGCGATGATGTTCGTCGTTTCGCTGCAGAGCCCGCGCACCATCCGCCGCATCGCCGCGGTGGGGTTCATCATCTCGGTCGTGCTGCTGGCCGCCACCTTCGTCGTCGGCGTCGAGATCAAGGGCGCGCGACGCTGGATCGAGCTGCCGGGGCTGTCGCTCCAGCCGTCGGAATTCATCAAGCCGACCTTCGCCGTCGTCGCCGCCTGGCTCTTCGCGCAGCACCGCCTCAATCCCGGCTTCCCCGGACATTGGATCGCGATGGCACTTTACGGGCTGGTGGTCGACGATGCTCGTCAAGCAGCCCGATCTCGGCATGGCCGCGCTCGTATCGGCGGTGTGGCTGGCGCAGTTCTTCCTCGCGGGACTGCGGCTCTATTGGGTGGCGGCGGGTCTGATGGGAGGAGCCGCGGGGCTCGTCGGCGCCTATATGACCCTGCCGCATGTGGCCAGCCGCATCGACCGCTTCGTCGATCCCGCGAGCGGCGACGGCTACCAGGTGCAGCGCTCGCTCGAGGCCTTCAGCAATGGCGGGTTGTGGGGCCGCGGCCCGGGCGAGGGCACGGTCAAGGAATATCTCCCCGACGCGCATGCCGATTTCGTCTTCGCTGTGGCCGGCGAGGAATTGGGGCTCTTCGTCTGCCTCGCGGTGGTCGCGGTCTTCGCCTTCATCGTGCTGCGCGGCTTCTCGCGCCTGATGCAGGAGGGCAATCTCTTCGTCGTCCTGGCGGCGACCGGGCTTCTCGTGCAGTTCGGGCTGCAAGCGATCATCAACATGGCGTCCGCGCTGCATCTCATGCCGACCAAGGGCATGACGTTGCCGTTCATCTCCTATGGCGGCTCGTCGATGCTGGCGCTCGGGCTCGGCATGGGCATGGTGTTGGCACTGACGCGGCGGCGCTATGGCGGGGGCGGCGAATGAGCCAGCGCCCTATCGTGCTTGCCGCTGGCGGCACCGGCGGTCACATGTTTCCGGCCGAAGCGCTCGCGCGTGAGCTGCTGGGCCGCGGCTTCATCGTGGCCCTCGTCACCGACCGCCGCGGCCAGGCTTTTGGCGACCGGCTGCCGGGCGTGACGCTGCATCGCATTCGCGCCGGCCGCATCGATGCTGGCCTCATCGGCAAGGTGACGGCGCTCGCGGAGATGGCGCTCGGCACGCTCGAAGCGGCGCGCCTCCTGCGCGCGCTGGCGCCGGCGGCGGCGGTGGGCTTCGGCGGCTATCCGTCCGTCCCGACCATGCTGGCGGCGACAAGGCGCGGCCTGCCGAGCCTCATCCACGAGCAGAACGCCATCCTCGGCCGTGCCAACCGCCTGCTCGCGCCGCGCGTGCGCACCATCGCCACGTCGTTTGCCGCGGTCGGGGGCTTGCGCGCCGACCGGGCCATCAGCGTTGTGGAGACGGGGAACCCCGTGCGCCCGGCCGTGATCGCCTATCGCACCGCGCCCTATGCCGCGCCTGGCGACGGCCGCATCAATCTCCTCGTCATCGGCGGCAGCCAGGGCGCGCGCATCCTGAGCGCGGTCGTGCCGGCGGCGCTCGCCCGCCTCGACCCGGATTTGCGCCGGCGCGTCAGCGTGATGCAGCAGGCGCGGCCGGAAGATCTGGCGGAGCTGCGCCGCGCGCACGCGGCCAACGGCGTCGCAGCCGAGACCGCTGCGTTCTTCGACGACGTGCCGGCGCGGCTCGCGCGAGCGCATCTCGTCATCGCGCGCGCCGGCGCCTCGACGGTAGCGGAGCTCACCACCATCGGCCGGCCGGCGATCCTCGTGCCCTATCGCTATGCCGCCGACGACCACCAAAGCGCCAACGCGCGCGCGCTCGAAGCCGCGGGTGCTGCCACGGTGATGGCGGAGAGCGGCTTTACTCCGGCGCTCCTGGCCGAGCGGATCACCGCGCTGCTCGCGGCACCGGCGATGCTGAGCGCGATGGCGGCGGCGGCGCACCGGCTCGGCCGACCCGACGCGACCGAGCGCCTTGCCGATCTCGTCGCCGCCGCGGCGGGCGGCAACGGCGCCACCAAACATGCGCAGGAGCATGCCGCATGAGGGCGCTGCCGCTCGACATCGGCATCATCCATTTCGTCGGCATCGGCGGCATCGGCATGAGCGGCATCGCCGAGATCCTACACAATCTCGGCTACGTCACTCAGGGCAGCGACATCGCCGACGGCGCCAATATCCGGCGCCTGCAATCGCTGGGCATCAAGGTCGCGATCGGGCACCGCGCCGAGAATCTGGGCGAGGCGCAAGTGGTCGTCGTCTCCTCGGCGGTGGCAAAGGACAACCCCGAAGTCCTGGCGGCGCGCGCGCGTCTTCTGCCGGTGGTGCGCCGCGCCGAGATGCTGGGCGAGCTGATGCGCCTTAAATGGTCGATCGCCGTCGCGGGCACGCACGGCAAGACCACCACCACCTCGCTTGTCGGCGCGCTCCTCGAAGCGGCGAAGCTCGATCCCACCGTCATCAACGGCGGCATCATCAACGCTTACGGCACCAACGCGCGCCTGGGCAGCGGCGACTGGATGGTGGTCGAGGCGGACGAGAGCGACGGTACCTTCGTCAAGCTGCCGGCCACCATCGCCGTCGTCACCAACATCGATCCCGAGCATCTCGATTTCTACGGCACCTTCGAGGCGCTGCAGCAGGCGTTCGAGAGCTTTGTCCTGAACATCCCGTTCTACGGCTTCGCCGCGCTCTGCACCGATCATCCGGTGGTGCAGGGCATGATCTCGCGCCTGTCGGAGCGGCGGATCGTCACCTACGGCCTGACGCCCCAGGCCGATATCCGCGCCGTCAACCTCGCGATGAGCCGCGACGGCGCGCGCTATGACGTCGTCGTCGCCGACCGCCACAACGCGACGAGCCGCACCATCGCCGGCCTGTTCCTGCCGATGTTCGGCCGGCACAACGTGCAGAACTCATTGGCCGCTATCGCCGTCGCCGAAGAGATGGGGCTTGACGACGACACCGTGCGCGCGGCCTTCGCCGGCTTCAAGGGCGTGAAGCGGCGCTTCACCAAGACCGGCATGTGGAACGGCGTCACGGTGATCGACGATTACGGCCATCACCCCGTCGAGATCGCCGCCGTGCTGCGCGCCGCGCGCGAGGCGGCTTCGGGCAGCGTCATCGCCGTGGTGCAGCCGCACCGCTACACCCGGCTCGCCAATCTCTTCGCGCAGTTCTGCACCTGCTTCAACGACGCCGACACCGTGGTCGTGGCCGACGTCTATCCGGCCGGCGAGAGCCCGATCGAGGGCGTGAACCGCGACGCGCTGGTGGCGGGATTACGCGCGCGCGGCCATCGCAACGCGCTTGCCCTCACCGCGCCCTCCGCGCTCGCACCGCTTCTCGCCGATCTGGCGCAGCCCGGCGATTTCATCGTCTGCCTCGGCGCCGGCTCGATCACGCAGTGGGCGAACGCGCTGCCCGGCGAGCTCGAGGCGCTCCGCCCCGAGCGACGGGACGTGCGCGCATGATGGCCGCGGCCGAACAGCTTCGCGAGCGCCTCATCGAGCGGCTGCCGCGCGTGCGCGGCCGGCTCACCGAGAATGCGCCGCTCGCGCCCGTCACCTGGTTCCGCGTCGGCGGCGCGGCCGAGATCATGTTCCGCCCGGCCGATGTCGAGGATCTCGCAGCGTTTCTTGCCGCCAAGCCGGCGGACGTGCCGGTGACGGTGCTGGGCGTCGCCTCCAATCTTCTGGTGCGCGACGGCGGCGTTGCCGGCGTGGTGGTGCGGCTCGGGCGCGGCTTCGTCGACATCAAGACCGAGGGCACGCAGGTCGAGGCCGGCGCCGGCGCGCTCGACCTCAATGTCGCGCTCGCCGCCGGCACGGCGGGCATTGCCGGGCTCGAATTCATGTCCGGCATTCCCGGCACGGTGGGCGGCGGCCTGCGCATGAATGCCGGCGCCTATGGGCGCGAGTTCAAGGACGTTCTCGTCGCGGCCGAGGCGCTCGACGGCGCCGGCCGGCACCACGTGCTGACCCCCGCCGAGCTTGGCCACAGCTATCGCCACAGCGCGGTTCCCGACGACTGGATCTTCATCGCGGCGCGCTTTGCCGGCGTGCCAGGCGAGCGCACGGCAATCGGTCAGCGCATGAGCGAAATCCAGGCCGCGCGCGAGGCAACGCAGCCCATCCGCGCGCGCACCGGCGGCTCGACCTTCACCAATCCGCCGGGCGCCAAGGCGTGGCAGCTCATCGACGCCGCCGGCTGCCGCGGCCTCAGCCGGGGCGGCGCGATGGTGTCGCAGCAGCACGCCAATTTCCTCATCAACACCGGCACTGCGACCGCCGCCGAGATCGAGGCGCTGGGCGAGGAGGTGCGCCGCCGCGTGCTGGAGACCAGCGGCGTCACGCTCGAGTGGGAAATCCGCCGCATCGGACGGGCGCTGCCGCCGGAGGCCGCGCCATGAAGCGCGTCGCGGTGCTGATGGGCGGCTGGTCGGCCGAGCGCGAGATTTCGCTGGTGAGCGGGCGCGAATGCGCGCGCGCGCTGGCCGGGCTCGGCTACGCCGTGAGCAGTATCGACGTGACGCACGATCTTCCCGCGCTGGTGGCGGCGCTGACGCCATCGCCCGATGTGGTCTTCAACGCGCTCCACGGCCGCGGCGGCGAGGACGGCACGATCCAGGGCGTGCTCGAGCTGATGGGCATTCCCTATACCCATTCCGGCGTGCTCGCCTCGGCGCTGGCGATGGACAAGGCGGCGGCCAAGCGGGTCTTCGCCTGCTGCGACCTGCCGCTGGCCGAAAGCGTGGTGATCGGCCGCGCCGAGCTGGCGGCGGGCGATGCGATGGCGCGCCCCTATGTCGTCAAGCCGATCAACGAAGGCTCGAGCGTCGGCGTGCGCATCGTGCACGAAGGCGACAACGAATGGGCGCGCGAGGCCAAGGACTGGCCCCATGGCGACCGCGTGATGGTCGAGCGCTATGTCCCCGGCCGCGAGATCACCGTGGCGGTGATGGGCGAGCGGGCGCTGGGCGCGCTCGAAATCCGCCCCGCGCACGGCGCGTTCTATGACTACGCGGCAAAATACGCGCCCGGCGGCTCGGTCCATGTGATGCCCGCGCCGGTTCACCCGCACGCCTATGACGCGGCGCTGGCGATCGCGCTCGCCGCGCACCGCGCGCTCGGCTGCCGCGGCGTGAGCCGCGCCGACCTGCGCTACGACGACACGGACGGCGAACCCGGGCGGATGGTCCTGCTCGAGGTCAACACCCAGCCCGGCATGACGCCGACCTCGCTGGTCCCGGAAATCGCGCTTCACGCCGGCATTTCCTTTGCCGAGCTGGTGCGCTGGATGGTGGAGAACGCGGCATGCGATGGCTGAGCCGCGCTTCCCGTCCGGCCGCGCTGCCGCAACGCAAGCGCCCGGGCCGCCGCCTGCGCCGGCGCCTGGCGATCGCAGGGTCCGCGCTCCTCGCGGCCACGCTCGTCGGCGGCGGCGGGTGGGTCGTGCGCACCGGCCGGGCCGAGGCGGCGGCGGCGTTTGTCGGCACGCGGCATCGCCGCCGTTGCCGCCCATGTCGGCTTTGCCGTCCACCACGTCGCGGTGGCGGGACGCGGGCGCACCAACCGTCAGGCGATCCTCGATGCGCTCGGCGTGCAGCGCGGCACGCCCATTCTCGCCGTCGATCTCGATGCGGCGAAGGCGCGGCTCGAAGCGCTCGCCTGGGTGCACGCGGCCGAGGTCGAGCGGCGGCTGCCGGACACGATCTTCGTGCGTCTCGTCGAGCGCGAGCCGCTCGCCTTCTGGCAGCGCCACGGCAAGCTCGTGCTGATCGACCGCGACGGCAGGGTCGTGCCGACGGATCGGCTCGACGCCTTCGGCTCGCTCATCGTGCTGGTGGGCGACGACGTGCCCAAGACCGCCACGGCGCTCCTCGGCGATGCTGGCCGAGCGAGCCGGCGCTCTATGCCCATGTCGCGGCCGCGGTGCGCGTCGGCGACCGGCGCTGGAACCTGCAGCTCGACAACGGCATCGAAGTGGCGCTGCCGGAGGAGGACCCGGAGAGCGCTTGGCACCATCTCGCCGCCCTCGACCGCAGCGACCAGATTGCTCGAGCGCGCCATCGTCGCGGTCGATCTGCGCCTGCCCGACCGGCTGGTGGTGCGCCTGCCGCCGGCGCCGCCGAAAGCCGCGCCGACCAAGAAAGCCAAGGGAGGGAAGGCGACGTGATGAAGGTGCGCGCCGCGCGGCAGCGTCGTTGCCGCCGTCGATATCGGCAGCACGAAGATCTGCTGCTTCATCGCGCGCCTCGACGGCGACCGGCCGCGCATCGTCGGCATCGGCCACCAGATCTCGCGCGGCGTGCGCAACGGCGTCATCATCGACATCGAGGCCGCGAGCCAGTCGATCGCTCACCGCCGTCAACGCGGCCGAGCAGATGGCCGGCGAGGAGATCACCGAGGTGGTGGTAAACCTGTCCGGCGGGTTCGGCGCCTCGCGCCTGGTCAAGGCCGACATCAAGCATCAACGGCCGCGAGATCAGCGACGGCGACATGCGCCGCGTGCTCGAACTCGGCTACCGGCTCAAGGAGCCGACCGACCGCGCCGTCATCCATTCCGTCCCGGTCGGCTTCTCGATCGACGGCAGCCGCGGCATCCGCGATCCGCGCGGCATGTTCGGCCAGAAGCTCGCCGTCAACATGAACATCGTGACCGCCGCCGCCGCGGGCCTGCGCAATCTCGCCAACTGCATCGGGCGCTGCCATCTCGAGATCGCGGCCCTGGTGGTGAGCCCCTATGCCGCGGGGCTGGCCGCCCTCGTCGACGACGAGAGCGAGCTCGGCGTCACCGTCATCGACATGGGCGGCGGCACCACCACCATCGCCGTGTTCTTCGACGGCAATCTCGTCTTCACCGACGGCGTGCCCGTCGGCGGCATTCACGTCACCAACGACATCGCCCGCGGCCTGTCGACGCCGATCGCGCACGCCGAGCGGATGAAGACGCTGTACGGCAGCGCCATCGCCTCCGCCTCCGACGAGCGCGAGATGATCACGGTGCCCCAGGTCGGCGAGGACGACGACGGCCAGCCGAACCACGTGCCGAAATCGCTGCTCGTCGGCATCATCGCGCCGCGCCTCGAGGAGACGTTCGAGCTGGTGCGCGACCGGCTCGAATCCTCCGGCTTCGACAAGATCGTCGGCCGCCGCATCGTGCTGACCGGCGGCGCGTGCCAGCTTTCCGGCACGCGCGAGCTGGCGGCGCTCATCCTCGACAAGCAGATCCGCATCGGCCGGCCGCTGCGCATCGCCGGGCTCGCCGAGGCGACCGGCGGCCCGGCTTTCGCCACCACGGCCGGGCTCATCCATTTCGCACTCTCCGAGCGCGCGGAGATCCCGCGCCACGGCCGCGCGCTGACGGAAGCGCCCGACGGCCTCATCGGCCGCGTCGGCAACTGGATTCGTGAGTACTTCTGATGCCAACCATCGACACGATCAAGGCGCCACCCTCGGCCTCCCGCCACTTCGCGGCGGACCCCTCTTCCCCGAGAGGCGAGGGCTTGCGGCGCCGGCAAAGAGCCCGCCCTCCCGCGAGGGGATGGCAGGGTGAGGGACGAGGCTAGGGGAAGAGACCATGCGAAGACTTGTCGGAGACGAGCGATGACCTTGAACCTGAGTATCCCGGAAGAAGAACACGAGCTAAAGCCCCGCATCACCGTCGTCGGCGTCGGCGGCGCCGGCGGCAACGCGGTCAGCAACATGATCCGCTCGGGCCTCAACGGCTGCGAGTTCATCGTCTGCAACACCGACGCGCAGGCCATGAAGCAGTCGCTTCGCCGAGCGGCGCATCCAACTCGGCGTCGGCGTCACGCGCGGCCTCGGCGCGGGCTCGCGGCCCGAGATCGGCCGGATCGCCGCGGAAGAGGCGCTCGAGGAGATCATGCGCGAGCTCGACGGCTCGAACATGGTGTTCATCACTGCCGGCATGGGCGGCGGCACCGGCACGGGTGCGGCGCCGGTCATCGCGCGCGCGGCGCGCGAAGGCCGGCATCCTCACCGTCGGCGTCGTCACCAAGCCGTTCCATTTCGAGGGCACGCACCGCATGCGGCTGGCCGAGTCCGGGATCCTGGAGCTGCAGAAGTTCGTCGACACGCTCATCGTCATCCCGAACCAGAACCTGTTCCGCGTCGCGAACGAGCGCACCACCTTCGCCGACGCCTTCAAGATGGCCGACGACGTGCTCGCCTCGGGCGTGCGCGGCGTCACCGATCTGATGGTGATGCCCGGCCTCATCAATCTCGACTTCGCCGACATCCGCGCGGTGATGAGCGAGATGGGCAAGGCGATGATGGGCACCGGCGAGGCCGAAGGCGACCGCCGCGCGATCGACGCCGCCGAGGCGGCGATCTCCAACCCGCTGCTCGAGGACGTGTCGATGAAGGGCGCGCGCGGCGTCCTCATCAACATCACCGGCGGGCTCGACATGACGCTGTTCGAGGTCGACGAGGCGGCCAACCGCATCCGCGAGGAGGTCGATCCCGACGCCAACATCATCTTCGGCTCGACCTTCGACGAAAAGCTCGACGGCCGCATGCGCATCTCGGTGGTGGCGACCGGCATCGATCTCGACCAGGCGCGCGAGCCGCGGCCGGTGATCAGCCTGGTCAGCGACCGCAGCCGCGACGATGCCGGTGCGCCAAGACCGCCCCGGTGCCGGCCGCTCATGGCTCGCCGCCGCGCACGCCGCCGCGCCTTGGCGCTGGCGCTCGAGCCCGAGCCCGCCGCAAGCCGAAGCCGCCGAGCATGCGCGGCCGCGGCCAAGGGCGGCTTCGTCGCCCCGCGCGCGGTCGAGCCGCCGACCGGGACGCGCCGCCGTCGGCGGCGACGCCGCCGCCGGCACCGCCGCGTCGCAGCCGCCGGCGCGAGGCTGCGCGTCAGCCGGCCAAGCCCAAGAGCCGCATGCCGAGCCTGTTCGAGCGCGTCACCAATGCCGGCCGCCTGATGAAGCGCGACGAGCCGCCGGCGGGCCCGCGCGTCAGCCCCGGCGGGCGCCGCCGCAGCCGCGGCTCGGCGCGCTCGATCCCGCCGACCGCATCACCCCGGCCGCGCGCGAGGAGGACCTTCTCGACATCCCGGCTTTCCTGCGCCGCCAGGCCAACTGAGCAGACGCGCTCGCGCGCCCTGCCGACCCCGCGCACGCGGCGGGGTCGGGCCGCGTCGCCGGAGGCCCTAAGCCATTGAGTCGACATGTGATTTCGCTTGAAACAATCTGTAACAAAGAGTGATTTGTGCGCAGCACAATGCGCTTGTTAAGCCTGAGCCATCGATGAACGATCGCAACGAGCGACAGTTGATGAGGCCGATGACGAGAGGGGCGCGGCCCGGCAAAAGACCCTCAAGGCGGCGATCCGGTGCCGCGGCGTCGGCCTGCACTCCGGCGTGCGGATCGGCATGACCCTGCATCCGGCCGCGGCCGACACCGGCATCCGCTTCCGGCGCAGCGACGTCGGGCGTGCGAGATCGCCGCGACCTGGCGCAACCTCGCCGACTCGCCGCTGTGCACCACCGTCGCACGGCGAGGCGTCTCCGTCGCGACCGTCGAGCATCTGATGGCGGCCTTTGCCGGGCTCGAGATCGACAACGCCGTGGTCGAGCTCGACGGGCCGGAAGTGCCGGCGATGGACGGCAGCGCCGCGCCGTTCGTCTTTCTCATCGAGCGCGCCGGGCATGGTCGAGCAGGACGCGCCGCGCCGCGCGATCAAGGTGCTGAAGCCGGTGCGCGTCGGCGGCCAGGGCAAGTCCGCGTCGCTCGAGCCCGGCCGACGGCTTCGCGCTGAGCTTCGCCATCGATTTCGCGCGGCAGCGCGCATCGATGCGCCAGAAGATCACGGTCGTCGCCCGATCCCGACGGCTTCAAGCGCGACATCTGCCGCGCCCGCACCTTCGGCTTCCTCGAAGAGGTCGAGCAGCATGCGCGCCGCCGGGCTGGCGCGCGGCGGCTCGCTCGACAACGCCGTGGTGATCAGCGGCGACCGCGTGCTCAACGCCGAGGGCCTGCGCTATGGCGACGAGTTCGTGCGCCATAAGGTGCTCGACGCGATGGGCGATCTCTATCTCGCCGGCGGCCCGATCGTCGGCCGCTTCGAGGGCTGCCGCTCCGGGCACGCGCTCAACGGCGCGCTGCTTGCAGCGCTGTTCGCCGATCCCACGGCGTGGCGCCTCACCACGCTGGCCGCGCCGCTCGAGAGGCATGGGACGAGCCGCGCCGCGCCAGCGCCTGAGTCTGCCGTCGTTCTGGCCGGTCTCGCCGCGGCTGACGCAGCGCATGCTATGATGGCCGCGACGCCCACCGATTGCGCCGGATCGCATGACCTACCGCATCGCGAGCCTTGCTGCCGCTCGTCGCCCTCGCCGCGGCGCTTGTCGGCCTGCAGCAGCGCACGAAGCACACCTATGTCGAGCGCTCGGTCGAAGCCTCTACAACAGCGCGATGGACGAGCTGCTCAATGAGGACTACACCAAGGCGTCGCAGGACTTCGACGAGGTCGACCGCCAGCATCCCTATTCGGTATGGGCGACCAAGGCGCAGCTCATGTCGGCCTATGCCTATTACCAGGCCGGAAAATACGACGAATCCGATCACCGCCGCCGACCGCTTCATCCAACTTCATCCCGGCCATCGCGACGTCGCCTATGCCTATTATCTGAAGGCACTCGACTACTACATCCAGATCGCCGATGTCGGGCGCGACCAGAAGACGACGCAAGAAGCCTTGAACGCGCTGGCCGAGGTGGTTCGCCGCTTTCCCGATTCGAAATACGCGCGCGACGCGCAGCCTGAAGATGGACTTGGCACGCGACCATCTCGCCGGCAAGGAGATGGAGATCGGGCGCTGGTACGAGACGCAAGGCGACTACCTCGCCGCCATCAACCGCTTCAAGACCGTCGTCACGCAGTACCAGACCACCACCCACGTGCCGGAGGCGCTGGAACGGCTGACCGAGTGCTATCTGGCGCTGGGGCTATCGGACGAGGCGCGCCGCACCGCCGCCGTGCTCGGCTACAATTATCCCGGCAGCACCTGGTACCAGGACACCTACGCCCTGGTGAGCAATGGCGGCTCGACCGAGACCGCCGGCGCCGATCACGGCTGGTTCGCCTGGGTCGGCTCGATCTTCTGACGCTGACGGCTATCCCGCCGGCGCCGTCCCTGGCCTGACGCGGCGGGCGCGGCTATCATCGCGCGCGTTGTCAACCCGTCGCGTTCACCGATGCTGCTCGGCCTCACCATTCGCGATGTCGTGCTGATCGACCGGCTGGAACTCGCGTTCGAGCCGGGCCTCTGCGTGCTCACGGGCGAGACCGGCGCCGGCAAGTCGATCCTGCTCGATGCGCTGGGCCTGGCGCTGGGCGTGCGCGCGGAGAGCGGGCTGGTGCGGCCGGGGGCCGAGCAGGCGGTGGTGAGCGCCGAGTTCGCGCTGGCGCCGGACCACCCGCTGCGCGCCGTCCTCGCGGCGTCCGGCATCGCCTGCGACGGCGACACGCTGGTGCTGCGCCGCATCGTCAATGCCGACGGGCGCAGCCGCGCCTTCATCGACGACCAGCCCGCGAGCGTCGGCCTTTTGCGCCAGGCCGGCGAGATGCTGGTCGAGATCGAGGCGCAGTTCGCCCAGCGCGGCCTGCTCGATCCGGCGACGCATCGCGACGCGCTCGATGCCTTTGGCGGGCACGGCGCGGCGGCGGCGGCCCTGAGCCGCGCCTGGGAGACCTGGCGCGCGGCCGCGGCGGAGCGCACGGAGGCGGAGGTAGCACTCGCCCAGACGCGCGCCACGGAGGACGATCTCCGCCACGCGCTGGCCGAGCTCGACGCGCTCGCGCCCGTTGCCGGCGAGGAGGCCACGCTGGCCGAGGAGCGGGCGCTGATGATGAGCCGCGAGCGTCTGGTCGAGGCACTCGAGGCGGCGCTCAAAGAGCTTGCCGGCGAGCGCGGCGGCGAGCACGCGCTCCATGCCGCCATCCGCCATCTCGAACGCGTGCGCGACAAGGCCGCAGGCCGGCTCGACGCCGCATTGGGCGCGCTCGAGCGCGCCGTGGTGGAGACCAGCGAGGCGAGCGCCGCGATCTTGACTGAGACGCGCGCGCTCGAGCGCGATGCGGCAGGGCTGGAGCGGATCGAGGAACGGCTTTTCGCCCTGCGTGCGCTTGGCGCGCAAGCATGGCGTGACGATCGCGGCGCTGCCCGACCTGCGCGCCGGCACCGCCGCGAAGATCGCCGCGCTCGACGATGATGGTGCGCGCGCCAAGGCGCTGACGCGGCGCGAGCAGGAAGCGCGCCAGGACTATGTCGCGGCGGCCGATGCGCTCAGCCGCGCGCGCCGCCGCGCCGTGCGGACGCTCGACGCCGCGGTGACGAAGGAGCTGCCGCCCCTGCGGCTCGACAAGGCGCGGTTTGCCACCGTGCTGACGCCGCTGCCTGAGTCCGAGTGGGGCGCCGAGGGCGCCGAGCGCGTGCATTTCGAGGTCGCGACCAATCCCGGCGTGCCGGCGGGACCGCTTGGCGCGCATCGCCTCGGGCGGCGAGCTCGCACGCTTCATGCTGGCGCTCAAGGTGGTGCTGGCACGCACCTCGGCGGTGCCGACCCTGGTCTTCGACGAGGTCGACAGCGGCATCGGCGGTGCCGGCGCCGCCGCTGTCGGCGAGCGGCTGCATCGGCTGGGCCAGGAGCTGCAGGTGCTGGTGGTGACGCATTCGCCGCAGGTCGCCGCGCGCGGCGCGCATCATTGGCGCGTCGCCAAGGCGCAGGCGGGGCGGCGCACCGAGACGCGCGTCGATGCGCTCGACGCGGCGGCGCGGCGCGAGGAGATCGCGCGCATGCTGTCGGGCGCCGCCATCACCGCCGAAGCGCGCGCCGCCGCCGCGAGCCTCATCGCCGGGGCGCCGTCGTGAGCGGCAAGGCCTCACGCCGAGCCCGCTATCACGGCCGACTCACCGAGGCCGAGGCGAAGCGGGAGCTGAAGCGGCTGGCCGCCGCGATCGCGCACCACGACCGGCTCTATCACGAGAAGGACGCGCCCGAGATCTCGGACGCCGAGTATGACGCGCTGCGCCGGCGCAATGACGCGATCGAGCAGCGCTTTCCCGACCTCGTCCGCGCCGACAGCCCGTCGCGCCGCGTCGGCGCCGCGCCCGCCGCCGGCTTCGCCAAGGTGCGGCATCCGACGCCGATGCTGTCGCTCGACAACGCCTTCGACGAGGACGAGGTGCGCGCCTTCTTCCGCACCATCCGCAATTTCTTCCGCGCGCCCGAGGATGTGGCGCGGGTCGAAGAGGCGACGATCGCGGTGATGGCCGAGCCCAAGATCGACGGGCTCTCGGCCTCGCTCCGCTACGAGCACGGCCGGCTCGTGCTGGGCGCCACGCGCGGCGACGGCGTCACCGGCGAGGACATCACCGCCAATATCGCGCACGCTCGCCACCGTGCCGAAGGCGCTCAAGGGCCGCGGCTGGCCCGAAACGCATCGAGGTGCGCGGCGAGGTCTACATGGAGCATCCCGGCTTCTTCGCCCTCAACGAGGAGCGCGCGACGCGCGGGCGAGCCGGTCTTCGCCAATCCGCGCAATGCCGCCGCCGGCTGCCTGCGCCAGCTCGATCCCGGCGATCACCGCGCGCCGGCCGCTCAAATTCTTCGCCTATGCCTGGGGCGAGGCGAGCCAGCCATTCGCCACGACGCACGAGGAAGCGCTCAAGCGCCTCAGGCAATGGGGCTTCACGGTCAATCCGCTGTCGCAGCTCTGCCACGGCGTCGATGCGCTGCTCGCATTCCACCGCCGCGTCGGCGCCGAGCGCGCGCAGCTCGCCCTATGACATCGACGGCGTCGTCTACAAGGTCAACGATCTCGACCTCGAGGAGCGGCTGGGCTTCGTCAGCCGCGCGCCGCGCTGGGCGCTGGCGCACAAATTCCCGGCGCAGCAGGCGCAGACCGTGCTGAAGAGCATCCGCATTCAGGTCGGACGCCGCGGCACGCTGACGCCGGTCGCCGATCTCGAGCCAATCACGGTGGGCGGCGTCGTGGTGCAGCACGCGACGCTGCACAACGAGGACGAGATCGCGCGCAAGGACATCCGCGAGGGCGACACGGTCATCATCCAGCGCGCCGGCGATGTGATCCCGCAGGTGGTCGCGGTGGTGACGCAGCGCCGCCCCGCCGCGAGCCGCCCCTATCGCTTCCCGGACAAATGCCCGGAATGCCACAGCCTTGCCGTGCGCGAGGAAGGCGAGGCGGCGCGGCGCTGCACCGGCGGCCTGATTTGTCCGGCGCAGGCGGTGGAGCGGCTGAAGCATTTCGTGTCGCGCGACGCCTTCGACATCGAAGGAATGGGCGAGAAGCACGTGCAATCCTTCTGGGAGGACAAGCTCGTCCGGCAGCCCGGCGACATCTTCCGCCTCACGGCCAAGGACATCGAAACCCGCGAAGGCTGGGGTGAGACCAGCGCGCGCAAGCTCATCGCCGCGATCGCCGAGCGCCGCCGGATCACGCTTGACCGCTTCATTTATGCGCTCGGCATTCCCCAGGTCGGCGAGGCGACGGCAAAGCTCCTGGCGCGCCACTATCGCTCGTTTCCGCGCTGGCGCCAGGCGATGACGGATGCCGCCGATCCCGACAGCGATGCTTGGGCCGCGCTCAACGACATCCACGGCATCGGCACGGACATGGCGGCGGACATCATCGGCTTCTTCGCCGAGGCGCATAACCGCGCCGTGCTCGACGATCTCCAAGACCTGCTGGAGATCGCCGATTACGAAGCGCCGCGCGCCACCAGCGCCTCGCCGCTCGCTGGCAAGACCATCGTCTTCACCGGCACGCTCGAAGCGATGTCGCGCTCGGAGGCCAAGAGCCGCGCCGAAGCGCTGGGCGCCGCCGTCACCTCCAGCGTCTCGAGCAAGACGGACTTTCTCGTCGTCGGCGCCGATGCCGGCTCCAAGGCCGACAAGGCCAAGCAACTGGGCATTACCACGCTCGATGAGGCAGCGTGGCTGAAGCTCGCGCGCGGGGGGTGAGCGATGACGGGCCTCAAGCTGGCAATCGGCACGCTGCTACTGACATTGAGCGCTCTGTCGGCCTCCGCCGAGGAGCGCATCGAGCTTCATACCCGGCCCGGCATCGTGCAGCCGATCTTCTTCATTGCCGCTGCCGCCGCACCCACCGCAAGCGTGATCCTGTTTCCCGGCGGCAGCGGTGTCGTAGCCGAGGTCCGCGAGAATTTTCTGCTGCGCGTGAACGGCGCGTTCGCGGCGCAGGGGATTGCCGTCGCTATCGCCGATGCGCCGTCCGATCATTCCAGCGGCATGGGGCCGCCGTTTCGCGCCAGCGTGCAGCACGCTCAGGACGTTGCCGCCATCGTTGCGTTTCTCAAGAGCAGGGCGGCAGTGCCGGTGTGGGCCGTCGGCACCAGCCGCGGCTCCATCTCGGCCGCCAACGCCGCGGTGCGGCTGGGACCGGCGGCGATCGCCGGCGTCGTGCTGACCTCGAGCGTGTGGTCCGGCGGCATGAGCGCGGTGCCGATCGCAACGCTCGCCGTGCCGGTGTTCATCGTGCACAACCGCAGCGACGGCTGCAGCGAAAGCCCCTATCCCGGCGCAAGCCTGGCACTGGCGCAACTGACGCAGGCGCCGGCGAAGGAACTGCTCACCGTCTCCGGCGGCACCTCGAAGAGTCGTCCGTGCGACGCCCTGTCGCCACACGGCTATTATGGGATCGAGGACCAGGTGGTGCCGCCCCTCATCCAATGGGTCAAGGCGCACACGCGGAAGGGATGAGACGTCATGGTGCTCCGCCGCGGTCCCGCTCCCGCCGATCCGTTCGCCCTGATAAAGGATGGGACGGACGCGCATTGCGCGCGGCATCGGTGCGGGGCCTACCTGTTCTCGGACGGGGCGACGCTCGGCGTCATTGCCGCGGCGACACACGCGCGGCGCATCCTCGAGCTCGGCACGGCGCTCGGCTATACCGCGCTGTGGCTGGCCCGCGGCGCGCCGGACGCGCAGGTCGACACGATCGAGCGCGACGACGAGCATGTGCGTCTGGCGCGCGCGAACATCGACGCAGCAGGCTATGGCTCCCGCATCAGCGTGCACGAAGGTGATTTCGCATCGGTGCTGGCGAGGCTCAAGCCGGGCTACGATCTCGCGTTCTTCGACGGCTTCGGGCCGACGGTGGAGTATCTGGAGCTGCTGCACACGCTCCTGGTCCCGCGCGGCGTGCTGATCAGCTCCAATCTCGATGTCGGCGGCGCGGCGGTGGATTATCGCGCCGCGCTGGCCGATCCCGCGCGCTGGATGACGAGCTTCGCGCTCGAGGGCGGACGCACGGCGATCAGCGTGCGTCTTTGATCGGGCCAATCGGCCGCGTCGCCGCGGCGAGCCAGGTTGCCGTCGCGGGATCGACGAGCGGCGTCAGCTCCGCGCGCACGCGCGCGTGATAGGCGTCGAGCCAGGCAATCTCGCCCCCATCCATGAGCGCGGGCTCGACCAGAGCGAGATCGATCGGCGCGAGCGTGATCGTATCGAAGCCGAGCAGCGGCCGCTCGGCCCCGTCCGTTGCACGCTCGGTCACCACCACCAGGTTCTCGATGCGGATGCCGTAGGCGCCGGTCTTGTAGTAGCCGGGCTCGTTTGAGATGATCATGCCCGGCAGCAAGGCTTGCGTGCTCGGCACCTTGGAGATGCGCTGCGGCCCCTCGTGCACGCCGAGATAGCTGCCGACGCCGTGGCCGGTGCCGTGATCGTAATCGAGCCCGACGTCCCAGAGCGGTCGGCGCGCCAGCGCGTCGAGCTGCGAGCCGGTGGTGCCCTTGGGAAAGCGGCAGAGCGCCACCGCGATGTGGCCCTTGAGCACGCGGGTGAAGCGGTCGCGCATTTCCGGTGAGGGCGTGCCGATCGCCACCGTGCGCGTCACATCGGTGGTGCCGTCGAGATACTGCGCTCCGGAATCGACGAGATAGAGCGTGCCCGGCTCGAGACGCCGCTCGGTTGCGGCGGTGGCCTGGTAATGCACGATCGCGCCGTTCGACCCCGCGCCCGAGATGGTGGGAAAGCTGAGGTCGCGGAAATGCTCGCCGCCGCGGCGGAACGCTTCGAGCCGATCGGAGACGGCGATCTCGCTCAAGCCGCCCGCCGGCGCCGCCGCGGCGAGCCAAGCCAGGAAACGCGTCAACGCCGCGCCGTCGCGGCAATGGGCCGCGCGCGTGCCGTTGAGCTCGACCGGGTTCTTGCACGCCTTGGCGAGCTGGCACGGATCGGCGCCGCGGCGCACTCGCGCGCCCGCGGCAGCCAGCCGGTCGAACACCCACGCGGCCGAGGACGCCGGATCGGCCGCCACCGTCTTCCCATCCGCGCCCAGGCGGTCGAGCGCCGGCCCCAGCGCGTCGGGCGCGGCGAGCCGCACCTCCGCTCCGAGATGGTCGATGAGGCCCGGCACGAGCTTCAGCCGGTCGATGAAGAGATCGACCGTCCCGTCACGATGGACGAGCGCGAAGGACAGCGGCAGGGGCGTGTGCGGCACATCGCCGCCGCGGATGTTGAGAAGCCAGGCGATTGAATCGGGCGCGGTGAGCACGGCGGCATCGACCCCATCGCGCGCCAGCGCGGCAGCCACATCGCGCCGCTTGTCCGCGGCCTCCTTGCCGGCAAAGCGCAGCGCGTGCGGCACCACCGGCGCGAGCGGCGCCGGCGGACGGCCGGTCCACACAACATCGATCGGATTATCGGGCAGCGCGCACAGTGTGGCGCCCGCGCGCTCGGCAGCGGTGCGATAGCGCTCGATCTCGCCGGGCGTATGCAGCCACGGGTCATAGCCCAGCACCGACGCCCGCCCCAGCGTCTCGGCGATCCAGTCGGTCGCCGGCTGCTCGCTGATATGGCGCAGCGTGTAAAGGCCGGCATCGACCTGGGCGGCGGCCTGAAGCGTGTAGCGGCCATCGACGAAGAGCGCCGCGCGCTCCGCCAGCACGATGGCAAGCCCGGCCGAGCCGGTGAAGCCGGTGAGCCAGGCCAGGCGCTGGCCCCGGGCGGGGACATATTCGCCCTGATGCTCGTCGGCCCGCGGCACCAGGAAGCCGTCGATGCCGCGCCGCGCCAGCTCGACCCGCAGCCGCCCGATCCGCTCCGCCGCCGCCCCCGGCGGGAAGACGCCGTCGCGCTTGGGCGCGAGCATGGCGGCAAGCGCCGCGAGCTGGGTCTTGAGCGCGGGCGGCGGATCGGGGGCGACCAGGACCATCCAGTCGTCCCGGCCCAGCGTCGGCGGAGCCGCCAGCACCCCGGCCACGAGCGCCCGCACCCCGGCCGCGTCATGGGGCGAGTGGGAAGCGGCCAAGAGCCGCTCCAGGGCCTCATCGCCCGCATAGGCCGGCCGAACAGCGTCCATCGGGGTCACCTCTCAATGCCCCAAAGCTAGGCTTTGGGCGCCCGGGCGGCAAGGTCGAAGGCCCCACCCATGCACCAGCAGCGGCCCAGAATTGCACTCGCCGCCGTTTCACATTCTGGTCAGTAATGCTTACCTATTGTGCAGTGCAGAAGGAGGTTCAACATGTTGCGTAGAATGCTGGAAAACTTGGCCGAATGGCGCCGCCAGCAGCGGGCCTTCGAGGAGCTGTACTCCCTCGACGACCGCTCGCTCGCCGATATCGGCATCACCCGCTCGGAGATCCCCTATCTCCTGGCCCGGCAGCCGGACCCGGCCCCCGAGCGGTCCCGGGCGACCCAGGACGAGGCGCTGCGGCACGCGGCCTGAGCCCCGCGCGGGGCTCGACCGCGCGCCCCGACTTCAGGCAAAATCGGGCCGATGGCGCACGATCACGGTCCGAACCAAGACCCCGACTACGGCCATGACCACAGCGGCCATGGCCATGACCACGGCCATCATCACCACGCCGGTGCGCTCGCGGGCGACACCACCGTGGTTTTTGCCATCGGCATCGCGCTCAATCTCGCCTTTGTCTGCATCGAGGCGCTGTTTGGTTTCATCGCCCATTCGATCGCGCTTCTGGCCGATGCCGGCCACAATTTCAGCGATGTCCTGAGCCTCGCCGCCGCGTGGGGCGCGATCGCGCTGGCGCGGCGCGGCCCGAGCGGTCGCTATACCTACGGGCTGCGCAGTTCCTCGATCCTGGTGGCGCTCCTCAACGCCATCGTCCTGCTGATCGCCGTCGGCGCGATCATCCTCGGAGCGGTGGAGCGCCTGGCGCACCCCGAGCCGGTGGCGGGAGTGACCGTCATCATCGTGGCACTCGTGGGCGTCGGCGTGAACGGGCTGGCCGCGTTCTTCCTCTACGGCGCCGGCCACGCCGATCTCAACGTCAGGAGCGCCTATGCCCACATGGCGGCCGATGCCGCAGTGAGCGTGGGCGTTGCCGCGGCGGGAGCCGCGATCCTGCTCACCGGCCTGACTTGGCTCGATCCTGCCGTCAGCATCGTGGTCGCCGTGATGATCGTCGTGGCGACCTGGCGGCTGTTGCGCCAGGCGCTCGACATGGCGCTCGCACGCCGTGCCCGCCGGCATCGATCCGGAGGTGGTGCGCAGCCATCTCTTGCATCTGGCCGGGGTGAGCGCGATCCACGATCTGCACATCTGGCCGATGAGTACGACCGAGACGGCGCTCACCGCCCATCTCGTCATGCCCGGTGGCCATCCCGGCGACGAGACGCTGGCGCGGATCGCGCACGAGCTGCAAGAGCGCTTCGCGATCGGCCACGTCACCATCCAGGTCGAAACCGATCCCGAGCACGCCTGCCTGCTGGCGCCCGACCACGTGGTGTAGGCGGCGCTTCAGACCACGAACAGCAAGAGGACGAGCGCGATCGCGCCGGCCGCCCAGCAGTAATAGGCGAAGGGGTCGAGCGCCTCGAACTCGTGGCGGCGGAAATAGCGCATCAGGAAGGCGACGCTGAGCTAGGCGGTGACGCCCGCCACCACGCCGGCGAGCCAGACAATCGGCCCCATGCCCGCGCCACCCGCGTGCAGGAGCTTGGGCACTTCCAGCACGGCCGCGCCGGCAATGACCGGCGTCGCGATGAGGAAGGAGAAATGCGCGGCCTCGCGGTGATCGAGGCCGAGGAGCAGCGCCCCCACCATCGTCGTGCCCGAGCGCGAGATGCCCGGAATGAGCGCGGCGCTCTGCCACAAGCCGATGAGGAGCGCTTCGCCCCAGCCCATATCCTCGAGCTTGCGCCCGCCGCTGGCGCGCCGCCGCAGCCGCTCGCCGGCGAACAGCACGCCGCCATTGACGATGAGGAAGCACGCGGCCACCACCGGCGCGCCGAAGAGCGCGCGCCCGAGACCGATCTTCTCGAGCACCAAAGCCGAGGACAACCGCCGGAATGGTCGCGACGACGATCAGCCACAAGAGGCGCCAGTGGGCGCGCCGCTCCGCCGGCGGCCCCATGCCGACGAAGGCTTGGGCAAGTCCCACCCAGTCGCGCCAGAAATACGCCAAGAGCGCCACCGCCGTCCCCACATGCAGCACGACGAGAAAGGGCAGATAGGCGAGCGAGCGCTGGTCGATGTGCCAGCCGACGAGCCGCGGCAACAGCACGGCATGGCCGAGGCTGCTCACCGGGAAAAGCTCGGTGAGGCCCTGCAGGATGGCGGTGACGATGGCTTGCAGTGCAGTCATGGAACCCTGCAATCGATGGCGATGGGAAGACCGGGACGGGCGCCGCGCACTAGCACCAGCGTGTGCCAGCCCGCGATGACGATGCGCCGGACGAGTACCATGCCGAGGCGGCGATGGGCGGCGAGCACCCCGGCCTCGTGGCGCGCAAGAAGGCCCGACAGCACGGCCACGCCGCCGCTGGCAAGCTCGCTGCGCGAGCCCGCGCGACAGCGCGATCAAGCGGCCGCGCCAGGATGTTGGCGAAGACAAGATCGAACGGGGCCGCGCGCCGCAGCCAGCGCTCGCCGTAGGCGGCACCGCGACGGACCGAGACCTGGCGCGCCACGCCGTTCACCGCCACGTTGCGGCGCGCCACCCGCACCGCCTCGACATCGATGTCGCAGGCCACGACCGGGACGCGCCAGGTCTTGGCGGCGGCGATGGCGAGAATGCCGGTGCCGGTGCCCATGTCGAGCACGCGGCGGCGCCGCCCACGCCGCGCGAGCGCGCCGAGTGCGACGAGGCAGCCGCGCGTCGTCGCATGCTCGCCGGTGCCGAAGGCGGTGGCGGCATCGATCAGCAGCCCGATGCGCCCTGCCGGCACAGTCTTGCCGGCATGCGAGCCGTGAATGAAATAGCGGCCGACCAAGAGCGGCGGAAAGGAGGCCTGGTTCTCGGCCACCCAGTCGCGCGCGGCGACGCGCTCGATCGCCAGCTCAGGCGGCGCGCCGGCGCGATCCGACCAGGCGAGCGCCAGCACGGTCTCCAGCACGGCGCGGTCGGGATGTGTGGCGCTCCAGCCCTCGACAAGCCAAGCCCGCTCGTCCGCCATGAACGCGCTCGCCGTGCCAAGCGTGGCATCGAGCGCGGCCGCAGCGGCGTCGGCCGCCGCCGCATCGGGCGCGGTCAGCGCAACGCGCCAATAAAGGGGGGGCATCAATGCGCGCGGCACGACGAACGGGGCTCCAGCACGATCGCTTCATACCTTCTCGACGAACCCGTCCATCACCATCTTGTCGCCGGCCTTGTCGAAGGCGATGGCGAGCTTGTTGCCGTCGGCCGCGCGCACGGTGCCGTGGCCGAATTTCAGATGGAAGATGCGGTCGCCGACGGCAAAAGTTGCCGGGCGGCCGGTCTGGTCGCGCCGCGCATCGCGGGCGCCAGCGCGCCGCTGCGCCCGGCGAGCGTCATCCGCATCGCCTCCAGGCGCGGCTGCGCGAAGATCGGTCCGCCACGTCTCGCTCAACCCTTCTGCGCGCGGATAGAGGCCGGGCTCGACGACAGTCTCGGCGTGGTCGGCCGGCAACTCGGCCAGGAAGCGCGACGGCATGGTCGCCTGCCACTGGCCATGGATGCGGCGCACCGCGGCATGCGAGACGAACACGCGCTTGCGCGCGCGCGTCAGGCCGACATAGGCGAGCCGCCGCTCTTCCTCGAGGCCGGCGCGGCCGTGCTCCTCCATCGCGCGCTGGTGCGGGAACAGCCCCTCCTCCCAGCCCGGCAGGAACACGGTATCGAATTCCAGGCCCTTGGCGCCGTGCAGCGTCATCAGGCTCACCATGTCGCCGGTGCTGCCGGCGGTGGTCTCCATGACCAGGCTGACATGGTCGAGGAAGCCGGCGAGGCTGTCGAATTCCGCCATCGCCGCGACCAGCTCCTTGCAGATTCTCCAGCCGGCCCGGCGCGTCGGGCGACTTGTCCGCCTGCCACATCGCGGTGTAGCCGGATTCGTCGAGGACGAGTGCCGCGAGCTCGGGATGGCGCATGCTCTGCATCTGGTTGCGCCAGCGCCCGAGTGCGATGATGAAATCGCCGAGCGCGCGCTTCGCCGCGGGCTTCAGCGTGCCGGCGGCGATGAGCTGCGTCGCGGCCTCGCCCAAGGGCATGCGCTCGCCGCGCGCGATCCCGTGTAGCGCCTGCAGCGTCGCCGCGCCGATGCCGCGGCGCGGCAGGTTGATGATGCGCTCGAACGCCAGATCGTCCGCGGGCTGATGGATGAGGCGGAGATAGGCAAGGGCGTCGCGGATTTCCTGGCGCTCGTAGAAGCGCGGGCCGCCGATGACGCGATAGGGCAGCCCGAGCGTGATGAAGCGCTCCTCGAACTCGCGCGTCTGGAAGCTCGCGCGCACGAGAATGGCGATCTGGGCCAGCGACACGCCGCGGCGCTGCAGCGCCTCGATCTCATCGCCGACCCAGCGCGCTTCCTCGATCCCGTCGCGCAACGCCCGCACGGTGACGAGCTCGCCTTCCGGCGCTTCGGTCCACAGCGTCTTGCCGAGGCGGCCTTCGTTCTTGGCGATGAGGCCCGCGGCGGCGGCGAGGATGTGCGGCGTCGAGCGGTAGTTCTGCTCCAGCCGGATGATGCTGGCGCCGGGGAAATCCTTCTCGAAGCGCAGGATGTTGCCGATCTCGGCGCCGCGCCAGCTATAGATCGACTGATCGTCGTCGCCGACGCAGCAGAGATTGCGGTGACGCTGCGCCAGCAGGCGCAGCCACAGATACTGCGCGACGTTGGTGTCCTGGTATTCGTCGACCAGCAGATAGCGAAACCGGTCCTGGTATTGCGCGAGAATCTCGGGCCGGGTCAGGAAGATCGTGAGGTTGTGCAGCAATAGGTCGCCGAAATCGGCGGCATTGAGCGCGAGAAGCCGCTCCTGATAGAGGCGGTAGAGCGCGACGGCGCGGCCATGGGCGAGTTCGCCGCCCTCGGCCGCCGGGACCTTGTCGGGGACGAGGCCGCGATCCTTCCAGCGCTCGAACGCACCGAGCAGAAGGCGAGGCGGGCTGTTGCGCTCGTCGATCCGTTCGGCCTCGGAGATCTGCTTCACCAGGCGGAGCTGATCGTCGGTGTCGAGAATGGTGAAGTTGGGCTTCAACCCCACCGCTTCGGCGTGACGCCGCAACAGCCGCGCCGCGATCGAATGGAAGGTGCCGAGCCACAGTCCCTCGGCCGCGGAGGCGATCATCCGCTCCAGACGCTCGCGCATTTCGAGCGCCGCCTTGTTGGTGAAGGTGACGGCGACGATCTGGCTGGGAAAGGCCCGGCGAGTCGCGAGGATATGGGCAAGCCTGGTCGTCAGCACCCGCGTCTTGCCGGTGCCGGCCCCGGCCAGCACCAGGACGGGGCCGTCGACCGCCAGCACCGCGGCGCGCTGCGCCGGGTTGAGGCCGACGAAATAGGGAGCCTCGTCGGCGGCTTGGACGCTCGAGCTTTCGGGATCGCGCATGCTGGCGGTATATAGCACGCCGCCGCGGCGAAACGATGCGGCAATCGGGGAAAATCGAGAGGGCACCGGTGCCCGGCCGGGCGGCGGCGCGATGAGGCTGTTCCGCAGCGCCTGCAGCTATGATACGAGTGGCGTCTTCCTTGCCGCACCGCGCCTTGCCCGTGCACGCCGTCATCATCATTCTCGTCTTCGTCGCGACGTACATCGGTATGGCGGCTGGACGGCTGCCTGGGCTCCAGGTCGATCGCACCGGCATCGCCCTTCTGGGGGTGATCGCGCTGTTGGCGAGCGAGACGGTGACGCTCGACGATCTCGGCGCCAACATCGACACCCCGACGCTGGTGCTGCTGTTCGCGTTGATGATCATTTCGGCGCAGTTCGCCGCCGCCGGGTTCTACGACGTCTGCGCCGACTGGCTCATGAGCAAGCGCGGCAGCGCGGCGATGCTGCTGGCGCTTACGGTGGGCGTGTGCGGCGGGCTGTCGGCGCTCCTGGCCAACGACATCGTCACCTTTTCCATGGCGCCGCTCCTCATCGCCGGCGCACGCGCCCGCGGGCTCGATCCGCGGCCGTTCCTCATCGCGCTTGCCGGCGCCAGCAACGCCGGATCGGCGGCCACTCTCATCGGCAGCCCGCAGAATATCCTCATCGGTCAGCTCGGCAATCTGAGCTTCCCGATCTATCTCGTGACCTCGATCGTGCCGGCGGTCGTTGCGCTTGCCGCGATCTATGCCGTGATCTGGTTCTACTGGCACGACCGCATCGACGGCACCGTGCTCACCGTCACCCGCGAAGTACCGGATGTGCCGCGCCATCCGCTCAACCGCAACCAGACCATCAAGGGCTTGGTGGCGATGGTGTTGCTGCTCGGGCTGTTCATGACCACTCTGCCGCGCGAGATCGGCGGCCTCCTCATCGCAGCGATCCTGCTCACCGACCGCAAGATCACCAGCCGCACCATGATCGCCGCGGTCGATTGGCCGCTGCTCCTGCTGTTCGTCTGTCTCTTCGCCATCACCGGCGCGCTTGCCGATACCGGCCTGCCCTGGAGCTTCATCTCGATGCTCGACCAGCACGGGCTGCTGCCGGACAATCTCGTGGTGCTGGCGCCGCTCACGCTCTTCATGAGCAACGCGATCGGCAATGTCCCGTCGGTGATCCTCCTGCTGCAGGTGTGGCCCAATCCGCCGCAGGGCGCGCTCTACGGCCTGGCGCTGCTATCGTCTCTGGCCGGCAACCTGCTGCTCGGCGGCTCGCTCGCGAATTTCATCGTGGTGGAGCGCGCCTCGGCCTATGGCGTGCAGCTCACCTTCGGCGAGTATGCGCGCGTCGGCATCCCAGCGACGCTGATCTCGATCGCCTTCGCGATGGCATGGCTCGCCTGGACCGGCTGGCTGCCGTGGCTGCCCGGCGGCGCCAGCAACTGAGCGGCACGCCGGCGTCCGTGCCTAATCGCGTGACGTCGAACCACGCCGTCATCCTCGCGAAAGCGAGGATCCAGGGGCCCCCGGCACGTCGCCTGCCCCTAGGTTTCCGCTTTCGCGGGAACGACATCTTTTGATAGTTCAAAGAGAAGTGATCATGCGCGCTCAGGACGCTTTCGCCTCGGCCTGGACCATGTCTTCGGTGGCGACGCGATTGCGGCCGTGGCGCTTGGCAAAATAAAGCGCTGCGTCGGCGCGCTCCACGAAGGTCGTCAGCGACTCGCCCGGGCGGTATTCGGCCGCGCCGAACGACAGCGTGACGCTGCCATAGTTATCGCGCCGGTCGCGTCCCACCAGGCGCCGCCGCATCAGACCCAGGCGGATCTGATCGGCGACGATGCGCGCCGCATTGAGAGGCGTCTGCGGCAGGATGATGGCGAACTCCTCGCCGCCGTGACGCGCCGGCGTGTCGCGGCCTTTGACCGAGTCGGTGAGCGTCCGTGCGACGAGGCGCAGCACCTGATCGCCGATCTGATGGCCGAAGGTGTCGTTGAAGTGCTTGAAATGGTCGATGTCGGCGAAGAGCAGGCTCAACGGCTCCTCGTTCTCGCGCGCTTCCCGCGCCGCAACCCGGAGGCGCATGTCGAAGGATTTCCGGTTGGGAATGCCGGTGAGCGCGTCGGTCAGCGCTTCCTTCTGCACATGCTCGAGATTTCTGCTTGAGCTCGCTCACCTCGTCGGAGGCGCGGGTCAGGCGCTGCTCGAGCGAGCGGTTGCGCTCGGCCACGCGCGTGGTCTCGCTGACAAGATCGGCAATCAGGCCGCGCACGCCGTCCTGGGCGTTGTCGTCGCCGATCGCAACCGAGAAATCGTCGAGCTTGCGGCCGAACTGGTTGGCATCGCCGGCGGCCGAGTCGAGATGCTTCGTCACCTGCTCGACGATGCGGTTGAGCCGGCTGCCGCTGTCGCGCAGCAGGTCGAACTGACCGGTCTCGTCGAAGAAACGGCCGTAAAGCTCGCCGTTGATCTCGGGCGTGAAGCTCTGCCGGCTCGCCGTGATCGCTTCGATCGCCCGATTGAGATCCGGGGCGGTGCCGCTGCAATAGGTGAACCAGACGGCGTAGTTCTGGGCGTTGGGCGGGATGCCGCGCTCGGCCATCGCCTTGAGCGCAGCTTCGCCGAAGGCCCCCGCTTCCTTGAATTCCGCGGTATTTTCCATGTCTTGGCGCGGCCTCCCCGCCGACCTTGCGGGCCACTCGCACCGGCCCGTCCTGGTCCTATCAGGGAGACGTTAAACTTCTCCCAATGGCGCCTAAGGCGAGGGCTTCAGCCGCCCGGCCGCCGGATCGCGATGACGCGGCCGGCGCGCGCGGGCCGCGTCAGGTGCCCGTGCGCCGCCGCCATCGCGGCGATGCGGCGCGCGGTCTCGGCCTGCCACGGCGCCGGGCGCCGCGTCGCGTAATCGACGTGCATGAGCAAAAGCTCGTTGGTGGACGCGAGATAGCCGTCGCGGCCATGATACATGCTGTGGAAAAAATGCACGCATTTGGTGTCGTGATCGAGGATCTGCGTGGTGACCCGCAGCGGATCGCCGGACATGAGTTCGCGATCGTAGGTGGCGTGCGCCTCCAACACGAACACCATGCCGAGCCGGTGCTCGACATAGTCCCAGCCGATGCCGAACTGGACGCAAAATGTGTCGGTCGCCTGGTCGAACGCGACGAGGTAGTAGCCGACATTCATGTGGCCATTGCCGTCGATCCATTCCGGCCGGACCACGCCGCGATGGCGGTCGAAGGGGGCGGCAAGGTCGAGCTCGGGCAGCGGATAGGGAAAGTTCATGGCAGGAAGGTTGGGCGGGGCCGGGCCCGGGCGCAAGTGCGCCGGCTGAAGGGCGGGCGGGCATGATCCGCCTTCTCGATTTCTGCGGGCGGCACGGCACGGCGGTGCTGGCGGGCGGGTTCTTCATCGGCCTCATCGTGCCGCCGCTCGCGGCGCTGCTGCGGCCGCTGTTGTCGACCTTCGTCTTCCTGCTGACCGCGGCGACGATGATGGGCGTCGACTGGCGCGGGCTCGCGCGTCATCTCGGCCGGCCGTGGCGGCTCGCGCTCATCATCGCCTGGACGATGCTGGCGACACCGGTGCTGATGGCGGGCGCATTGAGGCTCGCGGTACCGCCGGCGGCGCTCGCCAAGGGGCTGGTGCTGTGGGCGGCCTCGCCGCCGCTCATTTCGGTGCCGGCGATCGCGGCACTCCTGGGGCTCGATTCGGCGCTGGCGCTTCTCCTTTGGGCGATCGGCACGTTTCTCATGCCGCTGACGCTGCCGCCGCTGGTGCTGGGCCTCATCGGCATGAGGCTCGACATTGGCATGGCGCATTTCATGGGCAATCTCGGCGTCTTCGTCGGCGGCGCGGCGCTCGTGGCGATGCTGGCGCGGCGACTCGTGGGGCCCGAGCGCGTCGCGCGCAACATGCTTGCCGTGTCCGGCCTCAATGTGCTGCTGCTGCTCCTCTTCGGCATCGCCATCATGGACGGGATGACGCGGCTCATCCTGGCGCGGCCGGGCGAGGTGCTGCTTTACGCGGCGGCCGCAACCGGCGCGAGCGTGTTGTTGCAGGCCTTGAGCGCCCTCGTCTTCTTCCGCTTCGAGCGGCATTCGGCGCTCACCGCGGGCCTCGTTGGCGGCAGCCACAATCTCGCTATCGCTTGGGCGGCGCTGGGTCCGGCGCAGGCGGCGGCGCTTCTGCTTTTCTTCGCCACCGTGCAGCTTCCGATCTTCGTCCTGCCGGCCGTGCTGCGTCCGCTCTATCGCCGCCTTGCCGCTTCATCCCCGGCGGCCGACGCTCCTGGCGCCTAGGCTTGGCGATCGCCACTTGTTGCGCGGTTTGGCGTGGGATTAATCACTGCGGTAATAATTATCGGGTACCCAAGGAGGGCGTGTGACGGTGCGGCGGCTTGCCGTGACCGGCCCGAGGAGGAGCACGATGGGCAGACGGTTAAAGGCGGTGCTGCTGGTCATCGCGGTGGCGGTTGCGCCGGGGATGGCGCGGGCGGAGAGTGCCGGGAATCCCGGTGGATTTGTCAACGCAATCATTGCGGATGCGCTGGCGATGCTGCGCGACCCCGCGCTCGCAGAGCCCCAGCGCGAAGAGCGACTGGGTTTGCTTCTGCGCCGGGATTTCGACCTTCCCCGCATCGCGCGCTATGTGCTCGGCCGTTACTGGACCAGCGCCAGCGCGGACGAGCGGGAGAATTTCACGCGTCTCTTCGAGCAATGGGTGGTGCAGACCTATGGCGCGCGGCTCAGCCGCTATAGCCAGGAAACGGTTACAGTGACGGGGACACGGCCCGAGAACGGGGCGGACACGGTGGTGACGAGCGCGATCGTCCACCCCTCCGGGCCACCCACGCACGTTGCCTGGCGCGTCAGCGGCCAGCCCGGCAGCTATCGCATCGTCGACATCGATGTCGAGGGCGTGAGCATGGCGCTCACCGAGCGCGAAGAAATTGCCGCGGTCATCGAGCGCAGCGGCGGCACCGTTACCGCACTCAACCGCAGCCTGGAAGAAAAGCTGCGCGGCGCCGGCAACAGTGCCCAAGCCGACCGGTGACGATTAACGGTGTGACAATGCCGGGGCGCCGGCGGGGCGCCGCTACTGTCCGCCGCCCGAGTTGGAGGGATTGGCCGGGGTACCATTGGTGCCGTAGCCGCCGCCTCTATCGCCGCGCGTGATACCGTAGGCCGCGTTGGAGCCGTCGCCGCCGCCAAAGGAACAGGCCGCGACCGTGGCGAGCAGTACTGCCGCGATCGCTGTGAATTTGCAAACATTCCACATCATCATCGCCTAAACGTTCATTTGTTCATTTGACGGAGACAACGCCCGCGCTGGCGCCATTCCCGCCAGATGCAGTCCGTTCAGGCCCGGATCAATGGCTTGAAGCGGATGCGGTGCGGCTGCTCGGCGGCGGCGCCGAGACGGCGTTTGCGGTCGGCCTCGTAGGCGGCGTAGTTCCCTTCGAACCACACCACCTCGCTCATGCCCTCGAAAGCGAGGATGTGCGTGGCGATGCGATCGAGGAACCAGCGGTCGTGGGTGATGACGACGGCACAGCCCGGAAACTCCAGGAGCGCCTCCTCGAGCGCGCGCAGCGTGTCGACGTCGAGGTCGTTGGTGGGCTCGTCGAGCAGGAATACGTTGGCGCCGGTCTTGAGCATTTTGGCGAGATGGACGCGGTTGCGCTCGCCGCCGGAAAGCTGCCCCACCTTCTTCTGCTGGTCCGGCCCTTTGAAGTTGAAGAGTCCGCAATAGGCGCGGCTCGGCATCTTGCGCCGGCCGAGATCGATCTCCTCCTCGCCGCCGGAGATCTCCTCCCACACTGTCTTGGTGGCGGCGAGCGTGTCGCGCGACTGGTCGACATAGCCGAGCTTCACCGTCTCGCCGAAGCGGATGGTGCCGCTATCGGGCTGCTCCTTCCCGATTAGGGTGCGGAAGAGCGTCGTCTTGCCGGCGCCGTTGGCCCCGATCACGCCGACGATGCCGCCAGGCGGCAGGCTGAAGGAGAGATCGTCGATCAAGAGACGATCGCCATAGGCCTTGCGCACATGTTCGGCGGCAATGACGAGATCGCCCAGCCGCGGCCCCGATGGCAGCACGATCTGCGCCGTATCCGGCGCCTTCTCGCGGGAAGCGGCGACCAGCGTCTCGTAGGCGGCAAGGCGCGCCTTACTCTTGGTCTGGCGCGCGCGCGCGCTCTGCTGCACCCATTCGAGCTCGCGCGCGAGCGTGCTCTGGCGCGCCACCTCCTGGCGGCCCTCCTGCTCGAGCCGCTTTTGCTTCTGCTCGAGCCAGCCTGAGTAATTGCCCTCGTAGGGAATGCCCCGCCCGCGATCGACCTCGAGGATCCAGCCGGCCACTTCGTCGAGGAAGTAGCGGTCATGCGTCACCGTGACGACAGTGCCGGTATAGGCGGCGAGGAAGCGTTGCAGCCATGCCACGGATTCTGCGTCGAGATGGTTGGTCGGCTCGTCCAGCAGCAGCAGATCGGGCTTCTGTAGCAGCAGGCGACACAGCGCAACGCGGCGGCGTTCGCCGCCCGAGAGGTTCGCGACCGGCGTGTCGCCCGGCGGGCAGCGCAGCGCGTCCATCGCGATTTCGACCATTCGATCGAGGTCCCAGCCGTCGACGCGGTCGATCTTCTCCTGGAGCTCGCCCTGCTCGGCGATGAGGGCGTTCATCTCGTCGTCGGACAGCGTCTCGGCGAAGCGCGCGCTCACCGCCTCGAAGCGCTGCAACACCGCCTGGATCTCGCCCAATCCCTCGGTGACGTTGCCGGCCACGTCCTTGGCGGGATCGAGCTGCGGCTCCTGCGGCAAATAGCCCACCTTGACGCCTTCGGCGGCCCACGCCTCGCCGACGAAGTCCTTGTCCTCGCCGGCCATGATGCGCAGGAGCGTCGATTTGCCGGCACCATTGGGCCCGAGAACGCCGATCTTCGCCCCCGGCAGGAACGACAGCCGGATGCCCCGCAGCACCTCCCGCCCGCCGGGATAGGTCTTGCCCAGGTCATTCATCACATAGACATACTGGTAGGCGGGCATGCGCGTCGCTCCGGAACCGGGTGGGATGGGCTCTCCTAGCGAGAGAGCGCGGCCGAAGCAATCCGCCGTGCCTTGCGCAACGTAGAACTATGCAGGAATAGTTCCGAGGACAGTGCCATGTTCAATTCGCCCACCGCTGAAGAAACCGCTCTCGCCGTCGCCCTGCCGCTACCGCGCGCGGCACACGGTCCGCTCTGCGCGGAAGGCCTGTTGGACGCTAGGCTCATCGCGGAGCTCGCCCTCACCTTCGATCTCGAGGCGCTCATCGCCGAGGCCAGCCGCGATCCGTTCCGGTGCTAGCGATGGCAGGCACGCCGTCGCCTTGCCAGCCCCGGGCAACCGCTCTACCGTCACGCCGGCGCCGGCGCTGAGTTTCGCGTCGGCGTGAAGGAGGCGTGGCATGAGTGCGGGCGTGACACCGGCGGAGCCCTTTGCGGCCCCCGTCGTCGATCAATTGTCGGTGCGGGTAGTCGTCAATTCTTTCTATGAGCGGTTCATCGCCGACGCCACGCACCCGGCCGTTGCGATCGAGCATGTGCGTCGCATTCCCGGGCGCGAGATGACGACTCTCGCGGGCGAATGGGGCTTGTCGTTGCATCTGGTGTCCCGGCACGGCAGGACCGCGGCCGAATATCTGCTGGATTTCGGCTACACGCCCGAGATCGTAGTTCGCAACTTCGATCTCCTGGGCATCGTGCCGGAGCGTCTCGACGGCCTCATCCTGAGCCACGCGCACCGTGACCATTACGGCGGGCTCGTCGGCTTCGTCGGGCAATACCGCCCGCGCATGCGCGACGATCTCAAGCTCTATGCCGGAGGAGCCGGCATCTTCCGCGAGAAATGGCTTTCCGAGGGCAAGGGCGAGCCGGTGTCGTGGGGGGCGCTCGACGCCAACGCGCTTGCCGCCGCCAGGGTCGAGCCGGTGTGCTGCAATGGGGCGCAGGCGCTCGCGGGTGCGTTCACCACCGGCCAGATCGCGCGGCAATCCTTCGAGCGGGTGCTGCCTTCGACCCTCGTCGAGCCGACGCCGGTCGATCACTTCAGCGAGGACGAGCGGCGCGGGCGGCTCGTTCCGGACCGCCATCCCGACGAGCATGCGACCTGCTATGTCGTCCAGGGGCGCGGCCTCGTCGTCATTTCCTCGTGCGGGCATGCCGGTCTCATCAATACGATCCGCACGGCGATGGCGGTATCGAACGTGGCGAAGCTGCACGCCGTCCTCGGCGGCTTTCATCTGGGCATCGCGCCGCAGGACTATGTCGAACACACCGTGGCCGAACTCAAGGCCATGGCCCCCGACGTCGTGATCCCCATGCATTGCAGCGGCGCCAAATTCATCGCCACGATGCAGCGCGAGATGCCAGACCGCCTCGTCACCTCGAACACCGGAAGCCGGTTCACCTTCGCCGCGTGAGGCCCCCCACGGCCCCGTTTACAAACCGGCTGCCGCGCGCGATTTTTGAGGTCGCGAGTGCGTGATCGGGGGGCCGCGATGGCGCTGAGAGGGATCGGCGGGACCGCCGGCATTGCCGTGGCGCTCGTGCTGGCCACGACGGCGGCGCGGGCAGAGAGCTTGAACGTCGTCATCCCGCAGAAGGGATTCTGGGACAGCCTCTTCGTCGAGTTCGGCCAGCAGCAGGGCTTCTTCGACGCAACCGGGCTCCATCTCACCCCGACCTACACCTCGGGCGGGGCGGAAAGCCAGCAGGCGGTGGTATCGGGCAGCGCCGACATCGCCGTCAACACCGGGTTCCTGAGCGCGATCGCCGCCTATGTGAAGGGCGCGCCCGTGCGCGTCATCGCCGCCAATCTCACGTCGCTGCAGAGCAAGCGCGACGCGATCACGCGCTTCATCCAGGGGCTGATGCGCTCGATCGACTGGGCCTATAACGACCCGAGCGCGATCGACGAATTCGCGAAGGAAGCCGGTGTGTCGCGCGCGATCGCCGAGAAGACGCGCGATGAATTCTTTCCGCAGGCGGCGTTCAAGCCCGACGACATCCGCGGCGTCGATCTCGTGCTCCAGGATGCCTACAAGTACAAATACATCCCCACGCCCATGACGCCCGACCAGGTGAAGGGGATGTTCGACATCGTCTATCACCCGTAACGGGCGCCGGTCGGGCCGGAAAAAGCCCGCGGGTGACAATGCCCCGCCATATCTGTTAGGACGCGTCATCACATCACCGAGCGGAGGCAGGCCATGTACCCGGAGGTCTCACTCTTTATCGACGGCGCCTGGTGCAAGGCGGCGAAGGGCGGGAGCGACGCGGTGCTCAATCCCGCGACGGGCGAGACGATCGGCTCCGTGCCCATCGTCGATACCGGCGATCTCGACCGCGCGCTCGAGGCCGTCGACAAGGGCTTCCGCACCTGGCGCAAGGTCGCGGCACACGATCGCTACAAGCTCATGCGCAAGGCCGCCGACATCCTGCGCAGCCGCGCCGACGCCATCGCCGAGATGATGACGCTGGAGCAGGGCAAGCCGTTGATCGAAGCCAAGGGCGAGACGCTGGCCGGCGCCGATGTTATCGACTGGTTCGCCGAGGAGGCGCGCCGCACCTATGGCCGGATCGTTCCCGCTCGCGCCGACGGCATCCAGCAGCTGGTCGTGAAAGAGCCGGTCGGACCGGTCGCCGCCTTCACGCCGTGGAACTTCCCGATCAACCAGGCGGTGCGCAAGATTTCGGCCGCGGTGGCCGCAGGCTGCTCCATTATCATCAAGGGGCCGGAGAACACGCCCGCAAGCTGCGCCGCGCTCGTCGCGGCCTATGTCGATGCCGGCCTGCCGGCGGGCGTGATCAATCTCGTCTTCGGCGTGCCGTCGGAAGTGTCGGAATATCTCATCCCCCATCCCACCATCCGCAAAATCTCGTTCACCGGCTCGACCGCGGTGGGCAAGCACCTGGCCGGACTCGCCGGCCGCCACATGAAGCGCATGACGATGGAGCTCGGCGGCCACGCGCCGGCGATCGTGTTCGAGGACGCCGATCTCGACGGCGCGGTAAAGCTGTTGGCCGCCAACAAGTTCCGCAATGCCGGCCAGGTCTGCGTCTCGCCGACGCGGTTTCTCATTCAGGAGAGCGTCTATCGCCCATTCGTCGACAAGTTCATCGCCGCGACCAAGGCGGTGAAGGTCGGCGACGGGCTCGACAAGGCGACGCGCATGGGCCCCCTGGCGCATGCCCGCCGCGTCGAGGCGATGGACGGCTTCGTCGCCGATGCCGTCGCCAAGGGCGCCAAAGTCGAGACCGGCGGCAAGCACATCGGCAACAAGGGCTTCTTCTTCGAGCCCACGGTGATGACCGACGTGCCCATGAACGCCCGCATCATGAACGAGGAGCCGTTCGGCCCGCTCGCCCCGATCATGCCGTTCAGCGATTACGACGACGTGGTGAAAGAGGCGAACCGCCTGCCCTATGGGCTTGCGGCCTATGCCTATACGCGCTCGGCCCGGACCGCATGCCGTCTCGGCGAGGCGATCGAGAGCGGCATGGTGTCGATCAATCACCACGGGCTCGCCCTGCCCGAGGTGCCGTTCGGCGGCGTCAAGGATTCCGGCTACGGCTCCGAAGGCGGCAGCGAGGCGATCGAGGCCTATCTCAACAGCAAGTTCATCACCCACCAGACCGCGGGGTGAGCGGCACGATCTTGTGCTTGCGCAGCATGTGCCGGAGCTGGTGGTAGGTGAGGCCGAGCACGCGGGCGGTGCGGCGCTGATTGCCGTCGTTGGCAGCAAGGGCCTCGCGCAAGAGGACGCGCTCGAACTCCCGCACCCGCTCGGCAAACGGCGCATCGGACGCGGTTGCCGGTGACGGCGGCGGCAGCGGCGCCGGCGCGGTGGCGGCCGGGCGCCACGGCGAGGCGAAGGGATCAAGGATGATGCGGTCGAGCGGCTCGTCCGGTTGCGGCCAGCGATAGAGGCTACGCTCGACCACGTTCTTGAGCTCGCGCACATTGCCGGGCCAGGGATGCGCGTCGAGCGCCGCCATCGCTGCCGGCGAGAACCCTGCGAAATAAGGACGGTTCAGGGCCCGCGTCATGACGCGAGCGAAATGCTCGGCCAGCAGCGCGATGTCCTCGCGCCGCGCCCGGAGCGGCGGCACGGTGACGACGTCGAAGGCGAGGCGGTCGAGGAGATCGCTGCGGAACCGCCCTTGCGCCGCCAGCGCCGGCAGATCGGCATTGGCCGCGGCGATGACGCGCACATCCGTGTTTAGCGTGTCGTTGCCGCCGACGCGGGCGAAGGTGCCGTATTCGATGACGCGCAACACCTTTTCCTGCACCGCGAGAGAGGCCGACGCGATCTCGTCGAGGAAGAGCGTGCCGCCATCGGCTAGTTCGAAGCGCGACAGGCGCCGCCGCGCCGCACCGGTGAACGCCCCCGCCTCGTGCCCGAAGAGCTCGCTGTCCAACAGCGATTCCGCGAGCGCCGCGCAGTTGACGGTGAGGAACGGCTTGTCCCAGCGCGGCGAGAGATAGGTGAGGCGCGCGGCGATCAGCTCCTTGCCGCTGCCGCGCTCGCCTACCACCAGCACGGGACGATCGAGCACCGCAAGCTGCGACACCTGGGCCAGCATGGCGCGGAACATAGGCGCCTCGCCGACGAGCGGCGGCAGCTCAGGACCAGATGTAGCGGATTCCGCCATGATCAGGCGGAATATAGCACACAACTTACGCTATCCCGCCACATATGCATGACCGAGTACGGCCGGCAGGAACAAAAATTCAATGTGGTCAATAGGTTAGAGGGCTTGGCACGGCGCATGCTTAAAAGGGTTGGCAAGGATACCTAAGGAGCGCTGCCCCATGGGCATTTTCTCGCGGCTTGCCGACATCGTGAATTCCAACATCAATGCCATCCTCGACCGTGCCGAGGACCCGGAGAAAATCATCCGCCTCATCATCCAGGAGATGGAGGACACGCTGGTCGAGGTGCGCTCCTCGGCGGTGCGCACCATCGCCGAACGCAAAGAGCTCGAACGGCGGATCGAGAGCATGCGGCGCGAGCAGGAGGAATGGCAGCAGCGCGCCGAGCTGGCGCTCACGCGCGGGCGCGACGACCTCGCCAAGGGCGCGCTCACCGCCAAGGCGCGCATCAGCGACGCGCTGGCGCGCGAGGAGCGCCATCTCGCCCAGCTCGCCGCCGCCCTCGACAAGCAGAACGAGGACATCGCCAAGCTGCAGGCGAAGCTCACCGATGCCAAGGCGCGCGAGAAGGCGATCGTCGCCCGCCACATGACCGCTGCCGCCCGCATCAAGTTGCGCACCCATCTTTATGACGAGCGCATCACCGATGCCTTCGCCCGCTTCGAGCATGTCGAGCGCGCGCTCGACGAGATGGAAGGCAAGGTCGAGGCGTTTGATCTCGGCCGCAAGCCCGGCGTCGCCGAAGAACTCGCCGGGCTCGAGAAAGACGTGCGCGTCGAGGAAGAGCTCGCCGCCTTAAAGGCGCGGCTCGGCAACCGGGTGAGGCCCGAATGATGCACGGCGTGTTCTTCTTCGTCCTCGGCATCATCTTTCTGGTGGTGGTCGCGCCGATCTGGATCGTCGCGCACTACCTCACGCGATGGCGCCGCAGCCGGAAGCTCTCCGCCACCGACGAGCGTTCGCTGGGTGAGCTCTACGAGACGGCGCGGCGCATGGAGGCGCGGGTCGTCGCCCTCGAGCGGGTGCTCGACTCCGAAGCGCCGGGCTGGCGTACGCGCACGGGAGGCTAGGAATGTGGACGGACAGCACGCGCTATCACCTCTACCGTGACCCTGGCCGCGGGGTGCTGGCCGGCGTCTGCGCCGGCATCGCGGCCTATTTCGGCATCGCGCCCATTGCCGTGCGCCTGGCCTTCGTGCTGGCCTTGCTGCTGTTCTTTCCGCCGACGGCGATCGCCTACATCATCCTCGCCATCGCGCTCCCCAAGCGGCCGCCGCAGCTCTTCGGCTCGCGCGAGGAGGAATCGTTCTGGCGCGGCGTCGCGACCGCGCCGGACGACACGCTGCACGGTCTCGGCCGCCGCTTCGGCGATCTGGAGGCCCGCCTGCAGGCGATGGAGAGGCACGTCGCTTCGGGCGACTTCGAACTGCACCGCAAGTTCCGCGACCTCGGACCGTGAGGGCCTGCCATGTCGCCGATCGCGCTTCTCCTCAACATTCTGTGGATCGTCTGCGGCGGGCTGTGGATGGCCCTGGGCTGGGTGCTGGCCGGGATCATCATGGCTCTCACCATCATCGGACTGCCGTGGGCGCGCGCCGCCTTCACCATGGCCGGCTATACGCTGCTCCCCTTCGGGCGCCGGGCGGTATCGCGCGCCGATTATTACGGGCGGATCGATAGCGGTACCGGGCCGCTGGGCACGCTCGGCAATCTCATCTGGCTGCTGCTCGCGGGCTGGTGGCTGGCGTTGGGCCATCTCGTCATCGCCTTCGCGCTGACCCTGACCATCATCGGCATCCCCTTCGCGTGGGCGCATCTGAAGCTCGCGGCCCTGGCACTCTGGCCGATCGGCAAGATCATCGTGCCGGCCCACGAGATGCCGCGCGTCGGCTACGCGCGCTGGCACTAGACCGCAGCGCAGGGAGCCGCCTGCCCGTTGTCACAATACCGTCGTACGGCGGGACTAGCCTCGTCGCCATTTTGGCGGAGGTTTCGGACATGCGGCGGCTCGGTTTTCTCGCGACGGCGTGCATCATGGTTGCGGCGCCCGTGGCGCTGGCGCAGACACCGCACAATGTCGTGCTTTTCGTTCCGGATGGCTTGCGTGCCCTCTCGGTCGAGCCGACGATTGCCCCGGCGATGGCGGCGGTGCGCGACAAGGGCGTCAATTTCGCCAACAGCCATTCGCTGTTCCCGACTTTCACCACCGCCAATGCCTCGGCAATGGCGACCGGACATAACCTCGGCGACACCGGCGATTTCAGCAACACCATCTATGTCGGCTATCCCGTAGCGCCGGCCGGGGGCGCGGTGACGCCATTCCTGGAGAACGACGCCGTTCTCGGCAATGTCGACGCGCATTTCCATGGCGACTATCTCGACGAGACGACGATCCTCGCCGCGGCGCGCGCGCAGGGCCTCGGCACCGCCGCTATCGGCAAGGTGGGACCGGTGCTGATCTTCGACCATACCGACCGCGACGGCACGCCGACGCTGGTGGTCGACGACGCCACCGGCAGCATCGCCGGCATTCCGCTATCGCCTGAACTCAAGGATGCGCTCGCCGCCGCGCACCTCCCGCTCCAGGCACCCACGCGCGGCGATAATGCCAAGACCGGCGATGCAACGACGCCGGGGACGCTGGTCGCCAATGTGGCGCAGCAGGACTATTTCACCGACGTCGCGACGAAGGCGGTGCTGCCGCTCCTGAAAGCACGCAACAAGCCTTTCATTCTCGTGTTCTGGTCGCGCGATCCCGACGGCACGCAGCACAATCAGGGCGACAGCCTCGACACGCTGTCGCCCGGCATCAACGGCCCGACCTCGCGCGCGGCCGTGGCAAACGCCGACACCGATCTCGCGCGCATCATCGCCGCACTCGACCATCTGGGGCTTGCCTCCAGCACCGATATCTTCATTGCGGCCGATCACGGTTTCTCCACCATCTCCAAGGAAAGCCGCACCAGCGCGGCGGCGCGCGCCACATACAAGGGCGTACCGAGGGGCGAGCTGCCGCCTGGCTTTCTCGCGCTCGACCTCGCCGTGGCGCTCAAACAGCCGCTCTACGACCCCAACGCCGGCAACGTGCGCGTTGAAGACGGCACTTTTCCCAACGCCGGCAGCGGGCTCATCGGCGCCGACCCCGCCCATCCCGAGCTGGTGGTGGCGGCCAATGGCGGCTCGGACCTCGTCTATCTGCCGACGAAGGATCGCGGCCTCGCGCGGCGCGTCGTCGCGGCCTTGCTGCGTCAGGATTACGTGAGCGGCCTCTTCGTCGATGAAAAGCTCGGCCGCATCGCCGGCACGCTGCCCCTAAGCGCGATCGCATTGGCGGGCAAGGCGAGGACGCCCGTGCCGTCGATCGTCGTCAATTTCCGCAGCAGCACCACCGGCTGCGCCGCGCCAACTCAATGCACCGTCGTCGTCGCGGACACGCCCTTGCAGCAGGGCCAGGGCATGCATGGCTCGTTCAGCCGCGCCGAGACGATGAACTTCATGGCCGCCGCCGGGCCCGACTTCAAACAGGGCTTCGTCGATCCCGCGCCCGTCAGCAACGCCGATTTCGGACGCACGATGGCGCACATCCTGGGCCTCAAGATCGCCGCGCAGGGCAAGCTCGTGGGCCGTGTCCTCACCGAGGCGATGCCGGGCGGCAAGCTGCCGCACTACGTCGAAAAGCGTCTCGTCTCCGCACGCGGCGCGGGCGGTCTTGCCACCGTGCTCGACTATGAGGAGGTTGGCGATACCCGCGATTTCGACGCCGCCGGCTTCGCGGGCCGCACCGCCGGGCTCAAGGCCGCCGCGCCACCGGCTACCCCTGCGGCTTCCGATAGAGGCTCGCCGCGGCCTCGGGGCTGACATAGAGGTTCTCCACGTCCTCGCGTACGGAGTCGGGCGCGCGGTCTTCGGGCGGCCCGAAGCCCGCGCCGCCGCTGCGCTCGAAGCGGATGACGTCGCCCGCCTGCAAATGCCGCGTCTCGATCGGCCCCAGCGCCTCGCTCGCCGCGCTGCCGGGATTGAGGATGACGCGCGAGGCGCGGGGCGCGCCGCCGCCGCTGTGGCCCCAGGCGGTGAAGCGGTGATTGGCCGAGCGCACGGTGAGAGTGCAGTCCTCGAGCATCTCGAACTCGCGGGCATAGCCGAGGCCGCCGCGATGGCGCCCGGCGCCGGCTGAATCGCGGATGAGGTCGAAGGCGCGCACGCGCAGCGGATATTCGCTCTCGATGATCTCGACCGGCGCGCCCGGCGTGAAGTGGCACATCGCCATGACCATGGGCGTGCCGTCATGGGTGCTGGTGCCGCCGAGCGAGGTGTTGAGCAGCTCGTAGAGCACCGCCGGCTTGCCGGTGCGCGCCTGGGTATAGCCGATCGACACCGCGCCCGAGCCCAGCCCTGAGGGCGCCACCGCGCGCGCAGGATGGAGCTGCCCCAAGGCGGCGAGCACGACGTTGTAGACGAGATGCGCGGTCGGAAAATAGTGATTGACGGTGGCGGGATGGCGCGGGCTGACGACGAGCCCGGGCGGGATCACGAACTCGACGGCATCGGTGAGGCCGTAATTCACGGAGATGGTCGGGTCGGTGGTGGTGAGCAGCGCCAGCAGCGACACCGCCTTGGCCGTGGACGTCACCAGATTGACCGGCCCCAGCGTCTGCGGCGAAGAGCCCGAAAAATCGAGGCGCAATCTTTCGCCTGACTTCATGGCGCGGACATGGATCCGCACCGGCCGATCCTTCACCGCGCCGTCATGGTCGAGGAATCCTTCGGCCTCGGCGACGCCATCACGCCAGGCGCCAAGCTCGGCCCGGACGCGGCGGCCGGCGAGCGCCATAAGGCTCGCCATCACGTCGAGCACGGTGGCGCGGCCGTACTCGTCGCAGAGCGAGGCCAGCCGCTCGACACCGAGGCGCGTCGCACCGACCTGTGCGCGGAGGTCGCCGAGCAGGACCTCGGGGATGCGGCTGTTGTTGGCGATGATCGCCTCGACCGCCTCGTCGATGCCGGCCTCGGTGCTGGAACCGCACCGGTGGCAGCAGCAGCCCATCGTGAAAGATCTCGCGCGCGCCGGCGCCCGAGGAACCCGGCACGAGCCCGCCAATATCCGCCTTGTGCGCGACGCTCACGCCGAAGCCGATCAGCATGCCGTCGTGAAAGCCCGGCGTCACCGCGACCATGTCGGGCGCATGCGAGCTGCCGGCCTTGTAGGGATCGTTGGCGATGAAGGTCTCGCCCGGCACGAGCTTTGCCGCGGGGTAGCGCGTCGAGCACTGCCCGCACCGCAAGCTGATACTGCATGAAGTGATACTGGATGCCGCCGCCGACGATGACGACGCGGCCCTCGGCATCGGTGAGCCCGGCGGTGCCGTCCTTCGATTCGCGCAGGATCGGCGAATAGCCGCTGTGATAGAGCGCGTATTCCATGGTGGCCGCCGCCTCGCGCAGCCGGCTCGCCACCACTTCAGTCGTCACGGGATCGATGGTCATGGGACGTCCTCGATCACCAGGGTGCCATGGGGGTCGACCGTCGCCGCCTGGCCCGGCTAGCACGAGCGTCGTTGCATCGAACTGCTCGATCACCGCCGGCCCGGCAACACGGTCGCCGGCCTTGAGCCGCGCACGGTCATAGACGCGCGGCCACGACGAAGCTGCCGGCTGACGATGTCGTAGAGCGGGCGTTCGCCGGTACGCGCGCGCGTGCTGGTGCCGTCGCCCGTGCGGAATAGGTCGCAAGCTCCAGCCGCGGCACGGCGATCTCGGCCTGCACGCGGAAGGTCACGATCTCGGCATCCTCACCCGGCGCCGATTGGCCATAGACCTGGCCGTGCAGCGCGTCGAAGGCGCGCTTGATCGTCGTCCTTGTCGGCATCGTCGCCGAAGCGCGCCGGCGCAGGCCACCGCCAGCGTGTAGCCCTGATGCGGATAGCGCAGATCGAGGAGACGCGTGAGCTGCACCGACGCGGCGGGAAAGCCCTCCTCCGCCGCCTCGGCCAGCGCCTCGTTTTCGAGCGCCGCGAACAGCTCGCGCATCTGCATCCACCGGGAACCGGCTCAGCACGCCCACCTCGCGAGCGCAGATAGGAATGGCGCACCGCGGTCTGCAGCATGCCCATGGCGCAGTTGAGGCCGGGATAGAGCGGCACCAGCACGGTCGGGATGCCGACGCTGCGCGCGAGATAGGCGGCGTGCAGCGGCCCGGCGCCGCCGAAGGCGACGAGCGCGAAGCGGCGCGGGTCCTGTCCCTGCTCCTGAAGCGCGAGCCGGAGATCGACCGCCATCTGCGTGTTGACGATGCGCAGGATGCCCGTGGCCGCGGCGACCGCATCGAGCCCCAGCGGCGCGCCGATCCGCTCCGAGGGCGCGGCGCGCGCGGACCGCGTCGAGCGCGCAAGGTGCCGGCGAGCATGCGTCGCGCCCGAGAGCGCGCCGAGCACGAGATTGGCGTCGGTGACGGTGGGCTCCTCGCCGCCGCGGCCATAGCAGGCCGGACCCGGCGCGGCGCCGGCGCTGCGCGGGCCCGACCTTCAGCAGTCCGTCCTTGCCGATCGCGGCGATGGTGCCGCCGCCGGCGCCCAGCGTGCGCACCTTGAGCATCGGCGTGCCGATATCCTGGCCGGCGATCTCGCCTTCCGTGGTCTCGAGCATGCGGCCGTCGGCGATGACGCTGATGTCGGTGCTCGTGCCGCCCATGTCGAACGTGACGACGTGCCGGCGCGCCGGCTTGCGCCGGCAAGCGCCGCGCCGGCGATGACGCCCGCGGCCGGGCCGGACAGCAGCGTCTGGTTGGGATGGCGCGCGCCGATCGACAGCCGCATCAGGCCGCCGTTCGACTGCATCAGGAAAAGCTGCGGCGTGGCGACGCCCGCGTCGCGTCAGCCGCTCTTCCAGGCGCACGAGATAGCGCTCGATCGTCGGCCCGACATAGGCGTCGATCACCGTGGTCGAAAGGCGCGGATATTCGCGGATCACCGGCAGCACGCGTCGACGACAGCGAGATGCGGCAGTCGCGGCGCCTCTGCGGCGACGATGCGCGCGGCGCGGCGCTCGTGCTCGGGATTGAGGAACGAGAACAGGAAGCACACGGCGATCGCCTCGACACCGGCGTCGCGCAGGCGGCGCACGGAAGCGACGAGCGCCGCCTCGTCCAGCGGCGTCAGCACGGCGCCGCGGTAGTCGAGCCGCTCCGTCACCTCCTCGGTCAGGCGCTGCGGCGCCAGCAGCGGCGGCTTGCGGTAGAACGTGTCGAGAAGATCGCTGCCCTTGGGCTGCGACCAGCCGCGCGCCTCGTAGACGGCGCGGAAGCCGCGGGTGATGAGAAGCCCCGTCCGCGCGCCCGTGCCTTCGAGGAGCGCGTTGGTCGCGACCGTCGTGCCGTGGACGAAGAACGTCACGTCCTCGGGCGCGACGCCGCCGGCGAAAAGCTGTGCCAGCGCGTCGCGCACTGCCGCCGACGGGTCTGCCGGCACCGACGGGACCTTGGCCAGCCGCAGCGCGCCCGTTTCCCGCTCCACCGCGATGAGATCGGTGAAGGTTCCGCCGGTGTCGACCCCGACCATCCAGGCAGTCATGGCCGGGCCCGCGTCGACCTTAAGCCGCCGGCTCGAAGGCGAAATAGTTGGTGTCAGGCGCGATCTTCTCGAAGGCGACCTTGACGCGCATGCCGATGGTGATCGCGGCGGGATCGACGTTGACGAGGTTAGCGATGATGCGCACACCCTCGTCGAGATCGATGAGCCCAACGGGATAGGGGCCGCGATCCTCGAAGCCCGGGGTCGGCACATGCGTCACCGTGTAGGAATAGATCCGCCCCAGACCCGAGGCGATGCGCCATTCGAGATTCTGCTGGCCGGTAACGAGGCTGATGGCGCGTGGCCAGAACTGATACTGCTTCGCCACGGGATCATATTGCAGTGCGAGCTTGCCGGTTTTCGCCGCATCCCAGAACGGCTGCGTCGTCACGCTGGGCACCGGCAGCGGCCGAGGCTTCTTGGCGCGGGTTTCGGGCATCGCATTCTCTCCCCGGTCAGTTGTCGACGATGAGGGCGTTGCTGGTGCACCAGTTGCGGCCATAGGGAATGACCCCGATCCCGGTCACCATCGCGTTCTTCGGATTGGGCACCTGGCGCGCGCCCGCCTCGCCGGTGAGCTGGCGCACCGCTTCCACGAGGTTGAGGCCGCCGCCGGCTAAGCCCGGCTGGCCCGCGCCGATCTGCCCGCCGCCGGTGTTGATCGGCAGCTTGCCCGTCGGCGAGAGGTCGGCGTCGCGCAGGAACTGCGAGCCCTCGCCGCGCTTGCAGAAGCCGATTTGTTCGAGCTGGAGCATGACGGCAATGAGGAAATCGTCGTAGGGGTGAAACTGCTGGATGTCGGCGGCGGTCATGCCGGCCTTGGCCAGGACGTCGGGGCCAACGACGCTGAAGCCGGTCTCGGTGATATCCGGCGCCGGCTCCGCGCCGCGGTAATTGGCGATCTCGGAATAGGCGATGGGATAAACGCGGTGCTTGAGGCCGAGACGCTCGGCCCGTTCCGTCGTGATCAGGATCACGCCGTTGGCGCCGTCGCAGAACATCACGGAATCAAGCAGCCTGAGCGGCGTCGAGACCAGGCGCGAATTGAGATAGTCCTCGATCGTGATCTCCTTGCGGAACCGCTCGTAGGCATTCTTGTTGTGAACCGCGCCCTTGCGCTGCGCCACCGCGAGCGCGCCGAGGCCGCGGAAATCGAGGGTGTGCTGCGCCATATAGCGGTTCATTAAGAGGCCGAAGCCGCCGGGCGGACCCTGAATGCCGACGGGGTGCCAGAACTCGGCGCGGTAGCTGCCATAATCCGAGCGGTTGACGGTCGAGGGCGCATCGGTGGCGAGCAGCATGACGGTCTCGCACAGCCCGGCCTGGAGCGCCATTGCGGCGCGCGCGACATTGGCGATCGTCGAGGCGCCGCCGAGATCGCTCACCTGCGACCACCGCGGCGTCAGCCCGAGATACTCCGCCATGTAGTTGGTGAAGAAGGTGTTGGGCGCCTCCGACAGCGCCTTGCCGAGCGCCAGCCCGTCGATGTCCTTGGGCCGCAATCCGGTCTTCGCGAAAAGCTCGGCCGCGACCGCGGCGGCAAGCTCATAGGCGGTCTTGCCCGAGGCGCGTTCGATCTTGGTCTCGCCATAGGCGACGATCGCCACGTCCTTGTTGCCGAGGAAGTTCTTCGTCATGGCCCGCGCCCCTCTTCTGCCCTACTGGCCCTTGAAATCCGGCTCGCGCTTTTCGGCAAACGCCTTTATCCCTTCCGCGCGATCATCCGAGAATGTCAGCATGTAGGCAAGATCGGCCTCCTGCAGGAAGCCCCATGCGCTCCGGCCGATCGAGCGTGATCTCGCAGGCGTGCTCCCTCCGGCGCACGATAATGGTGCGGTAGCGGGCTCGATCCTCGCTCACAGCACGCACCTCGCCGTCGCCGTGTTCCCCCGGGCGAGGATCATATCGGAAGATCGGAAGGCATCCAGCCGGCGCATCGCCGGGAGGGGAATCGCCTTGCGCCGAGGCGCAAGGCTCAGATCAGTGGATCAATTCCCTCAATTCGTGCCGTTCGACGGGCCACCCCGATTTTCGGGCTCCCAACCGGCATTTCGCAAAGACAGAGCGCGCCGCCCGGCGACTCGCACCGGCAAGAACGAAATGGTGAGACGGCGCGTCCCTTGTATGTGCGGGCAGTCCTAGATCGCTTCCTTGAGGTCTTTCGCCGCGCGGAAGGCGACCTTCTTACTGGCCTTGATCTTGATCGGCTCGCCGGTCGCCGGGTTGCGACCCATGCGGGCGGCGCGCTTGCGCACCTGAAGAATGCCGAGGCCGCCGATGCGAATGCGGTCGCCTTTCTTCAGATGTTTTGTCACGAGCACGACGAGATCACCGAGAATCGCGTCCGCCTGTTTCTTGGCGATCTCGTGATCTTCGGCGAGCTGCGCGGCGAGGTGCTTCAAGGTAACGGTCGACGGGGTGGCTTTAGCGGCTGCTTTGCTGGTTGCCATGGTCTTTCTCTTCCGTGGTGTTTCTGACGTGATTCTGGCGGATGCGGACCGTTGAGAGGCTAGCAAAATCGCTTCCTTTAGGCCATCGCGAACGCGCGAAATCAAGCGAAATGTGGAGGTTTTTTCCGCGTCGAGGGTTGTCGGTGCGGCAAATCTTGCCGAGGACGGTGCCGCCGAACCCCGGATTTGCCTGCAAAAATCGCTGGCATGGTCCTTGCCTTTCGATTGGGTATGCGATCCTTTGCCCGCTCCCTCATCCTCGTCCCGTCGCTTGTTCTCACGCTCGCGCGGCTGCCGGCGTTCGCCGATTTCTATACGCTCGAAGGGCGCTTCCAGTGCCTCGATGAGCCCAACGCCGTCTGCTACGACGCAACGCCGTCGCGGGATCCGGCGCCGCCGCGACCGGTCGCGGTGGCGCCGGTGACGCCGCCGGCAGCGACGCAGGCACCGCCCGTTGCGCCCAAACCGGTGTCCGCGCATGCACGGCCGCCGCTCGATCCCATCCTCGCCATCGCCATGCGCATCAAGGAGCATGAGCCCGGCGCCGGCGATCTCGCCGCACTTCGGCGCGCGGCTTCGGCCGGCGAGCCGCGTGCGATCGAGCTTCTCGCCTGGTGCGCGCTGCGTGGCATCGGCACGGGCCGCGACCCGGTGGCCGCGTATTTTCTTTATGGCGAGGCCGCCGACGCTGCGGTTCCGCATGCGCGCGAGAACCAGGCGGCGATTTACGAACAGACGCTCACACCCGACCAACGCCAGCAGGTTCTCGAGACAGAAGCGAAGCCGCAGGCCCCCCGACGCCTGTCGCGCCTGATCTCGGCCAGCCGAATTGCAGGGGAAGCGACGGATGTGCCCTAGCGCCCCGGCATCCACGGCCGAGCGTTTCGGCGCGGCGCCGAATTCGTCCCCCGTGCGCCTCGGCGACCCGGTCGCGTGGTTCAGCGCGCGCACAATCGGCGGCGCCGCGATCGACCTTCACGTCGAGGCCGGACGATGGGTCGTGCTCGCTTTCATCGGTGCGCTCGACGATTCGCGCGCCCTCGGCATGCTGGCGCCGCTGCGCAGCGAAGCGCACCGCTTCGACGGGAGCGGATTGCGGCCTATGCCGTTCTGGGTGCGCAGCCGCAAAATTCGGAACGTCTCGCCCAGCTATGCGGGGCTGGGGTGCCGGTGATCGCCGATGATGATGGCGCCATCGGCCGGGCTTACGGCGCACTCGACTCGCCCCGCACTATCGTCCTCGATCCGATGCTACGCGCGGTCGCCAACATCGCCTGGGACGATCCCGCGGGTCACGCCGAGACGCTGGCCGGTCTCCTGCGCAGCCTGCCGGCGGTCGATGAATCGTGCGGCGTGCCGCTGACGGCGCCGGCCCTTATCGTGCCGCGGGTCCTCGACTTTGCCCTTTGCGACGTGCTGGTCCGGCTCTACGAGGCGGTGGGCGGCGACGATTTGGGCTTTCTCTTCGACCGCGACGGCAAGACCGCGACCGTGATCGATCATCATTTGAAGCGGCGCCAGGATTTGGTGATCGCCGTGCCCGAGCTGCGCGAGACCATTCGCCAGCAGATCGCGCGCCGGCTGCTGCCGCCGATCGCGCGCTATTTTCAGTTCGAAGCCACGCGCATGGACCGCTATCTCGTGTCCTGTTACGACAGCGCGCTCGGCGGCCATTTCTTCCGGCATCGCGACAACGTCAATGCCGGGGCGCAGCATCGGCGCTTCGCCGTCTCGATCAATCTCGGCGACGACTATGAGGGCTGCGATCTCGTTTTCCCCGAGTTCGGGCGGCGTCCCTACCGGGCTCCGGTCGGCGGCGCGGTCGTGTTCTCGTGCGGCGCCCTGCACGAGGTGACGCCGATCCGGCGCGGACGGCGTTATGCGTTCCTGCCGTTCCTTTATGGCGAAGCGGATGCGGACCTGCGCCGCCGCAACAATGCCCGGCTGCGCGAGGGCGAGGCGCTCTACGCTGACGACGACAACGACCGGCTGTTTCCGCCGAACACCGCCCCCTAGTGCGCCGCGATGTCGCACGCTGACCTCGCCGGCTGGACGCCTGTTGCACTCAACCTTTCCGGTGCGACGGCGTCGATCGATTGGGGCGATCTCAGCGGCGTGCGTTTTGTCGAGCCGTTCTTCCACCAGACCGTCGAGCGCTGGGCCGGTGCCAATCCGGCGCCGCTGGTACGCACAGGCTTCGACGTGCTCGAGGTGCTCGCGGACGCGCCTTCGCTCGATCCGTGCGCGCTCGTCTTCCATGCTTCGCGCTGTGGCTCGACCTTGCTGTCGCGGCTCGTCGGTACCGCGCCGGGCGTGCTGGTGGTGTCCGAGCCGGGGCCGCTCAATACCTTCCTTATGTCCGAGCGCGCGGAGCCCGAGGCGGCAAGCCTGCGAGAGCTTCGCCTCCTGGTGCGTGCGCTCGGCCGGCGCCGCTTCGGCGATGAGCACCACTATGTGTTGAAGCTCTCGAGCTGGAACGTGCGGCGCCATGCCCTGCTGCGCCGTGCCTTTCCCGAGGCGGCAACGATCTGGCTGCAGCGCGACCCCGCGGCGACGGTAGCCTCGCTCCTGGCGAACCCGCCGGGATGGCAGGCGCTGCGGCAGTCGGACCGGGCGCAGGCGATTTTCGGCATCGCCGGCGCGGATGGCGGTGCCGAAGCGTTCACAGTCCGCGTGCTGGCAGCAATGCTTGCCGCGGCAAGCGACATCGCCGAGGATGCCCTCCTCCTCGACTACGCCGAGTTGCCGGAGGCAGCCTGGTCGCGAAGTCGCCCCGTTCCTCGGCATCGACTTGTCGCCCGCAGATGTCACACGAATGCAGCAGGAGCAGCGCTACGATGCCAAAATTCTCGAGCGCCGCCCGTTTACCGGGGACGACCCGGGCCGCCCGGCGCTGCGGCCCGACATCAGCGCTCTCGTTGCCGCGACGGTCACCCCCCTCTATCAGGCGCTCGACCAGCGGCGGAGGGACAGGGATTGCATCGGCCGGGCCCGCCTATAAGGGGGAAGCCAGTGCTTCCAAGACGCCGGGGCGTTAGGATAGATTGGCGCGGGCTCGTGCAGCGGAACATTCCAAAGGCGGGCGTCCTCTAGCATCGGCTCCACATGGACGAACTGCACCCTCGCGTCGACGGCAAGGAAGACAGGGAAACACCGGACGCGCCGCCCCCATCGCGGGAGCAGCCCCCGCCGGCGCGGCATTCTCACTGGCGTCCGATGCTGTGGCTGGGTCTTATTCTGGTCCTGGTTGTGGCCCTCGTCGCCTGGCTCCATTCGCGCCCGGCGCCGAAAGCGCCGGCCGGGCGCTTTGCCCTGTCCGGACCGGTGCCCGTGGTCGACGCCACCGCGCAGAAGGGCGCCATCAAGATCACCTACAATGCGCTAGGCACGGTGACCGCGCTAGCGACGGTCACGGTTCAGTCGCAGATCGCCGGCCAACTCATCACGGTCGCCTTCAAGGAAGGCCAGGAGGTCAAGAAGGGCGACTTGCTGGCGCAGATCGATCCCCGCCCCTACCAAGCGGCGCTCGACCAATATGCCGGTCAGCTCCTGCGCGACCAAGCCCTGCTCGACAAGGACAGGACCGACCTCGCGCGCTACCAGAAGCTTGCAGCGCAGAACTCGATCGCGCGCCAGCAGGCTGAGGACCAAGTCTATACCGTCCACCAGGACGAGGCGACGGTGAAGCTCGACCAGGCGCTCGTCGACAATGCCAAGCTCAACCTCGGCTATTGCCGCATCGTCTCGCCGGTGACCGGCCGCATTGGCCTGCGCCTGATCGATCCCGGCAACTATATCCAGATCGGTAGCGCCAGCAGCATCGCCGTCATTGCCCAGATGCAGCCGATCTCGGTGATCTTCACCCTGCCCGAGGATGAGCTGCCGGCGGTGATGAAACGGCTGCAGGCCGGCGCTCAACTGGCGGTCACCGCCTTCGACCGCAGCGACACGACCAAGCTTGCCGACGGCACGCTCTCCGCCGTGGACAGCACGATCGACACCACGACCGGGACGGTGAAGCTGCGCGCGCAATTCGCCAACGCGAACGAGGCGCTGTTCCCCAACCAGTTCGTCAATGCGCAGCTTCTGATCAACACGCTGCAGAATGCGACGGTCATCCCGACCGCGGCCGTGCAGCGTGGCCAGCCCGGGACCTTCGTCTATCTGATCAAGCCCGACAACACCGCGTCGGTGCAGAAAATCGTGCTCGGACCCCAGGACGGTGAACAGGTCGCGGTCACGAGCGGCCTGTCGCCCGGCGACCATGTCGTCGTCGACGGGGCCGACAAAGTTCGCGACGGCGGCAAGATCACGCTGCGGCAGGAATCAGGCGCACCCGCCGCAGCCGCGGGCCAGGCTGCGGCTCCCGCGGCAGGTCAAACGGCCGCCCCCGCCGCCGGTCAGACGCCCGCCGCAGCCGCAGGTCAGACAGGCGCTCCCGCTTCCACCGGCACCGCTCCCGGTGCCAGCACCGACCCGACCCAGAAGAAAGCGCCGGCCCCGCAAGGGCAGCAGCAGCGCGGCAACCGCCAATGAGGTCCCGTCGGCATTGCCGCGCGTGAGGACGGCCCGCGCATGAACCCTTCGCGTCTCTTTATTCTGCGCCCGGTCGCGACATCGCTGCTGATGGCGGCGATCCTTCTGGTCGGGATCCTCGCCTTCCAGTTCCTGCCGCTCGCCGCATTGCCCGAGGTCGACTATCCGACCATCCAGGTGCAGACCTTCTATCCCGGCGCCAGCCCCGACGTGATGACCTCGTCGGTTACCGCCCCGCTCGAACGGCAGTTCGGCGAGATGCCCGGCCTCAACCAGATGTCCTCGACGAGCTCGGCCGGCGCCTCGGTGATCACGCTGCAGTTCAGCCTCGACCTCAGCCTCGACATCGCCGAGCAGGAGGTCCAGGCGGCGATCAACGCTTCGGGCAATCTGCTGCCGAGCGACCTGCCGGCGCCGCCGATCTATGCCAAGGTCAATCCCGCCGATGCGCCGATCCTGACGCTGGCGCTCACCTCGAAGACGGTGCCGCTGCCGCAGGTCGAGGATCTCGCCGACACGCGCCTGGCGCAGAAGATCTCGCAGCTTCCGGGCGTCGGCCTCGTCAGCATCAACGGCGGCGAGCGCCCCGCGGTCCGCATCCAGGCCGACACGCGCAAGCTCGCCGCCTATGGCCTCAATATCGACGACCTGCGCACCACCATCGGCAATGCCAACGTCAATACGCCGAAAGGGAACTTCGACGGGCCGACACGCTCCTATACCATCAACGCCAACGACCAGCTCGAGACTGCCGGCGGCTATATGGACCTGGTGATCGCCTACAAGGACGGCAGCCCGGTTCATCTCTCCGACGTGGCGGTGGCGGTGAGCAGCGCCGAGAACAACAAGCTCGCAGCGTGGCAGAACACGACCCCGGCGGTGATCCTCAACATCCAGCGCCAGCCCGGCGCCAACGTCATCGCGGTGGCGGACGGGGTCAAGGCGCTGCTGCCGCAGCTCCAGCTGTCGCTGCCGCCGACTATCGACGTCGCCGTGCTCACCGATCGCACTGTGACCATCCGCGCCTCGGTGCACGATGTCGAGTTCGAGCTGACGCTCGCGGTCATCCTCGTCGTGCTGGTGATCTTCTTGTTCCTGCGCAGCACGCGCGCGACGCTGATTCCGAGCCTATCGGTGCCGCTGTCACTCATCGGCACCTTCGGCGCCATGTACATGCTGGGCTTCAGCCTCGACAACCTGTCGCTGATGGCGCTCACCATCGCGTCCGGCTTCGTCGTCGACGACGCGATCGTGATGATCGAGAACATCTCGCGCTATATCGAGCACGGCGACTCGCCCTTGCAGGCGGCGCTGAAGGGCTCGGCGCAGGTGGGCTTCACCATCATCTCGCTCACCGTCTCGCTGATCGCAGTGCTCATTCCTCTGCTCTTCATGGGCGACGTGGTGGGCCGGCTCTTCCGCGAGTTCGCGATCACGCTGGCTGTGACGATCCTGATCTCGGCCTTCGTCTCGCTGACGGTTGTGCCGATGGCCTGCGCCAAGCTGTTGCGCCCGAAGACCGAGACCAAGGAGACGCGGATCCAGCGCTGGAGTCGCGAGCGGTTCGACGCGCTCATCGCCGGCTATGGCCGCTGGCTGAGCTGGGTGCTCGACCATCAAGGGGCGACGCTCTTCGTCGCGGTCGCGACCATGGCGCTTACGGTCTATCTCTACGTCGTCATCCCCAAGGGGTTCTTCCCGGTCCAGGACACCGGCATCGTCCAGGGGATTTCCGAGGCATCGCAGACGATTTCCTATGGCGCCATGGCGACGCAGCAGGAGGCGCTCGCCGCGGCCGTCCTCAAGGACCCCGACGTCACCAGCCTGTCCTCCTTCATCGGCGTCGACGGCACGAACACGACGCTTAACAGCGGGCGGTTCCTGATCAATCTCAAGCCCAAGGACGGGCGCCGGGACGATGTGACCGCGGTCATCCGCCGCCTGCAGCAGGAGGTGCAAGGTGTCCCGAACATTTCGCTCTACCTGCAGCCGGTGCAGGACCTCACCATCGACACCACCGTGAGCCGCGCGCAATACGAATTCATGCTCGAGGACGCCAATCCCGACGAGCTCAACGCGTGGGTGCCGAAGCTGCTCGATCAGCTCAGCCACGCGCCGGCGATCACCGACATCTCGAGCGATCTCGAGCAGAACGGGCTTTCCGCCTACGTCACCATCGACCGCGACACCGCCAGCCGGTTCGGTATCACGCCCGCCACTGTCGACAACGCGCTCTACGACGCCTTCGGCCAGCGCATCGTCTCCACCATCTTCACGCAGTCGAACCAGCGCCGCGTGATCCTCGAGAACGATCCCGCGCTTCAGGCCTCGGTGCGCGATCTCTCGTCGATCTATCTTCCCTCCGCGACCAGTTCCGGGCAGGTGCCGCTCTCCGTCATCGCCAAAGTCTCCGTCGCGACGGCGCCGCTGCAGATCGATCATCTCGGCCAGTTTCCGGCGGCCGTCGTCGCCTTCGACGTGGCACCCACCGCCTCGCTCGGCGAGGCGGTAACGGCGATCCAGCAGGCGGCCAAGGCGGCCGGCCGGCCGGACAGCATCATCATGGCCTTCCAGGGCGCGGCACTCGCCTTTCAGTCAGCGCTCGGGAACGAGCTCTTCCTGATCCTCGCCGCGGTCGTCACCGTCTACATCGTGCTGGGCGTTCTCTACGAGAGCTTCATCCATCCGGTGACGATCCTCTCGACGCTGCCGTCGGCCGGGATCGGCGCGCTCCTTGCGCTTGCTGTTACGGGCAGTGATCTCACCATCATCGCCATCATCGGCATCGTGCTGCTCATCGGTATCGTCAAGAAAAACGCGATCATGATGATCGACTTCGCGCTCGATGCCGAACGCAATGAAGGCAAGAGCCCGCGCGAGGCAATCTATCAGGCATCGCTCCTACGGTTCCGGCCGATCCTGATGACGACCATGGCGGCGATTTTGGGCGCGCTCCCCTTGATGCTGGGCACCGGCACGGGCTCGGAGCTCAGGCATCCGCTGGGCCTCACCATCGTCGGCGGGCTCATCGTCAGCCAGATGCTCACGCTCTTCACGACGCCGGTGATCTATCTGGCATTCGACCGGCTCGCCACGCGGCTGGGAGCGACCGGCGGCGAAAGCACCGAAGCCACGCCGCCGTGAACCCGTCGGAACTCTTCATCCGCCGCGTGGTGGCGACCACGCTCCTGACGCTGGCGATCGCGCTCGCCGGCGCGGTTGCGTTCTTCCAGCTTCCGGTCTCGCCGCTCCCTCAGGTGGACCTGCCGACCATCTCTGTGCAGGCGCAGATGCCGGGCGCCAGTCCCGCCGTGATGGCGACGAGCGTCGCCACGCCGCTGGAACGCCATCTCGGCGAGATCGCCGACGTGACCGAGATGACCTCATCGAGCGGCCAGGGTACGGTGCGCATCAACTTGCAGTTCGGGCTTGACCGCGACATCGACGGCGCGGCGCGCGATGTCCAGGCCGCGATCAACGCCGCCCGCGCCGACCTTCCCGTCAGCCTGCGCAGCAATCCCACCTATCGCAAGGTCAATTCCGCCGACGCGCCGATCCTGATCCTGGCGCTCACCTCCGACACGATGAGCCGGGGCCAAATCTACGACGCTGCAACGACAGTGCTCGAGCAGAAATTCTCGCAGGTCGAAGGCATCGGCGAGGTCGATATCGGCGGCTCCTCGCTTCCCGCCGTGCGCGTGGAGCTCAATCCCAGCGCACTCTTCAAGTACGGCATCGGGCTCGAGGACATCCGCGCGGCGCTGTCGGCGGCCAATGCCCACAGCCCCAAGGGCGCCATCGAGGACGGCAATCTCCGCTTCCAGATTTACGACAACGACCAGGCGCGGACGGCGGCCGAGTTCAGCGGTCTCATCGTGGCCTATCGCAACGGCGCGGCGGTGCACCTGCAAGACGTGGCGGCGGTGACCGATTCGGTCGAGAACATCCGCAACGCCGGCATCGCCAACGGCAAGCCGGCGGTGCTGGTGATCCTCTATCGATCGCCCAACGCCAATATCATCGACACCGTCGATCGCGTGGTGGCACTCCTGCCGCAGCTCAAGGCGTCGATCTCCCCGCAGATCGACATCGCCGTGGCGGTCGACCGGTCGACGACGATCCGCGCCTCGTTGGCCGATGTGGAGCGCACGCTCGTCATCGCATCCTGCCTCGTCATCCTGGTGGTGTTCCTGTTTCTCAGGAACGGCCGGGCGACGCTGATCCCCAGCGTTGCCGTGCCAGTGTCGCTCATCGGCACCTTCGGCGTGATGTATATTCTCAACTTCAGCATCGACAATCTGTCGCTGATGGCGCTCACAGTGGCGACGGGCTTCGTCGTCGACGATGCCATCGTCGTCCTGGAGAACATCACGCGCCACATCGAGGCTGGCATGCCGCGCTTTCAGGCGGCGTTGCGGGGCGCTCGCGAAGTGGGCTTCACCGTGCTGGCGATGAGCCTGTCGCTGGTCGCGGTCTTCATCCCGATCATCCTCATGGGCGGCGTCGTCGGCCGCTTCTTCCGCGAGTTCGGGATCACGCTATCGGCAGCCGTCCTGGTCTCGCTCGCGGTGTCGCTGACGACGACGCCGATGATGTGCGCGCGTCTTCTGCGCCCGCCGCGGCCGCAAAAAAAGCCGGGCCGTCTTCTGGCCGGGCTCGCGAACATCTTCGATGCCATGCTGCACCGCTATGACCGCTCGCTGCGCTGGGCGCTCGACCATCCGGGCGCGATCATGCTCGTTCTGGCCGCGACGCTGGGGCTCAACGTCTGGCTCTATATCATCGTCCCCAAGGGGTTCTTCCCGCAGCAGGACACCGGGCGCATCGTCGGCGGCATCCAGGCCGACCAGAGCATCTCGTTCCAGCTCATGGAGAAGAAGCTCGATCAGTTCGTCGCCATCTGCGGCCAGGACCCGGCGGTCGCCAGCGTCGTCGGCTTCACCGGGGGATCGACCTCCAACTCCGGCTTCGTGTTCATGTCGCTGAAGCCGCTGTCCCAGCGCATCTCGGCCGACAGGGTGATCGCCCGGCTGCGCGGAAAACTCGCCCAGGTGCCCGGTGCCGCGCTGTTTTTGCAGGCGGTACAGGATTTCCGCGTCGGCGGGCGCGCGGGCAATGCCCAATACCAGTACACGATCCAGGGCGACTCGCTCGACGACGTCTACAGCTGGTCGCCCAAGATCCTCCAGGCGTTGCAGCAGGTCCCGGAACTGCGCGATGTCAACTCCGACCAGCAGAACAAGGGGCTCGAGACCGACCTGGTGATCGACCGCCCCACGGCGGCGCGCCTCGGTATCAATGCGAGCATGATCGACAACACGCTCTACGACGCCTTCGGCCAGCGCCAGGTTTCGACGATCTACAATCCCCTCAACCAGTACCACGTCGTCATGGAAGTGGCGCCGCAGTTCTGGCAGAGCCCGGAGACCTTGAAGGACATCTACATCAGCACCTCGGGCGGTGCCGTCGGCGGCGTGCAGGGTACGAACGCGGTGGCAGGAACCGTCGTGAGCACGTCACAGTCTTCAAGCGCCGCCGCGGTGGCGGCCGACCAGGCGCGCAATCTCGCGACCAATGCGATCGCCAGTACCGGCCACACCGCCGCCTCCACCGGCGCCGCCGTCGCCACCAGCGCCGAGACCATGGTGCCGCTCGCCGCCATCAGCCATTTCGGTCCCGGCACCGCGCCGCTCAACGTCAACCACCAGGGCCTTTTCGTCGCGAGCACAATCTCGTTCAATCTCGCCCCGGGCAAGTCGCTGAGCGATGCCACGGCCGCCATTGACGCGGCGATGTTGCGCATCGGCGTGCCTACCACCATCCACGGCAGCTTCCAGGGCACCGCCCAGGTGTTCCAGCAATCGCTCGCCAACGAGCCCTATCTCATCGCCGCGGCGCTGGCGGCGGTCTATATCGTCCTCGGCGTGCTCTACGAGAGCTATGTTCATCCCATCACGATCCTCTCGACCCTGCCGTCGGCCGGCGTGGGCGCCGTGCTCGCCCTTATCGTAACCAATACCGAATTCAGCCTGATCGCGCTCATCGGCGTCATCCTGCTGATCGGCATCGTCAAGAAGAATGCCATCATGATGATCGACTGTGCGCTCGATATCCAACGCGGCGACGACGTCTCCTCGCGTGTCGCCATTTATCAGGCGTGCCTCCTGCGCTTCCGACCGATCATGATGACGACGATGGCGGCGCTCCTGGGTGCGTTGCCGCTGGCGGTCGGGTTCGGCGAAGGCGGCGAGCTGCGCCGACCGCTGGGCATCTCCATCGTCGGCGGGCTGCTGGTGAGCCAGATGCTGACGCTCTATACGACGCCGGTGGTCTTCCTCCATCTCGACCGCTTCCGTGTGTGGGCGCAGCGCAGTTGGCGCGGCCAAGCGCCGCAAGCCGCCCCGCACCCGGCGAGCGGCGATTGAGCGCCCCGATGCGACGACAGCTTCGTCCTGCGGCCGCGGCGGCTCTCCTCGTCGCGCTCGCTTCCTGCACCATTGGCCCCGATTACCGGCTGCCCCCAACCGCCGTGCCCGCCGCCTACAAGGAGCTCGACGGGTGGAAGCCGGCTCAGCCGCGCCAGGTGGCGAGCGGCGCTTCGTGGTGGTCGATCTACGACGACCCCGAACTCGATCGGCTCGAGCGTGAGATCGACGTCTCGAACCAGACCCTGAAGGAAAGCGAGGCCGCCTTCCGTCAAGCGACCGCCATCGTCGCGGAAGGGCGCGCCGGTTATTTCCCGACCGTGACCGCCGACGGATCGGCAACGCGCGCAAGCGAGCACCTGGGCACGTCCGGCACCAGCAGCCGCGGTGGCGGTGGCGCGATCATCCAGAACTCGTTCGACGCGTCGCCGACCGTGAGCTGGGTACCCGATATCTGGGGCCGCATCCGCCGTACCGTCGAAAGCGACGTGGCCAACGCGCAGGCGAGCGCCGCCGATGTCGCCGCGGCGCGGCTGTCGGCGCAGGCGACGCTGGCCATCGACTATTTCGAGCTCCGCATCGACGACGAGCTGAAGCGCACGCTCGACTCCGCCGCCGCCGCCTACCAGCAGGCGCTGGGCATCACGCGCAACCAGTACAGCGCCGGCGTCGCCGCCCAGACCGATGTGATCACCGCCGAGACGCAGTTGGAGAACGCGCAGGCGCAGGCGATCAGCTTCGGCGTCCAGCGCGCCACGCTCGAGCACGCCATCGCCGTGCTGACCGGCCGGCCGCCGGCCGAGCTCGCGATCGGCGTAAAGACCCTGGCGACCAACATTCCGGTGGTACCGCCGGGCCTGCCGTCGACGCTCCTGGAGCGCCGCCCCGACATCGCCGCCGCCGAGCGCGCGGTTGCTGCCGCCAATGCCGAGATCGGCGTCGCCGAGACCGCGTATTTTCCCGATCTCACCTTGACCGGCGCCGTCGGGTTCGCCAGCAGCGAGCTGGGCAATCTGTTCGCACTTTCCAATTCCGCCTGGTCGGTCGGCGCCGCCCTGGCCGGCACGATCTATGACGGCGGCCTGCGCGGCGCGCAGGTGGCGGCGGCGCGCGCGGCCTATGACCAGAGCGTCGCCACCTATCGCCAGACCGTCCTGGCCGGCCTGGAGCAGGTCGAGGACGAGCTTTCGACCCTGCGCATCCTCGAGCAGCAGGCCGACGTGCAGGCGCGCGCGCTTCAATCCGCCCGCCAGGCCGTGCAGCTCACCCTCAACCAGTACCAGGCCGGCACCGTCGCCTATACCAGCGTCGTCGTCGCCCAGACGACCGCGCTCGGCGACGAAGAGACCGTGCTCACCATCCTGGAAAGCCGTCTCGTCGCCAGCGCCACCTTGGTGGAAGCGGTGGGCGGCGGCTGGGACCGCGCCCAGCTCCCGAATATGGCCAAGGGCGGGAATTGAGGCAATCGGGTGAACGAGAAATCGCACCGACCGCGACCGGATTTGCCGCCTTTCAGTCTCGTCATGCCCGCGAAAGCGGGCATCCAGGGCGCGTTTTCCGGCGCTGGCTGCCCTGGATTCCCGCCTTCGCGGGAATGACGCAGCGAGAAAGCAAAAAGATCCTTTCACCCTATTGCCCAAAGGCGGGAATTGAGGCTTGTTGCGCCCGGTGTGCAAGTCCGTTACGATTTTAGTTGCAACTGACGGAGAGGGCGGCCCCTGCGGCCGCGAAGCGCCATGAAGACCATCGACATGCATTCTCATATCGTTCCGAAGGGTCTTGCCGATGCGCTGCGCGCGCGCACCAAGCCGCCGATGATCATCCGCGGCGAGGACGGCAAGGAATACATGAACTCGCTGCTCAACAACCGCGCCGCGCTGCCGGACGGCTTCGACAGCGTCGAGCGGCGCCTGGCCGAGATGGACGACAACGGCGTCACCGACGCGGTGCTGTCCAATCAGCTCCAGGACATCTCGTCCCTGCCGCTGGAAGACGCCGTGCCGCTGTGCCGCGCCTATAACGATGCGATCTCCGCCGCCTGCGTCAAATATCCCGACCGGCTGCATGCCTTCGCCGCCCTTCCGGTGGCGACGGTCGCGGCCGCCACGGCCGAGTTCGAGCGCGCCATCGCGCTGCCGGGCATCATTGGCTGTATCGTCCCGGGCGATGCGTTCCTCAGCGCCAAGCGCGCGGAGTCCTTCGCGCCGCTCCTGGAGGCCGCCGACCGCCACAGCGCCGTGATCCTCGCCCATTACGGGCGCCTGCCCAACGATCCCGAGGCGCCGCAGCCCGATCTCAGCGACAACCGCCGCCTGCGCATCGGCACGCTCGACATGCAGTCGCGCATCTCCTCGAACATGCTGACCTTCTGCCTCACCGATTTCCTGTCCAAGTACCCGAACCTGACGATGATGAGCCACAATCTCGGCGGCAACATCCCGTCCGAGGTCGAGCGCATGGACCATCGCACCCTCGTCGATGATCCCGGCAACGAGCTGCCGTCGAAGCGCTTCCGCGCGGCGCGGTTCCTGGTCGACTGCAACTCGCTCGGCGCGCGCTCGATCGAGCGGGCGGTCGAGGTGTATGGGGCCGACAAGATCGTGTTCGGTTCCGACGGCACGCGCTTCGGCATGGACTGGACGCAGAAGGCAATCGCCGAGGCGCGCATCAGCGCGGCCGAGAAGCAGGCGATCGCCGGCGGCAATGCCGCCGCGGCCATCGCCCGCGCCGCCGGCCGGATGTCTGCCGCCGCGCAGTAGCCCGGCCAGCCCCGGCGTCATTGCCCGCTGCCGGATGGCGGCGGGTCCGTGAGCCCGAGCGCGGCGGCGGTTTCGAGCGCGCCGGGATCGCCGCGGGCGACGCCTTCGGCCAGCACATCCACCGCCGCCGCATCGGGCGAAAGCTGCAGCCGCGCCCGGACCGCGGCGACCCTGTCGGCAAACCGACTCTGATGCTCGGCGGCGCGCGCCGTGGCGGCGGCGGCCGGCGCGCCGGTAGCCGGCCGCGGCGCCAGGCCGAGAACGGCGCCGAGAACCGCGAGCGAGCGCGGCTTGTCATAAAGGCGCAGCGAGAAATCGCGGCCGCGCCGCGCAAGCCCGCGCACGGCAGCGGTGGCATCCGCAGACGCGGCATCGAAATCGTCCCGCACCCGCACGTCATTGCCGTCGAACCACACCAGGGTGCGGATATTGGAAAACGCGATGCGCGCATGCTCGCGCACGATGCGATCGGCGGAAACCGACAAGCGCCGCGCGCGCTCGTCCTGGGCCGCGCGGATCACCGCCGCGACCACGGGATGGGCGAGCAGGCGCCAGGCCGTCTTGGCGGCGCTGCGCTCGGCATAGCCGGCGGCGATGGCCGCAGCCTTGGGCCGGCCGGTCAGGAGATAGGCCTCGACGAAGCGGCGCCGGCGCTCGCTCAGGCGGTTTGGCCCATCACAGCCCATGGATTGAGCGTCCTGCTCCCGCATTTTACGTCTAACCCGCTGACGGGGCGGGCGAATCGGGCGCCGGCACGGGCGTTTCCCGGCTCGCGGGATCGCCCTCCAGGCGCTCAGGATCGCTTTGCCGCCGCGCCGGATCGCTTGGGGTGCCGGCCGCATCGAGCGCCGCCTGGACCCGCCGCTGGGCCGGCGTGCGCTTCGGGCGGGCGCGGCGCCGGGCCGCGGCCGGCGCAGGGTCCTCGTCATGGCCGTGGACGATGACGACACCGGGCAGCGCCTTGCCCGCGCCGGCCGCCGGGTGGGTCGTCAGGCGGACGGTGCCGACATAGGTGCCATCGGGGTCGAGCGTCTCGCATTCGAACGCGCGCCAGCCGTGCGCCCCGGTGGCGAGCACGAGCGTCACCACCGCGAGGTCGTGATCGGAAAGCCCCAGGCGCGTGCCGAGCTCGCCGCTCGCGACCCGCGCCGCCACCACATAGCCGGTCCCGCCCCGGCCCGCGCGCTGCTGATCCATGGCCATCCTCCTCCGGCGGCCGCAAGCCGCCGCGATGCGTGCCGCGCCGGCGGCACCGGGACGCGAAGGTCCCGATTTGTTCTTATCAGGTTCCGGCGGGGAAATCAACGCAAAAAGACGTATTTAGCGTTCGGCGATGCGGGCGGATGTTTGGTGGAAAGCGAAGCTATACCATTTCCAGCCGCTGGAGCTTTATCGCGGCGGTGCTGACTTGTGCGAGGTCGTATTGCGCCTGTTGCACAAGCCAGCTTTCGGCGCTGCCGCCGAACACCTTGGACAGTCTGACAGCCATCTCAGGCGAAATGCCGCGCCTCCCGTTGACCAGTTCCGACAACGTGGTGCGCGTGACGCCAAGCGCGGCGGCGGCGTCCGTGATGGTCAAGCCCAAAGGCTCGATGCACTGGCGCCGCACGAAGCCGCCCGGATGCGGCGGATTCTTCATCGGCATTGTTCCGTCTCCCTTCAGTGATAATCGGCATAATTACGCCGGGCTGAAGCGCGATCGTTTTACGTTGAAAAGCTCTTTTCGACCGTCATTGCGAGCGTGAGCGAAGCAATCTCGTCGTCGGCAGATTGCTTCGTCGCTGCACTCCTCGCAATGACATCGCGGAGTCAATTCGGAATTGATCGCGGGCTCAAGACGGCTTTCGTCGGGGCAGCCGCGGCGGCACGAGGTGCCATAGCACCAGCACGTAAAGGCAAACCGCGACGTAGATCACGGCGAAGACCCACAGCGGCAGCGGCCAGTAGATGAGTCGATCGATCGTCCGCGCAATCAGCGGCGCGGGCACGGCGGGGCCGGTCGCCGGCGCCTGGAGATCGCCCTGCCAGAGGGTGAGGAAGCAGACCCGTTGCAGCACCGCCTGAAGCGCCACGATGACGAGGATTGCCACGTGCAACGCCCGCCACCAGAAGACGCGCACGAAAGTCCAGCCGCGCACGGCGCCCACGGGGATCGCGATCAGGCCAAAGATATTGAACAGGATGATGCCGAGATGGAACAGCAATACGGCATCGGCAAGCGCGGAGCGGAAGAGCTGGTCCATCGCGGGAGCTTGACACTCGCGGCGCGATACGACCAGCATTTGGCGTGCTTCTTCCGTGCAAGGCGGAAGCCGTCAAAGGGAGGCCGCGGCGCATGCGGATCGCAGTCCCGGCGCCGCGCCGTGACGAGGTTTTGCGCGGCATCTTCTTCATGGTCGCGTCGACGATGGGCTTTGCCGTCGTCAACGCGCTGGTGAAGTGGGAAGTCGCACTCTATCCGGTGGGCGAGGTCGCGTTCTTCCGCTCGCTGTTCTCGCTCATCCCGTGCTTCATCATCGTGCTGCCGCGGCGGGGGCTCGCCGTCTTCCGCACCGAGCGCGTCGGCGACCATATCCGGCGCGCGCTGTCGCAGCTCTGCTCGATGATGGCGCTCTTCATCGCCTTCAAGCTGATGCCGCTCGCCGGCGCCATTGCCATCAGCTTCACCGCGCCGCTCTTCACCACGCTCTTGTCGGTCGTGCTGCTCAAGGAGAAGGTCGGCATCCACCGCTGGTCGGCGCTGGCCGGCGGGTTCTGCGGCGTGCTGCTCGTCACCCATCCCGGCGCCGGCAGCTTCGAGGTGGGCGTGCTCTTCGCGCTCACCAATGCGGTGATGATCTCGACCGTGGCGATCGCCATCCGCAAGATGGCCGCGACCGAATCGGCCGAGACGCTGTTCGTCTATCAGCTCAGCCTGCTCAGCCTCTTCACCGCCGTGCTGCTGATTTTCGGCGCCGTCATGCCGACGCTTGCGGACGGCGTCCTGCTGGCGGCGGCCGGGCTCCTCAACGGCGTGTCGCAGTTTTGGTGGACGAAGGCGCTGCATTTGGCGCCGGCGTCGGCGGTGGCGCCGTTCAACTATCTCTCGCTGGTGTGGGCGAGCTTCATCGGGTTCTTCGTCTGGGGCGATGTGCCGACGGCAACCCTCGTTCTGGGCTCGGCCATCGTGGTGGCGTCGGGCCTTTATATCTTCTGGCGCGAAACCAGCCGCCGCCGCGTGGCGGCATAGCGTTGGACCAAAGGCAACCGCACGAAGAAATTAAGAGAAATGGTGGCGCAGCCCGGGTGACGCGCGACCTATCGCCGTGGGCCGGCCATCTGGTAGAATGGCGCGCGTCGTGCCCCGGGGCGGTCCTATGAACCTTGGCAGTTTCCTCATCTATTTCCTGCCATTCGTGCTCGCGGCCGCGACGCTCGAGGGCATCGTTCTCACGCGCCGTGGCCACGCCTATGACTGGCGCGCCTATGCGACCTCGCTGGGCGATGCCATCGGGCGCAACTTCATCCGCATATTCCTGCCGCTCAACCTCGCGGCGCCGGCGATCGCGTGGGCCGAGGCACACCCGCTCTTCGTCCTGCCGCTCGGGCCAGTATGGGCGTTCGTGCTGCTCTTTGTCGGTCAGGAGTTCTTCTACTACTGGTTCCATCGCGCCAGTCACCGCGTGCGCTGGTTCTGGGCGACCCACAGCGTTCACCACTCGCCCAACGAGCTGAACTTCTCCGCCGCCTACCGGCTCGGCTGGACCGGCATGCTCACGGGCTCGCTGGTGTTTTTCGTGCCGCTGATCTGGATCGGGTTTCCGGCGCCGGCGGTGGTCGCCTGCCTGTCGGCGAACCTCCTTTATCAGTTCTGGCTGCATGCCGAATGGATCCCCAAGCTCGGCGTGCTCGAATACGTGTTCAACACGCCGTCGCACCATCGCGTGCATCACGCGGCCAATCTCGACTACCTCGACGCCAATTATGGCGGCGTGCTGATCGTGTTCGACCGCATGTTCGGCACCTTCATCGCCGAGCGCGACGATCTCCCCTGCCGCTATGGGCTGGTGCACCCGGTGACCAGCTATAACACGCTGGCGATCGAGTTTCGCGAATGGCTGGCGATCCTGCGCGACCTCCGCCGCGCGCAGGGCTGGGGCGAGCGCCTGCGCTACGTGTTCGGTCCGCCCGGATGGCGCCCAGACGGCGCCAGCGCCACCACCGACGACCTGCGCCGCGTGCGGGCCGTGACGTCCTGAATCACGCCTTTGCGAACACGCCGTCGACCCAGTTGGCGACACCGATCGCCGCGGCATCCTGCTGTTCGAAGCCCATGATCTGCAGGCCCAGCGGCAGGTCGTCGGCAGCAAGGTGCGGCAGCGATATGGCGGGAACACCCAGCAGCGAGCCGGAGACGGCGCAGATGGGATTGCCGGTCGAGCCGAGGCCCACCGGCGCCGCCCCCGTCGCCGGCAGCGTCACGCAGGCATCGCAATGCTCGGCCAGGCGCGCATAGGCGGCGCGGATGCGCGCGCGCTCCTTGATCAGCGCCTGATACTCCTCCAGCGTCGCCGCCTCCGCCTGGATCAGGCGATCGCGCATGGCATCGCTCACCCCGCCGGGCTTGTCGCGATAGACATTGGCGGGCCAGCGGAACTCCCAATTGTTGATCAGGCGTGAGATCCGGTTCACATCGGCGACCGCGGCCTCGAGCTCGGCGAGCGCCTTGTTGGCGTCGCGCGTCACGATCTCCACACCCTGCGCCTTGATCCGGGCGACGGCATCGGTGAAGGAAGCGCGCGCCGAGGGAGAAACCTCCGGCCAGCCCGGGCCTTCATAGAGCGCCAGCCGGCGCGGCTTCTGCGGCGCGGGCAGATCGGTCGGGCCGCTCAAGCCGGGATAGCCGGGATCGCCGCCGGCGCGGGCGGAGATCGCGCGCAGCATGACCCACGCATCGGCGAGCGTGGCGGCGAGCGCGCCGTGGCAGCTCTGGCTCAGACCGTCGCAGCTGCCGCCGCGGTTGATCGCGCCGAGGCTCGGCTTGAAGCCATAGACGCCGCAGAAGCTCGCAGGCCGCACGATCGAGCCGATGACCTGCGTGCCGAGCGCCGCCGGCAGCATGCCGACCGCGACCGCAGCGGCCGAACCGCTGGACGAGCCGCCGGGCGTGCGCTCGAGATCCCACGGGTTGCGGGTGCCGCGCGGCTCGGTCGAGGCGAATTCGGTGGTGACGGTCTTGCCGACGACGACCGCGCCGGCCTCGCGCAGGGCGGCCACCGTCGCGGCATCGCGGTCCGAGCGCCAGCCGACGAAGATCGGCGATCCCATCTCGGTCGGCATGTCCTCGGTCTCGATGATGTCCTTGATGCCGACGGGCATGCCGTCGATGAGCGACAGCGGCTTGCCCGCGCGCCAGCGCGCGGTGGAGCGGTCGGCGGCCGCGCGTGCGCCGTCGCGGTTGAGAGTGACGAAGGCGCCGATCTTGGGCTCGAGCTCGTCGATGCGCTTGAGGCAGGCTTCGAGGTAGTCGCCCGGCGTCTCGGCGCCGCCCGCGAATTTCTTGGTCGCGGCGATGAAGGGGCGCCGGGTCGGATTGGGCGTAGCGGCGTTGCGGGTGTTCATGGCTCTGGCTCCTCGAGCGTAATGGCGTCGGCGCGTCGTTGCATGGCGATCATGGAGGTGCGCAGCAGGAATTCGCGCGCCCGCGCCGGATCGGCGGCGGTCTCGCCGAGCGCGGCGAGGTTGCGCCGGCGCACCGCCGGATCGGGCGCCTCCAGCCGCTTTTTGTTTTCGATGGTCTGCTGCTGTACGAATTCCACCGCGACGGTGCGGCGCTGCTTGTCGTAGAGATCGAGGAAGCGGTCGGGCGCCGCATCGGCCAGCACCGGCGCGAGTTTTGCGGCGAGGTTCGCCGCGTCCTGGATGCCGCCGTTGAGCCCCATGCCGCCGATGGGATTGTTGACATGCGCCGCATCGCCCGCGAGCAGCACGCGGCCCTTGCGGAAGGATTGCGCGACGCGCTGGTGCGTCACATAGAGATTGCGGTGCACGACGTCGTAGCGCGCCGCGGAGGGAAAGAATTTCTGCAGCCGCGCCTCAACGCCGTCATCGCTCATCAGCGCTTCGTCGGTTTCGCCGGGCCGGGTCGGAAAGACGGTGCGCCACAGGCCCGGCGGCCCATCGCCTGCGACCTTGAAGCAATTGCACCATTCCTCGGGATCGGCGAGATAGCTGCGCGGACAAAGCCCGCGCGAGGCCTGGAAGTCGAACGGCGTCGTCAGCACGATGAAGCGCTCGGGCCAGGTGAAGCCGTCGAACGCGATGCCGCTCGCCTTGCGCACGGCACTGCGGCCGCCATCGGCGCCGATGGCAAAGGCGCCAGTGTGACGCGTCACACCGTGCGGCCCGCGCACGCTCGAACGTGACGTCATCGGCGCTCTGCTCGACATCGACGACCTCGTGGCCCCACAGCATCTCGACATTGCCGAAATGCTCCAGCCGGTCGTGGATGAGGCGCGCGGTCTTGAACTGCTCGCATTGCACGACGAAGGGAAAGCGGGTGTCGCGGGCCAGGAGCGCGTGATCGAACTCGGCCATCTTCGCGCCGCTCGGCCGGTCCCAGAACTGCACGATCGGCGCCACCAGCCCGACGCGGATCATGTCGTCGACAAGACCCGCATCGGCGAGCAGCTCCAGGGTCGCTGGATGGGTGGTGGCGGCGCGCGGGTCGGCCTGCGGTCCGTCATTCACGTCGAAGAGACGCACACGGAAGCCGTGGCGGCCGATGAGAAGGGCAATGAGAAGCCCGACCGGCCCTCCGCCGGCGATGAGAACAAGCGGTTTTTCCTGCGCCATCCATGCGATCCCACAACAACGATCGACGTTCTTGAATGAGGGCGTGGTGTCTGTCAAGCTTCCGCGCTATCAGCATCGACACGCGACATCGCGCGCGGAAAGACGCATCGCAAGAAAGGCCGAGGTATTGCCACCATGCCCATGAACAAGCCGCATCTCGAATTTCATGCCATCGACATGGAGCGCGGCTGGGAGACCATTGCCGGCTACCCCGACGGCATTCAGCAGAAGATTCTCGCCAGCGACCTCGACGAGACGCGCAAGATGGGAAGCCGCACGCGGCTCCTGCGCTTCACCGCCGGCTCCTTCACCACCGCGCCCTTCGTGCACGATCACTGGGAAGAGGTGTATCTGGTGAAGGGCGACCTTGTCGTCGGCAACGATGCCAAAGGCAAGGGCGGCCGGCCGTTCGAGGCCCCGACCTATGCCTGCCGCCCGCCGGGCGCGCTGCATGGGCCGTTCCGCTCGGACACGGGATGCCTGCTCTACGAGATTCACTATTACGACGAGAGCGGCAAGAAATAGCGGGGGCGACCGATCATGAAGCTCGCCATCCCCGACCTCATCTCGCCCTCCTATTTCCCGGCTGCGGCCGCGGTGGAGTTGGGGTTCTTCGCCGAAGAAGGGCTCGACGTGACGCTCGAGCTCATCTATCCCGTCGACAACTGCTATCGCCAACTGCGCGACGGCACGATCGATTTCGTCGGCGGATCGGCGCATGCGGCGCTGTCGGCGTTCCCGGCGTGGCAGGGCGTCAAGCTGTTATGCGCGCAGGGCCAGGGCATGTACTGGTTCCTGATCATGCATCGCGACTTGGGCGGCAAGCGCGGCGATCTCTCCGTGCTCAAGGGCCGTACCATCGGTGCGGCACCCTGGGTCGATCTCGGGCTGAAGCGGCTTCTCGTCGCCGCCGGCATCGATGCGGCACGCGACGGCATCAAGATCGCGCCGGTGCCGGGCGCGCTCGTCGGCAAATCCGTCAATTTCGGCCTCGCCGCGGCAAAGGCGCTGGAAGAGCGCAAGATCGACGGGTTCTGGGCCAACGGCATGGGCGCGGAGGTGGCGGTGCGCGGCGGCTGGGGCACGCTCATCCTCGACATCCGCCGCGGCGACGGTCCCAAGCCCTGCTTCAACTACACCATGGCAGCGATCGCCACCACCGACCGGCTGATCGCTGAGAACCCGAAAGCCGCCGCCGGCGCGATCCGCGCCATCACCAAGACGCATCGCGCGCTGAAAGCGGATGTCGACCGCGCCACCGCGGTCGGGCGCAAGCTCTTTCCCCCCGCCGAGGCCGAGATCATCGCCGATCTCATCCGCCGCGACCTGCCGTTCTATGACGCGACGATTTCGCCGGACTTCGTCGCCGGCATGAACCAGTTCGCGCGCGACGCCGGCGTGCTCGAGGGCGACGTCCCCTACGAGCGCGTCGTCGCCACCGAGTTCGCGGCGCTGCGGCAGCCGTAATCTCGCCGCGGCGCCGTTGAGAGGCAAGGCGATGCTGAGCGAGTCCGCGATCGAGGTGCGCGGCGCCAAGCTCAACCTGCGCCGCGGCGGTGCGGGTGCGCCGCTTCTCTTCCTGCACGGGTCGCACGGCTTTGCCGGCGCGGCGCCGGCGGCGGAGACGCTGGCGCGGCATTTCGCGGTGCTGGCGCCCGATCATCCCGGCTTCGGCCACTCCGATGCGCCGGAGTGGATCGAGGACGTGCCGGATCTCGCCTTTTTCTATCTCGATGTGCTGACCGCGCTCGACCTTGAAGACGTGCATGTCGTCGGGCACGGGCTCGGCGGTTGGACGGCGATGGAGATGGCGATCCGCTCGACCGCGCGCATCGCCAGCCTGACGCTGGTGAGCGCCGCGGGCATCCGCGTCGTCGGCGTGCCGCGCGCCGACATGTTCATGGTCACGCCGGAGGAGCTGGCGCGTATGCTCTTTGCCGGCGCGGGCGCCGCGGAATGGAGCGCCGCGCAGCAGGGCACGCCGGAGCTGCAGGAGATCGCCGACCGCAACCGGTTCCAGGCGGCGAAGCTCACCTGGGAGCCGCGCCTCTTCAATCCGCGGCTCGGAAGCTGGCTGCACCGCATCGACCGGCCGACCCGCATCGTGTGGGGGGCCGAGGATCGGATCATCCCGCCCGACTACGGCACGAGGCTGGCCGCGCTCATTCCCGGCGCGAGCCTGGCGCTGCTGCCCGGGGTCGGCCATCTCGTGCCGGTCGAGGCGGCCGAGGCGCTCGCCGCCGAGGTCCACCGCTTCATCGAGGGGATCGCCCCATGAAGGTCCTGTTCTTCCACCTGATGCCCTATGCCTATCTCGACATGAACTATCAGGAGAAGTACCGCACCGACTGGGTCGTGCTGCCCAACACCTATTTCGATCCGCGTCAAGGGGCACGAGCTCTACAACCGCTATCTCGACGAGCTCGAGCTCGCGGCCGAGCTCGGCTTCGACGGCGTCTCCGTCAACGAGCATCACCAGAACGCCTATGGACTGATGCCGTCGCCGGTGGTGATGGCCTCGGCGCTGGCGCGGCGCACGCAGAACTGCAAGATCGCGATCCTCGGCAATGCCTTCGGCCTGCGCGAGCATCCGCTGACGCTCGCCGAAGAGCACGCGATGATCGACGTCCTCACCGGCGGGCGGCTCATCAGCGGCATGGTGCGCGGCATCGGCGCCGAATATTTCTCGCTGGGCGTCAATCCCGCTTTCTCGCACGCCCGCTTCCAGGAGGCGCACGATCTGGTGATCCAGGCCTGGACGCAGGCCGGGGCCCTTTGCTTTCGAGGGCAAGCATTATCACTTCGAATATGTCAATCTGTGGCCGCGGCCGTTTCAGCAGCCGCATCCGCCGATCTGGTGCCCCTCGCTCGGCAGCACCGAGACGATCGAATGGGCGAGCCACCCGTCGCGCCGCTATGTCTATGTGCAGAATTTCAGCCCGCTCGCCGCGGTGGTGCGCTATCTCAATCTCTATCGCCAGACCGCCGAACGCCTGCACGGCTACACCGCGCGGTCGGAGCAGATCGGCTGGGCGGCGCCGATCTATCTCGCCGACACCGATGCGCAGGCAGTGGCGGAGGCGCGACCGCACATCGAGGCGCTTTTCAACAAGTACCTGACGCTGCCGTTCGAGATGCTGTTTCCGCCGGGCTATCTCTCGCCGCAGTCGCTGAAGAACATGCGCGCGGTGAAGCGGCCGGCGATCGCCGGCGGCACGGTCACGATCGACGCGCTGATGGAGACCGGGATCTTCCTGTGCGGCAGCCCCGACACGGTGCGGCGCAAGCTGATCGAGAGCCATCGCGTCGCTGGGCTTCCAGAATTTCCTGGCGGTGCTGCAGTTCGCCACCCTGCCGCGCGACCTGACCGAGCGGAATCTGCGGCTGTTCGCCGCCGAGGTGCTGCCGGCGCTGCAGGGCCTGAGCGACAAGGACTATGCCGGCATGGCGAGTGCGGCGGCTGAATAACAGGAGGACGTCGATGGCACGCTTGAGCGGAAAATCTGCGATCGTCACCGGCGCCGCGCAGGGCATCGGCGCGACCTACGCCAAGGCGCTGGCCGCCGAGGGCGCGCGCGTCAGCGTCTGCGACATCGACCCGCCCGACCAAATCGTGCAGGAAATCCGCGCCGCCGGCGGCACCGCAATCGGCCAGGTGTGCGACGTCACCGATGCAAGATCGGTGGCCGCGCTGGTGCGGGCGACGGATACGGCTTTTGGCGGCATCCACATCCTCGTCAACAACGCGGCACTCTTCGGCAAGATCGCGATGAAGCCGTTTTTCGAGATCCCGTCGGAGGAATGGGACCGGGTGATGGCGGTCAATACCCGCGGGCCGTTCGAATGCGTGAAGGCGGTGCTGCCGGTGATGCGGCGACAGGGCTACGGCAAGGTCATCAACATCGCTTCGGGCACGGTGTTCAAGGGCACGCCGATGATGCTGCACTACGTGTCGTCCAAGGGCGCGATCGTGGCGATGACGCGGGCGATGTCGCGCGAGCTGGGCGAGTTCGGCATCCGCTGCAACGCGATCGCCCCCGGCCTCACCTTGAGCGAGGTGATCAAGGGGCGGAACGACTATGGCGCCATGCGCACCGCCAACATCGCCACCCGCGCCCTCAAACGCGAGGAGGTGCCCGACGACCTCATCGGCGCGCTCATCTTCCTCTCCGCTCCCGACAGCGACTTCATGACCGGCCAGACCATGATCATCGATGGCGGCTCGGCGATGCATTAGAGCGCGATCCACGGGGGCTGAATCGAGCCCGGCGACGACGTGGTCAAGGCGTAACGAGGGAGGATGAACGATGACGACACGGCGCAGCTTCCTTTCCGCGGCCGCCGCCGGCGCGGCGATCGCCGGCAGCCCCGCCATCCTGCGCTACGCGCGCGCCGCCGAGCCGGTGACGCTCATCACCCCCTTCGGCTTCGATAGCGACTTCATCGAGTTGATGAATGCCTATTCCGGTGGCCATTTCGCCAAGGAAGGGCTCGACGCCAAGGTCCTGGGCGCGACCGGCACGGTGCAGTCGATCCAGGCGGTGATCACCGGCCAGGCGCAGTTCGGGCGCTTTTCCGGCATCGACTTCATCCGCGCGGTGGCGGCCAAGGACGCGCCGCTTAGGGCGATCGCCACGGCGCGCCAGAACTCGGGCTTCCACATCGTCAGCTCCAAGGACAAGCCGGTGCGCTCGGGCGCCGATCTCAGGGGCAAGACGATCGGGCTTTTGTCCTATGGCGGCACCACCGAGACCTTCATCGAGGTTCTGCTGGCCAAGGCCGGGATCGCCAAGGGCGACGCCAAGATGGTCGTGGCCGGCAACAGCCCCGGCGAGGTCGAGCTCATGCATCAGGGCCGGCTCGACTGCTTCATCTGCACCTATTCCGTCACCTTCACCATTCAGCGCATGAACCAGCCGCTCGAATATCTGAGCGTGGACGGGCCGGTGCCGGCGCCGGGACAGGTCTATCACGCGCTGCGCACGACGCTCGCCGACAAGCCAGACCTCGTGCTTAAGGTGCTGCGCGCGATCAAGGCGTCCTCGCAGGAGATCATGACCCAGCCGATCGCGCCCATCTTCGAGCGCGCGGGTAAGGATTTCGAGATCCCCGGCATCAAGGATATGGACACGCTGGTCGCGCTGCAGAAGAAGGCGATCGATCTCAACTGGTATGGTGCCCAGGGCAAGCAGAACTTCATGCGTAACGTGCCGTCGCTGTGGCAGGCGGGCTGCAACAGCCTGCACTCCGTGGGCTTCGTCGACGTGAAGGACCCGACGACGCTCTACACCAACGAGTTCCTCGACAAACTCTGAAATCAGTCTATCGGATGGGTTTCGGCGGCAGCGACCCATTCGCGCCAGAGCGCGATGCCGGCGGCCATGATCGCGGGGCCGAGGAAAAGACCGAGCAGGCCGAAGCCTTCCAGACCGCCGAGGATGCCCAAGAGCACCCACAGGAACGGCAGCTTGACCGCGCCGCCGATGAGCGCGGGGCGCACGAAATGGTCGGCCACGAACACGATAAAAAAGCCGATGCCCACCAGCACCAGCGCGGGAACGATGCCCGACTGCGGCACCAGGACGAGCGCCGCAACGCAGAACACCAGCGGCGCGCCGAACGGGATCATGGCGAGCACGCCGGTGAAGCCGCCGAAAAGCGCCGGATGCGGCAGGCCGACGACGACATAGGCAACGCCCAGCAGCGCCCCCTCGGCGAGGCCCACCAGCACCAGCCCGTTCACCGTGCCGCGCACCGCCTGCGCCATGTGCACGCCGACATCGCGCCCCGAGGGCCCGACGAGGCGGAGCGCCAGCGCCTCGAGCTGACGCACCACGACCACCCCGTCGCGATAGAGGAAGAACAGCGTCAGCAGCGTGAAGACGAGGACGGTGGAGCGGCGCACGAGCTGGGTCCCCAGCGTGCGCGTCCATTCGATCAGCACGCTGCGGTCGAGCCGCCCGAGGAACACGGTCGCGGCGCCGGGATCGCTGAGATTGGTCTGCCACCACTGCGTCAGGTAATGGCCGGCGAACGGCAGATCGGTGATCCAGTCGGGCACGGGAAGGCCGGTCTTCGCCAGCGAGGGTAGCCAGCGCGCCACGAACAGCGCCTCGCGCCCGAGCTCGATCGCGATGATCACCAGCGGCACCAGGAAGAGCGCGCCGATGACGAGCGTGAACGCCAGCGGCGCCGCGACGCCGTGCTCGGTCGTGCCGTGCACGAGGCGGACGAAACGGCTGTAAAGCGGCCAGGTCGCGATCGCGAACACCGTCGCCCACACGAGCGAGGGCAGGAAATCCCACAGCACGAAGATGCCGAGCCCCGCCAGGACGGCGGTCACCACGAGGCGCGAGACGCGCTGGGATGGCGATTGCGGCAAAGGCTGCGACACGGGCGGAGCTCGGGTCAGACCGTGTAGAAATCGAGCATGGTCGGCAGATAGTCGTTGAGCAGGAGCAGTTTCTTCCGCTTGATCCGCCAGTGCCCGTCGCCGCGCACCAAGCGATGCTCGGCGAGCGCAAAGGCGACCTGCTGATCGCGCCGCTTGACGTTGAAGAGATGCGTCGTCGCCACCGAGCGCGCCTCGATCGTGTCGGCGTCCTGGGCGGGCACGACCATGACATTGGTGACGAGGTGGGCGGTGCGCGGCAGCGGTGTCGAGGCGATCGACTTGCCGGAGCGCACCCGCCACACACGGTCCTCGAGCTCGCCCCGCGTCGAGGTATAGAAGAGCGAGACCTCGCTCATGGGATCATCGGTCGGGTCGCTCTCGCTCTTCCACGCCGGCACCCAGAACTCGGCCGCCTCGTCAAAGAGCGCGAGCCAATCGTCCCAACGGCGCTCGTCGAGCGCGCGCGCCTCGCGGTAAAGGATGTCCGCGGCGATCGCGAGCGCCGCCGTCCCGTCCGTCATGGCGATCCCCCCGAAGCCACGAGACGCGGGTGTGGCCTGCGCGCGCAGGCCTGCCCGAGACGGCGGCGCCATTCGCGCCACGGGCCGTGGAAAATGGTCTCATCGCCCAGACCGAAGGCGCTCGCGACCGAGGTCTCGGGATTGACCCCCAATTCCCGCGCCGGATCGTTGGGGCCGTTCTCGACGACGGCGAGGCCGCGCATATAGCCCTGGTACCAGTCCACCGCCTCGGCCTGGGGTGCGGCCTGACAGTCCTCGAAGATCGTGGTGTCGTCGGGCGTGGCAAGGCCGCTGGGGTTGAAGAACTCCTCGTACTGGCGGATGCGGCGCGTGCGCGCCTCGCGGCTCTCGCCCTTGGGCGCGATGCAGTAGGTGGTGATCTCGGTCTTGTCGGCGGCGAGCGGGCGATTGACGCGGATTTGCAGCGACGCATTCTCCAGAAGCTGCAGATTGGGAAAGATCAGGACATTGCGGGTGTGGAACATCCACTTGGTCCGCACCTCGCCCACGCGCCGAGTTACCTCCTCGCGCGCGAGATAGAGCGGGCGCGCCTCCCAGAACGGATTGGTTCCCCACAGCACGTTGTGGCCGTTGGCAAAACAGAAGCTGCCGCGGGCGAGTTCCTGGCCCTCGAGTTTCTGATAGACCGAGACCGGCGCCTCCGCCCCCGCCACCGGACGCCGGCGGCCGAGAATCTGGAGATAGGAGAGATGCGTCGGCGCGAAGTGGTAGGCGTCGGCGCTGTTCTCGATCTGCATCTTCCAGTTGCCGTTGTAGGTATAGGTGACGGTGCCCGGCACGAGCTCGAGCCCATCCGCGCTCTGGTCGACGACGAGATCGATGAAGGTGCGCGCATCGCCCAGATGCTGCGCCAGGGACGGCACGTCGGGAGTGAGGCTGGCGAACAGAAACCCGCGGTAATCGCCGAAGCGCGCAACCGGGCGCAGATCGTGATCGGCGCGCGCGAAGGCATCGGTATAGCCGCCCTGCTCCAGCGCCGGCACCGCGACATTGCGCCCGGCGCTGTCATAGGCCCAGCCGTGATAGGGGCAGACATGGTGCTTGGCGTTGCCGGCGCCCTTGTGGCAGACCAGCGAGCCGCGATGCCGGCAGCTATTGATGAAGCAGCCGATCCGGCCCGATCCGTCGCGCGCAACGATCACCGGCTGGCGCCCGATATGGGTGGTGAAGAAATCGTGCGGCGCGGGGATCTGTGCCGCGATCCCGACGAACACCCAGCCGCCCTCGAAGATGTGCTTGAGCTCCAGGGCAAAGATCTCAGGGTTGCGGAAGGCGTCGGTATGGATGCGGAACACGCCGTCGTCCGGACGGTCGTCGACGAGCGCTTCGATGTCGCTCCGGTCCATTTGCATCCTCCCCGCGCAGTCTGCCCTTGGCCCATCGGCGACCGCATCGCACACATCGCAGCGTGATCCGCGCCATCGCACCCGAACGGAATCCGCTCCGACATTCAATTTGCGCCAGTATAGCACGGCCCCGCAAGGGCGCGAGCATGCCGCCGGGCGTCCCGGAGGGGCGCCAAGCCGCGCCGATCATGGCTTCGACAAGAGCCGGCAATGACGGTATGCTCGCGAAAAAGCGATCAAGAAACCCATATCGAGGGAGGGCATCGACGTGCATCGCTGGACACTGAAAATTGCCGCTGTCGTGATCGCCGCTCTGCCGCTGGCGACAGCGCGGGGCGAGGATTTCAAGATCGGCACCATCCTGCCGCTGACCGGCCCCGGCGCCGACATCGGCCGCTTCCTGGTCGAGGGCGCCAAGGCCACCGTGGCGCTCGTCAATTCGCGCGGCGGCATCGGCGGGATGCACGTGACGATGACCATCTGCGATACCCAGTCGGCGGAGCAGCAGGCGGTGCTGTGCGCGCGCCGCCTGGCCTTCGACGAGAAGGTCAACCTGCTGCTCGGGGCCGGCACCACGCCGCAGACGCAGGCGATCCTGCCGACCATCGCGCAGGCGGCGGTGCCGACCTTCGCCATCGCCGGCGCCACCGTCAATTTCCGCCCGCTCAAGAAGTGGGTGTTCAAGGCGCTGGCGACCAACGAGGATCAGATCCCGGCGGCGCTCGATTATCTCAAGAAGAAGGGCCTCACCCGCATCGCCATCATTCGCGACAACGGGCCGTTCGGCTCCGATGTCGCCGCCAATCTCAAGCCTTATGCCGAAAAGATGGGAATGCCGATCGTCGCCGACGAGCTCTATGCCCCGACCGATACCGACATGTCGGCGCAGGTGACGCGGGTGCGCGCGGCAAAGCCCGACGCGATCTTCGACATGTCGTCCAACCCGCCGCCGGGCGCCATCGTCGGCAAGAAGATCTATCAGCTCGGCATGACGCAGCCGATCGTGGTGGGCACCAACCTCCAGACCAAGGTGTTCGCCGATCTGAGCGGCGAGGCCTCCGCCCAGATGCTCTATATCGGTTTGAAGGCCACGGCCGCGGGCGAGAACAGCAGCGATCCGCTGGCCGTCAACTTCAAGGCGTTCCGCGCCGCGTTCCAGAAGATCGACCCCGGCGCGGAGGTGGTGGCGCTGTCGGCGACGTGCGCGGATTCGATCCTGCTGACCGAGGCGGCGGCGAAGCCCTTGGGGGCGAAGGCGCTCGACCACGAGGCGCTGCTGCACGGGCTTGAATCACTCAAGGACGTGCCGGGGATCCAGGGCGACTGGACCTTCTCGCCGACCAGTCACGAAACCTCGCTCAAGAGCGGGATCGCGCTCCTCAAATACGTGAAGGGGAACTGGGAACCGGCGATGTAGGAAGGCGATGGACTTCCTCACCGTCGCCCAGACGCTCTTTTCCAGTCTGGCGAACGGGGCGCTCTACGCGTTCATCGGGCTCGGCTTCGGCTTGGTCAGCCGCAGCACCGGGGTCATCAATTTCGCGCAGGGCGACCTCGTCATGCTCGGCGCGATGTTCACGGCGGTGCTGGCGCGCGCCGGCGTGCCGGTGGGCATCGCAGCACTCATCGCGGTGGCGGCGTGCGCGGTGATCGGCGGCGCGTTCTATCTCTTGGCGCTCCGCCCGGCACGCCGCGCCACCATCGCGCAGTCGGTGCTGATGACCATCGGCTTCTCGATCCTGCTGCGCGGCGCGGTCACGACGATCTGGAGCGCCGATCCGATCTCGGTGCCGTCCTTCACCGGCGACCGGCCGCTCAACTTCTTCGGCGTCAGCATCCTGCCGCAGGAACTGTGGCTGATCGGCACGCTCGCGGTGGTCAGCCGTCGGCACCGCGTTCTTCTTTCAGCGCACGGTGATGGGGCTGGCGTTGCGGGCGGGCGCGTCCAACCCGCTGGGCGCCGCCTTCGTCGGCATCGATTACCGCCGCCTCGGCCTTTATGCCTTCGTGGCGGCGGGCGTGCTCGGCGGCCTGGGCGGCGCGGTGTGGGGTCCGATCTCGCTCGCCCAAGTCGATGTCGGTATCGGGCTCGGGCTCAAGGGCTTCACCGCCGCGGCGCTTGGCGGCTTTTCCACCGCCTATGGGCCGATCGCCGGCGGGCTGGTGCTGGGGCTGGCCGAAGGGATTCGGCGCCGGGTTCATCTCGTCGGCCTATGAGGATGCGTTCACCTTCGGCCTCTTGCTGATCGTGCTGATCGTGCGCCCGCAGGGGCTGTTGGGGATCGGCGCCGCGCGACCTGGCGACGAGAAGCCGGAGGAGTCCTGTCCGGCGCCGTGCTCGCCACCCGCTTCACCCGCGCCGATCTCTGTGCGCTTCGTCATCGGCGCGGCGGTGCTGGTGCGTGCTGGGCCAGGTCCTGAACGGCATCTGGCTGACCGACGGCGATCTTCGCCGCCGATCACCGCGATCGTGGTGATGGGCCTGGTGCTGCTCACGGGCTATTCCGGCCAGCTTTCGCTCGGCCAGGGCGCGTTCATGATGATCGGCGCCTATACCAGCGGCTATCTGACGGTGAAGCGAGGGCTGGCCGGCGCTGCCGGCGCTGGCGCTGGGCGTCGTGCTGGCGACGCTGACGGCGCTGGCGCTCGGGCGCATGATCTTCCGGCTGCGCGGCTATTACCTGTCGATGGCGAGCCTCGGCGCTCCTGATGATCGCGCTCACCTTCGCGCGCGAGCTTTCGTACGATCACCGGCGGCCCCAACGGACTGCCGGGCATTCCGCCCTTCGCCCTCGGCGGCATCCAGCTTCGTCCAGGACCGGCAGTTCTATTACCTCGTGCTCTTCGTCTCGCTGGTCGTGCTCGCGCTGGCACTCAGCCTCACGCGCTCGCGCTTCGGGCGCGCGCTGCTGGCGCTCCGCTCGAACGAATCCGCCGCACGCTCCTGCGCCGTCGACGTGGTCACGCTCAAGACGCGCAGCTTCGCCTTCAGCGCCGCGGTGGCGAGCGCGGCCGGCAGCCTCTATGTCCACTATCTCGGCATCGCCAATCCGGCGCCCGTTCGGGCTCGACGCGACCATCGCGCAGCTCACCGCGCTGACGCTGGGCGGGCCTCCTGTCGCTGTGGGGCGCCTATGTCGGCTCCGCCATCGTCGTGGCACTGCCGGCCGTGATCGGCTGGATCGGCGGCTCGTCGGCAACGCAGGTGGTGGCGGGCTTGCAGTATCTCATCTTCGGGCTTGCTGCTCATCTGCGTCGTGCTGGTGCAGACGAACGAGCACGGCAGCCGCTTCGCTGGCGTTGATCAGGACGCGCGGGCGGGTCGCGCGCGCGGGCTCCGGAATTGCGGCCGTCATGACCGACGCGCTCCTCGACGTCGATCGGCCTGTCGGTGCGGTTCGGCGGCTTGCAGGCGGTGGACGATGTCTCGTTCGCGGTCGGCCGCAACCGAGATCGTCGGCCTCATTGGCCCCAACGGCGCCGGCAAGACGACGATCTTCAACACGCTGTGCGGCGTCGTGCGCGCCACCGCGGGGCGCACGATGCTTCGCCGGCAGCGACATGACCGGCCTTGCGCCCGAGCGGGTCGCGCGCCTCGGCATCGCCCGGACGTTCCAGAACGTGCGCCTTTTCGGCGAACTCAGCCTGCGCGAGAACGTGATGATGGGCGCCTATCGCGCCGGGCAGCTGCGGCGTGTTCGCCTCGATGCTGCGCCTGGGCGTCCACGCCAGGCTCGAGCGCGCGGCGGCCGCAGCAGCGCCGACCGGTGGCTCGAACGGCTGGGCCTTGGCGCCTATGCCGAGACGCCGGCGACGGCGCTGCCGTTCGGCCTCCAGCGCGTGGCCGAGATCGCGCGCGCGATGGCGAGCGAGCCGACGCTGGTGCTGCTCGACGAGCCGGCGGCGGGCCTCAACGAGGTCGAGAAGCAGCAGCTCTCATCGATCCTGCGCGACATCGTGCGCCGAGACCGCGTGCGCGCTGCTCCTGGTCGAGCACAACATGCCGCTGGTGATGGGGCTGGTCGATCGCGTCGTCGTGCTCGATTTCGGGCGCAAGATCGCCGACGGCCTGCCCGACGACGGTGGTCGCGCAGCCCGGCGGTGGTGGAGGCCTATCTTGGCGTCTGAGCCGATGCTCGAGGTGCGCGGCCTCCACGTCGCCTATGGCAACATCCAGTCGGTGAAGGGCGTCGATCATCGAGGTGCGGGCGGGCGAGTTCGTCGCCATCCTCGGGCCCAACGGCGCCGGCAAGAGCACCTTCATCAAGACGGTCACCGGCGTGCTCGCGCCCGCGCGCCGGCACGATCCGCTTCAGGGGCCGCGATCTCGCCGGCGATCAGCGCCGGCCGAGCGCATCCGCCTCGGCATCGGCATCATCCCGGAAGGGCGCCAGCTTTTCCCCGACATGACCGTGCGCGAGAACCTGATCCTCGGCGCCTATGCGCAACTGGGGATGCGCATTCCCGCCCGTATCGAGACCGCGATCGCGCAGCGTGCTTCGCCATGTTCCCGCGCCTGGGCGAGCGCCAGCGCCAGCTCGCCGGCACCTTTTCGGGCGGCGAGGCGCAGATGCTGGCGATCGGCCGCGCGCTGATGACTGAGCCGCGGCTGCTGCTGTGCGACGAGCCCTCGCTCGGCCTCGCGCCGGCGCTGGTGCGCGAGGTGCTGGCGACGCTCAAGCGGCTGCAGCGCGAGCGCGGCATGACCGTGGTGCTGGCCGACCAGAACGCGCTGGCCGCGCTGCGGATGGCCGATCGCGGCTACGTCCTCGACACCGGCCGGGTGGTGGCGAGCGGCACCGCCACGGCGCTCCAGACCGACGACCGCCTGCGCGCGGCCTATCTCGGCACCGGCGTCGGGGCGTGATACACTCTTTCCTGGCCGAAGGGCGCGCGGGCAGGCATTTGACAGGCCTGCGCGCACCGCGTTGAATGGCGCAACGCAGGGTGGAGAGGAGCGCAATGGCACGGTTCAAGGTGGTGACGCCCAAGGGGTCGAGCTTCGCCGTCGGCGGCGAGAACTATTCGCTCGAAAACGAGGCCCTGATCCCGCTCGATGCGGAGATCGTCGAGGTCGACGCCGCCTCGGAGAACGCCTTCATCGCGGCGGCGCACGATGCCGATGCGGTCTATGCCAAGGGCCGCAACTTCACCCAGCGCATGATCGACGGGCTGGAGCGCTGCAAGATCATCGCGGTGGGCACAGTCGGCACCGATTACATCGATGTCGAGGCGGCGACGGCGCGCGGCATTCCCGTGACCAACATTCCCGACACCTTCATCGAGGAGGTGGCGGACCACGCCATGATGCTGCTGCTCGCAAGCTTCCGCCGGCTGGTGGTGCAGGACCGCATGGTCAGGGACGGGCGCTGGCGCGAGGGGCGGCCGGCACTTTCCCAGCCGCGGCTCATGGGCCTGACGCTGGGCTTCATCGCTTTCGGCCATGTCGCGCGCGCCACCGCGATGCGGGCGCGGGCCTTCGGCTTCCGCATGCTGGCCTACGATCCCTACATCGAAGAGCTGGTGATGAGCCCCTATGGGGTCGAGCCGGTGACGCTGGAGGAGCTGCTGCGCAATTCCGACTTCGTGTCGATGCACGCGCCCGCGACCGAGGATGCGCGCCGCATGCTGACCGAGAAGCACTTCCGCATGATGAAGCCGGGGGCGATCTTCATCAACACCGGCCGCGGCGCCACCGTCGACGAGCCGGCGCTCATCAAGGCGCTGCAAGAAGGCTGGATCGCCGGCGCCGGGCTCGACGTGCTCGAGGTCGAGCCGCCCAAGCCGGACAATCCGCTTCTTAAGATGGACAATGTCATCCTGACGCCGCATGTCGCCTCGGCCTCGGGCCGGTTCGATCCGATGCGGCGGCGCCGCGTCGGCCAGGAGATCGCGCTGGTGCTGCGCGGCAAGTGGCCGCGCGCCTGCGTCAATCCCACGGTGCTCGAGAAGACCGATCTCAAGCGGTGGCAGCCCTATTCGATGGAACGCGGCCCCGCGAACTGAGGAGCAAGGACCATGAAGGTAGGCGCGGCGATCGCGGAGATCATGAAGCGCGAGGGCGTGGAGATCCTCACCGCCTATCCCGTCAACCACCTGATCGAATATGCCGCCGCCGCCGACATCCGCCCGATCATCGTGCGTCAGGAGCGGATCGGCCTGCACATGGCGGACGCGATCTCGCGCATGACCCAGGGGCGCAAGATCGGCGCCTTCTGCATGCAGCACGGGCCCGGCACCGAGAACGCCTATGGCGGCATCGCCCAGGCGTTCAGCGAATCGATCCCGATCCTGGTCATTCCCGGCGGCTATCAGCGCCGCCTCGCCCATGTCGGGGCCAACTACAACGCCACCACGCAGATGGCGGGCGTCGCCAAGTCGGCCGAGCCGGTGACCTCGGCCGGCGAGGTCGCCGAACGTGATGCGGCGCGCCTTCTCGCATTTGCGCAACGGCCGCGGCGGGCCGGCGATCGTCGAGGTGCCGGCCGATCTCTGGCACGAGGAGATGCCGGGGCCGCTCGACTACACGCCGGTCCGGTCCGACGCGCTATGCGCCCGACCCCGCCGATGTGCGCGAGGCGGCGCGGATGCTGGCCAAGGCCAAGCGGCCGGTGATCTATGCCGGCCAGGGCGTGCATTGGGCGCGCGCCTGGCCGCAGCTGCGCGCAGCTCGCCGAGCTGCTCGGCGCGCCGGTGCTGCACGAGCCTCGAAGGCAAGAGCGCCTTCCCCGAGAACGCACCGCTGGCGCTCGGCTCGGGCGGCGTCAGCCATGCCCAAGACGGTGCGCCATTTCCTCGACCAGGCCGACGTGATCTTCGGCATCGGCTGCAGCTTCACCGAGACCTCCTTCGCCATCGCCATGCCCAAGGGCAAGACGATGATCCACGCGACGCTCGATCCCGACCATCTCAACAAGGACGTGCCGGCCGCGCTCGGCCTGGTCGGCGATGCCGGCGCTGACGCTCGATGCGCTGCTCGCGGAGCTGGCCGCGCTGGTGCCGGCGCCGCGCGACAGCGCCGCGGTCGGCGCGCGAGATCGCCGCGATGCGCGAGGCGTGGCTCGCCGAGTGGATGCCGAAGCTCACCTCCAACGAGACGCCGCTGACGCCCTATCGCGTGATCTGGGACCTGCATGCACACGGTCGACGTCGCCAACACCATCATCACCCACGACGCCGGCAGCCCGCGCGACCAGCTCTCGCCGTTCTGGGTCGACGCGCGAGCCGCACACCTATATCGGCTGGGGCAAGACCACGCAGCTGGGCTATGGCCTCGGCCTCGCCATGGGCGCGAAGCTCGTCGCATCCCGACAAGCTCTGCATCAATGTCTGGGGCGACGCCGCCATCGGCTTCACCGGCATGGATTTCGAGACCGCGGTGCGCGAGCGCATCCCGATCCTGTCGGTGCTGCTTCAACAACTTCTCGATGGCGTGCGAGCTGCACATCATGCGGAACCTCGACCGAGAAGTACCGCTCGACCGACATTTCCGGCGACTATGCGGCGATGGCGCGCGCCTTCGGCGGCTATGGCGAGCGCGTCAGCGAACCGGCCGAGATCATCCCGGCGATCAAGCGCGGCATCGAGCAGACGCGGAAGGGCGTGCCGGCGCTGCTGGAATTCATCACCAAGCAGGAGACCAAAATCTCCCGCCAGGCGCCGGGGAAATAGGATGGCACGGCTCAGACATTTCGCCGTCGTGGTGCGGGACCTGGAAAAGGCCGCGACCTTCTATCAGGACGTGTTCGATCTGAAGCGCGTCGGCCAGGAGACGCTGGACTTCGCCTCCGCCGTCTATCTCAGCGACGGCGTCATCAACCTCGCGCTTCTGAACTACAACGGCAGCCGCGGGTCGGGGCTCGAAGACGCCAAGAATTTCGTCGGCGCCCACCATTTCGGCTTCCAGGTGGACGACATCGCCGCCGTGCAAAAGCGTATCGAAGCGGCTGGCGGGACCTTCTTCTTCGATCTCGACGACAATCCGGAAAAAGAGAATTTCGAGCGGAAATTCAAGGATCCCGACGGCATCATCTTCGATATTTCGCACAAAGGCTGGATCGGCACGGAGTGAGCCCGGGCGCGATCGCTTTACGTCGAAGGCCTTCTTTTGGCCGTCCATACATGACAGCGGGCCCAAGTCCGAGCTTCAGAGGCCCGCGGCGGGGGCGAACACGGCGCTAAATTCTGCCAGCACCGCCTCATAAAGCGCGCGCTTGAAGGGGACGACGAGCGCCGGCAGCTCGGCCGCCTGCACCCATTTCCACGCATCGAACTCGGGATGGTGGGTGGCAAGGTCGATCTCGGCCTCGCTCCCGAGTGAAGCGCATCGCGAACCATTTCTGCTCCTGGCCGCGATAGAGGCCGCCCCACAGCCGGTGGCGCTGCAGCTCCGGCGGCAGCTCGTAGCGCAGCCATCCGCGCGCTCTCGGCGATGATCTCGGCCGCGGTGACGCCGGTTTCCTCCTTGAGCTCGCGCAGCGCCGCCTGCGCGCGGCTCCTCGCCCTCGTCGATGCCGCCTTGCGGCATCTGCCAGGCGTCGGGCGAGTCGATGCGGCGGCCGACGAAGACGCGCGATCCGCCGGTCGAGCAGCATGATGCCGACGCCGCGGCGCCAGCGGCGGCGCGTCGCTCATGGCGCGGGCTTGCGCCGGCGCGTGCTGGCGGCCGATGACGGCGCTCGCCGGCGCGAGCACCATGTTCTTCTTGTCGAGCGTCGGGGCCCAGGCGATGACGCGATCGAGCGTCACCTGATAAACCGCGCCAAGACCCAAGCGCCGCGCCATCCTGCGTCGCCACGGTCTCGAGCGCGGCGAGCGCCTGATCGATCGAAGCCGCGCCCGCTTCGCCGTCGAGGCGGCCGTCGGCGACCGCGATGGCAAGCCCGAGATCGCGCCCGATATCGCCGGCCGCGCTCGTCGGGGCGGCGTGGTTGTCGACATACATGAGGCCGCGCTTCTTGAGCGCCTCGAGCACCGGTTCGAGACTTGTCCCGCTGCGTCGCGAAGCGGTCGCCCATGGTGGCGACGAGCCCGACATAATCGGTGGCGCGGCCCATCACCCAGGCGAGCCGCGCGAGGTTATGTACCGCATCGAGCGAGGTGAGCAGCGTCTCCGGTCCGGGGTCCTGGCGGGGATAATCGGCCGGCTCCATCGGCAGGCCCAGCAGCACCTCGTGCCCCGCCTTGCGCGCCGCCGCGATCGCCACGGCGAGATCGCTCGCATAAGGGCTGTAGGCGAGCGTCACGGCCGGGGGCAGCCGCTCCACCGCCTCGCGCGTTGCCGCCTGATCGAGCCCCAGGCCGGCAATCACGATCGCCACCACAGGGCGGCGGTCGGTTGCGTCGAAATGGCGGGCATAGACCTGCCACGGCTCGCGCCCGTCGCGGCCAACGATCGGCAGCTTGCCCGCCGGGGTCTCCTCGACCAGCGCCGGGTCGGGCGTTGCTCCCGGGCTCACCGGCGGCGGTGGCAAGGCGATCTCGACGCGGGCGCCGCGGTCGGCCCCGCCGCCACCACCGCCGAGCTCGATGACCACGACAACCACCGCGGCCAGCACCGCCGCGACCGCCACTGTCGCCGCGCCGATGATCCAGCGGGATCGGCGCGGCGCGGGCTCCTGCGGGGTCTCCGCCACGGCGCGACGGGACTATTGCACCGTATTGTGGCTGAACAGCGCCACCCCGCGCAGCATGTCGATGGCGCGCGCCAGTTGGTAGTCGTCGGCGGTGCCGAACACGTTGGCCGTGACGGCGTCGCTGGGCGGCGCCACCGGGGTCGTGCCTGGCGGCACGTTCGGCGCCGCTGCACCCTGATCGCCCGTCGGTTTTTCCGAAGTATCGCCCGGTGCGGACTTGTCGGTGTTCTTGAGCGCGCCCGGCAGATCGGCCTCATGGAGGCTCGTGCCCAGCGCGATTTTCTCGATCTTCGCCGGTTCGACGACGATGTCGGGCTCGATCCCGCGCGCCTGGATCGAGCGCCCGGACGGCGTGTAGTAACGCGCGGTAGTGAGCCGCATGGCGCCGTGGCCGGGGAGCTGGATGATGGTCTGGACCGAGCCCTTGCCGAAGGAGCGCGTGCCCAGCAGCACGGCGCGGTGATGGTCCTGCAGCGCGCCGGCGACGATCTCGGATGCCGAGGCCGAGCCGCCATTGATCAGCACCACCATGGGCAGCCCGTTCGTGAGGTCGCCCGGCGGCTGCGCGTTATAGCGCTGCGCATCCTCGGCCTGACGGCCGCGGGTGGACACGATCTCGCCCTGCTTGATGAAGTCGTTGGAAACGGCGACCGCCTGGTCGAGCAGGCCGCCCGGGTTGTTGCGCAGGTCGAGCACGATGCCGGCGAGCTTGTTGCCGGCCTTCTCGCGCAGCGACTTGATCGCGTTCTTGACGCCGGCGTCGGCCTGCTCGTTGAAGCTGGTGATGCGGATATAGCCGATGTCGTTGCCTTCGAGCTGAGACTTCACCGACTGGATCTTCACGACGGCGCGGCTGCATGGTGACGTCGAAGGGATCGCGGCCCTGACGCGCCGGATCGTCAGCTTGATCTCGCTGCCGACCGGGCCGCGCATTCGCTCGACCGCGTCGTTGAGGCTCAGGCCCATAATCGGCTCGCCGTCGATCTGGGTGATGAAATCGCCCGGCTTCAGCCCGGCCTTGGCCGCCGGCGTGTCGTCGATCGGCGACACCACCTTGACCAGTCCGTTCTCCATCGTGACCTCGATGCCGAGGCCGCCGAACTCGCCGCGCACCTGCACCTGCATGTCGGTGAAGTTCTTGGCGTTCATGTAGCTCGAATGCGGGTCGAGCGCGGTCAGCATGCCGTTGATCGCGGCCTCGATGAGCTGCTCGTCGGTGACATTCTCGACATAGTCGGCGCGCACCCGCTCGAACACCTCGCCGAAGAGGTCGAGCTCGCGATAGGTGTCGGTGTTCGACGGCGGCGGCGGCGCCGGCTGATCGGCCGCCGCGGGCCGGGAGCACCAGGAGCGGGAGAACGCTTGCGGCGAAGGCCGCTGCCAGTGTGAGGCGCATCATCCGTTTACCTTTTCAACGCGTGTCGAGAGCCACGGCGCGGGGTTGATCGGCTGGTTGTTGTGGCGCAGCTCGAGATAGAGACGGGGCTTGCCCGCTGCATCGGACATTGTCCCGACCGGTTCGCCAGCCACCAGCCATTGCCCGACGCTGCTGTCGATCCGGTCGAGTCCCGCCAGAAGCGAATGATATCCGTCGCCATGTGCGATGATCAAGATTTGCCCGTAGCCGCGGAACGGGCCGGCGAACAGCACCTGCCCGTCGAACGGCGCGACGACGATCGCGCCCGGCCGGGTCTCGAAGGTGAGGCCGTGCGCCGGCTGGCCGTAGCTGTCGGCGGCGCCGTAGCGGCCGACCAGGGTGCCGGAAACGGGAAACACCATCGCGCCCTTGGCCTGCGGTGAAGGGGCGGATATGGCGCGGAGCGGCGGCGTCTTGCCGCACCGGCGGCGGCGCGGTCACGGCGACGGCCGTATTTCCCGGCGGCTCGGGCGCGGACGCGGCGGGCGGTGGCGCTGACGCCGCCGCCTTGGCCTCCTCCACCTTGCGACGCTCGGCCGCCGCCTTGGCCTGTTCGGCTTCGGCCTTGGCCTGCTCGGCCGCCGCCTTGACGCGGGCGGCCTCGAGCCGATCGATGAGATCGCGCAGGTTTGCGGCTTGGCCCGCCAGGGCGAGCGCCCGCTTGCGCGCGGCATCCTCGCTCTGCGAGGCCGATTGCTGGAGGGCCGCCTTGGCCGCGATGAGCTTGGCGATCCGCGCTCCTTCGGCGGCGAGGGCCACCTTCTCGCTGCCCTGGTGCGCGCGCGCCGCCTCGATCTGGGCGCGCACCGCCGCCAGGGCTGCCAGCTCGCGCTGCAAATCCTTCGCCTGCGCCGCGAGCTCGGGCACCACGCGCGCCATGACGAGCGCCCCGCGCAGCGCCGCTTCCGGCGGCTCCGGCGCCAGGGCGAAGCTTTCCGGCGGCGCCGACGGCAAGCCGCGCGAGCGCCATCAACAGCGCGGTCTCGTGCGCGCGGTCGCGGGCCAGGGTGCTCGCTCTTGGCGCGCTCATCGGCGGCGAGCCCGGCAAGCTGGGCATCGATGTCGCGTAAGCGCCGCCTCGTGCGCCTGCGCGGCATGGGCGGCGGCAACCGAGGCGGCCCGCAGCGTGGCCAATTCGGCACCGAGCGCGGCGGCGCGCTTGGCGGCTTCGTCCTGATGCTGACGCGTCTCGTCGATTGCCTTCTCGACCGCATCGAGGCGGTCCTGCGGCGCCGGATCGGCCAGGGCCGGTGCGCAAACCACGACACCCGCCAGGAAGAGCGGTGGCAGCAGACGGCGCGGCCGCTCAGGAACCACGCGCGGCGGCCCGGAGCAGCGAGTGACCGGTCATGGCGCGCGGCTGGCGCAGTCCCATCAACTCCAGCAGCGTTGGAGCGATGTCGGCAAGCTTGCCGTCGGCAAGGCCGGCGACGCCGTCCGGGGGATTGACCAGCACCACCGGCACGGGATTGGTCGTGTGCGCGGTGTGCGCCTGCCCGGTCTTCTCGTCGCGCATCATCTCGGCATTGCCGTGGTCGGCGGTGACCAGCATGGCGCCGCCGGCGCGCTCGAGCGCCCCGGCAACGCGGCCGAGGCAGGCATCGACCGTCTCCACCGCCTTGATCGTGGCGGCGAGATCGCCGGTATGGCCGACCATGTCGGTATTGGCGTAATTGACCACGATCGCGTCGAATGTGCCGCCTTCGATCGCTGCAACGAGGCGGTCGGTCAGCTCGGGCGCCGACATCTCCGGCTGCAGATCGTAGGTCGCGACCTTGGGCGAAGGCACGAGGATGCGGGTCTCGCCGGGAAACTCCACTTCGCGCCCGCCATTGAAGAAGAACGTGACGTGCGCGTATTTCTCGGTCTCGGCGATGCGGAGCTGGGTCCGGCCGGCCTGCGCCACGAGCTCGCCGAACGTCTCGCTCAACGCCTCGGGCGGGAAGAGCGCGGTCAGGTAGGGTTCGAGCTCGGTCGAATAGCGCGTGAGCCCCGCCGCGGCGGCAAAGCTGACGACGCGCGGGCGCGCGAAGGCGGTGAAGCCGGGATCGAGCAGTGCCGTCAGGATCTCGCGCACCCGGTCGGCGCGGAAATTCCCCATCAACACGCCGTCGCCGTCGGCCATGCCGCGATAACCCCGGATGACGCTCGGGGCGACGAACTCGTCGCTCTTGTTCCGAGCATAGGACTGCGTGACCGCCGTTGCCGCGTCGGGCGCGGCGACGCCTTCGCCGATGACGAGGGCACGGTAGGCAATCTCGATCCGGTCCCAGCGCTTGTCGCGGTCCATGGCGTAATAGCGCCCGCTGACCGTGGCGATCGTCGTGCGCTTCAGCCCGGCCGTGGCGGCGGCGAAGTTCGCGAGATACTCGAGCGCGCTGCGGGGCGGCGTATCGCGCCCGTCGAGGAAGGCATGCACGGCGACAGTGAGCCCGGACTGCATCGAGCCGGCGCGCGAGCGCCGCGATGTGATCCTGGTGGGAATGAACGCCGCCCGGCGAAATGAGCCCCAGGAGATGGGCGGTGCCGCCGCTCTTCTTCAGCGCGGCGATGAACTCGTCGAGCACCTTGTTGTGCGCGAGCGCGCCATCGGCGACGGCCTTGTCGATGCGCGGCAGGTCCTGCATGACGACGCGGCCCGCGCCCAGGTTCATGTGACCTACTTCGGAATTGCCCATCTGCCCGCTAGGCAGGCCGACGGAAAGCTCGCTCGCTGCGATGTGGGCGTGGGGGAAGCGCGCGAGAAACTTGTCCCAGTTCGGGGTGGGGGCCAGGCGGATGGCGTTGTCGGCACGCTCGGCGCGCTCGCCCCAGCCATCGAGAACACACAACACGACGGGACGCGGACGATGGGATTCCGGCATGCCCGTCTTATAGAGGAACCGCCGCGCGGAGGGTAGTCCGGCACGCCAAAGTGGTGCTTCACTTTGGCGCGAATGCCGCTAAATCCCCGGGCGAAAAAACTCAAGCCCGCCGTCTTTAATCTTGTGGCAACCGCGCCGAGCGGCCATTGTCACAGAGCATGAGCGCCGCTCCCCGGATCACGCTCGAGGCCTGAAACATGGCGTGGTATCGGATGTACCTCGTTGATTCCGGCGGGCGAATCGAATCCGCTCGCAACCTCGAAGCCGACGGCGATGCGAGCGCGGTGGTGACGGCGCAGCGCAGTTTCGGCGCATTCCGGCGCACCCGCTTTCGAGCTCTGGCAGGGCAATCGCCTCGTCCACAAGGAAATGCGCGCGTCGGCGGAATAGAGCGCCGGCGCAGGCGATTCGCCGGGAAGCCGCGATGTCCTGAAGGTGCGAGGCCGGCCACTTCGGCGAGCGCCGCGCCCCACATCTTCTCGAGATTGATAGAAGTCGCGCACGTCCGGACGGAAGAGGTGCACGAGCACGTCGCCCGCGTCGATCAGCACCCAGTCGCCGACCCGCAACCCCTCGACCGAGGGACGGCCGTGCCCGTCGGTCTTGATCGCGGAGCTCAGATGGTCGGCCAGGGCCGCGACCTGGCGCTGCGAGCGCCCGGTGGCGATCACCATGTAATCGGCGATGTCGGTTTTCCCGGCGAGGTCGATGACCACGACGTCCTCGGCCTTGCCGTCCTCGAGGACCTTGAGGGTCAGCGCCAGCAGCGCTTCGCCACCGGCCGCGGGGCGCTTTCGCTTCGTCGTGCTACGGGCGATGACCGCCACCCTTCATTGCCGTCTCCTTTCGCTGCCCACGGCGGACCCGCGAGCGCAGCACCGTGGCCGAATTGACGTCGAGCCGCACCGGCAGAAACGTCCAGGCAGGCGGCTTCATCTCGGCCAGCCGCCGCGCCGCGCCGGGGGCCACGCGGTGGCGCCGGAAGCGCTGCGCCGCAATCTCGGCCAACGCCCTATGACAATAGGTGGGCCGGGCGAAGACTGCAACGGGGGTGCTGCGGAAGATTCTCAGGCCAGCGCCGCCAGCGCCGAAGCTCCACCAGAATGTCGGCGCCCATCAGCCAGACGAAGCGCGTGTGCGGGAAAGCGCCGCTTGAGCGCGGCCAGCGTGTCGACGGTGTAGCGCGTGCCGAGCCGCGCCTCGAGATCGAGGACGCGCACGCGCGGATGGCGGGCCAACGCGCCTGCCGCGCTCCACCCGGCGCGCGAACGGGGCCATGCCGCGGCGCTGTTTGAGCGGGTTTTGCGGCGAGACCAGCCACCACACCTCGTCGAGATCGAGCCGCTTCAGCGCCTCGAGGCTGATATGGCGATGGCCGGGATGGGCGGGGTTGAACGAGCCGCCCAACAGCCCGATGCGGCGCGGCGACGAGATGGCCGATACCGAGCCTGCCGCCTTCGCCTCGCGCGGCGCGGGGCGGAGCGCTCAGGGGCGCACCTGGCCGCTGCCGCGGACGACGTACTTGTAGGTGGTGAGCTGCTCGGCGCCGACCGGCCCGCGCGGCGGCAGCCGGTTGGTGGAGATGCCGATCTCGGCGCCCATGCCGAATTCGCCGCCGTCGGCGAACTGGGTCGAGGCGTTCTCGAGCACGATGGCGCTGTCGACCTCGGCAAGGAAGCGCTGGGCGGCGCGCTTGTCCGCGGTGACGATGGCATCGGTGTGGTGCGAGCCATAGCGGTTGATGTGCTCGATCGCGCCGCCGACCCCGTCGACAACGCGCACCGCGAGGATGGCGTCGAGATATTCGGTGGTCCAATCCGCCTCGGTCGCGGGCACGGCGTGCGGCATCGAGCGCGCGCGTCGCCTCGTCGCCGCGGATCTCGCACTGCGCGGCATGGAGATCGGCCAGGATCGGCGGCAGGTGTGTCGCCGCCACGGCGCGGTCGACGAGCAGCGTCTCGGTCGCGCCGCACACGCCGGTGCGCCGCATCTTGGCGTTGAGGACGATGCGCGCGCGCCATCGCTAGATCGGCGGCGCCATCGACATAGGTGTGGCAGATGCCTTCCAGATGCGCGATCACGGGGATGCGGCTTTCGCGCTGCACCCGCTCGATGAGCGAGCGCCCGCCGCGCGGCACGATCACGTCGATGAAATCGGTCATCGTCAGCATCAGGCCGACGGCCGCGCGATCGCGCGTCGGCACGAGCTGCACGGCCTCGCGCGGCAAAGCGGCGGCATCGAGCGCGCGCTGCAGCGCCGCGACAATCGCCCCGGTCGAGTGGAAGCTTTCCGAGCCGCCGCGCAGGATCACCGCGTTGCCGGCCCGCAAGCACAGTCCCGCCGCATCGGCGGTGACGTTGGGGCGCGATTCGTAGATGATGCCGATGACGCCCAGCGGGATGCGCACGCGCGCGATGTCGAGCCCGTTGGGACGCTGCCACCGCGCGAGCTCGGTGCCGATGGGATCGGGCAGGCCCGCGACCTCCTCGAGCCCCCGCGCCATCGCTTCGACGCGCTTGTCGTCGAGCGCCAACCGGTCGCGCAGCGCCGGCGACAGCGAGACGGCCGCGGCCGCGGCGAGGTCGCGGCGATTGGCGGCGAGGATCGCCGCCGCATCCTGGCGCAGCGCCGCGGCCGCCGCCTGGAGCGCCGCGGTCTTGATCTCGGGTGCCAATCGCGCAAGCACGGCGGCCGCGCCCCTCGCCGCGGCGCCGATCGCGCGCATCTCGCGCTCGAGATCGTCCGCCACCGGTTCCAGCACGGTCATTCCCGCCTCATGAGCCCACCACCAGATCGTCGCGGTGGATCATCTCGTCGCGGCCACGGTAGCCGAGGATGGTCTCGATTTCACGGCTTTTGTGGCCGGCAATGGCGCGGGCATCGGCGCTGGAATAGGCGCTGAGGCCGCGCGCGAGTTCATCCCCGCCGCGGCCGCGCACCACCACCGCATCGCCGCGCTCGAACTCGCCCTCGACCGCGACGACGCCGGCCGGCAGCAGGCTGGTGCCGCGCTTCAAGGCCGCCGCCGCGCCGTCATCGACGGTGAGCGTGCCCATCGGATTGATCGTGCCGGCGATCCAGCGCTTGCGCGCGGTGCGCGGTTCCGACGGCGGAATGAACCACGTCGCCCGCGCCCCCGCCTCGATCGCGGCCAGCGGATGGAGACCGTCGCCGCGCGCGATCACCATGCGGCACCCCGCCGCCATGGCGATGCGCGCCGCCATGAGTTTGGTCACCATACCGCCGGAGCTGTAGCCGGGCGGGGCCGCACCCGCCATCGCCTCGATCGCGGCGGTGAGCTCGCGCACCTCGGGCAGGTGTCGGGCGTCGGCGTCGCGGTGCGGATCGGCGGTATACAGCCCATCGATGTCGGACAGCAGCACCAGCGTGTCGGCGCTGATCATCTGCGCCACGCGCGCGGCGAGCCTGTCGTTGTCGCCGAAGCGGATCTCCGAGGTCGCGACCGTGTCGTTCTCATTGATGACGGGCACCGCGCCCAGCGCCAGGAGCTGTTCCAGCGTGGCGCGGGCGTTGAGATGGCGACGCCGCTCCTCGGTATCCTCCGGCGTCAGCAGGATCTGCGCGACGCCGATGCCGTGTTTGCCAAGCGCCTCGAGCCAGGCATGGGCGAGGCGGATCTGGCCGGCGGCGGCAGCGGCCTGTTTTTCCTCCAGCCGCAAGGTGCGGCCGGCGAGCCCGAGATGGAGCCGCCCCACCGCGACGGCGCCCGAGGAGACGATGAGCACGTCCTGCCGGCGCCGGCGAAACGCGGCGATGTCGGCCACCAGCGCATCGAGCCAGGCGTGGCGGATGGCGCCGGTCGCGTCCTCGACCAGGAGCGCCGAGCCGATCTTGACGATGAGCCGGCGCGCATCGGCAAGGCCGACGCTCATGGCGCAAATTCCGGCACCGGTGCGGCCGCCTCGGCGCGCGCCTCATCGATGACCGCCAGCAGCCGCGCCATCGCCGCCGGCACGCCGGCGCCCGAGACGCCCGACAGCGCGAGCACTGGGCGCTTGGCCGCGCGCGCGAGCTTTTTCCGCTTCTGCGCCAGCACTTCGGGCGTGACGGCATCGGCCTTGCTGAGGGCGAGGATCTCTGGCTTTGCCTCAAGGCCATTGCCGTAGACGGCGAGCTCGCGCCGGATGGTCCGCCACGACGCGACCACGTCTTCCTCGGTGGCGTCGACGAGATGGAGAATGACGGCGCAGCGTTCGACATGGCCCAGGAAGCGATGGCCGAGCCCCGCGCCCTCGCTCGCGCCTTCGATGAGGCCGGGGAGATCGGCGAGCACGAATTCGCGGTCGTGGACGTTGACCACGCCCAATTGCGGCTTGAGCGTGGTGAAGGGATAGTCGGCGATGCGCGGCCGCGCGCGCGAAACGGCGGCGAGCAGCGTCGATTTGCCGGCGTTGGGCAGGCCGACGAGGCCGGCGTCGGCGATAAGCTTGAGCCGCAGCCACACCCAGCGCTCCGCCCCCGGCCAGCCCGGCCCGGCCCGGCGCGGCGCGCGGTTGGTGGAGCTCTTGTAATGGGCGTTGCCGAAGCCGCCGTCGCCGCCTTTCAAGAGCACGTGCCGCTCGCCCGGTCGGGTGAGGTCGAGGAGAACGGTGACGTTGTCCTCGTCGAGGATCTGGGTTCCCAGCGGCACGCGCAGCACCACCGCGGCGCCGGCGCCGCCGCTGCGATTGGCGCCCATGCCGTGATGGCCCTTGTCGGCGCGGAAATGCTGCTGATAGCGGTAGTCGATGAGGGTGTTGAGGTTGCCCACCGCCTCGACCGCGACATCGCCGCCGCGGCCGCCATCGCCGCCGTCGGGACCGCCGAACTCGATGAATTTTTCGCGCCGAAAGCTGACCGCGCCGGCACCGCCGTCGCCGCTCTTGAGGAAAATCTTGGCCTGGTCGAGAAATTTCATGGGCGGAACTCCGCAGAGACCGCCGGAGGGGCGCTAGTCGGCGGCCTCGCCCGCTTGCGGCAGCACCGAGATATAGGTGCGCCCGCCGGTGGAGGTGTGAAACGCGACAGCGCCCGTGACGGTGGCAAAGATCGTGTGGTCGCGGCCCAGCCCGACATTGCGGCCGGGATGGAACTTGGTGCCGCGCTGGCGCACCAGGATGTTGCCGGGGACGACGATCTCGCCGCCGAACTTCTTGACGCCGAGGCGGCGCCCGGCGGAGTCGCGCCCGTTACGGGACGAGCCGCCCGCTTTCTTATGCGCCATAGCGAGGCTCCTTATCCGGCGGTGATGCCGGTGATGCGCAGCACGGTGAGCGCCTGGCGGTGCCCATTCTTGCGGCGGTAGTTGTGACGGCGGTGCTTCTTGAACACCAGGATCTTCTCGCCGCGGCGATGCTCGACCACCTCGGCGGTGACGGCGGCGCCGGCGACGGTCGGCGTGCCCGCGCGCGCATCGGCGCCCTCGCCGACCATGAGCACCTCGTCGAAGGTCAAGGCCGCGCCGGGCTCGTGCGCCAGCTTCTCGACCTCGATGACATCGTCCTTGGCGACCCTGTACTGCTTGCCGCCGGTGCTGATGACTGCGAACATGGGAATCGGGCTCTTGCTGGCGAAATGGCGAACGGCAGGGCGGCCACCCTAGCCGCGGCGGGCGGACTATAGCGGCGATGCCCCGGCTGTCAATCTCCCGGTGGGCGGGCGCCCGGAACCCGCGCCTCCGTTGCGGCAAGCCGGCGCGTTTGCTATAGCCGCGCCGCCCCAGGGGAGAGGTGCCGGAGTGGTCGATCGGGGCGGTCTCGAAAACCGTTGTGCCCTTTGCGGGGCACCGAGGGTTCGAATCCCTCCCTCTCCGCCATTTATCGCTGCGCCCGCATGCGCCAATGTGCGAAAACCCCAGCAAACAAGCCATTTTTCACTATCTCTTTGTGCTTGACTGTGCGCCCGCATGCGCCCACATTCCACAAACGTTTGTGGGACACGTTGGGGGATGCCATGGCTAGGACGATCGCCAAGCTATCGCCAGCGAAGGTGAAGAACGCGAAGAAACCCGGCCTCTACGGTGACGGCGCCGGGCTCTATCTCCATGTCGGACCAACGGGCGGCAAGAGCTGGGTCTACCGCTTCATGCTCGATGGGCGGGCACGAGAGATGGGCCTGGGGCCGGAACACACGATCGGCCTTGCCAGAGCCCGCGAACTCGCCCTTGAGTGCCGCCAGCAGCGCCACGCCGGGGTAGACCCGCTCGAATTCGCGCCGGGCACAACGTGACGCCCGCAGGCTGGCCGCGGCGAAGTCGATCACCTTCAAGGCGTGTGCCGAGAAATACATCGCCGCGAACCGGGCCGGATGGCGGAACACCAAGCATGCGGCACAGTGGGGCGCCACGCTCAAGACCTATGCCGAGCCCGTCATCGGCAATCTGGCCGTCGCCTCCATCGACACCGGCCATGTCACGAAGATACTTGAGCCGATCTGGGCCACAAAACCCGAGACCGCATCCCGCGTGCGCGGCCGGATCGAAGCGGTCCTAGACTACGCCGCGGCGCACCGCTGGCGAGACGGAGAGAACCCGGCCCGATGGCGCGGACACCTTGAGAACGTGCTGCCTAAGCCGTCCAAGGTGGCGGCGGTGGTGCACCACGCCGCGCTGCCATGGCAAGAAATCGGCGGCTTCATGGCGAAGCTGGCGACGCAGGATGGCGTCGCCGCGCTGGCGCTCCGGTTCGCGATCCTGACGGCCGCCCGCACCGGCGAGGTGATCGGCGCCGCGCCTGGCGAAATCGATATGAAGGCCGCGGTCTGGATCATCCCGGCGGAACGGATGAAGGCCGCGCGCGAGCATCGCGTGCCGCTGTCCGAGGATGCTCTTGCCGTGCTGCGCGAGGCGGCAAAGCTACGTGACGAGGATGCTGCCTTCATCTTCCCCGGCGGCAAGCCCGGTGCCGCGCTCAGCAACATGGCAATGCTGGCGCTCCTGCGTCGGATGAAGCGCTTCGACTTGACCTCGCATGGCTTCCGTTCGACGTTCAGGGATTGGGCGGCCGAGACGGGCCGAGCGCCCGACATTGCCGAAGCGGCGCTGGCCCACGTCGTTGGCGACAAGACGGTTGCGGCCTACCAGCGGGGCGACCTGTTGGAGCGGCGGCGCAGGCTCATGGATGATTGGGCCGCATTCTGCGGCAACCGGCCATCGGCAGGCGGCAAGATCACGGCGATCCGCGCCGCGAGTTGAATATGGGCAAGCGCGGCCCATCGCCATGGATTGACAAGCACGCCCCGTTTCTACGGGTTATCGAGCGAGACTTGTTGCGATGGGGCCAACACATCGTTCATGGACTGGAGGCGGCGCGGCAAGACCTTATTGAACGCGAGCGCTCCAATCTTGAGCGCGCGCGATCGGCGGCTCTCGCAAAGCGAGAAAAGTGGGCCAAGTCTGACGTGCCGAGGCTGCTTAGAATGGGCATTGGCGCTGAGGATCAGCAGCGGCAATGGCTCGCGGCGGTGCTTGAAAGCAAAAAGCGCGGGCGCGGTGTCGTGCCAGAATACAGGCCGTTCGCTTTATTAATCGCATCAAATCTTGAAGTTCCGGCGCGGATCTTCAATCCGGCGACACCGCGGGAGACACGGCTAAGATTACTTAAGCAGACGAAAGGATGGCCCGATTTTATTGAGTCGATGTACCGCGGCGAACTCGACGCTGCCCAACAAACCGCGCCCGATGCGCCCGGCGCGGTAGGGCACATGGAACCCTCCGAGCGCGCGGAGGAAGCCATCGCGAACAAGATGGGCATGTCGGCCGGCCAAGTGCGGGCCTTGTGCCAGAAAGCGCGAAACGCCCGCAAGAGGAACGGAGATGCGGAGCCCGACGCGATCCGCGTTGCGGAGTTTTGGCGGCTTTACATCGACCAACAGCTAGATGGTATGGCGAACTCGCCGACTAAATCTGAACCGTAACAGATAGGCGGTTGTGCTTTTCCTTTGGTGCGCATGCACGCGCACGCGAGGAAAAGCATGAAAGCCAACGACACTATGTTGACTGCCGCGCCGTCCGTTCGGCCTGCCTATTGCTCGATTGAGCGTTGGGTGGCGCTGAGCGGCGTTGGCCGGCGCAAGACCTACGACCTGCTGGGGCTCGGGCTGTTGAGTGCCGTCAAGAGCGGTAGCAGCACGCTGATCGATGTCGAGCGCGGGCTTGCGTACCTGCGTTCTCTGCCGCCAGCGAAGATCAAGCCGCCGCATCGGCAGCACCGCCCTGACGACGGGGTGGCGGCATGAAGAACGCGGACGCGGCCGGCACTTGGTTGCCGCCGCCGATCAAGCGAAGAAGCGCCTCCGGGCAGGAAGGCGCCTCTCCAAACTCAGACCTCAGCCGCTCCCGTATAGCCCACACAGTTCCAGCGGCGCAAGCCGATCTCTTCGCCGGCACAGAGGACGCGCCTTACCCCTCCCGTCCAGGGGCACGGGCAGCACCCACGAGCCGCATGGCGGCTGAGGCCATCATGCCGGCTGTGAGCCAGCTCCGGGCGACCGTTCTGCGCTATCTCGTTCGACACGGGCCAATGACGCCCGACGAGATCGCCGCCAAGTCGGGCCTCGACATCCTGACCGTGCGTCCCAGGACCAGCGAACTCGTGCGCATGGGGCTCGTCGTCCGCACCGGCGAGCGTCGGCAATCCAGCCGCGGCAACCCGCAGGCCGTGCTGCGCATTGCGACAGGGGGCGCCAGATGAGCGCCGATTTTGAATGGTGGGGAAAAGACAGGGAGAGCGTTGCCGTGCCCGAGCAAGGAGCCATCGCGGTCTATTGCAACGACCAGGGCAGCGTCATCGTCCGTCAGCAGCAGTATCCCGATGACGACGTGTTCATCGTTGTGCAGCCGCAGAACGCCATGGCGCTGGTGCGCGCCATCCTCGAGGCTGCGGGCATCACGCAGGACACGACGCTGCTCTTGACCGACGAGCGCAGTTCGGGTGACTCGACCGCAGCCGAGCGCATGCGGCGTCACCGGCAACGGAAGTCCAAGCGTAACGGAGCCGACGATGTTACGGCACCCGTTACGGCACCCGTTACGGCAAATCAGCGTAACGCCCCCGAGCCTGTGATGCTGTTTCCCACCGCGGCCGAGTAGGAACCGGCAGCATCATGAGCGAACTATTGCCGCGCCAGAAGAAGTTGATCGCACCACCGGAGGGAAAGCAGTTCGCTTGGCAGACACCGGAGTTGCTAGGCTCTCTGGCGTGGCGGGAGATGTCACAAAGCGCGTTCCGCGTCGTGACATTCTTGATGATCGAGCATCTTAGCGAAGCCGGGCGCGAGAACGGCAACTTGAACGCCGGCTACGACCGCTTGGCGAGGTGGGGCGTCTCGCGCCGCTGCATCGCACCCGCCATTCGTGAGCTTGTCACTCGCGGTCTCGTTCGCATAACCGTCAAGGGCGGTATCTATGGTCCTGATCAAAAGCGCACTCCCTCGACCTACAGGCTGACATGGATCGGCACCTTAAATCCCGAATGCGCCCCTACCAACGACTGGCGCCGCTTCAATCGTAAGCGTTCCGTCTCGCGGCGATCCAAATCCATTTCTCGGGGACCACAAAGTGGTGCCTTGATAAGCCCCACTTTCCGCCCCTATCCCCTCGACGAAAATGGCGGAAATGCGCAAGCTATAGGGACCACTTTCCGCCCCTTGGATAAGCCCCACAAAGTGGTGCAGTTATCTATATCTCGGGGGGATGGGGGGCAGGGCGCGGCCCCGCTGCCTGTGTGGGTGCGCGCCCTGCGTGACGCCCCTGAGGGTCAGTACGCCGGATTGGTGGCCCGCCTGTCCCTAAAACCTACCTCTACCGACGCCCTAAAAAAATCGGCGCCAGCGAAACGCTCAAAAATCGCGTCATCGCGAGTGCTGCAATAGGACACCCACTCCGTGACCCATGCAAGCCGACCCCCACGGACCAAGACCTCACGGACATTGCCGACATCCTCACCCGGATGGCTAACGATGCGCCGGCCGCCCGTGATCCTGTGCAGCGCAAGCCAGTGTCCTGCGTAAGGGCAAGACGACGCGTGCGGCAGGAAGAAGTGCCGATATGAGGAACACGTAATTTTGTGTCCGCAACAATTTCGCATGCTTCACGCCAGCGGCTCGCACACCGCGGCTCGCCGCTGGCGGATGCACGTTCCGCCTCGCATCGGCCGGAAGTGCAATGTTCATGCTATGCCGGCGCATGCGGGCGCACACATTCCACAATTCATCCCACAATTCTCTTGCAAATTCCGACGCTCTTACCAGAACCTCGTGCCGTCATGTTTGTTCAGCGCGACGGATTTGCGCGGCGCTGCATTGGCGAGAGGAACGGCCGGCTTGACGGCAAAGGGTTCACGATCGGGGCGGTGTTCGATCTGCGCGCATGGCGAGCGGTTTCGGATCGAACTGCTTCTTGCCGGCGGCGCTTCGGTGCGCAGCGTCGCGGAGAAGTTCGCGGCATCGCACGATGCGGTGTGGAGGCACTGGACAAAGCACGTTAGCCAGGAACGCCGAGCGCAGATCATCGCCGGGCCGCTTAAGTTGCACGAGCTGGCCGAGCGCGCGGCGGCTGAGGGCATGAGCCTTCTCGACTATCTGGCCCTGATCCGCTCCACGCTGTTGACGCAGTTCGGGGCGGCGGCTGAGGCGGGCGACAAGCATGGCGTGGCCCTGTTGGCGGGCCGGCTTCTTGAATGCTTGAGAGAGATCGGCCGCTTGACGGGCGAGTTGCGCGCGGCCGGCGGCGCCGTCACGAACAACACTTTGATCCTCAACAGCCCGATCTTCGCCGATCTTCAGGGCATGCTGTTGCAGCGCCTCGCGCCGTTTCCTGAGGCCCGCGCCGCCGTCATTGATGGCTTAGCGGCACTCGACCGGCGCCAGCCCGACGCAGCGCTGCCCGCGCTGATCGATGCACCGTTGACGATCGAGTCGGCGGCATGATCGGGCGGCAACACCAAGAGCGCAAAGGCGAGGCGCAGGCGCGCGAGCGGGCCGGCCTGTGGCCTATCGCCGGAAGCCTGGACGATTACCTCGCCGCGCGAGATCGCGCTGTACGGGCCGCTTGCCGTGTCGGTGACATTGCGTATCGCTGGAACGTTCGTTTCAGGTTGTGGGAGCGGCCCGACGATCCCGTTGTCGATCTGCACAGTGCGCGCCTTGAGGCCCGCAAGACCGTGGCCGTGACGATCGCTGAGGATCGCGAGTGGATGCTGCGCCGCCTGTGCGCTGCGCCTGTGGGCCGGGCATGATAAGCGCGCCGTCCCTTTACCGCGGCCTCGCCGAAGCGCTTCAGCGCGCTGCGGATAGCGACTGGCGCACGATCGCCCGGCCGTCGCAGCTTCCGCCGCCGGGTGCGTGGACGATATGGCTGCAACTCGCGGGCCGCGGCTTCGGTAAGACCCGCACGGGTGCGGAGTGGGTGCGCGAGCGAGTTGAGCGGGGTTTGTCTCGGCGCATCGCCCTTGTGGCGCCTACGGCTGGCGACGCTCGCGACGTGATGGTGGAGGGCGAGAGTGGCATCCTCGCGATCTCGCCCTCGTGGTTTCGCCCGCGCTATGAGCCGTCCCGCCGTCGCCTCGAATGGCCGAACGGCGCTATTGCCACGACCTACAGCGCCGATGAACCCGACCGTCTCCGCGGGCCGCAGCATGACGCGGCTTGGTGCGACGAGCTGGCGGCTTGGCGGTTTCCGTCCGCCTGGGACATGCTCATGCTGGGCTTGCGGCTCGGCTCTGATCCGCGCTGCATCGTCACCACGACGCCGCGAACCGTGCGGGTCATTCGCGGCCTGCTGGCCCGCGAGGGCGCCGATGTTGTCGTCACCCGCGGCGCAACACGAGAGAACGCCGCAAACCTGGCGCCGCCGTTTCTTGCCGAGATCATGCGGCGCTACGAAGGCACGCGGTTGGGACGGCAGGAACTTGAGGCGGAATTGCTTGATGACGTTCCCGGCGCGCTGTGGCAACGCGATAAGCTCGATGCGCTGAGGGTTTCCGCTGCGCCCGATCTTCGGCGCATCGTCGTTGCGATCGACCCGGCGGCGACTTCCGGCGAGGGCGCGGACGAGACCGGTATCGTCGTTGCCGGGCTCGGTGCTGATGGGCATGGTTACATCCTCGAGGATTTGTCGGGCCGCTACCAGCCGACCGATTGGGCGCGGCGTGCGATTGGAGCCTACCAGCGTCATCGGGCCGATCGAGTTGTCGCCGAAATCAATAACGGCGGCGAGATGGTGGAGACGACGCTGCGCATGGTCGACCGCTCCGTGTCGTTCAAGGCGGTTCACGCGACACGCGGCAAGGTCGTGCGCGCGGAACCGATCGCTGCACTCTACGAGCAAAGCAAGGTCCACCACGCGGGGCTGTTCACGGCGCTGGAAGATCAGATGTGTAACTTCGCACTTGATGCCGATCGCTCGCGTGGATCGTCGCCTGATCGCGTTGATGCGCTGGTGTGGGCATTGACGAACTTGATGGTGGAAGGCGCCGGCACGGACTGGGCCGCGCTCGCGGGTGCTGACGATGCAACACATGCCGCAGCTGACGAGCGCGCCGCTGCGCTGGCGTCTTGCCGGGCGGCGCAGCAAGCGTTCCAGCAAAGCGAAGCCGCGCGCCGGATGGCGGAGCTTTTCGAGACGATGAGAAGGTGAACGAGATGACGAAGGCGACACGCTTAAAGTTTCACGGTTGCGGAACCGGGTCTGACGATCGACCTTGCGCACACGCGGCGCACCCGCGATGCAGAGGAAGCCGGCGGCCTGTCTCTCGCCCGGATGCGCGGCGCTGGCGGTGAAGGCGCTGGCGAGCACACTTCCGGCACGGCGCCGGGCATCGGCGAGACGCCGACGCAGCACTGGCGCTAAAGCCTGGTGGTTGTCGATGGGGCCGGGCGACTACGAGGCCGAAGATGACGAGAAAACCGGCATGATGCACATATCGCGCGTTCGCGACGATGGCGAGCGCGAGCTTGTCGCCGCGGTGCCGGCGGGGCGGTACACGATCGAGCATGACGACAACGCCGCGCACTTGTTCCGGCTTGCGCCCGAAGGCGAGCCCGATCCGGCCGAGGCGGCTCTGTCGTCCTCGCGTGATGGCCTCGTGCCGACCAGCACCGTCGCCAGCATGGTAGAGCTCGGCCGCCGCTTGTGGGGTGGCCAGACGATGACGACGCAGGCCCGCGCCGCTCTCCGCGCCGCCGATCGAGGCGCATCAGGCCGCAACCGCTGAAGTCGCGAGGCTGAGGGACATCGAGCGCCGCGGCACGCAGGTGGTGGAGGCCGCTACCGCGCTGGCGCAGAAGGCGCAGGCGGCTGTTGATGCTGGTGTCGCCGATGCAGGTGCGGCGCTGGCGGCGAAGCCTTGCCGATGGCGCGGTCGATGCTGACAGCATCGCGGCGGCGGATGATGCGGCCATCGCCGACAAGATGCGCGCCGACAGCAAGCTCGCGGCGGCGCTCGCGGCGCATCGCAAAGTCGCCGAGGACTTGGAGCGCGCCGAGAAGGTGGAGGCGCGACGCGGCAACGCGGTGCGTGCCGCGGCTCGATCGGTGATCGTAGCCGAGATCGAGGAAGTCGCCGACGATCTTGGAAGTGCTGGAACAGCGGCGCAGGTACTTGCGGGCGCAAATCCAGGGCGCTGCACAGATTTGGGTGCCGGAACTTCCGACGCATCACCTCAACCTCTCGAACCGGGCGATTGCGTTGCTTTCGGACAACTACGTCTCGCACGCGCTCCCCGATTCTGACCCGCAGTCGCCCGTGTCGGTCGCGACGACAAAATGGGCTGCCTATTTGCCGCGCTTGCTCGCCGATGCCGGCGCCACGCTCACCGGGCCGCCGCTGCGTTTGGTGCCGCGCGAAGTCGGCGGCGATGCAGCATGAATTGCGCGTCGTCATGGTCGCGCATCGGGCCAGCCGGAGGTGCCACGCAACAACACCGGCAGTTCGCGGGCCGCACTCCTGTCCGGCGGCGCGAGCAACGACGGCGGCGCGGTTTGATTGCGGAGTCTCTGCCGCGCCGCCGTCGCTTCATCCTAACTTCGGAGAGTGTGATGGTGACTGGAAAAGTTCTGTGGTTTAGCACCGACAGGGGATACGGATTCATTCAACTCGGCGCCGCGCGGGGGCCGCACCAGCGCGGGTCATTTCATCGCCGAGCGACGCTTCTCCGGTGTTGATGGCTCGCCGCTCAATGAGCCGGAAAGCCTCGAAACGATCGCGCGCGGGCTTGCCGGTGCGATCCAGACCTATTTCTGCAAGGGCGAGTTCCAGGCCGAAGCAGATGGGCCTGTCGTCACCGTGATCTGTTCCGATCTCGTGTCCGATGTCGTATTTACGACGGAGGTACAGGGCGTGGGAACGGAAACCGTGACGCTGAGCTAATCGCATGCTCGGCTCGCGCCACGGCTATCGCACCGAAACCGGCCCGGACCTTGCTGGCGGGATCAGCGAAGCCGACACGTACACCTGCCAGCACTGCAACCGCGTTCACCACGTCGCGGCGGGGGCGAAGGGGCAAATGCAGCTCACGTGGTGCAAGAAGTGCATGGGCCTCGTCTGTCCAGCGTGCGCCGCGCTGCCGTGCGACCCCATGGCGGCAAAGCTGGAACGTTGGGAGGCGATGCGCGATTGGCAGCCGGGGCAGGCGTTGCCGTTCAATCCGTATCGGATTTAGAGACAATGGTTTCCGGCGATATCCGCTTCGGGAATTGCACGCTGCGGGAGATGTAGGGGCGGGTTTTGCCGTGATGGCCGCGTCAGAGCGCGGGTGCGCCCTGGGGAGCGCGGCGATAGGCCCAGGCGGCTTCGGCGCCCGCCGGGCGCCACGTCCGGTCTTCCTTGCGCAGGATGAACAGGAGATTGGACACCAGGCCGCCCAGCCGGACGCCGCGCACCTCGGATGGATCGGGGAAACCGATATAGCGCGCCATCGCGCGAAGCTGGCGCGCCGACAGCAAGTTGAGATTGGCCTCCGAGGCGAAGAACTCTTTGCCCATCGTGACGAGCAGGCGCCGGAACAGCTTCGGTGGCAGCCAGTGGATGAGCGGCAGCACCGTGTGAAATTCGACCGGGAAATATCGGTTCGGCGTGGTGAGAAAGACCGCTTTGCGTGCGACGCGGCGCGCTTCGGCCATGAAGCCCATCTGAAAATAGGCGTTGCCGACGTGTTCCAGGACCGCGCTCGAATGCACGTAGTCGAAGGCGTTGTCGGCGAACGGCAGCAAGCGCCCGTTGGCGGCGACGAAGCGCACGCCGGGATATTCCTCGACGAGGAACGAGGCGCCAGCGTCGATCCCCACGGCCGTGATCCTCTCGGGCGCGGGGTACCATGCCTCCAGGTAATTGGAGTGATCATAGGTCCGATCGCTTGTCGCGCCGATGTCGAGGATCGTGTCGCCCTGGCTCACCCCGATGTCGAGGAATGCCCAATACATCTTGCGCCGCTGATATCCCGCGATGCGGGCGGGCAGCGAGCCGGCCTTGGCGACATTGTATTGCGCGTTAACAGTCACGGCGGCTCTCCGGCATGGCGCGAGGGAGCGAAGCATAGCATCCCCGGATCGAGCTGTACGATGGGAGCGTTTTGAGCCATGGCGCCCGCTCTCGACGGCTCTGTAGCGGTCTACGGCACCACCGGCTCGCCGAAGACACTCACGCTGACGACGGCAAACGCCGGCGACATCATCATCGTTGGCGGTCTGTGCAATCTCGGGATATCTGGCTTCCCCACTGGCGTCAGTTCAATAACCGACGTTGCCGGGCTGACTTGGCATAAACGGGTTGACGCCAACGTCCCCGGCGGCGCCGGCGACTTCTACATCTTCGAATATTATGCCGTTGCGCCGAGCGCGCTTTCGTCGGATGTCATCACCGTCACGTTTTCTCGCGCCACCACCTACCTGAGCATGGCGGCGTTCGGTGTCAGCGGCGCTAACACGTCGTCGCCCTTCGATCCCAATGCCTCGATCCCCACGCAGACGGATGGCGGCTCGAACGCGGTCGTTTCGACAACTGACGCCAACACCTTCGTCATCGGGATCACGCGGCAGAGCACCAACAGTAATCCGGGTCCTGGCACTGGATTTACCAGCATCGCGGGCGCTGCTGGCGGTTACGTCGAAGTCGAATACGCGGTTTTCTCGTCGGCGCAAACGAACCTGTCGGTCGGTGACGGTGCAGTCAGCACGACGAACGGCATCATTGCCGACGCGATCGTGGCGGCTGGCGGCGGCACGTCGGTCACCTGGGGCGGCATGTCCGACTTCGATAACATGCCGGCATTGATGCAGCGCATTGAAACGGTCCCGGGCTGAGCGGGGCGCTGCCAGCGCGCACGCTGGCGTGGGGCGCGATCCAGGCGGTCGAGGCTCGTGACGGGCGCGGCGGCGAGATCGGCGCCCACGACGAACGGCCCAAATCAGGCTGAAGCGCCGCCGGGCCTCCCCTAGCGCGCCCCGTCAGCGATGGCGGGGCTTTTCTTCTTTCATTCGTTCCGGTAATCTCCAAAGGCGTTCGGGCGGCCCGCCGCTAAGAGCGGACTTGTCGCCGCAAGGCATAGCGGACCAGCGAGGCACCCGAACGTATCGCTGCCCGCCCTGATCTCCCTCGATAGAGAAAGGGCTTGCTATGCCTACCTTCCACGCAATGTCTGACCGGAATGACGCGCGCGTGCGTGCGGCCGTCGAATTTGGGCGCACTGGCGCGACCACAGACCTGATCCTGCATTACGACGAGTTGATCCAAAGCGGACGCTTAGAGGTGCTTTTAGGCGACGGCGATGACGAGCAGATGGTGATCCGGTTCTGCGACGAACCGGACGCTTTGAAGTACTTCATCATCGTTAGCGGCGGCGTCCAACGGATAGAGCCGGTCGCCGTCCACGCGCTCCATTAGACTCGACCGACGCACGCAGCCCCGCCCTCACCGGCGGGGCTTTTTTATTGGGCCTTGTCGCTCATGGGCTGGTTTGTGGGACAGCGCCGGTTATCTCAGTATTATCCAATGATTTCAATGGCATTAGGCGGACTCCCTCTCCGCCACTTCAGAACAGAACTGCGAACGCCAAGCGTAGCCGGCTTTGCGGCCGCGGCAGTCAGCGTCTGAAGCAGGTTGCTTTTCGAGCCGATGATGCGGACCTCGCGGTCTGCGACTTCGACGCGCTGGGCGAGCGCGCGAAGATGGTCGCGGCGATAGCCTCCGCCGTCGATCCTGATGCGCTCGCGTGCCGTCCTGGCGAACCTCTGGACCATTTGTGGCGTGATTGCCTGCTGGCCTGATGCCTCCAGCATCGCCGTGGCACGCGCGGCGTCGGCTTGCGCCTGGTCGCGGATCGCCTTGAGGCTTGCGACGCGCTCCCTTAGCGCCGGATCGTCGAGATCGGCGACGCCGGCCTCGATGGCGTCGTAGAGACGCTTCAGGCGCAGGTCGGTCTCGGTCGCGCGCTTGTTCAGCTCGGCGATATGCTCGCAGCGGCGCTCGGCGCGTTCCTGCCGACGGTCGAGGACGGACGCCAACACCTCCTCGAGCCGCTCCGGCTGGAGCAAACGGTCGGCGAGGTGCTCCGCGACAAGGCTGTCCAGCTTCTCCATCGGGATAGAACGGCCCTTGCAGCCGGTCTCACCCTGCCGCGCCCTGATCGAGCAGGTGTAGTAGCGATACCGCCCTCCCTTGCCGGTCCTGAGCGTCATCGCGCCGCCACAGTCGGCACAGAAACAGATGCCGGTAAGGAGGGTTGGGCCGCTGACAATGCGCGCCGGCGTGACCTTCGGATTGCGGGCGCGTAGATGCGTCTGCACGGCGTCGTACGTCGCCTGATCGATGAGCGGCGGCACCTCGACGGTGACGATCTCGGTGGCGGGCTTGAGCGCCTTGTTCTTGGCGCGCTTGTTGAACTCGTGCTGGCCAACATAGGTTGGCCGCGTCAGGATGCGATGAACCTGGCCGATACCCCAGCGCCCGCCGTCGCGCGTGAAGATGCGGCGTTGGTTGAGATAGGCCGCGATATTCTTGACGCCCATCGGCCCGGACGTGCCGTCGCCCTCCAAGGCAAGCCGATAGATCAGCCGCACCGTGTCGGCGTGCAGCGGATCGATTTCCAGCTTCTTCTTGACTTTGGCTCCACGCTGCTCGGCCGCGACGACGCGGTAGCCGATCGGCGGCAGGGAGCCGTTCCAGAAGCCTTGCCGCGCGTTCTCCTTCAGAGCGCGGAGGACATGCTTGGCGTTCTCCTTCGACTGATACTCGTCGAACAGCGCCATGATCTGCCGCATCATGACGTGCATCGGATCGTCGCCCATTTCCTGCGTGATCGAGACGAGCCGGACGCCATTCTTCGCCAGCCTGCGGACGTAGAACTCCAGCTCGAAGTGGTCGCGGAAGAAGCGCGAGAAGCTGTGAACGATGACGATATCGAAGGGCGCGGGCTTGCTCGTGCCCGCCTCGATCATGCGCTGGAACTCTGGCCGGCGGTCGTTCGTGGCGGAAGCGCCTGGCTCGATGTAGGTCTCGACCAGCTCGTATCCACGCGCGGTGCAATAGGCTTCGCCCTGCCGCTTCTGATCCGGGATCGAGACATCGTGCTCGGCCTGCCGCGCCGTCGAGACGCGCAGGTACAACGCGGCGCGCAACGGCACGGTCATCGCGATTGTCCTCTCAGATTATCGGCGTGGCCCGAACAGTTCATCGAAGATGTCGCCGAACCATGCCTCGAATACGTCGAGCTCGGCGTCGGTGATCGGCACACGCTCCGGCCAATCGTCCATGACGGTCCATGCTTCAACATCGTGCTTGGGCGGGCGGCCGATGCGCGGCCAGGGCTCCGGCTCGATGTAAAGATCGTCGGGCAGAACACCGAGGCTGGCGCGCGGTCGGGGCATCTCCGCAGTATCGCGCCACTCGCCTCGCAACCGAATGACCGATTTCTACCCGGTAACGCCCTATTCCTTCCCAGCAAATCGGGGAAGAAGGGAGCGCTGGCGCTCATTTCGAACCATGATCGCTTGGCAAGCCCTCGCCGGGCCGGCGACAGCCGGTCAAGGCCGCAGCCGCGCAGCGGTGGCGCGGGACGCGCCAGCCTTGACGGGCTCGCGACGGTCCGGCCTGCTTGCGCCCAAGCGGTCATGGTTCAACCTGCCTTGCGCGAGAGCGTGAGCGGCAGGTCGAGCTCCACCCGGTCGTGCATGACCTTGGGTGTGATGCGTCCGCGCTCGCCACGTTCGAGGCGGACCAGGCCGTAGCCTTCCATGGTCCTGAGTGTGCGGGAGAGGTTCGACTTGGCCTTGCCGGTGATGCGCGCCAGCTCATCGAGCGAGCCCGGCGCCTTCTCCGCAATGACGCGCAGCAGTTCGCGATTGCCGGCCGATAGGACCTTGGCGAAGGACTCGGTCGAAGTGAACCAGACCTTGGGCTCATCAGCCGCCACACGACGCTCGCCGCGCGCAACGGCCATGGTGCGCGCCTTCATTTCCGTATAGCTCGCGATGCCGACCTTCAAAGTGGTCATGGGATCACTCCTCTCTCGCGCAACACCGCGTCCACCGTCGCCCAGAAGTCGGCGAGCAAGGTCGCCGCGTCCCGGTACTCATAGGGCCGGATGCTTCGCAGCCGGTGGCGATGGTCCTGCGGTTCGCCGCGCCTTTGCCGCGCGACCGGATGGGCGTTGTCGAAGCCGACCAGTCGCTCGCCCTCCGGCCCATGCAGCGTGAGCGAGTAGTCGATGCCATGTGGCTTCTCCGACGACACCGGCACCCGCGTCACCACGAACCGGACCCAGTGGCCGCCCTCCGGGTCCACCACGAGAACCTGCCCGTCGAGATCGAGAAGCACATCGAGGGTCGGGTCACGCGGCTCCGTCACGGCATATAGTTATCATACTGAGGCAACACAAGCAAGGGAGGGCTTTGGGCGGCCGCGGGATAGGCGGATGGCGCTCGGCGTGTTGATATCGTTGAACTTTCGGTCAGAAGCGCCAGCAGCGGGTATCCGGGGGAGTCCAGAAAGCTCAATCCCTTCAGAGACATCAGACCGACGGCCATCCAGCCTTTTCCCTTGCCGTCCTGATGATCGTCCCGCTTGGCGATCCCCCCTATCATGCTGCCGGAACTCGTAACGATCCATCGAATGGCCTTGAACCGAATCGCATCTTGCAGTCAGAGCATCACAGATTTTGCCATCGGCGCGCGGCCAACATGCCGTGACGGCGTTCATCAACGAACCATCGTGCCGCCGTATTGCACGGCTTCTGCGCATGACTCCGCACGGCGAGATATGATCGGATTTCCCAGCGACCTACATCAGTAGGTCACCGTGACGGGTTCCACCGATTGCACACGGTGAAGCCAAAAATCAGTGCTGAGTATGCGCCGCAATTCGTCCCGTATGGTCGCTGGTTGGCCGCAGAGATCGATGGTGGCGAATACGATCGCATGGTTTTGGATTACGACATGCTCGCGGAATTGCAGGTCGATCGCTGGATGCAGGAGCATGCCCGCCGCCGTATCCCATCGAGGATCGCGGCCCTCCTGGGAGCGAAGGTAAGCGTACATCTGGTACAAATATCCGCTCTTGAGGCTTGCGTCGCCGAAGCGTCCGGTTCCCAGGACGGACGTGAACTTGGTGTCGATAACCAGGCGCCCGTTACCCGCTGGTGCGTCAAGAACGATGTCCGTCAACATGCGTGGCAGAGTCGCCGGAAGCCCCGCCGAGGCGCGCGAGAACTGCCATTCGAGGGGAACACCGCCGCGGACGGCATAACCCAGTGGCTCAAACTCAACTCGTGCAAAGCCGAGGATCGCCCTCTCGAACAAACGGCGTATCCAGGCTTCTTCTCGATCTGGCGTGAAGAGAGTGACCGAGCCGGTGTCTTCGGTTGGAAGCGCCAGATCAAAGGCAAGGCGTGCGAGCGCGATCATGAAACGATCGGCAGCGTCGTTCCGCCCGATCTGATCCGCAGCAAGTTCAGCTCGGGACGGCCGTTGCCCACCGACACCCGCTCGGCCGAGAGTTGCCGCCAAAGCACGACACTGTCTGACAAGCGCGCTGTCATCGACGAGGCGAGTCATCAATTCCAGCGCCGCTCGAACAAGCCTGTTGCGGGGCGTGTCTATGGTCAGCTCTTCGTACCGGCAGAAAATCTCTCCCCTCGAAGGTAGTTGTCGCGATTCCGTCTCTAGGAAGTTGATTCGCCCGCGGACCCGTGTGAGCGCTCTTTCACGATGGTAATAGCCTCGGGTGAGATTGCGGCGCAGACGGCGCTCGACAGCATTGGTCAGAAGCCGCGCGATCAACTCGGGGATATCGTTGATATCCCGATCAACCATAGCATCCAGTGCGCCTCTGATCCGCGTTAGTTCCGAGGCATAGAGCATCAGAATCCAGAGATTGCGGACCGGAACTTGGCCGACCCGCCGCTCGCCACCTTGTAACGCGGATTCGCGCAAGTACGAGTTCAAGCGAGACCTGCGAGAAGTTTGGCCCGCGCCGCTTTGGCAGTCTCGGGAGCGTCGTACCAGTATTCATCAAGAAGTGGCCCGATTTCCGTCTCGACCCTCGCTCGGAACCAAGCCCGGCTGTCAGTGATCGCTATGTCCGTATCTGGTGTCACGTAGGAATGACCGATGCGAAACTGCGGTCCGAGTGTGATTGAAGTCGAAATTTCGGCGTTCAAGGCGACAATTCGCGCCTCAATTTCCGAAAGAAGCGCGTCCTCAAGGCCTCTTTGTGTGCACCATTTACGCCATGCGTCGCCGAACCTTGGTTCAAGATCGACAAAGGCGAACCGACGACGTAGAGCAAGATCAACCATTGCGAGCGAACGATCGGCGACATTCATGGTGCCGATTATGTAGAGATTTCCGGGGATATGAACTCGCTCACCCAGTTCCCTTCGGTAAGCGAGTTCGATAGCTTCAGATCGTCGGCGCTTTGAAACCTCCAGCAACGTGAGCATTTCGCCAAAAATCTGAGCTGGGTTGCCGCGATTGATTTCCTCGATGACCAAAACGAACGGTCGATCTGGCTCGCTCTCCGCAGCCTGAACCGCCTGCATCAAGATGCCATCGACAAGTTCGAGCCTTCCATTTCCGGCGGGCCGCCATCCCCGCACGAAGTCCTCGTAGGCAAGTGATGGATGGAATTGAACCACGCGTAGGCGGGATCGAGCCGTTTCCCTATCGTTGGACCCTACGAGGGCAAATCCTAGACGCTTCGCCAGCCAAGTCTTGCCGGTGCCCGGCGGCCCTTGAAGAATAAGGTTCATCTTTGAGCGCCAGCGATCAAGTATTTCGATAAGCTGTGCCCTAGTTAGAAAGCAACCCTCCGAGATTATGTCCTCAATCGTGTATGGAGTTTCCTCTTCGGCAATTTCCTCATCCTCGGCGGGTGCGGCCCCGGCGCCGGAATCAACCGAGATTATCTCTGGCTTGAGGCCGTATTTTTCTAGCCAATAAGGCTGTGCCAGCCACCAAGAGTAGTCCTGAGGCACGCCACGGAAGGTGAAGTCTATCAAGCGGCGACCGTCTTCAGCCTCCTTGTCAGCCTCCACGATGGTGGTTCGGAACGTGTAGAAGTACCAATCCCGCGGTTCAGCAGGTGGGTCCCAAGCGACCTTGACCGTGCGTCCATCACCTGCATTCTCCAGAACGGTGCCAGTAGCCTTAATCCTCATCACCGAGACTGGCTTTCCGCCCACATCAAACGGAACGCGCTTTTTGACGAAGCTCGCCTTTATAGCGATCTGATCCCCCGGCCTAATTCGGCGGACAGAATCCAAAAACTGGTCCTCGTATCCGTTTTCCCAAATTCCCTGCTCTAGAAATCGAGGAAGTTGATCTTCAGTGCCGTCATTCCAGACAGCACCAACGAACCAGTATGATTTTCCCCCATCTTCATCGTCGCCCAAAATACCCGGCGCTGGCGTATCTTCCTCGATCCGAGAATCGCCCGGCCGATTGGCGTCGCGGACGCGAACGTAGAGGTTCCAGGTTTCCTCCGGCGAGAGCTTCTTTTCACGACCTTCTGGCGTGAGGCTCCATTGGCCGCGCTTCGCATTGTCAATAAGACCGGCCTTTACGAGGTAAAAGCGCGCCCAGTGAACATCGTTCTCAAATATGGATTGCGTACCGTTCTCGACAAACCTCGTTAGGTCTTCTGCCGGGACCTCTGCCCTTGCTCTGATCCAGGCAATGGCTTCGGCAGGGCGCATGGGATTCGGGGCGGCCGAGCGAAGGGCATCGAGAACAAGCGGAAAGTACTTCGTGAATCGGTTGCTTTTGGCTTCGGCCATATCCCCACCCTCGCTGGGCAATCCTGCGGTGCAAGCGCCGGCCGCCTAGCTTTGCCCAGGCCCGCCAAAGTGTACGCCAGCGTATCCGATCCACCCCATGCTGCCGGGGCATATCTTTGGGTTCCCTACGGCACGCCGCTAAATTGGACAATCCGACAGATCGCGCGCTAAGAAGTACCGCTGGCTTCCGGCGACGATGAGACGATTTATTTGCGCCAGATTGTCGGCGAGAATGATCCCATCCTGCGTTTCACCGACCAGCGCGAGCTTGGGCGTGAGTGGGATGATCATATGCAACGGCGTGTCGGTGATGATGAACTCACCGGATTGAGGCTGTATGACTCCCCATCAATTCACTCTGGACAGGTCCCTGGCATAGCCGTCGATTTGGCTCTGCAGCCAGAGACCATTCAGTTGCCGGGCCGGTACGATGCCTCCTGTCCTGGCGAACAGGTATCCGTTCGCCTCCAGGTTCTCTTCCTGCTCCTTTGTAAGGTTGTCGCCTTCGATCCCGTTAAGTTTGATCTCCTGGTCTTCCAATTCATGGTGCCGAGACCGCATGTACCAGAGCGCGAAGAATCGCTCGACTGCCTGCTTGTCCTCGGCTGACGAGATCGTGCTCTGCCCACCGATAAGGGCCTCGGCGAGAACCTGGAACCGATCTTCAATACCTTTCATGTAGCCGGCTTCCGTTCGCTGGTCCCAGGCGCGGCGAGCACAGAAAATGGAGTCGCCGGGCCTCGCCCGGCGAACTTGACGCCGGGCTATGTCATGCACGGCAACCTGCCCGTCGTTTCCCGCGAACCGCGCGATGCTTCGCTGTGGATAGACATGCTGACGGACAGTTAGCCGGTTGGGATTCTTCTTCCGCGTTTTTTCGGGCTTGGATTGCGACCGCTTGGGCAATGTTCCGGGTCGTCCGGCGGCCATCGCACCCATTAAGGCGGCGGCGAGCTGGCTTCCGCTCGGGCTGGAGATTTTGATTACGCCCATTGGTCCTGCCAACCCCCAAGCCTCTCGGTCGCTTCACACACGTCTTTATACTACATCGTCATCCGATGCCGCGAAGTTGCCAGAAAGCAGCTCAGAGGCCGGAATATGTTCACCAATAGTTCCAGAGGGCTATCCGGCGGGAGTCCAGAAAGCTCACTCCCTTCAGAGACATCCGACCAACGGCCACCCAGGCTTTTCGCTTGCCGTCCCGCCTTCCAAGCTCCGGAGTTCCTCCAAAATGGCCACACGGGGCGGAGCCTAAGCCGATGTCGTTTGGCTGTTGCGGCGCAGGTTGAGAAGCGCGGCTTGTCGCTGTTTCGCGGAGACGATGCGGACGAGAAGGGGGCGCTCTCGCCCCTCAAGAAAGAGCTGCAGGTAAGGCGGTCGCTTGAGTGCTTCGGCCGTCTGCCACTCCAGGTGCCAGCTCGCGCCGATCATAATCTCAAGTTGACCGTGTGGAGCGACGATCTCGGCGGCGCCAGAACGCCCGCTCACGTAAAGCAGGCGGCCCTCTGCTACGCGCCAGAACAAGAACTTGCGCGTCGGCACGATGGCCCACGTCCGCAATAGGATCGGATTGCCTGAGAGGTTCGTCAGTTGAAGTCGATGGTCCCCGCCTGGTCCCGTTGAGAGAGAGGAACTCACGACAATCCGACGGCGCGCTGACCAAGTTTCCCTGATCTTAAGCGCTGCCAGAAGCGTCGACAGGAGTGCGCCCCACAGCGCCAATCCATCACCGAATGTTAAGCCGCTCATCGCCATGAGCTACGTTGCCGAGTCCTAGCCGTCAAAGCCGGCGATCACGGACTTTGATACACATTTACAGCCATCGTCGCGCCCTGGCCACGTCCATCGACCGCCCAGAAGCATCCCTTTGCTTACCAGATAGCGCTTCCCGTTCGCCGCTTTGTGGGCGGCGTCTTGCTCCGTGCTGCCGCACAGAGCGCCAGAATAGAGCCAGACAGCATATTTAATGCCAGAGTCGCTGTTGCTCTTCGGCCTGCATAAGCGCAGTTGCTTTATTGTTCAGCGAACGTGAGATATCTTCGGCTCGGCGTTTGTGCATGCCATCGATGGTCATTAGCGCCTGATAAACGATATGCAACGCGCGGCCAGCGGATATCGAACGAAGAGCCGCTTCGTAAATCTTATCGAAGTCGCCACCGCCTATCTCCTTTAGCGATCTGATATTTTCCCTTAGATCAGCCTTGACCGCTTCCGTCACTTTGGCGGCGTCGAACTTTACGGTCGGGATCCCATGGGCTTTTGGTCCTGGCCCCTGGTCCTTCTGGCCCATTGGCTCACGCTCTTTCTTGCCCCATCCGAACATCGCCGACTCGCCTCATTAAGGGCTGGGAACAGCCTCGGTTTCGGTCGTATCGTAGGACAGGCTTCGGCGGGCGGTGAGCGAAAATTTGGGCGGCTATACCCTCTTCATTGACCCGCTCAGAGGGCTATGGCGTAGACATAGTGCTCATCATCGTCGGTCGTGGCCCGCCAGTGCCGCAAAAAACGTAGGCGGCACAGGTAGCGAGGAGTGATGGCGCGACGGTGACGCCGAGCGCCTTCGCGGTCCTGAGATTTAACACCAACTCGAACTTGGTCGGTTGCTGGACCGGCAGGTCGCTCGACTTGGCACCCTTCAGGATAAGATCGACAACAGGTCGGGCTGATCCGGGCCGTAAGATATCAGCCCGCCGTCGGCGGCGAAATAGCGGTAGGGATAGACGGCGGGCAACTTCCCGCGAGGCTGTTCGCGACCAGCTCCAACATAGGAGACAGAGGTTGCCGCAGAGCCTGTCATCTTTCGTCGGGTTCGTTCCTGCCTTGGTCATTAGCACTAGTTTCGTAATGTTCCGGCTACGGTCGCAAAACACCAAGCTTCGGAAAACCCCCGGGCAGCCGGCACTACGGTTTCGTGCCAAAGGGAGAATAGGCCAACGCTATTCGATTACCTCATCGGCTCGCGCCAGTAGCGTCGGTGGGATAGTGAGGCCGAGAGCCTTAGCAGTTTTGGTATTGATGACCAGCTCGAATTTGGTCGGCTGTACTACCGGCAGGTCGGCTGGTTTATCACCCTTGAGAATGCGCCCAGTGTAGATGCCGACTTGGCGGTAGGTATCGTTGATGTTGGCGCCGTAACTCATCAGACCGCCGGCCGCCACGAATTCTCGAAATCCCGTAGATCGCGGGGATGCGATTTTGCGCGGCGAACGCCACAACCCGGTCGATCTGTTGGTTGGAGAAGGGATCACCGACGATGGCCGCGTCCACCCGATGCTGGAGGATGGTTGCAAACGCGCCATCGAGGTCGCCGATAGAGGTCACTGAGATGGGGAAGACGTCCTCACCTTTGTTCATGGCGGCCCGGAGCTGCTTAACCTGTTCAGCGTTGGTCGCACCCGGCGGATTCGTGACTGCGATCACCCTGATGACCGGCACGAGCTCACTCAACAATTCGAATTGCTTTGCCTCCAACTCTCCTGAATAGAACGTGGCACCAGTCAAGTTCCCGCCGGGTCGAGCGAGGCTCGCAACGAGGCCATCGGCTACTGGATCGCCACCATGCGTGAAAACGATGGGTACGGTTTTCGTTGCCGCCATCGCAGCACGAGGTAAAGGAGTGGATCCGGCGGTCACGATGACCGTCACGTTCCGCGCGAGCAGTTCGGCTACCAGGGCCGGCGCCCGATCGAACTGCCCTTCCGCATAGCGGTACTCGATCGTTACGGTCTCGCCCTCGACGTACCCGTTCTCGCTCAGTCCCGCGCGAAACGCGGTGAGGCGAGTTGCGATCGCATGTGGCGTACTAAGGCCTATGAAACCGATCACAGGTCTCGCGGATTGTTGCGACCGCGCGCTGAAGGGTGAGAACGCAGCCGTGCCTCCCAATATCGCCAGTAGACTCCGCCGGCTGACCACGGAAGTCTTTTTCATCGCCCCCTCCATCGGCTATCAGGAGCCGAACGCTATTATGCTCAGGCGGCCTAAGCCCGCCAATTGTTTACGTTCGCTTCGGGCCCGGAGTTCCTTTTGGGGTCGATCACGTCGGTTCGACGATTTCCGGGTTGCGGCCGTTTTACCCCCACTTCGGAAAGACGACGCGGGTGCGGCTGCCCCCTCCCCGAGCACCTGTGGTACCATTGGTACGCCCGGGGGGAGCCTGTCGACCCGCCCGGGACAGGGAGATGCGTGAGCGATGCCGTGAGAGAGACAGTCACCCCGATCGCGGCTGAACCGGCGCGCGCCCGCAGGATGGCGCACGGCCGGCTTTTTCTTAAATACGTAGCGCTCTTCGTCGCGGTGGTCAGTGTGGCGCTCCTGGCCAACGGCGCCTTCGAGATCTCGGTTCTCCTACCGCGACCATGAGGCCTCGCTCGTCCGCATCGAGGGCGAGCAGGCGGCCGCGGCGGCGGCGAAGATCGACCAGTTCGTCACGGAAATTCAAAGCCAGATCGGCTGGACGACGGAGCTGCCCTCGTCGCTGGCGACGCTCGATCAGCGCCGTTTCGATGCGCTGCGCCTGCTGCGCCAGGTGCCGGCGATCACCGAGCTGTCGCAGCTCGACGCCACCGGCCACGAGCAGCTTCGCGTGTCGCGGCTCGAGATGGACGTGGTGGGATCCAACATCGACTATTCGCACGACCCCCGCTTCGTGGAAGCGATGGCCCACAAGGTGTGGTACGGGCCGGTGTATTTCCGCCGCGAGAGCGAGCCCTACATGACCCTGGCGCTCGCCGGCACGCGCAGGGACGCCGGCGTCTCGGTCGCCGAGGTCAATCTCAAGTTCATCTGGGACGTCGTGTCGCAGATCAAGGTCGGCGAGCATGGCGAGGCCTATGTCGTCGACAGCGACGGCCGACTCATCGCGCACCCGGACATCTCGCTCGTGCTGCGCAACACCAATCTGGCGAAGCTGCCTCAGGTCGCCGCCGCCTTGAAGGGCGAAGCGCCAAACGAGACCGACACGATGCACGATCTCGCCGGCCACCGCGTGCTGACGGCCTATGCCAAGGTCGAAGCCCCTGGGCTGGTACGTCTTCACGGAGATGCCGATCGACGAGGCCTATGCGCCGCTCTACGCCTCGATCGAGCGCGCGGGCGCGTTGCTGATCGCCTGCCTTGTGCTGGCAAGCTTTGCCGGGTTTTTCCTGGCGCGGCGCATGGTGGTGCCGATCCGGGCGCTGCAGGCGGGCGCAGCGCGGATCGGCGCCGGCGACCTTGACCAGCGCATCGCAATCGAGACCGGGGACGAGCTCGAGGCGCTCGCGGACCAGTTCAACGACATGGCCGGCCGGCTGCAGGAATCCTATGCCGACCTCGAGCGCAAGGTCGACGACCGCACGCGCGAACTCTCCGAGGCGCTGGAGCAGCAGACCGCGACATCCGAGGTGCTGGGCGTGATCTCGTCCTCGCCCGGCGAGTTGGCGCCGGTGTTCGAGACGATGCTCGACAACGCCACCCGCATCTGCGAAGCAACCCAGGGCGGCCTGTGGCGCGTAGAGAGCGGGGCGCTTTATCGCGAGGCCGAGTGGCACCAGTCCGCCGTCGCCGCCGCCTTCACCCAAGGGTTCGTGCCGCCTCCCGAATCGGCACCCGGTCGGATGCTCGCGGCGAAGGCGACCGTCCACATCGCCGATCTCATGAGCCTCGCCGACCCCGCCTCCAATACGGTTGTCACGGTGGGGGGAATCCGCACCGCGCTCTGGGTCCCGATGATGCGCGACCAGACCATCGTGGGCGCGTTTAGCCTCGGCCGCGACGAGGTTCGCCCCTTTACCGACAAGCAGATCGCGCTGATCGAGAACTTTGCCGCCCAGGCGGTGATCGCCATCGAGAACGCGCGGCTCCTCACCGAGCTGCGGCAGCGCACCGGCGATTTGCAGGAATCCCTCGATTATCAGACCGCGACGAGCGACGTGCTCAAGGTCATCAGCCGCTCGACCTTCGATCTCGACCCGGTGTTGCAGACCGTTGTGACCACCGCCGTCCGGCTGTGCCGTGCCGAATACGCCGTCATCTTCCGGAACCATGGCGAGGACTATCGCTGGGCCGCCGGTCACGGGCTGTTGCCGGAATATGACCGGATCGAACGCGCCACCCGCATCCGACCCGGCCCCGGTACCGTCATTGGTCGCGCGGCGCTCGAAGGCCGCACGGTGCAGATCGCCGATGCCTGGACCGACCCGCTCTACGAGGCGAAGGACGAAGCGCGGGCCGGCAATGTGCGTTCCATGCTCGGCGTGCCGCTCATGCGCGAGAACACGGTGATCGGGGTCATCGGGTTGGCCCGCGGCACGCTTGAGCCGTTTCACGAGCGCGAGATTCAACTCGTTACCACTTTCGCCGACCAGGCGGTGATCGCGATCGAGAATGCGCGGCTCTTCGGCGAGTTGCGCCAGCGCACGGACGATCTCGCGCAGTCGGTCGAGGAGCTGAAGGCGCTGGGCGAGGTGAGCCAAGTCGTCAACTCTACCCTCGAGCTCCAGACCGTGCTCACGACGATCGTGACCACGGCGGTCGAGATCTCCGCCACCGATGCGGGCGCGATCTATGTTTTCGAGGATCAGACTCAGGCCTTCCGGCTGCGCGCCACCGTCGGCATGAACGAGGCCATGATCAGCGAGATCGAGCGGCAGCGCATCGATGCCGGCATCACCGTGATCGGCGATGCGGCGGCGCGGCGCGTGCCCGTGCAGGTCGCCGACCTTCGCGACGAGCCGGCCAATCCCGTCACCGATATCATCCTGCGCGCCGGGTTCCGCGCGCTCCTGGTCGTGCCGCTGCTGCGCCCGGACCATATCGTCGGCGCGCTCGTGGTGCGCCGCCGCGCGCCGGGCGCGTTTCCCGCCGCGACCATCGACCTGTTGGAGACCTTCGCGGCGCAGTCGGTGATCGCCCTCCAGAATGCGCGGCTTTTCAGCGAAATCGAGGAAAAGGGGCGCGAGCTCGCGATCGCGAGCCAGCACAAGTCGCAGTTCCTCGCCAATATGAGCCACGAGCTCCGAACGCCGCTCAACGCGATCCTGGGCTATACCGAGCTCATCCTCGACGACATCTACGGCGCGGCGCCGGCGCGGATGCGCGTGGTGCTGGAGCGCGTGCAGACGAACGGCAAGCATCTCCTCGGCCTGATCAACGACGTGCTTGATCTCTCCAAGATCGAGGCGGGGCAGCTTTCACTGGAATTCGTGGACTATTCGTTGAAAGACATGCTGCAGGGCGTCTACGCCGCGGTCGAGCCGCTCGCCACCAACAAGAACCTCGCGCTCAAGCTCGACGTGCCGGCGAACCTGCCGCAGGCGCGCGGCGACGAGCGCCGCCTGTCGCAGGTGGTGCTGAACCTCGTCGGCAATGCGATCAAGTTCACCGATGCGGGCGAGGTGCGGATCGTCGGCGCGATGGCGAACGGCAGCATTCGCATCGCGGTCGAGGACACCGGCCCCGGCATCGCGCCGGCGGACCAGGCGAAAATCTTCGAGGAATTCCAGCAGGCCGACAATTCCGCCACGCGCGCCAAGGGCGGCACCGGGCTGGGGCTCGCCATCTCGCGCCGCATCGTGGAGATGCACGGCGGGCGGCTCGGGGTCGAATCGGTGCCGGGCAAGGGGTCGGTTTTCTCCTTCACGCTTCCGGCAAACGTCGCGCGACAGGAAGGTGCCGCATGAGCAAGCGCATCCTGGTGGTCGAGGACCATGAGGACAACCGGCAGATTCTGCGCGATCTGCTGGACGCCTCGGGCTTCGAGATGATTGAGGCGCATGATGGCGAATCCGCCCACCCCATCGCGGCCGCGGAAAAGCCCGACCTCATCCTGATGGACATCCAGCTTCCCGGGATCGACGGTTACGAGGCGACGCGGCGCATCAAGGGCGACCCCGCCTTGAAAGCGATCCCGATCATCGTCGTCACGTCCTATGCACTTTCGGGCGACGAGGCGAAGGCGCGCAGCGCCGGTTGCGACGACTACGTGGCGAAGCCCTATAGCCCGCGGCAGCTTTTGGCCATGATCCGCCGATATCTGCCATCATGAGGGACCCTGCGCTTATCCTCGTCGTCGACGACAACGAGACCAATCGCGACATTCTTGCCACCAGGCTCGATGCCAGCGGCTATCGCACGATCCAGGCGGAGGACGGCGAGGTGGCCCTCGCCTCCGCGCGCGAACATCTGCCGGATCTCATCCTGCTCGACGTGATGATGCCAAAGATCGACGGGATCGAGGTATGCCGCCGCCTCAAGGCGGATGCGAGCCTGCCGTTCATGCCCATCATCCTGGTGACCGCCAAGACCGACACTAAGGACGTGGTGACGGGATTGGACGCCGGCGCCGACGAGTACCTGACCAAGCCGATCGATCACGCCGCGCTCGTCGCGCGCGTGCGCTCGGCACTGCGGATCAAGGCGCTGCATGACGAGGTCACGCGGCAAGCGGAGGAATTAAGCGACTGGAACCGCACGTTGGAGGCGCGGGTTCAGGCACAGTTGGCCGAGCTTGAGCGCGCGAGCCGCTTGCGCCGGTTCCTCGCGCCGCAGATCGCCGAGGTGATCTCCGCCGGCGACGAGCGCCTGCTCGATGGCCATCGGCGCGAGGTGAGTGTCGTGTTCTGCGACCTGCGGGGCTTCACCGCCTTTTCCGAGGCGGCCGAGCCCGAGGAGGTGATCGCGGTGCTGCGCGCCTACCACGCCAATCTGGGTGCGATCATCCACGAATACGAAGGCACGCTCGAACGCTTCACCGGCGACGGCGTCATGGTGTTCTTCAACGACCCCCTGCCCTGTCCGGAACCCGCGCTCAAGGCGGTGCGGATGGCATTGGCCATGCGGCAAGGCTTCGAGGCGCTCGCCGTGACGTGGCGCAAGCGCGGATACGACCTGGGCTTCGGCATCGGCATCGCTCAGGGTTACGCGACGATGGGCCGGATCGGATTCGAGGGACGTTCCGACTATGCGGCGATCGGTTCCGTCGTCAATCTCGCGGCGCGGCTTTGCGGTGAAGCCGCGAACGGTCAGATCCTCGTCGAGCGCAAGGTGCTGATCGCGATCGAGCCGCTCGCCGAGACGCAGGAGCTGGGCGCACTCACCCTCAAGGGCTTCCTTCGTCCGGTGCCCACTTTCAACGTCGTTCGGCTCGCAGATTAGGTAGTGCGCGGGCGCACGCAGCGGCCGCTCATTCACTCACGTCGCCGGCGCGCAACGGGACCGCCGAGGGGATCGAGACGCCGATGGCTTTCGCGGTCTTGAGGTTGATCGCGAACTGGAAGCGCGTCGGCAGCTTCGGCGTACCCCGGCAGCCAAAAACGCCTAGCCATGCCGAGAAAGCGGATGATCCCGCCGACGGCGATAGTCAGTGCGCTGACGGCCAGCGGCGGCGTGGTATCGAGCACGGCATGAAACTGGCCTTCCTCGTTGCCAGCGATGCGCTAAGCGCCACGATGGCGCTCATCATCCGTTTTTTAGATATTTGTGTCCGATTTTCTATTCTTGACGGTGCCTGGAGCGTTCCCCTATGGTCAATACGTGATGGTGCCTATTGTTCCGAACATGGCGCTTCATTGTTCCGGCTATTGTCTCTCCTCACAATCGAACCAGGGTAGAGAATGTCACCCTGATGCAGAAAAATGACTTATAGCCGAGCAAAAAAATGACCCTTACTGGCAACCATGCGCGGGGCTACTGATGTGGCGGCAACGTCGTGTGTTTCTGGCCGGGCTCCTTTCGGCGGTCGCGCTGCTGCCTAACCGGTCTTCTGCCCAATCGGCGAAATTGGAAGTTAGCGAATTACAGGTCGGCCTTCTTCCCATTGCCGTCCACACTCCGGTTTTCGCGGCGCAGCAGCTTGGCTATTTCGCACAAGAAGGGCTGAAGGTCGCGACGCAATTCGGCGTCGGCGGGGCTGCTCTGCTGCCGCTCGCGATCCAGGGGCAACTGCAGCTCGTCAACATTCCCATCGCCACCGGTCTGCAGGCGCGAGCGCAAAATATCGATATCGTCATGATCGGCCCGGGGACAACCACCGAAAGATCTAAGCCGCCGGCGCAGACCGCCACCATCGCCAAGGCGGGCTCCAGCATTCAGCAACTGAGCGACCTCACCGGCAAGAAGGTCGCCGTCAACGTGATCAACAGCGTCGACTGGCTTTACACGCGGGCGTTGCTGGAAAAGGGTGGCGCCGATCTGAAGACGGTGACCTTTATCGAGCTTCCCTATCCCAACATGATCGACGCCATCGTGAACGGACAGGTGGACGCTGCCACGGTTACGCAGCCGTTTCTTTACTTCGGCACGTCGAGCGGCAAAGTCAAACGCCTCGGCTACGACCTTCTCGACGTTCAGCCGGGCGTTCAGGTTTCGGGATATGCGACGACCCGCAAATGGGCAATCGCCAATCCGAACACGCTTGCTGCCTTCGAGCGCGCGGTTGCCCGGGCCGACGACTATCTCAATGCCAACCACGCCGAGGCCGTGGCGATGGTCTCCAAGTTCACGCATGCCAAGCCGGAGGTGGTGGAAGCCGCCAACGTGCCCTATTGGACGAATGAGCTTTATCCGGACAATATCGAGCTTCAGATGAAGCTCATGGTCAAATACGGAATGTTGCGCAAGCCGCAGGATGTGCACGACCTCATCTGGCATGCGAAGCGCCCGTAGCGTCATCGGCGGCCGCGGTCGCGGTTCTTGACCGGCTCCCGTTCCTCGCATACTAACGGCGTGGCGGGATCGCCGTGGCTGCTCCGTTCCCCATCGCTCCCACCGTTAATTGAGGCGATCGCGGATAGTTAGGCGACCTCACGAAACGCGCCGCCCTTGTCGTCGTCGGTGATGGAGGGCTGACCGGCTATGACATCGCCTGCGGGAAAGGCACATACCTTTCCGAGGATCATTGATGCCTAGCACGACACGCGCCTTGCGGCCCACCGATTTGATGCGCGGGATCTCGTCCAGCGCCATCCGGTATTTCCTGGCGGTCACCCAAGCCGGGTCGTTTCGCCGTGCAGCGGACTTTCTCCACGTTTCGGCGTCGGCGATCCATCGCCAGGTCTCGCTATTGGAGCGTGAACTCGCCGTGCCGCTGTTCGAGCGAAGCCGCGGCCGCAATCAGCTCAAGGTGACGTCGGCCGGGGCCATCCTCCTTGCCCATGCCCGCGCGGCGACCGGCGCCTTCGAGCAGGCGCGCAGCGAAATCGAGGCGCTGAAGGGATTGCGCATCGGCACGGTCTCGCTCGGCGCGCCGGAAATGTTCGTGCACGACTTCCTTCCCGCTTTTCTCATGCAGTTTCGCAAGGCGCATCCGGGGATCTCGTTCAGAATTTCCATCGCGGCGCCGAAGGAACTCACCGAGCAGCTCATGCGGGACGACATCGAGCTCGCGATGATCTACCACCCCCCGGCCCGGGCATCGATCCAGATCGCGGCGCAGATCCACAAGCCGAACTGTATCATGGTCCGCACCGACCATCCGCTGGCGAAGCGTTCGTCCATTCGGCTGGCCGAGTGCGCGCCCTACCCGCTGGTCATGCCGGAGTATGGAACGCTCGCGCGCGAGCTCTATGACGAGATGCTGGCTAAAGCTTCCATCGACCCGGATTGGATCATAACCACGACGTCGTATGAGATGCTGCGCAGCGCCGCGCGTGCCGGCCTGGGTGTCGCCATCGTGAGCGACTATCTCGTCAGCAGCACCAAATCGTCCGACGTCGCCCTGGTCCCCATTCGCGATTGCCCGCCGGCGATCCTTGCCTGCTGCACGCGCACCGGAAGAAATCTATCGGTCGCGGCAACGGCCTTCATCGAGCGGCTGCGCGAGCGATTTGCGGCGCTTGGCCGCAAGCGCGGGGCCAAATGAATGGTCTCTTTTTTCGGCGTTGATTGTGCACTTTCTGCGCTTGACCGGGGCGACCAAGCGGGTAGATCGTGACCGCCGCATGCGCGGGCCGTCGGCCGCGCGTTCATTCTCGGCGACAAAAGGATCTGGCGATGGCCTTTCGCGATCTTCGCGCGTTCCTCGAACGGCTCGAGGCGGAAGGCGAACTTTGCCGCGTCGCGGCAGAGGTCGATTGGGACCTGGAACTGGGCGCCGTCTCGCGCCGCGCCTTGGACTTGCGCGGTCCGGCGCTCCTGTTCGAGACGATCAAGGGCTATGACCGCGTCGGCGGGCGGGTGCTGGCGAACCTGTTCGGGCGCAGCAAGGCTTCCCATGGGCGCTTTGCGCTCGCCATGGGCCTGCCGAGCGCGACGCCCGTGCTGGACATCATGGCCGAATTCGCCAGGCGCAGTGCCCTGCGCATTCCGCCGCGCATCGTGTCAACGGGTCCGTGCAAGGAGAATATCGTCACCGGCGCGAACATGGATTTGCTGCGCTTCCCCGTTCCGACGATCCATGGCGGCGACGGCGGCCGTTATATCGGGACATGGCACGTCGACGTCACCAAGGATCCCGACACCGGCCTGGTGAACTGGGGCATGTATCGCCACGTCGTGCATAGCCCCGATCGGCTGGGTTGGTGGGTCGCGCCGGCGCAGCACGCCGCGGCGACCTTCTATCAGAAATACGAGCCGCGCGGCGAGCGCATGCCGATCGCCATCGCCATCGGCACCGAGCCGATATCGAGCGTGGTCGCGGGTTCGCCGGTGCCGACCGATGTCAGCGAAGCCGAGGTCGCCGGCGGCATCCGCGGCGAGCCGGTCGAGCTCGTGCGCTGCGAGACCATCGATTTGGACGTGCCCGCCAGCGCCGAGATCGTGATCGAGGGCGAGGTCGTGCCGGGCGCCCGTGTCGAGGAGGGACCGTTCGGCGAGTTCACCGGCTACATGGCGTCGGAGCGGGCGCCGCGACCGGTCATCGAGGTGAAATGCATCACGCATCGGCATGACCCGATCCTGACGATCTCCAATATCGGAAAGCCCTGGGAAGAGGAGTCGGTGCTGGGCTCCGCGGGCTGGAGCGCGTTGCTGGGCCAGGCGCTGCGCGCGCAGGGTCATCGCTTCAAGAGCGTCTATGTGCCGCCGCCGCTCCAGGCCGTCGTGGTGGCGGTCAAGCCGCCCTATCCCGGCTATCTCCACACACTCGCCTCGGCGATCTGGTCGACCAAGCTCGGCATCTACCGCCCCTATATCTTCTTCGTCGGCGAAGACGTCGACGTGACCGATATGGAAGACGTGTTCTGGTGCCTGACCACGCGTCTGCATCCGATGCGCGGGATCCATATCGGGGAGGACACGCCGGCGCTGGCGCTGTGGCCGTGGCTGTCGCCGGAAGAGCGTCGTCTGCGCCGTGCCCCCAGGGTCTATTTCGATGCGACGTTTCCCGTCGAATGGGGCGACGCCACGCCGCGCGTCATCGATTTCCGGCAGGGATGGCCGGAGGCCGTGCAGCAACGGGTCCTTGATCGCTGGACGGAGTATGGAATCGAAGGGAATGCGACGTGACGCCATCGACATTCGATGACTACGCAAGGCGATATCCCAGCGTGCGGATGGTGCGCCGGGACGGCATCCTCGAGCTGACGCTCCATAGCGATGGCGACAGTCTCGCATGGGGCGCGCCGACCAAGGGCGAATTGACCGCCATGCTCGGCGATGTCGGCAACGATCCCGACAATCGCGTGATCATCCTGACCGGCTCGGGCGACAGCTTCATCCGGCCCGGTTTCCCTGAGAAAGCGCCGGGGACGCCGGCCTCCTCGGTGAATCCGGAACGATGGGGAAGCCGCAATCTGCCCGAGGGCAAGAAGCTGCTGACCAACCACCTGGACATCCAGGTCCCGATGATCGCCGCGGTCAACGGTCCCGCGACCATGCACGGCGAGATCGCCCTCCTATGCGATATCGTGCTCGCAGCAGAAGGCGCCGCGTTCCAGGACGCTCTGCACTTCCGCAAAGGGGTTCTTCCGGGCGATGGTGCGCACATCGTGTGGCCGGCGCTGCTGGGCATCAATCGGGCCCGCTATTTCCTGCTGACGGGACAATCGATCGGCGCCGACGAGGCGCTGAGGCTCGGCCTCGTCAACGAGATCCTGCCCAAGGAGCGACTGCTCGAGCGGGCCTGGGAACTGGCGCAGGACATCGCGCAACGTCCACCCCTCACGGTCCGGCTTTTCCGCGAAGCGATGCTGCAGCCGTACAAGCGCCTGGTCGCGGCGGATCTGGGCTATGGCCTCGCGCTCGAAGGACTGAGCGCGGCAGCTTACTGGCCGTTCTGAGCCCTGAACAAGGAGCGATGCAGATCATGATCCGTCACGTCTTCCTCTGGAAAGTCGCACCGGGCGCCGATCCCGAAGAGATCATCCGTATCCTCAACGAGCTGCCGGCGCAGATCCCGTGGATCCGCGGCTGGGAGATCGGCAAGCATCAGGGCCCGCGCCGCTATGAGAACACGTGGGAATACGGCATGACCGTCGATTTCGATTCGCTTGCTGATTACAACGCCTATTCCGATCACCCGCTGCATCATGCGATCGTCCCGAAGATCGTGCCGATGTTCGCAGCGCGCGCCGTCGTCGATTTCGAACTGGCGGACCGCGCCTAGCCCGATCAGCGGGACCAGATGAGATTGTGCACGTCCTGCGGCTTCTGCAGCAGTCCGTACTTCACCATGAGCCGCATCTGCGTCTCGATGTTGGGAACGGAGAGTTGATTTCGACCACGACGGCACGCCGGCGCCCTCGATGATCTCGGGCTTGGCTTTCGTGAACTTGGCCACCAGTTGCATGGCCTCTTTTTGATTGGCCATCAGGTAATCGACGGCGCGGGCGGTTGCACGCTCGAAGGCGGCGAGCGTGCGCGCATTGGCGGTGGCCCATTTGCGTGATGTCGCAAACCCCGAGATCTGGGCGCCCGGCTGCACGTCGAGAAAGTCGTAGCCGACGACCCTGACCTTGCCGCTGGAGGTGCCGAAGAAGAGGAACGGCTGCACGATGGCCGCGGCATCGACCTGTCCGTTGGCGACCGAATCGACCATGTTGGGGAAGGGGAGCTCGACATACGTCACCGTCTTCACATCGACGCCTGCCTTTGCCAGCAGAGCACGGTTGTAGAGCCAGTTGACGCTATTGATCACATTGACCGCGACCGTCTTGCCGGCGAGATCGCGCAACCCCCGGATCTTCCCATCCGACTTGACGATGGTCGCGGTCTGTCCCGGCGCCTGCTGCTTTTCGACGTACGTCCCCGGGCCGATCATCACGACATCGATGTTTTGTGCGCGGGCCTGCAGGCCGGTGGCGATGGGAATGTTGACGAGCTGCATCTGGCCCTGAATGACGAGCGGCAGAAGAGCCGCCCCTCCGACCCCGAACTGGAGGTCGACCTTCAGGCCTTCCTGCGCGAAATAGCCGAGCTCCTGCGCGGCAAAAACCGGGGTGTGGGGGGCAATCGGCAGGATCCCGACCCGGAGCTCGCTGACTGCCGGCTTCGCCGGCTGCGCTGAAGACGAAGAGGGCAGGAGGGTCGCCGCAACGGCGAACGCGATCGCCAGGGACAGGCGGAGGTGCAATGCCATGGGAGGTCCTTCACGGTTGCCTGCCGATTGCCGGCGCGGGCAAAAACCCTAATTGCCGCGGAATCTTGCGGTCAAGAATAGAAAACTGGACGCGATGTCCGGAAAACGCGTCATTCGGGCGCGATCATCGCCCATTTTTTAGATGTTTACGTCCGATTTTCTATTCTTGACCGCATCATTTGCGGCTCATACGGTCGATGAAAAGTGGCGCCAGCTTTGACGACGATGGCTGCTTTCGCTTTCCGTCATCAGGATTTGGAATGACCGAGACGCAAGATCAGATCCTGCCGTCGAGCAGAGACGAAAACCCGTCTCGCCGCAAGCCCTATCCACGCTATCTGCGCGCGGTAATGGGCTTGCGCAACTACTGGTATCCGGCGGCGCTGGCGCGGCAGGTGCCGAAGACCCGGCCGCTCGCGGTGACAATGCTGGGCGAGGAACTGATCCTGGTTCGGTCCGGCGGCACAGTCTATTGCCTGCAAAGCCGCTGCGCCCACCGCGGCGTGCCGCTGTCGGAGGGCAAGTGCGAGTTCGCGGGCACCATCACCTGCGCCTATCACGGCTGGACCTATGACGTTCGCGACGGGCGCCTCGTCGCAGCCCTCACCGACGGACCCGACTGCGCCATGGTCGGCAAGCTCAAGATAAAGAGCTATCCCGCGGTGGAGCGCCAGGGCGTCGTCTGGGTCTTCGTTGGCGATATCGAACCGCCGCCGCTCGAAGCCGATGTGTTTCCGGATTTCCTCGAGGAGGGTGCGCTGGTCGGGGGGCGCGTGTTCGAGTGGCAGGGAAACTGGCGTCTCGCGATGGAGGGGGCGATCGATCCCTCGCATCCGTTCTACCTCCATCGTTCGGCTTGGCTGAGCCGTCCGTTCAGTTTCATCGCGGCCCGCGGCCGGCACTGGCCCGAGATCACATTGAACAAAATCCTGACTTACCGGACCGACGCGCCGGTCGCTGAAGCCGATTTCCCGGGGCTGGGACGGTGGCCACGCCAGCACTGGTGGGAGAGGCGGCGGCTGAACAAGCTCGACGTCTCTGCCGCCCTGCCGTGCTCGTCCAGAGTCGCCAACCTCAATTTCTGCGCGCCCTTCGTGACCTACTCGTGGTACGTGCCCATCGACGGCACGCGGTACCGGTGGTTCACCTTCCTGCTCGCACCGAAGAAGGATGTCGCCGGTTTGAAGCGCCCGCGGGCGTGGCTCAAATACTGGTTGTGGCTGCGCTGGATGTACCAAGGTCAGTTTCTGCGGCAGGACTCCTTCATCAACGAGATCATGCACCCCTTCTATGAAGAGCAGGATGGGTGGTTCAAGGAACAGATGTTTCGCCCCGATGTCGTGATCACCGCCTGGCGCCGGCTCATCGAAGAACACGCCCGCGGCATCCAAGAAAAGTCGAGCCTCTGAGCTCCCGTGATTCACCTCGCCGAATCTCGGGCAGATCCATCTTGTCTGGCCTGCAGGCGCGATCCGGTGTAACCCTGGGTCAAGCAGGGATCGCGCCGGCGGCAGTGAGCTAGAATCTTGTCGGACAGCTATCTGTCTATTCAGGGAATTTCCAAGGTCTTCACCGAAGGTCGCTCCTCCGCTGAAGTCCTGGGCGAAGTCTCGTTCGAGGTCAGTTCCGGCGAGTTCGTATCGATATTGGGGCCGTCGGGCTGCGGCAAATCCACCTTGCTCAGCATCGTCGCGGGCCTGCTGGCGCCGACGCGGGGCATCGTCAAGCTCGATGGTCACGTCGTCACGCAGCCCACCATCGAAATGGTGTACCTGTTCCAGCAATATTCGAAATCGCTGTTTCCCTGGCGCCGCGTGCGCGACAACGTGGCGCTTGGACTCGAAGAACATTCGCGCCGCCGCAGTCACAGCCGCTCCGAGATCAAGGATTTGTGCGAGGAGTATCTTGCTCTCGTAGGCCTGCCGAAGGTGGGGCATCTTTATCCGTGGCAGCTTTCCGGCGGCATGCAGCAGCGGGTCGCCATTGCGCGGGCCCTGATCGCCGGTCCCAAAGTGCTGTTGATGGACGAACCCTTCAGCGCCGTCGACGCCCTGGCGCGCAACCTGCTGCAAGACCTGATTCTCGATCTATGGCGGCGGCTCAACATCACGATTCTCTTTGTCACCCATGATGTCGACGAGGCCGTCTACCTGGCGGATCGCGTGCTCTCGCTGTCCAAGCCGCCGGTGTGCGTTGTCGACCGCATCGAACTGAACTTGCCCCGGCCGCGCCGCCCGGTGGAGACCCGGGAATCTCCGGATTTTCTGCGCTACCGGCGAGAACTTTACGCACGCGTCATGGCAAGCTGATGTTGCAGCGCTCGATCGGCTACTTCGTGATGATATTGCTCGGGCTGCTGTGGGAAGCAGTCGTAAGGTTGAAGATTGTCGACACGCCGACGCTGCCGCCTCTGTCGGACGTCCTCTACGCGTTCTGGACGCTTTTGATCGACGGCACCTTTTTCACGGTGTTTCTGCCGAGTCTCCAGCGCCTCTTCCTGGGCTATTTCATCGCTTGTGCCGTCGCCGTGGCGGTCGGCCTTGCCATGGGATCGAACCGCCTGATCTTCCGGTCGCTCGATCCGCTGGTGGAATTCCTGCGGCCAATTCCCAGTCCCGCCTACGTCCCAATCGCCATTTTGTTTCTCGGCATCGGCAACGAGATGAAGGTCTTCATGGTCGCCTTCACGTCGTTCTTCCCGATCCTTCTCAACACCATCAGCGGCGTGGTGAATGTCGAACGGGTGCTCATCGACACCGGCCGGACGTTCGGCCTGACGCGCGCCCAGCTCATCACAAAGGTCGTGCTGCCCTCGGCCTCCGTCTACATCATGACGGGCATGCGTATCAGCCTCGCCATCGCGCTCGTCATCACCGTGCTGGCCGAGATGGTAACCGGAAACGACGGGATCGGGTTTTTCGTTCTCGATGCGCAGCGCTCGTTTCATATCGCCGAGATGTATGCCGGTGTGATCGCCCTCGCGCTCGTGGGATACATGCTCAATCGCATTTTTGTTCTCACCGAGGCACGTCTGCTCGCTTGGAACGTTGGTCTGCGGCGCGCCGAAGGTTAGGAGCAGTCTCGACGGTCGCGCGCCCGGCTTCCGGAACCCGCCCGCCAATCTTCAGATAGTCAGGAGGTGTGTCATCATGGAGTATCGCCGCTTGGGCAGCGCCGGGTTGCGCGTGTCGGCAATCGGAATGGGGACGAACTATTTCGGCCGTCGCACCGACGAACGCGAATCCGCTGATATCCTGGACCGCGCCTTCGAACTCGGGATCAATTTCATCGACACGGCTAACGTTTACGGCAAGGGCCTGTCGGAGGAGATGATCGGCAAGCTACTCAAGGGTCGGCGCGACAAGGCGCTTATCGCGACGAAATTCGGGCGTATCGCGGGAGAGGGGCCGAACGATCGCGGTGCGTCGCGGGCGCATATCGTGCGGCAAGTCGAGGCCAGTCTGCGGCGCCTGCAATCCGACTATATCGATCTCTACCAGCTCCACGTGTATGACCCGGAAACGCCCATCGGCGAGACCTTGCGCGCGCTTGACGACCTCGTGCGTCAGGGCAAGGTGCGCTACATCGGCTGCTCCGGCATCGCGGCATGGCAAGTCTGCGACGCGGCGTGGATGGCGCGGACGCTCAACACCCACGGCTTCGTGTCTGTCGAGGGCTATTACAATCTTCTGCGCCGCGAGGCGGAAAGAGACCTGATCCCGTTCTGCCGCGCCTATGGTCTGGGGTTCATTCCGTACTTCCCGCTCGAGTCCGGCTTTCTGACTGGCCGCTATCAGCCCGACCAGCCCGCGCCGACGGATTCCGCTCTCACCAAATTTCAGCCGGAAGCCGTGCAGGCCGCCGTGCTGAGCGAGCGCAATTTCGGCATCCTGACGAAGCTGGAGAAATTCTGCCAAAGCCGAGGGCACCCCGTGCACGAGGTCGCGCTCGCGTGGCTGCTGGCCAATCCCGCCATATCTTCCGTCATCGTGGGAGCGACGAAGTCTTCCCACGTGCTTGCCAATGTCAAAGCGCTGGATTGGAAGCTGAGCACGAAAGACCTGGACGAGCTCGATGCCGTGACCTCCGACAATCCATGGCTGTCCCAACCGAGGTGATCCGGTGTGAATACGCGCCGAACCATTCGGCGAGTATTCGCACAGGACGATAATCCTTGTCGAAAGCACCGTTGGCCGTATCCGGCCGATTGAACAGACACATCGGTGGCGAGTTCGGCATCAGCGAGGTCACTGTAAAGGCCCACCGGGGCCGGCTGATGCGCACGATGAGGGCGCGCTCTCTCGTCAAGCTGGTGCACATGGCCATTCGACTAACCGCCGCCATCGTCAAAGTCTGTCTGTGACCCGGAGCCACCGTGGCCGCGCCGCGCCGGCTACCCGGTGCCGAGCGCCTCGACCGTGCTTTGATCATGTTCATGGAACCTTTCCGGCCAACGGGCCGGCCTTTGTCGGCTATGTCACAATGCTTCGCCACGGCCGCGCGATGTCGCGGCTCGAGTTGTCGGGCAGTTAGAAATTTCAGATTTGTCGAAGGCAGATGTTAGTTCGGGCAATACTGCCCGGATCGGGAATCACAGCAAATGGCGCACCCCCCAGACCACCGTCCCGTTTTCAAATGCCCGTCACGAGACAGCTCGATGTTCTATCTTCGGTGGTGAAGGAGCGGTCAACATCGTTCCTCTCGCATCCCGCCAACTGGCGCCGGCGACTGTCAGAGCACCTTCGAGAGAAAAGAGGTCAGTCGAGGGTCGGATGGTTGGTCGAAGAACGCCTTTGGCGGCGCCAGGTGAACCAGCCGGCCATCCACCATGAACGCGACATGGTCGGCGATCTCTCGCGCGAACCCCATCTCGTGCGTCGCCACGAGCATCGTGATGCCGGTATGCGCGAGCTCGCGCATGACCTGAAGCACCTCCTGCACCATTTCCGGGTCCAGCGATGACGTTGGCTCGTCGAAGAGCAATACTTTCGGTTCCATCGCGAGGGCTCGCGCGATCGCAACCCGTTGTTGCTGGCCTCCCGATAGCTGGCTGGGATACTTGCCGACCTGGTCGATGATTCCCACGCGTGCAAGCAACCGCTCGGCCCGCGCATTCGCCTCGCGCCAGGGCAAGCCCCGCGCCCGCACCGGCGCGAGCGCGACGTTGCGCCGCACCGTCATGTGCGGAAACAGATTGAAGCTCTGGAAGACCATGCCGACTTCGCGCCTGAGCTCCACGATCTCACGGCGCGAGCCGGGGAGTTCCAGGCTGCCGATCCGAATGCGGCCTCCGTCCAACGGCTCAAGCCCATTGAGCGTGCGCAGGAAGGTGGATTTCCCACCGCCCGATGGCCCGATGATGCAAAGCACCTCACCCTGTGCCACATCGAGGCTCACACCCTTCAGAGCCTCGAATGCGCCAAAGGACTTCCGCACGTCCTCGCAGACGATCAGCGGTCCGTGCGAAAGATTGTCCCCCTCTGCGTCCCGCATCACCAGATCTTCGCCAGGAGTCGCCGCTCGTGGCGCTGCACCAGCACGCTGAGCGGCAGGATCAGCATGAAATAGATGACTGCCGTCGCACTCAGGAACTCAAAATAATGGAAGGTCTGGCCGCTGAGAACGGTTGCTTGATAGAACAGCTCCTCGACGCCGATGGCGGAAACCAGCGCGGAATTCTTGATGAGGATGGTGATGATGCCAAGAATGGGAGGAATCATCAGGCGCAGCGCCTGCGGTGCGACGACGTCCCAGACCAGCCAAAAGGCGGAAAGGCCCATTGACCGCGCCGCTTCGAACTGCCCGCGGGGTACGGCCTGGACGCCGGCCCGGAATATCTCCGCCAGATAGGCGCCGGACGGGATTGCCAGAGCAACGGTCCCGGCATCGAATGCCGAGAGCTTGCTGTTCAGAATGAAGGGACTGCAATAGTACAGCCAGAAAATGATCACCGGCTCGGGCAGCGCGCGAAAGAGGCCGACGTAACCAACGCTGAGATGATAGAGCATGCCGCGGCCGAGCAACATTCCCGCGCAGGCCAGCAGGCCGATAGCGATACCGATGGCAAGCGAGACTACGACGATGACGATGGTCAGCCAGATCCCCGATGCCAGTATCGGCAGATTTTGCCAAATGACCGACGTGTCGAACGACATCTCAGGTCCGCGTTGCCGTGAAGATTTTTTCGAGGCGAAACGTCAGGAAGCTGAGGAAATATCCCAGACCGAGATAGATGGCGGCCACGACCGTGAAGATCTCGATCGGCTTGAACGTATAGTTGCTGATCCGGGCGGCAACCGTCGTGAGCTCCCCGACGGAAAGCAGCGCGAGAACGGAGCTGGCCTTGAAATAGCCAAGCGCAATGTTGGCGAGCGGCGGCACGATGATCTTCAGAGCCTGCGGCAAAACGATGTCCAGCCACTTCCACATCCGCGAAAGCCCGAGCGCATCGGCGGCGTCCCATTGTCCCTTGGGGATGGCCTGTATGCCCGCACGCGCGACATCGGCGAGATAGGCGCTCGATTGGAGCGCCATCGCGATGAAGCCGCTTTCGAACGCGGATGTCGAAATCCCCGTCAGAACCGGCAAAGCAAAATGAATCCAGAACAGCGCGACCACCAGCGGCACATCGCGCAGGACCTCGATATAGGCGGCGATCAGCCAGCGCAGCGGGGCGAAGGGAACGTAGGCGAGACAGGCAAACGCCAATCCCAGCGCCAATCCGAGCAACAGAGACGAAAACGTAATGAGGATCGTATTGAGAAGACCCTGGAGGAGAGCGACCCGGTACTGGTACACGACGGAAAAGTCGAGGCCCTTGACGAAAGACCAGTTCACGTCGCGGATAAGCCACGCCATGAGCGCGAGCGCTAAACCCGTCGGCAGCACCCACGACACAAAAAAATCCCAAGCCGAGCCTGGCCTGCCGGTTCGCGCGAGACCCGCACCGGTCGCCATGCTTTACGAGTTCCGCTCCGGCTCCCTGGCCGGCCGGGCTGGCTATTGGCTCCATTTTGCGAGAATGGGCTTGAGCGTACCGTTTTCCTCCAGGTTCAGGAGGACCGCATTAAGCCAGTCGCGGAAAAAATATTCGCGCGGCGGCACCGCAAAGGCAATCGACGTCTTGCTGAGCAATTCGTCGGAAAGCGCCCGCACCTTCACGTTCGGATTGGCCTTCAAGAAGGCGAGATTTCCATAATATCCTCCGGCGCCGCCGTCGGCGCGACCCGAGGCGATCTCGAGCGGCATGATGCCGGCCTGGTCCGCCGTGAGAAGTCTTGACGGTCGCGTGCTTGAACAGGGCCCTGGCCACGCCTTCCTCGAATCCACCTGTCCGCACGACGATGGTCTTTCCCGCCACGTCAAGATCTTGGGCGGTCTTGGCCGGAGAATTGGCCGGAACGAAGAGGGCGATCCCGTCGGTCGCGAAAGGCCGCGTGAACGTAACGAGCTCGGCACGGGCAGGAGAGATGTAAAGCCCGGCTCCGGCGAAGTCGCATTTCCCCGTCGTCATGCTGGGGATGACCGTCGCCCAGGTTGCATCGACGTGCTCGAGCTTCACCTTCAGCATGCCTGCAATCAGATTGACGATATCGATATTGATGCCTTCCCACTGGTTGGTGGCAGGATTCTTGACGTTCCATGGGGCGTACTCGACGTCACAGACGCGCATGACGCCGCGATCCTTGACCGTCTGCAGCAGGTTGTCAGTGGCCGCGTGCGCCGCAGGTGCGCCCACCAAGGCGATGAGGGCGCCCAAGGCGCTCGCCAGCAATATCCGGTTCCGCATCATATTGATCTCCCTGTCTGGTAGGATTGCTGCATGCGCGCGCCCGAAGGTCAGGGGAAGCGCTTTTGAGCGGCCGCCGATCGGATCGCCGCGGCGTCGAAGGCGTTGACGGAGTCGACCAGCGTGGTCGTATAGCAGCGTGTGACGTCGATCTCGGCATCGATGATGCGAGAGCGACGAAGAAACTCTTGCCAAGCCAGCATTTCCTGGGTCGGTATTGCGCACCATCGCGGGTCGGGATCGTTGCTGTCGATCCGCATGGGCTCGAGACACGCCTTCAACACCTCCAGCTGCCGGCGCGTGACGTCGCCGCCTGAAGCAGCGGATGGCTTCGATTCCGGAAAAATCTGCCACATGAGCCGCAGCGCTGCTTCCGGGTTCTCAAAGGAATAGACGAGGCTTTTCTGGATGGCGCGGAGCCCGCGCGACAGAAAATCCTTATCTCCAGCGACATGCGATTCGGTAGTCCAATAGCAGGATGAGACTCTGATCCGGTCGAGGAGTTTCGAAGTGAGGTGGCGCAAGCGAAGGCCTTGCGCGGCGAAGTCACCGTCGTTCCAGTCCATGATGAACGTCGCGTCGATTTCGCCCCGTCGGAGCGGTTCGATCATCTCCCCGGCTTCCATGCCGGAGCCGCGCCAATCGACCCAGTGAAATCCGCCGCGCGGCACGTTCTCCTCGGCGAGCGCCGCTTCGGCCAGCGGATGAAGGTGCGGGAAGTCGCAGGCGATGCTCTTGCCCCTAAGGTCGGTCAGCGAGCGAATGGGGCTCTCAGGCGCGACGGCGAAATAGCGGTGTGCGTGCCGCGCCTTGCTGCCGATCGCAACCATTGGCAGACCTTCGGTTCGTCCGATGAACCCGACGATCGTGTTGAGGCAGGCGATATCGCATTTCCCGGCGCACAGGCCGCGCGCGGTGGCCCCCGGCTCGCCACCATAGAAGAAGGCGAAATCGAGGCCTTCCTCGCGGTCGTAGCCCAGGGCAATGGCGGGGGCAAAATAGGCATAGGCGGGGCCGATGCCCGGTGGAATTGCCACGCCGATGGTGAATTTTGCTCTGCTCACCTGCCCGACCCCTCGTGCAAACTATGGACGGAACATGCGCGCCTGCGCGCGTACGGAATCAGCATCGAAATCGTTGAAGCGGTCAACAAACTCCGCGGTGTAGAAGACCTCCGGATCGCAGCGTTGACGAAGCGCCCCGGACTTGATCAGGAATTCCTGCCACGCGGCGATCTCGTGCTTGTCGATGAAACCCCACCGCCAGTCCGTCTCGGCCGGATCAGGGCTGAAAGATGCCAGCCGCGCCTTCATGATCTCGAGATCTCGCCGCAGGACGCGGTCTTGTTCCTGCGGCAACGGCCGTGTCTCCGGTTGCTGGCGCCACATGAGGCGGACCGCCGCTTCCGGATTCTCCAGGGCGAAGGTCGTCGTTCTGGCGATCGCGCGGCCTGTCCCCGCGATCGCATCCCCATGCCCGCGGAGATAGCCTGTCGAGGTCCACAGACAGGAGGAGAGGCGAATCCGATCGAGCCCCTTTGAGGGCAGGCGCCGCAGCGGTAATCCTTCCGCGATGAAGTCACCGTCATTCCAATCGATCAGGAAGACCGCATCGACATCGCCCTTGCGCAGCGGCCCGAGCATAGCACGCGTCTCCATCCCCGAACCGCACCAGGGAACCCATTCGAAGGATCCTCCCGCCACGCCCTCCTCGGCAAGGGCTGCTTCTGCGAGCGGCCGCAGGTGATCGAAATCGCACGCAATTCTCTTGCCTTTGAGTTCGGCTAGCGAGCGAATGGGGCTTTCCGGCACGACAGCGAACCAGCGGTGCGTACGGCGCGCCTTCCCATAGACCGCGACCATGGGAAGTCCCGCCTCACGGCCGAGCAGCCCAACGGTGGTGTTGAGCGAAGCGATATCGCAGGCACCGGCGCAGAGGGCGCGGGCGGTAGCACCGGGCTCGTCACCATAATAGATCTCGAACTGGAGCCCTTCCTCGCGGTCATACCCCAATGCCGAGGCCGCGCTGAAATATCCGTTGGCCGCTGTCATTCCGGGCGGCGTGGCGACGCCGATAACGACTCTTTCCGCCATAGGCGCGCTCCCCACGATGCTCGTCCGCCAGGGCAAGCTCGTCAGCACCGCGATCGCCCGAGCCGCTCGAATATAATATACATAGTATAAGAAGCCTGCTGGCGCCAAACGTCAAGTCGGGTATGAGAGATGCCGGGGCGGCTGCCTCGGCGCCGCCGGCGCGGCGATGCGGAAGGACGGAGAAATCCCGCAAGCGTCGCGCGCGGGTCGGCGAGAGCACAGGCTATGGGCTCAATGGGCACGTTGTACGAAACTGTGAAATCCGCGCTGCGCGATCGCATCGTCGGCGGCCTCTACCAGCCGGGACAGAAGATTCCGAGCGAGTCGGAGTTGATTCGGGAGTTTGGCGTGAGCGCGATTACGGTTCGCCGCGCCGTGCGCGATCTCACCATCGAAGGACGCCTCATCGGGCGTCAGGGTCTCGGCGTGTTCGTCGCGGATAAGCGGCGCATCAGCCGTTCGCTCAATCCCGATTACAGTACCTCGCTCGGAGACGAGATACGTCGCGCGGGCTTTGTCCCCGGATTGAAGGAATTATCGCTCACCCTGATCGCGCCGGAACCGGCGATCGCAGATGCGCTGCGGCTCGCAACGGACGAGGTCATCTACAGGCACGAAAAGGTCATTCTGGCTGATGGCAAGCCGATTTGTTACGACATGGCGTTTCTGCCGCAAAGTCTGGGCGATCTTCTTCGGCGAGATCTGGCCACGGAGTTCCTGCTGCCGCTGCTCGGCAAATACGGCATCCGCTGCGAGTTGATAGACTACCGGGTAGAAGCGACCTCCGCGACGGAACGAGAAGCTGCGGTTCTCGACCTTCCCGTGGGCGCTCCCTTGCTGGGCGTGTGGTACTATCCCATTGAGCTGAACCGGCGCCGGGTTTTCGTCGGACACATGCTGGCCTGTGCCGAGTGGTTCAGCTTTGAATTCCGCGTGCCGCCGGCATCGTCATTGGCGCGCGCCGACGCTCACTCCGCATTCGCAACAGCGCGTTTGGGCCGGGCCGGAAAGCGTCGATCGACTCGCTGAGATGCGAATTGGCCGCGTGTCCGTTGGTTATCCGCCGGGAACCCATCGAATCGCGACGCCGTGATCAAGCGGATGCCGGCGCTTCCGAACGATTGGCCGGATTGCGCAAACCTTCGAGCGCCAGTTCGAGGATAGCGCGCTCGACGGCCGGGAGCCCGAATTTGCCGACGCTCCAGTGGCGCTGGACCCAGACCTGGCACATCATCGGCACCAGGTTGGCGAAGAGTTCCGCATTGATCGGGCGGAACTCGCCGGAGGCGACGCCTTCGGCAACAATCTCGGTGAAGATCGAGAGATAGTTCATCATGCGCCGGAGCACGACCTCGAGAATCTCCGGTCGCAGCGACTTGGTGTCGTACGTCATGATCCGCACTTCGCGGTAATACGCGCTGAGATTGGCGAGCGTCGCCGACACCGCCGCCGTCAGCCGCTCGGTGGCGGTGGCCTTGTCGGCGACGGCGCACCGCAAGCCGTCCTCCATCTTCGTCAGATAGCTGTCGAAGATCAGCTCCAGGATTCCGTCCTTGGAATCCACGTACTGATACATCGTCGGAATGGTCAGGCCGGCTTCTCGCGCGATCTCGCGCATGGTCGCCCGCTCGAAGCCCTTGCCCGTGATGACCCGCGTCGCCGCTTCGAAGATCTGGCGGCGGCGCGTCGCCGGGATGTCGAGGCGATTGCCGTGACGCGGCGCGTTCGGCAGAAGAAGCTCGATCGAACTGCCATCGGCTGTTGCCTGCTCGCCCGCCGCCAGGACGACCCGCTCGTGGCTGCTGATCTGCGCCGTTTGCGTGATGAGGGCGATGCGCCCGGCAGTCTCGTCCCAGATCGAGACTTCGGAGATGCAAAGTCCCGGTCGCGGGACGGAGATCTGGCATTCCCCGGTCCAGTGATTGGCCGAGGACGCGGCGAGGACATGCGCACTGACATGCGAAATCGACGCAATGCTGCCGCCATTGTGCACGGTTTCGCACCCCCTGAGCGTCAGGAATTCGGCGAAATCCACCATCGTGCCGAGCCCGATCGCTTCCGGCGGATGCGGCGAAACCAGGCGCTCGAGCCGGCCGCCGACGCAGCCGCGCGCGCTGGAGGCGACGCTCATACGGAAGTTGGCGTCCGTGAGATCGTCCATGACCGCCATCGTTCGAACTCTCAGCCCGCCAGCAGCGGCGGGCGGCCGAGCCGGTCGCGGGGCGCGCCCAGCACGCGCTCCAGCGCCAGCGCCACCCCGACCAGGCGCTCGTCATCGCCGTGGCGTGCCATGAGCTCCAATCCCACCGGCAGCCCCTGAGCGTCCAACCCGACGGGGAGCGTGATCGCGCAGAGGCCAAGGCAGTTGGCGACGCAACTGCTGCGCAGCATCGCAAGATGGATGCGCCGTGCCTCGCCGGGAGCCAGCGGACCATCGATGAGCGGCGGCGCCAGCGGGACCGTCGGCGCCGCGATCACCCCGACATCGTCGAAGCGCCCTGCGGCGCGCGCGGCCAGTGCCGTGTGTCGGCCGCGATCGCCGATGTACTGGCGCGCCGAGGCGGCGGCGCCGCGATCGGCGAGCGCGCGCGTCGGTGGCGAAACGAGGTCGCGCCACTCCGGCAACTCCATCGACAGAAAGGCATCGAACTCCGCCACGGCCACCGTCCCGTCGCAGACGAAATCGAATGCCGCCGCCGCCTCGGGCAGCGCAACGGCGCGCAGGGTCGCGCCGGCGCGGGCGATCTCGTCGATGGCGGCCTTGGCGACAAGCGCGATCGAGGCCTCGCATTCCGTCCAGGCGGCGGTTTCGGCGATGCCGATGGTGATGTTTGTCGGCGTGATGTCGCCAGGGGAGCGCTGGATCGCCTGCCAGCGGCTGTCGCCCCCCTCGAGCGCCGCGAACGCGTAGGCGGCATCGACGGCGCTGCGGGCGAGCACGCCGACCGTGTCGAAGGTCGGGCTCAATGGCACGATCCCCGCGGTGGGCCAGCGGCCGACGCTGGTCTTGAGCCCCACGGCGCCGGTGACGCTCGCGGGTATGCGGACCGAGCCCATCGTGTCGGTGCCGAGCGCCAGCAGCGCCGACCCTTCCGCAAGGCTGACCCCCGCGCCGCTGCTGGAGCCACCGGCACTGCGATGATGGCGCGCGTCCCAGGGATTGCGCGGCGCGGGTCCGTAGAGATTGGCCCCGAGCGCGCTCAGCGCGAACTCCGTCGTGTGGGTCTTGCCGACGATGACGCCGCCTTGCCGGCGAATGGCGGCGACGATCGGCCCTTCCCGCTCCCAGATCGCCGGCAGGCGCCGCGCCGAACCGGCAAAGACCGGCAGGCCGGCAACGCCAAAGACGTCCTTGAGCGAAATCGGGATGCCCTGCAGCAAGCCGGTGCGGCGGCCGTCGCCGAGCGCCGCGTCGGCCGCCGCCGCTTCCGTTTCCGCCGATGGCCCCGCCCAGGCGCGATAGGCGTGCAGGCGATCGTCAAGCGCTGCATGATGCGCGACCGCTTCGGCGTAGACGGCGCGCGCCGTGAGCGCGCCTTCGGCCAAGGCATCGGCGATGTCGGGAAGTGCGGACATCGTCATGCGCGCCGGCCTTCGCTTTTCACGTCGGGAGCGATGATGGCCGCGTCGCGGCGTCGCCGCGCGCTTCCCAGAAGACGACGCGGCCATGCACGAAGCGGATGACCGCGGTGCCGATCATGCCCATGATCGACAGGATGAAGACCCCGGTGAGGACGAGGCCGGTATCCATCGTCAGCGCGCCCTGCTGGATCACCGTGCCCAGCCCCTCCTTGGAGGCGACGAACTCCGCGACGATCGCGCCGATGAGCGCCAGGCTCACCGCGATCTGGAGGCTGGCGAAAATCGATCCGGCCGCCGCCGGGATCTTGACGTGAAAGAAGATGCTGGCACGCGATGCCGAGCACACGCGCAGCACATCGACGAGATCGCCGTCGGTCTGGCGGATGCCGACAAATGTGTTGATGAAGACCGGGAAGAAGCAGATGAGCGCGACCAGCACGATCTTCGAATTCGATGCCGAACCCGAACCACACGATGAGCAGCGGCGCCAAGGCCACTTTCGGCATCGATTGGAGCACGACGATGTAGGGATAGAGCGCGCCCTCGATCGCCGGCCATTCCGCCAGGGCGCCGCCGAGCGCGATGCCGACGCCGCATCCGACCGCATAGCCAACGAGCGTCGATTCCGTGGTGAACCACAGATGCGGCCAGATATACCCGGTGGAAAAGGCGCGGATGGCGGACAGCACTACCGCACCCGGCTTCGGCAAGAGGTAGTCCGGCACATGGAAGTACGCGATATAGCCGTACCACACCGCGATCAGCGCGATGCCGATGGCGCCGGAGAGGAGGATCGTGCGCAGGCGCGCCCGCATCGCCGCGCTAGTCCAGCCCGAGAACGCTGGCGAACAGCAGCCGCAGGCGATTGCACAATTCGCCAAACTCGACCGTCGCCATGGTCGCGAGCCCCCGCGGCCGGGGAAACGAAATCGCGATCTCCTCGATGATGCGGCCCGGGCGCGGCGACATCACCAGCACCCGATCCGACAGGAACACGGCTTCCGGTATGGAGTGGGTGACGAACACCACCGTCTTGCGGGCGGCGAGCCACAGGCGCTGCAGCTCCAGGGTCATCTGCTCTCGCGTCATGGCGTCGAGTGCTGCGAACGGCTCGTCCATCAGCATCAGCGCCGGATCATGCACGAGGCCGCGCACGATGCCGACGCGCTGCTGCATGCCGCCGGAGAGCTCCCAGGGGTAATTGCGCTCGAAATCGCTGAGCCCGACCGTGCGCAGCAATTCCCGCGCGCGCAGCATCGACGCCTTGCGATCCATGCGCAGAACCCGGGCATTGATCACGGCATTGCCCATGACCGTCTTCCACGGCATGAGGTTCGGCTTCTGGAAGACGACGCCCATCGCGCGGCTGGGGCCCGAAATCGGCGCGCCCTCGAACTCGATCGTGCCCGTCGTCGCGGCGATGAGGCCCGAGGTCAGCTTGAGGAACGTCGACTTGCCGCAGCCCGACGGCCCGACGATCGACACGAACTCGCCGGCCCCGACCGCGAGATCGAGATGCTCGAGCGCCGGCAGCATGCCCCGCTTGGTCTGATAAACGAGCGACACGTCGCGCGCCGCCAGCACCGGGCGATTGCCCCCCGTCGCCCGCGCGGGCGCGAGGATATCCGCCGGGCTCGCAAGGTTCACTTGAGAGCCTCGGCCTGCTTCGTCACCGCATCGGTGTCGAAGTCGTTGATGTCGGCGATGAGGTCGTTGGTATAGAGGCTGGAGGGCGCGATCTTGTCGGATTTGATCACGCCGGTCTCGTGCAGAACGTCGATCGTGTTCTGCCACATCTGATCGTCGTAGGAGCCCCAGAGCCGCTTCGCGCCCGGGGGAAACGCGAAATAGCTCGTGCCGCGCGTCTTGAGAACGGCGACCGCGCTGGCGAGCGCCACGTCGTCGGGCACATTCGCGGATTTGAGCTTCGGATCCTGGGCCCAGGCGATATGCACGCAGGCGGGCAGGTTCGCATAGCAGCCGACGGTCGCCTTGGCGATGGCGCGGCTGAAGCCGACCAGGGCGTGACGCTTGGTCTTGAGGTTGTCGGTATTCGTGAAGAACCCGTTCTGGAGGAGCCCCGTGTACTTCGCGCCGAGGTCGAGGCGGCGGATGGCAAAGCCCGACTGCTCGAGCAGGGTGTGCATGGTGTCGAAGAGGTTGAGCGCGTCGATCTGCTTGGTCCGGATCGCCTGGAACGCCGGCCCGCCCATGCCGACGGCGATGAACGACACATCCTTGTGCGGATCGAGTCCGACCGAGCTCAGCATCGACATCGTCGTCGGGATGTTCGTGGTCGTCATCGAATTGACACCGATGCGCGCGCCCTTGAGGTCCTTGAGCGTCTTGATCGGGCTGTCGGCGGGAACCACGATCTCCCACACGTTCCGCCGCAGGTGATTGTAGAAGAACCGGACCGGGAACGGATCGTGTCCCACGTCATGCGAGATGACGACCACATCCGGGGTTTCCCAGCCGATATCGACCGACTTGTTGATGACCTGCGGATCGAGCACGGCGCCGCCGTTGAAATTGACGTATTCGACCTCGATGCCCTCTTCTTTGAAGAAGCCCATCGCCGCCGCGTAATAGAACGGCCCCATGCCGATATTGAGGCCCGCCGGATTGGGGTTGCCGAAGATGATCTTCTCGGCAGCCTGCGCCGGCCCCGCGCCGAAGGCCGCGACCAGCAGCGCCGCGACGGCCATGAGCGCGGTCGACCCGCAGTTTCGTTTCTTCTTCATCTCGATCCATCCTTTCCCACGCGCCGAAGAATCCTATCCGATCCGACGATCCCGGCCGGACCAGAAGCGGTCGGCCAACGCGCGTCGGGAGATCTTGCCGGCAGACGTCTTCGGCAATTCGTCCAGAAAATGCACGAATTTCGGCTTCTTGTAGGAAGCGATGCGCTGCTCGCACAGGCGCACCAGCTCGGCTTCCGAGCAGGCGGCGCCGTGATGGAGGGCCACGAAAGCGGTCACCGCTTCACCCCAACGCGGGTCTGGAATGCCCGCCACCGCCGCCTCGCGCACCGCGGGGTGGCCGTAGAGCACCTCCTCGACCTCGCGGGGATAGACGTTGAAGCCGCCGCTGACGATCATCTCGCTGCGGCGGTCGACGAGATAGACATAGCCCTCCTCGTCGCGGCGCGCCATGTCGCCCGTCCACACCCAGCCGTCGCGCAAGGTCTCGGCAGTAAGCTGCGGATTGTTCCAATACCCGCTCATGTTGCCCGGCGAGGACAGGATGATCTCGCCGACCGCGCCGGCCGGAACGTCCGCGCCGGTGGCATCGACCAGCTTCAGCCGCACGTCCTCGGCCTCGCGCCCGCACGAGGCGAGCCGCGCCGCGCGCGCGGGATCGCCACCCAGCACGTGATCCTCCTTCGTGAGGATCGTGCTCATCACGGGGCTTTCGCTCAAGGTATAAACGTTCATCAGCCGCGGCCCCAGCAGATCGAGCGCCTGGCGCACGCGCTCGACCGCCATGGGGGCGGAGATGTAGGCGCAGGTGCGCACACTCGACCAGTCCGTCGTCCGCATTTCCGGATGATCGAGGACGCCGTACCACATCGACGGCACCATCGGCACGCGCGTCAGCCGCTCGGCCGCGATCGCGCGCAGCACCGCGCCGGGATCGTAGCGCTCGAGCAGGTGGATCTCGGTGCCGCGGGCGAGCAGCGCGGGCCAGGTGAAATTGGCGCCGTGCGCGGGATGGGTCACCTGTAGCGAACGCTCGTCCGCTGCGACCTCGTATTCCCGCAACACCGCGAGCGCGATCGCGACATAGGCGCGATGGGTGTGAACGATGCCCTTGGGCTCGCCGGTCGTGCCGCCGCTGAAGCGCATCGAATAGACATCGTCGGGGTCCGCGCCGGCGGCCGCGAAACTCTCGCTGCCATCGGCGATGAGGCGCTCGTAATCGATGAGGGCGCCGGGCCCCGCGGTTTTCACGATGATCGCGAGGTCCGGCAGCTCCACGCGGGCGTCGGCGATCGCCGCGGCGAAGGGCGGATCGGCGACGACCGCCTTGGCGCCGCAAAGCCGCAAGGTCTGAACGATCTCGCGCGGGGAAAGCCGGGTATTGACCGGGACCTTGACGAGCCCGGCCTTGGCCGCGGCGATCTCGGTCTCGAAGAAGGACGGCGTCACGCCGAGAAGCAGGGCGAGCCGGTCGCCGCGGCCAAGACCGATACCGGCGAAGGCCGCGGCGAGCCGTGAGCTGCGCCGGTCGAGATCGCGATAGGTGATGCGCCGCCCGTCTGCGACGAGCGCCGTCCTGGCCGCGTGCTGGCGCAGCGCGCGGCGCAGAAAATAGTCCATCGCCATTCCCGCCATCGCCCTGCCCTCACCGCGCGAGGATGGTGACGGCGGCGGCGCCGCTGCCGCGGCCAACGCCGCCCTGGCATTGCGCGACGGTGACGCGCGCGCCGGCGACCTGACGGGGCCCGGCAGTGCCGCGCAATTGCCAGGCAAGCTCGACGAGCTGTGCTACGCCGGTGGCGCCGGTGGGATGGCCGCGCGACAAGAGCCCGCCCGACGGATTGACCGGGATCGAGCCGCCCACGGCGGTTGCGCGCGTGTCGACGAGACGCCCGCCCTCGCCCCGCCCACACAGGCCCAGCGCCTCGTAGTGGAGCAGTTCGCCGACCGTGAAGGCGTCGTGCAATTCGACCACGTCGACATCGCGCGGCGACACGGCGGCGCGTTCATAGGCGCGCGCGGCCGCCGCCGCGGTGGCGCCGAAGATCGTGTAATCCTCCGGCACGCCGCGGTTCATCTCGGCGACGACCTCGCTCCAGAGGATCTTGAGGGGCTTGGGCGTGCGGCGCCGGCGCGCGACCGCGGCGCTGACGACAACCACGGCCGCCGCGCCGCTGGCCGGCGCGCTGCATTGCAGCAGCGTCAGCGGGTCGGCGATCGGCCGTGAGTTCATGACCTCATCGAGGGTGCAGCGCTTGCGGAACATGGCATAGGGATTGTCCGCGCCGTTGTCGTGATTCTTCACGGAGATCCAGGCGAATTGCTCGGGCCGGGTGCCGTATTCCGCCATGTGCCGCTGCGCCGAGATCGCATAGCTGCCGGGGATAATCTGGCCCATGGCCTGATCGAGGGTGCGGTGCTGCATTCGCAGCAGGCCCTTTTGCGCCATCTTCTCGATGCCGATGACGAGCGCCGTGTCGACCACCCCGGCGGCAACGGCGATCCATGCCTCCCGCAGCGCCGAGGCGCCGCTCGCACAGGCGTTCTCGACATTGATGACGGGCAGCGGCGGGAAATCCAGGTCGCGCAGGATCCGCTGCCCGGCCATCTCGCCTTGCGACATGTGCCCGACATAGACGGCGCCGATCTCCTCGCGCCGCAATTCGGCGTCCTTGAGCGCGGCGATCGTCACCTCCGCGCCCATGTGCTCGACCGGGATGTCCCAGTGCGTCCCGAAGGGCGTCATGCCGACCCCGGTGATATAGGCCGCTCTCATGCGCCGCCTCCGACCGGCCGCAGGACCGGACCGACCACGATGGTTCCGTCCGCATCGGTGCCGATCGGCGCGATGGCGATCGCAACCTCCATGCCGGGAACGGCACCGGCAACCGTCTCGGGATCGCTGCGCACCATCACGCGCAAATTCTCCGGGAGATCGACATAGGCGATCGCATAAAGCCCGGTAGCGCCCGGCGGGGGATTGCGAATGAGGGTGTGCGCGTAATAGCGACCGCGCCGCGACAACTCGACCTCGTCCTGCGTGCCGGACTGCCAGCAGGACGGGCAGATCGCCCGCAGGCCGAAGGTCACCGTGCCGCAGTTGCGGCACTTGCCGCCGACCAGGGCCTCGCCCCAATGCGCCGCGTCGGACTTGATCGCGCCGGGGGCAACGGCACGGAATCGCGGCGGTGTCGGGGCCGCGGGCGCCGCTTCGGTCATGCCCCGCCCTCTGCCGTCCCGCCATAGCGGGGCGCACGCTTCTCGACGAAGGCGCGCAAGCCCTCGACGAAATCCGGGGTGCCACGCAGCCCGGCGCAGACGCGGCGTTCGAGCTCGATCGCCTGGGCGACCGGCAAACCGCGGCCGTCCACGAGCGTCGTGATCATCGCCGCGACCGCCGTGGGAGAAAGACGGCTGAGCCGCGCAGCAAGGGCGTCGGCCTCGGCATCGAGCGCGTCGTCCGCGACGACCTTGGCGACGAGGCCCAGACGCTCCGCCTCGCGTGCGGGGATGGTGTCGCCGGTCAGGAGATAATAGGCGCCCGGCCCATAGCCGATCTGGCGCGGCAGGAACGCCGTGCCGCCCGCGCCGGGTAAATGCCCGTGACGGATCTCGGAAAGTCCGAACTGCGCTGTCGGCGCGGCAAGCGTGACGTGGCAAGCCAGCACAATCTCGGTGCCGCCGCCCACGGCGTAGCCGCGCACGGCGGCGATGACCGGCTTGCGCAGAGACCGCAAGTTCTCGATCAAATCCCACCACCCCGCCATGAGGCCCCGTACCGCCTCGCTCGACGACGCCGCTTCCATCTCGCGGAGGTCGGCGCCGGCGCAGAACGCCTTGTCGCCAATGGCGGAGAGGATCAGAACGCGGATAGCGGGATCGGCGCCGGCCGCGCGGATCGCCGCGTTGAGCTCGGCCAGCGTCTGCGCACGGCAGGCATTGCGGACCTCGGGCCGATCGATCCTGAGGATGACGGTCGCGTCGTGGCGATCGATGCGAATGTCAGAGCGCATGGCGCCTTAGCGGAGCTTTCGCCTGGCGGCGCCGGAGAACCGTCGCATCGGCCACCCTATTGAGCGTTCGTTCAGGTATGGTAGTCTAGGGATCCGGGCGCAAGCCTGTCAATCGAATCAACGAGTTTCCGAGTGGGGCCGGAACGATGGCGGAAATAGCGGGCGTCAAGGCGCTGCAGCCGGAAATGACGACATGGCGGCACGAGCTCCACGCTCACCCGGAGATCGCGTTCAACGAGACCTGGACGTCGGATTTCATTGCGGCGAAGCTCGCCGAGTTCGGCCTGACGGTGCATCGCGGCATCGCCAAGACGGGCGTGGTCGGCGTCCTTGCCGGCGCGCCGGGCACAAAGACCATCGGCCTGCGCGCCGACATGGATGCGCTGCCCATCCGTGAGCTCAATGACATTCCCTACAAATCCGGCCATGACGGGCTGATGCACGCGTGCGGACATGACGGGCATTCGGCGATGCTGCTCGGCGCGGCCAAGCACCTGGCGCGCACGCGCAGCTTCGCCGGCACCGCCGTCTTCATCTTCCAGCCGGCGGAAGAGAACGAGGGCGGCGGCCGCGTGATGGTCGAGGAGGGTCTCTTCGACCGCATCCCCGTCGATGCCGTCTTCGGGATGCACAACAAGCCGGGCGTGCCGGTGGGGCAGTTCGCGATCCGGCCCGGCCCGATGCTGGCGTCCTACGACATCTTCGAGATCACGCTTAAGGGTACGGGAACGCACGCCGCGCTGCCGCAGAGCGGACACGATCCCATCGTCGCCGCCGGCCACGTCATCACGGCCATGCAGACCCTGGTGCGGGCGAATGTTCACCCCCTCGATGCCGCCGTCGTCAGCATTACCCAGGTGCATGGCGGCGAGACCTGGAACGTCATTCCCGAGACCATCGTGCTGCGCGGCACGACACGCTTTTTCAAGGCGGAGGTCCAGGACCGCGTGGAGCAATCCTTGCACGAGCTGGTGCGGCATGCCGCGGCCGCGCACGGCGTGACCGCGCATGTCCGCTACGAGCGGCGCTATCCCGCGCTCATCAATCACGCGCGCGAGACCGAGCTCGCGGCACAGGTCGCGGCCGACCTCGTCGGCGAGGATCGGGTCAATCGCGACACGATGCCGGCCATGGCGTCGGAGGATTTCGCCTTCATGCTGCAGGTGAAGCCCGGCGCCTACATCAATGTCGGCAACGGCCCCGGCGAGGGCGGTTGCTATCTTCACAATCCCCACTACAACTTCAACGACGAGGCGCTCGTCTTCGGCACGAGCTATTGGGTGCGCCTCGTCGAGACCTATCTCTCCCGCTCCGGCACGCCATGACGATTGTCGTCCCTCCCCTCGACCACGCCGTCGTCAATGCGCGCGACCGCATGGATGAGGCGGTCGAGCGCTACCAGCGCCTCGGCTTCCACATGACGGCGCGCGGCTATCATACGCTGGGCTCGATCAATCACCTCGCCGTCTTCGGAACCAACTACCTCGAGCTGATCGGGTTCGAGCCCGGCGCGGCGCAGGTGCGCACCGACATCCTGCGCTTTCCGGTGGGGCTCAACGCGCTCGTGCTCGCCGCCGATGACGCCGATGGGCTGTACGGCGGGCTCCAGGCCGGCGGCGTCACGGCCGAGAAGCCGGTTGCATTCGCGCGGCCGGTCACGATCGATGGCGTGGCGCGCGAGGCAAAGTTCCGCACGGTGCGTCTGGCACCGGAGGCGCTGCCGAGCGGCCGGCTCTATTTCTGCCAACACCTCACGAGGGACCTGGTCTGGCGTGCGGAGTGGCAGAACCACGCCAATGGCGCCCGGGACATCGCGCGCGTCGTTATCGCGTCGACCGATCCGCACCGCGGCGCCGCAATCTTTGCCGCGATGTTCGGGCAAAGCGCGCTCAAGGACACGCGCTCGGGGCTCGAGATCGACCTCGGCAACACGCGCGTCGAGATCGTCACGCCTCAGACGGTTGCGGCGGCCTTCGGCGCCGCGGCGCCCGACGGCATGGGCCGCGCGGACTATCTGGCCGCCCTGACGATCCGCACGACGTCCCTCGATCAGGCGGCCGACGCGATGGCGCGCGGCGGCAACGGTGGCGTGCATCGCGAGATCGGCCGCCTCGTCGTCCCGGCCGACGCCGCCCTCAATACGACCTTAGAGTTCATAGAGCGGTGACGGCCGCATCCGATGCAGCGGCGGCACGGGGCTTCTACAATCTCGGCGCCGTCATCGTGCGCGACGGCGCCGGCGATCAGACGGCGCTCATTGATATTGGCGACACGGCCGAGCCACGCATCTATACCCGCGCGGAATTGGACGAGCTGGCCGATGGCGTCGCACGGGGCTTGCTGGCCCGCGGCCTGCGGCGCGGCGATCGCGTCGCGATCCTCTCGGCCAACCGTGCCGAGTTCCTGATCACGATCTTGGCCGCGTTGCGCGCGGGGCTCGTCGCGGTTCCCGTCAATTTCAAGCTGCCCGCGGCAACGGTCCATCACATCCTGGCCGATTGCGACGCCAAGCTCGTGATCTGCGACCCGGCGCGCGCGGCTCTGTGTCCGCCATCGCTTCCTCGCCTCATTTACGGCGAGACAGGACAAGACGGGTTTTCGCCGCTCTTGCGCCGCGACAGTTTCGATCGGGTGCGGCCGACATCGGGCGAGGCCGCGTTCTTTCTCTACACGGCCGGTTCGACCGGCCAGCCCAAGGGCGTCGTCCTGACGCACGAGGGTCACCTGTGGGTGATCCGCGTGCGCCCGCGCCGGCACACGCAGGCGCTTCAGCGCGTCCTCGTGGTGGCGCCGCTCTATCACATGAACGCGATCAATACGGCGCTTGCGACGTTGTCGCAGAGCAATGCCGCCATCGTGATGCTGCCCGCCTTCACCGTGGCCGGGTGCCTCGATGCGATCGCGGTCCATCGCGTCACCGTCGTGACGGCGATCCCGACCATGATCGCGATGCTGCTGCGCGCGCCGGACCTCGTGCGCCGTGCCGATCTTTCATCGGTGGAGGCGCTGCGCATCGGCTCCGCGCCGGTATCTCTGGCGTTGATCGACGCGATGCGCGGGCTTTTCCCGGGCGCGGAGATCGCCAACGCCTATGGCACGACCGAAGGCGGTCCGGTGGTTTTCGGGCCGCATCCGGCCGGGCTGCCGCGTCCCGCCGTCTCGGTCGGATACCCGCACCCGGACGTCGCGCTTCGCCTCGTCGACGGCGACGATATCGCGGCCGAGGAAGGCGTCCTGCAGATGACCTGCCCGGCGGTGATGCGCGGCTATCACAATCTTCCCGAGGCGACACGCCGCGCCTTCACGCCCGACGGCTTCTATATTACCGGCGACGTGTTTCGTCGCGATGCCGACGGGTTCCATTTCTTCGTCGGGCGCAGCGACGACATGTTCGTCTGCGGCGGCGAGAACATCTACCCGGGCGAGGTGGAAAAAATTCTGGAGCGCCATCCCAAGATTCAGGAAGCCCGCGTCGTCCCGGTTGCCGACGACGTGAAGGGGATGAAGCCGGTCGCATTCGTCGTGTGCCGCCCGGGCGAGACGACGGACGAAGAGGACGTCAGGCGCTTCGCGCTCGCGAACCTCGCGCCCTATCAGCATCCGCGGCGCGTCTGGTTCCTGCCGGAGCTGCCGGTGACGGGCGCGAGCAAGGTCGATGTCACCGCGCTGAAGGCGCTGGCGGCCGCGAACATGGGGGCGCCGCAACAAGGAGGCAACGAATGAGGGCGGTCGTTCTGCGCGAGCATGGCGATTTCGACAAGCTGACCTATGTCGCTGATTTTCCCGATCCGTCCATCGGCCCCGGCGACGTGCTGGTGCGGGTGCGGGCGTCCTCGCTCAATTATCACGACCTCTTCACCCTGCACGGCATGCCCGGCATCAAGGTGCCGATGCCGGCGATCATGGGCCTCGACATCGCCGGCGAGATCGTCGCCCTGGGCCCGGATGTCGAAGGCTGGACCATCGGCGATCGCGTCCTCATCGACCCCGTGAACCGGATCGAGGGGGGCTTGATGGGCGAAACCCTCCATGGCGGCTTCGCCGAATTGTGCCGGGTGCGCGCGCACCAGCTCATCCGCCTTCCCGATGAAGTGACGTGCCTGGACGCCTCAACGCTGCCGATTGCCTATGGCACCGCCCTGCGCATGGTGAACACGATCGGCAACGTCGTCGCGGGCGAACGGGTGCTGATCCTGGGGGCAACCGGCGGCGTCGGGGTGTGCTGCGTGATGCTGGCGAAGCTGGCGGGCGCGGAAGTCATCGCCTGCACGGGATCGAACGCCAAGGCCGAGCGGTTGAAGAAGCTGGGCGCCGACCACGTGATCAATTATGCCGAAACCGACTTCATGGCCGCCATTCATGCAATGTTCGGCAAGCCGGGCCGGCGCAGCGACGCCGGCGGCGTCGATGTCGTGGTCAATTACACCGGCGGCGACACCTGGGTGAAGTCGCTGCGCTGCCTGCGCCGCGGCGGACGGATGCTGACCTGCGGCGCCACCGCCGGTTACGCGCCGGCGGAAGACATCCGCTACATCTGGACTTTCGAGCTGCAGATTCGCGGCTCGAACAATTTTCGTCCGGCGGAGCTGCTGCAGCTTCTCGAACTGGTGCGGTCGGGGCGGCTGAAGGCGATCATCGACCGCACCTTCCCGCTCGAGGAAGCCGGCGCGGCGCTGCGGCTTCTGGAAGAGCGACAGGTCTTCGGCAAGCTCGTCCTGACGCCGTAGCGACCAGGCCGATCAGCCGGCGTTTCGCGGCAGGCCGAAAAGTTGTAAATCACAATTGATTGGTTTATCCTGGCCGTCATGGCGGTTGGGGAAGCCAATGCTCACGCCCAGTACCATGCACAATGCGAACCGCCTCAAGCTGGGGGTCTTTGGCTTCAACTGTTCGTCGGGATTGGCCGCCACGACGGTGCCGGAGCGGTGGGATGCGAGCTGGGCGAACAATCTGCGCCTGGCCCGGCTCTGCGACGAGGCGGGGATCGAGTTCCTGCTGCCGATCGCGCGCTGGAAGGGCTATGGCGGCGCCACCGATTTCGAAGGCGAGACGTGGGAGACGATCACGTGGGCGGGCGGCCTGCTCGCGGCAACCCGTGCGATTACCGTTTTCGGCACGGTTCACGTCGCACTCGTCCATCCCGTTTTCGCGGCTAAGCAGTTCGTCACCGTCGATCACATGAGCGGCGGCCGCTTCGGCCTCAACATCGTCTGCGGCTGGAACCAGGACGATTTCGACATGTTCGGCGTCGATCAGCGCCAGCATGACGACCGCTATGAATACGGCGCGGAATGGTGGGAGGTGGTGAAGCGCATCTGGACGAGCGAGGTTCCGTTCGATGTCGACGGCCGTTATCTGAAACTGCGTTCGGTCATTGGCAAGCCGCGGCCGGTATCGGGCCTTCCCGACGCGATGAACGCCGCCGCCTCGACGGCCGGCCGCCGCTTCGCCGCGCGCCATTGCGACTTTCTTTTCACCAAGCTCGTCGATGTCAACCAAGCCAAAGCGGATGTCGCGGGCATAAAGGCGCTCGCCACCGAATACGGACGGCGTGTGGGCGTCTATTGTTCGACCCATGTCGTGCTGCGCCCGACGCGGCGGGAGGCGGAGGAGTATTATCGCTGGTACGTCGACGAGATGGGAGATTGGGAAGCAGCCGACCGGCTCATCAAGTTGCAGGGGCTCTACACGCAATCGCTTGCGCCGTCGGACTATGCGCGGCTGCGGCGCCGGTTCGCCGGCGGGCACGGCACCTACCCGATCGTCGGCGATGCCGATGACGTGGCGGCAGAACTTCAAGGCATTGCCGCCGCCGGGTTCGCCGGCCTTACCGTCTCCTTCGTCAATTTCCTCGACGAATTTCCGGCTTTCGCCGACAGTGTCCTGCCGCGGCTCGAGCATATGGGACTGCGGCAGCCGCGGCCCGCTGTTGCGGCGCCGGAACGGCGGGACGCCGTCGTACCGTCGGAATGAAGCCAATGCCACCGATTTCCGGCGCACCCTGAACGAAGGCTAGGAGAAAGACCATGACCAAGGTCACACGTCGCGATTTGCTGCGCCTCGCGGGGGCGGGCGCCACTATGCTGCCGGTCGTGCTGCAGTCGCGCGCGACCCGGGCGGCGGCAAACGACACCCTGACCATCGCCTACAACACCGCGCCGCCAGGCTGGGATCCCGACACCGGACCGCAGACGACAAGCCCCGGGCTGCAATCGATCTACCGGACCATTTACGATCCCTATTTCGTGCAGCGCCCGGACCTGACGCTGGGGCCGGGCGTCATCGACGTGTTCGGCTGGACGCCGGACAAGAACGGCATCCATATGCACCTGCGCGAAGGCGCGAAATGGCACGATGGCACGCCCATCACCGCCGCCGACATCGCGTGGAACCTGCGGCGCCTGACCGATCCCGAGATCGACAATCCGCTGCAATCGATCTTCGCCAGCATCAAGAACATCACCGTTTCCGGCCAGAACATCACCTTCGACGTGACGCCGTGGCGCGCCAACATGCTGCAGCGTCTGACCTTCCTTGGCTGCTATCTGCTGCCGCCGCACTATTACGAGAAGGTCGGCAAGGAGGGCTTCGAGATGCAGCCGATGGGATCGGGGCCGTACATGTTCGACCATTACGAGCGCGGCTCGTTCCTGCGGCTCAAGGCGTTCCACGACTACTGGGGCGGACGCCCGCCGTTCGAGACGGCGATCTTCAAGATCGTCACCGATTCCTCGAGCCGCGTCGCCGAGATCGAACGTGGCAGCTCCGACATCACGCTCGATATTCCGTTCGAGGAGCTCGATCGGTTGAAGAAGAAGCCGGGCCTCTCCGGCGAGGCCAGCCCCGTCGCCGACATCGCCATGATCTTCTTCAACAACATCGGCCCGCTCGCCGACGACAACGTGCGCAAGGCGGCGGTCTTCGCGGTCAACAAGCAGCTCATCGTCGACCGCATTCTGCGCGGCTATGCCAAGGTCATCGACACGCTGCTGGCGCCGCAATATGCCGGCTACGATCCCACCATCACGACGCCCTACAACCCGAAGCTCGCCGCCGAGCTTCTCGCCAAGTCCGGTTACTCCAAGGACAAGCCGATCGAGTTCAAGATCCAGACCACCCGCGGCTACAAGCCCAAGGATTACGAGACGGTGCAGGCCATCGTCGCGATGTGGGCCGAGGTCGGCATCAAGGCGAACATCGAGATCTGACGAGATCGCCAAGCACTTCGAGCTGAGGGCCGCGCACAAGCTCGCGCCGGCGGCGTTTTACGATTGGGGCAACTCGACGGCCGATCCGGAAAGCTCGCTCGGCTCGTCGCTCCTGAGCACGACGCCCCATTCCTCCTGGAAGAGCCCGGAGCTCGACAAGCGGCTCATCCCGCTCTTCACCGAGAAGGACGAGGCCAAGCGCCTGGAAGGCTACCGCCAATTCGACCGGTTCGTCGCGGACAATGCGTATGTGCTGCCGCTGTTCCAGTATTATCAGCCCGTGGTCTATAAATCCGACCTCGTCTTCACCCCGCATCTGGCGGGTTACATTCTGCCGTTCACGATCAAGCGCAAGACCTGACACGCAGGCCTTGCCACGATGACGCCGACCGCGCTGCTGCGTCGTCTGCTGCTGGCGCTGCCGACCCTCCTGGGCGTGATCGTCGTCGTGTTCGTTCTGCTGCGCCTCGTGCCCGGCGACCCCGTCTCGATGATGATTCCGGGCGAGGCGACGCCCGCCGAGATTGCGCACCTGCGTGCGAGCTACGGGCTCGACAAGCCGATCGGCGAGCAGTTCCTGATCTATCTCGGCGGCGTGCTGCGCGGCGATTTCGGCACCTCGATCAGCCTCAAGCAGAACGTACTCGGCCTGGTCATGGGCCGCTTGCCGGCGACGCTCGAGCTCGCGCTGACGGCGATGGTCCTGGCGGTGAGTGCGGGTTTCGCGCTGGCGCTCGTTTCGGTCCTCCGAGCCGGAAGCTGGCTGGAGCTGGCGATCGACGCCGTCAATTCCACCACGCTCGCCATTCCGGAATTTCTCTGGGCGCTGATCCTCATCCTCTTGCTCGCCGTGTTGTGGCCGGTGCTGCCGATCTCGGGCCGGTCGGATCCGACCCAGTCCATGCGGTTTGTGACGCAGTTCTATCTTCTCGAAAGCCTGGTGCGCGGCAATTTCGCTCTGGCGGCGGAACTGGCGAAATACCTCGTGCTGCCGGCGCTCGCCTTGTCGCTGCCGCTCATGGCGGTGATCACGCGGGTGCTCAAGGCGTCATTGCAGGAAGCGATGGTACAGGACTACATCCTGTTCGCGCGCGCCAACGGCTTCGGCCGCATGCCGGGTGCTACTCGGCGACGCCCTGCCCAACGCCCTCATCCAGACCGTCACCGTCACCGGCGTGCACTTCATTTTTCTCGTCGGCAGCACGGTTCTGGTCGAGCTGATCTTTTCTTATCCCGGCATCGGCAACATGCTCTACGAGGCCGCGGTCAACCGCGATCTGCCGCTCATCCAGGGCGTCACCATCGTCTTTGCCGTCCTCTTCATCCTCTTGAACCTGATCATCGACGTGACCTATCTGTTCATCAATCCCCGGGTCAGACATTTGTGAAGCTGCCTCCGCCGCGCTCCTCAGGAATATGAGAAACCTCCGTCTTCTGCTCGGCGCGGGCATCGTGACGCTGCTCGTTGCGTTTGCCGTCTTCGCGCCGGTGATCGCGCCGCACGATCCGCAGGCGCAGGATCTCTTCAACCAGCTTCTGCCGCCGTTCTGGGCGGCAAAGGCCGATCCGCATTACCTCCTCGGCACCGACAATCTGGGGCGCGATCTTCTGGCGCGCCTCGTCTTCGCCGCCCGCCCGGCGCTGGCGGTGACATTGACCGGCGCCTTGCTCTCCGCCCTCATCGGGACGACGCTCGGCATCCTGGCCGGCTATTTCCGCGGCTGGTCCGACGGAGTGCTTTCGCGCGTCGTCGATATCTTCATGTCGTTTCCACCCATCCTCCTCGCCATCGTTCTGGCCGCCGCGATCGGGCCCGGACTGGGCACCGTCGTCATCGCCATCGTGCTCATCGGCTGGACGCGGTTCTATCGCGTCGTTCGCGGCGAGGCGCTGGCGATGCGCGAACTGGATTTCATCGTCTCGGCGCGTATCGTCGGCGTCGCGCCGGCGCGGCTTTTGCTGCACGAGGTCCTGCCGAATCTCGCGCCGCTGCTGACCGTACTCTTGGGCCTCGAACTGGGCCGGGCGCTCGTTGTCGAGGCGATCATGAGCTTCATCGGCTTCAGCACGAGCGACATCCCGACCTGGGGCGCGATCATCGCCGACGGGCGTTCCTATGTGTATCAGGCGTGGTGGGTAATGACCTTCCCCATCGTCGTCATCGTCGTGTGCGTGCTCGGCTTCAACGCGCTCGGCGACGGTCTGCGCCAGGCCTTTGATCCCGTGTTGCGGCGATGAGCGACGACCCGCTCCTCGCGATCCGCGATCTTGACATCGAGATCGCGGACAAGCGGCCCGCGACGCCCATTCTGCGCGGCGTCGATCTTGCGGTGAGGCGCTCGTCGGTCCACGGGCTCGTTGGGGAATCGGGCGCCGGCAAGACCATGGTGGCAAAGGCGATCGTCGACGTCCTGCCCGACCGGGCGCGGATCACGCGCGGCGCGATCGTCTTCGACGGCGTCGATCTCGTCGGTATCGCCGAACGCGAGCACCGCCGCCTCCTCGGCCGCTCGATCACGATGATCCTGCAGAACCCGATGACGGCGCTCAATCCCGTCCTGCGTATCGCCGACCAGACCGGCCGGATCCTGCGCCATCATTTGGGCCTCGACCGCAAGGCCGCGCGCGCCAAGGCGATCGAGATGCTGGCCGCGGTCCATATCCGCCAGCCCGAGCGCGTCATGCAACTCTATCCCTTCGAGCTTTCGGGCGGCATGTGCCAGCGCGTGGTGATCGCCTTGGCCTTTGCCTGCGAGCCTCGCCTGATCGTCGCGGACGAGCCCACGAGCGCACTCGACGTGACCGTGCAATATCAGGTCTTGCGCCTCATCCACGAGATGCAGGCGCGCACCGGCGCGGCCGTGCTGTTCGTGACGCACGATCTCGGCGTCGTCGCCAAGATCTGCGACGAGGTCACCGTCATGTTCGCGGGCCGCGTGCTCGAATTCGGGCGCCACGGCCAGCGTCTTCGCCGCCCCCCGGCACGAATACACCGCGGCCCTTCTGGCGGCGACGCCGCGCCACGACCGTCCGGACGCGGCGCTCAACCCGATCCCGTCCACCCTGCGCGAGCGGCTGTGGCGCGAGACTGCGGCCTATGACCGATCCGACTCCCACCTATGAGGCGCGCGACATTCGCGTGGCCCTCGCCGACCGCAGCCGCAAGCCGCTGTTCGGCGCCACGCCGCCGCTCGAGATCTTGAAGAATGTCAGCCTGACGGTCGGCGCGGGAGAGACGTTGGGCATCGTCGGCGAGTCCGGCTCCGGCAAGAGCACGCTTGCCCGCACGATGCTGCGCATTCATCGCCCGATCAGCGGATCGCTGTGGCTCGAGGGGCGGAACATCACCGATCTCGACGAGCGCCAGCTCCATCCGCTGCGCGCGCGCATGCAGATGATGTTCCAGGATTCGCAAAGCGCGCTCAATCCGCGCCTGACGATCGGCAGTTCCGTCGCCGAGCCGCTCCTGGCCTTCGCGCGGGCGCGCAGCGGCCGGGTGGCGCGGGCGATGGCGGCACAGCTTCTGGAGCGGGTCGGGCTGCCGGCCAACTTCCTCGGACGCTATCCCCATCAGCTTTCCGGCGGCCAGCGTCAACGCGTCGGCATCGCCCGGGCAATCGCGTTGAGCCCCGCTCTCGTCGTCGGCGACGAGATCGTCTCGGGGCTCGACGTATCGATCCAGGCGCAGATTCTCGAGCTCATCCGCACGCTTCAAGCCGAGACCGGCATGGCTCTCGTTCTCATCAGCCACGATCTCTCGGTGGTGCGCACGGTCTGTCACCGCGTCATCGTCATGCGCGCCGGCGAGGTGGTGGAATCCGGTCTGACGCCCGAGGTCTTCGCCCGCCCGCGGCACTGGTACACGCGGCGGCTGTTGCGCGCGGTGCCGACGCCCGAGATCGATCCTGGCTGGCTCGACAGCGCCGCCGCCGACGAAGACGAACCCGCCTAAGCGCAAGTCCGACGCTAGATCGACAGGCCGAGCCGGTAGGCCTCCTTGACCGTGTGGATGGCGTGGGCGGCAAACTCGGGACTGCCGACGGTGTAGCATCTCGGGTGCCAGACCCTTGGCCTTGAGCTCTTCGAAGAAGCGCGTGTTGACCGCCAGACCCGCCGCGACGAGAACGGTATCGGCCTCGATCAGCTCCTCGCGGCCGTTCTGTTCGATGACGACACCCTCCGGCGTGATCCGCTTGGGCGTGGCGCCGGCCAGCGCGCGCACGCCGGCATGTTCGACCTCGCTCGCCACCACCCACCGGGTCGAGCCGCCGATGCTGCCGCCGATCGATTTCTGCCGCGAGGTCAGCGTGACGGTGTGGCCGCGCCGCTCGTAGAATTCGCTGTTCGCCTCGAGCGCATGATAATCCCTGAGAAACTCCCGGATCTCCGGACGCAGCGTCCAGCGCTTGGCGAGATAAGGCGCGATCTCGGCGCCGATGCCGCCGCCGCCGATGATCACAACGCGCTCCCCGATCTCGACATCGCCCTCGAGCGCCCTCGTCGCCGGCATGACGTTGGGGCCGTCGATGCCGGGAATGTCGGGCATGATCGGCTCGCTGCCGGCGGCAACGATGATGACGTCGGGATTGAGCCCGGTGATCGCGTCGTCCGTCGCCTCGGTATTGAGCCTGAGCGCGACGCCGGCCTGGCGCAGTTGCGTGACCAGCCATTCGATGAAGAGCCGGAGCTCCACCCGACCGTCGGGAAATGACGCCTCGTGCCACATGCCGCCGAGATAGGTCTTGCGCTCGAACACGGTCACGTCATGGCCGCGCTCGGCGCTGGTAAGCGCCGCCTGCAGCCCGGTCACGCCGCCGCCGATTACCAGGACCTTCTTGCGCCGTGCCGCTTTCGGCACGGCGTCGACCTCGGAGACGACGCCCTGGCGGGGGTTGACGAGACAATGCACGGGCTTGTCGTGGATCACCGTGATGTCCATGCATTCGTTGCAGGCGATGCAATAGCGGATGCTCTCATAGTCTCCGGCCGCGACCTTGTTGGGCCATTCCGCGTCCGACAACGACTGTCGCCCGAGACTGACCACGTGGGCCCAGCCGCGGCGCAGGATGGCTTCGGCGTCGGACGGGCGGTTGTTGCGGTTGGAGGCGGCGACCGGGACCTTTACCGCCTTCTTGATCTCGGCGGCGAGAAAGGCGAAGGCGTCGTTCGGCACGTTGGGCGTGAGTTGGGGGACCGAGGTGGCGTGACCGCCGCCGGTGACGTTGAAGAAGCCGATTCCGGCCTGCTCCATCGCCACGGCGTTGCGCTTGGCCTGCTCGACGCCGTAGCCGCCGCGCAGGAACTCGCTGCCATGCAGGCGATAGAACAACGGGAAATTCTCGCCGAGCGCCTTCTTGATGCCGCGAATGGTCTCCAGCGTGAAGCGCAGGCGCTTTTCGGGGGTCCCGCCCCATGCGTCGGTACGGTCGTTGAAGACCTGGGACAGGAAGATACTGTGGGCGCTACCGCCGACGCCGAGAATGTCGACGGCATCGAAGCCCGCCTCGGCGGCGAGCACGGCGCGATGGATGACCGCCGCGATCATCTCCTCGATCTTCTCGGTGGGGAAGCTCGCGAGCTTGGGGCGGTTCTCGCGATGCATGGTCTTGACCGGAAAGAGCCGGCGCACGCCGAGCTGCGCGTAGGGGACGGCGCCGTAACGCTTGATCTCGCGCACGAGGCGGGCGTAGTTCGCGACATGACGGGCATTGTCGAGGAAGAACTCCTCGCTGCTGCCGGCGCCTTCGACGAAATAGGCGTCGATGACGCCGATGCCGATCAGGCCGAACCCGCCTTTGGCGCGGGCGATATAGAAATCCATGCCGGACTCGGAAATGCCGTCGAGCCGGTTGCCGAGATTGGTGTGCATCGGCGGCATCGTGATCCGGTTCTTCACGGTGAGGCCGGCAATCGCGATCGGGCTGAAGAGAAGGGGTGTGAGCACGGGATCACCTGTCTTTCGCCGCGTTGATGCGGATGTGCCTGAGACTTTCCTCGAGGAGCGACTTGTTCACCTTGTTGCCGGCGCGGTTCATGGGCAGCTCGTCGATGAGCTCCACGCGCTCGGGAATCTTGAAGGCGGCAACGCCCTCTTGGCGCATGAACCGGCCGATCTCGGCGAGCGAGGGCGTGGCGCCCGAGCGCGGCACGATGAAGGCGCAGGCGCGTTCGCCCATTTCCGCATCCGGCATGCGGACGACGGCGGCTTCGGCGATGCCGGGGTGGCGGCAGAGAACGTCCTCGACCTCGCTCGCCGAGATGTTCTGGCCGCCCCGGATGATGATGTCCTTCGATCGCCCCTCCAGCACGAGAAACCCTTCTTCATCGATGCGTCCGAGATCGCCGGTGTGAAAGAAGCCGCCGGGCCATGCCGCCGCGGTGGCAGTGGCGTCGTTGAAATAGCCAGCGACGCAATGCGGCCCCTGGGCGCAGATCTCGCCGATCGTGCCGGGCGGAAGCGGCGTCCCGCGCTCGTCGACGATGCGCAGTTCGGTGCCGTCGAGCACGCGCCCGTTCGATCTCAACCGCAATTCCTGCGGATCGTCGACGCCATGGCTGGCCAGCGCGCCATAATCCATCAGCCCGTAGCCCTGGATGATCTTGGCGCCGAGCCGGTCCTCGATCCGGCGGCCGATCTCGTAGGGCAGCGCGCCGCCGCCGCAGGTGAGAAAGCGCAGGCTGGTGAGATCGAAGCGGTCGAGATCGGCGAAGCTCAGGAGCCGCGACAGCATGGTCGGGACGACGATGGCGCCGGTGGCGTGGTGATGCTCGACCGCGGCGCAGAACGCTTCGGGCGTGAACGCGTCGAGAAGAACCTGCATCGCCGCGGCCTGCGGCGCGGTATGGAACAGGAGATCCGCCCCGCCGGTATAGAGCGGAATGCACGCGACCACCACGTCGGCGGCCGTCATGCGCAGCCGCTCGATATAGACGCGCGCGCTCGCCAGGCGCGGCCAGGGCGAGAATGCCACGCATTTCGGCAGGCCGGTGGTGCCGCTGCTCGTCACCACCCCCGTCGTCGCGTAAGGCTGGATGCGGCGGTCGCGGTGTAGAGGCGGTGGGGCCGCTTCCGACTGGAGCATCGCGGCGATCGATCCGACCGTGCCGTGCGCCGGCATGTCGATGAGGTAGCGCCGGCGAAGGCTGGGAAAACGTCGCGCCAGTTCGTCGTAAAGCGCGCCATAGTCAAACTTCTCGGAAGCGCCGGAGTAGATCGCGGCGGCAGGCTCGGTGAGGGCAACGACGCGCTCGATCTCGGCGCGGCGGAAACCGTGATTGAGAAATACCGGAATGACACCGGCCTTTTCGCAGGCGAGCCGGAGAAACATGAGATTGGCCGAGTTCTGCGCCTGCACCAGCAAAACCTCGCCCGTCGCGAAGCCTTCGGCCTGCACGGCGCACGCCAGACGCTCGATGGAAGCGGCCGCATCGTGCCAGGTGAAGCGGAAGCCGCGGTCGGCGAGCGCGGCCTCCTGCGGGCGCTCCCGCGCGTTGCGGTCCCAGAAATCGACGGTGAGCTCCGGGCGCCAGTAACCGGCATCGACGTAGCGACCAATCATTTCTGCCGTGTGGCGCCCCGAAGCACGCATGCCGCATCACCAGAATTAGTTTTAGTTTCCAATCAATTTCGCAATTTTACTGCGGCGACAGCGATGGCGCAATCGCCGTCTCCGCCGGACCGGACGCGCGCTACGGTCGCGGGGCGGGCCTGCGCCGTGCCAATGCCCGTCGGCGAACCGCATTCGCCGGCGCGGCGCGGCCCTGGACGATATGGCGCCATGCGTCCTTGCGGTCGAACAGCGTCGCGGCCTGCATCTCGAGCTTGGCAAGCGCGGTGTAGAGGTGCTCCCGCTCCACGGGACGCAGGACCGCCAGAAACTCGTCCTCGATCACTCTCAACGTCGCCTCGATCGCGGCGTAGACTCGCTTGCCCTTGGCCGAGAGGGTGAGGATGACCCGGCGGCGATCGTCGCGGTCGATCCTGCGGCGCACCAGCCCGCCGGCGACAAGCTGATCAACCACCCGGGTGACCTTATCGCCCGTGGTGGCCGTCTTCTCGGCCAGGACCGACGCCGAGAGCGGGCTGAAGCGGCCGATCACCGCCAGCATCTTCCAGCCCCCCACGGAGATGGCGAATTTCTTGGTGTACATCTCGGCGAGGCACCGGGTCTGCTTGAACGCGATCAGAGAGAAGCGATAGGAGGTGCGCTCTTCGAGCTCATGACGGATCCGACCGGGCAGGCGTGTCTTTGCCGACATCTGATGATCCGACCGGTTCGCGCGGCAGGCGGCAGTCCATCTAGCCGCCGGCCGGCGCGGGCGTCAATACGCGGGTGACAGAGATAGCGACAGCGGGACCCGGGCGTTGACGGGGACATTGCGAAGCATCCGCAGCCTGGGATCGACGACCTTCTCGACCAGGCGCGACAGGCCGACCGAGATGCCGAGCGGGACGCTCCACGCGAGCCCGGCAAAGACGCGCAGCATGCTTGCGGCCGCGTGATCGGCCCACGTGCCGCTATCGCGGCCGGCAACTCCCGTCATTCCGGCGATGAGATCGAACCAGGCGCTCTCGACACCGACTGCGTTCCTCCGGCGGACACCAATACCATAGATAAATCGCACGCCATTGCAAGTCGAGATATTTGCGTTTCGAAAACAATCGTGGTAAGAGCATGGGCCACTTGTTTCAGCCGGGGAATGCTGATGGCCGACCATGGGCTCGCGGGTCACAATCGACAAAGGTCGCTCGCCGTCGCGTGGCCGCGCACCGATTATTCGCGGGTTCCGTACTGGCTTTATCACGACCGTGCGGTCTACGATCTCGAGCAGCAGCGCATCTTCAAGGGCCCAGTGTGGTGCTATGTCGGGATGGAAGCGGAGATTCCCCATCCCGGCGATTTCCGCACGGCCTATCTCGGCGACACGCCGATCATTTTCGATCGGGCCCAGGACGGCAGCGTCCACGTGTTCGTCAATCGCTGCGCCCATCGCGGCGCGCTGGTCCGGCGCGAGGTTCGCGGCAACGCGCCGGAGCATATCTGCATCTACCATCGCTGGTGCTATGGGCTCGATGGCAAGCTGCTCGGTCTGCCGTTCCGGCGCGGGCTCAAGGGCAAGGGCGGGATGAGCGCCGATTTCGACATGGCCCAGCACGGCCTGCAACGCCTGACGGTCGGCCTCTATCGCGGGCTCATTTTCGCGAGCTTCTGCGATGCGCCGGAGTCGTTGGAGGCCTATCTGGGCCCGGACATCACCCGCCACTGCGACCGTCTTTTCACCAAGCCGATCCGTATTCTCGGCTACCATCGTCAATGCGTTTACGGTAACTGGAAGCTCTATCTCGAGAACACGCGCGACACCTATCACGGCAGTCTCCTGCACGACTTCCAATCGACCTTCGGGCTGAGCCGCGTGACCCAGACCGGGGGCGTGACCATGGACGCGCGCCACCGCCACAACCTGACCTGGTCCAAGGTCGGGTCGGACGATGACAGGGAATTCGGCGCCCTTTACAAAGAGAACAAGGTGCATGACAGCAGCCTGACGCTGCTCGATCCCGGCATGGTGCAGTTCAAGCCGGAATTCGCCGACGGGATCAGCCTCGCGATCTGCAGCATCTTTCCCAATTGCACGATCCATCAGATCAGCAACAGCATCGCGACGCGCCAGGTGCGCACGCGCGGCCCGGGCGAGTTCGAGATCTTCTGGACGCTTCTGGGCTATGCCGACGATAGCGAGGAGATGACGCAGCACCGGCTGGTGCAGGCCAACTTCGTGGGACCGGCCGGCCTGGTTTCGATGGAGGATGGCGAAGCGATCGAGATCACCCACCGCGCCGTGGCCGCCGAGGCCGAGGCATGCTCGGTCATCGAGATGGGCGGCGGCGGCCCGATCGGCAATCTTGCGCATCGTGTGACCGACGTGCCGGTGCGCGGCTTCTGGTCCTACTATGCCGAACTCATGGGGTTCGCGCCGGAGGGGGCGATCCGATGAGTGGTGGGGCGTCGCTGGTCGCGGCCATGGAACTGATGAACGACTATGCCGAGCGCCTTGACGCCGATCGGCTCGAGGAATGGCTCGACCTCTTTGCGGAAGACTGCACCTACCGCGTCCTGCCGCGCGAGAATTACGAGCAGAACCTGCCAGTCTCGATCATCCTGTGCACCAACAAGAACATGCTGCGGGACCGCATCGTCGCCCTGCGCAACGCCAACAAATACAACCTGCATTACGACCGCCATTTGATCGGCAATGTCGCGGTAGGGCCTGGAGAAGACGAGACGTTCCGCATCGAGGCCAATTACGCGGTGTTCCAGACCACCCTGGAGGGCCAATCGCGCCTCTTCAGCGTCGGGCGCTATCACGACCGGGTCCGGCCCGTCGACGGTCGTCTCGTGATCTGCGAGAAGCTTATCATCTTGGACAGTTTCGCCGTGCCGAGCTTGCTCGCGACGCCGCTTTGAGCCACGGGCCCATCGAGCCCTGACTGACCGAGAAACAATCGAGGTGCGGATGAAACCCGAGAATGACGAGGCTTCCCGAAGCCTGATGGAAGCGCTCAATCCCAAGCACACGGCGGTCGTCATTCACGATATGCAGAATGACTTCTGTACCGCGGGCGGCAAGATATTCCGCAAGGCGGCGACGCATCCCGAGACGATCGCCGCCGTGGTGACGGAATTGGCGGCGCTGGCGCAGGCGGCGCGGTCCAGCGGCGCCAAGGTCATCTATTTCCAGCAGATGCATCTGCCGAATGCGGCCGACATTCCCCCCGCCCATGTCCACCACCTCGTGAGCAGCGGGCTGGCGACGGGCGCCCAGGATGTTCCCTGCATCAAGGGCACCTGGGGCCACCAGATCATCGATGCGCTGGCGCCCCAGCGCAGCGACATCATCATCGAGAAGGCAGCCTTCAACGATTTCAACAATTCCCTGGCCGACAAGGTGCTACGCATCCAGGGCGTGGAAACGGTTCTCCTGACCGGCGTGTCGAGCCATGCCGGCGTGCTTGGCACGGTCTTCGGCCTTCTCGACCTCGGCTATCGCTTCTTCATTCCGCGCGAATGCGTGACCGGATATGTACCGGAGCTGCACGAGGCGGCCATGAAGATCATGGGCCCCTACATCATCGATACTGCGGCAATCGTGCGCGCCTGGACCAAAGCGAGCGGAAGCAACGGATGAAGTATGTCGTCGGAATCGATGTCGGGGGGACCTTCACGGACTGCGTTCTGATCGATGAGGATGGCGGCATCCTCACCGACAAGAGCTTCACGGTTCCGGGCAACCCCGGCCAGGGGATGGTCAACGCGCTCGAAAACGTGACGGGCGATCGCGGCCTCACCGTCCATGACGTGCTGCGGGACTCGCGCGCCGTCGCCATCGGCACGACCAGTCTGACGAACAAGCTGATCACCCGCGGCGGCGCCAGGGTCGGCCTCATCACCACCAAGGGCCACGAGGACGCGATCCTGATCGGCCGCGTCATCGCCAAGACCGAAGGTCTTACCGAGGCGCAGAAATCCGATGTTCTCCACTGGTCCAAGCCCGAGCCGATCGTCGCCCGCACTCTCATTCGCGGCATCACCGAGCGCATGGATTACAAGGGCGCCGTCGTCGTCGCCCTGAGCGAGGCCGAGATCGCCAAGACGGTCGGCGAGATGGTGGCGGACGGGGCCGAGGCGATCGCGGTATCGCTGCTGTGGGCGTTCATCAATCCGGCGCACGAGGTGGCGATCAAGCGCTATATCGAGAAACATCATCCGTCGCTCTACGTTTCCCTGGGCAGCATGGTGGCGCCCGTGCTGGGCGAATACGAGCGCACCAACGCCACCATCCTCAGCGCCCACCTGGGCGCGCTCGCGCGGCGCGAGATGGATGTGACGAAAAGCCTCCTCGCCTCGCGGGGGTTGTCGCGGCCTTTCCTGGTCATGCAATCCAACGGCGGCTGCATGTGGGAAGAAGAGGTGCAGTTCGCGCCGCTCAACCTCATCGCATCCGGCCCGGCAGGCGGGATCATCGGATCGGCGAAGCTCGGCGAGCGCATGGGCTATCGCAACATCATCGCGACGGACATGGGTGGCACCAGCTTCGATGTCGGGGTCATCACGGACAGTGCGCCGATCCTGACGGACATCGCGGTTCACGATCGCATCCGCATGGCCTTGCCGCATGTCGAAGTGGTTTCCATCGGCGCCGGGGGCGGCAGCATTGCCTGGATCGATCCGACCACGGGGCTACTGCAGGTCGGGCCCCAAAGCGCCGGTTCGGTTCCGGGACCGGTTGCCTACGATCAAGGCGGCGTGGAGCCGACGGTGACCGATGCGGATGTGGTGCTCGGACGCATCGATCCCCGGCGCTTCTTCAATGGCCGCAAGGTTCTCAACAAGGCCAAGGCGGAAGCTGCCATCAAGACCCGCATCGCCGACCGGCTCGGCTGCAGTGTCGAGGTGGCGGCGCGGGGCATTCTCGAAATCGTCGACAGCCGCATGGGCGATCTCATCCGCAAGCTCACGATCGAGCGGGGCGTCGACCCGCGGGATTTCGCCCTCTCGGCTTATGGCGGAGCGGGCCCGATGCATGTGGGCGCCTATGCCAGCGAGGCCGGAATGCAGATGGCGATCGTCTCGCCGCATGCATCGGTGTTCTCGGCCTTGGGTATCGCATCGTCCGACATCGTGCGCGTCTATTCCAACTCCAGCCCACAGCGCTCGCCCTTCGATCCCGACCGCATCAACGGATTGTTCGGCAGGCTCGAACAGCAAGCGGCCGACGATCTGACCCAGCGCGGAATTCCGCGCGACAATACGACGCTGTCGCGCCTGGTGGAGATGCGCTTTCGCCACCAGGTGCACCAGATCAAGGTGTCGGCGCCCGCCGGTACCCTGACTCGCGGCGATCTTGATCAGCTCGTTCAGCGCTTCATCGGGCTCTACGAGCAGAATTTCGGACGCGGGACAGCGGTTGCCGAGGCAGGCGTCGAGATCATCACCTTCCACGTCGTGGCGACAACCCGGCACGTCGATGTGCTGCTCAGGAAGGCGCCCCTGGAAGGACCCGATCCAAGTGCCGCAAAATCAGGGTCGCGGCCCGTCTATTTCGACGCCGGCTTCATCGACACGCCGATCTACGAGCATTCCCGGCTTCGCCCGGGAAACACCGTGACAGGGCCGGCGGTCATCGAAGGGGCGAATACCACGTTGCCCTTGCATCCCCGCCAGGTGCTCACCGTCGATGCCTTCAGCAATCTCATTATTCGCTTTCCGGATGAGCCGAGATGATCGACCCCGTCACCTTTGAAGTCCTGCGGCATCGCCTTTCCACCGTCGTGGACGAGGGCGCGGCGGTCATGCGCAATGTTTCCGGCTCGCCCAGCGTCGCGCAATCGAACGATTGCAACGTGGCGCTTCTGACGGCCGAGGGCGAAGGCGTGATCATCGGCCGCACCATCGCCAGCCATGCCATGTCCTGCATTCAGACGGCGAAGTACGTCCTGGGGGAATATCAGGAAAATCCCGGCATCAACCCGGGCGACATGTTCTTCACCAACCATCCCTATATCGGCACGCCGCATCAGACGTGCGGGGTGATGGTTGCGCCGATCTTTGTCGGCGACCGGATCATCGCGTGGTCGGGCGCGGGCATTCATTTCGGCGATGTCGGCGGAACGGTGCCGGGCCAGGTCTCCATCGGCGCGCAGTCGATCTGGGACGAGGCGATCCCGATGCCGCCGGTCAAGATCGCGGAGCGCGGCATCCTGCGCAAGGATCTCGAAGACGATTTCCTGACGCGCTCGCGCACGCGCACGCAGAACGCCGTCGATCTCAAGGCCATGGTGGGCGCGCTCAACGCGGTCACCGGCAGGATCGAAGGGCTGGTCCGACGCTACGGCAGCGAGACCGTGGTCGAAGCGCTGCAGCGCGTCATCGCCACGTCGGAGATGAAGCTGCGCGGCATCTTGAAGGAGATCCCCGACGGACAGTGGAACTGCGAGACGTTCCTCGACTATTACGACCGGAACCGTCTCAAGCTCTATGCCTGCCGGCTGACGCTGTCCAAGCACGGCGAAAATCTCAGCTTCGATTTCACCCGTTCCTCCCGGCAGGCGCCGGCCGTCGTCAATGCGACGTTTGCCGCGACGGAAGGCTATATCCTGCGGGCGATGCTGGGCATCTTCGGGTTCGCCGTCGCGCATTGCCCGGCCGCCATCCAGCGCATCATCAAGATCGAGGCCACGCCCGGGACGATCGTCAACTGCTCGTGGCCGGCCGGCGTCTCGAAAGGAACCACCTCGGGAACGCAAAGCGTGTGGCAGGTCGTGACGCACTGCCTCAGCCAATTGCTGCTGGGCAGCGACAAGTATCGCGAGCGCGCCGTGGCCGTGGCACGCGGCAATTTGACCATTCTCGATGTCATGGGAACCGACCAGTACGGCAACCCCTTTGCCGCGGTGTTGCAGGAATGCTGCCAGGCCGCGGGAAGCGCCGCCGGCGCCGTGCGCGACGGCATCGACACCGGCGGGATCAGCGAGCCGGAAGTCAGCATTCCCAATGTCGAGAGCGTGGAGTTCCGCTACCCCGTTCTGTTCCTGTATCGCCGGCAGCGCTGCGACAGCGGCGGCGCCGGCAAGTTTCGCGGCGGTCTCGGCCTCAGCATGGCCTATCTGCCGCACGACGTTCCCGAAATCCCCAATGTGATGATTCACTGCCACGGCGTCGCCGCGGTGTCCGCGCTCGGCCTGTCCGGCGGCTATCCGGCGGCGATCAACCGGCTCTCGATCAAGCGGAAGACCAATATTGCCGCGCTGTTCCAACGCGGCACGCTCCCGAGTGCCCTGTCCGAGCTGACGGGCGAGAAGGACGAGAAGCCGCCGTCCTTCACCTACACGCAGCTTTCGGCAGGCGATGTCTTCGAATGCGAGGGCGGCGGTGGCGGCGGCTATGGCGATCCGCTCGATCGATTGCCGGCGTCGGCCCTGCGCGACATCCAGCAGGGCGCCGTGACGCGCACGGCGGCAAAGGCCCTCTATGGGGTGGTGGTCGATGAGGCCGGCACTCACATCGATGCCGATCGCACGACGAGCGAGCGAGCGTCGCAGCGGCGGGCACGACAGGATGCGGCGCGCACCGGAACATCCGCAAGCGCCGCGCATGACGGCCGGTGCCAGTGCGGACATCTTCTGAGTTCGGCCGCTGGCGGAGACAAGGGTTCGATTCCGGTGCGGGAAACCACGCACCAGGTCGAAGCCTACACCTTGAACGATGTGGTCTATCATTCTCCCTATGTGATCAGGGAGCTGTTCTGTCCGTCCTGCTGGGCCGTGATCGAGACGCAGGTATCGCTTCCAAACGTCGAGCCGTGACAGGTTGTCCACTTGGGGGAAATGATGGAAACACCCGACAATTTCCGCTCCTGCATTCGACGTGCCGTACTGGGGATTTTCTCCGCTGTCATCCTGGTGGGGATTGCGGCCTCGCCCGCAGGGGCACAGTCGCCGCCGCTGCTGAAGGTCCGGATCAACAAGATCCCGATCGCTCCTTATGTGCCGGTCGATGTCGCGCTGAATCGCGGGTGGTTCAAGGATGCGGGGCTCGATGTCAGCATCGACGCGGTTGCTGCCGGTGCCGTCGCCATCCAGGCGCTCGCCGGCGGGCGCCTCGACATCATCTACACGTCGCTTGATGTCGGCTTGCGCGCACACGCCCAGGGCTTCGATGTCGTCATCCTCTCCGGCCAGAACGATGCCCAGCTCAAGCCGCCCGATGCGGCGGCCATCCTGGTGCGGAAAGCGCTCGGCGTGCGGACTCTGAAAGATCTGGAAGGCAAGCGCTTCCTCGTCAACAACCTGCAGAACGTCAACTGGGCCTATAGTCGCGAGGCGATCAGCCGGGCCGGCGGCGATCCGGACAAGGTCCAGTTCCTCGAGCTCGACTTCCCGCAGATGGTGGATGCGCTGCTCGGCGGCCAAGCCGATGCGGCATCGATCACCGAGCCGTTCACGACGATCGGTGTGAGCACGGGCAAGCTCGATGCGCTTTCCTACATGTTCGTGGACGTGCAGCCCGGGCTCAACATCGCCGGGTGGGTTGCGAACGCAAGCTGGGTCAAGGCGCATCCGAAGGAAGCCGTCGCGTTCCGCGGCGTTATCCAGAAAGCGATGGATTTTCTCAACGATCACCCCGACGAGAAGACCAAAGCCATTCTTCAGTTCACGCCGTTGAAGGCCGACCTGCTCGCGCGCATAACGCTCGACAAATGGACGACGAAAATCGATCCGGCGGACCTGCAGAAGCAGCTCGAGGTCTACAAGAAGCAGGGCGTCCTCGACAAGGTCTACGACGTCAAGACCATGATCGTGCCGTGAGATCGGTCAGGACTGCTCGCGCCGGTTGGCGTCGACGTGCCAACGCAACACGTGCCGCTCGATTCTCACGAAGATGGCGTTGAGGGCATAGCCGAGAAGACCGAGCGTGATCACGCCGGCATACATGTCCGGCACGCGAAAGCCGCGCTGCGAATTCAAGATGAAGAAGCCGATGCCGTCGACCGAGGCGACCATCTCGCTGATCACCACCATGACGAGCGCGATGGCCAAGCTGATGCGCATCCCCGTGAAGATGTGCGGCGAGGCGCTCGGGATGATCACCTTGCGCAGCGTGGCGCCGGCGGAATAGCCGAAGGTCCGTGCCGTGTTGATCTGGATGACGTCGACGTTCTGCACGCCGCTATAGGTGTTGAGAAGGATCGGGAAGAACGACGAGAAGGCGATGACGAAGATCTTCATCCCGTCGCCCAGCCCCAGAAAGAGAATGGCGATCGGAACATAGGCCGGCGACGGTATGGGGCGGAGGATTTCGGTCAGCGGCTCGAACAAATTGTAGGCCGCGCGGAAATAACCCATGGCGATGCCGACGGCTACGCCGAAGACCAAAGCGATGAGATAGCCGATCAGCAGGCGCTCCAGGCTCGGCAGCAGCAGAATGAAGATCTTGCCGGTCACCGTGAGCGTCCAGAACGTCTCGAACACACGGCTGAAGGCGGGGAAGCCGACCGAGTTAACGAGATGGAGACGCGCCACCGCTTCCCAGAGGACCAGGAGAAGGGCGATCAACAGAAAGCCGCCGAATTTCGTCTTGAGCAGGGTCACCGCCGATCACGCCCGGTCCACGGCGGCGTCGCGCGCCTCGGGACCGTCCGGAAAGACCAGGGAATAGAGCGCGCGCCGGTGCGCCAGGTAGCCGCTGGTTTCCCGGGTCCTGATCTGGTGCCTGGGATAGCCGAGGCTGGTCTCGACGCAGGTCCGGATGACAGCCGGCGATTTCGACAGGACGAGAACCTTTTGCGCCACATAGATGGCCTCGTCGATGTCATGCGTGACGAGAAGAACCGTGAAATCGTATTCCTGCCACAGCTTCAGCAGGAGATCCTGCAGGCCCGCCCGCGTTTGCGCATCGACGGAGCCGAACGGCTCGTCCATCAGGATGACATTGGCGCCATAGGCCAGGGCTCGCGCAACCGCAACGCGCTGCTGCATCCCGCCGGAAAGCTGATGCGGGAAGTGATGCTCGAACGCCTCAAGCCCGACGAGCGCGATGAATTCCGAGCATTTCCTGTCGATCTCGTGCCGGCTCAGCCCCAACGCTTCCAGGCCGAAGGCGACGTTCCGTCGCACCGTTCGCCAGGGCAGAAGAGAGCGGTTATATTGCTGGAAGACATAGACCATGTCGCGCGACGGGCCCGTCACGAGCGCGTCGCGCAGCCGGACCTCGCCGCTGGTCGGCGACAAGAGCGCGCCGATGATCTGCAGCAGCGTCGACTTGCCACATCCGGACGGGCCGATAATGGAAATGAACTCGCCAGCCTCGATCTCGAGCGACATGTCTGCCAGTGCCACAAACGATCCGAAGCTGCGCGAAACGTGCCTGAGTGAAATGAGGCTCATGTCGGATCGTTGATCCGGCAGGACAACGGTCGTCCCCCGGACGATCCGTTCCCGGTCCGCTCGGCAGATCCTTGGATTGCGCACCTGCGTCCTGCGGCCATGTGTCGATCCGCTCTTTCCTGCGCCGCCCGGTTCCCAGACTTCGGTATCACACACATTTGCGAAGTGCAAATAGTTGTTTGGCGCATCGCTTAAACTCACCGCGGGCGTCCCCCCGTGTGTGCTTGCAATGCACCAGCGTATCAATATGGTACGCCAACCCGAGAGAGAGGCCAAATGCGAGCCAAAACCCCGGCGGGCCGTCCTATCCGCCACGACCCGATGGAGAGAACCTTTTATCGGTTCGCCATCTACGCCGGCTACTATGCGGGTTTTCTCGCCAGCATGTATCGACCGCGTTATCGCCTGTCGACCTCGGAGTGGAAGGTCATGGCTGTGCTCGGCGTGCAGGCGCCCTTGTCGGCGACGCAGGCCGGCAAACGCACCAGCCTCGAGCCCGCCAAGGTGACACGCGCGGTGGACACTCTCGTCTCCAAGGGTTTCGTCTCGCGCCGCCAGGACCAGGAAGACAGGCGGCGGGTGATCCTCTCGCTCTCGGCCAAGGGAACCGGCGTCTTTCGCGAAATCGACCGGACTTCGCTATGCGATCGAAAGCGAGATGCTGGCCTTTCTGAAGCCCGCGGAACTCACTCAGCTTCGCCGCATTCTCGATAAGATCGAGCGACGCTCCACGGAAATGCTCCGCGACGAGGATGACTGGCGCAATATCCTGTTGCGATTGAACGCGCGCGACGCGGACACGGTTGCCTTCAGCTCATCACGCAGAAATGCGTCAGGCGCCAATTCCCAGCACAAAATATATTCACCGTGATCGGAATGATCAGCATCACCGCTGAGCGGCCGGGCCGAGCGGCAGAAAGCTTACCCCGAATTCGCCCGCCAGCAGGACCAGCAGCAGCACCCAGGTCAGAGCCAAAGGACGAAATCGCGGCGTCATGACCCGCGGCCCACGAGATAGATCAGCGGATAAAGCACCAGCCACACGATATGGACGAAGCTCCAATAGAGCCCGACCAGCATATGCAGGCCCTGGATCGCGGTGGCGATGAAGTAGAAGATGAAGAAGAGCCGCGCGCCGCGCAAAGCGCAGATGCCCGGGCGTGGAACTCAGGAGATCGCTGTCGAATGCCACGATGACGTCCGCAGCGGCCAGGTTCGGCACGCTGTCGACCGCCTGGCCGTAAGCGATCACCGCGCCTTGTCCTACATTCTCGCGCGAGACTGGGTCCCATTGGTGCTAGCGCGTCGGGATAGCGCGCGAGCAGCGCATCGAGCTGTGCGGCCCCCACCCGTTTCGAGAATTTTCTGGGCGTTACAGCCGGCGAACCGAAACGAGCTGCCGTCACGGTAACGAGCGCGATGGCCCATCGGCAGCTTCGGAAACTACCTAGATTGCGCCCGAATGACGAAAAACGCTGGCACCGGGCCGGGCTAAGTACATTCCGACGCTGCTGTAACAGAGCGCGACCGGTTATCGTCTCGGGGAAAATGCAGACGCACGAAATTTCACAGCCTGCCGCGCATTGCCGCGGCAGAGCCAGGAGACAAAGCCATGGATAAGGACAGGATCGCCGGTGCCGCGAAAGAAACCAAGGGCGCCGTCAAGGAAGCTATCGGCAAGGCGACGGGCGATGCCAAGTTGCAGTCCGACGGCAAGGCCGACAAGGCCGAAGGCAAGGTCCAGAACGCCGTCGGCGGCGTGAAGGACGCGGTGCGGGACGCACTGAAGAAATAGCGTATACGCCCGGCGCCGCCGGAGCGTCCACGATTTGTAGGGAAGGTGGATTATGGGGACAATTCTGATCATCGTCGTGTTGGTTCTTCTCCTTGGCGGAGGGGGCGGCTACTACGCTCACGGCCGCTATGGTGGCACCGGGCTCGGCGGCGTTCTGGGCGTAGTCGTGCTCGTTCTCGTGCTGCTCTGGCTCTTTGGCGGCTTTGGCGTGGGTCGGATCTCAGCGACGGTTGACGCGGCCGCGGCAGCAACCGCGGGCCGCGCGATCTAGCGGACGATCGGTTCGCCGCCCGGGTTGCTCATCGCCTCGAACATCTGCTTCTGGGCGTTCCAGCGCGAGATGACGCCGTCATCCTTGCCAAGGCCGCGCTGCGGCTCCTTGACGAAATCATAGACGCCGGAGACGCCGACATAGCCTTTGAGATGCGCGATATAGTCGCGGATCGCCTCGGCGCCGGGCTTCGGCCCGAGATGGCGCAGCGCGTCGACGACGATCGCGGTGCAATCCCACACGGTCTCCACGCCATTGTCCGGAACCAGCCCCGCCGCGGCGAAGAGTTCGTAATATTGCTTCTTCGCCGCCGCCGACCGCGGATCGAGCTTGGGAATGTCGCCGCGCGGGGTCGCGGCGCCGCCGGCGAAAAAGAGCTGCTTCGGCAGGATCGCCTTGTATTGCGTCATGAAGATGTAGGAGAGATTGGCTCCGGTCGAAGCGACGGGGACGTCGAGTCCGGCCTGCGTCAGGCCGTTGAGGACGGTCCCGAACTGCAAGCCCGAGGCCCAGGTGACGAGGGCTTGGGGGTGACCGGCGCGGATGCGCTCGATCTGCGCCGCGACGCTCACATCGGTCGGGTTGAAATGCGCGCGCTCGACCACGACGACGTCCTTGAATTCCGGCAAGGCGAGCGCCTTGTCGATGCCCTTGTCGCCATCCTGGCCGCTCGAATCCGTGCTGGTGATGAAGGCAAGCCGCGTCCAGCCGCGATAGTGGAAATAGCGGATCAGCGTCTCGATGGTCGCGTCGGTCGACGCGCTCGACGAGAAGATATAGCTGCCGGGCGCGGGATGGATGCCGGGCGAATAGCAGTACATCACGGCGCTGTGGCCGACGAGCGGCGACATGGCGTTGCACATCGCGGTGATGGAGGAGCCGAGCATGACGGTGGCGCCGCCGCCGAGAATTTCGTTCGCAAGCTGCACCGCGACCTGCGGGTTCGATGCATCGTCGTGAACGATGAAATGCACCGGCCGGCGGTTGATGCCGCCCTCCTTGTTGAAGAGTTTTTCCTCGAGCTGCAAAGCCTGCTGCGCCGTATGCCCGACGAAGCCCGCCCCGCCGCTCAGCGGCACCACCGCGTTGATGTCCTCCGCCCTGAGCGGCGCCGACAGCAGCAGGAAGGCGGCGACCCAGTATCCGATATTCCCCTTCATTCCCCCTCCCCGTTCAAGCCCAGACGCGGTCGGCCACCTCGACGATGCGTTCGAGCTTCGCCTGCTGCTCGCCCTCGGTCAGCGGGTTGCCGCGGATCGAGCTGGCGAAGCCGCATTGCGGGCTGAGCGCGAGCTGGTCGAGGGCTACGAACTTCGCCGCTGCCTCGATGCGCCGCATCAGCTCATCGGCGCTTTCCAGTTCGCGCTTTTTGCTGGAGACGAGGCCGAGCACGACGGTCTTGCCCTTGGGCAGGAGCCGCAGCGGCTCGAACCCGCCGGCGCGCGGGGTGTCGTATTCGAGGAAATAGCCGTGCACGCCGATCTCGTTGAAGAGCACGTCGGCCACCGGATCATAGCCGCCATCGGCGATCCAGCTTCCTTCGCGGTTGCCGCGGCATTGGTGCAAGGTCACGGTGACGTGCTCGGGCAGTCCGTCGAGGCAGGCGTTGATCTGTTCGGCATAAAGGCGCAGCAGCGCGTCGGGGTCTTCGCCCCACTGGCGCACCTGCGCCCGATGCGTGGGATCGCACAGGCACGGGATCGCGGTTTCGTCGATCTGGATGTACGTGGCGCCCGCCGCGACGAGCGCGGCCAGCTCCTGGCGATAGGCGGCGACGAGATCGTGCCAGAACCCCTCGGCATCAGGATAGATCGCCTTGTTGATGCCGCGTGTGCCGCCCATGGAGAAGTGCACGACGCTGGGCGCGGGCAGCGTCACTTTCGGCACCGCGCGCGCCGCGCCTTTGAGAAACGCGAAGGCCCGCACAGTCGAGCTCGCGCGCCAGCGGATCGGACCGGTGACCGAGATTTTTGTCGAACTCCCGGTCGGTCCCGCCTCGTTGCGCCACATGACCTCGTTGGAGCCGGTGCGGGTGGCGGCAAATCCGTCCAGGCTCATCACCAGTTCGGTCAGCCAGCTGCGGCGGCGGAACTCGCCGTCGGTCACCGCTTTAAGCCCGGCGCGCTCCTGCATCGCGACGACCTCGCGGATGCATTCATCCTCGACCGCGCGCAACTCGGCATTGTCGTGCGCGCCCAGATGCTGGTCAGCCGTCTGCGGGCCGAGGAACCGCCCGCGCGCCGCTTTCAGCTTCTCCGGCCGCAACAGGCTGCCGACCTGATCGGCCCGAAACGGCGGCGATTTCGCGGGCATACCGGCACTCCTGAGAGCGATGCCGCAATCTAACCTCTCGCCGGATGTGCAGCAAGGACGCGGCCACACCGCGCGACGCGCGCATGTCTAGGCCAACGATCGCAACGCCTCTATGATGACGCGAACTGCCGCAGGAGCGACCATGGCCACCATTCGACACATCGCGATCTTCTCCGACGATCCCGAGAAGCTCGCCGAGTTCTATAGCGATGTCTACGGCATGACCATTACGGGCCGCAGCAAGGGCGATGTCTGGGTGACCGACGGCTATATGGACGTGGCGCTGATCTATCGCCGCCAGGCGGACATGCCGAAGGGGCTCAACCATTTCGGCTTCACCATCGACCCCGCGGAGAAGCCGGCGATCTACGCGAAGATGGCGACGCGCGGCCTCGCTCCCTACGACCCGCGCCGCGACAATCTCCAGGTCGACCGGCCCTTCGTCGAAGATGCCGCCCACGATCCCGACGGCAATCGCTTCGATATCTCGGCCGGCAAGCGCGACATGGAAGCCGAGAAGAAGCGCAGCTTGGAGAAGGCCTGAGCCCGCCCGAATCCGTCACGCCGGCAGGCGGAAATCGGCATTCCAGCCGAGCTCCGCGCGCGCCTTGTCGGTCGTGACGTGGCTGTTCGGCTGCGCGATGTTGAAGATGCCGGGACCGCCATGGTCGATGGCCAGCAACGCGGCATAGGCCGCGGCGTCGACGTGAATGGGCGCGGAATTCGACGGCGTGGCGGAGTGGGTTCCGGGCCCGTAGAGCTGGCCGTAGCGGAGCACGACCCCCTCGAGCGGCGGCGATTTCAGCGTCAAATCCTCAAGCGCGATGACGCCGCGGATCGAGATGCCGCGGTCTCCCTGCGCCGCTGTGTCGAGCGGATCGCTTTCCCTATGCGGCTCGGGCCCCGGCGCGTAGGCCAAGGCGATGCTTTGCGCGACCAGACGACGGGCGCCCGCCGCAATGGCGGCTTGGACGAGATTGCGCGTCCCTTCGTCGCGCACGCGCGCATTGCGAATGACCGCCGCGCCCATCTGAGCGGGATCGAGATCCTTGGGAAGATCGGTCAACTGGTGGATCACGATATCCGGCCGGACCGATGCCGCCGCGCGTGACAAGGCCGCCGCATCGAAGACGTCCACCACCACCGGGTCGGCGCCCAGAAGGCGCAGTGCCTCGGCTTTGGCGGCCGATCGCGTCGTCCCGGCCACGTGATGGCCGGCATCGCGCAAGAGCGGCGTCAGTCGGCTGCCAATGGCGCCCGACGCGCCTACGAGAAGGATCCGGTAACCCATTACCTCACTCCCGTTCAGGCAGCGGCACGCGGGTGGATTTCGCCACCGCGCGCAGGTTTTGCAATGGGCGGCCCCGCGCATGCGGGGCGGCGCACCTCGAAACAAGGAACTTGACAGAAAGCTATCCATTGATAGATATCTATCGACTGGTAGATATTTGTCGATCCAGGGTTGCCCATGCCGAAGGCCAAAGCGGTTCCCCATCACCGAGAAAAGCGCAGGCACCCGCCCAAAGGCGGCTACCCGCGCGGCGATGAGACGCGCGCAAAGATCGTCGCCGCCGCGCTCGAGGTCTTCGGCGAACACGGCTTCGGCGGCGCGTCGACGCGGATGCTGGCGGATGCGGCCGGCGTCAGCCTGCCCGCCCTGCAGTATTATTTCGACGGCAAGGAAGGCGTTTATCTCGCCTGCGCCGAAGAGATCGCCGCAACGCTCGAAGGGCGCCTCGGACCGGCCGCGTCCCACATTGCCCAAACGCTCGCCCGCGAAGAACCCTCGCGCGCGCGGCTCTTCGAGTTGCTCCACGGCCTCTTCGACAATTTCGCAGACCTCGTCATCCCCGGGCACGAGCTTGAGAAATGGGTGCTGTTCATCATTCGCGAACAGGCGCAGCCGACCAAGGCCTTCGACGTCATCTTCAATCGCGTCATGCGCCGGCTGGGGGAGGCCGGCGCGGCGGTCGTCGGCCGGTTGCTGGAGCTCCCAGCCAATGATCCAAAGGTTCTCGTCCGCACGCTCGCGCTCATCGGCCAAGTTTTGTTTTTTCGCACGGCGCGCGAGGCGAGCCTGCGCATGCTGGCGTGGCCGGATTTCGCAGACGATCGCCTGCCATTGGTCAAAGACGCGCTGCGCACGCAGATCACGGCCGCCCTTGGCGGCCTGCGCGGCCGGAGGAAATCATGAGGCGCCGCATTGCGTTCACCGTCGTGGTGCTCCTCCTGCTCGGCGGCGGCGCAGGGTTTGCCTATTGGTACACTCACTGGCCGAGCGCATCCGACGAGATTGTGCTCTACGGCAATGTCGATCTGCGCCAGGTCGACCTGGCGTTCAATGACAGCGAGCGCATCGCGGCGGTGCTGGTTCAGGAAGGCGACCGCGTGCGCAAGGGCGAGGTTCTGGCGCGGTTGGACACGCGGCGCCTCGACCCGCAAATCGCCGAAGCCCAGGCGCAACTGGCGGCGCAGCAGGCGGCCGTGGAGAAGCTTCAAAACGGCAGCCGGCCCGAAGAGATCGCCGAGGCGCGCGCAACCGTCGACTCCGCCCAGGCCGACGCGGCCAATGCGCGGCGGCAATTCGAGCGGCTGAGAAACCTGGCGTCGGCTTCGGGCGGGCGCGCCGCAAGCCAGCAGGATCTCGATAACGCCAAGGCGGCGCTCGATGTTGCCGATGCCAAGGTCGTGGTCGACCAGAAGGCGCGCGATCTCGTCGTCGCCGGTCCGCGCAAGGAAGACATCGCGCAGGCCGAGGCGCAGCTGCAGGCGGATCGGGCGCATCTTGCCCTGCTGCAGCAGCAGGTATCGGACGCGGCATTGATCGCTCCGGTCAATGCGGTGGTGCGCTCGCGCCTGATGGAGCCGGGCGAGATGGCCTCGCCGCAAAAGCCCGTATTCTCGCTCGCGGTCATCGATCCGAAATGGGTCCGCGCCTACGTCTCGGAGTCCGATCTCGGCAAGGTTCACCCGGGCGAGGTAGCGGCGGTCACCGTCGACAGCTTCCCCAACCGGCGCTTCGACGGCTGGATCGGCTTCATCTCCCCGGTTGCGGAATTCACGCCGAAGACTGTCGAGACGACGGAGCTGCGCACCAGCCTCGTCTATGAGGTGCGCGTCTTCGTGAAGGACCCCGCGGATGATTTGCGCCTGGGCATGCCGGCGACCGTGACTTTCCCGCTCAGCGGCGCCGCCGGGCGCGCGCCGAACGCCGCCACGGACGCGCCGCGATGACGCAAGCCGCGGCGATGGATCGCGCCGTCCTCGGTCGCGACGTGCGCAAGTCATTCCGGCGCAAGACCGGCGAAATCGTGACCGCGCTCGACGATGTTTCCATCGCGGTCGATCACGGCACGCTCGCGGCGCTGGTCGGGCCCGACGGCGCCGGCAAGACCACGCTGATCCGCCTCATCGCCGGCCTGATGCACGTCGATCGGGGCGAGCTCACGGTGCTGGGCATCGACGTGGCCGCCGAGCCGCAGCGGGTCCAGGACCGCATCGCCTACATGCCGCAGCGGTTCGGCCTCTATGAGGATCTGAGCGTCCAGGAAAATCTCGACCTCTATGCCGATCTGCACGGCGTCAGCGCGGCGGAGCGGGCGCAGCGCTATCCCCAGCTCCTGGAAATGACGGCGCTGGGGCCGTTCACGCGCCGTCTCGCCGGCCGCCTCTCGGGCGGGATGAAGCAGAAGCTCGGACTGGCCTGCACGCTGGTGCGCTCGCCGGCGCTGTTGCTGCTGGACGAGCCGACCGTGGGCGTGGATCCGCTGTCGCGCCGGGAGCTGTGGGAGATCATCGTGCAGCTCGTGCGCGACCGAGGCGCTGACCGTGCTGGTCAGCACCTCCTATCTCGACGAGGCCGAGCGCTGCGACCAGGTCTTCGTCCTGCGCGAGGGCAAGGTGCTGGCCGCCGGCCCGCCCGGCGAGGTCACCGCGCTGGCCGCCGGTCGCACGTTTCAGGCCGAGCCGGCGCCGGGCGAACAAGCCAGCGGCCTACAGGCGCGGCTGCTGGACGACCCGGGCGTCGTCGACGCGGTTCCCGAGGCGGGCCACGTGCGTCTGGTGCGCGCCGAGAACGGCCCCGCACGCGAAGACGAAGACGCGATCGCCGGCACTCCCATCGTCCCGGTGGCGGCGCGCTTCGAAGACGGGTTCATGGTGCTGTTGCGACAGCAGGCGGGCGCCGGCCGGCACTTTTCGGCGGCGATGCCGCTCGACCATCGCGGCGAGGGGTCCGCGCCCGACACGGTCATCCAGGTGCGCGACCTCGTGCGCAAGTTCGGCGCCTTCACCGCCGTCGACCACGTCAGCTTCGAGGTCCGCCGCGGCGAGATCTTCGGCCTGCTCGGCCCGAACGGCGCGGGCAAGACCACGACGTTTCGCATGCTGTGCGGCCTGCTTGCCCGCCACCGCCGGGACGTTGCGGGTGGCCGGTCTCGATCTGCGCAAGGCGCGCGCCTCGGCGCGGCAGCATATCGGCTATGTCGCGCAGAAATTCTCGCTCTACGGCCAGCTCTCGGTCACGGAGAACCTGGATTTCTTCGCCAGCGCCTATGGGCTGCGCGGCGCCCGCAAGCGCGAGCGGATCGACTGGGCGATCGAGACAGTTCGAGCTGACGCAGCTCATGCACCCTTCCCAGCGGGCAATTGCCCGGCGGCTACAAGCAGCGCCTGGCGATGGCGGCGGCCTTGCTGCACGAGCCCGAGATCCTGTTCCTCGACGAGCCGACCAGCGGCGCCGATCCGCTGGCGCGCCGCGAGTTCTGGCAGCGGATCACGGCGCTGGCCGAGCAAGGCGTCACCGTGATCGTCACGACCCATTTCATGGAAGAGGCCGAATACTGCGACCGCGTCGCCATCCTCGATGCCGGCCGCGTGCTGGCCCAGGGGACGCCGGCCGACGGTTCGCGGTCACGCGCCGCCGCGCGAGGCGGGCGAGCCGACCATGGAAGATGCCTTCATCGCCATCGTCGAGAAGGCCCGCGACCACCATGCCCCGGCGTCGCCGTGACAGCGGTGCTGTCACCGGTCGTCGACGCGCCCGCTCGCCCCGGGCAGGCCAAGCTGCGCCGCGTCGGCGCGCTGGTGCGCAAGGAGACATACCAGCTCGTCCGCGATCCCAGCAGCATCGCCATCGGCGTCGTCATGCCGGTGCTGCTGATCCTGCTGTTCGGCTACGCGCTGTCGCTCGACGTGAAGAACGTGCCCGTGGCGGTCGTGCTGGAGGACGCGTCGCCGGCGACGACCGAGCTCGCGGCAGGCTTCGCGCTGTCGCCCTATTTCGACGCGCGGCTGCTGACCTCGATGCACGCGCGCGCAGGAACTCATGCTCGCAGCAGCAGGTCGACGGCATCGTCCGCATCCGCCCGGATTTCGCGCGGCGGCTGAGCAATGGCGATGCGGAGGTGCAGATCCTCGTCTCACGGAACCGACGCCAACCGCGCCCGCATCATCGAGGCCTATGCCCAGGGCGCCATCGGCCAATGGTCGGCGCGCCGCGCCGCCGAAGGGCAGCGAAGCGGCGCCGGGCGGCTCGGTCCGTGGTGCAGAGCCGGCTCTGGTTCAACGAGGCCGACGACAGCCACTATTTCCTGGTGCCCGGCCTCATCGTCCTGGTCATGACCCTCATCGGCGCGCTGCTGACCGCCCTGGTGATGGCGCGCGAATGGGAGCGCGGCACGCTCGAGGCGCTGTTCGTCACGCCCGTCCGGGCCGGCGAAATCCTGCTGGGCAAGATGATTCCCTATTTCGTGCTGGGGATGGTCGGGCTCGGCCTGTGCATGCTCGCCGCCGGTTCCTGTTCCACGTTCCGTTCCGCGGCTCGGTCTTGATCCTGGTCGGCGTCTCGATGCTCTATCTGCTGGTGGCGCTGGCGATCGGGCTGCTGATCTCCTCGATCACCAAGAGCCAGTTCGTTTCCAGCATGGTGACGCTGCTCGTCACGTTCCTGCCGGCGTTGTTGCTGTCGGGCTTCCTGTTCGACCTGCGCAGCATGCCGGCGGCGGTCCGCGTGCTCAGCTACGCGCTGCCGGCCCGCTATTACGTGGCCCTGCTGCAGACCGTGTTCCTGGCCGGCGACAGTGTGGGGCGTCATCGTGCCCAACGCCGTCGTGCTGGCGGCCATGGCGGCCGTGCTCCTCGCCCTGACGCGGGCGGTCGCCACGAAAAGATTGGCATGAGGCAGGCTGATGCTCGAATCTCTGCCTGCGCATCCTCGCTCTCATCCGCAAGGAACTGCTGGCCGTCCTCAAGGATCCGCGCGAGCCGCGTCAGCCTGTTCGTGCCGCCGATACTGCAATGCCTGATCTTCGGCTACGCCGCGACCTACGATCTCAACAACGTGCCCTACGCGGTGCTGGACCAGGATCGCAGCGCGGCGTCGCGCGAGCTGCTGGCGGCGCTCGACGGGTCGGGCGTGTTCCAGCGCGTCGCCCAGCTTGACACGTGCCGCCGACATCAAGGCGATGATCGACGATCGCCGCGTCCTGCTCGTCATCCAGATCGGCCAGGATTTCGAGCGCCGCCTCATGGCCGGCGGCCCGGCCGACATTCAGGTCATCGCCGACGGCCGCAACTCCAACACCGCCGGCACGGCGCTCACCTATGTCAGCGCCATCGTCGACAGCTTCAACGCCAACTGGGCGGCGGACCATGGCGGGACCGCGCCGGCGCTCAGCGTCACGATGCGCGCCTGGTACAACCCCAACCTCGAGACGCGCTGGTACATGGTGCCGGCGCTGATCGGCACGCTGACCTTGCTGCAGACGCTGCTGCTGACGGCGCATGTCCGTCGCCCGCGAGCGCGAGCAGGGCACTTTCGACCAGCTTCTGGTGACGCCGTTTCGGCCGGCGGAGATCATCGTCGGCAAGGCCCTGCCGTCGATGTTGATCGGGATGATTCAGGCGACCTTGATCCTGCTGGTGGCGCAGCTCTGGTTCCGCATCCCCTTCGCCGGCTCCTACGTGACCCTCTATACCGGCCTTGCGCTCTTTCTGCTGGCGGCCGTTGGCATCGGCCTCATGCTGTCGTCGGTCGTCGGCACCATGCAGCAGGCCATGCTCTACGCCTTCGTCGTGATGATGCCGTTGGCGCTCCTTTCGGGGCTGACGACGCCGATCAGCAACATGCCAGAAATCTTCCAATACCTGACACTGGTCAATCCCTTGCGTCTACGCGATCGACATCGCGCATCGCGTCTATCTCGAAGGCGCGGGCTTCGGCCAGTTGATGCCGGACCTGTGGCCGATGGCAATCATCGCCGTGATCACGCTTTCCGGAACCGCGTGGCGGTTCCGCCGCGGGTTCGAGTGAGGTGCCCATGCGAACCGATCGTCCCGTGCTCGGAGTTTTCATGTTGGGCGTGCTGCTGCAAGGCTGCACGGTCGGACCCGATTTCGTGCCGCCGCATGCGGCCACACCCCCCGCCTGGACAGACGCGGCGCTCAAGCCCGTGCCGGCGCGGGCGGAGACGAGCACCCCCGCGCCGACGCCGGTAACGCTCGCAGCATGGTGGACGAGCTTCGATGATCCCACCCTCACGTCGTTGATCGAGCGCGCCACAGCATCCAATCTCGACCTGCGCCAGGCCGTCATCCGCATTGCCGAAGCGCGGGCGCAGCGCGATGTCGCCGGCGCCGCGCAATGGCCGACCTTGTCCGGCAACGCCTCCTACACGCGCCAGCGCATCAGCGAGCAGACCGCCCTGACCTCGCTCATCGGCGGATTTGCCGGCGCGGCGCATGGCGGCGGCGGCCCCGCGGGAGGCGTGAGCGGCGCGCTGCCGGGCCTGCAAAATCCCTTCGACCAATACCAGTATGGCTTCGACTCATCCTGGGAGATCGACCTCTTCGGCCGCGTCCGGCGTTCCGTCGAAGCGGCCGATGCCGACACCACGGCATCGATCGAGGACAGCCGGGATGTGCTGATCTCGCTGCTGGGCGATGTCGCGCGGACCTATATCGATCTGCGCGGCGCGCAGCTGCGGCGTTCCATTCTGGAGCAAAACCTGAAGACCCAGCGCGACGCCTACGATCTCGCGCGCGACCGCCGTCGTGCCGGAATGGGCACCGATCTCGATGTCGTCAATGCCGCGGCCCAGGTCACCACCACCGAGGCCGAGCTTCCCACGGTGCAGAGCCGCACCACCCTGGACATCAACCAGCTCAGCTTTCTGCTCGGCCGCGAGCCGGGCGCGCTGCGCGCCGAACTCGCGACCGTGGCGCCGGTCCCGCCGGTTCCGCCGCTGGTGCCGGTGGGGCTTCCCGCCGATCTCGTGCGCCGGCGCCCCGATATCCGCGCCGCGGAGGCTGAGCTCCATGCCGCGACCGCGCGCGTCGGGGTCGCCGTGGCGGATCTTTTCCCCCGCCTGACGCTCACTGCCGATATCGGCCTGCAGGCACAGCGCTTCGACGATCTTGGCAGTTGGGCAAGTCGTTTCCTGTCGATCGGTCCCAATCTCGAGCTGCCGATCTTCAATGGCGGCCAGCGCCGGGCCACGATCCGGCTTCAGGACGCCAAGACCAAAGAGGCCGCGGTCGCCTACGCCCGTACCGTCCTGGCGGCGCTGCATGACGTGGAAAATGCGCTCGCCGCCTATGGCCTCGAGCAGAGCCGCCGCACCTCGCTCGCAGCGACGGTAGCGCAGAACCGGGAAGCGCTGACGCTGGCGGAGCAGCGCTATGGCAGCGGCGTCACCAGCTTCCTCGATGTGCTCGATGCCGAACGCAGCCTGCAGCAGGCGGAACTCTCGCTCGCCGACAGCACGACCACCGTCTCGACCGATCTCGTCGCGGTTTACAAGGCGCTCGGCGGCGGGTGGGAGCCGCAGCCGAAGACCGCAAGCGATATCGAGATGCGCACGACCGCGCGATGACCCTCACGTCGCATAGTCCAGCGGCAGCACCGTCGTGCATTTGATAGTTTCCATGGCGAAACTCGAGCTCACGTCGGTGAGCGGGATGCGCTTGATGAGCCGGCGGTAGAAATCGTCGTAGGCGGCGATGTCGGGCACGACGACCCGCAGGAGGTAATCAACGTCGCCGCTCATGCGGTAGAATTCGACGACCTGCGGCATCTCGCGCACGACGCGCGCGAATTTCTCGAGCCACTCGAGCTCGTGCTGGTTGGTGCGGATCGCCACGAACACCGTCACGCCGAGATTGAGCTTGTGCGGATCGAGCAGCGCCACCCGCCCGGTGATGACGCCGGCTTCCTCGAGCTGCTGGATCCGGCGCCAGCACGGCGACGGCGACAGGCCGACGCGCTCGGCGATGACGCCAATCGGCAGCGTCGCGTCCCGCTGCAGCAGGTCGAGGATTTTTCGGTCTTTGGCATCTAGGGGCATCATTTGCTCATATTTTTGATATTTCCAGTAATTAATACCCTTTCCTGGCACAAACACGGTCCAGTTTGCAAACGTTTTCCTGCCTGAATCGCCTACTCTCGCTTCCATGAGCGTCCGCGCACTTTTCACCACGCATCCCGCCTCGGTCGGCGAGACCTATGCCGAACATCTCCTGACGGCGTCGGGGTTCGGCGCGCGCATGGTGATCGGCGGCATTGCCTGCATGGTGCACGGGCTGCTGCCTTTCCTGTTCCGCTTCACCGGCAGCAACACGATCCGGTGTCTCCATCAGGAAATGGTGGTCACGCGGCGCGCACGCGCCCGCGAGACGGCGACGCCGTAACCCTCAGGCTTTCCGCACTCCCGACGCGGCCGAAGAAACCGCTTGCCGGCGGGCCGCGCCATACGGTTCAGTTGGCGCCGAGCACCTCCAATGAGGGAGAGATCGATCATGGCAGACGACAAGGCGCCCTACCGCGCCGAGCATGTCGGCAGCTTCCCGCGGCCCGACGCGCTGCTGCAGGCGCGCGCGGATTTTGCCGCCGGCAAGATCAAGCGCGAAGTCTTGAAGCGGCTCGAGCACGATGCCATCGCCGAGATCGTGGCGATGCAGGAGCGGGTCGGCATCGGCGCCATCACCGATGGCGAGTTTCCCAAGACCGGATGGCGCGAATTCCTGTTCGAGAAATGCGACGGGTTCTCCAAGGAGCCGTCGCCGCCCGCCTTCATGTTCCGGATGTATGACGGCACCGAGTGGGCCGCGGTCGGCGAGCCCAAGGCGGTGGGCCGGCTCAAGCGGCGCGAGCCGCTGTCGGCCGAGGATTTCTCGGCGTTGAAGGCGATGACGAAGCGCCCGATCAAGGCCAACGTGCCAACCCCGTCGATCGCGCATTTCAACGGCGACGCGCTGCTCGACCGCACGGTCTATCCCGATCGCGGGCTGTTCTTTGCCGATCTCGCCCGCATCATGCGCGAGGAGATCGCCGATCTCGCCGTCGCGCGGCTGCACCTATCTGCAGATGGACGAGGTGCCGCTGGCGGTGCTGTGCGACCCCAAGAACCGCGACATCGTCAGGGAGCGCGGCGAGAATCCGGAAGAGCTGATCGACACCTACATCGACGCCATCAACGCGTCGATCAAGGACCGCCCCGCCGGCATGACCGTGTGCGTCCATTTCTGCCGCGGCAACCGCGACAACGGCATGGCCGATGGCGGCTACGAGCCGATCGCCGACCGTATCTTCAACCGCCTCGCGGTGGACGGGTTCTTCCTCGAATACGACACGCCGCGCGCCGGCGATTTCACGCCGCTGCGCTTCGTGCCCAAGGGCAAGAAGGTGGTGCTGGGCCTGGTGTCGACGAAGCTCGCGGAAATCGAGACGGCCGACGCCTTGAAGCGGCGCATCGGCGAGGCCGCGCGCTCGGTGCCGCTGGAGCAGCTTTGCCTCTCGCCGCAATGCGGCTTTTCCAGCAACGCGCGCCCCGGCCGGCTGCCTCCCGGCACCGTCGAGCGCAAGCTCGCCCGCATCGTCGAGGTCGCGCACCAGGTGTGGGGCTGACGCGCACCGCTCATCGAGGTTCCGCGGGAGGGACAGGCCGCGTCCGCCTGATCTGGGGCAGCCCGGTGACCGCAGCGACGCCGCCGTCGAGACTGAGGATGTTGCCGGTCACGTAAGCCGCGAGATCCGAGGTCAAGAACAGCAGGGCGCGGGCGATCTCCTCCGGCACGGCGACGCGGCCCAACGGAATGGCGGCGCCGATTTCCTGCCACAAGGCGTCATCGATCATGTCTAACAGGCGCGGCGTGCGCACGACCCCCGGCGCGACGGCATTGACGCGGACATTTTTCGGTCCCAGTTCCTGCGCCGCATAGCGCACGAGGTGATGGAGCGCGGCTTTCGCCGTGCCGTAGACGGCTTGTTGAATCAGCGTATGCGTGCCGGAAACCGAGCCGACGAAGGTCATGGACCCGCCGCCCGCTGCAGCGATCGCCTCACCACCGATTTGTATGGCGAGAAAGGCGTGCCGCACGACGATGTCGAACTGGGCGTCCCACGCGGCGTCGTCGACGTCGGACATCGGGCCCAACCGCGCCACGCCGACGACATCCACCAGCCCATTCACTTTGCCCTCCAGCGCCGACCGGGCCTCGCGGAAAACGCGTTCCACGTCGGCACGCTTGGTCGCATCGGCACGACACGCGATGCCGCCGACCTCGCCGGCCACCGTCGCCGCCCGCGCCGCATCGAGATCGACGCAGAAGATCCGCGCGCCGGCCTGCGCCAGGGCATGCGCGGCCTGGCGCCCGATGCCCTGGCCAGCACCGAGGACCACCATGCCGCGCCCATCGAGCCGGAGCATCCTCAGATAGTCCGGCACGACCGCGCTATCGGGATACACCATGGGTCGCTCCTTCTGCGCGCGAGCTAAGCGCGGCCGGGCAGGACCGCGTCGCGGCTAGATCTCGGCCCAGGCGCGCTGAACGGCGGGGCGTGCGGCGATGGCGTCATGCCAGCGCTGAAGGTTCGGATAGTCGCCAAGACCGAGGCCGAGCTTGCCGTGAATGTGGATGTCGGGATAGCTGGAGATGTCGGCGATCGAATAGTCGCCGGCCATGTACTGGTTCTCGGCGAGGTGCTTGTCGAAAATGCCGAACATGTCGCGGAGCTGGGCTTCGTAGTGCTTCTTGGCCGCCGGCACGTCTTCGGGAAATCGATGCGTGAAGAGTCCATATTGCTGCGCGAGCGGCGTGAAGGTCGAGGTGCCATAGAAGAACCACTGATCGACCGCGGTGCGCAGCACCGGCTCGGCGGGATAGAGCGCGCCGCCCGCTTTCTCCGCCAGGTATATGAGGATGGCGCCGGATTCGCACAGGCTCACGCGGGCATGGCCGGGCCCGTCATCATCGACCAGCGCCGGGATCTTGTGGCCCGGGCTGATCTTCAGGAACTCGGGCGCGAACTGCTCTTTCTTGCCGATGTTCACCGGACGGCGCCGATACGGCAGGCCGGTTTCCTCGATCGCCTGGAGCGCCTTGCGGCCGTTGTCGGTGGTCCAGAAATAAAGGTCGATCATCGCTTCCTTGCCTTTCCTGTATCTGGTGCGGTGCAGCTTTGCGGTCTATCGCGGCGCAATCGGCGTGGTCTGCCAGACGATCTGCTGCCAGCCCGACGGCGTCTCTTCCCACACATTGGAAAACCGCAAATTGAGATGCCGCACCTGGCCACCGGTTTCGACATCGATTTCGGTCACGCCGGTGAGAAAGGCGAACCCGTCGCGGACGCTGACCGCGACATCCTTGCGCTCGATGCGGCGATATTTGACGGTGCCCTGAGAAATCGAAGCGATGAAGCTCGCCTTGCTGTCCAGCCGCCCCGAGGAGTGCGTATAGACGATCGCGTCCGACATGAGCCGGCCGAGCACGCCGATATCCTGGGCCATCATCGCCCGACTGCGCTCATCATCCAAGCGTAGAAGCTCGGCCTCGATTTCCTTGCTGCCGTGCGCCGTCGCCATGATCCGTCCCTCCCCTTGGTGGCATGGTCGTCTCTCTGAGCCCGCCTGACGGCGAGCCGACGTTCCGCCCATGATGGCCACCGCGCAAAACGAAGGCAAGCGCCCGGCGCAGGCGGTCATGCGCCGCGCCCGCGCAACCCAATTCGGTTGGAGCAGGCACGGGTTCCGCTCGGTCGGCGTTTGGGGCATGGTCAAGGCTGAATATGATAAGCGGGAGGTGGGGAAATGGGACGGGGTACCAAGCTGTTGATGGGCGCCGTCGCACTGGCGAGCGTCGCTCTGGCGCCGGCGGGACGGGCGGCCGAGCCCGAGGCGCTGACGCTGCTTGCCGCGGGCACGCTCGCGGTGCCGTTCCGCCAGCTCGACGCGCTATTCCAGCAGAAAAACCCGGGCGTCGTGGTGCATCCGCAATTCGGCGGCAGCGTCAAGATGGCGAAGGAGATCACCGAACTCGACGAGCCGGCCGATCTCATCGCCGTCGCCGACTATGACGTCATTCCGAAATATCTGTTCGGCAAGGACGGCGCGCAGGGCCATGCCACGTGGTTCGCCGGCTTCGCCCGCAACGCCATCACCTTCGTCTATACCCCGCAAAGCAAGTTCGCCGACGAGATCGGGCCTTCGAACTGGTATCAGGTGCTGGCGCGGCCGGGGGTGGAGATCGGCCGGTCGGACCCGGACACCGACCCGTCCGGCTACCAGACGGTGCAGATGCTGAGCCTCGCCGAGAAATTCTACGGCGTCCCCGATCTCGCCACGAAGATCCTGGCGAATGCGCCGCGCGCCAACATGCGCGATACCGAGACCTTGCTCATCTCGGCGTTGCAGCTCGGCCAGATCGACTATCTCGCGATCTATCGTTCCGATGCGCTCCAGCATCACTTCAAGTTTCTCGACCTGCCCGCCAGGATCGATCTCGGCGATCCCCAGTTCGCATCGCTCTATGGGCAGGCCGTGGCGCACACCAAGAACGGCGACCTCACCGGCCGTCCCATCGTCTATGCCGTGACCATCCCGCGCGAGGCCGCGCAGGCCGCCTCGGCCGAGAAATTCGTAGCCTTCCTGCTCGGTCCGGAAGGCCAGGCGGTGATGCAGCAGAACGGCTTCGCCCGGCTCGATCCCGCCTACGCCGTCAACCGCGACGCGATGCCGGCGGCGCTCCAGGCGATGGTGAAGCCATGGCCGGGCGCGTGATCGGGTGCTGAGCGGGACGGAGAACGCGACGCGACAGCGCGGCATCGCGCCCGGCCGCCGCTATGGCGTGTTCCTGGTGTTCTCGCTCCTGGGGAGCGTGCTTCTGGCCTTCGTCGTGCTGCCACTGGTGGCGCTCGCGGCCCAGCCGTCCTGGGCGAGCCTGCGGCGGGTCGCGGGCCAGCTCGACGTACGCCAGGCGCTGGCATTGAGTCTCGAGGCGGCGTTTCTGACCGCCGCGGTCGCGGCGCTCTTCGGCGTTCCGCTCGCCTATGTGCTGGCGCGCGCGGCGTTTCCCGGGAAAAGCGTCATCGCCGCCATCATCGACCTGCCGCTGGCGGTGCCGCATACGGTGGCGGGGATCGCGCTCCTTATGGTGTTCGGGCGGCGCGGCTTCCTGGGCGCGCCGGCCGATGCGCTGCTGGGGCTCGAATTCTGGGGCACCATCGCCGGCATCGTCGTCGCCATGCTGTTCGTGTCGGTTCCCTATACGGTCAATGCGGCGCGGATCGGCTTCGAAGCGGTCGACCCCCGGCTCGAGAAGGTGGCGCGCACGCTCGGCATGGGTCCGTGGCGCACCCTCTTCGCGATCACCCTGCCGCTGTCATGGCGCAGCATCATGACCGGCCTCACCCTCACCTATGCCCGCGCCATCAGCGAGTTCGGCGCGGTCATCCTGCTCGTCTATTACCCGATGACGGCGCCGGTGCAGATCTACGAGATGTTCCTGCGCTATGGGCTCGATGACGCGGCGGCGGCGGCGGTGCTGCTGCTGGCGGTGTCGCTGGCGCTCTTCGTCCTCTTGCGCCACGTCGTCTATGGCGTCGGCGTGCGGGACGGGACAGGACGATGAACGGCGCCGGCGTCAGCGTGGAGAACCTCTCGCTCAGCCTCGGCGCCTTCGCGCTCGAGAACCTCGACCTGGCGCTCGAGCGCGACGAAATCCTGGTGATCCTCGGTCCCAACGGCGCCGGGAAATCCGTGAGCCTCGAGGCGATCGCCGGGTTTCATCGCTATCGCTCGGGGCGCATCGTGATCGGTGGGCGCGATGTGACGCGGCTGGCGCCCGAGCATCGCAATGTCGGGCTGATGTTCCAGGATTTCGGCCTCTTCCCGCATCTGACGGTGGCCCGCAACATCGCGCTCGGATTGGGCCGGCGCGGACGGCCAGCGTCACCGGCGCGCGGCGTCGATGCGCTCATGCGTGAGTTCGGGATCACGGCCCTGGCGGCGCGGCACCCGGACACGCTGAGCCCCGGCGAGAAGCAACGCGTCGCCCTGGCGCGGGCGCTCGCCGCCCATCCCGATCTTTTCCTCTTCGACGAGCCGTTCTCGGCGCTCGATGCGCCCACGCGGGACGATCTGCGCGACGAGCTGCACCACTTTCTCCGGCACCTACGCATCCCCGCGATCTTCGTCACCCACGATCGCGCGGACGCGGCCATCCTCGCCGACAAGATCATCGTCCTGCGCCAGGGAAGGCCGGTGCAGTCGGGCCAAGCCGCCGACATCTTCCGGCGCCCGGTCAACGCGTTCGTCGCCGCCTGCGTGGGCGTCGAGAACATCCTGGCGGGGCGCATCACCGGCAGCGCCGACGGGCGCCTCGCCATCGCCATCGGCGATCGCATCCTGCATGCCGAGACGACCGTTCCCGGCAGCGCCCGTGATGTGCGCGTGTGCATCCGGGCGGAAGACGTGAGCCTCGAACCGGCAGGACCGTCCCCGGCCGCGCCGGCCGCGCCCATCAACCGGCTCGCCGCGCGCATCGTAGCGATCCGCAATCAGGGCGCGCTCTGCCGCATCGAGCTCGATTGCGGCTTTCCCCTCAACGCCTATGTCCTGGCGCGCCAGGTCCGAACCCTGAGCCTGGCGCCGGGATGCTCCATCGCCGCCGAGATCGAAGCCGGATCGATCCACGTCATCGCGGACTGACCACCACGCTTGACCGCAGCGGGGCCGGTTCGCCACTCTTCGCTCGACCGCACATGATGCCGAGGAGGGCGCGCATGAACCGCAAGCAGGATCGCATCCTGACCACCCATGTCGGCAGCCTGCCGCGGCCGGCCGCCCTCGTCGCGATGATGGTAGCGCGCCAGCAGGACAGGCCGGTCGATGGCGCCGCCTATGATGCCGCGGTGAAAGCGGCCGTGGCCGAGGTCGTCGCCCGGCAGGTGGCGCTCGGCATCGATATCATCGCCGACGGCGAGGAATTCGAAGCCGAGCTTCGTCGCCTATGTGAACCAGCGCCTGGGCGGGTTCGAGCGCGACACGCCGGAACATCAGCGCCCGTCCTTCGCCGGCTCGCGCGAGTATCTGGCGTTCCCCGAATTCTATGCGAGCAGCGGCCAGGGGCGCGCGCCGGGCTCGCGGCCACCGCATCTGGTCTGCACCGCGCCTGTCACCTACCGCGGCGGGTCGCTGGTCGCCACCGACATCGCCAACCTCAAGGCGGCGCTCGCCGGCACCTCGGGCGCAACGGCGTTCATGCCGGCCGCCTCGCCCGCGAGCATCGAAGGCTGGAACCGCAACGCCTTCTACAAGAGCGAGGACGAATATCTCTTCGCCATCGCCGATGCGATGCGCGAGGAATACCGCGCCATCATCGACGCCGGACTGATGCTGCAGATCGACGATCCCCGCATCGTGTCGCACTACACCGCGACCCCCGGGCTATCGGTCGCGGAGATGCGCCGGTGGGCGGGCCCGCGCGTGGAGGCGCTCAACCACGCGCTCAGAGGTATTCCCGAGGAGATGGTGCGCCATCACACCTGCTATGGCATCAACATGGGCCCGCGCGTGCACGACCTCGAGCTCAAGCACCTCGCCGACATCATCCTCACCATCCACGCCGGCGCCTATTCCTTCGAGGCAGCCAATCCGCGCCACGAGCATGAATGGCGCCTGTGGGAAGAGGTCAAGCTGCCCGAGGGCAAGGCGCTCATCCCCGGCGTGATCTCGCATACCACCGTGCTGGTCGAGCATCCCGAGCTTATCGCGCAACGCCTCGTGCGCTATGCCGGCGTCGTCGGGCGCGAGCGCGTCATCGCCGGCGCCGATTGCGGCTTTGCCAGCCACCCCAGCGCCGACCCCGAGATCCATCCGACCATCGTGTGGGCCAAGTTCGAAGCCCTCGTCGAAGGTGCGCGCCTGGCCAGCAAGGAGTTGTGGCGGTGAACGGCTCCTCGGAGGAAGCGATGTCGAAGCGGAACGAGCGGTCGGGCCTTGGTCGCCGCAATTTCCTGACCGGGGCGACGCTTGCCGCCGCCGGCGCCGTCGCGCCCGATATCGCGCTCGCGCAGGCAGGCGGCGGCGCCGCAGCGCCCACCGAGCGCACGCCGGCCGCGTCGGACATCGTCGTGCGCTCGGTGCCGCATCTGGCCGGCAGCGAGACGAGCTATGCCTATGCGGTGAAGGCGGGACCGTGGCTTTTCCTCACGGGCTATGCCGGATTCGATCCCGCGCGCGGTCTGGTGCCGGAGGTCGAAGGGCCGCCAGGCTATCCCGCCGCCGGCACGCCGGCGTTGCGGCGCGAGGCCGACTACCTGATCGACCGCTTCGCGCGGACGCTGAAGGAGCTGGGCTCGGACCTGCAGCACAGCGTGCGCGTCGATCAGTATTATTCGAGCGCGGACGCGGTGCGCGCCTATCACCTCGCGCGCGGCCAGGGGTTCGGCAAATACACCCCGCCCAGCACGTCGCTCATCATGGAGCGATGTTTCTGCGCGCGCACGAACGCTTCGGCGTCGCTGGTAGCGGTGATGCCGGACGCGGCCTACGCGATCGAACCGTTTCGTCCGACCAATTCCTACGTGCCGCCGCTCTCGGGCTATGCGCCGCTCGTCACCTGCAACGATTTCGTCTTCACCGCGGGTTCGGGACCGGAGGACGCGAACGGCACGGTCGATCCGACCACCCTGCCCCGTCCGGGCCAGCGCTGGATTCAACCGCTGCCGATCCGCGCCCAGACCGCGGCGGCGATGAAGCATCTGGAAACCGTCCTCGTCGCCGGCGGCTCGTCGCTCGCCAATGTGCTGAAGGCGCAGGTCTATGTCGATTCCACGGCCGACATTCCGGATTTCTTCGATGTGTGGTCGGGAATTTTCAAGGACCACCCGTGCGCGGTCACGGTGATCCCGACCAAGGGCTTCGCCATGACCGAGATGTATCTCGAGATCAACCTGATCGCGCTCAAGAACGATGCAAGGCGCAAGAAGGAAATCGTCACGGTCGACATTCCTAAGCTCGCGGCGCAGGGGCCGTGCGTTCGCGCCGGCGAATTGGTGTTCCCCTCGGGCCTGATGGCGATCGGCGCCGACAGCTATGTCGCGGGTGTCGCCCAGGCGGCGGCCTTCGATGGCCTGGACTATTCCGGCCAGGTGCAGGGCGCGACGCTCCTCGACTATGCCGAGGCGGTGTGCAAGGCCGTGGGCGTGAGCGGACGCAACATCGTGCGCGCCCAGTATTTCGTCACCGATGTGAGGGAGTTTCCGGGCATCTCGATCGCCTGGGCGAGCCGCTATGGCAAGGCGCCGCATCCCTTCGAATGCGTGCAGGTGCCCGGCCCGCTGCCGGCCCCGGGCGCAACCACGCTGGCCGATTTCTGGATCTACGCGGCGTAGGCGCGATCCATCAGGGTGGATCACTTTTCATGTCTGGAGCATGATTGTTTCGAATTGAATCAGCGATGTCATTGCGAGGAGCGAGAGCGACGAAGCAAGCTCCCGCCGATTGGAGATTGCTTCGCTTGCGCTCGCAATGACGGCTGACAAGGATTGTTTCAACTTCAACCGATCGCGCGTCAGACCCCGACGAAGCTGCGCACGGCGTCGTAGTTGGCGACGAGGGCCGCGCTGTCGCCGCTCCAGCGCACCCGGCCGCGCTCGATGACATAGTGCCGGTCGGCAAGGCGCGTCAGCACGCGCAGGTTCTTGTCGATGAGCAGGATCGACTGCCCCGCCTCCTTGAGCTTGGCCAGCACGCGCCAGATCTCCTGGCGGATGAGCGGCGCCAGGCCCTCGGTCGCCTCGTCGAGGATGAGCAGCTCGGGGTTGGTCATGAGCGCGCGCGCGATCGCCAGCATCTGCTGCTCGCCGCCGGAAAGATGCGCGCCCAACTGGTTGCGCCGCTCCCTGAGCCAGGGAAAGAGCGCCACCACCGTCTCGATCGTCCAGCGCCGCGCGCGGGCGGGCCCGGGCGATGCCGTGGCGGTCAGGTTCTCCCACACGGTCAGCGAGCTGAAGATGCCACGCCCCTCCGGCACCAGCCCCAACCCCATGCGGGCGATACGGAACGGCGCCAGGCCGCGCAGCTCCTTGCCCTCGAACTGGATCGAGCCGCCATGCGGCGGGGTCATGCCCATGATCGAGCGCACCGTCGTCGTCTTGCCCATGCCGTTGCGGCCAATGAGGGTCACCACCTCGCCGTGACGCACCTCGAAGGCGACCTGGAACAGCACCTGGCTCTGGCCGTAGCTCGTCTCGAGCCCCTCAACCGTGAGCATGGCCGTCTCCGAGCTCGTCGTCCTCGCCGAGATAGGCGATGCGCACCTTGGGATCGTTGCGGATGGTGTCGGCGCTGCCGGAGGCGATGATGCTGCCCTCCACCAGCACCGAGATGCGGTCGGCGAGCGAGAACACGACATCCATGTCGTGCTCGATGAGGAGGATGCCGTATTGGCCCTTGAGGCGCGCGAGCAATGCCAGCATCGCCTCCGATTCTTCAGATGCCGAGCCCGGCCATGGGCTCGTCGAGGAGCAGCATGCGCGGCTTGGTCGCGAGCGCCATGGCGATCTCGAGCTGGCGGTGCTCACCATGCGCCATGCCGGCGGCGACGGTGGACGCACGCTCGGCCAGGCCCAGATCGCGCAGCAACTGCCGCGCCGGCTGGCGCAGCCGCTCGATCGCCTCGGCCGGCCGCCAGAAGCGGAAACTGTGCTGCTCCGTCGCCTGCACGGCCAGGGCGACGTTGCCCTCGGCGGTGAAGCTCGGAAAGATGCTGGTGATCTGGAACGAGCGGGCAAGGCCGAGGCGCGCGCGCTCGGCGGTGGCCAGCGTGGTGATATCGCGTCCGGCAAAGCGGACGGCGCCGCGGTCGGGCCTGAGTTCGCCGGTGATCTGGCCGATGAGCGTCGTCTTGCCGGCGCCATTGGGGCCGATGAGGGCGTGAACCTCGCCCGCCGCCACGGTGAGCGAGACATCGTTCGTCACCCTGAGCGCGCCGAAGCTCTTGGCGAGGCCGTCGGTCTCCAGCAGCACCGCGCTCATTCTGCCGCTCCACGATCGGAGGGAACAACGCGCGGGACGGCGCGGTCTTGGGCGCCCAGCATGCGCACCAGGATGCCCCACACCCCCTCCTTGACGAAGAGCACCCGCACGACCAGAAGCGGGCCGAAGAAGATCATCCAGTGGTCGGTATAGTCCGACAGCACCTGCTGGAAGACGAGATAGATGGCGGCGCCGAACACCGACCCCATCAGCGTGCCGGCCGAGCCCAGGATGACCATCGCCAGAAGCTGGCCCGACACCTGCCAGCTCACGATCGCCGGGCTGACGAAGCGCGCGTGGTTGGCCATCAGCGCGCCGGAAAGACCGGCGATCCCGGCGGCGATGAGGAAGGCGCCGTACTTGTAGGGGAAGGGCGCGAAGCCGATGGCGGCCAGCCGGCGCTCGTTGTCGCGCCGCCCTTGGATTACCAGGCCGAATTCCGATTTGACCAGGCGGCTGGTGACCACCATCACCGCCACCAGGAGCGCCAGGACGACATAGTAGAAGACGGTGTGGTTGGCGAGGCTGAGCCCGGCAATGTCGTTGCGCCGGGGCATGGTGAAGCCGTTGTCGCCGCCATAGGCGCGCAGGCTCTGCGCGATGTAATAGACCATCTGCGCGAAGGCCAGCGTCACCATGATGAACTGGAATCCCTCGGTGCGCAGCGACAGCGCGCCGATGATGAGTGCGAAGGCGACCGCCGCCAGTACCGCCGCCGGCCACACGATGAGCGCGTCGTTGACGCCCGCGACCGTCAGCATCCCCGTGACATAGGCGCCGACGCCGACGAAGGCGGCCTGGCCGAAGGTGATGAGCCCGACATACCCCAACAGCAGATCGACGCTGAGCGCCGCCATGCCGTACATCGCAATCTGCGTGGCAAAGCGCGTGTAATAGGTGTTGCCGAGAAGCGGCACCGCGAGCGCCAGCGCGAGGAGCACCAGGTGGAGAGCCGTGCGGCGGTTGAAGCGCATGCTCTCAGCCCCGGTGCGCGGCAAAAAGCCCGGTGCGGCTGTAGACCAGCACCGCCGCCATCAGCACGTAATCCGCCATGCCCACGAGCGCCGTCCCCGCGCTCAACCCGAAGAGGCGCGGCACCAGCACCCGGCTGAACGTGTCGAAGATCCCGACCATGAGCGCGCCGACGAGCGCACCCCGCACCGAGCCCGCGCCGCCGATCACGATCACCACCAAGGTGAGGATCAGGATCGGATCGCCCATGCCGGATTCCACCGACAGGAGCGGCCCCGTCATCATTCCGGCGAGCCCCGCGAGCGCGGCACCGACGGCGAACACCACGGTATAGAGGAGGCCGATATTGACCCCCAGCGCCGCGACGATCTCGCGCTTGTCGCTGCCGGCGCGGATGAGCGCACCCAGCCGCGTGTGCACGATCAGGAGATAGAGAAGCCCGCCGCACACGATCGCCGCCACGGTGATGGCCAGGCGATAGACGGGATAGATGACGCCGGGAAAGATCGCGACATGGCCGCTCAGGAACGGCGGAATGTCGAGGTTGAGCGGCACGCGGCCCCAGATCACCACCACCGCCTCGTTGAAGAACATGGTGAGGCCGAAGGTCGCCAGCACCTGGTCGAGCGGCCCGCGCCGATAGAGCGGCCGCAGCACCAGGATCTCCAGCACCGCCGCCGCGGCGACGACGCCGGCCAGCGCCAGCGGCAGCGCCAGCCAATAGCTCCCCGTCACCTGATAGGCGGCCACCAGGAAATAACCGCCCAGCATGAAGAGCGAGCCGTGCGCGAGATTGATGACGCGCATGATCCCGAATACCAGGGTGACGCCGACCGCCATCAGGAACAGCATCATCCCGAACTGGACACCGTTGAAGAGCTGCTCGACGAAAAGGGAAAAGGTCATGGCGCGCGCCGCGTGCGGGCCGCGCACACCGTCAAGGCCGCAGCTACCCCTAGCGCGCGCCGCATCGCCGTCTCCTCCTCCGTTCACCGCGCGGCTCGATCCCGCCCGGAATTTTGCCGCGACAGTAGCGGCAACGCGCCTGCCCCAGCAATCGCGAAAGCGGGTGGCGGCCACGGGACGCTCGCGCGCGCGTCCTAAAAATTCCCGTTGCCAGCCGCGCTTCGCCTTGCGACCATCGTCTCATAAAAGAGGATGCGCAAGCGTCGTTCCCAGGGAACACCGAGGAGGCGTGCATGAACGACAGACCGTCCGGGCCGCGTTGCGCGGCATTGGTGGGGCCCTATCTCTCGGGCAAGACCTCGCTCCTCGAGGCGCTGCTCTTTGCCGCCGGCGCGATCACCCGGCGCGGCACGCAGAAGGACGGCAACACGGTGGGCGACCACGCGCTCGAGGCGCGCGCCCGCCAGATGTCGACGGAGATCAATGTCGCCCATGCGAGCTATCTCGGCGATCCCTGGACCTTCCTCGATTGTCCGGGCTCGGTCGAGCTCGCCTGGGAGGCGCAGTGCGCGATGCTCGTCGCCGATATCGCCGTGGTCGTATGCGAGCCGGAGACGGAACGCGCCCTGACGCTGGGGCCGATCTTCAAGTTCCTCGATGATCACGAAGTCCCGCACATGGTGTTCATCAACAAGCTCGATACTGCGGAAACGCGCGTCAGCGAGGTGTTATCGGCGCTGCAATCGATCTCGTCCCGCCCGCTGGTGCTGCGCCAGGTGCCGCTGCCGGGGCCGGAGAACACCATGTCCGGCTATGTCGATCTCGTCAGCGAGCGGGCCTATCGCTACAAGCCGGGGCAGGCCTCCGACCTCATCAAGATGCCCGAGGATCTCACCGAGGAAGAAAAGACGACCCGCGCCGGCCTCGTCGAAAAACTCGCCGATTACGACGACAAGCTCCTGGAGCAGCTCCTCGAGGACGTGCAGCCCTCGAAAGAGGAAATCTATCACCAGCTCACCCAGAACCTGCGCCGCGACCTCATCGTGCCGGTGTTTCTGGGCGCGGCGCAGCATGACCACGGCGTGCGCCGGCTGTGGAAGGCCTTGCGCCACGAGACGCCGGCTGCCACCACCACGGCCGAGCGCATCGGCGTCGCCGCCGGCGGCCGCGACACCGTGGCGCAGGTGTTCAAGACCTACTACCCCCCCACACCGGCAAGCTGTCGCTGGCGCGCGTGTGGAGCGGGCAGGTCAGCGAAGGCATGAGCCTCAACGGCAGCCGCGTTGCCGGCGTGCTGCGGCTCATGGGCGCGAGCAGCGAGAAAGTGCAAGCCGCGGGGCCGGGCGATGTCGTGGCCTTGGCGCGCATGGAAGCGATCACCACCGGGACCGTACTGTGCAGCGGCACAGCCCCCACGTTGCCGCGGCCACCGTTGCCGCGCCCGGTCTACGGCCTTGCTCTGGCGGCCGAGAAGCGCAACGACGACGTGAAGCTCACTCCCGCCGTGGGCAAGCTCATCGAAGAGGACCCCACCCTGTCGCTCGAGCAGAACGCCGACTTGCAGGAGATGGTGCTGTGGGGCCAGGGCGACATCCATCTCCAGATTGCCATGGACCGGCTCAGGACCAAGTACAACCTGGCCGTGAACTCGCGCAAGCCGCAGGTGCCCTACAAGGAAACCATCAAGAGGGGCACGCAGCAGCATGCGCGCTTCAAGCGCCAGAGCGGCGGCCACGGCCAGTTCGCGGACATCCAGATCGAGGTCAAGCCGCTGCCGCGCGGCACCGGCCACACCTTCACCGATGCCGTCGTGGGCGGCGCCATTCCCCGCAACTACATCCCCGCGGTCGAGGAAGGCGTGCAGGAGTTCTTGCGCCAGGGGCCGCTGGGCTTCCCGGTGGTGGACGTGGCGGTGACGCTCATTACCGGGCAATTCCACGCCGTCGACAGCTCCGATCAGGCGTTCAAGACGGCGGCGCGCCAGGGCATGCAGGAAGCGATGCCGAAATGCGAGCCGGTGCTGCTGGAGCCCATTCACCATGTCGAGATTTCCGTGCCGAACGCCTTCACCTCGCGCGTACAGCGCATCGTGTCGGGCCGGCGCGGGCAGCTTCTGGGCTTCGATGCCAAGCCGGATTGGCTGGGCTGGGATGTGGTCGCCGCGCACTTGCCCCAATCGGAGATCCACGATCTCATCGTCGAGCTGCGCTCGGTAACGCTGGGCGTCGGCACCTTTAGCGAGCGTTTCGACCACCTGCAGGAGCTGACCGGCAAGCTCGCCGAGAAGGTAATGCAGACCCGCGCGGAGCAGGCGGCGCAGTAGTAAGCGCGCTCGCGCCGGAGTGATTTGCGGTGATCGGCCGGCAGCGCTATCGCTGCGGTCTGTCCGACGCGGTACGCAGTGGAGGCGCAGATGCTCATCAAGATCAAACGCGGCTGGGAAATGCGCGAGAGCGAGGCGACGCCCGAAGCGCTCTACCTCAATCGCCGCAGCCTGGTGAAGGCGATGGGCCTCGGTGCGATCATTGCCGGCGCCGGCGGGCTCGGGATGGGCACCGCGTTCGCCGCCGCGGCGGAAGCCGAACCTGACCCTTCGGCCGGACTCTATCCGGTGAAGCGGAACGACCGCTACACGCTCGACCGTCCCATTACCGACGAGAAGCTCTCCACCGACTACAATAATTTCTACGAATTCAGCGACGACAAGGAGCTCGTGGAGCTGGCGCAGGCATTGCCGATCCGGCCCTGGTCGATCGCCATCGATGGCATGGTCGAGAAGCCCATGACCATCGCCATCGACGACCTGCTGAAGCAAATGCCGCTCGAGGAGCGGCTTTATCGCCACCGCTGCGTCGAGGCGTGGTCGATGGCAGTGCCCTGGAGCGGCTTTCCGCTGAAAAGCCTCGTCGATCTCGCCCGCCCGCTCGGCAGCGCCAAGTACGTTCAGATGGTGACGTTCCAGAACCCCAAGGTCGCGCCCGGACAGCGGCAGTTCTGGTATCCCTGGCCCTATGTCGAGGGCCTCACCATGTTCGAGGCGACCAACGAGCTTCGCCTTCATGGTCACGGGCATGTACGGGCATCCCGTGCCGCGCCAGGACGGCGCGCCGCTGCGGCTCGTAGTCGCCGTGGAAATACGGCTTCAAGTCGGTCAAGTCGATCGTCAAGATCACCTTCACCGACCAGCGCCCCAAGACCTTCTGGGAGGCGCTGCAGTCGTCGGAATACGGCTTCTGGGCCAACGTCAACCCGGCCGTGCCGCATCCGCGCTGGAGCCAGGCGACCGAGCGCGTGCTCGGCATCGACGGCCGCCGCCCGACGTTGATCTGGAACGGCTATGGCGAGTACGTCGCCCACCTCTATAACAATCTCAAAGGCGAGCGCCTGTTCGCCTGAGCCGGCCCGCGTCACGGCAAAGTCGCGGCAACGATTGCCTGCGCTGACGCGGCGGCTCATATAATTGTTTCGATGAGCGAATCTCTGGGAGATTGTCATGCGAGTCTCAACCGGAGTCTGCATTGCCGCCGCGCTTGCCTTGTCCGCCTGCGGCACCTCGCCGGCCGAGCGGGCGACGACGGGCGCCGGCATTGGCGCCGCCGGCGGCGCGGTGGTCGGGGCCTTGGTAGGGGCGCCGTTGGTGGGTGCCGCCTTGGGTGCCGCCGCGGGCGCGACCACGGGCGCCGCGACGGATCCGTCCGACATCTATCTCGGCAAGCCAATCTGGAAGTAGCGACCGGCCACAAAGTCTTAGGAAATGGCGAGGATTGAGGCTCGCCAGCCCTAAAGCCTCATTCCCGCCGTTTTTCCGACAAAGAGCCGCAGTAGCGTCCGCCATCGCAGCCAGTACTTGTCCCCTCCCCGATGTCCCCCCATTCACGTCCTTCCTCCCCGGCCCGAGCCTGTCTGACAGCGCCGGGCCGAAACTGCCGGGCGCCCCCGTGCGGCCCCTGCCGCGCCTGATGCCGCTCGATCGATCCGCGGCGTCGGCCGGCGCTGAGTCACCACGGCTGGAGCTTACGGCGGGGGAGCGCATGTCCGTCGTTTCCGTCGATGCGGCGGGCGATTCGGCGCGCGGCAAGCGGATTCTCGCCAAGGCCGCGCTCGTCATCGTGATAATTCTCGCGCTGGTCGGCGTGGCGAGCCTGGCGGAGCGATTCCTCGGCCTTTGAGGCGCGCGCCCGGCCCATGCTATGACAGCGGTCGAGCAGGCCCGAAGCGCGCGCCCTTGTCCCCGCAGCAAGCGTCTGAGTGGCCCGGAGGAAGAGGCATGGCCAAGATCCGTCACATCGCGATCGCCACCAAGGACCCGGAAAAGACCGCCGAGTTCTACAAGAAGGCATTTGAATTCAAGGAGATCGCGCGGACGCCGCCCGGCAATCCGCTGGCGCACGGCGTGTTCTTGAGCGACGGCACGCTCAACCTCGCCATTCTCAACTTCAAGACCGACCAGCTCGGCAAGGGCATGGATTTCACCGGCGTCCATCATTTCGGCGTGCTGGTCGAGGATGCCGACGAGATGACGGAGAAGCTCGAGGCGCTCGGCGGCGTGTGCTTCATGAAGCCCGATCCGAGCGAGCGCATGGGCTATTTCGAGATCAAGTTCCGCGATCCCGACGGCACCGTGTTCGACATCGCCGAGCATCCCTGGGGCGGCAGCGCGCCGCTCGACAGCGAGACCGCCCGCGTGCGCGAGCGCCAACCCGCACCGCGAAGTAATAAAAAAGAACGGCCGGAAACTTGCGTTTCCGGCCGAGTTGAACAGGGAGGCTTCAGAGACGCGAGGGTCCGCGAAGACCCTCATTCCCGGGCAGCCGACCCGGGAAACGTTTCCGCGCATATGTCGGCAACGTCTCTGACGGGCAGAATTCGCTCCGCCGCAGGCCAGCCGCCAACGGGATTTTCCGTGGGCACGGTTGCAAAAACTGCAGGGATCACCGTGCCTTGCTTCACATCGCGGCAACGCACCGCACGCGCTCTTTTAGCGATTCGCCGCGGAATTAGGGCTGTGCTACCTGGCGCAGCAGGAAGTCGCGGAAGACAGCGATGCGCTTTGAGGTGCGCAGTTCCTCCGGATAGACAAAATAAGCCTCGACATCGGGGCCCTGCATCTCCGGCAGGATGCGCACGAGATCGACCATGCCGCGCTCCATGAAGTCCGGCAGCGCGGCAATGCCGAGGCCGCTCTCGACTGCCTGACAGATCGCATAGAGATTGTTGACGGTGAGAATGGGCCGCCGCTCGTAGCCGACGCGCGCGCCGGCCTCCAGAAGCCAATTGACGTTGGGCACGGGCGGGCGCGCGTCGCCGCCATAGATGATGATGCGGTGCTTGTCGAGATCTTCGGGCTTTTGCGGCGTGCCGTGCTTCTTGAGGTACTCGCGCGAGGCGAAGATGAGATGGCGGATCGTCATTAGATGGCGCTGCACCAGATCGGGCTGGCGCGGCGGCGACATGCGGATGGCGACATCGGCTTCGCGCATGGAGAGGTCGAGCTCGCTGTCATCGACGATGAAGCTCAGCTCGATCTCCGGATAGAGCTCTTGGAATTCCCGCACCCGCGGCGTGAGCCAGGCCGAGCCGAACGCGACCGTCGTCGTGACCTTGAGCGGGCCCTTGGGACGGTCCTTCGACTCCGACAGCATCCCCTCGGTCATCGCGAGCTTGGCGAAGACTTCGCGCGCGGTGCGATAGAGGAGATCGCCCTGCTCGGTCAGGATGAGGCCACGGGCGTGGCGATGGAACAGCGGCACGCTGAGGCTTTCCTCGAGCGCGCTGATCTGCCGGCTCACCGCCGATTGGCTCAGATTGAGGGCTTCGCCGGCATGCGTGAAGCTGCCGGCTTCCGCAACCGCGTGAAAAACCCTGAGCTTGTCCCAGTCCATACGGCCTGCCGCCAGCCTGTCCGTGTCGTAATATTACACTATTCCGCGGCGCTGCGGGCGGTGGATACGTCGGCCTCGGCGAGAAAGCGTACGGCTTCCAGTGCCGCCATGCAGCCGAGCCCCGCCGCGGTCACCGCCTGGCGAAACACCTTGTCGCGCACATCGCCGGCCGCGAACACGCCGGGGATCGCCGTCGCGGTCGAGTTGGGTTTGGTGAGGAGATAGCCGTCGGCATCGAGCGCAAGCTGTCCGCGAAAGAGCTCGGTTACCGGGGTGTGCCCGATGGCGACGAAGACGCCGTCGCAGGCGATCGTATCCGTTGCGCCGGTCTTGACGTTTTTCAGGCGCACGCCGGTGACATGCTCCGGCTGTCCGGTGCCGAGGATCTCGTCGATGACAGCATCCCACACGATCGTGATCTTCGGGTTGGCGCGCAGCCGCGCCTCCAGGATTTTTTCGGCGCGCAGCCGGTCGCGGCGATGGACGAGCATGACGCGGCTGGCATGATTGGTGAGGTAGAGCGCCTCCTCGACCGCGGTATTGCCGCCGCCGACGACCACCACCTCCTTGCCGCGGAAAAAGAAACCGTCGCAGGTGGCGCAGGCCGAGACGCCGAAGCCGCGCAGCCGCTCCTCGCTCGGCAGGCCGAGCCAGCGCGCCTGCGCGCCGGTGCAGATGGCGAGGCTCTCGGCGACATAGACATCGCCGCCATCGCCGATGCAGGCGAAGGGCCGGCGCGACAGATCGACGCTGACGATGAGATCGCTCACGATCCTGGTGCCGACATGCTCCGCCTGCCGCTGCATCTGCTCCATGAGCCACGGGCCCTGGATGACATCGGCAAAGCCCGGATAGTTCTCGACATCGGTGGTGATCGTGAGCTGCCCGCCGGGCTGGAGGCCCAGCACCAGGATCGGATCGAGATTGGCGCGCGCGGCATAGATGGCGGCGGTGTAACCCGCAGGGCCCGCGCCGATGATAAGGAACTTGGTGTGGTGAGTTTGCGTCATGGCGATGAGTGCTCAGAATCCGAACATGTGATCGAGGCTGAAGGCGCCTTCGCGCCCGAGGAGGCCGTGATAGCCGAAGAGACGGCAGGTGCGGTCGCGCACGACGACGAACGCATCCTCGCCCGCGCGCGCGCGCGCATCGTCGTCGAAGATTTCGTGATAGCGCCACAAGAGCGAGCCCGAGCACGCGATCGCCACGGCGACGCGCGCCACCTCGGCGCCGGTGCGGTCGTGGAGGACAAGATCGGTGCGGCTTTCGCCATGCCACGGCGTCGAGGCGGGATAGATGAGATGGCAGAGCGTGTCGAAATCCCCCTGCCCCAGCCGCAGGAAGAGCCGCGTCGACAAGCCCGGCGGGCGGCCGACATAGGATTGCGGCTCGCCCTTGTAGGTGAGCACGGTATTGAAGACATGGGCGCCGAAGCTCGTCTCGGCGGCATGCCCGCTCGCGCGATGCTCGTAGCGGAAGAGGCCGTGCAGCCAGCCATCCGCCTCGCCGCCGTCGCCGAAATCGTAGACGCAGCTCGACATGGCCATAGCCCGACGGCAGCGCCGCACCATTGAGCAGCGTATCGATGTCGACCGCGAGCGAGTCGCGGCGCGGCAGCCGGCCGATGCGCTGGCGCGCCATTTCGCGGCCGTTGCGATCATAGGCGGCAATCGCGATCGGCAGCTCGCGCTGGGTCGTCGCCATCGGCGTGGGCAGCGCCAGGGTGCGATACTCCGCGCGCGGCAGGATCGGCGCCGGCAGCAGGATAGCCCTTGCCGAGGAGATTGCCGAGCTCGGCGATCTTGGGATCGGGCTGCAAGTCGGTGCGCTCGACATTGACGTGGGCGATGCGGCGCCGATGCGGCGGCCGTCACCTCGTAGCGCGGCCGCACCATATAGCGCCCGGCGCGCACTTCGATCTGCTGCGGCCATCGCGCCTGCGGCATGAGATCCGCTACATCAAGCGCGCAGGTGGCGAAGGGCGCGAGCGGCCGGTCGAGGGTGCACACACGCGCGTCGCCCATGAGATTGAGGCCGATGGCGCCGGCGGGGATCGGGCACGGCTGGCTGTTCTGCACCCACAGCGTCACGGTCTCGCCCGGCGCCGGCGCGGGCAGGCCGGCATAGAAGTCGGCGGGCCACGCATTGGCGTCATGGGTGGCGGAAAGACTGGGCTCGCGCGCATCGCCGAACGTGTCGAGCGCGTATTTGACGACGTCGTGCCCGGCCGCCCCGACGACGTGGAGGAAGAGCTGGCCGGTGAATTCCGGCAGGCCGAAGCGCGCGCGCACCGCGCGGCTGTCGATGACGATGGAGCCGAGCCCGGGGCCGAGCGGCTCGCGCCATTCGGCGAGCGCGTTGCCGCCCTCGTCGAACAGCATGAGCCACAGCGCCACCTCGCGCGCGCCATAGCCGGCCCAATAATTGGCCGTGACAAGCCGCGTCGAAAGCCCGCCGGCATCGCGGAAGAACACGAAGTTGGTGGCGAAATTGAAGGGATCGAGATAGCGCTGGCGATTGCCGAGCAGCGCATCGGGGATACGGATTGCATCGAGGCTCTCGACCTGCGGCGCCATGCGGCAGCAGATGGCTGATATGGTCGATCGTGCGCTGAGCATCGAAAGCCAGCACCAGCACGGCCCTGGCGCGGCAAATGCCGAGCTCCGTCACCGGCTGCGCCGGGCGGCCAAGAACGGTGCGGCCGATCGCCTCGATATCCTGCACGAAGACACCGGCAAGATCGAGCCCGGCCAGATCATAGAGCTGCGCCAGCGGTTCGGCCTGGCCGTCGGGATCGTAGAGCGCGACCGGCGCGCCCTCGAGGCGGCGCAGCAGGGCGGCGCTTTCCCGCGCCGCAAGCGGATGCGTCACCGCCTTGAAGAAGGCATTGCCGCCGCTCTTGTTGCTGAAAGTCTCGATCCGAAGCTGCATTGCAACGGCGCCATTCGCCCCCAAGCCGCCGCCCATGACTTAGCAAGCGAGCGGCGCGAATGCTACCCCTCCAGACCCCGAGCCGCGGCATCACGCCACCGCCTGGCGCGGGCGGGCATGCTTGCGCACCGGGCGCAGCGGGGTCATCTTCGCCCCCGGAATTCGCTTCGAGCAGGATTTGCGCAGATGCAACCGACAACCCTCACCCGCCTCGGCTCGCGCCTCGGCACCCTCTCCCGCCTTGCGGGAGAGGGGGGACCTGGCGCGTCAGCGCCGGGTGGGTGAGGGCTATCGATCGCGCAACCAATCCTTAGTTTCACATGGCCGCCACGCATCGCTCCCTACACATCGAAACGGAAGACGAGCGCTATTGGCGCAACACGATCTTTGCCGTTTTCGCGGTCACCGTGGCGCGGCTCGTCTGGCTGGCGCTCGGCAAGGCCGATCTCTATCCCGACGAGGCGCAGTACTGGGGGTGGTCGCTGCATCCGGCCTTCGGCTACTACTCGAAGCCGCCGCTCGTCGCCTGGCTGATCGCGCTCACGACGGGGCTTTTCGGCGACAACGAGCTGGCGGTGCGGGTGGCGGCGCCGCTGCTGCATTTCGCCACGGCGCTCGCCGTCTTCGCGCTGGCGCGGCGGCTCTACGATGCGCGCATCGCGGCGTGGTCGGCGGTCGTCTATGCGACCCTGCCGGGCGTCTCCGCCTCGGCGATGATCATGTCGACCGATGCGCCGCTGCTGCTGTGCTGGGCGCTCGCGCTCTATGCCTTCGTGCGGGCGCGCGAGGGCGGCGCGGCGCTGGTGGATCGCGGTCGGCGTTGCCGCCGGGGTCGGGCTGCTCTCGAAATACGCGATGGCCTATTGGCTGATCTCGGCGCTGCATCTATCTCTGCGTTGCTTCCGCGACGAGCGGCGGCATACCGCCGTATTTTCTCGGCGCCACGGCGCTGGCGCTGGTGATCTATGCGCCCAATTTCGCCTGGAACGCGCTCCACGGCTTCGCCAGCTATCACCACACCGAGGACAATGCGGCGTTGCACGGCACGCTTTTCCATCCCGGCCATTTCGCCTGAATTCTTCGGCTCGCAGTTCGGCGTGTTCGGGCCGCTGCTCGTTCGCGGCGCTGATCGTGATCGTGGTGCAGGGGCGGCGCGCGCTCGCCGACCGCGTCCGCGCGCGCTTCTCGCCATGTTCGCGCTGCCGACGCTCGCCATGATGTTCGTCGTCAGCATCCTGTCGCGCGCCGAGCCCAATTGGGCGGCGCCGGCCTATGTCTCGGCGACCATGCTGGTGGTAGCGTGGTTGCTGGCGCAGCGGCTGGCGCGTCGTGGTGATGGCGTCGATCGCGCTTCATGTCACGGCGGCGGTGGTGATCCTCGAGGCGCACGATGTCGCGGCGGCGTTCGGTTATGACCTGCCGGCGAAATACGACATCCTGCACCGGCTCCGCGGCTGGCGGCGGCTCGGCCGCGTTATCGACGGCTGCCAACTGCGCGAGCATCCCGGCGCGATCCTGCTCGCCGAGGACCGCGAGGACATGGCGGCGCTGCTCTATTACGTGCGGCCGCATCCGCTCGACGCCCTCAAATGGAACGGCGACGACAGCACTCCGCACGACCAGTTCGACATCGACGCCAAGCCGCGAGCTCTATCGCGGCGACGATTTCCTGCTGGTGAGCCCCGACCACCGACATCGCGGCGATCGTCGCGCGCTTTGCCGCGGCCGGGCCGATCGGGCACGTCATCATCCCGCTCGGCGGCGGCGATCACGCGCGATTTCGTCGTGCGCTATCTCCAGGGCTTCAAGGGCTATCGCTGAGCCAGGCAATGCCGGCGCGGACGAAGCCGGCGCGCGCGCGCCCAGCAGCGCCAGCGCCGGCGATGAACGCGCCGGCGAAGACATCGCTCAGGTAATGCTGGTCGAGCACGAGCCGGCTCGCCGCCACCAGAAGCGCCGCCGCGACATAGAGCGGCAGGCCGCGGCGCTCGATCTGCGCCAGCGCCGCCGCCAGCGCCACGATGGTGATGGTGTGGCCCGAGGGAAACGACCAATAGGCCGCATGGGCGCCATGCCAGGTGAAGCCGAAGATGCCGCTCGTTGAGCCACAGCGCCGGCCGGGCGCGGCCGAAGACCGGCTTGAGGATGTCGCCGGCGAGCCCGGCGCCGGCGACCGTGACGAAGACGAAGGCGGCGCGCCAGGCATCGATGCGCAGCCGGCGCCGGCGCTCGCTCCCGCGCATGGCGGCGCGCGGCCAGCGCGCAAGCCCAGCGCCAGGATCGCCGCCGCGACGAGATAGCCGGTCGATACGCCGAACGACGTGATGACGCCGGAAGACGTCGCGATACCGCGGGACCGCTGCCGTGGAAATATCGCGCAAGCGGCCGGTCGATCCAGGCGATCGACGCCGCCACCGCGCAGCGCCGTGACGACGCCGAGCGCCGCGAAGCGCGCAGCGCCGGCGGCGGGTGACGCAGATGCGCGCAGCAGCGCCGGCAGCCCGTCGGCGACGACGATCCAGCGATAGAGCAGCCAGGTCGTGGCAAAGACGAGAAATCCCGAGGCGATCACGTCGGACAGGAAATGCCCGCCCTGCGCGATCCGGGCGACGCCGATGACGCCGCCCAGCGCGAGCGCGCCCGCGACGGCGCGCGCGGCGCCGCGCGCGGCGCCGGCACCAGGAACCCGCGCCGCGACGAAAACGAATCCGACCGCCGGGTCGCCCGCCGGGAAGGAGCAGTTGCGCGTGCACTGATCGCTCGGCACGAAAGCCGGCGTGAAGCGCTTGTCGCCGCCGAAAGCGGCGATCTGCGCGGCCGCGCCCGGCCCCAATGGTCCTTGAACACGGTGTTGACGACGAGCCCCGGCCCGACCGCCAGCGCCATCAGCAGAAAGAGCGCCGCCCGCCGATCGAGCGCCGCGCCACGGGCCGCCGCGACAGCGCCGCGGCAGGACGCCGGCCGCGACGACGAGCAGCGGCGATGAGATAGGGCGGCGCGGCATGCAGGATGCGGAAGGGCAGCCCAGTCGGCGGGAAGAACCCGCGCCCCGGCGCGTAGAACAGCCCGCTCGCCCAGAGATCGATCGCGGGAAAGAGCACGAGGCCGCCGCAGATCACCAGAAAGGCCGCGAGGAACCACGCGACGCGGCCGCGCCATGTCAGGCGACCTCGGCGAGCCGTCGGGCCAGCAGGTCGCGGATCGCTGCGCCGGCGCGAGCGGAGTCGTCGGGCGGCGCATAGCTCCAGCGCTCGATCGTCGCCGCGAAACGGCCGGGTGATCCCGGCCTCCTCCATCGCGCGATGGAAGCGGGCGAACTTGGCGCGAGCCGCCCGTCGAGCGGCACGACGTGCACCGGCTTGCCGGTGGCGGCGGCCTCGCTCACCATCGATACCGAATCGGCCGTGACGATCACCGCGTCGGCGAGCCCGAGCATGCCGAAATAGGGATTGTCGCCGCTGCCGTCCCAGATGAAGGCCGGCAGACCCGCTGAGCCGCCGCACGCAGCGCCGCCGCGGCCGCCGGCCGGTGCGGCGCGACGGCGTGATCGCCAGGCCGTAGCCCCGGCGCGCCAGCGCCGGCGAGCGCATCGACAAAAGCCGCGAACCGCGCCGGCGCCAGGCGATAGACCCGGTTGTCGCCGCCGATCAGCACGGCGACGAGCGGCCGCGGCAGGTCGGCGAAAGTGCGCCGCAAAGCGCCGCGCCTCGGCCGTCAAGCCGGGCCGGGGTCACGCGATGGACCGCGCCCAGCGTGGTGAGAACATTGCCGCCGCGGGCCGGATCGTGGCTCGGCACGACCAGAAGATCGGCCTCGTCGCGGCGCAAAGCGCGGGTCCTGGATCTGCACCCAGAACAGTCCGGCCGCCGCTCGCGCGCTTGGCCGCCAGCGCCGGCGCCACCGCGTTGCGGCCGCAGGCGATGATCAAATCGGGCCAGGGCGGCGCCAGAATGTCGCCGTCCGGCGCCAGCGCCGCCAGCGGCTGAAACCACAGCGGCGGGGCGAGATGGCGCCACGGCGCGCGCACGGACAGGCGTCTTTTCGACGAACGGCCAGCCTACCGCCTCGGCCAGCCCGAGCACCTGGTTGGCCATGCCGATCTTGCCGTCATGGACCGCCCAGACGACCGGCAAGCGGGCGATTCTGCCACAAGGCCATGCATCAGTCATGCCTCGCCCTGCGCGGAGCCCAGGGGCGCGTCGCCGCAGGGCGCACAGCACCGCACCGGCTCCGGCCGCGACGGCAACTTGCAATATAATTACCGGCCGCTAGGATGAGCAATTATCGATCGCGCGTCGCGGCGGGGCCGCGCGAGGCCGGTCGAAGCGGCGCCGGACGTCTCGGAGAAGCCCATCGATGCGGCGCATCAAGCTCGACAAGATCGATCGGCGCATCCTCCGCGACTTGCAGGCCAATGGCCGCATGACCAATGTCGAGCTCGCCCACCGCGCCGGCATCTCGGCGCCGCCCTGCCTGCGCCGGGTGCGCGCGCTCGAGGAAGTCCGGCTATCATCCGCGGCTATCACGCCGACATCAATCCCGGAGGCGCTGGGCTTCGGCGTCACCGTCTTCGCCCAGGTCGGGCTGTCGAGCCAGGCCGAGCCCGATCTCAAGGCGTTCGAAGCCCTGACCGCCACCTGGCCCGAAGTGCGCGAGGCGCACATGCTCGCGGGCGAGACCGATTTCCTGCTGAAGATCGTGGCGACCGATTGGGACAGCTATCAGCGCTTCCTGACGACGCAGCTCACGGCCGCGCCCAATGTCGCGCATGTGCGCTCTTCGCTCGCCATCCGGGCCTCGAAATACGAGCCGGGCGTGCCGATCGAGGTCGACGGGAAGTAGCCCGCCCGCCTCCGCCGTTCAGCGGAAGCGGACTTTCACGACCTCGTAGGAGCGCGCAGCCGCGCGGGGTCGTGACTTCGACGCTGTCGCCGATGCTCTTGCCGATGAGGGCGCGGGCGAGCGGCGAGGTGACGGAAAGCCGGCCCTTGCTGATGTCGGCCTCGTCCTCGCCGACGATCTGGTAGACCGCCTCCTCCTCGGTCTCCTCGTCCTCGAGCGTGACGGTGGCGCCGAATTTCACCACCTTGCCGGAGAGCTTGGAGACGTCGATCACCTCGGCGCGGGCGATCTTGTCCTCGAGCTCGATGCACCCGGCCCTCGATGAAGCTCTGGCGTTCGCGCGCGGCGTGGTATTCGGCGTTTTCGGAAATGTCGCCGTGCGTGCGCGCCTCCGCGATCTGCCGGATGATGGACGGCCGATCCACCGTCTTGAGCCGCTTCAGCTCTTCCTGCAGGCGGCCGAAGCCGTCCGCGGTCATCGGGATCTTGGTCATGGAACGGCGCTGGCAACCTTTCGGTCAGAAGGTTCTTCGGCGATACAAGTCACGCGGCAATCAGAACGATCCGGTAAAATAGGATTGGAGGGAGGCGACTTCAAGACTGCCCGCTCTTGAGAGCGGAGATGGCCTGGACCGCCGCCCGCGCCCCGGCCACCGTCGTGTAATAGGGGATGTTAAGGGTCAGCGCCGTCCGGCGCAGGCTGAAGCTGTCGGCAATCGCCTGGGCGCCCTCGGTGGTGTTGAACACGAGCTGGACCTCGCCCGAAAGCATGCGGTCGACGATATGCGGCCGCCCCTCCAGCACCTTGTTGACGCTCCTCGACCGTCGAGCCCGGCCGCGCGCAGCAACTTGGCCGTGCCGACGGTCGCGAGCAGCGAAAACCCCAATTCGGCAAGTCGACTGCACGGCTGTACAACCATCGGTTTGTCGCGATCGCGCACCGAGACGAAGACGCTGCCCGACGCGGCAGCACGGTGCCGCTGCCGAGCTGCGACTTGGCGAAGGCGCGGCCGAAATCGGCGTCGATCCCCATCACCTCGCCGGTCGATTTCATCTCCGGCCCGAGAATGAGATCGACGCCGGGAAAGCGCGCGAACGGAAACACCGCTTCCTTGACCGCGACATGCGCGCGGCGCGAGCGCGGGGCGAGCGGAAAGGCGGCAAGGCGCTCGCCCGCCATGAGCCGCGCGGCGATCTTGGCGATGGGGAGCCCGGTCGCCTTGGCGACGAAGGGCACGGTGCGCGAGGCGCGCGGGTTGACCTCCAGCACATAGACCGTGCCGTCCTTGACGGCGAACTGCACGTTCATCAGGCCGACGACGTCGAGCGCGCGCGCGAGCGCCGTGGTCTGGCGCCCGATCTCGGCGACCGATCTGCTGGCGGCAGCGAATAGGGCGGCAGCGAGCAGGCGCTGTCGCCGGAATGAATGCCGGCCTCCTCGATATGCTCCATGATGCCGGCGACGAAGACCTCGTTGCCGTCGGCCAGCGCATCGACATCGACCTCGATCGCATCCTGGAGATAGCGGTCGATCAGCACCGGATTGCGCCCGGACGCGCGTACGGCATTGGTCATGTAGCGGGCAAGCCCGGCGCGATCGTGCACGATCTCCATGGCCCGGCCGCCCAGCACATAGGACGGGCGGATCACCACGGGATAGCCGATCGCGCGCCGCCACCGCCTCGGCCTCGGCGAGCGAGGTCGCGGTGCCGTTCTCGGGCTGCGACAGGCCGACGCGCTGCAGCAGTTCCTGGAAGCGGCGGCGGTCCTCGGCGAGGTCGATGGCGTCGGGCGAGGTGCCGAGGATCGGGATCTGCGCCGCCTCGAGCGCCGCGGCGAGCTTCAGCGGCGTCTGGCCGCCGAACTGCACGATCACGCCCTTGAGCGTGGCCGTTGCGCTCTTCGACGCGGACCAGCTCGATCACGTCCTCGGCGGTGAGCGGCTCGAAATAGAGCCGGTCGGAGGTGTCGTAATCGGTCGAGACGGTCTCGGGATTGCAGTTGACCATGATCGTCTCGATGCCGGCCTCCTTGAGGCTGTAGGCGGCATGGACGCAGCAATAGTCGAACTCGATGCCCTGGCCGATGCGGTTGGGGCCGCCGCCCAGGATCACCACCTTGTCGCGCGCCGGAAGGCTCGGCCTCGCATTCGGGCGCGCTCGACGCCGTCGCCCTCGTAGGTGGAATACATGTACGAGGTGAGCGACGGGAACTCGGCGGCGCAGGTGTCGATGCGCTTGTAGACGGGATGGACGCCGAGCCGCGCGCGCAGCGCCGCCACCTGCGCCTCGTCCTTGCCCGCAAGCTCGGCGAGCCGCGCATCGGAAAATCCCATGCCTTTGAGCCGCAGCAGCCCCGCCGCATCCTCCGGCAGGCCCGATGCAGCGACGCGCTCCTCGGCCGCGACGATCGCGCGGACCTCTTCCAGGAACCAGGGATCGTAGTTGCAGGCGGCGTGAATCTCCTCGGTGGTGAGGCCGTGGCGATAGGCCTGCGCGATGACCAGCAGGCGGTCGGGCTTGGGCTTGGCCAGCTCGGCGCGGATCGCGTTCTTGTCGCCGGCGAGCGCGCCGGGGATCTCGACCTCGTTGAAGCCAGTGAGCCCGGTCTCCATCGAGCGCAGCGCCTTCTGCACCGATTCGGCGAAGCTGCGGCCGATCGCCATCGCCTCGCCCACCGACTTCATCGAGGTGGTGAGGAGCGGCTCCGCGCCCGGAAACTTCTCGAAGGTGAAGCGCGGCATCTTGGTGACGACATAGTCGATCGTCGGCTCGAACGAGGCCGGCGTCACGCCGGTGATGTCGTTCTTGAGCTCGTCGAGCGTGTAGCCGACCGCAAGCTTGGCCGCGACCTTGGCGATCGGAAACCCCGTCGCCTTCGACGCCAGCGCCGAGGAACGCGACACGCGCGGATTCATCTCGATGATGACGCAGGCGGCCGTCCTCGGGATTGACCGCGAACTGCACGTTCGAGCCGCCGGTATCGACGCCGATCTCGCGCAGCACCGCGATCGCGGCGTTGCGCATGATCTGGTATTCCTTGTCGGTAAGCGTGAGCGCCGGCGCCACCGTCACGGAATCGCCGGTGTGCACGCCCATCGGATCGACGTTCTCGATCGAGCACACGATGATGCAGTTGTCCGCGCGGTCGCGGACCACCTCCATCTCGAATTCCTTCCAGCCCAGCACCGATTCCTCGATCAGCACCTCGTGCGTGGGCGAGGCGCGCAAGCCGCCGCGCACGATCTCGTCGAACTCCTCCTGGTTATAGGCGATGCCGCCGCCGGTGCCGCCGAGCGTGAAGGACGGACGGATGATGGCGGGCAAGCCCCACCACCTTGAGCGCGTCGCGCGCCGCATCGGGGCCGATCGACGAGCCGGCTCATCGGCGAGGCGAGGCCGATCCGGTCCATCGCCTCGCGGAAGAGCTGGCGATCCTCGGCCTTGGCGATGGCGTCGGCCGACGCGCCGATGAGCTCGACGCCATAGCGCTCCAGCACGCCCGACCGCGCCAGCGCCATCGCCGCGTTGAGCGCGGTCTGGCCGCCCATCGTCGGCAGCAGCGCATCGGGCCGCTCGGCGGCGATGATGCGCTCGACCATGTCGTGGGTGATCGGCTCGATATAGGTCGCGTCGGCGAGCCCCGGATCGGTCATGATCGTCGCCGGGTTGGAATTGACGAGGACGACGCGATAGCCCTCTTCCTTCAGCGCCTTCACCGCCTGCGCGCCGGAATAATCGAACTCGCAGGCCTGGCCGATCACGATCGGCCCCGCGCCGATGATCAGGATCGAGCGGATGTCGGTGCGTTTAGGCACGGCGCACGCGCGCCAGCATGTCGGCGAAGCGCTGGAACAGGTAATGGCTGTCCTGCGGGCCGGGGCTGGCTTCGGGGTGGTATTGCACCGAGAAGACCGGGCGGTCTTTCAGGCGGAGGCCCTCGTTCGAGCCGTCGAAGAGCGAGACGTGGGTGACGCTCGGCCGTCGCGCGGCAGCGTTTCCGGCAGCACGACGAAGCCGTGATTCTGGCTGGTGATCTCGACCTTGCCGGTGGCGAGGTCCTTGACCGGATGATTGGCGCCGCGATGGCCGATCGCCATCTTGCGCGTCCTGCGCGCCGAGCGCCAGCGCCAGGAGCTGATGGCCGAGGCAGATGCCGAAGATCGGCTTGCCGCGTGTCGAGGAGGTCGCGGATCACCGGCACGGCATAGGCGCCGGTGGCGGCGGGATCGCCCGGCCCGTTCGACAAGAAGATGCCGTCGGGCTCGTGGCGCAGAATGTCCTCCGCGCGTCGCGGTCGCCGGCACCACCGTTACGGCGGCGCCGAGCGCGGCGAGCGAGCGCAGGATGTTGCGCTTGGCGCCGTAATCGACGGCGACGACGCGAAAGCGCGGCCGCTCGAGCCGGCCATAGCCGCGGCCCCAGCTGCCACGCCGTCTCGTCCCAGGCATAGGTCTGGCGGCAGCGTGACCTCCTTGGCGAGGTCCATGCCTTCGAGCCCGGGCCAGGCGCGCGCCGCCGCCTGCAGCGCCGCGATGTCGATGCGTCCCGTCGGCCGCGTGGCAGAGCACGCCCGTTGGGCGCGCCGCCGTCGCGGATGCGCCGCGTCAGGCGCCGCGTGTCGACGCCGGCGAGGCCGACGATGCCGTTGCGCATTGAGCCAGGCATCGAGCGGCTGCGCCGCGCGCCAGTTCGACGGCTGGGTGATGTCGGCGCGCAGCACGACGCCGCGCGCCGCCGGCGTCGTCGTCTCGATGTCGTCGCGATTGGCGCCGACATTGCCGATATGCGGGAAGGTGAAGGTGATGATCTGGCCGGCATAGGAGGGATCGGTGATGATCTCCTGATAGCCGGTCATGCTGGTGTTGAAGCAGACCTCGCCGACGCGCAGTGCCCGGCGGCGCCGAGGCCGCGTCCCCAAAAAACGCTGCCGTCCGCCAGAACCAGAGCGGCGGTCGCGCCAGGCGGGCGCGCGGACGGCGGCGGCGCGGCGGTCATGCGAGCGTGCGGATCCTCGGATTGGCGCGCAGTCCGGTTGCGCCAAAACGCGCCGCTCGGGGCGATCCGGCGGCGCGGCGGGCCGGCGATCGGGTTAAGCCGTGGACATAGCCCGCGGCGCTCCGCCGTCAAGCCCGCGCCCGCTGCAAACAGCGTAGAATTTAAGCGTTTGCAAACGCCGCCGCGAATTGCGCGCGAGCCCGTCGATCGCGGTACGTTCGCTGCCACGAGGATGGTGCGCAGGAGGACGCGATGCTGCGCGAGCGCTTCAACGAAGCCCTGAAGGACGGCGATGCGGGCGAAGGACGCGCTCACGCTCTCGACCGTGCGGCTGATCCTCGCCCGCCTCAAGGAGCGCGACATCGAGGTCCGGCCCAAGGGCAATGCCGCCGGCATCGCCGAGCCGGAAATCCAGCAGATGATGCAGGGCATGATCAAGCAGCGCCGCGAATCGATCGAGCTTTACGACAAGGGCGGCCGCCCCGAGCTTGCCGAGAAGGAACGCGGCGAGATCGCCATCATCGAGCGCTTCCTGCCGCAGCCGCTGTCCGCTGCCGAGCAGGAAGCGGCGATCAAGGAGACGATCGCCGCCATCGGCGCCGCCGGCATCAAGGACATGGGCCGCACCATGGCGGCGCTGCGCGAACGCCATGCCGGCCGCCTCGATCCCGCCGCGGCGAGCCAGATCGTGAAGCGGCTGCTGGGCTGAGCGCCGCGCCGCGCCCTTGCGCACTATCTACCGGCGCATACGCTGCGCTGAGTCATCGCTGCAATCTGCGATACGGCTGACAGGCCCCGATGTCCTTTCCGCCGCGATTTCTCGACGAGTTGCGTGCGCGAATTCCGCTTGCCGATCTGGTCGGGCGGCGCGTCAAGCTCGTGCCGGCGCGGGCGCGAGTTCGTCGGCTTGTGCCCGTTCCACAAGGAGAAGACGCCGTCCTTCAGCGTCGTCGAGGACAAGGGTTTCTATCATTGCTTCGGCTGCGGCGCGCATGGCGACGTCATCAGCTTCGTCATGCAGACCGAAGGCCTGGGCTTCCTCGAGGCGGTCGAGGATCTGGCGCGGCGCGCCGGCCTGGAGGTGCCGAAGCCGACGCGCGAGGAACATGACCGCGCCGTCCGCACCATGGGCCTGCAGGGCGCGGTGCGAGGCGGCCTGCGATCTTCTTCGAGGCGGCGCTGCATGCGCCGGAAGGCCGCGCAGGCGCGGCACTATCTCGAGGGCCGCGGGCTCGACGAAGCGACCATTCGTCGCTTCCGTCTGGGCTTCGCGCCCGACCGCCGCGACGCGCTGAAGCGGGCGCTGGGCGCGGCGTGCTCGCCGAGCGCTGCTGGTCGAGGCCGGGCTGCTGCGCCAGCCCGAGGACAGCGGCGACAGCTATGACTATTTCCGCGGCCGCGTCATCTTTCCGATCGCCGACCGCCACGGCCGCGTCATCGCCTTCGGCGGCCGCGTGCTGGGCGACGGACAGCCCAAATATCTCAACTCGCCGGAGACGCCGCTCTTCGAGAAGGGGCGCGTGCTCTATGGCTGGGCCGAGGCGCGGGCCGCTGCCGCGCGCGAGCCCGCGGCGATCGTCGTCGAAGGCTATATGGACGTGATCGCGCTGCACCGGGCGGGGTTCACCGCCGCGGTGGCGCCGCTCGGCACCGCGCTGACCGAGACGCAGATCGGCGAGCTGTGGCGGCTGGCGCCGGAGCCGGTGCTGTGCTTCGACGGCGACAGCGCCGGCCAGCGTGCCGCGGCGCGGGCGCTGGAGCGGGCGCTGCCGCTGCTGAAGCCGGGCTTCAGCCTGCGCTTTGCCACGCTGCCCGCGGGCGAGGACCCCGACACGCTGGTGCTGCGCCAGGGCGCTGCGGCGATGCGGGAGGTGCTGGACCGCGCCCAGCCGCTGGCCGAAGTGATGTGGGCGCTGGAGACGGCGCGGGACCTCGCCACGCCCGAGCGCCGCGCCGCGCTGGAGCAGCGGCTCGATGGGCGCGATCCGCCTCATCGCCGACCGCAGCGTCCAGGGCCATTACCGCGACTTCTGCCGCGGCCGGATCGCCGCCGCTTTCGGCCGGCAGGGTGAACGGAAGGTTAACGGAGCGTCACGCTTCTGGCCGCGGGCCCTGCCGCGAGTCCGCGCCGCCGGACCGATCCCAAGCTGCTCGACCGCCGCCAGCAGGAGGTGGTGGTCGCCAGCACTCCTCAATTTTCCGTTCCTGGTGGGCGAATTCGTCGAGGAGATCGCCGATCTCGCCTTGCCGGCGCGCGACCTTGACAGGCTCTGCCACGAGATCTTAGAAGCCCACGCGCATTGGCCGGATCTTGACGCCGCAAGGCTCAGGCTCCATCTAGCTGAACACGGATATGCCGGGGCCGTCGACGGGGTGCTGTCGCCACACGTCTTAAGCCATGCGGCATTCGCGCGGGCCGGTGCCGACGCCGAGACCGTGCGAACGGGTTTCCGGCATGCCGTTCGCGCTGTTCCAGAGCGCGATACTGACGACTCAGGTCAAACAGGCGGAACAGGACTCGCCGCGGACATGACCGACGAGACATGGGCTCGGCATTCAGTCTTTATTCGAAGAAAAGGCCAGGACCACGGCACGAGCGGAGGGGGCATCCGTTGACGGAGCGCGGCGCGGCGCAGAGTTACACATTGTCGCAAGCTGGAAGAGACCGATCGGGCGCACGCGGGCTGCGGCAATGGGGGTCGCGGACGCTGCATCTTTTTCTTGCTAGGCTCAGGGCGGGATCGACATGGCGAGTAAGGCGGCGAACGCGGCGGAAATGCCGGAAGCGCGAGAGGACGCGGCGGAGGCGCCTCTGCTCGATACTGTCGCGGCGGCCATCAAGAAGATGGTCGCGCGCGGCAAGGAGCGCGGCTACGTCACCTATGACGAGCTCAACGCCGCGCTTGCCGCCCGAGCAGGTGTCCTCCGAGCAGATCGAAGACACGATGACGATGCTCTCCGAGCTCGGCATCAATGTCGTCGAGAGCGAGGAAGCCGAAGAATCCGCGAGCGCGAGCGAGGACGAGGACGGCGAGGTCCGCGCCGGCGGCAATCTCGACGACGAGGATATCGGCCGCACCGACGACCCCGTGCGCATGTATCTGCGCGAGATGGGATCGGTCGAGCTGTTGTCGCGCGAGGGCGAGATCGCCATCGCCAAGCGCATCGAGGCCGGCCGCGAGATGATGATCGGCGGGCTGTGCGAGAGCCCGCTCACCATCCGCGCGCTGATCGGCTGGCGCGACGCGCTGGTCGAAGGACAAGATGCTGCTGCGCGACATCGTCGATCTCGATGCGACCTATGGCAACAACGCCTTCGAGCGCCGGCCGTCCCGGACGGCACCGGCGAGGGCGACGGCGTCGGCCGAAGTCGAACCCGCGGAAGCCCAGCCACCGGACGGCGAGGAAAAGCCGCCCGAAGCGCTGGCCGACGGCGAAGAGGGCGAAGGCGACGCCGAGGAAGCGTCGATCTCGCTCGCCGCGATGGAGGCGGAGCTGATGCCGACCGTCCTCGCCAATCTCGAAAACATCGCGGCGCTTTACAAGCGCGTGCATCGCCAGCAGGAGCAGCGCCTTGCCTCGCTGCAAGGCGGCGAGGAGCTGGCCAAGCCGTCGGAGAAGCGCTACGGCAAGCTGAAGCTCGAGATGGTCGAGGCGATGAAGATCGTCCGCCTCAACAACAGCCGCATCGAGCATCTGGTCGGTCAGCTCTACAGCCTCAATCGCCGCCTCATCGCGGCCGAAGGCAAGGTCCTGCGCTATGCCGAGGCGAGCGGCGTCAAGCGCCAGGACTTCCTCAACCACCATATCGGCTTCGAGCTCGCGCCCGACTGGGTGCAGCGGGTGCGGCGCCTCCACGGCAAGGGCTGGGCCGGCCTCATCAACAAATACGGCACCGAGGTCAAGAACCTGCGCGCCGAGATCGCCAAGATCGCCGCCGAGGCGGAACTGCCGCCGGCCGAGTTCCGCCGCATCGTCCAGACCGTGCAGCGCGGCGAGCGCGAGGCGAGCCGGGCCAAGAAGGAAATGGTCGAGGCCAATCTCCGCCTTGTCATCTCGATCGCCAAGAAATACACCAATCGCGGCCTGCAATTCCTGGACCTCATCCAGGAGGGCAACATCGGCCTGATGAAGGCGGTCGACAAGTTCGAGTACCGCCGCGGCTACAAGTTCTCGACCTATGCGACGTGGTGGATCCGCCAGGCGATCACGCGCTCGATCGCCGATCAGGCGCGCACCATCCGCATTCCCGTGCACATGATCGAGACCATCAACAAGCTGGTGCGCACCTCGCGCCAGATGCTGCACGAGATCGGCCGCGAGCCGACGCCGGAAGAGCTCGCCGAAAAGCTCGGCATGGCGCTCGAGAAGGTGCGCAAGGTCCTCAAGATCGCCAAGGAGCCGATCAGCCTCGAGACCCCGATCGGCGACGAAGAGGACAGCCATCTCGGCGATTTCATCGAGGACAAGAACGCTGTCCTGCCGGTCGACGCCGCGATCCAGGCCAATCTGCGCGAGACCACGACACGGGTGCTGGCCTCGCTCACCCCGCGCGAGGAGCGCGTGCTCAGGATGCGCTTCGGCATCGGCATGAACACCGACCACACGCTCGAAGAAGTGGGCCAGCAATTCTCGGTGACGCGCGAACGCATCCGCCAGATCGAAGCGAAGGCGCTCCGCAAACTCAAGCACCCGAGCCGGTCGCGCAAGCTCAGAAGCTTCCTCGACACCTGACGCCGGGCCCGTAGTTCAGTCGGTCAGAACGCGCCGCTCATAACGGTGTTGTCGCAGGTTCGAGTCCTGCCGGGCCCACCAATCTTTTCAATGAGTTAGGCCATTCGTTTGCAAGGGGAGTCGTCGCCCGTAAGTGACCTGTAAGTGCGGGGTCTATGGCGAACGTCGCCGGTGGTAGGCGGACCTCTGTGGCGATCCGATGGATGCCGCGGCGTCTGTCCCTGTCCTTGAACTCGTCCTGGATTGGTGGATAGGTTGGCAGCGGATTTGTGACCGCATCTCGCCGAAGTGTTCGCCCGCCGCGTCGACGGTTACTCGCTCTATCGCCTCGGCGAACGGCCACCCTGGAACTGGCCCCCGCTCACCAAGACAGACGGGCGGCATAACATTGCTTGCCTTTCTCAACCCCCAAATCTCCTGGCCACGGGGACAGAATTTGGGGAGAGCCCACCCATGCGCCCGTGTCGTCACGAGTTCGTTGCCGCCGCCCGGTCTCACCAGCGAGCATGTCGAGATCGGCGCTGCTAAGATCAGTGCGGTCGCACGCTCGCGTTCGGCGACCGCATCCTGTCCGCAGTGTGGCCGCGTCACGAAGCAGGTTCATAGCCGCTACGAACGAGGTCTGGCCGATCTGCCGGCACACGGCCGTAGCGTCCGGATCAGGCTGGTGGTTCGACGGTTTCGATGTAGAGAGCCGAGTTGCGTGAGGAAGATCTTCGCCGAGCGGTTCGAGGAGGATATCGCGCGGCCGTTCGCGCGCCGCACCACGCGGTTGGAGAGCATCGTTCACCATCTCGGTCTGGCGCTGGGTGGTCGCCCCGGACAAAGTCTCGCCCGGCGGCTTCTGTTTCCAGTCAGCAAGGACACGCTGTTGCGCGTAGTGCGCTCTCGCGCACCGGATTGGCGCTCGGCGCCTCAAGTCGTCGGGATCGATGACTGGCCGTGGAAGCGTGGACATCGGTACGGGACGATCGTCTGTGATCTCGAGCGTCGCAAGATCATCGACCTTCTGCCTGATCGCGAGGTTGCGACGGTCCAGGCCTGGCTCGCCGATCGGCCGTCCATTCGAACCATCTCGCGCGATCGCGGGGGTGGCCACAGCCAGGCCGCAGCACGCGGGAGGCTTCAGGCCATCCAGATCGCAGACCGTTGGCATCTGATGGAGAATGCAAGTGCTGCGTTCCTGACCGCGGTGCGCCAATCGATGCACGCGATCCAGGTCGGTCTGCGGGCCGGCGCGAGCGATCCCACGGCTCTCACCAGTGTCGATCAGCGCCGGTATGAAGCCTGGCGCAGGCGCGAGGCCGCCTTGGCGTAGGGGTAAATCATGGCGCCGGTCCGAAGATCGGCCGGCCACAGGATCGTGATGTGTTCGGGCCCATTGAACTGGTTAAGACCGTGCCCGGTGATGCCGTGATACTGCACCTGGAGCATGCGGTCCTCGGTGGGGTTGCCCTCCTTGTCGAACGAGAACGGGCCATCGACCGTCTGGAAGGTGTGCGTGCGAATGTATTGGGCGAGTTTGGCCTGATCGAGCGTTTTGGCGCCCTGGACCGCCTCGCCGAGGATCTGAACATACGCGTAAGCCGCAGGCGCAAACGCGTAACCCAGCGGATCGACGCCTTGCGCTTTGGCCTCCTTCTGATAGCGATTGAGCATGGTCGTGACGCCCGGGAACATCATGGTCTTCAGCGGTTCCCACGCGCCGAAAGTGACGATTCCGTTGAGTTCGGGTCCAAGCTCCATCTCGATCGGGGTCGCTGTGAGCCCGACGGTTGCGCCGCCGAACATCTTGGGACGGTAGCCGATCTCCGTTAGGGCTCGGACGATTCCGACCGAACCCGGCTCATAGGAGGCCACGTAGAGGATGTCGGGATTGGCTGCTCGGACCGCCTCGATGATCGACGTAAAGTCAGTCGTTCCCGGCGGGTAGGTCTCGTTATAGACGATCCTCAGGCCGGCCGCCTTCGCGTTCTCAAGCGCGCCCTTAATGTTCTGAGCCGCGAACTCCTGGTCGGCTGCGATGATTGCGAGCGTCCTGGGCTTCGGCGTCTGCTGCATCGCGACCTTGAAGAAGCCGGCCGAGAAATCGCCGATCGGATCGGCGCCAAGTGCAGTCGCCGAGAAATACCGGTCATAATGGAAGCGCGAATTGACGTTGAGCGCGACGAAACCAGTCAGCACCATGTGGTGCGCCATCACCACCGGCAGCGCTGGCGCGGTCAGGACCGTGCCGTAAGGTCCGACGACGAGATCGACATGGTCGACGTCGAGCAGCTTGGTGTAAATGCCCGGCACATTCGCCGGATTGCTTTGGTCGTCGTAATAGTCGAGCTTAACCGGCCGGTGCAGCAGACCGCCTTTGGCGTTGACGTCGTCCTGCCACAGCTTGATCGCGACGAGAGCCTGCCTGCCGGCAACCGCATACGGACCGGTGAGCGACATGCTAAAACCGACGCGGATCGGCTCGGCGGCTCGGGGCGCGCCCATTCCGACGAGCAAGGCGCCGAAGGCGATGGCAAATCCCAATTTTCCTTGTTGCATGTCTTCCTCCTCGATATGCCGCTATTTCGCCGATGCGGTTTGCGCCGTGACGTAGCCCTTCGCCGCACGCTCGATGTAGCTGAGATCGGCGTATTTGTGGACGTCGAAGCTGCGGTCGAGGAAACCGAACTTCACCTGGGTGTCGATGTTCCGCTGCAGCGCCGCGAGATCCGGTATGCCGTTCGGATCGCGGTATTCGTCCTTGCGCATCAGGTAATAGGGAGTGAAGAGCGCTTCCGGTTCGTCCGATTCCCTGGCGACGAATTTGAGGGCCTCCGCGCGGTTCGCCGGATCGAGCATCCAGTGCGTGCCGCGCACCAGGTCCGCGAAGAAATCGTCGAGCGCCGCGCGGTGCTGTGCGAGGAAGCCCTGGCGCGCGACCATCACGATCATCTGCGTCGCGCCCATGCCGTCTTTCATGGTGAAGAGCGTGTGCGCGCCCTTCTCGACATTCGCCGCGTACGCGAACGGCGGTGGAAGCGACGCGATAGCCACCTTCCCTTGGAGCAGCATCGCGCCGACCGCGGGGAACGGCGCCTCGATGATGGAATAGTCGCGGGGATAGAAGAGTCCGTTCCGGGCGAGAACTGTGGCGCGTCCGCCGATATCGACCGCTGCGCCGATCACGTTGACGCCCATTGTCTTGCCCTTGAGGTCGCCGATTTTCGTGATGCCGCCATGGTTGCGCACCATGTATGGGATCGAGGCGTAGCCGGGATGGCCGTCCTGGAAACCGTCGGCGACGACGCGCAAATCACTGAGCCGGGCGTTATCGATCGCGAGCCCGAAGCTCGAATAGGCGAGCGACGCAATGTCGAGCTGGCCGGCGGCGAGCGCGGTGATCTGCGGTGAGGTGCCTTTGAAATGGATGGGCTCGACCGTGTAGGTCTTGCCATAGTCCTTCAGGATGTCTGGCTTCTCGAACACGAGCGGGGCCATGTCACCGGACATGACGACCCAGCCGATCCGGATGTTCAGCGGCGTAGCCGCCTGGGCCTGCCTTGGAGCGACGACGGCCGAGGCTGTGAGGGCGAGCGACGTGGCGAGCGCTGCTACGAGAAACCGCAAGGGCATAACTTCCTCCCAGTTCGAATATCGCCGCCGAAACGACCGTGCCGGTCTCGCGCCGGCGTAAAGTCGAGATTTCTCGACCTCACTCGTCTGAACGTTAAACGTGCAATTCTGGTTCGATTAAAGACGCGTAATGTTTGCCCTCCCAAGCGACGCGCTTCGCGGATGTTAAAGCCTTTTCATTTTGAGAGCCTGACGCTTCGAAGGCGTCCGTTCCGTTCTCAACTCTGAGGACGGCGAATTGCGCGATCCCAAGTGCCTTTGACGATGCAACAGCTCGCATACAAACTTCACGACGACGGCGATGGAGGCCTGGCTTCGGCAGCGGCCGTGTAGTTTCCTGCGGCGCCCACCGCTGACCTATTGCCCCTACGCCTCATTGTGTTTTCGGCTGGTCGTTGAACTATGGACGCCCGGCGGGCCATAGGCAATTCACATCGGCGAGGCGCGCACGTGGCGCGGCAGCCGCTGGCCGATCGTCCGGGCGGCTGTCGAGGTGATCGCCGCGATCGTTCCGAGCGGCTAATCTCCTGGTAATGCCGGCCGCTACTGCGCGGTCTTGGACGGCGACACACATGAAACTGATACTTTACTATGCGCCAATTACCTGCGCGCTCGCGCCCTACATCACGTTGACCGAAGCGGGCACGGAGTTCGGCGTTTATCCGGTCAATTTACGGAAGGGAGAACACCGCAGCCCCGAGTACCTGAAGCTCAATCCGAAGCATCAGGTTCCTACGCTGCTGATCGACGGCGAGCCCCTTACCGAGAACCCCGCGATCCAGGTTTGGATTGCGCGCAATTTCCCGAAGGCGAAGCTCTTGCCCGACGACCCGATGCAGTTTGTGAAGGCGATTTCGATCCTGTCCTTCTGCGCGTCGGGTCTTCATCCATTTCTGTTCCGCATCAATTCTCCGCAGCTCGTCTGCGACCTGCCCGATGCGGAGCCCGTAGTGAAACGGCTGGCGCAGAAACTGCTGTTCGAAAAATTCGAGGCTGCAGAGGCGATGTTGGCGGGTCGCGAATGGTTCTTCGATCATTTTACCGCCGCGGATGCGCATTTCTTCTGGTGTTTCCGGCGCGGCTCGCTTTTCCCGCTCGATCAATCGCAGCTCACCAACTGCTCGGCACATTTCGAGCGAATGAAGCGGCGGCCGTCCGTGCAGAAGCTCCTCGCCTACGAAAAGGAGGTTCAGGACGCGTTTGTGCGTGCGGCATAGCACTCCAGCTACTCCGTTCCCCCGCTCCCGTGTCCGTTGTGACGAACGAAGTGGCTGCGGTTGGCGGAGGATTGGATTGTTCAATCCGGCGCCGGAGTCATCAACCGCGAGGGATCGGAATCAGGCGGCACAATTCGCGTCACCGTCGCCGGCGCGAATTCCGCGCCGAGCGCTGTGAGGGCGCGTCGGGCGTTCTCGATGATGCCACGCTGGACTGCGCCAGCCCCGAGCGGCGTGGTCCAGCAGACCAGGTTAAGAGCGAAAGTCCCGCCGGCGAGATTGTCGATGAATACGGCGGGTTCCGGCGCCTTGAGAATGAGCGGATCCTTCGCCGCCATGTCGAGCAGTGCATGGCGCGCGCGATCGCTATCGGCGGCGGCCGGCACCGCGACATTGAGGCTTACGATGCGGCCCTGATTCCGGGTGTGGTTCTTGAGCGGCGCGTTCCACAGCGTCGAATTAGGCACGAAAAGGAACAGGCCATCGAAGCTCTCGAGCTGGCAGACGAAGAGGCCGATCTCCTTCACTTTGCCGGCCATGCCCGCGACCGTCGGCACCTCAATGAAATCGCCGAGATGGAACGGCCGCAACCACAACAGCATCAATCCGGCGGCGATATTGGATAGCGTGCCCTGCAAGGCCAGGCCGATGGCGAGCCCGGCGGCGCCGAGCACCGCCAGCAGCGCGGTGGTCTGCACGCCGAGTTGTGCGAGCGCCGCTACGAATACCACTACCAGCACCGCGTACCGCACGATCGCGGCGACGAATGGCTTGACCGTCGCATCGATATGCGATGCGTGCGCAAGGAGGCGGCGCAGGGCGCGTTGCGCCCAGTTCGCCAGCATGATGCCGGCAACGAGGATGCACAGCGCGGTGAAGAGGTTCGGCAGGAACGCCGCGGCCCAGCTCCATGCCAGTTCGGCGCCCCGCGTCAGATGGCTGGGATTGAGCTCGGCTTCCATAGGCGACGCGGTGCATGGTTGCGGTGAGCGCGGGGGCAGAGTCGGGTCCCGACTTTTGAACCGACACTCCCAATGATCGGTCTTGCGCCTGCCAGAATGCGCCGTTTCGGCCTATGCAGCAAGGTACTACCGGATCAGGGAAGGACTTGGTTGGCGAGAGGAGCGCGTTGCCTCAGACGCCGGCAGATCGGTAACCGTACGGCGACCGCGCAACGTTTTGTGCGACGGAAGGACGCGAGCCCTGCGGGGCGCACGTTAAGCGGCGCCTCTCAATCCCGCCGTCACTTTCGCCTTCGCCCTCCGACGGAATCTTCGCTGGCGCCGCGTGCCCGGCTACTTCCTCGAGCGGGTTGTGGGCGGAATCAAGGCCGCAATCACCCAAATCACAGAGCTGCGGAACCGGAGCTTCGCGCTCCGGTCTCTTTAGTCCCTTGCATCTTGCGCCCGGGGAACTCCTTATCTCACTTTGCAAGCTGCTTACGGATGGACAGTATTTCCCGCCGACGCTTTGCGCTCGTCTTTGGGTAAGCCATTTTGAGGCTTTCGAACGTATCGAGAATAATTTGGGATACAATCAGGCGAGCGTTTTCTTTGTCGTCCGCGGGGACGACGTACCAGGGAGCGTGACGGGTGCTTGTTGCACTGAGGCACTCCTCGAACGCCTTCATGTACTGGTTCCAGAATTTCCTCTCGGCAATGTCCGCTTGGCTGAATTTCCAGTTTTTTTCCGGCTCGTCGATGCGTTCGAGGAAGCGCTTTCGCTGCTCCTCCTTCGAGAGGTGCAGGTAGAACTTGATGATGCGGGTGCCGTTCCCGAAGAGGTGTCTCTCCGCATCGACGATGGAACGATACCGATCCCGCCAGACCGCCTTGTCGTTATGTGGCGTGTCCGGGATCCCTTCGCCGCGCAGAATCCCGGGATGTACGCGGACGATCAGTACCTCCTCGTAATACGATCGGTTGAAGATGCCGATCCGTCCGCGTTCGGGTAGATCGCGGCTGGTGCGCCAGAGAAAATCGTGTTCCAGTTCGGCGGGGCTGGGATGCTTGAAGCTGAAGACTTGACAGCCTTGCGGATTGACGCCGGACATCACGTGCTTGATGGCGCCGTCTTTTCCGGCCGCATCAATCGCCTGGAAAATCAGCAGGACCGCATATCGATTGGATGCGTACAGAAGCTGCTGTTGCGAGCTCAATTGCGCAACGTGCTCTTCCAGAAGCTTTTGATACTGCTCCTTTGACTTGTACACGGGCTTGACGGTCGTCGGCCATTTTTTAAGATTTACTTCGTCGCCCTCCCGCACACGAAAATCCTTCTCGCTGATTTTCATTTCGGTCCTTTCGTCGCTGCTGGCCGCGTGGTCTCTGTCGGTCCACCCTCGCCGCGGCCTTGTTGCTCATTTCATTCATTGGCTCGCTTGGCGAACGGCGGCGTCGCATCGGACGTTGTCTTGGCTTTGGCTTCGGGCTGAGGCTCGGCTTTGGCTCCGGGCTTGGGCTCGGCTTCGGGTCCAGGCGCCTTCGCGACCACGATGGGCGCCGTAGCCTGGGTGATCGCCGCGGCGATGATACGCCCGGCATCCTCCGGATTCTTTGACGAGGCCAGCTACGAGGAGATCGCCGAGCGACGTGTTGAGGAGTGCTGCGACGTCGGTCCTGGCTTGAGGCTGTGCCTCGGCTTCCGGCTTGCCTCCAGGCTTGGGCTGGGCTTCGGCTGGGGGTTGGGGCGTAGCTTTGGTTTCCGCTTTGGGCTCGACCTTGGGTTCGGGTAGAGGCGCGACTTTGGCTTCCGTTTTGGGTTCGGCCGTGCCTTTGGCTGTGGCCTCAGGCTTGGCGTCACGCTTGGGCTCGGTTTTCGCTTCAGGCTTAACTTCGGCGGCTTCGTGCTTGGGCTCGGGCTTGGCTTCGGGCTTGGGCTTGGCCTCGGCCGTGACTTCAGGCTTAGTGCCGGCTTTGGCTTGAGGCGTCGGCGCGGCTTTGACGGGATCGAGAATCCGATACGCGAGCAGTTTCACGGGGTCGGTCACCAGGAACCACGCGACGGCATAGCCCCAAACGAACACGGCCCAACCCCAACCGAGGGGCGTCATGAACAGTCCATAAACCGCAATCAACGTCGCCAGCGCTTGCGTGCCGAACACGGCCATCCACAAAATCCGTGCGGGGCGTATCGACCAGAACGGGCCACGCGTCCGGGTCTGAAAAATCGTCAGATGCCCGGCCACCGACAGCATCAGGTACATCATCGTCTGGAGGTGCGGATGGTCGAGGTGAAACACACGGTCCCCGAGGAAAAACAAGCCAAACGCGGCGATCGGACCGACGATGCCCAGCACCGTGGCAATCCCCAGCACCAGACGCATGTTCCAGGCCTCGGGCGCGTCCTTGTAGTGAACGTTGTCGTAAGCGATGGACAGGATGGCGCCGTCATTGAGCAACGCCAGCATCACGATCATCACCGCTGTCAACGGATAAAAGTTGAAGACCAGGATCGACAGCGTCATGAACAACAGCACGCGCAACGTCTCGGCGATGCGGTACATCGCATAGCTGTTCATCCGCTGGAAGATTTTCCGGCTCTCCTTGATCGCGTCGATGATCACCGACAAGCCGGGCGTCATCAGCACGATGGCCGCCGCGGCGCGCGCCGCGTCCGTCGCGCTCGAAACGGCGATGCCGCAGTCGGCCTTCTTCAGCGCCGGAGCGTCATTCACCCCATCGCCCGTCATGCCGACGATGTGGCCGAGCTTTTGCAAGTCATCGACGATGTGAAACTTGTGCTCGGGGAAAACCTGCGCAAAACCATCGGCGCTCTCGATGGCCTTGGCCACCGCTGTCGTCTTTTGCTGCTTTTCGTCGCCCAAGGTGCTGGCATCGAGGATATTGCTACCCATCCCCAGTTTCTTGGCGGTTTCCTGCGCGATGGCGAGAGCATCGCCGGTCACCATTTTGACCTTGACGCCCATCCGTTCCGCAGTCGCTATGGTGGACTTGGCGTCGTCCCGTGGCGGATCAAACAGCGGCAGTACACCGAGAAACTGCCATTTGCGGTCTCCCTCGGCTCGCGCCACGCCCAGCGAACGAAAGCCGCGCGCCGCGAATTCGTTGACCGCCTTGTCAACGGCGGGCTTCACGTCACCAGCATTGGCGGACAACGCCAGGATCACCTGCGGCGCGCCCTTCGTTACCTTGAACGCCTTGCCGTCTGCGCCCGTGACGGTGGCCTCGGTACGTTTGTGCACTGGATCGAAGGGCTGGAAATGAGTGACCTTATAGGGCTTTAAGGCCTGATCGTTCTTCAGGCCGCCCAGAACGGCGAGGTCGATGGTGTCGTTATTGTCGGCGCGTGACGCCAGCGCCGCAGCGAGGATCACTTGCTCGGCGGGAGCATTGTTCACGCCGAACGGATCGCCCAAGGTCAGCTTGTTCTGGGTCAGGGTGCCGGTCTTGTCGGCGCAGAGCACGTCCACGCCCGCCAACTCCTCGATCGCCACCAACCGGGTGACGATCGCTTTTTTCTTTGCGAGCAGGCGCGCGCCGACCGCCATCGTCACCGACAGCACCGTGGGCATTGCCACGGGAATCGCGGCCACGGTCAGAACCAGGGCGAACTGCAGCGTGGTGAGGATCGGATCGCCCCGGAAGATCGCGACCCCGACAATGGTCGCCACCAAGGTCACCGCGAGGATGATCAGGTAATTGCCGATCTTGAGCACGGCGCGTTGAAAGTGGCTGACGGATTGTGCCCCCTGCACCAGTTCCGCCGTCTTGCCGAAATAGGTGTTCGCACCGGTGGCATAAACCAGCGCGCCGGTTTCTCCCTGGCGAATGATCGACCCGGAAAATATTGCCTCACCGGATTTCCGTGTGGCCGGAAGCGACTCTCCCGTCAGCGCGGACTGATCCACCTCGACCGGGTCGCCTTCCAGCAAGCGCGCATCCGCCGGCACGATATCGCCCAGGCGCACGCGGATGACGTCACCCGGTACCAACTCTCGCGCCGCCGGCGTCACCCATTTCCCGTCGCGCTTCACCCGCGCCTTGACCGCCAGCGTGGCCTTCAGAGCAGCGATTGCGTTGCCCGCCTCGTGTTCTTCCCAGAATCCGACCATAGCGTTGGCCAGAAGCAGAACGAGGATGATGCCGAAGTCCGGCCAATGCCGGGCCACCGCAGACAGGATCACCGCCGCTTCGATCATCCACGGGATGGGACCCCAAAAATAGCTGAGGAACTTCAGGAGCTCATTGGTCTTCTTTTCCTCGATCTCGTTGGGCCCATATTGGGTCAGCCGCTTCTGCGCCTCGGCTTGAGTGAGGCCGTCCGGCGACGATCCCAGCTTTTTCTCGACCTCCGCCAGGGGCAGGGATTTCAAATCGTCCTTCGCATCGGGCTTCGATCCGGGCTTGGCCACGGCTTTGGCTGCGGGCTTGGGCTCCGCTTTGGCTTCATGCTTGGGCTCGGCTTTGGCTTCACCTTCAGGCTTAAGGTCGGGAGCCTTGGTCTGATCGCTATCGCTATTCGTCATGGCTAATCTATCCGTCTTTGCCGCGCCTCGCGTCGTGCGAGACGTTGGGTGCGTGATGTCATGCCCTCTCATCCCGGCATGGCGATGTCTCCGACGCGCTAATTCGTTTTCCTGAAAAGCTGCGCCGCATAAAAAGCCAGTCCGGACATGAGAAAACCGATCACGGGCCAGCGCCAATATGATGAGGGTAGGGACAACCACTGTACAAACACGTCCCATGGTTGCGTCAGGGAGAAGAACGGCGAATGAATGAATCCCAGTAGCACGCCTAAGCATGCGCCAAACGCGCAAACGACGGCCCAAGCGATTTTATGCTCGCTCGTCCAATGCAATGGGTTCATCTGCCGCCTCCTGCTTCAATCGACGCCGCGACAGCCGCCATCGACATAGCCGATGTTTCCGGTGACCATCCGGCCGGCCCCTAGCCCGACACTGTTGCTGGCTTGGCAGCCGGACTGGCGGTGGTGGTTCGCCCGGGCGTCGCAGGTGTTGCCGGCTGCACGATCGGCACCGCCAGCACCTGCGACAATTGGGCCAGGCGGTCGCGCTCGGCGGCGATCAGGGGATCGCCCGCGCCGACAATCGCGCGCACCTGCTTCAGCAGCTCCTTCCGCGCGTCAGCCTCCGGTACCAGGGAGCTCAGCGCTTCCACCGCGCGCTCGCGCTCGAGCTGCAGCACGAAGAACTGGTCCCGTACCAATATTTTGAACTGGGCAAGCGAGAGGTGCATCAACTGCTGGCGCGCCACGTTCAACGCGAGCGCACAGCGCTGGTCGAACATCCGTTCGGCCGCGATGACGTACAATACCGCCCGGGTCAGCGCTTCGTCGAACCCGCCGGTCAGCAGCATCGCCGCATAGGCGTCCGCCCGCCCCTTTCGTGCCGCCAGCTCTTCGGGCGAAGTGCCGGGGAACGGCCGCACCTCGCTGCGGTCGTTGAGGCCGAGGAGCGCCTGCACGAAGGGCGAGCCATAGAAGCCGAAGAACATCTGCTCGATCAGGTGGTCACGCGCCACACGATAGGCATCGAGAGCGGCAATGATCTGCTCGGAGACCTGCGCCTGCAGCGTCAAGAACGGATTGTCGGCCGCCGCCGGCTTGCGGGAAGCCGTCACGGCCGCAGCCAAGGTCTGCACGCCCTTCATCCAGGGGTTGCGGTCGGCGAACATTGTGTAGCTGAGCCTGAGCGGGTTCAGCGCCTGGGCTAAATCCGCCGCCGGCTGGTTGGCGAAGGCGCGCACCAACGGCTGCATCAAGGTGCGATAGATCGAGAGATTCACGTCCGACAGCCGGGCCACGGCGGCGAAGGCGCGGTCGTCCTCGGGGCTGTTGCGCCCGAGCGCGCGGATGTCGTCGAGCGAGCGGGCCTCGAAGCGGGCAATCCAGTCGCCGGTAACGAAGCCGCCCGGGGGCCTGTCGGCCGGCCGCGGCGCCAGCACCATCTCATAGAGACCCGGCGGCAGGCAGTCGATCACGTCCATCAGCTGGACAAATTCCTCGTCCTCCTTCGCACCGACCTTGGCGGAGACGAAGATCGCGAGATGCCCGACCTTGTGGCTCAGGCAGTAGACGATCGTCCGGCCAATCGCGCGAATGTCGTCGACGTCGCGATAGAGATCGAGGATCCAGCCGAGCGTCTGCGGCGGCGGACTGATGTTGTCTTCTGTGGAGGTGAACACGATGATGGGCGAGGTGATGTTGCGGACATCGAAGGTCGTGCCATCGCGTGACCGCAGTTGGTTGCGGGTCAGCTTGTCGCCGATGAAAAGATTGTCCACCAGGTACTGCAGCTCGTCGCCGCCCAACTGGATGAAGTCGCCCCACCATTTCTCGAACTCCAGGAAGCGCTTCCCCCCAGTGTCGACATTGGTGTAGATGACGTACTGCTTGCCCCACAGCCAATTTGCTGGGCCCAGGCTGTCGAAGTTCAGGATCAGCCCGGTTCCATCGATCTTCCCGTTGCCGAGGTCGCTCGTCATGGCGGTGAGCCAGCTGCCGCCGAGGAGGCCGCCGGAATAGCGCATTGGGTCTTTCCCATGCACACCCTGCCAGTACGACATCGGCGAGCCTGCGACCAGGCAGGGGCCGAACAGGTCCGGGCGCAGCATCGCCACCATCAGCGTCTGGTAGCCCGCTTGGCAGTTGCCGATGGCAAAAGGACGCGGGGCGTCAGGATGGAGTTCGACCACCCGCTCGAAGAATGCGACCTGTCCCTCGACGACGTCGAGGAATTGCTGGCCGGGCGCAGGCGTGGCCCCGAAACCGATGAAGTAAACCGGGTGCCCAGCATTCAGGGCGTCGCCGATCTCGCTCTCCGCCTTGAAGCCGCCGATGCCCGGCCCTTGGCCGGCACGCGGGTCCACCACCACGACCGGCCGCTTGCGCCGGTCGCTCGCGACCCCGGGCGGCGGCACAATACGCGACAGCGCATAGTTGATCGGCCGTGGCAGCGACCGGCCGCTCATCAGCACCTCATGCTCGAAGCGCAGCACAGTTGCCATCGGTAGCAATGTAATTTCGATCTGTTCGTTGCCACGCTGCCGCAGCAGTTCGAGGAAGAGCACGCTGCGCTGAACGGCATCGACCAGATATTCCGGCGCCGCTGGCATGAAGTTGCCGCAAGACGCAATGAACGGGCTTGCAAAAGCGGGCAACTGGAGGCCGAAGGGGCTCATTGCCGCGGCCGGCTTTGACATCAAGTCGTCTGTTACCTTCATGGGCTTGTCCAATCACATTCGATGGTGGAGCCATCCCTCGCCGCCCATCTGAGACAGCGTCGCTCCAGCCGCCCGATGGCGCATTGCGGCAGATCAATCCTCGGCCAGAACCCTGACCTCACGGAGGACACGTCAACGCCCGGCTCAGGTCCGATCACTTCGCCGGGCGGCGCCATAGTAGCCATGGAAGTGCTTTTCATAGGCCCGATCGACCGTTGTCGATGCGTCGTATGTCGGGCTGTCTTTCACCGTCTGACGATCGACATTAAGGTGCACCCGTTTATGCGTCCATTCGATCTCTCGTGCCGACCGCGGCGAAATCAGGACCTGCTTTCCGGGCCACCAGTTTTTCGTATCCACGATGAGGTAATGAATGCTCCAATCGGCATCCTCCACCAGGAAGTCCTCGACGTGACCGATCTCGCCGTCGTTGGCATGGATATGGTACCCCGTGACGGCTTCGATGCTGCGGAGATGCGGATCGTCGTCGCGTCGCTGGGCGGCTCTTTCCTCTTCGCGCCGTTGCGACCTCGGTGAAGGTGACGCCAGGGGGGCGGGCATATAACCGTAACCGCCCATGTAAAAGCCGGTGCCCCAATAAGGACTCCAGCCATAGTAGTCGTAAATGTCGGTCTCCATCTGCCGCGAAACCGGCCGGTCGGTGTCGATGTCCGGGCTGTCCTTGACCTGCTGCATGGTCAATCTGACCGCGAATTCCCGTCGCGTTGGATCGGGGTGACCCAGGACGGAGGGCGGCAGCAGGACCTTGCGGCCGGAAAGCCAATTGCCGGTATCGACCACCATCCAACGAACCAGCCAGCTGGCATCGTCGAAGAGAAGATCAACCACGGTGCCAAGCCGGCCGTCGGTGGCGGCAATGGCATAATCGTTGATTGCTGATGCCTTCCACAACATGGCGTGCTCCTCGTACCGTTACGCTCCTCGCGAAGCGAGGGGTGCTGAAAGCTAGGATCAGTCGCTGGATCAGTTTTCGCCCATGATCGCGAGGTGCGCCTCCCAGTAGGCATCCACCTTCTGGCTCTCCTGATCGAACTGGCCGTGCGTAGCGAATTTGTCGCTGCTCACCTGCGGGGCCGCGTCCATGGTGCTCTTGGTGGCGTCGAGCACGAGCAGGTTCACGTTCGGAGCGATCTTGAAGTCCGCCCAGGGGACCGGGACGTATTTTTCATCGATCCCGAAAATACCGCCGCGGGAGATCACCAGATAGGCGATGTTGCCTGTCTTCGGACTCAGCACCAAGTCGTCGATGCTGCCCAGAGCTTCGTTCTGCGGGTTGCGCACATCGGTGCCCAGCAACTCGTCGGACCGGAACGAGGTCGTCTTGCTCGTGACCGGCTGCGCGGCAGCGATCTGATTGTGGCGCCAGTGCGGCATGTCCGCCATCGGCACGCCTTCACTGTGCATGTCGGCCACGTAGCGCGTATAGATCGTGCGGGTCGTGGCGAGCACGCTCTCGCACTGCTGTTGTTGTCCGTGCCGGGCGAGAATGTTGGCGGCAGCAACCAGCATACGGACCTCGTACCCCGGCCGCGCATTCTGGTAAGCGGCCGCGGCCACCGCGGGGTGGCCGCCCATCGGGTAGCCGTATCCGTAGCCGTCCATCGGATAGCCGAACCCGTAACCGGCTCCGCCCAGCCAATAGCCGTCCTTTCCCATCTGAATGTCGAAAGTGCGCAGATCGCTCAAACATTTTTCCGCGGGTTTGGCGGCGGCGGCGGTCTTCGTGCTGGCAGGCGGATGGTTCACCGTGCCGGTCACTGGAGGCTCGGCCGCGAGCAGCGGCGCGGCAACACCAAGACAGGCTGCGACGGAGCCGGCTAGAATCGAGCGCTTCACGTGTTTTCTCCTTGGCTTACGCTCTGATCCGACGTCTACCGTGGGTTGACCCCGGCCACTCGGTCGTCATCGCGCAATGCTCGGCGATGGCATCGGCGCGGAGGCGGAGCTGGGGGCCGGTGCATGAGCGTCGTCAACCTGCGCCGATGGTTGGTGGATTGCCATGATCCATTGGGCGCCCAGCAAGAAGGCCATGAAGACCGCGTTGACAGCGATCATGCGAATGACGGACGGGGAAGTACGTGCCGGAACCGGGCCGAGCAACGTTTTGCGCGGCGGAATATTGACACTGGCCCGACGTGGCAAGAGCGCGATCAGGCGCGCGGCAATCGTCCCGGGGTCTCGCTGCGTCGATGGCTTGTCGGGTAGCGCGTCAATCATTGAGGCCAATCTCTGAGTTGCGGTCGCTGCCGGCAAACCAGCCAATTCGGCGGCCTCTTGCCAAGGGTCGATGTCCAATCGCGCCAGTGCAGAAAGAACGCTGAGCAGCATTCCATGTCCGTCCTCGCCGATCGGCGCGAACAGGAAATCGTCGAATTCGGATCGAAGCCGAGAAATCGAAGCAGAGCGTCATCGCGATCACCAAACCCCGTCGCTTCCATCGAACACAGAAACCAACAATGAATCCCGAAGGTCACTGCTCTCGCAGCTACCGTCATGAAACCCTTGAAACCCTACTGCACGCGGCAGTCCGCATCAGACTCGGAAACTACGTAGACTGCCCGCTTTCCGGCACTGACGCGGCATCGAGTAGACGTCCGCGGCGCCGGACTTTGCATGAGACAATTCGCTCAACCTTCGCGCGAACTTGTCGTAGTGTGATGCTTGCCGCGCGGTTCGTGAGTAGTTTCCGATCGCTACTGTGACGGCATCGTCGTCATCAGTATTCGGTCGGCTGGTCGTGCCCGGTCGGCACGATCGTCAATGCCGACTCGCGCATTGACCATGGACCCGAGAGCTCCGGACCCGTCGCCCCGCCGCGCTGGCGGAGCCTTCACACTCGCTCTGAAAGGAGCAACGCCATGTCCCTCTTGTCGACGTTTCTCATCCCGGCCATCCTGGTCGTCGCCTTCATCGTGATCGGCGCGAGCGTGAAGATCCTGCGCCAATACGAGCGAGCCGTGGTCTTTACCCTCGGGCGCTTTCAAGGCGTCAAAGGGCCCGGCCTCGTGTTGTTGATTCCCTTCTTCCAGGAAATGGTGCGCGTGGATTTGCGCATCCAGGTCATCGAGATACCGACCCAGGATGTCATCTCCCGTGACAATGTGTCGATGAAGGTTGACGCGGTGCTCTACTTCAACGTCATCAATCCCGAACGGGCAGTCATCCAGGTTCAGCGCTATCTTCCCGCCACGGTCATGCTCGCTCAGACGACCTTGCGCTCCGTGCTGGGGCAGCATGAGCTCGATGAGATGCTATCCGAGCGGAAAAAGCTCAGCACCGACGTCCAGAGCATCCTGGACACCCAAACCGAAACCTGGGGAATCAAGGTCAGCAACGTCGAGATCAGAACCGTCGAGCTCACGGAAAACATGGTGCGCGCCATTGCCAAACAGGCGGAGGCGGAGCGCGATCGGCGCGCCAAAATCATCCATGCGGAAGCCGAGTTCCAGGCCTCACAGACCCTCGTAAACGCGGCCAAGGTCCTCTCGACCATTCCGGCTGCCATGCAGTTGCGCTATCTCCAAACGCTGACGGAGATCGGCGCCGAGCAGAATTCCACCATCGTCTTCCCAATGCCGATCGACATCGTCAAGCCGTTCCTCCAGATCCTTGAGAAGGCTGGGAAACCGCTTGGCCCCAACGGCGCTACGCTGGTCCCGCCCATGAAGGATGTCTCATTGGGCGCGTGAGAAAGGAACGCACCGCCGAATTATGATTTCGACCCCCGGTTCGATCGCGGTCGCGCCTCTGATCTGTGATGCGCGCCGCTTGGGGTTTTGTGGCGCGCTTGATCCATCTCAATGCCCGGCCTGCCCTGGCGCCTGAGACTGCATCGAACTTCAATGCGTGCGGGGAGATTGATGATGAGGAAGCCCAGTGCACTGCCGGGATTGATCTTTGTCGTCATTTTCGGCATCGGTTTGGCATTCGCATACTTCGAATTTTCCAATTCGGCTTACGGCGAAAGCGTGCTCGATCGCGGTCGGCGCCTTCGTCATTGCCATCATTGTTTCTTACTCGATCAAGATTGCCGATCAGTGGAACAGGGCGGTGGTCTTGCGATTGGGACGCTTCCGTTCGCTGGAGGGGCCGGGGCTGTTTTTCATTATCCCGATCATCGAAACGGTGCCGTATTGGATCGACACTCGGGTGATCACCGGTTCCTTCAAGGCCGAAAAGACCCTTACGAAAGATACGGTGCCGGTGGATGTCGATGCGGTGTTGTTCTGGAAAGTCGTGGACCCAAAAAAGGCGGCACTCGACGTTGCCGATTATCAGAGCGCCATAAGCTGGGCTTCCCAGACGGCCCTGCGTGACGTGATCGGAAAGACGATGCTTTCGGACATGCTCGAGGGACGGGAAAAAATAAGCAACGAGCTGCAGAAGATCATCGATTTACGCACCGAGCCATGGGGCATCAATGTCATTTCGGTTGAGGTCAAGGACGTTCTGATTCCATCGGCCCTCGAGGATGCGATGTCGATGCAGGCCCAAGCGGAGCGAGAACGTCAGGCCCGCGTGATTCTCGGGGATTCGGAGAGGCAGGTAGCGGAGAAATTCGGGGAAGCGGCGAAGACTTACGTCAACAATCCCGTTGCGTTGCACCTCAGGGCAATGAACATGCTTTATGAGGGTTTGAAGCAGAATTCCACGATTGTCATTGTACCGAGCTCAGCCGTGGAAACGATGCAGCTCGGCAGCATGGCGGGACTGACGGCGCTCACGATGGGATTGGGTCAGGAACAGGGGAACCGAGGGAAGGGAGCGCCCCAGCCCGGTCCGTGGTCTGAGCCTACGAAGGCCTTGGCTGGACAATAGGGGAGCTTTGAATCCCAAGCGTCGATTCAACAATCGGAGGATGACCATGGCACGGATCGCGCTCGTCACGGGCGGTGTTACAGGTATTGGCGCAGCAACATGCAAGGCTCTAAAGAAGGCTGGGCCTACCGTACGCTGCAAATTACTTTGGCAATGCACCAGCTGGACGCGCTGAAGGCGGTGCAAACGATGATGCCGGGGTGCAAGGTGAACGCCCTCGGCTACTGCCTGCGCGGCGCGCTGCTGTCGATCGCTGCGGCTTTCCTGGCGCGGGAGGGTGAGGCCGCGCTCAATTCCGTGACGCTCCTGGCGGCGCAGACCAACTTCACCGAGGCGGGCGAGCTAATGCTGTTCATCGACGACAGTGAGTTCAATCATCTCGAAGACATCATGTGGAACCAGGGCTATCTCGATACCAAGCAGATGGCCGGCGTGTCCCAGATGCTGCAATCCAGTGACCTTATTTGGTCGCGTATGGTGCAGGAATACCTGATGAGTCAGCACGCGCTCATGATCGATTTCGACCTTATGGCCTGGAACGCCGATACAACGCGTATGCCATACCGCATGCATAGCGAGTATCTGCGTCGTCTCTTCCTCAACAACGAACTGTTCGAAGGGCGGTACGAGGTGGACGGCCGACCTGTCGTGCTGAGCGACATTCGCGCGCCGATATTTGCGGTAACGACGGAGGCGGACCATGTCGCGCCATGGCACTCGGTCTACGAGATCAATCTCGTGAGCGACACGGATGTGACCTTCGTCCTGACCAGCGGCGGCCACAATGCGGGCATTATCACCGAGCCTAGTCACAAGCACCGGCACTTCCGGGTCTCTCACCGTTTGCCACGCGATACGTATATCGATCCTGACGCTCGGTATCTGAAGAACTCCAGTACCGATGGTTCGTGGTGGCCGGTCTGGGCCGAAGGGCTGGAGCGCAAATCCGCCGGACGTGGCGCGCCGCCCCCAATCGGGGCGCCCGACAAGGGCTATCCGCCGCTCGGCGCGGCGCCAGGGCAGTACGTTTTCGAACGTCAAGCGAGCTCGCACGAGGTGCGAGCTCCATCTCCGCCGGGTCGAGGCCGGGATTGCAGGCGACTGATCAGCACCGGGTTGAGGGGAACTTCATGAACACGCTGAGCGGCAAAAAAGGCCTTATTATCGGGATCGCCAACGAGCACAGTCTTGCCCATGGCTGTGCACGACACTTCCGCGCCGAGGGCGCCGAGCTCGCGATCACCTATCTCAATGCCAAGGCGGAGCCCTATGTGCGTCCGCTGGCGACAACGCTGCAGAGCGAGATTTTCATGCCGTGCGATGTCACGGTGCCGGGCCAGCTCGAGGCCGTTTACGAACGCATCGCGAAGGACTGGGGCCGCCTCGATTTCGTGCAGCACTCGATCGCTTATGCTCGCAAGGAAGACCTGCACGGACGGATCACCGACTGCTCGGCCGAAGGGTTCGCCGTCGCCATGGGGGTGTCGGTGCACTCCTTCCTGCGCATGGCCAAGTTCAGCGAACCGCTGATGGCGGCAGGCGGTTGCTTGCTCGCGATGAGCTATTACGGCGCCGACAAGGCGATCGCGCATTACAACGTCATGGGCCCGGTGAAGGCGGCGCTGGAAGCCGCGGTTCGCTACATGTCCCTCGAACTGGGGCTGGCGGGAATCCGCGTCAATGCGCTCTCGCCGGGTCCGGTTAAAACCCGCGCGGCTTCCGGAATCGAGCATTTCGACGAGCTGCTGGAGAGGGCAGTCCGCGAAGCACCCGAGCACAGGCTGGTGACGCTCGATGACGTTGGCGCCTATGCCGCCTTCCTCGTCAGCGACGCCGCGAAGGCGATTACCGGAACCATCGCCTACGTCGATGCCGGCTATCACGTCGTGGGTTGAAGCAGGAGACGGCGATGTCCTTGATCGAGAACCGGACCTTCGACGAGATCCAGATCGGGGAGTCGGCGAGCCTGTCGCGCACGCTGACCAGGAAGGACATCGAACTGTTCGCCATCATGTCCGGCGACGTGAACTCGGCTCATGTGGACGAAGAGTTTGCCCGCAGCGACATGTTCCACAAGATCATCGCTCAGGGCATGTGGGGCGCGGCGCTGATCTCGACGGTCCTCGGCACCGAGCTGCCGGGACCGGGTACCATCTATCTCGGGCAAACTCTCCGGTTCCTTCACCCGATAGCGCCTGGCGACACGGTCGTGGTGTCGGTGAAAGTTCGCGACAAGGACGAAGCCAAGCATCGCCTGCACCTGGACTGCCAGGCGGTCAATCAGGCCGGCAAGGTGGTCATCGACGGTACCGCCGAGGTGATCGCGCCCACCGAGAAAATCTCCCGGACCCGAATCGTTTTCCCCGAGGTCGAATTACGCGAGAGAGGCCGCCGCTACCACCAGCTCATCGAGATGACCCGCGGCCTCAAACCCATCCGCACCGCCGTCGTGCACCCCGTTGACACGGTTTCACTCATCGGCGCCATCGAGGCCGGGCGCGAGAAGCTGATCGTGCCGGTCCTCGTCGGGCCGGAAGACAGGATCCGCGCTGCCGCCGAGGCCGCAAATATTGATCTCAGCGGCTATGAAATGGTGCCGACGGAGCACAGCGAGGGCGCCGCCGCCCAGGCCGTGGCGATGGCGCGGTCCGGCAAGGTCGATGCCCTGATGAAGGGCGCGCTCCATACCGACGAGCTCATGCGCGCGGTGGTCGACGGCGAGCGGGGCCTTCGCACGCACCGGCGTATCAGTCATGTCTTTGCCATGGACGCGCCTGATTATCCGCGCCCGCTCTTCATCACCGACGCGGCGATCAACATCTATCCCACGCTCGAGGACAAGCGCGACATCGTGCAGAACGCGATCGATCTGGCGCACGCACTCGGAATCGCGGCACCAAAGGTCGCGATCCTGTCGGCGGTCGAGACGGTCACGGAGACGATCAAGTCCACGCTCGACGCCGCCGCGCTCTGCAAGATGGCCGACCGCGGGCAGATCACCGGCGGCATCCTCGACGGCCCGCTTGCCTTCGACAATGCGGTCTCCGAGGACGCGGCCAAGACGAAGGGGATCATCTCGCCGGTCGCCGGCAAAGCTGACATCTTCGTTGTGCCCGACCTCGAGGCCGGAAACATGCTGGCGAAGCAGCTCGAATATCTCGCCGAAGCCGAAACCGCCGGCATCGTCCTAGGCGCACGTGTTCCGATCATTCTCACGAGCCGTGCAGACAAGACGCTTACGCGGCTCGGCTCCTGCGCAATTGCGCTGTTGCTGGCGCGCCACAAGACGGAGGTGAAGCCGTGAGTGACGCGATCCTCGTCCTGAACGCCGGATCGTCGAGTATCAAATTTTCAGTCTTCCCGGGCCATGCGCGACCGAGCCGGCAGGCCCTCATTTGCGACGGCGAGTGCGAGGGGATCGGGCACCGCGTGCACTTCACCGCAAAAAACGGCGCCGGAGCGTCGCTAGTCGATGAGCAGCTGGCAGAAGGCGCCACCCATGAGGATGCGCTCGCAGCGCTTCTGAGCTGGCTGGAAGCTCATTTCAAGGACCATCGACTGATAGCGGCCGGGCATCGGGTGGTGCATGGCGGAGCGGTCTACGCTGCGCCGGTTCGGATCGACGCAGCCGTGATCGCAGAACTTCGCCGCCTCATTCCGCTGGCACCGCTCCATGAACCCCATAACCTCGCCGCCATCGCGGCAATCTCGAAGCTTTACCCCGCGTTGCCGCAGATCGCATGCTTCGACACCGCCTTCCACCATACCGAGCCTGCGGTGGCCACCGCCTTCGCGCTGCCGCGTCGCCTCGCGGCCGAGGGTATCCGGCGGTACGGGTTTCATGGCCTTTCCTATGAATACATCGCCAGCGTCCTGCCGGGCATGCTCGATCCGGCAACCGCCGATGGCCGCGTGGTCGTGGCCCACCTCGGCAGTGGCGCCAGCATGTGCGCCTTGCACCGGCGCAAGAGCGTGGCAACGACCATGGGCTTCACCGCTCTCGACGGTCTGCCGATGGGCCGCCGTTGCGGCAACCTCGATCCGGGCGTCGTTCTTTACCTGATCCAGGAAAAGGGCATGACGGCCGCCGCGGTCGGCGATCTTCTCTATCAGGAGTCCGGGCTCTTCGGCGTTTCCGGCATCAGCGACGACATGCGGGTTTTGCTGGCCAGCGATCGTCCGCCGGCGAGGGAAGCGGTGGCGCTGTTCGTTTACCGCATCGGGCGTGAGCTGGGCTCCTTGGCTGCCGCCCTCGGTGGAACTCGACGCGCTGGTATTCACCGCCGGAATTGGCGAGCACGCCGCTGAGATTCGGCGTCGGGTTTGCGAGGATGCGGTCTGGCTCGGCGTGGATTTCGACATGGAAGCGAACGCGACCGGCGGTCCGCGGATCACGCGTGCCGGCAGCCGGGCGTCGGTCTGGGTGATTCCGACAGATGAAGACCTGATGATCGCTCGTCATGCTTGGACGATCTTGAACCCACAGGCAGCCGGCACTTGAGCTTCATGGAGCACACAAAAGCGCGGAGACATGACATGGCGCAGACAGGCTTGCATTCACGGCTCGAAATGACGCTGACGGCTTTGGCAGCACGTATCGCCGAGCTTAGGAAGAAGATGAGTCAAGCAAAGGGCGTCGAGAAGATCGAAGAGTTGGACGAGATGGAAGGCTTGGAACGACGGTACAAAATGCTCGAGGACCAGTTACGCAAGCTCAATGGCGAGGGGCCAGGATTTCGGCAGGACATGAAGGCGGAAATTGAAAAGGTCGCCGACGATCTGACGGGCATGGTGGAGGAGTTCGTAACGTGGGTCGATTCGGGCTACCAGCCCGACCAGCGTCCGAAGCGCTTGCGCAAGTCCTAGCCACGCTCTCTCATCACGTAGTCCTTGATCTTACCTGGCGAACGTAACCCCGATCACATTCCGGCTCGGTGCACCGACGTGGGTCATGATCCCTTGCCCTTCAAGAAAAGGGGGCGAAGTTAGGGAGTTGATGGCCGCGGCAGGGCGCGTCATGGTTTGGCGCGAATTTACCGCCTCAATTCGTCCGGCACGGTACGAGGCGTTTTAACGATGCTGACCTGATCCCCTGAAACTCCTCCGGTTTTGGGTAGAGGCGGTCGGGGGATTGAGCTTGCCCCGACGTTGGACCACCTCGCAGCTGGAAAGTGCTGCTTCATCGCGCGACCGGCTGGCCGGGGTTGCAGGGCGCGCGATGAAGCGCCACAGGCACTTCGTTGCCGAGGGCGCTGTGCGGTCGGACCTCGTTGTAGAACGCGACAACGGAACGCCCACAGGATCGAAGATCGCGAGGTTCTCTATCCGTGGCATCCGTGGACCGGGTGCGTCGTCCAGATTCATCAGGTGGTCGAGAAGACCTCAGGCGATTGCGTGCGATGTAGCCGCGACCGCGATGGTCCTCGCCGCTGGTTGGAGCTGCCGCTCTGGATGTTTGACCGGGCGGAATGCACGCCGATGGGGATCGCGACGGGTCCACGCGTGAATCTGGTTGCGCTGTCCGCCTTGGCGGCGCTGCTGAAGGAGGCGCGCGGCGACGGAGCCGCGGCGGGGATGGCAGCACCGAATGCCTCGGATTCGGGTGCAGGATGGCGCTCTCACGACGAGAATCGGGGAGATGCCCATGCAACGCCGGTACCGCGCTCATCACCATCCTCAGAGCACAACGCATCAGTTCGATCTGTTTGCACCGCCGGTCGTCGAAGGCGCGATGCTGGTACCGGATTGGCGGACGCTGCCGGCAGCGACGCGCCAGGCGCTGACGACACTGATAGCTCGTTTGATCCTCGAACACATGCACGGCGATTGCCAGGTGGACCAGGAAGAGGTGCGCCGTGATGACTGACAAGATCAGGCCCCATCACCTGGAGCGGAAGGCGATCCTGTATGTCCGCCAGTCCTCGGCCCATCAGGTCCTGCACAATCGCGAGAGCAGCGCGCTGCAATACGCCATGAGGGATCGCTTGATTGCGCTCGGTTGGTCGCAGATCGAAACGGTCGATGATGATCTCGGCCGTTCGGCGGCGGGCGGCGTCGCGCGCGTCGGCTTCGAGCGCATGGTAGCCGAAGTCTGTCTCGGCAAAGTGGGCGCCGTCGCGGCGCGGGAAGTGTCGCGCTTTGCCCGGAACAGTCGTGATTGGCAGCAACTCATCGAGATGTGCCGCGTCGTCGACACGGTGCTGATCGATCAGGAGACGGTGTATGCGCCCCGACAGGGAAACGACCGGCTGCTGCTTGGTCTCAAGGGTAGCCTCAACGAGTATGAACTCGATCTCCTGCGCCAACGCTCCCTCTCTGCGCGATACGAGAAGGCGAGACGAGGCGAACTCATTGTCGCCGCGCCGGTCGGCTTCGTGAAGGCCGGCGACCGCCTCGAGAAGGACCCCGATCGGCGGGTCCAGGAGGCAATCCGGCTGGTCTTCGACAAGGTGGCCGAACTCGGCAGCGCACGCCAGGCGCTCTTGTGGTTCCATGAGCATGGTCTCGATCTGCCGACAAAGCCGCGCAACGGCGAGGTCGTCTGGCGCAGGCCCTGCTATGCCACCATCCACCGGATCATCACCAATCCCCTCTACGGCGGCGCCTATGCCTATGGTAAGACCGGCGTCGCAGCGGCGGGCTATGACGGTTCGGGCGCGCGGGTAAAAGGCCACCGCAAGCCGCGTGCCGAATGGCTGGCGCTGAAGCCCGGCAACCATGAGGGCTACGTAGACTGGGAGCGTGCGGAGGCGATACGCAACATGGTGAGCGACAACGTTCCCGCGAGCCGCCACCATGGTGCGCCAAAGCACGGCGATGCATTGCTCGCCGGCCTTGTCCGCTGCCGCCGCTGCGGCCGGAAGCTGACGGTACGCTACACCGGCACGAAGCACGACATTCCCCGCTATGCCTGTCACCGCGGCCTGCTCAACAACGGTGAGCCGCGCTGCATCGCGTTCAGCGGATTGCGCGTTGACGATGCCGTCGAGGCGGCGCTCCTTCAGGTCGTGGAGCCGGCGACGATCGCGGCCACCGTTGCAGCCGAAGCCGAGGCCAGCACGCGGCGCGATCAGGTCCGCGAGGTCCTCATTCGTGATCTCGAAGCGGCACGCTACGCGGCAGACCGCGCCTTTCGCCAGTATGATGCCGCCGATCCCGCAAACCGCCTCGTGGCAGGAGAGTTGGAATTGCGCTGGAACAAGGCGCTCGTCCGTGTTGCCGAAGTCGAGGCGAAAGTTATCGCCCATGACGCCGGAACGTCACCTCGATCATTGACGCCGATCTCCTTCGTCACCCTGGCCGGTGATCTCAAGGCCGTATGGACGGCCCAGACGACGGATGCGCGGCTCAAGAAGAGGATCGTCCGCACGCTGATCCACGAGGTGATTGCCGATATCGATGCCGAGGCCGCCGAGATCGTCCTTATCGTCCATTGGATGGGCGGCGTTCATACCGAGCTGCGCCTGCCGCGGCGTCGCAAAGGCCAGCGCAACAGCACGGCGCCCGATATCCTCGCTGCCGTCCGAGACCTCGTGCTCATCGCAAACGACGATCTCATCGCCGGCATCCTGAACCGGAACAAGCTCGTTACCGGTCACGGCAATCGCTGGACCCGAGAGCGCGTGACAGCACTCCGGTCGCACCATCGGATCCCGGTCTATCGTCCGAGCTCGAATGGCATCGAACCCTGGCTCAACCTCACCAAGGCGGCCGCGCTTCTCGGCGTCAGCGCCAAGACACTCCGGATCGCCGCCGAAGGCGGCAAGATCAACGCGATCCATCCCCTTGCCGACGGCCCGTGGCTCTTCAGCCGTTCTGTCCTCGATGGACCAGCCGCTCGATCGCTCGCTGAACGCACAAAACGCGGGACTCAATACCCCACGGGACCGCATCCCGCGCAACAAAACCTGTTCACTTCAATGGCATAGATAGATGGGTGTTGTGATGCAGGATTGTAGTCGTGGCGCCAAGCCTCGCATTTTCGGCGTGCCTCGTCGAGGCTCATGAACCAGTGCGTGTTCAGGCACTCGGCGCGGAACTTGCCGTTCAGGCTCTCGATGAAGGCGTTGTCGGTGGGTTTGCCGGGTCGTGAGAAGTCGAGCGTGACGTCATGCATGAAGGCCCAGAGATCGAGCTCCTTGCCGATGAACTCGGGACCGTTGTCGAGGCGAATCGTCTTCGGGTAGCCGATCTCATGGGCAGCGTGTTCGAGCGTGGCAACGAGGTCGGCGCCACGCTACGAGGAGCGAGCGTCGATCGCCGGCGACAGGCGCGTGAAGGTGTCGACGATGGTCAGCACGCGGATCTTGCGGCCGTCGAAGAGCTGATCGGGCACGCAGTCCATGGCCCAGATCTGGTTCGGCGCCGTCGCCTGTGCCCGATCCTGGCGCAGCGGGGCCTTGACCCGGCGCTTGGGTGACTTGTTGCGCAATTGCAGGCCTTGCTCGCGATAGAGCCGACACACACGCTTCACGTTGACGGACCATCCGCCAGCTCGGCCACGACTCTCTTCAACCGCTGGTTCTCCTCCTCGAGCTGCTTCAGCCGCTTCATCTCCGACGGCATCAGGCCGCCGTACTTCTTGCGCCAATTGTAGTACGTGGCCTCGCTGATCCCGACCTTCCGACACACCTCCTCGACGGTCGTGCCGTCTTCGGCCTGCCGCAAGACGAACGCGATCTGCTGTTCTGTGAACCGCGACTTCTTCATGGAACATGCTCCGCCCGGCCAAGGACGGGTAAATTAGAATTCTCCAGCCATCAGCGGTCCAGGATTCTGGGGGCAGGTCACTCGGACTCGCGCCTCCACTCGTCCAGTCTCTCGTCTTCCTCAAGCTGCTCGTGGCCGGACACATGACGATCTATCTCACGCGGAACCGCGGCGCGATTTGGGAACGTCCGCTACCGAGCTGGAAGCTGATCGTGCCGTGCGAACTGACACAGATCGCGGGCACGCTGGCCGTGGTCTACGGGTGGTTCATGGCGCCGACCGGCTGGAGCCTCGCGCTCCTGGTCTGGGGATACGCCTTGGTGTTTTTCACGCTGGGGAGCGCGGTCAAGATCGCGGTCTACGGATTGCTCGATCATCGTTCCGTGCGACAGTCCCGCCATCTTGCGCGGATCGAAGCCCACGCGGCGCTCTGATCCTGACGAGCGTTGCAGAAGTCACCCGAGCCGATGCGGCCAAAAGCGCGCGACTTCCCGTCCCCTCACCTACGCGTTTGTTGAGGCTTGCGGAAACAAGCCACGTAGAAAACCCCCAGTTGAATTCGTGGGTCTTTCGCTCCTGAGAACCGGCTGGTGTCGGCGCGTCGCTATCGCGTCTTCCAGCGAAAGTGGGGAAGCGGAAATGAATAACGATGCGCTGGCGATCATGAGATGGTCGGAAGTCCGCGGCGGGCTGACCCGGAATTACTCGGGCGCGCTCATCGGCCTTGCGAAAATCGCTCCCGCGCGTTTGGACCATGTCAAGGAACCGAGGAGGGCATGACGTGTCACCGTTGCAGCCAACGGCCGTTTCAAAAATGTCAGCCGTTCTGGGCGAATCGATGAATGCTTGCCAGGCACGCTCGTCTGGGCACTCGGCCTGTTCGTGGGTATCGACATGCTCTTCGGCGGCGCCTCGCTCATCGCAATGGCGTTGGATGCACGGGAGGAGACCCTGAGATGACTGTCGACCTTAAAACAGCTAAGCTGCGATCACATGATTGGACCGCCGATGCCATCTGGTGCAACTAACCAGCGGCCTGCATCGATCGGGTCCTCCTTGTGACCAGCCATGGCGGGAAGCGCTTAACGTCCCCGTCATGACGAAGCAGATGGGGCAGACAATGAAACATATCCTGGTGGCGACGGATGGGTCCGATGGCGGCGATCGCGCCGTTGATTATGCCGCGTACTTGGCGAAGACCTATGGCGCCGACCTCTTGATCGTAAACGTCATTGGCGGGTACGGTCTTCCGGACAAAGTGTTCATGAGCTTCACCCAAGGGCAGCAGGCTTGGTTGAGCGAACTGCTTACATCTCTATCGGCAGAGACGCTGACCAAGGCGAGAGACCGTGCGCGGAGCGCTGGTGTCACCATGATCCGGCTCGAAATCACGCACCGGCGACGTCGCGCAGACAATCATCGAAATTGCTCAAGAAAAAGAGGCAGATGCCATCGTCGTCGGTAAACGCGGCACGGGGCGCATCGCTGGGCTGTTGCTTGGCAGCGTCTCGCAAAAGCTTGTCAGTCTTGCGCCACTGCCCGTGACTACCGTTCCTTGATCGGAAACGCCGATCGCGCAATGGCTCGTGGTTTTGGCGAGGAAGAGAGCCAGCGGTAGGTTTGCCTGTTCTCCCCATCAATGCGACATCAGGATTGGCGTTTTCATCGCCCGTAGCACCGCGCGGGTGGTGCCTCCCAGAATGATCTCCCGGAGGCGCGTATGGCCATAAGCGCCCATCACGACGAGGTCGCAATCGAAATTCGCCGCCCGCGTCAGTAGCGCCTCGCCGACGTCCTCGTCGGACGCGGTCAGAACGTACCGCTCGGCCTCGACGCTGTGCCGCGCGAGGTGCCGGGTAATCCCTTCGAGAGCTTCCGGACCAGTACTTCCGTCGCCCACCGCGAAAAGCGCGACGAATCTCGCCCGTTCGAGAAACGGAAGGGCGTCATTCACCGCACGGATCGATTCCCGGCCGCCGTTCCATGCGATCATGATTCGGTCGCCGACCGCCATGAATGTTCCGGTATCGGGGACCACGAGAACCGGGCGCCCGCAGGCAAGCGCAATTGCCGCGGGAAGATCCGTCGCCTCGTCGCTTTCACGCCGGTTCACCTGGCCGATAATGACGAGATCGGCATATCCCGCAACGCGGGGAATGATCTCGATGGATGCCGCTTCTACGACGTGCCATTCACCCTTCACTTCGGCACGATCGAGTTCCGTCCTGAATGCCGCCTCACAGATCATTGCGGCTTTCGCCGTGGCTTCAGCAAGCTGCCGGCTCGACGGATCGGGCTCCGGAACGCCGGAATACGCTCCAACCGCGACCGCGAGAGCGGATGGCGGGATTGGCGGCTGCTTAAGGAACAGGCCGGTGAGATAGCCCTGGTACGCTTCCGCGACATTCGCCGCGAGCTTGAGGCGGGCTAAGCCCTGCTTCGTTGCGTCGACGTGGACGAGAATGTCCTTGTAGGTCATGGCTCGCTTCCCTCGCCTCGAGGTCGCATTCCTATCTCGTCCGATGACCGCCTGCCTTGATCTTCATCAAGGCGCCGCGCACACCACGATCGAATACTTAAGATCAGTGAGCAGGAGAGCGTCATAGAAGCGGCCTCACGTGTCACTAGAAGTGGTCCGCTCGTGATCGCGGCCCTCGCGCAGTTTGTTGAGCAATCGAGCGCTCATCGAGAAACTTCGGGCCAAGCGCACCGAGAATTGTATCTCGTGTGAGCTACTGTTGGACGTGTTGAACGAAAGGTTTGGCGGACATTTCCACATCGCCATGCGGGACTTTCACGAAAACATTCATCGATAGGCATTGGGAACGCCCATCATGGTCGAACCCCGGGATGGATAAGCGAGAGCGGCCACGCCATCGCACTGCGTGTAGTCACTATGTGTCGACATTTTATGCCATGGTTGTTGGTCATTACCTCGATGCCCCCGTTGAACGAGAATCTGTCCAGCCGGATTGGCCGCAGCTATATGGTCATCGCCGCGCGGCCGATCCCGCTGCCCACATACGGGCAAGGGGCGTATGCTCTGATGGCCTTTGATTCCACCGACGCAAGGAGCGACAATGATCGAGATCCTCAAAGGATTCCCGAACAGCGTCGTGGCCGTTGCTGCCACGGGACGCGTGACAAAAGCAGACTACGACGCTGTCTTGATACCTAAGGTGAAGGAAGCACTCAGCCGGCACGCAAAGATTCGGTGTTACTACGAAATTGGCTCGCAATTTTCGGGGATGGACCCTGGTGCGGTGTGGGAAGACTTTAGGCTTGGAATCGACAACCTATTGCGTTGGGAGCGGGTCGCGGTCGTGACCGATGTGGACTGGATCCGGGTCGCGGTGAACGTCTTTCGGTTCCTGGTTCCCGGCGAAATCCGGGTGTTTCGAATGCTCGAAGTTACAGAGGCACGGCTTTGGGTCGTGTCCGACTAGCGCCGACGCGAGGTGCTCGCGTGACTTTCCTGAACGAGGGCGCCTACTCTGTGGTCCAGCGGCGGACCCGTGGGACAGGACACGGTACTGACGAGATCGAGGCAAGCGCGGTGAACGCCCCCCAAACCGGCCTTGGCGACGATCGAGGGCCTGCATGCCTTGATTGACGCGCTGCGGCTGCGCGGCTACCGCGTGGTCGGTCCGACCATTCGCGACCAAGCCATCGTCTACGACGATTTGGTTTCGATTTCTGATCTCCCGCGGGGCTGGACCGACGAGCAGGATGGTGGGCGACACCGACTTGTGCGCCGCGACGACGAAGCGATTTTCGGCTATGCCGTCGGTCCGCATTCGCGGAAGAAATTCCTGCATCCACCGGTACAACGCCTGTGGCGCGCCGAACGCCAAGCCGACGGTGTGTGTATGGTGCCGGATCCGGTCGCTGCCGAGCGGTTCGCGTTCATTGGCGTTCGCGCCTGCGAATTGCATGCGATCGCGATTGAGGACCGGGTTCTCCTCGGTGGCCAGCACATCGATCCGCACTACCAAGCCCGGCGCGACGGCGTTTTCCTTGTCGCGGTCAATTGCGGCACGGCCGGCGGCACCTGCTTTTGCGTCTCCATGAACACGGGTCCCAAGGCGGACGCCGGGTTCGACCTCGCGCTCACTGAGATCCTGGTCGAGCGCAGGCCGTTGTTCGTGGTCGAGGCGGGATCCGATGCGGGGCGTGCGGTGCTTGCCGAGAGCCATCCGCGAAAGCGAGCCGCATTGAGAACCGGTACCATGGAGATCGAGGGGCTCGAACGCATCGTCCGGGAGCATCCGTTCTTAGCCGGTCTGGAGGAAGGGTTCGGCAGGTTGGTATGCGGGTGCGCGAAGAATGTGCGCTTCGAGACGGGCCAGTACCTGTTTCATGAAGGTGGGCCAGCAGATCAATTCTACCTGCTTCGGCACGGGCGAGTGGCGCTTCAGATCACCTCGCCGGGGCGTGGCGCCATGACTTTCAGACCCTCCGCGAGGGTGAGATCGACAAAACCCTTACCGACCACCAGCCGAAGGGGAGTAGCCCGCCAGTTCGCCGTCAAGTCACCTGAAGCGCTTGAGAAACGAACGCGTACCTCACCGTGTCCAGGGACGGCGATACCGAATGGCGGGGCGGCGGACTGCGCGACCTTTTCCTCTACCGGGGATCTGGGCATCGCTGCGGTGACCAACGGAGAGCGCCCGCCGACTTCAAGACGGGTGAAAGCCGGCAGTGGCGCTTGTGCCGGCGCCGACTGGAAAATGAAGCGGCGTTGGTTGCCTAAAAATGCGGCAATTCGTTTCCCTGGTCCCCTACCCGGATGACGAGCATCGAAAAAATATGTTGTAAATCAAAGGGCTGGCCAAAACTGAGTGAGTGGCCTGCGGTTTGCTTCGCCTCCCGCATGGATCCTTTGCCTCGCGCCCGACCCGAGCGGCCGGCAAGCGCCCGCCCTTTCGACGAGATGGGGCCCGCCGACGGCTGCTTCGCGCAGTACGCCCTGGTACAGCGATGGCTCGACGGCACACCGCCGGACTTGCTCGACCGCAAGCGCCGCGAGGCCGAGATCCTGTTCCGCCGCATCGGCATCACCTTTTCGGTCCACGCCGAGGGCGGCGATCCCGAGCGGCTCATCCCCTTCGACATAGTGCCGCGCGTGCTGTCGGCGGTCGACTGGCGGTACCTGTCGCAAGGGCTCGAGCAGCGCGTCAAGGCGCTCAACGCGTTCCTGGCCGACGTCTATCACGCGCGCGACATTCTGCGCGCCGGCAAGGTGCCATCCGACCTGATCCTACTGAACGACGGCTTCTGCGCTGAGATGCAGGATTTCGATCCGCCCGCCGGCGCCTACACACACGTCGCCGGCATCGACATCGTGCGCGTCGGGCCGGAAGAGTTTTTCGTGCTCGAGGATAATTGCCGGACGCCTTCGGGCGTTTCCTACATGCTGGAGAACCGCGAGGCGATGATGCGCCTCTTCCCGGACCTTTACGCGCGCCATCGCATCGCGCCGGTTTCGAATTATCCCGAGGAGCTGCGCGAGGCGCTTACCTCGGTGGCGCCCGCAGGTTGCGAGCGCGAGCCGGTGATCGTGGTGCTGACCCCGGGCCCATTCAACAGCGCCTATTACGAGCATTCGTTCCTCGCCGACGAGATGGGCGTCGACCTCGTCGAGGGCGTCGATCTCGTGGTCGAGGACGCCGTCGTCTATATGCGGACCACCGAAGGATTGAAGCGCGTCGACGTGATCTATCGCCGCGTCGACGATGCCTTCGTCGATCCATTGACCTTTCGGCCCGATTCGCTGGTCGGCTGCCCGGGTCTCTTTAACGCCTACCGCGCCGGCAACGTCACTTTGGCGAACGCGGTCGGGACCGGCATCGCCGACGACAAGTCGGTCTATCCCTATGTGCCCGAAATGATCCGCTTCTATCTCGGTGAGGAGCCGGTCCTGCGGAACGTCCCGACTTATTCCTGCGCGAGGAAGAGCGACTTCGCCTATGTCCTCGACAACCTCGGCGACCTCGTGGTCAAGGAGACGCGCGGCTCGGGCGGCTATGGCATGCTGATCGGCCCGCATGCGACACGCGCCGAACTCGACGCTTTCGCGGCAAAGCTCCGCGCCCGGCCCGGCGACTACATCGCCCAGCCGACCCTGGCGCTCTCCACCTGCCCGACTTGCGTCGCCGCGGGCGTAGCACCGCGTCACGTTGATCTGCGGCCGTTCGTGCTCTGCGGGCGCAATATCCGCATCGTTCCCGGCGGCTTGACCCGGGTCGCGTTGCGCCAAGGCTCGCTCGTGGTCAATTCGAGCCAGGGCGGGGGCACCAAGGACACTTGGGTGCTGGAGGATTGAGCGCGTGCTGAGCCGGACCGCCGACAGCCTCTTCTGGCTTGCGCGCTATGTCGAACGCGCCGAGAACGTCGCGCGGATGGTGACGGTCGCACACCGGCTGGAAAGCGTCGCACGATCGCTCGGCAGCAGCAGCAACGAGTGGCTTTCCACGCTGATTGCCACCGGCTCCGATGCCGGGTTCTTCGCCAAGTATGAGGAAGCGAGGCCCGCCGACGTAATCGATTATCTCGTCCGCGATCCCGCCAATCCGTCGAGCATCGTCTCTTGCCTCGAGACCGCGCGGCACAACGCCCGTGCGGTCCGCACCGCGCTCACCGCCGATATGTGGGAAGCGCTCAACGCGACATGGCTCGGCGCGCGCGAGCGCCGCGCCAATGGCGGTGCCGAGGATCTCATGGAATTCCTGGAATGGATCCGCGAGCGCTCGCACCTTTTCGCCGGCTCCTATGCGAGCACGATGCTGCGCAACGACGCCTACTGGTTCACGCGGCTCGGCACCTTTCTGGAACGCGCCGATTGCACCGCCCGCATCCTCGACGTGAAATACTATGTGCTGCTGCCGCAGGACGAGGGCGTGGGCGGCGTGCTCGACTATTATCAGTGGCAGTCGATCCTGCGGTCGGTTTCGGCCTTGCGCAGCTATCACTGGGTCTATCACGAGCGGCTGCAGCCGTGGCTCATCGCCGAATTCCTGCTGCTGCGGCCGGAGATGCCGCGCTCGCTGATAAGCTGTTTCAACGAGATCGCGCACAATCTCGACCTCATCGCCGAGGCCTATGGCGGCAAGCGCGGCGAATGCCACCGTCTAGCCGGCGAGATGCACGCGAAGCTCCGCTTCGCGCGCATCGAAAGCGTATTCCAATCGGGGCTGCACGAATTCCTTACAGAATTCATCGACTGCTCGATCGCTCTCGGGAGCGAGATTTCGCGTCTTTATCTTACCTGATACCCGGTTGCCATGCGGCTCGAAATCCGTCACATCACGTCATATCGCTATTCCGAGCCCGTCGCTTACGAGATTCAGACGCTGCGCTTGACGCCGCGCGTCCACGAGGGTTCGGCGACCGTGAGTTGGCAAGTGCGGGGCGACCGCAATCGCCCGCTGCCGACCTTCGTCGACGGGCTGGGAAATCTCGTTCACACCAACACCATTGCGCGTCCGCACGAGCTGGCCACGATCGCCGCTGTGGGCGTCGTGGAGACGCGGACGATGGGCGGGCTGGTGCGCGACCCGTGCGAGCGGCTGCCGCCCGGCTATTTCCTGCGCAACACGCCGCTCACCGCGCCGGATGAGTCGATCGCGGACTTCGCGGCGCAGACGGCGCGCGGTGCATCTCCGCTCGACCGCCTCGCGATGCTCATGAACGGCATCGGCGACCGTATCGCCTATCGGCCCGGCACGACCGATTCCCGGACCAATGCCGCCGACGCCTTGGCGCTTGGCTCCGGGGTTTGCCAAGACCATGCTCACGTCTTCGTTGCCGCGTGCCGCTCGCTCGGCATCCCCGCGCGCTATATTGGCGGCTATTTCTGGTCCGGCGCGGACGCCGGAACAGGCCAGGCGAGCCATGCCTGGGCCGAGGCCTTCATCGACGATCTGGGATGGGTCGGGTTCGACCCCGCCAACCGGACGCTCGCGGACGAGCGCCATGTCCGGGTCGGCGTCGGCCTCGATTACTGGTCCGCCGCACCGATCCGTGGCATACGTCGCGGCGTGGCGAAGGAGACGCTGTCGGTAGTGCTCGATGTCGCGGCCGCGGAAGCCGCGCAATAAGCAAACGGGGGAAACGATGACCTATTGCGTCGGGCTCGCTCTCGCGGACGGGTTCGTCCTTTTGTCGGACACGCGCACCAATGCCGGCGTCGACAACATCTCTATCTTCTCGAAGATGCACCTGTTTCGGATCGAGGGAGAGCGGTGCTTCGCTCTTCTCACCGCCGGCAATCTCGCGTTGAGCCAGGCGGTAGTGAATCTGCTGCACGAGGGCATCGAGAAGGAGGAAAAACTCGAGACGCTTTACACCGTGCCGACACCGTTTCGCGCCGCCCAGCTCGTTGGCGAGGCAGTCCGGCATGTCTATGCGAGCGACGGACCGGCGCTTCAGACACAGAACGTGACGTTCGACGTGTCGGTCCTGCTTGCAGGCGAAATCAGGGGCCGCGGCATGCGCATGTTCCAGGTCTATTCGGCAGGAAACTTCATCGAGGCCACGCCCGACACGCCATTCCTCCAGATCGGCGAGCACAAATACGGCAAGCCGATCCTCGACCGCGTTGTCCAGTACGACACCGATCTCATGGATGGCGTGAAGCTCGTGCTGGTATCGATGGATTCGACGTTGCGCAGCAATCTAACGGTCGGCATGCCGATCGACCTGCTGATCTATCGGCGCGGCACCTTCGTCCCCGAGATGAAGCGCCGCATCACCGAGAACGACGCTTATTTCCAAATGATTCGCGAACGCTGGTCGGAGGCGTTGCGCGAGGCCTACCGCGCGATCCCGCGACCTGATTGGAAAGATTAGCGGACGCCTCTGTTACCGCTTGCCGCGCCGGTTGTGGATGCGGGCGGCTTTGAACTCGGTGTTGGGCAGCGTGCCACGCATCGCCTCCTCGATCCGCAACGAGAACATTTTATGCAGCGCAGATTGATGAGATCGTCGGCGCAGTCCCGAAACGAGCCCGTGGAACGCGCAGAAGCAGCCGGATGCACTCGAGGCGGCCAAGTATCTCGGGTTCGTGATCGTCCGCCCGATTTCCCAAGGTCCAATCGACAGGACTGTCGTGAGCTTCCCGGATCTCGGACCCGAATCTCGTGGTGAGGCGACAGTCACTTCCGCTTCGGGCACAACCACGACCGACGTCGCTGCGGCTCAAATGTCTTGCTTTGAAGCAACGGAGGCATTTGTCAGAATGGCCGGCATCCGCGCCGAGCCGTCTGGCTGGATTTGGCCGATGAACGAACCCGCTGCGCGGGAGGGTGCGCGTGGTGAGGGCGAGGTAAAGTCAGAACGGTTGCGCGTCGGTTGGGCGGCGTCGGACGCGGGCCTGCGCGTCGCCGAGGTCTCGGGCCTCAAGGTCAGCGACATCGACAGCGAGCGCATGCTGCTCAGGGTCGAGCGTGGCAAAGGCGGGCAGTATCGCAACGCCATGCTCTCGGCGGATATGCTCGCCCTGCTGCGCCAGTGGTGGAAGGTCGGCCGGCAACAAGGCGTGATGCACGCCAAGGGCTGGCTGCGTTCCAGGCCAGCATGCCGGCAAACCGATCAGCACCCGGCCGTTGTACCGGATCGTCGTCGAGGCGGCGCGGGCGGCGGACATCGCCCGAGCGACAATGCGCCTCGTCCGCGTCACGTCTCATGCTTCTCAGCGAACGTCGCGCCACGCGCAACACAGGTCGTAAACCGAAATCCCCATAGACCACCCTTGCGGCCCGCGGGTTCGTTCTTCGTACGCCTGCCGCCGCCCGAAACTCTTCACGAAAGCGGGACGGCAGCTTTCGGCGGTCAAAGAGAGGAAGCGGACATTCAACTCGACTCAGGCGTTGTCTCGTCCTCAATGAGTGTCGAAGACGCGCTGATAGGCGGCATTTGCGTCCTCGATCGCCTTGCGCTCTGCCGGCGTCGGATTGTCGGCATCCTTGGCCGGTGGCAGGCTGCCGAAGCGCATGAGGCACGCCATCAGCAGAAGCCGCGCCTTGGTCGCGGTCAGGTTCGATCCGCGAGATGAAGAGCGCGGTCCCATCGGCAAATCCCTCGGGCGCGCCGCGGCCGACGCGCACCACCGGCAATCCGCTCAACACGGCCTTCTCCATGATCTTCGCGCGCGCTTGCGAGGTCATCGAGCCATAGGGCACCTGGCCTTCGGTCACGAAGCCCGCCAGGCGGCCGAGGCGCAGCTTGTGATCGACCAGATAGGCGAGATCGCGGCTCGAGCGCCGGATCGTCGCCGAAATCCTCGCCGAAATAGCCGCCGTCCTTGACGATCGACACGGACGGGATCGCATCCGGCAGGATCTCGCCGGCACGATTCTTGATCGCGATGTCGAAGCTCTCGATCCCGCCGCTGCCGGCGCGCACCGCCTCGCACCGCAGCCGGCAGCCGCGAGGTGTTCACTTCGGACAAATAAGTGTGCTTGTAGGCGGGGACATACATCAGCACCGGCTTGCCGACATGGTTGACGCCGCCAAGGATGCCGCCATGCCCGCCGGTCGCGACATAGCCGCCGGGCCGGGCGTCGGCCTTCGCCACCTCGCGCGCGGCAAAAGCCTGCTGCTCCTGGATGACGACGACGCCGGTACGGCTGCGGCCCTGCTCGTCCGCCCAGATGCGCGAATTGATGAAGGTCAGCGAATCGACGATGTTCTTCGGCCCGTCATTGCTGATCTGGCCTTGCGGGCGCTGCGCGGCATTGCCGCAGATCGGCAGGGTCGTGTCGATCAGCAGGTTGAGCCAATAGGCGGTTTCCTCGACGGCCGGGCTGCCTTGGGTGAAGATCGCGCCGTCATAGCGGCCGCTCGACATCACTTTCTGCGCGATGTTGGTGACGCGCGCCAGAGCGGGCCGCGGCGGCGCCGTCGCCAGGTGGCGCGGCTTGTAGGGAAAGAAATCCTTGCCGCGCGTCTCGGGCGCGATGTCGCCTTCGCCGACATCGGTGCGCAGCGCCGCCGGCAGGCCCTTGGTATAGCCGCTCGGCGGCAGCAGCCGGTAGAAATCGACGGTCGCCAGCGCCGAGATCGAATTGACCACGCCGGCAGGCATCGACCGAGAGCCGGTCGATCTCCTCGAAGCTGCGCGAGCCGTCAGGGAAGAATCCCTGGCGCGCCTGGGCCGCCGGCGCGTTGGGCGCGGCGCATTCCTCTTCCCAGGCCTGGCCGTCGACCTGACGCGCCATGTAGGGCAGCGGATAGACCCCGTCCTCGGGGCGAAGCTCGATCTCGTAAACCGGCTTGTCGTCGGTGCCACGCCGCTCCTTGTGGAAGACGCCGTCGACGTCGATATAGCCGTCGGGCGGACCGTAGAGTTCGGCGGCGTCGCGCTCGAGCGGATGGGCCGAAAATTGCTCGACATAGACCTTCGCCGGCGCCGCGAGACGTTGCGTGCGCAGCGCGTCGTACCGGACCTGGGTTCCATCCGGCTGCGTCAGCGGCGGCAGGCCATATTTCTGGCGCGCCTTGTTGGATGTGACGAGCGGCGGGGTATTCTGGATCGTCGCATTGGGGCCGGACAGATGCGCGATGCGCAGTTTCGATTTCGTTGCCATGGATGAGACCTCCTTATGCCGATCAGTTCAGGGTTGCGCGCGTGACGCGCCCGGAGCGTGAATTTCGTCCAGGCGAAAGCAGCAGGCGCTGTGCCCGGGCGCGACGAAGCCGACTGGTGGGACAGAGAGGATGCAGTCCGGAACGGCGAATTTGCAGCGGGCGGCAAAGCTGCAGCCCGGCGGCAGGGCGCGAAGATCTGGCGGGCTGCCGGGGATGGCCTCGATGTCCTTGCCGCGCATCTCGCCGTGCACGGTCGAGGCCAGCATGCCGATCGTATAGGGATGGCGCGGGGACATCAGCACGTCGCGCGCGCTGCCATATTCGACGATGCGGCCGGCATACATCACCGCGACCTGATCGGCGATCTGGGCCGCGACGCCGAGATCGTGGGTCACGAAAATCAGCCCCATGCCGAACTCGCGCTGCAGCTTGCGCAGCAGGACCAGACCTGGATCTGCACCGTCGCGTCGAGCGCCGTCGTCGGCTCGTCGGCAAGCAACAGCGCGGGACGGCAGGACAGCGCGATGGCGATCATCGCGCGCTGCCGCAGCCCGCCCGAAAGCTCGTGCGGATAGGAATTGCAGGCGCCGCTCGGGCGATGGCACCTTGACCAATTGCAGCAACTCGAGCGCGCGGTCGAGCGCGGCGCGCCACGAGACGCCCTCGTGACGCACCACGGTCTCGGCGATCTGGTGGCCGATCGTGTAGACCGGATCGAGCGCGGTCATCGGCTCCTGAAAAATCATCGAGACGACGGAGCCGCGCATCTTGGCGAGTTGCCGCTCGGTCAGCGCCAGGATGTCATGGTCGCCGACGCGCATGCGGCCGCTGATCACGCGTCGCGGCGCTTGGGCAGCAGGCTCATCAGCGCCCGCAGCGTCACCGACTTGCCCGAGCCGGACTCGCCGATGATGCAGAGCACCTCGCCGTGCCGCAGATCGAACGAGACGCCGTTGACCGCCTCGACCGTCTCGTCGCGGCTCGACGAATTTGACGTGCAGATCTTCGACCTCCACCAGCGGCGCAGCGGCGCCGGGATCGGCATAGCGGAAGCACATGGGCCATCGCGGATGTTCATCCGGACAGCCCGGCTTCGGCGCGGCCGAGCTGCATCAGCGACTTGCGGCAGGCTGCCGGCCCGGCTGTGGCCTGAGGCGGGATCGGCCATGTGGCAGGCGGCACGATGGGACGCACGATCGCGCCGATTCGCCCAGCGCCGGCGCCGTCTCGGCGCAAATCACCTCGGCGAACGGGACAGCGGGTGCGGAAGCGGCAGCCGGACGGCGGATTGATCGGATTGGGCGGATCGCCCGACAGCGGCGCGGTATCGACGCGCGCGCGCGGATCGGGATCGAGGCGCGAATTCGAGCAGCGCCCGCGTATAGGGATGCGCGGCCGGCGATAGATCGCCTCGGCCGGTCCGATCTCGACGATCTGGCCGAGATACATGACCAGGACGCGGTCGGCGATATATTGCACCACGTCCAGATCGTGCGAGATGAAGACATAGGTCAGATTGAACGTGCGCTTGAGATGCCGCAGCAGGTTCAGCACTTGCGCCGCGACCGATTTGTCGAGCGCCGAGACCGCCTCGTCCAGAATGAGCAGGCGCGGATTAAGGGCAAGCGCGCGCGCGATGTTGACGCGCTGCTTCTGGCCGCCGGAAAGCTCGTGCGGATAGCGCGTGCCGAACAGCTCGGGCTGCAGCCCGACGCGCTGCAGAAGATCGCGGGCCAGTGTCTTGGCGGCGGCCTTGCGCATGCCGTGGACACGCGGCCCGTAGGCGATCGAGTCTTCGACCGGCAGGCGCGGATTGAGCGAGGCGTCGCTGTCCTGGAACACGATCTGCATATTGCGGCGCAGCTCGCGCAGCGACAGGCCGGATGGGCCGCCGACCGGATCGCCGTCGAAGACCAGGCTGCCGGCGTCGCGCGGCATCAGGCACATCAGCAGCCGCGCCAGGGTGGACTTGCCGCAACCGGATTCGCCGACAATGCCCAGGGTCTCGCCTTTGAGAACCATGAAAGAAATGTCATCGACCGCCTTGACCGCGGCGATCTTGCGCATCAGCACGCCGCCGTGGATCGGGAAATACTTGCGCAGGTTCTCAGCAATGAGGATCGGCTGCGCCCTGCCGCCGCGGTCGCGACCGTCGCCCGGCGGGACCGGCAGTTGGCCGCGCGGAGTCCAAGTGTGCCGCGTCGGTCATGCGCGGATGTCCATCGCCTGGCGCAGCCCGTCGCTGACCAGGTTGAAGGACAAGGATGCGACGAAGATCGCGACGCCCGGCAGCGCGCAGATCAGGGGCTGAACATAGATCGACTGGCGCAAGGTGGAGAGCATCAGGCCCCAATCCGCCGTCGGCGGCTCGACGCCCAGCCCCAGGAACGAGAGCCCGGCCGCCAGCAGGATCGACACCGAGATCAGGCTCGACGCATAGATGAATACCGGCGCCATGACGTTGCGCAGCACGTGATAGAAGATGATCGACAAGGTCGAGGCGCCGCTCGCCCGCGCCGCCTCGACGAAATCCCGAGCGCGGATTTGCGTCGTCGCTGCTTCCGACACGCGGCAGAGCGGCGGAATGAAAACCAGCGTCAGCGCCACCAGCCCATTAGCGACGCCGCCGCCCATCGTGCCCGATATCGCGACCGCCAGCAGCACCGACGGAAACGCGTAAAACACGTCCATCGTGCGCATGATCAGCATGTTGACCCAGCCGCCGGTGAAGCCGGCAACGACGCCGAGAAAGCCGCCGATCGAGGTCGCGACCGCCACCGGTGCCAATCCCATCATCAGCGACATGCGCCCGCCCCAGATGAGGCGCGACAGCATGTCGCGGCCAAGCTCGTCCGTGCCGAGCAGGAACCCCTTGTAGCCCAGCGGTTTCAAGCGATAGAGCATGCTGGTCTGGTCGGGATCGAAGGGCGCGACCAGTGGTGCGGCGATCGCTGCCAGCGCGATGAACGCGATGACGGCCATGAAGAAGATCGTCACGTAGTCGTAGCGCAGGCGCCGGCCGACGGTCCGCCAATAGCCGCGCGCCGCCCGCGGCGGCAGCTTCGCATCCGCGCCCGGTTGCCGCGCCAGCGGGACGGCCGCGTCGGTCATGTCACCCCGATGCTCATCCGCGCTTGATCCGCGGATCGATCGTGGTTTGCAGCAGATCGACCACGAGGTTTATGGCGACGAAGCAGAGCGCGAGGATCAGCATCGATCCTTGCAGCAGCGGGATGTCGCGCGTGAGAATCGCTTTGCTCAGCAGGAAGCCGGTTCCCGGCCAGGTGAAGATCGTCTCGATCAGGATCGAGCCGCCGACCAGATAGCCGAATTGCAGGCCCATCACCGCCAGCACCTGCGGCAGCGCGTTCCAAACCGCATGGCGCACCACCGCGATCCCGCCCAGCCCCTTGGCCTTGAGCGTCTGCATGAAATCCTGGCTCAGAATGTCGGCGACCGCGGCGCGGGTGCTGCGCATGATGATGCCGAGCGGCACCGTCGCCGTGGTGATGACCGGCAGGATCGCGTATTTGAGCTGCGCCCAGCGCGTCACGTCAAAACTATCCGAGCCTTCGGGCCCCATGCCGGTCGCCGGAAGCACGCGGAGCTGCACCGCGAAGATGATCACCAGCACGATGCCGAGCCAGTAATTCGGCACGCTGACGCCGATGACGGAGAGACCCGTCGCGAGGCGGTCGGGCGTTCGGCCGACATAAAATGCGGCGAGCGTGCCGAGCATGAAGGCCAGCGGAAACGCCACCAGCACCGCGCCGAACGAGACGATCAGCGTGTGCGACAGCGCCCGCGTGACTTCGATCAGAACCGGCCGGTTAGTCTGGATCGAGGTGCCAAGATCGCCCGACGCAGCGCGCCCCAGCCATTTCAAGTACTGAATCGGAATCGGTCGGTCGAACCCATAGACCTGCTTCAGATAGGCGACGTCGGCCTGGGTCGCGTCGGGCGGCAAGAGCGTTTGAACCGGATCGCCCGGCGCAAGATAGACCAAGCCGAAGCAGATGACCGTAACGCCCAAGGCGATCGGTATCGCCAGCAGAATCCGTCGCACCGCGTAGAGCCACATAAAAATCGTCCGATCGCGTCCGCAACTCGGTGGTTCCTACGCAATTTCGATGCCAATCGGATCGGACGGGACCGGAGACGGCCGCGCGAGCCGAGAATAGGCCACGACTCCTGTGTACTTTGCTCCGGCACGGCGCGCCTCCCGCGGTCGCGCGATTTTGTTGCGCTGCACAAAAAAGTGACGCCCGCCGCTCATGGATCGATCAATTCGCGGTGCCTCAAAATCGGGCACGCCGCGGCAATGCGGCGGATTCGCGTCGTGTGTTATCGGCACGCTCCTTGCAGCGCTGTCTCGCGAGCCGGCAGCGGCTTGCCGCCCGCCAAGGAATGAAGGACTGCGCAATGCTCGGATCAGCGATGATTGTTCGATCGGTCGCTCTCGGCTTGGTGCTTGCGGCCACAGGCACAAGCGCCGGCGCCGAATCCGTACTGCGGATCGCCATGACCGCGGGGGACATACCGGACTGGACCGGACAGCCCGATCAGGGGTTCGAAGGCTATCGCTTCGTCGGTTACAGCCTTTACGAGGGCCTGACCGATTGGGATTTGTCGCAGCGCGACAAGGAGGTGGATATCCGCCCCGGCCTAGCCACAAAGTGGTACACCGACCCCAAGGACAGCAAGCGCTGGATGTTCGAATTGCGTCACGGCGTCAAGTTCCACGACGGTTGCGACTGGAACGCGGACGCCGCCGTCGCCAATTTCAAGCGACTTGACCGACAAGACTGATCCAGCGTTCGATCCGCTGAATTACGCCCGCGCGCGCTCGCGCACCAACGACATCGATCATGTCGAGAAGATCGACGATTACATGATCGCCATCGACACGATCGCCGTGTCGTCGCTCTTCCCCTACAACACGCCCTATGTCCTGATGCTGTCGCCCTGCGCCTTGAAGGCGGCGGGATATAATTATCAGGTCTATGCCAAGACGCCCGCCGGCACCGGCCCCTATAAATTCGATAAGGTCGTGCCGCACGAACGGCTCGAGCTCGTGAAGAATCCCGATTATTGGGACAAGACCCGCATCCCGAAGCAGGATCGCGTCGTCCTTCTGCCTATGCCCGAGGCATCGACCCGCGTTGCGGCCCTGCTGTCGGGCCAGGTCGACTGGATCGAGGCGCCGCCGCCCGACGCGCTCGAGCGGCTGAAATCGGCCGGGATGCAGATCGTGACCAACGTCTATCCGCATACCTGGCCCTATCTGCTCAACGTCATGAACGGACCGTTCAAGGATTTGCGGGTCCGCGAGGCGGCGAATTACGCGGTCAACCGCGGCGACATGGTGGAAATGCTCAACGGCGTCGCCGTTCCGAGCTACGGCATCTTCGTGCCGAGCCAGCGCTATTACGGCCACCCCTTCGAATTCAAGACCGATCCGGCGAAGGCGACAGCGCTCCTCAAAGAGGCGAATTGCTATCCCTGCGCCATCACCGTCGCGATCTCGACCTCGGGATCGGGACAGATGCAGCCGCTGCCGATGAACGAGCTGGTCAAGGAACAGCTCGAAAAAGTCGGCTTCAAGGTCAAGTTCGACACGCTCGACTGGAATACGGTGCTCACCATCTATCTCCAGGGCGCCGTGAAATATCCGCAATATGACGCGGTCAATTTCAGCAGCGGCGCGACCGACCCGCTCAATTTCATCAAGACTGTGATGAGCACGTACCGGGCACCGAACGGCGCCAATTGGGGCGGCTTCGCGGACCCGAAGGTCGACGATCTGGCGAACCAGGCGCTCGCCACTTTCGACGACGCCGCGCGCACCAAACTCATCGTCGCGCTGCACGAGCTGACGGTCAAGGACGCAGTGCGCCTCTTCATCGTCAGCGATCTCAATCCGCGCGCCCTTTCGCCCAAACTTTCGGGCTTCGTCCAGGCGCAAAGCTGGTTCCAGGACATCACGCCCGTCGTTGTCGGCAAATGAGATGACGGGCTCGCGGCAAAAGCGATCCCCTTTGTAACTTGGTCCGCGGCTCGCACTTCCGGTCGCGTGGCTGCCGTAGATTCGCAGCAACTTGCCGCGCGAAATCCAAAGTTGATGGCGTCTCCGTAGTAGCCTCTTGCGTCCACCCAACTCGGCAGCCGGCAGCATGGGCGCGATTAGTACCCATTGCTCCTCTGTCAGATCGGTATCGAAGGCCCCCAAAAGTTCGTGCACCTTCCCCGATTACAGGCAGCACGAAATGCTGACCGAAATTTCATCTCAACGACCGCTGCAAGCTGGTCCTGCGCGGTTCTGTCGTGGCGGCGTCAGTAACGGTGACGACGGTATGATGATTGCCGTCCGCCCGATGAGTGGAATGAGCTCTCGCTGCCGGCCACGATCAAATTCTGCGTCGTTGCTGAACTCGCGGCAGTGCCGATCTGCATCCGTGTCGGCCGGCAGCATCGGCCGGGTCTTCATTTCTGATCCGCCAACAGGTCCTGCAAGTGCCAAGTCTCATTGATGGTCCTGATGGTGAACATATTGTCGACGAAATCCATCTCGTCTATGGCGCAAGGGTCCTGCTTGAGACGCCAGTAGCGCGATAGCGGCATGTCCAGCGCATGCAGCAGAATCACGCGGTTGACGCTGTCGTGCCCAACCACCACGATGACGTCGTTCGGATGCCGTTGGAGACTCTCGTGAACTGCGGCCGTCACCCGCGCCAGCACTGCCTGCAGCGTCTCACCGCCGGAGGCGCATCTGCTCCACCGGGACAAGGACTATGATTGGAAGTGGGTGTTGGAAGCCGCTGCCGCGCGCGAAGCGGGCCGCAGCGGGCGGAGATATCAAAGCCAGGATTTTGACCCGCAATCGGGGCTGCCGTGGAACGCGGCCGCGCTCACGACGGATCTGGCGCTGAATACACTGTTCAATGCGATG
>CAWHUT010000005.1:0-387616 GCA_963832575.1 uncultured Alphaproteobacteria bacterium
TGCCGCTGCCGAGGCCCAGGAAGAGCGCGCGGCGCCGCAAGAGCAGAGCCGGCTGCTTCGCCGACGTAAGATCAACCGCGGGGCACTGCCAGCGCATCTGCCGCGCATCGACGTGGTGGTCGACGTCGCCGATCGAACCTGTCCGTGCTGCGCGGGCGCGCTGCACCGGATCGGCGAGGACGTTGCCGAGCGGCTGGATGTGATCCCGCTCCAGTTCCGCGTGTTGGTGATCCGCCGGCCTAAATACGCCTGTCGGACCTGCCCCGGCACTGTGGTGCAGGCGCCGGCTCCGCCGCGGCTGATCGAGGGCGGCCTGCCAACCGAGGCGTTGGTCGCGCACGTCATCGTCGCCAAGTATGCCGATCACTGTCCGCTCTACCGCCAGGCCCAGGTTACGCCCGCCAGGGAATCGATCTCGATCGCTCGACCCTGGCGGATTGGACCGGTCGCGGCGCTTGGTGGTTGCGCCCGTTGCACGCCCGGCTTCTCGACGATCTACGCGCTTCCCCCAAGCTGTTTGCCGACGAGACGACGGCGCCGGTGCTCGATCCCGGCCGCGGACGCACCAAGACCGGCCAGCTTTGGGCCTACGCTCGTGACGACCGACCTTGGGGCGGGCCCGCGCCGCCCGCGGTCGCCTATGTCTACGCGCCGGACCGCAAGGCCGCGCGTCCGGCCGCCCATCTCGAGGGCTTTCGCGGCGTCCTACAGGTCGACGGTTACGCCGGCTATCGCGCTCTCGCCGAAAGCGGTCAGGTGCAACTGGCTTTCTGCTGGAGCCACGTCCGCCGGCCTTTCTACGAGATCGCTGCCAGCGGAGATGCGCCGATCGCCACCGAGGCGCTCAAGCGCATAGCCGAGCTCTACGCCATCGAGGCCGAGATTCGCGGCCGGTCGGCAGATAAGCGCCGCATCGTCCGACAGGGCAGGACAAGACCGCTCGTCGAAGCCCTGAAGACATGGATGGAGGGGAAGCTCGGCGTCGTCTCCCAAAAGGGCAAAATCGCAGCGGCGTTCCGCTACGCCTTGTCGCGTTGGGTTGGATTATCCCGCTTCCTCGATGACGGCCACATCGAGATCAACTCCAACGTCGTCGAACGTGCAATTCGTCCGCTCGCCTTAAATCGAAAGAATGCGTTGTTCGCGGGTTCAGACGGCGGCGGCGAGCATTGGGCGATTCACGCCTCGCTCATCGAGACCTGCAAACTCAACGGCGTCGATCCCCAAGCCTATCTCGCCGACATCTTCGCGCGCCTCGTCGAAGGTCACCCGATCAATCGCATCGACGAACTACTTCCGTGGAACTGGGCCGCCGCTCGCCAAGCCCGAAGGGCCGCGTAACATCGCTTACGACATAGCTCTCGGGTAATCCTCCGGCGGGGGCCGCCTGGACATTTAGATAAGGACGCGCGAACGATGGGCGATGTGTAGTGGACACGATGATCGTGTCCATCATCGCGATAATGGACACGATCGGGCATGGCGGACGGGAGTGAAGAGCGGCCGGCAAGGAGGCGGCGGACCTGGTCGGTTGAGGAGAAGCGCCGGATTATAGCGGAAAGTCTTGCACCGGGCGCTTCGGCGTCGTTGGTGGCGCGGCGTCACGATGTAAATACCAACATGCTTTTCACCTGGCGTCGGCAGCTTGGGGCGGGTGACGCATCAGGAGGTCAGCCGGTGAGCTTTGTTCCCGCCACGATCACCACCGAGGCGTCAGGTGCGCCCTGCTCGGGAGGGCGGGACAGGATCGAGATTGTGCTCGCGAGTGGCGCGCGCGTGATCGTCGGCACGGACGTGGACAAGTCGGCGCTGGCGCGCGTCATCAAGGTTCTGTCGCGGCAGCGATGATCCCGGTTCCGGGCGGCGTGCGGGTATGGCTTGCGGTCGGGCATACGGATATGCGCCGCGGGATGAACGGACTCGCTCTCCAGGTGCAGGAGGGAATGAAGCGCGATCCCCACGCCGGCGATCTCTATGTTTTCCGCGGTCGCCGCGGCAATCTGCTGAAGATCATCTGGCATGACGGCGTTGGTATGTCGCTCTACGCGAAGCGGCTGGAGCACGGGAAGTTCATCTGGCCGTCACCGGCGAACGGGGCCGTCGCAATCTCGGCGGCGCAGCTCGCCTATATGCTCGACGGAATCGACTGGCGAAACCCGCGTCTCACTTGGCGCCCGCAGTCGGCAGGCTGAGGCCAAAAAATTTATAGCCGTTGACGATAGATCGCCCCGATCGGCGGATTTTGTGATTCTCTATTGGTGCCGTGAGCACCGCACCGTCCGCCACCCCGGAAGAGCTTGAAGCGCTGAAGGCGGCGTTGGCCGAGGCCCAAGCCGAACTCGCCGTCGCCAAGGCCATGGCGGCCGAAAACCAGGCTCTCATCGCGCATCAGAAGCTCGAGATCGCCAAGCTGCGGCGCGAACTCTACGGACCACGCTCCGAACGCACGGCGCGTCTCATCGAGCAGATGGCGTTGCAGTTCGAGGAACTCTCCACCTCCGCGACGGAGGACGAGCTCGCGGCCGAGCGGGCGGTGGCCAAGACCACGAAGGTTGCGGCCTTCACGCGCAAACAGGCCGAGCGCGAGACCTTCCCGGAGCATCTTCCGCGCGAACGTGTGGTGATGGATCCGCCGGCGACCTGCGCATGCTGCGGCAGCACGCGCTTGCGCAAAATCGGCGAAGACGTGACGCAAACGCTGGAATGCGTGCCCCGGCAGTGGAAAGTGGTCGAGACGGTGCGCGAGAAGTTCAGTTGCCGGGACTGCGAGAAGATCGGCCAGACGCCGGCGCCGTTCCATACCATTCCCCGCGGATGGGCCGGTCCCAGCCTGCTGGCCATGATCATGTTCGAGAAGTTCGGCCAGCATCAGCCGTTAAATCGGCAGTCCGAGCGCTATGCGCTCGAAGGCGTGCCGATCGCGCTGTCGACCATGGCGGATGCGGTGGGATCGGTCTGCACGGCGCTGGAACCGCTCCTGCGCCGCGTCGAAACCCATGTCATGGCGGCCGAACGTCTCCACGGCGACGATACGACCGTGCCCGTCCTGGCCAAGGGAAAGACCGACACCGGGCGCTGTTGGATCTACGTCCGGGATGACAGGCCCTTTGCCGGCGCGGACCCGCCGGCGGCGATGTTCTATTACTCCCGCGACCGCAAGGGCGAGCATCCTCAGGCGCATCTTGCCGGGTATGCCGGCATCCTGCAGGCCGACGCCTTTGACGGGTACAACCAGCTCTACCTGCCCGGACGCGCGACCGGCCCGATCCGGGAAGCGGCCTGTTGGTCACACGCGCGGCGGCCCTTCTTCGTCATGGCTGACGTCGAAGAGAATGCGCGCCGTAAGGCAGCGGGCAAGAAGGAGATCGCGCTATCCCCCATCGCGGTCGAAGTCGTGCGCCGGATCGATGCGCTGTTCGAGATCGAGCGCTCCATCAATGGCAAAAGCACGCCGGAGCGTCTCGCAATCCGCCAGAAGCGGAGCCGCCCCTTGGTCGATGATCTGCACGTCTTCATGCAGGAGCAAGTTGGCAAGCTGTCTCGCAGCCACGACCTGGCCAAGGCGTTCAACTACATCCTGAAGCGCTGGGCGAGCTTCACCTTGTTCCTCGAGGACGGGCGGGTGTGCCTCTCCAACAATGCCGCCGAACGCGGCCTCAGGGGCATTGCTCTGGGAAGAAAGTCGTGGCTGTTCTGCGGGTCCGATCGCGGCGGCAAGCGCGCCGCCGCCATGTATTCCCTGATCGTCACCGCTAAAATGAACGGCGTGGATCCGCAAGCCTGGCTGGCTGACGTCCTCGCCCGTATTGCCAAGCATCCGGCTCATCGGCTCGACGAGCTGCTGCCCTGGAAGTGGACGCCACCTGCTTTGTATCGAGCTGCCTGACCATGCACATCAACAAGGTCCATCACGTCACGACGATCAATCGCGTTGCCGAGGAGCTCGGCGAAGACGAAGATTGGTTGTTCGACGTAGCGAACGAAATGGAAATCGAGGACGGATGCATCTGGGTCTACGGCGTCAACGAAGACGGCATCCTTGCGTTCACCGACTTCGGCATCGAGAACTTCAGGGAGCTCGTCAAAATCTACAAAGATAACCCCGACCTGCTCCAACGGCCGGCGTAAAAATCTACGTATCTGCGGCCTTCGCCGGATGCTTACGCTCTCGGCGATGATCGTCGCCTTCTCTTCCGCCGACCAGTTCCGACGCCGTCCCGCGCCCGTGAACACCTCGATGCGCCGCACCGGCTCCGGCATATGTTTAGGCTCTGAAATCGACATGTGTCGGAACCCCCAACCGGCTCCGAGCATCAACCCTCAAGCGTCAAATCAAAAGGTGGCGGGCGAACAGCGCTTACAATTCGTCCGCTCGCCTTAAATCGAAAGAATGCGTTGTTCGCGGGTTCAGACGGCGGCGGCGAGCATTGGGCGATTCACGCCTCGCTCATCGAGACCTGCAAACTCAACGGCGTCGATCCCCAAGCCTATCTCGCCGACATCTTCGCGCGCCTCGTCGAAGGTCACCCGATCAATCGCATCGACGAACTACTTCCGTGGAACTGGGCCGCCGCTCGCCAAGCCCGAAGGGCCGCGTAACATCGCTTACAGATTGCCCGCCGATTGCACCAAAACTGAGTCTGAGCCAATTTTGGACGCCGAACGCCGAATAACACTCAATGGCTTCTATGCCTTGCGCCGGCTTGCAACCATCGAGACCAACACTCGCTGATTGTGGCAGTATAAGGCCCTGTCTGCACATCCGCCCGGCTGCGCGGTTGGTCTGTTGTGTCCGAATATACGTGCGACCAATGTGAGAACTCAAAACAGCAGGCCCCATCTCCTGCCACTCTGCATCCTCATTTCCGTATCAGACGCAGCAGCCCGTTTCCATTGCGCCAATTGCACCTCATCGCCAACTCGGATCGCGAAAATAGGTGTGCCGTCAGCAGCCCGCGTGCCGCGTTCGAACAGGAGTATGGAATTGTCATAACTGGGCGGCCCTTCCGCTCCGGGGACAGGAAGATTCACTTTGTCCATCTGATTGTTGCCGAAACGAACAGAACACCGAACTGGCCTAAATCCCATATTCTGCAGATACACGTCGCCAAAAATCGTATTTCTCGTTACAGCTTTTGACGGGAATCCGAAGAAGACGCGAGACCCACGCGGCAGATCAACCTGATTTCCGGCTTGGCCCGGTCCGCGATTCTTGTACAGTTCTGCGATCTCAACCCAAAGCGCTCTCGCAGATGCAAGGCCGACAGCGGTCTTACCCGACACCACACGATCAGCGCCGCCCACATAGAGATCGACGGTCTCGGGGTCGTCCTCTTTAATCGGGGGCTTGGACTTCTTCCACAGTTTCTTGTAACGGGCAATTACGTCTCTCAGCGGATGAGCTCTCTCCCACGCCGCCTCGAACCACGACATCTGACCATACGCCGAAGCCATTCCTTTTTTCTGTGACAGTGTCGGGTCAACCCAATACGAGAGCACACCGCTCTCGGAGCCTGTCAGCAGCCCGCTTGCCGTTAGGTTCCCCGAGCCAAGAAAAATCCCAAATACTCGCTGCCCACCATCAGCTATGTCATCGACGGCATATGCCTTTGGATGAAAAGGAATGACCGGTGAAAAGCCACGCCGCGCTACTACCTGCTCGCCAAAGGGAATCCTCACCTCCGCTCGCGGCAGTGCAGCAAGGAAATCAAGAGCGGCTGGTTCGGTGCGTCCAAAATCTATGCTGATGAGCCAGCGCTTTCGGGACCGCGTCCAACGCGACGAAGCTGCCACTTGTCGTGACAAAATTTTGCAGCCATTGAGCGTCGCATACGCCACGGCCGCTCGAAGCTGGCCGTAGTGGGGAAGGTCAACCAGAGACGCAATTCCGTCCAAAGTACGACCAATCGCGCCGATTGCCTGGTCCTGCGCATACCATTCTTGGACTTGCATCGCCCCTTCCCCAGAAACCAATCTTGCGTGCTATGCGTGCTGCGCTTGTGGAGTACTGAAGTCGGACTTTGCCAGAATTATTTTGCCATTAAGCAGCTCCGCCACGAGCCTGTCGATCTCCTCCCTTGTGCCTTCGTCGCCCAATGCTTGCCGAACGCGCGCACGCATTCGTGTAAAGTGCATGTCCTCTCCAAGCTTTACTGCCGCCGCAACCTCTTCCGCGCACGCCGCAGCGCGGTTGAGTTTCTGGTGGAGAGCGTTATGCGGGTCAAATTTTGGGATGGGAAGATTGAACATCACCTTATCGAAATGTCTCGCTCCCCACTGCCCTTGAGCTTGCCAATGTTCTACCTTTTTGCGCGTCGTTTCGCTGTTCAGAATCGCCGTTAGATACCGGCCTTCCTCCAGCGTCTCTACTTTGGCCCAGTAGAGCATGTGATCGATCACTGCATTGTTGTCGCGCAGTACCGCTGCGGCCGGATTCGTTCCAGCCTTCCCATATATCACTCGTAATTCTGCAATCGGAAACTGGCTCGACAACTGGTCATAGAAATCAAGCTGTTCGAGGAACGTACGCTTGCCGCTCCCATGTTCTTTCCAGAGCGTTTCTATTTTGCCGAGCCAGTCAGAAAGCCTGGTGAAACCGCGTGTCCGGGCTTGCGACGAAGTTAGCAATGCCTTCTCGCTGTCATCCCACGGTATGACAGCTAGCAGCGGGTCGAGGAGCCGAAAGGGCAGTATCGATTCCCCAAGATAACTCGGTCGGAGGAACTTTGCTTCCACCGGCCCCTGAGGCGGAATCACATCTTTCCAGGGCTTCTTATCCTGGGTGCCGACTCTTCCTCGGACGATGGGCACCGCGGGATTCACGCCGAGACGTCCGCCGTGCACACGCTCCACGAGTACTAGCCGCCGAGGAATCAGGATGGCCCCTTGTCTAAAGCTTGTTCTGTACGGCGAGCCCGGTACGGCGCTTTCGTCCTCTGGCCACGGTCCCTCTAGTTCCGTCAGCGCGCGTTCCGCTTCCACCGGGGTCGCGTCCCGGCGAGGCAAACGACCATCGAAGAATTGTACGGGCGAGGGAGCTGACGCTGGTTTGTCGCCTAACCGAGCAAACAGGACGCATGCCGGGACCGGAAACAGCGGCTGCACACCAGATGGCAGTACCCAAGCATCAAAAAAGTGGAACACAATTTTGTTGTGGCTGACGCGAAATTCGCCGCTCCGAAAACGTCTGTATGGCTTCTTGAACATGGCTGCGTACGGCAGCACGAACGCGATAATCCCGTCCCTCCGCATGTACAACCAGATCGCCCGCACGAAAAAATATGCGGACAGATCGAAGCCAGAGACGGTTTGCATCCCGCCCCAAAGACCTGCGGATTGCATTTCCTCCCGAAAACGCTTTTAAGTCGCTGGACTCATTCGGGAATAGGCAAGCCAAGGCGGATTCCCGATCACCACATCGGCTTTCTGAGCCTCGCTCGCGAGCCAAATCGGTCGTGAAAGGTTGCGCGCTACATATCCCCAGATGTGGTTTCTGCGCTGCTTTTGAAGGCGCCGAAGGGCATCATACGTCTCGCGCAGCATGTCCGCATCCGCGCCACTAGAAACTCCGTGTTCATGCAAAATGTCTCCCAACAGCCCCGCCGGTGCGCCGACGTCGGCGAGCTTCAATAGTTCATCGAGGACGGAGTTGAAACGACCAGGCTCAGAAGCCAAACTTGACGGAAACCGCAAAATGACCCGGCGTGCTTCGTCGTATTCAGAGACAATTTCCTTAGGCGCTCGTCCGCTTTCTCCAGGGGCTGGAACGACGATCTCAAGGTCCCGCATGTTCATAAATTCTCGCGCGTTCCACTGGAGCGCATCGCCCAGATATACTGGGATAGTCAGGGTCGATGGCCTGTCCTCCTGTAATGCGGGAAGCAGCGCAAGCAAATAGGTTGTGCGCGCAAAAATGATCGCGACAGGATGTACATCAATGCCCGCAATCTTCTCCGTCACGATCGAGACCGCAGTTTTAGGGGGAACATTTTTCTCGGCTGCCGCTAGGAGGACCTTGCGAATCGCCTGGAAAAGAAACGTACCTGACCCACAAGCTGGGTCGATGACGCGCTGCTCTAACGGCCTCGTGATTGTGCTATCGCATATTCTGGCGGCCAACCAGTCAGGGGTGTAGTACTCCCCAAGATCGTGACGTTGGTCCGGATCGATAAGGCTTTCGTATAGCCCCTTCAGAATATCTGCATCGATGTCCCGGAGTTGGAAACGGTTGGCGTGCCGTGCGATATTCATTACGAGCTCGTCGCCACCCGGCGCGAGCACCACCCAGTCAAAAAAATCCGATTCGACGGCGCCAAGGATGCCAAGGTTCTTAAATGACTTACCGGCTAGAAGTGCAGCACCGCTCGCAGGTAACTCATCGAAGAGCGCTACTGTTGCAATGGCTTTGGCGACGACGGTCAGGTATGTGTGCTGAAAAAAGAGCTGCGGGGTGTCCACATCGCCACCGTATGCGACTCGAAGCAGACGGTTCCAAAGGTCCCGTTTGAGGGTTGCCTCTGGGTTGCTGGAGATAGCGGACCAAAGTGTCTCGATATCCTTCAGCGCACGGCGATAGGCCACGCTCTCGCGGCCGACTTCACGGCGGACGCTGTCTACGTCGGGGGCGATTTCATTCGTTAGGACAACGACGCTTTCAAGCCATTCCAACAAGCTCCGCGGATCGTCTGGCTTGGTCCGAAATAGGCCAACTTCTATAAGGTTTCGGTCGCGAACAATGTATACCCGAAACTCGCTACCGTCCGTCGCAATCCCCGTGAACCGCTGGTTCGTTTCCGTCTCCCGCTGAGGCAAATAGCGAAGCAATTGAGCTTCTGCGTCAACCTTTTCCCGGATCATGTCCCGCTTGATTTCGAAGACCGTCCGGCCGAGTAGCGCGTCAATACGGCCATGTACTTCGGGCACTTGGCGTTCGAAATCGATCGCCCCGCCATCGGCCCTGAGGCCATCCGTTAGCAGTTCGTACAGGAGTGTTCGAACCTTCTCATGTCCAGGCTTGGACGCCAGCTCAACAACGATTCGCTGCAACTTTTCTTTGTCCATTTTATCCCGGGTCCTAGCCGATTGCGCTCGGAACAGCTGATGCGGAATGCAAACTACATGCGGTGAGTGAAACGTGAAAATCAATATGTCAGTAACGCATCTGGTATTTGCCAAACCGCGCCGCGCGATTATGCCTCCACAGACGATAGAGCCATGTATGAATATGCACCGAACATAATCCCCATCCAAAGCAGTGATCAACTTATTGATTTTCGGGCAAAAATGCACTCTTCCGTAGGGTCGTGACCGGCGCCGCTTCTGACTCCAGCGATAGTCAAGAAAGGAAAGCAAATCCAAGCAGTTGATGATCATGTCGGCCGCGGTCACGGTTCGGCGCATATTCACAATGAGCCTCGCTAACCCGCTGTGCGGTGCACCGCGGTTTCACGGCGAACTCCTCAAGCTCGGCATCGATATCCGCCAAACGGCTCGCGTGGCCTCTTTCCGCGCCCATCCAACGAACCGCAATCTGGGAGGCCCTTGCCGCATTAGATGTAGTGGCGGAATGGGAGAGGAGGGCTGTCTTTCGTCACAGTTGGGGCCGCTGTCAGAATTTCGCCTACTGCGTCAGCGAATCTGAGGGTGACAGGCAATCCATCTGCGTAGATGCAGGCATTAAAATTGACTTTCGTCAGTCCCATGATATCGGCGAGAACGATATCGAGATCGGCCGAACCACCACAAATCTGCACGGATAGCGGATTTGGAACCTCGCGGCCGGGATAGGTCTGCAATGCCGGAATGTATCCCATCGTCCACACGAGCCCAAGATGTGAGTTCACTTTGAAGGTCGTACCGCGCAGCACGGGAGTACGGCCCATTCGGAATAATTTCATATCGTGGGATCGAGTAATTCTCACACCCACGACCTTCGTCAGATCAGATGCTCCCGATTGGAATCCTTCCCATTCGGCCTCATTGAAGCGCGTTCTCGCATGAATGAATAACTCAGCTGGAGGTGCTCCGAGAAGTTCGGTGTATGACTTCACCACCATCGCGATGAGGCTCTTCGCGTCCTCAGTCCTCAGGTGGAACTCTCTAGTTTCCTCCGAGTACCACGGCCCGACAGCTCCCTTGAAGACCAGCCCATCCCCAGAGTCGAGAAACATCTGCGCGCCACAACACGCATTGCCAGCTTCCGGATCGAGCGTGTTCTTCTTGAACACTAGGCCGACGTAGCAAACCCCATCTCGCACATGGGCCAGCTTCCAAGGCCGTCCGCCAGCCTTAAAAAAAGCCGTTGTGCACAGGTTCCAAGCTATGGTTGCTGGCCCTTGCAGGCGCCGGATCGGTTCATCAGCCTCCCCGCTCCCAAGTGAACTTTCACGGACTACCTGGACCACCGCCTTTGTATCGATAAGCCGAGCCTTGAGTTGATGATGAAAGTTTACTTCGAATCGATAAAACTTTGCAGCTTCCATATCTTCCGGGAACATCGAAGGCTCCCGACTAAGGCGCTGCGCGAACCGCGCGTTCATTTCAACAGCAACTTCTACCCGCTCGGCAGCTTGCAACCTGGATAGTGGTCTACCAAGACGCCACACGTCATCAGGAATCACAACGAACCAAACGTCAACCTCCGCATCGTCTTCCCGCAGTCTCCGGCGGATAGGTTCGTCGAACAGTGAGACAGTCTCATAAATTGCGCGATGGCGATCGGCAATCCGAATTCGCCTCGAAATTTCATTGGCCGAGACTGGGATTTCGAGCACCGGCTTGATCGGCCACGGTGTCTTGAAAACTGCTTCAAAGCCCGGAAATGCAAGATGATGCGGAGAGTCGGGGTCATCAGCGGGGATGTATCCGATAGCCCGTTCGACCCAACGGGAAAACCGCGCCATCCCGCGCGGCGTTCCTATGAGACCAACTCGCATTTGCGCCGGCTTACGCTCGTCCGTCAAAGGACCAAATAAGAACAAGCCGTCTTTCGGGTCGTCAATACACTGTCCGTAACCGAATCGAAGCAGAGGTTCCGGGACATAACCAACGGATTCGGGTTCAACCGGCATCACTGCACCGAGATATCATCACCGTCTGTTCCCTCAAACTCATCCCATGATTCGCCTAATTCATCGGCATCGTTATCTAGATTACTGTCATCTTCCGCGTCCAGTCCGTCGCTCGCCTCGAATGCATCAGATGCACCCCGCTTTTCAGCAGAGACAGAAACTCGCGACTGCAGATAAAGTAGCGATCTTTGTACCTTGAGAGTGGATTGGCCGCCGCAGGGCAGTTCAATCATCTCGCCATTTCCTGCAAGCCATACGATAAAGCCCAAAAGCAAGTCCCGCCATCGATCGTTCCACCAGTTCTTGCAGAATTGCCGCCTAAGGGCATGCATGCGTTCTTTGCTATTGAGAGCTTGAATGCCGTCGGCGGTGAAAATGATGTGTGTTCTCATCACAAATCTCGAAACACGTCCCAATACGGGCTTAGCTTCAACCCCAAAGTGCCAATGAACTTGCCGTCGTTCACTCCACCCCACCAAAATCTTTTTCCGTGGCCTGCCATCGTCATCAGTGAAGCTGATCCGATCTCCCTCAAGCAACCCCTTTGGCACATACCAGACGATAGCACCGGACGCCGCTTGATATGGTACGAGCCCCAACGCGGCGGCCTTCCTGTCCCATGTTTGGCGAAGCATGCTGGTAATGAACCTGTGCGCCTCCCGCGAAAGCAAACCGGGTAAGCCGGGGGGACGCCCCGCAAGAAATTCATTCAATGGAATGCGATATTGAGTGGTGATAGTTATCGATGGGTCCAAGTGACTTTGCAGCTCATTCGCTTCAGAGAACGTACCAACAAGCCTCAAATATGGAAACCATGGCACACCGAGGCTTTTGGCAACGTCATTGATCCGGTGACGCTCGACGGTCAAGTTCTGCATCATAACATGCGGTGGCATATGCGCGATGGGCAGCCAGTTAGAGAGGAGCCGTTCAGATACCGGGATGATCGTCTGCTGTGCGCGGAGTTGCCGACTACGCCAATCTGATATGGCGGTTGCGCCACTGCGGTTCGCTCTCGGCACACCGTCTTGCTCCATAATACCGAGTAAGCTCGAAAGGCCAGCAGACCAGTTGGCTCCAAAATCCACGATGTTCTTTCGCGCGAGATTTGCACGCACATCTTCGAAAGGGAGGTCATCGATTCGAATCGGCACGACGAACCGTCCAAGTCCGGATGAACGCTCAATTGAGACCGCGAGGTTGATTTCGTCGAGCAACCCCTTTTTCGTTTGAGCACTTCGCGACAGAACGACAATGACTTTTGATGCATGCTGCCGAATGGCATCTTCGATGGTGTCCCAGAATTCTTCTCCGCCGATCAGACGAGTAACGTCCGTCCACACAGCATATCCGGCGGTCGCAAGGTGCGCACCGAGCCAAAGCGCAAATGTATTGTCCTCTGGATTCGCGTGACTTATGAACAAAAGGTCCCGGTGCGGCCGTTGCAACGCACGGAATTCCGGCGAAACCTGTGGTAACCGTAGTACGTCCCATCCGGTGTTGGTATAAGACGGCAAAGCCTCCACGAGTAGTTGGATGTAGTCTTCGTCGAACTGAGGCGGATCAACCAAAAAACAGATCGGTCCCTGGATCGCCTTGTCGCTTCGAAATACCACTTTCTGCAAGTTAGGAACTAGCAATGCGGGATTTAGGCGAGCGTCGCGCTCGTCTTTGATCCGAAGTTGTCCCGAAAAATCCACATACTGTGTTGAGGTCTGTGAAAAGAGCGAAAAAACCAGTTTCCTATTGAGGCCACCTAAGTCGAAGCGCGGTACCATTCGGAGATCAATCACGTAACGGGGACGTCCCCCGGTAAGCACACTCAAAAAATCGGCTTCGCTCACGCGCTCGAACTGCACGAACACGACTAGAGACGGGTGTTCTGTCGCAAAGAGCGTGCTCTGCCATCCCGGTCGAGCGATTAGGGCCAACTCTGCCGATGCCGGCTCTGGTGACAACTCTACGAGGCGCAAAAAATTGACGGTGTGCTTCCGTGGCGGCGCCATTACGGAGACTTTGCTAATGCGGCCTCTAGTTCAACGTAACTTGCTCGGCGAAGATGCCAGGGCGTGGCCCAATCCGGATCACCGATCAAATGTGTACCGGTTGTTGCATCCTTCAGGTCGCGATCTTTCAGGAACGCGCGCTGATACAAGCGAGGCGCGACGCCTGCGAAAGGCCGGAACAGGACTTTCTTTCCATCCTTGCTGGGAGGCGTCCACCCATGCTCGGAATCTGTAATCGCGTCAGAATGAAGATGCAATGCCTGGCTCTTGGGATAGGGCTCGATATACTGAACTTCGTCGATGCCAGCGGCTACAATTCCGCGGGCACAGTAATGGCAAGGGAACGTAGTCACGAACAATCGCGTTCCAACGGTGCTGACACCGGTTCGGCCCGCGGACAAGACGGCATCCATCTCAGCGTGAACCGCGCGGCTAAATTCGAGAAGATCACCGATACGACTTTTGCGGAGGTCCGTCTTGAGCGTCGCCTTCCTGATCGGATCGAGCGCCGCAAGCTCAGGGATTTCTTTGATTAGCTCATCGATAATCGCGTTCTGCTCAACGGTATTGCTACAGTATTTTCCCGTGACGCGGTAAACGCACCTGTGATCGTCGGCGCCTTCATCAAAGCTCTCTCCGTACACACCACCCCCAGCGCGTGGTACCTCGTTCGTCCCTGTCGCGACCACGTTGCCCCGCCCGTCGATCAACGATGCACCCACTTGCCGGGACATGCATGCGCTTCGCATCCCAGCACCGTATGCGTGGTGCATCGCCGTCTCCGCGATCGTGGGCCTAACCACCTCGGTGGCCGTTATGACCTTAATGAGCCGCGAAAGTTCCTCATTGATGTTCCATTCGCCATTAGGCTCGCCACTTTCGAGGAGCCTATCAACGGTGTTATCAACGAAAAAATCGGCCAAGTGAAATGCGTCAGAGACGCGTTGCCCATGCTTTTCTACGGCCTTCGCATCGCGCTTCATGAACGCCTTGGCATCCTCCTCCCCCGCATTCCTATACTTCTTCACTAGGCGGGCGAGGCGCCGCTTCTCCTCACAGACCACACCTATCAGAACAAAAGCGTCCTGGTATATATGTCGCAGCAAATCGACTTCTGAGGGGTGGCGAATCGAGTCGAGAATGTACGCCCGCTTGTGGCCATCCGGTTGGACCGCGGCGACCCCTGGATCTCCAACGCCGGTCTTTTTCGCGCGAATCGAGCGAATGCCTAGCGCAAGGTCCTTCGCTACAGCAGCGTTGTCGCCCATTGTGTAGCGCATATTGTCGCCAAGGTCTTGAAACGCGATAACAGTTGCGATGTCATTACGGTCTGTCGTCGGAACCGTAGCACCATTCGCATCTGCCCAAGCTCCGATTACGTCGCGCGCCTTCAAGATTGACGTATCGAATCTTCCCTTCGCGAGCCCTGTCGCCTCTAGCAATCCCTTCAATGAATTCGCTATCTCGCTGGTACCCGACCCGACGTGGCCTACTACTGCGAAAACAAATTCATTCGCAGCCTCTCGTAAGACTAAACTCCGAGATTCCGGCGTCGGCTTCTGGCTCGCTTCAATGGAGGGAGCAACGGATGGCATGATGCATTCCTCGCTAACGCTAGCGCAGTGAACACGCGCGCCTAACCCTTGATTGCCATTGCCGAGGCCAAGGATCGGACGGCGCGGTGCTACGCCCAACGACTGCACGCTATAATAGCGTAACGCCAGCGGCCATACCATTGGAACACCGTCTTCGTTTGATTGCGCGGTTTGCCGCCTTGCCAATTGAATGAGGATTAGAGTTGCCCCAATTGCGGCTGTACATCTCTCTGAGTTGAAAGTTCTGCCATGGGCGTGCTAAGTCCCGCTTTCCATCCTTCCAAGTCAGGATCGCGGCCTGCCCGGCATCCGTCGTCTCTGACCCATCCGAAAATATGAACTCCGAATTCTGATTCGTACTTTGCGAGAACCGGGCCGGGAAGGCCACATTGAGCTTGGAGGTCGGAGGAAAACACGTCTATGCCAAATCTTATCCGCAGAATGGTGAGAGGTCCAAAGAGCCGTATTAAACAGGGCCTCCGCGATGGTCGCACTTGGGCGCTTTACGAGGCCGCTCTGCGGCGACTTGCATCGAAGGATTACGAGCAGGTTTCCATCGCCGAGATTGCCCGCGGGGCCGGCTGCTCGGTGGGCGCGTTCTACGGCCGTTTCGGCGACAAGAATGCGTTTCTCTCTATGGTGATCTCCTCCGCCTTTCATAGCCTGAGAACCGCTGCCGATCGCGACCTTGACCCCAAGCAATGGCGCGGCATTGCAAGAGAAAAGGTGGTCGAGGCCATCGTGCGCCACGTCGTTACCAACATGAGCAGCCCAAAGCAGGCGGGCGTGACGCGTGCCGCCTTGAAGCTTGCGATGATAAAGCCCGATGCGCTTGAGCCATTGCAGGAATACCGTGCGAGCGTGTCAGACCATGCCGTCGCATTGCTTGCGCCTCGCTTGTCCTTCAGCGATGCCCAGGGCCCGATCCGAACGGCCATGCAATTGATATTCGGCACGGTGATCGACTCCACCTTACAGAATGCAGGGCCGCTTCGAGCCGGAAGCCGGCGGATGATCAATACATTGACGACTCTCACCGTCAGCTATGTCAAGCTGCCGCGCAAGGGATTGTCGCCGGAGAACGGTGACGGCGATAACGATGAAACCGCTGAGCAGGCCGGACCGGCGGGCTCCAGAGCGGAAGGGCAATTGGCCGACGAACAGGCGGCCGACCGAATCGAAACCTGGGACCCGGACCAACGGAAGGCCATCGGTACCGTGCCGGTGATCTCGTCTTCGCGCCGGCGCTCGCGGCGGTCGCGCGATTCCGGCACTCCGCCGAAGCCCCTTCCCGTCGAAAACCCGAAGCGCGTCAAGCCGCCGGAGCAGCCAAAGATCAATGAAGGGGGCACGGGGACTGCGCGCAGCGGCAAGCGAAGGCTTAGACGTATATGAACGGGCGCAACGAAAAACCGGCCGAGCCAAAGCGTGCCCGCGCCGACACCGGGACCGAGAGACCGAAGCAGATCGTGGACCGCATTTATAGCGATGCGTTCCTATCCGAACTCCATCGCGCATTTGGGATTGAGCCCTTTACGGCCGAGCGAGCCGGGCAGATACGAAGGCTTGGCACCCGCTACATCCTCGGCCGCCGCATGGAGAACCAAGCCAATCTGCTAAAGAGCGATCAGCGTAAATACCTTGACCTGCAGAAAGCGACGGAGACCTTTCTGGCATTGCTCAGGGAATACGATGAAGAGGATATCGGGGCGGATATGAAGTTGGCCGCCCATCAATTGGGCTGGCCCAATCCCGAGACGAACAATCCGCAAGGACATTGTCGGCAGCTATTGCGGCTGCTGGACTTGCTGAGAGCCGCCACGATACGGCAGAGGAAATATCTCGCTTCGCGCGGCGGCAGACCGAAGAATTTCGGATTGGAGGATTTGACGCGGCTGGCGGCGGATTTCTGGGCTGTCGAATTGGGCCGCCGTTTCACCGTCAATTATCACCAGGGCGAGGGACTAACCTCGGCCTTCGAATTCATCAAAGCTCTGGTTACACCGCTGGACGATGTCACCGATCAGCAAATTATTACCGCGATGCGGGCAGAGATAGCAAAACGACACTCACCCGGCCCGCCCAAATCCAAGCGGCGGCTCACAAGAACCTAGGCCGAATCTGACGGTGGATTCCTGTGAGTGCCGCCGTCGCTCACAGAAACTTGCCGTCCGCTGTGGCAATGTTGTTGCCAGCGCTTTCTGCTGATTCAAGCCTGCGATCGGTTCATTCTTTTCGCGGCAGAAGGATGCGGGCCGCCGTGGCAAAGAAGCAGCGCATTGCAAGGGATAATCGAGGGCCGGCAGAGAGCGGCGATAGCGGCTCTGCCGCCGCTCCAATCGATCCGCGTCTTGTCATCATTGCACGCGCAATCGGCCGGCTGATCGCCCGCGAGCAATCCAATTCGGGTAAATCCGAACGCGATAACTGAGCACGGAAACGGCATTCCGTGATAAACTCGCCCGCGAGTTTACCGCTCATCGCAGGGATGCCCTCCATGATCCGCGTCGCGCTTTATGCCCGCTATTCCTCCGACAATCAGCGTGACGCCTCGATCGAGGATCAGCTTCGCATTTGCCGCGAGCATGCCGAGCGGCAAGGCTGGGAGATCGTTGACAGCTACAGCGACCGCGCCGTGTCCGGCGCCTCGATGCTGCGGCCGGGCATTCAGGAACTCATCCAGGATGCGCAGCGGCGCCGGTTCAACGTCGTCCTTGCCGAGGCGCTGGACCGCATCTCGCGCGACCAGGAAGACGTAGCGGCGGTCTTCAAGCGGCTGCGCTTCGCGGACGTGACGATTGCCACCATCGCCGAAGGCGACATATCGGAGCTTCACGTCGGCTTGAAGGGCACGATGAATGCCCTCTTCCTCAAGGACCTTGCCGCCAAGACGCATCGGGGCCTGCGCGGACGCGTGGAGGCGGGCAAGGCCGGTGGCGGGCTCTGCTACGGCTATCGCGTCGTGAAGCGATTGGACGCTTCCGGCAAGCCCGTCCATGGCGAGCGCGAGATTGACGAGCAGCAGGCGGCGATCGTCCGCCGCGTATTCCGCGCGTTCGCCGCCGGCAAGAGCCCGCGCGCGCTGGCGCGCGAACTGAACGCGGAGAAAGTGCCTTGCCCCGATGGCGCGGCTTGGACTGACTCGACCATCCGCGGCAATCCCAAGCGCGGCACGGGCTTCCTCAACAACGAACTCTATATCGGCAAGCTCGTGTGGAACCGGCTGCGCTACGTGAAGGACCCCGCGACCGGCAAGCGCGTCTCGCGTCTCAATCCCCCCGAGGCATGGATCACGACAGAGGTATCAGGATTACGCATCATCGATGATGCGCTTTGGCAAGCAGTGAAGGCACGGCAGGCCGAGCTTTGCGCCATCCACGCGAACGCCATCGCCGCCACCCGCGCGGCCTTCGCCAACCGGCTCAATGGCACGCACCGGCCGCGCTCGCTGCTCTCCGGGCTCCTCTTCTGCGGCTGCTGCGGCGGTCCTTACGCGCTCCGCGGCCAGGACCGCTACGCCTGCTCCAACCATGTCATGTCCGGGACATGCTCGAACAGCCGCTCGATCCCGCGCGAGGCGCTGGAGTCGCGCGTGCTGGCGGGGCTCAAGGACAAGCTCATGTCGCCAGAAGTCGCAGCCGAGGCGATGCGCGCCTACCAGGAAGAGCGCAACCGCATCAACCGCGACCGGCGCCTCTCCGGCGACCAGGAACGGCGGGCGCTTGAGAAGGCAGAGAAGGCCATCAAGGAGATCGTCGCCGCGATCGAGAACGGGGCTTACAGCCGCTCGCTCGGCGATCGGCTCGCCGCGCTTGAGAAGGAACGCGACACGCTGACGGAGCGGCTTACGCAGGCACCGCAGGACCTGCCCGACCTGCACCCGAACATTGCAGAGCACTACCGGCGCAAGATCGAGCGCTTGATCTCGGCGCTCGCGAATCCCGAGATTACGCCCGATGCCGGCGAGGCGATCCGCAGCCTCGTAGAGCGCGTGACGCTCGCGCCGGGCGTGAAGCGCGGCGAGATGCTGGCGACGCTGCACGGCGATCTCGGCACGATCCTGGAATGGACCGCACACAGAGGTATGCAGAAGAACAAAACCGACACCCGCTTTGGCGGAATGTCGGTTTCGGTGGTTGCGGGGATAGGATTTGAACCTACGACCTTCAGGTTATGAGCCTGACGAGCTACCGGGCTGCTCCACCCCGCTATGTTGATAAATAATGATAATTTTCGATTTTATCACTGGCAGTTAAAAAATACCCTAAAAACTACCCTAGAATTCCTGCCCTTTACGCCGAAAAGCGCTCGAAGTGCCCTAATGGCCTTGCAGGCGTCTTTCTGGGTATCCGGCGAACGAAATCGTTTGCCGTTCCCGCGCTCCCAATAGCACAGGTCGGCCCCTGCCTGTCTAGCCACCAGCGGCTTGTGAACCTCGCGACTGAACCTCGCGACGGCCCGACACGGGCGTTCATCGCTGTCCGGAGCGAAATGCGCTGGTGTTTGGCGGAGTGGTATTCTGGTCGCGACGCTCGCCCCCGGTCGCCATTCGCCACCGACCCAACCGACCTAAGGTGACAGGGCATCGATTTTGAAAGCGAGGGCTTCGATTGCTTTGGCGGTGTCGGATTGCGGCGCTCGTCGAGTGACGCGTTTCAGATCGTCCGCCCCGCGCCGAAGCAGGTTTGGGTCGGGGATTGAGCGTCTGAGTTGAGCGGCAGTCACACCCGCGTTGAAGAGTTCGAGCGCTAAAGCGGCGAAGATCATGTCTGGCGCTGCGAGGTAGGAGAGAAAATCGTCGAGCGAGCCGGGGCTTCCGGTAGGCGGATCGTCCGGAAATAGTCTAGGCCAGTAGGCGGCGAGCCAACGTAGCGCAACGGACCAGGGATCGTCGTGCAGGCGGACAGCATCGGTCAGGCTGCTCTCGCGAGCGGCGAGTTCGAGTGCCACCCAAAGCTCGCGGGCCGGCTGCGAGGTGAATTCGAGCTGACCGAGACCGCACAGACCCCAAAAAACGACGACCTGTCCGAGATTCGGCGGAACATCGTTCCCGGAACGGTAGCGCCGGGCGCGGTCGCGCAAACGAAAAATCGTCGCCCACAGCTCTTTTATCCATTTTGCGGGATCGGGGATCGCAGCTATCGCGGCAGCAACGATGTGGCGTGCATGCGAGGTAGTATCCGTTGCGAGGCGCTCGATGCCAACGGTGGAGACCAAATCGCGCGTGACGAGAGCCGTGATCAAGTGGTGCAGTCTTGGAACATCGACCGGCTCGCGTGACGCGAAGACAGCGAGCAACGAATAGATGCGATCATTGCGCCAGACATAGTCCTCGTCGGCGACCCACTGTTCGGGAGTTGAGTGCAAGGGGAGCCATGCGCCGATGCGTGATAGAACCTCAAGAAGCAAGGTCGGCGGCGCTTTCGCGGTTCTTGGCTGCGAGCGCCAGCGTCCGTGCGCGTGACCCGACCAGATGAGGTACTGCAGCCAGGCGTATCCTAGCGGAACGCCATCCGTTCGGGAGCCGAGAGCGGCCAGGATCTCCGACATAAGCTCATCGAGGGGCGCGCTGTCGCTTGGCTGTGCAATGGCGTTGCCCTCAGCCTGCGGCGATTGGCGAGTCATTCGCGCGAGCCGATCGGAGCATTTCGCAAGAAGGAGGATTGCAGCTTTGTTTTCTTCGATCCGTTTCCCAGCGGAATCGAAAGACAGGACTGGCTTGCCGCAAAAGACCACAGAGGTCCTGCGCGCTTGCGGTGTGATCGGCCGCATCGACTATCTGGCGCGCCAGGCCGGTGTGAAGCAGGATTTCGAGAACGGCAAGGTAAGACGCGGGATCGACGCGGCGAAGGAGGTCGTAGGCGTCGCGGTCATAAACAAGCATTGGGCCGCCGAAAGGCGGTTCCTCCCAGAGGTCGATCAGGCGTCGGCTCGGACGATACGGCTCGGGCGAGGGCGCCCGCACGGGCCGGTACATCAAGGCCAATTCGTGCGGCGCGGCGATGAAGTTCGCGGCGCGCTGCCGCAAGGTTGCTGCGAGGACTTCTTGCGCGCCCGTCGTCCGGCGGAGTGCGGCGGCGCGGGCGGCGTTGAATTCCTCTACTCCACCCGGCAGCACTTCCAAGATTTGGCGGCTCAACCGCAGTTCATTCTCGCTGGGGTGCCGACCGCAAAGCTCGCCGGCGGCTTGTGCGATCGCCAGCTCCACCGCGATCAGCCGCGCGTCGGTGACCGGATGTGCGGTCTCTAGCCGTTCCTTGAGCGCATCGGCCCACTCTGGGCACCCGTGCGTTCGGAGGCTTTCAACGGCTTTGTCCTGGAGCACTTGTTGGAACGCGCTGTCGTCCTGAGCCTTGGGCGTCAGCATTTGGCTCAAGGCGGCGACGAGCGCCGGGAACGCCGCCGCCAGAACGGCATCGTTTTTGAGCCGCGAGACGGCCTCGCGTTCCGCCTGCGCCCGCTCGGCGTTCCAATCCGGAGGCACTCGGTTCAAGGTGCCTCTTTCGATTGGTGCGGGTTCGGGCTTCTGCCACCAAGCCGTCTGGCAAGCAGAGCGGAAGCCGAATCACAAATCATGGCAATCAGGGTCGTGGCCCTCGCGCAGAGGGTCTTGCGCGGTTTGCTGTCGGGCTGCCTTCAGAAGCGGCCAGCCATCGAGGAAGAGGGTAGCCCGGTTGATATCCTCGAGAATGAGGTCGCGGATTGGGTCCGGGTACCGGAGACGCGTCGCCATGCTGACGTCGCTCTCACCCACTTGGTTGAATGAATGTCCGAAATGCCAGACGGAATCGTCGATGACGAGAAAGCGGTCGTGATAGCTGCGCGCAGCGTCTCCCATCAAGCGAATGTCGGGAAGCGCGATGCTCAACGGCTTCAGCTCGTCGGCAAGCGTGCGCAGATCATCGGCGAAGAGATCGCCAGCGATCGGCCCCTCATCCTCCCTCCCGTCCGGCCTGCTCCAAAGCTGATCGCCGCGGCCGATAAGCGCATGGACTTCGACACCCTGGAATTGCGTCGCGAGGGCAAACTCGCGCACGTCGATATGATTGAAATAAGGGTCTACAAAAACGGCCCGTCTCTGGGCGCGCGCGACCAGGCTCCGGATCAAGGCGACAGCGTTCGGGCGGTCGCCGATGAAAATGCGCTCCTCGCCGTCGCTGCCCTGCCAGAAGCCGTCGGGACGGGATTTGCCTGAGCGCGTGAGGCGCCTGGACTGCAAATCGATCAGGCGGGATTGCACGTTGGATGGGACGGCTTTGCCGGGGGCGATGGCTGTGTCTCGGCTTCGGGCATGGATCGGGTAGGCGGCGGGCGATGCCCCTTTCCGGCGCGCCGGAACGTCGATCGTGCCTTTGGGTGAGATCACTTCTGAATGGACCGATACGCGGCCCCGAAAAAACTGGGCCGGTCCCATGATCCCGAGCAGTCCTCGATCGGCGGAGAGAAGCTCGAGGCCCGTGCGATAGCACGGTTCGGGCAGATCTATTTCGGCCAGACCCAAGGGGTCGAGCGGACAGTCGAGAATTAGCGAGGTTCCCTCGGTCCTTTCCTCCCGGACACGGACCCGGAGCGCCGCAGGCGATACGCCCCGCCTTGGAGTAACGCTCACGCCCAGCCGCTCGCCGCCCGTAGGAAGTCCTTCGCGGATGAAGGTGGCGAATGAGCGAGCCAACGGGTTGGGAACCAAAAGAACTAAGCTGAACAGGAATTCGTCGTAGGCAAGCAGGTCAAAGCCAAGGTTGTCTGCGAGCCATTCGCGGGCCTTGTCGCGGTGGTCGCTCTTCGAAGCAGGGGTGAGCCACGCGACCGATGGATTTCCATCGTCAAGCGGCACGAGGTGATGCAGGCGTGGTCCGCCATGCCAGCGCGTTGCGAAGGGCAGATCGCTTGGGAAGACGAGACGGCCCAAAGCGGGTTCGGGCGCAAGTGGAGGCGTGATGACATTTACCTCAGCGCGAATGCCGGGAATTTTGAGCGCACCTGCGAGCGCGCTTTCGTACCATGCGAGCGCGTGTGCAACGGGCATAACGGTGACGCCTGAGACGAGGGTGGCACCTCCGATGTGTTTGGTCAGAGGGTCGATGTTCGATGGAGGGAGAGGAATTTCGTGCGGATAGAGTTCGACGCAGCCAAAGAGAAGATATTGCGCGTGGGATTGCATCACGGTCGCCAAGCGCACAGCGGCGGCGGCGAAATCCGCAGTAAGATGCGTCGGCCACGCTTGTTCTGCTTTCATGACCGCCCTCTTCGAGTGCGTTGATCGAATTTATAACAACTTGATATTTAATGATAAATTGGCTACTTCTGTCAATGTGTGTAACTGGGTGTGAAAATTTTCGTTGATTCTACGCCTATCCAGCGTCGCCGCGGAGGCAAAAAAGCGCCTAATAGGTGGGCTCCTACCTGGCTGTCGGGACCGCTCCATCGCGCGTATCGCGGATTGAGACCAGGTTTTCATCGGTGTCTCACCTTCCCCGGGCTCTTCGCGGCTTGTCGTCAGGATCTGGGCCCGGCCCGTCCGGGTCTTGGTTGTGTGAGAACGCACTGGCGGGTCACTCATACGGCGCGCAACCAGGCGGGTGCGCCGCGTCGTAATCACTTTAGGCGATCGTCGTTGATTCCCGGCTGAATGCAGCCCTGGGGCGTTGTCGGGCTGCTCCGAGAGGCGTGGTGGCCGTGGAGCGGCTCGTAACGTGGCGCCTACGCCCCGATCGCCGCCATGAGCGGCCGGATGCCCACGATATTCATGACGCGCGTGAGATTGTAGGCGAGCACGTGCAGCGCCATCTCGGTGGCGACGCGCGGCAGCGTCTTCATCAGGAAGTGCGTTGCGCCCATCCGCGCCTTGATCGTGCCGAAGGGATGCTCGACCGTCTCGCGCCGCTGGCGCATGGCCTGCGGATTCGCGTCGAGCCGCCTCTGCACGGCCTCGAGCACATGCTCGTGCTCCCACCGTGTGATCCGGCGTTGCACGCCGGTCGTGCAGCGGTTCTTGAGCGCGCAGGTCCGGCAGGCGTTGGTCCAGTAGCGGCGCAGGGTCAGCCCGTTTTCCACGTTCGTGAAGCGGTACTTCAGCCGCTCGCCGGCCGGGCAGACGATAGACGTCCTCTCGTCGGGCACATAGACGAAGTCCTGCTTGCCGAAGCGCCCGTCGGACTTGGCGCCCGACGTCATCGGTTTCGGCAGCGTGACCGTGATGCCGGCCTGCTCGCACGCCAGGATCTCTTCGCCGCTGAAGTAGCCGCGGTCGGCCACGGCTTCCAAGCGTGTCCGTTTGCAGCGTGGCTTTGGTCTCCTTGGCAACGCGCGCGAGCTGCGCGCGGTCGGAGCCGACGTTGGTCACCTCGTGCGTGACGATCAGATGATGCTCGGTGTCGACGGCGACTTGCACGTTGTAGCCGACGACGCCGGAGCCGCGCCCGCTCGTCGCCATCGAGCGGGAATCGGGATCGGTGAGCGAGATCTGCTGATCGGGCGCAGCCAGCATCCGCGCCTCGAGCGCCTTGAGGCGCTGCATCTCCTCCCCGAGCTTGGCGAGCTTCTCCTTGAGCCGCGTGGTCTTTGCGGCGAGCGCCTCTGATGGCTCCTGCCGGTCGGCGGTGTCGAGTTGGCTCAGATAGCGCGCGACGCTCTCCTCGAGCTGGGCCCGCCGCCGCTCCACCTTCGCCCGCGTGAAGTTCCGGTCGCGGTTGTTCACCGCCTTGAACTTGCTGCCGTCGATGGCGACGCTCGCCGTCGCGAGCAGACCCATCTCGCGGCAGAGTTCGACGAAGCGCGCGCAGACCTTGCGGATGGCACGGCCGTTGTCCTTCCGGAAATCGGCGATCGTCTTGTGGTCGGGAGCGAGGCGGCCAAGGAGCCACATCATCTCGACGTTGCGGCCGGCCTCGCGTTCGAGCCGCCGGCTCGACTGCACCCGGTTGAGATAGCCGTAGATGTAGAGCTTCAACAGAGCCGAGGGATGATAGGCGGGCCGCCCGGTCGCCGCCGGCTCGACCCCTTCGAACCCGAGCTCGGCAAGATCGAGCGCATCGACGAACGCGTCGATCACCCGAACCGGATTATCCTCGTCGATCCAGTCATCAAGGCATTCGGGCAACAGCGTCGATTGCCCGCGATCCACCCCTTCAACAAAGCGCCTCATCCGATCCCCCGAAAATCGCGCGGGAATCATGAATTACATGCCGCAAGCACATCAAGCGTAGCGTTTTCACACAGCCAGGGTCATTGGATGACGGACCTTCACGTTCTAGCGCGGTCACGTCTGGGCTGGTGGTCGAGCCGTCCCCGTTCTTGTTCGCGCGCTCGAGCGTGGGACGGACTTCAGTGTGCGCGTTCGTGAGCGACCGGGCGCCGCGGTGGATCCACTCGGCTGGGGGTTTGTCGATGCCGGTCGCGTTGAGAAAATTGAGCGTGCCGTTCGGCAATGGGACGGAGAGGAAAGCCTCGTGGGTTGTCCGTGCGGCAAGGTGGCCGTCGCGGGTGCGATGCCAAGACATGATGGGTTCGGGATTTGCGGTCATTTGCATTCCAAAGAGTACCAAAGAGCCCGCCCGTGGGATAGGCCCGTTGCGAGGTGAGAAGCGGAACGAGTTATTGTAGAGGGGACACTCTTCTTCGATCAGCCAGCGGCTCTCCGGCGATCGTGAGGGAGCCGAAGTCGTGCTCGCTATTGGGATGGATTTCGCCGGTGAAGGTGTCGAAGGCGCGGACCGCGGCGAGGGCTGCTATGCTGAAAGTAACACCTGCTGCTGTTCGGCATCTTTTGCCTGCGCGGCTTCCTGGTTGAGGCGCTGAACGCGGTCGGCTTCTCGGCCGATGGCCTGCCGCCGGTCATGCTCGTGGCCTGCGGCCTCGAGCCGGTCCTCGTGCTCGGCCCCGGAAATCTCGCGCTGGCGCTCGCCGTCCGTGACGGCCTGTTTCCCTAAGATGGCAAACAGCTTAACGAGGATCGCGACGATGCCGAGGAGGCTGACTGCGGAAACAATCAGCCCGGCGGACGCGATCTTCCGCACCCTGTCGGCCTGCTTAGGTGCGTCGGCGGCGAGTTGCCCGAGGGCCTGCTTGAGTGCGTCGGCGCGAGCGAGAATTTCTGGTGTGCCAATCTTGCCCAGGGCGGTCGTGGCCGTGTGCGTCTGCTCGGCGAGGGCTGACGTCTTCTCGATCAGGCCATTGAGGGTTTGCCGGATATCTTCGAGCGACTGCTTGGCGGTTTCGTAGCCGCCAACCTGGCGCTTGAGGGCTTGGAGTTCCTTGAGAACGTCTTGAACCGCCTGTTCCGCTTTCAAGAGATCGTCTGCGTCGTTAGCCATCCTCTACTCCGTTAAAGCCGCTGAACGGATTTCGACCAGATCAGACATGAGCATGGCGAGCGGCGGACCAGCCAAGTGCTTGCGGACATGGGGCAGTTGAGCGAGAGCGTAGCGGGCCGCGAATTTGCGGTCCGGCGCCACCAAAAGAGCTGATTGCAGCAAGAACCGCGCCAGGCGCGGGCGGGAATTGGCGATCACATCGGCGGCTGTGATGACCGCGTCCAGCATCTTGTCGAGGGGCAGTCCGTATTTGCCGGTGCCGTCGCGTAGTGCTGCCTCGACATTTTGCCTGATGGTCTCGTCGACCGGGGTGCGGGTCATAGCTTCAGAGACCGCCCTCAGCAGGCGCAGGCTGGGTTGGTCGGGGTAGGATTTCGAGCTCGCGAGCGCATTCGCCGCGCAGTTCGGCCGCGTCAATGACTGAGCGGACGTCTTCCACCACGGCGCCGACCTGGTCGATCCCGGCATTGTCGCCGTCGAGAATGGTTTCGATCTTGTCGGCATATTTGGACCGTTCGAGATATTTGAGGATTTCCGAACGAATGGACTTGCTGTCGGTCGCCCGCTTGCATATGCGCAGGATTTCTGACAGCGCCTGCCGCCGTCCGCGCTCGATGACGTCATAGACGAATTGGGTGAGCCTGGCGGGCGACGGCCAGCACGAAATCACTATGCGGGCAGTCGATATAGCGCCGCGCCTCTTCCATGGCTTTGACGCCGCGCTGCCGCTGATAGGCGGCGACATAGCGATAAAGGTGATCCAGGACGGCTTCTTTGTCAGCGCCCGAGACAACCACCTGAAACAGGGCCTGACTGTAGTCGATGGTGTAGTCCCGGACGGCTCCGGTCAGGAGCAGCCGATGCAGTGCTAGTTCCCTCCGCTTCCGGTCGTCCTCCGGCCCGGTCGCACCAAAGGGAAGGTTGACCTTACGAGCGTTGTCGAGCGGACCGAGCGCCCTGACGACTTCCGCCAGCGCCTTCTCATCTTGCTCGATCCCGCGAAAGGCGTTGTTGTGGAAGAAGAGCGTGCGTGTGATGTCGTCGGCGTTGTTCCAGCCCGCCTCATCGACGCTCTGCTGCAGGCTTGCGGTTGAGGTTGCGGGGTTGAGGAGCTTTGCGGTCCGATCGGGGAAGTCGTCGGAGAAGAGGATGAAGCATTTGGCAGGCCTAGCGTCGCGCCCGGCGCGTCCCGCCTCCTGATAGAACGCCTCGATGCTGTTCGGCAGATTGTAGTGAATGGTGTATCGGACGTTCGGCTTATCGATCCCCATGCCGAAGGCTTTTGTCGCAGACATGAGTGGGAAGCGGTTGCGTTTGAACCCTTCGGCCGCACCACGAAGCTTGGGCAGCCAGGAGTTCGGGACGTTCGCCTCGCGGCGGCGTCGAGGCATATGTCGGAACGGCTATTCCCAGATGTTGCGCCGCCGTACGCCCGATCTCGACGACCCCGTGATCGCCATTTACATGCGGACAAAACAGCAAACCCGACCGCGTTTCCGGGCCATGCGCGGCGAAGAAATCGCTCCGATGTTCTCCGAAGCTGGCGGGCAACTGATCGAGCAGCGCCTTGAGGCGGATGGGCTTCTCGCTGGAGCGGCAAGGGATCGCCTCGAAAGAGAGCTCCTGACGGTCGAAGCTCTTGGGCACGATCACCGAATTGAAGTCGGTGATGTCGAGCTCGCGCTGCACATCCTTCAGAACGGAGCGGGAGGCGGTGCCGGTAAGCGCCATGATCGGCGGCGGCACATTGTTGGTGGAGCAATACTCCTTGGCGATGCGCGCCAGATTGAGGTACGCGGGGCGGAAATCATGGCCCCACTCCGACACGCAATGGGCTTCGTCGACCGCGACGAGCGCGACGGCGGTGTTGGTCGTCAGTGCGCGCAAGCTGTCGCGGAAAGGGATGCTTTGGAAGCGCTCGGGCGCGATATAGCAAAACCAGAATTGCGTCCGGCCCAGCAAGGCGAGCAATGCTTCGCGGTCGTCGGCCGACTGCGTTCCGGCGATCCGCTCGGCGCGATCGATGCCGTGGGCGCGGAGATTTTCGAGCTGGTCCTCTATCAGGCTTAGGATTGGATCGACGACGATGCCGACGCCCGGGCGCAGGAAGGCGGCAAGCTGGAACGCGATCGACTTGCCGCTGCCGGTCGGGAGCAGGACCAGTGCGTCCTGGCCCCTGAGCGCGCGGTCGACGGCTTCGAATTGTCCCTCCCGGAATGTGGCGTAACCGAAAACGCGATGGAGCAGTCGTTCGCAGGCGTCGCGATTGACGCTCGAGGCCGCGAAGGGACGAGTACGCGGGATTTCAAGTTCGGGCGGAGCCGGAAAATAGGCGTCGCGCACGGTCAGGACCGCTTTGACGCCGGCTGGCGGCTCTCCCGAGAAGGACAGGCACAGCGATTCGGAATCAGGATCGGTGAGCCGGAAGAAGGGAGAGCCGGAAACGCCGAGCGCGGTTGAAACGTCGTGGATCAGCCGGTTGAGATCGTCGAGCGCCAGCGCCGGAAGGTCAGCCGCAAAGGCTTGCCCCTGATGGTCGTCGGAAATAACGGACACCGACACACCCCGACCTTCGTCGGAGGGAAGCATTCCCCGTTCAAGAGCCTCCAGCAGCAGGAGCTGCACCCGCTGAATGCGTTGGCCCGCGAGGAGCCAGCGTCCGGGAACGGACAGCTCGGTCGGCGTTGTCGGCTGGGAGGCGGGGAGCCTTCGTTTGAGCACAGTTAGCGCGGGACCATCGCCCGCGTCGATTTCGGAGGTGGGGATACGCAAGACCTCGATGCTGAACTGTCGCAACAGGGCATCGCGGCGTGCATCAATCTCTTGCTGCTGCGCATGCTGTTGTCCGTCGATTTCGACGACGAAGGGGGAATGGCGTGGATGGGCGAAGAAGAAATCCACGCGCTGATGAGCGTCGAGATGCTTCTTGTCCCCGGTTAGCGAACCGATCGGAACCTGCCGCTGCCAGAATCGGAGCGAAGCGGCAGGAGTTAGGCTGGGTAAGAGGCGTTCGAAGAAGCGGCGCTCCGCCTCGCTGTCGAAGGTGTCGTGTTGGAGCAGGGGCGCGAATGGCATGTCCAGCAGCTGATCGATGGCGGTGACCCAATCGGCCGGTGCCACGCTCGACGGATCGCCAAAAAGGGAGCGCAGCCGTTCCTCGGTTTGGGGGTCGAAGGGAAGGAGCGCGCCGCGGCGGAGAAGCTTGCCTGTGACTGCGAGCCAGGGCGGAATGTCGGCCAGCGTGTGTAAGCCGAAACTTCTCGGCCACTCGGCAGCCCAGTGGGAGAGCGCGCGCTTCAACTCGGTGAGCGAAGCGTCAAAGGCGAGCACGTCCAGAGCCGCTTTTGGCAACGCTGTTCCTGCATAGAAGGCCGATCGTCTTTGAACTCGATGATGCCGCCACGATAATCGGGCGGGGCAATTTTGTAGGTGCCGCAACGGGCGAACGAGGGGCAATAATAGGTTCGGCGTTCGCCGCTTCTTCCTCCTCGTCGGTAACCGCGTCCACGTCGCGAATGCCCCGGCACGCCGGATAACCGGTGCATCCCCAAAACTGACCGCCCGCATTGGGCCCTCTCCGGGCCATGCGCAACCGCATCGGCCGTCCGCATTCCGGGCAATTGGGCACGCTCATCTATTCGCTTAGGCCCCCCTGACGCCGCCGTCGTTCTATGGCCGGGATGCACCACCCGACAAGGCCAGCGCCGCGAAGCCCCGGTCTGGTGACTTGAGCCAAGCGCGTCGCAGCCGCCTAAGAGTACAGCCGAGAAGTAGCGTGCGTCGATAAGATAGCGGTGATCGACGACACGCTGAAACCGTGATCGCGGTTGCTCCGGCCGCGCGCGTCTTTGCCACGATCCGCCCAGACGTCGCGCAGCATAGTTTGCAAAGTCGCGCTCATCGGCGCTGTAGGGGTCAAGGTCAAACGGCGGTGCGGAAGTGGCGCCCGGTGGGGCGCTTTCCGCTCCCGGCCGTCTGGAATTTCCCGAGTAAGAGGGTTGCGCCACGGGATCGCAGCCCGGCAGGGCCGAGACGCCGCAAGCGGCTTGGCTAGCGAGTGCCCGGCGCGGGTGCCCAGGGATGAGCGGAAAGCGGCGGTCGGAAGCGTGCCAAGTTTGGGCCGTGCGTAAGGAAGATGGCCTGATAGCATCCAGTATTCATCAGCACACCGTCAAGAGCCAGACCAAACCAGAGGAAAACGGCGCGGGTCTGCAGTGGCTCCCGGCAAAGTGCATTCGCCGTGCTCCTCCTGCCGACTTGTTTATTCGTGCGCTAGGGACAGCGTGACATCGTGACCGGAACATCGCCGAGTATCGATCGCGCCCGCTCCGCGCGTTCTTTCTGCCGGGCACCGGGTCCGATGATGACGCGCTTGACCGGTAACTGCAGGCCCAAGCCGTCGAACAGAGCGATGTAGCGCGTGCCCGAAGCGGGCCGGACCCTGATCTCCGGCAGCGGCGCGGTCGCGTCGAACTCGTCCGGGTACTCCTTCGCTGCGTACTTCGCCGTTTCGGTTGTACCGGGGATCGCGACAATGCGGACCTCGCGTTCCGACTTGTAGCCTGCACCCTTAAGCAAGGTGGTGCCAGCAAGGAACTGCGGGACCGCCATCTCTGGAAACTTTACACCGTCGATGAAGTGCCGCAGGGTATCGGCCAAGGAATCCACCAGTTCCGGGAAGATATGCTCGATCGGCCGGTCGGCGTACCGGACGGGATCCAGCGTCAGCCGGACCCAGTATCGCGCATCCATTTCTAGGCCGAGGGTCCGAGCGACTTCGGCGATGTCGAAGACGAGGCAGTATCCTTCAGGCCCGGCATAGACGTCCCATTGGCTGCGGATGCCGTGCTCGCGGTCGAACGCGGTGTCTTCGGCGTGGGTCGTGAATGAAAACAGGTAGGCGTCGAGCGCGGAATAGACCGCCCTACCGTCGAAGGTCGCGCCATATAACTCCCTCACCAGATCGCGCGCAGTCTTGTCGCCGCGGCCAGAGGCGTCCCAAAGTCGGCGCTTTTTCCGGTTGAGGGTCTCCACAATCGCGTCCATTCGGGGGCAATGGCCGGCGGCAGCAGATCACTCATCAGCCGGACTTCGTCGAAGTCGAGCATCTCGCGATAATGCGAGCACCACAGCGTTTGCGAGCCAACGATACCCTCGAACGCCGCCGGCTTGGTGTAGTGGTAGAGTTCTGGGTGCCGGGACATCGTCTCGACGGAGCAGACGACGTTCTCGACGTTGGCAATCTTGTTCATGGCTGCGAGAAACTATGACGTCGTGGGTATTAGCGAGCGGCAGGACGTACAGATGTTGGGCTGCGCTTGCTTTGCATTTTCCGGCGTGGCTTGGAGGGCGATTCTTGATAGTTCCGTGAACCATTTTGGTACCGGCTTGCCGTACGACGAGTGAGTCGGAAGCAATCTCGGCTCATTGGCACAGGTGTCCCATGGTCAATCTTCGAGAATTTGATCCCGCCGGGGTGGGCGTGGCCCCGTCACACAGATCCTGGCGGTATCTCCCAGCGCGGTCAGCCTCGCGAACGAACATTCAGCATGACACGCGCCGAAGGTTGACGGCTCCATGAATCCTCCCACGAAGTGATAGAGTTGCGCCCCCGGATTTGGCTGCTCGAGCGGCGCTAGCGCCAGCGCGAGCATCTGTAGCATTTGAAGGCTGGCACACGACATCGAGAACGCAAAGACGTTCTCGCGAGCCTTCAACTCATGCCCCTTCGGTAAGCCTTTGATGTACTCCGGATCGTCGAGGCGGCCTTCACGCTCCATCTGCACGTAACTCGGGTCATATTGACCCAGGCATTGAAGACACGGTCTGCCGATCGTGGCGATGTGCGCCCGCCAGTCGGCCGCAGCAAGTTTGCCATGGCGGTTGGTCCGAACCGCGATACCGCCGTCCACGACAGGAATCAGGTGTGCGTAGGCGATCAGGTTTAGCGCGTGCCGACCCCACGGTCGGTCAACGCAGGAAAGGAGCAGGTCGCAATCCAACGCTGCGGCAAAGCCCTTGTCTTCATAAACCGCAGCGTCGATCGCCTCGATCCGAAATTCCGCCGCGGTGGCGCAGCGCTTCAGCCACTCCGCAAGAACATCGATCTTCAGCTTGCCTACATCGTCGCGCGTCGCGTAACACAGCCTGTCCAGGTTGTGTAGCTCAATGTGATCGTAGTCGATCACCATCACGTCCTCGAAGCCCGTCCTCGCCAAGCACTCTGCCATGAGCCCGCCAACACTGCCGGCGCCTACGACACCGATCCGCAAGCGTGCCAGGTCGGCTTGGGTCGCCTCGCCCCACGCCGATACCGTTCGCACTTGCTCTTCAGTCGGGTGGGGCGGCGGGGCCAGCTGATCCATATAGGTAATTCTTAAAGCATCTCCGACAACACGGACCGAGCCGCACCACGCTCCAGGATAGGTGCGCGGCGCCGTGCGCTCCCAAAACCTGGCACTCCACGCTCCATTGCCGGCTAGCGTCAGCCCAACGAGCGGGAAGTCGGTCGCACCGAAAGCAGCTGCTGCATGCCCGTGCTCGGCAGCAATGTCGTCCTCACTCATTCCTTGCCAACCCCGCCCCTGTGGGTGGCTATGCATCAAAGCAAGGCCTGCTCCTTCCGCCGCCGCCTCGGCGATTGCTCGCTCGAAGAACGCGGGCTCGAAGCTCGCGTTGCCGTGGACATTCCGTTCGCCGACGTGAGGCAAGATCAGCCGTTGAATCAGGGCCGTCGTCCGGCTCCGTCCGCGGCTGGGGCGCCATAATGCGAAACATAAATCTTCTTGACCGTCGTCACGCAATAGATGGCTGCGTGCGGCGCGGTCCACCTCTGCCGGCATCGCGACGCTGCGTGCGACGCGGCTCACTGGGAATCCCAGAGGCGCCAGACGTGGCTCATATAGGCGGCGACCGTTTTCTTGCCTTTGGCCCACTCCCGGTTTGGACGCGACCAGTATTGCCATTTGCCCGCGGCACCCTTCTCGAAATCTGGTGACGCATGCACCCCGCAGGTGGGGTGAGGGCCAACCTGTGCATGCAACGAATGGATCGCCGGCGACACATGAGGCCCACTGGGTGGCGTCATCGGGAAGTCCTGCGGCACGATGAAGCCGAGCCGCACCTTCTGCCCCGCATTGCGCCCGGTCTCAACCGTGTAGTCGATCACCACGTGATTGGGCTTGCCCCCAAGCGTCTTTGGCTCATAGCCCAGGGTGCGCAGACCGTCGATAAACACGGCGACGCCCGTTCGGACGCCAGCGTCGGAGACCGGCGTTGGTCCGATGGAGATGATTTGGAAGCGCTCATCGTTGTGAAGACGAATCGGCTCGTTGCCCTTGCCTTGGAAGCTTATTTTTTCGTGCCCTTTAATCCGCACGAGGTAATGCGTGCTGGGATCGAGGGCTCCGCCAAACTCGCGGATGATCTCGTTCGGCGTCGTGTCGCGCTTCTTCACCTCGTGGCGCTCGCCGTCGACGAAAATGTAGATTTCGTGGCGTTCGGCTTCGGCCTCGACCAGATCGTGTTCCGCCCGCGCCAGATCCCTTTCGGCTGCCTTCAGCTCTCCGGCCGCTTCGCGCACTTCCACCTCGGCACGCTCGAGGCGCTCTTCAGCGCGCACATCAAGTTTCCCTTCGCCTTTTGCGTCTGTGCTCATCATGGCCTCGCTAAATTCGAACTGTGCACACGCCGACAATTCCCAGCCTAGGCGGGGCGCCGCGTAAAGTCAATAGTGACCACATCTTCACTGTGTATATTACTCACATTGTGATTAACGTTGACAAATGATGCCGCTGACGCTATTAACAATGGATGGATTCATCGACCATTTACAAGCACATCGGCGCGACCATCAAGCAGCGGCGGCGCAAACTCAAGCTGACTCAAGACGCACTATCCAGACGCCTTAGTATGTCGCGCGCTTCTCTGGCCAGCATTGAAACCGGACGCCAGAACGTCCTGGTGCATCAGCTTTACATTCTCGGCGCAGCCCTCGGCCTGACCCCGCACGACCTTTTGCCAACCCCTTCCGTCGCGATGCCGGAACAGTCACAAGAGGTGTTCCCGTTGCCCGACGACCTCAATTCCAAGCAGAGACAGCAGCTATCCAAATTGCTGCAAACGCCGGTATCACCCTCAACCCCTGCCACGGATACACCGAATGCCCCCACGCAAACGAGCTCAACCAACACCCGAACAGGAAGCCGCCGCTCTTCTTGATGAGCTCAAATTCAACGGCGTGCCGGTGCCGGTGGACCGCATTGCAAAGGCGCTCGGCGCGCAGCTGCGTTATTCGCCCCTGGATGACGAGCTATCGGGAATGGTCTACATCAGAGGCAACGTGCCGATCATCGGTGTCAATTCCTTGCATCATCCGAATAGACAACGTTTCACCATAGCCCACGAAATCGGCCACCTCACAATGCATCGTGAAGTGATCACCAACGCCGTGCATGTGGATAAGCTATTTGCCGTATCGGTACTGAGACGGGATGGCGCGTCTGCCGAAGGCACGGAGCTTCGTGAAATTCAAGCCAATCGATTTGCGGCTGCCTTATTAATGCCAACACTTGCGCTCGATGCGGCGCTCGCCGATGCCACTATCGACATCGATGACGAAGCAACACTAGAGGCTCTCGCACGAAAATTCAAAGTCAGCCGACAGGCGCTGGAGTTCAGAATCCGCAATCTTTCCTAGAAAGACTTTTCGGAGGCCTTCGATGTCCCTGGTCTTCTACGACACGGAAACTACCGGAAAAGCAACATCGTTTGACCAAATTCTTCAATTCGCAGCGATTCAGACCGATCCTGATCTCAACGAAATCGATCGCTTTGAAATCCGTTCCCGGTTGCTGCCAGGTATCGTCCCCGCACCAGGCGCGATGCAAGTGAATAGAACGACGGTTGAGCGTCTTACCGACCGCTCGCTACCGTCTCATTATGAAATGGTCCGAGCCATTAGGGCGAAGCTGCAATCATGGTCTCCCGCCCTGTTCGTCGGCTACAATTCCATCCGATTTGACGAGCACCTTGTGCGTCAAGCGTTCTACAAGACGCTCCACCCACCCTATCTCACTAACACCAACGGCAATTCCCGCTCCGACGTAATGCGCATGATGTTTGCGGTTGCCACGCTGGCACCGAACGCTATCGCGCTTCCGATCGGAGACGGAGGCAAGACGGTGTTTAGGCTTGAGAGCGTTGCGTTGGCTAACGGATTTCGCCACCACCGCGCGCATGACGCTATGGGAGATGTTGAGGCCACGATCTTCCTTGCTCGTCTCGTCGCAGAGCGCGCACCTGAGATCTGGTCATCATTCATGCGGTTCAGCCAAAAGGCGGCCGTTGCTGATTTCATTTCGGAGGAGGTGATCTTCTCGGTGTCTGACGTTTATGGGGGAGTCCCATACTCTTATCTTGTGACTTCAATCGGCGCCAACCCTGAGAACACATCCGAATTTTACGCCTTCGACCTTGCTGTCGACCATACGGAGTTGGTCAGCCTATCAGATGCTAAACTTGCCGCCCGCCTCGCGAAATCACCTAAGCCCATCCGGACGATCAAGAGTAATGGCTCTCCGATCCTGACCACTCCTGACAACGCGCCCGCGACTGCGGCGACGACGAGGTATAGCGCTCAGGAATTGGAGCATAGGGCAGGAGCGTTGCGTGCGAACAAACAGCTTACCGCCCGGCTTATCGCGACGCTCGGATCGATAAAGGGAGACGAGGACGACAGGCAGCCGGCGCATGTTGAAGAAAGGATTTACGACGGCTTTTTCCCGCCATCGGATCAACAGCTCATGGATGAATTCCATCGGGTTGCTTGGGAAAACCGGATGAGCGTGGTTTCGCGGTTCACGGATGAGCGCCTTCGGGAGCTTGGACGGCGCTTAATTCATGCCGAACGACCCGATCTTTTATCTGAGGCAGAATGCTTAGAGCACGATCGCTTTATTGCCGAGCGCATCGTCACCGAGAATGAAGATTTGCCCTGGACGACGTTGCCGCAAGCGCTTGAGGAAATCGAGCGTATGATCGCGGAAGCCGATGCGGATGAGCGAAAATTCTTGAAGCGGCATCAAAAATATCTCAGCGAGTGGTTCGATCGAGCATCGTCCGGCTGATTAGAGAAGGCCTCATGGCAGTTACAGCAATCCGGTCATCTCATGTCGTCATTTCGGGAAACAACCCGGAATGGAGCGCGAGGCGTCGGTGACAGGGAGACATTTCAATGCGGATTGACACTCCGAACGATCAACGGCGCGACGGCAACGCTCATCCTATAGTTGCGCAATCGTGAAAGATCGAAATTCGGACCTCTTCGCGCGCATGTCGGGATATGGTGGCCTTTCGATCTATCCAGACATGATTATTCAATCAGGTTATGATGGTGGGATTGTAATTCACTTTTGCAACGGGACGAGATGACTACTGCTCGCCAAATCCTTGCGCTTCTGCAAAGCTATGCCAACGGTGACGATGAGCACTTCCGCTCCGTTGCGCTTCAGGTTGCGGCGCATGAGGCCCGCCAAGGTCACGGAAAGCTGGCGCAGGAGATGCGGGAACTGATCGATCGCGCAAAAGAGAAGCTGTCGATGGAGGGGCAGCACGTCGGTCCTGTGCCGCTTGCTCAGCCCAAGGGTGAACTCTCCTCACTTCTCGCAGTCCGTTATTCTGATGTCAGGCTGTCGAGCATGGTGCTGACACCTTCTTTAGAGAAGCGACTTCAGCGCATTTTGCGCGAACAGCGACAACAGGAGCGGCTGCGGTCACGCGGTTTGGCACCACGTCGTAAATTGCTTTTCGTTGGGCCACCTGGATCTGGCAAGACGATGACAGCGGCGGCGCTTGCGGGAGAGCTCAAGCTGCCGTTGTTCACCGTTCTGTATGACGGGCTAATCGGAAAGTTCATGGGCGAAACTGCGAGTAGGCTTAAACTCGTGTTCGACTTAATTGCCGCGCAGCGAGGGGTATATTTCTTCGACGAATTCGATGCGATCGGAACCCAGCGGGCGGGTCTGAACAATGTCGGTGAAATTCGCCGGGTGCTCAATTCATTCCTGCAATTTCTCGACAGGGACAGCAGCCACAGCCTCATCATTGCGGCAACCAATCATCCTGACCTTCTCGACAAGGCGCTGTTTCGGCGGTTCGACGATGTGATCGAGTACACGCTGCCATCGCCGGAAGTGGTCCGAGGGATATTGCAGTCGCATCTGGCGACGTTTCAGCTCGATGGCATTGACTGGCCGAGCATTCTCGGTGCCGCCAAAGGTCTCAGTCAGGGCGAGATAACGCGTGCAGCGGACGAAGCTGCCAAGAGCGCTGTATTAGGTGACGGCGACGCAATCACGAATGAGATTTTATTGTCGGCAATTCAAGAGCGCCAACACGCTGCGCACTGATTAATCTAGGACAGCTAGCACATGCCGGAACTTCCACGCGATCGTCCCCATATTCATATCGCGGGCGGCGCTCAGACTGAAAACTATACATCGCCCCGGCGCCCCAATGCAGGGCTCCCGCCACGGCGGGTGAGAGCGGCGCATGCCCGCGCCCTTGAGCGCGCTCTCGGGCAAGCCATCGCCGCTGGGCGGGCGCAGATTGCGCAACGCGATCCCGAGATCGCCGGCGGTGCCCCGGGCTTTTATCTCGAATTCGATCTGCCGGTGGGCGAGCGCGCGGCAGCGGAGAGTCTCGAGAACCGCACCAAGAAAATCGAGCTGGTGGCAGTATCGCCGCCAACTGATGAGGCCCCAACGGTCTCCGCGACGGTTTTCGTGCCTGAGGCCGCGGCAGATTTCTTTGTCAGGAAGGTGGAGCAATATCGCGACGAGGACACGCCGACAGGCAAGCCAAAGAACGAGGCCTTGATCGCCCGAATTGAAACGGCGCGAAAATCGCCGAGATCACGTCACTGTTTACGGACGATTTTGCGTTCTTGCCGGCAGCGATCGACCAGCCAATCTGGTGGGAAGTGTGGATACGGGATGGCCGAAGGCAAGTCTTCGAGGGGATCGCTGAGCACCTCGAAATTCAGATGCGGCCACATCTCATCGAATTTCCCGAACGTGAAGTCGTACTGGCGCTCGCGAAGTCGGGCACTCATGGAGCGGCTGATTCGAAATAGCGACGCGGTCGCAGAGCTTCGCATCGCAAAAGACACGCCGACATTGTTTCTCGAGATGAGAACTGTCGAGCAGGCTGCCTGGGCACGTGACCTCGCGGGTCGCGTGCGCGGACCGGACGAGCTGGCGCCGGCCATCTGCATTCTGGATAGCGGTGTGAATCGAGGTCATTTGCTCATCGCGCCGGCACTGGATGCGGTGGACCAGCACTCATACGATCCGGCCTGGGGCGGTGCGGACAGCGCGCAATGGAATGGACATGGGACCGCGATGGCGGGGATTGCGCTTTACGCGGATCTCGTCGGAACTTTGGGCGGCGGCGGTCGAGTGGACCTGCCGGTTCGGCTGGAATCCGTTAAAATCCTTCCCCCTGTGGGACAGAACGACCCCGACCTCTATGGCGCAATAACCGGGGCAGCGATTGATCGGGTCGAAGCGCAGGCGCCGCGTCGCGACCGGGTGTACTGCATGGCTGTGACCAGCGATGTCTGCTTGGGGCGCGGGCGGCCGTCGTCATGGTCGGCCGCGATCGACAAGCTGTGCTACGGGGGCGGCGATCGCCGAAGACTTGTTGTGCTGACGATGGGAAACGTGCGTGGAGATATCGGAGCGGACGCCTATCCGGACCGTAACGACCTATCGGAGGCTGAGAATCCCGCGCAAGCCTGGAACCCGTTAGTCGTCGGCGCATATACGGAGAAGATCAACATTATCGACGACGATTATTTTGGCTGGCGGCCTGTAGCGCCTGCCGGTGAGCTTGCGCCCACCAGCCGCACCTCGGGAATTTGGGACCGGCAATGGCCCATCCGCCCGGATGTCGTACTGGAAGGGGGAAACTTCGCGCATGACGGCGGCGCCAATCCGGCGATTCCGATCGATGATCTGCGGCTGTTGACGACGCATTACCGGCCAGACCGGAGTTTATTCGAAGATTTTGGCGATACCAGCGCGGCGACGGCCTTATGTGCCAACATCGCTGCGCGCATGATGTCCAGCCGTCGGACGCTGTGGCCGGAAACGATCAAAGGCCTGGTCGTCCATTCTGCGGAGTGGACTCCGCCGATGCGGCAGAATTTGGATGCCGCACCGACGCAAGCGCAGAAGGCTGCGATGCTGAGGCGCTATGGCTACGGAGTTCCTGATCTGACGAGAGGATTGCTGAGCGCCGCGAACGACGCGACGCTGATGGTGGAGGACAGCCTCATCCCTTTTCGCAAGGACGGCAGCACGGTAAAAACGAGAGATATGAACCTGCACCGGCTTCCCTGGCCGCGCGTCCAGCTCGAGGCGCTTGGGGAACAGGATGTCGAATTACGCGTGACGCTCTCGTATTTCATCGAACCAAATCCCGGAGAGCGGGGATGGATGAGACGTCACCGGTATGCCTCGCATGGTTTGCGGTTCGTTGTGAAGCGATCGCTCGAAAATATTGAAGCGTTCCGGCAACGGATCAACGCAGCGGCAGAACTCGAAGAGGACGGAGAAGCGCCGCGGGCCGGTGGGGCGGATGATTGGATCCTCGGACCTCAACTTCGCGACCGCGGTACGATTCATTCCGATATTTGGCGTGGCTCGGCTGCCGAGTTGGCAGAGCGGGACGCCATTGGCGTATTTCCTGTAAGCGGGTGGTGGAAGGAAAAGCCTGCGCTAAACCGGTGGGATCGATCGACACGCTATGCGCTCATCGTCTCCGTTCGCGCGCCGGAGGCAGAAATCGATATTTATACGGCGATCGCAAATCAGATTGCGGTACCGGTGGAAGTATGATGGCGGGCGCTAACTCGACGCCTTATGCAGCCGGTAAGCCGCGGGGGCGCCTCGAATAACCGGTCGTGAGCGGAGGGTGGTGGCGATGCCGGCCTTAGGATAGGTGAGCCAAGAGGGTTTTGGGGGCCGGTGGTCGTCGGCGTGGGTGCTGTGGCATGGCCCCGTGGTGCGTTTGCAGTTTCATCCCTCATCAGCTCTCCGGTTTAGGCAATCGCAGGTGGGCATAAGGATCAGGTAGCCCCAGGTACACTTGCTGCGTAAGGTCCGCCAACGTCCATAAATTGTCTAAGCGCACATGCGCCGGTTCAGCAACTTTTGCTCGCTGCCCGCCAATGTCCTTCCACGACTTCGCAATGGTCCAGCTCGCAAATAGCTCGACGCCGGTGAGCACGATGACAGGCGAGCGGGGCCTCCCATCAGAGAGGCGTTCGCGCCCCCACATAGCCAATCGCCCTATCTCCGCTTTTTCAGCATCGCTTAGATCATCCTTGAGCGCAGCGAAGACAATAACTGCACCCGGAAATTTATTGGCGAGGTTTCGCATACGCGCGACATCTTCCTCCTTGAATGCTTCATCCGCAAAGCTCTTCGCCTCGCCAAAAACCAAAACGGGCTCGTCCTCAAGGTCGAACATTGCTCGACGCTGGTACCAGAAAGTGAAGTCGACCTCGAACGGTCTTTCATCCCCGATCTTAAAATTCAGGCCCGTCGCGTAAGTGACGTTGGCACGGTCGCCCCCAACGATATTCGTAAAGGCGTTAAGAGCAAGAACGGTGGCATAGGCGCCCCCGGCAAAATCCGGGACGCTGAAGGGACCGATGACGCGATATTGCCATGGAGTGCGGTCAAAATTCAGAGCGCCTTGCGGGAATGGATGTGATTTGAGGCAGCGGTCGCAGGTGAGCTGCTCACGAAGATTCGTGATGCCAAACCAATTTTTCTTCAGGCAGTTTGGGCACTGTAAGACCAGACCAAGACGGAATACGTCGGCTTTGATAAAGGCATCGAGGGTGACCTTGCGCGAAAATGGGGCATTGGCGCGGCGATGAACATGGTCTCTCCAACGCTTCACATCCATTCGACCGGTCGGGAAATTCCTCAACCGTTCCGTCGACATGTCTGCGCACGCTCTTGGACATCTCGTCTAGAAGCTGGATCGTCTCTCGATTTGCAATCAGATGGCTTCCCCACAATCCTCCCAATGAGGCCAGCAGTTGATCGGCAATGCGACCGGGATCGGAGGGCTCCGCCTGCACGCCTTGTGTCGCTAGCCAATCGGTGACGGCTTCACGGCCAGTAAGGAGTTGGAAATATTCCTGATGTTGCTTGTATTGCTGTGGAAGTATGAATCCTTCCCTCGAGATAAGGGTTGGATCACCGAGTTCGCAGCCCGCGTCCCTGCTGGTTCGTAAAGGATGTGGGGAGGCTCAAGGCAAACGTATCATTCCTCCCATATTTGCGAAACTTCAGAACGTTTACCCACCTTGCGTTATTGTCGCCGTAGGTGCCGGCGAATTCGGGGGCAAGGCTCACAAAACGGCATGCGCGTTCTGGACCTTCATCCGAGACCGTTACCTCAAGATCGTTTGTCGCCGCTGAAATCCGTGCGCGGTGCGGCTGTACGACCCAATCGCTTCGATCTGGCCGCCAGATGCGGTCATACAAAAGCTTAAATGCCCACGGCAGATCCGGCAGTCCAATGAGACCTGCTTCGCTAACGACGGCTTCGGCTCGCTCCTTTGAGATGGAGCGGCCAAACTGAATCGTGGTACGGATCATCAAGCCGTGGGGATTGCCAGGAAGGGGACGGAAATTGGCCTTTACGAACTCGGCTATGAACTCCTTCACTTCATGGAACCATGAGAAATTCACGGGAAGAATTTGCGGATGGAACTGCCGTATGTTCCACAGGTCGATTAAATCACACGCGCTCGCTGGATCGACTACAAAAAGGGTTGGTTCGCTCCACCCGTCAGGATCACGCTTTATCCCCTGCCTAGTAAAGTGCAGCGGCAGTCGAAATTGTTCTGTGATCACTTTAACCCAGTTATCAGCGCTTGGAGGCAGGCGTATCGCGTCGAACGCGTCCACATAGGCCTTTACGAAGGGCTCTAGCGGTCCGCTCGCGGGAAAACCGCCAAACGCCGCTTCAATGAACGGTCCATCTGCTGTGCCTGTCTCAAATAGGGCAACTCGCTCCTCGTGCCGGCGTACAAACTTAAAATCGCGCTCATACAAATCCTTGTAGATGCCAAAAACGCTTGTACCGAAAGGCATACCAAAATCTCGATCGCGCTCGCTTTCAGACGTAAAGTAGGCGTCAGAGGGATAATCCGAGGTTGGCCATAATTGAGTTCTGTTCGAGCCATTCCAGCTTTGTCAGCTAATCCATCGCTCGCTTCAACAAAAACATCCGGCTCGAAGAAATCAACATAGCCTTGTGCCAATTCGGTCGGAGTCGGAGCGGGCAGAGGATGATCTTTCCATATATCCGGGATGGCGTCGCATACGGGGATGATCGGATTATATACGCCGCCCCACGAACAAGTGCAGACCTGAAAAATCCGCCGCAACAAATCAAGATCGTTTGGATCAACAAGGTAGCCAATCCGTGTCGGACGGAGGCGCAGAGAGCCGGAAAGCGTTGTCATTTCCGTTGCCGGTAGCCTGTATTACATGTGTCCCTGATCTTCGTAGGTCGTCGCGAAAATCGTGTCGGTCAGCCATCTTTTGAAGGCTGGGTTGTCGCTAAACTGCTTGAACAGTTCGGTGTCGTCCTTCATCAATCCGACAACCACACGCGCAAGCGCCTTGTCATGTTCGATGCGGGCATTCTGCTTGTCCGAGTTCTGCCGCGCATTCTGGTAGGCTGTGTCTGAAGCCACCCTCTGAGGGATGTCCTGGGTGATGAGCTTGCGTACCCGGTCGGCGTCGATCCATGGGATATTGCCGAAGTGATCGTTGAAGGTCGTGATGATGTTGGAGAGACGGTCCAGCTCCGGTTCTGCCTTGTGCCCGCCGCCTGATGCAGGAACAGGCTCGATCTCGCCGTTCTGGTCGGGGAGCTGAAGCCTCATCGCCGCTTGCTCTTCGACACGGTAGCTATCCATGTCGATCGTCTCCAAAATGCCCTTCGACAAGTCCTCTTCCACGGGCGCCGGAAGCTTCGGGATCAGAAAATTGAGAAAAATGGATAGCTTCTCCCACCCAGCGTTCGTGTAAGGAAGGATCGCCGATAGGAAGCCATAGGTGCGGGTAAAGGCTTTCGCCTTTCCCTTGAAATCAACTTGTCCGTCTTCGTCCAGCCCCTTGTACGCCTCCACGCAATTGTCGAGGATTGGGTCGATCGTGTCTCGATCGGCACCGCCCAGGTAATGTGCGACCATTCTTTCGATCTGGTCGGGCGTGTAAACTTGATACCCGTCTAACGCCGTCTTCAGGTCGTGGAGCTTGTTGGGGTCGGTTTCGTCGCTGAGGATGGTCGTGCGATAGTAGTCCGCGAAGGACTTTTCGATGACGTCCGTATCGTTTATAAAGTCGAGCACAAACACATCGAACTTCTGAGGGTGGGCGCGATTGAGGCGTGACAGAGTCTGGACGGCCTTGATGCCCGAAAGCTGCTTATCGACATACATTGTGTGTAGGAGCGGCTCATCATATCCCGTCTGGAATTTGTCGGCGCAGATCAGGAAGCGAAAGGGATCCTCGGTGATTCGATCAGCGATGGCATTGGAAGGAAAGCCGTTGAGAGACGCTTCAGAAACCTTCGTGCCGCCGTATTCATGCTCGCCTGAGAAGGCGACGATGGCCTTGCAGGGGCTCTTCCGTTCCACGAGATAATCTCGAATTGCGTGGTAGTACTGAATTGCCCGCTCAATGCCGCTCGTCACGACCATCGCCCGTGCGTGTCCGCCGATTTTATTGCGCGCAAGCACCTGCTGGTGGAAGTGATCTACCATGATTTCGGATTTGAGTCGTATCGCATGGTCATGGCCTTCAACATAGCGACGTAATTTTTTCTGCGAACGGCGGGTGTCGAACTCAGGATCGTCCTCGATCTTTTTCACCAGCCGGTAATAGCTGTTGACCGGCGTGTAGTGCTTAAGGACGTCGAGGATGAAGCCCTCCTGGATCGCTTGTTTCATCGTGTAGATATGGAACGGCTGATGTTTGACCTTATCGCCTTGCGGCATACGCACTCCGAATAACTCCAGCGTTTTGCTCTTGGGCGTAGCGGTGAATGCAAAGTAACTCGCGTTCGGCAGCATCTTCCGCGCTTCCATAATGCGGTTGATGGTATCTTCGATCGTCTCGTCGTCGTCGTCTTCTCCCGCCTTCGAGAGCGCCATGTTGACTGCTGCCGCGGTCCTACCCCCTTGGCTCGAGTGCGCCTCGTCGATGATAATGGCAAAGTGCCGGTCGCGGTGCTGTCCTCCAATGTCATCCAGAATGAATGGGAACTTCTGCACTGTTGTGATGATGATCTTCTTCCCACTCTCGATGAATTCGCGCAGGTCGCCCGAGTGCTCGGCGTGCCCGACGGTCGCGCCCACCTGGGCGAATTGCTTGATGGTATCGCGAATTTGTTGGTCGAGTATGCGTCGGTCGGTGACGACCACAATGGAGTCGAAGATGGGTTTGCCATTCTTGACGAGACTAATAAGCTGGTGTGCGAGCCAGGCGATCGAGTTCGACTTGCCGCTACCTGCCGAGTGTTGAATTAAGTAGCGCTTGCCGGCGTCTTGTTGTCCAGCGTGAGCGATGAGCTTACGCACCACATCGAGCTGGTGGTAGCGGGGGAAAATCTGTTGCCGCTTTTTCCTCCCCGTCTTCTGGTCCTTCTCCTCGATGATCTGCGCGTAGTTTTCGAGGACGTCGGTCAGTCCAGGAGGCGTGAGGATTTGTTTCCATAGAAAATCTGTCTTGAGGCCGTCCGGGTTGGGCGGGTTCCCGGCACCGTCATCCCAGCCCTGATTGAAAGGGAGGAACCATGAGCCCTTACCCTTGAGGTGAGTGCAGAAGCGCGCTTCCTGATCGTCTACGGCGAAATGAACAACGCAACGGCCGAACTCGAAAAGGCGCTCCCGCGAGTCGCGGTCGCGCTGGTACTGCTCGACCGCATCGGCGACGGTCTGCTTGGTCAAACTGTTCTTCAACTCAAAGGTGGCGACGGGCAGGCCGTTGATGAACAACGCCAAGTCAAGCGCGAGGGCGGTCTCCTCTCTGCTATACCGTAATTGTCGCGTCACGCTGAAGCGATTATGCGCATGGCGCTCGGCGGCTTTGGGATTGCCCGGCGTTGGCGTGCCGTAAAACAGGTCCAGATGAATTGGCCCGTGCTTGATGCCATTTCGTAGCACGTCAATCACGCCTCGCTTGCTTATCTCTCCCTGCAAGCGCGCCAGAAGCTTCTGCCGTGTCGCGCCGGCGTTAGCGAGGTCGAGCGCTTTGCAGGTGTCAGGCTGAGTTGTAGTGAGGAAGGCGGCAAGCTGTGCCAGGTCCACCGCGTATTCGCGGTCGTAGTCGGTCGGGCTGCCCGCGATCCAGCCTAGTTCCGTCATCGCCGCGAGGATGAGGCTTTCGAGGCCCTTTTCGGTAGTGTCCGTGGTCATGCCAGAGCTTCCTCCGACGCGGCGTCGAGGTCGGCATCGGGGTCGACCAGATCGCCTTCATTTACCGCCGCAGTTTCGTCGTCAAGAACTTCCGGCTCCAGCACCTCGTCGGACAACCGCACTGCGGCCGCGCGCACATCAAGCTTGCCCGTCACGACGTCTGCGATCAGGCGGGTGCGGAATTCATGAAGGAAAGAGACCTCCTGTCGCGCAGCCTCAATCGCGGAGTTAAGTTCGCGTGTGGCCGTTTGAATTGCATTGAGGATCGCCTGCTGCTCGGAGGGAGGTGGCAAAGCGATTGGAATTCGTAAAAATTGCTCGGGATAGAGCCTCAGGCGAGAACCCCGAATTCCCGTCGAGCGACACATATACTCATCCGTATATGGACGTGTGCGCAGCAATAGGTCTGCGAACTGCGGGAGTAATTTGTCTGATTGCAATGGCCGATAAACGCCATAGGCAGGACTTACGATGCCAATGTGTCGAGATACTCCGAGCGCGCCCATCCACGCCCACATTGTGTTGATTACCAAATCGCCAGGGCAGCAGAGCTTATGACCTGTGTACGACTCGGCCATGAACATCGTTATATTTTTCTCTGAGCGCGGAGTGACTCCGGTCACGTGCGAGACCGACAGTAGCTCCTCGGTGCCGTTCTCAGAACGCTCATCGATTTCGCGAAACAACGACTTGGCCCGGTTTACCTCCCAATGTTCCGGCACGTCGCCGAGCCACTCCAGCCCGATTGGCTTGAATCGCACATTCGGATCGAGTCCCCGGGTGACTGCGCGCTGGATGATAGCTTGCTTCCGCTCGTCGAGCAGCTTAATGAGCTTCCGCTTGGCCTGCACATAGCGCGCGATGCGTTGACCAGAACAATCGAGGAAGCGGGCAATAGCAGCTTGTTCCAGTGGCGGAGCCACTGGAACGCAAGTGTTGCCCAATTCTGGTTTCGTAATATGGACGAGGCCGATGATGCCGTGAGTTTCTTCCTCGACGTGCCGCGTGAGTGCACAAAGCACATGAAAAAAATAAAGTCGATTAAGATTGAAACCGTCAAGCTTGAATATGTGCTGATTGAGATAGCCTGCGAAGTGTCGCTTCCATATGAACGGGCCAAAAGACGTTCCGCGATTTCCGGACCATGAAAACAGAAGATTTCCATGGCGAATTAGAAGGAAATCAGGAAGGTTTTGTTTCGTCGTGTAGTTAAATTGTTCAGAGCCATTTAGGTTCTGGATACGTATGATCGGGATACCATGATTGCTCCAGTCGCTTGGCTTGAATGCCAGTCCATTGTAGAAGCGAGTAAGGTGCTTGAGCTTCTTGATTTCCCAATGCTCCGGCACCGTGGCAAGCCAAGGCACGCCGGAATCCTTATAGGCAGGATAGGGTTTGAGATCGTAGATCATGATGCAACCTGCTTCAGCAGGTCGTCAGGATTCCAAATGCGTTCGGCGATTTGCCGATAGAGCATACCTCGCTCTTCGAGATCAGCGCTTTTGAAGTGCGGGTGCGCTTTGAAGGGTAGACCGCTGTTCTGCACAAAGCGCAGGAAGCCCGGGTTGTGTTCGTAGCACTGCGGGTGCAACGATCGGGCTAGAAGGTTCTGCGTGTTGTAATGGGGTAGCTTTTCTTCATATGTGAGAGCACCGTAGCTAGCGTTGAAGCTCTTGGGCAGCAAGAGGAGACCACCGATGCGATTACGGTGCTCGGCAAAATCGGCCGGGTGCGGAAACTCGTCGGCGTAGCGCTCGGGCTGATCGGACCAGATGTGTTCAACCTCATAACGGGTTTTGCCCTCGCTCACATAATCGAGATAACGCGACGGCTGGCCGGACTGCGTCTCCACATAATCCGTAAGGCGGGCCAAAATACGATGCAGGGCGTAACGGTTCTGCTGATGCATACGCAGCCGGTCATTGCTAGCGAACGTTCCCCTTTCCTTGCCCTCGCTGATGAGGCTTTCATATAACTTTTTGGCGAGCGCATCGACCGGAAGGCCTCTAACGCCGAAGACGACCTGCGCCATCGAATACTGCATGGTGGAATAAGCAATGGACCGAAAATTCCACAGGCGCCAGGTGAGGAGGATGTCGATGTAACGAGCGACCAAGCCTAACTTGTGATTTGCCGCGGCTTCGCCATCATCCGGGCGCAACGGAGCGAGCAGAACCAGGTGTTGCAGAGTGAAGCCGTTCTGGGCGTTGTAGAGAACATGTTCGAGCCCAGCGACAGGCTGTTGCGCTGCCTCGACAAGCTGGAGATACTGGCGGCTATAGAAATTGAAATCGCGGTCAATGAAACGATAAAAATCGTCGCTTTGGTGCAGGCCGATGCTGTCAGCGGCGTCACGCACCCAGCGGTGGAATTCTGTGCCGATGCGGTCGAAGTCCTCCGGTTTTGCTCCCTTCTTACGCTCGCGAATTTTCGTGGAGTATTGGCTGCGTAGCCAGGCTTTGAAACAGTCAGGCTCGATTTCCTTGCCTGCATCGTTGAGTTCACGGATGCGCTCGCGCCAAGAGGCATTCGCGGGAATACGCTTGTTCTCGTCCATATTGGCAAGCAGGTAACCCTTGAGCATATCCGTGTGGCTGAGCGAGAGCCCTCGGTCGTTCATTGTCTCGAAGATGGTGTAGGCATCATCGTCCGAATAGGCTGTGATTTCGACAAGGTGGACGTTTTCGAGAAGCCAATCGGTGAAGTAGGGCAAAGCCGCGTCACGTAGTTCCGCGGGAAAGAAGGATTCGAGCTCGTGGTAGCGTTGAACAAGATTTTGGACGGACTCGGGACGCCCATTGATGTCGAAGGGATGGCCTTCATAAAGCGCTTCCATCGCTGGGGTGCGTTCGTCGACGTGGAGGTTGAATGACCTCTGGTCAAACCTCTCGGAGAAGATCAGCTCGTCGACGTTGACTTGCTTGTCGCGCCCTTTCTGGAGATTGCGGAGCAAGATGAGCAGCAGAGTCAGGCTGGTGAGTCGCTGCTGCCCGTCAACAATGTAATTGGCGTTGTCCTTCTTGCTAATGATGATCGAGCCGAGGAAATAGTGCGGGTAATCTGCGACTTTGTTGCGCGCGTGGCCGGGCTGGTAGTCTTCAAGGAACTTTCCGCTAAGGTCGTCCACCAGCTCTTGGATTTGCTTCTCCTGCCACTTGTATTCGCGCTGGTAGTAGTCGATGGAATATTTTACGCCCTTAAGAAGTTCGCGGACAGTCTTGGCCTTTCCGAGGATTTCTTTCATCGCCCGCCCTCACCAATGATTTGCGCGAGCAACCCCTCGGTCTCCTTCTCCACCGCAAGAATATCGGCCCGAATGGCCTCCAGGGAGCGCAACGGCTGGGGCTTATAAAAATACCGAGTGAAGCTGATCTCGTAGCCGATGGTGGTCTTAGCTTCGTCGATCCAGGCGTCGGGAGCGTAAGGCGTCACTTCGCGACGGATGAAGGCCTCGATCCCGCCGGGCTCAAGCAATGGCACTTGCTCGGTATCGCGTAGGTCGCTGTCTGGCTCATACTCTACGACGCAGGTCTTGGCGCCTATGGTGGCCTCGAACAGCCCGCGCAGCGGATCGGGTTTGGCTTTGCCGTGTTTATGAATCTTGCTGATGACGGGCGGAGCGCTTTCGTCCATCTGGCCCTGAGCCTTGAGCGCCTTGGTCTCCTTGGGTGTATGGGCGCGGTGAGGGTCTATGTCGCGCAGGCGCACCGGACGCTCGACCGTCACCTTCCAGTAGCCAAATGCGGCGCTGGGAAAAATCTTCGAGTGTTCGGTTTCCTCAAACGTCAAGAACGTATCGCAGATGCGGGCAATATTCTCCTCCGATAGCTCACAGTTCTTCTTTCCGAGATTTTTGCGCAGCGGCGTGAACCACGGAGGTTGCGTCGATGAGCTGCACTTTGCCTTTCCGCGCTGCGGACTTGCGATTGCTCAGCACCCAAATATAGGTGGCGATACCGGTGTTGTAGAACATGTTTAGCGGCAACGCGACGATAGCCTCCAGCCAATCGTTCTCGATGATCCAGCGCCGGATATTGCTTTCGCCCTGACCCGCATCGCCGGTGAAGAGTGAGGAGCCGTTGTGCACTTCGGCAATCCGACTGCCGAGTTTGGTGCCGTGCTTCATCTTCGAGAGCATATTGGCGAGGAACAGCATCTGCCCGTCGCTTGATCGGGTCAGGAGTGAGTATTCCGGGTCGCCGCCATGCTCGATGATGAAACGCGGGTCTTTGATTCCGTCTTTGCCGCCCATCCGTTCCAAGTCGCTCTTGTAGCTCTTGCCGTAAGGCGGATTAGAAAGCATGAAGTCAAATTCCCGGGAAGGGAACGCGTCATTCGATAGTGTGGAATGCTCAGGGCCACCCACAAGATTGTCGGCCGCGTCTCCTTCACCTTGGAGCAGTAAGTCAGCCTTGGCGATGGCGTAAGTCTCGGCGTTGATTTCTTGGCCATAGAGGTGCGTCGCAACCTGCTTGCCATGCTCCTTGGCGAGCTGTTGGAGGGTTTCCTCTGCGACGGTCAGCATGCCGCCCGTGCCGCAGGCGCCGTCATAGAGCAGATAGGTACCTGACTCGATTTGGTCGGCGATGGGCAGGAAGATCAGCCGCGCCATGAGCTTGACCGCATCGCGCGGCGTCCAGTGCTCCCCGGCCTCTTCGTTGTTCTCTTCGTTGAAGCGTCGCACCAGCTCCTCGAAAAGCGTACCCATCGCATGGTTGTCGAGACCGGAATGCTTCACCGATCCGTCGCCGTTCGTGACCGGGTTCGGGCTCAGGTTGACGTTAGGATCGAGGAATTTCTCGATCAGTGTGCCCAGCGCGTCGGCTTTGGAGAGACGAGGGATCTGATTGCGGAATTCAAAGTTCTCGAGAATTTCCTGTACGTTGGGCGAGAAGCCATCGAGGTATGCTTCGAAGTCGGCCTTCAACGCCTGCTGGCTGGCCCGGCCCTTCAGGTCGCGAAGGGTGAATTTTGAGGTATTGTAGAACGCCTGCGCTGCCGCTTGACGCAGCGCTTGATCCTGGTTTGCGATCTCCTGCCTTGTCGAGCGACGCCTTCATGTCGAGGACGAGTTGCTTGGTCGGCTCCAGCACGACATCCAGGCGCCGCAGCACCGTCATCGGCAGAATCACGTCTCGATACTTGCCCCTCACATAGAGGTCGCGGAGCACATCGTCGGCGATCCCCCAGATGAAATTGGCTAGCCAGTTGAGATCACCATTGCTCATAGAAATTTCGCCCTTTCCCTATAACACGCCGCGGCAAGTCCAGAGTTAGCCTGCGCTGTGCTCGCGAGGTACGAATCGGAGACAAATTGGAAAACCGCTTAAGCCTGTTTAGCCCAATTTCCCCGATTTAGAAGCAGAAATTGCGCCTGGATACGAAAGCGACCGCATCGGAAGGCTTGGGGCGCTTATCACGCGCTTGCATCGACAGCTAGCCGGACCGAGGGGTCTGAGCGCATCAAACAACGACGGTTCACGGTGACGTCGGGCGCGCTGCGCGTAGCTGTTGGGTGGGCGTCATTCCTCAATGGAAACAAAGTCAATTCGCCAGCCTTCGGCCGGTGCTGCATGTCGCGGAGTGCCAGAATTTCTCGTCAGAGATATCGTTGGTCGTTGATCACGATAAATCACGGTTGGGTCATGGCCGGCGCCTCTCTCGGCTGAGTGGGGCGACCGCCTATGCGGCGGCCTCCTGCGGATCGGACTGCGTGGCGCCGGGCTGCAAGCCGTGCAGGAAACGGCAGGCGCGCTCGGCATGGGCGGCGGCGGTGAAGATCGCCCGACGGTCGCCTCTGAGAATCGTCAGCCAGCTCTGAATGTAAGCGGCGTGATCCTCGCGGGGCTCGGGCGTCAGGCCGAGATCGGCGGCGAGAAAAGCCGATCCAAGTTCCGCAACGAGTTCCTCGGCGGCATACCCTTCGTCGCCCCAGCGCTTGCGACCGAATTCGCGGTCAAGCCGTGATGGGTGACGAGTGGCATGGCAACATTCATGACCGAGGGTCTGGTAAAAGAACTCGGCATCGCGGAAGGTCTCGAAGGGCGGCATCTGCACATAGTCGGCATGGACGGCGTAGTAGGCGCGGTCCCCGCCGTAGCGGATCGTGAGGCCGGTGTTGAGGAAGAATTCCTCGGCGTGAGCGATGCGTTGCACCGGATCGAGCACTGGAGCGGCGGGCGCCGTGAAGTGCGGCGGCAGATTGTCGATTTGCTCGCAATTGAAGACAGTGTATCCCTTGAGGAACGGGATCGAATGCTCGGTCTCTTCGCCGTTGTCGTCGGTCTCGGTGCGCGTGATGCGATCGGCGTAGACGACGAGACTGCCATGCTCGCCCTTGCGAACCTGGCCGCCCAGCTCGAGCGCCTGCTTGTACGTCATCCAGAAAGGACATGCGAAACCGTGGGCCATCGCCTCGCCCCACAGCATCAGCACATTGATGCCGCGATAGGGCTGGCCGTTGTGGCGCAGCGGCCGGGTGATTTGTCCGGCGGCGTGCTCGGCGTTCCAGGGCTTGAGCCAGGGACGGACGCCTTGCTCGAGATCGGCGACGATACGATTGGTGACACGGGTGTAGAGGTCGGCGCGGTCCGACTGCGAGTTGCTCCGGGACATGGGGAAGATCTCCATGACGGGCGGAGCGAGCCGCTCTCGCTCTCCTTGAAACCCGTCATGAAGACCGGACCCTTCCTCTGCCTCTACTGACACGGCCTCGGCAGGAACCTGCCGGCTGCCGCAGCACAGGGGTCGAGGCCCTTTTGGGCGGCCCGGAAAGGGTTGAATCAGGCCGAAAATCCGGCCTTCACCGAGTTTTTACGCAAGCGTGTTAAGCTAAAATTAGCCGTACCGCTGGCAGTGCCGCGGACGGCGGGAGCGCGACGGCAGCGGGATAATCAAAGGCAACAGCCCGATCGCTCCAGGAAGGCGGGGCATGGGCGTCCCCTTCGACATCAACTGGACGATCGCTTTGACGGCTGCCGGGATGCTTGGGCTCGGTTGGCTTGGCGTCGACTATCTCGGCAAACTTCATTGGCGGCATGAAACCAAGTCAGCCTTCGGCGCGGCGTCGTGGGCGGCAAAGCGCGATCTTCAGCGCGCGGGCGAGTTCGGCGCCGAGGGCATCCTGCTCGGCAGGGTCGGCGGCAAAGTGATCCGGCACAAGACGGACCGGCATCTGCTGACGCTGGCGCCGAATCGCTCTGGCAAGGGCGTGTCGTCGATCATTCCGAATCTGCTGACCTGGCCGGGCTCGCTGGTCGTGATCGATCCCAAGGGAGAGAATGCGGCGGTAACGGCGCGGCGCCGGCGCGAGATGGGACAGGAAGTCCACATCCTCGATCCGCTGGGCATCACGGGACTGCCGCGCTCGCGCTTCAATCCGCTGCTGTGGCTCGATCCGCGGTCCACGACTTTTGTCGAGGATGCGACGCTCATCGCCGACAGCCTCCACATGACGGATGGGCCGGACGAGGACGTATTCTTCAGCAACGAGTTCAAAGCCTGGGTCGCCGGCGACATCATGCACATCGTCACGACCGAGCCGCCCTCGGCCCGCACGTTGGCGACGCTGCGGGAGCATCTCACGGCCGCCCCGGACGAATTCGAATGGCTGCTTGACGACATGAGCGATAACACGGCCGCCTTCGGCCTCGCCGCCCGCGCTGCGAACCGGCTTCGGCAGAAAGCCGACCGCGAGCGCTCCGGGGTGATCTCGACCGCGCAATCCCAGACGCATTTTCTCGACAGCCCGTCGATGACCGAGGTGATGGCGGCATCGGATTTCGATCTCGGTCAGCTCAAGCGCGGCGCCATGACGATTTATCTGGTGCTGCCCGCGGAACGGCTGGCGACCCATGGACGATGGTTGCGGCTGATGATCAGCCTCTGCATCGCGACATTGACGCGCGACCGCGCGCCGCCGCGTCATCCGGTGCTGATGATGCTCGACGAATTCGCGGCGCTCGGGCGGCTGCAGGCGATCGAAATCGGCGATGGGGCTGCTCGCGGGGTACGGCGTCCAGCTCTGGCCGATCCTTCAGGATCTGAGCCAGCTCGAGGACCTCTATCCGCGGCGCTGGCGGTCGTTCCTCGCTAATACGGGCGTCGTCCAGGCCTTCGCCGTCAATGACGCGGGCACCGCCGATTATCTCTCGTCGCTCCTTGGCACGCGGACCGTGACCGTACGGCATGAAGGCCGTGCCAACGATCAGGGACGAGGCGGCTCGGAAAATTACGGTCCCACCGCCCGTCCGCTGCTTATGCTGCACGAGATCCTGCGTCTGCCGGATGAACAGCAGCTCGTGCTGATCCACGGCAAGCCGCCCATACTGGCAGACCGGCTACGCTATTTCGCCGACCCTGAATTCGCTGGACTGTTCGATCCGAACCCGATGGCCCCAAAAATTGGTGCATAGCAATAAGTATAAGTCATTGAAGTTAGCAGATTAATTCATTGCGTTTTATCAATGTTCTTAACTCATTAACCATACGTTTCGATGTAAAATTGTCTTGTGACAATAGACATCGAGAAGCACGTTCGACATTTGCCCGCGCCGGTGCCGACTATTCTTCTGTACGCGGCGGACGGGCTCTCGATTTGGAATCGGGTCTTTTCCCGTTCCGGGAGGCCGCGGACGCCCGAGCGCTTCGTCTGGGTGCCGTTGTTCCGGCAATTGATCGCATCGTCTGAAGGCTTGCGGACGATCAAATCATGGGCCGAAGCGGGCATGTGCGCCTGGGGCTGCCCGGAGGTCTATCTCGAGTGTCTCGATGTGGCGTTCCGGGAGATCGATTTTCGGGCGCGCGTGATCTCCGTCCTGGAGGATTTTGCGGATACGGCGCGCGAGCGCTTTACGCTCCCGGAGCCGCCGCGCCATCCGCCCGCCGGCAACACCCGGCCCCGCCCTGAAACGCCAAAGCCCGGATCGCCGGCGCCGTCCCGCCCCGGGCGGCGGCCAAAGGGTCCGCGTTTCGACGCAGGATAAAAGCAATTTCGAGCGAGAACCCGGTGCGGACACTCTCGCATCGCGTGTGGCGATCTGGTATTTTCGTCCTGTTCAAGGCGCGGTGTGGGGGAGCGCATGGACGAACGGACCCCTACTGAAAAACCACCCGGCGCGGAGTTGCTGAGCGCCGCGGCGGCACTCTACGCGAAGGCGCGGCCAATTCTGAAGCAGCGCGCTGCCGAAGCCGCCGATATTGCAAGAACTGTCATGGCGGGATTGCGGAGCTCCATGACGCCGCCGGCAGGCGCGCGGGTTCCAGTGTCGGAGGCCGCGTCGTCACGTCCCGCGGCGCCGATCCTGCCGAGTGAAAATTCTCGCGCGTTGGATTCCTTCCCGGTGACGGAAGCGGCGCTGGCCTCCATTGTCGAGGTGCGGCAGCGCATTCGCCCTGAGCTGCCGGTCGAAGGGTTCGTGGCGATCATTCCTTCGATCGTCATTGGCTTGCTTGTGCTGCTGCTGCTGGTGGGCGTTTACTACACCCTGACTTTCGCCGGCAATTTCGCGATACGACGAGGCACGGTGTTCTGAGGGAGGCAGCATGCTGATCTTGCTGCGGCTCTATGCGGGGTGGTTGTTGCAGGGCATCCCTGCCATTGATCGGCTCGCGCTCTGGCCGCCGCTCTCGGAACCGGACGATCCGACCGCGTTCGCCCGCGAGCTCTTTCACCGCTATCTCGCGCATATTTTGGCTGCGCGCTTGTGGCGGTACGAATGGCTGGGGCTGCTCGCCGCTGCGATCCTCTTGTTTCTGCTTGGCGACGTGGCCGGCACGGCATATGAGAAACACCGGCGTTCTGCTGGCGATTATTGGCGTCGGCGCAATGATCACGGTCGGGGCGAAGGTCGCGGTTCGCCTCGTGCTGGCTCCGGCGATGATCCGGCCGTACATCGGGTCCGCTCAGGCGCTGGTGCGGCGGATCTGCCTGCGCGACGTGCCGGAAGGCACGCCGCCCGATCTGGCCGATCCCTGGCGGCATGGCTGGATCACGGCGGATGGCCGCCCGATCGCCGCCGAGATCGGCGAATTCGATCTGCGCTCGACCGAACTGGTCGGGCGCTGCAAGCCGATCTTCTTCGTCGCGGTCGCGCTCGGCCTGGTGCCGGTGGGGTTCAGCGCGCTTGCCACGCTCGCGCTCGTGCCGATCCTCGTGATCGCGATCTGCAAGGCGCTGGCCGATCCGCCGCCGATCGGAATCCGGGCGCGCCTGCTTGACGTGGCGGCGGCGGGCACGGCGGAGGGCGCCGCCTGGGCGATCGCCGGCGCTTCGCGCTGGGCGGAGCGGATGGAACTGGCCCGCAAGTCGCAGCTCGCGGTCGCAATCGCCGATAAGTCGCCGGTCCTGGCGCTCGGGCGGGCGACGGGCCTGCTCGCGGCGCGCGGCGACGGATTTGCGCCGTCCGCCGGTCTCGAGATGGCGCTCAGCCTCACCGATCTGATGCAGCATCTGCTGGTTCTCGGCGGAACTGGATCGGGCAAGACCGCCGGCGTGCTGCGGCCACTCTGCAAGCAACTTGGCGCGCTGGATGGCGTGGGGTTGGTGGTGCTCGACGGCAAAGGCGCGCTGCCCGGCGAAGTGGTGAAGTTCATCCCCGATCTCGCGATTATCGACCCGGCGAGCAAGAGCATGTCACTGGTCGAGGGGCTGTCGCCGACGGAGATCGTTGCGATCATCGCCGACCGGCTTGGCCGTTCGGAAGGCAAGGACAAATTCTTCGAGGAAAGCGCCGCCGGCCTGATGCGCCACGCGGCGGTGCTGGTGAAAGCCCGGGACGAAGCCGCATGGAGCCTGGAGAAGATCTGGCGGATGGCGAATGACGGTCCGAGCGAGGAAGTGCTGGAAAACGTCGACAGCTCCATCCCGCAGGTGAGCGAGGCAGTATCGTTTTTCCGGGATGAATGGCCGAAACTCGACAAGGAAGTGAAATCGTCGATCATGGCGACGCTGCGCGCCTGGTACACGACGATCACCGGCCATCCCGACACGCTGAAATGGGCGATGACGCTCGCGGGCAAAAGCGAGGTGGATGTGACCAGCGCGCTCAAGGGCAAGCGCATCGGCATCCTCGCGCCCGCTCACCGTTACGGCGAAGCCGGTCCCGTGGTCATGGCGCTGCTCAAGGCCCGCATCTTCGCCGCGATCCGCGACCGCGCCGATCGCGGCATGGCCGAAGGCGAGACGCCGGTCGTACTGGTGATGGACGAGGCGCAGGAAGTGACGACGCGGCAGGATGCGCTCATTCTCGGCATCGCCCGCAGCCTGAATCTCGCCATCGTCGCATCGACGCAGACGGTCGAAGGGATTGAGGCGCGGCTGGGTCCGGCGGAGGCGGCGCAATTCCTGACGCTGTTCGGATCGGTGATCGCGTTGCAGAACCGCTCGGCCCGCACGACGCAGGTGGTCGCGGCCCGGTTGGGGGCGAGTTTCCGCCCGACGCTCGACGCGGTTCCGGGCGTTCCCACCGTGCGCGACGCCGTAACCGCGCAGCGGGCATCGGGACGCCTCGCCGCCGCGAAGACCCAACGCGCCGTCGCCGCCACCATCGCCATCGGCGAAGGCCGGCGCGTGCGCGACCTCTTCACCGCGATCAATCCGTTCCAGCTTTTCCGCGGGACGCTGCAAGGCCAGCAGGAGCGCCCGCATTCGCGGGTTCATCCCGCGCCCGTCATGCAGCCGGACGAACTGTCCGAGCTCGTGGTCGAGCCCGACACCGCCCTCGCCATCCTCACGCGCGCGCGCGTGCCAAGGCGGGATGTGGTGAAGCTGATGCCGGTCTACTGATCGGGGCGGGTGGAACTGTCTTATGGGTTTCGGCGAGCGCCTCTACCTCATTATGGTGTGCGCGGCCTTCCTAACTTTTTCCGCCACACTAATGTGGGTAGGTCGGCAGACTGACAGAACGGGGACGGCGAGTCCAAACCCGGGGATCCGCGGCAAGATGCTACGAAGATTGGTGAAATTCTTTTTCTTGCCGGTAATAATGTGGAGTGCTATCTTTCTCCTATTTTATAATTATGTGATTTTGCAGTGGGGATTAGTATGGCCGCGGTGGCACGACTTGTTGCCGGTAGCATTGTTCATTTTAGCAATACTGAGCGGATTATTTTGTTGTGTTGAAATGGCGATCTCCAATACGACACCTGAAATGCTGGATACGTGGGTCAGACCTTACCAAGAGCTGCCTTCTGACGAATTTGTGCCCTATGAGAAGAAATGGAAGCGTCACCTCAAAATCGTGAAAAATAACGAGACCTATAATCCCGTGGTGGTGCTAATAAACAACTTGCTGAATGTCGGGTTGGCTGTTGTATGTATTGTCGCCATAAATGGCTCTATTAATAAATTCGCCGCAGTTATCCCTAGCCTGCCTTTTTTTGGCGAGATTCTATGTCTCCTATTTGGCCCGTCAATTTGCCAACAGCTATTTACTTCCTGGTGCGGCGGGCTTTGTAACGATTGGGGTTACCTTGATCACTCTATTCGCAAGCGAGGCAATTCCGAAAAAGATCGCCATGCGCTACAAGCCCGGCACTCTCTTTGCGCTCAGCTGGGTAGTAACGTGTCTTGACTGGACGAGAATAAGGCAAATCTGCACCTGGGGCATTTTCATGCCCCTCTGAATGGCTTTTTCAGCTGTGGGAGCGGCTATGGGGTTAGCTTAGGAGGCAAAGAGGTATTTGTTCGACCGAAAAGATGGGTTACTGGGATGGCAGTGTTACGGAGAGCACCTTCCGTCCTGAGGAAAGCATCCGAGTTAATGTCGAAAGTCCCCAGGTACCTCTCGACGATACGCCGCTCCGAAACCCGAACTCTGACTATCAAATCGACGTTGCTGTCTGGTATTGGAGACGGCGTAAACACGACGCTGTCGATATCGCGCAATGGGATGTCAGTCTTACCCGCATGAAGAACTCCGCCAGATACAAGAAACGGATTGTTCACTATCTCGCGATCGGCAATTCCTTGGACGTCTTCAGCGAGGCTCCGATAAGTCTCGTCGCTGCGCTTTAGCACAGTATCTCTTGTTTCTAATGGCATTGCAGCAGCACGACGCGATTGATCTATGAAACCGGACTGTGCCGAATATAACTCATTCAACCGCTGCTGTATGGTTGATTCCTGCGCCCGAAATAACATGCCGAAGAAGTTCAACCATTGCGCGTTCATCAGCGGAAAGATGCGGTTCATCAGTAACCCTAACCCTTGATGCGAATTGACTGTGTCGCAAAATATGCTCTGCCGTTACGCCAACAAGTGGATGGAGAGTCGGAGACGCCATATCTTTTAGGGCACGAAACAGGCGAACACAAAGCTGCTCGGTCTCAGTGAGAGCTGGAAATTCCGTCGGCGCCGATAGGTACGCTTCTGCCATGGTCGATCGCCGGATCGCCTATCAATTCCTGCGCGCGGCACCTAAGAGAGCCGAACGTACGAATGGATCATAGCATCTCATTAATAGCTTCGCGATTGGAGCGTGTAAATGAGGGCAGGACACATAAAGGGGGGCGATTCCAGTCTGCGGCTACCTCCCCCTTCCTCGTCTCCGAGTTGGATCAAGTTCCGGCCCGCGGTCATCGTCGCTTGACGGACTGTCACGTTCCGGCCCTCCACGCGCGCGCTCTTGCTGCACATCGAGCCGGCCGCGTTCCTGTTCGACGCGTTCGAGCGTTGGGCGCACTTCTTCGCGCGCTTTGGCGGCGGTCTTTGCGCCGCGATTGATCTCGAAGTCGAGGATGTCGCCGCGGTCGCCGCCGGAGGTGCGGCTGTCATAGGACCAGGCGCCGTCCTTGCCTTTGGTTGCGCGGAGTTCCTCGTCGCCCTTGGTCAGCGTCGCGCGAGTGTGCTCGTCGTTGCGCCAGTCGATCGCGTAGCCATGTTTGGCGGCGGCGTAGTCCGGCAAGTCAAGCTGCCGCATGGCGATGCGTTCTTGCGGAAGCGTGCGCGGTTCCTGCGCTCGTTCGGAAGTTTGCTCAGGCGTTTCCCTGGCAGGAGCCTGCTTGCGATCCAATTCGGGATTGAGCGGCGGATAGAGGTCGGGATGATCCTCGCCGCGCTCGGCCCACGCACGTCGCGCTTGAGCTCCCTGCTCCTGATACCCCGTCAATTGCTTTGTGTAGTCGTCGGCTTCTTTCGCGCCCGTCGCTTCCGCCAGTCCTGCGATCCGGCCATAGGCTAGCGCCATGTGATCGGCGTGCTCGATCTCGCGGCGGAGCATGAGCGCCTCGCGCCGTCCCGGATCGGTTTGGGCCGCAATGCGCTGGTCGAGTTCGTGGCGGTCGCGCTGCCAGGCGGCGGCCTCGACAAGGCTGACCTGGGCGAGCGACGCGATGGGCGCGCGCGGGTCGTAATGCCGGGCGAGCGCTTCCGTGTAGCGCAACTGCGCCGGCGTGGGGATGCCGACCGCATGGGGGTCTGGCGCGGAGCGCGCGGGCGGTTCCGGCGTTCGGTCGGGTTCGGGCTTGTGAGCGCGTTCCGGAGGCGACGCCATGCGTGCCTCACCCACCTGCCGCGCCTGCTCGGAGAGATACGTCTCGTGGCCAGGCGGGCGTTCGTCATCGACGCGCTTGAGCTGCTGCTGTTCGGTATCCTTTGCCTGCGCGGCCTCCTGGTTGAGGCGCTGTACGCGGTCGGCTTCGCGACCGATGGCCTGCAGCCGCTCATGCTCGTGGCCTGCGGCCTCGAGCCGGTCCTCGTGCTCGGCTCCGCCAATGTCGCGCTGGCGCGCGTCGTCGGCGGCTGCCTGCTTGGCGGCGCGATCGGGATCGTCGGGGGCGATCTCGGCCTTGGCCTTTTGTTCGGCAGCCCGCTTGCGGCGTTCGGTGTCGCGCATGGCTTGATCATAATAAGCCGCAACCGCCTCGCGCGCAGCTTTCAAGTCAGCCGCGCCTTCGCGGCGGGCGAGGTCGAAGATGTCGCCCGCCCGGCGCGGATTGTCGGTGTCGCGCCAAGTCCAATGGCCATCGCGGGCGATGAGAACTTCGAGCCGGTCTTCCGGCTGATCTGGCCGCGCACGGACGAGGAGGAATTTTTTGTCGTCGCCGGACGGATGCTGTTCGACCGCGAAGCCGTGAACATCGCGCGCATAGGCGGTGAGGTCGATCCGCCGCAGCGCATAGGTTTCTTCTCGCGGGAATCCCTGGGTGGGACCGCGGCGCCCCTCGCCGCCACGACCCGACCTGCCGTCGCGGGCACGTCCTCTCTCATGGTCGATCTCCGCGCGGGTGGCCCAGGCAAGGCTCGCCTCGTCGCGCACCTTGCGGCTCATCTGCTCGCCGAGCGCGACCTCGTCCGGGGCGAGATCCCGCGAGACGTACAGCTCGACCCGGTTCTTGTGGCGCGTCAACCCCACATAGGCCGTCCGCGCGTTCCAGGCGAAGGCGTTGTCGTAAAGCGCATAGACCTCCGTCTGCGTCTTGCCCTGGCCGCGATAGACCGTGCCGGCGTAACCGAGCCCGAACTCGCGGAAGGTATCCGCGTCGAACTGGACGTCGCGGCCGGTGTCGGTGCGGACGGTCACGAGCCGGTCCGCAACGCCGGTAACGGTGCCGAGCGAGCCGTTATAGATGCCCTTCCCGCGGTCGTTGCCGTGGAACTGGATGCGCTCGCCGGCGCCGATCGCGAGCTTGCCCTTGACGGTGTCGACCTCGAGCTCGTTCGCAACCTCGCCGCGCGCGAGACGGATGTCATGAATCGCGCGGTTGAGCCGGTTCACCTCGGCATTGGTGCTGGCATAGACGAAGCGGTTGAGATCGGGCGTCTCACGGCTGTCCTGGTCCCAATCCCGACAAGAGCCGGCTCCGGCTCTCGTCGATCTTCGCCGACCAATGGACATGGCCGTGCTCGGCGTAAGCGCGCAGGCCGGTGGCCATCCTGCCGTCGGCAAAATCCTCGGACGCGGTGCGCTGCCATTCCGCCTCCTGACGGCGGACCTTGGAGATGACGACGCTGCCGTGACGCTCCTTCAACTGCGTGAAGAGCCCGCCCCGTTCGACGCTGCCCAACTGCCGGTCGTCGCCGGCGAGGACCACCTTGGCGCCCTTTTCCGCGGCCTGGCGCATCAGGCGCGCATAGATATGGGTGTCGAGCATCGCCGCCTCGTCGACGACGACCAGCGTATGGCGGTCCCATTTGGGGATGGCATGGGAGCCGCCGCGCTCCTGCCACCACACCTCCCGGTGGGCGGTATTGGCGTGGGTAAAGCCCGACCGGCGGAGATCGTCGGCGACGACATTCATGAGCGACACGCCGACGACGTGCCACCCGGCCTGCTCATGGGCCTCCCGGATCGCGGTCAGGCTGTAGCTCTTGCCGGTTCCGGCCAGGCCTTCGATCACCACCAGGCCGTCGGTGCCGGTCGCCTTGAGGAAAGCCGCCTGCTGCTCGTCGTCGAGCTTGCGCCCGGCGGCGCCCATTCGGGCGCGACGGTCGTCGACCGGCCGGCGGGATTTTGCGACGCGGGCGGCGGCGTCCAGCACCTCCCGTTCCTCGGCCCGGACCTCCCTGGTGGTGTAGCGGTTGGCGAAGGTCCCGGAGGCCCGGTCATGCAGCGCGACCACCTCGGGACGCGCCAGGACCGCGTCCCGGATCGTGCGGCGCTCGGCCGGGATGGCGATGTGTTTGCGGAGCAGGCGTTCGATGTCCAGCTCGGTGAAGGTGGCGCGCCGCTCGGTGAGCTTGGCCAGCACCTGCGCCGGATCGCGGGCTGCCATCTCGTTGGCGGTGTGGGTATCCTCCAGCCGGGATTGCGACTGCTCGGGCACGGTCCTGAGCCGCACCGGCCCCTCGTGCCGTTGCGCCTGAAACCCGGTTGCGTCGACGCGCAGCTCGAGCCCCTGCCGCTCGAAATAGTGGTTCTGATAATCCCGCCACAGCACGCCCCAGCGCTCGGCCTCGGTCACGAGCTTCTGCTTGCCCTTCATGGTCCGCACCTCCGGGTCGAGGTCGCGGGCCTTGTGCGCTGCAAAACGATCGCCCTCGATCCGGCGGGTCGTGACGAGCAGATGGGCGTGGACGTTGACGTCGCCATCGTGCGGCGGGTGGATGTCGAGCTGGACCGCAACACCCTTGCTGACGAAGTGCTCCTGGGCGAACTCCTGGCACATCGTCTTCCAGTCGTCGAGGCTGAGGCCGGCATCGCTGGGAAGGGCCAGCAGCACCTCGCGCGCCTCCTGGGAGTCCTTCCGCCGCTCCATCGCCTGGGCTTCGTTCCAGAGCGTCGCCGGATCGCGGAATCGGGCGTCGGCGCCTTCGGGCAACAGCACGTCGTGATGGAGAACGGGGTCCCGGTGCGCGAAATAGAACAGCTCGCCGGTCCGCTCGCACCGGAGGTCCGAGCGGGCGTTATAGGCGGCCGAGCGGCAGGCATTGCCGCCGTCGCTGCGCGTCACGTAGCGCAACCGGGCGAATTCGATAGCCATATGTAATGATTTGGGTTACGGCAGGGCGTTTCGCAAGGGGCATTCAATAGAATGCATATTGCGTATGAACATAAACCGCATAACTCGGTCCGTTTGGGGACCTCGCAATTCTGCGACAGGCTTCCCATATGCACTATAGGCCATATATCGCAATGGGATAGGGGGCCAGATGCCGAAACTGACCTTGGCCGAGAGGCTGGAAAAGGCGGCTCAGCGCAAGGCGCGGGCCGAGCAGGAAGAGGCGCGTTTGCGGAGGGTGCAGCGCAAGCAGCGCACCCGTAGGCTGATCGAGTTGGGCGGTCTGGCGATCAAGGCCGGGATCGATACTCTCTCCACGGCCGCGCTCTATGACCGCTTTCTCCACATTGCCGAGGAGGCCAAAGACCCGAAGGCCGTGGCCTCCTGGGAGCGGTCCGGCGGGCGGCATTTTCAACGCGAGCAGGATAGCCGCGTTGTCGCCATCGCCCGCTTCGACGGCAAGATCGAGCCCGAGGTCGCGGCATCGCTGCGTGCCCTCGGGTTCCGGTGGAACCGGATCGTTGAGCACTGGGAGGGCAAGGTCGATTTCGCAGATGCGAAAAAGACCGTCGAAACGGCGGGCGGCGCGATCGAACAGGTGCGGCCAGGCGGGCCGTCACCGGCCGCGCGGGACGCGCCAGGCCGGGGTAAGGGCTAAGCGGGCACGGCGGTGCGTGGGGTCTGAGTTGGCTCGCCACGGATCATTGCCGCGTGCGCCTCTCTCGCGCGTTCCGGCGCTTCGGCGAGTCTTTGCGGCAATGATCCATGGTTTGCGACGGTCGCGTTGGCGACGCCAACAAAGGCCGCCCCGGTTCCCTGGGCGGCCTTTGGAATGCGCCCGCCAGGCCCCGATTGTGCCTCGGCATAGGGCCGCTTCGACGAAGCGGACGCGGCAACCGGGAACCGGGTATGCCGCGCATGGAAGCAAGTTCCATGACCGCGTGAGGTTCGGGCAAGATGATGTTGCAGTCCGCAGCTCGGTCCTCACCCCCGCATATCCTCCGCATTAACGGAGCTCCAATTGCCGGGCGGAGAATTCTGTAACGGCGGAGCTGCCAGCCAGGGCTAAACTGCCAGGCCGCCTCGCCGCAGAAGCTACGTCGCCGGCCCGCCCGGAACGAGGAGCCAGCCGATCGTGACCGACAATGACGATGTGACCCATCGCCTCGAGGATGCGAAGAGGGACTATGCCGAACTCGGCGGCTGGCAGGCCTTCAAAAACGGGGAATGGCTGCACCTGCTGATTCGTCGATCGTTCAGGAGCTATTGGGAACGGGGGACGGCCGACTATTTTCTGCGGAAATATCCCGGTTGCGACGCGGAAACGATCGCAAAGAAGCTCATCGCTGTTGCCGCGAAGAACGCGTCGGTGCTCGGCGGCGTCACGGCGGCCGCCGTCTCCACCGACGAGATCGTGGGATTTCTCACGGCGGGTGGCGCCGTGATCGGTCTTCCCGCGACTGTGGCGATTGCCTCAGCCTCGCTTGCCGGCGAAGCCGTCCTGCTGGTGCGGGTCCAGCTTCAGCTCATCGCCAATCTCGGACGGATTTATGGCGTGCCGCTGGACCCGAACGACCCGGAAGACGTCTTGACGATTCTTGCCTTCGCTTTGGGCGGGAGCGCCGCCGAGGCGGCCGGAAAAGCGGGCATGAAGGTCGGCGGCCAAGCCGCCGGTCTCGCCGCAAAAGCCATGTTCGCGGGCGACACGCTGGCGCTCGCCAAGAAGATCGGCGCGAAGGTCGGCGTCAAAATCCTCCAGCGCTCGATCGTGAAATACACGGTGCCGGTGGCATCTATCGGTATAGGAGCGGGCTGGAATTACATGGCGACGCGAACGGTCGGCCGTCTGGCGACGAGACATTTCCAGCAGCGGCTTGTCGATATCGAGACGGGGCTGCGGAATCCCCCTTGAACGCGCAACCATCGGGAGTCATGTCTTCGCGGCGCCGAGGTAGAGCGTCGCCCGCCGGCTTGGAGCGCCTCGGCGCCGGACCTGAGAGGTTTGCCGTGATTGGCGTTGTGACAGACGACGTAAAGGGCCTTCACATCATCTTCAGCGGCGCAGGCGGTTTCTGCCTCGCGCCGTCATGGTCCGCGGCGTTGCGCCACGCGTGGGACTTGTCGACGCGTGCGACATCGTTCGCGGATGCGCCGCAGAGCATCTGGCGGTCGGGAACCGACCGCAGATGGGACGCGCATGCCATCGTCGCCGAATGGGATGCGCTCGGCTGGTCGCGGCCGACGCAAGCGGCGTTGGCAGCGCTGCCGTAAAGCGGGAGCACCCGCCCGCCGCCCGGCCAAGGACCGGGCGGCGGCGTTTCGGCGTCACTCGGTGACCGTGACGCCGAGGGCCGAGAGCATCTGCGAGAGGCTCGCGCATTCTTCGGCGAAGACCTCGTCGAGATAGTCGTCGTCGGAGTCGCTCTCGATGCCGAACAGGCCAGGGCTCTTCACGGTCTGCGCGACGAAATGATCGCCGTGCGGGATGAGGAACGTCGCGGCGGCCTGCACGCCGATGAGATGCCACGCGCCTTCGTTGAAGGCTTTGAGGCGCTCGCGCTGCGCCTTGTCCCTGAGCCAGGAGGCATCGGGATATTCGTCGATGGCTGTGACGCGGCGGAACGCTTTGCGCGAGACGGCGAGCGGGATGCGGGTGTCGATGCGGCGAAATTGCGTGTTCATGGTCATGCTCCTTTCTGAAACGGATGCGGCCCCGGCTTGAGGCCGGGGCCGCGTTGGTCCGCTATTGGCGGGTCCAGATCAGGGAGTGACCTTTGTCCGAACTCGACAAGGCGGCAGAAGATCACGGCGGCGAAGCTGGGATCGTCGAGCTTGACCGAGAGGTAGGGTTTGCCTTCCTTGTTGGTCGCTGACCACGCGGCGCCGATCTCGGCATTGCCTGAGTACACGCGGAAGTCCGGGGCCTTCTCGCCGGTCTTGTCGATCGGAGAGATCGTGACCTTGGCCTTGACAGTGAGGGTCGTGAGCGAGCCCGTGAAAGAGTCGTCCTGCTTGGTGAAAGTTCCGATGATAGCCATGTTAAGTTCCTTTCGAGTTTGGGGAGGCCGCTCCATGCGTCCTCGACAGCGAACCGCCCGGCTCCGCCGGCCGGCGCTGATCAACAACCCGTCAGGGCGTCAGGAATTTTGAAGCGCAGCGATCGCGAGGAATGGCCGAAGGCCAAGGGAAAATTCTTGTTGAACGGCGTCCCCCGCAGGGGCGAAGGGCCAAGGTGCCAGGTTCAGCGATGGAGAGGATGCAATGGTGTGAGGCGGCATCCCCTGAAAGGACCGGCAGGGCGTCTGTCATGGAACGCCAGGCGGGATGTCGAATGATGCATTCGCGCACCGTCACGTCTTCAAGCGAAGGTCACTCCGGTCGGCGATGGAGGCGAGAGGCCTGCTTCCATTCCGGATGTACGGGGCAGAGTTCGGTGACGCGGCCAGGGTTGGCCACGGCAAAGCCCCTCCCCCGGACTGCCACAGAGATCCCGCGAAGCTCCGAGACCTTGCCGCTATCGGGGCAGGTCACGCGCTGTCGGACGCTGCTGCGCCGAACGCGGTGCCGGTTTCAAGCCGGGTTTGTCGACCCGAACGCTGCACGGGCGCGCTGACCATTCACGCATGTCGACCTGACGAATTCGAGCAATCTGACTCTCGCGCTCGTCGATCTATCCGCCAGGCACGTTCATAACGCCGTGAGCCTCGCAATCCTCCATCATCACGGGCCGCACCAGGCGTCCTTTTGTGGCGCAGTCTTGTCGCGCCGTTCGTCGGCTCATGGCCGCAAGCGCAAAGCGCTCTTCCTCTGCGTTCCAGCCGCAAGCGGTGCAGCCGCCTCCGCCGTCGCAATTCCAGCCAGCGCGAAGGCCGCAATGGCGTGGCCCGCAACGATGGAGGAAAAAATGCGAGTGATCACTGTGAACGAATTGGCGGATTTCAGCGAGCGCGAGCTGATGTCGCTCTACTTCCAGGTCAGCATGCAACTGGTCAGCACCGACAAGGGCTCACCCGAGCGCATCGCGGTCGAGCAAACCCTCGGCAACATCCGGCTTGCCCTCTGGCACCGGCAGCGACCGCGCTAGTCCCGGCCGCCGCGCGAGCAGCGATGCTCGCGCGGCATGGCGCGCCGACGGAGGGCAGAGCCTCCAATTGGGACGCGAATCCGGCCCCGCCGCGGGATCGGCGGGGCCGGATCTTGCGCATGTCTCACCCCCTTTCTGGGGCGTGAGCGTCGATCTCGGCATCGAAGGCCCGGTCGAGTTCGGCCTGTTCGGCGATTGCCTTCGCCAGCTCTGCCTGCGCTTGCACGCGCTCGCGGCGCGTCATGGCGCATCCGCGCAACTCGGCCCGCAGCTCGTTGATATGGTCATAGAGCGTGATCATCGTATTCTCTCCTTCTGTTTGTGAAAAACAGAAGGCGCGCACGATGCCGGAGCGGGCCGGGTCAAGGACGCCGAAGGCGCCGCGCAGCGGGGCGCGGGGGAGCCGATTTTGTCGAGCGTGACAGATGATCCGCGCGCGCTGCGCGCTCCTTGCGCTCGGCAAAATTGGGGGAGACCGCGCATCCTTTGAGGCGGCCCGATCCGGCATGGTAAAATTGGAATTCTGAAGAGACATTCTCTGTCTCTCTGTTCGCGGGCGCCCTCGGTGCAATAAGCGATGACGCGGCAGGGATCGATGCCGCAGGCCGAGACGCCACGGCGGCTCGGTTCACGAGAGCCCGGCGAGCGGGCTGGCCCGCGCGGGCGCCGGATTTACGATAGAAGGCCGATGAATGAGCTCATGGCCCCGGGAGGCATGAAAACCGAACGCCGCGGGTGACGCTGTCAATTGACGGCGCTTATTTGCCCCCGAGCCAGGACAGGAAGCCGAAACCACACGGAAAGACCATAAGCGCTCCTGCCAGTTTGCAAAGAACGCCGAAGAAAAAGCCGGCCCAGGTTTTTGCGTGCCCTGAGGTGGCCGGGTATACGGTATGAATATTTACGACACCGCCTGTGACGGTGCCCCACGCGGATGCGCTGGAGCCGCAGAGGTAGCTTCCGTAGGCCAGGAGGGCAATCGAGATGGGAAACCCCAGAGCCAGGAGGTTTCTGAGAGAAAGCTGCTGGGATTTCACCTGCCCTATGCGGGCAGCCCGCACTCCAGCGTGGATGTTTTCTAACCACTTGTAAAAGCCCGTCGTTCCGGCAGACGAAGAGAAGTAAGCCGAGATATCGAACATCTCTGCCTCAAAGCGCGCGACCGGGTCTCCGTCGGTCACGGAGGAGGCTGCCACGTCAGGGATTTCCTTATAAGCGAGAACCTTGCCGCAGCTTCGTAGCTTGGTAAGAACGTCTTCGGCACTCGCGGCGGCGACTTCTTCGACCGCCGCCTGATCCGATGAGTACAACAGGCCGCCGCAGAACTCCGGATCAGCGGCTCCCTTCAGCCAAACAAATATGGGAATGTTGTATTCATAAATTTCGGTTGGTGCGCCGAGATGGTCGGTCAACGCCTGTTTGAAAGCGTTCAGACTGGGATAACATGTCGCGTTGATGGAAGCAGCAGCGCTCTTCAGATCGGCGCTTATCGGGGCACGAGGATAACTGCAATCGCCGAGTTCGCTAATATAATAAATCGGCTTTCCGGGATCGTTGTCCCAACCAATCCGATATGTCCATGCATGTATATTTATGGGCGCGCTGAAGGAACTACAAAGCGTCGGGCCGGTGTCATATTTCAGACCGCCCCAGCGCGGTATCATGAATATCCTGGGCTCGATGGAAGACGTTGGCCCGCTTCCGATGCTGATCTGGTTCTTCGTTGCCGCAGCTTTTGTGTCGGTTGCCAGCTGGCCCAGGCTTATCCCTTGAAACGACCAGGCGCCAATATCGACGGCGGCTGGCGGCTCGGCGCTGCGAGATCCGGGCCAAAACACGAAAGCGAGGGCCACGACGATAAGTGTCGTGATAATGAGGAGCGCGCGCTTCATGGCTACCCTCATTCATGAATGCGCCTGAAACCTTGACGCTGCTTGTGCCAGCCGTCAAGACCGATGCTACCATTCAGAATGAAATCCGCGATGCCATACGATTATTTTTTTTCAACGGGAGTCGCCTGGATGACAATTCGCATCCCCGCCGAATGGGAACCGCATCTGTGCTGCTGGATGTCCTGGGCAGTTCATCGCGAGTGGACTAAGGCTGACGCCAACAAGATCAAGCGCAATTTGAGCGAGGTCGCACAAACCATCGCGCGGTTTGAGCCGGTGCGCGTACTTGCGCCCAAAGGGCCGGTGATGCGTGAAGCGCATACCGAATTTGCCACTTGCCCGAACGTTACGGTGGTCGAGGCTCCGGTGGATGATTTTTGGATGCGTGACATCATGCCGACCTTCGCCTTACGGAGTGAAGGGCCGGCGCAGGAGGTGGTCGCGATTGACTGGAACTTCAACGGGTGGGGCGGCACGCAGGAACGGCCCGCGCGCGCGGGCGACCAGCTCGCCAGGACGGCTGCCGCGATCTTCGGCGTTCCTCGACTCTCGGTCTCTTTTGTTGCGGATGGCGGCGCGCTCGTTACGGATGGACAGGGGACGCTGATTACGACGCGAAGCTGTCTTCTCAACCCGAACAGAAATCCGGTGCGCCGAGGTGTCGATCGTCAGCGCATGATCGACAAAGAATTGGCCGGCTTCGGCATCCGGCAGGTGATTTGGTTGGAAGGAGACCCGTGCGAGCCGATCACGAGCGGTCATGCAGACGGATATGTGCTATGCGCGCCGGATGGCCTTGTGTTGGTGGAATCCATCGATGATGAGGACATTGAGCCGCCGCTGTGGCGCGACCACGACATTGCGCTGCTTGAAAGTGCGCGCAGTGCCGACGGCCACCCGTTCAAGCTTGCGCGCGTCCTTGCCCCACGTTACCGGTATTGGAAGGGTGCTCCGGAACTCTTCGCGGCGTGCTATCTCAACGCATACGTCGCCAACGGTGCGGTGATCACTGCGAAGTTTTGTGACGAGGAGCGTAATGAAGCGGCGCGGATCAGTCTTTCCACGGCATTTCCAGGGCGCGAGGTTGTCATGCTTCGGATCGATGCAATTGCGATGGGCGGCGGTGGCGTACATTGCTTGACGCAACCGATGCCGGGGACGGGATCTCATGATTCCTGACTTCGAAGGAGCGGATGACATCGGAGCGATTCTGGCACGGTTCGTTCCTGCGGCCAGAAAGATCATGCTTGAGCACCGGCTGGTGTACAAAGAGTTGGAATGGTCGATTACATCGCTCGAATTATATCTTTGGACAGGCGGCACTTGGTGCGATCCGTGGACTGACCGGAAAGCGGGACAGGAAAAGCACAATGTCTGGTACGTCAATCGTGGGCGCAATCCCAATTACGGACGCATAGATATTGCTGCGGGGAATGGCCACGGTGTGTTTGCAGGATTTCTTGTCCGTGAATTGGACCGGAGAGACGGATCATCCGTGGCCCTTCAAAAGATCATCAGAGGAGGCTTCGACAGGCGTGACGATCACGACCGCTGGACGCCGGAAGAGCTGGATAGAATCTGCTCGATTGACGGAACAGCTGTGAGTGACGGGCCCCTGAGGCTCGTGAGCACAGAGGCAAAATCGTCGGACGTATGGATTGGCCCGCGCGTCTTGCCTTCCGCCAAGAACTCCCGAGAAAGCAAAATACCGGCAATTTCCGCTACGGGTCGCTACATGGCAGACAGAAAAGTCGAAGACGCAGATGAAGAAATGGGAGGGGAGTCTTCCACCCCGCGTATGAGCCGCGGCTCGGCAGATTGTATAACGAGAGCGCGGCGCGGAGCCCGCGCGGGCGCCACGTTTTCATTCAAGAATTTGTGACGGTGCCTTCGCATTGTTAGAATGCCGTCGGCAACCGCCATATACCGGCGCAACTGGCGCCTTCGCGAAATATCATCTGGCGTGCACCTGACCGGAGTCTTGCAGCGGACCGGGAGCCCTTCGCGGCAGGAGCTGATTTTCCTGAGAGCGTCATGGCAAAGCGCAGGCGCGGAAACACGTTGGAGAGGTGGGAAATCGCCCTTGTCAAGGCGATGCTGCTGCGTGGCGGCTACAACGATCAGGACATCCTGGCCTATTTCACTCGGCCGACACGATCCGTAAATCATCGCGCGATCGCAGAAATCCGTACGGAGAGCAAACACAAGACGGTGAAATCGTCCAGCGACGAACTGCTCGATGACTTTCTTGCCACATGGCCCGATGTCGATCCACAGACAGGGTTGAGCGTTCGCGGTGACGAACTGCTCATCAAAGCTCGCGAGGCCATGATCGCAGCCGTACACATTTTCAACAGCGCCGGCCTGACGTTCCGCGCGGAGCTGTTCGTCGTCACCAGTATCATCGCCTGGACCTACCTGCTGCATGCGTGGTTCCGCCGTGAGGGGATCGACTATCGATATGTGAAAGGCAACGGGACCGTGCAGAAAACGAAGCAGGGGGAGGATTGTTATTGGGAGTTGGGGAAGTGCCTCCGTCATGCCCGCTGCCCCATCTCGGCTGGCGCGATAAGGAATCTCGACTTTCTCCTTGAACTGCGGCACGAGATCGAGCATCGCTCGACAAGCCGCATCGATGATGCGGTCAGCGCCAAGCTTCAAGCCTGCTGCATCAACTTTAACGATGCGATTAAGTCACTGTTCGGACCTCAGTACGGGCTTGAAAGGCGGCTGCCTATTGCCTTGCAGTTCGTCACGTTCAGCTCGGACCAGCGTGCGGTACTGAAGAAGGCAAGCGCGCTACCTGCGCATATCGAAACCATGATGGACGCCTTCCACAACGCTTTGACGGCGGAAGAACAGGCTGACCCACAATTTGCCTATCGGGTGGCATTCGTGCCCAAAATTGGCAATCGCGCGTCGAATGCCGATCTTGCGGTAGAGTTCGTCAAACCAGAATTCCGAGGAAGCCCGCGAGATCAATCGCGTGTTGCTCAAGGAAGTGGATAAACGGCGCTATACCGCGACTGACGTTGTCGCATTGATGAAGGCAGAGGGATATCGGCGCTTCAATCAGCAGAACCACACGGATCTCTGGAGGGCGCTCGCGGCCAAAGACCCGGCGAAGGGTTTCGGGCGCACTGGCGATTACAAGAACACCTGGGTCTGGTATGATTCGTGGATAGCTCGGGTGCGCGCGCATTGTCAGGAGCAGGTTGATTGGTACAGGTGATCAGCGTAAAGCCGCCGGATCCGAGCGCAATATGCGGCCGCGGGGAGATTCGACGTCGGCGGTGCCGGTGACGAAAAACGGCGCCTAGCCGGGGCCGTTCTCGCTGAAACGCCACACCGGTATGCCGAACTTGTTGGCCTTGTCGGCGAGGTTGGCGGAGATGCCGGAGCCCGGGAAGGCGATGAGGCCTGCGGGCAGCGCCTCGAGCATCTGGTCGTTGCGCTTGAAGGGTGCGGCGTTGCGATGCTTGGCCCAATCGGGCTTGAAGACGACCTGCGCGACCTTGCGGCTGTCGGCCCAGCAGGCGGCGATACGTTCGGCGCCGCGCGGACTGCCGCCATGCAGCAGCACCATGTCGGGATGCTTGGCGCGGACCTTGTCGAGCGCTGCCCAGATGCGCTGGTGGTCGTTGCAGTCGAGGCCGCCGGTGAAGGCGATGCGCGTGCCTTTGGGAACCAGCAACTCGGTCTCGGCGCGACGGCGGGCGGCGAGGAACTCGCGGCTGTCGATCATCGATGCGGTGAGCGCGCGGTGATTGACGACGGACCCGGCACGCGGACGCCAGGCCGTGCCGGTCGTAACCTCGAACAGCTCGGCCGCATGGTCGCGGAAGAACTCGAAGGCGTTGCGCCGCTCGATGAGCGCCTGGCCCTGCTCGATCAGGCGTTCGAGCTCGACGGATTTGACCTCGGAGCCGTTCTGCTCGGCCTGGCTGCGGCGCTGCGCCTGCTCGTTGTCGTCGAGATCGCGCTCGACGCGGCCGATCTTGCGGTGGAACAGATTGACGAGCGACCAGAGCAGATCGGGCAGAATCCTCTTCGAGGCGCGTGTCGGCCATGCATGGCGTCGAAGGCATCGAAGATTGCGGCGAGCTGGGATTGCGCGTGATCGGCCTCCGGCAGCGGCCGCGGATCGGGCTCGCCCTGGCCGGGGCGATAGCCATAGAGCGCGAGCTCGTCGAGAACATGCGCGGTCGGGGATGCGGTGTGGGGTTCGGTGTCGGTCTCGGTATCGAGACCCGGAAACAGGGTGTCGAGGTTCATAGCGGGTGCCTTTCTGCCGGGTTAGCCGCGCCGATCGCGGCCTTCACGGGCGATCCCTGGCCGGAGGCGGAGACGGCCTGCACCCGCCGCCAGCCCGCCTCGTGCGGGCTGGCCAGGGCCGGAGCGCAGCGGAGGACGGCAGACGGGCGGCTATTTTGTTTCGCGATGCAAAGCCGGGCACATCCCAACGGCGACAAAAATAAAATCGCCCCGGCGGCGGAAAATAGTTGCCCGGCGCCGTTGCGGGCCGGATCAGGGCAATGCCCGGCGCCTCCGGCATATCGCCCGCTCGGGAAGGCCAGCGGCGCGGCCCTTTTCCGGCAGAGCAGGCCCCGCCCCCGACAGCCCCTTCCGTTCCCGGTCGATTCCGGCAGCGGCAAGCGTCACGCAGCACCGCCAACGTCCCGACGAAATTCGCATGAGGCGAAGCGCAGCCGGTCGGCTGGCATAAGCTGGGCTGCGACGTGTAGGAGCAAGGCTTCGGCACCAATGCGCTCAAGATCGGCGTTGAAATCGGCCAACGTCGGGACGAGTTCGCGGACCTCGATGCACGCCGCCGCTCCCCGGTCGCGAAGGCGTTGTGCCGCGAGACGGCCCGCCGCGTCATTGTCGCGCGCGACATAGAGGCGATGCAGCGTCGGCGGCAGATCGAGGGCGGCGAGATGGTTGGCCGAGAGTCCGGCCACCATCGGCAATTCGGGCAGCACCGATTTGAGCGCGAGCATGGTCTCGATGCCTTCGCCAGCGGCCTGCACGTCGTCGGCGATACCGAAACGCACACCGCTGCCGAGGAGATTGCCGAGCGCCCGGCGCGGATCGGCGAGTGGTGCCTTGGCGCAATGATCGGGATCGAGCCAGGTACGCTGGAGTCCGGTGATGCGACCGTGGAGATCGGTCGACGGCCGCCAGCAGTGCGGGCCAGCTCTCGCGCGGCGCGCCCTCATGGGCGCGATACCAGACGGACGGATGGTAGCGCAGGCTCGGCCAATCGAGAGATGCGGTGATGAAGCGGGCGCGGAGATAAGATTCGGCTGGCGTGCCGATGATCGGACGGCCAGCGTAAAAGAGCCGTCGTGCCGCCTCGGGCGATCCGGTCGGTGGTGGCGGCGTGCGCGGGGTCAGAGGCCGTTCGGAACGCGGCAGGGACAAGAATGCGCGGGCCTCGTCAAGGATGTCGCCGAGGTGGTCGAGGCCGCGATTGATGGCGATCAAATCGAGCAGATCGCCATGCGCGGAGGCGGCCGCATCGGTCCATTTCCCAGCGGCGCCGGGACCGGAATCCGGGCCGTAAAGACGGACAAAGAGGCTGCGCCCCGGCGTATTATGCGCATCGCCGACAAGCCAGTAACGGCCCTGGCGGCGACCGTTGGAGAGATAGTGACGGCACACGGCCTCGGCATCGCGCGCGAGGCTGTGTGCCAGCTCGGCGGCAGGACCGGACATGGCGGCCTCCCGCTCAAACCGTCGTTCTCTCTGTGATGCGCGCGAGCGGGTGCCGGTCCAGCAGAGCGCCGAGGATTCGCCGTCGCGTTCGCGCCCATGGGCACGAACAGGCGCAGCCGCCACGACACGATCTCGGACATCAGGCCCATTGCCTTCAACCGGTCGACCATGCCGTCGGTGAAGCCGGACAGCTCGACCCGATACTCGCCCATCGCCTTGACGCGGCGAAGCTGAAGACCGTCGGCGAGTTCCAGGATGGTGCGGCCGTCGAGCAATGCGGTCCATGCGTCGGACGGCGACAGCGTTGGTGCGGTTTCGACCGTCTGGGCGATCCAGGCGGGCGAGACGAGGCGGCCGATGACGCGAGCGCCGTCATCGGTCTCGAGCCGATAGACCCGGCAGCTTTCGTTGGGCAGGCGTCGCCAGATCGGTAGCAACAGGCCAGTGACGATATGAATCCTGCTCGTCGCGAATTCAGGGACGTTCGCGACCTCCTGCTGCCAGGCAGCGGCGAAGGCGTCGCGTCCAGCTTCGCGCCACTGCGTTTCGGCCAGCGCCTCGAGGGACAGCGCCGTGCGTTCCATCGGGCGCACCAGGCGGACGCGGCGCTCGACTTCGCCATCGTCGAGCATGAGGCTTGGTGCTGGGACCTGCACCGCGGCACGGCCGGAGTGCGCATTCACGAGCAGTCTAGTGCGTGGATCGGTCGCCGTCTCGAGCGCCTCGTCGAGCGTTACGGGCTTATTCCGGTCGCGGCGCGCGATGGTGAAGACCTGCGTTTCTGCGCCAGTGTGCGGATGCGTGTAGATCGTGGATCGGTCCACGATCGACAGGCTCTCGGCGGTCAAGGTCTCGACGCCGAGATCGTAGGTGCCGGACGCGATGGCCCCTTCGATCTTCGCCGTGAGCAGATCCTCGAACACGGCGAACAGCGTGTTCTGAAGGCCGATGGTGAGTGCCAACAGGCGATTGAGGAAGGTCGTGATCGGCGGGAGGTCCTCGCGCAAGCTGCCGTCATTGTCGGTGAGTTTGAGACCGGTCGCGTCCTCGAAGTCGCGCAGCGAGCAGCCTTCGACCTTGCCGCCATAGAGCAGCACGTAGAGCTGATGCAGCGCTGCCCGGCCATAGACGGATTCGAGATTGTCGTCGGCTCGGAACAGGCCCTGCCCGCCGGTCTGGCGCTGACCGCGCGTGATCGCGCCGAGCGTGTCGAGGCGGCGCGCGATGGTGGAGAGGAAGCGCTTCTCCGCCTTGACGTTGGTGGCGACGGGCCGGAACAAAGGCGGCTGCGCCTGGTTGGTGCGGTTCGAGCGGCCGAGGCCCTGGATCGCGGTATCAGCCTTCCAACCGGCCTCGAGCAGGTAATGGACGCGCAGGCGCTGGTTCCTGGCGACGAGATCGGCATGGTACGAGCGGCCCGTGCCGCCTGCGTCGGAGAAGACGAGGATGCGCTTCTCGTCATCCATGAACGCCTGGGCTTCCGCCAGATTGGCCGAACCGGCGCGGTTCTCGACGCAGAGCCGGTCGCCTTTCCGGACGATGCGGCGCGAGCGCCCGGTGACTTCGGCGACCTGATCGGTGCCGAAGCGCTGCACGATCTGATCGAGCGCCGCCTGCACTGGCGCCAGTGCCGCGAGATGCTCGATCATGCGGTCGCGCCGCTCGACGGCCTCACGGCACTGCACCGGCTGGCCGTCCTGATAGACGGGACGCGACGAGAGATTGCCCTCGCTGTCGGTGAAGGGCTCGTAGAGCTGCGTCGGGAAGGAATTGGCGAGATAAGTCTAGGCAAATACTCGCGCGGCGTGACGTCGACCGAGAGATCGCCCCATTCCTCGGTCGGGATGTCGGCGAGGCGGCGTTCCAGCAGCGCCTCGCCGGTCGAGACGATCTGCACGATGGCGGCATGGCCGGCAGCGAGATCGCGCTCGACGGACGCGATCAGCGTCGGCGTCTTCATCGCGGTGATGAGGTGATTGAAGAAGCGTTGCTTCGCCGATTCGAACGCCGACCGCGCGGCGGACTTCGCCTGCGCATTCAGCGTGCCGCTGCTGCCCGTGACGCCCGCGGCCTTGAGCGCGGCGTCGAGATTGTTGTGGATGATCTGGAAGGCGCCGGCATAGGCATCGTAGATGCGCGTCTGCTCGGACGTCAGCGCGTGTTCGACCATCTCATACTCGACGCCTTCGTAGGACAGCGACCGCGAGGCATAGAGCCCGAGCGCCTTCAGGTCGCGCGCCAGCACCTCCATCGCGGCGACGCCGCCCGCCTCGATGGCCTGGACGAACTCGGCCCGCGTCGCAAATGGAAAATCGGCGCCGCCCCAGAGGCCGAGCCGCTGCGCATAGGCCAGATTGTGGACGGCGGTGGCGCCGGTCGCTGACACATAGAGCACACGCGCGTTCGGCAGCGCATGCTGAAGCCGCAGCCCGGCGCGGCCTTGCTGCGAGGGACCCTTGTCGCCGCGCTCGGATTTCTCTCCGGCGGCGTTGGCCATCGCATGCGATTCGTCGAAGACGATGACACCGTCGAAATCGCGGCCCAGCCAGTCGACGATCTGCTGCACGCGCGAGGCTTTCGTCTCGCGCGCCTCCGACCGCAATGTCGCGTAGGTGGTGAAGAGGATGCCCTCGTCGAGCCGGATCGGCGTGCCCTGCTTGAAGCGGGCGAGCGGCGTGATCAGAAGCCGTTCCTGGCCGAGCCCGGACCAGTCGCGCTGGGCGTCGTCGAGCAGCTTGTCGGACTTCGAAAGCCAGAGCGCACGGCGGCGGCCCTTGAGCCAATTGTCGAGCAGGACGCCCGCGACCTGGCGGCCCTTGCCGGCGCCAGTGCCGTCGCCGAGGAACCAGCCGCGGCGGAAGCGGACGGCGTTCTCGGCATCGTCCGGCGCTGCCGAGACGACATCGAAGGTCTCGTCCACCGTCCAGGAACCGGCGAGATGGCCGGTATGCGCCTCGCCCGCATAGATGACGCTTTCGATCTGCGCGTCGGAGAGAAGACCCCGGTTGATGACGGCGGGCGGCAGATGCGGGCGATAGTTCGGCTTGGGCGGAGCGACCGACGACATGGCGGCGGATTGCACCAGGCGGGTGGGATGCGGCTGCGCGCCTTCGATGCGGATCGACTGGAGCGAATAGCCCTCATAGAGCGCGTCGGTGATGTGCCCTTGCTCGCCGGGCGCCCAATCGCATCGCTCGTACTCGAGCTCGATGGCTTCGGCGGGGACCGGAGCGCTGGCGCGTGCGGGACGTGGTGCTGTGGTCCGCGCATGGAACGGGGCGCTGTGCCGATCGCATCGGCAGCCGGCTGATGGGCGCCATCGTCGCGGCCGCCCGCGGCGGCACATGCGCATTCACCCACTCCAGCAGGACCGAAGGATCGGCCGCGATTCCCGGCGATGCTGGGAAAGATGCGGGTTCTCCGCCGGGACGCGATCGATAACGGTCAGCCTGGTATCGGTGGTGGTGCCGTGACGCGCATAGACGCGGCCGTCGACGGCCGCCGAGAACACGACGCGGCCGCGCTCCTGAAGCCGCATGAAGCCGTCGCGCCAGGCGGGATTGTCGGGAGACAGGCTTGCGCCGGTGATGGCGACGAGGCGTCCGCCCTCGGCCAGGCGCGCGAGCGCCGACGAGATGTGCCGGAGCGCGGTGTCGGCAACGCGGCCCTCGACATGCGCCGTGGCTGAAAACGGCGGGTTCATCAGCACCACGGTCGGGCGGATGCCGATGTCGAGGTGATCGTGGATATGCGCCGCGTCATGGCGCGTGACCGGCGCTCTCGGAAACAGCGCGCGGAGCAGTCCTGCACGGGTTTCGGCGAGCTCGTTCAGAGCAAGCCGCGCGCCCGCAAGCTCGGCGAAGATGGCGAGCAGGCCGGTGCCGGCCGAGGGTTCCAGCACGAGGTCGGAAGGCGCGATGGCGGCAGCCGCGGCGGCAGCGAAGCCGAAGGCGATCGGCGTCGAGAATTGCTGGAACGCCTCCGATTCCTCGGAGCGTCGCGTCTGCGACGGGAGCAGCGCCGCGAGCTTGGCGAGCATGGCGAGAAACGCGGCCGCCGATCCGGCTTGCCGCCGCATCGAGGCGGCGAATTTGCGCAGGAACAGAACCTGCGCCGCTTCGGTAGCATCGTAGGCAAGCTTCCAGTCCCAGGCGCCTTCGCGCATCGGAAGCGCCGAAGGCCGTCTCCATGGCCGAGCGCAACGCGCGGGCGTCGAGCGCGTGGCCCTGCGCAAGCGTCTCCGCGAGCATGGTTGCGGACTGGAAGAGGGAAGCTGCCGTATCCGGTCGAGATTGTGGAGAAGCGAACAACGGGAGGGTGGCCGCGGCTTGCGCCGCAGCAGGAGGGATGGGCGTCATGAGGGGATCTCCGAGAGCGTGAGCGGGTGGACCCGGCTGCGCACTCTCTTCACCCGCCGGGCCTCACCTCACTCCCGGCCGTCCTCTGCCTCTCGATGCCTGCGCATAAAAAAGGGGCCCGCCGTGGCGAGCCCCGAGATCACAGATTATGGCGGTTGGTGTGTCGCGCGACCGCTCGCTCAGTGAGCGCCGATGTCGTCGTGACGAACGTCTTCATGTCGCGGCCTCCGCTGTCTCAGCCGTTGCCTCGTCGTCGAGGCGGATCAGCACGATTCCCTCGTCGGCGGCATATCCTTCTGCAATGTCGATCGCCCAGCGGCGCGCTTCGTAGAGCTCGTCGCCGTAGGATTCCCATTTGTCGTCAACGCGCGAGCAACCAACCGGGATCAAGCGCGGCAGGTCGGGATGGTCGGCGAAGGTTTCGCGCGCCTGCTCGAGAGTGTCCGCGACCGTGAGCACAAGAAGCAGATGCCATCCCGCGGGATCGCGACAATCGAGCATGATGCGTTGGGCATCATCGGCCGAAAGCCGCTCCGTGAAATATCGCCAGGCGCGCGCGAGGCGTGCCAGGCACTCGTGCGCTCGAATACGGTAGAGGCTGATGGGAGAGCTGACGCGCTGGACCGGTTGTCGAGCGATGCTAAACATGGCACGCCTCGCGGATGCGGCGCGCGAGCAGATCGGGCGTGTTGAGAAGGTCGAGAGAGGCGAAGTGGTTGCGCCCGCCGGTATAGTCCTTACGGCCCTGGCAGGTGCGGAACATCACGCCGCTGTCGTGGCCCGTCGCTGGCTGGCTGGCCTGCACGTAGAGACCATCGCCGTGCATCGTAGCTTCGCCCGAGACAGCGATTCCACCCTGGTTGGATCGGATATCCCAAGTGCCGGTGGTCAGGCCAAGCGTCGTGGCGAGAAGCCGGAGCTGACGCCGCGCGTTTTTGTGGAAGAGACGCTTGGCGTCTGGATCGTAGGAAACGCATTTCCGGAAATCGAATTCGTCTGGTTGTGTGTGGGACATGAGGGGATCTCCGAGAGCAGATGCTGGGCAAGCCCGGCGGCGTGCTCTCTCTCGTCCTTCCGGGCTCACCCGGCTCCCGGTGTCCCTCTTCCTCTCATTGGCGGCGCAAGAGAAAGGCCCGTCGACATGGGTCGCGGGCCGACTCGGCGGATGGATCGATTAGCTGGAAGGCGCGACGCTTGATGTTGGGTATGCGGTAGAGACCACCCAATCCGGGCGCGCGAAAAAAATCATGCGATGACTACGTGGATTGGAGACGACCTCCAGCCGGTCAAATTTGTGGCCGTCGGTGAAAGCGAGAGGCTCGTCGAAGACGATGATCTGGCCCGGTCGCGGCATGGGCTTGGCCTTGAGCGCACGACGCGCGGCGGCGCTGGCGCGACAGCGCACTCGCCATTGCAGTGCGTACTCCTGCGTGGTCGGCGTCAGGAGATTGAGGATTTGCTCAGGGCAATCGCATTCGCACGGCCCCATCGAATACGGTCATATCCTTGTAGCCGAAGATATAGCCCTCCCGATCGCGCGGATTGTACCGGACAAGGCAAACCGCGGCCCACACTTCGCGTTCGCCGGTTGGCGTGCGGGTATTTTCGACCGCGGCGTAGTAGACGCGCATGCCGACAAGCGCCGATCGCAGCACCCTCGAAATATGGTCGGGCCGTTCGTAGGTGAATTGGTCGTCGAGATATTGGCGAGGGCCGGAATGGCCTTTGAGGGATTGCATGTATAGCCCAGCCCATGGTGTTTTCCTTTCGTTGGATGAGAGCGGCACGGTGCCGCGGGAATAGTCGAAGGGCGGTGCGCTTTACGCGCTGCGCTTAGGGATCGAGGCCAGCCTCAGCGAGGAAGTCCTCGATCAAATCGTGGGTGGATTTGCCGATAATGCGGTCGGCCGTGATCAGGCACGCCATGCCGCCAATCCCGTCAGGGCGCATCTTCGAGCACTCGAAGGATGCGATCGCGGTGACGTAACGGAGGGTCGGCGAACGGCGGACAATTCTTGCAAGATGAACTCATAAGACGTGCCGCTAAGGTCGACGTCGATCTCCGCGCTTTCGTCGGTGTCGCGAGCGAGCTGTTCAGTGACGACGGTGGCGGCTGCGCTCGCTACCTCGCGTGAGGCGGCAAGCGCCGCTTCGAGGTCGCTGCGATCGACGGCAAACAAATCGGCCGGACCTTCCTCGGCGTAGAGATAAAGGCCATCGTCGTCCGGATCGATCTGGAAGATGTGTCCGAGCAGAAGCCGTTCGAGCGGGGTGATGTCGGCGACCGGTATCGAGGGCTGAATGACGGTAGGCGAAAAGTAATCGGCCATGATGGGCTCCTATGAATGTGAAAAACCCGGCGGTGAGGCCGGGTTGGTTGAGGGCATGAGCGGGCGGTGCTGATCATCGCTCGCTTGGCAGATAGATGGTGTTGTTCTCAAACCAGAGCTCGATGCGCTCGACGGGAAAATCCGTGAACGCGATCTGCTTCGCGACGACCGTCCTGCCGTTACCGTCTTCGCACGCAAGCGTTGCGGTGCGATCCGGATTGACATCGAGCTTCCAGACTTGAAACTTCTCGGCGGCGATCTTCTTCTGGCCGCGTTGGGCGAAAGCGATCTCGTCGAGAAGCCAATAGGCGCCGCCGTGGTCGGCGACATATTTTGCGCCATCGGTGTAGAGGATGTCGCGGACAAGGCCGTGACGGTACCAATGCTCGCTGCCGGTAAATTGGCGCAGGTATTCGTGGCTGAGCTTGGTCGCGTCTTTGGTGACGGCGGTTGCTGTCGGTCATGGTGTATCTCCTGAGGTTGGGGTGAGGAAAACGCGGGGCAGCCGAAGCCGCCCCGCGAGGTCGAGTGATCACGCGGTGGCGCTATCGCCGGGCGCGGGTGTCGTCGTCGCCGTCGTCGGCCAGGAAGGCCGGTAGGCTCGCGGCTTCGTCGCCGGGTTCGGCGGCGGGCGCTGCGCTCTCCGCGCTCGGCATGCGGAGCGGCTCGGGCAGCCAGCCCGTATCCGACAGCAGCCGCTCGGCCTCTCTTCGCCATGTCCGGCTTCTTGAGATGGTCGATGAGCTGCGCTGCCGCGTCGCCCTTCGCTTCGCGCACCGCTTCGAGGATGCGCGCCTTGGTCACCCGGCCGAGATAGTTGGCGACCGTGGGCGTCCAACCCGCCGCCGCCATGTCGAGGCCCACCGCCTGAGCGAGCCGGTCGCCATGGGCGATGGCGTCGGAACGGCGACTCCCGGTGTCCTGCACGACATTGACCGTGAGTGCTGCGCAATGCGCGAACAGCGCCTCGCGGCTGTCATTGTCGAACGCCAGGAGCGCGTCCCACAAATTCGCGGGGTCCTCGGGCAATTGCTGCGCCCAATTCTGGTGACGCTGGTCGATCGCCTTGGCCGAGGCGGTGTCGGCGAGGCCGGGCGCCTGTGCGGTGAATCCGGCGCTCTTCGCCGTTATCTCCAGGCAGGTGTTGGACGCGTACCGGTAGAAGGCGCTGAGACAGAGCGCGTGCAACACCGCGGCGAATGCCGTGCCGGGATCGTTGGCCAGCGCGTCTCGCAGCGCGAGCGTCCGATGGGCGGTCAGCTCCGTGACGAGTCGATCGGCCAGCGGCTTGATGCCGTCGTCTTCATCCGGCGCTTCGTCGTCCGGCGGCACCGGGCCGGTGACGATGATCACCGCGGGCTGCCTGGCACCCTCCGGCCTGCCGATATCGGGCGCGTGGCCATCGCCATCGGCTTGGGGTTCGGCAGGCGCCTCGTCCTCGGGCCGAACATAGCCGCGCTCGATGCGCAGGCCGCCATCGCCATCGATGCTGACGAAGACGCCTGCGCGTGCAATTTCCGCGGGGTCGTAAATGACCGGGCGGTTGTCGAACGATTCGAGTTCGGTCTCGATCTCGCCCAGACGCCGGTCGACCTCGTCGGGCAGTTCCTCGGCTTCGGCGTACTCCGCCTCGAGCTTGTCGAACTCAGCCCGAAGCGCATCCTGGCGCGTCTGCTCGTCCTCGGTCAGAGCGACCGTCTGGCCGACCGAGCAGGCGCGATCGCGCCGTGTAACCGTAAGGGAACTCGATCGCGACCTCGATCCACTTCCAGCCCTCGTCGCGTATCGCCTCGGCCTCGGCAGTCAGCTTCTCGACGACGAGGCGGTCGAGGAGCGCCGCGTCCTGCAGCCAGCCGCCATTATCCTGCGTGAAGAGGTCGCGGATGACGATGCCGCCCGCTGCCTCATAGGCTTCGACGCCGACGAATTGCGCCCGCTTGTCCGAGGCGCAGACTGCGCCCTCGGTGAGCTGGCGGCGGATGTAATAGGGCTCGTTGTATGTAGGAATGCGCGAGCGCTTCCCACACCTGCTCCTGGCGCGCATGGTCGTTGGTGACCGTGAAGGCCATGAGCTGCTCCAGCGTCATCTCGTCCTCGGCGTAGAGCTCGAGAAGCTTGGGCGAGACGGCGGCGAGCTTGAGGCGCTGCTTCACGACGCTGGGCGCGACGAAGAATCGGGCCGCGATCTCCTCCTCGCCGAGGCCCGCGTCGCGCAGGGCCTGGAAGGCGCGGAACTGGTCGAGCGGATGAAGCGCCACGCGCTGGACATTCTCGGCCAGCGAGTCTTCCTCGGCGAGGCCGTCATCGCGCACGACGCAGGGCACGGGCTGGGTCTTCGCCATGCGCTTCTGCTTGACCAGCAGCTCGAGCGCGCGATATCGCCGCCCGCCCGCCGGCACCTCATAGGTGCCGGTCTCGTTGCCGTCGCCATCGCGCACCGGCCGAACGCTCAGACTTTGCAGCAGGGTGCGGCGGGCGATGTCCTCCGCCAGCTGCTCGATCGACATGCCCGCCTCGACGCGGCGGACATTGGCCTGGGACAGGACCAGCTTGTTGAAGGGAATGTCCTGAGACCGGCTCAGGACGATCTTGGGTTGGGCATTAGCCATAGGGGATCTCCGGGACGGGCCGGCCGGGAGACTTCTCTCGACCTCCAAGCCCGTCGCGAAAACCCCTCGCGCCTCTTGCTCTCCACAGCGAAGCCGACCGGCGCGGGTGGGTTACTTTCCGCTCCCGGCGCTCGGGGTTTCCGATAGCGGAATCGCGCCATGGGATCGCAGCCCGGCAGGGCCAAGACGGTGCAGGCGGCTTGGCTTGCAAGAGCCTGGCGCGCCGGCGTGGCCGGCGCGGGCGCTCTGGAAACAACGGAATTGTGCTAGGCTTGAGCCGTCAAGCGATGCACGACGCAGAGAGGAGAGCGCAAGATGCCGAAGGCGCGCAAAGAACCGTCGCTTGAGGAAAAGCTGGGACGGTGCATCATAGCCATCATGGCGCGCTCGCCGAAAAACAGACCCGCATCCGATCCCGTGGAAGTCGAGCGGCACGAATGGCTCAAGCGGACGATCTATGATCAGATGTCCGCGCTCTACGGAGCCGTAAACAATCCTTTGCGTTGGTTCGATGAACACTGAACCAGCGCAGCTTCGGTCATTTGGGGGCATGGAGGCCCGGAGCTTGAGGAATAAATTCGCGGCGCACATTCATCGCGTCCGGCGTCCCGACCAATGTGCTGGTATTCCAACGCGAGACGGCCATGATGCGCAATCGAATTACGCCCGTCGTTGCTCTTGGCTGGTATGCCGTCAAGGAATCGTGCTTCAATGATTGAAACTCGTTGAAGCCGATTTTCTGAGGCCTCACGGTTTTGCTCAGGGAGAATTTCAAACAATGGCGGGATCAACGTTCAAGACAAACCCTTTTGGTCTGAAGGAACTTCTCGAAGACTGTCATCGCGGCACGCTTCAATTACCGGACTTCCAGCGCAGTTGGGTTTGGGACGAGGATCGCATCAAGAGCTTGATCGCTTCGATTTCGCGAGCATTTCCTGTTGGCGCATTGATGTCGCTAGAGACCGGCGGCCCGGTGAATTTTAAGCCCAGACCTATTGAAGGCGCGCCGATCGAGGCGAAGCAAATCGTCCCTCAATCTCTGCTGCTCGATGGACAGCAACGGATGACGTCGCTGTATCAGGTGACCTTGCGAGGAAAATTCGTCGAGACGGTCACTCCGAAAAAGAAGAAGGTAAAACGGTGGTTTTATATCGATATCAGAAAATCGCTCGATCCTTCGATTGATCGTGAAGAGGCGATTGTCGGCATTCCGGAGGATCGGATCGTCCGAAAGGATTTCGGGCGCGGAATGGTTTTGGATCTTTCATCTCCGGAGCGCGAGTACGCTTTTCTGATGTACCCTGTGTCTCAGGTCTTCGATTGGGACAATTGGCAAGACGGATTCGACGATCATTGGAGCGGTGACGAAAATAAAAGCCTGCGTGACGAATTCAGAATCTTCAAGCGCCAGGTCCTCGAGAATTTCAAAGGCTATCACGTGCCTGTCATTACCCTTGATCGATCGACGTCCAAGGAAGCCGTCTGCGTGGTCTTTGAAAAGGTAAACACCGGAGGCAAGCCGCTCGACGCGTTTGAGCTGGTTACCGCGATGTATGCGGCGGCAGGCCACGAATTGCGAAAGGACTGGTACGGCGATGACGGCATAGCAGGGCGACATCGGCGTTTTTCGGAAACTCTCCGGCCTGGCGGGGCGGAAACCGGTATCATCGCCGGTGTCGCTAATACCGATTTCCTGCAGGCAGTGTCGCTTTTTCATACGCGCGACCGCAGGCGTGCCGCAGAGGAAGCTGGAAAGCAGGGGAAGGAATTGCCGGCTGTTACAGGCAACCGTCAGGCACTGCTGAACCTCCCGCTTGAAGCCTACAAGCAATACGAAACACAGGTGGAGCGTGGCTTTGTGCAGGCGGCGAAGTTTCTGCATATTCTGCATATCTACCGCATTTTCGATCTTCCATATCAATCGCAAATCGTGCCGTTGGCCGCCATCCTGGCCGACATTGGGGATGCTTGGGAGCATGAGACGAACCGGGCAATGCTGGTCCGGTGGTATTGGAATGGAGTCTTTGGCGAGCTTTACGGTTCGGCGGTCGAGACCCGTGTAGCCCGCGATTTCATGGAGGTGCCCATCTGGCTGAAGGGCGGGGCTGAACCGTCGACAGTCAGCGAAACGATGTTCCGTGCAGACAGGTTGAAGACCATGCGAATGCGCCTGTCCGCTGCCTACAAGGGCGTCAACGCTCTCTTGATGAAGGATGGATCGCAGGATTTTCGCTCAGGACAGAAATTCGATCACGCGGTGTTCTTCGGTGAAAATGTCGACATACATCACATCTTCCCGCAAGACTGGTGTAAAAAGCATGGCATCAAGGCGAACGTTTTTGATTCGATCATCAACAAGACGCCGCTGTCCTATCGGACGAATCGGATCATCGGCGGTGTTGCGCCTTCAGACTATCTCGCCAGATTAGAAAGCGGCAATGAGGCATCGCCTCCGATCGAACGCGAGCGGCTTGATGGGTATCTTAGATCTCATCTGATCGACCCATCGCTTTTGCGTTCTGATAAATTTGAGGACTTCATTGTGGACCGACAAAAGCGGCTGCTCGACCTAATAGAACAGGCAACCGGCAAGGCCGCCTATGTTGGCAGTGCTCAGGAGGAAGGCGAAGATGTTGAGGCCGACGAAGACACCGCCGAAGCCGAGTTGACGATTGCGGCCGCTTGAGTGTGATTAGGCCTCGAAGATTTAACTCCTCTGAAACCACAGACATCAAGGGCTTAGGACGCCTATCGGCGTCGGGACCCCACGCCGAATGACACTTCATTTCGAAAAGGGCCACGTGAGCATCGCTCACGAGAAAGCCGACGATGTCGTTATGAAACTTGATAATGCCAGGCTGGAGTAGTGAGCATGCCAAAGGGTCGATGTCGTCGATCAATCAGAGTTAGACGTTGCGGGCGTTGATAGAGAAGAGGCCGTCCTCACAGCGGGGACGCGGAAGAGGCCCAAGGCCGAAAATAGGGGGGCCAAGCCCCATGGGCTACACCCGCAAGGGGTTCGCCTGCCGAACCCTGCCGAGCGGTTTCGGGAAAATTGCATCCATCGTCCTATTCGGCTGGTGGCTGCTCCGCATCCTTCTTCTTTTTGGATCTAGGTTTTGGCTTGAGCACGTTGATGGCCGTCGCGTCGAGCGTGTTTTTGAGATGTATGGCATAGTGCTTTTCGATCATCTCGACGCTGGTACGGCAGTTCTTCGCGATCTGATAAATGTCGGCGCCTTCCATGAGGCGCATACAGATATAGGTGTGACGCAGGCTGTAGGCCGTGCGCGGCTTGCCGTCGCGGTCGAATTTGAGGTCCGTCCGTGTCAGCAGGTTGTTGAACAGCTTGATATGATTGCCGGGAAAGAGGTGGTCGGTTGGCTTCGGCAGCTCTTGTACGGGCGGCGGCGGAGGTTCGCCGCCCTGCGTGCGGCGGCGCTGCCCCTCGCGTCTTGATTCTCCTTTCACTGGCTTCGGCCGATTGAGAAGGCGGTCATAGACCCGGACTGCGCCGGGCATGCTCTTGCAATGGCCGACGCCACGCTTGCCGCGCACCTCGATCTCAAGGATTTTCCCTGTGGTTTCACCGTCAATGGCGATATCCGCGATGGTCACATCGCGGAATTGGAGATTGAAGGCTTCGTCCGGGCGAAGACCGGTGTTCGCCATGAACAGCACGAAGTCGTAAACCTGCTCGGCGTTCCATTTGAAGTGGTCGTGGAAGGGCTGCTTTGCATAGGCCCGTGCCGCCTCGTAAAGCTGTTTGTATTCCTCGGGGCTGAACCAAGGGCGATGCACGATCTTGCCCTGCGATTTGTACGGCGGCGACAAATCGGGGAGGTATTCGAGCCAGCCATGACGAATGGCGGTCTTGAGCACCATGCGCAGGGTCACGATCTCATCGTGCAGGGTGCTGCGGGCTGGCGGTTTGGTCTTGGGCTTGTGCTTGCTCTTGGAGTCCGGATTGGGCTCGTTGTAGGAGGTCATCCGATGAACCCGGTATTCCTGCACTTTGCCGGGAGTGAGCTTGTGGATGGGGAGAGCGCCGAAGAAGGGGACGAGGTGCAGGCGCAAGCGAATGGCGTGGCTCTCGGTCCACTTTTCGCTGCGTTCGCCCTCCGTGATGACCCCGTATTCTTTCAGAAACTGGTCGGCGGCCTTTTTGAACGTCGGGCCGCCGGTCTCGAGGACGCCGGCGCGGTGCTTGGCTTGAAGGGTGAGAAACCAGTCTTCGGCGACCTTGCTCGCCTGCTCCAATGATTCTCGCTTCGTGCTGTGCTGAAGCTGCCGTCCGCCGATGGAAGTCCTGGCCTGCCAGAACCGGCTATTGCCGCGCTGGTAAACCTGGAGTTTGCCACCCATCAGATCGATCGTCGGCATCGGGCCTCCGAGCGCGATTCTGAGCAGGAATTACTGGCTTTTCGCGCTTGTCGAACCTTAGACTATCAGGTTTCCGCGTGGCTGTCAAGTTACCCTAAAATTGCACTAGGGTATTTCCAAGCAAAAAGCCGTCAGCTTGGATGCTGACGGCTTTGATTTTATTGGAGAATTTGGTTGCGGGAGTAGGATTTGAACCTACGACCTTCAGGTTATGAGCCTGAGGGATCAGTTTTTGATGCGGCTGGCTCCCGCGACGCTGGACCGCAGTTATAGCTCTAGGGTCGTCGCATGAGGCCAGCAACAATGTGATCCAGGCTGGGCAAAAAGAGCCATGCCATGATCACGGAATAGGTGGCTGGCGCCGCCGATAAGAGCGTCAGTGGTCCCGGAGGGCGGCAATGCGCCGCCGTATCATGGAGGACCAGATGACCGTGTACATCATAAACGGCACCGAGATCCGGGTAGCCGCGCGGCGATCGGCAAAGCCGGCAAAAGGCGACGTCGTCGTCACGTCCGCAGGCGACCTCGCTGCCGCCCGGCTCAGCGCCAAGCGCCTCATGGCGATCTGGAACGCGCTACCCGGCAAGAAGAAGGTGACGAAGGTCGCCGACCGCGCGGTCATGGTCGAGCGCCTGTGGTCTGGTCTGGAGAGGCTGCCCGCGCGCGCTGAGCAGGGCGCGGGCACGAAAGTCGGGTCGGCCCGCGCGACGAAGCAGTCCGCCGTCATAGCGCTCCTACAGCGGCCTGAGGGCGCCACCATCGACGAGCTGGCGACCGCCACCGGGTGGCAGCGCCATACCGTGCGCGGCGCCATCGCCGGCGCGCTGAAGAAGCGGCTCGGGCTGATGGTGGCCGCGGCAAAAGAGGAGCGCGGCCGTGTCTATCGCATCACCGAAACGGGATCGCGCGCGTGATGCGCCGCATCGACGCCGGGGGGCTCGCCAGCGCACTGGCGAGCCTCCCCTCGCTTGATACCCATGCGCTCAAGGCGCGGTGGCGAACCCTCTATAGCTGCGAGCCGCCGTCGCATGTCAGCCGCGGCCTATTGCTCCGCGCCATAGCCTACAGGATGCAGGAGAACGCGCTGGGCGGCCTCACGCCGCAGACCCGGCAAATCCTGAGTCGCGTTGGCACAGATGCATCGGGAGCCCATACCGTTGCGCCTTCGCCTGCACCCAGGCTCAGCCCAGGCACCCGGTTAGTCCGCGAGTGGCAGGGCGTCACCCACCAGGTGCTCGTCCTCGAAGATGGGGTTCTCTACCGCGGGCAGCACCATCGGTCGCTCTCCGTGGTGGCGCGGCTGATCACCGGCAGCCGCTGGTCCGGCCCCCTCTTCTTCGGCCTGAGGGCAGGTCCGAAGGTGCCCGTCGATGCCCAACCCTAAGCCAAAGTCCCAGCGCTGCGCCGTCTATACCCGTAAATCATCCGAGGAGGGGCTGGAGCAGGACTTCAACTCGCTCCATGCCCAGCGCGAGGCGTGCGAGGCCTATATCCGTAGCCAACAGCATGAAGGGTGGCACCTGGTCCCGGCCGCCTACGACGATGGAGGCCTCTCCGGAGGCACGATGGAGCGCCCTGCGCTGCAGCGGCTGCTCGCCGATATTGGCCGGGGGCTCGTAGACATCGTCGTGGTCTATAAGGTCGACCGGCTCACGCGCTCGCTCATGGATTTTGCCAAGATTGTTGAACTCCTGGATCGCAGCGGCGCGTCATTCGTGGCCGTTACCCAGCAGTTCAACACCACCTCATCCATGGGCCGGCTCACTCTCAACATCCTCCTCTCCTTCGCCCAGTTCGAGCGCGAGATCGCCGGCGAGCGCATTCGCGACAAGATTGCGGCGTCCAAGCGCAAGGGCATGTGGATGGGCGGCACCGTGCCGCTCGGCTATGACGTGCAAGACCGCAAGCTCATCATCAACGCTGCCGAAGCCGAGACCGTCCGCCTCATCTACAAGCTCTATGAGGAACTCGGCTCCGTGCATCTGGTGCAGGAGCAGCTCGATCGGCGGGGCATTCGCTCCAAGCTCAAGACGTCCAGCAAAGGCGTCCGGTCCGGTGATTGCCGCCTATCGCACGGTGCGCTCTATGCCCTGCTCGCCAATCCGATTTACATCGGTGAGATTGCGCACAAGGGCAACCGCTTCGCCGGCCTGCACGCACCGATCATCGGCAACGAGCAATGGGAGGCGGTTCAGGAACTGCTGCGGGACCATGGTGCCCGAAAGAGAGGACAGGCAGGCTCGCCAGCGCCCTCCCCGCTCACGGGGAAGCTGTTCGATGAGGATGGCGCTCGCCTGACCCCGACCCACGCCGTCAAGCGCGGCAAGCGCTACAGCTATTATGTCTCCCATTCTCTCATCACGGGCGCCGCACGTGGTGTGCCGCGAGGCTGGCGCCTTCCGGCTCCTCAAATCGAATCCGTAATCGCGACCGAGGCCGCAAAGATACTCGAGGACCATACCATCGTGGCCGGCGTGCTCGACGAAGCCGGCATCGCGGCGGATAGGTGGGCATCTATCTTCGACGCGGCAGCCGCGCTGCGCGGTCGATTGTTGTCGGAAACCGGACGTGCCGAAGTGCTGATACAACTGATACAGCGCGCGGAGTTGCACAGGGATTGCATGCGCCTGACGATCTCACTCGCCGCTCTCGCGGGCAGCGATGGCGACGTGGCCGGTGCGGTCCACTTCGAGCGTACCATCCCGATGCAGATCAAGCATCGCGGTGTCGAGATGAAGCTCGTCATCGAAGACCCGGGTGTCACTCCAGCGAGAGTGGATCCGGTTCTCCTCAAGGAAGTCGCGCGAGCGCATCGCTGCTTCGATGCGATGCTGACGGGCGCCGTCGCGAACCTCACCGAACTGGCAACGCGCGAAGGCGTGAGCGACCGCTACATCAGCAGCCTGCTCCCCCTCGCCTTCCTCGCGCCCGACATCGTCGAGACGATCGCCCAGGGCCGGCAGAGCCCGGACATGACCGCGCACAAGCTGATCCGTCACACCGACCTGCCGACCGACTGGCGGGAGCAGAAGCGCCTCCTCGGCGTCCGATAAGCAAATAGCTGGACCGAAGCACAGGCTCGCACGGCAGATCGCAACGCCCGAAGCGGGTCGTCACGTCCGACCTGGAATAAGCGATCATCACGAGGCAGAATCTCGTGTTCACCTGTCGCATCTCGTCGAGCGCAACGATGATGCGCAGCCACGTATCGGCGCTGTCGAGATCGCCCCGCTCGCGCATCGCGGCCGCCATCTTGCGGGCTTCGGGAACCGCCTCGTCACCGTGTAGCTCAAGGAACAATGCTGCCGAATGACGAATGCCGAGATCCGCTCTCATGCGCCCCTCCCGAATCTAAGAGCCGCCGCACGTCGCGCGGCATCTCAGCGGATCAATAGAGACCGAGCGTGGCCAATTCGCCAGAGGTCTGACGCCATCGCCAACTCCAGTTCGCTCGTCCCTCCGACCCCGAGGATGAAACCGAACCGTCGAAATGGCCGACAGAGAAAATGGGGCCTGCGGGAGCCGCATACGGCCCCTTTTTATCGTTCTCCGTTCGCTTTGCCGTCGACAACCCTGCCAACAGCGGGCCTTTCCGCGACATAGCGTGGAGAACGCACGAACTGGCGGACTGGCTGGCTGGGGCGGGAGGATTCGAACCTCCGTATGGCGGAATCAAAATCCGCTGCCTTACCACTTGGCTACGCCCCATTGCGCGCGGGGCGAAACCTTAACGGCAAAGGCCGATGGCCGCAACTTGACGGCGGCCGCGGCGCTCGGGCAAGGTGCGCGCCAACGAAGGATTCCCCTGCCCCGCTGCGACCGTTACCGTCACCCTCGATGAGCGCCACCGAGACCTCCGGCCGTTCCCCCTCGCCGCTCCCCGCGCCCGGCGATCCGCATCTGCGCCGCATGGCCAATGCCGTGCGCGTGCTGGCGATGGACGCGGTCGAGGCGGCCCAGAGCGGCCATCCCGGCATGCCCATGGGGATGGCGGACGTAGCGACAGTGCTGTGGAGCCGGTTCCTCAAATTCGACCCGACGCATCCTGACTGGCCCGACCGCGACCGCTTCGTGCTGTCGGCCGGCCACGGCTCGATGCTGCTCTACGCGCTGCTGCATCTTACCGGCTATGCCGACATGACGCTCGATGAGCTGCGCCGCTTTCGCCAGTTCGGCAGCCGCACCGCCGGCCATCCCGAGCGAGGCCACGCCGCCGGCATCGAGACCACCACCGGGCCGCTGGGCCAGGGCCTTGCCAACGCGGTCGGCATGGCGCTCGCCGAACGACTGCTGGCCAGCCTCTTCGGGGCCGACCTCGTCGACCACCACACCTACGTGATCGCCGGCGACGGCTGCCTCATGGAGGGCATCTCGCACGAGGCGATCGCGCTCGCGGGCCATCTGCGCCTGGGGCGGCTCATCGTGCTGTGGGACGACAATCACATATCGATCGACGGGTCGACCGCGCTCGCGACCTCTGACGATCAGCGCGCACGCTTTGCCGCCAGCGGCTGGGACACCGATGCCGTCGACGGCCACGACACCGATGCCGTCGCCGCCGCGATCGCCCGCGCCAGGGAAAGCGAGCGTCCCTCCCTCATCGCCTGCCGCACGACCATCGCCTTCGGCGCGCCGACCAAGGCCGGCACCGCGGCGGCGCATGGCGCGCCGCTCGGCGCGGCCGAGATTGCCGCCACGCGCGAACGGCTCGGCTGGCACGAGCCGCCGTTCGAGCTGCCCGTGGATGTCGTGCGCTGGTGGCGCGAGATCGGCGCGCGCAGCGCCGCCGCCGAGCGTGCCTGGCACGGGCGCTTGGACGCCGCCGCACCGGCGCTGCGCCACGAGTTCATGCGACGGAACGAGGGCGACCTTCCCGTTGGGTGGCAGGCGCCGCTCACCGCGCTCAAGGCCAAGTTCGCGGCCGAGGCGCCCAAGCTCGCGACGCGGCAATCGTCGAGCCTCACGCTCGACGCGCTCGCCCCCGTCCTGCCCGAGCTCGTCGGCGGCTCAGCCGATCTCACCGGCTCGAACCTCACCAAGGCCAAGAGCCAGACGGTGGTGACGCGCACCGACTTCTCCGGCAGCTATATCCATTACGGCGTGCGCGAACATGGCATGGCCGCGGCGATGAACGGCATGGCCGCGCACGGCGGCATCATTCCCTATGGCGGGTCGTTCCTGGCCTTCACCGATTATTGCCGCCCGGCGATCCGGCTCTCCGCGCTGATGCAACTGCGCGTGATCTACGTCATGACGCATGATTCGATCGGCCTTGGCGAGGACGGGCCGACGCATCAGCCGATCGAGCATCTGGCGAGCTTGCGCGCCATCCCCGGCCTCAGGGTCTTCCGCCCCGCCGACGCGATCGAGACGGTAGAATGCTGGGAACTGGCGCTTGCCGCGCGCAATGCGCCCTCGGTCCTGGCGCTGACGCGCCACGGCGTGCCGACGCTGCGACGCGATGCCGGCGAGAACCGTTCGGCGAAAGGCGCCTATGTGCTCGAGGAAGCGCAAGGCGCGCGCCGCGTGACGTTGCTTGCGACGGGTTCGGAGGTCGCCATCGCCGTCGCGGCGCGCGCGCTTCTGGCCGAACGCGGGATCGCAGCCGCGGTGGTGTCGATGCCGTGCTGGGAACTCTTCGATGCGGCCGATCCCGGCTACCGCAGCGCCGTGCTCGGCACCGCGCCGCGCCTGGCGATCGAAGCCGCCGCATCCTTCGGCTGGGATCGCTATATCGGGCCCACGGGCGGCATCGTGGCCATGCCGGGGTTCGGGGCCTCGGCGCCGGCGGAGACGCTGTTCCGCCACTTCGGCTTCACACCCGAGGCGGTGGCCGCGGCGGCCGAAGCGCTGCTCTAGAGGGGATGCGGGCGCGACTGCGCTCGCAGCATCGTTTACCAATTCGGGCGACAGGCCGGAGGAATGGATGACCGTTCGCGTTTCTATCAATGGATTTGGCCGCATCGGCCGGCTGGTATTGCGGGCGCTCTACGAGCAGGGTCGCGACGACGTGCAGGTCGTCGCCATCAACGACCTGGGCTCGGTCGAAGCGAACGCGCAGCTTTTGAAATATGACAGTGTGCATGGCCGCTTCCGCGGCGAGATCACCACCGGCGATAGCTGGATGGACATCGGCCGCGGCAGGATCGCCGTGCTGGCCGAGCGCGATCCCGCGAAGCTGCCGTGGCAGGTGCTCGGCATCGATGTGGCGCTCGAATGCACCGGCCTCTTCACGACGCGCGCCGCCGCCGCGCTGCATCTGGCCGCGGGCGCCAAGAAGTGCATCGTCTCCGCCCCGGCCGAGGGCGCCGACTTCACGCTGGTCATGGGCGTCAACAGCGACGCGCTGAAGCGCGAGCACACCGTCGTCTCCAACGGCTCCTGCACGACCAATTGCCTGGCGCCGGTGGCCTTCGTGCTGAACGAGAGCGTGGGCATCGACCATGGCTTCATGACGACGGTGCATTCCTTCACCGGCGACCAGAACACCGTCGACACGCTGCACAAGGACATGCGTCGCGCGCGTGCCGCGTCGCTCAACATGATCCCGACCTCGACGGGCGCGGCCAAGGCGCTGGGGCTGGTGATCCCGGAGCTGCAGGGCAAGCTCGACGGCACCGCGATCCGCGTACCCACCGCCAATGTCTCGCTCATCGACCTCACCTTCACGTCGACGCGCGACACCGGCGCCGACGAGATCAACGGGCTGATGGTCAAGGCGGCCAACTCCAACCGCTTCAAGGGCATTCTCGGCGTCATCAGCGATGCCGTCGTGTCGAGCGATTTCAACCACGATGCGCACAGCTCCACCTTCGACCTGACGCAGACGGCGGTGCTGGGCAAGCGCTTCTGCCGGGTGCTGTCGTGGTACGACAACGAGTGGGGCTTTTCCAACCGCATGGTCGAGGCGGCCGCACTCGTCGGCAAGACCGTGTGAGTGGCCGCATCATCGTCCACTCATCGGCGCAGGCGCGCGCGGCCGTCGCGGCGGCGGCGGCGCTGGGCGTCGAGGTGACGCTGGTGAGCGCCCTGGGCGCCGGCGCCTATGCCGGGCCGGCCTGGTTCGCGGCCGTGGTGAGCGAGGCCGCCGCAGCCTTTCCTGGCACCAAGGTTACGGGAATCATCGACTGTGCCGAGGAGCCCGGTACCGTGCTTGCCGCGGTCCGGGCCGGGTGCCGGCACGCGATCTTCGCCGGTCGCGAGGATGTCCGCGTGCGCCTAGCCGAGATCGCCGCCGCCACGGGCGCCGTCATCGAGAGCCCCGGCGCACCGGCGCTCGATCTTCTCGATGCGCGCGATCCCGATGCGGCCTGCCGTGCCTATCTCGGGGGTGTCGGACCCGGCGGTTGATCCGGCGCGTTGCATCCTCGCGCTTGACACAAATTGCGGCCGGCAGAGTGCGCGGGGGCATTCTCGTCCGGGGGCGCATCTGCTATATCGGCGCCCTCGGCAAGCCGCGCTCGCCAGGAGTTCTGCCATGCAAGTCACGGAACGGGTCAGGAAGATCCTGGCCGCCTACGAGAGCGACAATCCCGGCACCAAGTCCAACCTCGCCCGCATCCTCATGCAGGGCCGGCTCGGCGGCAGCGGCCGGCTGGTGATCCTGCCGGTCGACCAGGGCTTCGAGCATGGCCCGGCGCGGAGCTTCGCGCCCAATCCGCCGGCCTATGACCCGCACTATCATTTCGAGCTCGCGCTGGAGGCGGGCCTCTCGGCCTACGCCGCGCCGCTCGGGTTCATCGAGGCCGGCGCCGATACCTTCGCCGGCGCCATTCCGCTCATCCTCAAGGTGAACTCGGCCAACAGCCTGGCGCGCGCCAAGGAAGGACCGACGCAGGCGGTGACGGGGAGCGTCAAGGACGCGCTGCGCCTGGGCTGCGCCGCCGTCGGCTTCACCATCTATCCCGGCTCCGATGCCGCCTACGACATGATGGAGGAAATCGCCGAGATCGGTCGCGAGGCCAAGGCGCACGGGCTGGCGGTGGTGATCTGGTCCTATCCGCGCGGCGGCGCGCTGTCGCGGCAGGGCGAGACGGCGATCGACATCTGCGCCTATGCCGCGCACATGGCGGCGCTCCTCGGCGCGCACATCATCAAGGTCAAGCTGCCGACCGAGTTTCTCGAGCTCGAGGCGGCGAAGAAGGTCTATCTCGAGCGCAAGATCGACATCGCCACCCTGCCCGCGCGCGTGCGCCACGTGGTGCAGTGCTGCTTCAACGGCCGCCGCATCGTCATCTTCTCCGGCGGCGAGGCCAAGGACTCGACGGCCTCTACACCGAGGTCCGCGCCATTCGCGACGGCGGCGGCTACGGCTCGATCATCGGCCGCAACACCTTCCAGCGCCCGCGCACGGAGGCGCTCAAAATGCTCGACACCATCATCCGAATCTACAAGGACGAGGCCTGAGCGCCGCCATGGCCACGACGCGCCTCTACCTCATCACCCCGCCGGCGCTGGTGCCGGCGGAGTTCGCTGGTCGTCTGGCCGAGGCGCTCGATGCCGGCGACGTGGCCTGCGTGCAGCTCCGCCTCAAGGATGTGAGCGACGACGAGATCCGTCGCGCAGCGGACGTGCTGCGCCCGGTCACGCAGTCGCGCGGCGCCGCCTTTCTGATGAACGACCGGCCCGACTTGGCGGTCGCGACCGGCTGCGATGGCGTGCATGTCGGGCAGGAGGACACGCCCTACGCCGAAGCGCGCCGGCTGGTTGGACCCGACGCGACGGTCGGCGTCACCTGCTATGGCAGCCGCCACCTCGCCATGGAGGCGGCGGAGGCGGGCGCCGACTATGTCGCCTTCGGCGGCTTCTTCCCGAGCCCGACCAAGGTCGGCGGCAAGTTTCGCTCCGACCCGGAGATCCTGCGCTGGTGGAGCGAACTCATGGAGGTGCCGTCGGTCGCCATCGGCGGCATCACGCCCGAAAATTGCGGGTCCCTGGTCACGGCGGGCGTCGATTTTCTCGCCGTCATCTCGGCAGTGTGGAATCACCCGCAAGGCCCCGGCGCCGGGGTCAAGGCCTTCATCACGGCCATCGCCGCCGCGACGGCATGACGCGCGGCTAGAGTCTGATCCGCTCGGGTGAGCGCTTTTCCCTCGTCCCGGCGAAAGCCGGGATCCAGGGCAGGCGACGTGCGTTGACCCTGGGCCCCGGCTCCCGGCTTTCGCCGGGGCGACGACGGTGTGGTTCAACCTCACGCGTTCAGCCCCAACTCCACCGTCGGCGCGGCGCAAGCCGCGGCGTTTCCTGCCAATTATGCCTGTGATATGATTAACGCAGGTCACGCAGCGGGGCAGGCGTCGACCGCTGCGTGGCGATAAAAAAACAAGACGCCACGGGGGAGACAGATGTTCCAACAGATCATGAATCCGGTGGGGAATCTGTTCCTCACCTGGCTCGTTGCGCTTGTCCCGGTGGCGCTGCTCCTGGTGCTGCTCGCGGTCTATCGCATGTCGGCGTGGCTGGCGGTGCTGATCGGCTCGATCGTCACCTACTTCATCGCCATCGTCTTCTGGCACATGCCGGCCGGCACCGGGGCGCTGGCCTATATCTACGGCTCGGCCACCGGCGTGTGGAACGTCGACTGGATCACGATCTGGGGCGTGATGCTGTTCAACACGATGGTCGTGACCGGCGTGTTCGAGCGCTTCCGTCGCTGGCTCATCTCACAAGGGACGGCCGATGTGCGCGTCCAGACCATGCTGTTCGCGTGGGCGTTCGGGGCGCTGCTCGAGGGCTTGGTGGGCTTCGGCTACCCCTGGGCGTTCGTTGCGCCGATCCTCATCACGCTCGGCATCCCCGATCTCGACGCCGTGCGCGTGGCGGCGCTCGCCAACAATGCGCCGGTGTCCTACGGCGCGCTCGGTGCGCCGATCATCGGGCTCGCCGCGGTCACGAGCCTGCCGCTTCTCGCGCTCTCGGCCTCGGTCGGCCACATCGTCGCGGTCTTGGCGCTGCTGCCACCCTGGGTGCTGCTCTATCTCGTGAGCGGCCGGCAAGGCATGTGGGAGGCATGGCCGCTCGCGGTCGTGGGCTCCCTCAGCTACATCGCCGGCCAGCTTCCGGTCGCGGTTTATCTCGGGCCGTATCTGCCGGACGTGTCGGGATCGATCCTGTGCTTTGTCTGCCTCCTGCTGCTGCTCAAGGTATGGCGCCCCCGCACCGTGCGCGGCTATGGCGGCACGCCGTTGTCGGGCGCGGCGCTGACGCGCGCGGCCGCCGACAGTCATGGCCTCACCGCCGGCGAAGTGTTCCAGGCGTGGCTGCCGATCATCGTCCTCGTCGTCGTCGTCGTGCTGTGGACCGGCCCGTGGTCGCGGCTGCCGAGCTATGTGCCGCTGCGCCTGGTCGTCGCCGCGGGTTCGTCGATCGAGCCGGGCAAGACGGTGGCTGCCGCCTTCGCCTGGGCGCCGGCGGTGGGCGGCACGGCGATCATGGTGTCGTGGATCGTCATCGCGCTCTTGCTGCGCGTCACCGGGGCACAGTTCCGCGAGGTCGTGCGCAAGACGTATCAGCAGATGTGGGGCGCCTGCCTCGTCGGCGTGTTCATCTTCGGCCTCGCCTATGTCTTCAACTATTCCGGCATGGCGGCGTCGCTGGCGTTCGGATTCTCGAAGATCGGCGTGTGGTTCATCATCGTGTCGCCGATCCTCGGCTGGATCGGCGTCGCGCTATCGGGCTCCAACACCTCGACCAACGCGATGTTCGGCGCGTTCCAGCTCGCCGTCGGCAAGATCCTGGGCTTCCCGCCGGTGCTGCTGCCGTCGCTCAACTCGGTCGGGGCCGAGATCGGCAAGCCGATCGCGCCGCAGACGGCCAGCGTCGGCGTATCGACGAGCCGCTTCGTGCGCAACGAGGGCGCGGTGATCCGCCACAACATGGGCTGGACCTTCGTGATGCTGGCCTATCTCATCGTGATCGGCATCGCGTTCTATCTCTTCTACCCCAGCGTCTCGGTGCTGGGACACTGAGGTCACGCCACCGGCGCCCACAGCACGTCGTCGATGCGCTGGGCGCCGGTCGCGAGCATCACCAGGCGATCGACGCCGAGCGCGATGCCGGCGCTTTCCGGCAGGCCGTGGGCGAGCGCGGCGAGAAAATCGGCGTCGATCGGATAGGCCTCGCCATAGCGCGCGCGGCGCTGCTCCTGATCGCGCCGGAAGCGCCGTGACTGCTCGGCCGCGTCGGTGAGCTCGCCGAAGGCATTGGCAAGTTCGAGCCCGCATACGTAAAGCTCGAACCGCTCGGCCACGCGCGGATCGTCCGGCTTGGGCCGGGCGAGCGCCGCCATCGCCAGGGGATAGTCGTAGAGCACGGTCGGCGCGCCGATGCCGAGATGCGGCTCGATCTCGGCGAGGAAGATGCGGAAGAAGAGATCCTCCCACTCATCGCCCGCGTGCGGCGCGATGCCCAGCGGTTTCGCCGCCGCGGCAAGATGGTCGAGACTGGGTGCTTCAGGATCGGCACAGCTCGAGAGGACATCGATGCCGCAATGGCGCTGGAACGCCTCGGCGACCGTGACGTAATCCCAGGGTGCGGCGGGATCGGCGGTGCGGCCCTGCCAGCGATAGACGGGCGCGCCCGCCGCGGCGAGCGTCGCGCGCAGCAACGCCTCGCAATCCGCCATGAGGTCGCGATAGGTGGCGCCGGCGCGGTACCACTCCAGCAGCATGAACTCGGGATGGTGGAGCGATCCGCGGTCGCCGTTGCGGAAGGCATGCGCGAGCTGAAAGATGCGCGCCATGCCCGCCGCGAGCAGCTTCTTCATGGCGAACTCGGGCGAGGTGTGGAGGAACATCGGCCGCCCGTCCCTGCCCTCACCTGGCTCGACGAGGCGGGTGGCGAAGGCGTGGAGATGGGGTTCCAGCCCGGGGCTGACCTGGAGCGCCGGCGTGTCAACCTCGGTGAAGCCCTCAGCACTGAAGAAGGCGCGAATGGCGGCGATGATGCGGCCGCGCGCCGCCAGATGCGGCTTCTTGGCGGCAAATCGGTCAGGCCGCCACCAGCCGTCGCGCTCATTGGTCATGCTGTCTCCTCGTCTCCCGGCACTCAACCGCGCGGCCGGCCGGCGCGGCAAGCCCTTTTCCCTTTTCAGTTCGACGCCGATCCGCTAGGAAGCGCTCTTCCCGATCCCCCCGTCATTCCGCGTCGCGAGGGCGACATGAAGATCAACGCCATCGACATAAAGCCCGGCAATGTGCTGGAGCACCAGGGCAAGCTCTGGCTCGTGGTCAAGCGCGAGCTGATCCAGCCCGGCAAGGGCGGCGCTTTCGCCCAGATCGAAATGCGCGACATGCGCTCCGGCACCAAGACCAACGAGCGTTTTCGCACACAGGAGACGGTGGAGCGCGTCCGGCTCGACGAGAAGGAGATGCAGTTCCTGTTCTTCGACGGGACGCAGGCGACCTTCATGGACAACGAGACCTACGAGCAGACCGCGGTCGAGCGCGAGTTGATCGGCGAGCCCGCCGACTTCCTGCGCGAGGGCATGATCTGCACCGTCCAGCTCTACGAGGGCGAGCCGATGTCGGTGACCCTGCCGCAGACGGTGATCATGGAGGTCGTGGAGGCCGATCCGGTGGTGAAGGGCCAGACCGCCTCGTCGTCCTACAAGCCCGGCAAGCTCGAGAACGGGCGCCGCATCATGCTGCCGCCGCATGTGGGCGCGGGAACGCGCGTCGTCGTCAACACCACCGACGGCAGTTATTCCGAACGCGCCAAGGACTGATCCCACGCAATGGCGACGCGCTCGGCAACCATTCACGTCATGGCCGGAGCTGCCCTCAAGGCGGCGAAATCGCTTCTCCACGATTTCGGCGAGGTCGAGCAGCTTCAGGTCTCGGTCAAGGGTCCCGGCGATTTCGTCTCCACCGCCGATATCAAGGCCGAGCGGCTGCTGCGCACTGAATTGCAGCGCGCGCGACCCGGCTATGGCTTCCTCATGGAAGAAAGCGGCGAGACGCCCGGCAGCGATCCGCGCCACCGCTGGATCGTCGACCCGCTCGACGGCACCACCAATTTCCTGCACGGGCTGCCGTTCTTCGCCATCTCGATCGCGCTCGAGCGCGATAGCGAGATCGTCGCCGGGGTGATCTACGAGCCGATCCGCGACGAGATGTTCTGGGCCGAAAAAGGCACCGGCGCCTATGTCAACGACCGGCGGCTGCGCGTCTCGGCGCGTCGGCGGCTCACGGACGCGGTGATCGGCACCGGCATTCCCGGCCGCGAGCGCGGCGACCACCGCGCCTATCTCGCCACCCTGGCGGCGGTGATGGACGCGACGATCGGCGTGCGCCGGTGCGGCGCCGCCGCGCTCGACCTCGCCTATGTCGCGGCCGGCCGGCTCGACGCGTTCTGGGAATTCGGATTGAAGCCGTGGGACATCGCCGCCGGGATGCTGATGGTGCGCGAAGCCGGCGGCTATGCCACCGATCTCCATGGCGCGCACGGGCTGCCGCCGTCGGGCGACGTATTCGCCGCCAACGACCACCTCCATCCCATCTTCACCAAGCTCCTGCGCGAGGCGTTGCACCATCAGGCCGATGCGCTGGCAAAGTGAGGGTGGCAGCCCCCGGCCGAGTGCGGTACCGTGCCGCGGGTCTCGGTTTTAGTGCGCTCGACGGACCACGCCATGCCGCTTTCCGCCTCCCTCGGTTCCCGCGATCGGGCCACCGGCTTTGGTTGGCTCCGGCCGGTGTGGGCGGCGATCGGCGCGAGCTTGATCGCGGCACTCCCCGTAGCAGCACAACCCGCTACGCCGGCCGTGATCGTCGATTGGAGCGCGCTCAGCGCGCTTCCCCCGTCCCGGTCCGCCCTGGCGCCGGTCATCCTGCACGCACCACCCGAGCGCCATGTCGCCGTGGCACCACCGCCGCCACGTCCACAGCAACGTCCACCACAAAGCCCGCCGCAAAGCGATGTGGCGGCGGGCACGACGCCTCTTGCGATTCCCCCGGCGCCATCGCCATCACCGCAGCCGGTCGTGGCCGCGGCGAGCCCGCCCGCTCCGCCGCGCCGCGCGCCCGCCGCCACGCCCGCGTCGGTGCCGGCACATACGCCCGCACGCACCAGCACGGTTGAGTTCGCGCCCGGTGGCTCGGAGATCACGCCTGCGGGCCGCGCGCTTCTCGATACGGTCGCGGGCCAGCTTGCGGCGGACGCCCGGCTCCACCTCGAGCTCGTCGCCTATGCCGGGGCCACCGGCGATGACGCGATCGAGGCGCGCCGGATCGCCCTCGCGCGCGCCTTGCAGATGCGCAGCTACCTGATCGAAAAGGGCGTCCCCAGCATTCGCATGGACGTGCGCGCGCTCGGCAACCGGAATGCCGGCGGCGGTCCGGCCGACCGGGTCGACCTCGTGATGCAGGATCGCTGACACCGGTGGCCGTCTGCTGCGGAAAGGACTGACGTGACCCGTCCCAACTCCTTTCTCCTGTTCATGGCCGGTTTCGTCATCGTGGTAGCGACCGGGTCGGTGCTGTTTGCCCCGTCGCTGCGGCCGTTCTTCCTCGGCAACCCCGCGGTCAACGGCGTGATCGTCGCGATCCTGCTCGCCGGCATCGTCTACATCTTCCGCCAGGTGATCCTGCTTTACCCGGGGATCGCCTGGATCGAACGCTTCCGCCGCAATCAGAACAACGTCTCGACGAAAGATCCGCCGCGGCTGTTGGCGCCGATGGCGACGATGCTGGCCAGCGGGCGCAGCGGCCGCGTGTCGCTGAGCGCGGTGTCGCTGCGGGCGCTCCTCGACGGCATCGCCACGCGGCTCGACGAGACACGCGAGATCTCGCGCTATCTCATCGCCGTGCTGGTGTTCCTGGGTTTGCTCGGCACGTTCTATGGCTTGCTGGAGACCGTGCAGTCGGTCAAGGGCGTGCTGGGCGGCCTGTCGCTCGGCGGCAGCAATGTCGAGGCTGCCTTCGCCGCCCTCAAGGAGCGGCTCGAGACGCCGCTCGCAGGCATGAGCACCGCCTTCAGCGCCTCGCTTTTCGGCCTGGCGGGATCGCTCGTCCTGGGGTTCCTCGATCTGCAGGCCGGGCTGGCGCAGAACCGCTTCTACAGCGAGCTCGAGGAGATGCTGTCGGGCTTCACGCGGCTCTCGGGCGGCAGCGCCGCGGTTGAGCTGGGCGAGACCTCGGTCCCGGCCTATATCCAGGCGCTGCTCGAGCAGACCGCCGACAGCCTCGACAATCTCCAGCGCATCCTGTCGCGCGGCGAGGAAGGGCGGATCGCGGTCAACGCGCCGCTGATCGCGCTGACCGACCGGCTATCGACGCTCACCGACCAGATGCGCGCCGAGCAGACGCTGCTGCTGCGCCTGGCCGAGCAGCAGGTCGAGCTGCGGCCGGTGCTGCAGCGGCTGGCCGATGGCAGCGGCGTCGGCGGGACCGGCGACGAGGCGCGCGGCCACCTGCGCAACATCGAGACCTATCTCGCGCGCATGAGCGAGGACATGACGCACGGCCGCGGCGAGCTGGTGCAGGAGATGCGCAGCGAGATCCGCCTCCTCGCCCGCACCATCGCCGCCCTCGCCGAAGGGCCGGAGCACCCCTAGTCCATGGCGCTTTCCTCCCGCCGGCAGTCGCGCACGCCCCTCAACATCTGGCCCGGCTTCGTCGACGCGCTGTCGCAGCTCGTCATGGTGATCGTGTTCGTGCTGCTGATCTTCACGGCCGGACAGTTCTATCTCACCGATGCGCTTTCCGGCCGCGATGCCGCGCTGCAAAAGCTGACCGCCCAGGTCAACCAGCTCACCGACATCCTGGCGCTCGAACGGCGCACCAATGCCAGCCTGACCCTCAACGTGACGCAGCTCACCACAGAGCTTCAGGCAGTGACGCAGCAGCGCGACGCGCTGACCACCCAGGTCAAGGATCTCGCGGCCAAGGCGGACGAGGCCCAGCAGAAGCTCACGGCGCAGGCGGCGGCGCTCGCCGAGGCGCAGAAATCAGTCTCGGTCAGCAAGGATCAGATCGATCTGCAAGTGCGCCAGATCGCCAGCCTGCAGAACGACATCGCGGCGCTGCAGAAGGTCCGGACCGATCTCGAAGCCAAGGTGACGGGGCTGGCGGCGCAGCTTGCGCAGAACAATCAGGACCTCACCGCCGCGCGCGACCGCAGCAAGGAGCTCGAGGCGAGGCTCTCCACGGCCGAGGAGCGCACCGCCCTGGCGCAGAAGGACATCGACACGCGCGACGTGCGCATCCAAGAGGCCAACAGCACCGTCAGCAACCTCAGCACCCAGATCGACGCCCTCAAGCAGGAGCTGGCGCGCATCGCCGCGGCGCTCGATGCGTCGGAGGCCAAGGACCGCAACCAGCAGATCGCGCTCGCCGATCTCGGCCAACGCCTCAACCAGGCGCTTGCCGGCAAGGTCGAGGAATTGGCGCGCTACCGCTCCGAGTTCTTCGGCCGGCTGCGCAAGCTCCTAGGGGACCGGCCCGACATCCGCGTCGTCGGCGACCGCTTCGTCTTCCAGTCCGAGGTGCTGTTCGCGCTGGGCAGCGCCACGCTCAGCCCCGAGGCGAAGCAACGCCTCTTGCCGGTGGCGGATGCCTTGAAGGCGATCGCCGCCAAAATTCCCACCGACCTTCCCTGGGTGCTGGAAGTGGAGGGCCACACCGACAAGCGGCCGATCAACACGCCGCAGTTTCCGTCGAACTGGGAGCTGTCGACCGCGCGGGCACTGTCGGTCGTGCGCGATCTCGTCGATCTCGGCATTCCCGCCAACCGCCTGGTCGCGGCCGGGTTCGGCGAATACCAGCCCGTCGATCAGGGCGATACCGAGGAAGCCTTTCGCCGCAATCGGCGGATCGAGCTCAAGCTCACCGAGCCCTGAATAGAAGAAGGCCGCGGTGCGACCCGCGGCCTCAGAAGAGTACTGAAAACTTCGCCGCCCCGACGTTCGACGGCGAACGTCGGGGCGGCGACCGGCGCGACCTTGGTCTAGCGCCGCTTCTTGCGTGCCGCCGTTTTGCGCTTCGGCGCCGCGGCCTTCTTACGACCGGCCTTCTTCGCCGGCGCCGCTTTGCGGCCAGCCTTTTTCTTCGCAGGAGCCTTCTTACGGGCAGGAGCCATCTTCTTCGCCTTTCTCTTCTTTGCCCTCCGCTTGGGGGGCGCTGATGCAGCAGGAGCCGGCATGGGAGCGGGCTCCGCCATCGGTTTGTCGTTCTCGGTTCCGTTGGACATTTTGTTAAACCCCCTGGAGCCTACGAACCAAGATTAATTCTAAGTGAGCCGCATTTGAAAGTCGAACGGATTTACTCCGAAAATCTGGATGAACCCTTAATTTGCCGCGACAAGCAGTGAAAACTCCGCACATGAGGCGATGTCTGCACGGGCACGCTGCTGTTTTCCCGCGACTCGACCGTGCATTGCGCGCATCAATCATGTTCGCTAAAGTGCCGCCCGGCGCGCGGAGTGAGAACGATGAAAGAAAACATTCATCCCGACTATCACGAGATCACCGTGGTGATGACGGACGGCACCACCTATCAAACGCGCTCGACCTACGGCAAGGCGGGCGACACGCTGCGCCTCGAGATCGACTCGAAATCGCATCCGGCCTGGACCGGCGGACAGCAGCGCCTCGTCGACAGCGGCGGACAGCTCGCCCGCTTCAACAAGCGCTTCCAGGGCTTCGGCCTCACGGAATCGCCGCCGGCGCGCAGCGGCACCCCTTGAACGCCGGGTCTTAATTCCCTATCTGAAAAACGTCCGAGGGCGCCGCATCCGCGGGCTTTCGGACAGGGTAAACGGTCCGGCCATTCGGCGGACCCAACGTTCCATATTGCTCATAGGAGAATGTGGTCATGGATGGATTCGATCTCTCCCCCCTCTTCCGTTCGACCATCGGATTCGATCATCTGATGCGGCTTGCCGACACGGCGAACCGGGTCGATACGGGCACTTCCTACCCGCCCTATAACATCGAAGTCACCGGCGAGAACGCCTATCGCCTGACCATGGCGGTGGCGGGATTTGCGCTGGATGACATCGACATCACGGTCAAGGAGAACGCTCTCCTCGTCGCCGGACGCAAGACCGACGAGGAGAAAAAGACCTATCTGCATCATGGTCTGGCGCGGCGTGCCTTCGAGCGGCGCTTCCAGCTCGCCGACCATATCAAGGTCAGCGGCGCGAGCCTCGAGAATGGCCTGCTGCACATCGACCTCCAGCGCGAGGTCCCGGAAGCGATGAAGCCACGCAAGGTGGCGATCACCGCCGGCACCACGCAGCCGACGATCGAGCAAGCGGCCGCCTAAGCGGCTCCGACAGACGAAACGGCGGCACCCGCGTGCCGCCGTTTCCCTTTCACAGGATGTCCCTGAGCGCGGCGAGCGTCGGCTCCGGCGCCTCGATCGGCAAGAGGTGGCCGATCCCCGCCAGCACGCGCGTGCGCACCGCGGCAAAGCGCGGCACCAGCGCCAGCGCCGCCGCCGTCGGGGTCATGCGGTCCTCGGCTCCCAGCAGCATGAGGGTCGGTGCGCTTACGCGTGCCGCCGCTTCGGCGCCGCCGCGATAGGCATCGCACGCGCCAAGATCGGCAGCGAGGCTGGCGCTGGGCGCGCGCTCGAGGAGCCGCATTGCCGCGCCGGCGCAGGACAGGCCCGGCGCCGGATTGGCACCCAGCATTCCCGCCATGCCGAGGCTCCAGCTCACCATCATCTCGAGCGCCGCATGCTCTCCCGCGCGCGCCGCCGCAAGCAGGTCCGGATGAACCCGCATCTGCGGCGCAAATCCGACGAGCGCCAGCGCTTCGACGCGCGTACCGGCAACAGCCGCCACCACGAGCGCCACGAGCGCGCCCATGCTGTGGCCGGCGATGCGGAACGCGCCGATGCCGCATGCATCGGCCGCCGCGATCACCCAGGCCGCCATGTCCGCGATCGTGGCACAAGGCGGCCCGCCGCTGGCGCCATGTCCCGGCAGGTCGAGCGCCAGCACGTTGCGACCGTGATGCGCGAAGGCCCGCGCCTGCAGCGCCCACACCGTATGGTCCATGCCGGCGCCATGCACCAGCACAACCGCCGGCAGGCCCGGCTCCCACGCGCGCCCGCCGGTGGCGGCGAAGACGCGCGCGCCTCGCAACGACAGCTCCACCGGCCTACTCCGCCACCGGCTTGCGCGCCGCGCGCTCGGCCGCGCGCAAGGCTTGGCGCAGATCGTCGATGATGTCCTGCGCGTCCTCGATGCCGACGGAGAGGCGGATCATGTCCTCGCCCACGCCCGAAGCCGCCAGCGCCGCGGCGTCGAGCTGCTGATGCGTCGTGCTGGCGGGATGAATGACCAGGGTCTTGGCATCGCCGACATTGGCCAGATGCGAGACAAGCGTGAGGCTGTCGACGAAGCGCTTGCCCGCCGCGCGCCCGCCTTTGATGCCGAAGACGACGATCGCGCCGGCGCCGTGCGGATAGAGACGCTGCGCCAGCGCATGGTCGGGATGCGACGGCAGATCGGGGTGGCGGACCCAGGCGACCGAAGGTGCCGCGCCGAGGAATTCAAGAATGCGCTTGGTATTCTCCATGTGCCTCGTCATGCGCAGCGGCAGTGTCTCGACCCCCTGGAGCACGTGAAAGGCATTGTCGGGGCTGAGGCACGCGCCGAAATCGCGCAGGCCTTCGGCGCGGGCGCGCATGACGAAGGCGAGCGGTCCGAACTCCTCGGCGAAGTCGATGCCGTGATAGCCGGCATAGGGCTCGGTCAGCGTCGGGAACTTGCCCGATGCCTGCCAGTCGAAGCGCCCGCCATCGATGAGCGCGCCGGCGATGGCGACGCCGTGACCGCCGAGCCATTTGGTCGCGGAATGATGCACGAGATCCGCGCCATGCGCGAGCGGCTGGCACAGATACGGCGTGGCGAAGGTCGCATCGACGAGAAGCGGCAGGCCCTGCGCGTGCGCCACCGCGGCAACCGCGGCGATGTCCAGAATTTCCAGGCCGGGATTGCCGATGAGCTCGGCGAAGACGAGACGCGTCTGCGGCCGGATGGCGGCGGCGAAGGCGGCGGGATCGCGCGGATCGACGAAGCTCGTGGTGATGCCGAAGCGCGGCAGGGTGAGCTTCAGGAGATTGATCGAGCCGCCATAGAGCGAGGCCGAAGCGACGATGTGGCCGCCCGCCCCCATGAGCGTCGCCACGGCGAGATGGAGCGCCGCCTGCCCGCTCGCCGTGCATACCGCGCCGACGCCGCCTTCGAGCGCGGCGAGGCGCTCTTCCAGCACCGCGACGGTGGGATTGGCGATGCGCGAATAGATATAGCCGGGCTCCTCGAGGTTGAAGAGCGCGGCGGCATGATCGCTGTCGCGGAAGACAAAGCTGGTGCTGTGGTAGACCGGCACGGCGCGCGCGCCGGTAGCGGGATCGGGCTTTTGTCCCGCGTGTACGGCGAGGGTGGCGAAATCCGGCCGCGGGGCATCGGGCATGGCAAGGCCGCCTTCAAAGCGCCGGGCCAGCTTACACGGCGGCGGAGCCGCCCGCGAGAGGCGGCCCCTTGAAACGTGCAAGGTTCGAAGGTGCGTGCTTGGCGATGATGCGGCGGAGCCGAGCCCCTGGCCGCGCCGATGACCATCGCCGATCGTGGTTAAGAGATGCTGAATCCCGCGGCCCGGCGCGAGCGCAGGCTATCGCTTGAACAGCGATTCCGCGCCGCCGCGCTGCTTGCGCTTGGCAGCGATCTCGGCGCGGGCGCGGGCGATCTCCTCCTCGAGCGTGCCGATATAGGCTTCGAGCTCGGCAATCGCCATGGGCGTCAGATCGCGCTTCTTCGGCGTCTGGCGCAACGGCAAAAGGTCTTCCTCGTCCATGGTCCTCTCCCGATGGGCGGCGGTTGCCAGTGTGGCGCGATCCCGCTAGAGGTGCAATGCAGAGGGGAACGAGGACCAGCCGCATGAGCAGCCTTCCTGCGACCACCACCGCGATCGAGATCAGCGCACCCGGCGGCCCCGATGCGCTGCGCCCCGTGGCGCGGCCGATGCCGGTTCCCGGCGCCGGCGAGGTGCTGATCGCGGTCGAAGCCGCGGGCGTCAACCGCCCCGACGTGATGCAGCGCAAGGGCCTCTATCCGCCGCCGCCGGGCGCCTCCGACATTCCGGGGCTGGAGATCGCCGGCCGGATCGTCGCGGTCGGGTCCGGCGTGAACAGCACGCGGATCGGCGAGGCCGTGTGCGCGCTCGTCACCGGCGGCGGCTATGCCGTCCATTGCGTCGCGCCGGAAGTGCAATGCCTGCCGGTGCCTCAGGGCTTCAGCATGGTCGAGGCGGCGGCGCTGCCGGAGACCTTCTTCACCGTGTGGCACAATCTCTTCGAGCGCGGCCGGCTCGTCGCCGGCGAGAGCGTCCTCATTCATGGCGGATCGAGCGGCATCGGCACGACCGCGATCATGCTCGCCCGCGCCTTCGGCGCGCGGCCGATCTTCGCCACTGCCGGCAGCGCCGAAAAATGCCGCGCTTGCGAGGCATTGGGTGCGACGCATGCCATCGACTACAAGAGCGCCGACTTCGCCGCGGTGGTGAAGGAGGCGACCGGCGGGCGCGGCGTCGATGTCATCCTCGACATGGTCGGCGGCGACTACATCCAGCGCAATCTCGCCAGCCTCGCCGTCGAAGGCCGGCTGGTGTTCATCGCCTTCCTCGGCGGCGCCGCGGCGAATGTGAATTTCGGCGCGGTGCTGTTCAAGCGCCTGACCATCACCGGCTCGGCGCTCCGCGCGCGGCCCGTCGCCGACAAGGGCGCCATGGCCGCGGCCCTGCGCCGGTCGGTGTGGCCGCTGCTGGAGGCCGGCAAGGTTCGGCCGGCGATCTACAAGACCTTCCCGCTCGCCCAGGCGGAGGCGGCCCACCGGCTGATGGAAAGTTCGGAGCATATCGGCAAGATCGTGCTCACGGTTTGACCTTCGGGGTCGAGAGTGGCTATAAGGCGCCATCCCGGACATGACCGCCCATCTCACCCAGCGCTCCCCCGGGGCGCTGGAGCCGCGGTCGCGACGAAATTCAGGAGGTCGCCATGGCGTTGCCGCTGATGCCGAAAGCCTCGGCCGTTTGGCTGGTCGAGAACACGTCTTTGACGTTCGACCAGATCGGCGAGTTCTGCGGTCTGCATCCGCTCGAGGTGCAGGCGATTGCCGATGGCGAGGTGGCGTTGCAGATGCAGGGCCTCGACCCCATCGTCAACGGCCAGCTCACGATCGACGAGATCGAACGCTGCCAGAAGGACCCGGCGGCGCGGCTGCGCCTCGCCAAGGAGGCGACACCCGCGCCGATCTATCGCCATCGCGGCCCGCGCTATACGCCGATCGCCAAGCGCCAGGACAAGCCCGATGCGATCTCGTGGCTGTTGAAGAATCACCCCGAGTTGAGCGACGGCCAGATCTCGAAGCTGATCGGCACTACCAAGCCGACCATCCACGCGGTGCGCGACCGTACCCATTGGAACGCCACCAACATCAAGCCGCGCCATCCGGTGTCGCTGGGCCTGTGCACGCTCGAGGAGCTGGAGACGGCGGTCGCGCGCGCCAACCGCGGCAAGAAGGACGACCCCGCGGCGGCGGCGGCGGAAGTCGAGGCCGACGCGGAGACCGAGATCGAGACCGAAGACAGCTCGGCGTCGTAGCTCAGGCGCGGGCGATGAGGCCCGCGTCCTTGAGCGTTGCCGCGATCTCGCTCAGGGCGGCGGGGTCCTCGATCGTCGCGGGCATGTGATAGCCCTCGCCGTCGGCGATGTGGCGCATGGTGCCGCGCAGGATCTTGCCCGAGCGGGTCTTGGGCAGGCGCTGCACCACCACCGCATCCCGGAAGCTCGCCACCGGCCCGATGCGATCGCGCACCAGCGCCACCGTTTCCGCAACAACCGTCTCGGGCGCGATGCTTGCGCCGGCCTTGAGCACCAGAAAACCCATCGGCACCTGGCCCTTGAGCGCGTCGGCGACGCCGATGACGGCGCATTCGGCGACCTCGGGATGGGAGGCCAGCACCTCCTCGATCGCGCCCGTCGACAGGCGATGGCCGGCGACATTGATGATGTCGTCGGTGCGGGTCATGACGAAGACATAGCCGTCGGCATCGATATAGCCGGCATCCGCGGTGTGGTAATAGCCGGGATACTCGGCGAGATAGGCGGCGATGAAGCGCTCGTCGGCGTTCCACAGCGTCGGCGAGGAACCCGGCGGCAGCGGCAGCTTGACGCAGAGCGCGCCGATGGCATCCGTGGGCATCGTGCGGCCCTCGGCATCGAGCACCTGCAGATCATAGCCCGGCGCCGGCTTCGTCGCGGAGCCGAGCTTCACCGGCAGCGTCCCCAGCCCGACGAAATTGGCGGTGATCGACCAGCCGGTTTCGGTCTGCCACCAATGATCGATCACGGGACGGTCGAGATGCTCTTGCGCCCACTGTACGGTGGCGGGGTCGGCACGCTCGCCGGCGAGGAAGAGGGTGCGGAACTTCGAGAGATCGTACTTGCCGATGAAGGTGCCGTCGGGGTCCTCGCGCTTGATGGCGCGGAAGGCGGTGGGCGCGGTGAACATCGCGGCGATGCCGTACTCGGCGATCATGCGCCAATAGACGCCCGCATCGGGCGTGCCCACCGGCTTGCCCTCGTAAAGAAGCGTGGTGCAGCCGTAGATCAGCGGCGCATAGACGATGTAGGAATGCCCGACCACCCAGCCGATGTCGGACGCGGCGAAGAACACCTCGCCCGGCTTCACCCCGTAGACATTCTCCATCGACCAGTTGAGGGCGACCGCATGCCCGCCATTGTCGCGCACGATCCCCTTGGGCACGCCGGTCGTGCCGGAGGTGTAGAGGATATAGAGCGGATCGGTGGCCGCGACCGAAACGCAGGGCGCGGGCTTCGCCTTGGCCACGGCCTCGTTCCAGTCATGGTCGCGGCCGGGGATGAGCGCCGCCTCGAGCATCGGGCGCTGCAGAACGAAGCACGCCTGCGGCTTCCACTGCGCCAGCTCGATCGCGCGATCGAGCAGCGGCTTGTAGGCGACATTGCGCGTGGGTTCCACGCCGCAGGAAGCAGCCAGCACCAGCTTGGGCTTGGCGTCGTCGATGCGGCTGGCAAGCTCCGGCGCGGCGAAGCCGCCGAACACGACGGAATGGATGGCTCCCAGCCGCGCGCAGGCCAGCATCGCCATGATCGCCTCGGGCACCATCGGCATGTAGATGAGGACGCGGTCGCCCTTGACCACGCCGACGGCGGCGATGGCGCCGGCCAGAAGCGCCACCTCGTCGCGCAGCGCCCGATAGGTAAAGCGCTTCTTCTGGCCGGTGACGGGGCTGTCGTAGAGGAGCGCCGCCTGCTCGGCGCGCCCGCGCTCGACGTGGCGGTCAAGGGCGTTCCAGCACGTGTTGAGACGGGCGCCCGAAAACCAGCGATAGAAGGGCGGGTTCGCGGCATCGAGAACGCGGTCCCAGCGCCGATCCCAGTCGATGGCCGAAGCCGCTTCGGCCCAGAATCCCTCGGGGTCGGCGAGCGAGCGGCGATAGACCTCGTCATAGCGGCTGGGCATGGCGCCTTCTCCTTGCGCGACTTCTTCGCCAAAATGTGACGCAAAGCCGCGCGGCTGCCAAGAAGCCACCGGAGAAGAGCGCTATTCCGCCGCGGCAGGCTGTCCCGCCAGGCTCACGGCAGGGCGAGGCAGGAAGGGCTGCACGAGCATCCAGCCGAGCGAGCGGAAGCGCGGCGCGAGGTAGGCCACAACGCCGAATTGGGCGGGCACCGCAAGGGCTGGCGACGGCGCCGCGAGAGTGCCGAAAATTCGGTCCCAGATCAGGAAAACCTCGCCATAATTGGCGTTGCTGAAGCGCTCGTCGCAGGCGTGATGGAAACGGTGATAGGCCGGCGTCACCACAACCCAGGCCAGGGCCGAAGCCATCCGCGGCGGCAGCGCGACATTGGCGTGCGCCACGATCTGCACGGCAAACGCGATCATGCCGTAGGCGGCAATCTCGGCCGGCGTGGCGCCCAGGACGACGCCGCATCCCGCCAGCACGACCGCCATCGCGAGTGCCTCGACCGGGTGATGCCGGAAGGTGGTGCTGATATCGAGATCGGTGTCCGTGTGATGAACGGCGTGAAAGCGCCACAGCCATCCATGCGCATGGAAAAGACGGTGCAGCCCGTAGGTCGCGACATCGAGCGCCAGCACCAAAATCAGAAAGCGCAGGCCAAGCGCCCGCGGATAGGGAACGTGCAGCGACCATGGTCCGGTCGCCGCATAGAGCAGCGGCGCCAGCCACAGCCATGCACCCTCGTAAAGGGCAAAGAGCGAAAAATTGGCGAGCCAGCGTTGACCCGCGGCGGCTCCCTCGGCGCGGTCAGGCCGCCGGTGTTCCCAAAACGCCGTCACCAGAAACCACAGGACGACCGCAGTACCGGTTCCCGACAGACGGGCTGCATACGTGCCGAGCCAATCCATGGCGGTGACGCGGCAGCTCTATTTTATTTGCGCCGGCGAAATTTCGCCCACGCGGCGACCCCGATGGCAGCGGCGAAGAGCGACAGGCTGGTCGGCTCCGGAACGGACGTTGCCGCCGGGCCCGCCCATGCCACGCCGCCCGTCAGCACGACGCCGGCCAGCGCCGCCAACACCACCCACATGGATTGTCGTTTCACGGTTCATCCCCCCAAGATACGCGCTACCCAGCAACTTCTGCGCCAGCAATTTTCACTTCCGCCGGCGAAACTTCGCCCAGGCGGCAACGCCAATGGCAGCGGCGAAGAGCGACAAGCTGGTCGGCTCCGGAACGGACGTTGTCGTCACGCCCGCCCATGCCACCTCGCTCGACAGCACCATGCCCGCGAGCGCCGCCAAGATCCACATGGATTGTCGTTTCATGGTCGATCTCCGCAAGAGCGCTGCCCAGCAACTTCTACGCCAGCCCTTGGTTTTCAAAGAGATGGAGCAAATGAATTTTCATTTCCGCCGGCGGAATTTCGCCCAAGCGGATACGCCGATGGCAGCGGCGAAGAGCGACAGGCTGGTCGGCTCCGGAACGGGCGTCGGGGCCGCCCATGCCGCACCGCTCGACAGCACCATGCCCGCGACCGCCGCCAAGATCCACAGAGATTGCCGTTTCATGTGATTTCCTCCAAATAGGCGAAGATAAGCAATTTCCACGCCAGTCCTTGTTTTCCAATGGGATAGAGGGAATAAATTATCGCCCCGCGCGGAACTGTTAACTTTTCCGACACGACTGGCGCACGACAGGCGGCTTGCGCGCAAAACGAGGGAGAGGCCCATGACCGGCGCAGAACGACCCAATCCCTACACGGTCGGACTCGACCGCAACGCGGCGAATTTCGTGGCCCTGACGCCGTTGGACTTCATCGCCCGCACGGCCTCGATCTTTCCCGAGCGGATCGCCGTGGTGCATGGCGAGCGGCGCTATCGCTGGGCCGAGACCTATCGCCGTTGCCGGCAGCTTGCGAGCGCCTTGCGCCGCCGCGGCATCGGCAAGAACGACACCGTTGCCGTGATGGGCGCCAACACGCCCGAGCTGCTGGAGGCGCATTTCGGCGTGCCGATGGCCGGTGCGGTGCTGAACGCGCTCAACATCCGTCTCGATGCCGAGACGATCGCGTTCATCCTCCAGCACGGCGAGGCAAAGGCGCTGCTGACCGATCGCGAATTCGCGGGGGTGATCGAGCCCGCCTTGACGCGGCTGTCGCGTCCGCCGCTCGTCATCGACATCGACGATGCGCTGGCGCCGCCGGGCAAGCTCCTGGGCGAGACCACCTACGAGCGCTTCCTCGCCGAGGGCGATGCGGACGAGCCCCCGACGATGCCCGGCGATGAATGGGACGCCATCGCGCTCAACTACACCTCAGGTACGACGGGCAATCCCAAGGGCGTCGTCTATCACCACCGCGGCGCCTATCTCAACGCGCTCGGCAATGCGCTGGTGTGGAGCATGCCGCGCCACCCCGTCTATCTGTGGACGCTGCCGATGTTCCATTGCAACGGCTGGTGCTTTCCCTGGACGGTGACGGCGCTTGCCGGAACCCATGTGTGCCTGCGCCGCGTCGACGCAGCCTCCGTCTTCGCCGCCATCGCCGAGGCGGGCGTCACCCACCTCTGCGGCGCGCCCGTAGTGATGAACATGCTGCTCAATGCAGGCCCGGACGTGCGTACCAGCCTCGCGCGCCGCGTCGCCCTGATGACCGCGGCATCGGCCCCGCCCGCCGCGGTGCTCGAAGGGATGGAGCGGCTGGGCTTCGATGTCACCCACGTCTATGGCCTTACCGAGGTCTATGGCCCCGTGACCGTGTGCGAATGGCATGAGGAATGGAGCGCGCTTCCCGCGGCGGAGCAGGCGACGCTGAAGGCGCGCCAGGGCGTGCGCTATCCCGTGCTCGACGGCTTGGCGGTCGGCGACCCTGCGACGCTCGCGCCGGTGGCGGCGGACGGCGCCGCCATGGGCGAGGTGTTCATGCGCGGCAATGTCGTGATGAAGGGCTATCTCAAGAACCCCGCGGCGACCACAGCGGCGTTTGCCGGCGGCTGGTTCCATACCGGCGATCTCGGCGTGATGCACCCGGATGGCTACATCGAGATCAAGGACCGCTCCAAGGACATCATCATCTCCGGGGGCGAGAACATCTCCACGATCGAGGTCGAGGGCGTGCTGTTCGCCCATCCGGCGGTGCTCGAGGCGGCGGTGGTGGCGCGCCCGGATCAGACCTGGGGCGAGACCCCCTGCGCCTTCGTCACCTTGAAGCCGGGGGCGTCAGCCACGGAACAGGAAATCATTGCCTTCTGCCGGGGTCGGATGGCGCACTTCAAGGCGCCAAAGACGGTGGTCTTCGGGCCGCTGCCCAAGACCTCGACGGGAAAGGTGCAGAAATACGTCCTTCGCGATCAGGCGAAGGTGCTCGGCTGAACCAGCCCAGCCGGCGACGAGAGGAACGCTACTGCGCGTGCTCGAGCAGCGTGATCTCGTCTTTGATTCGGAGCTTCTGGCGCTTCAGGTCGCTGACATTTTCCATGTTCGGCAGGGGTCGGCCGACTTCGAGGTCGATCGCCTCTTCGAGACTGCGGTGCCGGGCACGGAGGGTCTCGATACGTTCCTGCAACATTGCCGACATGGCTCCTCCTCTATCTGGAAAGGACCAAGGCTATGTACTCCGATGCTAACGCCGATTGGAGCCGGGTTCCAAGTGCGATATGCTGAATGTCCACCGCTCCTTTCTGACAACGACCTATAATGGAAAAACGATGGCTGAAACACAACGGTTAGTTGTCGGAATCAGCGGTGCATCCGGTGTCATCTATGGCGTCCGCCTGCTGGAGATGCTGCAAGCGCTCCCGGTCGAAACCCACCTTGTCATGACTCGGGCGGCCGAGGTCACGGTGGCGCACGAGACCACCCTCAAGGTCGCCCAGGTCCAGGCGCTGGCCCATCGCTGTCATCCGATCGCGGACATCGCGGCCTCGATTTCCTCCGGCTCGTTCAAGACCATGGGCATGATTGTTGCCCCCTGCTCCATCCGCAGCATGTCCGAGATCGCCTCGGGGGTGACCTCCTCGCTGCTGACACGGGCGGCGGACGTGACGCTCAAGGAGAAGCGGCGGCTGGTGTTGATGGTGCGGGAATCGCCGTTCCATCTCGGGCATCTGCGCACCATGGCGCTGCTGGCGGAGATGGGGGCGGTCATCGCCCCGCCGGTGCCGGCCTTCTATTCGCGCCCGCAGACGCTGGAGGACATGATCGACCACAGCCTCGGGCGGATGCTCGATCTCTTCGGCCTGGAAACCGGCAAGCTGCGGCGCTGGGGCGAAGACACGCCGGACGCACCGCGGCGCCTGCGGCGCAACGAGCCGGGCTGACTTCAGGGCGTCATCGCATCGACTGCCGCGATGATCGGCGCCGCGGTTGCCGCGGCCGCGCCGACATAGAGCAGCAGATTGGCGCGCGCCGCCTGAAGCCGCGCCGCGGCCGAAACGCCGGGGTCGGGCGGCGGCGCCAGGACAGAAAGGCGCTGGTGCGCGCCGCGCTCGGCTTCGAGCTCGATCTCCTTCATGCGGGCATAGAGTGCCTCGGCGCCTGCGATGCCCTTGAGCGCGTGACGGGCGCGGCGTAAGGGCTCGACCACCCCGCTCCGCCACGGCCGCGCCGCGGCTTCGGCGGCGGCGAGAGCCGCAGCATCGATCGGCCCGCGCCCGCTCGCCCCCACCCAGCAGCAAAAGAGCGCGATGATCACGTCCTTGCCGACGCGGTCCTGCAGCGCCAGGCACGCCGGCGCCACACCCGGCCGGGCATAGAGCGCCAGCGAGAAGCTCCAGAATTCCTCGAATGCCTCAGTCATCGCCAAGGCTGATCCCGAGGCCGCGGGCGGTGCGCACCAGCGTCCCGTCCGGATCGACCTCCTGCGGCTGGCGGATGGCCTCGGCAAGCGGCACGTCGACGAGGCCGCGGTCTGCCAGGCGACCATGCGGTCGAAGCGGCCGGCGGCGATGAGATCGACCGCATGGACGCCGAAGGCGGAGGCCAGCATGCGGTCGTCCCAGGTCGGCTGGCTGCCGCGCTGCACATGGCCCAGGATGGTGACGCGCGTCTCGGCGCCGGTCATCCGGGTGATGGCATCGCCCAGGGTATGGCCGATGCCGCCATAGGTGGCGCCGCCGCCGGCATGCTGGCGCTGCACCGGCTGGCCGGTGCGGTCCTTGACCGCCTCGGCGACGATGACGAGGGCGAAGTTGCGGCCCTGGCGCCGCACCTTGTCGATATGCGCGGCGATCGCTTCGATGCTGTAGGGGATCTCGGGGATGAGGATGATGTCGGCGCCGCCGGCGATGCCGGCGGCCAGCGCGATGTGGCCGGCATCGCGTCCCATCACTTCGAGGATCATGACGCGGTCGTGGCTCGCCGCGGTCGGCTGCAGCCGGTCGAGCGCCTCGGTCGCGACCGCGACGGCGGTGTTGTAGCCGACCGAGTTCTCGGTCGCGCCGACATCGTTGTCGATGGTCTTGGGGATGCCGACGAGATTGATGCCGCCCTGCTGCGGCGAGCCGGCGCAGGATGGCGAAGCTGCCGTCGCCGCCGACGCCGATGAGCGCGTCGAGGCCGAGCGAGCGCACGCCTTCGATGACCTCGTCCGAGCGGTCGCGCACGCTGCCGTCGGGCATCGGAAAGGCGAAGGGGTCGCCCTTGTTGGTGGTGCCGAGAATGGTGCCGCCCAGGCGCAGGATGTTGACCGTGGCGATGCGCATGTCGAGCTCGTCATACTCGACCGGGCGGCGCAGCAGGCCCATCGTGCCCTGGCGGATGCCAAAGACGCGCCAGCCATAGCCCTGGATGGCGCGCGCGACCACGGCGCGGATCACGGCGTTGAGCCCGGCGCAATCGCCGCCGCTGGTGAGGATGCCGATAGTCTTCGCAGGGGGCGCAGCTTTGGCCATGCTGGTCATAACTCCAGGGCGTCGCGGGCGCGGGGACCGGACCGCTTTCTGCGGCCGTTGCACTCACCTTCTATCGGGTGACTTTTGCTATACTGTTGACCCCGGCCGGCGATTGGGTTCATTCCCGTCATGGATCTCGACGTCGAAACCTTGAAAGCGAAGATCGAGACGCTCAAGAGCGAGCATCGCGACCTCGACGAGGCGATTGCGCGGCTCTCGGAACAGGTGCCGGCCAATCATTTGCACCTGCAGCGCCTGAAGAAGCGCAAGCTCGCGCTCAAGGATCTCATCATCAAGCTCGAGGCGAAACTGCTGCCCGACATCATCGCCTGATGCGCGCAGCGCGCTAGTCCTGCGCTGCTTCATCGTCGCCTTGGCACGGTACATCGCGCGGTCGGCAGCGTCGATGATTTCGCCGGCGCTGTCGCCGCTGCGCAAAGGCATAGGCGCCGCAGGCGACGGAGAGGCGAATGGGGATCGCGCTGCCACATCGTCTCGCGCGCCTCGATGAGCGCCGCAAGCTCGGCCGGCCTTGCGCTCGGCGAGGGCCTGATCGGCCTGGACCAGCAGCACGCCCATCTCGTCGCCGCCCAGGCGCCCGACCACGTCGGTGGTGCGCACGTTCTCGATCAGCACCTGCGCCATCGCCACGAGCGCCGCATCGCCGGCGGCGTGGCCGTGCACATCGTTGATCTGCTTCATGTTGTTGACGTCGAAATAGAGAATGCTCGCCGGCACAGCATAGCGCTGGGCGAAGGCGAGCATGCGCGTCAGCTCGCGGACGAAAGCGCGCCGGTTGACCACCGGCATCAGCGGGTCCTCGTCGACGAGCTTTTCCAGAAAGCCGATCCGCGCCCGCGCCTCGGCAAGCTCGCCGCGCAACTGCTCGACCTCGGCCATGAGCGCGGTCAGCGCGCGGCGGACATTGGGCGTGAGCTCCGCCTCGGGAATCGCCGCCGACCGCCAGCACGTCGCGCGGCGGCGCGGCCGCAGAAGCCGGCGCCGCGCCTGACGCTGACGCACCCTTGCGGATTGTGTTGATTTCGATCGATCGACTTGCGGTCGCGGATTTCCATCGGGCCGGCGCGCGTTGGTTAACGCAAGGTCGATTATGCCTGAAATCGGCGCCCGCTCACAGCAAAATGGGCATGCGCGATGATGCCTTGCCGCACGCGTGCGCCATCCTATAATGCTTTCTTTCGCGAACCTCTTGACCGGCGCGGCCATGGCCGACACGCAACCTTTGGTCGGCATCATCATGGGCAGCGCATCGGACTGGGACACGATGCGCCACGCCGCCGTGACGCTCGAGCGGCTGGGTGTCGCGCACGAGACGCGCATCGTCTCCGCCCATCGCACGCCGCAGCGCCTGGCCGCCTATGCCGGCGCGGCGCGCGGGCGCGGGCTCAAGGTCATCATCGCCGGCGCCGGCGGCGCGGCGCATCTGCCGGGCATGACCGCGTCGATGACGCCGCTGCCGGTGCTGGGCGTGCCGGTGGAAAGCGCCGCGCTCAAGGGCCTCGACAGCCTGCTTTCGATCGTGCAGATGCCCGGCGGCGTGCCGGTCGGAACCGTGGCCATCGGCAAGGCCGGCGCGATCAATGCGGCGCTCCTCGCCGCGGCGATCCTGGCGCTCGGCGATGCCTGCGATCGCCGCCGCGCTCGACGCCTTCCGCCAGGCCCAGACCGAAGCGGTGCCGGAACGACCCGACCCGGCATGATCCCACCCGGACGCACCATCGGCATCCTCGGCGGCGGCCAGTTGGGGCGCATGACGGCGCTGGCGGCGGCGCAACTGGGCTATCGCTGCCACGTCTTCTGCCCCGAGACGCGGAGCCCGGCCAAGCTGGTCACGCCCTTCGCCACTACGCGCGCGCTATGACGACGAGGCGGCCCTCGCCGCCTTCGCCGCGGCGGTCGACGTCATCACCTTCGAGTTCGAGAACGTGCCGGCCGCGGCGGCCGATCTGCTCGCCGGCGTGGAAGCCGGTGCGCCCCGGTCCGGCGGTCCTCGCGCATCTCCCAGGACCGGCTGGCGGAGAAGAATTTCCTGCGCTCGATCGGGGTCGCCACGACACGCTTTGCCGCGGTCGAGAGCGAGGCCGATCTCGCCCGCGCCGTGGCCGAGATCGGCCGGCCGGCCGTGCTCAAAACGGTCCGGCTCGGCTATGACGGCAAGGGCCAGGTGATGATCGAGCACCGGCACCGATCTAGGCGTCGCCTGGCGCGGACTTGCCACCGATCTGGCGATCCTCGAGGGCTTCGTCGATTTCGCGAGCGAGGTATCGGTCATTCGTGGCGCGCAGCGCCGATGGCGCATGGGCCGCCTATCCGCCGGTCGAGAACCGGCATGTCCACCACATCCTCGACACCACGATCGCGCCGGCGCCGATGGCGCCCGAACTGGCCGCCCGCGCCGCGGCCATCGCCTGCGCCACCGCCGAGAAGCTTGAGCTCGTGGGGCTCCTCGCGGTCGAGATGTTCCTGACGCGCACCGGCGCGCTCCTGGTGAACGAGCTTGCGCCCAGGCCGCACAATTCCGGGCACTGGACCATCGATGCCTGCGTCACCAGCCAGTTCGAGCAGCTCGTCCGCGCGATCTGCGGCCTGCCCCTGGGCTCGCCCGAGCCGCATTCGCAGGCGGTGATGAAGAACCTGATCGGGCCCGAGGTGGAGCGCTGGGCCGAATACCTCGCCGACCCCCGCGCCAAGCTCCACCTCTACGGCAAGACCGAGGCCACGCCCGGCCGCAAGATGGGCCACGTCACCACGCTGAAGCCGCGGGGCTGAGCCGGGCGTCGTACGGATGCTGAGTAGTTTCCGAGGCTAGCCCTCGTTCGTCCTTTCCCCACATTAAGCTCGGCCCGGCGGCGTAAACGCAATCGTACGCATCTGTACCATCGTGTGGTCGTGTTAACCCCCAGCCTCATCCGAGGGGCAGATGTCCGACGTTGTTAGCCCGACCGGAGATCGATCCGCCCATGAGGTCCGGGCGGCCGGAGCGCCGTCTTCGGGTTTGCGAACCTTGGCGGTCGGCATCATCGTCATAGCTGCGCTCTATTTCGGGCGCGACGTGTTCGTGCCGTTGGCGCTGGCCATTCTCCTGAGTTTCGCGCTCGGGCCGTTCGTGATGCTGCTGCGGCGATGGCATTTCGGCCGCGTGCCGTCGATCATCGCCGCGGTCGTGCTCGCTTTCCTTCTGATCTTCGGCGTCGGCGCGCTCCTGGGCAGCCAGCTTGTCGAGTTGGCCCAGACCTTCCCGCAGTATGAAACCAACATCGCGCAGAAGATCCATGCGCTGCGCGGCAGCGCCGCCAGCAGCGGCATCGTCGGCCGCGCCTCGCAGATGCTGACGAACCTTGGCAACGACATCACCAAAACGACCGAAGGGGCCGATGACATCAGGGCCAGCGCGCCCGTCGCCGGGCGCGCCGGCGCACCGCAAAAGCCGGTTCTCGTCGAGATCCACCAAACCGATTCTAGCGCCCTACAGGTTGTCGAACACGTCATCGGGCCGCTGCTCCAGCCTCTGACGACGTCCGGCGTCGTCATCGTTTTCGTCATCTTCTTCCTGCTGCAACGGGAAGATCTGCGCGACCGCTTCATCCGGCTCGCGGGCTCGCGCGATCTGCGCCGGACAACGGAAGCGCTCGACGACGCCGCGCAGCGTCTCAGCCGCTATCTCCTGCTGCAGACCGCGATCAATGCGGGCTTCGGCATGGTGATCGGCGCCGGATTATGGCTCATCGGCGTGCCAAACCCGGTCCTCACCGGCGTCCTGGCGATGTTGCTGCGCTTTGTGCCCTATATCGGCGCGGTGATTGCCGCCGCCCTTGCGGCTTCGATTGCCGTGGCGGTCGATCCCGGGTGGTCGATGCTGTTGTGGACCATCGCGCTTTTCGCCGCGGCCGAGTCCATCACAGGTCAACTCGTCGAGCCCCATCTCTATTCCCATAGCACCGGACTTTCGGCCGTGGCGGTCGTCGTCGCCGCGGTCTTCTGGACCTGGCTGTGGGGACCCATCGGGCTCCTTTTATCCACGCCCCTGACGGTGTGTCTTGTCGTCCTTGGCCGCCACGTGGATCGTCTGGAATTTCTCGACGTGATCCTCGGCAACGAGCCCGCCCTGGCGCCGGAAGAGAGCTTCTATCAGCGCATGCTCGCCGGCGATCCCGACGAAGCGGCGGCCCAGGCCGAAAAGTTTCTGCAGGAAAAGCCCCTCTCGGCCTACTACGACGACGTCGCCATCCAGGGGCTGGCGCTCGCCCAGTTGGACGTCAACCGCGGCACGCTCGACCATCGCCGCCGGGTGCAAATAAAAGAGGCCGTCGACGGCGTCATCGACGACTTGTCCGACCACGACGACGCAGCGCCGACCGCCCCCAAAGAGGCCGCGGCGAAGGCCGCGGCGTCATCGCCGGTTCTCACGCCCGCAGACCTGGCGCCGGCCTGGCGCGAAGGCGCGGCGATGTGCATAGCCGGCCGCGGGTCGCTCGACGAGGCTGCCGCCGCGATGCTGGCGCAGCTCCTGGAAAGGCACGGGATCGGCGCCCAGGTGGTGCCGCGGGAGGCGGTGTCACCGGCCAATCTCTACCGGTTCGACGCGACGCGCGTGCAATTGGCGTGCCTTTCCTACTTGGAGCCGGGCGGCTTCACGAACGCCCGCTTTCTCGTGCGGCGGCTGCGCCGCAAGCTGCCTGGCGCTAAAATTTTTGTCGGGTTTTGGACGCTTACCGAAGAAGGCGCGGAACTGCGTCACGCTCGGGCGGAGACAGGCGCCGATCTCGTCGTCACGTCGCTGCACCAGGCCGTCGAGCACATTGTCGACGCGGCGAGAGAATCCGCTCGCCAACGGCCCGCCGCCACCCTTCACCAGCATGACGTCGTCGGAATTTCGTCGGTGGCGGAGTAATGCCGGTCTGGTGGACGATTCTGACGTGTACGTGGCAGCGCATCAGTCGGGACAACCTCTCGGCGCTCGCCGCCGGGGTCGCCTTCTATGCGCTGCTGTCCATCTTTCCGACGCTGACGGCCGTGGTGTCGCTCTACGGCCTCATCGCCGACCCCATCATGGTGGAGCGGCAGGTCACGTCCATGCAGGGGATCCTGCCGCCGGAAGCCGTCACCCTCATCGCGACCTGGCTCCAGGCCTTTGTCGAGGGTCCGCCGGGCCGATACGGCATTGGCCTCATTATCAGTGGCCTGCTGGCATTCTGGAGCGCGTTATCGGCCACGGGGATGCTGATGACGGCGGTCAACATCTGCTATGGCGAGACGGAAAATCGCAGCTTCGTCCGGTTCAACCTGCATGCCGTGGCGCTCACGGCCGGGCTCGCGCTCTTCGGCATCGCGGCTCTGGCGCTCCTCGCGCTGCTGCCTGTCGCCCTTGGCGTGCTGCCGCTGCCCGCAGCATGGAGCCACACCATCGCGCTCGTCCGCTGGCCGGCCCTTGCAGGGATCGTCAGCATCGCGCTGGCCATCGTCTATCACTACGCCCCCGACCGGGCTCAGCCGAAGGGGCACTGGGTGAGCTGGGGCGCCGTAACCGCGACGTGCCTGTGGCTCCTGGTCTCGGCCTCATTCACGATCTATGTCTCGAAGGTCGGGAGTTACGACAAGACTTACGGCTCCCTCGGCGCGGTCATCATCTTGTTGCTGTGGTTCTACTTGAGCGCGTACGTCACCTTGATCGGGGCAGAGCTCAACGCGGAGATCGCGCGTCAGACACGACCGAGAATGCCGACAAGCGCTGGCCCAGTCGCGCCGCAAGATCAAGGCCGCACGGGGGGACGGCCGAGACCCCTCTAGGCAGCGTCTTCGCTGGGTCTGCCTCACACGACTGCTGCGAATATCGCTCCGACGCCGGCCGTCATGCCCATGGCCAGAGCCCCCCAAAACGTGACCCGCATCACACCGGGCATCACGCGTGCGCCGCCGGCGCGCGCCGCCCATGCACCTAAAAGCGCAAGAAAAAGCAGTGAAGTTCCAGCCACCGAAATGATCAGACTCGACTTCGGAGCTACGGCCGTAACGAAGAGCGGCAGGGCTGCGCCAACGGCAAAGCTGCTGGCCGACGCGAACGCCGCCTGGATCGGGCGGGCTCTCAGGGTCTCGGAGATGCCGAGTTCGTCGCGCGCGTGCGCGCCGATGGCGTCATGAGCCATGAGCTGCTCGGCGACCTGTCGCGCAAGCGAGGGATCGAGGCCGCGACCAACGTAAATCGCCGTCAGTTCGTTATGCTCGCCCTTGACGTCCGCGCGGAGTTCCGCGCGCTCACGCTCGAGGTCGGCCTGCTCGGTGTCCGCCTGTGAATGCACCGACACATACTCGCCCGCAGCCATCGACATGGCCCCCGCGACCAGGCCCGCGACCCCTGCCACCAGGACGTTGCTGTGACTCCCGTGCGCAGCCGCGACACCCAGCACCAGACTCGCCGTCGAAACGATGCCGTCGTCCGCGCCCAGTACCGCGGCACGCAACCATCCGGTTTGACCCGTGCGGTGTCGTTCTCGATGGCGCACCGGCAAGCCAGCGCTCCTAGAACCGCGGGCGCATCTGGCGCAGGAGGCGCAGCGGATTGGGGAGAACATCGAAGACGCGCTCGACCCGTGCGCGCAGGCGCGGCAGCGCCGCCACTTCGGCCAGGCGCCGCTCCAGGAACGCTTGAGTTGCGGCGCCGTCGGGCGAGCGGTCGTCGAGCCAGTACAGCGTCGTCGCGGCATAGACGCCGGCCAGGATGCCGCGCTTGGAATAGAAGCTGAAATCGGTCGCCGTATCGCCCGCCGCGTACCACAGCGCATCGACGGTGTCATAGAGGAGCCGCACGCCCAGCGCCGCGTTCTGCGGCAGCGCGAGCAGGCCGAGCCCGCGCCGCACCGCCTCGCGATGCGGGGCGAGCAGCGTGAGCCGCGTCTCCACGCCCTGCGCGATGCGCGCGCCGAGCTTCATCCCGTCGAGCGGGCGCGACGCCATCGTCTCGAGCGTGAGGCGGTCGGCCCAATGGCTGAACCATTCGACAAGCCCGCGCGGGCCGTCCGGAAAAAGCGCCAGCAGCTCGTCCTCGGCCATGTCGATGCGGCGCGCGGCGGCGCGCATCGCCTCCCACGTCCAGCCGTCGAACGCCACGTCCGGCATGAGGGCGGCGAGAAGCGCGTCCTTGCGTGCAGCCTCGTCCATGCTCAAGCCGTCGCCCGCGCCGTTATCGCGCCGAGATCGATCGGATAGCGCGCGCCCTCCTCGTTGAAGACGAGCAGCCTCAGATCGCTCATGCGCTGGGGATAGAGAATGCCGTCGAGGTGATCGCATTCGTGCTGCACCACGCGGGCGTGGAATCCGGCGGCGGTACGCTCGACAGTGCCGCCGTCCGGCGTCGCGGCGCGATAGCGGATGCGGGCGAAGCGCAACACCGCGCCGCGCAGGCCCGGCACCGAGAGACACCCCTCCCAGCCGAGTTCGCGCGCCTCGCCCACCGGCTCGATCACCGGATTGACCAGCGCCAGAAGCTCCTGGGGGCGATCGTCGTCCTCGCCGATGACCCGCTCCTCCGGTACGCGGAAGATGACGACGCGCAGCGGCACATGCACCTGCGGCGCGGCAAGCCCGGCGCCGCCGATATCGGCCAGCGTCTCGGTCATGTCGGCGACGAGGCGGCGGATCTCCAGCGCGGTCGGATCGGCGACCGGCGCCGCCACGCCGCGCAGCACGGGATGGCCCATGCGGGCAATCTTGAGAATGGCCATAGCGTTAATATGGGGGAAGCGGTCCAGCCGGTAAAGCGCCCCGCCGGCCGCACTCTTCACAAGGTCGCGCGCCCATGCTATGGAAAGGGCGATTCCCGACAACCCGTCGCGGCCCGTTTCGTTCCGGTTGAAAAGGAGAGGAGCCTCGTGCAAGTCCTTGTTCGCGAAAACAATGTTGACCAGGCGTTGCGCGCTCTCAAGAAAAAGATGCAGCGCGAAGGAGTGTTCCGCGAGATGAAGCTCCGCCGCAGCTACGAGAAGCCGTCCGAACGCCGCGCCCGCGAGAAGGCCGAGGCCGTCCGCCGCTACCGCAAGCTCCTGCGCAAGCGCCTGGAGCGCGAAGGCTACTAAGCCGCAACGGCGGCGCGCCGCGTCGCCGTCCTCTTAGCTCCCCTGCGTCATGCCCGTGCTTGTCACGGGCATCCGTGACTTCAGTCACCCGAAAGGACGTGGATGGCCGGCCTGCGCCGGCCATGACGCGCAAAAAAACACAGACCTGGCTGATCAGCTCTGGCTGAATCGCCTTCGCCGGGGCGACGACAGCATGGTTCAACTTCAAACGATCGGGCTATTCCAGCGCCTTGACGATCTCCTCGGTCATCTTCTTGGCGTCGCCGAAGAGCATCATCGTGTTGTCGCGGAAGAACAGCTCGTTGTCGACGCCGGCATAGCCCGAGGCCATCGAGCGCTTGACGAAAAGGACGGTCTTGGCCTTCTCGACATCGAGGATGGGCATGCCGTAGATCGGCGAGGAGGGATCGGTCTTGGCGGCGGGGTTGGTCACGTCGTTGGCGCCGATGACATAGGCCACATCGGCGGTGGCGAAGTCGCGGTTGATCTCCTCGAGCTCCATGACCTCGTCATAGGGCACGTTGGCCTCGGCCAGCAGCACGTTCATGTGCCCGGGCATGCGGCCGGCCACGGGATGGATAGCATAGCGCACGGTAACGCCCTCGTGCTTCAGATGGTCGGCCATGTCGCGCAGCGCGTGCTGGGCCTGCGCCACCGCCATGCCATAGCCGGGCACGATAATGACCGAACTCGCATTCTTGAGGATGAAGGCCGCATCCTCGGCGCTGCCGGACTTGACCGCGCGGTCGGAGGCCCCGCCGGCCGCCACGGTGCCGCCCTCGGTGCCGAAGCCGCCGAGGATGACGTTGAAGATCGACCGGTTCATCCCCTTGCACATGATGTAGCTCAAGATCGCGCCCGAGGAGCCGACCAGCGCGCCGGTGATGATGAGGAGGCTGTTGGTGAGGGTGAAGCCGATGCCGCAGGCCGCCCATCCCGAATAGGAATTGAGCATGGAGATTACGACCGGCATGTCGGCGCCGCCGATCGGCAGGATCAGCAGGAACCCGAGCACGAGCGAGAGCACGACGATGACCCAGAACCCCAGCGCCGATTGCGCCACCACCAGCCACACGATCGCCGCGACGAGAGCGATCCCGAGCAAGGCATTGAACGGGTGCTGCCCGGGGAACACCAGCGGCTTGCCGGTGACGAGCCCCTGGAGCTTGGCGAAGGCCACGACCGAGCCGGTGAAGGTGATGGCGCCGATCGCGGTGCCGAGGCTCATCTCCACAAGGCTGCCGCGCTCGACCGCGCCCGCCACGCCGATGCCGTAGGCGGCGGGATCATAGAACGCTGCCGCGGCGACGCACACCGCCGACAGCCCGACCAGGCTGTGGAAGGCGGCGACGAGCTGCGGCAGCGCCGTCATCTGGATGCGCAGCGCGATGAAGGTGCCGATGGCGCCGCCGATGACGATGCCGGCGAGGATGACGCCGTAGCTCACCACCCCTGGCGAGGCCAAGGTCGTTGCGACCGCGATCACCATGCCGACGATGCCGAAGAGATTGCCGCCGCGCGCCGTCACCGGCGAGCTCAGCCCTCTCAAGGCCATGATGAAGCAGATGGAGGCGACCAGGTAGAGAAGTGCTGCGAGATCAGGACTCACGGGGACGTTCTCCGTCAGGATTTTTTCTTGAACATCTGCAGCATGCGCTGGGTGACGATGAAGCCGCCGAAGATGTTGATCGACGCCAGCGTCACGGCAACGAAGCCCATCGCCTTGGAAAAGCTCACCCCGGCGGGACCGGCGGCGATGAGGGCGCCGACGATGATCACGCTCGAGATCGCATTGGTGACGCTCATCAGCGGCGAGTGCAGCGCCGGCGTGACGCGCCAGACCACGTAATAGCCAACAAACACCGCCAGCACGAAAACGGTGAGAAAGAAGACGATGAGGTCCGGCGCCGTGCCGGCGACCGCGGCCGCGTGGCTCATGGGATCAGGCTCCTGCCGCCGGCGCGGGCGCCGCGGCGAACTGGGGATGAACGACCGCGCCGTCGCGCGTCAACAGCGTCGCCTTGATGATCTCGTCGGCCATATCGATGGCGAGGTGCTTGTCCTTGTCGATGATGAGGCCGAGGAACGCCATCAGGTTGCGGGCGTAGAGCTGGCTCGCATCGACCGCGATGAGCGAAGGCACGTTGAACGGGCCGAGGATGGTGACGCCGCCGGGCGTGACCACCGATTCGCCGGCGACGCTGCCCTCGACGTTGCCGCCCTGCTCGACCGCGAGGTCGGCGACGACCGAGCCGGGGCGCATCCCCGCCACCATGTCGCGCGTCAAGAGCACCGGCGCGCGGCGCCCGGGCACCAGCGCCGTGCAGATGGCGATGTCGATCTTCTTCAGCGCCTCGCCCACATGCTCGCGCTGGCGCCGCGCGAAGTCCGCGCCCATCTCCTTGGCATAGCCGCCGGCGGTCTCCATCGCCTTCATCGCTTCGAGATCGACGGTGAGGAAGGTGGCGCCGAGGCTTTCCACCTGCTCCTTGGCGGCGAGTCGCACGTCGGTCGCCGATACCACCGCGCCCAGCCGCCGCGCCGTGGCGATCGCCTGCAGCCCTGCGACCCCCGCGCCCATCACCAGGACACGGGCCGGCGCCACGGTGCCGGCCGCTGTCATCATCATCGGCATCGCCCGGCCGAACGCGACCGTTGCCTCGAGCACGATGCGATAGCCCGCGAGATTGGCCTGGGACGACAGCACGTCCATCGCCTGCGCGCGGCTGATGCGCGGCACCAGCTCCATGGCAAAGCAGGCCAAGCCCGCGGCGGCCCAGGTAGGGATGTCCTCGGGATACTGCAACGGCCCGAGCATGCCGATCAGCACCGCGCCGCGCTTCATCGCCGGCAGTTCCTCCGGCAGCGGCCGCTGCACCTTGAGCACGATCTCGCCCGCGCCCAGCGCCGCCGCCGCGTCGCGCGCGATAGTTGCACCCGCGGCCTGATACGCCTCATCGGTAAAGGCGGCGCCCATGCCGGCGCCGGTCTCGATGATCACCTCGTGCCCCATGCCGACGAACCGCTTCACGGTGTCGGGCGACGCCGCCACCCGGCGCTCGTGCGGACGGCGCTCCTTCGGTACGCTGATTTTCATTGAGGCGATTATCCTTCGTGCGTGGATCGCCGCGCCCACAAGGCCCGGCGACGCCCCGTTATGCCGCGCCGTTGGCAATTTGTGAAGGATAATGGCAGGCCGATGCGGCCGGGCGGGAGGTCAGTGCAGCAGCGCCTGGGCGCGGACCAGCGCGTCAAGGCAGAGCTGCTCGCGCCCGGCCTTGGCATCCTTCGCCGCCTTGTCGAGGAGGAGCGACAGCTCCCGGCGCTTCGCCTCGTCCTTGACGGCGGCCACGTGCTGGCGCGCCGCCTCCACCTCGGCGGCGCAGTCGGCCCGCGCCGCGCCTGCCATGAGCACCGTCGCCACCGCGACCGCCGCGCCGAGTGCCGCTCTTCTCACGCTTCCGCTCCGTGCTAAACTGGCGTCCGGCGGTCACCCCCCAATCGTGCGGCCGTCAACCCGGGGCTTAAAACCCGGGCCAACGACAGGACGCCAAGGCGACCCCCTTTGCGCCAGGGAATAAGTCCAATCGTTACCCGTTGTCACCCTGTCAAATTAGCTCGGTCGGCCCTGGGCAACCAGGGATTGGGGCGATGAGCCCGTCCTTTAGCGACCAGCTCATTGCCGTCCTGCCGAGGTTGCGGCGCTTTGCGCGCGGTCTGGCCCGATCGGCCGCAGAGGCCGACGATCTCGTCCAGGCGGCCTGCGAGCGCTCGCTCGCCCGTGCGCACCAGTTCCAGGAGGGGACGCGGTTCGATAGTTGGATGTTTCGCATCGTGCAAACGATATGGATCGATCAGGTTCGTGCACGAGATGTTCGCAAGGAAGCGAGCGAGGACGAGGCTTTGCGGGTCGGCACCGACGAGTCGGTGCGCCGGGTGGAGGCGCGAATCGCCCTGCGCGAAATCCGCGCCGTCCTCGACGAGCTGCCGCCGGAACAGCGTACCGCTCTGATGCTCGTGACAGTCGACGGATTGAGTTATAAGGAGGCAGCGGAGATTGCCGAGGTGCCGATCGGAACGATCATGAGCCGGCTGGCACGAGCACGCATCGCGTTGCAGGCGAAGCTCGAGGCGGGCGGCAGTCTCCGGAGGAGCATGCACGATGGCGCAGCCGGCTGACGAGAGACTGATCGCCTATCTCGATGGCGAGCTCGGCGAGAGCGAGCGCACCGAGATCGCGGCGGCGTTGGAGGCCAATGCGGAGCTGCGCGAGCGTGCAGCGCGCCTGAGCGAAAGCGCGGCGCGGCTGCGTTCGGCCTTCGACGATGTCGTGCGCGAGCCGCTGCCCGACCGTCTGATCGCCGCCGCGCGCGGCACGCCCACGGCCGAGATCGTGAGCTTTGCCTCGCGCCTCAGGCGCCACATGGGCGATCGGCGCTGGTGGATCGGCATTCCCGTGGCGGCCTCGCTCGCAGGCCTTCTGGTCGGCACCGGCCTGGGCTTCTTCGCCGCCGATGAAAGTGTCGTGACCGCGACGCAGCAGGCCAACATCAATCTCGCGTCGGGAAACTGGCTCGACAGCATCGCCGGCTATCACAAGCTCTTCGTCAATGCCGGCCCCAACGACGTGGCGCTGGCCGACGTGCCTGCCAACAGCGGCGATGTGCGCAAGGTCACGCAAAAGCTGCCGTCCGACTTCCGCCTGCCGAACCTGAAGCCGTGGGGCCTGGTGTTCCAGGGCGCGCGCTTCCTCATCGTCGAAGGCCGCCCGGCGACGCAGCTCTTCTACACCACCGACAACAAGGCGCTGGGGCCGCTCACTGTCGTGGTCGGGACCTCGAACAAGCCCGACCTCGCGCCCACCTTCGACCGGCGCGACGATCTCAACCTGCTCTACTGGCGCCACCACGGCCATTCCTACGCCCTCGTCGGTACCGCCGACATCGGCTATCTCTGGAATATCGCCAACGACATCGCCTGGCAGCTCGACGCGATCTGAGTTGAACGGGCAGCGTGCGCCCTTCGACTGCTCGCTGCGCTCGCGCTCAGGGTGAGGTAAGATTTTTTTCTCCCTCTGAGCGCAGCGCCGAAGGCGCGTAGTCGAAGGGCGCACGGAGCCCATCCAGCGACCGATCTGAGTCTCAGCGCGACAGGTGTGCCGGCCCGAAGGCGAGCGGGAGAAGCTCGCCGAGTGTAACGCTGCGGCGTGCGCCCGCGGCGGACGCGAGATGGATCGCGGTCCCGGGCTGGGCGAATTCGGCGATGCGCTGGCGGCAGCCGCCGCAGGGCGGCGTCGGCTCCGGCCCGGCACCGGCAACGGCCATCGCCTCGATCCGTCGCGCGCCGCCCGCGATCATCGCCGCGATCGCTGCGGCCTCGGCGCACGTGCCTTCGGGATAGGACGCGTTCTCGACGTTGGCGCCGACATAGAGGCGGCCGTCCTCGGCGCGGATCGCCGCCCCCACGGCCACTAGCGAATAGGGCGCGTAGGCATTGGCGCGCACCGCCTCCGCCGCCGCGATCAAGGCTTGGTTGTCGTTCTCATCGGACATTCTTCGACCCTCCCCGCTTGGGCCAGCGCGCGCGCGCCGCTATGATGCGGTCATGCGTGGGATCATGCCATGAATGGCCGGGATCTGCGGCTCGACTTCTTCCGCGGGCTGTCGCTGATTTTCATTTTCATCGACCATATTCCGGAGAACCTGCTTTCCAACTTCACGCTTCACTCGATCGCGTTTTGCGACGCGGCCGAGGTGTTCATCTTCATCTCCGGCTATACCGCGGCCCTCGTCTATGGCCAGAGCCTGCGGCGCAACGGGCCGCTCCTCGCCATCGCGCAGATCTATCGCCGCGTCTGGCAGCTTTATGTGGCGCACATCTTCCTCTTCGTCATCTTTACGGCGGAGGTGTCCTACACGCTCATCGCGCTGCAAAACCCGATGTACGCTGATGAGCTCGGCGTCGGTGATTTCCTGAACGCGCCGCACATCGCCATCATCCGCGCGCTGTTCCTCGATTTCCAGCCCAACTTTCTAGACATCCTGCCGCTTTATATCGTGCTTTTGGGCGCCTTCCCGCTCGTCCTCCTGGGGCTGGAGCGGCATCCGCTGCTGCCGGGCGTGCTGTCGGCGATCCTCTATGGCCTGACACTCAGTCGCGGCTGGGCGCTGCACACCTATCCCGATGCGCGGGTGTGGTACTTCAATCCTCTGGCGTGGCAATTCCTGTTCGTCATCGGCGCGAGCCTCGGCCATGCCCGCGCCCGCGGCCTGCCGCCGCTCAGGCCGCCGCGGCTTCTGTCGCGCTTCGCCGTCGCTGTCGCCAGCGGCATCATGCTCATCTCGCTCAGTTGGATGGCGCATTCGTTCTACGATCCCTTCCCGCCTTTCTTTCTCAAGCTCTGGTATCTCACGCTCGACAAGACCGATCTCGCGCCGCTGCGGCTCTTCAGCTTTCTCGCTTTGGCCATCACGGCCCTCTATTTTGTCATGCCCGAGAGCCGGTTCCTGACCTCGCGCTGGGCGCGCCCGATCGTGCTGTGCGGCCAGAACTCCCTTTATGTCTTCTGCTTGGGCATCTTGATGTCGGTGTTCGCACACTTCGTGCTGTCGGAACTCCAATCCGGCATTCCGATGCAGATGGCCGTCAACGCCGCCGGCATCGCGATGATGTTCGGCACGGCCCTGCTCCTGCAATGGTTCAAGACGGCGAGCCGACGTCCCCGCGCCCCATCCTCCGCCCAGCCCGCCCCTTCGGAGTGATCACGATGAGCCGCCGTGCCTTGTTCCTCCTGCCCGGCCTTGTGCTTGCCGGCGTCATTACCGCCGGCGCAGGGCGGGTCATGGCCGAAGGCGATGCCGCCGTGTGCACGGTGCCGCAGGAGCTCATCGACGACGACCCGAAGCTCGCGGCAACCGCCGAACGTCTCAAGGCCAAAAAGCCATTGCGCATCGTCGCCATCGGCGGCGCCTCGACCGCCGGCACGGCCGCCGGCAATGGCGAGGAGAACAGCTATCCCCACCGGCTCCAGGAAGCGCTTCAGCGCCGCCATCCCGAAGTTGCCATCACCGTCATCAACAAAGGCGTTCCGCGCCAGACGACCGCAACGATGGTGACGCGCTTCGACACCGACGTCATTCCCGCCGATCCGACGCTCGTCATCTGGGAGACCGGCACCGTCGATGCCGTGCGCGGTATCGATGTCGACGAGTTCGCAGGCGCGTTCGAGGCAGGAATTGCTGCACTGCGGCACCACAAATTCGATATCATGGTCGTCGACATGCAGTACAATCCCAGTACCGACACGGTGATCGATTTCGCGCCTTACCTCGAAGCGCTGCATCAGGCCGCCGATCTCGAGGATGTATACCTGTTCCGGCGGTTCGATATAATGCGGTATTGGAGCGAGGCAGGCGTGTTCAATTTCGTCGATATGCCCAGAAACCAGCGGACTCAGGTCGCCAAGGAGGTCTATCGCTGTCTCGGCGAGAACCTGGCGCGGGCGATCGACCATGGCGCACAGTAACGGCCAACCCGTCCGTTTCGGCCGCCACGGCGCCGCGGCGCTGGTTCTGTTGGGGCTCGCTGCGGCAGCGACGATCTTGCTCACGCCCGCCGGGCGCAGCGCCAGCGCCGCCAGCGATCGCTGCGAAGTCGATGACGCGCTGGCGACGATGGAACGGCCGCTGCCGCATGTGGCGCACCGCGTCGCGACAGGCGGCACGCTGACGATCGTCGCGCTCGGCTCGTCCTCGACGTTCGGGACCGGCGCGACGCGGCCGGAATATTCCTATCCCAGCCGGCTTGGCGCGCTGCTGGCGAAGCAATTTGCGGGCGTTCGGGTGCGGGTGATCAACCGCGGCGTCGGTGGCGACGAGGCGCAGGGCATGGCCGCCCGGATCGATCGCGACGTGCTGACGGCAAAGCCGGATCTCGTCATCTGGCAGGTCGGCACCAACGACGTCCTGCGCGACCGCGATCCCACCCCCATCGGCGCTGCGGTCCGCGCCGGCATTGCCCGGATCAGGGCCGCGGGCGCGGACGTGATGCTGATGAACCCGCAATATGCGCCCGCCGTGCTCCAGCATGAGCACTACCGCGAGATGCTGCATGTTCTCGGCGTCATCGCTTATGACGAGGACGTGCCGCTCTTCCCGCGCTTTGCGGTGATGCGGCATTGGGCCGAGGAAGGCCGCATGCCGCTGGCGACGATGCTGGCGCGCGACCGGCTGCACATGAGCGATGTGAGCTACGACTGCGTCGCGCGGCAGCTTGCGTTCGGCATCAACGCGCTCGCACGGCCCGGCATCCCCGGCATCTAGGCTACTGTCCGAGCCGTCCGAACGGGCCGGCCGAGCCGGCGGCGCCGCCGAGCAGCATAAGCATGAGGACACGCTGGTTACTGGGCTCACCGTCGGGCCGCGTGCGTCGCGTGGGCTGGAGCGGCAGGACCACCGGGGCCGGCCGGCTCTGAATCATGTTGTCCGCCGTCTGGACATTTCCCGACGCCGCGGCAGCAGGCGGCCGAACCCTATAGGGGACTTGGGTCTCATCGACCGAGACCGCAGCAGCGCCGCTCAGCATGACGCCAAGCGTTGCGCCCAGAGCCCGGAGCTGTCGCGCACCGCGCTCACGCACGGAGGGAAGTGTCATCGTTGTCCCTCGTCCCCCACGCAAGACAGGACAATCGCCGGCTAGAATGGTTCCCGACGTCGCGAACTTTTTGGTGGAGCCGGATCAGAACAGGCGTTCGGGGACCTGGATCACGTCATCGGGCTGAATCGGCGTCGCGCCTTCCGCCCTCGCCTCCTGGCCATGGCGCGTCACGACCACATAACCCTTGTTGGCGCGATAAGTGTAGCCGCCGGCCGTCGCGATCGCATTGAGCACGCGCATGCCGCTGGCATAAGGATATTCGCCGGGCTTAGCGACCTCGCCATAGATATAGAACGGACGATATTTCGTGATCGACACATTGACGCGCGGATTGCGGATGTAGCCCTGGGCGAGACCGGCGGCGATCTCGTGCTCGAGCTGGCTGCGGGTGAGGCCCGCCGCCTTCACGTCGCCGACGAGCGGCACGCTGATGGTGCCGCTGTCGGACACCGGGTACTCGCCGGTGATGTCCTCCGCGCCGACCACCTTGATGTTGAGCTGGTCGCCCGGCCCGAGGCGGTAGGCCGCATCGGTATCGGCGGTTGCCGGGAGCATCGGCAGGCCGGACCCCGCGGAACAGGCCACCAGTGCCATCCCCGCGGCCAATGCCATGAGGAGATTGCGAAACACGACGCGCATGGGAAGCTCCTCGCCTCGTCCGCGGGCGCGAGAAAGCCCGCGCGAGGGCGAACGACGGGGAACGTCAAGCGTTCCCGCCTCCCTCTGCCCGCATCCCGTCAGTTGAAGAGAAGCTACTTCCTTGCGGTCGCGGCAAAGCAACCGCCGAGCCAGCGGTCGAATTTGAAGTCGCTGAAATGCAGGTTGGCGCTGCCCGGCGTGAACGTGATTTCACCGAACTTGATGACCGATTTGAGATCCGAATAGAGATCGATCCGCGCGAACTCCAGTTCCGCGGCGATCGTCTCGGCGACGCGGATCATGTCGGCGAGGTTGCCCGGCCGCTTGCGCTGGATCGGCCCGCTGCGATAGGCCACCGGGAACTGCTTCCAGGCGAGATCGAAGAAGCCCGCGCCGATGTGCGTATAGCGGTCCCCGACGACCTCGATGAGACAAACCTTTCCCCGGAAGCAGTAGAACTTGTAGTCGTCCGGCGTGGCGGTGCCGGCGAAATCGAGAAAGCCCTCGAGGAACAGTTTCGGCTGGAAGGTACAATACTGCCACTCGCCGGTGTCGTAGCCAAACCGGGATCGCAGCCATTCCGCTGTCCGCTTCTCGATCTCCTCGCGCCGCGTCGAGAGATCGCCGGGCAGGTTCAGGAACAGATTGGCGCCGTAGCCATTGTTCGGTTTGAGGACAAACCGACCCGCTGGCAACTCGGCTGTCAAGAGCGTGCCGACATTGTCCCCTACCCAGACCACGGTCGGGAGGACATCGTCCCCGAGCCGCGCCCGCACGTATTCTTTGGCCAGAAGCTTGTCCGCCAGCGACGGCAGTGGCAGGGTAGCGAGGAATTTGCGGGCGAAGATGTGCTCGTTGAAGCTCGTCGGCGAGCCGAGCAGCGGCACATAGCCATGCGTGCCCTTGAACCCTTGCGCGCACATCACGAGGGCGCGCACGAAATCCGCCATGGGATAGAAGTCGATCCCCCGTAGGGTGTCGGCCGGCGGAGGGTCGAGCGGCCATTTCTCGGTGCCGATCAGCGAGCCGATCTGTGCGACGATGTTGGCCGCAACCGCCTTTTCGATGATCATCGCCCGTGACCTCGATCGTCGCGGCGGCGCTACTGGCCCGCGCTCTTGGCGAAGTGTCCGCCGAGCCAGCGGTCGAATTTGAAGTCGCTGTAAATGGTGTTCGCGTTGCCGGGGGTGTAGGTGAACTCGCTGAACTTGATCGAGCGCTGGTCCGAATAGAGATCGATCCGCACAAACTCCATTCCTTCGGCCAGGGTCTCCGCGACGCGGATCATGTCGTCGAGGTTGCGCGGGCGCGGGCGCTCGATCGGCTCCTGCGTCGTCAGCACGGGAAAATACTTCCAGGATGGATCGTGGAACGCAGCCCGCGCGCGCGTGAAGCGGTCCACGATGAGCTTGATGAGGCGAACCTTCCCCCGGAAACAATGGAATTTGTACTCATCCAATGCGCGGCCGCCCCCGAAATTCAGGAAGCCCTCGAGGAACAGTTTCGGCTTGAAGGTGCAGTACTGCCACTCGCCCGTGTCGTAGCCGAAGCGGGACCGCAGCCATTCCGTCGCTCGCTTTTCGATCTCCTCACGTTTGGTCGTCAAATCACCCGGCAAGTCCAGGAACAGATTGGTACCACTGCCATTGTTCGCCTTCAGCACGAAGCGGCCGGACGGCAACTTGGCGGTGAAAAGCTCGGCGACATCATCCCCTACCCAGACCACGGTCGGGAGCAGATCCTCGCCGAGCCGCGCCCGCACATGGTCCTGGGCCAGCAGCTTGTCCGCCAGCGACGGCATCGGCAGCGGGGAGAGGAATTTGCGCGCAAAGATATGCTCGTTAAAGCTCGTCGGCGAGGCGAGCAGCGGCAGGTAGCCATGCGCGGCCTTGAACCCCTGGGCGCACAGCACCAGCGCGCGCACGAAATCGGCGGTCGGGTAGAAATCGATCGCCCGCATCGTGTCGGCGGGCGGCGGGTCGAGCGGCCATTTCTCGGTGCCGATCAGGGAGCCGATCTGCGCGACGATATTGGACGCAACCGCCTTTTCGATAATCATTGCCCGTGACCTCAAGCGCTGTCAGATACACCGCGTGCAAAATCTGCGCCGCGCGCGATAAGTCACTGTAATTAAATGATACTATTCTCGATCGGTGACGTCCCACCGAACGATTGTAAAGTTTTCAGGGGTGAAGCACCGCACGGCCGACGATGCGCCCCGCCCTGAGATCGCGCAACGCCGCCTCGGCCCCATCGAGCGGGCGGTCCTCGAGCGGCACCAGCGGCACCGTACCAGCTTCCACGAGCGCCATGAGCGCCCGGAAATCGGCGAGGCTGCCGACGAAGGACCCCTCGATCGTGATGGCGCGGATCGGCAGGAACGGCAGCGCGAGCGTGATGTCGCCGCCGAACAGGCCGACAATGACATACTTGCCGCCGCGGGTGATGGCATCGATGCCGAGCCGCGCGGTCGGACCCGCGCCGACGAAGTCGATCGCGGCGCCGATCGGCGCCTTGGCCGCGACCTGCGCCTGCTTCACCGCGTCCGCCGCGCCGGCATCGACGACTGCCATGGCGCCGCCCTTGAGCGCCGCCTCGCGCTTCTTGGGATCGATGTCTGCGACGACCACGCCATGGGCGCCGAGCGCGCGCAGCAGCGCCAAGCCCATGAGGCCCAACCCGCCGGCGCCGATCACCAGCACCGGCTGCGTCTGGTACACCGCCGCCCCGATCCGGCTCAGCGCCGAGAAGGCCGTGAGCCCCGAGCACGCATAGGGCGCCGCCTGCCGCGGCGTGAGGCGTCCGAGCGCCAGGAGATAGCGCGGATGCGGCACCAGCACGTGATCGGCGAAGCCGCCGGGGCGCTGGATGCCGAGCGCCCGCGGGCGATTGCACAGATGCTCGTCGCCGCGCCGGCAGGTGGCGCAGGTGCCGCAGCCGATCCAGGGGTAGACGACGCGCCGGTCGCCGACCGCGACGCCCGTGCCCTCCGGTCCCACGGCCACCACCTCGCCGGCGATCTCGTGCCCGAGCGTGATCGGCGGCGTCAGGCCACGGTCGCGCAGCGAGAAGCGCTTGCCGCCGCCGATGTCGTAATAGCCGTCCCAGATATGGAGGTCGCTGTGGCAGACGCCGGTCGCGAGCGTGCGCAGCAACACCTCGGTGCCGCTGGGCTCGGGCGTCGGGCGATCGACGGTCTGCAAGGGCTCGCCATAATCGACGATGTCGTAACTACGCATCCGCCGCCTCCCTCATCCCGACCCTACGCGGGTCGGACACCAGGGAAGCACGCCCCCGCCCTCCCGCGCAAGCGCGGGCCCGGTCATCCTCAAGCCTTGGCTTCGTAGAGCGCGGTGAGCGCGTCGCCATAGATTTGGCGGATGGCATGGCGCTTGATCTTGAGCGTCGGCGTCATCAGCCCGTTCTCGATGCTGAAGGGCTCACTGGCGATGACGAAGCGGCGGATACGCTCGGTCTGTGGCAGCGTCTTGTTGGCGCGCTCCACGGCCGCGGCGATGGCCTGGTGGAGCGCTTGCGCAAACGCGCCGGGATCGGTTTCGGCCTTGTGCTTGAGGACGAAGGCCTCCAGGAACTCCTGGCGCGGGACGACGATCGCTACAACGTAGGGGCGCCGGTCGCCGAACACCATCGCCTGGCCGATCTCCTGTTGCAGCATGAGCTGGCCTTCGACGCGCGCCGGGGCGATCATGTCGCCGCCGGAATTCTTGATGAAATCGCGCTTGCGATCGGTGATGCGGAGATAGCCGTCGGCGTCGCGCTCGCCGATATCGCCGGTATGCAGCCAGCCGTTCTTGATCGTGCTGGCGGTCGCCTCGGGATCGTTCCAATAGCCCTTCATCACCGACTGGCCGCGCACCAGGATCTCGCCGTCCTCGGCGATCTTGATCTCGATGCCCTCGAACGGCGGGCCCACGGTATCGATCTTGATGCGGTTGGGCGGATTGGCGCTCACCACCGGCGAGGCCTCGGTCTGGCCGTAGCCCTGCAAGAGCGGCACGCCGAGCGCCAGGAAGAACATCCCGATCTCGGGGTTGAGCGGCGCGCCGCCCGACACCAGCGCCTTGAGCCGGCCGCCGAAGCGGGCCCGCACCTTGGCGCGCACCAGCCGCTCCAGCATGCGGTCGAAGAGCCGCTCGCCCAGCGTGAGCGTGCCGGGGCTCTCGATGCGTTTGCGGCCGATGCGCAAGGCCGCGAAGAACAGCTTGGCCTTGAGCCCGCCCTCGCGCTCGATGCCGCGCAGAATGCGCTGATGCATGGTCTCGTAGAGCCGCGGCACCGCCGTCATGATGGTCGGCCGCACCTCGATCATATTGCCGGCCAGCGCCTCGATGCGCTCGGCGAAATAGATCTCGGCGCCGAGCGCGATCGGGAACATCAGGCCGCCGGTGTGCTCGTAGGAATGCGACAGCGGCAGAAACGACAGGAAGACCTCGTCGCCCAGGCCGATGGTCTCGAGCAGGCGGCAGGCGCCAAAGCAATTGGCGAGGACATTGCCGTGGCTGGTCATCACGCCCTTGGGCGGACCGCCGGTGCCGGAGGTGTAGATGATGAGGGCGAGATCGTCGTGGCCGGTCGCCTTCGCCCAGCGCTCGACCTCCTCGACCGGCCCCGCCCCGCGCTCCATTACATCCTGCCAGAGATGAAGCTCGGCCGGGCCGGCGAGCTCCACCCCCGGCGGTTCGATGGCGACGACGGCGGCGACGCCCGGCACCCGGTCGACCGCCGGGAACAGGCGCCGGGCCAGCGCAGCGGTAGAAACGATGGCGAAGCGCGCCCCGCTATTGGCGAGGATGTGGGTGTGGTCGTCGGCAGTATTGGTGGCATAGGCCGGCACGGTGACGCCCCCCATCGCCAGGATGGCGAGGTCGGCGATCACCCATTCCGGGCGGTTCTCGCAGACCAGGGCGACGCGGTCGCCGCGCGCCAGCCCCAGGGACTGCAAGCCGCGCGCCAGGCGCGCGACCCGTTCCCGCGTCTCGCGCCATGAAAGCGGGTGCCAGGCACCTTTTTCCTTCGTCCACAGAAACGGCCGCTCGTCCTGATGCGCCGCCTGCTCGAAGAACATTGTGGCCAGGTTGGCAAAGGTACGGCAATCCATCGTTCCCTCCGCCTATCCGAATAACGGGGATGTGGCTTGGCGTCAATTTCCTGCTGGCCTATATGCTGGCGAGCAGCGAGGGAGGGCCGGGCATGGCGGCGGTGGCAAGGACTGGGAAAAGGACAAAGGGCGCCGAGCTTGGTCCCTTGCCCACATGGAATCTCAGCGATCTCTATGCCGCGCGCGACGACGCGAGCCTCGAGCGCGACATCGCCACGACCGCAGAAGCGGCCACCGCGTTCCAGACGCGCTACGAGGGCAAGCTCGCGGGGCTGTCCGGGGCGGAGTTGGGCCAGGCCGTGGCCGCGTACGAGCGCATGCAGGAGACGCTCGGCCGGGTGCTGAGCTATGCCTCGCTCGTCCATGCGGGCGACATGAGCGATCCCGAGATCGGCCGCTTCTACCAGACCCTGCAGGAGCGGGTGAACGACATCGTCACGCATCTCCTGTTCTTCGCGCTCGAGCTCAACCGCATCGACGACGCGGCGCTCGCGGCCAAGGAGGCGGCGCCGGAGCTTGGCCATTATGCGCCGTGGCTGCGCGACCTGCGCGCCTTCCGCCCCTATCAACTGAGCGACGAGATCGAGAAGCTGCTGCACGAGAAGTCGGTCGCCGGCCGCGCCGCCTGGACGCGGCTCTTCGACGAGACCGAGACGGGGTTGCGCTTTCGCGTCGGGGCAAAGGACCTCACCGCCACCGAGGCGCTCGATCGGCTCTCCAGCCCCCAGCCCGCGACTGCGCAAGTCGGCGGCCAAGGCCTTGGGCGAGGTGTTCGGGAAGAATGCGCGGCTCTTCGCGCTCGTCACCAACACGCTGGCCAAGGACAAGGAGATCGAGGACCGCTGGCGCGGCTTCAAGCGGCCGATCTCGTCGCGCAATCTCGGCAACCTCATCGAGGACGAGGTCGTCGACGCGCTCATCGCCGCCGTGCGCAACGCCTACCCCACCCTGTCGCATCGCTATTACCGGCTCAAGGCGAAGTGGTTCGGCGTCGAGGCGCTCGCCCTATTGGGACCGCAACGCGCCGCTGCCCAAGGCCACGGACCGCACCATTCCCTGGGCCGAGGCGGAGAGCATCGTGCTCGACGCCTATGGCGCATTCTCGCCGGACATGGCCGGCGATCGGACGGCGCTTCTTCGAGCATGCCTGGATCGACGCGCCGGCGCGGCCCGGCAAGGCGTCGGGCGCCTTCGCGCATCCGACGGTGCCGAGCGTGCATCCCTATCTCCTCCTCAATTACCAGGGCAAGACGCGCGACGTGATGACGCTGGCGCACGAGCTGGGCCACGGCGTGCACCAGGTGCTGGCGGGGCCGCAAGGCAATCTCATGGCCGACACGCCGCTCACGCTCGCCGAGACCGCCTCGGTCTTCGGCGAGATGCTGACCTTCCAGTCCATGCTCAAGGCCGAGACCGATCCGCGGCGGCGCAGGACCATGCTGGCCGCCAAGGTCGAGGACATGCTCAACACGGTCGTGCGGCAGATCGCCTTCGTCGAGTTCGAGATCCGCGTCCACGACGAGCGCCGCACCGGCGAGCTGACGCCCGAGCGCATCGGCGAGATCTGGCTCGACGTGCAGCGCGAAAGCCTGGGGCCGGCGATCCGCTTCGAGGACGAATACCGCTGGTACTGGACCTACATCCCGCATTTCATCCACACGCCGTTCTATGTCTATGCCTATGCCTTCGGCGATTGCCTGGTGAATTCGCTCTATGCCGTCTATCAGGACGCGGCACCCGGGTTTGCCGAGAAATATCTCGACATGCTGCGCGCCGGCGGCACCAAGCGGCATCGCGAGCTGCTGGCGCCGTTCGGCCTCGACGCCTCCGATCCCGGCTTCTGGGACAAGGGCCTGGCGGTGATCGCAGAGCTTCATCGCCGAGCTCGAAGCGATGGGCTGACGCGGGTGGCAGAGGACGACACACTCGGCGGAAGGATGCGGCGCTATGTCCGCGTCTCGACCGCGATGGGCGGGCTGGCGGCGCGGCTGGCCGGCGAGCGCTATCTCGGCTTCTCGCTCGATCGGCCGCGCCATGCCGCCGATCTCAAGGCGGCGCTCGGCGGCATCAAGGGACCGCTGATGAAGGTGGCGCAGCTCCTGGCCACCATCCCCAACGCGCTGCCGCAGGAATACGCCAGCGAATTGGTGTCGCTGCAGGCGAACGCGCCGGCGATGGGCTGGCCCTTCGTCAAGCGCCGCATGGCGGGCGAGCTCGGCCCCGACTGGGAGCGGCGCTTCCGCAGCTTCGAGCACGAGGCCGCGCGCGCCGCCTCGCTGGGCCAGGTGCATCGCGCCGTCGGCGCGCGACGGCCGGGCTTTAGCGTGCAAGCTGCAATATCCCGACATGGCCGCGGCGGTCGAAGCCGATCTGAACCAGCTCAAGATCGTGCTGTCGCTCTATGACCGCTACGACCGCGCCGTCACCACCGACGAGATCCATGCCGAGGTGGCGGACCGGCTGCGCGAGGAGCTCGACTACACGCGCGAGGCGGCGCATATGCGGCTTTATCGCATCATGCTCGGGCCTGAGCCGGTGGTGTCGGTGCCGGAGCCGGTGCCGGAGCTGTCGACGCGGCGCCTGCTCACCATGACGTGGATCGAAGGCATGCCGCTTCTCGAGGCCGCCAAGGCACCGCTCGCTGCGCGCAATACCGTCGCGCGCAACATGTTCCGCGCCTGGTACGTGCCGCTTTATTTCTACGGCGTGATCCATGGCGACCCGCATCTCGGCAACTACACGGTGCGGCCCGATCTCGGCATCAATCTCCTCGATTTCGGCTGCGTCCGCATCTTTCCGGCGCGCTTCGTCAAGGGCGTGATCGACCTCTATCGACGCGCTCGACAGGCGACGACGAGGCGCTGGCGGTGGCGGCCTACGAGAGCTGGGGCTTCAAGGCCCTGAGCCGCGCGCTCATCGACGTGCTGAACCGGTGGGCGCGTTATGTCTATGCGCCGCTGCTGGAGGACCGCAAGCGCCGCATCCAGGAGCCCGAGCACGGCACCACTGGCCGCGACATCGCCGAGGACGTGCATCGCGAGCTGCGCCGCCTGGGTGGCGTCCAGCCGCCGCGCGAGTTCGTGTTCATGGACCGCGCCGCGGTGGGGCTGGGCTCGGTCTTCCTGCATCTCAAGGCCGAGATCAACTGGCACCGCCTCTTCCACGAACTGATCGACGATTTCGACGTCGACCGCCTGGCCGAACGCCAGCGCGCAGCCCTTGCCGCCGCCAAGGTGCCGGGCGTGGTCGGCGCCACCCCGCGCCGGCGGACGCGCGCGCGCGCGTCCTGATCGGCGCCGATCAGGCCGTTGCCGCAGCCTCGGTCCCGGCGGCGAGCAGGCGGTCGAAATAGGCGATGGTCTTGCCGAGGCCGGTCTCCAGCGCCACGCGCGGCTCCCAGCCGAGGACGTTGCGCGCGCGGGAAATGTCGGGGCAGCGCTGCACCGGATCGTCCATCGGCAGCGGCCGATAGACCATCGTCGAGCGCGATCCCGTGAGCGCGATGATCTTGACGGCAAGCTCGCCCACCGTGGTCTCGACGGGATTGCCGAGATTGATCGGCCCGGTGACCTCGTCGGGCGCCGCCATCAGCCGCACGAAACCCTCGATCAGGTCGTCGACATAGCAGAAGGCGCGCGTCTGGCTGCCGTCGCCGTAGATGGTGATGGGCTCGCCCTTCAAGGCCTGGACGATGAAGTTCGACACCACCCGGCCGTCATTGGGATGCATGCGCGGCCCGTAGGTATTGAAGATGCGGGCGACGCGGATCGCGCAGGCGGTGCTGGCGGTAATAGTCGAAGAACAGCGTCTCGGCGCAGCGCTTGCCCTCGTCGTAGCAGGCGCGCGGCCCGATCGGATTGACGTTGCCGCGATATTCCTCGGTCTGGGGATGGATGGTGGGGTCGCCATAGACCTCCGAGGTCGAGGCCTGGAAGACCTTGGCGCGCAGCCGCTTGGCCAGCCCCAGCATGTTGATGGCGCCGGTGACGCTGGTCTTGGTCGTCTGCACCGGATCGTGCTGGTAGTGGATGGGCGAGGCGGGACAGGCGAGGTTGTAGATCTCGTCGACCTCGACATAGAGCGGGAAGCACACGTCGTGGCGGATCGCCTCGAAATGCGGGGTGCGCGAGGAGGTGAGCGATGTTGTCCTTGCGGCCGGTGAAGTAATTGTCGACGCAGAGCACGTCGTTGCCCATCCGCGATCAGCCGCTCGCACAGATGGGAGCCGAGGAACCCGGCGCCGCCGGTGACGAGAATGCGCTTGCTGTTGACGCTCATGCGCGGTCCTGATCTCGTCATCTGCGTTGCGCGCCGCGCGCCGTTCGCCGCGCGCGGGCTCGGCCGGCTGCGCGGCCGATGCTGAAATAGTAGAAACCGGCCTCGGCCATGTCGGCGGGCTTGTAGATGTTGCGCAGGTCGACGACCGTCGGCGACTTGAGCAGCGCCTTGACCCGGGCGAGGTCGAGCGCGCGGAACTCGTTCCATTCCGTGATGATGACGAGCGCGTGCGCCCCTTCCATCGCCTCGTAGGCGCTGGCGCAGAACTCGACGCCGTCGAGCAGCTGCCGCGCCTCGGCCATGCCTTCGGGATCGAACGCCCGCACCGTCGCGCCGGCTGCCTGGAGCGCCGGGATGATGGCGAGGCTCGGGCAAGTCGCGCATGTCGTCGGTATTGGGCTTGAAGGTGAGGCCGAGCGCGGCGATGGTCTTGCCGGCGACGCTGCCGCCGCAGGCGCGGATGATGCGCTCGGCCATCTCGGCCTTGCGCCGGTCGTTCTCGGCCACCACCGTCTCGACGATGCTGACGGGGCGCGCCCGCTTCCTGCGCGGTGCGCGCGAGCGCGAGGCAGTCTTTGGGGAAGCACGAGCCGCCGAAGCCCGGCCCGGCATGCAGGAACTTGCGGCCGATGCGCCCGTCGAGCCCGATGCCGCGCGCCACGTCCTGGACGTCGGCGCCGACCTTCTCGCAGAGATCGGCGATCTCGTTGATGAAGGCGATCTTGGTCGCGAGAAAACTGTTGGCGGCGTATTTGATGAGCTCGGCCGTCTCCAGCGAGGTGAAGAGAATCGGCGTCTCGATGAGATAGAGCGGGCGGTAAAGCTCGCGCAGCACGGCGCGGGCGCGCTCGCCCTCGGCGCCGATCACCACCCGGTCGGGGCGCATGAAGTCCTGGATCGCCGAGCCCTCGCGCAGGAACTCGGGATTGGAGGCGATGTCGAACTGCCCGTCCGGCCGGCGGCGGCGCACGATCTCCGCGACCTTGCGCCCGGTCCCGACCGGCACGGTCGATTTCGTCACGATCACGGTATAGCCGGCCAGCGCGGCGGCGACTTCCTCCGCCGCGGCGAAGACATAGGACAAGTCGGCATGGCCGTCGCCGCGGCGCGAGGGCGTGCCGACCGCGATGAAGACGGCATCGGCCGCCGCCGACGGCGGCGGCGAGATCGGTGGTGAATTTGAGCCGCCCGGCGGCGGCATTGGTGGCAACGATCTGCTCCAGGCCGGGTTCATAGATCGGCATGTCGCCGCGCTGCAGCCGCGCGATCTTGCCGGCATCGTTGTCGACGCAGGTCACCTCGCTGCCGAACTCGGAAAAACAGGCGCCCGACACCAGCCCGACATAGCCCGTGCCGATAACCGCAATGCGCATGAGGTGACTCCGTCAATGCAGCGTAGAACGGGCGGGCGCCAGGGAAATTCCGCCGCAAGGCGGGCGGTTTCTAGGCTGGAACCGGGCGGGCAGCAAGCGCCGATGCGGCAAATTGACCCAATAACCACGAGTAGGGGACCGCGGTTGCCTTGCCCGGCGGCAAACTTCGTCGTAGAGGGAAGAGCCGGCTCGCTCGCACGTTGTCTGGGCCGGGAAGCGGAGAGACATGGCAGAGACAGTCCTCGTCACCGGCGGCGCCGGTTATATCGGCAGCCATGCCTGCAAGGCGCTCGCGCGTGCCGGCTACGTGCCCGTCGCCTATGACAATCTCGGCCGTGGCCATCGCGAGGCGGTGCGCTGGGGACCCCTGGTCGTGGGCGACCTCGCCGACGCGGCGCTGGTCGAATCGACGCTGCGCCGGCATGCCGTCACGGCGGTGATGCATTTCGCGGCCTTCGCCTACGTGGGCGAGTCCGTGACGCAGCCGGCACTCTATTTCCGTAACAATGTCGCCAACAGCCTCACGCTGCTCGAGGCCATGGGCAGGGCGGCGGTGACGAGCATCGTCTTCTCCTCCACCTGCGCCACCTACGGGGTGCCCGAGGCGATGCCGATTGCCGAGAGCACGCCGCAGCGCCCGATCAATCCCTATGGCGAAAGCAAGCTCATGATCGAGCGGATGCTGCATTGGCTGGGCGCCGCACATGGACTCCAGTCCGCGGTGCTGCGCTATTTCAATGCCGCCGGCGACGACCCCGAGGGCGAGATCGGCGAGGATCACCACCCCGAGACGCATCTGGTGCCGCTGGTCCTGGAGGCGGCGCTCGGCCGCCGGGAGGCGATCGAGATCTATGGCACCGACTATCCGACCCCCGACGGCACCGCGATCCGCGATTACATTCACGTGACCGATCTGGCCGAGGCCCATGTGCGCGCGCTTGAACATCTGCGCGTGGGCAAGGGCAGCGTCGCGCTCAATCTCGGCACCGGCACGGGCGTCTCGGTCCGCGAGGTGATCGCCGCCGCCGAGCGCGTCACGGGGCGCCGCATCCCCCGGCGCGAAACGGCGCGGCGGCCGGGCGACCCGGCGATCCTGGTCGCCGACGCAAGGCGCGCGCGCGAAGTCCTGGGCTGGACGCCACGGCTCTCCGGCCTCGCCGACATCCTCGCCACGGCCTGGGGCTGGCACGAGCGGCGTGCGGCGCGTCCGCCCGCAGCGCCCGCGCCCAAATCGGCTTGACGCCATCCCCACCGTGCTCGCCCAGCCATCCCCGGACAAAGGAGCCGCAACGGTGACAGTGCCGGTGGACGGCGCCATTGCGCCGGCTCCGGCGCCGCTCGCGGCGGGCGCGCTGGCGCCGGTGGAAGTGCACGGCAAGTTCTTCTTCGCGGGCGATGAGAAATTCTTTGTGCGCGGCGTGACCTACGGCCCGTTCGGCCCAGGTCCGGACGGCACGCAGTTTCCCGCGCCCGACCGGGTGGCGCAGGATTTCGCCCTGATGCGTGAGATGGGCGCCAACACGGCCCGCGTCTTCACCGTGCCGCCGGTGTGGCTGCTCGACATGGCGGAGGCGGCCGGGCTGCGCGTGCTGGTCGGCCTGCCCTGGGCGCAGCACGTGACCTTTCTCGACGACGATGCCGTTCAGCGCGAGATCGTCCACACGGTCGTCGCCGCGGTGCAGGGGTTGGGCCGCCATCGCGCGATCTTCGCCTATCTCATCGGCAACGAAATCCCGCCGGACATGGTGCGCTGGCATGGGCCGGAACGGGTCCGGCGGTTCCTGAGGCGCCTCGTCGCCACGGTGCGCGCGGTCGATCCCGGACGTCTGGTGAGCTACGCCAATTTTCCCTCGACCGAATATCTCACCATCGACTTCACCGATTTCCTTTGCTTCAACGTCTATCTTCACCAGGAAGCGGCGTTCCGCCGCTATCTGGCGCGGCTGCACAATCTCGCGGTGGACCGGCCGCTGCTGCTGACCGAGTTCGGCATCGACTCGATGCGCGAAGGCGAGGCCGAGCAGGCGCGCATGCTGTCGTGGCAGGTGCGCGCGGCCTATGCGATCGGCGTCGCCGGCACCTTCGTCTTCGCCTGGACGGACGAATGGTTCACCGGCGGCCACCTGATCGAGGATTGGGCTTTTGGCCTGGTCGACCGCAACCGCGTGCCGAAGCCCGCCTTCGCCGCCGTGAAGGAGTGCTATGCCGGCCCGATCCCGCCGCCGCTGCCGCGCTCGCCGCGCGTGTCCGTCGTGGTGTGCGCCTACAATGCCGAGCGGACGATGGCGGCGTGCCTGCGAATCGCTCGAGCACCTCAACTATCCCGACTACGAGGTGATCGTCGTCAATGACGGCTCCAAGGACCGCACGCTCGCGATCGCCGAGCGGTTCGGCTACTGCCGCATCATCAGCCAGCCCAACATGGGTCTGAGCTTCGCGCGCAATGTCGGCGCGGAAGCGGCCACCGGCGAGATCGTCGCCTATACCGACAGCGACTGCGTCGCCGATGCCGACTGGCTGACCTATCTCGTCGCCAAGATGGAGGATGCCGACCTCGTCGCCTGCGGCGGCCCGAATTTTCCACCGCCGGAAGCCAACCTCGTGCCGGCGGCGGTGGCGGTGTCGCCGGGAGGCCCAACGCATGTGCTCCTGAGCGACGAGGTGGCGGAGCATATCGCCGGCTGCAACATGGCGTTCCGGCGCGACACGCTCATGCGGCTCGGCGGCTTCGATCCGGTCTATCGCGCCGCCGGCGACGATGTCGACATCTGCTGGCGGCTGCAGGATGCAGGCTATACCATCGGCTTCAGCCCGGCGGCGGTGGTGTGGCATTTCCGCCGCAACACGGTTGCGGCCTATATCGGCCAGCAGCGCGGCTACGGCAAGGCCGAGGCGCTGGTCTATTCCAAGCACCCCTTCCGCTTCAATCTGTTCGGGCAGGCCAAGTGGCTCGGGCGGATCTACGGCGATCTCTCGACCGCGCTGTTGCTGTCGCGCCGCCCCGTCATCTATTCCGGCGTGTTCGGGCGTGGCCTGTTTCAGACCCTCTACGAGCCATCGTCGTCGCTGGCGGCCTTCCTGCCGCTGACCTTCGAGTGGAACGTGGTGGCGATCGCTGCTGGCGCTCGCCGGCATCGTCGCGGGCGGCTGGATGTGGCTGCTGATCGCGCCGCTGATCATGACCTGGGTCATCTGCATCAACGGCGCGCTCAAGGCGCCGATCGACAAGCGCTTCCGCGGCCTCAAGGCACGCGCGCTGGTGGCGCTCCTGATCTATCTCGGTCCCATCGTGCGCGGCTATGAGCGCATCAAGTGGCGGCTGCGCGAGACGCGTCCGCCGGAGGCGACGGGCGGGCTCGGCGAGGCGATCCAGAAGCCGCGGCTCGCGCTTAAAGAGCGCGCCTTCTATCTCTCCTACTGGAGCGAGACGCGGCGACGAGAAGGAAACCCTGCTGGGCGGGCTCATCCGTTTTCTGACGCCGCAGAAATACTTCGTCGTCGCCGATCAGGGCTGGGACGGCTGGGATCTCAAGATCGCGCGGGGCTTGTGGAGCCGGGCGCTCGTGCTGGTTTGCACCGAGGATCATGGCTCCGGCAAGCACCTGCTGCGCGTGCGCTGCGCCATGCGGCTGTCGCGCTTTGCCGCCTTGGTGCTGCGCGGCTACGCGCTGGTCGTGGCGGCGGCGCTCATCATGAACGCGCCGGTGCCCGCCGCGGTCGTCGGCGCCATCGGGCTGGCCCACGGCATCCTCATCGCCCACCGCACCGTCGCGTTCGGCCGGCTCATGCATCGCATCATCGAGACCGTCGCACAGCGTGCGGGCCTCGCCCCGTTGCAGCCGACCGGCCGCCCGACGCAGGGTGCGGCGCCCTCCCCGCACCCGGCCTGACCGCCCGATGGGCTATCTCGCCGGCAAGATCCTTCCCTATCTTCGGCCCTATCGCCTGCGCTTCGCCTGGGCGCTCGTCCAGGTGTTTCTCGTCGCCGGCTTCGATCTCCTGAAGCCGTGGCCGCTGCAGCTCGTGATCGACCATGTGCTGGGCGGCAAGCCGGTGGGGCAGCCGTGGCTCGCGACCCTGCCGCGCGGCACGCTGCTCGTCGTCGCCTGCGTCGGACTGGTCGTCGTGAATTTCGGCGCCGGGCTGCTCGCGCTCTTGCACAACTACACCGCGATCGCGCTCGGCCAGCGCATGGTCAACGACCTGCGCGGCGCGCTCTACAGCCACCTTCAGCGGCTGTCGCTCGCCTTTCACAGCCGCCACAAGGTCGGCGACCTCATGTACCGCATCACCGCCGACAGCTTCGCGGTGCAGACCATGATCATGAATGGCCTGCTGCCGATCATCTCTGCCGCCGTGCTGCTTGCCGGGATGGTGGTGGTGCTGCTGCCGATCGACCGCACCTTGACGCTGGTGTCGCTGACGGTCGTGCCGTTCCTCTTCGGCCTCATCGCCGTCTTCAATCGCCGCATCGCCGCGATCGCCACCGAGGTGCGCGAGCGCGAGAGCCATGTCTACACGCTGGTACAGTGGGCGATGACCTCGGTCAAGCTGGTCCAGGCCTTCACCAAGGAGGAAGACGAGTATCGCCGCTTCATGGGTGCGAGCCGCGCCAGCCTGCGCGCCACCTTGCGCCTTTATAGCTGGCAGACGCTCTATTCGGCGGCGGTCAACGGCTTCGTCGCGCTCGGCACGGCGCTCGTCGTCTATGTCGGCGCGCGCTCGGTGCTGAGCGGGTCCTTGTCCTTGGGCGAGCTTGTCGTCTTCATCGCGTATCTGGCGCAGCTCTACGCGCCGGTGAACCAGATCGCGCAAAGCTGGAGCCTTATCGCCGGCGCGCGGGTCGGCGCCACGCGCTGCTTCGAGATCCTTGAGACCGAGGCCGAACTCACCGATGGCACGCGCGAGTTCCCGCCCGAGGGCCCGCGCGGCGCGCTCGAGTGGCGCGGCGTCGCCTTCCGCTACCGGCCGGAGATGCCGGTCCTCAACGACATCGACCTCGTCGTACCGGCCGGCATCAAGCTCGCGATCGTCGGCGCGACCGGTGCCGGCAAGTCGACGCTGCTGAGCCTCGTGCCGCGGTTCTTCGACGCCTCCGCGGGCCAGGTCCTGATCGACGGCGTCGACGTGCGCGAGTACCGCCTCAAGGCGCTGCGCCGCCACATCGCCATGGTGCTGCAGCCGCCGCTCGTCTTCCCGATCTCGGTGCGCGACAACATCGCCTATGGCAAGCCCGAGGCCACCGACGCGGAGATCGAGAACGCCGCGCGGCTGGCGCGCATCCACGACCTCGTCATGGGCCTGCCGCAGGGCTATGCGACGATCCTGGGCGATAACGCCACGCTGTCGGAGGGCGAGAAGCAGCGCCTCACCATCGCCCGCGCCATCCTGCGCGATGCGCCGATCCTGATCCTGGACGAGCCGACCTCCGCGCTCGATGTCGAGACCGAGGCCCTGGTCATGGCGGGGATCGCGAGCCTCACTCGCGACCGCACCACCCTCATCATCGCCCATCGCCTGTCGACGGTGCGCAACGCCGACCTCATCGTCGTGCTGCGCGACGGTCACATTGCCGAGCGGGGCAGCTTCGCCGAGCTGATGCGCCGCGGCGGCGTCTTCGCCGATCTCTACAACACGCAATTCGCCGACGCACCCGGTGCCACGGCACCATCGGTCTGAGCTATGCGGCGACGATCCGCAGGGTACCGTCATAGATGAGGCGGAACGCCACCGCGGTCACGACCGCAAGGCCGATCCAGCCGATCCAACGATGGCGGTCCAGCGATCGCGCAATGAAATTGGACGCCACGCCCATCAGCGCGACCGACAGCACGAGGCCGATCGCCAGCACGGCGTAATTGTCGCGCGCGGCGCCGGCGATCGCCAGCACGTTGTCGAGCGACATCGATACATCGGCCGCCAGCACCAGGAACAGCGCCTGGCGGAAATTCTTCGGCCGCCGCAGATGCGGCGCCGTGGCCGCCGCGTTGTCCCCCGGTTGAGCTCGCGATAGAGCTTCCAGGCCACAAACAGCAGCAGCAACCCGCCCGCGAGCGTCAGGCCGACGATGGCCAGAAGCTGGGTCGCCACCACCGCCAGCGCGATCCGCAGCGCCGTGGCGATCATCGTGCCGACAAGGATCACACGCGCCCTGAGCACTGCCGGCAATCCTGCCGCGGCCATGCCGACGGCGACGGCGTTGTCGCCCGCCAGCACGACATCGATGACAATGACCGATGCCAGCGCGCCCAGCGTGGCGGCGTCAAACCAATCCGGCAACCTCACCTCCCGTTGCACCGCAGGTTTGTCCGCGCGCAGCGCGTGTCAAGAGGATGGGCGCGCGCTAGATTCCGCCGATGACGGGGAAAATTGCAGCGGCGCTGCTGACGCTGGGTGCCAAGGCGGCGGTCACGTTGTTCGGGCTGCTGCTGGTGACGTTTCTCATCGCGCGAGTGGTGCCGATCGATCCGGTGCTCGCGGTGGTGGGCGACCGCGCCTCGGCCGAGACCTATCAGCGCGTGCGTACCGAGATGGGGCTCGACCGTCCGATCACCGTGCAGTTCGCGCGCTATGTCGGCCTGCATGGCGCGCGGCGATCTCGGCCGCTCGGCGTTGACGCGCAGCCCGGTGACGCAAGACATCGGCCGCTTCTTTCCCGCAACGCTCGAACTGGCGACGGCGGCGACGCTCATCGGCCTAGCGCTCGGCATTCCCGCCGGCGTGATCGCGGCGGCGCGCCACAACCGCTGGCCCGACCACGTGCTGCGCGTGGCGAGCCTCTGCGGCTATTCCGTGCCGGTGTTCTGGCTCGGGCTGATGGCGCTGTTGCTGTTCTATGCCGATCTCGGCTGGACGGCGGGACCGGGGCGGCTCGATCCGTGGCTTAAGGACGTGGTTCCCGCGCGCACCGGGCTTGTCATCCTCGACGCCATCCTCGCCGGCAACGGCAGCGTGCTCGTGAGCGCGCTCAGGCATCTCGCGCTGCCGGCCTTGGTGCTCGGTTATTTCTCGGTCGCCTACATCAGCCGGATGACGCGCTCGCTGATGCTGGAACAGCTCAGCCAGGACTACATCGCCGTCGCGCGCGCCAAGGGATTGAGCGAGACGCGGGTGCTGTGGCGGCACGCGCTCGGCAACGTGTTGGTGCCGCTCGCGACCGTAGCGACGCTCGCCTATGCGCAGCTTTTGGAGGGCTCGGTGCTGACCGAGACGGTGTTCGCATGGCCCGGCATCGGGCGCTACATCACCGGCTCGCTGTTGAGCCTCGACATGAATGCGGTGATGGGCGGCACGCTCGTCATCGGGCTCGTCTTCATTCTGCTCAACCTCATGGTCGAAGGGCTCTATCCCTGGCTCGATCCGAGGACGCGATGAGCCTCGCCGGCCCCGACATCGCCGGCGACGCGGCGACACCGCAATCGGCTGCGGCGGCGCGGCTTGAGCGGTGGCGCGACGGCGCGCGGGCGCTTGCCGCCCATCCGCCGGCGCTCGCGGGGCTCGCGATCGTGCTGGCGCTTGCAATCCTCGCGCTCGCCGCTCCGGCGCTGGCGCCCGATGATCCCGATCTGCCGAACCTCGCGCTGCGGCTCGCGCCGCCGGGCGCGCAGCACTGGCTCGGCACCGACGAGCTCGGGCGCGATATCCTGTCGCGGCTCCTCTATGGCAGCCGCGTCACGCTGGCGATCGTCGCGATGATCGCTATCACCGTGCCGCCGGCGGGGCTGCTCGTCGGCTGCGCTCGCCGGCTTCTTCGGCGGCATCGTCGATGCCGTGCTGATGCGCATGGCGGACGTGTTCCTCGCCTTCCCGCGCCTCATCCTGGCACTCGCGCTGGTGGCGGCGATGGGGCCGGGGATCGGGCATGCGATGCTGGCGATCGCGCTTGCGGCATGGCCGCCTTATGCGCGCCTCGCGCGCGCCGAGACGATTGGCCCTGCGCCAGCGCGAGTTCATTGCCGCGGCGCGGCTTGCCGGCGCCTCGCCGGCGCGGCTCCTCGTCCGCCACATCGCGCCGCTGTGCCTGCCTTCGCTCATCGTGCGCGCCTCGCTCGACATGTCCGGCGTGATCCTGACCGCGGCGGGGTTGGGGTTTCTCGGGCTCGGCGCCGCGCCGCCGACGGCGGAATGGGGCGAGATGATCGCGGCCGGACGGCGCTTCATGCTCGACCAGTGGTGGGTCGCCGCCGCGCCGGGCCTCGCCATCGCGGTGGCGGCGCTGGGGTTCAACCTCCTCGGCGAAGGCCTGCGCGATCTCCTCGACCCGCGGCAGCGATGAGCGCGCCGCTGCTCGAGGTCGACGATCTCCGCGTGCGCTTCGGCAGCCACGAAGCGGTGCGGGGCGTGAGCTTTGCCATGGGGCGCGAGCGCCTGGCGCTGGTCGGCGGCTCGGGTGCGGGCAAGTCACTGGTCGCGCGCGCGATCCTGCGCCTCATGCCGCCGGGCGCGCGCATGAGCGCGGCGCGGCTCGCCTTCGACGGCGTCGATATCGCGCGGGCCGATGCGCGGCAGATGCGGGCGCTGCGCGGGGGCCGCATCGGCTGGGTGCTGCAGGACCCGAAATTCTCGTTGAATCCCGTGATGACCATCGGCGCCCAGATCGACGAGGCGTTCCGCGCCCACCATCGCCTGTCGCGGCGCCAAGCGCGCGAGCGCACGCTTGCGATGCTCGAAGCGGTGCGTCTGCGCGAGCCCGACCGGGTCTATGCGCTCTATCCGCACGAGGTCTCCGGCGGCATGGGTCAGCGGGCGATGATCGCGATGATGCTGGCGCCCGATCCCGATCTCCTCATCGCCGACGAGCCTACCTCCGCGCTCGATGCGCGCTCGGGCCTGCAGGTGCTGGCCGTGCTCGACGATCTCGTGACGCGGCGGGGCATGGGGCTCCTCTTCATCAGTCATGATCTCGATCTCGTCGCCGGGTTCTGCGACCGCGTGCTGGTGATCGAGGCCGGCGCGATCGTCGAAAGCTGCGCCGCCGACGCGCTGGGCACCGCCCGTCACCCCTATACGCGCCGCCTCCTGGCGGCGGCGGCGCGATTGGACGGGACGCCGTGATCGCTGCGCACAATCTTGTCGTGCGCCTCGGCGGGCGCGAGGTGGTCCGCGGCGTCTCCTTCGCCATCGCCGCGGGCGCGGCGTTCGGCATCGTCGGCGAATCCGGTTCGGGCAAATCGACGCTGCTGCGCGCCATCGCCGGACTCGAGCCCATCGCCGGCGGGACGTTGGACCTCGACGGCGCGCCGATCGCGGCGCTGTCGCCGCGGGAACGCGGCCGCACGTTGCAACTGGTTTTCCAGGACCCCTATGGCTCGCTCCATCCCCGCCATACGGTGGAGCGCGCGCTGGCCGAGCCGCTGATCATCCACGGTATCGGCGACATCCCCCGGCGCGTCGGCGCAGCACTCGGCGAGCGTCGGGCTCGGGCCTGCGTTCCGCTTCCGCTATCCGCACCAGCTTTCCGGCGGGCAGCGTCAGCGCGTCGCGGTGGCGCGGGCGCTGATGCTGTCGCCGCGGCTGTTGCTCCTCGACGAGCCGACGGCGGCGCTCGACGTGCTGGCGCAGGCCGAGATGATCGACCTCCTGGTCACGCTGCGGCGCGAGCGCGGCATCGCCTATCTCCTGGTGAGCCACGACCTCGCAGTGGTAGCGACGCTCGCCGAGCGCGTCGGCGTGATGCACGAAGGGCGCATCGCCGCGGAGCTTTCAACCGCCGCGCTCCTGGCCCGCGTCGGCCGCGAGTTCGCGACGATGCCGCCCGCGGCGAGCCCGCGGTCGCTCGCCTCCGAGCCGATGCGGATGCGCGCTGCCATGGTGGCAACGCTGGAGCACTTGGGCGCCGGGGACGGCGGATAACGGCGCTGGCGCGGGCGCGCGCGGCGCTTTAGATTGGCGCCCGAGGGTTGTGAAGGAATGATGCCATGGAGTTCGGGATTTTCTCCAACAGCCGCCGCCCGCAGCGCACCTCCGGCGACGCGTGGGAGCAGGACATTGCCGAGATCGTGACGGCCGACCAGCTCGGCCTGAACGAGGCCTGGATTAGCGAGCACCAATCGCCAGCCGAACTGATCATCTGCAAGGCGGCCGGGCTGACGCAGCACATCCGCCTCGGCTCGGCGGTGCGGCCGCTCGCCTACTACCATCCGCTGCAAGTGGCGATCGAGGCCAATGCCTGCGACCACCTGACCAACGGACGCTATCAGCTCGGCGTCGGCGTCGGCTTCTATGCCACCAACATGGAGCAGCGCGGCCTCGACTTCGCCAAGACGCGCGACATGATGCACGCCTCGATCGAGCTCATCCTCAAATTATGGAACAGTTCGGAGCCGGTCGACTATGACGGCCCGTTCTGGCAAGGCAAAGGCATGGTGGTGAAGCCCGGCACGGTGCAGAAGCCGCATCCGCCGGTGGCCATCGCCTGCACCAAGACGGACACCTCGCCCGATCTCGCCGGCAGGCTCGGGCTCCTGCCGCTCACCGGCGACTTCATCCCGCGCGAGCGTCTGCGCCGCTTCGGCGATGTCTATGTCGCGGGTGCGCGTGCCGCCGGCCGCCCGGCGCGCCGCGGCGGCTTGCGCGCCACCCGCGTCGTCTATGTCGCCGAGACCGACGCGATCGCGCGCGAGGACATGCGCAAATCCTATGCCGAGACGATCCGCTGGGAGATCGCCAACACGCCGCACCATCAGGTCGAGCGCATCCCGCCGGGCGGCACGCTCCAGGACATCACCTACGACTACCTCGTCGATACCGCCAATATCTTCGTCGGCAGTCCCGACACGGTGACGCGCCGCATCCGCGAGTTCTACGACGAGGTCGGCGGCTTCGGCGTGCTCCTGATCCATGCCGGGCGCGACTATGCCACGCCTGAGAAGCGCGCCCGCTCGATGCGCCTCTTCATGGAGGAGGTGGCGCCCCGGCTGCGCCATCTCGATCCCGATCAGCAGCAGGCGGCTTGATACTCGCTCGTTACCAACGTTAGGGGGATGATGATGGTAAGGATGCTCGGTACCGCAGCGGTCATTGCGCTGATCGCCGCGGGCACCACGGCTCGCGCGGATTCCTATGACGGCAAATGGTCAGTGCCTATCCAGGGGTTCTCCGCCAATTGTCCGGCGGTGGTCATGCATGTCACCGTCACGGGCCAGCGGATCGCCGCAGAGGCCGGCACCGCCAGATTCACCTATAAGCTTTTCGGCAGGCTTCAGCCGGACGGCACGTTCAGCATCAACTCCCCCGGCGGCCAAGGCCACTCGAAGGGGAAGTTCTCCGGCACGACGCTGACCGCCGATTTCACCAACTCCGAGTGCGCCACCCGCTCGGGCACCGGCAGCAAGGACCAGTAGGCGACCTCTGGTTCAGCGGGCGAGCGCAAGCACGTGCCGGCCGGGGCGTAAACCCAACGCCCCGGTCGGGCGGAAGCCCAGTTTCGCCAGCACGCGCCAGGAGGCACGGTTGTCGGGTCGGCACTCCGCGACAACGACGCGTGCGGCAAAGCGGCGCTGCAGCAGCGTGACAACGCAGGCGGCCGCTTCCGTCGCATAGCCCTTGCCGTGGTGCGCGCGCGCGATCCAGTAGCCGATCTCGATGCGGTCATCGCCGCCGAAATGCGCACCGACAACCCCGACGAGGCTGAGGCCCCGCCACACGCCGATGAAGCGGTCGCGCCCGTCGCCGGCGCCGCGGATGAGGCGCAACGCGGCCACGCGCGTGAACGGACGCGCGAGAAAATGAATACGGTCGGTAATCGCGCGGTCATCGGTGATGGCACGGAGCCGCGCGGCGTCTGAGGGCCGCATCGGTGCGAGCCGGAGCCGCGCGGTTCGCCGCGCCGGCAGGCCGGCGAGGCTGTCGCTCACGCCTGCGCTTTCCAGCGCTGGCGCAGCCGCGCGCGGTTGGCGGCGAGCCAGTGTAGCGCCAGCACCGTCGGCCCGCTTGCGATCTCGCCGGCGCGCAGGCGGCCCATGGCCTCGCGATAGCTGGGCACGAGGACCTTGATGTCCTCGTGCTCGTCGGCGAGGCCGTGATATCCGGCGGCGCTGGCGGCATCGACCCGGCCGCAATAGAGCGTGAACACCTCGCTCGAGCCGCCCGGGCTCGGCATGAAGCGGTGGACCGGGATGAGTTCGCCGATGATGTCGACGCCAGCCTCCTCGCGCGCCTCGCGCCGGGCCACGTCCGCGGGCGAATCGTCGTCGGGATCGACGATCCCGGCGACGATCTCGGTCTGCCAGGCGGGAAGTCCCGCGACATGCACCGGCAGGCGGAACTGCTCGATCAGCACCACCGCGTCGGCAACGGGATCGTAGAGCAGGACGCCGACGGCTGAGCCGCGCTCGAACACCTCGCGCGCCATCGGCGCGCTCCAACCGCCGCGGTAGAGGCGATGGCGCAAGCGGAAGCGCTCGACCCGGAAGAATCCGCGATAGACGATCTCGTGCCCGAGGATCTCGAGGTCTTCGCTCACCGGAGGTGCCACGCGATGGCGCCGCATCGCGCGGCCGGGGCCTGAGTTTAGACGGGCAACGCTGCCGGGTACAGGCAGGACGGAGCCGGGCGGGCTCAGCCGGCGGCGTTGCGCTGTTCCGGTTCCTCGCTCGCCATCAGGAGGCCGAGGCGCGTGCGCACGGCGGCGATGCACAGGGCGAGTGGCGCCGAGCGCGCGGTGCCTTCGCACGGAAATGGGATGAGGGCGTCACCGGGGCGATAGATATCGGCGATCCAGCCGCTCGTCCCGCCACGGCAGTTGCTCAAGTGGCCGAGCCGGTGAATGGTCCAGTCGTCCGGCACAAGGACAAGTGCTGCATCGAGCGAGCGCGTGTAGAGCGGCACCGGCTTTGCCATGCGGAAGAGCACGCGTTGAACCGCGTAATCGAGATACTCGCTGCCATCCTGGGCACCCTGAAGTAGGGCAAGGAGCTTCGGCAAATCCATAACTTGGCCTCTCCAGCAGCAACGTCTACCAGAGATGCTAGCGCCCGCGAGCGCGCCCCTGCGCGGGTCATTATTGTGACGGGCGCTGGTATCAGACCGCCGGGGACAGCCGCAAGTTATCCACAAGGGGAAGCCGCACCCGCACCAAAAGACCGTGCGGCCGGCGATTTTCTGCCTCGATGGAGCCGCCCATGGCCTCGACATTGCGCCGGGCGACCCACAGGCCGATGCCAAAATGCGTCTCGCCCTCGACCGGGTCGCGCGCGGGCCGGTTCGAGAAATAGCGATCGAAGATGCGGTCCAGATCCTCGCCCGGCACGCCCGGTCCGCTGTCGCCGATCAACAGTTCGGCCATGCCGTTACGCGTCTCCAGCCGTACCCCCATGCTCTCGCCCTCGGGCGAGAACGAGACCGCGTTCTCGAGCAGGTTTTCGATCACCGTCTCGATCATTTCCTCGTTGGCATAAACGATGATCCGCGGGCGGATATGGCCCTTGAGGTCGATCTTGCGCTGGGCCAGCACGTCGGCGTGGGCATGCAGGATCCGCACGAGCAGGCTGGCGAGATCGATCTCGCTGCGCGGGGTGTCCATGAGATCGGCGGTCGCCTCGTCGAGACGCCACGACGAGGCGACGAGCCCGTCGAGCTTGTCGAGCGAGCTTTCGATGAGGCCGAGCGCGCGCTGGCCGCGCTGGTTGTCGGCGACGACGCCGCGCTTCAAAGGCTCGAGCGACTGGCGGATGACGGCGATCGGCGTCTTGAAGGCATGCGCGTTGTCCTCGGCAGCGCGGCGCAGATCGCGCGCCGAGGCGGCCAGGACCTCGACCATACGGTCGAACTCGTCGGCCACGTCGGCGAGCTCGGGCACGTCGTTTTGCGCGCTGAACGAGCCGCCGGGCCGGCGCTCGCGGATGGCGCGCGCACGCTCGGCAAAGCGCTTCAAGCCGCGGCGGATGCTCCAGAAGGTGGTGAAGGTCAAGAGCGCCATGGCGAGGTAGATCGCCGCCGCGATGCGCACCTCCGGACTTTTCCAATAGGGACGCCCGAGGCTGGCCCCCGGCACTTCGCCTGCGGCAAACGACGTGACCACCGCCCAGCATCCCGCGGGCGTGCGCAGCGGCGTGACCGAGGTGACGACCTCGTCATCGCCGACGGGCGTCTGATAGCGCAGCGCGAACGGCAGCTCGCCTTCGCAGGTCGCGACCAGACGGTCGAGCACGCCCTCGCGGGAAAGCTCGTCGCGCTCGGCGTCGAGCTGTGCCGAGGACACGGTCGGCCATGAGGCGACATAGTAGAAGCCCGGACGATCGGCCGGCGAGAACAGCAACTTGACGTTGGTGAGGTCGTCGGCAAAGCGCGCGAGCGCGCGGCCGAGCTGCGGCAGCGCCGGGTGCTCGCTGTCGGCCAGGAGCGGCGCCAAAGCCTGCATCATGACACGGCCCTGCTCGCGCACGCTGCGCAGCAGCAACGTCTTCTGCATCTCGTCGGCCTGGCCGAAGCGGTCGTAAACGATGACGGGAACGGCCAGGAAGATGAGCCCCAGCACCGTCACCTTCGCGATGAGCGAGCGATAGAAACGCCAGCGCCGGCGCCGCGGCGGCGGTGCCGTAAGGACTACGCCCGGGCTAGAGGTCGGCAGCCCAGCGGTAGCCGAAGCCGGCGTAGTTGAAGATGTGATCGAACTCGCCATCGACATCGCGGAATTTTTTTCGGATGCGCTTGATGAAGGTGCGGACATTGGCGCGATAGCCCTCCGCTCCATAGCCGGCGACGAAATCCTTGCCGCGCACGAGATCGTAAAGTTCGCGGTAGCCCACGTCCTCGCCCGTCCGGACGGCCAGAAGAGCGACGATCTTGAACTCGGTCAAGGTCAGATCGACGAACTGGCCGCGCCAGGATGCGCGATTGGTGTCGAAGCGCAGCTCGAGCTCGCCCACGTGCATGGCCTCATCGACGGGCCGCCCATCGGTCTCGGGCGCCGAGCGCAGGCCATCGCAGATGAGATTGAGCCGTTTCACCAGGATCGACAGGCGGCGCGACTTGTCGATGAAGTCGACGGCGCCGCCTTCCAGCGCCGCCTCCTCGTAGATGTCGTCGCTCAGCACGGTGAGGAAGATCACCGGCGTGCTCGTGCCCTTGCGCCGCAAGCGGCGCAGCACTTCCAGCCCGTCCATGCCCGGCATGCGCCAGTCGAGCAGGATGGCATCGGCCGCGCCGCCATGCTCGAAATGGTCGAGTGCCGTCGCGCCGCCGCTGAAGCTCACCACCTGGAAGCCTTCGTCGACGAGGTTGAGGCCGAGCAACTCCCGGAAGGAATCGTCGTCGTCAACGAGGACGATCCGTGCTCCCGACCTGATCGACGTGGCGTTCGGTGATGAGTTCGCGATAGCACTTCTGCTGAGATCGTTCGTCTCGCTCGTCATGATCCCTGACTTCATAATGGAGGACCCGCGTCTCCCGGCTTTGCAGATCGAGGTAGAAATAGACATCGAGATCGCAATCGCGGCTGGCATAGCGCCAGACGATCGCCGGCGGCGCTTCCGCCCGCTCCTTGGGCTCGCCCAGAAGTGCCTCGGCCTCGGCCTGGTCGAGCCCGTGCAGCCGGTCGAAACTGTCCGGCTCCGGTGGCCCCGCCGGCAGCGACGCCGTAACGGGCGGCGCCGGCTTGTGCACCGGACGGGCCGGCGGCGGCGCCTCCGCCTGGGGCGCGGGCGCCTCGCTGGCGCTGGGCGGGGGCGGCAGCTTCGGCGGCGGCGGTGCCGTACAAGCGGTCAGTGCCAGCCCCGCGCCCGCGAGCAGCATCGCGGTACGGACGGCCAATCGTGCTGGTCCTGCCATGGCCCTCCCACCTCACATGCACGCCGAAACGACACAACGCCACTATCATTGTCAACGATAGGTTAACGCTGGACTTGCGGCCGACAACGCGACCATCCTATGAACAGCGCCCGGCGGCAAGTCCGCGAGCGTATTGGTCCGCCTCCCCCTTTGGGAGGGCTGGACGGGAGGCCTGTCTCATGGCGAGAGCGTCCGCGGCCGTCGGCACGCTGCCGCTGCTCGATCTTACGGCGTTGCAACGCACCCCGGTACAGGAGAATCCCTACCCCTACATGATCGTGCCAGGGTTCCTGCCGCCCGCCGCCGTCGCGGCGATCTCGCCCGATTTTCCCCGGATCGAGCAGGCCGGCAGCTTTCCCGTCGCCGATCTGACGTTTGGTCCCGCCTTCCGCGGCTTTCTCGACGAACTCGAAAGCGCGGCCTTGCGCACCATCATGGCCGAAAAATTTTCGCTCGACCTCACCGGCCGCCCGACCATGATCACCGTGCGCGGCCAGGCGCGCGAGGGCGACGGCCGCATCCATGCCGACGCGCGCACGAAGCTCATCACCGTGCTTATCTATATGAACGAGGCCTGGGAGGCGCCGGGCGGCCGGCTGCGGCTGCTGCGATCGCCCGACGATCTCGACAGCGTCGTCGCCGAAGTGCCGCCGATCGCGGGAACGCTGCTCGCCTTCAAGGTCACGCCCAACTCGTGGCACGGCCACGCACCGGCCAGCGGGCCGCGCCGCGTGGTGCAGCTCAACTGGGTGGTGAGCGCCGGCGTCATCCGCCGCGAGCGCTTCCGCCATGGAATATCGGCGCGATGGAAGCAACTCTTCGCCGCATCAAGCGGCACGACTGCGTGAACTTTATCACAATCTTTTCTTAAGGAATCGCGCCGTAAACTCATCGGTGTCGCGGTGTACTTCCGCCGACTGCTTCGGCAGAAACCCGCGCCGACGGCAGTGTGCGTCATGCAGACGAGACCCTTATCGAAACCTGTGCATTCCCCGTCCGCCAAACGCGTGCCGCTGTGGCTGATGCTGGGCTTGGCCGCCGCCATCGGCCTTCTCGTCTATGGCGTGATGGTGCCGTCGCCGCCCTCGGCCTTCGACCTGCCCGCGGCCCAGATGCCGGTCCGGGCAAACAACCCCTGGGATCCCGTTCATTCCATGTAGGCGCTGGCGCGATGCGGGCCCCCCAACGATCAAGGGGCCGAGCATCGCGGCCCGGCCCCTTGCGTCGATTGGCTCCCGGGGAGGGATTCGAACCCCCGACAAGGCGGTTAACAGCCGCCTGCTCTACCACTGAGCTACCCGGGAACATAAGCGGCGCTGAATATAAGTCCCGCCGCGGCCGGTCAACAACGATTTGTCCGGCGGTCTCACGTTTTGCGGATGTAGGCGACCTTGCCGAAGCGGCTCTGGCGGATGGGCTCGGAGGCGTTGCGCCGGGCGAGAAAGACATGCACAGCCTTGGTGCAGCCCTCCCAGGCGTAGTAGTCGTCGATGAGGACGAGCGCACCCGGCATCAGACGGTCCCAGAAGGTCTCGAGACAGATCAGCGTCGACTCGTACCAGTCCGCATCCAGCCGCAAGAGCGCGATCGGCGGCACCGCGACGGTCGGGAGGCTGTCGGCAAAGAAACCCTTATGAACATGGAGCCGCCCCGCCGGCAGCGCGACCTGTGCGAGCGCCGCCGTGAATTCCTCGATCGAGGCGGTGTTGTTGTCGAAATAGATGCGACCGTCGCCGCTCGCCTGCGCACTCAGCGCATAGGCGCCGTCCTCGGCGGTTGCCGGCGGCAGCCCGGCGAAGGAATTGAAGAAGTGATAGTCGCGCGCATCCCCGCCGATGGTGGCCAGCCCCGCCGCCATGCCGCCGCGCCACGTGCCGCATTCGATGACGCAGCCTTGCGCGAGCGTCGGCCGAGCCAGGCATCGATCGGCGAGGTAGAGATTGGCGACATAGGCGCTGCGCGGGATCATCGTGTAGGCGCGGAAGCGGCGATAGATCGCATAGTAGCGCACGAGAGTCGCCGCGCCCGCCAAGCCCCGGACCCGACCGCGGCGACCATCGCGGCCCTGGCCCTCCCCCACACCGGCGATGCTCATGCCGCCCGCGCCTGTTGCGACCGCACCGCTGCCCGAGCAATTTCTCCAGGGATATGATGGTGGTGTGGGAACATGCTGGCACTGCACATCGTCTGCGCTGCCCGTCTTCGATTCGCGACCGTATCACGGTTTCGGCTGGCGACTGGAGGCGGTGGAGGCCGGAAGCGGAATCGAACCGCTGTACGAGGATTTGCAGTCCGAAATAGCCGCCGTCTGTCAAGTTCTTCAAACATCGTTTAGTTTCTGCGTTTCAATGGGTTAGGGGCGCTCTTTCGCCTCTTTTGTGTCTCGGTTTTTCCCACTCTGTCTGTGCATGATTACACAGGAATTGCACCTGGCGCCGTCCCGTTTTAGACCACGTCAGCGTGGAGGCGGAGCCGCCGGGGCGACGTTCGGCGCTTTTTCGGCGTGCCGGGCGTGCCAGCCACCGGCGCTCTTGCGGCCCGGAACTCCCTTATCAGGTCATCGATGATCGCGACCCCGAGCTCGGCGAAGTTGCGCGGCAGGATCTCGCGCGCGGCCGTTATGATCTCATGCATCGCCGCCGGCGTGTCGGCGCGATCGAGCGCGCCCGCGAGGTGCTCAAGGTCTTCGGCGAGCCCGGCGGTTGCTTCGCGCAACGCCGCCGGCCATGGCTCGTCACCGCCGGCGCGATGGAGCGCGTCGCAGAGTTGGTCAAGGCGGTACACCGCCGGCGTTACCGCGAAAGCCATGCTGCACAATATCCTGCGTCCCGTGGGGCGCAAGAATAACAAGGAGTTGCGTGAAAAAAAGCCCCGCCGTCGCCAGCGGGGCATGAAGCCGAAGCGCTTTTATCAGGCGACGCCAGCGAGGCGTTGCAGGTCCCGATACATCGACAAAATCATCCGCCCTTGCTCGGAGTCAGTGTCGCACGCGTCCGGGTCGAGGCACGCCGCCCCGGGCAGGTGGCCGAGCTCTTGCGCGAGCCGCTTGAGCTTCGCCAGGACATCGGCCGGCGACTGCGCCTCGAAGCCGTCGATCGCATCCGCATTCCGCAGGCTGGCCTCCCACAACTCGTCGGACCGCGCCCGCATTACCGGCAACTCGGCCTGGCGCGCGAGGGCGGCCGGGTCGCCGTCGTCGATCGCGTACTCGAGATCGTCGGCCTCGGCGCACAAGCGCGACGACGCCCTCTCGAGCTGCCCCTGCCGCTCGATCAGCGCTGCCAGGAGGGATGAGCACGGCACGCCCGCGCTGGGGCCAGCCGCCGTGGCGTCGGTCGCCAGCAGGGGCGCCGCCATCGCGGCGGCGGCGCCGGCGATAAGGTCGCGGCGGGTCGTCATAGCCGCCTCCCCGATCCGGTCCTGTTGTGGTAGCGGTCGCGCGCCGCGGCCACCGTCGCCGGCGCCAGCGGCTCGCCCTCTTCCAAGTCGTGAAGGTGCGGGACCGACGCGGCATAGCCGGCGGCGCCGGTGAGGTTCGGCTCCTCGTCCTGCCCATATTCGGTACCATCGGTGTCCTCCAAGTCCTCGAACGAGGAAGACGCGGCGCAAAGCCGGTGGAAATCCGACGCCTCGATAGTCACCAGCAGACACACGCCGGCGTCGGTGTCGCGGCAAGAACGCCGGTCGAGCTCGACCTCGGCGATGACATCGCCGCGGTCGACGATGCGCCCGAGGAGATATTCCAACAGCTCGGTGTGCGACGCCGCCGAGGAACGGCGCCGGCGCTCGTTGCGCTTGCGCTTCGCGCGGGCGAGCTGCGCGCGGTCGAGATAGTCTGACCACTCTGACATGGGGGTGCTCCAGCATTGGCTTTTGAGGCCATCCCCGGGAACGGCCCGGGCGCCGGGAGCTCAAAACCTGTGCTGGACAGGCGGACTTCTTCGCCTCGCGGCTGTTGTATCCGTCGCACTCCCGACTCAGACTTCGGGCGCAAAAATCCCGCCTATCGGGGGCGGGAACCGCCAGCACAGGTGTTTTGAGCACCGGCGCCGATGCTGCGCCAGCGGGCGAGCGGCGTCAAGCGCCTCGGGCCTGTGCCTGTATCACGTGATACAGGTTCGCCGCTATGTGATGGGTCGCCCCCGCATCACGTGATGCAGTCCATCTTCGCCGAGTCGCCAAAATCGACGGAGACGCACAGGGAAGGCCGCCAGCGCGCATCCGACCGCGCGACCCTCAGTGCAAGCGCGCGCTGCCGGCATGCACCGCCGACAGCGGCGCTCCGCCGCCCGCGGCCACGTGAACATCGTGGTCATCGTGGACGCTGCGCGCCTCGAAGTCGGCGAGGCCGACGATGACGGCCGCCAGCGCGACCGCGCGATCCGGGTCGAAGCCTTCGCGCTCGAAGCGGCGCTCGAGATTGCGGCGAGCCGCGACGAGCAGACTGTTACGAGCGCGCGGCGGTAGCGATGCCGCGCTCACCGCGAGCGCGCGGGCCAGATCGCCGATCGCCTCGTCGGCGTCGAGCTCTCGTTCGGTCTCCCCCTTAGGCGCCGTCATCGCGTGCCTGCCAATCCCGGGCGACGGGCGTGCTGAAGAACAGCCGCAGCCCGTCCGCCGCGAGCCTGCGAACCGGCGCCCGGCCGCCGTCCCTTTGCATTTGCTGATCGATCATGCCAGTCATCATCCCGGCAATCTCGTCGCGGGTGAAGAGGCCCTTGTTGCACAGCGCGACCATCAACCCGAGAAGGACATCGGTCAGGCCGATCATGTACTCACGGGAGTAGGCGTCGGGTGCGTCTTTCTTCCGGCCTATCATTAATACGCCCCCTGAAGACTGGGGCTCATCGCGAGCGTACGCTGGACCATTTGCGTGATGGCGCGCGAGACCTGCGGGCTGTTGAAGAGCTGCGCGACCGAGCGGCTATCGAGCGCCGTGATGTTGAAGCCCATATTTGGCGCGATCGTCGGGGCGCCGGCGCCGCTCGATCCGGCGCCGAGGCTTAGCTGGCCGCCGCGGAGCATTCCAGCGGGGTCTGCCGGAATGATCATCTCGCCCTGATGCACCAGCGCCATCATGTCGTGCGGCACCGCCATCGTGCCGACATCGAAGCTGAAGAGGCTCGCGAGGCTCCCCAGGCTGCCCAGCATCGAGCCGCCGCCGCCGCCGAAGAGGCCGCCGATGCTGCCAAAAATCTTGCCCGCGCCGCCGAGCAGCCCCGTCAGGTTGGACACCATGCCCAGGAGGCCGCTGGTGTTGCCCTGGGTCGCGGTGGTGTTGGCGGTGACGGCGTCGGTGAGGGACTGGGTGCCGCCGCCGGAACCGCCGCCGACGCCGAGGAGCTGGCTCAGGCCCTGCGGCAGGAGCGCGGCGAGGCCGGTGGCCGCCGTGCCGGGCGCGGTCGCCGTCGGCGCGACCGCGCCCTGGCCGCCGATCGCCGCGGCGCCCTGGCCGGCGAGACCGCCGACGAAGCCGCCGAGGCCTGAGACGGCGCGCAGCGCCTCGAAGGCGGTGATCTTGAGCATGATCTGTGCCAGGCCGTCGATCCACGCCAGCACCAGCTTATCGATCGCTTGCTTGCCGGCCTGCGCCAGCGTCTCGTGACGCGTCATCACGTCCTGCAGCACCGTGCGCGCCGCCGCGCCGATGGCGTCGAACCCCGCGTTCCAGGCGCGCGCCGATTGCTTGGCCTGTTCCTCGTTCCAGCGCACCGCCTCCTCGTTGAGGCGCTTGATGGTCTCGGCGCCCTGGCGCGCGACCTCGATCTGCTTGCGATAGGCCGCGGTGCGGACCGCCGTCTCTTCGTTGGCGGTGCGGATCGCGTCGGCGGTTTCCTGGCGCGCGAACTCGGCGCGGGCTTCCTGATAGGCCTGCTCGACCTCGGTCTTTTCCTGCGCGGTGAGCCCGGCGGCGTTGCGCTCCTGCGCCCACGCCTGGAGCTCGCGGCCCAAAATCTGCGTCTGGGTCGCGCCCACCTCCTCGAGCGAGGCTTTGAGCTCCGCGAGCTTGGCGCGGAAGAGCGCGACATCGTTGGCGGCCTGGTCGAGATTGCCGAAGGTCGGTAGCGCACTGCCAGCGGAGCCGGTTCCGGCACCACCGCCGGCCGGCGCCGCCGCACCCGAGGCCGCCGGCGCGCCGGGGATGGTGATGGCTTGCGCGCTCGCCCCCAGCGTCGTGAGTTTCTTCTGGACGATGTCGATCTGCGCCTGGAGATGCTTAATCGATTGGTCATCGAACCATCTCTTGAGCCCGCTTTCGCCGGCGGCCTTCGCCTGAAGCGCGGCAAGATCGGCGGTGAGGCTCGCGAGCTGTTCCCGGTAGGTGGTGATCGCCGCGGCGTTGCTGGTGCCAAACCAGCCGGAAAAAGCCGAGGCCGCCCGCGTGCTGAGCTCGATCAGTTTCGTCAGGGCGTTAATCGCCGGCGTCAGATGGAGCTCGAGACCCTTCATCGCCTCAGCGAAGTCACCGGCGGCGCTGGCGTTCGCCGCCAGGTCCGCGGCCGTCTTGCCGGTGACGCCGAGCAGCTCTTTGTCGCGCGCCACCATGGCCTCGATCGCGGCCGAGCCCTGGCGCAGGAAGGGTATCAATTCGGCGCCGCCGCGGCCCAAGGTCGCCATGGCGATGGCGTCGGCTTGCGCGCCCGCCTCGTGATCGTGGAACGCGTCGGCCATGCGCATCAGCACGGCGACGTAGTCGTTGCCGTTCTGGCGCAGATATTCCTGGCTCATGCCGAGGAGCCGAAACGCCGACGCCGCCTGGCTGGTGGGCGTGGTGAGCGCCGCCTGGATCGAGCGGCCCAAGCGCGTCAGGCTGGTGCCGACGGTGTCGGCGGAGACGCCCACCTGGCCGGCGGCATATTGCCAACCGGCCAAGGTCTCCACCGCGACTCCGGTCTGCTCGTGCAGCTTCACCAACTGCTCGCCGAATTGACCGAGACGCTTTACCTCCTCCAGCATTTTTGCGCCGCCGAAGGCGACGGCGAAGAGCTCGCCGAATTTGCCGATCATGCCCGTGACGTTCCGCAACGGCGCGCCCATGCGCTCGATCGCCTCACCCGCGGCGGCCATGCCCTGGGCGGCGGGCCGGGCGCTGTCGCGTAGAGCCTCCATCTCGGCTCGTGCCGCGGCGGTCTGGCCGGCCAGGCGCTCGAGCGCCGCCCGCATCTCGTCGGTGGCATTCGCACCCGCATCGCGCATCGCGTCCGCGGCGGCGCGCGTCTGAGCGGTGAAGTCGCGGAGCTTGGACTGCGCCAGCGCGACGCCTGCCTCGAGGCGCGCGGTGTCGGCGGAAAAGCCTACGGAGATGTTGTCGGCCATGAGTATCGCCTTATCGTGGAGGGAATGCGCGGGCCGCGGCGGGGGAAGCCGCGGCCCGCGCACGCGACGAGACGAGCTCGGGTTGTCGCCGCGCTCGAACTCGACGTTCTGGACTGCGAAGATGCCGGTCGCGCCCATGAAGGAGGCACGGGCCGCCGGCGGCCGGGGTTTTTGCGGTCACTCCGCGGCTTGACCGTCGACGCGATCGCGCAATCGTCGTCGAAAAAAACATATCCGTTCACCCGTCGCCGAGCGCGCGGCCCGCTTTCGCCAAGGCCTCGCCGGCAGACGCGTGGGCATCGGCGATATCCCCGTGCGCCGTGCGCAGGCCATCCGACGCGCGCGTTAGGGCGTTGACGCAGCGGGCGATGCGCGTCGCATCGAGACCGGAATCATCGAGCACGGCCGCCGTGCGCGCTATGGCGTCGCGCAGGTCGTCAGCGTGGCCTACGGCGCGGGTGACGCCGGCGCGGGCGGTGCGCAGATGTTTGGCCGCGCGCGCGACGTGCGATGCAGCGCCGGGCGAGGTTGGGCTCGCGTCCGGGTCGCCGAGATCGAGGAACGCGGCGGATGCGCCGGCGGCCGAGTCCACGTCGGCGTCGTCGCCGGAAGGGCGATATCCGAGGCCCTGCTCGGTCGATGTGGGCTCATACGCGCGCCGTGCTGTCTCGTCGAAGCCTTCCGGCGCCCATAGGCAGGGCCAGAATCCGTGCGCCTTCAACATCTTCTCCCTCCGCGCCGGTGTCAGCGGCGCCAGCGCATCGCGGCGCTCGGTGCGCAGGACATCGGCCATGATCGCGCGCGCGCGCGTCCGGCGCGCAGCAGAGCCGCGGCTCGGCTGATAGGGCATGAGCGCACTCCTTCTCAATTCCTCAAGCAACGGGCGACCCATCGGGATCAGCGGGCCGCGGTCAAGCGTTCGCTCCGCCCATTCCGCCATCGGCGCGGTGTTGACGCCGCGCGCGCGGGCGTCGATCAGGGCATCGGGGAGAGCCGGAATCGGAACGATACTAATTTCCAGCACGTCCACGGCCAGGAAGTCGAGGCCGCCCGGACGGTCGCGGTCAGTGGAGAACTTGTACTTCAAAGGCCGCCAGCTCATCGAAAGGCCGCGCACCCATCCGCCGTCGACGAGGGCGCGGATCATCCCCGCGAAAGGGCTAATATCGGTCGGGACGAACTGAAAAGAGACGGTGCAGTCTCCGCCCGGCGGCCCGATCGTGATGCCGGTCGCGCGCGCGACGGGCGGGTCCTGGTCGTCGTGGCCCCATGGCATTACGCGGTTGACCAAGAAATTGTCGACATCGATCCCGGCGTTCACGACGACGTGGTTGTCGCGGCCGACAAATTCGTTGCTGAAAATACCGCTGAAGATTTCGTCGCCGGCCCGCGCGATCGGTTGCGCCGTCGGCGCGAGCCGATAGAGCGCCGCCGCCGGCGCTTCGGCGCCGGCGCCAGTGAAGTCTGCGGCATTGATCAGTCTACGCATCGGCGCCCTCCGCGGCCGGCCGGCGCGCATCGAGCGCGGCCAGCGCTTTCACGAGATCGGCGCGATGGGCGGTGAGCTGCGCGTGACGGTTGCGTGCGATCGACGCGGCCGTGCTCGTGTCGCGCACCTGCTGTTCGAAGACCCGCCGCCGCAGAGCCAGCGGCGCCGGCACGTCGGGGTCGGGGATGAGAACCTGCACCATCCGAAGCGACTCCCGCGCCGCGTCGGCAACGATTTCGGCAAGGCGCTTCGCTTCGAGCGCCACGCCGAGCTCGCGGTCGCAAACGTCGAGTTCGCGCGTCAACTCGGCGCGCCACGTGTCGGCGATGCGGTCGACTTGAGCGGTTGCCATCAGAGGATCCCCGCCGCCTCGAGGCGACGGCGCAGTTGGGACACTTCAGAATCCCAGCGCGCCTCACTGCCGGCGATGACGCCCGCGCGCAGGCTCGAACCCGGCAGCAAGTCGCCGCGCCACGCGTATCCGGCGGCCTGGACCTCGCGCGTCAGCGCAATTTCCTCGTCGACCGCCGCCGAGAAGGCTTGCAGAGCGCGATAGACTTTCAGCACGCGGGCCCGCTGTTCGTCGCGCACGAGATCGGCAACGTGTTGCGCGAGCTCGTCTTTGATGCGAGCGAGGACCTCGTGCTGCGCCCGGATGCCGTCGTCGACACGATCGAGGTCCGCGCGCAACTCCGCAAGCCGCACCGCGTCGCTCGCCGAGGGCGCCGGCTTGTTTCCATGGACGACAGCGAGGGCCAGGGCAACCGTGGCGGGCAGCGCCGGCTCGTCGGCCGCGTCCGGCGGCGGCGCGCGCGGCGGCACTTTAAGGGCGGCCAGCCGTTGCCGTAGCCGATCGGCCTTTGGGTCGTTCGGGTTAGCGCGCAGATATCCGGCGGTGATGATCGCGTCGATCTGGCGCTGGATCTCGGCGCGGCCTTCGGTCAGCACGCGCTGCACCGCCAAGGCGGCGGCCAGATCACGGTTCTCGTAAGCCGGTTGAATTTTTGTCGGCGACTTCGGCATGGGTCCCTCTCACTTGTTAACCGTTAGAATTTTTTCCTGGCCAAAGCGATGGCCGCGTTGGCCAGGTCACCGGCGGTTCCGAATTTCAGCGATGAGCCGGCGCAGAGTCCGCTCGCTGCATGCGCACCCGCTCCGGGCCAGAAGCCAAGCGTCGCCGGCGGCGCCGTCGGGCCGCGGTCCATCGCGGTCGACGCCCCGCAGCTCGGCGACGATCACCCGCGCAAGGTCGAGCGGCGAACAACTGGCGTGCCGCCGCGAGAGCGCGGCCAGCGCGTCGTCGCGCGTGCGCACCTGGATATGCCGGCGCCATCCTGGCGCGAGGCCGAGGGCGCTCTCGAAGTCCTCGCCGCCGAGAAACCGGTCGAGCGCCGCGGTGACCTGCACCAACGCCACGTCGTCGATTTCGGCGAGCGCCCGCACCGCGCGCTCGAGGGCGGCGATCGTCGCCGTCACGCCGGTCACAGGTCGAGCTCCGGCGCCACTCGGTCGCAGGCCAGCACGACCGCGCGATCGGGTGAGCTGCCCTCGCACCTGCTGCGGTGCCTCGCCTCGTCAGCCGCGATCAGCTCCTGCAAACGAGCCGCCGCCGCCGCCAACGCGTACGCCAGCAAGTCGCGGTCGGGTCCGGGACAGCGCATCAGTCTCGCGACCATCCTCTGGCGCACGCGCCAGATCGCCGGCGTCGCTTCGATGTCTATGCCGACGCACGCGGCGACCTCCGCCGGCAGGACGCCGAGCTGGCCCAGCATCGCGATATCGGCCGCGAGCGCCGCCAACACCCTCCGCCGGCGGGAGGGAGGCCTTCCCGCGCCGGCTCTAGCGCCGCCCGGCGGCATTCCAGCGATCCATATTTGAAAAAGGCGTATCGGGTTGATTTGCCGAAGCAAAATCAATCGTTTTGGCCCCCGAAAAAAATCCGCGCATGAGCCAACAACGGTTCGGCGAAAGGGCGCCCGGGGGCAATCGAAACCCCCTACCCGGTTGCGCGATCCCAGAACTGCCGACGCCGCCGACACCACGCCAAATGGCACGGTCGCTCGCCGCGCGCCGAGCCCCAGGCATGAGATCGGAAGCGTCGCGGATCGTGAGCGGGCGGAAACGGCAGGAGCGCAGGATCGCCGCCCGGCGGGGCTTGGTGGGTCTTGGTGGGTCTTGAGGCCTGTTTCCAGCCCACCTCTGAAAACTGTCATTCTTTTTTTTCTGACACTTTCTCGCGTTAGAGGAAAAAGACATCTCAAGACCCACCAAGACCCACCATGAGGGCCGCCCGACGCCGATCACGCATCGACAGTCTCCAGCTGCCAAAGCGCGGCATTGCCGCGGTCGCCAGCTCGGACCAGCCGCCGGCCGCCGGCGATGCGACCCGCCATCGTGCCGCACCAGATACCCAAGCGTCCCGGGTTCACTCCATCCTTGCCGCGCGCAACGGCCATCAACGCTTCGTGGAAGGCCGGCCATTTCAAAACATCGCCACCGCCAACGCTTGGAAGGCGCACAGCGGCATTGGCGATTACGGCGGATAGTGGAACGCGCACCTCGCCAATCGCCTGTTCCCAACCGTCGAGCACCGCCTTGAGACGCGACTGCTGCGGGTCGTGCGCGCGCACCGTCTCCATCGTCTCGCACGGATCGACCTCACCCAACCAAAGCAGCGGATCGCGCACTATGCGCGACCATTCCACAAACGAGCCGAGCGGCGGCAGCTCCGACCTCCATCCCGACAAACGATGCGCGCGAAGGACCGTCAACGCCGCGGCCACGAACTCGCCACGGCGCTCAGTCACGACCGCCAGCGGGTCAGCGTCGAAAACGCGCAGCTCTGGCCGCTCACATTGCGGATCGAGCGAGCAAAGCAGCACGCGGCGCGTGAGGTCGCCACCTATGACGAGGTTATTACCGGTCGCAAAGATCACGGCGTTGCATGGCACCTCGACATTGAGGCTCTGCCCCAGCACCCGCACTTTCATGCTCCGCTGCGTCGTCGCCTGACACAAGGCCGCGCCGGTCAGCGGCCGATCGCAATTGTCGATTGAGATGATGCCATCGCCGGCCAGTTGAGCGGCGCCAAAGCGCTTTTCGGTCTCCTCTTCGGATGCGCCTTGCGAAATGGCAGGGGCCGGGCGCCCCGTCCCGACGGTCGCGATCATGTCCACCAGCGTCGTCTTGCCGGAGCCCGGCACCGGGGCCGAAATGGCGATCAAAGGAGAGGTCGCAAGTGTCGGACGCACGATGACCGTCAGCAACGCCACCAACGCCACCGACAAATCCGCCCCCCGTGCCTCGCCGCTTATGAAGGGAAAAGTGACCAACAGGTTTTTGAGAACGCCGAGCGCGGTCAGCGCCGCGTCCCTTGTAGGACGCGACGGAATAGGCGGGAGGTGAAGCGAGCCGGGCTCATAGAGAAGCCCTGACGCGGCGTCATATCCCGGGCGATCCAAAAGACTGCCGTCGGACCGGAGGGTCGGCGCGTTGATCACGCGGACCAATACCCGGAGGTCGGGCCACTCTCCGCGCGCGGCCAGCCCCTCGGCAATAACGCGGGGGCAGTTGCACGAAACGTCGCCGTTGGTCCGCGCATCATATTTTTTGAAGTTGGCCGCACGCGTGAGCGTCTCGACGACATACGGCGTCGGCGCGATGACGATGCGATGCGATAGCGTCTCGCGGCCGTCCGCCGCGGCGACTGGCATCAAAACGGGATGCACCAGGCCTCCGCCGCGTTGGTAGATGTCGGAAGGGTTCGCTTTGAGCGCCGCCTCACATTCGTTGAGAACGCGGGGCAGCTCTCCCGACGTGATCTTAATCACCGGGCGCCCATCGTCATGGTCCGCGCCTCCGCCGCCGTCGGCGCCGCGGCGTCCGGGGCGATAAAGAACCACCTTGTCAGATCCAGTCATAGGGCTGCTTCCACCGGAATTTCAATTTTTGGCATGGGCGGCAACAGCCGCCGCCGAACCTTCCGAATTTCGTTGTCGAGGCGCGCAGCGAGATCGGCGGTGTCGCAGACGATCTCGTGCCAGTACAGCAGCCGCGGAGCCGCGGCTTTCCAATCGATCACGACCGCTCCCTCGAATCGTGCGCGAGCCCACGCCAGCGGCGTCGACCACAAATGAAGCGGCTCATCTTCCGCCATCGCTGGCTCCAGCGCCCATTCGCCGAGCGCATCGACCGCGCCGCGCCGAAGCAGGACATCCCGCGGCATTGACGGTCGCCACGCCGCAATATCGAGAAGCGCCGGCGGCTTGCCCCCCAGATCGCAGGGCATGATCACGCCATCGTCGTCCGCAAATTGGACCACGGCGCGGTCGAGCACGGGCAGAATGAATGCGGAAAAGCCGCCTCGGTCGCGGTCGTACCCACGGCCGCATTGTCGAATCTGATCGACGCCCAACAGAGGACAATCGACGCCGTGCTTTGCGAGCCATTCTTTTTCGGGCCCTCGGCGGGCGGCGCATATCGCGAGCGCCAGCTCGTGGCACAGGTCGATCATCGCCGGCCTGCGTTACGTAACGCAGCTTTTGCGCCGACGAGCCGGCCCGTGGCCGCGTCGCGCAGCGGTCCGGGGACCAAAGACCGGTCCGCCCGCAAGGCTTCGGCTATGAGGCGGAGATCGGGACCGGCCGCCGCTGGGACGATGATCGTCACCACGGCCAAGCCTTCGGCTTCCTGCTTTCGCAGCCATCGCGCTTGTCTCTCTCTACCGGTGAGGCCCATGGCGGTCGCCGTCAGATTTGACGACGGGTCGCGCGATCAATCCGCCGCGGTTTTGCCTTTTGGGCGACCGCCAGGCCTCGCGGCGGTCGGTGCAGCCGCAATGTAGGCGTCAAGATCGGCGCGGAAATAGAAGCGGCGCCCACCGATCAACACGCTTCGCGGGCCTTCGCCGTGGAGTTGCCACATCGCCATCGTCTTCGGCGTCGTGCCGAGATATTTCGCGGCATCCTCGCGGGTCATACGCCCGTCGGGAAGCACGCGCACGCGCACTTGGTCAATGGCGGAAGGGACTGAAAGGGATGTTTCGGAACCGATTTCCATTGTCACACCTATTTGGCTTCGCGGGCGAAGCCGTGTCGGGATAATCGAATTCCTCCATACAGTCAAGAATTGGCTTGACCGGCGAAGCCATCTCGTGCGAAATCCCAAACTCGTGACAAATCGGGAATTGGAGCGAACCATATGGCCGGGGAACGGAAACGGCGCGGGCCACGCCCACGCGGACCATTCGAAGACAAGCGCCGCACGCTTACAACTCGCATCACGGATGCGACCCGGCGCGAGCTCGAGGCCGCGCGGAAGGCGACGGGACGTTCGCTCAGCCAAGAGATCGAATTCCGCCTCGATCAATCGTTTCGGAAGGCCGAGACGCTCGCGGATACCCTCGGCGCCCTTTTTGGGGGCGCCCGCGGTTCAGCAATCCACCGCCGCCTCAGCGAAATTGCTTACCTTCAAACTGGTGTGGCCGACTGGGCCGACGAGACCGAGACCTTTTTTGATGTCATTGACGCATGGCAGCACGCACTTCCTCAAGTCGCCAAGGAGATGGCGCCGCCGGTAGGAGAGCAGGCGCAGTGGATGGAACAATTCCTCAAATCCTCGCTGGAGGCGTTCAAACAGGAAAGGCTCGGCGCGGACAAGCGATCTGAGATCGGAAAGATGTTGTTCACCCTCTCGCGGGAAGGAGTGCCTCACGAACTGCGCGCCGAGATCGATGCCGCGCTCGATCTCGGCTTGAAGGATAACGGGCCATGACGCTCCGGTTCACGCGCCTCGATCGGGCGACCATCGGGAAGCTCGCTCGCGGCAAATCCATCACGGAACAGGGCATCAACGTCGAGCGCCTGGCATCGGGCGACCTGCGCTGGACTGTCAACGTCATGGTCGACGGTAAGCGCATCCATCGCGCCATTGGCACCGAGAGCGGCGGCGTCACGCGCACCCAGTGCGAGGAGTATATCGAGCAGGCCAGAACGGAGGCGCGGGCGGGCCGCTTCAATCTGCCGAAGGGCCGCAAGCTCGCCCTGACCTTCGCCACGGCCGCCGACGATTATCTCGACCGGCTCGAGAAGGATGAAAACGGCAAGAACCTCAAGGTCAAGAAGCGCCACGGGCGCCTCTACCTCAAGCCGCACTTCGGCACCAAGCGTCTCGACGCGATCAGCACTTTCGATGTGGAGCGCTACAAGAAGACCCGCGCCGGCGACGGCGCGGCTCCCGCGACCGTCAACCGCGAGCTCGCCACGCTCTCCCACATCATCGCCAAGGCGGTGGAGTGGAAGTGGATCGACCACGCACCCGTGCGCCCGAAGAAGACCAAAGAAGGGCCTGGCCGGATCGTCGCGCTGGGCGACGAGCAGTGCGACGCCCTGCTGCGCGCCGCGGTCGCCGGGCCCGATCTCGATTGCTGGCTGTTCATCGCGTTTGGCCTCAATACGGCCATGCGCCACGCCGAGATCCTCGCCGCACGCTGGGAAGACCTCGATCTCGCGGCGAATCGCCTCTTCATCCCCAAGGCCAAGGCCGGCGCCCGCGAGCAGCCCATTACCAAGGAGCTCGCCGACCTACTGCGTAAGGAGCGTGAGAATCGCGAAGACCGGAAGGGCTGGATTTTCCCGTCGCCCCACAAAGACGCCAAGGAAGGTCACCGCGTCCGCATGGATGCCGCGTTCCGAGTCGCGGTTATAGCGGCCGGCCTCGATCCCCGCGTCGTGACGCCGCACGTCATGCGCCACACCGCGATCACCAAGCTCGTGCAGGCTGGCGTCGACCTTCCGACCATCCAGCGCATCAGCGGTCACAAGAGTTTGGCAATGGTGTCGCGCTACGCTCACGTTCATGGGCAGCATATCGACCGCGCGATCGAAGCCATCGGGCGAACACTCCCGGAACCGGCCGCGAACGCGACTACACCAGAATTACACAAACCGCGCCGAGCGTGCCAAGTGGCACGGTGACCGGGAACGAGCCAAAATCCTTAATGATTTCCTGCGATTGGGCGGTGGAGGCCGGAAGCGGAATCGAACCGCTGTACGAGGATTTGCAGTCCTCTGCATAGCCACTCTGCCATCCGGCCGCGAGCGTGGCGCAGATATAATGGGATCGTCGCCGGCCGGTCAAGCGACGCAGCCGCGTGGTCCATCGCGGCGCGTGTGCAGCAGATCGTTGTATTAACCTCGTGCGGCCTGTATAAATCTGGCCGCTCTCCTCCCGTTGGTCTCCAGGAACGATGATCGATTATAGCGCGGCGCGCCTCAACATGGTCGAGAGCCAGCTCCGCACCAACAAGGTTACGAACGAGCGCGTGCTCGACGCCTTCCTCGCGGTCCCGCGCGAGCGTTTCGTGGCGCCCGCTTTGGCGGGGATCGCCTATGTCGACGATGACGTGCCGCTGGGCGGCGGCCGCTTCCTGCTGGAGCCGATGGTGCTGGCGCGGCTGTTGCAACTCGCCGCGATCGAGCCCGACGACAGCGTCCTCGAAATCGGCGCCGCGACCGGTTATGTGACGGCGCTCCTGGCACGACTCGCCGCGCGCGTCGTGGCGGTCGAATGCGACGGCAAGCTCCTCGCCACCGCCCGCACCCGCCTACAGGAGCTCCTGGTCTCCAACGTCACGCTGGTCGAAGGGCCGCTCGAACGCGGCGATCCCGCCGCATGCGCCTTACGACGTCATCCTGATCGGCGGCGCGGTCGCGGCAATCCCCGATGACGTCGCGTCACCAGCTTGCCGAAGGCGGACGGCTGGTCACCGTGGTGAAGCCGGAGCACGGCATGGGGCAGGCGGTGCTGATGACGCGCGCGGAGGGCGTGTTGTCGCAGCGCGCCGATCTTCGACGCCGGAACGCCGCTGCTGCCGGGTTTCCGTCCGGCGCCGGCCTTCGTTTTCTAAGCGCGTGACAAAGAACCGTGAACCGACGAGGACGTTCGTGATGAAAGCACGTCTGCTTGCATCCTTGGCGCCGGTGGCGCTGCTCGTTCGGCACGGCCGCCGCCGGCGCGGAGACGCTGAAGGAGGCGCTGGTCGAGACCTACAACACCAACCCGCAGATCCTGGCCGAGCGCGCCAATTTGCGCGCGGTCGACGAGGACGTGCCGCAGGCGCTGTCCGGTTGGCGGCCGACGGTGCAGTTCACCGGCTCGGCCGGCTTGGAGCAACTGGAAAACACGCCGCCTGCGCCCCCGGTGGCGCCGGCCGCAGGCCGCCTTGCATCCCAAGACCGTCGACTTCAACGTCACGCAGCCGATCTATCAGGGCGGCCGCACCGTGGCGCTCACCGCCGCGGCCGAGCAGCAGGTCGAGGCCGAACGCGCGCGCAACGCCGCCACCGAGAGCCCGTACCTTCTTCAGCGTCATCCAGTCCTATTTCGACGTGCTGCGCGACCAGGCGGTGGTCGAGCTCAACATCAACAACGAGCAGGTGCTGCGGCGCCAGCTCGAGGCGACCGAACGACCAGTTCCGCGTCGGCTCGGTCACCCGCACCGACGTGGCCCAGGCCGAGGCGCGCCTTGCCGCCGCGCGCGCGAGCCGGCAGCAGGCCGAGGGCACGCTCGCCGTAGGACCGTGCCAATTTCCAGCGCTTCGTCGGCCATCCGCCGGAGAATCTGACCCAGCCGGAGCTGCATCCGGTGCTGCCCGCGACGCGCGAGGAGGCGATCGCGCTCGCCGCGACCAAGAATCCGAACGTGATCGCCGCGCTCTTCACCGAGGACTCGTCGCGCTCGACCGTGGCCGCGACGCGGGCGCAGCTCCTGCCCAGCCTCAACCTCGTCGGCGACGTCAACCGGGCCCAGGAGACGTCACCGACGGGCGCGAGACCACGACCGGCTCGGTCGTCGCCCGCGTCACCATGCCGCTCTACGAAGGCGGGCAAATCTACTCGCAGACGCGCCAGGCGCAGGAAAAGGTGGCGCAGAGCATGGGCCTCACCGACGACGCGCGCGCGCCAGGCGGTGCAGAGCGCGACCCAGGCGTGGGAGACCATTCAGTCGGCCGGCGCCAGCGCCTACATCGCTGCAGGCCACGATCCGCGCCGACCAGATCGCGCTCGAGGGCGTGCGCCAGGAGCAGCAGGTCGGCTCGCGCACCATCCTCGACGTCCTGAACCAGGAGCAGGAACTGTTCACCGACCAGGTCTCGCTGGTCCAGGCGCAGCACGACCAGCGTGTCGCGGAGTTCAACCTGTCGCAGCAGATCGGCGCCCTGACGGCGGTCGATCTCGGGCTGCCGGTGCAGCTCTACGACGTCGACACCCATTACAAGTCGGTGCGCAACAAGTGGCTGGGATTCGGCGCCAAGGATTGAAGGAGGCGAGCGGCGCTGGCCTTTTCGCGCCGCTATCTTCTAGTCTCGAACGGGTCGATTCGAGCCTGTTCGCGCCATGTCCGACGCCAAGGGCCAGCACGAGCCGTCGATGGAGGAGATTCTCGCCTCCATCCGGCGCATCATCGCCGAGGACAACGATTCCCCCGAAGGGCCGGCGAGAGGCGGCACCGGAAGCAGCGCCGCCGGCGGCTGTCGCTGCCGCTGCGCCCATCGTTGCGGCGAAGGATGACGACGTTCTCGAACTGACGGAGGTGGTCGAGGAGGATCTAGCGGTGAGTGCAATCCTCCAGAAACGGCGCCCAGGCGCCCGGCCTTCCCGACGAGCCGGTTTTCAGCCTCGATCCCGAGCCGGACATCGTGCCGCCGCCGGCCGCCGGCGGCGAGGCGCGACGCGGCTCCTGTCGAACACCAGCGCGGCCGTTTCCGTCGCCGCGCTGTCGCAGCTCGTCTCCCGCGGTCAGCGCGACCAGAGCGCCGAGCTGCCCTTGGGTGACGCTGCACCGCACGCTCGAGGACATGGTGCGCGACCTGCTGCGCCCGATGCTGAAGGACTGGCTCGACGAGCAATCTGCCGCCGCTGGTGCGAGCGGCTGGTGCGCGACGAGATCGCCCGCCTCGTGCGCGAGGCGCAGGGGCGCTGATCGCCCTTGACGCAGGCAACTGCGCGCGCGGAGCTCGACAAGACCTTCCGCCCGGCCGAGCTACAGGCGGAATTCTACGCCGCGTGGGAGGCGGTCGGGCGCCTTTGCCGCGCGCCCGGACAGCGCCGCGCCCGGCCCTACGCCATCATGATGCCGCCGCCCAACGTGACGGGCAGCCTGCACATGGGCCACGCGCTCACCTTCACGCTGCAGGACATCCTGGTCCGCTATCACCGCATGCGCGGCCGCGACGCGCTGTGGCAGCCCGGCACCGACCATGCCGGCATCGCCACGCAGATGGTGGTGGAGCGCCAGCTCGACAGCTGAGGGCCTCGACGCGCCACGCGCTCGGCCGCGAGGCGTTCATCGCGCGGGTGTGGCAGTGGAAGGCGGAGTCGGGCGGCACCATCACCCGCCAGCTCCGCTCGCTCGGCGCCTCCCCCGACTGGAGCCGCGAGCGCTTCACCATGGACGAGGGCCTGTCGGCCGCGGTGCGCAAGGTCTTCGTCGCGCTCCACCAGGAAGGGCTGATCTACCGCGACAAGCGGCTCGTCAACTGGGACCCCAAGCTCCATACCGCGGTCTCCGACCTCGAGGTCGAGAGCCGCGAGACCAAGGGCTCGCTGTGGTATTTCAACTATCCGATCGAGGACAGCCGCCGGCGAATTCATCACGGTCGCGACGACCCGGCCCGAGACCATGCTGGGCGATACCGGCGTCGCCGTCCATCCCGACGACGAGCGCTACGGCATCTGGTCGGCGCGCCACGCGATCCTGCCGCTGGTCGGCCGCCGCATCCCGATCGTCGCCGACGCCTATGCCGATCCCGCAGACCGGCAGCGGCGCGGTCAAGATCACGCCGGCGCACGACTTCAACGATTTCGAGGTCGGCCGGCGCCACGGGCTGCCGCTCGTCAACGTCTTCGACCGCGACGCGCGGCTCAACGACGCGGTGCCCGCAGCCCTATCGCGGCCTCGACCGCTTCGCCGCGCGCAAGCGCATCGTCGCCGATCTCGAGGCGCAGGGCCTCGTCGACAAGATCGAGGACCACACGCTGATGGTGCCCTATGGCGACCGCTCCGGCGTCGTGATCGAGCCGTGGCTGACCGACCAGTGGTATTGCGACGCCAAGACGCTGGCGGCGCCGGCGATCGAGGCGGTCGAGCGCGGCCGCACCGTCTTCGTGCCGCGGCAGTGGGAGAACACCTTCTTCGAATGGATGCGCAACATCCAGCCGTGGTGCATCTCGCGCCAGATCTGGTGGGGCCATCAGATCCCGGCCTGGTACGCGCCCGACGGCCGCGTCTTCGTCGAGGAGACCGAGGCCGAGGCGCACGCGGCGCGCCCGCAGCATTACGGCGCGCGACGTGGCGCTCGAGCGCGACGCCGACGTGCTCGACACCTGGTTCTCCTCGGCGCTGTGGCCGTTCTCGACCCTGGGCTGGCCCGAGGAGACGGCGGCGCTCGCGCGCTATTACCCGACCGACGTGCTGGTCACCGGCTTCGACATCATCTTCTTCTGGGTCGCGCGGATGATGATGATGGGCTGCAAGTTCATGGGCGACGTGCCGTTCCGCACCGTCTACATCCACGCCCTGGTGCGCGACGAGCGCGGCCAGAAGATGTCGAAGTCGAAGGGCAACATCGTCGATCCGCTCGAGCGTGATCGAACGCTATGGCTGCGACGCGCTGCGCTTCACCCTGGCGGCGCTGGCGGCGCAGGGCCGCGACATCAAGCTCGCCGAGAGCCGCATCGAGGGCTACCGCAATTTCGCAACCAAGCTGTGGAACGCCGCGCGCTATGCCGAGATGAACGGCTGCGCGCTCGATCGCCGGCTTCGATCCCGGCACGCGCGACGCTCACGGTCAACCGCTGGATCGCCGCCGCGCTCGCCGACGCCGCCGCCAGCGTCGGCCGAGGCGATCGAGGACTACAAGTTCAACGAGGCCGCCGGGACGCTCTACCATTTCATCTGGCACACCTTCTGCGACTGGTACCTCGAATTCACCAAGCCGATCCTGACCGGCCGCCGACGACGCGGCGGCGGCCGAGACGCGGGCGATGACCGCCTGGGTGCTGGGCGAGCTGGTGCATCTGCTGCACCCGATCATGCCCTTCATCACCGAGACGCTGTGGCGGCATCTCGCGGGCGAGGAGCGCCGGATTGCTCATCGCCGCGCCCTGGCCTGTCCATGCCGGTCTCGGCGATGCGGCGGCGATGGCGGAGATGGAATGGGTCGTGGGTCTCATCTCGGCGATCCGCACCGCGCGCGCCGAGATGAACGTGCCCGGCGGCGGCGGAGCTTGCGGCACTCGTCACCGAGAGCGAGTGCCGAAGGCCGCGCCTGGATCGCGCAGCACGCGCAGCAGATCGCGCGCCTGGCGCGGCTCGCCGCGATCGCGCGACGGCGACGCCGCGCAGCGCCGCGCCCTCCACGAGCGCAAGGCGGCGCTCCAGATCGTGGTCGAGGGCGCGACGGTGCTGCTCGATCTCGCCGGCGCGGTCGATCTCGACAAGGAGCGCGCGCGGCTCGCGCGCGAGGCGCGCGCGCTCGCGGCCGAGCTCGACAAGATCGCGCAAAAACTCGCCAACCCGCAATTCATCGCCAAGGCCAAGGCCGAGATCGATCGAGGAACAGCGCGAGCGCGAGGCCGAGGCCGCAGCCGCGCTTGCCCGCGTCGAGGCCGCGCTCGCCCGCATCGGCGGGGCGTGAGCGTCGCGATTGGACGACTTGGAAAGGACCCCGTGAGCAAGGCCTTCACCAAGGAAACCGACGGCGAGACCGAGGCCGCGCCGCGACGAGCGCCGGCGCTGCCGGCGGGCGTCAAGAACTACATGACGCCGGAGGGGTTCCGCGCACATGCAGGACGAACTGGCGCAGCTTTCGCGCGGGTCGAGCGGCCGCAAGGTGGTCGAGACCGTGGCGTGGGCGGCGGGCAACGGCGACCGCTCGGAGAACGGCGACTATATCTACGGCAAGCGCCGCCTGCGCGAGATCGACCGCCGCATCCGCTTCCTTCCAAGCGCCTGGAGGCGGCCACGGTGGTCGATCCGGCGCAGCAGCGCAACCGCGACCAGGTGTTCTTCGGCGCGACCGTGACCTTCCGCACCACCGGCGGAATCGAGCGCACCGTGACCATCGTCGGCATCGACGAGGCCGATCTCGAGCGCGGCCAGGTAAGCTGGATCTCGCCCATCGCCCGCGCGCTGCACAAGGCGCGCGAAGGCGACTGCGTCGAGCTCAAAAGCCCCGCCGGGGCGGATCTCATCGAGGTCATGGCGATCGACTACCGCTGATCGGCGCCTTGGTGATACCCGCATAGAGCGTGTGATCGGGCCCGGGCCCAGGATGAGTCCGCCAACATCGCGCCGGTGCGCCGCGATCGCCACTTCCTGAAACATGATGACGAAGGGCGCGACGCGCTGGTGGTCGCGCTCGAGCGCGCGATAGAGTTCGGCGCGGCGGGCGATATCGCTTTCGCGCGCAGCTTCATCGACGCGGCGGGAAAGCTCGGGGTCCTGCCATGAATTGCGCCAGGCGAGCGTTTTCAGCGTCGCGCCGTCGCTGTTGTCGGCGTCGGTGACGAAGGCCTGGGCGTTGCTGTGCGGATCGGGATAGTCCGAGCCCCAGTCGCCGAGATAGATGTCGTGGCGGCGCGCGCGGTATTTGGTCAGCGTCTCCTTGTCGTCGCCGGGCAGAATCTGCGAGGCGCACGCCGGCGCGCGCGAAGCCCGCCTGCAGCGCCTGCGCGATGTCGATCCAGGGCGAGCCGCCGATCACGTCGAGCGACACCGTCGAAGCCGCCGCCCAGCCCGGCCGCCGCGAGCAGCGCCTTGGCCTGCGCGGGATCGAAGCCGAACGGCCGCTCGTCGCTGGCGCCGAGGATGCCGTCGGGCACGAAGCTCTGGTGGACGATGCGCGTGCCGCCCAGGAGGCCCTGGGCGATGCCGTCATAGTCGACGAGATATTTGAGCGCCGCGATCACCGCGGCCGGCGCAGGAACGGGTTGCGCTGATTGAGCGCGAGATAGGTCAACAGCGATTGCGGCGCGCGGTCGAAGACGATGGCGGGATCGCGCGCCAGCGCGGCCATCTGGTCCTTGTCGAGGTCGCGCGCGTAATCCGCATCGCCGTGCTCGAGCAGCAGCCGCTGCGTCGCGGGCTCGTCCACATGTCGAGCACGATGACCTCGCGGTTCGCGCGCCGCGCCGCCCCAGGCATCGGGCACCGCGTCGAGGACATAGCGCTCGCCCGGCCGCCACGTGCGCGAGCGATAGGGCCCCGAGCCGGCCGAATGGAAGGTGAGCCAGCGATGGCCGAGATCGCCGCCCTCGGCGTGAGCGCAGCGCCGCGTCGCGGTCGACGACGGACGCGATCGACGAGGTGAGGCAATAGTAAAGCAGGCTCGGCGCCACCTTGACCGCGGTGTCGATGACAAGCGTTGTCGCATCCTCGGCCCGGATGCGCTGGCTGACGTTCTCAGGGGTGAGGCCGAACTGGCGCAGCACGAAGGACGGCGTGAGGTCCGAGCTGCACGACGCGCTGCAGCGAGAACGCGGCATCCGCCGCCGTCACCGCCCGGCCCGAGGCGAAATGCGCATCCGGCCGCAGCGTGAAGCGGTAGCGCATCCCGTCGGCATCGACGCTCCACGCCTGCGCCAGCGCGGCGCGGATTTCGGCGGGATGCGCGGGATCGTAGTCGAGCAGGTGATCGTAGAGATTGGCGATCACCTCCTCGTCGGAAATCTCGTAGGCTTCGGCGGGATCGAGCGAGACGATGTCGTCGATGTGCTTGGCCATCACGATGGTGTCGCGCGGGATGCCGGCGGCCGCAGCAGCGACCTGCGGCAAGAAGCGAAGGCGGCGGCAAGGATCAGAGATCGTATATTCTTCACGCGTCCGCCCCCACCCCGACTCGTGCAGGGGCGTCGGGCGCGCGACGTCTCAACCGCCCTTGATCCCCCGCTTTATCGCCTTATAGTCGCGGTGCCATGACAATCCGCGACGGTTTCATCGAAGCCATCGGCAACACGCCGCTCATCCGCCTGCGCCGCGCCTCGGAGGAGACGGGGTGCACGATTCTGGGCAAGGCCGAGTTCCTCAATCCCGGCGGCTCGGTCAAGGACCGCGCCGCGCTCTTTATCATCAAGCGATGCCGAGGAGCGCGGCGTGCTGCGGCCCGGCGGCGTCATCGTCGAGGGCACCGCCGGCAATACCGGCATCGGCCTGGCGCTCGTGGGCAATGCGCGCGGCTATCGCAGCATCATCGTCATGCCGGAGACGCAAAGCCAGGAGAAGAAGGACATGCTGCGTCTGTGCGGCGCCGACCTTCGCCTCGTGCCGGCCGTGCCCTATGCCAACCCGATGAACTATGTGCGCTATTCGGAGACGGCTGGCGCACGAGGTAGCGGCCACGGAGCCCAACGGCGCGATCTGGGCCAACCAGTTCGACAACCTCGCCAACCGCCGCGCCCATTACGAGACCACCGGTCCCGAGATCTGGGACGAAACCAGCGGCAAGGTCGACGCCTTCGTCGCCTCGGTCGGCACCGGCGGCACGCTCGCCGGCATCGCCATGGCACTCAAGGAGCGCAACGAGGCCGTGAAGATCTTCCTCGCCGACCCCCTGGGCTCGGCGATCTACAGCTATTACGCCCGCGGCGAATTGAAGGCCGAGGGCACCTCCATCACCGAGGGGATCGGCCAGGGCCGCATCACCAAGAACCTCGAAGGCGCGCCGATCGACGGCTGGTTCCAGGTGACGGACGCGGAGATGCTGCCGGTGCTGTTCGATCTCGTGCTCGAGGAAGGGCTGATTCTGGGCGGCTCGACCGGCATCAACATCGTTGGCGCCATTCGCGCGGCCCGCGAGCTCGGTCCCGGCCACACTATCGTTACCATACTCGCCGATTACGGCACGCGCTACCAATCGAAGCTGTTCAACCCCGCGTTCCTCAGGGAACGCGACCTGCCGGTGCCGGGCTGGCTGGATACGCCCTGAGGCGCCGCCGCGAGGAGCTTCCATGCCCTATACCCATCCCGAAGCGCTGGTCTCGACCGAGTGGCTCGCCGCCCACAGCGACGATCCTGACCTCTCGGTCGTCGACGGCTCGTTCACGCTGCCGGGCGTGACGCCGACGGCGCAGGAGCGCTATGCCGCCAGGCACATCCCCGGCGCCGTCTATTTCGACATCGACGAGATCGCCGACCACGCCAATCCGCTGCCGCACATGCTGCCCACGCCAGAAGAGTTCGCGCGCCGCGCCGGCGCGCTGGGCCTGGGCGATGGGCGCAAGATCGTGGTCTACGATATTGCCGGCCTCGGTTCCGCGCCCGCGGGTGTGGTGGATGCTGCGCATTTTCGGCCACGATGACGTGGCGATCCTCGATGGCGGCCTGCCGAAATGGCTGGCGGAAGGTCGCCCCGTCACCGCCGCGGTGCCGCAACCGCCGGAGCGCCGCTTCACGCCGCGCTTCGATCGGCGGCTGGTGCGCAGCAAGGCCGACCTCGTCGCCAACCTCGCCAGCCGGCGCGAGCTCGTGGTCGATGCCCGCGCCGACAGCCGCTTTGCCGGCACTGCGCCCGAGCCGCGGCCGGGCCTGCGCAGCGGCCATATTCCCGGCGCCGTCAACCTCCCATCCGACCAGATCAGCGACCCCAAATCGCGCACCGTCCTGTCTGCCGAGGCGCTGGACGCGCGCCTTAGGGCAGCGGGGCTCACGCCCGGGCAGCCGGTGGTTGCAAGCTGCGGCTCCGGCGTCACCGCCTGCGTCATCGCGTTCGGCCTTCACCTCGTCGGCTGGCCCGAAGCCGCGATCTATGACGGCTCGTGGTCGGAGTGGGGCCTGCCCGGCGACACGCCGATCGCAACCGGCGCGGGCTGACCCGGGAACCCGCCGCATCCGAGGACGTTCCCCCACTGGGTGGATAATCGGCCCAAGGAGAGGCGGATGAGAAAGATCGCGGGACTGCGCAGGCCGGCGGCTGGCGCGCTGATGACGGTGCTGGTGCTCGCGGGCGCGGCCGCGACACTGGGCGCCTGCAACACCGCCGCCGGCTTCGGCCAGGACATGTCGCAGGCGGGACAGGCGGTATCGAACTCCGCCGATCGCCTGAAGAACGGCGAATAGGCCCGACCCCGCCGCGCGCGGGGTCAGTGGCTCAGGATCTCGGCTGAGGAACAGTCGCGCGCGCTCGCTTTGCGGGCGCGGCGAAGAATTGCGCGGGCGGCGCGCGTTCGACGATCTCGCCCGCGTCCATGAACACCATGGTGTCGGCGACGGTGCGCGCGAAGCCCATCTCGTGCGTGACGCAGATCATGGTCATGCCGTCCTGCGCCAGCTCGACCATGACGTCGAGCACCTCCTTGATCATCTCCGGATCGAGCGCCGAGGTCGGCTCGTCGAACAGCATCGACCTGCGGGCGCATGCACAGCGCGCGCGCGATCGCCACGCGCTGCTGCTGCCCGCCCGAGAGCTGGCCCGGATATTTCGCCGCCTGCTCGGGAATGCGCACGCGCTCGAGGAAGTGCATGGCCAGCTCCTCGGCCTCCGGGCGCTTCATCCGCCGCACCCAGAGCGGCGCAAGCGTCAGGTTCTCGAGCACGGTCAGATGCGGGAAGAGATTGAACTGCTGGAACACCATGCCGATCTCGCGGCGGATCGCCTCGATCTGCTTGACATCGTCGGTGAGCTCGATGCCATCGACGACGATCCGGCCTTCCTCGTGCTGCTTCGAGGCCGATTGATGCAGCGGATCATCGTCGATTTGCCCGATCCCGACGGCCCGCACACCACGACCCGCTCGCCGCGCGCGACGGCAGGCAGACATCGTTGAGCGCGTGAAAGTCGCCATACCATTTGTGGACGTGGCTGCAGCTCGATCATCGGCGGCGGATCGCTCTCGCTCATTGCCGGCTCCTCCCCAGGCTGCGCTCGAGCGCCTGGCTGTAGCGCGACATGAAGAAGCAGAAGACGAAATAGAAAGCCGCCGACGAAGCCATAGGCCTCGGCATAGAAGCCGCGCCAGACCGGATCGGTGATCGCGTTGGACGCGGTCGAGATGAGGTCGAAGAGGCCGATGATGGTGACGAGCGTGGTGTCCTTGAAGCCGGCGATGAAGACGTTGACGAGCGGCGGGATGGCGATCTTGAGCGCCTGCGGCAGGATGACGAGGCGCATCTTGCGCCAATAGCCCAGGCCCAAGCGCATCGGCCGCCTCGCTTCTGGCCCTTGGGGATCGCCTGCAGCCCGCCGCGCACGACCTCGGCAAGATAGGCGGCGTAGAACAGGATGAACCCGACCTGCGCGCGCAAGCAGCTTGTCGATCGTCGTCCCCTCCGGCAGGAACAGCGGCAGCATCACCGAGGCCATGAACAGCACGGTGATGAGCGGCACGCCGCGGATGAGCTCGATATAGGCGACCGACAGCGCCCGCACCGCCGGCATGGTCGAGCGCCGCCCCAGCGCCAGCACGATCGCCAGCGGAAAGGCCAGCGCGAGCCCGACGATGGCGAGAATGAGCGTGAGCGGCAGCCCGCTCCAGAGATCGGTCGGAACAAAGGCGAGACCCGGCCACGCCGCCGAGCATGAGCCCGAGATTCGACGACGATCCCCGCCACCCACACCAGCGCGATCCGCCCGCCCCACAGCCGGCGGTCGCAACTCGCCAGCATGCAGCGCCACGAACAGGACCACCACCACCAGCGGGCGCCACTGCTCGGCATAGGGATAGCGGCCGAACAGGATGAACCGGCCCCACACGCCGAGGAAGGCCCAGCACGCGCCCTCGCCGTCGCTGGCCGCCCGGCAGGCGCGGCCGTCGGGCGCCGACCACACGGCATGGACGAGGCCCCAGTCGACCACGCCCCAGACCGCCCGCACGATGACGTAGAGCGCCACCAGCGTGAGGAGCGTATTGCCGACGCCGCTGAAGAGATTGGCCCGCATCCACGCCAGCGCGCCGGGCCGGTGCCGTGCGGCGACATCGCGGCCATAGCGGGGCGCGGCCGCCATCGCTCAGCGCTCCGCCAGCGCGATGCGGCGGTTGTACCAGTTCAGCAGCAGCGAGGTGACGAGGCTGATCGCGAGATAGATCGCCATCATCAGCGCGATCGCCTCGATCGCCTGGCCGGTCTGGTTGAGCGTGGTGTTGGTGATCGACATGAGCTCGGGATAGCCGATGGCGATCGCCAGCGAGCTGTTCTTGGTGAGCGCCTGATACTCGTTCAGCATCGGCGGCACGATGATGCGCAGCGCCTGCGGCAGGATGACCAGGCGCAGCACCTGTCCGCGCTTGAGCCCCAAGCGCGAGCGCCGCCTCGCTCTGGCCGCGGTTCACGCCCTCGATGCCGCTGCGCACGATCTCCGCGATGAAGGCGGCGGTATAGGCGGTGAGGCCGAAGAGAAGCGCCGCGAATTCCGGCGAGAGCGCAATCCCGCCGGAGAAGTTGAAGGCGCGCAGCGTCGGCCGGTCCCACGCGAAGGGTGCGCCGCCTAGTACGAAGACGATGAGCGGCGCGGCCACCACGACGGAAGCCGCGAGCGCGAGGCTCGGAACCGGCCGGCCCGTCGCCGCTCGACGCCGCCGGCCCCAGCGCAGGATCGCCCAGCCCGCGATGAGCGCTGCCACGAGCGCCAGCCCCATCGTGCGATAGACCGGCGAATAGACCGGGACCGGGAAATCGATGCCGCGCACCGAGACGAAGACGCCGGGGAGAGGCTGCCACGCCTGGTGCGGCGGCGGCGCGCTCACCCGCAGCAGGTCCCACCACACGATGAGCTGCAGCAGCAGCGGCACGTTGCGCAGCGCCTCGACATAGACGAGCGCCAGCTTGCGCACCAGCCAGTTGCGCGACAGCCGCGCGATGCCGATCGCCGTCCCCAGCACCGTCGCCAGCACCGCCCCCAGCGCCGCCACGAAAAGCGTGTTGAGAGCCCGACCAGGAGCGCCCGGCCGTAGCTGTCGGCAGGCGAATAGGCGATGAGCGATTCGCCGATCTCGAACGCCGCCTCGCGGTCGAGATAGCCGAAGCCCGTGGCGATCCCCTGCCGCGCCATGTTGACGAGGGTGTTGTGCACGAGATAGGCGCCGAGCGCGACGACGCCGGCGACGATGGCAAGCTGGAAGATCGCGCGCGCGCAGGCGCGGATCGTTCCAGGACAGCGCGGATCGCGCGGCCATGCCGCCTCAGCGGATCGGCATGCCGTACATCAGGCCGCCTTGCGTCCACAGCGCGTTGAGGCCGCGGGCGAGCTTCAGGGGCGAATCCTGGCCGACATTGCGATCGAACGACTCGCCGTAATTGCCGACTTGCTTGACGATGGTGTAGAGCCATTTGTCGTCGACGTGGAGCGACTTGCCCATGCCCGGCGTGACGCCCAGCATGCGCTTCACCTCAGGGTCGTCGCTCCTCAAGCATGGCATCGACATTCTTGGACGTGATGCCCTTCTCCTCGGCGTCGAGCATGCCGAACACCGTCCACTTGACGATGTCGAACCATTCGTCGTCGCCGTGGCGCACCGCCGGCGCCAGCGGCTCCTTGGAGATCACCTCGGGCAGGATGATGTAGTCGGCGGGATTGGGCGCCCGGCCGGCGCGCGTCGCCGCCAGCCCCGAGCGGTCGGTGGTATAGGCATCGCAGCGGCCGGAGAAGAACGCGTTCTCGACCTCGTCGAGCTTCTCGATGACGAGCGGCTTGAAATTCATCTTGTTGCTGCGGAAATAGTCGGCGAGATTGAGCTCGGTCGTGGTGCCCGGCTGGACGCAGATTGTCGCGCCGTCGAGCTGCTTGGCGGCGGTGACGCCGAGCTTCTTCGCCACCATGAAGCCCTGCCCGTCGTAATAGTTCACCGGCGCGAAATTGAAGCCGAGATCGGTCTCGCGCTGCAGCGTCCACGTCGTGTTGCGGGTGAGAACATCGACCTCGCCCGATTGCAGCAGCGTAAAGCGCTGTTCCGCCGTCGCCGGCACGAATTTCGTCTTCTCGGAATCACCCAGCACCGCCGCCGCAACGGCGCGGCAGACATCGACGTCGAGGCCGGTATAATGCCCCTGCTTGTCCGCCATCGAGAAGCCGGCGAGACCGGTATTCACCGCGCACGCGACATAGCCCTTCTTCTTGACGCCATCGAGCGTCGGCCCCGCCGCCGCCGTGGCCGCAACCGCGATCGTCAGAACCGCGCCCGCCAGCGCCGCGCCCACTCCCCGCCCCACCCGCATGGATCGCCTCCCCTCACACCCGTTGCGCGGCATCATAGCGGGTCGACGCCGCGCCCGCATGGGAATCGAGAACTCTTCCGCCATGGCCGCGCACGTTGCAAGATGCCGGCATCGCGTCATCTCCGGAAGGCTCCGCCCGACATGCGCAGCAAGTCCCGCAAGCTCGACACGCTCCTCGCTCATGCCGGCCGCGCGCCGGAGCGGAATTTCGGCATCATCAATCCGCCGGTCTATCACGCGTCGACGGTACTGTATCCGACCGTGGCGGCGCTCGAGGAAGCGGGGCGCAACCGCTACAACCAAGTGACCTATGGTCGCCACGGCACGCCCACCAGCTTCGCGCTGGAAGAGGCGGTGGCGGCGATCGAGGGCGGCGACCGCGCCGTCGCGTTCTGCTCGGGCGCGGCGAGCTGCTTTGCCGCGATCCTCGCCTTCGTCAAGGCGGGCGATCATATTCTCGTCACCGATTCCGTGTACGGGCCGGTGCGGCTCTTCTGCACCGGATTCCTCGAGCGCTTCGGCGTCGCCACCACGTTCTACGATCCGCGCATCGGCGGCGACATCGCCGGCTTCATCACGCCCGCGACGCGCCTTGTCTACATAGAGAGCCCGGGGTCGCTGACCTTCGAGGTGCAGGATGTGCCGGCGATCGTCGCCGCGGCCCGCGCGCGCGGCGTTCCGACCGTGATCGACAACACCTGGGCGGCGCCCCTCTTCTTCAAGCCGATGGCGCTTGGCGTCGATGTCACGGTGATTTCCGCGACGAAATACATCGTCGGCCATTCCGACGCGATGATGGGCATCGCCGTGTGCACCGAGCAGAGCTTCATGCCCGTGCGCAATTCGGCGACCCTTATGGGCAACCACGCCGCGCCGGATGATTGCTATCTCGCGCTGCGTGGCCTGCGCAGCGCAGGCGTGCGCATGCGCCAGCACGAGGTGCAGGGCCTGGCGCTAGCGCGCTGGCTCGCGGCGCGGCCGGAAGTCGCGCGCGTGCTGCATCCGGGCCTGCCCGACGATCCCGGCCACGCGCTGTGGCGGCGCGACTTCACCGGGGCGAGCGGCCTCTTCGCCATCGTGCTCCAGCGCGACACCGCCAAGCGTGCTATCGACGCCATGCTCGACGGCATGGAGCTTTTCGGCATGGGCGCCAGTTGGGGCGGGTTCGAGAGTCTGATCCTGCCGGTCCATCCTGAACGGCTGCGCACGACCGTGCCGTGGCAGGAGGGACCGGTGCTGCGGCTGCATGCCGGGCTCGAAGACAAGGACGACCTCATCGCCGACCTCGCGCGCGGCTTCGAACGGCTCGGCGCCGCCTGAGCGCCGTCAGTTGGCCGTCGCCCGATTCGGCGGCATTTGCGACAATTGCCGAGGGTTGATAACCACCAATCAACGTCTGGGCTCTATGATCCGTCGCGCTCCCAATCCCCCTCAACACGCGGGCGGTCATGCGAAGCACGGAAGCATTGCAGGACGAAGAGTCCGTCGGCGGAGCCTCTCCTTCCGACCGCCGCCAGCACAAGCGCAAACCCGTGCTGTGGGCCGCGCGCGTGGAGACGCGGGAAGGCCCGTTCGAATGCATCATCCTCGATCTCTCGCTCGGCGGCGCCAAGCTGCGCGGCGGCGCCCCGGTCGCTGCCAAGCAGATCGTGACGCTTGTCATCGACCGCTTCGGCGCGCTGCGGGCCGAAGTCATGTGGGCGCGCTCCGGGCACATGGGATTGCGCTTCGCCGACAACCCCGAGCAGATCGCACACGTCCTCGGCGCCACACTGCCGCTCTGATCCGCCGAGGCCGTCTCCCCCGGATGACGCGCAATTTATGTGCGCCCGTGGGCTTGGCGCCTTAAGTATTTTCTAAACTTGCTTGTGCACGGGGCAAAGTTGCTGCACCATGCAATAAATATTGCTTCGGTCTTCTGGGGAACCTTTATTAAAGGGTGGGACCATGCACATGCGTAAATTCTTCTTTGCCGTGCTTGCCGTTGGGCTTGCCGGTTGCAACGGTAATGGCATGAGCAGCCTATCGTCTCTCACCGACTCGCTCTCGCCATCGCCCTGCGGCGCGACGCCGGGGATTGTTGGCGCGCTGGCCGGCGCCGGCGCCGGTGGCCTCCTCGGCAATCAAGTCGGCAATGGCACCGGCAAGACGCTCGCGACCGGCCTGGGTGCCGTCGCCGGCGGCGTCGGCGGCTATGCCGTCGGCAACGCTGCGAGCTGCGGCAATGGGGACAGCGACAGCAGCGATAGCGACGACAGCGACAGCGGTTCCGGCAAATCCGGCAAGTCCCGCGACTAACGCCGGCTCGCCGCCGTTTCCGGCTTAGACCGGCTTGGCCTGGGCACCGGTGGCGGCTGGCTTCCCCCCGCCGTAGAGCGCACGCGCGCGGCCTTCGAAGGCCGAGACCATGCGCCGGACCGCTTCGTTGAACAGCACCTCGATGATCTTTTGCAGCATGCGCGAGCGGAAGGCGAAATCGACGGAAAAATCGATGATGCAGGTGCCGTCCGCCTGCGGCTCGAAGATCCAGTGGTTGTCGAAATGGCGGAACGGACCCTCGCTGTAGCTCACGTCGATGCGGTGCGGGCGGTCGAGGGTGACGCGCGAGGTAAAACGCTCGCGCACCATGCGATAGCCGATCAGGAGATCGGCCACGATCAGGTTGTTCTTGCGCTCGCGGATGCGCGCGCCGACGCACCAGGGCAGGAACTCGGGGTAGTGCTCAACGTCGGCGACGAGCGCGAAGAGCTGCTCGGCGCTGTAGGGCAGCCGGCGCCGCTCCGCATGCGTCGGCATGGGCTCAGCGCACCGTTTCGCGCTGGGCCGCGCGCGCCGCCCGCAATTGCGCGAAATCCTCGCCCGCGAGATAGGACGAGCGCGTCAGCGGCGAGGCCGCGACCATGAGGAAGCCCTTGCCGTAGGCCAGGGCGCGGTAGCTCTCGAATTCCTCCGGCGTCACGAAGCGGTCGACGGCGTGATGCTTCGGCGTGGGCTGAAGATACTGGCCGATGGTGATGAAATCGACGCCGGCCGCGCGCAGATCGTCCATCACCTGCGCCACCTCGCCTTTTTCCTCGCCGAGCCCGACCATGAGGCCGGACTTCGTGAACATGGCGGGGTCGATCTCCTTCACCCGGTCAAGCAGCCGCAGCGAGGCGAAATAGCGCGCGCCGGGCCGGACCTCGCCATAGAGCCGGGGCACGGTCTCGAGGTTGTGGTTGTAGATGTCGGGCCGGGCTGCGACCACCGCTTCCACCGCGCCGTCCTTGCGCAGGAAATCCGGGGTCAGCACCTCGATGGTCGTGCCGGGGGCGCCGCTGCGGATCGCGGCGATGGTGCGCACGAACTGCGCCGCCCCGCCGTCGTCGAGATCGTCGCGATCGACCGAGGTCACGACGATATGCGCCAGCCCGAGCCGCGCCACCGCCTCGCCGACGCGTTCCGGCTCGTGCGGGTCGAGCGCGCCGGGCCGGCCGGTCGCTACGTTGCAGAAGGTGCAGGCGCGCGTGCACACCGCGCCCAGGATCATCACGGTCGCGTGCCGCTCCTTCCAGCACTCGCCGATATTGGGGCAGGCCGCCTCCTCGCACACGGTATTGAGCTGCAATTCGCGCATCAGGCGGCGCGTCTCGTGATATTCCGGCGAGCCGGGGGCCTTGACCCGGATCCAGGCGGGCTTGCGCGGCGCCGGATTGTCGGGCTTGTGCGCCTTTTCGGGGTGGCGAAGCTGAGGGTCGGACATGCGCGCTAGAAGTGGATGGCGCGACCGTAGGCGTCAAGCACCGACTCGTGCATCGTTTCCGACAGCGTGGGATGCGGGAAGATGGTCTCCATCAGCTCCGCCTCGGTCGCCTCGAGCGTGCGGGCGATGGCATAGCCCTGGATGAGCTCGGTCACCTCGGCGCCGATCATGTGCGCGCCCAGAAGCTCGCCGGTCTTGGCGTCGAACACCGTCTTGACCATGCCCTCGGGCTCGCCCAGCGCGATCGCCTTGCCGTTGCCGATATAGGGGAAGCGGCCGATGCGCACCTCGTGCCCGGCCGCCTTGGCCGCCGCCTCGGTCAGGCCGACGCTCGCCACCTGGGGCATGCAATAGGTACAGCCCGGCACGTTCGAGACATCGAGCGGATGCACCGTATTGAGCCCGGCGATGCGCTCCACGCAGATGACGCCCTCGTGCGAGGCCTTGTGGGCAAGCCAGGGCGGGCCGACCACGTCGCCGATGGCATAGACCCCCGGCTCGTCGGTGGCGAGCCACTCGTTGACGACGATATGGCTCTTCTCGACCCGGACCTTGGTGCCCTCAAGGCCGATATTCTCGACATTGCCGACGATGCCGACTGCCAGCACCACGCGCTCGGCGGTGACGGTCTGGGTCTTGTCGCCGGTGGCGATGGTCGCGGTTACGCTGTCGGATGCGGGCTTCAGCTCCTTTACCGTGGTGCCGGTATGGATCTTGATGCCCTGCTTTTCGAAGCTCTTGCGGGCGAAGGCCGAGATCTCCGCGTCCTCCACGGGGAGCACGCGGTCAAGCACCTCCACCACCGTCACCTCGGCGCCGAGATTGCGGTAGAAGCTCGCGAACTCGATGCCGATCGCGCCGGAGCCTACCACCAGCAGCGATTTCGGCATGCGGTCGGGGATCATCGCCTCCTTGTAGGTCCAAACGAGCTTGCCGTCGGGCACCAGGCCCGGCAGCGTGCGCGCCCTGGCGCCGGTGGCGAGGATGATGTGCTTGGCGGCGAGATCGGCCACCGGCTTGCCGTTCTTGGTGACCGCGACCTTGCCCTTGCCGGCGAGCTTGCCGTTGCCGTCGAACACCTCGACCTTGTTCTTGCGCAGCAGGAACTTCACGCCGTCGGAAAGCTGTTTCGCTACCTTGCGCGAGCGCTCGACGAGCTTCTTCATGTCGAAGCTCACGTCCTTGGCGGTGAAGCCGAATTGATCGAGATGGTGCAGGAGATGGTTGATCTCCGAGGTGCGCAGCAGCGCCTTCGTGGGAATGCAGCCCCAGTTGAGGCAGATGCCGCCCAGGTGCTCGCGCTCCACCACCGCCGCCTTCATGCCCGAGCTGCGCCGCGCGGATCGCCGCGACATACCCGCCGGGCCCCGACCCGACCACGATCAGGTCAAAGGATGTTTCGGCCAAGGTCCCGTCCTCACAGCAGCAGCATCGCCGGCGCCTCGATGATCTTCTTGAAGGCCTGGAGCCAGCGCGCGCCGGTGGCGCCGTCGACGACGCGGTGATCGACCGCCAGCGTGCAGCTCATCACCGTGGCGACGGCCAGCGCGCCGTTGTTCACCACCGGGCGCGCCTCGCCGGCGCCGACGGCGAGGATGCAGCCCTGCGGCGGATTGATGACGGCGGCGAACTCCTTGACCCCGAACATGCCGAGATTGGAGATCGAGAACGTGCCGCCCTGGAACTCCGTGAGCTTGAGCTTGCCGGCGCGCGCGCGCGTTGCCAGGTCCTTCATCTCGGCCGAGATCGCGGCGAGGCCCTTCTGGTCGGCATTGCGTATGATCGGCGTGATGAGCCCGTCGTCGAGCGCGACCGCGATGGAGATGTCGATCGACTCCCAGCGCAGGATCGCCTCCTCGCTCCACGACGCATTCGCCGCCGGCACCATCTTGAGCGCCAGCGCCGCCGCCTTGATGACGAAGTCGTTGAGCGAGAGTTTGGCATCCGCCGCCGCATTGGCCTCCGCGCGCATCGCCATCAGCCGGTCGATCTCGCAATCGACGGTGAGATAGAAATGCGGGACCGTCTGCTTCGATTCGGTGAGGCGGCGGGCGATGACGCGGCGCATCGCGCTGATCGGCAGCTGCGGTGTAGGGCGCGTTGCCGGCTTGCGCCACGACCTGGTCCTTGCTCTGGCCGGGCGTCCCGGCGCCGCGACGCGGCGGCGCGGCGCAGCGGCCGGTGCCGCCGGGCGGACTGCCGCAGCGCCGCCGCCACCGGCCCCCATGGCGCCCGCGACATCCGCCTTGACGATGCGGCCGTGCGGGCCCGAGCCGGTGATCCGCGCGAGGTCGAGCCCCGCCTGCGCCGCCATGCGCCGCGCGAGCGGGCTGACGAAGATGCGCCCGTCGGCCGCGTGGCCGTTGCCGGGTGCCGGCGGCGCCCCCTCACCCCGACCCTCTCCCCGCTGGGGAGAGGGAGGGACCCGCGCAGCGGGAGGGTGAGGGGCAGGGTTGCGCTTGAGGGGGAGCGGCGGCGGGAGCGGCGCGGAGCCGGAGCGGCTGGCGCGGCGGCCGCCGGCCGTTTCGCGTGCGCCGCTTGCAGCGCCTTCGGGTCCTCGTCCTCGCCGAGGATGAGGGCGATGGGTTGGTTGACCTTGACGCCCTGGGTTCCTTCGGGGACGAGGATGCGGCCGAGCGTGCCCTCGTCGACCGCCTCCATCTCCATCGTCGCCTTGTCGGTCTCGATCTCCGCGAGGACCTCGCCGGCCTTGACCGTGTCGCCTTCGTTCTTGTGCCACTTGGCGAGATTGCCCTCGGTCATGGTCGGCGACAGCGCCGGCATCAGCACCTCGATCGGCATGGCTCTATCCCCGCTTACCGGTACGAGACCGCCTTGGCCGCGGCGACGACATCGGCCGCCTGCGCCAGCGCCAAGCGCTCGAGATTGGCGGCATAGGGCAGCGGCACGTCCTTGCTGGCGACGCGCTGCACCGGCGCGTCGAGCCAGTCGAACGCCTGCTCCATCACCACCGCGGCGATCTCGCTGCCGATGCCGGCAAAGGGCCAGCCCTCCTCGACGCTCACCACGCGATTGGTCTTCTTGACCGAGGCGACGATCGTGTCGATGTCGAGCGGGCGGATGGTGCGCAGATCGATGACCTCGGCCGAGATCCCCTCCTCGGCCAGCGCGTCGGCCGCTTCGAGCGCGATCTGCACCATGCGCGAATAGGCGACGATGGTGACGTGGTCGCCCGCCCGGGCGATGCGCGCCTTGCCGATCGGCACCAGGAAATCGGGGTGATCGGGGACCGGGAAGCTCTGGCCGTAGACGAGCTCGTTCTCGAGGAAGATCACCGGGTTGGGATCGCGGATCGCCGACTTCAGCAAGCCCTTGTGGTCGGCAGCGGTCCACGGCGCGATCACGGTGAGGCCGGGGACATGCGCGTACCAGCTCGAATAATCCTGCGAATGCTGGGCGGCGACACGGGCGGCGGCGCCGTTGGGGCCGCGGAAGACGATGGGGCAGCTGCATCTGGCCGCCCGACATGTAGCGCGTCTTGGCGGCGGAGTTGACGAGCTGGTCCATCGCCTGCATGGCGAAGTTCCAGGTCATGAACTCGACGATCGGCCGCAAGCCCGCCATCGCCGCGCCGATGCCAAGCCCGGCGAAGCCATGCTCGGAGATCGGCGTATCGATGACGCGACGGGCGCCGAATTCCTGCAAGCAGGCCCTGGCTCACCTTGTAGGCGCCCTGGTACTCCGCGACCTCCTCGCCCAGGAGGAAGACATCGCCGTCGCGGCGCATCTCCTCGGCCATGGCGTCGCGCAGCGCCTCGCGCACGGTGAGCGTGACGCTGGCGCCTTCCCATTCGGGCTCGGCCGCCACCGGCGCGCGCGGCGCGGGTGCGGGCGGTGCGGCAGCAGGCGCCGCGGCGGGCGCGGGCTTGGGCGCGGCGGCTGGCGCCGGCGCCTGTGGCGCGGCGGCGCCGGGCGACGCTGGTGCGGGCGCGGCGCGGCCTTTGCCGCAGCGGCGACGGTCTCGCCCTCGGCCGCGATGACCGCGATCGGCAGGTTGACGGCGACATGCTCGGTCCCTTCGGGCACGATGATGCGGGCGAGCGTGCCCTCGTCCACCGCCTCCATCTCCATCGTCGCCTTGTCCGTCTCGATCTCGGCCAGCACGTCGCCGGCTTTGACCGCATCACCCTCCTTCTTGTGCCATTTGGTGATCTTGCCCTCGGTCATGGTCGGCGAGAGGGCGGGCATCAGCACTTCGATGGGCATGCTCTTCTCTCAACGGTGCGGCGGTATCGGCGCCCGCGCGCGCGGGCGCGGGGGAGAAATCGGGCTTCAGACCGGCGCGTAGACGTCGGTCCAAAGCTCGGCCGGATCGGGCTCGGGGCTGTCCTGGGCGAACTCGGCCGCTTCGGTGACCTTGTCTTTCACCTGCTTGTCGATCTCGCGCAGCTTCGCCTCGTCGGCGAAGTTGGCGTCGATGAGCCGCTTCTTCACCTGGTCGATCGGGTCGTGCTCCTCGCGCATGCGGTTGACCTCGTCGCGACTGCGATATTTCGCCGGATCGGACATGGAATGGCCGCGATAGCGATAGGTGAGCATCTCCAGGATGTAGGGCCCCTTGCCCGAGCGGGCATAGGCGGTCGCTTCCTCGGCCGCGGCCCGCACCGCTACGACGTTCATGCCGTCGACCTGGTGGCCGGGAATGCCGAAGGGCGCGCCGCGGCTGAAGAGATCGTGCGAAGCCGACGCGCGCGTCACCGACGTGCCCATGCCGTATTTGTTGTTCTCGATGACATAGACGATCGGCAGCTTCCACAGGGCGGCCATGTTGAAGCTCTCGTAGACCTGGCCCTGATTCATCGCGCCGTCGCCCAGGAAGGTGACGCTGACGCGGCCGTTGTCGCGGTAGTGGTGCGCGAAGGCGAGGCCGGTGCCGATCGGCACCTGGGCGCCGACGATGCCATGCCCGCCGAAGAAATTCTTCTCGCGCGAGAACATGTGCATCGAGCCGCCCTTGCCCTTGGAATAGCCGCCGCGGCGCCCGGTAAGCTCGGCCATCACGCCCTTGGGGTCCATGCCGCAGGCGAGCATGTGGCCGTGATCGCGATAGGAGGTGACGATGGTGTCGCCCTCCTCGATCGCCCCCATGACGCCGACGACGACCGCTTCCTCGCCGATATAGAGATGGCAGAAGCCGCCGATCAGCCCCATGCCGTACATCTGCCCCGCTTTTTCCTCGAAGCGGCGGATCAGCAGCATGTCGCGGTAATACTCGATGAGCTCGGCAGGAGCGGCGTCAGGCTCCTCCTGCCGGACAGTCCTTGGCTTGCGCTTGGCGAGTGCCATGGCCCCTCCCATGCGGTTTCGCGCCGGTTGTGCCGTGTTTCGCCACACCATGACCCGCGGCCCCGCATAATGCAAGAGACCTATTGCCAATTCATTGTTTTGCAATACAAAATGGAACTTAACCGAATTTCGGTTAAGCCCCCTGATCCCGCACGCTCACCGGCCGTGACGCAAGTGCGAGATGGATCAGGGCGAGGTCGGTTTGGCGGCGAAAATGACGCGCTCGTCGGGTCCGACGAGATTGAGGGCGCTGCGCGCGCGCTCGTCGAGCATGTCGCGGTCGAGATGATCGGGGCGCAAAAGATTGACGCGCTGGTCGAGCGCGCGGCGCTGGCCCTCCACCTGAGCGAGGGTCGCCTGCGCCGTGCGGACCTCTTGCGAGAGCCTGAGCCACGCGCTGAGGCCGCGATCACCCTGGATCAGATGATAGCTGAAATAGAGCACGAGGCTGATCCCCAAGACGGGACCAACGATGAGCCGTGCGCGCCGGCGTATTTCTCCGATCAACACCACGAAAAGAGAGAATCACGGCGGAGTCGCATCGTCAAACAGAATGTGACGATCGACGCGATCTATCTCGCGACTAGCGCCGCAGCGCGGCGCGGCCGGGATAGCGCGCGGCGGTACCGAGACGCTCTTCGATGCGCAGGAGCTGATTGTATTTCGCCAGGCGGTCGGAACGCGCGAGCGACCCGGTCTTGATCTGCCCGCCATTGGTGGCGACCGCGAGATCGGCGATGGTGGCATCCTCGGTCTCGCCCGAGCGGTGCGATACCACCGTGCGGTAGCCCGCGCGGTGCGCCAGCTCGACCGCCTGCAGCGTCTCGCTCAGCGTGCCGATCTGGTTGAGCTTGATCAGCACGGCATTGGCGATGCCGCGGTCGATTCCTTCCTGGATGCGCACGGGGTTGGTGACGAAAATATCATCGCCGACGAGCTGTATCTTGGTACCCAGCGCGCGCGTCAGTTCCGCCCAGCCATCCCAGTCGTCTTCGGCGAGGCCATCCTCGATCGAGATGATCGGATAGCGCGCAACGAGGTCCTGGTAGTAGGCGATCATGCCGCCGGCATCGAGAGTCTTGCTCTCGCCGGAAAGAACATAGCGCCCGTCGCGGTAGAACTCGGTCGCGGCCGGATCGAGCGCCAATGCCACGTCCTCGCCCGGGCGGTATCCGGCCGCCGTAATGGCACCGGTGATGAAGGCGAGCGCCGCATCGGCCGACGCAAGGTTCGGCGCGAAACCGCCCTCGTCGCCGACATTGACGTTGTGACCGGCATCCTTGAGGCGCTGGCGCAGGGTATGAAAGATCTCGGCGCCCATGCGCAGAGCCTCGGCGAAATTCGCCGCCCCCACCGGCACGATCATGAATTCCTGGATGTCGATGGGATTGTCGGCGTGGACGCCGCCATTGACGATGTTCATCATCGGCACCGGCAAGGTCCGCGCCGCGACGCCGCCGATATAGCGGAAGAGCGGCTGGCCGAGATCGGACGCCGCGGCGCGCGCTGCCGCGAGACTCACGCCCAGAATCGCGTTGGCGCCGAGCCGCGCCTTGTTGGGGGTGCCGTCGAGATCGATGAGAACGCGGTCGAGCGCCAGTTGCGCTTCCGCATCAAAGCCCGAGAGCGCGTCGAAGATCTCGCCGTTCACTGCCGCGACGGCGTGGCGCACGCCCTTGCCGCCATAGCGCGCCTTGTCGCCGTCCCTGAGCTCCACCGCTTCGTGCGCGCCGGTGGAGGCGCCCGACGGCACCGCGGCGCGGCCGACGGTGCCGCTCTCGAGCGTCACCTCGACCTCGACCGTGGGGTTGCCGCGGCTGTCGAGGATTTCGCGGCCGTGGATATCGCTGATCGCCGTCATGACTTTTCCTTGGGGGCAATGGGCCGCGCCTTGGCAATCCGGTCGAACGTCATGAGGGTATCGACGAGTTCCGCCATGTCGGCGAGCTTGACCATATTGGGGCCGTCGGAAGGCGCGTGATCGGGGTCCTTGTGCGTCTCCATGAACACCGCGGCCACGCCGATGGCAACCGCGGCGCGCGCCAGCACGGGGACGAATTCGCGCTCGCCGCCACTGCGCTCGCCCTGCCCGCCCGGCTGCTGCACCGAATGGGTGGCGTCGAACACGACCGGGTATCCCGTCGCCGCCAGCACCGGCAGCGCGCGCATGTCGGAGACCAGCGTGTTGTAGCCGAAGCTCACGCCGCGCTCGCACAGGAGGATGTTCTCGTTGCCGGCGCCGGCTACCTTCTTGGCCACGTTGCGCATGTCCCAGGGCGCGAGGAACTGGCCCTTCTTGATGTTGATCGCGCGCCCTGTTGCGGCGGCGGCAAGCAGGAGATCGGTCTGGCGGCAGAGAAAGGCGGGGATCTGCAGCACGTCGACCGCCTCGGCCACGGGCGCGCATTGCTCGGGCAGATGCACGTCGGTCAGCACCGCGCAACCATAGGTCTCGCGCACCTCGGCCAGCACCGGCAGTCCCGCCGTGAGCCCCATCCCGCGCTCGCCCGAAAGCGAGGTGCGGTTAGCCTTGTCGAACGAGGTCTTGTAGATGAGGCCGATGCCGAGCCTCGCCGTCAGCTCCACGAGCGCGTGGCTCATCTCCAGCGCATGCGCGCGGCTTTCCAGCGCGCACGGGCCGGCGATGAGCACCAGCGGCCGGTCGTTGCCGATGGTGAGGTTGCCGACATGGACATGACGGGGCGACATCGCGACCTTCTCACACCAGCCGCGACTGGTCGAGCGCGGCCTTGATGAACGAGGTGAAGAGCGGGTGCGGCTCGAACGGCTTCGACTTCAGCTCGGGATGATACTGCACGCCGATGAACCAGGGGTGGCCGGGAATCTCGACGATCTCCGGCAGCTCGCCATCGGGCGACATGCCCGAGAACAGCAGGCCCGCGCGCTCCAGCCGCTCCTTGTAGTTGACGTTGACCTCGTAGCGGTGGCGGTGGCGCTCGCTGATGCGGGTGGCGCCGTAGATCTCGGCGACGCGGCTACCCGGCGCGAGCACCGCATCATAGGCCCCAAGCCGCATGGTGCCGCCAAGCTCGCCATCGGCGGCGCGCCGCTCCAGCGTGTTGCCGCGCATCCATTCGGTCATGAGGCCGATCACCGGCTCGGCGCAGGCGCCGAACTCGGTCGAGCCCGCGCCGTTCAAGCCGGCGAGATGGCGCGCCGCCTCGATCACCGCCATCTGCATGCCGAAGCAGATGCCGAAATAGGGCACCGCGCGCTCGCGCGCGAAGCGCGCCGCCTCGATCTTGCCTTCGGCGCCACGCTCGCCGAAGCCGCCCGGCACGAGAATGCCGTGGACGCCTTCCAGGCGCCGCACCGCGTCCGGCTGCTCGAAGATCTCCGAATCGAGCCATTCGAGGTTGACGTGGACATTGTTGGCGATGCCGCCATGCGTGAGCGCTTCGGCCAGCGATTTGTAGCTGTCGAGGAGGTGCGTGTACTTGCCGACGATGGCGATCGAGACCTCGCCTTCCGGCCGGCGAATGCGGGCGACGATGTCGCGCCAGCGCCCGAGATCGGGCTCGTTCGACGGTCAGCCCGAAATGATTGCACACCTCGCGATCGAAGCCTTCGACGTGATAGGCGTTGGGCACATCGTAGATGGTGTCGACGTCGAGCGCCGGGATTACCCGCGACTCGCGCAGGTTGCAAAAGAGCGCGATCTTCTTGCGCGCGCCGTCCGGAATCGGCCGGTCGCAGCGGCACAGCAGGATGTCCGGCTGAATGCCGAGGGCGAGAAGCTCCTTCACCGAATGCTGCGTCGGCTTGGTCTTGAGCTCGCCCGCCGACGGGAATCCACGGCACCAGCGTGAGGTGGACATAGAGCGTGCGCTCGCGCCCGAGATCGTTGCCGAGCTGCCGGATCGCCTCGAGGAACGGCAGGCTCTCGATGTCGCCGACCGTGCCGCCGATCTCGCACAGCACGAAATCCTCGCCGTCGAGATCGGCCTGGATGAATTCCTTGATGGCATCGGTGACGTGGGGAATGACCTGGACGGTGGCGCCGAGATAGTCGCCTCGCCGCTCGCGCCCGATCACGGTCGAATAGATGCGCCCGGTGGTGACGCTGTCGCTGCGCCGCGCGGCGACGCCGGTGAAGCGCTCGTAATGCCCAAGATCGAGATCGGTCTCGGCGCCGTCGTCGGTGACGTAGACCTCGCCGTGCTGATAGGGGCTCATCGTGCCGGGATCGACGTTGAGGTAGGGGTCGAGCTTTCGGAGGCGCACGCGAAAGCCGCGAAGCCTGCAGCAGCGCGCCCAGCGCCGCCGCCGACAGACCCTTGCCCAAGGAGGAGACCACGCCGCCGGTGATGAAGATGAACCGCGTCATGGACCTCCAATGTACAGGATCACCGCCGCGTCGCACAACCCAAACGGCAGCGGGTCAGACCCGCACGGCGCGACGATCTATTTTGCGAGCGGGGCGCTGGGCTCCGCGGGCGCGGCTGGCGCCGGCGCGGCGGGCACATGCGCGGTCGGGGCCCCTGGTGCCGGCGCCGATCCGGCCGGCGGCGGTACGGCGGGAGTCGTGGATGGCGACCCCGGCAACGTCGGCAGTGACGGCAGCGATGGCGGCGCGCCCTGCGCCGGCGTCTCGATGATCGAATGCGGCGCGCGCTGGTTGGCGGCGAGCATGGCCAGGGCGATGCTGGTGGGAAGAACAGCGCCGCCACGATGGCCGTCGTCCGCGTCAGCAGATTGGCGGTGGTGCGCCCGGTCATGAAGCCGGACATGCCGCCCCCGCCCATGCCGAGCGCGCCGCCTTCGCTCTTCTGCAGCAGCACGACGCCGATGAGCGACACCGCGAGAAGCAGATGGAGGACGAGAACGACCGTGATCATGGCGGTGGCTTTTACGGGTCCGGCCCGCGAATGCCAGTGCTACGCGCCGCAAGCGCGCGCGATGGCCCAGAAATCCGCCGCCACCAGGCTCGCGCCGCCGACCAGCGCGCCGTCGATATTGGCGGACCGCCATCAGCGCCTCCGCGTTGTCGGGCTTGACCGAGCCGCCATAGAGGATGCGCACCGCCGGCCGGTTCGGCGACGCTGGCGGCCAGCGCCGGCGCGGATATGGGCATGCACCTCGGCGACCTGGGGCAAGGTCGGCGTGCGGCCGGTGCCGATCGCCCAGACCGGCTCGTAGGCGATGGCAAGATCGGCCGCGCCTCAGCCCCGCCGGCAGCGAGCCCGCGAGCTGGCGCGTGATGATCGCGAGCGTCGCGCCCGCTTCGCGCTCGGCCAGCGTTTCGCCGACGCACACGATGACTGCGAGACCGGCGCCATGCGCGGCCTCGACCTTGGCCCGCACCACGTCATCGCTCTCGCCATGATCGGCGCGGCGCTCGGAATGGCCGAGGATCACATAGCGGCAGCCGGCATCGTCAAGCATGGCGGCGCTCACATCGCCGGTATGGGCGCCCTTCGCCGCCGCGTCGCAATCCTGGCCGCCCAACGGCAATGGCGGTGCCGGCAAGCGCATCGGCGACCGCCATGAGCAGCGTCGCCGGCGGGCAGACGAGCAGATCGCAGCCGGGCGGCGATGCCGCGGCCAAGCGCGCCAACTCGCGCGCCAGCGCCAGCCCGTCGCTTCTGAGGCCGTTCATCTTCCAGTTGCCGGCGGCGAGCTTGGGCATGATCACACCATCACGAACGCATCATGAGCGCGGGCGAGCTTGGCACAAATTCGTGATCCTGTAAGCTGCCGCCCGCGCTTGCCCACGGCTGCGAAAGAGGAGATGTCATGGCGACCCTGATCATCGGCGCGGGCCTCGTCGGCGCGCAGATCGCGCGGGCGCTGGTCGAGGACGGACAGCGCCCCGTCCTGATGGACGCCGCGCCGCAGCCCGATGCGCTGGGCGAGATCGTCGATCTCGCCCGCGTGCGGCTCGTCGAGGGCGACGTGCTGCGGCCCTATGCCTTGATGCAGGCCATCCGCGACAACGACATCACGGACATCGCGCATACCGCCGCCAATCCGCTGCTCACGCTCGGCGCCCAGCGTGATCCCTTCGCGGCGATCCAGCTCAACATCATGGGCACGGTGAACGTGCTCGAGGCGGCGCGCGTGATGAAGCTCAGTCGCGTGGTGGTGTCGAGCTCCAACGTGCTCAGCCACTATCTCGCGGGCGGCGAAGGCAAGGGCGATCTCGGCCGCGAGGAGGCGCTGCCGCGTCCCCTCACCTTCTATGCCACGACCAAGCAGACGATCGAGAATCTCGGGCTCAATTATGCGCGCTGGTGCGGCGTCGATTTCGCGGCGGTGCGCTATGGCGCCGTCGCCGGCCCGTGGAGCGGCCGCGGCGGCGGCGGCCCCAGCAATATCTTCCGCGACGCGGTGCTGAAGGTGCTGCGCGGCGAGGAGGCGGTGGTGCCCGCCGCCGCCATGGAATGGGTCTATGTCAAGGATGCGGCGCGCGGCACGGCGCTGGCCCTCACGGCCAAGGACCTCGGCTCGCGGGTCTTCAACATCACCATGGGCACCATCACCGCGCCCGAGGCTTTCGCCGCGGCGCTGCAAGCCGCGGTGCCGGGAGCGCGCGTGCGCATCGAGACGCCGGCGGCCGCCGGCGACTTCGCTCATGGACATGGAGCACGCGGGCGATCTGACGCTCGCCCGCGAGACATTGGGCTTTGCGCCGCAATACGGCATCGAGGCGGCGGTGCGCGACATGGTGGCGTGGTACCGCGCCAACGACCGCGCCCGCCAGGCGTGACCCGCAACGCTGATTGCGCCCGCACATTGTTAACCAATGCCTGATTTGCCATTGCTGGCGGGCGGGGCCGCCTCTATCATTCGCGCCGGTCTGGATTCGGGCACGCCCATGCTGCAAGCAATCCGCTCCAAGGCCACGTCGTTCGTCGTCAAGATTCTGTTCGCCCTGCTCATCGTCACGTTCGGCATCTGGGGCATCGGCGACATTTTCCGCGACCGCGGCCCCGATACGACGGTGGCGACGGTCGGCGACCGCGACATCACCGCCGAGCAGGTGAACCAGGAGGTGCAGGCCGAGATCGACCGCCTGCGCAAATCGCTCGGCGGCTCGATCGACGCGGCCCAGGCCAAGCAGCTCGGCGTCGTCAATCAGTCCCTGGAGCGCATCATCAGCGGCGACCTCATCGATCTCGAGGTCAGCCGTCTGGGCCTGGCCATCGGCGATCAGGCGGTGCGCGACGCCATCGTCGGCAACCGGGCGTTCCAGGATCCGGGCGGCCGGTTCGATCCGCAACGTCTACTCCCAGGTCCTCGCCGCCAACCACCTGACCGAGCCGCAATTCGAGGCGGAGATGCGTACCGACATCCTGCGGGCGCAGCTCATCGACGCGCTGACCAGCGGCATGACGCCGCCCAAGGAACTGGTGGACACGCTCTATCGCACGCGCAACGAGCATCGCATCGCCGACTTCGTGCTGCTGCCGGCCAGCGCCGCCGGCACCATCGCCACCCCGAGCGAAGGCCAGATCGGCGAGTACTATCACGCGCACGAGGACGCGTTCAAAACACCGGAACGGCGCACCATCACGGTGGCGACGCTGCTGCTCAACGACGTGGCCGCCGGCATCAAGGTGACGGACGACGAGCTCACGCAGGAATATCAGAGCCGCCAGGACGAATTCCACGTGCCCGAGCAGCGTCATATCGAGCAGATGCTGTTCGGCGACGAGGCGACGGCCAAGGAGGCGCAGGCCCAGCTCGTTTCCGGCAAGGATTTCGCCGCGGTGGCCAAGGCGGTCGCCAAGACCGACGATCCCGGCTCGCTCGATCTCGGCTGGGTCAGCAAGACCGACTTGCCGCCGGAGCTTGCCGATGCCGCGTTCGCGCTTAAAGAGGGCGACACCACGCCGCCGCTCAAGAGCACCTTCGGCTGGCACATCCTGAAGCTCGACGGCATCAAGCCGGCGCAGACGCAGACCTTCGATCAGGTCAAGGACAAGCTCCGGACCGAGGTCGCGCGCGACCACGCCGGCGACCGCATCGCCGATGTCGCCAACCAGATCGACGACGCGCTGGCCGGCGGCGGCACCTTTGCCGACGTGGTGCAGAAGTACGGCCTCAAGACGACCGCGCTCGCCGACATCGACGCCACCGGGAACGGACCCGACGGGAAGGCCGTCCCTGGACCGCAGCCGCGCGACGGCATCCTGCACGCGGCGTTTGCGACCGCCAGCGGCCAGACCAGCCCGCTCAGCGAGATCGGCAATGACGGCTACTTCATCGTCCATGTCGACAAGGTGACGCCGGCCGCGACCAAGCCGCTGAGCCGAGGTGCACGACGAGGCGGCGCAGCTGTGGCAGGAGGAGCAGCAGCAAGCCGCGCTGCAAAAGGTCGCGGAGGCGATGGCGCAGGAAGTGAATGCCGGCAAGAGCCTCAAGGACGTTGCCGCGGAGCACAAGCTCGCCGTGCTGACCTCCACGCCGCTCACGCGCGACGGCGGCGATGCCCGAGTGCCGCCACCGCTGGTCGCCAAGCTGTTCGACGCCAAGACCGGCGCGGCGGTGACGGATGCCACGACCGGCAATGTCGTCGTCGCCCAGCTCTTGTCGGTCGAGCCGGCCGACCCCGCCAAGGACACGGCAGCGGTGCAGCAGATGTCGAAGGATGTCGGCACCACCCTGCAGACCGACATGCTCGGCCAGTTCAGCCAGGGCTTGCGCCACACGTTCCCCGTCAAGATCGATCAGGCGAGCGTCGACCGGCTGCTCTGATGCAGGTCTCGCCCAGTGCGGAGGAGTTTCGGCGCCACCTACGACGCCGGCCAGCCGGTCCTGGTGTGGACGACGCTGGTCGCCGATCTGGAGACGCCGGTCTCGGCCATGCTCAAGCTCGCCGATCGGCGACCCAACTGCTTTCTCCTCGAATCGGTCGAAGGCGGCGAGAAGATCGGCCGCTATTCGATTATCGGCATCAAGCCCGACCTGATCTGGCGCTGCTTCGGCGGTCGCGCCGAGATCAATCGCAGCGCCCGCATCGACGCCGACGCCTTCGCGCCCGCGGGCACGGGCGCGCTCGCCTCGCTGCGCGCGCTTATCGCGGAATGCCGCGTCACGGCGCCGGCGCCGCTGCCGCCGATGGCGGCCGGACTCTTCGGCTATATGGGCTACGGCATGGTCGGGCAGATGGAGCGGCTGCCCGACGCCAATCCCGACCGGCTCGGCATTCCCGACGGGCTGTTCCTGCGGCCGACGGTGGTGGCGGTCTTCGACAACATCGCCGACATCATCACGGTGGTGACGCCCGTGTGGCCCGGTGGCGCTTCGGCTATGGCGGCTTACGATCTGGCGCGCGAGCGGCTGGCCGACGTGCTGGCCGATCTCGAACGCAACCTGCCCTATCGGCGCGAGGCGGCGGAGGCGGTGCAGGAGCTGCCGGAGCCCACCGCCAACATGACGCGCGCGCAGTGCCTCGCCATGGTCGAGACGGCGAAGGAATATATCCGCGCCGGCGAGGTCTTCCAGGTCGTGCCGTCGATGCGCTTCACGGTGCCGTTCCGGCTGCCGCCCTTCGCGCTCTATCGCGCGCTCCGCCGCCTCAATCCCTCGCCCTTCCTGTTCTTCCTCGACTACGGCGCCTTCGCCGTCGTCGGCTCGAGCCCGGAGATCCTGGTGCGCGCGCGCGACGGCGTGGTCAGCATCCGACCGCTGGCCGGCACGCGCCGGCGCGGCGCCACCTTCGAGGAGGATCAGAAGCTCGCCGCCGAGCTCCTTGCCGATCCCAAGGAGCGGGCGGAGCATCTCATGCTGCTGGACCTCGCGCGCAACGACGTGGGCCGCGTCGCCGCAGTCGGCACCGTGCGCGTCACCGAGCAGATGGTGATCGAGCGCTACAGCCACGTCATGCACATCTGCTCGCATGTCGAAGGCCGGCTCGACCCGCGCTTCGATGCGATGGATGCGCTCTGCGCCGGCTTTCCTGCCGGCACGCTCAGTGGCGCGCCCAAGGTCCGGGCGATGGAGATCATCGACGAGCTCGAGCCCGAGCGGCGCAACCTCTATGGCGGTGCGATCGGCTATTTCGCCGGCGACGGCAGCATGGACACCTGCATCGTGCTGCGCACGGCCATCGTCAAGGACGGGCAGATGCAGGTCCAGGCGGGATGCGGGGTCGTCGCCGACAGCGACCCCGCCGCAGAACACCAGGAAATCCTCGACAAGGCCCGCGCCCTCTTCCGCGCCGCCGAAGAGGCGGTGAGGTTCGCACGGGGATAGCGCGGCCGGAGGCGATCTTTCGCCGCGGGGCGGCGACCTGTTATAACGAAGCGGCCGGCCTGTTCCGTGCCGGCGCTGCAACTGGCGCCGCAATGCTGCTGCTGATCGATAACTACGACAGTTTCATCTACAACCTCCGCCATTATCTGGGCGAGCTCGGTGCCGAGGTGGTGGTGATGCGCAACGACGCGCTGACGGTCGCCGACGCGCTGGCGCTGAAGCCGCACGGCATCGTGCTGTCGCCGGGCCCGAGCGATCCCGACCACGCCGGCATCTGTTTGGAACTGGTGCGCCGCGGCGGGACATGTGCCCGATCCTCGGCGTGTGCCTCGGCCATGCAGGCGATCGGCCAGGCCTGCGGCGGCCGCATCGTGCGCGCGCCCGTGCCGATGCACGGCAAGCTCTCGCGCCATCCATCACGACGGCACCGGCGTCTTCGCCGGCCTGCCCAGCCCGTTCCAGGCGACGCGCTATCACTCGCTCGTGGTCGAGCGCGCGAGTCTGCCGGCCGTGCTCGCGCATCACCGCCAGGACCGAGGACGGACTCGTCATGGGCGCTCGCCCACCGCGAGCGGCCGCTCCACGGCGTGCAGTTCCATCCCGAAAGCATCGCGTCGGAAAGCGGCCACGCGCTGCTGCGGAACTTCCTGGCGCTCGCCGCGGCCGAGAGCGTCCCGGCATGACCGACATCACCGAGTTCAGGGCGCTGCTCGGCCGCGTCGCCGCCGGCGAGCGGCTCGACGAGACCGACGCCGCCGCCGCGTTCGATGCGATGATGTCGGGCAATGCGACGCCGTCGCAGATGGGCGGCTTCCTGATGGCGCTGCGCGTGCGCGGCGAGACGGTGGCCGAGATCACCGGCGCGGCGCGGGCCATGCGCGCCAAGGCGCTCGCCATCGATGCGCCGCCCGGCGCCATCGACACCGTCGGCACCGGCGGCGACGGCGCCGGCACCTTCAACATCTCGACCGCGGCGGCGCTGGTCGTCGCCGGCTGCGGCGTGCCCGTGGCCAAGCACGGCAACCGCAATTTCTCGTCGAAGTCGGGCTCGGCCGACATTCTCGCGGCGCTCGGCGTCAATATCGACGCCGATCATGAGCCTGGTGCGGCGCGCGATCTACGAGGCCAAGCATCGGCTTCCTCATGGCGCCGCGCCATCACAGCGCGACGCGTCACGTGGCGCCGACGCGGGTCGAGCTCGGCACGCGCACCATCTTCAACCTGCTGGGGCCGGTCTCGAACCCCGCCGGCGTGCAGCGCCAGCTCGTCGGCGTGTTCTCGCCGCACTGGGTGAAGCCGATCGCCGAGGTGCTGGGCAAGCTCGGCAGCGAGCGCGCCTGGGTCGTCCACGGCAGCGGCCTCGACGAGATCACCACCACCGGCACGACTACAGGTCGCCTCGCTCGAGAACGGCAACGTCACCACCTTCGAGGTGACGCCCGAGGATGCCGGTCTGCCGCGCGCGCGGATCGAGGACCTGCGCGGCGGCGAGCCGGCCGAGAACGCGGCTCGGCTCACAGCACTCCTCGAAGGCGAGACCGGCCCGCTGCGCGACATCGTGCTGCTCAATGCCGCGGCGGCGCTGATCGTCGCGGGACGCGCCGGCGATCTGCGCGCGGGCGTCGAGCGCGCCGCCCAGGCGATCCGCGACGGCAGCGCGCGCCAGGCGCTCGCCCGGCTCGTCGCCATCACCAACGAGCGCCGCGCCGTCATGAGCGACGCGCTCGCCCGCATCTGCGCCGACAGGCGCGCGGCGCGTGGCGCGCGCCAAGGCGGCCCATCCCCTCGCCGCCGTGACGAAAGCGGCCGCAGGCGCCGCCCGCGCCCGCGCGGCTTCATCGCCGCGCTGGAGCGCCGGTCGCGGCGGGCGGCTATGGCCTCATCGCCGAGATCAAGAAGGCCTCGCCCAGCGCCGGCCTCATCCGGCCCGACTTCGACCCGCCGGCACTCGCGCGCGCCTATGCGGCGGGCGGCGCCGACCTGCCTGTCGGTGCTGACCGAGGAAGCCCATTTCCAGGGCTCGCTCCGCGATCTCGAAGCGGCTCGCGATGCCTGCGCAATTGCCGATCCTGCGCAAGGACTTCATGCTCGACCCTTACCAGGTGCCGAAGCGCGCGCGATGGGCGCCGACTGCATCCTCCTGATCCTGGCGGCGCTCTCGGACGAGCGCGGCGCAGCGAGCTGGAACGGCGGCGATGCGAGTGGGGACTGGATGTGCTGGCCGAGGTGCACGACCGCGACGAGCTCGACCGCGCGCTCCGCCTCAAGACCCGGCTCATCGGCATCAACAACCGCAATCTCAAGACCTTGAAGACCGATCTTGCGACCACCGAGAGCTTTCGACCGCGGTCCCGCCCGACCGGCTCGTGGTGAGCGAAAGCGGGCTCTCGCGCGCCGGCGGATCTCGCCCGCATGGCGCGGGCCGGCGTGCGCTGCTTCCTCATCGGCGAGGCGCTGATGCGGCAGCCCGATGTCGACGGCAGCGACGCGCGCGCTGCTCGCCGCGCCCGAGGCGGCACGGACCGGGCATGAGCGGCCTCACCCATCTCGACGCGCAGGGCCGGGCCCGCATGGTCGATGTCGTGCGCCAAGGACGAGACCGAGCGCGTCGCCGTCGCCGCCGGCAGCGTGCTGATGGAGCCGGCGACGCTCGACCTCATCCTCGCCGGCGGGGTGGCGAAGGGCGACGTGCTGGCGGTGGCGCGGCTCGCCGGCATCATGGCGGCCAAGCGCACGCCCGACCTCATCCCGCTGTGCCATCCGCTGGCGCTGTCCGCGGTCGACGGTCGAGCTGGCCTGCGACCGCGAGCGCAGCGCCGTCGACATCACGGCGACCTGCCGCATCACGGGCCGCACCGGCGTCGAAATGGAAGCGCTGACCGCGGTTTCGCGTCGCGGCGCTGACCGTCTACGACATGTGCAAGGCGGTCGACCGCGGCATGCGCATCGCGCGACATCCGGCTGCTGCATAAATCTGGCGGCAAATCAGGTACTTACGAGGCGCCAGCGATGATTTCAGTCGAGGAAGCGCGCGACGCGGCTTCTGACGCCGCTGACGGCCGCTCGGCGCCGAGCAGGTGGCGCTGGCCGAGGCGTTCGGCCGGGTGCTGGCCGAGGATGTCGTCGCGCGCCGCACCCAGCCGCCCTTCGCCGTCTCGGCGATGGACGGCTATGCCGTGCGCGCCGCCGACGTGGCGCAGCGTGCCGGCGACGCTTCGAGGTCGTCGGATCGGTGCCCGGCCGGGCAGTCGCTATGAGGGCACGGTCGGCGCCGGCGAGGCGGTGCGGATCTTCACCGGCGCGCCCGTGCCCGACGGCGCCGACAGCATCGTCATCCAGGAGGATACCGAGCGCGACGGCGACGGCGTGACGGTCAAGCGAAGGCGCACCGCCCGGGCCGCTATGTGCGCCCGCGCCGGGCTCGATTTCCGCGAGGGCGCGATCGGGCTCACCGCCGGGCGGCGCCTCAACGCCGCGCGACATCGGCCTTGCCGCGGCGATGAACCGGCCCTGGCTCCTGGTCCATCGCCGGCCGCGCGTCGCCATCCTGCCGACCGGCGACGAGGTGGTGATGCCCGGCGATCCGGTCGGGCCCAACCAGATCGTCAGCTCCAACGCGCTCGCGCTGGCGCGCTGGTCGAATGCCTGCGGCGGCGAGCCCGATCCAGCTCCCGATCGCGCCGGACGACACGCGAGCGCTTGCAGCGCATCGCCGAGGGTGCCGCTGGCGCCGATCTCCTGGTCACGACCGGCGGCGCCTCGGTCGGCGACCATGATCTCGTGCGCGGCGCCTCGGGCGAGACGGGCCTCGCGCTCGATTTCTGGACGTGGCCATGCGGCCCGGGCAAGCCGCTGATGGTCGGGCGCTTTCGCGATACGCCGATGATCGGGTTGCCGGGCAATCCAGTCTCGACGCTGGTGTGCGGGCTGTTGTTCGTCAAGCCGGCGATCGAGCGACTGCTGGGCCTGGCCGAGACAGCGGAGCCTGCGCATGAAGGCCCGCCTGCGCGTGCCCCTGGGCGCCAACGACCGGCGCCAGGACTATCTCCGCGCCAAGCTAACGCGCGCCGCCGACGGCACGCCGGAGGCCGAGCCGTTCACGGTCCAGGACAGCTCGATGATGGGGCTCCTGGCTGCCGCCGACTGCCTCGTCGTGCGCCTGCCGCATGCGCCCGCGGCGGCGGCGGGCGATTGGGTTGAAATCGTCTCGCTTGCAGGCATTTAACGCGCCCTCGAGCCCAACGCAGCGCTTGACGTCCCATTGGAACTAAACTAGAACGATAGTATCGTTGTTGTTTTGTTCCGACAGTGGCCACGTGAGGGCGCCATGCTGACCAGAAAGCAATACGAACTGCTGATGTTCATCAATCGGCGGCTCGACCGAGGTCGGCGTCTCGCCTTCCTTCGAGGAGATGAAGGAGGCGCTGTCGCTCAAGTCGAAATCCGGCATCCACCGGCTGATCAGCGGGCTGGAGGAGCGCGGCTTCATCCGCCGCCTCGCCCACCGCGCCCGCGCGCTCGAGGTGGTGCGCCTGCCGGAGGAGACCGCCGTCGCCGGGCGCGCCCGCGCCGCCGGCGCGGCCGAGCGCGGCCGCTTCTCGCCGACCGTCATCCAGGGCGACTTCAAGACGGCGCCCTGCCGGGCATCGCCGGTGGCGCAGCGCCGGCGAGGCGGTGCAGCTGCCGCTCTATGGCCGCATCGCCGCCGGCACGCCGATCGAGGCGCTGCGCGACCAGTCGAACACCATCGACGTGCCGGCCGGCATGCTCGGCCGCCGGCGAGCATTACGCGCTCGAAGTCGCCGGCGACAGCATGATCGACGCCGGCATCGTCGACGGCGACACCGTGCTGATCCAGCGCTGCGACACCGCCGAGAACGGCGCCATCGTCGTGGCCCTCATCGACAACAACGAGGTGACGCTGAAGCGCCTGCGCCGGCGCGGCGATTCGATCGCGCTCGAGCCCGCCAACAAGGCCTACGAGACGCGCATCTTCGGCCCCGACCGCGTCCACGTCCAGGGCAAGCTCGTCGGGCTGATCCGGCGCTACTGAGCGCAAGGCCCCGCTCTCGGCGCGCTGCGGGCTGCGGCTCGGCCTGGGGCACCCAGGGCCGGTCGCCCTGCCAGTCGCGCACGGTCTCGATGCGGATGCGGTCGGGGTCGAGCCAGACCGCATACCCGCCCTTGCGCCAGGTGTCGTTGCGGTCGATGACGCGCGGGCGCCGCGGCAGGCGCGATGCGCCGCAACCGGGCTCACCACGAGATCGGCCGCGCCGCACTCCTCGGCGAGCGCCGTACCGTCGCGGATCAGCGCCACCATGCGGCCGCGCGCGCGATAAAGACACGCCTCGGCATCGCAGCGCAGGGCGCCCGCGGCGGCGCATGCCGTCTTCGGGCCAGGCGTCCCCGAGCGTCGCCGCCGCGCGCCGCGTCCAGCTCTCCTCGGCGATGCCCGCGGCGTGCGCGACGGAAGGGAGATAGGCGCCGTCGGGCGCGCGCACGGCAACGAGCATGCGCATCGGCCGAGACGAGCAGATCGGGCGGGCGGTCGAGCGCAATGCCGAGATAGCCGGCCGCGATCGGCACGAGCCCGAGCCAGCGCCACCGCCCGAGCCAGATGCACAGCCACAAGCCCCCGGCGCTCAGGAGGATGAGCGCTGCCGCCGGCAGGCTCGGCACGTTGAGCACGGCGCCCGGCCATGACGTGACCATGCGCGCGACCGCGGTGATCGCGTCGATGCCCCAGCTCATCGGCACCAGCGCCAGCGCTTCCAGATGCAGCGGCATGAGCAGGCACGCGATCATCGCGCACGGCATCACCCAGAAGCCGGTGATCGGCACCGCGATCGCATTGGCCACCACCGAATAAAGGGCGAAGCGGTTGAAGTGGTAGATCGTCGCTTCAACAATGCAACGTTCTGCGCCACAATGAAACGAGCAGCAACACTGATAATCGCGATTTGCTCGCTCCCATACGGCTTTCTGGTGGCTCGCTGAATTGCATCCTGTTTCAGACTGTTTCGTGTATCCTGGTCCAAACTTGGTCCAAAGTAAGGATATTGCCGATGGCGCAGGTCAAGCTCACGGTGAGGAGCGTCCCCGCCCTTCCCGCCCCCGCTGAGGGCTTCATCGAGTATTTCGACATCGGGTTGCCCGGCTTCGGCCTTCGGGTCTCGTCGAAGGGCCGGCGCACCTGGATCGTCCGCTACCGCATCAAGGGCCGCAAGGGAAAGGGCAGCATGAGCCTCGGCGCGGCGGGCGCCATCGAGTTCGCCGACGCCCGCGGCGCCGCCAAGGACGCTCTCCGCGCGGCTGAGAAGGGCATCGACCCAGCCGAGCCCGTGCGCCGGGAGCGGCATGCCGAGACGTTCAAGGAGCTGGCCGAGCGCTACATCGCCGAGTACGCCAGGAAGCGGAAGCGGTCCTGGCGCACCGATGAGCGGATCATTAAGCGCGACCTCAACCCGGCGATCGGCAATATGAAGGCGGTCACCGTGAAGCGGGCCGACGTTCGGCAGGTTCTTCGGACGGTGATCGACCGCGAGGCCCCGATCATGGCGAATCGGGTCCATGAGGTGGTCCGGATGATCTTCGCTTGGGCGGTCGGCGAGGAGATCGGCGGCGTCGAACACAACCCCTGCGACGGGCTGGCGCGGCCGAGCGAGGAGCACAGCCGCGACCGTGTGCTGAGTCCCGATGAGATCAAGACCCTGTGGAAGGCCCTGAGCGATCCGCCGGCAGGCATGCCGCGGCGCTGCGCGCTCGCCCTCAAGCTTCAGCTCGTCACCGCCCAGCGCAAGGGCGAGGTCGTCAGCGCCGAGTGGTCGGAGATGGACCGCAAGGGGGAGAAGGTCTGGACCATCCCGGCCGAGAAGGCCAAGAACGGTCTAGCCCACCGCGTGCCGCTCAGCGACCTGGCGCTCAACGTTCTGACCGAGATCGAGAAGCTGGCCGGCAAATCCCGATGGCTGTTCCCCTCTCTGGACCGCAGCGGCAAGCAGGCGCAACGAGCGATGACCGCGCAAGCCATAAATCACGCCGTGCTCCGGGCCAAGAACAAGCTCGGGGTCGGCGACGACGTGCGCCCGCATGATCTGCGGCGCTCAGCCGCCTCGCACATGACCAGCAACGGAACTGCGCGATTTGTCGTCGGGCGCATCCTCAACCACTCCGAGCGCGGCGTCACGGCAGTCTATGATCGGCATGGCTACGACCGAGAGAAGCGCCAAGCGTTAGATGCGTGGGCGGCGCGGCTTGAGGAGATCACCACCGGGAAGCGCCAGCAGTCGAACGTGACGGAGTTCAAGCGCGCCTAAATCGAACCGCGGCGGATAGGGGGCACCCGACAAGCCGGCACCGCACCGGTTTCCGCCGCGGCATTAATGCGGAGCGCCAGCGGAGCACGAAATGGCCGAGCCACCTGAGCCTCCCCTCCACGACCCGAGTTTGGGGCCGCTGCGGCCGCGTCTTCGCGTCGGAATGCGGTGCCGCCTCAATCGACCCAACGATGTCGACCATGGGCGCCCGTTTCAGATCACAAGGCTTCGGAATGTCAAGGACGCAGCGCGCGTGGCGTTGGCTGGCGGCCGGTCTGCGCTCATTCGCGTGGCCACGATCGTTCCCGTGACGAGTGCGCTCCGCGGCGGCATAAAAATCGTAACCTACGGCCCGGAGGGTAAACGGGATGTCCCTTTGGCCTGGTGCGAAGGCATCGACGATTTCCCATTCACCCGGGAACAGCTCGATAGACTTGCTCAGCTTGCCTATGGATCACGCCCGCAACTGGAGATTGATCGCTTCCACGAGGAATGTCAGGCAGCAGCGACCGCGCTTATATCGCCCCCGGTATCTCGGTCCTTGCGGGGGCTGCTAGTCTCCGTGAAGAAGCGCGCGGCAGCGCTATCCGATCTTCTGCCGGAGCTCGTTCAGCAAGACGTGGATCTTCGGTGAGTGCTGCGCTCTCGGTACGGGCACCCCGATCGGCTGATCGAGCTCAATCGTGAGCTCCGCGGGCTCGCGGCCGCCGCCTCATGGGCGCTCGACCACCGCCGAGCCTCAGAGAGGAAACAGGGAGACCGCTCTAATGCCGCGCACCAGCTATGCCGTCATCATCTCGCGCACGCGTGGATGATTGCCCACGGCAGCATCGAACTGCCGGGCACCAGCAGCCAATCGGACAGCAACGAGCGCGGTGGCCCCTTCGTTAGGTTCCTATTCGTCGCCTTCGACGAACTCGGGCATCGGCCCGGCGCGATCGGGCGGGCGTGGGAAGATGATCGCGCCCGTCGGCGGCTCTTCGGCGCGTGCGAGGCCGGGCGCCGCGCACGGCAAGCCTGTGAGCCCCAGAGCGCAAATCCGCACGAACGCAGCGATGATGCGATGTCCCTCTATTCCTTATGGCTCGGCGGATGGCAGGATCGAGACCTGGAAATTCGATCAGGCAAGTCCGCCGGGGCGTAAAGACCGGCGCTCGACCGGCGATCTTTGCGCCCCTTCGCAAGGCCGGAGGTCGCCCTCACTCTGTGCAGGACATTGCAGCCTGCACGGGGAGACGAATGCAACCGCAGCTCGAAACCAGCATCTCAGCCACCGCCCTCGCGACTCCGCGGCCGTCCGTTCCCACTGCAACCGCTGTCAGTGATGGCGATCGCTTCATCCGCGAGGACGAATGCTTCCGCCTGACCGGCTTGAGCCGCACAACGCGTTGGCGGCTCGAGCGCAGGGGCGAATTCCCGCAGCGACGCCAGCTCTCTGACAACGCAATTGGCTGGAGCCTCAGCGAGGTGTGCGCGTGGCGCGCTTCGAGGCCGATGGCAAACGTCGCGGCCTAGCAGTGCTCGCGCGAGAGCAGCCACCTCCAAAAGCAGAACGCCGCCCCGGCCAGGGCGGCGCTCGAAGCACTTCAACAAGGAATCACCAAAATGCTTTTACACTGCCGAGAGGATGCGATCAAGCGCCTCCGGCGATGCAGTCGCGTCGCCGAACTTCTGGGCCTGCTCCACGCCCGACACCTCTTGCCTTCGCTCGACGCTGGGAGCACCGGCACAGAGCCTGGCGCGCCTACGCGCAAGGTACGGCGATGAGCGCGAAGCTCATCGAGTTCCCCCGCCGCCCCCTCCCCTCGCCTCACGGGGCGACGTATGGCGAGATCCATCGGTTTCTGGTCGACAAGATCGGGCAAATTCCCTTGTGGGCGCAGCCCGAACTCGCCGAATTGGCCCTTCGCCTCCGGCAGGGAGGCGCCCTCGAGCCGCCTGATGTCGCGCTTCTCGCTCGCGTCCGCGCTCAAATGGTGAGGCGCGTCGGCTGATGTACGACGGCCTCGAATCACAGGCACGTTCGCCGGCCAACGTCGAGATCGAGCAGGCGGTGCTCTCATCGCTGTTGATCCGCAATAGCCTCTACGACGAGATTTCTAACACCCTGGCCGCCGCGCATTTTTCCGTGCCGCTGCATGCCCGGATTTTCGAGGCCATCGGCAAGCTCCTTGATCGTGGCGAAAAGGCGACGCCGCCGGCGCTCGCCACCTATCTCCGCGACGACGAGGGGCTCATGGCTGCCGGCGGTTCCGGATATCTGGCGCGCATTGCTGCGGCCGGGGGATCGCTCGACATCCTGGGAAACGTGCGAACGCTCGTCGAGCTGTGGAAGCGGCGTGCGCTGATAGCTCAGTGCCAACAAACCATCAATCGAGCGGCAGCCTTCAGCTTCGATGAGGTCGCCGACGGCATGGCGCGTGACCACGGCGACGCGCTCTATGAGATCGTCGACGGCAGCGTGCGCGGGGGCGGCCCCATCGACGCAGGCTCGGCAGGCGCGCGCGCGATAGCCAGTGCGCAGCATGCCTATCGAAACGCCGGCCGGCTGCTTGGCGTGCCATCCGGTCTGGCCGATCTCGATCGCTTGCTTGGTGGTTTCCGCGACGGCCACCTCGTGATTCTCGCTGGTCGGCCGTCTATGGGAAAGACGCTGGCCGCGGGCGTCTTTGCAGTCATGGCCGCCAGGTCTTTCGCCGATGCGGCCGCGGCGTCAGGGGCACCGGCCAAGGCTGTATTGTTCTGCTCGCTCGAGATGACGGCCGAGGAGCTCGCGGGCCGTTGGCTCGCCTCGAAGACCGATCTCGACGCGTCGTCTATCTCGCGGGGGCGTCTCGGGATCGATGACTGGACTCGGCTCGATGACGCCCGCCAGGACCTGGGGCAGCTGCCGCTTCTCGTCGACGACACGCCAGGCGTGAGCCTCAGCGATATCCGAAGCCGTGCGCGTCGCGTTGCGCGCTGCCGCGGCCTGGGCCTTGTCGTGGTCGATCACATGGCGCTCGTTCGGGTATCGAAGGATGTGCGCCGCAACGGCGAGACCGCTGTGCTGACGGAGGTCAGCGGTAGCCTGAAGGCCCTCGCCAAGGAGCTGTCGGTTCCGGTGCTGGCGCTGTCGCAGCTCAACCGGGAACTCGAGCGCCGCGACGACAAGCGGCCAATGCTCGCGGATCTCCGGCAATCCGGCTCGATTGAGCAGGATGCCGACGTCGTGATGTTCGTTTACCGCGACGAGTACTATCTGAGCCGGGCCGAGCCGGCACGGAAGAGCGGCGAGCGGCTGGAGGCGTACCAGAGCCGCCTCAACGATTGGAACGAGGCGCTCGACGCCTCCCGAAACAAGGCTTCCATCATCGTGGCGAAGCACCGCAACGGGCCCACCGGCACGGTGCAGGCCTATTTCGATGGCGCTCGCGGCGTTCTTGCGAACCTCGTTCAGGCGGACTTGCCGCTGTGATGGGAACCGAAAAGAGGCGCTGATGCCCCAGAATTTCATCAAATTCTATGGCAACGATTGGCGGTCTGACCCGCGCCTGCGAGAGTGCTCGGCCGCCGCGCGCGGCGTCTGGATCGACCTTCTCACCTTCATGGCGGAGGCTGAACCGTTCGGGCATCTCCTCATCAACGGCAAGCTGCCGACCCCCGACCGGCTCGCGGCGCTCACCGTCACGCCGCTCAAGGTAATGCGCACGGCGCTCGCGGAGCTCGAGGCAAACGGCGTCTTTAGCAGGACCGACGACGGGGTCATCTACAGCCGCCGCATGCTGCGCGATGCCCGGCGTTCGGAAGAGGGGCGCCGCGCAAAGCTGGAAGGTCTAGAACGAAGCCCCCCTTCAAGGGGTCCTTCAAGGAACCCTTCATCGGAAAATCCGGAGGAGCCTTCAACTCATGGGCGCGCGCACGCGTTCCAGAAGCCAGAAGCTAGAAGCCAGAAGCCCCCTGATCCCCCGCTGCGCGGAAGCGAGGCGGCGCGGCGGCTGGTGGCGAAATTCCGGGATCTTCGCCGGGAGCTCTGGCCCAACGAGCCCGACGACCGGCTCGCGCAGCTGACGCTCGAGACGGAGGCGGATCAGTTCCTCGCCGAAGGAGCGACCGAGGAGTTGTGCTCGGACGTGATCGATCGAGGCATGCGTCGCAGCGCCGCCGATGGCAAGACGGCGCCGCGGACGCTGCGGTTTTTCAACCTCTCGATGACCGATGCCATCGCCGCGGCGCGGAAGCGCTCGGAGTCCGGCTCGGCGTCGGCACAGCCTTCGTTCGAGCCCGCCAGCACGGCGTCGAAGCTCGAGCAGGATCGGGAGAGGGTGCGGCGGTTTCTGGAACGTGGGACCTGGCTCGACAGTTGGGGCTTTCGCCCAGGCGACGCCGGCTGCGTGATCGACCCGAGAGTGCTCGACGAGTTTCGCGACGAGATCGAGGCTCGCCGGCGCGGGCTGGCCGCGGCATGACGCGCGATGGCCACTGTCCCTGGTGCGATCGCCCGCTGCCGCCCGGTCGGCGCCACGGTAGTGCGCGGCGCTTCTGCCGCCGCGCCTGTCGCCTCGCCGCCCACACCGCGGCGAGGCGGTACGGCATGATGGCCCTCGAGACGGGCGCCGTGTCGATCGGCGATTTGAAGCGGATCGCCGGAGCGCGCGAGAGAACCGCCAGCACGCAAGGGTCATCTCAGGAGGCACCAACGCAGCCGCCACGGCCAGATCGCAGCCAGCGAAGCGCGCACGCTTTGCCAGAGGCATTGTCATGACGGACGTGGGGAGCCGCGTCGCTCCTGCGACCCGTTGCGGTGCGGCTACGCGGCAAGGGCGCCGCTGCCTGGCGAGACCGGTCCGGGGCAAGAATCGCTGCCGACTGCACGGAGGTGCGTCGACGGGACCACGGACCCAGGAGGGACGCGATCGTGTCGCCGAGGCGCAGCGCCGCCGATGGGCCGCAATCCGTCACGCGCAGTATGGGCATAGGTCGATGGATCTCAATGAAGCGGGGGGAAGTCATGACACGTGAGGAAGCTGCGCACGTGCGCACGCGCACGACATGGGGTCTTACGGTTTCACGGGAAACGCAGTTGCCACCAACGCGCAGGCAGCGCACCTCGGAGGGCCATCTGCAATGAAGCGTAACAAGCCCTTGCGCGTGCACGCGCGCGCGCGAGACGCCGGCGACAGCAAATTGGGCAGGATCACCGAACCCGAGGCGCGTGCTGCCTATCTCGCAATGGGACCGAACCGTTCACTGGAAAAGCTGCACCGTGCCCAGGCCGGCGCTTCCCCGTCGATCAGCCTGCGGACGCTCAAGACGTGGTCATCGAAATTCGAATGGGTGAGGCTCGCGGTCGAGTTCGATTCGCGCGTCGGCGCCCAGGTCGTCGCCAGGGTCGAGGCCCAACAGGTGCGGGATGGCGCCAATCGCCTTCGCCGCATGCAGGGCTTCGTCGATGCGGCTTTCGAGCGCGCGGAGCAGCTCTTGGCGACGGCCGAGGACATCGGCGATCTCAAGGAGATCGTGGCGGCGGCGATCGGCACCGAGGAGAAAATCCAGGTGATGCTTGGCGGCGTCAGCGACCGCACGCAGAACCTGGCCGGCGCCGAGACGCCCGAAGCGCGCGCCCAGCGGCAGCGGCGAGAGATCGAGGCCGAATTTGGAATCGATGTCACGAACGGCAACGATCAAGGCAGGAGGGATCACTAATGGCGCAGGAAAGCCCGATCAATCCGAACGGCTACATCGGCGCCCGGTCGTCGCGTTATTACTCCGACACCGAGTATCCGGGGTTCTCGACCGGGCCGACCGACGCAAACGGCAACGTGCTGCCCGTCGGCGCGCCGCAGCCGCAGTCGCCGCTCGCCAACGTGCAGGGGACGCCATCGCAGCCGGGCATCCTCACCCAGTTCGCACGGTCCGCGGTGCCCTATGTCGCCTCGAAGATCGGCTCGAGCATCGGCACCAATATCGGCGCCGGCCAAACTCCGGGGCAGGCTGTCGGCAACGCCTTCTCGCCGGTGACGAATGCCGCCGGCGATGTCGCCGACACGCTGGGCATTGGCAGCGCGCCGCTCGCCACGACGGGAGCCGCAGCGCCTGGTGCGGCTGATGTTGCGGCGCTGCCGCCCGCATCGAGCTTCGGCGACGCAGGAGGGTCCGACGCTTTCGCTGGCCCGGCGGATGAGTATGGCGCCGAGACGGCGAGCAACCTCGTGGGGAGCGGGACCGGAAGCGGTGCGGCGAGCGCGCCCTCGAGCTTCGCCGGCTCTCTCGGCGGCGGCGTGGGGGCCGGCATCGGCACCGCGGCGATCGATCTCGCGACGGGAGTGAAGCCCGCCACGGCCGCAAAATCGGGACTTGGGGCCGGCATCGGCTTCGCGATTGGCGATGCGACCCCGCTCGGTCCGATCGGGGGTGTGATCGGCAGCGCGGTCGGCGGTGCGATTGGCGGTCGCGTGATCTGCAGCGAGCTCGTCGCGCAGGGTCGCATGGCCGATAAGGACCGCGTCGCCGACCTCGACTATACCCAGCGCGCGCTCACGCCATATCACGTCATTGGCTACTTGCTGTGGGCGCGGCCCTACGTTCGGCTCATGCAGCACGATGGCTGGATCGGACGCGCCGCGACCAACTTCATTGAGCCCTTCGCGCGCTGGCGGCTCGAGGACGTGCTCTACCAGCTAGGCCGGCGTGAGCGGCCTAACCTCTGGGCCCGCTATCTCATCCGTGCCTGGGCTGAGCCGCTTTGCTACGTCGCCGGTCGCATAGCCAGGGGTGGCATCTGCACGAGGTTTGGAAACGAGATCAGCCGTGGCCGGTGATCTACGGTTTCCACCGCTGCTGCATTTCATCGGACTCGAGGCAGACAAATTTTTGCAGGCCAACCCCATCGTCGAGGACATGCTGTTGGCGCGGCTCGAGTCCCTCGATCTCGATGAAGTGTGGACGCTCGAGGGTGTGCTCACTCCTGAAACCGCACCTGTCTTGATGAAGGTCTTGCCGGAGCTGGCACCGATCCTTCGACACGTTCTCCAATGCCGCGGCCGTTCGAGGATCTGATCGACACCGGACACCTTTTCAATCGACGAGGGCGCCGTCGCCCCGTCGCCGGCCGCCGACGGGGACCGCTGATACCGCTCAGCGCCGTTGCCGTTAGCTGCTACCAGATTTTGATGCCGGCCTCATCGAGATCGCGCAACGTAGCACAAATCCCATTGTGCAGATGATCGGCGATGGTGCCACTTGGGTCGATCCGAGATCGCCGGATCAGCTCGGAGAAGTCTTCGGCCTCAGCGATGATACGCTTGAGTGAACGCCGCACAGTCCGGGCTGTAAGCTGACCTCTAGCCTTTGCCATGATGCATCTCCAACGTGGTGAGGGTCAGGCCGGCTGCAGTGCGCCAACACCACGCCCGGTCGCTTGTGCTCAAGCGGTAACAGTGTTATCATTTGACTTTATCGGGGTCAAGCAATAATAGTAACGGTGTTACTGATGCTGCCGGTCCAATGCAGGATGGCGCGCGTGGCGCTAGATTGGGGTGTCCGCGATTTGGCATCCAAGGCAGACAAGTCTCCCAACACGATCGCGCGATTTGAGCGAGGCGAATTTATGCGGCCTGAGACCGTCGCTGACATCCAGCGCACCCTCGAGAACGGGGGCGTCGAATTCATCGCGGCGAATGGCAGCGGTCCCGGTGTGCGGCTGACGAAGCGCAAGGGCAGGCGATGATAAGATGCCGTCTTTGGCATCTTCCGACGCCTGAAGCGGTGGCAGTCTCACGTTATGCCGCATCGTGGGATCTGCTCGAGGCTATCGAGGCGTGGTCGCGTGGGTATCGGGCGAATGCCACTGCTCTGCATATCCTGACCTGAGCCGCACATCTAGCGGCGCGCACGTTCCACGATGTTAACGTTTCAGATACGGTCTACCCAATCGAAACCGAAGAACTAGGAAGCGTATCCATGCGCCCGCCAATGTCCGCACCGTTTGCGAACCGGAACATTCGGTATGACTGGCAACGCTTTTGGATTTTGCAAACAGGCACGCTCGACCTCTCCGACGCCGGGTTCCTGCGTGATCCTGTAGGCGACCATTTCCGCCCCGACGTGTTGCGGCCGCTCTCCGATCTTCAGGAATATCGGGCGCTGGCACTACTTGGCGAACCGGGCATCGGCAAATCGTCCGAGCTGGAGCGGGAACATGATCGCATCGGTGCCCTTACGAGGGATGCGCACCCGGCATCGATGTATGTCGATCTCAAGGTCGGTTCGTCTGAGGAAGCGCTGCGACGGCGCATCTTCGAGGCGCCGACCTTCGAAGCATGGAAATCGGGTACGGGCCATCTTATCCTGCATCTCGACAGCCTTGATGAGGCGATGCTTCGCGTCGAGACGCTTGCCAGCCTGCTGGCGGAGGAGCTTCAGGCCATCCCTACGGACCGGTTGTCGGTTCGATTTGCGTGCCGCTCGGCGGTGTGGCCCGCCGGTGTTCTCGGGACAGCGCTCACGAATATCTGGAGAGAGGCGTCGGTCGGGGTCTTCGAATTGGCACCGCTGCGCCGGCGCGACGTGCTGACGGCGCTCGCGGCGCATGGAATCGACGCGGATCCGTTCGTCCGGGCTCTCTTCAGGGCACACGCGGTGCCGTTCGCCATCAAACCGCTGACCCTCGACATGTTGATCAACATCCATCAGCGCCTCGGTGCGTTGCCGTCGAGCACGGCGGAGCTCTACCGACAGGGGTGCCTTGTGCTCGCCGAGGAACAGAACGTCAGTCGACTAGAAACAAGACGTCGGGGGCGGCTGAACGGACCGCAGCGGCTCCGTGTGGCGGGCCGCATCGCAGCGGCAACCGTCCTCGGCGGCGGCGGCGCGATCTGGACAGATGTCGACGCCGACTGCCCCACGGAAGACGTTCCTGTCTCGCGCTTGTCAGGGGCGACCGAGCGAGGCGACTTCGCAGGCTTCACCGCAACCGACGACGAAGTGCGAGAGGTGCTAGACACGGGGCTGTTCAGCTCACGCGGCGATCGACGAATGGGTTGGGCGCACCAGAGCTATGGTGAATTCCTCGCGGCACTCTACCTCAAGGATAAGCGCGTGCCGGCGCGCACCATCCTGCAGGTTCTGACACATCCGACTGGCGGCCTCATTCCGCAGCTTGCGGTCTTGGCCGCGTGGACGGCGTCGTTGAGCGCCGAATTGCGTGCGTCGCTGATCGCCGCCGACCCATGGGTGCTGCTACGCGGAGACCTTTCGAACTGGGAAGCGCTGAATCTGGAACTGCTGACGCGCTCGATGCTGGACCATGTCGAGCAAGGCCGCTTTCACGAGCATTTCTTCGGCATGTCCGAGACTTACGCCAAGCTCGCGCATCCCGGTCTAGTGGCCCAGTTGCGGCCGGTTATCGTGTCGCAATCGCTGAAGCCTGCGACGCGCAGGGCCGCGCTCAATATCGCGGAGCGGTGCGGGTTGAGGGAACTCCAGACGGAGATCTTGAGCGTCGCCCTCGACAGGTCCGACAATCATGCGGTTCGGGCGATGGCGGTGGCCGCCCTCCGGCGCTGCGGCGACGCATCCGTCCCCCCGCAGCTCCAGCCGCTCGCGCGCGGCCAAGGGGGTGACGATCCTCAGGACGAGATCAAGGGCCATACGCTGGATCTGCTGTGGCCCGCGCATATCACGGCGGCCGAGGTCTTCGCGCTGTTGACGCCGTCGGATCAGAGCTTTTTCGGGGCCTACGCGAACTTCCTGTTCAGCCTGCCGGCGAGCCTCGCGGCGCAGGACTTGTTGTCAGCGCTCAACTGGGCCACCGGCTACATCCGCAGAGCCAATGTCATGGACGAGTTCCGCGAGAAGAGCCTGGCGGACGGGATCATGTTCCGGGCTTGGCTGGCATTCGAGGAGCCCACGCTGACGAGCGCCTTCCTCACGCATGTTGACGTTCGGCTGCATCAACACGGGGAGCTGTGCCGCGGAACTGACTATAGGGCCAACGAGGCCTTCCTCGCGCAGCTGCGCGCCGACGATCACCGGCGTCGCCTGTTCCTCCGCGTCCGGCTCGCGGGGCCCGTCGACCGGATTGTCGCGCAGAGCTACCGGCGCGTGGGATTTCTGGTGCCAGGGGATTTCGAATGGCTGCTCGCGGTGTCGCCGGGGGGGACCTCGCCGATCCTCGGCCTCGACGAGGACAGTCTCTGCAACGCCATCGACGCGCTGCTTTCACGCGAGGACGTGTCGCAGTTCGAAGCGCTCTATGATGCGGCGCAAAGATGGCCGCGCTTGCATGCACATTACTCGTGGCTGATCGATGGCATCGCGTTGGCATCGGCGGAAGCCGCACAACTGCGTTCCCACCTGGAGCAGGAGCGCCAATTCGCCGAGCAGTATCGTCGGCCACCAACACCTCAGGTCGACCTGTCCGGCCAAATACAGGACTATCTCGCTCGGGCGGAGTCCGGAGACTGGCAGGGTTGGTGGCAATTGAACGTCGTGCTCGCGCGCTCCCCGGAGCGCCCTCAGCACATCAACGACTTCGACTACGTGATCACCCGGATGCCCGGATGGCTGAGCACGGATGACCCGATCCGAGATCGGATTGTTGCGACGGCAGTGCCCTACCTGACATATGCCGAAAGCCAGTTCGATACCTGGATTGGGCGACAGCCGATCTCGCCAAAAAGAAGCGATCTCGCCGCATTGCGGGCGTTCCTGTTGCTCCGTCAGTCTGCCCCGGCGGCGTACGACGTTTTGCCGCCGTCAGTATGGCAGAAATGGGCGCCGGTCATCGTCGGGCTGCCGCGTCATGGCATTGTGGACAATTGTCCGGACGCCCTGGTCGTGACTCGGGATGCCTTGCGCAAGGCGCCTACCGAGTTCATCGGGGCCGTCGCGGCGATGATCGGAGCGGAGAAGGCGCTCGAGCGCTCGCCGGCGGGCCATCCGAACGGCGTCTTGCGGTTTTACATCCTTCGAGACCTGGAGGGTTGCTGGGATGATGATGCGCTCAAGACAGCGATTTTTCGTGAGCTGACCGAACCCGACTTGACTCCGGCAGAATACGCGGCACTCCTTGATGCGCTACTCGAAGCAGGGTTCGAGCCGGCCATAGAGCATGCGGTTATCCAGCTTGGTGCGCCCGAACGCGACACGTTGAAGATCACTGAGGTACTCCTCAATCGGACACCTGTGCGCGCCTGGGCGGCGCTATGGGCCCGGCTTGTCCAGGATGACGAATTGGCGCGCGTCATCCTGCTGCACGCGGCCGGCCAGTTTCAGCTAAGTGCGCCCTTCTACACGGGCCTCGATGAGGAGGCGATAGCCGATCTCTATCTTCTGATGGAGCGCCTGTTCCCCTCCACGGACGACGAGCGAGGTCCGTCCGGCTTCGTGAGCCCGCTGGAGGCAATCCCGTATCTGCGGGACGGTGCGCCACGTTACCTTGTCGCCATGGGCACGGAGGCCGCGGTCCGCGCCTTGCGACGCCTCGTCGCCGCGCGTCCCGACCTGCCGCTTCTGCCATTCGAACTGAGCCGGGCGGAAATTGCCATGCGGCTCAAGACCTGGTCGCCGCTCACCACGCGAGAAGTGTTCGCGGTTACCGATCAACCCGACGCGCGCCTGGTGACCTCCGCCGCCGACCTGATGGCGATCCTACTTGAGATCCTAGGCAAGTTCGCTAGGGAGCTGCACGGCGCTCAGACGCCCGTGCGTGATCTGTGGGACCGGCAAGGAACCTCGCAGCAATACCGACCGATCGACGAAAACGGGTTTTCCGATGTCGTTGCCCGCTACGTGCGCCAGCATCTTTCGGGCGCGGGGATTTTTGCCAACCGGGAGGTCGAGGTCGCGCGTCACCCAGGCGCGCCCGTCGGGCAACGGACGGATATCCTGATCAGCACCCTCCGGCGCAGTGAGACCGGCGAGCCGCTCGACCCGATCGCACTGGTGATCGAAGCGAAGGGGTGCTGGAACGCCGAGTTATTGACCGCGTTAGAGACGCAACTCGTTCAGGACTACATGGTGCGGTTGCAGGCACCCGTCGGAATCTATCTCGTCGGTTGGTTCGATCCTGCGAAATGGGATCCCGCTGACAGCCGTCGAGGACGCGTCCCGAAGAAGACGGTCGAGAGTGTGCGGCGGCAACTAGAGCAGCAGGCGGCAGCGGCACCGGAAGGGTTTCGCGTGCGCGCTGTCGTCATGGATATTGCGGTGCCCTAGATAGATCAGCGAGCGTCGGGAGCGCGGGCACAGTGCATAAGCGTCCCACACGGGCAAAAGGGGCCGGTCTCCGGTAGATCGCAGCCAGCGAAGCGTGCACGCTTTCCACACGTGTGAAATGGGGGTAAGAGTCCTTCTTGAGGGCGAGCCCGTCGGAGTGGTGGCAATGTCCGGGTCGGACGAGCAACACCGACACCTTATCGCTGCCGATGCCGCCGCCTACATGCGGGTGCGCCGCTCGAGCGTCGACAAGCTTGTGGCAACGGGCGCGCTGCCGAAACCGATCGCGATCACGCCGCGGCTCAAGCGTGGGTCTGCAAGGCGATCGATGCCGTCCTTGCCGCCGGTACCATCTGCGTGCAACCGGTGCGCGCGATCGATGAGCTCATCGGGGAGATAGCCGACAAGATCGTGCAAGAACCCCAGGGGCGCCGACGCCGATGAGCAATCGATCAAGCTATCGGATCCGCACGCGCCGGGTGTGGCTGCAGGCCTTTGGCGGCGGCACCATTCGCCGAACGACCGGCTCAACGCTCTTGAGGTATGCTCCGGGGAGAGCCTAAGACCGCTCTGCAACACGCATGGACTTCAGCGACTTTCAGATCCCGCCACCCAGGCACTGGCCAAAGTTCGAAGATCTCTGCCTGAGCCTCTTTCGGCAGGTCTGGCGCGATCCTACCGCGCAGAAGAATGGCCGAATGGGCCAACCGCAACAAGGCACCGATATCTCGGGCGAGGATGAAGGGGCGCCAGTCGGTGTTCAATGCAAAGGCAAAGACGCCGGGCTCGGCGCCACACTCACTGAGACGGAACTCCGCGCCGAAGTCGCCAAGGCGAAGAGCTTCACGCCCCCCCTGTCGCATTGGATTCTCGCCACGACTGCGCCGAAGGATGCGCGGATCGAACAGGCCGCCCGCCAGATCACCATGGAAAATCGCGCGGCCGGGCTATTCGTGGTCCAGGTGCTTGGCTGGGAGGATCTTCAGTCCCTCATGTCTCAGCACATTGCAGTCATCGAGGAGCATTACCCTGATCTGGCTCCCGCGACCCGCATTGCGCTCGCGCGAATCAGCACGGCGCTGGAGCCACCAACACACGATCTGAATGAAGCAATTCGAACCGCAAGAGATGCGGCGCGCCGCGATCTCGAGAAGTTCGAGCACGCCGCAGGCCGCGGCAAAACCGTCGAACTCAATCTCGAAGCGGCACTTGGGAGCGAACGTAAATCACTAAGCCGCGCGGATCTCGTTACAACTATGCGTTCGGGCAATACCGTTCTTATCGAAGCGGAACCCGGCGCCGGAAAATCTGTCGCGCTCATACAGCTCTCGGCAGCGGTCCTCGCCGAGAGCGACGGCGACATAGCCGCAGTGGTTCTTCTCCCCGAGCTTGCAGATTTCGGGTACGGCCCGCTCGACGATCTTGCGGGCCGTGACGCGTTTAATGCAATTACCTCTGGGACGCTTGCTGCGATCGCCCGCGCGGGGCGCCTCGTCCTATTCTGCGATGGTTGGAATGAACTCTCTGGCGATCAACGCGATCATGTTCGTACCGTGCTCACGAGGTTCCGGCGCGACTATGCCGGCGCCGGACTAATGATCGCCACGCGAGCGCTGTCTCCTCTGCCGATTTCGGACGCGATGCACGTTTTCCTGCTTCCCACCTCACGCGACCAGCAGCTCGCCATCCTCGCAGAAACGCTCGGTGCCGAGGCCGAAGCTTTTCTGAATAGAGCGCGGCGCACGCCCGGCATGCGTGACTTGCTGCGGACACCCCTCTATCTGTCTGTTCTCGGCGACATTGCCACGATGGGCGTGCTCCCTGCGACGCGCGAAGAGGCCGTCCGGCGCTTCATCGGGCGTCAGGAAGAGCGTCCCGAGCATGTCATTTCGCTGCGCACCACCTTGCAGGATTGCCATCGCAGTTATCTCAGCAAAATCGCTGAGAATTTGACCGCCCGCGGTATCGTGCCGCGCGACAATCAAGGTGAGAGCGCCCGACAATCAGGATGAGAGAGTTTTCCGAGGCTTGTGCTGAAGGGAGGGCGGAGCCCGACCGGAGGCGCAAGCCTCGGAAAAGTCGGTCTGAAGTCCTGTTAGGGGGACCGGATCGTCTGGTGATCGCGACCGACCGGGTATGTGGATGGATTTTCTCATCGAAGGGATCCGCCCATTGCCCGGCCGCCATGTCACCGATCAGCAGATGAGGCTCTACATGAAGTACCGACAGACAGACGCGCCGCCGGTGGCGGCGGCGAAAGCATCGATCAGCACGGCCACCGGTTATCGCTTTGAGCAGGATCGCAGGCTTCCGTCCCACAAGGAGAAGGTGCGGGACCGCCGCCGCCCGGATCCCCTCGCCGAGTTCTTCGATACCGAGGTCGTGCCGATGCTGAAGGCGGCGCCCGGGCTTCGTGCGGTCGCAATCTTCGAGGAGATGCAGCGGCGCCATCCTGATCTATCTGCGGGCGTCCGACGGACCTTGGAGCGCCGCATCCGCTCATGGCGGTCGTTGCATGGCGCGGAACAGGAGGTGATCTTCCGCCAAGTCCATGAGCCCGGCCGGATGGGGCTGTCGGATTTTACCGACATGGCCGACCTGGGCGTCACCATCGTCGGCGAGCGGCTCGATCACCGGCTCTATCACTTTCGGCTCGCCTACTCGGGCTTCGAGCATGCCCATGTGATCCTCGGCGGCGAAAGCTATGTGGCGCTCGCCGAGGGGCTGCAGAACGCGCTGTGGGCACTCGGCGGTTCGCCGCTCGAGCATCGCAGCGACAGCCTCTCGGCCGCGTTCCGCAACCTTACCAAGGATGCGCGCGAGGATCTGACCCGGCGCTACGATGCGCTGTGCGCCCATTACGGGATGGAGCCGACCCGCAACAATCGCGGTGTCGCTCATGAGAACGGCTCGATCGAAGGCCCGCACGGCCATCTCAAGAAAGCGGTCAAGGACGCGCTGCTGATGCGCGGCGTGAACGACTTCGACGATCTCGCCACCTATCGCCGCTTCATCGACGAGATCGTGAGCCACAAGAACGCTCGGCAGGCCAAACGGATCGAGGCCGAGCGGCCGGCCCTGCAACGGCTGCCCGGGCGGCGTACCTGTGATCATGAGGAGACGCTTGTCAGCGTCACCTCTTCGGGCGGCTTCACGCTGAGGAAAGTGTTCTACACGGTGCCATCGCGGCTCATCGGGCACCGGCTGCGGGTCCGGCTTTACGATGACCGCCTCGATCTGTTCGTTGGGGGCACCCCGCTCATGACACTGACGCGCGGGCGTGCTGATGCCAAAGGCAGGCACGGTCATGTCGTCGATTATCGCCATGTGATCCACGCCCTGCGGCGCAAACCCATGGCGCTACTCAACCTCGTCTACCGCGACCAGCTCTTCCCTCGCGAGGTCTATAGGCAGACATTTGACCGGCTGCTCGACAGGATCCCCGAGAAGCCAGCCTGCCGGCTGATGGTCAATCTCCTGGCACTCGCCCATGAGCGCGGATGCGAGGCCGAACTCGCCACCATTCTCGCCGCTGACCTCGCCGCAGGCCGGTTGCCCGACATGATGGCGTTACGCGAACGCTTCGCCCCCGATCCCGCGGCACTGCCCGACGTTATCGTCCATCTCACCCCGCTGATCTCCTACGAGGCCCTCCTCGGCAGCGACATGGGAGAAGCGGCATGACCCAGAGCATCGACAGCGCCAGGCTCACCCTGATCCTCAACGAGCTGCGGCTGCCCGCGATCAAGCAGGGCTGGTCAGCCTGTGCCGAGCGGGCGGACAAGGAGGGCTGGCCCGCGGCCCGCTTCCTCGCCGCTCTCGCCGAACATGAGATCGCCGAACGCGACCGTCGCCGCGTCGAGCGCCATCTCCTCGAAGCGCGGCTGCTGCCCGGGAAAACCCTCGACAGCTTCGACTTCGGGGCGGTGCCGACGATCTCCAAGGCACATGTGATGGCAATCTGTGCCGGCGACAGCTGGATCGACAAGGGCGCCAATCTGCTCCTCATCGGTGGACCGGGCGGCGGGAAAACCCATCTCGCCTCCGCCATCGGCTTGGCACTGGTCGAAAATAGCCGGCGCGTGTTGTTCGCCCGTACCTCCGACCTGGTCCAGAAGCTCCAGGTCGCACGCCGCGAACTCGCGCTCGAGGCTGCCATCAACCGGCTCGACCGCTTCCATCTGCTGATCCTCGATGACCTCGCCTATGTCAGCAAGGATCAGGCTGAAACCTCCGTTCTGTTCGAGCTCATCAGCGCCCGCTACGAACGCCGCTCTACCCTCATCACCGCCAACCAGCCGTTCGGCGAATGGGGCAAGGTCTTCCCCGATCCCGCCATGACACTGGCCGCCGTCGACCGCCTCGTCCATCACGCCACGATCTTCGAAATCAACGTCGACAGCTACCGGCGACGCGCCGCACTCGAACGAAAACAGAAGGGCGCAGGACGACCACCAAATTACGCGACAAGCAAGGATACCGGCGCCTCGTCGCTCCGCGACAATCAACCTCAAACTTAGTTCTTGCCAGCGACAATCACACCGAACATGATCCCCTCGTCGCGGTCACCAATCCTCATCTTGATTGCCGCGCTCCCTCATCCAGATTGTCGCGCCACAGTATCGGCACGATCAGCCGTCCAGCATTACGCGCGATCGTTGCCCGCGTGTCGGCGGGGCTGAAGGACGCCGGGCAATTCGACGCGCCACCCGAACCTCAGGACATCATCGACGCCCTCGTTGCTCACCATGTCCTCGTCGAGCGGCCGGGTACCGCAGCTAATCTCTTCTACGCGTTCCAGCATCAGCAATTCCGCGAATGGTTCGCCTCCTTCCACGTGGAGGCCCTTATGGCTGACGCAGAAGCAGCACCATCGCCCGGAACGATGCAGCCGCTCGCCGAGCTGCTGAATTGGCCCGATTGGACCGAGCCGATCCTCTTTGCCATCGAGCGCCTCTCGCGTGCTTCGCCTGAAGGCGCGCGCGCTGTAGGCCACGCGATTTGCCGCGCCACGGCGATCGATCCGATGCTCGGTGCCGCCATGATTTGCAGCGCTGCGGTTGAAACGTGGCCTCTCATCGCGGAAACGGTGCTGCGCTTCGGTAATACATGGTATCAGACCGATGAGCGCGGCCGGGCTTTCCGGTTCATGGTCGGCACCGGCCGCCCCGAATTCGCAGATCAGGTCTGGGAGACGATCCAAAGCGCGGACGGATACGATCGTGCCGCGACGTTCGACTATGGTTGGTTCAGCCCTTCCGTGCTCGGACAGAATGGCCGCCTCGAATACGCGAAGCTGCCCGCCGACCGCCGACGCTCACTCTTATGGGACCTCGTTCATTATGGCAGCCAGGAAGGCGTCGAATTCGCCTTAGACGCCTGCCGCGGCGAACCGTCCGCCGAGGTGGTCGAGTCAGTCATGGAGATGTTCGACTTCGACGGCGCCGGACCCGAACTGGCGGCCTTACTGAAGAACGCGACGCCGGACGTCTGGCAGCTGCTGGCGCACCGCCGGTCTCTTGTCGACGCCGCGAGCGATTTCCGGGGCCGCCTGATCGAAGAAAAGAAGAAGCTCGCAACCGCCGCGACCGGAGGCAAGAAACTCCACTTCCTGCTCGAACTCAGTGAACAGGGAGAATACGATAATCCGGAGGAACTCATTGCGCTTGCGCTCAAGGTCGAGGCGTGGGATTTCCACACCGAGAACTCAATTTTTGCCCGCCTGGCGGAGCTCGATGCCGACCGCTTGTCGTGTTCCATTGTCGAACGGCTCTTGAGCGGTAATGCCCTCCCCAATGCGGCTGGACGTTTCGTTGGTATCGCTGCGCCAGACCAGCAGCAAAAGCTGCAGGATCTCGCCTTAGGCGTCTGTGCCGGCCCGGGCCGCGCTAAAGAGATCGCCGCGCGCGCGCTTGATACCGACACCGCCTCTTCGCTCCTGCGGGATCTATTCGCCGTTTTGGATGACATCGCCGCCGCTGGCCGGGCCGCGTCAAGCAATTTACTGAAACGATACAATGCGATCACCGACGCTTTGTACCTGGTGCAGCCGTCGGTTCTCATCTCGATCCTGCTGGCGAGTGACCCCCGGAATCCCCGACACATCGCCGCTTCGGCGGATCTGATTTTTCGCTGGCGCAGCAATGATAGGGACGCGGGGGCGTTGCCGGTCGATGACGCCACTGTCGACAAGCTCAGTCAGGCCGTCGCGCAATGGGTCGGTATCGCCATCGCCAATCCCGCGACCCAACGGCAAGAAATGGCCAACCTTGCTACGGCGATTAAGCGCTTGGCCTCGCCCAGTCTGCTGCTGCCCCTCTTTCGGTTGCTCGATGCCGATCTTGAGCGCTGGCGTCAGGAACGTGCCGAGGTCGATCAGCAGCGTCGGGAAGGGCGCATGACAAACATGATCAATGTCGGCTACACATCGATCTATCGTCAAGCCATCGAAGCCTTTCACGGCGACGCAGTTCGCGATATGTTGCTGGTCTACATGGGCAACCCCGCCTTCCAAGTCGACGCGGCGTTCGCCTTACGCCAGTACGGCACCGCTGCGCGCATTCCTTCACCGGCGGAGGACGTAGGACGGCCGAAATACGAGCAGGTGTTGCCGGCGCGCCGCCGCCATTCGCAAGAACAGCGCAAAGCCAGTAACGTCGCAGCGGTCCTCCTCGATAGCATTGATGCGCTCCTTGCGACGGGGCGTCCCGAGGATTTCGGGCGGGCCATCGGTATTGGTACGGCGGCTGCCCAAATGGATTACGGGGACCGCGTAGGCTCCATCATGGCTGTGCTTGCGGCGGCGGGCCCGATGGCATCGCGTTTTGGGCTGCTATCGGTGCTGGTGTTTGCCGGCGAGCTTATTCCCGCGGGATATGTTCAGCACGGCTTCGACGAGGCTCTAGCCGCGTATCTCGCACAGAAATGGCATGGCCAGAACGAATGGTGGCCGATCGAGCGCTGGATTGAGCTGATGGTCTTTACGGACGAGCCGCAACGGATCGTCGATTGCAGAGCGCGGCTGCCAAAGGACCTCCGGGCTCCTTACCATTTCGACCGAATTGCTTATGCGCTTGGCCATATCGAGCCCGCCGCGTCACTCAGGACTCTGATCGCGCTCGCCGAGCATGTCCCGGCCCTCGCCGACCATCACGACTATATCGAGGCGTTTGTCAGCAACGGCTCAGCCGAGGCCGCTCATCATTTGTTGTCGTTGGTCTGCAATTCAAAGCTGGCGTTCGACATGTCCGAAGCCCTTTCCACGCTCCTTAACAAGCACACCGCCATCAGGCATGAACTCGCGCGCCGAATCGCCGCAGAGCCCGCGCTCGCGGCATCTCCGGTCATCGCGCGCATCCTGCCGGCACTAATCGATCAGCAGGATTTCCTTGATCTCTATCGCGCCTGGGATCCGCGCGGCGGCGACGCGGCGTCGCATCTTTTGGAGCAGGCGATAGGTAACCTGGCGATCAAAGACCGCCCGATCGAGGGTACCAGCTCATTCGAGCGCGAGCCGTCCGATCTTGCTGTGCTGCGGGCCGAACTCTTCGGCGTCTATGTCAAAGACCCTGCGCGGGCGCCGTTCGCGGCTAAGCTGTTGCAGATCATCGACCGCGAGCGCGACACCTATGGTCGTCCGCCGTCGGAACCCCGCCATCCTAATCTAGCATCGGGCGCGCCATGGCCGAAAGTTGCTGAACTGGTCATCCTTCAATAGACGCGTCGTTCTTGTCTATTCCGTCGCCTGCTCAGCCGCCAGACACTGCGATCTCTGCATCGCGCGTCACGGCGTTTCCAACGGCTGAGACCACCACACACGATTAGCCCACCGGTCCAAAAACGCGGTGAGACTTTATCAGCTACACCACCAGTGGGTATCCTCGACACACTTGATCGCGGCGCCCCCCTGCGCCACGATTGCACCCAGGAAGAGAACCGCTACGAGCGTGCTCAGCGCGAAGACGATATTGCGTAGGCCCTTCAGCGCGTAGCCCAAACGCTCAAATCGCCAATTGTTATTGAGCACCATCACACGGTAGTGCTCAAGCGTGAGTAATCCATGTTCGCGGTAAAAGTCAGCATGGCTCGCTAGGCCAAGCCAGTTTGTCAGATCCGATGTGCCAAAGGTCGGATAGTGAATGCCGCCGATCGCTTTGAGGATGCTGACGACCATAATGATCATCTGCGCCAGGATGTAGAGGACGAGCGCGAAGCAAGCCCACAGCAGCGATGTTTTTATATGTATCGTTTGCGAAAAGAAGCTAGCGCCGAAGGTGAATAAAATCCCGAACAGCGCCAAGGCGACGAACAGCCCTTGCGCGCGCCCGATGATCGAGCTCTGCCGGCCGTCCTCCCCGACGATGCGGCCGGTTGCGATATCGCGGAATTCCTTGAGGCGCTCAAGGTCGGCGGTAGCGGCGGCGGCGCGCAGCGCAACCACGCGCGCCTTCAGCTCGGGCAATTCAAGCGTCTGAGCCTGGTAGGCTTGCGGCGAACCGCACCATTCGGCCGGGAAGAGTTCCCAGAACACGCGGCCAAGCTGCTTCAGCATCGGGCATGTGCGGCTAGTTCCTCCGCGATCGCGCGGCCGATCGGCAGACCGATCGTCAACTCGAGCCAACCCCATTGGCCCGCCGGATTGGTCTCCAAAAAGAAGAAGGCGCCCTCGGCCGTTTCGATCAGATCATGCGCGCCGTAAACAATTCCACTCTCCCGCGTCAAGTGCAAAAGGCGCTCCGCGATTGCAGGCGGCGCGTCGGCCTCCACGAATCTAGCCGTTGCATCCTCCTCCTCGCGCCAATCGACAGGCGAGCCCTGCGCATCGGCCGCAGCGCGCGCTGCGAACACGCGATCACCAACCGTGGTGATGCGCCAGTCGAAGCGCTTCGGCACGCGCTCCTGAAACAGCACCGGACAACAGACCAGACCGTGAAGGGGAAGATTAGGCGGTACCAGCGAAGCATAGGCCACCAGCTCGGCACCGGAAGCAGCAGAGACGCGCCCGAACGATAAAGCCTTGCACACGACTGCCGTGTGCTTTCGCAAAAACTCCCGCGCGGCCGCCTCGTCCTGGGTGACCAAGGACGCCGGCACAGCAAAGCCGTGCTGCTTAGCCCGCTCCGCCTGCAACAGGCGGTTGCCGGCCAGACGGTCGGCGCTCGAAGGGTTAATCTCGAACACGCTCGGGCCGCCCTCGAGAAAAGCGTCCATCACCACCGCTAATTCCCTTTTCACAAAGTCGGCATGCTCCGGCTTCACTTGGCGCAACATCTCGGGGAGCGCGAAGCGCCGCGCCCAAATCGCTTGTACCTCGGATTTGCGAATCACGCGCCCATCGACATGAAGCTCGAGCTCGGACCCTGCGCCGAAGAAGTATGCAGCGCTCCCCAGCCTATCGGTATCAAGCCGCGCATAGCGGCACCCCAGTGCCGGCAAATGGCGGATGACGATATCGGCCCCAATGTCCTTGCTGTGCGTGACGACTAGGATCACGAGTAGTACCCGCTATTCAGTAATAGGCGCAGCCGCCCGGCGGTAGATCCAGCCTTACGCAGCGCCCGAACAGAGATCACGCGCTCGTGAAGTTCGCATTAGGTCGGACTCGGCGTATCCGGCACCGCCCGTGTCAGGGCGAGGCCCACCGCGTCGATAAACCGGCCATCGTGCGCACGCACCAGATCGGGGTCGACCGGATCGAGATCCCCCTTCGTAAAGAAGGTCGACACCGCGGCGTGCAAACGCAGCCAGCCAGAATCGCCACGGATCAGATCTGGGTCGCTCGGATCGGTCGCGCGCATCACAGGGGTTTCTGCGCCCGCGCCGCCTTGCCAGCTGCGGCCCGAAGCGATCACCTCCTCGATCAAAGGCGCCGTAGCGCCAGCCTCATGCAGGAGGCCCGTGGCCGAGTTGACATACAGCGGACCGCATGCCGCAGCGGCGCGCGGCGGCGAGGCGAATAGGACCAGAAGGGGCTCCGGACGCTCGCTCATCACATCCCTCCGTTCACCGTGATGATAGCATACTGGCGTTGTTCCCACTGCCGCATCGTGGCCCGGGCTTTCTCTCGACTAGGAGCGCCACCATCAACACCAATAATGGGGGCGGCGCGTCTACGGGGGCGCATCCGAGCGAGGGCATCGTTGCGAGCGAGTCTCACGATTTTTAGGTCCAAATCTGGTCCAAAAGATCATTTGTGAGTCACGCCATATAACACTAACTAACTGAAAATACATACAATTTAATAATATTGTTCACGTGATAGATCGTGAATGGCATCGTCGCGAGCGTGGTGACGATGGTCGTCACGGCAATGCCGAAGAGATAAAGCCCGGCACGGCGCAGCCTTCCGGCATGCAGGTGCCAGCGTGAAAGCACGGGGCGCAATGCCTCGTAGCAGGCGATGAGCGCGCTCACCGCCGCAAACGACATCTGGAAGCTCGGTCCCGTCGCGCTCTCGGGCGTCATCAGCATGATGATGACCGCGGCGAACGCCACCGCGCGCGCCGAGACGCTCAGGCGATCGACCAGCACCGCCAGGAGCGCCAGCCCGATCATCACGAAGGCGCGGCGCGAGGATACCGTCGCGCCTGACAACAGCATGTAGCCGAAGGTCACGGCGAGTGCGGCCAGCGCCGCCTGTTTCTTGGTCGCGTGATAGAGCGCCACGCGCGGGATGAGCGCCAGCAGCGCGCGCACGGCGAAGAACACGATCCCCGCCACCATGCCCATGTGCAGCCCGGCAATGACCAGGATATGCGCCAGTCCAGCATTGCGGAACGCATCGGCGTCCGCGGGCCGGATCGCATGTGTGTCGCCGACGATGAGGGCAGACGCGATGGCGCCGCTCTCGTGCGGCAGCGCCGCACGGATGCGCGCCGTCACGCCCGCCCGCACCGCTTGCACGGCGACGCGCCATCCCGCGACCCCTGCGCCCGCCGGGAGATCGATGACGGTCGGCGCGCCCAGCGCATAGCCCACCGCGCCTAACCCGTCGAACCACGCGCGCCGTTCAAAATCATAGGCGCCCGGCATCGCCGGCGCCGGCGGCGGCATCAGCACCGCCTTGAGGCTGAGCCACGAGCCCGGCAGGGCCGCGGCGTCGCCATGCCTCAGGCGCACCCGCACCCGCGCCGGCAGCCGATCGGCGTTGAGCCGGTCGATCCGCGTCGGCGCGATCACCAGCCGCGCCCCCTCGGGCAGCGGGTCGAGCGCAACGAGCCGCCCCGTGACCATCACCGGCCCGAGCCTGTGCGCCAGCACCGGCGCCGCGACGAGCCGCGTCTCCAATTGCGCCGCAACAAATCCCAGAGCGAGCGCGCCGAGCGCCACCGGCACGGCCAGCCCGCGCTCGCCGCGCCATGCCGCGGCCCCCAGCCCCGCCGCCATGAGCAGCAGCACGGGCCCGAGCCAGGGCGGCGGCTCCACGCTCAACCAGAAATAGGCGCCGATGCCCGCACCCATCAGCACCGGCAGCCACAGCGGCCAACGCTCGCGTTCCGCCAGAAAACACTCGGAAAGACGGGCGACGATGTCCCGCTGCCACGCGCGTCCGGAACCGGACGGCGCGGCAATATCGAGATGCGCGGTCATCGCCCGGGCCCCGGCGGCCGCGCGGTGTTCAGCGCTCTCCTGGACTCTGCGTTGCTTGATTGCGCGGGCTGTCGCTGTCGGTCATGACCGCCTCCCCCTGTCGTCGCTCCCCCATGCTACCCCCGCAGCGATCATCTTGTTAGCGGGCTCGCCAACGCCGGCGATTGGGCCGCCCGCGCCATGACGCGGCGGAGCAACTGTGCTACATCCCGCGCCATGAGCGTCGTTGTCCGTTTCGCCCCCTCGCCCACCGGGTTTCTGCACATCGGCGGCGCGCGCACCGCGCTCTTCAACTGGCTCTTCGCACGGCATCACGGCGGCATCTTCCGTTTGAGGATCGAGGATACCGATCGCGCGCGATCATCGCCCGAGGCGGTGGCGGCGATCCTCGACGGGCTCGCCTGGCTCGGCCTGGCCTGGGACGATGATGTCGTGATGCAGTCCGCGCGTGCCGCGCGGCACGCGGCAGCGGCGCATGAACTCCTGGCGCTCGGTCGCGCCTATCCCTGCTATTGCAGCGCCGACGAGCTTGCCGCAATGCGCGAGCAGGCGCGCGCCGAGAGCCGGTCAGTGACCTATGACGGACGCTGCCGCGACCGCGATCCCGCCACGATACCCGCCGGCGTCGCGCCTGCCATCCGGCTCAAGGTGCCGCGCGCGGGCGAGACGGTCATCCACGACCACGTGCAGGGCGCGGTGACGGTCGTCAACCAGCAGCTCGACGACCTCATCATCCTCCGCTCCGACGGCACGCCGACCTACAACCTTTCCGTCGTGGTCGATGACCATGACATGGGCGTCACGCATGTCATCCGCGGCGACGATCACTTCGTCAACGCCTTCCGCCAGACCCAGATCTATCGCGCGCTCGGCTGGGACGTGCCGGAATTCGCGCACGTGCCGCTCATCCACGGGGCCGACGGAGCGAAGCTGTCGAAGCGGCACGGCGCGCTCGGCGTCGAGGCCTATCGCGACATGGGCTATCTGCCGGAGGCGCTCAGGAACTATCTCCTGCGCCTGGGCTGGAGCCATGGCGACGACGAGATCATTTCCACCGAGCAGGCGATCCAATGGTTCGACATCGACGCCGTCGGACGCGCACCGGCGCGGTTCGATTTCCTCAAGCTCGACAATCTCAACGGCCACTACATCCGCGCAGCCGACGACGGGCGCCTGGCCGATCTCGTCGCCGAGCGGCTCGAACATACGCTGGGCCAGCCGCTAGGCGCAGACGAGCGCGACCGCCTGCGCCGCGCGATGCCGGGCCTCAAGCCGCGTGCCAAGACGCTCGTCGAGCTTGCCGAAAAGGCCCGGTTCTATGTCGCGCGCCGGCCGATTACCTTGGACGCCAAGGCCAAGGCGCTGCTCGATGCGCCGGCGCGGGAGCAGCTTGCGGCGCTCTGCGCCGCGCTCGGCACCCCGGCCTGGGAGCCAGGTGCGCTCGAGGAGGCGGTGCACATTTTCGCCGACAACCGGGGGTTGAAACTCGGCCAAGTGGCGCAGCCGCTGCGGGCCGCCATCGTGGGCTCGACGGTATCGCCGGGGATTTTCGAGGTGATGATGATTCTCGGCCGCGACGAGACGCTTGCGCGCCTGGCGGAGGCCGCGGCGGACGCGCGCAACATTTGCTAAATCTGCGGGGTCGTCCTATCTTCTATTGCAACGCAACATCGCCGTGAAGGATGCGGAACGATGGCCATCAAGACCGAGAGCGACAAGCCTCAAGCCCAGTCGAATGCCCCGCGCGAAACCGTGACAGTGACCGATAATTCCAACGGTCGCTCGATCGAGTTGCCGCTTCTTTCCGGCACCATCGGCCCCAAGGTCATCGACATCCGCAAGCTCTACTCCGGTCTCGATCATTTCACGTTTGATCCCGGCTATACCGCAACCGGGAGTTGTGAGTCGAAGATCACCTATATCGACGGCGACGAGGGCGTGCTGCTCTATCGCGGCTATCCCATCGAGGAGCTGGCCGAGCACAGCGACTTCATGGAGGTGGCGTACCTCCTGCTCAACGGCCAGCTTCCGACGGCGGCGCAGAAGGTGAAGTTCGAGCGCGACATCATCCTCCACACCATGGTGCACGAGCAGATCGCTGCGTTTTACCGCGGCTTCCGGCGCGATGCGCATCCGATGGCGGTGATGTGCGGCGTGGTCGGCGCGCTATCGGCGTTCTATCACAATTCCACCGACATCTCCGATCCGCATCAGCGCATGATTGCGTCCTACCGGCTCATCGCCAAGATGCCGACGATCGCGGCGACGGCGTACAAATATACGATCGGCCAGCCCTTCATCTATCCGCAAAACAATCTGCACTACGCCGAGAACTTCCTGCACATGACCTACGCGGTGCCGTGCGAGGAGTACAAGGTCAATCCGGTCCTCGCCCGCGCCATGGACCGCATCTTCATCCTTCATGCCGATCACGAGCAGAACGCATCGACCTCCACGGTGCGGCTGGCGGGTTCATCGGGCGCCAATCCCTTCGCCTGCATCGCCGCCGGCATCGCCTCGCTATGGGGCCCCGCGCATGGCGGCGCCAACGAGGCGGTGCTCAAGATGCTGATGGAGATCGGCCACAAGGACCGCATCCCCGAATTCATCAAGCGCGCCAAGGATCCCAAGGACAATTTCAAGCTCATGGGATTCGGCCACCGCGTCTACAAGAACTACGATCCGCGTGCCGCAGTGCTGCGCCGCTCGTGCCACGAGGTGCTGGACGAGCTGGGCATCCGCGACGAGCCGCTGCTCGACCTGGCGATGGAGCTCGAGGGGATCGCGCTCAAGGACGAGTATTTCGTCGAGCGCAAGCTTTACCCCAACGTCGATTTCTATTCCGGCATCATTCTCAAGGCGATGGGCTTTCCGACCTCGATGTTCACCGCGCTCTTCGCCATCGCGCGCACGGTCGGCTGGGTGGCGCAGTGGAACGAGATGATCGAAGACCTGAAGATCGGCCGACCGCGCCAGCTTTATACCGGCGCGGAGCGTCGCTCCTACGTGCCGCTCGAAAAGCGCAAGTGAGCGCGAACCCGCTGCTCTAGGCCCGCTGAATCACCTCGATACGGTAGCCGTCGGGATCCTCGATGAAGGCGATGTGGACGGTACCGAACTTTAGGGGGCCGGGCGGGCGCGGGATCTTGACGCCTTCCTTGGCCAGGACATCGCACACCTTGTAGAGATCGGGGACCGCCACGGCGAGATGGCCGAAGCCCGAGCCGATGGTGTAGGGCTCCTTCTGGTCCCAGTTGTAGGTGAGCTCGAGCACCGTGTGCGTCTCCTCCTCGCCATAGCCGACGAAGGCGAGGGTATAGCGGCCGTCCGGCACATCGCGCCGGCGAATGAGCTTCATGCCCAGGAGCCGCGTGTAGAAATCGATCGAGCGATCCATATCGAACACGCGCAGCATGGTGTGCAGCAGCCGGAACCCGGTCGTGTCGAGAGCGGCCTTGGCATCGGTCGTTGTCGCGGTATCCATCGGCTCCTCCTTCAGGAACGCGGCGCCCGCGCCGCGATGATCGCCAGAACCTCGTCGGCTGCCCGCATTCCCGGCGACAGCGCGCCGAGGCCCAAGGCCGCAAGCCCCTCGCGGCAGGCGGCAAGCTGCTGCGCCCGCGCCGCGTCATCGCCGATGAGCAGCGATGCTTCCGCGGCAAGACGCGGGCCCGTGCATTTATCCTGCAGCAGCTCCGGCACCGCCTCCCGCCCGAGCACGAGGTTCAGGAGGTGACTGTAGCGTATCTTGACGACGCGTTTCACCAGCGCATGCGTCAACCGGTTGATGCGATAGGCGATGACCGCGGGGAGCCCGGCCAGCGCCAGTTCCAGCGCCACCGTCCCCGACGCCGCCAGCGCCACCGTGCCGGCGGCGAAGGCATCGTATTTCTCCCCGCGCTCTACGACGATCACCGGCACCGGCCAGTCCGCAACCTCGGCTTTCACCAGCGCGCTCACCGTGGCGGTCGTCGGCAACGCCACGCGCAAGCCCGGATAACGCTCGGCGAGCAGCCGGACCGCATCCTTGAAGACCGGCAGAAGGCGCCGGACCTCGCCGCGCCGGCTGCCCGGCAGAAGGATCACCAGCGTCGCCTCGGCCGCGATGCCATGGCGCCGGCGAAAGGCGGGGCCATCGCCGCGGTCGGCGCCGCTTTCGATCACCGGATGCCCGACATAGGCGCAGGACAGTCCGACCGCCGCGAAATAGGGCGGCTCGAACGGCAGCAGCACCATGAGATGGTCGTACCAGCGCGCCATGCGCCGCGCCCGCCCGGCGCGCCATGCCCACACCATCGGCGCGACATAATGGATGAGCGGCACGCGCTCGCGCCGCGCCGGCGCAACCCCTGCGCGACGCGCCAGGTAAAGCCCGAGCTGTCGATCGTCACGACCGCATCGGGGCGCAGCGCGCATGACGTCGGCGACGGTCTCGCGCGACGTGGCGGAAGATGCGCGCGCGCGCGCGGGCAGCACCTCGGCCACGCCCATGATCGGCCAGCTCGTCGAGCGGCCACGCGGCATTTCGAGGCCCTGCGCCGCCATCTCTTCGCCGCCGATGCCGGCAAAGCGAACCGTGCCGCGCGTGCGCTCCTTGAGCGCCGCCATGAGACGGCCGCCGAGGAAATCGCCCGAGGGCTCGCCGGCGATGATATAGATGAGCGGCCCGTCGTCACGGCACGCGCGATGCCGACGACGAAGAGCCCGGCCGCGATCGGCCGCCGCGGCGATCGCGGCGCGGTCGATCAGCAGCGTCGAGCCGGCCTCGACGGCGATCCCGCGCAAGCCCGGCCGCGTGCGCGGCAGCCGACCGTGTCCGGCGCCGATCGTCGGCAGATCGGCGCGCCGCTCCTGTCCCGGCTTCGGCGATCTTCACCAGCACGCCGCCGCGCCCTTCGCGCCGCAACGCGCCGCAGCGGGCGATGAGCGCGTCGGTGCCCTCGATCGCCTCGACGCCGAGCACCAGGCCCTGCTGCACCACGACGGCCTGGCCGACATCGAGCGCGCCCAGCGCGCGCGCCACCGTCGACGCCGCGCGCGATGTCGGCCTCGCCAGCTCGGCATCGGGCACGAGCGCGCCGATCGCGCCCTCGGGCGCCAGCGCGTCGGCGAGGAGGCCGTCGACGCTGACGACGCGAAAGCCCTCCTCCTCGAGCTCGCGGATGACGGCGCGCAGCAGGCCGTCGTCGCCCAAGCGCCTCGGCGCCGATGCGGGCGAAGAATTTCGCGCGCGCGCCAGTCCGGGCGCAGCGAGGCAAGCGTCGGCCGCGGCACCGCGCCCGGCCAACACCAGCTCCTCGACGCCGTTCTCGCGCAGGAGCCGCATGCCCTCGCCCGCGGCGCCGAGCCGCACCCAGGCATGCGGCACGTCCGCGACCGCGGCCGGCATCGGCGATGCCCTCGAAGGCCAGCACGAACACCGGGCGCGAGAGCGCGCGGCAGGCCTCGATGAGCCGCGCAGCGGCAGCTCGCCGCTGCCGGCGAGAATGCCCAGCCTAGCCGCCATTGGCCTTCGGCTGGCACAGGCCGCGCGGCGGACTCCGCGCGCGATGAAGTCGAGCACCTCGCGCACCGGCGTCGACGTCGGCGAAGCGCTTGGCGACCGCGTCGAGGCGCTCGGCGAAGGTGCCGGCCTCGGCGCCGAACAGCATCTGATAGGCCGTGCGCAGCGCCTGGATGTCCTCGCGCGAGAAGCCGCGGCGCTGCATGCCGACGATGTTGAGGCCGGAAAGCCGCGCGCGGTCGCCCACCACCGAGCCGTAGGGAATGACGTCGCGCTCGACGCCGGTGACGCCGCCGACCATGGCATGCTGGCCGATGCGGACGAACTGATGCACCGCCGAGAGGCCGCCGAACACGGCGTGAGTCGCCGATCACGACATGGCCGGCGAGCGTCGCATTGTTCGCCATGATCACGTGGTCGCCGATGATGCAGTCATGCGCGACGTGGACGCCGACCATGAAGAGGCAATCGTCGCCGACCCGCGTCACCATGCCGCCGCCTTCGGTGCCGGGATTCATGGTCACGTGCTCGCGGATCACGTTGCTGCGGCCGATGACGAGGCGCGACGGCTCGCCGCTTGTATTTCATGTCCTGCGGCTGCGTGGCCGATCGAGGCGAAGGGGAAGATGCGCGTGCCCTCGCCGACCGAGGTGCGGCCGGCGACGACGACATGCGAGACGAGCTCCACGCCCTCGCCCAGCTCGACCTCGGACCCGACAAGGCAGAACGGGCCGATCTTCGCCGATGCGGCGAGCCGCGCGCCCGGCTCGACGACGGCCGTGGGATGGATGTCCGGCATGAGCCGACTCAGGTGTCCATGATCATGGCGGCGAAAGTCGCCTCGGCCACGAGCTTGCCGTCGACCAGCGCCTCGCCGTCGAACTTCCAGACATTGCCGCGGTTGTGCTTGCGCTCGACGCGCACGGCGAGGCGTGTCGCCGGGAAAGACCGGGCGGCGGAAGCGCGCGTTGTCGACGCTCATGAAATAGACGAGCTTGCCCTCGGACTCCGGCCCGAGCGTGTGCACGACGAGCACCGCCGCGGTCTGCGCCATCGCCTCGATGATGAGCACGCCCGGCATGACCGGGCGCTGCGGAAAATGGCCCTGGAAGTAGAACTCGTTGATCGACACGTTCTTGATGCCGGTGGCGGCCTCGCCCGGCGTCACGTCCACCACCCGGTCGATCATGAGAAAGGGATAGCGATGCGGGATCAGCTGCATGATGCGCTGGATGTCGATGTCCGTCGCCACCTCCTGCGGCTTGGTCGCTTCCATCCTATTCGCCTTTTTTTCTCGCCGCCATGCGCCGCAGCAGCAGCACCTGGCGATGATGGTCGCGGATCGGCACGGCGGGACGATCCCATCACCGCCTCGCCGGGCGCCACGTCGCGGATGACGCCGCTTTGCCCCGCGATGCGCGCGCCGCTGCCGATCGTGAGATGGCCGGTGACCGCCGCCTGTCCGCCGAGCATGACGAAATCGCCGAGCCGCGTACTGCCGGAAATGCCGACCTGCGCCACCAGCACGCAGCCGCGCCCGATCTGAACGTTGTGCCCGATCTGCACGAGATTATCAATCATCGTGCCCGGCGCCGATCACGGTATCGGGCCCGGCGCCGCGGTCGACGGTGGTATTGGCGCCGATCTCGACATCGTCGCCGATGATGACGCGGCCCAGTTGCGGCACCTTCACGGAGCCGCTGGTGTCGGGCGCGAAGCCGAACCCGTCCTGGCCGATGCGCACGCCCGGATAGATCCGCACGCGGGCACCGATGACGCAGTGGCTGAGGCTCGCATTGGCGCCGACCCGGACCTCGTCGCCCAGGACGCAGCCCGGCCCGATCACCGCATTGGCGCCGATGAGCAGCCGCGCGTCCGATCTCGACGCGGGCGCCGATCACCGCGCCGGCCTCGACTGCGCAGCCCTCGCCGAGGCGCGCGCTGGGATCGACGACCGCGCTCGGCGCGATGCCGGGCAACGGGCGGCGGTTCGGGATAGAACGCCTGCGCCGCCAGCGCATAGGCGCGATAGGGCGCGGGCGTCACGCAGCAGCGTCAGGCCCGGGCGGCGCCGCGCGCGGCCCTGTCGGGATGGACGAAGGCGGCGCCGGCGCGCGTGCCGGCGCAGCGCGTCGAGATATTTGCGGATTGTCGAGGAAGCTCAGATCATCCGGCCCCGCGCGTCTCGAGCGCGGCCACATCGCTGAGAACGCGGTCCGCCTCGGCCGCCCCGGCGATCTGCGGCGCCGGTGCGGCGCGCAAGCTCCGCCGACGGTGAAGGGCCCGGCGACGGTGAAGAAGCGCGGATCCGCCATCGTTCAGCTCTCGAGCGCACGCGCCTGCACCTGTGCGCGTCACGGCGTGCGCCGGCGGCTTGCCGCCGGTCGACGTCCTTGGGCACGTTCACGGCCATGGTCGGCAGCTTCTCGTCGAGGCGCTGCGTCACTTCGGCGGTGACGTCGATCCCGTCCGTCGAGATAGAGGAGCGCCGCCTTGGCGACGACCATGTTCGCCTTCCGCTCCTTGGCGACGTCGGCGATGATCTGCAGCGCCACGTTCTCGACCTTGGTCATCGCCTCGCTGTAGCTCTGCTGCATCGCCTGGCGCTTGGCTCTGCACGTCGCGGTCGAGCGCGGCGTAGCGCTGCTGATATTCCTGCGACTTGTCGTTGAAGACGTCCGGCGCGAGCACCGTGCGCTGGCGCTCGAGCTCGTCGCGCAGGCGTCTTGAGATCGTCCTCGCGCTTGGCGACCTCCTTCGAATAGGCGTCCATCTCCGTCTGGACCTGCGCCTGCATGTCCTTGGCCGCCTTGGCATCGCGCATGATCTGCGTCATGTCGACGACGACGATCACCGGCGCCGGCAGGGCCTGCTGCGCCACGGCCGGCAGCGCCGAGGGCCGAGGCCGCGAGCACCAGGACCAAGCCGCGGGCGCCGCCGCGCGCCGTGCACGCGGATGCCATCTCAGAACCTCGTGCCGAAACTGACATGGACCAGTTCCGACCGGTCATAGGGCTCGCGCATGACCGGGAACCCGAGATCGATCTTGATCGGTCCGAGCGGCGACTTCCACGACACGCCGACGCCGGTCGAGACCGCGCAGGAGACTGGAATTTTCGACTGTCGGTGCCGGTCGGATGCAGAGAGAACAGACTGCCGAAATCGGTCCACACGCGGCCGGTGATGCCGAGTTCCTGCGGCAGGCCCATCGGATAGGAAAGCGAGAGCGAGCCGACATAGTAGGTCTCGCCGCCGAGCGCGTCGCTGGGTCGATGGCATCGCGCGGACCGATGCCGCCCTGTCTGGAAGCCGCGCAGATTGTCGCCGCCGACGAAATAGCGGTCCTCGATGCGGACGTCCTGACCGATGCCGACGATATGCCCCTCCTCGCCGGTGAAGCTCAGCACGTAGTCGGGCGTGAAGGGATAGAATACGCCGCCGGTGACGGTGACGCGGAAGAAATCGACGTCGCCGCCGAGCCCCGCGACGTCGGTGCCCAGGCTATAGAAATAGCCCGACGTCGGATCCTGGCGGTTGTCGCGCTTGTCGTAGAGGATGCACCTGGCCGACGGCCGAGGTATTGCGCACGCCGACCTCCTGCTGAATGAAGACCGACGCCGTGCTCTGCACGTTGTAGATGCGGTCCTGCCGCAGCGTGTAGGTGAAGCGTCTGGCGCAGCGGCTCGGTGATCTGATAGCCCGCGCGCAGCGTGCCGCCGACGGTGAACTGGCTGAACCCGGCGAAGGTCGGTGTTGTCGCGGTTGATGGCGAAGAGGTCGAAGCCCGCGGCGAGATTGCGGCCCATGAAATAGCGGTTCGGTGAAGCTCAGATCGATCTGCTCGTCCCGCAGCGCCACGACCGTATCGAGGCGCAGATCCTGGCCCCGGCCGAGCAGATTGCGCTCGTGAATGCCGATGTCGGCGAGCGGGCCGTCGGAGGTCGAGAAGCCGACGCCGACCGAGAACTCGCCGGTCGATTTCTCCTGCAGATCGACATTGATGATGGTCTTGTCCGGGCGCGCTGCCGGGCACGTTGGTGATGTTGACCTTCTCGAAGAAATCGAGGTTCTTGATGTTCTGTTCGGAGCGATGCAGCTTCGACGGAGTTGAAGGCATCGCCCTCGACCAGCCGGAACTCGCGCCGGATCACCGAATCGAGCGTGCGCAGATTGCCGGTGATGTTGATGCGCTCGACATAGACGCGCGGCCCCTCCTTGATCGTGTACGTGACGTCGATGGTGCGGGTGTCGGCGTTGCGGCGCACCTGCGGCTGGATGTCGACGAAGGCGAAACCGAGATTGCCGAGCCCGTCGGTCAGGGCGGTGATCGAGCCCTCGACCGCATCGGCGTTGTACCAATCGCCGGCTCGCGTCGTGAGCAGCGGCTTGAGCGCGGCGGGGTTCACGTCCTTCAGCGTGTTGGTGATGTCGACCTTGCCGAATTTGTAGCGCGACGCCCTCCTCGATCGTGAAGGTGATGAGGAACCCGTCGCGCGACGGCGCGAGCTCGGCGACTGCCGACACGACGCGGAAATCGGCATAGCCCTCGGACAGGTAGAACTTGCGCAACAGGTCGCGGTCGTAGGTCAGGCGGTCGGGGTCATAGGTATCGTTCGAAGCTGAGGAACCGGTACCAGCGCGACTCCTTGGTCTGGATCACCTCGCGCAGGCGGTTGGCGCCGAAGTCCTGGTTGCCGATGAAGTTGATGCCGCGGATCCCCGTGACCGGCCCCTCGTCGATCTCGAACACGAGATCGACGCGGTTCTGCTCGAGCGGAATGACCTTGGGATCGACGGTCGCGGCGAAGCGGCCGTTGCGGCGATAGAGATCGAGGATGCGCTTCACGTCGCTCTGCACCTTGCTCGCGCGTGTAGACGGCGCGCGGGCGAAGCTGGATCTCGTCGTTGAGCGTCTCGTCGGAGAGGCGGTGATTGCCCTCGAAGGCAATGCGGTTGATCACGGGATTCTCGACCACGCGCACGACCAGCGTGTCGCCCTCGCGCCGCAACGTCACATCGGTGAAGAGGCCGGTGGCGAAGAGCGCCTTCAGCGAGCGGTCGATCCGATCCGCATCGAACGGATCGCCCGGCTGCACCAGAAGATAGGACTTCACCGTTTCCGGCTCGACACGCTGGGTGCCTTCGATGCGGATTTCCTTGATCGTGCCGCCGGTGGGAACCTGGGCCCCACCGGTTGGAACTTGCACCCCGGCGGCGGGGGCTGGGCCCCGGCGGCGGGCGCCTGCGTCTGAGCCCCGGCGGCGGGAACCTGCGCCTTGATCGGCGCAAAGGGCAGAAACGCGAAAGCGACCGCAATTACCAGAGCAAGGCCCAAGGCCAGGCGGAAGAAAATGCGCAAAACTCCCCCCACTGTCACGCACGCACGCGTTTCTTCGCTGACGCGCCAGGCTTCAGGTCATGAGACCCTTGATGAACTCGACGACCCGCAAGTGCACGAGGTCGTTCCAGGTGGCGAATACCATGAGCGTCAGCACGAGAGCGAGGCCGACTCGGAACCCATATTCCTGCACACGCTGGCCCAAGCGGCCGGCCGCGGATCGCCTCAGCGACATAAAACAGCAGGTGCCCGCCGTCAAGGACGGGGATCGGGAACAGGTTGATGAGGCCGAGATTGATCGACAGCACCGCGAGGAACCACAAGCATCGCGACGAGGCCGCCCTGCGCCACCTCGCCCGACATCTGCGCGATGCGCAACGGGCCGCCGAGCTCATCGGTCGTACGCAGGCCGATGGCCATCTGCCACACCGCCTGCAGCGTGCCGGTGGTGAGGTTCCAGAGTCTCCTGCCCCGCGCGCCAGACGGCGCTCAGCGGGATTGCGGCGGACATAATTGACGCCGCTGCGCTCGATCCCGAGCAGGCCGATCTTGTGCTCGTTGCCGAACCGATCGGTGAAACGCGTCACGCGCGGCGTCACCGCGATCGTAACCTGGCCGCCGCCGCGACGGACGACCATATGCATCGGCCTCGCCGGTATTGAGGCCGCACGACGCGCTGCACGTCCTCGAAGCGGCTGATCTGCTCGCCGTCGATCGAGAGGATGACGTCGCCCGCCTTGATGCCGGCGCTGCTCGGCGGCGCTGCCGGGCTCGACCTGGCCGACCTCGGGCCGGCGTGAAGGGTTGGCCGACGGTAGCAAAGAGGCCGGCCAGCAACACCAGCGCGAAGACGAAATTGGCGATCGGGCCCGCCGCCACGATCGCCGCGCGCTGCGGCAGGCGCTTGTGAGTGGAAGGAGACCGCGCGCTCCGCCGCGCTCATGCGCGCGATGTCGGCACCCGGCATCGATGCCGCATCGGCATCGCCGAACATCTTGACGTAGCCGCCGAGCGGCACCGCGCTGAATTTCCAGCGCGTTCCGGCCCGATCGTTCCAGCCGAAGAGCTCCGGACCGAAGCCGATCGAGAACACCTCGACGCGCACGCCGTTGTAGCGCGCGACGAGGTAGTGGCCGAGCTCGTGCACGAACACCAGCACGGTGAGGATCGACGAGGAAAGGCAGGATATAATCGAGGCCGCCAGTGAACAAACCCATGGACCAAGACCCGCTAGCGGAGAAGACGGCGGCAGGATAGCAGGAAACCACCCGCCGCATCGGTGAAAAATTGGCACTCGCTTCCTGTGTCTTTGCCTAGACCCGCCAGGCCAGCGGGCTCGCCCCGGCGAGCGAGTGTCATCAGCGACAGGCAGCGCCGCCGCCGCCAGCATGCCGTCGAGCCGGTCGAGCAGCCCGCCATGGCCGGGAATGAGGCCGCCCGAGTCCTTGACGCCGAACCGGCGCTTGGCCAGCGATTCGGCGAGGTCGCCCAGCTTGCGCGGCGAGGCCCAGCGCGATGCCGGCCGGCACCAGAAGCGTCACCGCCGCCGCGCCGGCCAGAGCGCGGCACGCCCAGCCCACGAGCGCCGCCGCGACGAGCCCGCCCGCCGCCCCGGCCCAGGTCTTGTTCGGCGAAAGCCGCGGCGCCAGGCGCGGTCCGCCGAATCGGCCGGCCGGCGAGAAAGGCGCCGGTATCGCTGGCCCAGACCGTGACAAAGAGCCACAGGAGGCCACGCGCGCCCGACGACGTGATCGCCGCCGAGCCAGAGGCAGGCGAGGCACGCCAGCGCGATGCCAGCCCGTGCCCAGCGCGGCCCAGGCGGCGCCGGCCCGCCTGCGCGCGCACGGCGACCCAGACCACGCCCGCGCCGGCTAGCGCGAGCACCAATCCCGCAGCCGGCCATCCCAGCGCCAGCGCCAGCACCGGCAGAGCCGCAGCGGCCACCCCGAGTCCGCGCAATCGGAGCCCGCGGCAGCCGGTGAGCCGCGCCCATTCCCAGCCCATGCCCGAGGCGGCGGCAAGAACGAGCACCGCGAAATACCACCCGCCGAGCCACACCGCGCCCAAGGCCAGCGGCGCCAGCACCACCGCCGAGGCCAGTCTCAGGCGGACGTCGCCCCGATCAACGCGAGCCAACGGAAGCGCCGTAGCGTCGTTCGCGGCCGTGGAAATCGCGCACCGCGTTCTCGAGATCGGTCTTGTCGAAATCGGGCCACAGCGTCTCGGTGAAGACCAGTTCGGCATAAGCGCTTTGCCACAGCAGGAAGTTGCTGATCCGCTGCTCGCCGCTGGTGCGGATGAGAAGATCGGGATCGGGAATGCCGTCGGTGAAGAGGAAGCGCCCGAAGCACGCCTCGTCGACCGCATCGATGGCGAGCCGCCCCGCGGCAACCTCTGCGGCGATGCGCCGCGCCGCGAGCGCGATCTCGGCGCGCCCGCCATAGGAGAGCGCGATCGATAGGTTGATGCTGCGGTTGGCGCGCGTCAGCTCTTCGGAATTGACGATCAGCGTGACGATGTCGGCCGGCAGACGCGCGCGATCGCCGATCACGCGGAACCGCACGCCCTTCTGGTGCAGCTCGGCGATCTCGCCGCGCAGATAGTGGCGCAGCAATCCCATGAGATCGTGGATCTCGCCCAGCGGACGCTTCCAGTTCTCCGACGAGAAGCCGAACAACGTCAGATAGCGGATGCCGAGCTCGGTCGCCGCCGCGACCGTGCGCCGCACCGCTTCGGCGCCGCGGCGATGGCCGGCGATGCGCGGCAGGCCGCGCGATTTCGCCCACCGGCCGTTGCCGTCCATGATGATGGCGACATGCTGCGGCGGCGGCAGCGGCGACGCGGCTTTCTGCATGGTCAGACCTGAAGGATCTCCTTGTCCTTCTGCGCCAGCACGTCGTCGATGTGCTTGATCGTCTGGTCGGTCAGCGTCTGGATGTCGTGCTGCAGCTTGCGCTGCATGATCCTGACTGATCTCGCCGTCCTTTTCCTTGCGCTTCAGGCCGTCGAGCCCGTCGCGCCGGACGTTGCGCACCGAGACGCGCGCCGCCTCGGCATATTTCGCGGCGACCTTGGTGAGCTCGCGCCGGCGCTCCTCGGTGAGGTCGGGGATCGGCACGCGAATGACTTGGCCCTCGGTCTGCGGATTGAGGCCGAGCCCGGCTTCGCGGATCGCCTTGTCCACCGCCTTGACCACACCGCGGTCCCAGACCTGGACCACGATGAGGCGCGGCTCCGGCACGCTGACGGTGGCGACCTGGTTCAAGGGCATGGTGTTGCCGTAGGCCTCGACGGTCACCGGCTCCAGCAGGCTCGTCGACGCGCGCCCGGTGCGCAGCCCGCCGAACTCCTTGCGCAGGACCTCGACGGCGCCTTCCATGCGGCGTCGCAGCTCGCTGACGAGCGGGTCTTCGTTCATGGCGAACCCCTCTCCTCGGTGATCACGGTGAAGCGGCCCTGGCCGGTGACGACATCGGCGAAGGCGCCGTGAGTCGTGGATGGAAAACACCAGGATCGGAATCCGGTTCTCGCGCGCGAGCGAGATCGCCGCCGCATCCATGACCTTGAGGTCGCGCGACAGCACTTCGAGATAGCTCAGCCGGTCGAAACGGATCGGCGGTCCGGTCCGTGGTGGGATCGGCAGCTGTAGACGCCGTCGACCTTGGTCGCCTTGAGCAGCGCCTCGCACTCGGTCTCCGAGGCGCGCAGGGCGGCTGCGGTATCGGTAGAGAAGAACGGATTGCCGGTGCCGGCGGCGAAGATCACCACCCGCCCCTTCTCCATGTGGCGGATGGCGCGGCGGCGGATATAGGGCTCGCACACCGACTGCATGCTGATGGCCGATTGGACGCGGGTGGGAACATCGAGCCGCTCGAGCGCACTCTGCATGGCGAGCGAATTGATGACGGTGGCGAGCATGCCCATGTAGTCGGCCGTCGCCCGTTCCATGCCGCGCCGACGCGCCGGCGACGCCGCGGAAGATGTTGCCGCCGCCGACGACGATCGAAATCTGCACGCCCATGGCGTGCACGGCCTGGATTTCCGCGGCAAGCCGGGCGATGATCGTGCGGGTCGAGCCCGTAATTCTGCTCGCCCATCAGCGCCTCGCCCGAAAGCTTCAGGAGGACGCGGCGGTAGTTGCGGATCGCGGCTCGGGCATCGGGGCTACAGGGGCGGAGCGACAGCGCGGCGGCGATCATACATCAAGCGTCGGTCCGCGTCTCGCCCAGACCCGCGCCGCGACCACGACCGGCCCCGCTCCCGACCGCCCACGGGCAAGCGCGAGAGGAGCCCGGCCGCATTCGCTCAATGCTTGAGCTGCGCCGCGACCTCGGCGGCAAAATCGGTGGCGTTCCTGTCGATGCCCTCGCCCAGGGCGAAACGAACGAAGCCGGCGACGCGAACGGGCGCGCCGAGTTCCTTGGCAGCGGCCTCGATCACCTTGGCGACCCGGGTCTCGCCGTCGATGACGAAGATCTGCTCGGTGAGCACGACCTCCTCGTAGAACTTGCGCAGGCGGCCCTCGACCATCTTGTCGATGATCGCATCGGCCTTGCCGCTGGCGCGCGCCTGCTCGCGCAGCACGTTGCGCTCGCGCTCGAGGGCGGCGGCATCGACCGCGGCGACGTCGAGATATTGCGGGTTGGCTGCCGCCACGTGCATGGCAAGCTGGCGCCCGAGCAGCGCCGAGCCGCTCCGCCGTCGCCCGTCGACTTCGAGCGCCACCAGCACGCCGATCTTGCCGAGACCCGGGGCCAACGCGTTGTGCACATAGGCACGCGACGACGCCGGTCTTCACCTGGAGGCGGCGGGCGCGGCGCAGCGCCATGTTCTCGCCGATGGTGGCGATGAGGTGGGTAAGCTCGTCGCCGACGGCTGCGGCCGGTGCCCGGGAAGGGCCGGGCCTTCACCGCTTCGAGGTCGTCGCCGTGATCGCGGACGATATCGGCGACGGCGCGGACGACGCCCTGGAAGATCTCATTGCGGGCGACGAAATCGGTCTCGGAATTGACCTCGACGACGGCGCCGCGCGTCGGCGCGACGGCGACCGCGACCAGCCCTTCGGCCGCGACCCGGCCGGCCTTCTTGGCGGCGGCGGCGAGGCCCTTGGTGCGCAGCCAGTCGACGGCGCCCTCGAGATCGCCGGCGGTCTCGCTCAGCGCGCGCTTGCAGTCCATCATGCCCGCGCCGGTCTTCTCGCGCAGCTCCTTGACCAGCGCCGCGGTGATCTCGGCCATGTGCCTCTTGTCTCCTGCGTCAGGCGGTTGCGCGATCCTCGGCGATCTTCGACCGGCGCCACGACGTCCTCTTCCGGCGCCACCTCGCGGGCGCCGAGATCGACGCCGGAGGCCGCGAGCTCGGCCTGCAGCCCGTCGAGCACCGCGCCCGAGACGAGGTCGCAATAAAGATGGATGGCGCGCATGGCGTCATCGTTGCCGGGAACCGGATAGGCGATGCCGTCGGGCGAGGAATTGCTGTCGAGGATGGCGACCACGGGGATCTTGAGCTTGTTCGCCTCCTGGACGGCGATCGCTTCCTTGTTGGTGTCGATGATGAAGAGAATGTCGGGCAGGCCGCCCATCTCCTTGATCCCGCCCAGCGCCCGCTCGAGCTTGTCGCGATCGCGGGTGAGTTCGAGGAGCTCGCGCTTGGTGAGGCCGCTGCCCGGCTGGCTGATGCGCTCGTCGAGTTCGCGCAGCCGCTTGATCGAATGCGAGATGGTCTTGAAGTTGGTCAGCATGCCGCCGAGCCAGCGGTGATTGACGAAATACTGGCCGCAGCGCTTGGCCGCCTCGGCGACCGGCTCCTGCGCCTGGCGCTTGGTGCCGACGAGGAGCACGCGCCCGCCGCCGGCGGCAACATCGCGCACCGCCTGCAAGCGCCCGGTGCAGGAGCGGCACGGTCTGCTCCAGGTCGATGATGTGGATGTCGTTGCGGACACCGAAGATGTAGGGCGCCATCTCCGGGTTCCAGCGCCGCGTGTGATGGCCGAAATGGACGCCGGCCTCGAGAAGCTGGCGCATGGTGAACGACGGCATTGCCATGATGCGATCCTTTTCCGGTTGAGCCGCCGCGGGGGTCATCGAGCACATCGACACCGGAGCGATCCCGGGTAAGGGAACGCATCCCCGCGTGAGGTTTTATCAAGGGCCCTTAGATAGGCCGGCGCCTCGGCTTTGGCAAGGGCGGGCGCGGATTAAGCGCCTCAGGCCGGCTTCTCGATGATGAATTCGAGGAGCCCGTCGGTCTCGCTCCAGCGCACGAGGCGGCAGCCGGTGGTGCGGCAGAAATGCTCGAAATCCTTGACCGCGCCGGGGTCGGTCGCCAGCACGCGCAAGGTTCCGCCGGGCGGCACCTCCTTGAGCGACCGGCGCGCCTTCAAGACCGGCAGCGGGCATTTGAGACCCTTGGCGTCGAGCAGCACCGGATCGCTCATGGGTCTCAGCCAAAGCGGTTGGAGGCGGGGAAGCCGCGCGGCGCCACGCGGCCGCTGCCGGCGCGCTGGCCGCGCCAGGGATCGAGCTCGGTCTCGGTGCGCGTGCGGGTCTCGCCCTGGCGCCAGGTGAGGCCGTCGGCCAGCGTGAAGACCTTGGCATCGGCGAGGCCGCCGTCGTGAAGCGCTGCAGGATGACGCCGCGGCCGCGCGCCATCTCCGGCACCTCGCCGAGCGGGAACAGCAGGAGCTTGCGGTTGTCGCCCACCGTCGCCACCGTGTCGCCCTCGGCGGGCACGCACAGGCGCGCCTTGGCGCCCTCGCCGCGGCGTCATCACCTGCTTGCCGTTGCGCGTCTGGGCCAGCACCTCGTCCGCCGGCACGATGAAGCCGCGCCCGTCGCTCGCCGCCACCAGCAGCTTCGGCGCCCGGCACGTAGCGGAACATCACCGCCACGTCCTCGCTCGGCGTCGAGATCGATCATCAGGCGCAGCGGCTCGCCATGGCCGCGCCCGCCCGGCAGCTTGTCGACGCCGAGCGTGTAGAAGCGCCCGTCGGTGGCAAAGATCAGGAGCCGGTCGGTGGTCTCCGCGGCAACGGCGAAGCGCGGCCCGTCGCCTTCCTTGTACTTGATGTCGCCGAGCGCGAGGTTGTGGCCCTTGACGGCGCGGATCCAGCCCTTCTCCGAGCACAGCACCGTCACCGGCTCGCGCTCGACGAGCGCCTCGACCGGCGACCAGCATCGCGGCGGGCGGCGTGCCGATCTCGGTGCGGCGCCGGCCGAGCGGCGTGTGCGGCGAACTCCTTGCGCAGCGCGGCGATCTCGGCGCCGATCGCCTTCCATTGCCGCTTGTCGTCGGCGAGCAGCGCCTGCAGCGTCTTTTCTTCTGCGGTCAAGCGCCTCGAGCTCCTTGCGGATCGCGATCTCCTCGAGGCGGCGCAAGCGCGCGCAGGCGCATGTTGAGGATCGCCTCGACCTGGACCTCGGTCAGGCGCCAGCGCTTCATCATCCGCGCCTTGGGGTCGTCGTCCTCGCGGATGATGCGGATGACCTCGTCGAGATTGAGATAGACGATGATCTGTCCGCGCAGGATCTCGGCGCGGCGCGCGATCTCGGCGACGCGGAAGCGCGAGCGGCGCAGCAGCACCTCGCGGCGATGGTCGAGGAAGGCCTGCAGCGCCTCCTTGAGCGACATCACCCGCGGCACGCTGGTGGCGTCGAGCACGTTGAGGTTCAACGGCACGCGCACCTCGAGCTCGGTCGCGCGGAAGAGCTGACTCCATCAGCACTGTCGGCATCGACGTTGCGCGTCTTGGGCTCGAGCACGAGCCGCACTTCCTCGGTCAATTCATCGCGCACGTCGGCCAAGAGCGGCAGCTTGCGCTCTTCCAGAAGCTGGGCGATGCGCTCGATGAGGCGCGACTTCTGCACCTGATAGGGGATCTCGGTGACGACGATCTGATAGAGGCCGTGGGTCAGCGGCTCCTTGATCCAGCGCGCGCGCAGGCGAAAGCTGCCGCGGCCGGTGGCATAGGCCTCGGCGACCGCGTTCGGCGTCTTCGACCAGCACGCCGCCGGTCGGGAAATCGGGACCCGGCACCAGGGCGATGATCTCGCCCACGTCGCAGCGCGGCTTGCGCACGAGATGGGCCAGCGCGTCGCACAGCTCGACGATGTTGTGCGGCGGAATGCTGGTCGCCATGCCGACGGCGATGCCGCTGGCGCCGTTGGCGAGGAGATTGGGGAAGCGCGCCGGCAGCACCACCGGCTCTTCGTTCTCGCCGTCATAGGTGGCGCGGAAATCGACCGCGTCCTCGTCGAGCCCGTCCATCAGCGCCTCGGCGACCGCGGTGAGGCGGCTTTCGGTGTAGCGCATGGCCGCGGCGTTATCGCCGTCGATATTGCCGAAATTGCCCTGCCCGTCGACCAGCGGATAGCGCTGCGCGAAATCCTGGGCCAGGCGCACCAGCGCCTCATAGACCGCGATCTCGCCATGGGGGTGGAACTTGCCGATGACATCGCCGACGACGCGGGCGCATTTCTTGTAGCCCGAGGCCGGATCGAGCTTGAGCTCGCGCATCGCATAGAGGAGGCGGCGATGCACCGGCTTCAGCCCGTCGCGCACGTCCGGCAGCGAGCGCGAGATGATGGTCGACAGCGCATAGGAGAGATAGCGCTCGCCGAGCGCATCCGAAAAATCGACATCCTTGATGTCGCCGGCGAAATCCTGCTTGGCCATACGGGGTCCTACCTACCAGATATAGTAGCGAACTGCCGCAACACGTCAATGAATCGGGATCGCGCGGCCGGCAAGGCGCGGCCGTGCGGCGTGAAGACGCGGTTCTCGAGGAAGCTGCCGGTGAGTGCCAGCCCGTCGAGCACGTCCCGGGGCCCCGGCGGCGACGTCGTCCCTTCGGCCCGCAGAAACGGCGGCAGCGCCAGGAGCCGGTCGCGATAGGGCTCCCCGGCCGCGGCGCAGACGGCGCGCCCGGTCTTGGGCGAGACATAGACCAGATCCGTCGTCGCCCCGGTGGCCGCGCAGCGCGCAAGATCGAGGCCGAAGCCGAGCTCGGCGAGCAGATCCATCTCCCACGCGACGTAAACCGACGCCCAGCCCGCATCCGCCTCCAGCGCCTGAAGCAGGAGGACGAGCCCCTGATAGGCGCGCGGATGGGGCTCGCGCTCGGGCAGCGCCGCATCGGCGAGCGCCGCCGCCGCCGCCAGGCACGCCAGACGCGCCGGATCGGCCATCAACACCGCGGCATAGCCGTGCGCCAGCTCGCCCGTCAGCGTGCCCAGATGCTCGGCCAACCGCGCCGACCACGTGACCAGCAGGCAGTTGCCGATCTGATAGGCCGACCGCGCCTTCGGCCGCTGCCCTCCGCGCACCAGGCCGCCATGCCGGCCGTGGCCGGGCGTCAGCAGATGGACAAGAAGCCCGCTCTCGCCGTGACGGCGGGTCGACAATACGACCGCCTCATCGCTCCAGCGCATCGAACTCGAGCCGGATCGCCTCGTAGTGCTCGCGGTTCTCGGCCCAGTCCTCGCTCACGCGGACATGGAGGAAGAGATGGACGCGGCGCTCCAGCATCCGCTCGAGCTCGCCGCGGGCGGTCGGCGCCGATGCGCTTGATCTGCGCACCCCCCTTGCCGAGAACAATGGGCTTGTGGCTTTCGCGCGCGAGGTGGACGGTGGCGCTGATCCTGACGCTGCCGTCCTCGCGCTCCTCCCATTCGTCGGTCTCGACGGTGATGGCGTAGGGGAGTTCCTGATGGAGCTGGAGGAAGACCTGCTCGCGCACCAGCTCCGCGGCGAGGAGGCGCAGCGGCACGTCGGAAAGCTGATCCTCGGGGAAGAGCCACGGCCCTTCCGGCACGATCCCCGCCAGATGCGCGGCCAGATCCTCGACATGGTCGCCGGTCAGGCTCGAGATCATGAACACGGCATCGAAGATGCCGCGCTTGTCGAGCTGGTCGGCCAGCGGCAGCAGGCTCTCGCGCGGCACGCGGTCGATCTTGTTGAGCGCGAGGATGGCGCGGCGTCCCGCGTGCTTCAGCCCGTCGATGATGCGCTCGGCGTCGCCGTCGAGACCGCGCACCGCATCGACCAGCAGGACGATCGCATCGGCATCGCGCGTCCCGGCCCACGCGGCCGCGACCATGGCGCGGTCGAGCCGGCGGCGCGGCGCGAAGATGCCGGGCGTGTCGACGAAGACGAGCTGCGCCGCGCCGCGCATGGCGATGCCAGCACGCGGGCGCGCGTCGTCTGCACCTTGGGCGAGACGATCGACACCTTGCTGCCGACGAGGACGGTTGATCAGCGTCGACTTGCCCGCATTGGGCGCGCCGACGACCGCGATCGTGCCGCAGCGCCGCGCGGCCTCGCTCATGCCTTGGTCGTCGAGCGCCGCGAGCGCGGCAGCCGCCGCCGCGGTTTCGGCGGCGCGCTTGGACGCGCCGGTCGCGGTGGCCGGCGGCAAGCCCTCGACGCCGACGGTGATGGTGAAGCGGCGGCGATGGGCGCGGCCCTTCGGTGGCGACGGTGCGATAGGCCGGAAGCGGCAGCCCGCGCGCCTGCGCCCATTCCTGGAGCGCGGTCTTGGGATCGCGCGGCGGCGCGGCCAAGCGCGGCCAGGCGCGGCTCCCACCAGCGCTCGACGAAGTGGCGTGCGGCGGCAAGCCCGCCATCGAGGAAGAGCGCGGCGATCACCGCCTCGCACACATCGGCAAGGACGCTGGGGTTGTGGCGCACGCCGGCCGCATCCTCGTCCGCGCGAGACGATTGATCCGCGGCCCCAGCCCCAGCGCGCATCGCCACCTCGGCCAGCGCCTCGCGCCGCACCAGATGGGTGTGGCGCCGCGTGAGTTCGCCTTCCGCCTCGTCGGGAAAGCGGCGCCACAGCAGTTCTGCGACGATCAGCCCCAGGACCCGGTCGCCCAGGAATTCCAATCGTTCGTAGCCGCGCCGCGCGCCGCCGCGCCGCCGCACCGCGCTGCGATGCGTCAGCGCCTCGGCGAGCAGGTCCGGGCGCGCGAATTCGTGGTCGAGGAAATCATCGAGCGCCGGCGGCGCAACAGCAATGTCGTTCATCAATGGATCGCCATCAACAGCCGGTCATAGCGCACCGTGAACGGCCATTTCCACGGTTCCCACCAGGCGGCGTAGCCGTCGGTGGAGAAGAAGATGAACTGCGCGCGGCCGACGAGATTTTCGGCGGGAACATAGCCCACGCCGCTGGTCGGCATCGCGGCTGTCGGCGCTGTCGTCGCGATTGTCGCCCATCATGAAATAATGGTCGGCCGGCACGGTGAAGACCTGGGTGTTGTCGAACTGCGGCGGACCGCAGTTCTTGATGATGACGATGCTCGGCCCCGCCGGGCAAGGTTTCGCTTGTACTGCGCATAATTGCCGGCGCGGCATCCGGTGTCGCCGCCCGGGAGAACGGCTCGGCGTAATAGTAATCCGGCAGGTGCTGCAGCTTCACCGGCGTGCCATTGATGTTGAGGACGCCATCCTTCATCTGGATGCGGTCGCCCGGCAGCCCGACGATGCGTTTGATGAAATCGGTGGAGGGATCGCAATTGCGCGCGCGGAACTCCTGCTCCTGCGGCGGCAGCCGGCTGAAATCGCAGGTCAACTTGAACACGACGACATCGCCGCGATGGGGCGCGCGGAACGCACGAGCCGGCCCGGGCCGGGAATGAGCGGCAGCCCGAACGGCAGCGAATAGCGGCTGTAGCCATAGGAGAATTTCGACACGAATAGATAATCGCCGATGAGCAGGGTCGGCACCATCGAGGCCGACGGGATGCTGAACGGCTCGTAGAAGAAGGTGCGGATGAAAAGCGCAATGACAATGGCATAGACGAGCGTCTTGATCGTCTCGGCGAAGCCGCTCGTGGTCCTGCTCGAGGTCCTGTTAGCCATCAAGAATGTCCGCTAAGGCCTTGTAATATCAGAATTTCGGGTAAGTCGAAGTCGGCGGCGGGTGTGGCGAGATCAAGCCAAGCCGGAGGGGCGAAGTCAAGCCCGGCTTCGCCGGATGCGACTTCAGGCGCCCACTGGCACGGCGGTGATGATGACGACGCGCCTGCGCCAGCGGCGGCTCGTCGGTGAGCGTGAGCGCGATTTCCGCGCGCATGCCCGGCGGGCGTGATGTGCTGGAGCCGGGCGAGCGCGCCGCCGGTCAGCAGCCAGGGTCGGGCGGCCCGAGGAGAGATTGACGACGCCAAGGTCGCGCCAGAAGACGCCGTGGCGGAAACCGGTGCCCAACGCCTTGGCGCAGGCCTCCTTGGCGGCGAATCGCTTGGCATAACTCGCCGCCCGCGTGGCACGCCGGTCGGAGCGGGCGCGCTCGAGTGGCGTGAACACGCGGTCGAGGAAGCGGTCGCCGAAGCGCTCGATGGTGCGTTCGATGCGGCGGATGTCGATGAGATCGCTGCCGAGCCCCAATGATCATCAGGCGGTCTTCTCGCCGCTCGCGGCGGCGCGCGCCTCCTGCATCAGCGCGCGCATGCGCCGAACCGCGGCGTCGAGACCGCCGAAGATGGCCTCGCCGATCAGGAAATGTCCGATATTGAGCTCGACAATGGTGGCGATCGCGGCGACCGGCCCGACCGTGTCGAAGCCCAGCCCGTGGCCGGCATGGCATTCGAGCCCCAACCGCTCCGCCGCCGCCGCCGCCGCGACCAGTCGGTCGAGCGCGCGCGCCCGCGCCGGACCCGTGGCATCGCAATAGGCACCGGTATGGAGCTCGACCACCGGCGCACCGAGCCGTGCGGCCGCTTCGAGCTGATGCCGCTCGGGATCGATGAAGAGCGAGACGCGGATCCCGGCCGCGCCGAGTTCGCGCACGATAGGGCAAAAGCTCCGCCTCGCCGCCGGCCGCGTCGAGCCCGCCTTCGGTCGTGACCTCCGCGCGCTTTTCCGGAACGATGCAGGCGGCGTGCGGGCGGTGGCGCACGGCGACCGCGAGCATCTCCGGGGTCGCCGCCATCTCGAGATTGAGCGGTACCTCGATCTCGCGGCTGAGGCGTGCGATGTCGTCGTCGGAGATGTGGCGGCGGTCCTCGCGCAAATGCGCGGTGATGCCGTCCGCGCCGGCCGCGACCGCCAGCCGCGCGGCCCGCACCGGATCGGGATGCCGCCCGCCGCGGGCATTGCGGATGGTGGCGACGTGATCGATGTTCACGCCCAGACGCAGCGTCCGCAGCAGTGTCACCGGCGCGCCCGCTCGACGGAATTGATGACCGGCGTGGCCCTGAGCGCCGCGATGATCGTGGTGAGGTGGCGCACGTCCTGAACCGCGATGTCGACCAGGATCTCGAAGAAATCCTGCGAGCGGTTGGTGATCTTGAGATTGGTGATGTTGCCGGCGTGCTTGCCGATCACCGTGGTGAGGCTGCCGAGGCTGCCGGGCTCGTTGCCGATGGTGACGTTGATCCGCCCGACATGGGATTGGTCGCCCTCGCCCTGGTTCCAGGCGACATCGAGCCAGCGCTCGGGCATGTCGGCGAAGCTCTCCAGCGTCTCGCAGTCGATGGTGTGGATGGTGACGCCCTTGCCGGTGGCGACGATGCCGACGATGCGGTCGCCCGGCAGCGGATGACAGCAACCGGCAAAATGCACGGCCATGCCGGGGATGAGGCCGCGGATCGGCACCGCGTTCTCGGAGGCTTTGCGGCTGCGCTGGGGAACGAGTGCCACGACCTTGCCCGGACGCGCATCGGGCTTGGGCGGGAAGAGGGCGTGAACGACCTCGCGCCCGGTGTGATTGCCGGCGCCCACTGCGGCGCAGAGATCCTCCGCCGTCTCGCAATTGAATTGCGCCAGCACGGAGCCAAGCGCCTTGTCGCCGTATTCGTGGCCCTCCTGGCGAAACGCCTTCTGCAGGATCGCCTTGCCAAGGTCGAGATATTGCTGGCGCTGTTGGGTGCGGACGAAGCGGCGGATGCGGGCGCGCGCCTTGCCGGTGACGACGAAGCGCTCCCAGGTGGGCGACGGCGTCTGCGCCTTGGAGTTGATGATCTCGACCTGGTCGCCGTTAACAAGCTGCGTGCGCAGCGGCACGAGGCGGCCGTTGATCTTGGCGCCGACGCAGGTATCGCCGATCTGGGAATGCACGGCATAGGCGAAGTCGACCGGCGTCGCCCCGCGCGGCAGCTCGATAAGATCGCCCTTGGGCGTGAAGCAGAACACCTGGTCCTGAAACATCTCGAGCTTGGTGTGCTCGAGGAATTCCTGGGGATCGAGGGCATGGTCGAGGATATCGAGGAGTTCGCGCAGCCAGCGGTACTGGCGGCCCTCGGTATTGGGGGCGGCCTGCTTGTAGACCCAGTGCGCGGCGACGCCGAGCTCGGCCACCTCATGCATCTCGCGGGTGCGGATCTGCACCTCGATGCGCTGGCGTTCCGGCCCGATCACGCCGGTATGGAGGGAGCGGTAGTTGTTGGGCCTGGGCGTCGAGATGTAGTCCTTGAACCGCCCGGGCACGACGGGGTAGCTGCTGTGCAGCACACCCAATGCCTGATAGCACTGCTCCACCGAATCGACGACGATGCGGAACGCCATGATGTCGGCGAGCTGCTCGAACCCGACATTCTTGCGCTGCATCTTGCGCCAAATCGAATAGAGCGTCTTTTCCCGCCCCGATAGCTGCGCCTCGACCCCGCCCAGGCGCAGCGTCTCGGCCAGCTCGGCGATGATGCGCCGCGGCAGGTCCTCGCCCTTCTCGCGCAGGAAGCTGAGCCGCGCGCGGATGCTCTCGCGCGCGTCGGGATAGAGCTCGGCGAAGGCCAGATCCTCGAGCTCGTCCTTCACCGCCTGCATGCCCATGCGCTCGGCCAAGGGCGCATAGATCTCCATCGTCTCGCGCGCGGTGCGGCGGCGGTTCTCGGGCTTGGCGACGAAGCGCAGCGTACGCATGTTGTGCAGACGGTCGGCGAGCTTCACCAGGAGGACACGGATGTCCTCCGACATCGCCAGCACGAGCTTGCGGAAGTTCTCGGCCTGCTTGGTCTGGTCCGATTGCAGCTCGATGCGCGACAGCTTGGTGACGCCGTCGACGAGGCGAGCGATCTCGGCGCCGAAGAAGTGCTCGATATCCTCGAGCGTCGCGACCGTGTCCTCGACGGTGTCGTGCAGCAACCCGGTAATGATCGAGGCGCCGTCGAGCTTCATTCCCGCGAGGATGCCGGCGACCTCGACCGGGTGGGAGAAGAACGGATCGCCCGAGGCGCGAAGCTGCGCCCCGTGCGCCTTCATCGAGAAGACATAAGCGCGGTTGAGCGCGTCCTCGTCGGCCGATGGGTCGTAGGCCTTGACGCGCTCCACCAACTCGAATTGGCGCATGATGCGGGGCAGCGCCCCGGGAGCGGTGGGCGCGGGAGAAGCGGCGTGCGCGGAGAGCGCCTCCACCACCGCTGTCGTATCAGCGTTTAGCGCCACCGGTATCAGGTCCACCCTCGCCGGGGTCCGGCACATTGTCGTCGACCGGCTCCGCGTCGTCGCTGTCGAGAAGCTGCAGCATGTCCTCGTGCAGCTCGTCGGCGGGCGCCGGCTCTTCCTCGGTCTCGGTCTCGTCCTCGTCGACCTCGTCGCCTTCGATTTCCATCGCGGCGCCGATATCGACCGGCCACGCCGTCTGCGCGCCGATCTCGATCTCGTGGTCCTCCTCGGGCTCGTCGATCTCGACGTGCTTCTGCATGCCCTTGATCAGGCTGTTCTGCAGCCCGTCGAGCAGGACCGTTTCCGCGGCGATCTCGCGCAGCGCCACGACGGGGTTCTTGTCATTGTCGCGCTCGAGCGTCGGCTGACCGCCGGCCGCCATGTCGCGGGCACGCTGCGCCGCGAGAAGCACCAGCTCGAACCGGTTGGGAACTTTGATGACACAATCTTCGACGGTGACGCGCGCCATGCGGATACCTTTGCCACACTATACCCTTGAGTTGCTCAATATATGGGGGTTACGGGGCTGAAGCAACAGGGGTTTCGCCGCCAAACGCGGCGCGCATGCGACCCTTGTGCGGCGATATTTTGACTTTGCACCGGAGCGCCGTTGGGGGCAGGCTTGGCGCGGCGGCACAGGAGCCCAACGCATGGCAGAGATCGAACTGGCCCGGCCTCGACCCGGCGCGGCCGAGACGGTGAGTTTCTATGGCATTCACCATCTTGCGCTCAACACCGACGACATGAAAATGACCGTCGAGTTCTACGTCGGCGTGCTCGGCATGCGGCTCGTTCACGCCATGAAGGTGCCGCCGGGCCTGGGGAGCGGCCCGGGCAACCGCGGCAATCCGCCCTTCGAGGAAATCCGCCATTACTTCTTCGACATGGGCCGCGACGCGCTCCTGGCGTTCTTTGAGATCCCGAAGGGCGCGAGGCCCGTGGGCGACCGCGACGCGATCGCGATGATGCAGCACGTCTCCTTTGCCGTGGCGCCGGCGAGCCAGGCGCTGATCCGCGACCGGCTCGAGGCGCATGGCGTCGCCTATCAGGGCCCGATCGAGGTATTGCCGGGCGTGTTCTCGATCTATGTCTTCGACCCCAACGGCATCCGCCTGGAGTTCAGTTGCCAGCCCGCCGACGGCGACGGCGCGCCGCGGATCGTGCGCGGCATCACCATGGCGAAGGAAGAAGCGCTGGCCGAGCTGCGTACGCTGAGCGGCGACGAGACTTGGCTCGCCTGGGCCGTGGACGGTCTCAAAGACTGAGGCGAATAAGCGCAGGAATTGACCCGGCAGTTTCAGATGCTATCGTTCCGGTCGACGATAGCTTCCCTTCCCCCGCGAGCCCGGCGACGCCATCCCACGGCGCGGGCGCGCTTGTCGATCCCCGCACCAGGAGCACGAATGTTTCGTAAACTGACGAGCCTCGCCGCGTTTGTCCTCGCCGCCGCTCTTGTCACGCTGGTGCCGGCCCGGGCGGCCGAACCGATCAAGGTCGGCTTCAGCATGGCCCTGACCGGCGGCACCGCGCCCATCGGCAAGCAGGTGCTATTGGCGCTGGAGATCTGGCGCGACGACGTCAACGGCGCGGGCGGCCTTCTCGGCCGGCCGGTCAAGCTCGTCTATTACGACGACCAGAGCAATCCCGCCAACGTGCCGGGCATCTATACGAAGCTCATCGACATCGACAAGGTCGACCTGCTGATCGGACCTTATGCCACCAACATGGTGGCCGCCGCCATTCCCGTGCTGGCGACCCACGGGCTACATGACCATCGGCATCACTGCCAACGCGGCCAACAGCCAGTTCCACTACAACCGCTATTTCTCGATGAACTCGACCGGGCCGAACCCGAAATTGAGCTATTCGAGCGGGCTTCTCGACGTCGCCCTGGCGCAGACGCCCAAGCCGCAGACGATCGCGGTACTGGGCGCCGATGCGGAGTTCGGCCGCAACGCCACCGACGGCACGCGCGAGCTCGCGCCCAAACGCGGGCTCAAGATCGTCTATGACCGGAACTATCCGCCGCAGACGACGGATTTCACGCCGATCCTGCGCGCGGTGCAGGCGGCCCATCCCGACATTCTCTATGTCGCGTCCTACCCGCCCAATTCCGTCGGCATCATCCGCGCCGCCAACGAGATCGGCTTCGACACCAAGCTGTTTGGCGGCGTGTTCATCGGCTTGACCGTCACCTCGATCCAGATGCAGCTCGGGCCGCTGCTCAACGGCATCGTCAACTACACCTCGTTCCTGCTCTCGCCCCAGCACAACCAGCCCGACGTGGACAGCCTGATCGAGAACTATCAAGCGCGGGCGCCCGCGTTGGGCGTCGATCCCCTGGGCTACACCTTCCCGGCGCCGGGCTATGCCGCGGGTCAGGTTCTCGCCGCCGCGGTGACCGCGACCCAGAGCCTCGATACGGCAAAACTCGCCGCGTACATGCACGGCCACGAATTCCATACCGTCGTCGGCGACATCACCTTCGGCCCCGACGGCGAATGGACCAAGTCGAGCGGCGTGCTCTATCAGTTCCAGCACGTCAGCGGCAACGGCATCGACCAGTTCAAGGGCCTGCCGCACGAGAAGATCATCTGGCCGGACAAGTCCAAGACCGGCGACCTGATCTATCCCTATACCGCCGCCAAGAAATAGCCGCGACGCATCCTGCACGGCATCGCCAAAGCTTGGCGCCCGACCGGTTGAATCACACCGTCGTCGCCCCGGCGGAAAGCCGGGGCCCAGGGCCAACGCACGTCGCTAGCCCTGGATCCCGGCTTACGCCAGGACGACGGAAAAGCGAATTCAATCGGAGCCGATGGCACCCTACCCGCCCGGCAGCGGCTCCGCCTGCTGATCGGGCGGCAGGGCGGCGATGAGTTCGGCGACCGAGCGGCCAAGGCGCGGATGGCGCCAGTGCGGCGCGACCTCAGCGAGCGGCAGCAGGACGAAGCCCCGCTCGTGCAGCCGCGGATGCGGCAGCACCAGCCCGCCCTCGGTCGCCACGATCTCTCCGTCATAATCGAGGAGGTCGAGGTCGAGCGGCCGCGCCTCGTTGGTCTGGCGCCGCACGCGCCCGAAGTGCGCCTCGATCCGGTGCAGAAGCGCCAGGAGCGCCGCTGGGTCGAGCTGGGTCGCCAGCGCCGCGACGCCGTTGACGAACCACGGCTGATCCGACGGCGGCACGGGCGCCGAGCGGTACCAGCGCGAGCGCGCCAGCACTTCCACGCCCTCTCCCGCCAGCGCCGCAAGCGCTGCAAGCGCCGCCGCGAGCGTCGCCTGAGGCGGGCCCGACGGCGTCGGCAGGTTGGCGCCAAGCCCGATCAGGATCATCGCTTCGTCCCTGTTCTTGACGCGGCCCACCCCGTACCGCCAAATGGGCCGCACCTCATCCCGTTCGACCGAAAGATCATGGAGTGACGCAATGATCTTTTATCCCGAGGATCGCATCGCCTTGTTCATCGATGGCGCCAACCTCTACGCCGCGGCGCGCGCGCTTGGCTTCGACATCGACTACAAGCGCCTCCTCGACCATTTCGGCGGCAAGGGCCGGCTCATCCGCGCTTTCTACTACACCGCCCTGCTCGACGATCAGGAATATTCGCCGATCCGGCCGCTCGTCGATTGGCTCGACTACAACGGCTATACCATGGTGACCAAGCCGACCAAGGAATTCACCGACGCCACCGGTCGGCGCAAGATCAAGGGCAACATGGACATCGAGCTCGCCATCGACGTGATGGAGATGGCGCCGCACCTCGATCACATCGTGCTGTTCTCCGGCGACGGCGATTTCCGCCGCCTGGTCGAGGCGGTGCAGCGCAAGGGCGTGCGGGTGAGCGTGGTCTCCACCGTCCGCTCGCAGCCGCCCATGGTCGCCGACGAGCTGCGCCGGCAGGCCGACTGCTTCGTCGAGCTGCAGGACCTCGCGCCGCAGATCATGCGCACCCATCATCGCGAGCCGCAGACGTTGGCGACGTGAGCGCCGCGCCGCTGGCACCCGGCCGCGACTGTGCGCTGTGCCCGCGCCTGGCCGCTTTCCGCACCCGCCAGCGCGCCAGCTTCCCCGACTGGCACAATGCGCCAGTGCCGTCCTTCGGCAGCATCGAGGCGCGGCTCCTGGTGGTGGGGCTGGCACCCGGGCTCAAGGGCGCGAACCGCACCGGGCGACCCTTCACCGGCGATTATGCCGGCGAGCTCCTCTATGCCACGCTCGTGAAATTCGGTTTCGCGCGCGGCCGCTATGCGGCGCGCGCCGACGATGGGCTGATGCTCGTCGACTGCCGCATCAGCAACGCAGTGCGCTGCGTGCCGCCCGAGAACAAGCCGACGCCGGACGAGGCCAAGGCCTGCCGCCCCTATCTTGCGGCGGAGATCGCGGCGATGGGGCGGCTTGCGACCATCCTCGCGCTGGGCGCGATCGCGCATCAGGCGGTGCTGGTGGCGCTTGGCGAGCGGCGCGCCGCCTTTCCCTTCGCGCACGGCGCCGCGCATCGCTTGGGCTGCGGCCTGGAGCTTGCGGACAGCTATCACTGCTCGCGCTACAACACCAATACCGGCAAGCTCACCGCCGCGATGTTCGAGGCGGTCTTCGCCCATGTGCGTGGGGCGCTCGGTGGCGGCCTCGGCCGCGACGCGGCGCCGGGTTAGGCCGGGCATTCGAGGGGGAGGGCATCGTGCGGGCAGAAACGGACACGACCACGACCGTCGAGGAAGCGCGCGTTCTCAGCAAGGTTTCCTGGCGGCTCCTGTGGTTCCTGCTCCTTCTCTTCATGATCAACTTCATCGACCGCACCAATATCGGGTTCGCGGCGTTGACCATGAACCGCGACCTTCACATCTCGGCCTCGGAGTTCGGGCTGTCGGTCACGGCCTTTGCCGTGGTCTATCTCCTGTTCGAGATTCCGAGCAACCTCATCATGGCGCGGGTGGGGGCGCGCACGTGGCTGGCGCGCATTGCCGTGACCTGGGGGATCGCGTCGATCTGCACCATGTTCGCGGTCGGCGCCAAGAGCCTCATCCTGGTGCGCATGCTGCTGGGCGTCGCCGAGGCCGGGTTCGCGCCGGGCTCGGTGCTCTATCTCACCTACTGGTTCCCGCAATACCACCGCGCCCGCGCACAGGCGAAATACATGGTCGCCCAGCCGATCGCCGGCGCGCTCGGGGCGACGATCTCGGGCTTGGTGCTGGGATTGAACGGCTACCTTGGGATCGCAGGCTGGCGCTGGCTCTTCCTGATCGAGGGAGCCCCCTCGGTCATCCTGGGCGTGATCGCGTTCTACTACCTCACCGACAGGCCCGCCGATGCGAAGTGGCTGAACGAGCGGGAGAAGAGCACCCTGCAAGCCGCCCTCAAGCGCGACGCCGAATCGCGCGATGCCCATTCGCACACTCCCAGCGGCCTTTCGGTGACGCGCCAGATCCTGGGCCGGAATTTCCTGCTGGTGTGCTTCGGCTATGGCTGCCTCATCGGCAATGCCGGCGCGCTCGGGACCTGGATGCCGCAGATCATTCGCGGCATGCGCGGCCCGGGGACGCCCTATTGGGCGATCGGCCTCCTGACCGCCATCCCGGCCGTTGCCGCCCTCATCACCATGCCGCTGTGGACGCGCCATGCCGACCGCACCAAGGAGCGTTTCTGGCATTGCGTCGCGCCGATGTTCTTCGGCGCCGCGGGCTGGATCATCGCGGCCAGCGTCCCCAACCCCGGCATCCAGCTCGTGGGGCTGGTGATCGCCAATATCGGCGTCGTCGCGGCCTGGCCGGTGTACTTCACCTGCCCGTCCTTGATGCTGGCGCGGGACGCGCATCCCGCCGGCATCGCCTTCCTCAATGTCATCGGCATCCTCGGCACCGCGATCACGCCCATCATCATGGGCGCGGCGAAAGACCTCACCGGCGTCTTCACCGCCGGCATGGTCGCGATGGCGGGGATTCTGATCGTCGGCGGGGCGGCGATGTTCCTGGTACCGCGCCGGGTCCTGGCCAACCACGAGGACGCCGACATGGCGCTGGCGGCAGCGCCCGCGGCGAGGCAGGTCTAGCTCAGGCGTTCCGCTCCCGCAGGATGCGCGAGCGGTCGCGCTCCCAGTCGCGCGCCTTCTCGGCCTCGCGCTTGTCGGCCTTGCGCCTTCCCTTGGCGAGGCCCAGTTCGCAGCTTGGCCTGGCCGCGCGCGTTGAAATAGATCGAGAGCGGGATCAGCGTTACCCCCTCGCGCTTGATCGCGCCCAGGAGCTTGTCGATCTCGCGCCGGTGCAAGAGGAGCTTGCGCGGGCGGCGCGGCTCGTGATTCTGGCGCGCGCCGGAATAGGCAGGGAAATGCGCGTTGAGGAGGAACAGCTCGCCGGCGCGCTCGGTCGCATAGGCCTCGTTGATGCTGGCCAGGCCCTGGCGCAGCACCTTGACCTCGGTGCCGAGTAGGCGCAGCCCCGCCTCGACCGAGTCCTCGATGAGATAGTCGTGCCGCGCCCGGCGGTTCTGCGCGACGTAGCGCTCGTCCCCTCGTAACGCCATCAAGGGCGATCAGTTGAGGACGCCGGCGGCGCGCATGGCATCGCGGACCTTCACCTGCGCCTCCGCGCTGGCGGCGACCAGCGGCAGCCGTACCTCGGGGGTCGACTTATCGATGAGCGATGCCGCGTACTTCACCGGCGCCGGGCTCGTCTCGACGAAGAGCGCGTCGTGGAGCGGCCCCAGCCGCGCGTTGATCCGCATGGCGCGCGCCACGTCGCCCTTCTGCCACGCCTCGTGCATCTCGGCGCAGGCGCGCGGCGCGATATTGGCGGTGACGGAGATGCAGCCATCGCCGCCCTGGGCCAGGAGCGCGAGCGCCGTCACGTCCTCGCCGGAAAGAATGGTGAAATCGGGCCCGATCGCGGCACGCGTCCGGAGCGGCCGCGCCAGATCGTTGGTCGCGTCCTTGACGCCGACGATGCTGGGAAGCTCGGCCAGGCGCGCCATGGTCGCGACGCTCATGTCGACGACGCAGCGCGCGGGAATGTTGTAGATGATGATCGGCAGATCGACGGCGTCGTGGATCGCCTTGAAGTGCTGATAGAGCCCTTCCTGCGTCGGCTTGTTGTAATAGGGGGTCACCACGAGCGCGGCATCGGCGCCGGCCTTCTTGCGCGTGGCGGGTGAAGTCGATCGCCTCCGCGGTGCTGTTGGAGCCGGTGCCGGCGATGACGGGGACGCGGCCCTTCGCCGACCTCGACGCAGAGCTCGACGACCGCTTGTGCTCGGCATGGCTCAGGGTCGGCGATTCGCCGGTGGTGCCGCAGGGAACGACGCCGTGCGTGCCCTCGCCGATCTGCCAATCGACGAAGGCCTGGAAGCGCTGCTCGTCGACCGTGCCGTCGCGGAACGGCGTGATCAGTGCGACCAACGAACCCTTGAACATGGCGCTTTCTCCCACGGGCGAAAAGATTGCGGGACTTCGCGACGATAGCCCCCATCGCCCGCGGCGGCAACAGGGCCCGTGCCGCACCGCGCCGCGACGGCACGGCGGCGCGCGGCATTCATCGATAGTTTACAGATACTTTATCGATCCATGTTAAGCCGCCATGTCTTGTCCGACGCGATTGCGCACGGTTAGAATGCCGCGCGCGCCCGCATCCGGACGACCGGGTGGGTGGGAGTTTCGGTATTGCCGCATCTGTCGCGTCGCGCCTCGTCGGTGTCCTCGTTCTTCTGCTTCTTCTCGGCGCCCCCGCCTGGGCAGCCCAGCTCTCCGACAGCGACGCCCGGATCTATCGCGCCGCCTTCGCCGCCGCCAGGGCCGGCGACTGGGATACGGCGCTGCGCGAGGGCGCGAAGGCCCGCGACCACGGCCTGGAAATCGCGCTGCAATGGGTCGAGGCGACGCATGGCGGCGCGCCCTTTGCGACGATCGCCGCCTTCATCGCCGCCCATCCCGACTGGCCCGGCCAGAAGCGGCTGAACGAGCGCGCCGAGGCGGCACTTGCCGGTGTTTCGGATGCGACGGCGGCGTCCTGGTTCGCCAACCACCCGCCGGATGACGACTGCCGGCAAGCTGCGCGAGGTCGATCTGCGCCTGGACGAAGGCCGCACCGAGGCGGCGGCGGTGATCATCCGCGACATCTGGATCCACGGCGACTTCGTCCACATTCCAGGAGAGATCGCTGCTGCAGCGCTATCACACCATGCTGCGGCCGCAGGATCATGAGGCCCGCCTCGATCGGCTGGTGTGGGACGAAGACGCCGGCGCGGCGCGGAGCATGTTTCCGCTCGTCTCGCCCGGCTGGCGCGCGCTGGCGGAGGCGCGCCTGGCGCTTGCCGAGCTCGAGCCCGGTGCCGAGCGGCTTCTCGCGCGCGTGCCGAGCGAGCTGCAGCGCGATCCCGGGCTCGTCTACGAGCGCGTGCGCTGGCGCCGGCGCAAGGACCATTACGACGACGCCATCGCGCTGCATCGAAAACGCGCCCAAGCCCACCGGCTCACCTCAACGCCTGGGCGGTCGAGCGCGAGGTGCTGTCGCGCTATGCGCTCGCGGAAGGCAAGCCCGCCGTCGCCTACCGCATCGCCGTCGCGCCACGGGCTCGTCACCGGGCGCGCATTTCGCCGAGCTCGAATTCCTCGCCGGCTGGATGGCATTGCGCTATCCTCCACCAGCCCGAGCACTGCCTACGACCATTTCGTCCGTCTCTACGACGGCGTGAAGCTGCCGATCAGCGTCGCGCGCGGCGCCTATTGGGCGGCGCGCGCTCGCCGAGGCGATGGGCTATCACCAGCTCGCCGAGGCGTGGTACGGGACGGCGGCGGAGCAGATCACGACCTATTACGGCCAGCTCGCCGCCGCCCATATCGGCGCTCCCGGCGCCTCGCGCATCGTCGAGCCGCATCCCGACCCCGACGATGTCGCGGCCTTCAATGCGCGCCAACTGGTGAAGGTGACGCGCGAACTCGCCGAGGTCGGCGCCGACGATTATGTCGGAGCCGTTCGTGCGGCATCTGAGCGAGCATGCGGAAACTCCGGCAGACCACGCGCTCACCGCGCGCCTGGCCACCGAGATCGACCGTCCCGATCTCGCCGTCGCGGCGGCGAAACAAGCGAGCTATGCCGGCGTCACGCTGCTCGACCGAGGGCTATCCGATCGAGGAGGTGCCGCACGGCGGCACCGTCGAGCGGCCGATGATCATCGCCATGACGCGGCAGGAGAGCGCCTTCGACCTCAACGCGGTGAGCACCGCCGGCGCGCGCGGCCTGATGCAGCTCATGCCGGCGACGGCCCGCCACGTCGCCAAGACGCTGGGGATGAAGTTCTCACTGCCGCGGCTGACCAGCGATGTGCGCTACAACCTGACGCTGGGGCGGGAGTATTTCAGCGGCCTGCTCGATGACTTCCCGGGCTCCTACGTGCTCGCGGTGGCGGCCTACAATGCCGGCCCGGCGCGCGTGCATGAATGGATCGGCGATTTCGGCGATCCCCGCGCCAGGAATGTCGACGTCATCGACTGGATCGAGTCGATCCCGGTCAGCGAGACGCGCAACTACGTGCAGCGCGTCCTGGAGAACCTCCAGGTCTACCGCTTCCGCCTCGGCGACCGCCGCCTCGCCTTCTCGCTGGCGAGCGATCTGCGGCGCTAGAGCGGCTTCCATTTACCCACGACCCCTCCATTTTGGTCATTGCCGGGCCTGACTTGGCCTGACCCGGCAATCCATGGACCCACGGGCCAGGCCCGTGGGTGACGGACATGGAGGCGGTTCCACTCATGCGAATGACGCTCTAGCATGACGCGCCGCTGAGGTATCGCCGGAGCCCCCGCTTGCCATGACGTCATCGTCCGAAGTCCCACCCGCGCTGCCCGGAATGGCCGACATCGAAGCGGCGGCAGCGCGGCTTCGCGGTCTTGCGGTGGTGACGCCGCTTCTCGGAATCGCCGGCGGTCAATGCGCGTCTGGGCGGCCGGCTGCTGGTCAAGGCCGAATGCTTGCAGCGCACCGGATCGTTCAAGTTCCGCGGCGCCTACAATGCGCTCGCTTCAGCTCGACCCCGGCGCGCGCCGGGCCGGCGTCGTCGCCTATTCCTCGGGCAATCACGCCCAGGGCGTGGCTGCGGCGGCGCAGCTTCTGGGCATGCCCGCGACCATCGTCATGCCCAGCGACGCGCCCGCGATCAAGGTCGCGAACACCCGGTTCTACGGCGCCGAGATCGTGTTCTACGACCGCTACACCGAGGAGCGCGAGGCGATCGCCGCGCGCATCGCCGCGTCGCGCGGCGCCCTGCTGCTGCCGCCCTTCGACGATGCGCGCGTCATCGCCGGCCAGGGCACGGTCGGTCTCGAACTGGCGGCGCAGGCCCAGGCGCTCGGACGCCACGCTCGATGCGGTGGTGGCGCCGTGCAGCGGCGGCGGGCTCGTCGGCGGCATCGCGCTGGCGCTTGCCGCGCTCAGCCCTGCCACCGCGGTTTATGCCGCCGAGCCGGCAGGGTTCGATGATCTGCGCCGCTCGCTCGCGGCGGGCGAGCGGGTGCGCAACGATCCGGCGAGCCGGTCGATCTGCGATGCCTTGCTGGCGCCGACACCGGGCGTCCTGACCTTCGCCCTGGCGCGCCGCCTGCTTGCCGGCAGTTTGGTCGCCGATGACGCGGAGGTCATGGCGGCGATGGCGGTGGCGTTCGACGACTACAAGCTGGTGGCGGAGCCGAGCGGGGCGGCGGCGCTCGCCGCAATTCTCGCCGGCAGACTCGCCATTACCGGGCGAACCATTGCCGTCGTCCTTTCCGGCGGCAATGTCGACCGCGAACAGTTCGCCGCAGCGCTCGCCCGCGTTTGAGCGCTACTTCGCCGTAATCTGCTCGACGCCCTCGCCGGCCTTCATGAATTTGGCGGGATCGACCGCCGTGCCGTCGATCAGCACCTCGTAATGGACGTGCGGACCGGTGCTGCGGCCGGTGCTGCCGAGCTGAGCGATCTCCTGATGCACGGCCACCTTCTGCCCGGGCGCCACCAGGATACGGTGGAGATGGGCATAACGCGTGACGATGCCGTGCGCGTGAGTGATCTCGACGACGCGGCCGTAGTCATCCTTCACACCGGTGAAAGTGACGGTGCCCGGCGCGGTGCTATAGACCGGCGAGCGGTAGGGGGCGCTGAGATCGACGCCGTCATGGAACGCGGGGCGGCCGCGAATGGGATCGATGCGCGGGCCGAAGCCGCTTTCGACGCGGTAATGCACCAGCGGCGCCGCCAGCGGCAGCGATTTCGCCAATGACCGCAGCTCCTCGTCACGCGCCGGGTCATCCTTGGGCGAGACCCGTCCAGGGCCCAGCGCCACAAAGGGGCCGCCCTCCCCCGACGGCACGGAGTTGAGACGGCCGAGCAGCTTGTTGAGATCGACCCCGGTCGAGGCGATCAGCCGCTCGAGCTTGCTGCCATAGCCGGCGGAGGATTCCGTACCTTTGGCGAGGCCCGACAGCGGAAGCTGCTGGTCGAGCTGAGCGCGCAGCCGATCACGCTCGGTGGCAATATCACGAAGCTGGTGCTCGCGGCTCGCCAGCGCGAGCTTGAGCTGCGAGGTGCGGCCGGTCGAACTCTCGGAATCGGCCTGGAGCTCGTGCAGCTTGGCCTGAAGCGTGTTGCGTGCGACCTCGGCGTCCCGCAACTCGCTGCGATTGTCGGCGAGCTGCTTGTTGAGCTGTGACAGATTGCCGGATTTGCTCGAGAGCGCCTGCTCGGCGCTGTGGAGGCGCGCGTCAAGCGCCAGGCGCTCCTTGTCGAGCACGACGGCGCGCGCCTCGGCCGCGTCGATCGAGGCGCGCAGCGTATCGTTTTCGGTCACGGCGCCATCGAGTTGATGCTGCATGTCGTCGAACTGGTCCGACATGGCGAAATATTGCTTGTCGGTGGCGGCAAGCTCCTGGCGCAGAACGGCAAGAGCCGCGGCGCGCGCGGAGGCGACGCTGATTTCGGCCTCCTTGCGATGGATGGCCCGGTGCAGGTTGTGATAGGCGCCGGCGAGACCGCCGATGCCGCCCACCAAGCCGATGCCGGCGACCAGGGCGCCGGCCTGGAGCCAGCCCGGCAGCGCAATGTAGCGAAGCCGTTCGCCACTCCGCAGCAGGAACTGCCGCTCTGGGAATAGCCGTCGGCACAAGGCAATCAGTCGAGTCTTCATTTCCCCCCCCCCGCCACCGAGTTGGCACCCCGGCCGTGCGCACATGCGGTGCGCCAAGCCGTTACGGTTTGCGGTCCCCCCTCGGGGACACAGGTGAACACGCCCGTTGCTTCCCGCCCCGTTCGGCACTGCCGCCGGTGTTATCCACCGGTCGAACACCGCCGGTTGTATGGGCCGGGCCGTCGTTCACCAAGTGGACCCTAACCACCGATCCCGGCCCTGGCAAGAAATTTCGCAGGTGCACAATTGGGTTCGGCCAAAGCTTTCGCAGGCTGCTTCGAGAGCGGCGGAGCATCGAGACCGGCAACGACGTGTGCCGTGCAGGCCCGGAACTGCCCTCTTGCTGGCCGCGACTCCGCGTGAGCTCTGTGCGTACTGGGACGATACTGGCGTTGCCGTGTGGCACGACCCTCATTGCCCTGCGCGTGTTTGCCGCATTGCTGGACGCGAGCGCACCGCATGCAGGGCTGTTGCTGCGCGCGCGACGCCGCCGGAGTCGCAACGCCATCTCGCCCACGATTTGTGGGCGGCGATCGCATGCGCGGGCATGAACGGTCATGGGCGCTCAGCCGAGAAACGACAAGGACGGCGCCATCAGGATGCCGGCCGCTGCGATGGGAATGCCGTAGGGAAGGCGGATCTTTCCTTCCGCGAAAGCCGGCAGCCGGCGCAATACCGCAAGAAATGCCAGATGCGCGGTCGGCGCGCGCACCATGAGGACCAGGAGCGCGAACAGGCCGCCGATGAGCATCGTCAGCGCCAGAAACGGGATGAGCTGGCCCAGACCGGTCCACAACGCCACCGCCGCCAGCAGCTTCACATCGCCGCCGCCCATCACCCGCAGCGCAAAAAGGATTGCGGCGCCGGCAAAGACCCCAAGTCCCGCGCCCAGATGCGACAGCCAATCGACATGGTGGCCAAAGATCAGCGCCACCGGCGGGAAGGCGACGGCGAGCGCCGCGGTGAGCCAGTTGGGGATGCGCAGGCTGCAGAAATCGTTAAGTCCCGCCATCACCAGGAGAAAGACATAGGCCGAGAGCCCGATCTCGCCGCCGATCGATGGTGCCATGGCGCACGCCGCTTCCAGACATATCCGCGTTGTCGCACGGATGATGCTCCGCAGTGGTTAGCGCTTGCTTAGCAAAACCGCAGGGGCGGCGGCTTCACCCGCGCCGCCGCTGCCTCACCACGAGAATGCGACGGCCGCGGTTCCGATCTCGTCAGGGGTGCGCTGCCCGACGAACTCCTCGGTGCGGCGCACGACGCTGAAGTCGAACCGGATCGATGTCGACCAGAACATCGACAGGCCGCCTTGGAGATCGGCGACGAGGGCCTTCTTGGCAACGCTCGGGCCGGTGCGAAAATCGTTGCCGTCGAGGAAGATGTTGCGCCCGACGGCGCGGCCCTGGACGCCGAAGAAGACGTAATAGCCGAGATTTCCATCAAGCCCGTTGCTGTCGAAATAGTCGGTACCCGACAACGCCGGACGGATGCGGACCGGGCCATAGTCGGCGTTCAGGTTCTTGCCGATCCGCAGCAGCCCGCCGATATCGCCGTAGGTGAAGACGTTGCCGGCGGTGGCACCGACCTCGGGAATGATGTCGACGCCGTCGACATTGCCGATCAGCTTGATGCGCCACATGCGCTCATAACTCAGCACGAGCCCCGGCTCGTCCTGGATTTGGCTGCTCCAGCCCTTGGCCGCATTGATGCCGATGAACTGGTGAAAATCGTTCTGGACCAGCTTGCCGAGAGCGCCGGGGCCGACGATGCCTCCGTCGAGCTCCAGGTTCTCGAGCATGTTATGGTTGGTTTCCTGGAGCAGGCTGGCACCGACATAAAGCCAGCCGGCGTAGGGCCGGTCGTGCTGGCTGGGCGCGGTGAGGGTGAGGTTCTTGGGCGTGAAGATGCTCTGGCCCAAAAACAGAGCATAGCGGCGCGCCTGCGGCGTGCCTTCGACCGGCGCGGCCAGGAACGGCGAGATGCCCGCGACGAGATTGAAGGGATCGTTCCAGCCGCTTTGGGGTCCGAGGTCGGGGGCAAGCTCGGACAGGCGCAGCCCCTGGGTGTAATGCTTGTCGGAGTTGAAGTAGAGGGAATTGTTCTCCTCAAGGGCGTCGAAGCGCTGCAGGTCATCGGCCTGCACGGGGACGCGTAGCGCCAGGAACAGCCCTGCGACGGCCGGCGCCAGACGGAGGAGGCGCATCCTGCGAGCGTGCCTGCGGCCTGGCACGGCGGCCGCCACTACTTGTCCTCCGGATGGACCTTGTGCCAGGTATCCGCCAGATGCTGGGACGCGGTCTCGAAGGTCGCCTTGGCGCTATCCCATCCGTCGGCGCTCGCGGTCCCCAATTTGCGCGAGGCGGCCTTGGTCTTGGTCCAGGCCACGCTCAGCTCGTGCTCGGCCGCGGTGCCGCCCTCGCGGCCCTTGGCCGCGGCATCCGCGCCGACGTCATGCAGCTTTTGCCCCCATTCCTGCATTTCTTCCTGCGCCTTTTGCAGATAGGCGCTGTGGTCCGAACTGGATTGGCTGCCGGCAGCCGCCGGCGCAGAGGTGTCGGACGATGCCGGCTGGGCGCCGGCGGGAAGCACGCCCAGAAGCAGCGGTGCAATTGCGATCGCGGTGGCAAGAATCCTCATTATCATCTCCTTTATGGCGTAAGCCCCCGCTTGGCCTCAATGATCTCCCGCCGCTAACGCTTTCTCAACCCCCGACGGCGGCAGTCGCGCCATTGTACGCGGTCACGGCCGCTGGGCCGCCTGAGATGCTGCAGGTCCGGCCCGGTCGAGGGCCTCGCTCGCCGCGAGCCAGCGCGCCTCGGCGGCGGCACGGGCGCGCTCGATCTCGGCGCGCGTCTTCACGAGTTCGGGCACGGTGCCGTCGCTTTTCGTGCCGCGATAGCTTGCCGGATCGGCGAGAGACCGGTCGATCTCGCTGAGCCGCGCCGTCAGGCGCGTGATCTCCGCTTCGGCCTCCTCGACCGCCTTGCGCAGCGGCTGGCTGCGCTCGCGCGTGCGGGCGGCCTGGCGCCGCTCGTCCTTGCGGATCGCCGGCTTGGCCGACCCGCCGGCATCGCCGCCGCTTTGGCGCTGGTCCATGACCAGGCTGCGATAATCGTCGAGACTGCCGGAAAACTCGGTAACGGTGCCGTCGGCCACCAGCAGCAGCCGGTCCGCGATCAGCTCCAGCAGATGGCGATCGTGACTGACCACCATAACGGCGCCGCTGTACTCGTTGAGCGCCTGCACCAGCGCCTCGCGGGCATCGACGTCGAGATGGTTGGTGGGCTCGTCGAGGATCAGCATGTGCGGTGCATCCCGCGTGACGAGCGCCAGCGCGAAGTCTCGCGCGCTCGCCGCCGGAGAGAAAGCGCACCTTGACCTCGGCCTTGTCGCCGCTGAAGCCGAAACGGGCAAGCTGGGCGCGCACGGCGCCGGGCTTGGCCTGCGGCAAAAGCCGCGCCATGTGCAGGAGCGGCGTGTCCTCGGCCGCCAGTTCCTCGACGTGATGCTGGGCGAAATAGCCGACCCGCAGCCGTGCGCCCGCGGTCATGCGGCCGGCCATGAGCGCCAGCTGGCCCGACAACAGGCGCGCCAGGGTCGTCTTGCCGTTGCCGTTGCGGCCAAGGAGGGCGATCCGGTCGTCGGGATCGATCCGCAGGTCGATGCGCGAGAGCACCGGCTTGCCCGCGCCATAGCCGACCGCGGCGCCGGCCAGCGTGAGGAGCGGCGGGCGCAACTCGCCGGGACTGGGGAAATCGAAAACGAGGGTCGGGTCATCGGACACGGCCTCGATCGGCTCCATCCGCGCGAGCGCCTTCATGCGGCTCTGCGCCTGGCGCGCGGTGTGCGCCTTGTAGCGCCAGCGATCGATATAGGCCTGCAGCTTCTGCCGCTTGGCCTCCTGGCGCAGGCGCTGCGTTTCGCTCTGCGCCCGACGCTCGCGGCGCTGGCGCTCGAACTGATCGTAGCCGCCGGGATAGAGCGTCAGCTTGCCGTCCTCCAGATGGAGGATGTGGTCGGCAACGTTGTTGAGGAGGTCGCGCTCGTGGCTCGCCACCACCAGCGTCGCGCGGTAGGTGCTGAGGAACTCCTCGAGCCAGATCACCAATTCAAGATCGAGATGGTTCGACGGTTCGTCGAGCAGCAGCAGATCGGGCTCGGAAAAAAGCAGCGCCGCCAAGGCCGCGCGCATGCGCCAGCCGCCGGAGAACGACGCCAGCGGCCGATGCTGCGCCGCCTCGTCAAAGCCCAGGCCCGCGAGGATGCGGCCCGCCCGGGCCGGGGCGGCGTAGCCGTCGATCGTCTTGATGCGATCGTGGATGTCGCCGATGCGCTGGGCATCGCCGGTCGCCTCGGCCTCGGCCTCGGCCAGAAGGTGGGCGCGTTCGGCATCGGCGGCGAGCACCGTCTCGAACGGCGTCGCCGCGCCCCCCGGTGCCTCCTGGGCGAGATAGCCGATCCGCGCATCTTTCGGCGTCTCCACCGTGCCCTCGTCGGCCTCGGCGAGTGAAGCGATGATCTTGAGCAAGGTCGATTTGCCGGTGCCGTTGCGGCCGACCAAGCCGACGCGGCATTTGGCGGGAATCTGCGCGGTGGCGCGATCGAGCACAAGATGGCCGCCCAGGCGCACCGTGATGGAAGTCAGGCTCAACATGGGCCGCGAGATAGCACACTCGCGCGCCCCTGTCCGTCCGCCGCCGCAGCGCGTCATTGGTCGGGCATGTTTTGCAGCCGTAGGCTAAACTTCGCCGCCGTGAGCAGTCTCGACATCTCTGCCAGCGACCGTCCCGACCCACGGCCGCCGGAGCGGCCGCTGATCCTGGCGATCGCCGCGGCGGTCCTGCTGCATGCGGCGATCCTGGCCTGGTTCCTCTTCGGCTGGCATACCGCGCCGGTCGAGGAGCCGGCGCCAATTCCGGTGACGCTGGTCCTGGAGCGGCCGCGCCCACCTCCGCCCCCGCTCCCGCCGCCGCCCGCGCCGCCGAAGCCGGCCACGCCGCCGCCGTCATTCGCCGCACGGGAATCCGGCCCGGACCAGCGTACGACCGCACCGCCGGCCGCCGACACGCCCGGCCCCACCGACGCGGCGCCCGAGCCGCCGCCGGGACCGCCCGCCCCCGCTCCCGAAACCCAGGAGCCGGCTCCGCCTGTCGGCGGCGGCAAGACCAAGCCGGTGCATTCCCTCGCCCGCCTGGAGCGGCATGAGGAGAAATCCGTCGCCCACGCGCCGAGCAAGCGCATGACCGATCGCGAGGTCGGCGAGAAGGAAGAGACCGGCGATCCCTACCTCAATCAGGTCTGGGCCCTCATCGAGCAGAAGCGGGAGCCGACGACGCCGATCGGCCCCTCGGGCCTGCATCTTGCCGGCATATCCGTGCTTGCCGTCGTCATCGATCGCGGCGGCGCCATGGAATCGGTCACGCTTGCGCGTTCCTCGGGCTCGGCGCTCCTCGATCAGGAGGCGCGGCGCATGGTCGTCAGCGCCGCTCCCTTCCCGCCGCTGCCGCTGAACTATCCCGCCCCGGCCCGGGTCCTCATCACGATCAATCTCTTTCCGCGGTAGGACCGCGCTTGGCAAGCGGCGATGCCCGCCGCATGATCGGATGGAAGCATCGATCAAGACCACGGGGAGGGGCACATGCGCACAACGGGAATCCTGCCGCGGCTCTGCTGCATCGCGCTTTTCTGCGCACTGGCGTGGCCGCCGGCGGCGGGCGCTGCCGATAAGACCTATCTGATGAAGCTCAGCACCGCCACGCTCAACAACTCGCAGCACGAATGGATGCGCATGTTCGTGGCGGCGGTGGAGAAGGATTCCAACGGCCGGATCAAGGGCGAGATGTATCCGGCGAGCCAGCTCGGCACCACGCCGCGCCAGATCGAGGGCACGCAATTCGGCTCGATCCAGGGCATCGTCAGCCCGCCGGAGTTTCTCGTCGGCGTCGATGAACGCTTCGAGGTCTTGAGCGCGCCGGGCCTTTTCACCAGCCTCGAACAGGCCAACCGGGTGATCTCCGACCCGGCGTTCAAGCAGGCGTTTCTGGCGCTCGGCGCCGACAAGGGCCTGGTCGGCATCAGCGTCTTCATCTCCGCCCCCGCCGCCATCCTGATGCGCAAGCCGGTACGTCACCTCGCGGAGTTCCAGGGCATGAAGATCCGCGTGCTCGCCTCGGAATTCCAGGACGAGGAGATCGCCCGGCTGGGCGCCACGCCGGTCGCCATGTCGCTCAGCGATGTCATGGCGGCGCTGCAGCAAGGCGCCATCGACGGCACGCTTGCGACGGTGACCTCGTTCACGCCGCTGCATTATTACGACGCGGCGAAGTATTTCACCGAGACCGGCCACTATTATGTCTTCTCGACCACCGAGATCAGCAAGAAGTGGTTCGATACCCTGCCCGCCGACCTGCAGAAGATCATCGTCGATGAAGGCGACAAGATGGCCCAGGCCATCATTCCCTGGCAGGTGAACTTCCTCAACGAGCAGCGCAAGAACTGGGTGGCCAAGGGCGGCGAACTCATCAGCCTGCCGCCGGACGAGCAGGCGACGATGATGAAACGGCTCTCCACCGTCGGCGAAGACCTGACCAAATCCAAGCCCGCGAGCCGGAAGATGTATGATCTCCTGGTCGCGTCGGTGCGGCGCAACAGTTGATCGAGGCGACGTTCGGGCCCCGCGTTAACGTTTGGCTTGCGAACCTGGGATTAGGATGCCAGCGATCGCTGCACCCCGGGGACAATGATGAACGCAAAAGTCGCGCGCCAGCCGGATCGCCAGTTAGAGCTAGAGGTAACCGAGGCCGATACCGCCGACTGGCACGCACGGCAGCGCGACGACGAGACGTGGTGGGCGTGGCTGTTTCGCCGCTGGACGAAATCCGACCTGACCTTCGCCGAGCGCAACTCCGCGCGATAGTTTCAATCGGCGACGTGCACCAGCGGTCGGGTCTGACAGTCGATGGAGTCGAAGCTCGTCTCGAGCTTGGCGACATAGTCGTGACTGGTGTGCCACGCGCCGTCGGTGATTTCGATCCGCAGGATGTCTTGCAGAACGAAGCAGCGCCAGCCGCCGTCTGCCGCCAGGCCTGACGCACTGCCCCCGGAATATTGGTACGTCAGCACCTTGCAGCGCCCGTCCCGGTAGCCGAGGGCGTGAGGGCATACTTCGCGCTCCCAGCCCTTGGCGCGGATCTTGACGGCGCGCCGGCACAGGATGGCGGCAGTAAGCGTTTGCAGGATCGACATGGGCTAGGCCTGATTCAAACGGCCCTCACCCGAAGGCTAGGCGGCAAAACCTAACAAATTGTCTAGATCCGCAGCGGTTGGTTAAGGCGCCTTAGGGAATGTTCGCATCGCGTCGCGGGGAACGACGTGTTTTGATGATTCGACTCGCAGCGACCATGCTCTAGAATGGGTGCTGGCAATTCCGCCGCGGGAGTGCCTTGCAATGACCGAACCGCTCAAGTTCGAGATCTTCTCCGACTACGTTTGACCCTGGTGCTACCTCAGTACCGTGCGTACTGAAAAACTGAAGCAGACCTTCGACGTCGACGCGACGCTGGTACATTTCCCGCTGCATCCGGATACGCCCGCCGCCGGGATTTCGATGGCGGAGCTCTATGCCGGCCGCAACATCGACCCCGAGGCGATGTATGTCCGCATGAAACGCCTGATGGATGCGGAAGGCCTTCCCTATAACCGGCGCACGCACACCTACAACAGCCGGCTCGCCCAGGAACTCGGCAAATGGGCGGACACGCAGCCGGGCGGCGCGGCGCTCCACAACGCCATCTACAAGGCCTATTTCGTCGACGGCCGCAACATCGGCGACCCCGGCATCCTGATCGAGCTCGCACAATCGGTGGGACTCGACGCCGAGGCGGCACGCGACGTGCTGACGTCGCGCCGCTTCAAGGATGCGGTCGATGCGGACTGGGCGAAATCGCGCGAGTATGGCGTGACCGGCGTGCCAACCTTCGTGGCCGGCGGCTATGGCGCCGTGGGCGCGCAGCCCTACGACGTGCTGGAGCAGTTGCTGATCAAAGCGGGCGCCGAGCGGCGCAGCTAGCTCTCAGCGCCACGCATCGATGGAGACCGTGCGCTCGTAGCGGGCGCCGATCATCTTCCATGCGCCCTGCGTCTCGCCGCCGACGACCACGGCGTTGATCTCGTCGGGCTCGAACATCTGCACGATCTCGTCGGGCTTGGCCTTGAGCCGCGTGGCATAGGGCTCGACCCCGGCGACCGCGAGCGGATGCAGCAGCGTCTGCACCCACTGGTCGTCCCAATACTCGCGCGCGGGCAGGCGCGCATGGGCGGCGCACCAGTCGATGAGCTGCTGCTTTGTTTCGATGCCGCGGCCGGCGAAGAGGCGCGCGACGATCGGGTCCAGCACGACGAGCGGCGGGAAATGCGCGCCCGCGGTCAGGCAGCGCTGCATCTTTTCCTGCCAGGTATCGCGGGGCCCGTATCCCTCCTGCACGTAGCGCAGGCCGAAGAACACGCTGACCGCGCTGTCGCCGGGCTTGAAGCCCTTCTGCACGTGCAGCGGCTCCCACGGGCTGCGCTCTTCATTCTCGGGGATGCACATGCTGTAGGCGAGCCCGTTGCCGAGCGTGCCCATGTAGCTCTCGTCCGGCAGCGATCCGCCCTGCAGGTTCTGCGACAGGAGGCCGTAGGCACGGCCGATGGTGACGTTGGCGTGATTATAGGGACCCATCGCGCCGATGCCGGAATTCATGCCGATCTCGGTGCGGATCGGTCCGTTGACGACGGCGATGTTGGCCATCGAGGTGGTACTGCTGGAGCGCGCAGTGACCCCGGTTGCCGCGAGCGCGAGGATCACCGGGAAATATTCCGGACGCGCGCCCGCCATGACGGCATTCACCGCCACCTTCTCGACGGTGTACTCCCAGAACTCGCGGAACGAGGTCGGCCGCATCCGCCCGACGACCTCGTCGGGCTTATGGCTCGTCCCCTTGAGCATCGCCGCCACGCGTTCTTCGGTCGGCAGGATGATCGGCAGGAAGTCGGTCCAGCCGTTCTCCATGAACAGAAGTTGCAGGTTTTCCTCGGTGTCGGGCGCGATGAGCCGGGGGGTCGAGCGCTCGAACGACACGCCTTTCAGATCCTGCTCGTCGAGCGGACGGGTCAGGCCCTCCAGAATTTCCTGCACGAAGGGGCGGCCGGAGACGGGATCACCGCCCTCGATATAGGCGCGCAGCTCCGCCGGGGTGCGATCGACGACGGGCTGCGGCACATAGGCCTGCCGCGCGCGCGGCATGCCGTTCGCCAGTGCCGTCGCCCGCGCCAGCCGTGCGAACACATGCGTATGCACGGCGACCGACGGGACGCCCGCTTCTTCCAGTGACATTGCCAGCCCGACGACCGTCGGGGAGCAGGTGCTTCATAATCCGACGCCGAGGATGGCCGCGTCGCCCTCGGATGCGATCTTCGACCGCATGTCTGCATCATCGACCCAGCTCTGGCGCGGCTTGATGATGCGCGTGTTTACCGACGGCAGATGCGCGGCGAACCACTGCTGCATCTCATCCATGAACGGTTCGGAATTGTCGAACAGGCAATCGACGAGATAGACGAGCTTGCCGTCGAGACTCTCCGGCCGCTGCGCCAGGCGCTTGCCGGTGACCTTGGGGGGATAGCCCCGGGGATCGTGGACGGTAACGGGACTGGCCATGTGTCGCTCCGAACTCCCGGTCACTGCGGTGGCCCTAGCCAGCGATCGCTGCGCAGATACTCATCGACGGCGATCGCGGCGGCTGCCCCTTCTCCCGCCGATATCACGGCCCGACCGAGCCACCCGGCCCGCACCGCGCCCGCCGCGCAGATGCCCTTGAGCCCGGTGCGCATGGCGCGATCGGTTGCGATCCGGCCGGACGGATCGAGCGCGATCCGACCCGCCAGAAAGCCCGTATTCGGCTGCAATCCAATATAGATGAACACCCCGCTTGCGTCCATATCGGCGCTGGCGCCGGTCGCCGTCTCGCGCGTGCGCAGGCCCACGACGCTGCCATCGCCGAGCACTTCTTCGACCGTGGTGTTGCAGCGAATCTCGATCCGATTGTGCGCGGTCACCTGGTCGCGATAGGCGCGCTGCGCGGTGAGCGCGGGTCCGCGATGCAGAATGACGACGCGCGCGGCGAACTCGGCGAGCGTCAGGGCTTCCTGCGCGGCGGAATCACCGCCGCCCACGACGGCGACGGTGCGCTCGCGCATGAGCGGCGCATCGCAGCTTGCGCAATGACTGACGCCGTGGCCGCGCAGCCGCGCCTCGCCGGGAATGCCCAGCTCTTTCAGCCCCGCCCCCGTCGCGAGAATGACCGCGCGCGCAAGGTAGTCTTCGCCCTCGGCGGACGCGATCCGCCACCGTCTGTCCTCTTCCGCGAGGCTCGTGAGCTCGGTGGCCGCGAATTCGGCGCCGGCGGCGTCGGCCTGCTCCTGCGTGATCGGACACAGCTCGTAACCGGGGATGCCCTCGGGGAAGCCGGGATATCCGTCCACCTTCGCGATGCTCAGGAGCTGGCCGCCGAGGATGTCGCCGGAAAGAACGAGTGTCTTGTGCCCGAGACGCGCGCAGGCGAGGCCGGCGCTCAAGCCGGCGATGCCGCCTCCGGCAATCACCACATCCAATTCCGTGCTCACCGTCTTCGCGCCCCGTCAAGGTTTCGCCTGTCGGCACTACCCTATCGCATCCGGAATCGAGCGGGTACTGCCAAGCCGGCGCACGGGTGGCGTCCCGGCCCGGCCGTGGTTAAGATCGGGCCCGTGTCCAACGACCAGCCCCCGAGCCTCGCCGCGGTTCCCTCGGTGGAGCGTCTCCTGCATCATCCGGAGGCGGAACCGCTCATCGCCGAGCATGGGCGCCCGGCCGTGACCGACGGCATCCGCACCGTACTGGCCTCGCTCCGAGACGAACTTCGCACCGGCGATGCCGCCGTGCCCGAGGAGACCGCGCTCCTGGCGCGCATCGCCAATCACCTGGCTGCCGCCGCGGTTCCGGTGCTGCGCCGGGTCTTCAACCTGACCGGCACGGTAATCCACACCAATCTCGGGCGCGCGGTGCTGCCGCGCGAGGCGATCGACGCGGTGGCCGCGGTGGCCGGCGGCGCCAGCAATCTCGAATACGATCTTGGCACCGGAAAGCGCGGCGATCGCGACGATCACATCGAGGCACAGCTCTGCGCCCTGACCGGCGCCGCGGCGGCAACAATCGTCAACAACAACGCGGCGGCGGTGCTGCTGGTGCTCAACACCCTGGCGCTGCGCAAGGAGGTGCCGGTATCGCGCGGCGAGCTGATCGAGATCGGCGGCGCGTTCCGCATTCCCGACATCATGACGCGGGCGGGCTGCCGCCTGCGCGAGGTCGGGACCACCAACCGCACCCATCTCGGCGATTACGCGGCGGCGATCGGCGCCAAGACGGGCCTCGTGATGAAGGTCCACGCCAGCAACTACGCGATCACCGGCTTCACCGCCACCGTGCCCGAGCCCGAACTGGCGCAGCTTTGCCGCGACCGCGGCGTGCCCTTCGCGATCGATCTCGGCAGCGGCACGCTCATCGATCTGACCAGGCTGGGCCTGCCGCACGAGCCGACGGCGATGGAGGCGTTGCGCAACGGCGCCGACATCGTGACCTTCAGCGGCGACAAATTGCTGGGCGGGCCGCAGGCTGGCATCATCGTCGGCCGCGCCGATCTCGTCGCCCGGATCAAGCGCAACCCGCTGAAGCGCGCGCTCCGCGTCGACAAGATGACCATCGCTGCCCTGGCGGCGGTGCTGCGGCTCTATGGCGATCCCGAGCGCCTGGTGCAGCGCGTGCCGACCTTGCGGGCGCTGGCGCGGCCCAGGCCGAGATCCATGATTGCGCCGCGCGCCTGGCCCCGCCGATGGCGGCTGCGCTGGGCGACGCCTTTGCGGTCGCGGTCATCGCCTGCGACAGCGAGATCGGCAGCGGCGCCTTGCCGACGCAGCGTGTGCCGAGCGCCGGCCTGGCGCTCCGGCCCACCGCGGCAAAGGGCGCCGGCACGCGCGTTGACGGCGCTCGCCGCCGCGCTTGCGCGCGCTGCCGGTCCCGGTGATCGGGCGCGTGCAGGAGGGCGCGCTGGTGCTCGACCTGCGCTGCCTCGAAGACGAGGCCGCGTTCGTGGCGCAGCTTGCCAAGCTGCGGCTGCAACCGCGCGGCGGCGCATGATCATCGCCTCGGCCGGCCATGTCGATCATGGCAAGACATCGCTGGTCAAGGCGCTGACGGGGATCGATACCGACCGCCTGCCCGACGAAAAGCGGCGCGGCATGACCATCGATCTGGGCTTCGCCTATTGGCCGGTCGCCGCGGGCGTGACCATCGGCTTCGTCGACGTGCCTGGCCACGAGCGCTTCATCCGCAACATGCTGTGCGGCGTCACCGGCATCGATTTCGTTCTCCTCGTCGTCGCCGCCGACGACGGCGTCATGCCGCAGACACGGGAGCATGTGGCGATCGTCGATCTGCTGGGCGCGAGCCGCGGCGCCGTCGCCCTTACCAAGGTGGATCGCGCCGCGCCCGATCGCGTGGCCGCGGTCAGCGAAGAGATCGACGCGTTCATCGCCGGGACGACGCTGCGAGGTGCGCCGATCTTTCCCGTCTCGTCCGTGACCGGGGACGGCATCGCCGCGCTCAAGGCGCATCTCGCGGAGGCCGCGCTCACCGAAGAGAGGCGCGAGGCGCATGGCCGGTTCCGGCTGGCGATCGACCGCGCCTTCACCATCGTCGGCGCCGGCGCGGTGGTGACGGGGACGGTCTTTTCCGGCGCGGTAGCGGTCGGCGACGTGGTGCGGGTTCTCGGCGCCGGGCGCACCGCGCGCGTCCGCTCTATCCACGCGCAAAACGCCGCGGCCGCGGTCGGGCGCGCAGGCGAGCGCTGCGCCCTCAACCTCACCGGCCCGGAGATCACGCTCGACGGCATCGGGCGCGGCGACTGGATCGTCGCGGCCGACGCGCCGGCGCCGGTCGCGAAGCTCGACGCGCGGGTGAAACTACTCGCCGAGGAAAAGCGCGCGCTGGCGCATTGGACGCCGGTGCATGTGCATCTCGGCGCGGCCGACGTGACCGGCCGCGTCGCGCTGCTTGAGGGCGCCAGCATCGCGCCGGGGCGGTCCAGCCTCGTGCAATTGCTGCTCGATCACCCCATCGGCGCGGTGCGCGGCGACGGCGTGATCCTGCGCGACCAGACCGCTCAGCGCACGCTCGGCGGCGGCAGCGTCATCGACATTTTCCCGCCCCGCCGCGGCCGTGCCAAGCCCGAGCGAATGGCCTATCTCGCCGCCATGGAACGGGCCGACGACGACGACGCCCTCGCGAGACTGCTCGAAGGTGCGCGCGCGGGATTGGACCTCGGCCAATTCGCCGCCAACCGCAATCTGACCGCGACGGAGGCCGCGGCCTGCTTCGCTCGTCGTCCCATGCGCGCGGTCGCCACCGACACGACGCGCCTGGGATTTGCGCCGTCGCACTGGGAAGGATTGAAGGCGGCCGTGCTCGAGGGCCTTGCTGCGGCCCATCGCCGCGCCCCCGACGCAATGGGCCCGAGCGAGGACCGCATTTTCGCGGGCACTCCCATCAAGCTGCCGCGCGAGGTGGCGCTGGCCGTCGCCCACGAGCTCATCCGCGACGGCACCATCATCCGCGACGGCACCGGCGTGCGCCTGCCTTCGCACCAGCCGAAACTCGTTGCCGCCGATGCCGCCTTGTGGCGCCGCATCGAGCCGGTGCTCGACCAGACCCCGCTGCGCCCACCTTCGGTGCACGAGATCGCCGCCGCCCTGCGCGAGGACGCCAAGAAAATCGAAGCGCTGATGGTGCGGGTCGGGCGCCTAGGGCTCCTCGTGCGGCTCACCCGCTATCGCTTCATTCGCCCGCTCGCCCTGCGCGAGCTGGGCGCGATGGCGGCCGCGCTCGGGAGCGAGGCGGCCGATCACCGCGTGACAGCGGCGTCGTTCCGCGACCGGGCCGGCGTCGGGCGCAACGTCGCCATCGAGCTCCTGGAATATTTCGACCGCGTCAAATTCACCCGGCGCATCGACGACGCGCACGAGATCGTACAAACGGTGGCGCAGGCCTTCGGGCCGGGGGGATGACGCCACAGGGCGGCCCGCTACCCCCGCTGCACCCCAAACGACGCCAGATAGTTAATGCCGAGAAAGGCCGCGCCGTAGGCATCGAGCCAGGCCGCGGTAAACTTCTCGGCGTCGCCCGTGCCGATCCGGTACTCGCCCATGTTGGGATCGAAGAAATAAAGATGCCGATTCAAGCCGAGCTTGCCGCGCGATGCGTAGGAAGCGACCATGTGGCCGGCGCTGCCGCCTGCGACGCGCAGACCGACGTTCCACAGGCGATAGGTGCGCGCGCCTGTGATCGACGGCGCAAAGGATTTGGCCGTGTCCTTGCTGTCCGTGTAGCCGTAGCCGACCGTGCTGCCGGTGATGATCGACAACACATAGACTTTGAGCGCCGCGTCGTAGTGCGATTTCCAGGTCGCATCGCTGTCGATGCCGCCGCCGCCGCCGGCGCCGAGATGAATGTCCTGCGTCTTGCCGCCCCAGCGATAGCCGCCGACGCTGTGGAGCGCTTTCTGACGCTGCTCGGGAGTTTCATCGTGCCACATCATCAGGCGGGCGAGCCAGATCATCGAGAGGCCCGTGCAGATGCCCTCCCGCTTGGGATCGTTCAACGGCTGGTTGAAGAGCGCCGCAAAGAGCTGATCCATGCCCAGGACGGTGCCCTGGTCGATTACGAACGTTCTTGTAAAGCCCGCCACTTCCATAACTCATCCCCCAAATGATATGTCGATGTCGAAAGAACGGATTTTCAACCTGCCGTACGATCCTGGCAAGCGGCGATTGCATAAAATGCAACGCATCCGAGATGGAAGGGAAACGCACCCCGGTGGGGCGCCCGGACTTCAAATCCGGTGGGAGGCGTCAGACGTCTCCGGTAGGTTCAACTCCTACTCCTTTCCGCCGAATTCAGGCGACGGTAATAGTGCCCGGCGTGTCCGCGGGCACGGCCCGGCCGATGACCGCGCGCACGCCGACACCGCCGGCCCTTAGGTGTGCGAGGAGCGCGTCGAGCCGGCGCTCATCGACCGCGATCAGCAGGCCACCGGAGGTCTGGGCATCGGCCAGCAGCAGGCGCTGCGGCTCGCGCAGGTGGTCGGCGAAGCGCGTCGCGGGCGCGGCGAAGTCGAGGTTGCGCCGTGTGCCGCCGGGGCAGAGGCCCGCCTCGAGAAATTCCTCGACAGCATCGAAGAGCGGCACGTCGGCATAGGCGATCGCCGCGCCGAGTGGATGTCCCGACGCCGCGCTCGACGCGCGCAGGATATTGCCGAGATGGCCCAGAAGGCCGAAGCCGGTGATATCCGTCGCGGCATTGACGCCGACGGCGCACATCGCCTCGGCCGCCGCCCGGTTGAGCTCCGCCATCGATCCGACCGCCGCCGCGAGTCCATCGCGCGAGAGCTTGCCACGCTTGGCCGCGGTGGTGAGGATGCCGGTGCCGATCTTCTTGGTCAGCACGAGAACATCGCCGGCCTTGGCGCCGGCATTGCTGACGATTTTTTCGGGATGGACAGTGCCGGTGATGAAGAGGCCGAATTTCGGCTCCTCGTCGATGATGGAATGGCCGCCGGAAATGGCGATGCCCGCCTGCGCGCACACGGCAACCGCGCCGTCGAACACGCGCGCGAGCGGGCCGGTGCCGAGCGTGTCGACCGGCCAGGCCACGAAGCTCAAGGCGTTGAGCGGCCGCGCGCCCATCGCATAGATGTCGCTCAAGGCGTTGGCGGCGGCGATGCGGCCGTAATCGTAGGGATCATCGACGATGGGCGGAAACACATCGACGGTCTCGACCAGCGCGATCTCGTCCGTGAGCCGCACCACCGCGGCATCGTCGCTGGTGTCATGCCCGATCAGCACGCGCGGATCCTCGGCGCGGGGCAGATGCGACAGCGCCGCGCGCAAATCCGCCTGGCCGATCTTTGCCGCGCATCCGGCCGAGCGTGCCAGCGAGGTCAGGGGAACCAGGGTCAGCGTCATGGGAGCACCCGTCGTGAGGCGGCGGAATCTGGCGCGGGGAAGCCGCGCGCGCCAGTCATTTCTGGGCCGCGCGAGCGCTGGCGGGAAGCGCCGATCGCGGTTAAACTCGGTATCCGTCCCGGCGAGGAGTGCCACGCCATGAAAGTCGCCATCGAATACTGCGTGCAGTGAAGCTACGAGCCGCGCGCTCTCCGTGCGAGAGCCATGCTCGAGAAACTGGCCGGCGCGGAGGTTGCGCTCGTAAAATCACGCGGCGGCGTGTTCGAGATCAGCGTCGACGGCGCGCTCAAATTCTCCAAGAAGCAGCTCGGCCGCTTTCCCACCGACCACGAGATCGCCGCCTTGGCGCGGCCATAAATTGCGCCTCGCTCCGTTGACGGCGTGACGCCCGGGTCCTAGTTTGTCAGTCCGGCGGTGCTGGGCGTGGAGACGTCGCTTTCTTGCCCATTCCCGTCTCTTCCCCGAAGGCCGGAACAGCAAGCGCGGCACGTCGTGGATGTATTCGTCGAGGAACTGACCCACGTCTGGAACGCGCGTTCGGGTGATGGCGTCACGGCACTCGATCGCTTCACGCATCATTTCCGCTCGGGCCGCTTCGCCTGCATCCTGGGCCCGAGCGGCTGCGGCAAGAGCACGCTCGCCCAGATCATCGGCGGCCTGGAAAAGGCGACGCGCGGCAGCGTGCGCATCGCGGATGCCGCGCGCGGCGGCACGTCCCGCCCGCTCGGGTCGGACTCGGTGATGGTGTGGCAGAGCCTCAACCTTTTTCCGTGGCGCAGCGTCATCGACAATATCGCCTTCGGACTCGAGGTCGCGGGCGTGTCGCGGCGGGAGCGCTATGCCAAGGCCGAGGCGCTCATTGCCTCGGTCGGCCTCAAAGGCTTCGAGCGGCGCCTGCCCGGCCAGCTTTCGGGCGGCATGCGTCAGCGTGTCGCCCTGGCCCGCGCGCTCATCTTGGAGCGGTCGATCCTGCTGATGGACGAGCCCTTCGCCGCGCTCGACGCGCAGACGAAGATCGTGATGCAGGAAGAGCTCATGCGGATCTTCGACGAATTCCACAAGACCGTGCTGTTCGTTACGCATGCGATTGACGAGGCGATCCTGCTCGGCGACGAGGTCATCGTGATGACGGCGCGGCCCGGGCGCATCAAGGAAGTGATCCCGATCGACCTGCCGCGGCCGCGCTCGATCGAGATGGTGAACACGCCGCGCTTCGGCGCGCTCTTCGACCGCGCCTTCCACCTCATTCGCGAAGAGGTGACGCGGGCGATGGCGGATCAGGACGCGGCCGGCTGACCGGCGCGGGAGAGGACCGGATGGCGACAGCGAAGCTGGAGGCAGGACGGGGAACGACGCGCGCGCGTCCGCGCTGGGGCCGTATTGGCGAGCTGACGCTGCCCGCGCTCACCGTCGTCGCGTTCATCGTGGCATGGCAGCTTTTCGTCGATCTGCGCCATATCCCGCCGATCTATCTCCCCTCGCCGACGGCGATCGCGGTGGCGCTGGTGCAGATGACGCTCGACGGCTCGATGCTGATGGGCCTCGCCGTCACGCTCCTGCGCATCTTCGCCGGATTTCTGATTGCCGCCGCGACCGGCATTTTCCTGGGCGTGCTCATGGGCATGTCGCGGCTGGTGGCGCGCGTGGCCGATCCGTGGATCGCGGCGCTCTATCCGCTGCCCAAGATCTCGCTCATTCCGCTGCTCATCATCTGGCTCGGGACCGGCGAGACCTACAAGATCGTGATCAGCGCGGTCTCCGCCTTTTTTCCGATCGTGATGAGCACCTATTCCGGAGTGCGCCAGGTCGATCGCGGCCTCCTCAAGGCGGCGGAGGATCTGGGCGCCAACCGGCGGCAAATCCAGCTCAAGGTCGTGATCCCCGCCGCCATTCCCAGCATCTTTTCCGGGCTTCAGCTCGGCATGGGCGTGGCGATCATCCTGGTCGTCGCCGCCGAGATGATCGGCGGCTCCAGCCGCAGCGGCATGGGATACCTGCTGATCAGCACCGGCCAGGTGATGGACACCGAGAAGGTCTTCGCCTGCCTCGTGGTCCTCGCCTTGATGGGCGCCGCGGTGATCAAGCTGCAGCAATGGATCGACGCCAAGGTCGCGCCCTGGGCCGTCGGCAACAGCGACCGCTGACGCGGGCGCCGGTCAGATCACCGGGTCGATCGGCAGCCGGATCGGGGTGCGCGCCTCCAGCACCTCGCCGGCGGCAAGGCAGGTTTCTTCCTGGAACCGGCCGGCGACGAGCTGCACGCCCACCGGCACGCCCTCGGCCAAACCGGTCGGAACCGAAAGGCCGGGCAGGCCGAGGACGGAGACGGCGAGCATGGGGTGATGCGCGTCCATCATGCGCCGCACCGCCGCGTCGCCCTGCTGATCGAAATCGATCGGGAACGGCCGCTCCCAGCATACCGGCATCAGCAGCAGCGGATAGCGCTCGCAGAACAGGAGCCATTCGCGCAGAATGGTCGAGCGCCGCGCCAGCGCCTTGACATAGCCGTCGAGGTCGAGTTCCACGGCATAGTTCATGGTCGAGGCGCGCGCCCGCCTGAGCGCGGCATCGCCCTGCTCCTCGATCATCTTGGTGGTGCCGGCGCGCTCCTCCGTCCGCACCAGGGTGAAGAACAGATCGGCGGCCTCGTCGAGATGCGGGGGCGAGGCTTCCTCGACGACGTAGCCGGCGTCTTCGAGCCAGTGCGCGGCCTGGCGCACCGCCGCGACGACGGCCGGGTCGGCCTTGATCGCGCCCGCATTCGCCACCATGGCGACGCGGACCGGGCGCACGGCGGCTTGGTCGAGCGGTGCCGGCACCCACCAGGGATCGCGCGGGTCGCGCGCCGCCATGGCGCCAAGGCCCAGGCGCAAGTCGCGGATGCTGCGCGCGAGCGGCCCGGCGACCGCGCTCATATGCGTGTGGATCGAAGGCTCGATGCCCGTGCCATGGAAATCCGGCACGCGGCCGAAGCTGGGGCGTAGGCCGAACACGCCGCAGGCATAGGCGGGATAGCGGATCGACCCGGCGCGGTCGCTGCCTTGGGCCAGGGCGCCGATGCCGACCGCCACCGCCGCCGCGCCGCCGCCGGTCGAGCCGCCGGGCGTGCGCGTGGCATCCCAGGGATTGAGCGTGCGGCCGTGCAGATCGTTGTCGGTGAAGAACCGCGCACAGAAGGCCGGCACGTTGGTGCGGCCGATCGCCACCGCGCCCGCTCTTCGCCAGTTGGCGACGGGCGGGCCATCCTCGGGCGCGATCCTGTCCTTGAAGGCGACGACCCCGCTGGTGGTGGCGCGGCCGGCATAATCGGCATTGATCTTGAAGGTCACGGGCACACCATGGAGCGGCCCCAGCGCCGCGCCCTGGCGCACCGCCGCGTCGGCGCGGTCGGCGGCGGCGAGCGCATCCTCGCGCAGCACGTCAACGACGGCATTGAGGCGCGGATTAACCCGGTCGAGCCGCGCCAGCGCGCTCGCCACGGCCTCGCGGCTGGAGATCCGCCGCGTTCTGATCGCCTGCGCCTGGGCGGTCGCGTCCCAGCGCCACAATTCGTCGGTCATGCACTGCTCCGTCGCTCAGGGCCCGAACGGTTTTTCTTTTTCCAGGCGCGCATTCGCTTCCTTGGCGATCGAGAGATCGAAGAGCTGCGCCTCGGTCACGGGATGCTCCACGAGCTTGAAATTCTTGCTCGCCCACATGGCCTGCATCGCCATGATGGATTTCACGTTGGGCGCGCCGTCGGCATTGATGAAAGACCAATGCGGCGCGATCGCCTTCACCAGCTCGGGCTTGTTGAGGACGGTGTTCTTGGCGAGGATCGCCAGCACGTCGGGATGATGATCCGGGTCGGCGGCCGCGGCGTTAAAGAGCTTGATGCCCGCCAGATAACCCATCGCGAAGCGCACGACCGCATCGCGGTGTTGAGCGATGAAATCGCGGCGGCCGCCATAAACGGCGATCTGGCCGTTGGGCGCCATCTCGTCCCCGGTCGCGACGATGTGGCCCATCTTGTTGTTCTGCGCATAGGTGGCGAACTGATAGGCGATGTCGGTCGCATCGACCTGATTCTGGCCAACCATCTTCATCAGGTCAGGCTGGGGAATGTTGACGGTCCATTGCACGTCGGTGGCGGGGTCGAGCCCGAATTTTATCAGCGCGACCGCCACATTGTATTGATTGATGCTGCCGAGCGCGCTGACGCCGATGCGCTTGCCCCTGAGCTTGGCGAAATCGGCCAGGGAATGGACGCCCTGGTCATAAAGCGCGTTGGTAACAACGGTCGCGGTATAGGCGCGCCCGGCGCTGTTCTGGCCGCGGTCGAGCAGCACGACCAGCGGCGCGCCCTTGGCGATGCTGTTGAAGAGGCTCGCCGCCGCGGTCAGGCCGCCGAGGTCGAGCTCGCCCGAGACAAACGCCGGTACGGCGAGCGCGCCGTCGTCGAAATAGCGCGTCTCGATGGTGAGGCCGAGCTTGTCGAAATAGCCTTTGTCGCGGGCGATGTAGAAAGCGCCGCCGGAAATATAGGGCCCGTCCTCGACACGGATCAGGTCCTTCGCCACGGCATCGTGAAGCCAGCCCAAGACGGCGAGCCCGCATGCCACGGCAAGGATCGACCGCCTTGCTTTTTTCATGACCCTCTCCTCTCCGAGCCTGCCCGCCGCGATGCCCGCGCGCGAGCCCTCAATCCTCCGGCGGCAGCGCGAGGGCGCGATCCACCATCGCCGTCGCCGCCGCGAAATCATAGGCGCGCGCCATGTTCTGTTTTACCAGGAACGACGCCCCGCCATAGAATTTCTCGTATTGCTCGTGGCGGCCGGCGAATTCGCTGCCGAGCAGGTCCCACGCCATCTTCAGCACGCCGACGCGCGCCCGCGCGCTGAACCCCGGCGACGCCACGTAGCGTTCGAGATCGGCCGCCACCTCCGGCGTCGCGAAGTCCTTGACCGAGGACGGCAGCATGATCAGCGAGCCGCCCGCCAGCTCGCGCGCCATGTCGAGAAGCCGCGGATTGATCTCCGACTGCAGCGACATCACGGCATAGAGCGCGGTCTTGGACGGCCACACCGCGCCTTCCGCGTCCACCGTCGCCTGATGCTCCTGCGCCTGGACCATGGCATCGATGATGGTGGCGAACGCCGCCATCTCGCCAAGCTGGATCTGCACCGGCGGCATGGGATCGATGCCGGTGATCTCGCACACGCGCTTGGTGAGGCCGAGCAGGAACCGCAGCTTCACTGCGTAGCGCACCTGGGCCTGGTGGTTGCCGTAGACATGCGCCGGCGTGCGCCACCACTGGTCGCGGCACAGCGCGAGGTTGCGGTAGAAGAAGACGCGCTCCCACGGCACGAAGACATCGTCGAGGACGACGAAGGAGTCGGTCTCGTCGAACCGCGTCGAGAGCGGATAGTCGAAGCTGCTGGTGGCCGAGGCGGCATAGGAGCGCCGCGTGTAGATCTTGAGGCCGTCGGCATTGGCCGGAACGACCGCGCCGAAGGCATAGGCCTCGTCGCCGGGCTGCATCGGGTGGATGCAGCTCACATAGATGCAGTCGGAAAACACCGCCCCGGTCGCAAGCTGCTGCGCGCCCTTGAGGACGATGCCGTCATCGCGTTCCCTGACCACGCCGGCATGCAGCGTCGGATCGGTCTGCTTGTGCGCGGGCTTGCTGCGATCGATCTGCGGCGGCACGATCGCATAGGAAAGATAGACATGATTGTCGCGCGCATGCTCGTAATAGCGCACGACGTTGGCGGCGAAATCCTTCCCCGCCAGCTCGGCGAAGACGCTGGGCTTGCTAGCATAGCCCGCGAGGAAGCGCGCGACATGATCGGGTGTGCGCCCCATCAGCCCGAACGTCTCTTCCGCCCAGCGCGCGCTCATATGCCGAGCGAGCGTGAGATCGGCCGGCGACCGCGGGATCTGATAGCAGCGCAGCACAGGGTCGCCGGTGATGGGCGAGGGAAAGGTCATGACATCCCGGTTGGCCGGGTCCGCCGCCACATCCCACAGGCGCGCCATCGTGTGCGCCGCGCCGCGGAACGCGGGATGGGAAACGACATCGCGAACCAGCTCGCCGTCGATATAGACGCGCCGTCCGTCCGCGCGGATCGAGTCGAGATAGTCCCGGCCGGTGCGCATTCCCATTTACGTCCTTCCGATCCGCTCCGTGCCGCCATACAAGCAAGCCTCGCGCGATGCCGGCACTGCGTCAGTGTGACAATGTCGATTAGCTGTGTCAACTCAGCAATCTATCGCGTCGATCTGGCCGCGCGCGATGGCCGCAGGGAAATCCCTACGTAAAACATCAGAATCGATATCGCCGCTTCGCACTGGGCGAGCGTCAGAGTACGCGTGAAATGATCCACGTGGCTCTGAACCTTTTCGTCGATGCGATGCAAAAGCGTCCGCCCCGCCCTGGTAACGGCGACCCAGGTCACGCGCCGGTCGGTCTTGTCGCGCTGGCGCGCGACATAGCCCTTGTCGACCAGCAACGTCACGAGGTTGGAGGAAAAAGCCGCGGAGATGTCGAGCCGCTCGGCGATCTCCTTGACGCGCAGCGCACGATCCTCGCTGCCGTAAATCTGGATGAGCGCCTGGTGCGCCAAGGGATCGATGCCGGCTTGGCGGGCTTCGTCCTCGATCAGCCGAAATACCTTGCGCAGGACGAAGCGCGCCTGCGCCACGCCGCCGAAATAGGCGTGGCGATCCAAGGTGTCGCGCGCCTTCACGGCCTTGCGCCGCCGGCGCTCCAGGCGAAAGGCATCGACAATGACCGTCATTCATTCGTCCCCTTCATAGGCTCGGTCAAATTGACCGGTAATGGCGTCATTGTTAAGCTGCTTTCTTGAGGTTCGCCGGCTCTTCGCGCTGTTGAGCCCATTCGAGCCCGCCAACCTCGACGATGGACGCCGATGATGCCCTACCGGGATTTGCGCGACTATATCGATGCGTTGTCGCGCCACGGCCTGCTGCACATCATCGACGCGCCCATGAGCAAGGACACCGAGCTCGTGCCGCTGGTGCGGCTGCAGTTCCGCGGTCTGCCCGAGGATCAGCGCAAGGCGTTCTGGTTCCGCAACGTGCGGGATGCGCGGGGCCGGACCTTCGACGGATCGGTCATTCTCGGCTCTCTCGGCAGCTCGCGCGCGGTCTATGGCGCGGCGCTCGACGTGGCGCCGGCGGAGATCGGGCAGAAATGGGCGAGCGTCCAGGGCAACCCGATCGCCCCCCATCCGGTACAACGCGACGAAGCACCAGTGAAGGAGATCGTGGTCCGCGCGCCCGATCTCGGCGAGGGCATCGACCGCTTCCCGCACCTCATCTCGACGCCGGGATTCGATCCCGCACCCTTCATCACCGCGGGCGTCTGGGTCACGCGCGACCCCGAGGACGGGCGCTACAACCTCGGCATCTATCGCGGCATGATCAAGGGACCGGACCGTATCGGCTGCGCCACCGATGTGCCGTCGCAGCATCTCGCCATCCACTGGGAGAAAGCGCGCCGGATGGGGCGCCCGCTCGAGGCCGCGGTCTTCATCGGCGGGCCGCCGGCACTGCTGCTCGCCGCCGCCAGCAAGGTGCCCTATGGCGTCGACGAATACGGCGTCGCCGGCGCGCTCAACGGCGCCGCGATCGATGTCGTGCCGGCCGAGACTTTCGACGCCCTGGTCCCCGCCACCGCCGAACTGGTGATCGAGGGGCGGATCCGCACCGACATCCTCGAGCCGGAGGCGCCGTTCGGCGAGGCCAGCGGCTATCTCGGGCCCCGCAAGATGGAGAAGCTGTTCGAGGTCACCGCCATCACGCACCGCCGCGCGCCGATCTATCAGGGCATCGTCAGCGAGTTTCCGCCGAGCGAAAGCACGGTCCTGCGCAAGACCGCGTTTGATGCGATCTATCTGCATCACCTGCGGGACGCCTGCAACATTCCGTCGGTGACCAAGGTCGCCTGCCACGAGATGGCGAGCTGCAACATGCTGTTCGTCGTGCAGCTCGACCGGCCGGCGCTGGGCCAGGCATGGCAGGCCCTGCACGCGGCCGCGTCGTTCGATCCCTCGCTCGGCAAGATCCTGATCGCGGTCGATGCCGATGTCGATCCCGATTCGATGGACGCGGTGCTGTGGGCGCTCTCCTACAGCATGCAGCCGCACCGCGACGCCGAGATCATTCGCGGCAAGGTGCCGCGCCTCGATCCCTCGATCGCGCCGAACGAGGATCAGCACCAGGCCTCGGCGCTGCTCATCAATGCCTGCCGCGGCCACCCCTATCTGCCGGTGTCGCTGCCGCGGCGCGACTTCATGGAGGCCGCGAAGACGCGATGGGCGGCGCTGGGGCTGCCGGCACTGTCGCTCAAAGCGCCGTGGCATGGCTATGCGCTGACGCAATGGACAGACGAGAACGCCGAGGAAGCCGAGCTCGCCGTGACCGGGCGCTATTTCGAGACGGGCGACAAGCTCGCCCGCCGGCGCGTTACGCTGGACAAGACTTGACCCGCGGCAGGCCGCATACCTACCTTCCGGAACACGGCAACGGGAGGCGGTGATGGAAGCGCGCACCTACGATCGGGAAGTCGAGAATGTCGGCAACATCGTCAATCTCGGCCACGTCAACACCGCCATCGCCGACCAGGGCCTGTCGACCCTCTTCTATGTGATCGGACTGGGACTCACCCGCGATCCCGTCATCAATGTCGGCATCAACAACATGTGGATCAATGTCGGCCAGAGCCAGTTCCACCTCCCGACCGGCAAGGCGGAAGTGCTGCGCGGCGCGACCGGGCTGGTGCTGCCGGACCGCGAAGCGCTGCTAGAGCGGCTGGCGAAAATGCGCCAACCCCTCGACGGCACGCGCTTCGATTTCCACGAGCGCAACGACCGCGTCGAGACGATCTCCCCCTGGGGCAATCGCATCAACTGCCACGCGCCCGACGAGAGCCGCTTCGGCCCGGTCTCGCTCGGCATGGGCTATATCGAGTTCGATGTGTCGCCCGGCACCGCCGACGGCATTGCGCGCTTCTATCGCGAGATCGTCGGCGCCGCGGCCGATGTCGTCGCGGAGAAGAACGGCAAGAGCGCGCATGTCTCGGTCGGGGCGGGCCAGGAATTCATCTTCACCGAGACCGACGCGCCGGAACAGCCCTTCGATGGCCACCACATCCAGGTCTATGTCGCCGACTTCTTCGGTCCCTATCGGCGCCTATTGGAGCGCGGGCTGATCTTCCAGGAAAGCAATCAGCACCAATACCGCTTCAAGGACATCATCGACCTCGACACCAAGAAGGTGCTCTTCACCATCGACCACGAGATCCGCAGCATGCGCCACCCGTTCTATGGGCGTGATCTCTACAACCGCAACCCGGCGCAAACCAATCAGCACTACGGGCCCGGACGCGACCGGCTGGCCCCGTCGATCGCATAAGGGCTAGTGGTCGCTCGACCGTTCGGTCGACTGCTCCGTGATGAACTCGATGAGCGCGGGCTGGCCGTCCTTGATCTTGTCGAGCGCGCGCCGGATCGCCGGAACGATGGCGCCAGGCTCGGTCACGCGCTCCGACCAAGCGCCCAGCGAGCGCGCGAGATCGGCGTAATTGCCGCTGATATCGGTCGAGCGGAACTTGCCGGTCGAGTACTTCATCACGTTGAGCTCGGCCGCCATGGTGAAGTTGTTTAGGAGGATCGACAGGATCGGCAGCCGCGCGCGCGCCGCGGTCTCGATATCCATGCCGGTAAAGCCGATGGCCGCATCGCCCCAGAGATTGATGCAGAGCTTGTCCGGCGCCGCCAGCTTCGCGCCCATGGCGAGGCCGAGCCCGTAGCCAAGCTGCGTGCTCTTGCCCCAGCCGAGATAGGAGCGGTGCGTCTTCGACTGCCAGAACGGGACGAGCTGGTCGCGCGGGCTACCGGAATCATGGGTGATGATGGTATTGGGCACGTCGACCGTATGCATCAGGTCCCAGATGACGCGGTAGGGCGACAGCGGCGTCGCGTTGGAGGTGAGCGTCGGCATCCACTGCGCCAGCCATTCCTCGCGCAGCGTGCGGATCTCGCCGGTGACGCGGGCGAGCCGCCCGCGCGGCTTGCCCTTGAGCCGATCGCGCACCTCCGCGATCAGCGCATCGAGCGCCAGGCCCGCGTCGCCGATGAGCGCATGCTGTGACGCGATGTCCTTGTTGATGTCGGCCGGATCGAGCGTCAGATGCACCATCTTCTTGCCTTTGGGCATCTGCATGTTGAAGGGCGTCGCTGTCCAGCTGCAACCGGCGCCGAAGACGAGATCGGCGTTGTTCAGCACGCGGTAATAATGCCTGCCGAAGCTCGACCCGCCCGCGCCCAAGGCCAGGGGATGCGTCTCGTCGAAGGCGCTCTTGCCGGGAATGCTGGTGCCGACCGGCGCCTCCAGCAATTCCGCGAGCGTCTGGAGCTGCGCCCAGGCCTTGGCGTAGTGAATGCCCTGGCCGGCGAAGATCACCGGGCGCTCGGCCGCGACCAGCGCCGCCGCCACATCGCTGACCGCGCGCGGATCGGGGCCGACGCGCAGGCGCGGCGTCTTGTCGTAGACCAGCGGCTCCGGCACGTCCTCGTTCCAGAGATCGGCGGGCACCTCGACCATGGTCGGGCCGGGGCGGCCGTTCTTGGCCTGGGTGAAGGCGCGGCGCATCGCGTCCGGCACCGCCGACGGCACGGTCACCTGCTCGACCGATTTGGTGACGTGGCGGAAATTGAGCTGGGCGCTGAAATTCGGCTTCACGCCGGCCTGGGCGCGCGGATGGCCCGCCGGGATGATGACCATCGGCACCGATTTCGGCATAGGCCTGCGCCACGCCGCCGAACGCGTTCTCGGTCCCCGGCCCCTGCTGCATGGCGAAGACGCCAATGCGGTCGCCGCAGGAAACGCGGCCGAGCGCGTCGGCCATGTGCACGCCGGTGCGCTCCTGCCGCACCAGGATCGGCCTGATGCCGGCCTCGGCCGCGGCCTCGATCAGTCCGTTGCGCGGATAGCAGACGAGATACTCGACGCCCTCGCGCTTCAGAATCTCGGCGATCGCCGCACTGACCTTCATGGCTTGCCTTCCACCGTTCGCGGGATGACGGCCGGCCTGGCCGCCCGGCGATCACCTTACCGTCGGCGCCGGGCACCCGCAACGATCGCAATCCGGCCGGATCGATTGACACGCGTGCGGCCCGCCCCAATGATCGGCCTCGGGCGAACGACGGCCGTGAGGGCAGTTTTCGTGGACGCAAAAGCCGATGCAGCCGGCGCTTCGCTGATGGATGGAAGGGAATATCTCGACAGCCTGCGCGACGGCCGCGCGGTCTATATCTATGGCGAGCGCGTCAAGGATGTGACCACGCATCCGGCCTCACGCAACGCCGCGCGCTCGATCGCGCGGCTTTATGATGCGCTGCACGATCCCGCGACCCGCGATGCGCTGACGCGGGTCGATCGCTACGGCATCCGCACGCATAAATTCTTCACCGTCAGCGACACGGCCGCGGAGCTCATGGCCGCGCGCGATGCCATCGCGATCTGGGCGCGCATGACCTATGGGTTCATGGGGCGCACGCCGGACTACAAGGCGGCGTTCATGGCGACGCTCGGCGCGATGCCTGAATTCTACGCGCCTTATGCCGACAACGCGCTCGCCTGGTACCGCCGCTACGCGGCCAAGGGGCTCTATCTCAACCATGTCCTGGTCAACCCGCCGGTCGATCGCAAGCGCCCGGTGCACGAGGTGGGTGACGTGTTTCTGCACGTGGTCAAGGAGACCGACGGCGGCATCATCGTCAGCGGCGCCAAGATGCTCGCCACCGGCTCCGCCCTCACCAACGCCACGTTCGTGGCGCAGAACAGCGCGGTGCAGTTGGCGAAGGGCAAGGCCGAGGATTTCGCGCTGGTCTTCATCGCGCCGATGGATACGCCGGGCTGCAAGCTGATCTGCCGGCCGTCCTACGAGGCCGCAGCGCACAGCCCGTTCGACTATCCGCTGTCGAGCCGGTTTGATGAGAACGACGCGGTCATCATCTTCGACAACGCCTTCATCGCCTGGGAGAACATCCTCGTCTACCGCGACATCGAACGCGCCCAACGCCTCTACGCCGCGTCCGGCTTCATGAACCGCTACAACCTGCAGAACGGCACCCGCCTCGGCGTCAAGCTCGACCTCATGTGCGGGCTGTTGGCGAAGGGCCTTGCCGCCAACGGCACCGAGGATTTCCGCGGCATCCAGGCGGCGCTGGGCGAGGTGGTGGCGTGGCGCAACCTGTTCTGGGCGCTCACCGCCGCGATGTGCCTCGACCCGCAGCCCGGGCCCGGCAATTCCGTGATGCCCAAGCTCGAATACGCGGCCACTTTACGTCTCTTCGCGACCATGGCGTGGCCGCGCGTCAAGGATGTGTTCGAGACCGCGCTCGGCGGCGCGCCGATCGTCACGCCGTCGAGCTACAAGGATTTGGAGAATGCCGAGCTGCGCCCGCTGCTCGACCAGTATTATCGCGGTTCCGACAGCACGGCCGAGAGCCGCATCAAGCTTTTCAAGCTGATCTGGGACGCGAGCGGCTCGGAATTCGGCGGCCGTCACGAGATTCTACGAGCGCAACTACTCCGGCAACAACGAACAGGTCCGGCTGGACGTGCTCACCTTCGCCAAGCAGCGCGGCATCATGGCGCAATGCGACGCGCTCGCCGAGCAATGCCTGGGCGACTACGACCTCAAAGGCTGGACAACGCCGACCTGGATTTTCGGGGATTGACGGCCGTTGATCAGAGCGGGGTCGCGATCAGGCTCGGCACGGCGAAGGTGTCGAGAACGACGAGCTTGTCCCGGATCAGCAGGCGCCCATCGACCGAGCGCACGCGATCGCGATAGCGCCCGACGCTGAAGAGGCGCGTCTCGCCCTCGAGCGCCGTCTGGAACACCGCGTAATTCGCCTCGAGCCCCCAGAGCCCGTCGGCTTCCGGCCCAATCGCCACATTGCCGATGAGGTGGCGGTCATAATGCAGGTTGTACTTGTTTGCGTTGCGCAGCGCGACGATGCGATCGCGCAGCATGTTCTTGTTGGTGCACAGCATGATCGAGACCGGCAGGTCGAGATCGTAATTCTCGCGCGGAACGATGCGATAGGTGCAATCCTCGGTGAAGAGGTCGAGCCATTCCTCGAGGCGGTCGGAATCGATGCGCTCGGCATACTCGTTCATCAGCGCCATCGCCGCGTCCAGCGTGGCGGCGCCGCCACTGGTCATTTAATCGCTCCCTCCGGCGCGAAGCCCATGAGCTCGGCGTAGTAGGACCATAGACCCCGCACCGGCACGTCGGTGACGCGATGGGTGAGATTGGCGATCGGACCGCCGCCGCCCATCTCGATGACCGAGCACGCCTCGGCCTCGGCCGCCACCGCGCGATAGGTGATCTCGATCGCCTCGCCGTCCTCCATCGACACCAGGCCCGCCGGCCCCACCAGATTGGCCTGCAAGAGCCGGTGCTGCAGCATCTCGTCGCTGTCGTCGACGTAGCCGAAGAGCGTCCAGAAGATCTCGAACTCGCCGGGGCCATGGGTGCGCACTTGGCGCGTGGCGAGGCTGTTGCTGATCTGATGCACGGTGCAGTTGGGAAAGACGCTGCAAATCGCCAGGCTGATCCCGTCGGCGAATTCGCGATGAAACTCCACCAAGTCGGGATCGAGCAGCCTGAGGCTGCTGTCGTGGATCTTGTTCTCCTTGTAGAGCTTGCCGAACTCCGCATCGTCGTCGGTGCCGACCTTCGACCAGGTCAGGTTGTGGCGGTGGCGGGCATCCATGGTGACGCCGCCCGTCTGGGTGATGCGGCTCAGGCCGAAGGTGGACTGGAAGTCGTGCAGCAGGCTGCCGTGATAGGTGTCGCGGGTATTCTCCAGGTAGAGCTTCCAATTGCCGAAGACGCGCTGACGGTGATAGCCCAGCACGCGGACCGGCTTGGTGAACAGCCGGTCGAAATGCCGGGTGATGACCTCGCCCAGATAGGCCTCGAGCGGTTCGACGTCCTCGCAGAAGCTGGCGAAGATGACCCCGCGGTAGGACGCGACCTTGAGCTGCTGCAAGCCGTGCTGGGCCATGTCGAAATCGGCGGACATCCCGCCCTGGCCCTTGAGCCCGCGCCGGAACGGCAAGCCGAGCAGCTTGCCGTCGAGCCCATAGCACCAGCGATGATAGATGCAGATATGCTCGGGCGCGTTGCCGCGCAGCTCGCGCCGCACCAGCGCGCCGCGATGCGCGCAGCGATTGACGATGACGTGAACCGCACCGTCGGCCGCGCGATTGAAGATGACGGGCGTGTCGCCGAGATAGGCGGTGGAGAAATCGCCGGCATTGGGGATTTCCGCTTCGAGCCCGACATAGTTCCAGACCGGCCCCTTGAAGATGCGCTGCTGCTCGGCATCGTAGATGTCGCGATCGTGATAGAGCCAATAAGGCACGCGCGAATAGTCCGTGCGCGGCCAATCGACGGCAAGAACGCCCTGGCGATTGTGACCCTGGACCCCATGTTCGGCCATCGGCATCCTCTCCACCGCTGCGGTCGATAGAACGGCGTGCTAGATAGCACGCCATCCCTAGGCAAGCCAGACGCGGGCCGTCATGGTAGAAGCGCAAAAATGAAGCGCCCGCATTCAGGCAAAAGAGGCAAGCCATGACGGTTAACGAGCCCCCCGTCACCCTTCCCCTGTTGCAGCAGATGAAGCGCGACGGGCGCAAATGCGTCGGCGTCGTCGCCTGGGACTATCAGATCGCGAAGATCGCCGACCGCGCCGGGGTGGATTTCATCTCGGTCGGGGATTCGGTGGGCGTCAATCTCTGGGGCCACGCCAATCCGCTCGAGGTCACGCTCGAGGAGATGCTGGTTTGCTGCAAAGCGGTGCGACGCGGCGTCACGCGCGCGCTCGTCAGTTGCGACTTTCCCTTCGGGCCTCTGCAGCAAGGGGTCGACAGCGCCCTTGCGGCGGCCATCCGCCTCGTGAAGGAGGGCGGCGCGGACTTGGTCAAGCTCGATGCCGCGTCCGACTTTCCCGATACGGTCCGCGCCATCGTCCGCGCGGGCATTCCCGTCTTCGCGCAGTTCGGCCTGACGCCGCAGACGGCGCTGCGCCTTGGCGTCCCCTACAGCGCCCAGAATTCGGCCGGCGCCCAGGCATCCCCGGAAATGACCGCAAAACTCGTCGCGGAGGCGAAACTGCTCGAGGGTGCCGGCGCATCGCTGCTCGACTTCACCAATTCCGGGCCGGTGGCGGGCGCCGCGGTGGTGAAGGCCGTGTCGATCCCGGTGATCGGCGGCTTCGGCGGAGGTCCGTGGCTCGACGGGCGGGTGCGGCTGGCGCATACCGCCATCGGCTACGGCGAGAAGTGGATCGATGCCACGACCGAGACCTACGCCAATGTCGCGAGGATCAGCCTCGATGCCTTCACCAGCCTGATCGCGGACGCCCGCGCGGGCCGCCAGATCAAGGGCTGACCGGGGCGCATCATGGCGACGGCCCTCATCGACGGCATCGCGACCCATTATGAGGTGACGGGCTCGGGCCCGCCGCTCCTAATGTACGCGCCCGGCGGCTTCGATGCGACTGCGGAGAAGTGGCGCACCCAGGGCATCTACGCCAAGGTCAGGCTGCTCGACCATCTGGCGCGGTCCTATACCTGCATCACCTTCGACCGGCGGGAGTGCGGCCGGTCCGGCGGCCGGGTCGAGCGCGTGACCTGGGCCCACTATGCCGCGCAGGGCAAGGGCTTGCTGGACCATCTCGGCATCCCCCGCGCGCACATCATGGGCGGGTGCATGGGCTGCTGCCCGGTGTTGGCCTTTGCCGTTTCCTATCCGCAGGCGGTATCGAGCCTGGTCATGATCTGGCCCGTCGGCGGCGCCCGATACCGCATCGCCAGCCACCAGCGCTTTGCCGAGCATTTGGCCTTCGTGCAGCAGCATGGGCTGGAGGCGGTCGTCGCCCGCGTCACCGCCGAGGGCAAGCCCTTCGGCGCCGATCCCAGAATCCGGGCCGTGGGCCTCTGTCATCCGGCACGACCCCGCCTTCGCCGCGGCCTTCGCCGGCCAGGACCTCGAGCGCTACAAGCACGTCGTCGCCGGCATGGTTCGCGGCCTCTTCGACCGCGACACCGCGCCGGGGGCCGAGCCGGAAGACCTCCTGCGCCTCGACATCCCCGCGCTCGTCATCCCGGGCCGGGACGCATCGCACGCGACCTCGGCCGCGCGCTATCTCGAAGAGTGCCTGCCCCGATCGGAATACTGGGATGTCCCCGTCGCCGATCAGACCGAGGCCACCGCCCCGGCCCGGGTGCTGGCGTTCCTCGAAGCGGCGAACGCCGCATCACCCTAGCGCCGCTCTGACGGACCGTATTATGGTCCGGTTGGACCAGAAAATGGTCCGGTGCTCATTTCCGGAGGTTCGCTCGATGGCGGAACAGGTGCTGGCGGCGGTGCGGGTCGGTCCGGGCAAGACCGAGATCCGCGAATATCCGATGCCGGACATCCCGGAAGACGCGGCCCTCCTGAAGATGGAGGTCGCGGGCATCTGCGGCACCGATGTGAAGCTCTATCAGCACCCGCCCTCCGGCGCCCCGGTGATCATGGGCCACGAGAACATCGGCACCATCGCCAAGGCCGGCCGGGAATTCGTCCGGCGCAAGGGCTTCAAGGAAGGCGACCTGGTCTTCGTCGAGCACTATGTCGCCTGCGGCAAGTGCGAGTGGTGCCACCTCGGCGAATACCGCCACTGCGCCAACACGGATTGGCGCTCCAACCCCGACTTCATCCGCTATGGCTACACCTCGGCCGAGCGCGCGCCGCATCTGTGGGGCGGCTTCGCCCGCTATGTCTATCTGCCGTGGAACGCGGTCGTGCATCGCGTGCCCGCGGGCGTCACGCCGGAGCTCGCCGGCCTGGTGACGCCGATGGCGAACGGCATCCAATGGTCGCTGTTCGAGGGCGGCGTCGGCTACAACTCCGCGGTGCTGATCCAGGGGCCGGGCCAGCAGGGGCTGTCGCAGACCGTGATCTGCAAGCAGGCCGGCGCGTCGCTCATCATCGTCACCGGCACGTCCAAGGACCGCGCGCGGATGGAAGTGGCCACGGCGCTCGGCGCCGATTACGTGATCGATGTCCAGAAGGAAGATCCGCTGACGCGCATCATGGAGATCACCGGCGGCGCAGGCGTGGACGTGGCACTCGATTGCACCGCCGGCGCCGGCACGGGCCCGATCCTGCTCGGCATCGACGCGCTGAAGCGCAAGGCCGGGACCATCGTGGTGCAGGGCGAGATGACGGAATTCCCCAACTTCCCCCTCGCCAAGGTCACGGTGAAGTACGTCACCATCAAGAGCGCGCGCGGTCACAGCTACAAGGCGTGCGAGCTCGCGCTGCAGCAGCTCGCCTCGCGCCGCTTCCCGTTGGAGCGGGTGACGACGCACACCTTCGGCCTCAAGGACGTGGATCTCGCCATCCGGTCGGTCGGCGGCAACGGCGTGAACGACGTGATCCACGCGTCGCTTCTGCCCTGGCAATAGGATCGAGTTCCGCCATGGCCGGCGCCGATGCCGCGGCGCCGGTTACAACAGTCCCAGATCGCGCAGCTCGCGCGCCATGGCCGGCGGCATCTCCGTGCCGCGCTCGCCCTTGGGCCGATCGGGGGGTGCGTCCTCGGGCGCGAGATAGCGCCAGCCCTGAAAGGCGCGGCGCGGCAGCGAAAATGTGGGGTGCCACTTCGCTTCCAGCTTCACCAGCACCGCGGCCTCGCCGTCGCGATTGACGATCGGCACGAAGCCGCGGATGCGCTGGCGCACCTCGACATAGCCCTTGACGACCCAATAGATCGAGCCGCCGTCGAGCACCTCGTCCTGCCGCCGCGGCATGTTGCGCGTGTAGAAGCAATAAAACCCGCGCGTCTGGGCGCGCTCGCGCTGGAGCTTGCGCATCTCGGCGAGATTGTGCACGCCAACGGCGAGCTTGATGAGGTGCAGCGCCATTCTCGGTCAGACTACCTTCGCGGCGAGCGCGCGCGCCGCCTTGGATGCCGGCTCGCGGCCGAGCGCCGCCGTGATGAAGCGGCCGGCCACCGCGAGCTGCGCCAGATCGACGCCGCTGCGCAGCCCCAGCCCGTCGAGCAGGTAGAGTACATCCTCGCTCGCGACATTCCCCGCCGCACCGGGCGCGAAGGGGCAGCCGCCGAGCCCCGCCACCGCGCTGTCGATGACGGCAACGCCGTGCTCGAGCGCGACCAGGATGTTGGCAACCGCCTGGCCGTAGGTGTCGTGGAAATGGACGGCGAGCCGTTCCACCGGCACGCGCGCGGCGGCGGCCGCGAGCATCGCCTCGACACGCGAAGCCGTGCCGGTGCCGATGGTGTCGCCCATCGACACTTCATAGCAGCCGAGCGCCATGAGCCGCGCCGCGACATCGGCCGCCGCCGCCGGCGCCACCGCGCCCTCGTAGGGGCAATCGATGACGCAGGAGACATAGCCGCGAACTCTCACGCCGTCGCGCCGTGCCGCCGCGGCGACGGGGGCAAAGCGGTCGAGACTCTCGGCGATCGAGCAGTTGATGTTGCGCCGGGAAAAGCTTTCCGACGCCGCGGCGAAGATCGCGATCTCGTCGGCCTGTGCGGCGCGCGCGGCATCATAGCCCTTCATATTGGGCACCAGCACGGCATAGCTGACACCGGGGCGGCGGGTGATGCCGGCCATAACTTCGGCCGTATCGGCCATCTGCGGGACCCAGCGCGGCGAGACGAAGCTGCCGGCCTCGATCGTGCGCAAGCCCGCATCGGCAAGACGCTCGATGAGCGCGATCTTGACCGATGCCGGCACCGCGCCGGCCTCGTTCTGCAATCCGTCGCGCGGCCCCACCTCGACCATCCGCACGTCCTTCGGCAGGCGCCTCATCCCTCACCCCGCCTTGTCTGCGGCAACGGCGAAAGCGAGGAGCAACGCGCCCTCCTCCACCAGATCGCCCGCCGCATAATGCACTCGCTCGACGACGCCGTCCGCCGGCGCCGTGATCGCATGCTCCATTTTCATCGCCTCGAGCACCATGAGCAACTGGCCGCGCGTGACGCCGGCGCCGGGCGCGACCATGACGGCCAGAACCTTGCCCGGCATCGGCGCGGTGAGCTGCCCCGCCGCCTCGCCCTCGCCCGCCGCGGGCGCCAGCGGATCGTGCTCCACGAGGCGGAAATTCCCCTCGGCCAACACGACGGTGAGCACCATGCCCTGGCGCACCACGGTCGCGCCTTGGCGTACGCCAGCGAGCTCGATCGCCAGCTCGCCGGAGGAACCCTCCGTCAGTCGCGCTGCCACCGTCCTGCCGTCGATCTCGACGCGAGCATCATCCGCGCCACCATGCACGCGTACGGTCCGCTCCGTAGCTCCGTCGCGAAAGCGGAGTTCCTGCGCTTTCGTGCCCGCCATGCGCCAACCGTCGCGGCGCGCCCAGGGCGAATGCGGATCGCCCGACCTGGCTGCCGCGCGCACGGCCGCGGCGGCGCCTTCGGCAACAATGAAGAGACTTGCCGCGGCGATGGCGGCGGCGGATGCGGCCGCCGGCGGCGGCATCAGCGCATCGCGATGTCCGGCGATGAAGCCGGTATCGATGTGGCCCTCAGCGAAATCGGACTGGCGCAGCAGCCGCAGCAGAAAATCGCGATTGGTCGCCACGCCAGCGATGCGCGTGTCGGCCAGCGCCGCGGCGAGGCGGCGCAGCGCGGTGGCACGATCCTCGCCCCAGGCGACGAGCTTGGCCAGCATCGCATCGTAATGCAGCCCGACGGCGTCGCCGGCGCGCACGCCTGTCTCGATGCGCACGGCCGCCGCGGGGTCCGGCAGGCGGAAATGCGCGAGCGTGCCGGCGGCGGGAAGAAAATCGCGCGCGGGGTCTTCGGCATAGAGCCGCGCCTCGATCGCATGGCCACGGCAGACGATGGCGTCCTGCGTCAGCGGCAAAGACTCGCCCGCGGCGACGCGGAGCTGCCATTCGACGAGGTCAACGCCGGTGATCATCTCCGTCACGGGATGCTCGACCTGAAGGCGGGTGTTCATCTCGATGAAGTGGAACGCCTCGCCTTCGACCAGAAATTCCACCGTGCCGGCGCCGACATAGCCGCCGGCCTTGGCTGCCGTCACCGCCGCCGCCAGCAGCGCCGCACGGGGGCCGGGTGCGAGCGAGGCCGGCGTCTCCTCGACGACCTTCTGATGCCGGCGCTGAATCGAGCAGTCGCGCTCGAAGAGGTGGACGACAGTGCCGGCGCGGTCGGCGAAGATCTGCACCTCGATATGGCGCGGGTGGGCGAGGTAGCGCTCGAGAATGAGGCGGCCGTCGCCGAAAGCGGCTTCCGCCTCGCGCCGCGCGGCGGCCAGGCTTTGCGCCAGATCGAGCGCCGCTCGCCGCAACGACGCGCATGCCCCGGCCGCCGCCGCCGGACGATGCCTTGACCAGCACCGGATAGCCCAGGCGCTGCGCCTCCGCGGCGAAGGCGCGCGTCGCTCTGATCGGCGCCGTGATAGCCGGGGACGACCGGAACGCCCGCCCGCTCCATCAGCGCCTTGGCTTCGCGCCTTCGCGCCGAGGGCGCGGATCGCCGCCGCCGGCGGCCCAACGAAAATGATGCCGGCCGCCTCGCACGCCGCGGCGAAATCGGCATTCTCGGAGAGAAATCCATAGCCGGGATGGATCGCATCGGCGCCGCTGCGCTCGCGCCGCGGCGATGATGCGGGCGATGTCGAGATAGCTGTCGCGCGCCGGCGCCGGGCCGATCGCATCGGCCTCGTCCGCCATCGCGACATGGAGCGCGCCGGCATCGGCCGCGGAATAAACCGCGATCGTGCGGATGCCGAGGCGCCGCGCGGTGCGGATGATGCGGCAGGCGATCTCGCCGCGATTGGCGATGAGGAGGGTCGCGAACACGCGCCTCTGCCCTCAACCGCGCCAGGACGGGCTTGCGTTTTTCGAGAAAGGCCGAAACGCCTTCGCGCCCCTCGTCGGAGGCGCGCGCCGCGGCGATGGTGCGCGCGGTGAGCGCCATCACCGCGCTCCGTCACGGGCTGCGCGGCGATCTCGGCGATGAGCCGCTTGGCGCGGCTCTGCGCGCGCGGGCCGCCGGCCAGAAGCGCCGCGGTGACGCGCTCGACGGCGGCATCGAGCTCGGCCGGCGGCACCGTCTCGTGGACGAGGCCGATGCGCAGCGCCTCCGCGGCCGCAAAGATCTCGCCGGTCAGGCAATAGCGCCGCGCCGCCCGCGCCCCGATCGCCGCGACCACATAGGGAGCGATGGTCGACGGCACGAGGCCGAGCCGAACCTCGGAGATGGAGAACACCGCATCTGTCGCGGCGATCGCGATGTCGCAGCAGCAGATGAGGCCGACCCCGCCGGCGAAGGCCGCGCCGTTGACGCGCGCGACCACCGGCTGCGGCAGCTGTGTCGAGCGCGCGCAGCATGGCGGCAAGGCGCATCGCGTCGGCAACGTTCTCGGCCTCGCCCTGGCCGGCCATCCGCCGCATCCAGTTGAGGTCGCCGCCGGCCGAGAACGCCGCACCCGCGCCGGTCAGCACGAGCACGCGAACGGCAGCGTCCGCGCCGATGCGGCGGAAGGCATCGGCGAGATCGCCGATGATCGCCTCGTCGAACGCATTGCGCCGCTCCGGCCGGTTGAGCGTGAGCGTGGCGATGCCGCGCGCGTCGGTCGTAAGGGTGAGATTGCCCGTGCTCATGCTCACATCCGGAAAATGCCGAATTCGGTCTTGGCGATCGGCGCGTTGAGGCTCGCCGAAAGCGCCAGCGCGAGGACGCGGCGGGTCTGGGCGGGATCGATCACGCCGTCGTCCCAAAGACGCGCGCTCGCATAATAGGGATGGCCCTGGGTCTCGTACTGGGTGCGGATCGGCGCCTTGAATTCTTCTTCCTCCGTCTCGCTCCAGCTGCCGCCGCGCGCCTCGACATTGTCGCGGCGGACGGTGGCGAGCACCGTCGCGGCCTGCTCGCCGCCCATCACCGAGATGCGTGCATTGGGCCACATCCACAGGAAGCGCGGACCGAAAGCGCGGCCGCACATGCCGTAATTGCCGGCGCCGAAGCTGCCGCCGATGATGACCGTGAATTTCGGCACGTTGGCGCAGGCGACCGCCATCACCATCTTGGCGCCGTCCTTGGCGATCCCGCCGGCCTCGTATTTGCGCCCGACCATGAACCCCGTGATGTTCTGCAGAAAGACCAGCGGGATGCCGCGCCGCGCGCAAAGCTCGATGAAATGCGCGCCTTTCAGCGCGCTTTCGGAAAAGAGGATGCCGTTATTGGCGACGATGCCGACGGGATAGCCCCAAAGCCGCGCAAAGCCGGTCACCAGCGTCGGGCCATAAAGCGGCTTGAACTCGTCGAGCCGGCTGCCATCGACGATGCGCGCGATCACCTCGCGCACGTCATAGGGCTTGCGCGGGTCGCTGGAAACGACGCCATAGATCCCGCGCGGATCGTAGAGCGGCTCCTCGGGCGCGGCGATGTCGAGCGGGCTCTCCTTGCGGCGATTGAGCGTGGCGACGATGCGCCGCGCAATGCCCAGCGCGTGCGGCATCGTCGAGCGCGTAATGATCGGCGACGCCGGAGACGCGCGCATGCACCTCGGCGCCGCCCAGCTCTTCGGCGCTGACGACCTCGCCGGTCGCGGCCTTCACCAGCGGCGGGCCGCCCAGGAAGATCGTGCCCTCGTTGCGCACGATGACGCATTCGTCCGACATCGCCGGCACATAGGCGCCGCCCGCCGTGCACGAGCCCATGACGACGGCGATCTGCGGCATGCCGGCCGCCGACAGCGTCGCCTGGTTGTAGAAGATGCGGCCGAAATGGTCGCGGTCGGGAAAGACCTCGTCCTGGTTCGGCAGGTTGGCGCCGCCGGAATCGACGAGATAGATGCACGGCAGCCGGTTCTCGCGCGCGATCTCCTGCGCGCGCAGATGCTTCTTCACGGTGATCGGATAATAGGTGCCGCCCTTCACCGTCGCGTCGTTGGCGACGATGACGCATTCGCGGCCCATGACCGGGCCGATGCCGGTGATGATGCCGCCGGCCGGCACGTCCTCGCCATACATGCCGAAGGCCGCGAGCGGCGACAATTCGAGGAACGGCGCGCCGGGATCGAGCAGCAGCGCGATGCGCTCGCGCGGCAGCAGCTTGCCGCGGGCGATGTGGCGCTCGCGCGCCGCCTCGCCGCCGCCCTGCGCGATCCGCGCGAGCTCGGCATCGAGATCGGCCACCAGGCGCGCGCATCGCCGCGTCGTTGGCGCGGAAAGCGGGCGAGCGCGGATCGAGCGAGGTGGCGATGGCAGGCATCGTTCAGGTGCGGTTCACAACGGGGCGGGCTGGCCATCGTAGCGCAAGAACCGGCCGCTGTCCTGTCTGGGTCAGGCCGGCGATGACGCGGCGCATCGACGTGACGCTGACCTCGGGCGCTGAGCGGGCGCCTGCGGGTTCATGTCGGTGCGCACGCGCGAGGGCGACAGCAGCGTGGCGATCACCTCGGGATGGTCGAGCGCGAAGGCCGCGCCAGGCCGCGTTGAGCGCCGCCTTCGACGAGCGGTAGACATAGATCGCCGCCGCGCGATCACGCTGGTGACGGAGCCGGCGATGCTGCTGATCGCCATCATCTTGCGCTCGCGCGAGCGGGCGACCTGCGTGAGGAAGGCGCCGGCGCAGGCGAGCGGCGCCGATCGTGTTGACGGCGAAGCTCTCGAGCCACGGCTGCGGCCGCGACCGCCTCGGGCGGCATGGTGCGGGCGATGTAGATGCCGGCGTTGGCGATCAGGACATCGATGGTCTCATCGGCAAGCGTGCGGCCGAGCGCCGCGACATCGGCGAGATTGGTCGACACTCGAGGCCGGTGCATCTCGACCGCCGGGCGCGCATGGCGCGGAGCGCCTCGGCGCGCGTCGGGTGCGCGGCAGGTGGCGATGACGCGCCAGCCGTCCGCCGCATATTGGCGCGCGAATTCGAGGCCGAGTGCCGCGGCTCGCACCCGGTGATGAGCACGGTCGGCATTCAGGCCGTCTCCTCGAAGAGTTCGCGGCCGATCAGCATGCGCCGGATCTCCGAGGTGCCGGCGCCGATCTCGTAGAGCTTGGCGTCGCGCAGCAGCCGGCCGGTGGGGAAATCGTTGATGTAGCCGTTGCCGCCCAGCGCCTGGATCGCCTCGAGCGCCATCCACGTCGCCTTCTCGGCGGCGATAGAGGATGGCGCCCGCCGCGTCCTTGCGCGTGGTGCGGCCCTGATCGCAGGCGCGCGCCACGGCATAGACATAGGCGCGGCACGCGCTCAGTCGTCGTGTACATGTCGGCGAGCTTGCCCTGCATGAGCTGGAACTCGCCGATCGGCCGGCCGAACTGCTTGCGCTCGTGGACATAGGGAATGACCACGTCGAGGCAGGCCTGCATGATGCCGAACGGTCCGCCGGCCAGCACCGCGCGCTCGTAATCGAGGCCGCTCATCAGCACGCTGACGCCCTCGTTCACGCGGCCCAGCACGTTCTCCGCCGGCACCTCGCAATCCTCGAACACCAGCTCCGCCGTGGGCGAGCCGCGCATGCCGAGCTTGTCGAGCTTTTGCGCCGGCGCGAAATCCCTTCATGCCCGCTCTCGATCAGGAAGGCGGTGATGCCGCGCGAGCCGGCGGCGGGATCGGTCTTGGCATAGACGACGAGCGTGTCGGCATAGGTGCCGTTGGTGATCCACATCTTGCTGCCGTTGAGGACGAAGCGGTCGCCCTTGCGCTCGGCGCGCAGTGCGTCATGCCCACGACGTCGGAGCCGGCGCCGGCCTCGCTCATGGCGAGCGCGCCGACATGCTCGCCGCTCAATGAGCTTCGGCAGATAGCGGCGCTTCTGCGCCGCGCGTGCCGTTGCGGCGAATCTGGTTGACGCAAAGATTGGAATGCGCGCCGTAGGAAAGGCCGACCGACGCCGAGCCGCGGCTCACCTCTTCCATCGCGACGACATGGGCGAGATACCCCATGCCGGCGCCGCCGTCTGCCTCCTCGACGGTGATGCCGAGAAGCCCCAGCGCGCCGAGCTTGGGCCAGAGGTCGCGCGGAAACTGCATCGTCGCGATCGATCGCCGCGGCGCGCGGCGCGATCTCGGCCGCGGTGAAGGCGCGCACGCTGTCGCGCAACATGTCGATCTCGGGCCCGAGATCGAAATCGAGCATGGCATAGCGATTGGCGGGCATCTTTCCTCCTGCGACGCGCCGGGGCGCAAGTCTACCGGGCGTGCTTTCCGGCGCAAGGGATGGCCGGCAGCCGTCCGCCCTAGAATGAGCAAGCCCGTGCGGGCCGTTTTTTTCCAAGGAGCAACCCCAGTGCGTAACGCGAAATTCATCTTTCCCGCCCTGCTGCTCGCCACCGCCCTGGGCGGTGTCGGCGCCGTGACGTTGCCTACCCGCGAGGCCGCTGCGCAAGCCGCGACCACCGCGCCGCCGCCTTCCGCAACCCCGGCTCAGCGGCCGCAGCGGCATATGCGCCCGATGCGTCCCAGCCACATCGAGGGCCGCATCGCCTTCCTCAAGGCCGAACTCAAGATAACGCCCGCTCAGGAGGCGCAGTTCGACAAGGTGGCGCAGGCCATGCGCCAGAACGCCACCGAACGGCGCCAGAGCTTCGAGCAGATGCGCGCCAACCGCAATGAGCCGCGGTCCGCGCTGCAGCGGCTGGAGACCCAGGCGCGTTTCTCGGCGATGCGCGCGCAGGAGGTCGACCGCTACCTCGCCGCGTTCCGGCCGCTCTATGACAGCATGCCGCCGGCGCAGAAGCAGGCGGCCGACAGCCTCATGGCGCCGCACCATCACGGCCACCGCGGCCGTATCTGAACCCTTCGTTAATTCCGCGAAGCCCCATTCCCCCTGACGCGCGAGCGCGGGGGGCGTGGGGGCCTTGGCGTGCATTCCCGCCGACATCCGCAGAAAGAGCCCCTCCCGCCGGGGCTCATCGCGTCTTATATCTTGGTACGCCCACAGGGCCCGCGGGCGCGGCCCTCGGTCATGCGGCGAGCGAGATGGATGGTGCGGTCGAGAAGACTCGAACTTCCACGGGGTTTCCCCCACAGCGACCTCAACGCTGCGCGTCTACCAGTTCCGCCACGACCGCGGGGCGGCGGCGATCGGTCTTTGAGTGCCGCCTGTGTGGCGCGGCTCATTAGCAAATCCGCCGGGGCATAGCAAGCAGGATGCCGGAGCACGACGGAGCGGAATGGCGAATCGAGGACGGCCTGGTGGCCTATGACGAGGCCGTGCGCGCCATGGAGGAACGGGTCGCCGCGATCCGCGCCGGCACCGCGCGCGAACTCGTGTGGCTCCTCGAACATCCGCCGCTTTACACCGCCGGGACGAGCGCGCAGGACGCCGATCTGGTCGAGCCCGGGCTCTTCCCTGTGTTCCGCACCGGGCGCGGCGGCAAGTTCACCTATCACGGCCCGGGCCAGCGCGTCGGCTATGTCATGCTCGACCTGCGCCGCCGCGGTCTCGACGCGCACAGCTATGTCCGCACGCTCGAGGCGTGGCTCATCCGCGCGTTGGCTGCCTTCAATGTCAGGGGCGAGCGCCGGCCCGGCCGGGTCGGCATCTGGATCGACGAAGGCGGCGGCCGCGAGAGCAAGATCGGCGCGATCGGCGTGCGCATCCGGCAGGCGGTGAGCTATCACGGCGTGTCGCTCAATCTCGATCCCGATCTCGGCCACTATCGCGGCATCGTCCCCTGCGGCATCGGCGACGCACGGCGTGACCTCGCTCGCGGCGCAAGGCATCACCGCTGCCGATGCCCGAGCTCGATCTCGCGCTCAAGACGGCGTTTGTGGAACTGTTCGAGGGACAACCCTGCCCGGACTCGCGTTCGGCGCTAAAGTGATTGGGAACATGCAGCACATTGCCCTGGTTGTCCTCGCCTTGCTCCTGGTGCCGCCGGCCTTGGCCGAGGATGCGCGCACGCCGCCCGTCGAGCCGTACGGCCATTCACCTCTCCTTCGCGCCGATCGTGAAGAAGGCGGCGCCGGCGGTGGTCAATGTCTATTCGCGCCGCGTCATCCGCGCGCAATCGCCGCTCGTCAACGATCCGTTCTTCCGCCGCTTCTTCGGCGAGGATGCGCCGTTCGGGCTGCCGCGCGAGCGGGTGCAGAACTCGCTGGGCTCGGGCGTGATCGTCGATGCCCAGGGCCTCATCGTCACCAACCATCACGTCATCAAGGACGCCGAGGAAATTCATGTCGTGCTCAGCGACCGGCGCGAGTTCGAGGCGAAGGTGCTGCTGTCGGACGAGCACAGCGATCTCGCGGTGCTGAAGATCGACGCGCATGGCGAAAAGCTGCCGACGCTGCCGCTGGGCGACAGCGACGCGCTCGAGGTCGGCGATCTCGTGCTGGCGATCGGCGATCCTTTCGGCGTCGGCCAGACCGTGACGAGCGGCATCGTCTCCGCGCTCGCGCGCTCGATCGGCGCCAGCGATTTTCGCTCTTTCATCCAGACCGACGCGGCGATCAACCCCGGCAATTCCGGCGGCGCGCTCGTCGATCTCGACGGCAAGCTCGTCGGCATCAATATCCGCGATCTTTTCGCGCTCCGGCGGCTCGATCGGCATCGGCTTCGCGATCCCCACCGGCGATGGTCCGCATCGTGCTCGCAGGCGGCGCGCAACGGCGGCCGGATCGTGCGGCCGTGGCTCGGAGCCTCGGGCCAGCAGGTGACGCCCGACCTCGACGAGGAGCTGCGCCTGCCGCGCCCGACCGGCGTCCTCATCAAGGAGGTTGCGCCCGACAGTCCGGCGGCGCAGGCCGGCTTGCGCGCGGGCGACGTGGTCCTCGACATCGACGGCCACGCGATCGACGATCCCGACGCGCTGCGCTTCCGCGTCGCGACACTTGCGGTGGGTACGCCGGTGCGGCTCGATTATTGGCGCGACGGAGCCGGTGCGACGGCGACGGTGACGCTCAGCCCGCCGCCCGAAATCCCGCCGCGCGACCTCCAGGAGCTGGCCGGCCACAATCCGTTCGCCGGGGCGACGGTCGGCAATCTCAATCCCGCCTATGACGACGAACTGGGCCTGGAGCCGACTGGAGCGCGGCGTCGTGGTCAAATCCGTCGAGGGCGCCAGCCCGGCCGCGCAGCTCGGCCTCGCCGCCGGCGACATTCTGGCCAACCTCGACCACCGCCCGATCGAGAGCGTGGCGCAGCTTGAGTCGCTGCTCGCGGCGTCGAGCGCGCCCTGGATGGTCACGGTGCAAGCGCCACGGCAGGCTGCTCTCCGTGACGGTGCGATGACGTCGCTGTTCGAAGCACAGGCGCCGCGTCCTCTCGCCGACCGGTTGCGGCCGCGCCGGCTGGCCGAGGTGGTCGGGCAGGAGCATCTCCTCGGTCCCGGCGGCGCCATCGGCCGCATGGTGGCCGCGCACCGGCTCGCCTCGATGGTCCTGTGGGGCCCGCCCGGCTGCGGCAAGACGACGATCGCGCGCCTCCTGGCCGAGGTCACGGCGATGCATTTCGAGCCGCTGTCGGCGGTGTTTTCCGGCGTCGCCGACCTGCGCAAGATCTTCGACGGCGCCCGCAAGCGCCGCGTCGGCGGCCAGGGCACGCTGTTGTTCGTCGACGAGATCCATCGCTTCAACCGCGCCCAGCAGGACAGTTTCCTGCCCTATGTCGAGGACGGGACCGTAGTGCTGATCGGCGCCACCACCGAGAATCCGTCCTTCGAGCTCAACGGCGCGCTGTTGTCGCGCTGCCAGGTCTTCGTGCTGCACCGGCTCGACGATGCCGCGCTGGAGACGCTGCTGGAGCGGGCCGAGGCGGCGCTGGGCGCGGCCCTGCCGCTCGACCACGACGCGCGCCAGGCCTTGAAGGCGATGGCGGACGGCGACGGCCGCTTCGTCCTCAACCTCGCCGAGGAGCTGACGGCGCTGCCCGCGGGCACGCTGCTCGACACCGCCGGCCTCACCGCCGCCGTGCAGCGCCGCGCGCCGCTCTACGACAAGACCCAGGAGGGCCACTACAACCTCATCAGCGCGCTGCACAAGGCGGTGCGCGGCTCGGACGTCGACGCGGCGCTCTATTGGCTCGCCCGCATGCTGGCGGGCGGCGAGCATCCGATCTACCTCGCCCGCCGCATGGTGCGCATGGCGGTCGAGGATATCGGCCTCGCCGAGCCGCAGGCCCTGGTGCACACGATCGCCGCGTGGGAGGCCTATGACCGCCTGGGCTCGCCCGAGGGCGAGCTGGCGCTGGCCCAGGCGGTGATCTTCCTGGCCACCTCGCCCAAATCCAACCGCGGCTACGTCGCCTTCGGCGAAGCCAAGCGCGCGGCCGCCGCCAGCGGCTCGCTGATGCCGCCGATGCACGCCGTCAACGCCCCGACCCGGCTCATGCGCGAGCTCGGCTACAGCGAGGGCTATGTCTACGACCCCAACGCCGAGGACGGGTTTTCCGGCCTCAACTACTTCCCCGACGAGCTGAAGCGGGAGCGCTTCTACCGCCCGATCGAGCGCGGCTTCGAGCGCGAGATCAAGAAGCGGCTGGACTATTGGGAGAAGCTGCGGCGGCAGAAAGAGGGCGCCGAGGAGTAGCGCGGGCCCGGGCTGCGTTGGTGTCGGCAGGATCGCCGCTCACGCCCCGGAGGTCGCCCATGCCGCGCCGGATCGCCCTTCCCGTCCGCCTCGCCGTCGCGCTGGCGCTGCTGCTCGCCGGCAGTCCCGCCGCCGACGCGCAGGGGCCGCCGCTGCAGGCACCGCCGCCGCCGCGCTATCAGGCGGTGCCGCCGCCGCCCGGGCCGCCCGGCGGCTCGGCCTGGCGCCCCGGCTATTGGCACTGGAACGGCCGCACCTATGTCTGGCGCAACGGCCGCTATCTCCACGCGCCCCACCCCTACGCGGCCTGGGTTCCCGGTCGCTGGGTCCCGCGCCGCGGCCGCTGGGTCTGGGTGCCCGGCCATTGGCGCTGAAGGCCTTTGTGGCATCGCTGCCGAATCCTGCCTAGGATCGCGCACCATGAGCGAGATCCGAATCATTGCCGTCGCGGCGGACGAGGCCGAGATCCGGCTCGATCGCTGGTTCCGGCGGCATTTCCCGGAAGTGTCGCACGGCCGGCTGGAGAAGCTGCTGCGCACCGGCCAGATCCGCCTCGACGGGCGCCGCGCCGCCGCCGGCGACCGCGTGGCCGCGGGACAGGGCGTGCGCATCCCGCCGCTGGGCGAGCCGCCTCAGCCTGCCGCCGCACCGCTGCCCTTCGTGCCCCGCCCCGGGGACGAGGCGATGCTGCGCGATGCCGTGCTGCACCGCGACGATGCCGTGATGGTCATCAACAAGCCGGCCGGGCTGGCCGTCCAGGGCGGCACCGGCACGGAGCGGCATCTCGATGCGCTGCTCGATGCCCTGCGCTTCGGTGCGAGCGAGCGGCCGCGCCTGGTCCATCGGCTCGACAAGGACACCAGCGGCGTGCTGGTGCTGGCGCGCAGCGTCGCCGCCGCTGCGCGGCTCGCCGCCGCGTTCCGCGGCCAAGACGTGCGCAAGGTCTATTGGGCGCTCACCGTCGGCGTGCCCAAGCCGCGGCAGGGACGCATCGACCTGCCGCTCGCCAAGCTGCCGGGACGCGGCGGCGAGCGCGTCGTTGCGGACGCGGACGGCAAGTACGCCGTCACCTACTACCGCACCATCGCCTATGCCGGCGACAAGATCGCCTGGCTCGCGCTGGAGCCGGTGACCGGGCGCACGCATCAGCTCCGCGCCCACGCCGCCGCGATCGGCACGCCCATCCTCGGCGACGGCAAATACGGCGGCGCCGCGGCGCATCCCTCCGGGCGTGCCGCAGGCGCGCCGCCTCCATCTCCACGCCCGCGCCATCGTCTTCCCGCATCCCGACGGCGCGGGCTCTGCGCGTGACCGCGCCGCTGCCGCCGCATCTGCAGGGAGACCTGGGCCTTCTTCGGCTTTGGCGAGGGCGACGATCCCGATCCCTTCGCCGGTCTTGCGCGCGGAAGAGTGAGAGCGCGGCCCGGCGCCATGCGACGCTTCTACCGAGAGGCCGCGCCGTGCAAGGTCGAAGGCGGCTTCACCGTCGTGCTCGACGCCAAGCCGATGCGCACGCCGGGCAAGGCGCCGCTCATCGTGCCGAGCCACGCGCTGGCCGCGGCGATCGCGGAGGAATGGCAGGCACAGGGCGAGGAGGTAACGCCGCGCACGCTGCCGCTGACGCGCCTTGCCAGCACCGCCATCGACCTCGTCGCACCGCGCCATGCCGAGATCGTTGCTGCCGTCGCCGAGTACGCCGGCACCGATCTCGTGTGCTATCGCGCCGAGCAGCCGCCCGCGCTGGCGGCGCGCCAGCACCTGGCGTGGCAGGCGCTGCTCGATTGGGTCGAGATGCGCTACGACGCGCCGCTTGCCGTCACTGCCGGCGTCATGCCGCTGCGCCAGCCGCGCACGAGCCTCGACCTCATCGCCGCCGCGGTCGCGGCCTATGATGCGATGGCGCTGGCGGCGCTCCTTCTCGCCACCTCCACATGCGGCTCGCTGGTGCTGGCGCTGGCTTTGTTCGAGGCGCGAATCGACGCCGAGACGGCCTTCGCCCTGTCGCAGATCGACGAGAGCTTCGAGATCGAGCAATGGGGCGAGGATGAAGAGCAGATGCGGCGACGCGCCAATTTGCGCGACGATATCCTGCTCGCGGCGCGCTTCCACGCATTGCTGCGCGCTGCCTGAGAAGGGCGCTCTGGCGCTGGCCCGGCGGAAATGATATGTCGCAGCGGTCGCTGCGGCGGCTGCGGGGAGAGCGCGATGCAGCAAATTCTGCGCCGGTTGGACGAGAAGCGGGCAGCGGCGCATCTGGGCGGCGGCGAGCGGCGCATCGCCCAGCAGCACGCCAAAGGCAAGCTCACCGCGCGCGAGCGGCTCGAGGTGCTGTTCGATGCCGGCTCGTTCGAGGAATGGGACCGCTTCGTCGAGCATCGCTCGCACGATTTCGGCATGGACGAGAACCGCATCCCCGGCGACGGCGTGGTCACCGGCTACGGCACCGTGAACGGGCGTCTCGTCTTCGCCTTCAGCCAGGACTTCACCGTCTTCGGCGGCGCGCTGTCGGAGGCGCATGCCGAGAAGATCTGCAAGATCATGGACCAGGCGCTGCAGGTCGGCGCGCCCATCGTCGGCCTCAACGACAGCGGCGGCGCGCGCATCCAGGAAGGCGTCGCCTCGCTCGCCGGCTATGCCTGGGTGTTCGAGCGCAACGTGCTCGCCTCGGGCGTGGTGCCGCAGATCTCGCTGGTTATGGGCCCGTGCGCCGGCGGCGCGGTCTATTCGCCGGCGATGACCGACTTCATCTTCATGGTGAAGGACAGCGCCTACATGTTCGTCACCGGCCCCGACGTGGTGAAGACGGTGACGCATGAAAGCGTGACACAAGAGGAACTGGGCGGCGCGGTGACGCACACGACGCGGTCGGGCGTCGCCGACTGCGCCTTCGAGAACGACCTCGAGGCACTTGTGGAGCTCCGGCGGTTTCTCGACTTCCTGCCGTCATCGAACCGCGCCGGCGCACCGCTCCGCCCGTCGTGGGACCCGCCCGGCCGCGGCGACGCCTCGCTCGACACGCTGGTGCCGGCCAATCCCAACAAGCCCTACGACATGCGCGAGCTCATCACCAAGGTCGTCGACGCCGAGGATTTCTTCGAGCTGCAGCCGAGCTATGCCCGCAACATCATCATCGGCTTCGCGCGCATGGAAGGCGCGCCCGTCGGCATCGTCGCCAACCAGCCGATGGTGCTGGCCGGGTGCCTGGACATCGACAGCTCGCGCAAGGCGGCGCGCTTCGTGCGCTTTTGCGACTGCTTCGGCATTCCGATCGTCACCTTCGTCGACGTGCCGGGCTTCCTGCCGGGAACGGCGCAGGAATACGGCGGCATCATCAAGCACGGCGCCAAGCTGCTCTTCGCCTATGCCGAGGCGACCGTGCCCAAGGTGACGGTGATCACGCGCAAGGCCTATGGCGGCGCCTACGACGTCATGAGCTCGAAGCACCTGCGCGGCGACGTGAACTACGCCTGGCCCACGGCCGAGATCGCGGTCATGGGCCCCAAGGGCGCGGTCGAGATCATCTTCCGCGGCGATATCGGCGACGCCGCGAAGATCGAGGCGCGCACCGAGGAATACCGCGAGAAGTTCGCCAATCCCTTCATCGCCGCCAGCCGCGGCTTCATCGACGACGTGATCATGCCGCACGGCACCCGCCGGCGCATCTGCCGCGCGCTCGCCATGCTGCGCGGCAAGGCGCTCGCCAATCCCTGGAAGAAGCACGACAACATCCCGCTGTGACGACGCCATCACCGCCGAGGCGGCAACGCATCGATCGCATGTTCAAGAAAATCCTCATCGCCAACCGCGGCGAGATCGCCTGCCGCGTCATCCGCGCGGCGCGGCGCATGGGCATCGCGACGCGTCGCGGTCTATTCCGACGCCGATGCCGACGCGCTCCATGTGCGCGAGGCCGACGAGGCGGTGCGCATCGGGCCGGCCGCCGTCGGCGCGAGAGCTATCTGCGCATCGACGCGCATCATCGCGGCGTGCCGCGCGAGCGGGCGCCGAAGCGGTCCATCCCGGCTACGGCTTCCTGTCGGAGAACGCGGCAGTTCGCCGCGGCGCTGGCGGCGGCCGGGATCGATCTTCATCGGGCCCGACGCGCGCGCCATCGCCGCGATGGGCGACAAGATCGCGGCCAAGAAGCTCGCCGCCGCCGCCGGCGTCGCTACCGTGCCCGGGCCATCTCGGCGCCATGCCCGACGCCGAGGCCGCGGTGCGGATCGCGCGCGAGGTCGGCTACCCGGTGATGATCAAGGCCGCGGCGGGCGGCGGCGGCAAGGGCATGCGCATCGCGCGGGGCGACGCCGAGGTGCGCGACGGGTTCCGCGCCGCCGCCTCAGAGGCGCGCTCGAGCTTCGGCGACGACCGCATCTTCATCGAGAACTATATCGAGGAGCCGCGCCACATCGAGATCCAGGTGCTGGGCGACGCGCACGGCAACGTCGTGCATCTCTTCGAGCGCGAATGCTCGATCCAGCGCCGCCACCAGAAGGTGATCGAGGAGGCGCCGAGCCCGTTCCTCGACGCCGCGACCCGCGCCGCCATGGGCGCGCAGGCGGTGGCGCTGGCCCAGGCGGTGGGCTACCGCTCGGCCGGCACGGTCGAGTTCATCGTCGACCGCGACCGCAAGTTCTACTTCCTCGAGATGAACACGCGGCTCCAGGTCGAGCATCCGGTGACCGAGCTGGTCACCGGGCTCGATCTCGTCGAGCTGATGATCCGCATCGCCGCGGGCGAGAAGCTGCCCTTCGCGCAGCAGGATGTGCGCCTGGCGCGGCGCCGCGATCGAGGCGCGCGTCTATGCCGAGGACCCGTTCCGCAACTTCCTGCCCTCGATCGGCCGGCTGGTGCGCTATGCGCCGCCCATCGGGCGAAGGCATCCGCGTCGATAGCGGCGTCTTCGAGGGCGCCGAGATCAGCCTCTACTACGATCCGATGATCGCCAAGCTCGTCACCTTCGGCGCCACGCGCGACGCGGCGATCGCACGCATGGCAGACGCGCTCGATGGCGTTCGTGATCGCCGGCGTGTCGCACAACCTGCCCTTCCTGGCCGCGCTCGATCGCCAGCGCGCGCTTCCGCGCCGGCCGGCTTTCGACCGGCTTCATCGCCGAGGAGTTTCCCCGCGGGTTTTCCGGCCGCGCCCTCGACCCGGCGCCGAGACGGCACAGGCCGATCGCCGTCGCCGCCGCTTCGCAGCGCATCGTCGCCGAGCGCGACGGCCGAGATCGCCGGACAGCTCCCCGGACGCGGCCGCGTGGTCCCGGAGAAATGGACGGTCTGCCACGGCGACGCGCGCCATGCCGCTGCGCACGACCCGCAACGGCGCAGCGATCGTCGTCGCGGGCGCCGGCGCCACCCACACCGTCGTCACCGCGTGGCAGCCGTGGCAGCGCCTGCTTCTCGTCACCATCGACGGCGTGCCGCAGCATCTATCAGATCGCGCGCGACGGCATCGGCCTGGTGCTCTCGCGCGGCGGCGGCACGCTTGCCGTGAAGGTGCTGGAGCCGCGCGCGGCGGAACTATTGGCGCTGATGCCGGTGAAGGTGGCCGCCGATCTTTCGCACCTCCTGCTCTCGCCGATGCCGGGGCTTCTGGTCTCGCTCGCGGTGTCGCAGGGCCAGGAGGTGAAAATCGGCGAGGAGCTTGCGGTGATCGAGGCGATGAAAATGGAGAACGTGCTGCGCGCCGAGCGCGACGGACGGATCGCCAAGGTCCACGCCACAGCCTGGCGAAAGCCTCGCCGCCGACCAGATCATTCTCGAGTTCGGCTGAGCATGGGCAGGGGGTTGATGGCTGAGAGCGCGGTGCGGGTGGTCATCGAGGGACGCGTCCAGGGCGTGGGATACCGCGCCTGGACGGTGCGGGCGGCCTCCCATCGCGGACTCAAAGGCTGGGTGCGCAACCGCAGCGATGGCAGCGTCGAGGCGCTGCTCATCGGCGAAGCAGACGAGATCGACGCGATGATCGAGACCTGCCGGCGCGGGCCCGCGCATGCCCATGTCGCGGGCGTCGCGCGGTTCGAGGCTCCCGGCGAGGATGCTCCGCCCTTCCACGCGCGCCCGACGGTGTAACGTCCCCGCCATGGCGCAATCACAATTCCGTCTGCTCGCCAGCCGCCGGCTGCTGCCGCTGTTCGTCACCCAGTTTCTGGGCGCGCTCAACGACAATCTGTTCAAGAACGCGCTGGTCATTCTCATCGCCTATCCCGACACGGCGAATGCGCGTGCGACCGAGATCCTCGTCACGATCGCGGGCGCGATCTTCATCCTGCCCTATTTCCTGTTCTCGGCGACCGCCGGGCAGCTCGCCGATCGCTATGAGAAGACAGCGCCTCGTCCGCATCACCAAGCTGTGGGAAATCGGCGTGATGGTGCTCGCGGCCGCGGGCTTTGCGTTCGACAGCATCGTCTTCCAGCTCGCGGTGCTGTTCGGCCTCGGCGTGCAGGCGACGTTCTTCGGCCCGGTCAAGTACGGCATCCTGCCGGAGCTGCTGTTGTCCGAGGGCGATTGATCGGCGGCAATGCGCTCATCGAGGCCGGGACATTCCTCGCCATCCTCATCGGCACCATCGCCGGCGGGCTGCTGATCCTCGCGCCCTATGGCCATGCCATCGTCAGCGCGACGCTGCATCGCGATCGCCGTGCTCGGCTGGGGCGCCAGCCTCTTCGTCCCGCAGCGGCCGCGCCGCCGCGCCCGAGCTCCGGATCAATCCGAACATCGCTGGTCGAGACCTGGGCGATCCTGCGCTATGCGTATCGCCAGCCGGCGCTGCGCCTGCCGCTCCTTGGCATCTCCTGGTTCTGGCTCATCGGGCATCGCCTATCTCGCGCAGTTCCCGAACTACGCCAAGGCGATGCTGGGCGCCAACAACGAGGTCGTCACCCTGTTCCTGACGCTGTTCTCGATCGGCATCGGCGCCGGCTCGCTGCTGTGCGGGCGGCTGCAGCGCGGCGAGATCAATGCGCGGCTGGTGCCGCTGGGCGCGCTCGGCCTCACGGTGTTCGGCTTCGACCTCTATCTTGCCAGCCGCGGCGCCGCGGTTCAGGGCCCGCTTTCGGCGCGGTCGCGTTCCTCGCGGGGCCGCGCATTGGCGCATCGTCGTCGATCTCGCCGTCATCGCGCTGGCGGGCGGGATCTACTGCGTGCCGCTCTACGCGATCGATGCAGGCGCGCAGCGATCCGGCGCACCGCGCGCGCGTCATCGCCGCCAACAACATCATGAACGCGCTGTTCATGATGTTCGCCGGCGCCGCGAGCGCGGTCATGCTGGCGCTCGGCCTCGGCATCAATTCGATTTTTCTGGCGGTCGCCGTCGGCAACGCCGTGGTGACGGCTTCGGTCTTCCTGGCGCGGTGAGGCGTCAGGCCGTCCGCGGCTTCGGTTTCCTGGTCCGCGGTCTGAACTCGGGCCGGAGTCGATGCCCTTGGCCGTCGGGATCGCGGTCGACCAGCTCGATCACCGCCATCGCCGCGGCGTCGCCGTGGCGGAACCCGGCCTTGACGATGCGGCAATAGCCGCCGGCGCGCGCGGCATAGCGCTCGGCCAGCGTCGTCATCACCTTGTCGGCGAGCTTGGCGTCCTGCAGCGCCGAGATCACCTGGCGGCGGGCATGAAGGCCGCCGCGCTTGCCGAGGGTGATGATCCGCTCGACCACCGGGCGCAGATCCTTGGCCTTGGGCAGGGTCGTGGTGATCTGCTCGTGCTTCAACAGCGCATGGGCCATGTTCTCGAACATGGCCTTGCGGTGGGCGGAGGTGCGGCTGAAGCTGCGGCCGCTGATGCGATGGCGCATGATGCTTGCCTCAATAGGGCTCTTCGAGGCGCTTGGCCAGCTCCTCGATGTTCTCGGGCGGCCAGTTCGGGATCTCCATGCCGAGATGGAGCCCCATCTGCGCCAGCACTTCCTTGATCTCGTTCAGGGATTTGCGGCCGAAATTCGGGGTCCGCAGCATCTCGGCCTCGGTCTTCTGCACGAGATCGCCGATATAGACGATGTTGTCGTTCTTGAGGCAGTTGGCCGAGCGCACCGACAGCTCGAGCTCGTCCACCTTGCGCAGCAGGTTCTTGTTGAACGGCAGCTCGCTCGGCCGCTCTTCTTCGGTGGCGGCGCGCGGCTCTTCGAAATTGATGAAGAGCTGAAGCTGGTCCTGCAGGATGCGCGCGGCAAGCGCCACCGCATCCTCGGGCGTCACCGCGCCGTTGGTCTCGATCGTCCATCGACAGCTTGTCGTAGTCGGTGCGCTGGCCGACGCGGGTGTTGTCGACCTTGTAGCTGACCTTGCGCACCGGGCTGAACAGCGCGTCGACCGGAATGAGGCCGATCGGGCGCGTCCTCGGGCCGGTTCTCGGTCGCCGGGCGATAGCCCTTGCCGGTCTCGACCGTCAGCTCCATCGCGATCTTGGCGCCGCTGTCGAGCGTGCAGATGAGATGATCGGGATTCATGATCTCGATGTCGTGCCCGGTCTCGATCTGCTCGGCGCGCACCTCGCCCGGGCCGGTGGCGCGTGAGCCGCATGCGCTTCGGCCCTTCGCCGTGCATGCGCAGGCCGATGCCCTTGATGTTGAGGACGATGTCGGTGATGTCCTCGAGCACGCCCGGAAGCGACGAGAACTCGTGCAGCACGCCCTCGATCTGCGCCGAGGTCACCGCCGCACCTTGCAGCGAGGACAGCAGCACGCGCCGCAGCGCGTTGCCGAGCGTCAGGCCGAAGCCGCGCTCCAACGGCTCGGCCACGACGACGGCGCCCGCGCTTGGGATCGTCGCCCGGCTCGATCGACGAGCTGGTTCGGTTTACGCAGGTCCTGCCAGTTTTTCTGAATCTGAGTCACGAGCCGCACCTCATGTCGCATGGCGCGAATCTCCGCGTCGCTCGCCGTTACCTGGCGCTCGCGATCCCGCCATCGGGGGCGGAGCAGTCGCCTCCGGGAGCGGCGCACCGGGGCTTCGCGAAATTAAACCCGCCGCCGCTTTGGCGGCCGGCAACCGTTATGCGGGATCGACGTCACGTCGCGGATGGACGTGACGGAGAAGCCCACGGCCTGGAGCGCGCGCAGCGCCGATTCGCGGCCCGAACCCGGACCCTTGACCTCGATCTCGAGCGTCCGCATGCCGTGCTCCATGGCCTTCTTGCCGGCATCCTCGGCAGCGACCTGGGCGGCATAGGGCGTCGATTTGCGCGAGCCCTTGAAGCCCATCGTGCCCGACGACGACCAGGCGATGGTGTTGCCCTGCGCGTCGGTGATGGTGATCATGGTGTTGTTGAACGTGGCGTTGACGTGCGCCACGCCCGGACGTGATGTTCTTGCGCTCGCGACGGCGCAGACGCGGCGCTGCTGCAGGCTTCGCCATTTTGTCCTCGTCCCCTGCCGCCTAGACCGTCTTCTTCTTGCCCGCGATCGGCCGCGCCGGCCCCTTCCGCGTGCGCGCATTGGTATGCGTACCTTTGGCCGCGCACCGGCAGGCCCTTGCGGTGCCGCAGGCCGCGATAGCAGCCGAGATCCATCAGCCGCTTGATGTTCATCGCCACGACACGGCGCAGATCGCCCTCGACCGCATAGTCGCGATCGATCAGCTCGCGGATGCGCAGCACTTCGTCGTCGGTCAGCTCGTGCGCGCGCCGCTCCGGCGGGATGCCGACCTTCTCGCAGATATGCTCCGCCGAGGTCCGCCCGATGCCGTGGATATAGGTAAGCGCGATGGGAACTCGCTTCTGATTGGGAATGTTGACGCCAGCGATACGCGCCACCTGCGCTTCTCCTTCAGATCAGGAAATAGGGACGACCCAACTCCTGCCCGCGAGAGGCCTGGAGCCGGGGACGATATAGTAACGAAAGTATCAAAGTCAACCTCCGGCGCCGACGGGGGCACCGAGAAGCCGGTCGATCGCGGCCGCAACCTGGTCGGGCTCGGCCATCCCGTCGACGGCATTGAGCATGCCCTTGGCGCGGTAATAGGGGAGGATCGGCGCCGTCTGCTCGTGATAGGCGGCCAGCCGCGCCTTCACCGTTTCCGGCCGGTCGTCGGCCCGATGCACCAGTTGCGTTGCGCCACAGAAGTCGCAGACGCCGTCGCGCTTGGGGCGGTTATAACGCTCATGATAGCTCGCCCCGCACTCGGCGCAGGTGACACGGCCAGACATGCGGTCGACCAGGGCCGTCTCGTCGACCGTGAGCTCGATCACGTGATCGAGGCGCAGCCCCTTCGCGGCGAGCATGGCGTCGAGCGCCTCGGCCTGGGGCACGGTGCGCGGGAAATCCATCGAGAATGAAGCCCTTGCCGCCTACGATCCCGTCGATCCGGCTGGCGATGAGGGCGATCATGATGTCGTCGGAGACGAGCTTGCCGGCATCCATGATCGCCTGAACCTGACGCCCAAGCGCGCTGCCCGATGCCCGCTCGGCACGCAGCATGTCGCCGGTCGCCAACTGACGCAGCCCGCGGCGTTCCTCCAGGCGCTTGGCCTGGGTACCCTTGCCGGCCCCGGGCGGCCCCAGCAGGATCAGGTTCACCCGCGTCTCCCCCGCAGCTTCGACTTTTTGATCAGGCCCTCGTATTGATGGGCGAGGAGATGCGAATGGATCTGCGCCACCGTATCCATGGTCACGCTGACCACGATGAGGAGGCTGGTGCCGCCAAAATAGAACGGCACGTTGTACTGCGGACACCAGGATTTCCGGGAGCACGCAGACGGCGGCGAGATAGAGCGCGCCCACCGCGGTGAGCCGTGTCAGCACATAGTCGAGATAGTCGGCCGTATTCTTGCCGGGACGGATGCCCGGGACGAAGCCGCCGTATTTGCGCAAATTATCCGCCGTCTCCGCCGGGTTGAAGACGATCGCGGTGTAGAAGAAGCAGAAGAACACGATGAGCGCGATATAAAGCAGGATGTAGAGCGGCTTGCCGTGGCCGAGATAAGCCGCGATCTCCGCCACCCAGCCGGACTGGTTGGCATTGAAGCTCGCCAGCGTCGCCGGCAGCAGCAACAGCGATGAGGCGAAGATCGGCGGGATCACGCCGGAGGTATTGAGCTTCAGCGGCAGGTGCGAGGCCTCGCCGCCGAACATCTTGTTGCCGACCTGGCGTTTGGGATACTGCACGAGGATGCGGCGCTGGGCCCGCTCCATGAAGACGATGAAGGTGACGACGGCGACGGCGATCACCAGAAAAGCGATGATGAAGAAGGTCGAGAGCGCGCCGGTGCGGCCGAGCTCCAGGAGCGCCGCGAGCGCCGACGGCATGCGCGCGACGATGCCGGAAAAGATGATGAGCGAGATGCCGTTGCCGACGCCGCGCGCGGTGATCTGCTCGCCGAGCCACATGAGGAAGATGGTGCCGCCGGTCAGCGTCACCACCGAGGTGAGGCGGAAGAAGAGGCCGGGCTCCAGCACCGCCAGGCCCGACGATCCGCGCACCCCTTCGAGCCCCACGGCGATGCCATAGGCCTGCACCGCGGCCAGGAACACCGTGCCGTAGCGCGTGTACTGGTTGAGCTTCTTGCGGCCGACCTCGCCCTCCTTCTTCAGCGCCTCGAGCTGCGGCGAGACCGCCGTCAGAAGCTGCACGATGATCGAGGACGAGATGTACGGCATGATCGCCAGGGCGAAGATCGTCATGCGCCCGAGCGCACCGCCCGAGAACATGTCGAACATGCCGAGAATGCCGCCCGAATTCTGCTGGAACACCTCGGCCAGAACCTGCGGGTCGATGCCGGGCAGCGGGATGTAGGTGCCGAGCCGATAGATCACCAGCGCGCCAAGCGTGAACCAGATGCGGTTCTTGAGGTCGGTCGCCTTGGCGAAGGCGGAGAAGTTGATGCTTTGCGGCGAGTTGTTCGGCGGCTGACGCCATCGGGTCCTTCCTCGGGCTCCGATCGGGAGCCCCAACGCATTCACGCGGAAACTGCTTGGCCGCTGCCACGATGACCTTCCCCCCGATCTTTTCGACCGCCGCGACCGCGGCCTTGGAGGCGCCCGCCACCTCGATGGTGAGCGGCGCCTTGAGTTCGCCCTTGGCCAGCAGCCGCACCCCGTCGCCGAGCCGGCGCAGAATGCCGGCGGCAACCAGCGCGGCGCCATCGACCGGCGCGTCGGCCTTGAGCCGGCCGGCATCGAGCGCCGTCTGCAGGCGGCCGAGATTGACGATATGGAAATCCTTGCGGAACATCTTGTTGTTGAAGCCGCGCTTGGGCAGCCGGCGGTGGAGCGGCGTCTGGCCGCCCTCGAAGCCGTTAAGGCCACGCCCGAGCGCGCCGTCTGGCCCTTGCCGCCGCGGCCGCTGGTCTTGCCCTTGCCCGAGCCGATGCCGCGCCCGACACGCTTGGCGCGGTAATGGGCGCCGGCATTGTCCCTGATCTCGTTGAGTTTCATCATCCACCGTCTGGGCCGCGTCGGGCCCGATTATCTCATCCCCGCCCGATTCGTCCGCAATCACGAGACCGACTCGACCCGCAGCAGGTGCTTCACGCTGTCGATCATGCCGCGCACCGCAGGCGTATCCTCGAGCACGCGCGAGCGGTTCATGCTTGTTGAGGCCGAGCCCTTTCAGCGTCGCGCGCTGATAGCCCTGCCGCCCGATCGGGCTGCCGATCTGCGTCACCTTGACCTTGGAACCGGTCGCGTCGCTGGGTCGCCATGCTCCTCACTCCCGCGCTTCGGTCGAGCCGTCGCGCCGGCCCAGGATCTCGCTGACCTTCTTGCCGCGGCGCTGGGCGACGGCGCGCGGGCTCACCGAGCGGCTCAAGCGCCTGGAAGGTCGCCTTGATCATGTTGTGCGGGTTCGAGGTGCCGACCGACTTCGCCACCACGTCCTGCACGCCCAGCGCCTCGAAGATGGCGCGCATCGGGCCGCCGGCGATGATGCCCGTTCCCGCCGGCGCCGCGCGCACGATCACTTCGCCGGCGCCGTAATGGCCGACGATGTCGTGATGCAGCGTGCGGCCTTCGCGCAGCGGCACGCGGATCATGGCGCGGCGCGCCTGCTCGGTCGCCTTGCGGATCGCCTCCGGCACCTCGCGCGCCTTGCCCGAGCCATGGCCGACCCGGCCCTTGCTGTCGCCGACAACGACGATGCGCGGCAAAGCCGAAGCGCCGGCCGCCCTTCACCACCTTGGCGACGCGGTTGATGCTGACGAGCTTCTCGACGAAATCGCTGTCCTCGCGGTCGCGCGACTGGCGGTCGCCGTCGCGCCCGCGGCCACGCTGCGGCCGGTCGCCGCATCGCCGGAGCTGCGGGCGCCGCCGGGAGAGCGCGGACCGCCGCCGCCACCTGGGGTACGTGCCATGCGGTGTCCCTTTCCTAGAATTCGAGCCCGCCCTCGCGGGCGGCGTCGGCCAGGGCCTTGACCCGGCCATGGAACAGATAGCCGCCGCGGTCGAACACGACGGCGGTGACGCCGGCGGCCTTGGCGCGCTCGGCGATGAGCTTGCCGACCGCCGCGGCGGCGGCCTTGTCGGCGCCGGTCTTGAGCGTCTCGCGCAGGCTCTTGTCGAGGCTCGAGGCGGCGGCCAGCGGTGCGCGCGCCGCGCGTCGTCGATCACCTGGGCATAGATGTGCTTGGACGAGCGGAACACCGACAGCCGCGGCCGGCCGTGAGGCGGTCACGGCGATGCGATGGCGCACGCGCGACTGGCGCCGGGTGAAGAGCTCCTTCGATTTGCTGCTCATGGCGCGATCCTACTTCTTCTTGCCTTCCTTGCGCCGGACCGTCTCGGTGGCGTACTTGATGCCCTTGCCCTTGTAGGGTTCGGGCTTGCGATAGGCGCGCATCACCGCCGCGATCTGGCCGACGCGCTGCTTGTCGGCGCCGCTGATGCTGATCGCGGTCGGCTTCTCGCACACGATCTTCACGTCGTCGGGGATGGGGAAATTGATGTCGTGGCTGTAGCCGAGCTGCAGCACCAGGTTCTTGCCCTGGACCGCGGCGCGATAGCCGACGCCGTTGATCTCGAGATTGCGAGCTGAAGCCCCTGCGAGACGCCGCGTCACCATGTTGTTGACGCGGGCGCGCGTCGTGCCCCACATCATGCGGGCGCGCTTGGTCTCGAAATTGGGCCGCACCACGACCTTGCCGGCTTCGACCGCGGCCGTGACGTCGCCATGGACGGCGAGCGACAGCGATGCCGAGACGGCCCTTGGCCGTCAGCACGTTGTCTCGCCACCTCGACGGTGACGCCCTGCGGCAGGGTCACGGGATTTTTGCCGATGCGCGACATGGGCCTACCTCAGAAGACGCGGCACAGGACCTCGCCGCCGACATTGGCGGCGCGGGCCTCGTTGTCCGACATGATGCCGCGCGGCGTCGACAGAATGGCGATGCCGAGACCGTTATAGACGCGCGGCAGGTCGGAGATGCGCGAATAGATGCGCCGGCCGGGCTTGGAGACGCGGGTGATCTCGCGGATCACCGGCTCGCCATCGACATATTTGAGCTCGATCTTGAGCTCGGCGACGCCGGGACGGACCTCCTCGCGCGAATAGCCGCGGATATAGCCTTCGCGCTGCAGCACCTCGAGCACGTTGGCGCGCATCTTCGAGGCCGGCGACTGGATCGACGGCTTCTTGCGCGCGCTGCCCGTTATTGATGCGGGCCAGCATGTCGCCGATGGGATCGCTCATCGTCATCCGGCGTCTCTCCTTACCAGCTCGACTTCACCATGCCGGGGATCTGGCCGGAGGAGGCCAAGTCGCGGAGCGCGATCCGCGACAGCCGGAATTTGCGGTAATAGCCGCGCGGCCGGCCGGTGAGCTCGCAGCGGTTGTGGAGGCGCACGGCGGCCGAATTGCGCGGCAGCTCGGACAGCTTGAGGCGCGCGGCAAAGCGCTCCTCCGGCGGCAGCGAGCGGTCCTCGGCGATCGCCTTGAGGCGCGCGCGCTTGGGCGCCATAGCGCTTCACCAGCTTGGCGCGGTAGCGGTTCTTGTTGACGGAACTGGTCTTGGCCATATCGCTGGGGTCCTTGGCTTTCGCGATCAGCTGACGATGAAGGGCATCTGGAAGGCGGCGAGAAGGGATTTCGCCTCCGCGTCGGTCCGGGCGGTGGTGCAGATCACGATGTTCATGCCGCGCACCGCGTCGACCTGGTCGTAATTGATCTCGGGAAACACCAGTTGCTCGCGTAAGCCCAGCGCGTAGTTGCCGCGCCCGTCGAAGGCCTTGGGCGACAGCCCGCGGAAGTCGCGCACGCGCGGCAGGGCGATGTTCACGAGCCGATCGAGGAACTCGTACATGCGGTCGCGCCGCAGCGTCACCTTGGCGCCGATCGGCATGTTCTCGCGCAGCTTGAACGTGGCGATCGACTTCTTGGCGCGGGTGATGACCGGCTTCTGCCCGGTGATGGTGGCGATGTCCTTGGCCGCGGCGGTGACGTTCTTGGCGTCCTGCACGCCCTCGCCCACGCCCATGTTGACGACGATCTTCTCCAGGCGCGGCACCTGCAGCAGGTTGCCGTAGCCGAACTCCTTCATCAGCGCCGGCCGCACCGTGTTTTCGTAGATCTCTTTCAAGCGCGCGGGCATTGCCGTCTCCTCAGGCGTCGATGACTTCGCCGGAGCGCCTGGCGAAGCGCACCTTGCGGCCGTCGTCGAGAATCTTGTAGCCGATGCGCGTCGCCCGCTGCGACTAAGGATCGATGTGGGCGAGGTTCGAGAGGTGGATCGCCGCTTCCTTCTGGATGATGCCGCCGGGCTGGCCCGGGCTGGGGCGGGTGTGGCGCTTGACCATGTTGAGCCCCTGCACGACCGCGCGGTTCTCGTCGCGCAGGACGCGCAGCACCTCGCCGGTCTTGCCCTTCTCGCGGCCGGAGATGACGATCACCCGGTCGCCTTTCTTGATCTTGAACTTCTCCGCCATGGCTAGAGCACCTCGGGCGCCAGCGAGACGATCTTCATGAACTTGCGCGCGCGCAGCTCGCGCGTCACCGGTCCGAAAATGCGCGTGCCGATGGGTTCGCCCTGCTTGGTGATGAGCACCGCGGCGTTGCGGTCGAAGCGGATGGCGCTGCCGTCGGGGCGGCGGATTTCCTTGGCGGTGCGGACGATCACGGCCTGATGCACGTCGCCCTTCTTGACGCGGCCGCGCGGGATCGCCTCCTTGACCGAGACGACGATGACGTCGCCGACCGTCGCGGTCTTGCGCTTGGAGCCGCCCAGCACCTTGATGCACTGCACGCGCCGCGCGCCGGAATTGTCGGCGACCTCGAGGTTGGTCTGCATCTGGATCATGGCGTTCCTCCTCCGCCCGGAGCGGCCGCCCGCGCGCCTTCGAGCACGATCCAGCGCTTGCGCTTGGAAATCGGCCGGCTCTCCTCGATGCGGACGAGGTCACCGGTCTTGTAGGCATTGCTCTCGTCATGCGCGGCATACTTCTTCGAGAGCATGATGAACTTCTTGTAGACGGGGTGCATGACGCGGCGCTCGACGCGGACGATCACGGTCTTATCGCCCTTGTCGCTCACCACCACCCCTTGCAGGACTCGCTTCGGCATGTCTTCCGCTTTCCCTAGGACGCCTTGCGCGCGCGCTCGGAGAGGATGGTCTTGATGCGGGCGATGTCGCGCCGGACATGGCGCACCCGCGAGGTATTCTCGAGCTGGCCGCTCGCCTTCTGGAAACGCAGGTTGAACGTCTCCTTGCACAGCTGCTCCAGCTCGCCCGTGAGCTCGTCGTCGGTCTTGGCTCTGACGTCGGTGGCCTTCATGGCTGCCCCTCGCCGCCGGCACGGGTGATGATGCGCGTCTCAATCGAGAGCTTGGCCGAGGCGAGATCGAACGCTTCGCGCGCGATCGCCTGCGGAACGCCGTCGAGCTCGAACATGACGCGGCCCGGCTTCACCCGGCAGACCCAGAATTCCGGCGTGCCCTTGCCGCTGCCCATGCGCACTTCGGCGGGCTTCTGCGACACCGGCACGTCGGGGAAGATGCGGATCCACACGCGGCCGATGCGGCGGATGTGGCGCGTGATCGCACGCCGCGCCGCCTCGATCTGGCGCGCGGTGACGCGGCCGGGCTCTATCGCCTTGAGGCCGATCGAGCCGAAATTCAAGGCCGTGCCGCCTTTGGCGAGGCCGTGGATGCGGCCCTTGTGCGCCTTGCGGTACTTGGTGCGCTTGGGAGAAAGCATGTCGGTTCCTTCACGTCCTCAGGCGCGCGCGGGCTGCGCTTCGGCAGCGCGCTTGTCCTGCGCCATCGGGTCATGCGTCAGGACCTCGCCCTTGAATACCCACACCTTGACGCCGCAGGTGCCATAGGTGGTCATGGCCGTGGCATGACCGTAATCGACCTCGGCGCGCAGCGTGTGCAGCGGCACGCGGCCTTCGCGATACCACTCCATGCGCGCGATCTCGGCGCCGCCCAGGCGGCCGGAGCAGTTGATGCGGATGCCGAGCGCGCCCAGACGCATGGCCGACTGGACCGCGCGCTTCATCGCGCGGCGGAACGCGACGCGGCGCTCGAGCTGCTGGCTGATGCCATCGGCGATGAGCTTGGCGTCGATCTCGGGCTTGCGGATCTCGACGATGTTGAGGCTGACCTCGCTGGTCGTCATCTTGCCGATGTCGACACGCAGCCGCTCGATGTCGGCGCCCTTCTTGCCGATGACGACGCCGGGCCGCGCCGAATGGATGGTGATGCGCGTCTTCTTGGCGGCACGCTCGATCACGATGCGGCTGACGCCGGCCTGCTGCAGGCGCTCGGACAGGAAGCCGCGCAGGCGCAAATCCTCGTGCAGGAGGGTGCTGTAATCCTTGCGCGCGAACCAGCGCGAATCCCACGTGCGGTTGATGCCGAGTCTGAGACCGATCGGATTGACCTTCTGTCCCATCAGGCCTCCTCCTCCTTCTTACGCTCGCCGACGACGACCAGAAGATTGGCGAAATGTTTTTCCACCTGCGCCGAGCGACCGCGGCCGCGCGCATGGAAGCGCTTCAACGCGAAGGCGCGCCCGACGCTCGCCTCCGTGACGACGAGCCGGTCGACATCGAGCTGATGATTATTCTCGGCATTGGCGATCGCCGCCTGCAGCACCTTCTTCACGTCGATGGCGATGCGGCGGCGCGAGAAGGTGAGCTCGTTCAGCGCGGCGCTCGCGGCGAGGCCGCGGATCGACTGCGCCACGAGGTTGAGCTTGCGCGCGCTCACGTGGATCGCCCTGGCATAGGCCGAGGCCTCGGTCTCTGGCAGGCGGCGGGGATTGGCTTGCTTTCCCATGGCGTCAGGTTCGCTTCGCCTTCTTGTCGGCGGCGTGCCCGTAGAACGTGCGGGTGGGCGCGAACTCGCCGAACTTGTGGCCGATCATGTGCTCGGTGACGAGCACGGGGATGAACTTGTGGCCGTTATGGACACCGAAAGTAAGGCCCACGAATTGCGGGAAGATGGTCGAGCGCCGCGACCACGTCCGGATGATTTCGTTGCGGCTGGAGGCACGCGCCTTCTCCGCCTTCTTCATGAGATAGCCGTCGACGAACGGCCCTTTCCACACCGAGCGTGTCACGTGCCTCTCCCGTTACTTCTGCCGCCGCCGCCGCACGATATAGCGGTCGGTCGCCTTGTTGCTGCGCGTCTTCAAGCCCTTGGCCGACTGTCCCCACGGCGAGACCGGATGACGGCCGCCGCGCGTGCGGCCGCCGTGCGGATGGTCGACCGGGTTCATCGCCTCGCCGCGCACGTGCGGGCGGAAGCCGCGCCAGCGGTTGCGGCCGGCCTTGCCGATGGAGATGTTCTGCTGATCGGGATTGGACACCGCCCCGATCGTCGCGGTGCATTCGGCGCGCACCCTGCGCACCTCGCCCGACGACAGACGCAACAGTGCATAGCCCGCATCGCGGCCGACGAGCTGGACATAGGTCCCGGCGGCGCGCGCAAGCTGCCCGCCCTTGCCGGGCTTCAGCTCGACATTGTGGATGATCGTGCCGACAGGGATGTTGCGCATCGGCATGGCATTGCCGGGCTTCACGTCGACGCGCTCGCCGGCGATGATCTTGTCGCCCTCCTTGAGCCGCTGGGGCGCAAGAATGTAGGCGAGCTCGCCGTCCTCGTATTTGAGCAGAGCGATGAAGCCGCTGCGGTTGGGATCGTATTCCAGGCGCACGACCTCGGCCGGCATGTCGCGCTTCTGCCGCTTGAAGTCGATGATGCGGTAGCGCCGCTTGTGCCCGCCGCCGCGGAAACGCAGGGTGGTGCGGCCGTGATTGTTGCGCCCGCCGGAGCTGTGCTGGCCTTCGGTCAGCGCCTTGATCGGCCGGCCCTTATAGAGCTCGCTGCGGTCGACCAGCACCAGTTGGCGGCGTCCGGGCGAAGTCGGCTTGTAGGTCTTGAGCGCCATCGCCTCACACCCCCGTCGTGATGTCGATCTTCGCGCCCTCGGCGAGCGTGATGATCGCTTTCTTGTAGTCCGAGCGTTCGCCCAGCCGGCCCTTGAAGCGCTTGGCCTTGCCCTTGACGCGGATGGTGTTGACCGCCGTCACCTTGACGTTGAAGAGCCCCTCCACCGCCGCCTTGACCGAACGCTTGTCCGCGTCGAGCGGCACGCGGAAGGTGACCTGATTGTGCTCGGAGATGGCGGTCGCCTTCTCGGTGATCACCGGCGAGACGCACGAGGCTGTACATCTGCTGCCGCGTGAGCTTGGGGCTGAGGCGCGGGATGAAGCGGAACCGGCTCATTTAAGGCGCGCCTCCAGCGCGGTCACGGCATCGCGCGTCAGCACCAGCGTATCGCGACGGAGGATGTCATAGACGTTGGCGCCTTGCTGCGGCAGCACGTCGACCAGCGGCAGGTTGCGCGCCGCGCGGGCGAAATTCTCATCGACCGTCTGGCCGTCGATGATCAGCACCGAGTTCCAGCCCAGCGCCTGCAGGCGGTCGGCGAGCGCGCCGCTCTTGGGCGTCTCGGCCTGAAGGCGGTCGACCACGATGAGCTTGCCTTCGGCCTGCTTGGCCGAGAGCGCGGTCTTGAGCGCGAGCCGGCGGACCTTCTTCTGCAGCGAGAATTCATGGCTGCGCACGACCGGGCCGAAGATCACGGCGCCGCCCCGGAACTGCGGCGAGCGCAGGCTGCCCTGGCGCGCGCGGCCGGTGCCCTTCTGCCGCCACGGCTTCTTGGTCGTGCCGGAGATGTCGCTGATGCCCTTGGTCTTGTGCGTGCCGGCGCGGCGCTTGGCCAACTGCCAGTTGACCATGCGGGCGAGGATGTCGCGGCGCACGGGCAGCGCGAACACCGCATCCGACAGCTCGATGTCGCCGACCTCCTCGTTGTCGAGGCTCCTGACTTGCAGTTTCATCTCAGGCGCCTCCGGCCTCGGCGGGCGTTGCAGCTTCGCGCAGCGCCGCCGGGAACGGCAGGTCCTGCGGCGGCTTGCGCTTGGCCGCGTCCTTGACGAGGACCCAGCCGCCGGGCGCACCGGGCACCGCGCCCTCGATCATGAGGAGGCCGCGCGCATCATCGCAGGCGACGATGCGCAGGTTCTGCGTCGTCACGCGCACGTCGCCGTAATGGCCAGCCATCTTCTTGTTCTTGAACACCTTGCCCGGATCCTGACGCTGCCCGGTCGAACCGTGGCTGCGGTGCGACACCGAGACGCCGTGGGTCGCCCGCAAGCCGCCGAAATTGTGCCGCCGCATCACGCCGGTGAAGCCGCGGCCGATCGTCGTCCCGGTGACGTCGACGAACTGGCGCACGGCGAAATGCGTGACCGACAGCTCCGCGCCCACCTCGAGCAGCGCATCGGGCGTCACGCGGAACTCGACGAGCTTCTGCTTGGGCTCGACCTTGGCCTTGGCGTAATGGCCGCGCTGGGGCTGGGTGACGTTCTTCACCTTCGCCTTGCCGACGCCGAGCTGCACGGCGCTATAGCCGTCCTTCTCGAACGTGCGGACCGCCACAACCTGGCAATTATCGACCTGAAGCACCGTCACCGGGACGTGATTGCCGTCCTCGGTGAAGATCCGGGTCATGCCCAGCTTGCGGCCGATGAGGCCGGTACGCATGTGCTTCCCCTCAGAGCTTGATCTCGACGTCGACGCCGGCGGCGAGATCGAGCTTCATCAGCGCGTCCACCGTTTGCGGCGTCGGGTCGACGATATCGAGCACCCGCTTATGGGTGCGGATCTCGAACTGCTCACGCGACTTCTTGTCGATGTGCGGCGAGCGCAGCACCGTGAACTTCTCGATCTTGGTCGGCAGCGGGATCGGCCCCCGGACCCGCGCGCCCGTGCGTTTGGCGGTATTGACGATCTCGCTCGTCGACTGATCGAGGACGCGATGATCGTACGCCCTGAGCCGGATGCGGATATTCTGGTTGTCCATGACGCCTAACCCCTCGCCGTCCACCCGGTCCCGCATGCGCGCGGACCGGCCGGACGCATGCCCTTATTTCAAAATTTTCGCTACGACTCCGGCGCCTACGGTGCGGCCACCCTCGCGAATGGCGAAGCGCAGTCCCTCGTCCATGGCAATGGGCTGAATGAGCTCCACCTCCATGGAAATGTTGTCGCCGGGCATCACCATCTCGGTCCCGTCCGGCAGCTTCACCGTTCCCGTCACATCGGTCGTGCGGAAATAGAATTGCGGCCGGTAGTTGGTGAAGAACGGCGTGTGCCGGCCGCCCTCTTCCTTGGTCAGGATGTAGGCCTCGGCCTGGAAGTTGGTGTGCGGCGTGATCGAGCCCGGCGCCGCCAGCACCTGGCCGCGCTCGACCTCTTCGCGCTTGGTGCCGCGCAGGAGCACGCCGATATTGTCGCCGGCCTCGCCGAAGTCCAGGAGCTTCTTGAACATCTCGACGCCGGTCGCGACCGTCTTCACGGTCGGGCGCAGGCCGACGATCTCGACCTCGTCGCCGACCTTGACGATGCCGCGCTCCACCCGGCCCGTCACCACCGTGCCGCGGCCGGAGATCGAGAACACGTCCTCGATCGGCATCAGGAACGGCCGGTCCTTCGCCCGCTCGGGCTGGGGGATGTAGGCATCGATCGCATCCATGAGCTTGAGTATGGAATCGTGCCCGAGTTCCGGTTGCTTGCCTTCGAGCGCCATCAGCGCCGAACCTCGGATCACCGGGATCGTCTCGCCGGGGAACTGATAGGACGACAACAGCTCCCGCACTTCGAGCTCCACCAGATCGAGAAGCTCGGGATCATCGACCATGTCGACCTTGTTGAGGTAGACGACGATGGCGGGCACGCCGACCTGGCGCGCCAGCAGGATATGCTCGCGCGTCTGCGGCATCGGACCGTCGGCCGCCGACACCACCAGGATCGCGCCGTCCATCTGCGCCGCGCCGGTGATCATGTTCTTGATGTAGTCGGCATGACCCGGGCAATCGACATGCGCGTAATGGCGGTTCGCGGTCTGGTACTCCACATGCGCCGTGGCGATGGTGATGCCGCGCGCCCGCTCTTCCGGCGCCTTGTCGATCTGATCGTAGGCGGTGTAGGTCGCCCCGCCCGTCTCGGCCAGGACCTTGGTGATCGCCGCCGTCAGCGACGTCTTGCCATGATCGACGTGTCCGATCGTCCCGACATTGCAGTGCGGCTTCGTCCGCTGGAATTTCGCCTTCGCCATGGTGTTCTCCGCTCGATCCCTCGTTCAATCACGCCATCTTGGCGCGGACTTCGTCTGCCACCGCCTGCGGCACTTGCTCGTAATGGTCGAAATGCATGGTGTACTGGGCGCGGCCCTGGCTCATCGAGCGCAGGGTGTTGACATAGCCGAACATGTTGGCGAGCGGCACCATCGCGGTGATGACCCGCGCGTTGACGCGCTGATCCATGCCCGTCACCTGCCCGCGCCGGCTGTTGAGGTCGCCGATAATGTCGCCCATGTATTCTTCGGACGTCACCACCTCGACGCTCATCACCGGTTCCAAGAGTTTGGGCCCCGCCTTCGCGATGCCTTCCTTGAAGGCCGCGCGCGATGCGATCTCGAAGGCGAGGCTGCTTGAGTCGACCTCGTGATAGGCGCCGTCGGTGAGGATCGCCTTGACGTCGATCACCGGGAAGCCCGCCAGCACGCCCGTCTCGAGCGAGCCGCGGATGCCCTTCTCGACGCCGCCGATATATTCCCGCGGTACCGATGCCGCCCACGACATCGTTCTCGAACTCGAAGCCGCCGCCGGGCGGCAATGGCTCGAAGCGCAGCTTGACGCGCGCGAACTGGCCGGAGCCGCCGGTCTGCTTCTTGTGCACGTAGTCGACTTCGGCGATGCGCGTGATCGTCTCGCGATAGGCGACCTGCGGCGCGCCGACATTGGCGTCGACCTTGAACTCGCGCTTCATGCGGTCGACGATGATTTCCAGATGCAGCTCGCCCATCCCCTTGATGATGGTCTGGCCGCTTTCGTGATCGACGGCGACGCGGAACGAGGGGTCCTCGGTCGCGAGCCGCGCCAGCGCCTGACCCATCTTCTCCTGGTCGCTCTTGGTCTTGGGCTCGACCGCGATCTCGATCACCGGCTCGGGGAATTCCATGCGCTCGAGCACCACGGGCGCGTTGACGATCGCACAGCGTGTCGCCGGTCGTCGTGCCCTTGAGCCCGGCGAGCGCGACGATGTCGCCGGCGCGCGCCTCTTTGATGTCCTCGCGGTGGTTGGCGTGCATCTGGAGCATGCGGCCGATGCGCTCGCGGTTGTCCTTCACCGAATTGAGGACCTGGGAGCCCGCCGCCAGCACGCCGGAATAGATGCGCACGAAGGTGAGCGAGCCGACGAACGGGTCGGTCATGATCTTGAAGGCGAGCCCGGCAAAGGGCTCGTCGTCCGAGCAGCGCCGCACCACCACCTCGTCGCTGTCCATCTTGAGACCCTTGATGGCGGCAACGTCGGTGGGCGCCGGCAGATAATCGACGACCGCATCGAGCAGCGGCTGCACGCCCTTGTTCTTGAAGGCCGAGCCGCAGAGGACGGGGACGAAGGCGTAGGAGATCGTGCCCTTGCGGATGCAGCAGCTTGAGCGTGTCGGCGTCCGGCTCCTCGCCGCCGAGATAGGCTTCGAGCACCTTGTCGTCCTGTTCGACCGCGAGCTCGACGAGGCGGGCGTGGTAGTCCTGCGCCTCAGCCAAGAGCTCGGCCGGGATCTCCGTCACATCGAACTTGGCGCCGAGCGTTTCTTCCTGCCACTTGACCGCCTTCATCTCGACGAGGTCGATGATGCCGACGAATTCGCTCTCGCTGCCGATCGGGAGCTGGGTGACCAGCGGCAGCGCGCCGAGGCGGTCCTTGATCATCTCGACGCAGCGGAAGAAATTGGCGCCGATCCGGTCCATCTTGTTGACGAAGCAGATGCGCGGCACGCCGTATTTGTCGGCCTGGCGCCATACCGTCTCGGATTGCGGCTCGACGCCGGCCACGGAATCGAACACCGTCACCGCGCCGTCGAGGACACGCAGCGAGCGCTCCACCTCGATGGTGAAGTCGACATGGCCGGGCGTGTCGATGATGTTGATGCGGTAATCGTTCCAGAAGCAGGTCGTCGCGGCGGACGTGATGGTGATGCCGCGCTCCTGCTCCTGCTCCATCCAGTCCATGGTGGCGGTGCCCTCATGGACCTCGCCGATCTTATAGGACCGTCCGGTGTAGTAGAGGATGCGCTCGGTCGTCGTCGTCTTGCCGGCATCGATGTGGGCCATGATGCCGATGTTGCGATAGCGATCGAGAGGCGTCGTGCGTGGCATGAGATGCTCCGGGGGGCGCGCGCGTTCCTGTGGCGCGCTACCAGCGATAATGGGAAAAGGCTTTGTTGGCGTCCGCCATGCGATGCGTATCCTCCCGTTTTTTCACCGCGGCAGCCGCGGCTATTGGCAGCGTCGAGAAGTTCGCCCGACAGCCGCTCTTCCATGGTGTGCTCCGAGCGGCCGCGCGAGCTTGCGATGAGCCAGCGGATGGCCAGCGCCTGGCTGCGGTCGGGGCGGACCTCGACCGGGACCTGGTAGGTGGCGCCGCCGACCCGGCGCGAGCGCACCTCCACCGCCGGGCGCACATTGCCGAGCGCGTCATGGAAGATGCGCAGCGGCTCCTGGCCCGAGCGCTTGGCGATGCGGTCGAAGGCGCCATAGACGATGGTCTCGGCGACCGACTTCTTGCCCTCGTACATGAGGCAGTTCATGAACTTGGTGACGACGATGTCGCCGAACTTCGCGTCCGGCAGGACTTCACGCTTAACGGCGGCGCGGCGGCGCGACATGGCTCTGGTCCCCTATTTCGGCCGCTTGGCGCCGTATTTCGAACGGCGCTGGCGGCGGTCCTTCACCCCCTGCGTATCGAGCGTGCCGCGGATGATGTGGTAGCGCACGCCGGGCAGATCCTTGACGCGGCCGCCGCGGATCAGCACCACCGAATGTTCCTGCAGGTTATGGCCCTCGCCGGGAATGTAGCTCGTCACCTCGAAGCCGTTGGTAAGGCGCACGCGCGCGACCTTGCGCAGCGCGGAATTGGGCTTCTTCGGCGTCGTCGTGTAGACGCGCGTGCACACGCCGCGCTTCTGCGGGCTTTCCTGCAGCGCCGGCACCTTGTTGCGGGCGACCTGCGGGCGGCGGGCATTGCGGACCAGTTGATTGATCGTCGGCATCTCTTCTCGCGACCTCGTTCAAACACGACCGCCGCGCGAGGTGCATGGCGCACCGTCGACACGGCCGATGGAAACTCCCGGATGGGCACGCCGTCTTGCACGGCGCCAAGCCAATGGGAACTACGCTAGCGCGCTGCGTTTAGGTTGGCTTCCTACCGCCAGCCCCTTTTGGGTGCGCGGATACTAATGAGGCACCACCACCCCGTCAAGCCAAAGGCCCGGCAAAAAACCATCGGCAGCAACCGATTCCGGCCCGGTTGCGCCGCCGCAAGCGGCGACGGGGGCGGCGCCGCGACCGGCCCCGCCCCCGTCCGCCTTAATCATCACTCGCCGGCGGCACGCACCGCCTGCGGGGCCGCGGCGTTCCCTTCCTGGGCCGCGGCAAGCTGCTTGTCGCGCTCGGCCGCGACCTGACGCCACCGCGCCATCACGCTGCCGGTGCCGGCCGGGATGAGCCGGCCGACGATGACGTTCTCCTTGAGCCCGGTGAGCACGTCGATTCGCCCGGAGACCGCCGCCTCGGTGAGCACCCGGGTCGTCTCCTGGAAGGACGCGGCCGAGATGAAGGAGTTGGTCTGCAGGCTGGCCTTGGTGATGCCCTGCAGGACCGCGTGCTCCCGCGCCGGGCGCAGGCCCTGGGCCAGCACCTTGGCGTTCTCCGCGTCGTACTCGGTGCGGTCGATCTGCTCGCCGGCGAGGTAGGTGGTATCGCCGGGATCGTCGATCTCGACCTTCTGCAGCATCTGGCGGACGATCACCTCGATGTGCTTGTCGTTGATGCGCACGCCCTGGAGCCGGTAGACCTCCTGGATCTCGTTGATGAGATAGCTCGCCAGCGCCTCGACCCCCTGCACGCGCAGGATGTCGTGCGGCACCGGGTTGCCGTCCATCAGCGGGTCGCCCTTCTGGACGTAGTCGCCTTCCTGCACCGAGATGTGCTTGCCCTTGGGGATGAGGTATTCGGCCGGATCGTGCCCCTCCTCCGCCGGCACCACGACGATGCGGCGCTTGGTCTTGTAGTCCTTGCCGAACTCGACCCGGCCGTCGATCTCGCTGATGATGGCGAAATCCTTGGGCCGGCGCGCCTCGAACAGCTCCGCCACGCGCGGCAGGCCGCCGGTGATGTCGCGCGTCTTGGACGATTCGCGCGGGATGCGCGCGAGCACGTCGCCTGCCCTGACCTCGGCGCCGTTCTCGACCGAGAGGATGGCGTCGACCGACATGAAGTAGCGCGCCTCCAGGCCATTGGCGAGCGTCAGCGCGGCGCCCTTGGCATCGCGCAGCACGACGCGCGGCTTCAAGTCGCCGCCGCGGGGCTGCTGCTTCCAATCGATCACCACCTTGGACGAGATGCCGGTCGCCTCGTCCATCACCTCGCGCATCGAGACGCTCTCGATGAGGTCGACATAATGGGCGACGCCGTCGCGCTCGGTGATGATGGGAATGGTGTAGGGATCCCATTCCGCCAGGCGCTGGCCCTTGGTAACCATGGTACCTTCATCGGCGAGGAGCTTGGCGCCATAGGGGACGCGGTGCTTGGCCTTTTCGCGGCCGGCCTCGTCGAGCAGCACGACCTCGCAATTGCGGGCCATGACGATCGGCACCTTGGAGGTATTGACGACAACGGTGCGGTTGCGGACCTGCACCTTGGCGTCGAAGGCGGCCTCGATCGAGGACTGCTCCGCGCCGCGCTGCACGGCACCGCCGATGTGGAAGGTGCGCATGGTGAGCTGGGTGCCCGGCTCGCCGATCGACTGGGCGGCGATGACGCCCACCGCCTCGCCGATATTCACCATGGTGCCGCGCGCGAGATCGCGGCCATAGCATTTGCCGCAGAGGCCCACGCGCGCCTCGCAGGTCAGCACCGAGCGGATCAGGACCTCGTCGATGCCGGCGCGGTCGATGCGGTCGACCACCTCCTCGTCGATGAGCTCGCCGGCGGCGACGATGACGGTACCGTTCAGCGGATCGACCACGTCGACCGCGGCGCTGCGGCCGAGGATGCGGTCGGCCAGGGGCGCGATCACCTCGCCGCCTTCGACGACCGCGCGCATGGTGAGACCGCGGGTGGTGCCGCAATCGACCTGGGCGATGATCGCGTCCTGCGCCACGTCAACAAGGCGCCGGGTGAGATAGCCCGAGTTCGCGGTCTTGAGCGCGGTGTCGGCCAGGCCCTTGCGCGCGCCGTGCGTCGAGTTGAAGTACTCGAGCACGGTGAGCCCTTCCTTGAAGTTGGAGATGATCGGCGTCTCGATGATCTCGCCCGAGGGCTTGGCCATGAGGCCGCGCATGCCGGCGAGCTGCTTGATCTGCGCCGCCGAGCCGCGGGCGCCGGAATCGGCCATCATCCACACCGGGTTGATCGGCTCGCCGGGCTTGGCCGAGCGGATGACCTTCATCATCTCTTCGGCGACCTTCTCGGTGCAGTTCGACCACACGTCGACGACCTTGTTGTACTTCTCGCCCTGGGTGATGAGGCCGTCGAGGTATTGCTGCTCGTACTCCTTCACCTTGTCGCGCGCCGAGTTGACGAGCTTCTCCTTGGCGGCGGGGATGATGAGGTCGTCCTTGCCGAAGGAGATGCCGGCCTTGCACGCCTGCTGGAAGCCGATCGCCATCAGCCGGTCGCAGAAGATGACCGTCTCCTTCTGGCCGCAGTGGCGATAGACCTGGTCGATGACGTTGCTGATCTCCTTCTTGGTGAGGAGACGGTTGATGAGGTCGAAACTGATGTTGGGATTGCTGCGGCAGGATCTCCGACAGCAGCATGCGCCCCGGCGTCGTCTGGACCCGCAGCGTCGCGAGAGTCGCCGGTCTTGTCGTAGGTCTCGAGCCGCGCGGTGATGCGCGTCTGGAGCGTGACCACGCGCGCCTCGAGCGCATGCTCGATCTCGCCCATGTCGCCGAACGACATGCCTTCGCCCGGCTCGCCCGGCCGCTCCAGCGTGATGTAATAGAGGCCAAGCACGATGTCCTGCGAGGGCACGATGATCGGCTTGCCGTTGGCGGGCGACAGGATGTTGTTGGTCGACATCATCAGGACGCGCGCCTCGAGCTGCGCCTCGAGCGACAGCGGCACGTGCACCGCCATCTGGTCGCCGTCGAAATCGGCGTTGAAGGCGGTGCAGACCAGCGGATGAAGCTGAATCGCCTTGCCCTCGATGAGCATCGGCTCGAACGCCTGGATGCCGAGGCGGTGCAGCGTCGGCGCGCGGTTGAGCAGCACCGGATGCTCGCGGATCACCTCTTCGAGGATGTCCCAGACCTCCGGCCGCTCCTTCTCCACCATGCGCTTGGCCGCCTTGATGGTGCTGGCGAGGCCGTAGAGCTCGAGCTTGGAATAGATGAACGGCTTGAACAGCTCGAGCGCCATCTTCTTGGGCAGGCCGCATTGATGCAGCTTGAGCTCGGGCCCCACGACGATGACCGAGCGGCCGGAATAATCGACGCGCTTGCCCAGGAGGTTCTGGCGGAACCGGCCCTGCTTGCCCTTGAGCATGTCGGACAGCGACTTCAGCGGCCGCTTGTTGGCGCCGGTGATGATGCGGCCGCGCCGGCCGTTGTCGAAGAGCGCGTCGACCGCCTCCTGCAGCATGCGCTTCTCGTTGCGCACGATGATGTCGGGCGCGCGCAGCTCGATGAGCCGCTTCAGGCGGTTGTTGCGGTTGATGACGCGGCGGTAGAGGTCATTGAGGTCGGACGTGGCGAAGCGACCGCCATCGAGCGGCACGAGGGGGCGCAGTTCCGGCGGGATCACCGGGACGACCTCGAGGATCATCCATTCCGGCCGGCTGCTCGATTGAATGAACGCCTCGATCAGCTTCAGGCGCTTCACCAGCTTCTTGCGCCGCGCTTCGGAGTTGGTGTCATGCAGCTCCTCACGCAGGCGCTTTTCCTCGTCTTCGAGGTTGATGGCCGTGAGCATGCTTCTGCAGCGCCTCGGCACCGATCGCGGCGGTGAAGGATTCCTCGCCGTTCTCTTCCTGCGCCTTGACGTAGTCCTCCTCGGTGAGGAGCTGGCGCAGCTTGAGCGAGGTGAGGCCGGGCTCGATCACGACATAACTCTCGAAATAGAGGATCTTCTCGAGATCCTTGAGCGTCATGTCGAGGAGGAGGCCGATGCGGCTGGGCAACGACTTCAAGAACCAGATATGCGCCACCGGCGAGGCCAGCTCGATATGGCCCATGCGGTCGCGGCGCACCTTGGACAGCGTCACCTCGACGCCGCACTTCTCGCAGATGATGCCGCGGTACTTCATGCGCTTGTACTTGCCGCACAGGCACTCGTAGTCCTTGATCGGGCCGAAGATGCGGGCGCAGAACAGCCCGTCGCGCTCCGGCTTGAAGGTGCGGTAGTTGATCGTCTCGGGCTTTTTGATCTCGCCGAAAGACCACGACCGGATCCGCTCGGGGCTCGCGATCGAGATCTTGATCTGATCGAAGCTCTGAGGTCCCGTGACCTGCCCGAAGATGTTCATCAACTCGTTCATGAACCGTCCCTCTCTGGGTCATTCCGTAAGCCCCCCGCAAGGGGGGCGCGCGCGGCCGGAGGGGAAAGCCCTCCGGCCGCGTCAATCAATCAAAAGCTGCGCTGTTCCAGTTCGACATTGAGGCCCAAGGAGCGCAGCTCCTTGACCAGAACGTTGAAGGATTTCAGGGATGCCCGCCTCGAAATTGTCGTCGCCGCGCACGATCGCCTCGTACACCTTGGTGCGGCCGGACACGTCGTCGGACTTCACCGTCAGCATCTCCTGCAGCGTGTAAGCGGCGCCGTAGGCCTCGAGCGCCCACACCTCCATTTCGCCGAAGCGCTGTCCGCCGAACTGCGCCTTGCCGCCCAGCGGCTGCTGGGTGACGAGGCTGTAGGGGCCGATCGAGCGGGCGTGGATCTTGTCGTCGACGAGGTGATGCAGCTTGAGCATGTAGATGTATCCCACCGTCACCTTGCGGTCGAACGCAGCACCGGTGCGGCCATCGACCAGCGTGACCTGGCCCGATGAATTGAGCCCTGCCTCGGTGAGCATGCGCACGATGTCGTCCTCGCGCGCGCCGTCGAAGACCGGGCTCGCCACCGGCACCCCGGTGCGCAGATTGTCGGCAAGCTCGAGAAGCTGGCCGTCGTCCATGCCCTTGATGTCGCTCTGGTCGGTGCGGTCGGTGTAGACGTTGTTCAGCATCTTGCGCAGATCGCGCGTGTTGCCGCTGCTGCGCTTCAGCTGATCGACCATGCTGCCGATCCGCGCGCCAAGCCCGGCCGAGGCCCAGCCCAGATGCGTCTCGAGAATCTGGCCGACATTCATCCGGCTCGGCACGCCCAGCGGATTGAGCACGATGTCGACCGGCGTGCCGTCCTCCAGATAGGGCATGTCCTCGACCGGCATGATGCGCGAGATCACGCCCTTGTTGCCGTGGCGGCCGGCCATCTTGTCGCCGGGCTGCAGCTTGCGCTTCACCGCGACGAAGACCTTGACCATCTTCATCACGCCTGGCGGCAGCTCATCGCCGCGCTGCAGCTTTTCGACCTTGCTCTCGAAGCGCTGCGTCAGGGCGCCGATCGAATCGTCCATCTGCTTCTTGAGCGACTCGATGTCGGCCATGCGCTTGTCGTTCTTGATGGCGACGGTGCGCAGCTGATGGTCCTCGATGGCGTCGAGCGCCTCCTTGACCAGCTTGGTGCCAGCCTTGACCCCTTTGCCGGCCGAGACATCCTGGCCCGACAGCAGGACTCTGAGGCGACCGTAAAAACTGCGCTCGAGGATCTTGCGCTCGTCGTCGCGATCCTTGGCGAGACGCTCGATCTCGGCGCGCTCGATGGCCAGTGCGCGTTCATCCTTGTCGACGCCGCGGCGCGAGAACACACGCACTTCGACGATGGTGCCCGACACGCCCGGTGGCAGGCGCAGGCTGGTGTCGCGCACATCCGACGCCTTCTCGCCGAAGATGGCGCGCAGCAGCTTCTCTTCGGGGGTCATCGGCGATTCGCCCTTGGGCGTCACCTTGCCTACGAGGATGTCGCTCGGCTTCACCTCGGCGCCGATATAGACGATGCCGGCCTCGTCGAGGTTCTTGAGCGCCTCCTCGCCGACATTGGGAATGTCGCGGGTGATCTCCTCCTGACCGAGCTTGGTGTCGCGCGCCATCACCTCGAACTCTTCGATATGGATCGAGGTGAAGACGTCGTCGGAGACGATGCGCTCGGAGATGAGGATCGAATCCTCGAAGTTATAGCCGTTCCACGGCATGAAGGCGCAGAGCACGTTGCGCCCGAGCGCGAGCTCGCCCAGATGGGTCGAGGGTCCGTCGGCGATGACATCGCCGGCCTCGACCTGGTCGTTCACGCGCACCAGCGGGCGCTGGGTGATGCAGGTGTTCTGGTTCGAGCGCTGGAACTTCAGGAGATTATAAATGTCGACGCCGGGCGCATCCGCCGCGGTATCCCCCGTGGCGCGCACGACAACGCGCGTGCCGTCGACCTGATCGACGATGCCGGAGCGCCGCGCGATGATGGTAACGCCGGAATCGCGTGCCACCGTCTCTTCCATGCCGGTGCCGACGAGCGGCGCCTCGGCGCGGATAAGCGGCACCGCCTGGCGCTGCATGTTCGAGCCCATGAGGGCGCGGTTGGCGTCGTCGTTTTCCAGGAAGGGAATGAGCGCCGCCGCGACCGAAACCAATTGCTTCGGCGAGACATCGATGAAGTCGATGTCCTGCGGCCGGGCCATGACGAAGTCGCCGCCCTTGCGGCAGTTGGTGAGGTCCGCCTTGACCTGGCCCTCGCTGTCGAGCTCGACATTCGCCTGGGCAATGGCGTAGCGCCCCTCCTCCATCGCCGAAAGATAGGCAACGTCGTCGGTCACCTTGCCGTTAACCACACGGCGATAGGGGCTTTCGATGAAGCCGTACTGGTTGACGCGGGCATAGGTGGCGAGGCTGTTGATGAGGCCGATATTCGGGCCCTCGGGCGTCTCGATCGGGCAGATGCGGCCGTAATGGGTCGGATGCACGTCGCGCACCTCGAAGCCCGCGCGCTCGCGCGTAAGGCCGCCCGGCCCCAGCGCGGAAAGCCGCCGCTTGTGCGTGATCTCCGACAGCGGGTTGGTCTGGTCCATGAACTGCGAGAGCTGGGACGAGCCGAAGAACTCGCGCACCGCCGCCGCCGCCGGCTTCGCGTTGATGAGGTCGTGCGGCATGACCGTGTCGATCTCGACCGAGCTCATGCGCTCGCGGATCGCGCGCTCCATGCGCAACAGGCCGACGCGGTACTGGTTCTCCATGAGCTCGCCCACCGAGCGCACTCGGCGATTGCCGAGATGGTCGATGTCGTCGATCTCGCCGCGGCCGTCCTTGAGCTCGACCAGCACCTTGAGGATGGCGAGGATGTCGGTCTTGCGCAGCGTGCGGACGGTGTCCTCGGTCTGGAGCTCGAGGCGGGCATTCATCTTGACGCGGCCCACCGCGGAGAGGTCATAGCGCTCGGAGTCGAAGAACAGGCTGTGGAACAGCGTCTCGGCGGTCTCCAGCGTCGGCGGCTCGCCCGGGCGCATGACGCGGTAGATGTCGATGAGCGCGTCCTCGCGCGCCGCGTTCTTGTCGATCTGCAGCGTGTTGCGGACGTAAGGGCCGGCTGTCACGTTGTCGAGCGAGAGGACCAGAAGCTCGTTGATCTGCCCGTCCTCGATCGCCGCGAGCAGCGGCTCGTTCAATTCGTCGCCGGCCTCGGCGAAGATCTCGCCGGTCTCTTCGTTGATCACGTCGACCGCGAGATAGCGGCCGATGAAATCCTCCCGGCCGACCTGGATCTCGGTCAATCCCTCCTCGGCCAACTTGCGCCCCGAGCGCGCAGACAGCTTCTCACCCGCCTCGGCGCGCACCTTGCCCGTCTTGGCGTCGACGAGGTCGTGCACCAGCTTCTGGCCATGATAGCGCGAGGGGTCGAAGGGCGCCGTCCATCCCGCCTTGGTGCGGGTGAAGGCCATAGGGCTATAGAAGTAGGCGAGGATCTCCTCCTTCGACATGCCCTGCGCCTCGTGCGGCTGCAGCGACTTGCCGGCCGCCTCGCGCTCGACGCGGAGTTTCTCCGTCGGCGCGCCGTCGAGAGCGAAGAGCAGCGTCGTCACCGGCAGCTTGCGGCGGCGGTCGATGCGCACATAGAGGTGGTCCTTGGCGTCGAACTCGAAATCGAGCCACGAGCCGCGGTAGGGAATGACGCGGGCGGCAAAGAGATACTTGCCCGAGGAATGCGTCTTGCCCTTGTCGTGGTCGAAGAACACGCCGGGCGAGCGGTGCATCTGCGAAACGATGACGCGTTCGGTGCCGTTGATGACGAAGGTGCCGTTCTTGGTCATGAGCGGCATATCGCCCATATAGACGTCCTGCTCCTTGATGTCGCGGATCGAGCGTGCGCCCGTGTCCTCGTCGACATCCCATACCACCAGGCGCAGCGTCACCTTGAGCGGCGCGGCGAAGGTGATGCCGCGCTGCTGGCATTCCTCGACATCGTATTTCGGCGCTTCGAGCTCATAGCGCACGAATTCTAGGCGCGCGCGCTCGGAGAAGTCGCGGATCGGGAAGACGGTCTTGAACACTTCCTGCAGACCGACATTGGTCCGCTGCTCCGGCTCCACGTCCATTTGCAGGAAGTGGTCGTAGGAGCTCTTCTGCACCTCGATCAGATTTGGCATGGGCGCCACTTCGGGGATGCGCCCGAAACTCTTGCGGATGCGCTTACGACCCGTGAAAGACCTGGCCATGGATTCTCCTCAGCTTGCTACCCGCCACACCCCGACCGCGACGCCGGCGCCGCCCCGCGTCCGGTTCGCCCCGAAGACGACAACAGCCGGTAGGCGCGAAGACCTTCCTTCGCGCCCCGGCTTGCGAGCCAAGGGCCGGGAAGACGCACGGCGAATTGCACCCTCCGGCCATTGGCGATGCCTCAAGCGGCCTATTTGACTTCGACCGTTGCACCCGCGTCTTCGAGTTGCTTCTTGAGCTTTGCCGCCTCGTCTTTGTTGATACCTTCCTTGACCGCTTTGGGCGCGCCTTCGACCAGGTCCTTCGCCTCTTTGAGGCCGAGACTGGTAATGGCACGCACCTCCTTGATCACGTTAATCTTTTTCTCACCCGCAGCGGTCAGGATGACGGAGAATTCGGTCTTCTCGACCGCCGCCTCCGCCGCCGCACCACCACCGGCGCCGGGCATTGCCATCGCCACTGGCGCGGCTGCCGAGACGCCCCACTTGGTCTCGAGACGTTTGGAAAGCTCCGCCGCCTCGACGACGGTGAGGTTCGACAATTCGTCAACGAGCTTGTCTAGATCGGCCATGTTAGCACTCCTGGGAAAATTACAAGAGGTTTCGACGTTTAGGCTGCCTGGTCCGCCTTTTCCGCATAAGCGCCGAGCACACGGGCCACTTGGGTACCGGGCGCCTGCAGCACTGCGGCGATGCGCGTCGCCGGAGTTTGCAGGAGACCCAGGAGCTTGGCCCGAAGCAGGTCGAGCGATGGCAGAGTAGCGAGGGACTTGACCCCCGCCACGTCGAGTTGCTGATCGCCGAGGCTGCCCCCGATGATGCTCAGCTTGCCGTTCTTGTTGGCGAACTCGACCGCCACCTTCGCCGCCGCCACCGGGTCCCGCGAATAGGCAACCGCGGTTGGACCGGTAAACATCGGCGAAAGCCGCTCGAATTTCGTGCCGGCGAGGGCGAGCCGTGCGAGCCGGTTCTTCGTCACTTTGAAGCTGGCGCCTGCCGCCCGCATCTGCCGCCGCAGGTCCGTCACCTCCGCGACCGTAAGACCGGTCTGGTGGGTGACAACGACGCATACGGTATCGGCAAGGGCGAGATGCAGTGTCGCGACCAGCTTCTCCTTCTGTGACCGCTCCACGATCGTCTCCGACCTTTCTGACCCGGCCCTGAGGTGAGCCGGATCGTTGCACGTGGGCGCATGGCTGCGCCCGGGTTCGCCTGTCCCAGAAGTGCCGCCCGCTCATACGCCGCGGTCGGCGACCCCTGTCTCATGCTGGCGCGCCCTAAAGCGCCTTAGGCCGGCGGCGTACCGCCGGCACCGGCAGTCTCGGACAGGACGGGAATGGCCGGCCCTTAACGGGGGCGGCCATCCCGGAGCCCCGGCTGCCGCAGCAACCGGGGTTTGGCTGTGAGCCCGCGCTCCCTCAGGAAGCGAGGCTCGAAACCTCCAATTTCAGGCCTGGGCCCATGGTCGAGCTCAGGCTGGCCTTGGCGATGAAGGTGCCCTTGACGCCGGAGGGCTTGGCGCGGCTGATGGCGCCGACGAAGGCGCGCAGGTTGTCGACCAGCGCCTCGTCGGAGAAGCTGGCCTTGCCGACGCCGGCATGGACGATCCCGGCCTTCTCGGCGCGATATTCGACTTGGCCGCCCTTGGCGGCGCGCACGGCCTCGGCGACGTTGGCGGTGACCGTGCCGAGCTTGGGGTTCGGCATCAGGCCGCGCGGCCCCAGAATCTTGCCGAGCCGGCCGACGATCGACATCATGTCGGGCGCAGCGATGCAGCGATCGAACTCGATCTGACCGGCCTGGATCTTTTCCGCCAGATCTTCGGCGCCGACGATGTCGGCCCCCGCCGCCGTGGCCTCGTCCGCCCGCTCGCCCTTGGCGAAGACGGCGACGCGCAGCGCCTTGCCGGTGCCGTGCGGCAGCATCACCGTGCCGCGCACGTTCTGGTCCTGCTTGCGCGGGTCGACGTTGAGATTGAGCGACAGCTCGATAGTCTCGTCGAACTTGGCCTTGGCGCGCTCCTTGATGAGCTTGACCGCCTTCGCCGCTTCATAGAAGGCGTCGCGGTCGATGTCGGCATAGCCGTCGACGAGCCGCTTTCCCCTGTGCGCCATGTCCTTATTCCTCCACTTCCAGGCCCATCGAGCGCGCCGAACCGGCGATCATCCGGCACGCGCCCTCGACATCCTTGGCATTGAGATCGGCCATCTTGTGCTGGGCGATATCGCGGATCTGCGCCATCGTCACCTTGCCCACCGTGCCCTTGCCGGGCGTCTGGGAGCCCTTGTCGATGCCCGCCGCCTTGAGCAGGAAATAGGAATTGGGCGGCGACTTCGTCACAAAGGTGAAACTGCGGTCGGCGTAGGCTGTGATCACCACGGGCACCGGCATGCCAGGCTCCAGATTCTGCGTCTGGGCGTTGAAAACCTTGCAGAATTCCATGATGTTGAGGCCGCGCTGGCCGAGCGCGGGGCCGATCGGGGGCGATGGATTGGCCTTCCCCGCGGGCACCTGCAGCTTGATGAAACCGACTATCTTCTTCGCCATCGTCGTCCCTTGCCTGGGGCGCGTTCGTCACGCCGCTGCGCGCCCCGCACCGCGCGGGACGCGTTCCCCGATTTCAGCTCATACCTTCTCGACTTGCGAGTATTCCAGCTCCACCGGAGTGGCGCGGCCGAAGATCGACACCGCCACCTTGAGCCGCGCCTTCTCCTCGTCGACATCCTCGACGAAGCCGTTGAACGAGGTGAAGGGCCCGTCGCAGACCCGCACCTGCTCACCGATCTCGAAGGTGATCGACGGCTTCGGCCGCTCGATCCCTTCCTGGACCTGGCGCATGATGCGGCTGGCCTCGGTCTCGCTGATCGGCATCGGACGGCCGCGCCCGCCGAGAAAGCCCGTGACCTTGGGCGTGTTCTTGACGAGATGCCAGGTCTGATCCGACAGGTCCATCTTGACCAGCACATAGCCCGGGAAGAACTTGCGCTCGGAGCTCACCTTGGCGCCGCGCTTGACTTCCACGACCTCCTCGGTCGGCACCAGCACTTCCTCGAACTTCTCCGCCAGCCCCTTCTGCTCCGCCTGCTCGCGGATCGACTGCGCCACCTTCTTCTCGAAGCCGGAATAGACGTGGACCACGTACCAATGCGCCGTCATCTCACGCCCCCAGGCCCAGCATGAACCGCACGCCCATCGACAGGACCTGGTCGACGAGAAAGAAGAACACGGCCACCACCATGACCATGGCGAAAACCATTGCCGTGGTGACCCCGGTCTCCTTGCGCGTCGGCCACGTGACGCGGCGGACCTCCTGGCGAACCTGCCGGAGAAATTCGAGCGGGTTGATCTGAGCCATGTCGTGCCTTAGAGGAAGGCGCCTGTATAGCGCCGCCCGCGGATGATTACCAGCCCCCGTCGCGGCTGGCAGGAGTGGAGGGGCTCGAACCCCCAACCCCCGGTTTTGGAGACCGGTGCTCTACCAATTGAGCTACACTCCTAGCCGCGATGCGCCTGGCAGACATCCTTTGGAGCGGGTGAAGGGAATCGAACCCTCGTCGTAAGCTTGGAAGGCTTCTGCTCTACCATTGAGCTACACCCGCAAGGGCGGCGTTACGCTGGCCGCAACCGGTCGGTCCGAATGGTGGAGGGGGAAGGATTCGAACCTTCGTAGACGTACGTCGGCAGATTTACAGTCTGCTGCCTTTGACCGCTCGGCCACCCCTCCGCTCAGGCCCGCACGACCGCGGCAGCGGATTGATGCTCTTACGAAATCCGGTGCATGGCGTCAACCGGCAAGCGGATAGCGCTTGCGTCGCGCGGGCGCGGCGCTACGAACGATGCGGGCAACGGCGGATGGAGGACAGGGATGGCACGGCCTCGGCCCGAGCGTCGCGGCACGCCTTCGCGCGCGCTGGCCGCCGGCATCGCCGCTCCCGCCCCGGCCGCCGCGCCGCGGCCGCTTCCGGCGGCTTCCGGCGCGCACGCCCAGTGGATCTATGGCCGCCACGCCGTGGCGGCGGTGCTCGCCAACCCGGCGCGGCGGTGCCGGCGCGTGGTGGCGCTGCCGGAGCTGGCCGCGGAGCTGGCGCCGCTTCTGGCCGAGGCGCGCGCCGATCTTCCCGCCGCGGCGCCGGAGCTGCTCGACCGCCGCGCCCTGGCGCAGCTTCTTCCCGCGGACGCCGTGCATCAGGGCATGGCGATCGCCGCCGACCCGCTGCCCCGGCGGGACCTTGGCCCCCTCCTTGCCGATCTTCCCGCCGAGGGCGCGCCTCATGTCGTCGTGCTGCTCGATCAGGTCAGCGATCCCCACAACATCGGCGCGGTCCTGCGCTCGGCCGCGGCTTTTGGCGCGCTTGCGGTGGTGGTGCCCGAGCATGGCGCGCCGCCGGTGACGGGGGTCTTGGCCAAGGCCGCCTCCGGCGCGCTGGAGACAATGCCGCTGGTGCGCGTGACCAACCTCGCGCGCACGCTCGAGCACTTGAAGGAGGCGGGCTTCTGGTGCGTCGGACTGGCGGCCGAAGCCGACGACAGCCTGGCATCGCTGGCGCTGCCCGACCGCGTCGCCCTGGTGCTCGGCGCCGAAGGCGAGGGCCTGCGCCGTCTTACGCGCGAGAAATGCGACTTCCTGGTGCGCCTGCCCACCCGCGGCGCCCTGGCCTCGCTCAACGTGTCGAACGCGGCGGCGGTCGCGCTTTATGAGCTCACGCGGCGAGCGGGCGGCGCGTGACGGACGCCGCACTCGCCCCGGCGCGCTGCCTGGCCGAGAACGCCGATCCCGTCCTCGCCGCGATCGGCGTCGTCGTCGCTGCGCTCGCGCGCCTCAGTGTTGCGGCGGCGGTCCGCCCGGCGCTTTCGGCATGGCGTTATAGACGTCGGCCGGCAGCACCGTCATCACGAACACGGAGACTTTCTCGTTGGGGCCGAACGGTCCGGGAACCTCATGCTTGACCGGCGGCAGGCTCTGGAGATAGGCGGCGATCGCTTCCGCGTCGGCGTGCTTCAGCTTGCCATAGGCCTCCCACGGCATGATCGGCGCGAGCTGGCGCCCGTCGGGCCGCTTGCCGGTGGTGAAGGCGGTGACGATCTGCGCCCGGGTCCAGGCGCCGAGCCCGGTCTCCTTGTCGGGGGTCAGGTTGCGGCCGACGAAGACGCCGAGGCCGGGAATAGCGAAGCCGACATCGGAGCCGCCGAGATAGCGCTTCATGTCGGGATGGCCGAGGAAATTGCCGGGCGTATGGCAGTCGGTGCAGCCCCCCATGTTGACAAGATACTTGCCGCGATCGGTCACGGCATCGGCACTGGCCCGGTGCCACGGCACCAGAACGGCGGCCGCAAGCGCGCCGGCAGCGATGAGGCGAGCGAGATTTGGCATGTGGATCCCCCCAGGATCGTTGATGGAATTTTCCCGGCCGAGAAACGGACCCGGCCGCTGCGAGAAGAACCCGGCAGCACCGGCCTGCGCAACTAAAAAAGCGCGCATTGCGATGACCGGGGTACGCGTGATAGGCGATGGGATTGCACCCGCAGGAGCCCGAGGATGGAAATGACGTTGGGGTACGTGATGACCGTCACCGGCGCAGCGATGACCGCCAGCCTCGAGCTCGACGCGACCGCGCTCGCCTCGGCAATTCGCATCGGCAGCATCGTCAAGGTGGCGACCCCCGATCACGACGTGATCGCATCGGTGAGCGGCTTTACCGTCGAGCCCGGCGATCCGCCGCGCCGCCTGTTCTCGGCCGATCTCCTGGGCGAGCTTGGCGCCGACGCCAAGAGCGGGCGCCGCTTCCGCCGCGGCGTGTCGCAATACCCGGTCTCGGGCGCCGCGGTTCTTGCCGCCGCGGATGACGATGTCGCCGCGATCTATGCCCAGCCGGGAGTCAGTACACGTCCGCATCGGCGCGCAGCATCACGACGCCGCGCGCGCGGCCTACGTGCTGACAAACGAACTTCTCGCTACGCATTTCGCCGTGCTCGGCACCACCGGCTCGGGCAAGTCGTGCGCGGTGACGCTGCTGCTGCGCGCCATCCTCGCCACTCACCCCAACGCGCATATCGTTCTCCTCGATCTCCACAACGAATACGCATCGGCGTTCGGCTCGGTCGCGGAGATCGTCAATATCGACAATCTGCAGCTTCCGTTCTGGCTCCTCGATCATGCCGAGGCGGTCGAGGCGCTGGTGCGCGGCGGCACGCCCGAGGAACAGCAGTCGCAAGCCGCCATCCTCAAGGACGCGATCACGCTGGCCCGGCGCAAATATGCGGGCGATGCCGGCGCTCAGCCCTGGATCACCGTCGACACGCCCCTACCGTTCCGCGTCGGTGACGTGATCCACGCGCTCGACGATGCCATGGGCAAGCTCGACAAGCCGGATTCCTCCGCGCCCTATCTGCGCCTGAAGACGCGCCTGGAATCGCTCAGCAACGACCGCCGCTTCGCCTTCATGTTCTCGCGCGTGGTCACGCGCGACCTGCTGCCGACGATCATCGGCCGCTTGCTGCGCATTCCCGTGAGCGGACGGCCGATCTCGATCATCGACCTCTCGGGCGTGCCGTCGGAGATCATCGAGGTGGTGGTGTCTCTGGTGTGCCGCCTCACCTTCGATTTCGCGCTCTGGGCGGATCGCGAGAAGATGCCGCCGCTCCTTTTGGTGTGCGAGGAGGCGCACCGCTACATCCCGGCCGACCCCCACAGCGGCTTCACTGCCACCACCCGGTCGATCTCGCGCATCGCCAAGGAAGGGCGCAAATACGGGGTCGCGCTGGGCCTGGTGACGCAGCGCCCGTCCGACCTCTCGCCCAACGCGCTCGCGCAATGCGGCACCATTTTCGCGCTGCGCCTGGGCAACGAGCTCGACCAGCGCTTCGTCGCCAACGCGCTGCCCGAGGCGGCCCGCGGCATGCTGGCGGCGCTCGCCGGCATGCGGCGACAGGAAGCGATGGTGGTGGGCGAAGGCGTGCCCTTGCCGATGCGCATCCGCTTCGACGAGCTGCCGCCGGATGCGCGCCCGCGCAGCCGCAGCGCGGATTTCGCCACGGCCTGGCAGCAGGACGCCGCCGGCGCCGACTTCGTCGAGGACGGCGTCCGGCGCTGGCGCATGCAGATGCGGCGGGAGTCGCTGTGAGAGAGACCTCGGCGTCGCCGGAGACCGCGTCCGCGTCCAACCCCATTCGGCTGTCGGCCGATGTCGGCCAGGAGCACGCGCAAGCCGCCTTTCGCGGCGATCGCCATCGGCGCGCCGACGCCGCCGGCACGCGTCCGATCTTTTTCGCCGAAGCCGGCGGCTTCGGCGACACGCTCACGGTAGACGCCATCGGCAACTTCGTGATCGCGATCGGTCGCGATTGAGCGGGCGCGGGCGAGACGCTAAAACACCCCCGGCCCCATGGCCCGATGCCGGATTAGCTCAGCGGTAGAGCAGCGGTTTTGTAAACCGAAGGTCGGGGGTTCAATCCCCTCATCCGGCACCACTTTGACAATAAACGACAATTTCCTTCCACTTTTATGGCCCTGATTCGGGGCCATTTTCGCGCCAGTTTCCCGCTGGGGTCACATCTGGGGTCACAGCGGCAGGGGTTGCGGCGGTTTCGCTGGGTTTTTCGGGGTCACGTTTTGGGGCGCTGGGGTCACAGCCCGACCGCCAGGGATCGTCGCTGGCGCGCATCGCGGGCGCCCCTACATCGGCAGGGCGTGCCGGCCGAAAGCGCATCGGCGGCGATCCCGTGCATTCGGCGTTTGAGAAAATATCCCGCTCCTGTGGTGACTCGGCGAGTTCGAACTTACATAAAGCGGCGAACATTAGGACATGACGCCTATGAGCTTTTGCAGCCGGTGCCGAACTGTCCTGAAGGGCGCCGCCGTCGGTCTATGCCTAGGGTGCTTGCTCGCGAGTGGCGAAGCCCATGAACCACCGGAGTCGGCAGGGCGGATCATGCCTACCATTGCCGTTGACGTTGCCGTCACCACTACGAGCGCGAACACCTCTTCTATGGTGTTCAACATCACGCCGCGGCCGAAATAGCGGCACGCACCGGTCACGCAAATGGCGCCCCGCCCGCGCCCCTATGACCACTTTAGCTGCTGGCACTGACACGCCGGATCGTCACAGTATGGCGGCCATATAAGGTCATAGCCCGCCTTCGTCCCGGTGCACACTTGGTGCAGCTTCTGCCGCTCGATGTCAGGCATCACCTCGTCAACCTTTCGGCCCTGGTGAGCCTGCATCAGGGCGTTGACGGCACTTCGATACCGCTCTTTGCCGGCGAGATAGTCATCACTACACGCCATCGGTACACCACCTGCATGTTTTCAAGGTGAGCATACCCGCAATGCGATAGTACGATAAGCCCTATCGCAATCACAATACTCGTTATCCTCCACTGCAATATCGCGTATCGTATTACTGACAAGCCCTAACATAATTCAAGAGATCCTAAGCATACCGCCGCATTGTCGCCATTTTTAGCTTGACTGTTCCAGCAAAGCCGTGCCGAGATACACGGGTCAGGGCGCGGATCGTCCGCGCTCAATTTCCTGGGGGAACAGGAACCATGCAAGCGAAGAAGAAAACCGCGTCCATGCCGGTCGCGGGAATGGAGCTGCTACGTCGCCGCCTCGCCACCGCCGATCGCGCCGTCCAGGCGATCGAACGGCTGGCGGACGATCTTGGGCGATCGGGGGATCTTCTGGACGAGCTTCAGGTATGGCGAACTCATGGACGTGCTGGAGTCCAATGTCGCTCTCGCACGTGACCGCATTCTTATGATGTCGTCATCGTGACACCCGGCGACGATCCACTCGTGCATGCCTACCGCCGCGAAGGCGAGCTGCTATTGCGGACATGGGCGAGCGGTAGCAAGGCGCGAGCCGGCGCGGTGAAGCGGGACTATCGCACCTTCATCTGCATCAACCGGGCTCGGCTTCTCCGGGCTCGGCTGGCGCAGTCCGGCGATCCGGCGAAGCGTGCGAAGATCGCCAGGGACGCGCTGGTCGGGGCGCGGTAGATGGTGGCGGGCGACGGCGGCGTGGGAAATTGCCGCCGTCGCCTCGCTAGCAGAAGGCCGTTAACGCGGCGTAGGCACCCTGAAAAATTTTCCGACACGAATATGGTTGCGGTTCCAAATTAGCTTTGTTCATTATGCCGTCACCACTCGCGGGAGGTTAGATCGTGTGCGATAGATGCGGCTTGGAAGCCATCTGCGAGCAACTTGTCCGCGCAAACGGCGGCGGTTGGCAGGACTTCCCTCACTGACTTCGCGAGGGCCACAGGTCTTGGCGATCCGGAAGCGCGTACAATTAACGCGAACCATAGCCCAGTAGAAATCGAGAAGGCGATCAAGAGGCACGCTGAAAAATATCTCGCCGCTCTTGCTGCGGCGGCGATTAAGCCAGTGACGGACAGTCAGCGATGATCGAACCGATTACCGACCGCGAATATCAGGCTCGCGCCCTTCTTAGCACTGCCGTCCATGAAGCTGCCCACGCGGTGTTCCGCTGGCGCGGGGGCGAACTCTCTATGGCGACGCCTTCATTGATACATGGCCCCCGTTTGATGAAATCATCGTTGCGCCGGACATTGGAAAACCCTCGCGGTCGCCGCTCAAGTTATCTGACGGTAGCACTGTGTTCGTGGACGGCATTGTTGCCGGTGGGCGCCGCTCTTGCGTACCCCTTCCAATGGCGCGAGCGATCAGCGGGGCCCCACGCGCGTGGCACCGCAAATATGTTAAGCGTGCCGTACTTCAATCTAAAGTGGACATAGAGTATGCACTCGCCGGCCCGATTGCCGAAGAGTGGAACCACGATAGCGGCGAAAGTGACTGGGATTGGTTCAACGCGGAATGTGAGGCGGAGTGCGCCGCTGAATACGCTGCCAAGTGGGAAGCGCCAGCCGCCGATTTCTCGTGCGCCGAGGATGTTTTGCAAGCCGTAAAACTCGCGGCGGAAATCTATCCTCCGGCCCCATCAGGGCGACGCAAGAGACTGGTACGGCTCATGGACGATATCAGCGACCAAATCGCCGCCAGGCTCCGGGATGATCCCCGCTACTGGCGCACGATCAACGCCCTCGTTGACGCGCTGATCAAGCATAAGCGGGACCAGCTCAGTGGAGAAGCCGCCATCAAAGTGATGCGGCGGGCATGGCACAGCGACGTGACCGCCAAGCTTGGGCGACGGGCGCCTCGTCACTCGCCGCATGCGACAGGTCCGGGCCGGCGAGCGCGCCGCGCACAGCCGATCCACGAGCGGAACTTGCTCGGTCATCCTGTTCTGGCGATAGACAACACGCGCGCGGAGCCGGCGCCGTGACTCGCGGCGACGATCCGCTCGTGTGCGCGTACCGGCGCGAGGGTGAGCCGCTACTGCGATCCGGCGAAGCGGGCGAAGCGGGCGAAGATCGCGCGGGACGCATTGGTCGGGGCGCGGTAGACGATGGTGGGCGACGGCGGCGACCATTGCCAGGATCGCCGCCATCACCACGCGCTTAGTCCTCTTCGCCGTAGTCAGCGGCTTTGTCGATGCGCCCATCTGGAACTAGGCGTATCTCACAACGGCCAGCCTCATCGACGGTCTGGCGCTTTTCGAGCACCAGCCATCGCGGGGACACGCTGATCAAGATGCGGCGCGTTTTCGAATCGCCCGGTGGGCCAGACTGCGGTAGGCCGCCGTCCGCCGGGCTTCACGGGCGAGGTCAGCGCGGGACTGCCGTCTTTCGGCGACGAGAAGCCTTTCGATAATCTCTTCAACTTCGGCACGCAAGGGCCCGACGCCCTGCCGAGTGCGCGGCCAGCGCCCGAGCACAAGGCGCAGGCGGACGCGCTTTTGTGTGCGTTTCAGGGACGAAGACGCGCCGGCGACGTAGCTCATTTTGTTGCCTCCATGCAATCGCGACGCCATTGGAACCGCTAACATTCGGCAACACAAGGGCAATAGATCGTCTTCATGGCTTGGGAAGAACCGGCGTTGGTGGAGGCGGTGCCGCAACCGCGGTGCTACGCGCCCGCCCCTCGAATATTTTGAGGTAACGTGACTTGCGGCAGTCGGCGTCATACATGCAATAGAGAAGCCACAGGCGCTCCCACACCGGATCGCCGGGCGGGAGATATTCGACATTAAGGCCCAGTGAAGTCGCCTCTCTATGATGAATGACCGCACCGTGCGAAGCATATTTGTCGCGCGACGAGAGCTGCTGCACGACCGCTCTAATCTCTTGCGGGTCCTTGCCATGCATCATTCCGTTCATCAAGAGAGACTCGGCGACGGTCTTCGACTGCTGAAGCGCGTAGACACCCTGCTTGTGAAGCACGAAATTCTGTTTTGCGACTTCTGGGTCCGCCAGGATCGTCGCGGGAATACCGCTGAATGCCGGCTCAATGGGGCCAAGTTCCGAAGGGGCACCCATAACGATGGACTTCGCCGCAAAGCAAAGCAGCGTGCCATTGCTCTTTGCCGCATGAGGCACGACAACTCGAAAATCAGTGAGGAGATGCTGCACGATGGAGATCAACGCCTCTGTCGCGTCGGTCAGGCCCCCGGTGACTTCAAGCATCACGTCAACTGGGTCGCTGCCAACGTCACCGAGAATTTCGGCCATGAACGTCGAGTCGCGCGTATCAATCATCGCGTCCTCGAAACGGTTGCCGAAATAGACGACGAGGCGCCGATGCGTCAGCGCCTCGATGTCCCTGATAAGCAGTTGGCGGAGGTACCGGTCTTTTTGTTCGACCCAAAACAAGGGCGATTGCGTGGGAAGATCAGCGGAGCGGGGGAAGTGATCGGCCACAGGGCTATTTTTGGAGTTCGCCCTTCGGCCGCACAAGAACGTTTGTGCCACCCTCGATCAGGCGCTGCATAGCATCATAGTCGGGCTTCGGCTCAAGAACCGCAGGCACGACGTGGACGTTAACCGTGTCCCCGACCGGCTTGGGTCTGAATACCTCGGTGAAATCAGTGCTACCGAAGGCTTGCATGACACCCTTTCCGGGACCCACTTTGGCTGCGGCCCCCGTTAGACTCTAATAGCAGGTTAATGTCAACACTCTCTGAAAACGGCGTCAGACCGCCGATGTTGCCTTGGCACGCGCATTTTCATGGGCAAACGTCGCACCCTGCGCCCGATATGACCGGTGATCTGGGGCCGGCGCTGCGCACGCGCAAGGTCGGGGAGGAAACGCCAACGGCGCCAGCCCTGGAAGGGCTGGCGCCGTTGGCGCTCCAGATCGTCCTAACGCGTGCGTGATGCCCGCTGTTGTGGCAGAATGCAGTCACGCAACGTACGGACGGACATTATGGCCGATAACAAGCCCAGCGCTCCGGCTCCCTCGCAGCCATCGGCGCCTCCACCGCCGCCGCGGCCGCCAGCGAGCGTTCCCTTCACCAAAGGCGATACGCCCCCACCAATGAAGCGGTAAAGAAAGCGGCGGCGCCGATGACCACTGCGGCGCCCGCGACGCGCATTCCCCATTTAGTCCAGCACGCGGCGGCGTCTAACGCCCGCCGATTCGTGGTGATCCTCTTTTGCAGGTCGTCGCTGGCATAGCGCAGCATCCACAGATAATCCGCGCCCGACACAATGAGGAACCGCGGCTCATAACCACCGACCGAAAAAGCCGATGGCCGCGCCGCATAGGCACAGCAAAGGCTAGCAACGAATAGCAGACCCGCAGTCACGAAAGCTGCAACGGTAAGCGGCATGCGCGGGTGATCGCTTGCGAGTACGCTTGCAGCAGCAGCCAGGAGCGCGACAGCCCCAGCGCCGAAAACCCCGCAAAGCGTCGTCGCGCGTTGGTCTGCTGCAAGCGCCAGCGTTACCGTTCCGTCGAGACACGATTGGCCTTGTCGGTGGATCTCGCGAATGGACTCGTCGGTCACGTTGTCCCAGTCCACGGTCATTTTCCTCCGTGATTGTTAGGAAGCCGCGCAACGGATGACGTTAGCGCACGAGGGCGTGGGATTGCCCGAGGTATCGACGTTGCTGGGGGCGCCCTTAACGAGCGGCACCGGGTCACTCGTTTGCGGCCAATGTGCCCTACTACCTGCGGGCGATGTTGGATCACAACGCAGCCCACGCGACGATCAGCAACACGAAAATTGCGATAGCGAAGGGGCTCAGGTCCGGGCCCGCGAGCGCACCGCGCAAAGCATGCTCGCGCCAGTGCAGGGGGCGTTGCCGCTTCATCTGATCACTCTGAATCTGGCGGGATCACGCGCTCGCCTCGATCAGCTCAAGCACGCGCCGAAACTCGGCATGGTCATGCGCGCCATCACGCAATGCCTCGCCGAATTCGTTGTCAGGCAAGCGCAGCTCTTCTGCCGTCGCACCGAAGAACGCATAGATCGCCTTGTCGGGCTTGGTGCCGTTGGCGATGGCAGCGAGCGCCTGGTTGCACAGCCATCCGAGCACCGGGCGCCGTGGTCGGTTGCGAATGAACGGTTTCGGGGAGGTCGAAAGCGCTGGCCGGAAATCAGCGGGGCGAACGTGCCGCATCACGCCCTACCTCGCCGGCCATGCCGATCGGTGAACGTCACCCCGACGGGACTCTGCGGAGTGGCATAGGGCACTCCGTTAGCGACAAGGCCGTGGTGCAGTGCGGCCACAACTTTTCCCGCCGCGCTATCGGCGGGAAAATTCCACGGGTTAATCTGAAGGTGTGATTGGAGCCGTTGCCCGTTGGGCATTTCGTGTGTCGCTGCAAAGTGCAGGCCCCCCGATGGGAGCGGCTTCACTTCCGTTAGCCGCGTCGATGCCAGGGTGCTTCTCGCCTTCGTCGCCAGCGCGGCCGCGTGCCTATGGAGGAAGGCGACGGCCTGATTCAAAATCTCGCGTGCTGGTTTCCGAACCTCGTCCCCGTCCCTCGGCCTGATAGCGGCACGGGCCAGATTGCGATGATCTTGCTCGCTCGCGCCGGCTTCGCCGCCAGATGTCCATCGGCCGGCGGAGTCTCGTGGTTCGCTGTCGCTGTATGGCATTGTTCACCCGGAAGAAAAGAGCCGGCGCAGTCCGCACCATTAAGGCCGCCGGTGCGCCGGCAGTGCCGGACGGTGCGTTGGCCCGATACAAACCCCGCACGAGTCCGGTGTTCAAAGAGGTGCCGGCGGCGGAACGGATAGGAGACGTTCCGCCGCCGGCTTACGCTCACGATGCGAGTTGAGGAGCCTCGCATCGGTGCGCGATCCGAAATTTCAGCCGCCAGCTTTGTACTTTTGGTACATGGCAGGGTCCGCTTCACAGGCGCGAACGAATGCCTTCTGGATACTGATCGGGCGGCCTTGCGCCACGCTCGCGGCGCGCAACGTGGCAGCGGCTCGATTCAGATTATCGAGCGCCGAGCCGCGGTTCTCAATGCCTCCGCCCCAGTTGTCGCTGACCATCGTGAATCCCTGGTCCACGGGCGCGGGCGGCGTAACGCCGAAGTCGCTCTTGCGCAGGCTTGCGTAGATGTCCGGATTTTCCACGGCGAGGTCGCGCCAATGTTGATGAAAGGTGCGGCTCGGATCAGCGGCGGCGCGGCGCTTGGCGAGCGTTTCGAGCGTTTCAACCGCTCGCCGCTTCAGGATCGTCGCCTGTTGAAGATGCGCGAAGATGCGCGTGGCGGCGCGGAGTTCCGAGCCGTCCAAGCCGTCAAGCTGATCGCCATAGACGCGCACGAGCCAATCGTCGCGCGATTTGCCAGGGGCCGGAGGATTGGCGACGGCCGCCTGCATCACATTTTCAAGATCAGAAGCTTGCTCCGCCGCGCTCCGCGTGTCGGTGCCGGGCTCATTGCTCCCTGACGTTGCCATGCGGCCGTTGCTTTTGCTCAAAAGCCCGGCCCGGCGAAGAATCCCGCGGACATGCTTCGCGATCCGCTTCGACCGCGCACGCGCTCGCGATTTTGCCGCGCGATCCTCGGCTTCGTTCTCGGTCACGTCATCGTCCTCTGCATCTTCGTCCTGATCTGCGGCGTCTTCGGCGTCTTCGTCGCCGCCGTCTTCATCATCCGGTTCGGTCGAGTCCGCGCGACCCTTTTGCACGAGAATGGGATCGAAACCGATCGTCATGGCGCTCCCGCCATCGCGGCTTTTCGCCAAAAGGAACATAGCGTGCTGATTTGCCGGATCGTCTACCGCGCTCAATTCCGCTATGTGAAGACGATCCACTTTCGTCACTTTGCGCGTGGGCATAACCCGACTCCTAATTCAACGGTGTGCGGCGCCCGGCGCCGCCGATGGAGAATCCGCGGAGCTGTCCGCGAGCGATCATCTTCCGCACGGTCGGGTCAGTGACTTTGAGGCAGACGAGCCAAGGAACGCAGCCCAAATCAATCCCCATAGCCTTCTGCAACTCGCGAGTCAGCACGCAGCTCTCAACTATCTCGCCGGCCTTCAGCGGCTCGCCCGTATCAGGGTGCCTGACGTGCATGGCGCCCCCGACGCGGGAATTGCGCATGAAATCGTGGGCGGCGCGCTGCAACTCCGCTTCAGACATAATGTCGCCTTGGCAGTCAACAACGGGCTGCCCGTCCTTTTCGACCACGCTTCCGAAGCCCCAAACTAGGCCTTGCTTAAGATCGTCACGCGGCGCCATCGGATCAGTCCATCAACGCCGCGGTGTCAGCCGTCACTGCCGACTCGTCATCCGTGCCCTGCGGCGCGTCAAGAAACTGGATACGCTGTCCGCGCGCCAAGGCATCCCGGTTTCGCTTCGGCCAGCTTGCCACTACCGCGCCAGGAATGGTGTCGCCGATGGCATAGTGCATGCCGCCGGTATCGAGCGGTTGCAGCGCGATGGCGCCGTGTTGGCCCACGGTGTCAGTGACCGGCTGCGCTGATGCAACGGGATCCATCGTCTTCGTCGGCAAAGTCGGTGCCGGCAGTTGCCGCGAAGCCGCGGGAGGGCTTGCCGGCGCAACGGCCGGCTCGTGGGGCGCGATCTTGCCGTCAACGGCGCCAGTGTCCCCTTCGGCGAGGAAGCGCACGCGCTCCGTCGCCTGTAGCGCCACGCGGTTCTTGAGCGGCCATCCAAGACATAGGGAACCGGGGATGATATCGCCCGGCTCATACCGCTTCGCGCCGGTCGGAAGGGGTTGCAGCGCTTCGGCGCCATAGCGGCCAAGGTCCGGATCGATGTTCGGGCGCGGCACCGCAACGGCCGCGCCAGCGTCCGGAATATCGACGGGGCAGAAGCGAGACCACAATCCCGCCTCGGTTTCCACGAGCGGTCGCATCTTCGTGAGGGGCTGCCCGCGCGGCAAATCGAGAAGAGTGGCGAGCGCTTCGCCGGCATGCCAGATGGCGCCGGTCACGTTGCCGGAAAGGCGCATCCGGCGCATGTGCACGCCAGTCTCGGCAGTGAAGCCGTTAAGCTTGAGCGTTGAAAGGTTGAGCGCTTCCGCAAGCGCGGCGAGTTCGCGGAGCTTGCCGTCGATTGCGGCGCAGGTGGATACCCGGTCATGCACGAGCTGTTCAGCCCGCGCGATCCGCTTCTCTGCCGCGACCGCGGCTTCGCGGCGCTCCGCGGCTTTCAATTCGGCTTCGGCCCGCTTGATCGCACGCAAGAGCCCGTTCGCCTCAATCTCCGCGAGCCGTTGCCGCTCGCGCAATTCGGCGAGGTTCGCTTCGGCGCCGTCATGCCCAAGCGCCAGCGATAGCTCGCCTACAGCTAGGGTATTCTCCGCGTCGGCGGCGCGCGCCTTCGCGGCGGCTAGCTTGTGTTCAAGCTGGGGAATGAATTCGAGCCGCCAAGTGTCGCTTGAATGCTCCGCGCCGCCGATGTCACCGGTCGCGGGCGCGATGTCCGCCAGGCGAAGATCGGCGACGGGCGCCGACTCGGTCGCGGCGATGTTCTCTTCGGGCTCATCGTCAAGCCGCGTCAACAGCACGTCGCCGCCGGGAAGTTTGATAACGTCGGTCATCGCTTCGGCGAGCCGGCCAAGGATTGCTTCGGACTGGGGGTCGCTGGACTCGTCGGAGGTGAACAGTTCCTGGCGCGGGTGCTTTGTCGGCATTGGGGTTCCCCGATACGGCCAATTGCGTGATGCGTCTTTCTCATTGTGCCGATCGAGTTCGTTTCGCGCTGGTTTATCTATCGAGCGTTGTTCATTGACGCGGCGTGCGAGCGTGAGTGCGACGCACATAGTGAATGGGTCCCATTTCGAAACGCCGCGACGAATAAACGGGACTCGCCTGGCGGGGGTATGTGCACGGGGCCGATGCAGCGATCAGCCGCGCGGCTTTGTTGCAAGCGTGAGAGTGTGTTGGCGGGTAGACTGTGAGGGGGAAAGCCGCAACGCGATTAGATCGAACCTGCATAGCGTTTCTCCCTACTCGCTCATGCAGGTCTATATGCAAGCCGCACCCCCGTTTTTGGGCGAAGAGCGACGGGAACTTTATAGGCGGAGTTCTAACTCGCCGCCGATTAGCCTTTTCGCCCGATCGTCGGTTCATCAAACCGACGCTCTAGCGCTGGAAACCACTGCGGCAGTGAGACTCATAGAACGCCGCGCGTTATCGGGGTCACGCTGGGGTCACACGCGCATTCGCGAATCGCGGTGCGACGCATCGCCGGCTTTGCGCGGGGCAGCTCCCCGCGACGGCGAGGATAAATTGCGGGAACCTCAGATATCGGCGCACCCACGCGTACAGGCTTTGCACTGATCGCCGCCCGTCTTGCATCGTCGCCGCGCTCAGTCACAAGGGCGTAGCGCAGGCGCGGCCCGCGCCCTCTTCCCTACGCGTATGGTGCGATGACGCACGGGTGAGATTTTCTTCCCTTCGCTGGATCGCGCGCCGCCCCATAAGGGCGCGCGCATGCGATTTCCTTATATAGGGCGTGACGGACTGACGGATCAATAAAACCGGGCATTTCTCGTGCGTCAGGCGTGACGGACGGTGACGGACGAAAAATGGCGGAAAACTGCCCTCGTTGTGCGTCATGACGCACGGTGACGCACGTGACGCATGAACGTGACGGACGGGTTTGACGGACGGATTTAGCGCGTCCGTCATCCGTCATGACGCACGGTGACGGACGTGAAGGACGGGTCGGACGGGTCGGTTTGCGCCTTTGATTCCGTGATCCTGACGCGGGAAATCTCGGTCGGACTATTCGCCTGATCGGGTTGCCGCTTCCGTCGAACGATCTGCCAGCGCGTTTCCTCAATGGTTGCTTCGATCGTCTCGCCCAACGGCAACGCGTGATCAAGCCGGCGTCTTACCGTCGCCTCACTCAGTTTGAGCGCAATCTGTACCTTCCCACGGATCATGGCCCATGCCACGGTGTCGCGGTCGCTAGGGAACTTGCCGAGAATGGTGCGGATGACTTCGACGGACTCCTTGGTGGTCGAGGCTGTTCCCACGGGCCGCACCGGCATTTCGAATGGCACCATGATTGCGACCTGATCGCCGCCGAATAGCTCGTCACCGTCCGGGCCATTTTCGAGGTTCACGACTTCCAGCCGGAACCATCGTTTCGTTCGCGTCGGACCATAGTTGTTCTTCGCAGTCGTGAGGCATACAAGGCGCGCGCCCTCTTCTTTGGTGAGCCCGGCGCGGTCGATATCCTCTTCGTCGGCACGGGTGAGCGTGCGAACGATCCTGGCGGCGTCAACGATCGCCGACGCGCCGCGGGCGGCGTCCATGTCGCCTGGCTTTTTCGATCCGCCCTTGTTCGAATGGTGGATCAGTTCAAAAGACACGTCCGCCTGCCGTGCGATATCGCGCAGGAACGTCATGACGCTTTCCAGGGCCGCGTTGTCGTTTTCCTCCAAGCCTTCGTGCAGCGAGGCGAATGGATCGGCGAGGATATGGGCGGCACCGATCGCGCGTGCCTGTTCCACGATTTCCCCGACGGCGGCCGTAGGGGTTGCCAGGCCGTCCGACCGAAAAGCGAACGTCGCCTTTGTGTCCGATGCCACGAGGAACAGCCGGCCATCAAGCTCGCGATCAGTGATGGCGTACTGGCGGCAGTAGGCTTGGACTCGCCGCTCCATCTCGTCCCGGTCCTCTTCGTTGCTGACGATCAGCACCGGACCGGAGCGGCGCACCACGTCATCGCCGATAATGTCGGAGCGACCCGTCGCTATGGCGATCGCGTAGAGCAGCGCCAGCGTCGTCTTTCCCGTGCCGCCGGCTGCTACCGTCACCGTCACGACAGCCGGCATATAGACTTCCGGGACTGTCCAGCGTCGAGGCGGTTTCTGTTTGGCGTTGACCCCCTGCAATGGCGTCAGCGGCGGCAGATGCCCCTTTTTCGTTGGCGCCTTTGCGGGCTCCGCGGTTTCCTCTATCGGCGCATCGTCCGAAAATTCCGGACAGGGATCGGGGTCGATCCAGCCGGCGCCTCGCGCCTGATCGGCGAGCCATCGCCAGCCTACGCGCGTGTTGCCGATGGAGTTCCATTTGGCCCGAACCACTTCGGGTGTGTTGTCCGGATAGGCCAGCGCCCAAGGCTCGTACACGAGGGAATAGAAGGCCTCGTCCCGATTGACCGCGGCGGCGACGGCATGCGTTACCGCGATCCATGCGTCATAGCTTATTTTGCTGTTATCGATCGCCCGGAGCGCACCAGCGACACGCTGGAACGCGACTGGCGCCGTATCGACCGACGCTATCGCCAACGTGTCCATGTCTCCGCCAAAGCCGGGCGCCACGTCGCCCGTGGCGCCTTCGGCCGGTGCGCTGGCGCCCTCCGGGATCAAATCGAGCAACCATTGCGGCGCATCCGCAAGCGGCGTGTCGAAGAGCGATTTTTCCCAGCGATAAGCCGCGCCGTCGGCGCGCACTGACGGCGCAATGCAAATATAGCCGCCGTCGCCGCGAACATCGATTCCGGGGCCGATCGTACCGGCGCATGACTTGATGGTGCGGCCGTCGGGCGCTTTGAACAGGATGTGCATTCCGCCGCTCGGCGTTTCCTGGTGCGGCGTGACCGGGAGCGTGCCATGTGCTTTGACAAGCGCCGCCAGCCCCGCCTCGCCGTCAATGCCAGCGTCCGGCCGCACGTCAAGATCCGCGACGAAGAATCCGGACGCGGCACCCGTCGGCACGCCGATCAACGCGTTCGGATATTGTGCCCACCATCCGCGGATCATCGCTGGGTCGGTCGAAGCATCCTTGAACCCATGCGGCGTCAGCCGCGCCTTTCCGCCATCCTCACGCCTTGCGGCAGGATTGCAGGGAAACACCGGAATGCCGCGAGCCGCATAGGCCAGCGCGGCAGTGAGGATGGCGCTCGCGCCGGCCGTCTCTGCGGCGGCGCTCATTTGCCGCTCCGCGCGCTCGCGCGGCGCGATGCCTGAATGGCACGTTGCGTCTCTGGCGGGCGACGGCGCCACGGACGCTTCGGCGCGGGGCGCCCGTAATGTTGAATCCGCCACGCCTTGAGTCCCTCCCGTGCCCCTGCAACATCGCGAGGTGTGACCGGTGCGACCACGGAACCATCAAGGTCAACGAAAGAATTGAAGAGCAACATGCCGCGCCAGTAGGATATTGAGCGCCGGTATCGGTTCAGCATTTCGCGGATCAAAGGTAGTGGCATATCCGGGTAGCGTGCGAGGATGTCCGCGCTAATGTCCGCCACGAGCGGCCGGCGGGGCGGGCGCGTGAACGCTTCCGGGTGATGCGATTGTAGCAAGCGCAGGAGTCGTGCCGGGGTAACGGGCACCTGCGCTTTACCGAAAAGGAACGATTTCAAACGATCCTGGGACGGCATTGGATACTTCCTTCACTCCCGGCGCGTCGAATGTCAGTTCGGCGCGCCGTTTTGTTTTGCGCGGTCATGCGAGCGAAGCCATGCTTCAACTTCGTCACGGCGCCACACCCAACGGCCGACTCCAAGGCGCCTCATTCGCGGGAAGTGCCCGTCCTCAGCCATAACCATGAGTTGCGACGACATTTTGCCGGTGCGCTCTTCCAGCTCGATGCGCGGCATGATGTCTTCCGGCGCGACGTGCTCAAACCTCGCGCCGCCTTCCACGCGCGACGAAACCAGTTCGGCCGATCTATCGTCGGGCGCCGTGTCGTCGGTCACGCCGCGCGTCCGGCCGCGCGCTCACGCGGCCATGCGGAAATCGCCGCTTCAATCTCGGCCCGCCGCCAAAATCTTTTGCATGTGGGGCCGGTCCCGCTCCGCACCGGCGCGGGCAATAAGCCCTCTTCGACCATGCGCGCGACCGTGGACATTGAGAGACAGTAATCGGAGCACAGCATCCCAATATCGATCAGAAGGGATCGGCGGGGCGCCGTGTCGTGTTTCCGAGCCATAGCATCGTCCTTTCCGAACGGCGCCCTCGCGGGGGCCGATGTTCCGTTGCCGAGTTCGACTAAGTTGAACTGGCGGGACCGAACGGCGTTTGCCGCTCGTCTCGTGGAAAGGACTTTACTCGGCTCGAGTTGCCAGAAACTTTCGCTATCGTTGTCCCACTGCCGCAGGGACAAGTGCGACCGTAGGTTATGCCGGAAACAAAATCGGCGCGCCATGCAAGGCGCGCCGATCGGCCGAAGGCCGGGGAAGATGCGAGGCTATGCGGTCGCGAGCGCCTCCGCAGCGGCACCCGTGCCGGCGCGCAACGTCACGACTTTGCCGGCGGTCGGAGTGACAACCCGCTCCACGTGCGCTGCCCAGCGCGCCAGGGCCGCGCGTTTCTCTTTTAGGTAGCTGTAATTGTTGTACCGGCCGGCGATGCCCGACACCACGCCGCTGGCGTGGTTCAGCACCGCTTCAATTATGTGCGGCTCAATTTCCAGTTCGGCCATGCCCGTCGCGACGGTGTGGCGGAGATCATGGAGCCGGAACGCCGCGCCGAACCCTAGCCGTCCGTCAAGCTCGTCCTTCCATTTACTGAAACCCGACACAGGCGTTTTGCCGTTGAGGCTGAAAACGTAGGGACAGCCCTCTACCTTGTCGCGGGCCGCGATGATGGCAACCGCGGCGTCGGGCAGCGGCACGATATGCGCGCGCCGGTTCTTCGTGCGCTCGCCCGGCAATCGTAGTTCGCCCGTATCCCCGTGGACTTCATCCCATGTCAGTCTGGCTATCTCGTTCAAGCGCTGCCCTGTGAGCGTCAACAGCCGCACGATGTCCCTGTAGACCACATGCACACTGCCGCACGCGTCCCAAAGGGCGCGAAGTTCGGCCGGATCAAGCACGCGGTCGCGCGGTCGCTCTTCGACCTTGTGTCGGAACTTGGCCGGGTTTTCGGTGACATAGCGTTTTTCGTCCCATGCCCAGTTCCATAGCTTCCGAATGACGGCATGCACGCGGTTCGCTGACGCACCGGCACCTTTGGCAGCTTGATCCGCGGCGTCTTTAGCCGCGGCTCGGGCTGCATCTGCTTTGCCCTTGGCAGCACGCCGCGCGGCGCGATAATGGGGATTGCGGCCTTCCCGCGCCGCCCGCTCACGTTCCGCTGTCGCCGCCTCTTCGTACACCGCGTCCGCGGCCTTATCCTGCACATGGTCGCGCGCCCGCCTCCGCGCCCTATCCCGCACTGCCGTGATCACGTCTTCAATATCACTGCGGTCAATCGACTTGATGTCCCGATCGCCGAGCCGGGGCAGAAGGTCGCGCCGAAGGATCTGCGCCATCGCATCGCCGGTGCGCCGCTCGCGCTCGCCGAGATATTCCGTGATGAACTTTTCCGCCACGTCCTTGACGGTGCGGATGGCAGCCGTTTCCGGTAGCTTGATCGGGGCGCCTTCTGGATCGTCGCCCTTCTCCAATACGCTCAGAATTCCCCGTGCGGCGTCATGCGCGTCCGCCAGCGTTGTCGCGGGGTAGGTCCCAAGCGTGACGCGGCGCTGATCGCCTTTGAACCGGTAGCGGAACGAAAAGGACTTCACGCCGCTGTCCGTCACGCGCACGGCAAAGCCGCGTAGGCCAGCATCCGCGATGGTGACGCGCTGCCCTTTCGGCGCCGGTTTGAGCGCGTCCAGGAACTTGGCGGTGAGGGGTTTTCCTTGCATGTGAAACATCCTCTGGGGTCACACGGGGTCACAAAACCGGACTCGCTAGGCGACGATTGGACGTGACGTAAGTCAACATATAGACACCCAAGAAATGCCCGTCAATAGCGGGTTTCCATCATGTCTCCGCGATTGCAAGAGGGGTTAGTTGGTGTGAGTTGAAAGATATTCTAGGGCGTTTGGTAAACCGAAGGTCGGGGGTTCAATCCCCTCATCCGGCACCGTACCGAAACCGACATCCGGTTGCGCAAAGGAAGATGCAGGTGACGGCTGGGTTGCCGGTTGCGCGACGGTAGCCGTTGCGGGGACTGTCCGCCGGAGGACGCTCGTCTCCTCTGTAGCGAGATCACGGTCCCGAAAATGCCGAGAGATGCAAGGAAGATCGGCAATGCTCCTGGTTCCGGCACGGGCGCGTCCGCATCCTCGAACACGCCGGTGACAACGCAGTGCGATCCCCCATGTTCTGGCACTTGACCGCCGTAACACGGAGAGAATGGATCATCCGTTCCATAACCGATTGTCAGCACATCTCCTGGAGGAATTCCTCCTCCTGGAGAAATTGCTCCGCCGACGGCGTAATAAGCCGCGGAATCGGCCACGTCCACGAAAAAGCCCGACGCGCAAAATCCAGGGCAGTCAATGGGGCCGTTATTCGGATCGACATCGAGATATTGACCGTCAACTGTTGCCGTGAAGTTCACAAGGCCGAAAAAAGAGGCTGAATATGAAGGGCCGCCAAACATCCCAAAACCGGCCGAGACTACACCAAGGAGCGTATAGTCTACGGTAAATTCATTAACTGGCGTCGAGGAGACCAAAACAGAGCGATCGTCGAATCCCGCGTCCGTCAATATTATTTCTCCGGAAGCCGCCGCAGCGGCGGGAAGGATGGGCGGTCGTGTCCCGCCGAGTGGTGTAGGAGCTGTGGGTAAGTAGCCCGCCGCAGCGACCGCCAGAGTCTGGGCGGAGGCGGGCTACTTATCCACAGCGGTGGTCATCGTGGGTCTTCGGTAGGGTTTGGTCGCCAGACCTTTCACTCGAACCGAGGACCTTACGATGACCGACGAGATGATGAACCTTCGCGCGCTTCTGGAGAAGAGTTCGGATGCCGAGTTGCTGCGCGAGATGGTCGGCTTTGCCGCGCAGCGTCTGATGGAGCTGGAAGTTGAGGGCCTGACCGGCGCTGCCCATGGCGAGCGCAGTGCGGGCCGCATCAATCACCGCAATGGCTACCGCGATCGCGATTGGGAGACGAGAGCGGGCACGGTCGAGTTGCGCATTCCGAAGCTCAGGAAGGGCAGTTACTTCCCCGCCTTCCTGGAGCCGCGTCGCCTGGCCGAGAAGGCGTTGGCGGCGGTGGTCCAGGAAGCCTACATCCACGGTGTCTCGACCCGCTCTGTCGACGATCTCGTCCAGGCCATGGGAATGACCGGCATCTCGAAGAGCCAGGTGAGCCGGCTGTGCGAAGAGATCGACGACAAGGTCAAAGCCTTTCTGACCCGGCCGCTCGAAGGCGATTGGCCCTATCTGTGGATCGACGCGACCTATGTGAAGGCACGCGAGAACGGGCGCATCGTCTCGGTCGCGGTGATCGTTGCCGTCGCGGTCAACGGCGACGGGCGCCGCGAGGTGCTTGGCATGGATATTGGCCCCTCGGAGGCCGAGACCTTTTGGACCGAGTTCCTGCGCAAGCTCGCTCGGCGCGGCCTGCGCGGCGTCAAGCTTGTCATCTCTGACGCTCACGAGGGCCTGAAGGCAGCAATCACGAAAGTGCTCCATGCCTCCTGGCAACGCTGCCGCGTGGGGCTGTTGAAGAAGTTTTCGTCACGCGACGGCAGCAGGCTCGACACCGTTCGGGTGCCGTTTGCTCAACGCCTGACGATTTTTCAGACGCGGATCGCCCATGATCGACGTGGCGGCAGTCAGCAGGGCACAAAGCAGCGCAATGATCCATGTGGCGAGCCGCTTGAGGTTAATTGCGGCTGCCGTCAGGTAAGCCTGGATCTGCATGTTGGCCAAGCCGCGCCGGATGGCACGCGCGAGCCCATGCCAGGTTTTGGCCTCGCCGTGAATGCCCTCCACCTTCCATCGGTGGCGTTGATAGAGCGCATAATCGCGATCCGACCAGTGCTCGCGCCGGCGCCGTGCTCGCAACAGGGCGGGGTAGTTATCGCCAAGAACCACGGCCTTGTTCGAGCGCCCGCCGCTCAGGCATAGGCTGCGCAGGTCACAGCGTTTGCAGTCCTTGGCTCGCGAGGTGAAGAAGCGGCCGTGCTTCACCGCCCGCCCTGCCTTCAGTATCTTGCCGCGCGGACACTTTAGGATATCGTGCTTGGCATCGTATCGGAAGCGGCGCATCGGCACCGGGCTCCTGATCGGCTCGGCCTTGGGCGGGATGATCGCCTCGATCCGGCGTTCCTCGAGTTCGACCGTACACCTTGGCATAGGCGTAGCCCGCATCTGCGGTCACGGCTTGTACGGCGACACCCGTCGTCCTTTGGACCGTGTCGATCTGCGCATCCAATGTACCGCCCTCGTTGACTTGGCCGGTTGTGACGGTCACGTCGAGCACGACGCCGGCCTCGTCGTCGACCGCAGTGTGCTGCTTATAAGCTGGCTCGAGCCGCCGGTTCCGGCCATTTGTTGCCATGGTGGCGTCGGGATCGGTGACGCAGACCTTTTTGTACTTCCCGCTTTGTCTGCCGATCCGCTCCGCCTCCTCGGGCTGAGAGTTTGCCTCACCGACTTTGGCGACCCAGCGGCCGGCCAGAGATTCCCAACTGACGTCGGCGCGGATCAACGTGGCGTCGATGTGTACGATCTCGCCCTTGGCGATCTTCGCGACGAGGCATGCAGTGACCGTCTTCTCGAAGATCCGACGGAAGCGCGCCTCACCCCAGCGCTGGCGGATGCGCGTAAGGCTCGAATGATCGGGCAGACGATTGGCGAGACCGAAGCCCGCGAACCAACGGATCGCCACATTAACGTGTGCCTCACGCATGAGCTTTCGGTCATGGACAATGCCAAGCAGGAATCCCGCGAGCATCGAGTTGAACCGCCGCTTCTGGGTCAATGCCGGGTCGGCCATTGTCTGGGCAGTACAAGTCTGTGACTTCAGCGCGCAGCCAGGACAGGTCGAGCACCCGGTCGACACGGGCCAGCACATGATCGTCGGGAATAAGATCACGCAGCGATCCGGCGAAAAACTCCACCTGCTCCGCACCGCGCGAACCCAACATCACGATCTACTCCCGCTCATCGCCGACGGTAGAAACAAATCACGGATTGGCGGGTTTTTC
>CAWHUT010000006.1:0-973565 GCA_963832575.1 uncultured Alphaproteobacteria bacterium
CCAGGGCGAGCGACGTGCGTTAACCCTGGGTCCCGGCTTTCGCCGGGACGACGGAAACAGCAATGCAGTCAGACGTGATCACGCTCTGCCGCCCCTGGCAAGCCGCCGCCGCGCGGCGCATGATGCGGCGCAGGCCAACCGCTGCAGGAGGAGCGATCGATGCCCGGTAAGACCTTCGTCCTTGTCCACGGCGCCTGGCATGGCGGCTGGTGCTGGCGCCGCGTGGCGGACCGGCTCACCGCTGCGGGCCATCGCGTCTTCACGCCGACGCTCACCGGGCTGGGCGAGCGCTCGCATCTCCTGGGCCCGTCAGTCAATCTGAGCACCCACGTCACCGACATCGTCAACGTGCTGCGCTGGGAAGAGCTGGGCGAGGTCGTGCTGTGCGGCCATTCCTATGGCGGAATGGTGGTGACCGGCGTTGCCGACCTCGTGCCCGAGCGGATCGCCACGCTCGTCTATCTCGACGCCTTCGTGCCCGAGAACGGGCAGTCGATGCAGGACCTGCGCCCGCGCGAGATCGGCCCCGGCCTCACCATGCCGCCGATCCCGGCCGAGACGTTCCGCGTCAACGCCGCCGACCGCGCCTGGGTCGATCGCGAATGCACGCCGCAGCCGGTCCAATGCATCACCGAGAAGCTGGCGCTCAGCGGCGCCTATCGTGCGGTCCAGCGCCGGGTCTACATCCGCGCCGCCGATTATCCCTCGCCCGCCTTCGAGCCGACCTACGAGCGCCTGAGGTCCGATCCCGGCTGGACCGTGCACCGCCTGCCCTGCGGACACGATGTCATGGTCGACATGCCCGACGCGCTGGCCGAGCTGCTGGCGTCGGCCTGAGCCTCACCACGCCGCCGGCGCGCCGGCGGCCGCGGCGGCTTGCGCCGGATCGAGCGCGGGGTCCCAGTTCTTGCCGATGAAGCGGCGCCCGGTGACGCCGTCGGAATGGCGCGACATCAGCCATTGGATCGGCGCCACCATCGCCACCGGCTGGACCAGGCTGGCGCGGTCCGGCATCGCCTCGGGCGGGACCATGCGCGTATCGGCGGCGCCGCCGGGAATGAGCACGTTGACGGTGACGCCGGTGCCTTCGAGATCCCTCGCCCAGACCAACGTCGCCGCCTCCAGCCCCGCCTTGGTCGGGCCATAGGGCGACATGCCCGCCCCCACCATGGTGGAAAAGCTGGTCGTGACGTTGACGATCTTGCCGCCGCCGCGCGCGATCAAGCGCGGCGCCACGGTCCGCGCCATGATGAAGGGGCCGATGAGGTTGGTCTCGACCCGGCCGCGCCACAACTCGATGTCGATCTCGAAGAATTTGCGTCGCCGTCCGGGCTCGGCGTCCTCCAGATCGTAGGGGCCGAGCGCGGCACAATTGACGAGGCCGTGAAGTGCACCGAACTGCGCCGCCGCCGCGGCCACGGCACCGTCGCATTGGGCGGGGCTCGTCACGTCGCAGTGGAAGGGGCGCAGGCGTGCGACCGCGTCTTGCTGGCGCGCCGCCGCGACAAGCTCGGCCATGCGCGCATCGGCACGCGGCAGATCGATGGCCGCGACGCTGGCCCCCGCCGCGATGAGGCCAAGGCTCATGACGCTCCCCAGGCCACCGGCCGCGCCGGTGACGATGACGACGGTGCCGGTGAGATCAACAGCCATGAAGGTCTCCTTATCCCGCGCTATTTCATCGGGCAGGCCTGATGGTAGGTGTCGTGCCAGTTCTCCGCCGCGCGCTCTTTGAGCGCCAGCGTGAGATGGCCGGCGGCGTCCTTTTCCACCTGCTCCACATAGATGTCGTCGATCGGATACTGGTTGTTGTCGAACTTGAACGGGCCGCGGATCGAGTGGAAATCGGCCTTGCGCAGCGCGGCGTGGAAGGCGTCCTTGTCCGCGATGTCGCCGTGGACGGCGCCGACGGCGGAATCGAGCAGCATGATCGCGTCATACTGCAAGGCGGAGAAGATCGCGGGCTGGCGGTTGTATTTGGCGCGGAAGGCGGCGACGAACTTTTTGTTCTCGGGGTTGTCGAGGTCGTAGCTCCAGTTCGTGGCAACGGTCATGCCGAGCGTGGCATCGCCGAGCGCCGGCCAGATCAGCGGCGTCGACATGGCATCCGTCCCCAGTATCGGGATCGACCGCAGCCCCGCCTGGGCATATTGCTTGATGAAGGCGATGCCGCCGTTGCCGACCATGAAGCCATAGACCGCGTCGGGATGAGCGGCGCGGATCTGCGCCAACTCGGCGGCGAAATCGACCTGGGCGATCGGCGTGAAGACCGGGCCGATCTGCATGCCTTTGAAGGTGCGCTGCGCCGCGCCGATATGCTCCCAGCCGGCCTGGTAGTCGAGCCCGATGAAGAACACCTTCTTGTAGCCGTGCGTGTTCATGTAGTTGCCCATGACCAGGTCCCAGTCGTCATTGTCGAACGAGGTCACGAAGACGTCGGGGTTGCAGTTCTTGCCGGCATACTCGTTGGGACCGGCGAGCGCGCCCACCACGGTGACCTTGGCGTCGATGAAGGCCGGGACGGTCGCCAGGAAAATGTTGGAAGCGGTGAAGCCGGTGACGATGTCGATCTTGTCCTCGTCGATGAGCTTCGATGCCTCCTGCACGCCTTGGGCCGGAACGCCGGTGTCATCGGCCGAGATCACCTTGACCGGAACGCCGCCGAGCTTGTTGCCGAGCGCAGCGAGCGCGAGATCGAGGCCGCGCTGCATGTCCAATCCCGTGGCGCCCAGGGGACCACTCATCGGCGCGAGGAATCCGAGCTTGATCTCGGACGCCGCGTTCGCGGTGGCGGCGGAAACGGCCAGCATCAAGGCCGCGGCAAGAACCCTGCGCGTCATCTTTCCCTCCCTGTCATCTTTTCTTCCTGGTTTGCGTAAAAACCGCGTCAGCCGGGATCGGGCTTGAGCGTGCGGATGGCGCGGGCGACATGGAGCCAGCGCTTGGTCACGTCCTCGGCGGTCGCGTTGCGGGCGCGCCGGTCGGCCACGGAGGCCGCCCGCGCACCGAAATTCTCGATCATGTTGAAGGCGGCGCGCACAGTGTCGCTGTCCTCGTGGACAAGCGGGCGCCGCGGCGGCGGCTCGCTCGCCGCCTCACGCGGTGGCTGCGGCGGCTCGCGGTGGCGCCGCAGCACCTCCTGGATCTCGGCGCGGCTGCGCGCGTGGTGCGCCAGCGACAGGCTCACGCGCTGGCGGTTCGCCTCGCTCTGGCCGAGCGCGTCTTCAACTTCCTGCAACAGCGCCGCGATCCGGAACGGCTTGCGCAGCAGCGGCCAGCCGCCGTGCTCGAGCGCGCGCGCCATATCGTCGTGTCCGGTCGCCATGATGACGGGGATGCGGCGCGCGAAGGCAAGCTCGGCCAGCTCGATGCCCGACATACCCGGAAGCACGGCATCCGAAATGAGGAGATCCGGCCGCGCGGTCTCGATTAGCGAAACTGCGGCGATGCCGTCGAGCGCGACGGTCACGCGATAGGCGGAATCGCGTTCGAGGGCGGTTTGCACGAGGCCGCAGACATGGGCTTCATCATCGACGACGAGCACGCTTCGCACGGCCGACGCCTCCCCCGAACACAAGGCAGCATAATGACTATTGCCGGCGGATGCGAGGGCGCAGAATGTGAAGGCGCGCGGAACGACGATGGCCCTACGGGCGGCGGGCCTGCGCAAAGCCTTGACAGCGCAGAAACCCACGCCCGAAAGTAGCGGACTCAAGGGAGGAGGACGGCATCATCGCAGTATCAGGCGATCCGGCCACGCGCGCGATGGGCGGCGCTGCGGATTCCGCGGTCGTGGTGGCGGACGCGGGAAAGGTGTTTCTGGATGGTGCCGTGACCGCTTTCCGCAATCTCTCGCTCATGGTGGCGCGCCAGGAGATCGTGTGCATCGTCGGCCCGAGCGGCTGCGGCAAGACGACGCTTCTGCGTTGCATCGCCGGACTTGCCGATATCACCAGCGGCGAGATTCTGGTCCATGGCAAGCCCGTGACCGGGCCGCCCGACGGCGTCGCCATGGTGTTCCAGCATTTCGGCCTGCTGCCGTGGAAGACGGTGTTCGAAAACGCCGCCTTCGGCCTCGCCGTCGCCGGCGCGCCCGCGGCGATGATCCGCGAGCGGGTGGCGCATTATATCGAGCTCACCGGTCTTGCCGGCTTCGAGCGCCGCTATCCCTATCAGCTCTCGGGCGGCATGCAGCAGCGCGTCGGCCTGGTGCGCGCGCTCGTCGTCAATCCTTCCGTCCTGCTCATGGACGAGCCGTTTGCCGCGCTCGACGCCCAGACGCGCGAGGTCCTCCAGGACGAGCTGCTGCGGCTGATGGCCCAGCCCGACGAGCGCAAGACGATGGTCTTCGTCACGCATTCGATCGACGAGGCGATCGTGCTCGGCGACCGCATCGTGGTGATGAGCGAGCGCCCCGGCCGCGTCAAGGAGGTGCTGGAGATGCCGTTCGGATGGCCGCGCGACTTCGACGCGGTGCGGGCGCATCCGCGCTTTGCCGAGCTGCGCACCCACATCCGGCGCCAGCTCATCACCGTCCCGACGCGGGCGCCGTAGCCGACGGAGGCGCGCATATGAGCACGTCCTATCCCGTCAAGCTCGGGCCCGCCGCCATCGAACGCGCCGCCATCGGCGATGATCGCGCCCGCGCGCAAAAGGCGGGCGAGGTGCGCAAGCGGCGCCGCCGCATCCAGGTCGCGGCGATCCGCGTCGTGTCGCTCGTGTCGGTCCTGGTGCTGTGGCAATGGGGCGGGGCCAAGATCGACACCGCGCTCTTCACCACGCCCACGGCCATCGTCGCCGCGGCGGTGGAGATGATCGCGAGCGGCGAGCTGTGGAGCTATCTGTGGCCCAGCCTCATCGTGCTGGTGGAAGGCTTGGTGCTGGCGTCGATCGGCGGCATCGCGCTGGGCCTGCTGCTCGCGCGCTTCTGGGCGCTCGACGTGGCGGTGGGGATCTACATCACGTTCCTCTATTCGATACCGGCGGTGGCGCTGGTGCCGGTCATCGTGCTGTGGGCGGGGTTCGAGACGACGGCCAAGGTCATCATCCTTTTCCTCTTCGCCTTCTTCCCGATGGTGATCAACACCTATCAGGGCGTGAAGAACGTCGATGAAAAGCTGATCGAGGTCGGCCGCTCGTTCCGCTGCTCGGAGCGGCAGCTATGGTTCAACATCGTCCTGCCGGGCGCGCTGCCCTTCATCATCACGGGGCTGCGGCTGGCGGTCGGGCGCGGCCTCATCGGCATGGTCATGGCCGATCTCTATACCGCGATCTCCGGCATCGGCTATCTCATCGTGCGCAGCGCCAGCACCTATCGCGTCGACAAGATGTTCGTGCCGGTGGTGACGCTGGGCGTGCTCGGCATCACGCTGACGGCGCTCGTGCGCGTGCTCGAGCGCAAGATCGCGCCGTGGACGGCAAAAAAAGACGGAAACTAGGACGGAACGCCATGCCCTACGGGAACCCGACGATTGCCGCTTTCGCCCTTGCCGCCGTCTTTGCCGGCGCCCTGCCGGCGGTGGCGGCCGATGCGCCGGGCGGCTGCACCGGCCCGCTGCGCAAGATCAATATCGGCGTCGCGGTGTCGCCGCCCAACGTGGTGCACACCACGCCTTATGTCGCCAAGGCGCTCGGCTATTTCGCCAAGCGCTGCATCGATGCCACCATTGTGCAGTTCGACGGCGGCGCGTCGCCCGCGGCGGTCACCGCGGTCGCCCAAGGCACCGCGATCAGTGCGCTGACGGAGACGCCGATCGCTGAAGGCGTGAAGGCCAAGCAGATCTGGATGCTCGCGCCGCGCCCGCCGCAGGACTATTTCGTCGCCGCCGACATCAAGACCGCGGCCGACCTCAAGGGCAAGCGCCTGAGCGCCGCCGGCGGCGTCGGCGCCTTCAACTGGCTCATGGGCCGGGAGATGCTGCGTTCGGCCGGGCTCAGCGTGAATGATGCGCAGTTCGTGTCGCAAGGCACCGCCGGGCGGCTTCCCGGGCTGCTCGCGGGACAGCTCGACGGGGTCGTGCTGCATCCCGAAGACGTCTATATCGCCGAGCACAAGAAACCGGGCACGCATTCGCTGGGCGCCCTCATCGACCTCCTGCCCAATCTCTCCTTCAACGCCTATGGCGCCGCCGACAGCATGATCGCGCACGAACGCCCGCTGCTGGTGGATACCATTGCCGCGATGATCGAGGCCAACCGCACCATGTATCGCGAGCCCGACAAGGTCGTGCCGATCATCATGGACGCGACGCAAAAGCCCAAGGACGCGGTCGAATACGCCATGGGCGTCATCACCAAGCGCTGCATCTGGTCGGTCAATGACGGCTTCGACAAGGCGCGCACGCTCTGGTCGATCCAGTTCGCCATCGACAACGGCGACATCCAGGCGAGCAAGCGCCCGACCTTCGAGGACGTCGTCGACCTGTCGCTCGCCAAGGACGCCCTGGCCGAAGCGGGCGGTCCCGTCACCATCAACAACTGCAAGGATTGATTATGAGCGCACCGCAGCCGCGAGCGAACCGGGCCCTGCCGTGGGAAGAGCTTCGCCACCGCCTCGACAACGGACCCGCCTTCAACACGATGCGGAACACGCCCTATTACCGCGACGCCGTCTACGAGCAGTTCTCGCCCGGGGAATACGCTCGCCGCTATGCGGCGCTGCGCGCCAAGATGCGTGAGGAAAAACTTGACTGCGTCATCGTGCCGGGCGGGCCCAGCCATTGGAGCTTCGGCGGCGGCATGCTGTGGCTCACCGGCCACTGGGAATGGCATTCGCTGGCGGCCTATGTCGTGGTGCCGCTGAGCGGCGACCCGACCCTCGTCTACGCCATGGGCGGCACCCACATCGAGGCGGTTCGGCGCGAGACCGGGGCGGCACTTGCCGATGTGCGTTCCAGCCGCGGCGGGCGCTTCGGCGAGGTCATGGTCGAGCGCATCCGCGAGCTGAAGCTCGAGCGCGGCCGCATCGGCCTCATGGAGGTGGACGCGCGCCACGGCGACTATATGCCGGTCAACCAGTGGAACGCGCTGAAGGAAGGGCTGCCCGAGGCGGAGCTGGTGTTCACCAAGGGCTTCCTGCACGAACTTCTGTCGATCCACAGCGCCGAAGAGCTCGACTGCATCCGCAAGGCCGGCAAGCTGTGCGAGCAGGCGATGCGGGCGATGGCGGCACGCGCCGCACCGGGCGTCGCCGAGTACGAGCTGCGCGCCGCCGCCGGCAGCGCGATCCTCGAGGGCGGCGGCGACATCGACTTCCTCATCATCGGCTCGACCGCGACCGGCGATCCGGCGATGGTGTTCGGCAATCCGCGTCCCTCCCAGCGCATCCTCGCCCGGGGCGACATCATCGTGATGGAGCTCGCCGCGGGCTATCGCGGCTACAGCGCACAGATCGGCTCGCCCATCTGCGTCGGCGAGCCGCCGGCGCATGTGCGCAAATTCTGGAGCGAGATCGCGCTGCCAGGCTTCGAGCGCATCGTCGCCGAGATCGGGCCGAACAAGCCGGTGGAGGACATGCGCCGCGCGGCCCAGTTCTTCCGCGAGAAGGGCGTGCAGTCGCGTCCCATCCACGTGCACGGCATCGACCTCATCACCGACGGCCCGCACATCTTCACCGATCACGTCGATGCCGAGCCGTTCGAAGAAGTGATGAAGCCGGGCATGGTGATCATGGCCGAGCCCAATCCGATCAAGCCGGACGGTACGCTCGGCATGTTCGTCGGGCACACCTTCATCGTCAACGACACCGGCTATGAATGCGTCGATGACCTGCCGTGGGACCTGATCGTTTCGGGGTAGGCATTCCGGCTCCGCCGGCGCGGCAGCAGCGATGACGCTCGAGCCGGAGCCAGCGCCGGCGTCGTTCACGCGGCGCGAGATCAGCGCCATCCTGTCGGGCCTGCTGATGGCGATGTTCCTCGCCAGCATCGACCAGACGATCGTGGCGACGGCGCTGTCGACCATCGCGCGCGACCTCGATGGCTGGGAGACCATGGCCTGGGTCGTCTCGGCCTATCTCGTGACGACGACGGTGACGACGCCGATCCATGGCCGGCTCAGCGACCTCTACGGCCGCCGCCCGATCTTCCTGATCTCGATCTCGCTCTTCGTCGCTGCCTCGGTCGCCTGCGCGCTTGCGCAGACCATGACGCAGCTCATCATCGCGCGGGCGCTGCAGGGGCTGGGCGGCGGCGGCCTGCGCTCGGTGTCGCAGGCGATCCTCGCCGACATCATCGCGCCACGCGACCGCGGCCGGTATCAGGGCTATTTCGCCAGCGTCTTCGTCGTCTCGAACGCGCTGGGCCCGGTGCTCGGCGGCTTCTTCGCCGAGGATCTGAGCTGGCAATGGATTTTCTGGATCAACGTTCCCTTGGGGGTCGGCGCCTATGCGCTGTCGAGCCGCGTCTTGCGGCGGCTGCCCCTGCCGGCCCGGCGCGCCGCCATCGACTGGGCCGGCGCGGTGCTCATCCTGGCCGCGACCACGCCGATCCTGCTCGGCGTCGGCAATGCCGAGCGGGCAGGGGGCTGGCTGTCGCTGGCGGCGCTCGGGCCGATCGGCGCGGGCCTCGCCTTCACCGTGGCGCTCATCGCGCGCGAGCGCGTCGCGGTCGAGCCGATGCTGCCGCTGCGGCTCTTTGCCAACCCGGTCCTGTCGGTCGCGATCGTGATCACGACCCTTATGTCGATGGTCATGGTCGGGCTCGTCATCCTGGTGCCGCTCAACTACGAGCTCGTGGCGGGCATGCCGGCGGACCAGGTCGGCTTGCGCCTGGTGCCGATCACGGTCGGCTCGGTGGTGGGCTCGGCGGCTTCGGGCACGCTCATCTCGCGCACCGGCCGCTACCGCATCTTTCCCATCATCGGCAGCATCGGCGCCACGCTCGCCTGCGCCGCGATCGGCTATGTCGGGCTCGGCCACTCGGCTGTCTTCGACATCGCCATGACGACTGTTCTAGGGATCGCCTGGGGCGGTCAGTTCTCGCCGCTCACCGTCGCATCGCAAAATGCCCTGCATTGGCAGGATACCGGCATCGGCATGTCCTGCCTGATGTTCTTCCGGCTGATCGGCGGCGCCCTCGGCGTGGCGCTGCTGAGCACCGTCCTGGTGGCGAGCCTCACCGCCGGCGCGCTCGCCGTGCCCGGGCACGAGGCGTTGGGCGCCAATCCCGGGATCGCGCTCTTCCATCTCGACGAGCCCGGCCGGCATCTTAGCCCTGAGCTCATGACCGCATTGGACGCGACGATCCGGCACGCGTTCGCGCATCTCTACGCGATCGCCGCGGTCATCCTCGCCCTGGCGATCATCCCGTCCTTCGCCCTCAAGGAAGAGACGCTGCGCACGCACTAGCGCGTGATCGAGGCTCAGGTGCCGTCCGTGGTCTTTTCGCGGTGGCTGCGGCGGCGGACATAGGCGTTGGGATTGAGATCGGTTCCCTCGCCCGCGTTGAAGTCGGCGAGATCCTCGCCCTTGGCGAACATCCAGCTATAGCCGCGCTCGGGGTTGACCAGGATCTCCCACCAGTTGTCGTCGAAATCAACGATCATGAAGCTGTAGGTGCCGTGCTGCTCCACCGGCCGCGTCACCCGCTTGATGCCCCATTGCTCCTGCTGTTCGAGCGCGAGCTGGTAGCTGCGGTCGACCTCGGCGCGCGAGGCGACGTCGAGGCCGTTGTGGTTCTGGCGCGACATCTCGCCCTTGTTGGCCTGTTGGACGACGACGATGACGGTGTCGCCGCCCAGCCGCGTGGCGAGCGAGTGCTTGCTCGTGCGCACCACGTCGAGGCCCAGAAACTCGGTATAAAAGCGCCGCGACCGTTCCAGGTCGTGGCAGCTCAGCGTGGCGTGCGAGAAGAACTTCGTGTTGAGCACGGGAGCCTGCAGCTCCTCAAGGCCGGGTTCGGACATGGCTCGTCCTCCAACGTGTGGGCTCCGCCATCCTATCATGGGGCCGCGCGAAGCGGCAGGGCTCAGCCCTTGAGGTCGCGGTCGGCGCGCAGGCGGTAGATGACGAGCTCGCGCACCTTGCGCTGCTCCCAGCCCGCGGTCGTCCACGGCAGCAGGTCATGGGCATGGAGACCGTGCAGCGACAGAAGCAGGCCCCAGGCGAGGAAGGGGATGTAGAACCACACCCGCCCCGTCGTCGCGGCGTCCACCAGGAACAGCACGAAGTTGATGCACACGAACACGGCGAGATGGGTATAGAACGCGCGCAGCGCCCGCATGCGCCGCCACGCCCATTGCTCGATCTCGACGAAGCGGGCCTCGGTGCGCACGCCCACACCCGCCCGCAACGCGACCGGCTCGCTGCTCTGCCCCTTCATGCCGGAGTGAACGTCGCGCGCCCCGGTTCGCTCCGTGCGGCGGCGCGGATGTGGCCGGGTCTCCCGCCCCAGGCGATGCGGCTGCCTTGACAAGCTGGCGGGGGTTGATGCTTTGCTGTGCGGATCAAGACCGGAGACATCGCCATGATCGTACGCAAGGAGCCCGACGGCACGCTTCTCATGATCGGCCAGACCGATCATTCCCGCCTCGTCGGCCAGCTTGCCGCGCATTGGGGCAATGCGCGCTTCGCCGCCCCGCGCCCCTATGATTCGGTGGTGCGCGCGGCCTTTTACCATGATTACGGCTGGCTCAGCTACGAGACGAGCCCGCTCCTCGACACCAAGACCGGCGAGACGCCCGATTTCCGCCAGATCGGCGCGCGCCAGCTCGATTCCTTTCAATGGTGCGTCGACTGGATGACCGGCATCGACCGCTATGCCGGCCTCATCGTCAGCATGCATCGCACCGGGTTGTGGCGCGGCCGCTACGGCACCATCACCTATCCCAGCGCCTACAACCCGCGCGCGCTGGGGCCCGAGATCGAGGCCTTCATCACCCGCCACGAGGCCTGGCAGGAGGAGGAGCGGGGCAAGCGCGACGCGGCCGAGGTGTGGATGAATTATCGCCTGCTGCAGGTGTGGGACTTGCTCGGTCTCTATTTCTGCTGCCAGGAGCCATGCGAGGACCGCGTCGAGCCGGTGCCGCAAGCCTTCGGCACGGCCAAGACGGACGGCGTACGCCTGGCCATGAATCCGCTCGGCCCCCGCAAGGTGGCGTTCGATCCCTATCCCTTCGACGTCAAGCCCTTCCATGTCCAACTGAGCAGCAAGCGGCTGCCGAAGCTCGCCTACCCCGATCTCGACGCGTTCCGTCGCGCCTATTTCCAGGCGCCCGTCGAGCTCATGGATTTCGAGCTCGTCTGAGGAGCCCCTTCATTGAGCGATCCGCACCGTTTCTACCCCGATCTGCACGAGCATTTGGCGGCGCTCAGGGAGGCGGGACTTCTCCTGACCATCGACCGGCCGATCGACAAGGATTCCGAGCTGCACCCGCTGGTGCGCTGGCAGTTCGTCGGCGGGCTGGACGAGGCCGAGCGCAAGGCGTTCCTCTTCACCAACATCCATGACGGGCACGGCCGCAAATACGACATCCCCGTCGTGGTCGGCGCCATCGCCGCCAACCGCGCCATCTACAGCATCGGCATGGGCGCCGCGGTAGCGGAGATCCAGGCGAAATGGGACCACGCGATCGCGCACCCCATCGCGCCCCGCATCGTGAACCAGGCGGCCTGCCACGACGTGATCATCGAGGGCGCGGCCCTTCTGGGCGAAGGGCACGGGCTCGACCTGCTTGCCGATCCCGATCTCGACGCCGGGCTTCGACAGCGCGCCCACGCTCACCGCGACCAACGTCATCACCCGCGACCCCGAGACCGGGGTGCAGAACATGGGCACCTATCGCGCCGCATTGAAAGCGCCGGACCGGCTGGTGGTGCGCATGGCGACCCGCGTCGGCGGCGCCGGCGGCTATCAGCACTACCTCAAGCACCAGCGGCGCGGCGACAAGGCGATGCCGTGCGCGATCGTGCTGGGCTGTCCGCCCTATGTCGCGTTCCTGGGGCCGCAAAAGCTGCCGCTCGACATCGACGAGTTCACCGTCGCGGGCGGACTTGCGGGCGCGCCGATCAACGTCGTGCGCGCGCGCACGGTCGATCTGCTGGTGCCGGCCGAGGCCGAGCTGGTGATCGAGGGCTTCATCGATACCGAGTACGTCGAGCCCGAGGCGCCGTTCGGCGAATCGCACGGCCATGTCGCGCTCGAAGAGTTCAACATGCCGATGCGGGTGACGTCGATCACCCATCGCCGCAATCCGATCATCCCGTCCTATATCAGCCAGGTCGCGCCCAGCGAATCGAGCGTCATCAAGCGCGTCGCCTACGAACCGCTGTTCCTGACGCACCTGCGCGACACGCTCGGCATCAAGGGTGTGACCCACGTGGCGCTGCACGAGCCGCTGACCGGGCTCCTGCGCGTCACCATCGTCTCCTTCGCGCGCGCCACGCCGCCGACTGAGGTGTGGCGGGCGCTGCAAGGTGCGGCCGCGTTCAAAGGCGATTGCGGCAAGATCTGCATTGGCGTCAACGAGGACATCGATCCCGACAATGCCGACGCCCTGTTGTGGGCGATGGCCTATCGCATGAACCCGGCCGAGGATGTCGAGACGCTGCGCCACCGCGGCCAGGGTCACGGCCCCAAGCGCGAGCATGGCGGCGATGAAGATTCGACACTCCTCATCAACGCGACAATGAAGGGCGACATGCCGCCCCTGGCGCTGCCCAAGCAGGAGTTCATGGAGCGCGCGCGCAAGATCTGGGAGGAGCTCGGCCTGCCCGGCCTGCGCCCGAAGCCGCCGTGGTTCGGCTATTCGCTGGGCGACTGGCTGCCCGACTGGGACGTGGCGGCCGCGCGTGCCGTCGCCGGCGACTATCTCGAGAACGGCCGGATCAGCGCACAGCACCGCCGCAAGGGCGTGCCGCCCGAAACCAAGTTCCGGCCCGACGCGGCGCGGGAGGAGAAATGAAGCTCGGCTTTTTCACCATGCCGGTCCATCCCCAGGGCCGCTCTTATGCCGAAACGCTGAAGGAAGACCGCGAGGCCTTCATCCTCGCCGACAAGCTCGGCTATTCCGAGGCCTATTGCGGCGAGCATCTGACCGATGCGTGCGAGAACATCCCCAACAGCATGCTGTTTCTCGCCACGCTGGTGGGACAGACGACGCAGATCAAGCTTGGGACGGCTGTCGCCAACCTGCCGTTCAGCCATCCCGTCATCGTCGCCTCGAACGCGGCGATGCTCGACAATCTGCTCGAGGGCCGTCTCATCCTGGGAGTCGGCGCGGGCGTGCTGCCGTCCGACGCCGAGGCTATGGGTCTGCTGGAGCGCGACCGCGGCGCGATGTTCATCGAAGCGATCGACCAGATCATCGCGATCTGGACGGGTGCGGCGCCCTACGACATCACCGGCAAGTTCTGGAACGTCACCACGACCAAGACGCTGTCGCCCGACATCGGCGTCGGCGCCATCGTCAAGCCCTATCAGAAGCCGCATCCGCCGATCATGGGCACGGTGACCGACCCGAATTCGCCCGGCATCGTGGCGCTCGGCCGGCGCGGCTGGCTGCCGGCGACGGCGAATTATCTCGACGTCAACTGGGTTGCCAATCATTGGACCAATTACGCGCGCGGCTGCGAGGAGGGCGGGCGCCTACCGGACCGCTCCCAGTGGCGCGTCGCGCGCTCGATCTTCGTCGCCGAGGACGACGCGGTGGCGCTGCGCTATGGCAAGACCGACGCCAAGAGCCCGTATCGCTTCTACATGAACCAGCTCTCGACCAAGCTCCGGCGCGGCAAGAAGCTCGCCGCCTTCAAGTACGATCAGGCGATGACCGACGATGCGGTGACGGTCGACTACATCATGGACCGGCTGGTCATCGCCGGCAGCGTCAACAGCGTCGTCGATCAGCTCCTCGCCTTCCATGAAAGGACCGGCGATTTCGGCACGCTCCTTTATTGCGGCAAGGATTGGACCGATCCGGCGCTGGGGCGCAAATCGATGGAGCTCATGGCCGAGAAGGTCATGCCGGCCGTGAACGCCGCGCTCGCACGGGCCGGCGCGGCGGAATAAGCAAGAGCACGGCCAAAAGGGGCGCGGTTCGATCATCGCGCCCCTGAAGAGCCGGCAAACGGGGAGGAGAGACGCGATGACGCTGCCGAGGATTCTGCTTGCCGCCGCGGTTCTCGCGGGCGCGTGCCATGGTGCGATGGCCGAGCCGCTGAAGATCCGCGCGTCCTATGTCGTGCCGGTCAACGACTGGCCGACGATTCTCTTCGCCAAGCCCGAGCTCGCCCACCATCTCGGCAAGTCCTACACCTTCGAGCCCGTTCACTTCCAGGGGACGCCGCAGATGGTGCAGGCGCTCGCCGCGGGCGAGCTCGAGATCGCCGGCCTGACGTTCTCCTCCTTCGCGATCGCCGTCACCAATGCCGGCATGAGCGATCTCAGGGTGATCGCCGATGGGTTCCAGGACGGCGTGCCCGGTTATTACACGGGCCAGGATTATGTGCTCAACGACAGCGGCATCGCCAAGGTCGAGGACCTCAAGGGCAAGGTGTTGGCCTCCAACGCCAACGGCTCCGCGGTCGATATCGCGCTGCGCGTGATGCTGCGCAAGCATGGCCTCGACGACAAGCGCGATGTCACCATCATCGAGGCGCCGTTCCCGCAGATGGGCGCGATGCTGTTGCAGCACAAGGTCGCGCTCATTACAGGCACGCCGCCCTTCGTGTTCGAGCCCACGCTGCAGGCGGCGGCGCGGCCGCTTTTCACCCAGGCCGATGCCGTCGGCGCGACGCAAATGGTCGTCTGGGCCGCCAAGGAAGAGTTTCTGCGCGCCCATCACGCCGCGCTCGCCGATTTCATGGAAGACGCGATCCGCGCCGAGCGCTGGTTCCTCGATCCCAGCCACCACACCGAAGCCGTCACCATCGCCGCCGAGGCGAGCAAGCAGCCGCCCGCGCGATGGCAGAACTGGCTTTTCCTGAAGAAGGGCGAGGCGGGGGATTTCTACCGCGATCCCGACGGGCGGCCCAATCTCGATGCCTTGCAGAAAAGCGTCGATCTGCAGGCCGAGCTCGGCTTCGTGAAAGGCCGCATAGACGTGCACAAATATGCCGATCTGAGCCTCGTCGACGAGGCGGTGAAGCGGCTGAAATAGCAAATCAGCCAGCGCCTTCGCCGGGCAGCAGCGCCGCGGCGAAGGCGCTGGCGATCGCATCCTTGCTCTTGCCCGCACGGACCGCGTCGCCGATGACGATGACGGTCTGGCCGGCCCGCGCCAGCGGGCGGATCGCATCGCCGGTCGCCTGCCGCGCGCGGTAATAGAACCAGTCGCGCAATCGCGGCGTCGAGAAAATCTGCTTCAGGCCGGGCCAGCGCGCGGCGCCGAGATCGAGCAGCATCCGCGCCGCAGGGCCCAGCCCGCAGCGATAGCGCGCGCCGGTGGCGATGACGATGCGGCCGAACGGCGCGAGCACATCGCCCGCGCGCGTGACATCCGTGCCATAGCGGAAGGTCACGCCCTTCTGCCCGCAGGTCTCGACGAGCTGCGCGATATAGCGCTCGAACGAGAGCGGATTGGTTTCGACTTCCTGAAAGAGCGGCGCCTTGCCGGCATAGCGGAAGGAACCGCCGGCACGGTCCTCGCGCTCGAAGACGGTGACGTTGTTGCCGGCGGCGGCAAGGGCGGCATAGCTGAGACCCGCCGGACCCGCGCCGATGACGGCGATGCGCTCGCCCGTGACCGGCGCCGCGGCGAGAAACTGCGTCTCCCGCCCCGCCGCGCCGTTGACGACGCAGCCGATGCGGGCGCCGCCGCGCATCTCGTTGATGCAGGTGTTGCAAGCAAGGCAGTGCCGCGCCGTCTCGCCGCGGGCGAGCTTCGCCACCCATTCCGGCTCCGCCACCGAGGTGCGGCCCAACGCGATGAAGTCGGCCTTGCCGGCCTCCACGGCGGCGGCAGCGATGGCGGGATCGCCGAGCCGTCCCACCGCGATGACGGGGATCGCCACCTCGCGCTTGATGCCGGCGGCATAGTCGATCCATGGCGCATCGGGCAGCGCCATCGGCGGCAGCTGCATCGCCGCGGACGGCAGCGAGCGGTAGTGCCCGGCGGCGATGTGAAGCGCATCGGCGCCTGCTTCCGCCGCCCACCGCGCGATCTGTCGCCCCTCGCTGTAGGGCATGCCCTCGGGGAAATAATCCTCCACCGACAGGCGGTAGATGACGGGCATGCCCGGCACCGCCGCTTTGACCGCGCGCAGGATGTCGAGGCCGAAGCGAGCGCGATTTTCCAGGCTGCCGCCATACTGGTCGGTGCGGCGGTTCTCGAAGGGCGTGTGGAATTGCGAGATGAGATAGCCGTGCGCGGCATGCAGCTCCACGCAATCGAATCCCGCCGCCCGCGCCCGCGCCGCGGCCGCGGCGAAGGCGGCGGTGGTCTCGGCGATGCGCGCCGGGGTCATCGCCTCCGGCACGATCGTCTCGTCGGTGATCTCATAGACTGGGTGCGGGATCGCCGAGGGCGCGATCGGCGTCTCGCCGCAGATGTCGCGCCTGGTATGGCCGCCGGCATGGCCCAGCTGGATCGAGGCCTTGGCGCCGCCGCCATGGATCGCCGCGGTGAGGCGCTTGAGGCCGGCGAGGAAGCGGTCGTCATAGATGCCGAGCTCGTGCCGGCGATGACGGCCGGCCTTTTCCGGCGCGGCCATCTCGGCGGTGATGAGCCCGACGCCACCGTGCACGCGCGCCATGTAGTAGTTGACGGTGTCGTCGGTGACGAAGCCTTCCTCGTCGGCCGTCCGCGTCGTCATCGGCGGCATGACGATGCGGTTCCGGATCTCGACCTCTCCGATCCGGGCCGGCGTCAGAAGGATGTTCATGCCGGCGTGCGCCGCGCCGTCTGGATCAGCCGCCACAGATGCTGCGGCGATAGCGGCAGCGCGCGCGGCTCGACCCCGAGCGGACGCAGCGCCGAAGCGACGGCGTTGGCGATGACGCCCGCCACCGGCACGACGCCGCCCTCGCCGGCGCCCTTGGCGCCGAGGGGATTGTTGGGCGAGGGCCGCTCTTCCAGCGCGATCACGCGGATGCGCGGGAAATCGCCGGCGGTCGGCATGAGATAATCGGCGAGCGAGGCGGTGAGAAGCTGCCCCTCGGCGTCATAGACCAGGTGCTCCATCAGCGCGCCGCCCAGCCCCTGCACGATCGCGCCCACGGCCTGGCCGTGCAGCGTCAGCGGATTGACGATGCGCCCGACATCCTCGACCGCGACATAGGCGATGACCTCGACCGCGCCGGTGCGGGGATCGACCGCGACGTGGGCGGCGTGCGCGCCATAGGCGTAGGTGCGCTTCGTGCCCGCGAAGAACGATTCCGCCTCGACGCCGGCGAGGTCCGCGAAGTCGAGCACGGCGCCGCCGTGGGATGCGGTGGCGTCGGCGAGCACCACCGCATCGGGCGCGCAGTCCAGGCGCTTGCCAGCCTCCGCGCGCAGCGCCGCCTTGAACGCGGTGGCGGCGGCGATGACGGCCGAGCCGCCCATCACCGTCGCGCGCGAGGCGTGCGAGCCGAAACCCTGGCTCACATAGGTGGTCGAGCCGTGGAACACGCCGCTGATGCGGCTCATCGGCAGCTCCAGCGCATCGGCCGCGATCTGCGCGAACGCCGTCTCGAGCCCCTGGCCGACCGCTGACGAACCGACATAGACCGCGACCGCGCCGTTCTTTTCCATGACCATGCGCGCGGTCTCGCGCGGGCCGGTGCCGCCGCCCTCGATGTAGCAGCCGAGCCCCATTCCGTGATAGCGCCCGTCGATGAGCTGCCCGTCGAGCGGCGCCTTGTCGCGCCAGCCGGCCTCGGTGAGACAGCGCTCCAGCGTGCTGCGATAATCGCCGCTGTCGTAATCGCCGCCGCCATAGGGCGCCATGCTGGCATGGGCATAGGGCATGTCGCCGTCGGCGATGAGGTTGCGGCGGCGGAAGTCGACGCGGTCGATCCCGAGATCGCCGGCGGCCATGTCGATCAGGCGCTCGCGGAAGAAATCGCCCTCGAACCGCCCGGGCGCGCGATAGGTCCCGATCGGCGTCTTGTTGGTGACGGTGAGCGCGACATCGACATGGATGTTGGGGATGCGGTAGGGTCCCGACAGCACCTGCGCGGCGTTGCGCGGCGCGGTCGCGCCGTTGGTGCGGATATAGGCGCCCATGTCGGCATGGATGCGCCCGCGCAGGCCGAGGATGGTGCCATCGCGGCGGCAGGCGATCTCGATGTCGCCGTCGAGGTCGCGCGCATGATTGCTGGCGAGGAAATGCTCGCGCCGGTCCTCGACCCACTTGACCGGCCGGCCGCAGCGCCGCGCGGCGAACGGGATGAGGAAATCCTCCGGATAGAACTCGCCGCGCACGCCAAAGCCGCCGCCGACATCGTTCTCCAACAAGGTGACGGCGTCCTCGGCCAGCCCCATCTGCTGCGCCAGCACGCGCCGGTTGGTGAAGGGAAGCTTGGCCGCGCCCGACACCGTGAGATGCCCGCGCGCGGCGTCCCATTCGGCGAGCAGCCCGCGCGGCTCAATCATCACGGCGGTGTGGCGCTGCACCGTGAACTTTTCACGCCGGCGGTAATCGGCCGTAGCGAACACCGCATCCGCGTCGCCCAGCACCGCCGTCAGCACCACCATCCGGTTGGTGCCGCTCGCCGGGAACAGCAGGACCCCGCCCGCCTCGGCGGCATAGCGGTCGGTCACCGCGGTGAGCGGCTCGATCTCGAGGCGGACGGCGTCGGCGGCGTCCTCGGCAAGCGACGCGGTCTCGGCCAACGCGACGGCAACGGGCTCGCCGACATAGCGCACGATGTCGCCGGCGATCACCGGCTGAAGATACTGCTGAAACGCCGGGATCGGATGGTCGGGCCGCAGCGGAATGGTCGGCACCGGCGCCCCGACATCGGCGGCGGTGATGACCGCCTGCACGCCCGGCAGCGCCAATGCCGCGCTTGTGTCGATCGCGCGGATGCGCCCGTGCGCCACCGGGCTGCGCACGATCACCGCATGCAGCAGATCCGGGCGGACGAGGTCGTCGACATACTCGCCGCGGCCGCGCAGGAAGCGCAGGTCCTCGATGCGCTCGACCGGGCTGCCGACATAGATGTTGCGGGCTGTCGCCTGCGCCACGATGGGCTTATGCCTCCGGCACGCCGTAGCTCGCCAAGAGATCGTCGGCGATCTTGTGGAACTCGTCCCACGGCGCCTCGCGGTAATTGTGGTTGCGGATGATGAAGGAGGCGCCGGCATAGAATTTTTCGTATTGCTGATGCCGGCCCGCGAACTCCGAGCCGACGAGGTCCCACACCAGCTTGAACAGCTTGACGCGGTCGAGCGCGCCCATCTGGGGCGTCTGCCAATACGTCTCGAACAGGCGCCGCAGCTCAGGGTCGTGCATCACGGTGACGCTCGCGGGCATCTGGAACACGCCGCCGCCCGACAGCTCGCGCAGGATGTCGATGAGCGGCGAATACATCTCGGTGCACCAGTTGAGCGCGGCGTACATGTGGCGCCGGTTGAAGGTGGCAAAGCCTTCGGGCCAGCTCTCCCACGCCTCGATCTGGCCGTGGATCATGCCGCCCAGCGTCGCCTCGAGCGCGGAAAGCCGGCCCAGCAGCTCGCGCACCGCCGGGATCTGATCGGCGCCGGTCGATTGCGCGACGCGGCTGGCCAGCCCCACGATGAGGCGCAGCTTCGACCAGAACCGCACGTTCGACTGGTGATTGCCATAGCAATGGGCGGGCGTGCGGATGTAGATCTCGCGCGCGAGAATGGCATCGTCCATGACGAAGACGCGCTCCCACGGCACCTTGACGTTGTCGCACATGACCATGCTGTCGGTCTCGTCGAACCGCCATGACAGGGGGCTGTCGAATTCGTTGTGCGCGGTGAAGGCCTGGCGCGACCACAGCGTCAGGCCCTTGACGTTGCACGGGATGGCGCAGGTCACCGCCTGCTTTATCTGATCGGGCGCGAGCGGCAAGAGGTTGCCGATCCAGATCTCGTCGGCGAAGACCGCCGCCGTCGCCAGCATCTTCATGCCGGAGATCACCACCCCGTCGTCGTCCTCGCGCACCACCTGCAGGGTCGGGATCGGCAGGTTCTTCTTCTGATAGAACTCGGGATTGCGCGCGGCCTGCGGCGGCAGCACGGCATAGCTCGCATAGATGTCGTTGTCGCGCATGTAGCGGTAATAGGCGACGACGTTGTCGCCATAGCCGCGCGTGGCGGCGGCGAGAACCGACGGGTTCATCGCCATGCCCGTGACGAAGCTCGCGACATGGTCGGGCGAGCGGCCGAGCATGCCATAGGTCATGTCGGCGATCGCCTTGTGCGCCCCCATGCGCCGGCGCAGATCGGCCTGCGTCCGCGCCTGGAGGAAATACATGCTGTGGCGCTGGCCGTCCTCGGCATAGGACATGGTCTCGCGATTGGCGGGATCGGCCTTCATGTCGTAGAGCGCCGCCACCGTCCGCGCGGCGTTGCGGAAGACCGGGTGCGCGGTGACGTCGTCGATGCGCTCGTTGCCGATATAGATGGTGCGGCCGTCCCGCAGGCGTTCCAGATGCTCCTTGCCCGACCTCAGCATTGAGCTGTTCCTCCTTTTGGCGCGCGATGGTGCGCCGCGAGGATGCGCTTGTCCAGCGGTGCGGCTGCTATTCGTCGTAGCGCGTGACGAACGCGCCCGGCACGTGCAGCTCCAGGAAATGCAGCTCGTTGCCGTCGGCGCTCTTGAGGCCGTGGCTGTCGTTGATCGGGAAGAACGCCGCTTCGCCCCGGCCGAGCACGCGCTCCTGGCCGTTGACGAGGAACTTGACCTTGCCCGACAGAATCACGAACAGGCTTTCGGCGTTGGGGTGGTGGTGCTTCTTGGTGAGCGTCGCGCCGGTATAGCGCACGATCATGGCGTGGCCGCGCTCGGAGCCCGCAGCAAGCGCCTTGTTGGCGAGATAGGTGCGGCGCTTCTTCTCCTCGGGCAGGTCGACGATGGGCTGGTCCTTGACCGCCATCGCCGTGAAGCCGCCGTGGAAACCCGGCGCGGTGCGGCCCGCGCCGGGCGGCGGGACGATGACGCTCAAGAATCTCGGCCGGTCCGCCGCTGATGGCGAAGGCTTTGCCCGCCTCGGCGATGACCCAGCTTTCCGGGGCGAGCGCGGCGCCGGCGCCGTGCATCTCGAACCGTACCTGCCCCGATAGCACGAAGAGATACTGGTCGGAGCCGGCAGGCACCGTGCCCTCGTATCGCGCAGCCGGCGCCAGGCGAATGGCGGATGCCATCATTTCGGTGCCGTCGAACCAATCGAGGAGCGGCGCCACCGTTGCGCCCGGGCTCACCGTCCGCGCTTCGGCCGCGGCGAAGTCGATGATCTTTCCCACTCTCAGCCTCCTGTCGCGCCGAGCCCATCGAGGAGCGCATCGACGCGGCGCGCGGCGAGTGCTGTGGCTTCCGCGTCGAAGGTCGGCCGCACCGGATTGAAGAAGGAATGGCCGGCGCCGGGATAAAGATGGAGCGCGATGGTGTCGTGCGCGGCAACGCCCGCGGCGACGGCTTCGATCTCGCGGCGCGGCACGTGCGCGTCGTCGAGGCCATAGTGGAGCTGGACCGGACAAGCGATCCGCGCCCCCTCGGCGAGGTGGCGGGCAATCCCCAGCGCATAGAACGATATGGCGGCGTCGATGTCGGTGCGCGCGGCGGCGAGAAAGGCAAGGTTGCCGTTCATGCAGAACCCCAAGGCCGCGACCTTGCCGGTGCACAACGGCGAGCGGCGCAGCGCCGCCGTCGCGGTGCGCACGCCGGCGACCGCCGCGTCGAAATCGAAGGCCTGGGCGCGCGCCCAGGCCGCCTCGTGCGAGCCCTCGTAAGGCAGCACCCCGGCGGGGTCGGAGCGCCAGAACTGATTGGGCACGAGCACGCACCGGCCGCGCGCGGCCTGGTCGTCGGCGAGCCGCGTGAACACCGCGCTCGCGCCGAACATGTCGTGCAGGATGACAAGGCCTGGGCCCGGCCGCGCGGCGGGCTGGGCGGCATAGGCATCAAACCGCCGCGCGCCTTCCTGCGCGAGCGTGATCCATTCGCCCCGTCCGTCGCTCATGGCCACGGTGAAACCCTCCGCTGCGGAACCGCGAAAGGGTAAGCGCCCGTGCTTGGCCGCGTCAATGCGATGACGCCCATGCCACGGGCGGTTTGACAAAGATTCCACGCTTGGCTATCCGGGCCGGGCCCAGGAAAGTTCGCTTGCAATGCCGGATGCCTTCCGATCATTGGCCGCGTGTGGCCACTTGACGCTGATCCAGCAACAAGCCGCGCCGTTGGCGTCGGCCCTTGCGCTGGCGCCCGATGCGACGCGGGATACGGCGTGGCAGGACGGGCTCGATCTCCTGGCGGTGATCGCCGGCATGAAGCCGCTGTGTCTCATCGGGCGCGGCGTCGCGGCGCCCGCGTGGCAGGCCGCGCTCACGGACATCGCGGCGGCTGCGGGTCTTGTCATCCATGAAGGCGCGCCGTGGGGGCCCGCGGCGGCGCCCGGGCTGCTGCCAGAGTGGTATCTCGAAGCAACGGCGCGGCGGCGTGCCGCGCGCCCTGTGCTTTATCTCTGCGCCGATGCGGCGGTGCAACAGCGCGCGGCCATGCTGTGTGAGCAGGGGCGCGTTGCGGCGGCGGACGAGGCGGAGTTGCTGGGCTATCCGCCCTGCTGCGTCGACCAGCATCATCGCCAGGCGCTTGCTCTCGAATGCCTCATCGCCGTGGGGACCGAGCGCGTCGCCGCGGGCGATTGCCGCCGCAGGGCCCGCCTCATCGAGGCGGGGGTCGAGCCGATCCCGGCCACGGAGGCGGAATGGCGGCTCCGCGCGGACCTCACCGCGATCGCGCCGGCGCCCATGACCAGCGTCAACATGTGCGCGCCCTGCGCCGGCGACCGCGACAGCGCCGCGGGACTTCTCACGCGCCGCTACCGCGCGCTCGCTGCCGCCGCCTCCTATCCGCAACGGACATAATCCATGCGCGATCAGTCGATCCGAACGCATCTTGCCAATCTCGAGCAGCAGGGCGAGCTGGTACGCTTCACCGCCGAGGTCGATCCCGACGCCAACATGTCGGCACTGGCGTGGAAGAGCTTTGCCGAGCTCGGCAAGAGCTGCCTCTTCGAGAACTTGAAGGGCCATCCCGGCTGGCGCGCGGTGGCGCAGATCATCGCCAACCGCCGCAAATGGGCGATCGCGCTGGGGGTCGAGGAGGCCGACGTGGTCGCGACCTTGACCGAGCGCATCGCCCATCCCGTCGCCACCGTCGATGTCGAGCGCGATACCGCGCCGTGCAAGGAGGTCGTCGCGATCGGCGACGAGGTCGATCTCACGCGGCTGCCGGCGATGTGGACGTCGGAGAAGGACCCCGGCCGCTATATTGCCGCCGGCATGTGCATCATCAAGGATCCCGACACCGGCATCCGCAACATGTCGTTCCATCGCGCCCAGATCATCGGGCCCGACCGCACCGCGTTCCTCATCTGTCCGCGCCAGGCGCTTCAAGATCTTCAGATGTACGGCGCGCGCGGCCGGCCGATGGAGGTGGCGATGGTGATCGGCGCGCACCCGCTTATCGCCTTCGCTGCGGGCTTCGTCGCGCCCTATGGCACCGACGAGCTCACCGTCGCGGGTGGCCTCCTGGGCGACGCCGTGCGCATGGTCGAATGCGAGACCATCGACATGGAAGTACCGGCGGACGCGGAGCTGGTCCTCGAGGGCGAGATCTATCCGGGCGAGCGCGCCGGCGAGGGCCCCTTCGGCGAAGTCACCGGCACCTATGCGCAGGAAGGCTCGACGCCGGTCTTCCGCATCAAGGCGGTGACGCATCGCAAGCGACCCGATCTTCTATGCCATGCAATGCGGACTTGCGCCGAGCGAGGCGCATTCGCTGATCTGCACCACCATCGAGATGAAGCTGTGGGAGCACATGCGCGGGATCGACGGCGGCGAGCTCGAGCTCCTGGACATCCGCTGCATCGGCGCGATGTCGCCGATGATGGTGGTGGTGCAGGTGCGGCAGAAATATCCGGGCCAGGCGCGGGCGGCGCTCGTCGCGGCGCTGTCGAGCCCCTATCTCCATCCCAAATTCGCCGTCGCCGTCGACGAGGACATCGACCCGCCGATGTGAACCAGGTGATGTGGGCGATCGCCACGCGCACCCATGCCGCGCGCGACGTGCAGCGCATCAACGCCACCCGTGTCTTCACCCTCGACAACGCTTCGCCGATCGAGGAGGGCATGAGTGCCATGTACCGCGTCGGCACCAAGATGGCGATCGACGCGACGCGGCCGATGACGGGCGAGCGCCGCCGCTTCGACCGGGTGGTGCCGCCCAATTTCGCTGCGGTCGATCTTGCCGACTACCTCGTCTGAGGAGCGCCGCGCATGAAGGAGCAATCGATCCGCGCGCTCGTCGCGGCGCTTGAGGCGGCTGGGCGTCTCGCACACGTGAAACGTCCCGTCGATCCGGCCGAGACCATGGCCGCCGTCGCGGCGAAAGCGTTGGAGGTGCGCGGCCAGGCCGTGCTGTTCGAGAATGCGCGGCACTGGCGCGCCGCGTCGCAGATACTGGCCGAGCGCTGGCAATGGGCGCTGGCGCTGGGCGTGCCGGCGGACGGGATTCTCGCTTTCGTCGAGCGCAATCTTAGTCGCGCCGTCGCGCCGGTCGCGGTCGCGGCGGCGGACGCGCCGGTTGCCGCACGGCGGCGCGAAGGCGGCGCGCTCGGTCTGGAGCTTCTGCCGCTCGCGCGCGCCGGGGCCGGCGATGATGCGGCGCAGATGGTGGCGGTGGCGCTGGCGCGCGATCCCGACAGTGGCCGCGACTGCCTCGCCCTGACACGCCATCACGTGGTGGGCCCGGGACGCCTCAGCGTCATCGGCATGAGCCCGGCGCTCACGCGGCTGTGCGAGCGCTGCCACGCGCGCGGCCAGCCGATGTCGCTGGCGCTCGCGGTGGGCACCGATCCGGCGCTTTATCTCGCCGCGGCGCTGGGGACGTGGCGCGAAGCGGATTGCGCGCTGGCCGGCGCCCTGGCCGGCGGTCCGATCAAGCTCTTCGGGCACCGACGCCGCACCGGTGCCGGCCGAGGCGGAGCTCGTCATCACCGGCGAGATCGAGCCTGGCGACAGCGCGGCAACCGGACGGCTGGCGACGGTGTTCGGTATCACTGCCGATGCGGGCGCAGCACCCGTCCTCGGCGTGCAGACCGTGCTTCAGCGTGCCGAGCCGGTGTTCTATGCGATGCAGGTTGGCGCACCCGGCGATCTTGCCGGCACGCTGGCGCTCGCCGCGGAAGCGCTGGTCGCGGCTCATATCCGCAACATCGAGGGCGGCATCGATTTCATCGACATCGTGTGCCCGCCGGCGGCAGGCGGGCAGGTGGTGGTGGTGAAGCTGCGCGGGCGCGTCGAGGGTCAGACCAAGACGGCGCTGATGGGCGCGCTGTCGGGCGCGGCGAACGGGATCAAATTCGCGATCGCCGTCGACGAGGACGTGAACGCGGCCGACCTGCGCGATGTGTTCTGGTCGGTGGCGAGCCGGACCCACGCCGAGAAGGATGTCGCGCTGATCGACGGTCTGCGCGCCCATGCCGGCGACATCGCCGCACTCGCCGACGCCGCGGGCGCGCGGACCGCGACGCGCTGGTTCATCGATTCCAGCATGCCGGCGCTGACCCAGCCGCAGCGGCGCGAGGAATTCGCCCGCGCCATCCCCAAGAACCTCGACGCGACCGACCTCGCCGCGTTCCTGCCGCCGCGCTAGCCGCTATGCCTTCATCACCGCGTCGTCGTCGCATCGGTGACGTCGGCGACGCCGACCTTGCGCAGCGAATCGGCGCCCGATTGCCGGGTCTTCGGCACGTTGCGCAGGAGGTTTTCCCTGCCGGCGCCGAGCCAGAGCTGTGCCACGATCGCCTGCTGCATCGGCACGGGCGTGTCGAGATCGTTGCTGCGGGGTATTTCGAAATCCTTGGCCGCGCGGCGATAGAGCGGGCCGAGCGGTCCGGTCATGCTCTCGAGCACGGAAGCCTTGAGCGCGCGCCGCACGGCCATCACCAGCGCAGGCTTCGTTAGGGCGATCGGGCGCGTGGTGTAGTAGAGCTGACCCGGCGCGGGAACGGCGGCGTCGATGCTGAGCTAGTCGACCGGCGCGCCGAGCTTGCGCAGCAGAAACGCGACCGGGAAATTGCATTGGCCATGAACGGCCTCCCTCTTGGCCGGCGCACGATGGTCGAGCCGGCAACGCGCGCCAAGAGCCTTGCGGTTGCACGCGGGGCCCAGGCTCGGCTAGTCTCGCCGCGCCGATCGACCGGAGCGGGAGGGGTGGCCGAGTGGTTGAAGGCGCACGCTTGGAAAGCGTGTTTACGGGAAACCGTAACGCGGGTTCGAATCCCGCTCCCTCCGCCAGCCACACTCTAACTAGCTGAAACCCCTGGAAAATCCAGTCTATCGGCTATTTTTTGAAGCCTCGCGCCCCAGAAAACTGCTACAGTATGGGGCATGGACAAGATGGCAAAATTTCCGGGATTGAAGCGGTTCAAGGGACGCGGCAAGTACGTTGTGCGGGTTGACCTGCCACTCGAGAATCTCCTCCGCAGGGAATTAGAGTCCGGCCTGACGAGGGGACCGGATCGATGAAGCGAAGCAGGTTCACGGAAGAACAGATCATTGCGGTTTTGCGCGAGCATGAAGCCGGGGCGAAGACTGGCGATCTGTGCCGCAAGCATGGGATGTCGGAAGCGACGCTGTACAACTGGAAGGCCAAGTTCGGCGGCATGGACGTGTCTGACGCGAAGCGGTTAAAGGCGCTCGAGGACGAGAATGCGAAGCTGAACAAGCTTCTGGCGGAGTCGGTGCTCGATGCCTCTGCGTTGCGCTAGCTTCTGGCAAAAAAATGGTAGGGCCCGCCGCCAAGCGTGAAGCTGTCGCTCATCTGCGGCTGTCATTCCAGATGAGCGAGCGGCGGGCCTGTTCCGTCATTGCTGCCGATCGGACCACTATCCGGTTTCGTTCCATGCCGGCCGCGCGACACTGACCTTCGCGGCCGGCTGCGCGATCTCGCCAACGTCCGTCGGCGGTTCGGCTATCGGCGGCTGTTCATCCTGCTGCGCCGACAAGGCGAGCCCTCCGGTATCAACCGCATCTACCGGCTCTATCGCGAGGAAGGCCTGACGGTGCGCCGGCGCTGGGCCCGGCGGCGTGCTGTCGGCGTGCGGGCGCCGATCCTGGTCGAGGCCAAGGTCAATGCCCGCTGGTCGCTCGACTTCGTGCACGACCAGTTCGCCTGTGGCCGGCGCTTCCGCATCCTCAACATCGTCGACGACGTGACGCGGGAATGTCTGGCGGCCGTGCCCGACACCTCGATCTCGGGCAAGCGGGTCGCCCGGGAGTTGACGGCCTTGATCGAACGGCGCGGCAAGCCGGCAATGATCGTATCGGATCACGGCACCGAGCTGACTTCGAACGCCATCCTTGCCTGGTGCGCCCAGCACCGCATCGACTGGCATTACATCGCGCCCGGCAAGCCGATGCAGAACGGCTTCGTCGAATCCTTCAATGGTCGCATGCGTGACGAGCTACTGAACGAAAGCCTGTTCTTCAGCCTGGATCACGCCCGGCAGATCATCGGCACATGGGCTTGCGGCTACAACACCGCGAGGCCGCACTCCTCGCTCGGATACCAGACACCTGCGGCGTATGCCGCGTCGCTCACCGCAACAGGCGCTCGGCTGCGCAACCCCGACCAGCTCCGCCGCTCGCCTGTTGCTCACACCGCGCCGAAAGGCGTATCAACCGCCGAGACTTTAACCGCCGCCGGATGAAAGTTCAGTGGCAGGTCGGTAGCACAACAAATTCCGTATCCCCCAACGCGACGGCTGGGGGAGAATTTTGCATACTACTGGACCGTCATCGCCGAACGGGTAACTATGTGAGAACGCTCCGCGATATTCCTAATTGAAGGGGCGTCGGACTTTCCTGGGGGCACGCATGAAGCTCTGTCGCTTCGATCAGAACCGCGTCGGCGTCGTTCGCGGCGACCATGTACACGATGTGAGCGCCATTTTGGAGCGATTGTCGAGCCTGCGCTGGCCGCTGCCGCTGGGCGACCAGCTCATCGCCGAGCTCGATCGGCTGCGGCCAGAGATGGAGCGGCTTGCCGACCGTGCGCCGCCGCGCCCGCTGGGCGACGTCAAACTTCTGAGTCCCGTCGCCAACCCGGGCAAGATCATCGGTGCGCCGATCAATTACAACGACCACATCGCCGAGGCGATGGCCGACCAGACCATCGCCCATGGCCGCGACCTCCAGAGCATCGGCGCGACCGGCATGTTCCTCAAGGCCACCTCGTCGCTGGTCGGGCCGTCCGAAGGCGTGGCGCAGCGTTTCATCGATCGCCGCAACGATCACGAGGTCGAACTCGCGGTCATCATCGGCAAGGGCGGCACGAACATCGGACGCGAACGCGCGCTCGATCATGTCGCAGCTTATGCGATCGGGCTCGACATGACGGTGCGCGGCCCGGAGCTTGTGTGTTTCCGGAAATCGATCGACACCTACTCCGTGCTCGGCCCTTGGCTCGTCACGAAGGACGAGATGCCGGACCCAGGCGAGCTCGACCTGAAGCTGTGGGTCAATGGCGCGATCCGCCAGAATTCGAATACGCGGTACCTCGTCTATGACGTGCCGCGCCTCATCGAGTTCACCACCAGCTACTATTCCGTGCATCCCGGCGACATCATCATGACGGGGACGCCGTCGGGCGTCGGACCGGTGAAACCGGGCGATCTCATGACCGTCGAAATCGAGCGGATCGGTCGCATGGAAGTTCGCGTCCGCGCCGCCTGATACTCGTAGGAGACATCATGGTCAAGATAGCACCTGCGCCTGCCGCGCTCGTCGATGCCGCACGTGCCGACGGCGTTCCCTAACTTGTCGGCACCGCTTTGAAAGACGGACGGCCCAATATCAGCGTCAAGGGCAGCGTCCTCGTGTTCGACGAGAAGACGCTCGCTTACTGGGAACGCTCCCATCGCAACGGAGTGGCGAATATCGGCGACAATCCGCGCGTCATCGTCTGGTATCGCAACGCCGCGAAGGCCGCCGAATTGCCGCGCGGCGCGGCGGTGCGCTTCCATGGCACTGCAACGATCCACGCTTCGGGCGCGATCCGCGACAAGGTATGGGACCGCACCGTGCCGATCGAACGCGAGCGGGATACAGAGAAGAAAGGCGTCGCGGTCACCATCGCGCTCGACAAGGCCGAGGACCTGAACGGCACGCCGCTGCCGGAATGAGGGCGTTCAGCGGGTCTCGGCCAGCGCGAAGTAGATCTGCTTGAGGTTCCCGCGCTTGCGAATTTCCGCCGCCGTGCCGGTAAGCACGATTCGGCCCTTGACCATGACATACGCACGCCGCGCGAAGTCGAGCGCCATATCGATCTTCTGCTCGACCAGCAGAATGGTGAGGCCGCGCTCCGCGAGACTGCGCAACACGCGCCGGATCTCCTCGGTGATCATCGGCGCAAGGCCGAGGAAGGGCTCGTCCAGCAGGAGCACCTGCGGATTCGACATCAGCGCACGGCCGATCGCGAGCATTTGCTGCTCGCCGCCGGACAATGTGCCGGCGATCTGGCGGCCGCGCTCCCTCAAACGAGGGAAAAGTCCGCGGACATAGTCGAACCGTTCCGCGAGCGATGCCGTGTCGGCGAGCCGCAAGGCGCCGAGGCGCAGATTGTCGTCTACCGTGAAGGGCGCGAAAATGCGGCGTCCCTCCGGCACCAGCGCGAGTCCGGCAGCCACCACTTCATGCGGCGGAGCCGCGGCGACATTGCGGTCATCGAGCCACACCTCGCCCGAGCGCCGCCGCAGCACTCCCGCGATCGCCGCCATCAGCGTAGACTTGCCGGCGCCATTGGGACCGAGCAGCGCCACGGTCTCGCCGGTCTCGATCTCGAGCGAAAGCCCCTGGAACACCTCGATCGGACCGTAGCCGGCGGAGAGATCAAGGACAGCGAGTTCATGCGAGGCCCATCTGCGGCCGCACGGCGGTGCCGAGATAGGCGTCGATCACCTCGCGATCGGCACACACCGCCTGCGGCGTCCCGTCAGCGATCTTGCGGCCGAAATTCAGCACGACGGCACGATGTGCAAGCGGCAGGAGGAAATTCATGTCGTGCTCGATCAGGAGAACGGCAATTCCCTGTCCGCTGATCCAGCGAATAATCTCGTCGAGCCGCTGCAGTTCAGCCGGGGCGAGCCCGGCGGCGGGTTCGTCGAGCATGATGACGCGCGGGCGGCCGATGAGTGCGCGCGCAACTTCAAGGAGCCGCCCCTGGCCGTAGGACAGGCGGCGCACATCCTCTTCCGCCTGCCCGCCGAGCCCGACGAGCGACAAGACTTCCATCGCTTCTTCACGTAACGCCGCCTCGACCTGGCCGAGACGGCGCGAGCCGATACGGCTACCATGAAAACGGGTGTGCGCGCCGATCAGCACATTGTCGCACAGGCTCAGTCCGACGAAGGGCCGGTTGTGCTGATAAGTGCGCATGATGCCGTGCGCCGCTACCTCGTGCGGCGCAAGACCGAGAATTTCGGCATTGCCCAGCCGTGCCGAGCCCGCGGTCGGCGGAAAAGCGCCGGCGATGAGATTGAACGTCGTTGTCTTGCCCGCGCCGTTGGGGCCGATAATCCCGAGAATTTCACCGGCAAAGAGCTCGAAATCGACGGCTTCGACCGCAACGATGCCGCCGAAGTGCTTGCTCAAGCCGCGTACCGTAAGAAGCGGCGTATCCCGTTGCGGCGCGGCGAGGTCGAACGCCGCAGGCAAGAGCAGGGGGCCCGCGTTCGGCGCGGACGAAGCCTTCTTCGGGCGCAGCATAGCGCGCGCGCGATCCACGATGCCGGCGAGTCCGTCCGGCCAGAACAGGATCGCAAGCACCACGAAGAGGCCATAGAAAAACATATGGCGCTTGTCGATGATGCCGCCGAGCAGCTCAGGCAGTGCGAAAAGCACCACCGCACCGATCACTGCGCCATCGTGCCGCCCGCACCCACCAACAACGACCATGAAGAACAGCAGGAACATGTAGTCGAGATCGAAGACGAAGGGATTCACGTAGTTGTCGGCATAGGCATAAAACATGCCGGCGACCGTCGCGAGCATGCTGCTCAGCACGAAGACGATGATCTTCGTACGCGCAACGTTGATGCCCATCGCCGCCGCAGGACCGGGGTTGTCGCGGATCGCCCGGCAAGCACGCCCGAAATAGGTCCGGTCGATCGCAAGCAGAATGGCGAGCGTCCCGAGAAAGAGACCAACCACCGCAAAAAGGTAATTCCGCCCGTCAAAACGGATCCCGAGGATGGTCGGCGAGGCGTAGCTGGAAATGCCGTCCGCGGCGCCCGTCAGATCCCCGCCCTGTACCATGACCACGGTGAATATCTGCGCGAAGGCCAACGAGGCGAGGCCGAGAAAGAACCCCTCGAGCCGAAGCGAGGGCACCGCGACCGAAAGGGCAAGGACAAAGCCGACGACCAGCGCGCCGACAAAAGCAAGCGGCAGCGGCCAGCCGAGCTGATAGGCAAGGATCACGATCGCGTAGGCGCCAATGCCGTAGAATGCGACATGGCTGAAGGCGAGCTGCCCCGCGATGCCGAACAGAAAATTGAAGCTGAGCGCCAGGGTTGCGGTGAGCAGCATCTTGCGGAAGAGGTCGGCCGTGTAGTCGTTGAGAAAGAACGTCGCGGCGACAAGGAGCGCCGCGCCGCCGAGCCACGCCATGCCAGAGCGCGCCGTCATCGTACCGCTTTCGGCGGCAGCAGCCCGGTCGGGCGCACGAGAAGGAAAATAATGAGGAGAAGCAGCGGCACGCCGATGGCATAGCCCGACGGGATCGGCGCGTAGCGGAGCACCAGACGCTCGAGCAGGGCAAGCAGGAGTCCGCCGAGCAACGCGCCCTCGACGCGCCCCATCCCGCCGATCACGAGGGCGGAAAATCCCTTCACCGCGAGCGGCAGGCCCATGACGTAGGAGGCCGATGTCAGCGGACTTTGCAGGAGGCCGGCCAGGCCGGCGATGGCGCCGCCTGCCGCGAAGGCGAGCGTGCCCGTGAGGCGCAGGTTGACGCCGACGAGTCCAGCGGCAAACCGGTCGATCGCGACGGCTTCAAATGCTCGACCCCAAACGGTGCGCTCAAAAAAGTACCAGGCCGCGAAAAAAACGGCGATCGTTATCCCGATGATGAGGAGGCTCTGGCTCGCCACCACAACGGGCCCAAATTCCAGGGGGCGCTCGCCAAGCGGCGAGGGAGCAAACTGGTTGGAAGTGCCAAAAAAGAAGACGATGCCCTCGTGCGTCATCGTCATCACGCCGAGAAGCGCAAGGATCGGACTCAGCAAAGGTGCATCCTTCTCGATCAGCGGCCGCACCGTGAGCCGTTCCGACGCCCAGCCGACGAGTGCGGTCGAGCCGACGATGAGCGGTAACGCCACAAGATAGGGCAGCCCAAGCTTCACCACGGCGGCAATGCCAACAAAGGCACCGAGCCCCGCCCACTCGCCAAGCGCGAAATTGAAAACGCCCGTCGGCCGCAAGGTCACCAAGAAGGCGAGCGCGACAAGCGCGTAGATACCACCAGCCTCGCCGACGCTCACCATCAGTTCGACGAAATCGCTCATGGGCGCGGGCCAGCTCAATACCCGGAGAAAATGGCCTTTCCGTGCCGGTTGTTTTCGATGACGCGGATCACGGCGCCCTGGTCCGGGAAGCCGGCGCGGTGGTTCGGCGCGAAATTGAAGGTGGTGCCCTTGGCCCCGATCACCGATTTGAAATCATGCGTGTTGGCCAGCGCATCCTTGATCTTTTCGCGGTCAAAAGAACCCGCGCGCTCGATCGCATCCTTGGCCAGATAAAGTGCATTGTAGCCAAAGGCCGTCAGCGAGTACGGCTCTTCTCCGCGATCGGCCTTGAAGCGCTCGATAAAGCCTTTGGTCTCCGGCTTGTCCTGATCGAAGCAGTCAACGAAATCGACGCCGTCGAGCAGGTGTGGCACGACCTGAAGATAACGCGGAATGCTTTTGTTGTAGCTAGCAATGATCGGATAGGGCAGCGCGAGCTGACGATAGCTGCGATAGAACGCGGCGGATTCGGAGATCGTGTTGCCGAGTCGAGCACGACCTCGGGATTGGCTCTGCGGATGTGTTGGACTTGGGCGATGGCATCCGTCGCACCGGCCTCGACCGTCTCCTCGTCGACAATTTTGATTCCGGCCTTGGTCGCTCCGTCGCGGAAGGTTTTGGCGATGAACTGCGCGATCGCGGAGGTGTCAGTGAAGATGGCGGCGGTCTTGTATTTCTTCGTGCCGATAAAGGCGAGCAGCGTCTTGAATTGGATCGAGGCCGGCATGCCGGCGAGGAAGAAATATGGATTGTCGAGCTTCGTCACGAGTGTATCGGCCGATTGGTTCGCGCCGATATGCGGCACCTTGGTCTCGAGGCTCGCCGATTCCGCCTGCTGCGTCGACGTAGAGCTGCTGAGCTGGATGATCAGGGGCACGCCCTCCGAGGCGAGTTTGCGCACTTTGGTGGCCGAGAGCGCCGGCTTGTCCTCATCGTCCTCGTAGGAAAGCTCGACCTTCTTGCCAAGGATCCCGCCCCCCGCGTTGATCTCCTTGAGCGCGAGCTCGAGGCCCTGTTCCTCGATCCTGGCGAATTCGGCGGCGTTCCCGGTGTGATCGGTGACGACGCCGATCTTGACCGTGTCCTGCGCGTGCGCCGTTGCGCCGAAGACGAGCAAGCCAATCGCGCCCGCGAGGATCGAAAGAGACGTCCGCAGCATGATTTCCCCACTATTCGACTTCTCGTTGATGGGCCTCGATTATCAGCGTTCTTGCCGGGGCGTCAAGCGGCGTGGTACTGAGAACCTGCTGCCCAGGCCGCAGACAAATGGAGGAAGCCCTATGGATACGACGATGACGGCATCCGGAGCGCGCGCAGTTGTTTCTTCCGTTCCGCCGGGCAAGCCTTTCCTGCGCGGCATCCATCATCTGGCGCTCAACACCGACGACCTACGGATGACGCTCGATTTCTACGTACGGATTCTCGGCATGCCGCTCGTCCACGGCTTGCGAACGCCGCCACGCGCCGTCAGCCCCGATCCGACGCATGGCCACGGCATGGGCGTTCCGCCTTATCCCGAGATCGCGCATTTCTTCCTCGACATGGGCGGCGACAGCCTGCTCGCCTTCTTCGAATATCCAAAGGGCGTCGCCGCCAAGGCCGACCGCGACGCAATCGGGGCGATGCAGCACGTCTCATTCGTGTGCGGGCCGAAGCGCTATCGTGAGATTCTGGAGCGGCTGAAGTCAAACGGCATCAAGATCGTCGCCGGGCCGCTCGTCACGATCCCGCCGGCCATCCACTCATTCTATTTCTTCGACCCGAACGGGATTCGGCTCGAGATCGTGTCCGACCTCGACGGCGACGACGAGGATCTGCAGGTGATCCGCTCTTGCGGCATGGACGAGGCCGAATTGCGGCGAGAACTCGCCTCGGTGAGCAACGATGCAGTCTGGATCGACGACATGATCGTGGCCATGTCGCGATAATGACCCCGCGTTAGCATTACCGCAGGCAACGTCGCTCCGAGCCCAAGGGCTGACGAGGTCTGTATTTGCAAGGCCAATTTCCTGAGCCGGCTAGCCCAGGCTTCGAACTTGGCCATGCGAGGCGGTTCGCGCCACTTGTCCCTGCCGCAAACATCATCCGGCTTATGATCGATTATGAATTCGGGTGGCAGCCGTAACCTGGATGTGGAAAGGAGAAGCAAGCTAGGCGACACTGCCATGGGATGAAGGACCTTTGCAGACTGATCTGGTCCGGGGTTTTTGGGCTGCTCCGGTCGAGATCGGCCCTTGCGGCAGAGAACCTCGTCCTGCGTCAGCAGATCAACGTTCTGCGGCGGACCGCACCGAGAAGGCTTTCCTTCAATTGCCTTGACCGCTTGATATTCGTCTGGCTCTACCGGCTGTTCCCCGACGTTCGCGATGCGTTGGCAATCGTCAAGCCCGATACGGTGATCCGTTGGCACCGCTCGGGGTTCAGGACCTACTGGCGCTGGAAGGCGAGATCTCGCGGCGGGCGACCAAAGGTGGCGCCGGAGATCCGGCGGCTGATCCGCGAGATGAGCTTGGGCAGCCCACTCTGGGGTGTTCCGCGGATCCATGGCGAGCTCCTCAAGCTCGGCATCGATATCGGGCAGACGAGCGTGGCGAAGTATATGGCGCGGCGGCGGCGACCGCCGTCTCAAGGCTGGAAGACCTTCCTGCGCAATCATGCCGACGGCATCGCGGCGATGGATCTTTTCGTGGTCCCAACCATTTCCTTTCGCCTGCTCTTCGGCATTCTTATCTTGCAGCATGACCGGCGCCGAATCTTGTGGACGGCCGCAACCGCACACCCGAGCGCGGAAGGGATTGCTCGACAGCTCACGGAGGCGTGCAGCTGGGAGCGTGCTCCGGAGTACCTGATTCGCGATCGAGATCGCGCTTATGGGGAGATCGTCGCCCGGCGCCTTCGGACGCTCGGCATCAGAGATCGACCGACATCGCCGCGCTCGCCCTGGCAAAACGCCTATGTCGAACGGCTGATCGGTCAGATTTTCAGCGTGCCGATCTTGGGCGGGCTCCATCATCAATATGGCCGGATGTGATTTGCGACAGGCACAGGCGGCCGGGTTCGCTCTCGAGCGATCGTCATTCCACAGAAGACCGGCCGCCCCGTTCAGTTCGAGCTCCTTGAACCTGCCCGTGGCAGTATTCTCGTCTGGCTCGAACGCCGAGGAGGTACGCTCGACCACTTCGTCTTTCCGAGCCGGATTGATCATGCCGATCACACATCGGCACTCGGCAGTATTCTCGCCTCGTTGACGAGTGGGTGACCGGAATTGGGTTGCGTGCCGCGCGACAATCAAGGTGAGAGCGCCCGACAATCAGGATGAGAGAGTTTTCCGAGGCTTGTGCTGAAGGGAGGGCGGAGCCCGACCGGAGGCGCAAGCCTCGGAAAAGTCGGTCTGAAGTCCTGTTAGGGGGACCGGATCGTCTGGTGATCGCGACCGACCGGGTATGTGGATGGATTTTCTCATCGAAGGGATCCGCCCATTGCCCGGCCGCCATGTCACCGATCAGCAGATGAGGCTCTACATGAAGTACCGACAGACAGACGCGCCGCCGGTGGCGGCGGCGAAAGCATCGATCAGCACGGCCACCGGTTATCGCTTTGAGCAGGATCGCAGGCTTCCGTCCCACAAGGAGAAGGTGCGGGACCGCCGCCGCCCGGATCCCCTCGCCGAGTTCTTCGATACCGAGGTCGTGCCGATGCTGAAGGCGGCGCCCGGGCTTCGTGCGGTCGCAATCTTCGAGGAGATGCAGCGGCGCCATCCTGATCTATCTGCGGGCGTCCGACGGACCTTGGAGCGCCGCATCCGCTCATGGCGGTCGTTGCATGGCGCGGAACAGGAGGTGATCTTCCGCCAAGTCCATGAGCCCGGCCGGATGGGGCTGTCGGATTTTACCGACATGGCCGACCTGGGCGTCACCATCGTCGGCGAGCGGCTCGATCACCGGCTCTATCACTTTCGGCTCGCCTACTCGGGCTTCGAGCATGCCCATGTGATCCTCGGCGGCGAAAGCTATGTGGCGCTCGCCGAGGGGCTGCAGAACGCGCTGTGGGCACTCGGCGGTTCGCCGCTCGAGCATCGCAGCGACAGCCTCTCGGCCGCGTTCCGCAACCTTACCAAGGATGCGCGCGAGGATCTGACCCGGCGCTACGATGCGCTGTGCGCCCATTACGGGATGGAGCCGACCCGCAACAATCGCGGTGTCGCTCATGAGAACGGCTCGATCGAAGGCCCGCACGGCCATCTCAAGAAAGCGGTCAAGGACGCGCTGCTGATGCGCGGCGTGAACGACTTCGACGATCTCGCCACCTATCGCCGCTTCATCGACGAGATCGTGAGCCACAAGAACGCTCGGCAGGCCAAACGGATCGAGGCCGAGCGGCCGGCCCTGCAACGGCTGCCCGGGCGGCGTACCTGTGATCATGAGGAGACGCTTGTCAGCGTCACCTCTTCGGGCGGCTTCACGCTGAGGAAAGTGTTCTACACGGTGCCATCGCGGCTCATCGGGCACCGGCTGCGGGTCCGGCTTTACGATGACCGCCTCGATCTGTTCGTTGGGGGCACCCCGCTCATGACACTGACGCGCGGGCGTGCTGATGCCAAAGGCAGGCACGGTCATGTCGTCGATTATCGCCATGTGATCCACGCCCTGCGGCGCAAACCCATGGCGCTACTCAACCTCGTCTACCGCGACCAGCTCTTCCCTCGCGAGGTCTATAGGCAGACATTTGACCGGCTGCTCGACAGGATCCCCGAGAAGCCAGCCTGCCGGCTGATGGTCAATCTCCTGGCACTCGCCCATGAGCGCGGATGCGAGGCCGAACTCGCCACCATTCTCGCCGCTGACCTCGCCGCAGGCCGGTTGCCCGACATGATGGCGTTACGCGAACGCTTCGCCCCCGATCCCGCGGCACTGCCCGACGTTATCGTCCATCTCACCCCGCTGATCTCCTACGAGGCCCTCCTCGGCAGCGACATGGGAGAAGCGGCATGACCCAGAGCATCGACAGCGCCAGGCTCACCCTGATCCTCAACGAGCTGCGGCTGCCCGCGATCAAGCAGGGCTGGTCAGCCTGTGCCGAGCGGGCGGACAAGGAGGGCTGGCCCGCGGCCCGCTTCCTCGCCGCTCTCGCCGAACATGAGATCGCCGAACGCGACCGTCGCCGCGTCGAGCGCCATCTCCTCGAAGCGCGGCTGCTGCCCGGGAAAACCCTCGACAGCTTCGACTTCGGGGCGGTGCCGACGATCTCCAAGGCACATGTGATGGCAATCTGTGCCGGCGACAGCTGGATCGACAAGGGCGCCAATCTGCTCCTCATCGGTGGACCGGGCGGCGGGAAAACCCATCTCGCCTCCGCCATCGGCTTGGCACTGGTCGAAAATAGCCGGCGCGTGTTGTTCGCCCGTACCTCCGACCTGGTCCAGAAGCTCCAGGTCGCACGCCGCGAACTCGCGCTCGAGGCTGCCATCAACCGGCTCGACCGCTTCCATCTGCTGATCCTCGATGACCTCGCCTATGTCAGCAAGGATCAGGCTGAAACCTCCGTTCTGTTCGAGCTCATCAGCGCCCGCTACGAACGCCGCTCTACCCTCATCACCGCCAACCAGCCGTTCGGCGAATGGGGCAAGGTCTTCCCCGATCCCGCCATGACACTGGCCGCCGTCGACCGCCTCGTCCATCACGCCACGATCTTCGAAATCAACGTCGACAGCTACCGGCGACGCGCCGCACTCGAACGAAAACAGAAGGGCGCAGGACGACCACCAAATTACGCGACAAGCAAGGATACCGGCGCCTCGTCGCTCCGCGACAATCAACCTCAAACTTAGTTCTTGCCAGCGACAATCACACCGAACATGATCCCCTCGTCGCGGTCACCAATCCTCATCTTGATTGCCGCGCTCCCTCATCCAGATTGTCGCGCCACAGTTGCGCCAGGAGGATTACGGGACACACTCGCTCCGACGAACCAAGGCCTCCATCATCTATAAACAGACGGGCAACCTGCGCGCGGTGCAGATGCTGCTCGGTCATACGAAGATAGATAGCACTGTCCGCTACCTGGGTGTTGACATCGAGGACGCGCTCCTCCTCGCCGAAGGCACGGAGGTGTAGCAGTCATGCGATCTCCTCGACCTTCGGGGGTCGAGGAGATTTTCGCTTCCGAAATACTTATGGTTTGCGCCCATTTCGGGCGCTTAGGAAATGTTGGTCGCTCCTCGGAAGCGGACATTGGTCGGCGGCATGCGTACGCCCGGCATGTGCCCACTTTCGGACATGGGTCGCGCCAGAGTGCAGCCAATGCCATCAGTCGCGAGCCGCGAATCCGCGCTGCAGAATGCTAAGCGCGCGTCGCAGTTCCGCGAGGCCTGCCTCGACGTTTGGCTCCATCGAGGCGAGCCAGTGGCGGCATTCGATCTGATAGAGCTCGAAGACAAACCGTGCCAGCACGTCGTTAGTCTCGTCGATCGTGATTTCGCCGCGCAGGCGGGCAATCTCGATCGTCCTTTTGATCCGGTCGATAGACCGCGATCCAGCTTCTATTGTCGATGGCGATTTGTCGACAAACGGATTGTAAAAGGTGGACTCTCGCAGTATCGCCCGGGCGTAGTCGGGATAACTGCCGAAATATCGATAATAGTGGCGAAAACCGTCGATGGACTGGTCCAGAAAGCCCTTAGTCTCGGAAAGTTCTGCGGCGGCCCGCTCGGAGACGCTCTTATGGTCTTCGTCGAATAGCAGCAGAAGGAGCGCTCGTTTGTCAGAAACGTAACGCAGAATCGTCCCCGCGCCGACATGCGCCTTGCGGCCGATGTCACGCAGCGTCGTTCCCTCATAGCCATTGCGCAGAAAGAGGTCGCGTGCAGCGAGCCTGATGCGGGCGAACCGGCGTTGCTTCTGCTTGTCGCGAATGCCCATTCGCGGCGCAGCCGTACGCGTTGCTGCATTCTTTTTCCTGCTCACCGCTGCCATCGTTCGAAATTCCGTCCACAGAGTCCAATGTACCGCCGAGCTTAACGCATCTTCTGGCACGGGAGGGAGAGGGGAATGCCTTGACGCGGCAAAATAAATGTGAAACATGTTCCGGAACACGTTTCAGGAAGACTCCGTACTCGCGAGCGGCCGGGGTCCGCAAACGGTGCGGGCGCGAGCGGATGGGAGGGAATGATGCCGAACAATGCCGACACCGTAAATGTGAGCGAGCTCATCGATCGGCGGCTCGGTACCTATCAGGTCTGGGGCTGTTGAAGAAGTTTTCGTCACGCGACGGCAGCAGGCTCGACACCGTTCGGGTGCCGTTTGCTCAACGCCTGACGATTTTTCAGACGCGGATCGCCCATGATCGACGTGGCGGCAGTCAGCAGGGCACAAAGCAGCGCAATGATCCATGTGGCGAGCCGCTTGAGGTTAATTGCGGCTGCCGTCAGGTAAGCCTGGATCTGCATGTTGGCCAAGCCGCGCCGGATGGCACGCGCGAGCCCATGCCAGGTTTTGGCCTCGCCGTGAATGCCCTCCACCTTCCATCGGTGGCGTTGATAGAGCGCATAATCGCGATCCGACCAGTGCTCGCGCCGGCGCCGTGCTCGCAACAGGGCGGGGTAGTTATCGCCAAGAACCACGGCCTTGTTCGAGCGCCCGCCGCTCAGGCATAGGCTGCGCAGGTCACAGCGTTTGCAGTCCTTGGCTCGCGAGGTGAAGAAGCGGCCGTGCTTCACCGCCCGCCCTGCCTTCAGTATCTTGCCGCGCGGACACTTTAGGATATCGTGCTTGGCATCGTATCGGAAGCGGCGCATCGGCACCGGGCTCCTGATCGGCTCGGCCTTGGGCGGGATGATCGCCTCGATCCGGCGTTCCTCGAGTTCGACCGTACACCTTGGCATAGGCGTAGCCCGCATCTGCGGTCACGGCTTGTACGGCGACACCCGTCGTCCTTTGGACCGTGTCGATCTGCGCATCCAATGTACCGCCCTCGTTGACTTGGCCGGTTGTGACGGTCACGTCGAGCACGACGCCGGCCTCGTCGTCGACCGCAGTGTGCTGCTTATAAGCTGGCTCGAGCCGCCGGTTCCGGCCATTTGTTGCCATGGTGGCGTCGGGATCGGTGACGCAGACCTTTTTGTACTTCCCGCTTTGTCTGCCGATCCGCTCCGCCTCCTCGGGCTGAGAGTTTGCCTCACCGACTTTGGCGACCCAGCGGCTGGCCAGAGATTCCCAACTGACGTCGGCGCGGATCAACGTGGCGTCGATGTGTACGATCTCGCCCTTGGCGATCTTCGCGACGAGGCATGCAGTGACCGTCTTCTCGAAGATCCGACGGAAGCGCGCCTCACCCCAGCGCTGGCGGATGCGCGTAAGGCTCGAATGATCGGGCAGACGATTGGCGAGACCGAAGCCCGCGAACCAACGGATCGCCACATTAACGTGTGCCTCACGCATGAGCTTTCGGTCATGGACAATGCCAAGCAGGAATCCCGCGAGCATGAGTCGAACCGCCGCTTCTGGGTCAATGCCGGGTCGGCCATTGTCTGGGCAGTACAAGTCTGTGACTTCAGCGCGCAGCCAGGACAGGTCGAGCACCCGGTCGACACGGGCCAGCACATGATCGTCGGGAATAAGATCACGCAGCGATCCGGCGAAAAACTCCACCTGCTCCGCACCGCGCGAACCCAACATCACGATCTACTCCCGCTCATCGCCGACGGTAGAAACAAATCACGGATTGGCGGGTTTTTCAACAGCCCCGGTCTGGATCATTGCCATCTGCTTCCTCGTGGCGCTGATGGACGGCTTCGAACTCGCAGGCGATCGGGGTCACCGGCCCGCTGATGCTGGTCGATCTCCACCTGCAGCCTGGTCAGCTGGGTCCCATCTTTTCCGGCTCCTCCTGGGGCTTTCTCGTCGGTGCGCTCTTGATCGGACCCTGTGCGGACCGCTGGGGACGCAAACGCTTCCTGGTGGCGTCGGCCCTGTTGTTCACGATCTGCACCCTCGCGACGCCCTGGGTGCGAGACTTTTCAACCCTGCTATCGCTGCGGTTCGTCACCGGCCTCGGCCTCGGCGGGGCTGCGCCGTGCTTTGTGAGCATCGCCACTGAATTTGCCCCGCGCCGCATGCGGGCGGCGTTGGTGACCGTGCTGTGGACGGGCTTGCCGGGGGGAGGAATGATCGTTGGCTTTCTCGGACCTCTGTTGCTGGCGCCCTTCGGCTGGCCGGCGATCTACTATGCCGGTGGTGCAATTTCGCTCGCCGCCGTGTTGCTCATCATCGTCTCGGTACCTGAGTCGCTGGTGTTCCTTGCTACGCGGAGCGGCGACGCCAAGCAAATGGCCAGCATCGTTGGGCGCGTCATGCCCGGCAGGATCGGCCCTGCCGTTACGCGCTTTGTCGCATCCGAGCAAGTCAGGACCGGCGTTCCAGTCCGTCATCTCTTCACCGAAGGCCGCGCCATCACGACGCTCTTGCTCTGGGTCGCATTCTTCATCGATTATTTCGTCATCATTGGGATCCTGATTTGGTCCCCGGCCCTCCTGAAACAGACCGGAATGCCGGTCGGGCAGGCCTCGGCGGGACTGGCGTTCAACAATGCTGGGGGCGTCGTCGGGTGTCTTGTCGCGGGCTATCTCATCGATCGATTTGGGCCTTACCGCATTTTGATCGTGACCTTCATCGCTGCGTTCGCAACCATTGCCCTTACGGGATATGCCGCACCCAGCTTCCTTCCGATCGCGATCCTTGAGACCTTTGATGGCCTATTCATCGGTGGTGCCGGCGCCGGTCTCATCGCCTTCGCCGCTCTCGTTTATCCGGCCGATATGCGATCCACTGGCGTGGGTTGGGGACTGGGCGTTGGCCGCCTTGGCGGCGCCTCTGGCCCACTTATCGGCGGCATCCTTGTGGCCGCCCATTGGACACCGACCGCGATATTCATCGTCTTCGGTCTCGTTGCCCTGCCGGCGGCTCTTACCATGATAGCCATGCAACTCTATGCGAAGCGGCGACGCCCGGTCGGGCCGCCCAGCACCGTCCAAGTGACCACATAAAAGGGCGAACGGCGAATGGCGAGGAGGCTAAGGCAAGGGAGGACAAGAAATGAGCGCCTATGTACCGCAATACGTGCATTTCGTCGGAAGCATCGCGCTCGATGGCCCACGGCAAGTGTTCGCAACGGTTGGCAAGGCTCTTGGTGGCCGCTTGAAGCGCATACCCGACGGCGAGCCAGGGGCGAGGATCGGTTGGGTTCAATTTCAGTGGCCGCTCTTCCGAAATCACGGCGCCTTCGCGGTCGACCACAGCGTCGATCCGCGCAACAATCCGGTTGGCAAGTCCCCGCTCTGCCTTGCCGATGGCGTGACTCCCGCTGAGGTGCACTTTGGCGAGCTAGGCTACGCCCGCGAAGCCCGGGCGTCCTACCTGGACTTCCTGTCCGCGAAAAAGGCGGGCGATTTGCCCGCCAACGTGAAATTTCAGGTCTCGCTTCCGACCCCAAACGCAATCATCTCCGCCGCCTTCTCCCCGAGAGACCTAGCATCCGTCCTCCCGATCTACGAGCAGGCGATGTTTCGGGAGGTTGAGGATATCTGCATGTCTATTCCGCGCCATGACCTTTGCCTGCAATGGGATGTGTGTGTCGAGATGGTTGCCTGGGATCGCGGACCCGGCTGGCGCGCCAACGTCGTGCAGACCGACGCGGAAATTCAGAGGGCAAGAGACGAGATTGCGAAGTCCTTGCTCACCACCTGCGCGGCGGTCCCCCGCGATGTCGATCTTGGCCTCCACCTCTGCTACGGCGATCTCGACGGGAAGCATTTCTTTGACCCCGCCGACGCGGGAAAGATGGTCGATCTTTCCAACGCGCTGCTCAGCGCAGCACGGCCGATCACCTATCTGCACATGCCGGTTCCGTTGAGTGCCCGAAACGAGACCTTCTTCCGACCTCTTTCCGAACTGAAACGGTCGCCCGCAACAGAACTATATCTGGGGCTAGTGCAGTAGGCAGACGGCTCGGAAGGAGCGCAGAAGCGTATTGACCTAGCGGCCAAATACGTGACCGACTTCGGAGTTGCGACGGAATGTGGCATCGCCCGCACCCGCACACCCGAGCTCGTGGTGAGGCTTCTCGAAACGCATGCCGCTATAACTCAGGAGCCGGATTAGGAGATCGAGAATTCATGAACCGGAGTACGCACAGAATCATTACCACCCATGTCGGCAGTCTTCCGCGCCCATCCGATCTCCTCACGCTTTCGAATGCCGAGACACGCGACGAGCAGCAGTACGAGATTCGGCTTGCTAGCGCGGTTTCAGAGGTCGTGAGACGCCAAATCGACGACGGCATCGACGTTGTCGACGACGGCGAATTCGGGAAGGCCGACTTCGTCGGCTACATAAACGGCCGGCTTGAGGGCTTTTCGCCCGGCGAGGCCGAGGGCGGTGCGTTTGCGCTGCGCGATGCGCGATATTTTCCTGATTACTACGAGGCGGTGACACGCCAGCGCCAGAGCGGCAATAACGTTCTCGCCCACATGTATCCGCCGCTTGTCTGCACCGGGCCCATTCGATACGTCGGCCAAAAGGCTTTGTCTCGCGATATCGCCAATCTCAAGGCGCAGCTTTCCGGCATCGACGCGCGCGAAGCCTTCATGCCCGCAATTTCCCCAGAAAATGCGCAGCACGGAAAGCGCAACGAGTATTACCGCACGGATGAGGAATTCTCTATTGCACTCGCCGATGCCCTGAGCGACGAATACCGAACCATCGCCGATGCGGGGCTTCTCGTTCAGGTCGATGACCCGCAGCTTATCACGTACTTCAACCGCAATCCGGACAAGAGTATCGACCAATGCCGCAAATGGGCGGAAGGCCGAATCGAGATACTGAATTACGCTCTGCGAAACATCGCGGAAGAAAAGATCCGCTTCCACACCTGCTACAGCTTTGACGCGGCGCCGCGGCTCGGAGACATGGCGCTCAAGGATATCCTTGATCTCATACTGAAGATAAAGGCGGGTTGCTACTCGTTCGAAGGCGCCAATCCGCGTCACGAACACGAGTACGAGCTGTGGGAGTCGGTCAGGTTGCCAGAGGGCAAGATCCTGATGCCGGGGGTCGTCGCAATATCAACGGTCGTTGTCGAGCATCCGGAGCTCGTCGCGCAGCGCATACGCCGCTATGCCAACCTGGTGGGTCGTGAAAACGTGATCGCGAGCACCGATTGCGGATTCGGTACTGTCGCGAGCTCGCCGGAAGTCCATCCTAGTATCGCCTGGGCCAAACTCGACGCGCTCGTCGAAGGTGCGCAAATCGCAAGCAAGGCGCTGTGGGCTCGGTAGCCGCGTAGGGTTCGGCCCGGCCGGTGGCTTGCGTCTGGAAAATGACGCCAGCCGCACCTGCAATGGCGATGGCGAGGCTTAGCCGTCGATGACCGCTTGGGCCAGGTCACGCCGTTTTAGCAATCGTTCACTGAACGGCAGCAATGGGTCGCAAGCTCCCCGACCCAGATGCCGTAGTGTATGGTCCGCTTTCCCTGCGTGTCGCGACCAGAAGCAGACAGTCTGCTTCCGGCCAGTCACCGCTGTTTTGCGCCCATGGTTCCGTCACTGCTTCGGGCGGCGGCCCCGGCGTATCGATGCCCACCGTGCTGGGCGATGGCCGAGTTCATCGATGCACCGGGCGGAACGTCCAGAGTCCTTCCTTAAACCAGCTCAGCCGTGAGCGACAAAGTCGTCCGCGCGATAGGCGCCGGGATGGCGAACCACCACATTGCGCAGATCGCCAACCACTGAACAACCGAGCTGACCGAGGCTCGCGCGCAGTTCGTCGATGAAGATGCTGATCATGTGCGCTGGCCCCTTCTCACCCAGCGCGCCGAGGCTCCAGAGGAACGCCTTTCCCGCCAAGCATGCATCGGCGCCCAGTGCGATCGCCCGCGCGACATCGACGCCCGTGCGAACGCCGCTGTCATAGATGATGGTCATTTTTTTGCCGACCGCCGTGGCGATGGCAGGCAAGGTATCGATCGGCGGCGGGAGCGCGTCGATCTGCCGGCCGCCATGATTGCTGACCACGATGCCGTCGAGACCGAGCGCGGCCGCTTTTTCTGCATCCTCGGGGTGGAGCACGCCCTTCACCAGCAAGGGCTTCTTCCACTTGTCGCGATAGCGCGCGACCTCATCCCAGGTGAAGGCGCCGCCGCCTTCGCGCTGCATGAAGGCCGTCGCAGCCACAATGTCGGTCGCGCCCTCCATATACGGGACCAGGTTGACGAATCGCGGAATGCCGTTGCGAATCATTGCGCGCGTCCAATGCGGCGAGGACAGCGCATCGAGCTGCATGCGGGCGGTCAGGCGGAAGGGCGTGACGATGCCGCTTTTCACCTCGCGCGTCCGCGTCGTGCGGATCGGCGTGTCGATCGTCAGCATCAACAAGTGAACGCCGGCGGCATCGGCGCGCTTCACGAGATCGAGGCCGATGGCGTGGTCGTTGCGGGCAAAGCGATACAGTTGGAACCACAGCACGTCAGGGGCCAGCTTGGCCGCCTGGTCGAGCGTGATGCCGGACAAAAGCCCGAGCGTGTACGGCACGCCGGCCGCCTGGCACGCCTTAGCCAAGTAGGTTTCTGCGCCCGGATAGACGGTACCCGGTCCGCCCACTGGGGCAACGCCGATGGGCGCGGCGTAGCGCCGGCCGAACAAAGTGCAATCGGCAGGCGGCGGCGATACCACCTTGCCATAGCGGGGGACCATCTCGATCGCGTCGAAGGCGTTATTGTTGCGCGCGATGCCAATATCCGCGCCGCCCGCGCCGCCATCGCAATATTCATAGGCGAAATGCGGCAACCTCTTCTTCGCGTGGGCCCTGAGATCAACCGAGGTTGGCAGGCGGCGCTTCAAGGCCAAACCCTCCGCTGCCTCGGCCGCATTGGGTTGGGCGACGTGCGGCGCTCCTGCGATAACGGATGTTGAATCGGGCATCCTGCCTCTCCTTGATTGAGGTCATCCAAAGAAAGTCGTGGTTGAACCGCATGTTTGATGACCGTTATGAATAAGTTTAGCTGGTCATGGGTTCGGCCGCGAACCCCTTCGAGAAGCCATCACGCTCGAATCGTTCGCGCCCGTTTACGCCTGCCTCGCGTCGAACTGAGACGACGCCTGAGTCGGGGTGACTATCGGCTATCGCACTTTGACCGAGGAAAGCAGTCCACCCGCTTCCGGCCACCGGCCTCTCAGCGTCGAGTGTGGCAAGCCGTACCCTTCCCCTTGCCGATAATTGCCAGGAGGAGAAAGGCTATGGGACATGCCGACTATGACCCGGGCGCGAGCGATCGACGGCCGTGGAACGCAGGCCTAAAGGTTGGTGGTAAACGTGCCCTTAAGCCGCAACAGGTCCGGGCTATCAGGTTCTGGTTGGATTGAGAACGCGGGCTGCGCGACCGTGCAATGTTCGATCTCGCGATCGACAGTTAGCTGCGTGGATGTGATGTCGTTAAAATAAAGATCGGCGAGCTTATCAGTGGCGGCCGGGTTCGCTCGCGAGCGATCGTTGTTCAGCAGAAGACCGGTCGCCCCGTTCAGTTCGAGCTCCTTGAGCCTGCCCGCGCCAGCATCCTCGCTTGGCTCGAACGCCGACGAGGTACGCTCGTCGACTTCGTCTTTCCGAGCCGGATTGATCATGTCGATCATATCAGCACCTGGCAGTACGCTCGCCTCGTTGATGAGTGGGTGACCGGGATTGGGTTGCGCCGGGAGGACTACGGGACCCACTCGCTCCGCCGAACCAAGGCTTCGATCATCTATAAGCGGACGGGCAACCTGCGTGCTGTGCAGGTCCTGCTCGGTCATACAAAGATCGAGAGCCCTGTCCGTTACCTGGGCGTCGATATCGAGGACGCGCTCCTCCTCGCCGAGGGCGCCGAGGTGTAGCAGCCATCGGATCTCCTCGACGTCCCGGGGGTCGCGGAGATCTGCGCTCCCGACATACCAGCAGTTTGCGCCCATGGAAGTCCTTCAACCGAGCGGACCGATTTCTCCAAATCGGACATGCTAGCCAGAAAGCATGGTGATGCAGATACGGTAGAAACCTGTCGTTCCTTCGCCCCTGTGCCTACCGAGAACCTCATCCGGTGTGGTGCGGGCAGTCGGATCGGGTTATCTGATGCGTGATGACCAATCTTCTGAAACTGCTGGTCTGCTTCCTGGCATCGCTTGTTAGGTCGAGAGCACGACTCGAAGCCGAGATACTCATTCTCCGGCATCAGCTGAACGTGCTGCGTCGGGCAGCGCCAATGAGGCCGCGGCTTACGAGCATTGATCGGCTCATCTTCGTTTGGCTCTACCGGCTCTTTCCCTCGGTCGCCGACGCCCTCACCATCATTCAGCCGGATACGGTCGTGCGATGGCACCGTGCTGGCTTCCGGCTTTACTGGCGTTGGAAGTCACGCTCGAGGGGTGGGCGTCCACGAATCACCGCCGAACTGCGCCATCTGATCCGGGAGATTGGCATTGTAAATCCCCTCTGGGGCGCGCCGCGCATCCACGGGGAACTGCTGAAACGCGGGTTCGACGTCGCGCAATCGACGGTCGCCAAGTACATGGCCAAGGGCAGGCGACCGTCATCACAGAGCTGGAAGACCTTTCTACAGAACCACGCAGCCGGCATCTCCGGCATGGATTTTTTCATCGTCCCGACGATCGGCTTTCGGCGCCTCTGCGCCTTGGTGATTCTCCGACACGATCGGCGACGCATCGTGTCGTTCGCTGTCACCGCCCACCCGACGGCGGAATGGATTGCACGACAGATCACGGAGGCTTTTCCTTGGAACGAAGTCCCGCACTATCTGATCCGAGATCGGGATGCGGCCTACGGTCATGTCGTCACGCGGCGCCTGCGCATGATGGGAATTCGTGATCGGCCGACCGCTCCACAGTCACCCTGGCAGAACGGCTGTGTCGAACGACTTATCGGCTCAATCCGCCGGGAGTGCACCGATCATGTTGTGGTGTTCGGCAAAACCCACCTGCGTCGGCTCCTGAATGCCTACAGGACCTACTACAACGAGGCTCGGACTCATTTGTCCCTGGGCAAAGACGCACCGATCCATCGCCCATTCGAGCGATTCGGCCGGATCGTCGCAATCCCCGCGCTGGGCGGCCTGCATCATCGATACTGTCGGATCTAGTTTTTGGAAGGGACAGGACACCCCGGGGTTATACAATGGCATCATTTCAACGTCCCTGGGCACTCGTAACCGACCACATCAGGTGTTCCGCGGTGTTGATGATCATTCCGTGTCGAATCTCGGCTTCACGTTCAGCAAGCTCCGTGAAGTTGGCAAGTTCACGTTCGCGCCTGCCAAAGGCCGAAGGCCATGGCGTTGCCCGTGCCAGCGATCGAGCGGTAGCACGGAACATAATCCAAAAGCTCGAATGGGAGGCCGCTGTCCTCGAGCGCGCCCATTGCGGCGATCCAGTTCTTGATCTCCGACGTCCCGGACTGAAAATGCGCCTCGGGCTCGTCGAGGAGCGTCGATACGTCTCTCGTTGCGATCGCGTTTAGAAGCCGTTGATCGAGCGCCTCGTCGATGACGAAGTGGCTCAGCCCACCCGACGCCGCGATCCCGACGCGCGCGATGCGATCCCATCGCCTGATGGCGCGTCCGACCGAACGCCCGAACTCCAGGACGCGCCGGACAGAAGGCTGGTTCGGCGGATAAAACGTATTGATGAAGATCGGCAGCGTTGTCAGCGCCGGCAAGTCCGCGAGGTCGCCAAGGAGGCGGTGGTAATAAAATCCGAATGCGTGCCCTATGCCACTCTCGGCGTGCTCCTTGTCCGCCATGTAACGCGATACGGAGACGTCGAATCCTTCGGCGACCGCGGATCGCACGACCAATTCACCGAGCTCCGGCGCTCCGGGCAACATCATGTCTTTATCGGGAACGCGCGCCCAGTTGGCGATGCGGATCCCTTCTGACATCGCGGCAAGCCGCTCCGCCGAGCTCGGCCTGAAGGGTACTTTCTTGCCAATGAAGACCATGAAGCTTGGCATGTTGTCAGGAAGCAGAATCTCGTGCTGGTCGTCACCGAAAATCACGAGAACATCGAGCGCGGCCGCCTTTATCGTTCCCCCGAGAAACTCCAGATGCTTCTGGTTCCGGGCGTCGCGTTGGTGCCGCATGTCGGGCGTGATCTGGGCGGCAAGGTTTTCGGTTTTCCGGAGCGTCACGAGCTCGTCGAAGGTGTAGATGCCGCCGCGAAACGGATGGGCCGGGTTCCTTCGGTCGTCGTCAGCACGCAAATCCCACTGCTCCGGCTTGGTGGCGAGCAACGGGCTATGGGAACAGCCTACGCCCAACACGATCTCCGCCATCATTTGCTCCTTCAGGTTCTCCGACCGGCCTGGCAGCAGACTTCAGGGCACCTCGCCATGGGGCAGAGGATGCTGCAAAAGCTGCCTGATCCGTCCGGTGATTTCCGACTGGTCGAAGCTGCGCAGCAGGTTGATCCGGTTTCGGTTCGGGTCGCCGCCGTGCCAATACTCATAGATGTCCTGCCGCATCCCGAAGGACGAGGCTGCCAGATCGTGTGCGAGGCGAAAGAGGCGCGATTTGTAGTCCACGTCGACGCCCTTGCCGCGCATGTAGCGGTCGAGATAGCGGCGGAGCTCCGGATTCGCGAGATCGTTCTCGCTCGGCTGCATGATGATCCCCGAGCCGCAAATCTCCCGCACCAGCTCGGACATCCGGCTCGAGACCTGAGCGAACCAGATATGCAAGCCGCGGCCGGGCCCCAGGGTCCATTGGCCGCTCGGCGTCGGGCCCGCCTGGTGCTCGACACCGTCCATGGCGTGACGCCACACCTCGCAATACGTCACCATTTCGCCCAGCTTGGCCGCGACCTCGCGGTACTGAATGATGCCAATCGCTTCCGCGACCATGGTTGCCACGGCGGTCATCAGCCGCATCCGCTCCTCGACGCGGCACAGATTTGCCCAGCCGAGGAAGTTGAAATTTACGCTGCCACCGCCCGCGCCGAGCATTTTCACCATCGGCGTCGGATCGTAGAGCATGAACAAGCGGTCCCAGGGAACCAGAACGTGGTCGAAGAACAACATGCAGTCCTGCTCGTCGAGCGCCTGCAGCGGGTGTCCCCACGAGCCGAACCAGCGGGACACCGGTTCGCGCGCCAGGATCTTGAGCCCCGGCGAATTCGTCGGAATCGCAAAGGCGAGCACGCATTTCGGATCATTGCGATGGGCAAAGGTGGCAGACAGCGAGACATAGCATTCGTTGCTGTGGGATGCAGCGGTCGAAAGCTGTTTGCCTCCCGACACGATGACGCCCGCATTGGTTTCCTCGACGACGTGCAGGGCGATCTGTTCGTCCTCGCGCACGGCGCGGCGCTCATTCTGGGGCTGTTCGCTGCGGTCGACCTGCGGGTCGCCCAAAGCATGGGTGAGGAACAGGTCATTGCGCATGCAGTGCTTGTAGTAGTTTTCTAAATTCTCGCCAAAGTCGCATTTCGCGTGCTTCACGGCGCTGAACTGGTCCTTGAGGTGCAGCGCCGAGATGATGTAGGGCGCGAGGATATCGGGGCTGCGGCCGAGCTGGCCCCAGGTGAATTGGTTCCACAGCGCGCTGTTGCGCCGCTTGCGTCGTAGGTCGTCGGCGGAGCGCGGGAGCAACCAGGACAGGCTGGTGCGTATCCCGGTTTCCGGATCGACGAATGTCATGTCGTCGCGGTATTCGGCGCTGTTCTGCAGATCATAAACGCGCGCCAGCTCCCCGATCATGAGCCTGAAAGCGGGATGGGTGGCGACATCGGTAACCCGCTCGCCGTCGAACCAGATTTCTCGGCCATCCTTCAGGCTCCGGACATACCGCTCGCCGGTCATGGCGCCCTCTTCGTTGGTCGGGGCCAGCCTTGTCGCCGTGTCGATCATCGCCATGTGGCCCAATCCATCTTTTTGTGGTGCAGCGCACTGTCGCGCCGCGCAGCGTTCCATCCCATCATCGGGCCTGTGGGCTGTCCGCCCTTGATGTAGGTCAAATTGGGCTGGCTGCGGCGGAATGCCTCAGCTCGCGGTGACGCTGGCCTTGTCAGTGCGCCGGCCGCCCGGAATTGGCGAGAAGATCGGCCTCGATCCGCTTCAGGAGGCGGAGGAGGGTTTTGATCTCCGTTTGCGTGAGGCTGCGCAGTCCCTCCGCGTTGATTTCGTGGGCCAGTGGAAGCATCTGATCGCGCAGGGCCTTGCCGCGCTCGGTCAGGAGCACGCTGATCTTGCGCCGGTCGGTGCGGTCCTTGATGCGCGTGACGAGGCCCCGCCGTTCCATGCTGCTCAGGGCGGCGAACGCGGTCGGGTCCATGAGCCCGATACGGCGGCCGAGCTCGCGCTGGGTCTGTCCGTCCTTCTGCCACAGAAGACGCAGGAAATACCACATGCCCGAGGAGACGCCGAACGGCTCGATGCGCTCGCGCAGCCGGGTCTGGAAGGCACGGTTCGTCATGCGGACCTGATATCCGACGCTGTCGTCCAAATCCAAGTCGTTGACCCGCAGCGTCGCACGTCTGCGCCCCGTGGTGGTGGGAGTTTTGCTCCTGCCGGTAAGACGGATTGGCATGCAGGCATCCTTTGAATGGTTATCGTTCGCAATCGCCGGGCGGTCTTGCCGCCAAATACTGCGACATTATGACGTGTTGCGGCAGCGCTCCCATATAATTAGTTCTCTAACTAATTGCCCGTCATGGCGATGGTACCGTGGCGCCAATCGCAGCCGCTGTGGTCGCGGCGAAAATGGGGAGACTACAAATGGATACGAATCAAGTCCTCGTCCGTGATCTCGCGGCAGAGGAATTCGTGACCTCGACCGTCCTCGCCCACGCGCATGAGCAGGCCGTCAAGCGGCACTACGAGGACTTCTCCATCGTCGACGTCAACTCTCATCATTACGAGACCGAGTTGTTCGCGCGAGATCCTCGAATATATCGAGGACCCGGTGCTGCGCGACCAGGCGCGCGTCCAAGGCTATGGCCGCGGCGGCATCACGTCCGCGAACGGCTCGTACCAGGAGATGGCGGGCCGCATCACCCGCTATCCCCTGCGCAAGACGGAGAAGACGCCCCCCTCGCCGCATCGCGACATTACCCTCACGAAGCGCTGGATGGACGCCTTCGGCGTCGATGTTACGATCCTCTTCCCGACCCCGATGCTGACGCTGGGCGTCACGCCGCGCGTCGAGGTCGAGGTCGCGCTCGCACGCGCCTACAACCGCTGGCTGATCGATAACGTCCTTGCGCACGAGCCGCGCATCAAGTCGAGCCTCTATCTCCCCTTCAACGCTCCCGAAGAGTGCCGAAGATGGTCGAGGAGTTCGGCGGCAAACCCGGCGTCGTCGGCTTCATGGTGACTGCGCCGCGCTACAAGGGCGTCTGGGACAACGCCTACATGAAGACCTATGCCGCGCTTCAGGAACGCAATTTGCCGCTTGCATTCCATGGCGGATTCCTGTGGGGCGGCGACCGAACCCAGGAGTTGCTGAACCGGTTCATTGCGGTCCACGCGCTCGGCTTCACTTGGTACAACGTCGTCCATCTGACCAATTGGCTGGTGAACGGCCTGCCGGAGCGCTTCCCGAAGCTCAAGGTCATCTGGGTCGAAAGCGGCCTCGCGTGGCTTCCGTTCCTCATGCAGCGTCTCGACAACGAATACATGATGCGCAGCTCGGAGGTGCCGCTCCTGAAGCGGAAGCCGAGCGATTACATGCGCGAGATGTACTACACCACCCAGCCCATCGAGATGGTCGACAATCTCAAGGCCCTGGAGCTGACTTTCGAGATGATCAAGGCGGATACGCAGCTCCTCTATGCGTCCGACTATCCGCACTGGGACATGGACTTGCCGAGCACGATCTACGACCTGCCGTTCCTCAACGAGCAGCAGAAGCGAAACATCCTCGGCGACAATGCGCGGCGCGTCTTCAATCTCGAGCCTCATTTCTCCGAGGAGAAGCTGCGCCGCCGCGAATCGCACCGGGCGCAGCCTTCGGTGCTTTAGCGGAGCAGATAGGAGATGGAGCAGGTCGCAATCTGGCGCCGGATGGCCGAAAAGTGGCGCGAGGCGGCAGATGAAGTTGCCGAGCCCGCGCTCCGGTCCTGCTACGTCCAACGGGCGGTGACCTACGAGCGGTTGGTCACGAGAGGGAACCGGGGTCCGGCCGGCACTCAACCATCGAACCACGCGACAGCTAAGAGCCGCCCCAAGCAGGTATGACCATAACGAATGGAGAACTCGCATATCTGGTGATGGTCATCGCCGCGATGGTCATCTTCGCGGCGACATTGGCCTGGGTCTCGGGTCGTCCGCCATCCGAGCGGCGGACCCCATGGAGGCAATCATGGAATTCGGAATCCAGTTCTTTCCCGACGTTTCCCCCGCACAAAAGCCAGCCTCTGAGTATTTCGCCGAGTCGCTGAAAACTCGTCGAGCTGTGCGATCCTTACGGCTACACCAATGTCCGGACGGTCGAGCATTATTTCCAGCGGTATGGCGGCTATAGCCCCAATCCTCTGCTCTTCTTGACCGCCGCCGCCGCGCGCACCCGCAAGGCCCGGCTCGCCGCAGGCGCCGTTCTCCCGGCGTTCAACAATCCGCTCGAGATCGCCGGCGAGGCCGGAATGCTCGACGCGATCTCGGGCGGGCGGCTCGAGCTCGGCTTCGCCCGTGCCTTCCTCCCGCTCGAATTCGCGCAGTTCGGCGTCAGCCGCTACGAGAGCGTGGCACGGTTCGACGAAGGTCTCGCGCAGGTGAGGCTCCTGAGCACGACTGCAAAGTTCTCGCCGATACCCCGGATGCGACAGAAGGCGGCGATCTTGCAGCAGACCGGATTTCGCGGCTCGGCGGCGACGGCCTCGTCCGCTGACAGGCTTCAGCACCCATCAGCGTCCGAGAATCGGCCCCGGATGGACAACCCATTGAGAGATCGCGCCTAGGGGATGACGGCGACTACCTCGACCTCGACGAGCATGCCCTTCTGCGCCAGCCCAGTAATCTCGACCATCGTCGAGGCTGGCGGGTGGTCTCGATTGATGAACTCGGCGCGGACTTTCCTGAAGATGTCCTGGTGCTGGTGGATGTCTCGGATGAACACGTTCATCTTGACCACGTCGTCGAACGTCGCTCCCGCGGCCGTCAGCGCCGTCTGCAGGTTGCGGAACGCGCTACGCGCCTGCCCCTCGAAGTCCGGCGGCCGGTTACCCTCCAGGTCATGCGGCCCCTGCCCGGCCACCCACACGATCGCGCCGGGCTGGCGGACCCGCACCGCCTGGCTGAAGCCGATGGGCTGTGAATCCCAGACGTCCTTGGGCTTGACGAAGTCGACATCCATGGTGCGCGTTCTCCTTTCAGGCCGAGAGCGTCTCGAGCACTTGCCGCTTGGTTTCGACGCCCAGCGTCCAGGTCACGATCAAACCCGCCAGCGACACGATGCCGAACATGATGAAGATGGGCGCGATGCCAATATTGGCCGCCAGGATGTAGCCCACCAAGATGGGCGAGATGATGCTGCCGATGCGATTCCAGGCGCTGCTGGCCGACGTTGCCCACGAACGCATGCGGGTCGGGAACAGCTCCGGCGTCCAGACGTACACAAACCCACCCAGCAGCCCGCCGCCGATGGACATGATCATCGACGACGCAAACAGCGTCGGCCACGTAGCGCTGCCGGCCAATGTCATCGCGACGCCCAGGACCGTGCCCAGCACCACGATGAGGAAGCTGCACAGCATGATCGGCTTGCGGCCGACGCTGTCGGTAATCAGCGCCACGGCGTAGTTGATGACCTGCGACACCACGCCGGTGATGACCGTCAGGATCAGCGCCGTTTGGGCGCTCAGCCCGCCGATGCGCACGTACAGCCCGGGCAACCACACGGCATAGCCGTACAACACGAAATAGGCGCAGAAGAAGATGGTGAAGCACAGGATGGTGCGGCGCAGATAGGCGCGCGAGAACAGCTCGGCCAAGCGTGTCGGCTTGGTATCGGCGTGGAACATCACCTGTGGCGGCACGAGCTCATGACCGCCGCGGCTGGCTTCTGCTTCGATGCTCGCCACAATGCGGCCGGCTTCCTCGACACGGCCCTTTTCCGCGAGCCAGCGCGACGATTCGGGCACATAGAGCTGGACGAAGATCGCCAGGATCAGCGGCAGCGCGCCCAAGCCGAACAGGATGCGCCAGCCGAGCGCATTCCCGAAGGCCACGAATAGGCCCAGGCCCACCAACGGGCACAGCAGCAGGCCGATGCCGAAAATAGCGTTGTAAATGGCGGTCAGCACGCCGCGATGCTCGCCGCGCACGTATTCGCTGAACAGCGCGGCGCCAATCGGCACCTCGGCGCCCAGGCCGAAGCCTTGCAGCAGCCGAAAGACCAGCAGGCTCGGGAAGTTCCACGAAAGGGCCGTGCCCAGGCTGAACAAGCCGAAAATGACCAGCGACCACATGAAGGTCGCCTTGCGACCGTAGATCTCGCTGAGCGAGCCGACCGCCAGCGCGCCGATCAGCTGCCCGACGTAGGCGGCGCTGATTAGCAGGCCGGCATTGACGAAGCTGATGTGAAATTCCGTGAAGACGACGGTGAGTGCGACGGCGATCGTCAGCGCGTCAAAGGCGTCGAAAATGCTGGCCCCGCTGAGGTAGAAAAACAACCGCCAGTGAAATCGGGAAAACGGGATGCGCTCCAACCGCGCGATGATCTCGTCGGCTGCCCGACCTGAAGATGTCGCCATGGCCTGGGGGCTCATCACGAACCTCCTAAAACTGCTACCGCTTCGATTTCGACAAGCATTGGTTTCTGCGCCAGCCCGGTGATCTCGACCATCGTCGAGGCCGGCGGTGCGGCGGTGTTGATGAATTCATTGCGGACTGTGCGAAAGACGTCCTGGTTGCGTTCGATGTCGGCGATGAAGACGTTCATCTTGACCACGTCCTGAAAGCTCGCGCCAGCCGCTGCCAGCGCATTCTCCAGATTGGTGAAGGCGATGCGGGCCTGCGCCTCGAAATCGCCGGCGGCCATCGGCTTGCGCTGCCCGTCTTCCGGCGTTTGGCCGGCGACGAACACGATGGCGCCGGCGTTTCGCACCCGAACCACCTGGCTGAAACCGATCTTCGTCGAATCCCACAGCCTCTCGGGCTTGAGGAACTCGACCGTCATCTCAGGCTGCTTGTCCATCGGAATACGCCACTCTATCAGGTGCGCTATAGCCCGGGATTTCCCATACCAAACCTTCCCAGGCTGTCGAGTGTGGTGAAGAATTGCCCAAACTGCAATCTCTATGGGCTTTACGACCAGGTCCATGCTGATTCCATGTAATTGGCAGCCAATGGGACGTGGCTGCCTGAAGGAGATCTCTTGTCAGCTCGTGAACCTTTGCAATGGTCGCGCATGGGCTTCGTTCGAAGGCCAGCTATACCGAGTTCGACGCCTCGGCGCTCCCACCGTCAGACGCGGTCGTGACTCTGCGCACGTATGGGCGCGCCCAATGCTCGATGCGGATGGAGACGATGGCGATGCCGGAGGGTGCGTTGTGTGCCGCGCAATTCTTCAATTCGCTCCACGCGGTCAATGTCGGCGGCACCAACACCGACAAGACCGAGGCACCGGCCCAGGCCCGTTCGGCGCTCCCTGTCGTCTCCACGCCGCTTGACGACGATTTCGGGAAGCGGGTCAGGGAGCGCTCGATGGAGCTGCAAGACAAGGCCGGAACCACGGTGTCCGCTGCGTCGCCGACGGATCCAAGCGACGATGCCGCTGCCGAGCAGGCGCTGCCGGCGGGAGCCGCGGAGAGATTGGGCCAGTCGCAGGCGTTGCGGGACCGCGGGCTCATCACCCCCGACGAATACCAAGAGAAGCGGCAAGCGATCCTCACGGGCCTGTAGCGCGCTTGGATTGCGCGTCAACTGACCGAGGCCTGCGGCTGAGAGCAGGCCCCGAAGTACCGTATCCGTGATCGAGACGGCGCTTGCGGCGCGGTCGTCACGCGGCGCCTTTGCCTCCGATCCGAATGACCATCTCATCCAGATGCCATCGCGTGCTCGGCGGAGCATGGCGCTGTCTGAGGCCCCTGGCAAATGCCGCGCCGAACTTCAGCACCCGCCGCCGAATGGTTTCACACTCATCAGTGAGGCAGTCCATAGTTGTGACAATGCCGGCGGGACAAATTCCTACACCGTCGTGGTCGATGGGCAAACCTGCTCGGAGACGACAAGTTTAAGGCGTATTGCCGCGCATCGAGGCGCGATGGCCCCGGAGCTTGAGCGACCCGACCGGCGGCCGGCGCCTGCGGATTGGGCGGATTTTATGGCGCGCCAATGCCGGATCGAAAACATGCAACGCGCCGTCGGGGCTTTCGATGTCCGCGCGAAGCTGGGCAGGGCGTTTCTCTGCGGCGATTAACTGGCCCGCCAGTTAGGCACGTTTCTCGCGAAGCGCGGATGCCACATGCGGTTCGACCATGCCGCCGAATGGGGGCGTGCGGCTTCCGATTTCTTGTGGCGGGTGCTACATAATATAATACCGCAAATGAGCTCTTACGGAGGGGTGACGAACAGCGCCGGTCCTCACCCCCGCGAAGGCCAAGAAAGGGAAGCGGATTCAAATTGTTGACGGTCATGTCCGGGAGGGTCGCGGTTTGGCGCCTATTCACACCCACCGGCATCAAGTGCTGATGGTCCGAGCAGTTGCCTACGCGCCACGCGCCCGATCCGACGAGCCGAGCGGCTGACCGGCTCGCATGACATGAGGGGACCCATATGCTGACAACGGAAGACAACGAGAAGCTGACGCGGGTTGGGCCGGGCACGCCGATGGGCGCGCTCATGCGCAAGTACTGGATTCCTGCATTGCTGTCGTCGGAGCTCGAGTGCGATGGCGCTCCGGTGCGCGTAAAAATGCTGGGTGAACGCCTGATAGCCTTTCGAGACAGCTCGGACCGCGTCGGGCTGATCGAGGAGTTCTGCGCACATCGACGGACATCGCTATTCCTGGGACGCAACGAAAACGGCGGTATTCGATGCATCTACCACGGTTGGAAATATGACGTTACCGGCCAGTGTATCGATATGCCGACGGAGGCGCCCGATAACCCCTACATATCCGAGATACGATTGACCGCCTACCCGACGCTCGAACTCGGCGGCGTTGTTTGGGCCTATCTCGGCGTAGGCGCCGCGCCGGCGCCGCCCAAATTCGAATGGACGCAGCTTGCTCCCGAAAGGCTACAGATCTCGCGCTCTTGGGTCGAATGCAATTGGCTGCAGTCATTGGAAGGAGGCATCGACAGCGCCCATGCGTCGTGGCTCCACCGCGTAATCTCCGATGATACCAAGCGCCCGGGTTTGCGCGGCCAATGGATCAAGAGTCCGGCGTCTCGCGACGAGGTGGTTCTGACGAGCTACGGACATTGCTACGCGGCACTGCGGCCGCTCGACGATGGTCGCCTCTGGGCGAAGGTGTATCACTATGTTGCGCCGTTCAGCACGTTCTTTCCTTTCGAACTGCCAGACGGCGAGCACCACCAGCCGCAGATCAACGGCAATCTCTATCTTCCCATGGATGATGAGAACACCATGATCTTCTGCTGGATCGGCAGGTATGGTGGGGAACCCCTGACAGAACAGGAAAAGGCGGATCTCGAGGAGTTCAACGGGCGGGGACCGAAGGAGATCGGCCCGGAATTCAGGAAGCGAAGGAATGCAGACGTCGACTGGAAGATCGATCGCAAGGTGCAGAAGGAAGAGACCTTCAGCGGAATCGACGGCATCAATAATCAGGACCAGGCGGTGCAGGAAAGCATGGGGCGGATCGTCGACCGCTCCAAGGAGCACCTGAGCAATATTGACGCTGCGGTGATAGCGACGCGGCGGCTGCTACTGCAGGCGCTCATGAATCCGGAAAATCTACCGCCGGGACTTCTGCCGACATACTACAATGTACGGGCCACGGAGAAACTGATGGAAGCTGGCAGCCGCTGGACCGACATGATGAATCGTTTTCTCGATCCGGCCGATTTGCGCGTCTTATCGGCGCGCGGGATGAGAAGAACGGCATGATCGCGCCATAGATAAACGGAAGGGACACGCAATGTCGGAAAGCACAATATCTGTCGCGCACGCTCCCTCGGCACGACCGACGCTCAGCTTCCCTCTGATCGGCAAGACCGAGCCTGAGAATCTCGCTTCCTCGAAAACTGCCGCTCGAAGGTCCTGCCGCTGCGTCGACTGAAACATCGCACTGGTACGTGCCCGCTTCCGACAAGACGGTTCACTGGGGCTACTTCAGCAAGAACCTCAGGCCCGTCATCGAAATAAGTTCCGGAGACCACGTTACTGTCGAATGCCTGACGCACTGCGCATCCGATGATTACGAGCGCATGATCAAGGGCGACCCCGGCGCCGAAAGCGTGTTCTACTGGACGAAGGAACAGAAGAATGTCAACCGGCGCGGGGCCGGGCCGCTTGACGCGCCGGTCGGTGCGGGTGGTGGCGGAGCGCAGGGCGCGCATATCTGCACCGGCCCGATTTATGTTCGGGACGCGATGCCGGGCGATGTGCTGGAGGTTCGCATCCTCGATATGTTTCCGCGGCCCTGTGTCAATCCGGACTTTCGCGGCAAGGCATTCGGTTCCAATGTCGCCGGTGCCTGGGGTTATCAGTTCCACGATCTGGTCGAGGAGCCCAAGAACCGCGAAACCGTTACCATTTTTGAATTGGATGCAACCGGACGGCAGGATTGGGCGGAAGCGGTCTATAGCTTCCGTTGGTCGCCAGTCGTCGATCCCAGCGGCGTCGTCCATCCGATGTACGATTATGTGGGTCTGGTCGTCGATCACAGCCATGTGCAGAAGCAGCGCGGGATTCTCAGGAACGTCCGTGTGCCGCTGCGACCGCATTTCGGCGTGCTCGGCGTTGCGCCGAAGGAAGCGGATATGGTCAATACCGTTCCGCCCAGTTATACCGGCGGCAACGTTGACAATTGGCGCGCCGGAAAGGGTGCCACGCTTTACTATCCAGTGGCGGTTGAAGGCGCACTGCTGTCGGCAGGGGACACGCACGCGGCCCAAGGCGACGGCGAGATTTGCGGCGCCGCGATCGAATCGTCGTGGACAGGGGTGCTTCAAATAATCTTGCACAAGCGCGGCTCGGCGGGCCCGCCGCAGCTCGACGGACTCAACTATCCGCTTCTCGAGAATTCAAACGAGTGGGTGGTCCACGGCTTCAGTTTTCCCAGCTACCTGACCCAGCTCGGGCCCGAAGCGCAACAGGTGATCTTCGGTAAAGCGACCATCGATCTCGCCATGCGCGACGCCTACCACAAGATGCGGGATCTGTTGATGCGGGGCTTCGGGCTCAGCGAAGATGAGGCGATCACGCTGATGGCGGTGTCGGTGGATTTTGGCCTGACGCAGGTCGTGAACGGTAATATTGGAATGCATGCAATCTTGCAGAAGAAGGTCTTTGCGGGGCCACGGTCGTGAACTGGCGCGCTCGGCGTCGTGTGGCAAAACGCGGGTGGTGTCGCTAAGGAAAGCGGGAAAGGAACGGAAAATGCGGGTGCTTCGCGCGCGAGTGCTTGTCGGTGCTGCCGTTGCCATGCTTTGTTGCGTTGTCGCAGCAAAGGCCGAGGAGAAGCCAGTCGTCACTTTTGCCTACACGGACGACATAACGTATGAGCCATTCGTCTACGCGCTAAAGAAAGGCATCATCAAATCAGACAAGGCCGAGGTTAAGCTGGTCCCCATCGCGATCCAGACGGCGCTCCAGGCGCTTGGCACGAAACAGTTCGACTTTCTCGAAGCCTCCGCACTGGGCGTCGCCAATGCAGCCTCGCGCGGCCTCGATGTTAGGATCGCGGGGACCGGAGGCATCGTTCGCGGCGGCCGCTATGTGATGGTGAACAAGGATTTGCCGATCAAAGTGCCGACCGACCTTAAAGGAAAGTCTATGGGCGTGCCCGGCGTCGCCACCACGTTGGTCGCCCATCTGCGCGCCATCATGTGGAAGGCATATGGCTTCAATGTCGACCTCGAGAATGGTGACATTAAGTGGGTCGATCTACCGCTTCCGATACTGCCGACGGCATTGGCGCGCGGCCAGATCGACAGCGCATATCTCATCCATTCGCCGTCCCTTAAGGCTTTGGAAAGCGGCAAATACCGCGTTGTCGTCGACATCGAGAAAACCTTCAAGGAACAATTCGGCTCCGATCCGCTCGTCTCCGTCGTGATTACCTATGATGATCGGATCAAGGAGAAGGGCGCCGCAATGCGCGATGCGATCGATCAGATACGCCGTTCCGCGGCGTATGCACGCGCCCATTCCGATGAAGTGTACGACGCCGTCGCGGCCGGGACGAATTTCAGCCCTAAGGAGCTAAAGACTCTCTCGAGCGACTGGTACGATCTCCGCTTCACCTTGACGCCACAAGACAAGAAGATGATCGAGACGATCTTCAAGATCGGGGCGCAACTTGGCGCCTACCAGGGTCACGTCTCCGTTGACAAATTGCTGTGGCAATAGGAGCCGGAAGCCGGGGCCAACACCCGTGCGCGAACGGCCGCGGTGAGCGATGATACCGGTACGGTGATGGGTCCAGCGGGAAGCATGCCGCCCCGGGACTCCGCGGCCGTGTCCCTACGGCATGTCGGGCTGAATCTCGGCGGCGAGGAGATCGTTCACGACATCGGATTCGAGGTGCCGAGAGGCGAATTTGTGTGCCTCGTCGGCCCCTCGGGTTGCGGCAAGTCGACTACGTTGCGGCTCATCGGCGGCCTCATCAAGCCCGATCGTGGTGACGTTCGCGTCCTCGGGAATTCGCCAGACAACTCGCGGGAGCACCTCGCCTATGTGTTTCAGGCGCCGAGGCTCGTTCCGTGGCGCACGGTGCTCGAGAACGTCATCCTCGGAATGCAGCTTCGCAATCGCGGCATGTCGTTCGCCGACATGCGTGAGCATGCGCTGCAATATCTGCACATGGTCGGGCTCGCCGAGGAAGCCGACAAGTTTCCCAGCACGCTCTCCGGCGGTCAGCGGCAGCGTGTTGCCTTAGCGCGCGCACTCGGCGTCGATCCGGATATAATCCTGATGGACGAGCCGTTCGCGGCGCTCGACGTCAATACAAGAAAGTATCTTCGAGACGAGCTCCTGCGGATCTGGCGCGAGACGCGGAAGACGGTGATCTTCGTCACGCACGATCTTGAAGAGGCGATCTACCTTGCCGATCGCATTGTCATCTATACGAACAAGCCGGCGACCATTGTGCGGACGATTGAGCTCGAACAGCCGCGGCCCCGCAACGTCACGGATAATCCCGATTTGCGGGCGTTGGCGCAGGAACTGCACGCCGTCTTTGCCGAGACGCAGCTCGCGAGTGGCACGCCGCGGCACGATGAGCCTGCGTCCGCCAAAGCGGCTAGGCCAAAACACGGTGCGCCGCGAGCGACAATGGTTCAGCGCCTTGTGGCGGATGGCTTTATCGTGCTGGCGCTTGTCGCGTGGTACCTCTACTCCCGCGTCGTTCCCGATTACATTATTCCAAACCCGCTGAAGGTGCTTGTGACGGCGGGGGAGCTGTTTACGTCGCCTCGATATATGGTGCATACTTACGTGTCTTTTGCCCGCGTCGTGCTCGCGGTCGCATTGAGCCTGCTGATCGGTGGCGTTCTGGTATTCGCCGGCTGGTACATTTCCGCCTTGCGGCTTCTCGTTACGAACCGGCTGATCCCCATCCTCAATGCGTTTCCATCCCTGGGTTGGGCGATGCTCGCGATCGTCTGGTTCGGCGTCAACAACGGCAGCGTGATGGCCGTGGAAGTGGCGATCCTATTGCCCTTCTCGATGATCAATCTGTGGGAAGGCATGAAGGCACTCGATGCCGAAACTCTCGAAATGGCTCGCTCGTTCACGAATCGCCGCGCCAGCATCCTCGGCCGTGTTATCCTGCCTTTGCTTTTTCCGTTCATCTTCTCGGCCGTCCGAATGTCCTATGGCGTCGCCTGGAAGGTAGCACTCATCGCCGAGGTGTTCGGCGCCGAGACCGGGCTTGGTCATCTACTGAACATCGCCAGCCAGAGCATGGATACGACGCTGATCTTTGCCACAATTGTTGCGCTCATCGTGCTGGTAGTCGGGGTCGAACGGCTCGTGTTCGATCCGATCGAGAGGATCGCCCAGCGTCAACGCGCGATGGGAGACGGGCTACCGCGGTAGCATTTGATTCAGGGAGGAACAATGACTGCTTCTTCGGGGAGAGAATTCTCCAGGATGGCGAATCGGTCCTTGATCCGCCAGCGTCCGTTGCTGAAAACGAACCGGTCGTGGAACAAGCCGACGAGGTTGAGCTGGGCGACGCCTTCGCCGCTCGTCTGATAGACCACGAAGTTGGTCTTGGCTTCCGCGTCGTTGCGATCGGGGAAGCTCACGCGCGGATTCGCAAGCACACGCGTCGAGCGGAACTTCTCGTATTGCCAGTATTTTAAAATGAGTTCGCGCCGATATATCAGACGATCCCTGTCATCATCGATGATGTGAATGCGCAGCCCGCGCTCGAAATTCTGCCGCGTCATTAGTCGGTAGGAGCCATCCTCGGTGAACTCATCTACAAAGGCCGCCATTTCGAAGTTATCGAGCATGTGAGCCAGCTCGTAGAGATAGGCCGTGACCTCCTGCGTCTTGAGCAACAATTCGACGCCTTCATAGCTCATGTGTGACGTCCTCGTGGCGGTGTTCGCGGCGCTGGTCAGATGCGGTTCCCGCTGGGCGCTTTCAGGATCCCGAGCATCTGGGCCCACGTCTCGTAGAAGCCTCGTAGAGACAGCTCCTCAGTCGAATCGCCGTCGCGCGCCTCGGGATCGCCGCGCAACAGCAGTGTCTTTCTGTAGGTGCTGCCCGCGGTCTGCTGGACAGCTTCCATGGCGAATTTGTCGTCGACCGACGCAACACCCGCCGTGCCGAGCTGCGTGCCGACCGTGCGCGCACGATGCCGCTTCAGCTCCTCGCTATCGTCGATGTAGGCAAGGTCGTAGGCGATCACATCGACCGCGCCAGCGCCGCGGGGGATCAGCTGACGCACCAGCAGCATGTCACCGAGCTGAAGCACCATGGTGTTGGGGAACACATTGACGGAGTAATCCCAGCCGCCGGCGCGGCTCTTGCACAGGAGACTCGGTAGGTCACGCGCGGGATCCCAATCCTTCTCGTCGACCCGCGTAGTGGGGAATCTCACGACGTTGTTGCCGTTGGCGAAGACCGTACAGCCGCCGCCCACGCGCGGCCGGTAGGATGCCATCATCCGGTTGCTCTGAATCGGTAGATGCAGAAGTCCGGGATGATAGCCGTCGATCGTATTCTCGACGAAAAGCTTCCAGTTCGCCTTGACGCGATGATCAGCGTAACCCAAGAGCTCGATCGCACCGTCGCGTAGCATCTCATTGATGACCGGCGCAACTCCCGCTGTGTATTCCTCGAGCGAGGCGATCTTCTCGTCATATGCCGCAAAGATCAGCCCCGCGAGTGTTGCGACGCGGGGCAGCTCTGAAAGCCTGTAGTTCTCCTTCTTGAAGCTTTCGGGAAATCCAGCCGGCATCGGAACACCGAGCAATCGCCCATCGAGCCCATAGGTCCATTGGTGGTAAAGGCAGGTCATGCTCGTCACGCTGCCGCAGCTCTTGCGCACGAGCTTCGCGCCGCGATGAAGACACACATTCTCGAAGACCCGGATGACGCTCTTCTCGTCGCGCATCACGATGACGGGGACCTCGCCGACATAGGTCGTCTTGAAGTCGCCCGGCTTCGGAATTTCGACCTCGAGACCCACGAGCACCCACAGTCGGCCGAAGATGCTGGACTGCTCGCGCCGATAAATCGCCTCGTCGATGTAGATGCGATGATCGACTTGATAGACGCTACCGCCGGCAGTGCAGCTCACCAATTCATCATCGCCCATGCTGCCGGTGTCCATTGCGGCTAACTCCATCAGCCAGAGCGAGGAACATTAAAGGACGCGCTCCGACACTGTCAACGACGGCTGCCGTTTCCAGCCGTTTCTAAGTCGGCATCAGCCTGACCCGAGTAGCCGCGTCAGCTCGCGGCAGTCGCTCACCGTCTCGAAATCGAGGAGGAGAGTGATGAGTTGTTCCGCTCGATCGTGCAACCCCCGATCGGCGGCGTAGCGTAGGCATTGTCTGAACTTGCTCGCAACCCCAATTCGCGACATGACCGACGACGTTCCGCCGCCAGCGGCGCCGACTGGCGTCCGCCATTCAGCTCCCGAGCGCGTCGCAACCGTGAGCGCGGGCTCCGTCGAATCTTCGGCGAGTTCGAACTCGACGATGCGCGCCAGCTCCGCCGCCGCCGCATCGGCGAGGCCGGAAACGGTAAAATCCTCGAGCGTCAGGGCGCCGTGCGCGAGCGACTTGGCGACTGTAAAAAAGGCGCTGTTAGCCGCCGCCGCGCCGTTGGGCGGACTGCGCCGCACGGCCTCGGGCTCGAACCACATGCGCAGGCCCGAATGCGCCGTGATGCGCACCGATGCGACCTCGTCTGCCGCAATTCGATGCTCGCGAACGAGCGTGATCGCCGCTTCGATAAGCGGGAACAGCGCGGCGCTGGCCGGCCAAGGTTTGAGCCGCGCTCCCGCCAGCGCGAACTTGCTGCCTAGGCCCGACAGAAACGAGTTCGTGTCCGCACCGCGGTAGTAGAGCCGGAAAAGACCGGCATCGCCGTCGAACGCATCGCAAGCGGCGCCGAGGCCCGCGTGCGCAAGGAGCGATGCTTGCAGCCCGCCCTGATTCGGAAAGGCACCATAAATGGCCTTCGCCGGCGGGTCGCCGTCGAAAACGATCTGCATCGATCCGGCGGCCTGCATCAAGGCGAGGCCGAGCGCGCTTTGCATCTCGGCAGGCGCAAGGCGCATCACTTTTGCCGCGCCGGCGGCGCAGGCAAAATACGATTGCAACTGGCCGTCCAGAACCAAACCATGCGAGGCGTGCGCCGTCGCATGATGTATCCGCGCTGCGAGTTCGGCGCCGATCGCGACGCTGGCCAGCAGTTCGGCGCCCGAGACGTGACCGACGCAATCGGCTGCGGCAAGGACGGCCGGCGCGACCAGTCCGACGTAGCCTGCGCCAAGCGCATCGAAATTGAGCGCATGCGCCAGGGCGCCGTTTGCGAAAGCGGCGCCGAGTGGGCTGCTTCGTCCAAACGTCCCCCAGATCACGCTGTCGCCGCGCCCCAGCGATGCGCGCGCATGGGCGAGCGCCTCGTTGCAACCCACTCCGATCGTTGATGCGGCGATGCCGACGCCGATCGTGTCGAAGAAGAATGAGTTTGGTCAGCTCCTGAAGTTCGGATGGCAGATCGGCGAAGACGAAACCGGCGGCATAGTCGACGAACTGCTCGGCGGTATTCTGTCGCAATTACGCCTCCCGCGTGCGTCGTTTTCGGATTTCGATCACTCTTGCACCGCTGGTCCAGCCTTGGCCAGGGTCGGTGTGCTGGCGCATTGCTGGAAAATGCTGCACAGATACCACAAATTGTGTTGTCACACGACAATGCCACCCGACAAAATGGCTTGCTATTATGTGTGGTACGTTCGGGGCAGTTCTAGGCATGCTGAGCCGCAGCACGGAAGCGGTGGAGGGTGGCACGCGAGATGAGGTGTCGCTGGACGTTGAAGACGTTGCAAACGGCCGCGTGGACGGAAACGAAGCGCTGGGCCGAAGCGGCAGATTTGAAGCCCTGCATCTTGCGCTCTCTTCGCCGCACTGGCTGGTGCGGCGATTGAGACCACCCTCTCATCGAGATGGCACCGATCATGCGCTACCGGTCGCCCGTGCCTGAGGCTTCGCGCGACAACCGGCCCGAATGTCAGGACCCATCGCCGGAGGGTCTCGCTGCTGATCTCCATCCCGTGCTCTGCCAACAGATCTTCGACATCGCGGTGGCTCGAGGTGAAGCGCAGGTAGAGCCAAACCGCGTGCCGGATCACATCGGGCCGGAAGCGGTGGCGGGCGTAGGAGATTATCCGCATACCCGAGGCTAGCGCCGTCCGCCCCAGACCGGTGGGTTAACGTGCCAATGCCGGCGCGCCATACTTGGCCAATGCGTCCGCCACGTTGTTCTGGGCCAAGGACGTGAAGATCGGGTACAGCCTCATCAACGCGCTGGGCGAGACGGTGGCCGATAAGCCGTCCTTCCGTGAAGCCTTTAAGAACCGCCGTTGCATCGTACCAGCGGATCGCTTCTATGAGTGGCGGAAGACGGGACCAAAAGACAAGCAACCCTTCGCCATCGTCATGAAGGATCGGAGCGCCTTTGGGTTTGCGGCGCCATGGGAGCGCTGGCGGCGCGACAAGGGGAGCGGTTAGGAGCTGCTCTCCTGCACCATCATAACCACCACGCCCAATGACGTATGCGCGCCGATCCATAACCGCATGCCGATGATCCTCGATCCATCCGACTATGGGCGATGGCTTGGTGATGAGCCCGCTGAGCGCGATTAATTGCTTGGCATGTTGAAGCCGTATCCGGCTGAGCGCATGAACGCATACAAGATCGGGCCTGCCGTGGGCAACGTTAGGAATATCGATCCCGCTATCGCTGAACCCATCGAGGCTTGGCCGTGCCGGACGCCGCCGCCCTTGATGCCTACCTTCAGTCCCGCTTTGGGATCACGCTGGAGCGCGCCATAGCGGACGCTACCGCAGACATGTGCAGTCTCGCCCTACGCGGTGCCGTAGAGAACGCCTGCGACCCGGTGGGGCGCCATGCCTACGATGATGACGGCGTGTGCGAGCACTACGCGGGCCTCATTTCGTGCCAGGGTGTCGTCTAGTGCCATCGCACGTGCCCTTAAGAGGAGCGCACCGCGGCATTCAAGGACGCCCGGAATTCTGAACTCGATGAGGTCAACGAACGCCGGCATGAAACCATAGACGTCGAGGGACTCTCGGCGCATCCGGTGTTTGACGGCTATATCGATGCGGTACGCACACCGTCGCCAAAGAGGGCGATATATGCCTTGATATCGTCCGCAAACCGTTCAACCCATTCATCAGCCGACGCCAACGCGTCGTGCCGGGCTAACGTGGCGAAGGCACGCGATCTCGGACGCGGTTCGCTCTATGGGCCGCTGCCCTCCGCCTTCTTGATCAAAGCCGTGTCGAGGAACTTGCTGGCGTCCACGGAGGGCCTGACCATCTTTAGGGATTTCCACACCTCCACCTGCCGGCCAATATCATCGACCGCCAGACGGCCCTGCGGCGCAAAATAGGGAAGTCCCGTCGCTATGATCTCCGGGCGGTCGCCGGTGTATTTCGCGATAATCCGGAGAACCTCGTCGAAGTTCTTCCCTTTGATCCTCTGGCCATCGGCGCCAACCTGTTGGACAGCCTCGGCGTAGAACCGGACGGCTCTGAGATAGGCCCGAAGAAAATGAACAACGGTATCGGGATTGCGCTCGACAAATCGCGCCGATGCCATCACCGCGGTCAACTGAGTCTCGACCTCGTCGCCCATCCACGTGATGATCTTGCCTTGCCCGCGGCTCTCGACCGGAAGAGCCAGGCTTGCCGGCAGCAGGATCGCCTCGACTTGACCCCCGATGAGGGCAGAGATCTCGTTGCCGAAGGACTGCAAGGCCACGAAGCGGACATCGGCATAGTGAAACCCGTGCTTCTCGGCCAGGCGGGCCCACTGATACTGGTTCGGCGAGCCATACTGTGTAATGCCGATTTTCTTGCCCCGGAGGCCCTCCGGAGTCTTGATCCCGCCGGCATAAGCGGCGTTATTCACGACGACGGCAACGTTGCGAAAGCCCGGCCTTTCTTCGTTGGCGCCGGCGATGAGTTTAATGCCGCCTTGAGACGCGATCGTATAGATGCCGGCGGTCAGCGCCGTCATGCCGAGCGGCGCGGCGCCCGAGACGACCGCCATGCCCGTGGCCTGCGCGGAGGTCTGAAAGGACAGAATCAAATTGAGCCCTTCCTCCGCGAAATAGCCGTTCTCCTTGCCGATATATGCCGGGGCCGCCGTGGCGACCTGATTGGCGCTGAAGGTCAGGTCTTCGGCAGCCGTCGCCGAAAATGCCGACGCGAGCACGACACTCGCGCAAACGAGGCATATCAGACTTTTGTGCATATGAACTCCATCGTCTCGGCGGGTGGCGGCAGCAGTGCGCCGACGATTATGCCGATCACCGGGATCGCGGCTATTCCAGCCATCAATTCAGCGGGGTTTTCATTGGATTTCGCGGTGCGGCTGCTTCCTGCAGCTCTTCATCGACTTCACCATGCCCCTCCGACCGATGCGCCGAATATGAGCATGCACTATCAGGAGCGTCAATTGAAAACTGTCTAGTCAGTCAAGACTGGATCATGCGCAACATTGCATTCCGGCGCGGTCTCTGCATCACCAGTGCCGATGCAGCCGCCGTCGAGGCTTGATTTTCCGAATGGTCCAAGTAATCTGCGCTACGTTATCTGACTAGTCGGTCAGTTGCTGCCTGGCGGCGCCAAAGCGGGAGGATCGCGGAATGGGACTGACCCTGGCTCGAAGCTACGAGGACCTTCTGGCGGATGGCTTGGAGGCGTGTCTGGGAAAGGGTGTGGATAGTGTGGAAGGTTTCGTCGAAGGCCTGAACGAAGCCAATATTCATGGGCCTAACGGCAGCAAATGGACGGTCGAGCTCCTTGCGGCGGAGTTGCGACGCCTCGGCGACTAGAAGGCCCTCATCGGTTGCAACCCACATCGGAGCGGTAGAATGGCCAAACTCGTGACAGAACCGTTTCCGCCCCATCCGGACACGGCCGAGGCTCTGCTGGAAACGGGCTTGATAAATCTCTGGTATGTGGTCGCGCGCTCGTCCGACGTGACCGACAAGCCGGTGGCATTGAAGCGATTAGGCCGCAATATCGTGCTCTGGCGGGATCAGGATGGGCGGATCAATGTCATCGATAATTATTGTCCCCACCGGGGCGCTCCGCTCTCCATGGGAAATGTCATAGACGGATACCTGACATGTCCTTATCACGGCGTTCAGCTCGATGGCGACGGGATGGTCGTGGCGGTCCCGCCCACGCCGGATTGCCCGATGGTAGGCTCGAAGTCTACGAAGGCCTATCCCTGCCGCGACCATGCCGAGGCCATCTGGGTTTATTTCGGCGACGAGGCGCATCCGGTCGCGCCGGAGCCCATCTTCCCCGAGGAAATCGCGTCGGATGAATGGACGAGCTTTCTCTATACCGCGGAATGGCAGTGCAACTGGCAGGTCTCGCTGGATAACCGCACCGATCCCGTGCACGGAAGCTACCTGCATACCGGAAGCTTCACGCTCAACTATGGGCGCAAGGACGCGCAGCTGAAAGTCGAGAGGACGCAGCACGGGTTCGAGACGTGGCGGACCAATCAGCGGGGCGTCAACATCGATTGGCACGAGGTATTGTTCTATCCGGAAAATATGCTCGTTGTGCGCACGGAGATCCCGTATCCGCCGTCGATTGGCGGGGGATCATTCAGGATCGTCGGACTGCCGACGCCGATCGATCGGGACTCGACATATTTCTGGGTTTACCGCGCGCGCAATTCGTCGGGCTGGCGCCGCGATCTGTGGCGCTTCCTATATAAAAACCGGCTGGGCCCGCGGTCCGATGACGTGGTCGAGCAGGACCGCGTTCTGCTGGAAGCCATCCCGCTCAAGGCGCGGCAACGCGAGATGCTGATCCAGACGGATACGGCGGTGGTCAGGATGCGGCGATTGCTGCTGACGGAGGCTGCCCGTCAACTGGAGGCGCTCGGGCGTGTCGCTTCCTCATCTCCAGCGGAAAGCGGCGTTCGCAAACTCTAGAGCCCCTGGTTCGGGGCGTCACCACGCAAGCGGGGAAGCAGCGCATGGATATCGGATTCATTGGCATGGGACGCATGGGGAGCCGGATGGCTGCCCGCCTCCTGGCGGCCGGACACACGCTCTCCGTCAATGACCTTAACCACGATGCGTGCGTGGCTTTGGTGGAGCGGGGTGCCACCGCGCGCGCGACACCGCGCGACGTTGCCCAGTGCAGCGCGATCGTCCTCACCAGCGTGCCCGGTCCTGCCGAGGTTGAAGACGTTATCGCCGGACCGAGCGGCGTCCTATCGGGCATTCGGCCGGGCGCCCTCGTGATCGAGATGAGCACCATCGGGCCGGTACAGAGCCGTGCCCTGGCTCGACGCTGCGCGGAGGCTGGCGCCGGCTATATCGACGCGCCCGTCAACAACGGCCCGTTGGGCGCCGAAGCGGGAGAACTCACCATAATGGTGGGCGGGGATGAAGCAGCGTATCGGCAGGCGCTGCCGATCCTGCGCTGCTTGGCCACGAACATCTACCACATGGGACCGACCGGAAGCGGCAACATCGTCAAACTGCTCAACCAGATGATCTTTCTCTCTTATGTCGCGTCCTTCTGCGAAGCCGCGAGGCTCGCTCGACAGTCCGGGCTGAACATGGTCCATGTGGTGGACATGTTGCGCAACTCGGTTGCGGGGAATCCGCTCATGACGGGGTGGGAGAAGCATCTCGTGCCCGCAGACCTGACCTACGGCTTTCTTATTCGACGTGTCCTCAAGGATCTGGATCTGGGAGCGCAAGTCTGCCTGGAACAGAATTTCGAAGCGCCGGTTCTTGATACCGTGATCCGTACCTTCCGCGAAATGGGCGAGGCGGGGCATATGGAAACCGACATGACGGCGCTTTATGTGCTGGGGCGCTGATCCGGCGTCCCTCGGGCGGTACGACACCACATCACATGGATTCGACGAGCTCGAGGCGGGGGCCGGGGTAAGGCGAAGGACAGAAAATGCGCCGAACGAGCAGGGATCCGGACAGAACACGCGAAAAGATCCTTGTGCAAGCAATGGCCGAATTTGCGGCGAAGGGCTATGACGGAGCTAGGGTCGACACCGTCGCCCGGCGGTGCCGTTTGAGCAAAAACATGTTGTATCATTACTATGGGAACAAGGAGGGTCTCTATGTTGCGGTGCTGGAACGGATGTATGAGACGTTTCGGGCACGGCAACGGGATTTTGCGCTCGGGCCGGACGATCCCGTGGAAGCCATGCGCCAACTCATCGCCCACACCTTTTCCGCCCTTCTCGAACATCCGGAAGTGATTGCGCTCCTTAATAACGAAAACCTGTACAAGGGGCGTCATGTTCAACGGTCGCAGCGGATCCGGGGGCTTTATGATCCGCTGGTCGATAAGATCGGCGACGTTCTGCAACGCGGAGCCGCCGATGGCATCTTCAGGCAGAACATAGACCCGGTGATCCTGTATATGTCGCTGTCGTCGATGGCCTATCATTATATTTCCAACCAGTACACGTTCAGGGCGATCTTCGGCTTCGATTTTCTGTCGGAAAAGCAATGCAATATCTGGCTCGTGCATATTACGGAAATGATACTGGCCTTTTGCCGGGCAACAACCAACGCACAGCCCGCGGAGTTAATTGCGGAAGCATAGCTGGGCGCACCGGCGCCATCACCTCCGCAAGATCACGGTCGAGTTCCGAATGCGCCGCCATCGCATGCCTTGGACCAGCCGCGTCCAGCTTGGCCGGGCAACCGTGCGCTGCCTGTGTGGCTTGGCACCGCTTCTGCAAATACTAGGAGCGGGATGATTTTACGCGCGGTTGTAACCTGAGTTCTTGATGTAGTTTTCGCATTCCTGGGGCGTGAAGCTGTCGAGGAGCTGTTCGATGGCGGCGGTCACGGGGTCGAAGCTTCGGGCGGCGGCTTTGCGCAACAGGTGTTTCAGCTTGGCGAAGACCTGCTCGATGGGGTTCAGATCGGGCGAGTATTTCGGTAGGAAGAGGAGCTTGGCGCCGGCCAAGCGGAGGGCCTGGCGAACGGCGCGGCCCTTCTGGCTGCCGAGATTGTCGAGGATGGCCGAGCTCGCGGATCGCGGCGTGAGATCGAGCTACGACGCGGTATAGCTGTTCTTCGCGCGGGAAGGCATCAGCTTCAAAAAAAAGCCTGCACGCCGGCGAGCAGGATCGCCCCGACGTGGCGCGCCGGCGCGCGCGCTGGAAGACGCATCAGGGCAAGCTTGATCCCCGGCGCCTCGTCTTCATCGACGAGACCTGGGCGAAGACCAACATGACGCGCACTTATGGCCGCTGCGCCAGAGGCCGGCGGCCCGTCGCCCAGGCGCTGCGCGGCCTCCGGCGTACGCTCACCATTACGGCCTGCGCACCCGATGGTCCCATTTGCCCGCCTATGGTGAGCAGTCCCTCGTGCCGACGCTCGTGCCCGGAGACATCGTTACCACAGACAATCTCGGCAGCCACAAGGGACAGCTCGAACGCCGTGTCATCCGTGCCGCCGGAACCAGGCTCCGCCCTACACGCCCAACCCGCCGTGCCGCCTGAGCTTCCGGTCGCCGATTTCATCCAGGACATGTCTAACGGTACCACCATCGCTCATTTCCCGTGGTCGGGCAGGCCGCGGCTTTTTGGGACCGTGGGAACCAAGGAGGCGGTTGGCCTCGAGCGCCAATCCTGGCCCGTGACGCCGGTCGAACGGATCATGGTTTCCTTGCGCGCCCGGCAACCTTGCCTCGCTCGAAAGCAATGCGGCCGAGGCGCTGGCGCAAAATGAGACGGGCAGGCAAGAGTCACCTCTATGTCGTCTCGGCCGGACGTCTCGTGGGCGTGCTTTCGCTGCGGGACTTTCTGGAGGCGCTGACGCTGAAGCTGGAGATCGAAGGCGGCCGCGACCGGGCCGGGCCGCTCAGGCCGGCCAAGCGTCACGGATAAAGGAGATACCGCGAACGGATCGCCTCGAAAGCGTGAAGCTCAGGCTGCCATTCCGCGGCGAGGGCAGCCGGGTCTGCGCCATCCTCGAGTTTGGACACGATCGCGCGCGAGCCGACGAGCCCGACCATGGGCTTCATCGCGAACTCCGACGGATATAGCCGGTGCAGCGCCGCAGCGATTGCGAGGCCCATGCGAGGCGCATCGAGTGCCGCGCGATCGACCAGGGTGATGCGAATCCCGCGGCATGGCTTGCCGGCATAGCGGTCCGAAACGGGCGTAAAATTGGCGGGTGCGAACTTCACGCCGGCGATGGCTCGGCGCGAGAGTTCCTGCGCCAGGGCTGGACCATCGATCCACGGCGCGCCGACGACTTCGAACGGCCGGTCGGTGCCGCGGCCAACACTGACATTCGATCCCTCGACGAGGGCCACGCCGGGATAAAGGATCGCTTCCGGCACGGACCTCAGGTTCGGCGACGGATCGACCCAGCGGAGCGCGGTCTCGTCGAACCAGGACCGGTGCCGATAGCCTTGCATCGGCACGGCCGTCAGATCGGCGCCGATGTGATCTTCGTCGTTGAACATCCGCGCGAGCTCGCCGAGCGTCATCCCGTGTTCGACCGGCATCGGAAAATACCCGGTGAAGGACCTGAGATCGGCGTCCAGCACGGGTCCGCGAACGCCAGCGGCACCGATCGGGTTCGGGCGATCGAGGACGAACACTTTGATGTGCCGGCGCGCCGCTGCCTCCATCGCGTAGGCGAGGGTGGTCGGATAGGTAAAGAAGCGCGTGCCGGCGTCCTGGAGATCGACGACGAGCGCGTCGAGCCCAGTGAGCATCGCGTCGGTCGGCCGGCGCGTGCTTCCATAGAGGCTATAGATCGGAACTCCCGTCGTCCGATCGACGCCGGATTGAATCTTGCCCTCGCGATCCCCGTCGATGCCGTGCTCGGGGCTGAAGATGGCTTCAAGCCGCACGGTCCGGGCATGGGCGAGAAGGTCGATGGTGCGGCGGCCCATCGCATCCCGGCCGGTCTGGTTCGTCAGCAGGCCAACCCTCATTCCGCCAAGCGGCGCGAAAGCCTCCTCGCGCAGCACATCAATCCCCGTGAGCACCGCGTGGCCTTGCGCCTCACCGGCGACCACGGCCGCGATCCGGCGGCGCAGCGGCTTCGCATCGCCGCCATCGTCGGGATAGAGACGGTTCGACAGGATGATGAGAAATTCCCGGCGCGCCGGATCGATCCACAGCGCCGTGCCAGTATAGCCGGTATGGCCGTAGGATCCGGGCCCGAACGCCGCATCCATGCCGTTCGCATAGGGCGAAGCCATGTCCCACCCGAGGCCATAAACGATCCGGCCCGGCAGGACATGAGGCGTGGTCATAAGTGCGACGGCTGCCGGGCTCAAGATACGCACGCCGTTGCGTGTGCCGTTTCCGAGCAGCATCTCCGCGAACTTGGCAAGATCGTCAGCCGTCGAGAACAGGCCGGCATGGCCCGCGACGCCGCCCATGCGCAACGCCGTCGGGTCTTGGACGGTCGCTCTCGTTGCTCCATCCATGGCGATTTGGGTGGGCGCGATACGCGAAACTTCCGCCGGGCCGGGATTGAAGCCGGTGTCGCGCATCTGCAGCGGCCCGAAAATGTGGCGAGCGCTGTAGACGTCGAGCCGCTCGCCGCTCAATCGGCGTACGAGCTCGCCCAGGACGATGAAATTAAGGTCGCTGTAAACGAAGCGCGAACCCGGCGGATGGAGGGGCCGCTCCGCGGCGATCCGCCGCAACGCCTCGCTTTCGCCGGACCAGCCGCCGGAAGAGTCGAGCCCCGGACGCAAGCCCGACATGTGGGTCAGGAGCTCTTCGACCGTGATGGCGTCCTTGCCGTTGGTGCCGAATTCCGGCCAGTATTTTGCGACTGGATCGCCAAGCCGCAGCCGCTTCGCATCGACGAGCTGCATGATCGCGGTCGTCGTCGCGACCACCTTCGTCAGCGACGCGAGATCGAACACGGTGTCAGGGGTCATGACCTCCCGTGCCCCGCGCATCCCGAAGGCTTGGCGGTAAACGATCCGGCCGTGCTCGCCGATGAGGATGACGGCCCCCGGAATATGCTTCTCCCCGATTTCGTGCTCGACGATGGCATCGATCGCGGAAAATCGCGGCCCGGCAGCGATTGTTTGGCCGGCCATCGCCTGCAATGAGGCGATGAAGCCGAGCACTGCGAACGGAAGCGCCGCGAGAAATGTGCGCACCGAACGATTTTTCATGTGACTAGGGCGCCGGCAAGCATCAGCCGCACAGTTTAGACCTAGAAGCCGATTCCGGTATAGACATTTCGCGGATTCCACAGCATCCAGCCATCGGAGCCGAAACTGTCGGCACCCTTGATCTGGGCCTTCACGTCGTCGGCATCGAACACGCGCCGGTCGAAAGCATAATCCTTAAAGGCTTGCAGCCACGGCCGGAAGCGGAGCGGCGAAACATGGGTGCGGGCGAGCGCCTGGTCGAGCGAAAGCCGGACGATCTCGTAGGGATGCTGAACCGGATTTCGATAGCCGGGAATGCCGAATTGGAAACCCGAGGGATAGAGCATCGGCGAGATGTAATCGACGAGTGGAAGAAGGTCTTCGAGCCGCTGACCGATAAACGTGTCGTTCAGATTCCAGCAGACATATCCGAAGATGTCGATGGCGAGATAGACGTTATAAGGAAGAAGCGCCTTTCGCGCCTCGGTAAGAAAGCCGGCGATCGCGGCGATGCGCGTGCTTTCGGTGCTGCTTTGGGACAGGCGAACGTTCTTCGTATCCGGAAAGCGCACATAGTCGAACTGGATTTCGTCGAAGCCGGCGCGCGCCGCCTCCTCGGCGATCGCGACATTGTAATCCCAGACTTCGCGGCGGAACGGGTCGGTCCAGGCGAGCTTCTCGCGATCGCGGTAGATCGCGTCATTGCCGGTCTTGACCGCGAGATCGGGTCGAGCGGTGGCCAAATGATCGTCCTCGAAGACGACGATCCGGGCGATCGCATAGATGTTGCGGTCATGAAGCTTGTTCACGAGCCGCGGCAGGTCCGGGATCGTGGTGATGAGGTCCGCTCCGGCAGAGTGGGCAAGTGCGACGCCGGTATGGTACGCGATGAGGCCCCGGTCGCCTTTCACGTCGACCACGACCGCGTTGAGGTTACTCTCCCGAATCAACTGCAACGCGGCGTCTCGCGCCGGGGCATAGCCCACGCCGTAGAACGAAAGATAAAGCGCACGGGGCTGGAACGGCGCGAGGCGCAGCTCGACCGGGCCTGTGATCGTCGCTAGCGAAACCGTTGCCGCGCGATAGCCCGGTGCGCGAGCCATGACCCGGTCGCCTTCGGCCGGAATAGAGAAATGGCCGGCCTCATCCAACTTCGCCGCTTGCCCCGCGACGATGACCGTCGCCGCCGCAAGCGGTGCGCCAGTGGCGGCGTCGACCACGCGTCCCTCAAGCGCCGACGCGGTAGGAGCACCGACTGTCACCGCGACAATGCTCAAACCGAGCGCGAGCAGGAAAGCGAGCGTCCTCATCGCGCTTTGGCCTCCTCGGGACCCAGCGCGAGCGCGGCGAACCGCGCGCCGCGATCCTGGTCGGTTACGATGTATCGCGGCAGCTCGAAAAGGTTATCGCCCCGCTGCGCTCGCGCGCGCTCGATCGTGAATGCGGCGATATAGCCGGCTTGAGCGGCCAGGCGTTCGAGCCGGGCGTCGTAAATGCCGAACGGCCACGCCAGAAGATCGACGTGGATGCCGAGCGTCGCCTCGAGCTTCGATTTCGAGAGCGTCAGCTGGCGCGTCACGAAGTCCTCGTAAACGCGGGGGCTGAGCCGCCCCTTTTCGACGTGAAAATTGGGGTGCCAGTAGGTGTGCGATTGAACCTCGACAAGCCCGCTCCGCAGCATTTCGCGGATTTGGTCCCAGGTCAGTGCGTAGCTCGCGTTCGAGATCGCGGAGGGATAGATGAACAGAGTCACGGGCACGCGGTAGCGCTGGATCAGCGGAAACATCTCCGTATAGACCGAACGGTGCCCGTCATCCGCGGCCAACGCGACCGCCGGTGCGGGGAGCGGCGAGCCGTTGCGCACACGATCGACGAGCGCGTGGATCGGGATCACGCTGATCTTGTGTTCGGCCAGCCATTGAAGCTGTTGCGCGAAGACCGGCGTGGTGACGGTCATCGCACCGGCTGTTTCGGGATCAAAGCGATGATAGAGAAGGATCGACACCGTCGCTTCCGATGCGGCGACCGGTCCGATTAAAGAAATGAGTAGGAAGGCCGCCGCAAAGGCCGCTCGAAGGTTCATGGGTACATCGCCATCGGCTATTGGCAAATCTTAGGCGAGCCGCACGCGACCTCACATGACTCAGATCAAGCCAACATCACATTCTTGCCCCGGTTTGACCTGTCTCAAGGCGCCTCGAGCGCATTGCGCTTGGAATGCGCCAATCTTCCAGGAGGGTGATTGATAGATGGCGAGCTGGCGTTTCGTCTCTTCCGTCTGAAGGAACCGGAAATCCCCATCATGGTCGAGGCTGGCGCCGGATATGTGCGCGCTGCTCGATGCGCCGACGAACCGGGGCCAGGGCTTTCTCGCCGCCGGCCACGTCTGCACGATCATGGGCCCCCCCCCCCCCCCCCCCCCCCCCCCTCTCATCCATATCATAACCAATTGATATAGAACGCTATTTTACCAGTTAGCCGGCGCCGAATGTGTGCCAGATTTCCGCACGTTGCGCGGTTCGACGGCCACATAGTTGTCGTGTGAGACGCTTCGGGTGCGGCTATTGCCGCGATCGAATTGCCGAAGTCTCCTACGGCAGTGTTGGCGGTACGGCGAGCGTCGGTGAGATGATGCAACATCTTCGCTGAACGGTTCGTGTCGCCTCATCGGGAGCGATGACGGCACCGGTGTGATGTCACGGTCGGTGAGTGTCTCGGTCAGTCAGCAACGAGAAGTCGACGCTGCTCGTGCCACGCGATCGGCAACGCGCCGCCGGCCAACTTTGCCAAGCGCAGCGTCCCACCCCGTTGCACCACCGAGCCTGCAAGGCGCAGTCAGACGGCGGACCTCCTGTGGGAGCACATGAACAAGCTTGGCGACCATTGGCTCCCGAAGCCCAGGATTCTCCATCCGTGGCCGAAAGCGCGCTTTGCCGTCAACCACCCGAGGTAGGAGCCGTGTGCGGGAAAGCCGCTCGCACGGATCTGTGCGGGGGCGCTCAGCGATGGGCGTCGCTACCGCGATCATGTGCTCGGGGATGCTTCCGCAGGTGCGTCGCGGTTGTGACAGCGCTCTAGCCTATCGGGTGGTCCGCAGGACCGCCTCGAGCTTCTTCGCGATGATCGCCGGCGAGAAGGGTTTGGCCACAAATGCGGTGGCGCCCACGTCGCGCGCTTCATGCACACGAACTGCCTCACTGTGACCCGTCACCAATACGATCGGGACCGTGGGATTTGCGATAGCCTTGCCCGAGCGAATCACCTTGACGAGTTCGATGCCATTTGTGGGCACCATCATCCAATCAACGAAAACGACATCGGGTGTCCAATTCCGCAACAGATGACATGCGTCGGGGACATTCGCGGCGGAAGTGATCCTTCTCACGCCCAACTGCCGCGGGACCGAACTGAGCAGCATTATCATATGCGGGCTATCATCGACGACGAGCGCGGACAGCTGCGAGAAGTCCGGTCGCAAGGCCGGCACCTCGGACGCGTCACCACTGTGATGAAGAGGCATCGGGATTCCGGACATGTTAAGGGTGACCTTTGCCGTGATCGGTGACAAGGTCACGAACCTTTGAAAATGCTGCCTGCAATTCCCTGACCCGCGCCAGAAGATCTGTCACCGACAGCAGTGCTGCGTCTGTCTCTATTTGCCGCGCTAGTGCGGAAAGTCGACTAAAGCCAAACGTCGCGGCCGAGCTTTTGATCGAATGGGCGTGGATCACAATCGCCTTGCTGTCTATGCTCGGTTCATCAACCGCAAGACTGCCCAGGCACTTTTCGGTGTCCAAAAGGAAGACGCCAAGAACTTCCCGCGCCGTATCTTCACCGATATCGTCAACGAACGCGCCGAAGCATTTCCGGTCGAAAATCGGTTCAGTCACGAGGTCTCCCCGTACCTTGCCATCGGGCAGCGGCGGACGAATTCGAATCCCCGGCTGGAGCGTCTCACTTGACGCGAAGAAGCGATTCCACGGCATTGCGGAGATCGCCGACCGCAACTGGCTTATGCAACATCGCGTCCGCACCAAGCGTTCCGGCATGCCTCAGGAAATCGATGGAAACGCGCGATCCGCCTCCCGAGATCGCAAGTATTGGCGTGTCATTAATGTCAGCCACGGTCCGAATGAACTCAAGCCCATCCATGTCCGGCATGAAGATGTCGGTGACGATTAGATCGAAGGTGAAGTCAGCCGTTCGACGCAGCGCTTCAACTCCGTCTTTCGCCGTCTCGACATTGTATCCCATCTGCTCGAGCGCGCGCTTGGTCAGCGTGCGATACGTGGCGTCATCATCGACCACCAGGATTTTCGCCATGGACAACTCGCGTCACTCCATCCTCTTGCGATCCACCGCGCCGGGCCGCACCCGGTGCACGGGATCGATCAGTTTAGAAGCGGCGCAGCCCGCTTCGGTACTGCGCCCCGAGAGGGTGTCACAGCGCCAGCGGCAAACTGCGCCGAATGGGTGAACCGCTTGTTAAGAAGCGGCGATACTTGCAATCGCGTAATGGCGAGCGGCTGCGACGGAACGCCGCGGGAGCGGGCGCAAGCTTCGGCTTGGCCATCGATATGTGGTGTGGCACGGCCCGTGGCCGATGCCGTCAGGCGTGATCGGCGAAAATCGCAACCAATTCATGGCCCGCTAACCGCCTGAAAGGATTCACCCTGATATCCTTGCGCCCATTCGGCTTAAGCCGAACGAATCTTGACCGAGGAGCCGACATGGCGAGCATCGATCCAAAGGGTGCAGCGCTCTGCTCGTCGTCGCATCCCGCAACTACGCAGCGCATGAATTCGTTTGTACTATCTCGCGTTAGCGCTCTTGGCCGCCTCCGCCATCGTCCTGTGGTGGAAAGTTTCAGCACAGATCGCGCATTCACGCGCCCGCGATGATATCGCGAGTGTAATCGACCGCGCGCGCACCGAGAACGAACGGGCCGCCGATGCCATCGGCTCCAATATTGCCTCCACGTTGGCTTTTCTCCATAGCATGCCGGACGAGATCGCCGGTGAAGGCGCTCTCCACCGCGTGCTGTCCTCCTTCGGCGCCCAGGTCGGCGCGTCGGCAGTACCGCCCGACGATCTTAGATCGCTGTGGGGACATCGTGCTGATCTAGCCGCGCTCGACCGCCGGCTAAAGGAAGTCGCCAGTTCGATAAACGTCGATCTCATTTGGGTGGTAAATGCGAGCGGTGACTGCGTTGCCGCAAGCAACGCCGGAGACGCTGATAGCTTGGTTGGCACCAACTTCGCGGATCGAGATTACTTCGCGGCGGCCAAGGCCGGCAGCCTCGGTCAGCAATTCGCCGTCGGCCGCCTAACCAATGTGCCCGGCCTGTTTTTCGCGGCTCCGGTGATAGCTGACGGCACAGTCCTCGGCGCAGTCGTGGTCAAGATGGATCTTGCGCATCTACGGCATTTGATCAGCAGCGTCGATGCAGTGATCACCGATGAACACGGCATCGTTATCCTAGCCACTGATCCGCACCGTGAAATGACAATGATAACGGACGCCGACGCGCCACGTCTTAGTCCGAAATATCTCGACGCACGTTATAAGCGATCGAAGTTCGCGACGCTCGCGATCGGTCCGCCTGATGCGCGTAACCTGGTTTCGGTGGGCGCCGATCCGATACCTTGGCTGGTGAGCGCGCGGGCGACGCTCCCCGATGGGATGAAATTGCAGGTGCTGCGGCGGCTGACGGGACTCGGGACGATCGGGCGGGCCGCGGAGTCCCAACGCTGGAACCTGCTGGTGATCGGCTATGCGGTGATGCTGCTCTTGGCTGGGGTCGCGCATTATTTACGGCGGACGCGCTCCGACCTACGCGAGCTGCAAAGCAAGACGGAAACCTTGGCACATTTGACGCAAGCGCTTACGGCGGAAAAGGAGGTTGCGCAAGCCGCAACGAATGCAAAGTCGGATTTTCTGGCCACCATGAGCCATGAAATCCGCACGCCGATGAACGGCGTCATCGGCATGATCGAGCTGTTGCTCGATACCGATTTGACCTCCAAGCAACGCGAGCTTTCGTGTACCGCGCAACGTTCGGCCGAAGCGTTGCTCATCATCATCAACGACATTCTCGACTATTCCAAGCTCGAGGCGGGCCGGATCAATCTCGAGAGCACGCGCCTTAGCCTGAGCCAGGTCATTGATGGCGTCCTGTCGCTGTTGAGCCGGCAAGCCGTGAGCAAAGGTCTCGCGTTGCTTATGTTCGTTCCGTCGGAAGTGCCGGCTTGGGTCATCGGCGATCCGACGCGACTGCGCCAAGTTTTGATCAATCTGTGCGGCAATGCAATCAAGTTCACCGAGCGCGGCGAGGTTCGCATGTCGGTGTCTCATCGCTCTCTTGATGGTGGTACGGTTGAGTTGCGATTTGCCATCAGCGATACCGGAATTGGCATTCCGGCCGCGGCACAGCCGGCACTATTTACGCGCTTTACGCAGGCCGACAGCTCGACAACGCGCAAGTTCGGCGGCAGCGGGCTTGGGCTCGCGATCTGCAAGCAGCTTGTGGAGTTGATGGGAGGTACCATCGGTGTTGACAGCAGGGAAGGCGCCGGCAGTACATTCTGGTTCACCGTCCTTTGTCAGGCGAGCGCCCCGCCAAACGATGACGAACTGTCGGGGCCAGCTCAGCCGCATAAGACATCGACGCGCAGCCTGCGGGTCCTCGTTGCTGAAGACAACGCGACCAACCAGATGGTGGCCAAGTCAATGCTCGCAAAACTGGGCCATGAGATCGACATCGTGCCCAATGGGCGTGAGGCGGTGGCGGCAGTGCAATCGCGGCCCTACGACGTGGTGCTCATGGATGTGCAGATGCCGGAGATGGACGGGCTGACCGCGGCAAAGCTAATCCGCGAGCTCGCCGGCCCAGTGGCGGCGATTCCGATCATAGCGCTTACCGCGAATGCCATGGTTGACGATTGCGAATCCTACTTGACGGCGGGCATGAACGATTATCTGTCGAAGCCGATGTCGTCGCTCTCGCTTGCCGCTGTGCTCGCCCGTGTTCCAGGCGCGATTGCCACAGCGGGCTAGATTTTGCAGCGTCAAGCTCCGGGCCCGGTTTTCGGGTGGCCTGCTCCCAGAACGCTGGACCGCTGATGGCTGGAGAATTCTGATTTACCCGTCCTTGGCCGGGCGGAGCATGTTCCATGAAGAAGTCGCGGTAGGCCGAAGAGGGCACGACCGTCGAGGAGGTCTGTCGGAAGATCGGGATCAGCGAGGCCACCGACTACAATTGGCGCAAGAAGTACGGCGGCCTGATGCCGTCGGAGATGAAGCGGCTGAAGCAGCTCGAGGAGGAGAACCAGCGGTTGAAGACGGTCGTGGCCGACTTGGCGCTGGACAAGGAGATGCTGCAGGACGTCATCCGCCGAAAACACAGCCGGCACGCGCGCGGTGCTCGTGGTCCGCCCCGAGGATATGCGACGCGCCACGGGACCCGGCCCGAATTGCGTGCACGGTACGGTCAGGCAGCGGCAGTTTCATGGTCAGGCCTTCCTCTTGGATTTGGCGTGCGAGAGGGTCGGGATGATGGTCAGACTGTCGCTCGATGATCCACTCGATGTCGGCGACGATGTCTATCTCGAACTGCCGCCGGCGCGCACGTTCGTGTTTGCCGCCGATGCGCCGGCGGCACGGGGCCCCGGGTTGACATTCGGGCGGAGAGCGGCGCAATGAATTCGGATGCGACTTTCGACAACAGGAGCCAAGCTCGATGATGTCCCAGACGGCGCTGCCTTCGACCAAACCGCATGCGGTCGGTCTTTCTGCCGAACGGCTTGGCCAGCTCGGCGATGTTCTGGCACGTGAGGTGGCAGGCGGGCGCCTCCCTGGCGCTGTCGCCCTCGTCGCACGGCGCGGCAAGGTCGCCTATGTCGGCAGCTTCGGACGCCGCGATCCGGCGAGTGACGCGGCGATGAGCGTCGACTCGATCTTCCGCGTCTATTCGATGACCAAGCCGATCGTCTCCGTCGCCGCGATGATGCTGGTGGAGCAGGGACTCGCGCTGCTCGCCGATCCGCTGGCGAAGTACATGCCTGCCTTCGCCGGTGCCAAAGTGGCGGTCGAGCGGGCGGAGCCGGGCGATCGCCGACCGCGTCTCGATCTGGTGCCGGCGGCCCGGCCCGTCACCTTGCAGGATCTGCTGCGGCAAACCTCCGGCTATACCTATGAACATACCGCAACCGAGGCGCTGAAGCCGCTCTACCACGAAGCCGGAACGGCGCGACGCGACCAGAATCTCGGTGATCTCGCCGGAAAGCTGGCAACGCTGCCGCTGACCTTCCAGCCGGGAACGCGCTGGCGCTACGGTCATTCGACCGATCTTCTGGCGCGCGTCATCGAGATCATCACCGGAAAGCGCCTGGGCGAGGCGCTGAACGAGATGATCCTGCAGCCATTGGGCATGAAGGATAGCGGCTTTTTCGTGCCGGAGAGCGAACGACACCGCCTGGCCGAGCCTTTCGCCAAGGATCCAGAGAGCGGCGCGGCCGTATCGCTCATCCCGGTGAATGCGCCGCCGCAGCTCGAATCCGGCGGCGGCGGCCTCGTTTCCACCGCGGAGGACTATCTGAAATTCCTCCTGACCCTGGCGCGCGGCGGCGGCTATGCGGGCGGGCGTCTTCTCAGCCGGAAGACGATCGAATGGATGACCGCCGATCATCTCGGCGGTGCCGCGACCGTCGATTTATCGCTGTTGCCGATAGGCTATGGCTTCGGCCTCGGATTTGCGGTTCGGCGTGAGGCGGGCGTGGCCAATATGGCCGGCTCACGCGGCGAGTATTTCTGGGGCGGCGTCGCCGGAACCACCTTCTTCATCGATCCGCAGGAGCAGCTTGTCGGCGTCTTCATGATGCAGGGCCCGGGCCAGCGCGATTATTTCCGCACGCTCTTCCGTAATCTCGTCTACGCCGCGATCGACGATTAGACAGGAGCGCTCCACCGCGCCAGGACGCCCATCGCGGCGATGGCAAGTGCGGCGCCGAAGGTAATCAGGCCATAGACACAGACGATGTCGATCACCGGCCAATGCCGCGTCACCAGAGCACCGAGCATCAGCGGGCCCAAGGCGCCGCCGACGCGCCCGGCGCCCAAGGCCCAACCGGTTCCGGTCGAGCGCATGAACGTGGGATAGAAATTGCCGGCATGGGAATTGGCGCCATATTGCGCCCCCGAGCCGCAGATGCCGGCGCCGAAAACGGCGATCGTCACCAGCAGGATCGAGGGTCCGCCAAGGCCAATGCAAACGACCATCAGCGCCGCGACGCAAAAGGAGAGCGCGAGCACGCGATAGACGCCGAAGCGATCGATGAGCCAGCCGAAGCCGATGGCGCCGCAAAGTCCGCCGATCGCATACATCGCCGAAATGCGCGCCGCCTGCGCCGGCACGATGCCCATGCTGGCAACCAATGTCGGCATCCACGGCACCAGAGAGAAGATCACGAAGACGTTCAGGATGAAGGAAAGCCAGAGCAGCGCGGTGAGCGGGGCACGACCTTCGGTGAAGAGATGCGTGAGCGGCGAGCCGGTCCGGCGATGCTCCTCGGCGAGGAAGTCGAATCGATCGCCGAGGCGGAAGCCCGGATCGATACGGCCGAGAATGGCGGCGATCTGAGCGCGCGGCCGCCGCTGCACCACGAGAAAGCGAATTGATTCCGGCAGATAGAGCTGCAGCAACGGCACCAATGCCAGCGGGAACAGGCTGCCGACATAAAACGCCGTCTGCCAGCCGAGTCGTGCCAGCAGCGGCGCCACAAGGAAGCCCACCATCGCCGAGCCAATCGAGATGCCGCATTGGATCAGCGTCGTCATCGTCGAGCGGCGGCGGCGCGGCGAATATTCGACCATCAGGGCGATGATGTTGGGAATCGCGCCGCCGACGCCGAGGCCCGTCAGGAAGCGCAGCACCAGAAGTGCTGGGACCGACTGTGCCAGCACGGTCGCCAGAGTGAGAATGCTGAAGATGAGAGTACAGAGGATGACGATGCGGCGCCGGCCGAAACGGTCGGCGGCGAGGCCGAAGATGAGCGAGCCAAGCAGCAGTCCGACGAAGCCGACGCTGAAAATCGCACCGAACGCCGATCGATTGAGTCCCCATGCGCGAGCCAGGCTGGGGATGACATAGCCCATCACCTGCGCGTCATAGCCATCGGCCAACGCCACACCGAGGCAGAGGAGCAGCGCCCTGATCTGGAACCAGCCAACCGCGCGTCGGTCGATGAGCGCGGCGACATCGATGGTCGTGGCCGCGGGCTGGCTCATTGTGCGGGAGAAAATTGCGTTCCGCGCGACACCGTTTGCCCCTGCGGGAAGTTCGGAATCACATGCTCGCCGAAGAGCTTGATCGATTTGCGCACCAGATCGTGCTGCATGCCGAGGATCTGGTGATAGACGGCGAGGATGTCGTAGCCGCAACGCTGCTGCTGGGCCAGGATGCCGCGCGTCACCGTCTCTGGCGTGCCGACAAAGGCGAGGCCTTCGTCGATCCAGTAATCGAACGATTGAGCCGTGCGCACGGCGACCTGCGCATTCTGCACCATCTCGGGCGTCTGCTCCTCGCTGCGCAGCGAGGCGGCGCGCTTGACCCCGAACTGGCCGAGGATGCCTTCGAGCATGAACGGCTCCGCCTCCTGACGCGCCTGGGCATCGGTCTCGGCGACATGGACGTGGCGGACGAGCAGCGTGCGCGGACGTGGCCCGGCATGGCCGTATTTCGGCCAAACGGTGCGGAAATAGTCGAATTTTTCCGCGATCACGCGCTCGGTTTCAATATTCTGCGCGAGGTTGAAATTATGCTCGGCGGCAAAATCGAAGGAGGGCAGACTGTGGGCGCCCATCCAGATCGGCGGATGGGGCTGCTGATAGGGATGTGGCGACGGGCGCGCATTCTCGAAGCGCCAGTACTTCCCTTCATAGGAGAATTTATCGCTCGTCCAGGCAGCGCGGATGATGTCGAGCGCTTCTTTTCCCATTTCGCGGCGCTCGCCGAAGTTGATCTTCCAGGGATCGAATTCGGGCGCGACGGTACCGTAGCCAAAGCCGAATTCGAAACGGCCGCGCGAGAGCTGATCGACCGTCGCGACGTCCTGCGCGAGTCGGATCGGATGATGAAGCGGAAGCTGAAACACCAGAACGCCCAGCCGCAGCGTCTGCGTGGCCTGCGCCATGGCGCCGAGATAGGCGTTGGACGACGTGATGGCGGGGAAAGAGGAATTCTGATGCTCAATGAAGAATAGATATTTGTAGCCCAGTTGCTCCGCAAGCTGCGCATTGCCGATCTTCGCCGCATAAACATCGGCCATCTGATCGGCCGCGCCGCGGCCCGAGGCAAGGCTGCGCGGCAGCGTGTCGAAGAGCGCGAATTCGAGCGTCATTGTAACGATTTCCGCCTATATGCGATTGCGAAAGGTCCGACGCGGCGCCGTGCCGATGACGATGCGGCGGCGTCATCCACGAGCAAATCGGCCGATCCCGCTTCGATGATCACGATGTACCGTGCCGTGGAGATTAGGTTCACGGAGTTTACGTTGTCAACTCACGGTGTGGGATCGGCGCCCTGAGCCCTCAGGCGCTCAGGCCTTCGACGGGAACGAAGACCTCGTCTAGGGGCAACGGAGCGGCGTAGAAGCCGTCCTCGACAAGATGGCGGCCGAACGCGTCGAGCGCCTTGCGGTTCGCCGGCACCCCATAAGGCCAGGGATCCGCGCCGAAGACCTGCTCCAGCTCTTCGAGATGCTCGGCCAGCCAGGGCAGCATGAAGCGCAGCGCGCCACTGAACTTCGCCTGGCGCTGCGCCTTGATCTTGGCGGCGTCGCAGGCTTTGTAGAGGCTCGTCGCAAGCCAGCGATTGTCGCGATAGATCTCTTCGCGCACGACCAGCGCATGCATGATCGGGAAGATGCCGGTCTCCTGGAAATAGCGCCGCTCGGCGGCATGGAAATCGGGAAAGAGGCGCACGACATCGGGGCTTTTGCCGAAGCTGTCCGGCGTGATCGCGCCGATCAGCGCGTCGATCTCGCCTGCCGCCAACATGTCGCTCAACCGGCGCTCGTTGCCGACATGGCCGATATCGAGCGGCTTGGCGGGGCGCAGGCTGGTCGCGGCGCCACCCGTCACGCCGCGCTCGTTGACGCCGCCTTCCAGCCACTTCACCGCGTCGAGCGAGACGCCCTGGTCGCGCAGCAGGCCGCGAATCCACACCGCGGCAGTCATCTGATAGCCCTGCACGCCGATGCGCTTGCCTTCGAGATCCTTGGGCGAGCGCACCGCCTGGCGGTTCACGAAGATGCAGCCATGGCGGAACATGCGCGAGGGAAAGACCGGCAGGGTGACGAAGCGCGCCTCGCGGCTGGCGCGCAGGATGAAGCAGTGGGCGAGCGACATTTCCGAGATATCGAATTCGCGGTTCTTCAGCATGCGGCTGAAGATTTCCATGGGATGGTCGATGGCGAGCGCCCGCAGATCGACGCCTTCGGCCGTGATGCTGCCATCGAAGAGGCCGCCCATCCGGTCGTAGGGGCCGCAGGCAAGGGTCAGCGAAAGCTTGCTCATCTCATCCCTCTTTGCGGCGCTCAGGGCAGCGCCACCCGCCAGGCGTCATAGCCATAGACCCAGTCGGCATCGATGCCGGTGCGCAGCCATTCATTCTCGCGTGAGGCGATCTGCATGCGGCTGGTGCGTTCGCGCCGGGCCTGCTCATAGCGGGCCAAGGTCGCCGGAAGGGCCGCGCGCGCGGTGCCGGCGAGGCAGCGCGACAAGAGCGCCGCATCCTCCAGCCCCATCGCGGCGCCTTGCGCCATGAAGGGCATCATGGGGTGGCAGGCGTCACCCAGCAGCGTGACCCGGCCTTCTGTCCAGCGCGGCAGCGGATCGCGCTCGTAAAGGGCGGTCTTGAGGATGTCCTCGGACGCCTCGATCATCTCCTGTGCTTCGCGATGATAGGCGGTGAAGCCCGCGGCAAGCTCGGCCTTTGTGCCCGTGGTCGACCAGGATTCGTTGCGCCAGGTTTCGGTGGCGATGCTCGCGAAGACAAACCGCTCGCGTCCGCCATCGATGAGGAACGTCACGATCTGGCTTTGCGGCGTCGGTCCCCACCATTTTGTGAAGGCGCCGACCTCGACCTGTGCCACGCGCGCGACCGGGAAGATGGTGCGGAAGGAAACAGTGCCGGTGAAGTGCGGCTCCCCGGCGCCGAAGAGGGCCGCCCGCACGGTCGAGTGAATGCCGTCGGCGCCGATCACCGCGTCGGCGGCGCCACTGCTTCCGTCGCTCATCTCGAGCCGCACGGAGTCGCCTTGCGGCACGATATGAGTGACTCGTTTGCCGAGCCGCACGGTCTCGGATGGGACAGCACTTTCCAAGGCCGCGAGAAGATCGGCGCGATGGGTGGTGAGCTGCGGGGCGCCATAGCGTTTTTCCGCAGCCTCGCCGAGTGGCAGGCGCGACGTTTCCCGGCCGCTGTCCCATACACGGCTTACGCGATGCGTAGGGTGGAAGGCATTCCGGCGCACTGCCTCGCCGAGCTCAAGCCCATCGAGCACCTTGACGGCATTGGGCGTCAAGGCAATGGCGGCGCCGACGCGGCGGAATTGCGCCGCCTGCTCGTAAATCTCCACCTCGATGCCGACCCGCCGCAACGCGATCGCCGCAGCGAGACCGCCGATCCCGGCTCCGATGATCGCAATGCGCACTGCGCCCATGGCCTGGAGAATAGGTTCGCCAAGTTTACACAGTCAACTGATTTCAGGTAGGATCGCTTGCGGGATGACCGGGAGACAGCAAGGCGATGGGTGAGGAGACGGAGTTCCTCGGCGCCCGGATGATGACGCTGGCGAATCTGATGCGCCGCATCACGACCCTGCGCTTCCGGCGTGACTATGATCTTTCGCTGGTCGATGGCTGGATCATCTCGCGGCTCGGCAGCGGCGGACCGATGTCGCTCGATGCGCTGGCGCATCGCTCCGGTCTTGCAAAGAGCCAGATGAGCCGCGGCGTGACCAACATGGTCGCGCGCCACCTGGTCGATCGCCGGCGCAATCCGCAAAATCCCAGCGAGGTGGTGCTGACCTTGACCGAACCCGGTCGCGCCACCTACCGCGATATCCGCCGCCGCGCGCCGCGGCACAACCAGATGCTGACGCAAGGGCTCGATACTGCGGCAGTGGCTGCGCTCACCGATTTCGTGATTCGGCTGACTGACAACAGCCGGCGAAACCTGGATCATGAACAGAGCTCCGGTCGAGCGACGCGTCTGCACAGGAGATCTTGATTGCGAACACGCGCCGAAACATGTTCCCGTCGATCCGAATGGAGCCCGAGTCGGGCTTTTCGAGCCCCGCGATCGATCGCAGGGTCGTGGTCTTTCCGCAGCCGGAGGGACCGAGGAAAATGTGGACGTGGCCTCACCTGTAACGGAGTCGAACGCCATGGCGACTACGCAGAGCACGAGCGAGATCAGGATACATCCATCGGTGGACCGCGGGATAAAGCCCGGCGCAAAGGATTTCGCCGGCGGCACGCTCCATTGCAACTGCGCGAGCAATCGCGTGGAGGTAACGATCAAGGGTAACTCCGCGCACAATCATATCTGCGGCTGTACCAAGTGCTGGAAGCCGGAAGGCGCGCTCTTCTCGATGGTTGCCGTCGTGCCGCGCGACAATTTGAAAGTTACGGCCAACGGCGACAAGCTGAAATTGGTGGACCCGTCCGCGGCCATTCAACGCCATGCGTGCCGTGACTGCGGCGCGCACATGTACGGGCGCATCGAAAACAAGGGTCACCCGCTATACGGCTTCGATTTCATTCACACGGAATTGTCGGACCAAACGGGATGGAGTGCGCCGGAGTTTGCCGCTTTCGTGTCTTCGATCATCGAGTCCGGAGCCCGGCCCGAGAGAATGCCACAAGTCCGCGCCCGGCTCAGTGAACTGAGACTGAACCCCTACGACTGCCTCTCGCCCGCCCTCATGGACGCCACCGCGACGCATATCGCCAAGAGCAAGGGCGTGCTCACCGCCTGACGCGGCGGCGGATCTCCTCCGGCGAAAAAGCACTACATGCTTGGCCAGCGGCGACGACGACTTTGCCAGCACCCCTCAGTCTCCGCAGGCGAAGTGCCATGCGATCTTGTCGTCGTCCGGGTTTGCGCCGGTAATCCGATCCACCTTGACGAGAACCGCGATATGACCGACCTGGGCGCAGATTTGATAGGCCTTGGGGCGGGGATCGCCGGATGGGCCGCTGATCATCACGAATTTCTGTTTCTCGAGGTCGGGCTCGAGGCTCACGAACATCCGGTCGAACCATCCGGACAAATCCTTCTCCTGGTAGGCCTCGCCTTGGGGCGCCGGCGTCGGGGCTGCAGCGGTGTCGTCGACGCGGGGCGGGGCCGCAGGAGGAACGACGGCAGGCTTGGGAGGCGTCAAGGGAACCGGCGCGTTTGTGGTGACCGGCGGAAGCCCGTCGGCTGCTGCGGCCACCTCTTGCGGAGCCGTGGCGTGAGCAGAAGCCGGCGGCCGGTCGTCGGGGCGCTCGGCCACCATGGGCGCAGGGGGCGGAGGAATCGGTTCGAGATCGGTCTCGGCCTTGCGTTCGGCGGGGGCGGCGCTCGCGTCGGAAGGCGCGGTCGAGGCTGAAGCCGGCGTCGAATTGTCAAAATGGGCATCCGCCGGGCGCAAGCTGGGCGAGCGAATGGGCTCACCTGCGGCATCGGTCTCGCCCTCTGCGCGCGCATCGCTTGCATAAATGGAGAACGTGAAGCCCAACGCGACGGAAAGCCCGTATCGCTTCTTGAATAGCGGGCTCGTGTCGTTGCTGGCGCCTGAATAAATCTCGGGCGCGGCCAAGGCGAAAATGCTGGCACGGTCGCCGATCGGATAGCGATAGCTCAGTTCCGCGCGCGAACCCAGATACCCGCCGGTGGCGTTGTATTGCGGGCGGCCGGGGATGACGTATTGCGGCGCCACCGCGTAGAAATAATCCATGAGCCGCGCAGACGCGAATTCGGGGCCGAAGCCGAATTTGAGCCGCGCGCCGGTGCCGAAGAAATCCTCGTTCGTATAGGCGATCTCGGGCGCCGCCACCACGCCGCGATAGGCCAACGAACTGAAATTGGTCGAAAGTACGGCGCGTATCGGCAGCTCGGCATCGATCTTGGCATTGGCCGCGTCATGCGCGATCAGCACATTAATCCGCGGTCCGATCTGGCCCATATAGTCGAGCCCCGGCATGCCGACGCGCGCGGCGTCGTCGTGGCTCGATTGGAAGGCTGCCGACGCGCTCACGTCGAAGGTCACCCGGTCGGTAGTGACGATGATCCCGCGAATGCTGTTCGGCGCGAGCTGAAGATATTGGCCGCGATAGATGATGTAGGGGAGCGGTAAGGCGTGGAAATGATTCTGCGCCGACGCGGGATAGTCCGGAAAGGTGCCGCCGATACCGAACACACCCAATTCGACGAGCGGTTTCTCCTCCGCCGTCTGCGCATGCCCGGCCGCAGCCAGAAACAGGCTGGCCAGGGCAGCACCCACTGTCCATTCAAGGAATTTCCACAAATCAATCCCCCGTCTAGCACGCGCGAGGATATGCGGAAATCCTTCGGTTCGCCTAGTACGTAAACAACAGCCGTGCCAGGAGCCGGGCGAGCGGGCGCTCCGAGCATAGCCCTTGACAGCGATGACGAGAGTCAATCACGTCGCCATCCCCGCGAGCATCAAGTTTTTCGACAGCCTGCCTGCCAGCCAATAGGGGGCGCTGCGGAATATTTGACTCTGGCCACTGCGGGGCCGCGCGCGTCGCGAAGGTCCCTTACGGTCGTGTATGATGACATTGAATCGCAGTTGGCAGGGGAAACGGCCCGCTGTCCCGACTGCGCCGGCGGCGATGGAGCCGGGCCCGGCTCGCGGGGCGCCGGTGGCAGGCGAGGCGGTGGCGGCACTCAAGGGAACTCGCGCTTGAACCTCCCTGTTCAAGATAGATTGCAACCAATGGAGAAATGCCCGTGAGACGAGCCATCACATTCGCCATCGCAGCCCTGGCCCTCGCGGCGGCACCCCTGGCGACGATCTCGCCGGCCGCGGCGGCCGAAGATCTCAGCGTCACGGTCGCCCCTGGCGGCATCGCCTTCGGCTATAGCGACGGCTATTGGGACCGTGGCCACCAATGGCACCAATGGCGCAACCAAGAGGAAGCCCAGGCGTGGCGGGAGCATAATGCCGCCCATTACTACGATCGGCGCCACGATGCCGAGAAAGACGCGGGCTGGCGCGGTAACGACCAATGGTGGAATCGCCATTGATCGCCTTCCAACTTAGGGCGCGTACTCATAAATTCGGTTTTGTAGGCGCGGCTCGCTGAATGTCCGCTTCACTACAAAAGCGACTGAATTGCTGAGTCGCCGCGAAATGTCGCGATGTGCCAAAAGCTAACAGAAGCGCATTCGGATTATCCCGCAGGCGCAGGTCTCAATCACCACCATCAGAGGAGGATGCATCGCCCGTGCCGTAACACAGACGCCTGGCTTCTGCGACTGCGCTATCCCGCATCATGGCGAGGGCCTTGTCTGACAGGGCGAGGCGCTCCCCGAGCACAAGCACGGTCAGCATGACCAAGCTGGCGACCTCGGCATCGACATCGCAAGGGACGGCGTAGATTTCAAGCGCCCGATCAAGGCAGCGCCAGAGCGCCTCCGTCTCGCTGTATTTCGGTTTAGCGACGATCTTCCAGGACTCCCCGCGGCGGTCACATCACGGTAAGCCGACCAGCTTAACCGCAAATTGTTGTCGAGACTTACCTTCCGGGGACGGTCAAGAATACTCGTATGATTACGGGAATGCGTGATACTCGTAGTAATACGAGCCGAAGGACCCCTCAACGGGCCACTTCTTCAATTAGTAGTGCGTCACAACGAATCTGATACAAAGGAGTAGTCCTCCTCTCCTGAAAGATGTACAATTGTTGCGTGAGGAAACGCAATGGCCCAACAACAGGCACTTGTGGCCAGTTACCTTGCAAACGGAGTTCGCAGCAGCATGTCCTCCGCGCGGCAATTGACAGGACCTGTCATCGCGAAGGAACGGTTGACCAATTCAGGTCCGCGGAATTCCGGTATCCGCATGATCGGGAAAATACCCTGGGGGACGCATATTTGCGTCTTCTACGAGACTAAGGAGGATTTGCTCGACACTGCCGCGGGCTATTTCAGCGCGGGATTGCAGAGCAACGAATTCTGCATCTGGGCGATCTCTGAGCCAATTACTGAGATGAATGCGAAGGATGCGCTGCGCCTCGCCGTGCCCCATTTCGACCGCCATCTTGCGGCCGGACAGATAGAGCTGATCAAGGGTAGCGAGTGGTATCTCAAGGGGGCTCGATTCGACTTGCAGAGAATCATCTCCAGCTGGCACGAAAAGCTCCATCGCGCACTGGCGAAAGGCTATGACGGCATAAGGGTCAGCGGCAACGCGTTTTGGATCGAAACGAATCATTGGAAGGCGTTTTGCGAGTACGAGCAGGACCTCGATCGATCCGTGGCCTGCAAGAGGATGATCGTTTTCTGCACCTATTCGCTGTTGGCGAGCCGGGCTGTCGATATTCTCGATGTGGCGCGTGCCCACCAATCCACCGTGGCGCGGCGAAATGGCAACTGGGAGTTTCTGGCGACCCCTGAACTGATACAAGCGCGGCAAGAGATCAAGCGGCTGCGAGGCGCGCTCGACGTGCTGTCGAAGCCGTTCTCAGGCTCCAAGTCGTTGACGCCGCGGGAGCGCGTCGCGCTTGCACAAATCGTCAGCGGTGCCACCAACAAAGAGGCCGCCCGGACGCTGGGCGTCAGCCCTCGCACGGTCGAATTTCATCGTGCCAACATCATGCACAAGCTCCGCGCCAAGAATACCGCCGACCTCGTCCGCAAGGTGCTGGGCGAATAGCCGTACACATATTGCCCGATTGGGGTCATTTTCGACCGGGACGAGCCTAGCAGCAGGCCACGCCATGTCGGCTATGCCCCCGAAAGCGGACCCAAAATCAGAGCATTAGCATCTGCTGCGATGGGCCTTTGTGGGTTGATGGCGTCGCCCGGCGCGTGATTCAAGCTCCCAAACCGGAGCCTCGAATCATGCGCTACGAACTCGCCGACTATGAATGGGCCTCCATCAAGCCGATGCTGCCGAATAAACCGCGCGGCGTGCCGCGTGTGAACGACCGCCGCGTGCTCAACGGCATCTTTTGGGTCCTGCGTTCGGGTGCGCCGTGGCGTGATCTGCCGGAGAATTTTGGCCCATATACCACCTGTTACAATCGTTTTGTTCGCTGGCGCAGAACTGGCGTGTGGGATCAGCTTACGAGTGCGCTGACCGCAGGCCATGATACGTCCGTGCAAATGATTGATACGTCCATTGTGCGCGTGCACCAGCACGGAGCTTGCATCGCTGGTAATAGTGAACAGTTGATGGGCCGGTCGCGCGGTGGATTGACGACCAAGATTCATGCAGTCGTCGATACCAGTGGGCTGCCTGTTCGGCTCGCGCTGACCACTGGCGAAGCGCACGACGACCGTCTTGTCCTGACCCTGCTGTCTGCCTTGAAATCGGGAGCAATGCTGCTCGCTGATCGCGGGTTTGATGCCGATTGGATCAGGACATTTGTGAGCGAGCACGGTGCATGGGCGAACATTCCGCCGAAACGGAACCAGACAGAGCCAGTCTGCTTTAGCCCCCACCTCTACCGCGCTCGTAATCTGGTCGAGAGGTTCTTCAACAAGATCAAGCAGTGTCGGCGGGTAGCGACACGCTACGACAAACTCGCGGCCAACTACCTTGCCTTCATCCAGCTTGCGTCAATCCGGCTATGGCTGCGCGCTAATGAGTCCACGCCCTAGATGACCGAAAGCCCGGAGCGCGCTTCCGGGATTTCGTTTCAGAGCCGGTAGGGGATCTGTTCGGGCCCCGGCGCCGCGCTTGCGACGCCAGTCGCGAGGTCGAACCGGCCTTGCATGAAGCCACCGACTTTCTCGCTCCGGACGATCACGGCGACTGTGCGGGCGGGGCCGGCGTATTCGGCATGGATCATGTGCGGCGGGACGATATCGATGAAGCCAGGCCGGACAAAATAGTCGCCGTCCTCCAGGAGCGCCGTGCCGGCCCGGCGATAGCGCACCACGCGCTCCTCGCCCTCGAGCACGCTGTAGACGGTCCAGGTGTGGGCGTGGTCATGCACGGCCGTCGCTTCCCCCGGTCGCTTGATCAATCCATTGATGACGAAGCGGTAGTCGGGGTCCTCGTAGAACAGGAGATTCTGCGGGCGCGCGTGATGGGCGGGCGCGGTTGGCCAGGATTTCGCATTTTCCTTGAGCGAGGCTGAGTCCAGCAGCATCGGCAGCAGGCCTGCGACCCGATGCCAGCGCTCCGCGTCGGACAGATCCTGCTGCCACAGCGCGCGCAAGGCGGCGATGAAATTGCGCAACAGCTCCGGCGTATCGGTCGGCATCGGCAACTCCTTCCGCGCCAGTCTACGCCACGGACATGGATAGGGGGAGTGGCTTGCCCAGCGCGGTGGCGACCGTCGTCAGCAACGTGTCGATCTTCCATGGCTTGGCGAGGATCTCGCCGTAAGGCGCGCCATGGGCACGGATGTGAGCCACATCCAGGAAACCTGTCGAATAGATGATCGGAATCCCCGGGCAGAACTCGCGCGCCCGCCGGGCCAAGGCAAAGCCGTCCAGCAGGCCGGGCAAAACAATGTCCGTGATCAGAAGCCGAAATGACAGACGTTGCTGCAACAGGACAAGCGCAACGTCGCCGCTACGGGCGGGCTGCGCCAGATATCCTTCGGCCCGAAGAATTTCCGTAAGAGCATCCAAGAGGGGTTGGCTGTCATCAACGAGAAGAACCGGTGATTGGTCCATGGGCTCGCCTCTATCGCGCACACCCCCCGTGAATGAGAAGCGTAGGATAACGTGGTTAACAAGACTTTAAGCGGTTCCGGGCGCGCCGTGCCTCGGCGAGCGCGCACTCAATAATTGATCGGTCCGAGCGTGCCGCCGCCGGCCGCGATGGTTTCACCGTTGATGGCGACGCTCTTGGGGGACGCAAGAAAGGCGACCAGGTACGCGATCTCGCTCGCATTGATGAGACGGCCGATGCTCACCGACGCGGTGAGCCGTATCTCTGCACCCGGATCGATTGTCTGTCCGGCGCGCGTCGTGCCGGGATGGATCGCCACGACATTGATGCCTCTGGCGCCGAGTTCGTCGGCCAGATTCTTGGTGAGCGAGGAAACGGCCGCATTGCGGGCCGAGGCGATGTAATTGCCCGTACGCCGCGCCGCGCCGCCGCCGATATTGATGATGCGCCCCCAGCCGTTCCTGAGGAGATGCGGCGCGACCGCGCGCGCCGAACGCAGGTAACCGGCCACTTTGACGTTCACATCGAAGAGCAGATTTGCGCTGGTGACCTGTTCGATCTTGGCCGAAGGAACGGTGCCGCCCGGCGCCGCCGCGTTATTGACGAGAATGTCGATGCCGCCCATCGCGCCGGCCGCCATCGCGACGAGCGCCTCGACCGATGCGTCGTCGCCCATATCGGCGACAATCGGGACAATGCGTCGGCCGGTCGCCTTGATAATTTCCGCGGCCGTCGCTTCGAGTTGTTCCCGCCCCCGCGCCGCAATCACGACATCGACGCCTTCTTCGGCCAACTGCTGCGCAATCGCCTTGCCGATGCCGCGACTGCCACCCGTCACGATGGCGCGTTTTCCCGTCAATTGCAGATCCATGAGCGACCTCTTCCGTTGCTGGACACCCTGATCGCAGCAGACATCGCAAGCGGTCAGGCGAGCTTTTTCGATGAGCGGCGCCGGGCGGCGGGCTATTTGAGCGGCGCGCCTCCCGGCTGCGTCAGCCACACCCAGCTCTTGGGGTGCGCCTCGTAGCGCACAACGATCGCGCTATCGGCACCGAGCCCGCGCTCCGGGTTCGCCTTGAAATCATAGATGCCATCGATGCCGGCGAAATCGGTAAGGCCGGCGATGTATTGCCGTATCTGTTCGGCGCTGGCGTCGGGTCCGAGCGCCCGCAGCGCCGCGACCACGATGAGCCCCGCGTCCCACGACGTGGCCTCCATGTTATCGGCCTTCAGCCCGCGTTCCCTGAGGACGGCGTACATGTCGTGCTGCGCGGCCTCGACCCGCTTGTCGAGCATGACCACGCCGTCATGCTCGGGAAAGAGCGCCGAGGGCATGAGGAGTCCCTTGGGCAGAAAATCCGCCCACTGCTCCATCTGCGCGAAGGTCTGGTTGCCGCTCGTCGGCGCGACCGGAATGTCGAGGCCCGCCTGGATCACGCCCTTGAAGACGGTCGCGGCCGGGGACCCCGTTACCCCCGCAACGATGGCTTGGGCGCCGGAAGCCTTGATGCGTTCGATCTGGGCCGCGACGCTGAGGTCGGTCGGATTGAAATGCTCGTTGGCGACCTTCTTCACGTCCTTGTTCTCGGGCCGGGCCGCGACCTCGTCGAACGCGCGGTCGCTTACTTGGCCGGTGGCATCGGTGTTGTTTATCACGGCAATCTTGGTCCAGCCCTCGAGCCGGTAATAGCGGACGAGGGCGGCCGTCTGGTCGATCCCCGAGCTGCTCGCCGAAAAGACGAAGCTGCCGGCGGCCGGGTGATAAGCCGGCGACAGGCAGTAATCGACCGGGCCGCTCTTCATCAGCGGCGCGATCGCGGCGCACATCGCAACGAGGGCCGATCCCAAAATTACGGCCGGCTTCTCGGCGATTACGTCGTTGGCGAGTTGCACCGCCACCTGCGGGCTCGACTGGTCGTCATGATAGATGAAATGGAGCGGTCGTCCCTTGATGCCGCCGCCTTTGTTGACGACGTCGACGAGCGCATCGAGGCTTTGCTTCTGGCCGTTGCCGGCGAACGCGCCGCCGCCGGTCAGCGGCAGGATGACATGAATGTTGTAAGGGTCGGCCGCGTGCGCCGTTCCAATCGCGCTGGCGACCAGGCCCAGGGCAAAAACAAGGCCGAGCGCGGTCGCATCGCTTTTCATGGTGGATCCTCCCGCCCGCGCCGTGCATCGGAGCGCGAGCTTGTCGTGATCGGGCTATCCTAGAGCAGAGCGCGCGCAGGGTGTCAATCTCGCCCGTCGTTTTCACAGCGTGCCTTTGGGATAGTTGTACTTGCCAAGCGGCAGGAACAGCCCGGCGGCGATGATGAGCAGCACCAGATAGACCCACAGCACCGGGTCATAGCTGTGAAAGCGGTCGAAGCCGAATCCGAGAATGGCCGGCCCGACGCCGATGCCAAGCGCAAAGAGAGCGAAGATCAGGCCGTAGAGCGTGCCGAACGTGCGGCGGCCGAAATAGCGGCTGACGAAGAAACCCAACATGTCTACCTCGGCGCCGATGGCGAGCCCGAAACAAAGGGCCGCCAAGGAGCGGTGCCGGACTCCCGGCGTGGCTCACAAGCAGCGCTACGCCGATCACGGGCAGGACCATGACGCCGGCCGAGAAAATCGGACCGCGCACGAAGTCGAGGCAGAATCCGATGATGATGCGCGCAACCAGTCGCCGCGATGCCGGACGAGCTGAGGAGCGCCACCGCTGCCATCGGCGTGTAGCCACGGTCGGTCAGCAGCGGCACGAAGTTGCCGCTGAGAATGCCGTTATTCGCCGTGCCCTCCAGCAGAAAGATGATCGCCAGCAGCCAGAATTGTCGCGTGCCGGTGATCGCGGCCAGAGCCGAAAGGCCGAAAGGTTGCGGCCCATGCCTCGTCGCGTTGGCGCGTGCCGCGCGCATGCGCTCGAAATAGCCGGGCGGCTCGCGGACGAAGATCGCGATCATCGCGAAGGAAAGCAGCCACGTCGTCACGCCGACCGCGACATAGGCCACCCTCCAGCCGAATGACGCGATGAAGAGTTGCGCCATCATCGGCATCAGAAACGTCCCGAGCCCGACCCCGGAAGTGGCGATGCCCAGCGCGAGCCCGCGCTCCTTGTCGAACCAGGCGGTGATCGCCTTGGAATAAACGACCGGCCCGAGGCAGGCGCCGAAGCCCGAGGCGCAAGCGAAGGTCGGGTAGATAAGCCAGAACCGGTTCGCGTTCATCAGTGCGAAGCTGCACAGCGCGAGCCCATAAAGGAAGGTTGTCGGCAGGGTGATCCGATGGATGCCATAACGATCCATCAAATGACCGAAGAGCGGCGTCATGATCGGCGAGGCGACCGCGCTCGCCAGCAGTCCCGACGAAAACATGCCTCGCGACCAGTGGAGCTCGGTCGTGACCGGCACCATGAACGCGTTGACCGTGAAGATGACGGCCGTGCCGGGACCGACGATCATCCCGATCAGCGAGGCGCCAACGATCCACCAGCGATTTTCAAAGAGCGCTCGGCTCTGAACGACCTCGGTAGTCCTCATAGCATCCCCCCACTCTCGGTTACCAAGCTAGTTCAAAGCGGCTTCTGAGGCCAGGGTGGCTCCCAGACGGCGATCGCTGTGAACGATATCCGCGCTGGGGCCTCGCCAAAGAACTAGTCGGGAGCCTCGCCCTGCGCGACCTTGGCATTTTTCCATCGGACGGGGTATGTGGTTTCGGGGCATCGCCAGGAAAAACGCGATGACGCGGCGGGAGTGCGGGCGGTGAACGACGGCGCGACAAGGCAGGGGATTGGGCGATCCGTTCTGCGCAAGGAGGATTTGCGCTTGCTGCTGGGTCAGGGCCGCTACGTTCCGGATATGGAACTGCCGGGCATGGCCTACGCGACGGTGGTGCGGTCGCCGCACGCCCACGCGCTCATCCGTGCGATCGACAAGCGGGCGGCGGAGGCCGTCCCCGGCGTCATCGCCGTTCTCACCGGGACCGAGTTCCTGGCCGATGGCCGCAAGCCGATCGCCCACAAGCCGACGCTGGTTGGCGGGGCCGACGTTCGGGTCACGGTCCGCCAAGGCTTTACGATCTTTACCGTGCCGCAGGCGACGCTGGCGGTCGGCCGGACGCGCTATGTCGGCGAACCGATTGCCCTGGTCGTCGCGCACTCCGTGAGTGCTGCCAAGGACGGTGCCGAGCGGGTCGAGGTCGATTACGAGCTCCTGCCGGCGGTGGCGCGGGCGAGTGACGCGGTCGCGACCGGCGCGCCTCTGGTCTGGGACGAGTGTCCTGCCAATCTCTGCGTCGATGTCGATGTCGGGGACAGGCTCGCCACCGACGCCGCGTTCGCGCGCGCCGCCCACATCACCCGCCTCGAGACGTGGATAAAGCGCGTGACCGGCAGTCCAATGGAGCCGCGCACCGCCATCGGCGACTACGATGCGGCGACCGGGCGCTACACGGTCTATGCCGGCTCGGGCGGTGGCGTCGTAAAGGAGAAGCAGGTCCTCGCCACGGTGCTGGACGTGCCGGAAGAGGCGTGCCGCGCCGTCTGCGGCGACATGGGCGGCAATTTCGGCACGCGCAACAATTTCTATCCCGAATGGGCGCTGCTGCCGTGGGCTGCCCGCGTCGTCGGCCGGCCGGTGAAATGGACGGGAGAAAGACAGGAGAGCTTCCTCAGCGACTTCCAGGGCCGCGATCTCACCGTCACCGTCGAGCTGGCGCTCGATGCAGCCGGCACCTTCATCGGCCTGCGCGGCACCAATCTCAGCAATGTCGGCGCCTATACCGCGCACTTCACCCCGTTGCGCAAAGGGCTTGGCATCATGTCGGGCGTGTACCGCATTCCGGCGGTGCATTTCCGCGGTTGCGCCGCGCTCACCAACACGGTGCCGACCACTCCCTACCGCAGCGCCGGCCGGCCCGAGGCGATCTATGTCATCGAGCGGCTCGTCGACATCGCGGCCGGCGAGATCGGGATGGATCGGATCGAGCTGCGGCGGCGCAACCTCATCCCGGCCGATGCCTTTCCCTTCACCAACGGGGTCGGCATCACCTATGACAACGGCGAATACGAGAAGGGCATGGATGCGGCGCTGCGTCTGGCCGATTGGACCGGGTTCGCGGCACGGCGCGCGCAGTCCCGCGCGCGCGGCCTGCTGCGTGGCATCGGCCTTGCGAACTACGTCGAAGGCGCCGGCGGCTTCCCGCGCGAGCGCGCCGAGGTCACGATCGAGCCCGCCGGCCGGGTCGAGCTTGTTCTGGGCACCATGAACAGCGGCCAGGGGCACGAGACCAGCTTCGCCCAGCTTCTCACCGAATGGCTGGGCGTGCCGTTCGACAGCGTCGATTTCGTTGCGCACGATACCGACCGCGTGGTGGCGGGCGGCGGCTCGCATTCCGGCCGCTCGATGCGCCTGGCAAGCCTCGTCATCGGCAAGGCCTCGGACACGATCATCGACAAGGGCAAAAAGATCGCCGCCCATGTCCTTGAGGTGAGTCCCGTCGACATCGAGTTCGCGGCCGGCGTGTTCTCGGTCAAGGGTACCGATAAGCGCCTCGGCATCTTCGATGTCGCGCAAGCGGCGGCAACGCGCAACGACCTGCCGCAGGAACTATCCGGCAAGCTCGATGCCATCGCCGACGAGGTGACGCCCGTGGGCGCTTATCCCTCCGGGGCGCATGTCTGCGAGGTGGAAGTCGATCCGGATACTGGCGCCGTTCGCATCGTGCGCTGGTCCGGTGTCGACGATGTCGGGCGCGCCATCAACCCGATGATCCTGCATGGCCAGACCCACGGTGCGGCGGCCCAGGGCATCGGCCAGGCGCTGCTTGAGATTTGCCACTACGACCGCGAGACCGCGCAACTCCTGTCGGGCTCGTACATGGACTATGCCATGCCGCGCGCCGACTTTCTGCCGCCCTTCGATTGCGAGCTCGTTGAAGTGCCCGCGACCAGCCACCGCTATGGCATCCGTCCGGGCGGTGAAGGCGGCACCACCCCGGCGCTCGGCGCGGTCATCAACGCCGTGGTCGATGCGCTCAGCGAACTCGGCGTGACGCATGTCGAGATGCCGGCAACGCCAGAACGGGTGTGGCAGGCAATCCAGGCCGCGCGGTCGCGCTAAGCTGCCTGGACGTGGCCGGGTCTTACCTGCCACTCTCGTGTCATGACAAACGAACCCTCCGAGACCGAATCCGGCGTGCGTCCAGGCGAGGTCGCCGTTGTCTTGCCGCCGCAGGCCGATGCCGGCGTGTTTTTCATCGGCACGATCCGCACGCCCTGGCGATCGCGCCAGGAGTGCCCCAAGCGCGGCAGTCCGGATGGACCGGTCTGTTCGATCGTGGTCGATGAGCGCTGGCGCCTGGCGCTCCAGGGTCTCGCTGGTTACGGGCGCATCCAGGTCCTTTACTGGATGCATCACGCCCGGCGCGATCTGGTGCTGCAGACGCCGTTTCGCAGTGGAAAGACCACCGGCACCTTTGCCTTGCGCTCGCCGGTGCGGCCCAATCCGATCGCGTCCGCGTTCGTCGATGTGGTGGCGGTCACCGGCACCACATCGAGGTGCGCGGGCTCGATTGCCTCGACGGCACGCCGTTGATCGACATCAAGCCGGAACGCACGATCTCAGGCGGCTAGACGGGGGTCCTCAACGCTGCTGGAGCGCCCAGATGAGGCTGGCATGAAGGAACGCAGGCTCCATGTCGTGGCCGTCGGGATGGGTGCAAAGCTCCAACTCGTGACCGCTGCGGCAGGATGACCAGATCCGGCACGCGAGCGCCCCGTCCCAGGCTTGCACCGTCTCGTTGACGGTGCGGTCGGGCTCGGGCGCGCAGCGATCGGTCGCGCGCAGGATGTCGAAGCCTTTTCCGACATCGCCCTGGGTGAATTGGCCGAAGATGGTGCGTCCTGCCATCGGCACGGTCTTGTCGAGAAGACCGTGGACGTGGCGCAGCGTGACCGGGCCGCTGTCGCAGTGCTCGGGATAGGGCAGCCAGAAGGCGCCCGACACCGGCAGGAAGGCCGCGAAGCCTTGCGCCGCGTGGCAGGCCAAATCCCACACCATCGATGCGCCGATCGAGAACCCGCTCGCATAGACCCTCGACGCGTCGATCGGCCAGCGCCGCTTGGCATCGACGATGACGGCGCGCAAGAAGGCAATATCGTCCCGGGCATGGGTGGGCGCGCCAACATGGGCCCAGGCATGATGGAGACCATCGGGCACGACGAGCAACGCCCCGAGGCTTGTCACGGCCGCCGAGAGGGCGCTGTCACCGGTAATATCGGCGCTGTCCTGTCCATACCCATGCAAGAAGAGCACGAGCGGCACTGCCGTTTTCCTGTCCCATCCCGGCGGTTCGACCGCGCGATAGGTTCCGTCGGCAACGGAATAGAGAACTTGCGCCGCCGCGGTCCTGCCGCCGTCAAGAACAAAGAGAAGGATCAAGGCGGCCGCGAGCGACGCCAATGTTCCGGTCGGGCCAGGGCCACGCAGAGGCTTCATCGCCACAGAGTGGCACCGGCCCAGCCAACTGTGAAGAGACGGCGCTGCTCGCCCCCGGCGACGCCGCCCGCGCGAGCCTTGTCGACAGCGGTTGCCGCCTCTACTCTGCAATCGCAATGGTCGCGATCGGAAGCCCGTTAGGGCGACGTCAGACAACAGGAGGACAAGGATGAAGCTGCTGTCGTTCAAGACCGATACCGGCCCCCATGTTGGCGTGGCTCTGGCGGAAGGCATCATCGACCTCACCGCCGCCTTGGCCGAAACGCATCCGGCCCTGCGCGAAGGCGCTTCGCTGCTGGCGATGATCCAGGCCGGTATCGACATCGACACCATTGGCGATGACAGCATCGGCAAGCTGAGGGCCTCGGGCCGGCTCGGTGCGCTGCGGGTCGCCAATCCGAAATTCCTCCCGCCGGTGTTGCGGCCGTCGAAAATCCTGGCGCTTGCGCTCAACTACCAGGAGCATATCGACGAATCAAATCTGAGCTTCTACAACGAGCCGATCATCTTCGAGAAATACCCGTCGAACATGATCGGCCATGGCGACGAGATCGAACTGCCGCCGTTCCCGCAAACGGTCGATGAGGAACACGAGCTGGCGCTCGTGGTCGGGCGCGAATGCCACCACATCGCTCCGGCGCAAGCCGCCGACCACATTTTCGGCTACACGATCTGCAACGATGTCTCGGCGCGCGATCGCCAGCGCGAGCGGCTTAAAATGGGCCAGCCCTATTCCTATGCCAAGAATTTCCAGACCTTCTGTCCGATCGGCCCATGGGTGGTGACGCGGCGCGAGCTGCCCGATGCCCGCAATCTCGATATGGAAGTGCGGGTCAACGGCGCATCGCGGCGCAAGGGCAACACCAAGGACATGATCTTCGACCCCTACGAGGTGCTGGCCTATTGCTCCGACTACACGGTGATGGAGCCCGGCGACGTCATCTCGCTGGGCACGTTCGCCGGCTTCAAGCGGATCGAGGCCGGCGACGATGTCGAGCTGGAGATCGCGCGGATCGGCACGCTGCGCAACAAGGTGGTGGCCGCCAGGCAGCCGTGGCGCAACTTCGCCGAAGGCGTCGCGACCGGGCCGTTGGTACGGAAAAAGTAAACCGTCCGCACGCTCATCATCGGCGCGCGGGCACCGTCCTTCCGGCCGGTCCCGCGCGTGCCGATGATATCCGAGATGCCCTCACCCGGTCAGGCGATTGGCCTCGTAATCGGCAAAGGCCTGGACGATCTCCTCGCGCGTGTTCATGACGAAGGGGCCGTAGGCGACCACCGGCTCGTCGATCGGCGTCCCGGCAAAGAGAAGACCGCGGAACGGCGTTTCCGCCGTGAGCGCGATCGTGTCGATCGCGTCTTCGGCACGGCCCGTCGGCTCGAACCACGCTACCTCCGGCGCCGACACGCGGCGCCCGCCGATCGTGGCCGCACCCTCGAGCACGTAAAGAAAGCCGCGATAGTGCGCGGGGACCTCCTGCCGGAACTGGCGGCCCGCTTCCATCGTGATTTCCACCAGCATGATCGGCCAGTGGCTGCCGTGTGGCTGGGCCAGCTCGCCCGAGGGGCCGGCATAGACGCGCGCGGCAACGCCCGGCAGGCGGCGCACCGGCACGCTCGCGAGTTTCTGATCGACATAGTGCGCCGGCGTCATCTTGTCGCGCGCCGGCAGGTTGAGCCAAAGCTGCAGGCTGTGGACGGTATCGCTGCCGTGGGGCATCTCGCTGTGCAGCACGCCGCGCCCCGCCGTCATCCACTGCACGTCGCCCGCGCGCAGAACGCCGTCGGCGCCGGTATGATCGCGATGACGCAGCGCGCCCTCGAGCACGAGCGTCACGGTCTCCATCCCGCGGTGGGGATGGGTCTCGAACCCGCCGGGCGCGGCGAACCAATCCTCCGACAGGTGCAGAAACGGCGACTGCTGTGCATGGGCGGCGGGGCGCAGCAGCGAGCGCTTCGCCAACACCTGATCGCTGCCGCCGCGATCGACCGGGCGCTCGACGCGATCGATGGGTCTTTCCAAGCGTGGCCTCCATCGGACATTCGGTGGCGGGATCATAGCAGGTGGGCAAGCGATGTATGAGGTGATCATTGCGGGAGATGGGCCGACCGGGATGCTCGCGGCCATTCTGCTGGGGCGCGCCGGCCATCGCGTTGCGGTGGTCGAGCGCTATACCACGCTCTACAACCTGCCGCGCGTCGGCATCGTCCATGACGACGTGCTGCGCATGTTCCAGGAGATCGGTTGCATCGACGCGATCTGGCCGGCGACGCATTTTCTGCCGGTGTACGAGCTCGCCAAGAACGGCCGCATCCTGCTGTCGAGCGACGTGGCGCCGATGGCAACGCACGGGTGGCCCGAATACATCTCGATTTATCAGCCGTCCTTCGAGACGGAACTCGACCGCATCGCCAAGGCCGAGCCCAACATCGAGGTCTTCCAAGGCGAGACCGTGACCGCGATCGCGCAGACGAGCGACGGCGCCAGCGTGACCGCGCAGGGCAGCGACGGCGCAACGCGTCAGGTCGAGGGGCGCTACCTCATCGGCGCCGATGGCGGCAACAGCCTCGTGCGTCGGGCGCGCGTTGGGCGGAACGATTCTGCATCTGGGCGACGGCATCCTCGACAGCGAGGGCCATTACGGCCGCGTCATGGACGAGTATGGCTGCGACATCATCGTCAAGCGGCCGGACCATTACATTTTCGGCGCGTGTTGCAACGCAAGCGAGCTGCCGGCGCTGTTGGCCGATCTGCGCGATCAGCTTGGGACGGGCCGGACAAGCCCGTGCTGAACACGCTTCGGCCCAAGGCGTCACCTCACGCGGCGCGGGCTGCCCCGCCGGACCGACGACAGTTGCCCATTCCTCGGCACGGGAACAATACTGCACTCCGCGGACGATCGGAGGACCGGCATCATGGAATTCGGCATGTTTCACGAGCTTCCGAGCCTGGCGGGGCGGCCGCACGCGGATGCCTTCAGCGAAGCCTTCGAACAGATCGACGCCGCGGAAAAATGGGGCCTCGATGCGATCTGGCTGGCGGAGCTGCATTTCGCGCCCGACCGCTCGCTGTTGTCGGCGCCGCTCATTGTCGCCTCCGCCATCGCCGCATCGACGCGCCGCATCAAGATCGGCATCGCGGTTCAGGTCCTGCCGCTGGGCCATCCGCTGCGGTTGGCCGAAGAGGCGGCGACGGTCGACCAGATCAGCCATGGCCGCCTCATCTTCGGCGTCGGTCGCAGCGGCGTGGTGCAGACCTACGACGCCTATGGGGTGCCTTACGCCGAAAGCCGCGAGCGCTTCGCCGAGACGCTGGACATCATCCGGCAAGCCTGGGCCCACGACAAAGTCTCCTACCACGGCACGTATCACAGCTTCAGCGACATCGCCGTTGTGCCGCGTCCCTATCGCCAGCCGTCGCCCCCGATCCGCATCGCTGCCAACACCATCGACACCGCCCCGATGATCGGGGAGATGGGACTGCCCATGTTCGTCTCCGCGCGGCACATCAACTGGACCGAGCTCGCCCATTATGTCCGCCACTATCAGGAGGCCTACGCGGCTGCCGGCCATCCGGGCAAGGGCGAGGTCTTCCTGTCGGTTCCGACCTATGTCGCGGAAACCGAAGCGCAGGCGCGCGCCGATGCGGCGCCGAGCATCATGCAGTTCTATCGCCAGCAAGCCGAATTGCAGGCCGATTCACTTTCACGTTCGGCCGCGCCGGCGCCGGCACGGGTATTGCGGCTCGAGCGGCTGCGCAACATGTCCTATGAGCAGGCGCAGCGCGAACATGTTCTGGTCGGCACGCCCGCGACGATCATCGATCGCCTGCACGCCTTGCGCGAAGAGCTCACCCTGGGCGGCATCCTGGCGGAGCTGAACTGCGGCGGGATCATCCCGCATCGCCAGGTGATGAGTGCCTTGCGGCTTCTGTGCGAAGAGGTCGCCCCGCAGTTACGCTAGTAGTCCCTATCGCCACCCGCGGCTCAGGGCGAGAGATCCTCGAGCGTGCGGCGCTTGGTCTCCCCGCCGAGCGTCCACATCACGGTCGCGCCAAACAACGATACCAGCGCAAACATCGTGAACACGATGGCAATATTGCCGTATCGGGCCAGCAGCAGCGCGGCGCCGATGCTCAGGGAATCGAACGCGTCGCCTTCATTCCTGCACGCGCCTAACCCCGCGGCGGCTTGGTCTCCGGCATGAAGAGCCAGAGGATCGCCACGGCCAGAAAGGCTACGGCGCTCACGCCCAAAAATCCCGCCGGGTGGCCCCATCTCCCGACTACCAGGCCTGACAGCGACGTGCTGAGCGAAGCTCCGATCCCGGAAAGGGTACCGATTAATCCCTGGGCCAGGTTGAATCGTCCCGTCCCTTTCGTCAGATCGGCAGTGATCAGTGCCGTCAATACGCCAAGCGTGGCTCCGGTCACGCCGTCCAGCGCCTGGACGGCAACGAGGAACGCCGGCTTGTCGATCACGGCAAAGAGCAGAGACCGAACCGGGACGATTCCGAACGCGATGAGCAGCAGCGGCCGACGCCCCCAGCTCTTCGCGGTCCGGCCCACCTCGGGCGCCAGCACGGCAACGATGATCTGGGGGACGACAATCATCGCGGATATGATGACCGATGACCGGCGTCCATCGGTATGTGCAATCGTCTCCCCTACCAGCGGCAGCAGCGAGGCATTGGCGAGCTGGAACAGAAACAGGCACATGCCGAACGTCAGAAGACGTCGATCCTTGAAGAGTAAGGCGCGACTGACCCGCTGGGGATGTGTGTCATTGTGATCGGGGGCGCCGCATGACCGACCGAAGTGAATATCGGCGGCGCGAACCCGGGCGAGCGCCATAAGAACGGGGACTTCCAGGGCGGCGGTTGCGAGGAAAATGTAACGCGTGGACAGCGCATAGCCGATGACTCCCATGAGCGCGGCCGCGGCAAGGCCGCCGATCGAGGCGAAGCGCTGATTGCGCCCGAGCCGTTCAGCGAGCATGTCCTGGTGGACGAGTCCCAGGCTGATGGCGGAGACCCCCGGCCCGAGAATGCCTCCGGTCGTACCCTGCAGCATGCTCGCGGCGAACACGGCCGCCAGGCCCGGCCACAGCGCAAAGACCAAGGCCACCAGCGTGACGGCCGCCGTCCCGATGCCGACCAAAGTCCGTTTCATCTGCGTCTTGTCGAGCAGTTCGCCCGCCGGCACCTGGGTCAGCAAGCCGGCAAGACCGCTGGCCGTGAGAGCGAGGCCGATATTCGCCGGCGTCCAGCCGCGATCCGCGAGATAGAGCGCGACAAAGGGACCGAAGCCCGTCATGAGGGCCGCAAGAAAGAAATTCAGCCAGTCCAGCGCGTGAAGACTCTCTCGCGCCGGCGGGGCGCTGGGCAGGTCGACAGATAGGCTGGAAGGCATCGCGCCATCTCCGAGAGCCTGTCGCGTGGCTCAATCGGTAAACACGGTTGGCGAATGCAGTTCCGCGATCTCCCTTTCCGCGCCTGGCCGCGCGCGGCCGTGCGGTCAGGCCAGGCCGCGCAGCTTGGGCATGACCTCGCTCGCGAACAGGTGGAGCGAGCGTCGCGCCTGCTCGTAGGGAATGCCGCCGAAATAGAAGGTGCAGTCGAGCTGGGTGAAGCCCATCATCTCATGGGCGCGCTCCAGGGATGCTACCGCCTCGGCAGGCGTGCCGGCGATGATCCGGCATTCGGCCACCATGCGGTCGACGTCGAGCAGATCCTGGAGTATCTGCTGCCGCTCCGGCGTCGCCGAATGCTCGCGATCGGCGCGGGCGCGGTCGAGCGTGTGGGTGGTGGCAGCGAGATAGCGGCGCAGCGCCTTCTCGATGATCGCCTTGGCCTCGCCGCTGTCGTCCGACAGTACCACTTGGTAATGAGTGGCGATGCGGTGCTGGCCGGGCTTGTGGCCGGCGGCGTTCCAGGCGTCGCGGTAGAGGCGGTTGTTCTTGACCAGCAGCTCGACCCCGCGATAGGCGACGGTGAGGATGCTGTAGCCCTGCTGGCCCGCCCATTCGAAGCTCGACGGCGTCTGCGAGCACGACAGCCACACCGGCGGGTGCGGACGCTGCTGCGGCCGCGGCCACACGTCGAGATTGTCGTAGCGATAGTGCGGCCCGCGATGGGTGAAGGCCTCACCCGACCACGCCTTGAGGATGATTTCCAGCTCCTCGCGCATGCGGTCTTGTGCGCCTTCGAGCGTCACGCCCAAGCGATCATAATCGTAGGCGACGAAGCCGCGACCAACGCCGAGTTCGACGCGGCCGTCGGACATGAGATCGATCATCGCCATCTGTTCGGCGATCTCGATAGGGCTATGGAGCGGCAGCACGATGATCGAGGTGCCGAGCCGTACCCGTTTGGTGCGCTGCGCCAGGGCCGAGAGCAGAATCGGCGGCGAGGGAATGACGCCGCCATAGGCATCGAAATGATGCTCGTTGGCCCACAGCGAATCGAATCCCAGCGCCTCGCTCTCGACCAGAAGATCGACGAAGCGGCGCATGAAGGCGCCGACCGTGCCGTCGACATCGGCGAAATAGGTGGGCAGGCAGAAATGCCCGAACCGCATGGACACGCTCCCAATGTCAGATCGCCTCGGCGCCGCGCCCGCATCGAACGGCGCGCGGCGCGGCTTGTCAAGGCGCGCCCGCCCGCCGCCGCAGGCTTAGAGGACGGCTTCGGCGATCAGCCGCAGCGTCTGCGCATCGATATCGCTGCTGAGCAGCATCGAATGCACATGCCGTTTTGCCCCCGCCTCCTTCCAGGCTTGCAGCCGGTCGCGAATGCGATCGGCCGGGCCGACCAGCGCGATCGCATCGACCAGGGCATCGGGGACGGCCGCGACCACCTCCGCCTTGCGGCCGGCGAGGAAGGCATCCTGAATATGGATCGCCGCCGCCTCGTGCCCGAGGCGCTTGGCATAGTCGTTGTAGAAATTCTTCTCGCGGGCGCCCATGCCGCCGATGTAGAGCGCGAGGTTCCGCTTGATCGGCAACCGGGCCGCCTCGAGGTCGTCACCGCGCGAGACCGGGACGAAGGGGCACATGTCGTAGGTCGCCAGGCTCTTGTGATTGCCAGCTTTTGCGAAACCGGCGGCAAGATGCGGCTCGAACATCTCGAAGCGCTCCGGGTCCATGAAGATCGGGAACATGCCATCGGCGACCTCGGCGGAATTGCGGATGCTCGCCGGGGCGATCGTCGCCGTATAGATCTTCAGGTTCGGATTGCCGTGCATGATGCTCTTCAGCGGCTTGCCGAGGCCGGTCGCTCCCGGACCGGTATAGGGGATCTGATAGTGCTCGCCGGAGTGGGTCAGCGGCTCCGTGCGCGCGAGGATCTTGCGGATGATCTCGATGTATTCGCGGGTGCGCAGCAGCGGCTTGCCGTAAGGGACGCCATGCCAGCCCTCGACCACCTGCGGGCCCGACGGCCCGATGCCGAGGATGAAGCGACCGCCCGAGAGCGCGTCGAGCGTCATCGCCGTCATCGCCGCCAAGGCGGGCGTGCGCGCCGGCATCTGAATGATCGCCGTGCCGACCTTGATCCGCGTCGTCCGCGCCAGCAGCCACGCGGCCGGCGCGATGGCGTCGGAACCATACGCCTCCGAGGTCCAAGCCGAATCAAAGCCCAGCCGTTCGGCCTCCAGAACCCGCTCGACCGGCAAGGCCAGAATCCGCACCGGAATATCCGAGCACGATACCGAGTTTCATGATGTCGCACCTTTCCCTAGTGCTTGGCCGGGTGAAAATCCTGGTCGGGGAACATGTCGCTATCGGGAACGCGGATGACGATGACCGCGCGGTCGGCGGCCTGGTGGCAGGTGTCGCAGGCCTCGGTGAGCTGCCGATAGGCGGCGGCGAAGTGGTCGGGATCGCGGGACTTGATCGCCTGTTCGAGCGCCGCCAACGGTTCGCGGGTGACGTTGGCCAGCATTTCCGCGATGGGGAAGGATTGCCAGTGCGGCCACACGCCGGTCACCCGTTGAAATGCTTCCTCCAACTCGTGGAGTTCGTAGGCGGCGTAGCTCCAATTCTTCGCCTGTCCCGCGAGCCCGAGCTTGATGTGGCGCGGTTGGACGGTCATGGTCATCATGTCGCCGAGGCCCGGCCGATAGCCGGCCCCACCCGCCTCGTCGCCCGGCGGTGCCTGCGCCGCTCCCGCCGTTGCGAGGAAGAGGGTGGCGATGCCTGCCAACAGGATGGTGCGTGCATGCGGTGTCTTCACGCTGTCCTCCCTCCAACGCGCCGATGCAAAGCGGCTACGGGGCCGCGGCGGCGCGCAGATAGTGCAGGTCGACGAACCGTTCCGGCTGCGGCAGCGGCAGCGGCGGCTTGATGATACGCGCTTCGGACATGAAGGCGATAACCTCGCGCAATCCCGCGAGATCGATTTCGCCCCGGCGCGGCAGCACCGAGCGGCCCGGTTCGAGATAAAGCGCGAGTGTCTGCTGCGCCGCCACCGTCGAGGCGCCCGTCGTCTCAACGATGATGCGGACGACCGCGTCGCGTTGCCTCGCGTCGCGAATGAAGCGGAAGGATGCGGCCAGGGCACGGACATAGCGCACGAGCGCGTCGCCATGCGTCTTGGCCCAGGACCGCCGCACGGCCGTGACGGTATAGAGGAACGCCGGCAGCGCGTCGTTGGTCCGCCCGAGCAGCCGGTAGCCGGCGCTGATGGCCGCGAAATCCTGCGGCTGTCCCAGCGGGACCGCATCGCAGGCGCCGCGCTCCAGGCACGCCAGGCGCGCCGGCGTTCCCGACACCAGCTTGACGCTGATGTCGCCGTCGCCGATCCCGTGGAGCGCTAGGAGCTTGCGTGTGGCAAAGGCGACCGATCCCGCCGGGTCTGCCAGCCCGACGACGCGTCCGCGCAGGTCGGAAAAGCTCGTGATGTCGGGTTTGGCGACGAGGCTGTAGATCGGGTTGTCGAACTCGGCGGCAATGGCGACCGCATCGGCGCCGGCAAGCGCGGCCTGGATCAGGAAGGCGGTCGCGACATGCGTGATGTCGACCGTGCCGTCCGCGAGTGCCGCGATCATTTTCTCGCCGCCGCCGGGGATCAGAACGCTGCCGACGCGCACGCCTTCGCGGGCGAAGAACCCCTCGCGGTCGGCCACGAAGATCGGCAGCGCATAGATGCTCTCGGCGGCGGAATAGGCTTGGCCATAGCGCAGCGTGATCGTCTCGGCCGCGGCGGCGGGCATGAGCGCGAGGCCGGCGAGAAGCATCAGCGCCAGCCGCACCGCCCTAAACGTGGTCGAGGACACAGTCGATCTCGATGGGCGCCCCGGCGGCGAGGGAGGGGCGCCGCGTGTGCGCGATCTCGCGATAGCCGTCCTTGGCGCAGGCGACCTCGACATCCGCCGGGTTGACGTTGCGATAGAACAGCTTGGCGAGGAAGTGGCCCTGATCGTCGCTCTGGACGGTGAGGCTCGTATTGAGCTTCGTCATGGTGACCGTCACCGTCGCGTTCTCAACGGGATCGCCGTTCTTGTCCTTGACGAAGCCGAACAGCGTGGCGCGGAGATCGTCGTCACCCTGGTCGCCGAAGGCGCCACCGCCGCCGGCGCGCGCCAACGCCACCGGCGCCGCGGCGAGCGCGACGACGAGGCTCAGGCGCAAGGCGGCGCGGATCATGGCCGTCAGTGGATGAACCATCCTCTCAGGAGGATGACGATGCCAACGATGGCGGCAATCGGCAAGGCCCACGCGGCGACGCGCGCGACGCCGGACGTCCAGCGGGCCGGCACGGCGAGCGCCAGCGCGGCGATCACGGCGGCGCCGAGGAACGAGGTTAGAAGCCAGCCATACCAGTACATGCCCGGCCCGACGCTCGGCGGCATGCCGGTCTTGACCAGCGGAAACCATTGCTTGAGGCGCGGGAAATAGCTGACGAGCGCCAGGTTGTAATACACCGAGGCGAAATAGATCACCGCGAAGACGGCGGAGAAGACCGGAAAGACGCGCGCGCTCTTCACGACCCGAAGCCCCGGATGTTGTTGAGGATGTGCCCGACGATGAAGGCCCACCACACGATGAAGGCGAGGAGCGTCGTCAGAATCCTGATGGCGGTGCGGTGCTCGGCAAAAGGCTGCTTCCAACAATACCAGTAGGCCGGCAGCACGCCCAAGCCGAGCGCCACGAAATGCTCCTTGAGCTCGAAGAGGCCGGTGGCGGTGCTGAACCGCAAATCCTCGAGCACGACGCGCACCGTGAGGCGATAGGTGGGATAGAGAATGGCGCCGAGACACGCCGTCGCCACGAAGAGAACGACGATCGTGTTGCTGTAGGCGCCGGCACGCACCGCGCGGAAGCTCGCGAAGAAATTCCGCTCGCCCGGCGCCGGCGGCCACCACACGCTCAGCGTCTGATGCGTGAGCGCGCCCAGCATGAACACCGCGCACAGCGCATGCACGATGAGGAGCGTCGTGATCACGCCGCCGCCCCAGTCCCGTCCCGCGCGGCCTCAGTCGGCGAGCGGGTCGGGCCGAAGCTGGAAGTGGAAGACCAGCGGCTTGCTGCCTTTGCCGCCTTCCTTGAGCCAGGGCGTGCGGTCGCCGCTCGTGCTCCACAAGCCGCGACCCTTCCAGCCGGCGTTCGGGTCGTCGATGCGCCCGTCGAGGCCCTTGGCATAGAAGCTCAGCGGATAGGGCACGCGCAGGATGACCATCTTGCCGTCTTTGAGCGCCAACAGCGCGTCATTGACGTTGCCGGTGGAGATCGGCACGTCGTTGCCGAGGCCCAGGGTGTTGTGCTGGTCGACCCAGGTGTAATAGCTCGCCTCGGCGCTGTTCTTGCCGATGCCGTCGAAGCCAGGGCCTGGATATTGGTAGAACGTCCAGCCTTCCGTGCACTGGTCGCCGGTCGCCTTCGGTCCGTTGAGCGGGCCCTTGCATTTGCGCCGGTCGAAGCTGCCGAGATGGCCGCTGCCGAGCGACACCCACACCACGCCCTTGCTGTCGATGTCGCCGCCGCGCGGGCCCGAAGCCGGGGAGCGGCACGTTATAGATTTCCGAGATCGCGGTTGCCGGCGGGTTGTCGCCGAGCGCCACGCGCACCACCGCGCCGGCGCCGCCGAACACGCCGACCGTGCCCCAGACCGAGCCGTCGACCGGGCTCGGCATGATCGCATAGAAGCCCGCCGCCGATGCGCTTGTCCTTGGTCGGATCGACCGGCTGGTTGGGCTCGACATAATCGTCGCGCTTGCCGTTGCCGTTGGTGTCGAGCACGAATGCCGTCCAGCCCTGCGACTTCGCGGCGTCGCCGGTCTCGTCGAACATCTTGGTGTTGAGCCAGCCGAGCACCGGCCCGCCGCCGCTCGTCCACAGCGTGTCGTTGGCGTCGAAGCCGAACTGCAGGTGATGGGTCTCGAAGCAGGTGTCGATGAAGGTGTATTTCCCGGTCTTCGGGATCGAGCATGGCGAGCTGGCGGTGGCTCTGCGTGAGCGGGAACAGCTTTGCCGATGGCAGGTCGGAGCCCTTCTTGCAGAAATCGGGGTCGTTCGCGCCGCGCACCGCCGCCGTCAGCCACAGCCGGCCCTTCTCATCGAACATCGAGTTGTGGTTGTTGATCCGGTTGCTCCAGATCTTCTCGTCGCCCCAATAGGCCGACGGCATCATCGGCTTCTCGATGGCGGCATGCCCGGGCCCGAGCGATTCCGGCATGTCGGGATCGCGCACCGGCGCATGGAAGAATGACACCGAGTTTGTCTTGGGATCGAGAATCGGCAGCATGTCGGTGCTGTATTCGGTCGAGCCGAAGAGCGGCCCATAGGCATTGACCGTCGGGTTGCGCTTGTCCGTCGAGATCGAGGTCGTGGAGATAGGTGTGCTCGCTGCCCCATTCCCATTCGGTGATGACGAGGTTGCGCTCGACCCCCTGCGGGCGCGGCGGCTTGGCATGGGGCAGCTCGCCATGGGCGATGCGGTCGGTCCAATCGGCGAAATATTTGAACGGCGCGCCGCCGAGTTGGCCCGCCAGCGGGTTGACCATCAGCGGTGCGGCCTGGCCCGACTGCACGCGCCGCATCCACGCATCTTCCGTGGACATGTTGCTGAACGCGGCGGGAATGGTGCGCGTGGCGGCTTGGCCAAGTTGATGGCAGCCGATGCAGTCGCGGTTCTTGATGTGGGTCAGCCATTCCTGCTGCGTCACGCCTTCGGGAATGGCGGTCTTGCCGCCGAACTGGCTCTTGTCCGGGATCTTCAGCATCGAATACCAATAGATCGCCGGATAATACTGCGCGGCGTCGGCGTCATTGGGCGCGGGGATCGCCGTGAGGTCGAGATGGCGCCCCGGCACGGCCCGCATCTTGGGCGAATCGACCAGCCCATAGCCGCGTACCCACACGTTGTAATCCGCCGTGGGCAGGTCCGGGATGAGATAGCGTCCACGCTCGTCGGTGACGACGATCCGCGCGAATTTGGTCGGCAGCTCCGTGGTCTCCGCGATCACCCAGACGCCGGCCTCGGGCCCATGCGCACTGGTGACCACGCCGCCGATATCGTCGGCGCCGACCTTGACCGCGACGGCGCTCGTCTGCTGCGCGATCGCGGGTGCCGAAACCGCCGTCAGCGCCACGGCCAATCCCGCGACAACAGCCACAGACAATCCACCCAGGATTTTCATTTGCCCGCCCTCCCATGCCACCCGGGTCACGCATTGGGCGCTGCTCCCCCTTTTGAAGAAGCGCCGCGTTCGACCCCACCCGAGGCGTCTTCGCTATGATGCATACGAAGGTCCGCTTGGCAATACGGCTTGCCGTGATCCGGTCGCGGCAGCGCGCGCGCCCATGCGCCGCCTTGCCCATCGGCCGTCTTGTCAATAGCATGACCGCAGAAACCCAGTGCGCAGGCCGCGCATTGCGCCTGACAACATCCGGTCGCAGGGAGAAACGCATTGTCCGATCTGGTGATCCGCTCCAAGGCCGACGTCATTGGCTTTGTCAATTCTCAGCCCGTCAGCAAAGCGGCCTGGGCGATCGTGCTCATTGCGCTGGGCGGCACGTTCGTCGATGCCTACGATTTCGCCAGTCTCGGCATCGGCATTCCCGGCTTGATGGCGGAATTCCACCTCACGCCCTTCGCACTCGGCAGCGTCGCGGCCATCATGGGCCTGGGCGCGCTCATCGGCGGGATCGTCGGCGGCTACTATACCGACAAGATCGGCCGCTACCGGATGTTCCTGCTGGACTTGGTCTGCCTTGTCGTAGCGACGCTCGGCGCGGCGTTCTCGCCGAACCTCTATGTCTTGCTGTTCTTCCGGCTGCTCATGGGTATCGGCGTCGGGCTCGATTACCCGGTGGCGTTCAGCTTCATCTCGGAATTCGTAAATACGAAACGGAAAGGCGGCAGCGTCAGCCTCTGGGTCTTCGTGTGGCAGGTCGCGGTCGCCTGCTCCGTGCTCGTGGCGCTGCTCTTTTATTATCTCGGCGCCGGCGCCTATCTGTGGCGCATTGCCGTGGGCTTCGGGGCGGTAACGTCCCTGATCGTGCTCCTGTTGCGGGGCAAATACATGTGGGAAAGCCCGATGTGGGCGGCCCACAATCTGGGCCTCAACGAGGCCGCCAAGATCCTCGAAAAGACCTATGGCGTGCGCACCACCGTGATCGCCGCGCCGATGCAGCGCCGTCCCAAGATCAGCTACAAGCAGATCTTCGCGCACCACTACCTGTCGCGGACCGTCATCTCCTCCGTCGTCTGCATCACCATGAGCAGCGAGTATTTCGCTGTCGGCTTTTATCTCCCGTCCATCGCGCAGGAGATTTTCGGCAAGGAATTCATCTTCGCGGCCGTCGGCACGCTCGTCTCCACCGTGATCGGGGCCATCGGCGGCTTGGTCTCGGCCTATCTGGTCGATCGCGTCGGACTGCGGCGTCTCATCGCCAGCGGCTATCTCATCATCATCGTCAGTCTCATCGCCTTCTGGTGGACCGCCGGCCACTCCTCGCCCTACATCTCCATCCTGCTCATCTATCTCTTCATCATCGGTCAGACCGTCGGGCCCGGCCCGCAGGCAACCACGATCTCGGCGCTGGCCTATCCCACCAATATTCGCGGCATCGGCACCGGCTGGGCCCAGGGGATGGTCCGTCTCGGCACAATCATCGGTTTCTACTTCTTTCCCATCCTCCTCGCGGCACTCGGCATCAACCGCATGATGCTATGCCTCACGGTCGTCCCCCTGATCGGGCTCGTCGCCATCCTGGCGACGTCGTGGGAGCCGGTGGGACAAGACGTCGACATGGAAGCGCCGGAGACGCCGGATCCGAGGCTGGCCGGCGCGCCGTATTCGGCTACATCGTAGGGATCGCCGCCGCGTGACGGCTCACGCACCCAGGAAATTCCGGACGAGCTCCGCGAACTCGGCCGGTTTTTCCATCTCGGGCATATGGCCGCAGTTGGGGATCGCGACGAGGCGCGCGCGCGGGATGGCCTGCGCGTAGATCTCGCCGCTGTTGAGGGGCACGATCGCGTCATCGCGCCCCCACACCAGCAAGGTGGGCGTGCGGACGCCCGGCAGAAGATGGCGCAGCGTCAGGCTGTGCATGTAGGGCTTCCACGCGATGCGGCAGGTCATCTCGCGGTGCTGCTCGACGCGATCGGCCTCGTCCGGCGTCCATTCCCTGCCCCAGCAGCGTTTGAACTCCGCCGATTCATCGGGACGGTGGAAGGCGCGCCGCAGCCCCGTCAGGCCGGAGTCGAGGAAATAGTCGAAGATCTCGCCCGTGTCGGGCTTGAGGCCCATCGCGCCCACCAGCACCATCTTGTCGATGAACTGCGGCGCGACGGTCGCGATATTGGCGGCGACCCAGCCGCCCAGCGAACATCCGATCACATTGACCGGCGTGCGGACGTCGAGGTCGCGGGCGAGCCACGTCACCCACGCGGCGAGATCATGCACCCCCATGATCCAATCCGGCCGCGTCGTTCGCCCGTAACCGGGAAGCGACGGGACAATCACGTCATAGTGCTCGGCCAGACGGGCAAAACTGTCGAGCCAGGCGGGAACGCCGAGCTCGCCGTGGAGGACGAGGAGCGGCGCGCCCCTTGCCGCCGCGCCGCAGCTCGACGCTGAGGCCCGCGGCATCGACGATCTGCTCGGTCGGCGCTCACTGCGGCCATGGCGTCACCTCCTTTCCGGTCACGAGCGCGGATGGGTGCTCGCGCAGCGCGGGGATGACTTCCTGTCCGAGGAGCTCGATGCCGCGCATCGTCGCCGTCGTGCGGCTTCTTGCCCTCGCGCGCCCAGAAGGTGAGATAGCCGGGATCGGTGCGGTCGATGATGTGCTTGAACTTCTGGATCACCGTTTTGGGGCTGCCCGTGACGATCAGGCCGGCGCGAATGGCGGCCTCGTAGCTCCCCTCCGACATGCGCCGCTCCTTGGCCATGTTGCCGGTCTTGGCCTGCTTGGACATGTAGCCTGGCGGTGACATCCATTCCGGATGCGGACCGCCGCTCGTCACGCCGGCCGAGCCGGTTCCTGCCGTCAGCGCCGAGGCCGCCGCGCCGCCACTGCGGCCGATCACGGAGGCGCCGCCATAATGGTGGCGGCCCATCTCGAAGGCTTCCTCGTCCGTGTCCATGACGCAGGTGTGGATGAGGTAGCCGAGATGCTGCGGCCGTCGGCGTCCATCCGTCCTGGCGCGCGACCTCGTGGTAGATGTCGCGGCAGGACGCCGTGGCGTCGAGCGCGCTGCCGAGAACGAGATAGGTGATGCTCTGCTTGGCCGCCCACCGAATGGTCTCCGGGCTCAAGATGCCGGCGGCCCAGATCGGCGGATGCGGCTTTTGCAGCGGCAACTGCCACGGATTGACGACGCGCAGGTGATAGTGCTTGCCTTCCCAGCGGAACGGGCCGGGCATGGTCCAGGCCTTCTTGATAAGCGCGAAGGCTTCCTCGAAGCGCTCGCGGTTGTAGGCGGGATTGGCGTTGGTCGAGAGCTGCTCGATCCCGGTGCCGCGCACGAAGCCGGAAATGATGCGCCCGCCCGAGACGAGATCGAGCATCGCGATCTCCTCGGCGACGCGCACGGGATTGTCGTGGATCGGGCAGGGGATTGCCGATCAGGGCGATGGTGCCCTTGATGCGCTGGCTGATCACCGCGGCCGAGATGTTCACGCTCTCCTGCATGGAGAGGACATTGTTGTGGTGCTCGTTGCACACCGATCCGTCGAAGCCCATCGCGGAGGCGTGTTCGTGCTCGCTCAGGAACATCTGCCACAGGTCGCGCGCCGTTTCCCCATTGAAGAGGCTGTTGGGGAACATGAGCGAGGTGTAGCCATAACGCTCGGCCGCTTCGATGGGAAAGGCGTTGTAGCCCATCTCGGAGAAAAAGAAGAATTTGCGCGTCATCGACCGCTCCCCACGTGTGGATCCGCCGCTTGCGCCGTCCATTGTATCACGTCGCGGCGCGAAGCGATGCCTGGCGTCGGGGTGCGAAATCTGGTGAAATCGCCGGCATGGACGACGTTGCACAAGCGGCCCTGGGACAGCTTTTATCGCAAATCGGCCTCGCGCAGGGCGATGCCGGCGGCACGGTCGCGATCCAGGGCGAGGAGCCGGTGGTGCCGAGCCGCCATCGCCTGGGCACGGCCAGCGCCGTCGCGCTGGCGGCGCAGGGGACCGCCGTCGCCGCGATCTGGCGCCAGCGTTCCGGGCGCGGCCAGAACGTCGATGTCGATCTCGCCCAGGCCGCCGTGCCGGGCCTGTGCACATCCGATCACTTGAGCCAAAGCGGTCATCCCGTCGATCGCGGGCGCAATCCGGCCATGGCCGCGAATTTCTTCGCCACCAAGGACGGGCGCCGGCTCTATATCCTGCGCGCGCCGGTCTATGTGCCGCACATGCTGCGTCTTCTCGATTTCTTCGGCTGCGCCAATACGACGGACGCGATCGCCGCGGCCACTGCGCGCTGGCGCGCCGATGACTTGGAGGTCGCGCTGGCCGAGCACAAGATCGTCGGCACGATCGCGCGCACGCGCGAGGAATGGCTGGCCCATCCGCAGGGGCAATGGTTGGCCGCCCGAGCGCCCGTCGAAATCGAGAAGATCGGCGACAGCCCGCCGGAACCTTTCGCACCGGCGGCGCGGCCATTGAGCGGCATCCGCGCGCTCGACATGGCGCATGTGCTCGCCGGTCCCGTCACGTCCCGCGTTCTGGCGGAACAGGGCGCCGACGTCCTGCATGTCTCGGCGCCGCATCAGCCGGATCAATTCGTCCATCTTCTCGATACCGGCCTGGGCAAGCGCCGCGCCTTCATCGATCTCAACCGCGGCGGCGCGGCGGAGGTTCAGGCGCTCGCCGGCGACGCCGACATCTTCGTCCATTCCTGGCGCCCGGGCAGCCTGGAGCGGCATGGGCTTTCGCCCGCTGAAATGGCGCGGCGTCGGCCGGGGCTGATCTATGTCAGCGTGAGCTGCTACGGCTATGGCGGCCCGTGGGCGTCGCGCGGCGGCTACGAGCCGATCGGCCAGACCGCGAGCGGGCTCGCCATCGACGAGGGATCGCCGGATCAGCCGATCCTCGCGCCGACCTTCACGCTCGATGATTACGTCACTGCCTATCTCGCCGCGGCGGGAACCCTGGGTGCGCTGGTGCGCCGCGCTTGCGAAGGCGGCAGCTATCACGTCAAGGCGTCGCTGACGCGGACCTCGATGTGGGTGCAGGAGCTCGGCCGTCTGCCGCCGGAGAAATGGCCCGACCGGTCGCGCGGACGCCCGGCTCTGCCTGCGCCGCGCCCCGGCGACATGATGCGCACGGCCAGCGTCTTCGGCGAGATCGAGCATCCCACGCCGATCACGCGCTTCTCGGAAACCAAGGCCTTCTGGGAACTGCCGCCGCAACCGGTCGGCGCCTCGCGGCCGGAATGGCTGCCGCGCGGATGAGGTCCCGAATTCACCGCAGAAATAGGCTGTAATGACATACATATTGGCGGCCGATACCGGTGGGACCTTCACCGACCTTGCGGCCTATGACCGCGAGAAGGGCCGCGTGATCTATACCAAGAGCCTCACGACCTACGGCGATCTCGTCGACGGCGTGATGGACTGCGTCGCCAAGGCCGGGATCGCGCTGGGCGCGGCAGAGGTGGTGAAGTTCGGCACGACCCTCGTCATCAATACCTTCATCGAGCGCAGCGGCGCCAAGACCGCGCTCGTCACCACCGCGGGATTTCGCGATCTCCTGGAGATCGGCCGCGGCAATCGCCCGGTTCCGTTCGACTTCCGCTACAAGCGCAACCCGCCGCTGGTCGCGCGCGACCTGCGCTTTGAAGTGGCGGAACGGCTTGCCGCCGACGGCGCGGTGCTGCAACCCCTCGATCGCGACGGCACGACGGCGCTCGCCGCAGAGCTCGAACGGCTGGGCGTCGAGGCGGTGGCGATCTCGTTCCTCAATTCCTATGGCGACCCGCGCCACGAGGACGAAGCCGCCGCCATCCTGCGCGCGGCGCTGCCCGATCTTTATGTCACGACCGGCACCGAGCTCACGCGCGAATGGTACGAATACGAGCGCACCGCGACGGCGGTCGCCAACGCCTATGTCGGCCCGCGCCTCAAGGACTACGTGCGGCGGCTCGACGAGCGGCTGAGACGCGGCGGCCTCGCGCGCAGCTTCTATCTCATGGCGTCCAATGGTGGCGTCTTCTCGGTCGAGCGTGCCGAGCGCCAGCCGGTGATGCTGGTGGAATCCGGGCCCGTCGGCGGCTGCATCGGCACCGGCGTCTATGCCGAGGCCATGGGCCTGCCCAAGGTCATCGCCTTCGACATGGGCGGAACGACCGCGAAATGCGCGGTGATCGAGAACGGCCGCTTCGAGGTGAAGTCGCCCTACTATGTCGGCGGTATCGAGCGCGGCTTCCCTGTGCGCGGGGCCGGTCTTGGACATCGTCGAGGTCGGCGCCGGCGGCGGCTCGATCGCCTGGCTCGACGAGCAGGGGCGCCTCTGCGTCGGGCCGCAGAGCGCCGGCTCCGCGCCCGGGCCCGGTCTGCTATGCCCGCGGCGGCAGTCGAGCCCACGATCACCGATGCCAATCTCGTGCTCGGCCGGATCGGGGCCACGTCATTTCTCGGCGGCGAGATGCAGCTCGACGCGAGCGGCCGCGCGCCAAGCGATCGCGGACCCCATCGCGCGGCCTTTTGGATTTCGCGGCGAGGCCGGGCTCGACGAGACCGCGCAAGGCATTCTCGCGCTTGGCACCCTGACAATGGCGGGCGCGATCAAGCGCATCACCATCGAGCGCGGCTTCGATCCGCGTGAATTCGCGCTCTTCGCGTTCGGCGGCGGCGGCCCGCTCCATGCGGCTCAGCTTGCGCGCGAGCTCAACATTCCCGATGTCGTGATCCCGCCCGAGCCCGGCATTTTCTCCGCGCTCGGCATGATTCTCGCCGATGCCCGCATCGACGAGGCGCGCACCTTCCTGCGCGATCTTTCGCCCGCCACCGTCGCGGAGATCGACGCGGCATTCGCCGAGATGGAAGCCGCGATGCGGGCGAAGCTCGAACAAGAGCTCGACCATCCGGAGATCGCATTCGAGCGTCAGGCCGATCTGCGCTTTCGCGGCCAGCGGCACACGGTGCGCACGCCGTTGGGCGCGGCCCGCGATGCAGGTGCGATCCGTCGCGCCTTCGAGACGACATATGAACGCAAATACGGGCATGTCGAAATCGACTCGCCGATCGAGTTCGTGGGCCTCGTGCTGACCGCGTCGGGCCGGATCGAGCGGCCGAACCTCATCGGCCTGCGCCCGGTCATTGCGGGTCCGGCACCGCGTGTGCCGGAGCGGCGGCTCGTGCATTTCGGCGAGCGCACGGGCCGCATCGAAACGCCGGTCCTGCGCCGCGACCATCTGCCGATCGGCCACGCGGCGTCGGGGCCGGCGATCATCGAGGAATACGGCTCGACCACGGTCGTCGGCCCCGATGACCGCTTCGAGATCGGCACTTTCGGCGAAATCCGTATCCAATGCGCGTGAGGCAACAGACATGGCCCCCGATACGATTTCGGTAGAGACGAGCGTCGGCGCCGTCAACCCCATCACCGCCGAGATCATCCGCCACGCGCTGCTGTCGATCCCCAACCAGATCGACGTGAACATCACGCGCACGGCCTACAGTCCGCTCGTCTACGAGTACAAGGACTACGCCGTCGGCATCGTCGATCCCGAGGGGCGGCTCATCTCGCAATCGTCAGGCGGCATTCCGCTCTTCGTCGCCAACGCGCTCGGCACCGCCGTCAATGACGGCGTGCTGATCCATGGGCGAGACGGCATCGAGCCGGGCGACGTGATCTTCTCCAATCACGCCGGCACGCTCGGCCAGCATCTCAACAACGTGGTGATGTACACGCCCGTCTTCATCGGCGCCGAGCTCGTCGCGTTCATGTGCGTGCTTGTCCACTGGATCGACGTGGGCGGCATGGTCGTGGGCTCCTGCGCGCCGGTGGGCCCGACGGAAATCTTCCAGGAGGGCATCCAATACCGCAGCGTCAAGCTGTGGTCGCGCGGCAAGCCGATGAAGGACGTCTATCGCATCATCGAGAACAACACGCGCTTTCCGCGCATGCTGCTGGGCGACATCGAATCGCAGCTCGCCGGCTGCCTCATGGGCCGCGACCTCATCGCCGGCGTGGTCGAGAAGTACGGCCTTGCCACGACGCGCGGCGCCGTCGAGATCATGTGGAAGCGCTCGGAGGCCGCGGCGCGCGCCGCGATCCGCAAGATCCCCGACGGCGTCTATCGCGCGAGCTCGTTTCTCGACAATGACGGGGTCGAGCTCGAGAAGAAGATGGTTCTCGATGTCGTCGTCCGCGTCGAGGGCGACGAGATGACCGTCGATTTCTCCGGCATCTGCGACCAGGTGAAAGGGCCGATCAATTCCGGCCGCGAGGGCGGCGCCGTGACCGCGGCGCGCATCGCCTTCAAGTACATCGCCGCGCCGGACGAGCCCGGGAACGACGGCAGCTTCCGTCCGCTCCATGTCGTCATTCCCGATGGGAAATTCCTGAGCGCGTCGGGCACCGCGCCCATGGGCATGTACAGCACGCCGCTGCCGACGGTGATCGACACGGTGGTGAAGGCATTGGTGACCGCGGCGCCGGACCATGTTGCCGCGGGCCATCACGGCAATTTCTGCATCCACAGCCTGGCGGGTCATGACCCCAAGACGGGCGAGCCGTTCTACAACCTGAGTGCCGCGGATGGCGGCTGGGGCGCCTCGTTGGGCCATGACGGCCCGGCGCACTACAAGACCATGAGCCACGGCGACACGCTCGACATCCCGATCGAGGTGCAGGAAGCGCTCTATCCGCTGCGGGTCGAGAAATGGGGCATCCGTCCCGATTCGGCCGGTGCGGGCCAATGGCGCGGCGGCATCGGTCTGGAAAAGGTGGTGGTGCCGCTCGTGCCGTGCCGCGTCCATGTGCTCAACGAGCGCATCGGCTGTCCGCCCTGGGGCATTCTCGGCGGGCAGGACGGTGCGCCGCCGCGCATCGCAATCGAACGCCCCGGCCAGGACGCGGAGGAGGTGCGCAAAGCCAACGCGCCGCTCAACCCCGGCGACCGCGTGCGGGTGCAGACCTCGGGCGGCGGCGGCTATGGCAACCCGCTGCACCGCGACCCCGCGATGGTCGCGGCCGATGTGCGGCTCGGCTACGTCTCGCGTGCGGCGGCGGCGAGCCTCTATGGCGTGGTGGTCGACGCGGACGGCGGTCTGCTCGGACCGGAAACCGCGGCGCAGCGCGAACGGCTTGCCGCCCGGCGCTAGAGGCTGCCGATGAAAGCGACCATGCGCTTGCGCTGATCCGGATCGGGCAGGGCGCCGCGCATGGCGCCGAGATTGTCGGCCATGTGCGCGGGATCGGAGGTGCCGGGAATGACCGCCGTCACCCGTTCGTCGCCGATCAGGTATTTGAGAAAGAACTGCGCCCAGCTTCCGGCGAAGCCCTTCGCCCAATCGGGTACGGCCTTCCCGCGCACCGCACGGAAGAGCCGGCCGCGCCCGAACGGCAGCGCCGTCAGCACGCCGGCCTTGACCTCGGCCGCCAGCGGCAGGAAGCGCGTCTCCGCCGCGCGATTGTCGAGCGAGTAGTCGATCTGCACGGAAATCCGGCTTCTCGCGGCCAAGCACCGCTTCGACCGCGGCGTAATCGCCGCGGTAGGTGGAGGTAATGCCGATATAGCGGCACACGCCTTGCGCCTTCCACTCCTTGAACCGCGCCAAGGATTGCTGCGGATCGCTTACATTGTGGAGCTGCAACAGGTCGACCTTCGCCGTCTTGAGCCGGGTCAGCGAGCGCTTGAGCTCCGCGGCGTCGGGCTGTTCGAGCTTGGTGGCGATGAAGATCCGGCTGCGCGCGCCCGCGGCGGCGATCACCTCGCCCAGCACGGTCTCGGCATCGCCATACGACGAAGCGGTGTCGATGAGGCGGCCGCCGGCATCGACCAGCGTTCGCACGACCTGTGCCGCCGCGCGTTGGGTCCGCTCGTCGCTGCTGTCGAATACTTCGGCGGTGCCGAGCCCGACTGCGGGCAGACGCTCGCCTGTGCTGGGGATGGCGCGGGTGATGAGCGGGCCTGCGGTGGTTTGCGCGACGGCGGGCCGCGTCAGCAATGCCGCGGTTGCCAGCGCGGCGAAATTGCGGCGGGTGATCCGGGGCATCGTCAGTCTCCCTGCGCCTCCATGCTGAACTGTGCGGCGCGGCGTTCCTGCGTTCGTCCCAGCGCCGCCGACAGGACGAGCCATCCCGCCGCCACCGGCAGCGCACAGAGCGCGATCGCGCCGAGCTTCAGCCCGATCAGCCTGCAAGCTGTCGAACACCCAACCATAGAGCGCATCGGAGCCGCGATAAATCACCACGTCGATGAGGTTCTTCGCCTTGTACTTCTCTTCGCGCGCGACCACGGTGAAGAACACTTGGCGCGCCGGATTGGCGATGGCGAAGTTCATCCAGCGCTGCGCCACCTGGACCCCCATCACCACCAGAAGCCCCGGCGCCAGCGCCAGCGCGGCGAACCCCACGACATAGACCGCCGGCAGCGCGCCCGCCGCCATGCCGACCCCGAACCGCTTGATGAAGTGCCCGGTGGCGAAGATCTGCGTGGCCAGGGTCAGCAGTCCGACCGCCAGGTCGATGGTCGCGAAAATGCGCGTCTGCGCGCCGGCGCCGTGGACCGTCGCGGCGACGATATTGGCCTGCTCGAAATAGAGGATGGTCGCGCCGAACGACAAGCAGGCTGACCCACGCGCCGACGCCGAAGAGATAGGGCGAGCGAAAGAGCTCGGGCAGCGCGGCAAAGGCGCTGCCGCCGACGCGCCGCTCGTCGGCGTGCGCGCCGTGCCGCGCCATGGCGGCGCGCTCGAGCCGGTGGACGCAGAACACCGCCAGCTCGAGGAACACGATGGCGGCGATCAGCAGGTTGGTCGGGCCGAGCGGCACCGACAGGCCGATGGTGATGACCGGCCCCAGCAGCCCGCCGGCCGTGCCGCCGGCGCCGATGAAGCCGAACAGGCGCTTGCCCTGCTCGCTGGTGAAGAGGTCGGCCATGAACGACCAGAACACCGCGACGGCAAAGAGATTGAACACGCTGACCCAGACGAAGAAGACGCGCGCCACGATCACCGTGCCGATGCCCAGCGTCAGCAGCAGCCAGAACAGCGCGAGATTGATGACGAAGAAATGATAGACGACGGGAATGAACCGGGCGCGCGGCAGCTTCGCCACGAGCCAGCCATAGAGCGGCTGCGCCGCCAGCAGCGTCACGAAGGTCGCGGTGAACGTCCACGGCAGCGTCTTGACGCCGCCGGCGATGCCCATCTGGTCGCGCAGCGGCCGCAGCACGTAATAGCCCGCCAGCAGCGCGAAGAAATACGCAAACGACCACAGCGCCGCCGCGCGCTCCTGCGGCGTCGCCGGCACCGCCTGCCCGAGCCGGCGCAGGAGCGATGTCACGGCGCCGACGACAGCTTCTGCTTGAGCTCGGCCGCGCTCACCGCCTGGCCATAGAGGGGCGTGCCGCGCTGAAACCGGCGCGCGTCCGCGAGCTTGCCGACGAGCACGGGCTCGAAGCCCGCATCGCGCACCAGTCCCTCGGCCACCCGCACCGCCTCGGGATCGTCGCCGGCGATCGGCACCGCGAGCTTGGGGTCGGGACGGTTCGCCTCCCGGGTGAAGATGGTGTAGCCCAACGTATTGAAGGCGCGCACCAGCCGCGTGCCCGGCAGGTATTTCTCCGAGGTGACGCCGACGCCGTTGCGGTCGACCTCGTCGGTGATGGCGCCGTCGCGCGCGGCAACGGCGTTGCAGGCGTCGATCACGATCTTGCCCTTGAGCGCGTCGTCATAGTCCCGGCCGAGTTGCGGCACCGCGCCATAGGGGATGCCGATGAAGACCACATCGCCGAAGGCAATTGCCTGCGCCACCGTGCCGGCGCGGGCGAGCGGCCCGAGCCCCGCGACCAGGTCCTTGATCTCCTCGGGATGGCGCGAGGAAAACAGCACGGGATGGCCGGACTTAACCCACAGGCCGCCGATCGCGCCGCCGATATGGCCCGAGCCGATGACGCCGATGCGCAGCTTGGCGCCACCGCTTGCCTGCGCAAGGGCCTGCCACGGCACCAGCGCTGCGGCGACGGTGAACGCGCCGCCGGCCCCGAGCAGCGCGCGGCGGGAGAGATCGAACGATAAAGGGTAGGGCATCGGCAGCCTCTTCGCAGTCCGGTAGTCCGGCGCGCCGATCTTGGGGCCTCGCCCCGGCCGGCGCATCTCACGATCGTGTGAGACGCCGCGCGCTAGGCCCGCTAGCGCCAGCGTTGCCGATGCGGACGCTGGAACAGGAAATTCTCGAGACTGGCGACGATGCAGTCGTCGGCGTAGCGCTCGCGAAAGAAGGCAGCGCCCTGGCAGCGAATGGCGTCGACACGATCGGGCTCGGTGCGGATGAGCTCGGCGATGTCGGCGAGATCGGCGAGCGTCTCGAATTGCAGGTAGTGACGGCCCGCGACAAAGAACAGGTCGACATCCTGCGCTCGTTCCTGCACGAGCAGGCCGCCGGCGGCCGGAACCTCGAACGTGCGCGCGGTCAGCGTATGTTCGCCGTTGGAGCGTCGCGAGAAATTGAGCACCGCCTCGCTCGCGCCCATGTCGCGCATGTAGGCGCGATAACTCTCGAGCGGATCGCGATCGTCGCGCGCATGGGAACTGACACCGACATGGAGCGGCAGGCCGGCGTCGGCGATCGCCGATAGCCAGAAGGCGCGATCCCAGTTCGAATATTGGACGCCGCCGCGAAATGCCAATCCCGGCCGCCGCTCCGCCGGGGCCGCGTAGTGGCCGGCGTGCGGTAGCGGCAGGAACAAGGTCTTGTCCCGGAAGGCCGGCCGCTGCCACAGCGCGGTGACGACGCTCGACCACACGGCATCGACGATGTCGGCGGCGGCCTCGATCTCGTTCCAGTGCTCAGGAGCCCACGGGTCGAGATAGAGGCCGATGACGCGCAGATCGGGCCGATCGCGCTTGAGCGCGCGCACGATCTCGCCGGGCGCCGCATTGCCGCCGCGCCCCGGCTGGAACTCGTCGAGGACGAGGACATCGGCGTCGCTGTCGCGGCATAGCGCGGCCAGGGCGCGGTAGTCCTCGGTCACGGTGTCGCGATGCGTGAAGCTGCGGAGGTGATAGCGGCGCGGCTGCCAGCCATGAGCCGTCATGGCTGCGGCAATGCGCACGGGGATGTCGTGCTCGCGCGATGCCGGCTGCTCCGGGATCCAATAGCGGCGGATGGCGAGCACCGCCTTGCGCATAACGTGCGGCGCGCCGTCTAGCGGCGCCTCGAAGGGAAGAAGGCGCGCATCGTCGGCCGGCTCAAGGAAGCGCGCCGGATCGGCTCGGCCGCGCAACGTTGGCGAGGCGAGGCGCCGCGTGAAGTCGGGATCGACTGCCGCCCACAGCCGTCCATAGGCGCGCACGCGGTCGCTCTCGCCGCGGCGAAAAGCGGCGACGACATCGCACGGCAAATGCGGGTCCAGGAGGGCGCGGGCCTGTTGGCGCTCTGCCGCGCCGGCATCGGCAAGCATTTGTCCCAACCGGGCGATACTGAGCGCCGCCGCCTCCGGCTGGTCGAGCCGCAGGCCCAGATGCGCCGCGATCGCGCACACGATCCAGTTTTCCCAGCCCGCGTCGAGAAGCTTGCGCGCGATGAGATACGCCAGCCCGCTCGCGTCGCGGCGATAGAGCGAAACGGCGATCGTCCCCAATTCCTGCGGGCTCAGAGGGTGCGACGCCAGATGCCGCAGGCCGGCTGCAAGATCGCCTGCGCGCTCCAGGCGGGCCATCTCCTCGATCAGCGCCTCATGCGCTGACGGCACGCGCCATCTTTCGAAAATCGCCGTGCGTGCGGTTCGGGAGGAGATCGGCGTAAAGTTCGCGCTGCCAGGCGATCGTCCGGCTCAGCCCCTCGCGCAGTGGCACGAAGCCGGTCTTGCCGAACTCCGCGCAGGCGCGCGCAAGATCGAGCGCCACGTCGCCCGGAGCGCCGGCTATTCCCCGTGCTTCTTCCGGCACCTGGATCGGCACGCCGACGATGTGGGCGATGGCCTGGGCCAGCTCCAGGATCGTGACGCTGGACCGGCCGCCGACATTATAGACCGCCTCGCGGCCATGAAGCAGGATCGCCAGGAGAAGCTCGACGACATCGCCGACATAGCCATAGCTGCGCCGCGCCGCGCCGCCATCGAGCAGAGTGACACGCCCCTCGACGAGCGCGCGGCGGATCAGGATGTTGAGCACGCGCTGGTCGTCGGTGCGGGTTCCCGGCCCATAGGCCAGCGCCAGCCGCGCCGCCTTGACCGCACGGCCCTGGGCGCGGACGGCATGGCAGATCGCCTCGCCGCAGCGCTTGCCTTCGATGTAGCAGGCGCGCACGTGGCCGGGATCGGTGGTGCCGATGTCCTCTTCGCGGTGCGGCGTGCGCGGCGAGCCGCTGTACACCTCCGACGAGCTCAGGAACAGGAACTTGCCGCCCGGCGGCAGCCGCTCCAGGAGCGTCAAGGTCGCGTCGGTGTTGAGGCGGATGGTCTTGGCCGGATCGAGCAGGAATTTCTGCGGCTGGCCGTAGCCGGCGGCGTGAATGACGTGCTCTGCCTCCGGCAGCGTGCGCGTCGCATCGGGATCGGCAAGATCGACCTGGCACAACTGCAGATGCGGCATGTCGAAGAGGTGGGCGAACGCGGCGGGCGGCGCGACGCGCGTGACGGCGGTGACATGGATGGGCTTGCCGGTGACGCGCATGCGCTGCCGCATGCAGGCGATGAGGTAGAGGCCGAGCAGGCCAGAGGCACCGGTGATCAGGATCGAGCTGCCGTCGAGCGGCGACAGATCGACCGTGCGCGCCACGCGGGCGGCATCCTCGTCGATGATCGTGGTGAGATCAGGCATCGATCAGACACTCCAATTCCTGGCGGATGCCCTCGGGGGTCAATCCGATGGCCGCGTCATGCTCTTCGACCTTGCCGTAATGAGCGAGAAAACGCCGCGGTACGCCGACGCTGCGCACCAGGACGGGTTCCGGCCACAGCGCGTCGCAGATCTCCGCCGCCAGGCCGCCGCGATAATAGGGCTCGCACAGCAGCACCTTGCGCGATGCCGCATGGCGGCGCAGCGTCGCGGCGTCGAAGGGCTGCACGGTCGGGTAATAAAGGATTGTCGCATCGAGGCCGTGCGCCGCTTTCAGGACAGCGTCCAGCAGCGGCCCAACCGCAATGATGGTGGCAGCATTTCCTTCGCGGACCACCGCGGCCCGCCCGACATCGGCATCGATGCTGGTCGGGTTTTCCCGCTCCGAGAGACGGAAATAGGTGGGGTGGCCGGAATCGTAGGACTGTGCCAGCAGGCGATCCAGTTCCGCGGCGGTTCCCGGCAAGACCACCTCGATGCCGGGGATCGCACTCATCACCTGCACGTCGCCGGGGCAATGATGCGTGCAGCCGAGCGCGGCATAGTCGTAGGACGCGCCGACGGTCACGAAGTTGCCGCCCAGGCCCTGATAGCCGAAATCGATCTTGATCTGCTCCAGACAGCGCTCGGTCAGAAACGGCGCGATGGTATGGACGATCGGGATCAGTCCCGTCTGCGCCAGACCCGCGGCGACGCTGACGGTCGCCTGTTCGAGGATGCCGATATTGTAGACCCGGTCGGGAAAAGCCCGGAAGGCGTCACGGAACCCGAAGACGCCGATATCGCCGAGCAGCAGCACGACCCGCTCGTCCGCGGCGAGGAGCCGCGATACGGTCGCGACGAACTGGCCGCGCATGCTCATGTGAGAGACCGCAGGAGATCGGCGAGTTCCGCCTTGGCCGGCGCGCGGTGATGCCAGGCGGGCTGATTTTCCATCGCCGCACACCCGAATCCCTTCACGGTCTGCGCGATGATCGCCACCGGCCCGCCGCCGCGCCCGCGCGCAAACGCCTGGCGCAGGGCCTCGTGGTCATGGCCATCGACGTGATCAACCGTCCAGCCGAAAGCGGCGAACTTGGCACCGATGTCGCCCAGTGCCAGCGCCCGGTCGGTCGAGTGATTGTCATCGACCACGCAGACGAGGTTCTCCAGGCGGTGATGGGCGGCCAGCATGGCGGCTTCCCAGACACTGCCCTCGTTGGCCTCGCCGTCGCCGATCACGCAGAAAACGCGCGCCGGCGAGCGCCGGATGCGCGATCCCAGGGCGCAGCCGACGGCGATCGGAAACCCGTGGCCGAGCGATCCCGTCGACGCCTCGACCCCGGGCAGCTTGTTGCAATCGGGATGCCCGCCGAACGCGCTGTCGTATTGGCCGAAGCTGGCGAGCGCCGCGGCCGGGAAAAACCCCTTCGCGGCAAGAACGGCGTAAAGCGCCAGACTCCCATGTCCCTTGCTGAGGATGAAGCGGTCGCGCGCGGCGGCGTCGGGATCGGCGGGATCGATGTCGAGAATGCCGTCGTAGAGAACCCACACGATGTCGAGGATCGAAAGCGCGCTGGGGATATGGCCTTCGCCGGCAGAGGCGGCGGTCGTGATGATGGTACGGCGCAGGTCCGTGAGGTCCGCAGCACTGCTTGCCGCGGCAACGGGTGCGCGGGCCGGGGCCGCACTCACGCGATCACCGATGCGGCGGGCGACCACACCACGACCGAATAGCCGTCGATGAAGAGGCTGCCGATCGAGGTGCGGCGGGCAAGATGGATCGTCAGCCGACCCTCGCGCTCGAGCGCGCGCAGGTGGTCGAGAAAACCCGACAGGTAATTGCGGCGCTTGAAATAGGCGAGCGACAGGAAATCGAGGAGGTTCCCCTCGTCGAGCAATTCGGCGATCGGCTCGATGTGGATGCAGAGCGCCGGGCGCTGCTCGAGGAGGTAGGCGACGAACGACTGAAACCGGGGCCCGAGCTGTTCCAGCGCCGCCACCGTGACCACGGCGGCGCCATCGCTAAGCGCGAAATCCCGATCGGGCTCGAAGAGGTTGAAGCGCTGGCCATGCAGCTTGTCGTCGATACCGGCCTCATTGATCCGGGCGATGATCCGTTGCGAGGCAACCGCCCAGTCGAGGCCCCAAAGCTCGGCCGTCGGATTGACGTCGCGGACGCGCAGAAGGTTGTGCGCGGTGCCGCAGCCGAATTCGTAGACATGGCCGGCCTTGCGCAGGTACTTGTCGAAAAGCCAATCCTCGATCGCCGCCAGGCTGTGGTATTCGAAATCGCGACCGACCGGCGCGATCAGTTCCTGCTGCCAGCGCACGACCGGATATTTGCCGAAATAGCGCGGCACCAGGCTCGCCCGATAGAAGCCCGCGTCGACCGCGTCGGTGTGCGCGGCCCATCCGTCCTCCCATTGGCCGCGCCGCTCTTCGCCGGCCCGGACGAGATCGCCATCGAGGAGTGTTGCGACGATCTGGCGGATATAGCGATCGCGGTCGTCCTCGTCGAGCGGGCGATAGGCAAAGTCATGGGCGTCAATGCGGCTGGCAACATAGGGGGTCGGCATCTCGCCGAACGCCGCTGCGAAATCGCGCGCCGTCAAGCGGCGGATGTCGTGCCGGGACGGGGCGGGGCAAGGCGCGCGCATGTCACGCCCGATCAGAAGACGAGATGCTCATCGCTGCTCCGCGGGCGATAGAAGCGATAGAGCTTGATCAGCTCCTGAATGGTGTCCTCGAGCCCGATCCGGCACTCGAACCCGAGCGCCTCGATCTTGGCGAACGAGACGGTGAAATTGCGCGAATCGTGATCGGCGAGCCGGCTGTTGATGACGTCGCACTCGACATGCCCTTTGATCGCATCGGCGATCTGCTGCTTGCTGAAATTGAGGTGACGGCTGCCGACATTGTAGATCCCGCCGCGCATCTTCTCCTGTTCGTCGATCGCCAGCATGTAGCCGCGCACGCAGTCGTCGATATGCATGAAGGTGCGCTTGGCATTGGCGTCGTAAAGCACGAGGCTGCGCTCGCTGACGGCGCGCAGAACGAATTCGTTCACCAGCAAGTTGCTGCGCATGCGCGGCGCCACCCCCATCACCGTGGCAAGGCGAAGCGCGATGGTATTGCCATGCTCCTGTAGGCAGATATTTTCGCCTTCCTTTTTCGTCTTGGTGTACATGCCGCCGGGCGACACCGGCGTGGTTTCGTCGACCACGCCGTTCGGCGCCACCTCGTACATCGCGGTCGTGGAAGCGAAGATCAGCAACTGATCCTTGGCCAGGCGCTTGGCGAGCTGCGCGGTCGCATCGACATTGACGGCAAGCGCGACGCCGGGATTGGCCACGCAGGCCGGAAAGCCACTGAGGCCGGCCAGGTGAATGACCACGTCGTGGCCGGACAACACCGTCGTCAGATCCTCGCGAACGTCCTTGCGCAGGACGGTCAGGCGCGGATGGCTGGCGAGATGAAGGACCGGTGCGAAGCCGAAATAAAAGGTATCGAGAATGGTGACCTCGCACCCGCACTGCAGCAGGGCTTCGGCGATTTTTACGCCCTTGTACCCGCCGCCGCCGGTGACGAGCACCCGCATGCCAGTGCCGCGGGAGGCATCCAGGCTCGGGTTGTTCCGTGACACGGGACGGTGCTGCGGGTTTCGCGATGGAGCGGGCTTCGTCTCCAGAGTCATTGTTGTCGCTCGCTTGGTGAAAGTGAGGGTGAACCGGGCGCGCGCTTCACGCCGCGTTAGGGTTTACAAGACGTGTCGCGCGCGACCGATGGTGACGCGCAATGATTACAAATCGGCTAAAATCACCGCAGTCGTCGGCCTGCGCGCGCGATCCGCCGGCCTAGAACGACAAGAGGCTGCGGACATTGCCGACGATGTCGACGATCTTGTGCTGAAAGTTGCACTTGTCGGGATAGTCGCGGATCTCCACGACGCCCGGCACGCACACCAGAAGCTGGGCCATCAGGGTCTTTGCCGCCACCGAATTGGTGGTGCGCGCCAGAACATAGGTGGGGAAGAGCTCGTGCGTCAGCGCGACGAAGGCGCAACCTTCCTCGTCGACGAAATCGTTCACCGCCTCGACGACGCCGAACTGCATCTGCTGTGCGCGCCAGTGATTGGCGTAATCGTGCCCCAGGATAAGGCCGCCCGGCTTGACCTTGTCCTTATAGCTGCGCAGGTCCGACAAAACGCCGTCATAGCTGTGGAGGGCATCGACATAGATCCAGTCGAGCTGGCCATCCGCGAAATCCGCGGCCGCATCGCCGGAATAAGCGCGATGGATGTCGACGGTGCCGTCGCGGATCTCGGCCGCGAACTGCGCACAGACGGCGTGGTGGCGCCGGTCCTGCTCGCCGTCATCGGCATTGTTGCCGTCGGTAGCATAGTCTTCGCGCGTCTGATGCGCCCAGAGATCGATCAAGTGCAGCTTGCGCGGCTGTGCATTGGCGAGGATGAAGCGCGAGAACTCGCCTTTCGCCACGCCGATTTCGGCAACCTCGCCACCCTTGGGCAGGAGGCGCAGCAGGTCGTTGCGGGCGATCGGACACAGCAGCATGTTGCGGTCCATCAATGAGCGTGAGAAACCGGCAATAAACCATGATGTGGTTAAACGCGCGTGAATATGCCTCGCCGCGCCACCGAATTCGTTAACCATGCGGTGCTAGGCTCGGTGCGACCGCGCTCTTTCGGGGACCCGCGAATGACCGCCGCCCACGCTCAAGCCGCGGCGCTGATGCGTAAGCAGCGCTATGCCGATGCCGTGCCGCTGCTGATCGACGCGTGCGCGGCGGCGGAGGCGGGATGGCGCAGTTGGGTCGATCTCGGCGCCTGCTTCATGGCGCTGGGGAATGCGCCCGCCTTTTTTCGCTTTCTGGAACTGCGCCACGCCCGCGCCGACGATGGCCTGAGGCTCTTCCATGACTGCCTGACATCGGCGTTGAGCTGGCCGGACCTGGCACCGCTGCGCCACATGATCGCGGTGACACCGCACGGCACCCCGTATTTCGCCATCGCGCTCTACATCGCCGGCGTCATGTCGTGCGGCGATGATGCACGCCACGGCATCGTGCAGACGAAAGCCGCAGCGCAGGTGGCACAGGAATTTGCCGCGCAATTCGAGGGCGATCCGCAGCTGTGCACGATCCTCCACGAAGGGGCTGTGCTGGAAGATTTCGAGACGGTCGCCGCGCTCGAAGCCGCCGATCGACGCGCGCTGATCGCGGCGTCCGGCTCAATCGAGCCCGCGGCGAGCTTCGGCCCGCCGCCGGCCGCACCGGTGGACGCGCCTTTCGTTTTTCTTTCATCGTGCGATGAATGCTACCTCGACCGGTTCGGCGCCACGGTCGCCCAGGCGCTCGATCGGACCGGCGTGCGCACCATCTATCACCTGCACGTGGTCGACCCCACCCCTGCTGTCGGCGCCAAGATCGCCGGCATACAGGCGCGATGCCGCAGCCTTGATGTGCGCTACAGCACCGAGACCTACGGCCGCTCTCAGCAGGGTTACGCCCGCGCCTCGTTTTATGCCTGCGCCCGCCTCGTCCGCATGCCCGAGATCGTCGCCCGCTACGGCCGCGACGTCATGATGTGGGACATGGATACCGAGGGGGTCGCCGATCTTGCGGCGCTCGTCGCTGCCATGCGCGCGGCCGATCTTGGCTATTTCGAGATGAAGAAGACGCGGCCATCGCTGATCTGTCATCTGGCGGCGGTCTATTTTTCCAACACGGCGGCGACGCGGCGCTGCGTGGAGCTGATCGCGAAATACGCCGTCATGAAGCTCGAGCGCACGCCCTACTGGCTGCTCGATCAGGCCTCGGTCTTCTGCGTTTCCCGCTACCTGCACGCGGCGGGCGCGCTTCGCCTCAACGACTTCTCGACCACACCCGGCGGCAGCTTCGAAAGCCATGTCGCCGTTGCCGCCAGCGCGCCTGAGAAGCAGGCGATGCGCGAGCTCGCCGGCTGCGCCTGAGGCGAGACGCGGTCGACGTCCTCCCTGATTGGGCTATATTCGCGCCAACAAGAGCGCGCGAGGGAGGGAAGGACAATGCCGTCCAACACGATGCGGATTTGGGCGTGTCTTGCTACGCTGGCGGCTTTCGCCCTCCCTGCAAGGGCGGTGGCTGCAGAGACGATCAAGATCGGCATCGGTCCCGTCACCGCGTCCGGCCCCATCTTCATCGCCCAGGACAAAGGCTATTTCGCCGCCGAGGGCCTGGTGGTCGAGGCGATCAGTCTCGATGCCGCGCAGTCAGTGGCGCAAGGCGTCGTCGCCGGGGCTCTCGACTTCGGCGCCACCGCTGCGACCGCGGCTGCCTACAATCTCGCGGCAAAGGGCGGATTGAAGATCATCGGCGGCCAGTCGCGCGAGGTTCCGACCTTTCACGGCAGCGCCTTTCTCGCCTCCAACCACGCCTGGGATGCCGGCCTAAAATCGCTGAAGGACATCGGCAATCACACGGTCGGCATCGTCCAGGTCGGCGGCCCGATCCATTACGAGGTCGAGATCGCGGCGGAAAAATACGGCATCGACATGAAGACGGTGCGGGTGACCGCGTTGCAGGGTCTCTCCAACCTCGCCTCGGCGCTGGCGGGCGGCCAGGTCGATGCCGGCGTCGAAGTGAACACCATCGCGCTTCGCCTCGACGACCAGAAGAAGGCCCATCTCCTCGCCTGGGTCGGCGACGAGACGCCATGGCAGAACGCGCTTCTCTTCACGGCGACCAAGACGGCCGACGACCAGCAGAAGAAAGTCGAGGCGTTCCTGCGCGCCTTCAAGAAGGGCGCGCGCGACTATTACGACGCGTTCACCGGGCCCGATGGCAAGCGCAAGGACGGCCCCACCGCCGCAGCGATACTCGCGATCATCGCCAAGCACCTCGACCAGCCGGCGGCGCAACTGGCGCAGGGCATCTCCTATGTCGATCCCGAGGCGAGGGTCGACGTGCCGGACGTGCTGCGTCAGGTCGCGTGGTTCAAATCGCAGAAAATGCTGCCAGCCGATGCCGACGGCGCGGCGATGATCGACAAGCGCTACGTCGTGCCGCTCGCGGCCCCGTGATTCGGCGCGCTCAGATTTTCTGGATGATACGATCGAGCAGCGTCATCAGCGCGCCGGGCGCGGTGACGTTGGGGCTGTGGCTGGCGTCGATCTCATAGCAGGCCCAGCCCGGCTCCGTGCGCGCCCGCGCCGCGAACTGGCCGAACGGTCCGTTGGTGTTGCGCGTCGCCTGGATGAAGCTGCGCGGCAGCGTGAGGGGCCCATGCCGCAGCTTCACCGGCATCTCCATGCATTTCAGCGGATGCGGCAGCCTCTTGTCGGCGACCCATGCCCTGTCCTCGGCGGAGGTATCCTCGGGCGTGGGGTTGGGCGACACGCGCCAGCCATCGCCGGCAGCGGCGCTGGCCTGCATCCTCTGGCGCTGTGCCTCCGGCACCAGGTCGGACAGGCTCTGGCCGTCCTTGGGCACGAAGGCGTCGAGATAGATGAGATGCGCGATCCGCTTTCTGGCGCGGTCGGCAACGCCCGTCGCCACCATGCCGCCATAGCTGTGACCGAGCAGAACAACGTCGTGCAGATCCTCGAAGTCGAGGACGCCCAGCACATCCTCGATATGCGTGTTGAGGTCGATCGCGGGGTTGGCGAGATGGGCGCGCTCGCCGAGACCGGTATAGGTCGGCGTGAAGAACGTGTGGCCCGACTTGGCCATCAGCGGCCGCATCTTCTTCCAGGCCCACGCCGCCGACCAGGCGCCATGCGCCAGCACGATTGTTGCCATCGATCGCTCCCGTGGTGAGACGAAGGGATGTGAGTAAGCTGGGAACCGTGACCCCACCCGACGCCGTAGTCAACAGCCTGACACTCGGGCAAGATCGGTGGTGTCGACATCCCGAACCCCGTATCATCGGGAAAAAGTCGGAGGGGACGATGCGCATCAGGCACCTGGTCGGTGCGGGGTTATGCTGCGTGTTCTGGCACGCCGCCCCGGCGGCCCACGCCGCCGTCACTATCGAGACCGGCCTGATCGGCGCGGCCAACGCGGTCGAGTGGCCGTTCTATATCGGCATGCGCAAGGGCTTCTTCGCCGATGCCGGCGTGACGCTCGACGTGATCTATGTGCCGACGGCGCCGGGCCTGGTGCAGCAGCTCGCCGCGCATTCGTTCGATATCGTCGATATCGGCGTGGTCGAGCCGATCCACGCGGTCGCCCGCGGCGCGCCGGTGGCGATCATCCGCATCTCCGGCGCGGTCTCGCCCTACGAGATCGTGGCCAAGCCCGAGATCAAGACGATCCAGAGATCTCAAAGGCCACACCGTGGTCATCGGCGGGACCGTCGACATCAACCGCGTCTATCTGGAGCGCGTGCTGAAGGCCGCGGGGCTCAAGGACGGTCAGATCGACATCACAATCGTCGGCAACACGGCGGGCCGCTTTGCCGCGCTCAAATCGGGCGCGGCGGACGCGACCATGCTGTCGCCGCCCGTCAATTTCTTCGCCGAGGAATCCGGCTTCCGCAATATCGGCATGATGATCGACTACACGCGGGATCTGCCCTTTGGCGCCACCGATGTGTCGCTGGCCTTTGCGAAGGAACATCCCGACGCCCTACGCAAGTTCGCAGGTGCGCTCGACAAGAGCATCGCCTGGTTCGACGACGACGCCAACCGCGACGCGGCGATCGATCTCCTGGCCGGCGAGATGAAGACCACCAATCGCGACGATGTCGCCAAGAGCTACGATTATCTGCGCAAGATCGGCTTCTTCCAGACCGACAACGTGATCTCACGCAAGCGCCTGGAGGCGCTGATGGACGAGATGACCGCGATCGGCGACACCCAGGGCAAGGTGCCGCTCGACAAGCTGCTGCTGCCGGGCGTCGCGCGCGTCGGCGATTGAGGGCAATTCACACGAGGGTATCGCCATGAAGAACAGCACCCAGAAGATCCGTACCACGCATATCGGCAGGCTGCCATCGCCCGTTGGCTTCGAGGACATGGCGTTCCGCCTCGCGACCGGACAGGCAACGCCGGAGGAGGTGACGGCGCGGGTAGTGCCCGTCGTCGCCGACGCGGTCAAGCGGCAGGTCGAGATCGGCATCGACTGCATCGGCGACGGCGAATACTGGTCCGGCCTCGGCGTCAAATGGTACGACCAGCAGATGTCGGGCCTGAGCACGCGGCCGCTGAAGCCGGTCGAAGTCGCCGCCATGCGCGAATCGACGCGCGAGCGCGATGTCTTCCGCGCGCTCTACGCCGACATGGACCGCGTCGGCACGATCGCCTGTATCCCTGGCGAGCGGCCGATCCCCGCGGCGCGCGAGCGCGTGATCGTCAGCGCCCCGGTCAAGACCAAGGGCACCGCCGCAACCCAGCGCCAGCTCGACTGCTTCAAGGCGGCGATCGCGCGCGCGGGTGTCGCGGTGGACGAGGCCTTCGTCCCGGCGCTGGCGCCGGGCTGGCTCGATCATTTCATCTACAACGAGTACTACAAAACCGACGAGGAATTCGTCTACGGGCTGGCCGATGCGATGAGCGACAAGTATCACGCCATCGTCGATGCCGGTTTCATCCTGCAGATCGACGACCCGGGAATCGCGACCTCGTGGGACATGATCAAGCCGCAGCCGGCGCTGGCGGATTATCGCAAATACGTGACGCTCAGGATCGAGGCGCTCAATCATTCCCTCAATGGCATTCCCCCGGAGAAGGTGCGCTATCACTTCTGCTGGGGCAGCTGGCACGGCGCGCATACCCACGATATCCCGCTCAAGGACATCGTCGACATCGCGCTCAAGGTCAACGCCCAGACCTGCTCCTTCGAGGCCGCGAACGTGCGCCACGAGCACGAGATCGGCGTGTGGAAGGACGTGAAGCTCGCGCCCGGCATGATCCTGATGCCGGGCGTGATCAGTCACGCCACCAACATCGTCGAACACCCCGAGCTGGTCGCGCGCCGCCTCGTCGACTTCGCCGCCATCGTCGGCCGCGAGAATGTCATCGCCGGCGCCGATTGCGGCATGGGCGGCCGCGTCCATGGCGAGGTCGGCTGGGCGAAGCTGGCCGTCCTCGCCGAAGGCGCCGCGCTCGCGTCGAAGAGGCTGTGGCGATAAGGGAAAATCCCGCCGGTCATGGCGAGCGCAAGACAACGCGGGTGAGAACGGCGATGGTCGGCATCATCTGGCAGAAGGCTGCGGCCGCCTGGCTTGCCCTAGGCGTCTGGCTCGGTGCCGCGCCGGTCGCGGCGGAGGAGGTGAAGATCTCCTTCACCCATTCGCTCGCCAATGCGCCTTTCCTGATCGCTAAGGAGCGCGGCTATTTCGCCGCCGAGGGCCTCACCCCGGAATTCATCTACTCCAATTCGGCAGGGCCGATCACCGTGGCCGTCGCGTCGGGCGATGCCGATTTTGGCGCGACCGGGCTATCCGGCGGATTTCTCAATCTTGCCGGCCAGGGCGCGATGCGCATCATCGCCGGATATATCTACGATTACCCGGGCTTCCACGGCGCCGCGCTCATCGTGTCGAATCGCGCCTGGGATGCCGGGTTCCGCACGTTCAAGGACATGCCCCATCATTCGGTCGCGGTGACCCAGGTCGGCACCGGCATCCATTACAGCGTCGGTCTGCTGGCCGAGAAATTCGGCTTCGACATCAAGGACGTGCGCATCCTGCCGCTGCAGTCCTTCGCCAATTCGGCGGCGGCCGTCAGTGGCGGCAGCGCCGATGCGGGCATCGTCGAGTCGAGCTATTTTCAGGCCGCCCTCAAGCACGGCGACCTGCATCTCATCGGCTATGTCGGCGACCAGGTGAAGTCGCAGACCGGCGCGATCTTCACCGCGGCGAAGACCGCCGACGAGCGGCACGATTTCGTGGCGCGCGTCCTGCGCGCCTTTCGCCGCGGCGCGAAGGATTACTATGCCGCCTTCATCGGGCCCGACGGCAAGCGCAAGGACGGACCCGATACGCCGGCGATGATCGCGCTCCTGTCCAAGGCGGCCCAGCGCACGCCGGCGCAAGTCGCCGACACGCTCGCCTATATCGATCCCGACGGCAGGGTCGATACAAAGGGCGTCCTGCGCCAGATCGCCTGGTACAAATCCCAGGGCATGGTGAAGCCCGATGTCGACGGCCTCAAAATCATCGACAAGCGCTATGTGATCGAGTTCCCGCCGGAATGACGCGACCGCTGCCGGTCAGCGCCACTCGTCGACCGAGACGGTCTTCAGGTAGTTGGCGCCGAACATCTTCCACGCGCCCTGGGTCTCGCCGCCGACCACGACGACATTGATCTGCTGTGCCTCGTACATGGCGACGATGTCATCGGGCGCGGCCTTGAGGCGCGCGGCGTAAGGCTCGACCCCCGCGACCGCCAGCGGGCGGATCAGCGTTTGCACCCATTGGTCGTCCCAATAGTCGCGCGCGGGAAGCCTTGCATTCTCGGCACACCAGTCGATGAGCTGCTGCTTGCTGTCGATGCCGCGCGCCGCGAAAAGCCGCGCCACGATCGGATCGAGAACGATGAGCGGCGGCAGATACGCGGTGGCCGCCAGGCACCGCCGCATCTTGTTCTCCCAGGTTTCGCGCGGCCCGAATCCCTCCTGGATGTAGCGCCCGCCCAGGAACACGCTCACCGTACTGTCGGTCGGCTTGAAGCCCTTCTGCACGTGGAGCGGCTGCCACGGGCTGCGCTCCTCGTTCTCGGCAAAGCACAGGCTGTAGGCCAGCGGGTTGCCGAGCGCGCCCATATAGGTCTCGCCCGGCACCGATCCGCCCTGGAGATTCTGCGACAAGAGACTATAGGCCCGGCCGATCGTCGTGTTGGCGTGGCTGTAGGGCCCCAGCGCGCCGATGCCGGCATTCATGCCGATCTCGTTCCGGACCGGACCGTTGACCAGGCCGATGCACGTCATCGAGGTGGTGCTGCCGGTGCGCGACGTGGCGCCCGTCGCGGCGAGCGCGAGAATGACGGGGAAATATTCCGGCAGCGCCCCCGCCATCACCGCGTTGACCGCCACTTTTTCGACCGTGTACTCCCACGCCTCGCGGAAATTGCCGGCGCGCATGCGGCCGACGACTTTGTCCGGCGGCTGGCTCGTGCCCTCGAGCATCGCCGCAACGCGGTCTTCCGTCGGCAGGACGATGGGCAGGAAATCGGTCCAGCGGTTCTCGGTGAAGAGCTTGTGGAGATTTTCCTCCGTGTCCGGCGCCAGCAGCCGCGGGGTCGTGCGCGCGAAGGTCGCGCCGGTGAGGTCGGCCTCGTCCAGCGGACGAGACAATCCCTCGATCACCTCCTGCATGAAGGGGCGCCCGGAGATCCGGTCGGCGCCTTCTATATAGGCGCGCAGTTCGCCCGGCGTGCGGCCGACGACCGGTTGCGGCACGAAGGCCTGGCGCAAGGTCGGGATGCCGCGCAGGCGTGCCGTCGTCCGCGCGACGCGGTGGAACACATGCGTGTGCACGGCGACGCAGGGCACGCCGTTTTCTTCCAGCAAAGACGTCAACCCGACGACCGTCGGGCTACAGGAGCTTCATAAGCCCACGCCGAGAATGGCGGCGTTGCCCTCCGCCGCGATCTTCGATCGCATGTCCGCGTCGTCGACCCAGCTTTCGCGTGGGGTGATGACCCGCGTCGCCACCGCGGGCAGATGCGCGGCGAACCACTGGCGCATCTGCTCCATGAAGTTATTGGAATTGTCGAACAGGCAATCGACGAGATAGACCACCTTGCCGTCGAGACTGTCGGGCCGCGGTGCCAGGCGCTTGCCCGTGACCTTCGGCGGATATCCGCGCGGATGGTGAACGGTAAGGATGATGCGGTGCTCCTGCGCTCGAGCCCGGGCCAAGTTCTATGCCTGCCACGTTAGGCGCCGGCGCCGGCCAATTCAATAAAGATGGTTCTTGACGGCCTCGGGCCTTTGGGCACAAGATTTAGCGCTCACGGTTCCCCGGACATCAATATCTGGGGCTAAGAGGGAACCCGGTGCATCGCATCGTGCGGCTATGCCGGGGCTGCCCCCGCAACTGTAAGCGGCGAGCGGCTGTCGTTTCGCGCCACTGATGCCATCGGCATCGGGAAGGCCAGACAGCCGCCACGACCCGCGAGCCAGGAGACCTGCCGTGATCGGAAAACGTCCTCGGGCGGGGTCCCCCGGTGGCCGCTTGCAACCGATGGCTGATGCCGCCGGATATCCTTGCAAGTCGTCCCCGTAACCCGCCCCAGGCCAGAGCATGGGGTCGGCGATGTCGGCAATTGCCTACGATCTTGATCAGCATGGCCACCTCGTCGCGCTGTCGCCGGGGGTGGTTTCCGGCGGCGTTCCTGCCGATGTTCCGGAACGACGCGCGCCTCTGCCGGCGCCGCTGGCGCGCGCGCCGCTTCCGGCCGATCTCCGCCTCGACCGCGGCCGCGATGCCCTGTTGACGCCGTTCGGCAAGGCGACCTTGCAGGACCGCTACCTCATACCCGGCGAGAGCTTTCAGGACATGTTCGCCCGCGTCTCCTGCGCCTATGCCGACGATGTCGCGCACGCGCAGCGTCTCTATGACGCGATGTCGCGCCTGTGGTTCATGCCGGCGACGCCGGTGCTGTCCAACGGCGGCACCACGCGCGGCTTTCCCATTTCCTGCTTCCTCAATGCGGTGCCGGATTCGCTGGAAGGCATCGTCGACACCTGGAACGAGAATGTCTGGCTCGCCTCCAATGGCGGCGGCATCGGCACCTATTGGGGCCGCGTCCGCTCGATCGGCGAGGCGGTGAAAGGCTGCGGCGAGACCTCGGGCATCATTCCCTTCATCCATGTGATGGACGGACTGACCCTGGCGATCAGCCAGGGCTCGCTCCGGCGCGGATCGGCCGCCTGTCTATCTCGACATCCATCACCCGGAGATCGAGGAATTCCTGGAAATCCGCAAGGCATCGGGCGATTTCAACCGCAAGGGCCTCAACCTCCATCACGGCATCAACATCATCGACGAATTCATGGACGCGGTGCGCGAAGGCACGATGTTCCCGCTCAAGAGCCCGAGAAGCGGCGAGATCCTGCGCACGGTCGATGCGCGCCAACTCTGGCAGCGCATCCTCGAGACCCGGCTCCATACCGGAGAGCCCTATCTCCTCTTCATCGATGCCGTGAACCGCGCGCTGCCGAAGCATCAGCGCGAGCTCGGCCTCACCGTCACGAGCTCGAACCTGTGCAGCGAGATCGTGCTGCCGACCGGGCGCGATCACCGCAACCGCGAGCGCACCGCCGTGTGCTGTCTCTCGTCCCTCAATCTCGAGACGTGGGAGCAGTGGCACGGCGAGCCGGGCTTGATCGAAGATATCCTGCGCATGCTCGACAACGTGCTGACCTCGTTCATCACGATGGCGCCGGACAGCATGGAGCGGGCGCGCTATTCGGCGCTGCGCGAGCGCTCGGTCGGGCTCGGCGTGATGGGGTTCCATTCCTTCCTGCAGGCGCAAGGCATCCCCTTCGAGAGCGCGCTGGCGAAATCGTGGAACTTCAAGATCTTTCGTAAGATCCGCCGCGACGCGGATGCGGCGTCGGTGGCGTTGGGGTTGGAGCGCGGGCCCTGCCCCGATGCGGCCGAGCGCGGCATGACCGCGCGCTTCAGCCACAAGATCGCCATCGCGCCGACCGCTTCGATCAGCATCATCTGCGGCGGCGCCAGCGCCTGCATCGAGCCGATCCCGGCCAATGTCTACAATCACAAGACGCTGTCGGGCGCCTTTGTCGTGCGCAACCCGCATCTGGCGCGCCTGCTCGCAGGCAAGGGCGCCGACACGCCGGCGGTGTGGCAGTCGATCGTCGAGCATGAAGGCTCGGTTCAGCACCTCGAGTGCCTGAGCGCGAGCGAGAAGGCGGTCTTCCGCACCGCCTTCGAGATCGATCAGCGCTGGATCATCGATCTCGCCGCCGATCGCGCGCCCTTCATTTGCCAGAGCCAGTCGCTCAATCTCTATCTGCCTGCCGACATCGATAAATGGGACCTGGGGCTGTTGAAGAAGTTTTCGTCACGCGACGGCAGCAGGCTCGACACCGTTCGGGTGCCGTTTGCTCAACGCCTGACGATTTTTCAGACGCGGATCGCCCATGATCGACGTGGCGGCAGTCAGCAGGGCACAAAGCAGCGCAATGATCCATGTGGCGAGCCGCTTGAGGTTAATTGCGGCTGCCGTCAGGTAAGCCTGGATCTGCATGTTGGCCAAGCCGCGCCGGATGGCACGCGCGAGCCCATGCCAGGTTTTGGCCTCGCCGTGAATGCCCTCCACCTTCCATCGGTGGCGTTGATAGAGCGCATAATCGCGATCCGACCAGTGCTCGCGCCGGCGCCGTGCTCGCAACAGGGCGGGGTAGTTATCGCCAAGAACCACGGCCTTGTTCGAGCGCCCGCCGCTCAGGCATAGGCTGCGCAGGTCACAGCGTTTGCAGTCCTTGGCTCGCGAGGTGAAGAAGCGGCCGTGCTTCACCGCCCGCCCTGCCTTCAGTATCTTGCCGCGCGGACACTTTAGGATATCGTGCTTGGCATCGTATCGGAAGCGGCGCATCGGCACCGGGCTCCTGATCGGCTCGGCCTTGGGCGGGATGATCGCCTCGATCCGGCGTTCCTCGAGTTCGACCGTACACCTTGGCATAGGCGTAGCCCGCATCTGCGGTCACGGCTTGTACGGCGACACCCGTCGTCCTTTGGACCGTGTCGATCTGCGCATCCAATGTACCGCCCTCGTTGACTTGGCCGGTTGTGACGGTCACGTCGAGCACGACGCCGGCCTCGTCGTCGACCGCAGTGTGCTGCTTATAAGCTGGCTCGAGCCGCCGGTTCCGGCCATTTGTTGCCATGGTGGCGTCGGGATCGGTGACGCAGACCTTTTTGTACTTCCCGCTTTGTCTGCCGATCCGCTCCGCCTCCTCGGGCTGAGAGTTTGCCTCACCGACTTTGGCGACCCAGCGGCTGGCCAGAGATTCCCAACTGACGTCGGCGCGGATCAACGTGGCGTCGATGTGTACGATCTCGCCCTTGGCGATCTTCGCGACGAGGCATGCAGTGACCGTCTTCTCGAAGATCCGACGGAAGCGCGCCTCACCCCAGCGCTGGCGGATGCGCGTAAGGCTCGAATGATCGGGCAGACGATTGGCGAGACCGAAGCCCGCGAACCAACGGATCGCCACATTAACGTGTGCCTCACGCATGAGCTTTCGGTCATGGACAATGCCAAGCAGGAATCCCGCGAGCATGAGTCGAACCGCCGCTTCTGGGTCAATGCCGGGTCGGCCATTGTCTGGGCAGTACAAGTCTGTGACTTCAGCGCGCAGCCAGGACAGGTCGAGCACCCGGTCGACACGGGCCAGCACATGATCGTCGGGAATAAGATCACGCAGCGATCCGGCGAAAAACTCCACCTGCTCCGCACCGCGCGAACCCAACATCACGATCTACTCCCGCTCATCGCCGACGGTAGAAACGAATCACGGATTGGCGGGTTTTTCAACAGCCCCGACCTGCACATGCTGCACTGGACGGCGTGGAAGCGCGGCATCAAGAGCCTCTATTACTGCCGCTCGAAATCCGTGAGTCGCGCCGCCGTCGCCGGTCGTCTCGAAGCGGTCGAACGTTCATCCGCACAGGCGCCGCGCGCCGATTATGAGGAGTGCCTGGCATGCCAGTGACGAGCCTCGCGCATCTCGATCCGCGCGCGCTCATCGGCACCGGGCGCGTCGGGCTCCTCACCGCGACCGGCACCTATGATGTCGAGCGCTATCCCTGGGCCTACGAGTTCTGGAAGCGCCAGCAGCAAACCCATTGGATGGGCGAGGAGGTGCCGCTCGGCGCCGACATCAAGGATTGGGCGTCCGATCGCGTGACCGACAACGAGCGCAGCCTGTTGGCCCAGATCTTCCGCTTCTTCACCCAGTCCGATGTCGAGGTCGGCGACAACTACCTCAAGCGCTACATCCCGATCTTCCAGCCCCTGGAAGTGCAGATGATGATGGCCGCCTTCACCAACATGGAGACGGTGCATATCGACGCCTATGCGCTGCTGCTGAAGACGCTGGGCATGCCCAAGGCGGAGTTCGAGGCGTTTCGCGACTATGACGAAATGCGTGCCAAGGCCGACTACATGCACAGCTTCGGCGTCGGCACGGTGGCCGATGTGGCGCGCACGCTCGCCATGTTCGGCGCCTTCACCGAGGGCATGTCGTTGTTTGCGAGTTTCGCCATGCTCTTGAACTTCCCGCGCCACAACAAGATGAGCGGGATGGGCCAGATCGTGAGCTGGTCGGTGCGCGACGAAAGCCTGCATTGCGAAGGCGTGATCCATCTGTTTCACGCATGGAATCGCGAAACCGGCGCCGTCACCCCAGCGGTGCGCGACGACATCATCGCCGTGGCCAAGACCATGGTTGCGCTGGAGGAGCGCTTCGTCGATCTTGCCTTCGGGCTTGGGGGGATCGACGGGATGGATGCCGCGGGCATCAAATCGTACGTGCGCTACATCGCCGATTGGCGCCTGACCCAGCTGGGCTTGCCGCCGGTGTTCGGCTATTTCGCGGAGAGCGAAGGCGGCTATCGGCAGCTTCGCCCGCATCCGCTGCCTTGGCTCGTCGAAATCCTGAATGGCGTGGAGCATGCGAACTTCTTCGAGCAGCGCGCGACCGAGTATTCCAAGGCGGCCAGCCGCGGGAGTTGGGACGGACCCGACGGCGTCTGGGCCGCGTTCGATGCCCAACGGACGCCACCAACCGAACGCGCCGGGCGCCGGACCTACATGAGTTGCGAGACCTTGCCGTCAGTCAGGTCGTAATAGCCGGCGACCACCGTCACCTTGCCGTCCTTGATCAGCCCCGCGATCACCGGTGACGCGGTCCGCAGCAGCCCGGCCTGGATCTGCGCATTGGCCTTGATCGCCGCGGCCAGGTCTGAACCGGCACGCTCCACGGCCGGACGGAGGGGCGCGTAAAGCGCGCTGATCTGGCCAGGCACCGGCTTGGCGGCGATGGCCGCCTTCACCGCACCGCAATCGGCATGGCCCAATACCATGATCACTGCCGTCCCCAGCACGGCGGCGCCGTATTCCAGGCTGGCGATGATCTCCGGCGTGCAGACATTCCCAGCGACTCGGGTCACGAAGATATGGCCGATGCTCTGATCGAACACCAGCTCGACCGGCACGCGCGAATCGGCACACGACAGGACCGCCGCGAACGGCTCCTGCTTGGCCACGGTCTTCTGCTTGAGGATGGAGAGGTCCTCGTCGAACGACTGCAGCTTGCCGGTGACGTAGCGCGAATTGCCCGCCATCAGCTGCGCCAGCGCAGCGTCGGGGCTGAGCGCCGTCTGGGCCCGCGCCCCGGGCGCGGAAAGGAGTCCCATTCCGCCGGCGGCCGATCCGGCCAGAAACAGACGGCGCGAGATCGCGGCAGAAACGCCGGCGCAGGCGGGGCAGAACTTTGCCGATGAGTCGATGACCGACATTGCCGCAACTCCCTCTCTGGTGGCGCTGCCGAGCGAGGATCATTGAAGGGATCGTCGTCGTCCCGATACAATCGCATGCCGATACGCGAATTTATAGATGATGTGTTCCCGCGGTAGGACGGGTTCGCGCGCGCGGTGGGAGGATGCCGATGCAGAACACCTTGCCTTTGACCGAGCAAACCATCGCGGCGCGGCTCGAGCGCCTGCCGTTTTCACGCTGGCATATCACCGTCACGATCATCCTCGGCGTCGCCATCTTCTTCGATTCGTTCGACTCTCTGGCGATCGCCTATGTCCTGCCGGTGATCATTCCCGCTTGGCACATTCCACCCCAAAGCGTCGGCGGCCTCATCAGCATCGCCAATCTCGGCCAGGCGCTGGGCGCTTTCGGCATTGGCTTCTATGCCGAGCGCTATGGCCGCGTGCCGGCGGCGCGGCTGGCGATCGGGCTCTATGCGGTCATGAGCTTCGCGTGCGCCTTCGCACAGAATTACGAACAGCTCTTCTGGCTGCGCTTCCTCGAGGGCGTGGGCCTGGGCGGCGAGATCCCCGTCGCCTCCGCCTATATCAGCGAGATCCTGCGCGCCGAGCGCCGCGGCGGCTCGTTCCTTTCCTATCAGATCATCTTCCCCATCGGGCTTCTCGGCGCGGGCGTTGCCGGTGCCGTGGTGGTGCCGCGCTTCGGCTGGCAGTGGATTTTCATCATCGGTGCGGTGCCCGCGGTGGTGGCACTCGGCCTGCAACGGCTGTGCCCGGAATCGCCGCGGTGGCTCGCCTCCAAGGGGCGTCTGCGCGAGGCCGACGCGATCCTCGTCAAGGTCGAGCGCATCGTGTCGGGCAACGGCGCGCGGCCGTTGCCGCCGGTGCCCGTGCTGGAGCTCGCGCCGGCCGGCACCGACACGCGCTGGCGCGAGCTGTTCCAGGGACGGTATCTCTCGCGCACGCTGTTGGTGTGGGTGCTGTGGGCGTCGGGCTACATCATCTCCTATGGGTTGCAGGGCTGGATCCCCACGCTCTACCGCCAGGTCTATCATCTGTCGCTTCAGCAATCGCTCGACTACGCGGTCACCGCTCCCGCCGGCAGCGTCATCGGCTCGCTCATCTGCGCGCTGGTGATCGACCGGACCGGACGCCGAGCGTGGTTCATCGGCGCGTTCTTCCTCATCGCCGCCGGGCTCGTCGAATTGTGGGCAATAGGCTCGCAGACCGCGGTCGGCATGCTGATCGGCTATGGCTTCTGTTCCATGTGGCTGGGCTCGATCAACATGAGCATCTTCCTCTACACCGCCGAGATTTACCCGACGCGGATGCGCGCGCTGGGCGTGAGCTGGGCGAGCTTCTGGCTCCGCATCGCGGCGACGGTCGGGCCGCTGATCGTCGGCTTCGCGCTGCCGCGCTACGGCATCGGCGGCGTCTTCGGCGTGTTCGCGGGGTTCGGCGTCGTCGGCTGCATCGCCGCCTTCGCCATGGTCGAGACGCGGCGGCGCGTACTGGAGGAAGTATCGCCCTGACGCGTTGCGCTTTGGCGGAAGATGCGCGAAACTTCGGGTATCGATCACGACGTGCCGAGATGCGAGGTGCCATGCACAAATTTTCGCTGTCCCAGGCTGAGATCGCCCAGGCGATCGCCAAGCGCGGCAAGGCCCATCCGTGCGACATCCTCGATCCCGCCAAGACGGCGCTCGTCGTCGTCGACATGCAGAATTATTTCGTGGCGCCCGGCGAGATGGGGGAGGCGCCGATCGCGCGCGACATCGTGCCGAACATCAATCGCCTCGCCGCGGCGATGCGCGATGCCGGCGGCCATGTTATCTGGGTGCAGAACAGCACGAACGACACGCGCCAGTCCTGGTCGGTCATGCACGAGACGATGATGACGCCGGCGCGGCGCGAGCGGCGCTATGCCGCGATGGACGAGGCGGCGAACGGGCACCGGCTGTGGCCGGCGATGGATGCGCGGCCCGAGGACGCCCGGATCGTCAAGAAGCGATACAGCGCCTTCATCCACGGCTCCTCCGCGATCGAGGAGCATCTGCGCGCCCGCTTCATCGACACGTTGCTGATCACGGGCACCGCGACCAATGTGTGCCGTGAATCGACGGCGCGCGACGCGATGATGCTCAACTTCCGGGTCGCGATGATCAGCGACGGCACCGCCACCTTCACCGACGAGATCCACGCGGCGACGCTGATGACCTTCTATTCGTTCTTCGGCGACGTGCTGACGACGGACGAGGCGATCGCCGCCCTCGTGCAGACGCCCAAGGCGCGCACCGCTTAAAGGCGCATCGCAAACAAAAACAAGGGGAAGATCATGCGTCCCAAGCCCGGACCGCTCGCGGGCGTGATAACGGCGCTCGTCCTTGCCGCGCTGGCGTCGCTGCCGGCGCAGGCGCAAGGCGCGCTCAAGAAGGTGCGGCTGGCCGAAGTCATCCGCTCGATCCTCTATGCGCCGGAATATGTCGCGCTCGGCCGTGGGTTCGCCAAGGAGCAGGGGCTCGATGTCGACCTCTCCGTCACCAATGGCGGCGACAAGGGGGGCGCGCTGCTGCTGTCGGGCGGCGCCGACATCCTGCTCGCCGGGCCCGAAGTGCCGATCTACATCTTCAACGGCGAATCTCCGTTGAAGATGGTGGTGTTCTGCGCGCTCACGGGCACCGACGGGTTCTTCCTGGAATCGCGCAAGAAGGTCGACCATTTCGACTGGAACTCGCTGCGTGGCGCCTCCGTCCTCGGCTGGCGGCCCGGCAGCACGCCGGAATTCTTTCTCGAATACGTGATGAAGCAGCACGGGATCGATCCGAAATCAGTCGACATCATCACCAATATCGGCATCCCCGCGCGAATCGGCGCATGGCAGACCGGCACCATGCCGTTCGGCATCTTCCAGGAGCCGGAAATCTCCCAGATCCTGGAGCCCGCTGGCTACCAGATCGTCGCTTCCGACGGCAAGGAGGTCGGGCGCGCCGACTACACCATGTTCATGGCGACGACGACCTTCCTCAAGGCGCATCCCGACATCGCCCAGGCCTGGACCAACGCCATTGCCCAGGCGCAGGCCTGGATGACCGCGCAGCCGGCCGCCGTTGTCGCCGGCGCGATCAAGGATTACTTCCCGTCGGTGCCGCCGGCGGTGCTGGCGTCCTCGATCGAGCGCTATCGCAGTTGGGGCGCGCCCTACTGGGCCGACAGCCCGGTCGTGCTGCCGCAAGGCCTCGCCAAGATCGAGGACATCATGGTGAGCGGCGGCGTGCTGCCCGCGAACAAGCGGGTGAAGTACCAGGATATCGTGACGACGCAGTTTGCCGACGCGGCGCGCGCGAAGTACCTGCAATCGGCGAAGTGACGGCCGGGCGCGCGCACGCACGCCACAGGGCGGCACACGGTGCCGGATGATGGCGAGGACGGCGACCGGGTCTCTGGCCGGTGCCGCGCCGCGCGTGGCCACGCCAACGGTGCGCCTCGACCGCGTCAGCCTGTCCTACTTCACGCCGGAGCGTCAGACCTTGGCGCTGTCGTCGATCAGCCTCGGTGTCGAGCGCGGCGAGTTCGTCGCCATCGTCGGCCAGAGCGGCTGCGGCAAGAGCACGCTCCTGTCGCTCATCGCGGGCCTCATGCTGCCGTCCTCCGGCCGCGTCACGGTGAACGGTCACGAGGTCCGCGCGCCCTCGCCCAGCGTCGGCTACATGCTGCAGCAGGACACGCTCTTCGAATGGCGCAGCATCCTCGATAACGTGCTTTTGGGCGCCGAGATCATGGGACGCAGCGATGCGGCGATGCGTCACCGCGCCGTCGATCTCCTCACGCGCTATGGCCTCGGCGACTTCGTGCGCAACTTTCCGCACCAGCTTTCGGGCGGCATGCGCCAGCGCGCGGCGCTGGCGCGAACGCTCTGCACCCAGCCCGACATCCTGCTGCTCGACGAGCCGTTCTCCGCGCTCGATTTCCAGACGCGCCTGGCGCTGTCCGACGAGATCGGCCTCATCCTGCGCGGCGAGGGCAAGACCGCGATCCTCGTCACCCACGACATCGGCGAGGCCATCAGCATGGCCGACCGCATCGTTGTCATGACCCGCCGCCCCGGGCAGATCAAGAGCGAGCACTCGATCGCGTTCCCGAGCTTCGGGCGCGAGCGACCCTCGCCGTTCCAGGCGCGCAAATGCGCGGAGTTCAACACCTACTTTCAAACCATCTGGGACGAGCTCGAGGTTGGCCATGGCGAATGACGTGAGCCGGACCGAGGCGGAAGCCGCGCCGCCCGATGACGCTTATCGCCGCTACCTACGCAATCTGCGCTGGCGCGGGCGCATGGTGCGTCTGTGCCAATTGGGGCTTTTGGTTCTGGTCCTGGTGGTGTGGCAGGTCGGGCCGCGCATGCACTGGATCAACCCGATGCTGACGAGCTATCCCAGCGCCATCTGGATCGCGCTCGGCGGGCTCCTGGCGAGCGGGCAGATCTTCCAGCATGTGTGGGCGACGCTGGTCTCGACGCTGATCGGCTTCTCCGCCGGCATGATCATCGGCATCGCGTGTGCCGTCGGGCTGTGGTGGTCGGATTTTTCCAACCGCGTGCTCGAGCCCTATCTCGTGGTCGCCAACGCGATGCCGAAGATCGCCTTCGTGCCGATCTTCTATATCTGGCTGGGCGCGGTCGGGTCGATCTACGGCATGGCGGTGGCGATCAACGTCTTCGTCACCATCATCATCCTGAATGTCGGATTTCGCAGCGTCGATCCCGACAAGCTCCGGCTGGCGCGCATCTTCGGCGCGAACCGGTTGCAGCTCCTGACCAAGGTCGTCATCCCCGGCAGCGTTCCCTCGATGGTCGCGGCGCTCAAGGTCAATGTCGGGCTGACGCTCGTCGGCGTCATCGTCGGTGAGTTCCAGTCGGCCAAGGAAGGGCTCGGCTACCTCATCGTCTATGGCAGCCAGATCTTCCAGATGAACCTGGTGATGGCCGCGGTGGTGCTGCTGGGCGTCATCTCCGTCGTGCTCTATGCGGCGATCGAGCAGCTCGAGCACTGGGTGCTGCGCCACCGCGGCAGAAGCTGAGCCGCGCCGGGTCAGGTCGCGAGCTGCGCCTCGATCGCGGCGACGAGCGCCTTGTCGTCCGGCGCCGTACGCGATCCGAAGGTGCCGGCGAGCGCGCCTTTGGCGTCGATCAGGTGCTTGTGGAAATTCCATCTCGGCATCGCCGCCTCGCCGGCCTGTGCCACGGCCCATTTGTAGAAGGGATGGGCGCCGGCGCCGATGACCGCGTTCTTGGCGGTCAGGGGAAAGCCGACCTGGTACTGCGTCGTGCAGAAATTCTTTATCTCCGCCTCGGTCCCCGGTTCCTGGCCGCCGAAATCGTTGCACGGCACGCCCACGACCACGAGGCCGCGGTCGCGATACTTCTCCCACAGCGCCTGGAGCCCGCGATATTGCGGCGTCAGGCCGCATTCGGAGGCGGTGTTGACGACGAGAACCGGCTTGCCCGCAAACTGCGCGAGCTTCATCGGCCGGCCGTCGATCGAGGTGAACTCGAAATCATGCGCCGTCATGGCGGCCTCCCTTGCCCGTGATGGAAGGACCCGACCTTCGCGCGCGCCGCGGCCTGCATCCACGAGGGCGGGCGCAGCGCCTGCGGCATTATTGGCGGGCCTGGCCGCAAGCGTGTAGGATTTCCGGCAAGAGCCCGCGGGGCCGGGGAGGAAATCATGAAGCACAGCACCACGCGCATTCTGACGAGCCACGCCGGAAGCCTGCCGCGCCCGGATGAGCTGATCGGCGCGAACCGCGGTGGGACCGCGGACGAGCGGCTGAGCGCGGCCGTTCTGGATGTCGTGCAACGCCAGAAGGACATCGGCGTCGACATCCCCGGCGATGGCGAGTACGGCAAGTCCTTCGGGCACCGCATCAATTATGGCGCGTGGTGGAGCTATTCGTTTCAGCGCCTGAAAGGGCTCGATCTCGCGCCCGATGCCAAGGAGTTCGATCTTCCCGCGCGCCGGCGCGCGCCGGGCGAGATCGTGCTCACCAGCATGGCGGACCGGCGCGACCGCGTGCGCTTCAAGGACGCCTATTCCGACCCCGAGGCGGGCGTGTCGATGGGGCCCACCGTGATGCGGCGCCCGGTCTGCGTCGGCCCCTTGAGCTATGTCGGCCAGGCCGCGATTCAGGCGGACATCGCCAATTTCAAGGCCGGGCTCGCCGCCGCAGGGATCGACGAGGGGTTCATGACCTCGATTGCGCCGGGCAGCGCCTCGCGGCTGCGCAATGTCCACTACCCCTCCGACGAGGCGTTCCTCTTCGCTTGTGCCGACGCCATGCGCGAGGAATACAAGGCGATCATCGATGCCGGCCTCATTCTGCAGCTCGACGATCCCGCCATCGCCGAGAACTGGGACCAGATCAATCCCGAACCGACGGTGGAGGAATATCGCAAATTCACCATGCTCCGGGTCGATGCGCTCAATCACGCGATCCGGGGCCTGCCGGAAGACCGGGTGCGGTTCCATCTGTGCTGGGGAAGCTGGCACGGGCCGCACACCACCGACATCCCCATGCGCGACATCGTCGACGTCATGCTGGCGATCAAATGCCAGGCCTATTCCTTCGAGGCCGGCAATGTCCGCCACGAGCATGAATGGCGGGTGTGGCAGGACGTGAAGCTGCCGGACGGCAAGCTCATCCTGCCGGGCGTCGTCAGCCACGCCACCAACGTGGTCGAGCATCCCGAGCTGGTGGCCGAGCGCATTCAGCACTTTGCCGAGGTGGTCGGGCGCGAGCGGGTCATCGCCGCAACCGATTGCGGTCTGGGCGGTCGCACCCATCCGCAAATTGCCTGGGCGAAGCTCGCAGCACTGGTTGAAGGTGCGGCGCTTGCGTCGCAGCGCCTGTGGCGGCGTGCGTAACGGTCGCCTCGGTCGACGGCTGAGCCTCGCGCTATTGCAGGCGCGCAGCGGCCTCCTTGATGAGGCTCAGATCGGTGTATTTCTTGACGTCGATGGTCTCCTTGGCGAAGCCCAGCTCGTGCTGCAGGTTGACGTTGGCCTGAATCGCGTCGATGTTGGGCACGCCGTTGGGATCGCGGTAATAGTCGCCATTCTCGCCGTTCTTGACGAAGAGCCACTTGTCATAATACGCGGGCGGCTGCTTGCCGACGCGGGAGGCGATTTCCATCGCCTTCGCGTGATTCGCGGGATCGAGATACCACCGCTCCTGCCGCAGGACATCCTCGAGAAAATCGACGAGCGCTGCGCGATGCGCGGCGATGAAGCTCGCCCGCACCGCCCAGAACGCCAGCGGCGAAACGCCCGCCGCATCGCGCTGAAGAAAGAGCGGGTGGTCGGTCGAGGTGATCCGCGGATCGGCGGTAAAAGGCAGCGGCAGGGCCGCCAGATCGATCTTCCGGTCCGCCAGCATCGCCGGCAATGCCGGGATCGGGCCTTCAACGAGGGTGACGTCGTTGTCGCTCAGGTGATGCTTGCGCAGCATGGCGCGCAGCGGAATGTCGATGCCGCTGCCCTTGGCGTTGATCCCGAGGATCTTGCCCTTGAGATCCTCGACCGTCTTGATCGGACTATCGTTCCGCACGAGGTACTGGTTGCTGTAGTAGCCGACGACCCCGTCCTGCAATTCATCGGCGATGACGCGGAGATCGAGGCCCGCATTGACGACGCCGAACACCAGCGAGGAATAGCCGTGGTCGCCGACTTCGAGCTCGTTGACGGCATGCGCCTGAACGAGCTGCGGCGTGCCCTGGAAGTGGACGGCCTCGAAGGTGTAGGACTTGTTGAGGTGCGTGGCGATGCCGGGTTCCTGGAACAGCATCGTCGCCCAGTTCGACACCGGCACGATATAGGCAAGGCGGATCAGCACGGGATCGGCGATCGCTGCGCCTTGCGCTAGGAATATGACGGCAGCGATGATGGCGACTGTTATGGCGCGCATGGCGTCCTCCCCGACTTTTTTCCAGGCCTGACTTTTTTGCAGGATCGATGCCGCCTGCAAGTTTGTCAAGCAAGCCGGCGCGCGGCGTCAGCTCGTCAACGCTCCGGGAACGCTGGGCGCCGGCTTCAGTTCGATGACCTTGCGCAGCGCGGCGAGCGCGCCGCCAACGTGATAGCTCTGCCCGTCGGGGTGGCGGGCGCCGACCGTCATCGCTTGGGGGTATTGCGCGAAGGCGCGCTTCACCGCGGCGACGGCCTGCAACACAACCGCGTCATCGCCGATGTGATTTGCCAGGAGGAGCGCGAATGCCGCGAGCGCGGTGTGTGCCGCAGCCTCGTCAAGCCCGTCGGCCAACGACAGCAGCGCCTCATAGACATCGTCGGGTGCCGCCAAGCGTGGCTCAGGTCGGATGGACGGCTCGCTCATGCAGGTTCTCCCTGGACGTCTTCGCCGAGCGATCGCCGTACCGCGCGGCGCACTGCATCGGCATCGACCGCACGCCAGCGCGCGGCGACATGCTGGTCGGGGCGGAAGAGATAGGCGCTGCCCGGAAGCAGGTCGTAACGCCGGCGCAGCAGGCCCTCGCGGTCGTGGAGCATCGCCGCGCCGGCAATGCCGGCATCGGGTTCCGCGCGCACGACGAGGACGCGGACGGGAACGGCGTCGTGCCGCAGCGCCGCGATGAGGGCGGCGTCTTCGCCCGGTCCGGCCTGCAGCATGAGGGTGAAGTCGCCGCCGAGATGGTGGATCAGCCAATCGCCGTCATCGCTGGCGCCGACCGGCGCATCGACCGCGGCGGCGCCGGGCGTGACGGGCGTGTCCCAGCGCTCCGCATCGGGGGTGATGAGCGGCGATCCCTGGAGATTGGGCGCCACCGACAGCCGGCCGGTATTGATCAGCACCTTGGCGAAGGCGTGTTGCGGCGCCAACGCCAGCACGCCATTGCGCAGCGCCAGCGAATGCGCCGAGGTCGGAGTGATGAACTCCGCCGCCCGCCGCGACAGCCGCATGTTCTCGTCGGCGACGGGAATGCGCTCGGCGTCATAGCTGTCGAGAAGACGCTCCGGCGCCTTGCCCGTAAGCACATGGGCGAGCTTCCACACGAGGTTGTCGACATCCTGGATGGCGGAATTGCCACCGCGACCGCCGCCGAAGGGCGAAAGCTGATGCGCGGCATCACCGGCGAAGAAGACGCGGCCGTGGCGGAACTTGTCGACGCGGCGCACTTCGAAGGCATAGATGCTGGCGAATTGCGTCTCGAACGCGACATCCGGGCCGAACATCCGCGCCAGCCGCTGGTTCACCCGCTCCGGCGCGCATTCGACCTCGGGATCGTCGTCGGGCCGCAACTGCCAGTCGATGCGCCAGATCGCATCGGGCTGCTGGTGCATCAGCGCGATGTTGCTCTTGTCGAAGGTCGGCGCGAACCAGAACATGCGCTGCGGCGGAAAGTTGAACACCATCTTCACGTCGCAGATCACGAACTTGTCGACGAAGCTGTCGCCGGCGAAGGGAACGCCGAGCGCGCCGCGCACCGTCGAACGCACGCCGTCGCACGCGATCACCCAATCGGCGTCGATGGCGTAGCTGCCGGCCGGCGTGGCGATGTCGAGGTGCACGGCGTCGCCGTCCTGCGCCGCCGCCACGACACGGTTCGACCAGCGGATGTCCACGCCCGGCAATTCACGGGCACGCTCGACCAGGATGGTCTCGACGTAATATTGCGGCAGACACAGGAAGGCGCTGTATTTCTCTTTGCCTTCCGGCAGCAGGTCGAAGGCATAGATCACGTCGTCGCCGATGAGCGTGTTGCCCTTCGACCACCAGATGCCCTTGGCGGTCATGCGCTCGGCGATGCCGAGCCGCGTCGCGATCTCCATCGTGCGCTTGCCTTGCGCGATCGAACGGCTGCCGGAGCTCACGGTGTTGTTGTCGTCGAGCAGCACGCAGGGGATGCCGCGAACGCCGAGATCGACGGCGGCGGTGAGGCCGGCCAGCCCGCCGCCGACCACCACGACCTTGTGCCTCCCGATCCGGTTCTCGCGAAGCTCGCGCGGCGGGTCGAAGGGATAGACCTGGTATTCGAAATTGCCGGCGCGCAGCGGGGCGCTGGTGTGCCGGCGCAACCGGCCGAAATCGGCGCGGTATTCAGTATAGGTCGGATCCTCGGCCATTTCCTGCCCCCGGCGCCCCACGCTCAGGCGCTGGCGACATCGACGAGGATTTTGCCGATCGTCCTGCCGCTTTCCTGCGCCTCATGCGCGGCCACCGTTTGCGTCAGCGTGAAGCGCGGGCCGATATGGGGCCGATAGCGGCCGGCCTCGAGCGCCGCGGTGACATCGCGCACCGCTTCAACGTGCGCCTGGCGCGACATCACATAGACATAGATGAGGTGAACGGTGATCGCCTTCGCGAAGAGCTGATAGAACGGCAGCCGCACATCGGGAAATTCGGCGGCCGGCGCATAGGTCGAGATCACGCCGTTGGTCTTGAGCGCCGCGAGGTTCGCCTCGAGATTGGCCTCGAAGGCGACATCGACCACGCGGTCGACGCCGGCGCCGCCGGTTAGCGCGCCGACCCGGGCGGCGACATCCTCGTCCTTGCGGTTGATGACCCAGTCGGCACCCGCTTCGCGCGCGACCGCCGCCTGCTCGGCGCGGCTCACCGTCGCGATGACGCGCGCGCCCGCCCATTTCGCCAAAAGAACCGTTGCCAGCCCTACGGCTCCCGCGCCGCCGGTGACGAGCACCGTCTGGCCCAGGATGCTGCCGTCGATGAAGAGCGCGCGATGCGCGGTGAGCGCGGGCACGCCGAGCGCCGCGCCGGTGGCGAAGTCGGTGCCATCGGGCAGGCGCACCGCCTGCTCGGACGGGACGACCACGTATTCCGCCGCCGTGCCGAAGGCGCGGCCGCGCTGGGCTTCATAGACCCAGACGCGTTCGCCGGTGCGGCTCTCGGCCACGCCTGGTCCGACCCGGTCGATGACGCCCGCGCCGTCCTGATGTGGAATGATCAGGGGATAGGCCATCTCCTTCGCCCCGCGCCAGCCGATACGCCCCTTGATGTCGGAAGGGTTGATCCCGGAGACCACGACCTTGACGCGGACCTCGCCGGGTCCCGGCTGCGGGTCCGGCCGGTCGCCCGAAACCAGCACGTCGCGGGCCGCGCCCTTGCGTTCGTACCATACGGCCTTCATGTCCGAACTCCCGTCGTGTCGGCGGATGCCCGGGACTTTGGAAGCAGGGCGAAGCCCCTGTCAACTCGACCCGTGCCGGCGGTGCCCGCGGGACGCGACGGCCCCGAAAGCGGATGGCGCATCGACCGCGTGCATGTCTAGTATGTCGCTCATGCAACTGGATGGGCTCGACTTCACCCAGGTGAGGCTGCTGGCGGCGCTCGCCGAGTCGCGCAATCTGTCCTCGGCCGCGGCGCGGATCGGGCTTTCCCAATCGGCCGCCAGTCATGCGCTGGCGAAGCTGCGCCAGCGGATCGGCGATCCGCTGTTCGTACGCAATGCCGGTGGAGTTCACCCGACGCCCTATGGCGAGCGCCTGGGCGCGGCCGCCCGGCTGTCGCTCGACGCGCTGCTGGCGGGTTTGACGGCGAACCAGCCATTCGATCCGCGCACCAATACGCGCCGCTTCAATATCTATCTCAATGATGTCGGACAGATGGTCATTCTGCCGCGGCTCTTGGCGCATCTGAAGACGGAGGCTCCGGGCACCAGCGTACGGGTCTATCCGGTGCCGTTGGGCCAGCCCCGGTGCGGCGCTCGCCTCCGGCGAGATCGATGTCGCGGTCGGGTTCTTCACCAATCTCACGGTCGGGTTCCGTCAGTCGGCCCTCCATCGCGTGCGCTACGTCTGCGTGGTGCGGGCGGACCATCCGAAATTTCGTGATGCCGCCGCCGGTCGCGTTGCCGACCTACGAGATCAAGATCTACTGGCACGAGCGCTATCATGCCGATCCCACCAATCGCTGGTTCAGGCGCTCGATCGTGAAGCTCTTCCACCCCTGAGAAACGGCGGTCCTTATGAGTACCCCGAACGAGCGTCCGGTCCTCCTCCTCGGCAGCGTCCCCTTTGATTCGGCTGGCGCGGTGTTCGAGGCTGTGGGCTCGATCCTGGGTCCGCTGGTCAAGCGGATACCGGACGGTGAGGTCGGCCCGCGCAAGCAATGGCTGTTGTGGCAAGCGGCGACGATGCAGCGCGCGACGGGGATCGAGGTCGGCGGCATGCGTGAAGTCAAGGGCGACGCCTCGAAATTCACGCAATACAAGCTCAAGGCGGGCGCAACCGCGGCCGACGTCGATTTCGGCGCGCTCGGCTATCTCGAGGCGGCGGTGCGGTCCTACCAGGAGTTCGTGCGGCTGCGCGACGCCGGCAAGATCCCCGCCGGCACGCGCTTCCAGGTCAGCCTGCCGACACCGCTGGCGATCGTGCTCGCGTTCATCGTTCCCTCGCAGATCCGCACCATCTGGCCGGTTTTCGAGCGCCGTCTCGCGGGCGAAGTCGCCGCGATCTGCGCCGCCATCCCGCACCGCGATCTGGCGATCCAATGGGACATCGCGGTGGAGATCGACCGCATCCTCGAAGTGCCGGCGATGGCCAAGATCTGGTCGATGGCCGAGCTCGTCGAAGCGATCGCCCGGATCAGCAATCCGATCCCGCCCGAGGTCGAGCTCGGGCTGCATCTGTGCTACGGCGACCCCGGGCACAAGCATGTTGTCGAACCCAAGGATACCGCGCTCATGGTCGAGTTCGCCAATCGCCTTGCCGCCGCGATCACCCGCCCGATCGCCTGGATACACATGCCGGTGCCGCGCGATCGCGACGATGATGCCTATTTCGCGCCGCTGCGGCAGCTCGCGCTGAAGCCGGGGACGGAGTTCTATCTCGGTCTCGTCCACTTTACCGATGGCATCGACGGCGCGAAGCGTCGCCTCGCCGCGGCTCGGCGCGTGGCCCCGCATTTCGGCATCGCCACCGAGTGCGGCCTGGGCCGGCGTCCGCCCGAGACGATCCCGCTTCTCCTGGCACTCCACCGCGAGATCGCACTTCTCCCCTAGGCCTCGCCGATCACAGCGCGGCGCGGCACCGCCGAACCGCTTCTCGTATTGGCCCGCGAGCACCATCGAGGCGAGCGTCCCGATGATGTAGGGGACCGACGCGACGAGAAACATCGTCGACAGCGGCAGCCCCATATTGAGTAGCATCCCGCCGACGAGGGTGCCGAAGATGGTGCCGAACCGGGCGATGCCGAAGGCCCAGCCGGCGCCGTTCGCACGGATGGATGTCGGGTAGATCATGCCCGGCGGCACATGGAGCGCGGCCTGGACGCCCAGGATGCACGCGCCGGTGACGAAGAGGGGCGCCGTGATCGCAAGCTGCGACGTGCCGACCACGCCGAGGCAGGCGAAGGCAACGATCGGGACCGCGAACAGGATCGTCATCGCGTTGAAGCCGCTGCGGTCGAGCGGGCGGCACAGCAGCAGCGGACCGAACTCGCCGCCGAGATACATGGCGGTCAGCGCCCAGGCCGCGTTGGCCGGCGACATGCCGGCGGAATTCACGATGGTTGGCACGTAGTTGGGGCATCAGCCAGGCGGTGATGAGGCCGACCACGCCGGCGCCCGCCGTCAGGCCACAACTCATGATGATGATCATCGTCGCGCGCGCGGTCTTGGGCGCGAAATCTGCATTGATGGCGACGAGATTGGGCAAGGCGCCGCCGAGGCCGAACCCGACGAGCAGACGAACATAGAACAGGAGCTTCAGATCGGACGTGAAGGGCGTTGCGATGGTAAAGACGGCGAACAGAAGAATGGACAAAAGGATCGCATTCTTTCGACCGAAGCGGTCGCCGATATAGCCGAATACCGGCGCCCCGATCAGGTTGCCGAAGACGACCACGCTGAACACCGGGCCGAGATCGCCCCTAGGGACGATATGCCAGTCCCGAATGAGGGCCGGCGCGACGAAGCCCAATGACGATTGATCGTACCCTTCGAACATCGCGAGAAGGGAGGTGATGATCAGGATCTTGATGTTGAGCGCGCCGATCTTGCGGTCATCGACGAGCCGCGAGACATCGATGGTTTGGGTTTGCGGCATGGCTCCCCCAATCATCTGGCCGCGCCAGCGAGATTTCCATGCAAGGCGGCGATTTCTGTAAAGATCATGCCACGCCGTCGCACGGCAGCCCATAAACATCACATGAATGACGTACATAAAGCTTATGCACGATGCCGCCTTGCGGGCGGGCCGATGCGTTTCTTACAGTGTTTCTTACAATATTGCGGTTCCATAGTGCCAGAAATCGTTCCCGGAGCCGAGCGAACATTGGGAGCGCGGCGCAGATGGCCGATACGCCTACGCTGATAACCGCCACCGCGGGAAGATCGCCGTGGCCCGAACTCGTGCGTGGCGTCCCAAAGGGGTTGGAACTCGGGCTCCATAACTTCTGGTACATCATTCTTCCGAGCGAGGACCTGCCGGCAGACCGGGCGATCGGGGTCAAATGCCTGGACGAGGACCTGGCTCTCTTCCGCGACAGCGCCGGCCGGCCGCATGTCCTCTCGGACCGCTGTCCGCACCGCTATATCAGAACTCTCGATCGGGCAGGTGGTAGCGGGCGATCTGCAATGCCCATTTCACGGACTGCGCTTCAATGGCAATGGAAGCTGCACCCTCATTCCGTGGGAGCCCGATCCGGGCACGCTCTTGGGTTAACTCGACGTGAAGGCCTATCCGACGCAGGAGCTGGGCGGCTATGTTTGGGCCTATCTCGGCGACGTGACGCGGTTTCCGCCGCCGCCGCTGGAAGAATCCGTGCCGGAGGAATTGCTCCATCCCGACCGGTTCGTGCATTTTCGCTGTCCGCCGGAGATATGGGATTGCAACTGGATGGTCTCGCTCGACGGCGGCGACGGGTTTCATGCGCCGATCCTGCATGGGCAGTCGCAGCACCATCCGGCGGTGCTCGGCTACCTCGATCCCGCGGTGGCGGCGAAACTGCAACGCGGCCGGGCCGGCGACGGGACGGTCGTTCCGTTGGCCGATCGCCGCGTGAAGATCGTCGCCACCGAGCAGGGCCCGCGCGGCGTACCCGTCGACAAGCAGGGCAACCTGCTCGACCACGGCCACACCTATCACAAGCTGCGCGGGCAGCGCTTCAACCTGCCGTGTCTCGTCACCGTCGCTATCCGCCCGGTCGCGGGCACGCGCCCCTATGTCTCGCGCCTGTTCTCGGTGCCGATCGACTATCGCCACACCCGCATGTTCCGCTATGCGAGCTGGCGCGCCGAGACGCACGCCGAGCGCGACGAGCTCCAGGAACATTTCGACAAGGTCGTTAAACTCCGCCAGATCCACACCTCGGCCGAGGATCGCTGGGTCGCCTCGGCGATCCACGATCTCGGGGAATCCCGGGATAACGAATTCCTGCTGCGGCCTGATTCGGAGGTCGTGCGCTACCGCCGCCGCCTGGCCGCCGCGTTTCTGGCGCAACAGCTCGATTTGAGGCGCACGCCGGAGGACGAAAAGACCCCGTCGGCCGAGGCCCTGGTCTTCCCGGTTTAGCGGTGGCATAAGGCCGACCCAGCGTGAATCCGCCGGAATTGCTTTCCGGCGGGGGAGCGCCTAGTTATAGCGCTACGAGCAATTCCGTCCGGTTGCCGCCCGAGAAAATGCGTGTCTGACGAAAATCCGCCGCGCAACGCCCGCGAGGCTGCGGAGGCTCTGTTCAAGCCGAAGCAGCCGTCGCCCGCCACCGAAGATCCAACCGTGCAATCCGATGGGGCGCCGCCGGCCGAGCCGGCACCGCCGCCGCGCGCGCCGCGCATCCTCATGGTGCCGCAACCCCAGCCGGCGCCCGCCCCGCAACCGCCGCCGGAGCGCAAGCGGCGGTCGCGGCGCGTGGCTGTGGAAAAAGGGCCCGACGGCGCGATCCCGCGGTCGGAGCATGGCCGCATCCGCGTCTTGACCACCTATGGCATGACCATTCGGCAGGTCGCCGACGCCTACGGCGTGGCCGAAAGCGAGGTCGAGCGCATCATCACCAAGCCCGCGCCGGAGCAATAGGGCGCACGGCGCCGGATCAGGCGGCGACGCGCAGCCTGCGCCCGCGCGCGGTTTGCCCTGGCGCGGGGTAGGCATAGGGCCCCAGCGGCGCCAACAGAGCACAAATCGCCACGATCGCCACCTCGTCGAACATGAAAAGCGGCATGTACGAATGGAAGTGGTCGTAGATCGTGCCGCCGAGCCACGGCCCGAAGCCGGCGGCAATGGCGAAGATACCGAACATGCTGCCGTAGATCTTGCCGTAGTCGCGCAGGCCGAAATAGCGGCTGACGAAATAGGCGAGAAGGTCGGCCTCGGCGCCAATGGCCAGGCCCAGGCACACGGTGCCGATGATCGGCACCGCGCCCTTGGCGCCGCTCGCCAGCAAGGCGATTCCGACCATCGGAAAGAGAAAGAACACGATCCCGACATGGGGCGCGAAAAACCGGTCGATGCACCAGCCCGAGAAGGCACGCCCCAGCAACAGCGCGATCCCGGCCGAGGATAGCGCCGCCGTCGCCGTCGTGATGGGAATGCCGCGGTCGGTGAGGAAGGCTACGACATGGGTGAGGGTGCCGTTGACCGAGGTGACCGCGAGAAAGAACACCAGGCAGAGCGCCCAGAACCGCCACTGGCCAAAGATGGCTTGAGCCGCGGTCATGCCGGGAAGATTCCCTACCGGCGCCACGTCACTCACCCGCGCCCGGTCCGCGGGCGAGGGATCGCGCAGGAAGAGCGCGACCGGAATGAAGGCGATGACCAGGACGGTCACGCCCATGCCGAGAAATCCTTCGCGCCAGCCGAAATGCGCGATCAGGCGCTCGGCGATCTGCGGTACCAGGGCCAGCCCCAATCCCACCCCGGCCTGGGAGATACCCAGCGCCAGGCCGCGCCTCACGTCGAACCACTTGGCGACGACGCAGCCATAGGGGACAGGAGAGCCGATGACGCCGACGAGGCCGGTGCAGGTGAAGAGCGCGTAGAGCACGAAGGGCGAGGCCGCCAGCATTGAATACCCGGCCGTGGCCGCGGCATAGAGCAGGAGGCCCGGGATCATCACGCGCCGCGTGCCGAAGCGGTCGAGAAGAAAGCCGACGACGAAGCAACCGAGCGCGGTGAGGACCGAGGACAGCAGAATGCCCGAGGCGAAATAGCCGCGGCCGACGTGAAGGTCCGCGGTCACCGGCTTCAGGAACACGCCCAGGGCGAAGACATTGACCGCGCCCGAGCCGACGAGAAGCCCGCACATCGACGCGAATACCACCCACCAGCGATTGCGGAAAATCGCTCCCATGGCTTGCACTCCCCTGACATGAACCGGTGCATGGCCTCGAGGGCCCGCCCGGTCTCCTTATCGCTTTGGCCGGCATTTTCTCGCACCCGCGCGGCCGAGGCAAAGCAAAAGGACGGCGGACTTGCGGCCACGGGCGCGCATGACGGGGGCGCACCGGCAGGTTATGCTCGCGCGGGACAAGGGGAGGGCGCGATGAAGGCCGAACGGCTGTTCGATGTCCACGGGCACGTCGCCATCGTCACCGGCGCGGCCAGCGGGCTCGGGCTCGCCATGGCCGAGGTCATGGCCGAGAATGGCGCCCGCGTCACGCTCGCCGACAAGGATGCGGCTTCGCTCGATCAGGCGGTGACGCGGCTGGCTCGCGCCGGCCATGATGTCGCGGCGGCGGTCGTCGATGTCGGTGACCTCGAGGCGCTGCGCCGGACCATCGAGGGTGTCGCCGAGCGGCACGGAAGGCTCGATGCGGCCTTCGCCAATGCCGGCATCAGCGCCGGCCCCGGCTTTCTTACCGAGGAAGGCCGGATGGGTGCGGTCGACCTCGCGCGCTGGAACGAGGTGTTGCACATCAACCTCACCAGCGTGTTCCAGACCATGCGCGTGGCGGCCGAGCCGATGAAGCGGCAGAAGAGCGGGCGCATCGTCGTCACCGCATCGATCGCGGGCCTGCGCGCCGAGCACATGTGCGGCTATGCCTATGCCGCGACCAAGGCGGCGATCATCAACATCGTGCGCCAGGCCGCGCGCGAGCTGGCGCCGTTCAACGTCATGGTCAATGCGATCGCGCCCGGCCCGTTCCTCACCAACATTGCCGGCGGACGCCTCCATCGCCACCCCGAGGTGGTGCGTGAGTTCGAGCGCACGGTCCCGCTTGGCCGCATCGCGCGGACCGACGAGATCAAGGGCCTCGCGCTGCTCCTGGCCTCGCCGGCCTCGAGCTTCATCACCGGCACCGTCATTCCCATCGATGGCGGCACGACGGTCGGGTGAGATCCCTTTCCCTCGCAAGGAGACGACCATGAGAGGCAGTCACGATCGCATCATCACCAGCCATGTCGGCAGCCTGCCGCGCCCCGATGATCTGATCGAGGCCAACCGTCTGCGCGAGGAGGGCGGGACCAGCGACGAGCGCGAGTTCCAGGACCTGCTGCAATCCGCGGTCGTCGATGTGGTGCGGCGCCAGAAGGACGCCGGCATCGACATAGCCGGCGACGGCGAATTCGGCAAGTCGATGGGACATGCGGTCAATTATCGCTCCTGGCTCAGCTACTCCTTCACCCGGCTGAGCGGTCTCCAGCTCGACAATCCGCCCGACGTTCCGCCGCGGCCGGCGCATCCGGGCGATCTCGTGATGGCGGGCTTCGCCAAGCGGCGCGACCGCGCGAAATTCAGCGCCGCCTATAGCGATCCCGATTCCAACATCTCGATCGGACGCCAGCCCTTCGTGCGGCCGATCTGCGTCGGACCGGTCGCGTATATCGGTCAGGACGCGATCAAGGCGGATATCGCGCATTTCAGGGCGGCGCTCAAAGCCAGCGGCGTGGCCGAGGGGTTCATGACCGCGATTGCCCCCGGCAGCGCGGCTCGGCTGGGCAATCTCCATTACAAGACGGATGATGATTTCCTGTTCGCCTGCGCCGATGCCATGCGCGAGGAGTACAAGGCGATCGTCGATGCCGGCCTCATCCTGCAGCTCGACGATCCCGGGATCGCCGAGAATTGGGACCAGATCGTGCCCGAGCCTAGCCTCGAGGCGTACAAGAAATTCACCCTGGTCCGGGTGGAGGCGCTCAACCACGCCATCAAGGGCCTGCCCGAGGACCGCATCCGCTTCCACCTGTGCTGGGGAAGCTGGCACGGCCCGCATGTCACCGACCTGCCGATGCGCGACATCATCGACACGATGCTGGCGATCAAGTGCGACGCCTATTCGTTCGAGGCGGGCAATGTCCGCCACGAACATGAATGGACGGTGTGGCAGGACGTCAAGCTGCCACAGCATAAATTCATCCTGCCGGGCGTGGTCAGCCACGCGACCAACGTGGTCGAGCACCCCGATCTCGTCGCCCAGCGCATCTGGCGCTTCACCGACATCGTCGGGCGCGAGCGCGTCATCGCCTCGACCGATTGCGGCATGGGCGGCCGCATCCATCCCGACATGGCCTGGGCCAAGCTCGAAGCGCTCGCCCAAGGCGCCCGTGTCGCCAGCAAGAAACTATGGGGATAGACGCGCGATCCGCTCGGGTGAAATCGCCTGGCCTTGTCCGTCACCCGCGGGCGCTGAATCAGCGATGTCATTGCGAGGAGCGCAGCGACGAAGCAATCTTCCACCGGTTGGAGATTGCTTCGCTTGCGCTCGCAATGACCGCGGAGAGGAGCCTAATCCGTGATATTCGCGCGGATGCGCCGGGCGAGCGCGTCCTGGTCGATCTGGTGGACGCTGCCGGCGCCGGCGAGGTCGAGAGCGTGGGCCGCCGCGGCACCCATGGCGATGCACGGCCCCATGACCCGCACGCTCGAGAGTGCCGCCACGTCGCCGTCGATGCAGCGCCCGGCGGCGACGAGATTGTCCGCCTCGGGGGCGACCATGCTGCCCAGCGGCACATAGTGGAGATGATCCTCGGCGAACGGTTCCCACACATAGCCCTCGGCGCGGTCATGCAGCTCGATGGGCCAGGCCGTACGCGCCACGGCATCGGGAAAGCGCGTGCCGGCGCGGACATCCTCGACGAGAAGCTGGCGGCTGGCGGCGAGCCAGCGCGTCTGGCGGATGCCGGGAAAGCCGTAGGTGCGCACGCGCGCGTTGCCGAAACAGGCGGGATATTCTCGCTTCAAAAACGCCACCACCTTGTCCGCCTGCGCCCGGCCGGCGAGCGCATTGGCCGATGCCGCCACCGGGTCGAGCGGCGTCTCGACATGGGTGAGATTGACGAGCGCGGTGCCGCGCCCCGGAAAGATGAAGGCGAAGCCGTCGTGGCGCACCAGCCCCGCCGCCGCGGCGCGCTCGTGCACGCGCTGCGACAGCGCCTCGCGGGTGGGCTGGTTCGCTTCGTCGACGCCTTCGAGCACCACCATCTGCGTGCCATAGATCGGACCTTCCGCGGATTCGCGGCACGCCAGCCCCGCTTCCCAGGCGAGGGCTGCATCGCCGCTCGCATCGACGAAGCCTTGCGCGGCAAGGCTTAGGTCGCCGAATCGCGTGGCGAGTTCGAGCCGGGCGATGCGGCGTCCGTTCCAGGCGACGCCGCGCAGGATCGCGCCCAGCACGACGGTGATGCCCGCCGCGCGCACGGCCTCATTGACCCAGCGCGACAGCGCCACCTCGTCATACATCACCACCGTAGTCATCGGCCCGCGCCGGTAATGCAGCGCGCCCTCGGTGCCGAGCTCGCGCAGGATATCGTCGGCGATGCCGTGGGTAAGCTGGCGTCCATGCGTGCCATTGGCGAAGAGGCCGCAGAACGTGCCGATCACGGAATTGACGGCCTGGCCGCCAAGCGCGGGCAGGCCATCGACCAGCGCCACCGTGCGGCCGAGCCGCGCCGCCTCGAGCGCAGCCGAGACGCCGGCGATGCCGGCGCCGAGAACGCAGAGATCGACGCCCACCTCGGCAAAGCGCTGGCCGCGATCCTTGCGCAGGACCCGTGTCGCCGTCTTGATCGCTTCGGTTCCGGCCATTTGCGTCATCCCAGCGTGATCACGACCTTGCCGAAATGCTTGCCGGTGCCGAAGTCGCGATAGGCCTCGGGCGCGGCAGCGAGCGGGAAGGTGCGGTCGATCACGGGATGCAGGCCGTTGGCGGCGATGGCGCGGTTCATCGCCTCGAACATGGCGCGGCTGCCGACATTGATGCCGGTGACGCGCAGGCCGCGGCCCAGGATTTGGCGGCGGTCGAGCTCGCCGCCAGGGCCGCTGCGCGCGCCGATGATGGCGATGTGGCCGCCCGACCGCATCGCGCCCAAGGACCTGCTGCGTCGTCTCGCCGCCGGTCACGTCCAGCACGTGATCGACGCCGCGCCCGCCGGTGGCCGCGCGCACGCGGTCCTCCCACGCCGGCACCTGGCGGTAGTTGATGGTCTCGCTGGCGCCCATCTTCCGCGCCCGCTCGAGCTTCTCGTCAGACGACGACAGCACGATGCCGCGCGCACCTGCGAGCGTGCGCGAATTGCAGGCCGAAGATCGACACCCCGCCGGTGCCGAGCAGCAGCACGGCATCGCCGGGTCTGATCCCGCCGGCCTCGACGAGCCCGTTCCACGCGGTCACGCCCGCGCAGGGCAACGTCGCCGCTTCGGCGTCGGAGAGATGGTCGGGAACGCGGATCACGCCCTCGCCCGCCAGCAGCGCGTACTCGGTCAGCATGCCGTCAACCGTGCCGCCCAGCGCTGCGTCCTGGATGTCGGGCCGAACCGGGCCGGTGGTCCAATGCTGAAAGAACGTGCCGGCGACGCGGTCGCCGACGCGCACGCCCGTCACCTCGGCACCGACCTCGGCGACCTCGCCGGCCCCGTCCGACAGTGGGATGAGCGGCAGCTTCACGCCGCGGGCATAGCCGCCGCCGGCGATCATGAGGTCGCGGTAGTTGAGCGAGGCCGCCTTGACGCGCACCACGACCTGGCCCGGTCCCGGCTTCGGCGTCGCACGCTCCGCCGGCTTCAGCCCTTCGAGACTGGCGCTTGCAGTTCAAAGCATTTCATGGCTCGCCTCCTCGCGCGCGGAACGCCGCGAATTGATGGAGCCGGCTCTGCCTTGGGTCAAGCCCCGCAGGGCCTGGGCTTTCGCGCCAGGCGGGCCTCTGGCAGAATGGTATCGTGGGAGCGAGTCAGAGGAGGAATGTCATGGCGGACGGCAGCAGCGGCGAGCGGATCGAGATGATCCGCAACGTGCCGACTCTCGAGGCGCTTTACGACGCGGCGGCGCAGATCAACATGACGCCGGGATGGGTGCGGCGCAGCCAGCCGATCCTATGGGCGCGAACCGCACTCGGCCTTCGTGCCGGCCCACTGGCGCTATGACGAATGCAAGGCGGCGCTCGATGCGGCCGGCCGTCTCATCGACGTGTCGCTCGCCGAGCGGCGCAATCTCGTGCTGCGCAATCCGACATTGCCCGGCAACTGACATCGCCACCACGCGCACGCTCGTCTGCGCCTATCAGATGATCCTGCCCGGCGAGGCCGCGCCCAGCCACCGCCACGCGCCGCACGCGCTGCGCGTCATCCTCGACGCGCAAGGGCGCGTACTCGACCGTCGACGGCGCAGAAGACGCCGATGGAGACCGGCGACGTCGTGCTGACCCCCGGCTGGTGCTGGCACGAGCACGGCCATGACGGCGACGAGCCGGCCTATTGGCTCGACGGGCTCGACGTGCCGCTGGTGCATCTGCATGGAGACGATGTTCTACGAGGACCACCCCGACCAGTTCGAGAAGAACGTGACGCGCCGGTCACCACCTCGCCCTACCGCTTCCCGCGCGACGAGATCGCGCGCCGCCTCGACAAGGCCGACGGCCGATCCCGAGGGCTTCCACGGGCCGCGCATCACGCTCGAGGCGCCGACCATGCCGACGATGGGCCTGACGATGGAGCGGCTGGCCGGCGGCGCCACGACACGGCGTCAGCGCTCGACCGCCAACCGCGTGTTCTGCCCCGTCGAGGGCAGCGGCGAGAGCATCGTCGGCAACGAGCGCTTCGCATGGCGGCGCGGCGATACGTTCGCCGTCGCCGTGCTGGACCAAGTTCGAGCATCGCGCGAGCGACGGACGCGGTGCTGTTCGGATTGGGACGAGCCGCTGATGCGCTTCGCCAAGCATTACGCTTCGAGGCGGATTGAGGGATCAGCGCAAACGGAGGTGATAACGTCCCGTTCGTCTGGGGACTAATCCCGGCCTCCAGTCTGATTTGCGAAGCGGCCAACGCGTGGATGCGCGACCGCGTAATGCCGCCGATTTCGCCCTAGCCCCACACCTCGCGCGCGACTTCGACGACGAGGCGGAGCTTGGCGATCTCGTCGGCGAGCGTGATCTTGTTGCCCTCGGCGCGCTGGCGAAGCCGCATTGCGGCGACAGCGCGAGCTGCTCCAAGGGCGCATAGCGCGCGGCTTCGTCGATGCGGCGCTTCAGATCGTCCTTGCTCTCGAGCTGCGGCCGCTTGGTCGTGACCAGGCCGAGCACCGCGATCTTGCCCTTGGGCAGATAGCGCAGCGGCGCGAAATCGCCGGCGCGCGGGCTGTCGTATTCGAGGAAGTAGCCGTCGACATCGACCTCGTTGAAGAGCGCCTCGGCCACCGGCTCGTAGCCGCCCTCGGCCACCCACGCGCTCTGGCTGTTGCCGCGGCAGATATGGATGCACACCGCCATGTCCTTGGGCCGGCCGGCGATCGCCTGGTTCAGGAGCTTGGCATAGATGTGCGGCAGGCTCGCCGGGTCCTCGCCGATATTGGTCTGCACCTGCTGGCGCAGGCCGGATCGCAGAGATAGGCGAAATTGGTCTCGTCGATCTGGAGATAGCGGCAGCCGGCGGCGGCGAGATCGGCGATCTCTTCGGCGATAGACGCGGGCGAGATCGGCATAGAAGCCGTCCATGTCGGGATAGGTCTTGCGGTCGATCGCCTCGCGCCCGCCGCGGAAATGCAGGAGCGTGGGCGATGGGATCGTCACCTTGGGCGTCTCGCGCGTCACCGATTTCAGGAATTTGAACGGCCTCGACGAAGATCGGCTGCGGGCGGCCGAGCTTGCCGACGATGCGGAATCCGGTGGGCCGGCTCGCCATCATCGCCTTCGTCCGAATGGAAACGGACGCTGATCCGCCCTGTACGACCTCGACGCCCGAGAAGCCCGCGAGGAAGTCGCGGTTCCACGAACCGCGGCGGAACTCGCCGTCGGTGATGGCTTTAAGGCCGATCTCCTCCTGCAGCTTGACCGCGCCGCGGATCGCCTCGTCCTCGATCCGCGCGAGCGCCGCGGCGGAGATTTCGTTGCGCTGCGCGCGCCTCCCGCGCCTGGTGCAGCTCGGGCGGGCGCAAGAGGCTGCCGACGTGGTCGGCGCGGAAGGGCGGCGTGGTGCGTGCGGGCAAGGCGAGGCTCCGTTTATTTCGCCGGCGGGTTCAAGTCGTGCCAGGTGTTGCGCACGTCCTTGTAGGTCTCGATCGGCTCGTTGATGAGCGTGCCGTCCACCTTCTCGACCTTGGCTGACATAGAGATTGGCGGTCATCTCGCGCGACTTGGGGTCGATCGACATGGGGCCCTGCGGTCCCTGCCACGAGATAGCCCTTGACCGCCGCCATCATCTTCTCCGGATCGTGCTGGCCGCGGCTGGCCTTGAGCATGTGGAAGATGAGGTCCATGCCGTTATAGGCGGCGACGGTGGCGAAAGTCGGCAGATCGCCGTTGTATTTCGCTTTGAAGGCGGCGACGAACGCCTTGTTGATGGGATTGTCGAGGTCAGGAACATAGCTGCCGACCGCCGATTGGCCGATCGAGGCGTCGCCGATCGCCGGCAGATCGCGCTCGTTCGTCGCCGCGCCCAGAAAGCTCATGCCGGTTCTTCGCCCAGCCGCGCTCGGCATAGCCCTTGGCCATGCCGATCGACATCGGTCCGCCCGGCATGAAGACGTAGAGGCAATTGGGCGCGTCGTCCTCGATGCGCTGGAAATAGCTCGAGAAGTCCGTCGTGCCCATCGGCACCTTGATGACGTCGATCACCTTGCCGCCGGCCTCGGTCAGGCCCGTGGTGAAGTCCTCGATCGCGTCCGTGGCCCGGGCGCATAGTCGGCGGAGACGATGACCGCCTTCTTGAGGTCATGGACCGCCGCCTATTTCGCGGCGATCGTCGCCGTCGTCCACATGGTGAAGGTCGGGCGCACGAAGAAGGGCGACTTGTCGGTGACGAAATCGGTCGCCGAGTTGAAGATCACGAACGGGAATCTTCGCCTGGTTGATCACGTCGGAAACGGCGAGCACGGTGGTGGTGAATTCCAGGCCGCCCAGCACCGCGACCTTGTCGCGCACGACCATCTCCTGCGCGAGCTGGCGCGCGCGCGGCGGGTTGTCGCCGCCGACGTCGCGGTAGATCACCTCGACGGTGGGATTGCCGTCCTTGCCGTTGTGCTGGTCGAGATAGAGCCCGATCGCCTGCTGATAGTCCTTGCCCCAGGGCGCATAGGGGCCGGTGGTGGTGACGAGGATGCCCGACCTTGACCGTCTCGGCCTTGGCGAGCGATCCTGCGCCCAGCAGCACCAGCGCTGCGGCAAGCGCGCCGATTGTTTGTTTCATTGAGAGCCTCCCCGTCAAATTTTCGCCATTATGCTTTCTTGCATGGCGGCTCGCAACGGGAATGCGGGCGAGCGACGGTTGCGGCGCTCGCGGATGGCGCGTGGTTGCGCGTCAGTTTTTCCGGCGCGTGATCATGATCGTCTGCGGACCCGGCAACAGCAGAAAGGGCGAGGGATCGGACACGACGCAGTCGGCGCCGCTCTCGGTATAATACTGACCGAAGTTGCGGCCGGTGATCGCCCAGATCATCGTCGACGTGTTGTGCCGCTTGGCGAGCCGCATGAGGCTCGGCAGGGTTTGATTGGTGAGGGTGAGGCCGGTGATGATGGCGAGATCGGCCGCCTTCATGAGCCGGGCGTTGGCGGTTTGCCCGCTGTCGACGATCACGCCTCCCAGTGCGTTGCCGACGATGGCCGGGGACATGTCGGTGGCGGAGACCTCGAACCCGCGCTCCACCAGCGCGCCGATCATGCCGGCGGTGGCGCCGATGACGAGGATGCGCGGCTTGGCTCCCTTGATGTTGCGGGCGCCCTTGCGCCGCAAGGCCCGTTCCGCCTCGTCGGCGAAGATGCGCGAGCGCGCGGCATATTTAGCGAGCACCGTGTGGTCGAGCGTGATCTGCCGGGGCGCCGGTCCCGGAATGTGGCCGATGACCAGATCGACCAGCGCCGCGCGGTCGACCTCGTCGAGGCCGGCTTCGGTGCGCAGGATGTGTCGTGCATCGCGTCCCATCCGCTCGGGATGAGCGCTGACGCGCTGCAGCGTGGGCGCGCAGGCGATGCCGTAATTCACCGACTGCGCCAGTTTCATCACATAGCGCGCGTTCCGTTCGCCGGCGGTGTGCTGACGAATGAGGTCGAGGTGCCACAGCGCCGTGAGCCGGAAGAGATCGGCCGGCAGCCGGGACGATCTTGCCAAGGCCCAGGCCTCGGCGGCGGCGATGGAGAAGGCCGGCGGATCGAGCGCGTCGGCCGGTTGCCGATAAGGCGTCACCACCTTTCCGCGCGGCGGAGGGGGCCGGAGAACCCGGGCGGTTGCGACGGTCTGCCTCACGACATCGATGCTCCGGCAAGAAAAAGTCCGGCGTCACCCTAGAATGGTTCCGGTTAATGCGGGCTAAAACCTGCGGAAAAGTGGCCGCTCACGCCTCAAATGACGCCCCGGGCGCCGGTGTTGCGGCTTCACAGGCCCGTGCGTTGCCTTTGCCGACTGCCCCCTGTATTCATGGCCGCCATGCGTGGGGGGAATGGATCGGCATGATGCACTTGGCGGCAACGACGCTCGCGTTGCTGGTCGATGGCATCGCTTATGCCATGATTCTGTTCCTCATGTCGGTCGGGCTCACCATCACGCTGGGGGTGATGCGGATCGCCAATCTCGCGCATTGCGGCTTCGCCATGGTCGGCGGCTATCTCGGCTTCACTCTCGTCAGCGACGTGGGGCTCGGCCTTGCCGCATCGCTGGCCATCGCCATCGCGGCGACGATGGTCCTGGGCGTGGCGCTCGAGCGCACGGTCTATCGCTGGGTCTATGCCACCGGCGATCTCGGGCAGATCCTGATGACCATCGGCCTCACCTTCATCATGGTGGCGAGCGCCAATCTGGCCTACGGCTCCAACCTGAAAGCGGTGCCGATTCCGCAATTCCTCACCACCAACGTGAATTTCGGCGCCATCAGCATTTCCGCCTATCGCGCCGCCATCATCGTGGTCAGCACGGTGATCGCCGGCGTGTTGTGGGCGATCCTCGAATACACGGATTTCGGCGCGCGCCTGCGCGCCGCGGTCGACAATCCGCGCATGGCGCGCTGCGTCGGCATCGACGTGCCGCGCGTGTTCTCCATCACCTTCGCGGTCGGCTGCGGCCTTGCCGCGGCGGCGGGGTTTTTGGGCAGCCAGCTCCTGCCGCTCGAGCCGTGGTATGCGCTGGAATATCTCGTGCCGCGTGCTGATGGTGGTGGCGGTGGGCGGGCTTGGCAGTCTCAAGGGCTCGTTCTATGCCGCGCTCCTTCTCGGCATCATCGACACGTTCGGGCGCTATTTCGTGCCGGCGGCGGGCGCCTTCGTGATCTATCTCGCCGTGCTGGTGATCCTGCTGTGGCGCCCGCAGGGCGTGTTCGTGCGGGGCTGAGGCAGACGATGACGCGCCGCAGCCGGCCGCCCGCCAGGATAGTCCGCGACGCATTCTCGCGCCACAACCTGTCGTGGATCGACGCCCTGCCCTGGGTCGCGGTCGTCGCGCTTTATTTCGCCTTCAACGAGCTATCTGCCGCTCGGCACGCAGGTGATGATCAGCGTCATCTTCGCGCTCGCGCTCGATCTGGCGCTTGGCTATGGCGGCGTCGCGACGCTCGGCCATGCCGCCTTCTTCGGCGTGGGCGCCTATGCCGCCGGGCTTTACGCGATGTATGTATCGTCCGAGCCGATCAGCGGGCTCCTCGTCGCGGGCGTGGCGGGCGGCCTTACCGGACTTATCGCGGGGCTGCTCATCCTGCGCACCCGCGGCCTCACGCTCGTCATGCTGACGCTGGCCGTCGCCACGCTGCTGCACGAGCTTGCCAATACCTTCAAGGTCGGTGACCGGCGGCGCCGATGGGCTCTTCGGCTTCGAGATCGCGCCGGTGTTCGGCGTCTTCTCCTTCGATCTCGCCGGGCAGACCGCCTATTGGTACGGCGCCGGCGTCATGGCGGTGGTGTTCTTCCTTAGCAAGGCGCTGGTCAACTCGCCGTTCGGGCTTGCCGTCAAGGGCATCCGCGAGAACCCCGTGCGCATGCGCATGCTGGGCGTGCCGGTGACGCGGCGCCTGGTCGCGCTCTACGCCATCTCGGGTGCGTTTGCCGCGGTCGCCGGCGGGCTCTCGGCGCAGGTGACGAAGCTCGTCGGCCTCGACAGCCTCACCTTCACGCTCTCCGGCAACGTGCTGGTCATGCTCATCCTCGGCGGCACCGGCAGCCTCTACGGCGCGTTCCTCGGCGCCTTCGTCTTCGTCGTGCTCTCCGACCGCGCTGCCGCGATCAGTCCCTTCCACTGGCTGTTCGCCATCGGCATCGTGCTGATCCTGGCGGTGCGCTACGCGCCGCAAGGTCTGGTCGGCCTGATCGAGACGCTGGCGGCGCGCGCCGGATACGCGCCGGAGCCGCGCGTGAGCGTGCCTGCGCTGGCTGTGGAGCACGTCTCCAAGAGCTTCGGCGCGCTGCGCGTTGCGCGCGGCATCTCGCTGACGTTGGAGCCGGGCGCGCGCCACGCGCTGATCGGCCCCAACGGCGCCGGCAAGACGACGCTCGTCAATCTCGTCTCCGGCTTGTTGCAGCCCTCCGAGGGTGTCATCCGCCTCGACGGCGTCGACATCACGAACCTGTCGCCGGAGCGCCGCGTCGGCCTTGGGCCTGGCCCGCACCTTCCAGATCAGCTCGCTCTTCCCGCGCCTTCGGTGGCCGAGAACGTGGCGCTGGCGCTGGCCGCGCGGCTCGGCACCGGCCGGCGCTTCTGGGGCAGCGTGCGGGCGCGGCCGGAACTCATGGACGGCACCGCGCGCGCTTCTCGACAGCCTCGGGCTGCTCGCGCTCGCGCCGCGGCCGGTCGCCGATCTTCCCTATGGCCAGCGCCGGCTGGTCGAGATCGCGCTCGTGCTGGCGCTCGAGCCCAAGACGCTGCTGCTCGACGAGCCGGCGGCGGGGCTCGCCGCGTCCGACCGCTTCGCCCTGCTCGATCTGCTGCTGCGCCTGCCGGCGGCGCTCACCATCCTGGTGATCGAGCACGACATGAGCCTCGTCTTCCGCCTGGCCGCAGCGCATCACCGTGCTGGTCGAGGGCAGCGGTTCTGGTCGAGGGCGCGCCCGCCGAAATCCGCGCCAACCGCGCAGGTGCGCGACGTCTATCTCGGGACCCGGTCGCATGGCTGACTGCTGCGGCTCGACGACGTGACCGCGGGCTATCGCGACACCATCGTGCTCGAGGGCGATATCGCTCGCGGTCGGCGAGCGAGGAGGCCTGGGCGCTGCTGGGCCGCAACGGCGTCGGCAAGACGACGCTGCTCGCGACCGTCATGGGGCTCACGGTGCTGCGCCGCGGCCGGATCTGCCTCGGCGGCGAGGACATCACCGTCGACCGACACCCATCTGCGCGCCCAGCGCGGGTCGGCCTGGTGCCGCAGGAGCGGGAAATCTTCCCCTCGCTCACCGTCGACGAGAATCTGCGGGTCGCCACGCCGCCCGGGCGAATGGACGCGCGAGCGCGTCTATGATCTCTTCCCGCGGCTGGCCGAGCGGCGCCGCAATTACGGCAACCAGCTCTCCGGCGGCGAGCAGCAGATGCTCGCGGTCGGGCGCGCGCTCGCCGGCAATCCTCGCATCCTCATGCTCGACGAGCCGTTCGAGGGGCTGGCGCCGGTGATCATCGACACGCTCGCCTCGGCGCTCGTCCGCCTCAAGCGCGAGAGCCGGATCGCCACCCTCCTCGTCGAGCAGCAGGTCGACATCGCGCTTGAGCTCACGGAGCGGACGATCGTGCTCGACAAGGGACAGATCGGTGTGGACCGGCGAAAGCGCGGCGCTGGCCACCGATCGCGATACGCTCGCCGTGCTGGTGGGGCTGCAGGAAGCGCAGGAACGGTGAGGGTGCGCGCGGCGCTCGCCGTCGCCGGCATCATGCTGCTTGCTGCCGCGACGGCGCGGTCGGCCGAGCCGCTGCCCATCCGCATCGCCTGGACTACCGTGCCGGCGCAGATGACGCCCGGTACTGTTCGCCGAGACGACGCTGCTGCACCATCTCGGCACATCCTATGTCGTCGAGCCCGTGCATTTCGCCGAGCTCGCGCCGCTGTTGCGGGCCTTGGCCGCGGACAGATCGATATCGCGGCCCTGGCGCCCGCCACCTTCGGCGTTGCGATCGCCAATGCGGGCCTGGAGGACCTGCGCATCATCGCCGACGGCTACCAGGACGGCATCGAGGGGCATTATTCGAGCCCGTTCATGGTGGCGGTCGACGGCCCGATCCGGACCGTGGAAGACCTTCAGGGCAAGGTGGCGGCGGTCAATGCCATCGGCACCCTCGCCGAGATCGGCGCTCCGCCGCATGCTCGAGCGCCATGGGCTCGAGACGCCGCGCGATTATGCCATCGTCGTGACGCCCTATCCGAGCATGGGGGCGATGCTGGAGGATGGCCAGATCGACTCTCGCCGCGCTCGGTCGCGCCGTTCTCGCATCGCCTGGAAGAGCGCGGGACGGCGCGGCCGCTCTTCGACATGAACGCCGCCATCGGCGCGAGCCAAAGCTTCGTCATGGTGGCGCGCGCGGGGTTCCTGGCGCGCAACCGGGCGGCGCTTGAGGATTTCTCCGAGGATTATCTCCGTGCGCTGCGTTGGTTCCTCGATCCCGCCAATCGCGACGCGGCGGTGGCGGCGGTCGCGCGCTTCAATCACGAGCCCGTCGATGACTTCGCCGACTGGCTGTTCACCAGCGCCGACTATTACCGCGACCGCGACGCACGCCCCAATCTCGCTCTGCTACAGAGCAACCTCAGCCTTCTCACCGCCGCAGGCGTGCTTGCGATCGACATCGACGTGCGGCCTTATGCCGATCTCGGCTTCATCGACACGGCGGCCAAGCGATTGCGATGAGTGCGGTTGCGTAGCACCTGGACCAGTCTTAGTGTCAGCGGCGCAAAGGCCGGGGTCGAGATCATGAAGCGCAGCACTCACCGCATTCTCACCACTCATGTCGGCAGCCTCATCCGCCCGCCGGCGGTCCTGGAGTTCCTCACCGCCAAGCGTGCGGGCAAGCCCTATGACGAGGCGGCCTATGCGCGCTGCCTCACCAAGGAGGTTGCTGGCGTGGTGCGCCAGCAGGCCGAAATCGGTATCGACATCGTCAGCGACGGCGAGTTCGGCAAGGCCATAAGCTGGTCGCAATACGTGCTCGACCGGCTCTCCGGCTTCGAGCGGCGCCCAATCGCCGGCCCCGATCCCTTCGCCCGCGGCGCCGACCGCGACGCGCTTTGCCGATTTCTATGCCGAGCTCGATGCGCGCGAGCCGCGCAACACCGCAGTTCGATTCGGTCTGCGTCGGCCCGATCGCCTATACCGGCGCAGGCCGAGCTCAAGCGCGACATCGACAATTTCAAGGCGGCGCTCAAGGTGCGTGAAGGTCGAAGAGGCGTTCCTGCCGGTGGCGGCGCCCGCGAGCGTCATCCCCGACCGCAAGAACGAGTACTACAAGACCGACCAGGAGCTGGTCGATGCGATCGCCGCGGCGATGCGCGTCGAATACAAGACGATCGTCGATGCCGGCTTGCTGTTGCAGGTCGACGACGCGCGCGCCGCCGTCACCTTGACCGCATGGTGCCGCCCGCGAGCTTCGCCGACTACTACGCCTGGGTGGCGAAATATGTCGAGGCGTTGAACCACGCGCTCGAAGGCATTCCCGAGGACCGCGTGCGCTATCACGTGTGCTGGGGAAGCTGGCCCGGCCCGCACACCACCGACGTGCCGCTCAAGGACATCGTCGATCTCATCCTCAAGGTGCGCGCCGGCGCCTATCGTCATCGAGGGCGCCAATCCGCGCCACGAGCACGAATGGCGGGTGTGGGAAAGCGTCAAGCTGCCGCCGGGCAAGGTGCTGATCCCCGGCGTCGTCAGCCACGCCACCAACATCGTCGAGCATCCCGAGCTGGTGGCCGAGCGCATCGTCCGCCTCGCCCGCCTAGTCGGGCGCGAGAACGTGATCGCCTGCACCGATTGCGGCTTCGCCCAGGGTCCGTTCCTGCGCCGCGTGCATCCGACCATCCAATGGGCGAAGCTCGAGGCCCTGGCCGAGGGTGCGCGGCTGGCGAGCAAGACCCTGTGGTAGACCCAGCCGCTCTGCTAGACTAGGGCTGAGCGGGTTTCGATCCGGAGGCGAGACGATGAAGATCGTGCAGGGTGACGAGCTACAATGGGAGCGCGGCCTGGAGTATCGCGGCGGCATCTTCCATTTCCGGCGCCTTTTGGAAGGCGAGCACCACCGGTATCGACAATTTCCAGCTTTCGCTCGGCCGCCTCGGCGGCGAGTTCTATTCGCCGCGCCATCACCATAATTTCGAGCAGGTCCGGTTCCAGCTCGAAGGCGAGCTCGATTTCGCCCGCGACGGCAAGATGAAGGCCGGCATGGTCGGCTATTTCCCCGAGGGCGCTATTACGGGCCGCAGAGCCAGGACCCTGACACGCTCGCCGATGACCGTCGTGCTGCAATGCGGCGGCGCCAGCGGCAGCGGCTATCTCTCGCGCAACGAGGTCAAGGCCGGCATGGACGCCCTGAAGTCCCAGGGCGAGTTCAAGGACGGCGTCTTCCGCCGCCCCAAGGACGTGCCCGGCAAGCGCAACGTCGACGGCTATCAGGCGATCTGGGAGATGATCAACAAGCGGCCGATGGTGTATCCGAAGCCGCGCTATTCCCGTCCCTTCATGATGGACCCCGCCCACTATGCCTGGGTGCCCGTCGCCGGGGCGGACGGTGTCGCGGAAAAGCTGCTCGGCGTCTTCACCGAGCGGCGGACCGAGGCCGCGTTCGTGCGGATCGCGCCGGGCGCCGTCTATGAGGCCGGCGGGCGCAGCATCTTCTTCGTCGTCAGCGGCGCCGGCACGGTCGCCGGTGCGCCGTTCCGCCGTCTCACCACCGTCTTCGTCGACCGCGGCGAGCACGCCACCTTCACCGCGCGCGACAGCGCCGAGATGCTTCGCCTTGGCCTGCCGGATCTCTCCGGCCTCGTCAGCGACACCTCCGGCGTGACCGCGGTCGCGGCCGAATAGTCCTTTGCCGTTCGCGCCCCCGCCGCTGCGTCGGCGGGGGCGATGACGGTGCTCCCCCATGGCAAGCGGCTCCCCCGGCGCGACCGAGACGCCAGTGCTGATCGTCGGCGCGGGGCCGGTCGGATTGGCGCTTGCCGCCGATCTCGGCTGGCGCGGCATCAACGCCATCGTCGTCGAGCAGAGCGATGGCACGATCTATCACCCGCGCGCCACCGCCATCAACGCGCGCTCGATGGAGTTCATGCGCCGCTGGGGCGTCGCCGACGCGGTGCGCACCGCCGCGGCGCCAGAAGGCTTCCCGCATACCGCGCTCTACGTCACCACGCTCACGGGCTACGAGATCGCCCGCATCGAGCGGCCCCACCACGGCGGCAGCAAGCCCAGCGCCACCAGCCCCGAGCGGGCGCAGCGCTGCAATCAGCTCTGGCTCGATCCGATCCTGCTCGATCTGGCGCGCCGCTTTCCCTCGATTTCCGTGCAGTATCGCACGCGGCTTCTCTCCGTGGTCGAAGAGCCGGGTCGCGTCGTCGCCACGGTCGAGGACCTCGCCAGCGGCGAGCGCCGCGAGATCACGGCGCGCTATCTCGCCGATTGCAGCGGCGGCCACAGCGCGGTGCGCGACGGGCTCGGCATCGCCATGAGCGGCGAGGCCTATGCCGAATACAACCTCAGCGTCTTCGTGCGCGCGCCGGGCTTGTGGACCCATCACGACAAGGGTGCAGCGGCGCTCATCTTCTTCATCGACGAGACCGGTATCTCGCGCAACCTCGTTCTCCTCGACGGGCGCGAGCTCTATCGCTTCGGCGTGCGGAGCAAGGAATATTACGACGCGCCCGAGACGGCGCCGGTGGAGCGCCTCTTCAACGAGGCCGTGGGCGCGGTGGTGCCGCACGAGGTCATCTCGGTGCGGCGCTGGGTCGGGCGCGATGTCGTCGCCGACCGCTATGGCACGGCGCGGATCTTCCTCGTCGGCGATGCTGCGCATCTCAACAATCCCTCCGGCGGCTTCGGCCTCAACACCGGACTGGGCGATGCCGTCGATCTCGGCTGGAAGTTGGCCGCGATGGTGGAGGGATGGGGTGGCGCGGACTTGCTTGCGAGCTATGCGATCGAGCGCCGGCCGGTCGGGTTGCGCAACGTGCGTCAGGCCGCGGCGAGCCATGTCAACGACCGCGACCGCGTCTCCCATCCCGCGATCAACGCCGCCACGCCCGAAGGCGCGCGCACGCGGAAAGAAATGGGCGAAGACATCGTGCGCGCCCAGACGACGCAGTTCATCACCGACGGCATCGCGCTGGGCTATCGCTACGAGGGCTCGCCGCTGGTGCTCGGCGACGGCACGCCCGAGCCGCCCGACACGGTGCGCGACTACACGCCCACCGCGCGGCCCGGGGGGCGCGCGCCTCATCATTGGCTGGCGGACGGGCGCTCGGTGATCGACCTCTTCGGCCGCGGCTTCGTCCTGTTGCGGCTGGGTCAAGGTGCGCCCGACAGCGCGCCGATCGAGCAGGCGCTGTCCCGCCGCGGCGTGACGCTGCAAACCGTTGCGCTGCCCGACCCGGCGCTGCACGCGCTCTACGAGCGCAGCCTCGTCCTGGTGCGGCCCGACGGGCACGTCGCCTGGCGCGGCGATGCGCCGCCTGCCGATCCGCTGGCACTCGCCGATCGCGTGCGCGGTGCGGTCGCTACGTAAGCATTGACCGACCTGCCGCGCGCGGGCGATGATCGCCGCGCCGTGCAATCCCACGTGAGCCCATGAAACCGCCGCGTTTCGACTATGCGTGTCCGACGACCCTTGGCGAAGCGGTGGCGCTGTTGGCGTCGCGTTCGCGGCGAGGCCAAGGTGCTGGCCGGCGGCCAGAGCCTCATGCCGGTGCTCGCGTTCCGCCTCGCCGCGCCATCGCTCATCGTCGATCTGCGCAAGCTGCCCGATCTCGACGCGCATCATCATCGACGCCGACGGCGTGCGGCTCGGCGCCAAGGTGCGCTGGCGCGACATCGAGCGCGACGCACGCCTCGCCACGGCGCATCCGCTGCTGCAGGAAGCGGTGGCCCACGTCGCGCATTATCAGATCCGCAACCGCGGCACGGTCGGCGGCAGCCTCGCGCACGCCGATCCGGCGGCGGAGATGCCGGGCATCGCCGTCGCCTGCGATGCCACGATCCGGATCGTCGGGCCCGCCGGTACGCGCACCGTCAAGGCGGCCGATTTCTTCACCGGGCCGCTGATGACGGTGCTCGCGTCCGACGAACTCATCACCGAGATCCGCCTGCCGGCGTGGCCGGCGCGCGGCGCTGGGGCTTTGAGGAATTCGCGCGCCGCCGCGGCGATTTCGCGCTCGCGGGCGCCGCGCTCTTCTACGATGTCGACGCCGGAGGGCGCGCCGTCGATGCGCATGTCGCGGTGATCGGCGCGTGCTCGCGGCCGCACCGCATCGCCTCCGCCGAGGCGGCCTTGAACGGCCACCGCGTCGACGTTGCGGCGATCCGCGCGGCCGCCGAGGCGGCGGCCTCGTCCGTCGATCCGCCCGAGGATCTTCACGCCGGCGCCGATTATCGCCGCGCCCTGGTCGAGGTGATGGTCGAGCGGGCGCTCGAACGCGCCGCCGCCTGAGAGGGCGGCGCAAAGAGGAGGCAGGATGGTTCGCTTCGATGTGAACGGCACGTCGGTCGAGGTGGAGGTCGAGCCGCGCATGACGCTCGCCGACTGCCTGCGGCACGTGCTGCGGCTCACCGGCACGCATGTGGGGTGCGAGCATGGCGTGTGCGGCGCCTGCACGGTGATCGTCGATGGTGCCGCCGTGCGCTCGTGCCTGATGCTGGCTGTGCAGGCGGACGAGGCGAAAGTGGTGACGATCGAGGGCCTGAACAGCCCCGATGGCGAGCTGACGCCGCTCCAGACCTCCTTCCGCAAGCATCATGCGCTGCAATGCGGCTTCTGCACGCCGGGAATCCTCACCACCGCGCACGCGCTCCTCAGCGAGGAGCCCGATGCCGATGAGGACCGCGTGCGCGAGGTGCTGTCGGGCAATCTCTGCCGCTGCACCGGCTATATCCCGATCATCGAAGCGGTGCTCGATGCACGCGCCGCCTACCGCAGGCCGGGCGCGCGATGAGCCTGCGCAATGTCCTCATCGGCAGCCCAGTCGAGCGGATCGAAGACCTTCGGCTGTTGCGCGGGCGCGGCATCTTCGTCGACGATCTCGCGCGCGACGGCATGCTCTACGCGGCGATCCTGCGCAGCCCCGTCGCGCATGGCCTGATCCGCACGATCGATACGACTGCGGCGCTGGCGCTTCTCGGCGTTCATGCGGTGATCACCGCGGCCGATTTCCGCGGGCGGGTTCCCACCATCCCCCTGCGGCTCATTCCGCTGCCGGAGATGAAGCCGTTCGAGCAGCCGGCGATCGCCGGCCCCAAGGTCCGCTATGTCGGCGAGCCCGTCGCGGTCGTGCTGGCAACGAGCGCCGCCATCGCCGAGGACGCGCTCGATGCGGTGCGCCTGGAAATCGACCCGCTGCCGCCCGTTACCGACTGCACCGCCGCGGCTGCCGGAAAGTCGTTCCTCTTCGAGGGGGAGCGCACCAATCTCGCGATGGTCTTCACCGCGCGCCGGGGCGACGCCGCGGCCGCGTTCCGGGATGCGCCCTATACGCGGCGCGAGCGGATGAGCGTCCATCGCCACACCGCCGTGATGATGGAGCCGCGCGGCGTGCTCGCTGAATGGGACAGCGCGCGCCATCATCTCACCGTCTGGGGCGCGGCCAAGGTCCCGTTCTTCAACCGCCACATCCTGTCGGGGATGTCGGGATTGGGTGAAGACGCCATCACCCTGATCGAGAACGACGTGGGCGGTGGCTTCGGCAATCGCGGCGAGTTCTATCCCGAAGATTTCCTCATCCCGTTTGCCGCCCGCCATGTCGGGCGCCCCGTGAAATGGACCGAGGATCGGCGCGAGCACTTGATCGCCGCCAACCATGCGCGCGAGACCGAGATAGAGATCGAGATCGCCTGCAGCCGGGACGGCCTGATCCTGGGCTTGCGCGGACACGGCGCGGCCGACATGGGCGCCTATATCCGCACCAATGGTGCAGTCGGTCCGCGCAATTCCGCGCAGTTCCTGTCCGGCCCCTACCACGTGCCTCATATCGACATCGACGTGTCGCTCTATCTCACCAACAAGACGCCGGTCGGCACTTATCGCGGACCGGGGCGGTACGAGGGCGATTACTTCCGCGAGCGCATGGTGGACATGGCGGCCCGCGATCTCGGCATCGATTCGGTCGAGTTCCGCCGGCGCAATCTCGTCACCGAAGCCGCCATGCCCTACGCGATCGCGCCGGTCACGCCGTCGGGTGCGGAGACCGAGTTCGATAGCGGCGACTACACCATCACGCTCGACCGCTGTCTGCGTGAGATCGGCTGGGTGGAGAAGCAGCATCTGCAGGGCCGGCTGGTCGATGGGCGCTATCACGGGCTGGCAGTGAGCTGCTTCATCGAAGGCGGCGCGGCCGGGCCCAAGGAGACTGCGCGGCTGGTGCTCGATCCCGATGGCCGCATCACGGTGGTGGTCGGCTCGGCCGGCGTCGGGCAAGGGCTCGAGACCGCGTTCGCGCAGATCGCGGCCGACGCGATGGAGCTGCCGATGGCGCAAATTTCCTGCGTCCTCCACGGTTCCACATCGCTGCTGGCGGAAGGCTTCGGCGCCTACCATTCGCGCTCGATCGTGATGGGCGGCTCGGCGATCGTGGCGGCGGTGGCGGATTTCAAGACGGCGCTGCGTGAAGCCGCGGCACGACATCTCGGCGCAACGCCAGCCGAGGTCGAGATCGTCGATGGCAAGGCGCAGGTGGGCCAACGCTCGGTGTCGTTTGCGGACCTGGCCGCCGACGGCATCGCGGCGGACGGCGCCTTCCTCAACCATCACCACACCTATGCCTATGGCGCGCACGCGGCGCATGTCACGGTCGACCCGCGAACCGGGCAGGTGACGCTCATCGATTATTCCGCGGTTGAAGATGTCGGGCGCATCATCAACCCGAAAATGGTGGAAGGGCAGCAGATCGGCGCGATCGTGCAGGGCTTGGGCGGCACCTTGCTCGAGCACCTGGTTTATGACGCGCAGGGCCAGCTTCTCTCCGCCAGCCTCGCCGATTATCTCATGCCGACGGCGAGCGACTTCCCGTCGATCCATGCCGTCACGCTCGAGGACAAGCCGTCGCCGATCAATCCGCTGGGCGCCAAGGGTGCGGGCGAGGGCGGCATCGTCCCCGTCGGCGGCCTCATCGCCAATGCGGTGGCCGCGGCGCTCCTGTCGCTGGGCGTGGAGCCGCTCGCGCTGCCGCTGTCGCCGCCGCGCCTGTGGCGCCTCATCAAGGACGCGCAGGCGCGGCGCGCCTGAGGCCCGCGCTCAGGCCGTGGGATCGGGCGACACGCGCACCAGCGGCTTGCCGAAATTCTCCGCCCGCAGCATGCGCTGAAAGGCCTGGGGCGCGTTCTCGATCCCCTCGGTGATGTCGACGCGATAATGGATCTTGCCGGCGGCGAGCCAGGCGCCCATGTCGCGCACGAAATCCTCCATGTCCGCCATGAAGTCGGAAACGACGAAGCCCCTGAGCGTCAGCCGCTTGCCCAGCACCGCCAGCATCAGCGCCGGGATCTTGTCCGGGCCGATGCGCGGTGCGACGACATTGTATTCGGCGACATGGCCGCACACCGGCACGCGCGCGAAATTGTTGAGGAGCGGCAGCACCGCGTCGAACACCTCGCCGCCGACATTCTCGAAATAGATGTCGATGCCCTTGGGACACGCGGCAGCGAGCGCCTCGCTCAGCCGCCCGTCCTTGTAGTCGACGGCGGCATCGAGCCCCAGCTCGTCGGTGACATAGGCGCATTTGCGCGCGCCGCCGGCGATGCCGACAACGCGGCAACCCTTGATCTTGGCGATCTGGCCGACGAGCGACCCGACCGCGCCGGCGGCGCCGGAAACGACCACGGTCTCGCCTGACGCCGGCCGCCCGACTTCGAGCAAACCCTTGTAGGCGGTGAGGCCGGGCGAGCCCATGGCCCAAATCACCGCCGCCAGCGGGATGCGGCGGGGATCGAGCTTCACCAGCTTCCGGCCGAGCATGCCGCGCCCGTTCGACACGGCATAACTGGTCCAGCCATTCATGCTCGCGACATACTCGCCCGGCTTGTAGTCGGGGAGGTTCGACGCGACAACGACGCTTGCCGTCACGCCCCCCAGGGGGTTGCCGATCTCGAACGGCGGCAAGTGCGAGACCGCGTTCATGCGCAGCCGCATATAGGGATCGAGCGAGAGATAGATCGTCCGCAACAGCATCTCGCCCGGCCCCGGCGTGGGGATGTCGGTCTCCACCAGCGTGAAGTCGCTGTCCGCCGGCGCGCCCGTAGGCCGTGATGCCAGCACAATCTGCCGGTTGCGATCGCCGCTCATGATCTCCTCCCCGTCGTGTGTGAATGCCGGTGTGTGCCGCCCCGACCCTATACTCTGGGCCGCACACAGTGACCAGAAGACTGGGCGCGCGCATACCGCGCTCCTGGCCCACCACCAAGAGTGGTTGCTGTGACCGCATGCCGCCTCCTTTTGTGCGCTTACTTTGGGGGCACTCGGGCGCGGCGGGTCGAGCCGTGTGCCCGAATTGATGCGACCACAGGTAGTTGGGGGGAGGCGGCGTCGGCACCGGAACGTTCTCCGGCAGTCGATGTTTGCCGCACGATCAAGCCCCCCGCGGCCCTCGCCAGTGCCCGGAGCCCGGCTCATGTTCATCGACGCAAGGACTCTTTCGCAAGGCGCCGCGGTCGAGGCCGACATCGCCATCATCGGCGCCGGCGCGGCGGGCATCACGCTGGCGCGCAACTTCGGAGGGCTGGCCCTTCGGACCCGTGGCGAATCCGACGCTCACCGTCGTCGCGCTGGCCTGCGCCTTGCCGATCACCTCAAGGCGCGCCAAAAAGATATAGGGAGAAAACGCCATGAAACTCACGTGCCGCTTCGTCGTGCTGCGCGCCCATGCGGCGGCGCGGATTCGGGCGGATTTCGCGGCGGGTCGGACCGTGACGCTCGGCGGCTGGGTCCTGGCGCAGACGGAGGCGCGGCTCTGTGCCGTGTCGGCGTGCCGATGAAGCGCGCGGCGCCGGTCGGCGTGACGGCGGCGGCGGCCGGGGCGATACGGTTCGCCAACTCGCGGCGCTTGCAGGAGAAGGCGCACCGCCTCATCCCCGGCGGCTGCCACACTTATGCCAAGGGCGACGATCAATATCCGATGCTGGCACCCGGGTTCATCCGTGCCGGTAAGGGCTGCCATGTCTGGGACATCGATGGCAACGAGTTCATCGAATACGGCATGGGCTGCCGCTCCGTCACGCTGGGCCACGGCTTTCCGCCGGTGGTGCCCGCCGCCGCTGCGGCGATGGCGCAGGGCGCCAACTTCACCCGTCCTGCGCCGATCGAGGTCGCCTGCGCCGAGGAATTCCTGGCGCATGTCGACACCGCGGAGATGGTGAAGTTCGCCAAGGACGGCTCCACCGCGACCACCCCGCCGACATCGCCTGCGTCCTTTGCGAGCTGGAGCGCGGCGAGCCACCGCAACCCGGCTTCCTGGCCGAACTGCGCCGACTGTGCACGGCGCACGGCACGCTGCTCGTGGCCGACGAGATGATCACCGGCTTCCGCTGGCATGGCGGCGGCGCGCAGAAGGTGCACGGGATCGTCCCCGATCTCTCCGCCTTCGGCAAGGCGATGGGAAACGGATTTGCCGTGTCCGCACTGGCCGGGCGTGCGGACCTTCTGGAGCGCGGCGGAATTCACCACGCGCGCGAGCGCGTGTTCCTGCTGTCGACGACGCATGGCGCCGAGACCCACGCATTGGCGGCCGCGCGGGCGATCATGCGGATTTACAAGAACTCACGACGTCATCGGTCATCTCGACCGACAGGGCCGACGGCTGCAGCAGGGCGGCCGCGCGGCGGCCGCGGCACACGGGCTCGCGTCTTATGTCGATGCCGTGGGCAAGCCGTGCAATCTCGTTCACGTGACGCGCGATGCCGATGGCGTCCCGTCGCAGGCCTTCCGCGCGCTCTTCCTGCAGGAGTTGATCCGCCACGGCGTGCTGGCGCCGTCCTTCGTCGTGAGTTTCTCGCACGGCGAGGACGAGATCGACCGCACCATCGACGCGGTGGACGGCGCGCTCCGCGTCTATCGCCGGGCCCTCGAGGATGGCGTCGAGCGCTATCTCTGCGGCCCGCCGGTCAAGGCCGTGCTCCGCGCCTACTGCTAAGGCCGGGCCGCGGGCCGGGAAGGCCGATTGACGCCGCCGCCCGGCCGCGACATCCTCCCTGCCATCGCAGGAGAGTGCCCATGCCCGACGCCATTCATCCCCGGCTGACCCATACCGGCATCTATGTTCGCGACGTCTCGAAGATGGTCGATTTTTACACGCGCGCGCTTGGCCTCATCGTCGCCGATCGCGGCCCCGCGGGGGCGGGCGAGCTCGCGTTTCTGAGCGCGGTTCCCAACGAGCATCACCAGCTCGTCCTCGTCTCCGGCCGCGCGCCCGAGGGCGTCAGCACGGTCAACCAGCTTTCCTTCCTGGTCGACGGTCTCGACGCGGTGAAGGCGATGTTCGCCCGCGTGCGCGAGGCGGGCGTGACGGAGTTCCGCCAGACCAGCCACGGCAACGCGCTTTCCATCTATTTCGCCGATCCCGAAGGCAACCGCGTCGGAGATCTATACCCACACGCCCTGGTACATTCCCCAGCCGCACGGCGTGCCGGTCGACTTCGCCAAGTCGAACGAGGAAATCATGGCCGAGGTTGAGCAGCATTGCCGCGAGACCCCGGGCTTCCTGCCGGTCGATCAGTGGGAGGCAAAAATGGACAGCCGCCTCGCGCCGAAGGCCTGAGCCCCGCGCCTATTTCACCGCCACCGGCGCCGCCCGCGCGAGGGGGGCGGTTGCGGCGGCGGGCTCGCCCTGCCAGCGTTCGACCTCCACCAGGCAATTGCTGCTGCCCAGCGCATGCGCCTTGGCGATCTGCATTCGCGGCGAGGACAGAATATTGAGCGCGCCGCCCCGGTCGGGGCTGGCGCCGGGCGCGCCCACCGGCTCGTAGAGCGCCGATGATTCATAGCCGTGCAGAACGCCCGGCCGCAGCCGGCGGGTCAGGACGGCGGCGCAGATCACGCTGCCGCGGTCGTTATAGACCCGCACGAGGTCGTGTTTGGCGATGCCGCGTGCCGCCGCATCCGCCGCGTTGATGCGCAGCGCCAGATAGAACCGCCCGCCGATCGCCACGCGGTGGTCGGCGATGTCGTTGATGAAGCCGTCCTTGCCGTCGGACTGGGAATGGAAGCTGAAGCGCGGGTGCGGCGTCAGAAGCTGCAGCGGATGGCGCGAGGCGGCCTCGCCCAGCGCCGCTTCGGGCGAGCGCACATATTTGAGGATGGGCGGACGCTCCGGGTCGGCGGCATCGAACGCCTTGAGGCTCTCGCACTCGAACTCGAACTTGCCGGTGGGCGTGCCCAGGCCCATGCCGAATTCGCCGCGATATTCGGCGGCGATGGGAAGCGGCTCCGGCACGTCCTTGCGGCGGCCCTGATAGAACCAGCGGAACGCGACCGGCGCGCGCTCGGCGGGCGCGGGCGCGGGAACGACGTAGTAGCCCTTTTCGAGAAAGCGCTTCCAGCTCACGTAGCGCGGCAGGTCCGAGGCATCGAACATGCGCTTCACCCAGTCGAGATCGGTCATGCCCTCCGAGTAATAGGCGCCGAGCCCCAGCCGTTTCGCCAACTCGAAGAAGATGTCGTAGTCGGATTTCGATTGGCCCAAAGGTTCGATGCATTTGTGCTGGAGCGTGACGAGGCGGTGATTGGCCTGCATCTGCGAATGATGCGCATAGCCGCTGACGCCCATCCATTCGCTGATGTCCCAGCGCTCAAAGCTGGTGCAGGCCGGCAGGATCACGTCGGCGATACTTGGCCTCGCCTTCCATCCAGATCGACTGGTTGACGACGAATTCGAGATTGGCGGACTGGTACATGCGCACGAAGCGGTTCGCGCCCGGAAGCGTGCCGAAATTGGTGCCGCCGTAGCGGTAGAGCATGCGCACGCGGCCCGCTCCCGGGCGCGGGATAGACGACGCGTCCGAACTGGCGCAGCGCCGAGCGCCCGTCACGCACCCATCCTTCCGCGCGCCCGGTGATGATCGCTTCCGGCAGATGCAGGCGCGGGATCGCCTGCGTCACCGTGTTCATCGTCATGAGGTGCGGCATGCGCTGATAGAGCCCGAGCGCCGTCGCCGTGGTAGCGACATCGCCGGAGATGCCGCCTTCGGCATAGCCCGGGAACCAGAACGACAAATCAACCGGCGCGCCCCATTGCAGGTTGCCGAAATTCACGCCCTCGCGCCCCAGACCCTGCATCGCGATAAGGCACACCATGGCGCGCGCCCACTGGTGGCCGCTGGGGCCGCGGCACGCGCCGCCGAAGCCGTTGCCGAGGCCGCCGGCGCCGAGATAGGTGCGCTTTTTGCCCCACGCGCGCGCCAGGGCGCGTACCGTGCGTGCGGGCACGCCGGTCTCGCGCTCCTGCCATTCCGGCGTCTTGGCCACGCCGTCCTCGGCCCCGGTGATGTAGCGCTTCCACGTCTCGAAACCGTGCGTGCGCGTCGCGACGAAGTTCCGGTCATAAAGCTCCTCGGCGATCCACACATGGGTGATCGCCAGCGCCATCGCTGCATCGGTGCCGGGCCGCGGCGCGATCCAGGTGCCGCCCAGGAAGGCCGCCGTGTGATTGTGATAGGGATCGATGTGGACGAGCGGGATGCCCAGCTCTTTCAGCCATTGCCGCCGCACCGTGCCTTCGTGGCCGCCATAGATGCCGTTGGTCGCCTCGGCATTGCTCGACCAGAACACCACCATCTCGGCATGCTTCAGCAGGTCCTCGACCGTGCCGTAGCCTTCGCCGAGGCCCATGCGCATGGTGTAGCCCCAATGGTGGCTGGCGCCCCAATACCAGCCCTCCCAGCTATCGGGGTTGCTGGCGATGGTGGTGTGGCCGACGAGATTGGCGAAGCGCTGCAGCGCGCTGAAATAGTAGCCGATATTGCCCCAGGTGTGATGCGACTGGGTCTGAAACGCGACGGCGCTCGGCCCGTGCGCGGTCTTGATGCGCTTGATCTCGCCGGCGACGATGGCGAGCGCCTGGTCCCACGAGATGCGCTCATAGCCCGCCGTGCCGCGGGTTTCCGGGTGGCGCTGGCCGTTGGGGTCGAAATCGACGCGCTTCATCGGATAAAGCAGGCGGTCGGGCGAATAGACCGCGGATTTCCAGTTGAGCGCGTGCGGCGCCACCGTCGCCATGCGCGGCGGCGTGAAGCGCCGGCCGCGCGCCTCGATCGTCCACGATGCGCCGTCGTCGGCGCTGAACTCGATCGGCGTCACGCGCACGATGCGCCCGTCCTTCACGAAGACGAAAAGCGGCCCGCCATTGGTCATGGTGGTGTAGCGGGTGGTGCCGTCGGGGCGCCTTGTCCCCGCCTTCGCCCCGGCGCGCGCCGCCGCGATCACGGTCTGGGCGAACCAGCACGCCAGCTCGTCCGGCCCGTCGAGCGTCAGATTGAAGTTCTTCTGCGCGGCGATCTGCGCGGACCAGTCGATGGGCGGCGTCATCAGGCGCGCGCCCAGCGCGGCGGTGGCGAAGGTAAGCGTCACTTCTGGCGCGGGATGGAGCCCGCGGCGGGAGCGCACGCCGCGCCCGGTGAACTCATAGGAGCGCGCGACGCCGCCGTCCCGCGTGCGGATCTGCGCGACGAAGCGCTTCTCCCTCAGCCGCGCACGAAAGCCTGCATCCCTCAGCGCCGCAAAGCGCAGGAAATGCGTGAGGCCGTAGAGGATGACCGCAAGCCGCGCTGCCGCCACGCCGATGCCCGCCTGCCGGAGCCGGATCGGTCGCGCCTAGCGGTACTTGGCGTTGGGCGGCGGATCGCAGGGCACCGTCCCCATCTCCGCCGGCAGCGAGACTTCCAGAAGCTCGAACGGGTCGGAGGTACGGATCTCCTGGTGGCGCGCGCCGCCGGGGATCATCACGGAATCGCCGGCGTTGAGCCGCACCAGCCGGCCGTCCTCGAATTCAAGGTCGATCCACCCGTTCAGCATGTACACGAACTGCATCTCGCATTCGTGGTAGTGCCACCCGGTCGGCTTCGACAGGCCGGATTCGGCCGAGGTTACCTGCGCCCGCATGCGGCCGCCGGTCGCCTCGGTGACGCCGAGCTCGCGATACTTGAAGAACGCGCGCCGGCCGGCGACGTATTGCGCCGCGTCCTTCAAGGCGACGGCGACCTTCATTTCCGGCTTGGCCGCCTGCTGCAATTCCGTCGCTCTGGTGTCCATGCTCGATCTCCCGCCAGGGGGCTGCGATGACCGTGAGACTAGGCGCGAAGCGGCCGCCGGGCAATGCGCCGCTCAGGGCCCGGTCGCGCCGGGCGGAACGACCGGGCGAGCCGCGCCATGCCGCCGATCCAGCGGTCGTAATCGGCGCTCTTGCGCCGCGTGTAGTCCGCCACCTGCGGGTGCGGCAGGATGAGGAAGCTCTCGCGCTCCAGGCCGGCGATGACGCTGTCGGCGACCGCTTCGGGCGCCAGCACGCCGTCCCGATGCTGCGGACCCGCGCCGCTCTCGCGCAGCAGTTTCGTGTCGACGCCCTGGGGACAGAGGACGAAGACGCGGATGCCGTCGTCGCGATGCGCGATGGCGAGGCTTTCGGCAAAGCCCAGGGCCGCGTGCTTGGTCGTGGAATAGACGGCATTGCCGATCTGCGACAGCAGCCCGGCGGCGGAGACGGTGAGGAGGAACGCGCCGCCGCCGCGCGCCCGCATCCGCGGTACCAGGGCGCGGGCGGCATGGACGTGGCCCATGACATTGACCGACCAGGCGCGCATCCAACTCTCGTCCGGTGCGCCGGCGACGTTGCCCGGCGGATCGGCGGCGCCGAAAATGCCGGCATTGGAGCAGAAGAGATCGATCGGACCGAAGCGCTGCTCCGTCTCCTCGACGAGGCTTGCGACATCCGCCGCGCGGGCCACGTCGCAGGCAAAGCTCGCGCCGCCGATGGAATGCGCCACGGCGGCTGCTCCGGCGCCATCGATGTCGGCGACGATCACCGGCGCGGCGCCCTCGCGGTGAAAGCGCTCTGCCAAGGCCTTGCCGATCCCGGCCGCGGCGCCGGTGACGACGACGATGCGCTGCGCCACCTTCACGGCGACCGCAGTCCCAGCGACGGGCGGCGGTTGAGGGTCTCGGGATCAAAGCCGGCGGCGCGCTTGAAGGAGCGGGCGATCTCCTCGAGCTCGTGCCGCGGGATCATGTCCTCGATCCGCGCAAAGCCGTCGGGCGCGCGCTCCTCCGCCATCTGCATGACGATCTCCGGCCCATAGGCGCGGTTGCGCAGGATGACCTCGTTCATCGCCGGCAGGCGGATCGCCTCGTAGTCGCGCAAGGCCTGCTCGGGGCTGGCGGCGGTGGCGAGCGCGTGGGCCAGCACGCGGGCATCGACGATGGCCTGGCTTCCCGCCTGCGATCCGACCGGACGCATCGCATGGGCGGCGTCGCCCACCAGCGTCACCCGGCCGAAGCTCCAGCGCGGCAGCGGATCGCGGTCGGCCTCGGGATATTCGTAGATATCGCCGGTCGCCGCGACGAGATCGGCCGCCGCGATCCACGGGAAGTTCCACTCCCTGAACTCGGCGAAGAACCGCTCCTTGGCGACGCGGCGGTCCCAGCTTTCGCGGGCGACGAAGTGGTGCCGGTCGCCCAAGAGCGCCAGCCAGTTGACGAGCGAGCGGCCGCGCTCCTGCGCGCCCCGGCTCATGGGATAGATCACCATGCGCTGGCGGTAGTGCCCGATCATCACCTGGGTGCGGCCGTCGAGATAGGGCGCGGCCTCGATCGCGCCGCGCCATTGGACGTTGCCGCTCGGCACCGGCGGGGCCTCGTCGGGATGGAGCAGGCCGCGCACGGTAGAATGGATGCCGTCGGCGCCGATCAGCACGTCGGCGCGCTCGGGCGCCAACGGCCGCCCGGTATCGCGCGCAACGAGATGCGCGGTGACGCCGCCCGGGCCTTGCTCGAACGAGACGAGCTGATGGCCGACGCGGATGTTGGCCGCGCCGATGCGCGCCCGCGCCGCGTCGAGCAGGAGCATCAGCAACTCGCCGCGATGGATCGAATATTGCGGCCACGCATAGCCCGCCGCGCGCCCGCGCGGCTCGGACCAGATGAGCTGTCCGTGCCGGTTGTAGTAGGCGAGCGTCGAGGTTTCGATCGCGGTTGCGGCCAATTCCGGCCCCAGGCCCAGCTCGATCAGCTCGCGCACCGCGTTGGGCTGGAGATTGATGCCGAGCCCCAGCGCATCGAGCGTCGCCACCGATTCGCAGACGACGCAGTCGATGCCGGCCGCCTCGAGGCTGAGCGCCGTGGCAAGCCCGCCGATGCCGCCGCCGATGATGAGCGCCTTCATGCTCGACCCTTCCCCGGCCTTACCTTATCATGCCGCGCAATCGCTGGAAGAAGGTGAGGGGGAGACGTCATGAAGCCGTGCTGCCGCCGTTCGTGGCCCGCGCTCGCCGGGCTTGCTGTTGCCGTGGCAGTTCGCGGGCGTGCCCGATGCGCGCGCCGACGGCACGGTCAAGGTCGGGGTGCTCGCGCAGTTCTCCGGCCAGTTCGCCGATTTCGGGCAGGAGATCGGCAACGGCATCGACACCTATATGCGCGAGCACGGCGACACCGTCGACGGCACCAAGATCGTGGTCATCCGCCGCGACCAGTCGGGCCCCAACCCCGAGCGCGCCAAACAGCTCGCCCAGGAGCTCATCGTCCGCGACAAGGTCGATTTCATCGCCGGCATCGATTTCAGCCCGACCGCCTTCGCCATCGCGCCGCTCATCACCGCGGCGAAGAAGCCGACCGTTATCATGAACGCGGCGACGCTCAGCATCACCGATACCTCGCCCTATTTCGTGCGCTTCGCCTCGACGCTCGAAGCGCTCGAGACCAAGCTCGGCGAATGGGCGGCCAAGAACGGCGTCACGAAATGCTATGTCGTCGTGTCCGATTATGTGGCGGGCCACGCCGCGGGCGATGCCTTCAAGAAGAGCTTTACCGCGTCGGGCGGCAAGATCGTGGGCGAGATGGGCGTGCCGCTCGAGGGGCTCGATTTCGCGCCCTACGTGCAGCGCATCGCCGATGCCAAGCCGGAAGCGATCTTCCTGTTCCTGGCCAGCACCAAGCAGTCGGAGGAATTCGCCAAGCTCTATGTCCAGACCGGCCTCAAGCAAAACGGGACCAAGCTCCTGGGCGCCACCGACCTCTTCCCGCAATCGCCGTCGGCGGCGAAGGCCACGAGCGATGCCGAGATCGGCGCCTATTCGGTGCAGAATTATTCCTGGACGCTCGACAACCCGCTCAACAAGAAATACGTCGCGGACTACACCAAATATTTCGGCACCGAGATCCATCCCGACTTCATGTCGGTGTCGGGCTATGACGGCATGGCCGGCATCTACCGCGTCGTCCAGCAGCTTCACGGCAAGATCGACGGCGACAAGGCGATGGCGGCCTTCAAGGGAATGGCCTTCGACAGCCCGCGCGGGCCGATCCGCATCGACCCCGCGACGCGCGAAGTCGTTCAGCCCATCTATATCCGCGTGATCGAGCGCCGCAACGGCGAGCTCATCAACAAGGAAATCTACACCTTCCCCGAAGTCTACAACCACCTCAACAAATGAGGGCCGGCATCACTTGCCGATGATCCGGCTCACCACCGGCCAGTAGAGATCGGCGTATCCCGCCGCGGCGGCGTCCTGGAGATGCGCGTCGGCGACGCGGGCCGCTTCCAGCTCGACGCCGACCTCGCGCGCGAGGTCGAGGGCATAGCTCAGGTCCTTGCGCGCATAGGCGGTGGAGAACGCCCGTTCCGGGAACACATCGGAAATGATGGCGTCGAGCCCGTGGTGGCGCAGCGCAAAGCTGTCGGCGGACCCCTTGGTCAGCGTCTCGAACAGCACTCGCCCGTCGAGGCCGGCGCGGCGCGCCACCGCCAGCGCTTCGGCCAGCGCCACCACCGTCTCGATCAGCACCATGTTGTTCATGATCTTGACGATCTGACCCGCGCCCACCGCGCCGCAATGGGTGATGTCGGTGGCAAAGCACGCCAGCAGCGGGCGGATCGCGGCGAAGGTTGCGGCCTCGGCGCCGACCATGACGCTGAGGCTGCCGTCCTCGGCGGCCTGGCGCGTGCGCGCCACCGGCGCATCGGCATAGCGCACGCCCTTGGCGGCGAAGGATGCGGCGAGCGCGCGCGTCAGCCCGACCGGCGAGGTGCCGAGATCGACGATGGTCTGTCCCGGGCGCGACGCCGCGACAAGGCCATGGGCGCCGGCGCAGACGGAATCGACCTCGCACGCCGCTGGGGAGCGACAGGAAGACATGTCGCTCGCCTGCGCCACCGCGGCGACGCTTGATCCTGCCGTCACCCCGTGGGAGCGCGAGCCGCTCGAGCGGCGCGGCCATGACATCAAAGGCGATGACGGCAGCGCCGCTTTTCTTCGCGAGATTGCGGCACATGGGCTCGCCCATGACGCCCAATCCGATGAAGCCGCAGACCATGCCGCCCTCCCGTCACCGTCCGTGCCGCGAAGCCTTAGCGGACGGCGGCGGCGCGGCGAAGGCTCAATCGCCTTCGGGGTAGATCTGGCCGCTCGGCGCCAGGGCTACCCGGACCGGGGCGCCGTCCTTCATCGCCTTGGCATGCCAGAAATTGTCGCAGGCCTTCTTGAGGTCGCCCACGTCCTTGTAGCCCGCCGCCATGATCTTCCGGCGCGCGTCATTGGCCGTCGACCGGTCGATCTTCGTGCCGGCCTCGCAGCCGGCATAGGCGGCCCGCACCGGGCCGTGCGTGCCGCCGCCGGCCAGTGCCGCGACGAGCACGAGCGATGACGCCATCCATGTCCAACGCATGTTTTTCCTCCTTACCGTCATGTCCCATGTCCGCCCGCGCGCCGCCCAAGCCGCCCCACGGAGGTGCGGGTTACGGCGCCTCCATACCAGATGTCGGCAACCGGGCATAGGGGCGGCCCCCGCGCGGGTTCGCGCGGGTCGCACGTCACCCGCCGCTTCGGCGCGCGCGACGGAATTTCCCGGAAGGATAACACCCTTCCTGCCGCACAGCGGCACGGCCATCGTCGGCGGTTATTTGGCCGTCGCGCGAACGAAGTCCACGATCGCGCTGCCGAGCCGGTCGTCCTTGGTGTCGATGCTCGCGACCTCGGAAATGTGGTTGTGCCCGGCGAGCCATAGGAACGGCGGGCATTTCTTGTCGCGCAGGCAGATCGCGGCGGCGATCTCGTGGCTGTCGGGGGCCAGCATCGCCGGATCGAACTCCGCCATGGTGATGAGGAGCGGCAGCGTGCTGTCGTTGATGTGCGCGGCCGGCTCGTGCGCGGCGACCTTGGCGGGATCGTCGCCATAATAGACGCGGTCGCTGGGCCGGCGCTCGTTGCCGTGGCCGAGCGGGCCGCTGATGATCACGGCGCCGACGACGCCGTCGCGCGTCGTCTCGATGGAGCGGTCGAGCGCATAGGAAGCGACGATGGCGGCGCCCGCGGAGTGGCCGATCACCACGATGTGGGCGGCATCGCCGCCATAGCGGGCGCCATTCGCCTTGAGCCAGGCCACGGCGCTGCCGACATCGAGCGTCGCCGCCGGCCACAGGGATTTCGGCGCGAGGCGGTAGTTCATGTTGACGCCGAGCATGCCGTGCCGGGCGAAATAGGCGGGAACGTTGTCATAGTCGCTCTTGTCGCCGCGCACGAAGCCGCCGCCGTGAACGAAGACGACAATGGGCGCCGCCCGCGCGCCCTTCGGCCGGTAGAGATCGAGCTTCTGCAAGGGATCGGGGCCGAAGCTCACATCCTTCGTCACCGCCAATCCGGCGCGCGAGGCCTGCAACGGCCGCATCAGCGCAAAGCTCTTGGTGATGATCTCGGGCGTGAGATTGGGCCCCATCGCCGCGATCTGGCTGCGCACGTCGGGCGGCAGCTTCGCAAGCTGTGCCATCGCGGGCGCAACGCAAAAGGCCAGCGACAGCGTCATCGCCGCCACCCATTTCCCCAAGGTTCTCCGCATGTCCCCCTCCGAAGATGCCGGCGCGGCCGAGCATGCCAGGCTTCGGCCGCGCCGCGGCAAGCCGCGTCCTGCCGCCGATTGATCACGCCTCGCGGCTGCGCGCGTGCAAAGCCATCGCAATCAAGGACGTGCCGCCGAAGAGCATGTTGATGCCGACCAGCAATCCGATGGCCCAGGCGGCGGTGCCCGGCAATCCCGCGACCACGATCGCCGCCAACGCGAGATCGACGATGCCGCTGAAGAGCATCCAGCCCCAACGTCCCGACAGCTCGCGCTTGTGTTCGAGCGCATACATGATCGAGGCGACACCCTCGATGACGAAGAACACGATCAGCAGCAAGGTGAGCGACACGGCGCCGCTGATGGGCGATACCAACAGGACCGCGCCCACGGCAAGCGCCAGCAGCGCGGAGATCAGCGACCACCAGAATCCCGGCGCGCGCCTTGCCCAGAACGTGGTGATCAGGCCGACCACGCCGCTGATCACGAAAAGCCAACCCAGGAGCAGCGCGACCGCGAGGGTGGCTACAACGGGAATGACGATCGCAAAAAAGCCGAGCACGACCAGAATGATTCCCTCGGCAAGAAAAAGACCCCAATGCTTGCGCACCGATGCCGTCAATGCATGCTGGAGCTGGTCCGAGTTGATCGTCATTTCAGCCTCCCGATGACGGCACGGTGACGATGTAGATGAACCTGTCCGCGGGCGTGACCGCCGCGCCGCAGCGCCACGCCACGCCGTCGCCCTGTCGCACTTGGGTGCGCAGGGTCTGGCCGGGTAGCAGCGAGAATTGCGTGGTCGTTCCGTCGCGATGGCCGATGACGGTGTTCATCGGCTCGCTGTTGGCACACGCATAGAACCAGTTCGCGCTACCGGCGCCCAGCAGGCTGGACCCGGCATATGCAGGAATTGCCGCCGCAACGATCGCCGCGCCGGTCAGGATCGACAGCAGAAATCGGCTCGTCATGATCTTCCTCCAGCAGCCCCCTTTCACCATAGTGCCATCAGGCTCGCAGCGAAGCCAGTGCGGTGCCGCCGACCCACCTGCCTCGTCGAAGAGGTAGCCCGGGCGAGGGCTCGCTCGCTCCGGGTATGTCATTCACGATGCCTTGGCCGGTGTGCCGGGATGGACGCCCGCCCTTTGCGGGATGAGCCGGATGAAGGCGATGATGAAAATGGCGATCACCGCCGAGGCTATCGGTCGGCTCAGCGCCAGCCCGCCGGCATTCATGGGTTTGTCCAGGAAGTCGCCGACCGTGGCCCCGAGCGGCCGCGTCAGCACGAAGGCCGCCCAGAACAGGAAGACGCGCGACACGCTCGTGCGGAAATACGCGACAGCGACGATCGCCAGCGCCGCCGCGAACACCAGTGCGCCCCCCGCATAGCCGAGGCCGGATGTGTCGGCGGTCCAGTCCCCCAGAGCCGTCCCCAGCGTTTGAGAAATGGTGATCGTCGCCCAGTAGAACGCCTCCACCTTTGGCGTGGTGACGGTGGCGACGGAGACGGTTCCTTGCGACCAGTACCACAAGCCCACAACGGCCATCAGGCACAGGAACAGCATCAGCGACCCCCCGCTGTAGCCGATCCCCAGCGAGCGGTCCGCGAAATCAGCCATCGTCGTGCCGGCCGTCGTCGAGGCCACGATGGTGGTCCAGTAGAGAAACGGCCGAAACTTCCTGGCCCCGATCTGCACAACGACCAGCACGATGAGAGCCGAAAGGAATATGACGGTCCCGGTGAGATAGCCCAAATTCATCGTCATGGTCACGGTGTCGCCGCCGGTTTCGCCGAGCGTGGTGGCGGCAACCTTGATGATCCAGAACCCCAGCGTTACCGCCGGTACCTTGCTCATCGTCGACTGATCATTCACTTGGCGTTCTCCCACGGCACTCTCTAGAACGTAAACAGGACCGACACATACCATGCGTACTGATCAGTCCCCGCGGCGTTTTGCAGGCCGGGTCCCGCTTACGCCAGCGCATGGTAGGCATCGTTGATGTCATAACGCACGCCGACACGGACACCGGTCGAGGCGCACCCTCCTTTCGTGTCCGCCGACTGATGCGCGATTTCCGCGCCGAGCTGGAGCTTCGGAAGGACCTGATGCGCCAGCGCCCACCCGGCTCAGGACGGGTGCCGCCGCCCGCGATTGTGGACACTGCGAAGCCGCGCCGGCGCTGAGCGGCTCATCGCGAAGGGACGCCGTCGGTCAGGATGGCATCGGCATCATGTTGGCGCTGAGATTTGCCATGATCCAGAGGGAGCCGGCGATGATGAGAAAGACGATCAGGACGCCGAAGGCTAGGGCAAGGATGTTGTTCGTGTTGTCGGGGCCGCTGCCCAGCTGAAGGAAGAACACGAGATGGACACCGATCTGCGCGATGGCAAGCACGATCAGTCCGACCGGTATGCCCGGCGGCCACAGCAGATGCGTTTGCGCTACCACGAACGACGCGATCGTCAGCGCGGCGGCGAACAGCAGCCCGACCGTATAGGAAAGGTAGCTCGCCCGCGCCTCGTGGTGCTCGACGCCCGGCGTGCGTTCGTGGAGCGGAGGGCTGTCACCTTCCATCAACCGACGACTCCCAGGAGGTATACGAGCGTGATGACCCCGACCCAGATGATGTCCAGCGCGTGCCAGAACAGGCTGAAGCACAACAAGCGCTGCAGCACGCGCGGCCGCAGCCCTTTGACGGCGGTTTGCACCACCAGATAGACGAGCAGGAGGAGGCCGCTTGTGACATGCGCGCCGTGCATGCCGACGAGCGTGAAGAAGGCGGAAAGAAAGGCGCTGCGCGAGGGGCCGGCGCCCTTTGCCACCATGCCGGCGAATTCCGACATCTCGATGTAGAGAAAAGCCGCGCCGAGCACGAACGTGAGCGCCGAGAAAACAAAGAAGTTGCCGCGCTGCAGGCGTTCGGCGGACAGGGCGCCGAGCCCGCAGGTGTAGCTCGAGAAGAGGAGGCAGGCGGTCTCGATGAAGACGTGGCGAATATCGAACAGCGCGCGCGCGTCCGGCCCGCCTGCGGTGTTCTGCGACAACACGGCGTAGGCGGCGAAGAGGCCGGAGAACATGATGATGTCGCTGAGGAGGAAAATCCAGAACCCGTAGGCGACGACGGTTCGCGTCGGAGCCGGCCCCTCCAAGCTCGACGAAGGCACGTTCTGCGCCTCGGCGACAGTCGTCATGCTCATGCGGTCTGCCCCTCGGGGCGGCGCGCGCGTTCGATTTGCGCGATCTCGGCGGCCGAGAATTCCGCCTCCCGATCCTCGCTCCAGCCGAAGATGATTGCCGTGATCGCCACGGCAGCGATCCCCACGATCGCCATCCACCAGATGTGCCAGATCGCGGCGAAGCCCAGCATCACCGCGAAGAACGCCGTGACAATGCCCGTGGCGGAATTGCGCGGCAGCTCGATGGGCTCGTAGTTCGGCTGGGCGGCGGTGCGTCCGGTCCGCTTCATCTCCCAGAAAGCGTCGATCGTTTCGACTTCCGGCAGGACCGCGAAATTGTAGACCGGCGGCGGCGATGGCGTCGCCCATTCGAGCGTCCGTCCGTTCCACGGATCGCCGGTGAGGTCGCGCCGGCTCTCGCGCGTGCGAATGCTGACATAGAGCTGCGCGATCAGGCAGATGATGCCGCTGAAGATCACGAGCGCGCCGAGCTCGGAGACGAGCAACAGCGGGCGCCAGCTCGGATCGGCGATGTGTTGCAGCCGCCGGGTCATCCCCATCAGGCCCAGCACGTAGAGCGGCATGAACGTGAGATAGAAACCCACGAACCAGCACCAGAAGCTGGCCTTGCCGAGGCCCGCGTGCAGCTTGAAGCCGAACGCCTTCGGAAACCAGTAGTTGTACCCGGCGAACACGCCGAACAGCACGCCGGGGATGATCATGTTGTGGAAATGGGCGACGAGAAAGACGCTGTTGTGAACGACGAAGTCGACCGGCGGAACCGCCAGAAGGACACCGGTCATGCCGCCGATGACGAAGGTCACCATGAAACCGATCACCCAGAGGATCGGCGGCTCGTAAATCACGCGGCCGCGGTAGAGCGTGAAGAGCCAGTTGAAGACTTTGACGCCCGTCGGCACTGCGATGATCATCGACATAATGCCGAAGAAGGCGTTGACGTCGGCCCCCGCACCCATCGTGAAGAAGTGATGGAGCCAGACCATGTAGGAGAGGACGCAGATCGCCAGCGTGGCGAGAACCATCGAGCGGTAGCCAAAGAGCGGCTTCTGGGAAAACGTCGCGGTGACCTCGGAGAACACGCCGAACGCCGGCAATATCAGGATGTAGACCTCGGGATGACCCCACGCCCAGAACAGATTGACGTACATCATCAGGTTGCCGCCGCCGCCGCTCGTGAAGAAATGCATGCCGAGGTAGCGATCGAGCAGCAGCATCGTTAAGGTAGCGGTCAGAATCGGAAACGCCGCGACGATCAGCATGTTCGTGGCGAGCGCCGTCCAGCAGAACACCGGCATGCGGAAGTAGCTCATGCCCGGCGCGCGCAATTTGAGGATCGTCGTGACCATATTGATGCCGGCGAACAGAGTGCCGATGCCCGCGATCTGCAGCGACCAGAGGTAGTAATCGACCCCGACGTCGGGCGAGTAGGCGAGCTCCGAGAGCGGCGGATAGGCCATCCACCCGGTGCGCGCAAAATTGCCGATGAAGAGCGACAGGTTGATGAGGAGTGCGCCCGACGCGGTGAGCCAGAAGCTCACCGAGTTGAGCACGGGAAATGCCACGTCCCGCGCGCCGAGCTGCAGCGGTAGGACGAAGTTCATGAGCCCCACCACGGCCGGCATCGCCACGAAGAAGATCATGATCGTCCCGTGTGCCGAGAAGAGCTGGTCGTAGTGCTCGGGCGGCAGGTATCCCGGGTCGCCGCCGATGGCGATGGCCTGCTGCGAGCGCATCATGATCGCGTCGGCAAAGCCCCGCACCAGCATGACGAGCGCCAGCAACATGTACATGACGCCGATCCGCTTGTGGTCGACGCTCGTTATCCACTCCCGCCAGAGATAAGGCCACCAGCCCTTCCCCGTGATGAGGGCGAGAACCGCCACCACAATGAGGATGACCACCGCCGAGGTGATGAGCGGTATCGGTTCGTTGAACGGGATCGCCGCCCAGGTGAGCCGGCCAAGCATGTCAGCCTCCCATGCCCGGCATCGACGCGCGCGCCGGCTTGCCGGCGCCCGCCCCTTGCGCCTCGGGTGCGGCTTGGTCGACGATCCGCCCGAAGAGCTTCGGGTCGACCGACCGGTATGTCGCTGGCCGCACATCGCTGCTTGGTTTCGCCAGCGCCGCGTAGCCGTTCTCGTCGAGCGCCGGACCCGAGCTCTTGACCTTCGCCACCCAGGCGTCGAAATCGCCGGGCGCAATCGCCTTGACGATGTAGCGCATGTCGGAGAACCCGTCGCCGCTGAAATTGGCGGAGATGCCCGGATATTCGCCCGGCTTGTCCGCCAGCAGATGGACGTGCGTGGTCATGCCGGGCATCGTATAAATCTGGCTGCCGAGTTGCGGCACGAAGAACGAGTTCATCACCGTGGCCGCCGTCAACTCGAAGAGGATCGGCGTTTGCGCCGGGACGACGAGTTCGTTGACTGCGGCGATGCCCTGGTCCGGGTAGATGAAGAGCCATTTCCAGTCGAGCGACACGACCTGTACCGCTATCGGCTTGGCCTTCGAGGCAATGGGCGCGCGCGGATCGAGCTGATGGGCGCCGATCCAGCAGACCCCGGCCAGCAGGATCACGATAAGCGCCGGGATCGACCAGACGACGAACTCGACGCTTCCTTGATAGGCCCAATCGGGGCTGTAGCGGGCGCGGGTATTGGACGCTCGATACCACCAGGCGAACGCCAGCGTCGCCACGATCACGGGAACGACGACGACCAGCATGATTTCGGTGGCGTTGATGATGAGGAGCCACTCAGCCGAGGCGATCGGCCCTTGTGGATCCATGACGCCTTGGCGGCAGGAGGCGACCAAAAGCGCGAGGCCGGCGACGAGCCAGCGGGGCGAGCGAAAGCTCGAAGCGCCACACGTCGCGCCCGACGTGCGACGGGAGAGCGTCCTTGGGGCCGCGAGCGGCCGCCTTGCGATGCGCGTACTGCCTATCAGCGGCGCACACTCCAAGCGCAGCCGTTTCATTACGCCCACGCTTTGCGGCATCATAATCGAGCGCGGCCCTTGCGGGAAGCGGTCCTTGCCGGCCGGAAGCGCGAAGCCCGGGCAGGGAGAAGAACGAGATCGATCCCCGGTCGTTCCGCTCAACAAAGGAGGCCGAGCCCGTTCGCGACTTATGACCTGCGAGAGATGTGCCTGAGGCAGCCCTCGCACTAGCTCTGCAGCTCTGCGGAAGGTCAAGCCTTGACGGTCGACGCTCGGTAAATCTCCTCGATACTTTGCGCCAGCGTTGCATTGAATTCGGCATCGCTCATGGAATGCCTGAGATCATCGATCAGAGCGCGCGAAAAGCTCGCGATCATGCCGTGATTGGCGGCGAGGCGCTGGCAGGCAACATTCCGCGTGTAGCCGCCAGAGAGCGCCACGACCCTGACGACACGGTCGTGCTCGACCAATGGCCGATAGAGATCCGGCACTTCCGGGATCGTCAGCTTGAGCATGACCCGACGGTCGCCCCGCAAGCCGTCCAGCCCCTTGGTCAGCTCCGCGAGGAGGATGGCCTCTGCTGCGGCCTTGTCAGGGCTCTTGATCAGGACTTCCGGCTCCAGAATGGGCATGAGCCCGACCCTGGCGATCGCGGCGGCCACTTCGAACTGCTGCGCGACGATGGCAGCGATGCCTTCCATCGAGGCAAGATTGATGGTGGAGCGCATTTTCGTGCCGAAGATGCCGAGCTTCGCAGCCCGAGCGAGCAGAGCGTCGAGGCCCGGTATCGGCTTCATCAGCCGGACGCCGTTCTTCTCGGCTTCAAGTCCCTTGTCGACCTTGAGAAACGGGACGATGCCGCGTGTGTCCCAGAGGAAAGACGGCACTGGCCTGCCTTGCGCCTCACCGTCCATCGTTCCTTCGAAGAGGATGGCAGCGATGACCTTGTCCCGGGTAAAGGCCGGCGCCGTCATGATGCGCACACGCATCTGGTGGATGAGCCTGAACATATCGGCATCGCCGCTATAGGCGCCGTCGGGAATACCGTATTGGCGCAAAGCGCCGGGCGTCGAGCCGCCGCTTTGGTCAAGCGCGGCGATGAATCCCGGTTTCTCCGACATCTGCACGTTCATGTCAGTGTTAGCCATGGCCGTTATCCTACAGTTCAAGCGCCGTATCGGCGGTGGTCGCAGTCCCTTTTCGCGCCGGTCAGCGGACGCGATATTCCCGCAGCTTAGAAAATGTGCAGCGTCTTCGCGTCATACGCCAGATCGCCCCGCTTATCGGCGGCCTTGCGATTGGAGAGGAAGGTGCTGGCCGGCAAGGACTTGAAGCAGCGCCTCGAAAGTGCGTCACGCCGGCGGCGAATAGCAACATCCTGCTCAACAAGCCTAACACTTTTCCAACCGAGCGCGTCGCACTTAATATCGGAAGGCCCCGCTTCGGCGAGGCTCGCCGGCCGCAGGTCTGTGACTACGTGCCGGGACCAAGAGAGAAACCCCGCGCCATCAACGGGGCAAGCCCGGCTGTGCCCAAGCCCGCGCCCAAATCGAAAGACGCCGATCCAGGCTTGACCTAATTCACTGGTTTGCTGGTGCCGACGCGCAGATTCGAACTGCGGACCTACTGATTACGAAAGACTTCTGAATTCCATTGTGCGGACACGACTTAGCCGGCGATGGCGCGTAAGGCCAGCGTTTCCGATCCTTTTCGATTGCGACCGATTGACGGCGATTGTAGCGTGTCAACGCCAAACGCGGACATGGCGCGGACACGGAGCTGCCAGATGGCAGGGATCAGGCTCAATGACCAGGTGGTGAAGGCGCTTTCGGCGCCGGAGACGGGCAATCGCGTCACCTATGACGAAGAGCTGAAGGGCTTCGGGCTGCGCGTCACGGCCGCCGGCGTTAAATCGTTCGTTCTCAATTACCGGATTAATGGCCGCGAGCGGCGCTTCACCATCGGTAAGTTCCCGGCCTGGAGCGCTTCGGCGGCCCGCGCCGAGGCGGCCAAACTGCGGCGCGGCGTCGATGGCGGCCTTGATCCCCTCGGGCTGCGCATAGCGCTTCGGGAGGCCCCGACCGTCAAGGATCTTTGCGATGACTACCTCGCGTCGCCGGACGCGAGGGGGAAAAGGACGATCGAGGCCGATCGACATAGGATCGACCGGCCCGGCGGCATCCGGGAGACGTTCGGGAACCGCCCCGTCGCCGAGGTCACGTCGGAGGATATCGATCAGTACAGGCGCAAGATGGAGCATGTGCCTTACGAGGCCAATCGACAGCGGGCGCTCCTGTCGAAGATGTTCTCGCTCGCGGTGCGGTGGAAATGGCGCACGGATAATCCATGCCGCGGCGTCCCAAGATACGACGAGGCCAGGCGCGAACGGTATCTAAGCCCGGACGAGCTGGGCCGCTTGAGCGTGGCGCTTGCTGGGCATTCCAGCCAGGTCGCCGCCAACGTGATCCGGCTGCTGCTGCTCACCGGCGCGCGGCGCGGCGAGGTCCTGCGCGCCACATGGGACCAGTTCGATCTCGAGCGCGCCGTTTGGACGAAGCCCTCCTCGCACACCAAACAGCGGAAAGAGCATCGCGTGCCGCTGTCACCGCCGGCGGTGCAGCTCCTGCAGCGCATGCAGAAGTACCGGAAGGGCGGCGAGCTCGTCTTCCCCGGCCGCGACGCGGACCATCCGATCGGCGACATCAAGAAGTCGTGGGCCGCGATCTGCGGCAGGGCCGGCCTGGCCGAGAGGGTCCAGCGGCGAACGAAGCGCGGCGAGCCCGTGACGACGAAGAAGGGCAAGCCCGTGATGATCTGGCAGGCGACGGTGCGCATCCATGATCTGCGACACACCTATGCCAGCATCCTCGCCTCGAGCGGCCTGTCGCTTCCGACGATCGGGCGCTTGCTCGGCCACGCGCAGGCGGCCACAACGGAGCGCTACAGCCACTTCTATGACGATCCGCTACGCGAGGCGGCGAACCGCGTCGGCCGTGTCATGGCGGCGGCAGCGAAGGGCGGGCGCGGCGCGAAGATCATCCGATTAGGTCGAAAGGCATCCCATGGGCGGTGATCTGTCGGCGGGTATCGTGGCACTCCGTAAGGGGCTCAAAGAAGGGGTTCGCCTGGGCGCAGCCGTGGACGATGCGCAGCAAACCGACCCTTGCCTACTCGCGGCCGGGCGGCAGCTTCTCGCAGTCTTGAACTTTCTTACCGTTGCCGGCGTCGAGCCACACGAGCGCGCGCCGTTAGGCGATCTGTTGGGCTGGTTAGCCGACATCGAGCGCGGCGTCTCTAACCCGCATCTCAAGCCGCGCCGAAAGGCAAAGACGAATGCACTTGGGCCCGCCTTCTATAGGGCATTGGATGCCGCTCACATGACCGTGCTGATGGATCGCGCGCGTGAGGGAGAGCGGCGATCCGAAGATGAGGCGGCACGCGAGGTTGCGGGCGCTGGCGCCGAGGCGTTGAAGAGATATCGCGATCGGTTGATGCGAGACGATCTGCTCCGGCCGGTCGCGGACCGCCGGCGTGCTGTTACGGAACGGGTCGCCGCCGAAATATACCGGCAGACGCTAAAAGACGTGGGCGGTCTACCCCGGAAAGAGGCCGTCGAAACGATCGTCGCGGCGCGGCAACGAAGAGCATTGAGCCAAAAACTTTAGGCAGGGCACTTTCCTTAAAGCCGATCCGGGCGCGTGATCTCCGCCGCGATTGCTGCGGAGCGGGCGCACATGAGGACGGTTGAAGCGGGGACGGAGGCTGCGGATACGATTGCCGCGGGGCTCTCTGGGCCGACTGCGGAAGCGCGGGTCCCTGAGGGGTTCCTTTCCGAAGAGCGCACGGCGAATATCCTCAGCACCACAACGAAGACGCTACGCACGTGGGCATCGCGTCGCCAGGGGCCGCCGCGTGTGAAGTGCGGCCGGGCGATCTTCTAGAACGCGACAACGGAACGCCCACAGGATCGAAGATCGCGAGGTTCTCTATCCGTGGCATCCGTGGACCGGGTGCGTCGTCCAGATTCATCAGGTGGTCGAGAAGACCTCAGGCGATTGCGTGCGATGTAGCCGCGACCGCGATGGTCCTCGCCGCTGGTTGGAGCTGCCGCTCTGGATGTTTGACCGGGCGGAATGCACGCCGATGGGGATCGCGACGGGTCCACGCGTGAATCTGGTTGCGCTGTCCGCCTTGGCGGCGCTGCTGAAGGAGGCGCGCGGCGACGGAGCCGCGGCGGGGATGGCAGCACCGAATGCCTCGGATTCGGGTGCAGGATGGCGCTCTCACGACGAGAATCGGGGAGATGCCCATGCAACGCCGGTACCGCGCTCATCACCATCCTCAGAGCACAACGCATCAGTTCGATCTGTTTGCACCGCCGGTCGTCGAAGGCGCGATGCTGGTACCGGATTGGCGGACGCTGCCGGCAGCGACGCGCCAGGCGCTGACGACACTGATAGCTCGTTTGATCCTCGAACACATGCACGGCGATTGCCAGGTGGACCAGGAAGAGGTGCGCCGTGATGACTGACAAGATCAGGCCCCATCACCTGGAGCGGAAGGCGATCCTGTATGTCCGCCAGTCCTCGGCCCATCAGGTCCTGCACAATCGCGAGAGCAGCGCGCTGCAATACGCCATGAGGGATCGCTTGATTGCGCTCGGTTGGTCGCAGATCGAAACGGTCGATGATGATCTCGGCCGTTCGGCGGCGGGCGGCGTCGCGCGCGTCGGCTTCGAGCGCATGGTAGCCGAAGTCTGTCTCGGCAAAGTGGGCGCCGTCGCGGCGCGGGAAGTGTCGCGCTTTGCCCGGAACAGTCGTGATTGGCAGCAACTCATCGAGATGTGCCGCGTCGTCGACACGGTGCTGATCGATCAGGAGACGGTGTATGCGCCCCGACAGGGAAACGACCGGCTGCTGCTTGGTCTCAAGGGTAGCCTCAACGAGTATGAACTCGATCTCCTGCGCCAACGCTCCCTCTCTGCGCGATACGAGAAGGCGAGACGAGGCGAACTCATTGTCGCCGCGCCGGTCGGCTTCGTGAAGGCCGGCGACCGCCTCGAGAAGGACCCCGATCGGCGGGTCCAGGAGGCAATCCGGCTGGTCTTCGACAAGGTGGCCGAACTCGGCAGCGCACGCCAGGCGCTCTTGTGGTTCCATGAGCATGGTCTCGATCTGCCGACAAAGCCGCGCAACGGCGAGGTCGTCTGGCGCAGGCCCTGCTATGCCACCATCCACCGGATCATCACCAATCCCCTCTACGGCGGCGCCTATGCCTATGGTAAGACCGGCGTCGCAGCGGCGGGCTATGACGGTTCGGGCGCGCGGGTAAAAGGCCACCGCAAGCCGCGTGCCGAATGGCTGGCGCTGAAGCCCGGCAACCATGAGGGCTACGTAGACTGGGAGCGTGCGGAGGCGATACGCAACATGGTGAGCGACAACGTTCCCGCGAGCCGCCACCATGGTGCGCCAAAGCACGGCGATGCATTGCTCGCCGGCCTTGTCCGCTGCCGCCGCTGCGGCCGGAAGCTGACGGTACGCTACACCGGCACGAAGCACGACATTCCCCGCTATGCCTGTCACCGCGGCCTGCTCGACAACGGTGAGCCGCGCTGCATCGCGTTCAGCGGATTGCGCGTTGACGATGCCGTCGAGGCGGCGCTCCTTCAGGTCGTGGAGCCGGCGACGATCGCGGCCACCGTTGCAGCCGAAGCCGAGGCCAGCACGCGGCGCGATCAGGTCCGCGAGGTCCTCATTCGTGATCTCGAAGCGGCACGCTACGCGGCAGACCGCGCCTTTCGCCAGTATGATGCCGCCGATCCCGCAAACCGCCTCGTGGCAGGAGAGTTGGAATTGCGCTGGAACAAGGCGCTCGTCCGTGTTGCCGAAGTCGAGGCGAAAGTCATCGCCCATGACGCCGGAACGTCACCTCGATCATTGACGCCGATCTCCTTCGTCACCCTGGCCGGTGATCTCAAGGCCGTATGGACGGCCCAGACGACGGATGCGCGGCTCAAGAAGAGGATCGTCCGCACGCTGATCCACGAGGTGATTGCCGATATCGATGCCGAGGCCGCCGAGATCGTCCTTATCGTCCATTGGATGGGCGGCGTTCATACCGAGCTGCGCCTGCCGCGGCGTCGCAAAGGCCAGCGCAACAGCACGGCGCCCGATATCCTCGCTGCCGTCCGAGACCTCGTGCTCATCGCAAACGACGATCTCATCGCCGGCATCCTGAACCGGAACAAGCTCGTTACCGGTCACGGCAATCGCTGGACCCGAGAGCGCGTGACAGCACTCCGGTCGCACCATCGGATCCCGGTCTATCGTCCGAGCTCGAATGGCATCGAACCCTGGCTCAACCTCACCAAGGCGGCCGCGCTTCTCGGCGTCAGCGCCAAGACACTCCGGATCGCCGCCGAAGGCGGCAAGATCAACGCGATCCATCCCCTTGCCGACGGCCCGTGGCTCTTCAGCCGTTCTGTCCTCGATGGACCAGCCGCTCGATCGCTCGCTGAACGCACAAAACGCGGGACTCAATACCCCACGGGACCGCATCCCGCGCAACAAAACCTGTTCACTTCAATGGCATAGATAGATGGGTGTTGTGATGCAGGATTGTACAACGCGCGATCGCTGCACGAGTGGCTTCTAAGCCGCGAGCAGAATTTCGACCAGCTGCGGCTGCGCAGCAGGCGCCCCGCACCCGCGCGGGGCGCGGCGTAGGACGCGGCGATGCCGGCCTCCGCCAAGAGCGCCGCGTGCGCCAGCGCCGCGCCGGCCTGCCACGTGGCAGGCGTCAGGCTCGGGGACCGCGCGAAATGACGCGGCCGATCGACATCGCGGAGATCGTCGCCATGCTGGCGGAACGCATCGACGCGCTGGTGGTCGACCTCTTGCCCCAGGCTGTGCGTGAGGGCGCCGAATGGCGTGTCGGCTCCTGCGCCGGCGAGGCGGGGCGCAGCATGGCGATCCATCGCTCCGGCCCGCGTGCGGGCGTGTGGAGCGATTTCAGCGGCGCCGTCGGCCGAGGCGACGCGCTCGACCTGGTGGCGGCGGTGTGCTTCCTCGGCGACAAGAAGCGCGCGCTGAAGTGGGCGCGCGCCTGGCTTAGGATTGACCCCGTCGATCCGGCCGCTTTCGCGGTGCGGCGCCGCGCCGTGGCGCAAAAAACGGCCGAGCGCGCGCAGCACGACGAGGAGCGCCGGCGCGGGAGCGCGCTTCGTCTATTCCTCGGCTCGCGGGAGCAGATCGCCGGCACCGACGCCGCCGCCTATCTCGCATCGCGCGGCATCGACCTCGCGCAGCTCGGGCGCCAGCCGCGGGCGCTCCGGTTCCATCCCGGCCTGGTGCATCCCGAAACCGGCGAGATCGCGCCGGCCCTCGTCGCGGGCATCTCCGCGCCCGATGGAAAAATCGTCGCGGTGCATCGGACTTTCCTCGAGCGCCATGCCGGCGGCGTGCGGAAGCTCTCGAGCGTCGAAAATCCAAAGCTGACGTTGGGGCGCTTCGCCGGCGGCGCGATCCGGTTGTGGCGCGGCGCCAGCGGCAAACCGCTCAACGACGTCGCGCCAAGCGAATGGGTCTGCGTCAGCGAAGGGGTCGAGGACGGCCTTTCCGCCGCGATCGCCGCGCCCGAAACCCGCGTCGTTGCGGCCGTGTCGCTCTCGGCCATGGCGGCGCTGAAACTGCCGCGCACGATCGCGGGCGTGATTTTGCTCGCCCAAAATGATCCGCCGGGGAGCCCGGCCGAGGCCGGCCTGAAACGCGCGATCGAGCATTTCCACGAGGCCGGCTTTCGCGTCCGCATCGGGCGCCCGCCGGCCGGCGTCAAGGACATCAACGACCTGCTGAGGCAAGGCCGCGACGTGGGGGCGGCATGACCGAGGCCGAAGCTCGCGCCATTCTCTCCGCGCGCTATGGCGCTTTCGAAAAGGCGCGCAAGGTCTGCGCCGTCCCGGCCTTCGCGTCGCCGGCGGCGCCCGGATTTGTCTTCTATCCCGCCGAAGGCCGCGTCGCCCGCGTGCGGTGCCAATGCGACCGCATCGCGCGCCACCGCGTCGTCGACGAGGGCTGTCCCAACGCCGCGCTCCTCGGCTTTCTCGCGTGGCATCTTTACCAAGGCAAAGCGCTCGCGCACGCGGCTGGGTTTTTGGTTTTGGACCTGTCGCTCATGCTGTCCCCGGCAGAGGCGCGCGAGATCGCCTTGGGCCTGCGCGCCGGGGGCGCTGCGATGGTGCCCGAAGACCAAGCATTGGCCTCGGAGCTCGAGGATGCGGCGCTCGAGCTCGACCGTTGGGCGCAGTCATGAGCGACGACGCGAAGGCCGCGGCGGCCGCCGTCGTGCGCAACGCCGTCGAGATCGACCCGCCGGCGCCGCCGGCGCCGAAACCATCGGGCGCCCTACCGCCGGGGTGCCCCGTCAAGGCGCTCGGCGTGCAAGGCGGCCTCTCCTATTTCCTCGACGCGAATGGCCAACTGCGGGCGATGAAGCCTCAGGAGATGTCACGTCTCGGAATACAGGTGCTGTTTGGACATACGAACCCGCAGATCGAGCAGCTGTGGCCGCGGCTCGGCGCGAAGGGCGCCATTCTCGGGCCCGACTATGAAGACGCCAGCAGCGCGCTTATCGCGGCGGCCTCGCATGAGGGGATTTTCGACGCTTCGGAAAGAGTGCGCGGAAGGGGCGCCCATCTCGGCGACGATGGCGAGCTCGTGCTGCATCTCGGTGATACCATCCTTGCCGGCGCGGCCCGGCACGATCCCGGGCTGCTCGGCGGCTTTGTCTATGCCGCAGCGAAGCCGTTGCCACGGCCGTGGCGCACGCCCGTAGCGGGCGGTGAGCGCTCGCCGGCCAACGGGTTGATTGAGCTGCTGTCGAGCTGGAACTTCAAGCGCGGCCGGCTCGACGCGATGCTGTTGCTCGGCTGGGTCGGCGCATCCTGGCTCGCCGGTGCGCTGCCCTGGCGTCCTCACGTATGGTGTACCGGCGGCTTCGGCACCGGCAAGTCGACGCTGCTCTTGACGATCGACACGCTGTTCGGCGGCGCGCTCGTCAGCGTCAGCGACGCATCGGCCGCGGGCGTGTGGCAGAAGCTCGGCCGCGCGACCCTCCCCGTCGCGATCGACGAGATGGAGGCCGAGCAGGACAACCGGCGCCAACAGGGCGTGGCCAAGCTCGCGCGCCAGGCGGCGTCGGGCGGCGTCGTGCTGCGCGGCGGGGCCGACCATGCGGGATCGGAATTCGTGGTGCGATCCAGCTTCTTATTTTCGTCGATCCTCATGCCGCCGCTGCTGCCGCAGGACCGCTCCCGCTTGGCAGTGATCGAACTCGGCGAGCTCGGCGGCGAGTTGGCGCCGGCGATCGAGCCGCGCCGCATGCGCGAGATCGGGCAGATGCTGCTCCGCCGCATGATCGACGGCTGGCCGCGCTGGCGCGACACCCTCGCGGTTTACCGCGCGGCGCTGGCCGAGGCTGGGCACACCGCCCGCGGCGCCGATTTATTCGGCACGCTGCTCGCCGCGACGGATTTATTGCTGCATGACGGCGAGCCGAACGCGGACTACGCGCGCGAGCTGGCCGAGCAGCTCGATGTCAGCAGCCTCGCCGAAGCGGCGGACTTGGCTCGAGACGAGGAAATGTGTCTCCGCCATCTGCTCACGCTCTCGATCCCGCCGGAAGGGACGGCGAAGCAGACGATCGGGGCCTGGATCAAGCGCGCCGCCGCCAAGAACTATCACGATCCCGACCGCGACGAGGCACAGCGCGTCCTCGGCCGCTTTGGGCTCAAGGTCGTGCACGAGGGCGAGCGCAGCCATTTCGCCATCGCGAGCTGCCACGCCGAGCTCGGCAAGCTTTTCGCCGGGACGCGCTGGGCCGGCATCGCCGGCGCATTGGGCGTGTGGACGCAAACGCTGCGGCGTCTGCCGCAGGCACGGCCGAGCGGCAAAAATCTGTGGTTCGCCGGGGCCGCCGCGAAGGCGACGCTGATCCCGCTCGAGCTGGCGCTGCCAACTGGCAGCGACGAGGAGCCGCACCCGGGCAGCGCGCAGCCGCGCCTTTGGAGCGACGACGGCAGCGACGCCGGCGACGACGAGCGCGACGTTTGAAAAATAAGGGGAACCGAAATGCCTATCGCACTCAGTCACCTTCTCGGAACGCGCCAGGCGCCGACGCAATCGCAGAACAATTCCCCGCCCACCGCCGGCGTGACGCAATCCTTGAGCACGGATCCCGGCATGAGCAAGAACGTGACGGCGTCGGTCACGTTCTCGACCGGATCGACAGAGCAAATGCAAGCCGCCGCCGATACCTTCGCCGCCTTTGCCGCTGGCGACACGGTGCTGGTAGAGGGATCGAACCTCAACAACGGCACCTTCTACGTGAACGCGACCGACGCTTCGACCTATCTGAGTGTGGACGGCTCGTGCAAAGCGGAAGGCCCGATCACCGTCACAATCCGGGCGATCTAATCATGCCCAACGGCACCGGCGCCTCGAACGCCATCGTTCCGCTGTGCCCGGTCGTGATGGTGCCCCGCGCTGCCGAGATGTGCGCCTACGATGCGCTGCCGCCGGCGGTGCGGCGCGCGCTCGCGGCGGCGAAATTCAATCTGCACGCCATCCTCATGGGACCGATCATCGCCCAACACGGCGAACGCGCGGCGCTCGGCGTCATCGCGACGGCGCAGCGGATCATCGCAACAGAAAATTGAAGGACCTGCCACATGGCATCGAAACTCATCAACCACCCCGGCCCTTTCTCGGCCGATGACCTGGCGCGGATGCGGCTTGAACAGCAGCACGCCCTCGACCGGCGCCGGTATGAGCTTATGGCGTTGCAACGCCGCCACGCCGACGTGACCGCCCAGCTCGCGACCGCCATCGAAGTACCGGCGCGCACCGGCTTGGCCGTTTCGCTGCGCGCGATCACGGCCGAAATTCAGGCCGTGAAAGGCCACTACGCGGATCACCTGGAAGCCATCGCCGACATCGACACGCGGCCCGGCCCCTTCACGCCTTGGCATGAGGCGCAGATGCAGGCCGAGCAGGCCTTCGCGGCGCGCCTGGCGCTTCCGGCGCACCAGTAGGCCGCCGCATAACTCCGTTCATTCGTCTGACACCCCACTTGAAAGGCACCTCGAAATGACCGCACCCGCCAGCGCCGAACTCTCCCGCCATCGCGACCAGCTATTCGAGAAGCGGCGCCAGGCAGCGCTCGACCTCACCAGGGCGCAGGACGAGTACAGCGCGTCTTACGCCCGCGTCGACATCGCCGCCGCCGAGTATCCGCCGGTTTTTCTCGCGCGCATGGAGCGGGCAAAGGCCGCGATCGTCAAATCGAAGTCGGCGCTCCAGGCCCTGGACAAGGACCTCGCCGATATCGACGCCGGCATGGGGCTGCTGCCGCTCGCGGAAGATCCCCTCGCTCTACATCGCGAGGCGAGGCCCGATCTGATCTACTTCGCCAAGAATGCGCTGCTCTTTAAGGACCAGGCCATCGAGCATCTGCGGCAGGCGGCCGAATTCCTGCGCGAGGCGCAGCGCGAGGAGACGTGCCTTTCGAAAGCGATCGGCACCGCCCGCGCCCATCGAACGCTCTCCGCGCCCGTCTCGGCGCAGCGCGTCGGCATGGCCATCGCGGGGCTCTTCGAAGCCAATCCCGACAATCCCGGCGAGCAGGGCCGCGTCGTGCTGTTGGACGTTGCGGAGCGCCGAGGCGTGGGCGATCGCCGCGAACTGCATGTCGTCCTGGATGAGCTCTACGCCAGCTTGATCGCCGAGGCTCAGCTCGAGCCGGACGCTGCGGCATGAGCGCGAGCTGCGGCAACTGCTCGGCGTGGAAGGCGCCCCCGCGCCTTTCCGACGAGCAGGCGGCGAAGGCGGCGCGCTCGGGCGTCGCCGACCGGCCCGGACACTGCCGCGCGCACCCCGCGGTAGTACAGAAGGCCGCCGACGATTGGTGCCGCGAACACGCGCCGACAAAAGAGGCCGCCGATGCGCGTTAACGATACGCTGGCGGCGCTTCTGATCAAAGAGGTTGCCGCGCAGCGCGGCGTACCGGCGTTCAAATATTTCGACCGGCTGACGCGCGCCGAAGCCCGCGAGCTGGTCCAATGGGCGCAATCGCACCCGGCGCTCATGGCGGCTTACACCAACAAGGCGCATCCTCAGCACGAGACCGTGCGGCTTTACGGCCAGCTCCTGACCCATTTTGCGCGCGAACACCCCCAAGATCAGGGGGGCGAGCCCGCGCCGTGGCCGACGCGGGGCGAGCGCCCGCCCGCGGCCGAGGGCGCCGTCCTGCGCATCGGCGATGGCGCTTTCTTCCCCGACGAGGCCGAGGCTTGGCTTACGTGGGCGAAGACAAGGCCCGAGTACCAGGAGGCGTGGCGGGACGGCGCGCACCCCCGACACGAGGAAATGGTGCGGCTGACGCACGAGGCATCGACGATCTCATCAAGCGCGTCCGCGGTTGAAACGGCGCCGCCGCCTGCATCGGCAGCAGAGGCAAGGATGGACACCGCGACGCAAGCACAGTCGCAAGCACATTCGATCGCCGAGCGCCTGTCGGAAGCGCGCCGCGATCCCGCATATCTCGACGCCCGCCACCCGCAGCACAAGGAAGTCGTGGAGCGCGTGAACGCGCTCAATCGCGAAGCGCAATCGGGAAAGGCGGCACCGGCGGTCGCGCCGGCGGTCGCGCCTGCGGTCGCGCCGTCGATGGCCGCGCGCATCGCGGAAGCCCGCAAGCATCCAGCCTACGCGGACGGACGCCATCCCGAACACGCCGCGGCCGTTGAGCGAGTAAGCGCGCTGCATCGCGAGGCTTCCCCCGAACCGGCCGCCGTCGCGCCGGGAACGCCAGCGCCATGACCTTCAACCAGGGCATCGATTTTCGCCAGTCGAGCGGCTACGTCACCGATCCCGCCAACTGCTACGGCGAAATCAGCACTACGGCGAATTATCCCACGACCCCGACCGCCGGCTCATCGACCGGCGTGGGGTGGGAAACGTCTGGCGTCGTCACGCGGGATCGCGATAGCGCCGACGATCCACGTCTAGCAGGAGTGCATGCCTACCCCAATGGCAGCACGGGGACGTACCGCATCGATCTCCCCGCCGCCGGCACGTATGTAATCACTCTCGCCATTGGTGACGCCGGCACCAATTGGTCGGGAGAGACCGTTGAGCTTTTCGACGGAGCCACGAGCCTGGGAAAGATCGTCAACGCCGCGACCATCAACGACCAAAATTTCTATGATGCGTCTGGCAACGAGTGGTCTGCGGCGGCGTGGCCCGGCAGCAACGTCACAATCTCCAAGGTTTTTGCCACAACGATCCTGCGGCTGACGCTCACCAATACTGTCGCCGGCAACTATACAACTCTCGCGCATGTTTTCGTAACAGGAAGCGGGGGGGGGCCCGACCTATTCCATATCCCTTCAAGCCACCTCGACCCCGGCCGCGTCGATGAATAGCACGAGCAGCCTCGCGCTGGCCGCTTCGACGACGCCCGCGGCAAATGTGGTGCGCCAGACATCGACCGCGCTTGCCGCGGCGACAGGCGCGAATGTCGCGACCGTCAGCACCCTGGAGGTGCTGACGCAGGCGCTCCAGGCCTCGGCCACCGGCGCAGCGACGCTCGGGAACGCGATCGGCGTCGGCCTCGCCGCGACCGCGAGCGGCGCGGCGACGATCGGGCAGAACATCGCGACCGCCTTGGCCGCGACGGCGACAAGCGCCGCCACCCTGGCGCGGCAGACGGCACTGGCGCTCGCGGCGACGGCGACGGGCGCGGCGATCCTCTCGGGCGGGACGGCGCTGTTCCAAGCGCTCGCCGCCGCGGCGAACGCGGTGGCGACGCTGGTGGGCGTCAAGCAGGCCGCGCCGGTGGTATCGCCCAAGGTCGCCGATCCCAACTACGATCTGCGCGCGGCGATCGACATGCTGCTGCCAGGCATCGTCGTGCAGCGCGAGCTCATGGACGCGGCGGCGGCGCAGTATGCGGCGAACGGCTTCACGCCGTTGACGCAGGCGCAGGCGATCGCGTGTCTGGCGCTGGCGAATGGCACGGACGTGGTTTCGCTGGCGACACCGGCGGACAACGGCGCGCCGCCGACGACGCGAGGGGTCTATCCGACCGCGCTGCCGCCCTACCCCACGGGCCTGCCGCGCTTCCCCGACAGCAACCCCGATCCGTTCGACGGCTGGACCGAATTCGGCGACGACGGGTATCCGACATGAGCGCACGCCAGCGCATCGTGCGTACCGCCCACTTTGTCCCGCTCACGAGCGAGCTGCTCGCCATCGCCATCGCCGAGGCGGCCGATCCCACCTTGAGGGCACACATGCCGCCTCCCGCGATCGGGCCGGGCTGGGCGATGATCGAAGGCGCGGCGCTCTATGGCGCCGGCGGCGTCTTTCCGATCTGGCCGGGTCGTGCCTTGGCGTGGCTCATGCCGAGCGTCAGCGCGGGCCCGCGCGAGATAGCCATGGCGGCCTCGTTTGCGCGCGACTGGTTCGGCCGGCTGCAAGCCGATCCTGCCTTCGCACGCGTCGAGGCGACGACGCGCGGCGACTTCGCGGGCGGTCGCAACTTCCTCGAGCGTCTCGGCTTCACCTGTGAGTGCGAGAAGATGGCGCGCTGGGGGCCCGATGGCGCGGATCACACACTCTGGTCGCGGATAAGGGAGGACTGACGTGGCAGCAATTGCACCACTTCTCATGATGGGCGCCGGGCTTGGCACGGCCGGTGCTTTGGGCGCCGGGACGCTCAGCACGGCGATGCTGGCGGCAACGGGACTGTCCGCCGGCGGCTCGATCATGGGCGGCCTGCAACAGCAAGAGGCCGGGCAATATAACGAAGCGGTCGACGAGCAGAAGGCCGAGCAGGTCAATGCCGAAGGCGCGGCCGAGCAGACGCAGCAGAAGATCCAGAACGAAGAGCGCATGGGCGTGGCGACGGCCAATGCCGGCGGGTCGGGCGTCGATACCGGAACCGGCTCGCCGGTCGATGCACTCTCGACCATCGCGCAGCAGGGCGAGCTGTCGGAGCAGTTGCTCGGCTACCGCGCGACGGTGCAGTCGAACGCCTACCGCCAGGCCGGCCAGCTCGCGACCTACCAGGGCAACCAGGCGCTGATGAAGGGCGTCGTCGGCGCCGGCGTGTCGACGCTCCTCGGTTACTCCAACGTGACCAACCCGGAGAGCCCCTACTTTATCGGCGGCGGAGCGCCGTCGAGCCGGGGCGACTTCCTGTCGAACAGCACGGCCTGATCTATGCCGGCCGGCGCCAGCGCAATCGTATTCTCTGCGCCGCGGATGTCGTCCCGCCCGTGGTCGTGAAGCGCTGGCGATGACCGGCCGGCGCTGGAACCGCTGGGACGCCCAGCGCGAGATCGGTGCGGCCGTGCTGGCGGCGCGCGAGGCCGGCGTGTGCTGGAAGGAGCTCGTCGATTTCCACGGCCGCTCGCGCTGGACGCTCGAGCGCTACGCGCGGCGTGTTTCACGTGAAAAAATGCACCATCAAAGTTTGGAAATGCACCATCACGGCGCTCGACAAGACGGCGCGGCGCCGTAGAGGCCGCGTCGATCTCGGCGACGTTCCGGTGGCACGCGCGCCGTGCACGTGCGAACGACGATCTCCGCAGACATCGCCGCCAGCGCCGTGGCGCAGGGGCCGTGCGTCCGTCGCGAGCCCGCAGCTCGGCCGCGGGAAAGGCCGCGCCGGCGAGATCGCGCCCTACGGCGATCCCTGAAGGTCCCGGAGCCGACGCAGGCGGCCATGGCGCACGCGCTGACGGAGCCAGGCGTCGAGGTAGCGCTGCGCCTCGAGCGGCGCGTCAGAGTACGCAGCCAAAAACCGAGCTTCCGTTTCGCTGAGGATCATCAGCGATCCATCGTCGCGCCGGAACACGCGGCGCAGCGGCTGACCCCGATGGTCGGTCATCGTGGCCGGGCTCTCCGGGACCGGCGCATCCTGGCGACACTGTTCCCGGCGCCTTGGCGTGCGCGTTGGCTTGCGAGCGCGCGTCGCGGCCGGGAAGGTAATCACGTTTTCGGCCATCGTCCCTCCGACCCTCGGATGAAGAACCTGGCACCGAGCCTGCCCCCATCCCCGTCGCGGTTCAAGTACCGAACGAGTTCGCCGCCCCTCCCTCGGCCCCGTCCCGATGGTCAGACAGGAGTTTTGCGCGGGAATTCCTGACGGTTGCGGGGGAACCGTCAGGGGACCGTCAGTAAAAATGCCAGCAATATCAATGCACTGACGGTCTGACGGCCCTGACGGCCGGGAGCGCCTTATAGAGAGAGATCGGTGGAGTGCGGCGGCTTTTCTCCATACGCGCGCGATGCGTCAGGGCGTCAGGGCGTCAGGCTGTCCCTATCTCCATTAAATAATAGATGGATATTCAAGGGGATAGAGGTCGCGTGACGGCCTGACGGTTGGCTGACGGAAATGTGGCAAGCGTCAGGGGATTGAATGGCCCGGTTTATGGGGGATGTGGTGGCCATGAGGATTTTTGTCAGGGGGGAAACGCGGCCGAGCTCCGCGTTTCGGGCGCGGCGGCGATCGCCTCGTCGCTGTGTGCGTGAGCTGTCGGTGCGCCGAGATTTTCCCCGGCGGAGACGGGAAAAGGGGGCGGCGGGCGCCATACCGAAATCCCCTATGAAAACCGACGCCGCGAGACCAGCGTTTCCGCGGCCTTGCGCTCGCTCGCGCCTCTATACTGATAACAGTTGATTTCGGTATGAGAACGCGCTATCGATTTGGCGTCTTTCCAGCGAAGGGATCGCCGCCATGACCAAACGCGTCGCGCTCTACCTCCGGGTTTCGACCGCCGAGCAAACGGTCGAGAACCAACGGCTCGAGCTGGCGGCCGTGGTCGAGCGCCACGGCTGGGAGATCGTCGCCACCTTCACCGACGCGGGGATCAGCGGCACCAAGGGCCGCGACCGGCGGCCGGGCTATGACCAGCTGTGCAAAGGCATCGCGCGCCGCGACTTCGACCTGGTGGCGGCCTGGTCGGTCGATCGCCTCGGCCGATCGCTGCAAGACCTGGTGACCTTCCTCGGCGAGCTCCACGGCAAGGGCGTCGATCTCTACCTGCACCAGCAGGGGATCGACACCAGCACGCCAGCGGGCAAGGCCATGTTCCAGATGATGGGCGTCTTCGCTGAATTCGAGCGCGCCATGATCGTCGAGCGCGTCAAGGCCGGCCTGGCGCGCGCCCGCGGCCAGGGCAAGCGCCTCGGGCGCCCGAAACTATCTGCCGACAAGGAGCGCGTCGTGCGGAGGCTGATCGCCAAGGGAACCGGCATCGTCAAGACGGCCGGGCTCGCCGGCGTCGGCGTCAGTGCCGTCCAGCGCATCAAGGCGACGATGGGCGCCGCGCCGGCGGCCTGATCGCCGCCTCAGGGCCAAGCGCCGCCCGGCCTGCCACGTGGCAAACACGCATCAACCCTCCGCGCCCGATCAAAATCGCCGCCAAGGGGGGGTACCCCGGTTTTGCGCGCGACGCGACGCGCGCCCCCCTGGCTCCGTGCTTTGGTCGCGTGTGAGGATTTTTTGGATCGCGTCCAGGAAGCCCCGTGTTCGCGAGCGCCTGGTCGAGGCTGGCGGTCGGCGGCTGCCACGCAAGGGCGATGGGCACGGGAGGGGCCGGGATCGAGATCGGGCGCGGGCGGTCGACGAGGCCGTTGCCAGCAATCGAGGTTTCGCTCGGATCGGACATGGCGCGGACACAGCAAAGACAGCAACGCGACCCAAACTTGGGATGTTCCGTAAGTATCTATAATAGAAAGATTTTCTGGTGCCGACGCGCAGGTTCGAACTGCGGACCTACTGATTACGAATCAGTTGCTCTACCACTGAGCTACGTCGGCGACCGGAAGGGCAGTTATAGATGCCGTTTCTTAGCATTATCATAAACATAGGGGCGCTGCGGCCGCCCCAAGGCCGGCGCACCGTAGCGCCAATCGCGGGCTGGCGCAAATCGCGATGGCGGCATCACCGCGGCTCCGTGCTGCCGTGCAGTGGCGCCACCGCCAGGACCTGCATCAGCGTCGCCACCGCGCCGGCGAGCGGTTCGGGGGTGCGCGTGCCGGCCTCGATGAGGCGTTCGAGTTCGCCCGCGGCGTCGCTGATTGCCGGAAAGCCAAAAGTGCCGCCGGCGCCGCTCAGGCCATGGGCGATGTCGGCCATTTCGCGCATGAGGGGCGCGCGGGCGGGCGCGCCCTGGGCCGCGCCGGCCGCGTGCCACAGCGCCGCAAGACGGGCGCGATCGCGCGCGACCCGGTCCAGGAACAGGCGCTCCAGTTCGGCGAGATCGGCGGCGTCGTCCGTCATGGCGGCGTCACCGGGCGCTTGGCGAGGCGATAGCCGACGCCGCGCCAGGTCTCGATCTCGGCCTCGGCCTTGGCGGTGCGCAAGGCCTGGCGCAGGTGGTGGATATGCACCTCGACCGAGTTCGACGAGACCTCGTCGTCGAAGCCGTAGAGCGTCTCCTCGATCACCCGCTTGGGCGTGACATGGCCGCCGCGCTGCACCAGAAGCACCAAAAGCTTGAGGCCCTGGCGCGACAGCGGCATGGGCTGGCCCGCGACGGTCGCCTCGCGCACTTCCGGGTCGATGGCGATGTCGCCGAAGGCGATGCGGGTGGCGACGCGCACGCTCGGCCGGCGCAGCAGCGCCTGGACCCGCGCCCGGAGCTCGGCCATGGCGAAGGGCTTCACCAGGTAATCATCCGCGCCCGCGCCTAGCCCGGCGACCCGGTCGCCCACCGTGCGCCGCCCGGTCAGGATCAGAATGGGCGCATGCACGCCGCGCGCGCGCAGGTCGCGCACCAGCTCCATCCCGTCGCGGTCCGGCAGGCGCAGATCGACGATGATCGCCGCATAGGCGACGCCGAGCGCTGCATGCAGGCCCTGCTCGGCCGTCGCCACCGCGTCGGGCGTATAGCCGGCGCTCTTGAGATCGCGCGTCACCAGGGCGGCAATGTCGCCATCGTCTTCGACGATCAGGATGCGCATGCCGTCCTCGGATCGGCTTGTGGCCGCAGGTTGCTCGGCCGGAAGGGCGCGCGTGTCTCGTCCGGCAAACCATGCTATGGAAATATGGCAATCGCGCCAACCCAATAGATGGGCGGAGGGGGTCGGTGCCGGTGAGCGTGCTGATCGCGGACGATGATCCCAACATCGTCCTCGCGCTCAAATTCCTGATGGAGAAGGCGGGCTATCGCGTGCGCGCGGTGCCCGACGGGCAGAGTGCCGTGGCGGCGCTCGCCGAGGAGCGGCCCGATCTGGTAATGCTCGACGTGATGATGCCCGGCTTGAACGGCTATGACGTGTGCGCGGCGATCCGCGCCGATCCCGGCCTCGCCGCCACCCGCATCGTCATGCTGACCGCCAAGGGCCTCGATGCCGAGCGCGACCGCGGCCTCGGCCTCGGCGCCGATCTCTACGTGACCAAGCCGTTCTCGACCAAGGACGTGCTGGCCAAGGTGCGCGAGCTCTTGGGCCCCGTGGTCGGCGCGGCGGGGGCCTGACGGCGATGCCCGAGGAATCCCGGCGCCACGATCGGCTGATCGGCCTGTGCATCGCCGGCGTCGTGCTGTTCGATCCGCCGCTCCTCAATCTCTTCAGCGACGCCACCTGGCGCGGCTGGCCGCTCATCTATGTCTATGTATTCGTGGTGTGGGCGGTGCTCATCGGGGCCGTGGCCAGCATTGCCGAGCGGCGCCGACGCGGCGCCCGCCCGGTGCTCGAGGAGTGACGATGACCGGCCCGGTGCTGGTGACGGCCGCCTCGGTCACCTACTTGTCGCTGTTGTTCGCGCTCGCCTATTGGGTCGATCGCCAGCCCGAGCATGGCCGCCGTCTCATCGATTCGAGCATCGTCTACACGCTCTCGCTCGCGGTCTACTGCACGTCCTGGACCTTCTATGGCAGCGTCGGGCGGGCGTCGCAGACGGGGATCGATTTCCTCCCCATCTATCTCGGGCCGACGCTGGCGTTTTGTCTCGGCTGGCTGCTGCTCAGCAAGATTCTGCGCATTGCCAAGGCCAACCGCATCACCTCGATCGCCGATTTCATCGCCTCGCGCTTCGGCAAGAGCGCGGGCCTTGCCGGCCTGGTGACGGTGATCGCGGTGATCTCCGCGGTGCCCTACATCGCGTTGCAGATCAAGGCGGTGTCGGCGAGCTTCACGCTCTTGACCCACTATCCCGACGCCGTGCCGGGCGTACCGAACGTGCCGTTCCTGCAGGATGGCGGCTTCTGGGCGACGGTATTGCTGACCCTCTTCGCCATGCTGTTCGGCAGCCGCTCCATCCATCCCGGCGAGCATCACCAGGGCATGGTCGCGGCGGTGGCGCTGGAATCGCTGGTGAAGCTCCTCAGCCTTTCCGCCGTCGGGCTGTTCGTGGGGTTCGCGCTCTTTCACGGCTTCGGCGATCTCTTCGTGCGCGCGGCGAAGGACCCCGACATCCGCGCGCTCTTCCGGTATCAGGGGGTCGCGCGCAATGCCGACTGGATCGCGTTCACGCTGCTGTCGTTTGCCGCGATCGTGTGCCTGCCGCGCCAGTTCCAGGTGATGGTGGTCGAGAATGTCGACGAGCGCCATCTCGATCGGGCGCTGTGGCTCTTTCCGCTCTATCTCCTCGCGATCAACCTGTGCGTGCTGCCGATCGCCATCGCCGGGCGCCTCACGCTGCCGCCGGGCACCGATCCCGACAATTTCGTGCTGACCCTGCCGTTGGCGGCGGGGCAGAACTGGCTGGCGCTGGCGGTCTTCATCGGCGGATTTTCCGCGTCGGCCGGCATGATCATCGTCTCGGCCGCGGCGCTCAGCACGATGGTGTGCAACGATCTCGTGATGCCGATCCTGTTCAAGCTGCGCCCGCGCGAGATGGCGGTGCGCGGCGACATGATCCGGATGTTGCTGGCGATCCGGCGCGCCGCCATGGCGATGGTTATGGTGCTGGGCTATCTCTACATGCGCTATGCCGGCGAGGAATATTCGCTGGTCTCGATCGGGCTCATGTCCTTTGCCGGCGTCGCGCAGTTCTCTCCCGCCATCCTGCTCGGGCTGTTCTGGCGCCGCGCCAAGCGCAGCGGCGCCATCGCCGGCATCTCCGCCGGTTTTGCCGTATGGGCCTATACCCTGGCGCTGCCGTCCTTTGCGCATTCGGGCGCGCTGCCCAAGAGCTTCATCGACAGCGGGCCGTTCGGGATCCACCTCCTCAACCCCTATGCGCTGTTCGGGCTCGACGGCCTGAGCCCGGTCACGCACAGCGCGTTCTGGTCACTCCTGGTGAATGTCGCGCTGCTTGTCGGGGTCTCGCTGTTCGGCCGGCAATCGGCCGTCGAGCGCGCGCAGGCGGCGCTCTTCGTCGATGCCTTCGAAAGCGCGAAGGCCGCGCAGTTGTGGCGCCGCACCGCGCAGCTTTCCGATCTCAGGCGCGTGGTCGGACGCTTCCTCGGGCATCAGCGGGCGAAGGAGATGTTCGCCGCCTGGGCGCGCCGGCGCGGCCGCGATGCCGCCGCCTTCGAAGCCGATGCCGAGCTGGTTCTCTATGCCGAGCGCCTGCTTGCCGGCGCCATCGGCACCGCCTCGGCGCGGGTGCTGGTGAGCTCGGTGGTGGAGGAAGAGCCGCTCGGCATCGACGAGGTCATGCTCATCCTCAACGAGACCTCGCGCGTGATCGAGATCAATCGCCGCCTCGAAGAGAAATCGCACGCGCTCGAAGCGGCTGGCGCGGAGCTCCGCCGCGCCAACGAGCGGCTCACCGAGCTCGACCGGCTGAAGGACGACTTCATCTCCACCGTCAATCACGAGCTGCGCACGCCGCTCACCTCGATCCGCTCCTTCGCCGAGATCCTGCTCGACAATCCCGACATCGCCCCGGCGCGGCGCGAGGAATTCCAGCGCATCATCCTGCGCGAGACCGAGCGGCTCACGCGGCTCATCAACCAGATGCTTGATCTCGCCAAGATCGAATCGGGCCAGATGGCCTATGAGATGACCGCCGTGCCGCTCGACGGCGTGCTGTCGGATGCCGCCGCCGCCGCCGGCCAGCTCTTCCGCGACAAGGGCGTGGCACTCGAGATCGCCGCGCCCAGCCCGGAAACCTATGTCTGGGCCGACCGCGATCTCCTGATCCAGGTGCTGCTCAATCTCCTGTCGAACGCGGTCAAGTTCTGCGCCGCCGGCACCGGCCGGGTGCAGGTCGCGATCGAGGCGCGCGCCGAGACGGTGCTGATCGCCATTGCCGATAATGGGCCGGGCATCGCGCCGGCCGATCGCGAGACCGTGTTCGAGCGCTTCCGCCAGGGCCGCGACACGCTGACGGGCAAGCCGCCGGGAACCGGCCTCGGCCTTGCCATCTGCCGCACCATCCTGCGCCGGCTCAATGGCGAGATCTGGATCGAGGGCGAAGCCGGCGCCGGCGCGATCTTCAAATCCGCCTGTCGCGCCTGCATGCCGAGGCGGTGGCCGATACGGCCGGCGCGTGAGGCCGCTCACACGCCGAGATGGCGCTTCATCACCGCGCCCGCTTCCTTGAGGGCGTCGCTGGTGCCCTCCCAGACGATATGGCCGTTGTTGAGGATGTAGGCGCGGTGGGCAAAGCTCAGCGCGGCGACGATGTTCTGCTCGACCACGACGAGGGTTTGGCCTTCTTCGGCCAGGCGCCGGCACACCGCCATCAGGTCGCGCACGATGATCGGTGCCAGGCCCTCGAACGGCTCGTCGAGCAGGATGATCTTGGGATTGCGCACGAGCGCGCGGGCGATCGCCAGCATCTGCTGCTCGCCGCCGGAAAGATCGGTGCCGCGGCTGCGCCGCCGCTCGGCCAGGCGCGGAAAGGTCTGGTAGATGCGCTCCAGCGGCCAGCGCGCCGACGCGGTGAACCCGGCCAGGATCAGGTTTTCCTCGACGTTGAGGCTGCCGAAGATGCGGCGGTCCTCGGGCACGAGCTGCATGCCGCGGCGCGCGATCGCATTGGGCTGCAGCGTCTCGATCGGTGCGCCGTCGAGCCGGATCGTGCCCGAGAGCGGATGCACCACGCCCATCAGCGATTTGAGCGTCGTGCTCTTGCCGGCGCCGTTGCGCCCTAAGAGCGCCACGACCTCGTCGCGCTCGACCCTGAGCGAGACGTCGAAGAGAATATGCGAATCGCCGTAATAGCTGTTGATCTTGTCGACTTCGAGCAGGCTCATGCGGCGTGGACCCCGCCGAGATAGGCTTCCTGGACGAAGCTGTTGTCCTGGATTTCCGCCGGCGTTCCTTCCGCCAGGATGCGGCCCTCGTACAAGACGGTGATGCGCTCGGCGAGGCCGAAGATGGCATCCATGTCGTGCTCGACGACGATGAGCGTGCGGCCGCGCCGGATCCGTCGCAGCAGCCGGATCGTCGCCGCGCGTTCTTCCGGGCTCATGCCGGCGAGCGGCTCGTCGAGCAGCAGGAGCGACGGCGAGGCGGCGAGCGCCAGCCCGATCTCCAGCCGCCGCTTCTCGCCATAGGCGAGCTCCGCCACCGGTACGTCCGCGCGCTCGGCCAGATCGACCGCCGCCATCGTCTCGTCCACCAGCGCGGTGAGGCCGGGCACCCGGTCGACGCGCCGGATGAGGTCGAGGCGAAACTTGCCGCGCCGTTCGGCCAGGGCCGAGATCACCAGGTTCTCCCGCACCGTCAGCTTGGCGAAGAGCTGATTGACCTGATAGCTCTTGGTCAGCCCGATCTGGCAGATCGCGGTGACGTCGAAGCGGGTGATGTCGCGGCCGCGAAAGAAGATCTGGCCCGAGCTGGGATCGACCTCACCGGTCAGCATCTTGAAGAACGTGGTCTTGCCGGCGCCGTTGGGACCGATGACGCCGCGCAGCTCCCCTTCCGAAACGGCGAAGGAGATGTTGTCGTTGGCGACGAGGCCGCCGTAATGCTTGGAGATGTTGACGGTCTGCAGGATCGACGCGTCGCTGCCCTGCGGCCGCAACGCCGTCCGCTGGGGCGCCATGCTCGCCGCCGGCACGACCGGTCGGGACAGTTCCGGCGCGGCCGCGCGCGGTGCGAAGCGCTGCCACCATTCGCGCGCGCTGCCGACGAGGCCGCGGCGAAAGAGACACACGAGCAGCACGAAGACGAGGCCGAGCACCAGCTTCCACGAGGACGCCATGCCCAGCCCGTATTGCAGGAAATCGTGCAGCATCAGCCATACCGCCGCGCCGACGAGCGGTCCGAACAAGGTGCCGGTGCCGCCGATTACCGTCTGCATGACCAGTTGCCCCGACGTGTCGAAGCCGAACGCTTCGGGCGGCATATAGCCCTGCAGCACGCCCAGGAGCCCGCCGGCGAGCCCGGCATAGGCGGCGGCGATGGCGAAGACGGCGAGCTTGTAGCGCTGGATCGCGTGGCCGACCGCGCGCGCGCGCAGCGGGTTGTCGCGGATCGCCGTCAGGATGCGCCCGACCGGCGAGGCGACGATCCGGCGCGCGATCACCAGTCCGATGAAGTAGCACACCGCCAGGAAGCCATAGAGGCTCCAGCCCGGGGTGATCTTGAGCGTGGTGAAGCCGAGCCAGAATTCCGGCCGCGGCACGCCTGGCAGCCCATTCTCGCCGCCGGTCCAGCGCGCGAGCGGCGAATTCTCGAGAAAGAAGAACGTCTCGGCGATCGCGAGCGTGATCATCGCGAAATAGATGCCGGTGCGGCGCAGCGCGAGCAGCCCGACCCCCACGCCTACCACCGCAGCGGCGACGGTGCCGAGCGCCAGGGCGAGGACGACGTTGGTGACGAGGTTGCCGGTCAGCAGATAGGCCGCGAGAAACCCGCCGGTGCCGAAAAACGCCGACTGCCCGAAGGACAGGAGCCCTGTGTAGCCGAACAGGAGATCGAAGCCGAGCCCGAACAGACCCCAGATCAGAATGCGGCCGAGAAGATCGGCGCCCGCGCCCATCGGCTCCAGGACGGAGGGCGCCACGATAAGCGCCAGCGCGGTCACTACCTCCGGCCACCACCGCCGCGGCAACCAACGCTCGACCAACCCCATTATTCGCGCCCCCGCACGCCGAGGAGACCCTGGGGGCGGAGCACGAGCACGACGGTCATCACCACGAACAGCATGACCTGCGAATAGCTGGGATCGACCATCGAGGTGAGGCTGATGATCTCGCCGGCCAGGAGCCCGCCCACCAGCGCCCCGGTGAAGGACCCGACGCCGCCGATGACCACGACGACGAAGGTTTCCACCAGGATGTCCTCGCCCATGTCCGGCGTCAGCGCGACGATCGGCGCGTTGATGATGCCGGCAAAGCCGGCGGCCATCGCGCCGATGCCGAAGACCACGAGGAAGGTCTTGTAGACATTGATGCCGAGGATATCGACCATCGCCGCATCCTCGATCCCCGCCCGCACGATCATGCCGATGCGCGTGCGGTAGAGCACGAGATAAAGCGCGAGCAACGTCACCGCGATGATGCCGAGGACCTCGATGCGATAGGTCGGATAGATGAGAAAGCCGAGCGAGGTCACGCCGCCGCCCCAGGGCGGGACCGGCACCTGCTGCGACAGGCTGCCGAACCCCAGCCGTACCAGCTCGGCCATGACGATGCCGATGCCGAAGGTGACGAGGATCTGGTCTTCCGGCGGGCGGCGGTAGAAATGGCGGATCACCACCCACTCCATCACCAAGCCTACGACGAGGACGAAGAACGCGCCCGCGGCAATGGCGATGACGAAGGAGTGGGTGGCGTTATAAGCGACGAACCCGGCATAGCCGCCGAGCATGAACAAAGCGCCGTGAGCGAGGTTGAGCACGCCCAACGTGCCGTAGATCACCGTCAGTCCCGCACTGATCAGGGCAAGGAGCGAGCCTTGCGCCAGACCATTGAAGAACTGCGCTACGAAATTCGGCCATGAGATCATGCCAATTCTCGCGCCCGCGGCGACGAGCCTAGCCGATCAGAGGCTCAGGTGTAATCGCCGAGCTTGCAGCCGAACGCGTCGGGCTTCTGCATCAAGCCTTCGCCGGGGACGATCTCGACGATGTCGTAATAATCCTCCGCATTGCGCATCGCCGACGGCTTCTTGCCGCGCACGACCACGACCGGGCGGACGAGCTGATGGTCCTCCGGGCGGAACCACACTTCGCCCAGATCGGTCTGGTAGTGGATGCCCTTCTCATAGGCCTTGATGACCTCGGGCGGATAGAAGGTCTTTGCCCGCTCGACCGCGTCGGCCCACAGCGCGAGCTGGAGATAGCCGGTGTGCGCGCCCCATTCGGGCTTGTATTTGTACTTGGCGTCGAAGGCATCGACGAAGGCTTTGGCGATGGCGTTCTTCTCGGCCATGGTCCACCAGAACTCGGTGGTGGCATAGACGCCCTGCATCAGCTCGGGCGTCACTTCCTTCGCCAGGAACGGCGTGTTGTACGGCACCACCAGGGTCATCTTCTCGAGGATGCCGAGCTGCTTGGCCTGCTTGATAGAAATGACGGCGTCGTTGCCGAAGCCGATATTGATGAGGGCCTTGGCGCCGCTGTTGGCGATGTTGAGGAGATAGGTGTTGTAATCGGGCGCGCCCAGCGGGGCCACCTGGTTGGTCGCGACCGTCCAGCCGCCTTCCTGTGCCGCCGCCTTGCTCACCGAATCGAACACGGTGTGGCCGTAGGTGTAGTCCGGCGTGATGTAGGCCGCCGGCACGTTCTTGCCGAGCGCCTTCACCAGGATCGGCACGATCGCGCGCGCTGCGGTCTCGGCGTAATGGCAGGTGCGGAAGGAATAGCGTACGCAGTCCTTGCCGGTGGTGTCGTTGGAACCGCTGATCCCCGGCAGATAGATCACTTTCAGGCTTTGCGCGGTCTTGTTGTCGGCCACCGCCTCGGCGCTGCTGACCGAGCCGCAGGTCAAAATCGCCTTGTTGCCGTCGATGAAGCGGGTGAGGGCCTGCACCGCGGTATTGGGATTGGCCGCGGAATCGGCGACGCCGAACTTGATCTCCTTGCCGAGCACGCCTTTCTTGATGTTGGGGCCGTAGCGGTGGATTACGCTGCTGCCGCTGTTCAGATGCTCGATGGCGAGCTCGAAGCCCTTGCGCACATCCTCGCCCGCGGCGGCATAGGTGCCGGTCAGCGGCACGGAAATGCCGATGAAGACCGACGAGCCCGAGCTTCCCTCGGGCCAGGTGCCGAGCGGCGGATAGGTGTTGGCCGCCCAGGCGGGCATCCCCAGGCTCGGCGTCAGCATCGTCGCGCCCAGCGCCGCCGCGCCGCTGCCCAACAGGGTGCGGCGGGTGAGCCTGGCATCAGCGGACCTGAGGTCCGGTCGGTGTTTGCTTGTCATCGTGTCGTTCCTTCCCTTGGTCATGTCGAAACGCCGAGCCCGCGCGGCGGGATCGGCTGGTATCGCGGCTGCGGGAGATGCGGTGTGGCGGCGGATCGGCCGCCACGGCGCTGCGTCAGGCGCGGTGGCCTCAGCGCCGTCCGGCGCCGACCAGCGAGCTCAAGGATCGGACGGTCCGAAAATGGTCGGCCTCCCCCGCCGCATTTTTCTTATCACACAGCCGGCCGATTAGACCCGATCGACCTTAAGGCTCCATGATGTGAAGCTTAAGGCAAGCTTAAGGCCCGGCGGGCGCCGAGAGCGTAATCGACTCTGATGGAGATCGTTTCTCCCGTCGTCCCGGCGAAAGCCGGGATCCAGAACCGGCGACGTGGGTTGGCCCTGGGCCCCGGCTTTCGCCTGGCTATCGCCGGGGCGACGGCGTTTGGTTCAGCCTCGAACGATCAGGCCCTAACCCGCTTCGGCGACCGCGGCGCGGCCGGCGCGCTTGCGGGCGTTGGGGTCGAGGTGACGCTTGCGCATGCGGATCGATTTGGGCGTGACCTCGACCAGCTCGTCGTCGTCGATATAGGCGATCGCCTGCTCGAGCGTCAGCTGGATGTGCGGCGTCAGGCGCACCGCCTCGTCCTTGGAGGTGGTGCGGATGTTGGTGAGCTGCTTGCCCTTGGCGGGATTGACGATGAGGTCGCTGCCGCGCGTGTGCGCGCCGACGATCATGCCCTGATAGATCGGCGTCCCCGGCGTGATGAACATCGGCCCGCGCTCTTCGAGGTTCCACAGCGCGTAGGCGACTGCGTTGCCGTCGGTCGTTGAGATCAGAACGCCGTTGCGCCGGCCCTCGATCGGGCCCTTCCACGGCTCGTAGCCGCGGAAAAGCCGGCTCATCACGCCGGTGCCGCGCGTGTCGGTCAGGAACTCGCCCTGATAGCCGATGAGGCCGCGCGTGGGTGCATGAAAGGTCAGGCGCTGCTTGCCGCCGCCGGACGGCCGCATGTCCCTGAGCTCGCCTTTGCGCTGGCTCATCTTCTCGACCACGATCCCGGTATAGGGCTCGTCGACATCGATCAGGACTTCCTCGATCGGCTCGAGCCGGCGCCCGGTCGCGTCGTCCTGCTGCAGGATCACGCGCGGGCGCGAGATCGCGAGCTCGAAGCCTTCGCGCCGCATCGTCTCGATCAGGACGCCGAGCTGCAGCTCGCCGCGGCCGGAGACCTCGACCGCATCCTTCTCGTCGCTCTCGCTGACGCGGATGGCGACATTGCCCTCCGCCTCACGCCGCAGGCGCGTCGACGATCATGCGCGAGGTGACCTTGGTGCCCTCGCGCCCGGCCAGCGGGCTGTCGTTGACCGCGAAAGTCATGGCCAAGGTCGGCGGATCGACCGGCAGGGACGGCAGCGCCGTTTCCTGCTCGGTGGCGCAGATCGTATCGGCGACGGTGGCGGAGGACAGCCCGGCGATGGCGATGATGTCGCCCGCCTCGGCCTACTCGATCGGCCGCCGATCGAGGCCGCGGAAGGCCAGGAGCTTGGTCAGCCGTGCTTCCTCGATGACGCGTCCGTCGCCCGATAGCGCCTTCACCGTCATGTTGATGCGCGCCTCGCCCTGGGCGATGCGGCCGGTGAGGACGCGGCCGAGATAGGGATCGTATTCGAGCGTCGTCGCCAGCATGGCGAAGGGCGCATCGTGGTTGGCCTCGGGCGGCGGCACGTGCGCGAGGATAAGGTCGAAGAGGGGGGTGAGATCGACGCCGCGGCGCGGCGGGATCGGTCACCGCCCAGCCGGCGCGGCCCGAGGCATAAAGCGTCGGGAAATCGAGCTGGGCTTCGGTGGCATCGAGCGATGGCGAAGAGGTCGAAGATCGCATCGTGGACGGCCGCGGGCCGGGCGTCGGAGCGGTCGAGCTTGTTGATGATGACGATCGGGCGCAGGCCCTGGCGCAGTGCCTTGGCGGTCACGAACTTGGTCTGCGGCATCGGCCCTTCGGCGGCATCGACCAGCACAAGGACGCCGTCCACCATGCTGAGGATGCGCTCGACCTCGCCGCCGAAATCGGCATGGCCGGGCGTGTCGACGATGTTGATGCGCACGCCGCGCCAGTCGACCGAGGTGCATTTGGCGAGGATGGTGATGCCGCGCTCGCGCTCGAGCTCGTTGGAGTCGAGCGCCCGCTCCATCACCTGCTGATTGGCGCGGAACGACGCCGCTCTGCCGCAGGAGCTGATCGACGAGCGTGGTTTTGCCATGATCGACATGCGCGATGATGGCGATGTTGCGGATGTCCATGTCACAGAAATTGCGTAAGGGGCGAAAGGCGTTAGATAAGGATCGCCGGGCCTGCCGGCAATGGTCGAACCGTCACACCAGACCTGCCTTGCGCGCGAGATCGGCGAGCGGCGTCTCCGGGCGCGCGCCGAAATGGCTGATGACCTCGGCGGCGCAGAGGCTGCCGAGTCTGCCGCAGGCGGCCAGGGCGCTTGCCGTGGGTCAGGCCGAAGAGGAAGCCGCTGGCATAGAGATCGCCGGCGCCGGTGGTATCGACCACCGTGGCGATCGGCTGCGGCCGCGACGTCGACCGTGTCCTTGGGCGTGATGATGACCGAGCCCTTGGCGCTGCGGGTGAGCACGGCGATGTCGCATTGGCCGCGCACCGCGCGCACCGCCGCATCGAAGTCCTGGGTCTCATAGAGCGAGCAGATCTCGATCTCGTTGGCGAAGAGGATGTCGACGTGATGGTGCACCAGGTCGCGGAAATCGGCGCGGTGGCGCTCGACGCAGAAGGGGTCGGAGAGCGACAGGCTGACTTTGCGCTCGGCCTGGTGCGCGGTCTCAGCCGCCGCGCGGAAGGCCGCCTTGGCGCGGCGGCGGATCGAAGAGATAGCCCTCGAGATAGGTGACCTGCGCCGCGGCGACCAGCCGCGCGTCGAGGTCCTCCGGCCCGAGCTCGACGCAGGCGCCGAGGAACGTGTTCATCGTCCGCTGCGCATCGGGCGTCACCAGGATGAGGCAGCGCGCCGTGGGCGCCCCGGTGCGCGCCGGCGGCGTCTCGTAGCGGACCCCGATCGCATGCAGGTCATGGGCGAAGACCTGGCCCAGCACGTCGTCCCGCACCTTGCCGATATAGGCGCCCCGTCCGCCCAGCGAGGCCACGCCGGCGATCGTGTTGGCGACCGACCCGCCGGACATCTCGATGCCCGCCCCCATCTGCGCGTAGAGCGATTCGGCGCGGGCGGCATCGATCAGAGCGGTCGTGCCCTTGACCAGCCCTTGGGCGGCGAGAAAGGATTCCTCGGTTCGGGCCAGAACATCGACCATGGCATTGCCAATGCCGACGACATCGAGAGAGGGCGCGTCCATGCGGGTTTCCGTGTCGGGAAAAACGATGGCGGAGTATAGGGGGCCGCCCCGCCGGAGCAAGCGCGGCGTCGCCGCACCCGAATTCCACTTGGTCAATCCAGGATTGCACGAGTATGGTTAATCCGCCGCAACGGAAGGTCGCCGTCGCCGGTGTTGGGTTAACGAAAGGTTAACTCAGCCGAGCGATCATACCGTTCAGCTCAACCTAATCTTCAGGTGACGAACCCATGTTCCGCCGCAAGCAGAGCGACTTCGAAAGGGGACCCGCAATGACCGATGCGTCCGACGGCTTGGACACGTCAAACTCGGCGTCGGGAGCCATTCCCCGGCCATTGGGTGCCATGGGCGCCGCCAAGCCGCTCGCGGCTGGCGCTGCCTCCGGCTCCGCCACTTCCACCACAACCCCGTTCCCGACGCCGCGGCCGCTCGATGCGGGCGCCCCGCCCCGCCGCGCGGAAGGCCACGGGCCGCCGATCCTGCCGACGCCCAAGCGCGACACCGAGACGCGCCGGCTCATCGTCGGGCGTGAAATCTCGCTCACCGGCGAGATCACCTCGTGCGAGCGGCTCATCGTCGAAGGCAGCGTCGAGGCCAACCTCAACAACTGCCGCGAGGTCGAGATCGCCGAGACCGGGCTCCTCAAGGGGCAGGCCGCGATCGAGGAGGCCGATATCCGCGGCCGCTTCGAGGGCAATCTCACCGTGCGCAAGCGCCTCTTGATCCGCGCCACCGGCAAGATCACCGGCACGGTGCGCTATGGCCAGCTCGAGGTCGAGTGCGGCGGCCAGATTTCGGGCGACATTCAGGCCCAGGCCAGCGGCGACGAGACCGAGACCCGGCCGCAGCGCACCGTCGTGCCGATGCCGGCGGAGATGAAGTACTAGAGCGCTTTCGCCCTCGCCCTGACGGGGAGAGGGCGCGCCCCAGGCGCGGGTGAGGGGCTTACGGCCGGCAGGCCGGACAGAATTCGTCGCCGACGGCAATGCGGTGCCGCTGATCCCCTCACCCTTCCCTCTCCCCGCAGGGGAGAGGATGACATGATGGATAAGGCGGCGGTTCCGCGCTGTCGCTAGCCTGCGCTATGGCTTCCTGGCGGCGGCCAGGCGCTCGCACCGTGTCGCTTTCTGGGTCGCGATCATCGGCCGGGCCTGGGCGAAGAAGGCGGCGACATGCGGCATCTTGGCATGCGCTTCGAACGCGGCGTTATCGGCATAGACCTCATAGAGGAAGAGGTGGTTGGGGTCGTCCTGCATCCGCACGACGTCGAACTGCAGACAGCCGAACTCGTTGGCGACCGACAGGCGCGCGTTCTCGGTGATGAGCTCGAGGAAGCGGCCGGCGGTCTCGGCCTTCAACTCGAATTCGACGATGAGCGTGAAGTTTCCCATGGGTTCGATCCTTTCTCGCTTCCGTCAGGGCGGGGCCACGCGCACCACGAAATCCATCGCTACCAGCGCTCCGCGCGGCAGGTGGCTGACCCCGTCGCAGGTGCGCGCCGGCAGCCGGTCAGGGCTAAAGAAGCCCTCATAGGCGGCGTTCATGCGCTCGTAAAGCCGCGGCAGGTCGACCAGCGCGATCCGCACCGCGACCACATGCTCCTTGCCGAGGCTCGCTGCGGCGAGGATCGTTTCGAGATTGGCCAGCACCTTGCGGGTCTGGGCCTCGACCTGCTCGGGCAGGGGCGTGCGGTCGTTGTCGAGATCGATCGCCTGCTGGCCGGCGACGAAGCCCCAGCCGTCGACGAGGACGAGGTCGCTCGACAGCCGCGCGCGCACCGCCGTCTTGTTTGTTGCGATGAATTCCGCCGCCATGCGCCGGTAATGATAGGGCCGGCCTTGAGGCCACGCAATCGCGCGCGGTAGGATGGCACGCCGAGCACGAGGAGAAGGCCATGACCGCCGATGCGGACGCGCGCCGGCAGACGCGCACCAGGTCTTATGGCGGCTATTACAACCGCCCGCAGGCGCCGGGGGATCGGCGCCTCACCGAGGTCGGGCCGGGCACGCCGGGGGGCGAGTATCTGCGCCGCTATTGGCACCCGTTCCTGCTGTCGAGCGAGCTCAAGGACACGCCGCGGGTGGTACGGCTTCTCGGCGAGGATCTGGTGCTGTTCCGCGATCGTGGTGGGCGGCTCGGCCTCCTGCACAAGCATTGCATCCACCGCGGCGCCTCGCTCGAGTTCGCCATCCCGGCCGAGCGCGGCATCCGCTGCTGCTATCACGGCTGGCTCTTCGATATCGACGGCACCGTCCTGGAGACGCCGGCCGAGCCGGAGACCAGCCATATCCGCCATAATTTCTGCCAGGGCGCCTATCAGGTCCGCGAGTATCAGGGCCTGATCTTCGCCTATATGGGCCCGCCCGAGGCGACGCCGGAATTCCCGATCTACGACACCTTCACCTATCCCGAGGGTAACCGCCTGGTGCCGCTGCGGCTGGAGCTGCCGTGCAACTGGGTGCAGATCAGCGAGAACGCCGCCGACCCCATCCACAACGCGTTCCTGCACGTCATCGTCAGCGGCGCGCAGTTCGCGCCGACCTTCGCCATCATGCCGGCGCTGGAGTTCGTGGAATCGCCGCTCGGATTCATCTGCTCGGCGACGCGGCGGGTGAAGAACAGCGTGTTCGTCCGCGCCAGCGACATGATCATGCCCAACGTGGCGCAGTTCATCGGCGGCACGAACATGGTGGAGCAGGAGGAATTCGCCATCGCCGCCTTCCTCACGCGCTGGGCGGTGCCGGTCGATGATACGAATTCGCTCTATATCGGCTTCACCGGCTTCAATGCGAAGTCCAATGGCGACGGCCGCATCCGCGAGGACATGATCGGCGTCGGCAAGCTCAACCTCATCGGCCAGACCGCCGACCGCCCCTACGAGGAGCGCCAGCGCGAGCCCGGCGACTATGACGCCATCGTCGGCCAGGGCGCGATCGCCAACCGGCGCGCCGACCATCTCGGCACGACCGATCGCGGCGTTGCGTTGTTCCGCCGCCTGCTCACGCGCGGCATTGCCGAGACGGAAGCGGGCACCACCCCGGCCGTACCGCGGATTTATGGCAACGGCGCGGTGCGCAGCTATGTCCACTCCCTCGTCATGGCGCTGCCGCCGGGATCGGACATCGCAGCCGGCGACATGACGGCGACCGGCGAATTCGGCCGCCGCGTGGCCGAGATCGTCATCGCCACCGACCGTCTGCCCCCGCGCGAGCGCGAGGCGGCGGCCGAGCGCCAGGTCCGCCAGCTTCTCGTCGGCGAAACCGTGAGCTGAGACGCTGCCTCAGGGCGACAGCTCTTCGAGCGTGCGGTCCTTGGTCTCCACGCCCATTGTCGCCAGCGCGACCAAGCCGATAAGCCCGGCCACGCCGAACATCGCGAAGACGCTTTCGATGCCGTAATGCGCGCCCAACAGCGCGCCCACCGCCGTCGGCGAGAAGATGCTGGCGAGGCGGTTCATGCTGCTCGCACTGGCGACGCCCATGCCGCGCATGCGCGTGGGATAGAGCTCGGCGGTGTAGTTGACGGTGGCGGACGAGTTGAGCGCGATGCCCAGCCCCATCAGGATCGAGGCGCCGAACAGCACCGGCCATCCCGTGTCGTGGAACAGCATTACGACACCGGCGCCGCCGAAGCTGCCGAACACGATCAGGGCGAAGCCGAGAATGAAGAGCGGCTTGCGGCCGACGGTCTCCAGCAAATAGGCCTGGAGATACATCACCGCGATCGTCACCGCCCACGACACCAGCGTCAGCAGCAGTGCCCGGTTGACCGGCAGGCCGCCGATGCGGACGTAAAGCGTCGGCAGCCAGATGTTGTAGCCGTAGGCGACGAAGAAGGTCGCCGCCCATTGGATCCAGATCATGATCGTGCGGCGCAGATAAATACCCGCGAACAGCTCGGCCAGGCGCGTCCGGCGCGGCGCCGGCTGCGGGACGATGCGGAGCGGCGGCAACGGCACCTTGCGCGGCTCGGCCTCGATCCCGGCGATGATCCGGCTGGCCTCGTCGATGCGGTTGCGGTCGGCGAGCCAGCGCGCCGATTCCGGCAAGGCATAAATCGCGTAGAGCGCCACCAGCGCCGGCAGCCCGCCGATGATGAAGAGCACGCGCCAGCCGAGATTCTGGCCGAACACGGTGAAGACGATGACGCCGATCACCGGTGTCAGCGCCGCGCCCCAGATGAAGAGGCTCTGGTAGAGGAGGCTGATGCGGCCGCGGTTGGTGGTGCGCAGATATTCGTTGAGGAGCGCGCCCGCGACCGGAACCTCGCCCCCGAGGCCCAGGCCCTGCACCAGCCGCAGCACCAGCAGGCTCTGGAAATTCCAGGCGAAGGCGGTGGCGATGCTCAGCACCCCGAACAGCAGCAGGGCGGCGATGAAGGCGGGCTTGCGGCCATAGGTCTCGCTCAGGAAGCCGAAGATCCAGGCGCCAATGAACTGCCCGACATAGGCGGCGCTGATCAGCAACCCGGCATTGACGAAGCCGATGTGCAGCGTGGTGAAGATCACCGCCAGCGCAATGGCGATGGCGAGCGCGTCGAAGGCGTCGAAGAACGTGCCGACGCCGAGAATGGCGGCCAGGCGCAGATGGAAGCGCGAGAACGGCAACCGCTCCAGCCGCGCGATGATCTCGCTGCGGGCGTCCGGGCGCAGCGCGTCACCCGTTCCGGCCGATGATCCCGATCGCATCCGCTTCCTCCCCTTGGCATTGTGTTTCTTGTGTTGTTCCCCTCAATATCACGATATCAGCCCGTTGCCGATGGAGACGATGATGCCGGAAGATCCGCAAGAGACCGCCCGCCGCCTGGGGGCTGCGCGCGGCTACTCCTATCCTGAATGGGAATATCTGGCCGAGCGGGACCCGGTCTTTCTCGAAGCCTACAACCGGCTTTCCGGCCTCGGCCTTCTGCACGAGGGCGTGACGCAGGAAGGCAAGGCGCTGCCGGCGAAATACCGCGAGCTCGTGGCGATCGCGGCGATGATCGGCCAGGCGCGCATGTGGGGCGTGAAGTCGCACATGGAGCGCGCGCTGCGGCTGGGCTGCACCGAGCAGGAAATCCTCGAAGCGCTGGAGGCGGCGCTCATCCCGGTGGGATCGCCGCCCTTCCGCCAGGCCGTCAACATCCTGATGCAGGTGGTGGGCTGGCAGCCCGCCGCCGCGCGCACGTCACCTTGAGCATGGCCGATTCGTTTCGAATCGAATTGGCGATGTCATTGCGAGGAGCGTAGCGACGAAGCAATCTCCCGCCGATGAGGAGATTGCTTCGCTTGCGCTCGCAATGACAACCAAAAGGAGCGTTCAACTTCGATTTGATGGGGACATGTTCCTGTTAAGCCGGAGGCGCTATTTCCCCTTGTCGCCCAGGCGGAATGCCTCGTAGGTTGGCTTGTAGCTCTTGTCGTCGAGGAATTGCTTGAGGCCGGAATTGTAGGAATCTTCCTTGTCGCCGACCTTGATCGCCTTGCCCTTCTCGGCGAGATAGTCGTAGGCCTGCGCGACATCCATGGTGCGCACGTGCTTGATCGCCTGCTTGGTGGCGCGCAGCACGTTGGGGCTCTTTTTCATCAGCTCGCCGGCGAGCTCGACCGTCGCGGTCTCGAGTTCCGCCAGCGGCACGGCGAAATTGATCATGCCGATGCGCGCCGCCTCCTTGCCGTCGAACGGCTTGCCGAGGCACGCGTAATAGAGCGCATGGCGCGGCAGCACCATGTCGGCGACCACCTTGGAGACGAGCGCGCCCGGCAGAATGCCCCAGTTCACTTCCGACAGCGAGAAGGTGGCGTTCTCGGCCGCGACCGCGAAGTCGCAGCCCAGAAGCTGCATGAAGGCGCCGCCGACGCAATAGCCGTGGACCATGGCGATGGTCGGCTTGTCGTAGTTGTAGAGCCGCGCCCAGCGCCAGCGGTTCGCCGCCTCGGCCGCGCGCTTCCTCTCGCGCGGGTTCTGCTCGAGCTCGCGGAAGAATTTGCGCAGGTCCTGGCCGGCGCTGAAATTGCCGCCGGCGCCGGTGACGACCACGCAGCGCACGCGCTCGTCGACCTCGAGATTGGCGAGCGCGTCGTCCATGTCGTAATGGAGCTGCGGGCTCATGGCGTTGCGCTTCTCCGGCCGGTTGAGGATCGCCCAGCCGATGCCGTCGCGAATGTCCACCTTCACGCATTCGTAGTCGTAGTTGTACTCAGCCATGCCCGTTCTCCTGTCTCTTGGCGTCTCAGCCGAAGCTGCGCAGCACATGCCGCGCCAGCGTCATCTTGAGGATCTCGATCGGTCCCTCGGTGATCATGAAGCTGCGCTGGTTGCGCCAGAACTTCTCGATCGGAAGGTCGGTGGTGAGGCCGATGCCGCCATGCATCTCCATGCAGCGGTCGGCGGCGTGGAAGGATTGGGTGTCGCCGAAAATCTTGGCCATATAGGCCTCGACGCGGATGTCCTCGCCCCTGATCGTACTTCCAGGCCGCCTGATAGACCATGAGGCGGAGCATGTGCAGGTCCATGAAGCTGTCGACCAGCATCCACTGCACCGCCTGGCGGTCGGCCAGGGGGCGGCCGAAGGTGACGCGCTGCTTGGCATAGCTGGTGCCCAATTCCAGGCAGCGCTCGATCACGCCGATGCCGCGCGCGCCGTGGCGCACACGGCCGGCATTGATCCAGTTCTGCGCGTGCTTGAAGCCGTCGCCCTCCGCGCCGATGCGGTTTTCCGCCGGCACCTTCACGTCCTCGAAGGCGATCTCCCAGGGCCGGTCGTCCATCATCGTCTCCTGCGCGCGCAGGAGTTTGACGCCGGGCGATTTCATATCGACGATGAAGGCGGAAATGCCGCCGTGCGAGCCCTTGGCGCGATCGGTCGCGGCGAAGACCTGGCCATAATCGGCCTCGTCGGCGCCGGTGATGAAGCGCTTGGTGCCGGTGATGACATAGTGGTCGCCGTTTCGCACCGCGGTCGTGCGCATGGCGCCGGGGTCGCCACCCGCGTCGGGCTCGGTCTGGGCGAAGCACCACTTCATCTCGCCGCGGATGGTCGGCAGGAGGAAGCGCTCTTTCTGCTCGGGTGCGAGGTGGTAGAGGATCGGGCTCACGGTGGGGCCGAAGATCTCGCCCGCGCGCGCCGGCAGCGCGACGCTGCGCGCCATCTCCGACCACACCACCACCCGCGCCAGAAGCCCCATGCCGAGCCCGCCGTATTCCGACGGCACGTCGTAATTGGATAAGGCCCAATTCGCGCGCCTTGGTCTCCAGATGCTGGCGCGACGTCGGGCTTGAGCTTGGGGCCGTCGCAGGCGGTGCGCTCGATCGGGATGAGCTCCTTGTCGACGAACCGGCGCACCGTCTCCTTGAGCAGGCGCAGCTCTTCCGGCAGCTCGAAATTCATGCCCTCCATGTCCCTCATCTCCTCACCGGCCGCACATCGACCGCACGCACGCCCGCGCCCTGACCCAGCACGATCAGCGGGTTGATCTCGAGATCGGCTCAGAAACGGGCGATGGTCGAGGAAAATTCGCGACAGCCCCGCCATCGCACGCGTGAGCGCCGCAACATCGCGCGCCGGCCTGCCGCGGAACGGCGCCCAGAAGCTTCGCGCCGGCGAGCCCGCCGCAGCATTTCCGCGGCCATCGCCTCGTCGACCGGCAGCAGGCGGATCGCCACGTCATTCAGCGCCTCGACCAACACGCCGCCCAATCCCGCCACCATGACCGGGCCGTAGAGCGGATCCTCGCGCACGCCGACGATCATCTCCAGCCCGTCGACCATCTCCTGCACGAGAAAGCCGGTCGACCGCCGCGCCGGGATGATGCGTCTGGAGGCCGCGCGCCATCGCCTCGGCCGCCGCGGTGACGCGCGGCGCCGTCGCCGAGACCAAGTGCCACGCCGCCCACTTCGGTCTTGTGCAGCGCCTGCGGCGACAGGATCTTCACCGCCACCGGGAAATCCGATCGCAGCCGCGGCGGCGGCCGCCTCGTGCGGCGTTTCGCGCGCGCGCGCTGCGCGGCTCCGGCAATCCGTACGCGTCGAGCAGCTGTCGCCAACGCGCGCACCGCCGAGATCGCCCGCGTCGGCCGCGCTGCGGCGGCAGCGGCGCGATGCCGGCGGCGAGCGCCGCGCCGTAGCGCACGAGGTTGCTGCGCCGCGCGCACGGTCTCGGGCAGGCCCTGGATGAAGGGCACGCCGACCTTCGCTCTGGAAGGCGCGGCCGGCATCGGTGACGTTCTGCGCCGTGCGGCCATAGGCGATGACCGGCTTGTCCGTCGCGGCCATGACATCGAGGAAAGGCTCGGGCGAATAGGGCTCTTCCGCGGTGAACGGCAGCTGGCCCTGGATGATGAAGAGGTCGACGCCGGGATCGGCGCAGACGATGCGGCAGATCGCGCTGAACTTCTTCGCCTGCACGCCGGTGCGCGGCGCCGACATCGAGCGGGTTTTCCGGCGGCAGGCCGGGATCGATGCGCGGCTTCAAGCTGCGCCGCGGTCTCGGGCGCGAGGCGGCGAGCTCTGCGCCTTCCTCGTTCGCATAATCGAGCAAGCAGCCCCTTGGCGCCGCCGGAGTAGCCGGCGATGGCGATGCGGCGGCCCGCCGGGGCAGCCGCCCGGCCGCGAAGGCGAGGCAGCCCTCGATGAGATCGTCGAGCGTCGGGCAGCGCAGCACGCCGTATTTGCGGCAGACGGCATCGAACACGCGATCGTCGCCGGCGAGCGCGCCGGTGTGGCTGGCCGCGGCCGCGCTGGCCGCGCTGCGCTGCGCCCGAGCTTCACGACGAGGAGCGGCTTCTTCGCGGCGAGCGCCTTCGCGGCGGCGGCCATGAAGGCCTCGGGCCGGCGCACGCCCTCGACCATGCAGGCGATGATGCTGCGTGTGCCTCGTCCTCGACCAGGAAATTGATGTAGTCGGCGAGATCGAGATCGAGCTCGTTGCCGCTCGAGACGGCGTAGGAGAATCCCAGGCCGCGCGTCGCCGCCTGCTGCAGCCAGAACTGGAACGTGCCGCCGGACTGGAACACGACGCCGACGGCGCCCACCGGCAGCGCGCGCACGCGCGCCGCCGGATAGAGCAGCAGCCGCTCGCGCAGCGCGACCGAGCCCATGCAGTTGGGGCCCGAGACGCGCAAGCCGTGGCGGGCGCACAGATCGCGCACCGCGTCGCGCGCGCGCCGCGCCCTCCGCGTCGCCGCCCTCGCCGAAGCGCGCGGCATAGATGAGCGCGCATTTCAGCCCGTGCGCCGCGCCCTCGGCGAGCGCTGTCGGGGATGAACGGCGCGGGAATGATGGTGAGGCGCAAGATCGACCGGCTCCGGGATGGCGGCGAAGTCGGGATAGACCTGCTCGCCCCACAATTCGCTCGCGGCGCGGATTGACGAGATAGACCCGCGCCGGAAAGCCGCAATGAGCCGAGATTGTCGTAGATCGCCTTCGTCCAGCCGTCGCCGCCGGTATCGCTGGCGCCGACGATGGCGATCGATTTCGGCCGCAGCAGGGCGTCGACGGACCGGAACACTAAGGCGTACTCCCTCGCCGATCGCGCGGCTTGTGCGCGCGCAATTCTGCATAGGGGCGATGAGGTGTCAACGCCAGCCCCGGCGCACGACGCTTGACCGCAGCGGCGCGGTTGCAAGAGAGTGCCGAGTTGGCGCTAAGATGGGCGCCGCGGAACGACGGGGCGAGCCCACCGCCGGGCACGGGAGGGAGGATGAGACTTGCCGATGAAAGCGCGTGGTCGCGGCGCAGACGTCATCGCCGGCCTTGCCGGGCCGGCGACGCTCGGGCATTGCGCGCGGGCGGGCGCCCAGCCGCCCGCGGGACAGCCGATCAGGGTCGGCCAGACCTTGTCGCTCACCGGGCCGTTCGCCCAGACCGGGCTCGTCCACAAGCTCACCAGCGAGATCTTCGTCGATCAATCAACGCCAAGGGCGGGCTGCTCGGCCGGCCGGTCGAATATGTTCTGCTCGACGACCAGTCGAAGCCCGACGTCGCGCGCACGCTCTACGAGCGGCTGATCACGTCGGACAAGGTCGATTTGATTCTCGGGCCCCTACGGCACCGCGGCGATCCTCGCCGGCGATGGGCGTCGCCCAGCGCTACAAGAAGCTCTTCATCCAGAACACGATGGGCGATGCCCTAGCCTCGCCACCTACGAGTGGCATTTCTCGGCGATCGTCGGCGGCGCGGAGCCCGATAAGACCTGCCGGCAACATGCTCTACGACGCCTATGCCAGCACCGGCAATGCCGCCCAAGACCGTCTGCCATCGTCGCGCACAAGTATCCGTCGGCGCTGTTCATGGCCGCAGGGCACGCAGAGATGTTCGCCAAGACGAAGGGCATCAAGGTCGTGGACTATCTCGAATACGATGTCGGCAACGCGCGATTGCGGCGCCGATCGCCGCGCGCGTCAAGGACGCCGAACGCCGATCTCATGTGGGTCGGCTGTCTCGGCGTCGAAGGCAACAGCTGCTCGAGGCGCTGGGCAAGCTCGACTACAAGCCGCCGCGGCATTTCTATCTCTATCCGTCGTCGGGCCCGCTCGCCGTTCTGCCGGCAGGCCGAGGGCGCGGTGTCGCTCACCAATTTCGAGGACGTGCCGCCCTACAACCAGACGACCCGTCGGCGGCGCAATTCGCGCGCGAGTTCAACGCGCGCGCGGTGAAGGCCGGGCTGCCCTTCCCGCACGCCGATTCGCAGGCCGCCAACGAATATGCCGGCTGGCAGATCCTGGTCGCCGCGGTCAACGCGACCAAGAGCCTCGACGACAAGACGCTCGCCGACTGGCTCGAGCACAATTCGGTCGACACGCTCGTCCGGCAAGCGCGACTTCAACGGCAAGTTCCACACCAGCAAGCACCGACGACTGCAGCAGCTGCGCCAGATCCAGGGCAAGCCAAATGGGTGGCGGTGTGGCCGGCGAAGGAGCGCGACGCCCGGCGTCAAGCTCGATGGCGCCCTGAGCCGCGGGCGCGCGCTGGCGTGAGGGTCAGCCGTGCCGTCATCTGACCCTTCTCGGCGCAGGCGCTCGATCACCGGCGTCGCTGGCGGGCGCGCTTTACGGCGCTGCTGGCGCTGGGCCTGAGCCTGAGCTGGGGGCTGCTGCGGCTGGTCAATATCGGCCATTTCGCGATGGCGCTGCTGGGCGCCTATCTCACTTGGTATCTGGGCACCGACTACGGCATCGCGCCGTGGTGGTCGGGGCTGATGATCGTCGCGGTCGTTCTTCGTCTATGGCGTGGGGCTGCATTGGGTCTTCATGCGCTTCGCGTTGCCGAGATGGCGTCGATGCTCATCACCTTCAGCATCGCGGTCATCGTCGAGTCGCTGCATCCAGGCGATCTGGACCGCCGATTTCCGCCGCTACGAGACGAGCTATGGCCGAGCGCGTCCTTCGTCGTCGGCCCGCTCTATCGTGCCGACGCTCAACCTCGCCGCCTGCCTCGTCGCGGCGGTGCTCGCCGTGCGCGACCGGGGCGTGGCTGCGCTGGACCTATGTCGGCAAGGCGCTGCGCGCCGGCGCCGAGGACGCGCCGATCGCCGCCGCGTTCGGCATCAACCATCGCCGGCTGTCCTATCTGCTGTCGGGCCTCTGCGCGGCCTATGCCGGGGTCGCGGGCGTGTTCATCGCGCTCATCGCGACGCTGGCGCCGTCGGAGATCTGGACCTGGATCGGCGTGGTGTTTGCGGTCGTGATCATCGGCCGGCTCGGCAACCCGCTCGGCGCGCTCGCGGGCGGCATGCTCATCGGCGTGTGCGAGGCGATGACCATGGCGGTCGTCGATCCGGCCTGGGCGCCGCTGGTTTCGTTCTCGGTGCTGATCGCGCTCCTGCTGCTGCAGGCCGCAATGGATATGAGCCGCAGCCGCATCGCTGCCCGGGGCCGGCTTCGCCGCGCTCGGCGGCGGTGCTTGTCGCGGTGCCGGCGCTCGACATTCCCGGCGTTCTACGTCTCGTTCCTCTACGTCGTCGTTCAACTGGATCTCGCTGGCGACGAGCTGGACCATCCTCAGCGGCTTCGCCGGCTACTGGAGCTTCGGGCACGCCGCCTTCTTCGGCGTCGGCGTCTATACCGCGGCGACGCTCGCGGCGAAGTTCGGGGTGCCGTTCCTGTGGACGATGCCGGTCGGCGGCGGCGCTCGCGGCGCTGCTCGGCGTCGGCGTCGGCTTCGTCGTGTTCCGGGTGCAGCGCCTGCGCGGCGAGCTTTTCGCGCTGATGACCATCTCCGTCACCTTCGTCGTCGCGCACCATCATCTCCAACACGCCGATCGACGGCGGCAGCGGCGTCTATCTCATCGGCGTGGTGCTGCCGGCGTGGTTGGGCTCGCCCGAGACGGCGATCTATCTCCTGGGGCTCGCCATGGCGGCGCTGTCGCTGTGGTGCGCCTATGCGGTGTCGCGCTCGCGCCTGGGGCTCGGCCTCTTCGCCATCCACGACGACGAGGACGTGGCCGAGGTGAAGGGCGTGCCGACCTTCCGCTACAAGCTCGCCGCCTTCGCGCTTTCCTCGGGCATCGTCGGCGCGGTCGGCGCGGTCTATGCTCTCTATGTAAGCTACGTCACGGTCGATGCGATCTTCGACGTGACCATGATCGATGTACCCGGTGGTCATGAGCATCTTCGGCGGCGCGCGGCATTGGCTGGGCCCGACGCTTGGGCGCCACCGTCATCACCGCCGCGCTTTATGCCTTCGCCAGCGGGCCCGATGCGGCGATCGGGCGGGCCGGCGTCGCGCTTCGCCCTCATCCTGGTGATCCTGCTGCTGCCGCAAGGGGTGATGCCGAGCCTGCTGAAGCGCTGGCATGCCGTCGTGCCGCGCCGCCTGCCCATGCCCGCGGCACCGTCATGGGCCGCACCCGGCGAGCGGGCGGGGCCCCATCGCGGCACCGTGCTCGATTGCCGCGATGTGCGCAAATCCTTCGGCGGCATCGAGGCGCTGAAAGGCGTGACCGCTCGCGGTCGAGGAGGGCGAGATCCTCGGCCTCGTCGGCCCCAACGGCTCGGGCAAATCGACCCTCATCAATGCCATCACCGGCCATTTTCCCGCCGATTGCAGGCACCATCCTGTTCGAGGGCACCTCGATCGCGGCGCTGCCGGCCCATCGCATCGCCCGCCTCGGCATCGCCCGCACCTATCAGATCCCGCGCCCGTTCAACCATCTGAGCGTGCTCGACAACGTGGTGCTCGCGGCGCGCTTCGGCGGGGCCTTCGGCGAAGGCGGCGATGCCGCGGGCGAGGCGATGCACTGGCTGGGATACACGGGCCTGGCGCGCCACGCCGCCGATCTGCCGCATCAGCTCAACCTGCACGAGCGCAAGTTCCTCGAACTCGCGCGCGCGCTCGCAGCCAAGCCGCGGCTGCTGCTGCTGGACGAGGTGATGTCCGGGCTCAATCCGACCGAGATCGACGGCGCGCTCCGCCTCATCCGCGACATTCGCGGGCGCGGCACGGCGATCATCTTCGTCGAGCATTTGATGCGTGCCGTGGTGGCGCTGTCGGACCGCGTCGCGGTCTTGAACGAAGGCGCGCTCATCGCCATCGGCACGCCGCAGGAGACCATGCGCGAGGCCGAAGTCATCAAAGTCTATCTTGGCGCCGCCCATGCTCCTTGAAGTGCGCAACCTTTCCGTCGGCTATGGCGGCGCGCCGGCAATCGTCGACGTCTCGCTCGATGTCGATGCCGGCGAGATCGTGTCCGTCATCGGTCCCAACGGCGCCGGCAAGAGCACGCTCATCAACGCCATCGCCGGCGTGCTGCGCCATCGCCGCGGCGGTCTCAGCCTCGACGGCGCCGATCTCGCCGCCGTCGCCGCGCACCGCGTCTGCCGCCACGGCGTCGCCCTGGTGCCGGAAGGGCGGCGGCTCTTCGCGAGCATGACGGTGGAGGAGAATCTCGAGATCGGCTGCTATCGCCCGGAGGCGCGCAAGACGCGCGCGCACGGCCTCGATCGCGTCTATAGTCTATTCCCCGTGCTGGGCGAGCGTCGCCGCCAGATCGCCGGGAACATGTCGGGCGGGCAGCAGCAGATGGTGGCGATCGGCCGGGCGTTGATGGCGGAGCCGCGGCTCTTGCTCCTCGACGAGCCCTCGCTCGGGCTCGCGCCCTCGGTCGTCGCCGATGTGATGCGCGTCATCCGCGTGATCAACGCCGACGGCATGGCGATCCTGCTGGTCGAGCAGAATGTGGTGCAGGCGCTGGAGATCGCCGACCGGGCCTATGTTCTGGAAGAAGGTCGGATCGTCGCCTCGGGTCTGCCGGGGGTTTTGATGGCACAGTCGCGCATCCGCGAAGCCTATCTCGGACTGTGATGATGAGGAGGAAAGCATGAAATTCGTCGTTTACGGCCCGGACAAACGGGTGGGGTTGTTGCGCAACGAAACGGTGGTCGATGTATCCCAAGCCGTCGCCAAGCATCTCCGCGAGCGTCGCGGCGAGCGCCACGCCGTAACCCTTGCCGCGGCGCTCGCTGCCCCCTGATCTCGCGCGCTTCATCGAGGCGGGCCCGCGCGCGCTCGAAGAGACGCAGAAGGCGATGGACTATCTCTTCGGCGAGGTCCACGACCAGCAGGGTGCGCACGGCGAGAAGATCATTCACACCGCCAGCGAGGTGATCCTTCACGCGCCGCGTCCCAACGGCGCCCGCATCGCCTGCGCCGGCGGCAATTTCGCCGACCATGCCGCCGCCATGGCCAAGCGCGCCTCCGCCCGCGGCGAGATGAAGGCGTTCGAGGGCGATGCGTGCGCCGAGATCCGCAAGACCGGCATCTGGGGCTTCTGGAAGATCGGTCGCGAGCCGTCGATCCCGATGGCGACTGATCTATCCCAGCCGCGACGCAGCCGCCTCGATTACGAAGGCGAGGCCGCGATCGTCATCGGCAAGCAGGGCAAGCGACATCCGCGCCGAGGACGATCAAGAGCTATATCTGGGGCGTGACCTTGCTCGGCGGATTGGAGCATCCGCGGCGCGCCCGAGCCCGGCCCGCTGCGCTTTGCGATGCAGAAGAACTTCGACACCTCGTGCTCGCTCGGGCCCTGCATCGTCGTGGGCGAGCTCGATGCCACCGATGTCCAGGTCGAGACGGTCGATCAATGGCGAGCGCCGGCAATACTTCAACACGCGCGACATGGTGTATCTCGTTCGGCGAGTATCTGGAGTTCCTGTCGCGCGATCTCACCTTCTATCCCGGCGACATCATCAGCGGCGGCACCGCCGCCGGCACGGCCGCGGATTCAAGTCCGCTCCTGCCGGACGGCACGCCGTCCGACCTGCGCTTTTTGAAGCCCGGCGACGTGGTCGAGGTGCGCTCTCCCGGCATCGGCACGCTGCGCAACCGCGTCATCGCCAAGACGAACGCATAGCGTCCGCCCGGCCCTCACCCTCCCGCGCCAAGCGCGGGTCCCTCCCTCTCCCGCTTGGCGGGAGAGGGTAGCGAGCGTGAGCGAGGCGGGTGAGGGGCCGCCTTTACACCGCGCCGGCGCGGTGGAATTCGGCGATTTCCGCGGCGTCGTAGCCGAGCTCGGCGAGAATCTCGTCGCAGTGCTCGCCGTATTCGGGCGCGGCGAGGCTGAGCCGGCTCGGCGTGCGGCTCAAGGTCACCGGCTGGCCTAAGAGCGTGATCGGCCCCAGCGCTTTCGATTGCACCTCCTGGGCGATGCCGAGATGGCGCACCTGCGGGTCGGCGAAGGTCTGGTCGATCGAATAGATCGGGCCGCAGGGAATGCCGGCCGCGTTGAGCTTGGCGATCAGCGTTTCGCTGTCTTCCTGCGACCGTCATCGCCTCGATCAGCGCATTGAGCGCGGCGCGGTTCTTGCGCCTGAGCGGCGCCGTCGCGTAATCGGGATGGTCGATAAGGTCGCCGCGTCCCATCGCGGTACAGAAGCGGCGCCACATCGGCGGGGTGGGCGCGATATTGATATGTCCGTCGCGCGTGCGATAGGCGCCGGTGGGCGCGCCGGTCGGATGGTTGTTGCCGACCTGGCCCGGCACGTCGCCGTTCATGAGATAGCGCGCGCCCTGGAAATCGAGCATGAAGATCTGCGCCTGCAGCAGCGAGGTCTCGACCCGCTGTCCTTCGCCGGAGCGCTGGCGCTCGTAAAGGGCGGCAAGGATGCCGAAGGCGGCGAAGATCCCGGCCGAGAGATCGGCTAGTGCGATGCCGGCGCGCATCGGTCCGCGCCCGGGCTCGCCGGTGATCGACATCAGTCCCGACATGCCCTGCGCGATCTGGTCGACGCCGGGGCGTTCGCGGTAGGGACCGTCCTGGCCGAAGCCGGAAATGCTGGCATAGATCAGCCGCTTGTTGATCGCCCGCAGCGCCTCGTAATCGATGCCGAGACGGTGCTTCACGTCGGGGCGATAATTCTCGACGACGACATCGGCGCGCGCGACCAGGCGGCGGAAGATGGCGAGCCCCGCCGCGTGCTTGAGATCGATGGCGATGCTGCGCTTGTTGCGGTGCAGGTTCTGGAAGTCGGGGTCGTGGCGGGCGGCGAAATCGGCCTGGGTGCTGCTGGCGGGATCGCTCTCGCGCATCTCGACCTTGATGACGTCGGCGCCCCAGTCGGCGAGCTGGCGCACGCAGGTGGGCCCGGCCCGCACCCGCGTCAGATCGACGACGCTCAGCCCGGCGAGTGCTTGCGACGCGCCGACGCCGCTCATGGGGTCGCGCCGTCCTGCCCGATGAGAACGCTGCCATAGCTCGCGGCGGCCGCGTCCCAGGCGAGGCCGCGATGCGCGGCGACGGCATAGGCATCGCGCAGCTGGCGCTGCATGGCGTTGTCGGTGAAGAGCGCCCGCCCGCCCGCAGAATTGAAGACGCGCTGCACGACACTCAGCGCGAGCTGCGCGGCAAACGCGGAGGCCAAGCGCGTCTGCTGGCGCTGGGCGCGGCCCAGGCGCTCGCCGCTTGCCAGCACCGCCATCGCCTGGCGCGCGCCGTCGATGCACAGATGCTGCGCCGCTTGGATTTCGACGGCCGCGTTGCCGACGATGATCTGCGTGCTCATCATCGCGGCCACCGCCTCGCCGCGCGATTTCCGCGTCCGGGTATAGCTCAGATAGTCCTCGAGCAGCCCCTGCGCGATGCCGACCGCGATCGAGGCAAAGCCGGTGCCGGCGATGTCGTAGCGCGGCATGCGGAAGACCGGCGCCGTGTTCACCGCGGTTCCCGGCCCCGTGCCGTCGTCGGAAGCATCGCCGTCGAGGATGCGGTGCTCGGGCACGAACACGTCCTTGACCTCGAAGCTCTTGCTGCCGGTGCCGGTGAGGCCGATGACGTACCAGTCGTCGATCACCGTGACGTCGCTCTTGGGGATGACGCAGAAGCTGCGCCGCGGCGGCTTTCCCGGCTCCTCGATGTGGCAGCCGCACACCACCCACTGCACATGGTCGATGCCGCTCGAATAGCGGTGGCGGCCGGAATAGGTGACGCCGCCCGCCACGCGCCGCGCCTTGCCCACGGGCTCGATCGCGGCGGAAAGCCGCGCACTCGGATTGGCGCCCCAGACATCGTCCTGGGCGCGCACGTCGAACATGCCCAGAAGCTGCGTGTGGTCGTTGAGGATGTTGCCGACCCAGGCCTGCGAGGCGCAGCCGCGCGCCAGCACCTGGCTCACCTCGCACAGCACGTCCCAGCTATGTTCATAGCCGCCATAGCGCGCGGGCTGGCAGATGCGCAAAAGTCCGGCGGCGGCGAGATCGGCGACGGTCTCGTCGGGACACTTGCGCGCCGCCTCCGCTGCCGCCGAACGCTCCCGCAGCACCGGCACCATCGCCTCGGCGCGCCGCAGCAGCTCTTCGCGGCTCAGCCGTACGCCGGCGCGGGCCTCGGTTACCACGGTGTCGTTCATGCAGACCTCGTTCCCGGCGGTCAGTCGCGGTAGGACGGATCGCGGCGGTCGAGCCAGCGCAGCGTCGCCTGCCATTCCTGCCGCCGCCCATGCTTCTTGCCGAGCGCCTCGTATTGCCGGGCGGTGTGCTCGCACACCTCCGGCGCGGGCTCGTTGATCGCGGCGCCCATCGCCTCGATCCGGAGCTGGGTCTCGCACACCATGACCAGGGTCCGCAGGCGCAAGGCCGCGTCCGCGACCGTATCGCTGCAGGTGAGGAGCCCGTGATTGCGCAGGATCAGGGTGCGGTTGGCCCCGAGATTGGCGGCCAGCCGGTCGCGCTCGCCGAGGTCGAGCGCGATGCCCTCGAAATCGTGATAGCCGACGCGGTTATAAAACAGCATCGCCTCCTGGCAGAGGCACCGCAGCCCGTCCTTGCGCGCGGAGATCGCGACGCCGGCGTCGCTGTGGACATGCATGACGGCATTGATGTCGGGGCGCGCGCCATAGACCGCGGAATGGATGGTAAAGCCGGCCTCGTTGACCTCGTCGTCATCGCCGACCGTCCTCCCGTCGAGATCGACCTTGAGGAGGTTGGAGGCGGTCACCTCCTCGAACATCAGGCCGTGCCGCTTGATTAGGAAATGGTCGGGCTCGCCCGGCACGCGCGCGGTGAGGTGATTGAAGATGAGGTCGGTCCAGCGGTTGATCTCGGCCATGCGGTGGGCGGCGGCAAGATCGACGCGCACCTCCCACTCCGCGGCGGCGATCGAATTGCGCCGATAGCCCGCGCCTTGCGCCAGTTTCGCTTCATCCATGGCGAACACCTTGCTCCATCGCCGTCGCGCGCGGCGCAAGCCTGAGGATATGGCGCTTCCGGCCTGCGCTCAAGCGCGCCGCAAAAGGCATTCTTGCCCCCGGTCCCGGCGGCGGTTAGGGTCGACCCAATCCCTGCGAATGGAGGAACTCATGGCAGCCGAGCCCGCGAACTGGATCACCGCCCCGGCCGATTACCGCGGCGATGCCGTGGTGGCAGCGATGACCGCAGGGGGCGTCGATCATCTCTTCTTCACCTCGGGCTCCGAGCTCGCGTTCTATCAGGAATCGATCTCCAAGGGCCGCTACCACAACCGGCCGGTGCCGCGGCTCATCACCGTGACGCACGAGCATGTCAGCCTCAATGCCGCGCTGGGCTATGCCGCGGTGAGCGGCAAGGTCCCTGCCACCGCCGCGCATGTCGATGTCGGCACGCAGCATTACGGCTGCGCCGTCCACACCGCCTGGCGCAGCGGGCTGGGGGTGCTGATGACCGCGGGCGCGGCGCCGTCGGCCTATCCCGGCAGCATGCTCGGCTCGCGCGAAGAGGGCGCGCATCTGTGGGCGCAGCAGGTTCCCGACCAGAACGGCATCGTCCGGCAATACACCAAGTGGGACAAGCGGCTCGAGTATCAGGACAATCCCGGCCTGCTGGTCAGCCGCGCGCTGCAGGTGGCGCGGTCGGAGCCGTGCGGGCCGGTCTATATGAGCTTCCCGCGCGAGATCATCCTGCTGCCGATGACCGAGGCGCGGTTTCCGAGCGCCGATCAGCTTGGCGTGCTGCGCCCGCCCTCGATCGATGCCGACAGCGCGCGCGAGATCGCGGACCGGCTGGTCAAGGCGCGCAACCCTTATGTCGTCGTCTCCGCGTCGGGCAAATATCCCGCGACCATGCCGGCGCTGGTACAGCTATGCGAGCTGTTGGGATTGCCGGTGGTCGATGCCGCGTCGCGGCTCTATCACAACTTCCCGATGAACCATCCGCTCTATGTCGGCGCATCCAGCCTCAAGGACGCCGATGCGGTGCTGGTGATCGAGGCGAACGTGCCGTGGATGCCGGGCGCCAACGCGCCGGGGCCGGACGCCTATATCGCGGTCGTCGATCACGATCCCGCCAAGCTGCGCTTCCCGAGCTACGAGTTCACGGCGAGCGTGCGGCTTGCCGCGGGCCCGCTGCCGGCGATCCAGGCCATCACCGCGGCGGCCGAGCATCTGCTGACCGCCAGCGACCGCAGCCGCATCGCCGACCGCGCCCAGCGCATCGGCGATGCCACGCGCGCGGCCCGGCGCAAGCTCGAGGAAGAGACGCAGGCCAAGGGCAAGAGCAACCCGATCGATCCCGCCTGGGTCAGCTTTCAGGTCGGGCAGGCGGTCGACGACAATACCCTTTTCATCGACGACACCATGCCCTCGGCGCGGATGAGCAGTTATCTATCGATGTCGAAGCCCGGCTCCTATTTCCACAATCCCGGCAGCAGCGGCGGCTGGGGGATGGGCGCGGCGCTGGGCGCCAAGATTGCCGCACCCGATCGCGACGTGATCGTGGCCACGGGCGACGGCTTCTATATGTTCGGGGTGCCCAACGCGGCGATCTGGTCGGCCGCGCATCACCGCGCGCCGTTCCTCACCATCGTCTATGTCAACCGCAGCTACACCACCGGCACGCTCGGCGTGCGCGCGGCCTTCGGCAGCGACAGCTATGCCGCCAAATACGACTACGAGGGCGGCTATTTTGATCCGCCCATCGACTTCGCCAAGGAAGCCGAGGCGGCCGGCGCCTATGGCGAGAACGTGCGCGATCCGGCCGAGGTTGCACCGGCGATCCGCCGCGGCCTGCAGCAGGTACGGCACGGCACGCCGGCGGTGCTGGCGATGTGGCTGCCGCGGCTCATGCACCCGAACTGAGGCGCGACCGTCACAGCGTGCTGAGCCCGGCGCGCATGATCTTGAGCTGAAGCCAGCGGAAGACGATGACGAGCAGCATCATCATCAGGCCGATCACGCTTACCTGTTCGGCCTTGCCGGTGACCCAGAGGCGCAGCATGACGACCGACAGCACCTCCGATTTGACCGAATAGAGCAGGATCGACGCGCTCAATTCGCGGATGATGCCGAAGAAAGTCAGCACCCAGCCGACCGCGAAGGCCGGAAAGCTGAGCGCGATGAGAATGCGCCACAGCGTCTGGCGGAAGCTGGCGCCGTGGACGCGCGAGCATTCCTCGAGATCATAGGCAAGTTGCGCATAGGCCGCCGACATCACCCTGACCGCCACCGGCGTGCCGAGCGCCATGTACGCGATGAAGAGGGCCCAGATCGTGCCGTAGATCGGGATCGGCCCCGGCAGCATGGCGAACGCCCACAAAAAGCCGACGCCGAGCACGATCCCCGGCGTCATCCATGGCAGCCACGCCAGCGCATCGACGATGCGGCGGCCGCGCCAGTGCGTGCGCGTGGTGACGTAGGCCACGAGCGCGCCCAGTATCATGGTGGCGGTGGAACCCGCGAGTCCCAGGAACAGGGTGTTGCCGGCCGCGCGCCAGAACTCGCCATTGGCAAAGACCTCGCGGTAGTGGTCGAGCGTGAGCGCGTCCCACGAATAGAAGCCGAAGAACCTAAAGAACGAGCCCAGCACGAGCTGCCCCACCGGCAGCGCGACGGTGACGATGAAGAACAGGACACAGAACGCGAAGCTCAGCCACCGCCACGGCCCCAGCCGCACCAGATGCGGCGCATAGCCTTTGCCGGTCACCGTCTGGAAGCTGTGGCCATAGAGGATGCGCCACTGGAAGACGATGAGCACGAACAGCAAAAGCAGCATGGCAAAGCTCAGCGCGGTGGCGTACTGGTATTGGGGCGTGGCCGACTGGTTGATCGCGTTGTAGATCGCCGTCGTCACCACGTTGATGCGCGCGGGCAGGCCGAAGAACAGCGGCGATTCGAAGGTTTCGATGCCGCGGATGAAGCTCAGGAGGAACGAGCTCGAAATCACCGGCAGCATCAGCACGAAGGTGATGCGGCGGAACGTCTGCAGCCCCGACGCGCCGGACATCCGGCTCGCCTCCTCGAGTGCCGGGTCCATGGCGCGGAAGGCGTTGACAATGAACATGAAGATGAACACCGTCGAATACTGCATCATGTGCCAGACGACGCCGCCATAGGAATAGACGTTGATCGGCGACTGGCGCGTGCCGGTGAGGAGCCGCCAGACCAGATTGATCGTGCCGACCTGGGGATTGCCGAGCATGCCCCAGGCCATCGCCGTGAGGATCGGCGGAATGAAGAACGGCAGCGTGATCAGCACTTCGAGCGAGCCGCGCCCGGGCGTGTCGGTGCGGGCAATGATCCACGCGAGCAGCAGCGCCAGCGTAAACGACAGCATCGTCTTGACGATGGCGATGCCGATCGTTTTGAGGATGATGGCGCCGGTTGCGGCGGTGAAGAGCGCGAGATAGCCGTCGAGCGTGAAGCGCCCGGCCTCGCCCGGCGGGGTCGTGTGCAGGCTGCCATAGAGCAGCATCGCCACCGGATAGACCGACAGGAAGGAAAGAAGCGCAATGAGCGCCAGCACCTTCCAATTCCACGCATCGCCGCGCCACCGCCACCGCGCGATGCCGGATCGCCAGCCCTGTTCGACGGTCGTCATGATGGCACGGAGTCTAGACCACCATGCGATCGGCTCGAAACACTTTGCGTCGTCCCGGCGGAAGCCGGGACCCAGGACGACCGCTCATCGCCCGTCCTGGATTCCCGCTTTGCGCGGGAATGACGGTGATGGGGCCACGGTCTAGGCTTGAAGCTTGCAAACTCCTGCGGTATTGGCGCCACCACCGCGAACTTCCAAGACCATGACGCAAGCCAGAGATGCCGGGGTGCCGGGAGTCGTGGTCGAGAGCGTGAGCCGCGCCTTCGGCGGCGTGCTCGCGGTCGACGGGCTCAGCCTGACGGTGGCGCGCGGCGAATTCGTCACGCTCCTCGGTCCCTCCGGCTGCGGCAAGACCACGACGCTGCGCATGGTCGCCGGGCTCGAGCGCAACGATCGCGGCCGCATCGCCATCGGCGAGCGCACCGTCAGCGATGCGCAATCCGGCATCTTCGTGCCGCCCGACCGCCGCCGCCTCGGCATGGTGTTCCAGTCCTATGCGATCTGGCCGCACATGACGGTGTTCGACAACGTGGCCTATCCGCTGCGCATCCGCCACCGCCCGGGGCCTGAGATCAAGGACGCCGTCACCCGCGCGCTGCACCTGGTGGAAATGGAGGCGTTCGCCGCGCGGCCGGCGCCGGCGCTTTCGGGCGGGCAGCAGCAGCGCGTGGCGATCGCGCGCGCCCTGGTGTTCGAGCCCGATGTCCTGCTGCTCGACGAGCCGCTCAGCAATCTCGACGCGCGCCTGCGCACCCAGATGGGCGACGAGTTCCGCGCCCTGCAGCGGCGCCTCGGCATCACCACGCTCTATGTCACCCACGACCAGGACGAGGCGATGGCGCTTTCCGACCGCGTCGTGGTGATGGAGGGCGGGCGCATCCTCCAGACCGGTGCGCCCGAAGAGGTCTATCGCCGCCCCCAGAGCCGCGCGGTCGCCGCCTTCTTCGGGTCGCCCAACCTGCTGCCGGCGCGGGTCGCGGGCTGTGCGGCGCTCGGCGAAAATTCGTTCCGCCTGCGCGTTCAGGGCGCGGGATGGGACGGTTTTTGTCTGGCGGGCGAGGCTTATGCCGAAGGCGAGGCGGTGCTGGTGATGGTGCGGCCGGAAAACCTGGCGCTCGCTCCGCCCGGTGCGGCGGCCGAGGCGGATCAAATCGCGTGGCGGGGGCGCGTGGCCAGCGCGATCTTCCGCGGCGCGCGGTCGTCCATCACGGTGGAATCGGCGGCGCACATTTTCCATGTCGAGGTGGCCGCGCTTAAGGCCGCGCCCGTCGGCAGCGACGTCACGCTCCTCTGCGAGCGCGACGGCGCCTGGGCGATCCGGCCGTGAGCGCGCGTGGCTCAGCGCGGCTTGGGCGGATGGGCCCGCACCGCGTCCTCGTCGATGTCGGCGCCCCAGCCGGGGGCGGTGGGGACCACGAACGCGCCGGCCTCGACCACCGGCGGCCTGGTCACCAGCGCGTCCTTCCACGGCACGTCGTCGACCTCCAGCTCCATGATGCGGAAATTGGGCACCGCCGCGCAGAAATTCGCGCTCATCAGGCTGGCGAGGTGGCTGTAGAAATTATGCGGCGCCACGTTCACCTCAAAGGCGTCGGCGAGCGCCGCGATGCGCACCAACTCATAAAACCCGTTCCACACCACATCCACCACCGCCACGTCGACGGCGTAATGCTCGAAATAGGGGCGATAGTTGCGCAAACCGTGGATCGCCTCGAGCGAGGCGATGGGCGTGGAACTCGACCGGCGGACCAGCGCCAACCCCTCCGGGTCGTGCATGTCGATCTCGAGCCAGGTGAGATCGAACGGCTCGAGCGCCGTGGCGACGCGGCGAAACCCTTCGGTCCGCTGGCTGAAATTGAGGTCGATCATCAGCCCGGTCGAGGCGCCGATGCCCTCGCGGCAGGCGGTGAGCATGGTCGTCATCGCACCGATGAAATGGCTGTCGATGTTGCGGTCGAGCATGCCCGGCGCGATGCGGAAGCCGGAATCGAACATGCGCGGCTTGGGCCCGTCGAAATAGAGCGGATTGGTCTTGATCGCGGTAAAGCCGCGCGACACCGCCTCGGCGCAGAGCCGCTTCAGATCGTCGAGCGACTTCACCGATTTGCGGCCGAACTGCTCGAAGAGCTCGGGGAAACGCACGCGGAAGCTGCCGCAATGCGACCAGTAGAGGCCGAGGCGGTCGCGCGTGGGTCCGCCGAAGAGCGCATGCACCGGCACGCCCAGCGCCTTCGCCTTGATATCGAGACAGGCATTCTCGATCGCGGCGATGGCCTGGGCGTTGAGGCCGCCGGCGGCAAGGCGCGTCACCGCGTGGAGCGAGGCGCTGATCCGCCCGACCGCGCGCGGGTCCATGCCCGTCACGATCGGCGCGAAGCGGTGGATGATATCGGCGACACCGCCCACGCCGAAGCCCTGGTTGAACTCCGACCAGCCGACCAGCCCTTCGTCGGTAGTGACCTTCAGGAACGAGAACGTCCGCCAGCCGCCGTCGGCGTGAAGATCCTCGAGCCTGGCGATGCGCATGGCCGGCCTCAGGTCTTGGCGCCGCAGCGCCGCGCCCAATACTCCCACGCCCGCGACGACGGGCTGTGCGTCGACTGGGAAATCGCCGCGACTTCGCCTGGGCTCAGATACGTGGGCTCGCCAAAGCGCATCGCCTCGGTCTGGAGCCGCGCGTTCACTTTGAGAAAGATCGAGGTGTGGACGGCGTCATAGAGTGTCGCGCCGGTGACGGCGCAGCCGTGGCCGCGCATCAGCACGACATGGTTTTTCGCGCCCAGCCGTTCGGCCAGATCGCGGCCCTGATCCAACGTACGCACCAGCATGTCGGTGTCGCCGAACTTGTCGCGGATATCCCAGATCGGCAGGTCCGTGCCGATCGCGCCGGCGGTGTGGAAGAGCGGCCGCAGCTTGACCTTGGGGCTGACGCTGAAGGGGATCACGTCATAGGCGTGATTGTGAATGACCGACTGGACATCGGGGCGCAGGCGGAAGATGCCGCCATGGATCGGCCGTTCGGTATACATGGCGCGGCCGCGCTGATCGATCGGGTTGCAGTCGAGGTCATATTCGATGATATCGTCGACCGTCACCAGCTCGGGGCTGCGCGAGCACGACAGGAAAAATCGGTCGGGCCGCTCGGGGTGGCGCACGCTGACATGGCCGTAGGCATCGACCACGTCCTCGTGTGCGAGAATCCGGTTGGCGATCACGAGGTCGCGCAAGAGATCATTGACGTCGCTCATCCATCCTCTCCTCTCGGGCCCGCTTGCCCATCATTCTCCACTAGCACAGGCTTCGCGCCGGCGACAGGGCCCAGGGCGAAGCGCACAGCGGAAGGATCAGGCCAATGCGCATCCTGTTGTGGACGAGCCACGCCCGCGCCGAGATCATCGCCCGGGTCAAAGGCATCGCCGGCGTCGATCTCGTCGTCATCGAGGATGTCGCGGCTCTGGCGCGCGAGGCACCGGCGGCCGCGGCGCTCATCTGCACCGACTTCCTCTATACGCCCGAAGTCGCCGACCTCGTGCGCCGCACGGCCAAGCAGCTTCGCTGGATCCAGCTTCTCACCGCCGGCTATGACAGCGTCGTGCGCCAGGGCGTCCCGCCCGGCACCATCGTCACCAACGCCGGCGATGCGCTGTCGCCGGCGGTCGCCGCCCACGCGGTGACGCTCCTGCTCGCGTTGCAGCGGCACGTGCCGTTCTTCCTCGCCAACCAGGCGCGCCAGGCGTGGGACCGGAGCGTCGTGCCCCAGCTCGCCACGCCGGCCGGCAATACCATCGCCGTCGTCGGCTTCGGCAGCATCGGGCGCGAGGTCGCGCGGCTGCTGCGCCCGTTCGGCGGCCACACCGTCGCGCTGTCGCGCTCCGGCACACCCCATCCACTGGCCGACGAGGTGCTGCCCGCGACGGCACTGCCCGAGGTGCTGCCGCGCGTCGACGGGATCGTTCTGACGCTGCCGCTGACGCCCGACACGCACCATCTCATCGGCGCGCGCGAGCTCGCCTCGTGCCGGCGCAACGTGGTGATCGTCAACGTCGCCCGCGGCGCGATCGTCGATCACGAGGCGCTGGCGGACGCCCTGAAGAACGGCGTCATCGCCGGCGCCGGCACCGATGTCACCGAGCCCGAGCCGCTGCCGCACGGTCACCCGCTCTGGGACGCGCCGAATTTCATCCTGTCGCCGCATCTCGCCGGGGCGTGCGGCGCGATCGGGCTGCAGCGTCTGGCCACCGTCGCCGGCGACAATGTCGAGCGCTTCGTCAAGGGCGAAACGCTCGCCCACCAGATCGCGCTCGCCTGAAGCTCAGTGATAGATCGCGGTGGCGAGCTTCAGCATCTCCGGGAGGCGCTTGGGATCGGAGGCGCCGAGCAGCTTCGGCCGCGCGAGGCGGCGCATGTCCGGCGGGATCTTGTCGGCGACGCCGTCAATGGTGATGCCGGCGCCGGTGTCGCCGCTGGCAAGCTGCGCCTCGGGCGAGATGGCATAATCCATGAAGAGCCGCGCCGCGTTCGGGTGCGGGGCGCCCTTGAGGAGGCCGACGCTCAAGGTGACATAGGGTAGTCCCTCCGGCGGCAGGACCATGTGCACGGGCAGGCCCTTGAGCGTCGGATATTCCGACAGGTTGAGCGGGATGTAGAGCGCGAATTCGCCACGCGCGACGCGCCGCTCGCTCTCGGCGAAGAAGCGCGAGAATTGCGGGTTCTGCGCCGCCAGCTTCTCGTGGAAGGCGCGGCCGTATTTGTCGAGCATGACGTTGAAGAACACCTCGCCCGCGCCGGCCGCGCGGAAATCGTCGCTCAGGATCTTGCCCTTCCATTTGGGGTCGAGCACGTCCTGCCAGGTCTTGGGCGCATCCGCCGCGCTCACGCTCGCGTCGCTGACGAGAATGCCGAAAAAGCTCGAACTCACCGGCAGGGTGATGCCGTCATCGGGGAAGCCCGTGGCGAGCAGCTTGGTGTTGGGCAGCGCGCCGTGCGCCACGGTCATGCCGCTCGCCTCCGACGCCGCCATGGTGTTGGCGCCGTTGTAGATGACGTCGCCCAGATGCTGGCCCGCCGCCTGCTCGGTACGGACGCGCTCGAAGATCTCGGTCGCGCGGCCCTCGAGAATATCGACGGCGATGCCGGTGCGCGCCGTGAAATGGTCGGCGATCACCCGGATCATGGCGAGCGCGGTGCCGTTGTAGAGCGTGAGCTTGCCTTCCTGCTTCGCCGCGGCGGTGATTTTCTGCCAGTCGGACGATTCCTGCGCGTGCGCCGGCACCAGCATCGCCGCCAGCAGCACCAAGCCCAAAATCCACCGCGCCATCCGCCTTCTCCCCCCGATGCGACCGATGTTTTTCGAGATCGGCTCTTAGATCGCGGACCCTAACAACGGTGCCTGTCGCGGGCAAGTCCGCCGCCCCGGGGATGCCCTCTTCCTCAGTTGTTGATGAGGTCGCCGAACAGCACCCAGCTTTTGCCGTCGAAGCGCGAGAGACGCGCCGAATGATAGACGTCGTAATCGGTCGGGCTGGTCGTAACGGTGATGCCGGGGAGCGACATGGTCGTCTGGAAGTTCTTGAGGTTGGTGGCCTGTCGCATCACATTCTTGCGCGTGAGGTCGTCGCCGCACTGGCGAAGCGTCTGCACGATGAGCTGTGCCTGGTTGTAGCCGGCGACGTAGTACACATCGTTGATGTCGGCGTCGGGCAGGTATTTGTGCATGAAGTCGAGCCAACCCTTATAGCCGGCATCGTTGGCCCATTGCGGATCGGCGGCGGTCTTGTTGGTCTGGGCACTGAGGAGGCCGATCGAATGCTCCAGGCCGGCGGGCTTGAGGACCGCGCCGATTCCGTTCGAGGTGCTGGGAATGAAATGCACGGGCTTCCAGCCGAGCTCGGCGACCTTGCGGATGGCTTGCGACGTGAATTTGGTGAGCGAGAACTCGACGAGCGTGTCGGCCCCCGATTGCATGAGCGAGATGACCTGCGAGTCGACGGTCGGATCCGTGGTTTCATAGCTCGCCTCGGCGACGATCATTTTCTTCGCGTGGTCGCCCAGCCTTTCCTTCAGGCCCTTGAGGTAATCCTTGCCGAAATCGTCGTTCTGATAGAGGACCGCGATTTTGGCACCGGGATGCTGGCGCAGGATGTATTTGGCGTAGATCCCGCCCTCGACCACGTAGTTGATCGTGCCCGAGATCGTCCACGGGCTGTTTTTGTAATCGCGCCATTTCGAGGCGCCGCTGGCGATGAAGAGCTGCGGCACATGGTGCTGGTTGAGATATTTGTAAGTGGCGGTATTGCCGGGCGTGCCGAGCGAGCCGAAGATTGCGAGCACGCCGTCCTCTTCGACGAGCCTGCGCGTCTGCTCGACCGTCTTGGGCGGGCTGTAGCCATCGTCGAGGCTGATGAGATCGACCTTTCGGCCGTTGATCCCGCCCTGGTCGTTGATCATCTTGATATAGGCAACTTGCGCGCGCCCGACCGCGCTCAAGGCCGAGAGCGGCCCACTGTAGGGCTGGGTTTGGCCGAGCTTGATCTCGGTGTCGCTGACGCCAGGCCCGTATTTCTTCTCGGCCATCGCCGGACCGCCGGCGCACGCCAAGCCGAAGATAATCGCAATCGCGGCAGCGATTGATCTCGTTGTCATGGTCGTCTCCCTGTTCGCTGCGGCTACGAGGCCGCACCCTTCTTGTCCGACATCCCCGGGATGATCGGCCTTTTAGGCGACATCTTGTGCCCTTGCGGCCGTGTCATCAAGCCCGATGCGGCATGCCATCGCGCCTTGTCTCACGGCGCTTTCCGGCCTAGAACCGACGCGGCTTTGGAGCAGTGCGCATGGACTTGCCCAGCCTCGACATTGAGGCGCTGATCGATGACCGCGCGGATGCCGGCATCTTCCGGGTGCGGCGCGATGTCTTCCACGATCCCGCCATCTTCGCGCTCGAGATGGAACACATCTTCGAGGGAACCTGGCTTTTCGTCGGGCTCGACAGCCAGATCCCGGCGCCGCACGATTTCTTCACCACGACGCTCGGCCGCCAGCCGGTCATCGTCATGCGCGAAGGCGCCGGCCGCATCGGCGCGTTCCTCAACACCTGCCGCCATCGCGGCGGCCTCGTGTGCTCGCTGCGCAGCGGCAGCGCGCGCTATCACGTCTGCCCCTATCACGGCTGGGCCTATGACAGCGCCGGGCGCAACGCCGCCATCACCGAGCGCGCGGCCGGGCGCTACTCCCCCGCCTTCGATGCCGACGGCCACGATCTCATGCCGGTGGCACGGTTTGCGGAATATCGCGGCTTCCTGTTCGCGAGCCTGAGCGCCGACGTGCCGGCTTTGGAAGAATTTCTCGGCCCCGCGCGGTCCTTCATCGACCTCGTCATCGACCAGGGCGAGGACGGGGTGGAGTTCGTGCCGGGCGCGGTCAGCTACACCTATAACGGCAACTGGAAGCTCCAGCTCGAGAACGGTCTCGACCAGTATCATTTCAGCGCGACGCATGCGTCCTTCGCCGAACTCATCGCACAGCGCAATGCCGCCCTGGCGGCACCTGCCGCGGTCGCCTCCGCGCTCCAGGCCGAGCCCTTGGGCCAGGGCACGTTCAGCCTCCCTTACGGCCATGCGGTGATGTGGACCAACCGCTATTCCGCCAACGCGCTCAGGCCGCTGTTCCAGGACCCGCAGCAGGTGGCGCTTCTGACCCAGCGCGTCGGCGCGGTGCGCGCGAAATGGATGCGGCATAACCGCAACCTCTCGCTCTTTCCCAATATGGGGATCTCGGATTTTTCCGCGACGCTGGTGCGCGTTCTGCGCCCGCTCGCGCCCGACAAGACCGAGATGACCGCCTATTGCCTGGCGCTCAAGGGCGAAAGCCGCGAGGCGCGGCGCCGGCGCATCCGCCAGTTCGAGGAATTCTTCAACCCCGGCGGGCTCGCCACGCCCGACGACAATGCCATCTACGAGGCGGCCCAGGCCGGCGTCGCCGCCGCCCCGCGCGCGTGGACGCAAGGCTATATGCGTGGCACCGCAGCGCCGGCGGAGCCCGAGCGCCAGCACGCGATCGAGCTCGGCATCACGCCGGTCCACTCCGCCGCCGGCACTGTCGCGCTCGGCGACGAGACCTGCCTCCACGCCGGCTATCGCGAGTGGCGCCGCCTGATGCGGCGCGGCGTCGCGCGTTAGGGCTTCGCGCGGCCGGCGAGCTGCAGGCCCTTGTCGAGCGCGGCATAGCTGCGCACCGGCGCTGCCATCAGGAAGCGATAGCCCTCGGCGACGATGCGCTCGACATTGGCCGAGCCGACATGCGGATGTCCGACGGGGACGTTGCACTCCTTGCAGGTGCGCACGATCTGGCCCATTGCCTCGAGCACGACCGGGTGCTCGTACTGGCGCGGATAGCCGAGCTCCTGGCTCAGATCGCCCTCGCCGATGAGGACGACGCCGACGCCCGGCACGTTCTTCAGGATGTCGCGCAGATTGGCGATGCCGACCGTGTCCTCGATCATCAGGATGACCAGGATCTCGCCCTGGGGATTGAGCGGCCACACATCGGCGCGCTGATAATATTCCTGCTGGGTGAGGCCCCAATAGCGCACCGCCGCGGTCGGTCCGTCGCCGCGCAGGCCGGGAGGCTCATAGAGCGGCGCCGTTTTGAGGCGCGGATAGCGGCACGAGGCAACCGCGTTATGGGCCTGCTCGACGGTGGCGATGTGCGGCCACACGATGCCGTAGGCGCCGAGATCGAGCGCCTGCTTGGCCAGCCACTGGTTCTTCTCGTCGCCGTTGGGGGGGATGCGGACCATCGGTGTGACCTGCGGCGCGATCGATCCCGAGGTCGCGATCTGGCGCCGGTTCAGCATGTATTGCAGGCTGTCCCGGAGCGCCCTGATGTCCCAGGGGTTGTGCTCCATCTCGAAGACGATGCCGTCGTACTTCGCGACGCTGTAGGCGAGCGCCGCGTCGACGTCGGCGGTGGCGAACGCCGTGAAGGCGGTGCCTTGCTCGAGCGCGCGGATGACCCCGTTCAAGCGCGGAATTTCTGCCATACTGCCTCCGATGTGCCGATCACGCGGCGTTTGAGCTTTGACGAGAGAGCGACTCTAGCAGACCCCGGCCGCGCCTCCTAGCCAGCCCCCGAGGTGGACATGGCGACAGGCTTTGACACTACCGACGCCCGTCCTTAGCATCGCGGTCAAGGACGCCGAGGGAGAGCATCATGATCATCGACTGTCACGGGCATTACACCACCGCGCCGAAGCAACACGAGGGCTGGCGCCAACTCCAGATCGCCGCACTCAGCGATGCGTCGAAGCGCAGCGCGCGGCCGGCCATTTCCGACGACGAAATCCGCGACAGCGTCAACAACGCGCAGCTCAAGCTGCAGCGCGAGCGCGGCACCGACCTCACGATCTTCTCGCCGCGCGCGGCCGGCATGGCGCACCACCTCGGCAACGCCGCGACCAGCCTGGAGTGGTCGCGCGCCTGCAACGACCTCATCCATCGCGTGTGCACGCTGTTCCCGGAGAATTTCGTCGGCGTGTGCATGCTGCCGCAGACGCCGGGCGTGTCGCCGGCGAATTCGGGCTGCCGCGAAGAGCTCGAGCGCTGCGTCAAGGAGCTGGGCTTCGTCGGCTGCAACCTCAATCCCGACCCGTCCGGCGGCTATTGGACCGACCCGCCGCTCTCCGACAAGAAATTCTGGTATCCGATGTACGAGAAGATCGTCGAGCTCGACGTGCCCGCGATGGTGCATGTCAGCGCCTCGTGCAATCCCAATTTCCACGGCACCGGCGCGCACTACATCAACGGCGACACCACCGCCTTCATGCAGTGCCTGACCTCCGACATCTTCAAGGATTTCCCGACGCTCCGATTCATCATCCCGCATGGCGGCGGCGCGGCGCCCTACCATTGGGGCCGCTATCGCGGTCTGGCGCAGGACATGAAGCGGCCGCCGTTCAGCGAGCTGTTGCTCAAGAACCTCTATTTCGATACCTGCGTCTATCACCTGCCGGGGATCGAGCTTCTGACCCGCGTCGTCCCCATCGACAACATCCTCTTCGCCTCCGAGATGGTCGGCGCGGTGCGCGGCATCGACCCCGAGACCGGGCACTACTACGACGACACCAAGCGCTATGTCGACGCGCTCACCATCAGCGCCGCCGACAAGCAGAAGATCTTCGAAGGCAACATCCGCAAGGTGTTCCCGCACCTCGATGCCAAGCTCAAGGCGAAGAAATAGGGCTTCCGGCGCGGGCGCCGCTTCGGCAGCGCCCGCGCGGCTGTTCTGTCAGCCCGCGACCGCAAGCGCCGAGAGCTGCAACAGCACGCCGCCGCGCAACTGCATCGTCACCGTGTGCCGCGCCGGGCGGTGATGCTCATCGGGGTAGCATTCGAGCCAGTATTTGTTGATGGCCTCGCGATGGGCCTCGTCGATGACGAAGCAGTCGAGCTTCACCACGTGGCCCATTCCCATGCCGCCGCCGGCGAGGATCTTCTTGAGATTCTCGAAGGCGAGGCGCGCCTGGCCGTCGGCATCGGGCGCGAGCTTGCCGGTCTTGGCATCGCGCCCGCTGACGGCCGAGGTCGCCAGCACCGGCCCGACCCGGCTGCCGGTCGGAATCGGCGCCGAGTGACCGATCCCTTCGATCTCGATGCTTTGTTGGCGCAGCGTCGTTGAACTCATGGCCTCCTCCTTCTCGCGTGAGCGCGGGGTGCATCGGCGCGATGGTCGCAAGCTGCGCCGGCGAATTCAACGCCCTCGTCGGTACCGCATTTGCAGGTGGCAAGGGCGGATGTTAGGCTGACGCCACGCCCCCACCGTCGCAACGAGGACCGCGTGTCCGAACGCTCCGTGCCGCCCTTTCGCGCCGATCACGTCGGCAGCCTGCTGCGCCCGCCCGAACTGCGCCGCGCGCGCGAGGCGCACCAGCGCAACGAAATCTCCGCCGCGGCATTGGCCGAGATCGAGGATCAGGCGATCCGGGACGTGGTCGCGCTGCAGCAGGAGATCGGCCTTAAAGCCATCACCGACGGCGAGTTCCGCCGCCGCTCCTGGGCCAGCGACTTCATCGCGTCGTTCGCGGGCGTGACGATGGCGCCGGGCGAGATCAAGGTGAAGTTCCACACCAGCGCCGGCGCAATCGAGGCCGCACCGCCGGGCTGGCGCATCGCCGGCAAGCTCGGCCGGCCGCGGCCGATCTTCGTCGATGCCTTCAAGTTCCTGAAATCGGTCACGCGTGCGACCCCCAAGGTCACGATCCCGTCGCCGGCGATGCTGCATTTCCGCGGCGGGCGCGCGGCGATCGACCGCACGGCCTATCCCGACATGGACGGGTTCTACGCCGATCTCGCCCGTGTCTATGCCGAGGAGATCGCCGATCTTGCCGCCGCCGGCTGCCGCTATCTCCAGATCGACGAAACCAACTTCGCCTATCTTTGCGACGACACGCTGCGCCGCCAGGTGCAGGCCAACATCGGCGAGGACCCGGCCAGTCTGCCGCATATCTATGCCAAGCTGTTGAACCAGGCGATCGCCGGCCGGCCCAAGGATATGGCCGTGTGCATCCACATCTGCCGCGGCAACAACCAGAGCGCCTGGGTCGCCGAAGGCGGCTACGAGCCGGTGGCGGAAACGCTCTTCAACGAGGTCGATGTCGACGGCTATTTCCTCGAATACGACAGCCCGCGCGCTGGCGATTTCGCGCCGCTGCGCTATCTGCCCAAGGGCAAGATCGCGGTGCTGGGCCTCATCACGACGAAGCTGCCGGCGCTCGAGAGCAAGGACGAATTGAAGCGCCGCATCGAGGAAGCGGCGCGCTTTGCGCCCTTGGAGCAGCTCGCGCTCTCGCCGCAATGCGGCTTTTCGAGCACGGTCGAAGGCAACAAGATCACCGTAGCCGACGAGACCGCAAAGTTGCGCCGCGTCGTGGAAGTCGCGCGCGAGGTCTGGGGCTGAGAGGCAAAGCGGCGCAAAGCCGGATCAAGGGAGGGGACCATGGGGCGTTCAACGACGTGGATGCGGGGAGCGGTGGCAGGCGGGCTGCTCGCGTGCGTGGCGACAGCGCCGGCGCTCGCGCAAAATGCGCCGGGGGTTTCGGCGACGGAGATCAAGATCGGCCAGACCATGCCCTATAGCGGCCCGGTCACGGCCTATAGCGCGCTCGGCAAGGGCGAGGTCGCCTTCTTCAAGATGATCAACGACAAGGGCGGGATCAACGGCCGCAAGGTCGACCTCATCAGCCTCGACGACGGCTACATCCCCGCCAAGACGGTGGAGCAGACGCGCAAGATGGTCGAGCAGGAGGGCGTGGCCTTCCTGTTCAGCTCGATCGGCACCGCCACCAACACCTCGGTGGAGAAATACCTCAACGACCGCAAGATCCCGCAGCTCTTCATCGGCTCGGGCGCCAGCAAGTGGAACGATCCCGAGCATTTCCCCTGGACCATGCCGGGCGTGCAGGCGACGTTCCGCTACGAGGCGCGGATCTATACGCGCTACATCCTCAAGCAGAAGCCCGACGCCAAGATCGCGGTCCTCTATCAGAACGACGACTACGGCAAGGACTATGTCCTCGGCATCAAGGATGTGCTCGGCGCCGATTACGCCAAACGCGTGGTCGAGGCGACCTACGAGTTCACCGATCCCACCGTCGATTCCCAGGTGGTCTCGCTCCAAGGCAGCGGCGCCGATGCGCTCATCGTCGCGGCGACGCCGAAATTCGCCGCGCAGACCATCCGCAAGACCTTCGAGCTCGGCTGGAAGCCGATGTTCTTCATGAGCAACGTGTCAATCTGGGTGAACACGGTGATGCAGCCGGCGGGGCCGGAAAAGGCGATCGGCATGCTGTCCTCGGCCTACGTCAAGGACCCCACCGATCAAAGCTGGGCCAGCGATCCCGGCATGACCGAGTGGCGCAATTGGATGAAGAAATACATGCCCGAGCAGGACGTCAACGACCAGAACTTCGTCAATTCCTATTCCGAAGGCATGGTGATGGTGCAGGTCCTCAAACAGGCCGGCACCGACCTCTCGCGCGCCAACATCATGCGCCAGGCGACCAACCTGCACGATCTCGAATTGCCGGTGATGCTGCCGGGGATCAAGGTGAACACCGATCCCAAGAACTTCACCTCGGTGCGCGACATGCAGCTCATGCGCTGGGACGGCAAGCGCTGGGTGCGCTTCGGCGGCGTCGTCGCGGGGTCGTGACGCGCCACTGCTGCGCTGTCATCGCGAGCGCACGCGAAGCGATATCGTCGTCTGCGGAAGGTTGCTTCGTCGCTCCGCTCCTCGCAACGACAGCGGAGTGCGGGGACATTAGGGCGCCGGCTTCTCCAGGTTGGCCCGGTCCCAGCCGGCGAGCGTGGCCGCGCCGTCATAGGTGCTTTGCACGAAGTCCAGAAGCGTCGCGTCCGGCGCCGGGGCGGCGCGCACGACATCATAGGGCAGAATGAATTCGCCGAAGTCCCGGTTGTAGAACGCCCCCTCCGGCCGAACCGGCCAATCCGCGAAACCCAATGGCGCCGGATAGGCGTAGGAATAGAAAATCGGCTCCTCCAGGCCGGGTCCGCCCGGCCAGAAGCCGCAACTGCTGACCTCGTGCGAATAGGCCTCGCGCGTGATGCGGTCGGCGATGTTGGGCACCCCCGGATGCAGCGGGGCGCGCCGGCCGGAAAACCGCGTCGCCGCCAGGTCGAAGCTGCCCCAGAAGAAATGCACCGGGCTCGCCTTGCCCAGGAAGCCGCCGCGAAATGCGGCGAGCACGCGCGCAGCCTGCACCAGGATGCGCCAGAAGCGCTCGACCGACGTCCGGTCATAGGCCGCATGCACGTGATCGGCCTCGAACGGGATGGGATCGGTGATCTCGACGGGCATCGGCCAGATTGGCGTCGTCAAGCCCAGCGCGTTGAGCCTGCCCATGAACTCGGCATAAAAATCAGCGACGGTGCAGGGCACGAGCGGGAAAGCATCCTCCGTGCCCTCGCTGGTCGCGATCACCAGGCGATGCGCAATGAAGTCGAACTCGATCTCGAAGCTGCGCCCGCCATAGGGGATCGGCGATGTCGTGAGCCCGCGGCAACTCACATAAAGCGGTACGTGCCACCAATGATTGACCGGCGCGGCATGCGCCAAGCGGATCTTGCCGACGATCTGCGTCCACATGTGCAGCGTGGCGCAGGTCTCGCGCCACGCGGGGTAGGGCAGGCTCGGCCACGCGTCGGCGGAGGGCGAGAGATGGTCGTGACCGTCAGTCGCGCTCATGGACCCTCGCCACTCCGAAGGACGGAACTCTATGCTGCCGAACGTCCGTTGCCCAGGCGGCGTTCCGATTCACTCGGCGGCCGGCGCCGTCCCCAGCGCGGACGCCGCGGCGAAACTCGGCAGCGGCGTCGGCAGGATCTGCATCTTCCACTCCGGTGCCGCCGTCTCGGGATTCCAATCGGCGAGCCAGTGGTAGTTGGCGAACTCCCCCTCCCACAGGCGCGGCTGCCAGGCATCGGTGAGATAGTCGGAATCGGCGGCATACTCGCAGCGCCCGCCCGCCGGGCAATCGGCATAAAAGAAGATGATCGAGGTGGCGCGATGCCGCCCCAGCCCGTCGGCGCTGCTCCAGCCCTGGCGCTGCAAGTGGTTGGCGCCGGTCATCAGCTCGTCGATGTTCTCCACCCCGAACGAGACGTGATTGAAGCGCGTATCGCGCGACTTGATGAAGAAGAGGTTGTGGTGATCGTGCCGTCCGTCGCAGCGCATGAAGACGCCGGCATGGCGGATCATGTCGGTGATGCGGAAGCCCAGGCGCTCGACATAGAACGACACCGCCTTGTCGATATCGGCGGTGAAGAACACGATGTGATGCATGACCGCCGGTGTCGCGCGCTCGTACCAGCGGCGAAGCTGGTTCCAGCGCTTGATCGAGCCGAGGCCATTCTCGAACTGCGCGACATCCTCGGGCGGCTTGCGCCGAAAGATGCGAAAGCCGATGGGAATGCCGGCATCGTCGCTGGTGTGGAGCGTGCCGTCGCCGTCGCGGCGCACCGCGCGATCGCGGCCGAGATCGGCGGCAATCGCCGCGAGTGCGCGCTCCCCGTCGACGCCCCAGATCACCTCGCGCGGTCCCGATCCCTTGGCATAGGCGGGCGGCAGCGCCGGATCATCGATCCCGCGCACCACGACCGACGAGCCCTCGCGCAGGCGAAAAACCGCGCCTGCATCGTCCTCTTGCTCGACGGCGAGGCCGAAATCCCTAAAGAACCGCACCGATGTCGCCATATCCGCGACGCCGTAGACCAGACTTTCAATCCCCAGGATGCTCATGGTGCCCCTCCTTCAGCGGGCTGGCCGTGATATCCCAAGTGGATATATCTAGATATATCTTAATTCAAGAAGACTTCGATCATCGGGGCTCCGCGATCAGGCCGCCGCTCTCGCAACGGTAGCGCCCGGCCTCGGTGACGATGAAGTCCATGGGGATGTCGTGCGGCTGGGGTTGGATCGTCGCCAGGCGACCCACCTCGAAGCCGACGCCGATGCAGAGCGGCTTGGCGGCAAAGGACGCGATGGTGCGGTCATAGAAGCCGGCGCCGTAGCCCAGCCGATAGCCGGCTTCGTCGAAGCCTAACAGCGGCACGATGAGCGCCGCGGGAAAAACGGCGGCGCCCTCGGCGGGATAGGGAATGTCGTAAGGCCCCGTCGCCATTTTCATGGCCGGTTGCCACACCCGGAACTCGAGCGGCTGGCCCTTTGCCACGATGACCGGCAAGGCGGCCGTGCCGCCCGCCGCGATGTGGCGGCGGATGAACGGCAGGGGATCGGGCTCGCGCCGGATCGGCCAATAGAACCCGATGAGGCGCCCGGCGAGGTTCGGAAATCCCGCTTCCAACCGGTCGAGCAGGGCGCGGTTGGCGCGCTGATACTGCGGTGCCGCCAGCGCCTGGCGCGCCGCCATCGCCGCCTCGCGCCTCTGGCGGCGCCAAGCGGCGATTTCGCGCCAGGTCTGCGGGGCGTCGTCCATATCCCTCAGGACAGGCCGACGATCCGCCCCGATTTTTCGACGCTGACGCCGTAGGCCGAGGGCGCACGCGGCAGTCCCGGCATGGTCATGACGTCGCCGCAGATCACCACCACGAACTCGGCGCCGGCGGAAAGCCGCACCTCGCGCACCGGCAGGACGAACCCCTCGGGCGCGCCGCGCAGTTCGGGATCGGCGGAGAAGCTGTACTGTGTCTTGGCCATGCACACCGGCAGATGGCCGAAACCCTGCTTTTCGAGCTCCGCGAAGCGGTCGGCGACCGGCTTCGGCATCGCGACCTCGCCGGCGTGGTAGATCTTGGTGGCGATGGTCTTGACCTTCTCGACCAGCGGCATCTCGTCGGGATAGAGGAACTTGAGCTCGGGGGGCTTGTCGGAGATGCCGTCGACGACGGCATGGGCCAGAGCTTCGGCCCCCTTGCTGCCTTGCGCCCAGTGGTCGCAGAACATGGCCGTCACGCCGAGTTCCTTGCAGCCGTCGAGGGCGGCGGCCACTTCGGCCGCGGTATCCGTACCGAAGCGGTTGAAGGCGACCACCGCGGGCAGGCCGAAATTCCTGAGGTTGGTGATGTGGCGCTTGAGGTTGGCCATGCCGCCGGTGACCGCCGCGACGTTCTCCTTGCCGAAATCGCTCCGCCCGACGCCGCCGTGGAACTTGAGGGCGCGGATGGTCGCGACCACCACGGCCATCGACGGCCGCAAGCCGGCCTTGCGGCACTTGATGTCGAGGAACTTCTCGGCCCCGAGATCGGCGCCGAAGCCGGCCTCAGTGACGACGTAATCGGCAAGCTTGAGCGCCAGCTTCGTCGCCATGACCGAGTTGCAGCCGTGGGCGATGTTGGCGAAAGGCCCGCCATGGACGAAGGCCGGATTGTGCTCGAGCGTCTGCACGAGGTTGGGCTTGAGCGCATCGCGCAACAGCGCAGTCATCGCCCCTTGCGCCTTCAATTCGCTGGCGCGCACGGGCTGGCGCTCGCGCGTCGCGCCGACGATGATGTTGGCAAGCCGCCGTTGCAGATCTTCCAGCGACAGCGACAGACATAGGATCGCCATCACTTCCGAAGCGACGGTGATGTCGAACCCGTCCTCGCGCGGGAAGCCGTTGGCGACGCCGCCCAGCGACGACACGATCTCGCGCAGCGCCCGGTCGTTCATGTCGAGGCAGCGCCGCCAGGAGACCCGCCGTGGGTCGATCGCCGGGGTGTTGCCCCAATAGATGTGATTGTCGATCATCGCCGCGAGCAGGTTGTTGGCGGCGCCGACCGCATGCAGATCGCCGGTGAAATGCAGGTTGATGTCGTCCATGGGGACGACCTGGGAATAGCCGCCGCCGGCGGCGCCGCCCTTCGTGCCGAAGCAGGGACCGAGGCTGGGCTCGCGCAGGCACAAGATGGCCTTCTTGCCGATGCGGTTGAGCGCGTCGCCCAGACCCACCGTGGTGGTGGTCTTGCCCTCGCCGGCTGGGGTGGGACTGATCGCCGTCACCAGGATGAGCTTGCCGTCGGGTCGCTCGGCGAAGCAGCGGTCGATGAATTCCTTGCCGATCTTGGCTTTGTAGCGCCCGTAGGGCTCTACCGCCTCCTCCGGGATCTCGAGCCGGTTGCGGGCGATCTCGAGGATCGGCCGCATTTGCACGGAATTAGCGATATCCCAATCGGTCTGCATCTCCGCCATTGTCTGTCGTCCTCAATTTATTGTCGTGCATTCCAGGCAAAGTGAAAGTGGGATTCAACCGCAAAATCTGCCCACTCTAACTGTGGGCGGTGAGTGGGACGGCCTCAGAACCCGAAACCCTCGTCCACGTGTGGGCAGGAGGCCGACGGCCGATGCTATATGCAGGCTTCCGATCGGCAGCGACCTCGGCCAAATCCAAGTACTTCGTCATCGGGTCCACGCGGGGGGTGCCGGATGCGCTGGGAAAACCACCCGCAGTGGCATCACCATTCTAGGGGTCCGCCCACGCTCTTGTCACTCGCCATTCGCGCCCCTGGTCGCGGCCGGGGATCCCAGCCGTGGCGACGCGATGCGGTCGGATTGTTGTGCTCTCTTTGTTCCCAGGATTGTGCATACCCCCGTGTGCGACGTTTCCTCTTGCAATTGCGAATGATTTGCATTACCTCCTGAGACTGAGAACCATTCGCAGACGGCGAAGGCGAGGAGCGACGGGTCCCCATGTACATTTGCCTGTGCAACGGCTTCACCGACCGCGACGTGTGCCGCACGGCCACCGCGGCGCCGGGCACCATCGCCGACCTCTATCGCTCGCTGGGCGCGCGGCCGGAATGTGGCAAGTGCGTCCCTTACGTGCGCGACCTTATGCGTTCCACCGCCGCCGAGATCGCCTTGACGAACCACGCCTCGCGCGCCTAGAAGCCTGGCCCAAGGCGATGGGAGCGGTGCATGCGCGGCGACGGCAAGGTGCTTCAGCACCTCAATCTCATCCTCCGGAACGAACTCACGGCGATCAACCAGTATTTCCTGCATTCCCGCATGTTGCGGAACTGGGGCGTGAGCAAGCTCGGCCACCACGAGTATCAGGAATCGATCGACGAGATGAAGCATGCCGATCGCCTGATCGAGCGCATTCTCTTTCTCGAGGGCCTGCCCAATCTCCAAGACCTGGACAAGCTGTTGATCGGCGAGAACGTTCAGGAAATTCTCGAGTGCGATCTCAAGCTCGAGCAGAAGGCCGTGGGCGACCTGCGCCAGGCCATTGTCGATTGCGAGACGGCGCGGGACTTCGTTTCGCGCGAACTGCTTGCCGACATCCTCGAGAACGAGGAGGGCGCGATCGACTTCATCGAGCGCCAGTTCGATCTCATCGCGCGGGTCGGCCTGGAGAACTACATCCAGCTTCAGTCCGACAGCGCCTCCTAGGGCGCTCCCCTATCGTTCCATGACCGACCGCGCCGTCATGCCGTCGCGGCAGTTCCGGCTGCGTGCCCTGGCCATCTGGGGCCCGGGCCTCATCGTCATGCTCGCCGACACCGATGCCGGCAGCATCATCACCGCGGCGCAGAGCGGCGCACAGTGGGGCTATCACCTCCTGCTGCTCCAGATCATCCTGATCCCGGTCCTGTTCGTGGTGCAGGAGATGACGGTGCGGCTGGGCCTCGTCACCGGCCGCGGCCACGGCGCCCTCATTCGCGAGCGTTTCGGGCCGTTCTGGGCGTGGCTGTCGGTGTCGACGCTGAGCATCGCCTGCATCGGCGCGCTCATCACCGAGCTTTCCGGCCTGGCCGGGGTGGGTCTCCTCTTCGGCGTGCCCGTGACAACCACGATGGCGCTGACCGTCGGCAGCATCATCCTGGTGGTGGTGACCGGCTCCTACCGTTCGGTGGAGCGCGTGGCCGTCACGTTCGGCCTCTTCGAGCTTGCCTTCATCGGGGTGGCCTGGCGCTCCGATCCGTCCTTCACGCCGCTCGTCCAGGGCCTTCTCCATGCGCCTCTGGGCGACCGCTCCTATCTCTACCTCGCCGCCGCCAATATCGGGGCGGTGATCATGCCGTGGATGGTATTTTATCAGCAATCCGCGGTGGTCGAGAAACGGCTGCGCGTGGCCGACCTCGCATCCGCCCGCACCGAGACGGCCGTGGGCGCGGTGCTGACGCAGCTCATCATGGCGGCGGTGCTGGTCGCCACCGCGACGACCATCGGCCGCACCAATCCCGGCGCGCCGCTGGACACGGTGCAGCAGATCTCCGAGGCGCTCACCCCGTTCCTCGGCCACACGGCAGGGCGCATCGTCTTCGCCGTGGGCATGAGCGGCGCGGCGCTCGTCGCCACCATCGTGGTGTCGCTGACCGCGGCCTGGGGCGTGGGCGAGGTCGCCGGATACAACCATTCCCTGGCGCACCGCCCGCTGGAGGCGCCATGGTTTTATGGCATTTTCTGCGTGTCACTGGTGCTGGGCGGCATCCTGGTGGCCTCGGGCGTCGATCTCGTGCGCCTCAGTGTGGGCGTGCAGGTGCTGAACGCGATCCTGCTGCCGATCGTGCTCGGATTTCTCTTCCTGCTCGCGCGCTACGCCCTGCCCGAGCCCTATCGACTGAAGGGGCTCGCGGCCGTGGTCACCGGTATCGTCGTGGTGGTGACGGCGACCTTCGGCCTTTTCGCCGGCATCGCCGGGATGTTTTAGTCTAAGCGGCGCGGCGGCGGGCGAGCCGGGCCTCGATCGCATCCCAGACGCGCACTTCGAGCGTGACCCCGTCGAGCCGGTTGATCTCCTGGAGACCGGTCGGCGAGGTGACGTTGATCTCGGTGAGATAGTCGCCGATCACGTCGATGCCGACAAAGACCAGCCCCTGATCCCGGAGGCTCGGACCGATCGCGGCGCAGATCTCGTGCTCGCGCGGGGTGAGCGTGGTCTTCACCGCCCGGCCGCCGACATGGAGATTGGCGCGCGCCTCGCCCGCGGACGGGACGCGATTGACCGCGCCGGCGGGCTCGCCGTCGATCAGCACGATGCGCTTGTCGCCCGCGCGCACCGCCGGAACATAGCGCTGCACCATGATCGGCTCGCGCGAGAACTGGGTGAAGACCTCCAACAGCGCATTGAGGTTCTCGTCGTCGGGGCGCAGGCGGAACACGCCCGCGCCGCCATTGCCAAACAGCGGCTTCAGAATGATCTCGCCGTGTTGGGCGCGGAAGGCCACGATTTCGTCGCGGTCGCTGGTGACGAGAGTGGGCGGCATCAGGCCCGGAAAATGCGTGGCGACGAGCTTTTCCGGCGCATTGCGCACGGCGACCGGGTCGTTCACCACCAGCACCTGGTCGCACACATGCTCGAGCATGTGGGTCGCGGTGATGTAGGCCATGTCGAAGGGCGGGTCCTGGCGCATCAGGATCACGTCCATCGCGGCAAGCTCGAGCGTCGCGAACGGGCCCAGCGTGTGGTGGCGGCCATGCTCGCGCCGCACCTCCAGCCGCCGCGCCTTGGCATAGAGCCGCCCATCGGCGAGCGTCAGGTGACGGGGCATGTAGTGGTAGAGCGTATGGCCGCGTGCCTGCGCCTCGAGCGCCAGAACGAAGGTCGAGTCCGCGTCGATGTTGATGGACTCCATCGGGTCCATCTGGATGGCGACGGCGAGCCCCATGCCTCCTTCTCCCCCAAGCGCGCGTGCGCGAGTATCGCGGGCACGCCGGCGCCCCGCAAGCCTTGGAGGACGGATCGCTCCGGGTTCGATATTATCCGCGTCGATCCGCCGTGGGATTGGACAGCACTCGGATCCGGGCATGCCAGGCCGTATTGGCGTCAAGCTCTTGCTCTTCACCCTAGCCGCAGCTCTCGCGGGCCTCGCGCCGGCGGTGGCCTTTCCGCTGGTCACGCCGGAGGAGGCGGCGGCCGCACAAGCGCACACGCGCGGCTTTTTCACCAGCCCGCAGCAGCCCGGCGGAAACGCTGCCGCCGTACCCCAGATCGAGGTGGAGAGCCCGGCGCTCGACGGCCCGGTCAAGTCGCCGGTGACCATCAAGCTCAAATTCGTGCCGCCGCCCGGCGCGGTGATCGTGCCCGACACCTTCCGGGCCTATTACGGCTTCCTCGGCATCGACATCACCGACCGCATCCGCGCCCATGCCGCGATCACGCCGACGGGCCTCACGCTCGAGCATGCCGAGCTGCCGAAAGGCACGCACGAAATCACGCTCTCGGTGCGCGACAGCGCCGACCGCGCGGCCGAGCTGCGGGTGTCGGTGACGATCGAGTAGGGCTTATTTGAGCGGCGTCACCTCGATCGACTGGCGCGGCGTGGGCGTGGTGATCGGCGGCTCTTCGGTGGGGGCGGCGGCGGCAGGCGCAGGTGGCGCTGCGCTCCCCGGTGCCATGGCGGGTGGCGCCGATGCCGGCTGGGCGGAAGGCGGCTCGCCGGTGCGGATGCGGACATAGGAGACGACGCGGCGCACATTGGCGATGTTGCGGGCGTGATCGACCACCCGGTCGAGCTCCGCCTGGCTGCGCGCCGAGCCGATCACATAGACGACGCCGTTGACCGTGGTGATCGTGTAATTGATCGATTTCACATCGGCGTCGGCGACGAGCTGGGCCTTGAGCTTGCTGGTGATGGTGTCGTCGCCCACGTCCTGCCGGAAGCCTTCCTCGGGCCCGACCTGAATTTCGTCATAGACCTCCTTGACGCCGTCGATCTTCCAGGCGCGCTTTACTGCCTCGTCGCGCCACGCCTCGCTCGGCACGTCGCCGGTCAAGAGCACGCGGCCCTCGTAGACGGTGTTGTCGAGATCCTCGGAAAGCTTGACGTTGTAGTCTTTCCATGACGCGCCGATCGCGGCGTGGATGCCGGCATCGCTCACCGTGGACGAGATCGAGCGCTCCTGGGTCAGCGCATACCCGCCACCCACGCCGGCCGCGCCGGCCGCGAGAATGCAGCCCTCGAGCGCAGCCACGCTGGCGCCGGCAAGGCCCAGGGAGATGAAAGTGCGGAGCGTGGAGCGGTGCGGCAAGGGAATGTCTCCTGTCGGGATGTGCGCTGATTGTGGCGTGAAGCGGCGCGCTTGAGAAGGGCACCCGTTGCGAAACTGTACAAAGGTGGCGCCCTCATCGATCGGGGCGCCAGGCGTCGGCCAGATGGCGCGGCCAGCGCCGCGGCACCACCACCATCACATCGAAGCGCAGGTCGAGGCCGGCGAGTTCGGGGCGCGTGGCAAGGAAATGCTCAAGCGCACGCGCGATGCGCCGGCGCTGGCGCACCAGCACGGCGGCGCTCGCGGCGGCATAATCGGCGCGCGCCTTGACCTCGATCGCGGCGACGATCCGGCCGCGCCGCGCGATGAGATCGACCTCGCCCGATGCGACACGGTAGCGCCGCGCGAGAATGCGATAGCAGCGGCAGCGCAGCGACCACAGGCACAGAAGCTCCGCCCACCGGCCGCGGCGCCACGCCTGGCGACGGTCGCGCCTCACCCGCCGCGGTCCGCCAGCGCCAGGGCCAGCGCGCGGGCATAGACGGTGCGCCGCGGCAGACCGGTCGCCGCCGCGACCGCGGCGCTCGCGTCCTTGACGCTCATCTCGGCCAGCGCTGCCCGCAGCGCTGCATCGAGTGTCTCGCCGGCAAAAGCGGGCGCGGCTTCACCGGGCGGCCCGACGACAACGACGATCTCGCCCCGCGGCGGTCCTGCCGTGGCGTAATACGCGGCGAGCGCGGCCAGTCCATCGCGCCGCACCTCCTCGTAAAGCTTGGTCAGTTCCCGCGCCACCGCCGCCGGCCGGTCGCCCAGCACCGCCGCCATGTCGGCCAGCGACTCCGCCAGCCGCGGCGCGGTCTCGAACAGGATGAGCGTCGCCGGCACCGCCACCAATTCCATCAGCGCCCGCCGGCGCGCCACCGCCTTCGCCGGCAGGAAGCCACCGAAGAAGAATCGTTCCGCCGGCAGTCCCGACAGCACCAGCGCCGCCAGCGGCGCCGATGGGCCGGGCACGACCGTCACCGCGATGCCGCGCGCCAGCGCTTCGCGCACCAGCGGAAAGCCGGGATCGGAAATCATGGGCATGCCAGCATCGGTGATGAGCGCGACCGCGGCGCCGCCCGCAATCCGGCCCAGCAGCTTCTCGCCCATCCGCACGGCGGTGTGATCGCGATAGGACACGCGCTGCGTAGTAATGCCGTGACGGTGCAGGAGCTTGGCACTGACACGCGTGTCCTCGCAGGCGATGAGGTCGGCTCCGCGCAGCACGCGCAGGGCGCGCACGGTGATGTCGTCGGCATTGCCGATCGGCGTGGCGACGAGATAGAGGCCGGGCGCCACCGCATCGGCCGCCGCCTGCGGTTTACTTCGGCTGTCAGGGCCGATAGTCTTCGGCCCGCCTGTCGTCTCGATGGACATCGCGCGTGCTCCGCCCGCCTCACTTTACGTTCCGCATCGCCCACCTCGCCTTGGCGGCATTGCTGCTGCTCCTAGGCTCGATGCTGGGCGGCTGCTCGTCAACCCGCTCGCGTCCCACGGCGCAGCCGGCCATTGCCGAACCCGCCGCGCCGGCCACCGCCGCGCCGGTACTGGTCTCGCCGGTCGGGCCGCCGACGGGCACGGAGGCGCCCGCCGCGGCGGGCGCCGGCAACAAGGTAGCGGTGGCGCTGCTCCTGCCGCTTTCGGGGCCGAGTGCCGCGATCGGCCGGGCGATGCTCGATGCGGCGCAGATGGCGCTCTTCGATGTCGCCGACGACCACCTCGAGCTGTTGGTGCGCGACAGCGGCGGCACCGCGCCGATGGCGGCCGCGGCGGCGCGCTCGGCCATCGCGGACGGAGCGAAGCTCATTCTCGGTCCGCTGCTGGCCGCCGAGGTCGAGGTGGTGAAGCCGGTCGCCCAGAACGCCAACGTGCCGGTGGTCGCCTTTTCGACGGCGACGACACTCGCCGGCGACGGGACCTGGCTGCTCGGCTTCGACCCGCGCCAGGAAATCCAGCGCATCGTCGTCTACGCTCACGCGCACGGCCACAACCGCTTCGCGGCGCTCGCGCCCACCAACCCTTACGGCGACATCGCCGTCGCCACGCTGGGCGATGCGGTGGCGCTCGCCGGTGCCAGCATGGGGCGCATCGGCCGCTATGATCCGAGCTCGAGCAATCTCGGGCCGACGGTGCAGAGCTTCGCCAGCGGCGGCGTCGATTTCGATGCCGTGCTGATCGCCGAGGGGGGCGCGAAGCTCAAGGCGCTGGCCGCGCTGTTGCCCTACTACAACATCGATCCCGACCAGGTGAAGCTGCTGGGGACGGGGCTGTGGGCCGAGCCCGGGCTGGGCAGCGAGCCGGCGCTCGAGGGTGCATGGTATGCCGCGCCCGATCCCGGCCCGCGGGCCGATTTCGACAAGCGCTTCACCGCGCTTTACAAGCGCGCGCCGCCGCTCCTGGCGACACTGGGCTATGACGCGACGGCGCTCGCTGCGGTGCTGGCGCGGCGCGGCGACTTCTCGGCCGGGCCGCTCACCAACCCCAGCGGATTTGCCGGCTTGAACGGCATCTTCCGCCTGCTGCCCGACGGCGTCGTCGAGCGCGGCCTGGCCGTGCTCGAAGTCCATCGCGACGGGGTGACCGTGATCGACCCGGCGCCGCAGACCTTCGAGCACCCGGTCTACTGAGCAGCCCCTTCGGCGGCAAGCGGTCGTGATGTCCGGGACCTATGTCGGCGTCGATGGCTGCCGCACGGGCTGGGTCGTGGTTGCGATCGACAACGACGGTCACGGTGACTTCGCCGTGCTGGCGCGGTTCGACCGCGTCATCGATTTCGCGCCGACGCGGGCGATGATCGATATTCCGATCGGTCTTCCCGATAGCGGCTATCGCGCCTGCGACCTGGCGGCGCGTGTGCTCTTAGGCGCCGGGCGCTCCCGCGTCTTCCTCGGCGCGCGCCGGCCGCTGCTGCGTCATGTCGCCGATTATGCCGCGGCGAACGCCTGGGCCAAGGCGGATGGCAAGGGCGTGTCGCGCCAGATGTGGCACATCCTACCTAAGATCGCCGAGGTCGATGCCGTGATCTCGCCCGCGCAGCAGGCGACGCTGCGCGAGGCGCATCCCGAACTCGTTTTCCAGCGCCTGCACGACGGCCGGGTGCTGCCGCCGAAGAAAACGCCGGCGGGGCGGGGGCTGAGGCGCGATCTCGTCGCTGCCCGCTTGCCCGCGATCGACCGCTGGATTGGCGCGCTCAGGGGCAGCGGCGCCGGGCCCGACGATCTCCTCGATGCCTGCGCGCTGGCGCTGGCCGCGCGGACGCCTGCCGGCGCGGTCGCGTGCGATCCCCAAACCGACGCCAGGGGATTGCGGATGGAGATCTGGAGCTGAGGCGGCGCCTCACGCCGCTTGGGCGCGGCGGTGCAGCGGGATGGTGACGAGGAAGCGCGCGCCCGCGCCAGGCGTGCTGGTCAGCTCGATCGTGCCGCCGTGCTGCTCGATGATCTGCTTGACCATCGGCAGGCCGAGACCGGTGCCGAAGGACTTGGTGCTGAAGAGCGGCTCGAAGATGCGCTCGACGTTTTCGGGCGGGATGCCAGGGCCGTTGTCCTCGACCGTGATTTCGATTTGCTCGTCCGCCAGGCGCGTGCGGAGCGTGATCGTGCCGTCGGGACAGGTCTCTTCCGCCGCCGCCAAGGCCTGCGCCGCGTTCTCCACGAGGTTGATGATGACGCGGCGGAAGCGGTTGGGATCAAACGCGACCCGAGCCTCGCCCGCCTGTAGGTCGCGCACCACGGCGACGCGCTCGGGGATCTGTTGCTCTTCCACCACGCCGGCCAGCCATTTGTCGAAGCAGCGCTCCTCGCATTCGAGATTACGTACCCGCGAATAGTCGAGAAGCTCGGTAATGATCTGGCTGCAGCGATCGACGCTGCGCTCCATGCGCGCGACCGAGCGGCCAATCACCGGGCTCGTTTCCGCTATGGCCTTCATCGCGAAGAGCGTGTTGCGGATCGCGCTCAGCGGGTTGCGTAGTTCGTGCGCGACGATGGCGGTAAGCTGTCCGATGGCGGAGAGCCGTTCTTTCTTTAGGAGTTCGTTTTGTGCGGCCGTCAATTGACGCGTGCGCTCCTCGACGCGGCGCTCGAGATCGCCGTTCGCCGCTTCCAGCGCATGCGCCGCCGCTTCGGCCTCGTCCTTGGCCGCGCGCAGCGCCTGCTGCAAGACGCGCTCCAGCTTCTCGCGCGCGCGCAGCTCGGTCACGTCCTGGAAGGTGCCGATGCGACGCAGCGGCTTGCCGTCGGCATGGTGCACGATGACGCTCTCGCGCACGATGGTCCGCACGGCGCCATCCGGCCGCACGATGCGGAATTCGTGCCGCGAGGGGGCATTCGCCCACACGCTCTGGCCGAAGAAATTGGCCATGGTCGGCCGGTCATCAGGGTGGATGAGGCCGAGAACGTTCTCGCGTGTGACCGTGAAGCTGTCGCGGCTCACGCCGAAGATGCGATAGGTCTCATCGGACCAGATAACCGCGTCGGTCTCGAAGTCGCGCTCGTCACTGCCGATCTGCGCGATGCGCTGCGCCCGCGACAACTGTTCCTGGCTGCGCGTGAGTTTGTCGGCCGTGGCGCGCAGTTGCTCCTCGGCACGCTTGGAAGCGGTGATGTCGATCCAGATGCCGATATTCGTGCCATCCGACAGCGCATAGCGGTCGACGAACATCCAGCGCCCGTCGCGGAGTTGATGCGTGACCTCGCCCTTGGTCTGATAGTCGCCGGGGCGCGTATCGCCGGCGGCGCCGCGGCGCTCGCTCACGCGGAAGAAGTTCGCGCGCCGACGCCACGCCGTCAGCTCCGCGAACGTCATGCCGGCGCGCAGCACGCAGGTCCCGTCTTCGTTGCGGTGGAGATCGGCATAGGCGCCGTTCCAGGCGAGCAGCCGCTCGTCCGGATCCAGGACGACGAACGGATGGCGCATTTCGGTCACGGCATCCGGCAGGTGTCGGCCGGCCGAGGACGCCGTCACTTCGGTCCCTTTCATCGCGGTGCTCATGCGGCGGCTGACACGGAAGATCTGGCGACAAAAGCGGCGCAGTCGGCCGCCAGCCAAGGATGAGCCGGTCTCGTGAATTAACCGTAAACGATTGTGACGCCCGGCCCCTCGCGGCCGCTAATCCGCGGGCCGCGCCGTGAGGGTGGCGGCACGGCGCACCCTGGCGGGATACCATGTGGTGAAACCGTAGGCGCCGCCGAGGGCGGCAATCGCCGCGGCGATGTCGAGCCAGACCGGCACCGCCGGGACATAGTCCGCCGTTGCGTCTGCCGCCGTCAGCACGGCGAAGGCAATACCCCAAACTGCGGTGATGAGGCGGTTGGAGCGCACGAAGCTCGGCGTGTTCCAATACTGCTGCGGCACCGTCTCGCGCGCGTATTGCAGCGTGAAGGGGCGGCCGATGGCGAGCGAGAGCCCCACGATGACGAAGAGCCCGCCATCCACCATGAGCCGCACCGTCGCCACGGTCCATGACGGCGCCGCTGCGAACGAATAGAGGGCAAGCGCCGCGAACAGGACGAGGCTGCCGGCTTCGAGAATCTTGACGGCTTCCTTGCGCTGCACCGTGCGCACGCAGAGGAGCAGCGAGACCAACGCGGCGGCGGCGAGCCCCGCCAACGGCGAGCCGAAGCGCAGCAGCACGAAGAAGGCGATGAACGGTGCGAACCCGAGCACGATATTCATGACCGATCTCCCCCGCGCTTACCCTGCCGCGCGCCAGTTGCCATGAAAACCGAAGGGTACGCGATGGGAAAGCTGCGCGGAAGCGACCGGCCCGTCTTCGAGCGCCGTGGCATCGAGGACGAGAAGGTCGCTGCGCCGCTCCTGGCCGCGAAAGGCGACCGCGAGCAGCCAGCCATCGCCTTCGGCGGCCTCATCGGCGCGCGGCACGAACACCGGCTCCGACACCATGTCTCCCGCCGGCAGCGCATAGAGGCTGTGCCGCCCGGTGGCATGATCGAGATGGGCGAGGCAGTCGAAGGTTTCACCGAACGCGCGTCCGTTGCGTCGGCCGGCGTAATAGCCATGGCGGTTCTTGCGCCCGGCGAAGCGCTCGTCGAGGCGCGGGAATTCGCCCGAGAGATCGTCGATATAGGTGCGCGTGAACGCATCGCTGTTGCCGGCGAGGTCGAAGGTCCAGCGGCACAGCCGCGCCGAAGCCTTTGCCTCATCGCCGGGCGTGCCGTCGGGCAACGGAAAGAGCGGCGCCGCCTCCGACTGCATCACGTCGGCGATGATCCGGTCGCCTTCCTCCCAGGCGTTGAGCACGTGGAACACGTATCCGGCCTCGGCGTGGAACCAGCGCATCGCGGCCACCGAGCCGTCCCGCCGCATGACGCCGACATGGGATCCTTTCGCCGGCTCCCAGGCATAGGCCGGCTTGCCGCTGCGCGCCCGCTCCAGGCTCCCGGTCAGCGGCAGGATCGGAAACAGCACGTGCTCGCGCGTCACGATGAAGTCGTGGACCATGCTCGAGAACGGTGCCTCGAAGGTCTCGAACCGCTGCAGCCTTCCGTCGCGGTCGACACTCCCGTAGGCCATGGTCGCGGTCAGCGGGCCGCCCGCGGAATAGGCGAAGAACACCATTTCCCCGGTCTCGGGATCGATCTTGGGATGGGCCGTGAAGCGCCCGCGGAGCTTGCCGTCGAAGTCGCAATAGCCGAGCGAGGCCAGCGTCACCGGGTCGAGCGCGAACGGAAGATGCGCCTCCTCCAGTGCCAAAAGCCGGCCGCCGTGCCAGAGCACATTCGTGTTGGCGAGCCCGCTGTCGGTGGTGAGGACGGAAGGGTCGGTGGTCGCGGGATTTCCCCAGCTCCCGAACAGCGCCGCCCGGGCGCCGTTCTCGGCCTGCCAGCGCGGCGTGCGAACCCAGCGGTTGCGGTAGGACACGCGGCCCTCGGCGATGGCGAAGGCATGCACCATGCCGTCGCCCAGGAACCAGTGATAGCGCGCATCGCGCGGCGCGTAATGTGGGTTGGGGCCGTTGCGGAAAAGCGTGCCGGCAAGCGCCGCGGGCACCTCCCCCACGACCGGCAGATCGAGCGCCTCGCACTCCATCAGGATCGGCGCGAAATTCCCTTGCAGGAAAGGATTATCGGGGAAGGGCTTTGCCATTGGGGCTCTCCATGGCTATGTGTCCACTGTAAACTAACCTTTGATGTAAGCGATGTCAACATCGGATCGGATGCCCTACCACCATGGCGCGCTCAAGGCGGCGCTCATCGAGGCCGCCGACGCGATCCTCGACGAGGGCGGGGCGGGCGCGGTGAGCCTGCGCGAGGCCGCGCGCCGGGCCGGCGTTTCCGCCACGGCGCCCTATCGCCATTTCGCCGACAAGGAGGCGCTGCTGGCGGCGCTCGCCACCAACGGCTTCGTGGCGTTCGGCCAAGCGCTTGCTGCGGCCGCGCAGGGCTCGGACAATCCGCTCGGTGCGATGGGGCAGGCCTATGTGCGCTTCGCGCTCGCCCGGCCGGGGCGGTTCCGACTGATGTTTGGGCCGGCCGGCATACCCGACCGCCGCCGCTATCCCGACCTGGCGGCGGCGGCGTCCCGGACCCACGAACAGCTTGTCGCGGCGGTGCGGCGGCGCACTCCCGGTGCCGCGGACCCGGAAACCGCCGCGATCGCCGCGTGGTCCGTCGTCCACGGCTTGGCGCATCTTCTCCTCGACGGCATGCTGCCGGGCGTCGATCCCGAAGCCATCACCCGCGCCATCACGCTCGAGCGACGAGCAAACGCTCCAGAACGGAATTGAGCCGCTGTTGGCCCACCGGCGTCGCGCGCAGGCCGGCGGGATCGAGCACGATGAACCCGCCGGAAACGAGATCGTCGAGCGCGGTGGTATCGAGCGCCGCCTCGAGATCGTCTCCGGTCTCGCGGCGGAACGTCTCGCGGGCGACGCCCTCGCCCAGACGCAAGCCCATCATCAGCATCTCCTCGCGCCGCTCGGCGACGGTGAGGGCCGTGCGCTCTTCGGTGGCGTGGCCATGGGCCTCGACGGCGGCGAGCCAGGCTTCGGGCAAGCGGCGCTGGCGGGTTGCGTATTTCGTGGCCGCGAGCGTCAGGCGGCCATGGGCGCCGGGGCCGATGCCGACATAATCCCCATAGCGCCAATAGGCGAGGTTGTGGCGGCATTCGCCGCCGGGCCGAGCATGGTTGGAGATCTCGTAGGCGGGCATTCCCGCGGCGCCGAGCCGTGCCGCCGTGGCCTCGTAGAGCGCGCCGGCCGTCTCGTCGTCGGGCACGGCGAAGTCGCCGCGCTTGTGCGCCGTGGCGAAGGCGGTGCCGGATTCGATGGTGAGCTGATAGACCGAGAGATGATCGCCCGCCATGGCGAGCGCCGCGGCGAGCTCGCGCTCCCACGCGGCGACCGTCTGGCCCGGCCGCGCATAGATGAGGTCGAAGGAATAGCGCGGGAAAAGCCGCGCCGCGGTCGCCACCGCCGCACGCGCCTCGGCCGCGTCATGGCCGCGGCCGAGGAACTTGAGCGCGCGATCGTCGAGCGCCTGCACGCCGAGCGAGACGCGGTTGACGCCGGCGGCGCGGAATTCGGCCAGCCGCGCGGCCTCGACGGAGGTCGGATTGGCCTCGAGCGTCACCTCGAGATCATCCTCGGCGCGCCAATACGTCCGCGCGCGCTCCAGCACGGCGGCCGCCGTCGCGGGGAGCATCAGCGACGGCGTGCCGCCGCCGAAGAACACCGAGACCAGCCGCCGCCCGCGCGTCGCCGTGCCATAATGATCGAGCTCGGCCACCAGCGCGCGGCGCCAGCGCGCGTCGTCGATCGCGCCGCGCACGTGGCTGTTGAAATCGCAATACGGGCATTTCGACTTGCAGAACGGCCAATGCACATAAAGAGCCAGCGCTGCGTCGGGCGCGGTCATGGCGCCGGGTGCTCGAAGCACGCGGCGGCGAGCTTCGCGAAGGCGAGCGGCGCGATGGCTGATGGCGTGTTTGCGCGCAGGGTCCATCTCGCCGAAGGTCTCGGTCCCGCCGCTCCGGCACGAAGATCGGGTCGTAGCCGAAGCCGCGACTGCCGCGCGGAGGGAACACCAAGCGCCCCCGCACCTCGCCGCGGTAGGACTCGATATGCTCATCGGGCCAGGCGAGCGCCAGCACCGCGACGAAAACCGCGCGGCGGTCGCCATTTCCCAGCTCGTTCTCGATCCGCCGCATGGCCGCGCGCGAAATCCTTATCCGGGCCGGCCCAGCGTGCTGAGTAGATGCCCGGGCGCACCGCCCAAGGCCGGGACCACGAGGCCGGAATCATCGGCCAGCGCCGGCAGCCCGCACGCTTGGGCCACGGCAAGCGCTTTCAAGGCGGCGTTTTCCTCGAAGGTCGCGCCGGTCTCCTCGGGCTCCGGCACGCCCAAGGCGGCGGCGCCCTCGGTGGCAATGCCGAAAGGCCGCACCAGCGCGGCGATCTCGACGAGCTTGCCCGGATTATGGGTGGCGAGCGCGAGCCGCCCACCCGCCAGCCGGCGCGCCGCCTCAGCCAAGCCCCAGCGCCTGGCGCTGCAGCCGCAGCAGCGCCGCGATGCCCGTGCGCGCCAGCGCGAGCATCGCCGCGAAGTCGCGCTCGGCAAAAATCGCCGCCTCGGCCGTGGCCTGGACCTCGACGATGCCGCCGCGCCCGGTGAGGACGAAATTGGCGTCGGCTGCGGCGGTGGAGTCCTCGGCGTAGTCGAGATCGAGCACGGCCGTGCCGTTGCACAGGCCGCACGACACCGCGGCGACCGCGTCCTCGAACGGCAAACGCGGCAGCGAGCCCGCCGCCACCAACTTCTGGATCGCCATGTGGAGCGCGACATAGCTGCCGGTCACCGCGGCGGTGCGGGTGCCGCCGTCGGCCTGGAGCACGTCGCAATCGATGCGGATCTGGCGCTCGCCCAGCGCGGTGAGGTCGGTGACGGCGCGCAGCGACCGGCCGATGAGACGCTGGATTTCCTGGGTCCGGCCCGACTGCTTGCCGCGCGCCGCCTCGCGGTCGCCGCGCGTATGGGTCGCGCGCGGCAGCATGCCGTACTCGGCCGTGATCCAGCCGCGCCCGGAGTTGCGCAGGAACGGCGGAACCTTCTCCTCGACGGTGGCGGTACACAGCACGTGGGTATCGCCGAAGCGGGCAAGGCACGACCCTTCGGCATATTTCGAGACGCCCGGCTCGAGCGCGACATTGCGCATCTCGTCGGGGGCGCGGCCGGAAGGTCGCGGCATGGCAACTCCTCGAACGTGTGAAGGGCAGAAGCTAGTGTGCGGCAAGGGCGGCGTAAAGGGCGCACCTGTTGACGCTACCCCAGGGTCTACCTACATTCCGGCGCGCATGAACGCCCCGGTCGCCAGACCTGTCATCACCGAACTTAACGAACGCAGCCGGGAAATCCTCCGGATGGTCGTCGATGCGTTCGTCGAGACCGGCGAGCCCGTGGGCTCGCGCACGCTGTCGCGCCGCGGCGTGCTCGACCTGTCGCCCGCGACCATCCGCAACGTCCTGGCCGACCTCGAGGAAGCCGGGCTCCTGTTCGCGCCGCATACCTCCGCGGGCCGGCTGCCGACCGAGGCGGGACTGCGGCTCTTCGTCAGCGGGCTCCTCGAAGTGGGCGGCTTGAGCGAGGACGAGCGCTCCAACATCGACGGCCGTCTCGCCGCCGCTGGCAAGAGCCTGGCGCAAGCGCTCGAGGAAGCGACGACGACGCTATCGGGCCTGTCGCGCTGCGCCGGGCTGGTGCTGGCGCCCAAGATCGAGCGGCCGCTCAAGCATATCGAGTTCGTGCCGCTGGCGGCGACGCGGGCGCTTGTCGTCATGGTGACGGAGGATGGGCTGGTCGAGAACCGGCTCATTGAACTGCAACCGGGCACGCCGCCCTCCTCGCTCGTGGCGGCGAGCAACTATCTCAATGCGCGGCTCGTTGGCCATACCGTCGACGAGGCGCGCGTCGCGATTCTCGCCGACATCGACAGCCGCCGCGCCCAGCTCGACGAATTGACGGGCAAGCTCGTGGCGGCGGGGCTTGCGTCGTGGGCGGGCGGTGGCGAGGGCACCGCGCTCATCGTCAAGGGCCAGGCGCAACTCTTGAACGACGTGACGGCGCTCGGTGATCTCGAACGGTTGCGCACGCTCTTCGACATGCTCGATACCCGCGAGGCGATGGTCCGGCTGCTCGATGCCACGCGCGAGGGCGAGGGTGTGCAGATCTATATCGGCGCCGACAACCCGCTCTTCGGCGTCGCCGGCTGCTCGATGATCGTCGCGCCCTACAGCAACTCGCGCGAGCACGTGGTGGGGGCGATCGGCGTCATCGGCCCGACGCGACTCAACTATGCCCGCATCATTCCCCTGGTCGACTACACCGCCAAGGTGATCGGTCGGCTTCTCGGATAAGTGGAACGAGGTTCATGAGCGACGACAAGAATGGCGCCGGCACGGATGCTGAGGCGACCCAAGCCCAGCCGTCGACAGAAGACGCAGCCCAACGGCTGGGCGCCATCGAGGCGGAACTCGCCGATACCAAGGATCGGCTGCTGCGCGCGCTGGCCGAGACCGAGAACGTGCGCCGCCGCACCCAACGCGAACGCGAGGACGCGCTGCGCTATGCCGCGGCGAATTTCGCCAAGGACCTTTTGAGCGTCGCGGACAATCTGCGCCGCGCGCTCGAAAGCGCGCCCGACAGCCGGCGACGAGCGCACCCACAACCTCCTGACCGGGGTCGCCGCCACCGAGCGCGAGCTCCTGGCGGCCTTCGAGCGGCATGGCATCAAGCGGCTCGATCCCCGGCCGGGCGACCGTTTCGACCACAATCTCCACGAGGCGATGTTCGAGGTCGAAAACACCGGCCAGCCCGCCGGCGCCGTCGTCCAGGTGCTGCAGCCCGGCTACATCCTCCACGACCGCCTGCTGCGCCCGGCCATGGTCGGCGTCGCCAAGGCCGGTCCCGGCGCGCCGAGCCGCCGCGGCGCGTCGACGAGGTGGTGTAAAGGGCTCTGCCTCCTTGCAGTCGCGCCCCCCGGCTCCCCATATTGGGATGTCGGGCGTGGCAATTCCCAGCCGCCGCTCCGACCCGGTTGTAGCGTGCGGCGGGCGCCCATATATAAACTCGGCGCGCTCCAGGGATACCAGACTTAGAGACCAATCTAGGGGGCGGTCGCAGCGCCTCAACGGGCTGCGCGGCCCTGCTGCAAGAAGAGGTGGACATGGCAAAGGTAATCGGGATCGATCTCGGGACGACGAATTCGTGCGTCGCCGTGATGGAGGGCAAGACCGCCAAGGTGATCGAGAACAGCGAGGGCATGCGGACGACCCCCTCGCAGGTCGCCTTCACGGAATCCGGGGAACGTCTGGTCGGCCAGGCGGCCAAGCGCCAGGCCGTGACCAATCCGGAGAATACTTTCTACGGCATCAAGCGGCTCATCGGCCGGCGCTTCGCCGACCCGCTGGTGCGCAAGGAAGCGGAACTCGTCCCGTTCAAGACGCTGGCGGGCGACAATGGCGACGCCTGGGTTGAAAGTCGCGGCAAGAAATACGCGCCCTCCCAGATCAGCGCCTTCGTCCTGCAGAAGATGAAGGAAACGGCCGAGGCCTATCTCGGCGAGCCCGTGACCGAGGCCGTCATCACCGTCCCGGCCTATTTCAACGACAGCCAGCGCCAGGCGACCAAGGACGCCGGCAAGATCGCCGGGCTTGAGGTGCTGCGCATCATCAACGAGCCGACCGCGGCAGCTCTGGCCTACGGGCTTGAGCGCAAGAGCGCGGGCACGATCGCCGTCTACGATCTGGGCGGCGGCACGTTCGACATCTCCATCCTGGAGATCGGCGACGGCGTGTTCGAGGTGAAATCGACCAACGGCGACACGTTCCTGGGCGGCGAGGATTTCGACAAGCCGCGTCATCGACTATCTCGCCGACGAGTTCAAGAAGGAGCAGGGCATCGACCTGCGCAGCGATCGGCTCGCGCTCCAGCGCCTCAAGGAGGCGGCGGAGAAGGCGAAGATCGAGCTTGTCGTCCTCGATGCAGACTGAGGTCAACCTGCCCTTCATCACCGCCGATCAGCACGGGCCCAAGCATCTCAACATCAAGCTCACCCGCGCCAAGCTCGAGGCGCTGGTCGACGATCTCATCCAGAAGACGATCGAGCCCTGCCGCAACGCCATCAAGGATGCCGGCCTCAAGGCCTCCGAGATCGCCGAAGTGATCCTCGTCGGCGGCATGACCCGCATGCCCAAGGTCATCGAGACGGTAAAGAAGTTCTTCGGCAAGGAGCCCAACCGCTCGGTCAATCCCGACGAGGTTGTGGCCATCGGCGCCGCGATCCAGGCGGGCGTGCTCAAGGGCGAGGTGAAGGACGTGCTTCTCCTCGACGTGACGCCGCTGTCGCTCGGCATCGAGACGCTGGGCGGCGTGTTCACCCGGCTCATCGACCGCAACACGACGATCCCGACCAAGAAGAGCCAGATCTTCTCCACCGCCGAGGACAGCCAGACCGCGGTCACCATCCGCGTCTTCCAGGGCGAGCGCGAGATGGCGGCCGACAACAAGATCCTCGGCCAGTTCGATCTCGTCGGCATTCCGCCCGCGCCGCGCGGCGTGCCGCAGATCGAGGTGACGTTCGACATCGACGCCAACGGCATCGTCAGCGTCAGCGCCAAGGACAAGGCCACCGGCAAGGAGCAGCAGATCCGTATCCAGGCCTCTGGCGGCCTCTCCGACTCCGACGTCGAGAAGATGGTGAAGGACGCCGAAACGCACGCCGAGGAGGACAAGCGGCGGCGCGAGCTGGTCGAGGTCCGCAACAATGCCGAGGCGCTCATCCACACCACCGAGCGCACGCTCAAGGAGAACGCCGACAAGATCGCAGCCCCCGACCGTGAGGCGGCGGAGGCGGCGATCCGCGACCTGAAGGCGGTGACGGGCGATGAGGATGTTGGCCAGATCCGCGCCAAGACCGAAGCGCTGGCCCAGACGTCGATGAAGCTCGGCGAGGCCATGTACAAGGCGCAGCAGGCCGGGCCCGGCGCCACTGGTGGTGGCGGCGGTGGGCCCGAGACCGGGCCTTCCGACGGCGGCACCGCTTCGGGCGGCAACGACAAGGTCGTCGATGCCGACTTCGAGGAGGTGGACGAGCGCAACAAGAAGCGAGGCTCGGGCTGAGCCTCGCCGGCAGTAACAGTAAACCGCCCCGGCGCACGACCGCGGGGCGGTTTTCATGTCGTGGGTCGAGATCGAGAGCGATAGGCAATGGCGAAGCAGGATTTTTACGAGCTCCTGGGCGTGCCGCGGGAAGCCTCGGCCGACGATCTCAAGAAGGCCTATCGCAAGCTCGCGATGCAATGCCATCCCGACCGCAATCCCAACGACCCCGCGGCCGAGCAGAAGTTCAAGGCGATCAGCGAGGCCTATGACGTTCTGAAGGACGAGCAGAAGCGCGCCGCCTATGACCGCTTCGGCCATGCCGCCTTCGAGAACGGCGGCGGGCGCCCCGGCGGGAACGGCGATTTCGGCTTCGCCGCCGGGTTCGCCGACATCTTCGACGAGATGTTCGGCGACTTCATGGGGCAGCGTCGCGGCCAGCGGCGGCGCCAGCAACCGCGGCAACGATCTGCGCTACAATCTCGAGATCACGCTCGAGGACGCCTTCAAGGGCAAGCAGACGGCAATCCGCGTCGCCACGCTCGCGCCGTGCGAGGCGTGCAGCGGCACCGGCGCGGCGCCGGACTCGCGCCCGGTCAGCTGCCCGACTTGCCACGGCAGCGGCCGCGTCCGCGCGCAGCAGGGCTTCTTCACCATCGAGCGCACCTGCCCGTCGTGTCAGCGGCGCCGGGCCGGGTGATCGAGAATCCCTGCCGGAGCTGCGGCGGCCAGGGCCGCGTGCGCAAGGAGAAGTCGCTCAACGTGTCGATCCCCGCCGGCGTCGAGGACGGCACGCGCATCCGGCTTGCCGGCGAAGGCGAGGCCGGCGTGCGCGGCGGCGCGCCGGGCGATCTCTACATCTTCCTCGCGGTGAAGCCGCATCCGATCTTCCAGCGCGACGGCGCCAACATCCATTGCCGCGTGCCGATCTCGATGCCGACGGCGGCCTTGGGCGGCGACGATCGAGGTGCCGGTGATCGACGGCGGCCGCGCCAAGCTCACGATCCCGCCGGGCACGCAGTCCGGCCACCAGTTCCGCCTGCGCGGCAAGGGCATGTCGGTGCTGCGCTCGCCCGTCGCGCGGCGACATGTATGTCGAGGTCGATCGGTCGAGACGCCGGTCAATCTGTCGAAGCGTCAGCAGGAGTTGCTGCGCGAGTTCGAGAAGGCCGGCGAGCACGCCCGCACCCAGCCCGAGAGCGAAGGCTTCTTCGCCAAGGTGAAGGAGTTCTTCGAGGACTTGCGCGAGTAGTTAGCCCTGCGCTTGCAATCGCCGCGCGTGTGCAGTACCCCTTCCCTCAAGCCCGTGAGGGCCAGAGCCGTGCCGACGCGGGCGCGGGATGAAAGAACGGGGAGGGGCGGACATGATCAGGCGTTTGTCCGCGGCGGCAGCGTTGGCCGCCGCGCTGGCGCTTCCGGCAGCGGCGCAGGACAAGACCGATAAGGTCGTCGTCGGGGTCACGCGCTCCGTCGCGACCGCGCCCTTTTACATCGCCGTCGCCAAGGGCTATCTCGCGGCCGAGCATATCGAGGCGCAACTCGGCCAATTTCCGCGGCGCGCAAGACGCGGTCTCGGCGGTGGCAATGGGCGACATGGATGTCGATCTCGGTGCCATCAACGCCGGCTTCCTCAATGCCGAGAACCGCGGACTCGATCTGCGCGTGGTCGCCTCGCTCGGCATTCAGCCGCTTCCCGTGACGGCGACCCCGCTCATCGCGCGCAAGGATTTGTGGGACAGCGGCGCCATTCATACCGGCGCCGATCTGCAAGGGCCGCAAGGTCGCGGTCAACACGCCCGGCGCGAGCCCGGAATATTTCCTCTCGCTCATCCTCGCGCGCCACGCCATGACGCTCAAGGACGTGGACGAGACGATGATCGGCTTTCGCCGAGATGGTGATCGCGCTCCAGAACAAGAGCGTCGACGCCGCCATTCCGGCCGAGCCGTTCGCGACCTTGGCGATCAAGCAGGGTTCCGCCGCGCTCGTGTCGGAAGAGGCCGGCGAGGGCGGCGGCGACATGACGACGGTGTTCTTCTTCAGCGGCAAGTTCATGCGCGAGCGGCCCGCGGTCGCCGTCCGCTTCCTGCGCGCCATGATCCGCGGCGCGCGCCTGGTTCAGGGCTTCTATACCAAGGATCCGGCCGTCGTCGATATGCTCGCGAAGGGGACGGGGATCGCGCCCGAGACGATCATGGCGAGCGTTCCCTACGGGTTCGATCCCGATCTCGACATCGCCAAGCATCTCGACAGCATCCGCCGCCAGGAGGCGGTGCACATGAAGGACGGCCGGCTCAACTACACCACGCCGGTGCCGATGGACCACATGGTCGATGCGAGTTTCGTGCACAAGGCGGCGGCAAGCCTGCTCAAGTGAAACGGGCAGCGGTCGCGCATCGGCATTCGGCAGGGAGGAAACGAATGATCAGGCAGTTGGTGTTCGGGATGGCAGTCCTGGTCATGGCGCTGCCGGCCGCAGCACAGCCAAAGACCGACAAGGTCTCGGTGGGATATGTGATCAGCCTGTCGCAGGCGCCCTTCTTCATCGCCGAGGGCAAGGGCTATTTCACGCAGGAAGGCATCGAGATCACGTCGGGAACCTTTGCCGGCGCGCAGGAGACGGTCTCCGCGCTCGCCACCGGCCAGCTCGACGTGAGCATGGGCGCGATCAGCGCCGGCTTCTTCAATGCCCAGAGCCAAGGTCTCGATCTGCGCGCCGTGGCGGCGCTCGGCATTCAACCGTCACCGGTCATCGCGACCCCGCCGATGGTGCGCACGGAGCTCGCCGGCGTGATCAAGACCGGCGCCGATCTCAAAGGCTACAAAGTCGCGATCAACGTGCCGGGATCGATCCCGGAGTATCTGCTGACCCTCATCCTCGAGAAGTACAAGATGAAGGCCACGGACGTCGACGTCAAAGTCCTGGGCTTCCCGCAGCAGGTGGTGGCACTGCACAACGAGGCGATCGACATGGCCTTCCTGCCCGAACCCTTCGCCACGATCGCGATGCATGAGGGCATCGCGTCCTTGCTGAAGGCGGAAGCCGGCGTCGGCAGCGGCGACATCACCACGATGGTGTTCTTCAGCGGCCATTTCATGCGCGACCGCCCCGATGTGGCGCAGCGCTTTCTGCGCGCCATGCTGCGCGGGGCGCGCGAGACGCAGGGCGAGTACTACAAGAATCCCGAGACCGCGGGGCTGCTTGCCAAGGCGCTCAAGATGAAGACCGATATCATCATGGAAAGCCACCCCTTCGCCTTCGATCCCGATCTCGATATCGGCCATTTCGAGGATAGCATCCGCCACCAGGAGCAGATCGACATCCAGAACGGCCGCACCAACTACAAGACGCCGCTGCCGATGGACAAGCTGGTGGATGCGACCCTCATCCCCAAGGCCGCGGCGAGCCTGGCGAAGCACTGAAGATTGGGGAGAGCCGGCATGAACGCGCGCTGGATCGGTGCACTGGGTCTGCTGTGTCTGGCGCTGCCGGTCGCGGCGCAGGCAGACGACAACGTCACGGTGACCCAGACGGTCAGTCTGGCCCAGGCGCCCTATTACGTCGCCCTGGACAAGGGCTATTTCACCGCCGAGCATATCAACGTCCAGTCCGACAGCCAGCGCGGCGCGCAGGACACCGTGGCGATGCTCGCCACGGGCAAGCTCGACGTCAGCGTCGGCGGCATCAGCGCCGGTTTCTACAATGCGCAGAATCAAGGCCTCGATCTGCGTGCCGTCGCGGCGCTCGGCATCCAGCCGTCACCGGTCGTGGCGACGCCGGCCGTCGCGCGCAAGGACCTGTGGGACAGCGGGGCGATCCGCACCGGCAAGGATTTCCGGGGCCGCAAGATCGCCAGCAACGTGCCGGGCGCCATTCCCGAATATCTGATCTACCTCATTCTCGAGAAATACGGGATGACGATGAAGGATGTCGACGAGACATTCCTCGGCTTTCCGCAGATGCTGGTTGCGTTGAAGAACAAGGCGCTCGACGTGGCGGTCCTGCCGGAGCCGTTCACCAACACCGCGGTGCGTCAGGGCCTCGGTGTCGTCGTTCCGTCCGAAAGCGGCGTCGGCAGCGGCGAGATCACCACGATGGTGTTCTTCAGCGGCAAGTTCATGCGCGAGCGCCCGGATGTGGGTGTTCGCTTTCTTCGCGCGATCGTGCGCGCTGCGCGCGAGACGCAAGGCGACTTCACCAAGAAGCCCGATCTGATCGCGGCGCTCGCCAAGGAGACCAGGCTCGCGCCGGAATCGATCCGGGACAGCGTTCCTTCCTTCTTCGATCCCAACCTCGACATCGCGAAATACGAGGCCAGCATCCAGCGGCAGGAACTGGTCTATATCAAGATCGGCCGCCTCCACTATTCAACGCCGCTGCCGATGGACCATCTGGTCGACGCCAGCCTCGTCCACAAGGCCGCGGCGAGTTTGAAATAGGCGGCGCGCGCCTATTCCGCGGCCGTGCGGGCTCGGGCGCGGCGGCGCGGTGGGGCGGGCGCGGCGGTAGCGGGTTCGGCAAGCACCGCCGTCAAATTGTCGCGGATCGACTTGATCCGCTCCTCGTGCTCGACCTTGTGGCCGAACAGGTCTTTGACATAGAAGACGTCGACCACCTTCTCGCCATAGGTGGAAATCTTCGCGCTTGCGATCTGCAGGTTGAGCTGCGTCAGCGCGCGCGTCATCTCGAACAGCAGCCCCGGCCGGTCGCGCCCGTTCACCTCGACCACCGTGTGCGTGCGGCTCGCCGTGTTGTTGATGAGAACGCGCGGCAGCACGGTGAAGATTTGCGTCCGGCTCGCGATCGCGGACGCCTCGTTCAATTCCAGATGCGGCTTCACCCGGCCCGATAGCACGTTCTCGAACAGCACCGCGAGCTTGGCGAGCTTCTCCGGCCGGTCGAACGCGCCGCCCTGGCGGTCCTGCACCAGGAAGGTGTCGAGCGCCATGCCGTCGGCGAGCGTCAGGATCTTCGCATCGACAATGTTGGCGCCGGCCAGCGCCAAGGCGCCGGCGATGCGCGAGAAGAGGCCGGGATGATCGGCGGTATGGAGCGTCACCTCGGTCACCGCGCGCGCCGTATCGACGCGGGTGTCGACGGACAGGGGCGCCTGGCTGCGCTCGGCCGCGCGGGTGATGCGGCCCTGGCGCGCCAGCGTCTGGGCGTCGGAGGAAAGCCAATAGGAGGGATAGGTCCGGGCGAGGAACGCGTCGAATTCCGCGTCGGTGAAATCGGCAAGGAGCGCGCGCACCGCCTGCTGCATCGCCTTGATGCGCACGTCGCGCGCATCGGTGGCAAGCCCGCCCGACATCAGTTCCAGCGCGCGGTGATAGAGCTCGAACAGCAGCGTCGCCTTCCAGCCGTTCCACACGTGCGGCCCGACCGCGCGGATGTCGGCGACGGTGAGGAGCAGGAGCAGCTTCAGCCGTTCGGGCGACTGCACCTGCGCGGCGAAGTCGCTGATCGTCCCGGGGTCGTCGATGTCGAGCTTGAAGGCGGTACTGCTCATCAGCAGGTGCCAGCGCACCAGCCAGGCGACCGTCTCGGTCTCCTCGGCCGAGAGGCCGACGCGGGGACCGAGCTTTTCCGCAATTTTTTCGCCCAGCACCGAATGGTCGCCGCCGCGGCCCTTGGCGATGTCGTGCAGCAGTACTGCGAGATAGAGCGCGCGGCGCGAATCGATGGTCGGCATCAGCGCGGTCGGCAGCGGCAGCTCTTCCTTGAGCGCGCCCGTCTCGATCTTGTGCACGATGCCGATGGCGAAGATGGTGTGCTCGTCGACGGTATAGACATGGTACATGTCGTACTGCATCTGCGCGACGACGCGGCCGAAATCGGGGATGAAGCGACCGAACACGCCGGCCTCGTTCATGCGCCGCAACGTCGTCTCAGGATCCTTGCGCGAGGAAAGAATCTCCATGAAGAGGCGATTGGCCTCGGGGTTGGCGCGCAGATTGGCGTCGATGAGCCGCAAGGACTGGGTGATGAGCCGGAGCGTGCGCGGGTGGATGTCGAGCCCGTGCTCTTCGGCGGCGTGGAAGATGCGGATGAAGTTGATGGGATCGTTGCGGAACGCGTGCTCGTTGACGACGTCGAGCCGACCGCCATCGACATTGAAGCCGGCGACCGAGCGCCTGAACCCCCAGCGCCGCCAGGAAAAGCGCGGCAGGCGCTCCTGTTCGACCGCCAACAGCGCGCAGAAGATGCGCGTCAGGTCGCCCACGTCCTTGGCGATCAGGAAATAGTGCTTCATGAAGCGCTCGACGCCGCGCGCGCCGGCATGGTCGGTGTATCCCATGCTGCGGCCGACCTCGCCCTGGAGGTCGAAGGTGAGACGGTCCTCCGCGCGCCCGGTGAGGAAATGCAGATGGCAGCGCACGGTCCACAGGAAATTCTGCGCATGCGCGAAACGTTGCGCTTCCTCGGCCGACAGCACGCCGCGCTCGACCAGTTGTTCGACGCTGTCGACGCGATAGATGTATTTGGCGATCCAGAACAGCGTGTGGAGATCGCGCAGGCCGCCTTTGCCTTCCTTGACGTTGGGCTCGACGAGATAGCGTGAATCGCCCAGCCTGGCGTGGCGCTTGTCGCGCTCGTCGAGCTTGGCCTGGAGGAAGCGGGCGCCCGAGCCCTTGATGATCTCGGCCTCGAAGCGGCGCTTCAGCTCCATGAACAGGACCTGCTCGCCCCAGATGTAGCGCGCCTCCAAGACGGCGGTGCAAATGGTGAGATCGCCCTTGGCGCGGACCAGCGTCTCCTGGACCGAGCGCGTCGCCTGCCCGACTTTGAGGCCGACATCCCAGAGCGTGTAGAGGATGTACTCGACCACCTGCTCGGTGTGCGGCGTCTCCTTGTAGGGGAGCAGGAAAAGGAGATCGATGTCGGAGGAGGGCGCGAGCTCGCCGCGGCCATAGCCCCCGACCGCGACGAGGGCCATGCGCTCCCCGGCCGTGGGGTTGGCGAGCGGATAGATGCGCGTCGCGACGAAGTCGTAGAGCGCGCGGATGATCTGGTCGACCAGGAACGCCAGCTCCCGCGTCGTTTCGGTGCCGGAAGCGCCAGCCTCGAAGCGCTTCCTCACCTCGGCGCGGCCGGCCACCAGCGCGTGCTTCACTGCCTCTGCGACACGGGCGCGCGGCGGCTCGCCGTCCTCGGCAAGCGTCTCGAGCTCGGCCTGGAGCGTGCGGCGGTCGATGATCTCGCGCTGGCGCACAAGCGGGGACATGGCCGCCATCCTACACTGCCCGCCCCGGCCACGCCACCAAGGGCGCGCGAGGGCGTCCAGCCGCGACCCCCGTCGATTAAAGGGTGTCAGAGATCGCCGGGATGGGTGCTGTGCGCCGGTCGAGCGAGCGCCGGCGCCCCGACCGGCGCGGCCGGGCGCCCGGCACGGTCCGGGCGCCTTCGGTCTCGATCTCCCGGGCGCGGCTGAGGTAGCGGCCGGCAAGGATGCGCAGCTCCGCGGCGATGATGCCATCGGTGGCGGCCGCCGCCATGGCCAGGACCGCCTGCGCCTTGGCGCGGAACGATTCCGCGGTCCGAGAGAGGATGCCACGCTCAAACATGGGAATACGCCGCTCCGACGCCGCCGCCACCGGGCGACTACCGGTTTCGGCCGCTGCGCCAAGACGAAGCCTAAGCGTGCGTACGATTAAGGCAAGATACAGAGTGTAACAATTTGTAGCTGAATTGTGTAGCGGCGGCGCCACCTGCGCGCGAGTCGCTATTTCAGCGATAGGCGGCCGTCGATGGCCTGGCCGAACGGGACCCAGGTCTTGCCGTTGAAGCGGACCAGACGCATCTGCTTCACCGGCACATAGTCATCCGGACTGGTATTCATGGTAATGCCCGGCTGCATCATCGGTACCGCAAGATCATGCAGGTGCGTCGCCTGGTACAGGATGTTGCTGCGCGAGAGATCGTCGCCGCATTGCTTGAGGATATGGACGAGCACCGTGCCCTCGACATAGCCAGTGACGTTGAAGAGGTCGGCAACATCGCCGCCCGGCATGTATTTTGCCATCCATTTACGCCATGTCTTGTAGTCCGGATCGTTCTGCCATTGCGGGTCGGTCGGGTCCTTGAGGTAGGCGGTCGAAATGAGGCCCACCGATTTCTCAAGGCCCGCCGGCTTCAGCACGGCGGCCACGGCGCTGCCGACATAGTCGACGAAATAGAGCGGCTTCCAGCCGATGTCGTAGACCTTGCGGATCGCCTGGGCGGAGAATTTGGGCGTCGCCGCGGTGAACAGCACATCGGCGCCCGAGGATTGCAGCGTGACGATCTGCTGATCGATGGTGGGGTCGGTGATCTCGTAGGTGGCGGTGGCGACGATGCGCTTGTCGGCCTGGGCGCCGAAGCCTTCGCGGAAGCCGTTGTAGAGATCCTTGCCGAAATCGTCGTTCTGGTAGAGGACGGCGGCCTTCGCGTCGGGCTTGTTGGCGAGGACATAGCGCGCATAGATGCGGCCCTCGACGAGATAGCTCGGCAGAAACGCGATCGTCCACGGGAAATGCTTGGGGTCGTCGAACAGGCTTCCGCCCGAGCCGATCCAAAGCTGCGGCACCTTTTTCTCGTTGAGGTACTTGCGGATCGCCACGTTGGTCGGCGTGCCGATCGTGCTGAACATGAAGGCGACGTGGTCCTCCTCGATCAGCTTGCGCGTCTGCTCCACCGTCCGCGGCGGGCTGTAGCCGTCGTCGAGCTGGATGAAGGTGAGCTTGCGGCCGTTGACCCCGCCCTCGTCGTTGATCATGTGGAAATAGGCGGCTTCCGCCCGCCCGATCTGGCCATAGGCCGAGGCCGGGCCGCTCAGGGGCAGCGTCTGGCCGAAGGTGATCTCGTGATCGCTGATGCCGGGCGCGTAATTCTTTTGCGCCCAGGCTGGATGGGCCGTGACGGTGGCTGCCACGGCGATGGCAAGCGCAAGAGCGCGCGGCGCGTTCTGTCTCATCTGGTCCTCCCGTTATTATGGCTTTCGGCTTGATCGAGACTCTTATCAAGCGTCAGGCCTTCTCGGCCAGCGCCTTGAGGCGGTAGAGGAGGTCGAGCGCGGCGCGCGGGGTGAGCTCGTCGGGGCGGATGTCGCCGAGCGCTTGCGCCAGTGGCGAGGGCGGCGCTGGCTTCGGTGCCGCCCGCGCCACGGCGAAGAGCGGCAGATCGTCGGCCAGCCGCGCGAGCGCGCCGCTCTGCTCGCCCGTCTCCAGGATCTTCAGCACTTCCTCGGCGCGCGCCACGACCGGCGCAGGCAGTCCGGCCAGCCGCGCCACGTGGATGCCGTAGGAACGATCGGCCGCGCCCGGCGCCACCGCGTGCAGGAAGACGACATCGCCCTGCCACTCTTTCACCCGCATGGTGTAGCAGGCGAGATGCTCGAGCTTTGCCGCGAGCGCGGTGAGCTCGTGATAATGCGTGGCAAAGAGCGCGCGGCAGCGATTGACCGCGTGCAGATGCTCGATCGCTGCCCACGCGATGGAGAGGCCGTCGAAGGTCGCGGTGCCACGGCCGATCTCGTCGAGGATGACGAGCGAGCGTGCGCTGGCGCGATTGAGGATCGCTGCGGTCTCGACCATCTCGACCATGAAGGTCGAGCGCCCGCGCGCGAGATCGTCGGCCGCGCCGACACGGCTGAACAGCCGGTCGACGATGCCGATCCGCGCCGTGTCCGCCGGCACGAACGAGCCCATCTGCGCCAGCACGGCGATGAGCGCGATCTGGCGCAGAAAAGTGCTCTTGCCCGCCATGTTGGGGCCGGTCAGCAGCCACAGAAGCCGCCCCGGCTCCAGGGTGCAGTCATTGCCGACGAAGCTGGCGCCGTCGAGCGCCGCCTCGACGACGGGATGGCGCCCGCCCGTGATGTTCAAGACGAGCCCGTCATCGACCGCGGGGCGGCAATAGCGTGCGGTCACGGCCAGCTCGGCCAGGCCCGCCGCCACGTCGAGCGCCGCGAGTGCTGCGGCCGCGCGTGCGATCGGCTCGGCCGCCGCCATCGCCGCGGCGACGAGCTCGTCGTAACACTGGAGCTCGAGCGCCAGGGCCTTGTCGGCGGCGCTCGATATTTTGCTTTCCAGCTCGGAAAGCTCGACCGTGCCGTAGCGCGCGGCCGAGGCGAGCGTCTGGCGGTGGATGAATTGGGGCCCGAGCTTCGGCGCGTGCAGCGGCGTCACCTCGATGTGATAGCCCAGGATGTTGTTGTGACGGATCTTGAGCCCGGGGACGCCGGTCTCGGTGGCATAGCGCTCCTGGAGATTGGCCACCATGCGCCGACTCTCGTCGCGCAACGCGCGCAGCTCGTCGAGCGCGGGGAGATAATTCTCCGCGATGAAGCGGCCGTCGCGCGCCAGCAGCGGCAGCTCCGGTGCGAGCGCACTGCGCAAGCGGTCGACCAGTGCCCCATGCTCGCCGAGATCGCGCCGGGCGCCCTCCATCAGCGCCGGCAGCGGGGCGCCGTCGAACCCGTCGCGCAAGGTCGCAGTCTGCGCCAGCGTATCGCGCAGCGCCGCCAGATCGCGCGGGCCGCCGCGGCCAAGGCCGAGACGCGCCATCGCGCGCGCCATGTCGGCCGTCCGGCGCAGGGTGTCGCGCAGCGTCTGGCGCAGCCGCTCCTCGCCGACCAGGAATTCCACGGCATCGAGCCGCGCGTTGATGTCCCGCGGATCGGTGAGGGGTGCCGCAAGCTGGGCGGCGAGCAGGCGCGCGCCCGCGCCGGTGACGGTGCGGTCGATGGTGGCGAGGAGCGAGCCCTTGCGCTCACCGCCGAGCGTCTCGGCGAGCTCGAGGTTGCGCCGGGTGGCGGCGTCGATCTCCATGAAGGCGGCGGCGGCGAGCTGCCGCGGCGGGCGCAGCGGCGGCACCTTGCCCTGCTGCGTCAGCTCGACATAGTCGACGAGCGCGCCCGCCGCCGCGAGCTCGGGCCGCCCGAAGGCGCCGAAGCCGTCGAGCGTGTGCACGCGATAGAGCGCTTCCAGCCGCTTGCGCCCGTTCTCGCTGTCGAAGCGAACGTTCGGCAGGGGGCTCAAGGCGCTCTTCCATTCGCCCCACAGCTCGACCAAGTCGGGGCGGCTGACGAGCCGCTCGGGCAGCAGGATCTCGCCCGGCGCGAGCCGCGCAAGCGCTGCGGCGAGCGCGGCGAGACCGATCTCCTGCGTCTCGACCTCGCCGGTCGACAGATCGAGCCACGCCAGGCCCAGCGCTCCTGCCGCCTCGCCCAGCGCCGCCAGGTAATTATTCCGGCGGGCATCGAGCAGTGTGTCCTCGGTGAGCGTGCCGGGCGTCACGATGCGCACGACGGCGCGCTTCACCGGCGACTTGCCGCCGCGCTTCTTCGCCTCGGCTGGGTCCTCGATCTGGTCGCACACGGCGACGCGGAAGCCCTGGCGGATGAGGCGCGCCAGATAGGCTTCGGCGGCATGGACGGGCACGCCGCACATGGCGATGTCCTCGCCCTCGTGCTTGCCGCGCCGGGTAAGAGTGATGTCGAGCGCCGCCGCGGCGCGCGCGGCATCGTCGAAGAACATCTCGTAGAAATCGCCCATCCGATAGAAGAGGAGGCAATCGGGATGGGCGCGCTTGATCTCGAGATACTGCGCCATCATCGGCGTCGCGTCGGTGGACGGCGGCACGGACGGGGCGCGCGGAATGTCGTTCATCGCGGGGTGCGGGTGTTTGCGCGACCCTAGCACCGCGGGGCCTAGCGCGGAATATGGCATCCTCGGGGACCGCGCGGCCGGCCGCCAAGAATAAATATTTGCAGGTGGCGGAGATCCGACGCCCGCAGGGCGCGTATCATATGCAGGACCCTGTCGCGAGTCCCCCCGCGACATTCCTCCCACCTCGGCCCCGCTTCGGCGGGGCCTTTTTCTTAGGGTTAACCGGCCCGCCTTTGACGAAAAGGCCGCCCCGTCTCTAGACTCAAGGCGGAGGACCGCCCCATGGCTCAATCCGATCAGCGCCAGGCGCGGGCGGCCACGGCAGGGCTCGCGGGGCCGTGGCGCCTCGCCTTGCCGCGCCTTCTCATCGGCGCGCTGGTGCTGTCGCTGCCGGCGTTTGCCGTGCTTTTCGTGCTGGGCACGCTCGACCTGGTGCCGCCCGGGCCGGCGGCGGCGGCGGCGCTGTTCAGCTATCTCGGCGTGGTCGTGCTGATGAAACCGCTCGTCCTCGGCGTCGCCGCGGTGCAGGCGGCGATCGAGGCGATGGCGGCCGACCCGGTTGCGGCACCCGAGGTGGCAAGCTGGGCGCCGTCGGTGCGCGCGCTGTGGGTGGCGGTCGGGCGCTGGGCGCGCAGCGCGCGCCAGCGCCTGCGGGCGCGTGAGGGGGAGCTCGACGCCGAGCGCTCGGTCCTGGCGGCGCTTCCCGAGCCGCTCCTGCTGCTCGACGCCGACCGCCGGGTCGTGCGCGCCAATGCCGCCGCCGAGGCGATGTTGGGCGAGCGGCTCCTGGGGCACGATCTGGCCGGAACGCTGCGCCACCCGGCCGTTCTCGCCGCGGTGGATGCGGTGCTCCGTGGCGCCGCCGGCCGCGTCGTCGAGTTCGAGCTGACGAGCCCGGTCGAGCGCCATCTCTCGGCCCGGATCGCGCCGCTCCTGTCGCACACGGCCGAGGCGGCGGCAGCGGTGGTCCTCCTCAACGACCTCACCGCGCTCAAGCGTGCCGAGCAGCTGCGCGCCGATTTCGTCGCCAATGCCAGCCACGAGCTGCGCACGCCGCTCGCCTCGCTGGTCGGCTTCATCGAGACGCTGCGCGGGCCGGCGCGCGACGACAAGGCGGCCGGCGAGCGCTTTCTCGCCATCATGGCGGAACAGGCGGGGCGCATGCAGCGTCTCGTCGAGGATCTCTTATCGCTCTCGCGCATCGAGATGAACGAGCACCGTACGCCCACCGGCGCAGTCGAGCTGGCCGACGTGGTGCGGCGCGTCGCCGATACGCTCGAACAGCGCGCCGAGAAGCGAGGCATGCGGATCGAGCTCACGCTGCCGGACGATCTGCCGCCGGTCCAGGGCGATGCCGACGAGCTCGCGCAGGTGTTCCAGAACCTGATCGACAACGCCGTCAAGTATGGCACGCCGGGGACTGCGGTCGAGGTGGCGGCGAGCCGTTCCACGCGGGTACTTCCGGGCGCGCGCGCCGGCCAGCGGTCCGCCGTGGCGCTGGCGGTGCGCGACCACGGGGCGGGCATCGAGCGCGCGCACCTGCCGCGTCTCACCGAACGCTTCTACCGCGTCGATCCGGCGCGCTCGCGCGAGCTGGGCGGCACCGGGCTCGGGCTCGCCATCGTCAAGCACATCGTTAGCCATCACCGCGGTGCGCTCGAGATCGACAGCGAGCCCGGCCAGGGCTCGGTCTTTACCGTGCACCTGCCGGCGGCCGGCGACGCGTAGAGCCCAATCGTTGAATCAACGGTGTCATTGCGAGGAGCGAGAGCGACGAAGCAATCTCGCGGACGACGAGATTGCTTCGCTTGCGCGCGCAAAGACAGTGGAAAGGATGTCCAGCCTCTATGCGCCGCCCGCAGCCGCCTTCTTGAGGAGGCTGTCGTCGATGATGCGGTCCATCGGCAGGGGCTCGGTATAGGTGAGCCGGCCGTCCTTGCGGTGCGTCGCCTCCTGGCGGCGGATGCTGGCGCGGAAGTTGTCGATGTTGAGATGCGGGTCGAAGGCGAAGGTATAGCTGTCCCGGATGTCGTCGAGCTTGTGCTTGGTCGCGGTCGCCAGGAGCTGGGCGATCGCGGGATTCTTGTTGTAGGCGCCTTGCGTCTCCTGGGCGCCGCGCAAGAGCGCGCGCAGGAAGCGCACGCCGGCATCGGGCCGCTCGCGCAGGAACTTGCCGCTGAAGAACACGACCGTGGTGACGTCGCCGGCCGTGACCCCGGAGTCTGGCTTCAGCAGCACCGCCGTCTCGTCGCGCAGCGGGATTGCGTTGAAGGGCGCGGTGACGAAGGCCATGTCGACCGCCTTGTTTTCCAGCGCGATCACCATCTGCGGGAAGCCGATCATGGTCTCGTCCACATCCGTGAGCGTCATCGCGTATTTGGCGAGGATGAGCGACAGCGTGTATTCGGGCGTCGCGCCCGGCGTATTGACGGCGACCTTGCGGCCCTTCAGGTCCTTGCCGCTGCGGATCGTGCCGTCATCCCACAGATCCTTGCGCACCAGGGGCGGCGTCGCGATGACGGAGCGCGGTTGCACGCCAAGCGCCGCGACCGCGCGCAGATCGAGCCCCTGGTTCGCGGCATTGAAGAAGCCGGCATTGAACGCCCCCATGCCGATATCGAGCTGGCCCGTGGCGAGCGCGGCGGTCATGTCCTGGGCGCCGCGGAAGTCGCCTGAGTCGATCTCGATCCTTTCCTTGGCGAAATAGCCCTTCTCCAGCGCGACGTAATAGGGCGCCTGGGCCAGGCTCACGACCTGACCGAGCGACACCTTGTCTGCCGCCGCGGCGCTGCCCACGAGCACCTGCGCCAGCGCGACCGCGGCAATGGCCCAACGCCACATCATCGTTTCCTCCGTTGTTAGCCCAGCGGGGGCCGGGCGGTTGGGTCTAGCATCGCATCGATCGGCCGGCAAAGTCATCGTCGGAACAACTCTCAGAAAGTATCATATATTTCAAATACTTGGGCCGAAGCTGGAGGGCGCGCCAGCGTTGTCATAAAACCGCAACGGAGCCCCTGTACTCCTGTCTGGCAAAAGGGGAGAACCTGGTGAGGGTGGTGAGCGAAGCGGCGGGGACACCGAGGATGCGCGGTCCGCGCGTTCCGGGGCGACGCCAGATGCGCCTGCGGCAGGTCGAGGACGCGCTCTTCCGCAACACCACGCGCGTTTTGGCCATCGGCGTGACGGCGCTCCTGCTAGCGGTGATCGTCGCCCTGATTATCGGCTCCATGCCCGCCTTGCGCGCGTTCGGCTTCGGATTTCTGTGGAGCGACGCCTGGAACCCGGTGAAGAACGTCTTCGGGGCGGTGCCGGCGATCGTCGGGACGCTGGTCACCTCGGCGATCGCACTCTTGATCGCGGTGCCGATCGGGCTCGGCATCGCCGTCTTCCTCACCGAACTGTGTCCGCCCTGGCTGCGGCGTCCGGTCGGCATCCTGATCGAGCTGCTCGCCGCCATCCCCAGCATCATCTACGGCATCTGGGGTCTCTTCATCCTGGCGCCGGTGCTGCAATCGACGGTGCAGCCGTTCCTGGTCGCGGTCCTCGGCGGCATCCCCGGCGTGGGCGTGCTGTTCTCGGGCACCCCGCTGGGCCTCGGCGTGCTCACCGCAGGCTTCATCCTGGCGGTGATGGTGCTGCCTTACATCGCGGCGGTGTCGCGCGATGTGTTCCTGACCGTGCCGGCGGTGCTGCGCGAGAGCGCCTACGCCATGGGCGCGACGACGGCGGAGGTGGTGCGGCAGATCGTGCTGCCCTTTACGCGCGTCGGCGTGGTCGGCGGCGTGATGCTGGGGCTCGGCCGCGCGCTGGGCGAGACCATGGCGGTGACCTTCGTCATCGGCAATTCGCACCACATCTCGGCCTCGCTGCTGGCGCCGGGCACCACCATCTCGGCCACCCTTGCCAACGAGTTCACCGAGGCGGTCGGCACTCTCTACACCGCATCGCTGATCGAGCTTGGGCTCATCCTCTTCGTCATCACCTTCGTCGTGCTGGCAGCGGCGAAGCTCCTGCTGATGCGGCTGGAAGGATCGCTGGGCACATGACCCTTTACGATCGCCGCCGCGCCACCAACGCCCTCATTCTCGTCCTGTCCTTCGTCGCGACGGGCATGGGGCTGCTCGTGCTGTTCCTCATCCTGGGCTCGCTGCTCGTGAACGGCGTTCCCGCGCTCGGCGCCGCCCTCTTCACGCGCATGACGCCGCCGCCGGGCAGCCAGGGCGGGCTCCTCAACGCGATTTATGGCAGCATCGTCATGACCGGGGCGGCGACGCTGCTCGGCACGCCCATCGGCGTGCTGACCGGCACCTTCCTCGCCGAGTTCGGCCGCGGCAGTCGCCTGGCGCCGGTCGTGCGCTTCATCAACGACATTCTGCTGAGCGCCCCCTCGATCGTCATCGGCCTCTTCGTCTATCAGGTGCTGGTGGTGCCGATGGGGCACTTCTCGGCCTGGGCGGGGGTGGTGGCGCTGGCCATCATCGTGGTGCCGGTGGTGGTGCGCACCACCGAGGACGTGCTCACGCTCGTGCCGGCGAGCCTGCGCGAGGCCGCGACCGCGGTGGGCGCGCCGCAGTGGACGGTAATCGTCAAGATAACCTACCGCGCCGCCATGCAGGGCATGCTGACCGGCGTGATGCTGGCGGTGGCGCGCATCGCCGGCGAGACCGCGCCGCTGCTCTTCACCGCGCTCAACAACCAGTTCTGGAGCGCCGACATGAACGCGCCGATGGCCAACCTGCCGGTGGTCATCTTCCAGTTCGCCATGAGCCCCTATGCCGACTGGCAGCGGCTGGCCTGGGGCGGCGCGCTCCTCATCACCGTCACCATCCTCGTTCTCAACATCATCGCCCGTTGGATCGCCAGCCGGAGCATCGTCTCGCAATGAACATCGAAGTCGCTCCCATGACCAACACCGACCGCGCCCCCGTGCGCACCTATCTCGCAGCGCCTACAGTGCCGGCCGACAAGCCGCGCCTGGTCGAGAAGACCGCGCCCAAAGTCGTGCTCAAGGACCTGCGTTTCCATTACCGCGGGTTCGAGGCGGTGAAGGGCATCAACCTCGAACTGCACGACAAGCGCGTTACCGCCTTCATCGGCCCGTCGGGCTGCGGCAAGTCGACGGTGCTGCGCTGCATCAACCGCATCTACGAGCTCTATCCCGATCAGCGCGCGAGCGGCGAGATCCTGATCGACGGCCGCAACATCCTCGAGCCCGGCCAGGATCTCAATCTCCTGCGCGCGCGCGTCGGCATGGTGTTCCAGAAGCCGACGCCGTTCCCGATGTCGATCTACGACAACATCGCCTTCGCCATCAGGCTCTATGAGCAAGCCGGCACCGCAGGAGCTCGACGAGCGCGTGGAAGAGGCGCTGCGGCGCGCGGCGCTCTGGGACGAGGTGAAGGACAAGCTGAGGCAGAGCGGCCTGTCGCTCTCGGGCGGGCAGCAGCAGCGGCTCTGCATCGCACGCGCCATTGCGGTGAAGCCCGAGGTGTTGCTGCTGGACGAGCCCGCGTCCGCGCTCGACCCGCTCTCGACCCAGCGCATCGAGGAGCTGATCGCCGAGCTGAAATCCGACTATTGCATCGTCATCGTCACGCACAATATGCAGCAGGCGGCGCGGAGCTCGGACTACACTGCCTTCATGTATCTGGGCGAAATGATCGAGTTCGACGAGACCGAAGCGCTCTTCACCCACCCGAAGAAGCGCCAGACCGAAGACTACATCACAGGCCGGTTCGGCTGAGGGAGAGCGCGATGGCCTCCGATCACATCATCAAGAGCTATGACCAGGAGCTGCAGCGGCTCGACAACATCGTGGCGGAGATGGGCGGCCTCGGCGAGAGCCAGCTCGCCTCGGCGATGGAGGCCGTGGTCAAGCGCGACGCCGACCTCGCCGCCCGCGTGATCGAGAGCGATGCGAAGGTCGACGAGCTCGAGCGCGAGATCGAGAGCCTGGTCGTGCGCCTTCTGGCGCTGCGTCAGCCGATGGCGCGCGATCTGCGCCAGATCGTCGCCGCGCTCAAGATCTCGACCGATCTGGAACGCATCGGCGATTATGCCTCCAACGTCGCCAAGCGCTCGATCGCGCTCGACCAGAGTGCGCCGGTGAAGCCGGTGCACGCGCTGCCACGCATGGCCCGGCTCGGCGCCTCGATGATCAAGGACGTGCTCGACGCCTATATCGAGCGCGATGCCGACAAGGCGATTGCGGTGTGGCTCAGGGACGAAGAGCTCGACGAGATGTACACGAGCCTCTTTCGCGAGCTCTTGACCTACATGATCGAGGACCCCCGCAACATTACCTCCGGCACGCATCTCTTGTTCATGGCGAAGAACCTCGAGCGCATCGGCGACCACTGCACCAATATCGCCGAGACCCTCTATTTCCTGGTCCACGGCACGCCGATGACGCAGGTGCGTCCCAAACGCGACCGCACCAGCCTCGGCGTGACGCCGGCATTCGCTCCGGTCGAGCATGTGGAGGATCGCGACTGATGCGGCCTGCGGTGCTCGTCGTCGAGGACGAGCCGGCACTGTCGACACTGCTGCGCTACAATCTCGAGCGGGAAGGCTTCGTCGTGAGCGAGGCGCGCGACGGCGAAGAGGCGCTGCTGCAGCTCAAGGAGGCCAAGCCCGACGCGGTGCTGCTCGACTGGATGCTGCCGCGGCTCTCGGGCCTGGAGCTCTGCCGCCAGATCCGCCGCGCCCCCGCCTGGCGCGACCTTCCCGTCATCATGCTCACCGCGCGCGGCGAAGAGGGTGACCGCGTGCGCGGCCTCGACAGCGGCGCCGACGACTACGTGGTGAAACCGTTCAGCACCAGCGAGCTCATCGCGCGCCTGCGAGCGGTCATCCGCCGCGCCCGCCCCAATGCCGCGGCCGAGGTGCTGCGCTTTGCCGATCTGGCGCTCGATCTGTCCGCGCACCGCGTGCTGCGCGGCGACGAGCCGGTGCATCTGGGCCCGACCGAGTTCCGGCTGCTGCGCTTCCTGCTGGAGCGGCCGGGCCGCGTCTTCTCGCGCGAGCAGCTCCTCGATTCCGTGTGGGGCCGCGACGCCGAGGTTGAGCTGCGTACCGTCGACGTCCATATCCGCCGCCTGCGCAAGGCCCTCAACCTCAACGGCAAGACCGACATCATCCGCACCGTCCGCGCCGCCGGCTATTCCCTCGACAGCGCCGGCAGATAAGCGCGCGTCGCCGCTCAGTCTATGCGCCCACGGTCAGGCGCAATCCCGACAGCAGCAGCTCGCGCTGCTCGGCGTTACGAAAGTGGCCGGCGTCGGGGATCGCGACCGTGCTGATGGCGCGCAGCCGCGCGAGGATGTCGCGTGCCTCGTCGAGCCGCCCCATATGCGCGTAGCAGGCGGCGAGAGAACGATAAGGACTGGGAAAGCTTGGATCGTCCTGGATCGCCAGAAGGAGCTGCGGCACCGCCTCATCGAAACGGCGGGCAAAGAGATGCGCCAGGCCGATCACCGTGGCCGACGTGCCGATGCGGGCGCGGGGACTGAGGCGTAGCGAGGCATCGAGATGCTCGATCGCGCTGTCGGGGTGGCCCGCCCACACCCGGAGGAGACCGCCGACGTGCCAGCCGCGCGCGAAGTTCGGGTTGAGCGCCAGGGCACGGTCGACGAGCGCCATCATGGCGCCGATGTCCTCGCCGAAATAGGCGAGCGCGAGGGCGGCATTCACCAGCACGCCGGGATCATCCCTGGTCGCTTCCAGGGCTCGCCTGGCGAAATCGCCGCCTTTCGAACGGTGGGCTGCGGGATCATCGCTGCGATTGTCGAGAACCAGCCGAAAGCAGCAGATCGCGGCCCAGGCGAGCGCGGGTCCGTAACGCGGATCGCGGGCGATCGCCTGCTCCATTAGGCGCGAGCGCCTCCGTGATCTGTCGCGCCGACGACAGGAACATCACATAGGCGCGCAGATAGAGGTCGTAAGCGGTGAGATCGCTGGTCGGGCGGTTGGCCGAGCGCGCGGTTTCGGCGGCCTGCAAGGCCGGCTCGATGACCCCCGCGACGCTCGACGCCACCTTGTCCTGAAGGTCGAACACGTCTTCGAGAGAACCGTCGAAGCGGTCGGCCCACAGATGCGTGCCCGTGGCCGCGTCGATCAACTGCCCGGTGATGCGGACCCGGTTGCCGCCCTTGCGCACCGAGCCTTCGAGCACATAGCGCACGCCGAGTTCGCGCCCGACCTGCTTCACGTCGACGGCTTGCCCTTTGTAGGCGAAGGTCGAATTGCGGGCGATGACGAAGAGCCAGCGGATGCGCGACAGCGCGGTGATGATCTCCTCGACCATGCCATCGACGAAATATTCCTGCTCGGGATCGCCGCTCATGTTCTGGAACGGCAGGACTGCGATCGACGGCTTGTCGGCAACCGGCGGAGCCACGGCGGTCGCCCCGCCGGCGGCCGGTGCGGCGGGATCGGCATTTCCCTGACCTCGCCGACGAAGCGGACGCCTTTGCGGGTGAACGTGCGGATCAGCCGTTGGGTTGCGCCGTCATCGCCCAGCGCCCGGCGCGCGGCGTTGATCCGCGTGGTCAGTGCCGACTCCGAGACGATCCGTCCGCCCCATACCGCCTGCAGCAGATCGTCCTTGCTGACTACGCGATCGCGGTGCTGGACGAGAAAGGCCAGCAAATCGAAGACCTTGGGCTCGACATCGATACGCTCGGCGCCGCGGCGCAATTCGCGGCGCTTGATGTCGAGCCGGTGGTCGCCAAACGCCAGAACCACGCCCGTCTCCCCCGAAACCTCGCGGCCCGCTTCCTTAGCAAATCACAAGGTTACCGTAAGGAAGAAAAAAGCCAGCCGTAAAGCATTGTGCGCGCTCGCGAAGCAACATGCGTCCTTCGATGGCACAAGTAGGTCCCCCGCGTCGACCGAGGGCGCGATCGGCGCCAAGGAGGTGGAAATCATGCTGAAGAAAATCTTGGTATTGATAGGCGCAAGGCTTAAGCGCATCAGTCTGAGGATTGTGCTGACGGGTGTATTTTCTGCGTTCGCCGCGACGGGTCAAGCTGCCGCTATCAAGGTCATGAGCGACAGTCCCCTCGAACCAGCGTTGTCCAAGGTCGCCGACCTTTTTCGCCAAGAGACCCACAATCAAGTCACTTTGGCTTTCGATCCGTCGCCTGCCGTAAAAAAGCGGATTGAAGCCGGTGAATCGGCCGACGTGATTATCGTTCAGCCGGACTTTGCCGAGGAGCTTACGAAGTCGGGCAAGGTGCGCGCTGGAGACAGGCCGATCATCGGTCACGTCGGGGTCGGCCTCGGCAATCGCACGGACAGTCCGGCGTATGACATTTCGACGGTCGAGAAATTCAAGAACATTTTGCTTGGCGCAGACCTCCTTGTCTTCAACAGTGTCAAATCAGGTGAGGCCTTTGCAAAGGTGCTCGAGCGGCTGGGGATCGCCGAAACGCTCAAACCCAGGATCGTGCGCACGACGCCCAACGGGATTTTCGAACCTGTGCTGAAAGGCAAAGGCAACGATATGGCGGCGGGTACGATACCGCTCATCGCGACGACGCCCGGCATAAAGCTCCTTGGCCCGTTGCCTGGTGATTTCCAGAGTATGCTCACATACACCGCCGTGCTCATGACCAACGCCCCAGAGCGCACGACCGCCGAAAGCTTCATCAAGTTCTTGGTATCGGCGAAGGCAAAGGAAACTTTCGCGGCGAACGGCGCTCAGTGAGACAGCGATTGGTGCCGCGCGGCACGAACCTCGCCGCGTTGTCCGCGCGGGGCTGGTTCTTGCCAGCCGGTGCCGCCGCCCGCAACAATGAATCGGTCGGGCGCAACCGGGGAGGCGGCAATGACGGACTGGCGGAAGGCGCGGCGGCTCGCGCTGTCTTCGATCGTGGTGATCTTCAGCTTCGCTGCAGCCGATGCGGCGAGCGTCGATCCGGCGGCGGTCACCTACAAGCTGCCTGACCAGATCGCCTGGAAGGACACCGGAAGGGGCGCCGCGACGGCGATCCTGGTGGGCGATCCGGACAAGCCCGGGCTCTACATCCAGCTCGTGAAATGGCATCCCGGCCATATGAGCCATCCGCATTTCCATCCCAACGACCGCTTCATCACCGTGCTCTCGGGCACGTGGTGGGTGGGGACGGGGCGCAAATACGATCCCGCCGCGACGGTGCCGATGACGGCCGGCACCTTCGTCACCCATATCGGCAAGCAGGTCCATTTCGACGGCGCCAAGGATACCGAGGCCGTGATCGAGATCGTCGGCATGGGCCCGGCGACCGCCACCCCCGCCGAAGACAAGTGACGCCGCGCTAGCGCAGCGACTTGACGACCCGCACGACCGCGGGGTCGTCGGCGTGCGGCGCGAAGGTGAAGCCCAGCGCGTGGCAGAGCTGCAGCATCGGTTCGTTCTCGCGCAGCACATCGCCGCTGAGCTCGCCGATGCCGCGCGCTGTCGCCACGTCGGTGATACGCCGCATGAGCAGCGCGCCCAGCCCGCGCCCCTGCCAGTCGCTGCGCAGGCCGATGGCGAATTCGGCCGTGGCGCCGTCGGGATCGGCCGCGAACCGGGCCGCGCCGAGCGCGGTGCCATCCGCCTCGGTGAGCGCAAGCAGCGCCATCTCGCGGTCATAGTCGAGCTGTGACAGACGCGCCGCGAACTGATGCGTAAGGGGGATGCGCACCGACGTGAAGAAACGCAGCCGCAGGTCTGCGGGGTCCATGTGGCGCACGATGTCCTGGATCAGCGGCTCGTCCTCGGGCCGGATCGGCCGCAGCAGAAGAGCCGTGCCGTCGCTGAGCGAGGCTCGGCTCTCGAGTTCCTTGGGATAGGGCCGGATCGCCAGCCGCGCCGTGGCCGGCTGCGTTACCGGGCCGATGCGGATGCGCGCATCGACCGCGATCACGCCCTCCCGGTCGGCCAGCAGCGGGTTGATGTCGAGCTCCTTGAGCGCGGGCTGCTCGGCCGCCAGTTGCGCCACCGCGATGAGCGCCGCCGTCACCGCATCGAGATCGGCGGGCGCCGCGCCGCGATAGCCCTGAAGCAGGCGGAACACGTGGGTGCGCGCCATCTGCGCCCGCGCTAGCGCCTCATTGAGTGGCGGCAGCTCGAGCGTCGTGTCGTCCATCAGTTCCACGAGCGTGCCGCCATGACCGAACAGCACCACCGGCCCGAACACGGCATCCTCGACGACGCCGAGGATGAGTTCGGCGGCGCCCGGCCGACGCGACATCGGCTGGACCAGCAGACCGTCGAGCCGCGCCTTGGGTGCCGCCGCGGCAAACCGCGCCAGCATCGCTTCGGCTTCGCGCTCAACCCGGCCGGGATCGCCGAGATTGAGCGCCACACCGCCCACGTCGCTCTTGTGCACGATGTCGGAGGAGTGGATCTTGAGCGCCACCGGCGCCCCGATCTCGGCGGCCGCCCGTGCCGCCTCGGCGGCATCCCTGACCACGCGGGGCGCCGAAAAGGGAATGCCGTAGGCGCCCAGCACCTCCGCCACCTCGGCGGGATCGAGCCACGATCGTCCCGCCGCCAGGGCGCGCGCGATCGCCGCTGCCGCGCGGGGCGCATCCGGGCCCTTGCCTTCCGCCCGCGCCGGCGGCGTTTCCATCAACAGCTCGCGGGCGCGGCGGTAGTGGACGCGGTGCATGAAGCCGGTGACGGCGCTGTCGGGCGTGTCGTAGGTCGCAATGTGCGCGGCGGCAAAAAGGTGCCGCGCCTCCGTCGCCGTGCTGTCTCCGAGCCAAGCCGTGAGCACGTTGCGCCCGGCGAGCGGCAGCGATGTCGCGTGCTCGAGCGTGGCAATGACGGCCTGCGCCGCCTGCGTGGCCGACGTGAGCGCCGTCGGGCAATGGAGCACCAGGACAGCATCGATGGCGGGATCGGCCAGCAGGATGTCGAGCACGCGGGAATAGCGCGCGCCGTCGGCATCGCCGCGCATGTCGATGGGATTGGCGCCGCTCCAGGTCTTGGGCAGGACCGCGTCGAGCTGCGCGATCATGCCAGGTGAGAGCTGAGCGAGCCGCCCTCCCGCCGCGATCAGCGCGTCGGTGGCGAGCACACCCGGGCCGCCGCCGTTGGTCAGAATGGCCAGGGCGTCGCCTTTCTGCGGCCGCGTCTGTGCCAGCGTTTCGACCGCATCGAAAAGCTCGTTCATGGTGAGGACGCGCAGCATGCCGGCGCGACGGAAGGCGGCGTCATAGACCGCATCGGCGCCGGCGAGCGCGCCGGTATGCGAACGGGCGGCGCGCGCGCTCTCGACGAAGCGGCCGACCTTCACCGCCAGCACCGGCTTGGCGCGCGCCGCCGCGCGCGCCGCGGACATGAATTTCCGCGCATGAGTCACGCCCTCGACATAGAGCAGGATCGCGCGCGTATCGGTGTCGGCGGCGAGATAGTCGAGCATGTCGCCGAAATCCACGTCCGCCATGTCGCCCAGCGACACCACGTGCGAGAATCCAATCTCGCGTGCCTGCGCCCAATCGAGCACCGCGGCGACAAGCGCGCCGGACTGGCTGACGAAAGCGAGATCGCCCTTGGGCGGCGCGATGTGGGCGACGCTCGCATCAAGCCCCCATCCCGGCACCATCACGCCGACGCTGTTGGGCCCGACGATGCGCAGGAGATGCGGCCGCGCCGCTTCGAGCGCCTGTCGCTGCAGCGCCAGGCCCGCCTCGCCCAGCTCGGCAAAGCCCGCGGTGATCACCACCGCGGCGCGCGTGCCGCGGGCGCCGAGCTCGCCCAGAAGTCCCGGCACCGTCGCCGCCGGCGTCGCGATTACCGCGAGGTCGGGCGCCTCGGGAAGATGGGCCACGTCGGGATAGACCGGGGCGGCGCCGATCCTCTCATGATGGGGATTGACCATCATGATGCGGCCCTTGAAGCCGGCGCGCGCAAGGTTGCGCGCGAGCACGCCGCCGACCGTGTCGGGCGTGGGGCTGGCGCCGATCACGGCGACGGATGCGGGCTTGAACAGGCCGTCGAAGTTGCGGATGGACATGGCGGAACTCCTTGCGCCCGCAGTTGCCAATCCTGCCGCGCGCGCGTTCGTCCCCATATAAGGCGCGAAGTCTCGCCGGAAAGAACGCCGCATGCCGATGCGATCGATCGTCTCCGTGGTCTTGCTCGCCGTCCTTGCCACGGCGTCGGGCTGTGCGAAGCCGCCGCCCGAGCCGGCGGTGCCACCGCCGCCTGCCGCGGCCGGTCCTGTAGCAACCGAGCCGGCTCCGGCCGGGCCCATCGACACCAATCCCAGCGATGTGCCGCCGGACGAGCGCGTGCCGCCCTATCTTCCGGTAGTGCCGGGGCTGCCGCCAGCCTCAACCGCGCCGCTCTTTCCCGCGCCCTCGGCGCCGCAGGGCGGGTTCGCGCCGGGGCTCCCGTCGGGCCCGGTGACGAATTACGGCACCGGTGGCATGCAGCAGATGCCGGGCTCGCCGCCCAACCCGCCCTATCCGCCGGGCGGGCTCCTGCACTGAACCGGTTCAGGAAAGACCGTCGCCCACCGTCACATTTTCCGGCTTGATGTCGTAGCCGGCGTTGCGCGCCTGCTGCACGATGAGCGTGGCGAAATCCACGTCCTTGAAGCCCAGGCCGATGAGATTCTGGATGATCTCGCGCGTGAGCGCGGTCACCGGCATCGGCGTCCCGGTCTTGCGCCCGGCATCCAGGCCGAGCTCGAGGTCCTTGCGCAGCAGCAGCGGCGTGAAGGTCGGAGTGAAGTCGAGATTGACCAGCGCCGGCGTCTTGTATTGCGTGAACATGGAGCCCATGACGCTCTTATTGATGAAGTCGAGGAAGTCATGGCGCTTGACGCCATTCTTCTCGGCCAGCGTCGTGACCTCGACCAGCGACTGGATGACGACGCCGAGAAACACGTTGTGGCAGATCTTGACGATGCGCGCGCGCTCGCCCTCGCCGACATAGCTCACGCCGCGGCCGAGCTGCTCGAGATACGGCAGCGCCGTATCGAACGCGTCCTTGGGGCCCGAGACGACGACGCTGAGCTTGCCGGCCTTCACCACCTTGCCGTTGCCGCTCACCGGCGAGGCGAGCATGGCGACGCCCTGCTTTTCCGCCGAGGCGCGCACTTCGGTCGAGGCTTCCACGTCGATGGTCGAGCAGTCCACGAGAATGCGCGGCCGCGCATCGGCCGTGAGCAGCCCGTCCTTGCCCAATATCACCTGCTTCAAGTCGTCGCCCGCCGCGACCATGCAGAAGACGATGTCGCAGCCGGCGAGCTCCACCGGCCGGTTGACGATCTCGGCGCCGCTCTTGGCGAGCGGCTCGGCCTTGGCGCGCGTGCGGTTGAAGGCGCTGACGCGGGCCCCTGCCTTGGCTAGCCGTTCGGCCATCGGAAAGCCCATGCGTCCGGTGCCGATCCAGCCGATCCGGTGGCGTGCGAGATCCGCGGCCATGATTTCTTCCTTGCGCAAAAGACATCCTCGCCCCCACGTGGGGGCGAGGATTGCCACTCGCAAGCTCTAGCCGATTTGCCCGAAGCCGGCAATCGCGCGGCAGGCCAGCGGCGGCGGTTCTAATAGCGATTGGCGATCGGCAGCTCTTCGGCGGGATAGAGCGTGATGACCTTGGCGCCCGTGGGCGTGCACACCACCTCTTCCTCGATGCGCGCGGCGGAAAAGCCGTCGGTGGCCGGGCAATAGGTCTCGAGCGCGAACACCATGCCGGCCTTGATCTCCATCGGATCGTCGAAGGAATTGAGGCGCGAGATGATCGGCCGCTCGTGCAGGCCGAGGCCCAGCCCATGGCCGAACAGCAGGCCGAACGCCTCCATCTCGCTGGTGAAGCCGATCTCCTCGGCCTTGGGCCAGCACGCGGCGATCTTGTCGGTGGAGACGCCGGGCCTCACCAGCGCGATGGCGCGGTCGATCCATTCGCGCGCGCGCTTGTAGGCGTCCTGCTGCGCATGCGGTCGCGCGGCCGACATTGAAGGTGCGGTAATAGCAGGTGCGATAGCCGTTGAAGGACTGGATGATGTCGAAGAACGCCTGATCGCCCGGGCGGATCAGGCGGTCGGTGAAATTGTGCGGATGCGGGCTGCAGCGCTCGCCCGAGATGGCGTTGATCGCCTCGACATCGTCGGAGCCCAGCTCGTAAAGCCGCTTGTTGGCGAGCGCGACGATCTCGTTCTCGCGGATGCCCGGCTTCAGATTCTCGGCGATGGTCTGATAGCAGCCATCGACGAGCGCCGCCGACATGTTGAGGAGCGAGATCTCGTCGGCGCTCTTGAGCTCGCGCGCGTCGAGCATGACCTGCTGCCCGTCGCGCACGTCGAGCCCGACCGCCTGCAGCTCGAACAGCATCGCCGGGCTCGACCACGTCGACGCCGACGCGGCATGTCGGCGACGCCGTGCTCGCTGAGGATCGACTTGATCTCCTCGGCCGCCTTGCGCATCAGGCCGATCTTGGGATGGACCGCGCCGCGCAGGCCGAGCATGCCGGCATGGCAATTATGCTGCGGCAGCCACGGCGCATAGAGGCGGTGGTGCTTCGCCGCCGAGCCGAAATCCCAGAGATGCGGCTCGCCGTCGCCCGGCAGGAGCGCATAGCGCGTGAACTTGTCGCGCGCCCAGTTGCCGATCACCGTCGAGGTGATGTAGCGGATGTTGTACTGGTCGAAGCACGAGCAGCGAGCCCAGCTCCGATTGCGCCAGCGCCGCGCGCGTGCGCGCGAGGCGATAGCGGTGCAGGCGGCGGAAATCGATGCGCTCCTCGAAATCGACCGCCATCGGGCCCAGCGCCATGATCGGCCGCTCCCAGTCGTGGCGCGGATCGATGTCCGCGGGCGTGATGATTTTGGGCTCGTTTTCGGTCTTCGCCATGGCTTCCTCCCGCGCGGCTTCGATCGGCGACGTAGCCCGGCCGGGGCGGCGCTGTCAACGCAAGGCGCCGCCACCGCGGCAGGTGCGCCAACGTCATGCTCTCATCCGAAGTGGTGATCCTGGGCAGCGGCATGTTTCGCTCCCCCCGAGCGGGCGGCATGCACTAGAGTTGCGGGCATGAGCGACCAGGACGCGGTGATCGAATTCCTCGCCGATGGGGCCAGTTACGGGCTGGCGGGAAGGCCGGTGGAGCGCATCGACACCCATGCCTCCATCGTCTTCCTGATCGGCGACCGTGTGTTCAAGCTCAAGCGGGCGGTGCGGTATTCCTATCTCGACTATTCGACCGTCGAGCTGCGCGAGGCGGCGTGCCGCGCCGAGTTCGCGATCAACCGGGCCATCGCGCCCGCGCTCTATCTCGGCGTACGCGCGATCCGCCAGCACAACGACGGCATGCTGGGCTTCGACGGCGAGGGGGCTGCGTGCGACTGGGTCGTGGAGATGCAGCGTTTCGACGCGGCGGGGCTGTTCGACCGCCTGGCCGAAACCAAGCGCCTGGGTCAGCCGCTGATGCGCGCGCTGGCCGATGTCATCGCGGCCTTCCACGCCGGTGCCGAGCCCGTGCCCGAGGCCGGCGGCAGCGCCGCCCTCGAACGCGTCATCGCCGGCAATGACGACAATCTGCGCGCGGCCGAGGGCGTGCTCGACCGCGCCGCCGTCGCGCGGGTCGGCCAGGCCGCGCGCGCCGCGCTCGCCGACTGCGCCGATCTCCTCGAACGCCGCCGCCAGAAGGGCAAGGTGCGGCGCTGCCACGGCGATCTGCATCTGGGCAACATCTGTCTCCTCGATGGCGAGCCCACGCTCTTCGACGCGGTCGAGTTCAGTCCTGAGATCTCCACCATCGATGTGCTCTACGATCTGGCGTTCCTGCTGATGGATCTCATCCATCGCAAGCTCGGACCCGGCGCCAACTTCGTCCTCAACCGCTATCTCGATCTCACCCGCGACGATGACGGGCTGAAGGCGCTGCCGCTTTTCCTGTCGCTGCGGGCGGCGATCCGCGCCCATGTCACCGCCGCCGCCGTCGCGCAGCAGACGAGCGATCAGCAGCGCCGGCGCAAGGCGGCCGCGGCGCGCAGCTATCTCGCGCTCGCCGAGGCGCTCATGGCGCCGGCCAAGCCGCGCCTCATCGCCATCGGCGGGCGCAGCGGCAGCGGCAAGTCGACGCTGGCGCTGGCGCTCGCGCCCGATCTCGCGCCGGCGCCGGGCGCGCGCGTGCTGCGCAGCGACGTGCTGCGCAAGGCGCTCCTCGATCTGCCGCCGGAGACGCGGCTGCCGGCCAATGCCTACAGCCACGCCATGAGCAAGCAGATCTATGCCGCACTCCAGCACCATGCGGCGCGTGTGCTCGCCGGCGGCACCAGCGTTATCATGGACGCGACCTTCCTCGATCCCGACGAGCGCGCCGCCGCGGCATTGGTCGCCAAGAATGTCGGCGTGCCTTTCACCGGTCTCTGGCTCGAGACCGAGCGCGCGGTGATGGCGGCGCGCCTGGATGACCGCCGCGGCGATGCGTCCGATGCCACCGCCGCCGTACTCGAGCGCCAGCTCGAAAGCGACCCCGGCCCGATCGAGTGGCACCGCATCGACACCGCCGCCACGCCGGCCCGCGTCGCCGCCGCCGCCCGCCGTGCCGCCGGGATCGCGCCGGCCGAGGCGCATAGGCGCTAAAATAAGTGGGCCATTGCTTGATAATGGCGTCGTCGCGGCGGCTCGTGGAGATGTCGTCGCAGTGCGGCGCTGGATTGTCGCAGGCGAGCGACGGTCGGCTGCGGAATGATCGCCTGAAGAAGCGTGGCGACGAGTTGACGCAGAACCCGCCAGGCACCGGGCGGCGTCAGGCGGCGTGGGCCGAGCGGGGAGAGTCCTCGAGTTCGTCGACGAGCGGCTCGAGCAAAAGGATGATCAGCAGATGAGCCAGCAGGTAGGGTCTGGCGGAACGTGCGTCGACACCCGGAGGTCCCCTCAGCCCGATCAGGCTCTTCAAGCGTTTGAAGCCGAGTTCGATGCGCCATCGCAGGCGATAGAGGGCGACAACATCGGCGGTTGGGAAGGCCTCCCGGGCAAGCGAGGTTACGAGGATCACCCAATCCGCAGCGATGAGCGTTCCCTGCGAGAGTTGATGGCTTCCCCGTTGCGCCTCCCGACGGGCTTTGCGCCGCGCCGCCTGTGCGGCTCCCACCGGCCGTTTGATGGCGACGAGACGCAGGCCAAGCGGCGGCCCGCGCTTGCGGCCGATCCAGATCGGTCGATCGATCCGTCCGCACGCCGCGCTCCGGCGCAGTTCGCCCCGGAGATCGACCGGCGCGCCATGGGCATCGAGCCAGCGTGCATTCCTCCAGCCGGCGCGGACGAGGATGTCGGCGCCCGCGGCCAGCACCGGCGCGATGCGATCGGCCTGCAGATAGGCGCGATCGGCGATGCGGATCGCGCCCGTGACGGCCGGGATCCGGTCGAGCCGCTCGCCCTCGCGCTGATCGGTCAGCTCGAAATGGCCAAAGCGTTCGCCGGGAAGGTCGAAGGCGCTGTGGATGCGCCACAGCTTGTTGTGCGTCCTGGCCGCCGGCCCGGCCTGCGGCACCGTTGTCCCATCGATGATCCGGATCAGCCGACCCTGGCTGGCCCGCGGCGCGCCAGCGGCCAGCACGCGGCCGACCAGCACGGCCAGCCAATCCCCGCACTGGCGCAGGCGATAGAGCAACGCCACATTGGATATATCGACCAGTCCGATCGATGTCGCCCACGCGGCGGTCGAGCGCAAGCCGCGCTCGCCCAGACAATACGCTAGGATCATCCGCAACAGATCGACTGCGCTTGCGATCACGCGCGCCCGCTGGAATGCCTTCGTGTCGCGCGCGCTGCGATCCAGCAGTTCCGCCCCGCCGAGCCGCGTCACGACGCTCGCCCAATCCCGATTCACCAGCGCTTCGTCAGTCATCGCAGTGTAGAATCACAACGGATTCCACGGTGCAAGCCTTATTTTAGCGCCTATGGGCCGAGGCGGGGGCGCCCGCAGCCGAGGGGCGCCGCGCACAGAGCCGCGGTTGACACGGCGCGCAAACTCGCCTCGCATGGGCCGGGGATTGGCGCGAGGAGGGTGGCGATGCGGATCGATGGAAAAGTGGCGCTGATCACAGGCGCGGCCGGCAATCTCGGCCGGGCGACGGCAGAGGCGTTCGCTGCGGCGGGGGCGCGGCTCGTGCTCCTCGATCTCGATGCCAAGGTGCTGGCTTCGGACTATGGCGGCGATAGCGCGGACCGGATCGGCGTGGCCGCCAATCTCGGCGACGGCGCCGCGGTGGCGAGCGCGGTGGCGCAGGCGACCGCCCGCTTCGGCCGCGTCGATATCCTGTGCAATCTCGCCGGCGGGTTTCGCATGGGGCCGCCGGTGCACGAGACGCCTGATGAACTCTTCCACCAGATGATGGAGCTCAACGCCGGCTCGATCCTGCGCACGGCGCGCGCCGTCGTCCCCGGCATGCTCGCCGCCGGCGGCGGCAAGATCGTCAATGTCGCGGCGATGGGCGGTCTTGCCGGCCATCCGATGATGGCGGCCTATTCGGCGTCGAAGAGCGTGGTCATCCGCCTCACCGAAAGCATGGCCGCGGAACTTCGCGACAAAAACATCAACGTGAACTGCGTCCTGCCCAGCACCATCGACACGCCGCCCAACCGCGCCAGCATGCCCCAAGCCGATTTTCGCAAATGGGTGGCGCCGGCGGCGCTTGCCGACGTGATCCTGTTCCTGGCCTCCGACCAGGCGCGGGCGATCAACGGCGCGGCGGTGCCGGTGGTGGGATTGAGCTGAGGCGCGGGGCTCAGTCTCAGTCGAGCGCTGCGCGCGGCACGGCGAAGAGGTCGATGCCCGGCAGCCGCGTGACCGTGCCGGTCAGCGTCAGGTACTGACCAGCATGCGCAGCCGCCGCATCCGTCATCGCGGCGCCGTTTTCGTCGGCCAGCAGGCGATAGGCGAGGTGCCCGGCCGCATCCTGGGTGACGAAAAGCGCGGGGATGCCGCCGATGAGGCAGAGGCTGGCGCAGGCCTCGTGCACCTTGCCCGCGCCGGGGTTCATCGCGCCGAGGAAGCATTTGCTGTCGGCGATCTCACCCGTCAGCGTCTGCCGGCCAAGCTCGGTCGCAATGGGCGGCGGCGGTGCCGCGCCGGGGAGCGCGCGCGGCGCGCGATCGAGCTGCAGCACGGTGATGCCGTCGCGGAAGAGCGGATAGCCCGCGACCGTCACGCGCCGGCCGTCGAGCGCATCAAGGCCCGGCGGCGCCCCGGCCTTACCCTCGGAAACCAACAGCACGGCATGGGCGGCCTCGTGCCCGGTCGCTGGCACCAGCACGATCGGATAGGGCCGGGCGCGTAGCACGCCGTCATAGGCGACCTCGCCCGCATCGCCCCAATCGCCCGACGCGCGCGCCTCCTGCAGCCGGTAGAGGACGAGCGCAACGCCGTCCACGAGCAACAGCAGGACGATCACAACCACCGCCAGGAAGCGCACCAGGCGCAGCGGCGTCTTGAGGTAGCCCACGAAGAAATCCGCGCGCGGCGGCTCAGCCATCGTTTCCTCCCTCGGCGGCCAGGGCGACGCGGGCAAGCTCGACCCGCGTCCCCGGCGGCAGCGGCCGCGCCTCCACCTCGACCACGCCGCGGCGCAGCCGGACGCGGTGGGTCGCGATCTTCTCGCTGAACGGCGGCGGCGAGCAGCCGTCCTCGATCCGGTACTGGAAGCCGTGCCAGGGACAGGTGACGCAGCCGTCGATGAGCCGGCCTTCGCCCAAGGGGCCGTTCTGGTGCGCACAGACATTGGTCAGCGCGCCGATACGGGGCCCGTCGCGGAAGACGGCGATGCGCTCGGCTCCGGGGCTGGCGACGATGCGGGCGCCGCCGTCGGGAATGGCGCCGGGCGGTCCGACCGCGATCCAGGCATCCTCGACCGCGCGCCACGCTGCGCCTCGCCGCGCCGCTCGCGCGCGCCCGGCGACGATGATGGAGGCATGCCACCGCGGCGAAGGCGCCGCCCAGCAGCAGCGGCAGGAGCGGGCTGCGCTCGGTCTGCATCACGCCCAGGGCGACATGCATGACCAGCAGCCCATAGGCGACGTAGACCGCCATGTGCAGCCCCTTCCACACCGGCGGCCTGAGGAAGGCGAGCCAATAATCGTGGCTCGTCGCCGCCATGAGGAACAGCACCGCGAGCGCCGGCGATCCCCAGCGCCTCGAACGGGAAATCGATGAAGGAGCCGTAATGCGGATTGCTGGCCAGCAGACCGAGACCAGCGCCGGCAGCTCGCCCGTCGCCATGATACCAGTCGCAGCACGAAATACGCGTGGAACGCCGCGACGCAGAAGGTCATCACGCCGAAATGCCGCCGGTTGTAAAGGAGCGGCAGGAAGCGCCGGTCGAGCCGCGCCAGCGGCCCGATCGCCAGGATGATGGTCAGCATCAGGAAGGCGCAGCTGCCGAAGCGCGCGGATGCGCAGAATCTCCCAGGTCACCGGATGCCGCGCCGGCCCGAGCCAGGCCGGGCGTTGAGAAACGTTACGAGGTAGAGCGCGACGCCGGCAGCGACGATGCGCGTCATAGACGAGCTTCGTGCGGTTCCATTGCACCGCGCGGAAGCGGGCGGTCATTTACCGCTCTCGGCGGCGGAAGCCTGGATCGGAATAGGTGGCCGCCAGCGCCAGCGCCAGGGTGAACCCGAGCAGACCGCGAGCGCCAGCACCGGCCACAGCACGCGATGGGCGGCGCGGTGCGGCGCGCCTCATCGCAGGGCGCGGCCGGCGCCAGCGGCGCAGCACCAGCGGCCACAGCGCCACCGCCGCCGGCATCAGCAGAAGCCGCGCGGCGAAGCTAACCTGCGCGCCGGGAATGACACGGCTTGCCCCGGCGATGGCGAAGGCAACCGCCGTCGCCATGCCCGCCACGCCATAGGCGGCGATCAGCGCCAGCAGCACTTCGGCGATCGCGACGTCCCGCATGGCGCGTTGCCGGGACTAAGGATGATCAGACCGGGCTGGCGTGCGGCCGGGGCCGGCACGCTTGCCCGCGCGGAAAGCCCGCCGTCAGCGCCCGTGCGGCGGCTTCATCTTGCCGGCCTCGCAGTCCTTCTGGTCCTGCGACTGCCAGGCATAATCGGTGCAGGCGAGGTGCTCCGACTGGGCATGCCCGTGCTTCATCCGCGTCGCCTTCTTCGCATGCCGTCGACATCTTCATGCCGTGCATGTCGCCGTTGGACGCGTTGTCGGCCATCGCCTGGAGCGGCGCAGGAACGCCGCGCAGATTGCCGCAACGACCGCAAGAGAGGCCTGTTTTTGCATTTTCACCACCTCAATGGATTTTATTTCTGTATCAATTCCGGCCCGGGTCGCAATGAAAATTGCGTGGGCCGGCGGCCAGTGTCGTGGTTTCTCCGGCAGAGCACAAGGCAAAGCGCACGCCAAAGCGTGCGTGCCTGGTGGGGAAGCCGCTGTTTTCAGCGCTCGATGAAGCTCGCCAGACGCCGGCCATGGCCGCGCCGGCCGAGCTTCTTGAGCGCCTTGGCCTCGATCTGGCGGATGCGCTCGCGCGTGACCTGGTACTTGCGGCCGACCTCCTCGAGCGTGTGCTCGCTCGCCGTGCCGACGCCGAAGCGCAGGCGCAGCACGTCGGCCTCGCGCGGCGTGAGCTGGGACAGCGCCTCCTCGGTGGCCTGGCGCAGCTCGGAATCGGCGGCGGCATCGAGCGGCAGCACCGCGCGCTCGTCGGCGATGAGATCGCCGATCGTCGCCTCGCCCTCCTCGCCCAGGGGCGCGTCCATGCTCACGGGCTCGCGCACCAGCTCGAGCACGGCGCGCACCTTGGCCAGCGGCAGGCCGAGCCGGTCGGCCAGCTCGCGCCTCGGTCGGGGCGCGGCGCAGCTCGCTGGCGAGCTGGCGCTCCATGCGCATCACCCGGCGCGCCTCGTCGGTCATGTGCGAGGGGATGCGGATGAGCCGGCCCTGGTCGACCAGCGCGCGCGAGCAGGCCTGGCGGATCCACCAGGTGGCATAGGTCGAGAACTTGTAGCCGCGGCGCCAGTCGAACTTCTCGACCGCGCGCATCAGGCCGATATTGCCTTCCTGGATGAGGTCGGTGAGCGGCAGGCCGCGATTGACGTGGCGCCGCGCGATCCAGGTGACGAGGCGCAGATTGGCGCGCACCATCTCGTCCTTGGCGCGCTCGGCGTCGCGGCTGCCGCGCTGCAGATCGGCCATGAGGGCGCGGAAGGCGGCGCGCTTCTGGCCGGCGGCGGCGAGAAGCTCGCTCGATCTCGGCCACGATCGCGGCCACCTGGTCGCTGCTCGCGGCTGCGCAGCCGCGCCCAGCCGGCGCGCGGCGCCGGCGACACGCCGGCGAGCCAGCGCGCTGGGGCTCTCCGCGGCGGTATAGCTGGTGATGAAGTCGTCGCGCGTCGACGCCGGCGGCCTCGGCCAGGCGGGCGAGCCGGCCTTCGGCCTCGGACAGGCGGCGGCTCAGCTCCCTGCAGCCGGGCGGCCAGGCGGTCGATGGCAAGCCCGTCCAGCACCACCGGCAGCGAGCGCCGCCTCGGCCTTGGCCGGGCGGCGCGCCACCCGGGCGAAGGCGGCGAGGACCGCCGGCATCAGTTCTTCCTCGATCCGGGCCGAGCGAGGAGCCGGCCTCGTCGTCGCGTCGTCCGCGACCTCGGGCATCGACCACGGCGGCGGTCCCGCCCTTGATGCGCTGGCGCGTCGCCGCGAGGTCGACGATCTCGCGCAGCAGCAGGGTTCCCGGCCGTCAGCCGGACCCGCCAAGCCTTGATTTCGGCCACGAAAACCGGGCTGCGGCAGAGCGCCGAGAACAGAATGGCACGGCCGGCCTCGATCCGCTGGGCCAGCGCCACTTCCTGGTCGCGGGTCAGCAACTCGGCGCCGGAAATCTCACGCAGATAGCGGCGCAGGGCGTCGCCCGCACCCCCCGCCTCGTCCGGCAGGTTGGAGCGCAGCACCGTGCCCGAGGTAGCAGCCGCCTCGGCAGTGCGCTCTTCGGTCCGCTCTACGTCCTGCGAGGACGCGCCTTCCTGGACCGGCGGCCGTTCAATAGCGTAGGCGCCGGACAAAACTCGCCCGCATGCGCAAATCTCTCTGTGTATGACCGGAGCATACGATCGTCCGGCGGTCCCGACCCATATGGGGACCGCCGACCAGTCTGTTAAGGCGTTTATATATACCTTGGATGCGCGGGGCGCTCAAGCATTGCGGTGCCCGGAAATGGCGACGGGTTGTCGCGCCGCGGCATCGCGCCGGGACGATTGCCGGGATTTGCCGGGCGATGCTAGGCTCCGGGCACCATGCACCGCAGCACCGAGCGCTTCCTGACTACCCATACCGGCAGCCTGCCGCGGCCCGAGGACCTGATCCGCGCCATGTTCGCCAAGGAGGAAGGCGTCCCGGTCGATCCGCGCCGCGCTTGGCCGCGCGGGATCCGCGCCGCCGTTGCCGCCATCGTCGCCCGCCAGGCAAGAGGCCGGGATCGACATCGTCAACGGACGGCGAAATGAGCAAGCCGAGCTACGCGACCTACATCAAGGACCGGCTCGACGGGTTCGGCGGCGTCAGCCATCCGCTGCAATACCAGGATCTCGTCGATTTCCCCGAGCTGGCGCGCCGCGTCTTCGGCGATCCCGGGCGGTCGCGGCGCAAGACGCCGGGCTGCACCGGCCCGGTCGCGGCGCGCGATACGCGCGCCGTGGCCGCCGACATCGCCAATCTCGACGCCGCGCTCGGCCGGGCACCGGCACGGCGGAGGCGTTCCTCACCGCCGCCTCGCCCGGGCTCGTCTCGCTGTTCTTCCACAACGGCCATTATCCGAGCCACGAGGCCTATCTCGAGGCGATCGCCGAGGCGATGCGGCCCGAATACGAGGCGATCGTCGCCGCCGGATTCGTGCTGCAGCTCGACTGTCCCGATCTTGCGATGGGCCGGCACATCCAGTTCGCAGCGCTCGGGCTCGAGGAGTTCCGCGCCATGGCGCGGCTCCATGTCGAGGCGCTGAACCGCGCGGTCGCGGGCCTGCCGCCCGAGCGCATGCGGCTCCATCTGTGCTGGGGCAATTACGAGGGGCCGCATCATTGCGACGTGGCGCTCGCCGACATCATCGACATCGCGTTCGCGGCGCGCCCCGCCGGCCTGTCGTTCGAGGCCGCCAATCCGCGCCACGCGCACGAGTGGGCGTTGTTCGAGCGGGTCAAGCTGCCCGACGGCAAGCTCCTCATTCCCGGCGTCATCGAATCGAAGTCGAATTTCATCGAGCATCCCGAGCTCATCGCCCAGCGCATCGCGCATTATGCCAACCTGGTCGGGCGCGAGAACGTCATCGCCGGCAGCGATTGCGGCTATGGCACCTGGGTCGGGCAGGCTGCGGTCGATCCCGCCGTGGTCTGGGCCAAGCTCGCCGCCATGGCCGAGGGCGCGCGGATCGCGACGCGGCAGTTCTGGCGCTGAGGCGGATCGGGCGGCTCTCAGCCGTAGCTGTAGCGCTGCGGCTCGCGGTCGGCACCGGGCTCGGTTGCGGCGTCGAGCGCCAGGGCGTCGGCGGCGCCATCCTCGCCACGCATCGACGAGGCGCGCGCGCGGGAAGGTGAGGGTGACGGACGTGCCGCTTGCTCGATCTCGCTGTCGATGGCGAGAGTGCCGCCGTGCAGCGTCATCATCGCCGCGCTCAGCGGCAGGCCGAGGCCGGTGCCGTTATGGGTGCGGCTCAAGGAGCTTTCGACCTGCTCGAACGGCTGCAGCACGCGCGGGATGTCGTCCTTGGCGATGCCGATGCCGTGTGTCGCTGGATGACGATGGTGAAGCCGGCCTCGGCATCGGAGCGGGCGGCGATCTCGATGCGGCCGCCGCGCGGCGAGAACTTCACCGCGTTGGACAGCAGGTTGAGCAGCACCTGCTTGAGCTTGAGCCGGTCGCAGAAGAGAAGGCTCAGCTTCGGCGCAAGCCGGTTCTCCACGGTGAGCGCCGGCGCTCTCGATCTTGGTCGTCATCAGGCGGCACACCGCGTCGAGCACGCCGGCCACGTCGACCGTCTGCTCGGAGAGCTCGAGCTTGCCCGCCTCGGCCTTGGACAGGTCGAGAATGTCGTTGATGATGTTGAGGAGATCGATGCCGCTGTCGTGGATGTCCTTGAGATAGCCGCAGATAGCTCTCGTTGCCGACCGGGCCGAGGATGCCGCTGCATCATCACTTCGGAAAAGCCGATGATGGCGTTCAAGGGCGTGCGCAGCTCGTGGCTGATGTTGGCGAGGAACTCGGATTTGGCGCGGTTGGCCTTTTCGGCGGCCTCCTTGGCGATGCGCAGCGCGTCGTAGGCGCGACGGTTCTCCTGCTGGAGGCGGCATTTCTCGAAGCAGCGGTCGAGCACGGCCAGAAGCTCGGCGGGCTCGGCCGATTTGTCGAAATAGTCGTAGGCGCCCTGGCGCATCGCGGCGATCGCCGTCTGGGTGTCGGCATGCGCCGTCATCATCACGCAGATGAGGTCGGGGCGCTGCGTCTTGAGGCTGGTCAGAAGATCGACGCCGGAGGACGCGGCCGAGCCTGATGTCGAGCATCGCCACCGGCGGCCCCAGGCTCTGGAGCATAGCCGCCGCGGTCTCGGCGCGGTCGGCGATGACCGCCTCGTACCCGGCCGGGGCGACAGATGTCGGCAATCAATTCGGCGAACTCCTGATCGTCGTCGACGATCAGGATGCGCTGATCCATTGCCGGAGCGGCGGAACTATGCGACGTGTCTGCGGTCATTCTTGGTGCCGGTCAACGCATCGACCGCGTCGAGAAGATCGGCGGGATCGAACGGCTTCATCAGCACGTCCTGGTCGACCGGCTGCTGGAGCTGCGCCAAGGCGATGTTGCGCTCGCCGGGGAAGCCGGTGACGAAGATGGTCGGCAGCGACCGGCCCGCCTCCTTGAGCTTGACGTAGACCTCGAGCCCGGACAGCACGGGCATCTTGAGGTCGAGGATGAGGCAGTCGACGCCGTCGGTCGCGGCCTTCTCGAGCGCCTCGCGCCCGGAGGTGACGATCTTCACGCGATAGCCGTGCTGGACGCAGGATCGGCTCGATGGCTGGCGGCGAATTCCGGATCGTCGTCGGCGACGAGCACCATGCCGCGCGGCTTCACCTGGTCGAGGACGTCGAGGAGGTCCTTGATCTCGAACGGCTTGCGCAGCACGCCCAAGGCGCCGTTCTCGACCGCCTGGGCGATGAGCTGCTCGAGGCTGAAGCCGGTCATCAGCATGACCTTGACCTCGGGCCGGATCTTGCGGAACTCGAAGAAGGTCTCGACGCCGTTCATGCCCGGGCAGCTTCACGTCCATGAAGACGATGTCGAAATCCGTCTCGCGGAAGCGCGCCAGCCCGGCCTCGCCGCTGAAGGCGAGCTCGGTCTCGTAGCCGCGCATCGTCAGCACGTCGGCGATGCTCTCGGCGTGGTCGCGATCGTCGTCGATGATGAATACGCGCATCGTCATGCTGCCAGCTCCTGAGTTACCCGATTGGGCAGGCGGACGACCACCCGCGTGCCGCTGCCCGGCGAGGACGTGATCTCGACCGTGCCGCCGTGCTGCTCGACGATCTGCTTCACCGTCGGCAGGCCGAGCCCGGTGCCGAAGCTCTTGGTGCTGAACAGCGGCTCGAACACCTTGGGCAGCACGTCGGCAGGAATGCCGGGGCCGTTGTCCGCGACCACGATCTCGTAGCAGTCCGCCGAAGCGCTGCTGCTGACGACGATGGCACGGTCCGCCCCGTTGCCCGATCCATCGGCCATCGCCTGCGCGGCGTTCTCGATCAGATTGACGATGACGCGCCGCATCCGCTCGGAGTCGAAAGCGAAGCGGTGTCCGCGCGCGCCAAATTCGGTACGCAGCGCGATACCCGGCGCCGGGCGCTGCTCGCTCAGCACGTCCTCGAGCCAAGCGTCGGCATCGACCTTGCTGCGGTTGAGATCGCGCAGCCGCGTGAAGTCCAGGAGTTCGGTGATGATGCGGTCGCAGCGCTGGATGTTGCGCTCGACCCGCGACAGCGGCCGCTCCAGGTTGAGCCCGGCGCCGGCGATGGTCTCCTTGAGCGCGAACACGGTATTGCGGATGGCGCTCAGGGGATTGCGCAGCTCGTGCGCGACCGTGGCGGTGAGCTGGCCCAGCGTCGACAGGCGCTCCTTGCGCAACAGTTCGCTCTGGGCGCTGCGCAGCTCGGCGGTGCGTTCCTCGACGCGCTGGCCGAGCTCGAGCTCGATGATGGCCTCGACCGTCACGTCCCGCCCGATCCCGCGATAGCCGCGGAAGCGCCCCGCGGCGTCGAAGATCGGCCGGCCGCTGACGCTGATGTGATGGGGCGTGCCGTCGGCGCTCAAGCGCTGGAAGCGGAGATTCTGGAACGGACGATGCTCGCTGACGGCGGTCTCGTAGAGCGTCCACTGATCGTCGGAAAGGCCGAAATGGCGGCCGGTGGTGACGAGCTCCTGCCGCGTCTTGCCGATGACGTTAGCGCCGTCGTCATCGGGCGATCCGCGCGAGACAAAGGTGAAGCGCATCTTCTCGTCCTGCTCCCAGAACCAATCGGAAGCCGACTCGGCGAAATCCCGGAAGCGCTCCTCGCTGTCCTTGAGCGAGGCCTGGGCGGCTTCGCGCTCGTTGATCTGACGGTAGTGCAGGCGCGCGACGATGATGCCGACTATGCTCAGCGCGAGCAGGAGTGCGAGGCCCAATCCGGTCGCCTGCAAAGCGCTCGAGCGCATGAAGGGGCCGGCCGGCACGTCGATCGAGAACGCGCCCATGAGGTCGCCGAGCTTCCAGTGCTGGTCGGGCTGGATCTTGTTGTGGCAGTCGACGCAGCTCTGCTCCTTGGCATAGGAAGGATAGATGGTGCGGAACACGAGTTGTCCGCCGATCGACAAAAGCTGCGTGCTGGCCTTGGGATTGGTCCGGCCGGCGAAGCTCTCGATCGTGTGCGCCATATCGGCGTCGGTCGGCGGGGCGGTGATCGACCGGTTGACGCGCCCGACCCAGCTTATGCTGAGATCATCGGCGCCCCCGGCGGCCTTGCGGAAGAGGTCGAGCGAATGGGCGCGGAAGGTCGCCGGCACCGGCGCGTCCGGCCCGAACTTGGCACGATAGGAGGAATAGCTGTCGACGAACGCGTCGACGAGCCGCAGCGCCGTGCTCTTCTCTTCGCTCTTGTGCTCTTGGAACCAGCGCACGCTGGAGCTGTAGAAGCCGTACCCTACCGATGTCGAAACGAGCGCCGAAAAGGCGAGAAACAGCATCAGGCCCTGACCGGACTTGGTGCGCACGAAAGGCTTGGGCACGGCGGAATGCATGTATTCCTACAATCGCATGCGATGGAGCGCCGCAATCCTCCGGCAAACCCATTAACCAATGATGAAAAGTTGAAACTATTGCGCCCAGAAGCCGGGCGGGCGCCGGCCTCGGGCTATAGTTTCTCGGCGAGAAACCGGAGCAGGCGCGGCGCGAGGTGGGCGGTGAAGCCGCCGGGCTCGTCGACCGGGTCCGACATCCAGAAATGCCCGGCGCCGGGAATGACCCCGGTCCGCACGAAAAAGCGCGCCTGTTTCAGTGCGGTGAGGAAGACTTCCGACTGCGTCGCGCGGTCGACGATGTCGTCCTCGGTGCCATAGCTCAACAGGAAGGCGGTGGCGTTGTTGTCGGTGGTGACGTAGCTCAGCGGCGAGGCGTCGAAGTAAAGGCGCCGGTTGTCCATCGGCGCGGTCCCTAAGAACTTCTCCACGATCGGATCGCGCGGCCGCGAGGTCAGGTCGTGCTGCCACTGCTGCAGCAGGTCATAGACGCCGTAGACGCCGATCACCGCCTTCACCTTGGTGGCCAGCGCGCGCATGGGCATCGTCGCGATAGGCGCCCGCGAATTCCGGCCGGTCTCCCGCCAGCGCCACCAGCGCGGCAAGGTGCCCGCCGGCGGAATCGCCCATGAGCGCGATGCGGTTCCCATCGACCTTCACGCCCGCGCCGCTGCCCTTGAGAAACTGTACTGCGGCGCGGATGTCGTGAACGGCGTGGGGCCAGGTCGGCTCGCCCGGCTTCGACAGCCGATAGCTTGCGGCAAAGAGCGTATAGCCGCGCGCCGCAAGATACCGCCCCCAGAAGCGGTAGGCATCGCGCGCGCCCAGCTGCCAGCCGCCGCCATGCATGGCGATGATGGCGGGGTAGCTGCCCGCCTCCTTGGGCGCGTAGAGATCGCCGGCCAACGCGACGCCGTCGTGGCGCGCATAGTCGATACCCAGGCGAACGTCGATATCCATGACCGTCTCCCCGCTCCACGGCCAGCATCTTAAAGCGCCCCGCGCCGGGTGAACACCCCGCGGTTCCGGCGGTGCCGGCGCGGTTCATTGCGGTTTCATGGCAGCACCGGTTTTTCGGTCGCCCCTGGCCGCCTTTCGGGCTACACCAGCGCCAGCCGTACCGCCAAGAATCGGTCTCGTATTCCATGGCGCAGCGTTGGGGGGTGCCGTCCATCGCCTGGCCGTCGCGCCTGCGGCCCAGCTATTGGGACGGGGTGGCGCTGCCGCTGGTGATCGGCGCGATCATGGTGATCGCGTGGGCGAGCCGGCAGATGAGCGTGCCCTATCAGCCGGGCGAGGCGCTGCCGATCTCGCTCGACCCGTGGCATCTGCCGGAATACGGGCTGCGCACGGTGCTGCGGATGGTGCTGGCATTGGCCTTCAGCCTCGTCTTCAGCCTCGCCTATGCCGCGGCAGCGGCGAAGAGCCGGCGGGCGGAGAAGCTCCTTCTGCCGATGCTCGACGTGCTCCAGTCGGTGCCGATCCTGGGCTTCCTCTCGATCACCGTGACCGGCTTCGTCGCGCTCTTTCCCGGCAGCCTCCTGGGCTACGAGTGCGCGGCGATCTTCGCCATCTTCACCTCGCAGGCCTGGAACATGACGTTCAGCCTGTACCAGTCCTTCATCGGGGTGCCGCACGATCTGCGCGAGGCGGCGCGCATGTATCACCTGTCGCCGTGGCAGAGCTTCTGGCAGCTCGAAGTGCCGTTCGCGCTGCCGCAGCTCGTCTGGAACATGATGATGTCGGTGTCGGGCGGCTGGTTCTTCGTTGTCGCGTCCGAGGCGATCAGCGTCTCCGACAACACCGTGCTGTTGCCGGGCATCGGCTCCTACATCTCGGTCGCGATCGACCAGCGCGACCTGCACGCCGTCTTCTATGCCATCATCGCGATGCTGGTGCTGATCCTGCTCTACGACCAGCTTCTGTTCCGGCCGCTGCTGGCGTGGGTGCAGCGCTTCAAGGTCGAGGAGATCGGCTGCGACGAGCTCGATCCGCCATGGTTCCTGATGATGCTGCAGCGGGCGCGGCTCTTCCGCCTGATGGGACATGCGGCCGACGCGGTGACCTCGCTCGCCAGCCGGCTGTGGCAGCGCATCCCGCTGCCGGAGCGCCGCGCCCGCCCGCCCGCGCCGGCGTGGCGCCAGCGTCTGTTCGACTGGGCGTGGAACGTCGTCCTGGTCGCGGGCGCCGCGGCGGGGCTCGCCGTGATCTACAGCATCGTCCGGCACGAGGTCGGGCTGGCGCGAGGTCGGCTATGTCGTCTTCCTCGGCCAGCATCACGCTGGTGCGCGTCGTCGTGCTGATCGTGCTGGCCGCGCTCGTCTGGGTGCCGATCGGCGTGTGGATCGGGCTGCGGCCGCAGCTCGCGCGCCAAGTCCAGCCGTGGATCCAGTTCCTCGCCGCGTTTCCCGCCAATCTCTTCTTTCCCCTCGCCGTGAGCGCCATCGTCGTGCTGCACCTCAACCCGGAGATCTGGCTGTCGCCGCTGATGATCCTGGGCACGCAGTGGTACATCCTGTTCAACGTCATCGCCGGCACGCTGGCGCTGCCGACCGATTATCAGCTCGTCGCCGGCAATCTCGGCGGTGCGCGGCTCGCTGTGGTGGCGGCGCCTGGTGCTGCCCGGCATCTTCCCGGCCTTCGTCACCGGCGCCGTGACCGCCGTCGGGCGGGTCGTGGAACGCCAGCATCGTCGCGGAGATCGCGCGCTGGGGCGACACCACGCTGACCGCTACCGGCATCGGCGCCTATATCGCGATCGAGACCGAACGCGGGGACTTCCCGCGGCTCGCGCTGGGCATTACCGTGCTCTGCCTGTTCGTCCTGGTGTTCAACCGATTGGTGTGGCGGCGTCTTTATCGCCTCGCCGAAGAGCGTTTGCGGCTCGATTGATGAAGAACCCGCTGCCCATGGCCGCCTCGAGCCTGATCACCGCCGAGTGCGTCAGCAAGACCTACCAGAGCGCCGGGCATGCCGGGCGCCTCGTGCTCGACAATATCGACTTCGCGTTGGCCGAAGGCGAGATCGTCGCCATCCTGGGCAAGTCGGGCTCGGGAAAATCGACCTTTCTGCGCATCCTCGCCGGACTGACCGCGCCCTCGGGCGGCGCCGTGCGCTACCGCGGCCAGGAGCTGCACGGGCCGGCCGAAGGCGTCGCCATGGTGTTCCAGTCGTTCGCGCTGTTCCCCTGGCTCACCGTGCTCGGCAATGTCGAATTGGGGCTGGAGGCGTTGGGCGTGGCCCGCGCCGAACGGCGGCGGCGCGCGGTCGCGGCGATCGATCTCATCGGTCTCGACGGTTTCGAATCCGCCTATCCCAAGGAGCTTTCCGGCGGCATGCGCCAGCGCGTCGGCTTCGCCCGCGCGCTCGTGGTCAATCCCGACGTGCTGCTGCTCGACGAGCCGTTCTCCGCGCTCGACGTGCTGACGGCCGAGACGCTGCGCGGCGACATCACCGATCTGTGGCTCGAGCGCCGGGTGCCGACCAAGGGCATCATCATCGTCTCGCACAATATCGAGGAGGCGGTCGAGCTCGCCGACCGCATCATCGTCTTCGGCAGCGATCCCGCGACGATCCGCGCCGACATCCCCGTGCCGATGCCGCGCCCGCGCGATCCCAACACGCCCGTCTTCCGCCGCCTCGTCGACGAGGTCTACACGCTGCTCACCACCGTGCCGGGGCGCGAAGGCGGCAAGCGCGGCGCACGCGCCGAGACCATCGACATCGCCTACCGTTTGCCGGACGCCTCGATCCAGCAGCTCGCGGGGCTGCTCGACGCACTGTCGGCGCCGCCCTACGAGGGCCGCGCCGATCTGCCGCGGCTGGCCGAGAGCGAGCATCTTTCGACCGACGATCTCATGGTGCTGATCGACGCGCTGCAGCTTCTGGGCTTTGCCCATGTCGGGGGCGGCGACATCGAGACCTTGCCGGCAGGGCGGTCGTTCGCGGCGGCCGACCTGCTCCATCGCAAGCAGATCTTCGCCGACCACATCCGGCGCTCGATCCCGCTCGTGGCGCATATCCGCAAGGTCCTCGACGAGCGGCCCGGCCACAGCGCGCCCGAAAGCCGCTTCCTGGCCGAGCTCGAAGATCATCTCTCCGACGATGAAGCGCAGCGCGTGCTCGAGATGGTGATCAACTGGGGCCGCTATGCCGAGCTCTTCGCTTACGACTATGACAGCGGCATCCTGAGCCTCGAGAATCCGTAGTAGCAGCGGATGATCGCTCCCCAATCGCGCGCCTTCATCGTCCTCCTGGGCGCCCTCATGATGGTGAATGCGCTCTCCATCGACATGATCCTGCCGGCGCTGCCGGCGCTCGGGCGGTCGCTGAGTGCGGCGCCCGATCAGGTGCAGCTCACGCTCAGCCTCTATCTCATCGGCTATGCTGCGGGCCAATTCGGGGTGGGACCGGTGTCGGACCGCTTCGGCCGCCGGCCCGTGCTCATTGTGGCGCTCGCGATCTACGTGCTCGCGACGCTCGCTTGCGCCTTGAGCCGGCGCATCGAGGTGCTGGTGGCGGCGCGCGTCATCCAGGGCATTGCCGCCTGCGGCGGCCCGGTCGTCGTGCGCGCGATGGTGCGCGACCATGTCGCCGGCGACCGCGCGGCACACATGATGTCGTCGCTCACCACCGTCTTTGCCGTGGGGCCGCTGCTCGCGCCGATCCTGGGCGGCGCGCTCCTGGTGCGCTGGGGCTGGCCGTCGATCTTCTTTTTCATCGCCGGCTGGGCCGCCGTGCTCGACGTTGCGGCGTGGGTGCTGCTGGGTGAATCGCTGAAAGAGGCAGACCGCAGCGCCCTGGCTCTCAGGCGCATCAGCGCCAATTACTGGCTCTTCCTCAGCACCCGCACCACGATCGGGTTCGCTTTCCTCAACGGCCTGTGCTGGGTCGGCATTTTCGCCTTCCTGTCGGCCTCGCCGTTCGTGTTCGTGCAGTATTACGGCGTGCGGGCCGACCATTACGGCTTTTATTTCGCGCTCCTGGCGGTGACGCTGGTGGTGGGCGCCGGCACCAACAAGCGGCTGTTGCGGCGCCATCCGGGCCGCCGCGTGCTGCGCTGGGGGTGCGCCATTCTCATCCTCGGCGGCATCTGTGTGATCGTCGTGCCGATGATGCCATGGAGCGGGCCGCTGACGGTGATGATCGCGGTCATGGTCTATTGCTTCGGCCAAACGCTGGTCATGCCCAACGCGGTCGCCGCGGCGCTCGAGCCCTTGAAGCACATGGCCGGCACGGGCTCGGCGCTGCTCGGCATCGTGCAGATGCTGTGCGGCGCGCTCGGCGGCTATGTCGTCAACGCGCTCTACGACGGCACGCCGTGGCCGATGGGCATTGTGATCCTGGGATCGGGGCTGGCCTGCAGCGCCATCTATGCCGCGCTGCTGCGCACGCCGGCGCTCAAGCCCGCCGAATGAGGCGGCGCTATCTCGGCCGCATCGTCGGGAAGGCGATGACGTCGCGGATCGACGGGCTGTCGGTCAGCAGCATCACCAGCCGGTCGATGCCGATGCCGAGCCCGCCCGCCGGCGGCATGCCGTATTCGAGCGCGGTGACGAAATCCTCATCCAGATGCTGCGCCTCTTCGTCGCCGGCCGCGCGTTCGCGCATCTGCGCCTCGAAGCGCGCGCGCTGATCGATGGGGTCGTTGATCTCGGAAAACGCGTTCGCCACTTCCCAGCCGTTGATGTAGGTCTCGAACCGCTCGGTGAGCCGCGCGTCGGCCGGATCGGCCTTGGCGAGCGGCGAGATCTCGCGCGGGAAGCCGATGACGTGCACCGGCGCCAGGAGGCTCGCCTCGACCGTAGCGCTGAACGCGGCCTCGAGCGCGCGGCCCCAGCCGGCCGTGTCGGCAAGCTCGGCGCCGATGCCGCGCGCGGCCTGGCGTGCTGCCGCGTCGTCGTCGATCGCCCTGAAATCGACGCCGGTGCGCTCGCGCACCAGATCCGCCATCGCGCGGCGCGGCCACGGTGCGGCGAGATCGACCTCGCGCTCGCCATAGCGGATGCGCGTCGTGCCCAGCACGTCCGTGGCGACGCCGGCGATAAGGTCCTCGGCGAGGGTCATCATCGCGCTGTAATCGACATAGGCCTGATAGAGCTCGAGCGAGGTGAATTCCGGATTGTGCCGCGGCGACAGGCCCTCGTTGCGGAAGTTGCGGTTGATCTCGAACAGCCGGTCGGATAGCCCGCCGACCAGAAGCCGCTTCAGGTGGAGTTCCGGCGCCACGCGCAGATAGAGCTCGAGGTCGAGCGCGTTGTGGTGGGTGACGAACGGCTTGGCCGAGGCGCCGCCAGGAATGGCGTGCAGCATCGGCGTCTCGACCTCGAGGAAGCCGCGCGCCAGCAGGCGCTGGCGTAAGGCGGCGATCACCGCGCTGCGGCGGCGCAAGGTGGTGCGGCTTTCCTCGCTCATGATGAGGTCGAGATAGCGCTGGCGATAGCGCGTCTCGATATCGGCGAGGCCGTGGAACTTCTCCGGCAGCGGCAGCAAGGCTTTGGCGAGCACGCGCACCTGGTGGCCATCGACCGTGAGTTCGCCGCGCGGGGTGCGCCGCACCACGCCTTCCACGCCGATGATGTCGCCGAGGTCGAGCAAGCGCACGATCGCGAGCTGTTCTGGCGTCAGATGGTTCTTGTGGTTGAAGATCTGGATCTTGCCAGTGGCGTCGTGGAGATCGATGAACATGCCGCTGTTGCGGATGGCGCGGATGCGGCCGGCGACGGCGACGCGGTCGGTCGTCTGGGTGCCGGGCGGCAGGGCGGCATAGCGCTCCTCCAGGGTTTTGGCCTCGGCATCGCGGTCGAACGAGGCCGGATAGGGCTCGCAGCCCAGCCGGCGCAGTTCCGCGAGCTTGGCCAGGCGCGCCGCGCGAAACTGATTGTCGTCGCGCTCCTGCGCCATGATGCCGTCCCGATCTGTTCTCACCCTTTCTAGCGGCTGGGCCGCAAAGCGCAACCGACGGCGCGGCCCCTAATAACGAATGGTTTTTGTACAATAGAACTATTGACGGGAATTCTTTCGGGAATTAGCGTAGTTCTCCAGCGCCGATTTGAGCTACAGCTTGCGGGCGCTCTAGAAATGCGGCTAAAGCGAGGGCGCGACCGCCCAGCCCAGGCTGCGGCGGTTTTTTTTGCCCGTGCCGCCGGGCGCGCGAACCAACAAGGGAGAGTGTGATGCGCAGTGGGTTCGGGTGGCGGGGCGGCGTGCTGGCCGCGTTTGCGGTGGTCCTCCTGGCGCTGCCGGCGGCGGCGGCCGACAAGGTCGGGACGCTGCGGCTCGACTGGGCCTATTACAGCCCAGTCAGCCTGGTCCTGCGCGACAAGGGCCTGATGGAGCAGGAATTCGCCAAGGACGGCACCAAGGTCGAATGGGTGCTGAGCCTCGGCAGCAACAAGGCGCTCGAATTCCTCAACGGCAACAGCATCGATTTCGGCTCCTCGGCCGGGGCGGCGGCGCTCATGGCCAAAGCCAACGGCGTGCCGATCAAGGCCGTCTATATCTATTCGAAGCCGGAATGGACCGCGCTGGTCGTGCTCAAGGACTCGCCCATCCACACCGTCAAGGACCTCGAGGGCAAGCGCATCGCGGTGACGCGCGGCACCGATCCGCACATCTTTCTGCTGCGCGCGCTCGCCCTCAACGGGATGAAGAGCCAGGACGTGAAGATGGTGCTGCTGCAGCATCCCGACGGACGCGTGGCGATGGAGCGCGGCGATGTCGATGCCTGGGCCGGGCTCGATCCCTACATGGCCGAGACCGAGATCGACAAGGGCTCGCGCCTCTTTTTCCGCGATCCCGACCTCAATAGCTGGGGCTTCCTCAACGTGCGCGAGGATTTCGCCAAGGCGCATCCCGATGTCGTCGAGCGCGTCCTTACCGTCTATGAGACCGCGCGCCAATGGTCGCTCGCGCACCCCGACGAACTGCGCGCCATCGTCGCCAAGGCATCGAAGATAACCGACGCGGTCGCCGCCCGGCAGCTCGAGCGCAACGACCTCTCCAGCGGCATGATCGGCCGCGTCCAGCACGACAACATCATCGCGGCGGGCGGCGTGCTCAAGGAAAGCGGCGTCATTCCAGCCGATACCGATATCGTCCTGACCGCCGACGCGCTCATCGATCCGCAATACATCACCCGCGTCGTCGCGCGCGATCGGGCGACGGCGAAATAACCATGCTGGCCCACATCGTCCGGCGCGCGCGCCGCTTCATCGCCGGAAGCAGCGCGGGGCTGGTACTGCCGGTGCTCTTCCTGGTGTTATGGGAAGTGCTGTCGCGCACCGGGCTGGCGCCGCGCAACCTGCTGCCGCCGCCCACCGCGGTGGCGGTCGCCCTGCACGACCTCTGGGCGAGCGGCGAGCTGGCGGGGCATATCGAAGTCACGCTGATGCGCGTGGCGGTCGGGTTCCTCATGGGCACGGTGGCGGCGACGGTGCTGGGCGCGCTCACCGGCTATTCCGCGACGTGGCGGCGGCTCTTCGACCCGATGCTGCAGGCGCTGCGCACCATTCCGTCGATGGCGTGGGTGCCGCTGTTCGTGCTGTGGCTCGGCATCTTCGAGGCCTCGAAGGTGACGCTGATCGCGATCGGCGCGTTCTTCCCGATCTATCTCAACGTCATGGCCGGCATCCAGCAGGTCGATCGCAAGCTCGTCGAGGTGGCGCGGGTGCATGGGCTGGAGGGCGTGGCGCTGGTCCGGCGCGTGCTGCTGCCGGCGACGCTGCCGGCCTATATCACGGGCTTGCGCGGCGGGCTGGGGCTGGCGTGGATGTTCGTCGTCGCCGCCGAGTTCATGGGGGCGAGCCAGGGGCTGGGCTTCCTGCTCATCGACGGGCAGCAGACCGGGCGGCCCGCCAACATCATCGCCAGCATCCTGCTCTTTGCCGTGTTCGGCAAATTGAGCGATGTCGCGCTCGCCACCGTAGGAAGGCGCTTCGTCGGGTGGCAGGATTCGCTGCAGGCGGCCGAGGAGAGGAAAGAGCATGCTCGCGATCACCGGCCTGTCCAAGCGGTTTGACGACTTCCAGGCGCTCGGCCACATCGACCTTGCGGTCGATCGCGGCGAGATCGTCGGCATCGTCGGCACCAGCGGCTGCGGCAAGAGCACGCTGTTGCGTATCGTCGGCGGGCTCGAGACGCCGACGGAGGGCCGCGTCACGCTCGACGGCGTGGCCGTCACCGGGCCGCGGTCGGAAGTCGGGCTCGTCTTCCAGGAGCCGCGCCTCATGCCCTGGCTCAGCGTGCGCGAGAATGTCGAGTTCGCGCTCCTGAAGCGCCCGCGCGATCAGCGCTGGCCCCTGGCCGAAAAGGCGCTGGCGCGGGTTGGGCTGCTGGCGTTCGTGGATGCGCTGCCGCAGCAGCTTTCGGGCGGCATGGCGCAGCGCGCGGCGATTGCGCGCGCGCTCGTCGCGCGGCCGCAGGTGCTGCTCCTGGACGAGCCCTTCAGCGCGCTCGACGCCTTCACGCGCTTCGGCTTGCAGGACCATCTCCTCGAGATCTGGCGCGCCGAGCAGCCGACCATGCTGTTCGTCACCCACGATATCGAGGAGGCCTTGGTACTGAGCGACCGCGTGGTGGTGATGCGCGCGCGCCCGGGCCGCGTGCAGGCGCAATACCGCATCGACCTGCCGCGCCCGCGCCGGCGCACCGAGGCGCGGCTCCAGGACTGGAAGGAACGCATCCTCGAAGACCTCGACCTCGGCGGCGCCCCCGCCGGCCCGGAGCCCGAGTTCGTGATCTGAAAGGCGTGGTCCCACAAACTGTTGGAAAAGCGCGAGCCCGCTCTTTCACCCCAGCGTGCCGATATTCACCAGCGCGCCGCCGTCTACCGGCAGGGCCACGCCGGTAATGAAGCCCGCCTCGTCGGAGGCCAGGAACAGCGCGGCGTTGGCGACGTCCCAGGCGGTGCCCATGCGGCGGCGCAGCGGCACGCGGGCATTGCGCATTGCCGCGACCTCGGCGCGCGTCTTGCCGGTAGCGCGCGCCCGCGTATCGACCGCCATCGGCGTGTCCATCAGGCCCGGCAGGATGACGTTGGCGCGCACGCCGTATTCGGCATTCTGGATGGCGATCTGCTGGGTGAAGGCGATCATCCCGGCTTTGGTCGCCTTGTAGGCGACGTAGGGGTAATTCTCCCACGCCGCTACCGACGCGATGTTGATGATGGCGCCGGCGCGCTGGCGGCGCAGGATCGGCAGCACGTGCTTGCACGCCATCACCGTGCCGCGCAGGTTGATGGCGACGATGCGGTCGAAGGCCGCGGTGGTGATTTCCAACGGCGAGGCATCGCCGCCCGCGACGCTGACGCCGACATTGTTGTGCAGGATGTCGATGCGGCCCCAGCGCGCGTGGGCGGCGCCGATCATCGCGGCAAGCGCCGCCTCGTCGGTGACATCGGCGGCAAAGGCCACGCACTCGCTGCCGGCGGCCGTCGCCATCGCCGCGGTCTCTTCCGCCGCGGCGAGGTCGCGGTCGACCGCCATGACGCGGGCGCCTTCCTGCGCGAAGCGCAGCACCGTGGCGCGGCCGTTGCCGATGCCGTCGCCCGGACTCTGTCCGGCGCCGACGACGATGGCGGTCTTGCCGTCAAGCCGCATCGCAAGCCTCCTTTCCTCAATCCGCCGCCGGCATGATGTCGTGGCGCCGCGCGCTGAAGCGCGCCACGTCGATGCTGCGGTCGTGATAGGCCTTGAGCGTGTTGCGATGGCCGATGCTCACCACCGTCGGGCTCGGCGTGGCGGCGCGCAGCAGGCGATAAAGCGCGCCCTCGGACGCCTCGTCGAGCGCCGAGGTCGCCTCGTCGAGGAAGACGAGCGTGGGCGCCACCAGGAGAATGCGGGCGAAGGCGAGGCGCTGCTGCTCGCCCAGCGACAGGCGCTGCGCCCAGTTGTCGGTCTGGCCGAGCGCGGCGATGAAGTCGCCGAGGCCGACAAGCTCCAGGAGCTCGGCCAGGCGCTTGTCATCGACCGCCTCGCCCGTGCGGGGATAGTGCAGCGCATCGCCGAGCGTGCCCAGCGGCAGGTAGGGTCGCTGCGGCAGGAAGAGATGCCGTCCCGCCGCGAGCCGTATCGTGCCGCTGCCCCATGGCCACAGACCCGCCACGGCGCGCATCACCGTGCTCTTGCCGACCCCGGTCGGCCCGGTGATGAGAAGCGCCTCGCCCCCCTGCGCGCTGAAGGTAAGGCCGCGCAGGAGCGCGCTGCCGTCGGGCAGGTTGAGGTCGAGCGCCTCGACCGCCAGGCCCGCGTCGCGGCGCTCGATCACGATGCGCTGGGGCGCGTGCACCTCGGCGGCGATCGCGCTCATGTGGCGGTCGAAGGTCGACAGCCGCTGCGTCACCGCCGACCATGCGGCAATGTCGGTATAGGCGTTGATGATGAAGGACAGCGAGTTCTGCACCGACTGGAACGCATCGCCCACCTGCATCAGCGCACCCAACTGAATTTGGCCCGCGAAATAGCGCGGCGCCGCGACGACATAGGGAAAGATGATCGCCGCCTGGCCATAGCCCGAGGTGAACCAGTTGAGATACTTCCGCCGCACCATGATGCGCCAGAAATTGTCAAAGACGCGGCCGAAGCGGCGATGGAACACTTCGGACTCCGGCTCCTCGCCGCCATAGAAAGCGATGCTCTCGGCGTTCTCCCTGAGGCGCACGAGGCTGAAGCGGAAATCGGCCTCGAAGCGCTGCTGCGCGAAATTGAGCGGCACCAGCGGCCGCCCGATCTTGACCGTGAGCCAGGTGCCGAATCCGGCATAGATGAGCGCGGCCCACACCAGATAGGCCGGGATGTGCAGCGTGGTCCAGCCGAAGAGCGGGATGGTCGCCGGCCCCGACAGGCCCCACAGAATGAAGAGGAACGACACCAGCGACACGACCGAGGTGAGGATCCCCAGCGCCAGCCCCATGACGTAGCTGGTGAACTGGTTGAGGTCCTCCGAAATGCGTTGGTCGGGATTGTCGGTGTCCTGGCCCTGAAGCTGGAGGCGGAAATAGGCGCGGTCGGTGAGCCACGCGGTGACATAGCGATGCGTCAGCCAGCGCCGCCAGCCGATCTGCAGCATCTGGTTGAGATAGAGCGCATAGACCGAGATCACGATCGCCGCCGCGGCCAAGAGGCTGAAGATGCCGATCTGCTTGAAGAAGCCGGGCGCGTCGTGGTTCTGGAGCGTGTTGTAGAAGGCGTTGTTCCAGATATTGATGCGGACGTCGATATAGACATTGGCGAGATTGAGCGCGATCACGGCGACGAGGAGGCGCCAGGCGCGCCATTTCTCGTCCGAGCGCCAATAGGGTGAGGCGAGCCGCCACGCCTCGGCGATGACGCTTCGCTTTTCATCGCTCATCGCGGAAACTCCAGGATACTCATCGCGTCCTGCCGGCGACCATGACCGATGCCCGAGACCTCGCGAAGGAGCTTGCCCGCGGCGTCGCGCGGATGCTGGCGCATCGGGGCGCCGCGACCCTCCTGGAAGTGCCGCTCGCCAACGGGCGGCGCGCCGATCGTCGTTGGCGCTGGGCCGCGACGGCAGCCTCCTCATCGTCGAGGTCAAATCGTCGGTAGCGGATTTCCGCAGCGACCGCAAATGGCCGGACTATCGTCGACTTCTGCGACCGTCTGGCCTTCGCCGTGCCCGCCGATTTTCCGCAGCCGCTTATCCCCGACGATTGCGGCCTCATCGTGGCGGACCCGTTCGGCGCGCATGTTCTGCGCGAGGGGGTGGCGTACGCGCTGGCGGCCGCGCGGCGCAAGGCGCTAACCCTGCGCTTTGCCCGCATCGCCGCGAGCCGGATGCAGCGCCTCCTCGACCCCGCCGCCCTCGCGCCCGAGCCGGACTGAGCCTAATCCTCGACATAATGCGGCTCCGGGCGGGTCGGGAGGTCCTCGTAATGGACGAGGACCGGGCGCGCCCAACGGCACCGGCGCGCCGGCGCGGAACGCCCATTCGCCGCGGTCGCAATCGGCGGCGCGGACATAGCCGTTGAGATAGAAGCGGCGGTCGGCCGGCGCTGCGGTTGGGACCCGAGCCGTGGATGAGATAGAGATTCCACAACGCCACGTCGCCCGGTTCGAGCGCGAGATCGATGAGCCCGCGCGGGATCGAGCCCGCAAGCCTCGAGCCGCGCTCGCTGCCATCGCTCTGGTCGAGCACCGGCCCCGGTGCCGGCCAGCTCGCGCTCGCCCAGGCGATGCGAGCCCGGCAGGAGCCGCATCGCGCCGTTCTCGCGGACGGTGCGGATCGACGGCGATCCCGGTCTGGACATAGGACTGGGCGAGGTCGCGATAGGCCGTGCGCGGCCGGCGGAAGCGCACGTCCTGGTGATACGCGAACTCGGCCGCCGCCGCACCCGGCGGCTTCCAGTGGAGCTGGTTGATGATCTGCTTGATGTCGGGCCCAGGAGCGGCTCAAGCAGCGCGAGCCAGCGCGGATCGCGCCGCACCGCCTCGAGCACCGGATCGACATAGGCCGGCCACTGCACCAGCCGCAGGATTTTGCCGAGCCGCGCATCCTGGCCCTGGCGATAGAAGAGGTTGCCGTGGCGCCAGCTTGCGCGGTGCGCCATGCCGGTAGCGCCAGTGCCGATCGAAGGAAGCGGCGATGGCGGCCACTTCGTCGGGGGCGAAAAAGCCGCGCACCACGGCATAGCCCTGGGCGCGGTAATGCTCCTGCGCCCGCTCGATCGCGTCCGTCATCAGGATCCTGCGCCTTGCGCGCCGCCGCGGGAGAAATCCCGGAGAAAGTCGGCGAGGAAGCTTTCCATCCCCTTAACCTTGGGCTCCTTCGGCGGCATGCGCGCCGGCGACATAGCCCGCACGCACGAACGGCGCGATGAGCGCGGGATCGCGCGACAGCACGTGCATCGGCACGGTCCACGGCGAGGTCGCGCCCGAGACGATGCCCGGCGGCTGATGGTCGCCCAGAATGATGACGAGCCCATTGCCATCGATATGCGCGAGCCAGGCCGCCAGCGTGCGCAGGTCGTAGACGACGCTGGCGAGATAAGGCGTCTCCAGATGCGCCCAATCGGGCTCGCGGTAGATTCGCTTCCATTCCGGCTGGCCGATGCTCTTATAGGGGCCGGCATCGCTCCAGTCGGCGACATAGGGCGGCACCGGCGCGAACGGCGTGTGACTCGACACCAGCACGATCTCGGCGAACAGCGGCGCGTGGCCGGGGGCAAGCTCCTTTTCATCGAAGCGCGCGAGCGTGTACTGGTCGGGAATGACGAACCAGCCGAAAGGCGGGCCGCCATAGCCGAGATCGGTCGCGTAATAGCCGCGCTCAAAGCCGAAGAACGTGGCTTCGGGCCAGGGATTCTTGATGCCGGGCATGACCGCGACGGTGCGGTGGCCGGCCGCGCGCAGATAGCGCGGCAGGGTCTCGCGCCGGCTCACGGTCAGGAAGCGGTAGAGGAACGGATCGAGCTTCAGCCCGCTCGCCACCGTGGCATGCGCCAGCCACGAGCCGCCACCGAACACCGGCGAGGTCAGGCGGCTCGAGACGAGATCATAGCCCGCGCCTTCCACCGTGTGCGCGAACGCAGCGAGGGCCGGCGCCACTACGGCGCGATAATCGGGCTCGTCCAGCACCGCCGTGCCATAGGATTCGACGTAAACCAGAAACACGTCGCGTCCGCGCAGCGCCGCCAGATCGGCCACGGCCGGCGCCGGCGCGGCGAGCGCGGTTTGATAACGCTGGTCGTATCCCGTCATCACCGCGGCGGCGCGATAGAGCCGCGCTGCTTGATCGGCGACGGCGGCGGGCGCGGCGGTCGCAACCAGCCGGATCGGCAGCGCGGCGAGGACGAGTCCGCCCAGCGTCAGCGCCAGCACTCCGGCGGCGATTTGCCGCGACACCAGGGCGCGCTGCCACGCGCCGAGCGCCCAGGCAATAGCGGCAAGAAGACCCAGCATCACGCCGAGCGCCAGCGCGAACGCCAGATCGGCGCGCATCGCGCCGACGGCATCGGTGAAGAGGCCGAAGAGCGACGGCAGATGCGGCACGTCGAAATAGAGATCGAGCGAACGGTCGAGAAAATGCTGAACCAGTGCCGCCACCACCTGGAGCAGCGCCGCAACGAGGATGACCGCCGCGAGCGCCCAGCGCAGCCCCCGCCCCAGCCTGCGCCGGCCGAGCGCCGCCGCGGCGAGCACGGCGAGCGCCGCCAGCACCAGCGCCGGCGGCCGCCAATCGGCAACCAGCTTGGCGTTCGCGGGATTGATGGTGGCGACGAACGGCGCCCACAGAACGACAAGCCCGGCGCACGCTGCCAGCGCCCGGCGCAATCCTCTCATGGCAAGGAAGCCCCCGCGATCGCCGCCGCCAGCCGCTCGTAATCGGACATCTCGTTATAGGCCTGCGCCGCGATGCGCAGCCACAGCGCGCCGTCGAGCGCCGCGATCGCCGCCTCGATGTGATGCGTCTCGGCGAGCCAGCGCACGACGCGCAGCGCGCGCGCCGGGCTCGCCTCGTCGACCACGGGCAGCCGCACCGTTGCCATCGCCGCAAAGAATGATGCCCGCCCGCCCAGGACGGTGCCCCAAGTCTGGGCCAAAAGCGCTGCGCCTGCGTGGGCAAGGGCCGCGTTGCGCGCCATGAGCATGGCGCCGCCGAGGCGCTGGTGGCAGGCGATGCCGGCGGGCGCGGCGAGGGCGGCGGTGAAGTCCCGCGTGCCGGTCCAGTCGAACTCGGCGGCAAAGCCCTGTCCCAGCCCGTGCGAGATCGTCAGCGGATGCAGGCCCGCCTGTGCCGAAGGCGGCGCCCACAGGAAGCCGCAGCTCCGCGGCGCGAAATACCATTTGTGCAGGTTGCCGACATACCAGTCGGGCGCCAGCGCGGCGATATCGAGCGCGATCTGCCCCGGCGCATGCGCGCCGTCGACGAGGACGCGGGCGCCGGCGCGATGCGCCTCAGCAATGAGCGCCGCGACGGGCAGGAGCAGCGCGCTCGCCGAGGCGATGTGGTCGAAAATGGCAAGCCGCGTGCCGGGTGCAAGCCACGCGGCGATGGCGGCGACGAGCGCGGCGTCATCGGCTACCGGCAGCGCGATGGGCACCTCGACCACGCGCGCGCCGGCGCGGTCGGCGGCAAACTGCGCGGCCTTGCGGATGGCGGGATAGACGAGGCTGGTGATCAGGATTTCATCGCCCGGCGCCAGCACGAGCGAGCGCAGCACCGCGTTGATGCCGGCGCTGGCATTGGCGACGAACACCATGTCCTCGCCGCGCGCACCGAGCGCACTCGCTACCTCCGCCGCGGCCTGACGCAGCGCCGCCGGCAGTTCGCGCGAGAGAAACGCAGTCGGATTGCGCTCGATCCGCGCGCGCCATTCATCCTGCGCCGCCAATACCGCATTGGGCGTGACGCCATAGCCGCCGTGGTTGAGGTAGGTCACGGCAGGATCGAGCCGCCATTCCGCCCGCAGCGCCGCGCCGTAGGGAGTGGGAAGGGGGTTCGTCGGGGCGGAATCCTGAGCCAACATCTGCCACGGCAGCATAGCAGGACTCATCCTGCCGCGGCGATGTCGGTGTGGGTAAAATCGTCGCCCGTGAAGAGCAGCGGCTCGCCGGTGGCCCTGGCCAGCGCATAGGCGAAGCAGTCGCCGAAATTGAGCCGCGCGGGGTGGCCGCTGCCGCGGCCAAAGTCGCGGTAGGCGTCGCGCGCAATCCGGGCGTGATGGTCGGTCACCGCCTCGATGCGAATGTCCGCTTGCTCGATCAGTTCGTCGAAGCGGCGGCTGGCGACGGGATCGCGGCTGGCGTCGATGACGACGGCGGCTTCGAGGTAATTGGCCGCCGAGAGGCGGCGGAACTCGGCCGCCTCGATTGCCACCGCGAAACGCGAGGAGTCCGGCTCGCCGCGGAGGATCGCGATCAGCGCCGACGCGTCGATGATCATTTCGGCAAGCCCTTCTCGTCATAGAGAAGCTCGCCATGATCGATGGAGCGATAGGGTTCCTTGAGCCGTGCGGCACAATCGGCGCCGATGGCGATAAGACGCTCGGCCAACCCCTTTTCATGCCGCCTGCGCCTGACGTGCTCGAGCCGCTCGCGCAGCGCCGCGGTGACGGCCGCGGTGACGGATTCGCCGGTCAGCTCGGCGAGCTCGCGGGCCAGCCGGTCGGTCTCGTCGTTCTTGATGTTCAGGCTCATGGAAGAATTCCTCCTAATTATTCTTTCTTTCTACCAAAGGGAGGTCGGGTGTCAATGTCCATATCGCCTTTCTCCGTCGGCCCGTTCCGGCTAAACGGAGCCGCATGCGCGTCGATTCGTTCGATTTTCCCCTGCCCCGGCATTTGGTGGCCGAGCGGCCGTGCGAGCCGCGCGATGCGGCACGGCTTCTGGTGGTGGGCGAGACGCTGGCCGACCGCGGGGTGGCCGACCTGCCGCAGCTGTTGCGGCGGGGCGATGTCATGGTGGTCAACGACACCCGCGTCATCCCCGCTCGCCTGTTCGGCCGCCGCGGCGAGGCCGGGATCGAGGTGACGCTCCATCGCGACCTCGGCGGCGGGCAGTGGCGCGCCTTCGTCAAGGGCGCGCGGCGCCTCAAGCCCGGCGACCGCATCGTCTTCGGCGCGGGCTTTGCCGCAGACGTTGTCGCCAAGCACGAGGAGGGCGACGTGAGCCTTGCTTTCGTGCTGGAGGGCGATCTTGCCGGTGCGGGGCTCAAGACCGCGCTCGAGCGGTTCGGGCAGATGCCGCTGCCGCCCTATATCAAGCGCGGGGCCGGCGGCGATCCCAGCGACGGCCGCGACTACCAGACCATTTTCGCCCGCCACGATGGCGCCGTTGCGGCGCCCACCGCCGGGCTCCATTTCACCGAGCGGCTGCTCGCCGCGCTCGATGCCGCCGGTATCGAGCGGGTGAGCGTGACGCTGCATGTCGGCGCCGGCACGTTCCTGCCGGTGAAGGCGGCCGACACCGCCGACCATCACATGCACAGCGAATACGGCATCATCGCTGCCGACGCCGCGCGCCGCATTGCCGCCGCGCGCGAGCGCGGCGGGCGCATCGTCGCCATCGGCACGACCAGCCTGAGGCTTCTCGAAAGCGCCGCCGACGCGGCGGGCCGCGTTTTGCCCTTCGCCGGCGAGACCGCGCTCTTCATCACGCCCGGCTATCGCTTTCGCGCGGTCGATCTGCTCTTCACCAATTTCCACTTGCCGCGCTCGACCCTCTTCATGCTGGTGGCGGCGTTTGCTGGGCTGGAGCGGATGAAGCGCGCCTATGCCCATGCCGTCGCCGCGGGCTATCGCTTCTTCTCCTATCGGCGATGCCTGCCTGCTGCATCCCGCGCCGCGCCGGCATGAGCGCGGCCTTCGGCTTTTCGCTCCTGGCGCGCGACGGCGCGGCGCGGCGCGGCCGCATGACGACGGCGCACGGTATGGTCGAGACACCCGCCTTTATGCCGGTCGGCACCGCCGCTACGGTGAAGGCGATGCGGCCGGAGGAAGTCGCGGCGACCGGCGCGGAGATCATCCTCGCCAACACCTATCACCTGATGCTGCGCCCGCGGCCCTGAGCGCATAGCGGAACTGGGCGGCCTGCACCGCTTCATGAATTGGGAGCGCGCCATGCTCACCGATTCCGGCGGCTACCAGGTCATGTCGCTGGCCAAGCTGCGCGCCATCGACGAGAGCGGCGTCACCTTCCGCTCGCATCTCGACGGCACGCGCTTTCACCTGACGCCCGAGCGCTCGATCGAGATCCAGCGCCTGCTCGGCGCCGATATCGCCATGGCGTTCGACGAATGCACGAAGTTCCCGGCAACTCCGGAGGAGGCGGGAGCCTCGATGGAGCTGTCGATGCGCTGGGCGGCGCGCTCCAAGGCGGCCTTTGCGGCAGCGCCGGGCCGGGCGCTCTTCGGCATCGTCCAGGGCGGGGTCTATGCCGAGCTGCGGCAGCGCTCGGCCGCTTCGCTCCGCGCAATTGGATTCGACGGCTATGCCGTGGGCGGCCTGGCGGTCGGCGAGGGACGGGCGGCGATGTTCGCGGTACTCGATGAGACCGTGCCGGCGCTGCCGCAGGAGGCGCCACGCTATCTCATGGGCGTGGGCAAGCCCGAGGACATCGTCGGTGCGGTCGCGCGCGGCATCGATCTTTTCGACTGCGTGCTGCCGACCCGGTCGGGGCGCACGGCCAGGCCTTCACGCGGCCGGGGCACGGTCAATCTCCGCAACGCGCGCCATCTCGACGATCCGCGGCCGCTCGATGACGACGTGCGCGTGCGCGGCGTGCCGCGCCTATTCGCGCGCCTATCTCCATCATCTCGTGCGCAGCGGCGAGATCCTCGCCAGCATGCTCTTGACCGAGCACAATCTGCGCTATTATCAGGACCTGATGGCGGGTTTGCGCGCGGCGATCGCGGCGGGGACGCTCGCGGAATTCGCGCAAGACTTCGCCCGCAGCGCACGACGCGGGCGACATACCGCCGCTGCGCATGAGGCCGCATGGAAGAACCGCCTGACCATCCTGGGCCACAAGACCGTGCGTTCCTGCCTCGCCCGATGAGGCGGTGCTGGAGCATGTCGCCAATCCGCATCCGGGACGCTGCGTCTATCTCGTGCGCTTCACCTGCCCGGAATTCACCACGCTTTGCCCGGTCACGGGCCAGCCCGATTTCGCCCATCTCGTCATCGACTATGTGCCGCGCGAACGGCTGGTCGAGAGCAAGTCGCTGAAGCTCTATCTCGGCGCGTTCCGCAACCACGCCGCCTTCCACGAGGATTGCACCCTGACGATCGCGCGCCGGCTCGTCGCCGCGATCGATCCGGTGTGGCTCAGGATCGGCGGCTATTGGTATCCGCGCGGCGGCATGCCGATCGACGTGTTCTACCAGACCGGCGCGCCGCCCGAAGGCCTGTGGCTGCCCGATCAGGGGGTCGCGCCCTATCGCGGCCGGGGATGAGCGACGGCGCCGCAGGCGATCAAGGCGGCGATCCGGCAGGAGGCGTTGGCGCTCGGGTTCGATGCGGTGGGGTTCGCGCCGCCCGAGCTTGCCGGCGAGGCCGGGCGCGCATCTCGCCGATTTCTGGCCGCAGGGCTATCACGGCGACATGGGCTGGCTTGCCGCGCGCGCCGGCGAGCGCGCTGCGCCGCGCGCGCTCTGGCCCGAGGTCAAGAGCGTCGTCGCGCGTCGGCTTGAACTATGCGCCCGAGGATGATCCGCTGGCGCTCCTCGACGCGCGCGGCGCACGGCAACATCTCGGTCTATGCGCGCGGGCGCGATTATCACGACCTCGTCAAGTCGCGCCTGAAGCGGCTGGCGCACTTCATCGCCGCGCGCTGGCCGGGCGCGCTCAAGCTCTTCGTCGACACCGCGCCGGTGATGGAGAAGCCGCTCGCCGCGCCGCGCCGGGCTCGGCTGGCAGGGCAAGCACACCAATCTCGTGTCGCGCGGCTTCGGCTCGTGGCTTTTCCTCGGCGAGATTTATCTCGGCGCTGGAGCTGCCGCCGGACGCGCCCGAGAGCGATCATTGCGGCGCCTGTCAGCGCTGTCTCGACGTCTGCCCGACCGCGGCATTTCCCGCGCCCTACCGGCTCGATGCGCGGCGCTGCATCTCCTATCTCACGATCGAGCACAAGGGCCATATCGCGGCTGCGCTGCGGCCGCTCATCGGCAACCGCATCTATGGCTGCGACGATTGCCTCGCGGTGTGCCCGTGGAACAAGTTCGCGCACGCCGCCGCGGTGCCGGGCCTGCGCCCCCGCGCCGCGTTGGCGGCGCCAGCGCTCGCGACGCTCGCCGGCGCTCGACGATGCCGGCTTCCGCGCGCTCTTCTCGGGCTCGGCCGATCAAGCGCATCGGCCGCGACCGCTTCGTGCGCAACGTGCTCATCGCCATCGGCAACAGCGGCGATGCGCGCCTCGTGCCGGCGGCGGCGGCGCGGCTTGGGGATGCGTCGGCGCTGGTGCGGGCGATGGCGGTGTGGGCGTTGCGCCGGCTTGCGGGCGCGGCCGAATTCGCCGCGCTCGCCGCCGCTCACCTGCCCGGCGAGAGCGATCCCGAGGTGCGCGCCGAATGGGAGGGGACGGCGCCCTAGCGCCGCGTTACGCCGCCCGCGGGCGCCTCATGGCGGCAATCGATCCGCACGATGCCCGCCTGGCGCGCATAGCCGCAACCCGCGGCGACGAAATGCTCGATCAGCGCCGCGATGCCGCCGTGACATAGGAACCCCACCTGCTGCATGATATTGATGCTGCCGTAAGGACACCCGCGCAAATAAAACGGCGTGGAGCGGAAGCGGCGCAGAACGCGATCGTCCTCATCGACGTAGCAGCCGTGGCCGTAGATCAGATCGGCGGCTGGATGGCGTTCGAATGCCGTGACGACGTGGCGGACGGCGCCGGGCAAAAGCGCATCGTCGGAATTGATGTAGCCGCAAATGTCGCCGCTCGCGCGCGCAAATCCGCTGTTAAGGCCGTCGACCGGGCCGTGGTCCGGCTCGAGAATGGTATGAGCGATGCGGTCGCGATAACGGTCGATGATGGCGCGGCTCCCGTCGGTGGAGCCGGGATCGACGACGATATATTCGATGTCGGTGTGGTTCTGGTCGAGGATGGAGCGGATGGCACGCTCCAGGTACGGCGCCTGGTTAAGGGAGATGGTAACGATCGACACCTTCATTCGTGGCCTCTTGCAACAGCGTCACCTATCGCAACGGCCCTCGGCGCGGGCGAGTTCACCGATGAACTGCGGCGCGTGATCCGCTCCCGCGGGCGCGTATGCTGAGTTTCGCCGTAAGGCCCGCGTCCTCGGTGACGCAGCCTTAAATCACCGTCCCGTTGCCTATGGAATTGGCGCAACAACTGGCGGAAGGAGGGCCAAGACAGGGGCACGAATACGAGGCTCGCGCTTGCGGCGATTGCGGGATTAGTCTAGCGGTGGGTGCCGCGGGGATGGCCGCGTTCTCCGCTCACGGTCAGACCCAGAGCGGCATCAAGCGCAATCGGAAACGGTCGATCTCATCGGCATTCCCGGCAATTCGAGAAGCCGCACGATGCCAAGCCAGGCGGAAGCGCATCCGTGAAGGCCCGGCGATCCACATCGTCGACAAAGGCAAGCCCCTCGCCGAACCGGCGGCGAAGACCCGCCATGCCGAGGTGAAGCTGAACAAGGCATGATAGTGCGTGACGCCAAAGGCCCCGCCGAGCAGGTAAAGCAGGCCGTGGCGCCACGAGATGCCGACAGCAAGCGCGACGGTGCCACCGATCAGCAGCACCGTCGCGGCAACCACGGCCCCCTGTTGATGCCGAGGTCGCAGTCAGGCTCGGTCGCCAGTAACCGTGCGTCGACAGAAAGATCGGTCATCTCACAAGGCTCCCGCGCGCCCCTCCTCGATGCTCGGGGCCGTCGCTCGCATCGGAGCCGGGAAACTCCGATCGGCATTGCGCTTTATTTGTCCTTTTTCGCTGATTCGACGGCCAATCTCAGCTCCTGCTCGGCCTGCTTGAGGAGTTCCTCGGCCTTCGCGCCGTGGCCCTCCATGTCATAGTGGTTTGCAGCGCGGGCTTGCCCCATCTGACGGATCGATTCCACGACCCGCTTGTGCACGGCATCGAGCGCATGCCAGTCGCGCACCGGTGCGGCGTAGGCGGCGCCAACCGCAAGAGATACGCCCAGCAAACACGCCAATAGGACTTTTTGCATGATATTCCCCCTCCACCTGACAATTGAATTTCCAAATATCACATACACGTTTTAGGCTGGGCCAGCAAGGCCGGTGCGGTCGGACCGCGAGAACGGGGCGCCAGCGAGCCCTTCGTGCGTTAAAGCCGCACATATTCGTAATCGACCGGAAGGTCGTTGATGCCGCGGTCGGGCGGCGCGATCCAGGCGGCCATCTTGCCCGGCGCGGTCACGCGCTGCATCAGGCTGCGGATGAACTCGTGGTCGGAGGCCGAGGGCAACCATTCGCGCGGCGGCGCCGAATGCATCGTCGGCGAGCGGCGCGCCTGCGGGGCGACGCAGGCCTGCCCCAGGCACCGATCGAGCGGCGAAAGCGCAGGCTCGGCAGGCGCAGGGTGAAGTCCTGGCCCGCCTCGGCGATGGTCGGTTCCAGCGCCGGATGCCGTTCTCGCAATCGTGGACATAGGCCCGCCGCGTCACCTCGTTCATGGCGTTGCGCAATGGCACATCTTCCTGCCCTGCGGCGTGTCGATGGTGAGCGTGCCGTCGCGGCAGACATGGTCCTGGAAGCGCTTCTCGTCGGGCCGGCCCTTGACGCCGGCGGCGAAATAGCTTGCCGCGTTGGACGAGACCTCGGCGCCGAACAGATCGAGCGAGAGGTGAACCAGAAATTGATGTAGCGCTGCATCGTCGGCAGGTCGATGGCGCCGGCCGCGCGCACGCGCGCGGGATCGTCGCTGCCTGAGCTCGCGCATCACCTCGCAGGTGCGGCGGATGACGCGGCTGATGCCGCTGTCGCCGACGAACATGTGGTGCGCTTCTTCGGTCAGCATGAAGGTGGCAGGTGCGCGCCAGCGGATCGAAGGCGCTCTCGGCCAGGCTCTTGAACTGGAACTTGCCGTCGCGGTCGGTGAAGTAGGCGAACATGAAGAACGCGAGCCAGTCCGCGATCGGCTCGTTGAAGGTCGAGAGGATGCGCGGGCGGTCGGCATCGCCGGCGTGGCGCGCCAGCATCTCCTCGCCCTCCTCGCGCCCGTCGCGGCCGAAATAGGCGTGCAGCAGATAGACCATCGCCCAGAGATGCCGCCCTTCCTCGACATTGACCTGGAACAGGTTGCGCAGGTCGTAGAGCGAGGGCGCGCTGTGCCCCAGGAGGCGCTGCTGCTCGACCGAGGCAGGTTCGGTGTCGCCCTGGGTGACGATGAGGCGGCGCAGCGCGGTGCGGTGCTCGCCCGGCACCTGCTGCCACGCCGGCTCGCCCATGATGGTCGCCGAAGCCGATGCGGCGGTCGGGCTCGGGCTCCGCGAGGAAGATGCCCCAGCGATAATCGGGCGTGCTTCACCCAGCCGAAGCTGCGCCCAGCCCTCGCGGTCGACCGAAACGGCGGTGCGCAGATAGCTCTCGGCGGCGAGAAAATCGGTCGGCCCCATCTCGCGCCACCAGTCGAGGAAGCGCGGCTGCCACTGCTCCAGCGCGCGCTGCAGCGTGCGGTTGTCGGCGAGGCCGACATTGTTGGGGATGCGCGTCGAGCATAGTCGATGCGCCATCGGATCAAACCCTCTCCCAGTCGAACTCGGCCCGCGTGCCGGTGCCGAAGCGCTTGAGCGCGCCCTCGGGCCCGGTCGCGTTGGGGCCGATCGAAGATCCAGTTCTGCCACGCCGAGAGGCGCGCGAAGATGCGCGTCGCCATGGTCTCGGGGCCGGCGAAGCGCAGATTGGCCTCCATGCCGGTGAGCGCGTCGGGCGACAGGCTCGCGCGCTCCTCGAACGCGAGGCGGAGTCTCGTCGTCCCAGTCGAGCGCATCGGGCGCGATGGTGACGAGGCCGAGCGCGAGCGCCGCGTCGGCGGCTCGAACGCCTCGCCCGCGCGCGCGGCGGCGCCGCCACCGGCGCTGCCTCGCCGCAGAAGCGGTTGGTGCAGCCGCGTGAGCCCGTTTGCCATCGGGAAGAGCCCGAAATTGGCCGGCGAGAGCGCGATGCGCGGCGCGGCGTTGTCGCCCGCGCCGAGCGCCAGCATGTAGGTGCGGTCGGCGGCGAGCGCGAGCTCGAGCAGCGTGCCGGCGAAGCACGAGCCCGCGGTCGATGATGGCGAACAGGCTGCGCGCCGCGACATCGAGCCGCGCGAAAGTGCGGCGCAGCAGGCCGATCGGTCTCGCGCACCAGCCAAGTGGTTGCGATGCGGCCAAGAGCGGACGCATCGCTCGCCAGCAGCGGCGCCGAGCGCGCCGCGCGTCTTCAGCAGACGAGCGCCCGAGCGCCGGCTCGTTGAAGCGCAGCAGCAAGATCGCGTCGTCGAGCTCGCGCGCCATCGCCAAGCGGCCACCATGCCGCGCCCGGCGCCAGGATGCCGTCGAGGTCGCGCGGCGCCGGCGCCGCGGGCACGGTGACGGTGAGCGTTGCGGCGCGCGCGGCGCGGTCGAACTCGACATCGACCCAGCGATAGTGATAGCCGCGCTCGATCACTGCGCGCTCAAGCGGCGGCAGCGCGATGCCTTCGGCGCGCGCGGCCGGCCGCTCGCCGCAGCCAGCGCCAGCGCGCGCTCGCGCACGGTCGCGGCAAAGCGCTGCGGCGGAGCGATGTGGTCGACCAGGCGCCATTCCTGCGCGCGGTCGGCGCGCACGCCCTCGGCCGTGGTGCAGAAGATGTCGGCGAGGTCGCGCCGCACCTTGCGCTTGTCGATGAGCCGGGTCAGGCCGCCGGTGCCCGGCAGCACGCCCAGAAGCGGCACTTCGGGCAGGCTAACCGTGGTCGAGCGGTCATCGATCATCACGATCTCGTCGCAGGCAAGCGCCAGCTCGTAGCCGCCGCCGGCGCAGGCGCCGTTCACCGCGGCGAGGAATTTCAGCCCTTCGAAGCGGCTCGAATCCTCCATGCCGTTGCGGGTCTCGTTGGTGAACTTGCAGAAATTGACCTTGAAGCCGTGCGCCGCGGCGGCGAGCATGTAGATGTTGGCGCCGGCGCTGAACAGCCGCTCGCGCGCCGAGGTGATGACGACGCAGCCGACCTCGGGATGCTCGAACCGGATGCGGTTCAAGGCGTCGTTCAGCTCGATGTCGACGCCGAGATCATAGGAGTTGAGCTTGAGCCGGTAGCCGGGGTCGAGCCCACCCGCCTCGGCCACGTCGAGCGCAAGCGTCGCCACCGGCCCGTCGAGCGCCAGCCGCCAATGCCGATAACGGCCGGGATCGGTGTCGAACGTGATCACCGACGCCTCCTCGATGCGAGTTGATAATGCATTATAATGCCTATTATGATCACGTCAAGCAGTATGGTGCCTACGGCCAGCGAGCTGATCCGATCGCCAACGAGGCATTATACCCGTGCGGAGTTGGCACGAGCATGGGCGACCCGAACGTTCGGTCTCGGCTGGCGGAAAAGTTTCGGCATTTCTTGCCGGGTTGGAGGATTTTGCCGTTGGGCGGCCCGCCGCGAGGCCCGGATTTGGCGCGATCGGCGGTGGCATGGGACGTGCTTTGTTGGGGTGGGACAGACCCGCACGGTGCCCGCGATGATCAGCAGTACCTCGAACTCCGCGCTTTGCCTCTGGGCGCAGTGGCAGCAACAGCAACAGCAACAGCAGCAGGTGACCGACCCGACCGGGTCGACTGGCACCGGCGCGGCTTCATCGGGCGGGAGTTCGCTCACCACGCCCTGGGGCAATGCGCTCTCGGGCGCCGGCGCGGCGCAGACCGCGCCGACGTTCTCGGGAACGGGCGGGCCGAGCCCGGCGGTTCAGATGCCGTCCGATCTTCTGCTCATGCTGCAGTCCGGTTCCGGCGGTGCCTCCAGCTCGACCGCATCGACGGCATCGACCTCATCCGGCTCGGCCTCGACGTCCGATCCGTCGCTGAACCAGATGCTGAGCGAGCTGCAGACCCTGCTCGGCAATATCGAGGCCGATCTCGCCGGGCCGGGTGCCTCCACCGGCACGAGCACGCCCTCGCCCTCGGCCACCGACCAGAGCGATCCGACGCAGCAGGCCAACGCCTCCTTTCCGCATCATCATCACCCTCACGGCGGCGCGACGAACGGCGCTAGCCAGGCGGGCGGGACGGGGACGGGCGTGGGCGCGTCGGGGTCGACCGGGACCGCGGCATCGTCTCCGCTGACGGTGGCCTAAGCGGCGCCTTGGCCTACCGGACGGAGCGGTAACTCGGCGGCGACCGGGTGCAGGACGGTCAGGGCGAGAATGATATCCACCGTGCATCCATCGCGCGCCAGGGGCAGCAGGATGCGCTCCGCGGTCAGATGGTCCTTCTCGACGACGGTGAACACCGGAAAGCCCCGGCGATAGCAGAGGCCCTGGCCCGAGGCGACGAACACCAGATTGGCGTAGCTGCGCGAGGCGTGCCCCGCCGGCGCCATTTCGTCAAACCACCGTCCGGTGAAGTCACGCCCGACCGTGCGCACCAGCTCGGTGCCCACCAGGCGGTAGCGGAAGCGCCAGGGATCGCGATGGACGTCATAGAGCCGGATGATCGGCAAAAGCCGCGGCACCGCGGCCGGATCGAAATGCTGTCGCCCCGGCATGACCGCGCCCGGCGGCCGGATGCTGCGCCAGTAGCGATGGATCGTCGTGATGCGCTCGTCGCAGGGCGGCAGCGTGTCGTCGAGCGCGACCGTGCATTCGAAACGTTCCATGACGCAAGCATGCGCGGGGCGCAGTTAACGTCCTCCTAACCTCGGGCCGGCGCGGCGGTCTCGGGAGACTTCCGGCCTCAGTCCCAGAAATCGGAGGCGGCGATCGCGAAATTGAGGTTCTGCGAGCCCGGCAGCGAGGCCAGGGTGGTGATCCCCAGAAGATTGCCGCGCTCGTCGAAGAGGCCGCCGCCGGACGAGCCGGGCGACAGCGGCGCCGAGGTCTGAATGAGGTTGCGCCCGGGCTCGGGCCGCAGGCCGGAGACAAGGCCCTCGGTGAGCGTGCGCTCCAGCGCACGCGGCGCGCCGATGGCGTAGACGCGCTCGCCGACGGCCAGATCGCTGAACGGCCGCACCCCGGCAACCGGCACCAGCGCCGGGCCGGAGCTCTCGATCACGCAGCGGTCGGCGGTCTCGTCGGCAGCGACCAGCTTGGCGTGATAGACGACATGATCCTGCAGGATCACGATCACCGGACGGTCGCGCACGACGTGGCAGTTGGTCAGCAGCAGATGCGTGGCGATGGCGATGGCCGAGCCCTGCATGATGTCGCGGGCCCGCGCGTCGCCGGCCGAGCGCGCCGCGCCGACGACGAAGACCGAGCGCTCCACCCGCTTGTAGACCTCTTCCGGCGCCAGCGGCTTTTGCGCGATCCGATCGGGCCGGTGCGGCAGCACGATGCGCGGCATTTCCGCCGCGGAGATGGGCGTTGCCGCCGGCGTCGCATCGGCGTCGACCAGCGCCTTGGCGAGGCCGGCGCTGCTGGCGAAAAGATCCTTGTCGGCGGTCTCGCTGGGCGCCTGGGGCGCCGCTGCCTCCTTGGTCAGGCAGTCGTTATAGGCGATGACGCCGTCGCGCCGGCGCCAGGCGCAATCATCGTTGATGGCGCGGCTGCGGTCTTCGCTGAGCGCGGTGCGGTCGGGGGCCGGGTGCGTCTTCAACGCATCCATTTGCGTGGTGACGCAGCTCTCGTACTGGGACTGGCCCACTTTGATCGTGGCAAAGCAGGCCGTGTTGATGGTGACGTTGTCCTCGTAGGAGAGGGCCGACCGGTCTGGCTCCGCGGCGAGCGTCGGCCCGGCGAGGAGAAGCGCTGCGAGCGCCACGGTGCTGGTGCGTTGCATGGAGGGCATGGTCGCGGACGGGCGGTTGCCGGTTCGTTAAGGTGCCCCACCCCAATGCCCCAATCCCGCCACTATCGTCGCCGAATTGGCTAAAATCGGGTGCGACGAGATGAAAGCGGGGCCGCGGCACCGCGGCCCGTTTGCCCGCGCCCAATGGAGTTGCTAAAAGGGCCGGGCCCTCAGCGGCGAGGAGACGTCTTTGCCCAAGGCTCAAGCCAACGAACTGCGCCGGGCGAGCGTCGAACGCAAGACGCGCGAGACGCGCATCCGCGCCAGCATCAATCTCGACGGCACCGGCAGCCACGACATCGCCACCGGCATCGGATTTCTCGACCACATGCTGGAGCAGCTGTCGCGCCACAGCCTCATCGACCTCGCGCTCAAGGCCGACGGCGATCTCCACATCGACTTCCACCACACCACCGAAGATTCCGGCTACGTGGTGGGCGAGGCGGTGGCCAAGGCGCTGGGCGACCGGCGCGGCATCGCGCGCTGGGGCGATGCGCTCATTCCCATGGACGAGACGCTGACGCGCGTCGCGCTCGACATCTCGGGCCGGCCTTATCTGGTGTGGAAGGTGGCGTTCTCGCGCCCCAAGCTCGGCGAGATGGATACCGAGCTCTTCAAGGAGTGGTTCCAGGCCTTCGCCCAGTCGGCGGGCGTGACGCTCCACGTCGACAATCTCTACGGCGAGAACAATCATCACATCGTGGAGTCCTGCTACAAGGGGCTCGCGCGCGCGCTGCGCCAGGCCGTGGCGATCGACCCGCGCCGGGCCGACGCGGTTCCCTCGACGAAGGGCGTCCTCGGCGGCAGCCTGTGATGTCGCGCATCGTGGTGATCGACTACGGTTCGGGCAATCTGCGCTCCGCCGCCAAGGCGTTCGAGGGGGCGGCCGGCGATAGCGGCGCGCGCGTGATGGTGACGCGCGATGCCGAGGCGGTGCGCAGCGCCGACCGCGTGGTGCTGCCGGGCGTCGGCGCCTTTGCCGATTGCCGGCGCGGGCTGGCGGCGGTGCCCGGGCTCGAAGCGGCGCTCCATGAGGCCGTCATCGACCGCGGCCGGCCGTTCCTGGGCATCTGCGTCGGCATGCAGCTCATGGCGACGCGCGGGCGCGAATTCGAGACGACGGACGGCTTGGGCTGGATCGCCGGCGAAGTGGTGCCAATCGCGCCGGCGGACCCCGCGCTCAAGATCCCGCACATGGGCTGGAACGAGCTCGCGATCGTCACGCCGCATCCGGTGCTTGCGGGCCTGCCGGCGCGCGCGCATGCCTATTTCGTGCACAGCTTTCAGTTTGTCCCCACGGATGCCGCAGACGTGATTGCGACCGTCGATTACGGCGGGCCGATCGTCGCCGCGGCAGGACGCGGCAATCTCGTCGGCGTGCAGTTCCATCCCGAGAAGAGCCAGGCGATCGGCTTGCACGTGATCGAGAATTTTTTGCGGTGGCGGCCGTGATTCTCTATCCCGCGATCGATCTCAAGGAGGGGCGCTGCGTGCGGCTGCTGCGCGGCGAGATGAGCGCCGCCACCGTCTTCAACGACGACCCGGCGGCGCAGGCGCGGCTTTTCGCGGAAGCCGGGGCGCGCTGGCTCCACGTCGTCGATCTCGACGGCGCCATCGCCGGGACGAGCCGCAACGGCGCCGCCGTCACGGCGATCCTCAAGGCGACCGGCGCGCAGGTCCAGTCGGGCGGCGGTATCCGCTCGCGTGCGGATATCGCCTTCTGGCTCGAGCAGGGCGTGACGCGTGTGGTGCTCGGCACCGTGGCGCTTACCGATCCGGCGCTGGTCAAGGCGGCGTGCCAGGAATGGCCCGGCCGCATCGTGCTCGGCATCGATGCACGCGGCGGCCGTGTCGCGGTCGAGGGCTGGGCTCGCACCTCCGACATTCCCGCGCTCGAGCTCGCCTTGCGGTTCGAGGATGCGGGAGCGGCGGCGATCGTCCATACCGACATCGAGCGCGACGGCGCGCTGGGCGGCGCGAACGTGGCGGCGTCGGCGGCGCTCGCGCGCAGGCTGCGGACCGAAGTCATCGTCTCCGGCGGCATTGCCGCGCTTGCCGACATCGAAGCGGTGAAGGCATGCGCGGCCGACGGCATCACCGGCGCGATCGTGGGCCGCGCGCTCTATGACGGGCGCATCGATCTGGCGGCGGCGCTGGCGCTCGCGGAGGGGTGATGCTCAAGGCGCGCGTCATTCCCTGTCTCGACGTGAAGGACGGCCGCACCGTCAAGGGCGTCAACTTCGTCGATCTCGTCGATGCCGGCGATCCCGTGGCGCAGGCGCGGTTCTATGATGCCGAGGGCGCGGACGAGCTGTGCTTCCTCGACATCACCGCCTCGGCCGAGAACCGCGCGACGCTCTATGACGTGGTGGCCCGCACCGCCGAGCAGTGCTTCATGCCGCTTGACCGTGGGCGGCGGCGTGCGCTCGGTCGAGGATATCAGGCGGCTGCTGCTTGCTGGCGCGGACAAGGCTTCGATCAACACCGCCGCGGTCGATCGGCCCGACCTCGTGCGCGAGGCGGCGGAGAAGTTCGGGCGCCAGTGCATCGTCGTCGCTATCGACGCCAAGGCGGCGGCGCCGGGCCGCTGGGAGGTCTTCACCCATGGCGGAAGGCGCGGCACCGGCCTCGACGCGGTCGCCTGGGCGCAGCGCATGGCATCGCTCGGAGCGGGCGAGATCCTGCTCACCTCGATGGACCGCGACGGCACGCGCCAGGGCTTCGACATCGCCCTGACGCGCGCGGTCTCCGACGCGGTGCCGGTGCCGGTCATCGCCTCGGGCGGGGTCGGCACGCTCGATCACCTTGTTGCCGGCATCCGCGACGGCCATGCGAGCGCAGTCCTCGCCGCCTCGATCTTCCATTTCGGCACCTTCCGCATCGCCGCCGCCAAGGCCTGCCTGGCAGCGGCGGGCATCCCGGTGCGGATTTAGGATCGGCACTCGCAGATCGGTGATTGTGGAAGCGCGAGAGAGGCAGGCGAGCGCAGGCGAGGCGGGTGAGGGTGTTTAAGCGCGGGCTCCGACGATGGAGGACGACATGAGCGGGATCGACGGCAGCGTGCTCGATCGGCTCTTCGCCGTGGTGACCTCGCGCCGCGGCGGCGATCCGACGGTCTCCTATACCGCGAAGCTTCTGGATGCAGGCACGGCGCGGATCGCGCAGAAGCTCGGCGAGGAGGCGGTCGAGACGGTGATCGCCGCCGTGGCCAAGGATGCGCGCGGCGCTCGTCGGCGAAAGCGCCGATCTCCTCTATCATCTCCTGGTGCTGTGGGAGGATGCGGGCATCGCGCCGGCGGAAGTGTGGCGCCTGCTCGAAGCGCGCGCGGGCACCTCCGGCATTGCCGAGAAGCAGAGCCGCCCCCGATCCTGACCGCGCGAGGAGGACGAAATGGAATACGACCCCACCAACATCTTCGCCCGCATCCTGCGCGGCGAGCTGCCGTGCAAGAAGGTCTATGAGGACGCGCACGTTCTGGCCTTCCACGACATCAATCCGCAGGCGCCGGTGCATGTCCTGGTGATCCCCAAGGGCGCCTATGTCTCGCTCGACGATTTCTCGGCAAAAGCCGCCCCAAGCGAGCTTGCCGCCTTCTTCGCCGCGGTGGGCCGGGTCGCGCGCGAGCTCGGCCTCGCCGCGGACGGCTACCGCATCCTCGCCAACCACGGCAAGAACAGTCACCAGGAAGTGCCGCACTTCCATGTCCATATTTTCGGCGGCCGGCCGTTGGGTCGGATGCTGTCGCTACCCTGATCGGTAGTAGTTGATCAATTCCTTAACCTTCGCCTTGCTACGATCGGCCTCTTGAGGCTCTCAGGGCCGGAGCAGGGCATGGCGAAGAAAGGCGTGTCGCAGCGACGCGCGCCGGACACGGCCGCCGCGGCGTTGCCGCCGGTCGCCGGCAGTGCCGCGGCGATGCGCGACGAGGCGCAGCGGCTGCGCGACTATGCCGAGGCCGCAGCCGACTGGTTCTGGGAGATGGATGCGGGACTGCGCTTCACCCGCATGTCCGCCAGCACCCAGCTTCCCGAGACCCAATCGGGCCCCGAGTTCATCGGCCGGCAGATCGCCGAGGTCCGCGGTCTCCACGTCGCCGGCGACGACTGGCAGCCGCTCGTCGAGCTTCTGGAGGCGCGGCTGCCGTTCCGCGACGTGCGGCTGCGCTGCCGCGGCTCGCTGCATCTGTCGCTGAGCGGTATTCCCGTCTTCGACGAGGACGGGGCGTTCGGCGGCTATCGCGGCATCGGCCGCGATCTCACGCTGCTGATGCGGGCCGAAGAGCATGCGGCGATCGCCCAGAGCCGCCTCATCGACGCCATCGAGTCGATCTCCGAAGGCTTTCTCCTGGCCGATGCCGAGGATCGGCTGGTGCTGTGCAACAGCCGCTATCGCGAAGTGAACGCGGCGGTGACGCCGTGGCTCGCGCCGGGCACCCGCCTCGCCGACCTGGCGCAGGCGAGCGCGGAGCGCGGCGCGGTGCCGCCGGGGCTGCGCACGGGATCGTCGGTGGCCGCGGTCGCGGAATGCCGCGTCGGTGATCGTTGGTTCCAGGTGAGCGAGCGCCGCACCCGCGAGGGCGGCTCCGTGGTGGTCCAGACCGACATCACCGCGCTCAAGCGGCGCGAACAGGAACTGGCCGAGAAGACCGCGCTCCTGCGCGCGACCCTCGACAACATGGCGCAGGGCATTCTCGTGCTCGACGGGGAGCTCAAGGTGCGGCTGTGGAACGATCGGCTGTGGCAGCTCTTCGGGCACGCGCGCGATTTCCTGTGGGTCGGGACGCAGCGTCGATGACCTCGTCATCAGCGTTGCCTTGGAAGACGCCGAGCGCGCGGCGGAAAGCATCGACTTCTTCCGCCGCGGCGTCGAGCTGCGCCGGCCGGCGACGCGCGAGATTCACCTCCCCGACCGCATCATCGAGATGCGCTTGATGCCGATGCCCGAGGGCGGCGGGATCGCCACCTATCTCGACATCACCGCGGAGAAAAGCGTCGAGGCCGATCTGCGCCGCGCCAAGGAAGAGGCCGAGCTGGCGAGCCGCAGCAAGACCGAGTTCCTCGCCAACATGAGTCACGAGCTGCGCACGCCCTTGAACGCCATCATCGGCTTTGCCGACATTCTGCGCGGCGAGGTGTTCGGCCGGCTCGGCGACAAGCGCTACGTCGATTATGCCGGCGACATCCGCGACAGCGGCCTCCATCTGCTGAAGCTCATCAACGACGTGCTCGACGTCTCGAAGATCGAGTTCGGCAAGATCGAGCTGGCCGAGGAGGCGGTGGACGTGGCGGCCGTCGTGGTCTCGTGCGTGCGGCTGATGCGCGAGCGCGTCCAGGCGGCCGGCCTCACGGTGACCCAGTCGCTGCCGCCGGACCTGCCGCTGGTGCAGGCGGACGAGCTGCGGCTCAAGCAGATACTGCTCAACCTCCTGTCGAATGCGGTCAAGTTCACCGCCGCCGGGCGGCTCGATCACGATCACCGCCGCGGTCGATGGGCGTGGCCTGAGCCTCACGGTTGCCGACACCGGCATCGGCATCGACGCGCAGCGATCTCGAGAAGGCGCTGCGCCCCTTCGGCCAGATCGACAGCCGGCTCGCGCGCAAATACCAGGGGACGGGGCTCGGCCTGCCGCTCGCCAAATCGATGATCGAGCTGCATGGCGGCCGGCTCGAGCTCGCACAGCACGCCGGGCGTCGGCACCAAGGCGACGTGCTGGCTGCCGGCCGAGCGCGTCATCTTTCCGGCCGCCAGGCGCCGCGCGCCGCGGCCGAGGACTGAGATCCGCAACTCGCCGCGCGAATGCGTCGCGCCGACGCGGCCGAACGCTGGCCGGAACCGGCCGGTCGGCCAAGAGCTGGGCTCGGCGTTTTGCGGCCGTCGCCGAGGCATTAAGAAATTCTTGCCGGGTCGTTAGGAAAAAATTAACTCGGCGCGCGCGCGGAGTGATCGCGTGCCGCCGAACGCAGCCGCAGCCGATGTCCGCCGCCCTCGTTCGATCATCCCGATGCTCGCGTCGCTCCTTGCCTATTGGCAGGGCAAGCGCGGCGACCGGCCGCTGCCGGCGCGGCGCGACATCGATCCGCTGGAGATGGGGCCGAACTTGCTGCCGCATCTTCTGCTGTGCGATCTTTTCGACCGCGGCGCCCGCGTGCGCTTCCGCCTCGTCGGCACCATCGTCGTGAAGCGTCTGGGCTTCGATCCGACCGGAGATATCTCGAGGCGAGTCATGACCGGCGGCTATGGCGATCTCATGGCCGCGCTGCATCGCCTCGTCTATTGCGAGCGCGCGCCGGTCTATGGCGAGAGCCTCTTCACCTGGGGCGCGGACCGGCGGCTCACGGCGCGGCATCTGCTGCTGCCGCTGACCCAGGACGGGCCCGATCCGGCAATCGCGCTCGCCGGTCTGGTGTTCGCATTCGGCCGAACCGTTTCCCCCGACGATCCGCACGCTCGCCTCGGCCAGCCACCGCGAGACGCGCCGCGCAGTCCTCAAGACAGCCGCCACCAATTGCTGGGACGAGAACAGCGGCCGCATCGTCGCTTAAGCCGCGTGATCTGGAGAAATCGAACCGCGCCGTCACCCTCGCGACAGCGAGGGTCCGGGGCACCCGCACGTCGCTTGTCCCTGGGTTCCCGCTTTGCCTGGTGCGCTTCAGATCTCGACCTGACCGCCCAGCTCGACGACGCGGTTCGGTGGGGATGCGGAAATACTCGGTGGCGCTCAGCATCGTGCGGTGCATGAAGATGAAGAGCCGCTTGCGCCAGCCCCAGAATGCGTGACGGCTTGCCGATGACTACCTTCTCGCGGCCGACGAAGAACGAGGTATCCAGCAGGTTGAAGCGGAAGTGCATGACGCGGAGCTGGGCCAGCGTGCGCGGGATGTTGGGCTCGTCCATGAAGCCATAGCGCACCGTGATCGCGTGGAAATTGTGGTCGAGATGGACGATCGTCGATGCGGTCGGCATCGGGCACGTGCGGGATGTCCATCGATGTCGACCTTCATCAGCACGACGCGCTCGTGCAGTACCTTGTTGTGTTTGAGGTTGTGCAGCAGCGCCGGCGGCACGATGTCGGAGTTGGGCACCATGAAGACCGCCGTGCCCGGCACGCGCGGGGATGATCGGGCCGCACCGTCCTGAGGAAGGTCTCGAGCGGCAGCGCCTCGCGCCAGCGCTCGACCAGAAGCTGCTCGCGCCCGCGCATCCATGTCGCCATCAGCACGAAAATGACACCGGCTACCGCCAGCGGGAACCAGCCGCCCTCGGCGATCTTGAGCAGATTGGCGCCGAAGAAAGCGAGATCGACGGCGAGGAAGAAGCCGAAGAGCAGGCTCGCCCCCAGCGGGTTCCAGCCGGCGACGCCAGTGGTGTAGACGAGCGCCAGCACGGTCGTGAGCGTCATCGTGCCGGTGACGGCGATGCCGTAGGCGGCGCCGAGATTGTCCGAGCTCTTGAACCCCAGCACCAGCGCCAGCACCGCCACCAGCAGGAACAGGTTGATCTTGGGCACGTAGACCTGGCCGATCGCTTCCTCCGAGGTGTGCCGGATCTGGAAGCGCGGCAGATACCCCAACAGCACCGCCTGGCGCGTCATCGAGAAGGCGCCGCTGATCACCGCCTGCGAGGCGATCACGGTGGCGGCGGCCGAAAGCCCACCAGCGGATAGAGCGCCCAGGCCGGGTGCCAGCCGGTAGAAGGGATTGGTGAGCGCGCTCGGTGTGCTCAGGCAGCAACGCGCCTTGGCCGAAATAGTTGAGCAGGAGCGCCGGGAAGACGAAGCTCAGCCAGTCCATGCGGATTGGCCCGCCGGCCGAAATGGCCCATGTCGGCATAGAGCGCCTCGACGCCCGTCACCGCCAGCACCACCGCGCCCAGAAGGGGGAAGCCTTTGAGCGGGATGGCGGGTGAGCAGCGCGATGCCGTAATAGGGATTGAGCGCCTTGAGGATCTCCGGCTGGTGCACGATCTCGACGAAGCCGAGAGTGCCGATGGTCACGAACCAGACCGCCATCACCGGGCCGAAGCAGCCGCCAACGAGCCCGGTGCCGTGGCGCTGCACCATGAAGAGCGCGAGCAGCAGCACCACGGTGATCGGCATGCACATAGGCGTCGAAGAACGGCGTCGCCACTTTGAGCCCTTCGACGGCGCTCAGCACCGAGATCGCCGGCGTGATCACGCCGTCGCCGTAAAAGAGAGCCGCGCCCAAAAGCCCCGCCGCGAGGATCCACCAACGCAGCCGGCCTTTGCCGTCCCGGGCGCGCAGGGCGAGCGCCGTCAGCGCCAGGATGCCACCCTCGCCGCGGTTGTCGGCGCGCATGACGACGGTGATGTATTTGAGCGTGACGATGATGGTCAGCGCCCAGGTGATGAGCGACAGGACGCCATAGACCGAAGCCGACGAGAGGTGGCCGAGCTCGCCGAAACATTGTCGGATGGTATAAAGCGGCGAGGTGCCGATATCGCCATAGACGACGCCAAGCGCGCCGAGCAGAAGCTGCTGACGTGCGCGGCTTCTGCGCCGCCGGTCGGTTGATTACCGCAGTCTGCACCATTTTCTCCAGGCCGGCGGACCGGCCGGGCGACTATGGCGACTATATAGCGTCCGCCGCGGTGGCGCGAAACGGGGGCTGCCCATTGGAGTCGGCCGTGCACCATCCGAAGCGTCACGGCGCCGGGTCTCGCCGTCCGGTTGGTCTCATAAATGACAATGTGCGCGTGGTTGCGCTTGTGGTAAGGAATTCAGCGCCTTGTACTCTCAAGCGGCGACCCGCGACGGAGAACGCAGGTGGAACAAGGGCTACGTCGGCCGTCCGAGGACGCTCGGCAGCTTCTCGGCGAATTGTTTTCTTTTCCGGGGTCTTGACCCGGCGGAGCGGGACGAACTCGTCACCCGCGCCCATATCCGCCGCTTTGCCGCCGGCGATCCGATTTTCCACATGGGCTCGCCCGGCTCGAGCATGATGGCGGTGCTGAGCGGCACGGTGCGGATCAGCATCTCCTCGCCCGAGGGCAAGGAGCTGCTGCTGGCGATCCTCCAGCCCGGCGAGGTGTTTGGCGAGATCGCGCTGCTCGACGGCAAGGAGCGCTCGGCCGATGCCAAGGCCCATACCGCCGTGCAGCCTCGCCATCCTGGAGCGGCGCGACGTTCTGGCCTTCCTCGACCGCCAGCCCCAATGCCTGGCCCCGCATCGTCGAGGTGCTGTGCGAGCGCTTCCGCGACAACACCCAGCACGTCGCCGAGGTCGCGCTGATGCAGTTGCCGGCGCGGCTGGCCAAGGCGCTGCTGCGCGTGGATGGCGAGCACAAGGCGACCGACAGCCGGCGGCAGCTGTCGCAGCGCGAGCTCGGCAACATGGTGGGCGCGGCGCGCGAGAGCGTGAACAAGTGTCTCAATGACTGGCAGCGCCGCGGCGTCATCCGCATCGACGACAACAGTATCGCGATCCTCGACCGCCACGCGCTCGAGCGGCTCGCGCACTGATCTGGCTTCAGGCGGCGGTGCGCAGCCGCTGCGGGCGCCGCCGGCCGTTCCACCAGCGCCGCCCGCAGGCGCTGGAAGGCAAGGCGGATGCGCGATTTGACGGTGCCCAGCGGCAGTTCCAGCGTCGTCGCGATCTCGCCGTGCGACTTGCCCTGGAAAAAGGCGAGCGTCACGACCGCAAGCTGCTCCGGCGGCAGGATGGCCAGCGCGGCCGCGCACGCGGTGGTGCTGCTCCACCGCGTCGATCGCCTCGTCCGGCGCGGTCGCCGCCGCCGGCAGGAGGAGCGGGTCGTTGGGATCAAGCACGCGCCGGCGGTCGCGGCGCAACGCGTCGATGCGCAAATTTCGGGCGATCGTGAAGATCCACGAGCTGACCGCCGATTTGGCCGGGTCGTAGGTCGCGGCTTTGCGCCATACGATGAGCATCGCGTCCTGCGTCAACTCCTCGGCGAGCTGGTCACGGGCGCCACGATTCTTCATATAGGCCTTCACCCGCGGTGCGAAATAATTGAACAAGGCGATGAAGGCGCCGGTATCGCGGCGCTCGGCGATGGCCACGAGATGACGCCGGTGGATCTCGCAGGTATCGAACGGGAGGGCCGCGATCGTGCGCTCCTGCTTAGCCATGCCGGAGCGCAGCTCCGCCGTTGGCGCAAATCGGGGGATCGCGGATCGCATTTTCTGTTCCCTTGCCGCTACTGACGCGCGCACAGGCGCCGCGTGTACGATTTCATAAAAGCAAAGATTCCACGTCTGGGTTTGTGAGCTGGATCACAGGCCGTGTCAGTTTTTAGGCGAAAATTGGTGAGATAGGTCACAAGGTCGCAGGGTAGCCGGCCGGCGGGCCAGGCAACGTCGCCGCGCCCCCTGGGTGGATCGCGCGGGCGCGGATGTTAGAGTGGCGGCTTGGCCGTGCGGGAGGGGCGCCCATGCTCGAGGATTTGCGCTTTGCCGGCGACGTGGTGGTGGTGACGGGGGGCGGCAGCGGCATCGGGCAGGCCTGCGCCGAAGTCCTGGGCGAGCTCGGTGCGACGCTCGCCCTGGTCGGGCGCACGGAGGCGACGCTGGCCGAGACCGCAGGCGCTGGTCGAGGCCAAGGGCGCCCATGCCGCATGCTTCGTCGCCGACGTCACCGACGAGGCGGCGGTCGCGGCGGTGAGCCGGTCGATCGCCGCGCGCTGGGGCGCCGTCAAGGCGGTGATCAACAACGCCGGCGACAATTTCCGCGCGCCGATCACCGCGCTGTCGACCGAGCGGTGGCGCGCGATCGTCGCCGTCGATCTCGATTCCGTGTTCTACATGTGCCGCGCCTTCATCCCGCTGCTGCTCAAGGCCGAAGCGCCCGGCGATCCTCAACGTCGCCTCGAGCTTCGGCGTCATCGGCAATGCCGAGATGCCCGCCTATTGCGCGGCCAAGGGCGCGGTGGTGAATCTGACGCGCCAGCTCGCGGTCGATTACGGCGGCAAGCCGGATTGCGCGTCAACACGCTCTGCCCCGGCCCGACCGTGAGCCCGCGCGTCCGATCCTATCTGGAGCGCGGTCTCACCAGCCGCGAGCGGCTGGAGGAGCAGGTGCTGCTCCACCGCCTCGCCGAATGCCGCGAGATCGCCAATGTCGCGGCGTTCCTGGTCTCCGACGCTGCCTCGTTCGTGCACGGCGCGACGGTGATGGCGGACGGCGGCCAGACCGTTCATTGATGACGATCGAGGAGGCGACGCGGGCGATGCTCACAGGGATTCGCGTCATCGATCTCGGCGCCTTCATCACCGCGCCGCTCGCGGGCATGATGCTCGCCGATCTCGGCGCCGACGTGATCAAGGTCGAGCCGCCCGACGGCGATCCCTTCCGCCGCGGCCATGGCGGCACCTATGGCGCGACCTTCGTCGCCTATAACCGCAACAAGCGCAGCCTCGTCGCTCGATCTCGCCGACGCGAAGGGGCGGCGCAACCCTGGCCCGGCTCGTCGCGCGCGCGGACGTGCTGGTCGATAATTTCCGCCCGGGCGTGCTGGAGCGGCTGGGGCTCGATCCCGCGCTGCGCTCGGCGCGCAGTCATCCGCGCCTCATCCATTGCTCGATCACCGGCTTCGGCACCACCGGGCCTTATCGCGACCGGCCCGCCTTCGATGCCGTGGGCCAGGCGCTGAGCGGCATCGCCAGCCTCTTCGTCGATCCCGACGCGCCGCATTGCTTCGGCCCCACCATCACCGACAACGTCACCGGCATGTATGCGTGCTACCGGCATTCTCGGCGCGCTCGTCGAGCGCGGCCGCACCGGGCGCGGGCAGGCGCATCGAGGTCAACATGCTCGAGGCCTCGATGGCGTTCATCCATGACGCCTATACCAACTATACCTGCGCCGGCATCGACAACGGGCGCTTCGGCCGGGTGCGGCCGGTCGCAGTCCTTCGCGTTGCGCTGCGGCGACGGCGGGCTCATCGCGCTTCAGCTTTCCACGCGCGAGAAATTCTGGCGCGAGCTTCTGGCCGCGCTCGAGGCCGAGGACCTGGGCAAGGACGAACGCTTTGCCACGCATCAGCGCCGCGTCGCCAATTTCCCGGCGCTCGAGGAGGCGCTGGGGGCGCGCTTCGCCGCGCGGCCACGAGCGGAGTGGATCGCGCGGCTGGGCGCCACCGACGTGCCGTTCGCGCCCATCCACACGCTTGCCGATGCGCTCGCCGATCCGCAGGTCGCGGCGCTCGGCACCAAGGCCGCGCTCCACCATCCGCGCGAGGGCGAGGTCGTCACCATCGCCTGCCCCGTCCTGGTCGACGGCGCCCGGCCGCGTCAGGCGATGACCGCGCCGCCGCAAATCGGCGAGCATGGCACCGAGGTGCTGGCCGAACTCGGCGACGAGGAAGTTTAGTGTCGTTGCCGCGCGCCGTGTCGCGGCGGCCGCGCTGGATGTGGGCCGCCATTCTTCTCATCGCAGCTATCGGCTACGCGCTGCGCGCCATTGCGGTGGTCGGGACAACGGTCGATCACCCGATCCGAGCCGATGCCGCCGAGTACTACATCACCGCGTACAATCTCGCGAAGAACGGCGTCTACACCATGTCGGACGCCCAGATTCAGGACCCGGCCGCGACGCTCAAGCCCGACGCGTTTCGATGGCCGGGGCTGCCGCTCCTGATCGCGACGCTGATGTGGCAGTGGCCGGACCATCCGCTCATCGTGCGCGAGATGGAGTGGTTCAACGTCGCCGCCGGAACCGGCACGATCATCCTGCTCGGGAGTGCCGCGGCGGCGGCGCTGCCGGTCTGGGCGGCGCTCGCGGCGACGGTCCTCACCGCCGTCTCGCCGCATTTGATCTCGTTCACCGTGTACATGCTGACCGAAACGCCGACCGCACTTCTCGTCGCACTTGTGCTGTGGATGTGCGTCGTAGCACAGGCATGCGCGGCGCAACACCGCCGGTACGCGCTCATCGCGCTGGGGCTGACGCTCGGACTGCTCGCCCTGGTGCGGCCGGTCTATGCCGGCTTCGCACCCTTTCTCGCTCTCGCCGCTCCGGCTGGAGAGCGGCGGACCTGTCTCGTCCTGGTGCTGGCGGGAATGGTGCTGCCGTTGGCGCCGTGGCTCATTCGCAACGCCCTTACCGTCGCGCCCGGCACGGCGCCGAGCTATCTCGGCATGACCCTGGTGAGTGGGGGCTATCCCGGCTACATGCTGAACGGCGATCCCAAGACCTTTCCGTTTCCTTTCGCGCACGATCCCGGCTACCCCGCCGCCACCGCGACGCTGGCGACGGCGATCGCCGAGATCGCACGCCGCATCGCCGCCGACCCGCTCGGCATGGCGCGGTGGTACCTCGTCGGCAAGCCGCCCTATCTCTGGCAGTTCAGCAACATCGACGGCGCCGGCGACGTGTTCATCTACCCGGTCCTGGCGTCGCCGTTCCATGGCAACGCCGTCTTCGAGCTTCTGCACGCCATCATGCGGGCGCTGCATTCGCCCATCGTGCTGCTCGGCGCGTTGGGCTCGCTGCTGGTCTGGCTGCCGCGCCTGGCGCCGCTCTTGCCGGAGCGCAACGCCTTCGCCTTGCGCGCGACCAGCCTGCTGCCGGTGTTTCTCACCGCCGTGATGCTCCCGCTGGACGATCCCGTCCGCTACGCCGTGCCGATATTCCCGGCCTTGTTCGTGGTGGCGATGGTCCCGCTGGTGGTTGCCGGGCGCGCTCTTGCGCGGGGCAGCCCCGCTTAGGCGGCGTCCGGCGGCGGCGCCGTGGGAAATTCCTCGACGTAGCGGAAATAGCGGGCGAGGTGGCGGTCCGAGGCGACGAGCACGCCCTTGCGGAAGCGGATCGTGTCGAGCACCGGCGCGTCCTCGGCAAGAAGCCGGTCGGTCATGGCTTTGACGGCGGCGAGCTGCGGTGCGGCCGCCGGGCCGTGCAGGACACCGACCACGTTGTAGGCCATGGTCTTGCCGCGTGCCATGGCGGCGGCGGCGAACAGCATGAACATGTCGACGCCCTGGATGCGCAAGTGCTGCGAGAAGCAGTTCGCCCCGGTGATGCGTCCCCGCTGCAGGTAGTGCGGCGTCTCCATGCAATAGTCGAGACTGTAAGGTCTGACCTCGAGGAGGGGCGGCGTCTCGGCCGCTAGTCCATGCAGCGTGCGCAAATGCTGGAAATCAACGCCGTTGCTGGTGCCGATCCAGGATTCGATCGGTCGCACCGCCCCGCGCCGTGTCTCGATGACGAGCCCGGCTTCCTCGGCATCGGGAATGCCGGGTGGATCGAACAGCGCCGTCTCGCCATTGAACGCCCAGATGAGGCCCCAGGCCTCGGCCGAGGGATAGGTCGTGATGCGGGCGCCTGGCGGGATCTTGTCGCCGGTGGGAATGTGGACGCAGCGCCCGCCCGCATCGAAGCTCCAGTGGTGATAGGCGCAGCGCACGCGGCCATCGACCATCTGCCCGACCGAAAGATCGGCGCCGAGATGCGGGCACCACGCGCTCTGTACGACCGCCTTGCCCTGCGCGTCGCGATAGACGATGACGCGGGTCCCGAGCAGATCCTGGCCCTTGAGCGCGCCGCCATCGATCTCGCTCGCAAGTGCCACGGGATACCAGGTTTGATGAAAGGCTTCGTCCGCGTGCGCGGCGTCGGTTCGGCGGGTTTCCATGAGCATAGGTCAGCTCCTTGGTGTGCGGCGCCGCGCGAATGCGGCGGTCCAGATGAGCAACAGCGCGACGGTGCCCAAACCCATCACCGGCTCGACCACCAGGGCGAGCTGCGGCTTGAGCAGGAAGGCCGCGGCGATGCCGAGTGCGGCCTCGACGATCGCGGCCACGCCCCAGACCAGCGTCAGCAGCCGCATCGCTTGGCGAAAGGTGGGAGATTGCTGCCGCGCGTCCCAGGCGGCGCGCGCGGCGGCGTCGCCGGTGCTGAAGTGGCGGGCCACGAAAAACATCACCGGCCGTGAGGCGAAGAGCGAGCCGAGGCAAACGATGCCGAAAATTCCATAGGCGGGCGCCGCCTTGACGACGCTGAAACGCACGTCGTTGGTGACGAGCGACATGGCGATGCCGCTCGCCATGGTGAGGATGACGGCAATGCCGATGACTTCGACGCGGGCTTGCCGCAGCCATGATGCCATGATCGAGATCAGAGGGAAGAGCGCGGCCGCCGCGAAGGCGCCGACGCTCGAGACGCCGTGCCGCTCGAGCACCTGCACGGTGAGCCACGGCAGGACGACATCGAGCGCCAGGGCGACGGCGAGGCCGCGCGTCCCCTCAGTGCCGAACGCGCGGGCGAAGCTTGGTGGCGACAGCAATGCGGTGCGCTCGACCATGGTGGGCCTCCTCCTGCGCCGGCGGGAAGTTGACTTCGGCTGCAGCCTGCGGTACGCATCGGTACCATGACCATACGGTACCTTGCGGTACCAAATCAAGGGAATTCGATGCCGAGACCGCGCAAGCCCGCGGCGGACTGCAAGCCGGGGGCGGACACCTCCGGCGAGGTGCTGCGCGGCCGCATCATCGGTGCCGCCTTCCACCTCCTGATGGAGCGCGGCTATGCCGGGACCAACACGCTCGAGATCGCCACCCGCGCCAAGGTGTCCAAGCGCGAGCTCTACGCCCATTTCGGCAGCAAGCGCGGCATCCTCCTGCACATGATCGCGATGGGTGCGGCGCGAATGCAGCTGCCGCTGCGCCTGCCGGAGCCGCGCGACCGGCGCCAGCTCGATGCGACGCTTGCGGATTTCGGCGCGACCGTGCTGCGCGAGATCTCATCGCCCGTGGTGATGGCGATCTATCGCCTCGCCCTCATCGAGGCCGAGCGCTCGCCCGATGTGGCCCGGGCGCTCGATTCCGCCGGCCGCGACGCGAACCGCAACGCGCTCGCGGACCTGCTGCGGGGTGCGCAGGCGCAGGGCCTGATCGGCGCGGGCGAGCCGATGACGATAGCAGGGCAGTTCTTCGCGCTGCTCCAGGGCGATCTGGTCGTCCGGCTCATGCTGGGGCTGGTAAAGCCGCCGAGCCCAGCCGAAGCCGCGGCGCGTGCCCGCACGGCGACCGACGCCTTGTTCGTCCTCTATCCGCCGAAACGCGCGCCCTCACCCGCCCGCCGAGCGGGAGGGTGAGGGCGCGGGCGATCGTCGGTCCTAGCGTGCCGCGCGGGCCACTTCTTCCATTGTGTCGCGCCGGCCCAGCCCCATGCCCTGGAAGCGGACGAAATAAAGCCGCGCCAGGATGAAGCTGCAGATCGTCCCGATCCCCAGCGGCACCAGCAGGAAGAGATAGAGGCTTTCCAGCGGCAGCTTCATCCCGATGAGCACGCCGGCGACGATCGGCCCGGAGATCGAGCCGAAGCGGCCGATGGCGAAGGCCCAGCCCGAACCGTTGGCGCGGATCGAGGTCGGATAGATCAGGGCCGAGGTCGTGTTGAGCCCGAACTGCAGGCCCGAGAAGCGTGAAGCCGGTAATGAAAATGAGCGACATCAGCAGCCATTCGGGATGCTGCGCAAAGCCGAGGAAGGGCGCGGTGGCGATCGAGATGATGAAGAGGACGCAGACCGGACCCAACCCCATCTTGTCGATCGGCCGGCTCAAGGAGAGGCCGCCCAGCGTGCCGCCGATCTGGAAGATCGAGGTGCTGAGCGCCGCGTGCGAGGTCGGCACGTGCGCCGCGGTCAGCACCGTCGGCAGCCAGCTATTGACGAAATAAAACGCCATCAGATTGCAGATGAAGCAGACCCACAAGAGCGGCGTGATGAGGTGCAGCCCGTCGGCGAAGAGCTGGCTTGGCCGGAACGACTGGTAGACGCGCTCGTCGGGGACGATGAAGCGGGTCGTGGAGTTCACCTGCACGGTGGGCGTCATCGCCCGCAGCATGCGCTCCACCTTGTCGTGGCGATCGGCCTTGACGACGAGGAATTTGAGGGACTCGGGCAGCCACAGCAGGGAGATTATGGCCATGATGAGAGGCGCGACGCCGCCGATCAGGAACAGCACCTGCCAGCCATAGGTCGGCACCAGCCACGCCGCGACCGGTCCGGGTACGGCGCCGCCGAAGGTGATGCCGGTGAACATGACGATGACCATCGTCGCGCGGGCCCGCCGCGGCGCGAACTCGGCGTTCAAGGCGATGACGTTGGGCAGCATGCCGCCGATGCCGATGCCGGTAATGAAGCGGTAGACGATGAGCGAGGTCAGCCCGGTCGCTGCCATCGTCAGCAGGCTGAAGACGCCGATCACCAGGCACGAGACGACGAGCGCCGTGATGCGGCCGTAATGATCGCCGATCCAGCCAAGAACCGGCGAGCCGAACAGGATGCCGATGAGGCCGGCGCTGAAGGCGGTGCCGAGCGCGGCCATGCTGCTGATATGCCAGAGCCTCACCAGCGAGGGGCCGGCATAGGCGATGGCGCCGATGTCGTAGCCGTCGAACAGGATGATGAAGAAGCACAAGATCACGACTTTGGCGTTGAACCAGTTCATCTTTCGTTCGTCGATGAACCGAGTGATATCCAACGTCTGAACCTGCGCCATGTTTCCTCCTTGGCCGGTCGTGGCCTTATTGGACACGTGATCGGTTACGCGGGCAGAGAGAATAGCAAGTTCCCGGGCGTCAGGCGATGGATTGGTGCGGGGGTGCGCGGGCGCAACAAACCGGACCGGGCATACGTTCTACCGGCAGCGATGAAGAGCGGCGCTCGCCTGAGAATGACGGCCCCAGCAGAGCCCGCGCTGCGGCCAGTCGTAACGCAGATACCGGCGCGGCTCGACCGGCTGGCGTGGAGCCGGTTCCATCTCCTGGTCGTGGTGGCGCTGGGCATCACCTGGGTGCTCGACGGGCTCGAGGTCACCTTCATCGGCGCGGTGAGCGCCACACTCCAGGATCCCCGCACCTTGGGGCTGACGCCCGAGGCGATCGGCGCGCTGGCGTCGTTCTATGTGGCGGGCGCGGTGGTTGGCGCGCTGTTCTTCGGCCGGCTCACCGACCGGCTGGGGCGGCGCCGCATCTTCTACGTCACGCTCGCGATCTATCTGGTCGGCGTGGGGCTCTCGGCGCTCGCCTGGAACTTCGCCAGCTTCGCCGCCTTCCGTGCACTGACGGGCGCTGGCATCGGCGGCGAATATGCCGCGATCAACTCGGCGCTCGACGAGCTGATGCCGGCGCGGCTCAGGGGCCGCATCGCGCTCATCGTGAACGGCAGCTATTGGCTCGGTGCCGGCGTCGGCGCGGCGGCGAGCCTGGTGCTGCTCGACCCGCATCTTTTGCCCATCGATGTCGGCTGGCGCCTGGGCTTCGGCATCGGCGCGGGGCTGGGCATCGCCGTCATGATGCTGCGGCGCTACGTGCCGGAGAGCCCGCGCTGGCTCGTCACGCACGGGCACAACGCGGCGGCCGAGGACGCGGTCGCGGCGATCGAGCGGCGTGCCGGAGGGGGCGGGGCTGCGATCCTCGCGCCCGAGGCGGGCCGGCTCGTCATCCATCCGCGGCGGAGCTTCGGCTTCGCCGTCGTGGTAGACACGATGCTCGGGGCCTATCGCGGGCGGGCGATGCTTGCGCTGGTGCTGATGCTGGCGCAGGCCTTTCTCTACAATGCGCTCTTCTTCACCTATGGCCTGGTGCTCAATCGCTTCTATGGCGTGGCCCCGGCATCGACCGGGATCTATCTCCTGCCGCTGGCCGCCGGCAATTTTCTGGGCCCCTTGGTGCTGGGGCGGTTCTTCGATACGATCGGGCGCCGGCGCATGATCACGACAAGCTATGCGGTGTCCGGCGCGCTGATGGCGGCGACGGGCTATCTGTTCGCCGCGGGGTATCTCACCGCCGCGCTGCAGACGCTGGCGTGGTGCGCGATCTTCTTCGTCGCCTCCGCCGCGGCGAGCGCCGCCTATCTCACCGCGAGCGAGATCTTTCCGCTGGAGACGCGAGCGCTGGCGATCGCCACCTTCTATGCGCTCGGCACCGCGGCGGGCGGGATCGTTGCGCCGTGGCTCTTCGGGCGCCTCATCGGCATCGGCTCGCGCTGGTACATCTTCGCGGGCTACGGGCTGGCGGCGGTGTTGATGGTGGCGGCGGCGGCGGCCGAAGCAATGATCGGCGTCGATGCGGAAGGGCGCTCGCTCGAAGACATCGCCGCGCCGATTGCCTCGCGCTGAGCATTCTCCCCCTCACCCTCCCGCTGCCCGCGGGCTGCATGCGGGGTGCCCGGTATTACGGCTTCTTCGCGGCGGCGTAGGGATAGATCATTGAGCCGGACTTGTATTCGTCGGGCCACACGATCGGCTCGCGCGAGCCGTCGCGGAACTGGTCGAGGCCGTTGCCGGTGACGTGCTGGTATTGCACGAAGAAGGTGCGCTCCTTGCTCCACTCTCCGTCCGGGCCGAACGAGAGATCGCCGGCGACGGTGTGGAAGGTATGGCTGTGGATGTAGTCGGCGATCTTATCCTGGTCGAGGCTCTGCGTCCCCTCGACCGCCTGCTGCAGGACCTGGCCCGCCGAATAGCCGAAGGGCGGGAAGGCATAGCCGACCGGATCGAGCTTTTCCTTGTCCGCCACCGCCTGGTACTTCGCCACGACCTCCTTGAGCCCCGGGAAATTGAGTTTCGCCGAGAACGCTTCGTTGGTGACGATGCCGTTGGAAAGCGGTCCCAACTGCATCTTGACCCCGGTGATGATGAGGCCGATGAAGGCGCCGCCGAACATCTTGGGCGTGAGGCCGATCTCGTTGGCCGCGCGGATGATGCCGACGGTGTCGGGCGGATAGGCCGCGGCATAGACGATGTCCGGCTTGACCGCCTGGATCGCTCGCATGATCGGGGCAAAATCGGTCGTCTGCGGCGGGTAGCTGCGATCGAAGATGGTGGTGAAGGGGAGCTGTTTCAGGTTGGCGCGCGCGCCGTCGATGGCGTTTTGCGCGAACTCCGCATCGGCGCCGATCAGCGCCACGGTCTTGAGATCGGATTTATGCGTCATCGCCAGGTCGAAGAAGCCGGTGGAGAACGACTTCTCCGGCTCCGGCCCCGACGGGATCATCGAGAAGTAGCGCTTATAGTGGAACTTGCTGTTGGCGGCGTTGGCGAGAATGCCGATCGAGGTCATGTTGTGCTGCATCAGGATCGGGATCGCCGGCGCCACCATATTGGTGGCGTAGGGGCCGATCAGGAGATCGACCTTGTCCACCTCGATGAGCTTCGTATAGATGCCCGGCACCAGCGACGGATTGCTCTGGTCGTCGTAGTAGATGAGATCGACCTGGCGACCCATCAGCCCGCCCTTGGCGTTGACGTCGTCCTTCCAGATCTCGAGCGCCGCCAGGATCTGCTTGCCGATCGCGGCGACGCCGCCGGTCAAGGCCATGCTGCAGCCGATCTTGATCGGCTCGGCCGCCGAGGCAGCCGCCCCCCACAGGAGGGCGCACGCCAAGGCGATGGCAACAAGACTATGGCGGTGCCGCTTCATTGCCGTTCTCCCCGTTGGTTGATTGCGCCAAGGCTCGCTATTCGGCCTTGGTGTAGGGATAGACGAAGTTACCGGTCTTGTATTCGGGCGGCCACACGATCACCGCTTTGTGCGGGTCCTTGAACTCGTCGAGCGAGCCCGTGGTGATGTGCTGGAACTGCGTGCTGATGATGCGCGCCTTGGTCCATTCGCCATCGGAATTGAAGGTGATGTCGCCGGCCACCGTGTTGAAGGTGTGGGCGTGGATGTACGCGGCCATCTTGTCCTGGTTGAGGCTGCCGACCGCGGTCGCGGCGTCGCCCAGCACCTGGAGCGCCGCATAGGCGAAGGGCACGTAGGAATAGCCCAGCGGATCGGTGCCGGCCTTGGCCGCGCGCTCCTGGTATTCCTTGAGCACGTCCTGCAGGCCCGGGAACTTGAAGCCCAGCGAGAACGCGTCCTCGCTGACGATGCCGTTGACGAGCGGGCCGAGCTGCATCCGCCCGGTGGTCGAGGCGAGCCCGACCATATTGCCGCCGAACATCTGGGTCTTCAGCCCGACCTCGTGCGCAGCATGGATCATGCCGATCGTATCGGGGTTGTAGCCGGCATCGAAGACGATGTCGGGATTGGTCGCGTTGATGGCCCGGATGATCGGGGCGTAGTCCGTCGTGTTCGGCGGATAGGATTTGTCATAGACGATTTTCAGTCCCAGAGCCTGGGCGTTCTCGCGCGCGCCGTCGGTGCCGTTCTTGGCGAACTCGGCATCGGCGCCGGCGAGCGCTACGGTGGTGGGCTTGGGCTTCATCTCCAGCGCGAGCTCGAAGAATCCCTCCGAGAAGGCGCGCTTGGGATCGGGCCCGGACGGCAGCATCACGAAGTATTTGGGATAGTGGAACCGGCTGTTGGCGGCGAGCGCCGTGACCGCGACCGTCGCCATGTTGTGCTGCATCAGCACCGGGATCGCCGGCACCGCCATGTTGGTGGCATAGGGGCCGACGGTGAGATCGACCTTGTCGATCTCGATGAGCTTCGTATAGATGCCCGGCACTAGCGCAGGATTGCTCTGATCATCATAGCAGATGAGCTGAACCTGCCGGCCCAAGAGGCCGCCCTTGGCGTTGATGTCGTCGCGCCAGACCTCGAAGCCCATCATCACCTGTTTGCCGTTGACCGCGACGCCGCCGGTCAGGGAAATGCTGCAGCCGATCTTGATCGGATCCTTGGTCGCCGCCATGGCGGGTGCGCCCCAGAGAAGCGCCGCAGCGACGGCGGCGAAAGCAACGGCGCGGCGGTGTCGGTTAAGTGGATTCATGGTTTCCTCCCTATTGGGCTCGGCTCAAAGACGCGCCGGGCGCGTCACCGCCGAGCCTCGACAGTAAGATTGGTTCTCCACTATTTTGCGACGTAAGGGTAAGCGAGCGTGCCGGTCTTGAACTGTGGCGGATCGAGAACGACGACGTTCTCCGGGTTCTCGAACTCAGCCAGCGTGCCCTTTTGGATGTTGCGGAACTGGACCACGATCATCCGTGCCTTGGTCCATTCGCCATCGGAATCAAAGGCGATGTCGCCGGCAACCGTGCTGAACGAATGCGTGTGGATGTATTTCTGGATTTTCTCCTGGTCGAAGCCGCCGGTCGCCGTCACTGCATCGCCCAGCACCTGGAGCGCGGCATAGGCGAACGGGACATAACTGTATCCGATGGGATCGGTGCCCGCCGTCGCCGCCATCTTCTGATAGGTGGCCAGCACCTCCTTCAGACCCGGGAACTTGAAGGTCGGCGAGAAGTCATCCGTGAAGACGATGCCGTTGGTCAACGGGCCGAGCTGCATCCGCCCCGCGGTCGAGGAAAGCCCGATCATGGTGCCGCCGAACATCATCGCCTTGAGCCCTTGCTCGTGGGCGGCATGGATGATGCCGACAGTGTCCGGATTGTAGCCGGCATTGAAGACGATGTCGGGATGGGTCGCCTCGACGGCGCGGATGATCGGTGAAAAATCGGTCGTGTTCGGCGGATAGTATTTGTCGTAGACGATCTGGAAGCCGTGCGCCTTGGCGTTTTCGCGGGCGCCGTCGGCAGAGTTCCGGGCGAATTCGGAATCGGCCGCGGTGATCGCCACCGTCTTGGGCTTGGGGTTCATCCCCGCGGCGACGTCGAAGAACCCTTGGGTGAAGGCCAGCTTGGGATTCGTCCCGGTCGGCAGCATGACGAAATAGCCGGGATAGTGGAACTGGCTGTTGGCGGCGTTCGCCGTGACCGCGACGGTGTCCATCTTGTGCTGCATCAGCACCGGGAGCGCTGCCGCCGCCATGTTGGTGGCATAGGGGCCGACAGTGAGATCGACTTTGTCGATCTCGATGAGCTTCGTATAGATCGCCGGCACGTTCGCCTGATTGCTCTGGTCGTCATAGCAGTCGAGCACGACCTGGCGGCCCAAGCAGCCCGCCCTTGGCGTTGATGTCGTCGCGCCAGATCTCGAAGCCCATCATGACCTGCTTGCCGTTGACCGCGACGCCGCCGGTCAACGACACGCTGCAGCCGATCTTGATCGGATCGGCCGCCCGCGCCGGCCCGGCCCCGCAGGCGACGACGGCGGCAAGCGCGGCGAGGCCAGTCCCCGCACATTCGATCAATGGTCTTCATGGAGTTTCCTCCTGGGGCGTTGGGGTTATTGTCTTCGCCTTGTCGTAGGGATAGATGAAGTCGGCGGTCTTGTATTTGGCTGGCCAGACGATCTCTTCCGTGCTCGGTGGTGCGGAACTGATCGAGGTCGTTGGGCGCGACGTGGCGGAACTGGGTGAAGAGCCGTCCCGACTTCGTCCACTCGCCGTCGCTGTTGAAGGCGATGTCGTGGAGGACGGTCTTGACCGTGTGGCTATGGAGCCAGGTGGCGAGCTTTGCCGGATCGAGGCTGCTCGTCGCCGTCACCGCTTCGGCCAGCACCTGGCCCGCGGCATAGCCGAACGGCGGGAAGACATAGCCCAGCGGATCGACGCCCTGCTCCTTGGCGGCGCGCGCCTGATAGAGGCCGATCAGCTCTTCCGCTTCCGGCGTGAGCAGCGTCTTGGCCGGCGCAAAAACGGTGTTGTTGATCATGCCGTTCATCAAGCGGGCCGAGCTGGAGCTTGACCGAGGTGATGCCGAGCCCGACCAGCGCGCCGCCGAACATCTTGGTGTCAGCCCGATCTCGCCGCCGCGCGCACCACGCACACCGTGTCGGGCGGATAGGCGGCGACGAAGACGATGTCGGGATGGGTCGCCTGGACCGCGCGCATGATCGGCGTGCAGTCGGTGACGGTCGGGCGGATAATACTTGTCATAGACGACGTTGTAGCCGTGCTCCGCGGCGTTCTTGCGCGTGCCCTCGATGGCGTTGTGGCCGTATTCGGCGTCGGCGCCGATGCAGCGCGATCGTCTTGGGCCGCGGGCTTCTGCGCGCTTCGCGACCGCGAAGAAGCCCGGTCGAATACGAGCGCTCGGGGTCGGGCCCGGTGGCGTTCATCGAGAAATAGCGGGGATAGTGGAACTCGTGGTTGGCGGCGTTGGCCAGCACGCCGACCGTCATCATGTTCTTCTGCATGATGACCGGGAATCGCCGGCGGCCACCATGTTGGTGGCATAGGGTCCGATCAGCAGGTCGACCTTGTCGATGTCGATGAGCTTGGTGTAGATGCCCGGCACGTTCGCGGGATTGCTCTGATCGTCGTAGCAATCGAGCGCAACCTGGCCGGCCCAGAAGCCCGCCTTTGGCGTTGATCTGGTCGCGCCAGATCTGGAGCGCGATCAGGATCTGCTTGCCGATGCCGGCGACGCCGCCGGTCATCGCCATGCTGCAGCCGATCTTGATCGGCTCGGCGGCGCGGCGCCGGCACTGAAGCGAACCCGAGCGCCGCCGCGGCGATGGCGGCAAGCCGCCACGCCAGGCCCATCGCCCCCTCGTGATCGTCATCCTGTCGTCCTCCCTGTCGGGCCGCCGCTTGGGCGGCATTTTCTGATCACGTCGACGGTCTCGGCGACGAAGCGGTTGCGCATGCGGCCGAGCCCCTCGACCTCGGTCTCCATCACGTCGCCGACCTTGAGGAAGGTGTTGGTGCCCTGGCCGACCCCGCCGCAGGTGCCGCCGTAGAAGAGATCGCCCGGCTCGACGCCGCAGGACGCTCGAGGCGAATTCGATCTGCTCCTCGGGCGTGTAGATGAACTGCGAGGTGTTGCCGTTCTGCTTGGTCTCGCCGTTGACGGTGAGGTGGATGCGCAGGTTCATGTGATCGGGCACGAAGGCGCGCGGCACCAGGAACGGGCCCATCGGCGCGAAATTGTCGTGGCACTTGCCGCCGTACCAGTCCGAGCGCAGGCCCGGCCGGTCGGGCGGATCTGGAGGTCGCGGCACGACACGTCGTTGCCGGTCAGGAAGCCGGCGATATGTTCGATCGCGCGCTCGGCCGGAATGCGCTTGCCCTTGCGGCCGATGGCGAAGCACAGCTCCGCTTCCCAGTCGATCTTGCTCATGCCGTGCGGAATGGCGATGTCGTCATAGGCGCCGGCGAGGCAGCGTCTGCGCCTTGAGGAAGAGATAAGGGTGCGAGGTCGACTTCTCGCCGGTGAAGTTGCGGCCCTGTGGCGACATGCCGGCGCGGATCATCTCGTTGACGTGTTCCTGGAAATTCTGCGCGGCGTTGAGGATCTTGCCCGGCCGCGGCACCGGCGCGCGCGGGCGCAGATCGGCCACCCGCGCGGTCGCGCCCGCGAAGCGGTCGCTCTTCAACGCCTTCCTTCTCGATGAAGGCGACGATCGCCTGCAGCACCGGGAAATTCGCGTCCCAATCCTGCAGCAGACCGAAGAGGCTGTCGCTGGCGCCGAGCGCGCCGGCGCTGCCGCGCGCGGCGCGTCGCGGAACGCGCGATAGGCGGGAGTCGATACCGATGGCGTCCGTCGCCCAGCACGATGGCGGCGAAGCTGCCGCCGCCGGTCGCGGCAAAGGTTGCGAGCTTGAAGGGCGTGCCGTTCATGCGCCCCTCCCATGGGCAAAGGATTTTTGCGATCCTAGACCCAATGCCGGCGGCGTCAATGCACGATGCGGCCCCGCGCGGGGGTGCGCCTCAGCGGTCGGTGAGGACCTCGGCCTCGAGGTCGGCGCCGAGAATTTCCTCGAGCATCGTGAAGACGCTTTCAGCGCGTCGAGCGGGTGGACGCGGCGCGCGGATAGCGCCGGGTGATGCGGTCCCAGCAGACACACCGCGTGGTCGAGCTTGCCGAGCGCGTCGCCGATCTCCCAGAAGGTGGCGCGGCAGTTGCGCAGGAAGGCGAGGAACGGCCCGGTCTCGGTCTTGCGCACGAACATCTTGTCGTAGCCGTCCTCGTAGTCGGCGAGGATCGCTTCGATGCTTGCTGCCATTGCGTGCGCAGCTCGTTGCGCACTGCGCGGTGCAGGCGGCGCCAGCGCGTGCGCGCAGCGGCCCCGCGGCGAAGTTCGCGATCGCCTCGCCGTCCTTGAGCCACTGCGCGAACTCGAGGAGGGTCGGGCGCAGGCGCTGATACTGATAGGCATAGAAGGTGATCACCTTCCACGAGTAGAGGATGCTCGAGCGCGCCGTCCTCGGGCAGGCCGAACGTCTGGATGATCGGCGCCAGCGCCTCCTCGTCGTCGGCCTCCCACAACTTCTCGATGAGCCGCTTGGCCTTGGCGCGCGACGCCTTGGCCTCGGGATATGCGGCGCTGCACGATCGGCACGAAGCGCTGCTGGATGAGGCCCTGGATCTCGGTCCAGTGCTCGTCGCTGATGTCGAGATAGCGGTCGTTGACCGCGATCGCTCTCGGCCTCGAGCACGTCGCGCAGCAGGAACGGATCGAGCGTCGGCAGCCGCGCCAGGAGCCGCAAGCAGGCGCAGATCCTCGTCGAACGCCTCCTGTCGCCGTGCCGGTTGAGCGCCGCAGCTCTCGTCGAGCGCCGCCTCGAGCTGGCGGTCGTGCAGGAAGATCGTGCTGCCGCCCTCGGCCGGGTCGCGCTCGTTGAACGGGAAGTAGAGCTTGGTGCCGACCGGCGGATCGCGGCGCGAGCGGCGCTCCGACGGCAGCACGCTGTGCTTGATGACGACGACATGGTTGAGCCGCGGGTGGCGGAAGAACAGCTCGCCGCCGCCGCGGCTCTCGGCGAGCAGCTTGAGCGTGATGCCGTTGCAATCGAACACGCGCGAGGATCCCGCGTCGATCATCGGGCTGAAGCCGTCGTCCTTCATCCGCGTATCCAAGGAGGGCCGGTCATGATCTCAAGCCCGCTATAGGACCGCAGGAATGTTAAGAATTCGCGTCACCCCCGGCCGATGGCATTTATATCAAACCCTTGCGCCGCGCCGGGCGCCGGGCGAGGTCACGCGGCGGCGGTCGGGTAGGGGCTGGTCTCGGAGAGCGCGATCATCCGGCGCGCCAGGCGCAGCACCAGCTCGGCGCGCAAGCCCGCGCTCGCCGGATCGTCCCACAGATTGACCATCTCGTCGGGGTCGGCGTCGAGATCGTAGAGCTCGCCCCAGTCGGCGCCGTCATAGAGGCTGAGGCGGTGGCGCGGCGGTGACGAGCGAGCGCATGCGCATGCGGCCCGTCGAACCCCATCTGCGGCGCTGGCCCTCCTCCTCGATCAGCAGCTCGGCGTGGTGCGCGGTCGCCGTGCCGGCGATGAGCGGCGCCGAGGTCGCGCCCCTGGATGCCGTTGAAGGGCGCGACGCCGGCGCGCGCGAGGATGGTCGGCGCGAGATCGATGGTGCCGGCACAGCGCGTCGCTGCGCGGCCCGCGCGGCCCGCGCGGATCGCGCCAGATGAAGCGGCGCCCGGATCGAGGCCGCGATAATGGATCGGGCCCTTCAGCAGCAGCTGATGGTCGCCCATGAAGTCGCCGTGGTCGGAGGTGAAGATCACCACCGTGTTGTCGGCCAGGCCCAGCGCCTCGAGCTGCGCCAGCACGCGGCCGACCGCGTCGTCGATGAAGCTGATCGAGCCGTAATTGAGCGCGATCGCCTCGCGCGCCTCCTGCTCGGTGCAGGCGAAGAGCTGCGGCGTGTGCTTCACCGCGCGGCCGGCGTCGCGCTCGGCGCAGGAGCGCCGCGACATGCGGCGGCGGCCGGTTCGCGGCGTCGCGGAACGAGCGCGGCAGGGTCGATGTCCTCGGGCCGGTACATGTCCCAATAGGTGCCGGGCGGCGTGAAGGGATGATGCGGCTCGGCGAACGAGCACATGAGGAAGAACGGCCGCCGTCCGCGCGCCGCGGCGGCCAGGACATGCCTCGCTCATCGCCGCGCAATAGAGGTGGGGTGGAGCTCCTCGCGGCAGGCGGGTGCGCCACGCCTGGCGCGCGCCGCGAAAAGCGCGAGGTCCGGCGTCGGGATGCGCGTTCTCGGGCCCGATCAGGCGGTCGCAGTCGGGCTCGCTGCGCGCGCAGCCAGCGGCGGTAATGGCCCTCGATGTCGTCGCCGTGATCGACCGTCAGATGCGCCGTGCTCGAAGCCGTAGAACGGCAGCTCGACATCGTGATCGGGCCGGTCGCGCCAGTAGCGGCTTCCATTCCTGGTCGTAGCGGCCGCCGTCGTCCGCCATCGCCTCGTGCGCGAGGCCGCTGGGCCGGGTCGCGCGGCCAGAGCGGCGGATTGCCGGTCATGTTCTGGAGATGCGACTTGCCGACGAGGCCGGTGCGGTAGCCGGCCTGGCGCAGCAGCTCGACGAAGTTGGTGGCGCGGAGCGACAGCGGGATGCCGTTGTGGCGCACGCCGTGGCAGCGACGGCATCCGGCCGGTGAGCGAGGCTGGCCCGGTTGGGCATGCAGATGGGCGAGGCGACATGGAAGCGGTCGGCGACGAAGCCCGCCGCGGCCAGCGCGTCGATGGTGGGCGTGCGCACGACCTGGTTGCCATAGCAGCCGAGATGGTCGGCACGCAGCTGATCGGCGATGAAGAACAGGAAATTCGGCCGTTTGTCCTGCGCCATGCGCGCGCCCCTCGATGCCCCGGTCTTGCTGGGCAGCTTGCCGCCGGGCGATGGAAAACCGATGCGGCCGACCGCAGCCGCGTTGAACATTGGCCCCGGCCGCAAATCGCGGGATACTCCCTCAATTCGGCCGCCGTCCGGGCTGGCGGAGGCGCGGGGCGGAGCGTCTTGCGCATGGAAGTGATCGTCGACGTTAAGCTCCATGCCTATGGCGAGCTTACAGGTGCTGGAGGACGTCGCGCCTGCATCTCCACTCGGGCGAGATCGTCTCGGTGATCGGGCCGTCGGGCTGCGGCAAGTCGACCTTGCTCGGCATCATGGGCGGCATCCTCAAGGCGACCGACGGGCGGGTCTACATGGAGGGCGAGCCGGCGCGCCGATTGCCTCAACCCGCTCACCTATATCTTCCAGGATTTCGCGCTGCTGCCGTGGCGCACGGTGGCGCAGAACGTGGCCCTGCCGCTGGAGCACCACAAGCTGCCGCCGGGCGAGCGCGAGCGCGCGCGTCGCGCGACGCGCTGCAGCGCACCAAGCTCGACGATTTCGCCAACGCGCTGCCGAAGCAGCTCTCGGGCGGCATGCGCCAGCGCGTCGGCATCGCCCGCGCGCTGGTGGTGCGCCCGGCCGTGCTGCTGATGGACGAGCCGCTGTCGGCGCTCGACGCGCAGACGCGCGACCTGCTGATGGAGGATTTCCTCGATCTGTGGCTGCGCGAGCGCGTCGCCGGCGTTTACGTCACGCATAATTTTCACCGAGGCCCTGCGGCTGGCCGACCGCATCATGGTGCTGTCGCGCCGGCCGGGGCGGATCAAGGAAGTGATCGAGGTCCGGATTCCGCAGCGCGAGCGCCGCCTGAAATCGGCCCAGGTCGAGCTCGCCGATCTCGGCAACCGGCTGTGGTCGCTCATCCGCGACGAGGCCTCGCGCGCGGAACGGGAGGTGATCGATGCTTGAAGATACGATGGCTGCGCCGGCGTCGCCGGCGAGCCTGCGGCCGAGCCGGCGCGAGGTCGCGTTCCGCGGCGGCGGCTTCCTGCCGACGCCGCGGCGGCTTCATTCCTGGATCGGCTTCGTCGTCGCTCCTCGGCGCTGTGGCAGGCGGCGATCTCGCTGCACTGGGTCGATCCGGTGTTCCTGCCCTCGCCGGTCAGCATCTGCCGGGCGCTGTGGAGCCTCGCGCTCTCGGGCGATCTGTGGCTCCATCTCTCGACCTCGCTCATGCGCATCGGCTCGGGCTGGATCATCGGCACCGCGCTCGGCCTCATCGTCGGCATCGGCATGGGGCTGTCGTCGGTGACGCGCGCGGTCGGCATGCCGATGGTGTCGGCGATCTATCCCATCCCGAAGATCGCGCTCCTGCCGCTCCTCATCCTGTGGCTCGGGATCGGCGAGGCGCCGAAGATCGCGACCATCGCCTCGGGCGTGTTCTTCCCGACCGTGATCGCGACCTTCAGCGGCGTCGATTCGGTGCCGCGCAACCTCATCCGCATGGGGCAGAGCTTCAACATGCCGATGTCCGGCATCATCTGGAAGATCATCCTGCCGTCGGCGCTGCCGGGCATTCTCGCGGGCTTCCGCATCTCGATCGCGACCGCGCTGCTGCTCGTCGTCTCGGCCGAGATGATCGGCGCGCAGTTCGGCATCGGCGCCTTCCTGCTCACCGCCGGGAACCTGATGCAGACCGACGATCTCATGGCCGGCGTCGTCATTCTGTCGATTCTGGGGCTGTGCTTCGGCGCGGTGCTGACGATGCTCGAGAAGACGTTCCTTTCCTGGCGTTGAGCGACGTAGCGACCGTCGGCACGGCCCCCGGCCCCGAGCAGCGCGAGCGACGCCGTCGCCATCGATCTCACCGCCGTCATCGTCGCGGTGACGGACGAGGAGCCGCGCATCCTCGCCATCGCCGCACGGCGCGGCGCTGCCGTCGGGCCCGTTCGAATCGCACCACCGCACGCTGCAGATGGGCGTGCGCTCCTGGGTCGAGCGGCAGACCCAGCATCCGCTGGGCTATGTCGAGCAGCTCTACACCTTCGCCGACCGCGACCGCACCGGCGGCAGCGGGCGCGCCGTCTCGATCAGCTATCTGGGCCTCACGCGCGAGACCGCGGCGGCGCTGCCGGAGGATGCCGGTCTGGCGCAGCTGGTACCGCTACTTTCCCGTGGGAGGACTGGCGCGCGGGGCCGCCGCCCCTGGTGGCGAAGGCGATCCTGCCGCGGCTCAGGGCGTGGGCGCAAGCGGCCGCCGGCACGACGCGGCGCGAGCGCCGCGAGCGCATCGCCGTCAGCTTCGCCGCCGCCGAGCGCGACTGGAACGAGGAGTTCGTGCTGCAGCGCTACGAGCTGCTCTACGAGGCGGGGCTCGTGCCCGAGGCCGGCCGCGACCGCCCGGTCGCCGACCCGATCCCGGGCGCAGCCCATGAATGCACGACCACCGCCGCATCCTCGCCACCGCATCGCGCGCCTGCGCGCCAAGATCAAGTATCGCCCGGTGGTGTTCGAGCTGATGCCGGCGAGCTTCACGCTGCTGCAATTGCAGCGCGCGGTCGAAGCGCTCGCCGGGCGGCGGCTGCACAAGCAGAATTTCCGCCGCCTCATCGAGCAGCAGGGCTTGGTGGAGGAGACGCGCGGCGTCTCCAAGGAAACCGGCGGGCGCCCGGCCAAGCTGGTGCGCTTCCGCCGCGAGGTCCTGCGCGAGCGCCGCTTCGCCGGCACCAAGCTGCCGCTCTACCGCTCGGGCTGAGGCCCGTCCGATCGAACCATCGCGCTGCGGGAATGCGGCGCACGCATGGCCCCCGCCTAAAGACCGGCTTGACAGGCTTATACTCATCGCTAGCATAAGGGTGGGCCCGGGCAGCCCTTTTGTTTGGGCCCAGAAATGCTCAATTTGAGTATAATGGTGGACCTCATGCCCGACCGCAGCCTCGCCGACGACGTCCTTGCCCGCACCGCGCCGCTCTACGACCGCGTCCGGCGCGTGATCCCGCCGCTCGAGTGGCCGGTCTTCGCCGCCGACGTCGACGCCATCCTCGCGTTGAAGCGCGAGCGCAACGCCGTCATCCTCGCGCACAACTACCAGACGCCGGAGATCTTCCACGGCGTCGCCGACATCGTCGGCGACAGCCTCGCGCTGGCGCGCGAGGCGGCGCAGGCCGACGCCGACGTGATCGTGCTGGCCGGCGTGCACTTCATGGCCGAGACGGCGAAGCTGCTCAATCCCGGCAAGACCGTGCTGATCCCCGACCGCGCGCCGGCTGCTCGCTCGCCGACTCGATCACCGCCGCCGACGTGCGGCTGCTGCGCGCAGCGCTATCCCGGCGTGCCGGTGGTGACCTACGTCAACACCTCGGCCGCGGTGAAGGCCGAAACCGACATCTGCTGCACCTCGGGCAACGCCAGGAAGGTGGTCGAATCGCTCGGCGCGCCGCGCGTGATCATGCTGCCCGACGAGTATCTCGCGCAGAACGTCGCCGCCGAGACCGGCGTCGAGATCATCGCCTGGCCCGGCCATTGCGAGGTGCACGAGCGCTTCACCGCCGCGGAGATCCGCACGCTGCGCGCAGACGCATCCGGGCTCGTCGTGCTGGCGCATCCGGAATGCCCGCCCGAGGTGGTGGCCGAGGCCGACTTCGCCGGCTCGACCGCGGCGATGGTCGACTATGTCGGCACCGCTAAGCCGGCGCGCGTCGTGCTGGTGACCGAATGCTCGATGAGCGACAACGTCGCGGTGCGCGCATCCCGAGACCGAGTTCGTGCGGCCGTGCAATCTCTGCCCGCACATGAAGCGGATCACGCTCGCCAAGATCCGCCAGGCGCTGGAGACGATGAGCACGAGGTGACGATCGACCCGGCCGTCGCTGCGCCGCGCGCGCCGCGCGGTCGAGCGCATGCTGATGCAGTGAGCGCCGTCGCTCTCCTTGAGGAAAAGGCCCCCGTGATGACCGTCCCGCCGCTTCCCGCCGTCATGACCGAGCCGCTGGTGCGCGCAGCCCTGCTGGAGGATCTGGGCCGCGCCGGCGACATCACCACCGACGCGATCGTGCCGATGACGGCAACGGCTGAAACCGCGCTCGTCGCGCGCCAGGCCGGCGATCGTCGCCGGGCTCGATCTCGCGCTGATGGCGTTCCGGCTCATCGATCCCGCCATCGGCGCCGAGGTCGCGCGCCCCGACGGCAGCCGCATCGCGCGCGGGCGACGTCATCGCCGTGATCAGCGGCCCGACCCGCGGCATCCTTACGGCCGAGCGGGTGGCGCTCAACTTCCTGTGCCATCTTTCGCGGCATCGCCTCGACCACGGCGGCGATCGTCGCGCTCGATCCACGGCCACGCGCGCGCGGGTGGTGTGCACCCGCAAGACCACGCCGGGCCTGCGCGCCGTGCAGAAATACGCGGTGCGCGTCGGCGGCGGGTTCAACCACCGCTTCGGCCTCGATGACGGCGTCCTCATCAAGGACAACCACATCGCCGCCGCCGGCAGCCTCGCCGAGGCGGTGGCGCGCGACCCGCGCCGCGATCGGCCACCTGGTCAAGATCGAGCTCGAGGTCGATACGCTCGCTCAGCTCGAGGAGGCGCTGGCGCTCGGGCGTCGACGCGGTGCTGCTCGACAACATGTCGCTACGAGGAGATGCGCCGCGCGGTCGCCCTGGTCGGCGGGCGCGTGCTGACCGAGGCCTCGGGCCGCATCACGCCGGCGAGCGCGCCCGGCGGTTGCGGCGACCGGCGTCGATCTCCTCTCGAGCGGCGCGCTCACCCACAGCAGTCACGACGCTCGATATCGGCCTCGACTATCGCTGAGGCCGCTACTGCCAGGCGCGGTTGTCGACGGTGTTGTCGTAGGTGGCGCCCGGCGGAACGAGGCCCCAGCCGAGCGTCCAGTTGTAGGTGTGGTCGAAGCGCTCGCGCGTATAGGGCTCGGGCGGCGCGTTGAGGATGCGCGCCAGCCGCAGGTCCTTGGCTTCCAGCAGTCCGCCGGATTCCTCGATGAGATAATGCGCATAGCGCGCCGGGTCCCTGTTGATGGAAGCGGCGGCGTGCGCCTCGGCGCGGAACATCTTGGCGAGCGTCGCCCCGTCGAGCTCCTCGCCCGCCGCCTCGCTCCGCGTCGAATGCGATTCGATGATGACGCGCAGGCCCATCTTCTCGGCGACGCTGATCCACGGCTCCATCACGCTCGCGGCCGCGACCTCGCCCTTGGACACCGCCTCGATCCGCTCGCGCATGGTGCCGGAGAACGTCGTCTTGATCTGGTCGCGGGCGAGGAAGCCCTCGAGCAGCTTGAGCGTGGTGAAGTGCGAGCCGTTATAGGGGCTGACCGCGATCGGCCGGTTCTTGAGCTGCTCGGGCTCGAAGATGCCGGATTTCGGATCGGCGACGAGCGCGAAGCTCGACATCGCCGAGCCCAGCGCCACGATCTTGGCCGGCCGATGCCCGGTTTCCGTCAGCGATTCGACGGCGCGCTTCATCACGCCCCATTCGCACATGCGGAACTGGTCGCATTCGCCCTTGTCGTAGAGCGATTCCATCGTGCGCTCGAAGATGTTGGCGCGCAGCGCCTGGTGATCGGAACTGAACTGGCCCGAGCCGGGCGTCTTGAGGATGTCGACGTCGAGGCCCTCGTCGGCGAAGTAGTGCTCGTCACGCGCCACCAGCAGCGGCAGATCGTGGATCGCGTTCATCATCGAGACCGTAACTTTTTTCAGCGCTGCCATGGCTTCCTCCGCAACCATTTGCGCCAATCCTAGCAGGTCCGGATGCACGCCGCCATTTTGTGGTTGCGCCGATCGGGGATGGGGCAGCCCGAACGGAAGACGCCGGCCACAGCGTTCGCCCGAAGGCCAATCACTGCGACCGGCGCCCCGCTTGCGGGTGGCTGCCCGTCTCTTGTTCCTCCCCAAACTTGGGCCGCGCGAGGCACGGTACGTGACACTTCCCCACGCCAGCACGTGAGGATCGCATGCCGGCGCGATCGATGCGAGCGCAGCATCATTAATTCTTGTTCAGGTTCGGTGCTCTGGTAGTCTCAGGCCACGCCGAATAAATGAACAGGGAGGCGGTGATGCGCGCGAAGGTTGCGTCTTGGTCCGCGTTATTGCCGGCATTGGCGTTGTGCGCTGCGGCCAGCGCGGCCGAGCCGCTCAAGATTCGCCATGGCTGGGTGGCGATCACCAACACGCTCTCGCCGATGATCTTCGCGAAGACCGACATCATGCAGCATTACGGCAAGAGCTATGTCGTCGAGCCCATGCATTTCGCTGGCACGACGCAGGAGCTGACGGCGATCGCCGCGGGTGAGGTCGACATCATCACCATTGCCTATTCCAGCCTCGCGATCGCGATCGAGAACGCGCATCTCGATGATCTCCGCGTCATCGCCGACGGATTCCGGGACGGCGTCGACGGCTATGTCTCGAGCCCCCATCTCGTGCGCAACGACGGCGGCGTCAAAACCGTCGAGGACATGAAGGGCAAGGTCCTGCTCGTCAATTCGATCGGCGCGGCCGTCGATCTCGGCGCCCGCGCGACGCTCAAGGCGCATCATCTGGAGGCGGGCCGGGACTACACCGTCATCGAGGCGCAGTTTCCGACGATGGGCTCGATGCTCCTGCAGAAGAAGGCCGACCTCATCGCCGACGTGCCGCCCTTCACCTACGACCCCGCGATCACGGCGGGCGCGCACGTGCTCTTTCGCATGAAGGATGCGATGGGACCGTCGCAGATGATCATGCTGGCGGCGCGCAAAGGCTTTCTCGACAAGAACCGCGCGGCGCTCGACGATTTCGCCGCCGACCTCGTGCGCGGGCTCCATTGGATGCTCGATCCCGCGAACCGGACGGCGGCGGTCCAGCTTGCCGCGGACGCATCGAAGCTGCCGGTCGCACGCCTGGCCGGCTACTACCTCACCAAGGACGACTATTATCACGACCCCGACGGCCTGCCCGACGTTACCGCGTTGCAGCGCAACATCGAAACGCAGCGCCAGCTCGGCTTCCTCAAGACCGACTTCGACGTGACCAGGTTCGTCGACCTGAGCTTCGTGAAACACGCGGCAGTGGCGGCAAAATAGGCGGGCTTTGGTGCGGTCGCGATGGCTTGGGAACGGCGCAGACACAATTTGACCGCGGCGCCGCGCGCGCCTATGATTGTTGCGATGCAGCATGAACCTTGGGTGCGCCATGAAGCTGGGTGACCGCGTCGTTTATGTGGGGCCGGATCCGATCTTCCGTGACCTCGTTGGCATCCTGATCGAGACGGAGGACCGCGCCACCCGCACGCGGCAATGGCATTTCCAGCCGGAAAGCGATGCCATCAGGCCGGTGCCCTGTCTCGCCGAAGATGTCCGCGCGGTCCAGTGGAGTGCCTGATCGGGCTTTGCGTCCGGTCGAATCCAAGAACTCCCGCGGCAGAGACGAAAATATTATCAAGACAACGAGCTAGAATCGGCTGTCTTGAAAATATTGGCATGCGATCGTATGCGGCTGTAGTTTTCACATTATCGCGATCGATTTGGCAAAATCGCGGGTTTGACTTTCTCGGATAACCGTGTTGGCGTCCCAGCACAAAAAGACCAAATTGACTTCTTTGTGCAATCGGGTCTATCGTCGCTGAATACAGCCTGTGGTTGTATCAAATGGCTGTTGCACAAGGACGGGCGATGCCTGGCGCGCGAATCGGTACCGCGGAGTTCGTGCTTTTCGAACTCGCGGGGTGGAGTTACGCCGTCGCGGCGGCAACCGTGGTCGAGTTGGTGCGCGCGGCCACTATCGTGCCGTTGCCGCGGGCGCCTGCCATCGTTGAAGGCGTGATCAATTTCCGCCGCCGGGTGATCCCGGTGCTGGACATCCGGGCGCGCTTCCACCTGCCGCGGCGGCCGCTTGCCCTCGACGATCGCTTCATCATCGCCGCTGCCGGCGTGCGAACCGTCGCCCTGCGCGTCGATCATATCAGCGCGGTGAGGCGGCTCGATGCTGCCGATATAGAGAGTGCCGACGCACTCATCCCCGGGGTGGGCTATGTCGCCGGGGTGGCGAAGCTCGCCGACGGCCTGGTGCTGATCCACGATCTCCACCGCTTCTTGTCGCAGGCGGAGGAGGATGCGCTGGCGGCGCTGGCGCTTGAGGAGATGGCGTCGTGAGCGCCGCGGTAGAGACGACCGCGCTTGGTGCGGCGGTGGCGCGTCTGGTTACGGCGCGGACCGGGCTTGCCTTTCCCGCCCATCGCCTCGGCGCCATCGAAATAGGCGCCTGCAGCGCGATGCAGAAGGCAGGGATCACCGATGCCGCCGACTACCTCGCCGGCCTCGCCCATGACGGACCGTCGCTCACGGCGATCATCGACGAATTGACGGTGGGCGAGACCTATTTCTTTCGCGATGCGGCGCAGTTCGATCTCATCCGCCGGACCGTTCTGCCGGATCTCGCCCGGCGTCACGGCCCGGAACCGCGGCTCTGGGCGTGGAGCGCCGGATGCGCCACGGGCGAGGAGGCCTATTCCCTCGCCATCCTGTTCGAGGAAGAAGGCCTGGCGCGGCGCGCCCGCATCCTCGCGACCGATCTTTCCGAGACCGCTCTCGCCAAGGCGCGCGTGGGCATCTATGGCGCGTGGTCGCTGCGCGGCGGGACGGGTCCCACGCTCGCGCGCTATTTCCACCACGCCGGCCCGCAATATCGCGTGGTAGAGCGCCTGCGCGAGCCGATTGTGTTCGCGTCCTTGAACCTCGCCAGCGACCCCTATCCCGGGACCCGGCCGGACGCGCCGGCGATGGACCTGATCCTCTGCCGCAACGTGCTCATCTATCTCGATCCGCAGCGGGTCGCCGAGGTCGCCCGCCGTCTCTTCGAGGCGCTGGCGGACGGCGGATGGCTGATCACGGGCCCCTCCGATCCGCTGTTGAGTGAGCATGCGCCCTACGAGGTGATGCAGAACGAGCAGGGCCTCATCTATCGCCGCAGCGCCCCGCACACGCCGGGTCCTGCCTTTACCGCCGCAGCGGCGGCGGCGGATGATGCGGCGCCAATCGTACCCCCGCCGCCGCCTGTACCGGCTCCGCCCGCCGATGCGGCAGCCGTGCCCGACGCGCTCTCCGCCGACGGCCAGCTCGCGCACGCCATCGCGCTCATGTCGCTTGGACACTATGCCGCGGCGGCGGTCGCGGCGCGGCACGCGGTCTATCTCGATCGCGGCTTTGCCATGGCTCATCTCGTTCTCGGCGCGATCTTGTTGCGGCTCGGCGATCGGCGGGGGGCGCGGCGTGCCTATAGCATCAGCCACGCGCTTGCCGCGGCGCTTGCACCCGACGCTTGCCTGCCCGGCACCGAGGGCGAGCGCGCCGGCCGCTTTGCCGCGGCCGCGCAGGCGCAGCTCGATCTCATCGATCGTATCGCGGACGCGCCATGAAGCGCCTTCGCGGCAATGCCGCAGACGAGGTCGACTGGTCGGCGGGGCACGCCCATCTCGCCCGCGGCGCCGCGGCCTGGGCGGAAGCGCTGTCGCCCACGCCCGAACGCGCGCGCCTGATCCTGGACGAACGCGCACGCTGCCTCGCGCTGGCGCCAGCGCAGCCGCGCCAGAGCCAAAGCAGCGCCGCCGTGGTGTTCACGCGGGCGCGCGGGCGCTTCGCCATCGAGACGCAATTCGTGCGTGAGGTGTTTCACCCCGGCGAGACCATGCCGGTGCCGGGCGCGCCAGCCTTCGTCCATGGCGTCGCCAATTTCCGCGGCGAGCTCCTGGTGCTCGTCGATCTCTGCCGCGTGTTGGGATTGGGCGAGCCGGACGCAGGACCGGCGCGCGATGCGCTGGTGCTGGGCGAGGACGAGGTCGCGTTCGGCATCATCGCCGACGAGGTGCTGGCGGTGACAAGCATCGCGGCGGACGCGCTGCCCGATCTGCGTTCGGCGCACGGTGCGATGCCGGCCCAGGTGGTCCGCGGCATCACAGTCGACGGCTTGGTCATGCTCGACGGCGCAGCCCTCCTGGCCGACCGCCGGCTGGTCATCGGCGAGAGCGAAGCGGCCCCAGCCCTGCCGGCCGCGCGAGGCATCGGCCCATGATGCGTCTTTCCATCGGCATGAAGCTCGCCATGGGCTTCGCCTGCGGAATGGTGGTGATCGTGCTCATCGGCATCGTCGCCTATATCAATACGGCGAAGCTCAATGCGATGCGCGACTGGGTCAGCCACACGCACGAGGTGCTGACCCGCTCTATCGAGCTCAGAGCCGACCTGATGGAAGCGCTGTCGGACATGCGCGCCTATGTCCTTGGCGGGGATGCGAGCTATCGCGCGGCCTATCGCACCGCGTCGACGGCAACCGGGGCGCGCATCGACCGGCTCACCGACCTCACGGCCGACAATCCGCGCGAGCAGGCGCGGCTCCAATCTCTGCGGCCGCTGGTGTCGGGTCTGCTCCAGCGTCTCGCCGACCGCATGGACCAGGAGCGTCAGGACACCCTTCACGGCGCGCCCGATTCGGTCCATCGCAGCATCGACGATGTCGAGCAGACGATGACGCGGATCCGCCCGATCCTCGCCGGTATGGCAAGCGAGGAGAATGCACTCCTGCAGCGGCGCGACATCGAGGCGGAGCGAACGGTGCATCTCACCTTCGATGCGGTCATCTATGGTTCGCTCTTCGGCACGCTCGTGATGATCGGGCTCGGCGTCGCCATCACCCGCAGCATCACCGGTCCCGTGCGCAGCACCGTGAGCGGGCTCGCCGCCAAGACAGCCGAGATCCTCGCGGGCACGGCGCAGCAGGCCTCGGGCGTGCAGGAGCAGGCCGCCGCCGTCGCCGAGACAATGGCGACGGTGAGCGAGATCGTGCAGACCTCCGAGCAGGCGACCGAACGCGTCAAGGCCGTGTCGGAGTCCTCGCGCCGCTCCGTCGAGGTCGGCAATGCCGGGCGGTTGGCGGTCGAGGATTCCGTGCGCGTCATGGGCGCGGTGAAGGTGCAGGCCGAATCGATCGCCGAAAGCATCCTCGGGCTTGCCGAGCAGGCTCAGGCGATCGGCGAGATCATCGCCGCCGTCAGCGACATCGCCGACCAGACCAACCTTCTTGCGCTCAACGCCGCGATCGAGGCCGCGCGCGCCGGCGAGCATGGTCGCGGCTTCAGCGTCGTCGCCGGCGAGATCAAGGCGCTGGCCGACCTGTCGCGGAAATCGACGACTCAGGTGCGCCAGATCCTGGGCGAGATCCAGAAGGCGACGAACAGCGCGGTAATGGCCGCCGAGCAGGGCACCAAGAGCGTCAATGACGCCATCCGCACCGTCAACGAGGCCGGCAGCACCATCAAGACGCTGACCGAAACGATCGGCGAGGCGGCGCTCGCGGCGGTCCAGATCTCGGCCTCGGTCGGCCAGCAATCGGCCGGGCTTGCGCAAATCCAGCAGGCGATGGACAGCATCACCCAGGCGACCAATCAGAATCTTGCCTCGACGAAGCAGGCGGCGCGCGCAGCACAGGATCTCAACGTGCTCGGCGGCAGCCTCAGGCACATGCTCGCCGCGGGGGCGGCTTAGGCGGCGCGTCGGATGGAACCGGCCGCACAAAGGCTCCTCGGCATCTTCGTCACCGAGCTCGATGACCGGGCGCAGGCGCTCGAGCGCGGCTTGCTTGCGCTCGAACGCGAGCGCGACTTCGCGGCGCGACTCGATATCGTCAAGGACCTGTTCCGCACGGCCCATAGCCTCAAGGGTGCGGCGGCGGCGGCCAATGTCGAGCTTGTCGCCCTTGTCTGCCATCGCCTCGAAGAAACCTTCGCGGCGGTACGCGACGAGCGCCTCACGCTCGCGGCCGATGCCTTCCGCGTCTTTTTCGCCGCCGTCGACGCGATCGCCGATGTCGGACGCCGGCTTCGCGACGGTGCCGATCTCGACGCCTCGCCGCTGGCGCTGCTGCTGCCGCAGCTCGATGGCATGATCCCGCTGCCGCCGCCGCCGCTGCTGCCGCTCAGACCCAGCGACGAGGGCACGGTCCATGCACCGCTGCCGCGCGAGGAACCGGCGCGCATTCGCCGCGATGGGACGGCCGTGCGGGTCGCGGCGACGAAGCTCGATGCGCTGCTTGCCCGCAGCGGCCTCTTGCGCGCGAGCACGGTGCGCAGCGAGGTGCGCATCACGCAGCTTGCCGGCATACGCGCCCTCATCGAGGAATGCCGCGCCATGGCCAGGGCGCCCGCAGGGACGGATATGCTGCCGCGGCAGACGCGCGCCCGGCAAGCTCAGTCGGTCCAATTGTTGTATCGGCTCCGTGTCGAGGCCGAGCGCCTCTATGACGGAATGATCGCGGATAGGCGCGCCATGATGCTGGCCGCGACGGCGCTCGATACGGAAATCCGCCTCCTGCGCATGCTGCCGTTTGCGCTCGCGTGCGAGGGGTTCGAGCGGGTCGTGCGCGATCTCTGCCGGGTGACCGGCAAAGAGGCGGAGTTCGTCCTCCTCGGCGGCGCCGCCGAGCTCGACCGCGGCGTCATCGAACGGCTGAAGGACCCGCTGCTCCACCTGTTGCGCAATGCCGTCGATCACGGGATCGAGCCCGCCGCTGCGCGCCGCGCCGCGGGCAAGCCGCCGGTGGGGCGGATCATCATCGCCGCATCGTTGCGTGGTGCCCGCATCGAGGTCAGCGTCGCCGATGACGGCGGCGGCCTCGATCTTGCCGCCATTGCGACGCGCGCGCGCGCCAAGCAACTGCCGGCGGCCGTCGGCAAGGAGCTCGCTGATTACATCTTTCTTCCCGGCTTCTCGACGCTGGCCGCCGCGACCCAGATCTCCGGCCGTGGCGTCGGGCTCGACGCCGTCAAGACGGCGATCGAGGACATGCGCGGATCGGTCGCTGTGACCTTCGAGCCCGGCCGCTTCACGCGGTTCGTGCTGGATCTGCCGCTGACGCTGACGACGATCCGCGCGCTCGTCGTCGACGTGGGGCAGCAGCGCGTCGCGCTCGACACCGCGGACGTGGTGCGGCTGACGCGGGCGAGCCCGGCGCAGCTTGCCATGGTCGAGGGACGCAGCGTCATCGTGCTGGGCGACGGTCTGGTGCTGGTGGCATCGCTGGCGGCGCTCCTGGGCATGGAAGCCGATCCACAATCGAGCGCACGCGGGCCCCTGCCGCTGGTGATCATCGCCGCCGAAGGACGGCGGGTGGCGCTGCTCGTCGATGATTATGTCGGCGAACAGGAGGTGCTGGTGCGACCGCTCGGGCGCCGCTTCGCGCGCCTGCCGCATATCGCGGGAGGCACGTTCCTGCCGGGCGGGCGGATGGGGCTCATCCTCAACGCGCACGACCTTGTCAGAACCGCGCATGCGAGCGCGCCGGCGCCGATCGCGGCCGAGCCCGCGCAGGCGGTGACGCTGGCGACGCGCGTGCTCCTGGCCGACGATTCCCTCACCACACGCTCGCTCGAGCGCAGCATCCTCGAGGTTGCGGGCTATGCGGTCATCGCCGCCGCCGATGGCGAGGAGGCGTGGCGGCTGTTGCAGGAGAACGGCGCCGACATTGTCGTCAGCGACGTCGAGATGCCGCGGATGGATGGGTTCGCGCTGACCGAGGCGATTCGCGGCTCCAAGCGCTTCGCCGAGACGCCGGTCATTCTCGTCACGGCGCTGGCAAGCGATGCGGACAAGCTGCGCGGAATGCAGGTGGGTGCCAGCGCCTATCTCGTGAAGAGCGCCTTCGACGAGAAGGTCCTGCTCGAGGCCATCGGGCAATTTCTCTGAGGCACAGCCGTGATCCGTATCGTCGTCGCCTCAGCCTCCATCGATTGCCGCTGCGCCGTTGCCGGCGCGCTCAAGACCAATCCCGCGCTCGCGGTCATCGCCGAGGCGGGCGACGGCGTTGCCGCGTTCAACCAGGTGCGCCGGCTGCGTCCGGACATTCTGCTCATGGACGCGGTCCTGGCCAAGGCCGACAGCGTCGAGACGACCCAGCGGATCATGATCGAATGCCCGACGCCGATCGTGATTTTGTCTGATGGCGCCAATGCGCGCGACGTCGCGCTGGCGCTCCATGCGCTGCGGGCGGGCGCGCTCACCGTAAGCCGGCCGCCGCCGGTAGCGGAAACACCCGTCGGTGCGGCGGTGCGTGCGGAATTCACCGCGCTCGTCGCCGCCCTGTCGCAGGTGCGCCTGGTGCGCCGCTGGAAGGAGCCGCGGGCGGTCGCGGCGCGGGGCCCGCCGGCCGCGCCGCCACGGCGTCATCGCGTGATCGTCATTGCCGCCTCGACCGGCGGCCCGACGGCGCTGCAGCACATCCTCGCCGAGCTTCCTGGCGACTTTCCCGTTCCCATTCTGATCGTTCAGCACGTAACCAGCGGCTTCGTCGGCGGTCTTGCCGCCTGGCTCGACAGCGTGACGGCGCTCAAGGTCAAGATCGCCAGGCATGGCGAGACGCTGAGCCCCCATACAGTCTATCTCGCGGCGGACGACTGCCATCTCGGCCTCGCCGCCGATGCGACGATTGTTTTGTCGCTCGCGGCGCCCATTCGCGGCATTCGCCCGTCAGCCGATTTTCTCCTGCCCGCGGTGACGCGCGTCTTCGGCGCCGCGGTCATCGCCGTGATCCTCACCGGCATGGGCGAGGATGGCGTCGAAGGGCTGCGCGCGGTTCGCAACGGCGGTGGCCACATCCTGGTCCAGGACGAAGCGACCTCGGTGGTGTTCGGCATGCCGCGCGCGGCTGTGGCAGCGGGGCTCGCGGATGCGGTGCTGCCGCTGGCGGCGATCGCGCCGTATCTCGTCTGCAGAGCTTGCCGTCAGGGAGAGCAGAAATGATGCGCATTCTCGTCGCCGAGGACAGCCCGACCCAGGCGGCGCGCCTCGTCACCGCACTCGAGGAGCACGGCTTCACCGTTGTCGGCGCCGTCGACGGCGAAGAAGCGCTCAAGCTCTTCGCCGCAGGCGGGTTCGACATTGTCATCTCCGACGTGGTGATGCCCGGAATGTCCGGTTACGAGCTGTGTCGCGCGATCAAGGCCGATCGCATCCATGGCAACGTTCCCGTGATTCTGCTCACCAGCCTGAGCGAGCCGATGGATGTGATCCGCGGCCTTGAATGCGGTGCCGACAATTTTCTGCGCAAGCCCTATCAGCCGGCCGATCTCATCCACCGCATCGACCGCATGCTGTCCACCCTGCGGGTGCGCGAGACCGGCCGCCTTTCGCTCGGCGTGGAGGTCATATTTCTCGGCAGCCGCTTCACCATCACCTCCGAGAAGGAGCAGATCCTCGATCTCCTCATCTCGACCTTCGAGGACACGGTCCGCGCCAACCGCGAGTTGCAGCACAGCAAGACCGAACTTGCGGCGGCGAACGCGAAGATCCAGCACTACGCCACCGAGCTCGAGACGCGCGTGCGCGAGCGCACCGAGCAGCTCGTCCATTCCCAGCGCATCGAGGCGATCGGCAATCTCACCGGCGGACTGGCGCATGATTTCAACAACCTTCTCGGCGTCATCATCGGCAACCTCGATCTGTTGCGGCCGATGGTGCAATCGGTCGATCAGGCGGACGATCTCGTCGCGGAATCGTTCGACGCGGCCTTGCGGGGCGCCGATCTCACGCGGCGCCTTCTTGCCTTCGCCCGGCGCCAGCCGCTGAACCCCGAGCGCGTCAACATCAACGAGCTGGTGAGCGAAACCACGAAGCTCTTGGGGCGCGTGCTCGGCGAGAACATCGAGGTGATCCTCGAGCTCGATCCCACCGTGTGGACGGTGACGGTGGATCCTGCGCACCTTGAAGCGAGTCTCACCAATCTTGCCACTAATGCCCGCGACGCCATGCCCAAGGGCGGGCGGCTGCGCCTGGCCACCCGCAACCAGCGCCTCGACGCCGACTACGCGTCGTGCAACACCGACGTCATTCCCGGCGAGTATGCGGTCATCGAGGTGAGCGATACCGGCACCGGCATGGCGCCGGCGGTGATGCGCCGCATCTTCGAGCCGTTCTACACCACCAAGGAGATGGGCAAGGGCACGGGCCTGGGGCTCGCCATGGTGTTCGGCTTCATCAAGCAGTCGAAGGGCCACATCAACGTCTATAGCGAGGAAGGGATCGGCACCGTCTTCCGCCTGTTCCTGCCGCGCAGCGACGCGGCCGCGATGAAGCCACGCCGGCCGCTGACCGAACAGGCGGTTGCGGGCAGCGGCGAGACGGTGCTCGTGGTCGAGGACAACGCCGCGATGCTGCGCATCGTGACATTGCAATTGCAGGGCCTGCGCTATCGCGTGCTCGAGGCCACCAATGCGGCGGGTGCGCTCGAGGTGCTTGCGCACGAGGCGGTCGATGCGGTCCTCAGCGACGTTGTCATGCCCGGCGAGATGAATGGCGTCGAGCTCGCGCGCACCATTCTTTCGCGCTGGCCGACGGTTCGTGTCGTGCTCACCTCGGGCTTCACGGATACGATCCTCCTCCAGGAGTTGGGCGCGATGCAGGAGGTCCACATGCTCAGCAAACCCTACCGGCGCGAGGATCTGGCGCAGACCATCCGCGAAGCCCTCGGCCATCGCGTCGGGTGAGGCGGCAGGTGGGCCAAGCATAGGGCGTTCACGATGGAAGACCGTCTCCTCATCATCGACGACGACAGCGGATTCCGGAACTTTGTCCGCCGCGTCGGCGAAGCGGCCGGGTTCGAGACGCTCGTTACCGGTGATGCGGATCTGTTCAAGGAGCGCGTGCGGTCGTGGCATCCTTCCGTCATCGTGATCGACCTCAACATGCCCGGCGCGGACGGGGTCGAGCTGTTGCGCGACCTCGTCGATGCGAAGACGAAGGCGCATGTCCTCATCGCCAGCGGCGTCGGCCCCAAGATCCTCGACACGGTGCGGCGCCTGGCGGGCGAGCGCGGGCTTGCCATCGCCGGCACGCTGCAGAAGCCCATTCGCGCCGCCATCCTCAAGGAAACGCTCGAGCGTCTGCGAGAGGTGGAAAAGCCGCTGCTCGCGGGAGCGCTCGCGCACGCGATCGTCAATAACGGCCTGCTGCTCGAATACCAGCCCAAGCTCGACGGCCGCAGCGGCAGGATCTGCGGGGCCGAAGCGCTGGTGCGCTGGCGCCATCCCACGCGCGGCCTGGTGCCGCCGGATCAGTTCATTCCCCTGGCCGAGCACAGCGGCCTCATTCATTCCCTGACCGAATGGGTCGTCACTGAAGCCACCCGTCAGACCGCAGCCTGGCGCCGCGAGGGGACCGATCTCGATATCGCCGTCAACGTCTCGGCGCGAAACCTCGAGAACATCGAACTCCCGGACTTCATAGCCTCGGCCTGTGCCGCCGTCGGATTGCCGCCGGCCGCACTCACGGTGGAGCTCACCGAATTGGCCGCGATGGGCGATCCGGCCCAGACGCTCGACATCCTGACGCGGCTCTGCATCAAGGATTTCCGCCTCGCCATCGACGATTTCGGCACCGGCTACTCCTCGCTCGTGCAGCTTCGCCGCCTGCCCTTCACCGAACTCAAGATCGACAAGTCGTTCGTGACGCAGATGAACCGCGACCAGGACAGCCGCGTCATCGTCGAGGCGGTGATCGGGCTGGCGCAGAAGCTGGGCTTGAGCGTCGTTGCCGAGGGCGTGGAGACCGCCGCCGTTCTCACCACGCTCGTCGATCTCGGCACGGACATGGCCCAGGGCTTTTTTATCAGCCCGCCGGTCGCCGCCGACCGCATGGGCGACCTCGTCAGGGCGGCGGCGGCAACCGGCGACGCGCGGCCCTTGGCCTCGGCGATCGTTTCCGCCCACGCCCGCACCGGGCCGCCGGGCAAGGCGCGCTGAGCGCCGGCGGCTCACTGAAAATCGGTCGGAGAACCCGGGCCGGGGCGGGGCTGATTTTTGCAGGTGCAATCTGGGGCGGATACAGTACCGTGCCGGACCATCCTCACCGTTCTTGCACGGAATGGTGGCACGAACGCTTGAGCGCGGGCTCGTCAAAAGCCCGGGAGCGATCGGCATGGAATCGTTCGGGGTCCTGGTCGAGACGTTTCTTCAGGCGCTCACGGCCGGGCTCCTCGTCGGCGCGATCTATGGCCTCATGTGCGTCGGGCTCGGCATCATCTTCGGCGTGATGCGCGTCATCAATTTCGCGCAGGGCGACTTCCTCATGCTGGGCATGTACGTCACGCTCTACCTAGTGGGCTGGCTCGGCGCGGTGCCGTTTCTCGGGCCGATCGTCGCGCCCTTCCTTGCCGCCGTGCTGGCGGGACCGATCCTCTTCGGCGCGGGCTATCTGCTCCATCGCTTCCTGATTGCGCGCGTCACCGGCACCAGGGCCGCAGGGATTCAGGGCGAGGGCCAGCATGCGCAGCTCATCCTCACGCTGGGCGTGGCGCTCATCCTACAAAACGGCGGCCTCATCGTCTTCGGCTCGACGCCGCAATCGGTGCGCACACCGCTCAGCGCGCGCGCCTGGCAGATCCCGCTCTTTTCCGGCGACGGCAGCGTGATCTTCCTCAACAAGGCCCGGATGGTGGCAACGCTGGTCGCCGTCATTGTCGGCGCGGCGCTCTATTTCCTGATCAATTATTCCCGGCTCGGCAAGACGCTGCGGGCGGCGGCGGACAACGCGCAGGCCGCGATCTACATGGGCATCGACGTCGATCGCGCCCATCGCCTGGCGTTCGGGATCGGGGTCGGGGTGACGGCCATTGCCGGCGGCCTCGTCGCCACGTTCACGCCGTTCCAGCCCTATGTCGGCTTCGATTACGTCATCATCATGTATGCTGGCGTCGTGCTCGGCGGCATGGGCAGCATCCTCGGCGCCTTCTGGGGCGGCATGACCATCGGCCTGGTGCAGCAGCTTGCGACGGTGGTGCTGCCGATCCAGCTCCAGAACGCCGCGATCTTCGTGGTGTTCTTGCTGGTCGTGCTGCTGCGCCCGCAGGGCTTGTTCGGCCGCACTGCCGAGCGGATCTGAGCCATGGGCACGCGGCGCGGCATCGGCGTTGCGCTTCTCGTCATTGCCGTACTGGCGTGCGCGTGGCTGGCGCTTGGCGCGGCGGTGACGAATTCCTATTACCTGCTAATCCTGACGCTGGTGCCGATCTGGGCGGTGATGGGGCTGTCGTGGAACCTGCTCAGCGGCTACACCGGCCTCGTCTCGTTCGGCCATGCCGCGTTCTTCGGTCTCGGCGCCTATACGGTCACGCTGGCGCTCGTCAAATTCGACATTACGCCGTGGTTCGGCATTCCGCTCGGCATGGTCGTGGGCGCGCTCGCCGGCATCGTCATCGGCTATCCGACGTTTCGCCTGCGCGGGCATTACTTCGCGCTGGCGATGCTGGCCTATCCGATGGCGCTCCTCTACATCTTCGACTGGGCCGGATACCAGGAAGTCGCGTTGCCGATGAAGCGCGTGGCGCCGGGCCGCTACATGCAGTTCAGCGACTACCGCGTCTATGTCGCTCTGGCGGTGGGCCTTCTCGTCGCGGCGCTGCTCGTCACCCTCGCGGTCGAGCGCACGCGCTTCGGCATGTCGCTCCTCGCCATCAAGCAGAACGAGCCCGCGGCAGAGGCAGCCGGCATCGATACAATGCGCTGGAAGATGCGCGCGATCACGCTGAGCGGCGCCATGGCGGCAGCGGCGGGCGGCTTTTATGCGGTGGTGCTGCTGGTGGTGACGCCCGACAGCGTGTTCGGCGTTCTCACCTCGGCGCAGGCGCTGGTGGTGGCGCTCTTCGGCGGCGTCGGCACGCTGTGGGGGCCGGTGATCGGCGCGGCGGTGCTGATCCCGCTCAGCGAGACGCTGCAGGCGCAATTGGGCGAGGTGCTGCCGGGCATCCAGGGCGTGGTCTATGGCGTTGCCATCATCCTGGTGATCCTGCTCGCGCCCGAGGGGATCTACTGGCGCATCTATGACCGCATCGCGCCGCCGCGCAGCGCCGCCGAGGTGCGGCCATCAGTGCCGGTGCCCGTTGCGGCCGAAGGCCGCGTCCTGGCGCCGGGCGGGTGCCTGCTCGCGGTGAGCGGCTTGGCCAAATCCTTCGGCGGCGTCCACGCCGTGGCGGAGGTGAGCTTCGAGGTCGCATCCGGCGAGATCCTCGGCATCATCGGTCCCAACGGTGCCGGCAAGACCACGCTGTTCAATCTCCTCAACGGCTTTCTCGCCGCGGATCAAGGCGAGATCGTGCTCGCCGGCGAGAGCCTTCTCGGCCTCAAGCCGAACCGCATCTGCCGCCTCGGCATCGGCCGCACCTTCCAGACCGTGCGCGCCTTTGCCCGCATGTCGGTGCTGCAGAACGTCGTGATCGGCGCCTATGCCGCGACCGGACACGACGCGGAGGCCCTGGCGCTGGCGCAGGAGGCGCTGGCCCGCGTCGATCTTGCGGCGCAATCGGCGGCGCTCGCCGGCGGCCTCACCAACAAGGAGCTGCGGCTGATGGAGCTGGCGCGCGCGCTGGCCGGACAGCCGCGGCTGCTCCTGATGGACGAGCCACTCGCCGGTCTCGGCGCCGCGGAAGTCGAGCACATGCTCGCGGTGATCCGCGCGGTCGCCTCAGGCGGTGTCACCATCGTCATCATCGAGCACACCATGGGCGCCATGGTGAAGCTGGCCGAGCGCCTGATCGTGCTCAACCACGGCCGTATCTTGGCCTCCGGTAGCGCCGGCGATGTCACCGGCAACGCGCGCGTGATCGAGGCCTATCTCGGCGCGAAATGGGCGGTGTCCCATGCTGACGGTTGAGTCCCTTTCCGTCGCCTATGGCGGCTTGCGTGCGCTCTCGGAAGTGTCGCTGCGCGTTGAAGAGCATCAGTACGTGGCGATCGTCGGTGCCAACGGCGCCGGCAAGACCACGCTCTTCCGTACCATCTCCGGCGTCGTCAAGCCGATCGCCGGCAGCATCCTCTTCGAGGGCAGCGATCTCTTGGCGCTGGCGCCGGCCGAGCGGGCCCATCGCGGCATCGCTCATGTGCCGGAGGGGCGCCAGGTCTTTGCCGCCATGACGGTGCTGGAAAATCTCGAGATGGGCGCCTATCCCGCGGCCGGGCGGCGGCAGTGGGCGCGCAATCTCGAGCGCATCTTCGCGCTCTTTCCGGTGCTGGCCGAGCGCCGCACCCAGCTTGCCGGCACGCTTTCGGGCGGCGAGCAGCAGATGCTGGCGATCGGGCGCGGCCTCGCTTCCTCGCCGCGGCTTCTCATGCTCGACGAGCCTTCGATGGGGCTGGCGCCCGCGGTGGCCGATCTCATCTTCGATCAGATCCGCGCGCTCCATCGGGAGGACGGCCTCACCATCCTGCTGGTCGAGCAGCGTGTCGCCGAGGCGGTGCAGTCCTGCGATTTCGGCTATGTTCTGGAGACCGGCCGGGTGGCACTGGCGGGAACGCACGAGGTGCTGCTCGCGGACGAACGTATCAGGAGGCTCTATCTCGGCATGTGACGATCGAACCCCAGGGAGGAAAACAATGCTCGACGGAAAAATCCCGTTCATGCGCATCATCGGAGCGGCGGCGCTCACCGTTGCCGCGCTCATCCCGACGCCGGCGCCGGCGCAGACCAAGGACGTAAAGGTCGCGCTGATCGCGCCGCTTTCCGGCCCCTGGGCGCGCCAGGGCGACCTCGTGCGCAAGGGCGCCGAGATGGCGATCGACGACATCAACCAGGCCGGCGGCATCAAGGCGCTGGGCGGCGCCAAGATGAAACTCGTCATCGCCGATACCGGCGACACCGCCGAGAAGGCCAAGGACGCGGCGCAGCGGCTGATGTCGCAGGAGCCCGACCTCGTCGCGGGCGAAGGAGCGTGGCTCAGCTCCTTCACGCTTGCCGTCACCGAGGTGACCGAGCGCGCGGAATTGCCGTGGTTCACGCTCTCCTATTCCGACCAGATCACCGACCGCGGCTTCCACTACGTGTTCCAGAGCTCGGCCACCGCCGACCGCCAGGCCGAGCTCGCGCTGCCGACGATCATGGACATGGCCAAGGCCGCTACCGGCAAGAGCCCCACCACCACCGGCATCATCAGCGACAACACCGCCGCCCCGGTGAGCTTCGTCAAGCCGATGCGCAACGGGGGCCTGGCGAAATACGGGCTGAAGCTCGTCGTCGACGAGACCTATACGCCGCCCCTTTCCGATGCGACGCCGCTCATTGCCAAGGTGCGCACCGCGCGGCCGGATTTCCTGTGGACCATCTCGACCAACGTCCCCGACGACACCGTGATCTTCCAGAAGCTGTCGGAGATGGGGATCGGCCCGGACAAGATGCCGATCGTCGGCAACGGCGCCCATCTGGGCGCGCCGGAGCTTCTCAAGACGGCCGGCGCCGATGTCATGGACGATACGCTGATCACCGTCGCCAACTGGGCGCTCAAGGGCCAGGAAGATTCTGATCGACCGCTTCAAGAAGCGCACGGGCGAGCCATGGATGACCCAGGACAGCATGTCCGATTACGGCCATATCTGGATCATCAAGGAAGCGCTTGAAAAGGCGGGCGTCGCCGATCGCCACAAGGTCGCCGATGCGGTGCGGGCGATGGATACCGACGGCGGCGCGGCGCGGTATTTCGCCGGCGGCCATCTCAAGTTCGATGCCAAGGGCCGCCGCGTCGATGCGCCCCTGGTGATCGTGCAGTGGCAGAAGGGCATGCCCGTGACCGTCTATCCGCCGGCATCGGCCGCGGCCAAGGCGATCTGGATCGTGAAGAAATGACCAGCCGCCGGGGCGGCGCAGGCGTCATCGCCGCGCCGTCCCGGCACCCAGCGAGCGAAAGGTGAGGATATGCAGATAGGATTCATCGGCCTGGGGACGATGGGGGCCAGCATGGCCGCCAACCTTCAGCGCGCCGGCCATCAGCTCGTGGTTTACGATGTGCGGCGCGAGGCGGCCGCACCGCATCTGGCGGCGGGCGCGACCTGGGCCGACACGCCGCGCGCGCTCGCCGGGGCCGTGGCGGTGGTGTTCACCTCGCTTCCTGGACCGCCCGAGGTCGAGGCCGTCGCCACCGGGCCCGATGGGCTGTTGGACGGCATGCGCGCGGGCAGCGCCTTCTTCGATCTTTCGACCAATTCGCCGACGCTGGTGCGCCGTCTCCACGGCGTCTTCGCCGCGCGCGGCCTGCATCTTCTCGATGCGCCCGTCAGCGGCGGTCCGCGCGGCGCCAAGACCGGCCGGCTCGCGATCTGGGTCGGCGGCGAGCGCGCGGTCTTCGACACGCACCAGCCGGTGCTCGACGCGATCGGCGACCAGGCGCGCTATGTCGGCCCGATCGGCGCCGGCACGGTGGCGAAGCTCGTGCACAACTGCGCCGGCTACGCCATTCAGTGCGCGCTCGCCGAAGTGTTCACCCTCGGCGTCAAGGCCGGGCTCGATCCGGTGGCGCTGTTTGAGGCGGTGCGTCAGGGCGCTGTCGGAAGGCGGCGGACCTTCGAGGGGCTCGCCGATCAGTTCCTGACCGGCGAGTACGATCCCGCCGCCTTCGCCCTCAAGCTCGCGCACAAGGACGTGGGGCTTGCCACCGCGCTCGGGCGCGAGCTGAGCGTGCCGATGCGGATGGCGAACCTCGCGCTGGAGGAACTGACCGAGGCGATGAACCGCGGCTGGGCCACGCGCGATTCCCGCGTCGCCATGCTGCTCCAGGAGGAGCGCGCCGGGGTGACGATCAAGGCCGACCGCGCCCGGCTCGACGCCGTCATCGCCAGCGACGGCAAGGGGTGATTTTTGATTGTGTAAAGGTTTTACGACGGATTTTCGGTGCGTCGAGGCTCGACGCGCTCGGTGATGTTCAGGCGATCTTCGCAGCGCCGGGCGGAGGAGCCGGAACCACAGCGGCCTCGCCATCGGCAAGGATCGATGGGGTCACGGCGGCGAGCGAGGGGCAGCCGATCTGGTGCAGCGCGGCGATGATCTCCTTGGACAGGATCTCGAACGCCTTGTCCGCGCCGGGCGCGCCGCCGGCACCGAGGCCATAGGCAAAACAGCGGCCGCTGAACACCATGTCAGCGCCGAGCGCGCGCGCCTTGATCACATCCTCGCCGCTGCGGATGCCGCCGTCGAAGAGGATCGGCACCGTGGGGCCGAGCGCCGCCCTGACGCGGGCCAGCACGTCGAGCGAGGCCGGCGCCGATTCAAGCTGGCGCCCACCGTGATTGGAGACCCAGATGCCGTCGACGCCGCGGCGCACCATCTCGACGGCATCCTCGGGCTCGAGGATGCCCTTGACCACCAGCGTGCCCTGCCACTGCGCGCGGATGTCGGTGAGATCGTCCCAGGAAAGACCGTACTTGTTGAGCTTCGAGATGAACTGGCCGACGACCTCGATGTTGGCGCTCTTGGCGTAATGGGCATAGGTCGCCAGCGTCGGCATGCCCGCGCGCTGCATCTCCAGCGACCACGCCGGATGCATGGCGAGGTCGAGGATCACCCGCGCACTATAGCGGAACGGCAGGCTGAACCCGTCGCGGATGCCGCGGTTGCGTCGGCTGGGCGCGGGCACATCGACGGTGAGCACGAGGACGCGCATGCCGGCATCCCAGGCCCGCCGCACCATGTCGCGGGTGATGGCACCGTCGCGCGACATGTAGAGCTGGAACCAGGCGTTGGGCGCCGCTGCCGCGACATCCTCGATGCTGGTGGTGCCGGCGGTGCTCAGCACATAGGGGATGGTCTCGCGCTCGGCCAGCCGCGCAAGGATGAGATCGCCGCCGGGCGAGGAAAGATTGGTCATGCCGATGGGCGCGATCCCGAAGGCCTGGCCATAGGTGCGGCCGAAGAGCGTCACCGGCGACGGGGATGCCGGTCCGGCAAAGCGGCGTGCCTTGAACAGGACGCGGGCGAACGCCGCTTCATTGCGCGCGACGCCGCGGTCCTCGCCGGCGCCGCCGGCGATGTAGTTGAAGACGAAGGCGGGCAGGCGGCGCTGCGCCAACTGCGCGAGGTCGCCGATACAGGCGGCGTTGTCGACGCGCATCATGCGAAGGCCGGGGGATGGATGAAGGGCCATGGACTTGCCTCGCTGTCGCGATCGACGGGCACCTCGACGAGCCACGGCCCGCCGTCGGCAAACGCAGTCTCCAGCGCCGCGCCCAGCGCGTCCGGCGATTGCACCCGCGCGGCGCGGACGCCGAAAGCTTCGGCCAAGCGCAGGAAATCGGGATTGACGAGGTCGGCGCCTTCCAGCCTGCCGGCGAACATCGCGTTCTGGTCCCGCCGCACATTGCCGAAGGCGCGGTTGTTGAAGACGAGCGCGACGACGCCGATGCGGTGCTGAACCGCGGTCGCCAATTCCTGCACGCCGAACATGAAGCCGCCATCGCCGGTGATGGCGACGACGGGCTTGTCGGGACGGGCGACCTTGACGCCGAGCGCGATAGGAAAGCCCGCGCCGAGCGTGCCGGGATAGCCCGACGAGACGTAGGTGCGGGGCTGGAACACCGGGAAGCCGTACCACGACGCGAAGCCCACCTGCGACAGCTCGTCGACGATGAACCCATCCGGCGGCAGCACGCGGCGGATCGCGTCGAGATAGGCCATTTGCGGCTGCACCGCGGCGCGGATCGCGTGCTCGGCCCCCGCCTTGGCGGCGGCGATGGCATCGCCGCGGCCGCTGCCGCGCACACCGAGCCGGCGCAGGGCCGCACAGAGCCCGCGCGTTCCCTCGACCGCATCGGCGAGGAGGAAATGCTCGGCCGGGCCGCGCGGACGCTCGGCAGGATCGATGTCGATGCGGACGATCTTCGGCGGGCGCGGATGCGGCGGCCAGCGCCAGCCTGGAACTTCAAGCCGCGTGCCGATGCCGATGAGGAGATCGGTCTCAGGCCACAGCCGATAGGCCGCGGCGATGTTGAGGCCGAGCGCGTGGTCGTCGCTGACGATCCCGTGGCCGCTGCGGAAGGACACGACCGGCGCTTCGAGCAGTTGGGCCAGCTCGAGGATCTCCGCACCCGCCACGAGCGCGCCGCTGCCGACCATGATCATCGGCGCGACGGAGGCTTGTGCTAGCCGCGCGATCACGGCGATGCGGTCGGTGTCGAGCGGTGGGTTCGCCCGCAGCGGCAGCGGGTCGAACACGGTCACGTCCTCGCGCGCCGTGAACTGCTCCCACGGCATCTCCAGCGCGACCGGACCTTGCCGCCCGGACAGCATTTCCTGGAACGCCCAGGCGACGCGCGCCGGCGCCTCGCGCGGGCGGTTGATGCGCTCCGCCCCCTTGGTCAGCGACCGCAGCGTCGCGAGCTGATCCGGCAGCTCGTGCAGATGGCCGCGGCCCTTGCCGAGAAATTCGGTCGGCACCTGTCCCGTGAGGCACAGCACCGGCACGTTGCACCCGAGCGCCGTCACCAACGCCGCGCCGGTGTTGAGCACGCCCGGCCCGGGCACGACGGCATAGACGCCCGCCCGCCCGGTCGCGCGGGCATAGCCCAACGCCATATAGGCGCAAGCCTGCTCGTGCCGCGCGCCGACGACGCGCAAGCCCGCCCGGTGCAAGGCATCGTAGAGGCCATAGATCTGCGCGCCCGGCAGCCCGAACACCGTGGTCACGCCGTGCCGGACGAGTTCCGCGACGATCGCGTCGCCCCCTGTCATCTCCGCCATGCCTCGCTCCCCCGCGGATGGCGTTTCAGCGGCGATCGGGCTCGTCGTCGAAGCCCATCGCCGCCTCGTAGGCGCGCCGGACATCGTCGGGCTGCCCGGCCTGGAAGATGAAGCGGCGCGGCGCGTTGGCGCGCGGGCCTTTGTCCTGGCGCGACACCGGCGTCAGCAGCCGCGCTCGCTCGGCCACCGGCAGCGCGATGGCGTGGTTGGCCGCGGGATCGCGGAACACTCCCTTGGGGTCTCGGCCGCGCTCCACCGCGTCGAGGTCGGCGAGAAGGCGGCGGCGCATGAGGGCCACGCCGCGGTCGCTGGCGGCCAGGAATTCCTGCGCGCGGTCGGCGACGGCGCCTTGCCCGGCCCAGGCGACGAAGTCCTGGTTCATGATGTGCGAGGTGGGGCTGTTGAAGAAGTTTTCGTCACGCGACGGCAGCAGGCTCGACACCGTTCGGGTGCCGTTTGCTCAACGCCTGACGATTTTTCAGACGCGGATCGCCCATGATCGACGTGGCGGCAGTCAGCAGGGCACAAAGCAGCGCAATGATCCATGTGGCGAGCCGCTTGAGGTTAATTGCGGCTGCCGTCAGGTAAGCCTGGATCTGCATGTTGGCCAAGCCGCGCCGGATGGCACGCGCGAGCCCATGCCAGGTTTTGGCCTCGCCGTGAATGCCCTCCACCTTCCATCGGTGGCGTTGATAGAGCGCATAATCGCGATCCGACCAGTGCTCGCGCCGGCGCCGTGCTCGCAACAGGGCGGGGTAGTTATCGCCAAGAACCACGGCCTTGTTCGAGCGCCCGCCGCTCAGGCATAGGCTGCGCAGGTCACAGCGTTTGCAGTCCTTGGCTCGCGAGGTGAAGAAGCGGCCGTGCTTCACCGCCCGCCCTGCCTTCAGTATCTTGCCGCGCGGACACTTTAGGATATCGTGCTTGGCATCGTATCGGAAGCGGCGCATCGGCACCGGGCTCCTGATCGGCTCGGCCTTGGGCGGGATGATCGCCTCGATCCGGCGTTCCTCGAGTCGACCGTACACCTTGGCATAGGCGTAGCCCGCATCTGCGGTCACGGCTTGTACGGCGACACCCGTCGTCCTTTGGACCGTGTCGATCTGCGCATCCAATGTACCGCCCTCGTTGACTTGGCCGGTTGTGACGGTCACGTCGAGCACGACGCCGGCCTCGTCGTCGACCGCAGTGTGCTGCTTATAAGCTGGCTCGAGCCGCCGGTTCCGGCCATTTGTTGCCATGGTGGCGTCGGGATCGGTGACGCAGACCTTTTTGTACTTCCCGCTTTGTCTGCCGATCCGCTCCGCCTCCTCGGGCTGAGAGTTTGCCTCACCGACTTTGGCGACCCAGCGGCCGGCCAGAGATTCCCAACTGACGTCGGCGCGGATCAACGTGGCGTCGATGTGTACGATCTCGCCCTTGGCGATCTTCGCGACGAGGCATGCAGTGACCGTCTTCTCGAAGATCCGACGGAAGCGCGCCTCACCCCAGCGCTGGCGGATGCGCGTAAGGCTCGAATGATCGGGCAGACGATTGGCGAGACCGAAGCCCGCGAACCAACGGATCGCCACATTAACGTGTGCCTCACGCATGAGCTTTCGGTCATGGACAATGCCAAGCAGGAATCCCGCGAGCATGAGTTCGAACCGCCGCTTCTGGGTCAATGCCGGGTCGGCCATTGTCTGGGCAGTACAAGTCTGTGACTTCAGCGCGCAGCCAGGACAGGTCGAGCACCCGGTCGACACGGGCCAGCACATGATCGTCGGGAATAAGATCACGCAGCGATCCGGCGAAAAACTCCACCTGCTCCGCACCGCGCGAACCCAACATCACGATCTACTCCCGCTCATCGCCGACGGTAGAAACAAATCACGGATTGGCGGGTTTTTCAACAGCCCCGAGGTGATCCACTGCCCGGTCTTGGCATCCTTGATCGGGCCGTGCCAGGCCGGGATGCGGCCTTGGACATAAGGCTCGTTCTCGATGGGGACGCGGTTGTAGTGCCAGGCCAGGCTCAGCGTGTTCTCGTCGTCGATCGGGACGCGCCACTCGACATGGGTGCCGGTGAAGAGGCCGTTGGGCCACAGGCACACGCGCCCGATAGTCCAGAGGTCATGCGTCTCGTCGGCCTCGCCGCGCACGCGGCTGTAGCGAAACCCGTGCTCGAACTCCACGAAGTCGAGCTTGCGGTGCGTGCCGGTATAGGGGCCGGTCTTGCCGGCGAGGCGCACGCTCCAATTGCCGTGCGTCCATTCGTGGTGCACGGGGTCGATCGAGTTCTCCTGGCACTGCAGCCAGTTGCACGGCAGCTCCGACATCACGATCTGGACGAAGCCGTTGGGCCAATGGAAGAACTCCCAGTCCGGCACGAGCGGCGCCGGCGCCGGCCCGAGATAGGCCCAGACGATCCCGCCTTTTTCCGCGACCGGATAGGCCTTGATGCGGATCTCGGCCTTGTGGTTGCCGTCGGGCTGGATCATGTCCTCGTACGGTTGCGCGAGGCACGCGCCGGTGTGGTCGTAGAGCCAGCCATGGTAGTTGCAGCGCAGGCCGCACGCTTCGACATAGCCGTAGCTGAGATCGGCGCGGCGATGGCGGCAATGCCGGTCGATCAGGCCGTAAGTGCCGCCGAGGTCGCGGTAGAGGACGAGATCCTCGCCCAGCAGCCGCACCGGCTTGGTCGCGCTGTCGTCCAACTCGCTCGTGCCGGCGATCGGCCACCAATAGCGCCGCAGCAGCCGTCCCATCCGCGTCTCGGGCCCGACCTGCGTCAGCATCTGGAGCTCGGTCGTGGCGGTCATCGCTCGCGAGGGGGATGGCGGTGTCATGCGCGCTCCATCATCGTCCGGCTGGCGCCGCGCTCGCGCACGACGCGGCCCAGGATAAAGCACGCGACGGCGGTGAAGACGAGGGGCAGGGCGGCCACCTGATACATGAGCGGGACGGACCAGTGCGCGGCGAACATGAGGCCGCCGATGCTCGGTCCGACCACGCCGCCCAAGCGGCCGACCGCGCCGGCAAAGCCGGTGCCGCTCGCGCGCATGACGGTGGGATAGACGGCGCCGGAGAGGCCATTCAGCATGTTCTGGCCGCCGGCACAGCAAAAGCCGACGGCAAAGGCGTCGACGATGATGAAGTGTGCGGCCGGCCCGAACGACACCAGCAGCAGCACGAAGACCGCAGCGACGAGATAATTGAGGGTGGTGACGACGCGATAGCCGAAGCGGTCGATCAGCAGACCGTGGACGAGCGCCGCGACGAGCGCGCCGACCTGGAAGACGATGGCCGCCGTGACCGCCGACCCCGTGGCGACGCCGAACGCGGTCAGCATTGTCGGCATCCATTGATTGAGGAAGGTCAGCGTCACAAAGCTCGCGAACAAGGTTGCCGACAACACCGTCGTCAGCAGCGCCCGCCCGTCCGTGAACAGGCCCTTGAGCCGTACCCCGCCCTGTTCCTCGTCGGAGAAGGTGAAAACCGTGGCGGCGCCGAAGGAGAAGTGTGGATCGATCTGGACCAGGATGCGCCCGATGCGCTCCTTCGGTCGCTGTCCCAGAATGAGGAACCGCACCAATTCCGGCAGCGCAAACATGAGAATGACGGCGAGCGGGATGCCGACGAACCCGCCGATATAAAAGACCGCCTGCCAGCCATGCCCCGCGATCAGCGCGCGCACGACGGTGCCGCCGATCACCGCGCCGAACGAGATGCCGCAGCTTGCCAGCGTCAGCACCAGCCCGCGCCGGCGCGCCGGGACATATTCGGCGACGAGCGCGATCGCGTTCGGGAACCCGCCGCCGATGCCGAGACCGGTGCAGAAGCGCAGCACGACGAGTTCGCCGACCGAGTGCGCATAGACCGTCAGCAGCGAGAAGATCCCGAGGATGAGAGCACTGGCGACGAGGGCCGGGCGCCGGCCGAAGCGGTCTCCCAGCGCCCCGAAGATGACGGCGCCCAGCACCGCGGCAAGATTGCCTGCGCTGAAGACCGTGCCAAGGCCGGCCCGGTCGATCCCCCAGTCATGGACCAGTCCCGGCGCCGCGAAGGCCATGCTGGTGAGGTCGTAGCCTTCGAGCATCTGTACCGCGGTACAGAGGATGAAGACGCGGATGAAGAATCCGCCGACCGGGCGCTCGCGCAGGAACTGACCGACATCGACGGAACGTGCAGCGCTCATCGCTTCCTCCCGCGCGACGCTACCTATTCGTTCTCACCTGCGCAAGGCACGGGGTTGCTGTATAATGAGCGCCGGGTTGGGCTGTGGCCCGGCCCTTGAGGCGGAGGGTTGGCGATGGCGCGCATAGTCCTGGGTCTGTCCACCTCGCACGGGCCGATGTTGACGACACCGCCCCTGCAATGGGACCAGCGCGTCGGCTTCGATCGCGGCTACACGCAGCATGCCTTCAAGGGCAAGACCTACAAGTTCGATGACCTGGTGCGGCTGCGCGCGCCCGAAAAGCTCGAGCTGCAGATCACGCCCGACAAATGGGTGGCGCGCCACGCCGCGTGTCAGCGCGCGATCAGCACGCTCGCCGATGTCTATGCCGCGGCCAAGGTCGACGTGGCGGTCATCTTCGGCAACGATCAGATGGAAATGTTCACCGACGCGGTCATCCCCGCCGTCGCGGTCTATTGGGGCGAGACCATCGAGAACCGCATGGGCCCCGAGGAAGAGCGCGCCAATACCGCCCCCGGCGTCGCCGTCGCCCAAGCGGGACGGATCCCGCCCCAGGGCGCCACCTATCCCGGTTTGCCCAGCCTCGGCCGCCATATCATCGAAGAGCTGGTGCCGCAGGGCTATGACGTCGCCTCGCTGAAGCGGCTGCGGTCGGGACGCAAGGCCATCCCGCATGCCTATGGCTTCGTCTATCGCCAGATCATGCGCGACAGCGTCGTGCCCAATGTTCCCGTGGTGATCAATACGTTCTATCCGCCGAACCAGCCGCCGATCGCGCGCTGCTTCGCGATCGGCGCGGCGGTCCTCAAGGCGGTGCAGGCCTGGCCGGACGATCTGCGCGTGGCGCTCATCGCGTCGGGCGGCCTCAGCCATTTCGTGATCGACGAGGATGTCGACAACGCCGTCTTCGAGGCGATCCGCACCGGCTCGGTGGCGGGGCTGGAACGGGTGGGCGAGCCGATCTTCCAGGCCGGCACTTCGGAAGTGAAGAACTGGGTCGCGCTCATGGGCGCGATGGCGGCGCTCGGCTGGCGCGCGGAGACGGTCGATTACGTGCCATGCTACCGCTCCCTGGCCGGCACCGGAAACGCCATGGGATTCGTGCACTGGCACGCGTGACGGCGGCGGCAGCTCTCACACGCTCAAATAATTGCTGAGAACCGCCTCGTTGCCTTCGAGTTCGGCCGAGGTGCCGGTGTAGCAGATTTCGCCCTTGTTGAGGACGTGATGGCGGTCGCCCAGCGTCAGCGCGGTGCGTAGGTTCTGTTCCACCAGCAGGATCGCCAGGCCCTCGCCCTTGAGGCTCATTAGCGCCTCGATGATCTGCTGCAGGATCATCGGCGCCAGGCCCTCCGACGGTTCGTCGAGAAGCAGAAGCGACGGGTTGAGCAGGAGCGCTCGCGCGATCGACAGCATCTGCTGCTCGCCGCCCGAAAGCTGGAAGCCGAGATTGCGCGCGCGCGTGCGCAGCACCGGGAAGAGCTCGTAGATGCGCGGCAGCGTCCAGCGGTCTTGCCCGTTCCCGCGCGCGAACACCGTGAGGTTTTCAAGCACCGTCAGGCTCGGGAAGATGCCGCGGTCCTGCGGCACGAACCCGACGCCGAGCCGCGCGATGGCGTGGGGAGCAAGGGCTGCGAGGTCGTGCGCGCCATAGGTGATGCGGCCGGGGCGCGGCTTCAAATATCCCATGGTGGTGAGGATCGTCGTCGTCTTGCCGGCGCCGTTGCGCCCGAGCAGGCACACGACCTCGCCCTCCGCCACGGTGAGCGAGACGCCCCGCAGCACGTGGCTCACGCCGTAATAGGCGTTGACGTTGTCGAGCACGAGCATCGGGCGCGCGGGGGTCACTGCGTCATGCCGAGATAGACTTCGCGCACGCGGACATTTCCCTGGATCTCCGCCGGCGTTCCCGTCGCCAGGACCTCGCCGTAATAGAACACGGTGATGCGGTCGGCGACGGTGAAGACGACCTTCATGTCGTGCTCGATCATCATCACGGTGAGGCTGCGCGGCAGGTCGGAAATGAGCGCGATCATCCGTTCCGTCTCCGCCGGCGACATGCCCGAGGTCGGCTCGTCGAGGAGCAGAAGCTCAGGGTCGCCGGCGAGCGCCATGCCGATCTCGAGCTGGCGCTGCTCGCCATAGGATAGATTGCGCACGAGCCGCGCCTGATCGCCCCCGACATGGACGCGCGCGATCAGCTCCTCGGCGCGCGAGACGATGGCGGCGATGCGCTTCACCGGCGTCAGGAAATCGCTGGAATTGCCGCGCCGCGCCTGCACCGCGAGGCGCAGATTTTCCAGCACCGACAGGTTCTGAAAGAGATTGTTGCGCTGGAACGTGCGCGCGATGCCGGCGCGCGCGATGCGGTCGGGAGGCCAGCCGGTGATGTCGATGTCCTTGAGGTAGATATGGCCGGCGTCGGGGCGGAGCTGCCCGCCGATCTGGTTGATGAGGCTGGTCTTGCCGGCGCCGTTCGGGCCGATGATGACGTGGCGCTCGCCGGCCTCGACCGCGAGGCTGACATCGCCGGTGACGACGAGGTTGCCGAAGGCGCGGCGCAGATGCTCGATGCGCAGCACGCTCATGCGCGCGCACCGAACCTGATCTGCCGCAGCGCGCCCCAGATGCCGCTGGGGAAGAACAGCACGCACGCCACGAACGCCGTGCCGATGATGAGGAGCCAGTGCTCGCTGTAGGAGCTGATGAGGTTCTTCATCAGGAGGACCGCGGCGACGCCGAAGACCGGGCCGATGAGCGTGCCGGCGCCGCCCAGCATTACCATGATGAGAATATCGCCTGATGCCGTCCAATAGACCGCGTCCGGGGAGATGAAGCCGTTGTAGATCGCATAAAGCCCACCGGCGAGGCCGGCAAACGCGCCGCCGATGGTGAAGGCCGCGAGCTTATAGGTGCGCGTGGCATAGCCGATGGCGAGCATGCGCGCCTCGTTCTCGCGGATGCCGATGAAGACCGCCCCGAGCGGCGAGCCGACGAGCCGCCGCAAGGCCCAATAGCACAGCAGAAAAAACCCGAACGCCATGAAGTAGAGGACGGTCGGATCGGCCAGGTCGAGCCCGAAGAAGCCCGGCTTCTGCGGAATGCCGATGCCGTCGGACCCGCCGGTCACGTCGCGCCACTTGAGCGCGATCGAGAACACGAGCTGCGAGAAGGCGAGCGTCAGCATGAGAAACGGGATGCCGCTGGTCTTGACGCAGAAGAAGCCGATGACCGCCGCCGCAACGGCAGCGCCCGCGACCCCGGCGCCAACACCGATCCAGCCGTTGATATCGAAGAGGACGCCGAGCACGACCACGAAATAGGCGCCCAGCCCGAAAAACGCCGCATGCCCCAGCGACATGAGCCCGGTGAAGCCCAGCAGCAGATCGAGGCTCATGGCGAAGATGGCGAAGATGAAGATCTCGGTGACGAGGGCGCGCGGATAATCCGGCACCAGGAACGGATAGGCGACGAGCGCCGCGATGACCACCAGCGCGACCAGCGGCCCCTGCCGCGCGGGCAGCGCCGGCGCGGCCGTCGTCGTGCCGGGTGCCGCGGCGGTGGCGGCCGGTTTGAAGCCGAACACGCCCTGGGGGCGCGCCAGCAGCACGACCGCCATCACGAGATAGATGAAGAAGAGGGCCATTCCCGGCAGATAGGCCTTGCCGAAGGTGTCGGCCTCGCCGATGAGGAGGCTGCCGACGAAGGCGCCGCGCAGGCTGCCCATGCCGCCCACCACGATCACGATGAAGGCGGGGATGAGGATGTCGGTGTCCTCGCCGAGATAGATGCCGAGCACCGGCCCGGCGGCGACCCCGCCCAGCGCCGCCAGCGCCACCCCGGCGCCGAAGATGCCGGTGAAGAGCAGGGGGATGTTGCCGCCAAGCCCCGCCGCCATCCCGCTGTCGTCGACGCCGGCGCGCACCATCGCGCCGAGTCGGCTGCGGTCGAGGAACAGCCACAGGAACAGCGCCAAGGCGCCGCCGAGGCCGATCAGGAACAGGCGATAGCGCGAATAGACGCCGAAGCCCAGATGCAGTACGCCCTGCAGCGACGCCGGCGCGGCGAGGCTCAGCACGTCGCGCCCCCAGATCGACTGCACGATATCGAAGACGATGAAGGTGAAGCCGAAGGTTAGCAGCACCTGGTCGAGATGGCCGCGGCGATAGAGCCGGCGCATGAACCCCATTTCCAGCGCAATGCCGAGGATCGCGACCGGCACGGGGGCCAGCACAAAGGCGAGCCAGAAACTGCCGGTCGCCCGGTAGATGGCCAGGCCCATATAGGCGCCCAGCATGAAGAACGAGCCATGCGCGAGGCTCACCACATTCATCAGCCCGAAAATGAGCGACAGGCCCGCCGCCATCAGGAACAGCAGCATGCCGTAGACGAGGCCGTTGAGAAGCTGGGCGAGAAAGAGTTCCATCGCGCTTTCGTGCGCGGCCGGCGCATGGCCGTCAAGCATTCTTCTCGCAGCCCAATGGCTTGACTCCCCGTTCGGCCCGAGCCTAGCTTCGGTCGTGAGCATGGAATTCGGCGTCTTCGATCATCTCGACCGCGGCGCGGGCGCGCTGCACGACTATTACGAGCGCCGCCTCGCGCTCATCGAACGCTATGACCGCGCCGGTTTTTATGGCTATCACGTCGCCGAGCACCACGCGACGCCGCTCGGGATGGCGCCGTCGCCGTCGGTCTTTCTCGCCGCGGCGGCACAGCGCACGCGCCGGCTGCGCCTGGGCACGCTCGTCTATGCCCTGCCGCTGCACCATCCGCTGCGCATGATCGAAGAAATCTGCATGCTCGATCACATGAGCGGCGGCCGGCTCGACATCGGGTTCGGCCGCGGCTCCTCGCCGATCGAGCTTGAGTATTACGGCCAGGACCCCGATACCGCGCATGAGGACTATCTCGCGGCGCTCGCCACCGTGCTGCGCGGCCTTACCGCGCGCACGCTCGACGGCGATGTCGGAGACCTGCATCTGCGCGATGTGCCGATGGAGCTTGCGCCGCTGCAAAAGCCGCATCCGCCGGTATGGTACGGCGTCCATTCGACCGAGAGCGCCGAGCGTGCGGCGCGGAGCGGCTTCAACATCGTCTGCAACGAGCCGGCCATCCCCTCGCGCAGCTATATCGACCGCTTCGTCGAGGTGTGGCGGCAGGCGCAAGCCACGGCGCTGCCGAAGATCGGGGTTACCCATTTCATCGTGATCGCCGACACCGACGCCGCGGCGCTGGCAAGTGCCCGGCGCGCCTATCTCGTCTGGCACCGCAGCTTCCATCATCTCTTTCGCCGTCATGGCCGCACGCCCAAGACCAGCGGCGGCGAGGCCGATTTCGATGCGCTGCATCAGGCCGGCAAGGGCGTCGCCGGCACGCCCGGCCGCGTGCTTGATTTTCTGACGCGACGGCTCGGCACGGCCGGCGCCAATTACTGCATCAACCGCTTTGCCTTCGGCGATCTCACGCTGGAGGAATCATCGCGATCGGTGGCGCTCTTTGCGAGCGAGGTGATGCCGCGACTGGCGGCGCTGACGCCGCTCGCGGCGGAATGACGGAGAACGTGACGAGATGAGCCCACCCCCTGGCCCTGCCGCTTCGCCTCTCGCCCGACGGACGGTCGCGCTCGGCAGCCTCGAGCTTACCTATTTCGAAGGCGGCGCCGGGCGTGCGCTGATGTTCCTCCATGACGGCGAAGGGCTGGTGCCGGAGGCGCCGTTCCTCGCGTCGCTCGCCACGCGCTTCCGCGTGATCGCGCCGGTGCATCCCGGTTTCGGCGGCACGATGCTGCCGTCCTGGATGAACGCGGTCGATGATTTCGCGCACGCGCATCTGGCCTTAGCGCGGCATCTGCAGCTCGATCGCGCGATCCTCGTCGGCGCTTCCCTCGGCGGCTGGGTCGCGGCGGAAATGGCGACCAAGAATGCCGGCCTCGTCGATCGTCTCGTCCTCATCGGCCCGGTCGGCATCAAGGTCGGCCCGGTCGACCGTCTCGACGTGCCCGACATTTTCGCGATGGCCGAGAGCGAGGTCAGGCGCCTCTTCTATTTCCGGCCGGAGGCGTGGCGGCTCGACGCGACGAAAAAATCGGACGCGGAGCTCGCGGTCATCGCCCAGAACCGCGAGACGCTGGCGCTCGTCACGTGGGAGCCCTTCATGCACAATCCCAAGCTGAAGCACCGTCTTCCCACGATCGACCGGCCGACGCTGGTGCTGCGTGGCGCCCAGGACGGGTTCGTCACGCAGGATTACGCCGCCAGTTTTGCGCGCCTCATCCCCGGCGCTCAGCTCGAAACGATCGCCGAGGCGGGACACCTGCCGCACCTCGAACAGCCGGAAGCGCTGGTCAAGAGCATCGTGCGGTTCCTCGGCGAATAAGGAGACGAGGCAATGAAGGTCTGGCATTTTTCCGAGGGCGCCTATCCCTTCCTGCCGCCGGAGAAGGATTACAGTTCGGTGCGCGTGTCGCTGCCGAACCGGGTCTATGATCCCAAGATCGGCGCGGACCTCTATCACCGCTTCCTCGACGAGTGGCTTTATGCCGACGAGGAAGGGCTCGACATCCAGATCAACGAGCATCACCAGACGCCGACCTGCGTCGATCCGGCGGCGCCCATCGTGCTCGGCATCCTGGCGCGGCAGACCAAGCGCGCGCGTCTCCTCGTACTCGGCAATCCCATCGGCAACCGCAACCAGCCGGTGCGCGTCGCCGAGGAGATGGCGATGGTCGACGTGCTATCGCGCGGGCGCGTCGAATGCGGCTTCGTGCGCAGCGTGCCCTACGAGATCGCGGCCGGCAACAGCAACCCGGTGCGCCTGCGCGAGCGCATGTACGAGGCGCTCGACCTCATCGTCAGGGCGTGGACTACCCATGACGGTCCGTTCTCGTTCGAGGGCGAGTTCTTCCATCACCGCATGGTCAACATCTGGCCGCGGCCTTATCAGCAGCCGCATCCGCCGATCTGGATCGCCTCGACCAGCCATCACGGCGTCGGCATGGTGGGCGAGCGCGGCTACACGCTCGGCACATTCTTCGTCGGCCACGTCGAAGCGAAGAAGATCTTCGACGCCTATCGCGCCGGCTGGCAGCGCGCCGGCCGCCCGGGGCCGACGCCGCTCGACCGGCTCGGCTATGCCTGCCTCGTCTATACCGGCGACACCGACGCGGAAGGCCGCGCCGGCGGGCAGAAGCTGACGTGGTACATGAGCCACAACAAGATCCCGCTGCATTTCCGCAATCCGCCCGGCTATATCCCGGTCGACCGCGAACGTGCGGGTGCTGCGCGCCGGCACGATCGGGCGGCGACGAGCATTACGTTCCCGACCTCGACGATCTGATCGAGCGCGGCCTCATCTTCTGCGGCAGTCCCGGACACCGTGTTCAAGCAGATCAAGCGCTTCTATGACTATGTCGGCGGCTTCGGCCACATCCTGTCGATGGGGCAGGCGGGCTTCCTCGAGCACGACGAGACGCTGAAAGGCATTCGCCTGCTGGCGCGCGAAGTCTATCCGCGCCTGAAGGAACTCGCCCCGGTGCAGGAGCGGGTGGCCTGAGGCGGCGCCGTCAGGACACCGCCGGCACGCCGTTGACGACGATGCAGCGCTCGGGCGGCAGGCGCAGCATCACCGCGGCGCCGACCGCCCAGCGCTTGGCCGAGGTGCATTGCGCCCGCACCGTCGTGTCGGCGACGCGCACGACATATTCGATGAGCTTGCCGGAAAAGGTCTCGCGCTCGATCACGCCGGCGATGACGTTGGCCTCGCCGGGCGCGGCGGCGTCGCAAATCTCGATATGCTCGGGCCGCACCGCGAGCGCGGTCTGCGGCGCCACCACATCGGGAAAGCACTGACTGCGCAGGCGCCCGAGCGGCGAGTCGACGATCATGGCGTCTTCGCTGCGCGACACCGTGCGGCAGGGCCACACCTCGGCATGGCCGATGAACTGCGCGGTGAAGGCAGTGCGCGGCGCGAAATAGAGGCGCGCCGGCGTGTCGAGCTCGGCGACTGCGCCGCCCTGCATCACCGCGATGCGGTCGGAAAGGCTGAGCGCCTCTTCCTGATCGTGCGTCACATAGATCGTGGTGATGCCGATACGACGCTGCAGCTCGCGCAGCTCGCGCCGCATCTGCTCGCGCAGATGCGCGTCGAGGTTGGACAGCGGCTCGTCGAGAAGCAGCAGGGCCGCGCCCTTAACGATGGCGCGCGCCAGCGCCACGCGCTGCTGCTGGCCGCCGGACAGAAGCGGCGCCGGCCGCGCCGCCAATCCGTCGAGCCCCACGAGCGCCAGCACCTCGTCGACGCGCCGCGTGATCTCGCTGGCCTTCAGGCGCTGCACCTGGAGCGGAAAGGCGACGTTCTCGCCCACCGTCATGTGCGGCCAGATGGCGTAGGACTGGAACACCATGGCGATGTCGCGCCGCGCCGTCGGCACGACGATGCCGCGCGCCGGCGCGCACACGACCCGGCCGCCGATCTCGATCTCGCCGGCGGATGGTTCTTCCAGGCCCGCGATGCAGCGCAAGGTCGTGGTCTTGCCGCAGCCGCTGGGCCCCAAGATGGTAAAGAACTCGCCCGCCTCGACCTCGAACGACACGTCGCGGATGCCGCCGGCGGAACCGCCATAGAGCTTCGTCAGCCCCGCGATGCGCAGCATCAGCTTACCCGCTCGATGCCGGCGCGGCGCGCCACGCTGCGCCACAGCGCGAGGAACAGCACGAGCGCCGCGGTGAGCCAGATGCCGCCCGCCGCCGTGCGCGTGGGATCGCCGCCCGACCAGTAGTCCCACAGCAGCGTCGGGATCACGATGTTGCTGCGCCCCTGCAGCATGAGCGCGGAGGAAAGTTCGCGCAGCGCATGCGCCGCCACCCAGATCCACACCGCCGCCACCGCCGGCCACACCAGCGGCAGCACGATCCGCCGCAGGATGCGCCCGCGCGCGGCGCCGGAGGTCATCGCCGCCTCTTCGATCTCGGGATGGAGCTGCAGCATCACCCCGTTGGTGGTGCGCGAGCCGAACGGCAGATACTGCGTGAGATAGGCCACGGCAATGATCCAGATCGAGCCATAGATCGGCACGATCGGATTGAGCGCGATATAGACGTAAATGAGCGCCACGCCGATCATCACCCCGGGAATGGCGAGCGGAATGAACGCGAGGATGTCGAGGAGCCGCGTCGCCGGCACTTTGAGCCGCGTCGTCAGCCACGACACCATGAGCGACAGGACCGCCACCGCGGTCGCCGCCGCCACGGCGATGACGACGGAATTCTCGCTCGCTTTGAGCGCCCGCACATTGTGCAGAAAATCATAGTGGTTCTGCAGCGTGACCAGCTTGAGCGCGGCGACGGAGAAGCCGGTCTGGTAGGGCATGAGGCTGATCCAGCCCAGCATCACCAGCGGCGCGACCACGCTCAGGAGAAAATAGAGCGCGAGCGCGGCGATGGCGACGGGCCGGCCGCGGCCGAGCGGAAAAAGGCGCGGACGGAACGCCTTGCCCGTCACGGTGCGATAGCGCTGCGCCTCCAGCGTCAGGCGGCGGTAGGCCCACCCCAACCCGAACAGGGCCACGAGGAACACCATGGCGAGCGCGCTCACATCGCCATAGAGCGCGACGCCGGTGGGACTGTCGGTCACGAGATAATAGATCTGCGTGCTGAGGACGAAGATGCGCCCGGGCGTGCCGAGTGTGCCGGGGATGTCGAACACGACGAGCGCCACGATGAGCAGGAACATCGCCGCCGACAGGATCGACGGCCGCAGGATCGGGATCAGCACGCGCCGGATCAGCACCCACGTCCCCGCGCCCGAAGCCATCGCCGCTTCCTCGAGACTCGGGTCCATGTTGGCGAAGGCCGGCGACAGGAAGAGATAGGCCGTCGGCACCAGCGCCAGCCCCTCCACGAAGACGAGGCCGGGCAGGGTGTAAATGTTGAACGGCGCGGCGCGGAGGCCGAAGGCGCGCATCAACACTTCGTTGATGGCACCATTGCGCGGGCTCAACAGCATGGCCCAGGCGATCGCGAGCAGAAGCGGCGGCGTCGCCATCGGCAGCAGCACGAGCCCGCGCAGCGCCTCCCGCCAGGGAAGATCGGACCGTTCGATGAGCCAGGCCAGACCGATCCCCAGCGCAAGCGCGACCGCGGTCGATCCCAGCGAGAAGAGCACCGTCGTGGTGAGCAGGCCGAGGAAGCGCGGATCGCCGTAGGCGGCGGCATAGTGCGCGAGGGTGAAGCCGCGATCGAGCGGAAAGCCGCCGGGGCGAAAGCTGCTCAAGACCATCAGTACGAGCGGCACCACCACGAGATAGACCAGCACCAGCCCCAGCGCCAGCGACGGCAGCCAGCGCAGCAACAGCGCAAGGCTCCGCCCCCGTCGGCCCGATCGCGGCGCCGCCGGGGCAGCGATGCCGACGCTGCTCACCTCACTGGGTCGCGCCACTTTCGAGCAGTTTGTTGAAGTGCTCGACGATATCGGCGGCGTGCTTGGACTGGTCGGGCGGGAACTGCGCGACAGTGTGGCCTTGCGTCAGTTCCCTGATGTGGGTGCCGGCGACCATCGGATTGCCACGGTCGGTGGCGTCCTCGTAAGCCTTGGCGCCTTCGGGCGTGTCGAGCCACAGCGCCAGCAATTCGCCGCCGCTCGGGTTCTTGGCCGCGCTGGGAACGATGCTGTAGAGCATGTCGACCGCGACCGGATCGGGGATCACGACTTTGATCGGGGCGCCGCGTTTCAAGGGCGGTTGCGCCGTATGATAGATGCCGAGCCCGACGTCGAGCTCGCCGGCGGCGACCTGCTGCGCCAGAGGGAACGTGCTCTTTTCCAGCACGGGATGATTGGCGTTCATCTTCTTGATGTAGTCGGCGACCTTGTCCTCGCCCCACGCTGCGGCAAGCGCGCCCTGGCCCTCCGCGCGCACCCACAGGCCGAGCTTGCCGTTCCAGCGCGGATTGAGCAGGTCCATCCAGTTCTTCGGCGCGTCGGCCGGCTGTACCAGCGACGTGTTGTAGACGATGACGTAGATCACCGAGGTCGTGGTGATCTCGTAGGGCGACGGCGCCAGTTGCGCGGATGCGCCGAAGCGCGCCCAATCGGCTTTCAGCACGAGCTTGCGGTCCATCAGCGGGCTCAACAGCGCATCGCCGACGGTGGCGAGATCGGCGGTGCGCGCGTTGCCCTGGCTCTCCTGGACGATGCGCGCGCCGATGGAGTTGCCGCCGGTGTCGCGGATGTGCTCGAGCTTGACCGCGGGGAAGCGATGATTGAACGCGGCGATGATCTTGTCGGCCTGCTCGTCGGGCGAGCTTTCGTACCAGATCACCGTGCCGGCCTTGGCCGCCGCCGTGGCGAGCGCCGCAAGCGAATCATCGATTCCCGCGGCGTGGCCTGGCCCGGCCGCGCCCAGCGCGCCCGCGAGCATTGCCGCAGCGCCCAGCATCCACCGCTCGGGGAACATCGGTGTCTCCTCCTGATCCATCAAACCGGGAAGCTTTCCAAGAGCTCGATCGGATCGCCATAGCGCCGCGCCGCTGCGATCACCGCGGGGTCGCGCAGCGCCATCAGGAACCCGTCCTCGATGACGACGCGGTTGCCGGCGGTGACGGTGGTGTCGAAGCTGACGAAGTCCATGTGGACGTGCGGCTCTTCCCAGTTCGGCATGACGCGCTGGAGATAATCCGACGGCGCCAGCGCGTTGACCCCGAAATGCAGCGCGCCCGGCGAATTGGGACCGGCGGGATAGATGTCGAAGCGCGGCGCCTTGGGATTGTGGCCGCAGCCCAGCTCCTCGAGCACGCCACCGACGACGAAACGCAGGATCTCGCGCCTCCTCGCTCTTGCCGTGGATGGCGGCGACCCGGCCGTTCTTGAACTCGACGCCGATCTTCTCCTCGAACGGGCGCTCGAACCCGACCGCCCATTGCGGATAGAGAATGCCGTTGACGGGCATGTGCGGATTGGTGTGCGAGCCGCCGACCATCTTGACCTCATAGAGGTTGGGGCCGTGGGTCGGCAGGAAATGAATATAGCACCCGTCCTCGTCGGCGACGTTGTGGCCGCGCCAGCGGTTGTCGGCCTTCATCACCCGGCGCATCTCTTCGGTGAAGCCCACCACGACGTTGGAGCCGCGCGGATCGGTGAAGCGCAGATCGAAATTGCCGGCATCGGGATAGGCGCGCGAGGAGGCGCGGATGATCTCGCCCAGCACCTCGAGCGGAAAGCGCGCCTGCGGCGTGTGCAGCAAATCGAAATTGCGGAAGAAGGTGATCTTGATCCAGCGCTGTCCCTTCTCGCGCCGCAAATTGATGCAGAAGGGATCGATCATCGAGGCAAACCAGGTCGAGACGACGAAATTCGCCCGCTCGACCAGCGCGCGGGCCTCGTCGGGAACTTCCATGAGGCGCGTCGAGGGGCCTTGATAGGCGGCGAAGGTCGCGCCGCGGGCTCGCGCCAAGCCATAGACCGCCTGCACCACGCGCGGATCGAGCAGCGGATCGGTGAGCATGACGACGTGCTCGCCGGGCCGGATTGCGAACACCGTGTGGAAATTGTCGAGGCCCTGGACGTGGCTGGCGACATCGGCGGTGCCATAATCGACGGCGCGGGGCAGGCCGCGCGTCGTCTTCGATTTGAGGATGTCCGACACGCGATTGGGGATCTGCACCATGGGTTCCTCCCACATCCTTCTGGCACGAATGACAGCTTCGCGCGAGTATGTGCCAAAATCGCGCGGGGAGCCAGATACGGCTTCGTCGTTGGTGCGGACATTACTCAGCACGGAGGAAGACGTCCATGCCACGGGTGCCAGCGGAAGAGTTGAAACGGATCGGCGAGGCGTTGCTCGTGGCGGCGGGCGCGCTGCCGGCCGAAGCGGAGACGGTGGCGCGCCAATGCGCCGCCGCCAACCTCGCCGGCCATGACTTGCACGGCATCACCCAGATCCCCGGCTATATCGAGCGCATCAAGGCCGGCCACATCGTTCCCGGCGCGCCGTGGAAGATCGTGCAGGAATCCCCAACGACGACGGTGATCGACGGGCATTGGGGCTTCGGCTACGTCGTGACCGAGCGCGCGATGCGCCTCACCATCGACAAGGCCAAAACCGCCAACGTCGCCGCCGCCACGGTGTTCCGGCAAAGCCATATCGGCCGCCTCGCGGTCTATCCGCTGATGGCGGCCGAGGCCGGGATGATCGGGCTCATCACCGCCGATTCCGGGCGCTCGCCCAAGGCGGTCGCGCCCTTCGGCGGGCGCACGGCACGGCTCGGCACCAATCCGATCTCGATCGCGGTGCCGTCCGATCTCGACGCGCCGCTCTATCTCGACATGGCGACGTCGGCGGTGGCGGTCAGCAAGATCACGCTTGCCGTCGCGCGCGGCGAGCAGATTCCCCTGGGCTGGGTCGTCGACAGCGATGGCAAGGACACCACCGACCCGACGCAATTGCGCCAGGGCGGGGCGCTGCTGCCACTGGGCGGCACGGAAGGCTACAAAGGCAGCGGCTTGGCTGCGATGGTGGAGATCCTGTGCGGTCTCCTCACCGGCCTCGGCTTCGGCGTGGAGCCCACCGGGCGCCATAACGACGGCTGCTTCATCGCCGTCTTCAACGTCGCCGCATTCCGCCCGCTGGCCGATTTCAAGCAGGAGGTCGCGGCCTTCGCGCGCTATCTCAAGGAGACGCCGCCCAGCGCCGGCGGCGCGGGCGTGTTCTATCCCGGCGAGATCGAACATCTTCGTGAGGTCGAGCGGCGCAGCGCCGGCATCGAGATCGAGGACGCGACCTGGCGGCGCCTGCGCGCGCTCGCGACGGAGTATGGGCTGGGCGCGCGCCTCGGCTTCGACTGACGCCGGAGGGCCACGCGGGAAGGAAAGTGGCATGACGCGACAGATGATCATGGTCGGCTTCCTGCAGGCCCAGAACTGCACCAACCTGCCGGCGTCGTGGCGCCATCCGGAATCGCGCGCCGACTTTGCCTCGGCGGAATATTACCGCGAGATCGGCCGCGTGCTCGAGCACGGCAAGTTCCATCTCGCTTTCTTCGACGACCGGCTCGCCATGCCCGACCGCTACGGCGACGACCACGCCCATGCGGTCGCGCACGGCATCCGCTGCGTCAAGATGGACCCGATCCCCGTGCTGATGGCGATGGGCATGGCGACCGAGCGTCTGGGCCTGGGGGCGACCTGCTCGACGACCTATTACGAGCCCTTCCACGTCGCGCGGCTCTTCGCGACGGTGGACATGATGACCGGTGGGCGCGCGGCGTGGAACGTGGTCACCTCGCTCAATGACGGCGAGGCGATGAACATGGGTCGCGGCGCGGTGATGGAGCACGATCACCGCTATGACCGCGCCGACGAATTCATGTCCGTGGTGCTCGGTCATTGGGACGCGTGGGACGACGACGCCCTCATCGTCGATAAAGCGAGCGGGCGCTTTGCCGATCCCGCCAAGGTGCGCCGTCTCGATCATGCCGGCCCGTTCTTCCGCTCGCGCGGCCCCTTCACCGTGCCGCGGACGCAGCAGGGCCATCCCGTCATCATTCAGGCCGGACAGAGCGGCCGCGGCCGCCGCTTCGCCGGGCGCTGGGGCGAGGTGATCTTCGCCACCGCGAGTGGGCCCGTGCGCGGCAGGGAGGCCTATCGCGACTTGAAGGACGAGGCGGCGCAGGCGGGGCGCGATCCCGACGCGATGGTCGTCTGCACCGCCGTCACCACCGTCGCCGCCGAGACCAAGGCGGCGGCGGAGGACAAGATGGCGCTGATCGAACAGCTCCCGCTCGAGATCGACGCCCTGTCGCTGCTGTCGGAAGGGTTGAACTTCGACTTCGCGACGAAGGCGATGGACGAGCCGTTGACGAGCGCGGAGCTGGCGAGCTTCTCGGGGCTTCTTTCGATCCGCGACGGCGTCGTGCGCGCGAGCGGCAAGGCCAACCCGACGGTGCGCGACTTCATCCGCTTCAACCATCGCGGCGGGGTCGCGGGCGCGATCGTCGGCGGTCCCCAGGAGATCGCCGACCGGCTCGAAGAGATGTTCCTGGCACCCGCCTGCGACGGATTCGTCGTCGGCGCCACGCACGTGCCGGGAGGCTACGCCGACTTCGTCCGCTTCGTCGTCCCCGAGCTGCAGCGGCGCGGGCTTTATCACCGCGACTATGCCGGCGCGACCTTGCGCGAGAACCTGGGCCTGCCGCGCCCGGCCATCGGCGCCTGGAAAGGCGCTACCCGCGCCGGCGACGAGTGAGGCCCGCGCGGCGAGCCCTTGGTTCAATGGGCCGGGCGGGCTAGAACAGAGGCTTCCGCGGCTCCCGATGGAGATGCGACCATGACCCCTTGTCTCTCGCCTAATGGTCAGATGCGCTATGCGGAGGCGGCGCCGCCGACGCGGCTCCTGGTTGCCACGGCAACCGGCGTTGCCGTGCTCGAGCGCGACGGCCCCCGTGCGTCGTGGCAGCTTCAGCACACCGCGCTCGCAGGGCGCCACGTCAGCACCATGACGGCGCTTCCCGGCGGTGACGGCGTGCTCGCGGGCACGCATGGCGACGGCATCTATTTCAGCGCCGATGGCGGAGCGCACTGGCAGGAGCGCGACGACGGCGTCACCCTGCGCGACATCTACAGCCTTGCGGCCATCGAACGGGACGGCGGGGTGACGATCTATGCCGGCACGCAGCCGGCCGCGCTTTTCCGCAGCTGCGATGAAGGCCAAAGCTGGCACGAGCTGCCGGCGCTGCGCCATGTGCCCGGCACCGAGCACTGGACCTTCCCGGCGCCGCCGCATGTCGCGCACACCAAGATGATGGTGTTCGACCCGCGCAATCCCGACACCTTCTTTGCCGCGATCGAGCAGGGCGCGCTGCTCAAGACCAGCGACGGCGGCACGACCTGGCGCGAGTTCGACAGCTATTCCCGCGCCGAGGATACCGCCTATCGCGATGTGCATCAGCTCATGCTGGTGCCGTCGCGACCGGAGACGATGTTCATGACCACCGGCATCGGGCTTTATCGCAGCGATGACGGCGGCGCCTCGTGGGAACGGCTGACCGGCGCGGATTTTCGTCTCGCCTATCCCGATCACATCGTGATCTCGCCCGACGAGAAGACGCTGTTCATGTCGGGCGCGGCCGTCAATCCCGGCGTGTGGCGCAAGACGCACGACGCCGGCACCGCGGTGATGCGCAGCCGTGATGGCGGCCACGCGTGGGAGCTCATGCGCCACGGCGTGCCGGCGACCGCGCCCTGCAACATCGAGGCGATGAGCCTCGTCGCCTGGCCCGGCGGCTTCAGCCTCTTCATCGGCAACACCGACGGCGAAGTCTATCTGAGCGAGGATGGCGGCGATGGCTGGTCATGCATCGCGGACGGCCTCGGCCCGGTCTCCAAGGGCGATCATTTCGTGCCGCTGCGCGATCCCCGGCGGGCGCGGGCGCACGCATGACGAAACCTGTCGCGGCGACGGCCACGGTCGGGGATTGCCAGATTCGCGTGATGCAGGCCGGCTCCGGCCCGGCCATGCTGTTGCTCCATGGTGAGGGCGGGGCGGGCCCGTGCACGGCGCTGATGGAGCGGCTCGCGGCGGATTTTACGGTGATGCTGCCGGAGCATCCGGGTTTCGGCGGCAGCGCGAAGCCGCCGTGGCTCGATACGGTGTCCGATCTTGCCAATTTCTATCTCGATTATCTCGACCGGCTCGAGATCGGGCGCGTCCATCTCGTGGGCGTCGGGCTCGGCGGCTGGATCGCGGCCGATCTTGCCGTGCGCAACGCGACGCGGCTCGCCTCGCTCACCCTCGTTGCCGCGCCGGGGATCAACGTCAAGGGCGTGACCGCGATCGACCCCTTCATGCGCAACGAAGAGCAGGCGATCCGCGATCTTTTCTACGACCCCAGGCTCGCCGACCGGATCGTCGCGGAGGCGCTGCAGCCGGAGAGCGAGGATATCCGTCTCGGCAATCAACTCGTCGAGGCGCGCCTCTCGTGGCAGCCGCGCTTCCACGATCCGCTGCTGGAGAAGTGGCTGCACCGCATCCGCATCTCCACCCTCATCGTGTGGGGCGAGAACGACCGGCTGCTGCCGCCGGAATACGCGGCGGCATGGCAGCGTCTCATCCCCGGCGCGGAATGTGTTCTGCTGCCCGCCTGCGGCCACGCGCCCGCGCTCGAGAAGACCGACGAGCTTGCGTCGGCGATCCGGGCCTTCTGCTCCAAGGAGAGCGTTACGGCATGAAAATCTTCAACTTCCACCTGATGCCCTACGCCGATGCCGATCTCGAGGCGATCGGGCGCAACGGCTCGGCCTGGGTGACCTTCTCCAACAGCCATTACGACCCAATCAAGGGCGCCGAGCTCTACAACCAGTACCTCGATCAGCTCGAGTCGGCCGATGCCTTGGGCTTCGACGGCGTCGTCGTCAACGAGCATCACCAGACCGCCTATGGCATGATGCCGACGCCGGGCGTGCTGGCCGGCGCGCTCGCCCGCAGCATCAAGCACGGCAAAATCGCCGTCCTCGGCCGCGCGCTGCCGATCGTCGGCAACCCGCTCGTCGTCGCCGAGGAATATGCCATCCTCGACAATATCTCGCGCGGCCGGCTGATCGCCGGGTTCGTGCGCGGCATCGGCGCGGAATATCACTCGATGGGCGTCAATCCCACGGAATCGCAAGGGCGGTTCCTGGAGGCGCACGACCTCATCGTGCGCGCCTGGACCGAGCCCGGCCCCTTCGCCTTCGAGGGCCGGTACTACAAGTACAAATACGTCAATCCCTGGCCGCGGCCCTACCAGACGCCGCATCCGCCGATCTGGATCCCGTCGTCGGGCTCCTTCAGCACGATCCAATGGGCCGCGCAGAAGCGCTATACCTACTGCCAGACGCTGGCGCCCATCGCCCAGGTCGGGCGCACCTTCCAGCTCTTCCGCGAGGCCGCGGACAAGGCCGGCTATCAGGCCTCGCCCGACCAGCTCGCGTGGTCGAATGCGATCTATGTCGCGGAAACCGACGCCAACGCGCTCAAAGAGGCGAAGCCCCATCTTGAGGCCTATGCCAATTATTTCCTCAAGACCAATCCGGCGATGATGATGCCGCCGGGCTATACCAGCATCGAATCGATGAAGCGGATTCGCGCGCTGCGCGCCCACCGGATGGCCTTCCAGACGGCGGAGGATCTCATCGCCAAGGGCGTCGTGATCGTCGGCGGCCCCAATACTGTGCGTGAGAAGCTCGCCGAGTACCAGGACCTCGCCGGCTTCAACTATTCGCTCACCAAGACCCAGTTCGGGACCATGCCGCACGCGATGGTCGAGGCCAACCAGGCGGCGATCGCCGCCGAGGTGCTGCCGTATTTCCGCGACCGCGCGCCGACGCAGGCCAAACGCGCCGCGGCGGAATAAAGATAACGACGACGAAGTACCGGGTGCGCGAGGAGGGGACGATGCGGAAGTTGGGTTGGCTCGGCGTGATGGCGCTGGCGATTGGCGGCTCCATGGCGCTGGCGCCGCAGCCGCGCGCCGAGACGGTGATCCGTTCGGTACCGCTGCTGGATGTGAAGATTCTCGATCCCTATACCAACTCCAACTACGGCACGCGCAATCACGGCCACATGATCTACGAGACGCTGTTTGCGTGGGACTCCCACCAGCAGCCCAAGCCCGACATGGTCGGCGACTATTCCATCTCCGCCGACAAGCTCACCTATCATTTCACGTTGCGCCCCGGCCTCAAATGGCAGGACGGACCGCCCGTGACGACGGCCGACGTCATCGCCTCGCTGGAGCGCTGGGAGCAGAAGGACGCGCTCGGCGAGAAGCTCGCCGCGGCGACCGCATCGCTCAAGGCGGATGACGAGAAGAGCTTCACCCTCGTCCTCAAGCAGCCGTTCGGCCTCGTCCTCGACGCGCTCGCCAAGCCCAGCAACTATGCGCCCTTCATCCTGCCCGAGCGCTTCGCGCGCCTGCCCGACGGTTCGCCCAAATTCGAGCCGATCGGCTCGGGTCCGTTCATCTTCAAGAAGGACGAATGGCAGCCCGGCAACAAGAACGTCTATGTGCGCAATCCCGACTATGTGCCGCGCAAGGAGCCGCCCGATGGCTTCGCCGGCGGCAAGGTGGTCAAGGTCGACCGTGTCGAATGGCTGACCATGCCGGACGTCAATACGGCGGCGAACGCGCTTCTGGCGGGCGAGGTCGATTGGCTCGAGAACGCGTCCTATGACGTGGTGGCGCAGCTCGAAGGCAAGCCGGGCATCACCGTGGAGCCGACCGATCCGCTGGGGACGCAGACCTATCTGCGGCCCAACCAACTTCATCCGCCCTTCGACAACGTCAAGGCGCGCCAGGCGCTGCTTTACATGGTCGATCACGACGAATACGGCCAGGCCATCGCCGGCGACAAGCGGTTCTATACCGACTGCTGGGCGTTCGTGATGTGCGGATCGCCCTATGGGTCGCAGGCGGGCGCGGTCAAGCAGGACTTTGCCAAGGCCAAGTCGCTGCTGCAGGAGGCCGGCTACAAGGGCGAGAAGATCACGCTGCTGGAGCCGACCAACACGCCGCAATTCGACGCCGCCGCGCTCGTCACCGCGGCGCAGTTGCGCAAGATCGGCGTCGCGGTCGATCTGGTGCCGGTGGACTACAACATGATGATCGCGCGGCGCACCAAGAAAGACGGCTGGAACCTCTATGATTCCGGCAACCAGGCGGTCGATGTCGCCTCGCCGATGACCAATGTCTATCTCGCGTCCAATTGCGCCGAAGCCGCGCCCGGCTGGCCCTGCGACAAGGAGATCGAGGACCTGAAGGACGCCTTTACCCGCGCCACCACCGACGATGAGCGCAAGGCGATCGCCGAGAAGATCCAGCTCCGCGCGATGGAGACGGTCCCCTATGTGCCGATCGCCCAGTTGAAGATCATCGCGGCCTACCGCAGCAGCTTGACCGGCGTGCTGCATTCGCCGATCGCGCTCTATTGGAACGTCGAGAAGCACGGCTGACGGGACGATGCTGGCCTATGTCGCCCGCCGCCTCGTCGCGGTGGTGCCCGTTGCCCTGGTGGTCGTGGTGTTCGTGTTCCTGCTGCTGCGGCTCACCCCGGGCGACCCGGCAGAGGTGATCGCCGGCGATTCCGCGACGCCGCAGCAGATCGAGCAGGTGCGCGCGGCGCTGGGCCTCGACCGCCCTATCTACGAGCAGTTCATCATCTGGGCCGGGCAGCTTGCGCATGGCGATCTCGGCCGCTCCGTGATCTCCAACGTCGCCGTCACCACGCTCATCGCGCAGCGGATCGGGCCGACGCTGTCGCTGGCGATCACGACGATGTTGTTTGCCAGCGCCCTGGCGATCCCGCTCGGCATCGCCGCGGCCGCCTGGGTCGGCACCATGATCGACCGCTGCGTCATGGTGGTCGCCGTGCTCGCCTTCTCGCTGCCGGTGTTCTGCACGGGCTATGCGCTGGTTCTGGTCTTCGCCATCGCCTGGCAGGTCCTGCCGGTGCAGGGCTATGTGAGCCTTTCCGCCGGGCTGGGACCGTTCCTCAGCCACATCGCGCTCCCGAGCATCACCCTCGGCCTTGCCTTCATGGCGTTCCTTGCGCGCGTCACGCGCAGCGCCATGCTCGAGGTGCTGAACCAGGACTACATCCGCACGGCGCGGGCCAAGGGCCTGTCGCGCGGCAAGATCCTGTTCGTGCATGCGCTCAAAAACGCCGCCGTCCCGATCGTGACCACGTTTGGCCTCGGCTTTGGCTTGCTGGTGGGGGGAACGGTGATCACCGAGAGCGTCTTTGCCATCCCGGGCCTCGGGCGGCTCACGGTCGATTCGATCCTCACCCACGACTATCCGGTGATCCAGGGCCTCATCCTGTTCTTCGCGGCCGTCTATATCGCCCTCAATCTCGCCATCGATCTGTCGTACTCGCTGTTCGACCCGCGAATCCGCCTTTAGAGTAAGCCATGTCCTTGCCCGCCCTTGCCGCCGATGTGCCGCGCGCCGACGTCCAGGTCCGGCGCCGCGCGCGCTGGCATGGCATGGTGGTAATCGGCGCGGCGATCCTGCTTGCGGTCGTCGCCATCTCGATCTTCGCGCCGGTGCTGGCGACGCATGATCCCCTCGACATGAACCCGGCCGTGCGGCTGCGGCCGCCGTCCTGGGCCCATCCCTTCGGCACCGATTCCTATGGCCGCGACGTCTACAGCCGCGCCGTCTTCGGCGGCCGCGTGTCCTTGACGGTGGGTCTCGGCGTTGCCGCGCTGAGCACCGTCTTCGGCGTCCTCATCGGCCTGGTCGCGGGATATTATCGCCGCGCCGATGCGGTGATCATGCGCATCACCGACGGCATCATGTCGATCCCCGGGATTCTTCTGGCGATCGCGCTCGTTTCCATCAACAAGCCGGGGGCGGTGACGCTGATCGTGGCAATCGCGGTGCCGGAGATTCCGCGGGTGGTGCGCCTGGTGCGTTCGGTCGTGCTGACCATTCGCGAGCAGATCTATATCGACGCAGCGATCGCGGTGGGCACGCCGCCACTGCGCCTGCTGCTGCGCCACATCCTGCCCAATGCGCTGGCGCCCATCATCGTGCAGGCGACCTTCATCGCCGCCGTCGCCATCATCATCGAGGCATCGCTGAGCTTCCTCGGCGTCGGCACGCCGCCGGACGTGCCGAGCTGGGGCAACATCATCGCCAGCGGCCGCAACTTCATCCGCAACGCACCCTGGATCATCGTCTATCCCGGCACGATGCTCGGTCTCACCGTGCTTGCCATCAATCTCCTGGGCGATGGGCTGCGCGACATGCTCGACCCGCGCTTTGCCCGCACGTTGCGCTAGATGGACGGGCGTGGCGGATCATTGGAAGCGGCGCCGCCGCTGCTTGCCGTCAGCGATCTGCGCGTCGCGTTTCCGACCGAGGCCGGCATGGTCAAGGCGGTGGACGGCATGTCGCTGACGCTCGGCGCCGGCGAGACGGTTGCCATCGTCGGGGAATCCGGCTGCGGCAAGAGCGTCACGGCGATGAGCATCATGCGCCTCATCGACGCCAATGCGGCGCGGACCAGCGGCTCGATCCGGCTCGATGGGACCGACCTTCTCACGCTCAACGAGCGCGCGATGCGGCATGTCCGCGGCAAGCGCATCGCCATGATCTTCCAGGAGCCGCTGACTTCGCTCAATCCGGTAATGACGATCGGACGCCAGATCACCGAATCGATTCGCCTGCATGACGGGCTCGGCGCCGCCGCCGCGCGCGAGCGCGCCGTGGCGATGCTCGCCCTGGTGCGGCTTTCCGAGCCGGAGCGGCGCATGCGCGAATACGCGCACCAGCTTTCCGGCGGCATGCGTCAGCGCGTGATGATCGCGCTGGCACTGGCGTGCTCGCCCAGCGTCCTCGTCGCGGACGAGCCGACCACCGCGCTCGACGTGACGGTGCAGGCGCAGATCCTCGATCTCCTCCTCGATCTGCGTCAGCGCCTCGGCATGGCGATCCTGCTCATCACGCACGATCTCGGCGTGGTCGCAGGGTTCTGCGACCGCGTCGTCGTCATGTATGCCGGGCGCAAGGTCGAGGAAGCGCCGGTCGGGGCCCTGTTCGAGCGCCCGCTTCATCCCTACACGCGCGGGCTGTTGCGCTGCATCCCGCGCCTGGGCAGGGGCGACGAGGGCATGCGCCTTGCCGAGATTCCCGGCACCGTGCCGGCCGGGGTGGACCGGCCGCCGGGATGCGCTTTTGCGCCGCGCTGCGGCCTGGCGATCGAGCCGTGCCGGCGCATCTTCCCCGATTGGCGCGAGTATCGCCCCGGCCACGCGGCGGCGTGCTGGCGCGCCGGCGAGGATGCCGCGCGCGATGGCTGAGGCACACGCCGCGACCCCGCTGCTCGAGGTCCAAGGCCTCGCCAAGCATTACCCGCTCGCCCGCGCCCGCCTCGGCGCCGAGGCGAGGACGGTGCGCGCGGTCGATGGCGTGTCGCTGGCGATCGCGGCGGGCGAAACGCTGGGCCTCGTAGGCGAGAGCGGCTGCGGCAAGTCGACGCTCGCGCGCTGCATCGTGCGCCTGCTGGCGCTGACTTCGGGCCGCGTCCTCCTCTCCGGTCAGGACATCACCGACCTGGCCGAGCGGCAGATGCGGCCGCTGCGGCGCCATCTCCAGATCATCTTCCAGGACCCGTTTTCCTCGCTCAACCCGCGCCACCGGGCCGGCGCCATCGTCGCCGAGCCGCTGCGCAATTTCGGTATCGCCCGCGGGGGCGAGGCCGAGCGGCGCGTGCGCGCCCTCTTCGAGCGCGTCGGGCTGTCGCCGGCGCAGATGCGCAACTATCCGCATGAATTCTCAGGCGGGCAGCGCCAGCGCCTTGGCATCGCGCGCGCCCTGGCGGTCGATCCCGCGCTCATCGTGTGCGACGAGCCGGTGAGCGCGCTCGACGTCTCGGTTCAGGCGCAGGTGGTCAACCTGCTGTCGGACCTGCAACGCGAACTCAATCTCGCCTATCTCTTCGTCGCGCACGATCTTGCCGTGGTCGAGCATATCAGCGCCCGCGTCGCGGTGATGTATCTCGGCCGCATCGTCGAGATCGGCCCGCGTCGCCGCATCTTCGAAACGCCGCAGCATCCCTATACCGAGGCCCTGCTGGCCGCGGTGCCGGTGCCGGACCCGAAGGTCAAGCGCCGCCGCGTCACCCTGGAGGGCGAGGTGCAGAGCGCGCTCCCGCCCCAGGCCGGCTGCGCGTTCCATCCTCGCTGTCCCTATGCCTGGGATCGCTGCCGCAGCGAAACCCCGCCGCCCCAGGAGATCGCACCAGGCCACTACGTCGCCTGCCATCTGCGTCAGCCCGCGTGATTGCGCGCGCCTTGTGGTGGCGCCCATAATGACGGCCGATAGTGAGGGCAGGTGGCGCCATGAGCGAGACGATTTTGTTCCGTGCCAGGAAAGTGCTGACGATGAATTCGGCGGCGCCCGTTGCCGATGCCATCGTCGTCCGCGACGGGCGCATTGTCGCGGTCGGGGCTTATGACGCGCTCAAGGGCACGGCCGATGCGACGCGGGACGAGCGCTTCGCCGACAAGGTGCTGATGCCGGGCTTCGTCGAGGGGCATGCGCATGTCCACACCGGCGGCATCTGGCGCCACGTCTATGCCGGATACTACGACCGCGTCGCGCCCGACGGCGTGCTGTGGAAGGGGCTCAAAAGCTTCGACGAGGTGGTTGCCCGCCTCACCGCGGCGAGCGCCGGCAGCCATGCCGGCACGGGGCCGCTTCTGGCCTGGGGCTTCGATCCGGTCTTCTTCGGCGGAAACCGCATGACCGTTGCCGAGCTCGACCGCGTGTCGACGACCCGGCCCATCATCATCATGCATCAGAGCTTCCATGCCTTCAATGTGAACAGCCTTGTACTCGAGCGCGCTGGCATCACCGGCTCGGCCGATGTCGAAGGCATCATGAAGGACGCGCAGGGACACCCGACCGGCGAGCTTCGGGAATTCGCGGTCATGAACGTCGCGCAGCACGCGGTCGCCGCCGACTTCCATGCCGATTCCGGCACCGAGACCGGCGTATGGAATTATGGCCGCATCGCCAACATGACCGGCGCCACCACGGTGACCGATCTGGCGAGCCTGCTGCCCGACGACACCGTGCGCAGCTATCGCACGGTGACGGCGTCGGATGACTTTCCCGTCCGCGTCGTGCCGATGCTGCGCGGCTTTCCCGGCGATGTGGCGGCGCATGTCGCGCGGCTCGGCACGCTCATGCCGCTGGCCACCGACAAGCTGCGCTTCGGCCGCGTCAAGTTCGTGCTCGACGGCACGATCCAGGGCTTCACCGCGCGCCTGCGCCCGCCCCTCTATCACAACGGCGCGCCCAACGGATTGTGGAACCTGACGGCGGACCAGCTTCATCGCCACGCCAAGGCGTTCCATGACGCCGGCTACCAGGTCCACATCCACACCAATGGCGACGAGGCGATCGAGCTGGCGCTCGATGTGCTGGGGCGCATCCTGGCCCAGGCGCCGCGCCCCGATCATCGCCACACGCTGCAGCATTGCCAGCTCGCCGATGCGGCGCAGTACGCCCGCATGAAGGAGCTCGGCCTCTGCGCCAACATCTTCAGCAATCACGTGCATTATTACGGCGACATCCATCATGCCGTGACGCTCGGGCCCGAGCGCGCCGGCCGCATGAACGCGGCGGCGACGGCCAAGCGCGTCGGCGTCAACTTCGCCATCCATTCGGACTCGCCGGTGACGCCGATGGCGCCGCTCTTCACCGCGTGGATCGCGGCCAACCGCATCACCGCGCAAGGCCGCGTGCTGGGCGAGGCCGAGCGCATTCCCGTCGCCGACGCGCTTTATGCCATCACCATGGGCGCCGCCTACACGCTGAAGCTCGAGCACGAAATCGGCAGCATCGAGACGGGAAAGCGCGCCGACTTCGCCGTGCTCGACGAGGACCCGCTGGCGGTGGAGCCGGTCCGCCTCAAGGACGTGGGCATCGCCGGCACGGTCCTGGGCGGGCGCTATTTCCCCTCGCCCGCACGCGCGGCCTAGCGGCCAGGCGATGGAGCCGACGCCGCTTACCATCCTCGGTGGCTTTCTCGGCGCAGGGAAAACGACGCTCGTCAATCGCATCCTCGCCAATGCCGGCGGAAGGCGCATCGGCGTCGTCGTCAACGATTTCGGCGAGATCAACATCGACGAGCGTCTCATCGCGCGCCGGGCCGACGGCGTCGTCAGCCTCACCAACGGATGCGTGTGCTGCGATCTCGGCGAGAATCTCTTCGACGCGCTGTTGCGGTTGCGCGACCGGCCTGACCCGCCCGCGTTCATGGTGGTGGAGACGAGCGGCGTCGCCGACCCCGGCCGGGTCGCCGCAATCGGCAAGGTCGGCCGCTTCTTCCGGCTCGACATGGTCGCCGTGGTCGCCGATGCCGCCGGCGTGCGCGAGCATGCGGCCGACCACTATCTCGGCGACACGATCCTGCGCCAACTCCGCGCGGCCGATCTTCTCGTCGTCAACAAGGCGGACCTCGTCGATGAAGCGGCGCTCGCCACGCTGGGCGGCTGGCTCGACGCGGTCGTGCCGGGCGTGCGGCGGATGACGTGCAGCCGCGCCGATGTGCCGATCGACATTCTCCTTGGGCCATCGGTCGGGACACTGCCGCGCACGACCGCGGCCGCTTCCCCGTCCCACCCGCACGATGCGCGCTTCCGCTCGTGGGCTTTCGTGTCGCATCGGCCGTTCCGGACCGAGAGGCTGCGGCGCCTCCTTGCCGCCTTGCCGGATTGGGTGCTGCGCGGCAAGGGCATCCTCATGCTGGACGAGGCGCCGGGGCGGCAGACGATCTTTCAACTCGTCGGCCGGCGCTGGGACCTGGCGCCGGGCGAGGCATGGAGCGGTCCGGCGCAGACGGAGCTGGTCATGCTCGGCCTCGATGCGCGCTTCGACGCCGCGGCGCTGGAACAGGCGTTTACCGCCGCGCTTGCCTGAACGGCATGGACGGGGCATGCTCTTGCGCCAAGCCCGCGGCAAGCGCGCGTGGCACGGCGCAAGCGGAGGACCGAGCGATGGATGGAGCGGAAGTTCGGGCGAATTCCAAGACGTTGACGCAGCTGCCAGAGCGGCTGCACCACAATGCCTTCGTGGTTCGGGACCAGGAAGTGAATCGCAAGTTCTTCGAGGACATCCTGGGGATGCCGCTGGTTGCGACCTGGTGCGAGCGTGCCTACAACAATGATCTGAAGCGCGACGTCGATTATTGCCACACCTTCTTCGGCATGGCCGATGGCGGCGCACTCGCGTTCTTCCAGTTCGCCGACGACGAGATGTACCAGCGGACGAAGCCGGCTTTCTCGCAGGTCGCCTCGTTCCAGCACATCGCGCTCAAGGTCGACAGCCCGACCTTCGACGAGATCGAGCGACGCCTCACAGAGGCCAACGTACCGCGCCGCGTCACCGATCACGGTTATTGCAAGTCGATCTATGCGACGAGCCCGGACGGATTGCGGGTGGAGTTCACCGTCGATCCCCCGCACGTCGAGGACATCAACGCGATGCGCCGCGCCGATGCGCACACCGAGCTCGCGCGCTGGCTCGAGGGCGATCACCGGCCCAACAATCACGACCGGCATTGATGGCGACGAAGCCGATCCTCCAGACGACCGTCGTCGGCAGCTATCCGCAGCCCGACTGGCTCATCGATCGTGCCCATCTGGGCGTGCCGCGGGTGCGCGCGCCGCAGGTCTGGCGTGTGGCCGAGCCGTTTCTCGAGCAGGCGCAGGATGATGCGACCGTCCTCGCGATCCGCGACATGGAGCGCGCCGGCATCGACATCATCACCGATGGCGAGATCCGGCGCGAAAGCTATTCCAACCGCTTTGCCACCGCGCTCGAGGGCGTCGACATCGAGCATCCCGGCACGACGATCGGCCGCATGGGCACGGCGAACGTCGTCCCGCGCGTGGTCGGGCCGATCCGGCGCCGTCACGGGGTCGAAGTGCGCGACGTGGCGTTCCTGCGCGCCAATACCGATCGCACCATCAAGATCACCATCCCCGGCCCGTTCACTATGGCGCAGCAGGCGCAGGACGACTTCTACAAGGACGAGGAAGCTCTGGCGCTCGCCTATGCCGCGGCCGTCAACGAGGAGGTACACGACCTCAAGGCGGCCGGCGCCGACATCATCCAGCTCGACGAGCCCTGGCTGCAGGCAAGATCGGATCGGGCGAACCGCTATGGCGTCAAGGCGATCAACCGTGCCCTCCAGGGAATCGCCGGTCCGACCGCTATCCATCTCTGCTTCGGCTACGCCAATTCGGTGCGCAACAAACCCAACGCCTATTCCTTCCTGGAACAGCTTGGCGACAGCGCCATCGACCAGATCTCGATCGAATCGGCGCAGCCGAAGCTCGATCTCGGCGTGCTGCGGCAGCTCTCGAATAAGAGCATCATTCTGGGCATCCTCGACCTGTCGATCACGCGCGTCGAAACGCCGGAAGAGGTCGCGGCCAGCATCCGCGCGGCGCTGGCGCATGTGACACCGGACCGGCTCATCCTCGCGCCCGATTGCGGCATGAAATACCTGCCGCGCGCCGTGGCCTTCGCCAAGCTCCAGTCCCTCGTCGCAGGAACCGCGATCGTCCGGCGCACGCTGAGCTAGCGCGGGATCGTATCGAGTTCGAATCAGCGACGTCATTGCGAGGAGGCGTGCTCCGAAGCAAGCTCCCGCCGGTTGGGGATTGCTTCGCTTGCGCTCGCAACGACACCGGAAGGAGCGTTTCAACTTCAATCGATCAGGGTGTAGCGCTCCGGCGCGCCGTGTCGTCAGGCGCGGCCCCATAGGATCTTCGTTGCGCGGCGCGCGCCCTCGGCCATCGCCTGGAACTTTGCCCAGCAGATCGAGGCGTGGCCCACCCGCGTGCCGAGGCCGCAATCGGTGCCGGCCAGCACGTTCTCGCGCCCGACCAGCTTGGCATAGCGCACCAGGCGCTCGGCCACGAGGTCGGGATGCTCGATGAAGTCGGTGCAATGGCCGACCACGCCGGGGACGAGCGTCGTGCCCTGGGGCAGCTTCACCTCCTCGAACACGCGCCATTCATGCTCGTGGCAGGGATTGGAGGCTTCGATCGAGAAGCTGCCGGCGTTTACGCAGCAAGATGAGGTCGGCGATGTCCTTCAAGGGGATGTCGTCGTGATGGGGACCGTGGAAGCTGCCCCAGCACACATGGAGCCGCACCTTTTCCTTCGGGATGTCGCGCAGCGCATGGTTGAGCGCATCGACGCGCATGGCCGCATATTTGCGATATTCCGCGACGGTCATCTTGGGCAGGCAGTTCCAGCCGTCGGGCAGGTCGGGATCGTCGATCTGCAGCACCAGGCCGGCATCGACGATGGCCTTGTATTCCTCGTGCATGGTGTCGGCGATGGCGAAGACGAACGCCTCATCATCCTTGTAGTGCTCGTTCGCCATCCAGTGCTCGATCGTGCCGGGCGTGTTGGCGGGGAGAAAAGCCTCCGCCACCGTGGCGCCCGCCAGCGCCGCCTTGAAATTGGCGATGTCCTTGGCGAGCTCGGCCTGCCCGACATAGCGCAGCTTCTCGACGCAGACGGGCACGGTCGGGGTGCCGGGGAAGCGGGCGCGCGGATTGGCCTCGAAATAGGCGGCGAATTTCGTCGCATCGCGCGCGGTGATCTCGAGCCGCCGTTGCGCCGTGGCCGGCCGCGCTTCGAAGCCGGCGATCCGCGAGCGCGCATAGTCGGTGAAATTGAATTTCGACAGCTCGCCGTCATTGACGCTGTCGAGCCCGCATTCGACCTGCTGGCGCACGACGTCGGCGACCGCGGTGGTCAGGCGCTTCTCGAGCGCGGCCGCATCGTAGGGTTGGCCGCGCGACTTCGCCGTCACAATGTCCTTCAAATCCGCAGGGCGCGGGAGCGAGCCGGCATGGGTCGTCATGATGCGATCGGTGCTGTAGAGCATGGGCTTCCCTCCTCGGTCGAGCCAGGCATCGCGAGTCCTCATGAAATGTAATTCATCGGTTTCACGCCAGCCACGGATTTCTCAGCCCGTCGGATGCGAGCACGCCGGCGTGGCGCGAGCGCGGCAGCAATGATAGATTTTGCGCCGAGGATCGCGACCCACAGGAGGAAGCGATGGGATCGGCACAGGACAACGATGTTCTGACGCGCGTCGGACCCGGCACGCCGATGGGGCGGCTCATGCGCGAATATTGGGTACCCGCCTGTGTCTCGAGCGAGCTCGCGGCGGACGGACCGCCGCTCCGCCTCATGCTGCTGGGCGAGAAGCTCATCGCCTTTCGCGACACCAGCGGGCGCGTCGGGATCATGGATCACCGCTGCCCGCATCGTTGTGCCTCGCTGTTCTTCGGGCGCAACGAGGAGAACGGGCTGCGCTGCATCTATCACGGCTGGAAATATCGATGTCGCCGGCAACTGCCTCGACATGCCCAACGTGCCGCCGGATCATTCCTTCGCCGAGAAGGTGCGGGCGCGGGCCTATCAGGCGGTCGAGCGCGGCGGCGTGGTCTGGGCCTATATGGGGGCGCGCAAAACGGCGCCGCCGCTGCCCGCGATCGAGCCGCTGCTCCTGCCGGAAGGGCAGTCGACGACGCGGTGGGCTCAGCGCGAATGCAACTGGCTGCAGGCGCTCGAAGGCGACATCGATACCTCGCATTTCAGCTTTCTTCACGAAGGCAAGCTCAAGGCCGAGGATTATCCGCCGGAGTCGATCCATCGCCACGTGCTCGCCCACCGCGCGCCCGAATACCATGTGGCGGATATGCCGTGGGGCACGATGTATGCCGCCTATCGGCCGGCCGATCCGGGCAACATCTATTACCGCGTCGCGCATTTCATCTTTCCGTTCTGGACGATGATCCCGAACGCGAGCTTCGGCGCCCACGTCGTTGCGCGCGCGTGGGTGCCGATGGACGATACCCACACGATGTTCATCAACTTCGCCTGGAGCGGCAACCCGGCCCCGGTCGCGGTGCGCAAGGACGGTGCGCCGGCGCCCGGCGCGGGGCTCGCGTTCAAATATTTGCCCAACACGACGGATTGGCATGGCCGCTGGCGCCTTACCCAGAACGAGGCCAACGATTATGAGATCGACCGCGACGTCCAGCGCCGGCTGAGCTTCACCGGCATCGACGGCATCCACGTCCAGGACCAGGCGGTGACGGAAAGCATGGGCGCCATCGTCGATCGCGACTTCGAGAATCTCGCCGCCAGCGACCTAATGATCGCCCGGACGCGCCAACGCCTGGTGCGCGTGGCGCGGGCGGTGGCGGAAACGGGCGCCACACCGCCGGGGGTGGACGATCCCGAGATCGTTCTGGCCGCCCATAGCGGCGATTTCGTCGCTCCGGCGAGCCTCCCCTGGACGAGCGCCTATGCCAACGAGATGAAGGCGTCGGCCAATCCGACCGGGGCGCTGCGCGTTTCCGAACTCGCCGCGGAATAGCCGCGGCCGTCACTGAAAGAACACCGCGAGGAGCCGATGAAAGTTTTCATTTTCGATCTCTTGGCCTATGGCGAGCAGCTCGATCATTTGAAAGTCGGGAACGAGCTGCCCTATCCGCTATCGCGCCGTCATTTCAAGCCGGCGGTCGCGGCGCGCACCTATGCCGAGCATCTCGGCGGCGTGGGAAGAGGCGGACCGGCTCGGCTTCGACGGCATCGGCTTCAACGAGCATCATTGCTCGCCCTACGGGCTGATGAACTCGCCCAATCTCATGGCGGCCTCGGCGGCGCAGCGCACCAAGCGCGCGAAGCTCCTGATCTACGGCAATCTCCTGCCGCTGCACGAGCCGCTGCGGCTCGCCGAAGAGCTGGCGATGCTCGATTGCCTCTCGGGCGGGCGTCTCATCTCCGGCTTCGCGCGCGGCATTCCGCGCGAGTATCAGGTCCATAACGTGCCGCTTGCCGATCAGCCGCGCGCGCTTCGAAGAAGCCTACGACATCATCATCCGCGCCTGGACCGAGGAGGTGTTCTCCTATACCGGCAAGTTCTGGTCCTACAAGGATGTGGCGCTGTGGCCGCGGCCGGTGCAGCAGCCGCACCCGCCGGTGTGGATGCCGATCACCGGCAGCAAGGAATCGATCGAGTTCGCCGGCAAGAACAACATCGTCATCACCCCCGGCCAGGGCCGCGGCGCCGCCGGACGCGGGCTGCAAGAGGACATCATCCGCTATTACGCGAAATGCCTCGCTCAGCACGGGCACCGCATCACGTCCGACCACCTGGTGCTCGGCGTCAGCGCCTATATCGCCGACAGCAAGGCCCAGCGCGGTCGAGGAGAACGCGCCCTATCACCTCTACTTCAACCGGACCTTGTACAGCCACGGCAATTTCACCGAGACGAGCATCGGGCGCGAGCGCGGCTACATGTCGGCGTCGTCGTCGGATTATGTGCGGCCGGAGAATCTGCAGCGCGGTCGAGCGCGCGCGCGAGGATTTCCGCAACATGACGCTCGACGAGGTGGCGCGCCAGGCCGAGGGCATGCCCTGGGGCACGCCCAAGGAAGTGACGGAGCGGATCATCGCCGCCGCCGATCACACCGGTGCCAACATCGTCAATGTCAGCCTCAATCGCGGGGGCATGCCGCACGAGATGTTCCTCGAGCAGATCCGGCGCTTTGCGCGCGAGGTGCTGCCGGCGCTCAAGGCGCACGCGGTGACGCGCGTTCCGGTCGCGGAAGAGGCTGCGGCCTGACCGTCGCGCTTCAGGTCCGCTCCTGCCGCCACGGCATCGCCCGGCGCTCGACCTCGCGCAGGAGCGCGGTCGAGATCACGCCGAGGATGGTGACGACGATGATGCCCACGAACATGTCCTCGACGCGCATGACCTGCCAGGATGTCCAGATGAGATAGCCGATGCCGGACTGCGCGGCGACGAATTCGGCGCCGACAATGACGATGAGCGACACGCCGATCCCCAGCCGCAGCCCGATGAAGATGAGCGGCAGGGCGCCGGGGATCACCACCCGCGTCAACAGCTTGCCCCGCGGCGCGCCATAGTTCTTGGCGACGTCGAAATAGCTGGGGTCGAGATTGACGACCCCGGCCATCGTGTTGATGAGGATGAGGAAGATCACGCCGAGCGCGACGAGCACCATCTTTGAGAACTCGCCGATGCCGAAATAGAGCATAACGAGCGGCAGCAGCGCGATCTTCGGGATGGGAAAGCACGCCGCGACGATCGGATCGAGCGCGGCGCGCGCCCAGCGCGACAGCCCCATGACGAGGCCGATGATGATGCCCGGCACGGCGCCCAGCACAAACCCGACTGCCAGCCGCACCAGCGTCACCTCGACATCGCGGAGGAGCTCGCCGTTCACCGTCAAGCCATAGGCGGCAGCGGCGATGCTGAGCGGCGAGGGGATGAAGCGCGGGTCGGTGACGCCCAGCCAGCTCGCGATCTGCCACAGTGTCAGGAACGCGATCGGCGACAAGATCGACAGCAGCCGTTCCCGATCCTCGACACTGAGGCGCTTGTCGGTTTCGTCCTCGCGCATGATCACGGCTGGGTCCCTCCCGCCTTTCTGACTTCGGCCTCGATCAGTTTCCAGATCTGGTGCGACAGGGCTCCGAATTCCGCCGTCGCGGGGATGTCGAAGACGTTGCGCGGGCGCTGAAAGGGCACAGCGAAGCTGCCTTTGAAGCGGCCGGGCGCCGCGGTCATTACGATGACGCGGTCGCCCAGCACCAGCGCTTCTTCGATGCTGTGGGTGATGTAGACGACGGTCTTGCGCGTCTCCTCCCAGATGCGCACGAGCTCCTCCTGGAGGATGAGCTTGTTCTGCGCGTCGAGCGCGGCGAAAGGCTCGTCCATCAGCAGCACCTCCGGGTCCGTCACGAAGGCGCGCACCAGGCTCACGCGCTGCCGCATGCCGCCGGAGAGCTGGTTGGGATAATGGTTGCGAAACGCGGTGAGCCCGACGGTCGCCAACAGCGCGGCGACGCGCTCGTCCCGCTCCTTGCGCGCAACGCCGCGCATCTCGAGGCCGAACGCGGCATTGGCCGCGACGGTCATCCAAGGATAGAGCGCATGCTCCTGGAACACCATGGACGCGAAGGGCCGCGTCGGCACGGTGTGGGAAATCTCCACGGTGCCGGCATTGTAGGTCTCAAGCCCCGCGAGAATGCGCAGAAGCGTCGTCTTGCCGCAGCCGCTGGGCCCGACGATGCACACGAACTCGCCGTCGGCGATGGCGAGATCGATGCCGGCGAGCGCTTCGGTGCGGCCGCGCCGCGTGCGATAGCTCTTGCGCAGACCCGTGACGGCGATCTTGGCGCCGGATGCGGCAACCCGGCCGGCGTTGTTTTCTGCCATGGCATTACGCGCGTCAGCCTTTATAGGGACCCAGGAACGCCACTGCCTTGTCGAGATAGGAGCGATCGAGAAAGCGCTCCGCCGGGATCAGCGTCTTGTAGGTCAGATGGCCGCGGCTCATGTGGAATGCCTGCTGGCGCATGATGCTGTCGTCGTTCATCGCGCCGTCCGGCGGCACGACCGGTGGCACGGCGGCGGCGGTGATGTCGGGCGTGACCTTGGTGAATTTCTCGACGATCGCGCCGATTTCGGGACTGGCGTAGCCGAGCTTCGTCACGTCGCGCGCGCCCTGAAGGTAACCGATCAGGAAATTGACGACGATGTTCGGGTGCTGGCGCGCATAATCGGCGTTCATCTGGATCCACAGGATCTGTTCGCCGAGGTCGCTGGTGTCGTTGAGGACCACAGCGATGTTCTTGCGCTTCGCCATGGTGGCGAACGGCTCGGCGATGCGCGCGGCGTCGACCGCCTTGGTGGTGAGCGCGTCGACCATCTGCGGAAATCCCATCGGCGTGATGTAGTCGATATCGTCGATGGTGAGACCGCCGCTCTTGAGCGACAGCGCCAACAGATACTCCGTGATGCCGCCCGGCGCGAGATTCGCCACCTTGCGGCCGCGTAACTGCGCCACGGTTGTCACCGCCCCCGAATCGAAGAGGTCCTTGCGCACCATGAGCGGCGTCGTCGAATGCTCGGGTCCGGTCATCGCCAGCGAGGCGACGGCGATCAGCGGGAGATGGCGGTCGAGGCTGTTGAAGAAGGCGGAATCCGGCGAGCCGCCGGCGAACTGCACGGTGCCGCCCGCGACCTGGAAGCTGCTGTCGCCGCCGCGTGCCGACACCAAGCTGACATCGAGCCCGCGCGCCGCGAAATAGCCGCGGTGGATCGCGACGTAGACGCCGGCATAGACGAGCGAGGGCACGTGCGCGAACGAAACAGAAGCCTTCTCGATGGGAATGTCCGGCTTCGTCTGCGCCAACGCCGGCAGCATGGCCAGGATCATCGAAACGGCGATGACGATCGCGCCGCCCGCGCGCCGCGTTTTCTTCATAAATGGTCCCCCTAAACCGGTTTCTCGTAGACGATCTCGCCGCCCACCACCGTGAGATCGGCGGCAATGTCCTTGATCGCGTCTTCCTCGACGGTCAGCGGGTCGGCGGTGAGCACGGCGAAATCGGCGAGCTTGCCGGGCTCGAGCGATCCCTTCACGTCCTCCTCGAAGGTGAGGTACGCGGCATCGATCGTCACCGCCCGCAGCGCCTCGGCGCGCGTCAATCGTTCTTCCGGCGCGATCACCTCGCCGGTCGGGCGATCGCGCCGCACCACCGCCTCCCAGATCGGGTAGAACAGCGACACCGGCACGTTGTCGGTACCGAGACCGAAGCGGATGCCCGCCCGGCTCAGGCTCTTGAGCGGCGAGATCTGGTGCGCGCGCTCGCGGCCGATCTCGGCCATGAGCTTGGCCCCGGTGCGCCAGATGTTTCGGTTGGTGTGCGTGGTGACGACGAGGCCGAGATCGCGGATGCGTTTGATCTGGTCGGGCTCGAGGATCGCGATATGGCCCAGCACCCAGCGTTTGTCCGCGATCGGGTGGATGCGGTCGACCTCGGCGTAGAGGTCGATGAGGTCCGCCGTCAGCCCGACGCAGCGGATGCCGTTGCGGGCGGCCTCGAGCATGACCTCGCGCAGCTTGGCGCGCGGCAGGCCGAGAGTCATAATTGAACCCGGCCCACCGGTATAGGGGCCGGCGGTGGCGCGGATCGCGTTCTCCACCGGCGAGCGCGGGCCATCCGCCTCGCTCTCACTCAGCACATAGAGCCCGCCCATGCGCAGGCGATGGTCGCCGAGGCCGGCGCCGCCCATCCATGTCGCCCAGTTCGCCATCAGCGCCGCCACCGGCACCGATCCCATCGCGCTCCACGACGGGCTGAAGACGAGATTGGCGCGCATGGTGAGGCGGCCGCTCTCCCACACCGTCTTGTAGGCTCTCAGCACCTCGCCGGCGATGCCGTGCTCCTCGAAGATGCCGGTGGTGCCGAAGGCGTGATAGGCCGGCATCGCGCGGAGGAGCGCGTTGACGCGGTCGTCATGGCTGAAGCCGCCGCTCACGCGCATGAGCGTGAGTTCGACGATTGGCATGTAGGTATGCTCGATGAAGATGCCGCTGGGCTCGCCGTTTGCCTCGCGCGCGATCTCGACCGAGGCGCAGGGCGGGGCCGTGTCGCGCCCGATGCCGGCTAGTGCCAGCGCGCGGCTGTTGGCAATCGACACGAGTGGGAGCGCATGGCGCCAGAAGCCCCAGATCGGCCGGATATAGACCGGATTGTGCGGCGCCGCGCGGTCGAGGTCGTGGCGGTCGGGGAAGCGCTTTTCCCGGAGGCTGTTGGGCGCGTCGTAATAGGACGGCGGGTCGCCGACCGGCATGGTCACGATCCATTCGCCCGGCGCCGCGCGCGCCGCCAGCGCGGCGATCCGCTCCAGGATGTCGTCGATCGAGCGCGCACCGCCGAGCGAGGGATATATGTCCTTCAGCCCCTCGCGGTCGAGATGGGCGTGCCCGTCGATGAGGCCGGGGACGACCGCGCGCCCCTTGAGATCGATGACGCGCGTATGCGCGTCGCCCAGCGCCTGCACCGCATCGTTGCGCCCGACCGCGAGGATGCGCCCGTCCCGCACCGCCAGCGCCTGGGCGATGGAGAAAGCGCCATCGACCGTGATGATCTTGCCATTATGGATGATGAGATCGGCGCCAAGGTTCGGCGGCACGTCAAACTCCCAGGGCAAAGGGTTCACGGCGGTCATCGGCGGCGCCGACGAGAACGCCGTCGCGGCGCCGCTCGATCACCTGGGCCGAGCCGAAGAACGGCGATCCTGCCGCCACTGCGGTGACGGGCACGCCCGTCGCGTTCAAGGCGACGCGCACCGCGTCCGGCACCTCGGGCTCGATGAGCGGCATGCCCGCCCGCTCCATCGACCACCGCGGCACCGCAACGGCAGCTTCCGGATCGAGCCCGGTATCGACGATCGCGCTCAGCACCTGCGTCAGCGTGATGGTCTGTCCCGGCCCGCCCGGCGTGCCCAGGAGATAGCGCAATTTACCAGCGTCATCCAAGACCGCGACGGGATTGAGCGTATGCGCGGGACGCTTGCCGGGCGCCGCGCTGTTGGGGTGGCCGGCTTCCAGGGTGAAGCCGAGCATGCGGTCGTTGAAGACCACACCCGTGTCCGGATCGGCAACCGCGCTGCCGAAGAGCTGGAACACGCTCTGCACGATGTTGACGGCGTTGCCGTCGCGATCGGCGACCATGACGACGGCGGTGCCGCCGCGTGCGGTAGGGCCCGGATGGATCGGGCCCGCCATCGCTGCACGCAGCCGCGCGGTCATGGCGGGGCCAAGCGCCTCATCGGTGCCTGGCGGCCCGGCACGCGGGTCGGCGACGAATGCGCCGCCCGCGGCAAAGGCCGCATGTGCCGCCGCGATCAGCGGCCCGAAGCGGCGCTCGGACAACGCCGCCAACCCACCGAGATCCTGCCCCGCCAGCGCATTGAGCTGCATCAGCATATAGAGCCCGTAGGAATTGGGCGGCATGACGCGCACGGTGAGACCGCGATAGGTGGTCGCGATCGGCGTCACCCATTCCGCCCGATACCCGGCGAGATCGCGGCTGCGCAGAAATCCGCCGGCGCGCGCGACCGACTGCCCGAGGGAATCGGCGATCGGTCCGTCATAGAACGCGGGCGCGCCGTCGGCAGCGATCGCGCGCAGCGTCGCGGCGAGCGCCGGCTGCATCAGAACGGCGCCGGTCGCGAGCGGCTCGCCGGCGTTGAGGAAAAGCGTGCGGCAGCCGGGGTCGGCGGCGAGGTCGGTGCGGCTGAGCCGGGTCGCCGCCGCCAGAGCGGCCGTTGCCGGGAAACCCTCAGCCGCGCGGATCGCATCGGCGAAAAGATCGCGCCACGCCAGCCGGCCGTGACGCTCATGGAGCGCCGCCCAGCCGCCGACCACGCCCGGCACCGTGATCGACCGGCCGCCTTTGGCGGGAATGGTGCCGCCGAACGCGCCGGGATCGGTCAGCGCCGGCGCCGCGCCGGAGGCATTGATGCCGACCGTGCGGCCGGCGCCGGCGTCATGGATGAGAATAAAAGCATCGCCGCCGAGGCTGCACGCCGACGGCAGCACCACGGTCAGCACTGCCGCCGCGGCGATCGCCGCATCGGCGACGCTGCCGCCGCGATCGAGCACCCGCAGCGCCGCGATGCTCGCTGCGGAGTGCCCTGTCACGGCCATGTGCTCGCGGCCGAGCACCGGATTTCTGCTCATGGGAGGATCGGGTCCTAGAAGGCGACTCGGAATCGCGGCGCCGGCGATGCTAACAGGGACCTCTGCCGCTGCCAATCGCGCCGGTGCGTCCGCGCCTGCATTGCCGCAGGACCGCGCGCCCCGATATGATCGGGCACAAATAGCGCCGGAGATAAGGAATGCGTCAGAGCGATTCGTTGGGGCCCAATGCCGATCTCATCGGCCAGCCCGGCTCGCGCCATCACTTGACGACGCCGGCGCTGGTGCTCGACCTCGATGCGTTCGAGCGCAATCTCGCGCGCATGACAGCCATGCTGCGGCCACGCGGGGTGCGCATCCGCCCGCACGCCAAGACGCATAAGTGCGCCGAGATCGCGCGGCGCCAGATCGCGGCGGGCGCGACCGGCATCTGCGTGGCGACACTGCACGAGGCCGAGGCCCTGGCGCGGGGTGGCGTTGCCGCCATGCTCATCACTTCTCCGGTGATCGGCGCGGCCAAGATCGCGCGTCTTGTGCGCCTCAACGCTGCGCTGCCGGCGCTCATGGTGGTTGCCGACAACGCGGAGAACGTGCGGGCGCTGGCCGCCGCGGCGCAGGAAAGCGGTGGCGTGCTGCGCGTGCTCGTCGATATCGATATCGGCATGCAGCGCACGGGCGTTCCCACTGCCGCGGCCGTCGTCGCGCTGGCGCGCCTCGTCGCGTCATCGGCGGGCCTCGCCTATGGCGGCGTCCAGGCCTATTCCGGTCGCGTGCAGCACATCGAGGCCTATGCCGATCGCGATCGGACCTATGGCGCGCAGCTCGACACGCTGCGGCACGCGGTGGCGGCACTCACCGAGGCCGGGCTTGCCCCCGACATCATTACCGGCGGCGGCACCGGCAGCGTCGGCATCGATTGCGGCGCGTCGCTCATCACCGAGCATCAGGCCGGCAGCTATATCTTCATGGATGTCGAATACAACGCGGTGGAGATTCTGCCGGGTGGTAACGCCGTCCCGTTCGAGACGGCGCTGACCATGCGCAACAGCGTCGTCAGCACCAATGCCAAGGGCTTCGTCACGATCGACGGCGGCTATAAATGCTTCGCCACCGACGGGCCGAAGCCGATCGTGCATGCCGGCGCACCGGCGGGAACGCAGTACGACTTCTTCGGCGACGAGCATGGAAGGCTGATCTTCGCGCATCACGACGAGGCCATGGCGTTGGGCGCCACGGTCGAGCTGGTCACGCCGCATTGCGATCCGACCGTGAACCTGCACAACTATTATCATGTCGTGCAGGGCGACCGGCTCGTCGATATCTGGCCGATCGACGCGCGCGGGGTTCTCTAGGCTAGCGCGCGGCGGCCTCACCGGTTCCCGTCGAATTCCAATATGTCGAGCCCGACCTCGCGGTCGAGCAGGTAGATGAGACCGCGGCCATCGACATCGACGTCGTTGCTTTGCGGGCTGGGGCGACCGCCGGCGGGCTCCGGGATGAAATGGCCGCGCTCGCGCGGATGGAAGGGATCGGCAATGTCGATGATGCGCAGGCCGCCGCTGAACCACGCGCAATAGAGCAGCGTATCGCGCACGTGCTCCTGGAACTGGTGGGCACCGAAGCGGCCGGGCGCGAGGCTGAACGGCGAGGCGGATTCGCCCAGGTGAAAGGTCGAGACCGGGTGCGGGTGCGCGAGGTCGGTCACGTCAAACACCCACAATCCGGCGCGCGCGTGGCCCGGAACATTGCCGTGCTGCTCGTCGATCACGGCGGCATAGCGCTTGCCCTCGACCGGCGCCGGCATCGGCAGCATGGTATGGGTCGGCGACGGCGACCACGGGTGATAGTCGTATTCGCCGATCGTCTTGGGGTGTGCGATGTCCGACACGTCGATGATGCGGATGCCGGCAAACCACACCGCGGCCCACAGGAGATTGCCCTGCCTCAGCGCATGGTGCAGCCGGTTGTCATAGCCCTTGCCGCGCGCGGTCTCGCCGCCGGCGATGTGCTGTCCCGGCATCCACCAGCGCGATACCTCGGCGGGCCGCGACGGATCGGCGATGTCGTAGATCACGAGAATATTGCCGAGGAAGCCTTCCATCTCGGTGGAGATGTAGGCATAGCGCTCGTCCATGTCGAAGCGGTGCGTGCCGAAGCCGTGGGTCCTGACATAGGAAAGAAGCCGCGGCCGGGTGCGGTCGGAGACGTCATAGAATCTTGAAGCCGCCATCGCGATAGCCGTGGCGCGCGGCGGCGAGGATCGGATCGAGCGTGTCGGGCGCGAGCTTGAGCTCCGCCGCGATCTCCGCACGCGTGGGCTCGCGCGCCAGCGTCTTTCCCAGGCGCGTCACCACCTCGCCCGCGCGCCGCACCGTGTGGCGGTTGTCCTGCTCGGAATTGACGATCATCACGTCGCCGACGATCCGCGCCTTGTGCGAATGCGACAGCGGCCCGTCGAGCGTGATGGTCGAGACGACGCGCGGATGGCGGGGATCGGCGACATCGATGATCGATGTCCCGTGCGGCGGCGACATGTGACCGACATAGGCGTAATCGCCTCGGACCATCACCTGGCCGCCGCCGGGAAGATCGAGATGCGCGATGCGGCGGACGTTGCGGGCAAGGGGCGTTTCGGCCGGCATGGGCTCTCTCTCCAGGAATTGTAGGGACGGGCATCATAGCGCGAAGTCGATCGCCGCGTCCGACAGGCGCACGGTCAGCGCCACGGTCTCGTCGGGTGCGACGATGCGGTCGTGGGCGAGGAACTGGATCGCCTGGCCCCAGTGGCTGAGCTCGCCCCCCGGCCGGTTCGAGACGGTAATGTCGTCATCGACATGGAGGTCGAACCAGAAGGCGATGGCATGGATCATGCCCGCCGTCGCGGCCGTGACGGTGACTTCGCTCGCGCTCGGCCGGCCGGGCAGTGGGTGGCGAAAATCGAGCGCCAGGGCGCGGACCGCAGGCGCGAGCGCGCGGTGAGGCTCGAGCTCGAGCCGCACGCTTTGGTAATCGCCGACGCCGCGGAAGCGGTCGAACGCCGAAAGATCGAAGCCGGCGATCCCGCGCACCGGATTGACCGCGCGCAGATGCGGGATCTCGATCGGCACCGCCCACACCGTCGCGGCGGCGGGAATGACCGTCGCGCCCGGCCGCGCCAGGCATTGCAGTGCATGGCGCAAGGTCGGCAGCATGCCCTCGCCGACCACGCCGACATCGAGAAGCTCCGCGACCACGATGTCGGCGGGCTCGGCCATGTCGTGGCCCAGGCGCATCTGCGTCGAGCGTTTGGCAATGACGGCGATGCGGTCGCCGTAGCCGTTATCGGCGATGATCTTCCGCGCGATCTCGGCCAGCGGTGCCACGGCTTCGCATGCCACCACGCTGGCGGCGCCGGCGCGCGCGGCCATCAGTGCCAGGAGGCCCGAGCCGGTGCCGATGTCGAGGACGCGCGCGCCCGGTCCCACCGCCGTGTCGATGGCCCGGCGGAACGCGTCGTTGCGTGCGGTGTCGGCGAGCATGGTGAAATGCCAGGCGGGCACCTGCCGTCCCATCGCCTTGCGTAGATTGGCCGCGGCCTCCGCGTGGTCGGGGTTGCGCGCCAGCGCGCGCCGATAGCACTTGGCCGCATCGGCGAGCAGGTTCTCTTCGAGCAGGAGATTGCCGAGCCCGACATGCGCCGCCACCGCGTCGGGATCGAGGGCGAGCGCGCGCTCATAGGCAGCGCGCGCCTCCGCCGCATCGCCGCGCTCGCCCAGCGCGCCGCCGAGATTGCACAACATCCCCGCATCGTCGGGGCGCAGCGCCAGTCCGGCACGATAAAGCGCGATCGCCTCGTCGAGACGGCCGAGATGCCGCAGCAGGTTACCGAGATTGTTGCGGGCGTCGGCATAATCGGGCGCCAGCGCCACCGCGCGCTCGATCGCTTCGCGCGCGGCGTCGAGGTCGCCCCGCTCTTCGAGCGCCACGCCGAGATTGTTGTGCGCAACGGCATCGGCGCCGGCGCCGTCCGCGGCGGCGCGATAGGCGGCGAGGGCCTGGTCCGTCTCGCCCAGGGCGCGCAGCGCATTGCCGAGATTGTTGCGGGCGGCGGCAAGGTTTGGGTCGAGAGCGATGGCGCGGCGGAAGGCGGCGACCGCCGCATCGAAGTCGCGGCGCTCAGCCAGCGCGAGGCCGAGATTGTTGTAGCCATCGGCGAAATCGGGGTTGGCCGCGACAGCCTCGCGATAGGCGGTGATCGCCTCATCGAGCCGGCCGGCGCGGCCAAGCGCATTGGCGAGGTTGTAGTGCGCGTAACCCAGGCGGCTTTGCGCCGTTGGGTTGGCCGGATCGTCCTCGAGCACGGCGCGATAGGACGCGGCGGCCTCGGCGAATTTGCCGGCGCGAATGAGATCGTCGCCGATCGCGATCCGCGCAACGCTGCCATGCGCCGGCGCAGCGCCGTCGCCGCTGCCGCGCATCCTGCGCTTTTCCGCGGTGCGCCGCTCCTTGCGATTCATGTTTCGGCCACGTCGATCCCGGTGCCGCTGCTTGACGGCACCCCCAACCGTGATACCCTCCGCGACCATTGTTTTATGCATGAGCCGCAGGAGATTCCGCCCATGATGCCCGAGATCAGACCGACAACCAAGGAAGAGAATGTCCTGCTGACGCAGACTTCCGCGGGCACGCCGATGGGCGAGGTGTTGCGCCGGTTCTGGTGGCCGATCGGCGTCACGGATGATCTCAAGGACAAGCCGACTTACGTCCGCGTGCTCGGCGAGGATCTCGTGCTGTTCCGCGACACGCGCGGCCGGGTTGGGCTCATCGGGGCGCGCTGTCCGCACCGGCGCGCCAATCTCTGTCTCGGCATCGTCAGCGAGCGCGGCCTGCGCTGCCGCTATCACGGCTGGCTGTTCGACACCGCCGGCACGGTGCTGGAGACGCCATGCGAGCCGCGCGAGAGCGATCTCAAGGACCGCGTCAAGCAGCCGGCCTATACGGTGCAGGAGCTCGGCGGATTCCTGTTCGCCTATCTTGGGCCGCGGCCGGCGCCACTGCTGCCGCGCTACGATTTCCTCGCCGGCGAGGGGCCGCGCTTTCGCCGCGTTACCGGCTTTGCCAACTGCAACTGGCTTCAGGTCGTTGAGAACGGCATGGACCCCGCGCATGCGAGCTTCGCCCATGGCACGACCTGGACCGGCGTCGAGCCGGCGCCGATCTTTCTCGATTTCGACGAGACCGATTACGGCGTCCTCTATCGCGCCATCCGGCCGACTGCCGAGCCCGACCAATTCATCTTCCGTGAGCATCACCTCCTGATGCCCGGCATCTCCATGGCGCCCGACGGGTTCACGCGCAATCTCAAGGGCGATCTCACGAGCTTCCATGCGGGCTCAGAGCTCTTGCCGCGCTCGGCACGCTTTAACACGCCGATCGATGATACGCACACGATGGTGCTACGGGTGACATGGAAGCCCGCCAACAGCCCGGCCGACTGGAAGACCACGCCGCTGCAATCGGCGGATTGGCAGCCCGATCCGGTCGAGCCGTTCCTCGAATTGAAGCGGATGGAGGACGCCCCGACGCTCGGCTATGGCTGGCCGCGCGCGATCGGCGCGCAGGATGCGACGATCCAGGACAGCATGGGCGACATCGTCGATCGCGAGAGCGAGAACCTGTCGCAGATCGACGGCGGCGTCATCCTGTTCCGCAACCGCTTGCTGCGCGCGATCGAAGAGGTGAAGTCCGGCCGCGATCCCAAAGGCACGGTGCGGGACGCCAAGACCAACGCGCTCATCAATATTCCAGCGTTTGAGAAATTCATCAACCGAGCCGAGCTCGAGCGGGTCACGGGCAGCCGCCAGGCGGCGGAATAGGCATCTGCTTCGGGTCGACCGCGTTGCGTTCTTCATCCGGTGACAGGCTCGCGTGCGTCGCGGCGCTTGTCTTCCTTGCCGTGCTCGCCGCAGGTCCGGCGCGGGCGCTTGAGAAAGTGGTGCTGGGCTCGCCGTCGGTGCCGTCGGTCACCTACAGCAATTTCTACATGGCGGAGAAAGCCGGGTTCCTGAAAGAGGAGGGGCTCGAGCTTGAAATCCTGAACATCGACGGCACCGGCCCGCTGATGCAGCTTCTTCTCAGCGGCAAGATCCCGGTCGCGCTCGGCAATCCGTCGTGGTTCCTGATCGCGCATCAGCCCGGCAAGGATCCCCCGCCGGTCAAGCTGTTCTACAATTACGACCGCACCAGCCCGTGGATTGTCGTCGCGACTGCCGACGGTCCGCTCACCACGCTGGCGCAGCTCAAGGGCGGGACGCTGGGCGTGCCGAATGCCGGCAGCGGCATGAGTCCCATCATCGTGGCGATGCTGCACGAGACCGGGCTCGGCGAAGGCGCGGTCCGGCTGTTGCCGGTGGGGGCCGGCGTGCCGGCGTGGCTCGCGCTTAGGAAAGGCGACGTCAACGCGCTGTTAACGCTGAAGACGTGGCGCGCGCGGATGGAGACGAAGGGCTTTGCCTCGCGGCTGGTTCCGCTGCCGCCGCGCTATACCGCGATCCCGTCGATCGGCTTTGCCGCGCGCGACGATACCATCGCCAAGAATCGCCGCCTTCTCGTCGGGCTGGCCCGCGCGATCGCCAAGGCGACGCTCTTCTGCGATGCCAATCCGGCAGCCTGCGTCCATGCGTTCTGGGCGCGCTTTCCCGAGCAGGCGCCGCCCTCCGGCAGCGACGTTGCCGCAGCGCTTGCGCATGATGTCCACGTGATCCGCACCAACCTCGATGACCAGCTTCGCTTCGACGCGGGCGAGAAGCCGGTCATGGGCCATTATCCCGAAGCGGCATGGCGCGCCTATATCGACATTCTGTACGCGGGCGGCGAGATCACCAAGACCGACATCCCGCTCGACGCGCTCTACACCGACAGCCTCCTCGCCGAGATCAACGATTTCGACGCCGCCGCGGTGAAGGCGCAGGCGCTGGCGTGGAAGGACTAGGATGCGGTTCGGCTTCGGGCGGTTGAGCGGCGCCCTGGCGGCGCTGCTCGTGTGCTCGGCCGGCGCGGCGCCCGCGCGCTCGCTCGAACGCGTGGTGCTGGGCCTGCCGACACCGGCGTCGGTGTCGTTCTCGAACTTCTACATGGCCGATGCGGCGGGCTATCTCGCCGCCGAGGGGATCGCGCTCGATCTCTTGAGCGTCGACGGCACTGGCCCGACGATGCAGCTTCTGCTGAGCGGCAAAGTGCCGGTGGCGTTGAGCAATCCGTCCTGGCTCATCCTCGCGCGCCAGCCCGGCAAGGAAGCAGCCCCGGTGCATTTCTTCTACAACTACAACCGCACCAACGTGTGGACCATCGCCGTCCCGGAGGGGAGCGCGGTGAAGTCGCTCGCCGATCTCGGCGGCAAGGTGCTGGGCGTGCCCAACGTCAATACCGGCACCCTGCCGATGGCGAAGGCGATTCTCGCCCAGTCCGGCCTTGCCAGCGATGCGGTGCAGTTCCTGCCGGTCGGTGCGGGCGTGCCGGCATGGGTGGCGCTCAAAAATGGCGACATCGCCGCGCTGATGGCGATCAAGACCTGGCGCGAGCGAATGGAGACCAAGGGTTTCGCCTCGCGCCTGCTGCCGCTGCCGGCATCCTTCACGACTATTCCTTCGCTCGGCTTCATCGCCCGCGACGACACGATCGAGCAGCACCCGAAGCTGCTGATCGGCCTCACGCGCGCGGTCGCCAAGGCGACGATCTTCTGCGCCGCCAACCCCGAGCCGTGCGTCAAGGCGTTCTGGCAGCATCACCCCGAGCAGGCGCCTGCGGCCGGAACCGACCGTGCGGCGGCGCTCGCGCACGATGTTCGCGTGCTGCGGTCGGATGTCGCCGACCAGCTTCGCTTCGCCGCGGGCGAGCCCGATCTCCTCGGGCATTATCCCAAGGCGGCGTGGACCACCTATATCGACATGCTCGCCGCGGGCGGCGAGATCGGGACCCGCGACGTCCCGCTCGCGTCGCTCTATACCGAGCGGTTCTTGCACGACATAAACGATTTCGACATTGCGGCGGTGCGCGACGAGGCGCGGGCATGGCACGATTAAACGATCCCCGCGGCAGCGCCCTGTCGGCAGCGCCCGAGCCTGCGCCGGCGCGCACGGAGCCCTATCTCAGCGCCGTTGCGGTCACGCTCACCTACAAGACCAAGACCGGCCTCATCACCGCACTCAAGGATTTGACGCTGGGCATCGGCCGCGGCGAGTTCGTCTCGGTCATCGGCCCGTCCGGCTGTGGCAAGTCGACCTTTCTGCGCGCGGCCGCGGGCCTTCTGCCGGTGACCTCGGGCCGGATCGCGCTGGGCGGCGTTCCCGTCACCGGCCCGCGACCCCAGGTCGGGATCGTGTTTCAGGCGCCGACGCTCCTGCCGTGGAAGAGCGTGATCGAGAACGTGCTGGTGCCGGCACGAGCGCTGGGGCTCGATCCCGTTTCATCACGCGCCAAGGCGATGGAGCTTTTGCGCCTGGTGCGGCTGGCGGCCTTTGCCGACAATTATCCCAACGAGCTTTCAGGCGGCATGCAGCAGCGCGTCGGGCTGGCGCGCGGGCTCATTCACGATCCGGAAATCCTCTTGATGGACGAGCCTTTCGCCGCGCTCGATGCGATCACGCGCGACCGGATGGGCTGGGAGCTGCAGCGGCTGTGGCTGGTGGCGAAAAAGTCGGTGCTCTTCATCACCCACCACATTCCCGAGGCCGTGTTCCTGTCCGATCGCATCCTCACGCTGTCGACGCGTCCCGCCCACGTCATCGACGAGGTGGTGATCGACTTCCCGCGGCCGCGCACGCTGGAAACGGTGGCCGATCCGCGCTTTGCCGAGATTTGCAACCGCCTGCGCGCGGAGTTCCAGGAAGTCTTTGCGGCGGAGGACACGACATGCTGAAGGAGCGCGTGACCTCGATCCTCTATCCGCTTATCACCTTCGTGGTGGTGATCGCCGCGTGGGAGGCTGCGGTCGATGCGTTCCACGTCTCGAGCTTCGTCCTGCCGCCGCCGCGTGCCGTCGCCGCCGCGCTCTATGCGGGATTCGTCGGCGGTTCGCTGTGGCCGCATCTGCTCTTCACCACCGAATCGATCGTCACGGGCTATGTCGTCGGCTGCAGCATCGCGCTCGCGCTGGGCGCGGCGCTCGCCGAATCCCGCACCTTCGAGAAATTCGTCTATCCCCTGGTGGTGGCGCTCCAATCGACGCCCAAGGTGGCGCTAGCGCCGCTCATCGTCGTGTGGTTCGGCTATGGGCTGTTGTCGAAGGTGGTGCTGGTGGCGCTCATCTGCTTCTTCCCGGTCTTCGTCAATACGCTCGTGGGGATTCGCCGCGCCGATCCCAATCAGCTCGATCTCCTGCGGGTGTTCTCGGCCTCGCGGCTCCACATCTTCCTCAATGTGAAACTGCCGTCCGCGCTTGGCAGCATCTTCGCCGGGCTGCAGATCTCCGTCGTGCTCGGCATCATCGGCGCGGTGGTCGGCGAATTCATGAGCTCGCGCGAGGGTCTGGGCTTCGTCATCCAGTCCTCGTCCTTCGAGCTCAATATCGGCATGATGTTCGCTTCCGTGATCACGCTCACGGTCATCGGCATGATCGGCATCGCGATCGTGCGCTTCGTTCACGCGCGCGTGGTGTTCTGGGAAGGCGAGACCACGGGCCGCGCCAACGTCGCGGCGCCTTAGACATCCGCCATCGCCGCTTGCGGGATCGGCAGGGTCGCGGCTTCCTCCAGCCGCGTCCATTGCTTGGTCGCGCAGCCCTGGCGCAGCGCATCGAGCTCGCGCTGGAAGATGCGCCTAAGCAGCGCGATGCCGGCATCCGAACGCCCCAGCCGCTCATTGAGCCGGTCGACGATGCGGCCTTGGCCGCGCACCGCCACGTAATCTTGGGTGGCGATGATTTGCGCGGCGCCGGTGTCGGGCAGAAGGTGCTGGCCGAACAGCCGGTCATAATGGGCGACCGGGTCGTAGTCGGGATCGCGGTCGGCGGCGATGCGGCGGCAGGTTTCGGGATCGGTCGAGGGGACGGCCGAGATGGTGAACCGCCGCGTGCTTTCCTCGTCGATCGGCACCACCCACACGCAGGTATCCACCCACGGATCGGTCTTGCGCGGGCCGGGACCGACGATGTGGTTGTTGTTGGGAAAGGTCCAGTCGCTGACCCGCTGGTTGGTGCGCGAGCGCGTGGCGATCTGGCGGATGCCGGCGCTCGTCTCGGTATAGGAGAGTTTCGGGATCGCCGTGGTGATCTCCTCGCCGAAGCGGCTCATCCGGCCCCACACATGGACGAAGCTCACATGCAGCGCGTCGAGCGAGTTCTCCACCTGCTGGAACCAGTTGCAGTCCCAGACTTGTTCGCGCGCGAAGGTGAAGCTCCCGGGGTCTTCCAGGCATGGCTTGCGCGGCAGCTCGAATTCGGGCGCCGGCCCCTCGCCGAGCCAGGCGAAAATCAGTCCGTGCCATTCGTGGACCGGATAGGCCGCGATCCGGACGAGTTCGCGCGGTGCACGTTTTTCCGCCGGTCGCTCCGTGCACTGGCCGGTCCCGTCATAGCGCCAGCCGTGATACATGCAGCGGAGTTCGTCGTCCTCGACCCATCCGGTGTGCAGCACGCTGCAGCGATGGGCGCAGCGTCCGGCGACGAGATAGGCGTTGCCGCTGGTGCCGCGAAACAGCGTCAGGTCCTCGCCCATGATGCGCACGGCGCGCGCGGTTCCGGTGGCGAGGGGCTCCGACAACGCCACCGGCTGCCAGAACTGGCGCAACAGCCGCCCCATGAGCGTGCCGGGGGCGCATTCGGTGAGCAGCTTCAACCGCTCCGCTTTGGTCATGTCTGGCCTCGTCAAGTGGCGGCGCATCCTGTCATTGCGCGCTCGGCGCGGCAAGCGAGGCGTCGACGATGTCGGCCGCCTCGACGTCGGCGTTGACCATGCCGAGCCGTTTCCAGGTCGCAATCTGCTCGGCGATGTCGCCCGGCATCAGGCCGCCGTTGCGATCGATATAGCCGAGGCTCTTGCGCGTCGCCGCCTCGGGCAACTGGGTGGCGACGGAGATGATCTTGACCAGTTCCTCCGCGTCGCTGCCGGGCACGATGTGCCCGCTCGCGTCGCGCTGCTGGAAGGCGGCGTTGTAGTCGTGCGTCGCCTTGCGATAGGCGGCGAGGAAGCGCAGCACGAGGTCGCGCTTGTTTTCATCCGTGCTGGCCGAGGTGAAGACGGCGCTGAGCTGCCACGGCGTCTCATCCCCGACCCAGCCGATGATCTTGCCATCGCCGCGCTCGGCGATCGGCTGAGCTGCGACCGAGGTCAGGAGCCCCGCGTCGATGGTGCCCCCCTTGAGTGCCGCGGCGATGTTGTTGAACGACTGGAGCTGCAGCAGCTTCATCGATGTGAGCGCGAAGCCGTATTTCTCGGCGAGCTTGATCACATCGTAATGAAACGGCCCGCCGAAGGTGGTGAGGCCCACCGTCCGGCCGGCGAAATCGCGCGGACTTGTGAGGCCCTTGGCATAGGCGGCGTTGCTCGCGAGATAAGGCGTCAGGAACCCGCCCTTCACCTCCTGCCCGCTGCCGGCGATGATCTTGAGCGCGCCCTTGCCGGCAAGGTTGTAAAGCCCGGCCGAGAGGCCGGTCACGCCGAAATCCGCATCGCGCGAGACGATCGCGGTTGCAACCGGCAGGGCGGCGGTGAAATAGAGGAAGCGGACGGCGAGCCCCTGGGCCGCGAAATAGCCGCGCGCGTCGGCGATAAAGGCCGGCGCCGATGCGGTCGAGCGGGTGAGCGAGACGGTCACGGTCTCGGCCGCTTGCGCGCCCGGCCGGATCAGCGCCGCAGCCAAGGCCACGGCTATGACGAGAGGGTACCACCGCATTGCTTCAGCGCTACTCCCGGTTCAGGGTCCGGCCGCGCCGGTGAGACCGCGATCCCTGAGCAACGCCTCGATCCCCGGCGCGCGGCCGCGGAAGGCGATATAGAGCTCCATCGGATCGCGCGTGTCGCCGGCGGCATAGATGGCCTTGAGGCGCGCCGCGAGGTTCGGATCGAATACATTCCCGGCCTCGACGAAGGCCGCATAGCCGTCGGCGTCGAGCGCCTCCGCCCAAAGATAGGCGTAATAGCCGGCGGCATAGCCATTGCCGGCGAAGAGGTGCTGGAAATGCGCGGGACGATGGCGCAGGCCGATCTCGGCCGGCATGGCGATCCGGGCCAACACCGCACGCTCGAGCGCTGCCACGTCGATCGTCTCCGGCGCGGGGTGGGTGTGGAACTCGAGATCCATGAGCGCGGCGGCGGCGTACTCCACCGTGGCAAAGCCCTGGTTGAAGGTGCGGGCGGCAATGAGGCGGCGCAGCAGTTCCTCCGGCATCGCTTCACCGGTGGCGTGATGGCGGGCGTATTGCCGCAATGTCTCCGGCGCCGACATCCAATGCTCGAAGATCTGCGATGGGAATTCGACGAAGTCGCGCCGCACCGACGTGCCGGACTGCGAGGGATAGCGCACGCGGCTCAAAAGCCCATGCAGGCCGTGCCCGAACTCGTGAAACAGCGTCTCGGCTTCGTCGAAGCTCAGGAGCGTCGGCGAGTCCTTGGCGAAATTGTTGTTGTTGACGACGATGGGTTGGACCTCGCCGTCGAGCGCTTCCTGGTTCTGATAGCTCGACATCCACGCGCCCGAGCGCTTCTCGGGCCGCGCAAAATTATCGTGGAGGAACAGCCCCACCGCGCTTCCGTCGCGGTCGCGCACCTCATAGGCGCGCACGTCCGGGTGATAGAGCGGAAGGTCGGTGCGCTCGGTGAAGCTCACGCCGAACAGGCGTTCGGCGGTGGCGAAGGCGGCGCGGACCATGTTGTCGAGCATGAAGTACGGCTTCACCTCGGCCTCGTCGATCTCGTACTTCGCGCGCCGCACCTTCTCGGCATAGTAGCGCCAGTCCCACGGCGCGATCGGCGCGTTGAGGCCATCACCAAGCGCGCAGGCCTGAAGCTCGGCCCGCTCGGCCGCCGCCTTGCGCTTGCCTGGCTCCCATACCTGCTGCAACAGGTGCTTGGCCGAGGCGACATCCTTGGCCATGGTGTCGTCGAGCCGATAGGCGGCGTAATGCTCATAGCCCAGAAGCCGCGCCTGCTCGGCGCGCAGGACCAGAAGCTCCCGCACCAGCGGCACGTTGTCGTAAGCGCCGGCATGCGCGCCGCGCTCGGTCCAGGCCTCGTAGGCGGCCTGGCGCAGATCGCGACGGCCGGAGAAGGTGAGGAACGGCTCGATCGACGACCGCGCCAGCGTGACGACGTAGCCGGAATCGAGCCCGCGGGCGCGCGCCGCCTCGGCGGCGGCGCTGCGCACGAAAGCGGGAAGCCCGTCCAACTCGTCTTCGCCGAGGACGAGCTGCCATGTTTTCTCGTCGTGAAGGACGTTCTGGCCGAATTGGGTGTGGAGCGTCGCCAGACGCTCGGAGATCGCGCGCATGCGCTCCTTCTCGGCCGGCAAAAGCAGGGCGCCGGCACGCACCAGGCTCAGATGCTGGCGCTCGATGAGACGAAGCTGGTCGGGCGCCAGCCCCAGCCGATGGCGCTCGGCATGAAGGGTGGCGATCCGCCGGAAGAGATCGGGGTCGAGCGCGATGGTCATGCGGTGGCGCGCGAGCTTCGGCGCATAATCGCGCGCGATTGCTTCGAGTGCGTCGCTGGTGTGGCTGGAGACGAGGTTATAGAAAACCCGGCTCACCCGGCCAAGCGTGCGCCCGCTGCGCTCCATCGCGGCGATGGTGTTCTCAAAGCTCGGCGGCGCAGCGTTGCGTGCGATCGCAGCGATCTCGGCCGCTTCCTCGTCCATGCCACGATCGAGCGCGGGCGGGAAATGCTCCGGCCGGATGCGGTCGAAGGGCGGCAGACCGAACGGCGTCGTCCAGGCGGTGAAGAAGGGGTTGTCGCTCATCGGTCGTGGCGCGCGTGGTGATCGGCGAGAACGTGGGCGATGACGCTGGTGATGCGCCGCGCCGTCGGCAGATGCAGGAATTCATTGGGGCCGTGGGCGTTGGAATGCGGGCCGAGGACGCCGGTGACGACGAACTGCGCGCGGGGAAACTTTTCGCCCAGCATCGCCATGAAGGGAATGCTGCCGCCTTCGCCGAGATAGGCGGCGGGTGCGCCGAACGCGGCCTTCGACGCGCGTTCGAGCGAGTGTTCGAGCCAGGGCGCCAGCGTCGGTGCGTTCCAGCCGCTGGCGGCGTCCTTGGCATCGAAGCTCACCTGCGCGCCATAGGGCGGGTCCGCCTCCAGGAGCCGGCGCACCTCCGCGCCTGCCTTCCTGGCATCGAGCGTCGGCGGCAGGCGCAGGCTGAGCTTGGCGGTCGTGAAGGGCAGCAGCACGTTGCCGGCGCTGGCAGGCGGCGGCAGGCCGGCGATGCCGGTGACGGCAAGCTGCGGCCGCCAAGTGCGGTTGAGCACCAGCTCCACAAGATCCTCCGCCACCGGTGCCGTCCCCGCCACGAACGGGAACTTGGCGTAGACCGCGGTACCGAGAGACGCTGCCGCATGGCGCGCCTGGGTGATGCGGTCGGGCGGGATTTCGACGCTGAGCGCGGCAGGGCGGATCGCGCCGGTTGTCTCGTCTTCGAGCCGCGTGATGAGCTGGCGCAGAATCCTGAAGCTCGAGGGAACGACGCCTGAGGCATCGCCGGAATGAACGCCTTCCTCCAGCACGCGCACCGTGAGCGTGCCGCCGACCATGCCGCGCAGCGACATCGTGACCCAGAGCTGATCGTAATTGCCGCAGCCGGAATCGAGACACACGACAAGCGACGGCGTGCCCAGGCGCGGCGCCAGATGATCGACGTAATGCGGCAGATCGGGGCTGCCGGATTCCTCGCATGCCTCGATGAGGATGACACAGCGGGCATGCGGGATCGCTTGGTCGGCGAGCGCGGTGATCGCCGCCAATGCGCCGAACATGGCATAGCCGTCATCGGCGCCGCCGCGGCCGTAGAGCTTGTCGCCCCTCAGCACCGGCGTCCACGGCCCCAGGCCTTCTTCCCAGCCCGCCATCTCCGGCTGCTTGTCGAGATGGCCATAGAGCAGCACGCACTCATCGCTCGCGCCGGGAATGTCGATGAGGATGAGCGGCGTGCGACCCGGCAGCCGCACCACCTCGAGCGTCGCGCCGGGGATCGCAGCAATCGGCGGCCGCGCCCAGGCCACGAGCAGCGCCACCGCTTGATCCATGTAGCCGTGCGCCGCCCACTCCCGGTCGAAGGCCGGCGACTGGTTGGGGATGCGGATGTACTCGATCAACTGCGGCACGATCTCGTCGCGCCAGCATTGGTCCACGAAGCGTGTCAGTCTGTCCTGATCCATCCCGCAAGTCTGGCGTGGTCGCCGGCAACAGTCCAGCGCCGCGCCGGCAAGCGGATGGATCGGATGCTTCGACCCGCCTATGATCGGGACGCGATGGACCCACCAAGGGTCCGCAGGGAGGGCGTCATGAAACCGGAAATAAAAAACGCCATGCACGGCAGCCTGAGGATCGGCACTGCGATGCTCGCCGCCATCGTCGCTGCGGCGGCGCTTGGCGCGGTACGGGCGTATGCGGCCGAGCCGATCAAGATCGGCTTCAGTTGCGAGGAGACCGGCGGCAGCGCTACGAGTGGGCGGCAGTTCCTGCTGGCGGCACAGATCTGGGCCGATGACATCAATGCCAAGGGCGGGCTGCTCGGTCGGCCCGTTCAGCTCATCCATTACGACGACCAAAGCAATCCCGGCCTGGTGCCGGGCATCTATACCAAGCTGCTCGATGTCGACAAGATCGACCTCGTGGTCTCGTCGGGCACGAACTACAGCGCCGCGGCCATGCCGCTGCTCATCCAGCACAAGGTCATGGTGCTGGACACGCTGGCGCTCGCCGTTAATGACGAGTTCCACTACGACCGCTTCTTTCAGACCATGCCCTACGGGCCGCACGGCAAGGAGGCGATCTCGGCCGGCTATTTCGCCGCGGCGATGACGATGACTCCGAAGCCCACGACGGTGGCGATCACCGGCGCCGATGCCGAATTCTCCAAGAACGCCATCGAAGGCGCCAAGGCGCACATCAAGGCCGACGGCCTGAAGATCGTCTACGACCGCACCTATCCGCCGAACGAGATCGATTTCGCGCCCATCGTTCGCTCGATCAGGGCGGTCAACCCGGATCTGGTGTTCGTCGCGTCCTATCCCGCCGACAGCGCCGGCCTGCTGCGCGCCGAAGAGGAACAGGGGCTCAAGGCCAAGATGTTCGGCGGCCCGATCATCGGCCTGCAGTACGGCACCATCAAGCAGCAGATGGCCGACCGGATGAACGGTATCGTCGACTACGAGCTCTACGTGCACGAGCCGACGATGAACTTCCCCGGCATCGACGCCTTCATCGCGCAATATCAGTCGCGCGCCAAGGCGGCCGGCACCGATCCGCTCGGCTATTACGTGCCGCCGCTCGTCTATGCCACCTTCCAGGTGCTGCAGGACGCGGTGGAAGCAACGAAATCCTTCGATCAGGCCAAGCTCGCCGAATACATGCACAAGACGACGTTCAAGACCATCTACGGCGACATCACGTTCGGTCCGGACGGGGAATGGGCGAAGCCGCGCATCCTCACCGTCCAGTACCAGAACGTGCACGGCAACGATCTCGCGCAGTTCGCCAAGCCGGGCGTCCAAGTCATCCTCGACCCGCCCGAGTTCAAGACCGGTACGCTGCAATATCCCTATACGACGGCGCAGCAGTGAAACGATCCGCGGCCATTGCCGCGGGAAAGATGACGGAGGAACGGTGGACCATCGCACGCTCGGCACGGCCGGACCGGCCGTGTCGCTTCTCGGGCCTCGGCTGCAACAATTTCGGCGGCCGCATCGATTTCGCGGCGACGCGAGCGGTGGTGCACAAGGCGCTCGATCTCGGCGTCACCTTCTTCGACACCGCCGACACCTATGGCAATCGCGGCGGCTCGGAGGAGTATCTCGGCCGCATCCTGGGCGAGCGGCGCAAGGCGGTCGTGCTCGCCACCAAGTTCGGCATGGCCATGGATGACGCGGCACGCTGCGGGGCGCCTCGCGCCGTCACATCATGCATGCGGTCGAAGGCAGCCTGAAGCGCCTCAAGACCGACTGGATCGACCTCTACCAGCTCCATCGCCCCGATCCGCTGACGCCGATCGAGGAGACGCTGCGCGCGCTCGACGATCTCGTGCGCCAGGGCAAGGTGCGCCATATCGGCTGCTCCTATCTTACCGGCGCCGAGCTCGGCGCAGTCGCGCGCGACGGCGACGCAGCACGGCCTCACGCGCCTTCATCACCTGCCAGAACGAATACAGTCTGCTGGAGCGCGGCATCGAGCGCGACCTCGTGCCGGCGATGACGGCGAAGCGGGTGCGGGCTGTCCTGCCCTATCTGCCGCTTGCCGGCGGGCATGCTCACCGGCAAGTACCAGCGCGCACGCGCGCCGCCCAAGGGCGCGCGCCTGAGCGATACGGGCTGGCTCGCCGGCCGCTACCTCACGCCGGAAAACTGGCGCATCCTCGAGCGGCTCGAAGACGTTCGCCGCTGCGCGCGGCCGGAGCCTGCTCGAACTCGCCATGCGCTGGCTCGCGGCGCATCCGTTCGTCTCCAGCGTCATCGCCGGCGCGACCAGCGCGCGAGCAGGTCGAGGCCAATCTGGCCGCGCGCTCGACTGGCGGCTGACGCCCGAGGAGATGGCGGAGGTCGACCGGCTGACGCTAACGCCTTGAGCTTCTAGCCGCGCGCGATCAGCACGTGGCAGAGCGCGAGGAGGCCCGACGTCGAGCACGGTCATGACCGCGATGCCGACCGCGATCGAGCCGTCGGCGCGGCCGATGAAGGCATAGCGGAACCCGTCGATCATGTAGAAGAACGGGTTGCACGAGCGCCACGATCTGCCACACATGGCGGCAGCAGCTCGATCGAATAGAACGTGCCGGACAGGAACGACAGCGGCGTCACGATGAAATTGGTGACGGCGGCGATGTGGTCGAACTTGTCGGCCCAGATCGCGGCGATGACGCCCAGCACCGACAGCAGCAGCGACGCGGCGAAGGCATGAAAGAGCATGAGCGCGGGCGTAGACGATGTGCATCGGCACGACCAGCGCCATCGCTGCGGCGACGACCGCGCCGACGACGAGGCCGCGCGTCACGCCGCCCGAGCGCAGAGCCCCAGCGTCAGCTCCAGCGGGCTCAAGGGCGGCATCAGCAGATCGACGATGTTGCCCTGGAACTTGGCGATCATCAGCGACGAGGTGGTGTTGGCGAAGGCGTTCTGCACCATCGCCATCATGATGAGGCCGGGCGCGAGGAAGGCGAGGAAGGGCGCGCCCGCGATGGTGCGCTGCTGCCCGCCCAGCGCCAGGAGGAAGATCGCGAGGAACAGGAGCGTCGTCACCACCGGCGCGGCGATCGTCTGCATCCCGACCTTGAGGAAGCGCTGCACCTCGCGCACATAGAGCGTCCACAGGCCGAGCCAGTTGACCGCGCCGAAATGGCGCACGCGCGGCGCGCAGGTACTGTGATCGTCGCTCCGCCATGGGCGCGGAGCCTTAGCGCGCGGCCCTTGCCGGGGCACAAGGGAGGGCGCGACAAGTCCTGCCATGGCATCGAGCGCAAGGCGGCATTGACCCCGGCGGCGCTCGAGGCGGCGGCGCTCGATTATCTCCGCCGCATTTTCGAGCTCGAGCGAGAATCTGCGCCGCGTGCTGCATGCGCGCGCGTCGCGCGCGCAGCCGAGGCGGCAGGCGTCGATCGCCGCCGAGGCAGCGCGCCTGGTCGACGGACATCGTGCGCCCGCTATCTCGCGGTCGGCCTGCTCGACGACCGCGCCTATGCCGATGCAGCAGGCCGCGAGCCTGCAGCCGCCGCGGCGTCTCGTCCGACGGCATCCGCTTCGCCTGGCACAGAAGGGCGTCGACGAGGACTGATCCGCGCCGCGCTCGGCAGCCCTGGCAGCCGAAGGCGGCAGCGAGCTTGCCGCGGCCTGCGCGCTGGTGCGGCGGCGGCGGCTCGGGCCCTATCGTGCGTCCGAGGCGCGCCTGCCAGCCAGGAGCGCGATCTCGGCGTCCTCGCCCGCGCCGGCTTCAGCCTCGCCATCGCGCGCCGCGTCCTCGCCGCCGCCGATGTGGCGGCGCTCGAGCGTCTCGCGCACGAGACGCCGTGATCAGGGTTTCGGCGGCGGTTCGGGATGTGACGGCGGCTCGGGATTTGGCGGCGGCTCGAGATAGTGCGCCTGATTGGCCGAGGGCATCTCGATGCCGTGCCGGTCGAACGCTTTTTTGAGGCGCAGGTTGAATTCGCGCTGCACCGGCCATTGCTGCATCGGCACGGTCTTGAGCCGCACGCGGATGATCTGCGCGGTGTCGCTGAAGCGGTCGAGCCCGACCACCTCGAGCGGCGCCAGGATATAGTGCGACCATGCGGGATCGGCGATCATCTCCGTCCGCGGCCTCCTGCAACACCGCGATCACCCGGTCGGGATCCTCGTGGAAGAGGATGCCGACGTCGTGCACGGCGTAGCCATAATCCCGCGCCATGTTCTTGACCGTCGTCACTTCGCTGAACGGGATGGTCTGCAGCGTGCCGGAAAAGTCGCGCAGCCGGATGGTGCGGATGGAGATGGCCTCGACGATGCCCACGCCCTTGCCGACATCGACCATGTCGCCTACCGCGAGCGTGTCTTCGACCAGGATGAAGAGCCCGGTGATGAAGTCCTTGACCAGCGCCTGCGAGCCGAAGCCGACGGCGAGACCGACCACGCCCGGCGCCGGCCAGGAGCGGCGCGATGTTGACGCCGATCTGGGACAGCACGATCAGCCCTACCATCACCACGATCACCACCAGCACGTGGTGCGCATCAGCGGCAGCAGCGTGCGCGCGCGGGCGCTGCGCGCGATCCGCGAGCCGTCGCCACCGGTCGCATTGAGATAGCGCTCGATCGCCGAATTGAAGAACTCCCACAGCGATGAGCGTCACCACCAGGACGATGGCGATGGTGACGGACGTGCCGGTGGCCTTTCGCCCGGACTCGGTGTCGAGCCAGGCAAAGGCATGGACGCCCCACGCCTGCAGGATGGCGAGCGCGGCAAACACATAGATGATCGCCGCGGTGACGACGTAGAGCACCGGCAGATAGCGGTTGGCACGGCTCTCGAGCGTCGGATAGCGCCGCTTCAAGTCGGGGCTGATGGCGAAGCCGCGCCGGCACACCTGCTCGATCGCGCGCACGATGAGCGCTGCCGCCAGCAGCACGATGATGGTGACCACCGTCGCCCGCAGCAGGAACAGGAAGCCGCCGCGCACATCGAGCACGAAGACGCCGAACGTGCCGATCACATAGATGATCGCCAGCACGTGCCAGGTATCGGCCAGTCGATGGCGGATGAGGCGCCAGCCGCCGGAAACGTCGTTGCCGCCGTGCATCCACTCCGCGACCATGCGGCGGTTCTGCAGCACGAAGATGATGGCGAGGATCGCCAGCACCAGGATCGTCGTGCGCAGCAGCAGCGCATAGATCGCGCCGGGCACGCCGAGCCACCACGCGGCCTCCGCCAGGGCCGAGCCGTAGACCGCCCAGCCGGCGAAGCGGCGTGCCCAGATATAGAGATATTGCCGCGTCTCCTCGCCCAGCGGATAGAGCCGAACGGCGCTCGCCGACAGCAGCGCCACCCGCGCCACGGCCAGCACGATGCGGGTCCACAAAATGGCGCCGATGAGCACGCGCGCGACTTGCCGCGTCCCGAAATGCGGATGGGTGAAGGGCACCGTGAAGGACGCGGCGAGGGCAAAGGCCACGACCGGCAGCGCCTCGATGACGATACCAAGCCCCATGAGGAAAAGCTGCGAGCCGAGCGTGCTGCCGGGGGCGGCCGCGAGCCGCCGTGTCGGACCGGCGAGGAGGAAGCGCGTCAACCGGTCGGCGATGAAACCAACGCCGAAGATGATGGCGAGCCGCACGGCGATCGCGCGCCAGAAGTCGCGCGACGCCGGATCGACGACCTGGGCCTTGGTCCAATGCACCAGCCGCGGTGCATCGACGACGACCTGGGCCGCCGCCAGGATCTCGCCGGTGACGGTGTCGATCTGTTGCGACACGGTGTCGAAGAAGCCGACCGGGCCCGCCGCCACCGGCGCCGCCGGCGCTGGTGTCGCGGCGACGCCGGTGCCGCGCCCGGCGGCGATGAGCGCTTGCAGCTGGCCGACGAGGTGCGCGCGCGCGGTGGGATCCTGCAGCGTCGTGACGAGCTGCTGCAGCTCGGCCGCAGAGACTGCGGGGGCGGCAGGGGCGGGCGAGGCAGGGGTCGGGGGCGACTGGGCGCGCGCCGCAATCGCCGCCAGCGCAAGAACGACGACCACAGCCAGCGCGACCCCGCAGAGACGGCGGGGGCAATGAAACATGGGGCGGACATTAGCGTCTCCGCGGCCTGCCCGCCAAGGCGGGCCCCCTTACGACAGAGCGAAAAGCGCCGCCCCGATCAGAACCAGCCCCGAAAGTGCGAGGATCACGCCCGAAAGGCGGTTGAGCCAGCCCAACGTGAAACTGCGCGTCCGCCGGCGCAGTGCGGCGATCCCAAAGGTCAGGCCGAGCCACCACAAGGCCGAGCCGACGAAGACGCCCGCCACCAGCACGCTGATGCTGCCCAGCCCCGCCGCTTCATCGCCCCCGACCTTGGCGAAGATCGCGGCCAGCATGAGAACGGTGATGGGATTGGTGATCGTAAGCGCGAAGGCGGATGCGAAGGCACCGAAGAGCGCCTCGCCGGCCAGCGGCTCGGGCGCGTCGGCTGCCCCCTGCATGAGGAGCGCGCGGCACCCGGCATAGACCAGGAACACGCCGCCTGCCGCGCCAAGCCAGTCGCGATAGGCGAGAATGTCGTCGCGCACGAAGGTCAATCCAAACCCGGCGATCCCGCCGAAGACGGTGTCCGCCACCGCGGCGCCGAGCCCCGAGATAAGCCCGAAGGCGATCCCCTCGAAGAGCGTGCGCCGCACACACAAAAGCCCCACCGGCCCGACGGGCAGCGCAATGACGATGCCCACGGCGATGCCCTTAAAGAGGGTGAGGATCAGCATGAAAAATCCGGCAGGGTGCTTCAGTGTCGGCGCGGCGCCGTCTTGGAGCAACCGGAAAAGCCCGGGCGCTTCGCTTAAGGCGCGATCGGGTGCCGCGCAATGTGCCGACTCGACGATGGACGCGGCGTGGCAAAGCGTGTCCTACTTGTCGGCAAGGAAACGGAGACATGGGGCCGTGGCGCGGATCTGCAAGGTGCTGGTCGTCGAGGACAATGACGACGTGCGCGAGCTCTTCAAGGACGTTTTGGCCGACCAGGGCTATCACTTCTTCACCGCCTGCAATGGCGAGGAGATGCGCGCCGTCATCGCGGTCCAGCCTGATATCGATGCTTTCATTATCGACGTGGCGCTGCCCGGCGCCCAAGATGGGCTGGCGCTGGCGCACGAGATGGCAAGTTGCGGTCACGCCGTACTGCTCGTGACTGCCGATCATCGCCTGGTCGCGCGCATCGAGCAGAGCGGGCATCGCTATCTGCTGAAGCCGTTCAAGCTCGCCTCGCTGCTCGACCTCGTCGATCAGGTGCTGCGCGAGCTCGCGGATGGGTGCGCGCGGCTGCCGCGGCGGGCGTGAGCCGACCCCCGCCGTTCCTGCGACATTACAGCGATTTAAGCCCGTCCCCCGTTCCACGGGCTTGATTTCGGTAGCGAAAATGCGGCAGATGGCCCGCGGATGACGTGCCCGCCGAGAAGGCGCGCTGGGAGACGGGGATTCCATGGACGTGATGATCGAGGTTCGCCACCTGCACCGGCGATTCGGCCCGATTCTGGCCGTGGACGATGTTTCCTTCACCGTCGCGCGCGGCGAGGTCCTGGGCTTTCTCGGTCCCAACGGCGCCGGCAAGTCGACGACGATGAAGATCATCACCGGCTTCCTCGCGCCGACGCGCGGCACCGCGATCGTCTGCGGCAACGACATCGTCGTCGATCCGATCGCCGCCAAGCGCCGCATCGGCTATCTCCCCGAGGGGGCGCCCGCCTATTTCGACATGACGCCCGCCTCGTTCCTGCGCTTCATCGCCCGCATCCGCGGCTTCAGCGGCGCGGAGGCTCGCCGCCGCATCGCCCTGGCGGTCGAGCGCACTTCGCTGCACGGCGTGCTGGCCCAGCCGATCGAGACGCTGTCCAAGGGCTTCAAGCGCCGCGTCGGTCTGGCGCAGGCGCTGTTGCACGACCCGGATGTCCTCATCCTCGACGAGCCGACCGACGGTCTCGATCCCAACCAGAAGCACGAGGTGCGCACCCTCATCAACGCGCTGGCGCCGCAAAAGGCGATCATCATCTCGACCCACCTTCTGGAGGAGGTCGATGCCGTCTGCACCCGCGCCATCATCATCGCCGAGGGGCGCATTCTCGCCGACGGCACGCCCGCCGAGCTCGAGGCGCGCTCGCGCCACCACAACGCGGTGCGGCTGGCGCTCGATGGCGAGGGCATCGATGCGGCGGCCGCGCTCCTGCGGCTGCCGGGGGTCGCCTCGGTCGAGCCGGTCGACGATGCCGAGGGCAGCGGCCTCGTCGTCTTTCCGCGCGAGGGCCGTGCCATTCTCGGCGAGGTCACCGATCTCGTGCGCACCGCGGGCTGGCCCTTGGCCGCGTTGCGGCTCGAACGCGGGCGCCTCGACGAGGTCTTCCGCGCCATCACGACCACCGCCACCGCAGCCTGAGCGCAGCCCGCGCCGGTACCGGAGCCAGACATGCGCAGTACCTGGATCATTTTTGGCCGCGAGCTTGCGAGCTATTTCGCAACGCCGCTCGCCTATGTCTTCATCGTCATCTTCCTGGTGCTCGCGGGCACGCTGGCATTCTTCCTCGGCAATTTCTTCGACCGCGGCCAGGCCGACCTGCAGCCCTTCTTCAGCTTCCATCCCTGGCTCTATCTCGTGCTCATCCCGGCGCTGGCCATGCGGCTGTGGTCGGAGGAGCGCAAGACCGGCACCATCGAGCTGTTCCTGACGCTGCCCATCTCGATCGGCGCGGCGGTCATGGGCAAGTTCCTGGCCGGCTGGGCGTTCGCCGGCATCGCGCTGCTGCTGACCTTTCCGTTCTGGATCACCGTGAACATCCTGGGCTCGCCCGACAACGGCGTCATCATCGCGAGCTATATCGGCAGCTTCCTCATGGCGGGCGCGTTCCTCGCCATCGGTGCGGCGCTCTCGGCGCTTACCAAGAACCAGGTGATCGCCTTCGTGCTGACCGCCGCCATGTGCTTCCTCTTCACCGTCAGCGGCTCTACGATCGTGCTCGGCTTCCTCACCGGCTGGGCGCCGCAGGCGCTCCTGACTGCGGTCGCTTCCTTCAGCTTTCTTGGGCATTTCAGCGCGATCATTCGCGGCGTCATCGACCTGCGCGATGCCGTGTTCTTCGTGTCGGTGATCGCGCTCTTCCTGTTCGCCAATGCGGTCATCGTCGAACTCAAGAAGGCGGATTGAGGAGCGCTGCCCCATGAAATGGTCCCTCTCCCGCCGCACCGCCGCGCTCATCGCGCTGGCGTCCGCCCTCGTGCTGTTCGTCGCCGTCAACGTCATTGCCGATCATGGGCTGCGCTCGACGCGCATCGACCTCACCGACCATCACCTCTACACGCTGTCCCAGGGCACGCGGAACACGCTTGCCAAGATCGATGAGCCGATCGTGCTGCGTTACTACTACTCGCCGCATCTGGGCGACGAGATTCCCTCCTACGGCGTCTATGCCCAGCGCGTGCGCGAGATGCTCGAGGAGTATGCCGCGCTCAGTGACGGCAAGATCGATCTGCAGATCCTCAATCCCGAGCCGTTCTCGCCGACCGAGGACCGCGCCGTCGCCTTCGGGCTGCAGGGCGTGCCGCTCGACCAGGGCGGCGAGCAGGTCTATTTCGGCCTCGCCGCCACCAACTCGACCGACGATCAGCAGGTCATCCCGTTCTTCCAGCCCGAGCGCGAGCGCTTTCTCGAATACGATCTGACCAAGCTCGTCTACAGCCTGGTCCACCCCAAGAAGACGGTGGTGGGTCTGGTGACGGCGCTGCCGCTCGAAGGCGACGTCATGGCGGCGATGCAGGGACGCCCGATGGTGCCCTATGTCGTCATCAACGACCTGCGCCAGCTCTATGACGTGCACTCGCTCTCGACCGACTTCGACAAGGTGCCGGACGACGTGGACGTGCTGATGATCGTCCATCCCCAGCATCTTCCCGACAAGACGCTCTATGCGATCGACCAGTTCGTGATGAAGGGCGGCCACGCCCTCGTCTTCGTCGATCCCGATTCCCAGACGCAGCAGATGCATCCGAGCCAGCTCAATCCGCCCGGCACCCCGGACGACAGCGAGCTCGACAAGCTGCTCAATGCCTGGGGCGTCACCATGGTGCCCAAGATGGTCGCGGGCGACCGCGAGGCCGCGCGCAAGGTCAATGCCGGCACCGACGAGCACGTCATCCCCGTCGACTATGTCGCCTGGCTCACGCTGACCAAGCAGAATCTCAATCCCGACGATCCCATCACCGGCGACCTGAGCCAGCTCACGATGGCGACCGCCGGCATCCTCGAGCCGCGCGCGGGCGCCAAGACGACCTTCACGCCGCTCGTCTCCACCTCGACGGATTCCGAAGAAATCCCGGTCGAGAAGGTCCAGCGCACGCCTGACATCGAAGGGCTGCTGCACGACTTCAAGCCGGACGGCAAGCGCCTCGTGCTCGCGGCGCGCGTCACCGGGCCGGCCAACACCGCCTTTCCCGACGGGCCGCCCAAGCCGGCGAAGCCCGCGGACGAGAAGCCCGGCGCGGACCAGAAAACCGCCGCCGATACGGGCGACAAGGACAAGAAGGACGCCCCCCTGCCGCCGCAGATCAAGACCGCGGTGCATCCGATCAGCGTCATCGTCGTCGCCGACACCGACATCCTGGAGGACAGGTTCTGGGTCGAGGTGCAGGACTTCTTCGGCCAGCGCGTCGAGGTGCCGGTCGCCAACAACGGCGATTTCGTAACCAACGCCGTCGATGCGCTTTCCGGCGGCAGCGATCTCATCAGCCTGCGTAGCCGCGGCACCTCGGCCCGGCCGTTCGTGCTCGTGCAGAACATCCAGCGTACCGCCGACGAGAAATATCAGGCGACCGCCAAGGACCTCGAGGACAAGCTCAAGGACACCGAGGGCAAGATCAAGGCGCTGCGCGACGAGGCCGGCAAGGCCGGCGTGACGCAGGCGGCGAGCGAGACCAAGACGCTCGACAATTTCCGCACCCAGATGATCCAGACGCGCCAGCAGCTTCGCAAGGTGCAGCTGGCCGAGCGCGAGGACATCGACCGTCTCGAGGCGTGGGTAGAATTCTTCAACATCGGCGCCATCCCGATCCTCGTCGCCATCGCCGCGGCCATCATCGGGATCGTCCGCATCGAGCGCCGCAAGCGCCGCGCCCGCACGGCCTAAGCGCGCGGGAAAAGGAACGGGGATCATGCGCAACAAGGGATTGATCGGCCTCCTCGCGGTCACGGCGGCGGCGGTAATCGCGGCGGTCATCATGGTGCGCGGCACCGGCGCGCCGCGCATCGATCCGCTCGTCGGCACGCCGGTGCTGCCCGAGGTTGGCAAGCGGCTCGACGCGGTCGGGCGCATCACGCTCGTCCACGGCGCCAAGAAGACGACGCTGCTGCGCACCGGCGATCACTGGTCGGTCGAGGAGAAGGGCGACTATCCAGCCGATGACAAAAAAGTTCACCAGGTGCTGCTGGGGCTGGCCGAGCTCTCCTTCGTCGAGCCCAAGACGAGCAAGCCCGATCTCTATTCCCGCATCGAGGTCGCCGACGCCGACAAGAAGGACGCCAAATCGACGCTCGTCACCGTGACCGACGAGAAGGGCTCGCTCTTGGGCGAGGTGATCACGGGCAAGCGCCGCGTCGACCAGTTGGGCGGTGGCAATGACGGCATCTACGTGCGCAAGCCCGGCGATGCGCAGTCATGGCTGGCGCGCGGCTCGCTCGATGTGTCCGGCGATACGCCGCAATGGCTCGACCAGAAAGTGCTCGATGTGCCGGCGGCCAAGGTGAAGGACGCGGTGCTGACGGCCGCCGATGGCAGCGTGCTGTCCTTCAAGCGCGACAAGCCCGAGGACAAGTTCGCCCTCGGCGTGCCGCTGCCGGCGGGCAAGAAGCTCAAGGGCGACGACGCGTTCGACGATGCCGCCGGCGCGCTCGGCGATCTGGAGCTCACCGACGTGCGCCCGGCCAAGGATTTCACGTTCCCGGCGACGGGCGTGGCGCAGGCGCGCTATGAAAGCTTCGACGGCCTGGTCGTGACCGTCTCCGTCACCGCGCAGAACGGCACCGACTGGGTGCGCATTGCCGCCACCGGCACCGGCGCCGCCGAGAAAGAGGCCGCCACCCTCAACGCCAAGCTCGCGCCCTGGGTCTTCGCCGTCGCGGACTACAAGGCCAAGGCGCTGCAAACCAAGCTCGCCGACGTCCTGGAAGCGCCGAAGCCCTCGTAGCGGCGGGGGCGCCTTCCCAAGACTGCCCGTGATGCCCACATCGTGCTCCACATCCAGTGTGGAGAACGGCGATGCGGGATGAGGCGATGAAGGTGCGGCCGGTGGCGCGGCTGTCACGCGGCGTGCCGGCAAGCGATGGGGCCGGGGTCAAGCTCACGCGGGTGATCGGCACGCCGCAGCTCGGCGAGGTCGATCCGTTTCTGTTGCTCGACGAGATCCGCTCGGCCGAAGGCTCGGACTATGGCGCGGGCTTTCCCGATCATCCCCATCGCGGCTTCGAGACCGTGACCTATATGCTCGCGGGCCGCATGCGTCATGCCGACAATCACGGCAATAGCGGCCTGCTGACCCCCGGCAGCGTGCAGTGGATGACGGCGGGGCGCGGCATCGTCCATTCCGAGATGCCCGAGCAGGAGGGCGGCCTGATGTGGGGTTTCCAGCTCTGGGTCAACCTGCCGTCGCGGGACAAGCTGATCGCGCCGCGCTACCAGGACATCGCGCCCGACCGCATTCCCGAGGCGGCGCTCGCCGACGGTTCGCGGGTGCGGGTGCTGGCCGGCGAATTCGGGGGCTTGACCGGGCCGGTCGAGGGCATCGTCACCGAGCCGCTGCTGCTCGATCTCGAAGTGCCCGCGGGCGGTCGCGTCGCGGTGCCGCTGCCGCGCGGCCACAGCGCGTTCCTCTATGTCTTCGCCGGCGAGGCCGGCATCGGCGAGCCGGCAACGGTAGTGCCGCGCGGCTCGGCCGCGGTGCTGGGCGAGGGCGATGTCGCCCTGGTGCGCGGCAGCGGCAGCGGCCAGGCGGCGCGCGTGCTCCTGGCGGCGGCACGCCCGCTCAACGAGCCAGTGGCGCGCTATGGGCCCTTCGTCATGAACACGCAGCAGGAAATCCGCACCGCGATCGCCGACTACCAGGCCGGCCGGTTCTGACGCTCAGTGCTTGGTGGGCGCAGGCCCCGGCGGCAGGCTGGCGGGATCGGGGTAGAGCCCGGTGAAGCCGGTGATGCGGTCGGGCTGCGGCTCGGAGAAGCAATCGACCGTGGCGAGGGTGCGATAGCAATACTGCCGCGGGATCGGCGGCGGCTTGGCATCGGCCGCCACCGGCGAGCTCTGGCTCGGCGACCAGCGGCTTTGCGGTGCCGCGAACTCGGTGCGGTTCTGCCAGGCATTGCAGCCGGCGGTGAGGACGGCGAGACAAGCTGCCAGCGCCAGGGGCCGAAGCGGCATGCTCAATGTTAACTCCCGGGGGCGGCCGCCATGAAACGCCACGAGACGCGCCGTCCGTCTCGGGCTACTCTAGGTCGGGAAGGATTAACCATTTCTTGCCGCATCCGGTTTTGCCGCGGTTGCCGGCGGGCGGAGCGAGGGGAGAGCGGGACATGAGAGTGACCTCGGGCCTCGCCGCGGCCCTGTGCCTGGCCGCCTGCGCCGGGACGCCGCAATGGACCAAGCAGGGCGTGACCTCGCAGGCCGCGGCGGCCGACTATGCCGATTGCCGTAGCCAGGCGCAGGCGATGAACCAGCGCGACACCAATATCGATGCCGACATCATGGCCAGTCGCGGCCGCGACTGGGAGCAGACCAACACGCTCAGCACGCGGCAGGCGTTCTCCAGCGAAAACGGCCAGAAATCGAGCGACTACGTCCAGTCCTGCATGATCAGCAAGGGCTACGTGCCGGGCGGATGAGCGCTCGCCGGCAATCCCCGCCTTGAGCCTGAAGAAGGAGGTCGAGATGAAGACGGAAACCCTCGAATACCGTGACGGCGGCACATCCTGCCGCGGCATCCTGATCTATGACGAGACGAAGTCCGGGCGGCGCCCCGGCATCGTCATCGCACCCGACATCCGCGGCGTGGGCGCACGGCCGAAGGGCAAGCCCGAGCGGCTAGCCGCGCTGGGCTATGTCGTGCTCATCGCCGACATGTACGGCGATGCCACCAACATGCGCGATTTCAATCACGGCATGGAGCTCATGAAGGCCGTGCGCGGCACCGCCGCGGGTGGCGCAGCCGCATCCGCGCCGCGGTCGATGCGCTCGCCGCCCGGCCCGAGGCCGATAAGAGCAAGATCGGCGCCATCGGCTACTGCTTCGGCGGCTCGACCGTGCTCGAGCTGGCGCTGAGCGGCGCCGATGTTCGTGCCATCGTCAGCTTCCATGGCGGGCTGGAGGGCCTGCAGCTCCAGGACGCAGCCAAGATCAAGGCGAGAGTGCTGGTCTGCACCGGCGCCGAGGACCCGCTGGTGCCGGCGGCCCAGGTGGTCGCGCTGCAGGAGGCCCTCCGTCAGGCCAAGACGGCCGACTGGCAGGTCGTGACCTACAGCGACACCAAGCACAGCTTCACCGACCCCGACACGGCCAATACGCCCAACACCGCCTACAACAAGGCCGCCGACGAGCGCTCGTGGGCGTCGATGGTGAGCCTCTTCAACGAGGCGTTCGCCTAAGCCCTACCGGTTCCCTCATCTTTGCCCCCTGGTCCTGCCGGTGCAGGGGGCGGAGGTGAGGGGTGGTGCGACAATCCTTCACCTGACAGCGCCGGCGCCAACTGGCACGTTTTCAGCTCATGCCGCATGACATCCGGAATGGCAGCCACAGCACCAGCCTCGCCGTCGAGTGCCCGGCGTGCGGCGAATACTCGGAGATGCCGCTCGCCTGGCTCAAGGCCGCGCAGACAATGGATTGCGCCACGTGCGGCATGACCATCGATCTCGCCGCGGGCGAGCGGCGCGCCGAGATCGACAGGCTCTACGCGATCTCCCAGCGCTCGGGCGCCTGAGCGCTCATCCCTGCTGCGGGGCGGGACGCTTCGCCGGCACGCCGTAGCAATGCTCGGGGCCGGGGAAGCGCCGGGCGCGCACGTCATCGGCATATTCCTGCGCCGCCGCGACCACCGCGGGGGCGAGCTCGGCATAGCGCTTGACGAAGCGCGGCTGGAACTCGGCAAAGAGGCCGAGAATGTCCTCGGTCACCAGGATCTGCCCGTCGCAGGCAGGCGACGCGCCGATGCCGATGGTCGGCGCGGCGATCTCCTCGGTGAGGCGGCGGGCGACCGGCTCGGCGGTCCCCTCGATGACAATGCCGAAGGCGCCGGCATCGGAAACGGCATGGGCATCGGCGATGACGCGGGCCGCCTCGGGCTCGCTGCGTCCCTGGGTGCGGAAGCCGCCGAGCGCGTTGATCGATTGCGGCTGCAGACCGACATGGCCAAGCACGGGGATGCCGCGCTCGACCAAAAAGCGGATGGTCTCGGCCATGGCCGCGCCGCCCTCGAGCTTGACGCCGGCACAGCCGCTCTCGGCCATGATGCGGGCGGCGTTGCGGAAGGCCTGCGCCGGGGTCTCCTGGTAAGAGCCGAAGGGCATGTCGACGATGACGCAGGCGCGCCGCGCGCCGCGCACGACGGCGGCGCCATGCGCGATCATCATCTCGAGGCTCACCGGCAGCGTGCTGTCGAGCCCATAGACCACCATCCCCAGCGAATCCCCGACCAGCAGCAGATCGGCGATGGCGTCGAGGAGCCGCGCCATCGGCGCGCTGTAGGCGGTAAGGCAAACGATCGGAACGCCGCCCTTGCGCGCGCGCAGGCTGGCCGGGGTGTGTCGCTTCTCGGCGATGGGGATGCTCACGGGCGAAATACCCTCATGAACAAAGGCGGCATCCGCAGGCGCCCAGGCGCCGCTCGAGCCGCGACCGGCGCACACTGGCGCTTGGCAGCCGACGGGTCAAGCCGCGGCGCGCCCTTCGCTGGCGGCGCGGCCGGTATTAACATGGTGGGGATCGGTGATTTCCGGGCGAGGAGGGGCGGGATGGAGCCATTGCCGCGCGGCGCGAATTTTCTGCGCGCCAAGATGCTGTGGGAATTGGGCCTGCACGTCGCCGGCAATCCGGCGACGCCCTATGGCGGCAACCGCGACGTCTGCATCACCGTCGGCAACGGGTCGGGGGATGCGTTCCGCCCGGCGCTCCGCATGGCGACCGGCTCGCCCATCCTGGCCCGCGCGGTGGCCGCCGGCAGCCTGGAAATGGCCATGATCAACCCCTCGGCGCTGCTGACCCAGGCCTATCGCGGCGTCGGGCTTTACCGCCAACCGCTGCCGCTGCGCGTCGTCGCGGTCTATCCGACGCACGACCAGTTCGTGTTCGCGATCCATCCGCGCACGGGCCTGCGCTCGCTGGGCGAGATCAAGGCGCGGCGCTATCCGCTCCAGGTCTCGGTCAAGGAGGACCCGACGCATTCGACCCGGGTGCTCATCGACCAGGTGCTGTCCCTTTATGGCTTTCAGCTTGCCGATATCGAGAGCTGGGGCGGACGCCTCCATATGAGCGGCTCGCCCAGCGATCCCCGTCGCATGGAGCCGCTGCGCCAGGGCACGCTCGATGCCGTCTTCGACGAGGCGCTGGTGATCTGGTTTGCCGACGGGCTCGCCGCCGGATTGGAGCCTTTGGAGCTCGAGCCCGAGACGTTTCGGAGCCTGGGCACGCTCGGCTGGCGCCGCGTCGTCATTCCCGCCGGAACCTACCTCGGGCTGGCGCGCGACCATGCCTGCATCGACTACAGCGGCTGGCCGCTTTATGCGCGCGCCGCGCTCGCCGATGACCTCGTCTATGAGGTGTGCGCCGCGTGCGCCGCGCGCGCGGCCGAGATCCCCTGGGAGGACGGCGCCTATTCCGGCGTGACGCAGCTCTGGCGCGAGACCGTGGCGACGCCCATGGACGTGCCGCTCCATCCGGGCGCCGAACGCTGGCTGCGCGAGCACGGGTAGGGCAACCCTACGACCTTCGCTGTCGTTGCGAGCGCAGCGAAGCAACCTCCGTCCGCTCGGGCACGCCGTTTGACTTAGCGATGCCGTCCCCAGACGACGACTAGATTGCTTCGCTTGCGCTCGCGATGACACCGACTGAAATGCGCGGACCCGATAGCTAACTGATCATCCCCGGGACGACCAGGAAGAGATCGGTATCCCCGGTTTGCTGTCCTGCGGCGGTCAGCAGGGCGTGCGCCTGGCCGCGGTGATGGGTTTGGTGGTTGAAGAAATGCGTGACGAGGAACCCCCTCGGGGCGCGGATGTCGCGCTCGGCGGAGCTGCTGAACCACACCATGTCCTCGCCCAGCCAGGCATCGTCGACTGTGTCGGCCCAGCGCGAAATATCCGCATCCGCTTTCTCCCGCTCTGTACACAGCGCGGCAAAATCCTCGATGAAATGGTCGCTTTGCTTGATCGGCGTCTTCGCCCGCGGCCAATTGTCGAAGCGGCTCATCCACTGGGTGTCGCCCCAGAGAATGTGCACCAGCGTGCCGTGGATCGAGCCCCAGAAGGCCCCGCGCGGCAGGCGGCGCTCGGCCTCCGAGAGGCGCTTGGCGGCAGCGTAGAGGCGCCGGTTCATCTCCGCGTTGTAGGCGGCCATGGTGCGGACATAGGCGGGGGTGATCATCGGCTGGGTCCTTCATCAACCAACAATGCCGAGCGGTCAGGAGAGCGCGCGTAAATCGCCGCGCAGACGATCGGGGCTGGAGCCGGCAAGGAGGCGCTCGACCGCCACGTGGGTCCGCTTCCATGCCGGAACGGCCGTGGCCAGCAGAGCGCGGCCGGCGGGCGTCAGCACCAGGCGGCGGCTGCGCTTGTCGGCATCGTCGATCGTCACCTTCACCAGGCCGCGTCGCTCGAGCGGCTTGAGATTGGCGGTGAGCGTGGTGCGATCCATGGCCAGCAGCGTCGCTACGCTGGCGAGGCCCGGCGCATCCGGACGGTTGAGCGACATCAGCAGGGAGAACTGGCCATTGGTCAGCGCCAGCGGCCGCAGCGCCTCGTCAAAGCGCCGCGCCACCACCCGCGCCGCCCGCTGAAGATGGAGGCACAGGCACGTGTCGCGCACCGTGAGGGTGATTTCGGCCGGACCATCATCGCGCTTCGCCATGCCCGGATAGTGTTGATATCAACGTAGATGTCAAGCGCAACGGCGCCGCGGCGGGGCTCGATCCCGCCGCGCGCGTGGTGCCGCGGGACTTATCGTCCCGTCGGCGGCTCCTGGAATTCCCAGGTGTGGCCCTCGGGGTCCTTGATGAAGAGCTGGGCGCCGCCGATGAGGCCGGTCACCTCGTCGAAGTGAATGCCCTTGGCCCTCATGCGGGCGCGGAAGGCGCCGAGGTCCTTCACCATCCAGGCGGTGTGCCGGCCGGTGGCGGAGATGCGGGCGTCCGCGCCGGGGCGGTACTCGTGCTCGGTGGCGATGAGATGGAACTGCACCCGGTCGTCGGCATCGCCGAGCCAGGCGCCGGGCGCGCGCTCGTCCAGCGCCTTGGGCCGCGGCAGCAGCTTGAGCCCGAGCACGTCCTGATAGAACTTGATGCAGGCGTCGAGGTTGGCGAGGCTGCAGGGCACGCCTTCATGGATGAAGCCGACGAAGCTGATGGTCGGTTCCTTCGTCTCCTGCGCCACTGAAATGGCCATGTCGCGGGCTCCTTCGCGTCGGTTGCGGGGTCTTTCCAAGAGCGTAGTCGATGGTTGGGCGGCGGTCTAGCGCAGCCCCTCGCGCTCGAGCTCGGCGTTAAGCCTGCCCGTGACGGCGAGCCACAGCATGCGGAAATCGCCGAAAAACGACCACAGCGGGTGGGTAAAGGTCGCGGGCCGGTTGTGCTCGAAAAGCGCATGCGCGGCCCAGGCGGGGCCGTATCCGGCGACGAGCGCCGCCGGCAGCAGCCACCAGCCCCCGCCGGCGAGGAAACCTGCCAGCAGCACCACCGCCACGGCAGTGCCGCAATAATGCAGGCCGCGCGTGCGGCGATCGGCGTGGGCGGCCAAGTAATACGGCCAGAAAGCGGCGAAATCAGCGGGATTTTCGCTCATGTGGGACTTGTCATCGGTGCAGCAAGACGTTAAGTCAGCAGCAAAGCCGCGCCAGCGAGCGCCAGCGGAGCAGTTCCCCATGGGATTTAAGATAGCCGTAGTCGGCGCCACCGGCAATGTCGGTCGCGAGATGCTGAGCATCCTCGCCGAGCGCGGATTCCCCGCCGCCGACGTGCATGCGGTCGCCTCCGCGCGCTCGGTCGGCACCGAGGTGTCGTACGGCGAGAACGACGTTTTCAAGGTGCGCGACCTCGACACCTACGATTTCAAGGGCGTCGACATCGCGCTGTTCTCGCCGGGCTCCCAGGTTTCGGCGGTGCACGCGCCGCGGGCCGCGCGCGCCGGTGCCATCGTCATCGACAACACCTCGCATTTCCGCATGGACAAGGACGTGCCGCTGGTCGTGCCCGAGGTCAATCCCGAGGCGATCGCGCACTACGAGCGGCGCGGCATCATCGCCAATCCCAACTGCTCGACGATCCAGATGGTGGTCGCGCTGAAGCCGCTGCACGAGCGCGCGCGCATCCGCCGCGTCGTCGTGGCGACCTATCAGTCGGTCTCGGGCGCCGGGCGGGAAGCGATGGACGAGCTCTTCACCCAGACCCGCGGCATTTACGTCAACGATACCGTCAAGCCGGAGCGCTTCACCAAGCAGATCGCCTTCAACTGCATTCCCCACATCGACATCTTCATGGACGACGGCTCGACCAAGGAGGAGTGGAAGATGGCGGCGGAGACGCGCAAGATCCTCGACCCGGACATCCAGGTGACGGCGACGTGCGTGCGCGTGCCGGTCTTCATCGGTCACGCCGAGGCGGTGAATGTCGAGTTCGAGAGCCCGATCAGCGAGAAAGAGGCGACGGCGGCGCTGCGCGCGGCACCCGGCATCGTGGTCGTCGATCATCGCGCCGATGAAGGTTATGTCACCCCGGCCGAGGCGGCGGGCGACGACCCCGTCTATGTCAGCCGCATCCGCCGCGATCCGACCGTTGCCAACGGCCTCAATCTGTGGGTCGTCGCCGACAATCTGCGCAAGGGCGCGGCGCTCAACGCGGTGCAGATCGCCGAGATTCTGATCCGGGACCACCTGGTGGCAGCCAGCCCGCGCCGCCGCTTCGCGGGCTGAGCCACCCCAGACGCGGCGTCTCGCCGTGCCCGCTCAGCCCCGCCCGCGCCGCAGCCTGCTCTTCGTGCCGGGCGCCAATGCCCGCGCCCTGGAAAAGGCGCGCGGGCTTGGCCCCGACATCTTCGCCTTCGATCTCGAGGATGCCGTGGCGCCCGCGGCAAAGCCCGCGTCGCGCCAGGCCATCGCCGCGGCGCTTGCCACGGGCTTCGATCGCCGCCGGGAGCTCGCCGTGCGCGTCAATGCGCTGGCCACGCCCTGGGGGCACGATGATCTCGTCGCCGTGGCGAAGATGCCGGTCGATGCCGTGCTGCTGCCCAAGATCGAGAGCGCCGAGGCCGTGCGCCGGGCCGAGCGCGTGCTCGACGACGCCGGCGCGCCCGCGGGCCTGGCGCTCTGGTGCATGATCGAGACGCCGCTCGGCGTGCTCCAGGCCCAGGCGATCGCCACCGCAAGCCCGCGCATCGCCGCCCTGATCATGGGCACGGCCGATCTCGCCAAGGACCTGCGCGCCGAGCCCGGGCGCGACCGCATGGCGCTGCTCATGGCGCTGGAGATGGGCGTGCTGGCGGCGCGTGCCTATGGGTTGGCGGCGATCGACGGCATCCATGCCGATCTCGACGACGATGTCGGCTTTGCCGCGTCGTGCCGCCAGGGCCGGGCGCTGGGCTTCGACGGCAAGAGCCTCATCCACCCCAAGACCATCGCCACGGCGAACGATCTGTTCGCGCCAAGCGCGGTGGAACTCGAGCGAGCGCATCGGCTCATCACCGCACATGCCGCCGCGGTTGCGGCCGGAAGCGGCGTCACCCTGCTCGACGGCCGTCTCGTCGAGCGCCTTCATGTCGAGGAGGCGCGCCGCGTCCTGGCGCTGGCCGAAGCAATCGTAGCGCTGGAGCGGGCGGCTACTTGATCCGCGCCGCCGCCTCCTTGACGAGGCTCAGATCGGCGTAGTCCTTGGCCACGACCGGCTTTTTCAGAAATCCCATCTTCTGCTGGATGTTGATGGCGCGCTGGAAGCTGTCGAGATCGGGGATCATGTTGGGATCGTGATAATCGTCCGCCTTGGAGAAGACGTAGCCGAGCCGTGCGGCGGGCGCGCCCGACACCTTGGCCGCGATCTTGACCACCTCGTCGTGGTTCTTGGGGTCGAGGAAAAAGTGCACGGCGCGCTCGGCATCCTCGAAGAGATCGACCAGCGCGGCGTGGTTCTTCTGGATGAAGTCCGCATGCGCCGCCCAGATGATGAACTCGGTCGGCCCGTCGAGCGCGTCCTTGACCGTGAACAGCACGCGCCCCTGCTGCTGCAGCGCCGGCTCGAGCGAGAACGGCGGCACGCTCGGGATGAAATCGACCTTCTTGGCCTCGAGCATCGCCGGCATGTTGGGGAAGGCGGCCTCGATCATGGTGTAGTCGCGCTTATCTTCGAGGCCGTGCTGGCGCAGGATCGCGCGCACGGGAATGTCGATGGCGGCGCCGGCGCCGACGGTGGCCAGCACCTTGCCCTTGAGGTCCTCGATCGTCTTGACCGGGCCGTCCTTGAGGACGAAGTACTCGCCGGAATAATGGCCATGGGCGCCGTCCTGCGCCTCGTCGGCGATGATCCTGAGATCGCTCATGCCGGCGTTCTCGACCGCGATCGCGAAGGAGGAATAGGCGAGATCGGCGATCTCGAGCTCGCCCGCGGCGAGCGCCGTGATCATCTGCGGCGTCGACTGGAAGTGCACCGGCTCGACCACATAGCTCTTGCCGTAATGCGTCATCAGGTCCTTTTTCTCATAGATGATCGACGCCCAGTTGCCGATCGGCACGACCCAGGCGATGCGGACCTTGAGCGGCGCCTGTGCGGCGCCGGCGCCGGCACCGAAGACGAGCGCGAGGGCCGCAACGGCCGCCGGCAGGAATTTTCTCCAATCCATGTTTCCCTCCCTGCGAATGGCACCGACGCCCGGGCCCGGGCGGGCGGCGCCTGTTATTGGATGCGCGCCGCCGCCTCCTTGACCAGGCTCAGATCGGCGTATTTGTGGACATCGATCGGCTGCTTGAGGAATCCCATCTTCTGCTGCACGTCGATGGCGTGCTGGAAGGAATTGAGGTCGGGCAGCATGTTGGGATCGCGGTAATTGTCGTTCGTTGTATAGATGTAGCCGAGCCGCGACGGCGGCGCGCCCGAGACTTTAGCGGCAATCTGCACCGCCGCATCGTGGTTCTCGGGGTCGGTGAGGAAGCGCACCACGCGCACGGCATCTTCCAGCAGATCCACCATGGCGGCGCGGTGCTTGCTGATGAAACTGTCGCGCGCCGTCCACACGATGAACTCGGTCGGGCCGCCGAGCGCGTCCGCCACCGTAAAGAGCGGCCGGTCGATCGCCGTGAGCTTGGGGTCGAACGAGAACGGCGCCACCGCCGGCATGAAGTCGATCTTCTTGTCGGCGAGCATCGCGCCCATGTTGGGGAATGCCGCTTCGATCATGGTGTAGTCGCGCTTGTCCTCGAGCTTGTGCTCGCGCAACAGCGCGCGCACGGGAATGTCGAGCGCCGCGCCGATGCCGACGGTCGCCAGCACCTTGCCCTTGAGATCGTCGATCGTCTTGATCGGGCCGTCCTTGAGGACGACATAAGGGCCGGAGCGATGGCCGTGCGCGCCGTCCTGGGCCTCGTCGCCGATGACGCGGAGGTCGCTCATGCCGGCATTCTCGACCGCGATCGCGAAGGACGAATAGGCGAGGTCGGCGATCTGCAGTTCGCCGGTGGCGAGCGCCGTCACCATCTGCGGCGTCGATTGGAAGCGCATCGGCTCGACCACGTAGCTCTTGCCGTAATGTGTCATCAGATCTTTTTTCTGATAGATGATCGACGCCCAGTTGGCGACCGGCACGACCCAGGCGACGTGGATCGATATCGGCTGCTGCGCCGCGGCGCCGTGGCCGAGGAAGGCGAGCGCCGCTGCTGCCGCCAGCGCCTGGATTTTTCGCAGTTGCATGCCGTTTCCCCCTCTTTTTATGCCGACACGATGTCACAGCGGGCGCAGGCGTGCCGCAAAAAAATCGAAGCCGGTCGGGCAGCCTTGCGCTCGCACCTGCCCGGCCATGCGGGAGCGCTGATTGACTTGGCCCGGACGGGCGGCTAATCCTTTGAATTGTCGCACACCTGCCCCGATTCTCAGGGTCTTCGGATGTCGCCTGCGCCACGGCCGCTCTCGCCGCACCTTTCGATCTACAAGCCGCAACTCACCTCCGTGCTGTCGATCAGCCATCGTGCCACCGGCCTGGTGCTGAGCGTCGGAACGGTGCTGCTGGTGTGGTGGCTCGTTGCCGCCGCGGCCAGCGCCGGCGCGTTCGCTGCGGCGCAGGCCTTCTGGGGCTCGTGGATCGGCCTGCTGCTCCTTTTCGGCTGGACCTTCTCGCTGTTCTTCCATCTCTGCAATGGCATCCGCCATCTCGGCTGGGATGCCGGCTGGGGCTTCGAGCTGCGGCAGGCCTATATCTCCGGCTGGACGGTGGTGGCGGCAAGCGGCGCGCTGACACTCATCGCCTGGATCGCCGGCCTTGCCGTGTGGGCGCCGCGATGAGCGATCATTCCTCCATGCGCACACCGCTCGGGCGGGCGATCGGCCTCGGCTCGGCGAAGGAGGGCGTGCAGCATTGGTGGGCGCAGCGCCTCACCGCGCTGGCGCTGGTACCGCTCATGCTGTGGTTCGTGGCCTCGCTCATCGCCCATCTCGGGATGGATCGCGCCGCCGTGCTGCACTGGCTCGGCGCGCCGCTGCCGGCGATCGCCATGGTGCTGGTGCTGATCGCGGGGCTCTATCACATGGCGCTGGGTGTGCAGGTGGTGATCGAGGATTATATCGAGCATGAAGGCGTGAAGCTCGCGGCCCTGGTGCTCGACCGCTTCGTCGCAATCGTGCTCGCGGTCGCCGGCATCTTCGCCGTGCTGCGCATCGCGCTGGGAGGCTGATCCGTGGCGCAGGCCTATCAGATCATCGATCATGTCTACGATGTCGTCGTCGTCGGCGCGGGCGGCGCGGGGCTGCGCGCGACGCTCGGCACGACGCTGGCGGGGCTCAAGACCGCCTGCATCACCAAGGTGTTCCCGACGCGCAGCCATACCGTGGCGGCGCAGGGCGGCATCGCCGCCTCGCTCGGCAACATGGACGAGGACGAGTGGCGCTGGCACATGTACGACACCGTCAAGGGGTCGGACTGGCTCGGCGACCAGGACGCGATCGAATACATGTGCCGCAGCGCCATCCCGGCGGTGATCGAGCTCGAGCATTGGGGCGTGCCGTTCTCGCGCATCGAGGACGGGCGCATCTATCAGCGCCCGTTCGGCGGCCATACCGTGAAGTACGGCGGCGCCATGGCCAAGCGCGCCGCCGCCGCCGCCGACCGCACCGGCCACGCCATCATCCACACGCTCTATCAGCAGTGCCTGAAGAACGACGCCGAGTTCTTCGTCGAGTATTTCGCGCTCGACCTCATCATGGACGAGGATCGCTGCTGCCGCGGCGTCATGGCGTGGTGCCTGGAGGACGGCACCATCCACCGCTTCCGCGCGCACATGGTGATCCTGGCGACCGGCGGCTATGGCCGGGCCTATTTCTCGTGCACCTCGGCGCACACCTGCACCGGCGACGGCAACGCCATGGTGCTGCGCGCGGGCCTGGCGCTCCAGGACATGGAGTTCATCCAGTTCCACCCGACCGGCATCTACGGCGCGGGCTGCCTCATCACCGAGGGCGCGCGCGGCGAGGGCGGCTATCTCACCAATGAAACCGGCGAGCGCTTCATGGAGCGCTATGCGCCCTCGGCCAAGGACCTCGCCTCGCGCGACGTGGTGAGCCGCGCCATGACCATCGAGATCCGCGAGGGACGCGGCTGCGGCCCGCACAAGGACCACATCCTCCTCCATCTCGAGCATCTCGAGCCCAAGGTCCTGCACGAGCGGCTGCCCGGCATTTCCGAGACCGCGAAGATCTTCGCCGGCGTCGACGTGACGCGCGAGCCGATCCCGGTGCTGCCGACGGTGCATTACAACATGGGCGGCATTCCCACCAACTATCACGGCGAGGCGATCGACCCCGCGCCCGACGATCCCGAGCGCATCTGTCCCGGCCTGATGGCGATCGGCGAGGCGGCGTGCGTCTCGGTGCACGGCGCCAACCGGCTCGGCTGCAACTCGCTGCTCGACATCGTCGTGTTCGGCCGTGCCGCCGCCTTGCGCACGGCGGAGCTGGTGAAGCCCGGCACGGCGCACAAGCCGCTCGCCGCGACGGCGGGCGAGGGCGCGCTCGAGCGGCTGGAGCGCGTGCGCCAGTCGAAGGGCCGGCTCAAGAGCGGCGAGATCCGCCTTGCCATGCAGCGCACCATGCAGAACGAATGCGCGGTCTTCCGCACCCAGGAGACGCTGGCGACCGGCGTGCGCAAGATCACCGATGTCGCCGCCTCGCTCGCCGATCTCGGCGTCGACCGACCGCTCGCTCATCTGGAACAGCGACCTGGTCGAGGCGCTGGAGCTCGACAATCTCGTGGCGCAGTCGGTGGTGGCGCTCAACTCGGCGGTGAACCGCACCGAAAGCCGCGGCGCCCATGCGCGCGAGGATCACCCCGACCGCGACGATGTGAACTGGATGAAGCATACCGTTTCCTGGCTCGACGGCAACGGCAAGGTCACGCTGGATTATCGCCCCGTGCACATGCACACGCTGTCGAACGAGGTCCAACCCTTCCCGCCCAAGGCGCGCGTCTACTGACATGGCAATTCACCCTTCCCAAGAACTCCAAGGTCGGCGTCGGCACGACCTATCCCGCGCCCGCCGGCGCCAAGCGGGTGAAGCCGTTCAAGGTCTATCGCTGGAATCCCGAGGACGAGCGCAATCCCCGGCTCGACACCTACGAGGTCGATCTCGACACCTGCGGGCCGATGGTTCTCGACGCCCTCATCAAGATCAAGAACGAGATCGACACCACGCTCACCTTCCGCCGCTCCTGCCGCGAAGGCATCTGCGGCTCGTGCGCCATGAACATCGACGGCACCAACACGCTGGCCTGCCTCAAGGCGATCGACGAGATCAAGGGCGACGCGCGGATCTATCCGCTGCCGCATCTGCCGGTGGTGAAGGACTTGGTGCCGGACCTGACGCATGTCTACGCGCAGTACCAGGCGATCAAGCCGTGGCTGCAGAGCGACAGCCCGCCGCCGCCCGACCGCGAGCGCGCGCAATCGGTGGCCGAGCGCGCGAAGCTCGACGGCCTCTGGGAATGCATCCTGTGCTTCTGCTGCACCACGAGCTGTCCCAGCTACTGGTGGCAGGGCGAGCGCTATCTCGGCCCCGCCATCCTGCTCCAGGCCTATCGCTGGCTTGCCGACAGCCGCGACGAGAAGACCGGCGAGCGCCTCGATCAGCTCGAGGACCCGTTCCGGCTCTATCGCTGCCACACCATCATGAACTGCACCCGCACCTGCCCAAAGGGCCTCAACCCCGCCAAGGCCATCGCCGAGATCAAGAAGATGATGGTGGCGCGGCGCTAGCGCGGGTCCTCATCCCTCGGTGTCATTGCGAGCGCAGCGAAGCAATCCCCGACCCGCGGGGGGATTGCTCCGTCGCTTGCGCTCCTCGCGATGACGGACCGCGGTTACAGGAAGCCTTCCAGAAACTCCCGCACGCGGCCGCCGACATCGTCCTGGCCGCTGCCGATGCTCATCACCGTGGAGACGTGGTTGTGGCCGCGCATGAAGTGGAATTGCGGCGGCCGGCCGTCGCGCAGCGACACGGCGCGGGCGAGGTCGAAGGTCGGCGCGGTGAGAAAGCCCGGATCGAATTCGGCGACGCTCAGGAAGAGCGGCACCTTGCTCTTGCCGACATGGCTGATCGGCGAGCGCGCCTCGTACTGGCTCGCGTCGGCGCCGAAATAGGCGACCTGGTTGGGCGCGGGATTGGCGACGATGCGATAGGCGCCGCCGCTCATGAGAATGCCGGCGACGATGCCGACGCCGGTTGCGGCGTGGAACTGCGGGTCGAAGAGATAGCTCGCCGAATGCGTGGCGCCGGCCGATTGGCCGAACAGGAACATGCGGTTGCCGTCGCCGCCGTAGCTCTCGCCTTCGCGCCGCGCCCAGGCGATGGCGCTCGCCACATCCTGCGACCCCGCGGGCCAGGGATTGGCCGGCGCCAGGCGGTAATTGACGACCACCACGAGAAAGCCGTGATTGGCGAAATAGACGCCGAGATTGCCATAGAACACGCCGTCCGCGTTCTTGTCGCCGCCGACATAGCCGCCGCCGGGGATATAGACGAGGATCGGCAGCCGCCGCCCGTCGGGGCGGTAGATGTCGAGCTTCTGGCGCGGGTCGCTGCCATAGGCGACATCGGCGGTGATGGTGACCTTGCCGCTGGCCTGCTGGCGGACGAAGGGAAGATAGAGCTCCCGCGTATGCACCAGGATGTCGTTGTCGAACTTGGGCCCGATCGCCGCAATCTTTTCCGCCACGCCCGGCGGGAATTCGGTGGCCATGTCTTTTCCTCCGTCAGTCGATGAGGGATGCGTAGACGAGATTGCGAAAGAGCATGCGGTTGTATTCGCGCTGCCCTGGCGCCTGCGACAGGAAGATCGCGAACAGCTCTTCCGCGGGGTCGATCCAGAACGTGGTGCCGGCGACGCCGCTCCAGAAATATTCACCCTTCGAGCCGGCGAAGCTGGCGATCCCTGCCTCGCGCCTGACCGCGAAGCCGAGACCGAAGCCATAGCCCTGGGGTAGCGGCGGCTCGGTCGGCGTGGCACCGAGATGGTCGGCGCGCATCTGCTCGATCGACTTGCGGCCGAGGATGCGCACGCCGTCGAGCGTGCCGCCGCCCGCGAGCATGGCGAGAAAGCGGGCGTAGTCCGCCGCGGTCGAGACCAGCCCGCCGCCGCCGGATTCAAGCTGCGGCGGCTCTTTCACGGGGGCGAGCGTCATCACCTCGGCGCCGTCGGGATCCTTGGCGAAGGGCTCGGCGATGCGGTGATGCTGGGCGGCGGGTACGGAAAATGCGGTGTCGCTCATGCCGAGCGGGCGCAGGATCATCGCCGTCACCGCGGTGCCCAGGCGCTCGCCCGTCACTACCTCGACGATGCGGCCGAGAAGATCGGTCGAGTGGCCGTAGCGCCACTGTGTCCCCGGCTCGAAGGCGAGCGGCAGCGTCGCCAGCCGTGCTGCGAGGTCGGCGTTGGTCATGTCGCGCCGCGCCGTGACCTTCGCCTCGCGATAGAGGCGCTGCATCTCGCCAGTGGTGCTGTGCTCGTAGGTATAGCCGGAGGTATGGCGCAGCAGATCCTGCACCGTCACCCCGCGCCCGGCCGGCACCAGCGTGAGCTTGCCGTCGGCTCCGGCGCGCGCGACCTTGGGCGCGCCGAAGCCCGGCAGATACATGGCGATAGGATCGGCGAGCAGCAGGCGTCCCTCTTCGACCAGCCGCATGATCGCCACCGAGACGATCGGCTTCGACATCGAATAGATGCGGAAGAGCGTATCCGTCGCCATCGCCGCGCCGGTGGCGGGATCGGCCACGCCGCAGGCGCTGAAATGCACAATCTTGCCGCCGCGCGCGACGAGGGCGACGGCGCCCGGCAGGCGGCCGCGTGCCACCGCGTCGGCGAAGACCGTGTCGATGCGGGCGAGGCGCAGGGCGGACAGCCCTACCTCTTCGGGCGCGGCGGCGGGAAGCGGAAGGCTCATGGCCATGGTTCTCCCGATGAGACGCCGATTATCTCAGACCGCGATCGTGCCGTCGATCTCGTGCGCGAGCCCGATCTCAGGGATGGTGAGATGCATCTTGGGCTTGAGCGTCGTGCCGGGTTTGAGCTTGCCCTGGGCGAGGGCGGCGCGCACCGCGATCTCGATCTCGCGCTGGGAGGTGACGCCGACGACCTTCAGGAACTTGCGCACTTCCATATTGAACTGGTCTTCGTCCATGGCAGGTCCTCCGGGGCGGGATTTTACATCCTTCATCTTTCTCCGCTATGACTGCCCCTGTCCATGCCCTCTTCGAGCGAGCCTGATCCTTCGTCTTCCCCGCTAGCCGCCGACGGACCTCTCGCCCGCTATCGCGCGTGGCGCGAAACCGGGCGGCTGCAGCACGACCCTGCGCAGATGCTGGCGGCAGAGAAGCTGCAAAGCCTGGCGCAGGCGCTCGGCCACTATCGCCGAGGTAACGGTGAGGGCGGTCTGTGGGCGCGCCTGGGGCTTGCCGGCGCGCCCGAGCCGCCGCCGATGGGGCTCTACATCTTCGGGCCGGTGGGGCGCGGCAAGAGCATGCTCATGGATATGTTCTTCGCCTGTGCGCCGGTAGCGCTGAAGCGGCGCGTCCATTTCTATGCCTTCATGCAGGAAGTGCACGACCGCATCCATCAGCGCCGCCACGACAAAGGCGACCCGATCGGACCCGTGGCGCGCGCCATCGCCGCCACCGCGACGCTGCTGTGCTTCGACGAGTTCCAGGTCACCGACATCGCCGACGCGATGATCCTGGGCCGCCTCTTCGCCGCGCTGTTCGAGGCCGGTGTCGTCGTGGTCGCGACCTCCAACCGCGCGCCCGATGATCTCTACGAGGACGGGTTGCAGCGCGAGCGCTTCCTGCCCTTCATCGCGCTCCTGAAGGAGAAGCTCGACGTGCTCGAGCTCGAGGGCGGCCGCGACTGGCGCCTTGCGCGCTTTGCCGGCCGCCAGGTCTATTTCGTGCCCGACGACGACCGCGCTTATCGCGCGCTCGAGCGCGCCTTCGGCGATCTCACCGGCAATGAATCGGCGCCGCACGCCATTCTCATGGTGCAGGGACGGCGCCTTGTCGTGCCGCGCGCGGTCAAGGGCGTCGCCTGGTTCAGCTTCGCCGAGCTCTGCGTAAGCGCGGTCGGTCCGGCGGATTATCTCGAGATGTGCCGCCAGTACCACACCGTTGTGCTCGAGGGCATTCCGCGCATGGAGCCTGACCAGCGCAACGAGGCGAAGCGCTTCACCACCTTCATCGACACGCTCTACGAAGCGCACGGCAATCTCGTCGCCTCGGCCGCGGTGCCGCCGCAGGAGCTTTATCCCGCGGGCGACGGCGCCTTCGAATTCCAGCGCACCGTCTCGCGCCTCATCGAGATGCAGAGCGGCGCCTACATCGCCGCGCGGCGGCTCTAGGTGCCTATTCGCCGCGCTTGAATTGTCGGTCGAAGAAGCGCAGCGCGCTGGGGAGCTCCTCGGCCCAGGTCGACCACTCGTGGTCGCCGCCCGTCATGCGCATGGCAACATCGAGCCCCGCGCCGCGCATGCGCTCGAACGCGATGAAGGTATCGTGGTAGAGCTTGTAGCGGTCGTTGTCGCCGACCGTCAGGAACACGGCAGGCGGATCCTTCGCCGCGGCGACGGCGTCGATAAGCGATAGGGGGTTCTCGGCGACAAAGCGGCGCGCATCGAACGGCCGGCCGAAGGCGCCGTTGAAGATCCGGTTGACCCGGTCGCCGACATTGCTCTGCGGCGTGATCTGCGCCCAGAGCGCGCCGCTGAAGGAGGCCGCGGCCTCGTAGCGGAAGGGTGCGACGAAGGCGAGGCGGAGCGCGCCAAAGCCGCCCATCGACAAGCCTCCGATGGCGCGAAAGTGCCGCTCGGGCTTGGTCCGGTAGGTGTGATCGATCCAGGCGACGAGATCGACGGCGATTGCCGTCTCGTAATCGCCGTCGCCGCCCAGCGCCTTGAAATCGACATACCAGGAATCGCCGCCGCCGTCGGGCATGACCACGATCATCGGCGCTACCGTGCCCGCCGCGATCAGGCCGTCGAGCGTCGCCTGCAGATGGCCGTCGTGCAGCCATTCCAGATGATTGCCGTCCTTGCCGTGCAGCAGGTAGAGCGTGGGATAGCGCTGATCCCCGCTGTCATAGCCGGGCGGCAGATAGAGCGAATAGCCGAGATCGTGGCCCAGCGCCGGGCTCGGCGCGTGCTCGAATTCGCGGACCTGCGATTGCGCCTGCGCCGATGCAACCCACAACAGCAGCAGCACGGCTGCGGCGATCGCCCGCCGTAACATCACGGCGTGACGAAGCGGCAGGTGCCGTCGCGCTCGATGCGGTTGAGGAGATCGAGCTCCCAGGCGAGATAATCCTCCATCGCCGCCTTGACGCCGCTCGCGCGCTCATAGGGCTTGAGCACGAGATCGATGGCCGCGTCGGCCATGCGTTCCTCGCCGCCGACGAGCGCCCGTCCGCTTGCCGCCCAGGCCGCCGTGCCGCCGGCAAGCACGCGCACCGGGTTTTGCACCAGCGCCTGCGCCTCGGGTGCGGCGAGCGTTGCCAGGACCCCGTCGTCGGAGGTCAGCACCAGCGAGCCGTGCACCGGCACCTTCGCGAGCGCGCGTTCGAGCCGGGCGCGGATGGCAAACCACGCGCCGCCGATATGGCCCTCGCGATAGCTGCGGCTGGTCGCCAGGTCGATCACCGTCGCGGCCTCGCGCGCAACGAGGTCGGCGAGCGCGTCCGCCTCGATCAGCACGCCCGGCCGCTCGTCGAGGCCCGGCACCACCGGCTTCGGCCAGCCCGTCTCGCGCCCTTCCGCGGCGAGGACGTGGACATCCGCCCAGCCCATCTGCACCAGCCACGATGCCGTCATCACCGCCCGCACCTCGAGTGGATCGACCAGCACCAGGCGCGCGCCCAGCGTTCCCACATAATAGTCGGTCGCCTGAACGAGCTGTCCCCCCGGCGCCGAGACCGCGCGCGGCACATGCCCTGCCTCATACTCGTCGGGATCGCGGACATCGAAGAGATAGGTCGTGCGGGTGGCGTCCGCGCGCCATCGGGCCAGCGTTGCGCCGTCGATGCGCTTAATGCCGAAGCGCTGCGCCACGCGGTCGGACGCCGCGCGCGCCCGGGCGAGCCCCGCCGACGTAGGCAGCGCCGCGCGCCGGTCCTGGCCGTGGTCGGGGGTGAAGCCGGCCAGCGACCACCCCATCGTGCCGTTGCGCAACGCCACCACGCGATTGGGAATGCCGGCGTTGATCAGCGACTGTGCGCCGATGATGCTGCGGGTGCGCCCGGCGCAATTGACGACCACGAGCGTCGCGGGATCGGGCGCGACATCGTGGACGCGCAGCACCAATTCGGCGCCGGGCGTGTCGATTCCGGTCGGGATCGAGACGCGCTGGAATTCGTCGAACGGCCGGCTGTCGAGGACGACCACGTCGGCCCGTTCGGCCAGTAGGCGCTGCAGCTCCTCGGCGGTGATGTTGGGCGTGCCACTCGTATGCTCGACGAACTCGCCGAAGGCCTTGCTCGGTACGTTGACGCCGGAGAAAAGCTCGAACCCGGCCTGTTCCCAGGCTTTGACCCCGCCGGCGAGTACGCGGACATTGCCATAGCCGAGGGCCGCCAGTCGCTGCGCCCCGCGCGCCGCAAGCCCGTCGTCGCCGTCGCACAGCACAATCCGCGTGCCCCGCCGCGGCACCAGGGCAGAGAGCCGCAGTTCCAGCCGGCTCAGCGGCAGCACGCGCGCGTGCAGGAGATGCCCCTCGGCGAACGCCATCTCCTCGCGCAGGTCGAGGATCGCCACCTCCGCGCCGTCGGCGATCATCGCCCGCACCTCGCCTGCTGACGCCGGCGTCATGGTCCCAAGCCCTCCTGCCGCAACTAGGGTTACGACTTTCTCCCATCCCGTCCCGGCGCGCCAGTCCCCCGGGCATCCCTTGCCCGGCCCGGGAATTCGGAGTAAGACCCGGCGCCGCGTCGGCGGCATCCTGCACTGCACGATGATTGAGAGGTCTCGATGGCACGCAACAAGATCGCGCTTGTGGGCGCGGGTCAGATCGGCGGCACCCTCGCGCTGCTCGCCGGGCTCAAGGAATTGGGCGACATCGTGCTCTGCGACGTGGTCGAGGGGGTGCCGCAGGGCAAGGCCCTGGACCTCGTCCAGGCCTCGCCGGTCGAAGGCTTCGATGCCCGCATGAGCGGGTCCAACGACTATGCCGCGCTCGCCGGCGCCGACGTCATCATCGTCACCGCCGGCGTGCCGCGCAAACCCGGCATGAGCCGCGACGATCTCATCGGCATCAATGCGAAGATCGTCAACCAGGTCGGCACGGCGATCAAGCAGCACGCGCCCGGCGCCTTCGTCATCACCATCACCAATCCGCTCGACGTGATGGTCTGGGTCATGCGCGAGGCGACCGGGCTGCCGCATCACCGCGTGGTCGGCATGGCCGGCATGCTCGACAGCGCGCGCTTCCGTTATTTCCTGGCCGAGGAGTTCGGCGTCTCGGTCGAGGACGTGACCGCCTTCGTGCTGGGCGGCCATGGCGATTCGATGGTGCCGCTGGTGCGCTATTCGACCGTCGCCGGCATTCCGCTTCCCGACCTCGTCAAGATGGGCTGGACCACCAAGGAGCGGCTCGACAAGATCGTGCAGCGCACCCGCGACGGCGGCGGCGAGATCGTCAATCTGCTCAAGACCGGCTCGGCCTTCTATGCCCCCGCCTCGGCGGCGATCGCCATGGCGGAATCCTATCTGCGCGACAAGAAGCGGGTGATGCCCTGCGCCGCCTGGCTCACCGGCCAGTACGGGGTCAAGGACCTCTATGTCGGCGTGCCCGTCGTGATCGGTGCCAAGGGCGTGGAGCGCGTCGTCGAGATCGCGCTCGATGGTCAGGAGAAAGTCGAGTTCGACAAGTCCGTCGCGGCGGTCCGCACCCTGTGCGATGTCGGCCGCAAGCTCCTCGCCGAGGCTGCCAAGGCCTGAACCCCCGGTTTTCCAAGAATAAACCGGCTCGCAACCGTTCAGGTCTAGGAAGAAGGGGGCGCGACCCCCAATCTTAGGGGGCGGCAGCCCTGCCGACCCGCCCCGCCCTCGGCCGGGACCGGGCTGCGGGCGTCAGATTTTGGAAAGAACCTCATGGCGCGACTGGACAATTCGACCTTTCTTTCGGGCGTTAATGCCGGCTTTATCGCCGAGCTCTATTCCCGCTACCTCGACGATCCCGGCACGGTCGATCCGAGCTGGCGCAGCCTCTTCGCCGAGCTTGCCGACGCGCCCGAATCGGTGCGGCGCGACTTTGACGGACCCGGCTGGGGCGCCCGGCGCCCGCACATCATCGGCAATGGCGGCAGTGGGACGGCGGTAGCGGCCGGTGTTGCCGCCGCGCCCAGCGCCGATACCGGCCGGGCGGCGCTCGATTCGATCCAGGCGATGAACCTCATCCGCGGCTATCGTGTGCGCGGCCACCTCATCGCCGACCTCGATCCGCTCGGCCTCACCGGCCTCAAGTCGCATCCCGACCTTGATCCTGCCACCTATGGCTTCGCCGATGCCGATTACGACCGGCCGATCTTCGTCAACAATCTCCTGGGCTTTCGCACCGCGACCTTGCGCGAGATCATTCCCGCGCTCCAGGCCATCTACTGCGGCAAGGTCGGCGTCGAGTACATGCACATCCAGGAGCTCGAAGAGCGCCGCTGGATCCAGGCGCGCATCGAGGTGCCGCGCAACCAGACCGAGTTCACGCCCGGAAGGCAAGCGCGCGATCCTCGAGCGCCTGACCGCGGCCGAGCAGCTCGAGCGCTTCCTCGACCGGCGCTATACCGGTACCAAGCGCTTCGGCCTGGAAGGCAGCGAGGCGCTCATCCCGGCGCTCGAACAGGTGATCAAGCGCGGCGGCCAGCTGGGCATGAAAGAGCTGATCATCGGCATGCCCCACCGCGGCCGGCTCAACGTCCTCACCAACGTCATGGGCAAGCCCTTCGCCGCGCTCTTCTCCGAATTCCAGGGCAATCCCGCCAATCCCGAGGACGTGCAGGGGTCGGGCGACGTCAAATACCATCTGGGCACCTCGACCGATCGCGAGATCGGCGAGGTGAAGATGCATATGTCGCTCGCCGCCAATCCGTCCCATCTGGAAGCGGTCGATCCGGTCGTCCTGGGCAAGGTGCGCGCCAAGCAGCGCCAGCACGGCGATACCGCGCGCGACGCCGTGGTCGGGCTGTTGATGCACGGCGATGCCGCCTTCGCCGGCCAGGGGCTGGTGCCGGAATCGCTCGAGCTCTCCGAGCTCAAGGGCTACCGCACCGGCGGCACCATCCACGTCATCGTCAACAACCAGATCGGCTTCACCACCAGCCCGGCCCAGGCGCGCTCCGGCCCCTATCCGTCCGACATCGCCAAGGGCAACCAGGCGCCGATCTTCCACGTCAACGGCGACGATGCCGAGGCGGTGGTCCACGTCGCGCGCATCGCCACCGAGTTCCGCCACCGCTTCAAGAAGGACGTGGTCGTCGACATCTTCTGCTATCGCCGCCACGGCCACAACGAGGGCGACGAGCCGGCCTTCACTCAGCCGCTGATGTACCGCACCATCGCGAGCCATCCGACCGTGCGCGAGATCTATGCCAGCCGGCTGATCGACGAAGGCCTCCTCACCGAGGACGACGTCGCCAAGATCGAGAGCGACTTCCGAGCGCAGCTCGAGGCCGAGTTCGAGACGGCGAAGAGCTATCGCCCCAACAAGGCCGACTGGCTCGAGGGCGCGTGGACAGGCCTCAGCGTCGCCTCGGGCGATGACCGGCGCGGCGACACCGCGGTGTCGCGCGAGCTCTTGTCGACGGTAGGGGCAAGCCTCACGCGGCTGCCGCCGGATTTCCATCTCAACCCCAAGCTCGTGCGCCAGCTCGAGCAGAAGCGCCGCGCGATTGAGACCGGCGCCGACATCGACTGGTCGACGGGCGAGGCGCTCGCCATCGGCACGCTCTGCGCCGAGGGCACCTTCGTGCGCCTGTCGGGGCAGGATTGCTGCCGCGGCACGTTCTCGCAGCGCCACGCCGTCCTCGTCGATCAGGAGACGGAAGAACGCTACGTCCCCCTGAACCACATCGCCGACAGCCAGGCGGCGTTCGAGGTCGTGGACAGCCCGCTCTCCGAGGCGGCAGTGTTGGGCTTTGAATACGGCTACAGCCTCGCCGAGCCCCATGCGCTCGTCATCTGGGAGGCGCAATTCGGCGATTTCGCCAATGGCGCGCAGGTCATCATCGATCAGTTCATCGCCTCGGGCGAGGCCAAGTGGCTGCGCATGTCGGGCCTCGCGCTGCTGCTGCCGCATGGCTACGAGGGCCAGGGGCCGGAGCATTCCTCGGCCCGGCTCGAACGCTTCCTCCAGCTTTGCGGCGAGGACAACATCCAGGTCTGCAACCTCACCACCGCGGCCAATTATTTCCATGCGCTGCGGCGCCAGGTGCGGCGCAATTTCCGCAAGCCGCTCGTCATCATGACGCCGAAATCGCTGCTGCGCAGCCCGGAGGTCGCCTCCTCGCTTGCCGACATGGGACCCGGCACGTCTTTCCACCGTCTCATCGAGGAAACCGATCCGCTCGTTCCCGATGCCAACATCCGGCGCGTCGTCTTGTGCAGCGGCAAGGTCTATTTCGACCTGCGTGCGGCGCGGCGCGAGCGCAAGATCGACGATGTCGCCATCCTGCGCCTGGAGCAGCTCTATCCCTTCCCGGCGCGTGCGCTCGCCCAGGCGCTGGGGCGCCATCCCAATGCCGAGCTCGTGTGGTGCCAGGAGGAGCCGGAGAACATGGGTGCATGGTCGTTCGTCGACCGGCGCATCGAGAAGGCGCTCGCCGGCCTCGACATCAAGGCCAGGCGCGCCCGCTATGTCGGCCGGGCCGAAGCGGCGGCAACCGCCACCGGCCTGATGAAGCGCCACAAAGCCGAGCAGACGCGCCTCGTCAGCGAGGCGCTGGTACCGGCGTGAGGAGCCATCGCCGGTCGGCCCCGCTCGTGCAAAAGAGCGCCGGTCCCGGTAAAGTCGGCGCCCGTTGCATGGTGGTCGGCGGTTCGCTCCCTTAAGCGAGGAATCCATGGCAAGCGACATCGTAGTGCCCGCGGTTGGCGAATCGGTGACCGAGGTGACGGTCGCGCGCTGGCTCAAGAAGGTGGGCGACAGCGTCGCGCCCGACGATCCCTTGGTCGAGCTCGAGACCGACAAGGCGACGCAAGAGCTGGCGGCGCAGAGTGCGGGCACGCTCACCGAGATCGCGGCGCCCGAGGGCAGCAATGTTCGGGTCGGCGGCCTGTTGGGCCGTATCGGCGAGGGCACGGCGAAAGCCGCGGCCAAGAAGCCCGAGGCCGCGCCCGCCATAAAGCCTGCGGCCGCGGCACCCGCGCCGGCACCGCAAACGGCGGCACCGCCGGATGCCGCCACGCTGCTCGCGCGCTCAGGCCCGGCGGTGCGCAAGCTCGCCGCCGAGCGCGGCGTCGATGCGGCGCAGATCGCGCCCACCGGCAAGGACGGCCGCGCGACCAAGGCGGACGTGCTGGCCGCGCCCGCTGCCGGCGGTGCCGGCGCCGGCGCCCGATCGCAGCGAAGCCGCCCACCGCCCCGCGCCCGCCCGGCGCCGGCGAACAGCGCGTGCGCATGACGCGGCTGCGCAAGCGCATCGCCGAGCGCCTCAAGGAGGCGCAGAACACCGCCGCCATGCTCACCACCTTCAACGAGGCGGACATGAGCGCGGTGATGGCGCTGCGCGAGCGCTATCGCGACAGCTTCGAGAAGAAGCACGGCGTGCGCCTGGGCTTCATGTCGTTCTTCGTCAAGGCGTGCATCGTCGCGCTCAAGGAGATCCCGGCGGCCAACGCCGAGATCGACGGCGACGACATCATCTACAAGAACCATTACGACATCGGCGTCGCCGTGGGCGCGGAGCAGGGGCTGGTCGTGCCGGTGCTGCGCGGCGCCGACGCGTTGAGCTTCGCCGCGATCGAAAAGCAGGTCGCCGATCTCGGCCGGCGCGCGCGCGACGGCCAGATCACTCTCGAGGAGCTGTCGGGCGGCACCTTCACCATCACCAATGGCGGCGTCTTCGGCTCGCTCATGTCGACGCCGATCCTCAACCCGCCGCAGGCCGCGATCCTCGGCATGCACAAGATCGAGAAGCGGCCGATGGTGGTCGCCGGCGATCGCATCGAGGCGCGGCCGATGATGTACCTGGCGCTGACCTACGACCACCGCATCATCGACGGCCGCGAGGCGGTGACCTTCCTGGTGCGGGTCAAGGAAGGCATCGAGGAGCCCGAACGCCTCCTGTTCGACATGTGAGCGCGCGATGAGCGACAGCTTCGATGTCATCGTCATCGGCGCCGGGCCCGGCGGCTACGTCGCGGCGATCCGCGCGGCGCAGCTCGGCACTGAACGTCGCCTGCATCGACAAGCGCGAGTCGCTGGGCGGCACCTGCCTCAATATCGGCTGCATCCCCTCGAAGGCGCTGCTGCAATCGTCGGAGAAATATGCCGATGCGCAGCATGCGCTGGCCCAGCACGGCGTCACCATCGGCGTCCGTCGGCCTCGATCTTGCGACGATGATGGCGCGCAAGGACAAGGTGGTGGGCGAGAATACCCGCGGCATCGCCTTTCTCTTCCGCAAGAACAAGATCACGTCGGTGACAGGCGCCGCGCGCCTCATTGACGCAAACCGTGTCGAGGTCGCCGGGCGCACGCTCGAGGCCAAGCGCGCGATCATCATCGCCACCGGTTCGGACAGCACGGCGCTCCCGGGTGTCGCGATCGACGAGACGACGATCCTCTCGTCCACCGGCGCGCTCGCGCTGAACGAGCGTGCCGCGGCGGCTTGTCGTGGTGGGCGGCGGCTATATCGGGCTCGAGATGGGCTCGGTGTGGCGCCGGCTCGGCGCGGAAGTCACGGTGATCGAGTTCCTCGACCGCGTCACGCCGGACATGGATGGCGAATTGAGCGCGGCGCTGCAACGCACGCTCACGCGGCAGGGCTTCGCCTTCCGCCTCGGCGCGAAGGTGGTCGAGGCCACGCGCGGCAAGAACGGCGTCACGCTTGGCGTCGAGCCGGCGGCCGGCGGCGCGCGCGAGACGCTCGAGGCGGATGCGGTGCTGGTGTCGATCGGGCGCCGGCCCTATACCGACGGGCTCGGTCTCGACGAGATCGGCGTCGCGCGCGACAATCACGGCCGCATCCGCGTCGATGCCGGCTTATGCCACCACCGTTCCCGGCATCTACGCGATCGGCGACGTGATCGCCGGGCCGATGCTCGCGCACAAGGCGTCGGAGGAAGGCGCGGCGCTCGCCGAGATGCTGGCGGGGCAGCGGCCGCAGATCGACTACGACGCCATTCCGGCGGTGGTCTACACGTGGCCCGAGGTCGCCTCGGTCGGCAAGACGGAAGAGGAACTGAAGGCCGGCGGCGTCGCCTACAAGGTCGGCAAGTTTCCGTTCTCCGCCAATCCCCGCGCCCGCGCCAACGGCTATACCGAGGGCTTCGTCAAGATCCTCGCCGAGGCGGAAAGCGACCGCGTGCGTGGCGTGCACATCATCGGCCCCGATGCCGGCACGATCATCGCCGAGGCGGCACTCGCCATCGAGTTCGGTGCGACCGCCGAGGACATCGCCCGCACCAGCCACGCCCATCCGACCCTGAACGAGGCCGTGAAAGAAGCCGCCCTCGCCGTCGCCGGCCACGCGATCCACATCTAGGGCGCAGCATTGGAGAGGCCTCGCATGACGCGGGCAGAGGCCATCAAGGCCGGGTTCTGGATCGCGCTGATGGCCGTGCTGCTGTTCGTGCCCGCCGGGACGCTCGCCTGGCGCGGTGCCTGGATTTTCATAGCCGAGTTCATCGTCGCCGGCGGGGCCTTGATGCTGTGGCTGGCATGGCGCGATCCGGGCCTCCTCAAAGAACGCATGGGCAGCCCGTTCCAGAAAGGCCAGGCATTCTGGGACAAGGTGTTGATGCCGCTCATCATCGTCCTCTGGTACGGCTGGCTCGTGCTGATGGCGCTCGACGCCAGGCGCTGGGGCTTCTCGCACATGCCCGACGCGCTGAACGATGCCGGCGCCGTGCTGATCGCGGTCGGCTATTTCGTGATCTGGCTTACGTTCCGAGAGAACTCGTTCGCCGCGCCGGTGGTACGGATTCAGACGGAGCGCGGGCAGCGCGTCATCAGCACGGGCCCCTACCGGCTCGTGCGCCATCCGATGTATGCGGGTGCGATGTTCTACCTGCTCGGAATGCCGCTGCTGCTGGGATCATGGCTGGGCCTTCTGGTCCTGCCGCTGATCGTTGGCGCGCTCATGCTGCGCATCCTCGTCGAGGAATCCGCGCTGCGCAAAGGGCTCCCGGGCTACGGCGAGTATGCCGCGCGCGTGCGCTATCGCCTCGTTCCCGGCCTCTGGTAGCGGCGGCTCAGCTCGTCCGCCGCTTGTACCGACGATGAAGTGCAAATGCAAAGCCCCCCGTGGGCCTTATGCCGCAACGGGGGGCGCATGCGAAGCGATGCTTCGTTCTCGGCCTATGCCGAGGAAATCCTGGACTTGAGAGTCAGTTGCCGCTGCCAAGTCGATCGGCAACTTCTAGCGAGCCGGGTGGAGTCATGCTCGTTACGCACCCTCCCCGTAAGTCGACGACGTTTCATATGTGCGCTCGGATGGCGGCTCAGTCAAGCCTTGGGAGGCCGCTCAATCGAAATGATTTAGGCTAGCCGGCGGCGTCACCGACGGTCGTCAGCCGCTCGGGCTGCGGCGCCGTCGCCGGCCGCGACGCGGCCCAATAGCCGAGCGCCATGAACAGCGCGCCCGCGACGATGTTGCCGAGCGAGACCCACACCATGTTGTGCACGAAGCCGCTCCACGTAACGGTGTCGGGATGGACGCCCAAGAGCGCGATCAGCAGCAGCGTCATGTTGGCGACCGAGTGCTCGTAGCCGCTGCCGATGAAGCCGAACAGGCACCAGAAGATGGCGATGCATTTGGCGGCATCGCTCTGCATCCGCGCCGCCATCCACAGCGCCAGGCAAACCAGCCAGTTGCACAGGATCGCGCGGGCGAACAGCGACAGCGCCGGCGCGGTCATTTTGGCGGTCGCGACGGCCATGATGTATCCGCTTTTGGAGTGCAGCATGCCGCCACCGCCGCCGGCGACGAACAGGCCCGCGAGCACGGCCGAGCCGGCGAGATTGCCAAGCCACGAGGTCGTCCAGCAGGCGCCGAGCTCCGACAGGGTCACCCGGCCGCGCAGCACGCCCAGCGACATGAACATGGTGTGGCCGGTGAAGAGGTCCGAGCCGGCGAACACCACGAGGGTGAGCGCAATGCCGAACGATGCCCCCATGATGAGCGCGCGATACGCCGGATCGGCATCGGAGCCGATGCTGAAAACGAGAATGATGCCGAGCCCGACATAGGCGCCGGCCATCATCGCGCTGATCCAGAAGCCCAGAGGCGTGCGCTTCAGGAAGGCGCTCTTGGCGGCGGCTACGCCGGCAAGCTGGTCGACCGTATCGAGAAACATGAGGGCCTCGCTGAAAGCGGGATCGCTATTCTCTCCGCCGCAAGAAGCATGCCAGCGCCCGCGCCCGTGCCATTGCCGGATAAAGCCCGATAGAGGCGCCCAGATCCACCTGCTCAAATAATGGGCAAATGAAATTATGCATGCGCCTTAATCAGTACTCGGTTGCAACGCACAATAATCAGGCAAACCGACGGCGCTGCAAAGCGGGTCAAGGCTGCGCCGATATCGGTCTTTCCTGGGCTAGAAGCGGGTTCTGCGCCGCCACTGAAATTGGCATGCCCCTTGCGTGGAATGGCTTGGCGAGGTTGGCCCATGGGACTGAGCGAGGATCAGAAACACTATCTTGAAGGCTTCCTGAGCGGTGTCGTGGCCAAGCGCGGGACCGCGTCGGGGCCGGCTGTACTTTCGGCGCCGGGCGACGCGGCGGATCCCGCCGACATCCATCGCGCCGCGCAAGACCGCTTCCTCGCGCAGGGCCGGATGCTGACCGCGGAAGAGCAAGCGAAGCGGCGCGGTCATCCGTTGGACATGTGGGACGAGCTGCGCGCCAATGCGGCTGCCGCAAAGCCCCCCACCGGCATCGACGTGTTCCGGCAGAAATTCTTCGGTCTCTTCTATGCCGCGCCGGCGCAGAACGGCTTCATGTGCCGGCTTCGGATGCCCGGCGGCATTCTCGATTCGCATCAGCTCCGCGGCATCGCCGATATCGCCGAGCGTCACGCCGGCGGCTACGCCCATGTGACGACGCGCGCCAACCTGCAACTGCGCGAGATCGGCCCGGGCGCCATCGTCGCGGTGCTGATGGCGCTGCAGGATCTCGGCCTCACCACGCGCGGCGCCGGGGCCGACAACATCCGCAACATCACCGGCAGTCCCACCGCCGGCATCGATCCGCAGGAACTCGTCGACACCAGGCCGCTCGCGCGGGAGCTGCACTACTACATCCTCCATCATCGCGAGCTCTACGGTCTGCCGCGAAAGTTCAACATCGCCTTCGATGGCGGCGGCACGCTGGGTGTGCTGGAGGACACCAACGATATCGGCTTCGCGGCCGTTGCCGTCGGCACGGGGCCCGGCGTGCCGGAAGGCGTCTATTTCCGCATGTATCTCGGCGGCATTACCGGCCACGGCGATTTCGCCCGCGACAGCGGCTTGCTGCTCACGTCCGCGCAGTGCGTGCCGGCGGCAGCTTCCGTGGTACGCGTGTTCATCGCCCACGGCGATCGCACCGACCGCAAGCGCGCGCGATTAAAATACCTGCTCGACGATTGGGGCATGGAGAAATTCATGGCCGCGGTCGAGAAGGAACTGGAGTTCCCGCCGTTGCGCGTGGCGCCCGCCGCGTGCCTGCCGCGCGGGCCGGTGCTGAAGCACGGCCATATCGGCATCCATCCGCAAAAGCAGCCGGGCCTGAGCTATATCGGCGTGGCTCTGCCGGCGGGGCGGCTGGGATTGCCGGAGATGCGCGGCCTGGCCGACATCGCCCGGCGCTTCGGCAGCGGCACGATCCGCCTCACCGTGTGGCAGAATCTGATCCTGTCGGACATTCCCGACGCGCGATTGGCGGCAGCGGAAGCCGAGATCGAAGCGCTGGGTCTGGCCAGCAGCGCGAGCGCCATCCGCGGCGGGCTCGTTGCCTGCACCGGCAACACCGGTTGCAAATTCGCCGCCACCGACACTAAGGCCCAGGCGCTGCAGCTGGCGGACTATCTCGACGCGCGCGTAGTACTCGACGAGCCCATCAACATCCATCTGACCGGCTGTCCCAATTCCTGTGCTCAGCATTATGTCGGCGACATCGGCCTGCTGGGGGTCAAGGTCGGCGAGGAGTTGGACGAGGGCTATAGCATTCTCGTCGGCGGCGGCTTCGGCAGCGCGCAGCGTCTGGCCCGCGAGATCTATCCCATGGTGCCGATGACCGCGGTGCCCGCGACCGTCGAGCGCATGCTGCGGGGCTATCTGGCCCACCGCGGTGACGGGGAATCCTTTCACGATTTCTGCAACCGCCGTGACGCAGCAGAGCTCAAGAACCTGTTCGACCGCGCGCCCGTCGCGGCTGTATCGCCATGAGCCATATCGCGCCGCTCTTGCCGGAGAACGCGCCGTTCAGCGCCGCCGAGCGCGCTTGGCTCAATGGCTGGCTTGCCGGTTATTTCGCGGCAGACGAAAGCATGGTGGCGGTGCCCGTCAGCGCCGCCGCCGCTGGCGAGCCGCCCGAGGAATTTCCCTGGCACGATATGTCGCTGCCGCTGGACGAGCGGCTGGCGCGCGCGGAAGGGCAGCCGCTGCCGCGGCTTCTCATGGCCGCGATGGCGCAGCAGGATTGCGGCCAGTGCGGCTATCTCTGCGCGAGCTATGCCGAGGCGATCGCGCGCGGCGAGGAGAAAAGCCTGACGCGCTGCGTGCCCGGCGGCAAGGAAACCGCCCGCGCGCTGAAGGAGCTGATAGAGGTCGCCCCGCTACCGGCGCCCGGCGCCGTTGCCGCGATTCTCGCGCCGCGCCCGCCCGGCGATGGAGGGGCCTGCCTTCGCACCGCGCGTGGCGTTGCGCGGTTCGCCGAGGCGGCGCCCCTCAACCGTGCCGGTTCGGCCAAGGACGTGCGCCATGTCGTCTTCGACCTCGCCGAGAGCGGGCTCAGCTACTCGGTCGGCGACAGCCTCGGCGTCCACGCTGCCAATTGTCCGGAGACGGTTGCCGCCATCATCGAGTGGCTGGGCGCCCATGGCGGAGACGAGGTCGACTGCCCCGATGGCACGCGGCGCCCGCTGCGCGAGGCGCTCGTCGACGTCTGCGACATCGGCCGGCCCACCGACGCGGCGGTCGAGGTGCTGGCCTCGCGCGCGCATGATCTCGGCCAATCGCAGCGCCTCCAGGCGCTGGCCGAAGGCTATCCCGGCGCCGAGCCCGAGGAGGCCGATCTCCTCGACCTTCTGCTAGCTTTCCCGTCGGCGCGTCCGCCGGTGCAGGAGCTGGTCTCCGCCCTCGCCGTTCTGCAGCCGCGGCTCTATTCGATCGCGTGCTCGCCCAAATGCGTGCGCGATGCGGTCCACCTCACCGTGGCGGCGGTGCGGTGGGAGCGACGCGGCCGGTTGCGCAAGGGCATTGCCTCGACCTTTCTCGCCGAGCGCGCGGCGCCGAATGCGGCGGTTCCGGTCTTCGTGCAGGCGGCGCATTCCTTCCACCTGCCCGCGCAGAACGATGCGCCGATAATCATGATCGGGCCGGGCACGGGCGTTGCGCCCTTCCGCGCCTTCCTGCAGGAGCGTCGCGCCGTGGGCGCCACGGGGCGCAACTGGCTCTTCTTCGGCGACCAGCGCCGCGTTTCCGATTTTCTCTACGAGACGGAACTGGCCGCCTATCATCGCGACGGGCTGCTGGCGCGGCTCGATCTTGCCTTCTCGCGCGACCAGCCGGAGCGCGTCTATGTCCAGCAGCGCATGCGCGAGCAGGCGGCCGAGCTCTGGGCTTGGCTTCAGCAAGGCGCTTATCTCTACGTCTGCGGCGCTGCGCAAATGGCGCGGGACGTGGACACGGCGCTCGCCGCCATTATCGCCCGCCAGGGCGCGATGGGGGCGGGCGCCGCCAAATCCTATCTCGCCGGTCTTGCGCGCGAGCAGCGCTATCAGCGGGATGTCTATTGATGGAAGCGCCGCTCTTCCCGGCCTTCCTCACCCTCGCCGGGCGGCGTTGCCTTGTCGTCGGCATCGGCGCGGAAGCTGAGCGCAAGGCGGCGCTCATGCTGCGGTGTGGCGCCACCGTCATCGCCTGCGCGAGCCTCGGCGATGCACCGCCATCGCTCGACGGCATCGCGCTCGCGATCGCGGCCGGCGCATCCGGTGCCGATGCCGCGGCGCTTTCGGAAGCCTGTCAGCGCCGCGGCATTCCCGTCAATGTCGCGGACGAGCCGCATCTCTGCAGCTTCCTGATGCCGGCGATCATCGACCGCGCGCCGGTGACGGTTGCGATCTCGACGGGCGGCCGCTCGCCGATGCTGGCCGTGCTGCTGCGCGAAGCGCTGGACAGGTTGCTGCCGGCACGGCTCGGCGCGCTCGCCGAACTCGCCGGCCGCTTCCGTCCCGTGGTGCGCGGCGCGATCGGGGATGCCGCTGCGCGCCGCCGCTTCTGGCACGGCGTTCTTACCGGCCCCGTCGCCGCCCTCGTTCTGGCCGGACGCGATCGTGTGGCGCGCACCGCACTTCGCGATGCCCTCTCACCGCTTGGCGCGCGGATGCGCCTTGTCGTAGACGGCGGCGAGCCGCACGGCGTCGACGGCGGTATAGCGCTGCGTCGTCGACAGACTGGCGTGGCCGAGCAGCTCCTGGATGGCGCGGAGATCGCCGCCGCCCGCCAGGAGATGCGTCGCGAAGCTGTGGCGCAGCGCATGCGGGGTCGCGCTTTCCGGTAGCCCGAGCGCCGCGCGCAGCTTCGCCATCTGGCCCTGCACCAGCCGCGGGTGGAGCGGGCCGCCGCGCGTGCCGCGGAAGAGCGGGCCGTCCGGCGCCAGATCGGGGCAGGCCGCGACATACGCGCGCATCGCCGTGGCGACGGCGGGGAGCACCGGCACCATCCGCGCCTTGCCGCCCTTGCCGGTCAAGGTGATGGTGCCGGGAGCAAGCGGCGCCTCGCGCCGCGTCAGGCTCAGCGCTTCGCCCAGGCGCAGCCCGCAGCCATAGAGCAGCGTGAAGAGAGCGACATCGCGCTTGCCGAGCCAGGGCGCGCGCGCCAGCGCCGCCGCCGTGTCGAGGACCGCGTCGGCGTCCTCGGCCGACAAGGCCTTCGGCACCGGCGGCACCAGTTTGGGCGTGCGTACCGTGGCGAGCGCGGGGTTGTGGACGAAGCCGCGCCGGTCGAGAAAGCGGAAGAAGCCGCGCACCACCGACATGAAGCGCGCGGCCGAACTGCGGGCGCCGCCGCGCGCCGCCCGCCGCGCGAGTGCGGCGCGGAAATCGGCCGCCGCCAATTCGCCAAGCTTAGCGAGCCCAGGGACCGCGCCCAGATGCTCGACGAGAAAATCGAGGAAAGCAGCGAGATCGCCGACCATAGGCGGCGCGCGTGTGGGGCGATGCGCGCCGCTCGCCGCTCAGCCATGCATCCCACGCCGCAATGGCCCGTGCCAGATCGGGTGCTGCGGCAAAGCGGTCGAGCGGCACCGGCGCGGGGACGCCGGGATGCGGTCTCAGACCGGCAGGTCGAGCCATGCGGCGATGGTGATGCCGAGCGCCCGCGCGAGGAAGCCGAGAAGCTCGGTGCCAAGCCCGGGATGGAATTTCCCGGCGCGCCGTGTGCCGATGCACAACAGCCCCGGCGGCGTCGATACGCTGACCGGCAGGCGCAGAAGCGCCGCCGAGCGCACGAGGCCGGCGCCGTCGCCGAAGAGCTTGGGATCGCCGGTGATATCGGCGAAGAACGCGGCATCGTGGTCGGCGCCAAGCACCGCCTCGACGGTACCGGCCTCAAGAATTTGAACGCCGTGATGATGAAGGCGCGGCCGCGCCGTGCCGATCTGCTCCACCCCGATCGTCACCACGTCGGCGTCGAGCAGCACGGCGAGATCGGTGGTGACGATCTGGATGAGCTGCTCGAAGCCTTGCGCCGCGAGCAGGGACAGCACCGCGGCATGAACGCGGCCCTGGCTGGCGAGATTGGCGCGCGTCGTGGCGATGAGGGTGCGCTGCTGCGCCTTGAGCCGCGCGGTCTCGGCACGCTGGCGCTCGAGCATGAAATGCTGCATGTCGACGACGCGCTCGCCGCGCTGCATCGTCGGCGGCGTCAGGATGTCGAGAAGCTCGGCATGCTCGATCAGAAAATCCGGATGCTGGCGCAGATAGGCCGCGACCTCGGCGGCAGCGACCGTGCGCGCGGGCAGCGCCGGGCGCGGCGGCTCGAGGGCGGAGGTTTTGTCCTTGGGGCGGTCCACCGTCGGCTCCGATGACTATGCCGCAGCGCCGCAAAGCTGCGGCCGGCGGGAATCGGCCCCGTCGCCACGGCGGGCGCCCGCGGGAGCGCGGAGCCCGGCGCGATCGGCGGTGCCGATGAAGAGCGTCATCCGGTCCTCCCCGGACGCGACCGTGGCTGGAACGGCCGCGTCTTTCATCATAAGAGTGTATCCCATGCCCGACCGCCACGCCAGATGCGCCGCCGTCGCCGCGCACGTCAGCGTGTTGCTGCCGCTACCGTTGCATGGTGCCTACGACTACGAGGCGCCCGAGGAGATGGCGCTGGCGCCCGGTGATTTCGTGCACGTGCCCTTGGGCGGGCGCACCATCGTCGGCGTGGTCTGGGGGGCGGCCACGGGCGGGGTGGAGCAGGCACGGCTGCGCCGCGTCCTCGAGCGTCTGGCGGTGCCGCCGCTGCGCGCGGAACTCCGGGACTTCATCGATTGGGTGGCAGCCTACACGCTGTCGCCGCCGGGGGCTGTGCTGCGCATGGCGATGAGCGTTTCCGACGCACTGTTGCCGCCGCGCACCATCGCCGCCTTTGCTTTGAGCGACGCCGGCCGCGCCGCGCATGCGACTGGCGGCGACTCGCTGACGCCGCAGCGCCGCCGCGTCCTTTCCGTCCTTGCCGATGGGCCGCCGCTGCCCGCGATCGAGCTCGCGCGGCACGCCGCCTGCGGCACGGGCGTGGTGCGCGCGCTGGCGCAGGCGGGGCTGCTCGATGTCGTGGGGCTGCCGGCGGAGCAGCCGCCCGTGGTGCCCGACTGGCATCGCCCCGGGCTCGCGCTTTCGGCGGCGCAACGCGACGCGGCCGACAGGCTCATTGCCGCCACCGGAAATTCCTTTGGTGTCTCCGTGCTCGACGGCGTCACCGGCTCCGGCAAGACCGAGGTCTATTTCGCGGCGGTCGCCGCGGCACTCGAGCGCGGACGCCAGGTGCTGGTGCTGCTGCCGGAGATCGCGCTATCGACGCAATGGCTCGCGCGCTTTGTCGAGCGCTTCGGTGCAAATCCCGTCGAATGGCACTCCGATCTTGCGGCGACGGCGCGGCGCGGCGCCTGGCGCGCGGTTGCCGATGGCACGGCGCGCGTCATCGTCGGCGCGCGCTCGGCGCTCTTCCTGCCATTCGCCGATCTCGGCCTCATCGTCGTCGACGAAGAGCAGGACGCCTCCTTCAAGCAGGAGGAAGGCGTCATCTATCACGCGCGCGACATGGCCGTGGTGCGCGCCTCGATCGCCAAGGTGCCGATCGTTCTCGTGTCGGCGACGCCATCGCTCGAGACCACGGCGAATATCGAGCAGGGACGCTATCGCTCGATCCACCTTCCCGCGCGCTATGGCGTGGCGCAATTGCCGGAGATCCGCGTCATCGACATGCGGCGCACACCGCCGCCGCGCCAGCGTTTTCTTGCACCGCCGTTGGTCACGGCGCTCACCGCCACGCTCGAGGCGGGCGAGCAGGCGATGCTGTTCCTGAACCGCCGCGGCTATGCGCCCTTGACGCTGTGCCGCGCCTGCGGCCACCGCTTGCAATGCCCGAACTGCACGGCGTGGCTGGTGGAACACCGCCTGCTCGGCGTGCTGCGCTGCCACCATTGCGGTCATGGTGAGCGGCTGCCGCCGCTCTGTCCCAATTGCGGCGCGGCGCAGAGCTTCGCGCCCTGCGGTCCGGGCGTGGAGCGGCTGTGCGAGGAGATGGCGGCACGCTTTCCCGCAGCGCGCCTTGCGGTCATGGCGAGCGACACGCTCACCGGCCCGCACGCCATCGCCGAGCTCATGGATGCGGTCGAGGCGCATCGCATCGACGTGCTCATCGGCACGCAGGTGGTGGCGAAGGGGCATCATTTTCCGCTGCTGACGCTGGTCGGCGTGGTCGATGCCGATCTCGGTCTCGGCGGCGGCGATCTGCGCGCGGCCGAGCGCACGTTCCAGCTTCTTCATCAGGTCGCGGGCCGCGCCGGGCGCGCCGACCGGCCGGGGATCGTCTATCTCCAGACCTACATGCCCGAGCATCCGGTGATGCGCGCCTTGATGAGCGACGATCGCGACCGCTTCCTCGCTGCGGAAGCCGACGCGCGCAAGGAGCAGGGCTTGCCGCCGTTCGGCCGCCTCGCCGCGCTCATCATCGCCGCCAACGACGAGGAGAGCGCCGACTTCACCGCGCGCGCCTTCGCCCGCGCCGCGCCGCAGATGCCGGGCGTGGAGACGCTGGGCCCCGCGCCGGCGCCGCTGGCGGTACTGCGCGGGCGTCATCGCCGTCGGTTCCTCGTGAAGGCGCGGCGCGGCGTCAATCTCCAGGCGGTGCTGCGGCAATGGCTGGCGCGCGTCAAGGTCGCGACAAGCGTGCGCGTGCAGGTCGATATCGATCCCTACAGCTTCCTGTGACGCCTCAGCCGCAGGCGGGCGCGCCGGCGGTGCGCGGCGTGATCTGGACGAAGAGGTGGCCGGTCAGACCGCAGGCCGCGATCACCGCCCTGAAACAGCTCTCGGACGCTTCCATCGTGGTGTCGCGCAAGATGGCGTGGATGGTGACGCCGTCGCCCTGCCAGACGCGCTCGACCGCCGCCTGATAACCATTCTTGCGCCCGGGCTGCGCGGCGCATGCCGAGACCGGCGCGCCATAGTCGTGCTGCAGCGCATTGACGACGGCGCGATACACCATCGGATTGGCCCCGTGGCGCTGGCGCTCGAGCATCACGCGCTTCAGGCCGTGGCTCGTCTTGTCCATCTGGAAATAGACGACAAAGCGATAGCCACCGAATGTGAAGTCGCGCAGCGCGACATCGACAAGGCTGTCGCCGAATTCGATCGGCGGGTTGAGCTGTAGGGCGCGCGCACCTAACGCGCGTGTAATCTCGGCCGAGCTTTCGCCCCAGCGGATCGTGCCGAGAAGATCGGCAAGCTCCGCTGCACGCGCCGACGCCGCCGGCGAACACAGAATGATCACAAGGAGCGTCGCTGCACGCAGCGCCGGCATCGGACATCTCCAGGATGGCACACTGCCCCAGTATTATAGGCTCGATGCGAGATTATCTTCCCCGCGACAATATGGCCGATCACGATTGCGCTAATGCAGTGAATGAACGGGCACGCGCGTGCATACGAATAGCCCGAGGGTTTGTTTATCCCTCGCGTGCAGCAAACGAGCATGGCGCGTCCGTAGCGTGCGCATGCTCGCACAGGAGTATTTGGCATGAAACCTTTGTATGTCGTTGCCGCCGGCGTGGTCGCGGCGTGGAGTTGCGGCGCTTCCGCGCAAACTGTCGGGTCCTGGTATATCGGCCAGCCCTATGTCCGCGGCGATCTCGGCGGCGCCCTCTCACCCGATGCCCATTTCAAGAGCGATGACCCGGTCGCAAACAATGCACTGCTCGGGCCGGGCGGCCGCATCAAAGGCGGCATCGACGGCACCGGCGCGTTCGATATCGGCGTCGGCACGCGGGTCGCGCCCTATTTGCGCTTTGACGGGACGCTCACTTACATTCCCTCGCTCAAATTCTCCGGCAGCGACAATGTCGGCGCCGGCAGCGTCGAGACGGCGAACATCAATTCGCTGGTGGGAATGGTGAACACCTATTTCGATCTGGCAGGGGTGGCGCCCACCGCTTTCGGTCCGTTCCAGCCTTATATTGATGGCGGCATCGGCGCCGCGCGCAATCAAGTCGACAACATGGGCTCCACGCTTGTCGGTGGTACCATCGCGGGCGACACGAACACGAGTTTTGCCTGGGGCCTCGGCGCCGGTGTCGGCTACAGCCTCAGCCCCAACACCACGCTTGATGTCTCGTACAAGTATCTGGACCTCGGCGATGCACGCACCGGGTTCAGCGACAACACCAGCACGTCGGTCTCGCCGCTCAAGGCGGACCTGCGCACGAATACCATCATGGTAGGTCTGCGCGTCGGCTTGTAACCGGCGCAATCCGCGGGCCGAGAGCGCGCGCCCTGCCTCATCCGAGGCGGGGCGCGTTCTTTTACGACTCGCGGAAGGAAAACGCCTCGATCCGCTCGTCGGCAACCACGGCGGTCTCCTTGCCGGCGGCGAGCGTGACGAGCTTTCCCCACAAAGTGATGCGGCCCGAGATCACGTGACCTGACACGGTGAAAACCGTAAATACGGCATCGGGATGCTCGTGATGGGCCTCTTTGAGCCTGTCGGCAACCGTTCCGTCCATGAACGCTCCTCTTGAACGCGCCGATTATCCCGTACGCGACGCGGTGCGGGAAGGGGGGCTCGTCGGCATCGGCGCCCGGAGCGCCAAATGACCGCTCACGCCGGGTTTTTTTAGAGGTTGGAAACCATATATCCTTAGTATTGTACGGATCGGCCGATTCTTTCCTCGGTCGGGCCACAGAACCGCCCGATTTCGCTGCGAGACACTGACACCAAACAATGCGGACAAGCCCGAGCCTGCCCGTGGTCAGCAGCCTGCACAGCCGTCCCCCGCGCCGGCGCTGGCGCGTCGGGCTGCCGCGGCGGCTGCGCGTGCTGGCGAGTGCCGCGTGCGTGGTCGGAGCCTGCGCGGCCCTATTCGCGTCGCAGCCACCCGGCGCTGCCATCCGTGGCGATCTCGCCGCCGCCGCCGGCACCGTCCGTGGGCTGCCCGCGACCGCCTCGGCCGACGAGATAAAGAAGGCTTTGCAAGCGGATCTGGGAGCGCGCCTGGCCACGATAGATGCGAGGGGATTTCCCGCCGTCGTCATCGTCACGCTGCATGCCCTCGACCGGCAGGCATGCCTCGCCGCGGAAGCATCGGCGCGGCGCCTGGAAGGGGATGTGGTGGTGGAGCTTCAAGGCTATCGACAGCGGACAGACTGCCGCGACAGCAACGACATGACCTGGCGCATCATGCCGTGACGGCGCGTGTCGCGCGCGCATCGAGCCAGGCCAGAAGCGCTGTCCGGAACGGCGTGATGTGTTTGTAGTCCAGCGTTGCTGTCGGCGCGTCGCGCACGGTGGCGGCAAGCTCGCTTGCGACTTCGGCCGTGGCGATCGCCGCGTCGAGGCGGGTGATGTAGGTGCGGATCGTGAAGATTACCGCATTTGTCGCGGCAAGCCTTCGCAGCGTCTGGCGCTCGACGCGAAGCCACAACAGCCGGCCGGCATCGGCAGCGGTGACGGGCATGTCCGCCGCGCTCGGCTCCGGCTGAAATGGCGCGGGATTGTCGAGGATGGTCCAATTAAGGCGCCATACCGGCTTGCCCGGCTTCACCTTGGCGAAGAAGCCATCGACCGGGCGCGCCAGCGTCTCGTCATAGCCCGGAACGGGCATGTGGATCGCGGTAAGCGGCCGGCCCATCTTGTCGCCAAGCCGCCAGCGCGACGGCGCGCACAGCGTGGCGCCGATGAGGCATGACGGGCCGCCTGCCGCGCCGATGACGCAGAAATCCTCCTGCACCAGACGGCCGCACAGATCGAGCGGATGAAACGCCGGTCGCGCGACGTCCCAGCTCTCGCCGGTGGCCGTGTTGACGAGGCGACCGCCATCGCAGCGAAAGATCGCGGCATGGTCGCGCGCCAGATGATCGGCCAGTTCGGCCAGCAATTCCAGCGAGGGTGCCTCGGCCTCCGGCAGCGTCGCGAAGACTTCGCCGTGGCGCTGCTCGAGGAGCGCGCGCTTGGCGGCGAGATCGGCGGCGAGATCGCCGTCGATCTCGATCCATCGCGCGGGCGGCAATGGCATCAGTCCCATCGCCAGGCGAAAGCGCCCGCCCGCGAACGGCAGGTAGGGCGCCGCCTCGGTGGGAGCGGCGTCCGGGGCTTCCGTCACGGTACGATGGGGTCAGCGCAGGGCGGCGGCGGCGCAAACGGATGCGTGGCCGCGCCGCATTATTTCGTCTTCGAGAAGCTGGTCGGCAAAAGGATCGAGTTGGTGATCGACGCCACCAAGGGGCCGCCGTCCTCGCTCTTGGCACGCGCCGCGAGCCATTCGGGATCGTTCTGGAACGCCGCGAACCGCCGCGCCCGTTCGTCGAGCGAATCCCATTGCAGCATATAGACGAAATCATTGGATTCGCCGACCGCCACGGTCCAATAGCCGATCTGGTGGATGCCGTGCTTCTGGAACAGATGATCGGTGACGTTCTGGAACCGCTGCACCAGCGCGTGGAGCTTGCCGGGCATGCAGTGATAGACGCGAAGCTCGTGAATCATGAGAAACCCCCTCGATTCCGGTTATCGCGCAATGATCCGGTCGGGCTTCAGGCCTGTCAAGGCGGGGCTGCGCTGGCGGCTTGAGGGCAAAGCGGGCTCGCCGGCCTCGACGATGCGGCGCAGGCGCGTCAGCGCCAATAACCCGCCGATGCACGCGGCGATAAACACCACCATCAGCGGCCGCACGCTGAGGCCGGTGATGGCGTGGCCGAGCCAGGGCAGCACGATCGTGCCGGGCATGCCGGAAAGCGCTTGCGCGAGGTAGCCGCCGGCGATCGGCGCGATGCCGCCGCACACCGACTTGAACAAGCCGTTGGTGCCGAGATAGACCGTGCCGGCGCCCCGCGGCGCGGTCTTGAGCGCGATGTTGCCGCTGGCAAGGTCGAGCCCGGCGCTGGCCGCGCCCAGCACGATCTCGGCGGCGAAGATGAGCGGCAGGGTCATGGCATGGGGCGAGGGCTCGGCCGCGATCACCCAGCACAGCACCGCCGCGAGGAACATCGGCGCCGCGATCGCGATCACCCGCTTGTTGGACAGCCGGTCGGAGGCGCGGCCCCACCACGGCAGCGCGAGGATGTTGGCGCCCTGCCCCACGACCGTGAGCACGATCGGCACGGTCAGGCCGCAGCCCAGATCCTGCACGAGATAGACCGTGAAGAACGGCATCGCCAGGTTGACGGCGAAGGTCCAGCTTCCGAGAAAGATCATGACGCGGCGGAAATTCGCGTCCCGGAACGGCTTGGCGAAGAGCATGCCGAGATGACCGGACTCGCTGGGCGGCATCGCGACGTCGGGCATCCGCGTGAGGAACCATGTGCTGGCCATGGCCGCGCCGATCGCCAGCGTGAAGACGCCGACATAACCGCCCATGCGCCACCCCGGCCAGAACCGCGTCCAGCCATCGACGAGCCCTGCGCCGGCAAGGCCCGCGAGGACCGCGGCAAAATTGGCCCAGAGCTGGCGCCGCGCGAAAACGTGGCCCAGCCGCGCATGCGGCACCAGATCGCAGGTCCACGACATCCACGCACAGCCGCCGATCGCGCCCAGCGGCGCCACCACGGCGAGGCAGAGCAGAAGGACATCGAGCGCCAGGTTCCGGTCGGCGAGCATGGGAACCATCGCCAGCGGCACCAGCATCATCCGCGCCAGCAGCGTCACCGCGACGCAGATCGCTTTGCGCCGGCGCATCCGCTCAACCAGGATGATCCCGGGCACGTGCGCGAGCTGCCCGAAAAACGGCACCGCCGAAAGAATGCCGATGAAGGCGGGCGAGGCGCCGAGGCTCAGGGCGCAGCCGACCAGAAGGGTCCCGCCGGTCAGAACCCCCAACGCCTGCGAGAACACGCCATCGCAAACGAGTGCCCTGAATGCGGCTCGAGGGAGCGCAGCGTCGCCGGGGAGGTTCGCTTCGCCGCTCAGATCCGGAGATTGGGAATCACGCGCCACGAAAAGAACTGAAATGCTGCCAAGGAAAATTAGATAATCTCAGGGCAGGACGCTAGAGGGCGCGTGGTTAATAATACGTAAGTCCAATGGAACCGGTTCGCACTGATCCGGCGGACCCCGCGCGCAAGTTTCATGTCTTGAGCGCCGTATCGATAAATTGGTTGGTATAGAGCGTGGCCGCATCCCCGAGGTTGAGACCGGCCGCGCGCAGTGTCGCCACGCCGGCGGTCCAGCGCGCGGGGTTGTTGCGCAACAGGTTCTGCTTGCCATCGACAAGCCATAATTGCGCGGCGGACGCCTGCTGCACGGCGACGGTCATCGCCATGTCGGTGAGGCCGGGAATATCGAAATCCTTCGCCGCGCGCGTGAAGAGGGGGGCGAGCGGCTTGGCCAGAAGTTCGTCCACCGATGCCTTGATGGCCTTGAGGAAGCGCACCACCTCGTCCGGCTTGGCGGCGATCACCGATTGCGTGGTGAGATAGACCTGGCCCGGCATCGGCACATAGCGGTCGGTGCTCCAATAGGTGAGCGGCGTGCCGCTGCGCTCGATCGCTACCACGGTGTTGAGCGAGGCGATGAAGCAGTCGATGCGGCCGCGCCGCACGAACTCGACCGCGCCGGGATTGTCGCCGACCGACTGGCGCTTCACCGCATCCTTGCTGATCCCCGCTTTGCTCAGCATGAGGTCGAGCAGCATCTCGGTGCTGCCGCCGACCGAGACGACGCCCACCGTCTTGCCCGCGAGCGCCGCCACCGTGTCGATCGGCTTGTCCTTGAGGCTGGTGACCTGGAAGGTCGAGCCCTGGCAGATCGTGGCGACCGCGATGAAGGGGACATGCTGTTTGGCGATGGCGTTCATCTGGTCGAGCGCGGCGACGCGACCGAATGCCGCCTCGCCGGCGATCATCTCCTGCATCTCGATCGCCGTTCCGTGCGCGCCCACAACGGTCGCATCGAGGCCCGCCGCGGCGAAGTGGCCGCCGGAATAAGCATTCATGATCTCGATGAAGTTGGGCAGCAGGCCAAACCCCGTGAGCACGGTGATCTTTTCCGCCGCTAAGGCGCGTCCAAAGAGGCAAGGAGCGCCGATCGCCGCCACGGCGCCGGCCAGGAATGCACGTCGTGACCTCATCGTCTTTCCCTCATGCGCCGGCGTCGCGCCCCACCGACTGGTGCCAGGGGATGATGAGCCGGCGCAGCAGCGCCGACCGCGAAATAGAACACGAAGCCCAGGAGCGTCATGTGGATCATGACCGCGAACAGGCCGTCGGTCTCGAAGGCGTTCATCTTGGAGATCAGGAGATAGCCGAGGCCGCTATTGCCGCCGAGATATTCGCCGACGATGGCGCCGATGATGGCGAGAACGATGCCGACCTCCATCCCGGTGAGGATGTAGGGCAGCGAGCTCGGCAGCTCGAGCCGGCAGAACACGGCGAAGCGCGAGGCATTGAGGCTGGTCATCACGTCGCGATGGCCGCTCTCGACCGACTTCACGCCCAGCACCGTGTTGGTGAGGATCGGGAAGAACGCGAGCACCGCCGAGACGATCACCTTGCTGGTGATGCCGAAGCCGAACCACACGACGAAGAGCGGCACGAAAGCGACTTTGGGCACCACCTGGACCGCGACGATGAACGGGTTGAGCGTCATCTCGAGCCAGCGGATGCGGCCGATGAGCACGCCGAGCCCGACCCCGACGAAGAGCCCCAGGCGAACCCCACCAGCGTCTCGTAGACGGTCGTCCCGGCGTGGCCCCAGGCGCGCGGGCTTGACCCAGAAGATCGAGCCACGCCTTCCACACCGCTAGCGGCGAGGGCAGGATGAAGGCCGAGATGTGCGACTGCGTGACATAGAGCTGCCAGCCAGGATGAGCGCCGACGCAAGCACAGGCGTCGAGATCCACGGCAGGCTATTCCTGGCGTTGCGCGCACGATTGGGGGGCGGCGGTATCGGTCATGTCCGTGCCCTCTCAGGAAATCGTCGACCAGGCGGTGGCGCAGGTCGGTGACGATGCGCTGGAACTCGGGCGAGGCCTGCACGTCGAGCGAGCGCGGGCGCGCGAAGTCGACCTCGACGACAGTATCGATCCGCCCCGGCCGCGGCGACAGCAGCACCACGCGGTCGGCGAGGAACACGGCCTCGCCGATCGAATGCGTGACCAGGAGGATGGTCTTGCCTCGCGTCTCCATCCAGATGCGCTGCAGCTCGATATTCATCTGGTCGCGCGTCATGGCGTCGAGCGCGCCGAACGGCTCGTCCATCAAGCAGGATGTCCGGATTGTAGGACAGCGCGCGCGCGATCGCCGCGCGCTGGCGCATGCCGCCCGACAGCTCGCGCGGCCAGCGCTTCTCGAACCCGGCAATGCCGACGAGCTGCATGAGCTCGCGCGCGCGCGCCAGCCGCCCCGCCTTGGCGCGCGCCCTTCAATTCGAGCGGCAGCGTGATGTTGCCCTCGATCGAGAGCCACGGGAAAAGATTGGCGTCCTGGAACACGATGCCCATGCCGGCGACGACATCGCTCTGGCGCGTATCGTTGACCCAGAGATCGCGGCCGAGCACGCGCACCACGCCCTTGGTCGGCTGCGTCAGGCCGGCGACGATGCGCAGCAGCGTGGTCTTGCCGCAGCCCGACGGCCCCAGCAGCACGACCATTTCCCCGGTCGCCACCGCGAGGTCCGTCGATGCCAGCGCGTGCACGGGCTCGTCTTGCGTCTTGAACCATTTGTCGACGCCGGACAGCAAGATCGCGGGTGCCGCGGTGGCAGCGCTGTTGCGAGCCGCCATCATGGTTCCATCATGGGACGGTTTGTCGTCATTTGCCAACCCCGGGCGCGGCATCATTCGGGATCTTCGACGGCGCGCACAGGCGTATTGGGCGCCACGTCCGCGCGCCGGCGCTGGCGATAGGATTCGCTGCGGCTGGCCCAGTCGCCGCGCGTGGCCTGCGCGGCGTTGGCGGCCCATTCCTCGGTCCAGTCGCCCAGCGAATAGCCGTGCCACGGCGTCTGCGGCCGGAGCTTCGGCAGGCCCAGCCGCTCCCACAGCGCCTTCGCGTTCTCCATGAATTCCCGCGCCGGCAGCGCCACCGGCGGCATCTTGTGCTTCATCGTCGCATCGATCAGGAGCGCCGAATTCGATCTCCTGCTCGCCCTCGGTGCGCGGCCCGTGGCCCGCCTCGCGCAACGGCACGATGTGCATGTCCGTCGCGGGATTGCAGCGGTACGACATCGCCCAGAACACCGCATCGGCATTGTCGGGATCGATGTCCTCGTCGATGGCAATGACGAACTTTCCGATCGCCGCCTGGAGCGTGAGGGTGCCGTTGAGCGCGCGCCAGATCTCCTCCCGTTCCGCGCCGGGCGCGAATTGTAGCAGCACGATGCGGCGAAGGTTGGTCAAGGGCTCGTGCAGCGCGACGCGGCGAAGCGAGGCGATGCCGAGCCGGTCGCGCAGATGGGCGAGGAACATGGGCTCGTAGGCCAGGCGCTTCACCACGCTCGATTCGCTCGGCGTCACCTGCGAGATGATCGAGGTCAGGATCGCATCCCGCCGCCGCGTGATCGCGGTGACCCGCACCACCGTGTTGTAGTCTTCGAGCGCGACATAGCCGTGGGATTCGCCGAAAGGCCCCTCCGGCTCCAGGCAATCGGTATCGACCTCGCCTTCGATCACGAGCTCGGCCTCGGCCGGCACCAGGAGGTCGACGGTGCGGCCGCGCACGACGTTGATCGCGCCCCCGGCCAGCCCGCCCGCGACGCTCAACTCGTCGAGATCGAGCCGCAGCTTCTGCGGGCCCTGGAAGGCGACGAGCGGCGGCGCACCGACGATGATGGCGACCGGCATGGGCTGGCCGCGCGCGCGGTACTTGCGCCAATGCTCGAGCCCGCCGGCGCGGATGTTGGCGAGCATCATCATGCCGAGCCGCGCCGGCGCTTTGAGCTGCCCGCGATAGGTGCCCATGTTCTGCACGCGGCTGTCGGGGTCGCGGGTGATGACGCCGGTCGCGGTGAGATAGGGTGCGGCGTCGAATCCGGGCGTCGAGATCGGGATCGGCAGCGCCGCGAGCCCCTGGCCATCGGCTGTCAAGCGCCGCGCCCGTGATCACCACCTCTTGGCAGGGCGCCTCGGTGACGACGCGCGGCGGCACCGGATGGGCGATCGCGCGCTCCCACGCCGGGCCGATATCGGCAATCCCCGCCACGTTCATGCCGATGCGGTAGATCTCGGGCGTTGCGGCATAGGCGCCGATCACCACCGGCAGGTCGTAGCGCCGCCCCTTGCCATCGACGATGTTGGTGAAGAGGAACGCCTTGCGGTTCTCCTCGGCGATGCCGCCGCGGAACTGCCAGCGCACCAGCGGGTGCATCTCGGTGTCCTTGTTGACCGGCGCGTCGATGCGATAGAGCAGCCCCGCCTTGTCGAGGCGGTCGAGATGCTCGTGCAGGTCGGCATAAGAGCGCGTGAGCGCCGTGGCGTGCGCCATCGTTGCTTCCAGGCGTGAGGCGGCAGGCGAGAGAACCGCGACGGCAGGGCGGTGTCAATGGCGCGCGTACAAGGGATGCGATGCCATGCCCTTGTCACCGCTGGGATCGCTCCCTAAAGTCGCGCACGTCATGAAGCTCGAAAATGATTTCGACGTGCCTTTGCCGCCGCCTGAGGCGTGGCGCGTGCTGCTCGATATTGAGCGCGTCGCGCCGTGCCTGCCCGGCGCCGAGCTTCTCGAGGTCATCGATGCCGAGACCTACAAGGGCCGCGTCGCCGTGCGCCTCGGCCCCGTCGCCGTGAGCTTCGTCGGTACTGCGAAGATCGAGGAAGCGGACGAGGCAAGGCGCCGCGTCCGCGTCAAGGCGAGCGGCACCGAGGCCAAGGGGCGCGGCGGCGCGCAGGCCCTGGTCGAATTCACGCTCGCGCAGACCGCGCCGCGCACCAGTCACGTCCACATCGTCACCGACCTCACGCTCAACGGCGCGGTCGCACAATATGGCCGCGGTGCCGCCATGATCACCGACATGGCGCAGCAGATGGTCAACCGTTTCGCTGAAACGCTGAAAACCCAGATCGAGGGTAGCGAGAGCGAGCGCGTCGCCGCCCTGGCCGAAGCGAAGAAGGGCGTCTCGGGCTTTGCCCTGTTCTTTGGCGCGGTGTGGCGCGCCGTGTGCCGCCTCTTTGGCCAGGCTGCGTGACATGGGGGTGCGCGCGATCGGCGCCCGGGTGCTGCGGAGCGAGGATCCGCCGCTGCTGGTCGGGCGCCGGCCGGTTTGTCGACGACATGCATTTGCCGGGGATGCTGCACGCGGCGTTTCTGCGCTCCAGCCTCGCGCATGCCCGGCTCGGCGCGATCGACACCACGGCCGCAGCGGCGATGCCGGGCGTCCATGCCATCCTGACTGCCGCCGACATGCCCGCGCGCATGCGCGAGGCGCGCATGCCGATGCTGGTTCCCAATCCCGCGATCTCCGATCTCGCGACGCCCTATTGCCTGGCGCGCGACGAGGTGTGCTTCGTCGGCGAGGCGATCGCCATCGTCGTCGCCGACAGTCGCCATCGCGCCGAAGACGCCGTCGCCGCCATTGCCGTCGATTACGACCGGCTGCCGGCGGTCGGCGATTGCCGCGCCGCGGTCGCTGCCGATGCGCCGCACTGCCGGCTCGGCGCGGCTTCGAACAAGGCGGCGGTGTTCAAGGCGGCCTATGGCGATGTCGCGGCGGCGTTTGGCGCAGCACCCCATGTCTTCCGCGAGGAGTTGTGGCAGCACCGCGGCTGCGGCCACGCGCTTGAGTGCCGCGGCGTGCTCGCGCGCATCGATCCGGCCGACGGCATGCTGACACTGTGGTCCTCGACCCAGACGCCGCATCTGGGCAAGGCCTCGCTGGCGGATCTTCTGAGCCGCGATCCCGAGTCCATCCGCGTCATCGCGCCCGATGTGGGTGGCGGCTTCGGGCCGAAGGCGGTGTTCTATGCCGAGGACGCGGTCGTTGCCGCGGCTTCGCTGCGGTTGGGCCGGCCGGTGAAATGGATCGAGGACCGGCGCGAGCATTTCCTTTCCGCGACGCAGGAGCGCGACCAGTACTGGTCGCTCGAAATCGCGGTCGAGCGCGACGGCAAGCTGCGCGGCGTGCGCGGCACGATGTTGCACGACACCGGCGCCTACGTGCCGTGGGGCATCATCATGCCCTTCATCGCGGCGGCGACGGTGCCTGGCCCTTACGTTCTGCCGGCCTATGATATCGAGGTGACCGTCGCCTACACCAACAAGGTACCGACGACGCCGGTGCGCGGTGCCGGCCGGCCGCAGGCGGTCTTCGCGATGGAGCGGCTGATGGACCGCGCCGCGCGCGAGCTGAAGCTCGACCGCGCCGAAATCCGCCGTCGCAATTTCATCGCGCCGACGCAGATGCCTTACGCCGTCGGCCTCACCTTCCGCGACGGCAAGCCGCTGGTCTATGACAGCGGCGATTACCCGGCGTGCCAGGAAAAGGCGCTCGCGCTCGCGCGCTATGACGATTTCCCCGCGCGCCAGGCGGCGGCGCGCCAGCAAGGCCGCTTCATCGGCATCGGCATCGGCAATTATGTGGAAGGCACCGGGCTCGGGCCGTTCGAGGGGGTGACGGTCCGCGTGCTCCAGAACGGCCGCGTCTCGGTGCGCTCGGGCGCCGCGCCGCAGGGACAGGGGCACCGCACGACGCTGGCACAGATCTGCGCCGAGCGGCTCAACCTGCCGATCGAGCAGATTTCGGTCACGGTGGGCGATACCGGCGCCATCGCCATGGGCGTCGGCACCTTTGCCAGCCGCATCACCGCCAATGCCGGGCCGTCGGCGCTCATCGCCGCCGACAGTGTGCGCGCGCAGATCATCGGCCTTGCCGCGCGCGTGCTCGAGGCGGAGGAGGCCGATCTTGTCCTCGCCGACGGCCAGGTCGAGGCCACCGGCGGCAACCGCCGCTTCATCGCCCTGAGTGATCTCGCCCGCATTGCGCAGGGCATGCCCGGGTTTTCTTTTCCCGCCGGCCAGGGCGCCGGGCTCGAGCACACCGCTTATTTCACGCCGAGTCAGGCCGCCTATTGCAATGGCTGCCACGTCGTCGAGGTCGAGGTCGATCCCGACCTCGGCGCGGTGCATATTCTTAACTATACGGTCGCACACGACAGCGGCAAGCTCATCAACCCCTTCATCGTCGATGGGCAGATCCAGGGCGCGGTCGCGCATGGCATCGGCAATTCGCTGCTGGAATGGATGATTTACGACGATGATGCCCAGCCGCTGACGACCACCTTCGGCGATTATCTCCTGCCCGGCGCCGGCGACGTGCCGCATATCGATGCCGTGCATCTGGAGACGCCGTCGCCGCTCAATCCCCTGGGCGCCAAGGGCGCGGGCGAAGGCGGCACCATTCCCGCCGCCGCCGCCATCGTGGCCGCGGTGGAGAACGCGCTCGCACCCTTCGGCGTGCATCTCGCCACCGCGCCGATCACGCCCGACCGGATTATCGCGCTCCTGCGCGCAAGCCCGGCCTGGCGTGCTTTGGGATAGCTTCCCTCATTATATCGTCCCTACTCGAACAGGTCCGGCGGGTCGGCGAGGTAGGCCGGAACGAGATCGTGGGCGGTCACGCCGACGAGGCGGTAGGCGGCGCCGTCGAGGAGCCGCGCCAGCACCGGCCGCACCGTGGCGAGGATGATCTCGGCGCGCATCGTCGGGTCGCGCGGACGGCAGGCATGGGTGCTGGTATGGCGGTCGGCGGCACGGCGCAGCTTGAGGGTGATGACCGAGGCCGCCCGTTCGGCGCGCTGCAGCCGCTCGGCGACGCGGCCGCACAGGCGCTGTAGCTCGGGCTCCATCTCGGCGAGGTGGCGCAGATCGCGCTCGAAGGTGCGCTCGGCGCCGATGGTGACGGCGGGATCGCGGCTGCGCTCGACCGGGCGTGCATCCTCGCCGCGGGCAAAGCGCGAAAGGCGCCGTCCCCAGCGGCCGAAGCGATGCACCATCTCGTCCTCGTTCGCGGCGGCAAGGTCGGCGACGGTCTGGAAGCCCAAGGCTTCGAGCCGCGTCGCCGTGACCGGCCCGACGCCCGGCAGCACCCGCACCTTCATCGGCCCCAGGACCGCAGCGGCGTCGGATCGCCCGATGATGCGGAAGCCGCGCGGCTTGCCGAGATCGCTCGCCACCTTGGCCAGCATCTTGTTGGGCGCAAGCCCGATCGAGACGGTGACGCCGACGCGCCGCTCGATCAGGAGGGCCAGGCGCGCCAGCGTGCGCGCCGGCGGTTCCGTGCCGGCGCCGCCTTCGAGATCGAGATAGGCCTCGTCGATCGATACCGGCTCGACGACCGCGCTCGCGCTCTCCATGAGGTCGCGGATGCGGCGCGATTCGCGGCGGTATTTCTCCATGTCCGGGCGGATCACCGTGGCGTCGGGACAAAGCCGCAGCGCATGCGCCATGGGCATCGCCGAATGCACGCCCCAGCGCCGCGCCACATAGCACGCCGTCAGCACCACGCCGCGCAAGCTGCCGCCGACGATCACCGGCTGCTCCGCCAGATCGGGCCGGTCACGCTTCTCGACGCTGGCATAGAACGCGTCGCAATCGACATGCGCGATCGCGAGCTCGGTGAGCTCCGCATGATCGAGCACCCGGTTCGAGCCGCAGCCGGCGCAGGCAGGGGCGGGATGGGGCGTTGGATGATCGAGGCGGCCGCAATCGCGGCACAGGCGCGTCGGCGCCCCTGCGGACGCAGGCGGCGTCATTCGCCGGCGAGCTTCGCCAGCATCCGGCGCAGGCGCGGCGTCGCCTTGAGCGCGCGCTTCAAAGCCGGCAGGTCGCTTTCATCGATGATGAGGGGCGAGCGCTGGAAGCGGCCGTGATGGTCGTAATGGCAGAAGCGGATCTCGCACGTGCCCGCCGCCTCGCCCTCGGTGAATTCGAGAAGCTGGATCGTCGGGCGGTGATAGCGCGCGGTGAACTGCGCCTCCTCGGCGATGATGCCGCTGCCCCAATGAAGCGCAAAGGTCTTGGGTTTTCCCGGCGCGCTGCGCATGTGCGGTCTCCGCCGCCGGTCTATCCGGCGAATTTCGGCATCACCTCGCGCGCAAAGAGCGCGAGCGAGCGCAACGCGTCCTCGAGCGCCAGCGTGCCGAAGAAGAAGCTGAAGTTCATGTAGTTGACGCCGATCTCGCGCACCTGGCGCGCGATCTCGGCCGCGACCGTCTGGGGGCTGCCGGCGATCATCTGGCCGCTCTTGAGCGCGGTCTCCATGTCGCCGGTGACGTGGGCGACGTAGCGCGGCCCCGACACGTTCTCGCGCTCGAGCTTGGTGATGCTCGAATACCAGCGGTCGAAGGCGGGCTTGGCGAGGCGCTTGGCGTCCTCGACGGTGTCGGCGATGACGCACTGGCGGTTGACGCCGATGGCGACGCCGCCGGGGATCTCCGGTTTCGGCACCGCCGCCGCACCGCCACGCGTGGCGAGCCCCTTCTTGAAGGCATCGACGCAGGCTTTCGCGCGCTCGACGCCGCCGAGGGTGGAGAAATGCAAGCCCTTCTCGCCGGCCCACTGCGACCCGGTCTCGTTCGAGGACGGATACCAGAACGGCGGGGTAGGCTGCTGCAGCGGCTTCAATTCCATCGGCACGTTGTCATAGGTGAAATGCGTGCCGTGATAGGTGAGCCGCTCGTGCGTGAGGCCGGCCAGAAGGCAATCGAAGGCGTCGGCAAAGACCGCGCGCGAGGTCTCCGGATCGACCTTGTGGTAGTTGAGCTCGAACGGTGACACGCCGCGTCCCACTCCGACATCGAGCCTGCCGTGACAGAGATGATCGAGAATCGCGATCTCCTCGATGAGCCTGAGCGGCGAATAGAGCGGCAGGAGATAGACCAGCGGCCCGAGGCGGATGCGTTCCGTCGCCCGCGCCACCGCGCCGAGATAGACCCCCGGCACCGGCACCATGTTGAGCGGCGTCGCGTGATGCTCGGCGACGTGATAGGCATAAAATCCCGCCGCATCGGCCGCGGCGACGTAGCGCAAGCGGTCGTCGAACTGCTGCGCCAGCGGCAGGTCGGAGCGGTCGACGTGATCGAAGACGGCGAACTTCATTCCGGGTTCCCCTTGGCGGCGGCGATGGTGACGCCATCGTAACCGTTGCGCGAGCCTGCCGCCATCGTCCGCCCTACCGGCTTGACGGTATCGCGGCACGATCCTAGCGTTCCCCCTGAGGGCGCCTCGCGCGTCCGTCGATAAAGGGAGGCGACGATGAGAGGATCCTGGCTGCGGATCGCGCTGGCGGCGTGCGTCATCCTGGGCCTCGCCGGCCTGGCGCCCGCGCGGGCGGCCGAGGGCGAGGCGCCGCCCACCAAAATCGTCACGGTCAAGATGCGCGACGGCACAAGCCTCTCCGTTGCGCTCTACATGCCGGCGAAGCCGGGGAAATACCCGGCGCTTTTCGCGGCCTCGCCCTATCGCTTCGACAATAACGGGCTGCCGGCGATCCCGGCGTTCCTGTGGCGCGAGACCGGGCCGATCGGCTGGTACGTCCAGCACGGCTACGTCTATGTCCAGGCCGATGTGCGCGGATCGGGACGCTCGGGCGGCACCTACCGCTATTTCGACACCGCCGAGCAGCACGACTACTACGACATCATCGAATGGATCGCCAAGCAGCCGTGGTCCACCGGCAAGGTCGGCGGCGTCGGCCAATCCTATTACGCCATGGCGCAGTGGTTCATGGCGGAGGAGCATCCGCCGCATCTCGCCTGCATCGCGCCCTATGACGGGATGGTCGACAGCTACCACAACTCGTCCTACCAGGGCGGCATCTCCTCGAGCTTCTTCCCGGAATGGTATGAGAGCAACGTGCGGCTCATCAATGCCGAACCCTTCACCGGGCCGTCGCGCGCCATGCCCTACGACCTCGGCAATGCCATGCGCCAGCACACCACCTACGACGCGTTCTGGCGCGAGCGCTCGGCGCTCGAGCGTCTCGACCAGATCAAGATACCCGTGTTCTCGGTGGGATTGTGGGCCAAGGTCGATCTGCATCTTGACGGCAACATCATCGGGTTCCAGCGCGCGAGCGGGCCGAAGAAGCTGCTGCTGTTCGGCGGTGCGACGCTGTACGACGCGGTCGGCGACTATGCGAGCCCGGCCTTCCACGAGAAATACATGCTGCCCTTCTATGACTGGTGCCTGAAAGGGCAGCAGACCGACTACGTCAAGGCGCCGGCCGTGCGCTATTACGTGCGCGGCGCCGACGAGATCCGCTCGGCTGCGACCTGGCCGCCGCCGGGTGCGACCGATACGAGCTTCTATCTCGCCACGGGTCCCTCGGGCAGCGTCAGCTCGCTCAATGACGGCGCGCTCGTCGACAGCGCGGCCGCCGCCAGCGGCACCACCGAGTTCCATTATCCCGACGAGGGGTGGCGCCTGGGCGTGGTCGGCTTCGACAAGAACGGCCGGCCCGATCCGGTGCGGCACGTGCTGACCTTTACGAGCGCGCCGCTCGCCGACGACCTCACTGTCGCCGGCCCGATCGAGCTCGTGCTCTATGCGGCCTCCTCGCGCCCCGACACCGACTTCATCGTCAATGTCGCCGAGCAGCTGCCGCAGGCGGAGGCCGAGCGTCAGCAGGGCGCCGAGCCGCGGTCGATCAATGTCTCGAAGGGCTGGCTCAAGGCCTCGATGCGGCAGCTCGATCCGAAATATTCGATGCCGAACGCGCCCTTCTACAGCGCCACCACGCCTGAGAAGCTGACCCCCGGCAAGGTCTACAAGTTCGAGATCGCGGTCATGCCGACAGCCTTTGTCTTCAAGAAGGGCGACCGCATCCGCATCGAGCTCGCGAACGGCAACTCACCGCTCACCGACGGCCCGTTCGCGCACGACTACACGCCCGACCAGGTCGGCACCGACACGATCTACCACGATGCGCAGCATCCCTCGCACATCGTCCTACCGGTCATGAACAAAGTCGCGGCGATGGCGCAATAGCGCACGACGCGGGTGCCGGTCACCGCCCATTCGATCGGGGGCGACCGGCACCGGCAGGTCGGCATCGAGCGTCTCCGTCGGCGGAGCGAGCACGTCGAGCGCCCCGCGCCTCGTCGAGCGATGTCCCGACGAAGGCCTCGATCGAACGGGGCATGGCAATTCGCCTCCCCCTTGTCCGCCGTCTCAACCGCGGCGTGCGACGAGCCTCAACGAAGCTGCCGTGTCTGTCAACGGAGTGGTGGCGCGCCGGGCCGAAAGCGCCTTGACTCCGCTGCCCCGAGCGGCATAGCCGGGACAGGCATTCGCGCGATGGGACGAAAGGGGGACGGCGTGCCGCAAGCGATCCGCTTTCATGCCAATGGCGGCCCGGAGGTGATGCGCTGGGAGACGTTCGAGCTGCCGCCGCCCGGCGCCGGCGAGGTGCGCCTGCGCCACACCGCGATTGCCGTCAATTTCTCCGACGTGAACGTGCGGCGCGGCGGCTTCTACATGGCCCAGCCGCTGCGCTTCCCCGTGATCCCAGGGAACGAGGCGGCGGGCGTGGTGGTGGCGGTCGGGGCGGGCGTGGGCGGCACGCGGCCGGGCGATCGCGTTGCCTATGTCGGCACCGGCGGCCCGTTCTATGAAGCGACCGGGTCTTATGCCGAAGAGCGCAACGTGCCGGAGGCGTGTCTCATCCCTCTGCCGGACGCGATTTCCGCGACGCAGGCGGCGGCGCTTCTTCTCAAGGGGCTGACCGCCTCGATGGTGATCAACCCCGTCCATCGCCCGCTGCCGGGCGAGCCCATCCTCATCCATGCGGCGGCGAGCGGCGTCGGGCTCTTGCTGTGCCAGTGGGCGAAGCACCTGGGCGCCACCGTCATCGGCACGGTCGGCACGCGGGAAAAGGCCCGGATCGCCGCGGCACATGGCTGCGACCACACGATTCTCTATCGCGACGTCGATTTCGTCGCCGCGGTGCGTGATCTCGTCCACAGCGGCGTCGCCGCGGTTTTTGACGGGGTCGGCAAGGATACGTTCATGGCCTCGCTCGACTGTGTGCGGCCATTCGGGATCATCGTCAATTACGGCAACGCCTCGGGCCATCCGCCGCCGCTCGATCTCCTGCTGCTCAGCAAGAAAGGCTCGTTGTCGGTGTCCCGCCCGGGCTTCAGCGCCTATATTGCCGACCCCGTGGTCTATCGCGCCGCCTGCGCGGAACTCTTCGACCTCGTCACAGGCGGCATTCTCAAGGTCGAGATCAGCCGCACCTATGCGCTGAGCGACGCTGCCAGCGCCCATCGCGATGTCGAAGAACGGCGCGCGACGGGGTCGCTGGTGCTGCTGCCGTGAAGCGCACGGAGGAAACCATGACCGCCCGGCTCTTGCGTCGATCTCTCGCCGCGCTCGCAATCGTCGTTCTTGCGGGTGTCGCGCCGGCGCGCGCGGACAAGGAGCACACCACCCTCGCCATTCCCGGGGTCAACGTGCTTTTCCTGGCGCGCTACATCGCGTCCGACATGCACTTCTGGGACCAGCAGGATCTCGACGTCAAGGTCCTCAACATCACCGGCATCGGCGCGATGAACGCGGTGATCGCCGGATCGGCGGATTTCTCGATGTCGTCCGGCCCGTCGATCACCCGTGCCCGCGCGCGCGGACAAAAGCTGGTCGCGCTCGCCACCGCGATCAACAAGTCAGGCCAGGACATCGTGCTGCGCAAGGACATCGCCGAAGCCGCGCATTTCGATCCCACCGCGCCGTTGTCGCTGCGCGCGCGAGATCCTCAAGGGCCGTACCATCGCCGTCGGTGCGGTCGCCGCGATCCCCGACGTCGATCCTCAAGGTGATCGCGCAATCGGCGGGCATCGGACGCGACGACATCACCGTCGCGCCGATGCAGCCGCCGGAATTCATGGCGGCCTTCGCGCGCAAGGCGATCGACGGCTTCTCGAACGGCCCGCCCTTCATCCAGCAGGCGGTGCTCGACGGCACCGGCGTCATCGTCTCCGATGCGGCCAAGGGCGAGCCCACGGAATATTCGCCGGTGTCGCTCGTCGCTGTTGCTGACGCGGGCGCAGTTCTGCGGCGACCACCGCTCGATCTGCGCCAAGATGGTGCATGGCGTGGTCGAGGCAACGCGGTTCATCCACGACCACCCCACGCAAGCGCTGGCGGTGATGAAGGCGCATTTCGGCACCTTCAGCGATCAGGTGCTGGCGGCGGCCTTTGACATGGTGCAGGCGATGACGCCGATGCCGCCGAGACGACGGTCAAGGAACTGCAGAACGGCGATGCCATGAACGTCGCCGCCGGCTTCATCAAGCCCGAAGAGAAGCTGACGCGCTACGACGACCTCATCGACAACGAGTTCGTCAAGTAGCCAGCCGCTGCCGCGCCGTGAGCGCGCGCCACAGCTTGAGGCACATCTCCTCCATGTCGTCGAGGCCGTTCTGGCGATGGGCCGGGGCGGTGTGCGGCATCAAGATGACGTTGCCTTCGGTGAATTTGAGGAGCGGCTCCTCGCGCGGAGTCGGCTCGCGGTAGCCGACATCGAGGGCAAAGCCGCCGAGGCGCCCGCTCGCCAGCGCCTCCACCACGGCGTCGTGATCGACGAGCTCGCCGCGCGCGACATTGACGAGGATGGCGCCTTGCTTGACCTGCGCCAGCTGGGCACGACCGATGATGCCACGGGTCGAGGCGTCGAGCGGCAGCGCCGGAACGATGTAATCTGCCGTCGCCATGACCTCGTCGAGCGTGGCATAGCGCGCGCCCAGCATCCGTTCCTCCATCGCGCTCACGCGGTGGCGCTGATAATAGAGGACGCTCATGCCGAAAGCCGCGGCACGCGTCGCCACCTCGCGCCCGATCTCGCCCAGTCCGACGATCCCGAGCACGGCACCGGCCAGCGTGCGCAGGCCGCCGACGCGCGCGAAATTCGAATTCCCGGTATAGCGCCGGTCATAGGGCGTCGGATCGAAGCCCGCCTTGCGCAGCGCCGGCTCCGTCACGACGCCGGCCAGCGTGGTCAGGCGCTTGGCCAAGGCCAGCATGAGGGCGAGGGCCTGTTCCGCTACGGCGACGTTGACGCGGCGGCGCTGGATGTCGACCGCGATGCCGCGCCGCGCGCAGGCGTCGATGTCGATATTGGCGACGTTGGTGCCGAATTTCTGCACGATCGCAAGCTGCGCCGCGTGGGCGAGGAGCTCCGGCCCCACCTTCAGGCTCTCGACGATGATCGCATCGGCCGTGCCGATCCCGGCGCCAAGCTCGCCATCGTCGCGCACGAATTCGACCGCGGCGGGATAAAGCCCGGGCAGCTTCTGCTGCACGCGGCGGCACCAGCCGGCGAAATCAGGCTCGTCGAAGGCAAAGAAGTCGGTGATGGCGCGGCAATGCTCGGCCGGCGTCGCCGGGTCGAGAATGACCGGTACGATCCGCAGGATGGCATCGCTTTCGACGAGAATCCGGATCATCGCCCGCGCTCCCTCATCAAGCTGCCGTATCGGACCGTGCGACGAGGTGCCGGCGCAGGATCGCGATGTAGAGCGCGGCGACTGCGGCGACGACCCCCGGCAAAGCGATGATAAAGAGAACGTGGCTCGTCGAAAGGCGCATCGCGACGAGCGAGGTGGCGAGGATCGGCGCGATGATCTGGCCGTTGCGGCCGATGCCCAGGGCCCAACCGATGCCGGTCGCGCGCATGGAGGTGGGATAGCTCACGGTCACGATGGCATTGGCCGCGTTCTGCGTGCCGAGCGCGAAGAGGCCGGCGAGGATGGTGGCGCCGCCCAGAAGCGATCCTTTTCCGGCCGCCCCCATGAGGACGAGCGCCGCCGAGCCCAGGAAGAATGCGACCGCCAGGACCATGTAGCGGTCCAGGCGGTCGGCCGCGAAGGCGATGGCGAAGCCGCCGAGGATGCCGGCCAATTGCGTGAGCGCCGCCACCGTCACTGCGCTGCTTTCGGAAAGCCCGGCATTGCCGAGCACGCTCGACAGGAAGGCGTTGACGAAGAAAATGGTCATGAGGCTGGTGAAGAACATGATCCAAATGAACGCCGTCATGGGCGCGCGTCCGTCGCGAAACAGGAGCCATACCGGGAAGCCCGGCCCGCGCGGCTCGGAGCTGAAGAAATCATTGGTGCGTAGGCGGTCGTAGCGCCGGCTGATGCGGATGAGCGTGGCGCGGATGCGCGCGTTCGCCGCCTCGCCCTGGTGGACGATCACCAGCGGTGATTCCGGCAGCGCCGTCCACAGGATCGGCAGGATCGCCACCGGCACGAGCGCGCCGAATATGAAAAGAATGGGCCAGCGCTGGTCATGCAGCACGTAGGTGGCGACCGGCCCGGCGACGCCCGAGCCCAGCACGAAGCCGAACCAAGTGATCATGGTGAGCGTCATCTGGTACTTCCGCGGCATGAACTCGGCGCAGAGTGCAAGCGCGCCCGGTATCAAGGCGCCCAATCCGATGCCGCAGACGAAGCGGACCAAAGCGAGCTGCGTGACCGTCTCGGCCCACGCCATGATGAAGGTGAAGATCCCGAAGAAGATGAGCGAGCCGATGATCACCGACTTGCGCCCGACCCGGTCGGCGAGCGGTGCAGAAGCGAGGATGCCGATGAGGATGCCGAAATTGCCATAGGCGAACACGGTTCCGAGCGCGCCCGGATGGACCACCATCGAGCGTGCGATGGCCGGCGCGGCCGCGCTGAGCGCCTGGGTGTCGAACCCGTCCACGAACATGGCGAGCGCGCACAGGCCGGCGATCTCGAACTGGAAGCGCCCCAGGCGGCGTCCGGCGAGGATGCCGACGATATCGATCTTGAACGGAGATTCTGACACCGATCCTATTTCCTCATGCGGCCGGGTGAAGGTGCCGTGCGGCGCATCTCATTTCTCCTGGGCGAGCGGCAGGACGAAGTCGTCATACTTGATGTCGGCCGCCTGGGCGAGGAAATGTGCTGCGACGAAGCTGCGGACGATGTCGAAACCGTGGCGCGGCGCGACCGCGCTGCCGGCGAAGCTCTTGGCGTCGCCGACGATGAAGGTGTGGAGCAGAGCCTCTGGCAGCTTGGGGTAGCGCTTGTGCAGATCGGCGATGGTCTTGTCGGGCTCGTCGTGCATGAAGTGGAGCGCGCCGTCGAGCGCCCGGTGCATGTCCGCGACGATATCGGGATGCTGCTCGGCGTACTCGGCCGGGACGACCATGCCCTGGTGCAGCGCGCCGTCGAACTCGGGAACGGCGCCGTTCCAGAAATCGGCGAACATCTCGAGCCCCTGCGTCTCGACGCCTAGCGTGCCATAGGGGATGGCGGTGAGCGCGATGTCGATCTGGCCGCGCTTGGCCGCCGCCAGCAGCGTCGGGTAGGAGTTGATGGCCGTCACCGTGTAGTCGCGGTCGGCATTGAACCCATATTGCTGGGCCAGGCCCTTGAACATGAGATGGAGCCCGCCGCCGACATCGAGCGTGCCGACGGTGAGGCCCTTGGCGCGCTCGTATTTCTCCTTGAGCGGCATCGTGGCGGTGATCCCGGCCTTGGCGGCGGCGGCAGGATTGATCACGAACTGGATCACGTATTCGCGAACGAAGGGGGCCACCAGGCGCAGTTTCTCGCCGCGCGCCACGGCCTGGAGCGCCGGAACGAGCGTCATCGCGCCGAACTGGGCGCTGCCTGAATGCAGTGCTGCCAGCACCTGGGGATCGCCGGAGCTGACGATCTGGACCTCGGCGTCGAGCCCTTCCTTCTTGTAGAAACCTTCATCGGCCGCGATCGCGACCGCCGTGAAGCCCAGCGCGATGCTGGTCTGGGCGATCGTGACCTTGACCGGCTCGGCCGCTGCGGCCGGCCCGCACAGGAGGCCCGCCAGCGCCAGCGCCGCCGCGAACCGGCGCGAGGTCGCTCCATTCATACCTCTTTCCTCCCCGTCTTTCCCGAGGCGTAGTTCACCGCCGAATTGAGCAGCAAAGCCAGCGTCATGAGAATGAAGAGTCCGGCGAAGACGCCGGCGCTGTCGAGCTGCGAGGCGGAGAACTGCAAAAGATAGCCGATGCCCTTGTTCGACACGATGAGCTCGCCGACGATGGCGCCGACCAGCGCCTCGGGGATCGCGAGCTTGAGCCCCAAAAGGATCGATGGCAGCGAACCCGGCACGATGACAAGCGTGCGTTCCTGCAACGCACTCGCCCCCATGAGCCGCACCGCCCGCACCAGGTCGCGGTCGACCGCGCGCGCGCCCTCATAGGTCGACAGAAACACGAAAAAGAACACCATGAGGCCAGTGATCACCACCTTGGGCGACATGTTGATGCCGAACCACACGATGAAGAGCGGCCCGAAGGCGATCTTGGGCACGCCATAGATCGCCATCAAGACCGGATCGAGAATGCTCGCCGCCAGCGGAAAGCTGCCGAGGAGAAGCCCGCACACGATCCCCGCCACAGCACCGGCGGTATAGCCGAGCAAAATCTCCTCGGCCGTCACCAGCAGGTTCCGCCACAGCGTGCCGTCCTGCGTCCATTCCCACAGCCGTACGACGATGTCGGCGGGCGAGCTGAAGATCAGATTGTCGAGATGCGGGCTGACGAGCTGCCACACTACGATGAGCCCGCCCGTGACGATGATGCGCCCGGCGAGGACGAGGTTGCGCTGGCGCCGCTCGCGCGCGATCGCGGGATCGACGATCGAAACATCGTCCATGTCGTCGGCGGCAGAGACCGTCTCAGCCATGCGCGTCCTCCTCGGTCGCGTCGCACAGCGCCCAGAGATGACGGTGGATCGCCTGGAACGCGCTCTCGAAGCGGATCGCCACCGGATCGCGGGGCCGCGGCAGAGTGATGGGAATGATTTCCTTGACCCGGCCGGGGCGGCGCGACAGCACAATCACGCGGTCGGAAAGCGCGATCGCCTCTTCGAGATCATGCGTGACGAACACCACCGTCTTGCGCTCGCTCTCCCAGAGCGCCATCAGCTCGCGCTGAAGCTGGAGCTTGAGCTGCACGTCGACATTGCCGAAAGGTTCGTCCATCAGCAGCGTTTCCGGGTTGAAGACGAGCGTGCGGGCCAGGGCCGCACGCTTCAGCATGCCGCCCGACAGCTCCCGCGGCATGTGCTCGGCAAAGCCGTGCAGCCCGACGCGCGCGAGGATGGCAAGGGCGCGCTCGCGCGCCTCCGCTGGCGGCCGGCGCTGGAGCTGAAGCGGCAGCATCACGTTGGCGATGACGCTGCGCCACTGCAACAGCGTGTCTTTCTGCGTCATGTAGCCGATGCCGATATTGGGCCCGGCGACAGGGGCGCCCTTGTAGAGCACGGCGCCGCGCTCGGGCTCGATGAAGCCGGCGATGCAGTTGAAGAGGGTCGATTTGCCGCAGCCGCTGGGGCCGACGAGGGTAATGAACGAGCCTGCGGGGAAATCCGCGCTCACGTTGGTGACGGCGGCGATGCGCGCGCCCTTCTTGAAGAACCACTTGCTGACGTTGTCGAGCCGGATCGCCGGCATCGCTTCGTCCGAGCCGGGCGAGGGGCCGGCCGCGCGCGAAAGCGCCTCAGCCGCCAAGGTGCTGCCTGAAGAAATCGACGGTGAGGCCGAGCGCGCGGTTGGCCTCCGCCTCGCGATAGGTCCGCCCGCCGCGTCGGGCGAAAGCATGGTCGGCGTCGGGATATTTGTGGATGGTAACGAGCGGGTTGGGCGCCAGGCGCCGCTCCAGGAGCGCATTCACCTCGGCCTGCACCCAGCGGTCCTTCATCGCCATGTGCAGCATGAACGGGCGATGGAGCTGCTCGACCTCGCGGATATTGTGCTCGATATAGGTGCCGTAATAGGCCACCGCGCAGTCGATGTCGGTGCGGCAGCACAGAAGATAGCAGAGCTTGCCGCCGAGGCAGTATCCGACCGCGCCGGCCTTGCCGGTGCAGTCGCCCAGCGCGGCGAGCCAGGCGACCGTGTCCGTCCATGTCGCGCACGCCGAGGTCGTAATCGAACTCGTAATAGAGATCGAACGCACTGCTCGATATGCGCAGGGTCGGCGTCGGACAATTCGACCCCCGGCTCCTGGCGCCAGAACAGGTCGGGCACGAGGCAGGCAAATCCCGCCTCGGCGAATTCGCGCGCGTGGTGCCGCATCGTATCGTTGACGCCCCAGATCTCCATGATCGCGACGATGCCGGGCGCGGGACGCCGCTCCGGCAGCGCCAGAAACGCGCCCATCGTGCCGTCGCGCAGCGCCACCCTGACGGTGCGGGTCTCGATCACGGCAGCTTCAGGAGATCGCGCGCATTGCCCGAGAGCACGCGCGCCTGCTCGGCCGCCGATACCTCGAGCGCCTTCACCGCCGTGACGGTTCCGCCGATGAGCGCGCGGCCGCCTTCGGCATCGAAGGGCGCGTCGGTGGCGAAGAGGCAATGGGCGGTGGTGAAGAAATCGTGGCCGCAGCGCGTCGGCGCGATGGCGCCATTCAAGGCGGTGTCGGCATAGAGCATCTTGAAGTACTCGAGCGGCGGCCGCTTGAGGCCGCTCTGCTCCGCCAGCGGATTGCGCTCGGTGCTGCCGAAGAAAATCTGGCTGAAGCCCAGCGTCGAGCTTGCCGGCGAAATACGGGATCATCCCGCCCATGTGATGGGTGATGATCTTGAGCGCCGGGCAGCTCGTCATAGATGCCGGAATAGATGAGGCGCGTCACCGCCGCGGTCGTCTCGTAGGGCCAGCCGAAGGTGAACCAGATCTCGTCCTCCGACACCGTCTCGCTGGCATAGTCGGGGAAGTTCGGGCCGCGGATCGGGTGGATCCACACCGGCAGGTCGTGCTTGGCCATGGCGCGGAAGATCGGCCGATAGCGCCGGCGCCGAAAGCGGCGTGCCGAGCACGTTGGTGAAGATCTGGATGCCGCGCGCGCCGAGCTGGCCGATCGCGCGCTCGATCTCGGCGAGGCAGGCCGGCACGTTGTTCATCGGCATCGAGGCGATGAAGGCGGGAAAGCGCTCGGGATATTTGTGCACGAGCTCGGCCAGGCCGTCATTAGCGATGCGCGCGATCTCGGGCGTGCGCTCGGGCGGTCCCATCATCTCGATCGGCGGATTGGCGAGCGAGAGCACCTGCGCGATGTCGTCGAACTCGTCGAGCAGCTTGAGCCGCGCCTCGATGTCCCACAGCGTCGGCAGTCGGCGGAACGCCGTCAGCCGCGACATGCCCGGGAAGTAGATCGCCGAAGCCGCTCGAAAATCCCGCGCGGAATGAAATGATTGTAGATGTCGATGATCACGGTCGCCGCTCCCCGGCACGCACGGTCAAACCGTAGTCGAACGCCCCGACGCTTTCAAGAACGGGTGCCCCGCCTCCCGCCACCCCGGCGCTGCTCAGCCTCCTCATCGACGCTGGGCCGGCGCGCGCTCGTCGCGCCGGCGATCACCTTCGCGCTCGCCTACCTCATCGCGGCGATCGCGCTCGTCGCCATCGGCATCGAGACCAAAGGCCGGGTGCTGGAGCAGATCACCGCCGCCGATGCCGCCGGCGCGTGACCCTGCTCAGATCGGCCGAAGCTGGCCGCCATGCAGGTCGACGATCGACGCCGTGCAGCCAGCGCCCGTGCGGCGAGGCGATGAAGGCGACGAGGTCGGCCACGTCCTGGGGCAGCCCGAGCCGGTTCACGCCGAGGTTCTGGCGATAGCGCTCGCGCGCGCCGGCCTCGTCGAGCCCAAGCTCCTGCTTCAGCACGTCGATGCGGCGCTGCAGACGGTCGGTATCGACATGGCCGGGGCTGACGACATTGACCTGTACGGCCGCCTCGTTGCCGAGCTGCGCCAGCGCCTGGGCGAAGGAATTGATGGCGCCGTTGACCGAGGCGCCGACGATGGAATTGGCGGTCGGCTGCTTGCCCGCGGTGCCGCCGATGATGACGAGCGAGCCGTTGCTCTCGCGCAGGAGCGGCCAGGCGGCGCGCGCGAGCCGCACATGGGCGAAGAATTTGAGCGCGAAGCCCTCCTGCCAGTCGGCGTCGGGCTGCGCCAGGAAATCGCCGCGCTTGGTCGTGCCGGCATTGTTGACGAGGATGTCGAGCCGGCCATAGGCGCGACTTGACGGCGGCGACGAGCGCCGCCGCCGCCTCCGTCGCGCCGGAGGTCGATGGCGAGGGTCTTGGCTTTGGCCGCCGCGCCGCGTCACCGCCGCCGCAACCTCGGCCAAAGCCGGCTCGTCGCGGCCGGTGAGCAGCAGGCGGCAGCCCTCTTGCGCCAGTCCCTCGGCGATGCCGCGGCCGATGCCCGCGGCTCGATCCGGTCACCAGCGCCACTTTTCCGCCGAGCTCGAGATCCATGCGTCTCCCTCATTGTAATTTGCGCCCGAGCTTAGCCCATGGCGCCCGGCGCCCGCAGCAATCTTGGAAGGCCCGCGGCTATGGCGTCGTTAGCGGTTCTGAGTTATGACGGCTCGGGACGCGCGCGAGATCGAAGAGGCTGGCGGAATGGCAAGGCGACGCGGCATTTTCCTGGGCCTGGTGCTGGCGTTCGCTCTCATCCATCCGGCGCCGGCCGCTGACGCGCCCGATGTCTTCACCGTGGCTTCCGTGCCGGTCGATGCGACCGCAGCCAATGCCGCTGCCGCCCGCGACGCGGCCCGCGCCGATGGTCAGCGCCGCGCCTACCAGATCCTGATGAACAGGCTGACGCTGGCCGCTGACCACGGCCGCCTGCCGCCGGCGAACGACGCGACCCTCAACGATGTCATCGCCGGCTACGAGGTCGCGAAGGAGCGCGTCTCGGGCGTGCGCTATCTGGCCAACTATACCTTCCATTTCCGTCCTGATGCCGTGCGCCGACTGCTGCGCCAGGCCTCGGTGCCATTCGCGGAGACGCCGAGCAAGCCGGTGGTGGTGCTCGCCGTGCTGGCCGCCGCGGGCGGGGCGACGCTGTGGGAGGATCCCAATCCCTGGCGCGACGCATGGACCAACCATCCGCCGCAAGCGGGGCTCGTCCCCCTCGTCGTACCCTATGGCGAACTCGACGATGTGCAGGCGATCGATGCGGACGGCGCGCTCAAAGGCGACGCCGCAGGCCTGCACGCGATCGCCGAGCGTTATGACGGCGCCGACGTTCTGGTGGCGCGCGCGACGCTTGGCACGGGTCCGGGGCCGCATTCGGTGGCGGTGACGGCGACGCGCTACGACTCCGCGGGCGCGATTGCGCCGCAGAGCTGGGACAAGACCTTCGCCGCCGCACCCGGTGAAAGCGACGCCGACCTTCTGGCCGATGCCGTCGTCGGCACCGCCGCCCTGGTCGAGGATGCGTGGAAGACGGCGAACATCATCAATTTCGGCCATGCCGGCACGATGACCGTGCGCGTGCCGATCGACGATCTCAAAGCCTGGGTCGCGGTTCGCGGCCGGCTCACCGGCATTCCCGCGATCGCGCGGAGCGACCTTCTCTCGCTCGACCGCACCGAAGCACGGCTAGCGATTCACTATTATGGCGATCCCGAGCAGCTTCGGGTGACGCTGGCGCAGCGCAACCTCACGCTCTCCGGCACCGACCCCGACTGGGTGCTACAGCTTGGCGCCGCGCCGGCGCAGCATTGAGCGCCAAGACGGTGAGCGTCGCCAACCTCATCACGCTCGCCCGGCTCTTCTCGGTGCCGCTGGCGATCTGGCTGGTGCTCAGCAACGCCATGATGGCGGCATTCTGGCTGTTCGTGGCCGCTGGGCTCTCCGATGCGGTCGACGGCTACATCGCCAAGCACCTCAATCAGCGCTCCGAGCTGGGCGCGCTGCTCGATCCCATCGCCGACAAGACGCTGCTCGTCAGCCTGTGCATTACGTTGGGACTCTCCGGCCGGCTGCCGACGTGGCTCGTCATCCTGGTTGTCTTCCGCGATGTTCTCATTGTCGGCGGCTATCTCCTGGCAATGGCGGTGTCGCAGCCGATCCGCACACGCCCGCTCGTGATCAGCAAGATCAACACCGCGCTGCAAATCGCGCTCGTGGCGGTGGTGCTGGGCCGGCTCGGCCTCGGCGTCGACGATCACCACCTGACGGACGTGCTGATCTATGCCGTGGGCCTCACCACCGTGCTCTCCGGCGCAGGATACGTTGTGCGCTGGTGGCGCGGCGTTGCCGATGCCAAGGCGGGCGTCTAGCGGCGATGGGCCAGCTTCCGCTCAATCTCAGCCATAATACGGCGCAGGGCGGTGGCGATTTCGTGGTAGCGGCGTCGAACGCGACGGCGATCGCCTGGCTCGACCGCTGGCCCGCCTGGCCGGGTCCGGCCCTGGTGCTGGAAGGGCCGGCCGGCTGCGGCAAGACCCATCTTGGGCATGTCTTCGCGGCCCGCACCGGCGGCCGGATGCTGGCGGCTGAGGATTTGGCGGTGGCGCGGGTGCCCGATCTCCTGGGGCCAGCGCGAGTCGCCGTTCTCGACACGGCCGAAGCCGCCGAGGAGGAGGCGTTTCTCCATCTTTACAATCTGCTGGCCGAAGGCGGCGGGCATCTTCTGGTGCTGTCGCGGCAAGCGCCGGCGCGGTGGGGGATCGCGCTCGCCGATCTGCGCTCGCGCCTCCTTGCGGCGCCGGTGGCAAGCATCGCCGCGCCCGACGACGCCCTGCTCTCGGCCGTGCTGGCCAAGCTTTTCGCCGACCGCCAGCTTGCCGTCGGCGAGGAGGTGATCCTCTATCTCCTGGCGCACCTGGAACGCTCGTTCGAAGCGACGCAGCAGGCGGTAGCGGAGCTCGACCAGGCGGCGCTCGCCGCGCACCGCCGCGTCACGCTCGCACTCGCGCGCTCGGTGCTGGGCGCGCGCGCCGGCTGAGTTCACCCGCCGGTGCCGGCGATCTCCTTGGGCGTGACGTAAAAGGCGAGTCGCGCGCTCTCCGCATCGAGCGTGGCCCAGGCGCCCTCGATCTCGAAGCCGGCGAGTGCCGCCGTCGGCAGGTTCTCCCGCAGCCGCCGCACGAGCTTGCCGCGCGCCTTATCGGCGAGGGCGACGGCAAGCTCGTGCAGCCCTGGGTTATGGCCGACGACAAGAACGCTCGCCCGGCCGGGCGCAACCTTCCGTAGCCGCGTGAGAAGCGTCGTCGCCGCGGCAAGATAAAGCCCGTCCTCATAGAAAAGCTGTGGCTTGCCACCGAGCAGCGGCAGGATCTGGGCCAGGGTCTGGCGCGTGCGCAACGCGCTCGAGCACAGCACGAGGTCGGGCTTAATCCCATGTTCCGCCATCCAGCTTCCGATCGCCTGGGCGGCGACGGCGCCGCTATCGGCGAGCGGACGCTCGCGGTCCTCGCCGTCGCCCTCTTGCGGCACCGCCTTGGCATGACGGATGAGACAGAGCCTATTCATGGCAAAGACGCGCCACGAAATGATATGTTCATGGCGTCGTTATAGTCTGGGAACCCCGGTCTGGGGAATGGGAGGCAAGGACATGGCCGAGGCAATCCGCGCCGCCGACGCCGTGGTCGGCGCGCAAGCACCGGAACGCTTCATCAATCGCGAGCTGTCGTGGCTGGCGTTCAACGAGCGCGTGCTGGCGGAAGCCGACAATCCGCATCATCCGCTGCTGGAGCGGTTGCGCTTCCTTTCGATCTCCGCCAGCAATCTCGGATGAATTCTACATGGTGCGCGTCGCCGGCCTCAAAGGGCAGGTGCTGGCCGGGGTCACCAATGCGAGCCAGGAGGGGCAGGGCCTGACCCCGGCGCAGCAGCTCGCGGCCATCAACGAGCGCGCCGGCCGGCTGATGCGCGACCAGCAGGTGACCTGGTGGGCGCTGCGCCGCGAGCTGGCGGAGGCCGGCATCTCCGTGCTCAGCCCCGAGGATCTCGACGCCGGAGGAGCACGCCTGGCTCGGCCAGCACTTCATGGCCGATGTGTTCCCGGTGCTGACGCCATTGGCGCTCGATCCGGCGCATCCCTTCCCGTTCATCGCCAATCTCGGGCTGGGGCTGGCCCTGCAGCTCGCCCGGACGAGCGACGGCGATCCGATGCAGGCGCTGCTCCTCATCCCCGGCACCTTGAGCCGTTTCATCCGGCTCCCCGGCAAGGCGGTGCGCTTCCTGCCGCTGGAGCAGCTCATCGGGCTCTATCTCGACCGTCTCTTCCCGGGCTTTGCGGTCACCGGGCGCGGCATGTTCCGCATCCTGCGCGACAGCGAGGTCGAGATCGAGGAGGAGGCCGAGGACCTGGTGCGGCTCTACGAATCCGTGCTGAAGCGGCGCCGGCGCGGCAACGCCATCCGCCTCAGCGTCGACGGCAGCATGCCGCGCGATCTCCTGACCTTCCTCATCGAGAAGCTCGATGCCTCGCCCGACGACGTGTTTCCCCTGGACGGGCTCCTCGGCCTCACCGACACGCGCCAGCTCATCATCGACGAGCGGCCCGATCTGGTCTTCACCCCCTACAATCCCCGCTTTCCCGAGCGCATCCGCGATTTCGGCGGCGACTGCTTCGCGGCCATCCGCCAGAAGGACATCCTCGTCCATCACCCCTACGAGAGCTTCGACGTGGTGGTGCAGTTCGTGCGCCAGGCGGCGCGCGATCCTTCCGTCGTCGCGGTGAAGCAGACGCTCTACCGCACCAGCGAGGACAGCCCGATCGTGCGCGCCCTGATCGAGGCCGCCGATGCCGGCAAGTCCGTGACCGCGCTCGTCGAACTGAAGGCGCGCTTCGACGAGGAGGCGAACATCCGCTGGGCGCGCGATCTCGAACGCGCGGGCGTGCAGGTGGTCTATGGCTTCGTCCGGCTCAAGACCCACGCCAAGGTGTCGCTGATTGTGCGGCGCGAAGGCGGCGATCTGCGCTGCTACGTGCATTTCGGCACCGGCAACTATCACCCCTATACCGCCAAGGTTTACACCGACCTCAGCTTCTTCACCTGCGATCCGGCGCTGTGCCGCGACGCGGCGCGGCTCTTCAACTACATGACCGGCTATGCCACGCCGGCGACGCTCGAGAAGATCGCGGTGGCGCCGCTCAATCTGCGCCACCGGCTTTACGAGCTGATCGACGACGAGATCGCCCATGCCCGCGCCGGGCGGCCGGCACAGATCTGGGTGAAGATTGAACGCGCTCGTCGATCCCGCGATCATCGACCGGCTCTATCGCGCCTCGCAGCAGGGCGTGCAGATCGACCTCATCGTGCGCGGCATCTGCTGCCTGCGGCCGGGCGTGCCGGGCCTGTCCGACAACATCCGCGTCAAGAGCATCATCGGCCGTTTCCTCGAGCACGGCCGGATCGTCTGTTTCGGCAACGGCCATGCCTTGCCCTCGCCGCGACGCCAAGGTGTTCATCTCCTCGGCCGACTGGATGCCGCGCAATTTCGACTGGCGCGTCGAGGCGCTGGTGCCGATCGAGAACGAGACGGTGCACCGCCAGGTGCTCGAGGAGATCATGGTGACATGCGCTGCGCGACGAGGCGCAGACTTGGTGGCTCGACGGCGACGGCGTTTATCGCCGCGACAGCACCGATCCCGACGGCTTCAGCGCGCATACCTATTTCATGACCAACCCCAGCCTGTCTGGCCGCGGCAGCGCGCTGCACCGCACCCGGCCGTCGCCGCGGCTGGTGAGCGAAAAGGCCGTGCCTTGACGGCAAGCCCAACGCGGCGCGCCGAAGCGGCGGTCGCACCAGCCGAGCGGCGCGACAGCGTCGCCGTCATCGACATCGGCTCGAACTCGCTGCGCCTGGTGGTCTATGACGGAGTGCGCCGCGCCGCGCGCATGCTATTGAACGAGAAGGTGCTGTGCGGCCTGGGACGCGGGCCTCACCGAGACGGGCCGCCTCGACGAAGAGGGCGTGGCGCTGGCCCGTGTCAATCTGCAGCGCTTCGTGGCACTCGCGCGCGCGATCGGGGTGGCACGGCTCGACGTCCTCGCCACCGCCGCCATGCGCGATGCCGCCGACGGCAAGGATTTCGCCGCCGAGATCGAGCGCCGCTTCGACGTGCGCGTGCGGGTGCTGGCCGGCGCCGAGGAGGGACGCTACTCGGCGCTGGGCGTGCTGTCGGGCATTCCCGACGCGGCGGGCGTCGCCGGCGATCTCGGCGGCGGCAGCGTCGAGCTGGTGCCCATCGGCAAGGGCCGCGCCGGCCCGGCAGCGACGCTGCCGATCGGGCCGCTGCGGCTCGCGGCCGTGGCCGACGACGAGCGCCGGCTGCGCGACACCATCGACCGCCATCTCGCCACCGTGCCGTGGCTCGACGCGGGGCGGCGAGGGCAGCTTCTATGCCGTCGGCGGCGCGTGGCGCGCGCTGGCGCGCCTCCACATGGAGCAGATGCAGTATCCGCTGCACATCATCCAGCAGTACACGCTGGCGCGGCCCGAGGCCGAGAAATATCTCGAACTGGTGGCGCGCCAGTCGCGCAAGTCACTGGAGCGGATCAGCACCGTCTCGCGCAAGCGCCTCGAGGTGGTGCCGCTCGCGGCGCGGCTGCTGCTGCGGCTGCATCCGCCGCATCGAGCCCAAGGACCTTGTGTTCTCCGCCACCGGCTTGCGCGAGGGGCATCTCTACAGCCTGCTCGATGCGCCAGGAGCAGCGCAGCGATCCGCTCCTCGCCGCCTGCGCCGAGGAGGCGCAGTTCAATCCGCGCTTCGGCGCCACCGGCGAGGCGCTCCATGCCTGGGCGAGCCCGCTTTTCCCGAAAGAGCCGGCGGCGCGCCAGCGCCTGCGCCGCGCGACCGCGCTCTTGAGCGACATCGCCTGGCACGAGCATCCCGACTATCGCGCGGAGCAGGCGCTGCGCCGCGCGCTCTACATGCCCTTGACCGGGGTCAGTCATGCCGAGCGCGCCTTCATCGCGCTCGCGCTCCATACCCGCTATGGCGGCCGCGCCGGCGTCGATCTGGCGGTGCCGCTGGAGCTCCTGGACGAGGACGCGCTGGCGGCGGCGCGCACGACGGGGCTTGCCTTCCGCCTCGGCTACACCATCGCCGGCGGCGTGCCGGGGCTCCTGGGCGGCGTCACGCTCAACCTCACCGACAACGCCGTCGTGCTGTCGTTCACGCCGGGCAGCGCCGGCCGCTTCGGCGAGGCCGTACAGCGCCGCCTCGACGCCCTCGGCCGCGCCATGAACCGCGGCACCGAGGTGCGCGGGGTTTAGGGTGGTCGAGCCGCGTTCGAGGATGCCGTCATCCTCGCGAAAGCGAGGATCCAGGGTATCCGTAACGTCGCCCGCCCTGGGTCCCGGCTTTCGCCGGGACGACGGCAGAAAGCGGCCCATCTAGAATACGATCCGCGCTGAAACGCTGCGCTCGGAAGTCGTTGCGAGCGCAAGCGAAGCAATCTCATCATCGTGAGGGGATTGCTTCGTCGCTGCGCTCCTCGCAATGACGCCGCTGATTCGATTCCAAACGATCAGCCTCCCGCCAATGACGTTTCCGCCTTTGGCGGGGCGTGTTAGGCTAGGTTCTGGTTTCGGCAGCAACCGCAGCGCGCCATGACGCCCGGCGATCCCCCGCACGCGACCACGCGGCGCGACCTTTTCACCCTGATCGGGCGGGCGGCGGGCAGCGCCATGATGTATCAGGCGATGACCAGCCTGGGCCATGCGGCGGAATCGAACTACCGCGGGCCGCTGCGCCTCGACGGCGATCCCAAGGGCGCGTCGGTGGTGGTGCTGGGCGCGGGGCTGGCCGGCATGGTGGCGGCCTATGAGCTGCGCCGCGCCGGCTACAAGGTGCAGGTCCTCGAATACAGCGACCGCGCCGGCGGGCGCTGCTGGACGGTGCGCGGCGGCGACCGCTATACCGAACTGGGCGGCTTCACGCAGCACTGCGCGTTCGACCGGGGCCTCTATATCAATCCCGGCCCGTGGCGCATTCCCTACCACCACCGCGCCCTTCTCGATTACTGCAAGCGCTTCCACGTGGCGCTGGAGCCGTTCATCCAGGTCAATTACAACGCCTACCTGCATTCCGCGAAGGCGTTCGGCGGCAAGCCGCAGCGCTATCGCGCAGATCCAGGCCGACTTCCACGGCCACATCGCCGAACTGCTGGCGAAGGCAACCGACCAGGGCAAGCTCGACGATGCCGTCACGGCCGAGGACAAGGCGCGTGCTGCTCGATGCGCTGCGCGCGTGGGGCGCGCTCGATGCCGATCACGCCTATCGCGCCGGCGATCGATGCGAGCGACCGGCGCGGCTACGATGTCGATGCCGGCGGCGGCATCGGCGGCGCGCCGGTGCCCTCGACGCCGCTGCAAGCCCGCGCGACATGCTCAATTCGCGCCTGTGGCAGGGCCTCATCGCCGGCAACAGCTACGAATTCGAGACCACCATGTTCCAGCCCAAGGGCGGCATGGACATGATCGCCCAGGCCTTCGTGCGCGAGGTCGGCGACTCATCCGCTATCAACGCCAAGGTGACGGCGATCCGCCAGGACGATGCGCGGCGTCACCGTCACCTACGAGGACCGCGACGCCGGCGGCACGCAGCGGCTGAGCGCGCAACTGGTGCGTGTGCACCATCCCGCTGGCGATCCTGAGCCAGATCGCGATGACTGTCGGCGCGCCGATGGCGGCGGCGATCGCCGCCGTGCCCTACGCGCCCGCGGTCAAGATCGGGCTGCAGTTCAAGCGCCGCTTCTGGGAAGAGGACGAGGCGATCTACGGCGGCATCACCTATACCGACCTGCCGATCCGCAGCATCGGCTATCCCTGCACCGATTACGGCAGCCGCGGGCAAGGGCGTGCTGCTCGGGCGCCTACGCGATCTTCAATACCTATGCCTTCGAGTTCGGGCGCGTTGCCGCCGGCCGAGCGCGTCGCGCAAGGCGGTCGAATGGGGCGCCACGATCCACCCGCAATACAACGACGAGTTCGAGACCGGCGTGGCCGTGGCATGGCAGCGCAATCCCGCCACCTTGGGCTGCTTCGCCAATTGGACCGACGCGCTGCGCGCAGAAGCATTACGCCGATCTCTGCGCCATCGACGGCCGCATCGTGCTCGCCGGCGAGCATGCCTCCTATCTGCCGGCGTGGCAGGAAGGCGCGGTCCTGTCCTCGCTCGACGCCATCGCGCGGCTCCATCGCCGCGTCGTGGCGGGCTAAGCGCGATGGCTGGCGCGATGCGCGGAGCCCTCGCCGTGGCCGTGCTGCTGGCAGGCGGCGGCGCGGCGCTGGCGCAGTTCGCCGATCCCGGCCATTTCAGCGAGAAGGACGGCGCGGCGCTCTACAGCAATATCTGCCAGGGCTGCCACATGGCGGACGGCAGGGGCGCGGTCGGCGCCGGCACCTATCCTGCACTCGCCGGCGACGACAAGCTTGCCAGCGCCGGCTATCCCATCGCAATCGTGGTCAACGGCCAGAAGGGTATGCCCGGCTTCGCCGCCATGCTCTCCGACGACCAGATCGCCGCAGTCGTCACCTACGTCCGCACCCATTTCGGCAATCACTACACCGACGCGGTGAGCGCCGGCGACGTCGCCCCGGCGCGGCAGTGAGCTTGTGCGGCTATTGCGCGGCGTGCGCGGCGGTGTCGAGGCGGATGAGCTTGATGCGCCGGCCCGCGGCGGTGAGCGCGATGGCGCCGTGCTTGAGGGCGAGCGCGTCCTTGCCGAAGATGTCGAAGCGCCAGCCGTGGAGCGCGCGCACATCGGCGTGATCATCGGCGGCGATGCGCTCGAGCGCGTCGGCATCGGCGACGAGGCGCTGGGCCACGTCGTTTTCTTCCGCGCGCAGCTTGAGGAGGACGCGCAGGAGATCGACCAGCGGCCCCAGCCCCGGCGGCACCTCGCGCCGCTTCTCGGGCTCGGGCCAGGTGCTTTCCGGCTGGGCCAGAACCTGCGCCACCGCGGCCAGGATCTCCGCGCCGAAGCGGCTCTCGGCAAAACCCTTGGCGAGCCCGCGCATCTGCGCCAGCTCGTCGACGGTGCGCGGCGCGTGGGAGGCGATCTCCAACAGCAATTCATCGCGCAGCACGCGGTTGCGCGGCAGGTCGCGCCGCTGCGCCGTGGTCTCGCGCCAGCGCGCGAGCTCGCGCGCCAAGGCGAGCATGCGGCGGTCGTTGCTGCGCGTCTTGACCCGCCGCCACGCCTCGGCCGGATCGAGCCGGTAGGTTTCGGGGTCGGTGAGCTCCGCCAGCTCCTCCTCCAGCCAATGGGCGCGGCCGGTGGCGGCCAGGCGCTGGCTCAGCTCGGCATAGACGCGGCGCAGCGGCACCACGTCGCCGAGCGCGTATTTGAGCTGGCGCTCCGACAGGGGCCGGCGCGCCCAGTCGGTGAAGCGCGAGGACTTGTCGACGCGGGCGCCGGCCAGCCGCCCGGCCAGCGTCTCGTAGCTCACGCTGTCGCCGAAGCCGCACACCATGGCCGCGACCTGGGTGTCGAAGATCGGCGCCGGCACCGCCCCCATCAGGTTGAAGAAGATCTCGATGTCCTGGCGCGCCGCGTGGAACACCTTGAGGACGCTGGGGTTGCGCATGAGCGCGAAGAGCGGTTCGAGATCGATCCCCGCGGCCATCGGGTCGATCGCCGCCTCCTCGTCGGGCCCGGCGACCTGCACCAGGCACAGGATCGGCCAGAACGTGCGGTCGCGCATGAACTCGGTGTCGATGGCGATGAACGCCGCCGCCTCCTGACGGCGGCAAAACGCGGCAAGGGCGGCGGTATCGGCGATGAGGACCACATTTCCACGATCGGTCATGCCGCCCCTATACACCGAAACGCCCGCCGCCAGAAGCGGACCCCTTGGGGGGTGGGGCGATGGGAGGCGCCGCGTTCGGGCCAGCGCGGCTTGACAAACCGCCGCGTCCGTGGCTTGTCCCCGCTCTCATTCACGCGCTAGAGCCTGATCGGTTCAAGCGGAATCGCCCAACCTCGTCATTCCCGCGAAAGCGGGAATCCAGAAGGCGAACGACGTGCAGGCCCCTGGACCCCCGCCTTCGCGGGGGTGACGAACGAGTGGTTCAATCTGAAGTGATCAAGCGCTAGGGCAGAGACGGGGCAGGCCGGCCGATGCACGCATACCGGACGCATAACTGCGGCGCGCTGCGCCTGGGCGACGCGGGGGCCACCGCGCGGGTCTCGGGCTGGGTTCACCGCAAGCGCGATCACGGCCAGCTCCTGTTCATCGACCTGCGCGATCACTACGGCATCACGCAGTGCGTCATCGATGTGGCGAGCGCGCTCTTCGCCGCGGCCGATGCGGTGAAGCTCGAAAGCGTCATCACCGTCACCGGCAAGGTGGTCGAGCGCTCGCCCGAGACGGTCAATCCCAAGCTCGCGACCGGCGCGGTCGAGGTGCAGATCGCCGCGCTCGACCTCATCGCCGAGGCCGATCCGCTGCCGTTCCCGGTCAATGCCGAGGCCGAATACCCCGAGGAGATGCGGCTCAAATACCGCTTCCTCGACCTGCGCCGCGAGCATGTCCATCGCAACATCATGCTGCGCTCGTCCGTCATCGCCTCGATCCGCCAGCGCATGATGGAGCAGGGCTTCATGGAATTCCAGACGCCCATCCTCACCGCGAGCTCGCCCGAAGGCGCGCGCGACTATCTCGTGCCGAGCCGGCTCCATCCGGGGCAGTTCTACGCGCTGCCGCAGGCGCCCCAGCAGTTCAAGCAGCTCCTCATGGTGGCGGGCTTCGACCGCTATTTCCAGATCGCGCCGTGCTTTCGCGACGAGGCGAGCCGCGCCGACCGCTCGCCCGGCGAGTTCTATCAGCTCGATTTCGAGATGTCGTTCGTCACCCAGGACGACGTGTTCGCGGCGATCGAGCCGGTGCTGCACGGCATCTTCGAGGAATTCGGCGCCGGCCGCGCGGTGACCCGGCCGCCCTTCCCGCGCATCGCCTATGCCGAGGCGATGGCGCTTTACGGCACCGACAAGCCCGACCTGCGCAATCCCCTGCGCATGGCGGATGCCACCGACATCTTCCGCGGCTCCGACTTCAAGGTTTTCGCCGGCCAGATCGCCGCCAACGACAAGGTCGCGGTGTGGGCCATCCCGGCGCCCGGCGGCGGCAACCGCGCCTTCTGCGACCGCATGAATAGCTGGGCCCAGGGCGAGGGGCAGCCGGGCCTGGGCTACATCTTCTTCCGCGACGGCAAGGGCGTCGGCCCCATCGCCAACAATATCGGGCCCGAGCGCACCGAGCAGGTGCGCACGCGCCTGGGCCTCGGCGACGGCGATGCGGTGTTCTTCGTCTGCGGCGTGCCGCAGACCTTCCGTCCCTTCGCCAGCGCCGCGCGGCTGAAGCTCGGCCGCGACCTCGGCCTGGTGCGCGAGGACGTGTTCGAGTTCTGCTGGATCGTCGATTTCCCGATGTACGAGCGCAACGAGGACACCGGCCAGATCGAGTTCTCGCACAACCCGTTCTCGATGCCCCAGGGCGGGCTCGAGGCGCTGGAGACCCAAGACCCGCTGGCGATCCTGGCGTTTCAGTACGACATCGTGTGCAACGGCATCGAGCTGTCCTCCGGCGCCATCCGCAACCACCGCCCGGACATCATGTACAAGGCCTTCGCGATCGCCGGCTATCCCGCCGCCGATGTCGAGGCGCGCTTCGGCGGCATGCTCGGCGGCGTTCAAGTTCGGCGCGCCGCCGCATGGCGGCTCGGCGCCGGGCATCGACCGCATCGTCATGCTGCTGGCCGGCACGCCCAATATCCGCGAGGTCGTGGCCTTCCCGATGACCCAGCAGGCGCAGGACCTGCTGATGCAGGCGCCGGCGCCGGTGCCGCCGGAACGTCTGCGCGAGCTCCATATCCGTCTGGCGCTGCCGCCCGAGACCAAAAAGCCCGGCTGAGCGCGGCTTCTTTGCCTCAGGGGGCGGCGAGCGCCCGTCCGTTGGCGCCGGAGATCGTGCCGGCGATGCCCGCGCGCTTGGCCTCGGTGCGGCGGCGTTCGGCGGCGGCATGCTGGCGCTTTTCCCCATACATGGAGAGATCGGCGCGATGGAGCACCGCGGACTCGTCCTCGCTGCCGTCGAAGGCGGCGACGCCGAAGCTCGCGGTCAGCGGCAGCGACGGTCCGCCGGTATGCGGCGCCAGGGCGGCGATGCTGCGGGCGAACCCGGCGCTGCGGCGCTGGGCGGTGTCCAGGTCGGCGCCGATGAGAAGCAGGGCGAACTCGTCGCCACCCAGGCGCGCGGCGGCGTCCATCTTGCGCACCCCGTGGCGGAACAGGCTGCCGACCTGGCGCAGCACCTCGTCGCCGAACACATGGCCCAGGCGGTCGTTTACCAGCTTGAAGCCGTCGAGATCGCAGATGATCACCACGCCGCGGGGGCCACCGCGGCGGGCGGCATCGATGGCGCGGGAGAATTCCATGAGAAAGCCGCGGCGGTTGAGCGCGCCGGTCAGCTCGTCGGTGACGGCCAGGTTCTCGAGATGGGCGACGCGGGCCTCGAGCTCGCCCAGGCGGCGGTCGGCGGCGTCGGCGACGGAAAGCGCCCAGGCTCTGAGCGCCGGCTGGTCGCTCGCCGGCGGCATGAGCCGCACCAGGTTCCCCTTGCGGTCGAGGGGGTGGAGGCGGATCGCCTCGTCCGCGGAAATGATGCGATGGGCAGGGTGCGACATGGGGATTACCGATCCGTCATCGTTTGGCCGTGAAGAAGCAAAGCCCGTGCCAGGGGTTTTCCGGCGGAAATCGGCAGGGATTCCGGGCCGTTGTGGCGGAAAATTCTTCCCTCCCCGGCAGAGCCTGCCGGGGATTTGCGGCAATTGCCGACGACGTGCGGCTACCCTGCTGCGCCGCCGCATGACATACTGACCCCGCCCCAACCGGAATGTGCTCAGCATGAGACCCTGGTCCGGCCAGTCTCTCGGCCCTGCAGTTGTTCTCCTGGTCGCGCTGGTGCCGGCGGCGCAGGCCGCCGACATCGACCCCCATCGCGCGCTCTACAGCCTGACGCTCGACTCGGCGCGCTCGGGCAGCGGCGTGCTCGGCGCGACCGGCGCCATGTACTACGAATGGGGCGAGACCTGCGACGGCTGGACCGTCGAGCAGCGCTTCCGCCTCCGCCTCAGCTATGCCGAATCCGGGCAGCTCGCGATCTGAGCTCGACCCTGGTCACCTGGGAAGCCAAGGACGGGCTGCGCTACCGCTTCAACGAGCGCCGCCTGCGCGACGGCGAGCTCGACGAGGAGCTGCATGGCGAGGCGCATCTCGACGGCCCGGGCAAGGGCGGCGAGGCCGAGTTCACCAAGCCCGAGAGCCACCACGGTCAAGCTCGCGCCCGGCGTGATCTTCCCGACCGCGCACACCCTGCTGCTGATCGACCGCGCCGGCGCCGGCGACCAGTTCATCTCGCGCTCGGTGTTCGACGGCTCGAGCGTCGAGAACGCCACCCAGATCACGGCCGTGATCGGCCCCGCAGCTCGACCCGACGCCGCTGGCGCCCCCGGCCGCCGGCAAGGACAAGGACGACCCCGAGCCGACAACCCGCTGCTGCAGCATCCATCCTGGCGCGTGCGGCTGGCGTTCTTCCCGCCCGATTCGGCGACCGAGACGCCGGACTACGAGCTCGGCATGCGGCTCCTGGCGAACGGGGTGTCGCAGGACATGGAGCTCGATTACGGCGACTATGTGATCAAGGCCGAGCTCGACGAGATCGAGCCCTTGCCCAAGCCGGCGTGCTGAGGCGCCGCTAGGGCGCCTCGTCAGGTCCCCACAGCCAGGCGGCGCCGCGCACGCCGCTCGAATCGCCCCAGACCGGCGGCACCAGCCGCGTGGTCACTACGTCCGAAAAGACATGCGCACCCCACAGCCGCGGCACGTGTTCGATAGAGGTGCCGCGATGCGGCCGAGCGCCGCCGCCCAGCACGATGACGTCGGGGTCGAGCAGGTTGATGACCGTGGCAAGGCTGCGCGCCAGCCGGTCCTCGTAGCGGGCCAGCGCCGCCGCGGCCGCCGGATCGCCCGCGTCGGCCTGGGCGGCGAGGGTGGCGGCATCCGCGGCGGCGCCGTCGCGGGCCAGCGCCGGCCCGGAGAGAAAGGTCTCGATGCAGCCATGCTTGCCGCAATAGCACGCCGGCCCCGGGCGCTCGCCGTCGCCGGGCGCGGGCAGCGGCGAATGGCCCCATTCGCCGGCAATGGCGTTGGCGCCGACCAGGAGCCGCCCGTCGATGACGATGCCGCCGCCGACGCCGGTACCGAGGATGACGCCGAACACGATGCGCGCCCCGCGTCCGGCCCCGTCGGTCGCCTCCGAGAGGGCGAAGCAGTTGGCATCGTTGGCAAAGCGCAGCTCGCGGGCGAGCGCTGCCGCGACGTCGCGGTCGAACGGCCGGCCATTGAGGCAGGTCGAATTGGCGTTCTTGACGAGCCCGGTGGCGGGCGACAGCGTGCCGGGCATGCCGATGCCGACGCTTGCCCTTGCCCCAGCGCTGCCTCCAGGCCCAGCACCAGGTCGCGCACCGCGCGGATGGTTGCATCATAATCGCCGGCGGGGGTGGGCACGCGCCGGCGCAGCAGCACGTCGCCCGCAGGCCCGAGTGCCGCGCCCTCGATCTTGGTGCCGCCAAGGTCCACCCCGATGCGCATGGCGTCCGATGCTGGTTACACATCCTTAATGGAAATCAATTAATAAGACAGGCGTTGTTCCGACCTGTTAACTTTTTTGCGCCCTAATAAGCCAGCGCAATAGGGTGGACTGGGCATGCTCTCCGAAGCCAAACACATTCCGATCCCCAAGCGGGTCCTCATCGTCGAGGATAACGATCTCAACATGAAGCTCTTTCACGACCTGCTGGAGGCGCACGGCTACGACACGCTGCAGACCAAGGACGGGATCGAGGCGCTGCGGCTCGCGCGCCAGTTCCACCCCGACCTCATCCTCATGGACATCCAGCTTCCGGAGGTCTCGGGCCTGGAGGTCACCAAATGGATCAAGGAGGACGACGAACTCAAGGCGATCCCCGATTATCGCCGTGACGGCTTTTGCGATGAAGGGCGACGAGGAGAAGATCCGCGAGGGCGGCTGCGAGGACTACATCGCCAAGCCCATCTCGGTCGCCAATTTCCTGCAGACCGTCGAACGGTTCCTGAGCTGAGGTTTTCGATCATGACGGCCCGTATTCTCGTTGTCGACGATGTCGAAGTGAACGTGCGGCTGCTCGAGGCCAAGCTCTCGGCCGAGTATTTCACCGTCCTTGCCGCCTATGACGGGTTCGACCGCGCTGCGCATGGCGCAGGAGGAGCGGCCCGACATCATCCTGCTCGACGTGATGATGCCGCGGCTCGACGGCTTCGAGGTCTGCCGCCGCCTCAAGGCCGACGAGCACACGCAGGACATCCCGGTGGTGATGGTCACCGCGCTGTCGGAGCCGGCCGACCGCGTGCGCGGCCTGGAGGCCGGCGCCGACGACTTCCTCACCAAGCCGGTCAACGATACCGCGCTCTTCGCCCGCGTCCGCTCGCTGGTGCGCCTGCGCCGGATGATGGAGGAGTGGCGCCACCGCGAGGACGTCTACGGCCGCTTCAGCAGCTCACGAGGAAGAGGCTCGGCGACCGGACACCGAGGGGCCGGCGCGCGTCCTGATGTGGGAGGAAAGCGCGTTTGCGGCCAACCGCCTCGCCGAGATGCTGGCGCCGTTCGCGAGCGAGGTGATCCGGCCGGGGGCGCCCGAGGATCTCGTGCCGCACTGCGATCCCAGCGTCGATCTCGTGATTCTCAGCACCGCCGGCAAGGCCGATGTCTTGCGCATCGTCAGCAAGCTGCGCGCCAACGATCAGAGCCGGGCCGTGCCGATCGTGCTGATCGGCGATCCCGAGGAGCTGCCGCGCGTCGCCAAGGGCCTCGATCTCGGCGCCACCGACTATCTGATGCGGCCGTTGGACCGCAACGAGCTCTTGGCCCGCGTGCGCACCCAGATCCAGCGCAAGCGCATGCAGGACCGCCTGCAGGAGAACTATCGCAAGAGCCTGTCGCTGGCGCTCACCGACGGCCTCACCGGGCTGCTACAACCGCCGCTACCTGTCGGTCCATCTCGACGGGCTCCTGGCGCGGATGTCCGAACGGCGGGATCGGGGCCGGCGCTGCTCCTGCTCGACATCGACTGGTTCAAGCGCGTCAATGACACCCACGGTCATGCCGCGGGCGACGCGGTGCTGCGCGAGGTGACGGCGCGCGTGTCGCGCCATGTCCGCCCGTTCGATCTTTTTGCGCGCTATGGCGGCGAGGAATTCGTCGTCGTGCTGCCGGAGACGCTCAGCGCGTCGCCGAGGCGGTCGCCGAGCGGTTGCGCATGGTGGTGGCGGAGGAGCCCATTCGGGTCGGCGATCCGCCGGTCGAGGTGCCCGTCACGATCAGCATCGGCCTCGCCGTGACCGAGGATGCGCAGGAAACCGCGACATCGCTGCTGCGCCGCGCCGATGAGGCGCTCTATGCCGCCAAGGCGGGCGGGCGCAACCGCACCGCCTGCGCGGACGATGACTCGCGCACATCCAAAGGCGCGGTCGCGTAGGCGCGACCGGTTTACGTTGCGCTCGTCATTGCGAGCGTAAGCGAAGCAATCTCGTCATCGTCGAGATTGCTTCGGAGCACGGCTCCTCGCAATGACATCGCTGATTGCCGGGTCAAACCCGGCAATGTCGCGACAAGCTATTTGATCTTCGCTTCCTTGAAAGCGACGTGCTTGCGCGCGACGGGATCGTATTTCTTGAGCTCGATCTTCTCGGTCTTGGCGCGCGGGTTCTTGCGCGTCACGTAGAAATATCCCGTGTCGGCGCTGCTCACGAGCTTGATGAGGACGGTGTTCGTCTTGGCCATGGCATCGCTCCGAGCGGCTGCGGCGAAATCGCACGCAGGGTAGCGCGCACGCCTTCGCTGTCAACCCCGCTTAACGCGGGCGGAACCCTCGCGACAAAGCCTTCGTTGGAACAGCATCGGAATAACTCAGTCGACGGGGTATCGACATGCGAACGCGAATTCTCGGTGTGGTTGCGTTGAGCCTCGCGACGGCGGCCTGCGGCACGACGCAGCAGCAGCGTGTGGCGACGGGCGGACTGACGGGGCTCGGTGCCGGCGCCATCATCGGCGGCCCGGTCGGCGCGGTGGTGGGAACCGCCGTGGGTGCGGCCGGCGGCGCGGTCCTGCCGGAGGATGCGACGACGATCGCCAACAACATGCTGGGGCGCACGCATCACGCGGCCTCGGTCGCGCTCGGCACGCCGAGCCCCCCGCGCACCAGCACATCCGCCAGCACGGCGCGCGCCGGTTCGACCATGCCGCCCGGCCTCGTCAAGCAGGCGCAGACTCAGCTCAAAGATCAAGGGCTCTATCCCGGCGCGATCGACGGCATCGTCGGGCCGAAGACGCGCACCGCGCTCAAGGCCTATCAGCAGAAGGAAGGCCTGCCCCAGACCGCACGCCTCGACCGCCGCACGGTCGCCAAGATGAACATCGTGGAATCGACCGAGCCGCCCTCGCGACAGGAACGCACGCCCGCGGCGCCGCCCACTGCAGCGCCGCCCAATACAGCGCCCGCACCGAACGCGGAGCCGAACCCATCCGGCCAGCCGCAGCAGCAATAGCGCGGCCGATCATTCTGCCGCGGCGGCGTTTTCGAGCGGCCGCAGCTCGGCCTTGATCGCCGCGAGCTCGGTCTCGTCGAGCGTTTCCTTTTCGAGCAGCAGCCGGGCGCCGCGCTCGAGCACGTCGCGCTGGCGCTCCAACAGCGCGATCGAGCGCGTCAAGGCGCCCTCCAGGATGTGCTGCACGGCAAGGTCGATCGCGTGCGCGGTCGCGTCGCTGTAGCGGCGGTCGTTCCAGCCCATGTCGGGCGGCGCGCCGGTGAGGAAGGTGGGGCGCTCGACTCTCGTAGGAGACCGGGCCCAGGCGCTCGGCCATGCCGTAGCGCATCACCATGTCGCGGGCGATGTCGGTCGCCTTGGCGAGATCGTCGGCGGCGCCGGTGGAGGTATGCGCGAAAAAGATCTGCTCGGCGGCGCGACCGCCCAGCAGCACCGCCATGCGGTTGTCGAGTTCCTCGCGCGTCATCAGAAAGCGATCCTCGGTCGGGCGCTGGATGGTGTAGCCGAGCGCGCCGATGCCGCGCGGGATGATCGATACTTTGTGCACGACATCGACCCCCGGCAGCAGCATCGCGGCGAGCGCGTGGCCCATCTCGTGATGGGCGACGACATTGCGCTCCTTGGGCGAGATCACGCGCTTGCGCCTTTCGAGCCCGGCGACGATACGCTCCACCGCGCTGGTGAAGTCGGCCATGGTGACGGCGTCGCCGTGCCGGCGCGTGGCGATGAGCGCGGCCTCGTTGACGAGGTTGGCGAGATCGGCGCCGGTGAAGCCCGGCGTCAGCGCCGCGATCTTCTCCGGCATCGACATCGGGCGCCAGCGTGTGGCCCTTCAGGTGCACCTTGAGGATCTCGATGCGGCCGCATCTTGTCGGGCCGGTCGACCAGGACCTGGCGGTCGAAGCGGCCGGCGCGCAGCAGCGCCGGATCGAGAATCTCGGGCCGGTTGGTGGCGGCCAGCAGCACGAGGCCGCTGCGTGAGTCGAAGCCGTCGAGCTCGGCCAGGAGCTGGTTGAGCGTCTGCTCCTTCTCGTCGTGGCCGCCGCCCAGGGATTGGCGCCGCGCGCGCGGCCGAGCGCGTCGAGCTCGTCGATGAAGATGATGGCGGGCGCCTTGGCGCGCGCCTGCTCGAAGAGGTCGCGCACGCGCGCGGCGCCGACGCCGACGAACATCTCGACGAATTCCGAGCCGCTGATCGAGAAGAACGGCACGCCCGCCTCGCCCGCCACCGCGCGCGCCAGCAGCGTCTTGCCGGTGCCGGGCGGCCCGACCAGCAGCACGCCCTTCGGCACGTGCGCGCCAAGGCGGCCGTATTCCTGGGGGTTTTTGAGGAAGGCGACGACCTCGTTCAGCTCTTCCTTGGCCTCGTCGACGCCGGCCACGTCGTCGAAGGTGACCTTGGTGTCGGTCTCGACATAGATCTTGGCCTTGCTCTTGCCGACCGCCATGAAGCCGCCGCCCATCCCCTGGCCACCCGCCATGCGCCGCATCAGGAATATCCACAGGCCGAAGAACAGCAGCGTCGGCACCACCCAGGACAGGATGTCGGTGAGGAACGTGCTCTGCACCTGGCCTGAGAACTTGACGCCTTGCTGCTGGAGCTGGCCGGCGATGTCGGGCGGCACCCGCGTCGTAACGAAGTCCTTTTGCCCGCCCTCGGGTGCCTTCTTGAGCGTGCCCTGGATGTAGTTCCCGGACACCCGGACCTCGTCGAGATTGCCGGCCTTGAGGTCGTCGAGGAACTGGCTGTAAGGGATGACGTCGGTCTGTTGGCTTTCGGTCCAGATCTGCTGCAGGACGAGAATGCCGATGAGCGCGGCGACGACATACCAGATGTGGAACTGCGTCCGCTTGTCCATCGCGCGGGCCCCGACTGTTGCTCCCTCTTCACCAAAATAGGATGCCGCCGGCGCTCGTGCCACCGGCCCGGACGGGCGGGATAAGGAATAATTAACCTTCCTGGAGCGGATTCTCATGGCACCTCGTGCAGGGGCACTAACGTAGAGGGCCGTCCATGTCGGTCTTGGAGCGGGATACCGTCGCCCTCAGCGACGGCGTCGCCGGCTGTGATGTCGTCCCCCAGGGCGGTGCGGTCGCCGGGTTCTGGTGGGGGCAGGGGAGCCGGCGCATCGATTGGCTGAAGCGCGCGAGCGCCTCCGCGGTGCGCCGCGGCTCAGCCCGCGAGATGGCGTGCTATCCGTCCATCCCCTGGGGCAACCGCATCCGCGATGGCCGTTTCCGCTTCGGCAGCCGCGAGGTGGTCGCGGCCGATGCCGATGCCGCCGGGCCGCACGCGCCCGACGGGCATGGCTGGCGCCGCACCTGGCGGGTGGCGGAGCGCAGCGGCGCGCGGGTGGTGCTCGACTACGAGCATGCGCCCGGCGCGTGGCCCTGGCGCTACCGGGCGCGCCAGACGGTGGCGCTCGAAGCGGGCGGCCTGAGCCTGACGCTGGCGCTGGAAAACCTGGGCGACGAGCCGATGCCGGCCGGGCTCGGCTTCCATCCGGTGTTTCCGCGCACACGCGGCGTTGCCGTGGCGGTGCGCACCGGCGGCGTGTGGCGCACCGACACGGAGAACCTGCCGGACGGCTGGAGCCCGATGCCGCCGGAATGGGACTTCAGTGCCGGGCGGCGTCTCGACGGCCTGGCGCTCGACCACGTCTTCACCGGCTGGGACGGGCGCGCTTCGATCTCCTGGCCCGAGCGGCGCGCGCGCCTGGCCGTCGTCGGCACCTGGCCGATCCTGTCGTTCCTCGCGGTCTCGCTGACGCGCGACCATTTCAGCCTCGGGCCGTCGAGCCAGTGCGCCGATGCGGTCAATCTCGCCCGCGCGGGCAGGCCCGACACGGGCTTGCGCGTCCTGGCCCCGGGCGCCGTGCGCAGCGCGAGCATGACGCTGCGCCCGGAAACCGCCGGCGGATCAGCCGGCGCTGCGTGCGGCGCCGCGAACAAAACTGCAAATTGAAAAGCGCACGGAACTCCCGCCCGGCCGGGGCGTAAATTGCTAGGCGCGGCTAGGCAGGGGCAGGACGGTGGCGTCCCTCGATCTCGGCCGGGCGGTGCGCGGCGTCGATTTACTGCTCCGTCACCGCTACGGCATCCAGGAATTCACCGACGACGAGGAGTGCATCTTCCGGATTTCCCTGATGCCGGCGGCCGGGAATGTCGTCCTGTCCGACGGGACCGCGGTCGCGCCCGGCGATCTCGTGCTGCAGCTTCATTTCTGGAACGAGCATCTGCCGGCGATGGGCACGGCCGGGCCCGATACCGCGTGGGCGACGCTGATGAAGCGGCGCACGTCACGCTCGCTCGCCAGCATTGCGGCGCACCTGGAGCGCGAGCGCCATCACGACGGGGTGCGCGCGCTGCACGGCTCGCCGCCCTTTGCCAGCCGCATCGGCACCGCGCAGATGGTCCGCACCGCGCGGCGCTTCGGCTTCGACGTGATCGAGCCGCAGCGCCAGCCCGAGCTGCGCGAGCGCATCCATGCGATGTTCGACAGCATGTTCCTGTGGGGCCTGGCGCGGGCCTTCAATCCGGGCGCGCTGCGCAGCAAGGGGCTGCTGCGCCATCGCTACCAGCTCTGGATCTCGCGCGCCAAGCTGGTGGGCTGCTATGGCGCGGCAGCGGTCGAGCGCCATCGGTCGGGGGTCATTGACCAGCACCGGGGCGCCGCCGCAGACTGATCGGCATGGATGAGGTCCCGCACACCCGCTTTCGCACCACCGTCTGCGGCATCGAGGAACTCGACGCCCATCGCGCGGCGGGGGTGACGCATGTCCTGTCGCTGCTCGATCCAGGGTGGCCCGAACCCGAGATATTTGCCGCGTTCGGGGTGCATCATCGGCTCGATCTGCGTTTCCATGACATCGTCGATCCACTGCCCGGCCTGCGGCCACCTGGCGCGGAGGATGTGAGGACGCTGTTGCAGTTCACCGCGACGTTCGCCGCCACGCCCGATGCGCATCTCCTGGTGCATTGCCAGAAGGGACTGTCGCGCTCGACCGCATCGCTGACGCTGGCGCTGGCGCAAGCGCGCACCGATCTTGCGGCGGTGGACGTGCTCGCCGAAGTGGGGCGGCTGCGGCCGCGGGCGTGGCCCAACCTGCGCATCATCGAGCTTGGCGACGAGCTCTTGGGCCGCGGCGGCAGCCTCGTCGCGGCGGTGGCGGCGTGGTATCGCGCGCGCATCGCCGCCCAGCCGCGCCTGGCCGATGCGATGATCGAGATGGGCCGCGCGCGCGAGCTCGATTGCGCCCGCACCGCATGAGCGCGCCGCGTCTTCCCGCGCTCGCACTGACGCTCGCACTGGCCGCGTGCGCCGGCGGGCATAGCGGGCCGATGACCGCGTCGGATGCACAGCGCATCCTGACGCAGCAGGGTTATCAGAATCTGCATAACGTCCGCCCCGCGGACGGCGGCTATGCCGCCGATGCGACGCAGGACGGTCGCGCCGTTACCGTGATCATCGACGGCTCCGGCATCATCCACACACAGTAGGATGTGTGAGAAGTTGCGGGGGCGGAGCTGAGACGTACGACGGTCTCACGAGCGATCCCGGGAAGCTCGGAGATCACCATTGCGCGTCGGGCCCCACACGCGCGTGCCTTTGTCCCCCGCATCACCAAAGTGAGGCGCCGCGTGCGCAATGTCAATCGCGCTGCCGGCACGCTGCGACATTACCCATCATGACTTGAGCGTTTTGAGATAGGCGATGATCGCCTGGCGCTCGTCCGGCTTCTTGACGCCGAGGAAAATCATCTTGTTGCCGGGCACCGTGGCGCGGGGATCGCTGAGATATTTGTCGAGCGTCTTGTCGTCCCAGGTGAGGCCCGAGCTCTGCATCGCGTCCGAATAGCTGAAGCCGCTTTCCTGGCCCGCCTCGCGCCCAAAGACGCCGGCCAGTGACGGTCCGACTTTGTTCTTGCCGGGCGTGGTGTCGTGACAGACGGAGCAGTACTGGTGGAAAAGCTGCGCGCCGTTATCGGCCGCCCGCGCCGGCATCGCGGCCGTCGTTGCGGCGAGCGCGAAGGCCGCGAGGGCGGGGATCGTCGTGGTCCTGGTCATGCGGGCACTTCCCATTCCGGGGTTGCTTGGAGCGGCAGATTATAGGCGGCTGCGCGCGCCTGTCTGCCCGCGGCTCTGTTGTCGCCGGGCGAGGCGGCCTCTATGCTTGGCGCCGTCTGGAGGAACCTATTTTGGACGATGCCATCGCGCCCTTCGCTACCGCGTCAATTCGCCGCGGCGATCCCGTCGTCACCGAGATCGTGCGCAATTGTCTCATCGCCGCGATCGAGGAGATGAAGACCGATCTCAATGCCGAGGAGCGCCTGATCGTCGCGCTCACCGGCCCCTCATGCTCGTGACCATGTGCGCGCATTCGATTAGGCGCATGGCGCGCGCAGTCGAAGAACGCACGCTCCGGACCCTTGTCATCGACCGATACCGCCGCACTCTCTGAGCGAGGAAGATTTCATGTCCCGGCATCCCGACTATGTCCCGCACGGCGTCATTCCCGCCTGTCTCTGCCGTTCTTCGACGATCTCTCGATCGACGAGGCGTCGTATCGGCGCCATCTCGGCGATGTCGCTTCCGTGGCCGGGCATCACCGCGATCACCATCAACGCGCACGCCTCCGAGGTCGCGCTCCTGCACCTTCGACGAGCAGCGCCGCGTCCTGGCGATCACCGAGGACGAGATCGGCGCGCGCCTGCCGATCGTCAACGGCATCTATGCCGAGGGCAGTCTCGAGGCGGCGCGGCTGGCGCGCATGGCGCAGGACGGCGGCGCCGTCGGCGCTGCTGGTATTCCCGCCCGGCCCCTTCACCCTGGGCCAGCGGCCGGAGATGGTGATCGCGCATTTCCGCCGCATCGCCGATGCCTCGGACCTGCCGATCATCGCGTTCCAGTATCCGCTGGCGACGCAGGGCTATCCGCTCGACACGCTGCTGCGGCTCTTCGAGGCGGTGCCGACGCGTGCGCGCGATCAAGGATTGGACGCCCAGCGTGCCGCTGCACGAGCGCCATATCCGCACGCTGCAAGGGCTGCCGCGGCCGATCACCGTGCTCAGCACCAACAGCGCGTTCCTGTTGAGCTCGCTGGTCCTGGGCTGCAAGGGATTGCTGTCGGGCGCGGGCAGCGTCATCGCCGATCTCCAGGCGCGGCTTTTCCGCGCCGTCTAGGCCGACGATCTCGCCGAGGCGCGCCGCCTCAACGACCGCATCCAGCCGCTGGCCGAGGTGTTCTATGCCGATCCCTTCGTCGACATGCACAACCGCATGAAGGAGGCGCTCGTGCTGCTGGGCAAGCAGCCGCGCGCGGTGGTGCGCCCGCCGCTCGTGAAGCTGGGCGCGGCCGAGATCGAGCGCATCCGCGCCGCCCTCGTCGCCGCCGGCCTCCTCGCCCGCGCCGGGGCGCGGACCGCGGCGTGAGGATCGCGCCGCTTTCCTCGGGCGTCATTGCGAGCGCAGCGAAGCAATCCTCTCGTCATCGGGAGATTGCTTCGGAGCGATGCTCTTCGCAACGACGGCAGTGATCTTTATTGCATGACCGCGGCAACCGAGAGTATTGCCGGCAGTCTCGTTCTGCGGGTGATGGTGCCGCTGGGCGCGGGCTTCTTTCTCAGCAATCTCTTCCGCTCGCTCAACGCCGTCATCTCGCCCTATCTCATCGCCGACCTGCATCTGTCGGCGCAGGCGCTGGGGCTGCTGGTTTCGATGTATTTCTTCACCTCGGCGGTGTTCCAGGCGCCGCTTGGACTGTTGATGGACCGCTACGGGCCGCGGCGCGTGCAGGGCACGCTCATGGTAGTCGCGACCGTGGGCATCCTGATGTTCGGCCTGAGCAGCAATTTCGCGGTGATGCTCGCCGGGCGCGCGATCATGGGGATCGGCGCGGCGGGCGCGCTGATGACGGCGTTCCAGGCGATCGTGCTGTGGTCGGCGCCGCTGCGCTGGCCGTCGCTCAACGGTTGGATCATGGCAGCGGGCGGGATGGGCTCGCTCGTCGCCACCGTGCCGGCGGCGCTGGTGCTGCACCTGACGAGCTGGCGCGGGCTCATGCTCATCACCGCGGTGGCGAGCCTCGCGGTCGGCGCCACCATCTTCGCGCTGACGCCCGAGCGCACGGACGCGCCCCGCCCAGGCACCGTGCGCGAGCAGGTCGCGGGGCTGCTCTCGATCTATCGCGACCGCCTGTTCTGGCGGCTGGCGCCGTTCTCGGCGGCGATGGCGGGCTGCAACTTCGCGTTTGCGGGATTGTGGGCGGGGCCGTGGCTCAAGGACGTGGGCGGGTTCGGGCCGGACGGGATCGCCGTGAGCCTCCTGTTCCAGACCGCGCTCGTCACGGTGGCCTATGTCGTCAGCGGCAAGGTCGCGGCCGCCTTGATGCGGCGCGGCGTCCGGCTGACGCGGGTGATCGGCGCCATGATGCTGTTGTCGATGCTGATGCAACTGCCGCTGCTGCTGCCGAGCACGGCAGGGCGCTGGGTGGTGATGTTCGCGATGGGCGCCTTCGGCGGCGCGACCGCGCTCGCCTATCCCGTGCTCAACGGCCATTTCCCGGTGAGGCTCAGCGGGCGCGTCAGCACGGCGCTCAATCTCTTTGTTTTCGTCGGCGGCGTTCGTGCTGCAATATGCGGTGGGCGCGGTCATCGACCTGTTTCAGCCGGTGACGCCGGGGACCTATCCCGCCATCGCCTATCAGGTCGCGTTCGGCGCGATGATCGTCGTGGAGTTTCTGAGCTGGGTGTGGCTCCTCGTCCCGGTGCCAGCGCGTTCACCATCTGCGGAGGCGGCCTGATGCGGCTCTTCGATCTTGCGGGCAAGACGGCGATCGTCACCGGCTCCTCGCGCGGCATCGGACGGGCGATCGCCGAGCTCTTCGCCGAGGCCGGCGCGCGCGTGGTGATCTCCAGCCGCAAGGCGGAGGCCTGCGCCGCGGTCGTCGCCGCGATCGCCGCGGCGGGCGGCGATGCGGTCGCCATTCCCTGCAACATCGGTGACAAGGCGCAGCTCGAGAACCTGGTCGCGGGCACGCGCCAGCATTTCGGCGCGATCGACATTCTCGTGTGCTGCGCCGGGATCAATCCGCATTACGGGCCGCTGACCGAGATCGCGGATGCCACCTTCGACCGCATCATCGCGACCAATGTCAGGAGCGCGCTGACGCTGTCGGCGCTGGTGCTGCCGGAGATGGCGGCGCGGCGCGACGGCGCCATCATCATCGTGGCGAGCATCGCGGGCTTGCGCGGCACCGCCGGGCTTGGCGCCTATGCCATCTCGAAGGCCGCGGCGATGCAGCTTGCGCGCAATCTCGCGCTCGAATGGGGGCCGCACAATATCCGCGTCAACTGCCTCGCCCCCGGTCTCATCCGCACCGATTTCGCCCGGGCGCTGTGGGAGGACGAGGCGCTGATGGAACGCCGCCTCGCGTCGACACCCTTGCGGCGCATCGGCGAGCCCGACGAGGTCGCCGGCGCCGCGCTGCTTCTGGCCTCCCCCGCCGGCCGCTTCATCACCGGCCAGACCATCGTCATCGACGGCGGCGTGACGAGCGCGTGACGGCGCGGCGCGGTTGCGCCACGACATTCCCCACCTCACCCCAACCCTCTCCGCCCCTGCGGGGCGGAGAGGGTTGGGGTGAGGTGGCGGAGCGGCGAGCGCCGCGCCAATCGCTGCGAGCACGCCGTCGAGATTGTCGAGGACGTCACCGTTCCAGGAACGGATGACGCGCCAGCCATGCTGCGCGAGCTCGCTGGTGCGCGCGGCGTCCGCTGCGGCGCGCTGGCCGCCGTCGAGCTCGATCACGAGCTTGTGCGCCGGGCAGGCGAAATCGGCGATGCGTGTGCCGATCGGATGCTGTCTGCGGAATTTTCCCAGTCCGCTTTCCCGCAAGCGCCGCCACAGTATTCGTTCGACATCGGTCGCGTCGTGGCGCAGCCGGCGCGCGATGAGGGTTCTCGGCCGCGGTTTGGCCACGACGTTCCCCACCTCACCCCAACCCTCTCCGCCCCTTGGGGGCGGAGAGGGAGTTGTTGCTATCCCGCCATCGCCTTGTTGGTGCCGAAGCCTTCCTGCTGGCCCAGCACGGCGAGCGGCATTTTCAGGCTCTCCTGCCACAGCAGCGATTCCATGGCGATGTTGAGCGGCTGGTCCTGCACGGTGAGCTCGTAGACATAGTCGTCGTGCGAGGCGTGGTTGTGCACCGCCCAGCCCGGCGCCGACAGCATGAGGTCGCCGGCCTTCCATTCGAAGACCTTGCCCTCGACGGTCGAGCGCCCGGTGCCGTGGAAATAGTAATTGATCGCCGCCGAGGTATGGCGGTGCGGCCGGTCGACGATATGCGGCGGCCGGATGGTGATGGTGGCGAAGAAGGACGGCGTGCAGCCGTTGGTGCGGCCGGTCATCGGGATTGTAGAGCAGGTAAAGGCGGCGCCCGATATAGTCCTTGCCCAGCGCCTCGAGCTTGTCGAGCTCGGGCTTCACCTGCGCCCACGGCCAGTGCAGCGCCTTCGATTCGACCGCCGGCGGATTGATCAGCGCCTCGTACGGCATGAGATAGGCGCCGTCGTCGTTGAGCTTGAAGGTGCCGTAGGGGCTGGTGCGGCGCTTCTGGTCCTCCGCCGTCAGCGCCTCGTGCGCCACCGCCGCCGCGGCCGGCGGGTTCTCCTCGACGTAATGCACGTTCATCATTTCAAGCAGAGCGGCGTTGGAATAGGTGAGCCGGACCAAGAGGTCCGTGCCGTCATTGCCGTGCCAATAGGTGTGCATCGACGGCGTGTTCCACACGTCGTAGAGCGCGACATTGGCGCGCTTGCCGCCGATCACCGAATGGCCCGCGCCGCGGATCACGAAATTGACCTGGGTCGAGTTCTGGCGATAGGGCACCGTGCGCTCGCCCGGCTTGAGCACGTCGAGCGCCACCTCGATCCCGGGCGCCAAGCCGTGGCTCAGCTTGTTGTCGGGGTGGACGATGAGGGAGCGGCGGCGCCCGTTGGCCGGACGCGGGGCCGCGGCGAGGCGCTCGACCTCGGCGTCGATCGCCTCCTTGGGGATGACGATGGCGGGCCACAGTGGCGCCGCGGTCGGGGTTGCGCCGGAGCGGTCGAGGAAAATGGCATCGGTCATGTCTGACCTCCGATGGGGCGGTAGTGAGGGTGCGGCGCGATGCGCGAGGGCGGCCCATGGCCGCCGCCCGATCCCAGTTGTCAGCGCCGCCCACGATAGTTAGGGTCGCAAGTGTAGGCGCGGACCCCGCCCCTTGTCGAGCCGCGCGGGGTTCTTCGCCCGGGAGGATGCAAGCCATGGACATCCGGGCGCCAGCGCCGCGCCGCGACTGGCCGAACGAGCGCTGGTCGCGCATCCCGAACTGGATCTATACCGACGCGGACGTCTTCGCGCGCGAGCAGGAGCGCATCTTCGAAGGCCCGAGCTGGCTCTATGTCTGCCTCGAGGCCGAAATCCCCCGTCCCGGCGATTTCAAGCGCAGCCAGCTTGGCACCAAGCAGGTGGTGGCGATCCGCGACGCCGACGGCATGGTTAACGTCCTCCTCAACCGCTGCGCCCACCGCAGCGCGCAGTTCTGCAACGCCAATGTCGGCAACGTCAGCGAGATCATCTGCCCCTATCATCAGTGGACCTATACCCTGAAAGGCGAGCTTACGGGCGTGCCGTTCCGCCGCGGCTATCGCGGCCAGGGCGGGATGCCCGACGATTTCCGCCTCGAGGACCATGGCCTGCGGCGCCTCAACATCACCTGCCGCGGCGGCGCGGTGTTCGCGACTTTCTCCGATGCCACCGAGCCGCTGGAGCAGTACCTGGGGCCGCGCCAGGCCCAGCTCTTCGACCGCGTCTTCGACGGGCGCGAGCTCGAGCTTTTGGGCAATCTGCGCCAGCGCATCCCGTGCAACTGGAAGCTGATGCAGGAGAACATCAAGGACCCCTACCACGCGAGCCTGCTGCACGTGTTTCTCGTCACCTTCGGGCTCTTCCGCCTCGACCAGAAATCCGAGGTCGAGCTCGACGAGACCGGGCGGCACGCGACCCTCATCAGCCGCCGGGGCGAGCAGGTGGTGAACGACGCCACCAGCGAGATGCGGCAGTTCCGCGCCGATTTCGCGCTCGAGGACAAGCGGCTCCTCGACCCCGTGCGCGAGTTCCCGGGCGACGCCACGGTGGTGATGCAGACGCTGTGGCCCAACCTCATCATCCAGCAGCAATCGAACACGCTCGCCATGCGCCAGATCGTGCCGATGGATGCCGGGCATTTCGATCTCTGCTGGACCTTCTTCGGCTATCGCGGCGAGGCCCCGGAGCTGCGCCAGCGCCGCCTGCGGCAGGCCAATCTGATGGGGCCCGCAGGCTTCGTCTCGCTCGACGACAGCGAGGCGCTGCTCATTTCGCAATGGGGCATCGCCGCCAATCCCGACGCGGCGATGGTGCTGGAAATGGGCGGCCACGCGGTGCGCAGCGAGCCGCACATGGTGACCGAAACCGCGCTGCGCGGATTCTATCAGTATTACACCGAGATCATGGGGTTCTGATGGGCCCTGCCGCAGCGCCCGGCCTGGCGGTGCCCGTGGAGCTGCGCCAGCGCGTCGGCGATCTCTATTGCGCCTATTGCGATGCGCTCGACGATGGCGCGTACGAGCGCTGGCCGGAATTCTTCACCGAGACCTGTCTCTACAAGGTGCTGCCGCGCGAGAATTTCGTGCGCGGCCTGCCGATCGCGGTCATCGCGTGCGAGAGCCGCGCGATGCTGCGCGACCGCGTCACGGCGCTGCGCGACACCGCGCTTTATGCGCCGCGCATCGTGCGCCATCACCTCTCCAGCCTGCGCATCCGCGCGCGCGAGCCCGATGGCATCCGCGCCACTGCGAATTTCCTGCTCATCCAGACCCTGGTCGATCAGCCGTCCGAGGTGTTCCTCGCCGGCGCCTATCACGACCGCATCGTCGAGGCGGGCGGCGCCCTGCTCTTCGCCGAAAAGCTCTGCGTCTATGATTCCACCATCGTGCCCACGTCGGTGGTCTTTCCGGTGTAAGCATCGATCGCCGGTTGCGCCGCGTGCAAATATTGCCCGTGGCGCGATAGGGCGCATCGAAATCTGTTGCCAGGCTCGGCAACCCTATCTAGCGTGCCATCGAGAGGGCCATTTCGCCAGCAGTCGAGGCACCATGGGCACCGAATTCGGCTATGTACTGCCTGTCGGCGAGACCGGGTGGCGCGTCAACGGCGCGGTCACCACGGTCTTCCGCTGGGACTATGATGTCGGCCGCGAATCGTTGCTGACACTCTACGACAAGGGCAAGCGGCAGCAATGGAATGCCGCCGAGCGCATCGACTGGTCGCGCGACCTCGACCCTGAAAATCCGGTCGAGATCGACGACCGCGTCATCTCGATCTTCGGCTCGGACGTGTGGAACCGCATGACCGAGAAGGAGCGCGCCAATCTGCGCCGCCATTCCCAGGCATGGCAGTTCTCGCAGTTCCTGCACGGCGAGCAGGGCGCGCTCGTGTGCTGCGCCAAAATCGTGCAGCAGACGCCCGATCTCGATGCCAAGTTCTTCGCCGCGACTCAGGCCATGGACGAGGCCCGTCATGTCGAGGCGTTCTCGCGTCTCCTGCGCGAGAAGTTCGAGGTCGCCTATCCGATCACGCCGCCGCTGCGCACGCTCCTGGAGTCGGTCGTCAGCGACAGCCGCTGGGACGTGACCTATCTCGGCATGCAGGTGCTGATCGAGGGGCTGGCGCTCGCCGCCTTCCAGCTTTTCCGCGACGAGGCCCGCAACCCACTCGCCGCCTCCGTCAATGCCTTCGTCATGCAGGACGAGGCGCGCCATGTCGCGTTCGGGCGCCTGGCGCTGCGTGACTATTACCCGCAGCTCACCGACGCCGAGCGCGCCGAGCGCGAGGAGTTCGTGATCGAGAGCTGCTATCACCTGCGCGACCGCTTCCTGGCCGACGAGCTGTGGGAGGTGGTGGGCCTGCCCAAGAAAGAATGCCTGGCGATCGCGCGGGAATCGGAACGGCTCAAGCTGTTCCGCGGGCGCTTGTTCAGCCGCATCGTGCCGATGATCCGCGACATCGGCCTGCTCGGCCCCAAGGTCGAGGCGGCCTTCGCCGATATGGGCGTCCTGGGCTTCACCAAGGTCGATCTCGGCGCCTTGCTGGCGAGCGATGCCCAGGCCGCCGCCGGCTTCGACGCAAGGCCCGCCGCCGCCGCGCAGTAGGGCGTCGCCTGCACCACTCCCCGATCGTGTCCTCCCCGGCGGCCTCGGGGCTTGCCCGGCGGGCGGCAAAGCCGCATAACGGGTCGCAAAATCGGTCGCAGGGAGGAAATGGCAGATGAGGATGGGACGCATCGCCCGGTCGGGGCTGGCCATGGCGCTGGCCGCCGCCGCTTTGGGCGTGGCCTCGGCGTCGCTCGCCGCCGACTACACGTTGAACGCGATTGTGTCTCTGACCGGGCCGGCCGCGTTCCTCGGCAAGGGCGAGCAGCAGGCGCTGACGCTGGCCGAGAAAGTCGTCAACGACACCGGCGGCATCAAGGGCGAAAAGCTCGCCATTCGTCGTTCCACGATGACCAGACCAATCCCCAGATTGCCGTGCAGCTCGCCAACGACCTCATCGCGCAGAAGCCGGCGGTGATGCTCGGCTCTTCGCTCGTCGCCACCTGCCGCGCGATCGCGCCGCTGATGAAGGACGGGCCGGTCGATTATTGCCTCTCGCCCGGCATTCATCCCGACGCCGGCAGCTATGTCTTCACCGCCAGCGTCTCGACCCTCGATCTCGCCAATGCGCTGGTGCGCTATTTCCGCCTGCAGCGGCTGGCATCGCATCGCGCTCGATGTTCTCCACCGACGCCTCGGGCCAGGACGCCGAGAACGGGTTGAAGTCGGTGCTGGCGCTGCCCGAGAACAAGGACATGCAGCTCGTCGCGACCGCGCATTTCAACATCACCGACGTGAGCGTCGCGGCGCAGCTCGAGGACGTGAAGGCGGCACAATCCGCAATGCTTCATCGCCTGGAGCACCGGCACGCCGATCGCGCACCATCTTCCGCGGCATGATCGCAGGCCGGGCTCGACGTGCCGACCGGCGACCACCGACGGCAACATGACCTATGCGCAGATGACGCAATACGCCGATTTCCTGCCCAAGCAGCTCTATATCGCCGCGGCGCAATGGGTCGGTGAACGATCCCAAGCTGCTGGCGCCGGCGGTCGCGGCCAAGAGCAAGGAGTTCTACGGCGCCTTCGCCGCCGCCGGGCTCAAGCCCGACATCGCCTCCGAGCTCGGCTGGGAGCCCGGGCATGATCGTCGTCCATGCGCTGCGCACGCTCGGGCCGCGAGCGACGGCGCCGCAGGTGCGCGGCTTCCTCGAGCAGCTCACCGATTTCGCCGGCGTCAACGGCATCTACGATTTCGTCAAGGTGCCGCAGCGCGGCCTCGATGTCTCCGACGCCGTGGTGACGCGCTGGAGCACGCAAGCCAAGACCTGGCAGGTGGTAAGCAAGCCGACTGGCGTGCCGCTGCCGAGAAGTAGCGCACCCGCGGCGGCGGCGTTTCCCCGTGAACCAGCTCATCCAGATCGTCATCGGCGGCCTGCTGCAAGGCAGCGTCTTCGCCGTCGTGGCGCTCGGGCTTCTCGCTGGTCTACCGCGTCACCGGCGTCATCAACCTGTCGCAGGGCGCGTTCTGCGTCGTCGGCGCGCTCATCATGTACACGCTGCAGGTCGGGATCGGCCTGCCGATTCCGCTGGCCTTCCTCGGCGCCGCGCTCGGCACCGGGCATCGTTGGTGCCGTCATCGGCAGCACGACCTTCGTTCCCGGCGTGTCGCGGCTGCCGCAGAGCAGCATGTTCGTCATGACCGCCGGGCTGCTCACGCTCCTCGAGGGACTGCTGCTGGTGGTCTGGGGCAGCCAGCCCTATGCGCTGCCGCCGTTCTCGGGCGAGGCGCCGGTGCGAGTTCCTCGGCATCCGCGTGCCGACGCAGGGCTTCTGGATCGCCGGCGCGACGGTGCGTGATCATCGTCGTGCTGTGGTGCGCTGCTTGCACGCGCACCACGCTGGGCATGGCGCTTCGGGCCTGCGCCGAGAACCGCATGGCCGGCCGGCTCATGGGCATCGACGTGCCGCGCATGACGCTGCTGAGCTTCGTCATGGCGGCGCTGCTGGGCGGCATCAGCGGCATCCTCGTGGCGCCGATCACCTCGCTCGAATTCGACACCGGCGGCTTCTTCACCAATTTCGGCTTCATCTCGGTCGCCATCGGCGGCATGGGCTCGTTTGCCGGGGTGATCCTGGGCGGGCTTGCTGCTCGGCGTCACCGAGCAGCTTGCCGCGGGCTATGTCTCCTCGCTCTTCGCCAACGGGCTGGCGCTTGGCGCTCTTGCTCGCGGTGCTGCTGTGGCGGCCCAACGGGCTGTTCAGCGCGGCCGGCGCGGCGCCAGGACGTGCGCGACGAGCAGCGCATCCATCGCGCCATCGTGCGCATCGAGGGGCGCGGCGGGGTCGTCTTCGGCGATCGCCGCCGTGGCGTTCGTTCTGGTGCTGCCGCTATGCTGCTGCCGGGACGCGGCATCGTCAATTCGCTGGTCATCACCGGCATCCTCTTCATCAGCCGTGCTGGGGCTCGACGTGCTCATGGGTTTCGCCGGGCAGGTCAGCCTCGGCCAGGCCGGGTTCATGGCGATCGGCGGCTATACCGCGGCGATCCTCGCCGACCACCTATGACGTGCCGCCGCTCGTCGGCATCGTCGCGGGCATCGTGCTGTCGGTCGCTGGCGGCGGTGCTGCTGTCGCTCGTCACGCGTGCGGCTCAGCGGTCATTTCCTCGCGCTCGCGACCTTGGCCTTCGGGCTCATGGTCGATTCGCTCACCGTCGGGCTCTGGCCGATCTCACCGGCGGGCCGTCGGGGCTCGCCGGCATCCCGTCCTTCTCGATCGGCGGCGTTCAGCTTCGCCACGCCGCTGCAGATGTATTATCTCGTCGCCGGCGTGATCGTCGTGCTGGTGCTGCGTGCTCCTGGGCGGCATGCGTTCGGGCTTCGGCCGCGCGCTCAAGTCGGTGCGGACCGACCAGACCGCGGCGGCGGCGCTGGGCGTCAATGTCGCGCGCTACAAGCTCGCGGCGATGGTGATCAGCGCCGCGCTCGGCGTCGCTCTCGGGCAGCCTTTACGCCTTCTATTTCCACTTCCTCTCGCCGGAGATGGTCGGCACGCCGCGCTCCTTCGAGATGATCGCCATGCTGGTGGCGGGCGGCGAGGGGACGCTGGTCGGGCCGATCCTGGGCGTGGCGCTGCTGACGCTGCTGCCGACCGTGTTCCAGCCCTTCGCGATCTACAAGACGTTCGCCGAGGGTCTGCTGCTGGTGGCGTGCTTCCTGTGGCTGCCGGAAGGGATCTTCGGCACCGCGGCGGGCTGGATCGCGCGGCTGGCGCGGCTGCTGGTCGGGCGGCGCGCGACTTGAAGCTCGTGCCCGGAAGCCAGCCGCGATGAGCGAGACCGCGCTCGACGTCGCCGGCCTCACGCGTCAGCTTCGGCGGCGTGCGCGCCTGCGACAATGTCAGCTTCACCGTGCCGCATGGCAGCCTGACCGCGTCATCGGCCCCAACGGCGCCGGCAAGACCACGGTGTTCAACCTCGTCACCAATCTCTACGCCGCCGATGCCGGCGACGTCGCGTTCTACGGCACCTCGATCCTCGGCCGCGCGCCGGACGAGATCGCCGCCATGGGCCTCATCCGCACCTTCCAGTCGGCGCGCATCTTTCCCGGCATGACCGCGCTCGAGAACGTGCTGGCGGGCGCGCATCTGCATGTGCGCACGCCGGCGTGGCGGCAGATGCTGTGGCTTGCCGGCGCGCGGCGCGAGGAGGCGCAGCTTGCCGCCAAGGCCGACGCGCTCCTGGAGCTCGTCGGGCTGGCGCCGTTCCGCGACATCGCCGCGACCGATCTGCCGATGGGCGGGCAGAAGCTCCTCGAGGTGGTGCGCGCGCTCATGGCCGGCCCGCGCCTTCTGCTGCTCGACGAGCCCGCCGCCGGCCTCAACGATGCCGAGACCGCCGATCTCGCCGAGCTGCTGCGCGCGGTGCGCGACAGCGGCATCACCGTCATGGTGGTCGAGCACAACATGTCGCTGGTCATGGGCGTCGCCGACGAGGTCATCGTGCTCGACGCCGGCGCGATCGTCGCCAGCGGCACGCCCGCGCGAAATCCAGCGCAACGAGCGCGTCATCGCCGCCTATGTCGGCCAGGAGGCGCCGTAGATGCTCGAGGTGAGCGGGCTTCACACCGGCTATGGCGGGATGGACGTGATCCACGGCATCGACATCGCCGTGGCGCGCGGGCGAGATCGTGGCGCTGGTCGGCGCCAACGGCGCCGGCAAATCGACGCTGGTGAAGACGATCTCCGGCCTCCTGCCGGTGCGCGCCGGCGAGATCCTGCTTCGAGGGCGAGCGCATCGACCGGCTGTCAGCCCACGGCGCGCGTGCTGCTCGGGCATCGCCCAGGTGCCGGAAGGGCGCCAGGTCTTCGGCGGGCTCTACGGTGGCGGAGAATCTGCGGCTCGGCGCCTATCGTCCATCGCCGCACCATGACCGAGGCGGCGATCGAGGAGCGCATGCGCGAGGTATGCGCGCGCTTCCCCGTCCTGCTCGAGCGCATGCGCCGAGCCGGTGGCCAATCTTTCCGGCGGCCAGCAGCAGATGCTGGCGATCGCCCGCGGCCTGATGGCGAAGCCGCGCCTGCTGATCCTGGACGAGCCCTCGCTGGGCCTCGCGCCGGTGCTGGTGGCCGAGATCTTCCGCCTCATCGCGGGCATGCGCGAGCAGGGCCTGGCGATCGTGCTGTCGGAGCAGAACGCCAAGCTCAGCCTCGCCATCGCCGACCGCGCCTATGTGATCGAGACCGGCCGCGTCGCCCTGTCGGGCACCGGCAAGGAACTCCTGGCCTCGCCCGAGGTCGCCGAGCGCTATCTCGGCGTCGGCCACGCCGTCACCGTCGCCGACGCCCCCCGCCACGCCCAACTCGTCGGCCGCCTCAAGGAAATCTTCGCGGGATAGCGGGAGATCACTCCGCCGCGTCGGCCTTCCTCGCCACGCGGGCCAAGAGCTGGTCCAAGGCGGCGCGCCATTCGGCTTCCTGCATGTGTTTGAGCGCCGGGGCGGCGTCGGCCTGGTCGGCGACCCAGTCCTGACGCGCGGCGGTGGCGGCGGTCATCAGCGGCTCCAGGCCGATACTTGCGACGGTATCGGCCGCCTCGCGCATTTCCGCGGCGCGGCGGCGGCCATGCCGCACCACGCGCTCGATCAGGTAGCCCGCGAGCTTCTCCCATTGGAGCGGCTTGAACGTCTCGTCGAGCGAGGCGACGATGCGGTCCTCCACGCCATAGCGCCGCGCCGTCATGAAGCATTCGACGGCGAGCGCCTCGATCCCCTTGATCATCACGCTGCGGCACATCTTGATCGCCGAGGCCTCGCCGATCGCGGTCGCGACCGGCTCCATGCGCATGCCCGCCGGCGTCAGGATCGCCGCCAGCGCCGCCGCGTTGGTGCCGCCCAGGAGCATCGGCACCGCGAGCCCATAGGGCGCCACCGGCGCCATCACCGCCGCCTCGACATAATGCGCGCCCGAGCGTTCGAGGGCGGCGGCATCGGCGCGCTTGGTCTCGGGCGAGACGGAGTTGATGTCGAGGAAGAACTGGCCGGGGCGGAGGTAGTCCGCGGCGGCCGAGGCGACGGCGAAGGCCGAGGCCGCGGTCACCGCCGAGATCACCACCTGCGCACCCGCCGCCGCCGCTTCCGCCGTCGGCGCCGCCTCGACGCCCATCGCGCGCGCTTTTTCTCTCAGCGCCGCGCCGCGCTCGGAATTGTCGAGCAGGATGTCGTAGGTGGCGATGTCGTGAAGCCCGGTGGCGAGGAAGCCCGCGGCGAAGGTCGTGCCGACCTCGCCGAAGCCGATGAGGGCGATGCGCCGCGGGTCGATCGGTCTGTCGCTCATTCCTGCACCTTCGCGGGGGAGATTGCGCGGAAAACGCTAACGTCCACCGCCGCTTTGTGTCAATTGTGCCGCCCCGGCGTTAATCCGAGAGAACGCCATGGCCCTGGAAGACTATCGCCGCAAGCGCCGCTTCGCCCGCACGCCCGAGCCGCCGGGGCGGACCGCGCGCCGGCGCACGCACGATCTGACCTTTGTCGTGCAGAAGCATGCCGCCAGCCGCCTGCACTACGATTTCCGGCTCGAGCTCGACGGCGTGCTCAAAAGCTGGGCGGTGCCCAAGGGTCCCTCGCTCGACCCCGCCGACAAGCGCCTGGCCGTCGCGGTGGAAGACCATCCGCTCGACTATGGCGGCTTCGAGGGCACCATCCCTGAGGGGGAGTATGGCGGCGGCACGGTGATGCTGTGGGATCGCGGCACCTGGCAGCCGGACGGCGATCCCGCTGCGGGCCTGGCCAAGGGCAATCTCAAGTTCACGCTTGCCGGCAGCCGGCTCAAGGGTGCCTGGGCGCTGGTACGCATGGGCGGTGCGCGCAACGCCGACGGCAAGAACTGGCTCCTCATCAAGGAGCGCGACGCGGCGGCGCGTCCGGGCGAGGGCGCGGCGCTCATCGAGCGCCACGACCGCAGCGTCGCGAGCCGGCGCACCATGGACGGGATCGCGAAGGCGAAAGATCGCGTCTGGCGTTCCACCAAGCGCCCCACCGCCATGCGCGCCCGCACCGAGCGGCTGGCAGAGCGCGCCCGTCCCCCCTCGCGCCGCCATCGCGGGGGCGCGGCGCGCGGCTCCCTGCCGGCGCAGCCGCGGCCGGAACTGGCGACGCTCGCCGCCGCCGCGCCCGAAGGCACGGACTGGATTCACGAGATCAAGTTCGACGGCTACCGCATGCTGCCGCGGATCGACCATGGCACGGTCACGATGTTGAGCCGCAACGGCAAGGACTGGACCGAGCGCTTCCCCGCGATCACGGCCGCGCTCGCGGCGCTGCCCGTGACACGACGCGGTGCTCGACGGCGAGGTCGTTCATCTCCAGAAGAACGGCATCTCCTCGTTCTCCGCGCTCAAGGACGATCTCTCGGCCGGGCGCACCGGGCATCTCGTCTACTACGTGTTCGATCTTCTGCACCTAGACGGCCAGACGCTGGCGGACGTGGCGCTGCTGCGCGCAAGGAGGCGCTCGCGGCGCTGGTGCCGGGATGCGGAAGGGCCGGTGCGCTTCAGCGAGCATGTCACCGGCAGCGGCGACGAAGTTCTTCGCCAAGGCCTGCACGCTTGGCGCTGGAAGGCATCGTCGTCGAAGCGCGCCGATGCGCCCTATCGCGCCGGGCGCAGCCGCGACTGGCTCAAGGTGAAATGCGTGAAGCGCGAGGAGTTCGTCGTGCTCGGCTGGACCGATCCCGCGCGGCAAGCGCAGCGGCCTGGGCGCGCTGCTGCTGGGCTATTACGACCGGCGCAAGGCGCTGCACTATGCCGGCGCGGTCGGCACGGGCTTCACCGCGAAGCACGCTCGCCGCGCTGCGCGCAGTCGCTCGACGCCCTGGCGCAGCCGACGCGCCGCCTCGCGCGGAGGCGGCGAAAGCGGCGCCGCGCGGTGCGCACTGGGTCGGCCCGCGCTCGTCGCCGAGGTGCAGTATAGCGAATGGACCGCGGATGGCCGGCTGCGCCATCCGTCCTTCCAGGGCCTGCGCGAGGACAAGGACGCGGCCGAGGCGGTGATCGGCCCGCATCGCCGATCGCGCCGCCGGACCGCCGCCCGCTCCATCGTCGGCCAAGGCGCTGCGCGGCCCGGGCCGCGATCGAGGTCGCGGGCGTGCGCCTCACCCATCCCGACAAGGTGCTCTATCCCGACGCACGGGATCACCAAGCTCGATCTCGCGCAACTATTACGTCGCCGTCGCGGAGCACATGCTGCCGCATGTGCGGGACCGGCCGCTGACCTTGGTGCGCTGCCCGGAGGGCGCGGGCGGGACGTGCTTCTATCAGAAGCACCCGGGCGAGGGTGCGCCGGCGGCGCTGCAGCCGCATCGACGATCGCCGAGAAGGACGGGACGTGGCACCTATCTCCTCGCCGAGGATGTCGGCGGGCCTGGTCTCGCTGGTGCAGATGGGCGTGCTCGGAGATCCATCTCTGGGGCTCGACCAGCCGCGCGCTCGAGAAGCCGGACCGTATGATCTTCGATCTCGATCCCGACGTGGATCTCGCCTGGGAGCGCGTCGTTGCGGGCGCGCTGGCGGTGCGCGATCTGCTGGCCGAGATGGGGCTGCGAGACTTCGCCAAGGCGACCGGCGGCAAGGGGCTGCACGTCGTGCTGCCGCTGCGGCCGAAATACGGCTGGGACGCGATCAAGTCGTTCGCGCATGGGATCGCGGACGAGCTGGTCCGCCGCCACCCCGACGCCTATACCGGCTCGCTGCCGAAGAAGGCGCGGCGCGGCAAGATCTTCATCGACTATCTGCGCAACCAGCGCGGCGCCACCGCGATCGCGCCGTTCTCGTCGCGGGCCAAGCCGGGCGCGCCGGTCGCGGCGCCGCTCGACCTGGGAGGAGGTCGAGAGCGGCACGCGCTCCGACGCCTTCACCATCGCGACCCTGCCCGACCGCCTCGCCCGCCAGCGCCAGGACCCCTGGTCGGCGCTTGCCACGCTGAAGCAGACCCTCCCGGCCAAGCTCATGCGGGCGCCGCGCTGAGGGTTAGAGCGTGACCGTCTCTGCGTGATCGTCTCTGATTGAATTCGCTTTTCCCGTCGTCCCGGCGAAAGCCGGGACCCAGAACAAGCGACGTGCGTTGACCCTGGGCCCCGGCTTTTCGCCGGGGCGACGACTGTTGGTTCAACTTCAAACGATCAGCCTCAGACCACGCGGTGCAGCAGCTCGCGGCCGGCGGCGAGGCGGCGGCAATTCTCGGCGATGACGACGAGGCTGCGGTCGAGCGGTCTCGGCGGTGAGCCAGGAAAGATGCGGCGTCGCTACCACGTTGGGGAGCGCCAGCAGCGGGTTCGCAGGCGAAACCGGCTCGCTGTCGAAGACATCGAGGCCGGCCGCCGCGAGCCGGCCTTCGACCAGCGCGGCATGGAGCGCCGCTTCATCGACGAGGCTGCCGCGCGCGGTGTTGACGAGGATGCTGCCGCGCCGCATCGCCGCCAGCGCCGTGGCGTCGATGATCCGCGTCGTCTCCGGCGTCAGCGGCAGGTGCAGCGACAGGATATCGACGCGCGGCAGCAGCGCCTGGAGCGGCAGGAACGCGACGCCCCCCTCATCGGGCCGCGGTCGCCGCGTCGCACAGAGGACGTTGGCGTCAAACGCCTGCAGGATCGCGGCGAGGCGGCGGGCGATCGCGCCGAAGCCCAGGAGCCCGACCGTGCGCCCGCCGATCTCGCCCAGCGCATCGACCATGTCCAGCGGCGGGTTCCAGCCCTCGCCCGCGCGGGTCAGCGCATCGAGCGTCACGACCCGGCGCAGCGTCGCCAGCATCAGGAGAAGCGCCATCTCGGCCACCGCCTGGGTATTGGTGCCGGGCATGTTGCACACGGCGATGCCGCGCTGGCGCGCCGCGTCGAGGTCGATGGTGTTGACGCCGATGCCGATCTTCTGGATGAGGCGAAGCTTGGGCGCAGCCGCGATCGCCGCCGCGGTCACCGGCTCCAGGCAATGCAGCAGCACCTCCGCATCTCGCATGGCGCGCGCGAAGCCGTCCTTGTCGGATTCCTCGACGATGGTGCAGTCGATCTCCTCGAGCGCCGCGACCCGCGCGCGGAAGCCGGGGCTCGCCCGGTATTGCAGCACCGCCTTCATCGCCCAAGCCCGCTCGCGGCCGCGGATAGGCCTCGGCGCCCAGCTCTTCCTCGATGCGCAGCGCCTCGTTCCATTTCGCCATCCGCTCCGAGCGGGCGAAGGAGCCGACCTTGAGCTGGTCGGCGCCCCAGCCGACGGCGAGATGGACGATCGACACGTCCTCGCTCTCGCCGGAGCGCGCGGAGACGATGGCGCGCCATCCCGCCGCCCGCGCCGCTGCGAGCGCCGCCCGCGTCTCGCTCACGGTGCCGGCCTGGTTGGGCTTGATCAGCACCGCGTTGCACGGCCCCCGCGGCAGCAGCGGCGGCGATGCGCGCGGCCGAGGTGACGAGATAATCGTCGCCGACGACCTGCACCGGTCGCCTGCCGCCGCGGTGAAGGCGCGCATGCCCGCGCTATCGTCCTCGGCGGCCGGGTCCTCGACCGAGAGGATCGGATAGCGCCGGCACCAGCCGGCTAGAAGCGCGGTCGAACTGCCGTCGGCGGTCGAGGCGTCCGCCCCTCGGCGCCGAGGCGATAGCCCGCGCCGTCGCGCAATTGCCGAGGCGGCGACGTCGAGCGCGATCGCCACGTCCTCGCCCGGGCGCAAGCCGCGCGCGCTCGATGGCGCGCGACCGTGGTGTCGAGCGCCTCTTCGTTCGAGGCGAAATCCGGCCACCAGCCGCCTTCGTCGGCGACGCCGGCGCGCGCCCGCTCTCGGCCATGATCGCGCCCGCCGCGTGATAGACCTCGCGCCGTCCATCGCCATCGCCTCGGCGAAGCAGCGGCGCGCCGACGCGGCATGACCATGAAATCCTGGATGTCGATGCGGCGCGCCGGCATGCGCGCCGCCGCCGAAAATCTGGATCTGCGGCAGCGGCAGGGTCGCGCGCGCGCCGGCGCCGCAAGATGGCGCCACAGCGGCGCGCCCGCATCGGCGGCGGCGGCATGGAGCGCGGCGAGCGAGACGGCAGTAGTGGCGTTGCCGCCGAGCCGCGCCTTGTTGGGCGTGCCGTCGAGCGCGATGAGGCGTCGGTCGATTGCCTCCTGATCGGCGCATCGGGAGCGCGTGCAGCGCCTCGGCGATCGCGCCGTTGACGTTGGCGAGCGCGCGCGTCACGTCGAAGCCGCCGAAGCGACGTCGCCGCCGTCGCGCAGGTCGACCGCCTCGTGCGCGCCGCGCGAGGCGCCGGCCGGCGCGATCGCCCGCCCGCGCGCGCCGCTCGCTAGCACGATCTCGGCCTCGACCGTCGGGCCGGCCGCGCGAATCCCAGACGCGGCGGCCGAGAATGCGTGCGATGCGTCCATCCGCCATGCTCAGCCTCCGACCTCTCTGGCCCATGCCGCCCGCACCGTTTCACGATGCGACGGCGGTTGCAGCAGCAGCGCGGCGCGCGACGCGCCGCACGCGCGCCTTGTCCGCGGCCTCCGTCACATACTCGACCGGCGACTTGCCGTCGATGCGGGCGAGGAAAAGGCCGGGCAGAAGACGCGCCGTGCGCGCCTCGAGCATCGCCCTGGCCTCCCAGTCGACGCCGGCAAGATAGGTCTCCGCCAGCCGGTCGAACGCGGCGAGAAAGCGCGCCGCCGCCGCCGGCACCCACAGGCATTTGAGCAGCAGGTGATTGAGGCAGAAGGCGAGATCGAAGGCGGGATCGCCGAACCAGGCGCACTCGGCGTCGATGAAGACCGGGCCGGCCGGACCGGCGAGGATGTTCTTGGGGCTGACATCGCCGTGGACGAGCGTCGCGCGCGTCGCCGCAGTGGCGGCGGCGAGCGCCGCGAGCGCCGGCGCGAGATCGCGATGCACCCGCGCGGTGGCGAGGAGATAGGGCTCGAGGCGGATGGCGTGAAAGGTGGCGTCGGTGGCAAATCGCGCCGGCGCGTCGGAGTCGCCGCGCCATTACGGCGTGAATGCGCGCCAGTCGTTCGCCCACCGCGGCGGCGAAGGCAAGATCGACCGCGCCGCCGGCGCAACTGGTCCTTCCACGTAGGGTACGTCGGCGGGCGGCAGATAGGTCATGGCGAAGAGCCCGGCCGCTTCGTCCTCGGCCAGCACCGCCGGCACCGCATCGGGCAGGATCGCCGCCACCGCCTTGAGCCACGCCGCCTCGGCCGCATTGCGCGCGACCGGCGCGTACCAGTCGGCCGCCACTTTCAGGCGCGCGCGGGCGCGCTTGATGCACACCGCCTGCGCGCCGGCGCGCACGACCCAGATGTCCGACGACACGCCGCCCGCCAGCGGCTCGAACTGCGGCTGCGCATCGCGCGGGAAGAGACCGGACGCGGCAATGAAGCGCAGAAGGACGGGATCGGGCGCGGTGATTGCAGGCTCGAGCGGCATTCAGCCCATCATAGCGCCCGCGCCTTGCGCCGCCAAAGCCGGGCCCCGTATCATCCCCCGGCAACGCACCGCCAGGGAGAAGCGCTGTGCCTCGCTATGACAAGCTCGGCTATGTCGCGCTCAACGTCACCGATCTCGGCCGCGCCCGCGCCTTCTACGAAGCGCCAGCTCGGGCTGCAGCCGAGCGGCGAGGGCGAGGGTGGCGAGGCGTTCTTCCGCTGCGGCTTCGATCACCACGATGTCGTGCTCTATCGCGGCGCCGAGCCGGGCCTGAAGCGGATCGGCCTCGAGCTCGACCGACGAGGGCGAGGTCGATGCGGCCGCGCGTGAATTCGCCGCCGCCGGGCTCGAGGTCGTCGCGGTCGCTGCGGCCGAATGCGCGGCGCTGCATATCGGGCGCGGCCGTGCGCGTGGTCGAGCCCTTCACCGGCGCGACGTTCGAGCTCTATGGCCGGATGCGCGAGTTCAGCGATCCCTTCGTGCCGCGTCTCGCCAAGATCCAGCGCATCGGCCATGTCGTCATGCGCGTGCCCGATTTCGACGACGGCCTGCGCGTTCTACACGCGCGTGCATGGGCTTCCGCGTCTCGGACCTGATCGACGGGCAGGCCTGCTTCATGCGCTGCCATCCCAAGCCCCTATCACCACGGCATCGCCCTCATCCGCAGCGCCGCGGCCGCAGCTCCACCACGTCAACTTCATGGTCAGCGAGATCGACGATATCGGCCGCGCCATCGCCCGCTTCGGCAAGGGCGGCGTGCCCATCGTCTATGGTCCCGGGCGCCATCCGCCCTCGGGCAGCGTGTTCCTCTATTTCCTCGATCCCGACGGGCTGACGCTCGAATACAGCTTCGGCATGGAGGAGTTTCCGGAACCGAGGCGCGCGCGCAAGCCGCGCCTGTTCGAGCCGATCGCGCGACTCCTACGATTACTGGTCGAGCTTCCGCGATGCCGAGCGCTATGCCGCGATCGGCGCGATCGAGCCGCTTGCAGCGCTCCAACCGCGCCCAGCGCGTCAGCGCTTAGCGCGCGTCGCGCCTTTTCGCCGGCCGCCTTGCGCTTGGGCGCGGGCTTGGCTGCGGCTGCGCCGGGGCGTCGCGGGCTTGGCCAGCATCCGGGCGCAGCCGGCGCGGGTCGCCCAATATTCCCAGGCGCGGTAAGATTCCGGCGCCGTCGCTGCGCGCGGCCATCCGGCGCTCGATCTCGCCCGGCGACAGGCCCTTGACGCCGCCGCCCAGGTGCAGCGCATCGATCAGCGCGCGGGCGTTGCGCGGCAGGATGACGGCGATGCGCACCACCTCGGCGATCGAGCGCGCCGCCGGCGGCAAAGCCATGGCCGCGCATCAAGCACGACGCGGTCGGTATCGAGCCGCTCGGCGAGATCGCGGCCCTGCGGCATGTTCTCGACCAGAAGCGAGGTGTCGCCGAAGCGGTCGGCGATGTCCCACACGGGAACGCGGTGGCCGATCACGCCGGCGGAATGGAGCACCGGCTCGAGCGGGGTGGTGCTGATGCTGAAGGGCAGGACTTCCAGCGCGTGGCTGTGGACGACGGCCTGCACCTCCGGGCGGCGCTCGTAGATGGCGCCGTGGATGTGGCGCTCGATGTAGAGCGAGCGCTTTTCCGCCCGCGACGGGCGTGCCGTCGAGCGCGCATTCGACGATGTCGGCTTCGCGTCACGAGTTCGGGGCTGCGCGAGACCGAGATGAGATAGCGGCCGGGATCGTGCGGGTTGCGCACGCTGATATGGCCATAGGCGTCGACCACGCCTTCATGCGCGAGAATGCGGTTGGCGAGCACGAGGTCGCGGATCGTTTCCGACAGGTCGCTCATTCTTCTGTTCCTCGGGGAAAATGCGGCGGACACCGCAATTCTTTCAGCAAAGACGGCGGCGGGCAACCCGTTGCGGGACGCCGCCGCGGCCGGCATGATGTTGCTGCATAAAAATTCAGGGAGGAAGGGAATGCGTTTTCATCGTTCGCTCGCGATGGCGCTGGGGCTCTTGGGCGCGGCCTGGAGGCCGATGCCGGCGCGGGCGCTGGAGAACGCGATTATGGCGGTGCCGGCCTACAGCCTCACCTTCATGGCGGGCTATATCGCCGACGATCTCGGCCTCTGGGCCAAGCACGGGCTCGCCATGAAGAGCGTGCTCATCACCGGCGTGGGCTCGATGAATGCGGTGATCTCGGGCAGCGCCGATGTGGCGCAAGTCTCGGCGATCACGCTCACCCGCGCCGCCGCGCACGGCCAGAAGGTGCTCGAGATCGCCGAGCCCCTGGACCGGCTCATCGTCGAGGTGGTGCTGCGCAAGGATCTCGCCAGGCGGCCGGGTTCGATCCGAAGGCGCCGCTCAAAGAGCGCGTGCTCGCCTTGAAGGGCCGCACCATCGCGGTGGAATTCGATCAATTCGATCATCCACGCCTATGTGCGGCTGCTGGCGAACCGCGCCGGGCTCGATCCGGAGTCGATCCGCATCGCTGTGATGCAGCCGCCCAACATGATCGCCGCGTTCGAGACCAAGCAGATCGACGGCTTTGCCATGTCATTGCCGTGGCCGCTCGATCCCGGTGCTGGCGGGAACCGCGGTCACGATCGCCAGCGGACCGGCGGGCGACCCGCCCGACATGGTGCCGTTCGCCCACAACATCGGTCGTGGTGCGGCCCGACACCTGCGAGAAGCGGCCGGCGTTCTGTCTGGCCGTGGGGCAGTCCTTCGCCGATGCCGCCCGCTTCATCAAGGAGCATCCGGCCGATGCGCTGGCGCTTCTGAAAAAGCGCTTCGACAAGCTCGACCCCAAGCTGCTCTCGGCTGCCTTCGACGAGGTCCGCTCGGTCAGCCCGAGCCCGCCGGTGCCGACCGAGAAGGCGCTCGAGAACGCCGATCTCTACAATATCGCCGCCGGCCTGATGAAGCCCGAGGACAAGCTCAAATCCTATGGCGACCTGTTCACGGACAAGTACGTGAAGTAGGCCGGCGACCCGACCCGCGGTGTCATTGCGAGCGAAGCGAAGCAATCTGCGGGAGCTTGCTTCGTCGCTGACGCTCCTCGCAATGACGCGTTAAATCTACAGCACCATGTCGCGGTCGGTGGGGCGCCAGCGCAGGGCGCGGCGCTCCAGGTGCTCGACGATGCCGTTGACGATCAGCACCAGCGTGGTGGCGACGACGATGCCGGCGAAGACGCCGACCGTGTCGGAGACCTCGCGCGCATGCTCGATATAGTGGCCGACGCCCGCGGTGGAGACCAGGAACTCGCCGACGATGCAGGCGCTCACCGCGCGCGGCAGCGACACTTTGAGCGAGGTGAAGAAGAACGGCAGCAGCGAGTTCCAAACCACCTCGCGCGAGATTTTCGCCTCGCTCGCGCCCATCGATGCGCGCCATGCTGACGAGGCGCTGATCGACGCCGCGGATGCCGGCGAAGACGTTGACGAAGGGGATGTAGAACACCATCAGCGTGACGATCACGAGCTTCGGCAGATCGCCGATGCCGAACCACAGGATGAGCCACGGCGCGAGCGCGTATTTGGGGATGCCCTGCGAGCCCAGGATGTAGGGCTCGATCGCCGCGGTCCAGCGCGGCGAGCGGCGCAGCAGGAACGGCAGCAGCACGCCGGCGGCGCAGCCCAGGACGAAGCCCGATCGCCGAGACGCGCAGCGTCGCGAGCGACATCCGTCAACAGCTCGCCGTTTCTGGCGATCTCGACGATGCGCCAGACACGTCGATGCGGATAGGCGAAGAACACCGAGCCGAAGGTCTCCGCGCCCCATTGCCAGCCGAGGAGCAGCAGCGACCGCCAGCGACGATGCGCCCGACGATCGACCAGGGTCTTGCGCGAGACCGGCGGCGCCGCGGCGTCGACGAGCGGTGCGGCGGGATCGATGGTGGTCATTGGACCTCCGCGCGGATGCGCTCGTAGAGTTCGGCGAAGCCCGGCAGCGGCGAAGAAGTCGCTTGACGTCGCGCGGCCGCGGGAATCGGGATCGGCGTGCTCGGCCGCGATCCGCGTCGGCTGGCGCGTCAGCACCAGCGTGCGGTCGCCGAGCACGATCGCCTCGGCGATGTCGTGGGTGACGAAGACGATGGTCTTGCGCCCGAGGCTCCACAGCCGCAGCAGATCCTCCTGAAGCTGCATGCGCGTCTGCGCATCGACGGCGGCGAAAGGCTCGTCCATCAGGATCACCGGCGGGTCGTAGACGAGCGTGCGGATGAGCGCCGCGCGCTTCCTCATGCCGCCCGACAGCTCGTGCGGGTAATAGCGCTCGTAGCCCTTGAGGCCCACCGCCTCGATCAGCATCGCGGCATGCGCCCGCGTCTTGTCGTCGAGCCGGCCCTGCACCTCGAGCGGGAACAGCACGTTGTCGATCGTGGTGCGCCACGGCAGCAGATTGATCGTCCTGCGTCACATAGCCGATGCGGCGGTCGAGCCCGGGCCGCATCGCCTTGGGGTCGGCGGCGGCGATCTTGTTGCCCTGGAAGATGATCTCGCCGGCGGTCGCGACGTCGATCTGCGCGATCATGTTGAGGAGCGTCGATTTGCCGGCGCCCGACGGGCCGATGATGGTGAGGAACTCGCCGTCGCCGACCGAGAAGGTGAGATCGCGGATGACCCAGGGCGACGGCTCGCGGCCCTGGCGCGCGCGGGAAAGCGCTTGCCGAGATTGCGGATTTCGAGGAGCGGTGCGCGGCCATGGCCTCAGTTGCCGACGGCCTGCATCGCCAGGTCGCCGGCGGGCCGCCAGCGCAGCAGCAGCCGCTCGGTCGCCGTCGACCAGCCAGCCGACGGCATGCACGATGAGCGTCGCCGCGAGGATGGCGACGAAACATTGCGTCGTGTCGAAATTCATCGCGCCGACCTGCACGAGATACCCGAGGCCCGCGGTTCGACGAGATCAGCTCGGCGATGACCGCGGCGCCGATGGCGTAGGGCATGCCGATGCGGAAGCCCGCGAAGATGTTCGGCACCGCGCCGGGAAAGACGATGTGGCGCGCGACCTGGCGCTCGTTGGCGCCGATCACCTGCGCCATCTGCACGAGCTTGGCGTCGAGCGCGCGCACGCCCGGCGAGCGTGCTGAAATAGACGATGAAGAACAGCACGCTCGCCACCAGCGCGATCTTCGATTCCGTGCCGATGCCGAACCACAGGATGAAGAGCGGCGCGAGCGCGAGCTTGGGCGCGCCATAGCCGCCGACCATGAAGGGATCGAGGATCGCGACCATGATCGGGCTGCGGCGCAGCAGGAACGGCAGCACCACCGCCGGCACGCCGCCGATGACGGCGCCCAGCGAACGATTCCTCGATGGTGTAGCCGGACTGGCGGATCAGCTCGCCGTTCCACAGCGAGGCGACGAAGCGCGATGGCGACGGCCCAGGGCGAGCTCAGCCAATAGACTGCCGAGGACGGCGCTGCCCGCCTGCCACGCCGCGACGAGCACGACGAGCGACGATCAGCCGGTCGAGCATGCGGTGCGCCAGCGTCATCGTCGCCATCGCCTCAGTGCTGGCCGTAGACGGGCACGAAGAATTCCTCGATCGGCATGCGTCTTGGCGATCAGGTTCTGCTCGGCGAGATACTGCACCAGCGCCTCGAGCGTCGGCCGGTTCGCCTCGATGCCATAGGGCCAGGGATCGCCGTCGAACACCTCGGCGATCTCGTCGAGATCGGCGCCCAGCCACGGCAGCATGTAGCGCAGCGCGCCCGGTTCCTTCATCTGCTCGAGCGCGCGGTTCTTCGACCGCGTTGAAGGCGTTGAAGAGGCTGGTGGCGATGAACGGATGCTTCTCGTAGGTGTCGCGGCGGATGGCGACGAGGTGCATGATCGGGAAGATCCTGGTGCGCCGGAAATAGTCGAGCTCGACCTCGCGGAAATTGGGAAAGAGCCGCACGATGTCGGGATTGCGGCGATAGGCTTTCGGCACGCCGGTCGCGGTGATGGCGTCGATCGCGCCTTCTTCGAGCAGGTCGCTCAGCGACTTGCCGGTGCGGTTCTGTCTCGATCGTCACCGGCTTCAGCAGCGGCAGCACCGTCGGGTTGCCGTGCGAGCCCGGCGTGTTCGATCGCGCCTTGCACCCAGTGGATCTTCGAGCAGTCGACGCCGTATTCGTGCTGCAGCATGCCGCGGATGAAGATCGCCGCGGTCTGGGTGTAGAGCGGCACGCCGACGCGCTTGCCTTCGAGATCCTTGGGCGTCTTGATCCCGGACTTGCGGTTGATCGTGATGTGGCCGTGGCGGAAGACGCGCGACGGGAAAACCGGCAGCGCGACGAACGGGCTGTTGCCGGTGGCGTGGCGCTGGAACGTCTCGGAGCTCGACATCTCCGAGGCGTCGAACTCCTGCCCGCCGGCCATGCGGTCGAAGATCTGGCGCGGATTGTCGATGACGACGAAATTGAGATCGATGCCCGCGGCCTGCACCTCGCCGGTGTAGAGCGGCACCATGCGGTCATAGAGCCCGCAGGCGAAGGTCAGCGGCAGCTTGGCCATCGGCGTTTCCTCTCTCGTGATCGCTGGCGTGTTCGATAGGTCTACGCGGCTTCGCTGCGCAGGAAGCCCAGGCGGCTCATCACCGGCTCGTCGGTGACGCGGAACAGCACCGCGCCCCGCGGCCGCGCGATGGCAATGCGCGTGCCAGGTCGGCACCACCACCACGTCGCCGCGCGCGCCACTCGAAGGTCTTGGCCCTCGACCATCGTCGTGCCCTCGCCCTCGACCACGGCATAGAGCGTGTTGGCGGTGGTGCGGTAGGCCGACGTCTGCGCGCCCGGCGAAAGCCGCATCATGTAGAGCGCCATGGTGTCGAGCGCGGGATGGCCCAGCTCGACGCTGATGCCGTGGCGCCCGGTCGGATCGGGCGCGGCCGCGGCGAGCCGGCGCTCGGTGTCGCGCCAGGCGAAGATGAAGGGCGATTGCGGCGCCTGGCGGCGCGTCCTCCTCGAACTCCTGGGGGTGGGGTTCGAAGAACATCGGGTCGAGGAGATGCACCAGCGGCACGTCGAGGAAGTCGAGCCAAACGGCGCAATCCGTGCCGTCATTGCCGTGGCCGTGCCAGCACCAGTTGGGCGTGAGCACGACATCGTTGGGCGCCATCGGCAGCCGCGCGCCATTGACGGTGGTATAGGTGCCGGGCTCGGCGTCGATGACGAGGCGCAGCGCGTTGGGCGTGTGGCGGTGCGAGCGCGCCCGCTCGCCCGGCATGATCATCTGGTAGGCGGCGACGAGCGTGCGCGCGGTGGCGTAGGCATTGCCTTCGAGCGGATTGATGAGGATGAGGTTGCGCCGCTCGGCCAGCTCGGTGTTGATGAGGCGGCCGGCGGCATCGAGCGCGCCGCTTGCGCCTGGGCATAGCGCCAATGCGCCGGGGGAAAGCTCGGGTGCGGCGCCGGCCACAGCGAGGGCGTCGGCTTGTTCCAGCCGGCGCCCAGCCCGATCTCGGCAAGCTGCGGATAGAGTTCCGCGAGCGTGCCGGTGTTGGCCAGCCGCTCTCTGGTGAGCGCGCTCATCCCTGCCTCCATGATTGCCGCCCCAGTCAGTATCGCCGCGCCCCGGCGATGTAAAGGCCGGGATGGGCGCCCCGGCGCCAACCGGGCCGGCGCGAGCCTGCCGCTTGGAACTCCCGGCTCCGTTGCCGCGTTGCCGAAACAGCGCGCAGCGCGCGCGCCTCAGGGAGAGGTGATGATGGTCAGGACCACAACGCTCGCCGCCGGCCTCATGCTCGCCGGCACGGCCGCCGCCTTCGCGCAGGGCGCGCCGACGCCCGTCTATGACCAGAGCAACAATTTCGGCCTTTCCAATGCCGGCGTCTATTCCGGGCCCTATGTGCGGGCGGGCGGCGGCTATTCCTACAGCGCGAGCTCGCGCTTCGGCGACAGCCCCGTGTACGGCGGCGGCGTCGGCTGGCGCTTCACGCCGTTCTTCCGCATGGACGCGACCTTCGATTACCGCAGCGACGGCAAGGACAAGGCCGCCGGCAATGCCCGCCTCACCAACTGGGCGGCGATGCTCAACGGCTATATCGACGTCAACCTGCCGATCATCCGGCCGCTCATCCCCTATGTCGGCGCCGGCGTCGGCATCGACCAGAACAAGGTCAACGGCTCGATCGTGACGGTGAGCGGCACCTCCACTTCCAGTTTCACCGGCAGCTCCAAGAACCAGTTCGCCTTTCAGGCCATGGCCGGCGTTTCCTATTATCTCACCACCAATCTCGCGCTCGATGTCGGCTACCGCTATTTCTACGGCGGCCGGGCGGAATTGGGATCGTCCTCGGGCCTTCCCGTGAAGGGCGACTACAGCGCCCACGAGATCATCGGCTCGCTGCGCTGGGGTTTCTGAAGCGCGCCGCCCGCGGCGCTGCGTGCTTGAACTTGGCCGGCGTTGCGCCGATCATCCGCATCTTCCGATGCGGAGGGTCGAGGGATGGCGCAAGGGCGGGTCATTGTCGTCGGCGGCGGGATCGGCGGGCTCGCTGCCGCGCTCGCGCTCGCGTGCAAGGGGCTCGATAGCCACGTGCTCGAGCAGGCGCCGCAATTCGGCGAGATCGGCGCCGGCATCCAACTGGGCCCCAACGTCTTCAAGATGTTCGCGCGCCTCGGCCTGACCGAGGCGGTGAGCCGCATCGCCTGGTTCCCCGACCGGCTCGTGATGATGGACTGCATCACCGCGCAGGAGGTGACGCGCATCACCCTCAGCCAGGCCTTCCTCGACCACTACAAATTCCCCTACGCGCTCATCCACCGCGCCGATCTGCACGGGGCGATCCTCGATGCCTGCCGCCGATCGGGCCGGGTGACGCTCGAGACCTCGCGCCAGGTGACCGGCGTCACCGAGCACGAGGGCGGCGTCACGGTGGCGCTGGCCGACGGCAGCACGGTGGAGGGCGCGGCGGTGATCGGCGCCGACGGGTTGTGGTCGACAGTCCGCGGGCTCATCGCGGATGACGGCAAGCCGCGCGTCTCCGGCCATATCGCCTATCGCGCCGTGCTGGCCAGCACCGAGGTGCCGGAGCGGCTGCGCCTGGGCTCGATGGTGATCTGGGCCGGCGAGAAGACCCATCTCGTGCATTACCCCTTGCGCAACGGCGAGATCACCAATCTCGTCGCGGTCTTCCACTCCAACCGCTACGAGGAGGGCTGGGACAGCTATGGCGATCCGGCCGAGCTGCGCGAGCGCTTCGCCGGCACCTGCGCGGAAGTGCGCACCATGCTCGGCAAGATCGAGGAATGGCGCATGTGGGTGCTGTGCGACCGCGAGCCGATCAAGAATTGGAGCCGCGGGCGCGATGACGCTGCTGGGCGATGCCGCGCACCCGATGCTGCAATACCTGGCGCAGGGCGCGGGCATGGCGATGGAGGACGCGGTCTGCCTCGCCGACACGGTGGTCGCGCGCGACGGCGATTTCGCCGCCGCCTTCCGCGACTATCAGGCGGCGCGCTATCTGCGCACCGGGCGGGTGCAGATCATGGCGCGCGTCTATGGCGAGATCTATCACGCCGCCGGCGTGGCGCGCGAAGTCCGCAACCAGTGGCTCGCCGCGCGCACGCCCCAGCAAGGTATGGCCGGCATGGACTGGCTCTACGGCGGCCCCGATTTCGCCTGAGCCGGCGAAGGTCTCATTTTAATCGGCGACGTCATTGCGAGGAGCGCAGCGACGAAGCAAGCTCACGCCGGTTGGCGATTGCTTCGCTTGCGCTCGCAATGATGGCCGGCTTCAGTCCATAGCGCCCTAAAGCTCGATGATCTCGCGCGGGGTCTTGTGCAGGCGCTCGACCGTGCCGTCGGCGTGGATGAGAAAATTGTCGCACACGGTGACGAAGATCCGGGCGTTCGACCAGCTCGGATGGAGTCCGATATTCATGTTGGGGCCGAGCGTCAGGGTCTCGTCGTTGCGGATGAGCGGCCGCTCGACGACGTCATAGCCCTGGCCGTGGCAATGGAGCCGCGTCTCCTCGGGCAGGCCGCGGGCGCGCAGCCAGGCCTGGTATTCCGCGAAGATGTCGCTGGCGCGCGCGCCGGGCGTGAGGCGCTGGATGGTGAAGTCCTGCGCCTCGACCGCCAGGCCGAAGGCGTCGACCAGCTCCTGCGGCGGCTTGCCCAGCGCGATGATGCGCCCGACATGGACGAAGAAGCCGCCGGGACCGGAATTCTCCGCCTGCCAGAACAGCACGTCGCCGGCGCGGATGGTGCGTCCCTGCTGCGGCCGCGGGCGGATGAAGGCGGGCTCGCCGGGCGAGGCGGAAGAGCCCAGGAAATACCCGGTCTCGCTACCACGAAGCTGGCCCTGATAGTGCGAATAGGCCATCACCTCGAAATCCTTCATGCCCGGGCGGACATGGCCGCGGATCGCCGAGAGGACCCCGTCCTGCATCGCGGCGGTGCGGCGGATGAAGTCGATCTCCTCGGCGCTCTTCACCGCCTTGATGGGATCGATGAGCGCGCTCACATCGCGCGCGGCGCTCGCGCCCAGCCGCGCCTGCGAGCGCCGCGCCGAAGCCGAAATACATGTTGTTGGGGCCGACCAGCCCGATCGTGCGATAGCCGCCCTTGGCGATCGCGCCGGCGACAAGCTCGGCGTCGTAGGGGATGCAATAGGCGATGGCGGGAAAGCTCGGCGAGGTCAGCCTGCGCCCGATGCCCGGGAGCGTCGGGTCGCGGTCGTCGAGGTTGGTGTCGCCGTGAACGGCGCCGTGGCTGACCAGCGTCATCAGCCCGTCGCGCGGAAAGATCACGGTCATGGCATAAGAGCCGATCGGCGAAATCCCCGTGAACCAGCGGAAATAACCGCCCGTGCCCGCGAGGTTGCTCATGCCCTGGATGACGAGGGCATCGATATGCGCCTCGGCTATCGCGGCGCGCACCGCCTGCCAGCGGCGCTCCAGTTCGCCGCGCGAAACGGGATTGCAGAAGCGTTCCTCGGCCTCGGCCATGGCGATCCATCCTACACGGGTTCGCGCGCTCTCTACCACGGCGCGCACCCGGGGGACAGCGACGGCGCCGCGATGATTGACAAGCGCCGCGGGGCGCGCGGACTATCGCGAGCCCAAACCGGCACCAGCGAGGCTCCGATGAGGGGAGAGGAAACGCGCCGCGCGCTCGCTGCCGCGACGTTCGCTTGGCTTGTGGCGCTCACCGCGCCGGTCGCGGCGCAGGACCAGCGTCCGTGGCGCCACGCCATCATCGAGGCCAAGAGCGATGCCGGCATCTTCATGATGGTGACCAAGGGTTTCGCCGAAAAGCAGGGGCTGAAGCTCGAGCTGGTGCAGCTCAAGACCGACGTGATCGCGCTCCAGGCGATGCTGTCGGGCGATGTCGACAGCTTCGACGGCGGCCCGGCGGCGGCGATGGTCGCGGCCGCGCGCGGCGCCGACGTGAAGGTGCTGGGCTGCGAGTGGCCCGGCGTTCCCTATGCCGTCTTTGTCCGCCCCAGCGTCGCCACGCCGCAGGATCTGCGCGGCAAGATCTTCGCCATCTCCTCGCCCGGCGCCAACCCCGACGTGGTCGCGCGCGCCGTGCTCGCCAAGTTCGGCGTTCCCGCCGATACGGTGAAGTTCGCCAATCTCGGCGCCGATCTCGACCGCTTCAAGGCGGTGGTGGCGGGCGTTGCCGATGCGACCGTGGTCTCCAACGAATATGCGCCCATCGCCGAAAAGCAGGGGATCAAGCTCCTGCTGCGGGCGAGCACGGTGGTGCCGAACTTCATGCGCGTGTGCCTTTTCTCCACGGGCAAGACGCTCGCCACGCGCGGGTCCGATGTGGCGCGCTTCATCGCCGCCGAGATGGCGGCGCTGCGCTATGCGCTCAGCCATCGCGACGCGGCCCTGGCGCTCACCTGCGCGGTGACGGGCGCCAAGCCCGACGACCCGCGCCCCGCCTATATCTATGACGATGCCGTGCGCACCAACAGCATCGATCCCACCCTCGCTCTCCCGCGCGACAAGCTGCAATGGATCGAAGAGCAACTCGTGAAATCCGGCAACCTGCCGCACCCCTACGACATCGCCAAGATGATCGATCCGGGGCCGCGGGAACAGGCGCTGGCGCTCACCGGGAAATAGCCGCGCGCGCAAGGCCCAGGGGATCGGCGAGCTGATCGCCTTCCCATTGGCGCAGGAACTCGATCTGGCGGTCGAAGAATTCGCCGAGCCATTCGGTGCCCCAGCCGTCCGCGCCCTCGGCCCATTCGCCTATCAGCCAGAGATGGCGGATCGGGACGAAGATCGCGATCGCCGCAAGATCGGCCGCGGCGATCGGGCGGTGCGCTTGGTACCCCTTGAGGAACGGGCGCCACAGCGGCCGGCGGTCGGGTGCGAGGCTGCGCGCGTTCCACAGGAAGACCGCGAGATCATAGGCGATCCAGCCCGGGCCGCCGTCGTCGAAATCGAAGAAGGTCGCGACGCCACCGGGTCCGATGCGCGCATTGATGCCGTGGCAATCGCCATGGCAAAGGCCGCGCGTGAGCGACGACGCGCGCTCGGCGACGAGGGTCCGCAAGCGCCTGGCCAGCGCTTCGAGATAGGCGCGATCATCGGGGCGATCGCCGAGGAGGCGTGAGAGCGACGCGAGCGGGCGATCGACGAGATGGTCGAGGTCGAGATCGAAGCGCTGGGCATCGGTGCGGAAGTCGGCGCCGGCGGTGTGGATGGCGGCCAGCGTTTCGCCATGCGCGGTGGCATCGGCGGGGGTTGCTTGCGGCATGCGGCCGGGCGCCTCTTCGAACAGCAGGGCGAGGCGTTCACCCTCGGGCAGGGTGGTGGCGGCGACAAAGCTGCCGTCGTGTCCGCGAATGGCTGCCGCGACCGGAACCCCGCGCGCGGCCAGATGCGCCAGGAACGCCGCCTCCCAGGCGAGGTCCGATACGCCGCGCCGCCCGTGGCGCGACAGGCGCAGGAGGCAGCGCCTGTTCTCCGCAGCGATCGCATAGGTGTCGTTGAGGCCGCGGCGCACCAGGCGGCATGACGCAATCGCGCCGACCGGAAACCGCTCGGCCACGAAGGCCGCGACGGCCTCGGCCGATGCCGTCGAATAGATGCAGTGCACGGCCCGGTCCCGGATATCGGTGCTCGCCCGGCGCGATCTTCGCCCGTCCCGGGCAGCGGCGCAATCTTGCGGCCGCGTCGGGGCGAGACTAGGCTCTGGCGCGAGCGGGAAGGCTTCGCGCCAGGCGGCAGAGGAAATTCCATGACGCTATCGACCCTCAAATTCGCAACCGTGCTCTTCGGTCTCGCCCAGGCGCTGAAATTCACGCGCCGGCGCCATCCGGAGTTCGCCGCGCGCCTGAAGGAGCGCAACCTCGTCGCCCAGATCATCGCGCGCGACGAGGAGGTCGGGCGCTGGTTCGCAGCTTCGCCGGCGGGCGGGTGCGCTCGCGCGCCGGGCGTCATGCCAAGCCCGACATCACGCTCTGCCTTCAAGAATGCGGCGCTCGGCGCGAAGCTGCTGACGCCGCCCATCAACTGGCTCGACCAGATCAACGCGCAGAAGGATTTCAAGCTCACCGTCGACGGGCCCGAGGATCTCACCAACTGGTTCGCGCAGACGATGATGATGATCCAGACGGTGCGCTGGAAGATCGGCATGACGCTGGCCGACGGCACGATGCGCACCTGCAACATGACCAATGGCGGCCCGGTCTTCGTCTATGTCAAGGACGGCAAGATCGCCGCGCATCACGCCCATCGATTTCGACGACAGCGACCCGCAGCCCTGGACGATCGAGGCGCGCGGCCTCAAGCTCACGCCGCCGCGCAGCACCACGCTCGCGCCGCACGGCCAGAACTACAAATCGATGGTCTATTCGCCCGACCGGCTGCTCTATCCGATGAAGCGCGTCGATTTCGATCCCAACGGCGAGCGCAATCCGCAGAACCGCGGCAAGTCGGGCTACGAGCGCATCTCCTGGGACGAGGCGCTCGACCATCGTCGCATCGCGAGATCAAGCGCCTCAAAAGCGCCTATGGCCCGGGCGTGATGGCGGTGTCGCACGGCTCGCACCACACCTGGGGCAATATCGGCTACTACCTCTCGGCGCTGCACCGCTTCAAGAACGCGGTCGGCCACACCGCCGTCCACCACAATCCCGATAGCTGGGAAGGCTGGTACTGGGGCGCGGTGCATCACTGGGGCTATTCGCTGCGCGTCGGCCAGAGCGAGACCTACGGCACGGTCGAGGACTGTCTCCAGAACTGCGACATGATCGTGTTCTGGTCGGCCGATCCCGGAGACCACCAGCGGCTCCTACGGCGCGCAGGAAGGCACCGTGCGGCGCCAATGGCTCAAGAACCCCAAGCTCGGCATCAAGATCGTCCACGTCGATCCCTACTACAACGCCTCGGCCCAGTTCCTGCCGGGCAAGTGGTTCGCGCCGCGGCCCACCACCTCGGTCGCGATGGCGATGGCGATCGCCTATGTCTGGATCAAGGAAGGGCTCTACGACAAGGACTACGTCGCCACCCACACGGTCGGCTTCGACAAGTGGAAGGCCTATCTCCTCGGCGAGGAGGACGGCGTGGCCAAGACGCCGGAATGGCAGGAGGCCGAGACCGGCGTTCCGGCCAAGGACGTGCGCGCGCTGGCCCGCGAATGGGGCAGAAAGCGCGTCTATCTCGCGCCCGGCGGCTGGGGCAACGGCCATGGCGGCGCCTGCCGCAACCAGACCGGCATCCAGTGGGCGCGCGTCATGGTCTGCCTCATCGCCATGCAGGGGCTCGGCAAGCCCGGCGTCAACATGGGCAACCTGCAATGGGGCTGCCCGATCGACTTCAACTTCTATTTCCCGGGCTATGCCGATGGCGGCATGTCGGGCGATCTCGAAGGCACCTCGATGCCGGTCGAGCTCTATCAGCGCATGCCGCAGCTTCCGACCATGAACACGCCCTATCAGCGCATCCCGCGCATCTTCATGCCCGAGGCGATCGCCGACGGCAAGGCCGAGGGCTATCCCTGGATCGGCAAGTCGATCGAGCATCAATTCGCGCAAGTTCGCCTATCCCGCGCCCGGCCATGCGCCGGTCAAGATGCTCTACAAGTATGGCGGCTCGATCCTGGCGACCATGAACAACACCAACCGCCATGTGCGGATGTACCAGTCGGCCAATCTCGAATTCGTCGTCAACCAGTCGATCTGGTTCGAGGGCGAGGCCAAGTTCGCCGACGTCATCCTGCCGGCCTGCACCAATTTCGAGCGTGTCGACATCAGCGAATGGGCGGGCCTGGGCGGCTACGGCCATCACGGCCAGCAGCAACTGAACCACCGCGTCATCGTGTTCCAGGCGCCGGCGATCAAGCCGCTGGGCGAGTCGCACTCGGACTATTGGATCTTCAACGAGATCTCCAAGCGGCTCGGCCTCGCCAACTATTTCTCCGAGGGCGTCAACGAGATCGACTGGGTGCGAGCGGATGTTCGACGGCTCGGACCTGCCAAGGACCGCATCTCGTGGAAGGAGTTCATCCGCAAGGGCTACTACGTCGTGCCGGCGGAGAAGGAAAAGCTGCGCGCGCCGGTGTCGTTCCGCTGGTTCTGGGAGAACCGCAAGAAGGACGTGCCCGAGCCGCAGCCGCTGCCGTCCGATTATGCGCGGGAATATCTCAAGGGCCTGCAGACGCAGTCGGGCAAGCTCGAGTTCGAATGCATCGAGCCTCAAGCGCTTCAAGGACCCGGAGCGGCCGCCGATCGTCAAGTACGAGCCGTCGTGGGAGGGACCGCACGCGCACGAGCTCTTCGGCAAATATCCGCTTCAGCTCCTGACGCCGCATTCGAAATACAGCTTCCACACCCAGGGCGACGGCAAGGACAGCTTCCTCCTCAACATTCCCGACCACCGCGTCAACATCGGCGGCTATTACTACTGGATCATCCGCATGAATGCCGCCGACGCCGCCAAGCGCGGCATCAAGAAGCACGATCTCGTCAAGGTCTACAACGACCGCGGCGCGGTGATCTGCGCGGCGCTGCCGACGCAGCGTCTGCCGCGCGGCGTCTGCCACGGCTACGAATCCTCGGCCATCTATGACCCGATGGGCGAGCCCGGCCGGTCGGTCGAGCGCGGCGGCTGCCTCAATCAACTGACGCCGGAGCGCACCCAGACCCGCTCCACCCATTCCCTCGCCGGCTCCAACTCGCTGGTCGAGATCGTGCTGTGGGACGGCCACATCGAGCACGTCTCGGCGACCTTCGCCGACGAGCCCCAGCGCGCGCCCGAAGCCGTCCCGGCGCAGTAGGGGCGGCGCGAAGATATCAGCGCAGAGGACGCGACGGATGCGCAGGGGTCGCGGAGGATGATCGATGATCGGTGAGGGCGGCGCCCCCCGCGCTAGATTTTTTCGTTATTAGAGGTCGCGCCATGGCCAAATGGAACATGATCATCGACGTCGCCGAGTGCACCAACTGCAACAACTGCACGCTGGCGACGATGGACGAGTATGTCGGCAATTCCTGGCCGGGCTATGCCGCGCCGATGCCCAAGCACGGCCATCGCTGGATCGACATCCTGCAGAAGGAGCGCGGCCAGGCGCCGATTATCGATATCGCCTACGTTCCGACCATGTGCAACCACTGCGATGACGCGCCCTGCCTCAAGGCGGCGCGCGACGGGGCCATCACCAAGCGCGCCGACGGCATCGTCCTCATCGATCCGGTCAAGGCCAAGGGTCAGAAGCATCTCGTCGAGGCCTGTCCCTTCGGCCACATCTGGTGGAACGAGGAAGAGCAGCTTCCTCAGGCGTGGACCTTCGATGCGCACCTCCTCGATCAGGGCTGGCAGCAGACGCGTGGCCAGCAGTCCTGCCCGACCGGCGCGATGCGCGCGGTGAAGCTCGAGGATGCCGAGATGGAGCGCCTGGCGCGCGCGGAAGAGCTCGAGGTCATGCGGCCCGATCTCGGCACCAAGCCACGCGTCTATTATCGCAACCTCTGGCGCTACACGACCTGCTTCATCGGCGGCACCATCTCGGCCGAGACCGCGGGGATCGTCGATTGCGTCGAGGGTGCGCGGGTGCGGCTCAAGAAGGACGGCGCGGTCGTTGCCGAAGCGGCGAGCGACAATTTCGGCGACTTCAAGTTCGACCGTCTGCCCGAAGGCTCCGGCCGCTACGAGGTCGAGATCACCGTCGGCGGCCGTGCCCCGCGGATCGTCGCGGCCGAACTCGGCGAGAGCCTCAATCTCGGCGAAATCCGCCTGTCGTAGAGCCTGATCGGTTCAAGCGGAATCACCCAACTTCGTCATTCCGGCGAAAGCCGGAAATCCCGAGGCAAGCGAGGTGCGGGCCCTGGACCCCCGCCTTCGCGCATAGGCGCTAAAATAAGTGGGCCATTGCTTGATAATGGCGTCGTCGCGGCGGCTCGTGGAGATGTCGTCGCAGTGCGGCGCTGGATTGTCGCAGGCGAGCGACGGTCGGCTGCGGAATGATCGCCTGAAGAAGCGTGGCGACGAGTTGACGCAGAACCCGCCAGGCACCGGGCGGCGTCAGGCGGCGTGGGCCGAGCGGGGAAAGTCCTCGAGTTCGTCGACGAGCGGCTCGAGCAAAAGGATGATCAGCAGATGAGCCAGCAGGTAGGGTCTGGCGGAACGTGCGTCGACACCCGGAGGTCCCCTCAGCCCGATCAGGCTCTTCAAGCGTTTGAAGCCGAGTTCGATGCGCCATCGCAGGCGATAGAGGGCGACAACATCGGCGGTTGGGAAGGCCTCCCGGGCAAGCGAGGTTACGAGGATCACCCAATCCGCAGCGATGAGCGTTCCCTGCGAGAGTTGATGGCTTCCCCGTTGCGCCTCCCGACGGGCTTTGCGCCGCGCCGCCTGTGCGGCTCCCACCGGCCGTTTGATGGCGACGAGACGCAGGCCAAGCGGCGGCCCGCGCTTGCGGCCGATCCAGATCGGTCGATCGATCCGTCCGCACGCCGCGCTCCGGCGCAGTTCGCCCCGGAGATCGACCGGCGCGCCATGGGCATCGAGCCAGCGTGCATTCCTCCAGCCGGCGCGGACGAGGATGTCGGCGCCCGCGGCCAGCACCGGCGCGATGCGATCGGCCTGCAGATCGGCGCGATCGGCGATGCGGATCGCGCCCGTGACGGCCGGGATCCGGTCGAGCCGCTCGCCCTCGCGCTGATCGGTCAGCTCGAAATGGCCAAAGCGTTCGCCGGGAAGGTCGAAGGCGCTGTGGATGCGCCACAGCTTGTTGTGCGTCCTGGCCGCCGGCCCGGCCTGCGGCACCGTTGTCCCATCGATGATCCGGATCAGCCGACCCTGGCTGGCCCGCGGCGCGCCAGCGGCCAGCACGCGGCCGACCAGCACGGCCAGCCAATCCCCGCACTGGCGCAGGCGATAGAGCAACGCCACATTGGATATATCGACCAGTCCGATCGATGTCGCCCACGCGGCGGTCGAGCGCAAGCCGCGCTCGCCCAGACAATACGCTAGGATCATCCGCAACAGATCGACTGCGCTTGCGATCACGCGCGCCCGCTGGAATGCCTTCGTGTCGCGCGCGCTGCGATCCAGCAGTTCCGCCCCGCCGAGCCGCGTCACGACGCTCGCCCAATCCCAATTCACCAGCGCTTCGTCAGTCATCGCAGTGTAGAATCACAACGGATTCCACGGTGCAAGCCTTATTTTAGCGCCTATGCGCCTTCGCGGGGGTGACGAGCGAGTGGTTCAATCCGACACGATCAGGTTCTAGGGCAGGCGTGGCTGCAAGGGCAGCGGGTGCCCTTCGACAAGCTCAGGGTGGGGAACGTGGTGGATGGCATCGAAAGTCCACCTCATCCTGAGCGCGCGCGAAGCGCGCGGTCGAAGGACGCACGACGACAGTCCAGCCGGTGTCTGTCCTAACCCGCAGCAAAATCCGACGTCATGACGTCGTCCAGCCGCACGCACCGATTGTGACCCTTTGGTCGACGCATGGCAGGCATCGGTAAAATTCCTCTCGACGGTAAGTGCATATACGCGTATATACGTGCAGCTACGCCTATGTCAAGCGGGGCGCCCCTCCGCTGACGGCACAAGGAATTCGGCGATGTCGGTGTCAGCGGTTCAACCTCTTCCCGGGCGCGGCCTCGATGCCGCGCCGGCCCGGGTGCCCCTGCCGCTCGCGCGCGATCCCCGCACCAGCCGCCTGCTCGAGGCGCCGATCCTGCCGCTCCTGCTGCGCCTTAGCGCGCCCAATGTCGCGGTCATGCTGGTCCAGTCGTCGCTGGGCCTCATCGAGACCTATTTCATTGGCCGGCTCGGCACCGATGCGCTCGCCGGCGTCGCCCTGGTCTTTCCCCTGGTGATGCTGATGCAGATGATGTCGGCCGGCGCGATGGGCGGCGGCATTTCCTCGGCGGTCGCCCGCGCGCTCGGGGCGGGGCAGCGCGCCGAGGCCGACGCGCTGGCGCTCCATGCGCTGGTCATCGCGCTGGTGCTGGGCGTCGTCTTCATGGCGGCGGTGATCGGGACCGGGCCGGCGCTTTACAGCGCCATGGGCGGGCGCGGCGCCTCGCTGGCGGCGGCGCTCACCTATTCCAACGTGGTTTTTGCCGGCGCCGTGCTGGTGTGGATCTTCAATTCCCTGGCGAGCGTGATCCGCGGCACCGGCAACATGCTGTTGCCGGCCGGCGTCACCTGCATCGGCGCTGTGCTGATCGTGCCGCTGTCGCCTTGCCTTATCTTCGGCTGGGGGCCGTTTCCGCAGCTCGGCATCGCCGGCGGCGCGGTCGCGCTGCTGATCTATTACGCCGCCGGCTGCGCCACGCTCGCCGCCTATCTCACGTCGGGCCGCGGCGTCGTGCATCTCATTCCCGGCACGGCCTCGCTCACCTGGCCGCGGTTTCGCGAGATCCTGCGGATCGGCGCGGTCGCGGCGCTGGTGACCATGACGACCAACCTCACGGTGGCGATCATCACCGCCCTGGCGGGTTCGTTCGGGCCGGCGGCGATCGCCGGCTACGGCGTCGGCTCGCGCCTGGAGTATCTGCTGGTGCCGCTGGTTTTCGGCCTGGGCGGGCCGCTGGTGGCGCTGGTCGGGACCAATATCGGCGCCGGGCAGCGCCGGCGGGCGATGCGCGCGGCCTGGGTCGGCGCCGCCGTGGCGGTCACCCTCACCGAGACGATCGGCATTCTCGCCGCGATCTTCCCGCGCGCCTGGCTCGGGCTCTTCGGCGCCGATGCCGGCATGATCGATGCCGGCACGCTCTATCTGACCCGGGTCGGGCCGTTCTACGGCATGTTCGGCCTGGGCATGGCGCTCTATTTCTCGGCACAAGGCGCGGGGCGGCTGCGCTGGCCCCTGATCGCCGGCCTTCTGCGGCTGGCGCTGGCGGGCGGCGGCGGCTGGCTGGCGCTCAGTGTGCGCCACGAGCTGGGCGATGTGTTTCTGGCGCTCGCCGCGGCGCTCACGGTGTTCGGGCTGGTCAACGCCGTCGCCGTCGCCAGTGGCGCGTGGGGTGGACCAGCAGGCTCGATGGATAAGAGGCAGCAATGACGCGCTATTTCGAGGATTTCGCCGTGGGGCAGCGGTTCGGTACCGGCCGGGTCCGGGTCGAGGCAGAGCGGATCAAGGCGTTTGCCGCCGAGTTCGATCCCCAGCCCTTCCATCTCGACGAGGCGGCGGCCAAGGCCTCGCTCTTCGGCGGGCTCGCGGCCAGCGGCTGGCATACCGCCGCGCTCACCATGCGCCTCATCGTCACCGGCGAGATGCAGCCCGAAGTCGGCATCCTCGGCGGCGGCGGCGACGAGATCCGCTGGACCAATCCGGTGCGGCCGGGCGATGAGCTGCACGTCGAAAGCGAGATCATCGCCCTGCGCCCGTCGCAGTCGCGGCCCACCATCGGCCTCGTCAAAGTTCGCTCCACCACTTTCAACCAGCGCAACGAGCCGGTGCAGATCTTCACCGCCAACCTGCTGGTGCCGCGGCGAGCCGGCGCCGGGGCCGGCTAGGGCGTGCGCAGCGCTGGCTCCTGGCCGATGTCACAGCCATAGCCACAGCGTCCCGAGCGCGAGGGTGATGAGGGTCAGCGGGGCGCCGACCCGGAAATAGTCCCAGAAGCCGATCGCCACGCCAGCAGCGGCCGCCCGCTGCACGACGATCAGATTGGCGATCGAGCCCAGCACGGTGAAGTTGCCGGCCAGCGTCGAGGCCATCGCGACCACCAGCCACGCCGTGTCGTGGTTCTTCAGCGCCGCGACGAAGGGTTTCAGCATCAACACGGCCGGTACGTTGCTGACGAGATTGGACAGGACCGCCGTCACGGCGCTGAGCACGGGGACGCGATCGAGGTGGAGACGGCGCACCGCGGCAATGACATCGGGGCCGACCAGGGCGCGCTCGGCGCCGGCGACGATAATGAAGAGACCGGCGAACATCAGCAGCAGCGACCAGTCGATCTCGGCATAGACCCGCCGGCTCTTTATCCGGCGGGTCAGCAGCAGGAGGCCGCCGATGATGATCGCCGCCTTGGCCGGGACGATGCCGGCGAAAAACGAGCCGATCATGATCACGGTCGCCAGCACGGCGCGGATCACCAAGACACGATTGGCATCGACCTTCGGTCGCGGCGCTTCTTCCAGTCGCGCGGCGCCGGCGAATTCGGCGCGATGGCAGAGCGCGATGAGCACCACCGTGACGACCAGCCCCACCAGCGCGACCGGTCCCAGCGCCAGGGCGAAGCTGGTGTAGGGGATGTGAGATAAGCTGCCGATCATGATGTTCTGCGGATTGCCGGTGATCGTCGCGGTCGATCCGACGTTCGACGCCATGGCTACGGCCAAGAGGTATGGCACCGGCCGGCGTCCCAGCGCGAGCGTCACCTCCAGCACGAGCGGGGCCAGCACCAGGCAGATCGCGTCGTTCACCAGGAAGGCGGAAAAAACGCCCGCCGTCGCGACGATCGCGCCGAGCAGGAGCAAGGGCCGCCGGGCGTGCGCCCTGACCCAGGCAGTGGCGACGGCGAAGAAGCCCGAAAGCCGCAGGCTGGCGACGACGATCATCATGCCGAGCAGCAGCGTGATGGTATCGAGGTTCACCGCCTTGTAGGCATCCTCGAGCGGCAGCGCGCCCGACGCGACCATTAACCCGGCGCCGGCGAGCGCGATGCCGGCGCGGTCGATGCTCAGGCCGGGAATGCGGCCGATCGCGAGCGCGAGATAGCTGCCGACGAAGATGACGCCGGCTGCGACGCGCCGGCCCTCCCCGCCAATTCGGTCGCCGGCCGGCAGCAGAGCCGGCGCCAGCGCGGCGGCGATGGCGACCGCGACCACTGACCCTGCCAGCAGGACGCTCAAGACGACCAGCCAGCGGCTCCGGTTGGAAGCCCCGTGACGCATGGGAGCGAAACTATCGGCTAAATCGCGCGATGTCGCTCGGGCAGCGGATCGAACGCCTGCGCGCCTAGTCCATCGCCTCGCGCTGCCACAGCGCCCAGGCGCGGTCGAGGGCACGGTTGTTGGTAGCCTCGGCGAGCTGCGCCTCCTCGGGCTCGAGGAAGACCGGTGTGCCCAGCCGCATCGCCTCCATCTGCAGCGCGGCGTTGAGGGCGGCGTAAATCGAGCGATAGACCACCTGCGGGATCGAGAAGCCGACCATGGTGGCGCCGTGGCCGCGCATCAGCACCATCGGCTTGTCGGCGAGCGTGGCGGCCAGCGCCTTGCCCAGCGCCGGCGTGCGGATCAGCATGTCGGTCATGGCGCCGGTGTCGCGGATCTCGAAGATCGGCGCGCCCGCGCCCAGGAACCCGCTCATGTGGTAGATCGGCCTGAGCGCCGACCGCGTCGCGCCGAAGGGGATGAGCTGCGGCGCGTGGCAATGCACCACCGCCATGACCTCGGGCCGGGCGCGGTAGATCTCGCCATGGATGAAGCGCTCGCCATAAAGGCGGGCGTCGGCGTGGCCCTCCACGGCGCCGTCGTAGTCATGGACCAGGATGTCTTCAGCGGCGACCAGGCCGGGGGCACGGTGGCGCGACATCAGAAACCGTGTCGGGTTCTTGTCGTGGCGCACGCTGATATGGCCAAAGGCATCGACGACCTTCTCGTGGAAGAGGATGCGGTTGCCGGTCACGAGCTCGTCGACAAGGGCGGCCGAGGCGGCGGGGCTGGGGCTCATGGACTGCTCCTTGGGGGTGGGGCGTTCACCGAAATAGGGATCGGGAATCGGATTTTTCGCCTAGATTGCCGCTGCTATGATCCCTGTGCATGGCAGGCCCGAACCGGAAAAGGCGTGTTGTCGGTTCCTAAGCGGTGCCGTAATATTGTGTCAAGCCAATAACTTAGAAGAGTAACAAATGGGAAGCGTCTGGTACCACAATGAAGCGAGTCGTCTCGTTCGCCTGGCGGAACAGGCGACAACGGCGCAGGTTCGCCAAACTCTTCTGCGGCAAGCACAACAATACGAGACGGCCGCGATGGAGCTTGAAATCCTTGCCCAGCGCGAGGAGGTCGACCGCCTGATGCGCTAGCCCGGAAACCGGATCTCCCTCCGGCTTCACTCCCCCGGCGGGGTGAGGGTAGGGCGAGGGGTGCCGGCGGTCGTGCCCTGCGCCGGAGCAGCAGTTTGCGCCGGGCGTCGCGGTCCGCGGCAATCGAACCAGCGTTGCGGGGTCTTCTGGCGCGTGGGTAAGACCCTGGGCAGTATCATCGGCTGAAGGACATCGAGACGGCGCCGGTGGCCGCTGCCCTTGAATTCCCCGCGCCAGTGCCGATCGCCGCTGGCCTGATCGCGCGCGGCCGAGCCATGGCTGCCCCTGGCATTTCGTGTTACACCCGCTCATCACCTAACGATGAGACGAGGACAGCATGGCCCGCGCCCCGGCGATCGAACGCGACAAGCTCACGGCGGAACAGCAGCGCGTTCATGACGAGGTCCTGCGCCGCATCCCGCGGCCGGGACCGGTGCGCGGGCCCTTTGCCGTGCTGCTCAACGCGCCCAAGGTCTGCGACGGCGCGATCCGAACCTACAGCGCCTTTCGCGAGACCACGCTCGAGCGGCGCCTGTTCGAGCTGATGATCCTCGTCGTCGCCCGCCACCATAGCGCGCAGTACGAATGGTTCGCGCACGAGCCGCGCGCGCTCGAGGCCGGCATCGCGCCCGAGACGGTGGCGGCAATCCGCGACCGCCGTATGCCCGCGCTGGTGCGCGACGACGAGAAGATGGTCTATGACACCGTCACCGAGCTCATCGTGACCAAGCGGCTGAGCCAGGCAAGCTATGACCGCGCGCACGCCGCGTTGGGGATGGAGCGGCTGGTCGAGCTCATCGGCGGCGCCGGGTTCTACACGATGATCGCGCTCACCATCAACGCATTCGAGGTTGTCGTCCCGGACGGCGCGCGGCCGCTGCCGGACTGAAGCGCTACGCCTGGACGGGGGCGGGCGGTGCCAATAACAATGACGATCGAACCGGGGGAGGCGAACCTATGAAAAAGATTATCGTTGCGGCGCTGGGGGCGGCGTCGGCCGTCTTTGCCACGCCGGCCATGGCGGCCGATCATATCAAATTGGGCTTCGAGGCAGGGATGAGCGGGGTCCTCGGCATCATCGGCGAGGAGATGCGGCGCGGGTTCGATCTGGCGCTGGAGCTGCACGGCAACAAGCTCGGCGGCGTGCCGGTGACGATCTATGCCGTCGACGACAAGACCGACCCGGCCGAGGCCGTCCGCGTGTCGTCAAAGCTCATCGACGACGACAAGGTCGACATCGTCACGGGATTGATGTCGTCGAACACGACGATCGCGGTGGAGAAATCGTATGTCGATGCCGGCATCACCGTAATCGGCGCGCTCGCCGGGCCGCAGCAGTTCGCGGGCAAGGAGTGCAACGCCAACGCCTTCTTCGTCTCGTTCGAGAACGAGGACTGGGACGACGCGCTCGCGGAATACATGTCCACCAAGGGCATCAAGTCGGTCTATTTCATGGCCGCCGACTACCAGGCCGGGTGGGAGAAGATCGGCGGGGCGATGAAACACTTCAAGGGCAAGGCGTTCGGCCCGGTCTATACGCCGCTGACGCAGCTCGATTTCTCCGCCGAGCTCGCGCAGGTGCGCGAAGCCAACCCCGAGGCCATGTTCGTGTTCTATCCGGGCGGCCTCGGCATCGCGTTCCTGAAGCAGTTCGCGCAGGCCGGGATGCAGCAGAAGATCCGCATCTATACCGAAGACGCGATGGCGAACGAGTTCAGCTTCGCCGCGGAGGGCGATGCGGCGCTCGGCATCTTCCAGGCCGCGAGCTGGGCCGCCGAGGTCGACAATCCCGCCAACAAGAAATTCGTCGCCGACTTCCAGAAAAAATACGGGCGCCGTCCCACCGTCTTCGCAGCGCTGCAATACGATGCGATCAATCTCCTCGACAGCGGCGTTGCCGCGGTCAAGGGCAACATCGCCGACAAGGCCGCCTTCCACGCGGCGCTCAAGAAGGCCGACTTCGCCTCGGTGCGCGGCCCCTTCAAGTTCAACAACAATCAATTCCCGATCGTGAACATCTACTTCACGGAGATCGTGAAGGATCCCGACGGCAAGCTGCGCGCCGCCTACCGCGGCACCGCGGTCGAGAACTGGCAGGATCTCTATCACCAGGACTGCAAGCTGAAATAGTCAAGCTTCGGCTTCGCCCGCGGGCTCGGTGCGCAGGATCTCGCGGGTCACGCCGGCGACCCACAGCCATTGGTCCATCAACCCGCGGTCGCCGCGCTGGCGTGCCTTGAGTGCCTGGTGGGTGGCGTGACAGGTCGCCGCCTCGCCCAGCGCGGCGATGAGCCGCTGCGCGAGCTGGCGGTAGGTCTCCGTCGATGGCGCGGGCGAGCCTCTTCGTCCTGCGTTCAACTTCCGCATTGACGGCCATCCGCTCTTAGACCCGGGCGGCGGGCAGTGCGGCTTGGATCACCGTGTCCGCTTCGCACCGGAATTTCCTCCGGGCGCGAAAATAAGGGGGGATCGGTGGAATTCCTGTTAACAAAAGAACGGGCGCAAGCGCCCGGTCGGCCGGGATTTGCTCAGACCATGACCTCGACCAGGCTGGGCCCGCCCGAGGCCAGCCCCGCCGCCACGTGCCGGCCCAGCTCCTCCAGCGTTTCCGCGCGGGCGGCCGGCACGCCCATGCCGCGCGCGAGCCCGACCCAGTCGAGATCGGGCCGGCCGATCTCCAGCATGTCGAGCGCCCGCCGCCCGGGATTGCCGGCGCCGACATTGGCGAGCTCGTTCTTGAGGATGGCGTAGGTGCGGTTGGCGAAGACCACCGTCGTCACCGGCAGGCTTTCGCGCGCCATGGTCCACAGCGCCTGCAGCGTGTACATGCCGCTGCCGTCGCCTTCCAGGCACAGCACCTTGCGCTCGGGGCAGGCGACCGCCGCCCCGACCGCGACCGGCATGGCCATGCCGATCGAGCCGCCGGGATTGGCGAGCCAGTCGTGCGGCGGCGCGCCGCGCGTGGCCGGCAGGAGCCCGCGCCCGGAGGTGATGGATTCGTCGACAACGATCACGTTCTCGGGCAAAAGCGCGCTGATCGTCCCGGCGATCCCCGGCAGCGTGATGGCGCCGCGCGGCGCCGACGGCCGCTCCAGCCGCTGCACCATCGGCTCGACGCTGCGCGGCCGCACCGCGTCGGCGAGCGCCTCGAGCGCCGCGACCAGGTCCTCTTCCGGCTGCGCCAGCGTATGGATCACGGCGCCTTCGGCGCGTCACCACGCTGGGCTTGTCGGGATAGGCGAAGAACGCGACCGGGGCTTTCGCGCCGACGAGGACGAACTGGGCGTAGCCCTTGAGCCGCTCGAGCGCCTGATCGACCGGGTAGGGAATGCGCTCGACCGGCACGATGCCGGCGCCGCGCTCGATCCGCGCCACCGAATAGGACGAAAAGAGCACGACACCCGTTGCCGCCGCGATGCGGCCGGCGATGGCGAGGCCGTGGCGGCGCAGGGCGCGCGCCGTCGAGGATGAGGGCGGTGCGCTTGCCGTTGCGCAGGAGCGCCGCCGCTGCCGCGACCGCCGCCGCGCCGACGCGAGCGGGCGGCGGCACCGGCACGCGGCGGGGCCGCGCCCGTTGCCCTCGTTCCAGGCGGTGTCGGCCGGCAGGATCAGGGTCGCGATCTGGCCGGGCGCGGTGCGCGCCGCCGCGACCGCCTCGGCGCCGTCGGCGGCGATTTCGGTGGCGCTGGGCGAGGTTTTGAGCCATTTCGAATAGGCGCGCGCGATCCCCTCGATGTCGGCGTTGAGCGGCGCGTCATAGCGCTTGTGATAGGTCGCGTGATCGCCGACGATATTGACGATCGGCGAGCGCGCGCGGCTGGCGTTGTGGAGATTGGCCAGCCCGTTGCCGAGCCCGGGCGCGAGATGGAGCAGGGTGCAGGCCGGCGTGCCGGTCATGCGCGCATAGCCGTCCGCGGCGCCGGTCACCACGCCCTCGAACAGGGCGAGGACGCACCGTATGCCCTCGACGCGGTCGAGCGCCGCGACGAAATGCATTTCCGAGGTGCCGGGATTGGTGAAGCAGACATTGACGCCGCTCGCCACCAGCGTGCGCGCCAGGCTTTCGGCTCCGTTCACGGGGATGCCTCCTCAATGCCGCCGGATGATGTTATGAGACGCCGGCAGCAGCGCTGGCAAGATGCCAGTCCAACGAGGGAAGTGCCGCCCATGATCATCCATGTCGCCGCGGACGGAACGGTCGCGCTCAACGAGCCGGACGATTTCAAGAAGTTCAAGATCGTGGTCGGCGCGAGCGGCGCGGCGCCCGGCTTCTTAGCCAACGCCCTCAAAGGCATCGCCGTGGTCGAGCCCGACGGCAAGACCGCGTGGGTGTCGCAGCACGCGCTGCGCAACTGGCAGGGCCGCGCGCAAGCGCCCGAGTGGATCGCCGCCTTCGACAAGATGGTGAGCTCGGTGCGGCGCTTCGGCTGGGTCCGCGACGAGGACGCGAGCGTGCGCGCGCATGTCGAGATCGCCGGCGGGTCATAACCGGTCGGCGGTATGCCACCCGGGGTGGACAGGGTTGCAGTGCATGCGCCTTGTCGACGCCGGACCAAATGGTCTACGGTGGGTTTGCCCATGTTGGGCAGACGTTCTCAGGGCGGGGCGAAAATCCCCACCGGCGGTGATTGCGAGCGATCGCATAAGCCCGCGAGCGCCCACCTCCTGGTGCAGGAGGCGGGGTCAGCAGACCCGGTGCAATCCCGGGGCCGACGGTCACAGTCCGGATGGGAGAGAGCGCGACGTTTGGAGCCGCCCCGGCGCGCAGTGCGCAGGGATCAGTTGCAGACGCGTCCGCCCTGATTCTGGTAGCAACCTCGCCGAGGGAACCATGGATCAGTTCGACGCTCGCCAAACCAACCCCTCTTCACACCAGCATCGCTCCGAGCCGGGCGATCGCTTTGCCTTCGTCCAGTCGTGCTGGCACCGGCAAATCGTCGATCGGGGACGGGATGGATTCCTGGCGGAAATGGCGCGGCGCGGCGTGGCACGCGGCGCCATCGACCTGTTCGAGGTGCCCGGCGCGTTTGAGATTCCGCTGCTCGCCAAAGAGCTTGCGCAGTCCGGCCGCTACAAGGCCATCATCGCCTGCGGCTTCGTCGTGGACGGCGGGATTTATCGCCATGAATTCGTAGCCGATGCCGTGATCAGCGCCCTCATGGCGGTGCAGCTCGAAGTCCAGGTGCCGGTCATTTCGGCGGTGCTGACGCCGCAGCAATTTCACGAACACGAAGAGCATCAGCGCTTCTTCGCCGACCACTTCGTCGTCAAGGGCACCGAGGCCGCATCGGCTTGCCTGATGACGGTGAGCGCGCTGCGTCAAGTTCAGGCCTTGGCCTGATCGCTTCGCGTCAATACATTAAAATACGTCGTTCCCGCGCCAAGCGGGAACCCAGGGCAAGCGACGTGCCGCCTACCCTGGACCCTAGCTTTCGCGAGGGTGACGGCGTGCCACGGATACTCGTGCCGAGGCGCGGACGCTCACACCGGCGCGGCGTCGATCAGCACGAAGGCGACGGCGGCGGGCGCGTTGGTGCGGTTGCTCCAGGCGTGGCTGGTGCCGCGCTGGATCAGCACGTCGCCGGTTTTGAGCAGCACTTCGCCCTCGTCCATGAGCGCATAGATCTCGCCCGAGAGCACGATCGCATAGTCGATCGTGTCGGTCTTGTGGAAGCCCGGATGGCGTGCATTGGCGAGATCGCGGCGATAGCCCTCGGCGTGCGCATCGTGCTGCGCGGCATCGGGCTGGCGCAACGCGGTGACGCGCGCCGCGTCGGGCGGATATTCGACGACGCGGAAGACGCTGCCGTTCTTGGGCGGCGGCAGGCGGAAGGGATGATCGGTGGGATCGGCGTTGCCGCTGTTGTCGGCGGGCGCGGAGGCGGTCTCCCACAGCTCCGTCACGGTGGTGCTGGCTGTGCCGCTGCTTTTCACATGGGGTGCTGCCCCGTCCATGAGGAAGATCGACTTGCCGGCTTCGTTGTGGCCGGTGACGACGCGACGGATCGGCGTGCTCATGCGATGCTCCCGCTCGGATTGAGGGTCATGACGGCGACGGTGCAGCCGACCGCGAAGATCGGGATCGGGCGATAGTAGAGCACCTCGCCCACCGCGCCCGCGGCCGCGCCGGCGACGGCGATGAAGGTGCGGATCTCGAATCCGCCCTGGCCGGCCTGGCGATAGGTGTCCTCGTCGCTGTAGTCCAGCAGCGCATCGCGGCGGTTGGCGCACAAGCGCGCGAGAAACTCGCGGTCCCACGCTTCGTTGATCTTGCCCGAATTGGGCGTCGCCGGCCAATGCGAGATGCCGCCGGTGCCGACGAGCGCGATGCGCTCGGGTTCCGCGGCGCAGGCCGTGGCGAGCGCGCGGCCGAATTCATACGCGCGATGGAGCGGCGTCAGCGGCGGGCCCTGGCAGTTGATGTTGGCGGGAATCACCGGCAGGTCATAGCGCGGCGTCAGGAAATGCAGCGGCACCATGATGCCGTGGTCGAACTGCCATTCCTCGGCATAGGCGACATCGACCGTGTGCATCACCCGCTTGATCAGGCGCGCCGACAGGTCGGCATGACCGGGAATGCGGTGGCGCTCGATGCCGAGCCAGGCCGCATCCTCGATCGGGCCGTCGTAATGGTCGGCCAGGCCCATCGCGAAGGCCGGCATGTTGTTCATGAAGAAATTGGCGAAGTGCTCGGCGCCGACAATGAGGAGCACATCGGGCCGCGCCGCCTCGAGCGCCTGGCGCATCCGGTCGAAGGCGGCGTAGAAACTGTCGCGCGCTGGCGGATCGGCCAGCGCCGCGCGGCCGGTGATGCCGGGCGCGTGGCTGCAAACGCCGGCAAAGACCAGCATCACTCCTCGACCATGGCATAGACGCCGGCGCGCACCGGGCCGTGGCGGCGCACGCCGTCGCGCATCGCCTCGATGTATTGCGGCCAGGCGAAGCCGCGCATCGCCGCGTAATGCATGAGAAGCTGGCCGTTGACGCCAAGGACATAGAGAAGCCCGATATCGGGCTCGGCCAGCGCGTTTGTCTCCGCAACCGTGAGCTCGTAATCGGCCAGGAGCGCGTCGCGCTCGGTCTCGAAGCGGCGGCGCACCGCGGGGTCGCGGTTGAGGTGGTAGATCACCTTCTGCAGCGCATAGAGGCTCACGCCGCGGCTCCGGCGATGAAGTCGGCGGCGCGCTCGGCGATCATGATGGTGGGCGCGTTGGTGTTGCCGCGCACGATCTCCGGCATCACCGAGGCATCGGCGACGCGCAGGCCCTCGATGCCGCGCACGCGCAGCTTCAAATCGACCACCGCGTCGCCGTTCGTGCCCATGCGACACGTGCCCACCGGGTGGAACACGGTCTTGGCGTATTCGCGCACATGCGCTTCGAGCGTCGCGTCGTCGTCGGGCGCATCCTCGCCCGGCAGGATCTCGCGGGCGATGAGGCGGGCGAGCGAGGGCGACTTGAGGATGCGGCGGGCAAAGCGCACGCCGCGCACCAGTGTCGCGACATCCTCGGGATGGGAGAGATAATTGCCGCGAAAGAGCGGCTCGGCCGCGGGATCGGGGCTGCGCAGGCGCACCTCGCCGCGCGAATAGCAGGCGAGCAGATTGGGCTGGATCGTGACGCCGTGGCCGGGCGGCGGCGTGCGCCCGGTCTCGGCGCGCAGGAACGGCAGGATGTGGAACTGCACGTCCGGGCGCCCGTCGCCGTCGAGATCGAAAAAGCCGCCGCATTCCACGACATTGCTGGTGCACAGCCCGGTGCGGAAAAGCGCCCACTGCAGGTAGTGGCGCAGCGCATTGAGGCCGCGGTCCTGGCCGAGAATGCTGATCGGGTCTTTCAGTGTGGCCCACACGGGCACCGCGAGATGATCCTGGAAATTGCCGCCGACGCCGGGCAGGTCGTGGACGACGGGGATGGCGTGCTCGCTCAAGTGCGCGGCCGGACCGATGCCCGACAGCATGAGGATGCGCGGCGTCGCCAGCGCGCCGGCCGTCAAGATTACTTCGCGCCGCGCCGCGACCGCGATCTCGCCGCCGCTCGCGTCGCGATAGGCGACGCCGACCGCGCGCCGCCCCTCCATCAGCACGCGGGTCACCAGCGTGCCGGTGTGCACCTCGACATTGGGCCGGCGCTCGGCCTCGCGCAGGTAATAGCGCGCGGTGCTGCCGCGCTCGCCGTTGTGCATCGTCACCTGGTAGAAGCCGACGCCCTCCTGGCTCTCGCCGTTGAAATCGGCGGTATAGAGAATCGGCCGGTTGCGCACGCCGCCGGTCTCCTGCGCGGCGCGGATGAAGGCTTCGCTCAGGGGGTGGTGGTGCGGCGTGTCCATCACCTTGAGCGGCCCGTCGGTGCCGTGCAGCGCATCGGCGAGCCGCGCGTTGCCCTCGGCCTTGCGGAACCACGGCAGCACGTCCTCGAAGCTCCAGCCGGCGCAGCCCAGCGCGCGCCAGTCGTCGTAATCCTCGCGCTGGCCGCGGATATAGACCATGCCGTTGACCGAGCTGCCGCCGCCCAATGTGCGCCCCTGCGGCACGGTAAGATTGCGGCCGTGCGCGGCCGGCTCGGGCTCGGTGCGGTAGACGAAGGTGCGGGCGCTGCCGATGAGGTGGTTGAGCCCGGCGGGGATGCGGACATAGAGGCTGTTGTCGTCGGGCCCCACCTCGAGCAGCAGCACGCGCGTGTCGGGCTTTTCGCTGAGGCGCGCCGTCAGCACGCACCCGGCCGAGCCGCCACCGACGATGATGTAATCGTAAGTCGCGGCGGGCGGGGGCTCGGCCATCGGCGCCTCGGCTTCTAGGGTTTCCGGAGGAAGCGCTGAATGAGGGCGGCAACCTCCGCCGTCTTCTCATAGGGCACCATGTGCCCGGCGCCGTCGAGGATGGCGCTTTCCGACCGCGCGATGCCGGCAGTGAAATCGGCGGCATAGCGCGGCGGCACGAATTCATCCGCGGCGCCGAAGACGATGAGCGTCGGGGCGGTGATGCGGCGCAGCCGGCGCCTGAGGCCCTTGTCGGGAATGGGCCAGATGAACTTGGTGACGGCGGCGATACTCTGCATCACCGCGATGAGCTGCTCGGCCTGGCCGCGCGCGGCCTCCGCGGCGGAAAACCGCGCCGCAAAGGCATCGCGCGCGCGGGTGTCGTGCCACAGCATCCCGTCCATCTCGGCCGTCGGCAGAGCGAAGACATCGGCGACGGGATAGGCGTCGTCCCAGAGGCCAACCGGCGCCAACAGCACCAGACGCGTCGCGCGCTCGGGAAAATGCGCGGCGATCTCGGCCGCCATCATCGCGCCGAAGGAATGACCGATGATCGGCGCCCCGCCCGGCGCCAGCCCGCGCAGCAGATCGTCATAGTCGAGCGCGAGCTCGTGGATGTTGTCGATCGCGGCGACCTCGTCGAGGTCGTTGAAGCCGGGCGCGACCGGCGCGATGACGCGGTAGTCCTGCGCCAATGCGAGCAGCAGCGGATCCTCGGAATCGACGCCCCTCAGCCCGTGCAGCCACACCAGCGCCGCCCCCGCTCCGCCGCCGAACACCTGCCAGCGCCGGCCGCTCGGGAGGCGGATGACCTCGCTCGTCAGCATCGCTCAGACCCTCATGCCAGCGACGGCACGGGCGCCGCGGCGCGCGGCGGCGGGCTCGCGCGGGAACCACTTGTCCTCCCAGTCATCGAAGCGGTGCCGGAGGCGCGGCATCACGTCCTGGGCAAAGCGCGTGGCGTTGTGGAGCGTCGTCTCCTTGGGCATGTTGCCGAAGTGGCAGAGCACCATGAGGTGGCCGACATTGAGCCGGTCGGCAAGATCGTTGAGCCGGTCCACCACCGTGTCGGGGCTGCCGGCGACGATGTAGCCACGGTCGATGAAGTCCTTCCAGGTGAGCGTGGCGAGATCGGCGCGCTGCCCGGCGCGGCCGACGATGCGCGCGACCTGGCTCTCGATGCCGGCGCGGATGGTGGCGACGGACGTATAGCCGGGCGGGTTGACGTAGCCGGCATAGACATGGAGACAGTTGCGATAGAAATAGAGCGCATGCTCGGCATAGAGCCGCTCGGCTTCGGCGTCGCTGTCGGCGACCGCGACGAGCTGAAGGAAGCCGGCGCGATAGGGGTTGGGCTCGACCTTGCGGCGCTCCACCGTCTTCCAGAATCCGTCGAGCACCTTCTGCGCTTCCTGGTAGCCGAAATACGACAGGTTGGCGTAAAGGAAATCGTTGTCGACGCACCAGTCCCAGGTCTCGACGCTGGCGCCGCCGGGGACCCACACCGGCGGGTGCGGTTGCTGGACCGGCCGCGGCCACACATTGACGTAACGAAGCTGCGTGTACTTGCCGTTGAAGGCGAAGACGTCCGGCTCCGTCCAGGCGCGCAGCACCAGCCCGACGCCCTCGCGGTATTTCTCGCGCAGCGTCGCCGGCGACTGGCCATAGGCATAGATCGTGTCCTGCGGCGTCCCCACCGGGAAGCCCGCCACGAGCCGGCCGTTGGACATCACGTCGAGCATGGCCATCTCTTCCGCCACCCGGGTCGGCGGGTTGTAGAGGGCGACGGAATTGCCCATGAGAACCAGCTTCGCGTGCGTGGTGCGCCGCGCCAGGGCCGCCGCCATCAGGTTGGGCGAGGGCATCAACCCATAGGCGTTCTGGTGATGCTCGTTGACGCAGATCCCGTCGAAGCCGATGCGGTCGGCAAATTCGAGCTCGTCGAGATAGTCCATGTAGGAGCGGTGCCCGACCGCCGGGTCGAACAGCGACGACGGCACGTCGACCCAGACGGAATGGTGCTTGGCGCGGAAATCGCGCGGCAGGTCGGGATAGGGCATGAGATGGAAGAAATGGAACTTCATCGGCGTCTCCCGGGTGGCCGCGCTCCGTGGCCGTCCCTAGTTGAATGGCCCGGCGGCGCTTGGGCAAGCGAAAAAACCGAGGCCTCGCTCACGGCTGCGTAGGCTATCATGAGGCTGACACCGGAGTATTCGGGCGGGCGCATGCAAACCGACAGGGTTGGATTGACCTCGACGGCCTACGACATCGCGGACTTCGCCGCCGCGCAGGAATTCTATCACAGTAATGGCTGGACGGACGGGCTGCCCGTCGTGCCGCCGACCGCGGCGGCCGTCGAGGCTTGCCTGGAATGGGCCGTGATGCCCCCGGACCAGCTCATCGGCATCGAGCCGGTTCGCGCGCAGCCGATCACGGCCGAAAAGCTCGCCATCAATGCGGTCATGGCGGGGTGCCTGCCGATGCACTTTCCGGTCGTCGCGACCGCGTGGCAGGCCATGATGAAGGACGAGTTTCTTCTCCACGGCGTGACGTCGAGCACCGGCGGATGCGCCATCCTGGTCATCATCAACGGGCCGATCCGTCTCGAGATCGGCGCCAACCCCACGTTCAACGCCTTGGCCAATAGCGATCGCGCTACGGCTTGCATCGGCCGTGCCCTGCGGCTGGCGCTGATCAATCTGCTGGACGTGCGTCCCGGCGGCATCGACCGCACGACGCTCGGCCATCCCGGCAAGTTCTCGTACTGCCTCGCCGAGGACGAGGAGGACACCGATTGGCAGCCGCTGTCGCTCGTCCGCGGCATCCCGGACGGCGTCTCGGCCGTTACCGTCATGGCCGCCATGGCGCCGCGTCAGATCATGAACGAGTGGACCACGGACCCGCGCGAAATCCTGGAGACGTTCGCCGCGGAGATGCGGGCCAATCAGCGCCACTACTCGATCTATGCCGGCAACTACGCCATCGTGATTCCGAAACAACTGCGCGAGCCGATCCAGGCCGCGGGCTGGACCAAGCGGAACATCGCCGAGTTCCTGTACGAGCGCGCGCGCGTGCGCCGGGCGGAATGGGCCGAGGTCGGCAAGGGCTCGATCGTGCGCGACCGCGGCGAGCGTATCCATGCCGCGCTCGAATCGCCGGATCATCTCCTCGTCGTGGCCGCGGGCGGCCCGGCCGGCGGCTTCGGCGCGGTCATTCCGCCGTGGATGGGAAGCAAGACCAAGGCCGTGACCGCGGCCATCGGCGCCTGTGTGGATTGCGAGCCGCCGAAGGGCTGATTAGACTTGGCGCTCTCGGTGCGACCGGACCGCGAACACGATCAGGAGTGCGGCGAATGACGCTTCGGGTGCTCGATCCCACCCATGAGATGAAGGGAACTCGGCGGCCAGCCGGCCGCGCGGCCCTTGTCGCTCCGGGGCAAGACCGTCGGGTTCATCTCGAACGGCAAAGAGGGCACCAAGGGCTATTTCGGTCATCTCGAGCGCATGCTGCGCGAGGAGCTGGGTGTCGCTCACATCGTCTGGCGGACGAAGTCGAACTACAGCGCTCCGGCCGACGCCGCCATCGTCGACGAGATCAAACGATGGCAGGCCGTCGTCACCGGCGTCGGCGATTGAGGGAGCTGCTCATCGTGCAGTTTGCACAATTCCATAGCGGCGGAGCGGCAAGGGGTACCGGCGATCGGCGTCATGACGGAACGCTTCGCCAGCGCGGCTGAACTGATGTGCCGCGTGCTCGGCATGCCCGGATACCAATTCGTCACGATCGGCCACCCCATCAGCAGCGCCTCCGATGAGCAGCTCGCGGCATACGCGCGCGCGACCCTCGAGCAGGCACGCCATCTGTTGGTGCGGGCGTAAAACTTCAGGGCGCGCCGGCGCTAGGCTTTGCCGGCGCGGCGCGGTGACCGCTCACTTCGGCGCCGGCCTCGGGCACGAGCGGAATGAAGAAGAAGATCGAGCTCGCCGAGATCAGGCCGATCGCGATGAAGGTGAGGGGGAAATCGCTCGCCGCCAGCGTCTGGCTGCCGCGCATCACCAGCGTCAGGTGCAGGAGCAAGGCCGCGGTGCCGACGCCGAAACTCACCGAAAGCTGCTGTGCCATGCTGGCAAAGCTGGTGGCGCGGCTCATCAGCGCCGGCGGCACGTCGGCATAGGCGATGGTGTTGACGGAAGTGAATTGCATCGAGCGGAAGAACCCGCCGACCAGCAGCGTGATGAAGATGATGCTGTGCGGCGTGCCGGGCCCGAACAGCGCATAGCCCACCAGGAACAGGCTGGCGATCACCGAATTGCCGATGAGAACGCGGCGGAAGCCGACGATGCGGATGACCGGCGTCGCCGTCACGCGCATGGTCATCGCGCCCGCGGCGCTGGCAAAGGTGATGAGCCCGGAGCCGAGCGCATTCATGCCGAAGCCCAATTGCAGCATCATCGGCAGCAGGAACGGCAGCGCGCCCACGCCGATGCGGAACAGCGATCCCCCCAGGATCGAGGCCGAGAAGGTCGGGATGCGCATCAGCCCGAGGTCGATGATCGGATAGGACGCGTGGCGCGCATGGAGGACGTAGAGTGCTCCGCACATCGCGCCGCCGATGATGAGACCGCCGACGATGGTCACCGGCAGCGCGCCGCGCCCGACCGCTTCGAGGCCGAAGGTGAGGCCGGCGAGCCCCAGACCGGCCAGGACGAAGCCGCGGATATCGAGCGGCCCTAAATCCTTTTCGCGGATATCCGTGACGAAGATCCGCCCCAGCACGATGCCCAGCACCCCCACCGGCAGATTGATGTAGAAGATCCAGCGCCACGAGCTGTAGGTCACGATGAACCCGCCCAGCGGCGGCCCGATCACCGGCCCGATCAGCGCGGGAACCGACAGAAACGCGAGCGCGCGCACGAGGTCCGCCTTGGGCACCGTGCGCAACAGCACCAGGCGCCCGACCGGCACCATCATCGCCCCGCCCATGCCCTGAACGATGCGGGCGGCGATGAGCTGCGGCAGGCTGTCGGCAAGGCCGCAGCCGGCCGAGCCCAGCGTGAACACCGCGATGGCCCAGCAGAACACCCCCCGCGCCCCGTACCGGTCGGCCATCCACCCGCTCAACGGAATGAACACGGCAAGGCTCAGGAGATAGGAGGTGATCGCCAGGTTGAGCCGCAGCGGGTCTTCCCGGAGCGAGCACTGAGATCGCCGGCAGCGCGGTGGCGATCACCGTCGAATCGAGGTTCTGCATGAAAAGGGCGCACGCGACGATCAGCGGGACGATGACCTGGCGAGAGGGGGCTGACCACATGTCGAATTCGATCGGTGCATCCGTGCCGATTTGCCGATTGCCGGTGACGGCAGGGAGAAACTACTCTCACCGCCGAGGCTAGGTGAAGGGACAGCATGCGCATCAGCCTGCGGAAACTCGCCGAGGCGCTCGACACCACGCCCTCGGGACCGTGGCAGCGGCCCGTCCGTCTGGGCCACGAGGCGGCGGTTTTCATCGGCGTCCTGGCCCTCATCTCTTGCCACCCAGCCGAGCATCGCCGCGTCCTGGGGCGGGATCATCGGCGTGGCGTTCTGGACGCTGGCCGTGATCTTCGCGGTCGAATACGGCCTGCGGCTCGTGGTGGCCCCGTGGGCGCATTGGGCGCATCGCGACGAGCCCTGGCGCGCGCGCTGGCATTGGGCCCGGACGTTTGCCGGTCTCGTCGACCTGGCCAGCGCCCTGCCGATTCTGGCGCTGGCGTTCGGCGTACCGTCGGACGTCACCCGGCTCTTCGGCGCGCTGTGGCTGGTGAAGCTGGTGCCCTATGCGCCGGGCCTCGATCTCCTGGGGCGGGTCTTGCGCAATGCGCGCAAGACCATTCTCGGGCTTCTGCTCGGCTTCGTCATGGTCCTGGTGCTGGCGGCGACGCTGGCCTATGTCGTGGAGGGCGGGGTCCAGCCGGATACGTTCGGCACCATCCCGCGCGCCTTGTGGTGGGCGGTCTCGACGCTCACCACGGTCGGCTACGGCGACGAGGTGCCGGTGACGACGCTGGGCCGGCTGCTGGCGGGCGTCGTCATGCTGTGCGGCATCGGCGTCTGCGCGCTGTGGACGGCCATTCTGGTCACGGGCTTCAGCTATGAGATGCGGCGCAACGAGTTCCTGCGCACCTGGGACCTGTCGCGCGCGTCCCTATTTCCAGGGCCTGGGTGCTGCCAGCATCGCCGAGGTGGCGCAGCTTCTGCGGCCCAGCGATTTCGCCGCCGGCACGGTAGTGATGCGCCGCGGCGAGCCCGGCGACTGCATGTATTTCATCGTCTCCGGCGACGTCACCATCGAGCTCAAGCCCAAGCCCCTGGTGCTGGGCCCGGGCGATTTCTTCGGCGAGATGGCGCTCATCACCGGCGAGCCCCGCACGGCGAACGCGGTGGCGCGGGTGAATTGCGAGCTCCTGCATCTCGATCTCGCCGATTTCCGCCACCTCGAGGCGCGCCATCCCGAGGTCGCCAAGCTGATCGACGCCGAAACCAAGCGCCGCCGCCAGGAAACCTTCGCCCGCAGCGAACTGCGCAACGCCTGAAACGCGCGGCCAAAAGAGAGGGATCATGGCGGCAAACGAGACGGCTGCTGAGACATCGGCCCGCACCGCCCGCCAGTTCGCGCAGGCGCTGGGCCTGCACCAGCAGGGCCGGCTCGACGATGCCGAACGGCTCTATCGCGCCATCCTCGCGGAGGTCCCGCGCCATGTCGAGACGCTGCGTTATCTGGGTGCGATCCGGCTGCAGCAGGGCAAGGCGGAAGAGGCGGTGGCGCTGCTGCGCGCGGCGGTGGCGGTCGATCCCGATGCGGCCGAAGCCCATGCCGGCCTTGCCTCGGCGTTGCAGGCGGCGCGTCAGCCCGAGGCCGCGATCGCCAGCCTCGAGCGCGCGCTTGCCCTCAAGCCCGATTTCGCCGAGGCCCATTACACGCTCGCCTGCCTGCACCAAGCCCTTCGCCGCGACGCCGATGCCGTCGCCGGTTTCACCGCCGCGCTCGCGCTTGATCCCGATTTTGCCGAGGCCGCCTTTGGCCTGGGAAGGAGCCTGCAAGCGCTCAACCGCCATGCCGAGGCTGCCGCCCAATACGAAAAGGCGCTTGAGATCGATCCCGACTATGCCGAGGCGCGGCTCGGCCTCGGCTCTGCCTGTGCCGCGCTCGGGGCATCGCTCCAGGCGCTGGGCCGGCACGGAGAGGCCGTCGCGGCCTATGAGAAGGCGGTCGCCACAGCGCCGCAGCTTGCCGATGCGCACAACAATCTCGCCGCGTCGCTGATCGCGCTCGCCCGCCACGGCGATGCGGTGGCGCCGCTCGAACGCGCGCTGGCGCTGCGGCCGGATTATTTTCAGGCGCACTCCAATCTTGGAAATGCCCTCTTAGCCTTGGGCCGCAACGAAGAGGCGGCGGTCCATTACCACCGCGCGCTGGCGCTGGAGCCGCGCCATGCCAAGCTGGAAAATCATCTCGGCCGCGCGCTCGTCACGCTGGACCGGCACGCGGAAGCGATCGCGCACTACGAGAAGGCGATCGCGTTGGATGGGGGCGATGTCGAACCCTACGCCTCTCTCGGCGGTGTGCTGCGCGAGCTCGGGCGGCTGCCCGAATCCGCTGCAGCCATCGAGAAGGCGCTCACTCTCGCTCCGCGCAAGGGCGCGCTCTACTACGACCTCGTGCAGATCCGGCGGATTGCCGCCGACGACCGCTGGCTCACCGCGATGGAGGCGTGCGCCGCCGATCTCGATGCGCTGCCGCGTGACGACCGGATCGCACTGCATTTTGCGCTCGGCAAGGCTTATGCCGATATCGGTTGGCACGAGCAGTCATTCCATCACCTGCGCACGGGCAGCGCGCTCAAGCGCCAGGACCTAGCCTATGACGAGGCGGCGGTGCTCGGCGGGTTCGACCGCATGCGCGCGACCGCCACCGCCGCCCTCATCCGCGCGCGGCAGGGACGCGGCGACCCATCGTCCGTGCCGGTCTTCATCGTCGGCATGCCGCGCTCGGGCACGACACTGGTAGAGCAGATCCTGGCGGCGCATCCTCGGGTCTTTGGCGCGGGCGAGCTCAAGGCGTTCCAGCATGCCTTGACGCTTTGTCCCGACGACGGCGTGACGGGGGAGTTTCCGGAAGGGATCGCGGCGATGACCGGCGAGCAGTTTCGCCGCCTGGGCGCGCGCTACCTCGACACGCTGACGCGGCTCGCGCCGACCGCCGCCCGCATCACCGACAAGATGCCCGACAATTTCCGCTTCGTCGGCGTCATCCATCTCGCATTGCCGAACGCGCGCATCATTCACGTGCGCCGCAACGCCGTCGACACATGTTTCTCATGCTTCTCGATCCTGTTCGCCGATCATCCGCCCCATACCTACGATCTCGGCGAGCTCGGCCGCTATTACCGCGGCTATCGGGCGCTGATGGCGCATTGGCGCGCGGTGCTGCCCCCAGGCGTGATGATCGAGATCGATTACGAGGCGCTGGTCGATGATTTCGAGGCGACGGCGCGCCGGATGGTGGCACATTGCGGGCTCGATTGGAGCGATGCCTGTCTCGATTTTCACACGCTCGATCGGCCGGTTCGCACGGCGAGCGTCGTCCAGGTGCGCCAGCCGATCAACCGCGGCTCGATCGGCCGCTGGCTTCCCTACAAGTCGATGCTGCAACCCCTGATCGACGCACTCGGCGAGGAGCCGGGGGCGCCGTCTTAAGCCAAGGAAGCGAGCCCATGTCCGCAACCGCCCTCGATTCTGCCGTCTTCCGCGACATCTTCAGCACCGCGGCGATGCGGCGCGTGTTCTCCGACGAGAACCGCGTGCAGTGCTATCTCGACATCGAGGCGGCGCTGGCGCGCGTCGAGGCGCGGCTCGGCATCATCCCGCGCGAGGCGGCCGAGGAGATTTGCCGCCACTGCCACGCCGAGCAATTCGACATGGCGCGGCTCAAGACCCAGACCGAGCTCATCGGCTATCCGGTGCTGCCGGTGGTGCAGCAGCTCGTCGGCCTGTGCCAGGGCGGGCTCGGCGAGTGGTGCCATTGGGGCGCGACGACGCAGGACATCACCGACACCGCGACCGTGCTGCAGATCCGCGACGCGCTGCGCCTGGTCGAAGACGATCTCGCGGCGATCGCCGCGGCGCTGGCGGGGCTTGCGCGCACGCTACCGCGACACGCCGATGGCCGGGCGCAGCAACCTGCAGCAGGCCGTGCCCATCACTTTCGGCTACAAGATGGCGGTGATGCTGGCCGGCATCGAGCGCCATCGCGCGCGGCTCAAGGAGCTGCGCCCGCGCGTCCTGGTCGGGGAGTTCGGCGGCGCCGCCGGCAATCTTTCCTCGCTCGGCGCGCGCGGGCTCGAGGTGCAGCAGGCGCTGATGGCGGAGCTCGGCCTGGGCCAGCCCGAGATCGCCTGGCACACGATGCGCGACCGCATCGCCGAGGCCGGCTGCTTCCTCGGCCTCGTCACCGGCACGCTCGGCAAGATCGCCACCGACGTGAAGCTGATGATGCAGACCGAGGTCGAGGAGGTCTACGAGCCCTTCGCCGAGGGCCGCGGCTCGAGCAGCACGATGCCGCAGAAGCGCAATCCGATCTCGTCCAACTACATCATCGCCTGCACCGCGATGGTGCGCCAGAACGTGGCGGCGCTGCTCGATGCGATGGTCGAGGATCACGAGCGCTCGACCGGACCGTGGGAGATCGAATGGATCGCGGTGCCCGAGATCTTCCTGCTGTCGGCGGGCGCGCTTGGCCAGGCGCGCTTCCTGGTGGAGGGCTTGCAGGTCGATCCCGCGCGTATGCGCCGCAATCTCGACCTCACCGGCGGCCTCATCGTCTCGGAGGCGGTGATGATGGGGCTCGGCCCCCATCTCGGGCGCCAGCGCGCGCATGATCTCGTCTACGACATCTGCCGCGCGACCATCGCCACCGGGCGGCCTTTCCTCGACCTCCTGGCCGAGGACAAGGAGATCGCTTCCCATCTCGACCGCGCCGCGCTGGCCAAGCTGGTCGATCCCGCCAACTATCTCGGGCTTGCCGGCGCGATGGTCGACCGCGTGCTGGCGCTCTACGCCGAAGCGCGCCATTGAAGACGCGTGCGGCCCATCTGTTGTAGGGGCCGTTGTCTTTGCGAGGAGCGCTTAGCGACGAAGCAAACTCCGGCCGGCCAAAGATTGCTTCGCTTGCGCTCGCAATGACGACCGACAAAGAGAATATTCCACGCGATCGCATTACGCGCTAAAGGCAACAACAGGACGCGGGGAGAACAGGCGATGGCGAGGATGTTTCGGGGCGGGAGGGCGGTCTTGTGTCTTGTGGCGGCGCTCATGGCGGCAGCGCCGGGCGCGTTCGCCGCATCGCCCATTCGCATCGGCTTCAGCATGGCGCTGACCGGCGAGGGTGCCAGCAACGGCAAGGTCGCGCTCATCGCGATGAACATCTGGAAGGACGACATCAACGCCAAGGGCGGGCTCTTGGGCCGTCCGGTCGAGCTCGTCTATTACGACGATCAGACGAATCCCGCCAACGTGCCGGGCATCTATACCAAGCTCCTTGACATCGACAAGGTCGACCTCGTGGTCGGGCCCTATTCCACGGTGATGACCGCGCCGGCGATGCCGGTGGTGATGGCGCACAACATGGTGATCGTCAGCCTCACCTCGCTCAACGTGAACGAGCAGTTCCACTATCCCCGCTACTTCGCGATGATCCAGACCGGCCCGCATCCGACGTTGGTGTTCTCGCACGGGTATTTCGCCGCCGCCATGGCGCAGACCCCCAAGCCGCAGACCGTGGCAATCGCGGCGAGCGATCAGGAATTTTCCAAGAATGCGGCCGACGGTGCCCGCGCCAATGCCAAGGCCGCCGGTCTCAAGATCGTTTATGACAAATCCTATCCGCCGGCGACCACCGACTTCTCGCCGGTCGTGCGCGCGGTGCAGGCGGTCAATCCCGATCTCTTCTTCGTCGCGTCCTATCCGCGCGACAGCGTCGGCATCGTGCGCGCGATGAGCGAGATCGGCTTCAAGCCGAAGATGTTCGGCGGCGCCATGGTCGGGCTCAACAACGTCTCGATCAAGATGCAGTTGGGCCCGCTCCTCAACGGCATCGTCGGCTACGAGAACTGGCTGCCGCAGCCGACCCTGATGTTCCCGGGCGTGATGGCGATGCTGGAGAAGTACCAGGCCAAGGCCAAGGCGGCCGGCACCGATCCGCTGGGCTACAACACCGCGACCGCCGCCTATGCCTATGTTCAGGTCCTGGGCGAGGCGGTCGAGGGCGCCAAGACGCTCGATCAGGACAAGCTCGCCGCATACATGCACAGCCACACCTTCCAGACCGTGCTCGGCCCGGTGCGATATGGCCCCGACGGCGAGTGGGCCGAAAGCCGCTTCCTCACGGTGCAGTATCGCGACATCACCGGGCAGCACGCTCGACCAGTTCAAGGATCCGGCCAAGGTGGCGATCATCGATCCGCCGCAATACAAGACCGGCGCTCTCATCTATCCTTACGCCAACGCGGTGAAGTGATGAGCGCGCCGGGATTTTCCGCGGCCGAGGCGCGCGCCCGCATCCGGCGCGGCGAGATCACGGGGCAGACCGCGGGCATCGGGCCCGGCATGGTGCAAGGGCAATATCGCGATCCTGCCGGCCGACTGGGCCGAGGATTTCCTGCGCTTCTGCCTGCGCAATCCCAAGCCTTGCCCGGTCCTGGCCGTGGGCGAGCCGGGCCGGCCGGAGCTGCCGACGCTCGGCCGCGACATCGACATTCGCAGCGACGTGCCGCGCTATCGCGTCTTCCGCGACGGGGTGGAGATTGCGGCGCCGACCGACATCGGCCCCTATTGGCGCGACGATCTCGTGACCTTCGTGCTCGGCTGCTCGCTGAGCTTCGAATGGCCGCTCGATCGATGCGGGCTTGCGCATCCGCCATATCGACGCGGGCGTCACCGTGCCGATGTACCGCACCTCGATCGATACCGCGCCGGCCGGGCGCTTTCACGGCAAGCTCGTGGTATCGATGCGCCCGTTCGGGCCGGTCGATGCGATCCGCGCCGTGCAGGTCACGTCGCGCTTTCCCAATGTCCACGGCGCGCCGGTGCATATGGGCCTGCCGCACGAGATCGGCATCGCCGATCTCGCGCGGCCCGATTACGGCGATCCCGTCGAGGTGCGCGCCCGACGAGCTGCCGGTGTTCTGGGCCTGCGGCGTGACGCCGCAATGCGTCGCCGAGACGGTGAAGCCGCCGTTCTTCATCGCGCATTATCCGGGCTGCATGCTCATCACCGACATCCCCAATGCCACGCTGGCGGTGCTGTGAACCGGCTCACGTCGCGCCGTCGGTGACGCCGCTGATGAGATTGGCGCCGAGGAGATGCTCGGTGTCGAGCGTGTCCGTCACCGCAATCAGGTGACGCGGCAGCTCCGCGATCCACGCCTTGAGCGCACGCCGTGCCTCGCGCGCGGCCTCCAGCCCGACCGCGGCAAACTGCACGGGATCGCCCGGCCGCATCTGGCCCAGCGCCGGCAGGTCGGCGCTGATCACCGTGGCGATCTTGGGATAGCCGCCGGTGGTCTGCCGGTCGGCCAAGAGAACGATCGGCAGCCCGTTGCCCGGCACCTGGATGCTGCCGGGCGCGATCCCGTCGGAAACGATGTTGAAGCCCTTTGCATGCGCAAGGCGCGGGCCCGCGAGGCGGCAGCCCATGCGGTCGGACTGCGCGGTGAGAGTGAATTCCGCCGCCAGCAGCGTCGCGATCGCTTGTTCGGTGAAATAGTCGTCCTGCGGACCCAGGACGACGCGCAGCCGCGACCGCGCCGGCGGCATGTCCAACCCCAAACGCAGATCCGGACCGGCTTGCGCCTCTCCCATCACCGCCATCACGTCGCCCTGGCGCAGCGCGTGCCCGCCGATCCCGGAGCGCAGATGCGTCGCGACGCTGCCGAAGACGGGCGCTGCGCCGAAACCGCCGCTCGCCGCGAGATAGGCGCGGGCGCCGTTCCTGGCCGCACCGATGCGGATCACCGCGCCCGGTGCGAGCTTGTGGCTGCGCTCGCGCGGCGCGGGCGCGCCGTCGATCGTCACGGCCATGTCGGCGCCGGCAACGGCGATGCGCGATGGTCCCGCCGTCGACCGCGAAGGTGCCGCCGGCGAGCGTCATCTCCAGCGCCGGCGCATCCGGCGGGTTGCCGACGAGCAGCATTGGCCACCGCCAGGGCGCAAGGGTCGAGCGCGCCCGATTCCGGCACGCCGAACCGCAGCCAGCCCGGCCGCCCGCCATCCTGCAGCGTCGTGAGCGGCCCCGGCGCCAGCACTCTGAGCGCGGCGGTCACGGAGCTGCCTCCGCGACCGCATCGCCTTCTGCCGCGCGCGCGTCGAGCGCCGCCCACGCTGCCGCCGGCACCGGGCGGAACCGCACCCGGTCGCCGGGCGCGAGCAGGAACGGGGTTGCTCCGGTTGAGGTCGAAGAGGCGCACCGGCGTGCGGCCGATGAGGTTCCAACCGCTCGGCGCCGCGACCGAGTTGATCACCGTCTGGATGCCTGCGATGGAGACCGTGCCGGCGGGAATTTCCGCGCGCGGCTGGTCGTGGCGCGACAGCGCGAGCGTCGGGTCGAGCGCGCCGAGATAGGCAAAGCCCGGCTGGAAGCCGATCATGAAGACGCGGTATTCGCATGCGGCGTGGCGCGCGATCACCGTGCTTTCGTCAAGGCCGAGGCTGGCGGCGGCGCCGGCGAGGTCGATTCCGAACGCGCCGCCATAGATCACGGGAATGATGAGGCTGCGCCCGCCGGCCTCGACGGGCTCTATCGGCAGCGCGTCGACGAGTGTCGAAAGCGCGCGCGCGATATCGCCGGCATTGGCCACCAGCGGCTCGGTGCGCACCAGGATCGAGCGGTTGGTGGGCAGCGTCTCGATCACGCCGGGAATGGCGGCCGCGGCGACCATCCGGTCGAGCGCCCGCACGCGCGCATTGACGGTGGCGTCGATGGTGTCGCCGAGCTCGACGACCAGCGCGGTATCGCCCGCCGGCAGGATGCGGGGATAGGGGGATGCCATGAGGCCTGGTGCCGCTCGCGTGCCGCTTGGAGCCTGGGAGGCGCCCATCTAATAATCAAGTGCCCGCGCCGGGCAAGCCGGAAGGAGAATGTGCCGATGGCGATCACGGTCGATCTCAACTGCGACCTGGGCGAGAGCTTCGGCGCCTACACGATCGGCGACGACGCGGCGATGCTCGATATCGTCACCAGCGCCAACGTCGCCTGCGGCTTTCACGGCGGCGATCCCTTGGTGATGCACCGCACGGTGGAAACCGCCAAGGTCAGAGGCATCGCCATCGGCGCGCATCCGAGCTTCCTCGATCTGTGGGGCTTCGGGCGCCGGCCGATCCTCGGCGACACGCCCGACGAGGTCGGCCGGTTCGTCATCTATCAGATCGGCGCCTTGCAGGCGATCGCGGCGGCGGCCGGCCATCGCGTGAGCCACGTCAAGCTGCACGGCTCGCTCGCCAACATGGCCCAGGTCGACGCGGATCTGGCCGGCGGCGTCGCCCGCGCCATCGCCGCGGTCGACCGCGATCTCGTGTTCGTGGTGATGCCGGGCATGGCGACGGAGACGGCGGGCGAGCGCGTGGGCCTCCGGCTCGCGCGCGAGGTCTATGCCGACCGCACCTATGACGAGGACGGCAACCTCACCGCGCGCAAGACGCCGGGCGCGGTCCTCCATGACGCCGCCGCGGCGACGACGCGCGTGCTGCGCATGCTCGACGAGCAGGCGATCCGCACCGTCGGCGGCACGGTGCGCCCGGTGCGGATCGACAGCATCTGCGTCCACGGCGACAATCCCGCCGGCGTGACGATGGCGCGGGCGCTGCGCCAGGCGCTCGAGCGCGCCGGCGCAACCGTCGCGCCGTTCAGCCGGTTCCTGCCCTGAGCAGCCTCGTCACGGGAGGCGTTCGCGGCAGTGCCGGTGCCGCGCCTTCGACCACAGCGGGACGGAAGGGATGATCGAGGACGGCTCGCCCAAGGCGTCGTTCAGGCGATCAAGCGTCGTGTTCGGTTCCTGCGACACCAGAAACAGGAAATTGTTGACGTAGCCGTCGAAGCGGCAGCGCGGCGCACTCGGCCTGTAGTCGACGATGTCACCGGCGCGCTGCATCGTCGCGGGATCGAAGTGCTCGATCGGCTCCAGGTGGCGCCGGAAGACGAAATCGCCTCGCACGACGCCAGAACCCGCCATGGCAGGACGCGCCGCAGCACGGCCGTGCCCCCTCTCATCAATCTGTCATAAAACGCGCGTATCACATGCAACCGCATTGGCTCACGATGTCAGCTACCGTCCTTTGTCGAGAGTGGCCCCGCAAAACGCACGCGCCGCGTCGGGCACGAGTGAACATGCTGTGGTCGCTGCGCGGCGGTCGCCGCCGATCGCCGATGGATGCGCGCCGGCGCGGGCGAATGCCCTCACGCGCTCATCAGCCGCGGCCGATGAACGGCATCTTCGTCGCCATGATGGTCATGAACTGGACGTTGGAATCGAGCGTGAGGCCGGCCATGAACACGATGGCGCGGCCGACATCGGCGACATCCATGCGCGCTTCCACGGCCATGGTGCCGTTCGCCTGCATGATGCCGTTCGCCATGCGCTGCGTCATCTCGGTCACGGCATTGCCGATGTCGATCTGGCCGCAGGCGATGTCGTATTTGCGGCAATCGAGCGAGGTCGTCTTGGTCAGGCCGGTGATCGCGTGCTTGGTCGCAGTATAGGCGACCGAGCCCGGGCGCGGCGCGTGCGCCGAGATCGAGCCGTTGTTGATGATTCGCCCGCCGCGCGGGGTCTGGTCTTTCATGATGCGGATCGCCTGCTGCGTGCACAGGAACGTCCCCGTCAGGTTGATGTCGACGACGCGCTTCCATTGCTCGTAGGGGAGGTCCTCCAGCGGTCCGGCGGGCGCGCCGCCGCCGGCATTGTTGAACAGGAGATCGAGCCGTCCGAACGTCTCCTTGGTCTTGGCGAAGAGCGCGCGCACCTGGTCCGGATCGGCGATGTCGGTGGGCACCACCAGCGCGCGCGCGCCCATGGCCTTGGCCTGTTCCGCCGTGCCGTCGAGCCGGTCGCGGCGGCGGCCGGCGAGTACGACCGACCACCCATCCCGCATCAGCGCCAGCGATACTTCCTTGCCGATCCCCGTGCCGGCCCCCGTCACGAGGGCGATTTTGTCCGTGCCGGCCATGTCCCGATCTCCGCTGCGATTGGAGTTGGCGCAGTGTCCGGCGCGGACGCTGCGATTTCAATGCGCAAGAATCCCCCATCGGCGAGCAGGTGCCACCGTGGTATGTTGGCGCGAAGATGCCCGCGATGATCCTCCCCAGTCCAAGCGCCGTCGAACTACGCAGGGCGCCCATGGTGCTGGCAACGGCGCCGCCGCGCCACGTCGGCGCAAGACGGCGCGCGGGGTTCACGCTGGTTGAGCTTCTCGTGGTGCTGGCGATCCTCGGGCTTCTCGTGGGGATCGCCGTGCCGCAGCTCTTCAAATATTTCTCGCGCGCCAAGGTGGACGCGGCGAACGTGCAGATCGAGACGATCGCCTCGGGTCTCGATCTCTTCCTTCTCGATGTCGGCCGCTATCCGACCGAGCAGGAGGGCCTGCGCGCGCTCACCGATCCGCAGGCCGGCATCGCGCGCTGGAACGGGCCTTACCTCAGTCGGCGGACCCTCCTCATCGATCCCTGGGGCCGGCCTTACGTCTATCACGTGCCCGGCCATCAGCATGCGGCCTACGACCTCTATACGCTGGGTCCCGACGGCACGGCGACGGGTCCGCCCGATGCCACCGACAGCCACGCCGATGCGGCGCAGTGACGGCGCTCAGCGCGGGCAGGGCGCGGGAAGATATTTCTCGGTATAGAGCTTGGACATGTCGGGCTCCTTGTCGAGCAGGCCCATCTCGACATAGGAGCGGCGCAGCACCGCCAGCGCCTGCGGGTCGAAGCAGCCATCCGACGACATGACCGGCATCACCACGTCGTAGCTTCGATCGGCGATGGGCTCGCTGACACCGACGACCTTGGCGACGATCTTCACCGTCTGGGCGCAGTGCGTGCGCATGAACGCGATGGTCTCGAACCAGGCGGCCAGAAAGCGCCGCACCGCATCCGGGTCGCGCGCGAGGAAGGCGTTCGCCGCGTGGATGACGTGCATATGGAAATGCGGCGCGATGTCGCCGAAGGTGAGGACGATGCGCGCCTCGCCCGACGCCTCGGCGCGGTACGCGGCGCTAAGGTCCATGACCATGGCGTCGGTCTCATGCGTCCTCAGCGCCGCCATCTGCGCGGACTGGGCGCCGAGCGCCACCACATCGATGCCGTCGTTGCCCCAGCCCTGACGGCGCGACAATTCATGCGCCAGCCAATAGGTGAGCGAGCCGGTGCTGGTGACGCTGACCTTCTTGCCCTTGAGGTCGGCGACCGATCGGATCGGCGAATCCGCGGTGACGACCAGCGACAGCATGGCAGGCCGTCCCGCCATGGCGGCGACCGAAATGGCCGGCGAGCCCTTGGCGATGAAGGCCATGTCGGGGCCGGAGGCGAGCGCGATGTCGATGTCGCCGGCGGCGAGCGCCTGATGGATCTTGGCCGCGCTGTCGAGTTGGAAGCTGGTGGCCTCGATGCCGTGCTTCTGGAAGATGCCCTCGTCCATGCCGATGTCGACGGGTGCGAACTGGAACGCCTGCGGCCCGCCCTTGCCGACCCTGACCGTCTCGGCCTGTGCCGCCGCGGCCACGGCGAGGCACAGGATCAGGCAGCGTATCGAGACCCGTAGCGTCTCCCCGCCGAGCGTTGTCATGCGCGCGTCTCCCCCTCTCGGCCTGCTGACGAGATATGCCACTCGCTCCGCTGCGTCCAGGACCTGCACGCCGCCGTACCGGGCCAGACCCACTATATGCGACCTGTGGTTGTATTGTTCGGCAATGGGAGTAGACTGGGCGAAATAGTTCCCGCAATAGGTGTAATGTCGTCATCGGTTGAAGTGCTTCCGCCGGGTGGGGTGGGTTCGGTCCCGCCGCCCCGGTCTTCACACAAGGCTTCGCCGCGCTTCCTGGCGGCGCGGCCGCTCAGCCCGGCCGAAGGCCGGGAGCTGCGGCACAGCCTCACGCACCCCCAGCGCTCGGAAAAGCGCGCGAGCGACCTCCTCAGCCGCTTTCTCCTGGCCGAGGTGGTCAACCGGACGCTGGGGTCGCTGTCGCTCGACGAGTTGCTGCACCGGCTCGTCGCGCTGGCAGCCGAGACGCTCAACGCCGAGCGCGGCACGATCTTCCTGCTCGATGCCGAGCGCGACGAACTCTATTCGCGGGTGGCGCAAGGCGACGGCATCGGCGAGATTCGCATTCCCCGCACCGCCGGAATTGCCGGCGTCGTGTTCGCCTCCGGGCGATCGGAGATCGTCGATGATGCCTATGGCGATCCGCGCTTCGATGCGAGCGTCGATCGCTACACCGGCTACCACACGCGGTCGCTCGTGTGCGCGCCCTTGCGCCGCGACGACGGCTCGGTGATCGGCACCTTCGAAGTCCTCAACACGCGCCACCGCAAATTCGACGGCGCCGACCTTCTTCTGCTCGAGGCGATCGCGAGCCAAGCCGCAGCGACGCTCGATCATGCCCGCGCCTTCGAGCACGAGCGCCGCGAGCGGGCGCAGGATCGCCGCCTCCTCGAGATGACGGAGGCGGTGTCGGTGGAGCTCGACCTCGACCGGTTGCTGGGCAAGATCGTCGCGGCCGCGTCCGAGCTCCTCGATGCCGAGCGCGCGAGCCTCTTCGTGCATGATCCCGAAGCGGGCGAGCTGTTCACGCGCGTCACTTCCGGCGGCGCGGTCGACGAAATCCGTATCGCCGACGACGCCGGCATCGCCGGCGCGACCTTCCGCGCCCCTGGGAGCATCACGGTCGGCGATGCCTATGCCGACCCGCGCTTCGATCGCTTGACCGATATCCGCACGGGCTTCAAGACCGCGAGCCTCCTGTCGGTTCCGGTACTCGACCAGGCCGGCACGCCGATCGCCGTGCTCCAGGTGCTGAACAAGCGCGCCGGCCCGTTCACGGGCGCCGACGAGCGGCGCCTTTTGACCTTCGCGACCCAGGTGGCGATCGCGCTGCAGAACGCGCAGCTCTTCACCGATGTTCTCGCCCTCAAGAAATATACCGACACGCTGCTGCGTTCGCTGCCGGACGGCGTGATCACGCTCGACCGCCACTTCCATGTCCTCACCATCAACGATGCGGCGCGCAAGCTCCTCGCCATCGGGGCGGACGGTGTCGTTGCAGGTTCGGTCGAGCATCTGTGGGGCGAGGCCAATCCCTGGCTCATCGAGACCTTGGCCTATGTCGTGCGGACCGGGCGCGGCGATCATCGCCCCGATGTCGAGTTCGCGCTCGCGAACGGCGCCGTCGTGAGCGTCAATGTGACCGCGGCGCCGCTCGGCGATACCGCGGGGGCGTTCTCGGGCGTCACGCTCATCCTGCAGGACATCGATCGCCAGAAGAAGGTTCAGGCGACGATCACCCGCTACATGGCCAAGGAATTCGCCGAGTGCGCGATCGGCGCCAATGCGGCGGGGACCGAAGGCTCGACGGTCTTTGCGACGATGCTTTTTTCCGACATCAGGCGGTTCACGGCGCTCGCCGAAGCGCTGTCGCCGCAGGCGACCGTCGACATGCTGAACGAGTATTTCAGCGAGATGGCGAAGATCGTGCAGCAGCACGGCGGCGTGCTCGACAAGTATATCGGCGATGCCGTCATGGCGGTGTTCGGCGCCCCGGTCAGCGGTCCGGCCGATGCCGACAATGCCGCGGCGACGGCGAGCCAGATGATCCGGCGCCTCAAGGAACTCAATCTGCGCCGTTTGAGCCGGGGCGCGCGGCCGCTCGAGATCGGCGTCGGTCTGGCCAGCGGCGAGATCGTCGCCGGCCCGGTCGGCTCGCCCGCGCGCAAGAACTACACCGTCATCGGCGATGCCGTGAATCTCGCGGCGCGCCTGGAAAGCGCCAACAAGCAGTACGGCACGACGGTGCTCGTCGCCGGCACGACGGTGGAACGCTTCGTCCATCCGGCGCGGCTGCGCCGCATCGATCTCATCCGCGTCAAGGGCAAGGAAGTGCCGACGGAGATCTCCGAGATCCTCGACTATCACGATACGGCGACGCTCGCCCGGCTCGATACGGTCCTTGCCGCGTTCGACGACGGCATCCGCCGTTATCGCGCGCGCGAGTGGGCGCGCGCGCTGGCGCACTTCGCCGATTTTCTCAAAGTTTTCCCCAATGACGGCCCGTCCTGGGTCTATACCGACCGCTGCCCCTATCACCGCGATCACGCGCCGCCCGAGCACTGGGACGGCGTGTGGACGATGAAGACGAAATAGGGCCGGGCTCTGCCTAAGGCCAGAGCTCGCGGCTGGCGAGGCGGGCGCCCTCGACCAGGGTTTGCAGCTTGGCCCAGGCAAGCTGCGGGTGAATGCGGCCGCCCAGGCCGCAATCGGTTCCGGCGATGACGTTCTCGCGCCCGGCCACGCCGGCAAAGCGCACGATGCGGTCGGCCACAAGTTCGGGATGCTCGATCACGTTGGTGGCGTGGCTGACGACGCCGGGGATGATGAGCTTGCCCTCCGGCAGCTTCACGTCGCGCCACACCTTCCATTCATGCTCGTGGCGGACATTGCCGGCCTCCACCGAGAACGCGCCGGCGCGCACGCTCAAGAGGATGTCGATGATGCTGGCGAGCGGCAGGTCGGTCGAATGCGGCCCGTGCCAGCTTCCCCAGCAGATGTGATAGCGGATGCGATCCTCGGGCAGGCCCTGGAGCGCGTGATTGAGCGCTTCGATCCGCACGCTTGCGAATTTCTTGTATTCGGCGAGGCTCGGCTCGGGATTGGTCATGTCCCAGCTATCGGGCAGGCCGGGATCGTCGAGCTGCAGCACGAAGCCCGCCTCGATGATCGCCTTGTATTCCTCCTTCAGCGCATCGGCGAGCGCGAAGAGAAATTCCTCGTCGGTCTTGTAATAGCGATTCTGCCGGCGGGCGAAGCTCCCCGGCGCGACCGAGGTGATGAAGCCTTCCTCGACCGTCACCGCGGCGAGCGCTTCGGTGAAGTTAGCGGTGTCGGCGCGCACCGCCTCGTGGCCGATATAGCGGATGGGCCCGGTGAAGGTCGGCGGCCGTCCACTCATCGCGCTCGAGGACAGGAAGCTCGTGCTGTCGAGCTCGCGGTAGAAATCGGCGAAGATGCGCCGGTCGCGCCGCCCGGCGAGCGCGGGAAGCTGCCCCGGCTCGCCCGGCTCCCAGCCGGCGAGGCGGCCCCAGGCATAGCTCTGCCAGGCGCCATAGTCGATGTCGCCGCGCGTGGCCTTGCCGAATTCGCCGTCATTGACGATGTCGACGCCAATCTCGGCCTGCTTGCGGCAGACATCGGCGACCGCCGCGGTCAGCCGCGCCGCATAGGTCTTGGTGTCGTAGAGCTCGCCCGCGACCTTGGCGCGGTTCACCTCGGTGAGCGCGTCCGGGCGCGGCAGGCTCCCGGCGTGAGAGGTCAGAATGCGATAGGCGCTGCGCTTCATGGGCCGGCCCTCCCTCGCGCCGGGCGGGCGTTGCGCCCGTTGGAACTCCGCCTACTGGGCGGCCGTGCGCTGGGCGCGGCGCGCCAGCTTTTCCTCCGAGAAGATGGTCGGCAGATTGAACAGACGCAGGGCATTGGCGCCCAGGATGTTGCGCTTGGCCGTGTCGCCGAGGAACGGCAGGTCATAGATCGTGCTCGGCAGATCCATGTCCCAGTGCGGATAATCGGAGGCATAGAGGAGCTGCGTCTCGGCGTTGATCATCTTGAGCGTGACCTCCAGCGCCTCGCGGTTCTCGACCATCTCGATCGGCTGGGTGGTGTAGAACATGTCGCGCATGTACTCGCTCGGGCGGCGCTTCAGCGCCGGCGCCTCGGACGTGCGCATCATGAATTCGCTGTCGAGGCGCTGCATCAGGAACGGGACCCACGCGAGCCCGCTCTCGATCCAGATCACCTTGAGCTTGGGGAAGCGCTCCGGCAGCCCGTTGATGACCCAGTTGGCCATGTGGGCCATGTTGAAGAACGGAAAGCCCAGCGAATGCACGACGATGAAGCGGTTGAACGTCGCGAAGGTCTGCTCGTGCCAGGTGAAGCTGCCGTGGAAGGCGATCGGCAGGCCGCGCTCTTGCAGCATCGAATAGAGCGGCATGTAGTCGTTCTCGTAGACGCCGCGCCGGTGCGGCGCCGTCACCATGAAGCCGATGACGCCGGGCTTGTCGCCGAAATCCTCGACCATCTTGATGCTGGCCGCGGGATCGTTGAAGGGGAGATACAGCATCGAGCGGATGCGCGGCTCGTCGCGCGATCACCTTCTCGCAGAGCCAGCGCGCATAGGCGCGCGCCAGACCGATCTCGACATCGTTGCGCGGCACCGCGCCCAGCGTCAGCATCGGCGTCGGGAACAGGCAGATCATGTCGATGCCCATCGCGTCCATCCACCGCTTGGTGAGCGCGATGTCGCGATGCGCGCCGCCGGCCGGCACCTTTTCGTTGGTGCGGCCGGTGAGGCGGGCGATGCGGCCGCCCAGATTCTGGTAGTTGCCGTCGGGCTGCGCCACGCCGTTGCGGCCCCAGCCCTGATAGCGCACCTCGTTGCGCAGAATCGGGTCTTCGATGTAGGCGAGGATTTCGTCGTAGTGATCGCTTTCGTAGTGATGCGCGTCGACGTCGACGATGCACAAATCCTCGTAATGCCGCTTGACCGCCTGCTGCCGGGCATTGGCCAGGATCTTGTCCTGGTTGACCTCTTCGGTCGCCGGATCACGGTAGATCGTTTCGCGCGCGTCCATTACATCTCCTCCATTGCGGAGCGCGTGCCCCGCCACCCACGGCATATCCCGGTGCGAATTCTAGTCGATCCCCCGCCCCGGCGCCACAACGTTGCGGCTGTCGCATAAGGCTCAGCCGAGCGGCCCGAGCAGGGTTTCGCCGTCGAACGTGTCGGCCATCGCCTCCAGCGTCTCCGGCCATGGGCCGGCCGCGACCTTGCGCCGCTCGGACGCGGGCCGGACTTTGCCGTCCCAGCCGACCTGCTCCATGTAGTAGTAAAGCTGCACGGTGTGGCCGTCGGGATCGACGGCGAAGGCCGAATAATCGATGCCCGGGAATAGCTCCGGCGGCAGGTGCTTGACCGTCGCGCCGCTCGCCTTGAGGAAGTCGACGGCGTTCTTGAGCTGCTGATAATCGCCGACTTGGTTGCCGAAGGACATGCATGTCGTGTGCGGCGACAGGCCGAGCTTGGCGCGCAACGCCTTCGGATAGAGCGCCAGCGAGTGATGCTCGGTGTTGCAGCGCAGGAAGACGCAGCGGTGCCCCTCGTAGTCGACCTCCTCGGTCACGCGCAGGCCCATGATGCCGGTGTAGAAGGCCAGGCACTTCTCCATGTCCTGCACGAAGAGCCGCACCGGGCCGATCTTGATCACTTTGAACGGCCGCGGCAGCATTACCCCGCCGACATCGTACTTGAAGGGCAGCTTCTCGACGTGGCGGAAGCCGGCGTTGAGATCCATGCCCTCGCGCTCGAACATCTCGAGCTCCTGGTACTCGCTCATCTGCGGCAGCTCGGGCTTGTCCTGGAAGCCGCGCTTCTTGACGCCCGGCGGCTTGGCGCGCCGGTTCCAGCCGATCTGCTCGATGCCGTAATAGATCTCGTTCGTGTGGCCTTCCGGGTCGGGCGGATAGCTGTGCCAGTTCGAGCCCGGCACGTCGCGGCCGATGCGGCCGGGGTTGAGCCCGATCGAGCGGAACCAGTCGATGCCGTTGCCGACCTCGCTGAGCGTGCCGACCTGCCAGGTGATCTGGTTGGTGGTGACCTCCGCGGGCGGCGGCCCGTGGCGGGAATTCAGTTTGTCCATCACCTTCCGGGGAAACATGACATGCGAGTGATGGTCGGTGCCGTGGCTCATGAAGTAGCCGACGGTGGTGCCCAGCCCGTCGAAGAGATGCGGCACCGGGATCTCCTTGGCGAAATCGAGCGTGTCGGTGACCTTGAAGCCGAGGAGATCGCGGTAGAAGGTCAGAGCCTCGTCCATCCGGTTGGTGTTGTAGCCGAAATGGCCGAGCCGGCGGATCTTGAACGGGCGATCCAAGAGGACGCCGCCGACATTGAACTTGGCGCCGATCGTGGTGGTGCCTTCCATGGTGGTCCTCCTGAGGATGCCAAGGGCGCCCGCCGCCACCCGGCCACCCCAAGGATGCGAGATTTCGCGGCCGCCGACAAGACGCAAGCGGGCGGTGCCGGGGCGGGGCGATCGGGCGCGCGTGCTTCCCCCTTTGGCGGAAGGGCGCACGCTGGTATGATTTGCCCACTGGGATGGAGGGAACGATGAAAGGCCTGATCAAGCAATATCTCGACCAAGGCATTTCCCGGCGCAAGCTTATCTCCGGGCTGACGGCGGTCGGCGTGAGCACGGTGGCGGCGAAGGCGATGGCGCAGTCGCTCGCGCCCTTCGCGACGCCGGCCAAGGCGGCCGAGGCCGGCGGCGCGATGCGCCAGATGACCGGACGGGGCGGCGCGCTCTACGTGGCGCAGCTCAAGGCTGCCGGCGTCAAGTACGTGTTCTTCAATCCCTCGACCGGCGATGCGCCGATCTTCGACGCGCTGGTGGACGAGCCGTCGATCCAGCTCATCAAGGGCATCCAGGAAGGCGCCGTCACGGCGATGGCCGACGGCTATGCGCGCCTCTCGGGCAAACCGGGCATCGTTATCGTCGCCAACGTGGGTCTGCCCAACGCGATGACGCAGATGGTCAACACCTTCAAGGACCGCATTCCGATGCTGGTCACGGTGGCGGCCTTCGGCCAGGCGGAGCTCGGCGAGGAAGGTCCGCAAGACTACGACTTCCAGGAATATTCGCTGGCCCCGATCACCAAGTGGCGCTGGATGGCGCAGACCGCCGCCGGCATTCCCGAGACGACGCGCCGCGCGCTTAAATTCGCGGCGACGCCGCCCTGCGGCCCGGTCTTTCTCGCCATTCCCGACAACGAGCTCAGGACCGAGGCGACGGCTACCATCATGGACCAGTCGCTGTTCAACGTGCCGATGAAGGTCCGCCCCGACAAGGACGATGTCGAGAAGGCGGCGAGGATGCTCATCGAGGCCAAGAACCCGCTGCTGACGGTGGGCGACGAGATCACCTTGTGCAACGGCGAGAAGGAAGTGGTGGAGCTCGCCGAGCTGTTGGGCCTGCCGGTCGCGGGCGAGGGCGAATTCGGCGCCTGGTCGAAGCCGTTCCCGACGCGCAGTCCGCTCTATCTCGGGCCGATGCTGCGCTCCATGCAGTATCCGGGCGCAATCGACGTCCATCTCAATATCGGCAACCACTATGCCGAGATCGCGACCAAGGGCGCGAAGCTGATCTCGATGCGCCAGGACGCGACCAGCCTCGCGCGCGTCGCCCCGGTCGATCTGGCGATGGTCGCCGACCTGAAGCTCGGCGCGGCCGACCTCGTCGCCGCGATCAAGAGCATGGCGACCGCCGACCGTCTCAGCAGATGGCCGCCGACCGCACGGAGCGCACCGCCGCCTTCACCAAGCAGACGGCGGCGCTGCGCCAGAGCATCGCCAAGAGCCTGCACAACGGCTCGCCCGATCCCTCTCGAGCGTCTCGCCGTGGAGCTCGAGAACGAACTCGACCAGGACACGATCTACGTCACCGACTGCGACTCGGGCAAGTCGATGGACCCGCTGATGTCGTTCGGCGGCGCGGACAAGACCTACATCAGCACCGGCCCCAACATCCTGGGCTGGGGCGTGGCGGCGAGCTTCGGCGCCAAGCTGGCGCGGCCGAACCAGCCGGTGGTGTCGATCCTGGGCGACGGCTCGATGCTGTTTGGCGGGCCGCAGCCGCTGTGGAGCATGGCGCGCTACCAGGCGCCGGACACGGTCATCGTCTTCAACAACAAGAGCTACAACAACGAGCGCAACCGCATCTGGACCTTCAGCGGCGGCGAGCAGTTCAAGCTCGGCCGCGACATGACCTGCTACAACGGCAGCCCGGACGTGGATTTCTCCAAGGCGGCCGCCGCGTTCGGCGTCGAGGGCGAGATGGTGGACGATCCCGACAAGATCAAGGACGCGCTCGGCCGCGCCAAGCGCGCCAACGTCGAGGGCCGGCCCTACCTTCTCGATATCCAGATGCAGCGCGACGGCATCGGGGCGGGATCGACCTACCACCCCGAATACTCGATCGCCGATCAGCGCACGAGGAAAGTGTGATGCGGACGGGCATCCTCTTCGCGGGCGCGCTCGCGGCGGCATTGTTGGCCGCCGCACCCGCTTGGGCCCAGCAGCCGCCGGCCATTGCGTTGCCGCCCGGCGACGGTCACGACGTCGTCGCGCAAGCCTGCACGCTCTGCCACAGCCTCAATACCGTGCTGCAGCTACGGCAGAGCGACGAGGGCTGGCGCTCGATCGTCGATTACATGGTGCTGCATGGCGCGCAGCTCACGCCGGAGGAAGCCGACAAGGCGGTCACCTACCTCGCCACCAATTTCGGGCCGGGGGTGAACCTGCCGCAGCCGACGACCCAGGTGTCCTTGCCCGACGGGCCGGGCAAGGACCTGGTGGCGGCGAATTGCGTCGTCTGCCACGGGCTCGACCGCATCGCCGCGGCCAAGCGCACGCCGTCGGATTGGAACAGCGTGCTGTCGCGCATGCAGTTCCTCGGCGCGCCGGTCTCGGGCGACGACAAGAAGACCATCGCCGCCTATCTCGACACGAATTTCGGCTCGAAATAGCGGCGCCCGCCCGGCGCCGGGAGTGGAGACGCGATATGCAAGCCCCGAGAAATCAGTGGTATTGCGCCGCCTTTGGCCATGAGCTGAAACAGGAGCCGCTGGGGCGGATGTTCCTGAACGAGCCGGTGGTGATGTACCGCACCGCGGACGGCACCCCGGTCGCCTTCGAGGACCGGTGCTGCCATCGCCGCGCGCCGCTGTCGCACGGCAAGGTCGAGGGCGACCGGCTGCGCTGCGGCTATCACGGGCTTCTCTATGATGCGACCGGCGCGGTGGTGTGGGCGCCGGGGCAGGATCGTCTGCCGCCGGGGGCGCGCGTGCGCAGCTACCCCATCGTCGAAAAGCATGGCTGGTTGTGGATCTGGATGGGCGACCCCGCGCTCGCCGATCCCCAGGCGGCACCCGCCTACGACAAGTACGACGACCCGCAGTGGGCATCCTATGACGAGCTCATCCCGATCAAGGCCAATTACTTCCTGGTGGTGGACAACCTGCTCGACCTGTCGCACCTGCCGTTCCTGCATGCCGCGACCATCGGCAGCCCGGAAGACACCGATCCGAACCTGACGTGGGAGCGCGGCACCACCTGGGTCAAGGGCGTGCGCGTGGCGCGCGGCCTGTCGCCGTCGGCGCGCAACCTCCTGGAGGGACTCGATTTCCGCTTCGATCGCACGCAGATCATGCTGTTCGAGCCGCCCTCGCAGGTCACCATCGACATCCTGACGAACGAATACGGCAAGGAATACGGCGACCCCACCAGCCGCATGAACCGCCGCATCGTCATCTATGATTCGATGACGCCGGAAACCGACACGAGCTGCCATTACTTCTGGGCGATCGCGCGCGACTACGCCATCGACGACGCCAAGGCGACCGAGCTCGGCCTGCGCGCCACCAGCACGGCCTTCCACGAGGATCAACGCATGCTCGAGGCCGAGCAGCGCATCATCGATCTCGACCCCACCGCGCCGCAGATCGACCTCGTCGGCGATACCGGCGGGCTGCAGGCGCGCCGCATCGTCGAGCGCCTCGTCGCCGACGAGCAGGTCACGTCGCAAGCGGCGCAGTAGCCAACGGCGGGGATGCCGCACGGCGCTGATCAGGCTGTCGCCGTCACCCGCGCGACGATGTTGGCAATCGAGCTCGGCGCGCAAAAGGTCGCGACCTCGCCGGTATCGACGTTGAACACGCCAAAACTATGAAAGAGTATGAAAGAGGTTGGTCCCGATCTGGAGGCGTCTCTACACCATAGGCAACCACCGCCAATATATCCTCGGGAGTTAGCTGAGGATATTCGGCCTGTCGTTCCGTGTCGTCCATGCCGCCGGGCGAAATTGGCGTCCCCTAGGGGATTCGAACCCCTGTTACCGCCGTGAGAGGGCGGTGTCCTGGGCCTCTAGACGAAGGGGACCGGTGCCGGCCCTTATCTAGCGGCTCGGGCCGGCCGCGGCAAGCGGGATGCGCGACGGCCGCCCGCGCGCGCCAAACGCTATTCGCGGAAATTCACGTATTGCAGCGGCTGTTCGATCTTGAGGCCGCGCATCAGCGCGATCGCCGCCTGGAGGTCGTCGCGCTTCTTGGCCGCTGACGCGCAGCTCCTCGCCCTGGATCGAGGCCTGGACCTTGAGCTTGCTGTCCTTGATCTCGCGCACCAGGCGCTTGGCGAGCGTCGCGCTCGATCGCCCTGGCGCAGCGCGACGGTCTGGCGCACGCTCTGGCCCGCCGCCTTCTCCGCCGGCTTGAAGTCGAGCGACGCCGGGGTCGACCTTGCGCCGCGTCAGGTGCACCTTCAGCAGCTCGTGCATCTGCTTCAGCTTGAGCTCGTCGTCGGCGAGGATGATCAGCGCATCTCTCCTGGCGCTTGATCGAGGATTTGCTGCCCTTGAAGTCGAAGCGCGTCGCGATCTCGCGCGTCATGCCGGCGAGCGCGTTGTCGACCTCGGCGAGATCGAGGCGCGAGACGATGTCGAAGCTCGCCATGACCGCTCCCCTTGACCGGCTCGCGATGCGGCGCCTGCTTATAGCGCGCTTCGGGTGCTCGCATCGCCAGCGCGCGGAGAGGTCATGGAGCGCGTCTGGATCGCCGTCGCCGCGCTGTCCGGCGCCGCCGCCGTCGTCGCCGACGCGGCGTCGCGCCATCTCCTCGCCGGCGATCCCGGCGCGCCTCGATTTCGCCGCCACCGCCGCGCGCTATGGCCTCGTTCATGCCGCGTCGCTGGTGGCGCTGGCGCTGTTGCTGCGCACCGTGCCTGCGGGGGCGGCGCGGGTGTGGCTGCTGGCGGCGGGCTGGTGCTTCGCCGCGGCGGTCGCGTTGTTCTGCGGTACGCTCGATCTCCTGGCCTGCGGGGCTGCCGCCGCTGTTCACGCCGCTCGTTCCGGTGGGCGGCACGCTCTTCATCGCCGGCTGGGCGGCGCTGTTCTTCGCGCGCGTGTGAGCCGCGCCGCCGGCTGAGCCGCGCTAGCGCAGCGCCTTGGGCACCGCGACGCCCGCGCTCGCGGTAATAGCGCAGCGCGCCCGGGTGCAGCTTCACCCCGAGCGTCGCCGAGTTCCGCGAAGCTCACCGCCTGCCACGGCGGATTGCGCGCGATGAGCGCCTCGTGCTGCGACCAGAACGCCTTGGTGATGCGATAGGCGGTCGCGGCGCGCATCCGCGCCGTGGTGTAGACGCCGGCCGGCAGCGCGAGCGTGGTCACCGTCTCGTCCATGCCGGGATAGGTCCCCGCCGGCACGATCTCGGCGGACGATGCTGTCGTCGGCGGCGACGATCTTGGCCGAGCTGCGGCTGCGCAATGCCCGAGAAGCCGGATCGGCAGCGCGCTGCGCGAGGTCGAGAAGCGCCGGCACCGGATAGGCCCCGGCGAGCGCGAAGCCGCTGACCTGGTTGGCCTTGAGCGCCGCCGGCGCCGCCGCCACGTCGATGGCCATGATCTGCACCTGGCGCTCGATGCCCAGCGCCTGCAGCGCCGCCGTGGTCAGGCGCTCGCTCACGCTGCCCTTGGCGCCGGAGATGAAGCTGTGGCCGGCGAGGTCGTCGAGCGCTGGTGATGCCGCTGTCCGGCGCACCACCCAGTGCACGCGTCTGCGCCGGCATGGGGAAGAGCGCGCGGATCTCGCGATAGCGCGGGTCGGGCGCGAACGGCTTGCGGCCGCGCTGCGCCGCGGCGATGTCGTCGGGCCCGGCGGTGAAGACGAAATTCCGCGGCGCCTTGGCCGCGTCGATCACGTTCTGGACCGAGCCCTGGCTCTCCTGGACGTCGAGCGTGCAGGCGCCGTTGACGGCGACGGCGACCGCCTCGGCGAACTGGCGCGCCAGCGCATGGCTCGGGCTGTCGGTCTTGCCGGCGCGGATGACGATCGAGGCGGTCCGGTCCTTCGCCGCGGCCGGGAAGCCGACGAGAAGAAGGGCAAGGCAGCACGACATCGCCCAGGCTCTGGTGAGAATCACGCCGCTTCTGCCGCCGTTGCAGTTTGCCCAGAGGTCGTGCCGCGAGAGCGCTAGCCTATACTGCCCGGTGCCAGCATCGGCAAGCCCTGCATCCGCGATGGCAGGGCACGCGGGTTCTGTGCGAAACTGGCGGCGGGAGCACAGATGACCACACTCTTGTTCACCCACCCGGCGTGCTTGGCCCACGATACCGGCCGCCATCATCCGGAATCGCCCGACCGCCTGCGCGCGGTGCTCGCGGGGCTGTCCGGTCCCGCCTTCGCCGCCCTCGTGCGCCGCGAGGCGCCGTTGGCCAAGCGCGTCGATATCGAGCGGGCCCATGCACCGCACTTCGTCGCGGAACTGCTGGCGACGATCCCCGCGAGCGGACATGCCGCGATCGACGCCGACACCATCGTCTCGCCGGGCTCGGGCGAGGCGGCGCTGCGCGCGGCGGGCGCGGTCGTCGCCGCGGTCGATGCGGTGATCGCGGGCGACGCGAGCAACGCGTTCTGCGCCGTGCGCCCGCCCGGCCATCACGCCGAGCGGCGCGCGCGATGGGCTTCTGCCTCTTCAACAACGTCGCCATCGGGGCGCACCGGGCGCGCGCGGTGCACGGGCTGGCGCGCGTCGCCGTGATCGATTTCGACGTCCATCACGGCAACGGCACGCAGGAGATCTTCGCTGCCGATCCGCACCTCTTCTATGGCTCGACGCACCAGTGGCCGCTCTATCCCGGCACCGGCGCGCGCAGCGAGACCGGCGTCGGCAACATCGTCAACGTGCCGCTGCGCCCGAACGCCGGCTCGGCCGAATTCCGCGCGGCGTTCGAGACGGTGATCCTGCCGGCGCTGGAGGCGTTCCGGCCCGATCTCGTGCTGATCTCGGCCGGGTTCGATGCGCACCGGGATGATCCGCTGGCCCAGCTCAACCTGGTCGAGGCCGATTTCGCCTGGGCGACGGAGCGGCTGTGCGCCTGCGCCGCGCGCCATTGCCAGGGCCGGGTCGTCTCCTCGCTGGAAGGCGGCTACGACCTCGACGCGCTCGCGGCGAGTGCTGCGGCTCATGTCGGGGCGCTGATGGCGGCCTGAGGTGGCGCCCGTTGCGGCGCTTGCCCGCCCCGACGGGGGGCCAATAAAGTGCGCCATCCCGTTCGAGGAGATCGATGGCCGAACCCGCTCGCCCTTCCGAGATCGCGGCCTTGAGCTTCGAGGACGCGCTCAAGCGAGCTCGAGCAGATCGTGCGGCGCCTCGAGACCGGGGACGCCAAGCTCGACGAGGCGATCGGCGCCTACGAGCGCGGCGCGCTGTTGAAGCGACATTGCGAGGCCAAGCTGCGCGAGGCGCAGGCGCGGGTCGAGAAGATCGTGATCGGCGCCGACGGCACGCTCGCGGCGGAGCCGCAGTCCCTTGACTGAGCTCACCGGCCTGGGTTGCGCCGGCACTTCGTTCGAGGCGGCGCTGGCCGACGACGGCGCGGCTGACCGACGCGCGTGCATCGACAAGCTCATCGCGGTGCCGTCCGGGCTCGAGGCGCGGGTGTTCGAGGCGATGCGCTATGCCGCGCTCGGCGCCGGGCAAGCGGCTGCGGCCGTTTCTCGTGCTGGCGAGCGCGCAGCTCTTCGCGGTGGCGCGCGGCAGCGCGCTCCAGGCCGCGGCGGCGGTCGAACTCGTTGCATGCCTATTCGCTCGTCCACGACGATCTTCCGGCGATGGACGACAGCGATCTGCGCCGCGGCCGGCCGACCTGCCACAAGGCGTTCGACGAGGCGACGGCCGTGCTCGCCGGCGACGCGCTCCTCACCCTGGCCTTCGAAGTGCTGGCCGAGCACGCGATACGCATGGCGATCCGGCCGTCCGCTGCGAGCTCGTCACCGCGCTGGCGCAGGCGGCCGGCGCGAACGGCATGGTCGGCGGCCAGATGATCGATCTCATCGCCGAGCATCGTCCCGATCTCGACATGGGCGCGATCACGCGGCTGCAGCGGCTGAAGACCGGGGCGCTCATCGCGTTTGCGTGCGAGGCCGGGCGCGATCCTCGGCAAGGCGCCGGGCGAGCCGCGGCTGGCGCTGCGGGGCTATGCGCACGATCTCGGCCTGGCGTTCCAGATCGCCGACGATCTCCTCGACGTGCAGGGCTCGCCCGGCGAGACCGGCAAGCCGGTGCGTCAGGATGCGGCGGCGGGCAAGGCGACTTTCGTCTCGATTCTCGGGGTCGAACGCGCGCGGGCGCAGGCGCAACTGCTCGGTCGACCAGGCGATTAGGCATCTTGAATTGTTCGGTGATAAGGCGGACCTTCTGCGACAGGCGGCGCATTTCGTCATAGACCGCCGTACGTGAGGTAAGCGCGTGGATGGCATCGATGGCGCAGAACAGCGCCGCAACAGCGACAGCGCGACGCCGCTGCTGGACTTGGTTCGCACGCCGGAGGATTTGCGTCGTCTCGAGGCGGGGGATCTTGCCGGGCTTGCGGGGGAGCTGCGCCAGGAGCTGATCGACGCGGTGTCGGTGACGGGGGGCCATCTCGGGGCGGGTCTGGGGGTGGTCGAGCTGACGGTGGCGCTGCATTACGTGTTCGACACGCCGCGCGACCGGCTGATCTGGGATGTCGGGCACCAGGCCTATCCGCACAAGATTCTGACGGGTCGGCGCGAGCGCATGCGGACGCTGCGCCAGGGCGGCGGGCTGTCGGGGTTCACGCGGCGGTCGGAGAGCGAATACGACCCGTTCGGGGCGGCGCACAGCTCGACCTCGATCTCGGCGGGACTGGGCATGGCGGTGGCGCGCGACCTGCGCGCGGAGCATCACAACGTCGTCGCGGTGATCGGCGACGGGGCGATGAGCGCGGGCATGGCCTACGAGGCGATGAACAACGCGGGCTCGATGGCGACGCGGCTGATCGTGATCTTGAACGACAACGACATGTCGATCGCGCCGCCGGTGGGGGCGATGAGCGCCTATCTGTCGCGGCTGTTGTCGTCGAAATCGTACCGCTCGCTGCGCCACCTGGCGGCGGCGATGGCGAAGCGCTTCCCGCGCGGCCTGGAAAGCGCGGCGCGGCGGGCGGAGGAATACGCGCGCGGCTTCATCACCGGGGGGACGCTGTTCGAGGAGCTGGGGTTCTACTATGTGGGTCCGATCGACGGGCACAATCTCGACCACCTGCTGCCGGTGTTGAAGAACGTGCGCGACAGCACGGACCAGGGTCCGGTGCTGGTGCACGTGGTGACGCAGAAGGGGCGGGGCTATGCGCCGGCGGAGGCCGCGGCGGACAAGTACCACGGGGTGGTGAAGTTCGACGTGGTGACGGGCCAGCAGCAGAAGAGCAAGGCGCCAGGCGCCGACCTATACGGCGGTGTTCGCCAAGGCGCTGATCGCGGAGGCGGAAGCGGACGCGGGCATCGTGGCGATCACGGCGGCGATGCCGTCGGGGACGGGGGTGGACAAGTTCGCGGAGCGGTTCCCGGAGCGCACCTTCGACGTCGGGATCGCGGAGCAGCACGGGGTGACGTTCGCGGCGGGCCTGGCGAGCGAGGGTCTGAAGCCGTTCGCGGTGATCTATTCGACGTTCCTGCAGCGGGCCTACGACCAGGTGGTGCACGACGTGGCGATCCAGCGCCTGCCGGTGCGGTTCGCGCTCGACCGGGCGGGCCTGGTGGGGGCGGACGGGGCGACGCATGCGGGGTCGTTCGATCTGGCCTATCTCGGCTGCCTGCCGGGGTTCGTGGTGATGGCGGCTGCCGACGAGGCGGAGCTGATGCACATGGTGGCGACGTGCGCGGCGATCGACGATGGGCCCTCGGCGGTGCGCTATCCGCGCGGCGAGGGGGTGGGGGTGGCGCTGCCGGCACGGGGAACGGCGCTGGAGGTGGGGCGCGGGCGGGTGCTGCGCGAGGGGGGGCCGATCGCGCTCCTCAGCCTCGGCACGCGGCTTGCGGAATGCCTGAAGGCGGCCGACGAGCTCGGGCGCTACGGGCTGGGCGCGACGGTGGCGGATGCGCGCTTCCTGAAGCCGCTGGACACCGCGCTGGTGGAGCGGCTGGCGCGCGAGCACGCGGTGCTGATCACGGTGGAGGAAGGCTCGATCGGCGGCTTCGGCAGCCACGTGCTGCACCACCTGGCGCAGGCGGGCCTGCTGGAACACGGGCTCAAGGTGCGGCCGCTGATCCTGCCCGACCGCTTCATCGACCACGACGCGCCCGAGCGCCAATACGACCAGGCCCGCCTCACCGCCCGCCACATCACCGACACCGCCCTCGCCGCCTTGGGACGCGCGGCGGTTGCCGTGCCGGTCGCTCCATGATTGCGCGCCGGCGCATTGTCGCGGCCATCGCCATGGTGCTGCTTGCCCCGGGAGCGGCGCTGCGCGCGGCGGACGAGCCCGATGCCGTGGCCACGATCCGTTCGTTCTACGACACGCTCCTAGGGGTGATGAAGGACGGCAAGCGCCTGGGCTTTGCCGGACGCCGCGATCGGCTCGCTCCGGCGATTCGCAAAGCGTTCGATACCCCGCTCATGACCCAGTTGATGGTCGGGGCGCAGTGGCCGCAGCTCGATCCCGCCCTGCAGAAACAGCTTATCGACGCCTTCGGCGCGTTCAGCATCGCGACTTATGCCAATCGCTTCGACGATTATTCCGGCGAGAGCTTCGAGGTCGACGATGCCGCGCAACGCACCAGCAACGGCGACGACATCGTGCACAGCCGGCTCGTCGACAGCGACGGGAAAAAGATCGAGCTCGACTACCTCATGCGCAACGACGGCGGCACCTGGCAGATCATCGACGTTTATCTGAGCGGCACGGTGAGCGAGCTCGCCACGCGCCGCTCGGAGTTCTCGTCGGTCATGCGCCGCGGCGGCGCGGCGGCGCTGGTCGACCTGCTGCAGCGCAAGACTGCCGAGCTCAGCAGCTAGGCCGCGTGCGCCAAAAAGGTCACGGCCCCTTGTCCGGCCCCTGCGACGAGTCGAAGTTCGGCATCGGCGCCGGCCGGCCGTGCCGCAGCTCGCTGGCGCGGTGCTGACGATAGAGACTGCGAAGCTGGGCATAGAAGTCGATGGCGTTGCGCTGCAAATCGTCGAAGGTCTCGATGTTGCGCGCGCGCAGGTCGATGCCCGAGGCGGCCATGCGGCTGATGGTGGCGCTGTTGGCCGCGCCATAGGCGCCCGCCAGATAGCCGAACGGATCCATCTCGCCGTCGACCGCCATGCCGAACGCATCGCGCGGATCGGAGGGTCCGAACACCGGCAGGACGAGATACGGCCCCTCGTGCACCCCCCAGGTATAGAGCGTCTGGCCGAAATCGCCGGTCTGGCGCTCGATCCCCGAGCTGCGCTGGCGACATCGATCAGGCCGCCCACGCCGAAGGTGCTGTTGATGAGGAACCGGGCGAACGTGTCGTGCGCGAGCTTGAACTCGCCCTGCATCATATCGTTGGCGAAAATCACCGGTTCGCCGAAATTGTCCAGGAAGTGGCGAATGGCGTTGCGGCCGAATTGGGAATGACGGTGCGATAGCCTTGGGCTACCGGTTTGAGGAGGAAGCGGTCGAGTTGCTCGTTGAACGCGAAGATGCCGCGGTTCATCGGCTCGAGCGGATCGTTCGTCGCCTCGAATTCCGCGCGTGCGGCCGGATCGGTGGGCGGCGTCGCGCACGCCGTCACCACGCCGATCGCGGCGAGGACAAGAAGCATCCGAAGGCGTCGGGCCGCTTTGCTCAGGACAGGGTACAATGCCGAAGGGTACAAGGAGGAGATCCACGCATGATGTTATTGGTGTCGGCCCGCATCCCGCGAGGGCGCGGCATGGTTGACAATGAAGGGGACGAATGCAACAGCATTTTTGCGGTTAAGGCCGCGGTAACGAATGGCGGGACATGACATGCCCTTGACGGGGATCGCACTCTTCGCCCTGGCCCTGATCGCGCTGAGCCTGGTGGGATGCGTCTATCTCGGCGTCTCGGTGTGGGCGGTGCGGCGCCTGCGGCACCTGCGGCCGCGCCGCGCCGGCGATGCTCGGCCGGTCAGCATTCTGAAGCCGCTGTGCGGCGAGGATCCCGATCTGACCGCCAACCTGCGCTCGTTCTGCAGTCAGGACTATCCGGAATACCAGGTCGTCTTCGGCGTGCGTGACGCGGACGATCCGGCCATCGCCATCGTGCGCGGCCTGATGGCGGAATTTCCCGGCGCCGATCTCACACTTGTGATCGACCCACGCCGGCGCGGCCGCAATCTCAAGGTCGCGAACCTCTTGAACATGCTGCCCGCTTCGCGCCACGACATCCTCGTCATCGCCGACAGCGACATGCGGGTGGAGCCCGGTTATCTCGCCGGGATGAGCGCGCCGCTGGCCGATCCGGCGGTGGGGCTTGTCACCTGCCTCTATCGCGGCGTGCCGGCGGGCGGCATCTGGTCGACGCTTCGCCTGTCTCCACGTCAATCACGGCTTCCTGCCGCAGGCAGCGCTCGCCGCGGCGATCGGGGCGGGCGCGGGGTGCTTCGGCGCCTCGATCGCGCTGCGGCGCGACACGCTGGAGCGTATCGGCGGTCTTGGCGCCATCGCCGACGAGCTCGCCGACGATTATGCGCTGGGCGCGGCGGTGCGGCGCGCCGGCGGGCGCATCGAGCTGGTCGCCGCATCTGGTCGACAACATCGTCGCCGAGCCGGGGCTGGCGGCGCTTTATCCGCCACGAGCTGCGCTGGGCGCGCACCATCCGGCTGGTCGCGCCCATGGGGTTCCTGGGCTCGATCGTGACCCAGCCGGTGGCGGTGGCGGCCGTGGCGGTGGCGCTTGGGCGCCCTGCCGGTCGCGGCGCCGGCGATGCTGGCGGTGGCCCTGGTCTGCCGCGCCGCCTCGGTGCGGGCCACCGACCGCCTGCTGCGCCTGCCGCCCGCGCCGCTGCTACCTGCTGCCGCTGCGCGACCTGTTGTCGTTTGCGGTATTTGTCGCTAGTTTCTTCGCCCGACGGGTGGCATGGCGGGATCGCACCTTCCGGGTTGCGCCCGAGCGGACAGATAACCCTCGACGGAGACAGCCCCGCATGATGAAGACTTTGTTTCTTCAGCCGCCGTCCTTCGACGGCTTCGACGGTGGGGCGGGCTCGCGCTACCAGGCACGCCGCGAGATCCGTTCGTTCTGGTATCCGACCTGGCTGGCACAGCCGGCGGCGCTGGTTCCCGGCAGCCGTCTCGTCGATGCGCCGCCCGCGCGGCCTGGCGCTCAACGCGGTGCTGCCGCTCGCCACGAGCCACGAGCTTCTGGTGATTCACACGTCAAGCCCGTCCTTTGCCAACGATGTCCGCGTCGCCGCAGGCGATGAAGGATGTGAACCCCGACGCTCAAGGTGGGATTCGTCGGCGCCAAGGTCGCGGTCGATCCGGCCGGCAGCCTCGCCGCTTCCACCGCGATCGATTTCGTCGGCCGCAACGAGTTCGACTTCACCATCAAGGAGGTGGCCGAGGGACGGTCGTTCGATGGGATCGACGGGCTGAGCTATCGCAACGCGGCCGGCACCATCCAGCACAACCAGGAACGCGCGATCCTCGAGGACATGGATCAGCTCCCCTTCGTCACCGAGGTCTACAAGCGCGATCTCGCCATCGAGGATTATTTCATCGGCTATCTCAAGCACCCCTATATCTCGCTCTATACCGGGCGGGGCTGCAAGTCGCGCTGCACCTTCTGCCTGTGGCCGCAGACGGTCGGCGGCCATCGCTACCGCACGCGCAGCGTCGGCCACGTCATCGACGAGATCCGGCTCGCCAAGCGCTATTTCCCGCAGGTGCGGGAGTTCTTCTTCGACGACGACACTTTCACCGACAACCTGCCGCGCGCCGAGGCGATCGCGCGCGAGCTCGGCAAGCTCGGCGTCACCTGGTCGTGCAACGCCAAGGCCAACGTGCCGCGCGACACGCTCAAGGTAATGCGCGACAACGGCCTGCGCCTGTTGCTGGTCGGCTATGAATCCGGCAACCAGCAGATCCTGCACAACATCAAGAAGGGCATGCTGATCGACGTGGCGCGACGCTTCACCAAGGATTGCCACGAGCTCGGCATCACCATTCACGGCACCTTCATCATGGGCCTCCCGGGCGAGACCAAGGAGACCATCCAGGAGACCATCCGCTTCGCCACCGAGATCAATCCCCATACGATCCAGGTGTCGCTCGCGGCGCCCTATCCCGGCACCTTCCTCTATCGCCAGGCGGTGGAGAACGGCTGGCTCGACGCCGCCCATGCCGAGCTCGTGGACGACAACGGCATCCAGATCGCGCCGCTCCACTATCCGCACCTCTCGCACAGCGAGATCTTCGATTCGGTCGAGGTGTTCTACAAGCGCTTCTATTTCCGCGCCGGCAAGATCGCCTCGATCGTCGGCGAGATGGTGCGCAGCCCCGAGATGATGCGCCGGCGCCTGCGCGAGGGGGTCGAGTTCTTCCAGTTCCTGCGCGAGCGGGAGATGGCGCACTGAGCCTCAGGCGGCTCATCGTCTGCGCTGACGATTTCGGACTGGACGAGGCCGTCAACGAGGCGGTCGAACGTGGCAGCCGCGACGGCATTCTCACCGCGGCAAGTCTCATGGTCGGGGCGCCGGCGGCAGCCGACGCGGTGGCGCGCGCGCGGCGCCTGCCCGACCTCCATGTCGGCCTGCACCTTGTCCTCGTCGACGGCACGCCGGTGCTGGCGCCCGCGGAAATCCCCGATCTCGTTGGCCCGGACGGCGCCTTTCGCGCGGGCCTTGTTGGCACGAGTTTCCGCTTTTTCTTCCGGCGCGACGTGCAAGATCAGCTCGCGCGCGAGATCCGCGCCCAGTTCGCGGCCTTTCGCGCCACGGGCTTGGCGCTCGATCACGTCAACGCGCACCGGCACATGCACCTTCATCCGACCATCGGCCGCCTGCTGGTTGCCATCGGGCGCGAGCATGGGGCGCGCGCGGTGCGGATCCCGGCCGAGCCGGTGGCGGTGCTGCGCCACGCCGGGGCGAGTGTGGGCGATCTTGCCGTGGCGGCGCTGCATGCGCCGTTTGCCGCGTTTCTGCGCCGGCGCGTGCGCGCAGCGGGGCTCGTCGCCAACGACCATCTGCTGGGGCTGGCGTGGACGGGCGCGCTCTCGGAGGCGCGGCTGCTGCGGCTGCTCGCCGCGCTGCCGCCGGGGGTGAGCGAGCTTTACGGCCATCCTGCCGCGTCGCGCCCGGCGCCCTTGGTGCGCGCCATGCCGCATTATCGCCAGACCGAAGAACTGGCCGCGCTGGTGAGCCCGGCCGTGCGCGCGCGCCTTGCCGCGGCGGCCGTGGCGCTCGTCGGCTACGGCGAGCTCGACTGATCGGCGCGGCGCGGCGCCGGACCCAGCAGTGCCGGCAGCACCAGGAAGGTCGAGACCAGCGTGAAGGCGAGCGCGATCGACAGGAGCTTGCCCATCTCGGACATGCCGGGATTGTCGGAGAGGCTGAGGCTGCCGAACGCCGTCCCGGTGGTGAGCGCGCTGAAGAGGATGGCGCGCGCCGTACTCGGATTGCAGCAGATCGGCGTGCCCGCTGCGCCAGCGCATGACGAAATAGATGTCGAACGCGACGCCGATGCCGAGCAGCAGCGGCAGGGTGATGACGTTGGCGAAATTGAGCGGCATGTCCAGGACCACGCCGGTCGCCAGCGTCAGCAGCCCGGCGAGCGCCAAGCGGCGCCAGCACCAGCGCCACGTCGCGCAGCCGCCGCAGCACGACCAGCAGCAGAACCGCGATCGCCGTCACCGCGATGATCCCCGCGACCGTGAAGGCGTGCGTCACCGTCGCCGCCGATTCGAGGATCGTCACCGGCGAGCCGGTCGCGTCGGGGGCGACCGCCCGCACGGCGGCCACGAAGCGCCGCAGCGACGGGTTGTCGGGCGCGCCGCCTTTGGGAAAGACTTCGACGCGCGCCCGGCCGTCCTGCGCGATCCATTCCCGTTTCAGGTCCTCGGGCAGCGTCGCGATCGTGACCGGCTGGGCCGCCAGCGACTGGCGCAGATCGTCGATCCGCTGCGCCAGCCCGGTCTCGAGATTGGCGCGCAGCGCCGGCAGCACGCCGGCACCGCGCGCGACAATCTGGTTCAGCACGCCGGCCAGGGTTTGCGCGGCGGGAATGGCGTGGAGTTCGGGCGCCGAGAGCGCTTTGGCGGTGGCGGCGATCGCGGCGAGCGCCTCGTCATCGCTCGGCGGCTTCTTGATCTGGAGCGGCGACAGCGTCGGGCCGAAGAGGGTCGCCGCATCGGCGAGGATCGCCAGCTTCTCCTTCTGCTGTTCCGGCACGAAGCTCGCGGCGGTGACCACCTGGGCCACGTCGGGCACCTGCTCCACGCGGGTGGCGAGCGCCTGCGCCGCATCGAGCGAGGGCGCCAGAATCTCGATCGTGTTCGGCGTGTCGTTGGGGTCCGTCTTGAGCTCGTTCAGGACGCGCATCGCCTCGGTATGCCGGTTTTGCAGATCGAGCGGGTTGAAGTCGAATTGCAGCAACGGCATCAGCGCCGCGGTGCCCAGCGCGACGAGCCCGGCCAGCGCCATCACCACGCCGCGCCGTCGCACCAGGACCCGGTCGATCGCGCCGGCCCAGGCGAACCCGACCGGGTGCGCTTCGCCTCGCGGCCGCAGCAGCCGCAGCAAGGCCGGCAGCAGGGTGAAGTTGAGCGCCAGCGCCACCAGCATGCCGACCCCGGCGATGAGTCCGAGATCGGAAACGCCGGTGTAATCGGTCGGGACGAACGACAGAAAGCCGATCGCCGTCGCCGCGGCCGCGACGGCTAGCGGACCGCCAATGCCGCCGGCCGTCGCGTGCAAGGCGGCGGCAAGATCGCCGGTGCGGAAGCGCTCGTCGCGATAGCGCACGCTGAACTGGATGCCGAAATCGACCGCGAGCCCGATGAACAGCACGGCGAAGGCGGCCGAGATCGGGTTGAGCGGCCCGACGACGCCCACCGCGAAGCTCGCGCAGGCCACGAGCCCGACCAGCAGCGTGGCGATGATCGCAACGACGAGCCGCACCGAGCGCAGCGCCAGGAACAGCCACAAACACAAAAGTCCGAGCGACAGCGCGGTCGTGAAGCCCGCGCCATGCGACAAGGTCGCGAGCTGATCGTCATCGAGCGCGACCGGGCCGGTCATCGCGACTGTGACGCCGCGCTCGGGCGTGAGGCCGAGCGCGCGCGCGGCCTCGCGCACCGCATCGCTCGCCCGGGCACCCGGCTCGACCGCGTTGTAATCGAGCACAGGCTGGGTCAGCACGAAGCGGCGCAGCTCCCGCTTCTCCGGCGTGCGCCCGGTCAGCAGCGTCTGCCACGACAGCGGCGCGAATTGGCCGTTGAGCGCCTTTTCTCCCGCCTCGGCGATGGCGTCGAGCGGACTGGTGACGGCATCGGCCGTGATGTCGCCGCGGGCCGCACCCTGCGCCATGAGATCGAGCGCGCCGAAGATGCCGCGCAGGCTCGGATCGGCCGCCAGCGTGCCGATCAGCGGCTGCGCCGCGATCATCTGATCGGCGAAGCTCTGCACGTCCTTGGTCGGCAGGAACAGGATGCCTTCGCGCCGGAAGAAGAGGCCGCCTTCCGGCTCGCGCACAGTGCGGAAGAGCTGCGGCATCGTGGCCAGGCGTTCGCTCAGCGCTGCCGCCGCGTCGGTCGCGCGATCAGGGGTCGTCGCCGTGATGACGATGGCGAGGAGATCGGTGTTCTGCGGAAACGCGCGATCCAGGTCGGCCTCGCGCTGCCGCCACGGCAGATCGGGCGAGATGAGCTTGTTGATGTCGGTGTCGATGCTGATGTGGCTGGCGGTGTAGAACGCGCCGCCCAAGGCCAGCAGCAGCAGGACGAACGTCACCATCGCCGCATGGCGGCCGCTCGCATCGACGATCGCGGCCAGGCGAGCCCCCATCGCTCAGGTCCCGCGTTTGACGTGGCGGAAGCTGGCAGCCGGGTTCGAGCCAAGGGATGGGAGCGCCGCGGGCGGGCGCAGGGGGCCTGTCATGGGCGCCTTTATCGAAGAGCCGCCGCCGCCGCGCAAGCATGCCGATCGCGGTCGGCGCATTTTGTATACTGGTTCTCGACGGTTCGTGCCCTCCTGCGATTCCGGCTCTCCGCTTCGCTCCGGCCGGAATGACACGCCGAAAAGGGAATCAACCGTTAGAGACACAACGCTAGAACGAGAAACCCACGCGTATGCCGAGATTGGTGAGGCCGGGGTTGTGCGCGCCGATATCGGCGTTGGAGATGTGATCGAGGAACAATGCCACGCTCTGGCGCGGCGTCACGCGATAGCCGATCTCGACGCTTTCATGAAAGAGCACGCGGGTGCCCAGCCCTTTGTGGTCGGTCGAGGTGCTGAAATTGGGCCCGTCATGGACCGCGCCGCCCAGACCGAGATCGGCAAAGATCGATATCGGTGATCGCCGCGCGCCAGGTCAGGCCGGCATAGGCGTAGCTGTTCTTGCCGGCGCTGTTGATGGTGAGCCCGATATGGGGACGCGGCGCCCATATAGGGGCAAGGAAACCCGGCGAGACGAAGAGCACCTCGCCATTACCGTCGACGCCCGGCTCGCGATGGTCGCCGCCGATGGGGACGTCGTGGGCGAGAAGGCCGATCTTCGCCTCGTCGAAGATGTCCTGAGCCGCCGCGCGCGGCGCCGAGGCGAGGCCGGCGATTGCCATGGCAAGACCGGCAGCGATGACGAGCTTCATGGTGTCCTGCGGTGCGCTTGGGCCGGGCGATTGACCGTGCCGGAACCGGCGGTATAGGTTCGCCCGAACCGCCAACGAAAATGATGTCGGCAGCGCGCGAACGGCCGGCACGCCACAGGGGAGAACGCCTGGTGCCGCCGGTCACCGCCGAGGAGGTCATCGCCGTCCGCCGGCTGTGCAAGTCCTACGCGGGCCGCAGCGACCCGGTGCTGGCGCTCGACACCATCGACTTCACCGTGGGCGAGGGCGAATTCGTCGCGGTGGTGGGACCATCCGGTTGCGGCAAGACGACGCTGCTCAAGATCCTCGCGGGCCTCATCGGCCCCAGCGACGGCGCGGTCATGCTGCGCGGCACGCCCGTGACCGGGCCGCGGCGCGATATCGGCGTGGTGTTCCAGTCGCCGGTGCTGTTTCCGTGGCGCAGCGTGATCGACAACGTGCTGCTTCCGGCCGATGTGCAGCGGCTGGAACGGCCGCGCCATTTCCGCCTCGCCACCGATCTCCTGGCGCTCGTCGGCCTCGCAGGGTTCGAGCGCCGCTATCCGTGGGAGCTTTCGGGCGGCATGCAGCAGCGCGTCGCGATCATCCGCGCACTCATTCATGATCCCGCACTCCTTCTTATGGACGAGCCCTTCGGTGCGCTCGACGCCATGACGCGCGAGCAGATGAATCTCGAGCTGCAGCGCATCTGGCTCGAACGGCGCAAGACCGTCGTCTTCATCACGCACAGCATTCCCGAGGCGGTCTTTCTCGCCGACCGTGTGCTGGTGATGACGGCGCGTCCGGGGCGCATCGCCGAGACGGTCGCGGTCGGGCTGGCGCGGCCGCGCCCGATCGATGTCATGAACACGCCGGAGTTCGGCGAGCATGTGCGGCGCATCCGCAGTCATTTCACCGCCTTGGGAGGGATCGATCTATGAGCGGTGCCGGCAACCCGGGCTTGCGCATTCTTCTTCTCGTGGTCGCGGTGGCGGTGTGGGAGGGGCTGGTGCGGCTGCTGGCCATTCCGATCTACGTGCTGCCGACGCCGTCGGGCATCGCGGTTGCGCTTTATCGCGGCATTGTCAGCTTCGTCTATATCGACAATCTCTGGTCGACGCTGACCGAGACCATCCTTGGCTTTATCGCCGGCTGCGTCTTTGCGTTCCTGCTCGGCACCGGCGTCGCGTTGAGCCGGCGTTTCGAATACTACCTCTATCCCTTCATCGTCATGTTTCAGTCGCTGCCGAAGGTGGCGCTGGCACCGCTCATCGTGGTGTGGTTCGGCTTGGGCCTCACGTCCAAGGTGGTGAACGCCGGGCTCATCGCGTTCTTTCCGCTGATGGTCAACACCATCGTGGGCTTGCGCTCGGCCGACGAGGACCGCGTCAATCTCATGCGCTCGCTGGCCGCGACGCCGCTGCAGATCTTCTGGATGCTGCGGTTGCCAAGCGCGCTGCCGTTCCTGATGGCGGGGCTCGAAGTGGCAATGGTCTTCGCCCTCATCGGCGCCATCGTCGCCGAGTTCGTCGGCGCTCAACACGGCCTCGGCATGCTGATCCAGAACCTCAATTTCAGCGCCGACGTGGCGGGCGTGTTCTCGATCCTGCTGATTCTCTCGTTCTTGGGGCTGGCGCTCAATCAGGCTATCCTGTTCGTGCGCCGGCGCGTGCTGTTCTGGGACGCGTCCCAGAAGAACGAGATGCGCGACCAGGCGAGGGGAGGAATGCTATGAGGCGGACCATCGGCGCGGTCATTGCGCTTGTACTGGCGTCGCTTGCGCCGAGCCGGGCAGACGCCGCCACGCTGCGCGTTGCCTGGTGCGCGCGCACCGTGACCTCCGCCGCGGCGCCCTTTGCCATCGCCAACAAATTGAAATGGTTCGCCGACGGCGCCATCACGGTCGAGCTGGTGCCGCTCGCGGGATCGGTCGATTGCGTCAAGTATGTCGGCACCGGCGAGGTGCGCTATGCGCTGCCCTCGATCGAGCCGCTGGGGGCGCTGCGCCCCGAAGGCCTGAAGGCGAAGGTGTTCTATACCGCCTATCAGGGCAACATCTATAGCATCGCCGTGCCGAGCGCGAGCCCGATCAAGACGCTCGCCGATCTCAGGGGCAAGAAGCTCGGCGTGGCATCGATGGCCTCCGGCGGCGCCATCGTCGCCAAGGCGATCGCCAGCAATCTCGGCAGCGATGCCAACGTCCAGGTGCTCGCCATCGGCGAAGGCGCTCAGGCGGCGGCGCTGGTGCGCAGCGGCCAGGTCGATGCGCTCAGCCTCTATGACACGCAATACGCGGTGATCGACAGCCTGGGCGTCGCCTTGCGCGAAATTCCCAACCCCGAGTTCGACCGCTTTCCCGGCAACGGCTTCATCGCGCTCGACGACACCATCGCCAAGAACCGTGCCGAGGCGGTGGCGCTCGCCCAGGGCTACGCCAAGGGCACCATTTTTGCGATCGCCAATCCCGAAGCGGCGGTGCGCATCCTGTGGCAGGAATTCCCGCAGACGAAATCGACCGGCAAGAGCGAGGCGGTGGCGCTCAGCGACGACGTCAAGACGCTGAACGCGCGGGTGCCGAGCTGGAAACTGAGCAAATCCGGCGTCAAGCGCTGGGGCGACAGCGCGCTCGACAATTATCAGGCCTATCTCGACTTCCTGGTGAAGTGGGGCCAGATCAAGCAGCCGATCAAGGCAAGCGAGGTCGTCACCAACGATCTCGTCGGCGACATCGACAAATTCGATCCCGACGCCGTGGCCGCCGCGGCACGCGCCTACAAGTAGCGCGCCTGACGCCTGCCAACGCGCGGCGCGCGCTTGTCGTGGGGCCGCGCGCGGGTCGATGCAACCTTCGGTTCCGCCGAGCGTTCGCCGTCCGTTGTCTCCTCGGCTCGCGCGGTGAACTCGGCCATGGCGCCACGAACGGTTTGGAAGGGTTATCTCTCGCTCGCCCGCGTCAGCAGCGCGGTGCGGCTTCACCCCGCCGTCGTCCGCATGGACCGGCTCGGGCTGCAGCCGCTCAACCGCACCACGCTGAACCGGGTGCAGATGCGGCCCTACGATCCCCAGACTGGCAAGGAGATCAGCCGCGACGCGCTGCTGCGCGGCTATGAGTTCGCCCCCAGCCGCTTTGTCGTGATCGAGGACCGCGAGCTCGCCGAGCTCACGCTTGAGAGCTCGCGCAACATCGTGCTCGACCGCTTCATCGCGCCGGCGGCGATCGACACGGCTTTCCTCGACGTGCCGTATTTCGTCGTGCCGGACGCGGCGGCCTCGGCCGGGCCCTTTGCCCTCATCCGCGCGGCCATGGTGCGCGCGGGCCGCGTCGGCATCGGCCGCATCGTGCTCGGCGGGCGCGAATGGGCGGCGCTCGTGGCACCCCGCGGGCGCGGCCTGCTGCTGACGACGCTGCGCGCCGCCGCCGAGGTGCGCAGCGACGAGGCCTTTTACGGCGATCATGCCGACCCGCCGCTCGACGCCGCCCTGGTCGAGAACGCGGCGGCGATCATCGCGCGTCTTGGCAACAGCTTCGATCCCCGCCGCGATTTCCGCGAGCGCTACCAGGAGGCGCTGTTCCAGCTCGTCCAGGCGAAGCTCAAGGGCGAGAAGCCGGTCTTCCCCGCGCCGCCGCTGCCGGTGCGCGTCACCGCGCTCGCCGATGCGGTCGCGGCGAGCCTCAAGCCCGACGAGGTGCCGGCGCCCCCGGCCGCTCATCCCCACACCACCGCCTTGCGGCAGTAAAAGGCCTCGGCATAGCCCGACCGGGCGTGGCAGCCGATGCCGCGCAGCCGCATCAGCGCCATGAAGGTTTCCGCCGTGAACCAGGGGCGCTCGCGCTGACTGGCGAAATGGGCCAGGAGCAGCGCGACCTTGTGCCGGCATGCCGCCCCATCGAGCGGCACGAACAGGTTGGGATTGCCGAGATCGCCGTCGTATTTGGGGATCTCGTACTCCCAGATGAGATGGTCGCGGAACGTGCAGTGGGTGAGCTCGGCCACCACGCGGTGATCCTGGTGCAGGTCGCGGTGGTAATGGGTGAGGATGAGCGTTGGCTGCCATTGCGCTTTCAGCCGCTCGAACGTCTCCTTGAGCACGGCGAACTCGGCCGGGAAGAAGCCGTCGCGGAAGTCATGCACCGTGATGGCGCAGGGGTCGGCTTTGAGACGGCCGAGATAGTCGCGCGCGCTCGCTTCCGCCTCGCCGCGCCGCGCCGCGCCGCCGCTGAACACGATCCAGCGCAGCTCGGTATCGGGAAGCTCGGCGAAAAGCCGCAGCAAGGTGCCGCCGCAGCCGATCTCGATGTCGTCGGGATGCGCGCCCAGGCACAGGAGCCGCAGCCTCTCCCCGGCGGCGCCGAGCTGGAAGGGAAGCACGGGTGTACCCGTTCAGCGCTCGGCCTCGACGCGCCAGGCCGGCGCGGGCGTGCGCTCGCGCCGCTGCGGCGGACGCGGGCGCGGCACGGCATCTGCGGGCCGGCGCCGCCACACCTCCCACGGCGCGCCGCCCCTGGCATGGAGCGTCTCCAGCGCCTGCAGATCCTTGAACGTGTCGACGCAGCGCCAGAACCCGTCATAGGCATGTGTGCCGAGCTTGCCCTCGGCGATGAGCCGGCGGAACGGCTGCTGGACCAGCTCCTCGCCGGGGCGCAGATAGTCGAAGATCTCGCGGCGCAGGACGAAAAGCCGCCATTGATCCAGGAATTGGCGCTGATCACGTCGTCGATCGCGGTGACGATGCCGTCTTCGCGCCGCGTCACGAAATGAAACGTGCTGTTGGGGCGGACCGACAGGAACGCCGCCGACCAGCGGCCGCGCCAGGAAATCGTCGATCATGGCGGGCAGCGGGAAATCGGTGACGCCGTCGCTGTAGTTGGCAAGGAACACCTCGTCGTTTTCCAGAAACGGCGCGACCGCGGCGAGGCGCTCGCCGATCGTGGCATCGAGCCCGGTATCGACGAAGGTGATGCGCCAGTCCTCGATGTCGCGCTGCAGAAGATCGACCCGGCGCGCGCCCTCCGACAGCACGAAATCGTTGGAGCGGCATTCATTGTAGCTCAGGAAATATTCCTTGATGGCTTCGCTGCGATGGCCGAGGCAGAGGATGAAGTCCTTGTGCCCGAAATGGGCGTAGTACTTCATCACGCACCATAACAGCGGGCGCGGCCCGATCGGCACCATCGGCTTGGGGATCGTCTCGGAATAGTCTCGTGAGCCGCATGCCGCGGCCGCCGCAGAACAGAACCACGCGCATCGCCCACCTCGCCCTTGCGCTCAGGGATGGACCGTCACTTCAGGGATGGGGATGACGAAGCGGCCGCCCCATGCCGCGGATGAAGCGCCATCTGGTCGATGATCTCGTCCTTGAAGTTCCAGGCAGGATCGAGGAGATAATCCGGCCGCGTCTCGCCGATGCGGTCGGGCGCCAGCACGGGGATGTGCGTCCCCGGCAGGAACTTGCCGTGCTTGTAGGGGTTGCGGTCGACCGTGTAGTCGAGGAAGTCGGTGCGGATGCCGCAGTAATTGAGCAGCGTGTTGCCCTTGCCCGGCGCGCCGTAGCCGACCACGGCCTTGCCGGCCCGCTTCGCGCCAATGAGAAAGTCGAGGAGCTTGCGCTTGGTCTCGCGCACGCGCTCGGCGAAGGCGGCATAGGTGGCGAGCGCCGCGAGACCGGCCTGGCGCTCCTGCGCGATGAGGCGGGCGACGCTGGGCCGCGTCGGCTGCGCCGCATTGCCGGCATGGCAGGCATAGATCCGGAGCGAGCCGCCATGCGTCCACAGCTCCTCCACGTCGAAGAGCCGCAGCCCGTGCGCGGCCAAGACGCGCTCGGCCGTCATGAGCGAGAAATAGGAGAAGTGCTCGTGATAGATCGTGTCGAACTGGTTGCCGGCGATGAGGCGCAGGAGATGCGGGAACTCGAACGTCGCCACGCCCTGCGGCGCCAGAATGACGGGAATGCCCGCGACGAAGTCGTTGAGGTCGGGCACCTGCGCCAGCACGTTGTTGCCGATGACGAGGTCCGCGCCGAGTCCCGTCCGCGGCGAGCTGCCGCCGCGGTATCGCGCCCGAAGAACCGGATCGAGCGTCGGCACGCCGCGCGCCGCCGCGTCGCGCGCGACATTCTCGGCCGGGTCGATGCCCGAGCACACGAAGGCCGCGTTCGCGGAAGTATTGCAGCAGATAGCCGTCGTTGCTGCCGATCTCGACGATCCGGCTGCCGGCGCCGAGGCCGAAGCGCTCGATCGCCATCGTGCAATAGCGCCGCGCGTGTTCGAGCCAGGACTGCGCATAGGACGAGAAATAGGCATATTCCCGGAAGATGCGCTCGGGCGCGACATAGGCTTCCACCTGCGCCAGGAAGCAGGCGCCGCACACCCGCACGGTGAGGGGATAGAACGGCTCCATGGCGTTGAGTTCGTCGGGCCCGAGAAAGCTTTCGCACAAGGGCGACATGCCGAGATCGACGAAATCGTGGAGCGCGTCGCCGCAGAACCGGCAGGAGTGGGACGTTCCGATACCGGGCGCCATGAAGTCGCTCCCCAGGAGAAATCGCGGTCGGCGAGCCGCGCCAGAAAACACTGGCGCCCGTCGATTGTTCCGGTTGCGCCGGGCGCCGCGGCGATGTTTGCTCGCGCTTTCGCCAAGAGGGACGAGACCATGACGAATGAGACGCTGCCGCACCTTGCCGCCGAGCTTGCCGCGGGCCGCACGACCAGTCGCGCGCTGGTTGAAGATGCGCTGGCCCGGATCGCCGATCCCGCGGGCGAGGGTGCGCGCACGTTCATCTCCGTCGATGCCGCCCGCGCGCGCATCGCGGCCGACGCTCAGGACCGGCTGCGCCAGGCAGGATACGTCGCATCGCCACTCGCGGGCCTGCCGGTCTCGATCAAGGATCTCTTCGACGTCGCGGGCGAGCGCACGCTGGCGGGCTCCACGGCGTGCGACGATGCGGCGCCGGCCACGCGCGACGCGGCGATCGTCGCGCGGCTGAAGGCGGCGGGCGCGGTGCTGGTCGGGCGCACCAACATGTCCGAATTCGCCTATTCCGGCGTCGGCATCAATCCGCATTACGGCACGCCCGGCAATCCCTTCGACCGCAAGCGCATTCCCGGCGGCTCGTCCTCGGGCGCGGCGGTGTCGGTGGCGGATGGCTGCGCGGCGGTGGCGATCGGCACCGACACCGGCGGCTCGGTGCGCATCCCCGCGGCGCTCTGCGGCCTCGTCGGGTTCAAGCCGACGCAAGCCCGCGTGCCGCTGGCGGGCGCGCTGCCGCTGTCGCATACGCTCGATTCGATCGGGCCGCTGGGCCACAGCGTCGCCTGCTGCGCCCTCGCCGATGCCGTGCTCGCGGGCGAGCCGGCCGAGGTGCCACCGGCGGTGCCGACGGCGGGGCTGCGGTTCGGCATCCCCCAGCGCATCATGCTCGACGGGCTCGACGACGGCGTCGCGGCTGCGTTCGCGCGCGCCTCGGCGACCCTCTCGCGCGCCGGCGCCCGCGTCGTCGACGTGCCGCTCACCGAGTTCGACGACTACGGGCCGATCAACGCGACGGGCGGATTTTCCGCGGCCGAGGCTTTCGCCTGGCATCGCGATCTCATGGCGCGGCGCGGCGGCGATTACGATCCGCGCGTGCGCGTGCGCATCGAGCGCGGGCGCACGATGAGCGCGGCCGACTATGTCACGCTGGTGGCCGCGCGTGCCGATTTCATCGCCCGCGTCGATGCCCGCACCGCCGACTTCGATGCGCTGATCATGCCGACGGTGGCGGTGGTGGCGCCGCCGATTGCCGCTTTCGCCGATGACCGCGATTTCGTCCGGCTCAACGTCCTGATCCTGCGCAACCCCGCGGTTATCAATTTCCTCGACCGCTGCGCCATCACCCTGCCGATATCCCGGCCGGGCGAGGCGCCGGTGGGGCTGATGGTGGTGGCGCGGCACGGCGAGGACCGCCGCCTCTTAGCGATGGCGCTTGGCCTCGAAGCGGCGTTTGCCGCCGAACGCCGGGCCTAACCCGAGAAGCGGCCCCCGTCGAGCGGGATCATCACCGGCCCCAGCGCCTTGACGACGGGGGCCAGCACCTCGCCCAGGGCGGCGCCGCTGGCGAGTCGGCGCCGGCCCTGCAGCACCGCATAGTCGCCGTGGCGTCCGGTGCCGGGCGCGGCCTTGACGAAGGTGTAGAGCGGGCTCTCCTGGGTGTGGCGGAAGACGGAGAACACCGCCGCCCCGTCGTGCTGGTCGATGGCATAGTCGCGCCATTCCCCGCGTGCGACCTGCTGGCTGTAGAGCGACAGGAGCTGATGAAGCTCCTGCCGGCTGAAGAAGATGCGCTTGTGCTTGCGGCGGAAGTCGGCGAGGCGGAGGACCGTATTCATCGGTTGAGCGTCACGGATTTGCCATGAAAGCCAGTCTTTCCCATTTCCGGCGCGAGGTCCAGGGCCTAGGTGGCGCGGCCCGACGCCCCCTAGAGGGGCCTAATTTGCGTCGCTCGGGGTCGGAGCGGCTATGGTAGCTCCGCTTTCCGCAACGGGCGATGCAGGTCGGTTGGTGAGCGATATCTTCCGCGAAATCGACGAGGAGTTGCGGCGCGACAATTTCGTCAAGCTATGGCAGCGCTACGGCAAATACATCATCGCGCTGGCGGTGGTGCTGGTCGTGGCCACGGCGCTCATCGTCGGCTGGCGCGAATACCAGCCTGCGCCAGCGCCAGGCCGAGGGCGTGCGCTATTCGGCCGCGCTCGATCTCGTGGCCCAGGGCAAGGACCAAGGACGCGGCGAGCGCTTTCGCCGCCATGTCCGCCAGCGTCGAGGGCGGGCCGCGCGGTACTGGTGCACTTCGAGGAGGCGGCGCTGGCGGCCAAGAGCGGCGATGATGCCGGCGCCGTCGCGATCTACGACCAGATCGCGTCCGACGCTTGCCCGACCGCAGATCTACCGCGATCTGGCGACGCTTTTTGCCGCCCGCTTCACCCTCGACAAGGAACCCAAGCCGGCGATCGACCGGCTCCAGAAGCTGACCGATGCCGCCAATCCCTGGCATCCGATGGCGCTCGAACTCACCGCGGTCGCCGAACTCAAGGAGGGTGACAAGGCGGCCGCGCGCAAGACCTATCAGACCCTGGCCGACGATCTGACCGCGCCGGCGGGCGCGCGCGCGCGCGCCGCCGAGATGGTCGCCGCGCTCGGTCCGTGATGACAATGAAAGTGCATCGCCTCACGCGGCTTGGCGCCGCAGTCGTCGCTTCTCCTGGCGCTCGCCGGATGCAGTTGGTTCGCCGAGACCTTTCGCGAAACCAAGGAGCCCTTGCCCGGCAAGCGCATCTCGGTGCTGAGCCTCGACCGTCCGGTGGCGGTCGATCCCAAGGAGGGCGCGATCCCGGTACGGTTGCCGCCGCCCTATGACAATCCGGCCTGGCCCGACGCCGGTGGCTATCCCAGCCACGCCATGTATCACCTCGCGCTGGGCGACAAGCTCGTGAAGATCTGGACCGCCGATGTCGGCGACGGCGCCGGCCGCTATGGCCGGGTCGACGGCGCAGCCGGTGGTCGATGACGGCCGGGTCTACGCCATGGACGCGCTCGACGTGGTCTCGGCCTTCGATGCCGCCAGCGGGCGACCGGCTGTGGCGCTTGATCCCCAACCCAAGAATGCCGACGACGAGGCCTATGGCGGCGGCATCGCGATCGCCGGCGGCCGGGCCTACATCGCCGACGGCTATGGCCAGGTGCTGGCCTCGATGCCGCGACCGGCAAGCGCATCTGGCGCCGGACGATCGGCGTGCCCATGCACGGCGCGCCGACGGTCGCCGACGGGCGCGTCTTCGCCATCACCGTGGAAAACCAGCTCCAGGTGCTGTCGGCCGCCGATGGGCAAGTGCTGTGGACGCATAACGGCATTGCCCGAGCCGGCGAGCCTTCTCGGCGCGGCGAGCCCGGCGGTCGAAGGCGACATCGTGGTCGTGCCCTACACCTCGGGCGAGCTTTTCGCGCTGCGCGTCGAGAACGGCCGCGTGCTGTGGTCGGACAATCTCGCCACCGCGCAGCCGCTGGGCGCGCTCAATTCGATCGCCGACGTGCGCGGGCAGCCGGTGATAGATCGCGACCGCGTCTTCGCCGTGAGCCAGAGCGGCCTCATGGTCTCCATCGACCTGCGCACCGGCGACCGCGTGTGGGAGCAGGACGTGGGCAGCACGCACGCGCCGTGGGTGGCCGGCGATTTCGTCTATGTACTCAACAACGACAACGAGCTCATCTGCCTCACGCGCCTGGACGGCAAGGCGCGCTGGGTGCGCGAGCTGCCGCGCTGGGCCAACGACGAGAAGAAGAAGGACGCGCTGACCTGGACCGGGCCGGTCCTGGCCGGCGACCGCATCATCGTGGTCTCCTCGGCCGGCGAGGCGCTGTCGATCTCGCCTTACACCGGCGCGCCGCTCGGGCGGATGGAGCTCTCCGACGCCGTCTACGTCGCGCCGGTGCTGGCGGGCAAGACGCTCTATTTCCTGACCGACGAGGCCGACCTCATCGCCTTGCGCTGAGCGGGATGGGACGCGCGCAATGGCGCTGACGGTAGCCATTCTCGGGCGTCCCAATGTCGGGAAATCGACGCTCTTCAACCGCCTGGCGGGCAAGCGCCTGGCCCTCGTCGACGATGCGCCCGGCGTGACGCGCGACCGCCGCGAGGCCGAGGCGAGCCTCGGCGATCTCCGCTTCCGCATCATCGATACCGCCGGGCTTGCCGAGGCGCGGGCGGGCGAGCTCGCCGCGCGCATGCGGGCGCAGACCGAGCGTGCGCTCGCCACCGCCGACGTCGCGCTTTTCCTTATCGATGCGCGCGAAGGCGTGACGCCGCTCGATCGCCATTTCGCCGACTGGCTGCGCCGCGGGGGCAAGCCCGTCGTGCTCGTCGCCAACAAGGCCGAGGGGCGGGACGGTGCGGCGGCCGCGCTCTCGGCCTATGACCTCGGGCTCGGCGTGCCGCTGCCGCTGTCGGCCGAGCATGGCGAGGGCCTGGCCGAGCTTTACGAAGCGCTTAGCCCTTATGTCGATGACGCGGCCGCGGCGGAGGCGCCGGCGGAGCGCGACGATCGGCCGCTGCAGCTCGCCATCATCGGCCGGCCCAATGTCGGCAAGTCGACATTGGTCAATCGCCTCATCGGCGAGGAGCGGGTGCTGACCGGGCCCGAGCCCGGGATCACGCGCGATGCGATCGCGATCGCCTGGCAGTGGCAGGGCCGCGCGATACGACTCATCGACACCGCGGGCCTCAGGCGCCGCACCCGGATTGCGGAAAAGCTCGAACAGCTTTCCGTCGCCGATACGCTGCGCACCGTCCGCTTCGCCGAGGTCGTGGTGCTGGTGGTCGACGGGACGGCGCTTCTGGAGCGCCAGGACCTGGCGCTGGCGCGGCTCGTCGCGGACGAGGGGCGCGCGCTGGTGCTGGCGGTCAACAAGTGGGATCTCGTCGCCGACAAGCGCGCGGCGCTGGCGCTGCTCAAGGACACGCTGGAGCAATCGCTGCCGCAGCTTGCCGGGCTCGAAGCGGTGAAGCTCTCGGCGCTTACCGGCGCGGGGATGGCGCGGCTGATGCCGGCGGTTGTCGCCGCCGAGACCGCGTGGAACCGGCGCGTGCCGACGCCGCGCCTCAACCGCGTTCTCGCCGAGGCGCAGGTGCGCCACCCGCCGCCGCTCGTCGCCGGACGCCGGCTCAAGCTGCGCTACATGACGCAGATCAACACGCGCCCGCCGACCTTCGCGCTCTTCGCTTCCAAGCCCGGCGAGCTGCCCGATAGCTGGCGCCGCTATCTCACCAATGTCCTGCGCGAAACCTTCGACCTCCCCGGCGTTCCCATCCGCATGATGCTGCGCAAGGGCAAGAATCCCTACGCCGAGGACTGAGGGCGCCAGCGCCCCATTGCCGCTTTGTCTTCCTCGGCTACACTCGCGGTGCCGGTTTCACCGGCGCAACAGCGAGGGAGGGCGGCATGACACGGATCAGGGTTCTCAAGCGGCCAGAGATGAACGCCGAGCAGGGGCGCGTCTATGACGAGGCCGAGGCGGCCGGCGGGCCGCTGGGCGGGCCTTATTGGGCCTATATCCGCATTCCCAAGCTGATGCAGATTTCGCAGGAGATGGGCCGGTGCCTGCGCGCCAGCCCGCTTGCCGCGCGCGAGCGCCAGATCGCCGTCCTGACCGTGGTGCGCCATTGGGACTCGAAATTTCCCTGGGCCGCGCAGGCGCGGGCCTCGCTCGCCGCGGGCGTCGAGCAGAGCCTGATCGACGCGATCAATGCAAAAAAGCCGCTGACGCTGGCCAATCCGCGCGAGAAGCTCGCGCACGAGGTGGCGCGCGAGCTCCTTGCCAATCACGGCTTGAGCGACGCGACCTACGCCGCCGCCGCCAAGCAGTTTTCCGAGGAAGAACTGGTTGCCCTCATTGCCGTGGTCGGCCAATTTTCCATGGTGTGCTGCACCGCCAACGGCTTCGACGTCACGCCGTTCGAAGGCGCGAACGTGCTGCTGCCGGGGTGAGCGGCGCTACGGCTTGCTCGCGTGAGGGTGAACCGCATAGTCGTCGCCCCGGCTTTCGCCCATAGGCGCTAAAATAAGGCTTGCACCGTGGAATCCGTTGTGATTTTACACTGCGATGACTGACGAAGCGCTGGTGAATCGGGATTGGGCGAGCGTCGTGACGCGGCTCGGCGGGGCGGAACTGCTGGATCGCAGCGCGCGCGACACGAAGGCATTCCAGCGGGCGCGCGTGATCGCAAGCGCAGTCGATCTGTTGCGGATGATCCTAGCGTATTGTCTGGGCGAGCGCGGCTTGCGCTCGACCGCCGCGTGGGCGACATCGATCGGACTGGTCGATATATCCAATGTGGCGTTGCTCTATCGCCTGCGCCAGTGCGGGGATTGGCTGGCCGTGCTGGTCGGCCGCGTGCTGGCCGCTGGCGCGCCGCGGGCCAGCCAGGGTCGGCTGATCCGGATCATCGATGGGACAACGGTGCCGCAGGCCGGGCCGGCGGCCAGGACGCACAACAAGCTGTGGCGCATCCACAGCGCCTTCGACCTTCCCGGCGAACGCTTTGGCCATTTCGAGCTGACCGATCAGCGCGAGGGCGAGCGGCTCGACCGGATCCCGGCCGTCACGGGCGCGATCCGCATCGCCGATCGCGCCTATCTGCAGGCCGATCGCATCGCGCCGGTGCTGGCCGCGGGCGCCGACATCCTCGTCCGCGCCGGCTGGAGGAATGCACGCTGGCTCGATGCCCATGGCGCGCCGGTCGATCTCCGGGGCGAACTGCGCCGGAGCGCGGCGTGCGGACGGATCGATCGACCGATCTGGATCGGCCGCAAGCGCGGGCCGCCGCTTGGCCTGCGTCTCGTCGCCATCAAACGGCCGGTGGGAGCCGCACAGGCGGCGCGGCGCAAAGCCCGTCGGGAGGCGCAACGGGGAAGCCATCAACTCTCGCAGGGAACGCTCATCGCTGCGGATTGGGTGATCCTCGTAACCTCGCTTGCCCGGGAGGCCTTCCCAACCGCCGATGTTGTCGCCCTCTATCGCCTGCGATGGCGCATCGAACTCGGCTTCAAACGCTTGAAGAGCCTGATCGGGCTGAGGGGACCTCCGGGTGTCGACGCACGTTCCGCCAGACCCTACCTGCTGGCTCATCTGCTGATCATCCTTTTGCTCGAGCCGCTCGTCGACGAACTCGAGGACTCTCCCCGCTCGGCCCACGCCGCCTGACGCCGCCCGGTGCCTGGCGGGTTCTGCGTCAACTCGTCGCCACGCTTCTTCAGGCGATCATTCCGCAGCCGACCGTCGCTCGCCTGCGACAATCCAGCGCCGCACTGCGACGACATCTCCACGAGCCGCCGCGACGACGCCATTATCAAGCAATGGCCCACTTATTTTAGCGCCTATGGGCGAAAGCCGGGGTCCAGTGTTAATGCACGTCGCTCGCCCTGGGTCCCGGCTTTCGCCGGGACGACGGGAAAAGCGATTCGATTTTCAATTAGAACCAATCGCGCGCTAGGGCTGGCACCCGATCTTCGGTCCGTCGATGGCGCAGGTGAAGCGCGGGGTGCCGTCCTCGTCGCGCAGGGTGGCGGTCCATCCGTCGCCCGCGCGCTCCATCGTGCTGACGCCGAAGGCGTGCTGCGTGCGGCCATAGGCGATGGTCGTGCCGGCGATCGCATGGCCGGCGACATCGGCGTCGATGGCGTCGCTGAGCGAGCTGCCGGCGGTGCCGAAGATGAGCTGCGGCGCGCGGCCGTCGGCGAAGCTCAACGCCTCGAAAAGATGGATGTGGCCCGAGACGACGAGCGCCACGCCTGCCGGCAGCTTGTTGCCCGATGCCGCCTCGAGCGTCGCGTCGTAATTGGCAAGACCCGCATCGCCCGCCGCGCTGCTGACGCGCGCAATGCCCCAGATCGGACGGTGTGTCAGGATCCACGCCCCCGCCATCGCGGGAATCGCTGCGAACGCGTCGCGATAGGCGGCGACGAGATCGTCGGGCGTCTTGGTGTCGTTGGCCTCGCCGGAATCGAGCACGAAAGAAGGTGAGCGTCCCGGCGCGGACGCGGTAGGTCGCGCTGATCTTCGGACAGGCCGTCGGCAGCTTCCGGGGATCGAGCAGGCGGAAGAAGCCCTCACCGGCCCGCCGGCAAATCTCGTGATTGCCGCGCACCATGATCCACGGTGCCGCGCGCAGCAGCGGGGCGGCCGGCGCGAAGAAATCGGCGCGCCACGCCGGCCAATCGTCGCCCGAGGGTGAGCCGGCGCAGCCGGTCTCATTCGGCGGACACGGACTCTCGCGATAGAGATAATCGCCAACGTGGATGACGAGATCGGGCGCCAGTGCCGCGCCGGCGGCGCTGGTGCGCGCGAACGGCCATTTCGCGGGGTCGTTGCAAGGCTGAGACTCATGCGCATCGACGCGGCAGCCGCTGTCGCCGAAAAGCACGAGGCGGCGGATTTCCGCGTGCGGCACCGGCACTGCTGTTGTGCCGATCCGCGCGGAAGCGGCACCCGCAGGCAGGTGCGCGTCGCAGATCAGCGGGAAGCGCGCGTCGGCGGGCGCGCGCACCTGCATCGCCAGTGCCCGCCCGTCGATCGTGGCCGCCGGACATGCCGCGCCATCGACGACCGCGCGCGCCACGGCGCCGTCGGGTGCCGAGCACGGTGAACGCCGCCAGCACGCCTTGCGCCAGGCCAACGCTCGGCCATGCAAACTGGCCTAGCACGAACAGAAGCAGGGCCAGCAGACATTTGCGCAGCAGCGGACGTGGCATCGCCGGTCTCTTTTTGTTTGAGGGGATCGCACCGATTATGGAGCGCTGTGCATTACCGCTCGATGACGCTCCCCGCGGCGATGGCCACGTCCTGCTGCCGGTCGGTTGGTCAGACGCCCTCGATGATTCTGATGTCGCGTTCGGCCCCGTTGCCCAGCGCCTTGAGCGCTGCCTGATAGCCCGGGCTGTCGTGGGCGGCGGTGGCGTGCTGCACGCTGTCGAACTCGATCACGACCACGCGCTGCTCGAGCCCGGCCTCATAGACCTTGGCGGGGTTGCCGCGCGCCAGGAAGCGGCCGCCGCCTGCCTGGATCGCCGGCCCGGCCAGCTTCGCATAGGCCGCCAGCGCGTCGGGATTCTTAATCGAGCGGTACGTGGCAATCCAATAACCCTTGGCCATCGTTCGTTCCCATCCTTAAGCCGCGCGGAAGCGCGCCGCCGGACGCTATCGGTGCCGGGCCGGCGGCGCAAGCCAGCTCATTTCCCGCGGTTACCGGGCGCATCGGTAACGACCACCACCGGGATAGGTGTTTACCCTCAGAAGCATTGCATGTGCGGCGGTTGCAACCATATGGATTTTATGAGGAGCAAAGATATGAAGACGATGACTCTTATTCGCTGCGCCGCGCTCGCCGCGGCGCTGGCGGCACCGGTGGCGGCGTGCGCTCCCATCTTTTCGGGCGCTCCCTACGATCAGTCCGACCAGTACAAGAATTCCAACGGGACCGAGCAAATGGGCGCTCCCGGCAGCAACGCGCGCGACTGATAACCCTTAACCGGCATCGCCTTCCTTACGGCGCGATTCGACCGCGCGGGTCGATGCGAAATCTCCCGTCTTGAGATCGCTCCTGCCGGGCCCTTTAATGGTGCTGTGCAGGGCAAGGGACGGTGAGGTTTTATGGGCGAGTTCGGCATCGGTCAGGCGGTGAGCCGCTTCGAGGATCCGCGGCTGTTGCGCGGCGGCGGGCGCTATATCGACGATGTGAACGTCGCCGGGCCAGGCCTATGCCTGTGTCCTGCGCTCGCCGCATGCCCATGCGCGCATCGTGCGCATCGATCTTGCCGCGGCCCAGGCGATGCCCGGCGTGCTCGGCGTCTTCACCCAGGCCGATCTCGCCGCCGACGGGCTCGGCACCACGCGGGTGCAGCATCCAGCGCAAGCGGCCCGACGGGTCGCCGCTGTTCGCGCGGCCCCATCCCGGGCCTGGCGCGCGAGCGCGTGCGCTATGTCGGCGATCCCATCGCCCTGGTCGTCGCCGAGAGCCTCGATCGGGCCAAGGACGCGGCCGAGGCGATCGCGATCGACGTTCGAGCCGCTGCCCGCGGTCACCTCGACCGCCGGCGGCGGCCGCGCCCGGCGCCGCCTGCGGTGTGGGACGAATGTCCCGACAACATCTCGCACGTCTTCGAGACCGGCAACAAGGCGCCGACCGATGCGGCCTTCGCCAAGGCCGCCCATGTCGTCACGCCGGCGCTATGTCATCTCGCGCGTCCACGCGCAGTTCATGGAGCCGCGCGGCGCGATCGGCGCCTAGGATACCGCGCGAAGAGCGCTTCACGCTCTATGCCGACGTGCAGTATCCCCATCGCGTGCGCCAGATGCTCGCCAACAGCATCTTCAAGATGCCCGAGCAGAGCATCCGCGTCGTCGCCGGCGATGTCGGCGGCGGCTTCGGCACCAAGGGCTGGCAATATGTCGAGCATCGCCTGATGCTGTGGGCGGCGCGCAAGCTCGGCCGGCCGGTGAAATGGCGCTGCGAGCGCAGCGAGGCGCTGCTCGCCGACGAGCATGGCCGCGACGTCATCGCCGATGCCGAGCTGGCGCTCGACAAGGCCGGCAAGTTTCTGGGCTTGCGCGTTCACACCGTCAGCAATATCGGCGCCTATCTTTCGTCCGACCGCAACCTGCTCGCGACCTTCACCAGTCTCGGCGCGGTGGTGGGCACCTATGCCGTGCCGGCGGCCTATGCCCATCTCACCGTCGCCTTCAGCAATGCGAGCGCGACCGCGCCCTATCGCGGCGCCGGCCGGCCCGAGGCGATCTACATCATCGAGCGCCTGATCGACGATGCCGCGCGCGAATTGGGGCTCGACCGCGTCGCCATGCGGCGGATGAACCTCATCTCGCCGGCGGCCATGCCCTACAAGACGCCGCTGGGCGGCCTCAATTACGATTGCGGCGAGTTCCAGCGCAACATGGACATGGCGGTGGAGCTCGCCGATGTCGATGGCTATCCGGCGCGGCGCGCGGCGGCGGGCCAGCGCGGCAAGCTGCGCGGCCTCGCCATCGTCAACGCCATCGAGCGCGCCGCCGGCCCGGGCGCCGAGTTCGCCGAGGTCCGCTTCGACACGAGCGGCGGCGCCACGCTGCTCATGGGCTCCAAGAACCAGGGCCAGGGCCACGAGACCATCTTCCGCCAGATCCTGATCGAGAAGCTCGGCCTCGCACCCGCGGACATCCGCTACATCGACGGCGATACCGATATCGTCGCCTTCGGCATCGGCACCAACGGCTCGCGCTCGACCGTGATCGGCGGCACCGCCATCACCGTCGCGGCCGACAAGGTGATCGCCAAGGCGCGCAAGATCGCGGCGCACATGCTGGAGGCGAGCGAGGCCGATCTCGCCTTCGTCGACGGCCGCTTCCTCGTCGCCGGCACCGACCGCGGCGTCACGCTGAAGGAGGTGGCGCGCACGTCCTATCTGGTGCCGCGCATCCCCAAGGGCATGGAGCCCGGCCTCTTCGAGACCGGCACCTTCGCGCCGACGCAGGACACCTATCCCAACGGCTGCCACGTGTGCGAGGTCGAGGTCGATCCCGATACCGGCCAGGTTCAGATCGTCGGCTATTCCGTCGTCGACGATGTCGGCACGGTGATCAATCCCAAGACGCTGAAGGGCCAGATCCACGGCGGCGTCGCGCAGGGCGCGGGACAGGTGCTGATGGAGCAGGTGGTCTATGACCGCGACTCGGGCCAGCTCCTCACCGCCTCGTTCATGGACTACGCCATGCCGCGCGCCGATACCTTCCCGGACATCGCGGTCGAGAGCAATCCGGTGCCGACCAAGCTCAATCCGCTGGGCGCCAAGGGCGCGGGCGAGGCGGGCACGGTGGGCGCGCTGCCGGCGGTGATGAACGCGATCATCGATGCGCTGGCCCCCTTGGGCGTCAGCGATCTCGACATGCCCGCGACGAGCGAGCGCGTGTGGCGCGCGCTGGAAGCGGCCAGAAATTCCCGCACGCAAACCCATTCCGCCTAAGGAGGCTCACGCCATGGCACCGGCAAAAGTCACCGCGTTGAGGACCGTCGATTTCGGCGTCACCGACTTGGCGGCGCGGCAGAAATTCTATACCGAGGTGTGGGGCCTGGCGACCGTCGCCGCGACCAAGGGATCGGTCTATCTGCGCGGCACCGGCCCCTATCACCACATCGTCGCGCTGCACCAGCGCCCGCGCGCGCAGATGCTGCGCATCGATCTTCTCGCCGCCGACAAGGACGCCGTCACGGCGCTCCATGCCCAGGTCGGCGCGGCGGGTGGCACGGCGATCGAAGCGCCCGCTGCCATCGCCGAGCCCGGCGGCGGCTATGGCTTCGCCTTCAAGGATCCGGAAGGGCGCACCGTCCGCGTCTTGTGCGGCGATGCAACCCACGCCGATGCCGGCGTCGAGCGCGATCGGCCGCGCAAGATGTCGCATTGCGTGCTGAACTCGGCCAAGGCGGCGACGTCACGGCGTTCTACGAGCGCGCGCTGGGCTTCACGGTGTCGGACCGGACCGCGGCGATGACCTTCATCCGCTGCAACAGCGACCATCATTCGATCGCCTTCGTCCAGGCGCCCCATCCCTCGCTGCACCACGTCGCCTTCGAGATGCCGGAGATCGAATCGGTGATGCGCGGCGCCGGCCGCATGCGCGATGCCGGCTTCCCGATCGAGTGGGGCGTCGGCCGGCACGGCCCGGGCAACAACGTCTTCGCCTATTTCCTGTCGCCCGACGACATGGTGATCGAATACACCGCCGAGGTGGAGCAGGTGGACGACGCGCTATGTCGCCCACGGCCCCGATTATTGGCGCTGGCCCGCCGGCCGCTCCGACCATTGGGGCATCGCCGTGGGCCCGACCGAGCGCATGCGCTCGAGCCACGACCGCATCGCCTTCGCCCCGGAGCTGTTCCACCCCGCGGGGTGAGGCGGTGGCCACTACCCTCACCCGCCTCGCTCCGCTCGGCACCCTCTCCCGCCGGGCGGGAGAGGGAGGGGCCCGCCGCGTCAGCGGTGGGAGGGTGAGGGGCTCGCGCGGCGCTCCCTCACGTCTCCGCGACGATGGGGTTGGTGAGCGTGCCGATGCCGGTGATCTCGATCTCGCAGACGTCGCCGGGCTTCATGTTCTCGGGCACGCCGTCGGTGCCCATCCAGATCACGTCGCCGGGATGGATGGTGACGTATTTCGTCATCGCCGCGATGTAGTCGGCGACGTCGAAGATCATGTCGCCGGTGGCGAAATTCTCGACCGCCTTGCCGTTGAGGCGCACGATCGTGCTGCATCTTCTTGTAGTCGGCGCCGGTGACGATCCACGGCCCCATCGGCTTGAACGTGTCGCGTGTCCTTGCCGCGCCACATCGTGCGGTCGCCGCGCTGCCAGGCGCGCTCGCTCACGTCGTTGCCGATGGTCCAGCCGAAGACGTAGTCGAGCGCCTTCTCGCGCGGCACATTGCGCGCGGTCTTGCCGATGACGGCGACGAGCTCGGCCTCGTACTGGAATTCTTCGCCCGCATCCTTCGGCTTCACGATGGCCTCGCCCTCGGCGATGATCGCGTTGGGGGAGCGGTAGCCGATATCGGGCTTCTCGGGGAATTTCGGCTCGGCGCCGCGCTTCTTCGCCATCGGCGATGACATGGTTGCGGTAATTGACGCCGGCGCAATAGAACGTGCCGGGAATGAGCGGCGCCAGCAGCTTCACCGCAGCGCGCTTCTGCGTGGTGCCGGTCGACTTTGTGCTCGCCCCAGGGCAGGCCGTCGACGGCGGTGATGGTCTCGCCCTCGACGATGCCGTAGGAGATTTTCCCGCCGGCTTCAAAGCGGCACCAGATCATGCGTGGCCTCCCCTCGTTGCGGTCGTCTCGCCAAAATCCTAGGGCGTCGGGCGGCGGCGCGGCAACCGCATCGCCGGCGCGGCGGGACCAGCTGACGAGCGTGCCGTTGGCGTCGCACTGCGGCGGCGGCGAGCGCGAGGAACGGTGCGGTCGCCTCTTCCGGCAGGCGCAGCCTGGCGCGGTCCTCGTGCGGAAAGCCCGTGGCGCGCAGGCGCGTGCGCAGCGGGCCGGGATCGACGAGGTTGGCCCGCACGGTGGTTCGCGCGATTTCGCCGGCATAGATGCGCACCATCGCCTCGAGCGCGGCCTTGCTCGCGGCATAGGCGCCCCAATAGGGCTCGAACTGCCGCGCGCCGCTGCGCAGGTGACGAACATGGCGCGCCCGGCCGGCGAGCGCCGCAGCAGCGGATCGAGCGCGCGCACGAGGCGCCAGTTGGCGGTGAGGTTGACGTCGATCACCTCCTGCCAGACCTTGGGATCGAAATGGCCCATCGGCGACAGCGTGCCGAGCACGCCCGCCGCGCCGACCAGCACGTCGAGCCGGCCGAAGCGCGCGCCCAAGCGCCGCGCCCAACTGCTCGATCTTGTCGAAGTCGCGCAGATCGATCGGGATGAGCGTCGCGGCGCCGCCCGCCGCGCGGATGGCATCGTCGGTCTCTTCGAGCCCGCCCTACGGTGCGCGCCAGCAGCACGACATGCGCGCCCGCGGCGGCGAGCCGCACGGCCACGGCCGCGCCGAGGCCGCGCGAGGCGCCGGTGACGAGCGCGATCCGGCCGTCAAGGCGCGCGTCGTCGCCGCCGTCACGGCTCAGACGGTCTCGGCGAGCAGCGAGAGCTGGGTCGAGACCTTGCCGGCGTCGCGGTCGGCGAGCGGGATCGCATAATCGCCGGTGAAGCAGGCATCGCAATATTGCGGCGCCCGCGCGTCGCGCCGCGTCTCGCCCATGGCGCGATAGAGGCCGTCGATCGAGATGAAGGCGAGGCTGTCGGCCTCGATGAAGCGCGTCATCTCCGCCACCGACATGCGCGAGGCGAGAAGCTGCTCGCGCTCGGGCGTGGCGATGCCGTAGAAGCAGGAATTGGTGGTGGGCGGGCTCGAGATGCGCATGTGCACCTCGCGCGCGCCGGCCTGGCGCACCATCGCCACGATCTTGGTCGAGGTGGTGCCGCGCACGATCGAATTGTCGACCAGGATGACGCGCTTGCCCTCGAGGGTGGCGCCGTTGGCGTTGTGCTTGAGCTTGACGCCGAGATGGCGGATGTGGTCGGTCGGCTCGATGAAGGTGCGGCCGACATAGTGGTTGCGGATGATGCCGAGCTCGAACGGCAGCCCGCATTCCGCGGCATAGCCGATGCGCCGCCGGCACGCCCGAATCGGGCACCGGGATGACGATGTCGGCAGCGACGTGGCTCTCGCGCGCGAGCTCGGCGCCGATGCGCTTGCGCGTCTCGTAGACGCTGATGCCGTCGACGATGCTGTCGGGCCGCGCGAAATAGATGTACTCGAAGATGCACAGGCGCTTGCGCGCGCGCTCGAACGGCTTGAGTGCTGCGCACGCCGCCGGGGCTGATCGATGACCAGCTCGCCCGGCTCGACGTCGCGCACGAAAGTCGGCGCCGATGATGTCGAGGGCGCAGGTCTCCGACGACAGGATCCACGCATCGCCGAGCCGGCCCAGCACCAGCGGCCGCACGCCCAGCGGATCGCGCACGCCGATCACCCCTTCCTGCGTCAGCGCCACCAGCGAATAGGCGCCCTGGACCTGGCGCAGCGCATCGACCATCCGCTCCTCGACGCTGCTCCTTGAGGCTGGTGGCGATGAGGTGGACGATCACCTCGGTGTCGCTCGTCGATTGGAACAGGCTGCCGCGGCGCACGAGCTGCCGGCGCACGTGATAGGAATTGGTGAGATTGCCGTTGTGGCAGATGGCGAGCCCGCCGAACTCGAAATCGGCGAACAGCGGCTGCACGTTGCGGATCGCCACCTCGCCGGTGGTGGCATAGCGCACATGGCCGATGGCGGAATGGCCGCCGAGCTTGCCGATCACCTCCTTGGAGCTGAAATTCTCGCCGACATGGCCGATGGCGCGATGGGCGTGGAACTGCTCGCCGTCATAGGCGACGATGCCGGCCGCTTCCTGGCCGCGATGCTGCAGCGCATGCAGGCCAAGCGCCGCCAGCGCCGCCGCTTCGGCATGGCCGAAGACGCCGAACACCCCGCATTCCTCGTGCAGGTGATCGTCGTCGAACGGATTGGTGACGAGCATGCGCCGCCTCTTGGTAGCCTCGCCGGCCTATAGATGGGGACCGCACCGGCTTGCGTCGAGGATCCCTGCGGCACTTCTACACGCGATCGGCGGCGCCGCGCCAGACGGGGTCACGGGGTGCGGTCATTGGCCCGGTTTTGCGAGGCGTCTCGGGGGTCGAGCCGATCTGCTGGATGAGCTGGTTGAGGCGCTGCTGGTCCTGCGGGCGCGATGCCGGGGCCGCTGGCGCCGGGATGGCCGCGCCGGCACGGTATAGGCGCGCAGCACGCTCAGGTAGTCGCTGTCGAGCCTTGCCGCCGGGGTTGAACGCGGCGGCCTTCTTGCGCAGCGACGACGGCAGAAGCTGCGCCACGCTGTCGGTCGCGCTTTGGATGAGCGGCAGGGTGCGCGACTTGGCTGACCCAGCTGCGGCTGGTCGCCCGCCTTGCGGCAGCACGTAGAAGAGCGCAACCGAGCCGATCGCGACCAGCAGGACGCCGCGCACCAGCCCGAAAATGAGGCCGAGCGTGCGGTCGAGCGCCGAAAGCGAGCTGCGCTTCACCCGGCGCGCGATATTGCCGACGTGATGATCGACAGGATGATGAGGGTGACGATGAAGACGACGCCGGCGGCGCGCCGCGTCCGCGACCGCGCCCTCCGGCAGGAAGCGCTCGGCAAAGGGCCGCGCGAAGGGCATGGCATAGATGGCGGCGGCGGTGGCGCCGAGCCAGCCCGCGATCGACAGCGCTTCCTTGACGAAGCCGCGCGCGAAGGCGAAGCAGCCCCGACAGCACGATCACCCCGATGACGAGAATGTCGAGCGCGTTCATGGTCGTCCTCCGCCGCCGCGCACGATGCGGCGCGCGCGCGCCGCCCGTGAACGTGCGCCACGAGCTCGCTCAGATGGGCGAGCTCGCGCACGGCGAGCCCATGGTCCGCCGCATGGTCCTTGCCGCGGCCGCGCCGCGGCGGCACCAGGGCGGCGTCGAAGCCGAGCTTGGCCGCTTCCTTGAGCCGCGCTTCGGCCTGGCCCACCGGGCGGACCTCGCCGGCAAGGCCGATCTCGCCGAAGATCACCGTCGTCGGGCGGCACCGGCTCCAGCGTGAGCGCCGAGACGAGCGCCGCGGCGACGGCGAGATCGGCCGCCGGCTCGGCGATGCGCAGGCCGCCGGCGACGTTGAGATAGATGTCCTTGGCGCCGATCGCGACGCCGCAGCGCGCCTCCAGCACGGCCAGCACCATGGCGAGGCGATTGCCGTCCCAGCCCACCACGGCGCGGCGCGGCGTGCCATAGGAGGCGGGCGCGACCAGCGCCTGGATCTCGACCAGCATCGGCCGCGTGCCCTCGATGCCGGCGAAGACCGCGGCGCCGCTCACCGGGCTCTGGCGCTCGCCCAGGAAGAGCGCCGAGGGATTGGGCACCTCGGCCAGACCCGCATCGGTCATCTCGAAGACGCCGATCTCGTCGGTCGGGCCGAAGCGGTTCTTGACCGCGCGCAGGATGCGGAACTGGTGGCCGCGCTCGCCCTCGAAATAGAGCACGGTGTCGACCATGTGCTCGAGCACGCGCGGGCCGGCGATGAGCCCGTCCTTGGTGACGTGGCCGACCAGCATGAGGCTGAAGCCGCGCGCCTTGGCGAGGCGGATCAGCTCCTGCGCCGAGGCGCGCACCTGGCCCACCGTGCCGGGCGCGCTGTCGAGCGTGTCGAGATACATGGTCTGGATCGAATCGATGACGACGAGTCCCGGCGCGTCGGCGCGGTCGAGCGTGCCGGCGATGTCGCGGATGCTGGTCGCGGCGGCAAGCTGCACCGGCGCCTGCGCGATGCCCAGCCGCGCGCGCTCGGAGGCGCACCTGGTCGAGCGATTCCTCGCCCGAGATGTAGACGCATCGAGCGCCGCGCTGCCGCGCCCCGCGCCAGCGCCGCCGCCACCTGGAGCAGCAGCGTCGACTTGCCGATGCCGGGATCGCCGCCGACCAGCAGCGCCGAGCCCGGCACCAGCCCGCCGCCGCAGACGCGGTCGAACTCGGCCAGGCCGGAGATGCGGCGCGCGGCCGCCGCTTCGCCGCCCGTCAAGGCCGACGAACGCGAGCGTGCGGCCCTTGCCGCCGCTCAAGCCCTTGGGCGGCGCCAGGCGCACCGCCTCCTCGGCGAGCGTGTTCCAGCCGCCGCAGTCATCGCACCGGCCGCTCCATTTGGGATGCACGGCGCCGCATTGCTGGCAGACATAGCGGGTCTGGGCGCGCGCCATGGATCAGGCTTCCGCGCGTCACAGCGCGCGGACCTCCATCTTGATCGGGCCGTCGGCGCGGCCGTGGATGAACTGGTCGACGTACGGGTTGCCCGAATGTCGATCATCGCCGGAACGGCGCCGTTCCAGATGATCTTGCCCTTGTAGATCATGGCGACGCGGTCGGCGATCTTGCGCGTGCTCGCCATGTCGTGCGTGATCGAGATGGCGGTCGCGCCGAGGTCGCGCACGCATTTGACGATGAGCTCGTTGATCACGTCGGCCATGATCGGATCGAGGCCGGTGGTGGGCTCGTCGAAGATGATGATTTCCGGCTCGGCGGCGATGGCGCGCGCCAGTGCCACGCGCTTCTGCATGCCGCCCGACAGCTCCGCCGGGCGCAATTCGCCGACCTCGGGGCCGAGCCCGACGGCGGCGAGTTTCTCGAGGGCGATGTGCTTGGCGTGGCGGCGATCCATGCCGCGGCCCTGGATCAGGCCGAACGCGACATTCTCCCATACCCGCAGCGAGTCGAACAAGGCCGAGCCCTGAAACAGCATGCCGAATTTGTGCATCACCGCTTCGCGCTCGCCGGTCCCGAACGCCGGTCACCTCCTCGCCCGTCGATCATGATCGAGCCGGCGTCGGGCGTCGATGAGGCCGAGGATGCATTTCACCATCACCGATTTGCCCGAGCCCGAGCCGCCGATGACGACGAGGCTCTCGCCGACGCCGACATCGAGATCGATGCCGTCGAGCACGCGATTGCGCGCCGAAGGACTTCTTGCAGGCCGCGGACGGTGATCTTCGGCGCGTGCTGCCGGCTCATCGGCTAGAGAAACAGGCACAGCTGGTCAGGAGATAGTCGACGAGCAGGACGAGGATCGAGGCCGAGACGACGGCATAGGTCGTCGCCGCGCCCACGCCCTGCGCGCCGCCGCGCGAGTGGTAGCCGTGATAGCAGCCCATGATGGTGACGATGAAGCCGAACACCGCCGCCTTGACGAGGCCCGAGACGACGTCGTCGGTGCGCAGATTGTCGGCGGTCTGGCCGAGATAGCCGGCGGCGTTGAAGCCGAGCTTGTAGGTGCTGACGAGAAACCCGCCGAACACGCCGATGACGTCGGCGACGAGCACCAGCGCCGGCAGCGTGATCACGCCCGGCCAGGATGCGCGGCACGACCAGATACTTGAACGGATTGGTCGACAGCGTCGTGAGCGCGTCGATCTGGTCGGTGACGCGCATGGTGCCGATCTCGGCCGCGATCGCCGCGCCGATGCGGCCGGCCACCATCAGCGCGGCGATCACCGGCCCGAGCTCGCGCGTCATCGACAGCAGCACCACGGTGGCGACGGCGCCCTGCGCGGCAAAGCGCGAGAAGCCGGTATGGGTCTGCAGCGCCAGCACCATGCCGGTGAAGATCGCCGTGAGCCCCACCACCGGCAGCGAGTAATAGCCGATATCGATGATCTGGCGCAGGAAGAGCCGCGCCATAGAAGGGCGGCCGCACGCAATGGCGACAGCGCCTCGATGGTGAAAGCGCAAGCCGCCCGGTGGCGAGCAGGAAGCTGAGGAAGACCCGGCCGACGGACGCGAGGAAATCGAGCATGCTCAGCCGGGTCCGCCGCTGTGGATGCGCAGCGCGCGCCGGCCGATCGAGGTCAGGATCTCGTAGCCGATGGTGCCCGCCGCCGCTGCCGCCGCGTCGACGCCGTAGGTCTCGTCGAGAAGATCGACCAGCGCGCCGGGCCGCGCCACCGCCGGATCGATCCCCGTCACATCGAGCGTCAAGAGGTCCATGGAGATGCGTCCGACGACGGGGGCCCGCTGACCGGCGATGACCGACGCTGCCTCGATGGCTTGAGGACCGGAGCCAGCCATCGGCGTAGCCGACGGCGATGGTGGCGATACGGCCGGCCCGGCCCATGCGGTGCGCCGCACCATAGCCAACGGTCGCGCCCCTGTCAATTGCTCGCGCACCTGAAGGATTCTGCCTTTGAAATCGAACGACTTGCTGCATCGGATTGGGGTGGCCCGGAAGCGGGTTCACGCCGTAGAGCGCGGCTCCCGGCCGGGCGAAATCGAAATGATAGTGCGGCCCGAGGAAGAGGCCGCGAGGACGCGGCGAGGCTTGCCGGCGCGCGCGGCAGGCGGGCGAGCGCGGCGGCGAAGGCCTGGCGCTGGGCCTCGTTCAGGGGGTCGTCGGGCTCGCCGGCGCAGGCGAGGTGGCTGAGGATGCCGGCGAGCGCCACGCCCTCGAAGCCGCTCGGGCTCGGCGGCAGAGGCGGTCGAGCTCGTCCCGCGGCAGGCCGAGCCGCGCCATGCCGGTATCGATGTGCAGCATGGCGCCGCCGCCGGCGCGCGGAGCGGCGCCAGCGCGGCGATCTGGCCGAGATCGTTGAGCACCGGCAGCAGCCGCGCCCGCCGGAAGACGGCCGGGGTGCGCCGGCACCAGGCCGTTCAGCACCGCGATCTCGGCCTGCGGCAGGAGGCGGCGCAGCGCCAGTCCTTCGGCGAGCGTTGCGACGAAGAAAAGCCGGCACCCGGCCGCGGCGAGCGCGGGCGCTACCTGCGCCGCGCCCAGCCCATAGGCATCGGCCTTGACCACCGCGGCGCAGCGCCCGGGCCCACCGATGCGCGCGGCAAGCCCGCGCCAGTTCGCCGACGATCGCGTCGAGATCGATCTCGAGAATCGACGGCGCACGCGCAAGGGCGCGGCTCGCGGGCCGCCCGTCAGAAGCGGGCATCGGGCAGGCGGTCTTCACTCACGTAATTGTCGAAGCGCGTCGTCTCGTGGTCGAAGCGCAGCGTCACCTTGCCGATGGGGCCGTGGCGCTGCTTGGCGACGATGAGCTCGGCCGTGCCGGTGACTTCCTCCAGCCGCTTGTGCCAGCGCTCGTAGCGCTCGTTGTACTTGTCGTCGTTCTCCTCGGGCGCGGCGGCCGGGCTCGCCGCGGCTCAGGTAATATTCTTCGCGATAGACGAACATGACGACGTCGGCGTCCTGCTCGATCGAGCCCGACTCGCGCAGGTCCGACAGCATCGGCCGCTTGTCCTCGCGCGCCTCGACCGCGCGCGAGAGCTGCGACAGCGCGATCACCGGCACGTTCAGCTCCTTGGCCAGCGTCTTGAGGCCGCGGGTGATCTCGGAGATCTCCTGCACCCGGTTGTCCTGGCGCCCGTCGCCGGTGCCGCGGATGAGCTGCAGGTAATCGATGATGATGAGGTCGAGCCCGTGCTGGCGCTGGAGCCGGCGCGCCCGCGTGCGCAGCGCCGCGATCGAGAGCGCCGGCGTGTCGTCGATATAGAAGGGCGCCACGGCGAGGCGCTGGCTCGCCTCGATGAAGCGGTCGAAGTCCTCGTGCGACACCTCGCCCTTGCGGATGTTGCTCGAGGAGACGCCCGATTCCTCCGACAGGATGCGGGTGGCGAGCTGTTCGGCCGACATTTCCAGCGAGAAGAACCCGACGCGGCCCCCGTCTTCGGCTCCGGTCCGTCCGTCGGCCAGAAGCTGCGCGCGGAAGCTGCGCGCTGCGTGGAAGCCGATATTGGTGGCGATCGCGGTCTTGCCCATCGACGGCCGACCCGGCCAGCACGATGAGATCGGACGGGATGAAGCCCGCCCAGCAGCTTGTCGAGATCGATGAAGCCCGGTGGAGATGCCGGTGGTGCGGCCGCTGCGCTTGAACGCCGTCTCGGCCATGGCGATGGCTTCGGCGAGCGCCTGGTCGAAGGGACGGAAGCCGCCCTCGGCCTGGCCGCCGGTGGCAAGATCGAACAGGCGCTTCTCGGCCTCCTCGATCTGCTGGCGCGCCGCGCGTTCGAAATCGTAGGCATAGGCCTCGTTGACCATGTCCTCGCCGATGGTGATGAGCTGGCGGCGCAGATGGAGGTCGTAGAGGGAGCGGCCGTAATCCTCGGCATTGATGATGGTGACGACGCTGGCCGCCAAGCGCGCCAGATACTGCGCCCCGCCGATCTCGGCGAGCGCGCTGTCCTGGTCGAAGAAATTCTTCAGCGTCACCGGGTTGGCGATCTGGCCGCGCTCGACGAGCTTCATGATCGCGGCGAAGATGCGCCCGTGCACGGCGGTGGCGAAGTGCTCGGGCAGCAGGAATTCGGCGACGCGGTGGAAGGCGTTGTTGTTGACGAGAATGGCGCCCAGCAGCGCCTGCTCGGCCTCGACGTTGCTGGGCGGCGTGCGATAGCCACTCTCCGCGTCGCGCAGCGGCGTCACGTTCGAACGTGCGTTCTCCATGAGGCCGAGTCTAACACGCCACCGTCGCTGCGGCAGACGCTATTCTGCCCACAGGCTGTGGAACCCGTGGTCGAATCGAACTCACGCGGCGCGGTCGGCGGCGAGCGGTGCCTGGTGGCTGCGCTCCCAGTCGACCATGTAGTCGCGCGTCAGCGGCACGGCATCGACCTGCTTGGCCATCTGGACCTGGAAAACGACGTGGCCTTGGCGGCGGAAGGCGAGCTCGCAGCCTGTGAGATAGAACTCCCACATGCGGCAGAAGCGCTCGTCGTAAAGCGCGCGGATGCGCTCGCGATTGGCCATGAAGCGCGCGCGCCACGCCTTCAGCGTCTCGGCGTAATGAAGGCGCAGCACCTCGACATCGGTGATGTAGAGCCCGGTGCGCTCGACCACCGGCGTCACCTCGCTCAAGGCCGGCGAATAGCCGCCGGGGAAGATGTAGCGGCGAATCCACGGATTCGTGCTGCCGGGTCCATCGGCGCGCCCGATCGAATGCAACAGCGCGACGCCGTCATCGGCGAGCAAATCCCGCACCTTGCGGAAGAAATTGCCGTAATGGACGACGCCGACATGCTCGAACATGCCGACCGAGACGATGCGGTCGTAGCGCCCCTGAACCTCGCGATAGTCGAGAAGCTCGAAGTGCACGCGGTCGGACAGGCCCGCGGCGGAGGCGCGATAGCGCGCCAGCTCGAGCTGCTCGGTCGAAAGGGTGAGGCCGGTGACCTCGACCCGACACTCCTTGGCGAGGTAAAGCGCCAGCCCGCCCCAGCCGCAGCCGATGTCGAGCACGTGCTGGCCCGGCTGGAGCAGGAGTTTCGCCGCGATGTGCCGCTTCTTGTTGGCCTGCGCCACCTCGATCGTTTGATCGGGCGCGGTGAAATAGGCACAGGAATACTGCCGGTCGGCGTCGAGGAAGAGATCATAGAGGATCCGCGACAAGTCGTAATGATGCGCCACGTTCGCCCGAGACTTGCGCCGCGGGTTGTACTGCTGGAAAACGCGAAAAGCGTGGCCGAAGCCCTCGTAGAGCGGCGTCAGCACGCTGGGCGGCGCCAGCGTCATGTTGAGGCACAGGAGATCGAGGAGGTCGTAAAGGCTGCCATCCTCGACCGTAAGCCTGCCGTCCATGTAGGCCTCGCCGAGCTTGAGCCGCGGGTTGCGGAAAAGCTCACCCGCGACGGCGCGGTCGTGGAGCCGCATGGTGACGGTGCGCCCAGGCTCGCCCGAAAAAACCTGGACCTGACCGGTGGCATCGATGAGCCGCAATGTCCCCCGGCGCATCAGGTGCCTGAGCAGATATGAAAGCAGCATGAGGCCAGCTCCCCGATTTTGATGGCATCAGCTATCCATGACCAATCAACATCTGGGAACGGATTCCGTCAACCCCTTCGAATCGGCGGGGGTCTTGCCTCCTAATAGGGTTCGAAGTCGCGCAGCGCCGGCATCACCTCGGTGCCGAAGAGGCGGATGGAGCGCATCAGGTCAGCCTCGGCAAGATGGCCGAAATTGAACTCGCCGAAGAAGGTGTCGAACAGGCCCTCGCTGGCATAGGCCTCGAGCTTGCGCGTCACGGTCGCGGGCGAGCCGATGAGGATGAGATCGTGCTCGAGCAGATAGTCGGCGTCGGTGAGATGACGCACCACTTCGGCCGAGCCCGGCTCGCCGCGCGCATCGAAGAGCTTGGCATGTTCGTTCTGCAGCGCCTGCAATTCGGCCTTGGTTTCGGCCGCCGGCAGAAAGCCGCGATAGGCGCGCCCGGCCTCAGCTAGCGCCGTCTTCAGCGCCTTCTCGTCGGTCTCATCGACATAGACCACGGTGGAGTAGGCGATGCGCGGCTTGTGCTTCCAGCCTGCCTCGCGCCAGCGCTCGAGGAATGCGCGATAGCGCGGCGCCGCGTCCGGACGCGGGAAGAGAAAGAAATACCCGGCATTGATGCCATGCTTGGCGCAGAAGGCGAGCGTTGCGGGGTCGCGCGTCTCGATCCACAGCGGCGGACGCGGACGCTGCGCCGGCCGTACCGCCAAGTCCACGTCGGCGACGTGATGGTGGCGGCCATCGAAGCTGAAGCTGCCATCGGTGCCGTACGCGGTTTCCATGAGCTCGACGAACTCGAGCGTGACCTCGCGCCGCGTCTGGAAATCGACATCGAACGGGCGGAAGTAGCCGGCGTTGATACCGGGGACGAGGCCAACCTCGACGCGCCCGCCGAGCATCTGATCGGCAACGGCGATTTCTTCCAAGAGGCGCAGCGGATTGTGTAGCGGCACGATGTGGCCCATCGCGCCCAGACGGATGCGACTCGTCTGCATTCCGGCGGCGACGGTGTAGAGGCCGGGCGCCGACATCCAGCTTTCGTCGTGGCGGAAATGATGCTCGACGCAGAAGCCGTAATCAAAGCCCAGCTCGTCGCAGAGCTTGAGCTCGCGCCACAGCTGGCGATAGCGCTCCGCGGCGGTCATTCCCGGCTTGCCCCAGACATGGGCGAAATGCGCGAATTTCATGGCCGGGCACCCCTGATTCCGATGAACGCCGCCAGTCTTGCCACCGCGTCGGCGCGGGAATGACGCGGTGGATCAGTCGGCGGGAGAGGCCTCGTCGGTGTCGGCCGCTGCCGCCGCTGGCTCGGCCTCGACGCGCGGCGCCTCGACGCCCTTGGCCTGCATCTCGGCCTCCTCGGCCGATTGGGCGACGTTGACGGTGACGTGCACGGCCACTTCCGGATGCAGCACGACGCGCTGGCGGTGGAGCCCGCGGGTCTTGATCGCGCGCTCCAGCACGATCTGGCCGCGCCCGACGGTGAAGCCGGCAGCGGTGACCGCGTCGGCGATGTCGCGCGCCGTCACCGAGCCATAGAGCTGACCGCTCTCGCCGGCCTGGCGGATCACCACGACCGTGATGCCCTCGAGCTTCTTCGCGACCTCTTGGGCCTCGCTGCGGCGTTCGAGATTGTTGGCTTCCAGATGGGTGCGCTGCGTTTCGAAATAGGCGCGGTTCTCTTTCGTCGAGCGCAGCGCCTTTTTCTGCGGCAGGAGATAGTTGCGGGCAAAGCCCGGTCGCACCTTCACGACCTGGCCCATCTGTCCGAGCTTTTCCACCCGCTCGAGGAGGATGACTTCGACCGGCATCGTCGTTCCTCTAACGCAGGCTGTAGGGCAGGAGGCCGATGATGCGCGCCCGCTTGATCGCCTGGGCAAGCTCGCGCTGCTTCTTGGTCGACACGGCGGTGATGCGGCTCGGCACGATCTTGCCGCGCTCCGACACGAAGCGCTGCAGCAGCTTCACGTCCTTGTAGTCGATCTTCGGCGCGTGCGGGCCCGAGAAGGGGCAGGATTTCCGCCGCCGGAAGAACGGCCGGCGCGTCGCCGGACGCGGCCCGGACGCGCCGCCGGGGCCGGAGGGACCAGGGCCGGAGCCAGTGCCAGACGTGAAGCTCATTCGGGATCTCCCGTCGGGATGACGACCGGCGCCAATTCCTCGCGCCCGTCGCGATAGCCGTCGCTGCGTCTGCCGCGGTCGCGGTCGTCGCCGCGGCCGCGTTCGCGCTCATCGCTGCGGCCGCGGTTCTGCATCACCGCCGAGGGGCCGGCCTCGAGCTCTTCGACCCGCACGGTGAGATAGCGCAGCACGTCCTCGTTGATGCGCATGTTGCGTTCGAGCTCGCTTACCGCCGCGGACGGTGCGTCGAGATTGAACAGCATGTAGTGACCCTTGCGGTTCTTTTTCATGCGGAAGGCGAGGTTGCGCAGGCCCCAGTATTCGCGCTTGGTGACCTGCCCGCCATGCTCGCCGACGAGCGCCGCGAACTGATCCGCCAGCGCCTCGACCTGGGCCGAGGAGATATCCTGGCGCGCAATGAAGACATTCTCGTAGAAGGGCATCCAATCTCCTTATGGCTGTTCGCGGCCCGGCGCCGATCGATTTTCGACGGGCTGCCCGGGCCTAGCCGGCGCGGCCGGCAAGGAGGCGGCGGACTATACACCAAGCCGGCCGCCGCGCAAGCCGCCCGCCCCGGCCGGTGCGCGCATCGCTGGACAGATTCCCTCGCCCGGTGCTATCGGGGGTATTGGGGCCGCTTCTGGAGGATCACATGGACCGATGGCTGGCAATCGCCGCTCTGGCGGGGCTTCTCGGGGCGTGCAACTCGTTCGATGGGACCCTGCCGGGCGATCCGCCGCGCGAGGTCTTCGGCGTATCCTCGCCCCAGGCGAAAGTCGGCGATGCCACGACCGCGCAGCCCAAGACCGTCGCCACCTTGCACTGGCAGGCCGATCAAATCTGCACCCGGGGTTACGACCGGCTGCGCGAGGATGCCGAGGCCACCGGCGGCGACTTCCAGCTCATCGATTGGCAGTTGCGCTGCCACCCTTACGTGCTGTCGATCTTCGGCATTCCCTTGGCCAATTCGCTGTCGCACCCGCTCTGAGCGGACGGGCCTCGTCGTGAAGCGCGCGCTCGTCTTTCCCGGCCAGGGATCGCAGGCGGTCGGCATGGGCCGCGAGCTTGCCGACGCCTTCGCCGCCGCGCGCGACACCTTCGAGGAGGTCAACGAGGCGCTGCGCCAGCACCTGTCGCGGCTGATGTTCGAGGGGCCGGAAAGCGACCTCGTGCTGACCGAGAACGCGCAGCCCGCGCTGATGGCAGTCAGCCTTGCGGTGATGCCGTGATGGAGCGCGAGGGCGGGCTCGATCTCAAGCGCTCCGTCGCCTTCGTCGCCGGCCATTCGCTCGGCGAGTATTCCGCGCTCGCCGCGGCGCGCTCGATCACGCTCGCCGACACGGCGCGGCTGTTGAAGCGGCGCGGCCGTGCCATGCAGCGCGCGGTGCCGGTCGGCGTCGGCGCGATGGCGGCGCTCCTGGGCCTGGAACTCGATGTCGCCCGCGCCGTGGCGGAGGCGGCGGCCGAAGGCGAGGTATGCGACTGCGCCAATGACAACGGTCCCGGCCAGGTGGTGGTGAGCGGACACAAAAGCGCGGTCGAGCGCGCGGTGGCGCTTGCCGCCGAGCGCGGCGCGGCGCGCGATCATGCTGCCGGTGAGCGCGCCCTTCCATTGCGCGCTGATGGCGCCCGCGGCGGCGGAGATGGAGACCGCGCTGGCCGAGGTCGAGGTGAGGGAGCCGGTGGTGCCGCTCGTCGCCAATGTGAGCGCCGCGCCGGAGCGCGATCCCGACGAGATCCGGCGGCTCCTGGTCGAGCCAGGTGACGCGCTGGTGCGCTGGCGCGAATGCGTGCTCGTCCTGCGCGATGCCGGCGTCGCAGAGATCGCCGAGGTCGGCGCCGGCCGGGTGCTGAGCGGCCTGGTCAAGCGCATCGACCGCAGCATCGCCGCCGCCCCCGTCGGCACGCCCGCCGAGATCGAAGCATTCCTGAAGCGACTCTGAGCGCCCATGTTCACCCTCGACGGCAAATCCGCCCTCGTCACCGGCGCCTCGGGCGGCATCGGCGGCGCCATCGCGCGCGCGCTCCATCAGCGCCGGCGCGCGCGTGCTCGCTGGCCGGCACGCGGCGCGATGCGCTCGATGCGCTGGCCGCCGACGCTCGGCGACGGCGCGCCTCGTCGCCACCGCCGATCTCGCCGATCCCGCGAGCGGCGATGCGCTGGTCAAGGCGGCGGAAGCGGCGCTCGGCCAGCTCGACATCCTCGTCAACAATGCCGGGCTCACCCGCGACGGGCTCGCCCTGCGCATGAAGGACGAGGATTGGCAGACGGTGATCGACGTCGATCTCACCGCCGCCTTCCGCCTCGCGCGCGCCGCGTTGCGCGGCATGATGCGCCGGCGCTGGGGCCGGATCGTCACCATCACCTCGGTCGTGGGCTCGACCGGCAATCCCGGCCAGGCGAACTATGCCGCCGCCAAGGCCGGGCTCGTCGGCATGTCGAAGGCGCTGGCGGCCGAGGTCGCCTCGCGCGGCATCACCGTCAACTGCGTCGCGCCCGGCTTCATCGCGACCGCGATGACCGAGGCGCTCGTCGCCCGAGCAGCGCGAGCGGCTGGCGGGCGCCATTCCCATGGGCCGGATCGGCACGCCCGAGGAGGTCGCTGCGTGCGTGGTGTTTCTGGCCAGCGAGGAGGCGCGCTATGTCACCGGCCACACGCTGCACGTCAATGGCGGGCTGGCGATGATCTGCGCCTGGCGCGAACGGGCCGTGCTTTTCGGAAACTGCTTGCAGTGCGAGTGCTGCCGATTATGTGAGCGCGCAGCTTTGCGCCCGGCGCGTCTGGCGACTCTGGCACAGTGGCGCGCTTGCAGCCGCCGGCGCAGCTGGCACATGCGCGCGCGTGACCATCGAAAGTTCCGAGTTCGATTTACCAGCGCGTTAATCTGTCGAGGTACGAGTAATGAGCGATGTCGCCGAGCGGGTAAAGAAGATCGTCGTCGAGCATCTGGGCGTCGACGAAGCCAAGGTCACCGACAACGCGAGCTTCATCGACGATCTTGGCGCCGACAGCCTCGACACCGTCGAGCTGGTGATGGCGTTCGAAGAGGAGTTCGGCTGCGAGATTCCCGACGATGCCGCCGAGAAGATCGTCACCGTCAAGGATGCCGTCAACTTCATCGAGGCGCACAAGTGAAGCCGTCGCACGACACATGAGGCGGGTCGTCGTCACCGGACTCGGCCTCGTCACGCCACTCGGCGTCGGCGCCGAGCGCGTCTGGAAGCGGCTCATCGAGGGCCAATCGGGCATCCGCGCGATCCAAGCGTTCGACGTCTCCGACCTGCCGGCGAAGATCGCCGGCCAGGTGCCGCGCGGCGAGACCGCGGCCGGCGCCTTCAATGCCGACGACTGGGTCCCGCCCAAGGAGCAGCGCAAGATGGACGAGTTCATCGTCTTTGCGCTGGCCGCGGCGGAGCAGGCGGTCAAGGATGCCGGCTGGGAGCCCGAGGACGAGGACGGAGCGCGAGCGCACCGGCGTGATGATCGGCTCGGGCATCGGCGGCCTTCCCGGCATCGCCGAGGGCGCGCTCACGCTGCACGAGCGCGGGCCGCGCCGGCTCTCGCCGTTCTTCATTCCGTCGAACCTGATCAATCTCGCCTCGGGCCACGTCTCGATCCGCTTCGGCTTCAGCGGCCCCAACCACGCCGTGGTGACGGCCTGTTCGAGCGGCGCGCACGCCATCGGCGACGCGCGCGCGGCTGATCCAGTGGGAGGACGCCGACGTCATGGTGTGCGGCGGCGCCGAGGCCGCGATCTGCCGGCTCGGCGTCGCCGGCTTCGCCGCGGCGCGGGCGCTCTCCACCGGCTTCAACGACGAGCCGGAGCGCGCCTCGCGCCCCTGGGACAAGGCGCCGCGACGGCTTCGTCATGGGCGAGGGCGCCGGCATCGTCGTGCTCGAGGAGCTCGAGCACGCCAAGCGGCGCGGCGCCAAGATCTATGCCGAGGTGGTGGGCTATGGCATGTCGGGCGATGCCTACCACATCACCGCGCCGGCCGAGGACGGCAGCGGCGCCTTCCGCGCGATGCGCAACGCGCTGAAGCGCGGCGGGCTTTCCGCCGACAGCATCGACTACATCAACGCGCACGGCACCTCGACCCCGCTCGGCGACGAGATCGAGCTGGGCGCGGTGAAGCGGCTCTTCGGCGATCACGCCTACAGGCTGTCGATGTCGTCGACCAAATCGTCGATCGGCCATCTGCTGGGCGCCGCCGGCAGCGTCGAGGCGATCTTCTCCATCCTGGCGATGCGCGACGGCATCGTGCCGCCGACGCTCAACCTCGAGAATCCGTCGGAGGGCTGCGACATCGATCTGGTGCCGCTCAAGGCCAAGGAGCGCCGGGTGCGCTATGCGCTGTCCAATTCCTTCGGCTTCGGCGGCACCAACGCCTCGCTCATCTTTGCGCCGGCGCCCTAAGGGTATGACCGCGTCCAGCGCCAGCGATCGCGGGTCCTAGCATGTGGCGCCTCGGCGCCGTCGTCGTTCTCGTGCTGGCCGCTGTGCTCGCGGCGGCCACGTGGGCGTGGCGCGATTACGAGGCGCCGGGCCCGCTTGCCACCGCAACGATCGTGGTGGTGCCCCATGATGCCGGCCTCGCCGGCATCGCGGCCACGCTGGCCCAGGCCGGCGTCATCGCGCATCCCTGGACGTTCTTCGTCGGCACCACGGTCAGCGGCAAGGCGCGCGCGCTCAAGGCCGGCGAATACGAATTCGCCGCGGCGATCAGCCCGCGCGCGGTCGCCGATCTCCTGGCCAGCGGCCGCGTGGTGCAGCACCGCTTCACCCTGCCCGAGGGCCTCACCAGCGCCGAAGCGGTGGCCCTGCTCAAGGCGACGCCGGCGCTCGACGGCGCGATCGCCACGCCGCCGCCGGAAGGCAGCCTGCTGCCCGACACCTATTTCTTCGTGCGCGGCACCACGCGGGAAGAGCTCATCGCGCGCATGCAGCGGGCGATGACGCGCGCGCTCGCGGCGGCGTGGCGCAAGCGCGCGCCCGACCTGCCGCTGGCGAACCCCGAGCAGGCGCTGATCCTCGCCTCGATCGTCGAGAAGGAGACCGCGCAGGCCGACGAGCGCGCGCGCATCGCCGGCGTCTATATCGAGCGGTTGCGGCTCGGCATGCGGCTTCAGGCCGATCCGAGCGTGATCTATGCGCTGACGCAGGGCGGCGCGGTGCCGCTCGGCCATCCGCTCGATCATGAGGATCTTGCCGTCGCCTCGCCCTACAACACCTATCTCAACAGGGGGCTGCCGCCGACGCCGATCGACGATCCCGGGCTGGCCTCGATCGCCGCGGCGGTCGCGCCCGACGAGCGCGGCGAGCTCTATTTCGTCGCCGACGGCACCGGCCGCCACAACTTCGCGCGCACGCTGGAAGAGCATAACCGCAACGTTTCGACCTGCGCCGCCAGCATGGCGCGGGCGGCGAGGAATAGTGATAACCTCTGCCGCGGGGACGAGGTGGGGGCCGATGACGATCGCGAGCATGACCGGGTTCGCCCGCGCCGAGGGACGCGCCGACGACCAGTCCTGGGTGTGGGAAGTGAAGAGCGTCAATGCCAAGGCGCTCGATGTCCGCTTCCGCCTGCCGCCGGGGCTCGATGCGCTCGAGCTGCCGCTGCGCGCGAGCATCAACCAAAGTCTGAAGCGCGGCGCCGTCACCGCCGCATTGTCGCTGGTGCGCACTGGTAGTGCTGGCGGGATCAAGCTCAATCGCGAGGCGCTGGCCGCGGTCATCGCCATCGCCCGCGAGGTCGCCGCCGAGTTCGCCACCGCGCCGCCCAGCCTCGATGGACTGCTGTCGATCAAGGGCGTGCTTGAAAGCGGCGAGGAAGCCGAGGACGAGGCGACGCGCGAACGGCGCCAGGCCGCTCTCATCGCGAGCTGGGACGAGGCGCTGGCGCGGCTGGCCGCGGCACGGCTGGCGGAGGGCGAACGGATTGCCGCCGTGCTCGAGGCGCGGCTCCACGAGATCGCGGCGCTCGTCGCTGCCGCTTCCGCCACCGCCGCGGTCCAGCCCGAGGCGTTGCGCGCGCGCCTCAAGGAGCAGGTCGAGGCGCTGCTTGGCGCCCTGCCCGCGCTGCCGGAAGAGCGGCTCGCGCACGAGGCGGCGCTCCTCATCGCCAAGGCCGACGTGCGCGAAGAGCTTGACCGGCTCGACGCGCATATCGCCGCGGCCCGCGCGCTGCTGGTCGAGAGCGCTGCGGTCGGACGCCGCTTCGATTTCCTGTGCCAGGAGTTCAATCGCGAGGCCAACACGCTGTGCTCGAAATCCGCCGACCTCGAGCTCACGCGCATCGGACTCGCGCTCAAGGCGGCGATCGAGCAGCTCCGCGAGCAGGTGCAGAACATCGAATAGCGGGGCGGCGATGAGCGAGATCAACCGTCGCGGCATTCTCCTGGTATTGAGCTCGCCTTCGGGCGCCGGCAAGACCACGATCACGCGCGCGCTCGTCGCCGCCGATCGGACGCTCACGCTCTCCGTCTCGGTCACGACGCGGCCGGCCCGCGCCGGCGAGATCGACGGCAAGCATTATCACTTCATCGCCCAGGACCGGTTCGACGCGATGGCGCGCGCGGGCGATCTGCTGGAGCACGCGGTCGTCTTCGGCAATTGCTATGGCACGCCGCGCGCGCCGGTGATGGCGGCGCTCGCCGCCGGGCGCGACATCATCAGCGACATCGACTGGCAAGGCACGCAGCAGCTCGGCGAGCGCGTGCGCGACGACCTCGTCTCCGTCTTCGTCCTGCCGCCGAGCCTGGCCGTGCTCGAGGAGCGGCTGGCGCGGCGTGCCCAGGACAGTGCCGCGGTGGTCGCCGAGCGCATGGCGAAATCCGCCGACGAGATGAGCCACTGGCCCGAATACGACTACGTCATCGTCAACCGCGATCTCGCGGAAAGCGTGCGCCAGGTGCAGTCGATCCTGATCGCCGAACGGGCGCGGCGCGAGCGCCTGATCGGGCTCTCCGAATTCATCAATCGTCTGCGCGCCGGCGCATAGCGGCGGCGAGCGCGCAGAATTCCTCCACGCTCAGCTCTTCCGCGCGCGCGGTCGGTGCGATGCCGGTGTCTGCCGAGAATCTCGGCAGGCTCGGTCCCCAGCGCTTTGAGGCTCTGGCGCAGCATCTTGCGGCGCTGGCCGAAGGCGGCGGCGGTGACGCGCTCGAGATCGTCGAGGCGGCACGGCGCCAGCGGGACGGCACGCGGGATGAAATCGACGACGGTCGAGGTCACCTTGGGCTGCGGCACGAAGGCGCGCGGTGTCACGTCGAAGACCGTCTCGACCCGGCACAGAAACTGTGCCAGCACCGACAAGCCGTCCATAGGCTCCAGTATGCGGCTTGGCCGCCAGACGCTCGGCCACTTCCTTCTGGAACATCAGCGTCAGCCGCGCATAGGCGGCGATGTCGTGCAGCCAGCGCACCAGGAGCGCGGTCGCGATGTTGTAGGGCAGGTTGGCGACGATCTTGCGCGGCGGCACGGTCAGCGCCGCCGGATCGAGGACGAGCGCATCGCCGGCAACGATCGCGAGCCGATCGGGAAAGCGCGCGCCGAGCTCTTGTAGGGCGGCGATGCAGCGCTCGTCGCGCTCGATCGCCACGACGCGCCGCGCCCCTTCAGCGAGTAGCGCGCGGGTAAGGCCACCCGGCCCGGCGCCGATCTCGATCACGTCGGCGGCGTCAAGCGGTCCGGCGGCACGCGCGATGCGCTGCGTGAGGTTGAGGTCGAGCAGGAAGTTCTGGCCCAGCCCCTTGCGCGCCGTCAGCCCATGCCGGCGGATGACCTCCCGAAGCGGCGGCAGATCGGGCGCCGTCGGGCGCATCGGTGCGCTTAGGAAACGGCTTCGGGCGCGGTACGGCGCGCGGCCATCCCGGCGGCAAGCTCCAGGGCGGCGATGAGGCTTCCGGCGTCGGCGGTGCCTTGGCCCGCGATGTCGCAGGCGGTGCCGTGGTCGGGCGAGGTGCGCACGAACGGCAGGCCCAGCGTGATGTTGACGCCGCGGTCGAAATCGATGGTCTTGAGCGGGATCAGCGCCTGGTCGTGATACATGCAGAGCGCCGCGTCATAGCGCCGCCGCGCTGCTGCATGGAACATCGTGTCGGGGGAATAAGGGCCGGTGGCATCGATGCCGTCCGCGCGCAGCGCCGCGATCGCCGGCGCGATCATCTCGATCTCCTCGCGCCCCATCGTGCCGTGCTCGCCGGCATGAGGATTGAGGCCGGCGACGGCGAGCCGGGGCCGGGCGATGCGGAAATCGCTCGTGAGGGCCGCCGCGGCGATGCGCCCCACGGCAACGATCTCGGCCGTGCTCAAGGCGGCGAGCGCCGCGGCGAGCGCCACATGCACCGTCACCGGCACGACGCGCAGCTCGGCGCAGGCCAGCATCATGACCGGCCGCGCGCCGCCGGCCAGCGCGCCCAGGAACTCGGTATGGCCGGGATGGGGAAAGCCCGCGCGGTAGAGCGTTTCCTTCTGAATGGGATTGGTGACGATCGCGGTGGCGCGCCCTGCGGTGACGAGCGTGACGGCGGTCGTGATCGCTTCGATCACGGCGGCCGCGTTGGCGGGATCGGGCCGTCCCGACACCACCGGCGCGGGGAAGGCAAGCGGCAGCACCGGCAGCGCGCGGGTGAAGACCGACGCCGCCTCCTCAGGCGCGGCAATGCGTGCCACCGGCACGTTCCATCCGAGCGAGGCCGCCAGCCGTTCGAGCCGCGCGGGATCGTCGATGACGAAGAACGGCGCCAACCCCGCCTCGTGCCGCCGCAGCCATGCCTTGAGCGTGATCTCGCCGCCGATGCCCGCCGGCTCGCCGACGGTCAGCGCGATCGCGCCCGTCATCCGCGAATGTCCACATAGGCGCCGCGCCGGAGGTCGCGGAGATAGCGCCGCGCGAGCGTGTCATAGCGCTCGCGCGCAATGTTCTCCGCCACCTCGTCGCGGCTCGGCATGCTCGGCGGGTCCTGCCGGCTGCACACCATGACGACGCCGACGCCGCCCGGGAAAGGGATGGGCTTGCTCGCCTGAGACACCTTGAGCGACAGGACGAGCTGGCGCACATCGGGCGGCAGATCGCCGGCGTGGATCTGCGGTACCTGGCGCGAGAGCTGTGGCGAGCGCTCGCGGCCGAGACGGACCATGTCGTCGCAGCTTTTGGCGGCGTCGCTGACCTGCTGCGCCTGCGCTGTCACGCGTTGGCGCTCGTCGGGCAGCGCGGTATCCGGCAGCGCGAACACCACCTCGTCGAGCGCGAGCACGATCTGCGCCGGATCCACGGTGCCGAGCGTCCTGCGGTCCATGAGATAGAGGATATAAAACCCGGCCGGCGTACGGATCGGATAGGACATCTCGCCCGGGCTCATCTTGGCGAGGGCTTCGCCCAGCTTGGGGCTGAGCTCGCTCGGCACCACCCAGCCGATGTCGCCGCCGACGGCCGCGCTCGGCGATTGGGAGAATTGCTGCGCGACCGCGGAGAAGTTGGCGCCGCCGCGGATCTGGTCGATCAGCCGGTCGGCCAGCGCGCGAACCTCGGCCTCCTGGCTCGGGTTGTCGACGGAGAGGAACAGCTCGGCGACCCGGCTCTGGGGCTTGCCGACATCGTCCTGCAGCCGCTTCATGGCATCGGTGATCTCGGCATCGGAGACCGTCACATCCTCCGAGACGCGGTTGCGCACCACCTTGCCGAAGGCGAGCGATGCGGTGATCTGGTCGGCGAGCGTGCTGCGCGGGATGCCGCGCTGTGCGAGGTAGGCGTCGAGCCCGCCTTTCGGCATGTTGTTGCGCTTTTCGATGTTGGCGATCGAGGCGTCGACCTCCTCCTTCGTCACCGCGACGCTGAGACGCTTGGCATCCTGCATCTCCAGCTTCTCGTCGATGAGGCTGCGCAGCACCTGGCCCGACAGGCGCTGGCGGTTCTCGGGCGTGTCGGGAATGTTGGACGAGGCCAGCACCAGCTTGAGCCGTGCGGCGAGGTCGCCGTCGGTGACGATGTCGTCATTGACGACGGCGACGATGTGACTTTCCTGCGCCGGCGCCGAGGCGGCGCAGGCCAGGATGAGGAAAAGCGCGGCGAACCACTTCATCATGTCAGGACGTGAGGGCCTGTTATTTCAAGGCCGCGGCTGCGGCGCCGCAATGATAGCACCGCGCAGCGGTGCCTGTCCCTCTGCCCGGGAATGCCGAAGGGGTCACGGCTCGGCACGGACATCACGTGCCGCCGGCGGAGAAGACGTGCTCACCGACCTCGCCGAGATTCTTGAACACCAGATTGAGGAGCATCGACACGCCCGGCCGCACGTCGCCGACGCTGATGCCCGACTGGGTGAGGGTGGCCACCACCGAAAGGCAATCGTCGCGGTAGATGAGCGCCACGCCGGAATTGATGGTCGCGCCGCCGCTGCCGAACGAGCGCGTGTCGGTGACGGCAAGCGACCAGTAGTCGGTGAGCTGGGCGGTGATGATGGCGCTCAGCTGATTGCCGGCGGGGATGCCGCTCGCGCCGGCGACAGCCGTGGACGAGATCGAGATGAAGCTCAGCGTCGCGCGCAGGCTTTGCGGTCCGGCCGAGATCGCCGCCTCCTGCCGGCGCATGGCCAAATCGCTCTTGTCCACCCGGAAACGATAGACGAAGTCGAGTAGCCGGGCTGGGCGTGAGCATCACGTCTCCCACGATATCCGAGAGGCGGCCCGTCGAGCCCGGAGCCGGGCTGGAAAAAGTCGTTGCGCTGAAAGCGGTAGCTCTGCCCGACCAGCGTCTGCCAGTTGCCGTACTCGGTCGAATGCAGCTCGCTATGGATGCCGTAATCGACGCGCTGTCCGCTGTCGACGCGGTCATAGCCCGGCAGCCGGTTGGGAACGAACAGGCTGCAGCTCGTCGAACTCGAAGCCCTGGCTGTCCTCGTTGGGGATCCGCGCCGGGTTCTCGCCGTATGGGACCGGCGACCGCGGCGACGATCGGCTCGATGAGGGCGCTCCCGTCGCGGGCGGTGCGGACCCAAGGATAGCGCCATTTGAGCGAGGCTTGCGGGAAACGCCCGCGTGGCCCATTCGGTCGTCGTGCCCATGTTGCTCGGCAGTTCGACCGATTCCGACGCGTTGGTCAGGCTCGTGACCGTGGTGAAGTTCGGCGTCAGCGCCACGTGGTCGGAATTATAGCCGTCGGCGCGCACGGTGGTGGCTGAAGAGGAAGCGGTCGCCGATCGCGCCGTTGAAGGGCAGTTCCCACCCGGTGCCGCCCGAGATCCGCCTGATCTCGGGACCGGTGCGGGCGACGAGATCGAGCGCGCTGCCGTTGAGGCTGAGCCTGCCGCCCAGCGAATCGGGATCGCCCTTCCAGGCGTAGCTCGCGGCCGGAAGCGCCGCCGGCTCGACCGAATCGCCGATCAGCGGATTGAGGCTCTGGAACGAGTAGGCGCTGATGTTGCCGTAGCTGTTGGGCCCGAAATTCTCGGCGAAGAGATGCGTCGTCAGATAGTTGGACGGCACGATGAAGTTGCTTGTCGGCACCACGCGGACGTTGAAGGGCGTGAGGAGGTTATAGCGCAGCGTATAGGTCTGGTCCGTCTCGCGCTGGACCTGATAGCCGACGCGCCAGGAATCGGTGAGGTCCCATTCGCCATTGCCGAAGAAATCGCCGCGGACCGGGCCCGTCGGCGGGCCGGTATTGGAGGCCGATGTCGTCTGGCGCCCGCCGCCCGCCTCGATACTGGCGTCGTTTTGCATGTAGCCATTGCCGAAGCGCTCGCGGTATTCGCCGCCGAGCACCAGGCCGGCGCTCGTCGTGATGAGCGGGCGGAAGGTTGCGTCCTTGTCGGGGCGCGATCACCCAATAGTAGGGGATCGAGGTGTGGAACCCGAGCGTGTTGCGAAAAGCCCAAGGTCGGCGCCAGGAAGCCGCTGGCGCGCTTCGAACCGAGGGGTCGGGATGCGAGAAATAGGGCGCATAGAGGACGGGAACGCCGTCGATCTCCATGACCGCGTCGCGATACTCGACGATCTGCAGGTCCTTGTCGTGGACGGCCTGCGCGGCCACGATCTGCCACACCGGCGGCCGCCGTGGGATCGCTGCGGCACAGCTCGCACGGCGAATAGACGGCGCGCCTGATCTCGGTGCGCGTGCCGGCGACGCGGCGCGCGGTGTTGCCGGCCAGGCGCGAGCGGTCGGACAGCAGCAGCCGGATATCCTTGATGAAGCCGTCGCGCATTTCGTCATGCAGCTCGACGAAATTGCCGAACATGATGTCGCCCGTTGGCTGCAGCAGGCTGACATGGCCCGACGCGGTCACGGTGTCGGTGCGCTGGTTGTAGGTGACGACGTCGGCGAGCAGGATCTGGTCGGTTCTGGTCGAGCTCGACATGGCCCTTGGCGACGGTGAGCCCGAGATCCTGGTCGTATTGCATCTCGTCGGCGCTGACGAGGACGGGCTGCCGTACGCACTGCGCGGGCACGCGGCGGCTGGTCGGCAGCGCGGCCGGCGCCGATGGCGCCGACGATCACGGCCGAGGCGAGACCAAGACATGACCGCCGCGCGGCGCATCGGGGCTCAGCCGTCCTCCAGATGCAGCAGGAGACTCACACCGAGAAGCGCGCTGACGCCGGCCGGTGTCCAGGCCGCGAGCGCAAGCGGAATGGTCGCGGAAAGACCGAGAGCGAACACCACGTCCGAAAGGAAGTACAGGGCAAAACCGCAGGCGACGCCGCCGGCGATCATGACGGCGGTGCCGCCGCGCCGCTGCATGCGCAGGCTGAAGGCCGCGGCGATCAGCACCATGGCCGCATAGAGCAGCGGGCGGGCCAGCAGCGAATCGAAATAAAGCCGATGGCGCAGCGCCGGGAAACCCGAGCTCTCGAGCAGACGGATGAAGCTCGGCAGCTCCCAGAACGACATCGTTTCCGGCGAGGCGAAGCTGTCCTGGATCTTGCGCGGCGTGAGATTGGTGGGGACGTCGACGCTTGTCGAAATGCTCGGGAACCCGATCCGGCCGCCACACCGAGCCGTCCTCGACCTGCCACTCACCGTCGGTGAGCTGCGCCTGGCTGGCGTCGATGCGGCGGCTCAAGGTGCGGTCATCGGCGATGAACAGAAACATCACGCCGCGCAGCGAATTGTCCTTGGCGATGTAGCGGTCGGCATGAACGATCGACTGCACGCCGCTGCCGTCGCTCTGGCGCAGCCACAGACCGGTGCGCAGCAGCTCCAGCCGCTCGTCATTGTTGCGCATGATGCGGTCTTCGAGCCGCTCGTAGCTCGCCTGCATGATCGAGGCGATGGGATTGAACAAGGTGATCATCAGCACGCCGATGAAGACGGCGCCGGCCAGCGGCGGGGCGAGAAATTGCCACACCGACACGCCCGCGGCGCGCGCCACCACCAGCTCGTTGCTGCGGGTCAAACGCCAGAACGCCATCATCGTCCCGAACAGAATGACGAAGGGCATGATCTGCTGGGCCATCTGCGGCTGCTTCAGCGTCGCCATCTCCAGGAGCACGAGCAGCGTGGCGTCGGGCCGCTCGCCGGCGCGGCGGATGAGCTCGACGTAGTCGAGCAGGAACACGATGCTCAGCAACGCCACGAAGACGCCGCCGCACCAGCCCAGGAACTGGCGCGCGATGTAGCCGAAAAGCGTCCTGCCCGGGAACATGCCGCCTCTTAAGCCGAAGACCGCGGCGCGACGCGGACCGCCGGAGCAAATCGCTGGTCGCGCCATACGAACCATGCAACCGCCGCGACCGGCAGCAGCAGGTTGAGATAGAGGAGCGGCAAGGCCGCGTCGAACCGGCCCGACAGGTCCCTGAGGCCGAGATCGACAAACTCTAACAGCAGCGCGAGCCCGGTCGCGGTCAGCGCCCGCCGGCTTTGGCCGCGCCGGTTGAACTCGCCCGGAAGGAGGCACAGCACCGGCAGGATCGCCAGCGCCAGCCCCGCCAGCGGGCCGGCCAGACGCATGTTGATCTCGACGAAAAGCGCGCGCGACGCACCTTCGCCGGCCTGCCGTTCGCTCGGGGATAGAAGTTCGGCCGTGGAGCGCTCGTCGGGATCGCGATTGCGCACGCCTTCATCGCCGAGGGCGCCGACATCGAACGTATATTTCTCGAAGGTCAGGACCGAGAGCTTGCCGGTGTCCTGATTGCGTTGCTGCCGCGTGCCGTTGACCATGAAGAGCCGCGGCCCATCCGGCGTGTCGACGAAGGCGCCGCGCTCGGCGAAGATCGTGACCGGCTTTTGCGGCTCGCGCGTGTCGTAGATCACGCACGCCGAGCAGGTCGCCGGCCGCGTTGCGGCCGGTGTCGTAGACCATCAGCCGGTCGGAGAGCGTGTTGAACACGCCGTCCTGGATGAGCACGGTGGCGAAGCGGTTGCGGATTTGGAACTGCAGGTCCTTGAAGGCGCGGTTGGCCGCCGGCACGATCCAGAGCGACAGCGCATAGAGCACGCACATGGCGACGAGCCCCGCCAGAATCGCCGGCCGCGCCAGCCCGGCCTGGCTCATCGCCCGCGGCGCGCATCACCACGAGCTCGCTTTCGGTGGTGAGCTTGTTATAGACGAAGAGCACGGCGACGAAGGCCGCGACCGGCAGCACCACCTCGATGAAGCGCGGCAGGATGAGGAGCGCGAGATAGAGAAAGAGGCCGACCGACAGGCCGCGGTTGACGATGAGATCGATGAGCCGGAGCGATTGCAGCAGCCAGACCGCAACGCTGAGCGCCACCGTGACGAACACCATGATCACGATGGTCTGGCGCAGGACGTAGCGGGTGATCCGGTCCATGGCGCGATGATTATAGAGGCGTCATCCGCCGCGAGCCTAGCCCTCGCGTGGCTGGTGCCCCGCGGGCGCTTGCGGCAGCCGGTGTGGCGTGGAACTCTGACGCGATGCGGAGCCTCGATCTGTCGTGCCTTACGCCGCGCGCGTTCGCCGCGCTCTTCGCCGGGCTCTTCGCCCTCGCCGCGGTGCCGGTGCTTCGCTGCGGCATTCTGCCGCTCGTCGACTATCCCAATCATCTTGCGCGCATGGCGCTCCTGGCGCGGCTGGCGCACGACCCCACCTTGCAGCGCTTCTATAGCGCTGGCCTGGCGCCCCATTCCCGACCTGGCGATGGATGCCGTGGTGCCCCCGCTCATGCGCTTCATGCCGCTCATCGCGGCGGGGAAGCTCTTCGTGCTGGCGACGTTTCTGCTCCTGGCCGGGGGCAGTGCGCTCATTCATCGGGTGGTCTTCGGCCGCTGGTCGGCGTGGCCGTGCCTGGCCTTCCTGCTGCTTTACAACCGCATCCTGCTGTGGGGGATGCTCAACTATCTCTTCGGCCTCGGCCTCGCGTTATGCGCCTTTCCCGCTGCGGTGGCGCTGCGTGACCGCGGCATTGCGCTGCGCCTTGCCGCGGGCGCCGTGTTTGCCCTGGCGCTCTATGGCGCGCACTTCGCCGCGTTGGGTGTTTATGCCGTGCTCTGGCTTGGCCACGAGGCGGCGCCACTGCTGTACAACCGCGGTCGGCGTGGCGCGGGGGCCCTGCGCCTTGGCGTGGCGGCGCTGCCGCTGCTGCTGCCCGCAGCCATCCTGGTGTCCACGGCAAGCGGCGTGGGTGGGGGTGTGCATTTCGGCGCGCCGGGACGCAAGCTCGACCTCCTGTTCAGCGTCTTCGATCTCTACCATCGCCCGTTCGACATCGCGTGCTTCGCGCTGGCCGTCGTGGCGGCTGGGCTATGTCTATTGGCGGCGCTGGCTGGTCCTGGCGCCGGCGCTGGTGCTGCCGGTCGTGCTGCTGGCCGCCACCTATCTCGTCATGCCCACGGATGTCATGGGCGCGACCGGCGTCGATCGCCGTCTGCCGCTGGCCTTGGCGCTGGTGCTGTGCGCGCGGCAGCGCCTGGGTGGCGCCGCGGCCGCGGACTGCGAGCGCGTCGTCCTCGCCGCCGCGGCCGCGATGCTGCTCCTGCGCCTCGGCCACGGTGGCCGCGAGCTGGCGGCGAGCGATCGGGAATACCGCGCGCTTCTGCGCCGGGCTCGACGCGCATTCGCCGTCGGCAGCCGCGTCGCCGTCGCCTACCCGCCCGACGCGCTCAACGTCGCAGGCGACGCCGCTCGCGCATTTTCCCGTGCTGGCGGCGGCGCGGCGCGATGCTTTCGTGCCGACGCTCTTCGCCCGCCCGACGCAGCAGCCGATCGTGTTCGCAGCCCGCCTATCGCGCGCCCTGGCCGAGCAAACATCGCCGGACCGGCTGTGGGCCGCGTTCGTCACCGGCACGGCGCCGCTCGATGCGGCCGGCGCGCGCGACGCTCGGCGCGACTATGACTACATCGTCTTCGCCGGCGTGCACCCGTTCGCGCTCGCCGCTACCGGCGGGCCTCGTCGCCGGTGTTCCTCGCCCGCGCTTCCGCGTCTACCGTCTGGGGGGCGGTTGACTCGGCGCTCGGTTGTCCTCTATCGCCCATTTGGATTGCAGGAGGGAAGCCGGCATGAAGATCTCCTTTGCCGGCACCGCGGCTGCCGCGCGCGGGGACGATTGCGGTTCCGGTTGCATAGGAACGGGTGCTGCTTCCGACTGCGGCGAAGCTCGACGCGGAGAGCGGCGGCGCGCTCACCCGCGCCATGGCGGCGAGCCGCTTCAAGGGCAAGGGCGAGGAGACGCTTTCGGTGCTGGCGCCGGCCCACCTCGAGGTCGCGCGGGTGCTGCTCTATGGCATCGGCAAGCCGGGCGCGAGCGAGCCCGGCGCCTGGCAGAACCGCGGCGGCAATCTCGTGGCGCAGCTCAATGCGGCGGGCGAGAAAACGGCGGCAATTGCGGTCGATCACGCCGGGCCCGAGGAGGCGGCGATCGCCGCCGACATCGCCTTCGGCGCGCGGCTGCGCTCCTACCGCTTCGACAAGTACCGCACCAAGGAAAAGCCGGAGCAGAAAGCCTACGCTCGAGGAGCTCACCATCCTGGTCGAGGACCCGGCCGCGGCCAAGCGCGCCTTCCAGCCGCTCGAGAACGCATCGCCGAGGCGGTGTTCTTCAGCCGCGACCTCATCTCCGAGCCCGCCAACATCATCTATCCCGAGAGCCTTGCCGAGGCGGCGCGCGCGCTGGAAAAGCTCGGCGTCGAGGTCGAGGTGCTCGACGAGAAGCAGATGAAGAAGCTCGGCATGAACGCGCTCCTGGGCGTGGGCCAGGGCAGCGTGCGCCCGCCGCGTCTCGTCGTGCATGCAATGGAAGGGCAACCCCAAGGCCAAGAACCCGGCGCCCGCTGGCCTTCGTCGGCAAGGGCGTGACCTTCGACACCGGCGGCATCTCGATCAAGCCCGCCGGCGGCATGGAGGACATGAAGTGGGACATGGCCGGGGCCGGGCGTCGTCATCGGCCTGATGCGCGCGCTGGCCGGGCGCAAGGCCAAGGTCAACGCGGTCGGCATCGCCGGCCTGGTGGAGAACATGCCGTCGGGCTCGGCGCAGCGTCCGGGCGACATCGTCACCTCGATGTCGGGCCAGACCATCGAGGTCATCAACACCGATGCCGAGGGCCGCCTCGTCCTCGCCGACGCGCTCCGCTACTGCCAGGACCGGTTCAAGCCGCAACTCATGATCGATCTCGCGACCCTCACCGGCGCGATCATCGTCGCGCTCGGCCACGAGCATGCCGGCCTCTACGCCAACAACGAAGAACTGGCCGAGCGCCTCATGGCCGCCGGCCGGTCGGTCGGCGAGAAGCTGTGGCGCATGCCGCTGGCCGAGGCCTACGACAAGCTCATCGACAGCGACGCCGCCGACGTGAAGAACATCGGCGGGCGCGAGGCCGGCAGCATCACCGCGGCGCAGTTCCTGCAGCGCTTCGTCACCGGAGTGCCGTGGGCGCATCTCGACATCGCCGGCACGACCTGGTCGAAGAAGGACGCCGCCGATCGTGCCCAAGGGCGCGACCGCCTTCGGCCTCCGGCTCCTCGACCGCTTCGTCGCCGAGCATTACGAGGAGCCGTGACCGAGGTCGGCTTCTACCATCTGAGAACGACGCCGCTCGAGCGCGCGCTGCCGCAGCTTCTGGAACGCGCGCTCGGCGCGGGCCATCGTGTCGTGGTGATGGCGGGTTCGGACGAGCGCGTGCGGCGCTCGATGCGCTGCTGTGGACCTATAACGACGCGAGCTTCCTGCCGCACGGCACGGCGCGTGATGGCAACGCGGCGCGCCAGCCGGTCTTTCTCACCGCCGCCGACGAGAATCCGAACGGCGCCACCATGCTCGTGCTGGTGGACGGCGCCGACAGCGCGCATCTCGATGCCTACCGGCGCGTGTGCGACATGTTCGACGGCAACGATGACGGCGCGGTCGCCGCGGCGCGCGAGCGCTGGCGCCGGGCGAGTGCGATGCGGGCTACGAGCTCGTCTATTGGCAGCAGACCGCAAACGGCTGGGAAAAGCGCGGTGCGGGGGGCGCCGGTTGATGGCGGCCGATGCCGCGGCTATAACCGCGACCCCGCTGCAAGCGAAAGAGAGGCTCGTCCCCATGGCCGTGGAACGGACCTTGTCGATCATCAAGCCCGACGCGACGCGTCGGAATCTGACCGGCAAGATCAATGCGCGGCTTCGAGGAGCGCGGCTTGCGCATCATCGCCCAGCAGCGGCTGCAGCTCTCGACCAGCGCGGCCGAGCAGTTCTATGCCGTGCACCGCGCGCGGCCGTTCTTCGCGAGCCTGGTGGCGTTCATGACCTCCGGCCCGATCGTGGCGCAGGTGCTCGAGGGCGAGAACGCGGTCGCCGTCAATCGCGAGGTGATGGGCGCGACCGATCCCCAAAAGGCCGCGCCCGGCACGATCCGCAAGGATTTCGCCGAGAATATCGAGGCCAATTCGGTGCACGGCTCCGACGCCGCCGACACCGCCGCCGCCGAGATCGCCTTCTTCTTCAGCGGCCTCGACCTCTGCCCCTGACGCCTGCCGGCGTCGCGTCATTCTCACCCGTCGTTCCCGCGCCAAGCGGGAACCCAGGCGCAAGCGACGCGCGGTCGCTCTGGATCCTCGCTTTCGCGAGGATGACGGCGTGTCTTGACTACAGCAGGAAATACGCCATCAGGATGAGGACGATGATGATGAGGCCCACGGCCCAGCGCAACAGCCGCGCGAAGCCGAGCCATGTTTGCAGGTGACGCTGATATTCCTGATCCGTCATCGCCATCGCCGAATTTTCCTCATCTCCGCAAGGCCTGTGCAACCATAGCCGATCGGCCGTTCTTGGCAAGCTTCAGGCGTCGGCCGACGGGTTGAGGACGGTCGTCGGCGCGGGCGCGGCGCCGATGATTTCCGCGCGCTCGCCCGCGACCCGGACGCGGCCCTCGGCGATGAGGCGCAGCGCCAGCGGATAGGCGCGATGCTCGGCCGCGAGCACGCGCGCGGCCAGGCGCTCGGCATCGTCGCCGGGCAGCACCGGCACCGCCGCCTGAACGATGATCGGCCCCTCGTCCATCGCCGGCGCGCACGAAATGCACGGTGCAGCCGGCGAAGCGCACGCCGGCGGCCAGCGCGCGCGCGTGCGTGTCGAGCCCGCGGAAAGGCCGGCAGCAGCGACGGGATGAATGTTGACGAGCCGGTCGCGCCAGCGCACGACGAAATCGTCGTCCAGCAGCCGCATGAAGCCGGCCAGGCACACGAGCTCGATCCCGGCCTCGTCGAGCGCGCTGGTCGAGCGCCGCGTCGAACGCCTCGCGCGACGGGAAGTCGCGATGGGGGATGATCGGTGCCGGGATGCCGGCGCGTGCCGCGTGGGCGAGGCCCGGCGCATCGGCGCGGTTCGACAGCACGAGGCGGATCGTCGGCCGGAAAGTCGGGCGCGGCGCAGGCCGTCGATCAGCGCCGCGCAGGTTGGAGCCGCGGCCGGAGATGAGGACGCGCGACCTTCAGCCGGGCCACGACGCCGCCATCCCGCATGAGGAGCGTGCCGGGCGCGCCTGCTGGCCGCGGCACGATGCGGCCCGATGGCGTGGACGCGCTCGCCGCGCCGCGGCGAACGCGTGCGCTACGCGCTGCCGCCGCCGCGGGTGCGGCGACCGCGACCATGCCGATGCCGCAATTGAAGGTCCGCGCCAGCTCCAGCGCCGGAATGTCGCCCGCTCTCGGCGAGCCAGGCGAACACCGGCGGCAAGGACCAGCTCGCCGCGTCGATTTCGGCGGCGAGCCCCGCCGGCAGCACGCGCGGGATGTTCTCGAGCGAGCCCGCCGCCGGTGATGTGGGCCAGCGCCTTGACGCCGCCGGTGGCGATCGCGGCGCGGCAGCTTGCGACATAAAGCCGCGTCGGCGCGAGCAGCGCATCGCCGCAGGCTTTGCTCCGGCGCGAACGGCGCGGGCGCCGCGTAGTCGAGGCCCGCTCGGCGACCACCCGGCGCACCAGCGAGAAGCCGTTGCTGATGCAGCCCGCTCGACGCCAGGCCCAGCACCACGTCGCCGGCGGCGACGGTGCTTCCGTCGATCACCGCGCCTCGCTCGACCGCGCCGACCGCGAAGCCGGCGAGATCATAGTCGCCGCGACGCGTACATGCCGCGGCATCTCCGCCGTCTCGCCGCCGACGAGGGCGCAGCCGACCGCGCGGCAGGCCTCGGCGATGCCGGCCATCACGGTGCGCGCCGTCTCGACCTCGAGCGGCCGGTCGCGAAGTAGTCGAGGAAGAACAGCGGCTCGGCGCCCTGCACGACGAGATCGTTGACGCACATCGCGACGAGGTCGGTCGCCGATCGTGTCATGGCGGCCGGTGGCGATCGCGATCTTGAGCTTGGTGCCGACCCCGTCGGTGGTCGCGACCAGGATCGGATCGCTGTAGCCCGCGGCCTTGCAGATCGAACAGCGCGCCGAAGCCGCCCAACCCAGCATCGGACCCGGCGCGCGCCGTCGCCCGCGCCAGCGGCTTCAGCGCCTCGACCAGCGCATTTCCTGCATCGATATCGACGCCCGCCTCGCGGTAGTGCTGCGTGTCATCCGGGTCCACCGCGTCGGTTCTACGCCACCGCGGCGGCGATGAAAAGCCCGCGGCTTGCCGCCCAACGCCCGGCTTCGGTTGCGGGCCGTCGGCCGGCGTCGATGCCCAGTCGGAGGAAATGCGCCGCCTGGACCGGGCTGCGGACGATGGCGCGGACGCTGTGCCCGCGCTCGACGAGGCGCGGCAGCACAGCGCGACCGAGGACGCCGGTGGCGCCGATGACCGCGATTCGGATGCCCGTCACCGACCTCCGGAGACGTTGAGAACGGCGCCGGAGATGTAGGACGCCTCATCCGAAAGGAGGAAGAGGATGGCTTCGGCAACTTCCTCCGGGCGGCCTACGCGCTTCATCGGCAGCAGCGGGCCGATCTGCTCCACGCGGCCCGGCGGTTGGATTTCGGTGTCGATCACGCCGGGGCTCACGGCATTGACGCGTATGCCCTCGGCCGCGACTTCCTGTGCGAGGCCGAAGGTCAGGCTGTCGATCGCGCCCTTGCTCGCGGCATAGGGCACGGTCGGCCCGCGCCGCCCAGTCGCGAGCCGGCCGAGGACAGGTTGACGATGCGCCGCCGCTGCCGCCATGCGCGGTCGACATGCGCCGGATCGCCTCGCGGCAGCACAGCAGCGTGCCGGTGATATTGACGGCCAAGAGTTCGGTCAAACCGGCCGCAGGGACCGCCTCGATCCGCCCGTAGGTCCGATGATGCCGGCGCTGTTGACGAGGCCCGAAAGCCGCCCGAGTTCGCGGTCGACAGTGGCGAAAAGCCGCACCACGGCGGCCTCGTCGGCGATATCGGCTGCGAGGCGATCGCCTGCCGCCCGCCGCGCAACGGCGGCGGCGACGGCTCTGCGCGCGGGCATGGTTGTGCGATAGCCGACGGCGAGGCGATAGCCGCGCCGCGCGGCGGCAAGCGCGACAGTTCGCACCAATGCCGCGTCCGCCGCCCGTAATGACGAGCACCCCTGACATGATTTTGCCCCTCCCGCCTTGTGGCCGGCAATATTACGGCTCCTGGGAACGCGTGTCAGCGCGCGGAAGTTTACTTGCGGTTGCCAGGGCAGGGATTATGAAGCAGCCGCGATCGGACCGACGAGGCAACGCGGCAGGAGGGTAGGATGAAAATCCGGCATGTGTGGGTCTATGGGGAGCGCGTTCAGCCTGATGGCGTGGGCGCCGCGCAGGCGCAGATGTTGACCGATCAACCGGACGGGTACTATCTCCGCCTCGAGGGGGGATGGAACCATCTCGACGGCGTCGATGGCAACGGGTCCAGCATCAGACTATCGTTCAGTTCACGGGGAGATAGCGGCTTCATCGCTCGGCGGCGCGGCCGGTTACAAATGGGGCCCTACCACGTCGAAATGGAGATGGATTATCGCGACAACAGGGTGAAGTCGCTCCATATCAGCAATGGCGGCAGCCTTCGGCGCCGGGCTAGCCGGCGCATCGAGTCAGCCCCGGCGGCGGAATCGAGAGCTTCGCCGGTACTGATTGAACGGGGTCTACGACCTGCCGTGGAGCCCGCGTGGAGCGCTGACCCCCTATGTCGGCCTCGGCATCGGCGCCACCGGCGTCAAGCTCGCTGGCTTTACCGCGGGCGGCACGAATGTGGTGGGCGACAGCGACGTCATGTTCGCCGTGCAGCCGTCGGTGGGCATTCGCTACCCGTGAACGATGCGGTGGCGATCGGGCTCGAGTACCGCTTCCTCAACGGCTTCAACCCGTCCTACAAGGATCGGACCGGTAACAAGTTCAGCACCAACGACTATCAGAACCACAGCATGCTATTGACGCTCACCTACTCGTTCGGCGCGCCGCCGCCGCCGCCGCCACCGGCTCCGACACCCGCCGCCGCCGAGCAACCCGCGGCCACGCCCGCGCCGGCAGTCCGTCAGCTCTTCCTGGTCTTCTTCGACTTCGACCGGGCGACGATCACCTCGGCCGGCCAGCAGGTCGTCGAGGCTGCGGCGAGTGCCTATAAGGGTGGGGGCAAGGCTCGCATGGAGCTTACCGGCTATACCGATCTGGCCGGGACGCAGCAGTACAATCTCGAATTGTCGCACAAGCGCGCAATCGCCGTGCGCGACCAGCTCGTGCGCGACGGCGTGCCGGCAAGCGCGATCGCCGTGTCCTGGAAGGGCAAGGAAGATCCGCGCGTCCCGACGCCGGATGGCGTGCGCGAGCCGCAGAATTGGCGCGTCGAGATCGTGATGCCGTAATCAGCCGGTCGCAACCGCCGGTTTGAGATCAACCCTTCCCCTCGGTGACCGAGGGGGAGGGTTTTCTTTTGTGTCCGATTGATTGGCGCGCGGGCGGCCTCAGGCCGCCACCGTCGCCGCCGTGGCCGGCTGTTTCATCGCCTCCAGGCGCGGCATGACTTCGCGCGCGAAAAGCTGCAGGCTGTCGACCGTGTCGGCATGCGACAGAAGGCCGGCCTGACCCATCATGAGGAGATTGCCGAGGCCGCCGCAATGCGCGGTGAAATCGGCGATCTGGGCATAGACCTGATCGGGCGTGCCGCAGAACATGACGGCGGCGTCGATCAGCTCCTGCACGCTGGCGGTCGCCATGTTGACGACGCGGCCGTCCTTGGTGTAGCTGCGCGGCGGGGTCTTGCCTTGCAGCAGCCGGGCATTGTCCATCGACCGACACGAAGCCCGGCGGATTGCGGAATTGCGGCGCGACGATCGCGGAGGTGCGGGGATAGCCGGCGACCAGCTCGCCGCGCCGGCGCGCCTCGTCCTCGCTCGTGGCGACGGCGACGAGGCCGAGATAGGCGAAGCGGTCGGGCGCCGGCGCCGCGGTCCGGCCCGCCGCCGCCCAGCCTTCGCGATAGGCGTCGAAGAGCGCCCGCGTGTTGTAGCCGCTGCCGAGTGTCGCGATGACATAGCCGCTGCTCGCCCAGGACGCGGGCATTGGTGCGGCTGCTCGTCGTGCTCCACACCGGCGGATGCGGCTGCTGATAGGGGCGGGGCCAGATGTTGACGTGACGGTACTGGAAGTATTCGCCCTCCCAGTTGAAGGGTTCGTCGTGGCTCGTCATCGCCTTGATGATGAAGTCGTGCGCCTCCCAGAACCGCTCCATGATGTAGACGGGATTGGTGTTGGCGACGGGAATTTCGTAGGGCACGCCCTTGACGAACCCCATTTCCAGGCGCCCGCGGGAGACCACGTCGATAGTGGCGAGCTCCTCGGCCATGCGCAGGGGATCGGGGCGATGTGCGATCGGATAGCCCAGCACCAGGAGCCGCGCCCGCTTGGTCTCCCGCGCCAGCACCGAGAGCGTGACGACGACGGTCGAGGAGATGCAGGTCGCGGTGCTGTGGTGCTCGTTCACCATGATGTCGTAGCCGAGCTCGTCGGCGAGCTGCCACTCGTCGTAATAGCGGTGGAAGAGGTCGGCCGCGACGTGCGGGATCGCATTATGCGATTGGGCAGGACCACCCGCAGCGAGCCCTCGTGATCGTTCCAGGCGCCGGGAAATAGGGCTGCTCGGTGAAGTGGAAGACTCTCATGACGCTGCTCCTGAGGCTGCGGCGAAGGCGAGAACGCGCCGCGCGAAGGTCGTCGGGCTGTTCCAGATGCGGGAAATGGCCGGCGCGCTCGATGAGCTCGAAACGCGCGCCGGGAATGGCGGCGGCATAGGCGCGGCCATACTCGGGCGTGGCGATGCGGTCGCTCGCGCCCCACAACACCAGCGTCGGGACGTCGATGCGATGGAGCCGGCCCTTGAGCTTGGGGTCGTGCATGTAGGGCGACCAGCCGAACCGCGCCGTGGCTTCGCGATTGCGCGCGATGGTGACGAGATCGGCCTCGTCCATCTTGGTGTAATCGCGCTTTGCAGTGGCGGGATCGCTATAGGCGCGCTCGAGGAACTGCGCCTCCGTCATGGCGAAGATGTCGGCGATGTCGCGCGTCTCGCGGTCGCCGACCTTGATGCCGAGCGCATCGGCGAGCACCAGATGCCCGATCCGCTGTGTCGTCTTCACCGCGATCTCGGCGGCGATCCAGCCGCCCAGGGAGACGCCGACCACGATCGCATCCGCAAGATCGTAGCGTCTCGAAGAGATCGAGATAGAAATAGGCGAGGTCGTCGACCGTCGTCATCCCCCGCGGCAGTTCCGAGCGGCCGAAGCCCGGATGCGAGCGGCGCGATTACGCGCGCGCCCTGCGCCAGGCGCTCGAGCACGGCGGCGCCGGGGTCGATGCCGATGCCGGGATGCAGGAAGAGCAGCGGACGGCCGCTGCCGCGCTCGATCACCTCGATCGTCGCGCCGGCGATGACTTTGGTCGCGATCCCGTCCGCCGCGCTCATGGGCCGATCCTCCCTCGCTGCATCGCCGTCTTTTATGCTGGGCGCGTCACCTTGTCACCCCTTGCGCTCACGGCAGGCGTTTGCCGCCGCGCGCCGGCACGTCGAAAGCGACCAGCGTCATCGCAATCATCGTGTAGAAGCCGGCGGCAGCGATGAGCTCGATGAGAAGCTCGAGCCCCAGCGCAGCCTCCGCCCGTGCATAGCTCGCGTCGCTCAGGCTCCGCGTCTCGATGAGCTCGCTCACGGTGTCGTAGACAAGGCGGTCGTCGTCGCGGGTGAAATCGGGGCGCCGGCGGTTGCGGATCGCGTCGATGATGGCGGGCTCCAGGCCCGCCTTTAGTGCATGTTCCTCGTGCACATGAAAGGCATAATGCGCCGACCAGTGACGCGTGGCGACGAGCACCATCAGCTCGAACAGGCGCTTGTCCAGCTTGCCTTCGGCGCGCAGCTTGTTGCCGAGCCGGTTGGCGGCGTCGGCGATCCCCGGCACACGCAGCCACACGCCGAACGGGACCGGAGGCCTGGCCGCTGCGCGCGCCGGCGATCTCGTCGCGCACGCGCTTCTGCTCGGGCGACAGGGTCTCGGCGGCAAGTTCGGGCACGCGGGTCATGGGTTCCTCCGTTGGCAGGGGCGATGCTAGGATAGCGACCTTCGCACGAGGGGAGGACACCATGCCAGCCGGCGGCGGTCCGCGCATCATCGATACCCATCACCACATCTATCCGCCCAACTACACCAAGGCGGCGGTCAGCCGCCTCATCGCAGACACGCCGGCGCTGCCGCCGACCGCCTATACCGGCTGGACGCCGCATTACTCGCTCGAGCAGATGGAGAAGGCCGGCATCGCCACCGCGCTCTGCTCGATCACCAGCCCCGGCATCTGGTTCGACGACGGCGTTGCCGCGGCGCGCGCGCGGGCGCGCGAATGCAACGAGTTCGGCGCCGGCATGGCGCGCGACTTTCCCGGCCGCTTCGGCATGTTCGCGGCGATCCCGCTGCCCGACACCGACGGCAGCCTGGCCGAGGTCGCCTATGCGCTCGATGTCCTGAAGCTCGACGGCATCGGCGTCATGACGAGCTATAACGGCAGGCTCCTGGGCGATCCCGCCTTCGCGCCGGTGTTCGACGAGATCAACCGTCGCAAGGCCGCGGTGTTCGTCCATCCGACCAATTCCTGCGGCCTCTTGTTCCCCGGCCAAGCCTCGCCGACGATTGAGTTCCCGACCGATACCGTGCGCACCATCACCAGCCTCATCTTCTCCGGCACGGCCGCGCGCTGTCCCGATATCGCCTTCATCTTCTCGCATGGCGGCGGCACGCTGGCGATGGTGGTGCAGCGCTTCGGCCGCATGATCGCGGGGCTCTCGCCCGACGAGCGCGCGCGCAAGCTGCCCAAGGGGTTCGATCACGAGCTCAAGCGGCAGTACTACGATCTCGCCAGCATCGGCGCCTCGCCCGTCGGCATGGCGTCCGTGCTCAAGCTCTTTCCGACCTCGCAGCTCACCTACGGCTCGGATGCGCCGTTCGGCTCCGCGACACAGATTGCCGACGGCATCGCCGCGCTCGGCCTGCCCGAGAACGACCTCAAGGCGATCCAGCGCGGCAACGCGGCCCGACTCTTCCCGCGCTACGCAGGGTAGAGGACGGGCCATCGGCTATGCTGGCTTCGCGCCGGGTTCGAGGGCGCGGCTCGCCCATTCTTGCGCCGCATCCGCCATCGTGGCAAAGACGGTGCCGCGCTCCTTCAGCCGCTCGATCAGACGCTCGAGCATCAGCATGCGATGGCCGCGGCCGATGACATAGGGGTGGCAGGTATAGGTGATGACGCCCCAGTCCATGATGCGCGTCATGTAGTCGAAATCGTCGAACCAGTTCTCCAGCACGCCCGACGCCGCCCTGAGCCCCGGCAGCGTCACATCCGCGCTGCGGAAATATTCAAAATGCGGATGGTCGTCGAGCGACCAGCTTATAGGCATCTCAATGAGCCGCGTCGGCGCGCCCAGCACCGCGGGCTCCTCGAGCGTGATGACGTCGCCCATCCGCGCGCGATAGGGCAGATAGTCGTGCCCCATGAGGCTGCTGTCATAGACGAAGCCGTGCTGCAGCAAGAGCTCGATCGTGTGCGGGCTCAAGTCCCAGGACGGCGAGCGATAGCCGCGCGCCGCCTGGCCCGTCAGGCGCTCGATCGCCGCGTTGGCGCGCACGAGGCCGGATTCCTCTTGCGCGCGCGTGAGGAGGGCGGGCGGCACGTGGGTCCAGCCGTGATGTGCGATCTCGTGACCCGCGTCGCGGATGGCGCGGCAGGCATCGGGATAGGTCTCGATGGTGTGGCCGGGGATGAACCATGTCGCGCCGATGTCGAAGCGGCGCAGCAGATCCACGATCCGCGCCGCGCCGACCACGCCGAATTCTCCGCGCGAGATCGGCGTCGGCGTGGTGAGCCCGCGCGCGATAAACCCCGACAGCGCGTCGAAGTCGAAGGTGAGACAGACGATGTGCCGGCTCATCGCCGGACTCACGCGGTTTGCCGGGCGCGGCCGCGGTCGCGCATCCGGCGCCACCAGCGCCGGCGCGGCGTGCCGGGAAACCGGCGCTCGAGCGGGGGCAGGACCTGGAAATCCTCCGGCGACAGGTTCCGCCCATGCCAATAGAGCTGGAGATGGCCGGCGGCGAAGATGGTCCCGTCGTAGCCCTGGAAGATCTTGATCATGTGATCGGGCGCCTCGTGCAGCGCGTCGATCGAATTGTCGGCGATGGCCAAAGCCGGGAAGAGCTCGTGCATGACGAAGAACGCGTTCACGCCGGTTGAGGCGACGAGCTCGTAGCCCTTTTCCTTGGCAAGCTCCACCATCGCCAGCATCGACGAGCCGTGATTGACATGCGCGCCATAGTCCTGGACGAAGTAGATGTCGTTGTCGACGGAGGGATTGCATTCGATCAGCACGACCCGCGGGCGATAGGCCGAGAGCGAATTCCAGATGTGCCAGTCGTTGCCGTCGATGTCGATGCACAGGAGGTCGAGATCGGCGGGGGCCCCGGCGCGGGTGAGCAAATCGTCGAGGCGAAACCCCGCTTCCAGGCCCACGAAGGCGTTGATGAGGCGGGTCTTCTGGCGCCGCGCCTCATAGGTCCGCTCGAGCTCCAGAAATCGCTCGCGCTCGCCTTCGATCAGGACGCCGTCCCAGCCGTGATGCTCGATCAGGTTCCAGGTGTTGCTGTATTTGCGGCCGTCCCAGGCACCCATTTCCGCGCACCAGCGGTTGGTGGTGCCGATGACCTCGAAGAGATGCTCGATCATGCCGTCTTCGCCGAACTGCGACGTGACATTGCGCCGATAGGGCTGCAGGACGAGCGAGCGGGGATCGAGGCGGCTCTTTCGGCGAAGCTCAAGAACGGGCATGCGGACCTCGGAGATCAAAGCGACCGGCGCCAAAGGGCCAAGCCGCTGGAGCGGGCCATCGATCGATAAAGGCCTTTTGCACCATAGACAAGCGATTGCGGCATTGCCGGGGCACCGGCGGGGACCGTTGCCGCGCGCGGCGTCGCCTGTATGATGCGGCGCGCGGCAACGGAGAGGGCGATGGGGGAGCGGCGGATCGGCATCATCGTTCATGGCGCCACCGGGCGCATGGGCACGACCCAGCACCTGGCGCGCGCGCTGGTGGCGATCCGCGACGAGGGCGGGCTGGCGCTGCGCAAGGGCGACCGCCTGATGCCCGACCCGCTCCTCGTCGGGCGCAGTGCCGACAAGCTCGCCGCGCTCGCCGCGCGCTTCGCCATCGCGCGCTGGACCACCGACCTCGACGCGGCGCTCGCGGGGAGCGAGGACGAAGTCTTCTTCGACTGCGCCCCGACGGGCACGCGGCCGGCGCTGGTGCGGCGCGCGCTCGCTGCGGGCAAGCACGTCTATGTCGAAAAGCCGACGGCGCCGTCCTTGGAAGAGGCGCTCGATCTCGCGCGGCTGGCCGTCCGCGCGGGGGCCAAGAACGGGGTCATCCAGGACAAGGTGTTCCTGCCGGGCCTGCAGAAACTGAAATATCTTAGAGACAGCGGCTTCTTCGGGCGCATCCTCGCGGTGCGCATCGATTTCGGCTGGTGGGTGTTCGACGGCGACGACCAGCCGTCACAGCGCATGAGCTGGAACTACCGCAAGCGCGACGGCGGCGGCATCGTGCTCGATATGTATTCGCACTGGCGCTATATCATCGACCGCGTGATCGCGCCGGTGACGCGCGTGTCCTGCATCGTCAAGACGCACACGCAGCGCCGCCGCGACGAGCGCGGGGAGATGTTCGACGTCGATGTCGATGACGCCGCCTATGCCGTCCTGGAGCTCGAGGGCGGCATCGTCGCGACCGTGACCAGCTCGTGGGCGACGCGGGTGCGGCGCGACGATCTCCTCACCATCCAAATCGACGGGACGCACGGCTCGGCGGTAGCGGGCCTCCATCGCTGCCGCATCCAGCCGTATGCAGCGACCCCCAAGCCGCCGTGGAACGCCGACGTGCCGCAGCCGATGGATTTCTATACACAGTGGCAGGAGATGCCGGACAACACGATCTACGCGAGCTCGTTCCGGAGCTGCTGGGAGGGCTTCCTGCGCCACCTCGCCGAGGACGCACCGTTCGCGCCCACCCTGCTCGAGGGCGCCAAGGGCGTGCAGCTTGCCGAACTCGCCTATCGCAGCAGCCGCGAAGGGCGCTGGCTCGACGTGCCCGCGCTCACGCTCTAGGCGCGGGGCCTACGGCTCGATCTGGCGCCGGATGCGTTCAGGTGGTGCGGCGGCCGATCGGACCCTCGCCATTGGCCAAGCGGCGCTCCCGCCGGGCCGTCATCTTCTGCATCATCTTACGGCGCATCAACTCTTCCGGCCGAAGCCGGCCTTGGACAGGGAACGCGCACGGCATACGCTCACCCAGCCCGATCTTGGGCTCTTGCTGCATAATGACGCCCCCTCCGTAGATTTGAGATTTGAGATTTGCCGCGGAGCCTGCGCCGAGCTTGGGAAAAGTACAAGGGGTTTGTAGGAGGCAAAAAAGGGCGAGATGATCCCGGTGCCGGGGCGGCGGCGGGCGTTATAGACTGGTCATCCGGGCCGACCCCAAGGGCAGGGAGGGCAGCGCTATGAACACGGTCACCACCGCAAGCGCCGGCACGACGACGGCGCCCTTCCGCTACCGCCGCTTTGCCGCGCCGCTGGGTGCGGAGATTTGCGATCTCGATCTGACGCGCCCGCTCGACGATGACGTGTTCGCGACGGTCCGCGCGGCTTTCCTCGACAGCGAGGGCGTGCTGATCCTGCGCGACCAGCGCATAACGCCCGAGCAGCACATCGCCTTCAGCCGGCGCTTCGGCCCGCTCATGATCCATGTGCTGCGCCAGTTCCTGCTGCCGGGCCATCCGGAAATCCTGCTCGTCTCCAACGTGATCGAGAACGGCAAGCCGGTCGGGCTCGGCGATGCCGGGCAATACTGGCATTCCGATCTCTCCTACGTGGCGGAGCCGAGCCTGGGGTCGCTGCTCCATGCCCAGGAGCTGCCGCAAGAGGGCGGCGACACGTCCTTCGTCAACATGTACGCGGCCTATGACGCGCTGCCGGCGGAGATCAAGCGCCGCATCGACGGCAGGCGCGCGGCCCACTCCTACCGCAAGAGTTACGAGCGTATGCAGGGCTCGGCCTGGCGCCCGCCCCTGACCGAGGCGCAGAAGGCGGAAGTGCAGGAAGTCTCGCACCCCGTCGTGCGCACTCATTCGGAGACGCGGCGCAAGGCGCTCTTCGTCAACGAGGGGTTCACCACCCGCATTCTCGACCTGCCGGACGACGAAAGCCGCGCCCTGCTGCAAATCCTCTTTGCGCACAGCGCCGAACCGCGATTTGCCTATCGCCATTGCTGGCAGGAGCACGATCTCGTGTTCTGGGACAATCGCTGCGCCATCCACCTGGCGCATGGCTGTCCGCCCGAGCTGCGCCGCCACATGCACCGCACCACGGTGAGGGGCGACGTTCCCGTCTGACCGCGAACCAGCACCCAGGAGCATCCACGCCATGTCCAAGACCATCGAGCACGTGCACTGGCCCGACGCGCCGGATTTGTGGATGCCCTATGCGCCGGCGACCAAGGTGCGCGGCGGCACCACGGTCTATCTTGCCGGCGTCAACGCGGCGCCAGTCTATCATCACCATCCACACCGGCCGGAAGAGTTCGATGCGATGCCGCGCGGCATGGAAGGACAGGCGCGCGCCGCGCTGGAGAATCTGAAGCGCGGCCTGGCATCGGTGGGCGCCACCTTCGCCGACATCGTGACGGCCGACCGCTACGTGACCGATCTTTCCGATCAGGATGCGCTCAACCGCGTGTGGGCCGAATATTTCGGGGCCGCCAAGCCGGCGACGACAACGGTGCAGGTGGTGCGGCTGGCCACCGATCCGCGCTGCCTCGTCGAGATCAACGCCATCGCTGTGATCGACTGAGCGGAGCACGCTTATGGAACCGTTGCCGAAGGGCGCGAATTTCGTCCGCGCGAAGATGCTGTGGGAAGTGGGCCTCCACATCGCCGGCGATCCCGCCATTCCCTATGGCGGCGATCGCGATGTGGTCATCACCGTGGGCAGCGGCGCGGGCACCGCGTTCCGGCCGGCGCTGCGCATGGCGACCGGCTCCGCCATCCTGGCCGAGGCGGTCGCCGACGGCAGTCTCGAGATGGCCATCGTCAATCCCTCGGCGCTGCTGACCCAGGCGTTCCGCGGCGTCGGCCTGTTCAAGGCGCCGCTGCCGCTGCGCGTGATCGCGGTCTATCCGAGCTGGGACCGCTTCGTGATCGCGATCCACCCGCGCACCGGGATCCGTTCGCTGAGCGACCTCGTGGCGAAGCGCTATCCACTGCGCGTGTCGGTGCGCGAGGATACCACCCATTCCACGCGCGTGCTCATCGACCAGATCCTGTCGCTCTACGGCGTGGCGCTCACCGACATCGAGGCCTGGGGCGGCAGTCTCGCGCTCGCGGGGCCGCCCAACGACGCGCGGCGGATGGCCGCGCTCAAAAGCGGCGCGATCGATGCGGTCTTCGATGAAGGGATCACGACGTGGCTCGACGCGGCCCTTGAATGCGGGCTCGTGCCGATCGAGCTCGAGCCGGCGACGCTCACCGAGATCACCGCGCTCGGCTGGCGCGCCGTCGTCCTGCCGACATCGCGCTATAAGCGGCTGGCGCGCGATTACGTCACGATCGATTTCAGCGGCTGGCCGCTTTATGCCAGCGCCGCGCTGCCCGAGCGGGTCGCCTATGCCGCGTGCGGAGCGCTCGCCGCGCGGGCCGGCGAAATCCCCTGGGACGCCACGTCCTATGAGGGCATCGCGCAACTGGGCCGCGACACCGAGGCGACCCCGATCGACGTGCCGCTCCATCCCGGCGCCGCGCGCTGGTATCGCGAGCACGCCGGCGCGCGCTGAGGCACGCGGTTTACTTGCCGACGCGCCTGATCGATGATGACGGCCAAGGCGCGAGGGAACAGCGCCGCGATGCCGTAGCCTTGGGGAGGGGACCATGTGGCGTTGGCGCCTGTTTCAAAACCGGTGGTGGATCGTCGTCGCCTCCGTCATGGGCCTCATGGTCGGCACCGGCAGCATCAACCTCTTCGCCGCCGGCGTGTTTCTGAAGCCGGTCGCGGCGGCCCTGGGCTTCGGCCGCGGCGAGGTCGCGACGGCGCTCGGCATCGCCAATCTGACGAGCGCGCTGGCCACGCCGTTCATGGGCCGGTTCATCGACCAGTACGGCAGCCGGCGCATGATGCTGCCGTTCATCGTGCTGTTCGCGCTGGCGACGGCGTCGCTGTCGCTGCTGCAGCCGTCGGCGGTCATCCTGTTCGGGCTCTATGGCATCTCGGGCTGCGTCGGCGTCGGGCAGAGCCCCACCGCCTTCGCCCGGCTGGTGTCGAGCTGGTTTGATCGCGAGCGGGGCCTGGCGCTCGGCATCACGCTCGCCGGCGTTGGGCTCGGCACCGCGATCATCCCGCAATACGCGACCTTCCTGGTCCAGCATTTCGGCTGGCGAATGGGTTATGTCGGCCTGGGCGCGGCCGTGCTGGTCCTGGGCTTCGTGCCGGTGGCGCTCTTGGTGCGCGATCCGCCGGGCCATGCCGTCCGTGCCGCCGCCAGCGTCGCAGCGGCGGCGCCGGGCATGCCGGGCATCCTGTTTTCGGCGGCGGTCAGATCCCGGCAGTACTGGCTGGTGACGGCCGCGTTCTTCCTGGCGGCGACGACCATTAACGGCTCGCTCCTGCATGTCGTGCCGCTGCTGACCGATCGCGGCATGTCGCCGGCGGCCGCGGCGGGGGCGGTATCCTTTGCCGGACTGGCGCTCATCGGCGGGCGGCTTCTGTCGGGCTACCTGGTCGACCGGATTTTCGCCGGGTATGTCGCGGTGTTCTTCCTGCTGTGCCCGATGGCGGGGATCGCCATTCTCGGCCTCGGCATCGGCGGGCTGGGCCCGATCCTTGGCACCATCCTGCTCGGCACCGGCATTGGCGCCGAGATCGATCTCATGTCGTTCATCATCAGCCGCTTTTTCGGCGTGCGTGCCTTCGGCGCGCTGCACGGCTTCATGTTCGCCTGGGCGATCCTGGGCAATGCCGTGGGCTCGAGCATTCTTGGCTGGTCGTACCAGCTCCTGCACTCCTACGGGCCGGGCTTCGTGGTGTTCGAGGTGTTTCTGGTCGTGACCTGCGCGCTGCTCGGCACGATGGGGCCCTATCGCTATCCTGCCGGCACCAGGAGCGACGTCGCCCGCGCGCCCGAGGAAATGCCGGCCGTAACGTAGGGCGAAAGTAGAGTCCGGCGGCTGGATGGGGTCAGTGCGTCCTTCGACTACGCGCGTGCCGCGCTGCGCTCAGGATGAGGAAACTGCCTGATGCCATCCGCTATTTATCCTCACCTTGAGCTTGTCGAAGGGCGCGCGCTGCCGATGCAGCCGGAGCCTCCCTACTTCGCGCGCACCAGTAGCGAATAGCGGCTGTCCTTGAGCTCGCTCAGATCGTTGCCCTTGAGGTGCTGGTATTGCACCTGGAGCATGCGCTCGTGCTGCCATTCGCCGCTGGCGCCGAAGGCGACGTCGCCGACCACGGTCTTGAATGTGTTAGTGCGGATGTAGTGATCGTCGTAGAAGTCGAGCTTCACGGGACGGCCGAGGAGGCCGCCCTTCGCGTTGATGTCTTCCGCCCAGATCTGCATCGCGACGAGACCAGGCTTGCCGTTGACGGCAAGCGGCCCGGTCATCGACACGCTCATGCCGATGGTGATGGGCTCGGCCGCGCGCGCCGGCGCGATGCCAAGGCCCATCAGTACGAGGCACAGGAACGCGCCCGCTGCCCGGTGCATGGTCATGTCATCCTCCCCTCTGTCGCTCGCCGTTGCTTTTGGCGCTTTTGGGGTAGGCTCCATCAATTCGGCGGCCGGGTCAATCTCCCCGCCCGGCCGATGGCAGGAACAGGATCGCGGCATCGCGCTCCAGCCGGAACGCGATCGGCTCGCCCAGCGGCGGCCGGTCCGACCCGTGCAGCCGCAAACGAATTGCTTGGTCGCCCTGGCGCACGGTCACGTCGTTGACCTCGCCGAGGCAGACCATGTCGGTCGTGATACCGTGCCCGACATTGGGCTCCGAGCTTGTCCCTTCCGGCACGATGGCGACGCGATGGGGGCGGAAGAAAAGCTCGGGCTCGTCACGGTCGGATTGGCACACTTTGGCGGCAAAGCGACCGAACGCGGTGTCGACGTTCACCACCGTGCCGATCGCGGGCGTGGCGGGCACGGTGCAGCCAAGGAAATTCGCCAGGCCCAGAAACTCCGCGGTGAAGCGGCGGGTCGGCCGCTCGAAGAGCTCGAGCGGGTTGCCCGCTTCGACGATGGCGCCGTCGCGCATGAGCGCGATCCGATGCGACAGCGCCAGCGCTTCCTCCTGGTCGTGCGTGACGTAGAGGATGGTCAGCCCCAGGCGCTTTTGCAGCGCGACCAGCTCCTGCCGCATCTGCCAGCGCAGCTTGGCGTCAAGATTGCTGAGCGGCTCGTCCAGCAGCAGGACTTCCGGATCATCGACGATGGCGCGCGCCAGCGCGACGCGCTGCTGCTGGCCGCCGCTCAGATTCGGCGCATCGCGTCCGGCCAGGCCGTCGAGCCCGACCAGCGCCAACACGCGCTCGACCCGCGCGGCGATCGCCGATCGCGCGAGGCCGCGATTTTCCAGCGGGAACGCCACATTCTCCGCCACCGTCATGTGCGGCCAGATGGCATAGCTCTGGAACACCATGCCGATGCGGCGCTTGTTGGGCGCGAGATTGATGCGGCGGGCGGAAGAGAACACGACCGTGGCGCCGAACGCGATCTCGCCGCTGTCGGGCACCTCGAGCCCGGCGACGCAGCGCAGCGACGTGGTCTTGCCGCTGCCGCTCGGGCCCAAGAGGGTGAAGATGGTGCCGCCCTCGGCCGCGAACGACACGTCGCGCAGGACATTGGTGCGCTGCCGACCGTCGCCGAAAACCTTGTCGAGGTGGCTCGCCGCGATCACCGGGCGACCCTTTTTACGGCGATGACGGCAAAGCGCATCAGCGTGGGCAGCGTCAGCAAAGCCGCCAGCACCAGCGCGAAGAACACGCCGAGCGCACAGAGATCGTCCATCTGTCCGCCCTGCCACAATCCCCAGACCTGGGTCGAGAGCACTTGCGCCGACGGGCTGTAGAGCGTGAGCGCGATGACGAGCTCGCGCACGGCATGGATGATCACCCACAAGGTCACGTTGATGAGCGCGGGCGCCATCAGCGGCACCATGATCCGCCGATAGGTCTTGAACTGCCCCGCGCCGGCGATGAGCGCGGCTTCTTCGAGATCGCCCGCGACCTGCATCTGCGCCGCGGTCAGCGTCCCCGTGGTGTAGGCCATGAACTTGGTGGCCAGCGCCAGCGCGATGATCCAGATCGTTCCATAGATCGGCACCGGCAGCCACAGATAGGTGATCATGAAGGCGACGCCGACGACGACGCTGGGCACCGCCTGCGGCAGCATCGCCGTCATCCGCAACAGGCGCTGCCACGACCGCGCGATCGGCGCCCGCACCGTGAGCCAGGCGAGCAGCATCGACAGCGGCACCGTGAATACCGCGGTCGCCAACGCCATGCGCGCGGTGTTCCACAGCGCCGGCGGCACCATCGGCTCTTCGTAGAGATCGCGATAGGCATCGAGGCTGACATGCGCGAGCGCCGCCGGCGAGGGATAGACATAGAAATGCAGCAAACTGCGCCACACCAGCATGAAGAGTGGCAGCGCCACCATGACGAACAGGATCGCCAGCGCCGCGACGAGCAGCGGCGCCTTCCACTGTCCGAGCGCGATGCGCTTGGGACGGAAGCCGCGCGCGGTGATGGTGACATAGCGCCGGCCGCGCTTGATCTGCGCCTGGTAGAGCTGGATGAACGCGAAGGCGATCACCACCAGAATGAGCGCCAGCGCGCTGGCGATGCCATAGTCGGGAAGCTGGCCGCTTTCGGGATGTGTCACCCAGTAGATACGCGTGCTCAAGACCTGGACCCCCGCGCTCAATCCGACCATGCCTGGGATGTCGAAGGTCTCGATGCAGACCATGAGGAAGAAGATGACGACCGAGAGGAGCGCCGGCCGCAGCACCGGCAGCGTCACGCGCCAGAGGGTGAGGAATTTCCCCTTGCCGGCAATCGTGCTCTGCTCCTCCCAGGTCGGATCGACGGTTTGGAATGACGCCGCCACCAGCAGATAGGCGTGGGAGGCGAGCGCGATCCCTTGAATGAAGATCATGCCGCCGAGCGACAGGATGGTGAGGGGCGGAAACGGCAGCCCGAGTTTCTGGAACGTGACCTCGATCAGCCCCGTCTGCGGATCGACGAGCTGCATCCAGGACGTGGCATAGATCATGTTCGGGATCGCCATCGGGATGAGGATGACGACGAACAGGAAGCGGCGCCCGGCAATGTCAGTGCGCTCGATGATCCAGGCGAAGAATACCGCGATGACGATGCCGAGCACGGTCGCGCCGCCGGCGAATACGGCGCTGTTGGCCAGGAGCCGGTAGGTCGAGGGGTCGCCCAGCACCTTGGCGTAATTGGCCAAGGTCACGACGCCCGTCTCGAACGGCAGATGGGAGCCGCTGGCGTTGACCGAGCTGATGATCAGGATGACCAGCGGTACCGCGGCGAGATAGGCCACGATCGCCAGCGTCACGCCATAGATCAGCGAGAGCGCCGGCCATGCTGCGCCGCGCGTCGGGCGCTCGACGCCGAGGGAGTGGAGGGACGCCTCGCTCACGCGCCTATTTCAGGGCGCCGATTGCCGCGGCGGCCATCTCGAGCAGCTTGCCGTCCTTGGCGGGGTCCGATTCTTCGAGGATCACGTCGACATGGGCGTCGCGAACCTTAACCCCGTTGGGACTGAGATTGCTGCCGGCGAGGAAGCCGTAGTGCAGCTCCTCGAACATCGCGGCCTGCCCTTCGGGCGTGGTGAGCCACGCGGTCCACAGCCGCGCGGCATTGGGATGGGCGGCGCCCTTGGCTACCAGCATCAGGTAGATCATCGCCGGGATCGGGCTCACGAGCAGCCAGTCGACCGGCGCGCCGTCCTTCTTCAGAAGGTCGATCTTGCCGGCATAGGTGCCGATCGCCAGCGCCACGCGGCCGCTCGCCAGCGCCTCGGCCGTCGGGCTGCCGCCGATGAGGATGACGGGGTTGTTCGCCTTGAGACGCTGGATGTAGGCAACGGTCGTGTCCACGCCCCATTTGGTCGCGAGCACCGCAAGCGCCGTGCCGCGCGCCTCGAGCAGGACTTGGCCCTTCCATTTCGGATCGAGCAGGTCGTCCCACGACTTGACCTCGTCCGGCTTGACCTTGTTGGTGTTGTAGGCGATGGGGATCTCGAGGTTCCAGCACGCGACGGCGCGGTTGTCGTAATAGACGTGATCGGCGGGAACGCCGAGCGTGCCGTGCCAATCGACCTTGTCGAGGAGGTCGCGCTGCAGCATGGGCTGGATATAGGCGATCGGCGTGTCGAAGGCATCGACATTGACCTTGCCGGCCTCGTGCTCGGTGATGATGCGCTGAACGGCGGGGCCGGGCTCGATGCGGAACTGCTCGAACGCGATCCCGGGGTAGCGCTTCGCGAATTTCTCCGCCACCCGGCGCATCTTCGGCACTTCCTCGGCGCCCCAGAAGACGAGCTTGCCTTCCTTGCGCGCCGCGGCCACCACCGCGTCATCGTTCGCCGCGGCGGCCATGCGCGGCAGGATGCCGGCAGGCAGCGCAAGGCCGCCGGCGACTGCCGCGAGCATGCGTCTGCGCGTAAGAGGCAGCATCGAAGTTCCTCCCTGTGCTTCACTGTTGCGGCGCGCGTGCGCCGACTTCCTGTTTTGTCCGCCATCGGCGGTTTGTCAAGCGATGGGGGCCTGACGCGGGCATGCCGCCCGAGCCCGATTGTCGCACCCGCCGCTGCTCACCGCCGCGGAGTTGTGCTATCCTTCGCGCCGAACATCGTCTGCGGGCAGCCGGAATTCTCCGGGGTCCTGCAAGAAGAGGGCAGCCGGCGAACCCGGCCGATTTGGGAGGAGACCGGAAATGAAGCGCCATCTATTGGCATCCGTCGCGGCCATTCTGGCGCTCGTTGCCGCTTCGGCCGCCCTGCGCGCGGCGGCCGACGAGCCCAAGCACGGCGGCATCCTCCGGATGTACCACCGCGAAAGCCCGGCCAGCATGTCGATCCACGAGGAAGCGACCTACTCGACCAACGTGCCGTTCATGCCGGTCTTCAACAATCTCGTCGTGTTCGATCAGAACGTGGCGCAGAACAGCTGGATACGATCGTGCCGGACCTGGCGACGAGCTGGGCGTGGAGCGCGGACAACACCAAGCTGACGTTCAAGCTGCGCCAGGGCGTCAAATGGCACGACGGCAAGCCGTTCACCTCGGCCAAGGACGTGAAATGCACCTTGGACATGCTGATGGGCAAGTCCACCGCCAAGTTCCGCAAGAACCCGCGCAAGAGCTGGTACGAGAACGTCAAGGAAGTCACTACCAACGGCGATTTCGAGGTGACGTTCAACCTGAAGCGGCCGCAGCCGTCGCTCCTGGCGCTGCTGGCCTCGGGCTATTCGCCGGTCTATCCCTGCCACGTGTCGCCGGCCGACATGCGCACGCACCCGATCGGCACCGGCCCGTTCAAGTTCGTCGAGTTCAAGGCCAACGAATCGATCAAGCTGACGCGCAACCCCGATTACTGGAAGAAGGGCCTGCCCCTATCTCGACGGCATCGAGTTCACCATCATCCCGAACCGCTCGACCGCGATCCTCGCCTTCATCGCCGGCAAGTTCGACATGACCTTCCCGACCGAGGTGACGGTCCCGCTGTTGAAGGATGTCAAATCGCAGGAGCCGCAGGCGGTCTGCGATGCTCGCGCCGACCAATGTCAGCACCAACCTCATCGTCAATCGCGACATCGCCGCCGTTCGACAATCCGGATATCCGCCGGGCGATGGCGCTTGACGCTCGACCGCAAGGCCTATCGTCGACATCCTGTGCGGAAGGCAAGGCCGAGCATCGGCGGCACCATGCTGCCGCCGCCCGCCGGCGTCTGGGGCATGCCGACGGAGATGCTGGAGACGATCCCCGGCTACGGCCCCGACGTCAACAAGAACCGCGCCGAGGCCCGCGCAAGATGATGGAGAAGGCTCGGCTACGGCCCGGACAAGCCGCTCAAGGTCAAGGTGTCGACGCGCAACATCCCGGTCTATCGCGATCCCGCCGTGATCCTGATCGACCAGCTCAAGCAGCATCTACATCGACGGCGAACTCGACGTCGTCGAGACCGCGAACTGGTTCGCCGAAGGTCGCGCGCAAGGATTATGCGCGTCGGCCTCAACCTCACCGGCAACGCGGTCGACGATCCCGACCAGAAGTTCTACGAGAATTATCGCCTGCGGTTCGGAGCGCAACTACACCAACTACTGCAACAAGGACATCGAGAAGATGTTCGACGAGCAGTCGATGGAGACCGATCCGACAAGCGCAAGGAAGCTGGTGTGGGAGATCGACAAGAAGCTGCAGGAGGACGTGGCGCGGCCGATCATCTTCCACGCCCGGGCAGGCGACCTGCTGGCAGCCCTACGTCAAGGGCATCACCGTCATGGTCAACAGCTCCTACAACGGCTATCGCTACGAGGACGTGTGGCTGGACAAGTAGCCGCGCGTTTCGCGGCGAAGGGAGCGCCGGAAGTGGCCGCTTATATCGTGCGGCGCTTCGCGCTGATGCTGGTGACCCTGTTCGGGATCTCGGTCATCATCTTCGTCCTGCTGCGCATCGTGCCCGGCAATATCGTCGACATCCTGTTCGACGCCGCCGGCATGATCGATCCGGCCGACAAGGCGCAGCTCGAGCATGATCTCGGCCTCGACCGGCCGATCCTGGTGCAATACTGCACTGGATCGGCGGCCTTGCGCGCGGCGATCTCGGCTATTCCTATGTCTCCGAGAGGCCGGCGCTCGACGAGATCGCTGCCGCGCATTCCCGATCACGGCGCGGCTGGCCGCGCTGGCGCTGCTGTTCTGCCGTGCTGTTCGGCGTTCCCTTGGGCGTCATCAGCGCGGTGCGCCAGAACACGGCCATCGATTATGTGCTGCGCGTCGTCAGCCTGAGCGGCCTGTCGATGCCGGCGTTCTGGCTCGGCCTGCTGATCCTGATGGCGTTCGTTGCGCAATTCGGCATGATTCCGATCTACACCGCGGCGCCGCAGAGCCTGTGGGACGAGTTCGCTGCTCTACTGCGTGCCCGCCGTGGCCGTGGGCTTCCGCAGCTCCGCGCTGATCATGCGCCTCACGCGCTCGCTCATGCTGGAGGTGATGCGCCAGGACTATATCCGCACCGCCCGCGCCAAGGGCGCGTCGGAGCGCAGCGTGCAACTACCGCCATGCGCTGCGCAACGCGCATGCTGCCGCGTCATCACCGTGATCGGCATCGAGGCGGCGTTCCTGATCGGCGGCCTGATCGTCACCGAGACCGTCTTCAACATTCCCGGCGTCGCCCGCTTCCTGGTCGAGGCGATCCGCTGGCGCGACTATCCGATCGTGCAGAACCTGGTCATGCTGATCGCCGTCGTCGTGGTGGTCGATCAATTTCACCGTCGACATGCTCTATGCGGCGCTCGATCCGCGCATCCGCTATGCGGAGTGAGGCACGCAGGAAGCCGCGGGAGTGCGACTAGTGGCCCGCATCGATGCCGATGCGGCAGCGCCGGCGCCGCCGGAACTCTTGGGCGACGGCTGCTGGGCCGGCTCCGGCGGTCTTGCGTCGTCGCTACCCGCTGGGCGCCGTCGGCGTGGTGATCATCGTGGTGTTCATCGTTGCCGCAGTCTTCGCCGATCTTCTCGCCTTCGTCGATCCGCTGAAAATCGATGTCGGCGCTGTCGCTGGCGCGCCCCAGCGCCGCGCACTGGATGGGCTGCGATTTCCTCGGCCGCGACGTCTGCAGCCGCATCGTCCATGGCGCGCGCATCTCGCTCGTCGTCGGCATCGGCTCGACCGCGCTCGGCAGCGTCGCTCGGCGTGGCGCTCGGCCTGCTTCGGGCTATGTCGGCGGCTGGGTCGACCTTGGCGTCCAGCGCGTCACCGACATCCTGCAGGCGCTGCCGCTGCTGGTGCTGGCGCTGGTGATGGCGGCGGCGCTGGGACCGTCGCTGCGGCAACACGATCATCGCCATCGCGATCCCGCTGATTCCCGACGTCGCGCGCGTCATCCGCGCCAACACGCTGGCGCTGCGCGAACTGCCCTTTGTCGAGGCGGCCAAGTCGATCGGCATGAGCGAGACGCGCATCGCGATGCGCCACGTGCTGCCCAACACGCTGGCGCCGCTGATCGTGCTGGCCACCGCGCAGCTCGGCTCGGCGATCCTGACCGAGGCGTCGCTGTCGTTCCTCGGCCTCGGCATGCCCGAGCCCTATCCGTCCTGGGGCCGCATGCTGTCGGAATCGGCGGCCGAATATGTGCGCACGGCGCCGTGGCTGGTGATCTTTCCGGGCATCGCCATCAGCCTCGCGGTGTTCGGCACCAACCTGTTCGGCGACGCGCTGCGCGACATCCTCGACCCGCGGCAGCGCGGCTGATGACCGCCATCCTTGCGGTGGAGCGGGCTCGACGTGACCTGCAGACGTTGTTCTTCACCCGGCGCGGGCTCGTTCAAGGCGGTGGACGACGTGTCCTTCGCGCTCGACGCGGCGAGACGCTGGCGATCGTCGGCGAATCCGGCTGCGGCAAGAGCATGACCGCGCTCTCGATCATGCGGCTGGTGCCCGATCCGCCGGGCCGCATCGTCGGCGGCACGGTCATGCTCGAGGGCACGCGACCTGCTTGCAGCTCGCCGAAGCCGAGATGCGCGACGGTCCGCGGCAAGCGAGATCTCGATGATCTTCCAGGAGCCGATGACCTCGCTCAACCCGGTGATGACCGATCGGCGACCAGATCGCCGAGGCGGTCCGCCTGCACCAGGACCTGATCGCGCCAGGCCGCGCGCGACAAGGCCGTCGAGATGCTGCGGCTGGTGCGGATTCCCGAGCCGGAGCGGCGCGCGCGCGAATATCCGCACCAGCTTTCGGGCGGCATGCGCCAGCGCGCGATGATCGCCATGGCGCTGGCCTGCAAGCCCGCGCTGCTGATCGCCGACGAGCCCACCACCGCGCTCGACGTCACCATCCAGGCGCAGATCCTGGAGCTGATGCGTCGAGCTGCAGGACGAGCTCGGCACCGCGATCATCTTGATCACCCACGATCTCGGCGTGGTGGCGGAGATCGCGCACCGCGTCATCGTGATGTATGCCGGCCGGAAGGTGGAAGAGGCCGAGGTCGATGCCCTGTTCGCAGCACCGCTGCATCCCTATACCGGCGGGCTGATGGCCTCGGTCCCGGGCTCGTCGCTCTTCGGCGGCGAGGGGTATCAGCGCCTTGCGCGTCTGAAGGAAATTCCCGGCATCGTGCCCTCGCTCGTCGATCTGCCGCCGGGCTGCGCCTTCGCGCCGCGCTGCGCCTTTGCCGATGAGCGCTGCCGGGCGGAGTATCCGTCCTGGCGCGAGATGCGGCCGCGCCATTGGGTCGCGTGCTGGCACCCGGAGCTTGCGGACGGGGCGGGCGATGGCTGAACCGCCGGTCATCGTCGTCACCGATCTTGCCAAGCATTTCCCGGTGAAGCGCGGGCTCCTGCGCCGTACCGTGGGGCAGGTGCAGGCGGTGGACGGCGTGAGCTTCACCATCGCGGCGGGAGAGACGCTGGGCCTCGTCGGCGAGACCGGCTGCGGCAAATCGACGACGGCGCGCACCGTGCTGCGCCTGATCGAGCCGACGGCCGGGTCGATCACGCTCAACGGCCGCGACATCACGCATCTGGGCAAGGCCGCGCTGCGCCCGGTCCGGCGCGAGATGCAGATCGTGTTTCAGGACCCGTTCTCCGCCCTCAACCCGCGCATGTCCGCCGGCGACATCGTCGCCGAGCCGCTCGGCGTCCACGGTGTCGGCAGCGCGCCGGAGCGCAAGGCGCGCGTGGCTGCGCTCTTCGACCGGGTCGGCCTGCGTCCGGCCCAGATGCGCAGCTACCCGCACGAATTTTCCGGCGGCCAGCGTCAGCGCGTCTCCATCGCGCGGGCGCTGGCGCTCGATCCGTCGCTGATCGTCGCCGACGAGCCGGTCTCCGCGCTCGACGTGTCGATCCAGGCGCAGGTCATCAATCTGTTGATGGACCTGCAGCAGGAAAAGCGCCTGTCCTACCTCTTCATCACCCACGACCTCGCCGTGGTCGAGCATATCAGCCACCGCATCGCGGTGATGTATCTCGGCAGGATCGTCGAATGCGCGCCGAGCCGCGACCTCTTCGGCAACCCGCGCCATCCCTACACCCAGGCGCTGCTGTCGGCGGTGCCGGTGCCCAATCCGCGCCTGCGGCGCAACCGCACCCTGCTGCCGGGCGACATCCCGAGCCCGGTCAATCCGCCGCCCGGCTGCGCCTTCCACACCCGCTGCCCCCAGGCCTTCGCGCGCTGCCGCGTGGAGACACCGCGCCTCCATGAGATCGCCCCCGGACACGTCGCCGCGTGCCACCTGCTCGACGCCTAGACGAAGCGAATTTGCCGCTCGCAACGACGGTGGAGATGTCAGGGCAGATAGGCTTCGGTGATGAGGGCGTCGTCCGGCGGCGGGTGGGGCACGAGGCCGAGCTCGACGAGCGATTGCTTCACCGCGGCGAGCTTCTTGCGGTCGAAATGACCGTCGTCGAAGAAGGTCGGCATCTCCGCATCGTAGATCGCAGAGGCGATCGCGTCGGGAAGATGGGTGTCCTTCTGCGTCACGCGGACCGCGTCGGCCTTGTTCTTCTTCATCCAGGCGATGGTGTCGAACCAGCCTCGGATGAAGCCGCGCACCTCCTGGGGATGGTTCTGCATCATCGCGTCGCTGGCAAAGAGCATGTCGGCGATGAAATCGGTGATCTTGTCGCCGGCGCGCACGATGATGCGGGCGCGGCCTTGCGATTGCAGCGTGAGGCCGCCGGCGGAGGTGCCGATGATGGCATCGACATCCTTCGCCATCAATCCCGCCACCAGCCCGCTCTGGGCGCCGAGATAGGCGAGCTTGATGTCGTCCGCCTGCAGCCCGTCCATGACCGCAAGGCGTCGCGCGATCCAGCTCGTGAAGGACCCCGTGGTGGTGACCCCGACTGTCTTGCCCTTGAGATCGGCCACGCGCTGCACCGGCGAATCCGCCCGCACGATGAGCGCCAGCGAGGAGAGATCGTTGGCATAGGCTGCGACCGCCTTTTCCTTCACGCCGCGGCTCAGGAACAGGAGATCGGAACCGGTGCCGACGATCATGTCGAGATCGCCCGACGCCATCGCCTGGTGCAGCTTGGCGCCGCCGGCAAAATCGATGCGTTCGACATCGAGCCCATATTTTTTGAAGAACCCGCCACCGATGCCGACATCGAGGACCGAGAACACGAAGGCCGTCGGTTCCGGCGTTCCGACGCGGAGCTTGTCCGCGGCGGCGGCGCTCGTGGCGATCAGGACGAGGAGGATCGGCAGCAGGCGCAAGGAGCGCGCGGCACGACGGATGGGCATGGGGCTCGGCCTCCGGCACCTTCGGGCGCGTTCTTTATGACCGGCCGGGTCTTGGCGTGCAATCGCGCCGTTGGCGAGGCCTCGCTACAATCCCGCCGTCGAACACGGCCGGGGACGCCGCTCATGGTTGCCGATGGGAACATCTTTGCCGGGATCGCGGCGCCGGGCGCGGAGGAAGAGATTACCGCGTTCGTCGATAATGCGACTGTGCGGATCGAGCGCATCGTCTCGCATGGGCAGGCGAGCCCGCCCGGATTCTGGTACGATCAGGACGGGGCCGAATTCGTGATCGTGTTGCAAGGTGCCGCCGGCGTGCGCTTTGAAGGCGAGGCCGCGCCGCGCGCTCTGCGGGTGGGCGACTATCTCCGCATTCCCGCCCACGCCCGCCACCGCGTCGAGTGGACCGAGCCGGGGCACGCGACGGTGTGGCTTGCCGTGCATTACCGCTGAGCGCGCGTGCCACTCGCTTGACGCTCGATTCATTCCGGTCGAGGATCGGCGGTACGCCACGAGCGAGGAACCCGCCATGCCCGCCGATCATTCTCCCGCCGACATCGACCCTGAATCGGGGTTCCGGCTACCGCTGCCCAAGCGCGCCGATCTCGACGCGGCGGGACAGAAGATCTACGACCGCGTGGCCGATCCCAAGGGCGGGACGATCGCCGGGCTCAAGGGGCCCGCCGGGATTCAGCTTTACAGCGCCAAGCTCGCGGAGATCTCGCGGCCGGTCAATCACTTCCTGCGCCACGAAGCCGGCCTTGGCGAGCGCGTGCGCGAACTGGCGATCCTCACCACCGCGCGCGAGTTCGACAGCCAGTTCGAATGGGCGGCGCATGAGCCCGAGGCGCTCAGCGCCGGCATTTCCCCGGCGATCATCGATGTGATCCGCCACCGCACCAGCACGGCCGGGCTGGCCGAGGCCGACGCCATCATCATCGAGCTGGGCCGCGCGGCGTTCGGCGCGAAGAAAGTATCGTCGGCGATCTATGCCCGCGCGATCGCGGCCTTCGGCCCGCGCAAGCTCGTCGACATCGTCTCGCTCATGGGCAATTACGCCGGCACGGCGGCGCTGCTCGCCACCTTCGACATGCAGTTGCGGCCGGGGCAGAGGCCGCTCTTGCCCCCTCTTTGACGCGGTGGAGCGAAAACGATGAGCAGGCCTGACTATCGTCCCTTCCTCCCGGGGCCGTCGCAATCGAAGATTGCCGGCCCGACCGCCCGCGCCCATGCCCAGGCCCGGATGCAAAGCCCGCGCGCCCAGGAGCTGTTCGGGACGTGGGAGAAGCTGTTCCAGGAGAGTTTTCGGGGTGTGACCACCGACGGCGCGGTCATTCCCGATCTTTATGCGCTGCGCCCCTGCGGCGCCCCGACGGCAGCGATGGCCGCTTCGGTGCGGGTCCTGCTCGACCGCCTCACGCCCGATGAGCGCGCGGCGATGATGTTTCCCGTCGCATCGAACCAATGGCGGCACTGGCAGAACACCGAGCTTTATGTCGAGACCTACGGCCTCAGGCTCGACGAGGTTTCGGACGCCGTGCGCGAGGCGGCGATGGCGGTGCTGCGCGCCAGCCTCAGCCCCAAGGGCTATGCGGTGTCGCGCGATGTGATGCGGCTCAACCGCTTCCTCGGCGATCTCGTCGGCTCACCGGCGGTGCTGGGCGAGTGGAGCTATATCTTCTGTCTCTTCGGCGTGCCGTCGGAAGCCGAGCCCTGGGGCTGGCAGCTTTTCGGGCATCATTTTAGTCTCAATTGTTTCGTCCTCGGCGGCCAGATGGTGCTGACGCCGACCTTCATGGGGGCCGAGCCCGCCTATGCCGATACCGGGCCGTTTGCCGGCATCAGCCTCTTCGAGGACGAAGAGCGCGCGGGACTGGCGCTGATGCGGTCGCTCGACCCGGGCCAGCAGCGCCACGCCATCGTCGCGCATTCGATGATGGGCGGCGATCTGCCGCCGGGCCGCCGCCACTTCGCCGACAATCTCCATCTCGGCGGCGCGCATCAGCGACAACCGGTCGTCCCTTACGAAGGCATCCAGGCGGCGTCGTTCTCGCCGGTGCAGCGCCGCAATCTCCTCGATCTCATCGCCGCCTATATCGCGCCGCTGCCGCCGGGCCCGCAGCAGGCGCGGATCGAGGAGATCGAGCGCCACCTGGCGCAGACGCATTTCTGCTGGATCGGCGGCTTCGACGAGACGAGCCCGTTCTACTACCGCATTCAAAGTCCGGTGGTGCTCATCGAGTTCGATCACCACGCCGGCGTCTTCCTGACCAACGCCGAGCCGGCGAAGTTCCACGTCCACACCATCGTGCGCACGCCCAACGGCAACGACTACGGCATCGACCTCCTGCGCCAGCATTACGAGAACGCGCCGCATCATGGGGGGCCCGGCACGGGCGGGTGAGGTGGCGCGAGCGACGCATCGTGCCAAGACTGCGACGGGCGATGAGGCGCCTGTGGTCCACGCTTGACATTATGTACCTTAAGAGGTACACAATGTCAAGAAAAGGAATTGCATGGAGGACGAGCTAAAGAGGCTGCCGGCGGCGTTTTATCGCTCGGCAAGCGGGGCGGAGCCGGTTAGAGAATGGCTTCAAGCGCTGTCCGACGCTGACCGCCGAATCCTGGGATACGACATCGGCGTGGTCGAATTTGGATGGCCGATGGGTATGCCTCTGTGCCGACCGCTTGGCGGCGGACTTTGGGAAATCCGAAGCTCGCTCACCGGCAACCGGATCGCCCGAGTGATCTTCTGCATCGCGCACGACCACATGGTTCTGCTGCATGGCTTCATCAAGAAGACCCAGAAGACGCCGCGATCTGAGTTGGATTTGGCCCATGGTCGACGGAAGGAGGTCGAGCAATGAGAAAAAATCGGCACATTGGATCTTCCTTCAGCGATTTTCTGAAGGAAGAGGGGATCTATGAGGATGTCACCACGCACGCGATCAAGCGGGTGCTGGCATGGCAGATTGAGCAGGCGATGAAGGAGCAGGGCATTACAAAAGTTGAAATGGCGAAGCGTATGAAGACAAGCCGCGCACAACTTGATCGGCTGCTCGATCCGAACAACGACAAGGTGCAGCTCGATACCGTTCAGCGCGCCGCCGTCGCCGTAGGACGGAAACTGCACATGGAACTCGCTTGAAGATAAACGATGTCATTGCGCTCGCAATGACATCGAAAGGAGCGTTTCAACTTCAACGGATCACGCCCTAGACTTCGACCACGACGTAGTTTTCCTGGACCGAGACCGGGAAGGTTTCTGCCACGTAGGGGCCTCGGAGGATCGCTTCGCCGTCCGCGACCGAGACGGCATAGTGGCGCAGCGCGATGTTGTCGGGATCGCACCAGGACTGGCCGGTGCGGATGTCGTACTGCCAGCCGTGCCAGGGACAGCGGATCATCTCGCTGCTGGGCACCATGCGATAATGGCCGGGTCCGTCCGATTCGACGCGATGGACGATGCGGCCCTTGCACAGCGAAGCGCCCTCGTGCTGGCACTTGCTGAGAAGCGCGAAGTACGCACCGTCGAGATTGAACACGCCGATCTCGCGCCCCGCCACGGTGACGAGCTTGACGCCGCCCGGTGCGATCTCGCCGACGCGCGCGACCACATAATGCTGCGCCATGTCACGCCAGTCCGTAGACCGCCTTGGCGTTGGCGCCGAAGATCATCCGCTTGTGCGTCTCGTCGAGCTTGACCTTGAAGACGAATTTCGGATCGTCGAAGTCCCAGTGCGGATAGTCGGTCGAGAACAGCAGGCGGTCCCAGCCGATCCATTCCATGGTGCGGATCAGATCCTGCGACCGTTCCGGCTCTTCCATCGGCTGGGTCGTGTACCAGAAATGCTCGCGGATATATTCCGACGGCGGGCGCTTCAGATGCGGCACCTCGCTGCGCAAACGCTCCCAATGCTTGTCGAGGCGCCAGCACAATGGCGGCGCCCAGGCGAAGCCGCCTTCGATCAGCACGATCTTGAGGCCGGGGAAGCGCTCGAACACGCCCTCCAGCACCATGCTCGTGAACACGCCCTGAATGATGTAGGCGAAGGTCTGGTGCTCCTCGAGATAGAACGAGGGCCAGCCCGCGGGCGTGGAGGCATGGCCGCTGCCCATGCCGGGAACGTGCAGGCCGATCGGCAGGTTGTGGCGCTCGCACGCCTCGAAGATCGGCCAGTAGCGCGGCCGTCCCAGCGGCTCGTCGGCGCGCGGCGACATGCTGACCTGGACGAAGCGCCGGTCGCCGGCGCGCTTGTCGATCTCGCGCACGGCGGCCTGGGGATATTCCTGCGTCACCTGGATCGCGCCTTTGAGACGCGGCTCCTTGTCGATCCATTCGGCGATCTGCCAGTCGTTGTTGGCGCTTGCGAGCGCGGCGCCGAATTCGAGATTGCGCTCGGCCGAGGCGGCCGGCGCCAGCGCCTGCAGCAGGCCGTATTCGACGCCGTTGGTGTCGAGGTGATGGGTGCGCATGAAGTCGAGGTCGGAGCCCGGCGGCCCACCATTGGGCGGCACCGCGTCGATGCGGTTCGCCTGCATGCGCGGATGGGTGAGCGAGCCCTGCATGCCCTGACGGACATGGCGGCGATAGACCCGGAGATGCTCGCGCCAGCGCGCCGACAGGAACGGCAGGATCTGGCTTTCGGACCGCATCGTCGGATGAATGTCGCAATCGACGACCATGAGCCGGCTCGGCGCCTCGCTCTTGCGTTCCAGGACCGTGGTGGTCATGCGACCGTCTCCTTCAATCGTGCATAGGTGTCGAGCGGATTGTCGACGAGGATCTTCCGCACGAGATCGGCGTTGAGCCCGTCGGGCAGCACCTCCTCGCCGGTGAAATGCCAGTGCGGGAAATCGCTGGCGAAGAGCAGCACCTTGTCCGAGCCGATCTGGTCGATGATGTCGGCGACGAGCGCGGGATCGGGCGGCGCATCGGTGGGTTGGATGGTGAAGCGGACATGGTCGCGGATGACATCGAAGGGCGGCTTGGTCACCCACGGCACCTCGGCCCGCACGCCGCGCCAGGTCTTGTTGAACTTCCACGCAAAGCTCGGCAGCCACGTATAGCCGGATTCGATCAGCACCACCTTGAGCGCCGGGAATTTCGAAAACACGCCCTCGGACACGAGGCTTGCGAGCTGCGCCGCGAAGGCTTGGGAGTTGGAGACATAATCCTCCAGATAGAACGACGACCAGCCGTTGGCGTTGGGTGCGTGGCGATACATGCTGCCGGCGTGGATGCCGACGGGCAGGCCATACTTTTCCGCGGCGCGGTAGATCGGCCAGTAAATGCGCCGCCCCGCCGGCATGTCCATTCCTGCCAGCAGCAGCACCTGGACGAAGCGATGATCGCCGGCGCGGCGCTCGATCTCCTCGGCGGCGAGCTCGGGGTTTTGCGCCGGCACCATAATCGAGGCGCGCAGGCGCGGCTCGGCATCGAGCCATTCCTTGGCGATCCAGTCATTGACCGCGCCGCAGAACGCCGCCGCCATGTCTTCCGAAAACAGCATCTGCGCGCCATAGAGGCAGTTCACGATGGCAAAGCGCGAACCGAACGCGTCCAACGCCTTGGTGCGCAGCAGGTCGAGATCGGACCCGGGCGGACCCTCTTCCGGCCGCCAGTCGGGCCGGCCGCTCAACGGCGCGTTGGGCGGATAGCTCGTGATGCTGAAATCGAGGCGGTCGATCTGGCGCATGATGACTTGCTCGCGCCAGTAATCGTCGAGATACGGCAGCAGCACCTTCATGTGGGGAACCGCCACATGAACATCACAATCAATCGCGCCCTTCCACGGAACTCGCAATTCCTGCCTCCCGCAGCGTCGCCATTCTAAGAAAGATCACCCACTGCCACAAGGCGCCCGCCCGGAAGGCACGCGTCCGACGCGACAATGATTAACTTTCCGCCCGGCGTGGCTTACGGTGTGCCGAGAAGACTGCGGAACCGGGAGGACGCGATGGCGGCGCCGAAAACGATCGATCTCACCGCGACCATCGAACGGATCGGCGTCGGCCGCCTCGCCATCTTCGTCATCTCCTTGTGCTTTCTCATGATGATTGCTGATGGCTATGATTATGGCGCGCTCTCGGTCGCAGCGCCGGCGATCCTGCGCGAGTGGCATATCGAGCCCAGGGAGATGGGCGGCGTCTTCAGCATCACTTTCTTCGGCCTCCTGGTCGGCTCGGCCTGCTACGGCTGGATCGGCGACCGCTTCGGCCGGCGCTTCACCATCATCTTCGGCACCTTCAATTTCGGCATTCCGATCCTGCTCGTGGCCTGGGCCCAGAATGTCGAGCAGCTCATGATCCTGCGCTTTCTGGGCGGCATCGGCATGGGCGGGATCGTGCCTGTGGCCTATACGATCGTGAGCGAGTACGCGCCGCGGCGCATGCGCTCCACCGTTACCGTCATCACCAATGCCGGCTACAGCGTCGGCGCCGCCGCCACCGGCCTCGTTGCCGCCGCGGCCATTCCGCATTACGGCTGGCAATCGCTCTTCCTCATCGGCGCAAGTGCCTCGCTCGTCATGGGCGTCGTTCTCATCGTGCTGTTGCCGGAATCGCCCATGTTTCTGGCCCTCAAGGACCCGACATCGGCGAAATTGCGCGCGCTTGCGCGCCGGCTCTTGCCAGAACAACAACTCGACCCCGACACGATTTTCGTCGCGGGCGATCCGCAGGAGGCGCAGAGCAAGCCCGGCGGCAACCTGTTCGTGCAATTGCTGCACGGGCCACGCGCCTATGCCACGACGCTGTTGTGGCTGCTCTTCATCAGCGACTCGCTCGGGTTCTTCTTTCTCGCAAGCTGGCTCCCCGTCGTGATGGAACGGGCCGGCGTCTCGCGCAGCACCGCGTCCTTGACCCAGTCGCTCTTCGTTTTCTTCGGCCTGATCGGCGGCTTCCTGATCATGCGCTTCATCGATCGGCTGGGGCCGATCGCGGTGGTCGCGCTGCCGATCATCGGCGGTCCGATCGAGGTCTTGATGGGACTTGCGGGCCTGCCCGAGCCGCTTCTCCTCACGCTGGTGGCGCTGGCCGGCATCTGCCTGTCGGGCATCCATTTTGCCGTCTATGCCATCACCGTCCGCTTCTATCCGCCGAGCATCAGGAGCACGGGCGTTTCCACAGCGACGGTGTTCGGGCGGGCTGGCGGGATGATCGCGCCCTATGTCGGGGGCTATCTGCTTTCAGCCCACCTGCCGCTGCAGCAGCTCATGATCTTCGCCGCGCTGCCATGCATCGCCACCGCGGTCATCGGGGTCTTGCTGGGGCGCAGCTACCGCCGCCATTTCGACATGGCGCCACGGGCGGCCGGCCTCGCAAGCGGGCGGCAGGTGGGCTAACGGGCGCTCACCCCGCGGCGCGGGCGCGGGAGGCCGGCATGTGGCGCTCGAGAAAGGCGGTCACGCGCGCGATTGCGGCCTTGAGGTGCTGCGGACCTTTCCATTCGCGCATGTTCTCGGCGTTGGGCGCCAGCTTGGCGACTTCCTCGCCGACCACTTGCGGATGCGGCGCGTCGTCGCCGGGCATGACCAGCATCGGGATCTTGCACTGGCGCACGAAGTCGCGCGTGACGCTGAAGACGAAGTCGCCGCCGAACATGTTCCGCCCGAAGCTCTCCAGCGTCTGGTCGTCGATCGGCCGCCCGGCCGTGCGCATGCCCTCGGCCCAGGTCTTGACGAGGTTGGTGAAGACGGCGCGGTTGTCGGCATGCCCGATCGGGTTCTGTAGCACGGCGGCGGTGATGCGGTCGGGCGCCATTTCGCACAGCTTGAGGCAGAACGACGCGCCGATGCAGCCGCCCATGACATGTGCCTGGCCGACTCCGAGATGGTCCATCAGCGCGAGGTGGTCGCCGGCATAGGTCGCCCAGCCATGCACCGCCGCCACGCCGCCGCGCGAGCGTCCAGCATTGCGCTGGTCCATCGCGATGACGCGGAATTTTCCGGCCAGATCCGCCATCGGGTTCATCCACGCCGGCGCCGCGGCGGGGTTGGACGGGCTCTTGTGCCAGAACGAAATCTCCGAGCGCAAGCCGCCCGGCGCGAAGATGACGAGCGGATAGCCCGATCCATGCTCCTCGTAATAGATCGCGGCATCACCATGCTCGAACATCGGCATCCTCGGTCTCCCGTGATCGGTCTTATCGCCTCAGGCGCGGAAATCCTCGCGCAGCACGTCGAGGCGGTGGAGCAGCTCGCGGTCGGTGATTTGGAAGAGGCGCGCGGTTGCGCTGGCCTTGTGGCTGATCCATTGCCCATGCGGCAGCGCGAAGATGTCCTTGGGACCCCAGGTGATGGTGTCATCGCCGACGCGCGACTGGCCCTCGCCCTCCATCACGACGCAGACACAGTTGCTGTTGGTGCGATAGGCCGCCGTCTCCATGCCCTTGGTCAGGCCCAGGAGATAGCAGTCGAGGGTCGCCATGATCGGGCCGCCGCTCTGCGGGTTGGTGTAGCGCAGGCGGCGCGAGCCGTCCGTCTCGGCGGCCAGCGAATCGAGCGCCCGCACCGCCGTCGCCCAGGGATAGCGGAACATCGGCGAATAGGGCTTGACCGCCTTTGAGGTGGCGGGCGCGAGCCCGGCCGCGGCGAAGGCCAGATCGGTCGGCAGCTCGGCGATGTCATGGGCGGGACCGGGCTCGAACACGCCGGTGTCGAGATAGCGATGCATGGGCACGTCGAGCGCATCGACCCAGACGGCACGCTCGCGTCCCTCGTGGGCGTGCTCGTGCCAGGTCCAGGCGGGCGTCAGGATCATGTCGCCCGGCAGCATCTGGCAGGACTTGCCTTCCACGATGGTGACCGCGCCGTCCCCTTCGAGCGCAAAGCGCAGCGCATTCATGGAATGGCGGTGCGGCCGCGCCCGCTCGCCCGGCATCAGCACCTGCAGGTTGACGGAAAGATTGATGGCCGCGCCGTCGCGCTCGGTATTGGCGAAGGCGGGATTGCGCAGGACCAGCACGCGGCGCTCGGCATTGGTCATGTTGGTGGCGCTGACCGCGCCATCGAGCAGCGGGTTCATCGCCTGCCAGCGCCAGACATGCGCCGTCTCCACAGGCATGTTGCTGCGGTTTTCCTGCTCCCACAGCGGGAAGACGCTCGCCGCCGCCATATCCGACCGAAAATCGCCCATGGCCTGATCCTTCCGATCCATCGGGACCTGATCCCACCCATCCAATTATCCGCCATCCCGCGCGGGGCCGCAATTGTCCCGTCGCCGCCGGCCCCGGACGCCGCCGTGGCGACCCGCGTTGCCGGCCGCCCGAAGAAGCCATAGACTTCAAGCTCCGGCGCAGATGCCAGAGAGCAAGGGGGAAGCCATGAAGATCGTCGTTTTCGGCCCGGACAAGCGGACCGGGGCACTCCATGACGGTGAGGTGGTCGACCTCTCGGGCGCCTTCGCCAAGTATCTCCACGAGGTCAAGGGCGAGATCCGTGCCGTCGAGCTCGCCGGGGCGCTCGTCCCGTCCGACCTGATGCGCCTCATCGAAGGCGGCGCCCGTGCGCTCGACGAAGCGCAGACGGCGCTCGACTATCTCTTCGGCAAGGCCCAGGACCGCAACGACCCGCGCGGCGAGACGGTGGTGCATGCGGCGGGCTCGGTCCACATCCACCCGCCGCAGCCCCAGGGCGGCCGGATCGCCTGCGCCGGCTCGAACTTCACCTCGCATCGCGAACGCATGACGCGCCGGGCCGGGCGCGAGGTGCAGAAGCCCTTCATCTGGGGTTTCTGGACGATCATTCGCGACCCGCTCGGTCCCGACGGCGAGGTCATCTATCCCGCGCGCTGCAACCGCCTCGACTACGAGGGCGAGCTGGCCGTCATCCTCGGCAAGCGCGGCAAGGACCTCAGCCCGGGCGACCTCAAGAGCTTCGTGTGGGGCGTCACGCTGTTTTGCGATTGGAGCATCCGCAGCCCGCGCGAGCCGCTGGGCCCGATGAATTTCGCGGCGCCCAAGAACTGGGACACCTCGTGCTCGATCGGCCCCTGCATCGCCGTCAACGAGGTGGATGCGACCAATGTCGATATCGAGACCTTCGTCAACGGCGACCGGCGCCAGCGTCATAACACGCGGGAGATGACGTTCTCGTTCGGCGAGTATCTCGAATATCTCTCGCGCGATCTGACGCTCTATCCCGGCGACATGATCGCCAGCGGCACCGGCGAGGGCACCGCCGCCGATGCGAGCCCGGTGCTGCCGGACGGCACACAGCCGCCCGATCTGTTCTTGAAGCCCGGCGACGCCGTAGAGGTGAAGTCGCCAGCGGTAGGCTCGCTGCGCGCGCGCATCATCGCCAAGGGGCCGCAATAGGCGCGGGCGGCCGCGATGGCGAGTGCACCGCTCTGGATCACTGAGGCCGATGTTACGTCGCTGATGTCGCTGCCCGATGCGGTCGACGCGCTGGAGCGCATCCTGGCGCTGGAGGCCGCAGGGCGCGGCCGCCAACATGCCCAAGACGCATCTCATGGTCGGCGCCAACGACGCGATGCATGCGATCGGCGGCGCGGCGGCCGGCGCCGGGCTCTGCGGCACCAAGACCTGGGTCAATATCGGCGGCAGGTCGCAGACGGTGCTGGTCCTGTTCTCGCTCGATGACGGCGCCTTGCGCGCCGTCATCGAGGCGACGGCGCTAGGCCAGATGCGCACCGCCGCCATGACCGGCGTCGGCACGCGGCGGCTGGCGCAAGCCGGCGCCGATGAGCTGGCGGTGATCGGCTCGGGCAAGCAGGCGCTGCCGCAGGCCGCGGCCTGCGCCGCGGTGCGGGGGATCCGGCATCTGCGCGTGTTCAGCCGCCGCCGGGAAGCGCGCGAAGCCTTCGCCGAGGCGGCGCGGAAGGAGCTGGGCCTGCGCGTGACCGCGGCAGCGACGCTGGAAGACGCCGTGTGCGATGCGCCGATCGTCACGCTCGTCACCAACGCGACCGAGCCGTTCTTCACCTCGGCGCTGGCGGCGCGCGGCAGCCACATCAACGCGATGGGCGCGATCGTGCCGGCGCGCAGCGAATTCACCGCCGACATCTTCCCGCGCTGCGCCGTCATCGCCGTCGACACCGTCACGGGCGTGCGCGAGCTGTCGCGCGAATTCCGCCTGCATTTCGGCGAGGACGAGGCGGCGTGGCAGGCCGTGCGGCCGATTTCCGCGGTCATCGCCACCGGCACGACGCGGCCGGCCACTGCGGACCTCACGCTCTTCAAGGCGATCGGCATGGGGCTGTCCGACTTGGCGCTCGGCGTCGAGCTTCTGGCGCGCGTCGAAAAGCGCGGCGGCGCCCACCGCCTGCCGGAGCGCGTCCGGATCGCCCCGCGGCTTAGCTAGCCGGCGCGCCGGCCGCGGCGGGAAGACCCGACGGTGCTGCGTCGGGAAAGTCCTGCTGGAGCCGCGGATAGACCTCGCGCGCCATGAGCCGGATTCCGCGCACGGTATCGTCGTGGTCGAGGAAGCCCGACTGGCCCAGCATCAGCAAGTGCCCGAAGCCGCCGACATGCGCGTAAAAGCGCGTGATCTGGCGATAGACCTGGTCGGGCGTTCCGGCGAACATGATGCCTTGCTCGATCGCATTGGCGACCGACGGCACCTTGGGAAAGCCCGGCGCCCGCCGCTTGCCTGCGAGGATCTGGGCATTGAATGCCGCTGGCAAATAGCCCGGCGGGTTGGCGAAATGGGCGGGGATCTTGTTGATGGCGATGTGCCACAAGAGCTTCTCGGCGCCGGCCTGCGCCTCGGCCTCGGTGGGTGCCGGTATAGATGAACGCGGCATAGGCGAGCCGGTCGATCGGCACGTCCGCACCGCGCGCGGTCTTGCGCCATCCGTCGCGATAGGCCTCGAAGATCAGCGGGCGTGCCGTTGTAGCCCGTGAGGAAGGTCGCCTGCACGAAGCCGCGCGCCCCGACGCGGGCGGCGCCGGCGGGGCTCGTCGTGCTGATCCACACGGGCGGATGGGGCTGCTGCCACGGCCGCGGCCAGATGTTGACGGCGCGGGAGTGAAAGAACCGTCCCTCGTGGCTGAACGGCCCGTCATGGCTGGTCCAGGCCTTGATGATGAGCTCGAGCGCTTCCCAGTGACGCTCGTTCGTGCGCACGGGATTGCCGTTCGCGGGCGCGATCTCGAACGGCACGCCGCGCACGAACCCGACCTCGACGCGGCCGTGCGAGAGCACGTCGGCAAGCGCCATCTCCTCGGCCACGCGCACCGGCTGGCGGCGATGCGCGATCGGATTGCCGAGGATCAGAAGCCGCGCCTTCGTGGTGAGGCGCGCGAGTGCCGCCAGCACTAGGGGCGCCGCCGGATCGACGCAGGTCGGCGTCTGGTGGTGCTCGTTCATCATGAGATCGAGCCCCTCGTCCTCGGCGATCAGCCACTCGTCGAAGAAGCGATCGTAGAGCGCCGCGCCCTGGGCGGGGTCGTAGCAGCGGTTGGGAAGCGTGACCCGAACCGAACTCATACTGCTCCGGCGGCGGCAGATAGGGATAGGCGTTCTCGCTGAAATGCCAGACCCTCATGCGTCTTCCCCTTTTGCGGCGTCCGGGAGTGCGGCCACGGCCGTAATATTATGACAACACCATTTTCTGGCGTCCATCGGCGCAGGGTGCCAGAATGGCGTCGGCGCCGTCAGGGTCCGAGCCTTTGTACCGGTGAAAGATGTTCGTCGCCACGAAAGCAAAGCCCATCGCCACCACCATCACCGGCTCGCTGCCGCGGCCCGGCTGGTTCGTCGAGAATCTCGGTGGGCGGCCGTTCCTCTCGGTCTTCGACGGCGTCGCGGCCTATCGCGAGCAATATGCCGATGCGGTCGCGGCGCTCATCGCCGACCAGACCCGGGCCGGTCTCGACATCGTCTCGGACGGCGAGATGCGCTTCGACATGGATGTCGGCGGGCGGTCGTGGTTCGGTTATCTGTTCGATCGCCTGACGGGGCTGGAGCCGCAGGATGCGGGTGCGCGCCGCGACGCGCCGGCCCGCGGCGGCTTTCGCGGCCGCGCCGGCACCGCCGGCGACATCCTCAGCGAATTCATCGACACCATGATCCCGCCGCTGGTCACCGGCCCCGTCGGCGCGCGGGCGCTCCACTATGACGCGATCTGGAAGGCGGCGCAGCGCCTGACGCCGAAGCCGGTGAAGATGGGAAGCTGCTGCGGTCAGATGATCGAGCGTCAGGTGATCAACCGCTTCTACAAGGACCGCCATGACTCTCTCTTCGCGTTTTCGGCGGCGCTCAACGAGGAATATCACCGCCTCGCCGATGCCGGCTGCCCCGTGATCCAGGTGGAGGAGCCGTGCCTGCACGGCGGCGCGGCGAGCGAGGGCGTCATACCGATGGACGTCTATGTCGAGGCATTCAATCGCGAGGTGCGTGGCTTGCGCGCCAAGACCGAGGTGTGGTGCCATACCTGTTGGGGTAACCCGTTCGCCCAGCGTCTGACGCCAAACCCTTCCTACGCGGCGGCCTTGCCCTATCTCGACCGTCTCGATGTCGACGTCGTCACCGTCGAGGCGGCAGAGACCGGCGCGGCCGAGATCGCCGCCATCGCCGCCGCGATCGGCACGGACAAGAAGCTCTGCATCGGCGTCGTCAGCCACCGCACGTTGCAGGTGGAGATGGCCGAGGATGTCGCGACGCTCGTGCGCGCGGCGCTGCGCCATGTCGGGCCGGACCGGCTGATCCTGAGCTCCGACTGCGGCTTCGGCCGGCAGGGCATGAGCCGCACGCACGCCTTCTACAAGATGATCGCCATCGTTCGCGGCGCCAACATCGTCCGCCGCGAGTTGGGCCTGCCCGAGGCCGAGATTGCCGCCGGCGACGGGCGGTTCGCGCTGCACTGAGGTGCCCCGGCCGCCAACGGGAACATTGGGTGGGCGGCCCTGTTGAAGCATTACGGAGGACTGGGGGAATTCGGCTTTACACCCGACCTGGACGAGGAGGAAGATCATGCCCTTCGACGGCACAAGCTATCGCCGGAATGACGCGCTGGCGAAGATCGACGCGGTGATCGATCTCTTGAGCACGCAGGACCGCTGGTGCAAAGGCGCGCTCAAGAACCTGATGGGACAGCGATGCCTCATGGGAGCGATGCAGGAGGCATCGGCCGTCGTGCTCAAGCCCTACATCCTCGATGCCGTTCGCGACGTGACGGGCAAGAGCTACCACAATATCGAGAGTTTCAATGACCGGCGAAGCACCACCCATGCGGTGTTGCTCGAGGTGCTGCAGCGCACCCGCCAGAACATCGAGCTTGGCCGCGTCCCCGCGCTCACGCGCAGCGGCGCGATCGGCCTCCGGTGCCGGTCGGTCCTGGCAAAACTTACCGTGACGGCGCCGGTCTAGAAGCGCTTTTCGTCATCCCGGCGAAAGCCGAGAGCCAGAGCAAGCGACGGGCGTTGAGCCTGGGCCCCGGCCTTCGCCTGGCCTTCGCCGGGGCGACGACTGTGCGGTTCAACCGCACGCGATCACGGCCTAGATGATGGCCGTGAACAACCTGTCGTAGCGGATCATGAACGGCCAGTCCCAGAACTCCCAGAGGGGATGGGAGCCGTTGACCGAGAAGAAGATGAACTCCGCCGGCCCTTCGAGGTTGGCGGCGGGCACGAAGCCCACGCCGCTCGAGGGATCGCGGCTGTCGGCGCTGTCGTCGCGGTTGTCGCCCATCATGAAGTAATGGTCCGGCGGCACCGTGAAGACGGGCGTGTTGTCGAGCGGACCGTCGTCGCCGAACTGAAGGATGAGATGGCTGTGCCCGTTGGGCAGCGTCTCGATGTATTGCGCGGCGCGGATGGAAAAGCTGCCCTGGGTGTAAAGATAGTCCTCGATCCGCTTGCGCTCGACCGGCACGCTCGTTGATGTAGAGGAGCCCGTGCTTCACCTGGATGCGGTCCCCGGGCAGTCCGATGACGCGCTTGATGTAGTCGGTCGAATTATCGCGCGGCCATTTGAACACCGCGACATCGCCGCGCTGGGCCGTGCGCCCGAGCATCCGGCCGGAGAACAGCGGCAGACCCAGCGGCAACGAATAGGCGCTGTAGCCGTAGCGGAACTTCGAGATGAAGAGATAGTCGCCGACATCGAGCGTCGGGACCATCGAGCCGGACGGGATCTCGAACGGCTCGAACGCGAAGGTGCGGATGGCGAGCGCGATGAGCAGCGCAATGATCAGCGTCCGCGCCGTCTCGATCAGGCCGACCCAGCCGCCGGCTCTCGCAGTAGTGGAGGATGGCGGCGTCATGGGGCGGGGAACGCATCTGACCGGCGGGAATAGGCCGGGATGAAGCGCCTTCGCGGCCTCCTGTCAAGCGGGCGTTGCGTTCCTAGCCCGCCGCTGGCGGCGCCCGGCGCAGGGCCTGCCACAGTTTTTCCGCCGTGGCGGGCATCTCGACCGAGGGTGCGCCGACCCTGGCGAGGGCGTCGTTGATCGCGTTCATGACGGCGGGAAGCGCGCCGATGGTGCCGGCCTCGCCCACGCCCTTGACCCCCAGCGGATTGCGCGTGGTCGGGATCGCATTGTTGGCAAGCTCGAAGTCGCAGAAATCCGCGGCACGCGGCATGCAGTAGTCCTGGAACGAGCCGGTGAGAAGCTGGCCCGTCGTGCGGTCGTAGGCCACGTCCTCCATCAGCGCCTGGCCCACGCCTTGGGCGATGCCGCCATGGATCTGGCCTTCGCACAGAAGCGGATTGAGCACGCGCCCCACGTCGTCGACGGCGCAATAGCGCACCAGCGCCACTTGGCCGGTCTCCGCGTCGATCTCGAGCTCGCAGATATGCGCGCCGCTCGGAAACGTCGCCGAATTGGCGGGGCCGTAATTGGCCTGCTCGGAAAAGCCGGCCTCGACATCGTTGGGAAGCTGTCCCCAGCGGAACGCGTGCTTGCCGACCGCGGTGATGTCGACCGAGCGGTCGGTGCCGGCGATGGCGAAGCTTGCCGCTTCTCGAACACGATGTCGCTGACCGCGGCTTCCATCATGTGCGCCGCGATCTTGCGGCCCTTGTCGATGAGCTTGTCGGCCGCGACCACGATGGCCGAGCCGCCAGCATGGCCGAGCGCGAGCCGAACGTGCCGATGCCCGCGCTCACCAGATCGCTGTCGCCATAGACATAGCGGATGCGGTCGGCATCGAGGCCGAGCTTTTCCGACAGGATCTGCTTGAACGTCGTGCCGTGGCCCTGGCCGTGATCCATGCTGCCGGTGATGAGCACCACCGCGCCGGAGGGATCGAAGCGGATCTCCGCGTGCTCGTAATCGCGCCCGCCCGTCGCCGCGACGGCGGTGGCGACGCCGCAGGCCCAGGAGCTTGCCGCGCGTGCGCGCCTCGCCCGGCGCTCGCGCGAATCGGCATAGCCCGCCAGCTTCAGGCAGTCGGCGAGGTTCTTGCGGGAAATCGCCGCAGTCATAGACCTGGCGCAGCGGCGTTGTGTAGGGCATCGCGGCGGCCGGGATGGTGTTGCGGCGGCGCAGCTCCGCGGGCTCGATGCCCAAGCTGGTGCGCGGCTTTGTCGATGATGGTCTCGGTGACGTAGATCGGCTCCGGCCGGCCGCCGCCGCGATAGGGCGCGATCGTCATGATGTTGGTGAGAACCGCCACGACCTGCGCGTGAATCGCCGGAATAGTGTAGGTATTGACCAGGCACCCCAGCGCCACCGTGAGCGGAATGGCGCAGCGGTCCGTCGTGTAATAGGCGCCGATCGATGCCGTCCAGCGCGCGCGCAGGGCCAGGAACTTCCCGTCCTTGTCGAGCGCCAGCTCGGTATCGACGGCGCTGCCGCGGCCCTGCTCGTCGCTGAGGAGGCCCTCGCTGCGCTCGGCGATCCAGCGCACCGGCCGTCCGGTCAGCTCGGACGCCCACAGCGACAGCGCATATTCGGCGGAACAGCCGCCCTTCATGCCGAACCCGCCGCCCATGTTGTCGCACACGACCCGGAACCGGTTCTGCGGCAGCTTGAAGATCTGCTCGGCGAGCGCCGCGCGCGTGCCATGCGCGGACTGGATGGTGCAGCGGATCGTGTAGCGCCGGTCGTCCTCGTCGTAGTGCGCGACGCAGCCGCGCGGCTCCATGGAATTGGCGGTGACCCGGTTGATGACGGTGCGGTGGCGCACGACGTGATCGGCGCGCGCGAAGGCGGCATCGACGGCGGCCTTGTCGCCGACCTCGTGGAAGAACGCCTCGTTGCCGGGATTGTCGTCCCAGAGCGCGGGCGCGCCGGGCGCCAGCGCCGCTTCGGCGGTGACGACCGCCGGCAGCGGCTCGTAGGCGACATCGATCAGCTCGGCCGCATCGCGCGCCTCGTTCAGCGTCTCGGCCACGACGAAGGCGATGGGTTCGCCGACATAGCGCACCCGCCCCTGGGCCAGGATCGGCTGCGGGCAGACGAAGGCCGGGGCGCCATTGCGGCGCTTGCGCGGGATGGCCGGCATGAGCGTGCCGAGCCCACGCTTGCGCACATCCTCCCCGGTGAGGACGGCGATCACGCCGGGTGCTGCCCGCGCGCGCCGGACATCGGCGGAAAGGATGCGCGCATGCGCGTGGGGCGAGCGCAGGACATGCCCGCGCGCCTCATGAGGCGTCTTCACATCGTCGGCGTAGCGGCCCTTGCCCTTGAGGAGGCGCAGATCCTCCTCGCGTTGCACCGGATCTCCGATGGCATAAAGGCCCATGGCGTCCCCCGTTCTTGGCATTCCGTCGCACGGTCAGCGCGCTTAGGCCGGCTCGCGCGTCGCCGCGGCGTGGATCGCCAGGAGGTTCTTCACCACGTCGGGCGTGCGGGACCGGGCCATGCCGCATTCGGTGGCAATCCCGAACGCGCCGAGATGCTTTTGCGCGGCGGCGATACGCTGGCGCACGCCCGCCGCGCCGTCGCCATGCACGAGCCCGAGATAGATCTCGGTCCCGGACGCGAGCGCCAGATCGCGCAGCGGCGCGAAGAACGCATCGTCCGTCCGCGCGATCGGCACGGGCATGTGGAGATAGGCGAGCTTGTGCGGGATGGCGCCCGCCAGCGCGTTGGCCAGCTCCACCATCCGGCCGGCATCGTGGGGCTCGACGAAATGGTGGGCGTCGAGATCGCCATAGCAAAGGTGAATGCCGAGCTCGACGTCGTCGGGGACGGGGGCCGAGATGCGCTCCATGCGCGTGATGATGGCGTCGCGCGTCAGGGCCGGGTTCATGTAGCGGCCGGCGAGCTGGCCGTCCCAGATCACCATCTCGATGCACACGTCCCAGTGCAGGCACAGATCCCGGTGCGGGATGGCGGCGCAGACCATGTCGATCTCGCGCAGCATCGCCTTCTCGTAGGCAGGCTCGATCGCATCGGCGTCGGGCGCGAGGCAGAACGGCTGGATGACGGCCAGCGGCGTCGGCAGGCAGACCTGGAACCGGGCGCCCTCCGGCACATCGCCGCGGCGGCGCGCCGCCACGAAATCCTGATAGGACGCGCGCGCCTCGCGCGCATAGCCGAGCTCGCCGAAGCTGCACGTCATCGCCCGCGACACCATCGCCCAGCCGCAGGCGCGGGAAGCCCACGCCCTGCATCGGCGGCGTTGCGCTGTCGGGCTTCAGGAACGGATTGGCCCGCAGCAGCGGATATTGCCAGCTGATCCACAGCCGCCTGCCGCCGGGCTCGCCGTCGGGCACGCGCCGCAGGCGCCGGCCGAGCAGCCGTCCGGCGGTGCGGAACACATCATCGACCGTGTCGAGCCCGATGCTGCCGACGAGATGGACGCTGTCGGGAACGCGAAGAGTGTCGCTCATGGCTGGCGCTCCTTGCCTCTGCGGCGATGCTAGCGCGTGGGCCACGGCACTGCCGGCTCCAGGCGGCCGCGGCATTCGCCGAAGCCGATGGACACGCATCCGTCGCGTGAAGCCCGCGCGCGGAAGATCACCTCGTCGCCGTCCTCGAGATAGCGCCGCGTCTCGCCATTGGCGAGGCGGATATCGGCGGTGCCGCGCGCGCTCAGCTCGGCGAGGCAGGCGCGGCTGTCGTCGGTCGGGCCGGAGCAGGTGCCGCTCGCCACCAGGTCGCCCGGCTGGAGGTTGCAGCCATTGCTCATGTGGTGGGTGACCATCTGCGCAAAGGTCCAATAGATGTGCTTGAAGTTGGTATTGGTGACGCGCGACGGCGCGGCGCCGGCCTGGCGCATGCGCGGCGTGAGGATAAAGGCCTCGAGCGCGAGATCGATGCCGCCTTCGGCCTGGTCGGTCTCGGAGAAGAGATGCGGCAGCGGCTTGGGATGGCCGTCCGGCCGCGTGAAGGCGGCGCAGCGGAAGGGCGCCAGCGCCTCGGCCGTGATGACCCACGGCGAGATGGTCGTGCCCTGGCTCTTGCCCAGGAACGGGCCGAGCGGCCGGCTTTCCCATATCTGAATGCCGCGCGCCGACCAGTCGTTGAGGAGGCAATAGCCGAAGATCTGCTGGGCCGCGCTGTCGATGTGCAAGGGTGTGCCGACCGCGTTGCCGGTGGCGATGAAGAGCGCCAGTTCGAGCTCGAAATCCTGCGCCGGCTCGGGTCCGAAGCGCACCTCGCCGGTGGGCGTGCGGAACTCGCCGTTGGGCCGGCGCACGGGCGTGCCGCTCACGATGACCGAGCTGGCACGGCTGTTATAGGCGATCGGCAGATAGCTGAAGGGTTCCGGCAATCCGCTCGCCATCCGGCCGGCATGGAAGCTCGAGCACAGAAAATCGGTATAGGCGCCGACATGGCATGGCAGCTCCAGCGTCGCGGCGCTCATGGGAACGAGCAGGCGGTCGGCCATGCGCTCGACCCGGCTCTGCTCCGGCCCGTCCGCTCGCAGCAGCTCGGAAAGCTGCGCGCGCAGCGCCGAGGCGTGACGCGTGCCCAGGGCGAACAGCGGATTGAGCGCCGGCCCCGCGGCGGCGCGCGCGGCCTCGGCGCCATCGCCGGTGAAGAGGCCGGCCTTCACGCCGTCGGCGAGATCGAAGATGCGGTCGCCGATGGCCACGCCGCCGCGCGCCGTCTCGCCGCCGCGGCGGAACACGCCGAACGGCAGGTTCTGGATGGGAAAGTCGGTGTCGGGCGCGTTGGCGGCTGCGATGAAGCTGCGCCGCTTGGGATCGTGCGTCTCGTTGAGCTTGGCCATGGGGTGGGCGTGCCTTCGTCAGCGTTTTGCGGTGGCGCATGATATCACGATGGCAGCCGGCGGAGCGAGCGTGTACGCTCCGGCCGAGCCGCTGGAGGCCCCGATGGAACGTCCGAAATCGCCGCCGATCGACCGCAATTATCGCACGCCCAAGACGCGGCTTCCGCCCGGCGCCTGCGACACGCATTTCCATTTCATCGGCCCGCAATCGCAATTCCCGCTGATGCCCGATCACGTCTTCAGCCATCTCGAATTCGAGGACACGACTATCGAGGACTGGCTCGCGATGCAGCACGCGCTGGGGCTGTCGCGCGGTGTTCTCGTGCAGTCGATGATGTACGGACATACCTACGAGCTGGCGCTCCACGGCCTCGCGCGCCTGCCCGACCGGCTGCGCGCGGTGATCGTGCCGTGGTCGCAAATCACCGACCGCGAACTCGACATCCTGACCAAGGCCGGCGTCGTCGGCGCGCGCTTTGCCACGCGGCTCGATCCCGTGCTGAACGAACGCATGATCCGGCGGGTGCACGAATTCGGCTGGTCAGCCAATTATCTTGGCATCGGCGAGAACCGGCGCGCGACGATCCTCGCCTCGCCCGGACGCTTCGTCATCGAGCATGCCGGGCACGTGCCGACGGCAAAGGGGATCGACAGTCCCGAATTCAAGTTCCTGCTCCAATGCCTCGATACCGGGCGCTGCTGGATCAAGATCAATCCGCGCTTTTCCGCGCAGGAGAATTTTCCGTTCTCCGACACCATGCCGATCATCCGCAAGCTCGTGGACTATGCGCCCAGCCGGCTGTTGTGGTGCACGGACTGGCCGCATCCCCAGTATTTCAAGCCGATGCCGAACGATGCCGACCTCGTCGACATCATGCTCGAGTGGGTCCCCGACGAGGCCACCCGCAACCGCATCTTCGCCGACAACCCGGCCGAGTGTTACAACTTCCCGTCCCCGGGAAAGTGAGGCTCGTTGAGGCCGCGGAGCGCCGGCATGACGTGGCCGACGAAGAGATCGACGGTGCGGTGCGCCTCCGCCAAGGTGATGTCGCCGAAGGCGATCTGGCTGACGCAATAATTGGCGCCTGATTCCGTCAATTGCGCGCCGAGCGTCTCGATCACCGTTTGCGGCGCGCCGGCGATGCCGCGGCCGCCGTCGCGGATCGCATCGAAATCGCTGGGGCGCTGCTGGATCGGCGCGCGCCCGAGCGTGCGCGAGAGGTGGGTGAGACTTCTGTGCCAGCGCGGATAGGCACGGCGCGCGACGGCCAAGGCCGCCTCGTCGGTCTCGGCAATGACGACGAAGCGGGCAAGGCCCAGCTTCGGCATGTCGCCCGCGCCTTGCGTCTGCCGCCACGTCGCACGATAGGCCTCCATCATCGCGCGGACGTCGGCGACGGGATGGGCGCTGATGCAGTTGAACCCGGCTTCCGCTGCGCGCATGGCGCCGTCGGGGTTCTCGACGCCGACCCAGATCGGCGGATGCGGCTTCTGGAACGGCTCGAGCTCCATCGGCACGTCGCGGAAGCGATGGAATTCCCCGGTGAAGTCGAGCGTCTTGTGCGTGAGCCCGGCGCGTACCAGAGCCAGCGCCTCGGTGAACCGCGCCACGCGCTCGGCGGGATCGATGCCGTAATACCCGACCTCGATCGGCGAGACGCCGCGGCCGACGCCGAGATCGAGCCGACCGCCGCTCATCTGGTCGAGCATGCAGATCTCCTCGATCAGCCGCAACGGATGATAAAGCGGCAGGAGATAGACGAGCGGTCCGAAGCGCAGCCGGCGCGTGCGCTGGGCGACGGCAGAGAGAAAGACGCCCGGGCTCGGCGCCATGCCGACCGGCGTCGCGTGGTGCTCGGCGATGTGATAGGAAAAGAAGCCGCCGCGATCATACGCCTCGACGATCTTGAGCCGCATCTCATAGAAGTCGCGGAGCGGCAGGTCGTTGCGGTCGAGATGATCGAAAATGCCGAATTCCATCGCGCCCTCCGGCTCCGCTGGATGATGCCGGGCGATTGGCGGCTTGTATAGGGTGATGACGGACTTGGCGCCCCGAGATCGGGGTCGCGCGGCCGGTGGCCGTCTGGCATAGTGCGCGCACCGTGACCATACGAGCCCCAACGTCGAAGCGTCGGCGCCGCAGCGTTCCCAGCGAAACCCTGAGCCCGCCGTTGCCGATGCAGCTTCTGCGCGCGCGGGATGCGGTGATGCAGCGCTTTCGCCCGCATCTGCGCGCGCTGGGCCTCACCGATCAGCAGGGGCGCATTCTGCGCGTGCTTGCCGAAGCCGAGCGGCTGGAGATGACCGAGCTTGCGGCGCGCACCTCGATCCATCCGGCGAGCCTGTCGCGCATCATCCCGCGCCTGCAGCGCAAGGGTGCGGTGCGGCGCTCGAAGGACGACGCCGATGCGCGCCGCGTCACGGTCTCGATCACCAAGCGCGGCCGCACCGTCATCGCGGTCGTGATCCGCACCTCCGAGCGCATCTATGCCGAGCTGGCGCAGGAGATGGGGCAGGCGCGCTGGCGCGAGCTTCATCGCTGCCTCGACATCCTCGTCAAGGCCGCCGATGGGGCTGATGCGTCGGTGCCGGCGCGGCCCGGCCTGCGCAAGGCGCCGCGCGACGCTGGCGCCGTCTTTCCCGCGCTCAGTTGAGGATCGCGTCGCCGTCCGGTCGCAGTTCCCCACGCAGGAACGCGAGCATCTTGGGCCATGCCGCGGTGGCGGCCGCCGCGCGATAGTTGTGCGCGCTGGTATGGTCCTGGAAGGCGTGGCCGGCGCCGTCATAGGCGTGGAACTCGTGGCGAATGCCGCGCCGGGCCAGTTCGACCGATAGCCGCGCCACCATCGCCGGCGACGGATTGTGGTCGTCGTTGCCGAAGAAGCCGATGATGGGACAGTGGATGTTGCTGGTGAGATCGAACGGCGCCGGCAGCCCCGCGCCGCGGCTCTCGAAGATGTTGCCGTGATAGAGAAGAACCGCGGCCTTGAACACCGGGTTCCACACCAGCCCGAGATAGGCGGTACGTCCGCCCAGGCAATGCCCGACCACCCCGACGGCATCCTTGCGCACCTGCGGCAGCGATAGAAGGTGCCGCACGGCGGCGTTGATGTCGTCGATGAGCTCGCCGTCCTTGAGCTCCTTCATCGAGGCAACGGGATCTTCGCCCCGGGGACGGCGGTGATAGAAATCCGGCACTACCGCGAGGAGCCCGGCCGTCGCCAGGCGCGCGGCAACAAAGCGCGTGAACTCGTCGACCCCGCCGCGATGATGGGCGACGAGCGCGGCCGGATGTGGACCCGCGCCTGCGGGTGCCGCGATCAGCACGCTCATGGCGCTGCCGCCGACCTCGATCCACGCTTCGGTCGTTGTGGCCGCGCTCATGCGCCGTGCCGCAGGCCCGGCCAGAAGGATAGCGCGGCGTCGCCGAAGATCCAGCGCCGGTCCGCGTCGCCCAGGAACGCAAAATCGTCCTGCATGATGGTGAGGCGTTCCCTCAGGTCGCCGTAATGGTGCCAGTGCGCGGGATAGTTCGAGCCCCACATGATCCGCTCGGCGCCGAAGGTCTCCACCAGCTTGCCGAAGAATTGCCGCGGGGTGGCGTTGCCGGCGCGCGCGGCGTGGGAATTGTTGGGCGCGGTCTTGAGGGAGATGTTGGGGAACCGCGCCATGTCGAAGAGCGGCTGCATCCGTTCGAACGGGGGATCGCCGAGGTTCAATCCCCACACATGCTCGAGCGCCACCTTCACATCGGTGAAGCGCTCGAGCGGCACGCGCACGTCCGCCAGCTCTTCGAGCTTGGCGCCGATGCAGATGGGAATGCGCAGCCGCGCCGCCCGCTCCCACAAGGGGAAGGTGCGGGGATCGCTGAGCGCATGCGGGCCGCGCGCGCCCATCATGCGCAGGCCGGCAACGCTTTGCTTTTCGACGAGCTCGTTCAAGCGGTCGGGCGCGTCGGGGGCGAACTGGTCGATGACGCACACGCTTGCGAACCGGCCGGGGTGGGCCTGCGCGCAATCGATCATGTAGCTGTTGTCGAAATGATAGGTGAAATAGGTCTGAACCAGGAGCGCGCGATCGATCCCGCACGCATCCATCATCGTGATCAGGGACTCGATGGTGAGCGGCGGCCATTCGGGCTGGCCGATGTCGCGCACCGACGGCGCCCCCGCGCCGTGCGCGCCGTCTGAAACCTGCGGATATTTCTTGCGATCATCCGAGACGACGTGCACATGCGTATCGACGATCATTTGCGCCTCCCTGCGGCGTGCCGATGAGCGACGCGCTCAGGCCGGAATCGGCACACGGTGCAGCTTCATCGCCATGGCAACTGCGCTGTAATAGCCCAGCAGCGCGAGCACCTCGGCCAGGCCGTTGCGTCCCAGTATCTTCGCCGCGCCGTCGAATACCGCATCGGCGCCGGGCCCCGGGGCTTCCGCGGCCTTGGCGATGTCGTAGATCGCGCGCTCGCGCGGATTGGGGAAATCGGGCACCGCGTCGTGGGCGATCGCCGTGATCACCGTTTCCGGCACGCCCAGCTCGCGCAGGCGGCGGGTATGCGCGTGAAAGACATACTCGCCCTTCCAGTGATGCGCGATGAGGACGATGCCGAGCTCGACCTCGCGCTCGCTCAGCGAGGAGGCCTTGTTGAGATAGGTGCCGAGCGTTTCCATCGCTCGCATGACCTTGGGGCTGTGCAGCCAGATGCGGTAGGGATTGAGCAATCGGCCGCGTCCGCCGACCACGGCCTCGATGCCGGCCTTCTGCTCGTCGGTGAGTTTTTCGGGCGGGATGTCGAGAATCCGGCTCGGTCCGGCGTCATTGGCCATGATGTGATCCTCCGTGTCGACGATGGCCGCATTTTCCCATGAAGGCGGCGGGTTTGGAAGCGAGATGATAGTGATGTTAAGCGTCGTCCGGTCTAGTGCGAGGATTCCTCCCAATGGCGGCCGATGATGCCCTGCGGCCGCAATGCCAGCAGGACCAGGAGAATGGCGAACGAGATCACGGTCTGGTAGTTCGAGGAGACGTAGCGCCCGACCGTCGCATTGACGAGGCCGAGGAGAATGCCGCCGATGAGGGCGCCGGGCAGGCTGCCGAACCCGCCCAGCACCGCCGCCACGAACCCGAACACGCCATAGCCCAGGCCCGCATCGGCCGAGGTGAATTGCGCCGGCGTGATCATCGCGCCGCCGAAGCCGCCGAGCATGGCCGTCACCGCGAAGGACAGCGCGCCCACCCGCTCCGGCGAAATGCCCAGAAGCTCGCTCGTGTCGCGGCTGGCGGCGCAGGCGCGCATCGAGCGGCCGAGCGTGGTGAAGCGCAAGATTGCGCTGAAGAGCGCCATGATGACGAGGGTGGCCACGGCCACGACGATGTACTGGCCGTCGATCCGGTTGCCCTGGAAGTCGAGCTCGAAGCCGGGGAACCAGGCAGGCAAGGTCTGCGGCATCGGCCCCAGGACGATGAGCGCCGCGGTGCTGACGATCGCGCCGAAGATGATGGTCTCGAGCAGCACGACATAGGCCGGGCTGCGCCGCCGCCACAGCGGCAGCACGACGAGGCTCCACAACACCAGGCCGCTTGCCATGGCCGCGAGCACGCCGGCGAGGATCGCCAGCGGATAAGGCAGTCCGCCCACGCGGAAGAACCAATAGGTCGAGAGCCCGCCGACCATGACGTAGCTGCCTTGCGCGAAATTGACGACCGCGGTGGTGCGGTAGACCAGCGAATATCCCACCGCGACGAGCGCATAGACGCAGCCCGTGGCGATGCCGATCGCGAGCACCAGCGCCATCAGCGCGCCTCCTCGGTTGCGACATCGCCGAGATAGGCTTCGCGCACGGCGGGATCGCGGTGCACCGTGTCGGGATCGCCGGTGGCGATGACGGAGCCGAAATTCATCACGGTCATCCGGTCGCACAGGCCGAAGACGAAGGGCACGTCGTGATCGACGAGGAGCAGCCCCACTCCCTCGTCGCGAAAGCCGCGGATGAGGGTGGCGAGCTGGGCGCGCTCGACGTCGTTGAGCCCCGCGGCCGGCTCGTCCAGCAGCAGGATCCGCGGCCGCATCGCGATTGCCCGCGCGATCTCCAGAAAGCGGAGCTGCCCGAAGGTGAGATTGCGCGCATCCGCCTCGGCCTGGGCCGCAAGGCCGAAGCGGGCGAGAAGGTCCGCGACCGAGCGCGCCAATTCCCGCGCCTCGCGCCGCGCCGCCCGCGAGCGCACGAGCACCGCACCGAGGCCGGAGCGATAGCGCGTGTGCATGCCGACGAGCACGTTCTCGAACACGCTCAAGCCGGCGAGCGGCGTCGCCTGCTGGAAGGTGCGGGAAATGCCGAGCCGCGCGATCGCCGAGGGCGCCATGCGGCCCAAATCGCGCGAGCCGAACAGGATGCGGCCGGAATCGGCCCGCAGGAAGCCTGAAACGAGGCCGATCGTCGTCGATTTTCCGGCGCCGTTGGGGCCGATGAGGCCATGGATGCGGCCGACCGAGACGGACAGCGAAACGTCGGCAACGGCCACGAGACCGCCGAAACGCTTCATCACGCCGATGAGGGCGAGATCGTCGCGCGCCTCCATCATGGCGCGGCCGGCCGGCGCCGGCGCCGCAGCCAGATCGGCAGCATCGTTTCGAGCGGCCCGCTGTCGCGAACCCGCCCGAACAATCCCGACGGCCACACCAGAATCAACACCAGGAGGAAGATGAAGAAGACGAGGTTCTGGTACTGCTCGAGCCCGGCGAGGAGCTGCGGTGCCACGGTCAGCACGCCGGCGCCGATGATCGGTCCGACATAGGAGCCGCGGCCGCCGATGAACAGCATCAGGAACACGTTGACCATGATGCCGATGTCATAGAGATCCGGGCCGACGAAGGAGGTGAACTCGACATAAAGCGAGCCCGCGACCGACGCGATCAGCGCGGCGATGGCGAAGGCCATGATCTTGTAAAGGGTCACCTCGATGCCGAGCGTCGCGGCGATGTCCTGCCCCGTGGCGAGCGCGCGCCAGGCACGCCCGATATAGGAGTGCGCCAGGAGCGCGAAGACCGCCATCGCGATGGCGCAGAAGACCCAGGCCAGCGCATAGAACGATATCGGGCTGTCGAAGGCGAAGGACCCCAGCGCCAGCGGCGGCACGCCGGAAATGCCGATGCTGCCGTTGGTGAGCGGCGTCGCCGCCGTCACGAACGAGTTCGTGCCCAAGGCCAGCGCGAACGTCGCCATCGCAAGATAGTGGCCGCGCAGGCGCAAGAGCGGACCGCCGACGATAAGCGCTGCGACGAGCGCGATGAGCGCCGCCGCAGCGAGCGCCACCCACGGATCGAGCCCGAGCCGGGTCGTCAGGAGCGCGCTGCCATAGCCGCCGATCGCCATGAAGGTCGTGTGCGCAAAGCTCACCTGACCCGCCAGCCCCAGGAGCAGGTTGAGCGAGATGACGACCATGGCATAGAGCGCGGTGATCGTGAGGTTGTAGATCACGAGCCGCGAGCCGCCGAGCGGCGCCAGGATGACGCCGATGACGATGAGGGCGAAGACCGACGCCTCGAGCCGTGCGCGCGCCCGCTTGCTCATCACGCGGCCCGCTCGCCGAGATAGAGCGCGGAAAGCTCCGCCGCGGTTGGCCGGCGGCTTTCCTGAAAGACCGCGCGGCCGTTCTGCAGCACGATCGTCGTCTCCCTGACGCCGGCGATCGGCACCGCCTTCTGCTCGACCAGAACCATGGAAAGGCCGGTGGCGATGAGCGTGGCCAGCGCTTCGTAGACGCGCGCGACTGCCAGGGGGGCAAGCCCCAGCGACGGCTCGTCGAGCAGCAGCACCACCGGCTTTGCCAGCAGCGCGCGGGCGATCGCCAGCATCTGCATCTCGCCGCCGCTCAAGGTCGCGCAGTCCTGGTCGAGCCGAGCCTTCAGCACCGGGAAGAGCGCGAGCACGGCGTCGAGATCATCGCCGCGGCTGCCGCGCCGCGCGCGCGCCGCGCCGCTCCAGCCGAGCACGAGATTGTCGCGGACGGAAAGTCCCGGCAACCGCCCGCGTCCCTCCGGCACGAGCGCGATGCCGCGCCGGACGCGGCGATGGGCGGGGACCCAACTGATGTCTTCATCGCCGAGAAAGATCTGGCCCGAGCGCAGCACCGCCGCTCCGGCGAGCGCCCGCACCAGCGTGGTCTTGCCGGCACCGTTCGGTCCGAGCACCAAAGTCAGGCTGCCAGGCGCCGCCGCGAGCGAGATGGGGTGCAGCGCATCGATCCGCCCGTAGCGGACCGAAACCCGCTCCGCGCGCAGGAGGGGGGCATCGGTCATGGCAAGCCCCGCGCGGCGGCGGCCCGGCTATTTCTCCGAGATCTGGAGGTCGCGCTCGACGAACACGACATCGACCGCGCCGCCTTTGAGGCGCGAGATGCGCAGCTCGTTGGGCACGTTCATCTGTCCGGAATGATCGGTGGGGCTGTAGCTGTAGAGCGTATTGCACCCTTGCACGGTGGTCTTCTCGAGCGCGGCATGGAGCGCATCGCCGCCGGTGGCGCCGGAACTCTCGACCGCCTTGGTCAGGATGCGCACCGCATCCCACCCGAACGAGGCGCCGGAGATCGTGGCGAGATCATCGCCGGCTTTGCGATAGGTCTCGATGAAGCTCGCACACGCGGCCTTGGTGGCGGGATCGGCGATGTTGGGATAGGCCTGCACGGCCGTCGTCACGAAGAAGGATTGCGGATAGGCGTCGGCGGCCTTCTGGTGCGTCGGCAGATCGTCGGTCGCCATGACGATCGGCACGCCGAGGCCGACGGTCGCGGCCGCCTTGGCCTCGACGATGTGCGTCGATCCCGTCAAAACATCCACCACCGCGTCGGGACCGGTCGCCTTGAGCGCCGCCATTTGCGGCGTCATGTCGGTGACGGAGGGCTCGACCGCTTGGGAATAGACGACCGCCACCCCCGCCTTTGCCGCCCGGGCGGCCATGAATTTTGCGGCGGTCTGGCCATAGGGGGTCTGCGAGAACACCACCGCGATTTTCTTGGCATGCAGCCCCTTCGCGGCGAAATCGATCTGCAGGGCGTCGGCGCGCTCGTTGAGGAGGTTGGCGAGAAATGCCCATTTGGGCCCCTGCGGCAGAACGGAGAAGGTGATCTGCGGCACCTTCGCGCGCTCCAGAATCGGCTCGATCGCCTGGTTCTGCGCCGAGGAGAGGCCGTTCAGCATGACCGCGACGTTGAACTGATTGAGAAGCTGGTTGGTGTCCGTGACGCCGGTCGTGGCATTGGAGGCGTCGTCGAGAATGTGCAGATCGAGTTTGTGCCCGTCGATGCCGCCGGCCGCATTCGCCTGTTGTGCCGCGAGCTTCACACCATCGATGAACTGGCCGTCATAGCTTGCCAGATAACCCGTCAGCGCGACGGCCATGCCGATCTCGATCGGGTCTTTTGCCGCGGCCGCGCCGGGCACGCCGACGAGCGCCGCTGCAATCACTGCCGCTGCGGCCGCGCTTGCCAGCCGTTGAACATTGCCTGCACCGTCGCGGTTGCGTCGTCCGATCATTGTTCCCTCCCTGTTGCCGCGGCCGCGGCCAACCCCAGCTTCGGCCGGAAACATACGGGGCGTCAAATCGGAATTCACCCGCGGCCTTCCCGTGGCGGCCGGGCGTCCCGTGCGATCGACCGGCCTTCCCCGAGCGTCGCATCTTCGTCATCGGCTGCCGCGTGAGTGTCGTAAAAAATGATTAACATGTCAATCATCTCGGGTCCGGCACGGCGCGGTGCACCGGCGCGGCCGTACTCGACGGAAAGCGCATTCGCACGTCATAATGACCCGCGCGACAGGAGGGACCGCGATGTTCTACGAACCGGACAAGAATGATCACGGGCTGAAATTCACCCCGTTCAAGTCGATCTGCGTGCCGCGACCGATCGCCTGGGTGTCGAGCCTCAGCCACGACGGGGTCCTGAACCTCGCGCCGTTCAGCCAGTTCCAGAACGTCTCCTACGATCCCCCGTACATCATGGTGGCGCCGCGCGCCAAGACCGACACTGCCCGCAACATCCACGAGACCAGCGAGTTCGTCGTCAACATGGCGACCTACGCGCTCCGGGAGGCGGTGAACATCACCTCGAGCGTGGTGGCACCGGGAATCGATGAGGCCGCGCTCGCCGGGCTCCAGATGGTGCCCTCGCGCCTGGTGAAGCCGCCGCGCGTCGCGGAATCGCCGGTTCAGCTTGAATGCCGGCTCCATTCCACGCTCACGCTGCCGGCGCGCCAGCAGGATAATTGCCACTGCATCATCATCGGCCGCGTCGTCGGCGTGCATATCCGCGACGACGTGCTTACGCCCGATGGCAAGCTCGATGTCGTGAAGATCCGCCCGCTCGCGCGGCTTGGCTATCTCGACTACACCAGCATCGAGTCCTGCTTCACCATGCCGCCGCCCGACGGTCCCAATGCCGCCGCGTCGCGCCGGGGTCTGGAAGGAAGGCCCGAGCTCGAGACCGCCGCGCTCCGACGATGACGGCGGTCGCGCGGCTGGCAATCGTCATCGTCCTCGCGGTGGTGGGCGGCATGCAATACGCCTGGGCCGCCGATACGCTGCGGGTGGGGCGGTCGCCCGGATTCCTGTTCGCCTATACGCCGCTCGACGTCGGCATCGCCAAGGGCTTCTTCGCCCAGCGAGGCCTCGCCATCGACCGTATCGACTTCGAAGGCGCCGCCAAGATGGATGCCGGCGTCGTCGCCGGCGCCGTCGATATCGTGCTGGGCTCGCCCATGGAGATGGCGTTTGCCGTCAAGGGCATGCCGGTCACGGGGATCGCCGTCATCGCCGAGCCGATGCTCGAGTTCGGCATCCTGGTTCCCTATGATTCCCCGGCGCGAACCTTCGACGACCTCAAGGGCAAGACCTTCGGCGTGGCGACGGTGGGCTCGATCACGCAGTGGGTGGCGCTCGAGCTGGCGCGGGCCAAGGGGTGGGGGATCGACGGCATCAAGATCACCGCGATCGGCGCGAGCTCCAGCGCTTCGACCGCGGCTCTGGAAGCCCATATCGTCGATGCCACCGTCAGCAACGCGACACTCGGCTACCGGCTGGAGCGCGACAAGCATGGCCGCCTCATCGGGACCGCCGCCGATTTCGTCACTCACTTCATGGCGCACGAGATGTTCGCGACAACAAGCCTCATCCACGATAACCCCGGCCTCATCCGGCGCTTCCTCGCCGGCTGGCTCCAGGCGGTCGCCTTCATGCGTGCCAACCGCGACGATGCGGTCCGCATCGCCCGCACCGCCACCGGCCTCAGCGAGGCCGACGAAAGGCAGGAATACGACCGGCTGATGCGCGGGATCTCGGCCGATGGCCGCTTCGATCCGCGCGCCATCGAGCGCATCGGCCAGTCCTTCGTCGAACTGAGCCTCCTCGCCAAGCGAGCCCGCCATGGCGACGCTCTATACCGAGAAATTCCTTCCGCCGCGGTGACGACGCGCCCTCGGCTATTCCGCGGCGGGTCGGACCTCGCGGATGGCCTGCCACACGCGCTCGGCCGTGGCGGGCATGGCCACGTCGGCGACGCCCAGCGGGAAGAGCGCGTCGAGGATCGCGTTCATGACCGTGGGCGTCGAGGCGACGGTGCCGCCTTCGCCCACGCCCTTGACGCCGATCGGGTTCGACTTGCTGAGCGACGGGGCTGAAATCGACGCCGATATTGGGCATCATGTCGGCGCGCGGCACGGCATAGTCCATCGGCGTGCCCGTCAGGAGCTGGCCGCTCTCGGGGTCGTAGATCGATGTCCTCGAGCAGGGCCTGGCCCGCGCCCTGCACGACGCCGCCCTGGATCTGGCCCTGCGCCAGCATCGGATTGATCACCGTGCCGATATCGTCCACCACGGCATAGCGGTCGAGCGTCACGGTGCCGGTGTCGGGATCGATCTCGACCTCGCAGATGTGGCAGCCATTGGGGAAGCTCGGGACGTTGGCGGCGAAGGCGCCGGCGCCCTGCAGCCCGACGCCGAGCTCGGACGGCAGGCCCATCGGGATGAAGGACATCCCCGCCACCTGCAGGATCGGCATCGCCTTGTCGGTGCCGGCGATGGTGAACTTGCCGTCGGCGAAGGTGATGTCGGCGGCGTTGGCTTCCATGAAATGCGCGGCAAAGCGCTTGCCGTGCTCGATGAGCTCGTCGGCGGCGGCCCTGAGCGCGCTGCCGCCCACCATCATGCTGCGCGAGCCATAGGTGCCGCGGCCGATCGCGACCGCGTCGGTATCGGCCTGGACCAGGCGGATCTTGTCGAACGGCACGCTCAGCCAGTCCGACACCATCTGCGCATAGGCGGTCTCGTGGCCCTGGCCGTGCGACAGCGTGCCGGCGACGACGGTCAGCATGCCCGTGGGATCGAAGCGCAGCTCCATGCGGTCGTTGAAGATGCCGGTATTGTCGACGTAGTAGACGATGCCGCGCCCGCGCCGCTTGCCGGCCGCCTCGCTCTTGGCGCGTCGCGCGGCATAGCCCTTCCAATCGGCGAGCGCCTGGCACTTGTCCATCGCCGCGGCATAATCGCCGGTGTCGTAGGTCCAGCCGGTCTTGGTCGAATAGGGCATCGCGCTCGGTCTTGATGAGGTTCTTGCGGCGGAGCTCGGCCGCGGTCGATGCCCATCTCGTGCGCCGCCTGGTCGACCAGGCGCTCCATGATATAGACCGCCTCGGGCCGGCCGGCGCCGCGATAGGGCACGGTCGGCGCGGTGTTGGTGAAGACGAGGCTGCTCGTCACCAGCACCGCCGGGATGTCGTAGACGGTCGGCGCCAGGCGCATCGAGAACATGATCGGCACGCAGCCCGCGCCCTCGATATAGGCGCCGACATTGTGCAGGCCGCTCCAGCGCAGCGCCAGGAACTGGCCGTCGGCGTCGAGCGCCAGCTCGGCCGTCACCAGCTGATCGCGGCCGTGATTGTCGCCCATCAGCGCCTCGGAGCGCGAGGCGATCCACTTGACCGGACGGCCGACCTTGCGCGCCGCCCACACCACGACCGCTTCTTCGGGATAGACCTGGCCCTTCATGCCGAAGCCGCCGCCGACATCGCGGGCGACGACGCGGATGCTGGCTTTCGGGCACGTGCAGGATCTGGTGGCTGAGGCAGGTGGCGCACGCCCGTGCACGTTCTGCGTGCTGGTATAGAGCGTGTAGCGGCCGGTGCCCTCGTCATATTCGGCGATGCAGCCGCGCGGCTCCATGGTGAAGGCGTTGAGGCGGTTGTTGAAGAGCTCGATCTTGGTGACATGCGCCGCCTTGGCGAAGGCCGGATCGACCGCGTCGACGTTGCCCATGCGCAGGGTGAAGCGAGATGTTGTTCGGCGCGCCGTCATAGACGAGCGGCGCGCCGGGCTTGACCGCGTCGCACGGCGCGCACCACCGCGGGCAGAACCTCGTAGTCGATCTCGACCAGCTCGGCCGCGTCGCGCGCCCTGCGCCTCGCTCGCGGCGATGACGACGGCGACGCGCTCGCCGACATAGCGCACGCGCTCGACCGCGAGCGGCATGCGGTGGGTGCGGTAGCCCTTGGGGCCGCCCATGTCCTCGGGCATGGCCTCGGGATCGATGGTGCCGAGCCCGTCGGCGGCATAATCCTTGCCGGTGAGAACCGCGACCACGCCCGGCGCCGCCTGCGGCCGCCTTGGTGTCGATCGACTTGATGGTGGCATGGGCGTGCGGGGAATAGATGAACACCGCATGGGTCTGGTGCGCGAGGTCGATGTCGGCGACATATTGTCCGCGGCCGGTGAGGAAGCGCGGGTCTTCCTTGCGCGTTACCGGTTGTCCGATGCCGAACTGCATGGCTGATCCTCCCCGTGCGCAACCGCCGTCTCTCGGGCGGGCGCCGGTCGACATTATTCAACAGCTCCGCCCTCCCCGCAACACCACGGCCGAGCAAGCCGCGGGGCGGCCGGCTCGCTCGCCGCGCCGACCCACCAGTGTCGCCCCGGGTCCTTGTCGCGACGACCATAAATAACTATAATGACTATCCTGACGATGGGACACAAGCGATGAGCATCGCGACATGGACGGTCGCCGAGGCAAAGGCGAAGTTCAGCGAAATGATCGACAAGGCACGGGCGAACGGTCCTCAGACGATCACCAGGAACGGCCGCACAGCCGTCGTCGTCGTGTCCGCCGAGGAATGGGAGCGCAAGACCCGCCGCCCCGGCAACCTCGCCGAGTTCTTCGCGGAGTCGCCCTTGCGCGGCTCGGGAACTCAAGGCGAAGCGGAGCCGGGACCGTCCGCGCAAGCTCGATCTGTGACCTTCCTGCTCGACACCAACGTCGTCTCCGAGTGGACGAAGCCGCGTCCCGATGCCGGTGTCGTGGCTTGGCTCGCCGAGGCGGACGAGGATCGGATTTTCATCAGCGTCGTCACCGTGGCCGAGTTGCGCCATGGCATCGAACGAATGCCACCGGGCGCGCGCCGCGACAGGCTGGATCTCTGGCTCTCCGAGCAGGTGCCCTTGCGCTTCGAGGCGCGGCTGCTTTCCATCGATGCCGAGACGGCCAACATCTGGGGTCGCGTCATGGCGCGCGGACAAGCGGCCGGCCGGCCTCCGGGATCGATGGACGCCCTCATCGCCGCGACTGCCCTGCGGCATGATCTGACGCTCGTCACTCGCAACGTCAGGGATTTCGAGACGCTGGGCGTCCGGCTCGTCAATCCCTGGAGCAACGGTTGACAGCGTCAGGCCACGCGTCGCGCCGAACAGGTTCTAGACAGTCTGCCCTTCCGACAGCGGGATGTCGCGCAGCGTGCTCGGCGCGAACAGTTCCTCGATGCGCGAGGCGGCGGTCCGCCAGGCCCTGCTCGTGGCTGTACTGCAAGCAGCGCCTCGATCGAGGGGCGGTTCGGGCTCGATGCCGTAGGGATACCAGTCGGCCCCGATGATCGCCTGCTCCTCCTCGATCAGCGGCTGCAGCCAGGCGAAGGACGCCTTCGGCGAGCCCGTCTCGCGCAGCAGGCTGTAGCAGCGCTCCTTGGCGGCGCATGAGCGCCTTGTAGAGGTTGAGCGCGACCCAGGGATGGCGCTCGTAACACGTCGCGAGCGGATGACCACCGTGTGCATGATCGGATAGATCTTGGTGCGGCGGTAATAGTCCTGCTCGACCGCGCGATAGTCGGGGAAGAGGCGCCGCACCGTCGGCGCGCCGCGGCGGAACGACAGCGGGTTGTTGGCGGTCATCAGGAAATCGATCTCGCCGCGCTCGAGCAGGTCGCCGAGCTCGGTTCCGGCCGGCGCCTGCGTGACGCGCACATCCTCGGGCAAGGCGCGGCCGAGGCGGTCGGCGCGGCCCTGGACCCATTCGACCGCGCCCGGCTTCACGCCGTATTCGTGCTGCAGCAGGCCGCGCATATAGACCGCCGCCGTCATGCTGTATTCGGGCACGCCGCCGCGCTTGCCCGCGAGATCGGCGGGCGTCCTGATGCCCTTGGCGGTATTGATGAAGAAATAGCCGTGGCGGAAGACGCGCGAGGGAAACACGGGGATGGCGACGAAGGGCGCCGCTCCGGCGCTGACGAGCGTCGTGTAGTTGGCAGCGACATCTCCGAGACATCGAACTCGCGGAACTGCAGCATGCGCCAGAAGATCTCGGCCGGCTGCAGCGTGATGTAGGTGAGGTCGATGCCGTCGGGCCTGATCGAGCCGTCGCGCAGCGCCTGCGTGCGGTCATAGGGACCGCACGCAAACGTCAGAGGCAGATCCGCCATCGCCGCTGCCGCTAGACCGCCAGATGCTGGTGGAAGAACGCGCCAAGCTTGGCAAACGCCTCGAGCGAGCCGGCGAGGTCGGCTGCACCGAGGTGAAGCGCAGCGGCGCATCGAAATAGACGAGATCGATCTGCCCGCCCGCCTTGCGATAGTCGGCCGACGAAGCGCGCCGGCTCGTTGCCGGGGAAGCTGCCGTCGGGATCGCGGTAATCGTGCATGGTGTCGTTGGGAGCCTGGATCCACAGCGCCGGCGGCGTCTGCACCTTCTCGCCGCGCTCGAGCGCAGGGTCGGGCTGCCTTCGGCCATGTTGGCTTCGTTGCCCCAGAAATCGGCGCCGATGGTTGGCGACGATGTCGCGCGGCCCAGGCCGCGCCTTTTTCGCCTGCTCGCGCAGGGCATGGCGATAGCGCGACAGCGGATTGATCACCGGCCACGACATCGCGACGCAGCGCACGCTCGCATCGACCGGGGGCGAGCCCGCGGGCAGCGCGATCGTGGTGTAGCGCGCATCCTTCGGCCGCATCGCCGCCAGCATGGCCAGATGCCCGCCGCTCGACTGGCCGGAGATGCCGACGAGGTCGGGGCGCGTCTGGAGGTCACCGGCGCGCGACTTCATCCAGCGGATCGCATAGTTGATGTCAGCCATGATGAGCGGATAGGCGCCTTCATCGGCCTGGCGGAAGTCGAGCGCGGCGATGAGGATGCCTTGCTTGGCCAGCGCCTCGTGGCGATTGTTCTCGCCCAGACGGTCGCCGTTGCACCAGGCCCCGCCATGCAGCTCGATCACGGCCGGGAACGGGCCCTTGCCCGCGGGCTTGAACAGCCGCACCAGCAGCGGCTTTGTCCCATGGCGGAGATATTCGACATCCTCCACGGTGAACTGGTGCGTCACGGTTGCCGTGTCCATGGGCATCTCCTGTTCCAGGCCATGCGTGTCTCAAGTGGAGCGGCGCGCCGCCCCAATGTCAACATCCCCTCCGGTGCGGACCCGCAGCAGAATGACGTAGCAGACGATGGCCACGACATCGAGGCTGGCGCACACCAGGCTCATCGCGTGGCCGAGCGCCGCCGGGCCGCTGAAGAAATGGTCGGAGACGGCGGCGATCAGCGTCGGCGCGATCGCCGTGCCGCAGATCCCGACCGAGAACAGATGCAGCGACGCGATCTTGCCGACCATGTCGCCGGGCGTGAGGCGGGCGACCAAGGCGGTGCCGATGGTGAAGAAGCTCGTCGTCAACAGCGTGTAGATCGCGACCAGCACCCAGGTCCAGGCGAGGCTCGGCGCAACGGGTGCCAGGAGTGCCGGCACGAAGTCGAGGATGCCGACGGCGATGCCGAAAATGGGAATGGCGCGCGCGATGCCGATGCGCTCGAGCTTGTCCACGAGAAAACCGGCGATGAACTGGCTCGTCGGCGAGAACAGCAGGAACAAAAGCCCGTAGCTGAAGCCGATCTCGGGTCGCGACAGATGCCACACCCGTCCCAACAGCGCCGGCATCCAGATGCCGAAGCCGATGCCCATCATGATGGTGACGCCGTTCACCAGGAACAGCGGCGCGTAGACCCGCCATTCCCGCTGTACATAGGCGATGGCGTCGCGCAGGCCGGTCATGCCGTCGCCAGGCGTGTGGCGGCGCACCGGCTCGTGCACGGTCCAGACCAGAAATGCAATCGGAAATGTGGCAAGGCCCGAGACGACGAGCACGAGCTTCCAGGTCGCAAGCGCGCCGAAGAGGGGCACATGCACCACCGCTGCGTCGCGCACGAGGGCGAGGACGGCGCCCCCGCCCAGGAGCGCCACGGCGCTGCCGATGCTGGCACCCATCGCCCAGACCGCGATCGCGCCCGCCTGCCAGGCGCGCGGGAAGGCATCCTTGATCATGGAGATGGCGCCCGGCCCGGTCACGGACTTGCCGATGCCGACCGCCATGCGTCCGACAAACAGCGTGGCGAACGAGAACGCCCCGGCGCACGCGATCGTCGATGCAGCGAAGAGAGCGACGGCGCCCACGAGCAGCCGGCGCCGGTTCACCCAATCGACCAGCATCCCCGCCGGCAGCGCCATGCCTGAGAACACCAGGATGAAGGCGAGCCCGATCGCCAGGCTCATCTCCGTGTCGGAGAGATGCAGGTCGTGCTCGATCTGCAGCACCAGCAGCGGCAGCGACTGGCGATCGACGAAGCCGATGGCGTTGACGAGGCAGAGCACGCCGGCCATGTACCAGAGGCGGATCGACGGGCGCCGCGCGCCCCCGGCGCCGGGTTCGCCGGCTGCATCGCTGCGCGCGCCGGTCGCGCCGGTCTTCACCGCCATCGCTTTTCCCCCTTTTTTCTGCAACTAAGCCGGTACTCGATGCGCGTCGCGGGGCGGCGCGCGATGACGTGCCGGATAGGGATAGCGCCCGAGCGGCAGGAAGAGCACGCAGGTCACGACTAAAAACACCTCGAAGATGATCAGGGCCGGCCGATAGGAATGGAAACGGTCGAAGCAGAAGCCGGCGATGAACGGGCCGACCCCGTTGGCGGCCGCGAAGAAGGCGAACATGGTGCCGTAGATCCTGCCATAAGCCTTGAGCCCGAAATAGCGGCTGACGAAGAATGCCATGAGATCGACCTCGGCGCCGACGGCAAGCCCGGACAGAAACGCGCCGATGAGCAGCACGATGGGGCTGTTGCCGACGGCAAGAAGCACGATGCCCGCCATCGGCACGACGAAGAAGCCGACGGCGACAAAGGGGCCGAACATCCGGTCGAGGCACCAGCCGGAAAGGATCCGGCCGACAATGATGGCGATGCCGCTCGCCGCCACGGCGGAGGTCGCCACCTCCAGCGAAATGCCCCGGTCCGTCAGCAGCGGGACGGCGTGTGCGATCACCCCGTTGATCGCCGCGACGCCGAAGAAGAACGCCGCGGTCAAGGCCCAGAACCGCCATGAATGCGCGATCGCCTGACTGGCCAGGAGACCGACGAGCGCTCCGTCCTGCGGATCCCTGGTTCCCGCCTCTTCGCCGGGTGCCGGGTCGCGCACGATGAAGGCGGGCAGCCAGGCCAGGATGATGATGAGGGCGGCCAGACAGCGATAGGCACCGCGCCAGCCGATGGTGGTGATGAGAAACGCCGAGAGCGGCGGAATGATCGCCGTGCCCAGCCCGACCCCGGCCATGGCGATGCCGAGCGCCAGCCCGCGCTCGCGGTCGAACCATTTCGACACCAGCGAGGCATAGCCGACCGGGCCGCAGATGCTGGCGATGAGGCCCACGCCCAGGAACACGGCCATGATCACCGCGATCGATGCGGTGAGTAGCGAATAGCCGATCACGCTCAGCGCATAGAGCGGAATGAGCGTGATCAGAACCCGGCGCGTGCCGAAGCGGTCGATGAGCCAGCCGATGACGAAATTGATGAAGGCGCCCGTTGTCGTGGTGACCATGAGCGCGAGGCTCAACAGGCCGCGGCTGACGCCGAGTTCGGCCGTGATCGGCTTCAGGAATACGCCGAAGGTGAAGATGTTGATGGGGCCCGGGCCGCAGATGAGGCCGAGGATCGCCACCACGACCATCCACCATCGATTGCGGAACATTGTTTCCATGACGCGCGCCTCCCCTGCATCGGCGCTCGCACTTGTGCCGCTGCGCGCGCCATCGCCTTAAAGGCGCAGGATGCGTTCGGCATTGAGATGGGCGAGCTTTTCCTTGTCGGCGTCGCTGATCGGCAGCTCTTTGAGCCAGGCGGCGCCGAGCATGTTCGATTCGTAGGGCCAGTCGATCGAGAAGATCACGTTGTCGATGCCGAGCGCCATCACCGTGCACAAAAACGCGGGCGTATAGAAATTGCCGCTGGTGGTGACCACGAGGTTCTCGCGCAGATACTGCGCCGGCGTCTTTTTCAGGCCGCGGCGCGCGGCCGAGAGCGCGGCATGATCGTCGAGCCGATGCAGCCAGAACGGCAATCCCTCGCCCAGATGGCCGAGGATGAGCTTGAAATTCGGGAACGCATCGAAGACGCCGCCGAACACCAGGCGCAGGAAATGCGTGCAGGTTTCGAGCGCAAAGCCCCAGGCCGGCAGCGCCAGATCCTCATAACCCTTGAAATAGGCCGCCATCACCGCCGGGTGCGGCTCGCGCGGATGCAGATAGATCGGCACGCCCAGCGCTTCCGCGCTTGCGAAGATCGGCCAGAACTTCTTGTCGTCGAGATACTGGCCTTGGACGTGGCCGTTGATCATCGCGCCCTTGAAGCCGAGCTTGGTCACGGCCCGCTCCAGCTCTTTGGCCGCGGCGGCCGGGTCGGCGGTCGGCAGGGCCGCGAAGCCGGCAAGGCGCGTCGGATGCGCCTTGATGGCGGCGCTCAGGCGGTCGTTCGCGTCGGTCGCCATGGGGATCGCCACATCCGGCGCAAAAGCCTCGCAGCCGGGCATGGTCAGCGAGACGACCTGCAGGTCGACGCCGGCCTTGTCCATGGCGGCGATGCGTGAGCCGACGAGATCCCTAAGCTCCTCGCCGATGTCATGCCCCAGCATCTTGCTGCGCCCGGCCAGCATCGGACCCGCTTGCGTGGCGAGCGGGTGGCGCTCTTCGAACATCGGCGTGACGAAATGGTCCTCGAGGGTGATGACGCGCATGAGGCTCCTCCCGGATGTGCCTATTTCTCCTTGACCAGCGGGCCGGTGGGCGTGCCTTCCGCGAAATTGCGCCAAGCCGCCTTCGCCGCGACGACGCGGTTGCGCAACACGCCGATCTTCTCGATCTCGAGCTCGACCACGTCGCCGGCATGGAGTTCCTTGTCGCCGGCAAAGGTGCCAAGCGAGATCACGTCGCCCGCGAACATCGGCGTGTAATCGGAGCAATAAGCCAGCACTTCGTAGGGATCGAAGATCATTTTCGAGGTGTTGCCGCTGCGCGTCGTTTTGCCGTTGATGCGCACGTCCATCTTGAGGTTGCGCGCGTCCGGCAACTCCTTGCTGGTCACGATCCACGGCCCCATCGGACAGAAGGTCGCGAGGTTCTTGGCATAGTCGTAGGGCTGGTGCATCTGCCCGCGTTCGCGCTGGCGGTTGCGGGCGGAGACGTCGTTACAGATAGTGTAGCCGAAGATGTGCTGCGGCGCCTCGGACGGACGGATGTGGCGGCAGTCGCGCCCGACCACGAGCGCCAGCTCATGCTCCTCGTCGACCTTTTGCGGAAACGGCGGCAGCTCGATCTCGCCCTCATGCGCCAGGAGATTGCTGGTGTATTTCGTGAAAACGATCGGCTCTTCGTAGAATTTGAGATTCGTCTCGTCGATGTGCTCGCGGAAATTCAAGGCGAGGGCGAGGATCTTCGACGGCCGCAGAATGGGCGGCAGGAACACGGGATTGGCGACGACGTGCCCCTTGAGCGTGCCCTGCTGCCGCAGCCGCGCGAGGCTCGCCTCGCCGATCGCATCGATGTCGATGCCCGACCGGATGATCTCTAGGAGCGAGCCGGCCTGGCGCATATCGGGATGGGTTGCAGCCAGCGCCCCGGTGAGATCGACGACGCCTTCGGCGACCTGCGCTCCGACGCGCGCGCTCCCCTTGCTCTGGAATGACAACAGCTTCATGGATGGCTCCCTCGCGCGTTCCCGTTGTCTTGCTAGCGAGCGTACTTTTCCCGCGAGCGCAACTCAAGGGCGGCGGCCGCGCCGCGCCGCGTTCCTTTAATCTTGCCATTAACCCTCGCGTAACCCATTCCCGCGACCCTGCCGCCCGGCACCGCCGCGGCCCGCAGGGGCGCGTGGATGGGAGCCATTCCGAAACGGGCGGTGTCCTGTTTCGTCGATTCTGGTAGAAAACCAACGGATAAGGCGAGGAGAGCGGGATGAAGGCTGCGGCGGGCGAGGCCGTGCAGCGGGCGGGCGTGGCGGCCGGGAATGTCGGTGAAGGCGCGGTCTTCGCCATCCTCGGGGCGCTGAGCTTCTGCCACCTGCTCAACGACATGATCGCCTCGCTGGTGCCGGCGATCTATCCGCTGTTCAAGAACTCGTTCGCAGCTCGATTACGCCGAGGTCGGGCTCATCACGCTGACCTATCAGTGCACCGCCTCGATCTTCCAGCCGCTCGTCGGGCTCTACACCGATCACCGGCCGCGGCCCTATTCGCTGGCGGCGGGCATGGGCTTCACGCTCGCTGGGGCTGGTCCTGCTGTCGCGTGGCGTCGAGCTTCGCGCATGCTGCTCTGGCGCCGCCGGGCTCGTCGGGCTGGGCTCGTCGGTGTTCCATCCCGAAATCCTCGCGCGTCGCGCGCATGGCCTCGGGCGGCCAGCACGGCCTGGCGCAGTCGCTGTTCCAGGTCGGCGGCAATGTCGGCTCGTCGCTCGGGCCGCTGCTCGCGGCCTTCATCGTCATCCCGCGCGGCCAGGGCAGCATCGCCTGGTTCACGCTCGCGGCGCTCCTCGCCATGGTCGTGCTGGCGCGGGTCGGGCACTGGTACAAGACGCGCCACCACGCGCGTCGCGGACGCGGCCGCGTCCGCGCGATGGAGGGCGTCGCGCCGGCTGCCCTCGCGCAAGGTCGGCTGGTCGCTGGCGGTCCTGCTGGCGCTGATCTTCTCGAAGTTCTTCTACACGGCCGGGCTCACGAACTATCTACATCTTCTATCTGATCGACCGGTTCCATCTGCCGGTCGCGACGGCGCAGATCTATCTCTTCGTGTTCCTCGCCTCGGTCGCGGTCGGCACGCTCATCGGCGGCCCGATCGGCGACCGCATCGGCCGCAAGTACGTGATCTGGGGCTCGATCCTCGGCGTCTTGCCCTTCACCCTCGCGCTGCCTTATGCCGATCTGTTCTGGACCGGCGTCCTGACGGTGCTGATCGGCGTCATCATGGCCTCGGCCTTCTCGGCGATCCTGGTCTACGCGCAGGAACTGATTCCCGGCCGGGTCGGCATGGTCGGCGGGCTCTTCTTCGGCTTCGCCTTCGGCATGGCCGGCATCGCCGCGGCGGTGCTGGGCTGGCTCGCCGACCAGACCAGCATCGGCTTCGTCTATACGGTCTGCTCGTTCCTGCCGCTCATTGGGCTGCTGACCGTGTTCCTGCCCAACCTCGACCGACCGCGCGCGGTGCGCTGAGAGCCGCTAGCGACTGATCGTTTCTAATTGAACCGCTTTTTCCGTCGTCCCGGCGAAAGCCGGGACCCAGGGCAAGCGACGTGCGTCAATCCTGGATCCCGGCTTTCGCCGGGATGACGACCGTATGGTTCAACGCTAAACGATCAGGCGCTATCGCCCCAGCCGCTCGGTAGCGATCCGGGCACCCTCGGCCATCGCCTTGAACTTCGCCCATACGATGCTTGGCACGACCATCGGGTCGCGCGAGGCAAAGGTGCCGAAGCCACAATCGGCGCCGGCGATGACGCGCTCGCGCCCGACGATCTCGGCATAGTGGCAGAGCCGCTGCGCGATCAGGACGGGATGCTCAACGAAATTCGTCGTGGAATCGACGACGCCGGGGATCAGGACCTTGTCGTCGGGGATGCGGATCGCCTTGAGGTCCTCCCACTCGTGCTCGTGACGCGGATTGGCGCCCTCGAAGCTGAGCGCGCTCGGCCGCGCCGCGAAGCAGACATCGATCACTTTTGCCAGGGGAATGTCGTGGGTGTGCGGGACCCTCGTAATTGCCCCAGCAGATGTGGAGTCGCATCGCGTCGGGCGGGATCGAGGCGGTCGCATGGTTGAGCGCCTCGACATTGCGCTGGGCGATGCGCAGGAATTCCGCATCGGTCTTGTCGCGGTACTGGTTGTTGCGCGCCGAGCCGAGATCGGGACAGTCGATCTGCAGAATGAACCCCGCGCGCACGATCGCCTCGTATTCCGTCTTCATGGCCGCCGCGAGCGCTTCGACATAGGCGTCCTCGTTGCGGTAATAGGTATCGATGACGAAGCGCGTGAGGATGCCGGGCGAGGGCGCGGTCATGAACGCCTCGGTCGGCTTCGCCGTCTTCACCGCGGCGGCCAGATGCGCCAGATCGTGCTCGAGCGGGCCGCGGTCGGCATAGCTCACCGGGCCGATGCAGGCCGGGAAATCGACGACCGCGGAAGTTCGCATTGCGCGCGGCGAAATCGGGATGCTCGATCTGGTCGCGGCCGATCATGATGTCGCGGCCTTTCTCGGCGGCCTCCTTGTTCATGCCGATGCCGGTGACGCGATGGCGGACATAGAACGTATAGGACGACTTGCTCATCTCGCCGTCGCTGACGATGTCGATGCCGGAGGCGACCTGCTGCTGCACCACCTCCGCGACAGCCGCGGCCGAGCGCGCCTCGAAGGCCGCCGCATCGACCGGCAGGCCCTGCTCCTTGGCCGTGATGAGTTCGAGAAGCGCCTGCGGCCGGGGCAGGCTGCCGACATGGGTGGTGAGGATGCGGTCGCTGCTGAGCATCATCATGTGTCTCCTGCGGCGGATTTTTGCGGAACTATAGGGTGTGGCGGCAGCCGCGCAAATGCTTGCGGCGGCGCGCCGCCGGGACCATGATTCCATGTCTCCCGCCGGTCTCGATGCGAGGCGAGCCATGGCCTACACGACCGATTTTCCGTCGATCCGCGGCGCGGTCAGCGCCGAGGAATGGCAGGCGCGCGTCGATCTGGCCGCGTGCTATCGCCTCGTCGATCAGTTCGGCATGACCGACCTCATCTACAATCACATCACCGCGCGCATTCCCGGCAGCGGGGATCATCTTCTGCATCAACCTCTACGGCCTGCTCTATCGCGAGATCACCGCCTCGAGCCTCGTCAAGATCGACCTCGACGGCAACATCCTGTGGCAGCCCGAGACCGACTACGGCATCAACAAGTCGGGATATGTCATCCACGGCGCGATCCACCAGGCGCGGCCCGATGTCGCCTGCGTCCTCCACACCCATACCCGCGCCGGCATGGCGGTCTCGGCGATGCAGTGCGGCCTGCTGCCGCTTGACGCAGACATCGATGCGCTTCGTCGGACATCTCGGCTATCACGACTACGAGGGCCCGGCGATCGATCTCGACGAGCGGCGCCGGCTGGTGCGCGATCTCGGGGCGCACGACGCCATGATTCTGCGCTCGCACGGGCTATCTGACCTGCGGTGCGACGATCCAGCAGGCCTTCAACACGATGTATCAGCTCGAGCTTTCCTGCCGCGCCCAGGTCGATGCCATGGCCGCGCGCACCGAACTCGTCATTCCCAGCGACAACGTGCTCGCGCACACGGCGCATCTCTATCAGCCCGGCACGCGCCGCCCCTATGGCGTGCTCGAATGGCCGGCCATGCTGCGCCTGCTGGCGGCCGAGGAGCGGAATTCCGCCTATCCGCCCTATTGGACGTGAGGGCTACGGACCGCGCGCCAGATGCGCTCCGCCGTCGCGGGCATCTCCAGATGCCGGATGCCGAGATCGCCGAGCGCATCGACGATGGCATTGAGCACCGCGGCGGTGGCGGGCGTGGTGCCGCACTCGCCCGCGCCCTTGATGCCCACGGGATTGCTGCCGGCGGGGATGCCATCCCCAACCACCTTGAAGGACGGCAGGTCGTCCGCCCGCGGCATGCAGTAGTCCATGAACGAGCCGGAGATGAGCTGCCCCGTCTGCGGGTCGTAGACGCAGTCCTCCAGCAGCGCCTGACCCACGCCCTGGGCGATGCCGCCATGCACCTGGCCTTCGACGATCATCGGGTTGACGATGCGCCCGACATCATCGACCGTGACATAGCGCACCAGCCGCACCGCGCCCGATTCCGGATCGATCTCGACCTCGCAGGCGGCGGTGCCGGTCGGGTGCGCGTGGAGGCGCTGCGAAACTTCCGAGGTTGCCGCCAGCTTGCCCTGCAGCGCCGCCGGGGTGGCGGGATCGAGCGCCAGCGCGGCAACCTCGTAGAGGCCGAGGGCGCGGTCGGTGCCGGCCACCGTGAAGCGCCCTTCCGCATAGACGATATCCGCGGGCGCGGCCTCCAGCGCCTGCGCGGCGAGGCCGCGCCCGCGCTCGATGATCGCGTCGGCGGCGCGCACCAGGACCGTGCTGCCGAGCCGCAGCGAGCGGTCGGAATGCGAGCCGCCGCCCGATTGCGCGATGGCGCTGTCGCCGAAAAGGATCGACACTTCCTCGATCGGGATTTGCAATTGCGTCGCCACGACCTGGGCAAAGCTCGTCTCGTGGCCCTGGCCGCTCGCCTGGGTGCCGATCACGGCGGTGACGCGGCCCTCGGCCATCACGCTCATATCGGTGCGCTCGCCGGGCCAGCCGGTGGGCGACTCCAGGTAATTGGCAACGCCGATGCCGGCGCGCCGGCCGGTGCCGGCAACCGCGGCGCGGCGCGCGGGGAATCCGTCCCAATCCACCAGGCGCAGCGCCTTTTCCATGTTCTCGGCAAAGGCGCCGGTGTCGTAGCGGTGGCCGAGCGGCGACTGGTAGGGCAGGGCCTGCGCCGCGATGAGATTGCGCCGGCGCAAGTCGGCCCGGTCGAGCCCGAGTTCGGCCGCGGCCATGTCGACCAGCCGTTCCAGGATGAAGTTCGATTCCGGCCGCCCCGCGCCGCGATAGACGCCCACGGGCAGCGTGTTGGTGACGACGCCGCGCACGCCGACATATTGCGCCGGAATGTCATAGACGCCGCCCGCCATGCGCATCAGGTTGGACAGCACCGCGAACGACACCGGATAGGCGCCGAGATTGCCGATATAGTCGAGATCGAGGCCGAGGAACCGCCCGTCGCGGTCGAGCGCCAGCGCGCCCTCGACATGGAAATCGCGTGCCTGGAAGTCGCTCAGAAACGATTCCGCGCGCGTCGATGTCCATTTGACCGGCCGGCCGAGCCGGCGGGACGCCCACATCACCAGTGGATATTCGGGATAGCATAGCGAGCGGATGCCGAACCCGCCGCCGACATCGCGGGTGATGACGCGGACGCGCTCGGGCGGCGCGCCGAAGATTGCGACGAGCGCGTTCTTGTGGCGATGCACGCCCTGGCTCGGCGTGTGCAGCGTATAGGTACCGTCCGCCGCGTCGTAGTGGGCGAGTGCTGCGCGCGGCTCCATCGGCGAGCCGCAAACGCGGTGGTTGCGCGAGGACAGCCGCACGACGCGATGCGCCCCGGCCAGCGCCGCCGCGGTCGCGTCCCGGTCGCCGTTTGTGGCAGCAACGCAGATATTGTCGGGACGGCCCGCAAAGAGCCTTGGCGCGTCCGGCGCGAGCGCCGCCACCGCGTCGGCAACGGCGGGGAGCGGCGTGTAATCGATCGTGACGCGCTCGGCCGCATCGCGTGCCGCGGCTTCCGTCTCGGCAACGACCAGCGCCACCACCTCGCCGACATGACGCACGATGTCGAGTGCCACCGGCATGTGCGCCGGCAGCTTCCCATGCGGAATGGCGCTTGGGCTGAAGGCGGGCTTGGTCAGATCGAGATGATCGACTCCGTTGGGCTGATGCGGGATCCCGCCGAGCCGGTCCGCCGCCCAGTCGCGCCCGGTCAGAACCGCCAGCACGCCGCGGAGTGCGGCGGCCTGCGCCGCATCGACCACGCCGATGCGGGCATGGGCATGCGGCGACCGCACCATCACGGCATAAGCCTGGTTCGGCAGCACAAGATCGTCGACGAAGGAGCCAAGCCCGGTCAGAAGGCGCTGGTCCTCCTTGCGCGGCACGGAAACGCCGATGAGCGAGGTCATGGCTCGTCGTAACGGAAATCAGCCCGCTGGGCAATCGACTCGTCGCGGCCTCCCCACCGCGACCGGGGCGATCGTCATGGCCGGCGGCATCTTCGGCGCGGCGGCGCTGCTATTTGGTCGCACCGGCAGGGACATTTCGCGCACCATACCGCGGCGCCGCTGGCGAGCTTCGGCATCGGGACGTGGATCGCCGGCAGCGCCGTGCTGGCGCGCCTGATGATGGTGAGCGGCGCGCCGCGCATGGTCGCCGTGGCGCTCGTCATCCTGGCCGTTGCGATCTGGCTCTGGTTCGTGCCGCTGGCGCTGCGCAATCTCGTGCACCTCGCCAAGTCACGCGTCGAGCATCCGAACGGCAGCATCTTGCTCCTCACCGTTTCGACGCAATCGGTGGCGATCATGGCGCTCCGGCTCTTTCCCGGGCATCTCCTCATCCGCCGCGCGGCGCTGGTCCTCATCGCGGCCGGGGCGGTCTTCTATCTCGCCGGGCTCGCCCTCATCCTCAGACGCTATCTGTGTTTCCGGAACTGGCGCCTCGTCACGGATTGGAGCAACACCAACTGCATCCTGCACGGGGCCTTGTCGATCACCGGCCTCGCCGCGGTCGTCAGCGGCGTCCTCGCCGCGCCGACGATGACATTCTATTGGTTCGGCGTCGCCGTCGTTTTGGTCGCGGTCGAGGCGATCGAGGGGGCGCGCCTGGTGTTGCGCCTGCGCGGCTGCGGCTGGCGCCGCGGGGTCTCCACCTATGATCTGTCGCAATGGGCGCGGAATTTCACGCTCGGGATGTTCTATGCCTTCACCGCCGCCTTCGCCGGCGCGTATGCGATCGGCTCGGCGCATCCGATGCTCGGCGCCTTGCGCGTCGACGTGCTCGCCTATGGGCAGTATGTCGTGGCCGTGCTGCTCGCGGTGGAAGTCGGGCTGCTGGTGACACCCCGCGCGCGCGCCGCGTGAGGCGCGCTCAGCCGGCGATGCCGTGGGCCGCAAGGAACGTCAGCAGCGCCTCGCGGCAGGCGTCGGGCCGCTCGATCTGCAGCAGGTGGCCGGTGTCGGGGATCGCCACGTAGTCGATGCCGTTCTCCGTCGCGAGCGCCAAGTTCACCCGCCCCGTGGGTGGGCCGTACGTAGACGCAGGGTCGGCGCCGAAGAGCTTCACCGGCCCGGCGAATGCGTCGCCGCGCGGCCAGAGATTGAGCGTGCGCGCCTCTTCATAGATGCGGGCCTCGAGCTCCGGCGCGCAGGCCAGCACGAAGCCGCCGCCCGCGTCGTCGCGGCGAAGCTGAGCCGTGGCCATGAGCTCGTGCGCGCCCTCGACCCAGTTCGCGGCGGCGCGCGAGTCCCGATATTCCTGCGCGAGCGCCGCCGGATCGGTATAGCGCGCGCGGCGCCCGCGTGCCCATGCGGCGAGCCGGTCCTCGAACTTGAGCATAGGCTCGAAAAGGGCGTGGCCCGGCGGCGGGAAGTTCGGCGGATCGAAGAGGGCGAGCGCATGCCAGCGCCAGCCGATCTCAATCGCGTGCTTCATCGCCGTGCGCGCCGACATCGAATGGAACACGCCGACGTTTCTGCGTCGCCCCCAGGCGCGATCGACACCGTCGAGCACGCGGTCGAGATCGCGTGCCATCTGCCCATAGCTGTGATGCGCCGGATCGGACGGCAGGTTGCGGCCGTGATTGCGGAAATCGAAGACGACGAGCTCGAAATCCCGCTGCAGCGGTCCCCAAAACGGAAAATATCCGTCCGCCGCAAATCCATTGCCGTGGCTGATGAAGAGGCGGGCGCTGCCGGAAAGATTGCCATGCCGCCTGAGCATGATCCGCGCGCCGTCCGCCATGGGGAGATCGAGGATGGCGTGGGGCAGGGGCGGGACGACAGGCATCGGGGGAACAGCCTTTGCAGTGGGTGTCGCGCGATCATGGCGGCGGCCTTTGCGCGATGCAAGAATGGCTTTGCGCCCGCTGATGCGCGATATTACCGCCCGGTGCCTATGATGAGCGACAGCGCAGAGCCGCCAGCATCCGACCCCGCCGCGCGGCTTCTGGGCCAGCCGATGCGGCGCGTGGAGGATCGCGCGCTCCTCATGGGACGCGGGCGCTACGTCGACGATTTCCCCGTTAGCCGCCACACGCTGCATGCCCATGTCCTGCGCTCGCCGCACGCCCATGCCGTCATCCGCCGCATGGATACCGCCGCCGCGCTGGCGCAGGCGGGCGTTCATGCCGTCATTACCGGCGAGGACGTGCGCAAGCTCTCCGATCCGTTTCTGGTGGCGCTAAAGGCGCCGGTGCCGCAATGGGCGCTCGCGGTCGAGCGCGTGCGCTATGTCGGCGAGCCCGTCGCCCTCATCCTCGCCGACAACCGCTATCTCGCCGAGGATGCGGCCGAGCTGATCGCGGTGGAATACGAGCCGCTTCCCGTCGTGGTCGATCCGCGCGCCGCGGCGGCCGAGGGCGCTGTGCTGCTTCATCCGGATGCCGGGACGAACGTGGTCTCGGCCCGTCATTTCACCTATGGCGATCCCGACGGCGCCTTCGCCCGCGCCGAGAGGCGCGTCAGCCTCGAGGTCGAGTATCCCCGCAACTCCTTCACGCCGATGGAATGCTTCGTCGTGGTCGCCGAGCATTCCATCGCCGATGGCAGCTATGACGTTCTCGCCAATTTCCAGGGCCCGTTCAGCATCCATCCGGTGATGGCGCGCGCGCTGCGCGTGAAGGGGCCGAAGCTGCGCCTGCGCACGCCGCCGGCCAGCGGCGGCAGTTTCGGCATCAAGCTTTCCATCTTCCCCTACATCGTCCTCATGGGCCTTGCCTCGCGCATCGCCGGCCGGCCGGTGAAGTGGGTGGAGGACCGGCTGGAGCATCTGCAGGCGGCGAGCTCCGGCCCCAACCGCGTCAGCACGGTCGAGGCCGCGGTCACGCGCGAAGGCCGCATCCTCGCGCTGCGCTTCGACAACCTCGAGGATTACGGCGCCTTCCTGCGCGCGCCGATGCCGGGGCCGCTCTACCGCATGCACGGCGCCATGACCGGCGCCTATGACGTGGCAAACCTCGCGGTCACGAACCGCGTCGTCCTCACCAACAAGATGCCGGCCGGCCTCATCCGCGGCTTCGGCGGGCCGCAGCTTTATCTGGCGCTCGAGCGGCTGGTGCAGCGCATTGCGGTAGAGCTCGAGCTCGACCCGCTCGACGTGATCCAGCGCAATCTCGTTCCTGCCGACGCCTTTCCCTATCACGCGGCGGCGGGCGCGCTTTATGATTCCGGCGATTATGCGCGCGCCGTGGCGCTCGGCGTGGGCGAGGGGCGACTTGACGATTTACGGCGGCGGCGCGATGCGGCGCGAGCGGCGGGGCGGGCCTACGGCGTCGGCTTTGCCGCCGTGGTCGAGCCCGGCATGTCGAACATGGGCTATCTCTCGACCCTCTTGACGCCCGAGGCGCGCGAGCGGTCCGGGCCCAAGAACGGCGCCGTCTCGCTCGCCACCGTCGCGGTCGATCCCCTGGGCGCGGTCTCCGTCAGCGCCGATGCGCCGATGCAGGGCCAGGGCCACGCCACCGTGCTGGCGCAGATCGTCGCCGAGGAGCTGGGCCTCGCGCTCGACGACGTGGCGGTCAATCTCGAAATCGACACGGCGAAGGATGCGTGGTCGATCGCGGCCGGCACCTATTCCTGCCGTTTCGCGCCGGGGACGGCGGTGGCGGCGCACCTGGCGGCGCGCCAGGTGCGCGACAAGCTCGCTGCCATCGCCGCGGTTCAGCTCAACGTTGTCGGCGGCGATATCGAATTTGCCGACGGCAAGATCAGGAGCCGGGGCAATCCCGACAACGCGCTGCCCTTCGCGCGCGTGGCCGGCACGGCGCACTGGTCGCCGGTGCTGCTTCCGGCCGACATGGCGCCGGCGCTGCGCGAGACTGCGGTGTGGTCGCCGGCCGAACTGGCGCCGCCGTCGCGCGACGACCGCATCAACACCTCGCTCACCTATGGCTTCGTCTTCGATCTCTGCGGCGTCGAGATCGACCCCGACACATTCGCGGTCAGGATCGATCGCTACATCTCCGTGCACGATGCGGGGCGGCTGCTCAATCCCATGATCGCCGACGGCCAGGTGCGCGGCGCCTTCGTTCAGGGCCTCGCCGCGGCGCTTTACGAGGAATTCGTCTACGACGAGTCCGGGAGCTTCCTCTCCGGCACCTTCGCCGATTATCTCGTGCCGACCGTGGCGGAGGTGCCAGCGCTGGAGATTCTCCACACACATTCGCCGTCGCCTTTCACGCCGCTGGGCGCCAAGGGCCTGGCCGAAGGCAACTGCATGAGCGTGCCGGCGTGCATCGCCAATGCGGTTGCCGATGCGCTCGGGCTCAAGGATGTGCCGTTGCCGGCGACGCCGCGCCGGCTTCATGCGCTGATGGCCGACCCGGAGCCGGCGCGGTGAAGCCGCGCGCGTTCGACTATCTCCAGCCCGCTTCCGTTGCCGAAGCGGTCGAGGCGCTTGGCGTCCACGGCGATGCGGCGCAGGTTCTCGCCGGCGGTCAGTCGCTGGTCGCGATGCTGAATTTCCGCCTGTTCACGCCGGCGCTCATCGTCGATATCGCGCGCCTCACGGAGCTCGACACCCTCGGCATGAACGAGGGCGCGCTCGAGGTCGGCGCGGCGGTGACGCAGAACCGCTTGCTGGCGTATCCCGGCCTGGCGCGCGATCTGCCGCTGCTGGCCCGCGCGCTGCCGTGGGTCGGGCATTTCCAGACGCGCAACCGCGGCACTGTCTGCGGCTCGGTCGCGCATGCCGATCCGAGCGCCGAGATCCCGCTGGCGCTCGCGGTGCTCGACGGCGAGGTCGTGCTGCGTTCCGCGCGCGGCACGCGGCGGGTCAAGGCGTCGGCGTTTCAGCAGGGCATGCTGGCAACCGCGCGCGCGGCAGATGAACTCATCGTCGCCGTGCGCTTTCCCATCCGCGCGGCCAACCGGCGCTGCGCCTTTCGCGAGGTGGCGCGCCGCCACGGCGACTTCGCCATCACCGCGGTGGCGGCGGTGGTCGAGGACGACGGCGCGGTGCGGCTGGGCGTGGGCGGCGTTGCCGACCGGCCGGCGGTACGGCGGATCGAGCCGGACGGGCCGGCGCTGCGCGCGGCGGTCGATGCCTGGGCGTGGGAGCTCGGCGGCTATGAGGACATGCACGCGAGCGCGCGCTATAGACGCGACCTCGTCCGTCGGCTCGGCCCGATGGTCATCGAAGAGGCTCTTTCATGCGCCGCGTGAGTCGCGACGAACGCGTGACCATCCGCTTTACGCTCAACGGCCGCGCTAGCGCGGGCACGGCCGAACCGCGCCTTCTCCTCACCGATTTCCTGCGCGAGGAGATGGGCGCGGTCGGCGTTCATGTCGGCTGCGAGCATGGCGTGTGCGGCTGCTGCACGGTTCTCATCGACGGCACGGCCAGCCGCGCCTGCCTGACCTTCGCGGTGCAGGTCGAGGGCCGCGCCGTGACCACGGTCGAGGCGCTGGCGCCCGACGGCCGGCTCAATCCATTGCAGGAGGCGTTTCGCGAGCGGCACGCGCTGCAGTGCGGCTTCTGCACGCCGGGAATCCTCATGTCTTTCACCGATTATCTCGGCCGCAATCCCGACCCGACCGAAGACGAGGTGCGCGACGTGCTGAGCGGACATCTCTGTCGCTGCACCGGCTATGACGGCATCGTCCGCGCCGTGCTCGACGCCGCCCGAAACGTCCGCGAGGCCAAGGCATCGTGAAACAGAGCCTGTCGGGAATGGACGGAGCGGGGGTCGACGCGCTCGTCTATCCCTTCGCGGACTACCCCGCGGCGCAAGGCGTCGTCGAGGTGGCGGACGGGATTTTCTGGATGTCGTCGCCGCTGCCGTTTGCCGGCCTGCGCCAGGTCAATCTGTGGCTGCTGCGCGACGGCGACGGCTGGACCATGGTCGATTGCGGCTATGGCAATGAGCCGGCGCGCCAGAGCCTCACGGCGATCTGGGCCTCCGTGCTGGATGGGCGGCCGGTCACCCGGCTCATCGTCACGCATTTCCATCCCGACCACGTCGGCAATGCCGCCTTCATCGCCGAGCGCTGGGGCCTGCGCGTCTTGATGACGCAGGCCGAATGGATGGCGGCGAACCTCGCGGTCCACGACGAGTACACCGACAATGTCGCGCGCCGGATTGGATTTTTCCGCGCGCACGGCCTGCCGCAGGAACGGATCGACGTCTTCGTCCGCGATGTCGTGCTTTATTCCGCCGGCGTGCGGCTGCCGCCCGATTTCCTGCGCATCCGCGACGGCGACGTCATCCCCATCAACGGCGACCGCTGGACCGTCGTCGTCGGCGAGGGCCATTCGCCCGAGCATGCGGCGCTCTATTGCGCCCGCGCGCCAGATCCTCATCTCCGGCGACCAGATCCTGCCGACGATCACCACCAATATCAGCGTCCTGTCCGACCGAGCCCGAGGCCGATCCGCTCGGGCTCTTTCTCGATACGTGCCGGAAGTTCCGCGAGCTCATCGATCCCGCGATGCCTGGTGCTGCCGTCGCACCGCCGCCCGTTCCGCAACGTGCGCCATCGCCTCGACGAGCTCGCCCATCACCACGACGAGCGCCTGAGCCTCGTCCTCGGGCGCGCGCCGGCGACGAGACACCGCGGCCGATCTCATCGATGTGTTGTTCCCGCGCGCGCTCGACGGGCACCAGATGGGCTTCGCCATGGGCGAGGCGATCGCGCATCTCAATCATCTCGTCGCGCTGCGGACGCATGGAGCGCCGGCGCGACGCGCGCCGGCATCTACCGCTTCAAGACCATCGGCGGCGGCGATATTCTCTATCCCTAAGACAGAGACACAGCAGGAGCTCCTTGATGGACACCAGTATCGAGACCGCGGTCGCATCTCAGGGACCTGCGCGGCACGCTCGCGTTGCTCAAGAGCCTGGGCGACCTCGTCGAGACCGACAAGCCGGTCAATCCCGATCTCGAGCTCACCGGGCTGCAGAAGCTCATGGACGGCGGCTGCCCGGTGCTCTTCAACAACGTCAAGGGCAAGCCCGACCATCGCGTGCTGACCAACCTCTTCGGCGACATCAGCGTGATCAACCGGATGTTCGGCTGGCCCGACGACACCGTGCGCACGCGGCGAGCTCGCCCGCGCCTTGTCGCGGCCGCTGCCGCCGCAGGAGATCACCGCCGCCGAAGCGCCGGCGCAAGAGATCGTGATCGAGAATCCCGCCGACGTTAATCCCTATCTCGTGCCGATCCGCCACACCGCGCTCGAGAAGGAGCTGACGGTGGGCTCCGGCATCCGCCTCGTCTCCGGCGCGGCCTTCGGCGGCGGCACCGATGTCGGCTACAACCGCATGAATTTCCGCTGGGGCAATGTCGGCACGTTCCAGGTCTCGCCCGGCGGCCACATGTGGCAGGTGCTGAGCGACGCCTATCGCAAGCACGAGCGCGTGCCCATCACCTTCTGCTTCGGCGTGCCCGCCGCCTGCACGCTCCTCGCCGGCGGCGCGTTCGACTATGTGATCCTGCCCTATGGCTGCGACGAGCTGGCGTCGCCGGCGCCGTGCAGGGCTTCCCCGTGCGCGTGGTGCGCGCGCGCACCGTCGATGCCTGGGCGCTCGCCGATGCGGAGATCGTCCTCGAAGGCTATATCGATCCGCACGACACCCGCTTCGAGACCGCCGAGGCCGAGGCGGACGGGACCCAAGGCAAGCACCATTTCCACCCGGAGTGGGCGGGCTACATGGGCAAGGCCTACAAGGCGCCGACGATGCATGTCACCGCCGTCACCATGCGCAAGCCGCAATCGAAGCCCATCATCTATGCCCTGGGCGCGCACACGCTCGACGAGCACAACATCGACACCACCGTGCGCGAGGCGGCGATGTACGAGCTCTGCAACCGCCTCCAGCCCGGCATCGTCCAGGACGTCAACATCCCCTACTGCATGACCGACTGGGGCGGCGTCATCATCCAGGTGAAGAAGCGCAACCGCCTCGAGGAAGGCTGGCAGCGCAGCTTCCTTGCGGCGCTGCTCGCGACCTCGCAGGGGATGCGGCTGGCCATCGCGGTCAGCGAGGACACCAACATCTACAGCATGGACGAGATCATGTGGTGCCTCACCACGCGCGTCAATCCGCACACCGACATCCTCAACCCGGTGCCGGGCGGGCGCGGCCAGACCTTCATGCCGGCCGAGCGCATGACCGCCGGCGACCGGCAATGGACCGCGGCCAATACGCGCTATGAAGGCGGCATGGGTATCGATGCGACCGTGCCCTATGGCTACGAAGAGCGACTTCATGCGTCCGGTCTATCCGGTTAACCAGGTGAAGCTCGAGGACTTCCTGACCGGCGAGCAGATCGCGAACGTAAAGAAGCGCCTGACCGGCTGGACGGAGCTGCTGGCGCGGAGCGGCCGATGAAGGCGAGGAGAGCGGCGGCGATGAACGGCGTCTTTGCCGGCCATGACCTCGCCGTGCCCTATCGGCCGTTGGGCGAGCTTCTGGCGCAGTACCGCGACCGCGACCCGGAAAAGACGGCGATCGTCGATCTCGACCAGGAGACATCGGTCACGTTCGGCGCGCTCGATGCCGCCACCACCGACATCGCCCAACATTTGAAAGCGCTGGGCGTCGGCAAGGGCGACCGCGTGCTGTTGCTGTCGGACGAGCGCCTGGAGAAGCTGCTGTTGTGGTGCGGCATCTGGCGCCTGGGCGCCGTGGTGTGTCCGCTCAACATCGAGCTCAACGCCCAGCACATGGCCGACCTGACCCGGGCGATCGCGCCGAAGCTCATCCTCCTCGAGAATGGTCTTGATGGCCGCACTGGTCGGCGATGCGGCGGTGCCGTGCATCCGCTTCGGTGCTTTCGCACCCGCGGGGCAGGCTCCCGATGGCGGTTTCTTCGCTGCCATGCCGCGCGGCGCCGGCGTTGCCGGGCTCGACGCGCGCAACGAGGCCGCCGATCTCGCCGCCATCATCTGCACGTCCGGCACCACGGCAAAGCCCAAGCTCGTCGTCCTCGACCATGCGTTTTTATGGCTCGCCGGCCTGTCGACGATCGACATCGTCGGTTTGACCGCGGATGACCGCATCCTCGAATACCGCTCCTTCGGCTGGGAATCGCCGCAGATCCTCAGCCTGATGCCATTTCTGGAAACCGGCCTCACGCTGCACATGGCGCGGCGCTTCTCGCACAGCCGCTTCTTCGAATGGATCGCGCGCCACGGCATCACTTTCGCGGCGGGCGTGCCGACAGTGGTCAACATGCTGCTCAACACGCCGCTCGGCTACACCGCCAAGGACATCCCGACGCTGCGCCTGATGACCTGCAGCACCGCGCCGCTGACGGCCGAGCAGTGGCGGCGCTTCGAGGAGATCTACGGCATCACCCTGCTGCAGCTCTACGGCATGTCGGAGGCGGGCTGGATCTGCGGCAACCGCCACGGCGAGGCGCGCATCGGCACGGTCGGGCGCCCGGCGCTGCACCAGGAATTCGCCATCACCGATGACGCCGGTAAGGTCTGTCCGCCCGGTGTCGAGGGCCATGTCACCTGCGGCGGCCCGCAGGTCGCGCTCGGCTATCTCCGCGACGACGGCACGGTCGAGCCGATCCGCGGCACGCGCATGCGCACCGGCGATCTTGCGGTTATGGACGCCGACGGCTTCGTGCGGGTAACCGGGCGCACCAAGGACATCATCATCCGCGGCGGCGTCAACATCTCGCCCTTGGAGCTCGACGAGGTCCTGCTTGCGCATCGCGGCATCCGCGAGGCGGCGGCGGTAGGCGTGCCGGACCCGATCTATGGCGAGGAGGTCGCCTGCTATGTCGTTGCGGCGGCCGATAGCGGCCTCGATGCCGCGGCGGTCCTGTCGTGGTGCGACGCGCGCTTGCCGCTGCCGAAGCGGCCGAAGCACGTCGTTTTCGTGGCGGAGCTGCCGCGCAACGACCGCGGCAAGGTGCGCCGCGATGATCTGCGCACCGACTGGTGCCGCCGCTTCAATATTCCGGCATCGGTGCAAGCCGCGCGATGAACCCGGCGCACCGCGCGAGCGTTGCCTCCGGCCGGTCGCGAAAAGGATCGTGCCCGCATTGATCGAGTTTCTCGACCTCGACCGGCCCGCCGGCGTGCGCGGCGATCTCGTCCACCTGCCGCATCGTGCCGTGGCTGTCGTCGACGCCCTGGATCGCCAGCAGCGGCACGGTGACGGCGGGCAGCCGCGGTACGATCGACCAGCCGCGAAACTCCGGCGCGAGCCAGATCGCGGCCCAGGAGCGGAACATCGCATCGGCGTCGCGATGATGGCGCGCGAGCCGGCGGCGCAGGGTGCCGCCGTCCCAGGCCGCTTGCTGCGCGGCGATCGCCCGCCAGGTGATCTCCTCGTCGAGCACGTGCGGTGCCGCCACGATCGCGCCGCGCGCCGCATGCCCCGCCGCGAGATAGGCGAGCGCGATGGTGGCGCCGTCGCTGTGGCCGACCAGGATCACATCGCCCAGGCCGAGGCTGCTGAGCAGCGCCGGCAGCACATCGGTCCCCTCGCTCAGCATGAAATCGGGCGACCGCGGCTCCGGCGCGGGATCGGACCAGCCATAGCCGAACCGCGAATAAACGAGCGCCGCGCATCCCGTGCGCTGGGCGAGCGCGGAGGGCACATCGCGCCACATCGTGACCGAGCCCAGGCCCTGATGCAGGAAGACAAGCACCGGCCGGCTTTCGTGCGGCGCCGCGATGAACTGCACTTCCAGGCGCCGGTCGCCTAGGGCGACGAAGCACCTCGCCTCGTCCATCGCAGTCGTGCTAGCGCCCCTTGAACTGCGCCGGCCGCTTCTCGCGGAAGGCCTTCACGCCTTCCTTGTGGTCTTGCGACAGGATGAGCGCGCTTTGCGCCATGCGCTCGAGCACGCGGCCAGAGGCGGAATCGATCTGCTGACAGGTGTTGATGAGCGCCTTGGCGGCACCCAAGGCCTGCGGCGCCTTCTTGACGAGCTTGTCGGCGAGCCCGCGCGCCTCGTCTTCGAGCTTGGCCCGCGGCACCACGCGGGTGACGAGGCCGATCTGGAGCGCGCGGGCGGCATCGATGAATTCCCCCGCCAGCACCAGCTCCTTGGTCCAGGCCGGCCCGATCATCTTCACCAGGCGCGAGCAGCCGCCCGATCCCGGCACCAGGTTGATGTTGCCCTCGGTGAAGCCGAAGCGCGCATCCTCGGCGGCGATGCGGAAGTCGCAGGCCATGGCCAGCTCCAGCCCGCCGCAGGCGCAGGTGCCGAAGACCGCGGCGATGACCGGCACCTCCACCCGCTCCAGCACGTCGAAGAAATCGTGGATCCAGCGATACTCCGTGCGGAAGCGCTGCGCCGCCCAATCCTGCTCGAACCACGAGAGATCGGCGCCGGCACCGAATGCGCGCTCGCCCGCGGCAAAGACGGTGACGCAGCGGATCGCGGGGTCGCGCTCGATCCGCAACTGCAGCGCGGTGAAGTCGCGCTGCATCTCGTCGTTGAAGGTGTTGAGCCGCTCCGGCCGGTTGAGCGTGATCTCCAGCACCGGCCCGCGCATCGCGGGCGTGATGGCCTTGTACTGATAGTCGGGATTGAGGATCGGGTTTTCGGTCATGATCACTGGTTCGACAAGATGATGGCACGTGTGCTCGGCATCAGCTCGGCGCTGATCTTGTCGAATGCGGCGAGCGGCGGGAATTTGAGCCCGCATTCCCGCATGTAGCCCAGCATCTCCGTAAGATAGCGGTTGACCACTTCCTCGGTCGAGTGGCGCTTCAGCCCGACCTTGACGCAGTAGTCGTTGTCGGGCCCCGCCGGCCGGCCGAAGGCGCGCTTCACCGTCACCGGCAGCATGCCGAAATAGGTGCGCTGGAACGCCGCGAAGACCTGCTTGTCGCGGGCGAATTCGCGCAGATTTTCGACGCCGTTGCCGTAATGCCCTTCCTCGTCGGCGAGCACGCTGACCATTTCCTCGGCCCACGGCAGGTAGCTCGAATCGCGGTATTCCATGATCTGGTGGCTGCCGGCGCGGTCGACCGTGAAATTGAACACGGCGATGTCGATCCAACTGTCGAGGTCGAGCGACCAGAACTGCGCCGCCGGCGGCCGCGCGGCATGGACTTTCTCCGGATCGATGCCGAGGCCGCGGAAGAGTTCGCACAGGCGCTCGCTGTGATCGGCCTCCTCGCGCGCGAACTCCGCCGCCAGGAACTTCTCGCGCAACGTCGGCGCACAGCCGATCGAGCGGCCGAACACCTCGGCCGTCGCGGTCTCGGCATAGAACTGCCGCGTCATCAGCCGCACCAGCATGTCGCGGTATTCGCCGGTTGCGTCTTCGGGGTTGCGGACCATCGGGGTGGTCATGGCGCCTCGCCTTTGAATCACGCGGGCGATAGTAGGAAATGCGAATTCTGCGATACAAGACAGCGCACCGCGGCGGGGCCGAGCATGAGCGATCCCATCCTCTATCACAACGATCTTTCGGTGTGCTCGGCCAAGGCGCGCATGGCTTTGGCGGAAAAAGGCGTGGCGTGGCGGGGCGTGCATCTCGATCTGCGCGCCGGCGACACGCAGAAGCCGGATTATGCCGCGCTCAACCCGAACCAGCTCGTGCCGACGCTCGTGCATGACGGGCGGGTCATCATCGAGTCCAACATCATCTGCGAATATGTCGACGATGCCTGGCCCGATCCGCCGCTCAGGCCCGCGGATGCCTATGGCCGCGCCCGCATGCGGCTGTGGATGAAGCCGCTCGACGACTGGGTGCATGCCGCCTGCGGCACCGTCAGCCTGTGCATCGCCTTTCGCCACCAGTTCTTGCGCCGCGGCGCGGACGAGGTGAAGGCCTATGCCGACCGGCTCGTCGATCCGTTCCGGCGCGAGCGTTTGCAGCAGGCGCTGGAGCACGGCATGGACGCGCCGTTCTTCGCGCCCGCCGCGCGACGCCTGGCAAGGCTCATCGGCGATCTCGACGCGGGCCTCGCCGATGCGCCGTTCCTGGCCGGCGATCGCTATTCGCTCGCCGATCTTGCCTACGCGCCCTACATAGTGCGGTTCATCGGCATTGGTTTTGGCGATCTCATCGCCGCGCGGCCGCGCGTTGCGCGCTGGGCCGATGGGCTCTTTGCGCGGCCGAGCTATCAGACCGCGGTCGCGGCCTGGATCAAGCCGGAAGTGGCGGCACTCTTCGGCGACGAACGCCCCGCGGCGAGCGCTCGCATCGCCCGCCTCCTCGCCGCGGAAGGCTAAGCGCGGCTCAGTCCGAGGATTTCTTCAGCGCGTCATAGATCTGGGGCGTGACCTCGGCCATGTAGTCGCCGAAGGACATCTTGGGATAGCGCGGCGGATTGTCGGGGCCGCAGCAGGTCGGCAGGCAGTCGAGCTTCACGTCCCAGCGCGTGCCGACGAAGAACGGGATCGAATAGCGTGTCTCCTCGCGCAGGTTGATGACGCGGTGCGGCGCCGAGCGGAAGCGGTCGTTGGTCCAGCGCCGGCACATGTCGGCGTGATTGACCAGGAAATGCCCATCGAGCGCCGGCGCCTCGATCCACGCGCCGCTCTTGGATTCGATCTCCAGGCCCGGACGCTTGGCCTGCGCCAGCAGCGTCATGTAGCCGTAATCGGTGTGCGGGCTGATGCCGAATTGCCCCTCGCGCGCCTCGTCCCGCGGCGGATAGCAGAGGAGCCGCAGCGTATTGACCCCGGGATTGAACGCCTCGTGCCGCGAGAAGAAATCCACCGGCATGCCCAGCGCCACCGCCTGCAGCGGCAGGAGCTTCAAGGCGAGATCGGTCATCGCCGCGAAATATTCCAGGCACGTCTCGCGGAAGCCCGGCAGATCCGCCGGCCAGCGGTTGTCGAACACCCATTCGTGCCCGGCCCGGCGATAGGGGTGATCGGGCGGATACTCGGCTTTGATGTAGTAGGACGCGCTGCGGTCGGGATGCTTGCCGCCCTTGTAGATGAGGCGCTGCGTCTGGCCGCCGAGCGGAAGATAGCCCACTACCCGGTCGAGGCATCTTGACCGCCATCTTCTGCTCGAGCGGCAGCGTGTGAAAGCGCTCCGCCGCGTCGAACACGCGGTCGACGAGCGCCTGCGGGATGCCGTGATTGCGGATGAAGTAGAAGCCGAGCGTCTCGCTCGCCGCGCCCAAGGCCGCGGCGGTGCGCTCAAGCGCGCCGGGCTCGCCGCTGAGATAGGGGCCGAGATCGATGATCGCGATCCGCATCCCGGCGTCGCCTTCGAGCGTCGTCTGCAGCGTATCCATGCGCGCGCGTCCCGAAAAGGTTGGAAAAAGCGTAGGCGCCGCCCTTCACGCTGTCAATCGATGGGGCGCACCCGGGCGGTCACGGCGCGCTGTGGCAGGGCGCGCGGGGCGGTGGTATGCATGGCAATGATGAGCGAGCGTCGCAGCTTCGATTATGTCATCGTCGGCGCCGGCTCGGCCGGGTGCCTGCTGGCCGACCGGCTGAGTGCCGCGCCGGGCGTGCGTGTCTGCCTCATCGAGGCGGGCGGGCGCGATAGCGATCCGCTGATCCACATTCCCATCGGCGTCGGTAAGCTGCACCAGCGCCGCATGCACGATTGGGGCTACGACACCGAGATCGAGCCGGGGCTCGGCAACCGCGCCATCGAATCGATGCGCGGCAAGGTGCTGGGCGGGTCGTCCTCGATCAACGTGATGACGCATGTGCGCGGCAACCGCGGCGATTACGACCGCTGGGCGGCATCCGGCTGCGCCGGCTGGTCCTATGACGAGGTGCTGCCCTATTTCCGCCGCTACGAAAGCTGGGAGGGCGGCGAGGACCAGTGGCGCGGCGGCATGGGCCCGCTCACGGTCGGCCGGCTGAAAGCCACCGACCCGTTCCTCGATGCCGTGCTGGCGGCGGCGACCGATGGCGGCTTCCCGATCACGCCCGACTATAACGGCGCGAGCCAGGACGGCTTCGCGCGTGGCCAAACCACCATCCGCGCGGGACGGCGGTGCAGCGCCGCGGTGGCGTTTCTGCGCCCGGCGCTGGCGCGGGGCCATGTCACGCTGATCTCGCGCGTGCTCGCCACGAATTTGGTGATGGCGGGACACCGCGCCGTGGGCGTTGCCTATCTCAGCGGGACCGAGCGTCACGAGGTCTTCGCCGAGCGCGAAGTGATCCTGTCGGCCGGCGTCTTCAACACGCCGCAGCTTCTGATGCTGTCGGGGATCGGCCCGGCCGATCATCTGCGCGCGACCGGCATCACGCCGCTCGTCGATCTTCCCGGTGTCGGCGGCAATCTGCAGGACCATCTCGCGGTGAAGTATTGCCTTCGTGCGGCCCGAGCCGGGGCCGTTTCGCGCGCTGATGCGCGCCGACCGCGCCGCCGTCGCGCTGGCGCAGGCCTATCTCTTCGGCACCGGCCCGGCGACGGTGCTGCCCGGCGGCGTGACCGCTTTTCTCAGGACGCGCAGCGATTGCGCCGTGCCGGATATTCAGTTCTTCGTCCGCGGCACCGCGCTCAATGCCGATCTGTGGTTTCCCGGCATCAAGCCGGCCTACGAGGACGGGTTCTCGTTCACGCCGGTGCTGCTCCACCCTGAGGCACGCGGACGGCTGACGCTGCGCTCGGCCGATCCGCGCGCGCATGTGCGGATCGTGCATAATTTCCTCGGCAACGACAGCGATATGCGCACGCTGCGCGCCGGCGTGCGGATGGCGCGCGGACGTTGCCGCGCGCGCGCCGCTGGCGCCCTTCCGAGGGCCTGAGAAGACGCCGGGCGCGGCGGTCGCGACCGACGAGGCGATCGACGGCTGGATCCGCCGCACCGCGCGCTCGGCGCACCATCCCTCCTGCACTTGCCCGATGGGGACGGGCGCCGATGCGGTGCTCGACCCGCAGTTGCGCGTGCGCGGCTGCGAGGGGTTGCGCGTCGTCGATGCCTCGGCGATGCCCGATCTCATCACCGGCAACATCAACGGCTGCGTCCTGATGATCGCGGAGAAGGCGGCGGAGATGATCCGGCTCACGCCGTCTTCTGCTCGCCCAGCCCCAGTTCCTTCATCGTCGTCTCGCGCATGACGAATTTCTGCACCTTGCCGGTCACCGTCATCGGGAAGTCGTCGACGAAGCGCACGTAGCGCGGGATCTTGTAGTGGGCGATCTGGCCGCGGCAGAAGCCGCTGGATTTCCGCGTCGCTCGCATGCTCGCCCGGCCTCAGCTTGATCCAGGCGCACAGCTCCTCGCCATAGGCGGGATCGGGCACGCCCACCACCTGCACCGCCTCGATCTTGGGATGGCGGAACAGGAACTCCTCGACCTCGCGCGGATAGATGTTCTCGCCGCCGCGGATCACCATGTCCTTGATGCGGCCGACGATGTTGCAATAGCCCTCGGCGTCGAGCGTGGCGAGATCGCCGGTGTGCATCCAGCCGGCGGCGTCGATCGCCTCGGCGGTCCTGGCCTCGTCGTTCCAATAGCCCAGCATCACCGAATAGCCGCGGGTGCAGAGCTCGCCGGCGGCGCCGGGCGGAACGATGCGCCCCTCGACATCGACGATCTTCACCTCGACATGGGGATGGATGCGCCCGACCGTGGCGACGCGCCGCTCCAGCGGATCGTCGCACGCGGTCTGGAAGCTCACCGGGCTCGTCTCGGTCATGCCGTAGGCGATGGTGACCTCGCTCCATGTGCATCTCGCCGGCGCAGCGCTTCATCACCTCGATCGGGCAGGGCGAGCCCGCCATGATGCCGGTCCGGAGCGAGGTGAGGTCGAAGCGGCTGAACTCGGGGTGGTTGAGCTCGGCGATGAACATGGTCGGCACGCCGTAGAGCGCGGTGCAGCGCTCTTGCCGTCACCGTCTCGAGCGTGGCGAGCGGCTCGAACCCCTCGGAGGGAAACACCATCGCCGCGCCGTGGGTAATGCAGGCGAGATTGCCCAGCACCATGCCGAAGCAATGATAGAGCGGCACCGGAATGCAGACGCGGTCGCGCTCGGCAAGCTGCATCGCCTCGCCGACGAAATAGCCGTTGTTGAGAAGATTGTGATGGGTGAGCGTCGCGCCCTTGGGGCTGCCGGTGGTGCCGCTGGTGAACTGGATGTTGATGGCGTCGTCGAATTGCAGCTTTGCCGCGACAGCTTCGAGCGCGTCGTGCCGGCCGGCGCCCAGACGCAGCACATCCTCGAAGCGGTGGAAGCCGGGCCGCTCGTCATCGCCGATGCGGATGAGCGTCGTCAGCGTCGGCAGGCGCTTCGATTCGAGCCGGCCGGGCGCCGCCGCGTCGATCTCCGGCGCCAGCGTGCGCAGCATGCCGACATAGTCGCTCGACTTGAAGGAATCGGCAGTGATGAGCGCGCGGCAGCCGACCTTGTTCAGCGCGTAGTCGAGCTCGGTCAGGCGATAGGCGGGGTTGATGTTGACCAGGACGAGGCCGGCCTTCGCCGTCGCGAACTGGGTCAGCACCCATTCGGCCTTGTTGGGCGACCAGATGCCGATGCGCTCGCCCGGCTCGAGGCCGAGCGCGAGGAGCCCGGCGGCGAGATCATCGACCCGGCGCTGCATCTCGGCATAGCTCCAGCGTATGCCCTGATGCCGTGCGACGAGCGCGTCGCGTGGCCCCCACCGCGCCGCGGCCGCGTCGAAAGCGGCGCCGATGGTGGCGCCCAGAAGGGGCACGTTCGATGCGCCGTGCACATAGCTTTGCGTGAGCGTCGCCATCGCTGCCTTCTCCCCGCTCGCGACTAAGGGCGAGGATAAGCGGCCGCTGGCGGCAAGGAAAGCGCCGCGTCCGTCCCGCGTTCTTGCGGCCGGCCGGCGATTGCGCCAGTTTGCGCTGATATCACGAGATCTCCGTGGGGAGCGCATGTCGTACCGATTGCTGCCGCTTGGCGTCGCCGTCGCGCTGCTGTGGGGGCTGGCGAACCTCGACCTTCAGAGCTCGCTCGGGTTCCTCAAGACCAGGGTCGATGTCGGAAAATACACCGATCTCAGCTCCGTCCGGGAGGCGGACGCGAAGTTGCGCTAGACGCGGTGCCCAGCGCCGGCGTTCGTTCGTGCCGGCACACCAGCCGCGTGCCCTGCCATACCTCGAAGGCGTCATAGGTGGCACCGGTCTCGGCGAGCCGCGTCGTTGCGCGCCGGCCGGCATCCTCGTCGTCGTCACAAAGGACGTTCTCCGCATTTATGATCATCGTGCCGACCATTCCGTAGAACCGGTAATGCACCATGACAGGCCCGTCCGTAATTTGCTTGTGCAAATGCCGCTTTTGCGCGACAGCCGCTATGACCACGTTCGCATGACAATCCGCGATTGCCCGCGCCCATGTCAAAACCGCGACAAACGCGCGCACCAGAAAGATGGACGTTAACGGTGCCCAATGGTTCCCGCGTCTCGCACGCGGTGCCCCGGTCTTGAAGCCGGGGCGGTCAGGCGTTATCGTTGGCAGCGTGCGCACCCGTAGCTCAGCTGGATAGAGCGCTGCCCTCCGAAGGCAGAGGTCGTGAGTTCGAATCTCGCCGGGTGCACCACCTTTCCGGCGCTTGGCGATCTTTTACGACAGCAGATGGACCAACTCGCCCTGTGCTTCCATCAGCCTCACGGCCTTTTTGTCGAACGAGATGAAGGTCTCCGCGCCGAGCCAGCTTCCCTCATAGGCGATGATGCCATCGGCAAAGTCACCGCCCGCACCCAGCAGAGCCAACCCGGCCTCCACCGCAGGCCGGTTCACCACGACGTTCACGCCATTCATCAAGCGTCGGATCGCCTCCGCGATGTCGGCCGAAGGGATTTTGTATCCCTGTGACAGCACCCAGACCAACTCGCAGAGCGCCGGTAGCGCGAGCGCAACCACATCTGCTTTCGCCAACGCCGCCTGGGCGACTTTGCTTTGCCGCTCGTGGTCACCCGTAATGGCCCGAACGAGTACATTGGTGTCGGCCGTGATCTTCACCGCCGGCCGGCCCAGCCCTTGGCGGCAACCTTGTTAATTTCCTCAATCGACAAGGATGGGCCGTTCTCCCGCTTCAGGAAATTGAAGACATCGGAGATCCTGCCGGTCGGCCGCGCGGCCTTCACTTCGATCCGACCATCGGGAAGCTTGTCCACGGTAATCTTCTCACCAGGGTGGACACCCAGATGCTTCAGGAGGTCCTTGCGCAGCGTGACCTGCCCTTTGGCGGTAACGGTAAGTGTACTCATAGCGTGGCCTCATATCGAGGCCCCCTATGTAAGGTAATATCGCCTTACTAGCAAGAGCGCGCCTGGATTTCACAAAGGCCGGGTTTGCGTGTTAGAGCGCTGCCTTCGGAGGGCAGAGGCCGTAAGCTGCGCCGGTTGAGGGTAGCGGGTCCGATGATCAGGAATTTTAGCGACCATTCGGCGAACGAGCGGACGTTCCTGGCCTGGGTGCGGACCGCCATCGCGGTCATGGCGTTCGGCTTCATCGTGGAAAAGTTCGATTTGTTCCTGGAGGTTGCGGCGCCGTCTCTGGCCGGCCGCACGCTGTCGCTGCCAGGCCAGAAATTCGGCAACATCGCCGGGCTGGCGCTGATCGTTCTCGGCACTGCGATGGTCGCCATTGCCGCCGTCCGCTTTCTCCTCACTGCCCGGGCGATCGACAGCGCGGAGCCGCGTGCCAGCCCGGGTTCACGGGTCGATCTGGCGCTCGCGGCTCTCCTCGTCCTGCTGGGGTGCACGCTCTTCCTTTATCTGTCGCATGCGCTGGTCTCCAGCGTCTGACCTGCATCATTTCATGAGCTGCGCGCGGATCAACTTCAATTCCCGGCGGCGTTTCGCGTCGGTCTTGGGGTAGCTCATGTTCAGCCCATCGATCGTGTCGAGGACGATCTGGGAAACGATCAGCCGCGCGTTCTCCTTGTCGTCGGCGGGCACGACGTACCAGGGCGCATCGCGCGTGCTGGTCGCGCCCAGGCAATCCTCATAGGCCTTCATATAGAGGTCCCAGAACGCGCGCTCCGCCACGTCGGCCTGGCTGAATTTCCAGTTCTTCTCGGGCGTGTCGATGCGTTCGATGAACCGCTTGCGCTGCTCATCCTTCGAGAGGTGCAGGAAGAACTTGATGATGCGGGTGCCGTTGTCGTGCAGGTGCCGTTCGAGATTGACGATCGAGCGGTAGCGCTCGCGCCAGACCATCTTGGTGTCGTGCGGCGCGTCCGGCAATCCTTCGCTGCGCAGCAGCTCCGGGTGCACGCGCACGATCAACACCTCCTCGTAGTAGGACCGGTTGAAAATGCCGATCCGCCCGCGTTCCGGCAGATCGCGCGTGGTACGCCAGAGGAAATCGTGTTCCAATTCGGCCGAGCTCGGGTGCTTGAAGCTGAAGACCTGGCAGCCTTGCGGGTTGACCCCCGACATCACGTGCTGGATCGCACCGTCCTTGCCGGCCGCATCCATCGCCTGAAAGATCAGCAGCACGGCATAGCTGTTGGCGGCGTAGAGGAGCTGCTGTAGCGCGCTCAAGTGCGCCACGTGCTCGCCGAGGAGCTTGCGATACTGCGACTTCGAGGTATAGACGGGATCGATTTTTGTGGGCCACGCCGCGAGGTCGACCGCGTCTCCCTCGCGCACGCGAAAATCCTTCGACTTGATCTGCATCGCCATCCTTCGGCGCCACCGGATGACACGGGGGAGCGTTTCCCGCGTCGGGGGAAACAATTTTCCCCGATCCGCCGCTCCCGTGCCAGCCCGGCGCCGTGGGACGCGATTTCACGCACGCACGACGTCTTCCCGCCGCCGCGCGCCGACATGACCACCCGCGCCGGCAACGCAGGCGCCAATCAGCAGCGCGACAAAGGCGATGAGCGACGCCTTCGACAGGCCGGACGCGGTAGTGTCGGCGACCTGCCGCGTCTTGCTGCCAACCTCGCCCGAAGTCTGTGCCGCCTGTCCCTCCAGTTGCTGCAGTCGTCGGTTGGCCTCGTCCGGCGTGATGTTCAACCGGGCGGCCATGATCGCGGTGATGCGGTCATGGGCCTGCCGGGCCTGATCGCCGCCGGAAGCGAGCCTGGGCAGGTTGACGACGATCTGCTGCTGCGCCTGTTCCGCGTTGAGGCTCTTGGGATCGGCATTGGTCGGCTGCGCGTTGAGCAGATCCCTCGCCTGTTGCTGCAGCATGTCCGGGTTGAGGCCGGCCATCTGCGCCACCTGCGGCGCCGCTTCCTTGACCGTCTGCCCGGCCGCCGAAAGGGTCGAGCTGACGGCGCTGAAGGCGCCGCCGATGACGCTGCCGACCGCGGTGCTCAACAGATAGAACGTCACCAGCAGCGTGAAGGCCCAGGTCAGGAGGCCATGGAGCAAGCCGTCCATCGGCTGGATCGACGCCGCCAGCCGCGCCGCGACATAGCCCCCGGCAAAGAGCGCGAGAAGATTGGTGATCCCCCACCACACGCCGGCCCCGATGCCGAGCGTGCTGGCCTCGGGCGTGGTGCCCGCTGCCGGGCTCACCGTGCTGAGGCCGACGCCGAGACCCAGCATGCTCAGCAGAAGCTGGATGGCCAGCACCATGATCACGCCGGCAAAGACCGCACCCCACGAGACCCGTCGCGCGGCGCGGGTGAGAATGTCGACGGCCGGCGGTCCGCTGTCGGCATATTGACGGTCATAGCTGCTTGCAGTCATGGCTTGATCCTTTGCGCTTGATCTTCGGGGGATGCAGGGCGCCGCGGTCGCGGCGGCCGCTCGCTGCCCCGCCCCGCGCTTTTCGGGCGCGTGCCCAGGGAACGGCGGCGCCAGGGGAACGGATGCAAACCCAACCGCCGGTGTCCTTGCCGGCGGTCGCGATCTATCGAAGAGCGTTCACCCGGTGCGGGCGGCAGCGGCGATGATGATGCGGGCGTCGGGCGCCTCGGCCAGGTGCCAGCAGGCCCGGGCGAGCGCGTCCACCCGTTCCGGCAACAGGACGCTGCCGGCGAGATCGGCAAGCTTGGCCGTCAGCTCCGCGTCGCTGGGCGGCCGCTCGATCGCGCCCAGCGCATGCTCGACATGCCCCCGGAGAACTCTGCCGTCGCGCAGCACGATCTCGATGTCCGCCTCGTCCTTGCGATAGGCGGGTTCGGGCCGCGCCTCGATCCGGTCGCGTAAGGCAGCGACTTTCGCATCGCGCACCACCGCGTCGCTGTAATGACGGATGCCGATCGCACGCTCGATGAGCGCGACCGCGACCCAGTGATAGACGCTGAACGTTCCCTCGACCGCGTTCTTGGGCGTGCGCCGGCCGCACAGCGCGAGGCACAGCGGGTGAACGACGAGACGCACAGCGGCGATCGCATCGGGCGCGGGCGCCTGTGCGCGGGCAAGCTCGAGTGCGGCGGTGATCGCCGCATGGGTGACGATGCCGGATGGGAACGGCTTGTAGGCGTTGCGCATGAGCTCGAACGACTGCCCCAGCCCGTCCGTCATGGCGGCGAAATCGGCGCCCTCGGAGACGAGACTGCCGAGCCCGCGTGGGCCTTCGATCGGCAGCTCCGGTGCGGCCATGCCGTGCGCGGCGAGAAAAGCGGCGCCGAGCCCTCCCTCGGCGGCATAGGCGGCGACGAGGTTCTTCGCCATGGTGCCGTGCGTCTCGCGCGGCCCGGCGGCGCGGGCGGCGGCGATGGCGATGGCCCACAGCATGCGCTCCTCGTCGAGGCCGAGGACGCGACCGGCCGCGGCCGCTGCACCGATCCCGCCGGTGAGCCCGGTGAGAAACGAGCCGCCGTTGATGCGCGCCGGCGGCGCCGCAAGCGCCGTAGCGACGCGGCACTGCACCTCGATGCCGAGTGCGAGCGCGTGCAGGAATTCCGCACCGCTGATCGTGTGGCGTTCTACCAGCGCCAGCAGCGCGCACGCCGCAGGGCCGGTCGGGTGGATCACGGTTTCCAGATGAGTGTCGTCGTAATCGGCGATCCCCGCGGCGATGCCGTTGATGAAGGCGGCCTTGAACGGGTCGAGCCGGCCGGCGCGGCCCAGCAGCGCCGCCTCGCGCGGGCCGGAGAACGGATCGACCGCGGCCAGCCCGCATTCCACCGCCGCGTCGCCGCTGCCCCAGATCGGACAACCGATCCAGTTGACGAGCGCGCGCACGGTCTCGTGCTGCATCTGCGGCGGCAGCTCCTCCCAGCGCGAGTGGACGACATAGCGGGCAAGCGCGCGGGATTGGGTCATGGAGCCTTGCCTTGTGCGGCGGCGATGGCGCTGCGCACCGCATCGGCGATCGCCTGCGGGCCGGCGTCGAGGAAGGGCGTCGGATCGAGCGGGGGCAGGAACGTGACGGAGATCGGGCCCAGCCGCGGCGGAAAGCGGCGCCCGATCGGCCAGCACGCGAAGCTGCCTTCGATCAGCACCGGCACGATCGGCACGGTGTGCTGCTGCACGACTACGCCGACGCCGGCATGGAAGTGCTGCAGCGTCCCGTCGGGCGACAGCGCTCCCTCGGGAAACCAGGCGAGGTTCTGGCCGCGCGCCAGCACCGCGCCGCCGAGCGCGATGCCCGCCCCGGCGGCGCGGTCGACATCGACCGGCACGACCTGCGCTACCCGGCTGAACAGGCGCTGGATGGGCCCGGCATAGAGGATGCCGGTCCAGCCGGCCCAATAAGTGTCGCGCAAGACCGCGTGCGGCAGCGCCGCCGCGACCGCGGGCGGATCGAGATAGCTCGCGTGGTTCGGGCAGATGAGAAACGGCCCGTGCTCCGGCAGGTTCTCGAGACCGGCAACGGTGAGATGGAAGCACCAGCGCATGCCGAGCCGCGCCGCGATCTCGACGAGCGCGCGCAGCCCGCGCAGCAGCGGGTTGAGCGGCGCCAGCACGGCTGCCGCTTCGGCGTCCGCAGCCGGCGCCGGCCGTGGCCCCGTGCCGGCCGCTACGACTTCGCGCAGGAAATCGCGCAGCGTGACGATGCGGGCGATCTCCTGCTCCCTGAGGGTCACGCCGAGATCGCGCTCGAGCGCCAGGGTGAGATCGACCCAGCCCAGCGATTCCACGCCGAGATCGAGCTGCGGGCTCATGTCGAGATCGAGCGGGCGCGCAAAGCGTCGCTTGAGCCAGTCCCACGCGGCGGCGGCGGCGGCCTGGGCGAGCAGTTCCTGGTCCTCGGGCGTGATCTCGGCCGGGCCGACGGAAGTCGGCGCCGCCAGCGCGCTGGCATAAAGCGCGGGCACGAGGTGGCGGCGGATCTTGCCGAGCTGCGTGCGCGGCAGGCGCTCGCGCGCGATGGCGAAGCCCGACAGCCGCGCATGGCTCGGCAGGGTGCGCGCCTTTTCGGCCAACGCATCGCGGATGAGCTCGCGCATGCGCACCGTGCCGGCGGCGCGCACCGCCTCGAGGTCGGGCACGACGAGCCCGACGAGTGCGCCGTCCACCGCCAAAAGCGCGATCTCCTGGATCAGCGGATGGCTGGCATAGACGGCCTCCACCGTTTCGGGGAAAAGCTTCTTGCCGTCGGCGAGCACGATGGTCTCGGCGACGCGCGCGGCGATGTGGAGATAGCCGGCGTCATCGAGGCGTCCGAGATCGCCGGTGCGGAACCAGCCGTCGGCGGTGAAGGCGGCGCTGGTTGCCTGGGCATCGTCGAGATAGCCCTTGAACACGCTCGCGCCCTGCGCCTCGATCTCGCCGGCGCCGGTTGCGTCGGCGCGCGCGATGCGCAGCTTGACGCCCTCGAGCGCGCGGCCCGCCGTTCCCGCGCGCACCGCCCCCGGCCGGTTGAAGGCGAGGATGGGCGAGGTCTCGGTCAGGCCATAGCCGGTCATCACCGCGAAGCCGAGCCCCGAAAGCGCGTCCTCGGCCGCACGGTCGAGTGCGGCGCCCCCCGATACCAGCAGGTGCAGGTCGGGTGCGAAGCCGCGGCGCAACGGCCGAAAGATGAGCCGCCCCGGCGCCAGGCCGAGCGCCGGGCGCAGCGCGACCGCGAGCTTGAGGAGGCGCGGAAAGAGTCGCGCCACAAGCCCGCCGCGCGCCGCCACCTGCGTCTTGATGCCCGCGACGAGGGCGTTGTAAAGCCGCGGCACGCCCAGGAGCACGCTCGCCCGGCCGCGCACCAGCGCGCCGATGAGCTCCGGTCCGCTCACCCCCGCCGGCAGAATGATCGCGACCCCGCTCGCGAACGCGGTGCTGAGGCCGACGGTGAGGGGATAGGCGTGATGCAGCGGCAGCGGCAGGAGCGCACGGTCGCGCCGGTCCACCAGCCGCGCCGCGATGATCGCGCGGACATTGGAGAGAATATTGGCGTGCGTCAGCGGCACGCCCTTGGGCGTCCCGGTCGTACCGGAGGTGAAGAGGAGAATGGCGACGTCATCGGCCGCGGCCTCGGGAAGGGTGCCGCCGCCGTCAGGCTCCGCCGGCAGCGCCGCGTCGAGCGCGATCGCGGTGCAGCCCGCCGGCAGCCGCGGCGCGCGGCCAGCGGTGGTGAACGCGAAGCGGCACCGGGCCATGGCGAGCATGCGCGCGGCATCCTCATCGCCCATGAGCGTGTCGATCGGCACGGCGATCGCTCCCGCGGCGATGATCGCCCAATAGGCGATGATCCAGGCGGGGCTGTTGGGCGCGATGAGCGCGACCGTGTCGCCGCGCCCGACCCCGCGCCGCGCCAGCGCGTGCGCCAGCGCCTGCGCTGCCGCGGTGAGCGCGGCAAAGGACAGGGTATCGCTACGCTCGCCGACAAAGGTGATGACTGCCGGCGCATCGCCGAACGATGCGACGTGCCGCAGCAGCGCTTGCAGAGTGTCGGGTTCCGCCACGCACCGAGTATGGCGGCGGCAAGGCCGCGGTTCAAATACCGCCATCGCCGCCCTTTACACCGCCGCTTCTCCCGGGCCAGTCTAGGCGCAGCACCGCAGTACCTGCTACGCGAGGGGATATACGACCGATGACCGACAAGCCGCGCATTGCGCATTTCGCCGGACCCAACGCCACCATCCAGAACAGCCCGCCGCTCGTCACCAGCAACAAGGCGCGGGCGAAATACGGGCTGCCGCTCAAGACCAATCCGGATGGGAGCCCGGCGCGGTTCGACCTCTTGCGCGCGCAGCGCCTCGCCGCGCCGGTCACGGTCTATGTCGAGCAGTTCAGCGCCCACCCGCTGGAGCGCGATGCGGCCGAGCTCTATGGCCCGCCCGACGGCTATGTCGATGCCGCCGGCAAATTCCATAAGACCCGCACTGGCCCCAACGACAAGCCGGTCTACGAGGTCCAGTTGCTGCCGGAGGATGGCGTCATTCCGCTGCCCTACATGGCGCGCCAAGCCGACGGCAGCGCCTGGGAGGATGACGTCGCCGTGCCGTTCGCCCCGGCCGAGCGCTCGCGCCAGCCGTTCTATCCCGACGGTGCGCGCATCTTCGAGGAGATCGACCGTCTGGCCATCGGCGAGCATGGCGAGGGCAACCTCATCGCCGCGTACGCCGATATCGATTTCTACCGCGTGCTGCCGCCGAGCGGATATACCAAGGGCCTGCCCGCCGCCGCGCGCACTGACACGGGCGAGGGCGACATCGCGCCGGAGCGGCGCGGGCGCGATTTCTTTCCTTATCGGCCGCGCCACATCAACTCCAGCGAGCCGCGTCTGGGCCTCGCCCGCATCGCCAATTCGGTGCAGCGCGTGCTCGCGAGCGGGCGCTATCTCGGCGCCATCTGGACGCAGGGCAGCCCGCGCATCGAGGAAACCGTCTACTGGCTCAACCTCCTCGTCGACACCACCCTGCCGATGTGCGGCAACGCGGCCCAGCGCCCGCACGGGCAGGTGAGCGAGGACGGCTCCAAGAACTTGGTCGATTCCGTCGACTACATCACCTCGCGCGTGTGGGCGGACGCCGCCGGCAAGAACCGTGCCGGCGCGGTGCTGATCCAGGAGCAGCAGATCTTTGCCGCGCGCGAGGTGCAGAAGGGCGACGCGCGCCCGGGCGGTTACGTCGCGACCGGCGGGCATGGCGGCATCCTCGGCGCGGTCGGCAACGATCTGCCGCCGTCGCTCGTCTATCTCCCGGCGACGCAGCACAGCCACCTCTCCGAGGTGAACATCACGCGCCTGCCGCGGCGGACCCAGGGGGTGCGCCGCGCCGATGGCCGCATCGTGCCGATCGACGTGGCGATCAAGGACGAGGCGGGCGACATCGTCGACGGCGCCATCCCCAAGGTGATGATCGTCAAGGACGGCGCCTACCATGCCGACGGCTTTGAGGTCGAACCCGAGAGCGAGGTCGACCTCATCGCCCGCATCGATCACAACCTTGTGCACGCGCCGCTCGCGGGCTTCGTCGTCGAGGGCCTATCGCCCTACGGCACGATGAACTCGATCGCGCGCCAGCAGGTGATGTTCCGCGCGGTCAATTCCGGCATGCCCGTGGTCTGCGTCGGGCGCGGTAACGCCCATGGCTTCGCCCTGCCGCGCGACCGCATGCTCGGCGGGCGCAACCTCACCTCGACCAAGGCGCGGCTCTTGCTGCTGGCTTGCCTGATGAAGTTCGGCGCGCTGCCGCCCGCCGCCGATCCCGACCGCCCGACCGCGGCCGAGCTCGACGCCATCCGCCGCCAGCTCGTGCAATACCAGGCGGTCTTCGATACGCATTGAGGGGTGCGCACGAAAACGCCTCTCTTTGGAGCGTCCGTCCGGCGCGTCGAGGACGATGAGTTGCTGCGCGGCGCCAGCCGCTTCGTCGACGACATCGTCCTGCCGGGCATGCTCGAGGCGGCGTTCGTGCGCAGCCCGCACGGGCATGCGGCGGTAGAGGGCATCGACAAGAGCGCCGCACTGGCACTGCCCGGGGTGCGCGCGGTGCTGACGCTCGGCGACATCGCGCCCTTCCTGAGCACGACGCAGCTCGTCACCGCGCTGCCGAGCGCCGGCTACCGCCAGGAGCTGCATCGCCCGGTGCTGGCCGGCGAGGAAGTCGTCCATGTCGGCGAGCCGGTGGCGCTCGTCGTCGCCGACAACCGCTATGTCGCGGAGGATGCCGCCGCCCTCGTCGCGGTGGCGTACGAGCCGCTGCCGGCGGTGGCGGATTGCCGCGCGGCGCTCGCACCCGACGCACCGCGCGCCCATCGCCACGCGCCGCACAATCTCGCGGCCGAGTTCACGATGGGCTATGGCGATGTCGAGCGCGCTTTCACGGCGGCGGCGCACCGCTTCCGCGTCGAGCTCACCCAGCATCGCGGTGGCAGCCATTCGATCGAGGGGCGCGGCAACGTCGCGCAGTATGATGCGGTCGAGGACCGGCTTACCTTGTGGAGCTCGACCCAGGCGCCGCATGCGGCCCAGCGCCTGCTGGCGGCGCTCCTGCGCCGGGACGAGAACCAGGTCCGCGTCGTGACGCCCGCGGTGGGCGGCGGCTTCGGGCCGAAATTGGTGTTCTATTCCGAGGATGCGGCGGTGGCGGTCGCGGCGCTGATGCTGCGCCGTCCGGTCAAATGGATCGAGGACCGGCGCGAGCATTTCATCGCCACGACCCAGGAGCGCGATCAGCATTGGGACGTGGAGATCGCGGTCGATGCCGAGGCGCGCATCCTCGGCGTGCGCGGCCGCATGATCCACGACCATGGCGCCTATACCGTGCGCGGCGTCAACGTGCCCTTCGGCGCGGCGCAGGCGATGACGCTCCCCTACGAGGTGCCGGCCTTCCGGCTCGAGGTGGCGCTTGCTGTCACCAACAAGGTGCCGGTGACGCCGGTGCGCGGCGCCGGTCAGCCGCAAGGCGCCTTCGCGATGGAGCGTCTCCTCGACCGGGTGGCGCAGGGGATGGGGCTCGACCGCGCCGAGGTGCGCCGGCGCAATCTCGTAGCCGCCGACCAGATGCCGCGCGCCAAGCCGCTGGAGACGCGCGGCGGCGTCGCGGTCGTGCTCGACAGCGGCGATTATCCGCGCTGCCAGGCGGCGGCGCTGGCGCAAGCCGAATGGGCCGACTTCCCCCGCCGCCAGCAAGCCGCGCGCGCGGCGGGCCGGCACATCGGCATCGGCGTTGCCAATTTCGTCGAGGGCACCGGGCGCGGGCCGTTCGAGGCGGTGACCGTGCGCATCGGCCCCTCGGGTAAGGTGCATGTCTATACCGGCGCCGCGGCGATGGGGCAGGGCACCCGGACCATCCTGGCGCAGCTCGTCGCCGACGCGCTGGGCGGCGACATGGCGCAGGTGACGGTGACGACCGGCGACAGCGCCGGCATCGCCACCGGCATCGGCGGCTTCAACAGCCGCCAAGCGGTGATGGCCGGCAACTCCGCGCATCTTGCCGCGAACAAGGTGCGCGACAAGGTGCTCGCCATCGCCTCGCATCTTCTGGAAGCGGCGGCGGCCGATCTGGAAATCGTCGGCGACAAGGTCCGTGTCACGGCCGCGCCCGAGCTGGCCGTGCCCATCGCCGATGTCGCGCGCGCGGTGGCGGGCGTGCCGGGCTACAGCCTGCCGCCGGGCATCGGGCCGGGGCTGGAGGCGAGCGAGGCCATGGTCGTCGATGCCATGGCCTATACCAACGGCACCGCCGTGGCGGAGGTCGAGGTCGATGTCGAGACCGGCCACGTCACCATCCTGCGCTTCGTTATCGCGCATGATTGCGGCCGCGCCATCAACCCGATGCTGGTCGCGGGCCAGGTCTGCGGCGCGGTGGCGCACGGCATTGGCAACGCGCTCTTCGAATGGATGGGCTTCGATGCTTCGTGCCAGCCGACCACCACGACGCTCGGCGAATATCTGCTGGTCACCGCGACCGAGATGCCGCGGCTTGAGCTGCTGCACCAGGAATCGCCGTCGCCGCTCAATCCGCTGGGCGTCAAGGGCGTCGGCGAGTCCGGCGTGATCCCGACGCCGGCGGCGATCGTCGCGGCGATCGAGGATGCGCTGGCGCCGTGGGGCATCCGCATCGCCCAGGCGCCGATCCGGCCGCACGACATCGTGGCCCTCATCGCCGCCGCGCGCCGGGCTTGAAGCCGCCGCCGCTTGGGGCGAAGCTTGGCGCCCGGTGAAGGAGGGGTTCATGGCGGACGTTCCGGACAAGGTGCATCTCGTCGGCAGCATCGGGCTCGACACGGTCGCCGAGGTGTTCAAGACCGCCGGCCCCATGCTTGGCCGCCGGCTCACGCGCATTCCTGACGGCGAGCCGGGCGGGCGCCGGCTGTGGATCAGCTGGCAGTATCCGCTGCTCCGGGCAAGCCCGTTCCTGCGCTCCGATCCCGGCGGCGCGCGCCGGCCGACGACCGGCTTCCCGCTGCTTTGCCTCGGCGAAGGGGTGCGCGAGGACGAGGTCCACTTCGGCGAACTCGGCTATGCGCGCGAGGCGCGCGCGTCCTACGAGGATTTCCGTGCCGCGCGCGATCGCGGCGAGATCGCCGCCGGCGCGCGCTTCCAGGTCTGTCTGCCGACGCCGATGGCGGTGGCGAGCTCATTCGCTCTGCCCAGCGATTTCCCGGCGATCGAGCGCGCCTACGAGAACGCCATGCTGCAGGAGATGGCGACGGTATGCGCCGTCATCCCGCGCGCGGATCTCGCGATCCAGTGGGACGTGTGCAACGAGATGGTGCTGTGGGATGCCCAGGCGCCGCGCACCGTCTCGGCCACGGATTTCACGCGCGACGAGATCATGGCGCGGCTCATGCGCGTCATTGCCGCCGTGCCGCGCGAGGTCGAGCTCGGCATTCATCTCTGCTACGGCGATTTTGGCGGCCGGCACATGTGCGATCCCGTGGATGCCGGCAAGATGGTCGAGCTTGCCAATGCGATCGTGGCGGGGGCGCAGCGTCCGCTGGGCTTCATGCATATGCCCGTGCCGATCGCGCGCAACGACGATGACTTCCACCGGCCGTTCCGCGCGCTCAAGCTCGCACCCGATACCGAGCTTTATCTCGGCGTCGTCCACGGTGACGGCGCGGCGGCGACACAGGCGCGGATGGCCGCGGCGCAGAAATATGTCGGCGGCTTCGGCATCGCCACCGAATGCGGCATGGCCCGCGCGCGCACGCCCGACACGGTGCTCAACCTCCTGCGCATCCACGCCGAAGTGTCGCGCGAGCCGGCGCAGGCCTAACCAGAAAGTCGCGCGCGATCGGCCTCGGGGCGGATCAGCAGCAAACCGGCAAGCCCGCCGGCGGCCACGATCGCGCCCGAGAGCATGAAGGCGTGGATATAGCCATCATGTGCCGTCGCGGCCGCGGCGATGATGCGGCCCGTGACCACGGGCGCGACAAGTCCGGCCAGCGCATAAAGAGCGCTGACGCTGCCGAGCAAGGTCCCGCGCTGGCCGGGCGGCGTGATCTCGCCGATGATCGCCGGCCCCAGGGTGTAGATCGCACCGCCGATCGCGTAGCCCACGCCCAGCAACGCGATCTGGACGGCACCGGGCTGAAGCTGCAGGGCGGTCATCATGAGAATGCCCGCCACGAGCGCGAGAAGTGCAGCGGGCACCGCGCGGGCGGCGCGGCTCGATCGTCCCTTAAGCTTCGCCCGCTGCGACAGAAACCCGATGAGCGGCATGAGAACGGCGACGCCGCCCCAGGTGAGCGACACCAGCGCCGTCGTTGCGGCGGCGCCGTAGCCCAGTCCCTGCTGCAGGAAGGCCGGCACCCACACGACCAGGAGCGCCAGACCCCAATAGACGGCGGCACTCACCACGAGGATGCCAATCACGGTTGGGCTTGCGAAGAGCCTGCGATAGGCGATGCGAGGCGCGGCGACGGCCGGCTCGGCGGAAGCGGTGACGGCGATCGTGCCCTCTTCGCCATATGTGATCCAGGCGATGACCCAGGCAAGGCCGAGCACGCCCAGAAAACCGAACGCCGCGCGCCAGCCAAAGCGCTGGATGAGATAGACGAGGACGGGTGCGATGGTGAAGACCCCGACCGCGGCGCCGATCGCGATGATGCTGGTGGGCAGCGTGCGGCGGTCGTTGGGAAACCATTTGTAGACGGCGTGCAGAGCCACCGGATAGGCCGGACCTTCGCCCGCCCCGAGAACGACGCGACAGGCAATGAGCGCGGGGAACGAGACCGTCGTCAGCATCGGGAACTGGGTCAGCGCCCAGACGAGCCCCATCACCGCCAGCGCCCATTTCGTCGAGACCCGGTCGACGCCCATGCCGACGAGCACCGCGGCGACCGAGAACAGGACGAAGAAGCTGCTGCCGACGAGACCCCATTGTTCCGGCGAGAGCGCGAGGTCCCGCATCATCGGCACCGCCGCGAGGCCGACGACCGCCTTGTCGGCGAAATTGATGTACATGAACGAGGCGAGCAGGAAGGTGATGGCCCACGGCCGCAACGCGCTGCGTCGTTGTTCCGCCGCCCTCCCGCTCGCCGTTGGCGCCGTGGTCAATATCCCACTCACACCGCGAAGCTGAAGGCGTCGCCGCGGGCGGTGACGCGGCCGGCGCCGGGGCTGGCGAAATGCACCGGGAGCAGCAGCATGTTGCGGCTCGCCGCCTGCTCCAGCAGCTTCTTGCGCGTGGCAATGGCGAGCGGGCCGTCGAGGCAGAAGCCGGAATTCCAGTCCGGCACGAAGATCTGCGTCGGATGGTGCATGGTGTCGCCGGCGAAGATGCCAACCTGGCCGCCGTCCTCCAGCAGCACCGAATAATGTCCGGGCGTGTGGCCGGGCGTCGGCTGGATGGTGAGCTGGTCGTCGAGCTGGAAGCCGTCATCGATGATCTGGGCGAGGCCGGCGTCGAGGATGGGCTGGACGCTGTCCTCGAACACGTTCTCGTTGACGCCGACCGCTTCCGCCGGCGTCTCCTGCCAGTGGCGCAGTTCCTTGCGCGAGAAAACATATTTCGCCTTGGGAAAGGTCGGGACCCATTTCCCGTTGGCAAGCCGCGTGTTCCAGCCGACGTGATCGACGTGGCAATGGGTGCAGAAGACATAGTCGATCTGCTCGGGCGCCACGCCTACCCCGGCCAATTGCTGGAGATAGTCGGTCGTAAGCTCGTGGAAGGGCGGGAAATTGGGGCGCTGCTTGTTGTTGCCGATGCAACTGTCGATCAGCACGGTATGGCGTCCCGTGCGCACGATCCAGCTTCGGAACGCGACGTTCGCGTTCTCGCCGCCGGCGTCCATGAAGCGCGGCGCCAGCGTCGGCAGATGCGGGCGCACGCGCTCGAGGCTGAAATTGGGAATGAGGTCGCTGAGCGGCATCGGCGCCGCCGCCTCGACGATGCCCTCGATGCTGGTGTTGCCGATGCGGAAACGGTCGACCATGCTCTCCTCCCTCCGGTGGTTCACGTGTGCGGCAGCGTGAGCTTCAGCACTTCCCAGGGTATCTCGACGCGCGACACGCGGTCGGTCTGGAACGATGCGATGCGATGGATCTGCGAGGCCGGGAAATAGAGATCGCCATCGGGGCCGACGCAGCCCTCGTTGGGAAAGCTGATGCGCGGGTCGGCGGCGACGATGCGCCGCACGCGGTCGGCGCCGACGGTGGCGATGGCGTTCTCGGTGAAGGACGAGAGATAGAGATTGTCGCGGGCGTCGATGGTGATGCCCGCGCACGGCGGAATCCGCGCGATATCCTGGATATGCGGCACGATGGCGTCGTCATCGAGCGCGGGGTCGAGCAGCAGCCGCGTCTCCACCCGGCGCAGCATCGGGCCGAAGAGCGCCGTGAAATAGAGCCAAGTGCGGTCGGTGCTGAGCTCGAGCAGGTTGACATTGACGCGCTGCACCCCGCCGTCCCAGCGCCGGAATTCCTTGCCGTCGATGACCGGAACGATGGTGGGATCGGCGCGCGTCTGCGCCGCCTGCCCCAGCCGCCGCCGCGCCGCGCCGGTTTCCAGATCGAGCACGATGATGGCACCGAAATGCGATTCGGTGACGAAGGCATGGCGCCCGAAGACGCGCATGTGGCCGAGGATGGCGCCGGGCGGGGCGGCGACCTCGTCCAAGGCATAGACCCGGCTCACCGCGTTGCGGCGCAAGTCGATCTGCACGATCTTGGGCCGCGCCCCGGACAGGGTCTGGTGATGGGGCGCCGAATCGTCGATCACCCAGAGGCTGCCGCCGCGGTCGGCGAACACGGAATGGACCGCGACGAAGCGGTCCTGTGTTGGCTGGCCCGGCTGCCACGAATTCCACGCACCTCCCGGGAACGGCCGGAAGGTGCCGTCCGGCATCGTCTCGGCGACGCCCGGGGTGGGTGCCTCCGTCCAGCGCGGGAAGCTCGCGAAGACGCGGCCATCGGGCGCCACCGCGACGCCGTTGATCATGCTGTCGGGCGAGGCCGCTATGCGCGTGAGTTCCGCCGCTCCGGCTGGCATCGCCGCCACCGCCCCGCTGGTTGCGTCCTTGCATCATTCCTCTATCCCCTGGCCCCGGCCGGCGCAAGCGCTCCGTCGCCAGCCGCCTATGAGTTCGAGCCGCCCGATGATACGCTTGGCCGCCAGCAAGGGAGGAATTCGCATGGCCGCCGATGACAAGCCGCCGTTCCGCGCCGATCACGTCGGCAGCCTGGTCCGGCCCAAGTCGCTCATCGACGCGCATGCCGCCTACGAAGCCGGCCGGTTGCCGTTGGCGGAGCTTAGCGCGCTCGAGGATGCCGCCATTCGCGAGGCGGTGGCGCTGCAGGAGCGGACGGGGATCAAGGCCATCACCGATGGCGAGTTCCGGCGCAACAACTGGCGCGATCGCTTCTTCGAGCGCGTCGACGGCTTCAGCGCCGAGCGCGTGCCGAGCTCGTTCATCTTCACCGACTACAGCGGCAAGCGCAGCCGCGGCATGCCGGTGCCGACGGTGGTGGGAAAGCTGAAGCGCCGCGACACCCTTACGGCGGGCGATTTCGCCTCGCTCAAGCCGTTGGTGCACCAGACCGCCAAGGCGACGCTGCCGGCGCCCTCGGCCAATCATTTCTTCTCCGGCGACAAGAGCCTCGCCGGGTCGCCCTATCGCGACCGCGACGCCTATTTCGCCGATATGAACGCGATCTACCGCCAGGAGGTGGCCGATCTCGCCGCGCTGGGCTGCACCTATCTGCAGATCGACGAGGTGCCGATCGCGGTGCTGTGCGATCCCGCCAACGAGGGCATCGTCCGCGACCGCGGCGAGGATCCCCAAGATCTCATCGACGACTATATCGCGGCGATCAACGAGGCCGTGCGCGGCCGGCCTGCCGGGATGACGGTGTGCGTCCATCTCTGCCGTGGCAATCTCGGCCATGGCCAGGGCAGCGGCGGCTATGACCCGGTCGCCGAGCGCCTGTTCGGCGAGCTCGACGTCGACGGCTTCTTCCTCGAATACGATACCGAGCGGGCGGGCGGGTTCGCGCCGTTGAAATCGGTGCCGAGGGGCAAGAAGGTCGTTCTTGGCATCATCAGCACCAAATTGAAGGAACTCGAGCCCGCCGACATGGTGAAGCGCCGCCTCGACGAGGCCGCCCGCGTCATCGACGGCGACCAGCTCTGTCTTAACCCGCAATGCGGCTTCGCGTCGGGCTATCAGACCGATCGTTTCACGCAAGGCGACGTGGAGCGCAAGCTCGCGCACGTCGTCGCCATCGCCCGAGATTGGTGGGGCGACTAAGGGAGGCAGTTATGGCGCGTATTCTCTTCACTGACGTTGCGGTCTTCGACGGCACCGGTGCGACGCCCTTCCGCGGCGAAGTTCTGGTCGAGGACAAGCGTATCCGTGCGGTGGTGCCGGGCCACGGCGAGATCGAGCGCACCGGTGCCGAGATCATCTCCGGCGGCGGCGCCACGCTGATGCCGGGAATGGTCGAGGCGCATGCTCATCTGTCGTGGCCGTCATCGGTCGACCGCATCATCAACGCGATGTCGCTGCCGGCGGAGGAGCATCTCCTGATCACCGCCCGCAACGCGCGGATCACGCTCGATCATGGCTTCACCAGCGCCTATTCGGCGGGCGCGCTGGGTGCGCGCTTCGAGATCGCGCTGCGCAACGAGATCGCCGGCGGCTGGCTGCCGGGGCCGCGGCTCAAGGCATCCTCGATCGAGCGCGCGCCGGCGCGCTCCTTCGGCCTGCCCGAGACGCATGACGAGGGCCACGGGCGCGGGCCCGAGGCGATGCGCGCCTATATCCGCGGCTGTGCCGAGCTTGGCATCGACAGCGTCAAGCTCCTGCTCTCGGGCGACGACAATTTCACGCCCAACGGCTCGCAGGATCTGCCCTACAGCGAGGCCGAGGTCGAAGCGGCCGGCGAGGAGGCGCGCGCCTGCGGGCTGTGGCTCGCCTGCCACGCCCAGGCGGCCGAAGCGGTGAAGCTCGGCGTGCGCCACGGCTTCCGCGTGCTTTACCATTGCAGCTATGCCGATCCCGAAGCGCTCGACATGCTCGAAGCGAAGAAGTCCGAGATCTTCGTCGCTCCCGCGATCGGCCTGGCCTATGCCGCCATCCACGATCGGCCCCGTTTGCGGCCTGCCGCCGGCGGGCGTCGAGCGCGGGAAGCGCATCATGGAGCTGCAGCAGCGCCTGGTGCCCGAATTGCGCCGGCGCGGCGTCCGTGTGCTTCCGGGCGGCGATTATGGCTTTCCGCACAACCCGATCGGGCGCAACGCGCGCGATCTGGAGCTGTTCGTGACCTATCTCGGATATAGCCCGGTGGAAGCCCTTGTCGCCGCGACCCGGTGGGGCGGCGAGATCATGGGCATGGGCGATGAACTGGGCCTGGTGAAGCCCGGCTACCTCGCCGATCTGTTGCTGGTGCGCGGCGACCCCACGGCGGATGTGCGGGTGCTGCAGGACCGCGGCAACCTCCTGGCGATCATGCAGGACGGCGCCTTCCACAAGCGGCCGGAACGGGCCGCGGTCTGAGCCTCAGCACGAGCACAGGCGCCCCCGCGGCGACCGGCGGTCGGCGAGCTTCGCCGCCATTTTGCGCAGCATCGCCTCGAAGCCATGCGGGTCGAGCTTGTCGGCTGCCATCACCGACAGGACGAGGGGATCGGAGACGGCGTCCGCCACGGCGTCGGAAAGGGCGCCGGTGATCGAGTTCGGCAAGCGCGTCGGCGGCATCGTCGATGTCGGGGTTGTGGTTCCGGTCGTAACCGGGAAGGAAGTGCATCTGATCGTCCATCGAAATTCTCCCACCAAAGGCCTGGAAAGTACGTTACGGTAATGTTATATCCTTGATACCGAACGGTAACACCCGTAAGGTACTTACCGTTAAGTAACATGTCAAGAGGGAACGCGAAATGCCGGTGCTTTCGGTCGATCGACCCCCCGCCCAGGACGGCCCGACCATCCCGCCGCGGGAACGGATTGTTGCGGTGGCGCGTGACCTTTTCTATCGCCACGGCATTCACAAGGTCGGCGTCGATGCCATTGCCGAGGCGGCCGGCACCAACAAGATGACGCTCTATCGCCACTTCGAATCGAAGGACAAGCTGATCGTCGAATGCCTGTGCCGGCTTTCCGCCGAGATGGACCAGGCCCGCGCCACGATCGCCGCGGCGCACCGGGGCGATCCCATGGGCGAGCTCATGGCCCAGTTGCGCTATCTCGGCGAATTCAAGATGACCGAGGCGCATCGCGGCTGCGCCTTCGCCAATGCCGCGATCGAATTGCCCGACCCCAACCATCCGGCCCGGCGCGTGGTCGAGGAGTTCAAGCAGAAATCGCGGCAGCGGCTCGTCGCGCTCTGCCGCAGCGCCGGTCTCGACGAGCCCCAGCTCGTCGCCGACGAGATCTTCCTCCTGTGCGAGGGGGCGCGGATCAGCCTGATGAGCGTCGGCCCGAACGGCCCGGCCGCGCGGCTCGTGGAGATGCTGCAGGCGATCGTCGCCAGCCACGCCAGCCACGATACCTGATCCCGGCCGTCGCCCGCTTCAGGGAGGTGAGCGGCCACACGCCCTGCGGCGTCGATCCCATGTAGCGCGCGGTGCAGAAGAGCGCGGCTTTCATCGGCATTACCGTCGGTGAGGGCGAGGCGGCACGCTAGAGCATGGCTGCTTCAGGCTGAATCATCAAAATACGTCGTTCCCGCGAAAAGCGGGAACCCAGGGGCAAGCGACGTGCCGGAGGCCCTGGATCCTCGCTTTCGCGAGGATGACGGCGTGTTTCAGCTTGATACGAACATGCATTAATTCGCCGGCACGCGCAATGCAACCACAGGCGCTCAGGTCATGGTGATCATGACATGGCGGCGGTAGGCGGGCCGGCGCGTCAGGCGGTCGTACCATGCCCGCAGATGCGGCAGGTCGGGGCGCTCGATCGCCAGGTTGAACCAGCGATAGACGAAGCAGCCGACGGGGATGTCGCCCATGGTCAGGGCGTCGCCGCCGACGAAAGCCCGATCGGCGAGATGGCGGTCGAGCCGCGCCCACACCTCGCCCATCGCATGCCGCGCCGCCTCGATCGCGGCGTTGTCGCGCTGTTCGGGCGGCGTGCGGATGAGGCCCATGAAGATCGTGCCCATGCCGCCATGCACGGTCGAGAGCTGCCAGTCCATCCACCGCTCGACATCCGCGCGCCGGCCGAGGTCCGCGGGGCAGAGACCGCCCATGCCGTGCTTGGCCGCGAGATAGCGCACGATCGTGTTCGATTCCCACAGCACCAGCCCGTCATCATCGACGGTCGGGACGAGTGCGTTGGGGTTCATGCGGAGATAGGCGGGCTCGCGGTTGCCGCCGAACGCGCCGCCGACATCGGTGCGCTCGAAGGCAACGCCGAGCTCGTCGGCGCACCACAGGACCTTCTGGACGTTGAGCGAGTTCGCGCGGCCCCAGATCTTCAGCATGTCTCACCTCAACCCTCGTCTGACGCGACAATACAAGGCGCCGTGGCCAGTCACAAATTGCCAGGCCGACGGCGCCCTTGATCCGCGCGCCCGCCCGACCGACATTCTCGGGGCGGAAAGGGAGACAGGCGATGGATGACGTTCATGGCGCGCTCCAGGAGGTCGTGGCGACGCTCAGCTATCTCGTGCCCAGCGACGTGCGGCCGGGAACCTACATGTACGAGCCGCCGGGCGGCACGCCGCGCCAGATCGGCAGCTTCGTCGCGCAATCCGTCACGATCCGGAACGCGCGGCCGATCCGCGAGCGGCTGTCGCTCGATGTCGAGGGCTTCGCCCTCGTCGACCACGCCACCGCCGTTTCCGACTTCTACAACGAGACCCAGGTGACCAACATCTATTACCCGGAGATGGAGCGCCTGCTGGCGCACATGACCGGCGCGGAGAAAGTGGTGGTGTTCGATCACACCAGGCGCGCCGGCACGCTCGCGCCGGATGCCAAGCAGGGCCTGCGCGATCCCGTGCGCCGCGTCCACAACGACTACACGCCCAAATCCGGGCCCCAGCGCGTGCGCGACCTCCTCGATGCGGACGAAGCGCGGCTGCGCCTCAAACGGCGGTTCGCCATCATCAATGTGTGGCGCCCGGTGCGCGGCCCGCTGGTGGAGGCGCCGCTCGCGCTCTGCGATGCGCAAACCGTTGCGCCGCGCGATCTCGCCGAGACCGATCAGATCTACCGCGACCGCATCGGCGAGACCTACAACATCCTCTATTCGCCCGCGCATCGCTGGTACTATTTCCCGCGCATGCGCGTCGACGAGGCGGCGCTCATCAAGTCCTATGATTCGGCGCTCGACGGCCCGGCGCGCTTCACGCCGCACGGCGCGTTCGACGATCCCACCATGCCCGCGGGCGCCCTGCCGCGCGAAAGCATCGAAATCCGCGCCCTGGTGTTCTATCCGCCGGCCGCCTGACCGGCCAATCCTGTCGCAGCGCGGGCAGGACGTTAGCTCGGATTTAAGAGACGGAGTGTATGGTTACATACACTTCCGTCTCGTGGGGCGCCGGTGGCCTGCGACAAGAACACTCCGATCATGATGGTGACGCCGTATCGCGAGGTTTCCGCGCTCATCCGGCGGGTCGCCAACGAGCTCGGATTCCACGATATTCTGGAGGTGTGGGACGCGGGAACGGCGCTCGAAAGACTGCGGGAGCACGCGGCTTTCGGGCTGGTCATCGCCGACTGGATGCTCGAGCCGAGCGGCGGGTTGGCGCTGCTCCAGCAGATGCGCGGGGACGAAAGGCTCAGGCTTTGGCGCTTCATCATGATGTCGGGGGTCGTGAGCAAGGAGGGCCTCGCCGCGACCAAGGCGGCCGGCGCGGACGATTTCATCATCAAGCCATTCTCGATCCACACTCTCAAGCGCAAGCTGCTCACGTCTCTGGGGGCCGCATGAGGGAAGCGGCGATCGTCGGCGGACTGGCCGGGAACAAAGCGCGCGGGGTATAAGCCGCGCTTCTTGGTTGTTGCGGCGTTCCCGGGCGAGGCCATTGAAAGAAGTCTCCGATCATTGGGACGGCGTGCGGTTCTTCAATCCGCGCGTCGATACCGACAAGAGCCGCGCCGAGTTCCGGCGCTGGCGCCGCGCGCGCAGCCCCGCGCCCTGGCCCGCACGCGTCGAGAACGAGCCGTTTCCGCCGCCTCCTGCCGCGGTTCCCGCGGGCGAGATCGCCGTCACCTTCATCGGCCAGGCGACGTTCCTGGTGCAGGTCGCGGGCCTTGCCGTGATTACCGATCCCATCTTCTCCGCGCGCGCGAGCCCGCTGTCGTGGATCGGGCCGCGGCGGGTGCGCGATCCCGGCGTCGCGCTCGATCGGCTGCCGCGCATCGATCTCGTGCTCTTGAGCCACAATCACTACGACCACATGGATTTGCCGAGCCTCGGGCGCATCGCCAAGCGCTGGAGCGCGCCCATCGTGACCGGGCTCGGCAATGGCCGCTATCTCGCGCGCAAGGGGATCGCCGGCGCGGTCGAACTCGACTGGTGGGAGGAATTCGAGCTGCGTCCCGGCATGCGCATCACCTACGTGCCGGCGCAGCATTGGTCGAAGCGCGGCCTCTTCGATCGGCGCCACATGCTGTGGGGCGGCCATGTCATCGGCGCCCCCGGTGCGCGCGTCTATTTCGCGGGCGACACGGGCTATCCCGGGCATTTCCGCGACATACGCGACCGCATCGGGCCGCCGGATGTCGCGCTCCTGCCGATCGGCGCCTACGAGCCGCGCTGGTTCATGGGACCCCAGCACATGAACCCGGACGAGGCGGTGCGCGCCCATCTCGAGCTCGCGGCGCGGGTCAGCATCGCCATGCATTTCGCCACGTTCCAGCTCACCGACGAGGCGATCGACGCGCCGCTCCATGCGCTCGCAGCGGCGCACGCGGAGCACGGCGTGCCGGCGGATGCGTTTCGCGTGCCGCGCTTTGGCGAGACGCTGCGGTTCGCGATAGAGGGCGCGGCTATTCGCTCTTGACCGGTAGGAACTCGAAGCGCTCGATTGGGAACACGTCGCGGATGTCGGAGCTCGGCCATTCCAGGTCGATGGGTGCCGCCGCTTCCATGTCCATCAAGGCGAGGTCGAAGAGCCGCTTGGCGTCCGGCGGCAAGGCCTCAGGCTCGTTGGGGAAGGTGTTGAGGTGGCCGATGATGGCCTCGATCCGCGGAAACACGCGGTCATGGAACGCCCTCAGCACAGCGATGTCGGTCTTGAGCCGCTTGTGGCAGCGCTCGGCCTCGGTCGGCAGCGCCCATTCGGCGACGAGCGGCGCCAGATCCGCGAAGGCGTCGGGCAGGATTTTCTCGGTCATCGCACTCTCGCCCCTCACGCCTCGGCCAGCATGTCGTACATCACCTTGTAGTGGTGTCTGAGCGCCATCTCCTGGCGCGACAGCACCACCTCCGGCAGCGCGCCCGAGGCCAGCATCTGCTGCTGCGCTTCCAGCGTATTGAGGTCCTCGCGCAGCACGTCGCGCCCGCGCGAGCGGAAATAGGCGCGGCTCAACCGCTCGCCCAGGTTCTTGGTCTTGTAGTTATAGGCGCGGTTGACGATGAGCGTGCGCCCCGCATCGATCGGCCAGAACCACAACTCGGCGCGCCAGTGGTTGCCGGTCAGCATGACGAAATTGGGGAAGAGCTCGAGCACGTCGAACGCCCATTTGTCGTAGCGCGTGGGATTGACGCCGGGCGGCAGGCCGGTGAGGTCGAAGTCGAAGGCCGGGATGAGCTTGCGCCCGTATTTGATGGCGATGGCCTCGGCCGGCAGGATCTTGTGGTCGGGATTGCCCGGCGCGGAATAGCGGTGATGGCGGCGGAACAGCTCCATCGACGGGCGATGGCGCTGCGGATTGCCGCGGCCGCCCTGATAGTCGCGCGCCGTGTCCTTGTGGATGTAGAGCGTGTGATAGCCCTCGGTGAAGGAATTGACGCCGAGGTGCCAGTTGCTGTTGAGGACGAACTGCTGGCTCGCCACCTTCTCGTGCCAGCCGAAATAATCGTTGCCGTACTGGTCGTAAAGCTCGCCCAGCCACTGCCGCAGGCTCTCGCGCGGGGGGTCTGAGAAATTGACGAAGATCATGTTCTCCCAGATCTCGGTCGCGACCGGCACCAGGCCCAGTTCCGCCTTGTCGGCATCGTCGAACTGATGCTCGTCGGTGATCACCGCGAGCTTGCCTTCGGGCGTATAGGTCCAGCCGTGGAAGTTGCAGACGAAATGCGCCTGGCAGCCCTGTCCGTCGCGGACGACCTTGTTGCCGCGGTGCCGGCAGGCATTGTGGAAGACGCGCACGCGATCGTCGGTGCCGCGGATCACGAGCAGCGAGGTATTGAACGTCGGCATGTCGTAGACGAGATAGCTGCCCTTGCTCGGCACGTCGTCGGTGTGCCCGATCGGCATCCAGGCGCGGCGGAAGATCTTCTCCCGCTCGCGCTCGAAATGCTCCGGCGTCAGAATCTGCGGCAGCGCGACGCGGGTCGGCAGCGTGCTCGCGTCGCCGTGCAGCCGGGTTTGCAGCCCGTCATCCATGATCGTGGTCCCCTTGAAGCGCGGTCGCGCTCAGCCGCAGGCGATCGCGTAGAAGTCCGGGCTGGCGCCTTCGGGCAGCGGATATTCCCGCCAGCTCTTGCCGCCGTCCTGGGTGCCGAAGGCCTGACCGCCGCGCGCGATCGCGTAGATCTGGTCCGGGTCGCGCTGATGCACGGCGAGGTTCATCATGGTGCCGCGCGCGGTGATCGAATGGTCGAATCGCTGCCACGTCTTGCCGACATCGCCAGAGCGATAGAGCGAGCCCGCCTTGCCGAACGCCTCGACGCTGAGGCAGGCATAAAGGACGCGCGGGTCCTGCGGCGACACGCGCACGTCGCGGCCGTAGGTCAGCGGCGAGAAGCGCCGGATCTCCATGTCCTCCCAGGTCTGGCCGCGGTCTTCGCTGCGGAAGAGGCCCATGCGGATGGCGATGAAGACCGCGCCCGGATCGGCCGGCGTCACGCAGAGCGCATGGCAATCGAGCATGCCCTCGGAATCCATCTTGCTGACGAGTCCGCTCTTCAGATGCGGCCGTTCGGACAGGCGCACGAGGCCGGCGCTGCAATCCTCCCAGCTCTCGCCGCCATCGCGGCTGCGCATCACGCCATTGACCTCGAGCGGCGCATAGAGGATGTCGGGATTTTCCGGATCGATCGCGAGCCGCATGACGCGCGGGGCAAAGCCCATCTCGCAGCGTGCCGGCAGATCGGGCCGCGACAGCACGCGCCAGTGGTCACCGCCGTCGTCGCTGCGATAGACCCCGAGCGGCGCCGTGCCGACATAGATCGTGCGCGGCTGGGCCGGATGGACGAGGATCGACCACACCTGCATGTTGCGGTCGGGGAAGTCGAGCTTCTCCCAATGCTCGCCGCGGTCGGTGCTGCGGTAGGGGCCGTCGTGGGTCCCGATGAACACCACGTTGGGGTCCTGGGGATGGACCGTGACCGACTGGACATGGACGTCGTCGGGCAGGCCCTGGGTCATGTGCTCCCAGCGTCCTTCCTCGGCCTCCGCCCGGAACACGCCCGCGAATTTGCCCTTGGCGCGCCAGTGCGCCGCGCCGGCATAGATGTGTGTGACCGCAGCCATGACGGATCCCCTTGACCTGTGAAGGCCCCGCTTTGCCTCGTTCAAGAAGAGCACCGCCGCCGCTGCGCGGTCAAGGGGATGCGCCGGCGACAGTTTTCGGGCCGATCCGCCCGGTCACGGTCCGTTCGCGGCGGTGACGAGCGTATCGGCCTTGCGGTTCAAGGTCGCGATCAGGCCGTCCACGCCCTGCCGGTTCACGATCGCGGTGAATTGCGCGCGCAGATCGGCAAGCTGGCTGATGGTTCCCGTGAGATACACGTCGGCGATCTCCCACGCCCCGGCATTCTGGTGCATCAGGTAATTGATCGTGACGGGTTTGCCGTCGGTGGGCACGAGGCGGCTTAAGACGATGGTGCCGAACTGGGTGCGCTGCTCCCCCGTGACCTCGAGCTTCTCGCCGGAATAGCTGTCGAAATTCTGGGCATAGGTGGCGGCGGTGTAGCGCCCCAGCGCCTCGGTCAGATCCTTCTGCTGCGCCGGCGCCATCCGGCCCCAGGCGACCCCGACGGCCAGACGGCTCATCGACGGGAGATCGAACGCCGTGTCAACCGCCGGCATCAGCTCTTCATAGCGCCCCCGGGGCCCGAGCGACGGGCCCTTCTTCATCGTGTCGAGCAGCACGGCATAGAACTGCCGCACCACGTCTTCCGGCCCGGCCGCGGGGGCGGCGCGCGCCATCGGCGCGAGGCCGAACGCCAGCACGACGACGACCGCCATCACTGCGATCCTGCCCGCGCCAAGCGCGATCCGATGTCGTTTCACGCGTCTCTTCCCTATTCCGTTCTGGTGTGGCCGCGACTCACCCGGGGCGGATCGCCCGGGCACAGCAATCGAAGCCCTAAGCCGGCGGCGTCACCGGGGCTGGCTTCGGCGGCCTCCCGGCCGCTTCGTGAGGGCACGCGCACGCCCATGCCTGCAAAACAATTGCGGGCCTGATCCGTTCGCGTCGACCTGGGGTAGCATATGGCTACTCCCGGCTGACGCGGCAATTCCGTCACAAAATCCGGGATTTATCCTCTGCGTCGCTAGCCGAGCCCCGCGACGCCAGCCAGCAGGATGAGGTTGAGGACGAGAATCGCCACGGTCGCCACGATCGCAAGCCCTTGCGTCCACGGACCTGCGACGAAGCTCCCCATCACCGATTGCCGCCGGCTCAGGACGAGGAGCGCGATCATCGGCGCCGGCAAGGCGAGGCTCAGCACGACCTGGCTGATGACCAGGGACTGCGTCACGTCATAGCCCATCGCCACCACGAAGAACGACGGCACCATCGTCACCAGCCGCCGCACCCACACCGGGATGTGGAAGCCGACGAAGCCCTGCATGATGACCTGGCCCGCCATCGTGCCGACCGCCGAGCTCGAGATCCCCGACGCCATCAGCGCCAGCAGGAACACGCCCGCGGCGCCGATCCCCAACAGCGGCACCAGCGTGTAATAGGCGGTCTCGATCTCGCCCACGTCGCTGTGCCCGGCGTGGAACGCGGCGGCCGCCATCATCACCATCGCCATGTTGACGAGCCCCGCCAGCGCCAGCGCGACCATGACCTCGCGGTTGGAATAGCGCACGAGGCTTCGCGCCTCGGCGTCATCGCGCGGGGCATAGCGCCGCTGCGTCAGCGCGGAATGGAGATAGATCGCGTGCGGCATCACGGTCGCGCCGACGATGCCGACGGCCAGCATCACCGCGCCGCGGTCGGGCAAGCCCGGCAAAATGCTGTGGAGCGCCGCCTCGTGCCAGTTGGGCGGCGCGACCACGAGCTCTACCAGATAGCTCACGCCGATGACGACGACGAGCCCGCCGATGATGAGCTCGAGCGGACGGAAGCCCGATCGCTCGAATGCCAGGATCGCATAAGTGATCGCCGCGGTCGCCACCATGCCCGCCGGGAGCGGCATCTGGAAGAGCAGCGCTAGCCCGATTGCGCCGCCCAGGAATTCGGCCAGATCGGTCGCCATCGCCGCGATCTCGCTGATGACCCACATGGCCATCACGACGGGCCGCGAGAAATTGTCCCGGCACAGCTCGGCGAGGTTGCGCTTGGTGACGATCCCGATCTTCGCCGACATCGCCTGGAGCAGCATGGCGACGGCATTGGCCAGCACCACCACCCACAACAGCTCGTAGGAATAACGCGCGCCCGCCTGGATATTGGTGGCAAAATTGCCGGGATCCATGTAGGCGACGGAGGCGATGACCGCCGGGCCCGCGAAGGGGAGCACGCTGCGCATGCCGCTGCGCCGCCCGGCCAGCGTCTCGCGGATGGCGTGCGCGGTGCGCTCCGACAAGCTCGGTCTCGCCGCCTCGCTCACGGCCTCGCTCCGGGGACTTGCTCCGCATACGCGGCCCAGGATATCGGCCAATGTGCCGGCGCTCAACGCGGTTGCCCGACGGGCCGGCGTTGACACGTGCGGGGCCCGTGGGGATCATGACCGCAACGAAGCCGGGACGACGATCATGCTCGAGACCGAAGAGACCGCGGCGAAGCCATCGGCCGCCGCCGCGCCTGCCGCCAGGGGAAGCGACGGCGAGGACGATCTGCCCTTTGGCTTTAATGACCTCCGCGACAAGATCCCGGTCCTTGGCCTGAAGGAGTACTGGTATCCGGCGCTGCAGGACAAGCGGGTCGGCTGGCGCAAGCCCGTCTTTCTCAAGATGCTGGGCGAGGATCTCTGCCTCTTCCGCGGCAAGAGCGGCAAGGTCGCGGCGCTTGCCAATAGCTGTCCCCATCGCGGCGCCATGCTGGCGCATGGCAATTGCGAGTTCCGCGGCCATGTCGCCTGCTTCTATCACGGCTTCGTCTTCGACGAGCGCGGCCAATGCGTCGCGGCCTTGGGCGAAGGCCCGCAATCGCCGATGCCCGGCAAGATCAGCGCGCGCGTCTATCCGACCGAGACGCGCAAAGGCGTGGTCTTCGTGTGGATGGGGAAGGGCGCCCCCGTCCCGCTCGAGGATGCCATTCCCGAAGAGTTCTTCGATCCCGCCATGACGGTGCTGAGCTGGCATACCGAATGGCCGGCGAACTGGCGGCCGTGCTTCGAGAACTCATTCGATTCAGCACGTGCGCTATCTGCACCGCAACTCGGCGATGCTGCTGATGAAGCCGATCTATCCGCCGCATTATCCGCCGGGGCGGCCGAAGCGGATCGGCAAGGCGCGGCTGGTGCCGACCCGCAACATCCACGAAAGGGGCGACGCCGACCAGGAATATTTCCCGGGCCTCGATGCCACGTGGCCGCGGCATCGGTGGCGCCGGTCATGGACGTGGCTCTTCGACATCCTGCGCGCGCCCTTCATGAAGGGGACGCCCTATCGCGCGAGCGATGAGTGGGAGACCGGCCAGCATCTGCCGTGCATGGTCCGCATCAACTACCAAAACTACATGTGGACGCGCTGGGCCGTGCCGATCACGGAAACCACCACGCGCATGTTCTATTTCCATTCGGCGCTCCGCCGACCGCTTTGGGCCGCGCGTACGAATGGTGCGCCTACCAGTTCTTCCACCACTGGGTGATGGACCGGAACTTCTCGGCGCAGGACGCGCCGGCCGCAATCCACGCCTATTACGATCGGGCCGAATACCTGGCGCCGACCGATGCCCAGCTCGTGCAGTGGCGCAAGCTGCTGCTGTCGGCCCGCGGCATGGAGGGACGGTCGTGACGGTCATTCCCGCGACCTGGACGTGGCCAGCGGCGCTCGCTGCTGCGGTCCTGGCCGGGGCTTCCGCCCCGGTTGCGGCCAAGGAGCCGATCGAGATCGGCATGGCCGTCGCCATGACCGGCTATCTCGCCAACTATGACGGCCAGTTCGTCGAGGGCGCCAAGCTCGCGGCCAAGCGCGCGAACGACCACGGCGGCATCGACGGGCATCCGGTCGAGCTTCACGCGCTCGACGATGCCTCCAATGCGACGACGGGCGTCACCATCACCAACCAGCTTCTCAACCAGTACAATGTCAGCGTCATGCTGAACGGCCTGTCGTCGGCGCAGAACGGCGCCATCGAGCCGATCCTGGCGCGGGCGAAGGTGCCGCAGATCCACATCTCCGAGCTGCCGCCCGACCCAGTCTGGGCGTTCCAGGCTAATATTCCGCACGACAAGGTCTCCGACCTCGAGCTCGACTATGCGGCGCAGGGCCTCCACGCCAAGAAGGTCGCGATCCTTTATTCGCACACGCCCTACGGCCAGGTCGGCGCCAAGGTCCTGCACGACGGGGCGGTCAAGCGCGGCCTCAAGGTCGTCTATTCCGACGGGGTCGAACCATCGGCGACCGACATGACGCCGCAGCTCGCCAAGCTCAAGGACGCCGCGCCCGACGTCGTCATCGACGTGCTGACCGGTTCCACCCATATCGTCGAGGCCAAGGCCGCCGCGACCGTGGGGCTCGCGGTGCCGATCCTGATGGCGGGCGACGACATGCCGACCTATCGCAAGGTGGTGGCGGAGTATCCGGCCATGGCCTTCGCGGCCGAGCCGTGCCAGGCCTATCCGTTCATTCCCGATCCCAAGCTCAAGGCCGCCTACGAGGTCTTCTACGCCGATTTCCACCAGGCGGGATTGAAGGACGCGGAACTATCGGGCGTGACGCTCGGCTGGGACGCCATGACCATTCTGGCCAAGGCGGTCGAGACATCGGGCGTCACCGGCGGCGACAAGCTGCGCGCGGCGCTCGAGACGCTTTCCGTCCAGGGCGCCAACACCCGCTATGCCTTCAGCGCCGCCGATCACAGCGGCCAGGAAGCGGTGCCCAACGTGCTCCAGATGGCCAAGGTCAAGGGCGACAGCGTCGAGATCGTCTTCCCGAAGTAGCGCCGCTCAGCTTCCGATCACGTCGTCCTGCGCCACGGCGCGGGCGGTCTCCGCGCCGGCCGGCGCCGATGGCCGGAAGGCTTGGTCCTGCGGCGGGTGCGGCAGCCGCGACCGCAGCGGCAGTTCCTTGATGAAGAACGCGAGCACGAGGCCCAGCCCGCAGATCGCCGCGCCGGCGAGATAGAGATAGCGGTACGAATGGGCGAAGCTCGCGACGGTAGCTGTGGCGCACGCATCGGGCAGCGCGGCGATCATCGCCGGCCCGCCATGCAGCAGGCCGTTCGGCGTTGAATGCCGCGCCAGCTGCCGGCATGCGTGAGCCCGGCGAACAGGATCGCGCCCAAGAGCGCCACGCCGAACGATCCGCCCATCGAGCGGAAGAACGAGGTGAGCGAGGTCGCGGTGCCCATGTCGCGCGGCTCGACCGCGTTCTGGACCGCGATCGTCACCATCGGCCCGGCCGGGCCGAGGCCGAAGCCCAGCGCCGCCATGTACGATGCCATAGAGCGTCCGCCGACGTTTTTGCGGTCACGCCGACGAAGAGCAGGAAGCGATACGGCGGCGACGCCGAGCCCGACGAGCGGCACGATCTTGTAGCGCCCGGTGATGCGGATGAAGCGGCCGGTCGACGGTCGCGCCGACGGTGATGCCGAGCATGTAGCGGCAGGATCAGCAGGCCGGAATTGCTGGCCGATCGCGCCGATCACGACCTGGAGGAAGAGCGGCAGGAAGATGGTGGCGCCGACCGCCGCCGCGCCCATGAGGAAGGCGATGCCGCTGCCGATGACGAAGACGTTGTCGCGGAAGAGGCGCGGCGGCAGCAGCGGATCGTCGGCGCGCGCGCTCCTGCATCACCAGGAGCCCGATGAGCGCTGCGGCGAGTGCGACCAGCCCGAGGATGGTGGGCGAGGTCCAGGCCAACCCAGTGCCGGCCCACGTCGTCACCAGCAGCAGCGCGACGATCGCCGGCAGCAGCAGGAGCGCGCCCGAGATAGTCGATGCGTTTCGACCGCGCCGTGCACCGGCAGCCGCTTGAGCGCGGTGTAGCAGATCATGAGCGCCGCAATCCCGATCGGCAGGTTGATCCAGAACACCCAGCGCCACGACAGCGTGTCGACGAGGATGCCGCCGATCATCGGCCCGCCCACCGTCGCGAACGACCACACCGCGGTGAAATAGGCCTGATAGCGGCCGCGCTCGCGTGGCGGGATGATGTCGGCGATGATGGTGAGCGCGAGCGAGATGAGGCCGCCGCCGCCCAGCCCCTGCACGGCCCGGCCGGCGATGAGCGCGACCATGCTCCACGCCAGCCCGCACACGATCGAGCCCGCGAGAAAGATGGCGATCGCGGCGCTGAACAGCGCGCGCCGTCCATAGAGGTCGCTGAGCTTGCCATAGATCGGCGTCGAGGCCGTCGCGGTCAGCAGATAGGCCGAGACGGTCCACGACATGTGCTCCATGCCGTGCAGCTCGCCTACCATCGCCGGCAGCGAAGTCGCGACCACCGTCTGGTCGAGCGCGCCCAGGAACATGCCGAGCACCGTCCCGCTCAGCATGTGCATGATCTCGCGATGGCTGAACCCGGGCGTGGGCGTCGAGGCGTCGGGCATTCCGGCTCCGCGGCAAAACTGGCGTGACGCTAGCCTAACGCCGCGCCCGGCACCATTGCCGCCCCGCCAACCCTCCCCTGCGCGGTAGTCGATGCCGCCGGGCTCACACCCGCCCCGGCTCGCGCCTCGTCACCCTGTTACGTAGTTGAATTGGTTCACATAAATCATACCCGAAGGCGCCGCCGCGGGTCGGCGTGCGCACCTGTGAAAAGGCTGGCGGTGCCCTACCGCTTCGTCGGGAGGGCAACCGCATCGCCCTAGCGGCCCACATCGTCACGCGATGTTTAGCGCTTGTCTGTGTCATCGATTGTGCTGACGTGGGCGGCGACAATCCGCCAGCCCTGAGGAAACCTCACCCAGGTCTGCATCGTTCTGCCGATTTTGCCGGTTCGAGGCGGCCGGGTCAGCGTGGCGACGGTCGCGAAATCTTGGCCGAAGGTGGTGATCACGGTGCGCTCGCGCGTGGGCCTGATGCCGGTTGCGGCGACTGAGGCGCGATACGCTTTGATTGCCGCGAAGCCGTAGAGATTTTCACCGTTGCCGTAGCGAACCGTGGAAGGACTATCGAAGAAATATCCGTTGAGCGCCTCGACATCGTTCGCCCCCAACGCCCGATTGTAGCCGGCAAACTCGCGTTCGATCTCCTGGACGACTTGGGGATCGTTGATTTGGTATTCGGCCGTTTGCGTTGCTCCATCGAGTTCTGGGCGTGCTTGCCGGCGACCTGCGGTGGCGGGTCGATTGCTCGTATACGTAAGCGATTTCGATCAGGAGCGGCTCGGTCCACGGCCGCCCGATGATCTGCAGCCCCGACGGCAGATCCTCGTAGGTGTAACCCATAGGCACGACGGCCGCCGGCCAATGCAGGCCGGAAGCGATCCACGTGGTTGCTCCTGTCGGCGTCGTATTGCGATCGCCATTGAGTTTTGGTGGAAACGCCGCGACCGGCAAGATCAGCGCGTCGATCCGGTCCCGATCCATCGCGGCGAGATAAGCCTGGCGCATGCGCACCTCGTCCGCCTCGAGTTTGCGGAGGATCGGATCTTCGCGTGGTGGCGGCGCGGCGACTGTCGCCCTCAGCCCGACTTCGTGCAGCGGATGAAATTTCTCCGCCGCGACGACCTCGGCGAGAGTTTTGGGAAATCCCGCGCCCGTGCTCTTGAGGTAGCGTTCGAAGGCGGCGCGCACTTCGCTGGCGGGATGCGCTTGCGCGGGAAAGGCGTCGAACTCCGGGACGATGAACGGATCGACGATTTCGGCGCCGCCGCTGCAGAGGTCCTCGATCGCCCGTTCCAACAATCCGACGACATGCGGATCCGACGCGTTGGGTGGGAATGCCTGCCGCAATACGCCGAGGCGTTTGCCGCGCGCGCCCGCTTTATTGAGGAACGCCTTGTAGGTTGGCGGGATTTTTCCTGCCGCCTCCGCCGTCGCGGGATCATCCTTGTCAACGCCGGCGATGACATCGAGCAGCGCCGCCAGATCGGCGACTGTCCTGGCCATCGGCCCCGCGGTGTCGCGCGCATCATAGAGTCCCACCATCCCCGCGCGGGAGACCAGGGCCCAGCTTGGGCGCAGGCCGACGAGGGCGTTGTTCGACGCCGGATTGCGGATCGATCCCCACGTGTCGGAACCGAGACCCACCACACCGAAGCTGGCGGCAAGGCCTGCGCCCGTGCCTCCCGATGACCCGCCCGTCGCATAGGCGGTGTTGTAGGGATTGCGCGCAAAGCCCGGCAGCACCGAATTGATGTTGTCGAGGCCGCCGCGCGCCCATTCCGACATGGTCGTCTTCGCCACAATGACGGCCCCCGCATCGCGCAGCGCCCGCACGACGGTCGAATCCCTCGACGGCACCCAGCCGATCAGGGCGGATGATCCGGCCGTGGTCTGCAACCCCGCGACGTCATAGTTATCCTTCACCAGCACGGGGATGCCGTGCAGCGGCCCGACCATCGCGCCGGTCTTCTTGAAGTGCGCATCGAGCGCGGCGGCATCCGCCAGCGCCTGCGGGTTCGTGACGATGACCGCACCCAGCGCCGGACCTTTGCGATCGAACGCCGCTATGCGATCAAGGTGAGCCTGCGTAACGCCGAGGGCGGTTGCTCTCCCCTCACGATAGGCGGAGTGGATTTCGTCGATCGTCGCTTCCTCGACCGCAAAACTGGACACGGCATCGCAATTCATTGGGGACCCTCGCACGGCATTCATGCACGGCACGGGGTCACACTAGAGCCTCATCGTTTCAGATTGAACCACTCGTTCGTCCCCCCGCGAAGGCGGGACTCCAGGGACCTGCACGTCGCTTGCCTCTGGATTCTCGGTCGCTGCGTGCGTCGGTTCTCAGCCCCGCCCATAGAGCGCCGCGCGGGCGCGGATGCGGGCTTCCATGGCGCCGGAACCTGCGCCGCCGAGATAGGCCTCCTGCACCGCTTGGTCGTCGAGCAGCTCCGCCGCCCGGCCGGTGAGCGCGATCCGGCCGGTCTCCAGCACATAGCCGCGGTCGGCGATGCCGAGCGCGATGCGCGCGTTCTGCTCAACCAGAAGGATGGTGCAGCCCTGATGCCGGAGGTCGACGATGAGCGCCATGATCTGGCGCGCCACCAGCGGCGCCAGGCCGAGCGAGGGCTCGTCGAGCAGCAGAAGCCGCGGTCGCGCCATCAGGGCGCGCGCGATCGCCGCCATCTGCTGCTCGCCCCCGCTCAGCGATTGCGCCCGCTGGCGCCGGCGCTCCTTGAGCCGGGGGAAGAGCTGGAATTGCGCGTCCAGATCGGCGGCGATGCGCGCCTTGTCGCGCCGGTCCGCGCGGCCATAGGCGCCCATGAGGAGGTTTTCCTCGACCGTCATGGCGCCGAAGAGCTTGCGCCGTTCCGGCACCTGAGCGATGCCGCGGCGCACGATCGCTTGCGTGCCAAGCCCGGCGATCGATGTGCCGTCGAACACGATGCTGCCGGCGCGTGTCGGGATGAGGCCGGTGATGGTGTTGAGGAGCGTGCTCTTGCCGGCGCCGTTGGCGCCGATGAGCGCCACGATCTCGCCCTTGTCGACGTGGGCGGAGATGCCGTGCAGGACCTCGGCCTGACCGTAGCCGCTGGTGAGATGCTCGAGCGTCAGCATCGCCCTCAGGCCCCGAGATAGGCGGCGATCACCTGGGGATCGCGACGCACCGCGTCGGGCGGTCCTTCCATGATCTTCACGCCGTGGTTCATCACGACGACATGGTCGGCGAGCCCCATGACCAGGCGGATGTCGTGCTCGACCAGGAGAATGGTGGTGCCCTGCGCGCGGATGCGCAGGATGAGGTCGGCCAGGCGCTCGGTCTCGGTATCGTTGAGGCCCGAGGCCGGCTCGTCCATCAGCAGCAGCACCGGCTCGATCGCCAGCGCGCGGGCGATCTCGAGGAGCCGGCGATGGCCGAAGGCAAGGCTGTCGGGCCGCCGCTCGGCCATGGCTTCGAGCCCGACGAAGGCCAGATACGCATCGGCCGCGCGGCGCAGCGCCCGTTCCTCGCGCGCGACCCGCTTGAGGCCGAGCGTCACGGCCAGGATGCCGGTGGCGATACGGCGCTCGCACCCGCAGGCGACGTTCTCGCGCACGGTCATGGTGTCGAAGAGCTGAAGATTCTGGAAGGTGCGGGCGATGCCGAGCCCGGCGATGCGCTGCGGCAGCAGCGTCTCGATCGCGCGTCCCTCGAACAGGATCCGGCCGTCGTCGGGCGGCTGGTGCCCGGAGATGAGGTCGAACATCGTCGTCTTGCCGGCGCCGTTGGGGCCGATGAGTGCGGTGATCGAATGACGCGGCACTTCGAAGCCGACATCGTCAACCGCGATGAGGCTGCCGAAGGCGCGCCTTGCATGCTCGACCACGAGCAGCGGCCCTTCGGTGTCGCCGGCGCTGCGAACGGGCGCGAGCGGCGCGGGATTTTCCGTGCTCGCGGCCGATCCCGCTTCCTCGTTGGCGGCCGGCGCCGCGCCGCGTCGCATCACCCGACTATAGAGGTCGGCGATGGCACCGGCGACGCCGCGCGGAAAGACGATCAGCACCAGCACCGTCAGGGCGCCCATGACGACGCCCTCGACCAGCGGCAGGGACATGACGCGCAAGCCCTCGCGCAGGGCGACGATCACCGCCGCGCCCAGCGCGCCGCCCCAGATCGACATGAGGCCGCCGACGATCACGGCGGTGATGATGGTCAGGCTGAATTGCAGGCCGAAGACCTGGGGCTCGATGACGCGGAGGTAATGCACCGTCAGGCTGCCGGTGAGGCTCGCCATGCCCGCGCTCAGCACGAACATCTGCGCCTTGCGGATGGCGAGGTCGATGCCGACCGAGCCGGCGGCGGCCTCGCTCGCGGCGATGGCCTTGAGCGCGCGCCCGACATGCGAGCGGTCGATGTTGAGCCCGACGAGAATGCCCAACAGCACGATGAACCACACGAAATAGAAATAGACCCGGTCGTCGCTCATCACCCAGCCGACGATCGCGAATTCCGGCAGGCCGGATATGCCGACCGCGCCGCCGGTCACGTCCTCGGCCTGCACCGCCGCGAAGATGAGCACGAGCTGCAGCGCGAGCGAGGCCATCGCCAGGTTGAACCCGCGCAGCTTCAGGATCGGACGCCCGACGAGATAGGCCGCCGTCATCGCGATCGCCATCGCGACGAGCATGGCGATGAAGGGGTCCCAGCCCAGGCGCAGCACCATGAACACGCTGCCATAGGCGCCGATCATGCAGAACGCCGCCTGGCCGAGCGCGAGCTGGTGGGCAAAGCCCGTGAGCAGCACGAAGCCTACCGTGCTCACCGCCATCGCGCCGGCGGTGATGCCGGCGCCCAGTCCGTAATCGGAGCTGAACACCAACGGGTAGAGCACGACCGCCGCGACGAACACCGCGAGCGCGAGCCGGACGCCGCGGTCCCGCGCCGTCATCCGTGCCCGCCCGGCACCGCCAGGCTCGATCGCCCGAACGCCAGCACGCCGCCGCGGATCATGAGATAGATGAGCAGCGTGCCGTAGGCGATCACGTCCTTGCTCTGCGAGGAGATGTATCCCGCCGACAGCGATTCAAGCGCGCCGATGGCGAGGCCGCCCAGCACCGCGCGCCCGGGCGAGCGGAACCCGCCCAGGAGCGCGCCGATGAATCCCTTGAGCCCGTAATCGAGGCCCGAGCTCCACGACACCGTGGCGAGCGGCGTGATGACGACACCGCCGAGCGCGCCCATGGCGCCGCTGGCGGCAAAGACCAGGAGGCTCATCCGCGTGGTGTCGACGCCCATGAGCCGCGCCGCCTCGGGGTCGATGGCGCAGGCGCGCACGGCGCGGCCGGTATCGGTGAACTTGAGGAACCAGAACGTGGCCCCGAGCAGTGCCGCCGTCGTGCCCCAGATCCACAGGCTCTGCCCTGGCAAGACCGCGCCGGCAACGAGAATGACGCCGCCGCCGCTGAAGCCGGCAAGACTGTAGGGATCGCGGCCCAGAACAGGAGCGCCAGGCCGCGGATCACGATCGCCACGCCGAGCGTGATCGTGACCTGGATGAAGATCGGGCTGTTGCGCGCCGGCGCGAGCGTCAATCGCTCTTGCAGCGCGCCGAGGACCGCTCCTGCCGCAACCGCGGCGACGACCGCGACCGGCAGTGGTGCGCCGGCCGCAACCAGGCCCGCGGCGATGATGCCGCCGGCCATGACGAACTCGCCCTGCGCGAAATTGATGAGGTTCGACACGTTGGCGCACAGCACGAAGCCGAGCGCGACGAGCGCATAGACGCATCCCGTCGTCAGCCCGGACAGCGTGAATTGCGACAGCGTCGCGAATGCGACCGACATCGGACCCGGCCGGCGTGAGGCGCTATTTCGCCTCCACGAACTCGCCGTTGTGGATCTCCGCCACGACGACGGCACGCTTGTCGCGCCCGCCGTGGTCCTGGGGCGAGAACGAGAAATAGCCGCCGCTCGCCGGCAGGTCCTTGGTGTTCTCGATCGCGTCGCGGATGCCGTCGCGCGAGCCGTCCGACGTCATCACCGCATGCTCGACCAGCACGCCCATGTCCCAGCCGATCTCGTCGAACTCGGTCGGGCGGTGGCCCTCGACGGCGGCGAGCTTTTGGAAGAACGGCGCGTAGACGCCCGATGGCGTGCCGGCGAGCGCCGACCGCTCGATCGCGGCATGGACGCCTTCGGCTTCGGCGATGCCGCCGATGCCGGTGAAGAAGGTCCGCCCGAACGCCGCGGCGTGGATGGCGAGCGGCATCTTGAGCTGGAGCTGCTTGATCTGCTTGAAGACCAGGATCGCCGGGGCGCCGATCGTGCCGGCATAGAAGAAATCGGGTTTGGCGTTGCGGATATTGACGAGCTGGGCGGTGAAGTCGGTGTCGCTGGTATTGTAGCGCTCGGCCGCGACGATCTTGAGCCCGGCCGCGGGGGCGAGCTTGTGCAGGATGCCCAACTCGTCCTGCCCGACCGCGTCGGTCGGATTGAGGATGGCGATGGTCTTGTAGCCCTGCTGCTTGGCCCAATCCATGAGCGCGCCCAGGAACGTGCTCGCGCCGGGCGGCGCGCGGAAGAAATACTTGGCCGGCGGCACGGCAAGCTGGTCGACCGTGCCGGTGCCGACCACGGGCACCTTGAAGTCGTCGGCGATCATCTTGATCGCGACCGCGGTCTGGCTCGACGACGCCGTCATCACCACCTTGACGGCGGGATCGCTCGCGAGCTTGCGGAAGAGCGTGACCGCGTTGACCGAGTTGGTCTCGTCGTCGAGCATCTCCAGGCCGATGGGCTTGCCGTGATAGCCGCCGCGGCTGTTCCAGTCCTTCACATAGAGGGAGAACGCATCGCTCATCGGCGCGGTGAAGGGGGCGGCCGGGCCGCTCAGGGACGCAACGCCGCCGATCTTCAGATCGTCGGCCGCCGCCGCCGACACCCACCACAGCGCGAGGCACGCCACCGCCGAGATCAGCGTCCGCATCATTTCATCCCCCCTTGAGAGCTTCTTGGTACGGCAGGATAGACGTGTGCCGCGCCGCCGGCAACGCGGGTTCGCGTCAGCCGGGCGCGATGCCGTCGAGCAGGTAGCCGAATTTCTCGCGCGCCTTGCGCGTGACCTCGGGCGAGGGGGTGTTGCTGGGCGGAAACTTGTCGCGCCAGTGGAACGGCTTGCACGCGTCGATGATCGCCACCGAATGGGTCATGTCGCGCGCCGCGCGCTTTTCCGGGGTGAGGCGCGGATCGGCCGGCGAATCCCAGGACTGCGTGATGAACTGGATCGATTCCTTGGGATCGGTCCGCGTCAGCATCGCCCATAGGAGCTGGTCGAGGTTGGTCACGTCGACATCCTCGTCGGTGACGATGACGTATTTCGATGCATAGGCCGAGGCGCCGCATTGCGCGGCGATGTGGCCCGCCTGGGTGGCGTGGCCGGGATAGCGCTGCTTGATCGAGATGCCGTGCAGCATGCGCGCGCCGCCCACTTCGTGGCACCACACCTGCTGCACGTCGGGCACGCCGGCATTGGCCATGTTCTGCTTGATCGTGGCCGAGCGCAGCACGGCGCGATAGCGCGCCATCTCGTCCGGCCCCCCGCCAATCGGCGGCACGCCCAGGAGGATGGGGTCGTTGCGGTGATAGATCGCCTTGATGTCGAGGACCGGCGCCATCGTCGCGCCGCCGGCATAGTGCCCGGTCCACTCGCCGAACGGACCTTCCATGTGGCGGCGGTCGGGCGTGACATAGCCTTCGAGCACGATCTCGGCATCGGCGGGGAAGGGCAGGCCGGTCACCTTGCCGCGCACCATCTTCACCGGCCGGCCGCGCAGGCCGCCGACGATGTCGAGCTCGAACACGCCATAGGGCGCCTCCATGCCGCCGTAGAAGAAGGCGAGCGGATCGCCGCCCAGCACCATGACGATCGGCATCGCCTCGCCGCGCGCGAAATATTTCTCGCGATGGATGTAGCCGTGATGCCCCGCGGCGGTGATCAGGCCGACCGAGTTCTTGTCGTGCACCTGGGCGCGATAGGCGCCGGCGTTGAGCCAGTTCTCCTCGGGATCGCGGGTGATGCTGTAGGTGCCGGTGCCGATATAGCGGCCGCCGTCCTTGGCGTGCCAGATCGGCGCCGGGAACTTGGTCACGTCGATGTCGTCGCCCGTCACCACGTTCTCGAACACCGGCCCGTCGGCCACCATCTCGTGCGGCAGGATGCGCATGTCCTTGAGATAGGCGTCGCGATAGGCCTCGCTGAGCTCGGCCTTGGTGAGATGATCGGGAAAGCCCAGCGTCATGTTGCGCCGCGTGCCGGCGAAGACGTTGAGCAGAAGCCGGAATCCCCTAGGGCAGCCGGGGATGTCGTCGAAGACCACGCACGGCCCGTTCTCCGCGCGCAAGATGGCCTCGGCGGCAAGCCCGATATCCTCCTGCCAACTCGCGCCCGTGACGTGGCGCACCTCGCCCAGGCGCTCGGCATAGACGAGCCATTCGCGCAGGTCGTCGTAGGCGATGTTGCCGTTGATGTTGCTGCCGCTCATCGCCGATCCTTTCAATGCGTCCTCGCCCATCTTCGCCAACGCCGCGCATCGCGTAAACCCCCTCTCCCGCTCGCGGGCGAAGGGCTCTAATCTCACGAAACGCACCATCTGGGAGTGAGCTGAGTGATGATGCAGTCCGGAAGATGTGCCGCTCTCGCGCTCGCAGTCGCCGCGATGCTGGCGGCCTGGGGTGCGGGGGCCGAGCCCATCAAGATCGGGGTCGTTGCCGTCACCGCCTTCGCGCCCGTCTATGTCGCGCAGGAGCGCGGCTATTTCGCGGCCGAGGGCGTGCCGGCGACGCTCATCGATTTCGACGCCGCCGCGCCCGTCGCCGTGGCCACGGTGTCGGGCGCCCTCGATTTCGGCGTCGCGGCGGTGACGGGCGCGTTCTACAACCTCGCCGGCGAGGGCGAGCTCAAGATCATCGCCGCTGCCGCGCACGAGGCGCCGGGCTTTCAGCTCCAGGCGATCATCGCCTCGCGCCAGGCGAGCGACGGCGGGACTGAAGACGGTCAAGGATCTGCCAGGCCACAGCTTCGCCGTCACGGGACAAGGCGCGCCGCCGATTTATGTCGTCGGCGGCATCATCGCCGAGAAATACGGCTTCGACTTCAACACGATCCATATCCTGCCGCTGCAGACCATCCCCAACATCAACACGGCGATCGCCGGCGGCAAGGCGGATTTCACCGCGGTCTCGGTCACTGCCCGGCATGCTGAAGCTGATGCAGACGCGGCGACATCAAGCTCATCAACTGGGTGGGCGACGTGGCGCCGTGGCAATTCGGCATCGTCTTCACCAGCACCAAGACCGCCGATACCCGCGCCGATACGGTCGAGCGCTTCCTGCGCGCCTACCGCAAGGGCGCGCGCGACTATCACGACGCCGTCACCGCCGCCGACGGCACGCGCAAGGACGGTCCGGCGGCGGACGAGATGATCAAGATTCTCGCCAAGTACACCCAGCAGTCGCCCGCCGAGGCCAAGCTCGGCGTTCCCTATATCGATGCCGACGCGCGGCTCGATGTCGCCGACGTGCTGCATCAGGTGCGCTTCTACAAATCGCGCGGCCTCGTCAAGCAGGCGGTCGACGCCGACGCGATCATCGACAAGCGCTACGTCATCGCGCTGCCCGAGCATTGAGGCATGGCGGATGGGCTGCCCCAGGGCTTTGTCGGCTGGCGCGGCCCGCGTCTTGAGGACGCGGCGCTGGTGGCAGGCAAGGGCCGCTATGTCGCCGATCTGGTGCAGCCGGGACTCCTCCATGCGGCGTTCGTGCGCAGCCCCGTCGCCCATGCCCGCCTGCGCGCGATCGACATTGCTTCGGCACGCGCGGTGCCGGGCGTCCAGGCGGTCCTGACCTTTGCCGATCTGCGGCCGCTGCTGACCGGCGACCGGATTCCGCTCGCGGTCGCCGCGGCAGCGATCCGCTTCCATGTCGATCCCTTCGCGCTCGCCAAGGACGAGGTCACCTATGTCGGCGAGCCGGTGGCGCTCGTCGTCGCCGACAGCCGGCGGACCGCCGAGGACGCGGCGGCGCTGGTGAGCCTCGATCTCGATCCGCTGCCGGCGGTGCTCGATCCGCGCGACGGGCTCGCGCCGGGTGCGCCCAAGGCGCGGCTCGATTGTCCCGACAATCACGTGGCGCGGCACAAGATCGACTACGGCAATGTCGATGCCGCCTTCGCCGGCGCGGCCCATCGCTTCGCCGAACGCTTCCGCCTCGACAAGGGCGGCGGGCATTCGATCGAGACGCGCGGCCTCCTCGCCCGCTTCGATGCCGACGAGGCGATGCTGACCGTGTGGGACAACACGCAGATGCCGCACCGCGCCAAGGCGGTGCTGGTGGCGGCGCTGGGGCTGGCCGAGCATCAGGTCCGCGTCGTCGTGCCCACCACCGGCGGCGGGTTCGGCACCAAGGCGGTGTTCTATCCCGAGGAACTGGCGGTGCCCGCGGCGTCGGTCAAGCTCGGCCGGCCGATCCAGTGGATCGAGGACCGGCGCGAGAACTTCGCCGCCGCCGCGCCGGAGCGGCGCCAGGACTGGGACATCGAGGCGGCGACCGATGCCGAGGGACGCCTGCGCGCGATCCGCGGCCGTCTCTTCTACGACCACGGCGCGGCGACGCCTTATGGCGTGGCGCTGCCCTACAACGCCGCGACCAACCTGGTCGGGCCTTACGTGCTGCCGGCCTATCGCATCGACATCGATCTCTGCCTCACCAACCTGGCGCCGGCCGCGCCGACGCGCGGCGCCGGGCCGGCCGCAGGGCACCTACGTCATGGAGCGGCTGCTCGACCGCATCGCCCAGCGCCTCGGCCTGTCGCGCGAGGAGGTGCGCCGGCGCAATCTCATCGCGGCCGACGCCATGCCCTATCGCACGCCGATCCTGCAGCGCGACGGCAGCGCCATGATCTATGACAGCGGCGATTATCCGGAAAGCCAGCGCCGCGCGCTGGCGGCGGCGGGCTGGGACGATTTCCCGGCGCGCCAGGAAGCGGCGCGGCGCAGCGGGCGCTGGCTCGGCATCGGGCTTGCGAACTATGTCGAGGGCACCGGCCGCGGCCCGTTCGAGAGCGCGACGCTCAGGGTCGGGCCGTCCGGCCGCATCGTGGTCGCAACCGGCGCCACCGAGCAGGGCCAGGGCATCACCAACACGCTCGCGCATCTGGCCGCTTCGGTGCTCGGCGTGCCCGCGGCAGACGTGACGGTGGTGGCCGGCGATTCCGCGGCGACGCCGCTGGGCCTTGGCGCGTTCGCGAGCCGCCAGGCGGTCACTGCGGGCAACGCGGTCTATCTCGCCGCGCGCGAGGTGCGGGAAAAGGCGCTGCGCGCGGCGGCCGAGATGCTCGAGGCCGCGCCCGAGGATCTCGAGCTCGCCGACGGCAAGGTGCAGGTGAAGGGCGCGCCGCAGCTCAACCGCAGCCTCGCCGATATCGCGCGGGCGCTCGGCGGCTTGCCCGGCATGGCGCTGCCCAAGGGGCTGACGCCGGGGCTTGCCGCGTCCAGCGACTATCAGCCGCCGGCGCTCACCTATTGCAACGGCACGCATGTGGTCGAGGTCGAGGTCGATATCGAGACGGGCGGGGTGCGGCTCCTGCGCTATGTCGTGGTGCACGATTGCGGCCGCATGCTCGATCCTGTCGCGGTCGAAGGGCAGGTGCGGGGCGGCGTGGTGCACGGCATCGGCGCCACGCTTCTCGAATGGATGCGCTATGACGAAGACGGCCAGCCCCTGACCGTCAGCTATCGCGATTATCTGCTGCCGACCGCCGACGCCGTGCCGATGATCGAGATCCACCACATGGAATCGCCGACCCCGCTCAACCCGCTCGGCGTCAAGGGTGCGGCCGAAAGCGGCACCATCGCCGCGCCGGCGGCGATCGTCTCGGCGGTGGAGAACGCGCTGGCACCCTGGGGCGTCGTCATCCGCGATCTGCCGGTGACGCCCGACCGGCTCTATGCCCTCATCGCCGCGGCGCCGGCTCGGCCTTCTGGCGCGGCGGGTTGAGGATCAGCTTCTGCACGCGCCAATTGAGGATTTCCGCGACGTAGATCTCGTTCTCGGACGGGCAGGCGATCTCGTGCACCCAGCCGAATTGCTTGAGCTCCTTGCCGGACTTGCCGAGCACGCCCAGCACTTTGCCGTCGAGCGAGAGCTTGTAGACGCGGCCGGGGAAGGCATCGGCGCTGAACAGCACCTGATGCGGTCCGGGCGTGATGCAGATGGCCCAGGGCGCGCCCGGCGCAAAGGTTCCCTTGACGTCGGCGGGCGGCTTGTTGCCGATCGCCATGTGCGCCGCCGCATAGTCGAAGGGCACGTCGATCTTGATGATGCGCAGGAGCTTGCCGTCGCCGTCGAAGACCTGGATGCGGGCATTGGCGCGGTCGGCGACATAGATGTTGCCCTGCGCGTCGGCGGCGATGCTGTGGGGCGTGTTGAACTGTCCGGGCGCGCTGCCGTACTCGCCCCATGATTTGAGCCACTGGCCGTGCTTGTCGACCTTGGCGACGCGCGAGTTGATGTAGCCGTCGCTGATATAGGTATTGCCCGCCGCGTCCCAGGTCACGTCGGTGGGCTGGCGGAAGCGCCCGTCCTCGGCCGGCAGCGGCGGCTTGGGATGCTTCAAGGGGCCGGTGCCTTCGTCGGAGGCTTCCTGCTTGCGCCCGAACACCATGACGACGCGGCCCTCGGGATTGAACTTCACGATCATGTCCGAGCCCTTGTCGACGGCCCAGATATTGTCGTGGGCATCGATGCGGACCACGTGGGCGAAGGACCAGGCGTAGAGATTGCGCCCGATCTCGCGCAGGTAGTGCCCGTCGGCCGCGAATTCCAGGAGCTGCGCCGCCGTCGCCGCATAGGCGGGGCCGTCGCTGTTGCCGCGCGAGTAGACGAAGACGTGGCCCTTGGAATTGACGGCAACGCCGGAGACCTCGCCGAAATACATGCCCGTCGGCAGCTTCAGCGGCTCCGGCACGGACTGGAACGGAATGGTCGGCACGGTCTGCTGCGCCAGCGCTGGCGCGCCGAGCAGCATGAGAATTCCAACGAGCCACACCCGCATGACACTTCCCCCCAGGTTCGGTCCCGCCACCGAGATCACCGGGCCCCTCGGTCTCTTCATACCGCACGTCACCGGCAACCGGCGAGCGTGCTTGCGCCGTTGGCCGGATGATAGGGGCCGAGCGCGGTCGCGGCCGCTTCGGCATAGCTCGTGTCGACGACGCGCTCCATCGGCGCCATTTTCGCCAGCAATCCTTCGCGATGGAAGAATTCCTGCACGTCCTGGAGGCTCGCCGAATTGAAGCGGCCGTTGGGATCGCGCGCCTGCCACGCCATGCCGTCGAGGAGCGCGCGGTCGGCCATGATGCCGTGCTTCACCAGCTCGTCCACCACCGCGGCGCGGTTGGGGCCGTGATGATAGGCATCGCAGTATTCGCGGCCGGCGCGCGCGAAGGCCACAAACAACCGGTGCGCCACCTCCTTGTTCTTCGCCGCCCAGTCGGTGTTCACCATGTAGGCGACGACGGTCGTCGGCTGCGGCTCGATGACGGTGTCGGGATCGAGCCAGCGCTTGGCGAGCCCCTGCTGGGCGAGCTGATCGACATAGGGCGCGACCTCGAGAGCCGCGTCGATCGCGTGGTTGGCAAACGCGGCACCCATGCTCTGGAACGGCATGTACTTGATGTCGATGTCCTTGAGCGTCAGCCCCGCCGTTTCCAGCACCTTGCCGACCTCGTAGATCGGAATCGATCCCGGCGCCACGACGGCGACGCGCTTTCCCTTGAGATCGCGCACGCTCTTGATGGAGTCGGCGAGATCGGGCCGCACCATGAGATCGTTGTTGATCGGCGTCGAGCCGCTGTCGAGCGCCAGGGTGATCGGCAGACCCTGCGCCACCGCATTGAAGTAACCGAGCGAGATCCCGCCCTGTACGACCTGGACCCGGTTGCTGGCCAGGAACGGGATGAGGTTTGCCGCCGAGTTCGCCGTCTCGAGCGTGAGCTTGATCCCGGCCGCGCTCAGGTAGCCCTCATCGACGGCCAGAAAAGTCGACGCATCCGGCACGACCGGTGCGATGCCCATGGCGACCTCGACGGGCGGATCGGCGGCGGCGGGAGTGGCGACGGCAACGAGCGCCGCCAGGACGAAGCGATGAAACTGCATGTGATGCGGCCGGTCTGCCCCCTCGATGCGCGGCTCATTTCTTCACGCCCACGTGATCGGCTGGCCGCGCCGGATCGTGCCATGATTGCGCGGCCGGCCGGCGAATGAAAGAGGCTGGCCGTCGAGGGGAAATCACAGATGGCCGATGACATCGTCGATCCGCGGCGGCTCATTTTTCCGGGTCTGGGCGGGCTCTATCGACGCTTCGCGCCGCTGAGCTATGCGTTCATGCGCTTTGCCACGGGCGCGGTTCTGTTTCCGCATGGCGTGCGCAAGGTCTTCCTCGATCCGCTTCCGCACTCGGCCGCGACCATCGCCCAGCACGGCTTGCCGATGCCGCTGGTCCTTGCCTATTGCACCGACTTCGCCGAGTTCGCCGGCGCGGCCTGCCTCGCCTTCGGTCTTTTCACGCGCATCGCGGCGGTGATCGTGTGGATCGAGATGGCGGTGATCATCACCGTGTTCCAGTGGCATTTCGGCTATTTCTGGACCAGCCACGGCTACGAATTCGCGCTTTTGTGGCTGCTGCTCTGCACCGCGATCTTCTTTCGCGGCGGCGGGCGCTATTCGCTCGACCATCTCATCGGCAAGGAATTCTAGGCTGGAGCGTTCCTCGCGGTTGTCATTGCGCGCGCAAGCGAAGCAATCTCGTCATCGTCCGGAGATTGCTTCGGAGCGAAGCTCCTCGCAATGACGCCCCTTATTCAATTCGAAACGATCAGGTTCTAATCGGCCGCGTGCGGATGGGGTTCTACCGGTGCGGCAACCGTCACGTCGCGGCGGCGGCCCAGCCCGATCGCGCGATTGAGCCGGTCGAGGTAGAGATAGATCACCGGCGTCGTGTAGAGCGTCAGAGACTGCGACACGAGCAGACCGCCGACGATGGCGATGCCCAGCGGCTGGCGCAGCTCGGAGCCGGCGCCATGTCCGATCGCCAGCGGCAGCCCGGCCAGGAGCGCCGACATGGTCGTCATCATGATCGGTCGGAAGCGCAGAAGGCATGCTTCGTGGATCGCGTCGACGGGGCTCATGCCGCGGTTTCGCTCGGCGTCGAGCGCGAAGTCGATCATCATGATAGCGTTCTTCTTGACGATGCCGATCAGCAGGATGACGCCTACGATGGCGATGACGGTCAACTCGTAGTGGAACAGCATGAGCCAGAGCAGCGCCCCCACGCCGGCGGCCGGCAGCGCCGACAGAATTGTGATCGGATGGATGTAGCTCTCATAGAGCATGCCGAGCACGATGTAGACTACCAGAATGGCGGCGGCGACCAGGAGCGGGGTCGAGGACAGCGAATCCTGGAACGCCTGCGCGGTTCCCTGGAAGGTGCCCTGCACGGTCACGGGGGCCTTCAAATCGACGCGCATCTGATTGATGCTGTCGACCGCTTGGCCGAGCGCGGTTCCCGGCGCCAGGTTGAAGGACAGCGTCACCGCCGGAAACTGCCCCTGGTGATTGACCGCGAGCGATTCCACCTTGGGCACGAAGCGCGCGAAGGTCCCGAGCGGAACTCGTGCGCCGCCGGCGGCGACGACATAGAGGTTCGATAGCGCGTTCACGTCGCGCTGGAATTGCGGCTGAACCTCCAGAATGATCCAGTACTGGTTGGACGCGGTGAACATGTCGCCCACGACGCGCGAGCCGAACGCATCATAAAGCGTATCGTCGATGAGCTGCGGCGAGATGCCCAAGCGCGCGGCGGCGTCGCGGTCGATGTGCACTTCGATGTGCGGTGCGGCGATCTGCTGATCGGAGGCGACGTCCTGCAAGGTCGGCAGCTTGCTCATGGCGTCGTTGAAGATCGGCGCCCAGTGATTGAGCTCGTCGATGTTGGTGTCGGTGAGCGTGTATTGATACTGGGTCCGGCTCAGGCGGCCGCCGACACTGATATCCTGCGCCGACTGCATGAAGAATTTGGCGCCCCCGACCTGGGCCGTGATCGGGCGCAGACGCGCGATCACCTGGTCGGCGCTAACGTCGCGGTCGGCGAAGGGCTTGAGCTGAATCAGCATGCGGCCGGAACTCTCCGTCGCATTGCCGCCCGTCGCGCCGTCGAAGCCGACCACCGCAAAGACCGCGGGATCGCGGCGGATCCGCTCGATGAGCCGATGCATCAGGGCGGTCATCTGCACGAAGGAGGTGTCCTGGCGCGCGTCCGCCTCGCCGAAGATGAAGCCGGTATCCTGCTGTGGAAAGAACCCTTTCGGGATGATCACGTAGAGATAGCCGGTGAGGACGATGAGCGCGAGCGTCGGCAGCAGCGTCACGAACTGGTGCCGCAGCACCCAGGTCAGGCCGCGGTCATAAAAACGCAGCATCCCGTCGAAGAAGCCTTCGGCCATGCGGTTGAGACGGCCGCCCTTGAGCCCGGTTTCGCGCTTCAGGAACAGCGAGCACATCACCGGCGTCAGGGTCAGCGACACCAACGCCGAAACCATGACCGCGATGGTCACGGTCATGGCGAACTCGCGGAAGAGCCGCCCGATGATGCCGCCCATGAAGATCAGGGGAATGAAGACGGCAACCAGCGAGCAGGTGATGGATATGATGGTGAAGCCGATCTGGCCGGCGCCCTTGAGCGCCGCCTCGAGCGGCGGGTCGCCGGCCTCGATATAGCGGACGATGTTCTCGATCATCACGATCGCATCGTCGACGACGAAGCCGACCGCGATGGTGAGCCCCATGAGCGACAGATTGTCGAGGCTGTATCCCAGCATGTACATGACGGCGAACGTGCCGATGATCGACAGCGGCACCGCAATGCCCGGGATGATCGTCGCCCACAGCTTGCGCAGGAACAGGAAGATCACCATCACCACGAGGAAGACGGTGAGGATGAGGGTGAAGCGCACAGTCCGACCGAGGCGCGGATCGTCTGGGTGCGGTCCGATATCAGGTCGATCTTCACCGTCGCCGGAATGGACGCCCGCAACTGTCCCAGGAGCGCGTTGATGCGATTGACGGTCGCGACGGTATTGGCGCCGGCTTCGCGGTGGACCAGCAGAAGTTCCGCCGGCTTGTCGCCGTACCAGGCGCCGACCCGGTCCTGCTCGACCGAATCGATGGCTTTGCCGATGTCCTTGACGCGGACCGGCGCGCCGTTCCTGTAGGCGACGATCACGTCGTTGAAGGACTTGGCGTCGAAGAGCTGGTCGTTGGTGTCGAGCGTGATCGACTGGTAGGCGTTCTCCAGATTGCCCTTGGGATCATCGACGCTGGTATTGGCCAGCGCGGTGCGCACGTCTTCGAGGCCGATCCCGCGCGCGGCGAGCGCTTCGGGATTGACCTGCACGCGCACGGCATATTTCTGCTCGCCGCCGATATCGACCTGCGACACGCCCGGAACCGTCGACATCCGCTGCGCCAGGATCGTGTAGGCGTAGTCGTCGACCTTGTACAGCGGCATGGTGTCGGAATAGACGGCGTAGATGAGGATCGCGCGGTCCGCCGGGTTGACCTTCTTGTAGGTCGGCGGATTGGGCAGGTTCTTGGGCAGAAGCCCGCTCGCCGCGTTGATCGCGGTCTGGACGTCCTGCGCCGCGCCGTCGATGTTGCGGCTCAGATCGAATTGCAGGGTGATCGAGGTGGAGCCGAGGCCGCTCGTCGAGGTCATCTGGTCGAGGCCCTGGATCGCCGCGAACTGCTGTTCGAGCGGGGTCGCGACCGAGGAGGCCATGGTCTCGGGGCTCGCGCCCGGAAGCTGCGCGGTGACGGTGATGGTCGGGAAATCGACGTTCGGCAGGGCCGCCACCGGCAGGAGGTTGTAGGACGCGAGCCCGAACACCAGGATGCCCAGCATCAAGAGCGACGTCGCAATCGGCCGCAAGATGAAGGGCTGCGAGATGTTCATCGACGATCGCCCACAGGTTTGCTTGCGAAAAACCTCAGGTGAGGAGGAGGCTCAACCCTTGGACGCCGTCGGCGCCTGAGTCGGCGCCTGAATCGCCACCTTGGTCCCCTGCTCGAGCCGGTACTGGCCGTCGACCACGATCTTCTCGCCGGCCGCCAGCCCCTTGTCGATGACGTCGAGATCATGCTCCGTCTCGGCGACGTGGACGGTGCGGATTGCGACCGTCATGTCCGGCTTGATGACGAAGAGATAATCGCCGTTGGGTCCTTCCTGGACGGCGCGCGCCGGGACCACCACGGCATTCTGCAAGGTGCCGACGACGAGCCGCGTGTCGATGAACTCGCCCGGCCACAGGGCCTCGTTCGTGTTGGCGAAGGCCGCCTTCAGATGGAGCGTGCCGGTCGCCTGGTCGATCTGGTTGTCGATCAGCGTGAGCTTGCCGGTGGCGAGTTCCTTCTGGCCGCTCTGGGAATAGGCTTCCGCCACGATCGGGCTCTTGTCCTGGCTCGTGCGGATCGTATCGAAGTCGCTCTGCGGCACGGTCAGGCTCACGAAGATCGGCCGCAGTTGCGTGATGGTGACGAGGACAGTGTTGTCAGTCGCATGCACGAGATTGCCGATATCGACGTTGCGCGCGCCGGTGCGCCCGTCGATCGGGGAGCGGATGCTGGCATACTCGACATTGAGCTGCGCCGCCTGGATCTGCGCCTGATCGGCGGCGATTGCGCCCTGCGTCTCGCCGACCAGGGCCTTCTGCTGGTCATAGGCCTGCTGGGTCTGGAAGCTGTGCGAGACCAGCTCGGCATCGCGCTTGAGGTCGGCGAGCGCACTGACCAGTTGTGCCTCGTCCTTCTGCTTGTTGGCCGTCGCCTGGGCGAGCGCCGCCTGATAGGGGCGGGGGTCGATCTCGAACAGGAGATCGCCGGCCTTGACCTCCTGGCCCTCCTTGAAGTCGACCTTCATGATCTGGCCATCGACGCGGCTCTTCACCGTCACGGTGTTGTAGGCCTGGACCGTGCCGAGGCCGCGGACATAGACGGGCATGGCGCGGGTTTCGGCCACTCCGGCGGTGACCTGCACGGCCGGGGTCGCCTCTGGCCGCGTCTGTGCCGAAGCCGCCATGCCGCTTTGGTGCCAATAGACAGCCCAGCCGATGACGATGGCTATGAGCAGGACCGCCATGACGGCGCGCGTCTTATGCATGGTCCCCGCCGGCTCCTCTTTCGCCATGCGACAGCGCACGGGACTCCCGTTTTGGCCGCGGGAATACCGCCGCTCCCACCATCATATGCCCTATATTATGCAGGCAGGCCGGCTTGCGTTCCCGCCCTGCCTCGGACAAAAGGGCCATTACGCTCAAAAATATCGACCAGCCCCCGTCAAAGGGGCGATCCGGCCGGCTATGTTAACGAAAAATTACCGGCCGATGACACTCAAAACCCCGTGACCGCCGAGGCCATATGCTCCACCTCGGGCGGATTCGCGAAGCAATGGCCGACGAGCTTGCGCCATTCGCCGTAATCGGCCGAGCCGCGAAAGTCGACGGTGTGGTTCTCCAGTGTCTCCCAGGTCACGAACAGGCGATAGCGTCCCGGCCGCTCGACCGAGCGCTTGAGCTCCAGGCCCTTGCAGCCCTTGGCCCGGGCGAAGACCGGCACCGCCTTGGCGACGCCGGCCTCGAACTCGGCCTCCAGGCCCGGCTTCACGTCGATCGCGGCGATCTCCAGGATCATGACGCCGCCCGCGCGTGGATCGCCTGCCACACGCGCTCCGGCGTCGCCGGCATGTCGATGTGGCGGATGCCCAGCGGCGAGAGCGCGTCCATGACCGCGTTCATCACCGCCGGCAGCGCGCCGGCGCAGCCCGCCTCGCCGCAGCCCTTGACGCCCAAGCGGGTTGGTCGTGGCCGGCACCGGGATGGCTGGCGAACTCGAAGGTCGGCGCGTTGTCGGCGCGCGGCATCGCGTAGTCCATGTAGGACCCGGTGACGAGCTGGCCTTCCGCGTCGTAGACGGTGCGCTCCATCAGCGCCTGGCCGATCCCCTGCACCACGCCGCCATGCGCCTGTCCTTCCGCCAGCAGCGGATTGAGGAGATTGCCGAAATCGTTGACCATCGCGTACTTGACGACCGCGATGGTGCCGGTGTCGGGATCGACCTCGACCTCGGCGATGTGGCAGCCATTGGGATAGGCCGAGGGCGGCGTCTCCATCACCAGCGACGCATCGAGCGATTGCGGCAGCTCCGGCGGCAGCGCGGCGCCGCTGCGGATGCGCTCGGCCAGTCTCCATGACGCCGATCGCGCGGTCGGTGCCGACGATGCGGAAGCGCCGGTCCGCGAACTCGATGTCGGCGACCGCGGCCTCGAGCAAGTGGGCGGCGATCTTCTTGCCCTGCTCGATCACCTTGTCGCTGGCGGTCAGCAGCGCCGTGCCGCCGGCCATCGCCGAGCGCGAGCCGCCGGTGCCGCCGCCGAACAGCAAGTTCGTCGCTGTCGCCCTGCAACAGGCGGATGCGCTCGAACGGGATGCCGAGCCGGCTGACCAGAATCTGCGCGAAGGGCGAGGCGTGGCCCTGGCCATAGTCGAGCGTGCCACTGATCATGGTGACGCCGCCGTCGGCTTCGAAGCGGATGCCGCCCATCTCCTTGCCTTGCGGCGCCGTCACTTCGAGATAGCTGGCGATGCCGCGCCCGCGCAGCTTGCCCGCGCGCCTCGCTCTGCGCGCTTGCGCGCGCCATAGCCGCGTCCAGTCGGCGGTGGCCAAGCGCCTTGTCGAGCACGGCGGCGAAATCGCCGCTGTCATAGGCCGAGCCCGAAGGGCGCCTTGTAGGGCATCGGCCTCGGGCGCGATGTAGTTGCGCCGGCGCAGCTCGAGCCGGTCGATGCCCATCTCGGCCGCGGCCGTGTCCATCAGCCGCTCCATGTAGTAGTTGCCCTCGGGCCGCCCGGCGCCGCGATAGGGCCCGACGGGCTGCGTGTTGGTGTAGACGCCCTTGGAGTTCACCTCGAGGAGCGGCGTGCGATAGACGCCGATGACGTTCTTCACCGCATTGACCGAATAGGGCAGCGGCGCGATCGGATAGGCCCCGGCATTGCCGAAGCCGGTGAGCCGCAGCGCCAGGATGTGCCCGTCCGCGTCGAGCGCCAGCTCCGCCGTCATCTCGTGGTCGCGGCCGTGATTGTCGGAGACGAAGCTCTCCGAGCGCTCGTCCGTCCACTTCACCGGCCGGCCCAACGCGCGCGCGGCATAGAGCAGGCACGGATATTCCGGGAACACCTGCGACTTCATGCCGAACGAGCCGCCGACATTGCCGGTGAGCACGCGCAGCTTGTCGGGCGTGACGCGCGAGCGCCGGCGGCGAGATTGCCGCGCAGGCCGAACACGCCCTGGCAGCCGAGCGTCAGGGTGAAGCGGCCGGTCGCCGGGTCATAGCTGCCGACTGCCGAGCGCGGCTCGAGCGCATTGACGACGATGCGGTTGCTGACGAGTTGAGCCGCGTCACGTGCGCGGCCTTGGCGAAGGCCGCCGCGACCGCCGCGCTGTCGCCGTAATGGAAATCGAGGAGGATGTTGCCGGCGCCTCGGGGTGAAGCTGCGGCGCGCCGGGCGCGGCGGCCGCGGCAGGCGCGGTCACCGCCGGCAGCGCCTCGATGTCGCACATCGACAGCCTCGGCCGCGTCCTTGGCCTGCGCCGCCGTTTCGGCGACGACGAAGGCGACGGGCTCGCCGATATAGCGCACGCGCGTCTTGGCCAGCGCCGGCCGCGGCGCCGTGCGCCACGGCGTGCCGTCGCGGTTCTTGGCGCTGAACGGGCTCTGCAGCGGCTTGAAGCCGGCGCGCCTCGAGATCGGCCGGCCCATAGACGCCGAGCACGCCCGGCATGGCGCGCGCCGCGTCGAACGACAGCCCGCGGATCGTGCCGTGGCCGTGGCGCGAGCGCACCATCACCGCATAGGCCTGGCCAGGGAGGTTGACGTCGTCGGTATAGCGGCCCTCGCCGCGCAGCAAGGTCGGATCTTCCTTGCGCGATACGCCCTGGCCGATGCCGAACTTCACCAGCGCGGGGTCGATCGTCTCGCTGAGTGTATCCATGAGCTCCGCTCCGCCTCCTGGTCGGGCCCACCATAACGGACGGGGGAAGACCGCGACAACCGTCAAGGCGCCATGGCTCCCCGGCCCGGAACACGGGGCCGGCGCGGCCTGTTAACGGCAAAAGGATGAGGAGCAAGCGATGGCCAAGCGAAAGAAACCGTCCGCCGCCGGCACGGATGAGCCCAACGAGGGCGAGGGCAACCGCACCGCGGCGCGGCGCTACAACGAGGCGCAGCAGCGCTTCGTGCGCAAGGGCGAGGTCGAGGAAAAGGCCCGCGAAGCCGAACGTGCCCTCGACGGCGACGAGCGCGGCGAGCTTGAGCGCGCCGAAGGCGAAGGCAAGCGCCACATCGCCGAGGAAGACCCCGAGGTCAAGCGCTAAGGCGCGGCCGCGACGCCTGGAGCGCCACCGGCTCTGACTTAATCGCCTTTTCCGTCGTCCCGGCGAAAGCCGGGACCCAAGGCAAGCGACGTGCGTTGACCCTGGACCCCGCCTTTCGCCGGGGTGATGACGGTATGGTTCAACCTAACGCGATTAAGCCCTAGCGTTGCAGCCGGCGCATGGCGCGGTCGATGCCGTCGAGCGTCAGGGGGAACATGCGGCCTTCCATGAGCTTGCGCGATCATGGCGATCGACGGCGTGCCCGGCCAGTAGCGCTCGGGCACGGGGTTGAGCCACACCGCCTTGGGATAGGTCATGAGCAGGCGGCGCAGCCACGTCTCGCCGGGCTCGGCGTTCCAGTGCTCGACGCTGCCGCCGGCATCGGTGATCTCGTAGGGCGCCATGGTGGCGTCGCCGACGAGGATGAGCTTGTAGCCCTGATCGTAGGTGTGCATGACCTCGAGCGTCGGCGTGCGCTCGACATGGCGGCGCAGCGCGTCCTGCCACAGCTGCTCATAGGGGCAGTTGTGGAAATAGTAATGTTCCAGATGCTTGAACTCGGTGCGCGCCGCCGAGAACAGCTCGGCGCAGCCCTTGATGTGCCCGTCCATCGAGCCGCCGATGTCGAGGAGCAGCAGCACCTTGACCGCGTTGTGCCGCTCCGGCACCAGGCGCAGGTCGAGCCAGCCGGCATTCTTCGCGGTCGAGCGCACGGTGTCGTCGAGATCGAGGATTTCGGCGGCGCCCTCGCGCGCGAATTGCCGCAGCCGCCGCAGCGCGAGCTTGACGTTGCGCGTGCCGAGCTCGATCTCGCCGTCGAGGTTGCGGAACTCGCGCTTGTCCCAGACCTTGACCGCGCGCTGATTGCGGCCCTCTTCCTGGCCGATGCGCACGCCCTCGGGATTGTAGCCGTAGGCGCCGAAGGGCGAGGTGCCGGCGGTGCCGATCCATTTCGAGCCGCCCTCGTGCCGGCCCTTCTGCTCGGCCAGGCGCTGGCGCAGGGTCTCCAAGCAGCTTTTCCAGGCCGCCCATCGCCTCGATCTGCGCCTTCTCGTCGTCGGTGAGGTATTTCTCGGCGAGCTTCAACAGCCAGTCGTCGGGGATCGCCGCCGCATCGGCGGTCGTCTCCACGCCCTTGAACACCGTGGCGAAGACGCGGTCGAACTTGTCGAGGTTGCGCTCGTCCTTCACCAGGCAGGCGCGCGCGAGATAATAGAACTCATCGACGCTATAGCCGGCGACGCCTTTTTCCATCGCCTCCATCAGCGTGAGATATTCCCGGAGCGACACCGGCACCCGCGCCCGTTTGAGCTCGAGGAAGAATCCGGCGAACATGGCTCAGCCGCCGCCGCGCTCGCGCCGGTTGAGGAACGCCAGCCGCTCGAAGAGCTGCACGTCCTGCTCGTTCTTCAAAAGCGCGCCGTGGAGCGGCGGGATGAGTTTGCCCGGGTCGGAGGCGCGCAGCACTTCCGGCGGCACGTCCTCGACCAGGAGCAGCCTGATCCAGTCGATGAGCTCGGAAGTCGATGGCTTCTTCTTCAGGCCCGGCGCGTCGCGGATGGTGTAGAAGACGTTGAGCGCCTCTTTCAGCAGCGCCGGCTTCAAGCCGGGATGATGCACCGCGACGATGCGCGTCATCGTCTCGCGGTCGGGAAAACGGATATAGTGGAAGAAGCAGCGGCGCAGGAACGCGTCCGGTAGCTCCTTCTCGTTGTTGGAGGTGATGATCACGATCGGGCGCTGGCGCGCCACCACCGTCTCGCGCGTCTCGTAGACGAAAAACTCCATGCGGTCGAGCTCGAGCAGCAGGTCGTTCGGGAACTCGATGTCGGCCTTGTCGATCTCGTCGATCAGCAGCACCGGCGCCGCCGGCGCCACGAACGCCTCCCATACCGTGCCGCGCGTGATGTAGTTGCGGATGTCATGGACGCGCGCGTCGCCCAGTTGCCCGTCGCGCAGGCGCGCCACTGCATCATACTCGTAGAGCCCCTGCAGCGCCTTGGTGGTCGATTTGATGTGCCAGGTGAGCAGCGGCTTGTCGAGCGCCCGGGCAATCTCGTGCGCGAGGATGGTCTTGCCGGTGCCAGGCTCGCCCTTCACCAGCAGCGGCCGCTCCAGCGCGATCGCGGCATTCACCGCGACGCGCAGATCCTCGGTCGCCACATAGGTATCCGTGCCTTCGAACCGCGCCATGCCGTTCCCCGCCTTGCCGCATCCAGGGATAGCGGAAACGCCCCATCCGCGCCAGAGCGCGCCCGGGCGCGTCTTCCCCCGTCATTGCGAGCGCAGCGAAGCAATCTCCAGCCGGCGGGAGATTGCTTCGGAGCGCTGCTCCTCGCAATGACGACGTTGAGGCTAGAACCGCGAAACGGCGGCGCGCGCGAGCGGGGCCCGTTCCCGGCGCGGCAGCTCGACATTGATCTCGAGCACCGAGGCGCCGCCGTTGCGGCCGAGCTTCACCTCGATCGCATCGTTGCTGGCCTCGATATATTTCTGCACGATCGCCAGGAGGTCGCGCTGCAGATCGGGCAGGAAGTCGGGGCCGTCGCAGCTCAGGCGCTCGTGCGCGAGCACCAGTTGCAGCCGCTCCTTGGCGATCGCCGCGCTCGGCGCGCGGCCGGGAAAGAGAATGTCGAAGAGCCGCATCACTGTGCCCTGCCGAAGAGCGCGCGCAGGATGTTGCGGCGCGGCGCCTGGGCGAAGCGCATCTCGCGCTGCTCGCCGAGGAAGCGCGCGACCGCGTCCTCATAGGCGCGCCCGGCCGGGCTTTCCTGGTCGAGGATCACCGGCGTCCCGGTGTTGGACGCGCGCAGCACCGACGGCGATTCCGGGATGATGCCGAGGATCCGCACCGACAGGATTTCCTTCACGTCATCGACCGACATCATCTCGCCGCGCGTCACGCGCTCGGGCGAATACCGGGTGAGCAGCAGATGCTCGACGACCGGCGGCTCGTTGCGCTCGGCCCGGCGCGATTTGGAGGCCAACAGGCCGATGATGCGGTCGCTGTCGCGCACCGAGGAGATTTCCGGGTTGGTCACGATGATGGCATCGTCGGCATGATAGAGCGCGCTCAGCGCGCCATGCTCGATGCCGGCGGGGCTGTCGCAGAGGATGTACTCGAACTCGCCGCGCAGCTCTTCCATCACCCGGTCGACGCCTTCCCGCCGCAGCGCATCCTTGTCGCGGGTCTGCGAGGTCGGGAAGACGTAGAGCTTGTCGATGCGCTTGTCGCGGATGAGCGCCTGGTTGAGCTTGGCGTCGCCGTTGATGACGTTGATGAAGTCATAGACGACGCGGCGCTCGCACCCCATCACCAGATCGAGGTTGCGCAGGCCCACGTCGAAATCGATCACCACCGTCTTGTGGCCGCGCTGCGCCAGCCCCGTCGCCATGGCTGCGGCGGTCGTCGTCTTGCCGACGCCGCCCTTGCCCGAAGTCACCACGATCACCTTGCCCAACGGACTCTCCTTTACTCTCGCTCGGGGCCGGGCACGAAATCGAAGCCCGGCAGGATCTGCAGACGGTCCTCCACCAGCGCCACCTGCGCCGGTTGTCTCAGATGCTCGGGTGCAATCGCCTCGCTCACGAGATAGCGCCCGGCGATGGCGACGAGCTCGGCTTCCAGCCGCTGCACGAAGATGCGCGCGCTCACATCGCCGCGGGCGCCGGCGATGGCGCGGCCGCGCAGCGTGCCATAGACATGGACGTGCCCGTCGGCGACGAGCTCGGCCCCGGCGCTCACCGGCGCCACCACGATGAGATCGCTGTCCTTGGCATAGATCTGTGTGCCCGAGCGCACCGGCCGGGTGATCAGGCGGGTGCGGGGCTGGGTTGCGTTCGCCTTGGCCTCGGTGCGCGCCGCGCCGCGCCGCGCGCCGCCGCCGGATGCGGGGAAAGGCGCCAGGCCCGCGGCGAGCGCCGCGCGCTGCTGCAGCGCGCTCGCGTTCTGGATGCCGACGGGAATGAGGCGGTGCTGGCGCAACACCCCGTCCAGCTCCTCGAAGTCTTCGGTCGCGGTGCAGCCGAGGCAGTCCTTGAGATCGAGCACCACCGGCGCATCGGCGAAAAAATCCGGGCTCCGCTTCACCTGCTCGCCCAATGAAGCGGCCAGCGACGGGTCGTGCGGATCACCGATTCCGATCACCATGACGGTGAAGATGCCGCCCTCGACGCGATTGACCGTCATGCCGCAACGCCGCCCCCCGATCCACGTAAGGATGAGTTTCCAACCATAGCGACAGCATCGTGATTTCGCTACTTTCGCGGCGCGCGTCGTGAATCAATAATGGGTCGCGGCGGACGCAAACCTCAGCGATAGCGCCACAAACCGCGGTGAAACGAGCGCGCCACGCCTTGCGCACCGAAGTACTGATAGCTGCTGGTGGTGTCGGCGAGTGCCAATCCTTCCGCCACGAGGAAGCCGCCGAGATCGGCGCCCGCCGAATCGTGACAGACGAATCCGGGATCGCGTGTCTGTCCCGGCGGCATGGTGCAGCGTACCGTCGCGTTGCTCTTGAGCTGTGCCGCGAGCGCCGCCCGCGCGATATCGATGCAGGGCTGAGCCGTGCCGTCCGCCGCCGCGCAGCGATCGCGCGCGCCGGGCGCGCGCACGCCGAAGAATCGCACCGTGTGCCCGTCCACGCCGAGACTCGCTCCGCCCGCGATCGTCGCCGCACCGACCAGCGGCCGGGCCTCGAGCGTGCGTGGCGCCGGAGCGGAGGCGGGCAGGGGTGCGGGACTCTCCGATCGCCCGATCACCCGGCCTTCGCGCGTCTCGAGCGTGATGGGCACTTCCGGCGTCGGCCTGTCCTCCGGCACGACGTGGACGGGGCGCTCGCCGACGGTGATCGTAGGAAGGTCGGGGCTCTTGGGCGGCGCTGCGGGTGAGGGCACGGGTGAAGCGGCGGGCGCGCTCGGGGGGGCCGCCGGCAGTGGCGCGATCGCCGCTACGGCCGTTGCCGGCGCGGGCGGCGTGGGATGGCGGGTGGCGAGGAAGAACGCCGTCGCCGCTCCCAGCACGAGGAGCGCGGCGACGGCAGGAACTAATTTTCGCATGGCATGAGGCTAACATCGCCGCCGCCCGCGCCGCCACCCCGGAAGAGCGACGCACATTGCCGCAATGCTGCGGCTGCGGTTGACAGGAGCGGGCGGCGGCGCCACTTCACACCCACAGGTGCCGGGTGCCGTGGGCGAATTTTGCTTGACAAGGACCGCCCGGGCCTGTGCCCTTCGGGGCAGAAACGGGCGCAGTCCTGCGTCGTTCGAGGTTTTGTCGAGGTTCTGCCATGGGTGGTCTCAGTCTTTGGCACTGGCTGGTGGTCCTGGCCGTTGCTGCCGTGGTCTTCGGTGGCAAGGGTAAGATCTCCTCGGTCATGGGCGATTTCGCCAAGGGAATCAAAGCCTTCAAGTCCGGTATGAAAGAAGAGGACGCCGTCGCGGTGCCGCAGGTGCAGGCGCCGGGCGTTGTCACGACCGTAGCCGAGCCCGCGACCAGCAGCGTTGGCGAGCAGCCGGCGCATGAGCGCGGCTGACGGACAAAGGCACTACGCGCGCCTGGTCGCCGCGCTCCCGGCCACGATTCCGTTTGTCGCGCCGGAGGCGTTCGAACGCCGCCTCGGGCGCGCGCTGAAGCTGCGTATCGGCGCCAATGAGAGCGCCTTTGGCCCCTCGCCGAAGGCAATCGCCGCCATCGCCAAGGGGGCCCAGCGCGTCAGCTGGTATTGCGATCCCGACGGCTATGTTCTGCGCGAGGCGTTGGCGCGCCATCACGGCGTGAGGCGCGAGAATATCGGTCTCGGCATCGGCATCGACGATCTCCTGGGCCTGACGGTGCGCGCCTTCGTCGATCCCGGCGATCCCGTGGTGATGTCGCACGGGGCCTATCCCACCTTCGCCTTCCATGTGAGCGGCTTCGGCGGGCGCTTCGTGCATGCGCCCTATCGCGACGACCGCAACGATGCTGCGGCACTGGCGCAGGCGGCCCGTGCGACCGCCAGCCGCCTCGTCTATCTCTCCAATCCGGACAATCCCACCGGGAGCTGGCTGCCGGTCGAGGAGCAGATGCGGCTCATTGCCGGTCTGCCGCCCGGCTCCCACCTCATCCTCGACGAGGCCTACAGCGATTTCGCGCCGCCCGGCACGCTTCCCGACCTCGATCCCGAGGACCCCCGCGTCCTGCGCCTGCGCACCTTTTCCAAGGCGCACGGCATGGCCGGCATGCGCATCGGCTATGCCATCGCGCCGGCCGAGATCGTCGCCGCCTTCGACAAGATCCGCCATCATTTCGGCGTGAGCCGCCTGGCGCAGGAGGCGGCGCTGGCCTCGTTGGGCGACCGCGATTTCATCGCCGCGGTGGTTGCCCACGTCGCCGCCGGCCGCGCGGACTATGCCAGGCTCGCGGCGAGCCTCGGGCTCACGGCGCTGCCGTCGGCCACCAATTTCGTCGCCATCGACATGGGATCGGGTGCCCGCGCGCGGGCGAGCCTTGCGCTGCTCCTCGAGGAGGAGGGGTGTTTCCTGCGCATGCCCGGCGTGGCGCCGCTCGACCGGCTCATCCGCGTCACCGTTGGCACCGAGGAGGAGCGCAGCGGCTTTGCCGCGGCGCTCGCCCGGATCCTGCCCAGGCTGCCGGCCTGATTGAGACGCCATGGCGCCGCCGGGGGCCCGTGTGTTATGGCTCTGGCTCCCTTTCCCCGTGACCGGACACGCACCATGACCGAACGCTTCCACACGCTCACCGAAGCCGAGATGACGCCGGAGCAGAAGCGGCTCGTGCAGGCGATCATCGCGGGCCCGCGCAAGCAGATGCGTGGCGGCCCGTTCCAGGCGCTGCTGCGCACGCCCGAGCTCGGCGAGATCGTGCAGCAGTTGGGCGCCGGCGTGCGCTTCAAGAACACCTTGCCCGATGCGCTCAAGGAGTTTGCGATCCTCGTCACGGCGCGGCATTGGACGGCGCAATACGAATGGATGGCGCATCGCAAGATGGGGCTCGAGGCGGGTCTCGATCCGGCCAAGGCCGAGACGCTCGCCGAAGGCAAGCGGCCGCAAGCCATGTCGGCCGAGGAGACCGCGGTCTATGAGTTCGCGACCGAGCTTCTGCGCACCGGCGAGGTGAGCGATGCGGCCTTCGCGGCGGTCAAGGAGCGTTGGGGCGAGCGCGGCGTCGTCGATCTCATCATCACCGTCGGCTACTACACGACGGTGTCGATGATCCTCAACGTGCACCGGCACCCGATCCCCGCCGACGCCAAGCCGCTGCCGCCGCTCAAGCGGTAGGGCACAATCGGCCTGATCGCATCGCTTTTTTCGTCGTCCCGGCGAAAGCCGGGACCCAGGGCAAGCGACGTGCATTGATCCTGGACCCCGGCCTTCGCCCATAGGCGCTAAAATAAGGCTTGCACCGTGGAATCCGTTGTGATTCTACACTGCGATGACTGACGAAGCGCTGGTGAATTGGGATTGGGCGAGCGTCGTGACGCGGCTCGGCGGGGCGGAACTGCTGGATCGCAGCGCGCGCGACACGAAGGCATTCCAGCGGGCGCGCGTGATCGCAAGCGCAGTCGATCTGTTGCGGATGATCCTAGCGTATTGTCTGGGCGAGCGCGGCTTGCGCTCGACCGCCGCGTGGGCGACATCGATCGGACTGGTCGATATATCCAATGTGGCGTTGCTCTATCGCCTGCGCCAGTGCGGGGATTGGCTGGCCGTGCTGGTCGGCCGCGTGCTGGCCGCTGGCGCGCCGCGGGCCAGCCAGGGTCGGCTGATCCGGATCATCGATGGGACAACGGTGCCGCAGGCCGGGCCGGCGGCCAGGACGCACAACAAGCTGTGGCGCATCCACAGCGCCTTCGACCTTCCCGGCGAACGCTTTGGCCATTTCGAGCTGACCGATCAGCGCGAGGGCGAGCGGCTCGACCGGATCCCGGCCGTCACGGGCGCGATCCGCATCGCCGATCGCGCCTATCTGCAGGCCGATCGCATCGCGCCGGTGCTGGCCGCGGGCGCCGACATCCTCGTCCGCGCCGGCTGGAGGAATGCACGCTGGCTCGATGCCCATGGCGCGCCGGTCGATCTCCGGGGCGAACTGCGCCGGAGCGCGGCGTGCGGACGGATCGATCGACCGATCTGGATCGGCCGCAAGCGCGGGCCGCCGCTTGGCCTGCGTCTCGTCGCCATCAAACGGCCGGTGGGAGCCGCACAGGCGGCGCGGCGCAAAGCCCGTCGGGAGGCGCAACGGGGAAGCCATCAACTCTCGCAGGGAACGCTCATCGCTGCGGATTGGGTGATCCTCGTAACCTCGCTTGCCCGGGAGGCCTTCCCAACCGCCGATGTTGTCGCCCTCTATCGCCTGCGATGGCGCATCGAACTCGGCTTCAAACGCTTGAAGAGCCTGATCGGGCTGAGGGGACCTCCGGGTGTCGACGCACGTTCCGCCAGACCCTACCTGCTGGCTCATCTGCTGATCATCCTTTTGCTCGAGCCGCTCGTCGACGAACTCGAGGACTCTCCCCGCTCGGCCCACGCCGCCTGACGCCGCCCGGTGCCTGGCGGGTTCTGCGTCAACTCGTCGCCACGCTTCTTCAGGCGATCATTCCGCAGCCGACCGTCGCTCGCCTGCGACAATCCAGCGCCGCACTGCGACGACATCTCCACGAGCCGCCGCGACGACGCCATTATCAAGCAATGGCCCACTTATTTTAGCGCCTATGCGCGAAAGCCGGGGTGACGGCTATGCGGCTCAACCTCAATCCCTCAAGCGGTAGCTCACTCAGCCGGCGGCGCGGGCGATCGTCGCGGTGGTGCTGTAGCCCGGCACCAGCCCGGCCAGCAGCACCTTGCCGCCATAGGCTTCGACGAACGCGCCGCCGACCACTTCCTCGGGGCGATAATCGGCGCCTTTGACCAAGAGGTCGGGGCGGATCGCCTCGATGAGCGCGAGCGGCGTGTCCTCCTCGAAGACGACGACGAGATCGACCGAGGTGAGCGACGCCAGCACCGCGGTCCGCGCCTCGGCATCCTGGACCGGCCGGCCGCTGCCCTTGAGGCGCCGCACCGAGGCGTCGCTGTTGAGGCCGACCACCAGCCGGTCGCATGCGGCGCGCGCCTGCTTCAAGAGCGCGACGTGGCCGGGATGCAGCAGATCGAAGCAGCCGTTGGTGAAGCCGACCGTGAGCCCGTGCCGGCGCCAGCGCCCGATGTGATCGAGCGCGAGGCCAAGCGGTGCCGCCTTGGTGTGTTCGAGCGCGTCGCGATCGACGATCGCCTGGGTGAGCTCCTCGGCCGTGACGACGGCGGTTTCGACCTTGCCGACGACGATGCCGGCCGCGACATTGGCCAACTGCGCCGCATCGAAGAGGCTCGCACCGGCCGCGAGTGCCGCGCCGAGGACCGCAACCACGGTATCGCCCGCGCCGGAGACGTCATAGACTTCGCGTGCCGCGGTAGGCAGGTGATGGACGCCGCCGCTGCGTTCGACCAGCACCATCCCGTCCTTGCCGCACGACACCAGCATCGCCGAGAAATCGTGAGCCGCGATGAGCTCGCGCGCGGCGACGACGATCTCGTCCACGCTCTCGATCGGCCGGCCAATGGCGGCGGCGAGTTCGCGCCGATTCGGCTTCAGCACGCTCGCCCCGCGATAGATGCCGAAATCGGTGCCCTTGGGATCGACCACCGCGGTCGCCCCGGCGGCGCGCGCGGCCTCGACGATCTCGCCCGCAAGCCCGTTGGCGAGCACACCCTTGGCGTAGTCCGAGACGATCACCACCCGGTGGTCGGTCACGGCCTGACGCACGAGCTTGATGAATTCGCCGCGGAGTTCATCCTTGAGCGGCGCGACCTGCTCGCGGTCGGAGCGCAGGAGCTGCTGCGTCTCGGCGATGTAGCGCGTCTTCACCGTGGTCGTGCGGCCGCGCTCGGCGATGACATGCGCTTCCGACGTGCCGAGCTCCGCCACCAGGCGCGACAGATCGCGTCCGGCCGCGTCGCTGCCGGTGACCGAGATGAAGCAGGTCTCCACGCCCAGCGCATGCAGATTGCGCAGGACGTTGCCGGCGCCGCCCAGGCGGCTCTCCTCGCTCTCGATGTGCAGCACCGGCACCGGCGCCTCGGGCGAGATGCGCTCGACCCGGCCACGGACGTAATGATCGATCATCGCGTCGCCGACGCAGAGCACGCGCGCGCCGAATTTCTCGACGAAGGCAACGAGATCCGAATGCGCCATGGCCGTCCTCTTATGGCGAGGGCGGGCAGCGCGCAAGCGAAATGCGACGGTTTGGCCTCAGCGATCGGCAACCGGAGCGGCAATGCGGTTGCGGTTCAGCGTCACCCCCGGCCCGCCCAGCATCTTGTCGACGATGCGGCCCTGGAACAGCTTGAGCCCGACGCGCTGCCCGAACGCGATCGCTTCCTCGCTGTCGCAGCGCGCGAGGATGATGCGGCTCTTGCCGACGCGCTCCAGCGCGGTCAGGAACTCGCGACCCCTCTCGGTGGCGTCGCCCTCGGCCATGTCCGGGTTCCAGAACAGCTTCACGAGATCGAGGCCCAGCCGGGCGCGGTCGATGAACGGCAGCGTGAGCCGCGTAAGACTGTCGAGACAGAGGCGATAGCCCCGCTCGCGCACGAACTCGCGGGCGAAGAGATAGGCGCCGAGATCGGCGAAGACCTCGAGCTTCTCGATCTCGATGACGATGCTGCCGCGGGCGCCTGATTTGAGGCTCGCGTCGAAGGCGAGGAATTCCGGCGACAGCAGCGTCGAGACGTTGAGGTTGAGGCTGTAGGAGTGGGAAAGCCCGGTATCGTCGGCCTTGCGCAGGAGCGCCAGCACGCGCCGGTCGAGCGTCTGGGTGAGGTACTGGAAGAGCCAGCGGTCGGAGGTGATGTCGCGCCGCGGCATGATGGTGTCGCGCAGATCGGGGATGGAGACGTAGAGCTCGCGGAAAAGCGGCTTCGGCATCTCGCCCGGGGCAATGTTGCACACCGACTGGCGCCGCAGGAGGTTCGACAGATCGGCGCGCGAGATGGCATTGATGAGTTCGCCGAGCGCGGTCGGGTCGAGCGGCTGGCGCTCGGGCACGGCGGCCCCGGCCAGCGCCTCCAGACGCTTTCGCCGCCCCTCCTCCTCGCGGTGGATGTTCTCGACGAAGGTTTTGAACGCGTTGAAATCCGCGCCCAGATCATGCCAGGTGGCGAAGCCGTCATCGGTCTCGCCGGCCTGGGCCGCGAGCGGGTCGTCGCCGAAGAGATAGCGCACCTTCATCACCGCGCCGTCAACGGCGGGTGCGTTCTCGTTCCGGCTGATGAAGACGATGTCGCCCTGCTGCAGCACGAACATCTGGCCATCGAACTGCTTGACCAGCGCCTCGAAGGTGTTGGCGGCGATGCCGATCTGGCGCGCGCCACGGTTGTCGGGCCGCAGATGCGACAGATGCATCACCACGGCGCGTTTGCCCTTGGGGTTGCGCTCAGCCGATCCACGCAATCGAACAGCAGCCGCTCGACACTCGTGGATTTTTCGGTTGAACTACGCTTCATGATCCCCGGGGCACGCCGTTGAAGCGGCGATTTTGAGCCTCGGGAGTTAAATTCCCGCTAACCACCGCGGCTCAACCACTTGTTCACCTCGTCTCCCTTAAACCATGGGGGGACCTAGTGCATGGCCGAACCGGGCGCAAACGCCGCCAACAAGAACAAGATCGTCATCGGCGTCGACGACATGGCGCAGCATTTGCGTCTGCTGGAGCAATTCGTCGTGGCCGGCGGCTTCTCCTTCATCGGCGTGTCGTGCGGGGCGGAATGCCTGAGCCTGGTGGCCCGGATCGAGCCGCGCCTCGTCCTTTTGGATGTGCAGATGCCGGAGATGGACGGGTTCGAGACCTGCCGCCGCCTGCGCACCGAAGCCAATCTCGGCCATGTGCCGATCGCCTTTCTCACCTCGCGCAACGCGCCGGAGGACGTGCGCCTGGGCCTTGCGTGCGGCGGCAACGATTTCATCCTGAAGCCGGTCGCCTTCGCCCGGCTGATGGAGCGGGTGAACTATTGGACGGCGCGGCGCGTGGGTCTGCGCGGCGCCCAGCGCGGCGCGTGATCGCGGCCCTCGTCCGGGAGGTGCCGAGACCGGCTCCAGCCCCTATAGTCCCGCCATGATCGCTCGTTTCCTTGCCGGCCGCGGCCGTGCCGAGCCCGCGGCGCCGGCCGGCCCGGCCGATACCCGCGTTTACGCCATCGGCGATATCCACGGCCGCCTCGACCTCCTGCGCCAGATGAGCGCGCTCGTGCATGACGACGCCTATCGCCGGCAGGCGCCGCGCAATGTCGTGATCACGCTCGGCGACTACGTCGACCGCGGCCCGCAGTCGCGCGAGGTGATCGAGTTCCTGCGGCACGAGCGGCTGCCCAGCTTCGAGCACGTTCATCTCAAGGGCAACCACGAGGACATCATGCTGCGATTCCTCGAGGACGCCGCCATCGGTCCCAACTGGCTCACCTATGGCGGCCGCGAGACGCTGCAGAGTTACGGCATCGATGCGCCCGAGGCGCATGCCGATTTCGCGGCGCTCGAGCGCGCGCGCCGTGCGTTCGTCCACGTCCTGCCGCCGGTGCATCTCGACTTCCTGCGCGGGCTCAAGCTTCGGCACGAGGAGGGCGACTATGTCTTCGTCCATGCCGGGATAAAGCCGGGCGTGCCGCTCGAGGCGCAGCGCGAAGAGGATCTGCTGTGGATCCGCGACGAGTTCCTCTCGTCCGGCGCCGAGTTCGGCCGCATCGTCGTGCACGGCCACACCATCACGCCGGCGCCGGACGTGCGCCGCAACCGCATCGGCATCGACACCGGCGCCTTCATGTCCGACCGCCTCACCTGCCTCGTCGTCGAAGGCACGGAATGGTCGTTCCTGCAGACGTGATCCTTTGGCGCGCGGTTGCTTCGCATTGAATCATATTTCGACGCAGGCGCCGTCTCACTCTGACCCGACTCAGACCTTGGCGCGGCCGTATTCGCGGCGCTTTTGGCAGGCCAGTTCATCAGGCTATTATCGCTTCTCACGAACCTCTTAGGGGGACCGGATGAGGCGGCGCGATCTCATCGCAATACTCGGCGGTGCAATCGCGCGGCCGGAAACGATTTGGGCGGCCACGGCGGCGCCGCACGTCGCATTCCTCGCCGTCGGGTTCGGTGCGGGTGATACCGCTGCCTCCGATGCCATCCGTCAGGCGCTGCGCAATCTCGGCGAGGTCGAGGGACAGACCTACGTGCCAGAGGTCCATGCCTGGAACGATGTGAGTCCGCAACTGGCGGCGCAACTCGTCGCCGCGAAGCCCGCCGTCATCGTTGCTATCACCGCGACCGCAGTTCCAACGCTCGTCAAACTCACGCACTCCATTCCGATCGTCGTGGCGTTCCTGACGGGCGATCCAACCACGCTCGGCTTCTCGAAATCGGTGGCGCGGCCGACCGGCAATGTCACGGGCCTGTTCACGTTGCAGGACGTGCTGTTGTGGAAGAAGGTCGAGCTGCTCGGCCGCCTCGTCGGACCGCTGAAGCGCGTCGGCCTCCTGTATCAAGTCGGCACATCTGCCCAGGGTGTTCTCCTGGCGACGGCCAAGAACCGGGAGAACGCAGCTGCCCCGGAGATCGTCCCGCTGGGCATATCATCGAGCGCCGAACTTTCCACGGTGCTCGATCGCGAGGAAGCGCGGAACCTCGGCGGGCTCATCGTCGCGGGCGGGCCGATGATCGGGGCCGGACGGGAAACCTTGATTGCCGCCGAGATCGCCCATCGGCTCGGCGCCGTGCATGACTTTTCCTTCGAAGCCGAGGCCGGCGCGCTCGCGTCCTATGGACCGGATCCGGCCGAAAATCTGCAACGCGCCGCGGAATATACGGCGCGACTGCTGCACGGGGAGAACATCGCCGATCTCCCGTTCGAGGCGCCTCGAACGATCCGCCTGACCCTCAACCAACGCACGGCGCACCGTCTCGGCCTGACGATCCCGCCGGCATTGCTCGTCATAGCCGACCAGGTGATCGAATAGTCGCACCGATGTCGGTTCCTGGCACATGCCGGTCGAATGCATGTGCCGATCCAATGTCCGCTTCCAAGAAGCGACCAACCTTGCTTGAGCGGCCGGAATGGGCGCAGACGGCGTCTTTCAACGTCATGCGGCCCCGCTCAGCCGCGCGGCGTCAGCTCCGCGGCGCGTGCTTGCCCAGGATGCGCTGCAACGTGCGGCGGTGCATCTTGAGGCGGCGCGCGGTCTCGGAGACGTTGCGGTCGCATTGCTCGAAAACGCGCTGGATATGCTCCCAGCGCACGCGGTCGGCCGACATCGGGTCTTCCGGCGGCGGCGGCAGGCCGGCGTCGGTGGCCAGGAGCGCGCGCTCGACCGCGTCGGCGTCGGCGGGCTTGGGCAGGTAGTCGACGGCGCCGGCCTTCACCGCCGCTACCGCGGTGGCGATGTTGCCATAGCCCGTCAGCATGACGATGCGCGCGCTGGGCCGCGACTTGCGCAGCGCCTCGACCACGGCGAGCCCGCTGCCGTCGCCGAGGCGCAAATCGACGACCGCGAAGGCCGGCGGATGCGCGCTCGCCGCCGCGATCCCGTCGGCGACGCTGTCGGCGGTCGCGACCACGAAGCCGCGCCGCTCCATCGCGCGCGCCAGGCGCTGGCACAGCGGCGCGTCGTCGTCGACGATGAGCAGCGTGCGCGCGCTCTCGGGCAGGCCCGCCAGCGCCGCCGGCAGCGCCTCGCCCGCGTCCTCGCCGTTGTCGCGATCCTCGTTCTCGCTCATCCCGCCGTCTCCCGTGTTCCCGGCCGCCCCTCGACCGGGGCAAGATCGGCGCGATGCCATTCCACCATCACCTCGGCGCCGCCGTCGGGCGCGTTGGCGAAGGCGAGCCGCGCGCCGGTCCGCTCCAAGAGGCTCTGGGCGATGAAGATGCCGAGCCCCATGTGCTGCGTCTCGCCGCTCCGTCCCGAGATATAGGGTTCCCCGATGCGCGCCAACACCTGCTGCGCGAAGCCCGGCCCGTCATCGACGATCTCGACCGTTACCGTGTCCTCGCTCCAGCTCGTCGTGACCGCGACCTCGCGGCGGGCGAATTGTGCCGCGTTCTGGATGAGGTTGCCGAGCCCGTGCATGATCTCCGGGCTGGGCGAGACCAGCGGCTCGGCGAGCGCCGGGCCGGCGGCGTCGGGGTCGGGCGGCACGGTGGCAAAGCCCATGGCGATGCCGGCCCGGCGGTGCGGCTCGCCCGCGGCCTCGACCAGCGCCGAGACCGGCAGGCGGGCGAAATGTCCGCCCTCCTCGCCGTCGCGCTGGCGCGACAGCTCGGCCAGGATGGTGCGGCAGCGCTCGCTCTGGCTCAGCAGGAGCTGCGCGTCCTCGGCATAGGGGCTGTCGGCGGGCAGGTCGCGCACGAGTTCCTTGGCGACGACGGCGATGGTGGCGAGCGGGCTGCCGAGCTGGTGCGCGGCGGCGGCGGCGAGCGCGCCTACGGCCGAGATGCGCTGCTCGCGGGCAAGCGCCAGCTGCGTCGCGGCGAAGGCGTCGCGCATGCGCCGCGCCTCCTCGGCGACCGACCAGGTATAGCCGGCGATGAACACGGTCGAGGAGACCAGCGCCGTCCACATGCCGAGCACATAGAGCGGCTGCGGCTCGAGCGACATGTCCGGGCCGCGCCGGCAGCGGCAGGTGGACAGCACCGCGAGCAGGCTGATCGCGGCGACGGTGAGCGCCGAGAGCGCCGATGACGCTGGTGCGCGACAGGATGGTGGCCGAGACCGTCACCGGCGCCAGCATCAAGATGGCGAAGGGGTTTTCCAGGCCGCCGGTGAGAAACGAGCAGCACGCCCAGTTGCAGCGTGTCGTAGGCGAGATAGAGCGCCGCCTCGCGGTCGCCGAGCCGCGCGCCGCCGCGGTGCGACAGGATCGCGGCGATGTTGAGCGCCGCCGAGATGGCGACCGCCGTCAGCGCCGCCTCGGTCCGGAACGTTGAAGCCGAAGCCGAAGCGCACCACCAGCACGGTCGCCGCCTGGCCGATCACCGCGACCCAGCGGATGAACACGAGCTTGCGCAGGCTCACCGAGACATCGGTGCCGGTGGCCGGGTAGGCGCGCGCGGGCTCCGCCGACGGCTTCATGGCGGCATCGTATAGTCTCCCCGGGGCCTGCGGGCACCGGTTGCCCACGTCTGGCAGCCTCCGGCGTCATGCGCCATAGTGCCCGCCGTGTCCGAGCCGGTCATCGCCGTCAGCGGCCTCGTCAAGCGGTTCGACCGCACCGTCGCGGTGGCGGGGATCGATTTCGTGGTGGAAAGCGGCGTGACCGCCGCGCTGCTGGGCGGCAACGGCGCCGGCAAGACGACGACGCTCGCCATGCTTCTGGGCCTTCTGGTGCCGACCGCCGGGCACATTCGCGTGCTGGGCGAGGACATGCTGCGCCATCGCTACCGCGTCCTGCCGCAGCTCAATTTCTCCTCGCCCTATATCGACCTGCCGCATCGGCTGACGGTGCGGCAGAATCTCATCGTGTACGGTCGGCTTTACGGTCTCGCCGATGCTTGCCGGCGCGGATCGCGGTGCTGGCCGGGATCTGCAGCTCGACGACTTCCTCGACCGCCAGACCGGGACGTTGAGCTCGGGCAGCGCACGCGCGTGGCGCTCGCCAAGGCGCTCCTCAACGAGCCGCGCCTCCTGCTGCTCGACGAGCCCACCGCCTCGCTCGATCCCGATACCGGCGACTGGGTGCGCGGCTATATCGAGGCCTATCGCGCCCGGACCGGGGCGACGATCCTGCTCGCCTCGCACAACATGGCCGAGGTCGAGCGTCTGTGCAGCGACGTCATGATGATGCGCGCCGGCCACATCGTCGATCGCGGCGCGCCGGCCGACCTCATCCGCCGCTTCGGCCGCGAGACGCTGGAGCAGGTGTTCCTCCACATCGCCCGCAGCGGCCGTGCCGAGCGGCGCCAGTGAGCGCGCCCGCGCCGCTTTCGCCGCGCCGCGCATCGGCGACGATGGTGCGTGCGCTATCTCTATCTGCTCAAAAGCTCGTGGCCGCGCGCGCTGGAGCTCGTCTATTGGCCGACGATGCAGATGATCCTGTGGGGCTTCACCAGCCAGTTCCTGATGACCAACAGCGCCTACGTGGCGCGCGCCGCCGGGGTGCTGCTCGGCGCGGTGCTGCTGTGGGACGTGATGTTCCGCGGCCAGCTCGGCGTCTCGGTGTCGTTCCTCGAAGAGCTGTGGTCGCGCAATCTGGGCCAGCTCTTCATCACCCCGCTGCGGCCCTCCGAATGGGCGCTGTCGCTCGTCGCCATGAGCCTCGTGCGCGTGCTCATCGGCATGGTGCCGGCGGCGCTTCTGGCGATTCCGCTCTACCACTACTCGATCTTCACGCTCGGGCTGCCGCTCATCGCCTTCTTCACCCTGCTCCTCGTCATGGGCTGGGCGCTGGGCCTCGTGCATCGGCGCCGTTCCTGCTGCGCCACGGGCTCGGCGCCGAGAGCCTCGCCTGGCTGGCGGTGTTCCTGCTGGCGCCGGCCTCGGCCGTCTATTACCCGGTCTCGATTCTGCCGCACTGGCTGCAGCTCGTCGCCTGGGCGCTGCCGAGCGCGCATGTGTTCGAGGGGATGCGCACGATGATGTTCGAGCATCGCTTCGCCGTCGGCCATTTCGTCGCTGCCGCGGCCTCGATCTCGTCTATCTTGCGCGCTGGCGCGGCCGCTTTCCTCTACGCGTTCAGATCGCACGCCGGCGCGGAGCGCTGTTGCAGCAGGGGGAATGACATGGTCGCAACCGGGGGGGACGCGATGACACCAAATGCCGTAACTGCCGAAATCGATCGTCGCGCGCATCGAACGACTGCCGGTATCGCGCTGGCACGTGCGCATGCGCATCATCGTGGCGAGCGCCACCTTCTTCGATGCGTTCGACGCGCTGACCATCGCCTTCGTGGCGCCGGCGCTTATCGGGCTGTGGCATCTGCGCCCGTCCGACATCGGCTTTCTCATCTCCAGCGGCTTCCTCGGCCAGGCCCTCGGCGGCGCGGGCTTCGGCTGGGCGGCAGAGCGGTATGGACGCCTGCGCGTCCTCATCTGGACGGTGGCCTTGTTCTCGGTGCTCAGTCTGGCCTCCGCCGTTGCCTGGGATTTCGCGTCGCTCCTGGTGTTGCGCTTCATCGCGGGCATCGGGCTGGGCGGCGAGCTGCCGATCGGCATCACCTACATCAACGAGTTCGCCAAGGCCGAGCGGCGCGGCTGGTTCGTGCTCATCTACCAGAGCATCTATCCCGTCGGCATCATCCTGGTCTCGCTCGTCGCGGTGTGGGTCGTGCCGCATCTGGGCTGGCAGTGGATGTTCATCATCGGCGCTTTTCCGGCGGCGCTCGCGGTCGTCTTCCGCCGGACGCTGCCGGAATCGCCGCGCTGGCTCGCCAGCCGCGGCCGGCTCGCCGAGGCCGACCGCACGCTCGCGGCGATCGAGGACGCGGTCAGCGAGGGCGACCGGCGCAAGCTGCCGCCGCCCAGCACATCGGTGCCGCCGATCCGCGACGTGCGCGCAAGCTGGCGCGACCTCTTCGGCGGGCGGTATCTGCGCCGCACCATCACGGTGTGGATCATGTCGTTCATCGCCACCTTCGTCGGGTTCGGCGTGACGCTGTGGCTGCCCAGCATCTACAAGACCGTGTTCCATCTGCCGAACCAAGAGGCGCTGATGTTGAGCGTGCTGAGCAACGTGGCGCTGCTGCTCGGCGTTCTCACCTGCTCGTTCATGGTCGACCGCGCGGGACGGCGGGTGTGGTTCACGCTGGGCTTCACGCTCACCGCGGTGCCGCTCATCATCGTCTTCGGGCTGGGCACGGGCATCACGGTCGCGACCATGCTGGTGCTGGCGACCATCGCCTCGTACTTCCTTGCCCAGCTTCAGCTCGGCATGACGCTTTATCCGGCCGAGCTCTATCCAACCCGCATTCGCGCCTTGGGGTCCGGCATCACCGGCATCTGGGGGCGCATGGGCTCGATCGTCGGGCCGCCGATCATCGGCCTGGTGCTGCAGAACGCCAGTCTCGGCGCCGACTTCCTCATGCTCGCCGCAGCCGCGCTCGTCGGCGCCGCGACGATGTGGTTCTTCGCGGTAGAGACCCGCGGCCAACTGCTCGAGGAGCTGTCGCCCTAAGCCCTCATGTCCCGCGCCGGCTCACGCCGGCTTCGGCGAAGGTGGCCATGCCGGTGTGGCAGGCCACCGCCGCCTTGACGAGGGCGATGGCGAGCGTCGCGCCCGAGCCCTCGCCCAGCCGCATGCCGAGATCGAGCAGCGGCACCTTGCCCAGTCGCGCCACGAGCCGGCCGTGGCCGGGCTCGGGCGAGAGATGGGCGACGAGGCAGTGATCGAGTGCATGGCGGTCGGCCGCGTGCAGCACCGAGGCGGCGACGGTTGCGGCATAGCCGTCGAGGAGTACGGGCACGCGCGCCTGGCGGGCCGCCATCACCGCGCCCACGATCGCCGCAAGCTCGCGCCCGCCGAGACGGCGCAGCAGTTCGAACGGATCATGCGCCGTGCTGCGATGGCGCGCGACGGCCTCTTCGACCATTGCGATCTTGCGCTGGAGCGCGTCGCCGATGACGCCGGTGCCGGGTCCCACCCACTCGCTCGCCGCGCCACCCCACAGGGCCGCCGCCAGCGCCGCCGCCGCGGTCGTGTTGGCGATGCCCATCTCGCCGACGGCCAGAAGATCGACGCCCGGCTCGACCGCCATCATGCCATAGGCGATGGCGAGCGCGCAGTCCTCCTCGCTCATCGCCGGCGCGGTGGTGAAGTCGGCGGTGGGGTCGTCCAGCGACATCTCATAGACCCTGAGATCGGCGTCGACGGTGCGGCAAATCTGATTGACCGCGGCGCCCCCGGCGACGAAGTTCGCTACCATCTGCGCCGTCACCGCGGCCGGATAGGCCGATACGCCGCGCGCCGCGACGCCGTGATTGCCGGCAAAGACGGCAGTGCGCGGATGGCCGACGGTCGGCGGGTGCTTTCCCTGCCATGTCGCCAGCCACTGCACGATGTTCTCGAGCCGGCCGAGCGAGCCCGCGGGCTTGGTCAGCTGCGCCTCGCGCACGGCCGCCGCCGTCGCCGCCTCGAGGTCGGGCCCCGGCATGTCCAACAGCAGCGCGCGCATCTCCGCCAGGGTTGCCGCCGGCTCCCGCTCCGTCATGTTCGTCCTCGTGTGCCGAGATCGCCGCCATGATGACGCGCGACCCCGCGCAGGGTCAATCGCGCCGGCGTGGGGGGCGGCGGTTGGGGCTGGGTCGCGGCGGCGCTTGGGCGTAAGATTGCTGCCATGCCGCCGCCTTCCTGGATCGATGCCGACCACCGCCGTGCGGAGTTTCTCGCCGTGGCCCGCTTCTTCACGCGGCTGCCGCTGGGCACCGGGCCGGCGCCCGAGCCCGGAGATCTTTGGCCGCAGCGCCTGGGCTTTCCCGGTGGTGGGCGCCCTCATCGGCGTGATCTGCGGCGCGGTCTTTGCCGTAGCGGTGATGCTGGCGCTGCCGCCGCTGGCGGCTTCGCTGGTTGCCGTCGGTGCCGGCGTGCTCGTTACCGGCGCGCTGCACGAGGACGGGCTCGCCGATACCGCCGACGGGCTCGGCGGCCGAGATGTCGCGGCCAGGCTCGCCATCATGCGCGACAGCCGCAGCGGCGTCTTCGGCGTGCTGGCGCTCGTCTTCAGCGTCGGCCTGCGCGCCGCCGCGCTCGACGCGATCGCGGGACGCTGGGCGGTTCTGGGCGCGCTCGTCGCGGCGCACGCGGTCGGGCGCGGCGGGCTGCCGGCGGTCATGCGCTATCTTCCGGCGGCACGCAGCGACGGGCTCGGCGCCGACGCGGGCGCACCCGAGGCCGCTTCGGTGGCGTCCGCGCTCGTCATCGCGGCGGTACTGGCGCTGCTGGCGCTGGGCATCGGCGCGGGCGTGGCCGCACTCGTGGGGGCGGCGATCGTGATGGCGCTCATCGCCACGCTCGCGCGCCGCGCCATCGGCGGCCATACCGGCGACATTCTGGGTGCGATCGAACAGGGGGGCGAGACAGCGATGCTGCTCGCAGCGGCAGCATGGGCGACATGACGCGATGGTGGTGGGTCCGGCATGCCCCGGTCACGGTGAACCAGGGCTGCTGCTACGGCCAGACCGATTTTCCCTGCGATGTGGCGGACGCGGTAAGCTTCGCAAGCCTCGCACCGCGCCTGCCGCGCGACGCGGTGTGGATCGCGAGCCCTTTGATGCGCACGCAGATGACCGCGGCGGCGCTGGTTTCCGCTGGCGCGCCCGGCCCCGATCCCATTCCCGGTCCCGGCATCCATATCGAGCCCGATCTCATCGAGCAGAATTTCGGCGCCTGGCAGGGCGTCAAGTACAGCGAACTCTATGCGCGCCAGGGCGAGGAATGGCATCGCCTGTGGCTGGCGCCGGCCGACGAGGTGCCGCCCGGGGGCGAGAGCTTCGCCGCGCTGTCCGCCCGTGTGCAGGCTGCCATCGTGCGGCTCAGTGCGCTGCACCGTGGCCGCGACATCGTTTCCGTCTCGCACGGCGGCACCATCCGCGCCGCGCTCGCCTTGGCGCTCGATCTCGCGCCCGAGCATGCGCTGACCTTCGTCGTCGACAATCTTTCGCTGACCCGCATCGAGCATTTCGCCGATCCCGGCAGCGCGCGTCGCTGGCGCGTCGTCGCGGTGAACAACCCGCCGCTGTGACGGAAAGATGGACGCAGCCTCGCCCATGCCCGGTCACGCTGGGGTGCCGCGCCTGGTTCTGGTGCTGGGCGGCGCGCGCTCGGGCAAGAGCCGCCATGCCGAGAGGCTGATCGAAGAGCGCGCCCCGGCGGCGCTCTATGTCGCCACGGCCGAGCCGCTCGATGAGGAGATGCGCGCGCGCATCGCCCATCATCGCGCCCGCCGCGGTCCGCGCTGGACCACGGTCGAAGAGCCGCTCGCGCTCGTGCCGCTGCTGGTGGCCCAAGCGCGGCCCGAGCGCCCGATCCTGGTCGATTGCCTGACCCTGTGGCTCTCCAACCTGATGCTTGGCGGCCGCGACGTGGCGGCGGAGAGCGCGGCGCTCATCGCCGCGCTGCCGCGTCTTGAGGGCAGCGTGGTGATGGTGGCCAACGAAGTCGGGCTCGGCATCGTGCCGGATAATCCCCTGGCGCGCGAATTCCGCGATCACGCCGGCCGCCTCAACCGCGAGATCGCCGAAATTGCCGAGCGCGTCGTCTTCATCGCCGCCGGCCTGCCGCTGGTCCTGAAGGACCGCGCCGCGGTAGTGGCCCGGCCGTGATGGAAGCGATGCAACAAAGCGCGTCGCTGCGCACCGGCGTCCCGACCGTTGCCGTGCTGTTCGAGGCATCCGACCAGGCGGGCGCCACCGCGCTCGTCGCGGCGCTCGCGGCGCGCGCGCTCAATGCAGTGCCGATCGTGCGCGCAGACGGGGACGTCGAGGCAGCGCTCGCCGCGGCGGTGCCCAACATCGTTCTCAATGCCACAGCCACTCCCGTCGCAGGCGTCCGCACGGATGTGCCGGTGCTGGCGGTGAGTCTGAAGAACTCGCCCGACGGCGACCGCATCGCCTTCATCGCCGATCTCGCGCGCAACTGGACGCGTTTCCTGCGCGCCACACCAATCGAGCGGCGCATCGTCGTGGCGCTGGTCACCGCGCCCGGTGGTGCTGGCGTCGCGCCCGATGCGGCCGAGGCGGCGATCGCGGTGTTGCGCGCGCTTGCCGCTTCGGGCCATCGCGTCGCCGCCATTCCTGTCAATGGGGCCGCGCTGGCAGCGCTCCTGGACGCCGGCCCGAGCAATGCCGCGCCCTATCGCTTCAGCGACGAGACCTTTCCGCGCAGCGATTACGACACCTGGTTCGCGACCTTGCCGCGCGCGCTTCAGGACCAGGTCCACGCGCGCTGGGGCGCGCCCGAGCGCGATCCCTTCTTCCGCGAGGGCGAGCTTGATTGCGGCCGGTTCGCCATTGCGGCCCAGCGCTGCGGCGGCGTCATCGTCGCGCTGGAGCCGGCGCGCGGCGACGGCAGTGATCAGGGTCCGACGCATGCCTATCTCGCGTTCCAGGCCTGGATCGCCGACGGCGTGCGCGCGCATGCCGTGGTGCGCCTGGATAACCTTGGCGCGTGGCGCCCGGGGACGGCGCTGACGCTGGCGCCGGCGCGCTTTCCCGATACGGCGCAAGGGCCGCTGCCGCAGCTTCATCCCGTCACCCTCCCCGCGTGAACGCCGCGAGCAGGGCGAGCACGAGCGTCGCGAGCACGAGGCACGCGACGAGATAGAGCCGCAACGCGAGCGCGATGTCCGCGCTCGTCGCCCGCGCGCGTCCGGTGCCGAGCCACGGCGCCTCGACCACCACGCCGCCATGACGCTGCGGCCCCGCCAGCGCGAGGCCGAGCGCGCCGGCGGTTGCCGCCGCGGGCCAGCCGGTGTTGGGGGAGCGGTGCTTGCCGGCGTCGCGCCGCATGGTCGTGAATGCGCCCCGTCCGCTCGCCCGCGGCGTCAGCATGGCGGCCAGACAAAGGATCCCTCCCGCCAGCCGTGCTGGCGCGAGATCGAGAAGATCGTCCCATCGCGCCGCCGCCCAGCCGAATTGCAGATAGCGCGGCGAGCGGTGGCCGATCATGCGGGCAAGCGTGCTCGCGGTCGTGTAGACGAAGAGACCGGGCAGGCCCAGCAGCGCGAACCACAGCGCCGGCGCCACCACGCCGTCGCTGAAGTTCGCGGCGAGCGATTCGATAGCGGCGCGCGCGAGCCCGTGCTCGTCGAGACGGTCGGGATCGCGCCCGGCGATGCGCGCGACCGCTTCACGCGCATCGGTCACCGCGGGCGGCGCGGCCAGCGACCCCGCGACCTCGGCCACCAGCAGGAAGTGGCTCTTCTGCACGAGGAGGATGGCGACGATCACCGCCTCGATCGCCCAGCCGAAGCGGAGCGCGCCCAATGCCAGCGTCAGCGCCAGGCCCAGCGCCGCGGCGGCGACGCTGAGCACGACGACGGCGAGCACGCCGCGCAGGCGCCGCGTGCGCGCGCTGCGTTGCTCGCGGTTCAAGCGCACGTCGAGCCACCGGGCCGCCGCGCCGACCCACGTCACGGGATGCGGCACCACGCGCCACAGCGCCGCCTCGCCCCCCACCACGAGGTCGAGCGCCAGCGCCAGCAGCAAAACGAGCAGTGGATCGGCACCGCCTGCAAAAAACAACAGCATCCCGCGAGGATTGGCCGCGGTGCCTGCCATCGTCAATCGCCGCAGCGTCGCGGCACGCCGCGCGTGCTGGCGAGCGCCGCTGCCGTGTGCTAGGGCGCCGCCACCATGCCCGCCCGCAGCGTCGCGCCGCCGGAGTTGATCGTGCCGACCGCGCCGCGCACCGCGGCGATCGCCGCGGCAAGCCGTGGCTGGCGGCCCTACGCGCTCCTGGTGCTGCTCTGCCTCGGGCTCTATGTGCCGGGCATCGCCAGCCTGCCGGTGATGGACCGCGACGAGGCACGCTTTGCCCAGGCGACGCGCCAGATGCTGGAGAGCCACGACTTTATCCGCATCCGCTTCCAGGACGATGCGCGCAACCGCAAGCCCGCCGGCATCTACTGGCTGCAGGCGGCAGCGGTCGCGGCGCTGAGCGAGCCTGAAAGCAGCGCGATCTGGCCCTACCGCGTGCCCTCGCTCATGGGCGCGATGGCCGCGGTGCTCATGACGTTCGCGTTCGGCGCGCGCCTTGTCGGGCGCGAGGCGGCGCTCATCGGCGCGGCGCTCCTCGCCGCGTCGCTCGATCTCACCGTCGAGGCGCATCTCGCCAAGACCGACGCCGTGCTGCTCGCCACGGCAGTCGCGGCACTGGGCGCGCTCGGCGAAATTTATCGCGCCGCGCGCGGCGGTGGTGTGGCGGCGCGGCGATGGGCCTTCGTCTTCTGGGTGGCCCAGGCCGCGGCGATCCTGGTCAAGGGCCCGGTAGTGCCGGCGCTCTCCGCGCTCACCGCGATCGCGCTGGCGCTCGCCGATCGCGATTGGCGCTGGCTCAAGGGACTGCGGCCGCTGTGGGGCGTGCCGCTCGTCGTGGCGCTGGTGGCGCCCTGGCTCGTCGCGATCACTCGTGCCACCGGGGGCGCATTTATCGGCCAGTCCCTGGGCCATGATTTTCTCGGCAAGGTCTTGGGGTCGCAGGAGAGCCATGGCGCGTGGCCGGGATATTACCTGGTGCTCGTCTTCGTCACGTTCTGGCCGGGATCGCTGTTCCTGGGCGGCGCCTTCGCCGGGGCGTGGCGCGCCCGCGCGGCGCCGGCGCAGCGGTTCCTGCTCGCCTGGGCGGTGCCGTTCTGGTTCGTGCTCGAACTGGTGCCGACCAAGCTGCCGCATTATCTCCTGCCGGTCTTTCCCGCGCTGGCGCTGCTGGCCGGATGCGCCGTTGCCGACGCGCATGCAGTTGCGCCGCGGTGGCTCGTGCGCCTAGTCGGCGGCGTGTGGGCGGTGGCGTCGCTCGTCATCGCCGCAACGCTGGCGCTCGCCCCGGTGCAGTTGGGAGTCGGCATCGACGCGACGGGCGTCGTCGTGGCGGTGGTGATCATCGTCTACGGCGGATCCATGCTGCGCGCGGCGTGGCGCGGGCCGCTGGCCGGGCTCGGCGTGCAGGCGGTGCTGCTGGCGCTGTTCGTGGTGCCGGCGGCGATCGCGCTGGAGGCGCCGCGGCTCAGTCCGCTGTGGTTGAGCCGCGAGGCCGCAAGCGCGGTGGCACGCGCCCGACCGCCCGCCGATGCGCCGGTGGCTGTCGCGGGCGATGCCGAGCCGAGCCTCGTTTTCCTTTTGGGCACGCAGACGGAGCTGGTCTCGCCGGAGGTGGCCGCCGATCGCGTCGCCGCCGCGCCCGGTTCGCTTGCGCTGGTGGAGAGCCGCGACGACGGCGCGTTCCGCCGCGCGCTTGGTGCGCACGGCGTCACCGCAAGCGTCGTCGCGCGCATCGGCGGGCTCGATTATTCGAACGGCAAGCGCATGGTACTCACGCTCTATCGCGGCGCGCCGGGGTGAGGCGGCGCGCTAGGGCTTGCTCGCGAGCACCTGGAGCACGCTCGGCTTGCCCGCGGCCCAGCCCGCGGCGTCGCGGCCGGTGAAGTCCTGCTTCTTCGGATCGGCGCCGTGGTCCAGCAGCAGCCGCACCGCTTCCGGCTGCGTATTGTCTGCCGCCGCCATCAGCGGTGTCGTGCCGGCGCGGTTCGTCGCATCGACCTGGGCCTTGTGGGCGATGAGGAAGCGCATCACCGCGAGATTGCCGCGCTCGGCCGCCCAATAGAGCGCCGTGTTGCCGCTGGGGTCGCGGGCATCGACATGGGCGTCGTGCGCGAGCAGGATCTGCGCCATCAACACGTTGTTGTACGAGGCGGCCCAATCGAGCGCCGTGCGGTTGCTGATGCTTTCGATGGCATCGGGATCGGCGCCGCCCTTCAGCAGCAGCGCCTGTACCTGACCGGTCTCGTTGTGCTGGGCGGCAAGTGCCACCGTGGACCAATAGACCGGTTGCGCCACAGCAGCGCCACCCGCCAGCCCCAGGGCCAGCCCCAATCCCATCGCTCCCAGACGTCTCCGCGCTTTCATTCGCCCAACTCTTCCAATTCTCGCCGTGACGGCCACGGCTTGCAATCCCCATTACGGTGCAACAGATGCGGCGTTTCGTCTACACCGTGCGCAAGATCATCTCCCACGGCACGATCACGCCGCGCGCCAGACCGTCGCGCACATGGTCGATCTTCAGCGCCGTATCCGGCCCCATCAGGAGGTGGAGGCCGAGCGGCGGCGGGCCGGCCGCCGCACGCGCGGTCCCGCGCGCGAAAAACGCCATGGCGTCGCCGCGCCGGTTGCGCACCCGCAGAATGGAAAACTGCTGGGCCTCGAAAAGGCTGCGATAGGTGGTGGCGCGTTCGAGAAAGCTCGTCTCCGCGCTCGCCGCCCAGGGCAGCGGATAAAGCGGCTCGTCCGTGCCGGCGCGCATGATGTCGTAGAGCGCGAAGATGCCGCCACGGCGCAGGACGCGCCGCACCTCGGCGAAAAGCGCCGCCTTGTCGGCGATATTCATGCCGACGTGGATCATGGTGGCGGCCTGGAAGCTTTGCGCCGCGAACGGCAGGGCGGTCGCGCTCGCCGCCGCGAAGCTGACGAGCGTTTGCAAATTGAGGCGCCGCGCGAGCGCTGCACCGGTGCGCACATAATCGGCGGTGAGGTCGATGCCGACGACGCGGCACCCATGCGCCGTCGCGAACTGCCGCGCCGCGCCGCCGATGCCGCAGCCGATGTCGAGGACGCGCATGCCGGGCTTGAGCCCCATCCCGGCGGCGAGCTCGGCGGTCGCCTTGCCGCCGCCGGTGTGGAACTCGTCGACCGGCGCGAGGTCGGCGGGCGTCAGATGCGCCACATCCTTCCCCGACGCGGCGAGGCCGGCGAGAATGGCGTCCTCGAGCGCGTCCTTGGCGTAGTGCGCGGCGACGCGCGTTTCGATGCTCATGGGCCCCATCCTTCTGCCGGTGGATCATCATAGTTCGGCCGGTGTAGGCTGTGCACCATGATGGAGCTCGATCCTTCGGCGCTCGATCTTCCCGAATTCGCGGCGGGCGCGGTGTGGCTGGTCGGCGCCGGGCCGGGTGCGCCGGGGCTTTTGACGCTCCTGGCGCTGCATGCGCTGCGTCACGCCGATGTCGTCGTCTATGACGCGCTCGTCGATGAGAGCGTGCTGCGCCTGGCGCGGCCGCAGGCAAAGCTCGACTACGCCGGCAAGCGCGGCGGCAAGCCGTCGCCGCAGCAGCCCGACATCACCTTGCGCCTCATCGCCTATGCCCGCACCGGCGCGCGCGTGCTGCGGTTGAAGGGCGGCGACCCCTTCGTCTTCGGGCGCGGCGGCGAGGAGGCGCTGGCGCTCACCGCCGCCGGCATTCCCTGCCGCATCGTGCCGGGCATCACCGCGGGGATCGGCGGCCTCGCCGCCGCCGGCATTCCCGCGACCCACCGCGGCACCAACGCGGCGGTGACCTTCGTCACGGGCCAGGCGAGCGGCGGCGACATTCCCGACGGCATCGATTGGACGGCGCTGTCGCGCGGCGCGCCGGTCATTGTCATCTACATGGCGCTGAAGCATCTCGCGGCAATTGCGGCGCGGCTTCTGGCCGCCGGCCGCCCGGACGACGAGCCCGTCGCCATCATCAGCAAGGCAACGCTGGCCGGCCAGCGCATCGTCCACACCGCGCTGGCGCAAGCGGCCGAGGATGCGGCGCGATCGGGCATCGAGCCGCCAGCGATCGTGGTCGTCGGGCCGGTCGTTTCCATCACCGCGCTGATCGATGCGCCGGCATGAGACCGGCGATGCATGCAGGCGCAAGCAGTTTCCCGCGCGTGCCGCGACGGTCCCGCAAAAAGGGCGGCGCAGCAGCGAACTTGCCCGCGCTGATTCATCGGGTCTAAGCTCGGGCCGTGGCACGCTCATCGCTCCTTCGCATGGACCTCTCCTCGCTCTCGCTCATGAGCGGCGCGGTGCCGGTCCGAGTCACCATGCATCCGCGGGCGCGGCGCATGGCGCTACGCATCGACCCGCAGGGCGAGGCGGTCGATCTCGTGCTGCCGCCGCGCAGCTCGCCCGCGCGCGCCTTGGCGTTCTTCGAGGATAATCGCCGCTGGCTTGAGCGTCGGCTTGCCGCGCTGCCGCCGCGCACCATGTTCGCAGAGGGCGCGCTCGTGCCGCTGATGGGCGTGCCGCATCGCATCCGTCACATGCCCACGAGCCTCGGGCGCGGCGCGGTGTGGGTCGAGCGGGAGGAAATCCGCGTCGCCGGCGAGCATGCGCATCTGGCGCGGCGCGTGCGCGATCATGTGCGCGAGTTGGCGCGCCAGGAACTCTTGGCGCGGGCGCGCCGGCTCGCCGAAACGATCGACCGCAAGGTCGTGCGCGTCAGCGTGCGCGACACGCGCACGCGGTGGGGCAGCTGCTCGACGACGGGCAACCTCAGCTTCTCGTGGCGCCTCATCTTCGCGCCGGAGGATGTGATCGATTATGTCGTCGCGCACGAGGTCGCCCATCTCGTGCATATGAACCACAGCCGCCAGTTCTGGCGTCTGGTCGAACGGCTGGCGCCCGGCGCCGAACGTCAGCGCCGGTGGCTCAACCGCAACCGCGCACAGTTGCTGCGGATCGGCTGACCGGGCTCAGCGGGCGATCAGCATCACGAGCTTCGCGATCGCGGCCCACGCCACCAGATTGACGCCGATGATGGCGAGGAACGCGGAGCGGGCTGACCAGCGCTCGCGGCGAGGCGCGGCTTCCCACGCGAACTCGATCCATTGCTTTCGGTTCCAACTTGTCATCATGAAAGGCTAACCCCGTGCGCGGGCACCGCGAGGGAGCAAATATGTGTCTCATTGCAGTGAAATACAGTGAGATCGTTAACCATGATAACCTACGCGGGAAGCGCACGCGGCGCGGGGCACGCGATGGTTGCGCGGAAGAATGATACGGTCGGAAATGACCACGCAGACGCCAGATCGTGATTCTGGCCCTCAATATGGCATCACGGCGTCGGCATGCGCGGAAGCTGCCTTAATTCATCGCGCTGGATTTTGCCCATGCTGTTGCGCGGCAGCATGTCGGCGACATGGATTTCGATTGGGAATGTTCCGGGCAGAGCGTTGTGCAGTGCAGCGTTCACCTCGGCGTGAGGGATGGGTCGGGATGACTCGATCGCCACATGGACCGTCTCCCCGCCGTTCTCGTCCGGCATCGACCACACACAGACGCTGCTGACGCCCAAGTGCTGTTGCAGCGCGTCCTCGATCGGTCCGGCGGCAAATTTGCTGCCGAGGACGTTGACCACGTCGGTGACGCGGCCATCGAGCGCGAGGCGGCCGTCGGCGCGGATGACGCCGAGGTCGCCAGGATAGAAATATCCGTCGCGGAAAAAGGCGCGCGAGGTTTCTTCATCGTGGAGATAAGCCTCCACGCCGCCGATGGTATCGACCCGCACCAATCCCGCTTGACCGGTCGGCACGGGCCGGTCGCCGTCATCGACGATCTCGACCCTGCGCGAAGCGACGATGCGGTGCCAGCGCAGATCCTCGTCCTGCTCGATCGGCGTCAAGGCGAAGGCGGAGGCCTCGGTGCAGCCGACATGGGTATAGACGCGCGCGGTCAAACGCGTTCTCGCCTCCTGCGCCGCGGTCTGCGACAACGGTCCGCCGCCGACGATCAGGCGCATCCGATCATCGCGGCGCAGGGCGCCCGGCGGCGCCGCCAGAATCTCCGTCAGCATGCTCGGAACCATGAGGGCGTGGGTGATGCCTTCGTGCCGGAGCGCTTCGTATTTATGAGGCCCCTGATAGAGGACCACCCGGCCGCCCGCGTCCCAGGTGCAGGTTGCGACGTGATACCCGACACTTGTCCAACCACCGAGATTGAACGTATTGACGATGGATCGCCGGGAAATCTCGAAGACCTGCTGACGGTATGGGATGAGAGTTGCTTCGCTGGCCCAGCCGATCAGGATCTTCTTGTAGACGCCGGTGGTTCCCGACGTCAGCAGGATATGTCCGCCGAGCGAGGCCGGCATGTCGGGCATCTTGGGCGCAGCCTCTCCCGTCGCGGCGGCATGAACGGCCTGCGGTACGCAGATGAACCGCCGGCGGGCACGGGCGCAAGCGCTCTCGACATCGGCGCGCCGTTCCGCCTCGGTGCTGACGACGCAGCGCATATCGGGCAGCCCCAATCGGTCGATTTCGTCGGGCGAACGCACGATGACGGTGGTCAAGCCCAGGCTGCGCAGGGCCAGGCCGTGGATCCAAGCGTCGAGAAGGGAGGCGATGACCAAGACGGCGATGCCATCGCCGGGAAGTGCCTGGGCTGTCAGAAAGCGCCGCGAGACCTGGATAAGCTCGGCGAAACGGCGGTAGGACATCCGGTTGTTGTTGAAGACCAGGGCGGTCCTCTGGGGCGTCTGCCGCGCGTGCGCGAAGATCTTGTCGACGATCAGGGCGTCCTCCATCCCGATAAATGGCGGTCGAGATCGCGCCTCAACGCGCCGGCATGGCGGCGCCGTTGACCCGCATTAGCCATGCCAGAAGCGCCAGCGCCGGCACGCACGCCGCCGTCGCCAGCAGAAAAAACGGCGCCCAGCCGAGCCGGTCCGCGAACCATCCGCCCGACGATGCCAGGATCGTGCGCGACGTGGCCGCGAGCGCCGACAGAAGCGCGTATTGCGTGGCGGTATAGGCGGGGCTGCACAGACGCGAGAGATAGGCGACGAACGCCGCGGAACTCAACCCGCCCGTGATGTTCTCCACCGCGATCGTCAGCGCCAGCGTCGCCGGATCGGGGCCGGCCCAGAGCTGCACGATATACATGAGGTTCGACAGCATCTGCAGGATGCCGCACAGCATCAGCGCCGGCATCACGCCGATGCGATAGACGATGCCGCCGCCCAGGACGACGCCGGCGACGCTCGCGCCCAGTCCGAACACTTTCGCGATGTTGGCGATCTCGATCTTGGTGAAGCCCAAGGCGACATAGAACGGATTGGACATCACGCCGGCCAGCGCGTCGCCGAACTTGTAGAGCACGACGAAGATCAGGATCGTGATCGCGCCGCCGCGGCGCAGGAAATCGGCGAAGGGCGCGATCACCGCGCCCTCGAACCAGGGGCCGCGCGGGCAATGCCGGCGGCGGCGGCTCGCGCGTCATCAGCACGCTCACCATGCCCACGCTCAAGAGTGCGGCCATGCCGGCATAGGCAACGAACCAGCCGAAGAACTGCGCGAGATAGAGCGCGCCCGCGGTCGATGCGACCATGCCGACGCGATAGCCGACCTGCGTCGCCGCCGCGCCCGCGCCCTGCTCGCGCTCGGCCAGCAGCTCGACGCGATAGGCATCGATGACGATGTCCTGGCTCGCCGACAGGAACGCGACGAGTGCGGCGAGCATGCGCTACGCGGAGCGGGCGCGTGCGCCGGGTCGCCGCGACCCGAGCGCCACGAGCGCCAGCGCCAAGCGCCAGCTCGATCGCGATCGCCCAGCCGCGCCGGCGCCCCAATGTCCGCGTCAAGAGCGGCAGCGCCAGCCGGTCGATCGCCGGCGCCCACAGGAACTTCAACGTGTAGGCGAGCCCGACGCCGGCGAAGAGCCCGATCGCCGTCAGCGAGACGCCCGCTTCCTTGAGCCAGATCGACGAGCGTCGATCCCGTGAGCGCCAGCGGCAGCCCGCTCGCGAACCCCATGCAGAGGATCGCGAGCATGCGCCGGTCGCCATAGAGCCTGAGCGGAGCGAGCGCCTGTCACGCGCGGCCGCTCCGTCTCGCGGGAGCGATCGCCGCGTCGGCGGCTAGTTTCGGCCTTCTCGGCGTCGGCGGCGACCTGCATGCGGACGATGCGGTCGGGATTGTCGACCACGCCGTTGCTTGTCGGGATCGCCCTTCTTGATCGCGTCGACGAATTCCATGCCCGAGGTGACCTGGCCCCAGATCGTGTACTTGCCGTCGAGGAAGGGCGCCGGCGCGAAGCAGATGAAGAACTGGCTGTCGGCGCTGTCGGGGTCTTGCGCGCGCGCCATCGACACGGTGCCGCGGACATGGTGGGCGTCGCTGAATTCCGCCTTGAGCTTCTGGCCCGAGCCGCCGGTGCCGTTGCCCTTGGGATCGCCGGTCTGCGCCATGAAGCCGGCGATGACGCGATGGAACGGCGAGCCCGTCATAGAAGCCCTTGCGCACGAGCTCCTTGATGCGCGCGACCGTCTTGGGCGCGAGGTCGGGGCGCATTTCGATGACGACGCGGCCCGTGGGCACGTCGAGGTAGAGCGTGTTCTCGAGATCGGCTGCGGTCACGGGGCCTCCTGCCAAGAACATGAACAGTACGCCCGCGAGGGCGGCGATCCGGGCACGCGATGACATGATGAGAAATCCGTTGAATGACGCAAGGACGAAGGGCTGCGACCTTATCGCAGCCCGCGCCAGCGGCTCAACCGAGGAGGGGATCGGCCCTTGGGCAGATCGAACATGCCCTTGGGCAGCGAGCGGATATGCTCGATCACCTCGTCGGCCTTCACCACATCGGCATATTTGGCGTGCATGTCGCAGAGGTTGATGGCGTGGCTCGCCTGCGAGCGGTCGAAGCAGCCTTCCTCCACTACGGTCGTGCGTAGGTTGTAGCTGAACGAGTCGATCACCGTGGCGCGCACGCAGCCGCTCGTCGTGGTGCCGCACACGATGACGCTGTCGCAGCCCAGAAGCGTCAGATAGCTCAGCATGTTGGTGCCGTGGAAGCCGCTCGGCTTCTGCTTCGGCACGACGATGTCGCGCGGGCCGGGCGCGATCTGCGGCATGATCTCGTTGCCGTCCTGGTTGGTGTGCATGACCGTGGGCGCCTCGTCGTTGCGGTTGTTCTTCCACGACCAGCTGCCATTGTCCCAATTGTCGGGGCGGCGGATGCCGGTGGTATAGATCACGGGAAGCTCGCGCTCGCGCGCCGCTTCGATGACGCGGTTTCAGACGGGCAGCGCGTCCCACGCGTCCTCGCCGCAGGAATTGCGCCAGCGCTTGATCAACTCGGCGATCGGCTCGCGCTTGTCGCCGCAGAAATTGTAATTGACGTCGATGATCAGAAGCGCCGGCCGCTTGCCCCAGCCCGGCGCGCTGGCCATAGCCGGCGCCGGCGAAGATCTCCTTGTCGCGCGCGGTGAGGAATTGATACCAGATCGGCTCGGCCATGGCGAACTCCTGTGCGTGACGGCGCGCAAATTAGCGCACGGCGCCAACGCGGCTGTCAAGCCGTGGGCCCCGCGGCCTCACGGCTTTGCCGCAACGGGCGGTGCGAGCTGCGGTGGTGCCGGCGTCGCGCGATGCGGCGCGGTGCGCCCGGGCCCGCTCCAGGCGAGCGTGCCGAAGCCGCGGCAGCTCGGGCACACCGCCGCCCAGGACGCGCTCTCGCCGGCGCAGGCCTCGCACACCCAGGCCGGGTCGAGCGTCGCCGCGGTGGCCGCGCGCGCGAGCCAGTCGCGCGCGGTGGCGTGGTCGGCGTGCTCGGCTTCTTCGAGCTCGGCCATCAGGCGGCACACGCGCGGCGGCGCGGCGTCGGGCGTGTCGGCGCCGGCTTCGACGAGATAGCGCCGCGCCTCGCCCCACAGGCGCGCTTCGAGCGCCGCCGCCGCCAGCGCCAGCCGGCTCTCGACATGGGAAGGATTGAAGCCGGCGAGCCGCTCCATGCGCTTCAGGCGCAGCAGCGGCGGCTCGTCGGCGTAGAGCGCGCGATAGGCCTCGGCCAGCGCCGGATGGGGTGCGGCGCGCCACGCCGCCTCGATCGCCCGGCGCGCGCGCCGGCTGTGCCCGCGCACGTTCAGCATCTGCGCATAGCGCGCGGTGATCGGCGCAAACGCTGGCGCCAGCCCATGCGCCTTGGTCTGCATGCGCATCGCCTCGCTCGGGCGGTTCTGCGCCTCGGCGGCCGCGGCATTCTCGTGCAGCAGCACGGCCTGGCGGCGCCGGTTTTCCGGCGCGGGCAGCGTCTTGCGCCGTGCGGCCTCCGCCTGCGTCGCCTGCGCCGCCGGCCACTGCCCCGCGCGCGCCTGGAGCTCGAGCAGACTCGTCAACACCCACGGCGTGCGCGGCCGCAGCACCTTGGCGCGCTCGGCCAGGCGCAGCGCGGTCGCCTCGTCGCCGCTCTTCATCGCCTGCATCAAGAGGCCGCGCAGGCCCAGGAACTCGGTCTCCGGCCGCTCCAGCATGGCGTCGAAATAGCGCTTGGCCGCCCTTTCATCGCCCTTGAGCTGCGCCGCCTGCGCCGAGAGCAGCAGCGTCAGCGGCGGCTCGGCCAGCAGCGCATCGGCCTTGCGCGCGAGCTTCTGCGCCTCGTCCGCATCGCCGGCCGCCACCGCGACCATGCCTTGGGTCAGCGCGCGATAGCCCTCGGTCCGCCGCCGCTCGCGCCGTGACCGCGACCACGCGCCCGGCCCCCCGACGATCAGGCGCAGAAAATTGTAGAGCACCGCGGCGCCGGCGCCGATCAGCACCACCGCCAGCACCATCACCGCGACGCTGGTCTCGACGCGCCAGCCCTGCCACGCGATGGCGACGCTGCCGGGACGGTCGGCGATGAACACGGCAACGGCGACGAGCGCCGCAATGACGAGGATCGCCGGCAGCGCGCGCATCAATTTGCCGCACCGGCGACGCGCGTGGCGATTTGCTGCGACAGCGTCGCGAGCGCGCTCTCGGCGGCGAGCCGCTTTTCCGCGACGGCGAGCCAGGGCGAAGCGGCCTCGGCCGGCGCGCCCGCAAGCGACTTCACCGCCGCGACCGCGCCGGCGAGATCGCCGTCGGCCAGCGCGTGCTCGGCCTGCGTCACGGCCACGTCGGTGGGATCGCTGCCGTTGACGCGGTGAATGACGACGAGCGCGCGGATGCGTGCCAGGATGCGCTCGCCCCAGCCGCTGCCGGACCCAGGCGCGGGCGCCGCCGCGGCACGGAAGATGGCGGGCGCGGTGTCGGCGCTGAAGCGCTGGGCAAGCTGCGCCGTGCTCGGAATGCCGGTGGCGGCCTCGGCGCTGAGCGGCTGCAGAGCCGCGGCGAGATCGCTGTTGCCGTGGCCCAAGGCCGTCACTGCTGCAAGTTCGCCGGTAAAGGGTGCGGAGCCCGCCAGCGCCGCGCGCAGCTGCGCCAGTCCCACCAGCAGCAAGCGGTCGCCGCCCTGATCCGATGATTGCGCCGCAAGCTTACCGAGCCGCGCTTCGTCGTCACTGAGCCGCGCCGTGAGTGCCACCACCTCGTCATGGAGGGCGGCGGCGTTGGCCGCGCTCCCGGCTGCCGCCGCTTCCTTTTGTTCGAGTGTCGCGACACGGGTTGTCAGCGCGGTCAGCGCCGCTGCGGTCTGATCGGAGCGGGCGGCGGCGGCCAGTTGCTGCACCTGCGTTTCGAGGTGCGTCACGCGCGCATCCTCGCGCTGTTGGGTTGCCTCCGCTGCCGCAAGCTGTTCCGTCAGCGCGTGAACGCCGCCCCACGGCAGGAGCGGCGTCCAATAGGGCGCACTCCCTGCTACCAGCGCGACGACGATGACGACGACGATCCACGGCAGGATGCCGCGCATGCGGCCCAAACCTGCGCGCGGGGGCGCCGGCTCGACCGCCAGGGGTGGCGGCAGGTCGGGGGCGGGGCTTTCCTCGTTGCGGCTGTCGGTCATGCCACATCCTGTCCGGTGCCGGAGGCGTGTGCCGCGATGGCGCGGTCGAGGGCGGCAAAGAGCGCCGCCGTGGTGGGGGCATCGGCGCTCAGCACCGCGGCCCAGGGAAAGTCATCGAGCGCCGCCGCCACCGCCGGGCTCAAGGCGATCGCCGTCATGGCGCGGCAGGCATCCGCCAATCCGGCGGCGCGCGCGAGCCTGGCAAAGCTCTGCGCCGTGCGGGGAGAAAAAAAGAGCGCGAGCGCGATTCCGCGTGCGGCGAGAAGCGCGGCGGTCGCGCCACTCAACTGGGCCGCCGGCACGGCGTCATAGAGGACCGCGCGGCGACAGACGAAGCCCGCCTCCTGCAGCGCGCCGGCAAGATCGCCCGTCACCGCGCTCCCCGCCGCATGGACGAGCGCGCCATCCGCCGGCCGCAATCGCTGCCGTACCAGATCCGCGAGATCGGCGACGCTGCCGCCGGCGCTCGCGACAGCGTCGAAGCCGGCGTGGCGCGCCGCGGCGGCCGTGGCCTCGCCCACCGCGCAGGCGGCAAGGTCGCGCCGCGGTGTCGCGGCGGCGAAGGCGCGCACGCCGTTGGCGCTGGTGAAGAGAACCGCCTGCGCACCGCTCAGCAGCGGCGGCAGGAGCGTCGCTCCGTCCGCGGCGAAGCGGATGGTGAGAAGCGGCTCCAGCACCGGCTCGATGCCGCGCGTTGCCAGATGGGCCGCCACCTCTGCGGCGTCCTCGCGCGGGCGGGTGACGAGCGCCTTCACGCCGATCCCGCCGCCGCGAAGAAATCCTGCCCGGCGCGCGCCTTGAGCGCCGCGCCCGCGTCGGCGCCGAGCGCGCTCGCCGCTGCCGCCGCGCCGCTGGCCCGCGTGCGATGGAGCGCGCCGCCGTCGGGCCGGATCACCATGGCGTCGAGGACGAGCTCTGCGCCGTTGAGCGTCGCGAGCGCGGCGATCGGCGTTCGGCACGACCCGTCGAGCACGGCCAGGAGCGCCCGCTCGGCCGTGGCGCAGAGGGCGGTCGCGGCATCATCGACCGGCGCCAGCAGCGCGCGCACGCGCACGTCATCGGCGCGCGTCTCGGCCGCGATCACGCCCTGGCCGGCGGCCGGCAGCATCTCCGTGGGCGCCAGCACCGCCGCGATGGCATCGGTGCGCCCGATCCGCTTGAGGCCGGCGACGGCCAGCACGGTCGCCGCGGCCTCGCCCCGCGCCAGCTTTGTGAGCCGCGTGCCGACATTGCCGCGCAGCGGCACGATCACCAGATCCGGCCGCGCATGGAGAAGCTGCGCCCGCCGGCGCACGGAGGCCGTGCCGACGATAGCACCCCGTGGCAGCGCGGCGATGGCATCGGCGCCCGGCGCGATCAAGGCGTCGCGCGGGTCCTCGCGCGGCAGGTGGCAGGCAATGACGAGCCCGTCGGGCAGCACGGTCGGCATGTCCTTGAGGGAATGAACGGCGACGTCGATCGTGCCGGCGAAGAGCGCCTCCTCGATCTCCTTGGTGAAGAGGCCCTTGCCGCCGAGATCGGCAAGCGAGCCCTGCGTCAGGCGGTCGCCGGTGGTACGGATGGGCACCAGCACGACCGCATCGGGCGCGGCGAGTTCCGGCCATGCCGCCGCCAGCCGCGCCTTCACTTCCGCCGCCTGCGCCAGCGCCAAGGGGCTGGCGCGCGTGCCAAGACGCAAGATCGAGGCCATGGCGCGTTCTAGGGGCAGAACTGCCGTCTTTCAATCCTCGTCATGCCCGCGAAGGCATGACGAGGTTGGACGATTCCGCTCGAGGCGATCACGCGCTAGGACGCCGCGCCCTCGGCACGGAACGGGCGCGCCAGCAGCGCCTCGATCACCGCGTCGATGGCAGCGCCGCGATGGAGGATGGCGTCGACCGCGGCGGCGATCGGCATTTCGATGCCGAGCCTCTCGGCCAGCGCCACCGCGGCCGGGGCCGAGGTCACGCCCTCGGCGACCGAGTGGCGACCGGCGAGGACGGCATCCAGCGGCCGTCCCTGCCCCAGCGCGAGGCCGAGGCTGAAGTTGCGCGACTGGGCGCTAGTGCAGGTGAGCGTGAGATCGCCAAGACCGCACAGCCCCATCAGCGTCGCCGGCCGGCCGCCCTTGGCCTGGGCCAGCCGCACCATCTCGGCCAGGCCGCGGGTGATGATCGCGGCGCGGGCATTTTCGCCGAGCCCGCGGCCGATGACGACGCCGCAGGCGATCGCCATCACGTTCTTGAGCGCGCCGCCGATCTCGGCGCCGATGGGATCGTCGGCGAGATAGGGCCGCAAGGCGCGGCTCCCCAGCATCGCCGCAAGACTCTGGCCGAGGCTTGCATCGGCGCAGGCGAGCGTCACCGCCGTCGGCAGTCCGCGCGCCACCTCGCCGGCAAAGGTCGGCCCCGACAGCACCGCATGCGGCGTCCGCGGCAACGTCTCGGCCACCACCTCGCTCAGGAGGGCGCCGCTGGCGACCTCGATGCCCTTGGCGCAGATGACCGCCGGCATGCCGGGCGCCAGCGTGGCCGCGAGCTCCGCGGCAAGCGCGCGCAGATGCTGGGCCGGCGGCACCAGCAGCAGCACGTCGGCCGCCGCAGCCTCAGTTAGCACCGCGGTCGCGCGGATGCGCGCATCGAGCGCCACGCCCGGCAGGAATACCGGATTGGCGTGGTCGCGATTGATGGCGGCGACGGTATCGGCCTCATGCGCCCACATGACGACCGCATGGCCGGCACGCGCGAGCGTCTGAGCCAGCGCCGTGCCCCACGCGCCGCCGCCGATGATCCCGATACGCTCCATGCCGTGCCTGCTACCGCCGCTTCACCCCAGAGATCAAGCCGCGGGAACGGCAGCGGCGCAAGCGTGCAGAAACGCCGCGGCGCGATGGCCTATTTGTTGACGACCGCCGCGCCGGCCTTCGCCGTCATTTCATCCTGGGAGCCGGTGCCGCCCGAGCAGCCGATCGAGCCGATGAACTTGCCGCCTTCGACCAGCGGAATGCCGCCGCGCGAGCCGACAATGTCATCGAGCGTCAGAAGGGAGTTGTTGCTCAGTGCGCTGGCTGAAGAACCGGTCCGCCCAAAAATCCCTGGGGCCGGGCTCTTAGCCACATATTGTAGATGAGGGCGATCTGGTCTTTCCCGATCGAATTGGTGAGCGGCCCGGTGCCTATCCCGAAAACGTCGCAGTGGTCATCGAGCAACTCGCAGGCTGTTTTGATCGCCTGCTCGGGCGTGCGCATCCGCACCAGATGATCGGTGCCGGACTTGTTATATTGAACGAACCACATCATGGGCGCGAACAATGCGCACGGACCATGGCGATCTGCAAGTGCGTATAAGTACTCAAGGATGCGGTATGGCCGGCATTTCTACCGCCGGGTTTGGTTAACGTAATCGTGCCGGGCGCCGCTTACGCCTTCACACCTGCGCCGATGGCGGGTGCCGCTGCGGGATCGAGCGGCCAGCGCGGACGCGGCGCGAAATCGAGCCCGTCGCTGAGACCGAGCCGCAGCCGCTCGATCCCGGCCCAGGCGATCATCGCGCCGTTGTCGGTACAAAGCCACGCCGGCGGGGCAACAAAGGCAAGGCCTGCATCGGCCGCAAGCGCCGCAAGCCCCTGGCGCAGCGCACCGTTCGCAGCGACGCCGCCCGCGGCAACGAGCGTGCGCACCTCGCCGCGGCAAAGCTTGATCGCGTTGCGGGTGCGGTCGAGGAGGCAATCGACGATCGCCGCCTGAAGCGCGGCGGCGCCATCGGCGGCGGTCGGCGCATCGTCCTTGGCCACGCAGCGGGCGAGCGCGGTCTTGAGACCGGAGAAGGAAAAGTCGCAGCCCGGCCGCCCCAGCATCGGCCGCGGCAGGGCGACGCGCGCCGCATCGCCGCGGGCGGCCGCGCGCTCGATCGCGGGACCGCCAGGATAGGCAAGGCCCAAGAGCTTCGCGCCCTTGTCGAAGGCCTCGCCCGCGGCATCATCGATGGTGGTGCCGAGCCGGCGATAGCGCCCGACGCCGTCGACTCGCAGGAGCTGGCAATGGCCGCCCGACACCAACAGCAGCAGGAACGGGAAATCGTCCGCGCTCACCAGCCGCACGCTCAGCGCGTGGCCCTCCAGATGGTTCACCGCGACGAACGGCAGGCCGCGCGCGAGCGCGATCGCCTTGGCCGCCATCACCCCGACGATGACGCCGCCGATGAGGCCGGGCCCGCCGGTCACCGCGACCGCCGCGAGATCGCCGAACCCGATCCCCGCCGCGGCGAGCGCGCGGGCGATGATCCCGTCGAGATGATCGAGATGGGCGCGCGCCGCGATCTCCGGCACCACGCCGCCATAGGGACGATGCTCCTCGAGCTGCGACAGGACGATATTGGCGCGGATGCGCGGTTCGGCGTCGCTCACCACCGCCGCCGCGGTCTCGTCGCAACTCGTCTCGATGCCCAGAACCAGCATGCCGCCTCAGAGTGCAGCCAGATGCGGCATCACTTCGGTGCTGAAGAGGTGCAGCGAACGCTCGGCGTCGGCGAACGCCATGGTGCCGAAGAAGAGATAGGTCAGGAGATAATTGACGCCGAGCGTCGATGTCTGGCGCTCGATCGCGGCGCGCACGGTGGCCGGGCTGCCGGCGATCGCCATGCCGTTCGCGACGCATTCCTCGAAGGTCTGGCCGCGCTGCACGTTGAGGCGGCTGGTGAAGTCGGTCGCATTGTGCAGCGTGCGCAGCCAGTTGAGGCTGGCGAGGTGTTGGTCGAAGGCCGGCTTGGCGATGGCCTGCGCCGCGGCGTCGGTGTCGGCCACGACGATGTGGCGCAGAATGCCGATCGCCGTGCCGCCGCTGAAGGCGGGATTGGCAATCGCCGGGCCGCCGCGCGCGGCCAAGGCCGTGCGGAAGGCGTCGATATTGCCCTTGGCGAAATCGGTCGGGCCGTTGGCGACGAAATGCATGCCCCGCTCGCCCGACCAGGTCGCGCCGACCGTGTTGGACGAGCCGTACCAGAACGGCGGATGCGGCCGCTGCAGCGGCTTCATCGGCATCGGCACGTCGCGATAGCTGTAATGCTTGCCGGCATAGCTGAAGGGATCGTGCGTCAGGCCCTCGCTGAGGCAGGCGAAGGCGTCGATGAAGATGTCGCGCAACTCGCCGTGATCGACCTTGAGATAGCCGAGCTCGAAGGGCGAGACGCCGCGCCCGACCCCGACCTCGAGCCGCCCATGGCTCATATGGTCGAGCATGCAGATCTCCTCGACCGCCCGGAGCGGCGACATCAGCGGCAGGAGATAAACGAGCGGGCCGAGATGGATGCTGCTTGGTCAGCCGGGCGATGGCGCCGAGATAAATCCCGGGCACCGGCACCATGTTGAGCGGCGTGCAGTGATGCTCGGCCACGTGATAGCAATAGAACCCGGCCGCGTCGGCGGCGGCGACGAACGCGAATCGCTCGTCATACTCCTTGGCGAGCGGGCGGTCCGAGCGCTCGACGTGGTCGAAGAGTCCGACTTTCATGTGTCCTCCGGATAGAACCGACGCGGGCTCCCGCGAATGGCTTCGGCCGGAGGCGCGCGGGGCGGAGTTTGATCGGCGCGGCCCGTGATGTCGAGATGCCGCGGTCTGGTGCGCACGGCAATCGGGTGACTGGCAGCTTTTCGCTTTCTCGCTGCGTCATTCCCGCGCAAGCGGGGAATCCAGGGACGAGCGACGGGCCGCCCCCTGGACCCCCGCCTTCGCGGAGGTGACGAACGAAAGGTTGAACCTGAACCGGTCAGGCCCGAGTCGAAGCTCAGCTCGGCCGTTCCGTGGTCGGGTCGATCGTCTTGGCGACCTCGGTGATCTTGGTCGCCGGGAAGCCGCTGATTTCGGCGTGCTTGCGGATGATCGCCTCGTCCTTGGCGAGATAGACGCAGAACGTCTTGTCGGCGGCGACAAAGCTCTCGACCCACTGGATGTCGGGGCCGAGTTGGCGCAGGGCCTCGTTCGACTTGGCCGCCGCGCCGCGGAGCTGCTCGCGCTCCAGGCTTCCGACCTTGGGGATATCCCGCTCGATGATGAAGCGGCGCAGTGCCATGACCATCCTCCTCGGATTCATTGTGGCGGCTCGCTGCCGCGCATCAAGGTGATGGGGAACCGCGGCGGCGTCAACCGGCTCGGCGTTTTGGTCCGGCGAGTTCGACCGGCGACGGCGCCCGCGGCGCGACCGTCACCCCGGGCCGGCGTGCGACGGACTGGGGGAGGCGGCCCGACTCAAGCGGGTCACGCCCCAGTCATAGCGGTGTAACATGATTGGCCTACAAGGGTTGGTGACATTCCCGGGGTTTGCCGGTATCGTTCGTCAACTGTTGTCACGGGTCGCCGCCTTGTCGTTGCCGCCCTGCTTGCCCCCAGTGTCCCAGGCGACCTTGAACGTCTCCCGCTCCGCGGCGAGGCGTTTTTTGTTTCCCCCCGCCCGTTGCCCAAGGAGCACACCATGGCCAAACGCGCGACTTGCGCCGAGCTACCCCGCCACCACGACGCGGCCGTGGAACCGCTTTTCGGGACGGTCTGGCGCGCGCCGGGGGGCGAGGCTGAGCCCGCGCGCGAGCAAAGCTATGTCCGCCGCGTGCGGCCCCAGGGCGCCAATCAGCGCGCCCTCATGGCGGCGATGGAGCAGCATCACCTGACGCTGGCGCTGGGGCCGGCCGGCACCGGCAAGACCTATCTCGCGATCAGCGCCGCGGTCGAGGCGTTCGAGGCCGGCCGCGCCGGGCGCATCGTGCTGACCCGGCCGGCGGTGGAGGCGGGCGAGCGGCTGGGCTTCCTGCCCGGCGACCTCCAGGAAAAACTCGCCCCGTATCTGCGGCCGCTCTACGACGCGCTCGCCGAGCGCATCGGCGGCAAGCGCCTGAAGCAGCTCATGAGCGACGGCGCCATCGAGATCGCGCCGGTCGCCTATATGCGCGGGCGCACCCTCAACAACGCCTTCATCGTCATCGACGAGGCGCAGAACTGCACCTATGGCCAGATCAAAATGCTGCTGACGCGGCTGGGGTGGCATTCGACCATGGTGGTCACCGGCGATCCCGACCAGAGCGATCTGCTGGACGGTCTCTCCGGCCTGGCCGAGACCGCGCGCCGGCTCGAGCAGATCGCCGGCATCGCCGTCATCCGCCTTACCGACCGCGACATCGTGCGCCATCCGCTGGTGGGCGAGATGCTGACGGTGCTGTAGGCTCAGGCCCCATGAAACGCGCCGTTGCCGCTGCGCCACGTCGCCTTCGAGGATCTCGACGCGTTCGCCGACGTGCTCGCGCGCCGCGGCTTTGCGGTCTCCTATTGCGAGGCGGCGCTCGACGACCTCGCCGCGGCCGATCTTCTGGCGGCCGATCTTGTCGTCGTCCTCGGCGGCCCGATCGGCGCCTATGAGGAGCGGGACTATCCGTTCCTCGCCCCCGAGATCGCGCTCATCGAGCGGCGCCTGGGGCAAGGGCGCCCGGTGCTCGGCCTGTGCCTGGGCGCACAGCTCATGGTGCGGGCGCTCGGCGCGCGCGTTTATGCCGCCGGCTTCAAGGAGATCGGCTGGGCCCACGTCGAGCTCGGCGCGGCCGGGCGCCGTTCGCCGCTGGCATCCTTGGGCGCGGGCGCGGCGGTGCTGCACTGGCACGGCGATACCTTCGATCTGCCGGCGGGCGCGGTCCATCTCGCGGCGACTGCGCGCACGCCGAACCAGGCTTTTGCCTGGGAGCGCCATGGCCTGGCGCTGCAATTCCATATCGAGACGACCGCGCGGGGCCTGGAGCGCTGGTATGTCGGCCACACGCTGGAGATCGCGACGACCGCGGGCGTGAGCGTCCCCGCCCTGCGCGCCGACGCCGCGCGCCACGCCGCCGCCCTCACCCAGGCCGGCGCCGCGATGCTCGAAGCCTGGCTCGCGCCGCTGGGGCTGTAAGGTGTGAGCCCAGCCCCTTGAGCCGCCGGAACGGGCGCGGGAAAATGCGCCGAACCGGAGGGGGGATGTCATGACCGATCTTTTCGCGCAGCCGATCAGCCGGATTGCCGCTGGTCTCAGGGCCGGCACCATCAGCGCCGGCGATCTCGTCGCGGCGGCGATCGCGCGGCATGACCGCTTCGGCGAGCGTCTCAACGCCTATTCGCTGTGGACGCCGGTCCGGGCGCGGCGCGGGGCCGCCGCGGCGGATGCCGCCTTTGCCGCCGGCGCGGTCGCGGGGCCGCTCCAGGGCATTCCGATCTCGATCAAGGACCTCTTCGCGGCCGAGGGGCTGCCGACTTTCGCCGGCTCGGACCGGCGCCTGCCGCCGGCGTGGGAGCAGGATGGTCCGGTGGTCGCCACGCTGCGCCGCCAGCTCGGTGTCATCATGGGCAAGACGCACATGGTCGAGTTCGCTTTCGGTGGCACCGGCAACAACAGCCACTGGGGCGCGCCGCGCAATCCCTGGGATGCCGCGGCGCACCGCTCGTCCGGCGGCTCGTCGAGCGGGGCCGGGGTCTCGTTGCTGGAAGGCTCGGCGCACCTGGCGCTCGGCAGCGACACCGCCGGCTCGGTGCGCATTCCCGCATCGATGACCGGCACGGTCGGGGTCAAGGTGACGCTGGGGCGCTGGTCGGCGGCGGGCGTGGTGCCGCTGTCGCCGACTTTCGACACGCCGGGGCTGCTGGCGCGCAGCGTCGCCGACGCGGCCTATGGCTTTGCCGCGCTCGACCCTAAGCTCGGCGATCCCCTGCGCTATCTCAGCGACAATGGCCGGCGTGACATTGCGGGCGTGCGCATCGGCGTCGGCGATCCCTTCCTGTGGCGCGACTGCGATCCCGGCATCGCCGAGGGAGCACAAGCCGCGGTCGATGCGCTGGCCGCGCGCGGCGCCGTGCTGAGAGAATGCGCCGTGCCCGAGGCGGCGGAGGGTTATCAGGTCTTCCTCGCGGGCGGCCTCAGCGCGATCGAGCTGCGCGGCTTCCTCGATGCCGAGCTGCCGCAATGGCTGGGCGAGCTCGATCCGGCGATCGCGCCGCCTGTGCTGGCGGCCGACAAGGTGACGGCGCAGGATTATCTCGCGCGCATTCACCGCCTGCGCCGGCTCGCGCGCGCGGTGCCGGCGCGGTTTGCCGATGTGGAGGTGATCGCCTCGCCGACCCTCTGCATCACGCCGCCGCTCATGGCCGATGTCGGCGAGCCGACCGGCCATCTGCGCGTCAACCGCCGCATCGTGCGCAACACGGTGTGGGTCAATTATTGCGGGCTCTGCGCCGTCACCCTGCCGGTGGCGCGCGACCGGGCGGGCATGCCGGTGGGGCTGCAATTCGTGGCGCTGCCCGGCCACGAGGAGAAGCTGCTGGCGGTGGCGCTCGCGGCCGAGCGGGTGCTGGGCACCGCGCCGGAGCGGCTGGGCACGCCGCCGCTCCTTGCTTGAGCCGCCCGCGCGCCGCGGGGAGTGTCGGCTTAAGTAGTTTCCGATCCTGCGCTTCGGGCAGTCCGGGCGGCTATTGTCGGGACTGGCGCGTTTGTAATGAGTGCGCTCACGCTGCGTCCGGGCGTTATCGAGAGGCAGCGTCCCCCAGATGAACCGAGGCCAAGCTATGGAACGCGTCACGTCGAATGGACTGCATGATGCGACGATGACGCTGCGGCGTCTGTTGTTGCTTCCGACACTGGTCGGCGCGCTCATCGGCGTTGCCGCGTGCGTCTATGTGCCGGTGGGGCCGGAGCCGTCCGCGGGCTATGCTTACGCGCCGGCGCCCGACAGTTACGTCGCGCCGCAGCCGGGCTATTACGCGGCGCCGCAGCCGGACTACTACGCGCCGGGCTATGTCTATCCGCCGGTCGTCGGCTCGTTCAATCTCGGCATCGGCCTTGGCGGCGGCGGCGGCGGCGACCGTCACGACCGCTGAGCCCAAGGCGCGGCGCGCCGATCCGGGATGCGACACCTGACCCGGCGTCGCGGCATCGCGGCGGTCGCCGGGATGATCGTCCTGGTCCTGGTCTTTTTGGCCTGGGACTGGAACGGCCCGCGCTTTCTCCTCGAGCGCGAGCTCACCCGCGTGCTCGGCCGCCCGGTCACGATCGGCCGCCTGACGATCGCGTTGGCGGGCGATCCGGTGCTGGTGGGGAGCGATGTGTCGATCGCCGACCCCGCGGGATTTTCCGGCACCGAGCCGGCGGGAACCATGGCGGGGATCACGGCGCGCCTCGACCGGGCCGCGCTGCTGCACGGCCGCGTTCATGTCCTGAGCCTGACGGTCGAGCAGCCGCGCATCACGGTCGCGCGCGACAGCGGGGGCGCGTGGAACTGGTCGGTCCCGGATTTTTCGGCCGGCCCGCCCATCGATCACGTCGCGATCGCGGGCGGCAGCGTCCATGTGACCGATCCCGCGCGCCACACCGATGTCACGGTGACGCTGCGCGCTGCCAAGCCAGCGGCCGATGGCACGACGCCGCTCAGTGCCGATGCCGCCGGCACGTACGCGGCGCAGCCGATCACGGCACATCTCGTCGCGGGCCCGCTCGATGCGCTGCGCGAGAACGCCAAGCCCTATCCCGTCGATTTCGCGCTCCACGCCGGCGCCACCAGCGCGACGGTCAAGGGCAGCCTCGTGAACCCATTACGGCCGAGCCAGGCGCGCCTCGACATCGACCTGCGCGGCGATGATCTGGCGGAAGTGGCCGCCTTCGTGCCGATCGCGCTGCCATCCTCGCGCCCCTATCACCTGACCGCGACGGCGAGCTATGCCGATCGGATGCTGCACCTGGAGCCGTTCGGCGGCACGATCGGTGCCAGCGATGTCGCGGGCGCGATCACCGTGGCGTTTGCGGGCGCACGGCCGCGCGTCACCGCCGATCTTTCCTCGCGCAGCGCCGCGTTTTCGGATTTGGTCCGCGTGCTTGGCCTCGCGCCCCGCCCAGGCGACGATGCGCACGTCATCTCCCACGCGCCGATTGCCATCGGCGATCTCACCCGCGTCGATGCGACGGTGTCCTATCGCGCGGCGCGGATCACCACCCCATCGGTGCCGCTCGACAACGGCATCGCGCGCTTCACCGTGGCCAACGGGCGGCTCGACGTGACCGCGCTCAGCGCCGAGGCCGAGGGCGGCAGCATCGCCGCGACGCTGACGCTCGACGACCCGGCCCATGTCCCGCATGCGGTAGCGAGCGTCGATTTCCGCCGCGTCGACCTGAAGCATTTCGTGCCGTCGGACAGCGTGCTGCAGGATACCGGGCGGTTCAGCGGCAAGGCGCAGCTCGACATGACCGGCGCAACGCTCGCCCAGATGCTGGGCCAGGGCACCGGCGCGATCACCTTCATCATGTCGCAGGGCGATATGAGCGCGTTCCTGACCCACCTGCCGGGGGTCGAGCTGGCCGATCCCGTGATCTCCGCCCTCCATCTGCGCACGCCGACGCCGATCCGCTGCATGGCCGGGGATTTCCGCCTGGACAAGGGGACGCTGTCGAGCCGCGTCATGGTGATCGACACGTCGGAAGGCACGTTCATGGGCCGCGGCGGCATCGATATGCGCACCGAGAGCATCGATTACCGCATCGCGCCGGCGCCGTCCGGCATTGCCTTGGGCAGCCTGCAATCGCCGATCGACATCAAGGGCACGCTGCGCCATCCCAAGGTGGCGGTGGCCAGCGACGCGCCGGGACCCAGCGGCCTTGCCACCGCGCTGGGCACGGTGCTGGCGCCGATCGAGGCTCTGATCGGCGAGGTGGAGAACAGCGTGACCTCGGATGCGGCGTGCGCCGATGCGCTGCGCGGCGGCGCCGCGCGGTGAAGCGCGTGGGCGGCAGAGCGAAAGCGGACATCCACCGCCGGACGCGCTATTCGATCACCTCGTCGGCGCGGATGATCACGACTTCCGGCACGGTGAGCCCGATTGCCTTCGCGGTCTTAAGGTTGAGCGCAAAGACGAAGCGCGTCGGCAACTCCAGTGGGAGATCGGCGGGCTTCACGCCTTTCAGGACCTGATCAAGAAGCAGCGCGGCGCTCTTCATCATGTCGGCTTGGTCTGGACCGTAGGACATCAGGCCGCCCTCCTTGACGTAAGTGTCATACTCGAAGATCGCCGGCAGCTTATGCGCGTCCGCGTAGTCGTAAACACGCTTGCGATTGAGGTTCGTAAGTGCGTCCGTGACCATCAGGATGGCGCTGGGCGGGTCCTTGTCCATGGTAGCGAATGCCTCGTCGAAATCATCGGGCGCGCGGACACCCAGAGATTCGACGGTGACGCCGAGCTTCCCAGCCGCGGCACCGGCCGACTTCTCCCGCAGGGTCATGCCGAGATCGTCGGCATTCCACAACATCGCGACGCGCTTCAAGTTAGGCACCACCTCCTTCAGCACTTCGAGCCGCTTCGCGGATAATTCGGAGGCAACTTCCGAAATGCCGGTAATATTGCCGCCGGGATGGGCGAGGCTTTTCGCCATTCCGTTCTCGACCGGATCGCCCGAAAACAGCACCACGATCGGGATCGTGCTCGTGGCATGCGCAGCGGCGATCGCGGCCGGATAGCTTGAGGTGAGGATTGCATCGACCTTGGTCGCCACGAGCTCCTGCGCGAGCTCCGGCACACGTTCCAGATGAAACTCCGCGCTCCGTTTCTCGAAGGCCAAATTCTTGCCCAACACCTCGCCGTGATCGGCGAGCGTTTGGATAAGCGCCTGTCCCATCGGACTCGAATCTGCCCACAACGGACCCGGAGAGAGGAGCCCCACACGATAAAGCGGCGACTGCGCCCTGGCGCCCGTCGCGACCGAGAGCGCCAGCGCGAGCGTGGCCAAGGACCAACGCAGAACCATATCGAAGCTCCTATCCTGCTAACCGGAGGCTATATATCCAAACGGGTGCGCAGCGGCAAACGCGACAGGACCAAGCGGTCTTGCCACCGCGCTGGGCACGGTGCTGGCGCCGATCGAGGCTCTGATCGGCGAGGTGGAGAACAGCCTGACCTCGGATGCGGCGTGCGCCGATGCGTTGCACGACGGCGCCGCGCGGTGAAGGTCATGTGTGGGCAGCGAAGCGGTGGGTCAAGCGGCGCCTAACACAATCGCGACATTCTGCGGTTGAAGTGCATCCTGTTCCCGAGCATTTCGCTCGCCTTCGGAAGCGCAAGGCTGTCCGAGAAAAACATGACCTCACGGCCCTTATATCGGTCGTGAGCCGTGTAATGCAGATCGTAGACGATGTGGCGGCGACCCGGGTAGAGGTCATGCCGACGCGCCGCAATGTCATACGTCACGACCCAGTGCTGTTTCAACTTCGCGATTCGCTTTGCAAGGGCGCGATGTCCATCAAGCGTATAATCGTTTAGATAAAGGTCTGATCCGCTTTCAATATAGGGCGGATCATAAAATACGAACGACCTATCACCCAGCTTTGCGATCACGTCGCCGGTGAATTTGAGCGCATCGGCTTGATGCAATCGAATTCGATTCCGGTATCGCGCGATCTTCTGAATCCGTTTGATCAAATCGTCACGATTGAATCTCGCGTCGATCCCCCATTTCGCCGTTTGTTGTTGTCCACCAATGACGCCGCCCGATATAACGCCAGAGCGGTTTGTTCGGTTGAGATAGAACGCGGCGAAGCCCAGATCGGCAAGCTTCGCCCTTCGCCGGTCACGCAGCACGTCTCTCTGGCGTCGCCATTCGGGCACTGTCAGTTTTGCGCTCTTCACCCGGTCGCAAAATTGATCGGCATCGTTCAGGACCGAGTGCCAGAAGGCGTAAACGGGCCGGCTGAGATCGTTAATGTAAATCGATGCGGCATATTCGCCGAATAGCAAACCGAGCCCGACGGACGCCCCACCCGCGTAAGGTTCAGCGTATTCAATATCCCGCAGACCATTCGCCTCAAGGAGACTCGAACTGGTCGCCGCGAGCCGCCTCTTACCGCCCGGATATCGCAATGGAGAATAATTTTGCATGGCCAGCATGTACCAGATTTTATGAGCAGATGGCCACGCCGTTTTGCTACGGCGACCAGAGTGCCGTCATGAAGGGCTGCAAACTGTCCCATTGCGCACGGAGATCGCCCGGCGCGGGGAAAATGTGTTGATTGTGAACGTAACCGTTCATCAAGCTCACTGAGGGCGCGAGAAACAAATCCCTCTGACACGCGCGACGCACGGGAGCCGCCTGCTGCCTAGTCAATAATTGCTGGCTCAGCAGGTCATTCGCGACGGCCTGCAGCTTCGCGCCAAGACTTGATTCCGCCGTTACTGCAGTCAGTTGTCTCCGAGTGACATGGGCATCGGCACTCAGTTCCAGGAACACGCGAAATAGGACGCTGACCGCGTTTTGATAGCTAGTGAGGCTGAGCGTACGCAGCTCCTCCTCAATGTCCCCGCAACGACCGTGCGTGACCTTAAGCGTACAATCATCGGGAATAAGGTAATCGCGAGGTTTCGGTCGGGTGTATTTTGCCGCGCGCTTCCGTCGCGATAATTGGGATTTTGGTTCGGTCTTCTTGCTTTCGGTTGCCGGGGCAACAATGTTGGCTGGCAAATTCCGCGCGTAGCGGAGTCTGTCCTCTTTCGATGATGCTGTCCGTGACGTGGTGTTGCCGCTCTTTACATCATCGACCACGTACTGAAGTGCCTTGGCAACTCGCGAAGGTGTTCCCAAAATTTGCAATTCGCCTTCTGCCAGCCCAATTCCGAGCTTGGCCCTTACCTCAGGGGTTCCGAGCAAGCGCTTAAACGTGGTGGTCCAGCGACCGCGCCTCGCCTCCGAATTGATATGACCGTTGCTCTCAAGCCAATTCAAAACCTGCGTATGAAACTCAAACTTGCCGGATCGCGCCTTCCACCGCGAAGCGTCATCCGATCCCCATGGGATAACGCCGGCCCCCTCCATTTGTCCGGAATGCCGAAGTTCGATCCAATGATCGGCTTCCGACCAATTCTTCACGACCAAGCAGCGGATATGCTCTATAGGGCTTTCCTGGTATTTTGGCAATTATACCTTTGACAAAACACCGCACCATATATAGGATGCTGTCATTCGATTGGAGTGACGGGCATGTCGGACCATCTTGGGAATGCGGTTTTCGCGAATGAGGGCGCGGCGCGCGTATGGCTGGAAAGGCATCTTTGGCCGAACGGACCAGTTTGCCCGCATTGCGGCGTGGTAGACGGCGCGACCTTCATTGAAGGCGAGAAGCATGCGCACCGCGACGGGCTTTACATGTGCAACGCTTGTCGCAAGCAATTTACGGTCACGGTAGGAACGATCTTCGAGCGCTCGCATGTGCCGCTCAACAAGTGGCTTCAAGCGACATTCCTCATGTGCGCCAGTAAGAAAGGTATGTCGGCGCACCAGATGCACCGCATGCTGAGCGTTACCTACAAAACCGCTTGGTTCATGTGCCATCGTATCCGCGAGGCGATGGCTGAGGGAAAGTTGCTAAGCCCGCTCGGCGGGCAAAATAAGGTCGTCGAAGTTGATGAAACCTATGTCGGCGGCAAAGCCAAGAACCGCAAGAACTACGTGCCGCCCAAATCGCCAGTCCTGTCTTTGGTCGAGCGTGACGGCAAAGTGCGCTCGCGCCATATTGCCAATGTGAACGGCGCCAATCTCCGTGACGCGATGGTGACACAAATTGATAAGGCGTCCTATTTGATGACCGATGAGGCGCCCGCGTATGTCGGTATCGGCAAGAAATTCAGCGGGCATGGCACCGTCAACCATAGCGCCGAGGAATATGTGCGCGCCTATTTCTGGCACACAAACACGGTCGAAGGATATTTCTCGATCCTGAAACGCGGCATCATGGGGACATACCACCATGTCAGCGAGCAGCACTTGCATCGCTACCTCGCTGAATTCGATTTCCGCTACAACGAGCGCTCGGCGCTTCGAGTTGAGGATCGCGAGCGCACGGCAAAGGCATTGCAGGGTATCGTCGGCAAGCGTTTGACGTATCGGCGGACTCGTGGGGCACAACCACCAGCGCAAGCCTAAGCGTCCGCGCCTCACATGGGCGATTGTCTGGGAGGATGCGAGAATGCTCCCAGATGGCACATATCAACCTAAGCGCTTCTACTGGATTAAGGTGCCGAAAAGTTAGCCGGCAGAAGGGGTCATGCCCCTTTCGGCGCTTTTTTGGCCTTCTTTGCAGGCCGATGCTTTGGCTTCGCTTTGGCAATCGTCTTAATGGCGCGCTCGAAACGCTCCCATGCGTCGGGATAAAACTCGGGTTGCTCGCCTTTAGCGTAGCGCGCGCGCGGACGGGGCATGCGTGATTATAGCACATCAGGCATGGGGCGGATATTCTAGTGGTCTGCGCTCCGCAGGAGAATCATATGTCGATAACTTGGCGCGCTGGCTTCATGCGCCTTTGGATCGCTTGTTCGATTCTGTGGCTCTTGTTCATAGTCGGGATAGCTATCATCGGCTCGTTCTTAGATTGGGATTGGTTTGCGAAAGGCGGCGGGAACGGTCCTGGCTGGGCATGGATTTTTGTACCCATTTTCACAACATGGGCGTTCATGAGAATGTGTTTTTGGATCGCCAAAGGGTTTTCCAACCACCAGCAATAAGGGCCGGGGCATGACGCCCCGGCCCCGTTTCGCTATCCTAGACGGTGCCAACCTACCTAGGAGCGAATGCCATGGCCGACATGGAGGAATTGCGCGTAGAAGTCTCCGCTTTGCGGATGCTGTTCGAGGCTGCGCTACGCCGAGAATGGGACGCACAAAACCGCGACCCACAATGGCCGGATACTCTGCGCGTATTTGGCCTGCAAGATGTTGACCGGCGATACGCGACTGACCCTCTGCGCCAAGATATTCGACTTAAACTCGTCGAGATCACCCAAAAAGCATTAGCGTGACCAGTGACGCAATTCCAAAGGGCCATGCGGTCGGTAAGGTGGCCGATAGGTTTCACCACGCAACCGCGCAACCCGCTCGTTCATCGCGGCCTCTGAAAACCACAAAATCGCGAACCCAATTCCGCAACGTAGCTTCCGAAATGCTCCCCAAAGAGGTGAGGCACCATGCCAACGCTTTGGCTGACTCATCGCGCTGATATCCCAACTTGGGTCGCAACCGCAATAGGCCGGATCGTTTCAGAATACGCATATGTCGAATGGCAGTTTGAAGAGATGATTCGGCTTCTGCTCGAAACAGACATCAAGCGTGCTCGAATTGTCGCAACCGGCATGAATATGCGAACACGAGGGACGATCATCGCCAGCTTGACTAAGGCACACAGCCTTCCGTTTGTCGCTGAACTATCCGCGTTATGCGTAAGCGCTGTTCGCCCGCCACCTTTTGATTTGACGCTTGAGGGTTGATGCTCGGAGCCGGTTGGGGGTTCCGACACATGTCGATTTCAGAGCCTAAACATATGCCGGAGCCGGTGCGGCGCATCGAGGTGTTCACGGGCGCGGGACGGCGTCGGAACTGGTCGGCGGAAGAGAAGGCGACGATCATCGCCGAGAGCTATGTCGATGGCGAGACTGTTTGCTCCGTAGCGCGCCGGCACGGGCTGACGCCGCAGCAACTCTTCACCTGGCGTCGACTGGCGCGCGGGACGCGCACACCTGAAAGGCCGGCGTTCGTTCCGGCGGTCGCGGAGGTTCCCGCGCCAGCGGTAACGAAGCCCTCTCGCCGAAGGCGATCGGCGGCGGCGCCATCGATCGAGCTCGAGATCGATGGCGTGGTCGTTCGGATTGGCCCCGGCGCACAAGCGTCGACCGTGGCTGCCGTCATCCGTGCGTTGAAGGTGAGGTCGTGATCGGCCCGAGCGGCGCGGTCCGGGTGATGGTGGCGACAAAGCCGGTGGACTTCCGCAAAGGCGCCGAAGGTCTGGCCGCGCTGGTGCGGGAGGTGATCCACGACGATCCGTTCTCTGGCGTGATCTACGTGTTCCGTGCGAAGCGGACGGACCGGATCAAGTTGGTCTTCTGGGACGGCACCGGCGTGGTGCTGGTCGCGAAGCGACTGGAGGGCAGCGAGTTCCGCTGGCCGAAGATTCAGGATGGGGTGATGCGACTGAGCGCAGCCCAGTTCTCGGCCTTGTTCGAAGGCCTCGATTGGCGGCGCGTTCATGAGCCGGAGCGGACCGTCGTACCGGTGGCGCCGAGCTGATCGAAGAGAGCGCTCGCAATCGTCGTTAAAATGGTCGCAAGTTCTCGGCGATTATGATTCCATCGCTGTGTGACGAAGCCCAGCGAAGCCCTGCCGGACGATGCCGACCAGCTCAAAGCGATGTTGCTGGCCGAGCGCGCCGAGAGCGATCGGTTGCGCCAGATCATCAAGGAGCTGCAGCGACACCGCTTCGGACGGCGTGCCGAAAGCCTGCCCGAGGATCAGTTGCAACTCGCTCTCGAAGAGGCGGAACAGGTCGAAGCCGCGGGTCACGCCGAGAGCGAGGAGAAGATTCTGGCCGAGCGGAAAGCGCGCGTTGCCAAGCGCCGCGCCAACCGCGGCGCGCTGCCGGCCCATCTGCCGCGGATCGAGACGGTGGTCGACGTGGCGAGCACGATATGCCCGTGCTGCTCGGGGATGCTGCATCGCATCGGCGAGGACGTCGCCGAACGCCTCGACATCATACCAGCCCAGTTCCGGGTGCTTGTGGTGCGGCGTCCGAAGTATGGCTGTCGCGTCTGCCAGGACATCATGATCCAGGCACCGGCACCGGCGCGGCTGATCGACGGTGGCCTGCCCACCGAAGCGACGGTGGCCCAGGTCCTCGTCTCCAAGTTCGCCGATCATCTCCCGCTTTATCGCCAGGCGCAGATCTACGGTCGTCAGGGCGTCGATCTGGATCGCTCGACCCTGGCTGATTGGGTCGGACGCGCGGCCTTCCTCTTACGGCCAATTCAGGAACGTCTGTTCGATCGATTGAAGTCGTCCCCCAGGCTCTTTGCCGACGAAACGACCGCGCCGGTGCTCGATCCCGGACGCGGGCGCACCAAGACCGGACAGCTCTTCGCCTATGTACGGGACGATCGACCATGGGGCGGTAGCGATCCGCCGGGAGTGGTCTACCTCTATGCGCCCGACCGCAAGGCCGAGCGGCCGATCGCCCATCTTGCCGGCTTTAGCGGCGTGCTGCAGGTCGACGGCTATGGCGGCTACAAGGTGCTGGCCCGGCGGAATGCGGTACAGCTGGCCTTCTGCTGGAGCCACGTGCGTCGCCGTTTCTACGAGCTCGCCCAATCGGGTCCGGCGCCGATCGCTACCGAAGCGCTGGCGCGCATCGCCGCGATCTATCAAATCGAGAGTGACATTCGCGGCCAAACTGCCGAGGACCGCTGCGCCTTCCGCCAACAGCACAGCCGGCCTCTGGTCGCGGCATTCGAGCCTTGGCTGCGCGAGAAGCTCGCGTTGATCAGCCAGAAGACCAAGCTCGCCGAGGCGATCCGCTATGCTCTCTCGCGATGGAATGGGTTGTGCCTGTTCCTCGACGACGGTCGTGTCGAAATCGACAACAATGTCGTCGAGCGCGCAATCAGGCCTTTGGCTCTGACCCGTAAGAACGCACTCTTCGCCGGTTCCGACAACGGCGCGGACCATTGGGCCACCATCGCCTCGCTGGTCGAAACCTGTAAGCTCAACCGCGTCGAAACCCAACGTTATCTCGCCGACGTCATCACGCGCATCGTCAATGGCCATCCGCAAAACCGCGTCGACGAACTCCTACCCTGGGCATACGCCCCAAAGCCCGAGCTCAGAAACGTGGCTTGAGGACGACGCTTACCGTTATGCGACGAAGCCGAGAGATTGAAAGCAGACCGCGATAAACTCGCGCATGGCGTTTGGGGCAAAGTCGGGTCGCGATGGCTCGTAAGTCGAACAAGCGGGAGCCGAAAGGTAGGGGGCGAAACTATAACGCGCGCCTTTCTGCCAACTGGCGAGGTTATTGATCGAACAAAAATCGCGTCCATTCGGAAACGGCTCAAGAGCCTTCGCCGTGCGGCGCACCAAATGCAGAAGAAGGTCCGAGACGCGCTTCCTCCATTGCCTCATAAATCGCCCGAACAATTTCGTCAGGTGCGTCGGCTTCAGGATCAAAAAGGCGAAGGTTGAAAGTACCAGCGCGGATCATCTCTCGCGTGATTTGGACAGATTCCTGGCGTGACGCGCGCGTACACAAAACGCGCGGATTTTAAGCCCGTCTAGCGGTGAACCGTGTCTAGTATGTGTTTTGTTAAGTACAGAATTGCCGGTATTTTTTTGCCAGTGCCCGGAGTTCCTGCAAGGTCGATTGGGGAACCGCGCCGACGATGGCATCTGGGTTTTCGAGGGTTTTGAGCGCAGTTAGCCTGCGATTGCCCTCAAGAACAATATACCGCTTCGCATCATCGCCGGCCGACATAACGATTGGTAGGTTAGATGGATCAATCCCGAAGCCCACGATGTCTTGCGCGTGGCGCAGGAGCTTACGATCTGTAATGTTGGCCAGCGCTCGCCAAGTCTCTCGCTGGCCTTTATTCGGCTCCGAAAGGCGCGGATTTGCCGTGTCGAATAGAAGGTCCGCAGGACCAATTAGCTTCACGTCCGGCATTTGCGGCTCGGATTGAATTTCCCCCGAGCATCAATTCACTACCGGGCAGCGCTTTTGTCAAAATATATAACGCCCCTAGCGTGATGCCCGGTCTGTGGGGGCTTGTTGGTCGTCCGGGCGGTCGGCGATTGGCGGGCGGTACGAACGTCAGCATGAGTAGGCGCGAGATCAAAGACTTTTGAGCGGCCCGACGGGAACCGGCGCCTCGCTAGGCCGTGCCACGACAAAGCCCACAGCGGTCGGCTAGGGCCTGATCCATCCGGGTGCAATCACTTCTGCCCATCATTGCCGGGCTTGACCCGGCAATCCCTGGACCCGCGGGTCAAGCCCGCGGGTGACGGACGAGGGAGCCGATTCCATCCGCGCGAATGGTGCGTTAGTCGGTTCGGCCGTGCCGGCGGACCATCGCGAGCATGAGGTCCCAGGCGTTGCGGATATTGACGATCGCCAACAGCAACAGAGCCCCGGCGAGCGCCGTCAGCCCGATTTCCTTGCCCCGATAAATCGACACGGCGGCCGCGAGCAGCGCGAGATAACCAAGCCCGGGCAGCACGCCGTAGGCGAAGTAGTCCTCGATGTAGTTCGTCATGTCGGTGCGCACGACCTGGATCGTGATGTAGGTCGTGATGATCGCGCCGATCACCGCGGTGGCGCCGATGAGCACGGCGAAGAATTCGGCCTGATGCCACGGAAACAACGCGACTGCGGACAAGAAGAACACGCTGGTGAAATGGACGACGACCGGGCTCATGAACATGCGCGTCCCCCACTGGCGCTCTTCCGTGAGGTACCCGGCGCCGAGCGACACGGCAACGAACAGCAGGCCCAGCAACGTCGCCCCAGCCGTTCCCACCAACATGTAGAAGTCGTGCCATTCCTTCAGTGCTTCGACGGTCCACATGAAAGAAAACCCCCGACGCTTCTGCGGTTCGACACGGTGGCGAGGGTTACGTCGACGCGCGACAGTCGCCCCGATCCAAACTAGGCCAAGATGCACCGTGTCGAAAGGTCGCCACTGCCGCTTCCTGGGCCGACCGCGCCGTTCGGACCGGGGCGAACGAGCCCGCCTTACCCGCGCGGCGGCAAAGCCGCTATGATCGGCGGGCGCCGCGCGATCGGGGATGCCGCCATGACCGAGCTTCGCTATCTCTCCGGCTTCGGCAACGAATTCGCGACCGAGGCGGTGCCGGGCGCGCTGCCCAAGGGCCAGAACTCGCCGCAGCGCCCGCCGCTGGGGCTTTATGCCGAGGGCGTCAGCGGCACGCCCTTCACCGCGCCCCGGCACGAGAACCGCCGCACCTGGACTCTATCGCATCAGGCCCAGCGCCGATGCACGGCGCCTTCCGCCGCATCGACGGCGGGCTCCTGCGCAGCACGCCCTTCGACGAGGTGCCGCCGCCGCCCAACCGGCTGCGCTGGGACCCGCTGCCGGCGCCGGCGCGGGCGGTGCGATTTCCTCGACGGGCTCGTCACCATGGCCGGCAACGGCGATGCGAGCGCAGCGCATCGGCGTCGCCATCCATGCCTATATCGCGGACCGGCCGATGCGCGACCGCGTCTTCGTCGATGCCGACGGCGAGCTCCTGATCGTGCCGCAGGCGGGGCGGCTCCTCATCCGCACCGAGCTGGGCGTGCTCGCGGCGGGGCCGGGCGAGATCGCCGTCGTGCCGCGCGGCATCAAGTTCCTGGTCGAGCTGCCGGACGGCGCGGCGCGCGGCTATGTGTGCGAGAATTACGGGCCGCTCGCTGCGCCTGCCCGAGCTCGGGCCGATCGGCTCCAACGGCCTTGCCAATCCGCGCGACTTCCTGGCGCCGGTCGCCGCCTTCGAGGACCACGACGCGGGCGGTCGAGGTGGTGCAGAAATTCGAGGGGCATCTGTGGGCGACGACGCTCGACCATTCGCCCTTCGATGTCGTCGCCTGGCACGGCAGCTACGTGCCCTACAAATACGACCTCGCCAATTTCATGACCATCAACACGGTGAGCTTCGATCACGCCGATCCCGTCGATCTTCACCGTGCTGACCTCGCCCTCGGGACTGCCCGGCACCGCCAATGTCGATTTCGTCATCTTTCCGCCGCGCTGGCTCGTCGCCGAGCACAGCTTCCGCCCGCCCTGGTTCCATCGCAACGTGATGAGCGAATTCATGGGCCTGGTGCGCGGCGCCTACGACGCCAAGGCGGCGGGATTTCTGCCGGGCGGCGCGAGCCTGCACAACTGCTTTGCCGCGCACGGTCCCGACCGCGCCACGCACGAAGAGGCGTCGACCGCCGTGCTCACGCCGCACTATCTCGCCGACACGCTCGCCTTCATGTTCGAGACGCGGCTGGTGTGCCGTCCGACCCGCTTCGCGCTCGAGACCCCGGCCTTGCAGCGCGATTACGATGCGTGCTGGAGCGGGTTTGCCAAAATGTTCGGCGGCTGAGCGCGGCGAGTCAGGGCTTGCCACCGTTCAGGCGGGACGCCGCCTCCTTGACGAGGCTCAAATCCGCATAGGGCTTCACGTCGAAGCTCGACTTGAGCAGTCCCAGGTCGTGCTGCGTGTCGATATTTGACTGCAGCGCCGCGAGATTCGGCAGGCCGTCGGGATCGCGGTAATAGTCGTGGCGCGTGAACACCCAGCTGGCGAAACGCTCGCGCGGCAGCTTGGTGAAGCGCACGACGATGTCGAGCGCCTCTTCGTGGTTCTTGGGATCGATGTAGAAGCGCCGCGCGCGCAGCATGTCCTCCAGGAGATCGACGACTGCGGCGCGGTGGGCGTCGAGAAATCCCTTGCGCGCCACCCACGCGATCATCTGCGACGGACCGAGCGCATCCTTCTGGGTGAAGAGCGGGCGCGCGATCGCCTGCGTCTCAGGGTCTTCGGCGACCTGCGTCACGGCGCTGATGAGGTCGACCCGGTGCTCGGCGAGGGCCGCCCCCATGTTCGAAAGGTTCACCTGCACGATGTGACGTTCTTGCGGTCCTCGAGATCATGCCGGCGCAGCATGGCGCGCAGCCCCATGTCGATGGCGCTGCCGGCGCCGTTGGAGGCCAGCACCTTGCCCTTGAGATCATCGACGCTGCGGATGGGACTGTCCTTCAGCACCATATACTGGTCGGTGAACCAGCCCTCGACCCCGTCCTGGAAATCGTCGGCGATGACGCGCAGATCGCTCATCCCCGCGTTCTCGATCCCCAGCGCCAACGCCGAATAGGACAGCATCGCCACGTCGAGCTCGCCCGCCGCCAGCGCCGTGATCATCGGTGGCGTGCCGGAAAAATGCACCGCGTCGAGCTTATAGGACTGGCCGACATGGCGGGCGAGCCCCGGCTTCTCATAGAGAATCGGCAGCAGGTTGGACGGTGCGATCACCCAAGCCGCGTGGATCGTCAGCGGCTCGGCCGCGTGCGCGCACAGCGTGACAGCGAAAAAGGCCACCGCGGCGGCCGCGATAAATTGTGAAGCAAAACGCACCGTCTTCCTCCCTGGTCCGGTCTCGCGCCGGGCTCGCTCTGTTGTCCGTCATCAATGCACATCGCCCGGCACGGGACAATCCCGGCGGCCCAGGAATTATAGATCGCCGGCGGGTGCTGTGAGAAAGCGCGTCACGTCGTCCAACACCGGCGTCACCAGCCGAAGCGGCTCACCCAGCGCGCCAATGAGCGTGATGTGGCCAAGGAGCGCGTAATAGATCGTCTTCACCTTGCCGCCGTGCTCGCGAATGCGCTGGGCAAGAAGCGTGGTATTGGCGGGCAGCACGGTCGTGTCGCGCCGGCCCGTCGCCAGCAGCACCGGCGGGCTTGTGCCGTCGGCATAGGTGATCGGCTGCGTGCGCGTGAGATCGGGCGATGTGGCGAAGATGCGCTGCAAGGCCGGATCGGTGAGGGGCAGAAAGTCATAAGGCCCGGCGAGCCCGACCGCGCTCCTGATCTTCGCGCGCGCCTCCCCCAGCCACTCGGGATCGAGCACGAGCATGAGCGCGATATAGGCGCCGGCCGAATGGCCCATGACGCTGACGCGGGCGGGATCGCCGCCGTAGGCTGCAATATGGTCGAGCGTCCATCGCACCGCGCTGGCGCCGTCGACGATGAAGTCGGGATAGCGCACCTCGGGATAGAGCCGGTAATCCGGCAAGACCACGATGAACCCGCGCGCGGCGAGTGCCGCGCCGACGAAGAGATAATCTGCCTTGGCGCCCGATTGCCAATTGCCGCCATAGAAGAAGACCACCACCGGCCGCGGCTGCGGCGCCGCCACCGGCACATAGACGTCGAGCATCTGGCGCGCATCCATGCCGTAGGGGACGTCGGCGACCAGGTGGTAGTCGCTGCGCGCGGCGAGCGCATTGACCAGATCGGCGGGCGAGCAGCCACCGGCGAAGAGGCCCGGCACCGCCAGCAGTAAACGCCATCGCGACCACATCACGCCGGACCGGCGCTGCAACCACGCCACCGCGACCGGCGCGCGCGGCCGCTCATCCCGCATGCTCGAGACGGTAGAGGCCGACATCGAGTGCGCCGGCGCGGAACCCCGCCTCGCAATAGGCGAGGTAATATTCCCACATGCGCTTGAAGCGGCGGTCGAAGCCCATCGCCGCGATGCGCGGCCACGCCGCCTGGAACCGCGCCTGCCACAGCGCCAGCGTGCGGATATAGGACGGCCCGAAGCGCGGCCCTTCCACCAACTTGAGCCCGGCCGCCTCCGACTGCCGCTGCAACGCCGTGCGCGGCGGCAGCATGCCGCCGGGAAAGACATGGCGCTGGATGAAGTCGGGACAGCGGCGATAGCTGGCGAAGCGCTCTTCCGCGATGGTGATCGCCTGCAGCACCGGCAATGCCGCCCGGCGCGAGAAGCTGCCGCAGGCGGCGGAAATAGGTGGGCCAATGTTTCTCGCCCACCGCCTCGATCATCTCGATCGAGGCGATGCGGTCATAGCGGCCGCTAGCGTCGCGATAATCCTGGAGGCGGATCTCCGTCCGCTCGGCCAGGCCCCTGTCGGACGAGCCGCTCCGCGCGCATAGCTCTGCTGCTGGCGCGACAGCGTGAGGCCGGTGACGTGGCAGTCATGGGAACCGGCGGCAAGCTCGGCAAAGCCGCCCCAGCCGCAGCCGATCTCCAGCACGCGCTGCCCCGGCGCCAGCTCCAGCAGCGCCGCGATGCGGCGGTATTTGCGCTGCTGCGCCGTCTCGAGATCGTCGCCGTCATCGGCGAACAGCGCCGATGAATAGGTCATGCCGGCATCGAGCCAGGCGGCATAGAACGCATTGCCGAGGTCATAGTGATAGGCGATGTTGCGCCGGCTGCCGCGGTGCGAGTTGGCGCGCAGTGCGTGCCGCACGCGCTCGACAAGGCGCAGCGCGAGACTGCGATTGGTCGTCCAGGCCGAGCGCGCGCTCGTTGGCGATCGCCAGCTCGATGAGCGCGACGAGGTCGGGGCAATCCCAATAGCCCGTCCATGTAGGCTTCGGCAAAGCCGATGGTGCCGCCGAGGATCAGCCGGCGCGCGACGCTGGGATCGTGCAGCGCGACGCTGACGGCGGGCTCGGTCCCGGCGGCGCCGAAGGCCAGCACCGTCTCGTCCGGCGTCACCAGCGTGAGCCGGCCGTGGTCGAGCCGCGCCAGGCGTTTGATGAGCGCGCGGCTCCACAAATCGTTGAGACCAGCGCCCGCGGCATCGGCGGCGGGCGCGATGAAAAGGTTCGCTGGAGTTCCGGTCGGACATGGCGTATTCCGGGGACTTACGGATCGACGGCCTCGCAGATCGTCACGGTCTCGCTGGGCGGCGGAAGGGCGCGGCAGCGGCCGCAATCCCTTGCGCCATAGTTTGCAGCGCTTCCCAATGAATGCCGACGATGACCTTGAGCGTCATCAGCGGATAGCGCAGGAAGGCGCCGATGAGCGCCCGGTCGGTCAAGCTCGACGCGCCGCCCTTCGAGGCTCGCGTGCAGGATCGAGTCCGTCGCGTCGCTCTGGCGGATGATAGACGGCGAGCCGCTCGCCCGGCACGGCGAGGCGGAACTCATAGCGGCACGCCATCGCCATGAACGGCGAGACGTAGAATTCCTTGGCGCAGCTCTGTTGCACGATGTCGCGTTCGGGAGCGCTGCACGGGGATGAGGTAGCTGTGCATCTCGCCGAAAGTGTTACGTACCTCATAGAGGATCGCGCGCAAGGCGCCATCGCGCTGATGGCAGAAATAAATGCTGAGCGGATTGAAAACATATCCGAGCATGCGCGGGAACGTGAGGATGCGGATGGCGCCGCCGTCGAGCGCAATGCCGGCGCGTGCAAGCTGCGCCTCGACATAGGGCCGCAGCGGCGTGTCGCGCCGCGTGCCGTGATCGCGGTCGTGGAAGCTGAAGAGATTGAAGCGATTGTGCGAGAAAAATTTGAGGCGCCGGGCCAGCGCCGGGAGCTCGTCGAGATCGAGCAGCAGCGAGAACACGCGATAGTCGAGCGCGTGCCGCTGCGGCCGCAAGCGGCGATGCGCGACGGTGCCGAAATAAAGCGCTCGACGTCATGCCGCGGCCTCGATCGGCGCGCGCGATGGCGCCAGCGCGATGCGGCCCGATTCGTCGGCGACTGACCACGGCCGGCGCACGCCGCCCAGGGCTTCGGCGACCGCGAGACCCGACTGCAGCGCGTCCTCATGGAAGCCCGCGCCGAAATAGGCGCCGCAGAACCACGTCCGCCGCACGCCCTGGAGCGTCCACAGCCGCGCTTGCGCCGCGACTGCCGCGGCATCGAAGCCGGGATGCTCGTAGGGGAAGCGCGCGATCACGCCGTCCTCGCGCGGCGCGCTGCACGGGATTGAGCGTGACGAAGAAATCGCGCCGCGTCGCCAGGCGCTGCAGCCGGTTCATCCAATAGGTGACGCAGACGCTCGTCGCGCCGCTCGCCGGCGCCGATATAATTCCAGCTCGCCCAGGCGCGCCGGCGCCGCGGCATCAGGCGTTGCGTCGGTATGCAGCACCGCGGGGTTGCGCGCATAGCGGAACCGGCCCAGCAGGTGCCGCTCCTCGGCGCTTGCGTCGGCAAGGAGCGCCAGCGCCTGGTCTGCGTGCGTTGCGAGCACGACGTGGTCGTAGCGCGCGAGCGGCGCCGCCGCGTCTCCTCGACCAGCACGCCGTCGCGGCTGGCGCCGCACGGCGCGCACCGGGCAGGCGAGGCGGATGCGCCCGGCGAGCGGCGCGGCCAGGCGCTCGACATAGACGCGGCTGCCGCCGGTGACGGTGCGCCATTGCGGCCGTCCGGCAAGGCGCAGCAGCCCGTGGCTGGCGAAGAAGCGGATGAAGCTGGCGGCCGGGTGATCGCGCATGTCCGCCACGGTGGTCGACCAGATCGCGGCGCCCATCGGCAGCAGATGATCGTCGACGAAGCCGTCGGAATAGCCGCCCGCCTCGAGATAGCGGCCAAGGCTCATACCCTCGCGCGTCGGCGCGCGGCGAGGAAACGGGGCGCCTCGCGATAGAAGCGCACGATGTCGCGCAGCATCGCCCAGAAGCGCGGCCGCAGCAGGTTCCGCGGCTGGGCGAACAGGCCCTTGAGGTCGGTGCCGGAATATTCGAGCCGCCCGCCGTCGAGCGAGACCGCGAACGACATGTCGCTCGGCTGCGTCGCGACGCCAAGATGCTGGAACAGCGCAGCCAGATTGGGGTAATTGATAGTGTTGTAGACGATGAAGCCGGTGTCGACGGCGAGGCGATTGCCCTCGGCATCGACGACATCGACCGTATTGCAGTGGCCGCCCAGTCTTTCGTCTTTTTCGTACAGCGTGACGCTATGGCCTTGGTGCAGGAGCCAGGCCGCGGCCAACCCGGCAATGCCGGAGCCGACCACGGCAAGGTCGAGCGGAGGTGACGGCATGCTCATCGCGATCCCCCGGCATACCCGCGCGCGGCCCAGGGGCGGCCTGTGGAGATACGCACGCCCGCGGCGGGTGGATCACATCGTCGCGCGCGAGTGAACCGGAATGCCCGCGATTGCGTAGAAGGAGGCGATGTATGCGGAATTTGCAGAATCCGTTGGCGCAGGTGCCGTCCCGCAGGCCACGGCAGCGCTGTTTCGTCGCTGGGCAATGACCGTCCCCCGCGCCGGTGCGGCCGCGGTGCCGCCGGGATTCGCCCACCTCTTGCAGGCGGTTGTCGAGCGGCGCGACCAGACATCGTTCATGACTTTGTTCGACTACTACGCCCCGCGGGTCAAGGCCTATCTGAGGCGATTGGGCGCCACCGACAGCCTGGCGGAAGACCTTTCGCAAGAGGTGATGCTGACGGTCTGGCGCAAGGCCGACAGCTATGATCCCGCCAAGGCGGGGGTCGGGACCTGGATCTTTACGATCGCCCGCAATCTGCGCATCGACGCGCTGCGGCGGGAGCGCAGACCCTACCTCGATCCCGACGACCCGCGCCTGGCGCCCGAGCCCGAGCCCCCGCCCGACTACCACATCGAGACGAGTCGCGAGGAGGAACGGGTCCGTTCCGCGCTCCGCGCCCTGCCCGAGGACCAGGCGAAAGTGGTTACGATGGCGTTCTACGGCGGCAAGTCACACGGAGAAATCGCCGCCGAGCTCGCACTGCCGCTGGGGACCGTCAAGTCGCGCATGCGGCTTGCCTTCCGGCGTGTGCGTGGCCTACTGGGGGAAATGAGATGACGCCGCGCTATCATCCAAGCGACGCCACGCTGCTCAGCTATGCCGCCGGAGCGCTCGGCGAAGGCTTGTCGGTCGTCGTGGCCTCGCACCTGGCCTATTGCGCCGAATGCAATGGCGCCGTGGCCAGCGCCGAGATCATCGGCGGCAGCCTGCTCGACGCGCTGGCGCCCGAGACGCTGACCGAGGGTGCACGCGAGCGCGCCCTGGCCCTCATCGACAGCGCCGCCGCCCGCCGCCCGTCGCCGACCCAGCGCGCGCTCCAGCCGTCGCTGCCGGCGCCGCTGGCCCGCTATCTCACCAGCGATATTGCCACGCTACCGTGGCGGATCCTCGGTCCCGGCCTGAAGCAGTTCGAAGTGTTGCCGCACGATCTTGCCACCGGTGCCAATCTGCGGCTGTTGCGCATCGCGCCCGGGCGCAAGCTGCCGCGCCATGGCCATAACGGGACCGAGCTCACGCTCGTGCTTTCCGGCTCCTATTCCGACGAGCTCGGAAAATTCGGTCGCGGCGACGTCTCGGAGACCGATAGCGATATTGTGCACGAACCCGTGAGCGACCGCGGCGAGGACTGCGTCTGCCTCATCGCCACCGAGGGGCGGCTGAAATTCGAAAGCCGCGTCGCCCGCGTCTTCCAGCGCTTCACCGGCATCTGATTTCCTGGGCCCTTCGGTGATCCAGCTGGGCTGGTCTTTCGTATGAAGTAATGCACAAGAACATCGCGTCGGTTTTGCACGCAATTTCATTCTTGTGCTCTTGGCCCCGCCCGGCTCCCCTCGCCAGGCGGGGCCATTGCTTTCACGGGATTCGGCAACGACGGGCTATTTGCCGTGTTAACCGATGATCCGCGGCCGTAGTTCACACGTATTAATGCGCAAGATGCCGTCACCGACCGACGGTCGAACATCAGGCCCGAAGAGCGAGCACATGAGCGCCGAATTGCACGTCGTTAGTTTGGACACCTTCATCCACACGCTCGAGCGGGCGCAGCGCGCCTATCTCATCTCCGGGATCGCCAGCGAGCTCTCGGCCAATCCCGGCCGGGTCGTCTCCTCGAGCGAGCTCTTGGAAGCCGTCTACGGTTGCAGCACGCGTGAGCCCGAAGACGCCGCCGTCGGTCTCAAGGTGGCGATCTGCAAGCTGCGCAAGACCGGCTTCAATATCGTGACGCATCCCTGGCGCGGCTATAGCCACTTGGCGCCCTGATCGGCGCGTTCTCCACGCTTCTTTCCTCCCCGTTGACATTGCGGTCCGGCGCTCCGACGCTCGTCGGCCTGTGACAAGCGAGGAGGCGGGTGATGAAGGTGGCGCTCATCGGTGCGAGCGGCAAGGCGGGCTCGCGCATTCTGGCCAAGCTGGTGCGGCGCGGCCATCGCGTCACCGCGATCGTGCGCAATCTCGATCGCCTGCCGCCGCAACAAGGCGTCGAAGCCAAGCGCGCCGATGCTTCCAACGAGGCGGAGCTCGCGCCCCTGCTGGCCGGGCATGACGCGGTCATCAGCGCGACGCGCTTCAGCTCGACCGATGCACGCGCGCTCATTGCGGCGGTCAAGCACGCCGGCGTCAAACGGTTGCTGGTGGTGGGTGGTGCCGGCACTCTGGAGACCGCGTCCGGCGCGCAGATCGTCGACCTGCCGGACTTTCCCGCCGTCGCCAAGCCGGAATTGCTGGCCGGGCGCGAGTTCCTGAAATTGCTGCAGGCGGAAAAGGATCTCGACTGGACCTTCCTGTCGCCGTCGCAGCTCTTTGCGCCGGGCACGCGCACCGGCACGTTCCGCCTCGGCGAGGATCGGCTCCTCGTCGACGCCACCGGCCGCAGCGCGATCTCGATGGAGGATTTCGCCATCGCCATGGTCGACGAGCTCGAGACGCCGCGCCATCAACGCCGGCGCTTCACCGTCGACTATTGAGCGCCGTGCCGCCCCGCCCGGCGCGGCGTTGACCTCTGGAGCCTGTTCGTATCACGTTGAAACACGCCGTCATCCTCGCGCAAGCGAGGATCCAGGGTACCCGCACGTCGCTTGCCTCCCGGGGCCGGCGTTCCTGCTCGCGGTCGCGGTGTTTCTCCTGTGCTACACCGCCGTTAACTCTTACGTGTTCCGCGGCAAGACCGCCGAGCACGACGGCTATGAGGACTAGCCGCGCTCCAGTCCGACGATGCGGATGCCCGCGCCGGGCACCTTGTAGCGGCGATTGATCGCGATGAGCACGGAGGTGAGCGCCTCCGCCGCTGCCGAGTTGCAGATCGGTCCGGCGTCGATGCCGCGTGCGCCGATGCTCTCGATGAGGGCAATGACACGCTCTCGCGCCGCACTATCATCGCCGCAGACGAGTACGTCGCCTTCGATCGCCGCGTCGAGTTTTTCCAGCTTCTGCGCCGCGACGTTCTGGAAGGCCGAGACGACGCGGACCGCCGGGCCGAGCAGCACCTGTATCGCCGCCACCGCGGAGCCGCCTTCGGGAAGCTGCACGCGCCCGACCCGCGGCGGCACCAGCGGCGCCGTCGCGTCGACCAGGATCTTGCCGTCGAGCGCCGTGCGGATCTCCATCACCGTGGCGCGCTGGACGGCATAGGGAACCGCCAGGATGACCATGCCGGCCGCGCCGGCCGCATCCGCATTCCCCGCCGCGGTCACCGCGGCCTTGCCCAGCCGGGCCGCGAGCGCCCGCGCGGCCGCGTGGCCCTTGGCCGCATCGCGCGAGCCAATGATGACGCGGTGGCCGCTATGGGCGAGCCGCACGGCGAGTGCGCCGCCGAGCGCGCCCGTTCCGCCAATGACGGCGATCGTCTCTCCATTGCTCATGCGTCCCTCCGCGCGGCCGGCCGGCGCGCATTATCCGGGCATGACGGGATTGACAGCAATGGGATTTGCGGCGAAGAACGCGCGTGTCTTCGTTCGCGTCGGCCGCAGGACGGATGGCTTGGAGCTGATCGCACTCGAGGGCGTGCCGCTGGTCCGGCCCGGCGACGACCTCGCCGGGATCGTCATCGCGGCGCTCACGCGCGGGCAGATCGCGCTGCGCGACGGCGATGTCCTCGTGCTCGCCCAGAAAATCCTGTCGAAGGCCGAAGGGCGCTATGTCGATCTCGGCTCGGTCGCGCCGTCGCCGCGTGCCATTGCTCTGGCGCAGGAGGTCGACAAGGACCCGCGCCTCGTCGAGCTCATTCTCCAGGAATCGACGCGCGTGGTGCGCCGGCGCCGCGGCGTCCTCATCGTCGAGCATCGCCTTGGCTATGTCATGGCCAATGCCGGCATCGACCGCTCCAATGTCGATCCCGGTGCCGGGGCCGAGCCGGTGCTGTTGCTGCCGCGCGATCCCGATGCCTCGGCCGCCGCCCTGCTGGCGCGGATCGCCGCGCATTCCGCCAAGTCCGTAGGCGTCATCGTCAGCGACAGCTTCGGCCGCGCCTGGCGCCGCGGCACGGTCGGCATCGCCTTGGGCGCCGCGGGACTGCCGGCGTTGATGGATTTGCGCGGCCGGCCCGATCTCTATGGCCGTGCGCTCAGGGTGAGCGAGACCGGCTTTGCCGACGAGATCGCCGCTGCCGCGTCACTGCTGATGGGGCAGGCGGACGAGGCCGTGCCGGCGGTGCTGGTGCGTGGCCTCGCCTGGTCGGAGCCGGCCACCGCGGCGGCGAGCCTGATCCGGCCGGCGGATGAGGATTTGTTCCGCTGATGGCGGTCACCCGCGATCGCGTCGTCGCCTTGTCGGGCGGGGTGGGCGGCGCCAAGCTTGCGCTGGGCCTGGCCCGCGTGCTGGCGCCCGGGCGGCTGATGGTGGTGGCCAATACCGGCGATGATTTCACGCATCTGGGGCTCGCGATCTCGCCCGACCTCGACACGCTCTTCTATACGCTGACGGGCCTCGACAATCCCGTCACCGGGTGGGGGCGGCGCGACGAGACCTGGACCTTCATGGCGGCGCTCGGCGCCTTGGGCGGCGAGACCTGGTTCCGGCTGGGCGATGGCGACCTCGCCCTCCATGTCGAGCGCACGCGACGTCGTGCCGCCGGCGAGAGCCTGTCGCAGATCACCGATGATTTCCGCCGCCGTCACGGCATCGCCACCGAGATCGTGCCGATGAGCGACGACCCCGTGCGCACGCGCGTGCGCACGGACGCCGGCTGGCTCGATTTCCAGGATTATTTCGTGCGCCGCCACTGCACGCCGCCGATCCTGGAACTCGCCTTCGCGGGTGCGGCGACGGCGCGGCCGCATCCGGCTTTCCTGGCAGCACTTGCCGATCCGGCGCTGCGGGCCGTCGTCATCTGTCCCTCCAACCCCTTCATCAGCATCGAGCCGATTCTCGCCGTTCCCGGCGTGAGAGCGGCGTTGGCGGCATCGGCCGCGCCCGTCGTCGCGGTGGCGCCACTCGTCGGCGGCCGTGCCGTCAAGGGACCGACGGCCAAGATGATGGCGGAACTCGGCCTCGAGGTGAGTGTCGCCGCCGTTGCGCGGCGCTATGGCGATCTCATCGATGCCTATGTCGTCGATCCCCAGGACGAGGACGCTGCTGCCGGCCTCGATGTCAACGTCGTGGTGGCGAATGCGCTGATGCTGACGCTCGCCGATCGCGAGGGGCTGGCGCGCGCGGTGCTCGCGGCGGCGGACGCAGTGCGGTGAGCCGCATCCGCGCTGTCGTGCCGGTGAAGGCACTCGCGCTCGCCAAGCAGCGTCTTTCGGGCGCCCTTGCCGCGGCGGTGCGCGTCGATCTCGCGCGCGCCATGCTCGCCGATGTGCTCGACGCGTTGACGCAGGCGCCGGCGCTCGCCGGCACGGTCGTCGTGACCGCGGACGATGCGGCGGCGGAAATCGCCGCGCAGTTCGGCGCCGATGTGTGGGACGAGCATGCCGATCGCGGCCATAGCGCCGCCGTTGCCGCCGCGGCCCGGCGTCTGGCGCAGGCGCGCGAGGGCTTGCTGACGCTGCCGGCCGATGTGCCGCTGGTGACGCCGGGCGATGTCGCGTCCATTCTCGACGCGGGTGGTGAGGGGCGGCGTTTCGTCATCGTACCGGCGCGGGACATGGCGGGGTCCAACGCGGTACTGTGCGTCCCTGCTGATGCCGTGACGCTGCAGTTCGGCGCGGCGAGCTTCACCCCGCACCTGGCAGCGGCCCAAGCGCAAGGCCTGGCGCCGGTGACGCTCACCCTGCCGCGCGTGGCCCTCGATCTCGACACCCCCGACGATTTGGCCGAGTTCCTGCGCTTCCCATCACGGACGCGCGCCCGCGCCCTGCTCGAGCGGCACGGGATCAGCCCGCGCGATATGCGCTAGTCGGCGTCGGCGAGCGCCGGCTCCGCCATGTCTTCGTCGAGCGCGCCGAACCAGCCCTTCTCCGAGATGTCGAAGAGGATGCCTTCGGAATCGGTGAACTTGCGCTCGAAATTCATGCCCTTGGGGTCGCCGAGGTCGAAGCAGTACTGGCCGCCCTCGGCCTCGATCGCCGCCTTGGTCTGCTCCATGTCGGCGACGCGGAAGCCGAAATGGTGGATGCCGTGGCGCCCGTCGGCGGTGGGCGAGCCCGGCCGGTTGACGCTCGCATAGTTAAGAAGCGCCAGATTCATCGTGCCGTCGCTGAGATAGACGGCATGGCCCTTGACCTCGAAGGCAAGCTTCATCTCGAAGGCCTTCTGGTAGAAGCGCACCGCCCGGTCGAGATCGTGAACCACCACCGCCAAATGCCGAAGCTTCGCCATTTCCATCCTCCAGTCCACATTGGGTGAGATGTTAAATCAGCGGTCGCGGCGGCGCCACCGACTTATTTCGCCTGCGCCTGTCCGTTGAGGCGATGGGCGGCCTCGTCGACGATGCTGAGATCGGCATATTTGTTGACGTCGAGCTTGATCTTGAGGAAGCCCAGCTCCTTCTGCACGTCGATATCGTGCTGCATCGCCGCCAGATTGGGCCGGCCGTTGGGGTCGTGGTACTGGTCGGCCTTGGTGAGGAGCCAGGGCTGGAAGCGCGCAGCCGGCTGCTTGGTGAAGTCGGCGACGATCGTGACCGCCGCGTCGTGATTGGCGGGATCGAGATACCAGCGCAGCGAGCGCAGGAAATCCTCCATGTAGTCGACGAGTGCGGCGCGGTTCTTGTCGAGGAACCCGCTGCGCGCTGCGAGCACCAGGATCTGCGTCGGCCCCATCACGTCCTTGCAGCATGAAAGAGCGGGTGCGCGATCGCCGCAGCTGTGGCGTCGAGAAATAGGCGATGAGCGTGACGAGGTCGGCCTTGTGGCCTTCGAGCAGCGCCGGCATGTTGGCATAGCTCGCCTCGATGATGGTGTAGTCGCGCCTGTCCTCGAGCCCGTGCTGGCGCAGCATGGCCCGCAAGCCGATGTCGGTGCCGGCGCCGATGACGTTGGTCGCGAGCGACCTTGCCCTTCATATCCTCGACCGTGTGCACGGGGCCGTCGTTCAGGACCATGTATTCGGTCGAGTAATAGCCGCTGACGCCGTCCTCGATCTCGTCGGCGATGATGCGGAGATCCTCCATGTGTCCGTTCTGGACGGCATAGGCGAAGGAGGAATAGGACTCAGCTCGGCGATGTCGAGATCGCCCGACGCCAGTGCCGTCGTCATCTGCGAGCTGCCGTTGAAGTGGATGCGGCTCGACGACGTAGGCCTTGCCGAGATGGGGCGCAAGTTCCGGCCTGGCGAACAGGATGGGCGCGAGCGAGGTCGGCACGGTGATCCAGCCGATCCGGATCTTCAGCGGCTCGGCGCGTGCGGCCGCAGCCGTGCAAACGGCCATGCGCCACCAGCGGCGGCCATGATCCAGCGCATCAGTGTCACGGCTCCCGTCTCCTTCACGTCAGCGTGCCGCACGGCGCGCCTCGACGGCGTCGATGAAGTCCGCGACCAGGCCGTTGACCAGCGTCCGGCGCCTCGAGATTGACGCGCGTGCCCCGTCTTGGCGGATCATTTCCAGGCGCGCGCCGGGCAGCGTCTCCTTGAGGAAATGGCTCGGCTTGATGCAGGGCTCGTCCTCCTCGCCGAGGACGACCAGCGCCGGCGTCGCCATCGCCGCGATGCGCGTCCTTGTGGGCATAGAGCGGCGGCCGCCGGCTTCTGCACGCCGCGCATGGTGTTGGTGATGCCGCTGCGCCGACATCGCCGAAAGCTGGGCGATGAAGTTGTCGTACTCGGCCGGGTTCTTGTCCTTGAGCCGCTTGCGCGTCGGCTGCTCGCCGTAATGCTCGGCCAGGCGGCGCATGTCGGTCGCTTCGACGAACTGCGCCATCGCCTCCATGTTGGCGGCGTATCGCCGGGCTCGAGATCGGAGCCGCTGCCGATGCTGCACAGCATGATCGAGCGCGCGCGCGCGGGATGCGGAGCGCGAACTGCAGCGTCGCGGCCGAGCCCATCGACACGCCCATGACATGCGCGTCGACTCAGCCCCAGCCGCATCGAGCACGGCGCCGATGTCGCTGGCTGCGAATGTCCTGCGCGTAGGAGTCGACCGACGGCGGCACGTCCGAGGGCGGATAGCCGCGCGCGTTGTAGGCGATGCAGCTGAAAGCGCGCCTTCCACGCCGCCACCTGCGGATCGAACGAGCGGCAGGATGCCCGCAAGCTCGTGCACGAACACGACGGGCGGCCCGCTCCCGTGCGCTCTCGTAATAGAGGCGGACGCCGTCCTCGGCGGTGGCTTGGGGCATCGTCGAGCCTCAGGCGTCAGTGGCGATGGGCGAGGCCGCCGTCGATGGTGACGACGGTGCCGCTGATGTAGTTGGCGAGATCGGAGGCGAGGAACACGACCATCGGCGCGATCTCGTCGACCTTGGCCGGCCGGCCATAGGGCATGCGCGTGAAGTGCTCCTGCCAGCGGCTTTCGTCGCCGTGCACGCGCCTGGCGCGCTCCTTGGCGAGATAGACGACGCGATCGGTCTCGACCGGTCCGGGATTGACGGCGACGACGCGGATGCCGAAATCGATGCTGGTGCCGCCCAGCGCGCGCGAGAACGCCATCAGCGAGGCGTTGCCGGCCGCGCCGGCGATGTAGCCGGGCTCAGCGTCTCGCCGCCGCGCGCCGCAGATGTTGATGATGACGCCGCGCTTCGCGCTCCTTCATCAGCGTGAAATAGGCGCGGGTGAGGTTGACATAGCCGAACACCTTGAGCTCCCAGCCCTTGCGCCACGCCTTGTCGTCGACGTGCGAAGATGTCGCCGCCGGGAATGGCGCCGGCATTGTTCACGAGAATGTCGATGTCGGGGCAGGCGCGCGACCAGCTTGTCGCGCTGCGCCTGGTCGGAAAGATCGAGCGGCAGGGTGCGGACATTGACCTGCGCCGTCGTTGCGGATCGCTGTCGGCCGCCGTCTCGAGCGCGGCGCCCGTCGCGCGCGGCGAGGACAAGGTGGCAGCCCTCCGACGCGAAGCGCTGGGCGAGCCGAGCCCGATGCCCTTCGATCCGCCGGTGATCAGAACGGTCCGGCCCGCGAGATTCGAGTCCATGAAGGCGCCTTTGCGTGGAAGGGCAGGGCAGGTCCGCGGCGGATGCGGCGGCGGCTCCGTTGCCGCAAGGATAGCCGGCGCGGCTTCGTTACGGCAATCGTCCGCTTTCCCCGCCGGCCCAGCGGTTGGCCGGGCGCGGCAGGCCCAGATTCTCGCGCAGGGTGCGGCCTTCATACTCGGTGCGGAAGAGCCCGCGGCGCTGCAACTCCGGGATGACGCCATCGACGAAGTCGTCGAGCCCGTCGGGGAACGTGAAGGGCATGATGTTGAACCCGTCCGCCGCGCCCTGGCGGTACCAGAGAGTCGAGCAAATCGGCGACCTCCGCGGCGGTGCCGCAGATCGCGCGGTGCGCCCGCGCGCCGGCGACGCGCTGATAGAGCTGGCGGATGGTGGGGTTGTCGCGCCGCACGATGTCGAGGATGAGCTGGCGCCGCCCCTGCTGATGCGCGCCGCCTTCTGGTGGCGCGGGCAGCGGCCCGTCCAGCGGATAGGGCGCCAGGTCCATGCCGTACATCTCCGACAGCACGGCGACGCCGAGCGATGGATGGATGAGCGCTTGCAGCCTCTCGTATTTCGCCTCCGCCTCCGCGCGCGTGCGGCCTATCACGGGCATTACGCCCGGCATGATCTTGATCGCATCGGGGCCGCGGCCGTGGCGCGCCGCGCGCGCTTTGATGTCGGCATGGAAGTCGCGCGCGGCCTCGAGGTCCTGCTGCACGGTGAAGATGACTTCGGCGATCTCCGCGGCAAGCTCCCGGCCGGTGTCGGACTGCCCCGCCTGCACGATGACCGGGCGGCCCTGGGGCGAGCGGCGCACCGTCAGCGGCCCGCGCACCGCGAAATGCTTGCCGGTGTGGTTGAGGAGATGCAGCTTCGCCGGATCGAAATAGAGGCCGCTTTCCTTGTCGGCGATGATCGCGTCGTCCTCCCAGGTATCCCACAGGCCGAGCACGACCTGGGCGAACTCGGCGGCGCGCTCATAGCGGTCCTCGTGCGCGATATGGGCGGTGCGGCTGAAATTGAAGGCTTCGGCGGCGGCTTGCGAGGTGACGAGGTTCCACCCGACCCGGCCGCCGCTCAACTGGTCGAGCGAGGCAAAGAAGCGCGCGACGTGATAGGGCTCGTTGTAGGTGGTGGTCGCCGTCGAGACGAGGCCGATGCGCTCCGTCACCATGGCGAGCGCCGCCAGCATGGTCAGCGGCTCCAGCCGCAGCGCGCCCACCGTGCGGCTCCACACGTTGACGTCGTCGGGACCGAAGATGGCGGCGGTGTCCGCATTGAACACGAGATCGAACCGGCCGCGCTCGGCGGTGCGCGCCAGATTGGCATAATGCGCGATGCTCTGGTTCGCTTCGGCGAAGACATCCGGATGGCGCCACGCGGCGATGTGGTGGCCGCTGCCGGCAAGGAACAGGCCGAGCTTCATCATCGCCCAAACCCCGTCATGCGTCTGGCCCTTCGATCTTAGCGCTTGGCACCGAGGGCGCCATTGCCTCTGTCGCAGGCCCGGCCTTATCCTGCGCCCGCTCGCAATCAATCACCCCCGGGGGCAGACATGACGGACCGGCCGATCGTCGACGTTCACCACCATCTATGCGCGCCTGCCTATGTCGACGAGATGTGCCGGCGCATCGGCCTCCATCCCTTCGCCGAGCAGGTGCTGCGCAACGGCACGCCGGAAAAATCGCTCGAGGACATGGACCGCGCCGGCGTCACCCGCGCCATGATCTCGCTGACGACGCCGGGCGTGTGGTTCGGCGATGTCGGCCGAATCCCGCCGTCTCGCGCGCGAATGCAACGAGCATTTCGCCAAGGTGGTCGCCGACCATCCGAAGCGTTATGGCATGTTCGCCGTCCTGCCCATGCCCGATGTCGAGGGCAGTCTCGCCGAGATCGACTACGCGCTCGACACGCTGAAGGCCGAGGGCATCGCGCTTCTACACCAGCTATGACGACCGCTATCTCGGCGATCCCGCCTTCGCGCCGGTGTTCGCCGAGCTCAATCGGCGCAAGGCCGTCGTCTATACCCATCCGCGCCGGCCCGATTGCTGCGTCGAATCTGTTGCCGGAGGTGTCGGAGGCGATCATCGAATACGGCACCGACACGACCCGCACCATCGCGAGCCTCGTCTTCAGCGGCGCGGCCTCGCAATCGCCCGGACATCCGGTTCCTGTGGTCGCATGCCGGCGGCACGATGCCGTTTCTCATCGGGCGCTTCCGCTACATGGCGTCGCTGCCCAATTCGCGGCGCGCCTGCCCAAGGGCCTGCTGCACGAACTGCAGCGCGTTCTATCTACGATCTCGCGCAGGCGTCCAATCCGGGCGCGACGGTGTCGCTGATGAAGATGGTGAAGATCTCGCAGGTCCTGTTCGGGACCGACTTCCCCTACCAGACAGCGGCCTCGCATCTCGCAGGGTTTGGACGAATGCGATTTCAGCGCCAGCGACCGGCGCGCGCTCGAATACGAAAACGCCGCCGCCCTGCTGCCACGCTGCCGGGTGTAGGCGGGGATTCGGACTGCGGAGCCCTACGCGAAGGCGACGGCGAAAACGAAGACGCCCAGAAGCGCCGCAGTCGCCAGGATATAGGTCGCGCGGTCGATGATGCTTGTCATGATGGACCCCCTCAGGTGCATAGCCTGAACCGTAATCGGGTAAGGGGTCCGTGCGACAGGCTCGGAATCTACCCAGCGAACGGATGCGGCGTCCGCCGCCGCCTAAAGATCGAGCTCGGGATAGCGGCGGAAGATGCCGTGCTCGTTGAAGGGGATGCGGCGGTCGGAGGCGAGATAGGCGCGCGATGCGCGGTGCGCTCGGCCACGCTGTCGTGCAGCGCGCCGCACGCGGGCGTGGCGCCGGCCAGCCGCGCCATCGCGCTGCGGAAAGGCGTAGTCGCAGCCCGGCCACGACCTGGAACAGCGACAGGTCGGCATAGCTGAGCCGGCCGCCGACGAGAAACCGCGTCGCCGCGCGGATTGTGTTCGAGCACCCGCTCGAAATAGCCGAGGTATTTCGGAATGCGCGCCTGGCGAAATCCTCGGTGCGGCGCAGGGCCTCCGGCTTCTGGTCCTCGTAATAGAGGCTCCCGGCGATAGGGTGGTGGGTGTCGTGCGCCTCGTCGACGAGGTCGGCCAGGGTGAGCTGCAGCTGGTTCGTCCACAGCCGTCCGGCCTCGTTCGCGGGCGCGAGGCCGTGGCGGGAGCCGAGATAGATGCAGGATGTTGGCGGTCTGCGCGATGACGAGCCGCCCGGCCTTGAGAAAGGGCGGCGCGAAAGGGGGCGGGATCGAGCCGCACCTTCGAGCAGGCCGCATCAGCGCCCCCGTGCCGCCGCTTTCCTTGTGCCGGGCAACATCGATGTAGTCCGCGCCGGCCTCCTCCAGCGCCAGCCGCACGAACTCGCCGCGGCCCTGGATCGACGGCCAGTAATAGAGCTCGTAGCGCAAAATCTCCCTCCTCGTTTTCCTGTCAGGGGCTACTCGGCGGCCCGCCCGATGCCGAGCTGGTGCTCGACCAGTTCGGCATAAAGCCCGCCGCGCGCGAACAGGCTCGCATGGGTGCCGGTCTCGACCAGCCGGCCGCGTCGAGGACGGCGATGCGGTCGGCATCCCGCACCGTCGAGAGGCGATGCGCGATCACGATGGTGGTGCGCTCGCGCATCAGCGCGTCGAGCGCCTGGCGCACCTGCGGCCTCGCTCACGGCATCGAGATGCGAAGTCGCCTCGTCGAGGATCAGCACCGGCGCATTCTTGAGGAAGGCGCGCGCGATCGCCACGCGCTGGCGCTGGCCGCCCGAAAGCTGCACGCCGCGCTCGCCGACGCGGGTGTCGAGGCCTTCCGGCAGGCGCGCGACGAATTCGCCGAGTGCCGCGCGCTCGATGGCCTGCGCGACGTCGCTCGTCGCTGGCGTCGGGCCGCGCCAGCCGCACATTGGCGCGCGAGGCTGTCGTTGAAGAGATAGGTGTCCTGCGCGACGAGGGCGATGCGGCTGCGCAGATGATCGAGCTGGTATTCGCGCAGATCGATGGCCATCGAGCGTGATGACGCCCTCGGCCGGATCCCAGAAGCGCAGCAGCAGATTGGCGAGCGTCGTCTTGCCCGAGCCCGAGGGTCCGACCAGCGCCAGCGGTCGTCGCCCGGCTGCGATGTCGAGGCTGAAATGCCGCTGAGCGCCGGCGCGTTGCGCGCCGGGATAGGTGAAGCCGACGTTATCGAGCTGGATCGGCCGAGCCGCGGCTCGACGGCGGCGCCGGCGGCGCCCGGCCCGTCGGTCACCGGCACCGGCTCGTCATGCACGGCTTTGAGCCGATGCGCCGAGGCGAAGGTGTCGGCAAGCTGGCGGCTGACATAGGCGATCTCGGACACCGGCAGGAACGCCTCCACCGCCAGCAGCGTGAGAAGCGGCAGAAAGGCCGGCTGCGAACTGACCGCTCGCCGCCAGCAGCCCGCCGGTCAGCGCGACGCAGAGCCCGCCGAGGCCCAGTCGCCACCTCGAGCGGCGCCGACTGGAGCCGAAAGATCGCCGAAGAGCTTCAGGCGCAGCTCGTGATAGTCGCGCACGACGAGCGCATGAAATCGGCGCGCCGGCGCGCGACCGCCTGGAAGGCGACGAGCTCGGCCAGGCCCTGGATGGTGTCGGTGACATGCGCGCTGAGGCGGCCCAAGGCCTTCGCGCGCCGCGGCGCCGAGCCGGTCGATGCGGCGGCGCACGAAGACCGGCGTGAGGCCGACGAACAGCAGGAACGGCAGCAGCACCAGCGCCGTCGGCCACAGGATCACGCCGAGCGCGGCCAGCACGGCGCAGCGGCACCAGCACCGCGACGATCGCCGGAGCGACGGTATGGGCGAAGAAGTACTCGATCGTCTCGACGTCCTGCGTCGCCAGCCCGACGAGATCGCCCGAGCGGCGCCGCAACAGATAGGCCGGCGCCAGCGCATCGAGCTTGGCGAAGAGCGCGATCCGCATCTCCGCCAGCAGGCGATAGGCCATGTCATGCGCCATCCACGACTTCGAGCCAGTGCAGCAGGCCGGCCAGCGGCGCCACGACGGCAAGGGCGAGGAGAAGTGCGCCGAAGGGCATGGCCGCGCTTCACCGCGGCGACGGCCAGAGCGCTGAGGACGCCGACGCCGATGATAGGCGGCGACGCGGCCGATGCCGGCCGTGACGATGGCTCCCAGCCGCCACCGCCACGGCGCGATGAAGCCCATCAGCGCCGCGATCGTCGCGCCCCAGGACACATGCCCGGCGCGCAGGATCGAATCGGGCGCCTCGCCATCGTCGCCGTCGGGCGTGCCGGAGGCTGCCGGCGCCAGGATCGCGCGCGCGGCGGGCGCGTGCGGCTCGGCGAAAATGCCGCGCTCCTGCGCCTGCGCGCCCATCAGGCGGCGATAGGCGCCGTCGTGCCGCATCAGCTCCACATGGCTGCCGCTTTCCACCACGCGGCCCCGAATCGAGCACGAGAATGCGGTCGGCGCCGATCACGCTGGAGAGGCGGTGGGCGAGGATCGAGCGTGGTGCGCCCCGCCATGAGCCGGTCGAGCGCCTTCTGGATCACCGCCTCGTTCTCGGCATCGACCGACGACAGCGCCTCGTCGAGGATGAGGATGGGCGCATCGCGCAGCAGCGCGCGGGCGATGGCGAGACGCTGGCGCTGGCCGCCCGACAGCTTGGCACCGCGCTCGCCGATCATGGTCTGATAGCCCGACGGCAGCGCCGTGATGAAATCATGCGCGTTGGCCGCGCGCGCGGCGGCTTCGAGCTCGGCCGGGGTGGCGTCCTGCTTGCCCAGGCGCAGATTGTCCTCGACCGTGCCGTGAAAGAGATAGGTCTCCTGCTGCACCACCGCGATCTCGGCGCGCACCGCATCCGGGTCGAGCGTCGTGAGATCGACGCCGCCGATCCGCACCGTGCCCGCCTGCGGGTCGTAGAGCCGGAGCAGCAGGAGCGCGATGGTCGATTTGCCGCTGCCGGACGGCCCGACGACGCCGATGCGCTCGCCCGCGGCGACGGCGAAGGAAAGACCATTGAGCGCCGGGCCGCGTCCGCCGGGATAGGAGAATCCGACCGCGTCGAACTGGAGCGTCGGCTCGAGCCGCGCCGGGCGCGCGCCGGTGCCGGAGGGGAGGGGCGCTTCCGTCGCCAGCAGGGTATTGATCGCGATCCCCGCCGCCTGCCCGTTCATCCCATCATGCAGCACGGTGCGGAAATCGCGCAGCGGCCGGAAGATCTCGGTGCCGCCCATGAGCACGATGAGCAGCGCCTGCACGCTCATCATCCCGTGCGAGACGCGATAGACACCGAGGCTCAGCGCCGCCGCCGCGCCCACGGCGACGCCGACATCGATCACGCCGCGCGTCATCAGGCCGGTGGAGAGCACCCACATGGTGGCGTTGGAAAGATTGCGCGCCTTGTCGGCGAGCATGCGCCCATAAGAAGCGCTCTGGCCGAACGCCTTCAGCGTGGCGAGGCCCTGGATCGCGTCGAGGAACTCCGATCCGAAGGCGCGGAACGCCTGCTGGCGCGCGCGCGAGGCCTGCCGGTCGAGGCGATGGAAGCTCCACGGCAGGAACAGGCACAGGAGTGCGAAGCCTAGCATCACCGCTGCCACCGGCCGGTCCCACCAGGAAATGAACGCGAAGATCGCCAGCGGCGTGATCGCGGCGATGACGAGCTGCGGCACATACTGGCCGAAGAACGTCTGCAACTGCTCCACCCCGTCGATGATGGAGAGCACGACGCCGCCGCTGCGCTCGCCCGCGAACCAGGCCGGGCCGAGCTCCGTCACCTTGTCGTAGAGCTTGCCGCGCAGGCGCTCCTGCACGCCGGCGGCGGTGCGGTGCGCCATCATCGTGCGCCCGTGCTCGAGCGCGCCGCGCGCCAGCACCGCGGCAAAAACCAGCGCCGCCGGCAGGACGAGCGCCGAGAAGGTGGCGCCGCGGTACACCAGCGCCATCAGCGATCCCAAGAGCACGAAGCGGAAAATGCCGACGATCGAGGCGGAAAGCCCGGCCAGGACGGTGAGCGCGATGCGCCCGCGCACCCCGCGCGTCAGCTCCCACAAGCGCCGGTCAAAATACATCGCCCGCCCTCCTGCAGCCGCGCGGTCATTCTATCAGGCGCCGGCGTCGCAGGCACGGGGTCTCACGGCGCAGGCCCGGCCCCGCGGATGGCGTCGAAGACGCGCTGCGGCGTGAGTGGCGTCTCGTAGACCGCGGCGCCCAGCGGCCGCAGCGCATCATTGACCGCGGCAACGATCGCCGAGGGTGGACCGATCGCCGCGCTCTCGCCGACGCCCTTGATGCCGTAGGGCGCAAAGGGCGAGAGGGTTTCGATGAAATCGAGCTTCACCTGCGGCATCGAGGGCGCGCTCGGCATCAGATAGTCCACGAAGGTGGTGGCGAGTGGCTGGCCGTCGCCGTCGTAGCACGACTCCTCGAAGAGCGCGTTGCCGAGCCCATTGGCAAAGCCGCCCAGCACCTGCCCCGTGACGATCATTGGATTGATGCGCCGGCCGCAATCGGTGACGATGGCATAGTCGATGAGCTCGATCGCGCCGGTCGCGGGATCGACGGCGACGACCGCGATATGCGAGGAATAGCCGTAAACGCCGGGATCGTGCGGCTTGTGCCCGGCGATCGCAGTCAGTCCGGCCTGATCGACGCTGTCGGGCAGGTTCTCGGGGTGGTGATACCAGGCGCGGCCGATCTCGGCGAAGCCGACGCTGCCGGACGGCCCCACCACCGCGCCGTCGCTGATCGCCGCCTCCTCTTCGCCGCATTGCAAGAGATGGGCGCCGATCTGGAGGATCGGCCGCTTGAGCGCGCGGCACGCCTTGTCGATGGCGCCGCCGACCGTGACGGCCGAGCGCGAGGAATAGGTGCCGGTGCCCGCGGGCGCCACCGCAGTGTCGCCGTGGCGCACCGTCACGCGCGCCGGATCGATGCCCAGCACTTCATGGGCGATCTGCGCATAGGTGGTCTCGTGCCCCTGGCCGTGGGAGTGCGAGCCGACCTCGAGCATCAGCTCGCCATCGCCGGTGAGGCGTGCGACCGCCGGCTCCAGCCCGGGCACGAGCTCGATGCCCCAGGCGGCATAGCCATAGGGCCCGGTGCCATAGGCGGTCTGCTCGTAGAACGAGGCCATGCCGAGGCCGATGAGGCGTCCGTCGGGCTCGCGCGTGCGCTGGCGCGCGCGGATCGCCGGTGCGTCCACGAGTGCCAGTGCGCGCCGCAGCGCCTGCGGATAATCGCCGCTGTCGAGCTGCTTGCGCGTCACCGAGACATAGGGCATCTCGTGCGGCTTCACCATGTTGAGGATGCGCAGCTCGGCCGGGTCGTGGCTGAGCTCGGCGGCGAGCGCATCCATGATCAACTCGTGCCCGATGCAGGAGATGGGCCGCGCCACGCCGCGATAGGGCTGTGCCGCCGGCTTGTTGGTGACGATGTTGAGGCCGCGGCCGCGGAACGCCTTGATGTCGTAGGGCCCCTGCATGTTCACCAGCGCCAGCGCGCCTTCCAGCCCCGCCGGCCATGGCCACGGCGAATAGGCGCCGGCATCGACGCGGACCTCGCAATCGAGCGCCAGGACCTTGCCCGCCGCGTCGGCATAGCCCGTGACCTCGCAGACATAGTCGCGGCAGCTCGCATCGCAGACGAGCGATTCGTGCCGGTCCTGGATCCAGCGCACCGGCCGGCGCAACGTCATTGCCGCCCAGGCGACGCACACGGTCTCGCTCTCCAGGAACGATTTGAGGCCGAACGAGCCGCCGACATCGGGCGCGATCACGCGCAGCCGGCGCTGCGCCAGCCCCAGCGTCTGCGACAGCCCGATCTGCAAGGGCACCGGGAGCTGGTGCGAGCAATAGACCACCAGTTCGTCGAGCCGCCCGTCGTAATGCGCGGCGCAGCCGCGCCCTTCAAGCGTGAGCGGCACCTGGCGGTTCATGCGGAACCTCCGGCTGACGACGTGCACGGCCGCCGCGCGCGCCGCCTCGAAATCGCCGCCGTCGATCCTGGCCTCGACCAGGATGTTGTCGGTCCAGTGCTCGTGGACGAGCGGCGCACCCGCCGCCAGCGCCTCGTCCATGGTCACCACAGGGGTGAGCGGCGCGTAGTCCACCTCGATCGCCGCCGCGAGGTCCTCGGCCTCGCCGGGCGAGCGGCCGAGCGCCATGGCGATCGGTTCGCCGACATGGCGCACCTTTCCCTTGGCGAGCGTGGGCCAGTCCGATCCCTTGTAGCCGGGCAGATTGGCGGTGGAGCGGATGCGCGCCACGCCGGCGAGATCGTCGGCGACGAAGACGCGGCCGGCCCCGCTCGCAGGCTTGCGGATGGCGAGGATCGTGGCGTGCGCATGCGGGCTGCGCAGAAACGCGGCATGGAGCATGCCGGGGAACGCGACGTCGCCAACGAACTGGCTGAGCCCGCGCAGGTAGCGGTTGTCTTCGAGCCGCGGCAGGCTGGCGCCGATGCCCTTTCCTTCCACCCCGGCCTCCCATCGCCTGCGCTTTTATGCGCCGCCTCCCGGGCGAACGCAATCGCGCCCGCTCAGCGCATCTCGCGGATGAAGGCCGCCACCCGCGGCAGCACCTCGCGGCGCCAGAGCGCGCCGTGGAACGTGCCGAAATGGCCGGCGCCCGGCTGGGTGTAGTGCGCCCGCCGGCCGCGCGGGATGTTCCGGCACAGCATGTGCGCGCTGCGGGTCTGGCCTTGGCTCGAGACATCGTCGTACTGGCCCTCGACGGTCATGAGGGCGGTGGTGCGGATGGCGCCCAAATCGACGGCCGCGCCCCGCCACGTCACCCGGCCGCGCGGCAGGGCGAATTCGTGAAACACGTCGCGGACGGAATTGACGAAGAACTCGGCCGGCAGGTCCATGACCGAGAGGTAGCTCTCGAGGAAGGGATGCGCGGCGGCATCGAGCCCGTCATCGTCCATGACCTTGCGCAGCAGCTCGCCCCCGGTGCCGATGTGGCGCATGAGATAGGCGACGAGCGCGCCATGCTGCAGCGTCGCCGGGTAGACCTTGCGGCCGGCGCCGGCATGGGGCGGCGGCACGGTGGTCAGCGCGTAATGCTGGAACCACTCCGGCGAGCGCCGGCTGGTGAGGCGGTCGATCCGCGTCGGGCGCAGCCGCGCATCGATCATGCCGTTCATGAGGACGAGCGAGGCCGGCGGCCGTGCCGGCGATGAAGCGCTAAGGATCGCCGTTGCGGCGAGCGCCGGCATCGCCGCTTGGCAGAGCGCCACGACATGCGCGCCGTCGAGCCGCTCGATGCAGTCGATGATGCCGGCGATGTTCTCGTCCAGGCCGAAGATGCCCGACGCCGTCGGCACATCCCTCGCATCCGCCCAGTCGATGAGGAAGAGGTCGTGCGCGGGCAAAAGCGCCGCCAGCATGTCCCGCAGCAGCGCCGAGAAATGCCCCGACAGCGGCGCTACGACCAGCACCGGCGGCCCCGTCTCGGGCGCGTCCTTCGCGAAATGCACCAGGCGGAAGAAGGGAGATTGCACCTCCACCCGCTCGCCGACGCCGACCCGGCGCCCGTCGATCGGCGTGGCGTCGAGGCCGAGCGCCGGGCGGCGCGAACGCCGCGTCGGCTCGCACGCCGCGATCACGGAGGCAAGCCAGGCTGCGCCAAGAGGGGTGTCCCGCACCGGATCGCCTCGCGGGTTGGGTTCCACCCCAAGTGTGCAGCCGGCTTCGCCGGGGATCAACGGGATTCAGGTTTGGCGCGGCTTAGCTGACCTTGACGCCGTGTCCTTCTCGCGGGCCGCATTCGCCGTCGACCAGCACCTGCGCCGTGGTGCCGACGAGTTTGCCGGAGGCATAGAAATTTCCCCATTTCGCCGCCAGCGATCCGTCCGATCCGACCGTGCCGGTGACGGGCGTGGCGTTGGCGGCATTACTGTTCTCGATGACATTGCCGCTCGGCGAAATGCGCTGCAGCCGCGCCGTAATCTTATTGTTCTTGACCTTGAAGCTCAGGCGCAGCGCGGCACAGGTGGGCTCTGACGCATTGGTGCCGGCAGAGGCGCTCGGCGGAAAATCGACGACCCAGGTACCGTCGAAGCGGCCGGCGGACTGGGCCTCCAGCGACGGCAGCACGAGCGCCGCGGCCAGGGCAGCCCCCGCCGTAAGCGTGGTGAGGAAACGCGTCATGGCAGCAATCTCCTTGTTAAGTGGGGCGTCGGCGCCCGGTGGGACGGCCGCGCGCCCTCCGCCGTAATTGACCCCCACCGCCGCGCGAAGTGCAAGAGCGCCGATCGGCGGCGCCCCAAGGCCGCTCTTGATCGCGGCGGCCCTGGGACGGACAGTGGGGCGATATCCGGCAGGAGGCAGTCATGGGCGTGTTGATCGACGGCAAGTGGCGCGACGAGGAGCTTCCCCAGGAAACCGGCCGCAGCGGGGAGTTCCGCCGCAGCGACAGCATCTTCCGCCAATGGGTCACGGCCGATGGCTCGTCCGGCTTCAAGGCCGAGGCCGGCCGCTATCATCTCTATGTCGCCTATGGCTGCCCGTGGGCGCACCGCACGCTCATCTACCGCGCTGTGAAGAAGCTCGAGCCCGCCATCACCGTCGCCTACGCCGTCCCCGGCATCAAGGAACAGGGCTGGACCTTCGAGAAAAGTGCCGAGTTCCCGGATTGCCTGCCCGACACCATCGAGGGCTTCCACTACTTGCACGAGGCCTATACCGCGAGCGAGCCCACCTACACCGGCAAGGTCACCGTCCCGACGCTGTGGGACCGCCGCACGCGGCGCGTGGTCAACAACGAATCCTCCGAAATCATCCGCATGCTGAACAGCGAGTTCAAGGGCATCGCGGGCGATGATACCGATTTCTATCCCCCGCACCTGCGCGCCGAGATCGACCGCATCAACGAGCGCGTCTATGCCAACGTCAACAACGGCGTCTACCGCTGCGGCTTCGCGCGTTCGCAGCAAGCCTACGAGGCGGCCTATGATTCGCTGTTCGAGACGCTCGACGAGCTCGAAGCGCGCCTGGGGCGCCAGCGCTATCTCGTCGGCGACCAAATCACCGAGGCCGACTGGCGCCTGTTCCCGACGCTGGTGCGCTTCGATGTCGCCTATTTCTCGCTCTTCAAGTGCAATCGCCAGCGCATCGCCGATTTTCCCAACCTTTTGAACTATATGCGCGCGCTCTATCGCATCCCCGGCGTGGCGGCGACGGTGACGCCGCGCCAGTACATCGCCAATTACTGGTCGATCAAGCGGGTCAACCCGACCGGCATCATCCCCAAGGGAACGCCGGTCGACTATATCGGGCCGCGCTCCGGCAATCCCGCGCCGGGCTTTGCCGCAAAACCCGACCACCGCGTCGATCTCGTGCGCGACAAAGGCCAGCGCGCCCGCGTCGTCTTCGCCGGGATCACCATCGCCGACAGCGTCGATGCGCTGACGGTCAAGGAGACAGCGCACGACCCCGTGCTCTATTTCCCGCGCAAGGACGTGCGCATGGACATGATGTCCCGCACCGAGCATCACACCTACTGCCCGTACAAGGGCAATTGTTCCTACTTCACGCTCGCCGCCAACGGCCGCACCGCCGAGAATGCGGTGTGGAGCTATGAAGCGCCTTATGACGAGGTGACGGGCCTCAAGGACTACGTCGCCTTCTATCGCACCAAGGTCGATGCGGTGACGGTCGAGCCCGCGGGATAGTGCCGGGTCGAGCGACCGGGAAGACGCGTTGACCCCCGTGGGGAGACCGGTTTAACCTCGGGAAAAATCGATCGAACGGGGAGGGAAGCGATGACGAGCTGGCAGGACGATCTCCAGTTCTACTCGATGCATTTCATGCCCTATATCGACTTCCCGCCGGATCTTGCGAGCTACAATTCGCTGTCGGTCGATTATTCCAACGCGCATTTCGATCCGCACAAGGGGGCGGCGCTCTATCAGCGCTATGTCGGCGAAATGGTGCTGGCCGACAAGCTCGGCTATGACGGGCTCGTCGTCAACGAGCATCACGCGACCGCCTATGGCCTGATGCCGGCCTGCAACATCATGGCGGCGACGCTGGCGGCACGCACCGAGCGCGCCAAGATCTGCGTCTTCGGCGTGCCGATCACGCTCATGCCGCCGGTGCGGCTGGCCGAGGAATACGCCATGCTCGATCTGCTCTCGGGCGGGCGCGTCGAGATAGCCATCCCGCTCGGCATCGGCATGGAGTACTGGGCCAACAACGTCAATCCGACCAACGCGCGCGCCCGCTTTCGCGAGGCCGTTGCGGTGCTGGAGCAGGCCTGGACCGTGCCGGGGCCGTCGAGCTTCGAGGGCGAGTTCTACAACTATCGCTATCTCAACGTGTGGCCGCAGCCGCTGCAAAAGCCGCACCCCAAGATCAACATGCTCGGCACCGGCAGCCCGGAAACGATGGAATATGCGGCCGAGAAGGGCTGGGGCTATGCCTCGGTGTTCGTGCCGCGCGCAGTCCAGATCAAGTCCTATGCGCATCTGCGCGAGATGTTCGCCAAGCATGGCCACACCTGGACGCCGGACAAGGCGCTCGTCAACACCATCATCTATGTTCGGCGAGACCGACGAGATCGCCGAGCGCGAGGGCAAAGAGCACATCCGCTGCTATTTCGAGGATCTGCTGCGCACGACGCCGCGCTTCCTGCTGCCGCCCGGCTATGTCTCGCCCGAGCAGCTTCGCCTGCGCGCGACCGCGACCAAGCTGCACGGCGCCTTCGACTGGGACGTGATGACGCAGCAATGGCGCATCGTCGTCGGCTCGCCCCAGCGCGTCGCCGACTTGATCGCGCACTGGTGCGAGGAGGTCGATTCCAGCCGCGTCATCCTGCACCACCACATCGGCGACATGCCGCATTGGAAGGTGGTCAAGAACATGACCCTCTTCGCCGAGGAGGTGCTGCCGCGGCTGCGTCCGGGCAAGAGCGCGTCGTTGCGCGCGCCGGTCCTGGCCGGGGCCGTGTCGTGACGGACGCCGCCGCGTCCCGCTTCGCACGTGAGGAGATCACCGTCAACGGCATCCGCACCGAGATGCTCGTCGCGGGCCAGGGCGCGCCGTTGATGTTCTGGCATGGCGCCGGCACGATCGGCGGCTTCGACTGGGCATTGCCGTGGACCGCGCGCTACCGCGTGATCATCCCCTATCACCCCGGCTGGGGCGGATCGGCCGACGACGAGGCGATCGCAAGCATGCAGGATTACGTCCTGCATTATCTCGACCTTCTCGACCAGTTGCGGCTCGATCGGGTGCGGCTCGTCGGGCTGTCGATGGGCGGCTGGATGGCGGCGACGTTTGCGGCGCAGCAGGCGCAGCGGGTGGAGAAGCTGGTTCTGGTGGCGCCCGCGGGCCTGCGCGTGAAGGAGCATCCGAGCACCGATGTCTTCCGCCTGCGGCCCGAGCAAGTTCCGGGGTATCTCGTCGCCAATCTCGCGGTGTTGCGGCCGCATCTGCCCGATCCCGGCGACATCGATGCGATCGTGCGCATCCATCGCGAGCAGACGAGCTTCGCGCGCATCGCTTGGGAGCGCATGAGCGATCCCAAGCTGCCGCGCTGGCTCCATCGCATCACCATGCCGACGCTACTCGTGTGGGGCGAGGACGACCGCATCATCCCGTTCGGCCAGGCCGAGACCTGGGCCCGGCTCATCCCCGGCGCGCGCGTGGCGAGCTTCAAGCGCGCCGGGCATCTCGTTCTCAACGAGGCACAAGCCGCGGTCACGGCGATCGGCGACTTCCTGGCCTGAGCCCCGCGCGAGGATAACCGGGTGTCCCTGATCCGTCTCGACGCGGTCTCGAAGAGCTTCGGCGCGCTCAAGGTGATTGACGATCTATCGCTCGCGCTGGAAGACGGCGAGGCGCTCGGCATCATCGGCCCGAACGGCGCCGGCAAGACCACGCTCTTCAACCTCATTACCGGCGACCTCGCGCCGTCGTCGGGCACCATCGCGTTCGCGGGGCGCGACATCACCGCACTTCCGGCGCATGCGCGCTGCCGCCTCGGCATCGGCCGCACCTATCAGATCCCGCATCCCTTCGGCGGCATGACCGTGTTCGAGAACCTGCTGGTCGCCGCCGCCTTCGGCGCCAGCCTGCCCGAGGCGCAATGCTATGACCACTGTGTCGATGTGCTCGAGCGCACCGGCCTTTTGGGCAAGGCGAACGTGCCCTCGGGAAGGCTGACGCTGCTGGAGCGCAAGCGCCTGGAACTGGCGCGTGCGCTGGCGACGCGGCCGCGGGTGCTGCTGCTCGACGAGATCGCGGGCGGCCTCACAGAAAGCGAATGCGTTTCCCTGGTCGCGACGATCAAGGACCTGCACGGCGCCGGCGTGTCGATCGTCTGGATCGAGCATGTGTTGCATGCGCTCCTGGCCGCGGTCGGGCGTCTCGTCGTCCTCAATTTCGGTCAGCGCATCGCCGAGGGCGAGCCGATGGAGATCATCCGGCACCCCTCGGTGCAAGAGGTCTATATGGGAATCGAGCAGGAATGAGCCTGCTCGAAATCTCACGCCTCGTCGCGTTCTACGGCGATTTCCAGGCACTCTTCGGCATCGACCTCGCGGTGGAGGCCGGCGAGACGGTGGCGATCATCGGCGCCAACGGCGCCGGCAAGTCGACGCTGCTGCGCACCATTACCGGCCTCATCGCAGCGCCGCCCGAAAGCGTGCGCTTCGAGGGCGTGCCCATCGGTTCGCTCGCGCCCAACCGCATCATCGCCCGCGGCGTCGCCATGGCGCCCGAAGGGCGGCGGCTCTTCCCGTCGCTCACGGTGGAGGAGAACCTCCTGATGGGGACGCAATGCGGCCGCACCGGGCGCTGGACGCTTGAGCGCGTCTACACGCTGTTCCCGATGCTGCGCGCGCGCCGCCGTGCATCCGCCACCGCGCTCTCGGGCGGGCAGCAGCAGATGGCGGCGATCGGGCGTGCGCTGATGGCCAATCCGACGCTGCTGTTGTGCGACGAGGTGAGCCTCGGCCTCGCGCCCATCGTCATCCGCGATCTCTATACCGCGCTCGGCCACGTTCGCGCCGAGGGGACGACGGTGGTACTGGTGGAGCAAGATGTGGGTCGCGCCCTGGGGCTCGCCGATCGCGTCTATTGCTTGCAGGAGGGACGGGTGACGCTCGAAGGACGCCCGCGCGATCTCGCGCGCGAAGAGATCCGCATGGCTTATTTCGGCGCCTGAGGGGCCGCGCGCATGCCGGCGATGGAATGGGTCAACACGGTGGTGCAGGGGGCGCTGCTGGGCGGCCTCTATGCGCTCTTCGCCGCCGGGCTGTCGCTCATGTTCGGGGTCATGCGTATCGTCAACATTGCGCATGGCGACTTCATCATTCTTGCCGCCTATCTCGGGCTCGTCGTGGTGCATTGGCTGGGGTTCGGGCCGCTCGAAAGCCTGCCGATCGTCGTCGTCGTCATGTTCGCCTTGGGCTATGGGCTGCAGCGCGGCCTCCTCAACTTCACGCTCGGCGCGGATCTGCTGCCGCCGCTGCTCGTGACCTTCGGGCTCTCGGTCATCATAGAGAACGGGCTTCTCGAGGTGTTCAGCGCCGATCCGCAGCGCCTTCAAGCCGGCGGGCTCGAGATTGCGAGCCTGCGTCTGGGCGGGGGCGTCGCCATCGGCTGGCTCGCGGTGATCGTGTTCCTGACGGCCGTCGCGGTCATCGGTGGCTTGGAGCTGTTGCTCTATCGCACCGCCATCGGGCGCGCCTTCCGTGCCACTTCCGACGATGCGCAGACCGCGCGGCTTTATGGCGTCAACAACCACCACATCTTCGCGCTGGCGACGGCGATCAGCCTGGCGGTCGTCTCGATCGCGGGCGTGCTTCTGGCGATCCGCACCACCTTCGATCCGAGCATGGGGCCGGCGCGGCTCATCTATGCCTTCGAAGCGGTGATCATCGGCGGCCTGGGCAGCCTGTGGGGCACGCTCGTGGGCGGCGTCATTCTCGGCGTGGCGCAGGCGATCGGCATCGCGCTGAGCCCCGGGCTGGATCTCCTCGCCGGCCACATCGTGTTCCTGATCGTCCTCATCGTGCGACCGCGCGGCCTCTTCCCCAAGCTCGTCGATTGAGCCGCGCCGTGGCCCGCTATCGCATCGAGCGTTGGACGCGGACGAGCCGGATCGGGATCGGCGCGCTCGTCGCCGTCACGGCCGCGCTCGTCTCGCTGCCGGCCTGGGCGGACTCGGCGACGATGCGGCTCGCGGTCGAGATCTTCTACTACCTCGCGCTGGCCGAGGCGTGGAATCTGCTCGCCGGCTATGCCGGGCTGGTCTCGGTCGGACAGCAGGCCTTTGTCGGGCTCGGCGGCTATGTCCTGGCGTTCCTCACCATCATCGTGCACGTGCCGCCGCTCGTGGCGCTGCCGATCGGGGGGATCGCGGCGGCTTGCGTCGCGGTGCCGACTTTTTTGGTGCTGTTTCGCCTGCGCGGCGCCTATTTCGCGATCGGCACCTGGGTGGTGGCCGAGGTGTTCCGCCTGCTTGCTTTGCAAATCTACTCGCTGGGCGGCGGCACCGGCACCAGCCTGCCGGCGTCGGTCGTCTTATCGCTGGCATCGAGCCGCGCCATGCGCGATCTCATTACCTATTACATCGGGCTCGGGATCGGGCTCGCGAGCATCCTCCAGGTGCTGTCGTGGCTGCGCTCGCGTCACGGACTGGCGCTCACGGCGATCCGCGACAGCGAGACCGCGGCGGCGAGTGTTGGCGTCAACAACCAGCGCAGCAAGCTCGCCGTCTATGTCATCGCCGCCGGCCTCACCGGTCTCGTCGGCGCCTTGGCCTATTTGGAGAAGGTGCGCATTTCGCCGGGCGCGGCTTTCAGCGTCGTCGATTGGACGGCCGACGTGATCTTCATCGTCGTCATCGGCGGCATCGGCAGCATCGAAGGGCCGATCATCGGCGCGGTCGTATTCTTCGCCCTGCGTGGCCTCCTGGCCGACTATGGCGCGGGCTATATGATCCTGCTCGGCGCCACCGCGGTGGTGGTGATGCTGGTGGCGCCCCGCGGCATCTGGGGCCTCATCTCCGACCGCTTCGACATCCATCTCTTCCCGGTGCAGCGCCGCGTGCGCGTGCTCGAGGATGGAGCCGATTGAATGGAACCTGCACCTGAAGGCCGTCCGTTGTTGTCGCGCGTGATGATTGCGGCATGCGTGGCCGCCGCCGCGATCTTGGATTGCGTATCGGTCCCATGCGTTGCCGCCGACATGGTCCGCGTCGGGACGCCCGAGGCCACCGCGTTCGCATTCTCGGTGCTCGACGTCGGCGTCGGCGCGGGCATCTTCAAGCAGCACGATCTCGCGCTCCAGAAGATCAACTTCGCCGGCGGCGGCAAGATGGAGCAGGGCATGACCTCGGGCGCGATCGACATGTCGGTCGCCGGCAACGCCGAGCTGGCCTTCGTGGCGAAGGGCGTGCCGCAGATCGGCGTCGCCGTGACCGAAGGCGCGCCGGTCGATATGGCGGTGATCGTCCGCATGGATCACGACATCACCAGCGTGTCGGAGCTCAAGGGCAAGACCATCGGCGTGACCTCGCCGACCTCGCTCACCTCCTATCTGGCCTTGGCGCTGTCGCAGCGCCAGGGCTGGGGCAATGACGGCGTGAAGCGCGCTTATATCGGCGCGATGACCAGCCTCATTCCCGGACTTCTCGTCAAGAATCTCGATGCCATCATCGGGCCGGTCGAGGGCGGGCTCATCCTCGCGTCCCAAGCCAAGGCGCGCCCGCTCGTGACCTTCGGCGACATGAATGTCTTCATCACCCATGTCATGTGTGCCAGCGATCTCATGGTGAAGGACCATCCCGAGCGCGTGCGGCGCTTCGTTGCCGCATGGTTCGAACTCGGTGGCGTGGATGGCGGCACACAAGGACGCAACGCTCGGCCTCGCCGCGGCGGCAACGGGGCTGCCTCCGGACATCGCCGGCAAGGTCTACGACATCGAAATGCCGGCGATGTCGCGGGATGGGCGTTTCGATCCCAAGGCGGTCGACGCCACGCTCCAGTCCTTCACCAAGCTCGGCCTGCTCGAGAGCGTGCCAAAGGGCAAGCGGCTTTATACCGAGCAGTTTCTGCCCTGAGGACCGCCGCCGTCCGTCGCGCCAACACCGCTACAGCGGCAGCTCCTTCGCCGTCGTCTCGATCAGCGGGTATTCCTTGTTGGTGACGATCTGCAGCGTCATCTCGCCGTTCGTCGCCGCCTGCCACTGGCCGCCGACGATCGGTGTCGGGCACACATTGGGCACGGGCCCGTGCTTGAACGACAGCGTCCCGATGATCGAGTGATAGTCGGAATCGGCCAGGGATTGCCGGATCGCGTCGGGCGTCACCGCCTTGGCGCGCTTCAGGACATCGACCCCGAGCCCGAACAGCGCGTGCTTGTAGCCCAGGACCATGTACCAGGGCTTGCCGGTCTTGCGTGTGTAGTCGTCCGCGAGCTCCTGCGAGGATTGGCCGGTGAAGCCGGAATGGAAGGGGTGGTAGGGCGACCACCACACCTCGATACAAAGATTCTTGGCGAGCGGCCCCAATGTCTTGATGATGGGCGGGAATTCCACCGATTTGCCGGGAATCATCACCTTGGGCTTCCAGCCCTGCTGTGCGCACTGGGTCCAGAAATTGGTGAAGACCGGCGGGTCGAGCACCGAGGCGAAGGCCTCGACCTTGGCCTCCTTGAAGGCGGCGATCTGGGAGGAGAAATTTTCGATGCTGGGATCGAAGCGGCCGGGATCGATGATCTTGTAGCCGGCCTTCTCGATGAACGGCCGCAACCCGTTCTTGGGATCGGCGAAGGCGTTGCCGTCGGTGTCGTTGGGCCACAGCACGCCCACGACCTTGTTGTTGGGGACGCCGTTCCACAGGTCGACGAAAAGCGGTCCGATGCCTTCGAGCCCGAAGAAGAAGTGGTAGGTCCACTTGAAGCCCTTGGCCGGATCGCCGTGACGGCCGAAGAACCACGACTGCCACGGCGCGTCGGTGGTCAGGCACGGCACCTCGTTGATCTCGCACTGGTCGCTCACGGGATTGATGGTTTCCGGCGTGTGCGCGGCGAGCATCAGGTCGACTTTGTCGTTGAGAATGAGCTCGCTCGCGACCTCGGCGGCGCGGTTGGGGTTGGACTGGCTGTCCTTGACGATGAGCTCGACGTTATAGGTGGTGCCGGCGACCTTGAGACCCGAGGCCATGACCTGGCGGAATTGCGGAATGAGGTAGGCGTCGCACTCGGCAAAGAAGGCAAGCGGCCCGGTCTCGGGCGAGACCAGACCGATCTTGATCGTCTTCTTTTGGGCGAACGAAACCCGGGGCGCCAGCGATAGAACGCCGGCCGCGCCGATGGCGGTCGATGCGGCCTTGAGAATGTCGCGACGGGTCTTGCGGGCGCTTGCGGGACGCCGGGGCTTGGTCATGTTTTTTCCTCCCTAGGGGCCGGGCATTTTCGCCTCGTTTGGCGAAAATGCCATACGCCCGCGCGTGAGTTAAAACACCGGCGCTGCGTGTGGAGCGCGGCTAAAGGGAGAGCGAAGGGCCGAACATGGCCGCGACCGCCGCTTCTTCCGCCAGGAATTGCACGCCGAGATGCCCGTCCTCGTGCCACACCACGCGCGCCTCGAGCGTGCCAAAGCGGTCGATCGTCAGCTTGACGCAATCGCCGATCGCCACCGTCGCCGAGGCCGACAATTTTGCGCCGCCCAGAGACAGGTTGAGAATGGCGCAGGCGACGGCGCGATCGTTTGCGATTTCGAGCCTGCCGCGCCACACCACCGGCCGGCGCTTGTGCCTGCGGCGCTCGACCATCGCCGCACGGTCGACGCTCTCCAGTTCCAGCGGCGAGTCCGTACGGTCCATGATATGCGCTTTCCGTCAGAAGGGGCGGGTACCGAGGTTAGGGCCTTTCTGTTGACCGCTGCTTACAATTCACCGGGATTTGACCCGCAATCGCGCGGCTGCAATGCGTCATATCCGATCGTTGAACGTGCCGGCGCTCGACATCGATCCCCCACATGCTGCGCGTGGCCGTGCAGCGCGGCGTCACGCTATGGGGATTTGCACGGCCTGTAAATTGCGCTGATCGCGATCCCGCGCCTTGCGCCAAGCGATGGACGGGTGAGGGGTGTTGCCGGCGTGGCGGCAGTGATACCGTCGCCTGCGGCCACCGTCCGCTGCGGCTCGAAAGGCGCCTCCATGGATTACGGCATCGCTCTTGCCACCCACGCTGACAGTTGGCGGCATGTGAAGCGTGCGGAGGAGCTGGGCTTTACCAGCGCCTCGTTCTTTGACACCCAGCTGCTCAACGCCGATGTGTTCGTGGCGATGGCCGCGGCGGCGATGGCAACATCGACGATACGGCTGGCGACCGGCGTGCTGATCCCATCGAACCGCATCGCGCCGGTGGCGGCCAGCGCGCTGGCCTCGATGAATGCGCTGGCGCCGGGCCGGATCGAGTTCGGGATCTCCACCGGCTTTACCGGGCGCCGCACCATGGGCCTCAGGCGCGTCAAGCTCGCCGACATGAAGGAATACATCCGGATCGTGCAGGGCCTTCTGGCGGGCGAGACGCTCGAATGGGAGTTCGAGGGCAAGCGCCGCAAGATCCGCTTCCTCGATCCCGGCATCGGCGCCATCAACATCAAGGACAAGATCCCGCTCTACATATCCGCCACCGGTCAGAACGCGCGCCGGCTGGTGGCCGAGCTCGGCGCCGGCTGGATCTGCCCGTTGGGCAACCCGCAGATCGCGCTTGCCGCGATCGCCGACATGAAGGCCAAGTGGCAGGCGGCGGGCCGCGACGTGGCGGACCTTCACGCCATCGGCGAGCTCGGCGGCTGTGTGCTGCGTGACAACGAGCCCTATGATTCCCCGCGCGCCAAGGACCAGGCCGGACCCTCGGCCATCATGCTCGTGCACGATTGGGTCGAGAATGCGCAGTTCGGCTCGGCGCATGGCGCGCTGCCGCCGCCGCTCGCGCCCTATGTCGAGCGCTATCGCGAGATCTACGCCCGTTTCGAGCCCGAAGACGCGCGCTATCTCGCCAACCACCGCGGCCATCTGATGTATCTGAAGCCCGAAGAGCGCGACATCGTCACCGCCGATCTCATCCGCGGCTTCTCGTGGACCGCGACCAAGCCGGAGCTGCAGGAACGGCTGCGCCGGCTCAGGGATGCCGGCTTCAATCACATCTCCGCGCAAATCCGCCACGGCCACCCCGCGATGCTCGAAGAATGGTGGGACGTGTTCCAGGGCGTGTAATCGAGCCTAGGCGCGGCGCAGCACCACCAGCGCATCGAGCGCCATGGCGCCGCCGCCCGGCAGGCTCACGAACGGGTTGATGTCGATCGACTCGACGACATCGCCGCATTCCTCCGCGATCGTGCCGAGTGCGACTAGGGCGCGCACGACGGCCTCGCGGTCATGCGGCCGCCCGCCGCGATAGCCCTCAAGGAGCCGCGCCACGCGCGTGCGCGCCAGAAGATCGCGCGCCTTGGCGGGGCTCACCGGCGGCGCACAGAACGCAACATCGCGCACGAGCTCGAGCAGCACACCGCCGCTGCCGGCCATCACCACCAGCCCCATCTCGCGGTCGCGATGGACGCCCAGCACCAGCTCGACGCCGCCCGCGACGTGGCTGGCGACGAGCATGCCGTCGAGCGCGGCGGCAATCCCGCCGCGCGCGAGAGTATCGCCGATGCGGTCATAGGCGGCGCGCACCTCATCGGCGTTGCCAAGATTGAGCGCGACGGCGCCGACATCGGATTTGTGCGGCAGCGCAGCCGACACCGCCTTGAGCACGACGGGATAGCCGATCCGCTCCGCCGCCGCGACCGCCTGCGCCGGCGTCGTAACCATCTCTTCCGGCGGCGTCGCGATACCATAGGCGCGCAGTAGCTCCTTCGACCGGACCTCGTTCAGGGCGACCGCACCGGGGCTGGACGCGGCGGCGGCGCGAAGCTGCGCGATCGCGGCGCGGGCCACATCGCTTGCGGGGGGCGCCGCCTCGGGTTGGGCGCCGGCCAGTGCCGCCCGCTCGGCGCGACGCAGGACATGTGCGATGGTGGAGAGCGCGCGATCGGCCTCTTGTAGAATCGGCACATGCGGCAGCTCGGCCCTGAGCGCCAGGCTGTAGGCGCTCTGGCTGTGCGAGAACATGGTCACGCAATAGACCGGCTTCTTCGCCCGCGTTGCGGCATAGGTCTCGAGCACGCGGAGATAGCGTTCCTGCCGGTCGCTGCCGCCGGGCCGGCGCGGCAGCTCTTCTTGTATCAACAGAGCGTCGATGGCGGGGTCGTTCTCGATCGCGGCGAGGCAGTCGATGAACACCGTCTCGCTGCTCAGCACGCCAAACCCGCCATCGAGCGGATTGCCGACCAGCGCGCCCACCGACAACAGCGTGTTGAGCCGCGCCATGGTTTCCGGCGCCAGCGGCGGGAAGGAAAGGCCATGGCGCGCCGCGGTATCGATGAGCATGCCGCGAAAGGCGCCCGACAGCGTGATCGCGCCAAGGCGCCGTCCCGCCGGTGCGCGCCCGTGAACGACGAGCTCGATGATGTCGAGGGCGTCGTCGAACGCATCGACGCGCATGACGCCCAGTTCGCCGGCGACGGCATCGAAAACCTCGGTGCTGCCGGCGAGCGATCCCGTATGCGCCATTGCCGCCTGCCGGCCGGCCTCCGTCGCGCCGAGCTTGATCGCCACCACCGGCTTGCCTGCACGCTCTGCCAGCGCGCAGGCGGCCTTGAAGCGGGCGGCGTCGTGCACCGCCTCGAGGTAGCACAGCAGGACCTTCACATCGGGCTCGGTGGCGAAATAGGCGATGTAGTCGGCCGTGGTCAGGCCCGCTTCGTTGCCGCTGGAGATCGCGTAGCCGACGGCGGTGCCGCGCTCTTCCAGCGCCCGGTTGGCAAAAATCGCGACGCCGCCGCTCTGCGCGACGATCGCCACGGGCCCGCGCTTGAGATCGAGCGGCTGATCCTGCAGCAGCGTGACGAGGCGACTCTCGGCGCAGAAATTGCCGAGGCAATTGGGGCCGGAGACGGCAAGGCCGGTCGCGGCGATCAATTCCGCCAACTCGCGCCCGAGCGCCAGGCTCTGGGTGTCGCCCGCTTCGCCGAACCCGGCCGAGAGGACCGAGGCGCTGCGCGCGCCCAGCGCGGCGCCGCTTTGCAGCGCGGCAATGACCGCAGGCGCCGGCACGAGAATGAGGAGATGGTCGGCCCGCTCGGGCAGGGCGGCGAGATCGGGATAGCACGGCCCGCCCCAGATTTCGGTACGCCGGGGATTGATCGGAAAGACCCGGCCGGCAAACCCATAGCGCCTGAGGTTGTCCCAGGCGCGCGCGCCATAGCTGCCGGGCCGGTCGGTCGCGCCGACGATGGCGACGTTTGTGGGCTCCATCAGAGCCGCCACCTTTCGTGCGCTCGCCGCGAAGTCCATTCCTCGTCTCCAGGCCGGCCGAACGAAGCACGGATGACGGTGCCCGCGCCAATCCTGCTATAATGCGGGATCGGCCTGCGCAGGCAAGGGAGCCATTGCGATGCGGCGTCGCGAGAATTTCGAGCGTCTGGTCCGGATCGGTCCGGGCACGCCCGCGGGCGAGCTCTTTCGCCGCTATTGGCAGCCCGCGGCGCTGTCGGAGGAACTGGTCGAGCGCGACGGCCCGCCCATCCGCGTGAGGCTCTTGGGCGAGGACCTCGTCGCCTTCCGCGACAGCGACGGCCGGGTCGGCCTGGTCGATGCGTTCTGTCCCCATCGCCGCGCGCCCATTTTCTTTGGCCGCAACGAGGAATGCGGCATCCGCTGCATCTATCACGGCTGGAAATTCAACGTCGATGGCGCCTGCGTCGACATGCCGTCCGAGCCGGCCGATAGCCCGATGAAGGCGGAAGTTCGCATCACGGCCTATCCCACGGTCGAGCGCGGCGGCGTCGTCTGGGCCTATCTCGGCCCGCCCGAGCAGCAGCCGCCGGCGCCGGACTATGAATGGACGCGCGCGCCGCAGACGCACCGCGCCGTCTCCAAATCGTATCAGGCGTGCAATTATCTCCAGGGGCTCGAAGGCGGGCTCGATACCGCGCATGTCTCGTTCCTGCACAACAACCGCATCGGCGACCGCAACAATCTCTTCACCCGCGACGGCGCGCCCAGGATCGAGGTGTACGAGACCGATTACGGCTATCACTATGTCGTCGAGCCGCAAGATCGACGCGGAAAAGAATTTCGTCCGCGTCTATCAGTACATCCTGCCGTTCCAGCAGATGCGCCCCAACGTGATGCGGACGGGGCTGTCCGCGAACTTCAAGGTGCCGCGCTATGACGGGCATCTCTGGGTCCCGATCGACGACGAGCAGACCTGGGTCTTACAACTGGATGTGCGGCTACGACGCGTCGGCCGCCGCTCGATCCCGACTATGTCGAAGAGCTCGAGGCCGGCTATGGCCGCGGCAAGGACGACTACATCCCCGGCACCTATCGCCTGAAGGCCAACCGGTCGAACGACTATTTCGTCGACCGCGCGGTGCAGAAGACGACGAGCTTCACCGGCATCCGCGGCATCAACACCCAGGACCTCGCGCTGCAGGAAGGCATGGGGCCGATCATCGACCGCAGCAAGGAGTATCTCGGCACCTCCGACCGCGCGATCACGGTCATGCGCAGGCTGCTGCTCGACGGCGACGCGCGCGGTCGAACGCGGCGAGAACCCCGCGCGGCACCGATCCCCAAACCTACCGGCGGTCCGGCCCGCATGACGGGCTGGTGCCGCGGGCGGCGATTGGCGGGCGGCCTTTGCCGGCGCCGCCATGGCGCAATGGTAGCAGTGGAACCTGAACCAGGAACAACAA
>CAWHUT010000007.1:0-155782 GCA_963832575.1 uncultured Alphaproteobacteria bacterium
CGATCAGCGCCTCGGCGAGGATGACCTCGCCGCCCGATGCCGCGATGCCGGGGAGATTCCACACGCCGCGATGCGGGCCGGGCAGGTACAGATGCAGCGGCGTTCCTGGCCGCAGCCGCTCGGTGATCTTGCGGCCGTAAATCTCGGTCACATGGCCATGCTCGTCCAGGACCGGAATGACCAGGCTGCCGTTGAAGTGCTCGTGCCCGGTATCGCGATAAAGCCCGATCCGCTCCAGCCGCGCCCGCAGCTCGGCGCCCGCCTTGCGGGTCTTCTCGGGCAGGCGCAGCCCGAGCGTGCGATTGGCGAAGCCGAGCTTGAAGGCATCGATCGCCTCGGGGTGATCGATGCCGCGCGCCTTCAGATAGGCCAGCGCCTCGGGCGCCTGCTTCAAGGTCTGGTGATAGAACGCGACCACCCGGTCGAGCACGGCCTGGTCGTCGGCATCCGGCGGCACCGGCGGCGGCAGCGCCCGCACCGTGGTCCGCTTCACCGTGCCCTCCGTCACGGCCGGCAGACCTTCGCGCAGCAACTCGACGGCATGGCGGAAGCTCACCCCGTTCCGCCACATCACCCAATCGATCGGCCCGCCGCCGGCCGAGCACCCGAAGCAATGCCACAGGTTCTTCTCCGGCGTCACGATCAGCGAAGGCGTCTCCTCCTCGTGGAACGGACACCGCCCGGCCAGGTCCTTGCCCTGGCGGGTGAGCACGATGCCGGCGGCTTCCACCAGGCGGACGACCGAGACCTCGCTCTTGAGCCGCTCGATCTCCGCCTCCGGGATACGTGCCATGCCGGTCTCCTTGAAGATTTTTTCATCAAGCAAGAATGCTTGATCCTGTAGCTTGAGCGCTGTATCGTGTCAAGCGTATCAAGCGGGTAATCGAGCATGCAGGCGTGGCGTTCTCCCGGAACATCCGGCAACATGGCTATATTCAAGGCGGTCAGTGTGACTGAGGTGCTGGATATGGCCGATATGCCGGACGGCTTTTCGGAGCGTCTGCGGACGCTGCGCAAGCAGAAGAACCTGTCCCAGACCGAGCTGGGGCAGTTGGCCGGGCTGCACTACACCCATATCGGCCGCTTCGAGCGTGGCACCTCGCGACCCGGTAGCGACACGCTGAAGCGCCTGGCCGATGCGCTCGGTGTCAGCGGCGACTACCTGCTGGAGGGCGCCACCGAAGAGGCCGCTAAAGCGAGGTTCGAAGATCGCGAGCTGCTCAAGCAGTTCCAGGAAGTCGAGCGGCTGCCGGCCGAGGACAAGCACGTCGTCAAGATCTTGCTCGATGCCTTCCTGACCAAGAAGCAGCTCCAGACCCTCGTGCGCTGAGGAGCACCCGATGCCGAACGCCCATGCCCTCATGGAGAAGATTCAGGCCCTGCCGCCCGAGCGGCTAAGCGAGGTCGAGGATTTCGTGGATTTCATCCGGCTGCGCGAGCAAGAGCGCGCACTCACCCGTGCCGCCTCGGCCGCGAGCGCGCCGGCCTTTGCGGCAATCTGGAACAACCCGGACGACGACGCCTACGATGCCCTTTGAGTTCGGCGATGTCGTCCTGGTGCCGTTCCCCTTCACCAGCCAGGCCACCTCGAAGAAGCGGCCCGCCGCCGTCGTCAGCAACCGAACCTACAACGCCGCCCGGCTCGACGTGGTGGTGATGGCGATCACCAGCCAGTTTCGTCCCAGCCCCGCGCTCGGTGAGGTCTGGCTCGGCCAGTGGCAGGCTGCCGGCTTGCTCAAGCCCTCCGCCGTCAAGCCGGTCTTCGCCACCCTCGAACAGGCCCTCGTCATCCGCCAGCTCGGCACGCTCAGCGCCGGCGACCAGGCGGCGCTCAGGAAGGCCATTGCCGAGACGCTCGGATAGGCCGCGACAATCTCCTCCGTGAAGGATGGGCTGGCCCCCCTACAAGCCAGCGCGACAAGGCACCGGCTGCCTACATGCCGATGCCGATCCCCCGTTGCCGGCCCAGCTCCCACGAGATGCCGTCGCCGCGGACCAGGCCCGCGACCTGCTTTCCCAGCTCCTTCTCGATCACCGGCCGCCACGGAACCAGGGTGAACTCGCGGGACCGTTCGACCAGCGCGTATTTGCCGCTGACGAGTTGAACGGATTGCCGATAGGTGCCGCTGATGCGCTCGCCGCTCTCCGGAACGTAGAAGCTTCCGCCACGCTCCCGCGCCAGCTTGCGGCCGGCCTCGTCCAGCTCCCGCCGGGCCAGCTCCGCCAGCATGCTGCGCCGGTAGATGATCCGATCCGGCTCCTCGCGCGCGAAGCCCTGCTCGATCAGCCATTGCCGCCGCCGCGCCATCGCGTCCATCGCTTCCCGGCCGAAGCCGCCGTTGCTGAACGGCGAGCGCTCGTCGCTGATCAGGCTGCGGTCGAGCCAGGTGGCGGCGTTCGCCGTGACCTGTGCGTCGATGTCGATCAGCGACAGCACGCGGGCGCCGAGCTGCTTCGTGCGCTGCGCATCGTACTCCCGCGCGCGTTGCTCGAAGTCGGCGGGGATGCGCCAATGCTCCGCGTCGATGCGCTCGACGATGCCGGCCCGGCGCAGCGCTTCCAGCCGGCGCACATGGCTCTCGATATAGCCCTCGTAGTTTCCGTCCGGGATGCGCATCGTGTCGCGGGCGATGGCGAGGTGCAGCGACGACTCGTACATGCCGCCATTGTCGCGCGCGAACTCGGCGATGGTCCGGTCGGCCGGGCGCGGCGGCGGCTCGGCTCGCCCGATCGCGACGATGCTGCCGGTGCGCACCTCGCTCGCGGCAGTCTCGCTCAGCTCAACGTAATGGGCACGGCCGTCGGCGCCGTCGATGACCAGGTGCACGCGGTCGCCCAGCTCGTCGCCCGCCAGTCCCTTGCCGATGACGCGGCCGACGATCGGGCGATCGGCCGGGCCGTCATGCACGATGTAGTCCCCGGCGCCGTGCGCGAGACCTCGCTCGGTGATCGCCCGGTGCATCGTCTTGATGATGTCGCCGCGCTCGCCGAGTTCGCGCAGCGTCTTCTCCATCCGATCCGACAGCGACCAGCGGGACGGCGCCTCCTCGTGCGCCAGCTCCATCCGTTCGAGCTTCTTCAGCCGCTCGATCAGCAGGTAGCGGTTGGCCCCGCCGAGCCAGGACTGCTGCCCGCCGATGCGCAGGTCCACCAGGCCCTCTCCGTTCACCTCGTCCAGGATCGCGCGGTCGAGCCGGGTGAAGCGGTCCTGCTCCACCTCGCGGCCGAGCGTCCGTTGCACCTCCCATTCGCTCTGCATGCCGAGCTCCAGGGTGACGATCTCGGCCGCGCGGTGACGGATGCCATGGGCGATGTAGTCGCCGGCGATGTTCAGAATCTTGCCGTCGTCGGTCATGCCGCGGATGACGATGTGGCTGTGCGGGTGGCCGGTGTTGTGGTGATCGACCGCGACCCAATCGAGCTGCGTTTGCAGGTCGCGCTCCATCTGCGCCATGAGCCGGCGCGTCACGTCGCGAAGGTCGCCCAACTCGGGGCCGTCCTCAGGCGCCACGATAAGCCGGAACTGGTGGCGGTCGTCCTGGCCCCGGTCGAGGAATTTCGATCCGTCGGCGTCATCCTGGAAGGACGAGTAGAGCCGGCCGCGCTCGCCATCGAGCGTCGCACCATCGCGTTGTAGATAGCGGAGATGGGCAAGGGCCGCCTTGCTGCCGGCGCCGCGCAGCTTCACCACCCGCGCCTTAACCACGACGCGGCGCGCCCGGAAGCGCATGCCGCCCTCGGTCAGGCTCCAGCCATGCTCGCGCGGGAACGACGCCGCGACCTTCGCGCCACGGCCGCGCGCGTTGAACCGGCCGGTCCGCGGCGTGCTTCGTGATCGCCCGAGGCGGCGTGGATCGCCGCCGGCACGGGCGACCGCGCGATTGACCTCCTGGAGGAAGGTCAGCGGACGACGCGCCCGGCCGTCGCCACGGCCGCGCGAGCGGCCCACGCGCGGCTCGAATGCGGTGTCGTCGTCGCGGCTCATCAACAAGATATTCGCCGGCCAATCGGCCCGCGCAAGCAGCCTCCAACCGCCACCCGCAAAGCACCCGCAGGATCAACGGCTTACGGCAAAAGCGCCAGCCGGGGCACTCCACACGGTGCCACTCTGGCACCACAAAAAAACAGTGTGCAGACAACCACTTAGCCATCGAGAGATGGCGCGAACGACGTTCGCTTTATCTTGCCCTCACTAAACCACCCGCCGGTCCTATCCCCGACTACGCCCATCTGCGCCGACCTCAATCATGCGGGCGACACTCAGCCTACCGGCGCGCTGTCGAATCACTGCATCCGAAGCGCTTCTATGAGGGCAAAATCTTGACCCGGCAGTACTCATAATTCGGTCACGCGCACTTCGTCCGCCGTAGGTGCCACCCGTCCCAGATAACCAGCTCCCTTCTGTACAGCCAGCTTGCTGGCCGCCTCCTGATCCAAGACGACAAGCGGGAAGCCGTGCCGCCGGGCATAGCCATTGATTCTGTTCAGCAGCTCTCGTAGCTCGCGGATCTCATCGGTGAACACGATCGGGCCGCGCAGATTGACCATCAGCTTGCGGCGTGTTCCGAAGTCGCCATCATAAACGTAAAAGCGACCCTGATACGCACGTGCGCCCATATTCCAGAAGCGCATCTTCTGGATTTTCTTCACGTCCTGCCAGCGGATGGACTTCATTTTCCAGCCCAGCTTATAGGCCGTGATTCCGTCGTCGCTGATGCCGATCAGTGCATACGTCAGCGAAGTAAGCACGATCAGCAGAGCGATCCCGATGGCAAACAGCAAACACAAAACGGCAACGCCGATGGCACCTTGTTCGAACAGGAATATCGCCAGGCCCGTGAAGAACGCCGTGAACAACGGCGCCAGCACGTAACCCGCTATCTTGGGATAGAGCCTGTATCTGTAACGCTTCGACGTGCCAGTTACATCGGACATCGCCCACCCTTCGGCAATCCGTGTGATGTCATTTGCTGGGCGATTGAGGTGCTGAGCCTCCGCCGTTGAACAGGATGGAGTTGTTTCCGGGCTGAGGAGTTGGCCCGCAGCCGGTAGCCGCCGAACATGTAGTGGCGAGCCCACCAATGGTGCCGAAGATCGCAGTTTGCGCGCTCAATGTCGCATCGCCTGCCGCGCCATACCCGAGAGCAGCTCCGCCACCAGCGGCTACGAAAGGTGCTTCCAAGAGGCCCGACGCTGCCCCGATTATCGCTCCGTTTCTCACATCGGTGCCGAGATCAGACAGGCTGCCGCCCGCGTATTTGTAATCCAAGATATCTCCGGCTGCTGCACCCGCAGCGCCAGCCCCGGCGTTGACCGCAGTAAATGTGGCTGCGCCTGCAACGTAGCCAGCAACCGCTCCGCCCGCGTTCGCAGCCGTCGCCGTCACCGCTCCGACCGCCCAGGGCGTGAGCGCTCCTGCTGCTGCGCCAACAACGGCGCCACCTGCCGCCCCCAATGTCGCGCCCTGCCACGTACCCGTCGCGTGATAGCCAGCGATACCACCGCTGATCCCGCCGGCTACGCCGCCGATCGCTGCACCAATGCACCACGGGCACTTACCACTTGGGTCCGTGAGATTGAGAGGGTCGTTATCGGTATAGGCATAGAGGTTCGCCCCGGCGGCGTAGCCTATCGGGTCCGGCTGCAAGAAGCGGCCGAGGGTGGGGGAATACATGCGGGCGCGGTAGTAGTAGAGGCCGCTGGGCTGGGCGCTGCCGCCGCCGGTCTCGGGATCGAGGCGACGCCCGGTGTAGCGGAAGGTGGGAGCGCCGGAGACGGCGCCCGGGTTTTCGCCGTAGGGCTGGTAGCCGGTTTGGGTCAGGGTGCCGGTGCCGCTGTCGAGCGAGCCGATGATCGAGCCCTGGATGTCGGGGATCAGGGTCTGGCGCGTGCCGGCGGCGAGGTTCATTTGGTTCAGCACATCGTCCGGGCCGAGGCCATAGCTGTACCAGGTCCCGAGCGCGCCGGTGGTGCCGTCATACTCCAGCACCTCGCGGTTGTCGGCGTCGGTTACATAGAGCGTGGTCGTCGATCCCACCGTCTTCGCTTTGCGTCGCCCTTGCGCGTCGTAGGCATAGGTGGCGACCGTGGTCGTCGGGCTGGCGCAGGTTCCTGCACTGATAACGCCCGTCAAGCGGCTCTCGGCATCATAGCAGTAGGTGAAGCTGCCGTCATAGGCGAGGTTGCCGTTGCCGTCGTAGGTGGGGCTGGCCGCGCCCACCGCGGTGTACTGGTTGAGGTTGTTCGCGGTGTAGCTGGTGCTGGAGGCAACGGTGGGATAGCTCCACCAGCTCTTGTCCGTCGCGCTCTGGCCGATGCGCCGGTTGGTCGCGTCGTAGGCGTGGGTGAAGGTCACCGCGGCGGCGCTCGGCGCGGCCTGGCTCGGCGCCGGGTTCCACGTGACGGCCGTGGGCTGGTTGAGCGCGTCGTACGTAATGCTCGTCGCGTAGCTCGCGGCGTCCCCCGAGGCCGGGGCCGGGATGGCGGCGCTGTTGTCGCACGCGCCCGTGAGCCGGCTGGCGAGATCGTAGCTGTAGCTCACCGTCGGCGTCGATGACGGCGTGCCGTTGCAGGCGACCGGCTCGGAGGCCGCCGTCTTCGTGCTCAGCCGGTTCAGCGTGTCGTAGGCGAAGCTGATGGTGTCGCCCCGGCGCGTCTGCCGCGTGAGCCGGTTGCCGTCGGCATCGTAGGTGTAGGCTTCGAAGCTGGTGTCCGGCCAAGTGGTGGTGGCGGGCCGGTCGAGCCCGTCATAGGCAAGGCCCGTCGCATTGCCGTTGGCGTCCGTCAGGCTCGCCGGCAGCCCGTCCGGCGTATAGGACCATTGCTCCAAAGCGCCGCTTTGGATCGCCGGGTTGAACACCGCGATCCGCCGGCCCATCGCGTCATAACCGTAATTCGTCACCCGGCCGACCGCGTCGGCGACGCTCGCCAGCCGGTCCGCGACATCATAGCCGTACCGCGTCACGTTGCCGTTGAAGTCCGTCGCGGTCGCAACCTGGCCCGTGAGGGTGTAGGTCGCGCTGCTCGCCCTCAGCGTCGAGCCGCCGGCGGACTGCTGCGTCTGGAGCAGGCGGCCGTCGGGATCGTAACCGAAGGACGTGGTCAGCGCGACCGGCGCCGGCGGCGCGGTGATGCTGGTCACGCGCCGGTCGGCATCGTAGGCGGCGGCGGCGACGTTGCCGTTCGGGTCGGTCAGCGCGGTGACGTCGCCCGGCGCGTCATAGACCATCACGGTGCGCTGGTTCAGGTGCCCGGTGCCGGCGTCGCGCGTGATCGTGGTCGGGTTGCCGACGCCGTCATAGGCCAATTGCGTCACCACGCCCGTCGGGTCGGTCACGGTCAGCACCTGGCCCCGGTCGTTGTAGGTGAAGCCTGTCCGCGCGTTGAACCCTGCGCTCCCGGCATCCGCGACCGTCGAGAGAAAATTCCCGGTCGCCGCATCGTAGCTCAGGCTCGTGATGCGGCCGAGCGGGTCGGTGACGCTCGTGACCTTGTTCCAGGTCGGATCGTAGGCATAGAGGGTCGTCAGCGGCGATAGCGGCGACAGCGGCTTCGGCGTGCGCGTGACCTGGATGACGTTGTTCTTCAGATCGGTCGAATAGGTGTAGCCGGTGGTGCCGCCTTCGGGCGCGGTCGCCAGCGTCAGGCGATCCTGCCCGTCATACTGGTTCCCCGCCACCGTGATCACGCCGCTTTGCGTCGTGGTATCGGTGAACACGTCCCCGAAGCTGCCGCTCAGAACCCAGGCGTCCATCGTCACCTTCCCGCGCGGCGTCTGGTAGGTGACGTGCCGGTCGCCGGCAGGATCTACTGTCTCCGTACGCGATCCCGCGATGTAGAAGGACGACGAGTTTCCTGCCGCGTTGACCTGCGCGCTCACCCGCCCCAGCCCGTCATACACGTTGGTCACGAACGCGGTCCCGGGATGGGTAGGATAGAAGATTTGCGTCAGGTGACTCGCGCCGTCATAGGCGAAGGTCGTCGTTGCCAGCGTTGGGTTCTGCGTCTGTATCGGGTCGGAATAGCTCGAGAGGTTGCTATTGCCGTCGTAGCCGTACGTGACCGCCCGCCCCGTATCATCCGTCACCGCGGCAAGGTGGGCGCCGCCATAACTCAGTGTCAGGCTGCGTCCCACAGTATTGGTGACCTTCGTGAGATAGCTCGTGCCATTGAGCGTGTAATCGTAGGCGAAGCCGACGCTCATGCCGTAGGGCCATGTCCAGCTTGCAATCTGCCCGGCGGGCCCGGCGTTTACCGGCGTGAAGGTAATCTGCGACCGATCCTTGTTGGTGTAGGTGAAGGTGGTGAAGTTGCCGTAATCGTCGGGCACGCTGCCCGTGAGAACGACCGCCGAGCCGAGCGGCGCGCTGTAGGTTACGGTGGTGCTGGTGTCCGCGTGCGGCAGGACCGTGAATTCCTCGCTCGTGCCAGGCCATGAGACCATGACGGCATTGTTGGTGAGCTGATCCGTCAGCCAACGGTTCACTACCCACGCAACGGTCAGGTGCTGTGCGTCCAACGTGCCGATGAGCAACTGCTGCGATACGTAGATGGCTGCTATGGCGGCAGCGGCACCAATCGGCGAAGTCTCTCCCAGTCCCGCATAGGGGTCGCTACTCCGCGACGCCGCAATGCTATAGGTGTGTGCCCATCCGTTGCCCATGCCGATGTCGGTACCGTTCGCCGAAGACGTATTGGCGCGCGCGAAGGGCAGGGCATAGGGGAAGCTGCCCCCGCCTGTCGTGAGATCGGTGTGCTGGTAGATATAGGCGCCAGTCACGCCGTCCACGGGCTCGGCAATCGTCGGGTCCGCCGGCGCCGGCTCTTTGGCTATCGCCCCGGCAGGAACCGATGGATTGCCGCTCGCCGGCTGCATTTCAACCGCCGTGCTCGATGAGACCGTCGGCGTTTCCGGTTGATCCGGCGGCGGCGTAGTTGGGACGTTCGTGCCCGAAAAGCCGCCGCTCAGACCGCCAGAGATCTTCTGTGTCGCACTGAATGTGAAATCGGTCTGATCAATGTCAGTAACAGTGTAACCTGCGCCCTGCCAATACCCGACACTCATATCACCGTTCGACGGCAATAGCGCCTGTCGTCCCGTTGGACTACCGCTAGGCCCGCCGTTCGATGAGATGGAGGCATTGATAAAGTTCACATCGCTCATCGAATAGGAGGAAAGCAAGTTTGGTTCGATGCTGGTGAAATATTCCGCTACGCCCGCAGCAGTGGTGCCATCGGCAAAATATGTCTTTGCGCCGGTTGCCGCATTCAGGTCGACTAAACGCACCGTCGACGCTGCGACCATTCCTGGTGTGAGGGCTTGCGTCTGCTCAAGAACGGCCGATTAAGGAGCTCTGTGCCCCGGAATTGCTGAAAAACGTAGCCAGCAACGTCGGCGGAATAGTGCTACCGGAGTATGTCGTCTGCGACTGCAAGGTAAAAAAATTCATCGGCAGATCAACGTAAGGGCCCTGGATCCCACTCTGTCCTTGTATCGCGGTCTGAGCGGCAATGCCCACGCCGTGGTGGTACTGCGTCGTCATACTGGCTAGCGCATCGCCAATCCGCTGCTGGTCAGCGCTCTCGGCAAGCCAATTGTAGCTGATGACGGCAAGGGTTTCGCCCAGTACCAATTCCGAATTCTCCGCATTCAAAGCAGCTCGGGCTTGCGCCAAGAGCATGCGATGTTTTTCGACCATGCCGCGGCCAACTTGCCCCCAACCGGCGGCGATCAGATACGAGCCGCCGGCATGGATGGTTAGCCCATCGCACTGATTGACGGATGTTGCCCCGCACTGATCGTTGCCATACGGGTGGGTGATTTCAACGGTCACAGTCCACGTGTGACCGTAGTCGATCGCGGTACCAGTGTTATCCCCATTTGGCGGCGGCGCACCATCGATCAATAGTGTGGGAATGCAACTTCCCATTGGCGGGGCACAACCGCTCCCAGTAGAGAAGACTGTTATTCTGTGCCCGTATGTCTGATCGGAATAGAGCATGATGTTGTCAGATGTCGCCGTCGAACAAGGCTGGGGCGTCTTACCTGGCATTGAGATCGTGAAGCAGGTGCGATGTAAATTATCGACAGCCGAACCCCAGTTTTCAGGATAATCAGATGGCTGGTAGGGTGAGAGGTTGGGCTCAGTAGACTGACGTAACGGCGAGCCGGTCAGATATTGAATTGATTTTCCTCCCACAACGTCCGTCGCGCTCCATCCCGGATTCGTGGTCTTAATGTAGTGGACAAGATTTCCAGCGTAACTGACAAGGTCACTGCGAATATTAGTTCGATTAAGATTCGATATCGAGACATCGTCTATTGTACCGCCAGCGTCGGCGAGAAACTGCTCCTCCGTGAACCCCATCACGGTCGCGAGACCGCTGAGTCCAGTCAAGACCGTATGTTGTTTGAAACTCGGGTCGAACATGTAGTTCGATCCGTTGATCGTGACCTGTACCCAGACGTGACTTACATCCAATGTTTTCAGGGTTCCGTCAGGATTTAATATCACGTTTTCAATCGGGTTTCCTCCGTTTGCGAGCACGGCCGCAATGGCGTTGCCGTCGTTCTTCACGCCCAACCAGCCACTCGCTTGCGCGCCATTCAGTCTGATGTATCCATACCAATAATTCATTTGCGTCGATGAGAACCCGGCGGCGTTCAAGAGGGCAACAAACAGCTGCGCCTGGTCGATATCGTCTCCGCGCAGGTCGAGGAGCGTTCCAAGCGCGCCCTTGTTGCTGCCGAATAGGGGCTCGTACTCAATATTATTGTAGACATACTCAAAGATGAGGTCGGGGTCGCATTTGAGGGAGGCCGCCAGGGTGACGATCTCTGTCGGTTGGCTCATTCCCCCACCGCAAGAGGCGCCTGCAGCACCCGTCATATTAGCAACGAAGGACGTAGGTGCCTTGCGCAACGCAGTCGGAATGCCTGCAGGCGGAGTCCGCACGCGCAGTAGCCTATCGACATCCTCCATTCGCATCGGTTTCAATTTTGCAGAGGTATAAGTCGGGAGTGGAGGTGGTGTCTCGTGGGGCCGCGATATGTCCTGTGCGGCCGCGACCGCCATATTTATCGCACAAAGCCACGGAACGAATCCGCATAGCCCGCGCCAACTGGATTGCCCTATCCAGTTCAAAACAATTCCGTGTAATGGCTTCGATCGGCCTGCTCCAAAGCCATAGCAGGTGAAAACCTTAGCCAGAGCAGCGAACGGCAAAGGAGCTGTGCGCCTGAGGACGCTGCGGATGCCTCCAAGAATAAACCCATTCATCGGCTGTTTTGTTGCATACCTCATTTACCGCCCCAACCTATCTGAGCTTCTTTGGATCGGCGTCAGAGGCTTCGCCGTTTGCGTAATCATGCACCGCTGGCAACAGGACTTCTGTGTATCGATCTCTTTCTGCTGCTACTGGATGGCGGCAACCAGTGTCGGGATCAATTCGGAGGAATTGAGACCGTCGGTCCCACCATCCATGTCGGACCGATAAGAGGCCGGCAAACTCTTTTCTGTGGAATGCGATGGCGATGCCTCGCACGCCGAAAATGCGAGACTTGGCGTCGAGACTACAATCCTGCATCACAACACCCATCTATCTATGCCATTGAAGTGAACAGGTTTTGTTGCGCGGGATGCGGTCCCGTGGGGTATTGAGTCCCGCGTTTTGTGCGTTCAGCGAGCGATCGAGCGGCTGGTCCATCGAGGACAGAACGGCTGAAGAGCCACGGGCCGTCGGCAAGGGGATGGATCGCGTTGATCTTGCCGCCTTCGGCGGCGATCCGGAGTGTCTTGGCGCTGACGCCGAGAAGCGCGGCCGCCTTGGTGAGGTTGAGCCAGGGTTCGATGCCATTCGAGCTCGGACGATAGACCGGGATCCGATGGTGCGACCGGAGTGCTGTCACGCGCTCTCGGGTCCAGCGATTGCCGTGACCGGTAACGAGCTTGTTCCGGTTCAGGATGCCGGCGATGAGATCGTCGTTTGCGATGAGCACGAGGTCTCGGACGGCAGCGAGGATATCGGGCGCCGTGCTGTTGCGCTGGCCTTTGCGACGCCGCGGCAGGCGCAGCTCGGTATGAACGCCGCCCATCCAATGGACGATAAGGACGATCTCGGCGGCCTCGGCATCGATATCGGCAATCACCTCGTGGATCAGCGTGCGGACGATCCTCTTCTTGAGCCGCGCATCCGTCGTCTGGGCCGTCCATACGGCCTTGAGATCACCGGCCAGGGTGACGAAGGAGATCGGCGTCAATGATCGAGGTGACGTTCCGGCGTCATGGGCGATAACTTTCGCCTCGACTTCGGCAACACGGACGAGCGCCTTGTTCCAGCGCAATTCCAACTCTCCTGCCACGAGGCGGTTTGCGGGATCGGCGGCATCATACTGGCGAAAGGCGCGGTCTGCCGCGTAGCGTGCCGCTTCGAGATCACGAATGAGGACCTCGCGGACCTGATCGCGCCGCGTGCTGGCCTCGGCTTCGGCTGCAACGGTGGCCGCGATCGTCGCCGGCTCCACGACCTGAAGGAGCGCCGCCTCGACGGCATCGTCAACGCGCAATCCGCTGAACGCGATGCAGCGCGGCTCACCGTTGTCGAGCAGGCCGCGGTGACAGGCATAGCGGGGAATGTCGTGCTTCGTGCCGGTGTAGCGTACCGTCAGCTTCCGGCCGCAGCGGCGGCAGCGGACAAGGCCGGCGAGCAATGCATCGCCGTGCTTTGGCGCACCATGGTGGCGGCTCGCGGGAACGTTGTCGCTCACCATGTTGCGTATCGCCTCCGCACGCTCCCAGTCTACGTAGCCCTCATGGTTGCCGGGCTTCAGCGCCAGCCATTCGGCACGCGGCTTGCGGTGGCCTTTTACCCGCGCGCCCGAACCGTCATAGCCCGCCGCTGCGACGCCGGTCTTACCATAGGCATAGGCGCCGCCGTAGAGGGGATTGGTGATGATCCGGTGGATGGTGGCATAGCAGGGCCTGCGCCAGACGACCTCGCCGTTGCGCGGCTTTGTCGGCAGATCGAGACCATGCTCATGGAACCACAAGAGCGCCTGGCGTGCGCTGCCGAGTTCGGCCACCTTGTCGAAGACCAGCCGGATTGCCTCCTGGACCCGCCGATCGGGGTCCTTCTCGAGGCGGTCGCCGGCCTTCACGAAGCCGACCGGCGCGGCGACAATGAGTTCGCCTCGTCTCGCCTTCTCGTATCGCGCAGAGAGGGAGCGTTGGCGCAGGAGATCGAGTTCATACTCGTTGAGGCTACCCTTGAGACCAAGCAGCAGCCGGTCGTTTCCCTGTCGGGGCGCATACACCGTCTCCTGATCGATCAGCACCGTGTCGACGACGCGGCACATCTCGATGAGTTGCTGCCAATCACGACTGTTCCGGGCAAAGCGCGACACTTCCCGCGCCGCGACGGCGCCCACTTTGCCGAGACAGACTTCGGCTACCATGCGCTCGAAGCCGACGCGCGCGACGCCGCCCGCCGCCGAACGGCCGAGATCATCATCGACCGTTTCGATCTGCGACCAACCGAGCGCAATCAAGCGATCCCTCATGGCGTATTGCAGCGCGCTGCTCTCGCGATTGTGCAGGACCTGATGGGCCGAGGACTGGCGGACATACAGGATCGCCTTCCGCTCCAGGTGATGGGGCCTGATCTTGTCAGTCATCACGGCGCACCTCTTCCTGGTCCACCTGGCAATCGCCGTGCATGTGTTCGAGGATCAAACGAGCTATCAGTGTCGTCAGCGCCTGGCGCGTCGCTGCCGGCAGCGTCCGCCAATCCGGTACCAGCATCGCGCCTTCGACGACCGGCGGTGCAAACAGATCGAACTGATGCGTTGTGCTCTGAGGATGGTGATGAGCGCGGTACCGGCGTTGCATGGGCATCTCCCCGATTCTCGTCGTGAGAGCGCCATCCTGCACCCGAATCCGAGGCATTCGGTGCTGCCATCCCCGCCGCGGCTCCGTCGCCGCGCGCCTCCTTCAGCAGCGCCGCCAAGGCGGACAGCGCAACCAGATTCACGCGTGGACCCGTCGCGATCCCCATCGGCGTGCATTCCGCCCGGTCAAACATCCAGAGCGGCAGCTCCAACCAGCGGCGAGGACCATCGCGGTCGCGGCTACATCGCACGCAATCGCCTGAGGTCTTCTCGACCACCTGATAGAATCTGGACGACGCACCCGGTCCACGGATGCCACGGATAGAGAACCTCGCGATCTTCGATCCTGTGGGCGTTCCGTTGTCGCGTTCTACAACGAGGTACGACCGCACAGTCAAAGCGCTATCGCCTGCTTTACCATGCACCACAGGCGGCATGCCTTTAGCGCGTCAATTTCCTTTTGCTGGTTTTGAATCGCACTTGTCAGTACGGCAACAAGTTTGGGGTAGTCCACCGAAAGCGTTCCGTCGCTATTGGTGCCGACGACTTCAGGAACGGCCCGCTGAACATTCTGGGCAAGAAACCCGATCTCTCTTTGGGAACCCATCTTTGGCTGGAGGTCCGCACGCCAGTTGAATGCGACCGGCTTAAGCATCTCGACCTCGGACAGCCCGTTGGTCAGAAAGGCGATATTTGCCTTCAACCCTGCGTCAGAAGACGAATTTGTGAGGTTTCCGGAAGCATCGGAATAGACCATACGGTTGCCGGTGCCGGCTAGCGAGGGGAGTTGAGCTTGCGTGGTGCCGGTTGGCACCACCAGAACCGGATTGCCGATGTCGTTTCCGATATAGGCGTCGTATGCGGATCCCTTGCCATAGAAGACCGCGCCGTTCGTCGCGTTGGCGCCCATCTCACCTTGGCCGTTGGCCAGAGCACCGGCCGAATAGCCGCCAAGACCGAGCGTGGAGGCGAAGACGGCGCCAGAATTGACCTGTAAAGACTGGCCGCCACCTTGGTCAGCAGTGTAGCCGACGAGGAGGCGGCCAGTTAAATCGAAACGGGCGACCTCCCCATTGTCGATCCCGAAGTAGATCGGTTGCGACGCACCAGTCGCGAGCGTCACGCCCCCGGCGCCTGCCGACCCGACGAAGAGGCCGTCGGCCCGGATGATCCCATAGCTTGAGAAGGACGCGCCATAGATACTAAATCCGCCGTTGTGCACGCTGTTGGATGCCAAGACGGATGCAACGGCGCCGCCTCCCGGATTGCTGTTAAGAATATTAATTATTGAATACCCGTTCTGCGATTGTGAGACATCGAGCACATTACTCGGCGACATGCCAATACCGAACAGCCCCGTACTCGTCGTCGTGCCGGTGAGCGTCACTCCGGAGAGAGTCGCTCCCGATGACGTGCCGGACACAAAATAGTTAAAACAGCTTAATACGTTCGCAAAATTCGAATTCACTTGGGCCGCGACAGCGTTGGAGGCGCTCGAGAAGGTGTACGTATAGGATGGACATGGCAGTGTTTGTGCGACCGTCGGGCCCACGAAAAGCAGAACACCGAAAAAAGAGCCCATTATCTGCCTGAGCATTTTCTCCTCCTGACGCATAGATCGCAAAAAGCGAAACCACTTAAAGCTGGCTGGTGACCACCATCCCGGCACCTATTGCCAGAGTGCTTGATCCCAGTTGCCGCCGCCCGGTCCCCATACCAATCCGCTGGTATTCACATTGATCGTCTGTGCCGTTCGATTGCCGTTGGCATCATAAGTGTAGACGATGAGAACACCCGTATCGTAGCTCGCTGTGGTAATGCGGCCCAGCGCATCAAAGGTGTAGACAACGGACCCATTGGCGGCAAATGCCGGTTGCGCATGAGAAATGTCTAGAAGCGCGATAAGACCCAGCGTGGCAATCATTACGGAATATCTTCTAGCGCAATGATCTACCGCTTGGCGCTTCATTGGAACGCCCCAGGTTTGGTTCCGTCGTCCGCTCATGGCCTCCCCTCACATGCAGTGGATAGGTGCAGACTCTCGCAGACTATTATAGGTAGCATTTTTAAGCGTGAGACGGCAACGATGAATTGCGATCCATGAGGACTTGTCCAGGACGTCAGGAATCAGGTCGATACCTGCGGCCAATCGGTGTGCATGCGGAGCTGTCCCTGCCTCAAATACCATCGGAGCTTTAATCCGACGCCTCGATCGAGGATCAGGTTCGGCATTGCAAAGTTCTGATCGAGCGCGAGGCATGGGTGCTTTCCGCTATCTACGCCGACCACACGATCATAGGATCGATTCGCATGCGCCCGGGCTACCAGAAGCTGCTGGAAGACGCGCGCGAGGGCCAGTTCCAACTCGTGATCGCCGAGGCGCTCGATCGAATGTCGCGTGACCAGGGAGACGTAGCCGCCCTCTACAAGCATCTCAGGTTCGCAAGCGCGAAGCTAGTTATGCTCGCCCAGAGCGAAGTCAGCGAACTGCATGTCGGTTTGAAGAGCACCATGAACGCCCGCTTTTCCTTAAGGACCTTGCCCAGGAGGTGCGCCGGGCCTGGAAGGTCGCGTGCGGCAGGGACGATCGGGCGGCGGCCCTCTGCTACGGCTACGATGTCCTGCGAGCAGGACGCTCGCGGCGAGCCGTGTCACGGCCGGCGTCGGATCAATGAGGCCGAGGCCGCCGTGATACGGCGAATCTTTCGGGATTTCAGCGCCGGCCAGTCGCCGCGCGCGATCGCCCACGCGCTCAACGCCGAAGGCATGTGCGGACCTCACGGCAATTTCTGGGGACCGTCGACAATCTACGGCAATTGGCGCCGAGGCACCGGCATTCTCAACAACGAGCTGTATCTCGGTCGGATCGTTTGGAACCGGCAGCGCTATGTGAACGACCCGGTCACCCACAAGCGCGTCGCGCCGCTGAACCTTATGACCGAACTGGTCATCCAGGAAGTGCCAGAACTTCGCATTGTCGATGACGGGCTCTGGCGGGATGTGAAGTAGCGGCAGAACGCAATTCGCTCTGACCTCACCTATGACCGTCACGGGATCCGCTCCGAGCGTGCCCGGCGTCCCGCCTATCTCCTGTCGGGGCTCCTCAGATGCGGCATCCGCGGCGGCGGCTTTTTAATGATTGGCGCTACGCAGTATGGGTGCTCGTACGCGCGCAACCGTGGTATCTGCGACAACCGGCTGGTGATTCGGTGCGATGTGCTCGAGGCGAGCGTGCTGAGCGGGCTCAGGACCCACCTGATGCGGCCGGAGCTGGTGAAGGAGTTCGTGGCGGAGTTTCGCGGCGGCGGTCTCGGCTTTGTGGGCCTCGAGGGCGAACAACTCGTCCTTCATCCCCGGGCTGCGCATGCCGTCCTTGATCGCCTCAATGATGGCGCGGATCTGGCGCTCGCGCTCCGCGCGGTGTGCTCGTGCTCTCGCCGCCGCCCTCGACCCCTACCTTCACTCCCGCTTTGGGATCACCCTGGAGCGCGCCATAGCCGACGCTACCGCAGACGTATGCAGCATCGCCCGACGCGGTGCCGTGGAGATTGTCTGCGACCCGGTGGGGCGCCATGCCTACGATGATGACGGTGTGTGTGCACTACGCGGGCCTCATCTCATGCCAGGTGTCGTCTATCGCTTCACCTGCACTATCCTCACCGATGCCAGCGGGGCGCGTTATGTCGAAACGATAGGGCACCTTGAAGTGGTACAGTGGGAAGTGAGATTGGTGGTGCAGGATCGACAATCGTGGCAAGAATGAACGTGGTGATCTCGCAGACAATGCTGGCCGAGAAGCAGAGCACGCGAGCAGCAGCTAGCAGAGCACTGAGCTCCTTTCCACTGCAACGCCGCCCTGATTTTCCATTATCCGCACTGGCTCGGCTACTTAGTAAGCGGAGCGATACCGACGATAGAAGCGGGGGATGCCATTCTGAGCATGGGGAGCTTCATTCGACAATGGCTGCCAATTCGATCAAGTGTGCTGAATGGGCCGCTATCAACCTGAAGGCTTCTGGGCGGTCAGGAGGCTCGGACCCATGGCTGGTACGGGCTCTGCCTATAGCCTTTGCTGAAAAGATCGAGGAAGGCTGTGCAACCTCAACTGGCCGAGCGGCGCTCGACCAGGATGAGTGGCGATATGCCGGCTCACGGCTTTTCGACGGCGCCGGGGTGTCGGCGGCACACCTTCCTGCGATACTATGTCGAGCAGCAAGCGGCGGACCGACGCTTTGGCAGTGACAGGTTGCGCGACTACCGCGAATTGTTTTGCCATTTTGCGCTTGAGAGATTTTTCGCGGAGGTCCGGTTCAAATCGCGGATTCCCGAGTCGGAGATGGAGCGGCTCAAGAGCGACGTCTCGATCGCCCCGCCTGGTGGAGGCCGCCGGGATCGTGTTGAAACGCCAGGGCAAGGACCTCGCGGGGCCGTGCCCGTTCCACGCGGAGGCGACGCCCTCGCTGATCGTGACACCGGACAAGTACCTGTGGCACTGCTTTGGCCTCGGCGCCGACGGCGCGGAGCCCAAGTGGTCTAGGATAGTTGCAATGTCGGTAGCGCGTGAAGATGTCCGTCTTTCATAGCCCATCAAATGTCCGCTTCTGTGGTTGTTGCGCCTGTGGGGTTGTGGGCAACGCGGCAGCGTTGTCCACAAATCCACAGGCGGCAGGCGCCGAGCGGATTTAAGCGGCTTGCGTGGCATCGGTTGGGTTTCCCTTTCGGTCGAACCGGGCGAGGCAGCGCGGCCCATCGAAGATGGCGAGCCTGCCGTCGGGATATTCGTGCACTTGGACGGTCGCCTTGACGTAGTGATGGCGGTGGCGCTGGGACGGGATTTGCAAGGAGCGCCCGTTCCATTGGACGCAGTTGTCGCGGCCGACCTGGCGGTCCTCCTGAATGCAGAGCACGTCCTCGAGCGGGCGGCCGGCATAAGGCACGAAGGCGGAGCCCGGCTCGGATGCGGGCACGGCGAAGCGCGCGTTGAAGTCGGGCACGAAGCGCTCCCTGAGGAAGCGGTTGGCGGCGGCAACCGTGGTGATCCTCGCCAGCCGCAGCCCTGGGGCAGCCGGCCCTGCAAGGTGCCGAACAGGCGCTCCATGCGTCCGCGCGCCTCGGGCGAATAGGAGGGGATATGGGTGATGCCGAACTGGGCGAGCGCGCGCCCGACCTGGCTCGGGTGGCCCTTGTCGACCTTACCGCCGGCGTTGGGCGTGTGGAAGTAGTGGCTGCCGCGATCGGTATAGAGCGCGCTGAACATGCCCTTCTTTGCGATCGTCTCGGCGAGCCCCAGGAAGCTCGACAAAGTTCCTTCCTCCTCGACCAGGATCGCCGAGTAGATCGCTCCGGTGGCGTCGTTGGGGGCGACGACGAGGTCGAGATCATGGTCGAGCCCCGGTATCCAGCGATGCGGCGAGCCGTCCTGGAACAGCAGCATCCCCGGCAGCGGCCGGCGCTCCCGCTTCTTGTGATGCGCGCCGCCACGGTGGCTCTTCGCCACCAGTCCCGCTGCCTGCAGCGCGAGCCGCGTCACGGTGTAGCCGAGCAGGTAGTGATGGTGCTCGACGAGATGCTCGTGAAAATGCTTGGTGTTGAGATCGCGGTAGCGTTCCTGGAACAGCCGCTGCATGCGCGTGAGCTCGGCTGCCGGCGCCCGCCGTGGCGACTGCTTGCCGAGCCGGCGATCGCGCAGGCCCTCGACCCCGTCCTCGTCGTAGCGAACGCACAGCCGGCGGAACGTCCGCCCCGACATCCCCAGAAGCTCGCCCGCTTCCTCCGCGGTGAGACGCCGCTTTCGGTAGCGGCCCAGTGCTTCCTCAAATCAAATCACGAAAACCTCCCATAACATGCTTGCCCGCCGCATCGCCCCGTCCAGAACAGGAAGCGAACTTGGCGGACAACTCACGCGCTACGGAAGACGGACAACTGATGCGCCACCGACACCTAGGATAGTTGCAATTGCCGCTCTAAGAGACCCATGCTACTTTAGGTTGTCGATAGTCTGGGGGATGGCGATGGGGCGGCAACGACGCTTGGGGAGCAACCTTCCAAACACCGCGACGCTAACCGAAATTGTGGCTCGCGAACCACCGAATATCAGCGCGTTAGATAGACGGCATGACGCAAAGTCTGGGCTGTGGCGTGTCCCGAGCCTAATGCGTCCAGAGATACTGCGCCGCCGCTCAATGGGTCAGACAATATTCTCGGTTTTCGCAATCGTGGAGCTTCTTGTATTTGTTGTCATCGTTCATGTCCAATTGGCATTCGCGGCCAATGGGTCCGTCGTTTACACCAATGACGCGCTTGGACGGATCACAACATCAAGCTACGATACCGGCATAGTTGTCATCTATACTTATGATGCCAACGGCAATCGGACCGCGCAGACCATCAATGTGAATACCAACGGCTTAGTGTGGGGAGCTGGCAATTGGGATCAGACACTCTGGCAATAGAGTCCGTAGAGTCCGTGAACGCCCCGGCAGCAACCCGTTCGTACGACTGCCAATGAATGACGGAGTGATGGGGTAGCTATTCGTGAACTTCAAATCAGGAGGGAGAAATGACTGTGCGGATTGCGATAGCCTTTTTCGGCGCTCTGCTGTTCGCGGATACCGCGGCGGCACAAACGTGCGGTCCATATACCTACAGTTTCACGTCCGGCACTAGCGCAGTTGCGGCACAAGTTAATGCCAATTTTTCTACGATTTTGACGTGCTTCAATAATCTTGTATCCGGCGGCACGTTATCGGGGGTAACGCTCTCAGGCACGACTACACTGCCAAGCTCAGGGCAGATCTCGTCTGGTGGCTTCATCGGGCTCGGGATGATGCCGACCTATTCCCTGGACATCACACAAACCGCTAATACCAATAATCCGATTGTCCGCATCCAGAACGACGATACCACCGTGAGCGGGGGTGCAACTGCTGTTTTCGAGGCGCTAAACAGCATTGGGCTCGACGGCGGTCAAGCGCAGTTCGGTATTGCCGGTTCGCATTACGCTGGTTATGGGGCGCTCAGCGCCAGTGCCGCATTCGTCTATTCGAACGGGAATCCGATTGTCGTTGGGGCCGACAGCGCTGGAGGCGGTAGCCAGCCCATCATATTTGCAACTGGCACTGGCATACACGAGGTGGCGCGTTTTACAGCGAACGGCGCCTTCACATTCGGTGGCTATTTCGGCACCGGCGGCTTCACCGGAAACGGTCAAGCAGCGATGGATGCAAGCGCGACGGGCGGTTTCCAAATTTTTGGCAAAGGTTCAACCGATGACCTTGAATTCTACAATGCGAGCAGCGCGCTCGTCGGGAAAGTGCCAACCGGCACCACGAGCGTCGCTTGGGGCGGCGGCACGCTCGCAACCAATGCCACAAGCGGTTTCCTATATCTCCCGACGATGGCTGGCATCCCAACCGGAACGCCTGTAGCCCAGACCGGCTATGCTCCCATAGTCATCGACACGACCGACAACAAGGTCTGCTTTTACAACGGCAGCGCTTGGAAGTGTGCGAGCGGCAGTTGAGTGGATGGAACTGGATCTGTCGCGGCATTTTAGGTTTGCGGGGAAGCGGTATAGACGGATATCTCTTTGGAAGCGATTTTGTTTGTCAGCCGTCGAATGATATCGTGAGGTGCGCTGCAATTTGTCGGAACTGATTGCCAGACGCAGAGGCTGCAGGTCGCGCCCAATCGACGTGTTCTTGGCGCGAACGGGCGCGAACCATGGGATATCCGGCTAAATTTTACGTCCACCCCGGCGCTTCTGCGATTTTAACTCTGGGACTTATGCAAGATGATCCTGCTGTTCGCGAGGTCGCGGCCGATGAGTTGATGATTAGTTCGGCCATAGAACTGACCTCTCCAAGGAAGATGGACTCGACCTCGGCGAATCGCCTGCATCCCCCTCGTCGGATCGAAAATTGCCTAGGACTTCCATCATTGGTCACGATTTGGAGTACGCCGGAGGCCCCACTGGATTCCTCGGTCAATTCCGCCGAGCGATAGCGCGATCCAAACGCATCGCCACGGAGAATGGACGAAGCCATTCAGCTTACGTCGACCTTTCCATCCCGGTCAGAGGGGCGTGGGCCGGGTCCGCGACACAGAGATCGACGACACAGGAAAGATGTAATCGACACGACTGTCGCTACGACAGTCAACCTAGCAGTCTTGCGAGTTGAGGATCGGGTCCGGAATCATCACGAATTGTCTGGGATCGGACCGCGCGTCGCCATGGGTGTTGAGATTCGTGGCGTGGAAGCCACGAATGGCGGGTCTCGCCCCCGACATTGCTGAGCATGAAGCACTCCGCCTCTCGCGGGACGTATGAGGATTGAGCGAGGCGTCGCGCCGGGTGCCGGCCCCCAGAGATCCAGGGCGCCCGAAGCAAAACAATCGCGAAATCGAACGCGATAAGGCAGCCAGAATTTCTCCCACCTAACCCGCAGCGGCGCTCAAGTCTGGATGATCGTCCGCACGCGGACGAAGCGAGCAACGCCTGAAGGAATAGGTGATGGCCTGATGGCAAAAAACCTTCGCTAGAAAAGCCCAGAGCCCAGAAACGCGGTTGGTCGGCCCCCCGATGAAGGGGGCTACGTTTGTTCGATGCTCCATGGCGGCATCTCTACTGCCCGCACCACACCCGGACTAGGCGAATGGTCTGAAACTCGGCAACCTTGCGGAAGACGAGCGGTCTGGCCTCATGGATGCGTTGGTCAGCGTCGCCCGCGATGCGCTCCCTCCTTGGCCTTCAAATAGCCGGCCGCGACGGTGAGGAAGAACTCGCCCCGGCGCGCCTTCTGTCTCATCGCCTCGATCGAGCGTTGCCGAAAGACTGAGAGCCCCATCTCGCTCATCGTGCCCCTCATGCCGAGCAAGAGCTGGTCGTTGGGCGAGGCCGCGTCGTAGACGCCGTCCTCATCGCTGATCAGCGTGCCGACCAAGCCTCAACATTCCGGATGCGCAGGCCAGTCTCGCCGATTAGGAAATTATCACCTTGAGGTAGTAAGGCCGACATGTTGTAATCGCTCATTCGATGGAGCCGTACATGTCCGACCTTTCCAATCCAATCTTCCACGACGCGGAGAAAGCCCGCGAGTGGCTAGAAGCGCGGATTTGGGCGAACGGTCGCCGCTGCCCCCACTGTGGCGTGATCGATCAATCGACGCTTCTGCGAGGCGAGTCGCACCGTCCCGGCCTCTACCAATGCAACGCCTGCCGCGAGCCTTTCACGGTCACGGTCGGCACGCTCTATGAGCGCAGCCATATCGCTCTGAACAAGTGGCTGGCCGCGACGCACCTATTGATAGCCTCGAAGAAGGGCATGAGCGCGCTTCAAATCGGTCTCATGCCTGGGCTGCCCTACAAGACGGCATGGTTCATGTGCCATCGCATCCGCGAGTCGTTGCGCGAGACGATGCCCGAGGCCGGCCCGCTCAGCGGCAAGAACAAACTGTTCGAGGCGTACATCGGCGGCAAAGAGACGAACAATACAAGACGAAGCGCCAACCCGCGCAACAAAGAGGCCGGGGCAAAGAGCCTGTCCTCTCATTGGTGGAGAGCGGCGGTAAGGTCCGCTCCCGTCACGTCACCGACATCAGCGCCAGGACGCTCCGCGATGCGATGGTCACTCACATTGACAGCGCATCCTACGTCATGACGGATGAGGCTTCGACCTATTGAAAAGTCGGCGACGAATTTGCAAGTCACGACACCATCAACCATAGCGCAGAGGAATATGTTCGCGCGTACTTCTGGGATAATATGGCCGGGGGTTATTTCTCGATCCTCGAGCGCGGCATCGTCGGCACGTACCATCACGTTTCCGCCGCGCATCTGCACCGCTACCTCGTCGAATTCGACTATCGCTATAACGAGCGTTCGGCACTTGGCGTTGATGACGCCGCGCGCATGGCAAAATCGGTCGAAGGCATCGTCGACAAGCGCCTCGCCTATCGGCGGACTGGTGACCGCGCGAACTGGCCAAGCCTAGGTTCACGCGCGCTCAGTTCCGCGTGGTAATGATGCAAATCGCTTCGGAAGGAGGCGACAAATGACGGATGACCCGGGAAACCTTGGCATTCTTCTGCTGCCTGGAGCGGCAGCAATGCAAATCAGCCTAGGGCCGAGCCCGGGCAAGCCCGTGGGGACAATCACAATGAGCGCGGATCAACTCGACACACTCATTGCCGGACTAGCCGGCATTCGATCGAAAATGACACCGGCGATTCCGCAGCATTTCCCAATGGGAAAGCCGACCCATCACCATGACGCATCGAAATATTTTCTGGCGATCGAACCATTTTCTGGCACGCCGTTATTATCGTTTCGCAGTCCTGGTCTCGGGTGGCTGACCTTCTCGCTTCCCGAGGCGGATCTAGAGAAAATTCTCCGTCTGATACAAGAATCAAAAGGTCGCCTGGCGCCGCCGCATGGCGATACGACGCATTGATGTCCGACATAGGCCGCCTCCGATAGCGTTAGGCGCGAGACTTCCCCTTGCGAGCGCGCCCCTTGCCCGCGGAACGCACCTTCTTTGGCGTGGGCCGGTGCTGCGGCCCCTTAGACGCCGCGTCAACCGCGCGCTCGAAGCGTTCCCAGCCATCGGGACGCAACTCAACGCCATCGCCTTTGCGATCGTTTGCCATGACGGGAGATTAACATGCCCGATCCCATTCTTGGACATAAAGAACCCGAGGGCGACATCCTTGAGCGCATCGGCAGCAAGGCGACCATCTGCAGCTCCAGACGATCCCGGCGCGACTGAGCTTGCTCAACGGCTTGGATCAGCTCTTCGAACACGATCTGCTGAGCGGCGTGATCGAACCGCTGTTCGGCGAGCCATCGGCGATGGGCGCGGGTCCAATGGCTTCGGGTCGGATAGGTGCGTCCATGCCGCAACAGGAAAGAGAGAAGCTGCTGACGCGCCCGGCGCAGCCCCTCCATCGCGGCTTGCCGTCCGCGCGACAGATCGGGCATCGCCTCGTGAGCCGCGTCCGGGACCCAGATCGCCGTCAGCTCGCTGGCGCGGAAGAGCGCCGCCATCGTTGTCGCATCGCGCCGATCGGTCTTGATGTGCCCGCCGGGCCGCACCGGCACCATCGACGGCGCCACCACCTGGCAGTCATGGCCCATGGCGCAGATCTGACGGTAAAGCCCGTATCCCGTGGGGCCGGCTTCGTAGCAGAAGGCAAGCCGCTGGTGCTGGTTCGCCAGCTTCTCGATCAGCTTCCGCACCGCCTCCGGCCGGCTGGCGATGGTGCCATAAAAGCGCACCTCCTTGCGTCGGCCGCTCTCAGCCATCGCGACTGCAAGCGTCTCTTTGCTCGCATCGAATGCCACGTACATCGTATCCTGGTCCGCGGCTCGTCCCCCATGCCTGAGGCTCTGACCGGCGCACCCCGATCAACCCCCGATACTGGCATGCAGCGAGACGAGCCACTCGCTTCGACCACGGACATGGGGTCTCACACGCCATATGAGCCTATATGACCTGACCGACCTCGAGTGGCGCGTGATCGAGCCGCTCCTGCCCAACAAGCCAAGGGGCGTGCCACGCCTAGACGACCGTCGCGTGCTGAACGGAATTTACTGGGTGCTGCAATCCAGTGCGCCGTGGCGCGACCTGCCGGAACGCTATGGGCCACGAACGACCTGCTACAATCGCTTCGTGCGTGGGCGAAAAGCAGGCGTTTGGGACCGGCTCATGGATGCCATCGCCGCCGCTGCCGCGCGACAATCAAGGTGAGAGCGCCCGACAATCAGGATGAGAGAGTTTTCCGAGGCTTGTGCTGAAGGGAGGGCGGAGCCCGACCGGAGGCGCAAGCCTCGGAAAAGTCGGTCTGAAGTCCTGTTAGGGGGACCGGATCGTCTGGTGATCGCGACCGACCGGGTATGTGGATGGATTTTCTCATCGAAGGGATCCGCCCATTGCCCGGCCGCCATGTCACCGATCAGCAGATGAGGCTCTACATGAAGTACCGACAGACAGACGCGCCGCCGGTGGCGGCGGCGAAAGCATCGATCAGCACGGCCACCGGTTATCGCTTTGAGCAGGATCGCAGGCTTCCGTCCCACAAGGAGAAGGTGCGGGACCGCCGCCGCCCGGATCCCCTCGCCGAGTTCTTCGATACCGAGGTCGTGCCGATGCTGAAGGCGGCGCCCGGGCTTCGTGCGGTCGCAATCTTCGAGGAGATGCAGCGGCGCCATCCTGATCTATCTGCGGGCGTCCGACGGACCTTGGAGCGCCGCATCCGCTCATGGCGGTCGTTGCATGGCGCGGAACAGGAGGTGATCTTCCGCCAAGTCCATGAGCCCGGCCGGATGGGGCTGTCGGATTTTACCGACATGGCCGACCTGGGCGTCACCATCGTCGGCGAGCGGCTCGATCACCGGCTCTATCACTTTCGGCTCGCCTACTCGGGCTTCGAGCATGCCCATGTGATCCTCGGCGGCGAAAGCTATGTGGCGCTCGCCGAGGGGCTGCAGAACGCGCTGTGGGCACTCGGCGGTTCGCCGCTCGAGCATCGCAGCGACAGCCTCTCGGCCGCGTTCCGCAACCTTACCAAGGATGCGCGCGAGGATCTGACCCGGCGCTACGATGCGCTGTGCGCTCATTACGGGATGGAGCCGACCCGCAACAATCGCGGTGGCGCTCATGAGAACGGCTCGATCGAAGGCCCGCACGGCCATCTCAAGAAAGCGGTCAAGGACGCGCTGCTGATGCGCGGCGTGAACGACTTCGACGATCTCGCCACCTATCGCCGCTTCATCGACGAGATCGTGAGCCACAAGAACGCTCGGCAGGCCAAACGGATCGAGGCCGAGCGGCCGGCCCTGCAACGGCTGCCCGGGCGGCGTACCTGTGATCATGAGGAGACGCTTGTCAGCGTCACCTCTTCGGGCGGCTTCACGCTGAGGAAAGTGTTCTACACGGTGCCATCGCGGCTCATCGGGCACCGGCTGCGGGTCCGGCTTTACGATGACCGCCTCGATCTGTTCGTTGGGGGCACCCCGCTCATGACACTGACGCGCGGGCGTGCTGATGCCAAAGGCAGGCACGGTCATGTCGTCGATTATCGCCATGTGATCCACGCCCTGCGGCGCAAACCCATGGCGCTACTCAACCTCGTCTACCGCGACCAGCTCTTCCCTCGCGAGGTCTATAGGCAGACATTTGACCGGCTGCCCGACATGATGGCGTTACGCGAACGCTTCGCCCCCGATCCCGCGGCACTGCCCGACGTTATCGTCCATCTCACCCCGCTGATCTCCTACGAGGCCCTCCTCGGCAGCGACATGGGAGAAGCGGCATGACCCAGAGCATCGACAGCGCCAGGCTCACCCTGATCCTCAACGAGCTGCGGCTGCCCGCGATCAAGCAGGGCTGGTCAGCCTTTGCCGAGCGGGCGGACAAGGAGGGCTGGCCCGCGGCCCGCTTCCTCGCCGCTCTCGCCGAACATGAGATCGCCGGACGCGACCGTCGCCGCGTCGAGCGCCATCTCCTCGAAGCGCGGCTGCTGCCCGGGAAAACCGTCGACAGCTTCGACTTCGGGGCGGTGCCGACGATCTCCAAGGCACATGTGATGGCAATCGGTGCCGCCGACAGCTGGATCGACAAGGGCGCCAATCTGCTCCTCATCGGTGGACCGGGCGGCGGGAAAACCCATCTCGCCTCCGCCATCGGCTTGGCACTGGTCGAAAATAGCCGGCGCGTGTTGTTCGCCCGTACCTCCGACCTGGTCCAGAAGCTCCAGGTCGCACGCCGCGAGCTCGCGCTCGAGGCTGCCATCAACCCGCTCGACCGCTTCCATCTGCTGATCCTCGATGACCTCGCCTATGTCAGCAAGGATCAGGCTGAAACCTCCGTTCTGTTCGAGCTCATCAGCGCCCGCTACGAACGCCGCTCTACCCTCATCACCGCCAACCAGCCGTTCGGCGAATGGGGCAAGGTCTTCCCCGATCCCGCCATGACACTGGCCGCCGTCGACCGCCTCGTCCATCACGCCACGATCTTCGAAATCAACGTCGACAGCTACCGGCGACGCGCCGCACTCGAACGAAAACAGAAGGGCGCAGGACGACCACCAAATTACGCGACAAGCAAGGATATCGGCGCCTCGTCGCTCCGCGACAATCAACCTCAAACTTAGTTCTTGCCAGCGACAATCACACCGAACATGATCCCCTCGTCGCGGTCACCAATCCTCATCTTGATTGCCGCGCTCCCTCATCCAGATTGTCGCGCCACACGCCGCGCACGATCGGAACATTCAGATGATAGGCAGCGCCTCCGTTCGCGCTCATCAGCAGGCCGCGACGGCGCGATCTCTTCCCCCATGCTGAGGGATAGACCCGAGTGCAAGAAAGCTCTCAACTCGAGAAGCTGGGCCATCGAGAGGCACGCGCATCGACGATCCTGATCGACGCTGCTCCAGGGTCGATCATCCAAACCCGAACCAAGAAGGACGGACCGTCGAACGAAGGGCCTCGACGCTGCAGCAGGCAGGCCCTCCGACGATAGTCGCGCCAAGCCACCCCCAGAGATCGACGCACGCGCAGAGAGACGTCTTTCAGTGCAATTCACACGCTTGACCCCGACTTGCGCACCACGAGGCTTCTCTGTAGCTCCCGCGATCAGAATATCCGCCATTATAAAACAGCTCTCTGGGAGATTACGCTGCGAGTAGGCAAGTCGGTTAGGAACTGTACGGGAGAATGTCTCTTAGGGAGCGCGTTGAGTCTTCGTAAGTGCTCCCTAGGGAACCAACCCACGTTCGCGAGCTCCTGGCCGTCCTGCATGTCCAACATCGCCTGGGAGACCTTCTTGCGCACAGGCCACGGTGTCGGCATGAGAAGGTAGTTCCCGTACTCCCTGGTCCGAGAGTCCATCACGGCATAGACGATGGCTGAGTTGAAATCCTGCGCCAAGAAGACCTCATGGCCTTCGGCGTCCAAAATCCAGTCAGCCTCGTCGTGGCGTACCCGCTCGATGAAATTCCTCGCGATCGACATGATTCTCGCCTCCTGCTTGAACAAGACAAGAGTAACAGTAACTAAACGGCAAGCCGGTTGGGACTTGAGTGGAATAACCAGCCTAGGGCGACCTAGGTAAGCCACTTCACGTCGAGAGAAGCTCCGTGGTGCGCAAGTGGAGTTCTGGACGTCTCGATGTAGCCTGACACCCCCACTTGCTCACCAGTGAGCTGCTCTGAAGCTGTGCGTGGTACGCCGTGGGGTAGAACTACTCGAGCCGCGGCCTGAGATCACCAGACCAGCTTAAAACCAGCCTAGTCGGAGCCGAGGAGATGTCCTGATGCGGGCATTGTAGGCGAATTTGCTACTCTTCATTAATTTAGGTTTTAACATTAGCCTAGGCTTAACCTAAACATAACCTTCTTCTTTCTTTCTTACTCTTTATAGAATGCGGGTATTCGTTAATTTCCGTGGAAACCCTAGGGAGTCCGCGGGGTATCTGAGGGTGCGGGCATGGACACGGGCATGGAACTGGCCGGCTCCTCGGGCGATGTTTTCGGTGGGTGCTATATACGCGAAATACCCCTAGGTGGCTGGATCGGCCGGTTCCGGGGATGGTTTGGATTGGTGGTGGCGGGTAGGCTTATTCCATGGGCTTGAAGGGTTATGGTTGTGTTGGATGTGGAGATTAGCTTTATGCGTGAGTTTGGATTTGAGGTCGGTCCCTAAAATTCGTCGGAAAACACCTCGGGCGAACAACTCACCATCAACCACACCTAATCGACCTCACACCCACCTGCACCTGCACGGCTTCACCCCTACCAGAACCGTCTCTCCTCTCCCTACCATTCACCCCAGCCCTCTATGTCCTTGTACCTTTCATCAGGACCAGGCTCCGGTGGTGTGTCTTCCTCTAGTATCTTCGGTATCAGCGACTTGATCTTCTGGAAAACCTCCTCGGCGATTACCCCGCTTTCCGACCAGCTTTCCTGCGGTTTTGGCCCTAGAAACTTCATCGCCTCGTACTTCCCGATCCATGCCTTGAACTCGTTCTCCCATCCCTGACGTACCGCGGCCACATCCAGGCTCTTGAGCAGCTCTTCCGAGGTAGCCGGCATCTTAGCTCCGAGGATGACCTTCCTAGCCTTGGCGGCCTGGACCGCAGCTTCCTCCTCCGTCAGGATCCCAGCTTCCTTGGCCTTAAGCTGCTCGGTGATCTTTATGTACCGTTCGAGCTGTTCGCGAGAAAGCATCGCCATCTCATTTCACTTTTCCGGTTACACCTTTACCCCACCCATTTTGGAGGTCAGAAAAAATGGGCTGGAACGATCGGGTCGTTTGGTGGAGTTTCGTAGATATTTTCTTGCCAGAGGCTGATTTAGTTTTCGGTTTATTGGTTCGGAGCAATTCGCCCTTTGCGCATGTTTGGAAGTGTTTTTAAAGGGCATTTACATCTACCATTCACCCCAGGTTGGATCATCCTCGGCGCAGGTGATCTACGTCAAACACCAAACCCGGTGTCTGCGTAACCGGCAGCAGGCCGACCGGATATTGCGGCCGTAGGCAGGTTCACAATCAGGAGCCACCCATCGGGGCGATGGTAATGTGGCGCCAGCGGCCGAGGATCTTCTTACCGGCATCGAAGCTGCGCACCATGGCCGCTGCCGCCTTGATCAACTGGCCGTCGATGATCCTGGCCGACGAACTCGCCTCGCGCCCGCTGCGCTCCCAATCGATCATCAGCGAGACGTCGTGAATGGTCGGGACCAATAGCCGGCAGGAAGAGCAGCGGAACGACTGTCGGGATATCGGGATATCTCTCGGCAGGGCATTTACAATACCCCCTTTCGCGCTTGGTAAGCCCGCAGCACGTTGTAAAGCTTGTGGGCTCGTTGATTCAGTTCCCGCCGGCAGACAAGTGGGGCTCCAACATCACCTCTGCGAACTGTGCGCGGAAGGTCCTTTACTGCATACGCCGCCCACCCCAGAGAACCGTGAAAGCCCCCATACTGCTTATCGGGGTCAAAGTCACCGATGTGGACGAAATACCGACCAGCACCACGACTAAAGCCGCCGGCCACTCGGCGTAAGGCGGCCTCCACTTCTCGTCTCAAGTCGTCCCCGATACCCAGCACACCGTGAACATGATAGACATCGTTACGTGATACCTCTAAGTGGAACCAGAATGGTATTCGGGAACCAATCTTTTCCTCTATCGGTCGCAGGGCATGTGTGATCCGTTCGTTAATCCAAGTTGAGGGTGTCTTCTTGGTCTTCCATGCTCTGGCGATAAGGGCGTGATCAAAGTTAAGGGTAAACGGATGGCTCTCCCCTAATCTATCAAGGAGATACTGGTACACTCGCGCTTTTCGCTCTTTGTCGAGTCGTTCCCATGGAGGGAGTTGTCCTAGTGCTACTGTAGAGCGGCGTTTGGGCAATGCAGCCGCGGTGGCCGACGTCTCTGAGCCACAGGTCTCAGTGAGGGATGCGTCCGACTTTTTGTCGGCCGGACCTTCCGACTTTTTGCATGAGCCGTTCGAGGTTTCAGAAGACGTAGGTTCCGACTTTTTGTAGCCCTCAAAATCCGACTCTTTGCCCAAAGCTTCCGGCTCAACCGAAATGCCCGATTCCGACTTATTGCCATTCACTTGCTGAGGTCGGAGCGTCTCGGTCGTGAGCATCGGCTCCGTTGGAGCATCAGTAACGGCCGGAATGTGGATTCCAGCGAGCATCTCTTCGAGAGCCGCGTCGTCCGGCGCCGGCGGATATGCATCGTCGTGAGCGGGAGACCTGCGGCTGTCTGGCGGCATGTCAATTACCCGGAGAGGCCACCAACCTTGGCGCAACTGGTCGTACGCGACGCGCCCCCGTTCCCGATCATCCTTGTTCGATCGCTTCCCAAAGCCCACTATTCCAGTTGTCAGCATCAAATTCTTTGCTGTCCTCAGGCTCCGGAGCGGGCTTTTCCTTCGCACCGAGTGCACTGTCAGGCATCGATGTCACGCGGCTGCCATTGCAGTCATGGCCTCCGACTGAGGCTCCTGCACCGCCAGATGCAGAAGCCGGCGAGCATTGCTCTTGTGCGATATCGGCGTCGGCAACGTCACGCATAAAGGCTTCGCGGTCCATTCCTCATGTTCTCCTGTGTTCGTCCGGCGATCGCTGCATAAGTAAGTTCGTTCGCTACATGACATGCACAAATGTCCAACATGACATTGAGCGCACGCGCTTCGAGTCACGGTTCGATATCTGTTAGCGGCAGACATTGCCGCGTGCGCTATTCATCCATCGAGAGGCGCTTCTGAGCGCGCTCACGTTTTGAATCCCACTATTTCCTATATAGCGGTGAGGGCCCCAAACGTCGGGAAAAAAAATGACCATAACTGACGGTTGGGAAATGGCGGGCTGGCATAACCAGGCAGCGAGTTAAATTGGTGAGAAATGGCATTCGTCGTGACGCCGCAGAAAAGGAGCGATGCGTTGGCCTCGAGTGCGATGGCCGCCTTTTTTTGCGCTATCAATGCAGATCGGCTCGAAGGAAAGCATAGGAAGGGCGCGAAAGTGTCCGCTCCGGTCGCCGCCTCTCGTCACCCGAACAAAGCCGGCGGCAACGCCCCTCGTTAACGGCGGAGGCGCGGTTAGCTTCTTTCGCTAGTAACCCCGGCGATGGTGTCCATCACGATTATCCTGTTTAGGCCCTGCGTATCCGTGCACGAAAGAACTCACACGTCTGTCGCGGCCGGACGGAACGAGCACCGGGTTGATGGCGCTCCACAGACAGATCGGCTTCATCCGCTGTGGAGACGGCACAAAGCGCTGTCTTAGACGGTAAAAGTACGGTGCTTCACGCATAGACCTCAACGCTGCGTGTTCCGAAGCATTCCCTCGCGGGCACGAGCGTTATTCTAATCACTGACTACTGTACCCACCGCTATATTGAGATTGAAGACAATCGCTCTAACGTCAATCAAATAGCGGTGGAAGAAACATGTCCCACTATACAGCGCGACCTTTGCCCCATTCCTCGGCGTTGGTAATGTTTCTCGCCAAGCGACTCGACGAACTGAAAGGCGACACGACATTGCGTGAGATCGCGGTCAAGCTAGGCTACTCCCAGGGCAATATCATCTCGATGTTCAAGTCGGGTGAATGCAAGATTCCTCTCGAGAAGGTCCCGGCGCTCGCAGAGGCCCTCGACGTCGACGTGGCGCATCTGATGCGGCTAGGGCTGGAGCAATATTGGCCGGACAAGATGAACGTTATCACCGAGGTCTTCTCGCGCATGGTGACGGCGAACGAGATGGCGTTTCTGATGGAGGTACGCAAGCTGACGAACCACGCCGATCCGCAGCTCACGCTCACTACCATCAATGGTCGCGCTATTCCGCAAGAGATTGCCGGTGTCGCACTGAAGGTGGGAGCGCGTGGCAATGACTAAGAAAGGGCCTGTCGTCCAGGAAGAATTCTACGTCAAGTTGATGCGTCCTGTCTTTCAAATCGCGGTTGTAGCCATCAAAGCCGAGACGGCCAAGGAGGCGGCTTCTATTGCCCTGGAGCAGGCGCGCGACCTCGAAGAAACCAAATGGAGCGGGCGTTTCGACCCCAAGCACTACGCTTATGACGTCCAAGACGTCATTGATCCGCTCGAGGAGCATGGTGAGTCCCCCACGGCTAAAAGGCGGAGGCTGCAGAATCAACTCAGCGCGACGCCGGCCGCAGGTATTCGCTACCTGCTGCTTAAGGCTGATGTCGACTACGGTGAAGGCAGCATGCTGATGCCGCCGTGGCTCGCAGCGCAAGGTGGGCTGATGATTTTGGATCTCGCCGGCGATTGGCGCGAGGCAATTGAGACCATCGAGGAGGATGGCCCATCGGGCTGCTAAGACTTGCTCCGGAAATGGAACGCGACAGACGACATCATCGAGCGGGAAGGCAATGCGATTCCCGTTCGCCAGCGTGCCAGTGACAGGGAGACGATCCTGAAAAATGAAAATGAATTGACGCATTGAGGCGGGGCGCCCGCCACAATCGGAAGCTCAGCCAGCGCTGTGTGAGTACGCACGAAAATTGACCCCGCCACGAGCGGTGGCCGACGCAATGAGCAGCGGCCCGACAACACTCGTCTTGGTCACAATGGGCGCCGATCACGGACGCCACTAATGTCAGGAAAGGGGGAGCTGTTGATTACCGGGTCAATGAGCGTATTCACACCAGCGTTTGCCGCGGTCTCGTAATTGATAACGATCATCCGTCGTACGAAGAATCTCTCCAATTCTCGTCCAGCATTATTAGTGTATCTTGATGGCTTCGTTCTCCTATAAGGTGATCTGCTACCGTAAGTTGGGTGAACCATCAAAAATTGTCATTCTACCATCAGTTGGGCATATTGCTGATCAAGTGTCCGGATGTTCGCTTTAGAGCATAGCAGTCCATTACTACGGCCCGAACTGGTCGCGGCTTGGAAATTGACATCGCAGCCGGAGAACTCTGGCTGGGGTCCGTGGCGTTGCCGACGGCTCCATGCGATCGTCTCGTTTAGAACCGCGAGTTGAATTCGCGGGGCACTACGAAGCGCTTGTATTGTAACTCATGTCCGAGCTCCTTGACAACGTATCGTATTACGCCACGCTGCTGAAACACATCTCGCACTTCGACTGTGCCGCCGCTCTTTAGACTGCGCCAGATATATTCTGAGTTGCGTTTCAGCCGAATTTCCTGATCATGTCGTTTGCACAGGTCCTTCTCGTCTAACATGACGAGGACGTGCCAATGTGGATTGACCACAGGCTTCTCGAGGAAATAGGCGGCGAACAACCGCTCGTCGGGCTTTTGCGTCCATCTCGGCCCATATAGGCGGCGGTTTATTCGCGCATCCCACTCCCTGGCCATCGCACGTAATGCTCTCACCGATATCCGCTGCTTATGATCGTTCGTAGCGAGGGTAATAAAGTGTGTCCACTCGTAGCGATCGAGCCACTCCTCGACCTGCGCCCTGGCAACCGCTGAATTGATGGGCATACCCAATGCTGATGAATATGATCTCACGTGACGATCCTTGCGAGTTTGTTGCGCATGGATCGAATGTAGCGGTGGAGGCTCAGAACTGACGGTGAAATCGTGTGCGCGGTATGCCGATGGTCATAACTTCGCTCGCGCGGCAGCCTGTCCGAAACACTCGAACTGAAAAAAAGAATACGACTACGCGCGGCGTACCGCGGACAGATCCAATCCTGGGAAGGATATCTTTGATATCGCCTGCAAAAGGCGCGGCGGCTTATATCCTTCCCCGTACACCGAAGAAACGTGACCGCTCTCGTGCCCAAGAAGAGCGTCTTGGATACGCTCCTCGATGCCGGCCGCCCGCAGGGCATCTTTCACAGTATGCCGGTACGAGTGGAATGCAAGGCGCCGGGATCGGGTGACTTCGTCGCCGAGGGTTTTCTTCAGGAAGCGCCCGAACCACTTCGAGGGATTCTCGGAGAGGTAACCGCCCTTGCCCGGCTCAATCTCCGAAAAGATGCGCTTCTGTCCCGCCGACCTGACGCTCTGGACGAACTGCAAGAAACCGAGGCTCTCTAGCTCGGGATGGACGGGAACCTGACGTTGACCCGCCCGGGTCTTAACATGCTTGCCGTCTTCGAGGTTGATATCCACGCACCACACGTCGTCGATCTTGCGCACGTCGCTAACGAGCAACTGGCATAGCTCGCCAAGGCGTGCTCCCGTGTAGAGCCCCAGGAGCGGCAGCCACCGTCGGTGACCGTCGATATGATATGAGCCAGTCTCGTATATTCGTCCGTCGCTCATGCATCCGCGATAAAGCGGCGCGGCATAGATCGCATTCAGATCGTCAATAGTGAACGTCCCCCGCCCAGGACCGGCCGATGAGCCGCGGGTGTTAACGCGCGAACTGGATGCTGGATTTTCGTTCACAAATCCACACGCAGCGCACCAGCCAAAAAATGCATCGATCAAGGCAAGATACTTCTGGTTGATAGTGCTTGGATCAAGTGCGCGCAGATTGGTCTCCGCTGCGATCTTTGCAATTTCGTCAAGCTCGCGTCCGGGGAACCTCTTCGTGAAATTCGGCGGGAGCTTCGTCAGAAGGATGCGCAGCTCACCTACCTTCGCTTTGGTGATGTCGGCGACAGGCGTCTTAGGGGGGACAAAACGAGCAAGCAGCTTCAAAGCTGCCTCAAAATCCATGAACCGCTTTGGCCTCAGGTTTCCGATCCGCCGCTTCTCGTCCTGAAACTGGTCGATCGCTTCGCTTAGCGACGGACCGGGCCTGTGCTGTGCAGTTGCTGCTTCTCTCGTAGTGGTCGCCCCCACTCCCGTACCGAAGATCGGCGGCAGCTCGGGGATCTCGGTCCAGCGACCGAGCGATCGCTCCACCCTGATCCCGTGGAGGTCCGTTGCCGCGATGCAGACGCCCATGCAAAGGAGACCATACTCATCGCCATCGCGCGGGAGATCGATGCCCCGGCGGCTTAGAAGCGCATTGACCTGGATCTGAGCCTTCTTCCAGTCATGATGCTCCACCGCCTCCCGCCACTTGAAGAGCGCGTCTTCGGCTTCGCCGCGCAACATCTGCGTGGCCGTTGCGGCGACATCACCACCCGGTGGTGTCCAGTCTTCGGCGAACGAAATATCGGATCGGGAGAAGGCATCCTTAGCGAGCTCCTCCTCGAGCCAGGATTGAATGAGCCGATCGATCTCTTCCTTGGTCATGGCCCGACGGATCGCCCACCACAGTCTTTGCGCGCTCGCGGATAGAAGTGTAGCGCGGATTCTTCCGAGTGACCGATTGGCTGTCCGGAGCGACCGGCTTAATTCTCGCCGCCCTATCCTTGCGACAAGGTCAACGGGAACGCGGCAGCGATAATATAGACATCGACCGCGGGAGACGACATTGGGCAGGCCATACATGGGCAGCGTGTAGCAGTGCTGTGTAGCAGCCTGGCCGCCCCGGACTTACCGCGTTGTTTCCCTTGGGGTTGGTGGAGCCGAGGGGGATCGAACCCCTGACCTCGACAGTGCGAACGTCGCGCTCTCCCATCTGAGCTACGGCCCCGACGCGGCGCCGACTATTGGGCGGCCGGCCGGGCCTGTCAAGGCTCGCAAGGCGCAGGGCACGCACGAAGCTGGCGCTCTTGCGCGTGCAAGGGCCACTGGCTAGGGTGCGCCGCCTTCTTTGCGGGGAGTTGGGTCGCCGATGGGTGGGTTTCTGGTGCCGGTCATCGATGTCGTGATCGTGCTCCTCAATCTCTACTGGTGGGTGATCATCATCTCCGCGGTGGTGAGCTGGCTCATCGCCTTTGGCGTCATCAACACCTACAATCGCACGGTCGCGCGGATCATCGACACGCTCTACCGCCTGACCGAGCCGGCGTTGAGACCGATCCGCCAGTTCCTGCCCAGTTTCGGCGGTCTCGACATCTCCCCGGTCATTCTTCTGCTCGTGATCTGGCTCATCGAGCAGGAGCTGCGCCAGATCGAATACCACGTCTATCAACTGTGAGCGCCCGGTGGTGCCGCCGCTCCCCTTCGCGCCGGCGCGCGACGGCATGCGGCTGGCGGTGCGGGTGGTGCCCAACGCCGCGGCCGACCGCGTCGTCGGTCTGGCCGAGGGGCCGGGCGACACGGTGGCGCTGAAGATCGCGGTCAGGGCCGCGCCGCAGGCGGGCGCGGCAAACGCGGCGCTGTTGGCTTTCCTCGCGCAGCTCTTGGGTCTGAAGCGGCGGCAGGTGACGCTGGTCCACGGCGCCGCCGACCGCCGCAAGCTCGTGCATGTCGCCGGCGACCCGATCCTGATCGAGCGGCTGTTCCAGGAGATTTTCGCACCATGGCTAAAGCGCGCATAATCGACGGCAAGGCCCACGCCGCGGCGCTGCGCGGCGCGATCGCGGCGGCGGCGGCCGAGCTCAAGTCCCGCCACGGCGCGGTGCCCGGGCTTGCCGCCGTGCTCGTCGGCGAGGATCCCGCCAGCGACATTTATGTCCGCAGCAAGGGCAAGGCCACGCGCGAGGCGGGTCTGGCCAATTTCGAGCATCGCCTGCCCGCCACGACGAGCGAGACGGCGCTCCTCGATCTGGTGGCGCGGCTCAATGCCGACCCCGCAGTCGACGGCATCCTCGTGCAGCTACCGCTGCCGCGCCAGATCAACCCGCAACGCGTCATCGACGCGATCGACCCGGCCAAGGACGTCGACGGCTTTCACGCCCGCAATGTCGGGCGGCTGTGGAGCGGCGGGGAAACTTTGGTGCCGTGCACGCCGTGGGGCTGCCTCATGCTGCTGCGCGCCACCGTCGGCACGCTCGCCGGCGCCGAGGCGGTGGTGATCGGCCGCTCCAATATCGTCGGCAAGCCGATGGCGGCGCTGCTGCTGGCGGAGAACTGCACCGTGACGCTCGCCCATTCGCGCACGCGCGATCTCGCCGGCGTGGTGCGCCGCGCCGACATCGTCGTGGCCGCGGCGGGGCGGCCTGAGATGGTGCGCGGCGTCTGGATCAAGCCCGGCGCCACGGTGATCGATGTCGGCATCAACCGCATCGCCGACGCTTCCGGCAAGAGCCGCCTCGTCGGCGATGTCGCCTTCGCCGAGGCGGTCGAGGTCGCCGGCGCCATCACCCCCGTTCCCGGCGGCGTCGGGCCGATGACCATTGCCTGTCTCCTACGCAATACGCTGGTTGCAGGCTGTCGCCGCCGCGGGCTGCCCCCGCCGGCGCTCTGAGGCGCCGGCGGTCGCGTTCAGTGATCCCAGACCGGGCGGCCGAGATCGACCTGGGAGGGTCTCGTCGCGACGCCGGCCAGCGCGCCGGCACCGGCGCCTATCGCCGCCGCGGCCAGCACCGGGCCGCCCACGAGCGCGCCGATCACGGCGCCGGAAGCCGCGCCAAGTCCAGCGCCCGACAAGCCGCGATCGCCCGTTGTGGTGCCGCAGCCGGACACCGCAAGCGCGCCGGCGAGGACGACAAAACTCATCGATCGCATCATGACTGGCCATCCTTTCTCGTTGCGCCGACACCCGGTCGTCGGGACGAAGTATTTGCAATACTGAGCAAATCCAGAATAACTGCGATCTTCGTCAAAGCCGCGGGCCGGCTTGGCGCCTGCTGGTGGCAGGCGGCTCTGTTCAACTAAACGGCGCCCAGACGCCGGATGGCTGTGGCAATTTTCGGGCTAATCAGCAGGCCGCAGCGCGCGGGCCAGGCGCAGGCGCAGCGCGTTGAGCTTGATGAAGCCCTGGGCGTCGCGCTGGTCGTAGACCGCGTCCTCCTCGAAGGTGACGTGGGCGAGGCTATAGAGCGAGTTGGGCGATTTGCGACCGACGACGCGGACATGGCCCTTGTAGAGCTTGAGCCGCACTGTGCCGGCGACCTCCTCCTGGCTCTTGTCGATGAGCGCCTGCAGCATCTCGCGCTCGGGCGCGAACCAGAAGCCGTTATAGATGAGCTCGGCATAGCGCGGCATGAGCTCGTCCTTGAGATGCGCCTCGCCGCGGTCGAGCGTGATGCTCTCGATGCCGCGATGGGCGGCATGGAGGATGGTGCCGCCGGGCGTCTCGTAGACGCCGCGCGACTTCATGCCGACGAAGCGGTTCTCGACGAGATCGACGACGGCCGATGCCGTGCCGCCCGCCCATCTCATTGAGCCGCGCGAGCAGCGCCGCCGGCGACAGCGTCACGCCGTTCACCGCCACCGCATCGCCGCGCGCGAAATCGACGTCGACGTATTCGGGCGCATCGGGCGCCTCTTCGGGCGCGATGGTGCGGCTGTAGACGAACTCCTCGGGCTCGATCCAGGGGTCTTCGAGGATCTTGCCCTCGGCGGAGATGTGCAGCAGGTTCGCGTCGGTCGAGAACGGCGCCTCGCCGCGCTTGTCGCGGGGGATCGGGATCTGGTGCCGCTCGGCATATTCGATGAGGCGCGTGCGCGAGGCGAGGTCCCATTCGCGCCACGGCGCGATCACCTTGATGTCGGGCTTCAGCGCGTAATAGGCGAGCTCGAACCGCACCTGGTCGTTGCCCTTGCCGGTGGCGCCGTGGGCGACCGCATCGGCGCCGACCTCGTTCGCGATCTCGATCTGGCGCTTGGCGATCAGCGGCCGCGCGATCGAGGTGCCGAGCAGATATTGGCCCTCGTAGAGCGCATTGGCGCGGAACATCGGGAAGACGAAGTCGCGCACGAACTCCTCGCGCAGATCGTCGATGAAGATCTGCTTCACCCCCATCATCAGCGGCCTTCTTGCGCGCCGGCTCCAGCTCCTCGCCCTGGCCGATATCGGCGGTGAAGGTGACGACCTCGCAGCCGATAGGTCTCCTGCAGCCATTTGCAGGATGACCGAGGTGTCGAGCCCGCCGGAATAGGCGAGCACGACTTTCTTCACCGGGTCGGGCATGGGTGGGAGCCTGTGCTTCAAATCGCGCCGGCGCGGGCTTAGCATGGGAGGCTCCCGTCGCTCAAGGCCGGCCCCATGCCCGACGTCACGATCTATCACAATCCACGCTGCGCCACCTCGCGCAAGACGCTCGCGCTCCTGCGCCAGCGCGGCATCGAGCCGCACATCGTGGAGTACCTCAAGACGCCGCCCGACGCGGCCGAGCTCAAGCGCCTGCTGCGGCTGCTTAGGCCTGAAGCCGCGCGATCTCCTGCGCAAGAAGGAGGCGAAGGAGGCGGGCCTCGACAAGCCCGCTCTCAGCGATGACGCGATCATCGCCGGCATGGCCCGCCACCCCGTCGTCATCGAGCGCCCGATCGTCGTGCCGGCGCCCAAAGCCGCCCTCGGCCGCCCGCCCGAGGCGGTGCTGAAGGTGATTTAGGCGGAAGGGGCCGCTCGGTCGGCGCGTCCTTCGACTTCGCGCGGGCCGCGCTCCGCTCAAGGCGAAGGGTCCATCACGTTTCCGCGGGCGTCGCGGCGCGCAACACGTCGCTCTTCCGGAGCTTCACGCTCGCGGATTTGAGCTGGCCGCAGGCGGCGAAGATGTCGCGGCCACGGGGCGTGCGCACCGGCGAGGCGTAGCCCGCGTCGTTGACGATGTCGGCGAAGGCGGCGATGTCCTCGTCGCTCGAGCATTCGAACGGCGCGCCGGGCCAGCGATTGAAGGGAATGAGATTGACCTTGGCGGGAATGCCGGCGATGAGCCGCACCAGCGCGCGCGCCTCGGCCGGGCTGTCGTTGACGCCCTTGAGCATGACGTATTCGAACGTGATGCGCCGCGCATTGCTGAGGCCGGGATAGTCGCGGCAGGCCTCGAGTAGCGCCGCGAGCGGATATTTGCTGGTTGAGCGGCACCAGCACGTCGCGCAGCTCGTCGCTGACGGCATGGAGCGAGATCGCGAGATTGACGCCGAGCTCCGCGCCGCAGCGGCGGATCATCGGCACCACGCCGGCGGTCGACAGCGTGATCTTGCGCCGCGACACCGACAGCCCTTCGGGGTCGAGGATGATCTTCACCGCCTTGGCGACGTTCTCGTAGTTGTAGAGCGGCTCGCCCATGCCCATGAGCACGATGTTGGTGAGCTGGCGGTCGTCCTTGGGCGAGGGCCATTCGCCGAGCGCGTCGCGCGCCGCCATGACCTGGCCGACGATCTCGGCGGCGGCGAGGTTGCGCACCAGCAGCTGCGTGCCGGTATGGCAGAACTTGCAGGTCAGCGTGCAGCCCACCTGCGAGGAGACGCAGAGCGTGCCGCGATCTTCCTCGGGAATGTGGACGCATTCCGCTTCCTGCCCGTCGGCGAAGCGCAGGAGCCATTTGCGCGTGCCGTCGGTCGAGGCCTGCGCCTGCGACTGCGCCGGCCGCGCGACGACGTAGCGCTCGGCCAGCGCCGCGCGGAACTCCTTGGCCAGCGAGGTCATCGCCGCGAAATCGGTGGCGCCGCGGTGATAGATCCAATGCCAAAGCTGGCGCGCGCGAAAGGGTGCGGCACCGATCGCCGCCATCTCCGCCGCCAGCTCGTCGCGCGACAAGCCGACAAGGTTCCGCGGCGTTGCCTGCGGCGCGAGACACCCTTCCATGAGAAGCAAGATAGGGAATGCGGCGCCGCCCGTCACCCCCGCCCTAGCGCTTGATCGTTTGAAGTCGAACCACACAGTCGTCGTCCCGGCGAAAGCCGGGACCCAGGGGTGACGCACGTCGCTTGCCCTGGATCCCGGCTTTCGCCGGAATGACGGCAATAAGCGACTCAGTCAGAGACTGATCGTATCTACCGCTTGACGCCGCAGGCCTTGTCGACGGCGTCGAGCGCTGCGGTGAAGCCGTCCAGCGCATAGGTATCGCTGGTGGCGGTGCCGCGCGCGGTCGTGCCCTTGAGCACGGCATGCTGGCCCTTGGCGAGCGCCTCCGTCACCGTCTTGTCGGTCGCGGCGTCGCGCGTCCAGGCCGCGTCCTTGTCGGTGAAGAACGAGAACTTGTGCCCGTCGATGTCGAGCTCGGCGCTACTGCCCGCCTTGAAGGCATAGCCGACATCGAAATTCACCACGTCGAACGCCTTCTCCTTGGGCCGGTCGGTGACGATCGCGTCGATCCGGCCGCGCTTCAGGCTGGCGGGCTCGCTCGCCTGCGGGCGGCCGACGATGTAGCAGACCTTGGTGCCCTTATCGCTATAACTGTAGGCATCCCAGTTCTTGTCGCCGCCGATGCGCTGCGGCGTCGCAGCGTCGCCGGCGCTCTCGGCTGCCGCGACCGGCCCGATCAGCACGGAAAGAATTCCGAGAAAACCCAGTGCGCGTACCGCGCAAGAAGCAACGCCCGACATGGCCTCACCATAACCAATCGACGCCCTCGCTGCCAAGCGCGGCAAGCAGCAATGCACGACGAAAATGCGGCAATCGCGTGGCCCTGTCTCAGGACGCCGGCGGCCGGTCGAGTCTGACGATGTCGGGCATGCCGGGAAGTGCAGCGAAGCGCTGCATCACCTCGGGGTCGTGGCCGGGGATGATGTGGTCGGGTCCGTCCGCCAGTTGCTCCATGAGGCGGAATCCCTCGAGCATCTTGCCCACATCGAGCACCAGCGGGAACGGATGACGTTGGCGCAAATTCGACCAGTAATGGGCGGCATCGCTCGCCAGCACGACCCAGCCGCGCGCCGTCGGCACCCGCACCACCTGCATCCCCGCGGTATGGCCCCCGACGAGGTGCAGCGTCACCCCCGGCGCGATCTCTCCGGTGCCGTCGTGAAAGCGCACGCGGCCGGAATAGACGTTGCGCACGGTGGTGAGGACGTCGTCGAGCTCGGTGCGCGAGGAGAAGAACGAATGGGTCATGTAGCGGCCGGTGCGGAACGCCAGCTCGGCATCCTGGAGATACAGCGTCGCCTTGGGGAAAAGATCGGTATTGCCCGAATGATCCCAATCGAGATGCGACAGCACCAGATCGCGCGTCGTCGCGGCATCGATGCCGATCCGCGCCAGCGCCGCCGCCGGCCCGTCGAGGAGCTGCCATTCCGGCCGCCGGCGCGCCGCCACCGCGGCGTTGAAGCCGGTATCGACGACGATGGTGTGATGGTCGCTGCGGATCGCCCAGACATAGAAATCCATCGCCAGCGGCCCGTCATGCGGATTGGGCAGCAGGAAATTGCGGATGGCGCTTTGGGCTGCATGCGCATAGCGCAGGGCATAGACCTCGTATTCCGGCGTCGGGCTCGACATGGGCGTTCCTCCGTGAGCGCGGCTTTTGCTGCCGATATCGAGTATATCCGGACCGGGCAAAGAGCGAGAACGCCATGGAGTCTCCCCGTCCTGGTCGAAGTCCTGCGCGGCACGCTTGTTGAGAGCCGGCACCGCGGCGCCGCGGTGGTCGTCGATCACGCCGGCGCGGTCGTGCTGGCGTGGGGCGATATCGAGCGTCCGATCTATACCCGCTCGGCGGTGAAGCCGCTGCAGGCGCTGCCGCTCGTGGAAAGCGGCGCGGCGGATGCGCTTGCCCTCACCCCGCGCGAACTGGCGCTCGCTTGCAGCTCCCATCACGGCGAGGAGCCGCATGTGACGGCGATCGCGGCCTGGCTCGCGCGGGCAGGCCTTGGCGTCGCGGATCTTGCCTGCGGCGCCCACCCGCCGCTCGATCCCGCGGCGGCCCGGGCGCTGGTGCGCAGCGGAGAGGCGCCGTCGCCGCTCCACAACAACTGTTCCGGCAAGCACACGGGCTTTCTCACCACCGCGCGTCATCGGGGCAAGTCGGTCGCGGGCTATATCGACGCCGAACATCCGGTGCAGCGCCGCGTGACCGCGGTGCTCGCCGCCATGACCGGGCTCGATCTCGAGCATGCGCCGCGCGGCATCGACGGCTGCGGCATTCCCGTGATCGCGCTGCCGCTCACGGGCCTTGCCCGCGCCATGGCGCGGATGGGCGATCCGCACGGGCTTCCCCCCGCGCGCGCCGCCGCCGCGCGGCGACTCCTCGACGCGATGGCGGCCGAGCCGTTGATGGTCAGCGGCAGTACCGGCTTTGCGACCGCGCTCCTGCGCGCCGCCGGCGACCGCGTGCGCGCCAAGCCTGGCGCCGAGGGCGTTTATGCCGCAGCCCTGCCGCAGCTCGGGTTTGGCCTCGCGCTCAAGATCGAGGACGGCGCCGCTCGCGCCGCCGAAGTGGCGCTGACAACTGTTCTACAACGGCTAGGCGTGCTGGACGAGGCAGCATTGGCGGCGCTCGCAGGGCGTGCGCGCCCAGTGCTAAACAATGTCGCGGGCACGCCGGTGGGCGAGATCCGCCCGGCAACATCCTTAACGGCGCCGCCCGCGTGAAACCGCGCCAAGGGGCTCGGCAAAAGGGGTCATGCGGGGCTATGATGAGGCGCCAAGGAGGAAGGTGATGAGCCTGGTCAGGCCGGCGCGACTTGTGGATGCAGAGCCGATCGCCCGCGTCGAGGTCGAGACGTGGCGCTCGACTTACGCGGGCATGCTGCCCGACCGCGTGCTGCTAACCATGTCCGAGCGGCGCCAGACGGCGTCGTGGGCCAGCTTCCTGCGCCATCGCCCCGACGATGCGCGCGTTGCCTGCAATCCCAAGGGCGTGATCACCGGCTTTGGCAATTGCGGCGCCCAGCGCGACAGCAACGTCGATTTCGGCGGCGAGGTCTATACGCTCTATGTCCTGCCCGATGCTCAGGGCCAGGGCGCGGGGCGACAGCTTTTGCTCGCGCTGTTCGCCCGGCTCGTCGCCACGGGATACGGCTCGGCGCTGGTATGGGTCGTGCGCGCCAACCCGGCGCGGTTTTTCTACGAGCGGCTCGGCGGCAAGCAGGTCATGTACCGGCCGATCCCGGTGGGCGGCCAGCCGGTCGAAGCGGTGGCCTATGGCTGGCGCGATCTCGCGGCGCTGCTGGGCCGGCATGCGCGCAGCGGCGACGGGCTTGCCGACGATCCGCGCCGTTAGCGACGCGGCCGGGCGCCTGCACCCGAGCCTAAAAAGGGGGAGCACGATGGATGCTGACGATCGCCATCCGACGCGACGCACTCTTTTTCAAGCGGCCGGGATCGGCGCCGCCATGGCTGCCGCGATGATGCCCGCCTCGGGCGTCGCCGCCGACAAGCCGGGCGCGGAATTCTGGACCCACGAGTACTGGGCCAAGAAGGGCAAGGTCTCGCTCTACATGTACCGCAAGCGCCGCGCCGCACCCGTGCCCGGACAAAAGCCGCTGCCGGTGCTGTTCCTGGTGCACGGCTCCTCGCTCTCGGCGCGCTCAAGCTTCGATCTCACCGTGCCGGGCGCGGGCGAGTATTCGATGATGAACGTCTTTGCCCGCGTCGGCTTCGATGTCTGGACCATGGATTTCGAGGGCTATGGCCGCTCGACCGTCACGGACGGCAACTCCGACATCAAGAGCGGGGTCGAGGATCTGAAGGCGGCGAGCGAGGTCCTGATCCGCGAGACCGGTCAGAAGAAATTCAGCTTCCTTGGCAAGTCCTCGGGCGCGCTGCGCGCCGGCGCCTTCGCGATGGCCCGGCCCGATGCCATCGACCGGCTGGTGATGACGGCGCTCACCTATACCGGCAAGGGATCGCCGACGCTGGCCAAGCGCGCCGAGCAGGTTGACTACTACCGCACGCACAATCGGCGCAAGCGCGACCTCGCGATGATCCAGAGCATCTTCACGCGCGACAAGCCCGGCACGTCCGATCCACGCGTGGCCGACGCGATCGCCAAGTCCGAACTGCCTTTGGGCGACACCGTGCCGACCGGCACCTACCTCGACATGGTGGCCAATCTGCCGGTGATCGACCCGACGAAGATCCTGGCCCCGGTGATGGTGGTGCGCGGCGAATATGACGGCATCGCCACCGATGCGGATATTCTCGACTTCTTCGAAAAGCTCGCCAACCAGGACCGCCAGTTCATCGTCGTCGCCGGTGCCGCGCATGGCGTAGCGCTCGGCTACAGCCGGGCCAAGTTCTGGCACATGGCGCACGCTTTCCTGACCATGCCCGAGAATCAGGGGGTCTAGCAGCACGAGGGAGGGGACGATGCGGTTTCTGAGTGAGCAGGATCTCGAGCGCGTGCTTCCTGCCGAGGAGGCCGCGTTCCCATCGCCGATCCCGACGCAGATCGTCGCCAGCGACGAATACATGCCGACGCCCCAGACCGCCGAGCAGAAGGCCGTCGAGGCGCATATCAAGGCGATGGGCGCGGCGATGGCGAAGCGCCTGGGCACGACGCGCCGCCGCTTCTTCCAGACATCGGCCGGAATGGCCGCCTCGTTCCTTGCGATGAATCGCGTCTACGGCCCGCTCTTCGCGGTGAGCGAGGCCGAGGCGGCGACGCCCGAGCTTGCCGACGAGCGCGCCGGCGCGCTCAAGGGCCAGTTCGTCATGGACGTGCACACGCATTTCCTGCGCGACGACACGCGGCTTTCCGCCTTCGTCGCCCAGCGCGCCGCGGTCGGCAAGGCCGGCTGGAACCCCGAGCTCGCCGGCAAGGAGCAGACCCTCGACGACCTCAAATTCGACAATTACTTCAAGGAAATCTATCTCGACAGCGATACCAAGGTGGCGCTCCTCACCAATTCGCCGTCGGAGATTCCCCAGGACTGGTTCCTCACCCAGGACATGGCTTTCGCCACGCGCGCCAAGGTGAACAAGGCGGCGGGCTCGCGCCGCATGCTCGCGCATTACACCATCACGCCGGGCTGGCCGGGCTGGCTCGACGGGGTCGACAAGGCGATCGCCACGCTCAATCCCGACGGCTGGAAGGGCTACACCGTCGGCGACAATACGCACAAGGACATGGCGCATCATCCCTATCGTCTCGACGACGAGAAGGTGATGTACCCGTTCTATGAAAAGATCGCGAAGTCACCGTACCGGAACGTCTGCATCCACAAGGGGCTCTTCGCCTACGCCGTCGAAGAGAAGTTCCCCAACCTGCGGCCCTATGCCGATGTGAGCGACGTCGGCAAGGCGGCCAAGGACTGGCCGCAGCTCAATTTCCTCGTCTATCACAGCGGCTATCGCCATGTCGGCGGCACGCCGCAGCAGGGCATGGACGAATGGAACCGTACCGGGCGCAGCTCGTGGGTGAGCGATCTCGCCGAGATCCCCGGGAAATACGGCGTCACCAACGTCTATGCCGATCTCGGCCAGATCTTCGCCTGGACCGCGGTGGCGGAGCCGACGCTTGCCGCGGCCCTCATGGGCACGCTCATCAAGGGCATGGGAAGAGACCGTGTGATCTGGGGCACCGATGCAGTCTGGACCGGCGCCCCGCAATGGCAGATCGAGGCGCTCCGGCGTCTGGAAATTCCCGAAGCGATGCAGAAGCAACACGGCTTCACGCCGCTGGGACCCGCCGACGGCGCGGTCAAGAATGCGGTCTTCGGCGAGAACGGTGCGCGCGTCTTCGGCTATGACCGCCACGCCGAGCTGGCGCGGCCCGACCGCTTCGCCACGATCAAGGAACGCTACGAGAAGAACGGGCCGACGCGCAGCAATCTGCGTTACGGCTACGTCGCCAAGCCGGCGTAAGGCACGTCACACGACAAAGTGCGAGACCCGCGGCACCACGTCGTCGTCATCGTCCTCGAATAGCTCGGCGAGCTTTTCCAGCATGGTGCCGCCCAACTGCTCGGCATCGACGATGGTCACGGCGCGGCGGTAATAGCGCGTCACGTCGTGGCCGATGCCGATCGCGACGAGCTGGACCGAGGAGGTGCGCTCGATCATGGTGATCACCTCGCGCAGGTGGCGCTCGAGATAATTCCCGGGGTTGACCGAGAGCGTGGAATCATCGACCGGCGCGCCGTCGGAGATGACCATGAGGATGCGGCGCTGCTCGGTCCGCGCCAGCAGGCGGTTGTGCGCCCACAGCAGCGCCTCGCCGTCGATGTTCTCCTTGAGAATACCCTCGCGCAGCATCAGGCCCAATGAGCGGCGCGCGCGCCGCCACGGCGCCTCGGCCGACTTGTAGATGATGTGACGCAGATCGTTGAGGCGGCCGGGATGAGGCGGCTTGCCGGCGGCTATCCACTTCTCGCGCGCCTGCCCGCCCTTCCACGCCCGCGTGGTGAAGCCCAGGATCTCCACCTTGACGCCGCAGCGCTCGAGCGTGCGCGCGAGGATGTCGGCGCTCATCGCCGCCACCGTGATCGGCCGGCCGCGCATCGAGCCGGAATTGTCGATGAGCAGCGACACCACCGTGTCGCGGAACGTCGTCTCCTTCTCGCGCTTGTAGGAGGCGGGATAGACCGGGTTGGTGATGACGCGGGCAAGCCTCGCCGAATCGAGGATGCCCTCTTCGAGATCGAACTCCCACGACCGCATCTGCTTGGCCAGGAGGCGGCGCTGCAGCCGGTTGGCGAGGCGCGCGATCACGCTTTGCAGATGCGCCAGCTGCTGGTCGAGGAGCGCGCGCAGGCGCGTCAGCTCGTCGGCATCGCACAGCGCGTCGGCATACGCCTCCTCGTCGCACTCGGTGGTGAAGGCGCGATAGACCGAGGGATCGTCGGCGCCGCGCTGCTGGCGCGGCAGCACGCCGGGCCGTCCCGGGCGGCCGGGATCCTCGTCGCCCGCGCCGGGCATCAGTTCGCCCTGCACTTCCTCCGCGCCCTCGTCGCCGTCGGACTTGTCGTCCTCGGGCACGCCGCCTTCGAGCGCTCCCTGCGCGCCCTTGGTCGACGCCCTCGCCGCCTTCGCTCTCGCTTTCGGTGTCGTCGCTGTCCTCGCCTTCGCCGTGGGCCTCGTCGCTTTCGCTGCCCTCCTCGGGCTCGCCGAGATCGAGATCGAGATCGTGGATGAGTTGGCGCGCGGCTTTGGCATAGGCGTCCTGATCGTCGACGAGGCGGTTCAACTGGGCAAGATCGCGGCCGACACGGCCTTCGAGGAACGGCCGCCAGGTCTCGACCACCTGGCGCGCGGCCGGCGGCGGCGGCGCGCCGGTGAGCGACTCGCGCGCCAGGAGCCGGATCGCTTCGGCGAGCGTCACGTCGTTGCGCTCGATCATGTGCTCGTAGCCCTGGCGGCGATAGCGCTCCTCGAGCATGGCGGCGAGGTTGGCGGCAACGCCGGCCATGCGGCGGGAGCCCAGGGCCTCGACGCGCGCCTGCTCGACGCCTTCGAAGATCGCGCGCGCGGTCTCGCTCGCTGGGGCGCGGCGCGCATGGAGGGCGGCGTCGTGGTAGCGCAGCCGGAGCGCCAGCGCATCGGCCGCACCGCGCACCGGCGCCGCCTCGCGCTCGCCGAGATCGCGGCCCGGCAGCGGCAGGCGCACGCGCGTGCCCGCCGCACCCGGCGGGCTCGGCGCCATAGGTCACGGTCACGTCGTCGCGCTCGGCAATGGCGCGGAGCGCGGCGGCGGTGGAGCGCTTGAAGGCTTCGATCGGCGATTCGGGCTCGGCCATCCTCGTCACACCACTAGGGCGCGGACTCCGGTCTCCTTCAACTCGGTGCCGAAGCAGCGCTGATAGTATTCAGCCACGGTCGCGCGTTCGATCTCGTCGCACTTGTTGAGGAAGGTGACGCGGAAGGCAAAGGCGATGTCGCCGAAGATGCGGGTGTTCTCCGCCCAGGTGATGACCGTGCGCGGCGACATCACGGTGGAAATGTCGCCGTTCATGAAGCCGGAGCGGGTGAGGTCGGCGAGCGCTACCATCGCATGCACCATGCGCTTGCCCTCGTCGTTGTCATAGTAGGGCGCCTTGGCCAGGACGATGGCCATCTCGGCGTCGTGCGGCAGGTAGTTGAGCGTAGCCACGATGTTCCAGCGGTCCATCTGGCCCTGGTTGATCTGCTGCGTGCCGTGATAGAGGCCCGGAGGTATCGCCGAGCCCGACCGTGTTGGTGGTCGAGAACAGCCGGAAATAGCGATGCGGCCGGATCACCCGGTTCTGGTCGAGGAGGGTGAGCTTGCCGTCGACCTCGAGCACGCGCTGGATGACGAACATGACGTCGGGACGGCCGGCATCGTACTCGTCGAACACCAGGGCCATCGGATGCTGGATCGCCCACGGCAGCAGGCCCTCGCGGAACTCCGTCACCTGCTTGCCCTCGCGCAGCACGATCGCGTCCTTGCCGACGAGGTCGATGCGGCTGATGTGGCTGTCGAGATTGATGCGGATGCAGGGCCAGTTGAGCCGCGCGGCGACCTGCTCGATATGGGTCGATTTGCCGGTGCCGTGATAGCCCTGGATCATGACGCGGCGGTTGTGGGCAAAGCCGGCGAGGATCGCGAGCGTCGTATCGCGGTCGAAGCGATAGGCCTCGTCGATGTCGGGAACCTGCACGCCCGGCGCGCGAGAACGCCGGGACCTGGAAATCGCTGTCGATACCGAAGGTCTGCCGGACGGCTACCGTGATGTCGGGCGCATCGAGCGGGAACATCGGCGCGCCGTCGGATGTATCTGCCATGTTGGAACTCGGTCGTGGTTGGGGTTGGTGGTGGGGGAGACTGCGGTCCGGTCGCCGGATCGGTCAGGTGAAATAGCTCGCCTTCAACGTTGCGTAGGCGAGATTGACGATCTTGAGCCGTTCCTCGGCGGCCTTGTCGCCGCCATGCACGTCGGGATGATGCAGCTTGACCAGCTCCTTATAGCGCGCCTTGAGACCGACGAGCGTGAAAGGCGGTTCGAGATTGAATATGGCAAGCGCATGCTCCTGCTGCGTTCGGCGGCCGGCGGCTGGGCCCGCGGCGCTCGCGCGGGCGCCTCGTCCTCGAGCCCGAACAGGCCATAGTCGCGCAAGTGCGGCGCAAAGCGCATGCCGGCGCGCATGCCCATCGGCCAGGTCGGGCGCTGCCACACGGTGTCGTTGCGGATCTCCCGCTCGACCTCGTCGGCGCTCATCCCAGCGTAGTAGTTCCAGCCGGCGTTGTAGGCGCGCACGTGATCGAGGCAGAACCAGTGGAAGAGCAGCAAATCGCGCGCGCGAGCGCGGCGCGCGGAATTCGCCGGCCGCCGCACAGCCGGGATGGTCGCATATTCGCGCCGGCGGCCGCTGGCCCGCCTTCATCTCGGTCCGCATGCGCCTCATGGCTGCAGTATGGGGGCTGCCCCGAGGGCTGACAAGGTTTTGGGATCAGTCCTTTATCGATGAGCCGCGCCCGCGTCCTTGACCGCGCGCCACGGCACAAGTCAACGTCACCCCATCATGACCGTCGCCGACCGTATCCGCGCCAAGCTCGCAGGCGCTTCAGCCGCTGCGCCTCGCCATCATCGACGAGTTCGCACCGCCATCTCGGCCATGCCGGGGCCCGGCCCGGCGGCGAGAGCCATTTTCGCGTCGAGATCGTCGCCCAGGCCTTCCGCGGCCAAAGCCGCCTGGAGCGCCAGCGCACGGTCTATGGCCTGCTTGCCGAGGAACTCGCCGGCACCATCCACGCCCTCCAGATCAGCGCCCGCGCGCCCGACGAGACCGACCGGCGCTGAGTTATCGTCTACACGATATAAGTGTATTGCGTTAGGGAATGCGCGAGACAGTTGCAATTGCCGAAATCTCTGTATAGTAGAGTCATGGAGAGGATTTTCCCCTTCCTGACTCCTCCTGCCGCGGCTGCGGTCGCCCGAGCGTCTTCTACGCTTGTCAGCCACAACGTCACCGTCGCCGGCCACCGCACCAGCATCCGCCTCGAGCCGGCAATGTGGGCCGCACTGCGCGATATCTGCGAGCGGGAACGCACCGACATCAATAAGATCGTGACCGCGGTCGGCACCGGCCGGTCGGAATCGAGCCTCACCGCCGCCATCCGGGTGCACGTCTTGAGCTATTTCCAGGCGGCGGCGACCGAAGACGGACACCGCTGCGCCGGCCACGGCGCGGCACCCGAGCCTCGGTCCACGCCGATCCCCAGCCTGGAGCCCAGTCTGGAATCACCGGCCGTGACAGCCGAGCGGAAGTTTGCTCAACCGCCGGTATAGAACTGCGGGTAGAGGTGCTTCACCATCGGACCCTTGCTCGACCAGCCGTGGCAGGTGTCGATGAAAGGGCGGCCGCGCGCCGGCCGGACGGTCCTCGCCGCGTTCGCGCCGCAACCGCTCGCGATAGGGATAGATCGTCTGGTACGCGGTGGTGGCGATCGGGCCCAGCATCTCGACCAGATGGGTGCAGCCCTCGACGCCGCCGAGCAGCTCGCGCACCTTTCATAAGAAGCCGGGCCGGATGCTGAGGCCCTTGAGCCGGGCGAAATTGCACGGCGATGGCCGGCGCAGATCGGGAACGGGCTGTGATCCGTCACCGCCTCGACGTCGCGGATGACCAGATCGTCGTCGACGGTCAGGCGGAGCCACATCTGGTGCACGGCGTGCGCCGGCGGCGACCGTGCCGCGAGAGCGCGAGTCGAAGTCGTAGCTCTTGACGTCGGTGAGATGCCCTTCGATGTCCCATAGCCCGTCGGCGCGGCGAAAGCCGCTGCACACGACGTGGCGGGGGTGAATCGGCTCGCGCGGCGCGGGCGGTGAAAGCGGCATGGGGTGCACTCCGCGAGGGTTGAAGGCGCCTGTGCTTAGACGGCGCCCGCCGGCTGGGAAAGCGATTTTGCCGTCTCGGCCGCGAGGAATTCGCGCAGCACCCCTGCCGGAACGTCGGGGCTGATGAAGGCCTCGCCGATGTCGCGGGCGAGGATCAGCGTGATATGGCCGTCGCGCACCTTCTTGTCGCGGCTGCATGTGGGCGAGCAGCGCGTCCGCCGCGAACGGCCGCGCATTGGCGATGCCGGCTGAGCTCGACCGGAAGCCCGACCGCGGCGAAATGACGGCGCACGCGCCGCGCCGCCTCGGCCGGGCAGAGCCCGAGCCGCACCGAAAGATCGAAGGCGAGCCGCATGCCCAGCGCCACCGCCTCGCCATGCAGCAGCGCATCGCCGAAGCCGGTTTCGACCTCGAGCGCATGGCCGAAGGTATGGCCGAAATTGAGCAGCGCGCGCTCGCCCTCCTCGCGCTCGTCGGCGGCGACCACGGCGGCCTTGGCGGCGCAGCTCTCGAGCACCGCCGCGCGCCGGCTCGCCGCATCGCCGGCGACCAGCTCCGCGCCCGTCCGCCTCGAGCCAATCGAAGAAGGCGCGGTCGCGGATGAGGCCGTATTTCACCACCTCGGCATAGCCCGCCAGCAGCTCGCGCCGCGGCAGGGTCGCGAGCGCGTCGATGTCGGCCAGCACCAGCACCGGCTGATGGAAGGCGCCGACGAGGTTCTTGCCGTATTTCGTGTCGATCGCGGTCTTGCCGCCGACGGAGCTGTCGACCTGCGCGAGGAGCGTCGTGGGAATCTGCACATAGTCGAGGCCGCGCAACAAGGTCGCGGCGGCAAAGCCGGTGAGATCGCCGACGACGCCGCCGCCCAGCGCGACGAGCGTGGTGCGGCGCTCGATGCCGAGCGCGAGGATGTCCTCGACCAGCTTCTGGAAATGGCGGAAGTCCTTGGTCTGCTCGCCCGGCGGCAGGACCACGGTTTGGTGTGCCAGGCCGGCCGGCGTCGAGCCCGGCGGCAAGGCGCGGCAGATGCAGGCCGGCCACGGTCTCGTCGGTGACGACGACGACGCGGGGCTGGCGCAGCACCGGCTGCATCAGCGCGCCCGCCTGCTCGAGCAAGTCCCGTGCCGATGACGATGTCATAGCTGCGCGCGCCGAGCGCGACGCGCAGCCGCTCCGCTCCCGCGCTCATGGCGACACCGCCGTCGACGCCGAGATGCGGCGTAGAGCGCATCGACCACGCGCTCGAGCGTCACCTCGGGCGGCCCTTCGAGCGTGTCGACGATGATGTCGGCCTCGGCATAGACGGGATAGCGTTCCGCCGCCAGGCGCTCGAGCACGGCGCGCGGATCGCCCCCCTTGAGCAGCGGGCGGTTGTTGCGCCGCACCACTCGCGGCAGCAGGAGGCTCGAGCTCGGCGCGCAGCCAGATCGAGATCGCGCGCTCGCGCAGGAGCGCGCGCGTCGCCGGGTCCATGAACGCGCCGCCGCCGGTCGCCAGCACCTGGGGCGGGCCTTCGAGCAGGCGCGCGATGACCCGCCGCTCGCCCTCGCGGAAGGCGGCCTCGCCGTGGCGCTCGAAGATCTCCTCGATGGTGGCGCCGGCCGCCGCCTCGATCTCGGCGTCGGCGTCGATGAAGGGCATCCTGAGCCGCTGCGCGAGTCGCCGCCCGATGCTGGATTTGCCCGCCCCCATCAGCCCGACGAGCGCGACCGTGCGCGGCACGGGAAACGTCGCCGCGTCGGTCATGATGCCCGAACCGGCTGGTACCGCGGCGTTCGCGCGCGGCATGTCCGCCGCAGGGTGCGTCGCAAATTCGCCATGAAGTGAACCTAGCATATCCGATGCTATAAATCGTCACTCTGCCGGCCCGCGCGCCGGGCGGGGAAGGAATCGCGCAGGACTTCGGGATGCGATGGGCAAAGTCGTTCTGATCGGCGTGGCGGTGCTCGCCGTGGTGATCGCGGGCGGTATCGGGTTCCTCATGATGTGGGACATTCCCGCACCCGCGCAGCAGGTGGAACACGTCATTCCCGATGCGCACTTCCCGCACTGAGACGCGGCGCCGCGCCGTTGCACCAGCGGCGCTCCTGACGTTACCCTTTTCGGCGCCGCATCGGCCGCAGCCCGGTCGCCCCGCCGGTTCAGCTCGGGCCGCCCGTGCCGCTCGTGCCGCAGACCAGCCCGCCCCGCCTCCGGCCGAAAGCGGTTCCGGCGCACCGCGCCGGCCTCGCCGCAGAGCGGCGGCGAAAGCCTGCCAGCGACATCACGGCCGCCGCCGCTGGCGCCGACCGATGCCTCCTGGACCGGCACGCTCTGCGGAGGACCAGGGCGCGCTTTCCCTCGACCATGTGGCACGGCACGCCGCGCGTCTTCGTCGATGCGGCGCTGCCGCTGCTGCGCCGTCGACCTCGCCGGCGCTGCAGGACCTGGCGCGGCGGCTGCTCTTCAGCAACGCCGTCGTCGCCGCCGGGCGGGATGCTGCCCGACCGGCCGCCGCATCGCCGCGAGCGGCTCGACCGTCTGCTGGCGCTGGGCGATGTCGCGGGCGCGCTGCCGATGATGGACCAGTTGCCGCCCGATCCCGACCGGCGACGGGCTCGACCGCACCGCGGATCGAGCTGCACTTCGCCGCCAGCGACGAGAGCGGCGCCTGCAACAACGTCGCCAGATGCTGATCGCGCGCTACACGAAGCCGTGGTGGCAGCGCGCGCTCATCGCCTGCCAGGCGCTCGCCGGCGACGGCGCCAAGGCGTCGCTCGGGCATCAGCCTGCTCGCGCGAGCAGAAGGCGCCGGCCGATCCCGTTTTCGATGCGCTGATCGACGCGCTGGGCGGCGAGCCGCGCAAGATCGAGAAGCTGCCCGACCCCACGCCGCTGCGCGTCGCGTCTGCTGGCGGCGGCGAAGCAGCCGCTGCCGGCGCAGGCGCTCGCCGGCGCCGGGCCGGCCGCGCTTCTTGCCTATGCGTCGAGCGAGGCGGTGCCGCTGAGCGGCGCCTGCCCGCGGCCGAGCGCGCCGCCCTCTTGGCGCCATGCCGCCGGGCGGCTGGGCGACGCTCTACCAGCAGGTCGGAGACAAGCCCGAGGAAGCAGACGGCCTCGCTCGCCGATGGCAAGCTGCCCGAGGACGCGCAAAGCCGCGCCATCCTTTATCACGTGGCGCGCTCGAGCGCGCCGGCAGAGACGCGCGCGGCGGCGATCGCGGCGCTCCTCGCCGAGGCGAGCAAGCGCGATGCCTATCCCGCTCATGGCGCGGCTCCTCGCCGACCCGATCGGCGCGCTCCGGCCCGATGACGAGATCGCCGGATTTCGCCGCCGATGCGGCGCGCGCGTTGCTCGTCGCCGGCAAGGCGATGCGGCGCGGCCGTGGATCGCGGCGGCGAACAGCAAGGAGCTGCACGCTCTGAGCAGCCTCGCGATCCCGCCGGCGGGCGCGTGGAACCCGGCAGACGCTGCTGCACGACGCCATCGCCGAGCTGGCCGAGCGCAACGCGCGGCGCGGCGCCGGCGCAGGCCGATCTGCTGCTGGCGCTGCTCGCCGGCCTTCGACGCGCCGGCTTGGCGCCCCCGATTGGGCGGTGCTGCTGGCGCCGCCGCACGCGGCCGAAGGTGCCGAGCGCGGCACTGTGGGTCGATCAGGAACAGGCCGCCGCCGGCAAGCGCGTCGGCGAAACCGTGCTGACCAGCATCCTGCTGCTGCAGGCAGGCGAGCGCCTGTCGCTCGAGCCCGTGCTGCTTGAGCCGCGCCATCGCCGGGCTGCGCAGCGATCGGGCGCGAGACCGATGCGCGCGCGCTGGCGCTCGAGGCGGCGATTGACGCGGGCCTCTGAGCGTCCAAGGCCGTCGCGCCATGTCGAGGCATTTCCTCGAAATGCTGGCGGCCGAGCGCGGCGCGGCGCCGGCTGACGCTCGCCGCCTATCGCAGCGATCTCGCCGATGTCGCGCGCTTCCTCGGCACGCGACGCCACGTCGCCGAGGCGGCGACGCAGGACGATCTTCACGCGCTATTTCTGCGAAGCCTCGCCGCGGCGCGGCTCAAGCCGCGCACGGCGGCGCGGCGGCTCTCGGCGCTGCGCCAGTTCCACCGCTTTCTCGTGCTCGAGGGCGTGCGCCGCGACGATCCCACGACGCGATCTCGACGCGCCGCGCCTCGGGCGGCCGCTGCCGAAGATCGCTGGCCGAGGACGAGGCTGCGGCGCTCATCGCCGCGGCGCGCGCGGGCGATGGCCCGGAGGGCAAGCGGCTCGTCGCCATGGTCGAGCTGCTCTATGGCGCCGGCCTCAGGGTCTCGGAGCTGGTGGGGCTGCCGCTCGCCGCGGCGCGGCGCGATCCGCGCTTCCTCATCGTGCGCGGCAAGGGCGGCAAGGAGCGGCTGGTGCCGCTGGGCGCGCCGGCGCGCGCGGCGCTCGCCGATTATCTCGCGGTGCGCGACGGCATTTCCTCGCGCACGGCCGGGCATCGCCGTTCCTCTTTCCCTCGCGCGGCCGCGAGGGGCATCTGACGCGGCGGCGCTGCGGCCAACTCGTGAAGGAGCTGGCGCTCGAAGCGGGCATCGACCCGCAGCGGCTGTCGCCGCACGTGCTGCGCCACGCCTTCGCCAGCCACCTCCTCGACGGCGGCGCCGATCTGCGCAGCGTGCAGGAAATGCTCGGCCACGCCGACATCGCGACGACGCAGATCTATACCCACGTCCAGGGCGAGCGCCTGCGACGCCTGGTGGCGGCGCATCACCCGCTGGCGCGCAAGCGCATAGGCGACGGCCCGGCGATGCGTCATTTCCTCGATTTCGAGAAACCGCTGGCCGAGCTCGAGAGCAAGATCGACGAGCTGCGCCATCTCGCCACCGGCGAGAACCTCAACATCGCCGACGAGGTCGGGCGTCTCGAGGCCAAGGCGCACGCGCCTGCTGCACCAGACCTTCGCCAAGCTGTCGCCGTGGCAGAAGGTGCAGCTCGCGCGCCATCCCGACCGGCCGCACGGCGGCGATTATCTCGCCGCGCTGCTTGACCGATTTCACGCCGCTCGCCGGCGACCGCGCCTTCGCCGAGGACCGCGCCATCATCGGCGGGACTCGGGCCGCTTTCGCGGCGTCTCGGTGGTGGCGATCGCGCACGAGAAGGGCGCCGATACCGAGGCGCGGGTGCGCCACAATTTCGGCATGGCGCGGCCGGAGGGCTATCGCAAGGCGCGCCGCCTGATGCTGCTCGCCGAGCGCTTCCGCCTGCCGGTCTTGACCTTCGTCGACACGGCCGGCGCCTATCCCGGCATCGATGCCGAGGAGCGCGGCCAGTCCGAGGCGATCGCGCGCGCCGATCGAGAGCGTGTCTTGCAACTGACGGTGCCGCTCGTCGCCACCATCATCGGCGAGGGCGGCTCCGGCGGCGCGATCGCGCTCGCCGCCGGCAATGCGGTGCTGATGCTCGAGAACGCCACCTATTCGGTGATCTCGCCCGAGGGCTGCGCCTCGATCCTGTGGCGCGCGCCCGACAAGGCCGCCGAAGCGGCCGAGGCGCTGAAGCTCACCGCGCAGGATCTGCTGCCGGCTCGGCATCATCGATGCGATCGTGCCCGAGCCGCTGGGCGGCGCGCACCGCGACAAGGACGAGGCGATCGCCGCCACCGGCGACGCGATCTCGGCGGCGCTCGCGCCGCTCCTGGCGCTCGATGGCGCGGCGCTGCGCCGCGCGCGGCGGGAAAAATTCCTGCACATGGGAAATCGCGGCCTCTGACCCCATATCACGTTGCTACGATTGGGTAGGCGAGGAGTGCCATGACACCGCAAGAACGCGATCTCATCACGTCGCTGTTCGGCCGCATGCAGCAGGCCGGCAATGCTACCAAGGACCGCGAGGCCGAGGACCTGATCCGTCAGGGCGTCGCAGCCCAGCCCGATGCGCCCTATCTTCTGGTGCAGACGGTGCTGATCCAGGACATGGCGCTGTCGCAGGCGCACTAGCGCATGCAAGAAACTGGAGCAGCAGCTCAACGCGGCAAAGAGCGCACCGCCGCCGCAGCCGACGAGCTTCCTCTCGGGCGCGCGCGGCAGCGTGCCCTCGGCCGGTCCCTGGGGCCATGCCGCACCACCGCCGCCGCCGCCGTCAGGGCCGGGCCCGGTGTGGACGCAATCGCAATCCGGCGCGCCGCAACCGGCGTCGCTCCGCCGGCGATGGCGCAGCCGATGGCGCCGCTCGCCATGCCCGGGGCAAGCTCGGGCTTTCTGCGTCAGGCGGCGACGACCGCGGCGGGGATCGCCGGCGGCGCGCTGCTCTTCCAGGGCATCAGCTCGCTGTTCGGGCCGCATTACGGCGGCGGGTTCCTCTCGGGCATGCCGCAACAGCCAGGCCTCGGCGAGACCGTGATCAACAACTACTACGACACGCCCGCGCCCGGACGCGCCGGACACGCAGCAGGCGGATATCGGCTGGAACAACGACCCCGGCTTCAATGATCCGGCGGCATCGTTCAGGCCGACGATGCGCCAGGATGTACGGGTAGACCAGGACGACATCGAGCCAGGATTTCGGGTCCGGCCAGGACATGGGCGGCGGCGGCGATACCTTCGGACGTCTGAAGCCGTCTCAGCCCGGCGCGCGCAGCGTGTAGCCCGCGCCCCGCACGGTGTGCAGCGAGCGGATAGCTCGAAGCCGCTTGTCGATCTTCTGGCGCAGCCGGCTCACATGCACGTCGATGACGTTGGTCTGCGGATCGAAATGATGATCCCAGACCTTCTCCAGCAGCATCGTCCGCGTGACGATGTGGCCACCGTGCCGCATCAGGTATTCGAGCAGGCGGAATTCGCGCGGCAGAAGATCGATGGCGCGGCCGGCGCGCGTCACCATGCGCGCGATGAGGTCCATTTCGAGATCGGCGACCTTAAGCCGGGTCTCGGCGGTCCCGCGCCGGGTCAGCGCCTCGATCCGCGCCAACAGCTCGGAGAACGCGAACGGTTTGGGCAGATAATCGTCGCAGCCCGCACGCAAGCCCGACGACTCGGTCCTCGACGTCGCCAAGCGCACTCAGTACCAGAACCGGCGTCTGGTCGCGCGCCGCCCGCAGCGCCGCGACGATGCTGAGGCCGTCGATCTCCGGCAGCATGCGATCGATGATCATGGCATCGAAGCGCTCGCTCCGCGCCCGCTCCAGGCCGGTGCGGCCGGCCTCGGCGAGATCGACGCGATGGCCGCTCTCGGTGAGGCCCTTGACGAGATAGACGGCGGCCTCGTGATCGTCCTCGATGAGCAGAATGCGCATGGCGAACTCCGCCTGCCTGCGGGAAGGCGCGTCGAGCGCTCCCTCCCGAACCGGCTCATTTCCGCTCGGGGCCATCCCCGGGCCGTCTTACGCCCGAGCCTTGTTACATCCGATCCGTATCAACCATTGTCGCCGCCGCCGACCGACAGCGCGACGAACTGGTTGACGCCGTGGCGATTGATCAGGAGCAGCAGGTTCTTGCTGCCGCTCTTGCGCATCGCCTCGAGCTTCGCCGAAAGCTCCTGCGGCGTGCCAACCGGCTCCTGATTGACCGCCTGGATCACGTCGCCTGGCGCGATGCCGAGCTCGGCGAGCGGGCTCGAATTGGCGACGCCCGTCACCACCACGCCCTTGATGTTGCCGGGCACGTGCAGCTCGCGGCGCAGCTCCGAGGTCAGCGGCGCGAGCTTCATGCCCAGGGCGCTGGCCGCCTGGGGATGAGCGGGCGGAGCAGCCTCGTTGCGCGCGACCTGCTCGGGATTGGCGGGCATTACGGCGATCTCGGGCTGGACCGTCACCTCGTGGCCGGCGCGCCAAACCTTGACCTCGGCCTTCTCGCCGACCTGGGTTTCGGCCACTTCGAGCGGCAGGTCGCGCATCTTGACCAGGTCATGGCCATCGAACGACAGGATCACGTCGCCCTGCTTGATACCGGCCTTGGCGGCGGGTCCATTCGTCGTGACGTCGGCGACGAGCGCGCCTTCCGCCTTGGGCAGGTCGAGGCTCTTGGCGATCTCCGGCGTCACTTCCTGGATCTGCACGCCGAGCCAGCCGCGCTCGACCTTGCCGTGGGCGCGGAGCTGGTCGATCACCGGCTTGGCGAGGCTCGCGGGAATGGCGAAGCCGATCCCGACCGAGCCGCCATTGGGCGAGTAGATCGCCGTGTTGATGCCGATCACCTTGCCGTCGAGGTTGAAGGTCGGGCCGCCGGAATTGCCGCGGTTGATCGAGGCGTCGATCTGCAGGAAATCGTCATAGGGGCCGGAATGGATGTCGCGGCCGCGGGCCGAGATGATGCCCGAGCTGACCGTACCGCCGAGCCCGAAAGGATTGCCGACCGCCAGCACCCAGTCGCCGACCTGCGAGGCGTCGCTGTCGCCCCAGCCGACATAGGGCAGCGGCTGCGGCGCATCGATCTTGAGGAGGGCGAGATCGGTCTTGGGGTCGCGCCCTACCACCTTGGCCGGATGCTTGCTGTCGTCCTGGAAGATGACCGTCACCTTGTCGGCATTCTGGACGACATGGTTGTTGGTAACGACATAGCCGCTGGGATCGATGATGAAGCCCGAGCCCAAGCGCCATGCGCTTCAGCTGCGGCTCGGTCTGGCCGTTCTTGCCTTCCTGCTGCTGTTGCTGGAAGAAGCGGCGCAGGAATTCGTCGAAGGGCGAGGGCGGCATGCCCTGCTGCGGCCCCATCTGGTCCTGATCGCCATTGTCGCCATTGCCGCTATCGTCGTTCTCGTCCTCGTCCTGGTCTGTGGGTTCGCCGGCCTTCATGGTCACGGAGACATTGACCACCGCCGGCAGCACCCGCTTCACCAGGGGCGCGAGCGTCGGGAGCTGGACAATGACCGGCGCGGCCGGCGCGGCCATCTGCGCCAGAGCGAGCGGCGCCAGCGCGACGCTGAGACCGAGGCCTGCGGCAAAAGCCGTACAACGCGCCAGCGCCAGGGCGCCGAGCGGACGGGGCGTGCGGAGCGGGGAAGACATGGGGAGACCTCTTTGCAAGGGAGAATTCCTACCTTGAACTCGCGCAACCGACCGCGGCACGCACGGCTCACGGCATTACTTTAACAGCCGCGCCTTACGCGGCTCCTTCATCCGGGTTAAATATCTGTAACTTTCGCCAAAATTCCATCGCCCGCACCATAAAGTGATGCGCGGCCGCTGCCGGCGGGGGCTCAGCGGCCGTGGCAGTGCTTGAATTTCTTGCCGGAGCCGCACGGGCAAGGCGCGTTGCGCGGCGTGCGCGCCCAGGGCGCGGCGGCGACCGCGGTCGCCGTTGCCGTGGCGGCGCCATTGCCGCGTCCCTCCGGTTCCGGCATCGGCTCCTCGCGGCTTTCGACCATGTGCACCGGCGGACGCGGCGCCAATTCCTCCTCCGGCCGCGTGACCCTGAGCTCGACGTGGCAGAGGACGCTCGTCACGTGCTCGCGCAGATGGTGGAGCATGTCCTGGAAGAGCTGGAATGCCTCGCGCTTGTACTCGTTGAGCGGATCGCGCTGCGCATAGGCGCGCAGATTGATGCCCTGGCGCAGATGGTCGAGCGACAGGAGATGCTCCTTCCAGATCTGGTCGAGGAGCTGGAGCAGCAGGCTGCGCTCGGCCAGGCGCATGATGTCGGCGCCGTAGGTGGTCTGCCTTCTGCGCCATCTTGGCGTCGGCGGCCTCGGTGATGCGGTCGCGGATCTCGCTCTCGCCGATGCCCTCCTCCTTGGCCCAGGCGGCGATCGGCAGGTCGACATTGAGGAGGCGCATTCCGTCGGCATGAAGCGCCGTCGTATCCCACTGGTCGGGCAGCGCGTTCGGCGGGATGGTGCGGCCGACCAGGATGTCGACGACCTCGTGGCGCATGTCGACGATGGTCGCGGCGATGTCGGTGGCGCTCATGATCTCGCGGCGCTGCTGATAGACGACCTTGCGCTGATCGTTCATCACGTCGTCGAAGCGCAGGAGATGCTTGCGGATCTCGTAGTTGCGCGCTTCGACCTTCTCCTGCGCCTTTTCCAGCGCCTTGTTGACCCAGGGGTGGATGATCGCCTCGCCCGGCTTCAGCCCGAGCTTCTGCAGCATCCCGTCCATGCGCTCCGAACCGAAGATGCGCATGAGATCGTCTTCGAGCGAGACGAAGAATTTCGAGGCGCCGGGATCGCCCTGGCGGCCCGAGCGGCCGCGGAGCTGGTTGTCGATGCGCCGGCTCTCGTGCCGCTCGCTGCCGATGATGAAAAGCCCGCCCGCCTGGCGCACCACTTCGCGCGCCGCGTCGATCTCCTGCCGGAGTGTCGCGGTGCCGGCCTCGCGTGCGGCCTGATCCTCGATGTGGCCCCGCTCCTGGCGCACGCGCATCTCGAAATTGCCGCCCAACTGGATGTCGGTGCCGCGGCCGGCCATGTTGGTGGCGATGGTTACCGCGCCCGGCCGGCCGGCCTGGGCGATGATATAGGCCTCCTGCTCGTGATAGCGCGCGTTCAGGACCTGGTGCGGGACCTTGCGCTTCTTGAAGAGCGCCGACAGCGCCTCGGATTTCTCGATGCTGACCGTGCCGACCAGCACCGGCTGCTTGCGCGCGCGGCATTCGAGCACCTGCGCCAGGATCGCCTCGTACTTCTCCGCCGTGGTGCGATAGACCTCGTCGTCGTTGTCGACGCGGATGCACGGCTCGTTGGTCGGGATCTCGATGACGTCGAGCTTGTAGATCTCCTGAGAACTCGGTCGCCTCGGTCATCGCCGTGCCGGTCATGCCGGCGAGCTTGGGATAGAGGCGGAAATAGTTCTGGAACGTGATCGAGGCCAGCGTCTGGTTCTCGTTCTGGATGGTGACGCCTTCCTTCGCCTCGAGCGCCTGGTGCAGACCCTTCGGAATAGCGCCGCCCTTCCATCATGCGGCCGGTGAACTCGTCGATGATGACGACCTTGTCGTCGCGCACGATGTAGTCGGTGTCGCGCGCGAAAAGCTTGTGCGCCCGCAACGCCTGGTTGACGTGATGGGTGAGCGAGATGTTGTGGATGTCGTAGAGCGTGCCGGCGCTCATCAGGCCGGACTCGCGCAGCAGCTCCTCGATCCGCTTCGACGCCCGGTATCGGTGAGCGTGACGGTGCGCTGCTTCTCGTCCTTCTCGAAATCCTCGGCCTTGAGGCTCGGGATGAGCTTGTCGACCTGGCGATAGAGCTCGGAGGAATCCTCGGCCGGGCCGGAGATGATGAGCGGCGTGCGCGCCTCGTCGATGAGGATCGAATCGACCTCGTCGACGATCGCGTAGTTGAACGGCCGCTGCACCATCTCCTCGAGCCGGAACTTCATGTTGTCGCGCAGATAGTCGAACCCGAACTCGTTGTTGGTGCCGTAGGTGACGTCGGCGGCATAGGCCGCGCGCCGCTCGTTGTCGTCGAGCCCGTGGACGATGCAGCCGACGGTGAGGCCGAGGAAGCGGTAGATCTGGCCCATCCACTCGCTGTCGCGGCTGGCGAGGTAGTCGTTGACGGTGACGACGTGGACGCCCTTGCCCGCAAGCGCGTTGAGATAGACCGGCAGCGTCGCGACCAGCGTCTTGCCTTCGCCGGTCTTCATCTCGGCGATCATGCCGCGGTGGAGCACCATGCCGCCCATGAGCTGGACGTCGAAATGGCGCTGGCCGAGCGTGCGCTTGGCGGCCTCGCGCACGGTGGCGAAGGCGTCGGCACAGGAGCTCGTCGAGCGGCTCGCCGTCGGCATGCCGCTTCTTGAGATCGTCGGTGCGCTGGCGCAGCGCCTCGTCGGAGAGCGCGGCGAGCGCCGGCTCGAGCGCGTTAATCTCGTCGACGAGCGGCTGCAGGCTCTTGATGAAACGATCGTTCGCGGAACCAAACAGTCGCCGGGCTAGGGCGCCGATCATCAATACCTCTGAGGCGGTGGGGGCAAAGGTCAATCTGTCGCTGGAGCGACAGTATGAGAGATAGGAAGATCGGCGGGGCGTGTCAATTCACGACCGCCGGAACCGGAACCACGAAGCGGTCCTTCGCCGCTTGTTCCGCACCGCCCGATATGCTTAATGGGCGGCCTTGGCCTGCCCTCGGCGGCGGGGCGACCTCACAAAGGACTTCCTATGGTGCGCCGGACGATCATTGCCCTCGCCTTGTGCCTCGCCGCGTTGCCCGCGATGGCGCAAAGCTCGAAGAAATCTTCCGAGTCGGCGCAGAAATCCGCCGCGCACCACCCGGCCGCCGCCAAGGAAAAAGAACAGACCGGCGATCCCGTGGTGGCACACGTCAACGGCACCACGCTTTACCGTTCCGACCTCATGGCGTTGCGCGCAACGCTGCCGCCGGAGGCCCAGAAGCAGCCGATGGAACAGCTCTATCCCCGGCTTGTCGACCAGCTCGTCGCCATGACGCTGGTGGCGCAGACCGCACGCAAGGCCAAGCTCAACGACGAGCCCCGCGTCAAGAAGATGATGGCGATCGCCGAAGACCAGATCCTTCAGGATGCCTATTTCGACGGCATCATGAAGCGCGAGATCACCGAGGACAAGCTCAAGGCGCGCTATGACGAGGTGGTGAAGAACGCCGCCCCGCAGCGAGGAGGTGCGCGCCCGCCACATCCTCGTCCCGACCGAGGCCGAGGCCAAGGAGATCATCGACGAGCTCAACAAGGGCGCCGATTTCGCCAAGCTCGCCAGGGAAAAGACCACCGACCCCGCCGGCAAGGCGTCGGGCGGCGATCTCGGCTATTTCACCAAGAACGAAATGGTGCCGGAGTTCGCCAACGCCGCCTTCGCCCTCAAGAAGGGCGATACACCAAGACGCCGGTCAAGACCCAGTTCGGCTGGCACGTCATCAAGGTCGAGGATCGCCGCGCGGCCAAGGCGCCCTCCTACGAGCAGGTCGCGCCGCAACTGGCGCGCCAGATGGCGCAGGAGATCTATGCCGCTCGCGTGAAGGAGCTGGCCGCCACCGCCAAGATCGAGGTGTTCAACGCCGACGGCAGCCGCCCGACCGCCGCCGCGGCGCCGCCTGCCCGCGCTGCCGCTCCGGCGGCGGCGCCGACCGCTGCGGCCACCCCGGCCACCGATCCGGCCCCGGCGTCGATGCCCTCGCTCCTGCCGCTCCAGAACAACGGCACGCCCGGCGAACCGCCGCCGGCGTCGGGGCCGCCGACGCTCGCCCCGGGGACCCAGGATCTCGGGAAATAAGGCAAGGCGCGAATGTCGGGTCCGATATCGCCGCTCGCGCCTGAGCACTTTGCCGTATTGCCGCCGATCGCCGGCGTGCAGCCTCGGGACGGCGCGGTGCGCCATCCGCGCCGCGGACCGCACGCGACCTGATGCTGGCGCTCGTCGTCCCCGGCAGCACGGTCGCCGGCGTCTTCACCCGCTCGCTCACGCCGGGCGCACCGGTCGACTGGTGCCGCCGCTGCCTGCCGCGCGGCACGGCGCGGGCGATCGTGGTCAATTCGGGCAACGCCAACGTCTTCACCGGGCGCGGCCGGGCATACGGCGGTGGCAGAGACCGCCGCTGGCGTGGCCCGCCTCGCCGGCTGCGACCCGAAGGACGTCTATGTCGCCTCGACCGGCGTCATCGGCGAGACGCTGCCGGTGGCCAAGATCCTGGACGGGCTCCCCGCGGCCTTCGCCGCCGCGATCGCCACGGGCTGGCGCGCGGCGGCCGAAGCGATCATGACCACCGATACCTATCCCAAGGTCGCCACGCGCAGCGCCATGATCGGCGGCATCAGCGTGACCATCAACGGCATCGCCAAGGGCTCGGGCATGATCGCGCCGGACATGGCGACCATGCTCGCGTACATCTTTACCGATGCCGCCCTGCCCGCGCCGGTGCTGCAGGCGCTGCTCAAGGCGGCAAACGAGCGCTCCTTCAACTGCATCACCGTCGACGGCGACACCTCGACCAGCGACACGGTCCTGCTGGTCGCGACCGGCGCTGCGGGCAATGCCCAGCCGGCCGGCGCCGGGGCTCCGATACTCCGGGAGTTCCGCCGCGCGCTCGACGCGGTGATGGTGTCCCTGGCGCAGCAGATCGTGCGCGACGGCGAGGGCGCGGAGAAATTCGTCACCATCGAGGTCACGGGCGCGGCGTCTGCCCGGGCGGCGCGGCGGATCGGGCTTGCCGTCGGCAACTCGCCGCTGGTCAAGACAGCGCTCGCCGCGGGCGATGCCAATTGGGGCCGGATCGTCATGGCCGTGGGCAAGGCCGGCGAGAAGGCCGACCGCGACCGTCTGGCGATCACCGTGGGCGGGATCAGGATCGCCGAGCGCGGCGGCCCGGTGCCCGGCTACGACGAGGCGCCGGTGGCCCGCCACATGGCCGGGCGCGATCTCAGCATCGCCATCGATCTGGGCCTGGGGCGCGGGCGGGCGGTGGTATGGACTTGCGACCTCACGCACCGCTACATCGACATCAATGGCAGCTACCGCAGCTGAGCCGCTCACCGTCGTGTGCGTCGCGCTGGTCGATGCGGACGGCCGCGTGCTGCTGGCGCAACGCCCGGACGGCAAGGCCATGGCGGGGCTGTGGGAGTTTCCGGGCGGGAAGCTCGACCCCGGCGAGACGCCGGAGGCGGCGCTCATCCGCGAATTGAAGGAAGAACTCGGCATCGACGTCGCCGCGTCGTGCCTGGCCCCCTTCACCTTCGCCTCGCACGCCTATGACGGTTTCCATCTGGTGCTGCTACTCTATGTCTGCCGGCGCTGGCAGGGCGAGGTCGGCGCGCGCGAGGGCCAGGCGCTGGCCTGGGTGCGCGCGCAACGGCTCGACGACTACGCCATGCCGCCCGCCGACAAGCCGCTCGTCGCCCTGCTCCGGGGCATACTCTAGGGACCTTTTCTTCACGCCAGCGTTTATGGATCAAGGATTTAGCGACCACCACGCGAACATCGAGGACGCCCGATGATGACAGTCAACCTGGTGCTGTTGCAGCCGATCATTGCGCTCATCGCGGGTATTCTCATCCTGATCATCCCGCGCCTTTTGAACTTCATCGTCGCGATCTATCTCATCATCATCGGCATCGTCGGTCTGTGGCCGCAGCTCCTGCGGTAGCGCGCAACCTTCGATGGCGACCTGGGGCCCGCTGGGCGCGTAGGTACGTCGCTACTTCAATGGAGCGGCTGAGCTCCAATGTGGTAAAGTCGCTTGACCGATCCGGTCGCGATGAGGCCGCGCATGACTGTTACGACGCTCTCGAGCCGAGAATTCAATCAGGATGTGAGCCGCGCCAAACGCGCTGCCGATAACGGGCCGGTGATCATCACCGACCGGGGCGAGCCGGCCTATGTGCTGCTGCGGCACGATGCCTACCGCCACCTGGTGAGCGGCGGCCCGACCCTGCGTGAGCTCCTGGACCAGCCGGGCGTCGAAGATATCGAGTTCGACCCGCCCCGACTGGGTGGCGGCATCTTTCGTCCGGCGTCCCTGCCGTAATGTTTCTGCTCGACACCAATGTTCTGTCGGAACTGCGGCGCCGCGATCGAACCGATGCGAAAGTCGCTTCCTGGGCCGACGCGATCCACCCCTCGGACTTTTTTCTGTCGGCCATCACCATCCTCGAGATCGAAGCCGGCGCGCTGATGGTGGAGCGCCGCGACGAGGCGCAGGGGGCGGTCCTTCGCGCGTGGATCGACCGCAAGGTCTTGCCGGCATTCGAGGGCCGCATTCTGCCTGTCGACATCGCGGTCGCCCAGCGTTGCGCGCGGCTCAATGTGCCGGCCCCCGGGCCGAGCGCGATGCCCTGATTGCGGCGACGGCCTTGGTCCATCATTTGACCGTTGCCACCCGCAACGTTGCTGATTTTCAGCCCATGAGCGTCGATTTCTTTAATCCGTGGGAGTGACGGACGGCGGAGCCCGCCACGAGCCTTAGCGTCCGATCGCCGCCGCCGTGCGGAACTGCTTGGCGAGCGCCAGGGTCTGGTTGAGGTAGGTCGAGCCGATCGCCGCGCCGTAGAGGCGGTCGGGGCGCGCCATCATGCGCTCATAGCGCAGCCATCCCACCGTCTGGCCGTGCTCGAGCATGAACGGCACCTCGTGCGAGCGCACCTCCAGCACCGCCTTGCTGGCGCCGCGATTTACGCGGACACAACCCATAATTTTATTCGACGCGGGTAACATCGAAATTGTGTCCCTGACTCGTGGGGCAAGTGATCGGCGATGTCGAGACCTATGGCTCGGCCAGCAAATGCCGTCGCGTGCGTGCCCAATCGAGGAGCTCGTTCCGCCCCCATATCATCATATAGGCAACGGGCTTATATTTCCCCTCCGCGACGAGCTTTCGGCGTGTCTCGGATGTCGCGGTGGCATTGCCAATGTTGTCCGCCGGATTGCCGCCCCAATAAAATATCTTCGCTCCGTTCTCAAGTGGCCCACGGCGAAGATAGGCCAAACGCGGTGACACTCGTTCGATTTCGGTATCGTAGAACCAGCTTCCCCCCACCATGCCCTTGACGTCAGGATTTTCCGCCAGGAGATCAGCAACCCGAATGTAGCAGCGGTCCCATCCTTTCGGAGTGAACTCGGCGAGCCAGGGGCTGTGAGTGTGTATCTCGTAATAAGGCCGGGATCCATTGCGGATTAGGAAACGCGCCGCGCTGGCCGCTTGTGCGGGTCCGTCCTTCCAGATGACAGAGCGTGGTACGCCCGAGCGCAGATGCACGATCTGAGCGCCCGCTGGGGCGATGGTCAACCGGCAGACGCCAAAATCCTTACAGAACCAGTCGTTGGGGTGGACGAAATGGCCTTTCGGCTTGGTCGCGATCTCGTTCAGGATGCGCACATGGTCTTGTTTGAAGAGCTCAATGATCGAGTCGGGAAATTTGGTCTTCGCTTGAACACGCCGTTCCTCGAAACGCTCGATCATACGCTGCATTGCCTGACGATTGAGAGCATCGGCGTCGCCGGACGCGGAGAGCAGGGTTCTTGCCTCATCGGGTAGATGCTGAGGGTGCGCGGCGGCCGGGAGCGCATCGAACGTCGCGATATAGCGATCCACGAAGCTGCTCATACGGTCCTCGCTCGAGCTGCGGTCGTGCGCCGATGCAGTGCTCCTCTGGCCCAGCGCATCACCTCGAAGACACCTGATATCTCGGCCTCGAACAAAATCTGTGGAAGATCGTGGCTGTCAAGAATTCGGCCGAGCGCCAGGGGGTTGTCGCCCGGCCAGTTGAAGCGCTTTTCGCAGGTCGTCGCCGAGATGACGCCGAGCTGCGACAACTGTGCGAAGTTCTCTGGGTAATACTCGCCCGCAGGGTAGCACAAGTGCTCCAACGGCCCGCGCGCGACCGGGCGAAGCAATTGCGCGTTCAGCACGAGCTGTTCGGCGATCCATGCTGCCTCGCGGCTCCACTCATGGAGATGGGTGTGAAGCTGGATGTCCCAACCCAGAACCTTAAGTTCGCCGGAGTTAAGCAGTCCAAAACGGCGCTCACGGACGATGCACTCAAGATCGATCCTCGCCGCCTCGGCAATCTCCGGCAGCAACGCGGCGCGATCATCGAATGAGAGCGGCCCCGCATGCGCCCAGAGCTCGCCAAAGGTCACTTCCCCGATCGAGAGGGGAAGCCGATCTTTCCCGGATTTCCAATAAGCGTACCGCGCGAAGAGATTGAATATCGGCTCCGGCCGGTCCAAGTAGCATGTCATAACGTAGGCGGTGATTGGCAGGTCGCACACGATCTCCCTCGCCTCGTCCCATGACGCCCAGCCATCATCGAAAGTCAGCACCGTCGCGCCAGCCGGCAGGGTTCCGGCGGCAAGGCGGCGCACCGCGTCGCCAAGCGCCAGCACGGGCAGCCCGCTGCGCTTCAGCCACGCGAACCGGTTTCGTAACTCCAGCGGGGTAATGAAGAGACTTGGCCTGAAGAGGTGCTCATCCACACGCGAAATGCCGTGCCAGCAGATGATGCGCAGCCCTCCGCGCGCGACATATCTCGCAAGCATGAAGCCGCCGAAGAGCTTGATTGCATAGACGAGCACAATCTTTATAGACCTGACGGATATTCCCTGCATGGCTGTGTAATCCCCGCCGCCCGCTCGGGAAAGTACACTACACTCTATAATAGTAACAAGGCGTGAAAGCGGCCTGGATCGCCAGTGCCGCGGCTGGGCTTGCCAGAATCGTGGGATCGTCGTGGTAAAGCCGCCGTGGCGCGCGAGCTTATGCCGCCAGAAAAATTTCTAGCGTGCGATCGCCGCCGCCGTCCGGAACTGCTTGGCGAGCGCCAGGGTCTGGTTGAGGTAGGTCGAGCCGATCGCCGCGCCGTAGAGACGGTCGGGGCGCGCCATCATGCGCTCGTAGCGCAGCCAGCCCACGGTCTGGCCATGCTCCAGCATGAACGGCACCTCGTGCGAGCGCACCTCCAGCACCGCCTTGCTGGTGCCGGTCGAGGTGTCCCAGCCGAAGCCGGGATCGAAGAACCCGGCATAATGCACGCGGAACTCGCCCACCGCGCTGTCATAGGCGATCATCTCGGCCGCATAGTCCGGCGGCACCCGCACCGCCTCCCGCGTCACCAGGATGTAGAACTCGTCGGGGTCGAGCACGATCGTCGAGCGGCGGCGGAAATAGAGCGGCTCCCAGAAGTCGAGCGGCTCGTAGGCGCCGATGCGGTCGATGTCGATGCGGTCGGTGTGCTTCTTGGCGCGATAGCCGATGAGCGTGTCCGGCCCCGCGCCCTCGAGGTCGATGGTGACGCCGACCAGCTTCTCGCGGAGATTGCGCCGCGGGATCCTCGCCCTGGACGAGCTCGCCCGCGTCCTGCAGGCGCTGGATCTCGGTGACGGCGATCGCCGGCGAGCCGCGGCGGAAGCGCACCTGGTTGAGCCGCGTGCCCGTGCGCACGACGATGCTGAAGGTGCGCGGCGCGATCTCGATGATAGAGCGGCCCCTGATAACCGCGCTCGACATGGTCGAACGCCTCGCCGCGGTCGGTCATCAGCCGCGTCAGGATGTCGAGCCGGCCGGTCGAGCTCTTGGGGTTGGCAAAGCCGGTAAGGCCGCTCGCGCTCGATAGCGCCAGCCGCTCCATCAGCGGCACGACATAGACGCAGCCTTTCTCCAGCACCGCCCCGGCGCGCAGGTCGATGGCATAGCCGTCGAGCTGCTCGATCCGCTCCATCACCGTCGCCTGGCGCCCCGGCAGGAAGCTCGCGCGGACGCGATAGGCGGTGGGGCCAAGCCGCAGATCGAGGCTCGCCGGCTGCACCTGGTCGGGGCGGATCTCCTCGGCCAGCGCGACGATCTCGTGCTCGCGCAGCATCGCGCGGAGCTGCTGATAGGGCAGGATGCCCGTGCGCGGCGCGGCCAGCACGCCGGGATCGTCGGTGCTTGGCTCGGCCGTGAACAAGGCTGGTTTTGGCGTCGCCCATGGCGCGCTCCTTTCAAACCGTCATGAGGCTGCGCCGAACCCATCGGAATCAAGCAGATAGAATTCACATCCATGCTTTTGTTGCGCGCCGCGCCATCCCCGTCCAACCGCGTGCCAAGCCGCGGCAGGGACGGCACGATCCGGCTTCTCCCCGCTATTCACAGCCTGGTGCGGCGCGTCATCCCCAGGGGCGACGGTCACGGCGCGGCGCTTGATCGCCGGCGGAATGCTCGCGCGCGCCCAGCGCATCGGCCAGCCGCGCCTCGGCGCTGCCCGGCCGCAGCGGCTGCGGCTGGCTCGCATGCGGCGCCCACGCGGTCAGCGTGACCAGCACGAAGGTCGCGGTGATGCGGCCATCGGCACGCTCGCAATGCTCGGCATAGGCCGCGGCCGCGCGCGCCAGCGTGGCGCGGCGGGTGAAGCCGCGGCGGCGCTCAGCAACGGCGTTGCTCTCGCCCATCGCCCGCAGATCGCGCATCAGCGCCATCGCGTCGGGATAGCTCACTTCGATCGTGTCGGCATCGACCACCGGCAGCGCGAAGCCCGCCCGCTGCAGCAGCCCGCCCAGATCGCGCACGTCGGCGAAGGGCGCAACGCGCGGACTGGCGCCGCCTTCCTCGGCAAGCTCGGCCTCGATGAGGGCGCGGCGCAGCTCGAACAGCGTCTCGCCGCCCCACAGCGTCGCCAGCAGCAGCCCATCGGGCTGCAGGATCTGCCGCAACTGCACCAGCGCGCCCGGCAGATCGTTGGTCCAGTGCAGCGCGAGATTGCTCAGCACCAGATCGAACGCGTACGGTCGCAAACGGCAGCGCCTCGGCCTCGGCGACCACGCGCGGCAAGGCGGCGGCGCGCGCGCACGCCTCGGCGCCGTCGGCAGCGACCAGAAACTCGATCCCGCCGCGCCCCTTGAGCGCGCGGGCCAGCACGCCGGCGCCGCAGCCGAGATCGAGCGCGCGGGGAAAGCTGCGGCTCACATCGGCGAGCCGGTCGGCCAGCCGCTCCGCCGCCTCGGTGACGAGAAAATCCGCGCTGGTCGTCGCGCAGCGCCCGCGCGCGATGGAGGCGCACGGCACGCAAGTCGAAGACGCTGAGCGGCGCTGCCTCTTCCATCGCCTCTATATGGCACGCTGGCGGCCCGGCGTGGAGGGGCCAAGGCGGCGCCGACCTTTGGGTTGACAAGGATCGCCGCGCCGCGCTCCCATCGCGGGATGCTGACGCTCGCCCATGGGCCGGTCTTGAAGCGCTTTGCCGGCGCGGCGCTTGATCTGCTGCTGCCGCCGCGCTGCGCCAAATGCGGCGCGGCGGTGGGCGAGACCGGCGGACTGTGCGCGACGTGCTGGCGCGGCATCACGTTCCTGGGGGCGCCGTGCTGCGCCTGCTGCGGCCTGCCCTTCGCCTACGAGCTCGGCGCGGACGCGCTCTGCGCCGCCTGCATGCGCGAGAAGCCGGCCTTCGCCAGCGCCCGCGCGGCATTACGCTATGACGAGGAGAGCCGGGGGCTGATCCTGGCCTTCAAGCACGGCGACCGGCTCCATCTCGCGCCAACCTTCGGCACCTGGATGCGGCGTGCCGGCGCCACCCTCTTGGCCGAGGCCGATGTGCTGGTGCCGGTGCCGCTGCATTGGACCCGGCTCTTCGCGCGCCGCTACAACCAGGCGGCCGTGCTGGCGCATGCCATCGTCGCGGCGGGCGGGCCGCCGGTCGGCGCCGACTGGCTCGAGCGCCGCCGCCGCACGCCCTCGCAGGGCAAGCGCAACGCGGTCGGCCGCCGTCGCAACGTCGCCGGCGCCTTCGCGCTGCGCGGCGGACGCAAAGTCGCGGGAATGCGCATCCTGCTGGTCGATGATGTCTTCACCACCGGCGCGACGCTCGCCGAATGCGCGCGCGTGCTGGGCCGTGCCGGCGCGGCACGGGTCGATGTGCTGACGCTGGCGCGCACGGTGCGCGAGGAGACTTGACCGATGGGTGCCGAGCCCCAGATGGTGTGGCGATGAATCCGGCAAACGGCCGGTACGGCGGGTGAGAGCATGGCGCGGGTGGAGATCTATTCGACGCTCTTCTGTCCTTATTGCGCGCGGGCGAAGGCGCTGTTGGAGCGCAAGGGCGTGGCGTACGAGAACATCGACGTGCTGGAGGATCCGTCCCGGCGCGACGAGATGATCGAGCGCGCGGGCGGCCGCACCAGCGTGCCGCAGATCTTCATCGATGGCGCCCATATCGGCGGCTCGGACGAACTTGCCGCGCTCGACCGTGCAGGGCGGGCTCGACCCGCTGCTCGGGATTGCGCCGTGAGCGGCAGCTTCACCGCCGCGTGCATCCAGCTCACCGCGGGCCGCGACATCGGTCCCAACGTCGCCGCCGCGTGCCGACCTCGTCCGGCGCGCCCGCGACCAGGGCGCCGACCTCATCATGACGCCGGAGGTGAGCGACATGATCGAGCCGCGCCGTCCGCTGCGCCTGGAAAAGGCGAGGGCGGAGGCCGAGCATCCGATGCTCGCTGCCTTCACGCGATCTCGCGCGCGAGACCGGCGCCTGGCTGCTCCTGGGCTCGATCGTCGTGCGCGAGGGGACCGACGAGCGCTTGCGCAACCGCTCGTTCCTGATCGCGCCCGATGGCGCCATCGTCGCAGCGCTACGACAAGATCCACATGTTCGACGTGACGCTCGAGGGCGGCGAGAGCTATCGCGAATCGGCGGCGTTCCGGCCCGGCGAGGCGGCGGCGCTTGGCCGCACTGCCGTGGGGCATGCTCGGCATGAGCGTGTGCTACGACCTGCGCTTCCCGCATCTTTATCGCGCGCTGGCGCAGGCCGGCGCGCAGTTCCTGGCGGTGCCGTCCGCCTTCACGGTGCCGACCGGGCGCGCCCATTGGCACGTGCTGCTGCGGGCGCGGGCGATCGAGAATTTCTGCTTCGTCTTCGCGCCGGCGCAATGGGGCGAGCATGCCGAGGGACGGCGCACCTATGGCCATTCGCTCATCGTGGCGCCATGGGGCGAAATCCTCGCCGAGGCCGTGGATGGCACCGGCTTCGTCCTTGCCGAGATCGATCCGGCAAAGGCCGCCGAGGCCCGCCGCGCCGTCCCCTCGCTGGGCCACGACCGGCCCTTCGCGCCGCCGCACCGCGACGGGCTGGCGGCCGAGTGACCGGCGCGCTTCCCCGTGGCCCTTGACCATCGCGGCCGCTAAACTTATCTGCATAGATTGGCGATTGCAGCGATGGTTAACCGGCGGTCATGATCCTGTTCAAGCTCCGATGCCCGGTCGAGCACGAGTTCGACGCGTGGTTCCGCGACAATGCCGCCTATGACCGGCAGCGGTCGCGCGGACTGATCGCCTGCCCGGAATGCGGCGATAACGAGGTCGAGAAGGCGGTGATGGCGCCGCGCCCGCGCCGCTCCAGCGCCGAAGACGAAGCGCCGCCCAGCCCGGCCGAGATGCGCCGCGCCCTCCAGGAACTGCGCAAGCACGTGGAGACCAACTGCGACTATGTCGGGCCGCGCTTTGCCGAAGAGGCGCGCCGCATCCATCGCGGCGAGTCCGAGGCGCGCGGCATCTACGGCGAGGCGACGCCGACGGAATCGCGCACGCTCGCCGATGAGGGGATCGACGTCGCGCGCATTCCCTGGGTCCCGCCCAACGACGCCTAGAGCCCGATCGCTTGGAGTTGCATCAGCGATGTCATTGCGAGGAGCGCAGCGACGACGCAATCTCGTCGAGATTGCTTCGCTTGCGCTCGCAATGACGCCCGAAAGGAGCGTTGCAACTTCAAACGATCATGACAGGGCGCGAGCGGCGAGGAACCCGGAGCGGTAACCCTCCGTTACGCCTCGACTGCCCCTCGGTTCCGGAATCCTGCTTCCTGGCTCATGACATGCGGTTTCTGACGCTCGACGACATCGACGCTGCCGGCAAGATCGTGCTCTTGCGCGCCGACCTCAACGTGCCGGTGAAGGACGGCGCGGTGAGCGATGCCACGCGCATCGAGCGACTGGCGCCGACCATCCGCGAACTCGCCGCCAAAGGCGCCCGCATCGTCCTCATGTCGCATTTCGGCCGACCCACGGGGCGCGATCCGGCGCTGTCGTTGCGGCAAGTCGTTCCCGCATTGGCGCGTGCGCTCGATGGGCGCGAGATTGCTTTCGCCGAGGACTGCATCGGTCCCGCGGCAGAGCGCGTCGTTGCCGCGCTCGCGCCCGGCGATGTCGCGCTCTTGGAAAATCTCCGCTTCCACGCCGGGGAGGAAGCGAACGATCCCGGCTTCGCGCGGGCGCTCGCCGCGCTCGGCGACATCTATGTCAACGATGCCTTCGCCGCGGCACATCGCGCGCATGCTTCGACCGAGGCGATTGCCCATCACCTCCCCGCTGTTGCCGGCCGGCTGATGCAGGCGGAGCTCGACGCGCTTGCCTCGGTGCTGGAGACGCCGCAGCGGCCGGTGATGGCGATCATCGGCGGCGCCAAGGTCTCGACCAAGCTCGACCTCCTCATCTTCATCCTCGGCAAAGTCGACAGCCTCGTCATCGGCGGCGCGATGGCGAACACGCTCATCGCCGCGCAGGGCATCGAGATCGGCACGTCGCTGTGCGAGCGCGACATGGCCGACACCGCGCGCGGCATTCTCGCGCGCGCCAAGGCCGCGGGCGCGACGCTGGTGCTGCCGGTCGATGCCGTGGTGGCCGAAAAACTCGCGCCTGGCGTGGCAACGCAGGTGGTGCCGATCGACCGCGTGCCGCGCGATCGGATGATCCTCGATATCGGGCCGGCGAGTGTCGCCGCGATCGGCGCACGCCTGGAGACGTGCCGCACGCTGGTGTGGAACGGGCCGGTGGGCGCGTTCGAGGTGCCGCCTTTCGAAGCCGGTACCACGGCCCTTGCCCGGCGCGTTGGCGCGCTCACCCGCGCGGGACGGCTCATCAGCGTCGCCGGGGGCGGCGACACGGTCGCGGCGCTGGCGCAAGCGGGCGTGAGCGATGATCTGAGCTATGTCTCGACCGCGGGGGGCGCCTTCCTGGAATGGCTCGAGGGCCGCGAGCTGCCGGGGGTCGCGGCCCTCGTGCGCGCCGCCCAGCGTTAACCATGACGCGCCGCTTGCGCTTGCGGCGATTGCGATAAAGCCCGCGAAAATGCTATGGTTTGCGGCGTTTTCATGGGAGCGTCGGCGGTGCGCATCGTTAATGGACCAGAGGTTGTCGCGGCACCCGCGGTGGTGCGCAATCTACCGCTGGTTCTGGTGCGCCCCGTGACCGCGGTGGCCACGCGCCGCACGCCGCCCATGCCGATGCAGGACGAACGGCCTGCGGCGGGACCGGGCCTGCGCGGCCGCATCGTCGACATCCTGGTCTGAGCGTCCCCGTCACAGCATCGCGCCGCGGGAGGGCCGATGTCCGATGCCCTGCCTCCGAGGGGGCCCCACCATCTTGCGATCCCCGCCGGCGACAATCGCGAACGCAAGGTATGCCGCGATTGCGGCTTCGTCGCCTATGAGAATCCCAAGCTGGTCGTCGGCGCGGTGTGCCGCTGGGAAGATCGCATCTTGCTGTGCCGCCGCGCGATCGATCCCAGAACTGGATACTGGACGCTGCCGGCCGGCTATCTCGAACTCGACGAGGCGACCCCGGCCGGGGCCGCGCGCGAGGCGTGGGAAGAGGCGCACGCCGAGATCGCCATCGACGGCCTGCTCGCGGTCTACGACATCCCGCGCATCAGCCAGGTGCAGCTCATCTATCGCGCCCGCCTGATCTCGCCCGACATCGCGGCGGGACCGGAGAGCCTCGAGGTGCGGCTCTTCGCGTGGGACGAGATCCCGTGGCAGGATCTGGCCTTTCCGTCCGTCACCTGGGCGCTCGAGCATTTCCGCGACTGCCTTCGCACCGGTAACCTCACGACCCGCGGCAACCCTGTGTGAGGGCAGCGGCCCCGCCCTTTATTGCCTGTGTCAATCCTGCCCCCTATAGTGTTGTTAGGACCCGCCGCGAGCGTAAGAACGTGGCCGGCCGATGCCAGGGAGGGCGAAGCATGCACAAGACGCGGAACGTATTGCCGACCGTTGCCGGAGCCTTGCTGACGGCGTGCGCGGTGGCGATGCCGGCGGCCGCGCAGACCGTGGTAAAGGTCGGCGTCATCAACACGTTTTCCGGGCCGACCGCCGCGCAGGGCGACATGCTGGAGAAGGGCCTTCAGCTCTACTACAAGCTGCATCAGAAAGACCTGCCGCCGGGCGTGAAGATCCAGCTCATCGAACGCGACGATACCGGCGCGTTCCCCGATGTCGCCAAGCGCCTCGCGCAAGAGCTCATCACCCGCGACCACGTCCAGCTCCTCACCGGCTTCGTGTGGTCGCCGAATTTCATGGCGGTCGGGCCGGTGGCGAACCAGGCCAAAATGCCGATCATTTCGATGAATGCCGCAGCAACCAAGGCCGTGACCGAATCGCCCTATATGGTCCGCGTTTCCTTCACGCTGCCGCAACAGGCCTATCCGCTTGGCACTTGGGCGGCGAAGCAAGGCTACAAGACGGCCTATACCGCCGTGAGCGACTATGCCCCCGGACATGAAGGCGCGGACGCCTTTGCCAAGGCCTTCGCTGCGGCCGGGGGAAAGATGGTCGGATCGGTAAACTTCCCCGCGCCGCCCACCACGCCCGACTTCGCGCCCTTCCTCCAACGTGTCAAGGACGCGCATCCTGACGTGCTCTACATCTTCGTGCCCGCCGGCCCGCAGGCCACGGAGATCATGAAGGCGGCCCGCGACCTCGGCCTGCAAGGTGCCGGCGTCCACCTCATCTCGACCGAGGATCTCGTCCCCGACGAGGAGCTTCCCAACATCGGCGATCAGGCGGTGGGGCTGGTGACGTCGGGCGTCTATTCCGCCGACGCGGTCCGGCCGGCGAACAAGGCGTTCCTCCAGGACTGGTTCAAGGAGTACGGCACCAAGATCAAGCCGGACTTCGAAACGGCCGACGCCTGGGACGGGATGAACATGATCTTCGACCTCGTCGAGCGCACCAAGGGCAAGTTCACCGGCGACGAGGCGATGGCGTATTTCAAGAACTGGAAAGATGCCGAGAGCCCCAAGGGACCGGTCATGATCGATCCCAACACGCGCGACATCGTCCAGAACGTCTATATGCGGCGCGTCGAGAAGAAGGGAAACGAGCTGGTCGATACCGAATTCGAGACAATCGGCATGGTCAACGATCTCGGACAGGTCGTCAGCCCCGCCGGAAGCTCCAAGTAGCGTCGAACGCGCCTTTCCCGCACCCTCCCCCGCGCACGGGGGAGGGTTAGGGCAGCCGCAAGCATGACCGAGGTCCTCGCCGCTTCCATCAGCATCCTCTTCCACGGCCTCGCTTTCGCGATGGTGCTTTACCTCGTGTCGGTGGGGTTGTCGGTGACGATGGGGCTGATGGGGTTCGTCAACCTCGCGCACGGCGTCTTCGCCGCCCTCGGCGGCTACATCATGACGACGATGATGAGCCGGCTGGGCATGCCGTTCGTGCCGGCGGTGGTGGCCGGCGTCATCGTGGCGTCCGCCGCGAGCGTGCCGCTCGAGCGCTTGCTCTTTCGCCGGCTCTATGGCGCCGACGAGCTTGACCAGGTGCTGCTGACGGTGGGCCTGGTCTTCATGTCGGTAGCGACGGCGAAGTTCATCTGGGGCCCGCTGGCCGAACCGTTCCAGCCGCCGGCGGTCTTGAGCGGCCAGATCCAGTTGGGATTTCGCGAGTTCCCCACCTATCGCACCTTTCTCATCGCCTCCGGCGCCGTGCTGGTGACCGTGCTGTGGCTCGGTCTTGAGCGCACGCAATTCGGGGCGCAGATCCGCGCCGCGGTCGACAACCGCCGCATGGCGCAGTCGGTCGGCATCAACACCTCGCGCCTCTTCACCGTCGCCTTCGCGCTGGGCAGCGGGCTTGCCGCCCTGGGCGGCGCGCTGGGCGCCGAGATCCTGGCGATCGAGCCGGCCTATGCGCTCGAGCATCTCGTCTATTTTCTCATCGTCGTCTCGGTCGGCGGATTGGGCAGCATTCGCGGACCGTTCGTCGCCGCGTTGCTGCTCGGCGTCGCCGATACGGGATTCAAGTATCTGCTGCCCGAGTTCGGTGCCTTCTTCATCTATGCGCTGACGCTCGTCATCCTGCTGTGGCGGCCGCGCGGCCTCTTCGGTCACGCATGACGGCAACCCTTGCCCCTCGCATCACCCGGCAAAGCGCGGTCGACGTCCTTGCCCGGCGCCATCGCTTTCACATTGTCGAGGCGCTGCCGTGGGCGGTGGCGTTCGCAGCCTATTTCCTCTTTCCCGACTATCTCGCGCTGGGCTCGCAGGTGCTCGCCACCACGCTGTTCGGCCTGTCGCTCGATCTCATTCTCGGCTATGCCGGTATCATCACGCTGGGCCATGCCGCCTTTTTCGGCACCGGCGCCTATGTCGCGGGCTTGCTGGCCGTGCACGGCTGGGGCGAACCGATCAGCGGCCTCCTCGTCGCGGCGATCGGCGCCGCCATCGTGGGCTTTGTCAGCGGCGTCGTAGTGCTGCGCACGCAGGGCCTGACGCTCCTGATGCTGACGCTTGTCGTCGCAACCATGCTCTACGAGGTCGCCAACAAGGCGGACAAGATCACCGGCGGCGCCGACGGATTGGGCGGCATGAACGTGTGGCCGGTGCTGGGCTTCAACTTCGACCTCTACGGCAGGACCGCCTATTGGTATTGCCTGGCCGCGCTCTTCGTATGCTGGCTCATCGCGCGGATGGTCGTGCATTCGCCGTTCGGCCGGTCGCTCACGGGCATTCGTGAGAACGAGACCCGCATGCATGCCATCGGCACGCCCGTGTTCTGGCGGCGCGTCACCGTCTACACCATCTCCGCGGCATTGGCCGGCGTTTCCGGCGCGCTGGTCGCGCAGACGACGCAGTTCGTCGGGTTGGGCGTGTTGAGCTTCGACCGCTCGGGCTCGGTCCTCATCATGCTGATTCTCGGCGGGGTCGGCCATCTTTACGGCGCGTTCATCGGCGTGCCGCTCTACATGATCCTGCAGGACCGCTTCGCGGCGATCGACCCGGTCTATTGGTATTTCTGGATCGGGCTCGTCCTCGTGCTGGTCGTGGTGTTCGCGCCGGGCGGCGCGTTCGGGTTCATCGACCGGCTGCGGGCGCGGTGGAAGCGCGCATGAGCGAGGCGGCGCTGGAGACCCGCGCGCTGTCGATGAGCTTCGGCGCCTTGCGTGTGGCAAACGCCATCGACTTCCGGCTGGAGGCGGGCGCGCGCCATGCCCTCATCGGCCCGAACGGCGCGGGCAAGACGACGTTCGTCAATCTCGTGACCGGCGCGCTCCACCCCGAGCGCCGGGCGCATCCTGCTCGGCGGCAGCGACATCACCGCGCTCGGCCAGGCGCAGCGCGTGAAGCGCGGGCTGGTGCGCACGTTCCAGATCACCACGCTGCTGCGCGGGCTCACGGTGCTCGAGAACGTGTCGCTTGCGGTGAGCGAGCGTCTCGGCGTTGCCGGCGGCATTCTGCGGCCCGCCGGCTCGCGCCGCGCCGTCATCGAAGAGGCCTTCGCGCTCCTGGAGCGTCTGGGTATCGCCGACGAGGCGTTGCGGCCGGTGCGCGAGCTCGCCTATGGCCGTCAGCGTCTCGTCGAGATCGCCGTCGCCTTGGGGCTTCATCCCAAGGTGCTGCTGCTCGACGAGCCGGCCGCGGGCGTGCCGGCCGGCGAAAGCGGCACCATCATCGACGAGATCGAGCAGCTTCCGCCGGAGATCACGCTGCTCATCATCGAGCACGACATGGACCTGGTCTTCCGCATCGCGCGGCGAATCACCGTGTTGGTGCAGGGCGCGGTGCTGGTCGAAGGTCCGCCGGCCGAAATCGCCGCCGACCCGCGCGTGCGCCAGGTCTATCTCGGCGAGCGGGAGCCGGCATGACCGCCGCCGCGGCGCTCGTCATCGAGGATGTGCGGGCAGGCTATGGCGACACCGTCGTGCTCGAGGGCGTTTCGGTCACGGTGCCCGCGGGCGGTACGCTGGCCGTCCTTGGCCGCAACGGTGTCGGCAAAACGACGCTGCTCGCCACTATCATGGGACATACGACGCTGCATGGCGGCACGATCCGCTTCGGCGCCGACGCGCTCGGACCGCTGGCGCCCTACCGCCGCTCGCGTCTGGGCATCGGCTTCGTGCCGCAGGAGCGCGAGATCTTCAAATCGCTCACGGTCGAAGAAAACCTGACCGTGGCGGCGCGGCCGGGGCAATGGACGATGGCGCGGATCTATGACTTCTTCCCATCGCTCGCCGAGCGCCGGCGCCATCGCGGCAACGAACTCTCCGGCGGCGAGCAGCAGATGCTCAGCATCGGGCGGGCGCTCATGGGCAATCCGACGCTTCTGTTGATGGACGAGCCGCTCGAGGGGCTGGCGCCGGTGATCGTCGAGGCGGTGCTCGCCGGACTCGACCGGCTGAAGCGCGAGGACGACCTCGCCATTCTCCTGGTCGAGCAGCATGCGCGCATCGCGCTGGCCTTCGCAGAGAAAGCCATCGTGCTCGATCGCGGACGGATCGTGCATGAGGGATCAAGCCGCGATCTCCTCGCGGCGCCGGAGCGGTTGACCGCGCTCATCGGGGTATCGCGACACGGCGTGGTGCCGGGCGGCCGATAGACCCCCGCCGGCCTGCCGCAGATGCGGCTTCACGATTGATTGATGCGCGATTGAAAAGCGGAAACCGGATGGCTACGTCGCTGGTTGCGTTTCTATACGCGGCCGGCGTGCGTTGCGCCGCGGCCTATCGGTGCAGGGGAGACCACTATGAGACGTTTCATTGCCGCGGCGTCGCTGGTCGCAATCGCCGGGTCGATGCTCCTCGGCGGATGCGTCACGCAATACCCGGGCTCCGCGACGACCGGGCAAGGCTACTACGCGCCCTATGACCCCGAAACCAATCCGGCATGCGGCGCGCTCGGAACCTGTGCCGGCGGCCCGCTCAGGCTCAACAACCAGGACCTGCACGGCGGCGGCGGATAAGAAAACCCGCCAGCCTTTTGGGCTGGCGGGTCCGAGGCGAAGGTGCGTGGTTCTCTTTTTAGAACTTGAACAGGGCCTGGCCGGCGATGGCGTGGTTGAAGCCATGCGCGCCCGACCACACGTCGCGGCGGTAGAAGTGATATTCGAGGCCGAATTGTACCGGCGGCACCGGCGTCCACAGGATATTCACGTGCGCCGATTTGTGGTGATGCTCGACGCCGGTATCAAGATTGGCCGCCGTCCAATCGTCGGTGGAGCTGGGCCGGCTTTCCTGGTCGTAGCCGAACTCGATGCCCGACCGCCACGTGTCGTTCCACCAGTGCGAGTAGCCGATTTCGCCACCCATCACCCGCGGCTGGCTGCAGGTGTAGCTGCTGCTGGGCGCGGCTGTCGAAGCCGAGCACACCAGCCCCTCTTCCCACTGCGTTTCCACGTGGGAGAGCGCGCCGTTGAACTGGGCCGCGCCCTGGCCGTAGTCAACATCATAGGTGATCTTGTCACGGCCGATGGTGTTGATGTGGCCGGTCAGGGCGAGCATGTAACCCCACCGCGCAATGTGCTGCCCGACGGGGAGCGACGGGCCCAACAGCCCGGCGGCCGCGCCAGAAGACAGGTTCTGCATCCGCTCCTGCGCGATGCCGATATGGAAGGCGGCATGGCCCCAGGGCTGATCGATGCGGGCGGTGGTGGTGAAGCCGGGGAACCGCTGCGACATGCCCGGCAGGTCGAAGTTGTTCCAGGCAACCACGCCCGCACCCGTGGCGGCCGGCGAGAACAGGCCCGAACTCTCGTACTGCTCGACCGAACCCGCCACGCTCATGCCGTTCGGCAGGAGGTAGGTATAGCGGATCTGCGGCTGGTAGCGGATGCCGGGGAAGACATAGCCGCCGGCCATGCCCGCCGCGTCGATGACGTCTGGCAGCGCGTCGAGATCGGCAAAGTTGGAGTTGGTCTGGCCGATGAGCCACGGACCCAAGGTGCCATAAGCCTGCTTCAAGCGGGGCAGGCTGAAGTTGCTGCAGCAGTCGGTCTGGCTCGGGCCGGACGGCGCGAACCCGCCGTTGCCGCCGACGGCACCGCTGTTGGAAATGCTGGCGCTGCCGGAGAAGTCGATTTCCCAGTAGGTCTTGACCTCGCCGTACTCGGTCGGCGTCCGCGTCTCGAAGCTCGGACGCGTGAACTGATCGGTGAAGCGCAGCACGCCGTGCTGCATCTGGGTGGCGCTGTTGGTGACGCCGGGTCCATGCAGACCGACGGAATTGGGATAGGCGTTGTCGTAGCCGCCGGGGCTCGCCGAGCCGAGATCGTCCATCGAATAGCGGGCATCGAACTCGATCACGCCGCCGACATGCAGCGAGGTGTTGGTGCCCGGCACCAGGAACGAGCCGGGGAACGAACCTGCGCCCTGCAGCGGCGGCGCCGGCGCCACGCCTTGGGCCTGAGCTTGCGACAGGCCAACGAGCAGCGCCACCGCAGCCGTCAGGCCACCCAGCGCCAGCCCCGACCTCCAGCTTTGTCTATCGTTCATGTAACCCCCAACCATAAGGTTCCGCGGAAAACGAACGGTTCGCGCCGTCCGATGCCTTGTAATGACCGTTAACCTGAATCCCGGCAAGCAATCGAGCACGCAGAACAAGAATATCCGGCGCGGTGTGTCGGAAATGCAACGTCGTTGTTGCATTAAACACACATATATTAGTAGTGATTTATTTGCCGATATGAATTTTAGTGGCTTGGGGATGATTTGCTCGCGGCGGCCTAGAACGATTTCTGCTAAGAGCGGCGCCTGCCAACGACCGCGCACTCGAAGTCTCGAAGTCTTGTCGACTATGCGGACAGTTCCCATCGCTGGATCCTCGGAGGAACCATCGGCCGCTCCCGAAGGGAGCGAGCTGTTGGCTTGGCACGTCATCCGCCTCGCCACGACGGTGCGCAGCGCCACCTCGCAGCGTTTCCGCCGCATGTTCGACATGTCCATGGTCGAGTGGCTGATCATCACCTATCTCGCCGCCGACGCGCCGATTTCGCTCACGGCGCTGGCACGGGGCGCCAGTCTCGATACGCAGCGCACAGGCGCTGCGGTGGCGCAGCTCGTGAAGCGGGATCTAGTTTCGCGCACCAAGAATCCGGTGAACGGGCGCGAGGCCGCGGTGGCATTGACGCCGCGCGGCCAGGCGGTTTTCAACGCGATCATCGAAAACTGGCTCAACAAGGAACTGACGCACGGCTTCACCGAAGCCGAGATCGCGGCGGCCAGCGACCTTCTTCGCCGGCTCACCGACAAAGCCCTGCAGGTTCTGGCGCAGGAGCAGAAGGACGTGGTCTGACCGCCGTCGCGCAGCGACGGATCTAGCCACGGCTTCCTTTCCGACCCGCATCGAGACCCAAGTGACAGCCCAAAAGGGCCGTTTGGCCTCGCCCAAAATTGGTGGTAAGGTAGGGGCAACTAATAAGCCGATGTGAACAGCGGAATGGGGACTATCCGTGGACAAATGTCGCAAGCTGCGCGAGGAAGCGGCGATTTGCCGCGACCTCGCACGTGAAACGCACGACCCTGCGTCGATCGCGATGTTCCTGGACCGGGCCGAACAATTGGAAACACGCGCGGCCGCAATCGAAGCCGGCTGCAGTCCGCAGCCGGGCGCGATGGCGCCAGCGGGCGGGCTCCAGCGCGCGCGGCTCGGTGCAGCGGAAGGCACGGTCGTAAGAACGCACGCGCCGTGGTCGAAATAAAATAGCGAAGCAGCGCTGCGCCGCGGGTCCGTGAATTTATCTCACGGATACCGAAATCTGGGCGTGGGAGTTGCAGTGACGCACGTGCAGCGTTCCGTTCGGCATCGACGATTTTCTAGAGCGTGATCAGCGCGAGGCCTGGGATTGCCGGTCGAGCCCGGCAATGGCGGGAAAAGGGCGATTCCGTAATTGAAGCGGCGGATAAGAAAACCCGCCAGCCCTTTGGGGCTGGCGGGTCCGAGGCGAAGGTGCGTGGTTCTCTTTTTAGAACTTGAACAGGGCCTGGCCGGCGATGGCGTGGTTGAAGCCATGCGCGCCCGACCACACGTCGCGGCGATAGAAGTGATATTCGAGGCCGAATTGTACCGGCGGCACCGGCGTCCACAGGATATTCACGTGCGCCGATTCGTGGTGATGCTCGACGCCGGTATCAAGATTGGCCGCCGTCCAATCGTCGGTGGAGCTGGGCCGGCTTTCCTGGTCGTAGCCGAACTCGATGCCCGACCGCCACGTGTCGTTCCACCAGTGCGAGTAGCCGATTTCGCCACCCATCACCCGCGGTTGACTGCAGGTGTAGCTGCTGCTGGGCGCCGCCGACGTTGCCGAGCAGATCAGCCCCTCTTCCCACTGCGTTTCCACGTGGGAGAGCGCGCCGTTGAACTGCGCCGCGCCCTGGCCGTAGTCAACATCATAGGTGATCTTGTCACGGCCGATGGTGTTGATATGGCCGGTCAAGGCGAGCATGTAACCCCACCGCGCAATGTGCTGCCCGACGGGGAGCGACGGGCCCAACAGCCCGGCGGCCGCGCCAGAAGACAGGTTCTGCATCCGCTCCTGCGCGATGCCGATATGGAAGGCGACATGGCCCCAGGGCTGATCGATGCGGGCGGTGGTGGTGAAGCCGGGGAACCGCTGCGACATGCCCGGCAGGTCGAAGTTGTTCCAGGCAACCACGCCCGCACCCGTGGCGGCCGGCGAGAACAGGCCCGCGCTCTCGTACTGCTCGATCGAACCCGCCACGCTCATGCCGTTCGGCAGGAGGTAGGTGTAGCGGATCTGCGGCTGGTAGCGGATGCCGGGGAAGACATAGCCGCCGGCCATGCCCGCCGCGTCGATGACGTCTGGCAGCGCGTCGAGATCGGCAAAGTTGGAGTTGGTCTGGCCGACCAGCCACGGACCCAAGGTGCCGTAGGCCTGCTTCAGGCGGGCGAGGCTGAAGTTGCTGCAGCACGGCGTCTGGCTCGGGCCGGACGGCGCGAACCCGCCGTTGCCGCCGACGGCACCGCTGTTGGAAATGCTGGCGCTGCCGGAGAAGTCGATTTCCCAGTAGGTCTTAACCTCGCCGTACTCGGTCGGCGTCCGCGTCTCGAAGTTCGGGCGCGTGAACTGATCGGTGAAGCGCAGCACGCCGTGCTGCATCTGGGTGGCGCTGTTGGTGACGCCGGGTCCATGCAGACCGACGGAATTGGGATAGGCGTTGTCGTAGCCGCCGGGGCTCGCCGAGCCGAGATCGTCCATCGAATAGCGGGCATCGAACTCGATCACGCCGCCGACATGCAGTGAGGTGTTGGTGCCCGGCACCAGGAACGAGCCGGGGAACGAACCTGCGCCCTGCAGCGGCGGCGCCGGCGCCACGCCTTGGGCCTGGGCCTGCGACAGGCCGACCAGCAGCGCCACCGCAGCCGTCAGGCCACCCAGCGCCAGCCCCGACCTCCAGCTTTGTCTATCGTTCATGTAACCCCCAACCATAAGGTTCCGCGGAAAACGAACGGTTCGCGCCGTCCGATGGGGGAAATTCAAGACGGAGCAAGAGGCCTCAGGCAAGCAACCTGGCCTGCCGGATCAAACATAGTTAAGCTATGTGTCTTAAATACCACATCAATAAGGCGCGCACACTCGGCGCGGTCCGGGGAAAACCCGAAATCTTCCCGCTAGATCAACCCATTATATAAAGCCGAGAGTTGGATCAGGGTAGCGGCGGGAGCGTGTCGCCGGGATCGGTGCGCTCGCTGGGATCGGTGTCGCCCGGCCCTTTCCCGAGGGCGTCGAGGCCTGCCGCGGCGGCCGCGAGGTTGGGATCGAGCGCCAGGGCCTGCCGGAACGCCGCCTCGGCCGCGTCGGCGTGGCCCTGGCGATTGAGCACCTGGCCGAGATGGACATGGGGGAGCGCCTGGTCCGGGGCGAGCGCGATGCCCTGGCGGATCAATGCCTCGCCCTCGTCCAGCCGTCCCTGCTCGGCAATCGCGCGGCCGAGATCGACGTGGACGGCCCAGTCCTCGGGCACGAGTCCGCGCGCGCCGCGGAACGCCGCCTCGGCATCGCGCCAGGCGCCGAGCGCGACCAGCCGCACGCCGAGCGTCACCAGGTAGCGAAAGGCCCCCTGGCGCAGTTCGCGCGCCACTGGGATCTGCCCGGCGCGCTCCGCCATCGCGCTCGCGCGCTGGGCCAAATCGGCGCCTCGCAGATAGGCCTCGCGCCCGTCGGGATCGCGCTCGATCGCCTCGACATAGGCGGCATCGGCGTGCTCGAAATCGCCAAGTTGCTCGTAGGAGTCGCCGAGCCGGCACAGGACCGCCGCCGCAGGCCCGCCGCGTCGCAAGACCAGATGAAAGATCTGGATCGCGGCCTTGTGCTGCCCCGCGCGCTGCTGCGCCAGGCCGCGTTCGAGAAGAGCGGGGACGTCGCTGTCGCTCATGGCCGGGCGTTGCCCCGGCGGCGCGGTGGTTTATGCTCGCTTGCCCGCAGCCAGATCGGAGCCACGCCATGAAGCCGCGCGAGCGCGCGCCCTACTCCGCCATCGTCGACCGGCCGCCCCTGCGCCTGCCGCAGGGCGTGCGCCTCGTCGTCTGGCCGATCGTCAATCTCGAGGTATGGGAGATCGAACGGCCGATGGCGCGGCAGGTGCTGCCGGCACCGACCGGCGTTGCGGTCGCTCCGGACGTGTGCAACTGGAGTTGGCACGAATACGGTATGCGCGTCGGCGTGTGGCGCTTCTTCGATGCGCTCGACCGCATCGAGGCGCGGGCGACGCTGTCGATCAATGCCGGCGTCGTCGACCACTATCCCCGCGTCGCCGAAGCGGCGCGCGCGCGCCAGTGGGAGTTCATGGGCCACAGCACCGTGCAGATGCCGATCCACCAGCTCGACGATCAGCGCGCCGCCATCCACGGCGCCCTCGATCGGCTCGAAGCCTTCACCGGCAGGCGGCCGGTGGGCTGGCTCGGGCCCGGCCTCACCGAGACCTACGACACGCCGGACCTCCTGACCGAGGCCGGCGTGCGCTATATCGGCGACTGGGTGTGGGACGACGAGCCCGGCACCATCGCCACCGCGCACGGGCCGCTCGTCACGCTCCCCTACACGGTCGAGCTCAACGACATTCCGCTCGCCATGGTGCAGCATCACCATTCCGACATTTTCCTCAAACGGGCCTGCGATCAGTTCGACCGGCTCTATCTCGAGGGCGCGGAACGGGCCAAGATCCTGTCCTTCGCGATCCATCCCTACATTACCGGCGTGCCGCACCGGATCAAGTATCTCGAGGAATTCCTCGCTTATGCGCGCCGCCACGACGCCGTCGCCTTCTGGACCGGCGACGAGATCCTTGCGTGGTACCAGAACGAAACGGCGCCGCGGCGCTAGGGCTCAGTGGCCGAGGAGGCCCTTGAGGATCGAGGCGGGATTGGACGTGCTGCTCGAGCCCCCGGCACCGCTACCGCCTCCGCTCCCGCCGCCAGCGCCGGCCCCGAAGTTCTTGAGGGTGTTGAGGAGCTTACCGGGATCGCGCGCGAGACTGCTGAGGTCGGGCCGATAGGAGAGATTGTCCCATGGGCCGCTCACCAGCACCGGCACGCCGATCGAACCGGCGAGATTGACCGTCACCCGATAGTTGACGGTGCGGGCCGGCAGGCTGACGGTGCCGGCGCCGGTGACCGGGATGGGGCCCGATTTGAGCTGTAAATCGTCGTTGTGCAGGATGCCGTTGGTGATCGTGAAGGTCCCCGTGAGCGAGCCGAAATCGGTCTTGTTCTGGTCCTTCGCGCCGGTCACGACGGAGGTCGGATTCTCGGCAAGCGCGATCAGATTGACGCCCTTGATCTGGCCATTGGCAAGATCGAGGGCGCCCTTGCCATTGAGTGCGCTCACCAGCGCGCGCTGGCTCTTGCCGCTGCCGGCGACATCGAAGGAAAGCTTGCCCGTGCCGCTCAGCCGGTCATTGTCAGCCGCCGCCTTGAGCAGCGGTCCGATCTCGATACCGGAAAGATTGACGGCCAGCGTCATTGCCGGGACCGCGCCGCTGCCGTCGAGCGCGACCTTGCCCTGGCCCTTGCCCTGGTAGAGCGAGATCTGGGTGAGATCGACGGCGAGCTTGGCATCCTTGAGATGCAGGTCGAGCGCGCTTGGACCTATCACGATCTTGCGATAGTCGATCGCGCCTGTACTGAGATCGAGGTCGGCGTCCGCGGCATGGAGCGCGGAAAGATCAAGCGGCGCATCGCTCCAGCCCGCCGCGGCCGAGGCTGGCGCCGGCGCCCCGCCCGAACCGGACCGCGCGGCCGCCGGCGCGGACGCGCCCTTGGTCGCGGTCGTCTCGGGTGGCAAATACGGATTGAGATCGAGCTTGTCGACCTGCAGCTTGCCGGAAAGCGCGGGGCGGGCGCCGCTGGTATCGACCGCCAGCGTGCCTTGCGCGTTGATCGCATCGAGCCCGATCGCGGCGTCGCTGAACACGATCTTCGGGCCCTGCATGTCGAGCTTGCCCTTGATCGCGACGTGTCCGAGCCCGCCGCCCGGCGGCAGCGGCGTGCCCACCCATTTGGCAAGATCGCGCAGCGAGGGCACGGTGAGATCGACCGCGCCGGCCAGTCGCGCTGGCGGCAGGCCGGTCGCATCGCCGGTGAAGCCGAAATTGATCGGTTGCGCCACCAGATGGATCGAAAGACCGCTTTGTGCGCCGCCCAGCAGCGCGCGCGGCTTGGCGACGCCCAGACTGAGCGCGACCTTCTTGCCGTTCCATACCGCCGAGCCGTCGCTGGCAAACGGGCTGTCGAGATTGGGCAGCGACAGCTTCATGGCGATGGCGTCGAGCTCTTCCACCTTGCCGGTGCGGTCGTCGCGGTAGGTGATCTTGCCGTCGACCAGACGCACGTCGTCGAGACGAAGCTCGGAGAAGGACGCCGAACGGGACCCCGCCCCACCCGGCGCGGGCGATGCGGCCATGGGAGCCGGCGCGGGAGCGGCACCGCCCTGGCGCGGCGCCGGTGAAGACGCAGGGGCCGCCGATGCGAAGATCCAGTTGGGGCGTCCCGCCTTGTCGACCTCGAGCGATATCACCGGCTCGGTCAGCACGAAGCGGCCCAATTCGATCGTGCCGTGCAGCAGCGGCAGGACGTTGAGCTGCACCTCCAGCTTCTTGAGCCGCATCATGTCCGGATCGCTCGCGCCCGGTGCGTTGGCGAGGGTCACGCCGCTGGCATCGACCTCGAGCTGCGGCAGCAGCGATAGCCGGACCGGTCCGTCGATCCTCAAATCGCGCCCCGTCGATTGCTTCACCAGGGCGATGACGCGGTTCTTGTAAGTGTCGGTCGGGATCAGGAACGGCGCCGCGAGCGCGGCCGCGATCACCACGACGATGACCGCGACGATACCGATGATCACTTTCTTCATAGCCGCCTCCTGCCGCGGGCCGCCGCTCCCCGGTGCGCGATCCGCCGATTTATACGCCTCTTATATTGCCCGCATGCCCGTATACGGGCAACGTTGGCGCTGCCTGGTGCGATCCATCGCGAAAAGCGCTGCCGCCGGCGCTGGCAAGCGAATTGCAAGGCATGGCATCGAGCCGCGTAGAAGGCGTGGTTTGACGGAGGGTCGCTGGCGCATTACTGGGCAAGGCGCCCACAAAATGTGCATCCGAGACGGTGCCTTCATCGCATACCTATAAGAAGGGACAAGAGCCATGAAACTGAGAACCTTTGCATCCGTGGCGGCCGCCTGCGTGCTGGGCGCGGCCGTGGCGCGGGCCGACGACCAGCCGGCGCCAGCGCCGCCAGCGCCGCCGCCGCTCTTCCCCTTGCCCTACGGCCTGAAGCTTTCCGGGCACGTCGAGGCGGGATCGTCGTTCAATGTCGACAGTCCCGACAACAACATCAATTTCGGCCAGCTCTTTACCGACCGGGCCAACAGCTTCCGCGTCAACCAGGCGATGCTGTCGCTGGAGCGCGATCTCGACCCGAAGAACGCGGGGCTGCAATGGGGCTTCAAGCTCCAGGGCATGTACGGCACCGACTCGCGCATCACGCATTTCTTCAACGAATTCGACCGCTCGACCAACAGCCCCTACCAGTGGGACATCACCGAAGCGGACCTGCAGGCGCATCTGCCGACGTTCGGCGGCGGCACCGATTTGAAGCTCGGCCAGTACCCGACGCCGCTGGGCGAGGAAGTGATCGATTCGACGCAGAATCTGCTTTATTCGAAAAGCTACATCTTCAATTACGGCCTGCCGCTCAAGCACACCGGCCTCCTCACCACGACGCATGTCAACGACACGCTGGACATCTGGCTCGGGCTCGATACCGGCGTGAACGACTCGATCGGCGCCAAGGGCATGGCCAACAACTTCGCCCCGAAGGGCATTATCGGCTTCGGTCTCAACAATCTGCTGGGCGGCAACCTGACGATCCTGGCGCTCAGCCACATCGGCCCGGAAGCGCCGCGCTTCTTTGAGGCCACCGATCCCGTCACCGACCAGCCCAGCGGCGCCATCGCCCCGGTCCCGGGCGCCAACAACAAGGTGGAGCAGTTCTACGATATCGTGACCACCTACAAGATCAACGACGCCTGGAGCACGGTCAACGAGCTCAACTACGTCAAGAGCGACTTCCTCGAAGCCTCCGCCGGCGGCGTCGCGCAGTACCTCACCTACACCATCAGCGATCAGTGGAGCATTACCGGCCGCATCGAAGCCTTCGCCGATCAATCGAAAGGCGCCGGCGGCTTTGTTTGCGACTTCACCAACAGCCAAGGCTTCGTCAACGGCGAACGCGGCCTGGCACCGTCGCTCAGCTATTGCGGCAGTTCGGTCCCCTACAACGTCACCTATGGCGAGATCACGCTGGGCGCGACCTACAAGCCGGGCCTGCCGTGGAGCCAGATCAATGCCATGATCCGGCCCGAGATCCGCTACGACACCGTGATCGGCGGCAGCTCGGGCGTGAAGCCGTTCGACGTGACTACCTCCTCCGGCAGCAATTTCGCCGCCGGCACGACGACGACGCCCGGCAGCAAGTCCAGCCAGGTCACGCTGGCGGTCGATTTCATCATCGGATTCTGAACCACATAAGCGTAACCGCGGCCGGGTGCGACACCCGGCCGCGGTTTTTTCAATAGGCGATATGCAGGGTGATCCTGCGATCGCCGTCGGGGACGGTGAAGGCCGCGTCGCGAAAGCGCGGCCGCGACACGACGGCGCGGATGCCGTTCGAGAGCGCATAGCCCTCGATGGGATAACCAATGAAATTGGTGTCGAGACGGCCATTGCCGTTCTCGTCGTGATAGGCGCCCAGCGCATAGGTGCCGGGCGGCACATCGAATTCGATCGTCATCGGCCGCAGGCTCGCCGACACCTTGCGGTGCTGGTCGGAAAAATCGCCGTCGGGAAAATGCGCGGCGCGCGAGAACACCGCGACATAGACATCGCCGCGCGTGCTGTGCAGCCCGTCGATCGTGACGATGAGCCGCGCCGCCTGCGCCGCGCCGGGCAGCGTGAGGAGGAACAGCGCGAGAGAGACGAGGAATGCGCGCATCAACGTGGCTCCGCGGGTAAGGTAGCACCGACGCCACCCTGGCGCAGCACGGGCTAAGCAAGCCTGTCGCGGCGGCGGTGCGGCCGGAACAAAATTGCGCGGCGGCGTGAACCGGCTCCAGCGCGGGCGCTATTTGGATTTGGTCTCGCGCCGCGGCCGGCCGCGCGGGCGGCGCGACGGCGGCGGTGTTGGCTTGTTGCCAGCGGCCGTGCCGAGTGCCACCACTTCCGCGCCCTCTGCGCTCGCCGCGGCGGCCCGCCGTCCCGCCCGCCGCAGCTCGGCCGCACCCTGCTCGACCACCGCCGCCGCGGCCTCGGTCTCCCGCGTCAGCATGGGTGTCAGCTCCTTAAACGCGGTGCGCTGGGCCTCGGCGAAGGAATTGGCCGCCGCCATCCATCGCCTCATCCAGGCGAGCCAGAGCTCCATCGTGGTCGTCATGTTCGCACCCTCGATATCGAAGATCAACGCTGCGGGAACGCGTTCATCGCTGGCACGGCGCAATTTGGGAAAAATCATCGCAAATTTTACGCAAATTTAACGCGCATGGAGCGAGGCTCGCGCCAGGATCATCACGGGGAAGCGCGCGATGAAGGCCCAGATGCCAGCACTGCCGGTGGAAACCGGCTCGGACGCGCCCGTGCGTTACTGGTACGCGGCCGTGCTCGTAGCGGCGGCGGCGTCCTGGGTCGCGATGCTCGGCGCCGTGCGGCTGATCGCCGCTTTCATCTGAGCGCCGGCCGCGTCGAGCGGCTTCCTTTCAATCAACACGGTCATTGCGAGGGCGATTATGCCGTACTTGACTATCCGGCACTGCGATTCTACTCCTATGGCCAGCTGAGGTCATTACGGGCAAAGTCTAGGATATGCGCGAGGGCTGGCGAGCGACGATCTTTGGCATTGGCGGAAGCGCTGGAGGCCCATTGATGTGGGGCCTTGAGCGCCTCGGAGTTAGCGTCCCCCCTTGGGTCGCCTTTGCCGTTGTTGTGGGGAGCGCAGCGCTCATTTTGCTTGCCATTATAATGTGCGCCCACATGGCCGCCGTATGGTTGCGCTCGCGGGGGAGACGAAAAGTGGGGCAAGCGCTCATTGCTTCGATTGGTATAATTTTTGTTATTGTCGGAACGTCTGCCGTTGCATATGCGATCCTTCGATTCGGGCCAGAACAATCAGCGCTCGGTAATTCGTCACTAGAAAGCGGTACGCCACCCATTGGTGGCAGAGGTGGGCATGCGACAGTCGAAGGAAACAGAAGCGGCGGTATTGGCGGAGATGCTGGTGAAAGTGGAGTGGTGCCAGGAATTGGGGTAGTGCTTGGCGGTCCTGGCGGCGACGTCGCCGTAAAGGGAGACCGTTCTTTTGCACGTGGAGGTGCTGGAAGCAATGCACCGCAGCCTGATGGTCGCGGAGGACGCCACACGAAGAGTTAAGGTGAACTCAATAATCTTCCAACAGCGATGTGGCCATACGGCGTTGGCGGCCACGGCGCCAACGCACCAGAGTATGACCGCAGACTAAAAATCCTCGCGCAAATCCGCCAGGAATATATGCGCGCTTTCCCCGATGACGTGCAGTTCATACAAGCTGGGATTGATCAAGTACCAATTACTTGGGTGAACAAGCGCCTAGAAGAGATGGGCGAGGCGTGGCGCGTCCAAATGGCGGACGGCGGTTATGTATTGCCCACACTTAAGCCCCCTTGATCGCCTCGCCGAAGATGTCCGGGTTATCCCGATTGTTATAGCGGAATTGGAACTCAGCGACGTAGAGAGGCAGGTACTTGTGGCTAACCTTATGGAAGGTTCCGACAACGCCGCGCTTCACCAGCGACCAGAAGCCTTCGATAGTCTGAGTGTGAACCGCGCCGACAACGTACTGGCCGATAGCATGGTCAACAGTCGCGTGCGGATATTCTTTTCTAAGATCCTTGTACCCGACCCATTGATCGGTGCAGAGAAGGCTAACCTTCGTCGAGACACTTTCGCGCACGAACTCGGTGAGGGTCGCGGCTTTCACGTTGTCAATAACGCGCGCGACCATGTTTCCCTTGCGGCTGACGGCGCCGGCGATCACGGCTTTACCCGAACCGACGCCGCCGGTTCCGCCTCGGGGACCGCCGCCGCGCTTGTCCCAATGCCGGTTTTTGGCTTTTCCACCTACAAAAGTCTCGTCTACTTCGACGATGCCCATAAGCTTCCGAAAATCTTCATTGGCGAGCCCGGCCCGAATGCGATGGCACATATACCAAGCCGTCCGGTAGGAGCCAAAGCCGAGGGTCCTGTGAACCTGAAGGGCGCTGATGCCTTTCTTACTCGTGAGCATCAGGTGAATAACTCGGAACCAATCGCGGAGCGGCTTATTCGTGTTCTCGAAGATCGTCGCGGTGATGTGGGAAAAACGATAATTTGTTTCGGACGGCGAGCATTCGTTGCAAAGCCAATTCCATTTCATCGTGCCGTGCGCCTTCACCTTGACGTTGCCGCACCGGGGGCAGGCAACGCCTTCGGGCCAGCGGTGCGCGACGAGGTAGGCGCAGCACGCATCTTCGTCTGGGAAGGCCGCTTCCCATTGAGCGAAGGTCATTTGGTGGATCGTCTTGGCTTGCTTGGCTCGGGCCATCGCGGCTCTCCCGTTCGACAGGGGAAAGTATGATGGTCTCAAATAGTCAAGTCAAGCATAATCGCCATTGCGAGGAGCTTCGCTCCGAAGCAATCGGGTGGCAGCGACACTTCATTTCAGCACGGAGGGCACGGAGGCTGCGCAGGGGGACGCGGTGCGCGGTGTGCACTCGGCGTTCCCGCGCCCTCTGCGCTTATCTTAGTGTCCGCCTGGATGGAGGTTGCTTCGCTTCGCTCGCAACGACGGTGAAGAGGGATCGCACTCCGTGCTAGCGGGCGCCTTCGTGGAACAGGATGACGCGCACCGTCTGCAGCAGAACGAGGACGTCGAGGAAGAGCGTCCGGTTCTTCACGTAATAGAGATCGAAGCCGAGCTTGTGCCGCGCATCGTCGAGCGAGGCGCCGTAGGGATAGTTCACCTGCGCCCAGCCGGTGATCCCCGGCTTCACGGAATGACGCTCGCGATAGAAGGGCACGCTCTTGGCGATCTCCTCGACGAAGAACGGCCGCTCCGGCCGGGGACCGACGAAGCTCATCTCGCCCTTCAGGACATTGATGAGCTGCGGCAGTTCATCGACACGGAACCGGCGAATGATCGCGCCAACACGGGTCACGCGCGGATCGCCGCTCAGCGCCCATTGGGGTGCGCCGTCGCGCTCGGCGTCCTGGCGCATGCTGCGGAGCTTGCACAGCGTGAAGGTCTTGCCGCCGCGCCCCACGCGCTCCTGGCGGTAGAAGATCGGCCCGCCATCCTCGAGCTTGACCGCGATCATGGCGACGGCGAGGACCGGCAGGACGAAGAAAAGCAGCAGAATGCTCGTCACGAGGTCGAGCACGCGCTTGCAGGCATCGACGAACGGCCCCTGGCGAAAGCCGTCGGAGTAAATGAGCCAGCTCGGCTGCAGCGTGTCGAGATCGACCTTGCGCGTCTCGCGCTCCCAGAAGGTGAGATAGTCGACGACGTTGATGCCGGCGATCTTGCAATGCAGGAGCTGCGCGATCGGCATGCCGCGGCGCTCGTCGGTAGCCACGACCACCTCGCGCGCGCCGACCTCGCGGATGAAGCGGCTCAACGCATACTCGTCATCCGTGCGGTCGAGATCGAGCTGCGAGCCCATGACGAGGCGGAGATCGCCGCACGCGTGGACATGCGCCTTGACCGTGAAGGAGCGGTTCTCGCCGCGCCCGACCAGCTCGGAAATGCGCCGCGCGCGCACGCCGGTGCCGAGGACAACGATAGGCCGGCGGAAGAGGTTCGATTTAAAGATGCGCAGAAAGGCGGCGCGCGACGCCACCACCGAGGCGATCCACACCACGCTCGCCTTGAAGCAGCCCAGGCTCCAGACGTCGCCGTCGCCGGCGATCGCGCGGGAATAGACGATGCTGACCGCGGCCGCCGCCGGCGCCACCAGCACAAGGGCGGCGCCAACCTTGACCGCCATGAGGCGGCCGTCGAGGAACACGTCGGGGTGGTAGAGGCCGACGGCAATCATGGCGATGAGCGCCAGCACGGCGATCTCGCACGCCATCTGTGCCGGCAGCGCATCGAGCGGGAGGCCCCAGGCCGCAGCCGGCGCATTGACGAGATAGAGGGCCGTGCACAGCAGAATCATTTCGCACAGGCCCAGCGCAAGCGCCGGCACTGGTACGAAATGTCCGAAAATGCGCAGCAACTTCACCCTCCGCCCGCGAATGCGCAACCCGCGGTATAAGCGAAGAAAGTTGCCAAACTGCAAATTAACCTATCGTCGCTTTACGCGGGTTAACGAAAAGCGGCGAACGGGTTAAGGTGGCGCGTTGGGAGCCGGTCGGCGGAGGACGAACATGGATTTCGGCTATTTCACACTGAGCGACAATCACTACCTCAACAATTCCAGAGAGCCCAACCGCTTCATCGCCGACATTCTCGACGAGGCGCTCTATGCCGAGGAGGTCGGGCTCCATTCGGCGTGGATCGGCGAGCATCATTTCAGCAGCCTGGGCGTGCTCTCCTGCCCCGATCTGGTGTTGGCCTATGTCGCCGCGCGCACCAAGCGTCTGCGCCTGGCGCCGGCCGTCACCGTCCTGCCGCTCCATCATCCCATCCGCGTCGCCGAGCAATGGGCGACGCTCGACCTCCTCAGCAACGGCCGCGTCGATTTCGCCGCGGGCCGCGGCTATGACCGGCGCGAGTATTCGCCCTTCCACGTCTCCTTCGAGGACAACCAGTCGATCTTCGAGGAAGGCATGGAACTGGTCCGGCGCCTATGGAATGCCGAGGGCCGCATTTCCCACCAGGGCCGGCATTACCAGTTCACCGATATCGAGATCACGCCCAAACCGGTCCAGCGCCCGCTGCCGGCCTATGTCGCTTCGTTCTCCAAGCCGTCAATCGAGCTTGCCGCGCGGCTGGGCTGTGGCCTCATCGTCGCGCCGTTCGCGGCGGCGATGACTTTCGGCGGGCTGCAAAAGGTGGCCGATCTTTATCACGAGACCTGCGCCAAGCACGGCACCACGCCGGGCCGATTGATGTGCTCCTATTTCGCGCATTTCGCTGACACGCCGCTTGAGGAGGCGGCGGCGCGCGAGCGGCAGATCCGCTACTACAAGGAATGCGTCGTCGCCGCGCTTCCGGGCGACCCGAAGACCGCGCCGCCGAGCTATCAGTATTTCATCGGCATGGTCGAGAAGCTGAAGCAGTCGCGGCCGGAGGATCTGACCGAGAACGCGGTGCTGCTGGGCTCGCCCGCCCGCATCGCCGACACCCTCAAGAAGGTCGAGGCCGCCGGCTTCAACGAGGTCATTCTCTATTTCAATGTCGGATTGAAGCCGCACCCGCAGGTGAAGGACGAGATGGCCCGCTTCATGGCCGAGGTGGCGCCCGCGTTCCGCTGAGGCGCGCTCACGCGCGCTTGTCGAGTTCCTTCAGCACCGTGTCGCCCATCACTGTGGTGGAAACGCGCGTCGTGCCGGGCTGGAGGATGTCGCCGGTGCGCACGCCGCCTTCGAGTGCCGCCAGCACCGCGGCCTCGAGCAGCGTCGCTTCCTCGGTGAGTTCGAAGGAATAACGCAGCATCATCGCCAGCGACAGGATCGAGGCCAAGGGATTGGCCGCATCCTTGCCGGCGATGTCGGGCGCGCTGCCGTGCACGGGCTCGTAGAGCGCCTTGCGCCGGCCGCTCTTGTCCGCGGCGCCGAGCGAGGCCGACGGCAGCATCCCGAGCGAGCCCGTCAGCATGGCGGCGCAATCGGACAGGATGTCGCCGAAGAGATTGTCGGTGACGATGACGTCGAACTGCTTGGGATTGCGCACGAGCTGCATGGCGCAGTTGTCGGCATACATGTGGCTGAGCGCCACGTCGGGGAATTCCTCGTCGTGCAGCTTCTGCACTTCCTCGCGCCACAACACGCCGGACTCCATCACGTTCGCCTTCTCCACCGAGCACAGCCGGTTGGCGCGCTTTCGCGCGAGCTCGAAGGCGACGCGCGCGACGCGGCGGATCTCGGGCGTGGTATAGACCTGCGTGTTGACGCCGCGGCGCGTGCCGTCGGGCAAGGTCGTAATGCCGCGCGGCTCGCCGAAATAGACCCCGCCCGTCAACTCGCGCACGATGATGATGTCGAGCCCCTCGATCACCTCCGGCCGCAGGGTCGAGGCGCCGATGAGCGGCTTGAACACCAGGGCGGGCCGGATATTGGCGAAGAGGTCCATATCCTTGCGCAGACGCAGCAGGCCGCGCTCGGGCTTGAGGGCGAACGGCAGCGCGTCCCATTTCGGTCCGCCCACCGCGCCCAGCAGCACCGCGTCCGCCTCGGTTGCCTGGCGCATGGTGGCGTCGGTGATAGGCGTGCCGTCGCGGTCATAGGCGCAGCCACCGACCAGCCCCTCGGCCACATCGAAGCTCGCGATGCGGCGGCGGTCGAACCAGTCGATGACGCGCGACACCTGGCGCATCACCTCGGGCCCGATGCCATCGCCCGGGAGCAGCAGAAGCTTCCTGTTCGCCGCCATGACGCCGCCTCTTAAAGCCAGGGTTGGCTGGTGCGCCGCTTCGTCTCGAAGCTGGCGATCGCCGGCTCCTTCTGCAGCGTGAGGCCGATATCGTCGAGCCCGTTGAGAAGGCAGTGCTTGCGGAAGGGATCGATGTCGAACGACACGGTCGAGCCGTCGGGCCGGGTGATGGTCTGCTTCTCGAGATCGATGGTGAGGCGCGCATTGGCGCCCTTCTGCGCATCCTCCATCAGCTCGCCCACGGTCGCCGGCGGCAGCTTGATCGGCAGGAGCCCGTTCTGGAAGCAGTTGTTGTAGAAGATGTCGGCGAAGCTCGACGCGATGACGCAGCTGATGCCGAAATCCATCAGCGCCCACGGCGCATGCTCGCGCGAGGAGCCGCAGCCGAAATTCTCGCCCGCCACCAGGATCTGCGCCTTGCGGTAGGCGGGCTTGTTGAGCACGAAATCGGGATTGTCGGAGCCGTCCGGGCGGAAGCGCAGCGCCTCGAACAGATAGCGGCCGAAGCCGGTGCGTTCGACCGATTTCAAATGGCGCGCCGGAATGATCTTGTCGGTATCGACATTGATCATCGGCAGCGGCGCGGCAATGCCGGTGAGAACCGTGAACTTGTTCATGGCGGCCCTGCAAAACTCGGGATGCGCGACCGATAGCGAAGTATGAAGCCGAAGGCAAGCATGCCATCATGGCCGCAAACCGGCCGATGGGGAGGCAACAGACATGACGGCGACGGCGGGGTGCGCGGCGCTTGCCGCGATGGCGATGATCGCGGCGGTGGGATCGGCCACCGGTGCGGAGCTGCACTGGCGCCACGGCATCCTCGAGGCCAAGAGCGACGCCGGCATCTACATGATGGTGACGCAGGGCTTTGCCGAAAAGCAGGGGCTGAAGCTCGACCTCCTGCAGTTCAAGAGCGACGCCATCGCCTTGCGGGCGCTCATCGCCGGCGACATCGACAGCTATGACGGCACCTTTGCCGGTACCGTTTCGGCGCGCGTGCACGGCATCGATGTGCGGCTTTTGGGCTGCGACTGGCCGGGCCTGCCGCACGGCATCTTCGTGCGCAACACCATCGCCAAGCCGCAGGACCTCCAGGGCAAGACCTTCGCCATCTCGACCCCCAATTCGCTGCCCGACGTGCTGGCCCGCGCGCTTCTTGCCAAGTACGACATTCCCGTGGCCAGCGTGCGCTTCGCCAATCTCGGCAGCGACCTCGACCGCTACAAGGCGCTGGTGGCGGGCGTCGCTGATGCCACCGTGATCTCCGGCGAATACGAGCCGATCGCCGCCAAGGATGGGGTCAAGCTGCTGGTCGCCGGACGCGACGTGCTGCCCGACTACATGCGCGTATGCATTTTCTCCACCGGCGCGGCGCTGACCAGGTCGCCGGACGCGGCGGTGCACTTCATGGCGGCGGAGATGCAGGGGCTGGGCTATGCCGTCACGCATCGCGCCGAGACCTTGGCCCTCACGCGGAAAATCACTGGCGCCAAGCCCGACGATCCGCGCCCAGCCTATATCTATGACGACGGCGTGCGCACGCATAGCATCGACCCGCAACTATCGCTGCCGATGGCGAAGATCACCTGGATGGCGGGCGAGCTCGTGCGCGAGGGCATCATCAAGGAGCCCTACGACATGACCAAGATGATCGACGCCAGCGTTAGGGAAAAAGCGCTGAAGCTCGTCGGCGGATCGTGAGCGCAAGGCGTGGGTTGCAAGCCCGCGCGCGGCCCCTCACATAACCCCTATGTATCACTCCGACGACGACCGCCCGCGCGAGGGCGAGATCATTCCGCCGGGCCATGCCGGCCCGCGCCGCCCGCGTGACGAGCCACAGGTCTGGGTCGGCCGCAACACCCGTGTCTTCATCGCGCCGGTGGGGCCGTGGGCCCTCATCCTCGGCCTTCTCGGCCTGGGCGCGATCGCGGTGGTGGGGGCGGTGGTGTTTCTCGGCCTTTTCCTGCTGTGGCTGCCGCTCATCGGCCTCGTCGCCGCGGGCGCGATCCTCGCCGCGCTGCTGCGTGGACCGCGCCGGCTCTAAGCGCGCGCCGCCGCCTCCCCTTTATTCTCACAAAAATGCCCTTTTTACTGTTCCCGTCCCGGGGCGGAATGCTATCGTCGACACATTCCAGATGCGAGGGGATGTCGGCGCATCTGCAACGCTCGGGGGAGCTCGTTATGCGTATTTTTGTTGTCACGGCGCTCGCCATCGCCTTGGCCGGATGCGGCAGCACCGGCCTCAGCTCGCTCTCATCCGGCTCGTCATCGTCCTCGTGCGGCACCTCCGGCGTCGCCGGCGGGCTTGCCGGCGCGGCGGCGGGCGGGGTTGCCGGCAACCAGGTCGGCAAGGGAACCGGAAACACCTTGGCGACCGGATTCGGGGCGGTGCTCGGCGGCCTCGGCGGCTACATGGGCGTGAGCGCCCTCAGCGGCTGCGACAAGGACAGTGGCGATAGCGATAGCGGCGGCGGTGGCGGAGGGGGCGGCGGCCACCACCACGGGGGTGGTGGCGGGGGCGGCAGCGGCGGTGGGGACAGCGACAGCGACTAATGAGCGATTAGTTCTTATACCGACACCATACGTATTTCGCGGTCGCGCCACAGAAATAGAGCTGGTGTCCCGTTATTCATTGTATTTCCGTCACCCTCGCGAAAGCGAGGGTCCAGAGCATCCGCCCGTCGCTTGCCCCTGGGTTCCCGCCTTTCGCGGGAACGACATTTTTTTGATGGGTTGACGCGAAACGATCGCCCTCAGAAGCAACGCATACCTCAGCCGAGCTTGCGCACGTCCGTAAGCGTGCCGGTGACGGCGGCGGCGGCGGCCATGGCGGGGCTGACGAGGTGGGTGCGCCCGCCCGGGCCCTGGCGGCCCTCGAAATTGCGGTTGGAGGTCGAGGCGCTGCGCTCGCCGGGGCTGAGCTTGTCGGCGTTCATGGCCAGGCACATCGAGCAGCCAGGCTCGCGCCATTCGAAGCCGGCATCGAGGAAGATGCGGTCGAGCCCTTCCTCTTCGGCCTGATGCTTGACGAGGCCTGAGCCCGGCACCACCAGCGCATTGACGCCGGCCGCGACCTTGCGGCCCTTCGCCACCGCAGCGGCGGCGCGCATGTCCTCGATGCGGCTGTTGGTGCAGGAGCCGATGAATACGCGCTGCACCGCGATCGCGCTCAAAGGCGTACCCGGCTTGAGGTTCATGTAGTCGAGCGAGCGCTCCATCGAGCGGCGGCGATATTCGTCGGGCTCGGCGGCGGGATCGGGCACCGCGCCGGTGATCGGCAGCACGTCCTGCGGGCTGGTGCCCCAGGTCACCTGCGGCGCGATGTCCTTGGCCTCGAGCATGACTTCGCGGTCGTAATGTGCGCCCGCATCGGACGGCAGCGTGCGCCAATAGGCCACCGCCTGCTCCCACGCGCCGGCCTTGGGCGCCATTGGGCGACCCTTGACGTAGGCGTAGGTGGTCTCGTCGGGCGCGACCAGGCCGGCGCGCGCGCCCGCCTCGATCGACATGTTGCAGACGGTCATCCGCCCTTCCATCGAGAGCGCGCGGATGGTGCTGCCGCCATATTCGATGACGTGGCCGGTGGCGCCGCCGGTGCCGATGCGGCCGATGATGGCGAGGATCACGTCCTTGGCATGGATGCCGAAGGGCAACTCGCCTTCGACGCGGATCAGCATGTTGCGCGCCGGGCGCTGGATCATCGTCTGGGTCGCCAGCACGTGCTCGACCTCGGAGGTGCCGATGCCGAAGGCCAGCGCGCCGAAGGCGCCATGGGTCGCCGTATGGCTGTCGCCGCACACCAGCGTGGTGCCTGGCAGGGTGAAGCCCTGCTCCGGCCCGATGATGTGGACGATGCCCTGGCGCACGTCGTTCATGCCGAAATAGGTGAGGCCGAACTCGGCGACGTTGCGCTCGAGCGTCTCGACCTGGAGGCGGGATTCGGGCTCGGCGATGCCGGACGAGCGGTCGGTCGTCGGCACGTTGTGGTCGGCGACGGCCAGCGTCGCGTCGGGCCGGCGCACCTTGCGCCCGGACAGCCGCAGGCCCTCGAAGGCCTGCGGGCTCGTCACTTCGTGCACGAGATGGCGGTCGATATAGATGACGCAGGTTCCATCGGTCTGGCGGTCGACGAGGTGGCTCTGCCAGATCTTGTCATAGAGCGTGCGTGCGTCAGCCATCGAACCTACTCCCGGGGCGCGGCGGCCACAGGCTCGGCCGCGGCGGCCGCCGCCGGCTCGGCACCGCCGCTGGTATCGCGGGCGCGTTCGGCGATGCGGGCGGCCTTGCCGGTGCGCCCGCGCAGGAAATAGAGCTTGGCCCGCCGCACCGCGCCGCGCCTTACCACCTCGATCGCGGTGATGCGCGGGGAATAAAGCGGGAAGATGCGCTCGACCCCTTCGCCGTAGGAGATCTTGCGCAGCGTGAAGCTCGAATTGAGGCCGGAGTTGCGCCGGGCGATACACATGCCCTCGAAGGCCTGGATGCGTTCGCGCTCGCCTTCAACCACCTTGAGGCTGACCTTGACCGTGTCGCCCGGCCGGAATTCCGGTACCGGCCGGCGGGCGAGGAGCTTCGTCATCTCCTCTTGCTCGAGCGTCTGAATAAGGTTCATCGACCACGGCCCTCCGACCTAACTTTTCTCGCCGTCGCGGGCGAGATAGCGTTGCCACATATCGGGGCGGCGCTCCCGCGTCGCCCGCTCCGCCTCGGCCTCGCGCCAGCGGCGGATCTGATCATGGTGCCCGGACAGCAGAACCTCCGGCACCGCGCGTCCCTGCCACATCTGCGGCCGGGTATAGTGGGGATATTCCAGCAATCCCCGGTGGAAGCTCTCCTCGTCGAGCGCCGCCCGATCGCCGATCACGCCCGGCAGCAGCCGCACGCAAGCGTCGATGAGCGCGATCGCCGCCGGCTCGCCGCCCGAGAGCACGAAATCGCCGAGGCTCAGCTCCTCGATCGCATCGGCCTCGACGACGCGCTGGTCGACACCCTCGAAGCGCCCGCACAGAAGCCGCACGCCCGCGCCCGCCGCCAGCGCCGCCACGCGCGCCTGATCGAGGGGGCGCCCGCGCGGGGTGAGGTAGACGAGCGGCCCCGGCGCCGGCGTGCCCCCGATCGCCGCATCGATGATGTCGGGCCGCATCACCATGCCAGGCCCGCCACCGAACGGGGCGTCGTCGACGGAGCGGTGTTTATCGCGCGCGAAATCGCGTATGTCCACTGTTTCGAGAACCCACAATCCCCCTTCCCGCGCCTTGCCGGCCAGCGAATGGCCCAAGGGCCCCGGGAACATCTCCGGGAAGAGGGTGAGAACCGTGGCCTGCCACGCCATCGCCCGTCACGCTTCGATCACCGCGACGCCGCAGCGCCGCGCTGCCGCGGCGAGCGCCGCATCCCGGGTCGCCAGTGCCAGGCCTTCGCGCATGGCAAGGTCGAGATAGCATGCATCGTAACTGGACAGCCCTTCGCGGCGGGCAAGGCCCAGGATCTCGCGCAGCCCGCGCGCGGCAGTCGCCGTATCGACGCGGATGTCGAGCGCTTCGAGCACGGCGGCAAACGCGGCGATCTCCGCCGCATCGATCCGGCCGCGACGCTCGGCCACGGCCAAGATATTGGCGACTTCGAGCGGCCAGATCGCAGGCACCGCCGCGAAGTCTTCCTCAAGACGATCGAGCACGCCCGTGCTCTCCGGCGAAGCCTGATCGCGAAAGCACCAGGCCAGCGTCACCGATGCGTCGAGGACGAAGCCGCTCATAGCCGGCCTTCGTCGCGCAGGGCTCTCCAGTCGAGGTCGCCGAGCGTGGGGCGAGACCCGATTTCCTTCATCCGGGCGATCGCGTGGGCGCGCCGCTCGCGATCGGGGACGGCCTCAACCGGGACAAGCCGCGCGACCGCCGTGCCGTGCCGGGTGATGGTGATGACCTCGCCCTTGGCCACCCGCTCGAGCAGGCTGGCAAAATGGGTCTTGGCCTCGAAGGCACCGATCGTGTCCATGCAGGGTCTTTCAACTAGTCGACAACTAGTCTAATGCGTCAACGATCCTCGTCAAGACCGCCCGCTTGCGGTCCCATGAGCCCTTCGGGCGGATCGACAACGATGCGGCCGTTGGCGATATCGACCACCGGCACCGCCGCCCGGGTGAAGGGCACGACCAGCGGGGCGCCCCCGTCGCGCTCGATCTCCAGGCTGTCGCCGGCGCCGAAATCGTTGACCGCCCGGACGCGGCCCAGCACCGTCCCGTCGGCAAGCTCGGCGGCCAGGCCGACGAGATCGGCGTGGTAGTATTCCTCCTCGCCCGGCTGCGGCAGCGCGGCGCGCGGCAGATAGAGGCGGTGTCCTTTGAGCCGCTCGGCCGCGTCGCGATCGGCGACGCCCGGAATCCGCGCGAGCACCACGCCCTTGCCCATCCCGACGAGCTCGAGCTTGATCGGACGGCCCGCCTCGTCCTCGAGCGGGCCATAGCCGGCAACCGACGCCGGCTCGGCGGTAAAGCTCTTCACCCGCACCAGACCGCGAACGCCATGCGGCGCGACGATGACGCCGAGGCAGACGCGGGGCGCAGGAGACACGGAAGCAGTGCGATCACGCGCTGGTGCCGGCGGCGGCGGCGGCAGCCTCGGCGTTGGTCTTGGCGCGCTCTTGGGCCTTGGCCTTGGGTGCAGACTTCACCGGGGTCTCGCGGATCGCGGGCTTGGGCACGAGGCCGGCTTCGCCCAAAAAGCGCGCGACGCGGTCGGTCGGCAGCGCGCCGACGCCCAGCCAATGGCGCAGCCGCTCCTCCTTCAGCACCACGCGCCGGGCATTGTCCTTGCCCAGCATGGGGTCGTAGGCGCCGACCTTCTCGATGAAGCGGCCGTCGCGGGGACTGCGCGAATCGGCAATGACGATGCTGTAATAGGGGCGCTTCTTGGCGCCGCCGCGGGTCAGGCGAATCTTGAGGGACATCGTTTCTCCTGGGGATCGAGGTAAGGGTGGGCGCTCAGCGGAAGCCGCCAGGCAGCAGCGCCTGGATGCCGTGCCGCTTCAGGCCCTTGTTGCCGAGCTTATTCATCCGCTTCATCATCTGCGCCATATCCTGATACTGCTTCAGCAGCCGGTTGATCTCGGGCACGGAGGTGCCGGAGCCCGCGGCGATGCGGCGCCGGCGCGAGGCGTCGAGCACTTTGGGGTTGCGCCGCTCGGCCTTGGTCATCGACGAGATGATCGCCTCCTGCCGCTTCAGGAGGGATTCGTCGAGCTTGGCCTCGTCCAACTGCTTCTTGATCTTGTTGATGCCCGGCAGCATGCCGAGGACGCCGCCCATGCCGCCCATCTTGCGCAGCTGGCGCAGTTGGGCCGCGAGATCGTCGAGGTCGAACCCACCCTTGGCAAGCTTGCGGGCGAGCTTTTCGGCGTCCTCCTGGTCGATGGTCTCGGCCGCTTTCTCGACCAGGCTGACGACATCGCCCATGCCGAGGATGCGTCCGGCAATGCGCTCGGCATGAAAGGCCTCGATCGCATCGAGCTTCTCGCCGGTGCCGACGAACTTGATCGGCTGCCCCGTGACCGCGCGCATCGAAAGCGCCGCGCCGCCGCGGGCATCGCCGTCGGCGCGGGTGAGCACGATGCCGGTGATGCCGATGCGCTGCGAGAACGCCTTGGCGACGTTGACCGCGTCCTGGCCGGTCATGGCATCGGCGACGAGGAGCGATTCGGTGGGATGCGTGGCATCGCGCACCGCCGCCACCTCCATCATCAGCGGCTCGTCGATATGGAGCCGGCCGGCAGTGTCGAGGATGAGCACGTCGCGGCCGTCGCGCCGGGCCTCGTCGAGCGCGCGCCGGGCGATGCCGACCGGGCGCTCGCCCATGACGATGGAAAGCGTGGGCACGTCGATCTGGCGGCCGAGGATGGCGAGCTGTTCCTGCGCGGCGGGCCGCTGCACGTCGAGCGAGGCCATCAGCACACGCTTGCGCTCGCGCAGGGTCAGGAACCGCGCCAGCTTGGCCGAGGTGGTGGTCTTGCCCGAGCCTTGCAGCCCCACCATCATGATCACCACCGGGGGCACGGCGTTGAGGTTCAACCCGGCCTCGATCCCGCCGCCCAGCGTCTCGACGAGATGGTCGTGGACGATCTTCACCACCATCTGCGCCGGCGTCACCGAGCGCAGCACCTCCTGCCCCACCGCCTTGGCGCGCACGGAATCGACGAATTCCTTGACCACGGGCAGCGCGACATCGGCCTCCAGCAGGGCGACGCGGATCTCTCGTAGGGCGCCCGCCACGTCCTCCTCGCTCAGCGCGCCGTGGCGCGACAGCCGGTCGAACACGGCGGTAAGGCGGCTGCTCAGGCTCTCGAACATCGCGCGCTCCACAAACACCGACGGCGCCAGTGCGCGACACTCGCGGACTGGCCGGCCTCAAAGGCAAACAGGGACGAAAACGTGCTGCCGGAAAACTGCGCCCGGAGGCTAGGGCGGTGGGCGGGGCGGTGTCAATGCGGAAGCACGCCGATCTTCGGGCCGATCGCGGCCTTGCCGGTTCTGGCCGCGCGGGGCTAGCATCGGCCGCACTGGGAGAAACGCCATGCCGCTTGCCGTGCGACCGCTGCATCCGGTCTTCGCCGCCGAGGTCACCGGGGTCGATCTGCGCGACCCGCCGGACGCCGATCTGCGGCGCGGGATCGAGGCGGCGATGGACCAGTATGCCGTCACCTGCCTGCCCGGCCAGTTCATCGACGACGCGCAGCAGCTTCGCTTCGCCGGTCTCTTCGGCGATCTGGAATTCGCGCCCGTCGTGCGCGGGCGCCCGCGCGAGGCCGGCCCCGAGGATCGCATCCAGCATCCCAACATCTTCGACGTATCGAACCTCGATCATCGCGGCAAACTGCTGCCGCCGGGGGACGAGCGGCGCACCTACAGCCTCGGCAACCGCATGTGGCACACCGACAGCTCGTTCCGGCAGCTTTCGGCGACCTATTCGATGCTGTCGGCGCGGATCGTGCCGGGGGACGGCGCGGATACCGAATTTGCCGACACGCGCGCGGCCTACGACGCGCTGGCGCCGGCGATGAAGGCGCGGCTGGAATGCCTCACCGCCGAGCACTCGATCTGGGTGTCGCGGATCGCGTCGGGCTATACGCCGACGGCGGAAGAGAGACTGGCGCGGCCGCCGGCGCGCCATCCCCTGGTGCGGGTGCATCCGGGATCACGGCGCCGCTGCCTCTATATCGCCTCGCACATCACCCACATCATCGGCTGGCCCGAGGCCGACGGGCGGGCGCTCGTCGCCGAACTCATGGAATTCGCGACCCGGAAGCAATTCGTCTATGCCCACCAGTGGCGGTCGGGCGATCTCGTGATCTGGGACAATCGCTGCACCATGCACCGCGCGACGCCCTATGAAGACCTGGCGCGCCCGCGCGACATGCGCCGCACGACGGTGCGCGAGGCGGAGGCGGTTCCGGCCTGAGCCCGCCATCCCGCGGGCGCGCTCGCCAACCCGGTTGCCGGCGTTCTGCCGCAATTCCGCCATGACAATAACACGGGTTTTCCTTGGACGCGCCGCGATAGGCTGACCGTTATGGGCACATCCCGCGCCGCTTGCGGGACAACAACGGACAAGGACTCTCCATGACCAGCAGACTTTCCCTCCTCGCGGCCGCATTTGCGGCGGTCTCGATGGCGGCGCTTCCAGCGCTCGCGCAGACCACGCCGCCCGCATCCTCCACCTCCCAGCCGCCGGCCGCGACCTCGAGCCAGTCCGGCATGAAGGGCGACAGCACCAGCACCTCGCCCTCCAAGGGCAAGAAGGCGCACAGCAAACACGCCAAGAACAAGAAGAAGAGCGGCGACACCACGACCAAGCAGGAATAGAGCAGCGGACGCGCGGCGCGTTTCTCCGCTGCCGGCACCGGCCGGCGGGGAAACGCGCAGGCCCGCGCGTGACAGGGCCTGACCCCGCCCCTATATACCGCGCCATGCACGGCGCGGCTTTCATCAAGATGCATGGGCTCGGCAACGACTTCGTCGTGCTCGACGCGCGCGCGCACGCCGTCGCGATCGACGCGGCCGCCGCGCGCGCCATTGCCGACCGCCATCGCGGCGTCGGCTGCGATCAGCTCGTCCTCATCGAGAAGCCGCAGCACACGCGGGCCGCCGCCTTCATGCGCATCCGCAACGCCGACGGCGGCGAGGCCGAGGCCTGCGGCAATGCCGCACGCTGCATCGCCGCGCTTCCTCATGCGCGAGAGCGGCGCCGATCGCGTCACGCTCGAGACGCCGGCCGGGCTCATCGAGGCCGAGGCCTGCAGCGACGGGCGCGTCACGGTCGATATGGGACCGGCGCGGTTCGGTTGGCGCGACATCCCGTTGGCGCGCGCCGTCGATACGCTGCACGTGCCGCTGGCGTCGGGGCCGCTCAGCGATCCCGTGTGCACGAGCATGGGCAACCCGCATGCGACTTTCTTCGTCGCCGATGTTGCCGCGATCGATCTCGCCACGCTGGGGCCGGCGCTCGAGCATGATCCGCTTTTCCCGGCGCGCGCCAATATCGGCGTGGCGCAGGTGCTGGCGCCGCGACCGGCTGCGGCTCAGGGTGTGGGAGCGCGGCGCCGGCATCACGCCCGCCTGCGGCACCGGCGCCTGCGCGGCGCTGGTCGCGGCCAGCCGCCGCGGCCTGACCGGGCGCCGCGCCGAAGTGATCGCCGATGGCGGACCCCTCGTCATCGAATGGCGCGGCGATGGGCACGTGCTGATGACCGGGCCGGCCGCGGTGAGCTTCACCGGCACGCTCGATGCCGTCGCTCGTGAGTGCGTGATGGCGGTCGAGATCGTCACCTTCGGCTGCCGCCTCAATGCCTTCGAGTCCGAGGCGATGCGCCGTGCCGTGGCCGCCTCTGCGCTCGACCGACGCGGTCATCGTCAACACTTGCGCCGTGACCGCGGAGGCCGAGCGCCAGGCGCGCCAGGCGATCCGCCGCGCCCGGCGCGAGCGCCCCGGCGCGCAGGTGATCGTCACCGGCTGCGCCGCGCAGATCGATCCCGAGCGCTTTGCCGCAATGGCCGAGGTCGACCGCGTCCTCGGCAACCGCGAGAAGCTCGAGACCCGCAGCTATGACGAAAGTGCGCGTGTCGCGGTGGGCGATCTTGCCGCACTGGGCGGGGGTGCGGCGCCGCTCGGTCGACGGGTTCGAGGGCCGCGCGCGCGCCTTCGTCGAGGTGCAGCAAGGCTGCGACCATCGCTGCACTTTCTGCATCATCCCGTTCGGGCGCGGGGCCAGCCGGTCGGTGCCGGTGGGCGAGGTCGTGCGCCGGGCGCGAGCGCTTTGTCGCCGCGGGCTATGCCGAACTGGTGCTGACCGGTGTCGATCTGACGGCGTGGGGCGGCGATCTGCCGGGCAAACCGACGCTCGGCCAGCTCTGCCGGCGCTTGCTCGCGCTGGTGCCGGAGATCGCGCGGCTCCGGCTGTCCTCGCTCGACCCGGTCGAGATCGACGACGCGCTCTGGCGGCTCATCGGCGACTGAGCCGCGCCTCATGCCGCATCTCCATCTTTCGCTCCAGGCGGGCGACGATCTCGTGCTGAAGCGGATGAAGCGGCGGCACGGGCGCGACGATGCGCTGCAGGTGGCGGCGCGGGCGCGGGCGCTGCGGCCGGGCATCGCGCTGGGCGCCGATCTCATCGCGGGCTTTCCGACCGAGGACGAGGCGATGTTCGAACGCACGCTCGGCCTCATCGCGGAAGCCCGGCTCGATTATATCCACGTCTTTCCCTTCAGCCCGCGGCCGGGCACGCCCGCCGCGCGCATGCCGCAGGTGCCGCGCCAACTCGTGCGCGAGCGGGCGGCGCGATTGCGCGAAGCCGGAAGCACAGCCCTTGCCCGCGCGCTCGCCGCGCGTATCGGCACGGTGGCGAGCGTTCTCATCGAGAAGGACGGGTTCGGCCGCAGCGAGCATTACGCCCCAGTCGCCATCGCCGGCCCGCCCGGCGCGATCGTGCCGGCACACCTTGTTGCGAGCACGGGCGCGATGCTGGCGGGAGAGCCCGCGTGAGCGAAGGCAGCGGCTGGTTCCGGCGCCTCAAGGCGGGGCTGCAGCGCTCGTCCCAGCGCCTGAGCGAAGGCATCGGCGCCATCGTCGGGCGCCGCCGGCTCGACGATGCGACGCTCGATGAACTCGAGGAGCTGTTGATCGGCGCCGATCTCGGCTCGACCCTGGCGCAGGAATTCGTCGCGCGCCTCCGGCGCACGCGCTTCAATCAGGAAGTGACGGAAGCGGAAGTGCGCACCGCGCTCGCCGAGGAAGTGGCGAAGTCGCTTTCACTGGTCGACCGTCCGCTCAGGCTCGACAGCCCCGGCAAGCCCTTCGCGATCCTGGTCGTCGGCGTCAACGGCAGCGGCAAGACCACCACCATCGGCAAGCTCGCGCAGTTTTATCGTGACGCTGGCAAGAGCGTGATGATCGCCGCAGGCGACACCTTCCGCGCCGCGGCGGTGGAGCAGCTTCAGATTCTGGGGCGAACGGGCCGGCGTGCCGGTGCTGGCGCGTCCCGCGGGCGCGGACGCGGCCGGCGTCGCGTTCGATGCCTTCGAGGAGGCGCGGCGCAAGGGCATCGACCTCCTGCTCATTGACACTGCCGGGCGGCTCCACAACCGCGCCAATCTGATGGCGGAGTTGCAGAAGATCGTGCGCGTCCTAAAGAAGGTCGAGCCGCTGGCGCCGCACGCGGTGCTGTTGGTGCTCGACGCCACCGTGGGCCAGAACGCGCACGCCCAGGCCGAGACCTTCCGCGCCATGGTCGGCGTCACCGGCATCGTCATGACCAAGCTCGACGGCACCGCCAAGGGCGGCGTGCTCGCGGCCCTGGCCGAGCGCTACGGCATTCCCGTGCACTTTATCGGCGTAGGGGAGAAGGCCGAGGACCTTCGCCCCTTCCACGCCGAGGAATTCGCACGCAGCCTGGTCGGGCTGGAGAGTTAGCCGTGCCTCACGCGGTCTTCCGCCGCCGCCGTTTCAGCGCGCCGAAGCCGGCGAGCGCCGCGCCGAACAGGGCAAGGGATGCAGGCTCGGGAACGGGAGCGCCGGTGCCGGCATTGACGATGATCGTGTCCGTCGCGAGCAGAGCGCCGGCGGCACTGTCTACAGTCAGCGTGAAGTTATAGGTGTCGTTTGCGTTGAGGTCGTACCCCGGATCGGAGAATGCGGTGTTAATGCCGGAGAACGATAGAGCCTCGGAATTCTGGGCGGCCGTGTCGGTTCCCGAACATGGGGAGGTTAGAGAGCCGCTCGTGCAGTCCACCACGCCACCGTTGTAGTCGGTGTTGTCCGGGATGAGGAGGGGATCGAAGCTTCCCGAAGTTGCGTTCACAGCGTCGGTCATGCTTAGCGTGGCCGTGATGCCGGAGAGCGTAAGGCCACTACTCGTGCCACCAGGAGCAAGGTTGATCGAGAAATCGAAGCCCCACGCCGATCCGGTCTTGCCTGCCACGCCCGTCGCCCCGGTCGGGACATCGTAGACGTTGCTAGTGGTCGAAGTCGGAGCGATCGGGCCCACAAAGCGGGTAATCGCGCTCAATCCAAGCTCGATTCCGCTGCTATCATCGACGGTGAAGTCGCTGTTCGAGTTGCCGGACCCGAAAAAGACGCCGGGTGATGCCAGGGAAGTGTCATCCACGACGCCGGCGTGCGCCACAGCAGCGCCAAGAGCGAGAGTGCCGAGGAGGGAAGCGAATCCCAAGCTCGCCGCACGGGTCCGCGTCGGGGTTTTCTCCGCGCGATCCTCAAAGCCAAATCTTCCGATCATTCGCCTATCCCCTTCGTCCCATTTCGTGACAATTCCCGCTAATGGCACCTTCATTAAGGTTAATGCAACGTTCGTGCCAAAAATGGTTGATTCAGCGCAAACAACAACTTAAGCGCGAGCCGAATTCGCCCGTATGTAAAAGTGTAAACTTTTCCGACAGCGGCTCGCCTCCGGCGTCCCAAGCGCCGGGCGAGCGGTGCAGGCGCGCCAAGTGGCGCGCCGCAAGCATCCCTGTGGGAGATTGAGGTGCGGCGCGGGGGCTTGCGCGAACCTTACGCGGACTTCCGGCGCCGACGCACTGCGCCGAGGCCCACCAGGGCCGTGCCGAACAGCGCGAGCGAGGCGGGCTCGGGGACATTGGTATCCCAGTTCACGCTTTCGGTTGATTCGCAACTGCCGTCGCCACTGCACCATTGCGTAGACGGCGCGTCGTGCAGGAAATCGGAAGTGCTGCCGGTCAGGACGTTCCCGGTATCGATGGCCAGATCAATATCCAACGGGCCTTCCGGCAACAGGTTGGGGCTGGTCGACGTCAGGGCCGATACCAGATTGAACGTTTCATCGGCGTTGGCCAATCCAAGGTTCGCGACGCTGAGCGTGCTCGTGCTGCCCAGGGTACCGGAGGCCAGCGGCGTCACGTCCGTACACGAGGACAAATTCATCGAGCTGACCGTAACCGTGGGCTGGCAGGTGTCGCCGCTCACGGCATAGATATCTAAAGTCCCGGTGACGCTCGTGCTGGAGAACAACTTCGTCTGTCCCGAACCGCTGGGGGACCCGGTGACGGACAGGTCCGTGATCGTCGCGTAAAGCTGCCACTGGTTATTGAGCTGATCCTCGACGAGCGAGCCGCCCACTTCGAGCCTCGTTATATTGATAAAAATCTCGCCGGTCGCCGAGGTGAAGCCGGAATTAAAGTCGAGATATTCGGCGATCAGACCCGCGCCTGCCGAGGTTGTGACAGGGCTGTTTTCGGCAGGGTCGTAAGGGGTGGGGTTAATTGTGATGGAGCCGGCCGATGCCCCTGAGGCAAATGCCGCCATGGCGAGCACGAGCAGTCCAACGCTTTTGAACAGTTTCATCCGCTTCTTGCCTTTCATTAGCCGATGACGCAGTGGCCCATCCTCGACACGGGCACTCCAGCGACCCCTGTTAACCCAGTTAAAAAATAAGCAAAAATCGAGCCAGAATTTAAAACCCAGCAAAATTAAGCACTTGGGAGTTCCGACCCCTAAAGGGTGTAAAATTAATTGACACTTTGACCTATCCGCTCTCCAAAAGTGGTTGGAATAGCTCTCGCGCCGCATCTCGCCGTCGCTGATGGTGTCGATGCCGGCGCGCGCGACGACGGTGGGGGGGCGCCGCGTTCATGAGGCCTCCCCAAGGGCCGCAGCGGCAGCCTGGTCGAGTACGCGGGCGGGGTGAAGCGCCTCGCGGCCGAGCGTGTCGCGGATCTGGTGGCGGCAACTGGTGCCCGGCGCGACCAGGAGATCGCCTTCGCCCGCCGCGCGCAGCCGCGGCAGCACGCTCAACTCGCCAATCCTGAGCGACATGTCGTAATGCTCGGCCTCGTAGCCGAAGGCGCCGGCCATGCCGCAGCAGGTGCTGTCGAAAGTCTCCACCGCAAGCTCCGGCACCAGCCGCAGCGCAGCCACGCTTGCCGCCCCCGTGGCGAAGGCCTTCTGATGGCAATGCGTGTGCAGCACGGCCTTTTTCGCGATCGGCTTCAGCGGCAGCGCCCACCGCCCGGCTTGCGCTTCCGCGGCGATGAATTCCTCGAAAAGCAGCGTGCCGCGCGCGATCGCTTCGCTCGCTTCGCCCGGCAGCACCGCCGCGAGTTCATCGCGCAGCGTTAGCACGCACGAGGGCTCCAGCCCGACGACGGGCACGCCCGCCGCGATGGCCGGCGCCAGCGCTGCAACCAGGCGCCCCATCTCCGCGCGCGCGGCATCGACGAGGCCGACGCTCAGGAACGTGCGGCCGCAGCAGAGCGGACGGACGCCATCATGCGCCGGCCCCTGCACATCATAGCCGGCGCGGCGCAGCACCCGCTCGGCCGCATGCGCGTTCTCCGGCTCGAACCAGCGGTTGAAGGTGTCGACCAGCAGCACGACGGGACGGCCGGGCTGCGCCAGCGGCGGCGCATCGCGATAGGGCGCGCGCCAGCGCGGCAGTGCGCGGCGTGCGGCAAAACCCGTCAGCCGCTCGCCCGCTGCGGCCAGCGCGGGCACGCGGTTGCGCAGATTGAGAAGCGCGCGCGCGGGCGCGGCAAAGGGCGCATAACGCGGCAGATAGGCCACGAGGCGCTCACGTGGCGTGAGCTGGTGCGACCCGCGCCAGTGATGCAGGAACTCGATCTTCATCCGCGCCATGTCGACGCCGACCGGGCATTCGCGCTTGCAGCCCTTGCACGAGATGCAGAGCGACATGGTCTCGCGCATCGGCTCGGAGACCAGCGCATCGGCGCCCAACTGGCCCGACAAGCGCCAGGCGCAGCGTGTTGGCGCGCCCGCGCGTCACGTGCTGTCTCATCGAACGTAGCGCGATAGGACGGACACATCACGCCCGGGTCGGTCTTGCGGCAGGCGCCGTTGTTGTTGCACATCTCGACCGCGCCGGCGAAGCCGCCCCACGCCGACCAGTCGAGCGCCCACTCCCGCGTCTCGGTTGCATAGTCCGGCGGATAGCGGAAGAGCGTGCGGTCATCCATGCGCGGCGGCCGCACGATCTTGCCGGGATTGTAGAGCCCGGTCGGGATCGAACGCGTCCTTCACCGCCTCGAAGGCGCGCACGATGCGCGAGCCGAACATCGGCTCGTGGAATTCCGAGCGCACGATGCCGTCGCCATGCTCGCCGGAATGCGAGCCCTTGTATTCGCGCACGATCGCGAACGCCTCCTCGGCGATCGCGCGCATCTTCCTGACCTCGAGCTCCTGCTTGAGGTTGAGCACCGGGCGGACATGCAGCGTTCCGACCGAGGCGTGCGCATACCAGGTGCCGTAGGTGCCGTGCTTCCTGAAGACCGCGTCGAGCCGCGCGGTGTAGTCGGCGAGGTCGTCGAGCGGCACGGCGCAATCCTCGATGAAGGAGACCGGCTTCCCGTCGCCCTTCATCGACATCATGATGTTGAGCCCGTGCTGGCGCACTTCCCACACCGCCGACTGGAACGCGGCATCGGTCGCGTGATGACCGCGTCGGGCAGCCCGAGATCGCCCATCAGCTCGACAAGGCGCGCGAGGCGGCGTCGGTTCTCGGCCGCATCCTCGCCGGCGAATTCGACCAAGCAGCAGCGCCTCGGGCGCACCCTTCGACGAAGCGCTCCACGATCGGGCGGAACATCGCGATGTCGCGCGAAAGATCGATCATGGTGCGGTCGACGAGCTCGACCGCGCTCGGGCCCAGCGCCACGATCGCCTTGGTCGCCGCCATGGCGCCGTGGAAGCTCGGGAAATGACAGATGCCAAGCACGCGGTCGGACGGGATCGGCTGCAGATCGAGCTCGATCGCGGTGAAGAAGGCGAGCGTGCCTTCCGAGCCGACCAGGAGATGCGCCATGTTGTGGCCGGCATCGTCGATCATGTCGATGTTGTAGCCGCCGACCCGGCGCAGCAGCTTGGGGAACCGCGCCGCGATCTCGTCGGCCTCGCGGCGATGGAGCGCGCGCATTCCCCGCACCAGGTCGCGATAGCGCTCGCGGCCCGACCGCATCGTCGAAATTGCCGGCCGACTGGGACCGAAATGCGCCGGCGTGCCGTCGGCCAGGATCGCATCGATGGCGCGCACGTTGTGCACCATGTTGCCGTAGCGCAGCGAGCGCGCGCCGCAACTGTTGTTGGCGGTCATGCCGCCGATGGTGGCGCGGCTCGCTGGTGGAGATGTCGACCGGAAAGAACAGGCCCTGCGGGCTTGAGCTGTCGGTTGAGCCGGTCGAGCACGACGCCGGGCTCCACCTGCACGCGCCTTCCCTCGGTGTCGAGCGCGCAGCACAGAGGTCATGTATTTGCTGCAATCGACGACGAGCGCGCGGTTGACGGTCTGGCCGCATTGCGAGGTGCCGCCGCCGCGCGCCAGCACCGGCACGCCCTCCGCGCGCGCGATCGCGAGGGTAGCCTCGATGTCGGCCTTGTCGCGCGGCACGACCACGCCCAGGGGCTCGATCTCATAGATCGAGGCATCGGTGCTGTAGCGCCCGCGGGTGAAGGCGTCGAACATGACCTCGCCCTTGAGCGCGGCATTAAGTCGCGCCGCCAGATGCGCATCGCCCGGGACTGCAGCCATGAACCCTCCGCCGAAACCCCGACCGACCGCCCTGCGGGGCAGGCGGGCCGGCGGGCGGGGCCGGCGCCGATAAGAGGCGATCATTGCTGAAAATGCCAGCGCCCCGTTCCCGCCCACACGCAGGCAGGGGTTGCGGCGGGGGCTTCTTTCCGGGCACATTGCCCAACGTCCCAGCCGAGGAGAATTGCGATATGACCGCCCGCAGCGGCAGACATTTCCTGCAGGTTCCCGGTCCAACCAACGTTCCGGACCGCGTCCTCAGGGCCATCGACCATCCCGTCATCGACCACCGCGGACCGCAATTCTCGGCGCTCGCCCGCGACGTGGTCGCCGGGCTCAAACGCCTGCTGCGCTGCTCGGGCCCGGTGCTGATGTATCCCTCTTCGGGCACCGGGGCGTGGGAAGCGGCCATTCTCAACACGCTGTCGCCGGGCGACCGCGTGCTGGCGTTCGAGACCGGGCATTTCGCCAATCTGTGGCAGGTGATGGCCAAGCGGCACGGGCTCGAGGTCGATTTCGTGCCGGGCGACTGGCGCCATGGCGTCGATGCCGCCGCGCTCGAAGCCAAGCTCACCGCCGACCGCGATCATCGCATCAAGGCGGTGATGGTGGTGCACAACGAGACCTCGACCGGCGTTGCCAGCCGCATCCCCGGCTTGCGCCAGGCCATCGATCGCGCCCGCCATCCGGCGCTGTTCCTGGTCGACGGCATCTCCGCCATCGGCGCGATGGACTATCCGCCACGACGAATGGGGCGTCGACGTGACGGTGCTGGGCTCGCAGAAGGGACTGATGCTGCCGCCGGGCCTGGGCTTCAACGCGCTCTCGCCCAAGGCGATCGCCGCGCACAAGACCGCCAAGCTGCCGCGCGCCTATTTCGAATGGCAGCCGATGATCGAGGCGAACGAGAGCGGCCTTTTCCCGTTCACGCCGCCGATCAACGCTGTCGTGCGGCCTCAAGGAAGCCCTGGCGATGCTCGAGGAGGAAGGGCTCGACAACGTTTTCGCCCGCCACGACCGCCTGGCCGAGGCGACGCGGCGCGCGGTGCGCGCCTGGGGCCTCGACTTCCTCTCCGTCGATCCCCAGGAGCATTCGAGCGCGCTCACCGCCGTGATGATGCCCGAGGGCCACAATGCCGACGCGGTCCGCGCCGCCATCCTCGAGCGCTACGACCTCTCGCTCGGCGCCGGGCTGGGCAAGGTCGCGGGCAAGGTGTTCCGCATCGGCCATCTCGGCTGGTTCAACGACCTCATGCTGATGGGGACGCTCGGCCGGGGTCGAGATGGGGCTCGGCGCGGCCGGCGTGCCGCACCGCAAGGGCGGGGTCGCGGCGGCGATGGACTATCTCGGCGGCAACCGCTCCGCCGCCCAGCCGGCGCACGCCGCGACGCGATGAGCGCCGCGGCGCTTCTGGTGGACGCGCGGCGCAGCGGACGGCGCCTGGCGGCGCTGCCCGACGATGTCGTGCCGCGCGACGATGCCGAGGCCTATGCCGTGCAGGACGAGGTGATGGCGCTCTTGGGCGCCACCATCGCCGGCTGGAAGGTCGGTGCCCCCAGCCCGACCGCACCTCCCAGCGCGGCGCCGCTCTTAGCCGATCTCGTCGCGCCGAGCCCGGCGACGTTCGCCGCCACGTCCGAGAGCTTTCGCGCGGTCGAGGCCGAACTGGCGCTGACGCTGGCGCGCGACCTGCCGGCGCGCTCCGGCAATCCTTACGGCGAGGACGAGGCCTGGGATGCGGTCGCTGCCGTCCATGTCGCGATCGAGCTGCTGGACAGCCGCTTTGTCGACCGCGTCCGGATGTCGCCGCCGGCCCTCCTGGCCGACAAACTGTCGAATGGCGGCTTCACCTTCGGCCCGGCCATCGCGGTCCTGGCGCTCGATCGACTGGCAGGCGCCCAAGGCGAGCCTCCTCATCAACGGCAAGACGGTGAAAAGTGCGGTCGGCGGCAACCCGTCCGGGCACCCGCGCCGGCTCCTCGCCTGGCTCGCCAACCATGCCGCGAGTTGCGGGAGGCCGCTGCGGACGGGCGACATCGTGACCACCGGAAGCCACACCGGGCTCGCCATCGCGCCTCTGGGCGCCCGAGTCACGGCCCGGTTCGAGGGGCTGGGCGAGGCGGTCCTGAGTCTCGCCCGCTTCGGGGGTGACGCCCGCTAACGATTCGTTAAGGATGATTGGGAAGACTTAACCCTGTCTCGGCCGTTTACCGCCTTAGCGGCGGCAGTGCTTTGAGCCACCCCCAGGATGGATCCCTTTTTCGCAGCGCACAGACCATCGCGATCGTCGACGACCGCCTGACCAATCTCAAGATTCTGGAACGGTTGGCGCGCTCGCTCGACCCGAGAGCTCGAGGTCGAGACCTTCGACCGCGCGGAGGACGCGCTGGCTGCCGCCGCAGCGCGCGCCGCCCGATCTGCTCGTCACCGACCTCAAGATGCCCGAGCTCGACGGGATCGCGCTGATCCGCCGTTTCCGCGCCTTGGCGGGCTGCGCCGAGGTGCCGATCATGGCGCTCACGGCATCGTCGGAAGATCGCGCGCTGCGGCTCGAAGCGCTCGCGGCCGGCGCCACCGATTTCCTGCAAAGCCCGATCGATCACGACGAATTCCGCGTGCGCGCGCGCAATCTCCTGACCCTGCGCCGCCAGCAGCTTGCGCTCGCCGCGCACGCCTCCTCGCTCGAAGAGCAAGATCGTGGTCGAGGAGCGCCGCCACCAGGACGCGCTGCGCGAAAGCCACGAGCTGCTGATGCGGGTGATCGACGCGGTGCCGGTGATGGTGAGCGCCACCGACCGCGACGGCCGCTTCGTCTTCGTCAACGAGTTCTATGCCCGCCGCATCGGCAAGCCCGCCGCCGCGCTCATCGGCCTGACGCCGACCCAGGTGCGCGACGATCTGCAGGCGCGCGCGGCGATGGAGCGCGACCGCCGCATCGTCGCGCATATCGATCCGCCCGGCACGTTCGAGGAGATCATCGCCGGCCCCGACGGCGATCGCCGCGTGCTCCTGACCACCAAGGCGTTGTTGCAGGATCGCGCCGGCGCCTCGGCGCTGGTGGTTACCGCATCGCTCGACATCACCGACCGCAAGGCGGCCGAGATGGCGCTGGTCGCCGCCAAGGAAGAGGCCGAGCTGGCGAGCCGCAGCAAGACCGAGTTCCTCGCCAACATGAGCCACGAGCTGCGCACGCCGCTTGAACGCCATCATCGGCTTCTCGCAGGTGATGGCGGACGAGCTGATGGGGCCGCTCGGCAGCACGCGCTATACCGGTTATGCCCGCGACATCTGCTCGAGCGCGCAGCATCTTCTCGGCATCATCAGCGACATCCTCGACGTCTCGAAGCTCGAGGCCGGCAAGGTCGAGCTCGACGAGGAGGACGGCGAGATCGCCGCTCATCGTCGGCGACGTGCTGCAGCTCGTGCGCGAGCGGGCGCACGCACTCGAGATCGAGCTCGACATCGACGTTCCCGACGATCTGCCGGCGCTCCGCCTCGACATGCTGAAGCTGAAGCAGGTGCTGCTCAACCTCATCACCAACGCGATCAAGTTCAGCCATGCCGGCGGCCGGGTCGGCTTGCGCGCGTGGCATGGGCCAGGACGCGTTCGTCATCGCCGTGAGCGACCGCGGCATCGGCATGGACGAGGACGAGCTCGCAAACCGCCGTCAGCCGCTTCGGCCAGGTGGCGAGCGCGTGGAGCCGCAAGCACCCCGGCACCGGGCTGGGCCTGCCGCTGGCCATCGGTCTCGTCGAGCTGCACGGCGGCACGCTTGCCATCGAAAGCCGCAAGGGCGTCGGCACCACCGTGACCGTGCGCCTGCCGCTCGACCGGCTCGTCCGGCGGCCCGAGGCGGCCTCTGCCTGAGTCCGGGCAGCCACAGGTACTTCCCAATATCTCGTAGGCGGCGCGGTCTGACTTAACAACTTATAGATTTTTACGTCAGATCGCGGCAGAATCCGGTATCGGTTTCAGGGGCGCGGCCATACCGCGCACCAAGCCGGCGGGAAACGCCGGGGAACCGCGGGGACAAGGCCGAAAGCAATCGCCGCAATGACGCTACGGCAAGAGGCAGCGAATCCGCCTGCCCCGCCGCTGGGACGCAGGGAGCGCATCGCCGCCGTCGGCCTCGCGATCTATGCCGTGCTTGCGCCGCTCGTGGTGGCGGCGCTCGCGGGGCCGCTGCCGCTGCGGTATTTCGGCACGCTCGCGCTCGCCATGAGTCTGTTGGGACCGGGGCTCGCCACCATCCTGGTGTGCTGGCGCGGGCTCGGTTCCATCGCCCGGGAACTGGCGCTGCGCGCCGACGACGAGCCGCAGCTGGCGATCCTGCGCATCCTCGTCTCGGGTGCCGTGCTCGTCTATATCGGAGCCCTCGCCGCCGCCGGGATGCCGCTCCACCGCGTGCAGCCGCTGCTGGCGATCGCGGTCGGTGGGAGCGCTCATCGCCTGGCTCGTCTTCCTCGGCGTGATGATCGGGCCGGCCGTAGCGCCGCGCCGGCGCCTGGCGGCGATGGTGTGCGACGTGGCGCTCATCTCCGCTTTCCTGCATTACGGCGGGGCGGCGGCGGCACCGTGGATCTCGAGCTATCTCTGGGTGAGCCTCGGCTTCGGGCTGCGCTTCGGTGCAGCGAGCCTCACCGGCGCCGCCATCCTCAGCATCGCCGGCTTTGCCCTGGTCTTCGCGACGACGCCGTTCTGGAACGATCTGCCGGTCGTCTCGGCCGGCATCTTCATCGCCCTTCTGGTGCCGCCGCTGATGGCGGGCGGGCTGGTGCGCCGCCTGGGCAGCAGCCGCAGCGAGGCCGAGGAGGCGCGCGGCGCCCGCAGCCGCCTCCTGGCGGTGATGAGCCACGAGCTGCGCACGCCGCTCAATACCCTCATCGGCATGGGCTCGCTCCTGGCCCGCACCCGGCTCGACGCCGAGCAGCGCAACATGCTGGGCACGATGCAGCTTTCCGCCCGCACCCTGATGGGGCTTATCAACGATCTCCTCGATCTCTCCAAGCTCGAGGCCGGCAAGCTCGCGCCCAAGACCGAGACCTTCGTGCTGCGCGAGATGCTGGGCGGCGCGGTGGCGATCCTCAAGCCCCAAGCCGAGGCCAAGGGGCTCGAGTTGGCCCTCATCATCGATCCGCGCCTGCCGCATGTGTGCCGCGGGCTGCCGGTGCAGCTGCGCCAGGTGCTGATGAACCTGCTCGCCAACGCGATCAAGTTCACCCCGCGCGGGCATGTCAGCGTCACCGCGACACTGGCCGACCGCGTCGAGCAGACGGCGCTCCTCAGGCTGGCGGTGCGCGATGAGGGGATCGGCGTTCCCGCCGCCGCGCGCGAGCGCATCTTCCTCATCTTCGCCCAGGCCGACGAGACGGTGCCCGATCGCTTCGGCGGCACCGGCCTGGGCCTCGCCATCGCCAAGCAGCTCGTCGACCTCATGGGCGGCACCATCACGCTGGAAAGCGAGCTCGGGTCCGGCAGCACCTTCACCGTGGAGATCCCGCTCGCCTGCGAGGAGGACGCGGCGGTGCGGCCGCCCGATCTCATCGGCCGCCATGTCGTGATCGTCACCCCCGACCGCGATCTGGCGGCGACGCTTCAGGGCTGGCTGCAGAGCCTGGCGCGCCGAGACGCAATGGTATAGCAGCGGCGAGGACGCGCTGACCGTGCTCGGTGGCGAGCGCAGCTCGACGCGACGCATGCTGGTGATCGACGGCCGCAGCGATCCGGTCGCCGGCTTGAGCCTTGCCCACCGCCTCGCCAGCGGTGCGCCCGAGCGCCCGAGCGTGCTCTTCATCGCCCCGGCGCAGGCGAGCGAGGCCGTGGCCGGGCTCGCCGCGACCCAGCTTGCGGCGGTGATCGAGGAGCCGCTGAGCGAAACTGCGGTGGCGAGCGCGGTCTTGAGCGTGATTGCGCAGGGCGGCGATGAAGCGGACGCACCGCACGTGCCGGAAGCGGCCGCGCGCAGCCTCCGCGTCCTGGTGGCCGAGGACAATCCCGCCAACCGCGAGATCCTGAAGAACTTCCTCGGCCGCGCCGGGCATCGCGTCGAGGTCACGATCGATGGCGGGCAGGCACTTTCCGCGCTCGAGGCCGGCGGATTCGACTTGGCGCTCATCGATCTCAACATGCCCGGAATGAGCGGCGATGCGGTGGCGAAGCTCCATCGCCTGCGTCATCCCGGCGCGCGCCTGCCGCTCGTGGCGCTCACCGCCGATGCCACCGAAGGAACCGAGATCCTGTGCCGCGAGGCCGGCTTCGATGCGGTGCTGACCAAGCCGATCGAGGCTGCCCATCTGCTCGCCACCATGGACGAGCTGTGCGCGCGCAGTGCCGCCGACCGGCGCGACCCGGCCCTTCTTCCGTCGCCCGTGGTGACGCCGATCTCGGATCATCCGCGCTTTACCGCCGACGTGACCGAGGTGGTGGACATGGCGCGGATCGAGTTGTTGGGCGGGCTGGGCGGCAGCGAGTTCGTCCTTGAAGTCGTGGAGACCTTCCGCAACGACGCCACCCGGCTTCTCGGCCAGCTCAAACTGGCGATCGAGCGCGCCGATATCGTGGCCTTCGCCGAGATCACCCATTCGCTGCGCAGCGGCGCCGCCAATATCGGCGGCGCGCGGCTTTGCCAAACCCTGACCGCGCTCGAGGACATCACACCCAAGGACCTGCAACAGGCCGGCTCGGTCTATTACGAAAAGATCGAAAGCGAGGCCCTGCGCCTCGATCTGGCGCTCGATCAGTTCGGCCGCGCCCACCGCATCGGCTAACCCTCCTGTCCCCGGCTTGTTCGCAGGGTAATGTGGGAGAATGTTGTTGGTGTGGCAGGGCGCATGAGGCGCCGGCGCGGGATTTGCCTGCTCCTGTTCGGCGGCTGGCTCGTGGCGCACGCGGCGCTGGCGGCGGCGGATACGCCCTATCGGGTCGACTTCGCCGGCATCGCCGCGGGTCCCGTCCTCGACACGCTGAAGGCCGATTCGCAGCTCGTGGCGCTGGCAAGCCGCCCGCCGCCCTCACCTGCCGCGCTGCGCCGGCGTGCCGAGGACGATATCGCGCGCCTTGCCGAGGCGATGCGCGCGGAGGGCTATTGGCAGGCGCGCGTCGCCTATCGCCTCGACACCACCCAAAGCCCGGCGCTCGCCACCATCACGGTGACGCCAGGGCCGCTTTTTCATATCGGCAAGGTCGCGTTCGTGCTGACCTCGGGCGCGCCGGCGGCGCTCATCGAGCACATGGGCGCAGGTGCGTTCGGGCTGGCGCCGGGCGCGCCAGCGCTGTCGGCGCCAGTCGCCGCAGCCAATGCCCGCATCGTCGCCACCTATGGCCAAAGCGGCTATCCCTTCGCGGCGGTGCGCGACCGCCGCGTCATCGTCGATGTATCGACCATGACGATGGCGGTTACCTACACCATCGATCCCGGCGCCATCGCGCATTTCGGCACCACCACCATCACTGGCCTGCACCGCGTCAACCGCGATTTCATAACGCGGCGCATCGCCTGGAAGACGGGCGGGCTCTATGACGAGCGCCAGGTCGCGGCGACGCGGCAGGCGCTGGTGCGCGCGGGCCTCTTCAGCGCGGTGCGGGTCGAACATGACGCCGCACCCGCCGCGGACGGCACCGTCGCGATGAGCATCGACCTCGTCGAGGGGGCGCCGCGCTCGATCGGCGCCGGTGTCGGCTACAACACCAATCTGGGCTTCGGCACGCGCGCCTTCTGGGAGCACCGCAACCTCTTCGGCGAGGGCGAGGATTTGCGCTTGTCCGCCGGCGCGGCACAGCGTGAGCTCGGCGTCGCCGGCTCGTTCCGCCGGCCCGATTTCCTCAAGCCCAAGCTCGATCTTCTCGCCGACGCCGAATTGCTGCACGAGAGCACCGATGCCTATCGCAGCCGGCGCTGGCGCGTCTATACCGGGCTCGAGGATCGCGAGTTCGCACCCTATGCGATCGGCGGCGGGGTGTCGCTCGAGCGCGCCTATCTCACCGAGACCAGCCGCGACGAGAATTATCTCCTGCTGGGCGCGCCATTCTATGTGCGCCGCGACACCACCGACGACCTTCTCGATCCGACCAAGGGCACGCGGGCGACGGTGACGCTCACGCCCTATCACGGGTTGCTGGCCAACGATGTCACGTTCTTCTCCACGCGCGTGGAGGGCAGCGCCTATCAGCGCCTCGGCGACAGCGACCGCTATGTGCTCGCGGGCTACGCGGCGGTGGGGTCGGTCGTCGGCGCGAGTTCTCGAAGACCTGCCGGCGGACAAGCGGCTTTATGCCGGCGGCGCCGGCTCGGTCAGGGGCTATGCCTATCAGCTTGCCGGGCCGCTCGATTCATCGGGCGTGCCGATCGGCGGACGGTCGAGCCTCGAATTCGGCGGCGAGTTGCGCTATCGCATCACGCCGACCATCGGCATCGTGCCCTTCGTCGATGCCGGCAACGTCTTCCCCGCCATCCTGCCGGACCGCATGAACCTCTTCTACAGCGCGGGTCTGGGACTGCGCTATTACACCGCGATCGGTCCGATTCGCCTCGACCTGGCGTTTCCTCTTCAGAAGCGGGCGGTTGACGGCGCGGTTCAGGTCTACATCAGCATCGGGCAGGCGTTCTAGTAGCGGATGATGAAGCGGCTGATCGCGATCGTAGGCGGCGGCATCGCCGTGATGCTGGGCGTGCTCGCGCTGCTCCTGGGTGGGTTGCAGACCGGGCCGGGCAAGGCGTGGCTTGCCGACGCGATCGGCGCGGCGCTTTCGGATGCGTCCGGCACCGTCACGGTAAGCCGGATCACCGGCTTCGTGCCGTTCGATCTCCACGTCGGCGAGATCGTGATTGCCGACCGCGATGGGCCGCGTCTGCGGGTTGAAAACGCCGCGATCACGATCAGCGCGCGCGATCTTCTGGCCAGGCGGTTGAACATCCGCACGCTCACCATCGCAAAGATTGCGATCCTGCGCCGCGCCACGGGCAACGGCTCTACCGACTTGCCGGCGCTTCTTCATCCGGCACTGCCGGTGACGCTCGGCCAGTTCGATATCGGCGCGCTCGTGCTGGGCCAACCGGTGCTGGGCACCGCGATAACGCTCGCCGTAAGCGGCAACGTCGTGGTTGGCGACGGGCAGGCTACGGCCAAACTTGCGCTCGACCGTAGCGACGGCACACCGGGATCGGCGAGGCTTGAGCTGGCCTATGGTGGCGGCGCGGCGCCGCGCCTGCACATGAGCGCGCAGGTGAGCGAGCCCACCGGCACCGTGCTGGCGGCGCTCCTCCATCGGTCGGACAAGCTGCCGCTGGCGGTGAAGCTTGCGGGCGACGGGCCAGTGGCGGCCTGGCAGGGGGAATTGGACGCGACGGCCGGCAGCGCCGCATCGCTCACGGCGAAATTCCAGATCGCCGGCACGGCACCCTATCACCTGTCGGTGACGGGCGATGCGCAGGTGGCGTCGCTGCTGCCGCCGGCATGGCGTGCACTCGCCGGCGACCGGATTGCGCTCGCCGCCAATATCGCCGTCGCGTCCGATGCCGTCGCGGTCGATCGCCTGAGCCTGACGTCGTCCGGATTCAGCGTTGCCGCGCAAGGGCACTATGAGAGCGCCGGCGATGCCATTGCCGCCACCGCGCACATCGCCCTCCCCGAGCTCATGCGCATCGCGCCTTCGCTGAGCGGTGCAGGCACTGCGGAGTTCACGCTCGGCGGCACGCTGGCACGGCCGATAGCCACCGCAGACATGGCGGTGATGAAACTGCACGCCGGTGACGCGGCCATCGAAACGGCAACAGCGTCCCTGCGCATCGAGCCCGCGGGCGACCTTCCCGCCGCCACGCTTCGCGTCACGGCGAGCGGCCATGTCGGCGGCCTCGCGCGCGAAGCGGCGGCGCTGCCGGCGGGACTGGGCGAGGCGCTCGACTGGCGCATCGACGGTACGATCGACCCGCGCGCGGCGACGGCCGCCGCGACAATCAGCCTCACCGACCAGGGCGCGACGGCGACGGCCGATGTCAGCGGCGGGATCAACGGTGCCGCGGGCGAGCTGCGTGTCGCGGTGCCCGATCTCGCGCCTTTCGACGGCGGTGCGCTGGCGGGCGCGCTTGATGCCGCGGCCGATTTCCGCGCGGGCTCCGACGGCACGGCAACGGCGGTACTATCGGGGACGATCGCTGGGCCGACGAGCAGCAGCGTGCCGCGTCTTGGCGCCATGCTCGGGGACCGCGTTACCTTCGCCGTGACACTCGTGCGCGGCAATGACGGCACGATCACGGCGAGCGACATCGCGGCCGATAGCGGTGGCGCGCGGCTCACGGGCAGCGGGCAGATCGCGGGCGCGGGCACAATCGCGGCCGATTTCGACCTGACGCTGCCGCGTCTCGCCGCGCTCGATCCGCGCCTCACCGGCGCGGCCACGCTGTCCGGTCATCTCGCCGGACCAGTGGAGAAGCTTGCCGGCGCGATCGCGCTCGCAGCACCTGCGCTCACCATCACATCGCTGCGCATCGCGGGGCTCAAGGCAAATCTCACCCTGAGCGGCAGCACGCCCCTTGCGGGCCAGCTCGCTGCGCGCTTCAGCACCAATGGCATCGACACCACGGTCATGGCCAAGGGCGCGCTGGCAGCCGGCGGCATCCGCCTCCCCGAGATCGCCGTCGCGGCAGCAGGGGCGCGGCTGCAAGGCGCGTTCACCCTCGGCGACGGCCGCGCCGAGGGAAAGTTTCACGGCACCGTGCCCGACTTTCGCCCGTGGTCGAGCGTGGCGGGCGTGGCGCTCGCAGGCCGAGCGACCATCGACGGGCGTATCGCCGGCAACCGCTACACCGCGACGCTCGATGGCAGCGAGATGAGCCTGGGCGGTGCGAGCCCGGCGCGGGCGCGCCATGTGGTGCTCAGCGCCGACGTGACCGATCCCTTCGGCCGCCCGGCGGGCCAGGCCTCGCTCGCGATCGCCGATGCAGCGGCCGGCCGCGTCGTGCTGGGCGCGGCGAATATCGGCGCCAAAAGCGACCGCGCCGGCCATTTCGCCCTCACCGCCACGGCGCACGGCGCGCTCGGCGAGACTTTCACGCTCTCCGCCGGCGCGAGCCTGGGGATCGAGCGCGATGCGGCCGCGCTCACCATCGCGCGGCTCGGCGGCACCATCGGGCCGAGCCCCTATTCCCTGGGCGCGCCTCTGGCCATCGCGTGGCGCGACGGCACGCTCAAATTCTCTGGCCTCAAGCTGGCCTTCGACAAGGGCAGGATCAGCGGCGACGGCATGGCCGGCGGGAAAAAACTCGCGCTGCATCTCGTCGCGCGCGCCTTGCCGGTGCAGAAGATCGCGCGGCTGGGCGGCGCGGATGTCGCGGGCACGCTCGGCTTCGAGCTGACGCTCGCCGGCACGCGCGCGGCGCCACAGGGGCATCTCGTGCTCGATGGCGAGGGCTTGCGCTTTGCCGTGGCGAGCCGGCCCGACCTGCCGCCTTTCGGCGCCGTCGTCGAGGCCGATTGGCGCAGTGGTCATGTCGGCATGAAGGGAAGGCTCGCCGGCCCGCAAAAAGCGGCGATCGGCTGGACCGCCACCGTGCCCTTGGTGCTGGAGCGCGAGGCGATCGCGCTCGATGTGCCGCGTACGGGCGCGATCGCGGCGCATCTGGAAGGCGCGGGCGAGTTGGGCGCCTTCGCCGACCTGCTGCCCGACGCCGAGGACCGCGTCACCGGCCACTTCACCATCGACGTGAGCGTCGCCGGCACGGTGGGGAATCCCGCCGCCAGCGGCCACATCGCGGTCACGGATGGCCGCTACGAGAGCTTCGCTACCGGCGCCATTCTCACCGGCGTGAACTTCACGCTGGAGGGCGAGCGCGACCGCCTGGTGCTCAGGAACTTTGCCGCCAACGACGGCGCCGGAGGCAGCCTCACTATGAGCGGCGCGGTCGATCTTGCCGCCGCCGCGGGACCGACGCTCGCGCTGACGGCAACGCTCGAGCACCTGCGCGCGCTCAACCGTGACGAAGCGAAGGCGACGGCCAGCGGCGAGCTGCGCATTTCCGGCACCATCGCCGCGCCACGGGTCGATGCCGCGCTGACCATCGACAACGCCGAGCTCGCTGTTCCCGACCGGGTGGCGTCCTCGGTGCAGCCGGTCGCCGCAGTGGTCATCGACAGCGCCACCGGCACGACGCTGTCGGCGGCGACGCCGCAGCAACCCCCGCCGCTTCTGGCGCTGACGCTCAATGTCACGGTAGCCCTGCCGGGCAAGACCTTCGTGCGCGGCCGCGGGCTCGACAGCGAGTGGCGCGGGCACCTCGTCGTCTCGGGTACAGCCGCCGCGCCCTCGATCAACGGCCGGCTCGAGGTGGCGCGCGGCACCTTCGATCTTCTGAGCAAGACCTTTGTGCTGAACGGCGGCACGATCACCTTTCTGGGCGGGCGCACCATCGATCCCACCATCGACATCCAGGCAACGGCGCAGTCGAGCGACATCACCGCCATCGTGACCCTCACCGGCACGGCGAAGCAGCCGACGATCAAGCTGTCCTCCACGCCACCGCTGCCGAACGACGAGATCCTGTCGCGTCTCCTCTTCGGCACCAGCATGAGCCAGATCGGTCCGGCGCAGGGGGTGGAGATCGCCAGCGCCGCCGCCTCGCTCACCGGCGGGGGCAACGCGCTCGACGTGCTGGGCAAGCTCCGGCGCGGGCTCGGCCTCGATCGGCTGGCGCTGGGCTCGGCGCCGGGATCGGTCGTGCCGGGGATCGGCGTGCCGTCGCTGTCGACGCAGCCGGGCCAGACCGCGCTGGGGCCCGCCACCGGGCTCGGCACCGCCCCGCTTGCCCCGGGCGCCACCTCGACCGGCGGGCTCGCCGGCGGCACCGCGCTCAATGCCGGGAAATATGTGGCGAACGGCGTCTATGTCGGCGTGAGCCAGGGCCTGCAGCCGGGCTCGAGCACCGCCAACGTCACCGTCGACGTGAGCCGCCACATCACCGTCGACACCGAGGCCGGTCAGACCAGCGGTGCCGGCATCGGCATCGGCGTCAACTGGAAGCTCGATTACTGATTGTGTAAGGTGGGGCGACACCTCCCTCTCGGCCTGCATGGGACAATGATGGACGCAATCGAAGCCCTGACCTCGCGCCGCAGCCCGCCGAAGCTGGTCGAGCCCGCGCCCAGCGAGGCGCAGCTTGCGGCGATCCTCGACGCGGCGATCCGCGCGCCCGATCACGGACAGGCTGCGGCCGTGGCGGTTCATCGACCTGCGCGGCGCGGCGCGCGAGCGGCTGGGCACGGTGCTCGCCGAGGCGCTCAAGGCGCGCGCGCCCGACGTGCCGGACGAGGTGGTGGAGCGCGAGCGCCAGAAGCCGTTGCGCGCGCCGCTCATCGTGGTGGTCGCGGCGAGCCTCGATCGAAGACCACAAGATCCCGGTGATCGAGCAGGTGCTGGCGGCCGGCGCCGCGGCGCAGAACCTCCTCGTCGCCGCGCACGCCATGGGTTTCGGCGCGATGTGGCGCACCGGCGATCCCGCCTATGATACGCGCGTCAAGGAAGCGCTGGGCCTGGCGCCCACCGACGCGATCGTCGGCTTCATCTATCTCGGCACGTCCGCCGGCCGCCCGGCGATCCCGCCCAACGAGCCGCCCGCCGCCGCGTTCGTGCGCGAATGGTCGGGCGCGCCGGGCTAGACTAGACGAAATCGCACGCCGATCGGGGGCTTCTTGCGCATTCCTTGCGTGCTATAGCGGGCCCATGTTTCGCGGTCCAACCTACGTAGCTTTGGCGCTGCTCCTGGCGAGCACTTGCTTTGCGGAGGCGCAGTCCGTCGATTGCAGCCGGTTCGATGCGGCCGTGCGTGAGATCTGCCAGCGGGCGAACGAAGGCGACGCGGCGGCCGAAGTCGGGCTCGCAGACATCTTCGCGTCTGGGCATGGAGTGGCGCGGGATGTCCGCGAAGCATTGCAACTCTATCGCCGCGCGGCACAGCAGGGGAACGCGGAGGGGATGAACGGAACCGCGTGGCGGCTCGCGCTCGACGGCGGCAATCTCGACGAGGCCTTAGGGTGGGCGAGCCGCGCGTCTGCACTCGCACCCCGGAACAGTGCGATCGAGGATACGCTCGGCTGGATTCTATTCCGCCAGGGAAAGCTGGACCTCGCGGTCTTTCACGCCGAGCGAGCGGTGACGCTTGAGCCGCGATGCCCAAGCTGCGAGGATCATCTGGGCGACATCGAAGCCGCCCTCGGCCGCCGCGGTGAGGCGCGGGTGCATTGGCGTCGTGCGCTCGATCTTTCTGCCGAAAGTCCGCCTGATCCCGACTGGGACCGTGCGGCGGTGGCACGAAAGCTCGCGACTAATTGACGCGGCGTTTGACCCCGATAGCCGCGCCAATTAGGGTAAGCGAGGGGGAATGGCGCGATGCGGATATTCGCATCTATAGGAGGCACGAGTTCTCGGCTGAGCCACACGTTCGGCCGCTTCCTCGTGTTTCTTGCGCTCTACGTCCAGGTTCTGCTGCCGTTCTTCGTTGTCGCCGATCTGCGAATTGGAGAACCGAGCGTCGGCGCGTTTCCGATCTGCCATCTCGACGGCAGTTCGACCCCCGGTAACTCGGACAGCAGCCACTCGGCCGGATGTTGTGCCCTGTGCCTCGCGCTAGCCGTCGGTGCGCCTTTCACCGCGCCGGCAGAGCCGTCCCTCCCGGTCCGCGGCAAGGCAGAAGGCATTGCTGCCGAGCTCACCGCATCCGTCGCGACCCGTTACGATACCGCGGTCAATTACGACGCCCGCGCGCCGCCTCTGAACAGCTGATTGGCAACCAATCGAATTGTTCGCCGCACGCCCCTCCGGCACGCGGCGTCATTACTGTTCAAGCGAGGTTACCATGAATGTTTTCTCGTCTTTCCTCGGGCATCCGAGGCTAATTCGCCGCGTCCTCCCTGTCGGTGTTCCTTCGATCATTTTTGCCGGCTGCGCCTTTGTGTTCACTCTCGCACCCGAGCAAGGCTTGGCATGCGCCTGCGGCTGCGGCGTTTTTGCCGTTGGCACCAGCTCGATGTTCCCGACCGGCTCAGGCGGTACCGTGTATCTCGAATACGACTACCAGGACCAGACCATCAATTGGCACGGCACTCCAGCGTGCGCCCGCCGCCGACAACGGGGACAAGAATATCGAAACGAACTTCTTCACAGCGGGCTTGCAGTATATGTTTAACCGGGTTTGGGGAATTCAGGCCGAGGTCCCCTATTGGGATCGGAAGTTCACGACCGACCAGAATTTTCCGGAGGCTGCCGGCACTCCGACCGACGATGTAACGGTTCACTGGTCAGACCTCGGCGACATCCGGATCCAAGGCATTTACACGGGTTTCTCGGAGGACTTGTCGACGGGCCTGACCTTCGGTCTGAAGTTACCGACAGGGAGCTACCAATACGACAACATTGTGGTGGATCGCGATAGCGCCATCGGCAGCGGCAGTACCGACATCCTGCTGGGCGGTTTCCACCGCGCGGCCCTGACAGCCGACAATAGCTGGAGCTGGTTCGCTCAGGCGCTGCTCGATCAACCGGTTCTGACCCAGGAAGATTATCGCCCGGGCACCGAGCTCGATACCGCAGTGGGCGTCCACTACAACGAGTGGATGGTGGGGAATCTCATGATCAGCCCGGTTGCTCAGGTCATCGTCTCCGAGCGCACGCGCGATAGCGGCGGGAATTCCGCAAGTCCGCGCGCTTCTGGCTACCAGCGCGTGCTGCTGTCGCCCGGAGTCGAGTTCGCAATGGACCCGGTCTCGGCCTATCTCGACTTCGAGGTCCCAGTGTGGCAGCACTTCGCCGGCGACCAGCTGACGGCCCCGTGGCTCTTGAAATTCATTGTGGCCTATCACTTCTAGCGAGAGCGAGAAGCCTGCGCAGATCCCTTGAGGGCGGCGGGTGCCACCGTGATGCGCTGATGAGCGACACTGGAGCTTCGGCAAGCCCGGTCGCGTCGGGTTATCGGCGCATTCCTCTTCCGTTGGTGGCGCCCGTGCTCTTGAAGTTCATTGCCGCTTACATATTCTGAAGGAGGTTCGAGATGCGACCGTTGATTCAACGAACAGCCATGGCGGTTACGGCCCTCGCCGTGGCGCTCTCGTGTCAGCACGCGGACGCGGCGCCCACTATTGGTCAGGCCGCGCCGCCTCTCGTCGCGAAGGAGCTCGACGGCCATGCCTTTGATCTCGCGATGCTCCGGGGGGACCCCGTGATCGTCAGCTTCTGGGCAACTTGGTGCGTCCCCTGCCGCACCGAGATGCCGATACTCGACAAATTCTATCGCGATCATCACGCGCAGGGCTTGGAAATGATCGCCGTGAGCGCGGACCGGCCGCGCGACCGCGGCGACGTGGAGAAGGTCATGCAGGCCTACGCCTATCCTGCGGCGATGCTGCGGGATGCGAAGGAGAACGGGTTCGGCGCTCCCCAGGCGCTCCCCATCACCTATGTGATCGATGCCGGCGGCGTAGTGCGCGCACAATTTCGGCCCGACGAGACCGGAGTCACGGCGCAGCAACTCGATAGCGTCGTGCTGCCGTTGTTGAGCCACAGCCGCTAATTGATTGAGCGGCGAAATCCGTCGCAGCGGAGGAGTAATCTCGCCGTCCGAGTTCCCGGCGGATGCGCCGTTGATTGATGAGGGCTAGGCCAGTCCGTCACCCCACGGCGACCTTGAGCGCGGCGCCGGCGAGGCTTGCCACCACCATCGCCATGAGCGCGTTCCAGCGCGCCACCGTGATGAGCCCGAGGGTGAGCGCAAAGGCGGCCCAGGTCAGGGGATCGCCCAGCGTGTCGCGGCCGATATCGTAGGTCACCGACAGCATCAGGCTCACCGACACCGCGGTCAGGCCGCGGGTGAAGCCGCGCACCGCGCGCACCTCGCGGAAGCGCTCGAATCCCTTGACCAGCGGCAGCATGAGATAGCCCGGCACCTGGATCGCCGCGATGGTGGCGAGCGCGCCGCTCCAGCCGAAGGTCATGTAGCCGATTGCCGCGACATAGAGATTGGCCTGCCCCGGCGTCACCCGCCCGACGGCATAGGCATAGAGGAACTGGTCGAGGCTCAGGATGCCGGCGCCCTCGACGATGTGGCGCTGCAACAGCGGCACCATCACCGGCCCGTTGCCGAAGGTCAGGAGGTTGTAGCCGAGGACGAGCCCGACCAGGGTCGCGAGATTCATGGCTGTTGCCGCTTCGGACCGGCGAGGAAGAAGGCGCCGATGATGCCGCCGCCGAGCAGCAGCACGGTCGGGTTGACGCGCAGTACCACCGCGGCAAAAAGCGCGGCAACGGCCAGCACGAGCTCGAACGACGGCCGCGCGATGTCGCGCCCCAATCGCACGGCCGAGGCGAGGATGAGCGCCAGCGCCGCCGGCAGCAGCGTCACCTGCACGAAGCCCAGCGCGGCGCCGTGCCCGAGCACGGAATAGGCCGCCGCCAGCGCCACTGTGCACAGGAAGCCCGGCAGGATCACCGCCACCAGCGCAACCACGCTGCCGAGAAATCCGCCGTAGCGGTATCCGATCGCCACCGTCACCGCCGTCATGGTGCCGCACGGCACGATGCGGCCGATGCCCCAGAGCGTGATGAGATCGTTGCGGTCCATGATGCGCCGGCGCGTGACCAGCTCGTCCTCCAACAGCGCCAGGACGCCGAGGCCGCCGCCGAAGCCGCAGCCGGCCTTGAAAAAGACCCTGAAGATCTGGACCGGCGCGAGCCGGGGATGAGTGGAGCGAGCGGTGGCCAAGCGTGCCTCCCGGTGATGCCGGCGCGGTTTCGCGGATTGCCAGCGGGATGGCGGCTGATAACATGGATCGCGCGGCGGAAGAATGCCGGTCGTCGCGGAGAAGCTGTATGCCGGCGCTCGCACGGAGGTTGCCATGATCGCCGGCTTCACCCACACCGAGATCGCCACCGGCGCCGGCCCCATCGTCACCGTCCATGGCGGCAGCGGGCCGCCGCTGCTCCTCATGCACGGCAATCCCTTCAACCACCTGTCGTGGCGCAAGGTCGCGCCGGCGCTGGCGCGCGACTTTACCGTGGTATGCACGGACCTGCGCGGCTATGGCGACAGCGCCAAGCCGCCGGGCGGCGACAACCACGCCAACTATTCCTTCCGCGCCATGGCGCAGGACCAGGTCGAGGTGATGGCGGCGCTGGGGTTTGCCCGGTTCGCCGCGGCGGGTCACGACCGCGGCGCGCGCGTGTTGCAGCGCCTGTGCCTCGACCATCCGGACGTCGTGACCCGCGCCGCCTTCCTCGACATCCTGCCGGCGCATCATCTCCTCAACAACGTGACGCGGCGCTGGGGCGTTTTTTCGTGGCACTGGTTCTTCATGGTGCAGCCGTTCGACCTGCCCGAGCGCATGATCGGCGCCGATCCCGATTTCTACCTGCGCAAGAAGCTCGCCAAGACGCCGCAGGGGCTGGCGTTCTTCGACGAGGCGGCGCTTCAGGACTGGATCCGGTGCATGCGCGATCCCGCCACCGTCCACGCCATGTGCGAGGACTATCGCGCCACCTTCACCGTCGATCTCGACATGGACACGCAGGATTTCGACGCCGGCCGCAAGATCGCCTGCCCGGCCCTGGTGCTGTGGGGCGCCACGGGCGGGGTCGGGCGCAACCACCGACCGGCGGAGATCTGGCCGCTCTACGCCGCCGACATCCGGCGCGCCGCCGCCGTCCCGTCCGGACACTATCTGACCGAAGAGGCGCCGCGCGAGACCGAGGCGGAGCTTCGGGCCTTCTTCACGCTCGCGTGAGCCGGCCCGCCATCACCGCCGGCGCGCGCGCCATATTGCGTGGGCCGGGAGCCTGTGTTAGAACCCGCGCGCTTTCCGGGCGGGGGCCTTGCGCGGGTTGATTCGGTAACGAAAAAGCTGCGGAAAGGCGTGTTCTTCGGGCCTTCCGACGGCAACCGGCTCTTCGCCCTGGGGCAAAAGAGGACAGAGAGAAGGCGTGGCATCCGAAGCGACAGGCGTTGGGGGGCTTGCCGAGCGCTACGCAATCGCCCTGTTCGAGCTCGCCGACGCGCGCAAAGAGCTCGACGAGGTGGCGGCGGATTTGCGCGGCCTCACGGCGCTCATTGACGAGAGCGCCGACCTGAGGCGGCTCATCCGCAGCCCGGTGCTCCAGCGCAACGCACAGGGGCAGGCGATCGCGGCACTGGCCGAGCGGGCGGAAATGGGGCTCTTGACCCGCAACTTCCTCGGCCTTCTCGCCAGGAACCGGCGGCTTTTTGCGCTGCCCGCGATGATCCGCAGCTTCCTCGCGACGCTCGCCCGCCACCGCGGCGAGATCACGGCCGAAGTGATCGCGGCCGAGGCCTTGACCCCGGCGCAGAGCGAGCGGCTCAGCGAGCAGCTCCGCAAAACGGCCGGTCAGAAGGTCACGATCGAGCTGCGCGTCGATCCGAGCCTTCTGGGCGGCCTCGTCGTCAAGCTCGGCTCGCGTCTGGTCGACGCCTCGCTCAAGAACAAGCTCCAGCGCCTCGAGATGGCTATGAAGGGGATTGGGTAGATGGAAATCCGCGCGGCGGAAATCTCCGCCATCTTGAAGCAACAGATCGCCGATTTCGGCACCGAGGCGGATGTCGCCGAGGTCGGCCAGGTGCTGTCGGTCGGCGACGGCATCGCCCGCATCTAGGGCCTCGACAAGGTCCAGGCCGGCGAGATGGTCGAGTTCCCGAACGGCGTCAAGGGCATGGCCTTGAACCTCGAGACCGACAATGTCGGCGTCGTCATCTTCGGCGACGACACCGGCATCCGCGAGGGCGATACGGTGAAGCGCACCGGCGCCATCGTCGACGTGCCGGTGGGTCGCGGGCTTCTGGGCCGCGTCGTCGACGCGCTCGGCAACCCGATCGACGGCAAGGGCGAGCTCAAGGACGTGACGCGCACCCGCGTCGAGGTCAAGGCGCCGGGCATCGTGCCGCGCCAGTCGGTGCACGAGCCGGTGCAGACCGGCCTCAAGGCGATCGACGCGCTCGTGCCGATCGGGCGCGGCCAGCGCGAGCTCATCATCGGCGACCGCCAGACCGGCAAGACCGCCGTCGCCATCGACGCCTTCCTCAACCAGAAGCCGACCAACCAGGGCGGCGAAGAGGCGCGCAAGCTCTATTGCATCTATGTCGCGATCGGGCAGAAGCGCTCGACCGTGGCGCAGATCGTCAAGACGCTCGCAGGATTATGGCGCGCTCGAGTATGCGATCGTGGTGGCGGCGACCGCGTCGGAACCAGCACCGATGCAGTTCCTGGCGCCCTATACGGGCTGCGCCATGGGCGAGTTCTTCCGCGACAACGGCATGCACGCGCTCATCGTCTATGACGATCTGTCGAAGCAGGCGGTGGCCTATCGCCAGATGTCGCTGCTGCTGCGCCGTCCGCCGGGACGCGAGGCCTATCCGGGCGACGTGTTCTATCTCCACTCCCGTCTCCTGGAGCGCGCGGCCAAGATGAACGCCGATCACGGCTCGGGCTCGCTCACCGCGCTGCCGGTGATCGAGACGCAGGCCGGCGACGTGTCGGCTTATATTCCGACCAACGTCATCTCGATCACCGACGGCCAGATTTTCCTGGAGACCGATCTCTTCTATCGCGGCATCCGTCCGGCCATCAATGTCGGCCTGTCGGTGAGCCGCGTCGGTTCCGCGGCGCAGATCAAGGCGATGAAGCAGGTCGCCGGCCGCATCAAGCTCGAGCTCGCGCAGTACCGCGAGATGGCGGCCTTCGCGCAGTTCGCCTCCGACCTCGACCAGGCGACGCAGCGCCTGCTCGCGCGCGGCGCGCGCCTCACCGAGCTCTTGAAGCAGCCGCAATTCACGCCGATGGCGGTCGAGGAGCAGGTGGTGTCGATCTTTGCCGGCACGCGCGGCTATCTCGACAAGGTCGAGATCGGCGCCGTCACGCGCTTCGAGGCCGCGATGCTGAACGAGCTCAAGGCGCGCGCGCCGCAGGTGCTGCAATCGATCCGCGACAAGCGCGAGCTGGTGCCCGAGACGGAGAAGGAGCTGGCCACATTCCTCACCGGCTTCGCCCAGGTCTTCGCCTGACGCGGGCCGGGACCGGGAAACGGCCTTGACGCTCTGAGCCATGGCGACCCTCAAGGATTTGCGGCTTCGCATCCGCAGCGTCCGCTCGACGCAGAAGATCACCTCGGCGATGAAGATGGTTGCGGCCTCGCGCCTGCGGCGGGCGCAAGAGCAGGCCGAGGCCGCGCGGCCCTATGCGATGCGGATGGACCGCATGCTCGCCTCGCTTGCCGCCAATCTGCGCGGGTCGGCGAACGCGCCGCCGCTGATGGCCGGCACCGGCGCCGATGCCGTGCATCTTCTGGTCGTCGCCTGCTCCGACCGCGGGCTGGCCGGCGGGTTCAACGCCACCATCCTGCGCGAGGCGCGGCGCACGATCCGCGAGCTCACCAGCGCGGGCAAGACGGTGAAGCTCTTCATCATCGGCCGCAAAGGGCGCGATGCGCTGCGCCGCGACAACGCGCGGCTCATCGTCGAGAGCCTGACCGATGTGGGCCGGCCGCGGCTCACCTTCGCGGTGGCCCAAGGCATCGCCGCCCGCGTGATCGAGCGCTTCGCGGCGGGCGAGTTCGACCACGCGACCATCATCTACAACCGCTTCCGCTCGGCGATCAGCCAGACCGTGACGAAGCAGCCGTTCATCCCGTTCGCGGCCCCTGCCCCCGACGCCGCGCCAAACGCCGCGACGACGGCCGGCGCGATCTACGAGTTCGAGCCCGACGAGGAGGACATTCTGCGCGACCTCCTGCCGCAGGCGCTTGCGGTGCAGCTCTTCACCGCGCTTCTGGAAAATGCGGCGAGCGAGCAGGGCGCGCGCATGACCGCGATGGACAACGCCACGCGCAATGCCGGCGAGATGATCGACGACCTCACCATCACCTACAACCGCACGCGCCAGGCCGCGATCACCAAGGAACTCATCGAGATCATTTCGGGCGCCGACGCGCTCTAGAGGGCATAGCAGCATGGCCACGAACAATATCGGCACCATCACCCAGGTCATCGGCGCCGTCGTCGACGTGAAGTTCGAGGGCGAGCTGCCGTCCGATCCTCAATGCGCTGCAGCTCGAAAACCAGGGCAAGCGCCTCGTGCTCGAGGTGGCGCAGCATCTGGGCGAGAACACGGTGCGCACCATCGCCATGGACACCACCGACGGGCTGGTGCGCGGCGCCGAGGTCGTCGATACCGGCGCGCCGATCCGCGTGCCGGTGGGGCCGGAGACGCTGGGCCGCATCCTCAACGTCATCGGCGAGCCGGTGGACGAGCGCGGCCCGATCGTCACCAAGACCATGTCGCCGATCCACCGGCCGGCGCCGGAATTCATCGACCAGTCGACCGAGGCCGAGATCCTCGTCACCGGCATCAAGGTCGTCGATCTGCTGGCGCCCTATGCGCGCGGCGGCAAGGTCGGTCTCTTCGGCGGCGCCGGCGTCGGCAAGACCGTCATCATCATGGAGCTCATCAACAACATCGCCAAGGCGCATGGCGGCTATTCGGTGTTCGCCGGCGTCGGCGAGCGCACGCGCGAGGGCAACGACCTCTATCACGAGATGATCGAATTCGAAGGTCATCATCCCGGACGGGCCGGGCTCGAAGGCGGCGCTCGTCTATGGCCAGATGAACGAGCCGCCGGGGGCGCGCGCGCGCGTCGGGCTGACCGGGCTGACGCTGGCCGAATATTTCCGCGACGAGGAAGGCCAGGACGTGCTGTTCTTCGTCGACAACATCTTCCGCTTCACCCAGGCGGGATCGGAAGTGTCGGCGCTGCTGGGCCGCATTCCCTCCGCGGTGGGCTATCAGCCGACGCTCGCCACCGAGATGGGCACGCTCCAGGAGCGCATCACCACGACGCACAAGGGCTCGATCACGTCGGTGCAGGCGATCTACGTGCCGGCCGACGATCTCACCGATCCCGCGCCCGCGACCTCGTTCGCGCATCTGGACGCCACCACGGTGCTGTCGCGCCAGATCGCCGAGCTCGGCATCTACCCGGCGGTCGACCCGCTCGAATTCGACCTCGCGCATGCTCGATCCGCGCGTCGTCGGCGAAGAGCACTACAACGTCGCGCGCGACGTGCAGCGCGTGCTGCAGACCTATAAGTCGCTGCAGGACATCATCGCCATCCTCGGCATGGACGAGTTGAGCGAAGAGGACAAGCTCGTCGTCGGCCGCGCGCGCAAGATCCAGCGCTTCCTGTCGCAGCCCTTCCACGTCGCCGAAGTCTTCACCGGCACGCCCGGCGTGTTCGTCAAGCTCGAGGACACGATCAAGGGCTTCAAGCGCCATCGTCGCCGGCGAGTACGACGAGCTGCCGGAAAGCGCGTTCTACATGGTCGGCACGATCGAGGAGGCGGTGGAAAAGGCGCGCAAGATCGCGGCCGAGGCGGCCTGAGACGATGGCCGACAAGCTGCAGTTCGAGCTGGTGTCGCCGGAGAAGCTGCTCCTGTCCGAGCAGGTCGGCATGGTCGTGGTGCCCGGCACAGAGGGAAATTTCGGCGTGCTGCCGGGCCATGCGCTTTTCATCTCGACCGTGCGGCCGGGCGTGATCGACGTCTATGAGGACGGACTGCCGACCATAAGCGAGCGCATCTTCGTCGCCGGCGGCTTCGCCGAGGTGACGCCGGAGCGCTGCACGGTCCTCGCCGACGAGGCCGTGCCGTTGTCCGCGCTCGACCGCGCCGTGCTGGAGAGCGAGATGCGCGTGCTCGAGGCGGACCTCGCCGCGCTTACCGACCAGATCCAGCGCCTTGCCGACGACGAGCGCGCCGCCGCCATGGCCGAGCGCGCCACGGCCGAGCGCCGGCTCATGGTTTCCGGCGCGAAGATCGCAGCGCTCGGCTCATAGTAAATCCGGGCCGTTTTTCTTTACCATAATCTGCGGCATTTTAACGAAACTTGGGCATTGCGAGCATCGGCGGAAGATGCTCAAGTGGGCGCAGCGTCTTCGGGCCCGGGATCGTCGACACCGCCATGGCGACCGAACAACCGCGCCGATGGTGCCTCTTCACCAGCGCCGGCGATCATAATTCGATCCGCCTGTGGCTCGACGCCAAGGAGCCGCGGCGCTGGGATCTGGTCATCGCCTATTACGGCGACAGCGACCGGGAATTTGCCGCGCTCGCCAAATCCGCCTCCCACGCCTTTCGCGAAAAAGGCGCGAAGTTCCAGAACCTGAAGAAGCTCATCGCCCGCGAGCCCGACTTCTTCGACCGATACTCCCACGTCTTCGTGTGCGACGACGACATCCAGATGTCGTCAGCCCAGATCGACGAAGCCTTCGCCATCACCGAAACCTATGGCTTCTGGGTGGCGCAGCCGGCGTTCCGGCCCGAAGGCAAGATCTCCTACTGGATTAACTGCTGCGCCGCGCCGCAATGGGACTATCGCATCGTCACCTATGTCGAGGTGACCGCGCCGATCTTCCGCCGCGACAAGCTCATGGAGTTCCTCGCCGTCTATGACGGCGTCCTGGTCGGATGGGGCGTCGACTTCTGGTATGCCAACTTTTTCCAGGCCAACGAATTCGGCCGCTTCGCGGTCATCGATAAGGTGGCGGTCATCAACACGCGCGATGAAGACAAGGGCGCGCGCGAGATCGACCGGCTGCAATCGACACCGGCGCGCCGCGCCGCATGGGAGGCGGTCCGCCTTCGCCTCGGCCTCGTCGAGTACCCACACCGGGTGCTGAGCTACGGCAAGATTGCGCGCGCCGAAACCGGGATGCCGCGGCCGGTGCATGAATTCCCGCCGCAGATGCAGGGCGTTCTCGCCTGGCTCGAAACGCACCAGCCGGCGGGCTGGCGCGATGCGATCGCGTATCTGGGCGGCCTCGACGAACAGGCGCTGTGGCAGGTCGCGGTCTATCTGGCGCGCGGGATGGCGGTCGCCCGCAAGCACGGCATGAACAAGTTTCATCGTCTCGCCGCGCCGCATGTAGCCTTCGTGCAGAGCCGCGCGGGACATCGTATCTCGGATGCGGAGTTCCGCGAGATCGGCGCCGCCGCGGCCACGTCCCTCGGCATCGACGCCGAGCCGACCTATGCCATCGCCTATGGCGACGGCGATGTCGTAACCGGCGTGCGCTTCGCCCGCTTTCCGGCGCACGCGGCGGCGCCGAGCGCCCTTCCTCAGCCCGCACCCGCAACCAGCACCGATGGCAATGAACCCTGCTCCTGCGGCAGCGGCAGGAAGTTCCGCTATTGCCACGGCCGGCCGCAGCGGCAGCGATGAACCGCTGGGAGCGCCGATCGGCACGCAAGCAGACGCCGGGCGGCGGCACGCGCGCCATGGGCGAGGCCGTGCTGCAGCTCTTCCAGGAAGCGGTGCGCCAGCACGGCGCCGGACGCTATGACGCGGCGGCCGCCGCCTATCAGCGGGCGCTGATGATCGAGCCGGACCATGCCGTCATCCACGAAAATCTCGGCACCGAGTTGGCGCATCTCGGCCGGCTGGAAGCGGCGGCGGCGTGCTATCGCCAAGCCCTGGCGCTGGCGCCGAACGTCGCGCAGGTGCACGGCAATCTCGGCATCATCCTGCGCCAGTTGGGCCGGCGCGACGAGGCGGTGGCGTCCTATCGCCGGGCCATCGCGCTCGCGCCCTCCTTTGCCGAGGCCCACAACAACCTCGGCAACATCCTCAAGGAGATGCAGGACCTCAACGGTGCGATCGCCGCGTTCCGCCGCGCGGTGGCGCTCAAGCCCGGACTTTCCGAAGCGCTCAGCAATCTCACCTATGCGCGCAAATCCGCGTGCGACTGGCGCGGGCTCGACAAGGACGAGGCGCAATGCCGCGCCCTCGTCCGCTCGGGCACCGGCGAGATCGCGCCCTTTGTGTTCCTGTCGCTGTCGGCGAGCCCGGAAGAGCACCTGGCCTGCGCGCGGAGCTGGGCCAAAGCCAAGATGCGGCAGATCAGCGCGCTGCCGCCGCGCGCGGTGACGCCGCGGGAAAAGCTCCGGCTCGGCTACATCTCCGGCGATTTTCGCCACCACGCCATGGGCACGCTCGCCGCCGAGCTCTTCGAGCTTCACGACCGCAGTCGCTTCGAGGTGATCGCCTATGCCTATAACGGCGACGACGGCAGCGCGCTGCGGCGCCGGATGGAGCAGGGCTTCGACCGCTTCGTCGACATCCGGGCGCTTTCCCACGCCGACGCCGCCAAGCTCATCCGCGCCGACGGCATCGATATTCTGGTCGATCTCACCGGCCATACCGAGGGCGCACGGCTGCCGATCCTCGCCTGGCGCCCGGCGCCGATCCAGGTCAATTTCCTCGGCTATCCCGGCACCCTCGGCACCACGTGCATGGATTACGTCATCGCCGATCCCATCACGGTGCCGATGACGGATCAGCCCTATTTCGACGAAAAGATCGTGCATCTGCCGCAGTGCTATCAGCCCAACGATCGGCAGCGCGAGGTCGCGGCGCGGACGCCATCGCGGGAGGAATGCAGCCTGCCCGATGCAGGCTTCGTGTTCGCCTGCTTCAACAACCCCTACAAGATCACGCCGGTGTTCTTCGACGTGTGGATGCGGTTGCTGCGCGCGGTGCCGGAAAGCGTGCTGTGGCTGCTCAAGACCAATGCCGCCGCGGAAGCCAATCTCCACCGCGAGGCGGTGTCCCGCGGCGTCGATGCCGCCCGCGTCGTCTTCGCGCCGCTCGCCGCGCCGCCGGAACATCTGGCGCGCCAGCGCTGCGCCGATCTCTTTCTCGACACGCTCCCCTATAACGCCCACACCACCGCCAGCGACGCGCTGTGGGTGGGGCTGCCGGTGCTGACCTGCAAGGGCACGTCCTTTGCGGGCCGCGTCGCCGCGAGCCTCCTCGGCGCTGTCGGCCTGCCGGAGCTGGTGACGCAGTCGCTCGGGGATTACGAGACGCTGGCGCTCAAGCTCGCCACCGACACGGCGTTTCACGCCGCGATCGCACGGAAGCTCGCCGCCAACCGGCCGACCGCGCCGCTCTTCGACACGGACGCCTTTGCGCGCGACATCGAAGCCGCCTATCGCCGCATGTGGGAGATTTGGGCGGCCGGGAAACCGCCCGAAGCCTTCGCCGTCGCACCGCCGCCGGCGTGAGCCCTCACGCGCGGGCGCGTTCGACCTCGTCCTTGAGGTGGCCCCAGATGCCGTAGACGATCTCGCCGTAGCGCGGGTCGTGGCGCAGCTCCAACACGTTGCGCGGGCGCTCCAGCGGCACGTCGATGATGGTCTTGGACCGGCCCGGGCTCGCGGTCATCACCATGATCTTGTCGCCCAAGGTCACGGCCTCGTCGACGCTGTGGGTGATGAACACCACCGTCTTCTTGTCGGCCTCCCAGATGCGCAGGAGCTCCTGCTGCAGGATGGTCTTGTTCTGCTCGTCGAGGGCCGAGAACGGCTCGTCCATCAGCAGGACTTCCGGGTCATTGGCAAAGGCGCGCGCGATCGAGACACGCTGGCGCATGCCGCCGGAAAGCTGATGCGGATAGAGCTGGGCGAAGCGCGTGAGGCCGGTGCGGTCGAGCCATTGCTTGACGACGTCCTCGATCTCCGCCTTGGGCGCGCGGCGCATCCTGAGGCCATAGGCGGCGTTGTCCCACACCGTCATCCACGGGAAGATCGAATCGCCCTGGAACACCATCGAGTATTGCGGCCGGCCGCGCGCGGGATCGGACAGCTCGACCGTGCCGCTGGTCACCTGTTCGAGGCCGCCGAGGATGCGCAGCAGCGTCGTCTTGCCGCAGCCCGACGGGCCGACGATGACGAAGAACGTGCCCTCCGCGATCTCGATCGAGACATCCTCGAGCGCGTGCAGAGAGCCGAAATGCTTGTGCAGGTTGCGGATGCTGATCTTCACCCGGCGCGCCGGCGCCGCCGGCTTCATCGCCGCGCCCGCGCCCGTCAGGACTCCGTCTTCCACGGGATCAGCCACCGTTCCAGTTCGTTGAGACCCAGCGTCATGACGAAGCCGATGATCGCGATCACGAACAGCCCGACATACATCCGCTCCACCGAGAAGGTCTCCCACGCGCTCCAGATCATATAGCCGATGCCGCTCTTCGCGCCCACCATCTCGGCGATGGCGATGAGGATGAGCCCGAGCCCGGCGCCGAGCTTGACCCCGGTCATGATGAACGGCAGCGCGCCCGGCAGCGCGATGGTGCGGAACGTCTCCCAGCGGCCCGCCTTGAAGCTCTTGCCGACATCGAGATAGATCCGGTTGATCTGCAGCACGCCGGCGGTGGCGTTGATGGCGATGGGATAGAATACGCCGATCGCCACCATCACCACCTTGGACATCTCGCCCAGGCCGAAGATCAGCAGGATGAGCGGCAGGATCGAGCTTTTCGGGATCGGATAGGTCGCGGCGATGAGCGGATCGATGAAGGCGCGGATCGGCCGCGAGATGCCCATGACGATGCCCAGCACCAGCGCCGGAATGCCGCCCAGCAGGAAGCCCAGGAACAGCCGCTGGAGGCTGATCGCGGTGTTCTGCCACAGCTCGCCCGACCGCGCGATGGTCGATGAGCGCGCGCGATGATGCTGCTCGGCGCGGGAAAGAAGCGCACGTCGATGAAGTTCAGCTGCGCCGCGATCTCCCAGGCGAGCAGGAGACCGAGCGGCGAGGCGATGCTGATGATGAGATCGCGCCGCTTGGCGAAGCTGCGCTTGCGCTCGCCGACATCCCCGATGGTGATCGCAGTCATGCTCTTCTCCCTGCCGCGGCGGGGCTTGCTGCCATGCCCGCAGACCCGCGGGAGCGTAACAACCGGCAGTCTCGGCCCGGATTTTTCCTTGCGACCTTGCCGACGGAGCCGATGGCGCGCACGGCTTTCATGCGCATACGTCAGTACCTCCCATCCCGCACCTTAGCGCCTTCGCCCGCCCGCCGCGAGCCTTGCGTTCGCCCGCCGGGCCTCCCCAACGCGGCGACCGGGGCCTATAGTCGGGCCGGTCAAGACGGGGCAAAGGCGCAGGCGCAAATTGGCCCATTGGACGCTCGACGACATCCCCTGGAGCCGGTTCGAGCCTGGGCGCGTCGATCCCGACATCGCGCGCATCGTCAAGGCGGCGAGTCTCGTTGAGCGGAACGGCGGCGACTATGCGCAGTATCTGTGCAACGTCTTCGCCGATGATCCGGCGTTCCAGGCGGCGGCACGCCTGTGGGGCGAGGAGGAGACACGGCACGGCGAGGCGTTGGGGCGGTGGGCGGCGCTCGCCGATCCCGGCTTCGACCATCGCGCCGCCTGCGCGCGCTTCAGCGCGGGGTTCCGCGTGAAGCTCGAGGCAACCGCCTCGGTGCGCGGCTCGCGCGCAGGCGAGTTGGTGGCGCGCTGCATCGTGGAGACCGGCACCAGCTCCTATTACGCCGCCCTCGGCGAGGCCGCCGCGGAGCCGGTGCCGCAAGGCGATCTGCCGGCGCATCACGGCCGACGAAATCCGGCACTACAGGCTCTTCTACGGGCATTTGCAGCGCTATCTCGCGCGCGAGGGCTTGGGGCTGTGGGGCCGGTTGCGCATCGCTCTTGGCCGCATCGGCGAATCGGAGGACGACGAGCTTGCCTTCGCCTATCACGCCGCCAACGAGCCGGAGCTGCCCTATGATCGCGCCCGCGCGAGCCGGGCCTATGCACGGCGCGCCTATGCGCTGATGCGCCCGCACCATGTGGACCACGGCGTCGCGCTGATCTTCAAGGCGGTAGGTCTGAAGCGCAACGGCTGGCTCAACCGCATCGCCGCGCGCCTGGCGTGGTGGGGCATCGCTTGCCGCGCCGCCCGGCTGCAGCGGGCATCGTGACCGGCGACACCCTTTCTGACCGGAGCTGAGGATGATCCATCACCATGCCGGCGCCTCACCCTGACCTCGCCCGCGCGCAAGCCTTCTGCGCAGCCTACGATCTTCGCATTCCCATCCTGATGGCGCCGATGGCCGGCGCGTGCCCGACCTCGCTCGCCATCGCCATCGCCAATGCCGGCGGCCTCGGCGCCTGCGGCGCGCTGGTGATGGAGCCGGCCACGATCAAATCCTGGGCGTCGGAGGTCAGGGCTGGCAGCAACGGCGGGTTCCAGGTCAATCAGTGGATTCCCGATCCCGCACTGGCGCGCGACGCCGCTGCCGAGGATGCCGTGCGCGCCGGCGCCGATGTCATCGTCGCGCAAGGCATGGAGGCGGGCGGGCATCGCGGCGCCTTCGACGCCGCGAGCGCCGAGGCCACCATGGTCGGGAGTTTCGCGCTGCTGCCGGCGGTCGTCGACGCGGTCAAGGTGCCGGTGGTCGCGACCGGCGGCATCGCGGATGCGCGCGGCGTTGCGGCGGCGCTGATCCTCGGCGCGGCGGCGGTCCAGGTCGGCACCGGGTTTCTGCGCTGCCCCGAGGCGAAACTGGCGCCGGCTTGAGCGGATGCGATCGGACGGGGCCTGCCGGAGGAAACCATGGTCACGCGCGCCTTCTCCGGCCGCGCCGGGCGCAGCATCGCCAGCGCCTACGCACGCGCAGCGACGGCGCCGGAGGCACCGAAGCCGGCGCCCTATCCCGTGCAGCGCGGCCTGACCCTGGCCATGCGCGAGGCGGGACCCAAGAACAGCGACATCGATCGCATGCAGACCTGGACCGGGCAAGCGGCCGGACCGGCACAGGCGCGGCCGGCCGGCGATGTGGCGCGCGCGCTCGGGGACGGCGCGCAACCGCTTCTCCGGTGGCGATCGACCCCGCGGATCAACGAAACACGCCGGTTTCAATCAACGATGTCACGGCGAGGAGCTATGCTCCGAAGCAATCTGCCGACGACGATTGCTTCGCTTGCGCTCGCAATGACATCGCTGAGGCGATCTACGCGCCCACTGGCTGCCAGCGCGCATCGCGCAGGCGCACCAGCCGCAGCGCGCCGGTGTGCGGATCGATCCTGGCGCCGATCTCGAGCTCGCCCACGACTTCGATCGCGTGGCCCGGGTCGATGAAGCGGCTGTCGCGCTCGAGGAGCGCCAGCACGATATCGTCGGGCCAGCCGACGCGGGGATCGCAGAACGGGCAGGCGATGACCGGGCTGCGCGTCAGCATGAAGAAATCGCCCATCTCCGCATCGGGCGGCGCCATGTAGCCGCGCACGCGCACGGGCTGGCCGGCGAGTTCCTTGGCGCGCTCGCCCAGGCGCAGGCCGATGACCCCGGTGGTGGCGTAGATGTCCTTGAAGCCGAGCACGGGATAATTGTCGTGAGCGGTCGGCAGCGGCGCAAACGCATCCGCCGGCAGCAGGGCGCGATGGTTGCGTCCGTGTGGCGACAGGATCATCGCTCAAATCCCATCGCGATGAACCACCCGCCCGCCGACGATGGTGAGGCAGGCGCGGATTTCGCGGATCGCGTCCTCCGGCACCGTCAGCGGATCGGCCGTGAGAACCGCAATGTCGGCGAGCTTGCCGGGCTCGAGCGAGCCGGTTTTCGCTTCCATGAAGCAGGTCTCGGCACTGCCCATCGTATAAAGGCGCAGCGCCTCCTCGCGGCCGATCGCCTCGTCCGGACCGAGGACGCGGATGCCGCCTTGGGCATGGATTCTGCGCGTCACCATCCACCAGATCGATTCGAACGGGTTCCAATCGACCACCGGCGCATCCGTGCCGCCGCCGGCGGGAATGCCGGCAGCGAGGATGCTGCGGACGGGAATGGCGCGGGCGGCGCGCTCCTCGCCCCAATAGCGGATCATGTTGTGGCCGAGCTTGACGGGATGATCCTGCACCGTCGCGCGCAGGTTGAGGCGGCGCATGGTTGCCAGCGCCGCTTCGCTCGGCAGGAAGACATGCATCATGGTCCAGCGCCGGTCGGCGATCGGATGCTTGGCCGCCACCTCCGCGACGACACCGACGATGGCGTCGATCGCGGCGTCGCCGACGACATGCACCTGCACCTGCCAGCCGCGCTCGGCCGCGATCTCCAGCATCTGGCGCAGCTCGTCCATCCCGCCCGGCGGCAGAATGAGCTTGCCGACATAGGCGGGATCGTTCTGCTCGCCTTCGACGATGCGATAGGGATCGTTGAGATAGGCCGCCTCGACGCCGCCATCGGCCATGAACTTGAAGCCGCCGATGCGCAGCCAATCATCGCCGAAATCTGGCGCCAGCACCGAGGACAGCGCGCGTCACGTCGTCGACGCAGCCGACGCGCTGGAGGATGCGTACGCGCGTCGTCATCGCCTTCTGCCGCCACAGCTCCATATAGGCGGCGATCTCCTCGAGATTGATGCCGGGCTCGAGCGTGCTGGTGATGCCGCGGCTGTTGAGCTTGGCGGTGAATTTCTTGAGGCCCGCGACATAGTCCGCCCGGCTCGGCAGGGGCACGTGCTTCAGCACCAGGGTGAAGGCCGGCCGCTCGAAGAGGACGCCGGTCGGCTCGCGGGTTGCGGCATCGCGCACGATGACGCCGCCCTTCGGGTCGGGCGTCGCCGCGGTGATGCCGGCACGCGCCAGGGCGGCACTGTTGGCGACGACCACGTGGCCGCCGCGCTTGATCAGCACGGGATTGTCGGGAGCGACCGCATCGAGTTCCTGGCGCACCGGCAGGCGGCCCTCGGCGAGCTGCGATTCATGCCAGCCGCTGCCGCCCTCGATCCACGCACCCGGCGCCACCGTGGCCGCGCGCGCGGCGATCGCCGCCTGCACGTCGGCGATCGAGCGCGCGTCCTCGAACGATACCGCAAGCTCGTTGAGCGCGCCGCCGATGGTGTGGATGTGGCTGTCGAAGAGCCCGGGGATCACGGTACGGCCGCCAAGGTCGATGACCGTGGTCCCTGTGCCGATGAGCGCCTCGGCCTCCTCGCCGAGAGCCAGGATGCGGTCGGCTCTGATCGCCACCGCCCGCGTCCGCGTCGAGCGCGCATCGAACGTCATCACCGCGCCGCCGCGCAAGACCATATCGGCCGCGATCATCGCGCCCCTCCCCCACATTGCATGGCCCGCGCGACAATCACGGCCGGCGGCCGCGCCGTCAAGCCGTGCCTTGCCCGCGTCTTTGGCGCCGGACTAGTATCCTCGCGCCGCGATCGGGTCGGAGACATCAGGGCATGGCCGCTTTAACCGCCGCGCACATGCGGGCGCTCGTCGAGCCGGGCCGCGTTCACCGCTCGCTCTATACCGACCCCGCCATCTTCGCGCTGGAGATGGAGCGCATCTTCGCGCGCGCCTGGGTCTATGTCGGGCACGAGAGCCAGGTGCCCAACGCGGGCGACTATCGTCGCCACCCGCATCGGGCTGCATGCCGCTTCTGCATGGTGCGCCACGAGGACGGCACGCATCCACGTGCTGCACAACCAATGCGCCCATCGCGGCGCGATGGTGGTGGCGGTCGAAGCGGGCAACGCGAGCGGAGTTTCGCTGCTGCTATCACGGCTGGACCTATCACACCGACGGGCAGGCTCAAATCGGCGCCGCTCCTCAACGGCTATCCGCGCGCGATTTCGACGCCGGCCGATCCGCGCCTGGCGATGCTCGCCGGTGGCGCGGGTGGCCAGCTATCGCGGCTTCGTCTTCGCGAGCCTGGCGCGCGAAGGCCCGAGCCTCGAAGACTATCTCGGGCTACATGACGACCGTCGCTTCGACGACATGGTCGACCGCGCGCCCGACGGCGCGATCGAGATCGCGGGCGGCGTCTTCAAGCATGCCTATGACGGCAACTGGAAGCTCTATCTCGAGAATCTCTGCGACGCCGCGCATCCGATCTTCGTCCACCAATCCTCGATCGAGGCGGCGAACCGCAATCGGACGAGGTCGCATTCCGACGGCTCGGGCGAGATCGCGGTGCGCCAGATGCGCCAGAACGGCGCGCCCTACAGCTTCTGGGAATCGCAGGTCGGGATCTGGACCTATCCCAACGGCCACAGCTTTCTCGGCGACTATCACGACGACGCCAAGCTGGTGGCGGCGCTAAAGGACCCGGTCTTCCGCGACTATATCGCGCGCGCTCGAGGCACGGCACGGGGCACGAGCGGACGCGCGAAATCCTCGAGGTGCGGCGCTGGAACAGCAACGTCTATCCCAACCTTTCCTTCATGAGCCAGTTCCAGCAGCTTCGCGTCGTCCATCCGCTGGCGCCTCGACCGCACCGTCGTCTACACCTATAATTTTCGCCTTAAGGGCGCGCCGGAGAAGCTGTTCGAGCGCACCATCGCCTTCGCCAACACGGTCAACGGCACCGGCTCGCCGGTGCTGACCGACGATCTCGAGACCTATGCCCGCATCGGCATGGGGCTTACGAGCGCCGGCGCGGAATGGCTGCAGATCGGGCGCGGCTATGCCAGCGATTGCGACGACGACCATGGCGGCCGCCGCGGCCGCAACTCGACGAGCGAGATTTATATCCGCAACATGTTCGACGCCTGGCTCGGCTTCATGACCGACGAGGGCGCGTGATGGCGCTGGCCCTCGCCGAGGCGGAGCGCTTTCTCGTTCAGGAGGCGCGCCTTCTCGACGAGGCGCGCTACGACGAATGGCTCGCGCTTTTCACCGCGGATGCGTGGTACTGGGTGCCGTCCCAACCCGGACCAGACAAGCCCGCTCGACACCGTGTCGCTCATCTACGACGACCGCCGCCTTCTGGAGACGCGGGTGCGCCGGCTCAACAATCCGCACGCCCATACGCAGGTTCCGCCCGCGCGCGCGAGCCGCATCGTCGCGAACGTGACGCTCGAGGAGGCCGCGGGCGATGCGGCGATTGTGCGCTCCAAGCTCATGATGGTGGAGTTCCGGCGCAACGCGCAGCGTCTCTTCGCCGGCACCTTCCATCATCGACTGGTCGCCACCGCGGCGGGCGTACGGATCGCGTGGAAGCGCGTCGATCTCGTCGATTGCGACGGCGAGCTCGACGGACTGGTCTTGCCGTTCTGAGCCACCGCGCTTGAGTGAGGTGAGCGATGCTTGACCCGAGCCACTACGCCGACGGGTTTGCGCGCGCCAAGCTGCCGCCGCAGGAATTATGGCCGGTGATGACGACCGGCGGTTTGCCCGAGCTCGACTATCCCAAGCTCCTCAACGCCGCGGTCGAGCTTCTCGACCGCATGGTCGAGCGCGGCTTCGGCTCCAACCCGTGCGTGCGCGCGCCCGGCGGCGAGGTGTGGAGCTATGCCGAGCTTCTCGACAAGGCCAACCGCATCGCCGGCGTCCTCGTCAACGAGATGGGATTGCAGCCGGGCAACCGCGTGCTGCTGCGCGCGGCGAACACGCCGATGCTGGCGGCATGCTGGTTCGCGACGCTGAAGGCCGGCGGGATCGCGGTCACGACCATGCCGCTGCTGCGCACGCGCGAGCTCAGTTACCTCGTCGAGAAGGCGCGGATCGAATTCGCGCTCTGCGACGGCGCGATCGGGGCCGAGCTCGAAGAGACGCGCGCCAAGACGCCCATCCTGCGCGCCGCTCGCTATTTCGGCGACAAGCGCACAGATTCGCTCGAGGCGGCGATGGCGCGGCAATCGGCGCATTTCACCAACTGCATCCCGTCGCACGACGATGTGGCGCTCATCGCCTTCACCTCGGGCACGACCGGCGCGGCCAAGGCGACGATGCATTTCCATCGCGACGTGCTGGCGATCTGCGATCTCTTTCCGCGCTCGACGATGCCGCCGGCGCCCGACGACATCTTCACGGGCACCCCGCCGTTGGGCTTCACCTTCGGCCTCGGCGGGATCCTGCTGTTTCCCATGCGCTTCGGCGCCTCGACGCTGCTCCTGCCGCGCGCCAGCCCCGAGAGCCTGCTCCAGGCGGTGAGCGATCACCGCGTCACCACGATCTTCACCGCGCCCACCATGTACCGGGCGATGACCGCGTTCGTCGATGGATACGATCACGCGAGCCTCAGGCAATGCGTTTCCGCCGGCGAGCATCTGCCTGCGCCGGTGTTCGAAGGCTGGCGCCGCAAGACGGGTATCGCGATTATCGACGGGCTGGGCTCGACGGAAATGCTGCACATCTTTGTTTCGGCGGCCGCCGCCGATATGCGGCCGGGCCTCACGGGCCGCGCGATCCCCGGCTATCGCGCCAAGGTGGTCGACGCGAACATGGTGGAGGTGCCGCGCAACACGGTCGGGCACCTCGCCGTCCAGGGCGCCACGGGCTGCCGCTATCTTGACGATGTCGAGCGGCAGAAGATCTATGTCCGCGACGGCTGGAACCTCACCGGCGATGCCTATGTCATGGACGATGACGGCTATCTCCGCTACCAGGCGCGCACCGACGACATGATCATCTCGGCCGGCTACAACATCTCCGGGCCGGAGATCGAGGCGGTGCTGCTCGAGCACGAGAAGGTCCGGGAATGCGTCGTCATCGGCGCCGCCGACGAAAGCCGCGGCATGATCGTCAAGGCGTTCGTCGTCCTGACCGACCGCGCGCTTGCCGGCGCCGCGATGACGCAGGAGCTGCAGGATTTCGTCAAGGGGCAGATCGCGCCCTACAAATACCCGCGGGCTATCGAATACGTGGATGCGCTGCCCCGCACCGAGACCGGCAAGGTGCAGCGCTTCCGCCTGCGCGAACGGTAAGCGCCAGCGCGGCGCTACCACCGCGCCGCGAGCGCATCGGCAAAGGCCGCGCGCCAATCGGCGCCCGCGGCGACCAGCCCGTCATGCGGGCGCACGCCGCGATAGGAATGGGGATCGATGCCGGGCGGGTTCTCGCCGCGTTCGACCGCACGCGTCGCCGCCAGCAGGAGCTTGCGCATGACCGTGATCGCGCGGTCGGACGTGCCGAGATGCTCCTTGCCGCGATCGACGATCGGCCCCATCCCTTCCTGCAAGCGCGAGGTCCTGGGTGTTGATGCCGCGGATGCCGCTGAAGCTCGTGGTCTTCTGCACTGCGCGGTCGACGAAATAGTCGTTCGACCGGTTCGCCTTCAGGCGATAGGTGCCGGGGATGTAGTCGTCCTTGCCGCGGCCATAGCCGACCTCGAGCTCTTCGACATAGTCGGGATCGAGGGCGCCGACGCGTCATAGCCGCACATCCAGTTGAAGACCCAGGTCTGCTCGTCGTCGATCGGGACCCACAGATGCCCGTCATAGCGCGGCACCTTGAAGTTCGAGGATAGCCCCGTCTGCATCACGTTGGGGCGCATCTGCTGGAACGGCAGGATGTACTGATAGACGCGGACGAAATTCTTTTCCGCATCGATCTTGCGGCTCGACACGTAGTGATAGCCGTAATCGGTCTCGTACACCTCGATCCTGGGCGCGCCGTCGCGGGTGAAGAGATTGTTGCGGTCGCCGATGCGGTTGTTGTGCAGGAACGAGACATGCGCGGTATCGAGCCCGCCTTCGAGCCCCTGGAGATAATTGCACGCCTGATACGATTTGGAGACGGCGCGGTGCGTCTGCGGCGCGCGCGTCCATTCATAGTCCGGCGCCGGCGGCTGCTGCTCGGGCGGGCCGAGATAGGCCCAGACGACGCCGCCGCGCTCGACCGTGGGATAGGCCGTGATGCGAACTTCCGCCTTCATCGGGCTATCGGCCGGCTCGG
>CAWHUT010000008.1:0-114998 GCA_963832575.1 uncultured Alphaproteobacteria bacterium
CAAAATGCATAGGACATGCCGCCGGCTCGTCTATCCGCGGCGATGGTAAGCGCCGCGCGCGCCCGGGGCAACCAAGTCACCCCCTCCCCGGCGGGGAGGGGGTGACTTGGACGATATCGCGAAGCGTCAGTGCGACTGATCGCTGCCTGAGGGCGCGCCGGACGTGCCGCCGGGAGCGCCGCTGGTGTCGGGCTTCGTGCTCGATCCGGACATGGGCTGCGTGCTCGAGCCGGATTGGCCTGACATGCTCATGAGCCGGCCATAGGTCTGCTCGTCGAGGGAAGCCGATTGTTTCAGCCCTTCCTTCTTCTGGAACTGGGTGATGGCCGACCTGGTCTGCGGCCCGACGATGCCATCGATCTCGCCGTCATAAAGACCCTGCTCTTTGAGCTGGTTCTGGGCCTGCTTTACCTGGGCGGCGGACATCATCTGGGCGCTGGCGCCGGGCTTGGAGGCGGCGGCGCTTGATCCTGTGTTCTGCGCCATCGCCGCGCCGCCGAGCGCGAGCACGAGAATTGAGGAGACTGCCAACACGCGCGTCATCGCTACCTCCGTTGCAGGTGTGGTACACGTCATGCGGTGGTAATCGCCGCGCGTGCGGCGACGTTCCGCGGGAAGCCCACGATGGGTCCGCCTCGCCCTTTCTGCGCGCCCCGGTTGCATGTCAAAAAGCGGCGGAAATGCGGGCGGGCAGGCACCGGCGGCAACGAGGTTGCGCGCTCGCCGGATTTTGGCTACTTAGCTTCGGCTGACGCCCCTTCAGAGTAAGCCCTTATGGCAGTTCCAAAAAAGAGAGTGTCGACGATGCGGCGCAAATTGCGCCGTTCGCACCATGCGCTCCCGCGGGCGAGCTTTGCGGAATGCTCGAACTGTGGCGAGATGAAGCGGCCGCATCATGTGTGTGCGGCGTGCGGCCATTACGACGGCCGCGAAGTAGTGGCGCGCGCAGCCGAGACGACCTAAGCACGAGGCCCGCGGGGGGTGCGCGCCGTGAGCGCCCGGATCACCATCGCGCTCGACGGCATGGGCGGCGACCGGGCACCGGATATCGTTATCAAAGGCGCGAGCATCGCGCTCCAGCGCTTTCCCCACGCTCACTATCTCATCTTTGGCGTCGAGAGCCGGATCGCCCCGCTCGTCGCCAAGCTGCCGCGCCTGGCGGAGCGTGTGACCATCCGCCACACCGACGAAATGATTTCGGGCGATGCCAAGCCGTCGGTGGCGCTGCGCGCCGGGCGGCGCTCCTCGATGCGGCTGGCCATCGACTCGGTGGCGTCGGGCGAGGCGGACTGCGTCGTCTCGGCCGGCAATACCGGCGCGCTCATGGCGATGGCCAAGGTCGCGCTGCGCATGCTGCCCGGCATCGACCGGCCGGCGATGGCGTCATTCTTCCCGACCCAGCGCGGCGAGAGCGTGCTCCTCGACCTCGGCGCCAATGTCGAATGCGACGCCGACAATCTCGTGCAGTTCGCGCTCATGGGCGATGTGTTCGCGCGTACGGTGCTGGGGCTGCTGCAGCCGACGGTGGGACTGCTCAATGTCGGCTCCGAGGAAATGAAGGGCAACGACGCGGTGCGCGGCGCGGCCATGCGGCTGCGCGCGCCGGGCGTGCCCATCCAATTCTACGGCTATGTCGAGGGCGACGGCATTGCCGCGGGCGTGGTCGACGTGATCGTCACCGACGGCTTTACCGGCAACATCGCGGTCAAGACCGCGGAAGGCACGGCCCGGCTTTTCGCCGATTTCGTGCGGGCGTCGTTCCAGCATTCGCTGATGGCGCGCTTCGGCTATCTCTTCGCGCACAGCGCCTTGCGCAAGCTGCAGGGCGCGGCTCGATCCGCGCCGCTATAACGGCGCCGTGTTCCTGGGCCTGGAAGGCATCTGCGTCAAGAGCCACGGCGGCGCCGACGCCCTGGGCTTTGCCAACGCGATCGGCGTTGCTGTCGACATGAAGGTGAACGGCTTCCTCGAGAAGATCCGCGACGGCCTTAGCCGCATGAGCGAGGCGCCGCATCCGCATGACAAACCCCAATCGGCGACGCTGTGACATGACCTTCCGCTCGCTAGTCCTGGGCTGCGGCGGCTATCTGCCGGAGCGGATCGTCACCAACGCCGAGCTCGGTGAACGGCTCGACACCACGGATTCGTGGATCACCCAGCGCACCGGCATCCGCCAGCGCCATGTCGCGGCGCCGGGCGAGCTTACCTCCGACCTTGCGGTGCGGGCGGGCGCGCGCGCCCTTGCCGCGGCGGGCAGGGATGCCGGCGACATCGATCTCGTCGTGCTCGCGACGGCGACGCCCGACCATACTTTTCCCGCCACCGCCGCCAAAGTCGCGGCGCGGCTTGGCGTCAAGACTGGCTTTCCCGCGTTCGATGTGCAGGCCGTGTGCACCGGCTTCGTCTATGCGCTGGCCGTTGCCGACAATTTCCTGCGCTGCGGCCAGGCCAAGCGCGCGCTCGTCATCGGTGCGGAGACGTTCTCGCGCATCCTCGACTGGAACGACCGCAGCACCGCCGTGCTGTTCGGCGACGGCGCCGGCGCCGTGGTGATCGAGGGCGTGCCGTCAAACGGCAGCCCGCTCGAGCGCGGCATTCTCTCTACGCATCTTCATGCCGATGGCGCCAGCTATGACCTGCTCTATGTCAACGGCGGGCCGTCCACGACCGGAACCAGCGGTTTTCTGCGCATGGAGGGGCGGGAGGTCTTTCGCCTGGCGGTGCAGCGTCTGGCCGAGGTCGCGGACGAGGCGCTTGCCGCCAACGGCTTGCACCGCGTCCGATATCGACTGGCTCGTTCCGCACCAGGCCAACCGGCGCATCATCGACGGCATGGGCAAGAAGCTCGGGCTCGCCGCGGACCGCGTGGTGGTGACGATCGACCGCCATGCCAACACCTCCGGCGCCTCGGTGCCGCTGGCGCTCGCGGAGGCAACCGCGGACGGGCGCATTCGACCGGGACAGCTCGTGCTGCTGGAGGCGATGGGCGGCGGCCTGACCTGGGGCGCGGCTCTCATCCGCTGGTAATGGCGATAGCCCCCGGGCGCCATCCGGGGAGTCAAGAAATCCACCCAACTCTCTGTATTTGAAAAATTTCCCTCCCCGGTCTAGGGTTAAAGAAAACGGGAGGATCAGGATGGCTGCGCAGACGGTAACGCGCGCTCAACTGAGCGAGGCGGTCTACCAGGAAGTCGGGTTGTCCCGCAACGAATCCGCGGCGCTCGTGGAGATCGTTCTGGCGGAGATTTCCGACGCCCTGGCGCGCGGCGAGATGGTCAAGATCTCATCCTTCGGCAGCTTCGCCGTTCGCAAGAAAGGCAAGCGCATCGGGCGCAATCCCAAGACCGGAACGGAGGTGCCGATCAATCCCCGCCGCGTCCTGGTGTTCCGCGCCTCGCACGTGCTCAAGGATCACATCAACGTGGCCTTGGGCAAATCCGCCGCGCGCCGCAGCGGGGCGGCATGAGATTGCCCGACCTGTTCGACACACCCTCTCCCACGCCGCCGCGCCGCGCGGCCAAGTCCGCCGAAGCCTTTCGCACGATTAGCGAGGTGGCCGGCGATCTTGAAGTGCCGCAGCATGTGCTGCGCTTCTGGGAATTGAAATTCCCGCAGATCCGGCCGCTGAAGCGCGCCGGCGGGCGCCGCTATTATCGGCCCGACGACGTGGCGCTGCTGCGCCGCATCCGCCAATGCCTCTATGAGCAGGGCTACACCATCAAGGGCGTGCAGAAGCTCCTGCGCGAGGGTGCGCTCAAGAGCGGCGAGGCGCGCGCGGCATCGCCCGCGCCGGCGGAGCCCGCATCGCCGCCGCCCGCCGCCGCGTCGCGCCCCTTGCGCGCGGATACCGTGCGCGAGACGCTTCTGGAGTTGCGGCGCGAACTCGTCGCTTTGCGCGAGGCGCTGTTGCGGGGGCGACGCGGCGACGAATAGGCGCTCGAACGGCTTGCTATCGGATCGAAACACGTCGTCATCCTCGCGAAGGCGAGGATCCAGGGCATCCGGCACGTCGCGTGCCCCTGGGTTCCCGCCTTTGCGGGAACGACGTGTTTTGATGAACCCGCCTCTAGAGAATATGATTTAATAATTGTCCATAACAGGCTGTTATTACTCAGTTCTATTCAATCGGACGTCCGCAGCCGATAGCCGACGCCCTGCTCAGTCAGGATGTGCTGGGGCTGTTGCGGGTCGGCCTCGATCTTCTGGCGCAGGGCCCGAATATAGATGCGCAGGTACTGCACATCCGTGTCGCTGCCCCAGACCTCGCGCAACAGGAACTTGTGGGTCAGCACCTTGCCGGCGTGCGCAACGAGGAGCCTCAGGAGATCGTATTCGCGCGGCGACAGCTTTACCTCGACGCCCGCGACGGTGACGATGCGGCGGACGAGATCGACGGCGAGATCGCCGCTGCGAAACAAGGGCCGCTCGCCCTGCTGCTGCAGGCGGTGGCGCAGCGCGGCGCGGATGCGCGCCAGCAATTCATCGATGCCGAACGGCTTGGTCACGAAATCGTCGGCGCCGAGATCGAGCGCCGCGACTTTTCCCTCTTCGTCCGTGCGGCTCGACAGCACGATGATCGGCATCGCATTGCCCGCCTCGCGCAGGCGGCGGATCACTTCGAAGCCGTCGATGTCGGGGAGACTGAGGTCGAGCACGAGGATGTCGGTTGCGTTGTGCCGGATCGCGTCGAGCGCCTCTTGTCCGTCGGCGGCTTCGCTGATGAGAAAGCCTTGTGCCGACAGGCTGGTGCGCAGGAAGCGCCGGATCGCCGGCTCGTCGTCGACGATGAGGACGCTGGAGAGTCACGCGGCCTGACCTTGTGCCGCGGCGACGGGGAGCGCAATGGTGAATACGGCGCCCGCTCGGTCCTGACGGTTGCCCGCGGTGATGGTGCCGCCCATCGCTTCGACGAAGCCGCGGCAGATCGCCAGCCCCAGCCCGGTGCCCGCGCGTTTGCGGTCGGTGACCTGCACGCGGTAGAACTTGTCGAAGATCCGCTCGAGATCATCGGACGGAATGCCGTCGCCCTCGTCGAGAACCTGGACCACCACCTGATCACCCTGGCGCCGCGCCTGCACGGCGATGCCGGTCCCGGGGGATGAATATTTCGCGGCATTGTCCAGAAGGTTGAACAGGACCTGCTCGAACAGAACCGGGTCGAGCCGCAGCAGCGGCAGATCGCTGGCGAGATCGACCGCGACATGGTGCCCATTCAGCACCTTGCTCGCCCGCTCCAGCGCGCTGCCGATGACATCGGCGAGATCGATGAGATCGGTGCGCGGCGCGATCGCGCCGGATTCAAGCCTCGTCATGTCCAGAAGATTGGCGATGAAGCGGTTGAGGCGCTCGGATTCCTCCTGGATGGTCGCGATCAACTCCTGCTGGGCGGTGTCGTCGAGGGCCTGGCGATAGGTCCTGAGGCTGGTGGCGGAGCCAAGGATGGACGCCAGGGGCGTGCGCAGATCGTGCGAGATCGAGGTCAGCAGCGCCGAGCGCATCCGCTCCGTCTCCGCCGCCAGCCGGGCGCGATCGACAACCTGCGCGAGGTTCAGGCGCTCGATCGCCAGCGCCGCCTGGTCGGCCAGCGCATCGAGCAGGCGCCGCTGGTCCGGCGCCAGCAAGGGGCCGGGCCGGTCGCTGTCGAGGCCGACCACGCCGACCGCGCCGCGCCCGGTGTGGATCGGCAGGAACAGCCGCTTGGCGCCGGGGAGCGTATCCGCCCCGCGCCCGGCCGGCCGATTGTGCTGCCAGCACCATTGCGCCGCGGCGATGTCGGCCTCATCGAGCCTGTCCTCGGGCGGATAGCCCGCGCGCACGGTCACGGTTTCCAGTTCCGGCAGCAGCAGCACCACCCGCATTTTCAGCATCAAGGCGATCTGGTAGGCGGTCGCCCACAACAGATCGTCGAGCGCCACGGCCCCGGCGAGCTTGCGGCTGAAGCGGTAGAGCTCCTCGGTGGTGCGGGCGCGCTGGCGCGCGGACACGGCCTGGTCGCGGACGCGCGCAGTGAGGTTGCTGACGATCACCGCGACGACGGCGAAGAAGAACAGCGCGACGACGTTTTCCGGGTCGGAGATGGTGAAGGTGTAGAGCGGCGGCAGAAAGAAAAAATTATAGGCGAGCACGCTGACGAGGCAGGCCAGGAGCGACGGCCACAACCCATAGGCGATGGCGCTGGTCAGCACCGAGGTCAGGAACACCAGCGCCACATTCGACACGCCGACGAAGCGCTGCAGCAGGAGCCCGATGCCGAGCGCCGCCAGGACCGTCGCGGCGCTGACCATGTAGGGCCGCATGCCCAGACGCTCGCCATGGGCGGCCGCGGTCTTCACCACTGGCAGTGCCGGCGCGTCTGCCTGCTTCTGTTCCGCGATGACGTGGACGCTGATGTCGCCGGCCCTGCGGATGAGCTGGTGGGTGACGGAGCCGCGCAGCAGTTCCGACCAACGCGACCGCGGCGACTTCGCGATCACGATATGCGTGAAGTTGTTGGCCTGGGCATACGCCACGATCCCGATGGCGACGTCGGGACCGGGCACGGTGATGGCATCCCCGCCCAGGCGCTCGGCCTGGCGCAGGCAGTCGGCGATACGGTCGCGCTCGGCCTCGCCCAGCCGCTGCGTGGCAGACGTTTCGACGTGAATCGCCGTCCACGGCGCGCGCAGCCGGTCGGCCAGACGCCGCGCATAACGCACGACCGCGGCGCAGCTCGGATCTTCGTTGACGCAAACCAGCACGCGCTCGCCCGCTTCCCAGGGCCCGGGGATGGCGTGCGCACGCATGTAGGTGACCATCTGCTCATCCACCCGCTGCGCGGTTCGGCGCAAGGCGAGCTCGCGCAGCGCGGTCAGGTTGCCCGGCAGGAAATAATTGCGCACCGCCCGTTCCGCTTGCTGCGGCACATAGACCTTGCCTTCCTTGAGGCGCTGGATCAGGTCCTCGGGCGTGAGATCGACAACCTCGATCTCGTCGGCGTGGTCGATGATCGAATCGGGCACGGTCTCCCGCACGCGAATGCGGGTGATCCGGGCGACCACGTCGTTGAGGCTCTCGACGTGCTGAATGTTGAGGGTCGTATAGACGTCGATGCCCGCCTCGAGCAGCTCCTGGACATCGAAATAGCGCTTGGGATGGCGGCTGCCGGGGGCGTTGGTGTGGGCGAGCTCGTCGACCAGCACTAGCTTGGGACGGCGCTTCAGGATCGCGTCGAGGTCCATCTCCTCGAGCGAGTGGCCCTTGTAGTCCACGCGACGGCGGGCGATCACGTCGAGGCCGTCGAGCAGCGCCTCGGTCTCCTTGCGCCCATGCGCCTCGACGATGCCGACGGCGACATCGACGCCCTCAGCGCGCTTGGCCTGGGCGTTGGTCAGCATCTGGAAGGTCTTGCCGACGCCGGGGGCGGCGCCGAGGAAGACTTTGAGCCGGCCGCGCGTTTCCGGGCTCGCCTGCTCGAGCAAGGCCTCGGGCGAGGGTCTGGTGTCGCGGTCCGCTCTGTCGTCGTTCATACGCCAATCACACCGGAGCCAATTCTCCTCTTGTGGGACATTCTACTCCAAGCCGGGCCTCGACCGTCACTTCGCTGCAAGCGAGGGGGCGTCGTTGGTGCCGTCGCCGCACATGGCGACGAGCTTGCCCTTGGCCGGCTCCTCGCGGATCGGCAGCAGCAGGTAGAGCGTGCCGCGGGTGAGATCGACCCAGAAATTGCCGATGTTCTGCGCCGAGCGGCGCGCGAAGCCGCGGATGAGGGCGACGGCGAGCGCGATCCCGGTGGCGGCTGAGGCGAAATTATGCACGGTCATCCCGGCCATTTCCGTGAGGTAGCTCAGCGTCGCCTCGGACGTGTAGTTCTGCCCGTTGGTATTGGTGATGAAGCTCACCGCGGTATTGAGGGCGAGGCCTGGATCGACCGCGGATTGCTCGGCGGGATTGAAGCGGAGGCCCGCCTGCAGCCGCTGCAGCGCATAGAGCGAGACGAAGCCCACCACGCTGAAGCACAGCATGGCGATGGCGTAGGTCACCCAATGCTGCTCGGATTTTTCATCGACGCCGCAGAGCGCGATCTGGATCCAGCCGTTCGCGGTCATGGTGATGGCACTCCTCAGAACCGCTCGGGTCGGCACAAGGCGAAGACGAGAAAGACCAGGAGGCCGAGCGTGACGAGCCCGCCCAAGGAATAGTCGACGATCATGGCCGCCTCCTCGCAACCGCTCGCGGGCCGCGACATAGGCGATCGCCGCCGCGAAGAAGCCAACGCCAACGGCAAGGAAGATCGCGTCGAGCATATCTTCTAAATTCGAAACTTCCCGTGCGCGGCCTTTATATGAATTCCGCATAAGCGCGACCGCCGCCGTAGCACCGATCCGACGTGCCGCTTGCGCCGGCGGTCGTTATTCCCTAGCGTCTTTCTACCGGTCGGGCAGTAGCGCAGCCTGGTAGCGCATCAGCATGGGGTGCTGAGGGTCGCGAGTTCGAATCTCGCCTGCCCGACCAACTTCATCTCAACGCACGCGACGACAGATTGAGGGTGCGCAGCCGCGCATGCCGTGCTTCACTGGCGGGACAACAGAAGTCCAGCGAGGGGGATCGACATGGCGACACGGCGGCGCTTCCTGAAGGACGCGGCGGTCGCCGCGGGCGCGATCATCGCGGCACCGGCGATCCTGCGCGCGCGCCCTGCGACCGAGATGATAAGCGTGGTGACGCCGCTGGGCTTCAGCATCGACTTCTTCGACACGATGAACGCCTATTCCGGCGGGCACTACGCGAAGTACGGGCTCGACGCCAAGGTGATCGGCGCTAATACCGGCGTGCAGATGACTCAGCTCATCGTCTCGGGGCAGGGGACCTTCGGCCGCGGTGCGCCGCCCGATCAGATCCGGGCCGTGGCCGCCAAGCAGCCGGCGCCGATCTCGATCTCGACCATCGCCCAGGGCTGCAACTTCCGCGTCTTCAGCCTGAAGTCCAAGCCGGTGCTCGAACCCAAGGACTTCAAGGGCAAAACCGTCGGCCTCATCACCATGGCCTCGCCCACCGGGATCTATCTCGACGTGATGCTGGCGCAGGCGGGATTGAGCAAAAAAGATGTCGTGCGGCAGCCGACCGGGGGCACGCCCGGCGCGATGGAAATCCTGAAGCAGGGCCGGGTCGACTGCTTCATCTCGACCGTCGCGGTGGAGGTCGCGCTGCTGCGCGCGCACGAGCCGGTAAGCGTGCTCAATCCCGACAAGTATCTGCCGCTGCCGGGCCAGTGCTACTACGCCATGAGCGACACGCTGAAGACGCGGGCCCCGGTCGCGGTCGCCTTCCTCAAGGCGATCCGGTCCTCGGTCGAGGAGATGCTGACCACGCCGCTCGAGCCCTTGGTCAAGCGGGCGGCCAAGGATTTCGACATTCCCGGCGTCAACGACATCGACATGACCGTCGCCATGCTCAAGGCCGCGATCAACGAAACTATGTTGTCGGAGGGGAAGAAGAACCTCCTGCGCAACATTCCGCGCCTGTGGGCCGACGGCTGCGCCGCGCTGACCAAGGCGCACATCGTCGAGGTGAAGGACCCCAGCGTCCTTTACACCAACCAGTATGTCGACGAAGCCCTGAAGGCGTGAGGCGATCTGGGCCGGCGCATCGCTTGTCCTCCGGGCATCCTCGCGCGACGCGGTGTCCGATATTTAATGTAAAACTTTAGGAAAATAACGATTGATAGGAATGACAATCGCTTGCGGCAATTTTTTCATGCGCGATTCGGGGACGGGGCGGTGCGCCTCGACACCGGCCCGTCCCAATTCGGTCAGTCTGCACACGAGCCAATCGGGCTTGAGGGGATTGGCGAACCATGCCTCCGCCCAGCCTTGCGCAATGCAGGCGCGGATCGTGCGCGGGTTGATCAGTCGCCCGACGTCGTCGAAGAGCGGCAGCTTGCCGCCGGCCTGGTCGAGGCCGCGCTTCAGCCACGCGCTCTGCGCCGCGGATGGATGCTTTTTTCTTCCGGGTCTGGCGCGCATGCTCCCCCGCCGATCCGATCGTGCTTGCAGCATGTTAACCATATTTCCTAACGTCGAGCCAGCACGGCGGTCACGGGTGTTGCGGGAAGAGGGGCAGGGGCGATGGCGGTGATGTTCGTCTACGCGACCGCCGGCGATGCCGCCGAGGCCGAGCGGATCGGCCGCACCGTCGTCGGCGAGCGCCTTGCCGCCTGCGCCAACGTGCTGGGCGACATGCGCTCGATCTATTGGTGGGAGGGCGCGGTGCAGAACGCGGCCGAGGCCGTGCTCATCCTCAAAACCACGACGGAGCGGCTGACCGCCCTCATCGCGCGGGTGCGCGAGCTTCACTCCTACGACTGCCCGTGCATCGAGGCCGTTTCCGTGACCGACGGCAATCCCGATTTCCTGGCCTGGATCGCGCGCGAGACCCGGCCGCTTCCGCCGGACGCGGCGGGTGTGGCAGGATAGGGCCATGTCCCCGACCTTCGCCGTCGCGCGTCTCGATCATCTCGTGCTCACCGTGCGCGATGTGGAGGCGACGTGCGCGTTCTACGAGCGCACGCTCGGCATGCGCGCCGTCGTCGATCAGGGCCGCACGGCGCTGCATTTCGGGCAGCAGAAGATCAACCTTCACCGCGCCGGCCACGAACTCGAGCCCAAGGCCGCACGCCCGACGATGGGCAGCGGCGATTTCTGCCTCGTCACCGAGGCCGCGGTCGAGACGGTGATGCAGCATCTCGCCGCTTGCGGCGTTGCGCTCGAACTGGGGCCGGTGCCGCGCCAGGGCGCGCTCGGGACCATGCGCTCGGTCTATTTCCGCGACCCCGACGACAACCTCGTCGAGGTGGCGCAGTACCCGCGTTAGGTCCTTTTAGCTGTCATTGCGAGCGCAAGCGAAGCAATCTCCAACCGGCGCGAGATTGCGTCGTCGCTGCGCTCCTCGCAATGACGTCGCTGGCCGATCGTGCTAGCCGGCGCCGTTCACCGCCGCAAATCCGTGCTCGAGATCGGCGATGATGTCGTCGATGCTTTCCAGGCCGATCGACAGCCGCACCACTTCCGGGCCGGCGCCGGCGGCGACCTGCTGTTGCTCGTTCAACTGGCGATGGGTGGTCGAGGCGGGATGGATGATGAGCGAGCGCGTGTCGCCGATATTGGCCAGATGCGAGAAGAGCTCCACGCTTTCCACCAGCCGCACGCCCGCCTCATAGCCGCCCTTCAAGCCGAAGGTGAAGACCGAGCCCGCGCCCTTCGGCATGTATTTGCGCATCAACGCATGGTAGGGGCTGGACGGCAGGCCGGCGTAGGATATCCACGACACGTCCTTGTGGTGCTCCAGATGGCGCGCGACCGCGAGCGCGTTGGCGACATGGCGCTCCATGCGCAGCGGTAGCGTCTCGATGCCGGTGATGGTGAGGAAGGCGTTCATCGGCGCCATGCAGGCGCCGAGATCCCGGAGGCCCACCGCATGGCCCTGCACGGTATAGGCAAGGTCGCCGAAGGTCTCGTAGAAGCGCAGGCCGTGATAGGCGGGCTCGGGCTCGGTCAGTGTCTTGAACTTGTCGTTCTGCGCCCAGTCGAACTTGCCGGAATCGATGACGACGCCGCCCATCGCCTGGCCGTGGCCGGAGAGGAACTTGGTGGTGGAGTGGATGACGAGATCGGCGCCCCAGTCGATCGGCCGGCACAGGAACGGCGAGGCGAGCGTGTTGTCGACGATGAACACGAGCCCGGCCTCGTGTGCGATCTTGGCGATGGCCTCGATGTCGGTGATGACGCCGCCGGGATTGGCGAGGCTTTCGACGAAGATCGCCTTGCAGCGCGGCGTCAGGGCGCGGCGGAAATTCTCGGGGTCTTCGGGATCGACGAAGATCGCCTCCCAGCCGAACTTCTTGAAGCTGCGCCCGAACTGGGTGATCGAGCCGCCATAGAGCTTGCGCGAGGCGATGAACTGGTCGCCCGGCTCCATGAAGGCGAAGAAGGCCAGCATCTGCGCCGCGTGGCCCGAGGCGACGCAGATCGCGCCGCGCCCGCCTTCCAGGCTCGCCATGCGCTCCTCGAGCACGGAGACGGTGGGGTTGGTCAGGCGCGAATAGATGTAGCCGTAGCTTTGCAGATTGAACAGCGAGGCGGCGTGGTCGACATCGTCGAAGACATAGGCCGTGGTCTGGTAGATCGGCGTGGAGCGCGCGCCGGTGGTGGGATCGGGCGCGGCGCCCGCGTGAATGGCGCGGGTCTCGAAACCGGGGGTGCGGGGGGGCTCGGCCATTATGTCTTCCTGCGCTTGCTGGAGATGATGCCGGTGTTGACGCCGCTCCACGCCAATTCGCCGTTGAGCCGCGAATATTCGATCTTTGGGACAGCGGTTCATCACCACCCGCAGTCCCGCCGCCTCGGCGCGAGCGGCGGCCGCGTCGTTGCGCACGCCGATCTGCATCCACACGACCTTGGCGCCTTTGGCGATCGCCGCCTCGACGATCGGCCCGACGGCCTCGGAGCGGCGGAAGATGTCGACCATGTCGATGGGCTCGGCCACGTCGGCGAGGTCGGCATAGACTTTCTCGCCGAGGATGGTCTCGCCGGCCGCCTGCGGATTGACGGGGATGACGCGATAGCCCTTCTCCTGCAGATATTTCATCGCGAAGAACGAGGGCCGATTCCAGGTTGCGGGGCGCGCCCGACCATGGCGATGGTGTGGACATCGCGCAGGATGTCGCGAAGATATTGGTCGGTGTAGCTGTCGTGGTTCACGGCGCGGGCACCGCTTGGATCGCATGGGCATGCGGTGTGATCCCGTCACGCAAAATCCAAGTCGTCATTGCGAGGAGCGTTGCTCCGAAGCAATCTCCCGCGAGCATGAGATTGCTTCGCTTCGCTCGCAATGACAGGGCGGAAGGGCGTGAGCGCAATCACGCTCTACCCGTTCTTCTGGGTATGCGGCGTCTGCCAGGGCGGGGGGCGCTTGTCGAGGAAGGCGTCGATGCCGTCCTCGGTCTCGCGCGCCAGCATGTTGCCGGTCATGACCTCGCCCGTATAGGCATAGGCGGCCTCGAGGCCGAGTTCGGCCTGGCGGTAGAACGCCTCCTTGCCGATGGCGACGGCCAGGCCGAGCTTGCCGGCGAGGTGGCGAGCCGAGTCGCCTTCGTCTCGGCATCGAGGCGCTCGGCCGCCACGACGCGGTTGACGAGGCCGATCGCTTTCGCGTGCTCGGCATCGACGAGGTCGCCGGTGAGGAGCATTTCCATCGCCGCCTTGCGCCCGACCGCGCGCGACAGCGCCACCATCGGCGTCGAGCAGAAGAGGCCGACATTGATGCCGTTGACGGCAAAGCGCGCATCGCTCGCGGCGACCGCGAGATCGCAGGTCGCGACGAGCTGGCAGCCGGCCGCCGCGGCGATGCCGTGCACGCGCGCGATTACCGGCTTGGGCAGCTTGACGATACTCATCATGAGGCGCGAGCATTGCGCGAACAGCGTCTCGTAATGCTGCCGGCCGGGATTGGCGCGCATCTCGCGCAGATCATGACCGGCGCAGAAGCCCGGGCCGGCCCCGGCGATCACCACGACCTTGACCGAGGCGTCGCGGGCGACGGCGGCAATCGCTTCCTCGAGCGCCGTCATCAGCGCCAGCGACAGCGCATTGCGCGCCTGCGGCCGGTTGAGCGTGAGCCAGGCGACGCCATCCTCGTCGCGGCGCAGCAGTACCGGCTCGGCGCCGTTCGTCGTGCTCATCGCGGGCCTCCAGACCAGGGTCGGCGTCTCAAAGCACCCCCACGCGCGGGGATCAACGGGAAAATGACGCCGCTTGGTACGGCGCGGTATTATGTTACCATAATGCGAAAATACCTGATCCGCCGAGGTTTCCTTGGCTTGACTGAGGCGGAATGCGTGCCATACTGCGGCCCCGCTGCACGAGGGCGCGATGAAGACTTTTAATCTCAAGGCGGCCGAGCTCGACAAGCACTGGCTGCTGATCGACGCGAACGGGGTGGTGCTCGGCCGGCTGGCCGCGATCATCGCCGACCGGCTCCGCGGCAAGCACAAGCCGACCTATACCCCGCACATGGATTGCGGCGATCATGTCGTCGTGATCAATGCCGAGAAGGTGCAGCTTACCGGCAACAAGGGGCGGGACAGTTATTTCCACTGGCACACCGGCTATCCCGGCGGCATCAAGCAACGCAGCAAAGGCGCGATCCTCGCCGGCAAGTATCCCGAGCGCGTCATCCTCAAAGCGGTGGAGCGCATGGTGCCGCGCGGACCCCTGGGGCGGCACGTCATGGGCCACCTCAAGGTCTATGCCGGCCCGACCCATCCGCACGAGGCCCAGCAGCCGGTGGCGCTCGACGTCGCTGCGATGAATCCCAAGAACAAGAGGGTTTGAGCATGGCCACTCTCCAGCAGGGCCTGGGCGGATTGCGCGATGCCCTGGCCAGTGCCCAGGCACAGGCGGTGCGCCCGAGCGCGGCACCGTCCTCGCAGCCGCAGGAAGAGGTGAAGCCGAAGCTCGACGCGCAGGGCCGCGCCTATGCCACCGGCAAGCGCAAGAACGCCGTGGCGCGGGTGTGGATCAAGCGCGGCAGCGGCCTCATCACCGTGAACGGGCGCGAAAGCCCTGTCTATTTCGCGCGACCTGTGCTGCGCATGCTCCTCAATCAGCCTTTCGCCGTTGCCGAGCGGGTGGGCCAGTTTGATGTCGTGTGCACGGTGGTGGGCGGCGGCCTTTCGGGCCAGGCCGGCGCCGTGCGCCACGGCATCAGCCGCGCGCTCACCTATTTCGAGCCGGGGCTGCGGCCGACGCTCAAGGCGAACGGGTTCCTCACCCGCGACAGCCGCGTCGTCGAGCGCAAGAAGTACGGCAAGGCCAAGGCGCGACGCAGCTTCCAATTCTCGAAGCGCTGATCCCCCGCAGGCGGGGCTGCGATCCGGCAAAAAGGGCGTCCTGCGGGGCGCCTTTTTCGTATTCGGCAGGAGACGACCATGGCTGCATCCCTCGACCGCGTCCGCATCGCCATCCTCGGCGCCAGCGGCTATACCGGCGCGGAGCTGCTGCGCCTCTTGGCGCACCATCCCAACGCCGCCATCACCGCGCTCACCGCCGACCGCCAGGCCGGCAAGAAGATCGGCGCCGTGTTTCCGCATCTGGCCGGCCGCGACCTGCCCGATCTCGTCGCCATCCCGGAGGTCGACTGGAGCACGGTCGATGTCGCGTTCTGCTGCCTGCCGCACGGCACGACGCAGGAGGTGATCGCCGCGCTGCCGCGCCATCTGCGCGTGCTCGACCTGTCGGCCGACTTCCGCCTGGCCGACCCGGAAGTCTACGCCGCCTGGTACGGCCATGCGCATCGCGCGCCGGCGCTGCAGCGCGAGGCGGTCTATGGCCTCACCGAGATCATGCGCCAAGCCGTCGCCAACGCGCGCCTCGTCGCCGTGCCGGGGTGCTACCCGACCGCCGCCCAGCTTCCGCTGGTGCCGCTGGTCAAGGCGGGGGTGATCGACGTCGACGACATCGTCATCGATGCCAAGTCAGGCGTCACGGGCGCGGGTCGCGGTCTCAAGGAGACGAGTCTCTACGCCGAGGTCGCCGAGGGCGTCGCGGCCTATGGCATCGCGCATCATCGCCACATGCCCGAGATCGAGCAGGGGCTTACCGCGGCGGCCGGGCGGCCGGTGACGGTAAGCTTTACGCCGCACCTCATGCCGATGAACCGCGGCATGCTTGCCACGATCTATCTGCGCATGACCGCCGGCGCGACGGTCGCCGATCTCCGCCATACGCTCGAGCGCGCCTATGAGGGGGAAACCTTCATCCGGGTTCTGCCGGCGGGCGCAATGCCGGCGACCCATCACGTTCGCGGCTCGAATCTCTGTCTCATCGGCCTTGCCGCGGACCGGCTCTCCGGCCGCGCCATCGTGATTTCGGCGATCGACAATCTGGTTAAGGGCGCCTCCGGACAGGCGGTTCAGAATATGAACGTCATGCTCGGCCTGCCCGAGCCGGCGGGCCTGGCGCTGGAACCGCTCTTTCCCTGACGGTGGCATTTTTGGGTCGATTATGTGCGCAAGCTGTGTTTTTTTTTAGCGAACTGTGAGATGCTTCACATGCCCCCGGGCGAAACCGGCGGTATTTTTCCCTCACAGAGAGCGAGCGCGGTGCTCGACCCACACCCAGGGAGATCTGCGATGAAGCGTTTCCTCGTGGTCGGACTGGCGACCCTAGCCCTGGCAGCGTTGTCGCCGCCGACCCAGGCTAACCCGCCGGAAAAGAAGCCCGTCGTTGCGGCACATCCGGCCGTCCATGCGCCGGTCAGGCCGATGGTCGGGCATCCGGTTGTCGGCCACCCCGTCGTCGGGCACCCGGCTTTCGGCGCCGGGCCCCACCCGGTTCACGCCAACGCCCATGATCCGCGCCTCGCCCATCAGGAGCAGGCGCACCGGGCCGAAGAACTGCACCACGAGCAGGCAATCCACAACGAACAGATGCGCGCCCGGGAGCATGCCGAGGTGCGCGAGGAACGGCGCGACGATCGGATCGCGCGGGATCGGGAAGAGCGTGACGCGCATTTGCGTGCCGAGCGCGCCCGCTACGATGCGGCGCATTCCTCGTCCGGCGGCGGTGGCGGCAATTCTGACGCGGCTTCCGACAACTCCTCGGACGACAGCTCTGCGATTCCTCCGGCGACGCGCCGACCGATCCGAAGGCGGCGGCGCTCGGGGCGATTCTCAACCTGCTGCAGAAGCATTGATCGCAGCCGACCGGCGGCGCCTTTGGTGCCGCCGGTCGGTTACGTGCGGCCGCGGATCAGCCCTTAGATCCGGTGGAGCTACTGGCGAGATTCGCCTTCCAGTAGGCATCCACCTTCCGGCTGAGCGCATCGAAGTGGTCGCCGTTGGAGAACCGGTCATGGTCCACCTGCGGGGCCGCGTCCAGGTTCTTCTTGGTGGTGTCGAGCACCAGCATGTGCATGCCGGGCGTCACCTTGAAGTCCTCCCAGGGCACCGGGACATATTTCTCGTCGATGCCGAAAATGCCGCCGCGGCCGATCACCAAGTAGGCGATCTTGCCGGTTTGCGGACTCATCACGAGATCATCGACGCTGCCGAGTGCGTCGTCCTGCGGGCTGCGCACGTCGGTGCCGACCAGCTCGTCGGACCGGAATGAAGTATCCTTGCCGGTGACCGGCGTTGCCGCGGCGATCTGCTGCCGCCGCCAGACCGGCACGTTCGCCATCGCCATGCCCCCGTGACGCAGATCGGCCGCGTAGTTTTTGTAGAGGGTGCGAGTCGTGGAGAGCACGGTCTCGCACGCCTTCTGCTGGCCGTGCTGCGCGAGAATATTGGCAGAAGCCAGGAGTGTCCGAACCTCGTAGCCCGGCCGTGCCTGCCAGTAGCCGTTTCTCGCCGGGGCTGCCGCTGCGGTATCGTTGTCGGCTGGCGTCGCCGTGTTCGGGGCGGCTTGCGGCGCGGAAGCGGTCGCCGCGATCGGGCCGCCGCCCATCAGCCCACCGCGGCCGTAGCCGTAGCCGAGCATCGGATAGCCGTATCCATAGCCGGACCCGCTGAGCCAATAGCCATCATGGTCCATCTGGCTGTCGAAGGCGCGCAGATCGCTGAGACACGTCTTAGCGGATGTGGCGGCGGCATATTCGGTGTGAGACCGGGCCTTTTGCGTGTTGGTTGGCGTGGTCTCGGCCGCGAGCAGCGGAGCGGCGAAACCAAGGCAAAAGCATGCTGTCACCGAGGCGGCGAGAGCCGAGCGTTTCATGGTGCAGTCTCCTTGTTGCAGAGGCTCAACCGGGATTGGCCGTAGAGCCGACGGTTCACAGTTAAGGGCCGGCCGGTCGCGCCGACAGGATCGGAATCTACGCAGAGATATTAGGTTGCGCCGGGCAAGAGGCCGCGATTGGCAAGGACACGGCGGATCGGTACAGTCCGGCCAAGAACTGCCCGGCACCACCAAGAGATCGGGCAAGGGGGGCAACGATGACGAATTTGCGCAATATCTCGATGTCGCGTGCAGCGCGTAACGCGGCATTGATCGCGGCAACACTGGCGTGCCTTCACCCGACTGCACCGGCCGCCGCGGCCGACTTCGTCATGAAGTTCGGGACCGCGACCATGGGCGAGACGCAGCACGAATATCTGAAGACGTACAAGGCTGCGCTGGAAAAAGCGTCGGACGGACGCATCGAGGTGCAGGTCTATCCCAACAGCCAGCTCGGCGCGATCGCGCGCGAGATCGAAGGGGTGCAGTTCGGCAGCATCCAGGCCTATATGGGACCGGTCGATTTCTTCGTCGGCCTCGACCCGCGCTTCGGCGTGTTCAGCACGCCCACCCTCTTCCGCGACGAGGCCAATGCCGCGGCGACCATTCACGATCCCGCGCTCGAGGAGGAGATGCTGGGCCTGGCGGAGCCCAAAGGGCTGGTCGGCATCGCCACGCTCGGCCTCGGCGCCGCGGACTATGCCGCCAAGCGCCCGTTGATGGGACTCGCGGACTTCCAAGGCAAGAAGCTGCGCATCAACGGCACCGAGCTCGAGCGCGCGAAGATGAGCCGCCTCGGTGCGACCGGCGTGGCGATGCCCCTAAGCGAGGTCATGCCGGCGCTCGACCAAGGCGTCATCGACGGCACGATCAGCGGTCTTTCCGTCTTCGTGTCATTCAAGATGACCAATCTCGTCAAGACCGTCACCGTCACCAACGACACGATGCTGATTTCGATCGCGGTGGTGAGCAAGCGCTGGCTCGACACCTTGCCGCCAGACCTGCGCAAGCTGGTCGTGGAGACCGGCATCACGATCCAGCCGCAGGTGCAGGCGTGGGAAGTGCAGTTCACCAACCAGCTCGCGAAGGACTGGACCGCCATGGGGGGCAACGTTCACATGCTGCCGCCCGCCGATATCGCGGCGATGGACAAGCTGTTGCAGCCGGTGGGCGACGAGGTCACGAAGGGTCAGCCGGCGGTACAGGCCATGCTCGCCACGGTGCGCGCCGTCGCCGCAAAATATTGAGGCATGCATGGGCATGGTGCGACCATTCGACTACGCGCGTGCCGCGCTTCACTCAGGGCGAGGATAATCGGATGATGGCATTTGGGAAATTCTTCATGCCTCAAGCGCGAGCGAAGCGAGCGGTCGAAGGACGCACGGTCGAATTCCAACGCACCCTCAGCTCGCCTTCACCCGGACGTAGGAACCGGGCGCGTCCTCGATCGGCGTGAGCTTGCCGTCGCCGGGCTTGCGCGCGGGCACCGGCCGCCGGCGTGGCGCGGCCACGAATTTCTCCCAGGTCGGCCACCACGAGCCCTCGTGATAAGTGGCGCCGGCCAGCCAGTCGTCCGGCTTCTTCGGCAGCTTGGCATTCTCCCAGATGACCGTACTTCTGCGCGTCCGGCGGATTGACCACGCCGGCGATGTGACCGGAGGCGGCGAGCACGAACCTGACCGGTCCATTGTAGAATCTGCGTCGCCGCATAGGTCGATTTCCACGGTGCGATATGATCCTCGCGCGCCGACAGGATGAAGCTCGGCGTCTTGATCTTGCGCAGATCGATCGGCACGCCGTCGAGCGAGATCGCGTTCGGCACCACGAGCTTGTTCTCCTGGTACATGGTGCGCAGATAGAAGCTGTGCATCGCCGCCGGCATGCGCGTCGAATCGCTGTTCCAGTACAGCAGGTCGAACGGGAAGGGCTCCTTGCCGAGGAGGTAGTTGTTGACGACGAACGACCAGATCAGATCGTTTGCGCGCAGCATGTTGAAGGTCGTGGCCATGTCGGAGCCCTCGAGATAGCCATGCTGGCGCATGCGCTCCTCGAGCGATTGCAACTGCTCCTCGTCGATGAAGACGGAAAGCTCGCCCGCTTCGGCGAAATCGACCATCGAGGCGAAATAGGTCGCGCTGGTGAAGCGCTTGTCGCCCTTCGCCGCCATGTAGGCCAGCGTCGCCGCGAGCAGCGTGCCGCCCAGGCAATAGCCGATCACGTTCGCCTCGCGCTCGCCGGTCGCGGCTGGATCGCATCGAGCGCCGCGAGCGGGCCTTCGCGCATGTAGTCGTCGAACGTCTTGGCGGCGAGGTGCTCGTCGGGATTGACCCAGGAGACCACGAAGACCGTGTGGCCCTGCTCGACCGCCCACTTGACGAACGAGTTCGCGGCCGCAGGTCGAGGATGTAGTACTTGTTGATCCATGGCGGCATGATCAGCAGCGGCCGGCGCTGCACCGTCTCGGTCGTGGGCTCGTATTGGATGAGCTGGAGAAGATCGTTCTGGTAGATGACCTTGCCCGGCGTCACCGCGATGTTCTTGCCGACCTCGAACGCCTCCATGTCGGTCATCTTGATCATCAGGCGGCCCTTGCCGCGCTCAAGATCGTCCAGTACGTGCTTGAGGCCGTTGAGCAGATTCTCGCCGCCGCTCTCGATCGTGGCGCGCAGCACCTCGGGGTTGGTGAGGATGAAGTTCGACGGCGCCATCGCGTCGACGAACTGGCGGGTATAGAAGTCGACCTTGCGCGCCGTCTTGTCGTCGAGCCCCTCGACATGCTGCACGATCGACTGCAGCCACCGCGCCGACAGGAGATAGCTCTGCTTGATGTAGTCGAAGAGCGCGTTCTCGTTCCAGGCCGCATCGCGGAAGCGGCGATCGTTGGGCTCGGGCGCGGCGACGGGATCGGACGACGCGCCGGTGAGAAAGCGTTGCGCCGTGTTCTGCCACAGGCGCAGGTAATCCTTCCACAGCGAAAGCTGCGCCTGCACAAGGCCTGCCGGATCGCTCATCATGCGCTGCGTCATCTCGAAGAAGGCGCCGGCGATGTTGAGCGGGTCGATCGCGCCGCCGCCGCCGCCAGCCCGTCGGACTGGCGCGCGAGGAACTCCTGCACCAAGCGCTGGCTGCGCTCGGCGAGTTCGGCCATGCTGCGTGACCAGGCGATGGGGTCGGGGATCTTGATTTCGTGCGGTTGAGGTTCTTTCATGCTTCCCGTCATGGCGGGTATATACACCGGCGGGCGCCGCTTTCTCTCTAACGCATATATGGGCGGGGTCGGCACCGCGGGAAGTGGGGCGTGATGGTGTATTGTCAAGTTGCGAAGCGGCTGCAGCGGACCGGCACGGCGCTCGCTCTCGCCGCCGCGGTCGGCTTAGGCGGGTGCTCGTGGGTCCCCAACGCGGTGAACCCCGTTTCGTGGTACCGCGATCTTTCCGGCGCGTCCAAGAACGACGCGCTCGACAAGAACCAGCCCAACCAGAAAAACCTCGACGCCGGCAGCAAGGAACCGTATCCCAATCTTGCCGACGTGCCCGATGCGCCCGACCAGGCGCTCAGCACCGCCGAACGCGACAAGCTGCAACAGAGCCTCGTCGCCGACCGCCAGAACGCCCGATACAGCGCCGACCGGCTCGAGGCAGGAGCCCCGGTCGTGGGCGCCGTCGCGCCGCCGCCGCCACCCGGCACCCCGGCGGCCGTCGCACCCACGCCGCAGCGGCCCGCGGCACAACGGCCCGCGGCGTCGACGGCGCAAGCCGTCCCGCGCGAAATCAGCGCTGGTCAGCCCGACCGTGCATGCGGTGCCTACCGTCGAGACCCCGCCGCCACCGCCGCCGCCGCCGAGTTTCCCGGGAGCCCCGGCAGCGGCCGCCGCTCCGCCCGTCCAGACAGCCTCGCTCGACGCCGGCCGCCGCGGCGCCGCGACCTCGTCGGTGGAAGTGGGGGCGGTCGGCTTCGCCGACGGCTCGACGAACTCTTTCCGACGAGGCGAAGAACCAACTGAGCGAGATCGCCGCGATGCAGCATCAAAAGGGCGGCGACACTCCGCATCATCGGCCATGCCAAGCCGCCCTCCGCCGTCGCCCCGATGCAGCAAAAGCTCGACAGCCTCACGCTCGCGCTCGCGCGCGCCAAGGCGGTGGCGCAGGAACTCGGTGCCGAGGGCGTGCCCCCGGCGCGCTCGCCGTCGAGGCGGCGACCACCCAGGCCAACGACACCGTCGCCGCCAGCGCGCAAGTCTTCCTCGAGCACTGAGCGAGCCGCTCCGGTGAAGCCACCCCTCAGGATCGCCATTGCCGGCCTCGGCACCGTCGGCGCCGGCACGCTGCGCCTCCTGCAGCGCAATGCCGCGCTGCTGGCCAGCCGCGCCGGCCGCGCGATCGTCGTCGTCGCGGTCGCGGCGCGCGAGCGCGGGCGCGACCGGGGGATCGATCTTTCCGGTGTAGCCTGGGAAGATGACGCGACTGCGCTCGCCACGCGGCCCGACATCGACGTGGTGGTGGAGCTGATCGGCGGCAGCGACGGCCCCGCCCGCGCGCTCGTCACCGCCGCGCTCGCCAACGGCAAGCATGTCGTCACCGCCAACAAGGCGCTCGTCGCTCATCACGGCACCGCGCTCGCGCGCCTGGCCGAGGAAAAGGGCGTGGCGTTCTCCTTCGAAGCCGCGGTCGCTGGCGGCATCCCCGTCCTCAAGGCCCTGCGCGAGGGGCTCGCTGCCAACAATGTGCAACGCATCTACGGCATCCTCAACGGCACCTGCAACTACGTGCTGACGACGATGCGCGAGACCGGCCGCGAGTTCGACGACGTGCTCGCCGAGGCGCAGCGCCTGGGCTATGCCGAAGCCGATCCGAGCTTCGACATCGACGGCATCGATTCCGCGCACAAGCTCGCGCTGCTGGCCGCCGTGGCCTTCGGCACCGAGGTCGATTTCGCGGGCGTCCATGTCGAGGGGATTCGCCACGTCTCCGCCCTCGACATCGAATTCGCCGCCGAGCTGGGCTATCGCATCAAGCTCTTGGGTCTCGCGCGCTTGACCGAATACGGGCTCGAGCAGCGTGTGCACGCCTGCATGGTGCCGCGCTCGACGCCGATCGCGCCGATCGAGGGCGTGTTCAACGCGGTGGTGATCGAAGGCGATTTCGTCGGCCGCGTCATGCTCGAGGGACGCGGCGCCGGCGCAGAGCCGACCGCCTCGGCGGTGGTCGCCGATCTTCTCGACATCGCCGGCGGCCGCGCCGCGACGAGCTTTGCCGTGCCAGCATCGCTGATGAAGCACAGCGCCGCGCGCGCCGATGGCGCGCCACCGCGGCACCTATTACGTGCGGCTCATGGTGCTCGACCGGCCCGGGGTCATCGCCGACGTGGCCGGAGCGTTGCGCGACGAATGCGTCTCGATGGAGCAGATGATCCAGCGCGGCCGTGCGCCGGGCGAGGCGGTGCCGGTGGTGTTGACGACACATGAAACGGAAGAGGCGGCGATGCGGCGGGCCCTCGATCGCATTACGCGATTGGAGACGGTGCTCGAGCCGCCGCACATGATCCGCGTAGAGAACCTCTAGGAGACAAGCATGGCCGAAACCGGAACGATGGACCGTAACCTGGCGCTGGAGGCGGTGCGTGTCACCGAGGCGGCGGCACTGTCCGCTTCGCGCCTCATGGGTCGGGGCGACGAGAAATCGGCGGACCAGGCCGCCGTCGACGCGATGCGCCAGGCCCTCAACAGCCTCGCCATCGACGGCACCGTCGTCATCGGCGAAGGCGAGCGCGACGAGGCACCGATGCTCTTCATCGGCGAGAAGGTCGGCGCCGGGGGGCCGCGCATCGACATCGCGCTCGACCCGCTCGAAGGCACGACGATCACCGCCAAGGGCGGATCGAATGCGCTCTCGGTGATCGCCATGGCCGAGGCCGGCGGCTTCCTCAACGCGCCCGACACCTACATGGACAAGATCGCCATTGGCAGCGGCTGGGGCGACGTGGTCGATCTCGACGACACCCCGCGCAATAATCTCGTCCGCCTCGCCAAGGCAAAGAAGTCCGACGTCGCCGACCTCGTCGTCTGTATTCTCGACCGTCCGCGTCATGCCGAGCTCATCGCCGAGGTGCGCGCGGCCGGCGCGCGCATCATGCTCATCTCCGACGGCGACGTGTCCGGCGTCATCGCCACGGCGCGGCCCGACAGCGGCGTCGACATCTATATCGGATCGGGCGGCGCGCCCGAAGGCGTGCTGGCCGCGGCGGCGCTGCGCTGCATCGGCGGCTTCATGCAAGGGCGCCTCATTTTCCGCAACGACGACGAGCGCCAGCGCGCGAGCCGCTGCGGCATCACCGACTTCGACCGCAAATACGGCCTGCTCGATCTCGCCCATGGCGAGGTCATGTTCGCCGCGACCGGCGTCACCAACGGCACCATGTTGCAGGGCGTGCGCCGCTTCGCCGGCGGCGCCATCACGCATTCGATGGTGATGCGCTCGAAGAGCGGTACGGTCCGCATGATCGAGGCGCACCACAATTTCAATCGCAAGACCACGTTTCCCGGGTCGGGTCGATGAGCCATGGCCGGGCTCGCCGACGCAACCTTCGTCAGTCTCTTTCCCAGCCCGTTCGTATCCTACACGTGGCCCGATAGCGACGACCTCAACAAGGAGCTGCGCCAGCGCGTTCTCGCCAACGAGCGCGAGCAAACCACGCGCAGCGTCACCCGCAGCAATATCGGCGGCTGGCAATCGAAATACGGCGCGCTCGAATTCTGCGGCGATGCCGGCAAGACGCTGATCGGGCGCATGCATGAGATCGTCAACGAAGCGACGGCCCGGCTCCTGGCCGGCAGGGAGGTTCCAGCCTTCGACTGGACGTTCGAGGCCTGGGCCAACGTCAACCGCGTGGGCGACTTCAACCGGGTCCACTTCCATGGGCTCTCGACCTGGTCCGGCACCTACTACGTTGACCCCGGCGACCCCGACGATACCGAGCAGGGCACCGCCCTTCAGTTGTTCGACCCCTCCCATCTGCGCACCACGACATTCTTCCCGACGATTCTGCCGCTCGGCATCTTCGTTCGCCCGCAGCCTGGGTTGATGGTGCTGTTTCCGAGCTACACGCCGCACATGGTCTTCCCGCACCGCGGCAAGCGGCCGCGCATCTCGATCGCGTTCAACTTCCGCAAGACGCCCTTCCCATGAGCACACCGACGGCGGCGGTTCTGGGCGTCGAGCGTTCCTTGCTCGGGCGGCGCTGGCGCGAGCGTGCGGGCGATGATCGGGCGGGCATGGCGTTGGCGCAGCGCCTGGGTCTGCCCGAGATCGCCGGCCGCATCCTGGCACGCCGCGGCGTCGACGAGGCGACAGCGGAGCGCTTCCTCACGCCGCTGCTGCGGGATTGGCTCCCTGATCCCTCGCATCTCAAGGACATGGACCGCGCCGTAGCCCGGATCGTCGATGCGCTGGAGCAACGCCAGACCATCGCCGTCTTCGGTGACTACGATGTCGATGGCGCGACCTCGGCGGCTCTCCTGCGGCGCTTTCTTGCGGCCGTAGGCGCGCGGGTCGTCGTCTACATTCCCGACCGCCAGCGCGAAGGCTATGGCCCCAACGCGCCGGCCCTCTTGAAGTTGAAGAGCGAGGGCGCGGCGGTCGTCATCACCGTGGATTGCGGCACCACCGCGCATGCACCGCTCGCCGCGGCGGCCGCGGCCGGGCTCGATGTCATCGTCGTCGACCACCATATCGGCGAGCCGGCGCTGGCACCGGCCCTAGCCGTCATCAATCCCAACCGGCTCGATGAGTCTTCAGTCCATCGCGGGCTCGCGGCGGTGGGTGTCGCTTTCCTGCTCGTGGTCGGCGTGAACCGGGCGCTGCGCCGCATCGGCTGGTACGAGACCCGGCCCGAGCCCGATCTCATGGCGTGGCTCGATCTCGTCGCACTCGGCACGGTATGCGATGTCGTGCCGCTCGCGGGCCTCAACCGGGCTCTGGTGGTGCAGGGGCTCAAGGTGATGCGGCGGCGGGAGAATGCCGGGCTGGCGGCGCTCGCCGACATCGCCGGCATCAGCGAGGCGATGGGCGCCTACCACGCCGGCTTCATTCTGGGGCCGCGCATCAATGCCGGGGGCCGCGTCGGCGAGGCCGATCTCGGCGCGCGGCTGCTGGCGACCGACGATCCCGCCGAGGCGAAGGCCTTGGCGCAGCGTCTCGACGGGCTCAACGCCGAGCGGCGCGAGATCGAGGCGCGCGTGCTAGCACAGGCGATGGCGCAGGCAGAGGAGAACGGCCGCAGCGCCATGATCTTCGTCGCCGGCGAGGGCTGGCATCCCGGCGTGATTGGCATCGTCGCGAGCCGGCTGAAGGATCGCTACGGCAGGCCGGCCTGCGTCGTGGCGATGGCGGACGGGATCGGGCGCGGCTCGGGCCGCTCGGTCGTGGGCATGGCGCTGGGGCCCGCGGTGATCGCGGCGCGCCAGGCCGGGCTGGCGCGCGACGGCGGCGGCCACGCGATGGCGGCGGGCTTCACCGTGGAAGGCGGGAACCTCATGGCCCTGCGCGATTTTCTCGAGGCCCGCGTCGCCGCCGCCTTGGGCGATGGCGATCCGACGCCCGAGTTCGGCATCGACGGCGCGCTCGTCGCTGCGGCGGCAACGCCGGAGTTCGCCGCCCTCATCGAGCGCATCGGCCCCTTCGGCACCGGCAATCCGGAGCCGCGCTTCGCCTTGCCGGCGCTGCGCGTGCTGCGCGCGGACGTGGTGGGCGGTGCGCATGTGCGCACGATCCTCGCCGACGGCGCCGGATCGGGGCGGCTCAAGGCGATGGCGTTTCGCGCGCTCGACGGTGCGCTGGGGCCGGCGCTTCTCAACAGCGGTGGCCGGCTCTTCCATGTCGCCGGCCACATCCGCGCCGATCACTGGCAGGGCAACGACGGCGTGCAGCTTTTCATCGACGATGCCGCGCCGGCGTGATCAGGGCAGCCAGCGTTCCTTCCACGCCTGGAACATGAGCACCGTCCACAGCGGATACTGCCAGTCGCGCGTTCCCGCCAAGTGCTCGCGCCAGCGCTCCTGGATGGGCTCGGGGCGGAAGATGCCGTCGCCGGCAAGGCGGCGCGGATCGAGGAGCGGCTCGGCCCAATCGCGCAACCGGCCGCGCAGCCAGTCGTTGATCGGCACCGCGAACCCCATCTTCGGGCGCTCCACCATCGCGCGCGGCACATAGCGATCGAGCACGCGGCGCAGCAGGCGCTTGCCGGCGCCGTCCCGCGCCCTTCATCGCCGGCGGCAGCGACCACGCGAAGGCGACGACGCGATGGTCGAGCAGCGGCACCCGCGCCTCCAGCGACACGGCCATCGAGGCGCGATCGACCTTGGTCAGGATGTCGTCGGGAAGATACGTGACGGTGTCGATGTACTGCATGCGCTCGACGAAGTCCGGCACCAGATCCTTGATGCGCACATCCTCGTAGGTGCCCTTGGGCTCGATCCCGTCGATCACGACGCCGGCCGGATCGACCCACAGGCTGATTACCTGGCGATAGAAGGCGCTCGCCTCGGGCTCGCCGGCCAGCATGCCCGCGAGCTTGTGCATCTTGTCGCCGAACTGCGTCGGCAGCACCGATTGCGGTATGACCGCGCCCAGTGAGTTCCACAGCGCCGGCGACATCGCGCGCAAGCCCGCCGCGGCCAGACCGCGCGCCGCCTGCGGCATCGCCTCGATCATGCGCCAGACGGTCTGGCTGCGGAAATAGCGGGTATAGCCGGCAAAGAGCTCGTCGCCGCCATCGCCAGACAGCGCCACCGTGACGTGGCGCCGCGTCATTTCCGAGACGAGAAAGGTCGGGATCTGCGAGGCGTCGGCGAACGGCTCGTCGTAGAGGGTGGCGAGGTTGGGGATGACGGCCTGGGCATGCTCGGGTGAGACGTAGAGCTCGGTATGGTCGGTGCCGAGATGACGCGCCACCGCGGCCGCATGCTGCGCCTCGTCGTAGCCGCGTTCGTGGAAGCCGATCGAGAAGCTGCGCACCGGGCGCGTGCTCTGCGCCTGCATCAGCGCGACGACGGTCGATGAATCGATGCCGCCGGACAAGAAAGCGCCCAATGGCACATCCGCCACCATTCGCCGCCCGATCGCATCGCGCAGCAGCGCATCGAGCTGGTCCGTCGCCTCGTCCTCGCTGAGAGCAAGCCGGCCCGACTGGCCCGCGCGCGCCACGTCGGCCAGCGACCAGAACGGCGCGATCTCGGGCGCGCCCGTATCGCGCAGAGTGAGGATGACGCCGGGCTCGAGCTTGCGCACGCCGCGATAGATCGTGTGCGGCGCCGGTACGTAGCCAAAGCGCATATAGGCAGAGAGCGAGCCGCGGTCGAGCGCGGGCGTCCAGCCGTCGGCGGCACGCAGCGCCTTGAGCTCGGAACCGAACAGCAGGCGTCCATCGCTCTCCGCCCAATAGAGCGGCTTGATGCCGAGCCGGTCGCGGATGAGATAGAGCACGCGCTCGCGGCGGTCCCACAGCACGATCACGAACATGCCGATGAGGCGGCGGATCGTCGCCGCAACCCCCCACACGGCCGCGCCCTCGATGATGATCTCGGTGTCGCAATGACCGCGAAAGCGCCGCCCCGCCGCCTCGAGCTCCGGCCGCAGCTCGGCGGCGTTGTAGATCTCGCCGTTGTAGGAGACGACGAAGCGGCCGCAGGAGGAAACCATCGGCTGCGCGCCGGCCGGCGAGAGATCGACGATCGAGAGTCGGCGATGGCCGAGCGCAAGTCCCGCCTCCGCATCGCTGTAGACGGCGCCGGCATCCGGGCCGCGATGGCGCAGCGTCCCGGTCATCGCCTCGGCCATGGCGGCCAGCGCCGCCGGCGCGCTCCTGCGCCGCCGATCCCAGACCCCGGCCACCCCGCACATGTCAGTACCCGCCAGTCATGCGCCGGCGCGCGCCAGGGCGCGGTGCCGGGAAGGGTGAGGGCGATGGTGCATCAAGGAGTTTGCCGAAAACGACGGGCGGACCGAGCGAGGCCGCTTCCTAGCACGCTCGCGGATGGCGCGCGAGAGCGCCGGCGGCTTGATTTATCGTCCCCGTCCCGGTAGACCGGCACCGGCCGCCAGCGTCCGTCCCCATCGTCTAGAGGCCCAGGACATCACCCTTTCACGGTGAAGACACGGGTTCGAATCCCGTTGGGGACGCCAGGATCTTCGGGGTTGAAGTGATCCCGTAAAATCAATTTCTTAACCTTGGCACTCAGACCGCCCGGCACACGCTCCGAACCCACGTAGATGGGGCAAAACGGGTGCCGCTATACCAACTCGTCCTCGGCCACCACGCGCTCTTGTCCTCCGACTGAGGCCTTGATCCGATAGTGATTGATCCCGCGCTCTTGCGGCATGAGGCGCACGATCTCGAAAAGACCGCCTGAGGCTGCGTGGAAGGCGCTTTGAGCGATCCTCACGGATTGCCCCGTCTTGAACCTATGTGCGGCCATGCAGAAATGCCCCCCGGGACGCCCGACGCCCATAAGCAACACATGTGGGCACTGTGGCTCCCGATTGCATCACCAAGCGTTGCCGGTCCCGGCGGCTTTAGACAAAAAGTCGTCGCTCGCACGCAATCGGCATTAATTGTCGCAAACGTCGCTGGAAACAGTCGCACGGCTCGGCGATGATGCTGACCATCATGCTGCCGCCGCACGTGACGGTGCTTCGGCGCGAGGAGGAGATTTTCATGGGACGTCTTGGCTTGGCGGCAGTGGCGCTCGGCGGCACGATTCTGGCGAGCGTCGCCGCTGGATCCGCCTTCGCGCAAGAATTCTCGGCCGACACGGTGACTGAAACGGGCAGTGGCGATCAACTGCCCGGTAAAATCTATGTCTCGAACGACAAGATCCGGATGGAGCAGAAGGACGGCCACGCGGGCGCGGTCATCATCGATGGCAAGGCCGGGACAGCCTTCGTCCTGATCCCCGCGCGGAAGCTCGCCATGGATGTCAACCAGGGCGGTCACCCGATGCAATCCCTGGCAGGGCTCGATCCCGACAATCCCTGTCCGCAGCTGCAGAAGATGGAACACGATCTGCACAAGAACGAGAAGGGAGAGTGGTCCTGCAAGCGCATCGGGCCGGAAACGGTCAATGGCCGCACGGCGGTGAAAATCGAAGGGACCTCGCCCGCCGGTGAGCAGAGCTTCGGCTGGATCGATACCCGCCTCAAATTCCTGATCAAGAGCCAGAGCGCCAAAGGCGCCGGCCTGGAACTGCGCAACATCCAGGAAGGGCCGCAGCCGGCGAGCCTCTTCGAGATCCCCGCCGATTATCAGAAAATGGACCCGCAGGCGATGCAGCGCATGATGCAGCAGCGCGCGACCGGCGGAGCGGGCGGCGGCGCCCCGGGCGGCGGCGGCCATTGAGCCGCCGCCGCAACCGACCCTAGTGCTGACGGCGCAGCGACTGCTGGAACTGACACCCGATCACGACAAAGCCCAGCGCGCGCACGCATTGCGTGACCCACGGATAGGACGCCAGCAAAATTTCGCTGCGGTAAAGCCAGAACAGCAGCGCCGTGCCGCCGGCCCAGATCAGCAGCGTCAGAATCCACGCCCACCAGGAGCGGAAGCTCCGGTCGTAGATCGCGAGGATGAGCAGCAGCGAAGCGCCCGAGAAGGCTGTCGAGATGACGCGGGGAACATAGGCCGCCAAGGGACTCGTCAGGAAAGCATCCGACATCTTCGGGGTCGTGAGCGACAACACATAGACGACCGCAAACGTCACCGCGATCCGGAACACCAGCAAGATCACCGCGGCCACGACGGCGCGTCCGGGCGACAGCGGGGTGCACCACCACAGGCCGAATGCCAGGATCAGCGCCTCGAGGATCGGGAAGAGCGACGGCATGCCATAGCTGAAGCCGCCGATGATATCGAACCGAACGACGAATGCCGCCCCGTGCACGGCCAGCGCATAGGCCCCAACATTGGCGATAAGCGCCAGCACGGGAATGACGACGACCGGCGCCGCCCACCATTGCCCCTCGTCGTCGCGATGCGCCGCGCGCGCCGGTTGATCCCGCAATGCCATTCTTTCCTCCCCCGAAATCCATCGGCCACCGGCCGCCCCTGTCGGTAGACAATAGCGCTGCTCAAAACGCCGGGCCAGCCTTCACACGGCCGCCGCGCCTGCGCGCCGCCGGCCGATCGGCTAGACTGTGGGGGCAAGAGGAGGCGACGGCATGAAGTTCGGCATCGGTCAGCCAATGCGGCGCTTTGAGGATCAGCGGCTTCTCACCGGCAACGGGCGCTACACCGACGACATCGTGCTGGCGCACATGGCGCACGCCTATGTGCTGCGCGCGAGCATGGCGCATGCGCGGTTAGGGACGATCGATGTGACCGCGGCACGGCGCATGCCGGGCGTGCTCCTCGTCCTCACCGGCGCGGATGTGGCGGCGGATGGGCTGGGCGACGTGCCGTGCCAGGTGCCGCTGGTGAGCCGCGACGGCACGCCGCGCCACGATACGCCGCGCCCGATCCTCGCCCTCGGCACGGTGCGCCATGTCGGCCAGCCGGTGGCGCTCGTGGTTGCCGAGACGCTGGAGGCCGCACGCGATGCCGCCGAGGCGATCGAGGTGGAATGGGAAGCGCTGCCGGCGGTGACGGATGCGCGCGCGGCGATGGCGCCCGGCGCGCCGCAGCTCTTCGCCGACATTCCCGGCAACGTCGTCTTCGACTGGGACAACGACATGGGCGACGCGGCGGCAACCGCGGCGGCCTTTGCCGCGGCGTCGCGCGTGGTGACGCTCGAGCTCGTCAACAACCGCGTGGTCGCCAACTCGATGGAGGCGCGCAACGCGATCGCCGACTACGATTCCGGCAAATGATCGCTCCACCCTCTACACCGCGACGCAGGGGCCGCATTTCGTGCGCGATCCTCTGGCCGAGATGATCCTCAAGCTGCCCAAGGACAAGCTCCGCCTCGTCACGACCAATGTCGGCGGCGGCTTCGGCATGAAGGCGTTCGTCTACCCCGAGCAGGCGCTCGTGGTGTGGGCGAGCCGCAAGCTGGCGCGGCCGGTAAAGTGGCAGGCCGAGCGCTCGGAAGGATTCCTCTCCGACAACCAGGGCCGCGACCACGTCACCCGCGCCGAATTGGCACTCGATGTGGCCGGGCGGTTCCTCGGCCTGCGCGTCACCGTTCTCGCCAATCTCGGCGCCTATCTCTCGCCGTTCGGCGCGTTCGTGCCGACGCGCTCGACCGATCTCGTCAGCGGCCTCTATGTGACGCCGGCGATCCACGTCAACGTCAAGGGCATCTGCACCAACACCGTGCCGGTCTGTGCCTATCGCGGCGCCGGGCGGCCGGAGGCGGCCTATCTCATCGAGCGGCTGGTCGATGAAGCCGCGCGCGCGCTGGACATGAGCCCCGCCGCCATTCGCCGCATCAATTTCGTGCCGCCCTCGGCCATGCCCTTCACCTCGGCGACGAAGCTCGTATTCAATTCCGGCGAGTTCGAGCGCGTCATGGACCAGTGCATGGCGGCGGCGGAATGGTCGTCCTTTGCCGCGCGCCGCGACGCGAGCGAGCGGCATGGGCGCCTGCGCGGCATCGGCATGGCGACCTATACCGAGCGCTGCGGCGGCGGCATTCCCGAGACCGCCTCGATCGAATTCAAGGACACGCGCATCGAGCTGGTGATGGGCAATCAGGAATACGGCACCGGCCTCGTCACCGCCTACAAGCAGGTCGTGTCGGACCAGCTCGGGCTCGATCCCGATGTGATCGACGTGGTGATGGGCGACACCGACCGCACGCCGGCGGGCCTCACCGGCGGCTCGCGCGCGCTCCCGGTGGCGGGCGCCGCACTCCATGAGGCCGGGCTCAGCGTCATCGCCAAAGCCAGCGCGCTTGCCGCGCATCTGCTTGAGGCCGCGGCTGAAGATGTCGTCTTCGCCGATGGCGGCTTCACCGTTGCCGGCACCGATCTTCACCTCGACCTCTTTGCGGTGGCCCGGGCCGCGCGCGATCCGGCGCAGCTGCCGCCAGGCATGGAGCCCGGCCTCGATGTCACGCACCGCCGCGTGCCGCCGGCGCAAACCTTCCCCAATGGCTGCCACATCGCCGAGGTCGAGATCGACCCCGACACCGGCGCCGTCACCATCGCGCGCTACACGGTGGTCGACGATTTCGGCCGCACCATCAATCCGCTGCTGCTGGAGGGGCAGGTGCATGGCGGCATCGTCCAGGGCATCGGCCAGGCGCTGCTCGAGCACGCGGTCTATGACGAAGCGAGCGGCCAGCTCCTCGCCGGCTCGTTCATGGACTATGCCATGCCGCGCGCCGACAACCTGCCGTTCTTCGCCTTCGCCACGCGCAATGTGCCGTGCACGGCGAACCCGCTGGGCGTCAAAGGCGCCGGCGAGGCGGGCGCGGTCGGCGCGCCACCGGCCATCATCAACGCCATCGTCGATGCGCTCCACCGCGCCGCCGGCATCCGCCACATCGATATGCCTGCGACGCCGCGGCGCGTATGGGAGGCCTTGCACGCCGGGCGCGCTTAGGGTCGCGCGGGCGCAGGGGTTTTGCGTGGGCGCCCGCGCTTGCGCGACGGGGTGGCGGCGGCAGGGGTAGCCGCCTTGGGCGGCCGGCCGCGGCCGCGGCGCTCTGCGGCGGGCTTGTCGCCGGCGGCCTCGGCGCGGCTCATCTCCAGGATCGGTGGGCGCGCGGTCGCCGTCTCGGCGGCCGGCATAGGGTGCTGGGAAAATATCGCCTTGGTGGCGGCGGCCCACCCGTCCTTCCAGCCGGACCAATAATCGTCCTGACTTGCCATCGCAGGTGATCCCGTTGCTTCAGATCAACCGTGACCAACGCGTTGAAACGCGTATTGTTCCTGGAGGTTGGGCGGCATGGCCGGAAACGGAGGCAGGGCGATGGACGGCGCAGGGCTCGTCGAGACGTACCGCAGCGGCGTCGCGGCGTGGGAATGCGATGTCTTCGGGCATCTCAACATCGCCTTCTATGTCGAGCGCCTCGCCGATGCGGCGGCTGATCTCCTCGAGCGGCAGGCCTCGGGGCGGCGCTGGCGCACCGTCGCGCTCGACACCAGCTACGAGCGCGAGCTCCGCGCCGGCGAGGGCATCGTCATCCGCAGCGCCATCCTCGCGGCCACGCCGGACCAGGTGCGGATCGTGCACGAGGCGGTCGAGAGCGCGTCGCTTGCCCGCGCCACCCGGGCCGAGCATGTCCTGGCGCCGCTGCCCCCACCCGGGCCGACACTCGCGGCCGCGCCCGTGGCCTGGGAGCCGTTTCCCACCTTCCGCTGGCCAGAGGGCGCTGGCCGAATTCGCGGCCGGGCGCGACCGGGTGAGGGCAGGGGAGACGGAGGAGTCGCGGCTGATGCTCCTGGGTTACCTGCACCGCTTTTCCAACGCGTGCCTCCACGTAATCGAGGCGATCGGCATGGACCCGTCCTATCGCCGCGCCGCCAATCACGGCTTCGCCACATTCGAGACGCGTCTGGCGATCGAGGATCCGACGGCTGCGGCCGGCGACGGGCTGGTCGTGACGAGCGGCGTGGTCACGGTCGGGCGCTCGTCGCTGGGCATGCTGCATCGGCTCGAATCGTCGCGGGATGGCCGCCCGCTCGCGCGCTTCTATCAGGCCGGCGTGCATTTCGACCTCGCGGCGCGCCGCTCCAGCCCTGGCCGGACGCGATCCGCGCACAGGGCCGAGGCGCTCGCGCATCGCCGGCTCGTGATCCTCGTCTTTTCTCGGAGCCGTAATTCGATTAAGGGAATGACATGATTTCGCGCCGCGCGTTGAGCCTTGCCCTCCTGCTGTCTGCCGATCGCCGCAAGGGCGCGGGCGGCGGATCAGGATTTCGCCGCCTGGCTGCAGGGCGTGCGCCGCGACGCGCTGGCGCAGGGGATCGCGCCGGCGACGCTCGACCGCGCGCTCGCCGATGTGACGCCGCTCCCGCGCGTCATCGAGCTCGACAACCGCCAGCCGGAAACGACGCTCACCTTCGCCGACTATATCAGCCGCGTCGTTTCGCCCCAGCGGCGCGCAAGGCGCGCGCGAGCATTTCGATGCCAACCGCGCGCTGCTCGACCAGGTCGGCGCCCGCTTCGGCGTGGCGCCGCGCTACATCGTCGCGCTGTGGGGCATCGAGACCGATTTCGGCCGCGTCACCGGCACCTTTCCGGTGATCTCCGCGCTCGCCACGCTGGCCTATGACGGCCGGCGCGCGGCCTTCTTCCGCCGCGAGCTCATCAACGCGCTCCTCATCGTCGACCGCCGCCACATCGATCCGCGGCGCATGATCGGCTCGTGGGCGGGCGCGATGGGGCAGAGCCAGTTCATGCCGTCGAGCTTTCTCGCCTATGCCGTGAGCTATCGCGGCGACGGCGCGCCCGATATCTGGAACCGGCTCGACGACGTCTTCGCCTCGATCGCCAACTACCTGGCCAGCGTCGGCTGGCGCGACGGGGTGGGGTGGGGCGATGCGGTGACGCTGCCGCCGGGACTCGATGCGGCGGCGCAGACCGGCTTGCGCCCGATCGATGACTGGTCGCGGCTGGGCGTGCGCCGAGTCGACGGGAAAAGGCTGCCGCCGGACGCGGGCAAGGCGGGATTGGTGCTGCCGGCGGGGACCGACGGGCCCGCATTTCTCGCCTACGACAATTTCCGCGCACTTCTCAAATGGAATAATTCAAAATATTTCGCCATCGCGGTCGGGTATCTTGCCGACAGTCTGGCGCGCTCGTAGATTGAAATCCCTTATCGATTCGGACGTCCTGCCGCAGTGATGCGTCGTTCTGTCCTTACCCTCGGCCTCTGCGGGTTGGCCCTGCTGCTCGCCGCGTGCGCGCAGAGCCGCCGCGCTCGGGCGCGTTCGGGGCGGCGGTGCCACATGGCATCTACAAGGTCGGCACGCCCTATCAGATCGACGGCGTCTGGTACTATCCCGCGGAGGATCTGAACTATGACGAGACCGGCATCGCCTCGTGGTACGGCGAGGATTTCCACGGCAAATACACGGCGAACGGCGAGGTCTTCGACCTCAACGCGCTGACCGCCGCGCATCGCACCCTGCCGATGCCGAGCATCGTCCAGGTGACCAATCTCGAAAACGGCCGCTCGATCGAGGTGCGGGTCAACGACCGCGGTCCTTATGCGCGCGGCCGCATCATCGACGTGTCGCGCCGCGCGGCGCAGCTTTTGGGCTTCGAGGAGCCGGGCACGGCCAAAGTGCGCGTGCAGATTGTCGCGCCCGAGAGCATCCAGGCCAAGCTCCTGGCCGAACGCGGCGCGGGCCAGGAGGTCGCCGCGTCCGCGCCGGCAATGCCGCTGGCGCCGGTGACGGCGCGACGCCGCTGCCGACGCCGCCGGGCGTTCGCGTGGCCGCGGATGATCCGCCGCCGCCTCTGCCGCGCGCACCCCAGCCGGCGCCGCAGCCGGCGCCGACTCATGTCCCGCCGCCGCTGCCGCAGAACGTCACGACCGTTCCGGTGCGCCCGACCAACATCTACATCCAGGCCGGCGCCTTCGGGCGGGCCGATAACGCGGTCAAGCTCAAGGCCAAGCTTGCGAAGATCGGCACTGTCAGCGTGACCAACGCGCGCGTCAACGGCGCCTATCTCTTCCGCGTGCGGATCGGTCCGCTGCCGTCGGTCGACGCGGCGGACCGGCTGCTCGACCGGATCGTCGACAGCGGCGTGCCCGAAGCGCGCATCGTCGTCGATTGACGATCACAATTTCGGCGCAATTGCGGCTATGCTCGCGGCTCATTCGTCGCATCGAGGGCGATCCATGAGCGATTGGAAGCCGGTCTGCGTCGCGGCGATCGGGTCTTGTGCTGTTGCGGAGCGCCGTGCCGCGCGCTAGCGGCGCAGCCGACCATCGACACCACCGCGCAGCACGCCGTCGTCGATCGACTTCGACACCGGCACGATCCTGCTCGACAAGAGCCGGCGATGATCGCATCGAGCCCGCCTCGATGAGCAAGATGATGACCGCCTATGTGGTGTTCGAGTATCTCGCCAAGGGGCAGGCGAAGCTCGACGACCTCGCTGCCGGTGAGCGAGAAGGCCTGGGCCAAGCACAAGACCAACGAATCGAACATGTTCGTGCCGCTGGGCGCGCGCGTGAAGGTCGAGGATCTGATTCGCGGCATGATCATCCAGTCCGGCAACGATGCCTGCGTCGTGCTGGCCGAGGGGCTCGCCGGCAGCATACCGGCCTTCGTCGATCAGATGAACGAGACGGCGAAGAAGCTCGGCCTGAAGAACACGCATTTCGCCGATGTCGACGGCCTGCCCGATCCCGGCGAATACACGACGGCGCGCGATCTCGCGATGCTCGGCGCGTCATCTCATCGCGGATTTTCCCGAGCATTATCATTACGAGTCCGAGAAGGACTTCACCTATAACGGCATCAAGCAGGGCAACCGCAATCCGCTGCTCTACAAGGATCTCGGCGTCGACGGGATGAAGACCGGCCACACCGAGGAGGCCGGCTATGGCCTCATCATCTCGGCGCTGCGCAACGGCCGCCGCGTCATCGAGGTTCTGGCCGGCATGAAGAGCATGAAGGAGCGCTGCGAACGAGAGCGAGAAAGTGCTCGAATGGGCCTATCGCGAGTTCGCCGATTACCAGCTGGTCAAGGCGGGCGACACGGTCGACGACGCGCCGGTGTGGCTCGGCCAGCTGACCAAGGTGCCGGCGACGACGAAATCCGATCTCATCGTCACCCTGCCGCGGACGGCGCGCCACGACATGAAGGTGAAGGCCGTCTATGACGGCGCGGTGAAGGCGCCGGTGACGAAGGGCGAGACGGTCGGCCAGTTGGAGGTGACCGCGCCCGACATGGACCCGATCGACGTCCCGCTGGTCGCGGCGCGAGCCGGTGGCGCAGCTCAATCCGTTCGGCCGCGCCGCCGTCGCCGCGGGTTATCTCCTGTGGGGCAAGCACTGACGACGCGGCAGGTTCATCACCCTCGAAGGCGGCGAGGGCGCCGGCAAGATCCACGCAGGTCGGGCTGCTCGCGGCGAGCGCTCGAGCGGCGGGGCATGGCCGCGATCGCCGACGCGCGAGCCCGGCGGCTCGCCCGGCGCCGAGGAAATTCGGCGCCTGCTGCTCACCGGCGCGCCCGAGCGCTGGGACACCGAGTGCGAGGCGCTGCTGATGGTGGCGGCGCGGCGCAGCCATCTGGTCGCGACGGTGTGGCCCGCGCTTGCTGCCGGGCGGATCGTGCTTTGCGACCGGTTCGCGGATTCGACCGAGGCCTATCAGGGCTGGGGCGGCGCTCTGGCGCGCGAGCCGCTGATGGAGCTGCATCGCCTCATCGCCGGCGAGTTCATGCCCGATCTCACGTTGATCCTCGATCTTCCCGTCGCCGAAGGGATCGCCCGCGCCATCGCCCGCGCCGGAACCGAGACGCGCTTCGAGCGCAAGGGCCTCGATTTCCACGAGCGGCTGCGTCAAGGTTTTCTCGACATCGCGCGCCGCGAGCCTCAGCGCACGATCCTCATCGATGCAAGTCCCGACGCCGCGACGGTCCATGAAGCCGTGCTCACGGCCGTGCGCGAGAGGCTGGGCCTCGAGCTCTGACGGGCGGCGCTCACCCACCCAGCGCCGGCGCGCTGGGTCCCCCCTCTCCCGCGAGGCGGGAGAGGGTGCCGAGGCGCGAGCCGAGGCGGGTGAGGGCGGCTCGTCGCGTCATCTGTCGCATAACCCGCAAATCTCTGCTTAAAATCGCGGCGCGATGGCAGACGACGACACGGAAGAACGCGACGACGAGGAAGCGGGGGCGGAGGCGGCTTCGGTGCTGCCGCCGCGCGAGAATCCGGACCTTATCGGGCACGAGGCGGCCGAGGCGGCGCTCCTGGCCGCCTATCATGCCGGGCGGCTGCCGCATGCCTGGCTCATCACCGGGCCGCGCGGCGTCGGCAAGGCGACGCTCGCCTTCCGCTTCGCGCGCTTCCTCTATGCCGCGCCGAGAGGCGAAGCGCCGGCGCGCTGGCGGTCGCGCCGGAAAATCCGATCTTCCGCCGCGTCGCCTCGGGCGGTCATCCCGACCTGCTGGTGGTCGAGCGCGGCTTCGACCCGCGGCGCCGGCGGCTGCGGAGCGAGATCGTCGTCGCCGACACCCGCACGATTTCGGGCTTCCTGCGCCTCACCGCAGCGGAAGGCGGCTGGCGGGTCGTCATCCTCGACGGCGCCGATGCGATGAATCGCAATGCCGCCAATGCGGTGCTGAAGATCCTTGAGGAGCCGCCGGAGCGCGCCGTGCTGCTGCTGGTGAGCGAGAATCCCGGCCGGCTGCTGCCGACCATCCGCTCGCGCTGCCGGCGCCTGGCGCTGAAGCCGCTGCCGTGCGAGGCGGTGGAGGCGGCCCTGGCGCGCTACCGTCCCGACATCGCGGCCGAGGATGCGCGCCGTCTCGCCCAGCTCGCCCATGGCAGCATCGGCCGCGCCCTGACCTTGGCGACGCCGGCGGGACTGGAGCTCTATCACAGTCTTTTTAAATTGCTGGAGAGGCTCCCTGAGATCGACGGCGAGGCTCTGCACGGCTTTGCCGATCGCGTCGCGCGCGGCGACGGCGAGGACGGGTTCGCGCTGCTGGCGGCGCTGTTGCCGGGGTGGCTGGCGCGCATGGTGGCGCTGGCAGCCGGCGGCGACGGCGAGGAAGCGGCGCTGCCGGGCGAGGCGCAGGCGATGCGGCGCCTGGCATCGCGCCGCAGCCTTGATCGTTGGGTCGAGGTATGGGAAAACCTCGGCCATCTCTTTGACGAGGCGGAGGGCATCAATCTCGACCGCAAGCAGGTCGTGCTGAACGCCTTTTTCGCGCTCGAGGCGGCGACCCGGTAAGGGCGGCTGCCGGAAAGGAAAAATGAACGGCGGCGAGCCCTATTACCTGACGACGCCGATCTATTACGTGAATGATTCGCCGCATATCGGCCATGCCTATACGACGGTAGCGCTCGGATGCGCTGGCCCGCTTCATGCGGCTCGACGGGCGCGACGTCATGTTCCTGACCGGTACCGACGAGCACGGCCAGAAGGTCGACAAGTCCGCGCGCGCCGCCGGCGTCGATCCGCAGAGCTTCTGCGACCGGGTGTCGCAGAATTTCCGCGACATGGCGCGGCTGATGAACGCTTCCAACGACGACTTCATCCGCACCACCGAGCCGCGCCACATGCGCGCGAGCCAGGTGCTTGTGGCAGGAGCTCGAGCGCCGCGGCGAGATCTATCTCGGCAAGTTCGCGGGCTGGTACTCCGTGCGCGACGAGGCGTTCTACGACGAGAGCGAACTCGTCAACGGCAAGGCCCCGACCGGCGCCGATGTCGAATGGGTGGAGGAGGAAAATTATTTCTTCCGCCTGTCGGCGTGGCAGGACCGCCTGCTCGCGCATTACGAGCGCTACCCCGAGTTCATCGCCCCGCGGGCGCGCCGCAACGAGGTCGTGAGCTTCGTCAAGGGCGGGCTCAACGACCTCTCGATCTCGCGCACCAGCTTCACCTGGGGCGTGCCGGTGCCGGGCAATCGCCAAGCATGTGATGTATGTCTGGCTCGACGCGCTCACCAACTACCTCACCGCGGTCGGCTATCCCAACACCGAGAGCGCCGAGTTCCGCCGCTTCTGGCCGGCCGATCTGCACATGGTGGGCAAGGACATCGTGCGCTTCCACTGCGTCTACTGGCCGGCCTTCCTGATGGCCGCCGGCATCGCGCCGCCCAAGCGCGTCTTCGCCCATGGCTGGTGGACGGTCGAAGGCCAGAAGATGTCGAAATCGCTCGGCAACTTCATCCCGCCGCAGCAGCTGGTCGATCAGTACGGCGTCGATCCCGTGCGCTATTTCCTGCTGCGCGAGCTGCCGTTCGGCAGCGACGGCGACTTCTCGCACCGCGCCATGGTCAATCGCATCAATGGCGACCTCGCCAATGATTTCGGCAATCTGGCGCAGCGCGTGCTGGCGATGATCAACCGCAATTGCGAGGGCAGGGTGCCGGCGCCGGGAGCGCTTTTGCCGGCCGACGAGGCGCTGCTGGTCGCCGCGCGCGGCCTTCTCGGCAAGGTGCGGGCGGAGTTCGCCGAGCAGGCGTTCCACCGCGCGCTCGAAGTCACCTGGCAAGTGGTGGCCGACGCCAACCGCTATGTCGACGAGCAGGCGCCGTGGGCGTTGCGGCGCACCGACCCGCCGCGCATGGGGACGGTGCTCTATGTCCTGGCCGAGACCATCCGGCATCTCGCCATCCTGGTGCAGCCGGTGGTGCCGCAGGCGGCCGAACGCCTCCTCGATCAACTGGCCCAGCCGCCGGAGCGGCGCAATTTCGTAGCGCTGGCCGAGCATCCGCTCGCGCCGGGCACGGAATTGCCGCAGCCCGAAGGGATCTTCCCGCGCTATGTCGAGGCGGCGGCGTCGAACTGACAAGGAGGAAGCGACGGTGAAGATCGAGGATGTGAAGCGCACCGCCTTTGCGATGCCGCTGACGAGCCCGTCCTTTCCGCGCGGACCCTATCGCTTCATCGACCGCGAATATCTCGTTATCACCTACCGCACCGATCCGGCGGCGCTCGAGCGCGTGGTGCCGGAGCCCTTGAAAGTCGCGGCGCCGCAGGTGCGCTATCAGTTCATCCGCATGCCGGATTCATCGGGTTTTGGCGAGTATCGCGGCTCGGGTCAGGCGATCCCCGTCACCTTCGAGGGCCAGCCCGGGATCTACATTCATTCGCTTTTCCTCGACGCCGCGACGCCGCTGGCCGGGGGCCGCGAGATCTGGGGGTTTCCCGAGAAGCTTGCGAACATCTCCTTCAAGGTGGAGACCGATACGCTGCTGGGCACGCTCGACTACGGGCGAATCCGCATCGCCACGGGCACGATGGGCTACAAATACGAAGCGCGCGACGCGGATGCGGCCAAGCGGGAATTCCTCCAGCCCAACTTCTTGCTGAAAATCGTGCCGCATGTCGATTGCACGCCGCGCATCGTCGAGCTGGTGCGCTATCGCTTCGAGGACGTGACGCTCAAGGGCGCCTGGACCGGTCCGGCCGGGCTGCAGCTTGCCCAGCATGCGCTGGCGCCCTTGTCCGAGCTGCCGGTGCGGGAGATCGTCTCGGCGGTCCATTTCGTCGCCGACCTGACGCTGGGCCTCGGCGAGGTCGTGCACGACTACCTGCGCAAATAGCTCGCGCGACCCCGCATCAATCGAAGAGGGCGAGATCGATCGCGTCGCCGAGCGCGCGGTAGCCGGCGTCGCTGGGATGGAGATGGTCGCCGCAATCATAGGCGGGGAGCATGCTCGTGGGATGGCCGGGATCGCGCAGCGCCCGGTCGAAATCGATGACCGCATCGAAGGCGCCGGCGGTACGGATCCAGTGATTGACGGCCTGGCGCTTGGCCTCGCCGGCCGGCGTGTAGGCGCCGGGATGGAAGGTCTCATTCTCGAACGGCAAGAGCGTCGCGCCGAAGATCGCAAGCCCGCCGGCATGGGCGCGCACGGCAAATTGCGCGAGGCCGCCGATCATGTCCGCAGCGGTCACGTCTTCCTCGCGCCGGCCGCGCCAGTTGCGGATGTCGTTGGTGCCGAGGAAGACGATGACGTGGCTGACCCCGGTCTGGGCCAGCACGTCGCGGTCGAAGCGCTTCAGGCCGCTGTCGGCGGCGAGATCGTGCAGGATGCGGTTGCCGCCGATGCCCTGGTTCATCACGCCGAAGCGGCGGCCGTGCCGGGCCTGCAGACGCCGCGCGAGCTGGTCGGGCCAGCGCGCATTGATATCGGGCGTCGAAAGATTGGCGTCGGTGAGGGAATCGCCGAACGCGACGATCCCGCCGGTACCGGCGGGGGCTTGGACCTCGATGCCGGTCACGAAGAACCACGACAGCGTGGTCTGGGCGACCGGCAGGATCGCGGCGCGCGTGAAGTCGCCGGCGGCCGAGATATAGCCGGTCTGCTTGGCGATGCCGTGGCCGGTGATGGCGAAATCCTGCGCCACAGCGGCGGGGAGATGCAGGCTCACCGCAACATCGCCCAAAGGCGGCACATCGAGCGCCACCGGATCGCTGACGATGAGCGCCCCGGCCGCGATGGTAGCCGACGCGCTGCCGCCGAAGGTGAGCGGCCGGTCGGACCCGGGGATGATGGCGGCATCCTGGGCGCGCAGCGCAATGCTGGCCGCGCCCACCGCCAGCTTGCGTGTGCCATAGGCGTTCGATAGGCGCACTCGCACCAGGCCGCCGCCGATGCTGGTATGCGCGATCATGCGCAGCGTCTGGTTCTCGAAGCCGAACCCGAGATCGACCATCGGCGCTGGACTGGTGGTCCAGGTGCCGACCCAATGTGCGCTGTCTGCCATGCCGTTCCTCACCCTCGATGTACGCATGGAACGGGCAGGGCAGGCGTGGAGTCAAGCGTTGGCTCGGCGTCGATCGCCGCTGACATCCCGGCCGCGACCCGGTACAAGGCGACCGCCGCATCATCATCGGCGGCGGGGTGAGGGTGTGCCTTGTACCTCGTGGACAGCCATTGCCATCTCGACTACGCCACACCGGAAGAGCGGCCGGAGATCATCGCGCGGGCGCGCCGCGCCGGGGTGGAGACGATGCTCACCATCGGCACCCGGCTGGCCGAGTTCGCGGCGGTCGAGGCGATCGCCGCCGGCGATCCCGATATCTGGTGCTCGGTCGGGGTGCATCCGCACGAAGCGGCGGCCGAGGCGGATGTCGATGCGAGCGCCCTCGTCGCGCTCGCCGCTCATCCCAAGGTCGTCGGCATCGGCGAGACCGGGCTCGACTTCTACTACGACCACAGCCCGCGCGACCGTCAGGCCGAGCTGTTTCGCGCCCATGCCGCGGCGGCGCGCACGACCGGGCTGCCGCTCATCGTCCACACCCGCGACGCCGATGCCGAGACCATCAAGATCCTGGCCGAGGAACGGCCGCCGCGGGGGGTCATCCATTGCTTCAGCACCGGCCGGGAGCTCGCTGAAGCCGCTCTGGAAATCGGGTTTTACATCTCGCTGTCGGGGATCGTCACGTTCAAGAATGCGACGGAGTTGCGCGCGATCGTCGGCGATCTGCCGCTTGACCGCCTGCTGATCGAGACGGATGCGCCCTATCTCGCGCCGGTGCCGATGCGCGGCCGGCCCAACGAGCCGGCCTTCATCGTCCATACCGCGGCAGCGGTCGCGGCGCTCAAGGGCGTGGCGATCGAGACGCTGGCGCAGCACACGGCGGAGAATTTCTTTCGTCTGTTCGCGAAGGCAGTGCCGCGGGAGGCGCGCTGATGCGCATCACCCTGCTGGGCTGCGGGCCGTCGTGGGGCGTGCCGCGGATCGGCGGCGACTGGGGCGCATGCGATCCCGCCAACCCCCGCAACCGCCGCCGCCGCGTGTCGCTGCTGGTGGAGGAGAACGGCGCGCGGCTGCTGGTCGACACCTCGCCCGACCTGCGCGAGCAGCTTCTCGATGCCGACGTGCGCGGCCTCGATGCCGTGCTCTTTACCCATGCGCATGCCGACCACCTGCATGGGATCGATGATCTTCGCTCGGTCAACCGCCTCATCGGCAAGCCGCTCCCGATTTACGCCGACGCCGGGACCCTGGAAGAGATCCGGGAGCGCTTCGGCTATGTCTTTACGCCGGTCCGGCCCGAGGCGAAAGCCGCGTTCTACAAGCCCGTGCTGGAGCCTGTGACCATCACCGGGCCGTTCACGGTGGCCGGGATCGCGGTGACGCCCTTCGCCCAGGACCACGGATTTTCGGCGACGCTCGGTTTCCGCTTCGGCCGCTTTGCCTATTCGACCGACGTGATCCGGCTCGACGCGGCAGCCTTCGCCGCGCTCGAAGGCGTCGAGACGTGGATCGTCGACTGCATCCGCCGCGCGCCGCACGTGACGCACAGCCATCTGGAACAGACGCTCGACTGGATCGCCCGCGTGCGCCCGCGCCGCGCCATCCTCACGCACATGGACGAGAGCCTCGACTACGAGACCCTGAGCCGCGCTTTGCCCGCCGGCGTCGAGCCCGGCTATGACGGCCTGAGTTTCGAGGTATAATTGGCAGTGGACTCGCCGGATGCCTTGGACCGTGCATTAAAGAAGATCATTAAGCCTCACCACTTGAAAGAAAGTGTTCCGGAATCGCGCTCGGTTAAGCGCCGCCAAGGATAGCGTTGGTCCTCTGGCCTCTTATCTCGGAGATATCGGGACAGTTCGTAGGCAATTACATCTGCCGCTTGAAGTGGACAGCATGTCGCTGGATCGGCAATCGTGCAGAATTTGAAGGCTGACGTGATCTGACCAATAGCGTCATGTAGCATTGTGAGTTGCGCGGACGAAAAATCCTTATGGCGCGCAAAAACGAGCGACATGTCGTCATCCCGTGAAGCGCGGCCCATGAAAACTTCTGTTATGGTGTGCCTATATACTTCCTTGAAGGGCTGGTCCGGCCGCACTTCCATGATCGTGCCAGAACGTTCGGGAATGTGCTCATTGATGATGTCCAAAAGTCGGTTTAGAAAAGCGCCTCGTTAGGGAAAGTTGCGCCATTCCTTGAACTCGCCTTGGTATGCCTCGAAATCGGCCATATGAAACATCCGGATGCCAGCACGCTCTAGCGCGTCGGACCAATCCATTGAAAACGCTTGCCATCTTTCGTAGGACGCCCAACAACCAGCGATGGTCAGTTTTTTGACTTTCCCGCGTATTTCTGCCGGCGCATCGTCAGGCTCGTGTTCGCCGCTCTCGTCGAAAAATCCCCAAAGCATGAGAATCCTCAATCCCGCCGACCAGCCCAGCATGGCGCCGAGTTCTGCAAAGGCCGATATGTTAGAGCTTTGTGGGTTGGTATGTGAAGCGTAACGTCCCGGCATAATTGGCGACGCTACACTTGACATACCTAAACCCCCTTGGTAGAATTGCGGCCAAGGAGACGATCCATGGCCCAGTCCGTTCTTTCCGCAGCACATTTCCAGGACGAGGAAGCGGCTTTCGCTTGCGTGGAAGCGGCGCTTTGGCCTGACGGCCCGGTTTGCCCGCATTGCGGCAATACGGACGGAGCGAAGATCGGACGGCTTGAAGGCAAGACCACCCGCGCCGGCCTGAGGAAGTGCTATGCGTGCAAGAAGCCCTTCACCGTGCGCATGGGGACCATCTTCGAGGATAGCCATCTGGCGCTGCGCCTGTGGCTCCAGGTCATCCACCTTATGTGCGCCAGCAAGAAGGGGATCAGCACCCGGCAAATCCAGCGGATGCTCAAGTGCAGCATGAAGACCGCTTGGCACCTGACCCACCGCATCCGGCTCGCCATGGCGCCCGCGACCGACGCGGGGCCGATTGGCGGCGAGGGCAAGATCGTGGAAGCCGACGAGTCCTTTCTGACCAATTCGCCGAAGACCCGGAAGCGTCCCGGCTATCAGCACAAGATCGCGGTCCTTAGCCTTGTGGAGCGGGGCGGCGAACAGCGTTCGGTCGTGCTGAACGCCCCGCCCAGCAAGGCGGAAATCGTGCCGCAGCTTCAACGTCACGTTCACCCCGACAGCACCCTGCATACCGATGGAGCGCAGTACTACAAGGGCCTGTGGAACATCGCCGGCCACGAAAGCGTCGATCATTCCAAGGGCGAATACGCGCGGCCCGGCCTTCGCGGCACTGTCCACGTCAACACTCTCGAAGGCTTCTTCAGCGTGTTCAAGCGCGGCATGGTCGGCATCTACCAGCATTGCGAAAGCCAGCACCTTCACCGTTACGTCGCCGAGTTCGACTTCCGGCAGAACACCCGCGAGCGGCTCGGCGTGGACGATGCCAAGCGTGCCGAAATCGCACTCGCCGGCTTCAAGGGCAAGCGGCTGACCTATGAAACAATTGGTGAAGCGAAACAGGGCGGTGAAATCCCGTTCTAGACTGGCGTGGATCATCCTCATTCTGGAAGGTTGCCCCTGATGAGCAAGGAAGCCAAATGACGGCAATCCATTTCAGTGAGAGGAAATCGAAATACCACCTCATTCCGACGTATAACCAGCCACGTTCTGAGTGCCTCACGCTCAACGGTGATTTGCTCGACGTTCGGAGGAAACCGAGTAAGGCCGTCCTTCGCGTGGGCAAAATCGAATGAAGGATCAGACATGCTGACACCCGCGGAAATGTCCTACGGAGCGAAAGCCGTTGGGTGGGCAAAACGTATTTTTCTCATTGGAAAACGCATAGCTATGCTCGAAACGAGGGTTACCGCCTTGGAAGCAGCACTCGGCAAGCAGCCGCCGGAGGCGTGCCCATTTTGCGGAGAACGTGCTATGAGGATGACTGACCCTGGGCATCTTCTTGGTGACCAAGGAAGGCAATGGTATGTGGAGGTTTGGACCTGTGAAAAGTGCACCAAAGAGCAGCCAAGGCGGCACAAGCTCTAAGGCCGATCCCGAGGAATACAAGCGCTTCGTCGAAACCGCGAAGGCGGTTGAAGCTAGCGACGATCCAAAAGAATTTGCGCGCGCTCTCAAGCGGATCGCCCGTCGCAAGGCAACATGACGTGTCATTTCTTTTTCTTTCGTAAGGCCATGCGCATGGAGGAAAGTCGCTTCGACCGAGTTTTCCTGTCTTCGTAATAGATACCTAGGCTAAGACCCGGCGTACGCACGTCAGACTTGGAAAAAAGCTCAGACAGCGTCTCGGCATCCCACGCGAACCCGCGCGTCGGGATTGTGAAAAGCTTTAAGGCAGTAAGAGAGCGGGCGTGCCGCGCGACAATCAAGGTGAGAGCGCCCGACAATCAGGATGAGAGAGTTTTCCGAGGCTTGTGCTGAAGGGAGGGCGGAGCCCGACCGGAGGCGCAAGCCTCGGAAAAGTCGGTCTGAAGTCCTGTTAGGGGGACCGGATCGTCTGGTGATCGCGACCGACCGGGTATGTGGATGGATTTTCTCATCGAAGGGATCCGCCCATTGCCCGGCCGCCATGTCACCGATCAGCAGATGAGGCTCTACATGAAGTACCGACAGACAGACGCGCCGCCGGTGGCGGCGGCGAAAGCATCGATCAGCACGGCCACCGGTTATCGCTTTGAGCAGGATCGCAGGCTTCCGTCCCACAAGGAGAAGGTGCGGGACCGCCGCCGCCCGGATCCCCTCGCCGAGTTCTTCGATACCGAGGTCGTGCCGATGCTGAAGGCGGCGCCCGGGCTTCGTGCGGTCGCAATCTTCGAGGAGATGCAGCGGCGCCATCCTGATCTATCTGCGGGCGTCCGACGGACCTTGGAGCGCCGCATCCGCTCATGGCGGTCGTTGCATGGCGCGGAACAGGAGGTGATCTTCCGCCAAGTCCATGAGCCCGGCCGGATGGGGCTGTCGGATTTTACCGACATGGCCGACCTGGGCGTCACCATCGTCGGCGAGCGGCTCGATCACCGGCTCTATCACTTTCGGCTCGCCTACTCGGGCTTCGAGCATGCCCATGTGATCCTCGGCGGCGAAAGCTATGTGGCGCTCGCCGAGGGGCTGCAGAACGCGCTGTGGGCACTCGGCGGTTCGCCGCTCGAGCATCGCAGCGACAGCCTCTCGGCCGCGTTCCGCAACCTTACCAAGGATGCGCGCGAGGATCTGACCCGGCGCTACGATGCGCTGTGCGCCCATTACGGGATGGAGCCGACCCGCAACAATCGCGGTGTCGCTCATGAGAACGGCTCGATCGAAGGCCCGCACGGCCATCTCAAGAAAGCGGTCAAGGACGCGCTGCTGATGCGCGGCGTGAACGACTTCGACGATCTCGCCACCTATCGCCGCTTCATCGACGAGATCGTGAGCCACAAGAACGCTCGGCAGGCCAAACGGATCGAGGCCGAGCGGCCGGCCCTGCAACGGCTGCCCGGGCGGCGTACCTGTGATCATGAGGAGACGCTTGTCAGCGTCACCTCTTCGGGCGGCTTCACGCTGAGGAAAGTGTTCTACACGGTGCCATCGCGGCTCATCGGGCACCGGCTGCGGGTCCGGCTTTACGATGACCGCCTCGATCTGTTCGTTGGGGGCACCCCGCTCATGACACTGACGCGCGGGCGTGCTGATGCCAAAGGCAGGCACGGTCATGTCGTCGATTATCGCCATGTGATCCACGCCCTGCGGCGCAAACCCATGGCGCTACTCAACCTCGTCTACCGCGACCAGCTCTTCCCTCGCGAGGTCTATAGGCAGACATTTGACCGGCTGCTCGACAGGATCCCCGAGAAGCCAGCCTGCCGGCTGATGGTCAATCTCCTGGCACTCGCCCATGAGCGCGGATGCGAGGCCGAACTCGCCACCATTCTCGCCGCTGACCTCGCCGCAGGCCGGTTGCCCGACATGATGGCGTTACGCGAACGCTTCGCCCCCGATCCCGCGGCACTGCCCGACGTTATCGTCCATCTCACCCCGCTGATCTCCTACGAGGCCCTCCTCGGCAGCGACATGGGAGAAGCGGCATGACCCAGAGCATCGACAGCGCCAGGCTCACCCTGATCCTCAACGAGCTGCGGCTGCCCGCGATCAAGCAGGGCTGGTCAGCCTGTGCCGAGCGGGCGGACAAGGAGGGCTGGCCCGCGGCCCGCTTCCTCGCCGCTCTCGCCGAACATGAGATCGCCGAACGCGACCGTCGCCGCGTCGAGCGCCATCTCCTCGAAGCGCGGCTGCTGCCCGGGAAAACCCTCGACAGCTTCGACTTCGGGGCGGTGCCGACGATCTCCAAGGCACATGTGATGGCAATCTGTGCCGGCGACAGCTGGATCGACAAGGGCGCCAATCTGCTCCTCATCGGTGGACCGGGCGGCGGGAAAACCCATCTCGCCTCCGCCATCGGCTTGGCACTGGTCGAAAATAGCCGGCGCGTGTTGTTCGCCCGTACCTCCGACCTGGTCCAGAAGCTCCAGGTCGCACGCCGCGAACTCGCGCTCGAGGCTGCCATCAACCGGCTCGACCGCTTCCATCTGCTGATCCTCGATGACCTCGCCTATGTCAGCAAGGATCAGGCTGAAACCTCCGTTCTGTTCGAGCTCATCAGCGCCCGCTACGAACGCCGCTCTACCCTCATCACCGCCAACCAGCCGTTCGGCGAATGGGGCAAGGTCTTCCCCGATCCCGCCATGACACTGGCCGCCGTCGACCGCCTCGTCCATCACGCCACGATCTTCGAAATCAACGTCGACAGCTACCGGCGACGCGCCGCACTCGAACGAAAACAGAAGGGCGCAGGACGACCACCAAATTACGCGACAAGCAAGGATACCGGCGCCTCGTCGCTCCGCGACAATCAACCTCAAACTTAGTTCTTGCCAGCGACAATCACACCGAACATGATCCCCTCGTCGCGGTCACCAATCCTCATCTTGATTGCCGCGCTCCCTCATCCAGATTGTCGCGCCACACGGGCGTCCTTTCCCTCATAGGCGCGGCGAAATAGGCCCGCCAATAGATCGGCCGCCTGAAGGGGCCGCACTTCCTCATCATTGCGCCGGATTGGTTCTTCGCTAAACCGCGCTCGAACCGCTGGGTCTGGGCAAACCATCTTGAATGTTCGGTATGCAGCCAGAACCTCTAGGTATTCGGTGTCTGGCATATAATCGAAGATGAAATCCACTTTGCCATTCGGGTCGGGCAACATGAACGCGCATTGCTGAAACATGCTGACGTAGCCGGTCTGGAAAGGATTGTCGTACGTGACTCCAATTCTGCCGCCGAAAAAACGCTTATACTGGCCCACGTGAATAGCGAGAACGTCACCGCGCTCCGCAAACCGGTTAATGACGGCAATCAGCCCATATATCTTGTGCCAATGTTCGTCGTCAGAGAGTCCTTGGGGATCGCTCAAATGGAAATGCGGGATAGTGGGCTTAACAGCGAGAACTTCATCCCAAGCGTCGGAAAATTTCAGCCAGTTGGGATCGGCTTTGGCGGTCAGGCCGCCAACCACAAAAACGGCGCCGCCTTTACCACTCTCATCAATGTACGAGACGTACATGGCCAACCTCCGCATGCGCCGCACGGAAGCCGGATAGCCGCAGATAAGGGCCATGATAGAATCCCGGGACGCCACTCAACATACCCCTTGTATGTGGGTATGTGAAGCGTAACGTCCCGGCATAATTTCTCATAATATACATTATGCGATAATTGGGTTCCGCGCTAATGACCGATACGCCGCAGATTTCCCGCCTTCTCGCCATCATGGCGCGGCTGCGCGACCCCCGGAATCGGCTGCCCCTGGGACGCGGGCCAGAGCTTTGCCACCATCGCGCCTTACACGATCGAGGAAGCCTACGAGGTCGCCGAGGCGGCCGAGGCCGGCGATGACAAGGCGCTGTGCGAGGAACTGGGCGATCTGCTGCTTCAGGTCGTGTTCCATGCGCGCATGGCCGAGGAAGCCGGCAGCTTCGCCTTCGACGACGTCGCCCGCGCCATCGCCGACAAGATGGTGCGCCGCCATCCCCACGTCTTCGGCCCGGAAACGGTCGCGGACGCCGCCGCCCAGACGGTTGCCTGGGAAGAGCTCAAAGCGGTCGAACGGCGCGCCAAGGCGGAAGCTGCCGGACGGCCCGAGAGCGTGCTCGACGGCGTGGGCTCCGGTTTGCCCGCGCTCACCCGCGCGCTCAAGCTGCAGCGCCGCGCGGCGCGCGTCGGCTTCGACTGGCCGGATGTCGCGCCGATCTTCGCCAAGATCGCCGAAGAGATCGGCGAGCTGCGGCAGGAGATCGCGTCCGGCGGCACGTCCGCGCGGATCGCCGACGAGGTCGGCGACCTCCTGTTCGCGGTCGTCAATCTCGCGCGCCGGCTCGAGGCCGATCCCGAGCAGGCCCTGCGCGGAACCTGCCGCAAGTTCGAGCGCCGCTTCCGCTTTATCGAGGAAGCCCTTGCTTCCCGCGGCGTTTCGCCCGAGGACGCCGGCCTCGACGCGATGGAGGCCCTGTGGCAGCGCGCCAAGGCGCAGGAATAGCCCTTAAGCGGTCGTCAGCAGGTGCAGCAGGCTCGAGGTGTCCCAGCGCCCGCCGCCGCGCGCCTGGACGCGCTGATAGAACTGATCGACCAGCGCCGTGACCGGGAGGGCCGCATCGCGCCGGCGCCCTTCCGCGAGGCAGATGGAAAGGTCCTTGCGCATCCAGTCGACGGCGAAACCGAAATCGAACTTGCCGTCGAGCATGGTCGTATAGCGGTTCTCGAGCTGCCAGGATTGCGCCGCGCCCTTCGAGATCACCTGCGCCACCTGCCGCCCGTCGAGCCCGGCGCGGGTGGCGAAGTTCAGCCCCTCGGCCAGGCCCTGGATCAGCCCTGCGAGCATGATCTGATTGACCATCTTGGTGAGCTGGCCGCTGCCGGCCGGCCCCAGCAGCGTCACCGCCTGGCCATAGTGGCGCAGCACCGGCTCGGCCGTACGGAACGTCGCCTCCTCGCCGCCGACCATGACGGTGAGCTTGCCGTTGATGGCGCCGGCCTGCCCGCCCGAGACGGGCGCATCGAGGAAGCCCGTGCCCTTTTCCTTCGCCGCCGCCGCCAGCTCGCGCGCCAGCTCGGCCGAGGCAGTGGTGTGATCGACGAGAATGGCGCCGCGCGCCATCCCCGCGAGCGCGCCCGTGGGACCGGTCGCGACCTCGCGCACGTCGTGGTCGTTGCCGACGCACATGAGGACGATGGCGGCGCCTGCGGCGGCCTCGGCCGGGGTCGGGCGATGCGCTCCGCCATATTCCCGGGTCCAGGCCTCGGCCTTGGCGGCGGTGCGGTTATAGACGGTGACCTCGTGCCCGGCCTTGGCGAGGTGTCCCGCCATCGGATAGCCCATGACACCGAGGCCCAGAAAAGCCAGCTTCATTTCCCACCTCGTGGTTCAGCATTCACAAATGAACGGTTGCCGTGAAGGCTTGGCGGTCGCGCTCGCACGCCAGCGTCGCGGCGGTGCCGGGTGCGCGGCCGTCGAGCGCCTTGATCACGTCGGAATAGACCCTGACGGGCCGGCCGTCGATAGCAACGAGCACGTCGCCCGGCTTGATCCCGGCCGCCGCCGCCGGCGATCCCGCGCCCACCGCCATGGCGATGAGGCCGCGCGGCGCGCCATCGAAGGGGCGCGCGCTCGCGGCGATCCAGGCAATGCCGAGACGCGGGCGACCCGGCGCCAGCGCCGCCGCGGCGCTGCCGCCGTCAATAATCTCGTCGACAACGCTGAGCTGTTTCTGGATCATCAGCGGCGTCAGGGTCAGGATCTCCGTGTCGCCGCCGCGCGCGCTGACCTTGACGCGATAGCCCGTCAGCGCGCGCTGGCGCAGTATCGCATCGGAAACCTCGATGCCGATCGCTTCCCGCTTCAGGCAATCGGCCCCGCGGCATCCGGCGGACGTGATGCGCCGCAGCGTGAGGCTCGCGGCGGTGTCGTCCGCGGCGAATTCATAATGCTGGGGGTCCTGGCTGTAGGAGAAATCGGCATAGAGCTGATGCATCACGTCGTGGCGCGCGTCCTTGCCGACGAAACTGCGCAGCATGTAGCGCACGCCCACGCCATGGTCCCAATTGATGGCCGCCTGCGGCCCGACCAGCGTCACGACTTTCTCGAACGTATCGGACTGCACGGTAACGGGGGCGTCCTGCCTCTGCGCCGGCGTGCCGCAGGACGACAGCAGCACGCTGAACGCCAGCAGCATTCCCGTTATCGCGATGCGAGCGGCGTTCACCCTGGGAGCGCCCGCACAACTCGACACCGCGCGTGCCCCTATTGTCCCGGCCGGCTGTTGAAGCGGCCGAGATCGGCGTCGCTCATGCGCACCTCGACATGGGCGTCGCTGTCGTCATCGGCGCGATGCACCACCTCGCCATGCGCATAGAGCCAGGCGAGCGCCGCGCCATCCGACAGCGGCACGGCGAGCCGCACCGCGCGACGATCGCCGTCGAGCCGACTATCGATCAGCGCGACGAGCTCGTCGCACCCCTCGCCCGTCGCCGCCGACAGCGGCACGGTATCGCGATTGCGCCGGGCCTGGTTGCGCAGCACCTGGCGCTGCTCCTCCGGCACGAGGTCGATCTTGTTGAGCGCCTCGATCAGGCCGTGCTCGACCGTTTCGCCCAGGCCCATCTCGGTCAGCACGGCGTGGACATCGCTGCGCTGCGCTTCGGTCTCGGGATGATGGATGTCGCGCACATGCACGATGAGGTCGGCCTTGGCGACTTCTTCCAGCGTAGCGCGGAACGCGGCGACGAGATGCGTCGGCAGGTCGGAGATGAAGCCGACCGTGTCCGACAGGATCGCGTGCCGCCCGGACGGAAGCGACATCCGCCGCATCGTCGGGTCGAGCGTCGCAAACAGCATGTCCGCCGCCACCACCTCGGCGCGCGTCAGGCGGTTGAAGAGCGTGGATTTGCCGGCATTGGTATAGCCCACCAGCGCCACCACCGGATAAGGCACGCGCTTCCTTGCGTCGCGGTGGAGCGCGCGGGTACGACGCACGGTCTCGAGCTCGCGCTTCAAGAGGACGATGCGGTCGGTGATGAGGCGGCGATCCATCTCGAGCTGGCTCTCGCCGGGTCCGCCGAGAAAGCCGAAGCCGCCGCGCTGACGCTCCAGATGCGTCCATGACCGCACCAGGCGCGAGCGCTGATAGGTGAGCGCGGCGAGCTCGACCTGGAGCCGGCCCTCGTGGGTGCGGGCACGCGCGCCGAAAATCTCGAGGATGAGCCCGGTGCGGTCGATGACCTTGCATTTCCAGGCGCGCTCGAGATTGCGCTGCTGTACCGGGCTCACGGCCGCATCGATGACGACGACGGCAACCGTCAGCTCTTCGATGGTCCGGCCCAGCGTCGCGACCACGCCGGTGCCGAAGAGCGTCGCCGGCCGCGGACTGCGCAGCCGCAGGATCTGCGCCGCGACGACCTCGAGATTGATCGACCGGGCGAGCCCGACCGCCTCGTCGAGCCGCGCCTCGGGCGAGCGCGCGCCCTCCCCGTTCTCGTTCGACGCGAGCCGTAGCACCGGATGGATGACCAGGCAGCGCCCGACCGAAGCGTAAGCTTGGCTTTGCCCGTCTTCCATCCGATCAGGCTTCGTCGCCTTCCTTGGCCTCGAAGAGCTGAATCGGTTGGGCCGGCATCACCGTCGAGATCGCGTGCTTATAGACGAGCTGCGAATGCGCGTCCCGCCGCAGCAGCACGCAGAAATTGTCGAACCAGGTGATGATGCCCTGAAGCTTCACGCCGTTGACCAGAAAAACAGTGACGGGGGTCTTGTTCTTGCGGACGTGGTTGAGAAACACGTCTTGAACATTTTGCGATTTTTCCGACGACATGGGAGTACCCCTTGTTGTGGGTTATTGAAGTCGGTCGGAGCCGAAGCGACACCTGCCCTTTCCAATTCCCGCCCGGCCATCCTTAAGTTTCCGAACGAGAATCGTACCGTAACTCCTTACCTTTGCACAAAAATACCGCGAGGCAAAGCGCTCGGGGCGGCGACAGAGACACGGTGGCTAGCAGCGTCGCCTGCTCACACCACAGATAGCAAAATTGGCATGCAAAAGGAAATCACAAGCCCCTGAGGTGGAGCGACAGCGCCGCGCAGTCCGCAAACTGCAGGGCCGGGGGAAAGCGCTGGAAACCCGGATCGGCCGCGTCCAGCGCGCCCACGAGCACGCCGCTGCAGCCGGCATTGGCGGCGCATTCCATGTCGAGCGCGGTGTCGCCGACATACCAGACCGCGCTGGTGGCGGCGATGCCGCTGCCGTCGAGCGCGAGATGGACCGGCGCCGCCGCCGGCTTGTCCGCGGTCGCATCGCCGGCGCCGACCAGCCGGGCGAAGAAGCCGGTCCAGCCGAGATGGGCGGCCTCGCGCCGCAGGACCGGGCCGGTCTTGTTGCTGACCACCGCGAGGTAGTGTCCGCGCGCCTGCAGCTCGCCCAGCAGCGCGGCGGCGCCGGCGACCGGCGCGATGCGCTCGAGATGGGTGGCGGTGAAGGTATCGAGATAGAGCTTGCGCGCCTCGTCCCAGCGCGCGCCGAAGATGGCGGGGAAGGCGTCGCGCAGGCTGAGCCGCACCCGCGCCTTGGTCTCGGCCAGGGACCACGGCGCGTGCCCCATCGCGGTGAAGGTGACCACGAGCGCGTGATGGATCGAGTCCCAGCTATCGACGAGGGTGTTGTCCCAATCGAAGATGATGGCGCGGCGGCTCATGGGCGATCCTGCCCGCCGGTGGCGGCATAACCGGCATAGGCTGCGATGAGGTGCGGGTCAGCGTCCCGCCGCGCCGTCGCCGACGGCGGTCGTCGTCGATGCGCACCACCGGGAAGACGAAATTGCTGGCGCTCGTCAGGAACGCCTCGCGCGCCGCCTTGGCCTCGGCGACGCTGAACGGCCGCTCGACGAGGCGCAATTGCAAGGCGGCGATGACGTGGCGCAGCCCGGTGCGCGTGACGCCGTTCGAGGATGCGCGGTCGGCCTGGCGCGTCACCACCTCGCCCGCGCTGCGTGACGATCCAGGCATTGCTCGAGGTGCCCTCGGTCACGTTGCCGTCGCGATCGACCTGCCAGGCCTCGAAGGCGCCCGCCTCCTTGGCCTGCTGCTTGCCGAGCGCATTGGGCAGCAGCGCGACCGATTTGATGTCGGGCCGCGCCCAGCGGATATCGGGGATGGTGATGACGCGCACGCCCTCGGCCAGCAGCTTGGGATCGGCCAGCCCCTTGCGCCGCGCGGTGACGACGAGGCTCGGCCGACGCCGTCGGGAAAGGCGAAATCGCGCGGCGCCGTGCCGCGCGTCACCTGCAGATAGACGATACCCTCGCGCACGCAGATTGCGCCGCACCACCTCGCGCAGCACGATGCCGAGCGCGGCATCGCTCATCGGCGGCGCGATCCGCAGCGCCTCCAGCGAGCGGTGCAGCCGGCGCAGATGCAGGTCCTGCGTCGACGAACACGCCGTCCTTGATCGCGATGACCTCGTAGACCCCGTCGGCGAACTGAAAGCCGCGGTCCTCGATATGCACCGCGGCCTCGCGATGCGGGAACATAGCGGCCATTGACATAGGCGATGCGCGACATCAGCTCAGGCGTTGGTTCCAGAGAGCCTTCCCGCCGCTTCGCGCGCCGTCGAGCTTGGCGGTGCGCTCGCCGTTGAAGACGCCCAGCGACTTGAGCTTGCGATGGAGCGCCGAGCGTTCCATGCCGACGAAGGCCGCGGTGCGCGAGATGTTGCCGCCGAAGCGCGTGACCTGCGCCAGCAGATATTCGCGCTCGAACATCTCGCGCGCGTCGCGCAAGCGGCAAGCCCATCAGCTCGCCGCCCCGCTCCCATTTCACCACCGCCGGCGCGATCGCCCTGATCTCCGCCGGCAGCATGTCGGCGCGGATCGGCTCCCTCGCATCGCCCGGCGCCATGATCAGCGTCCAATCGACGGCGTTGCGAAGCTGGCGCACGTTGCCGGGCCATTCATAGGCCTGGAGCGCGGCGATCGCGTCCTCGCCGAATTCGCGCGGGGTCAGTCGCGCCGCCTCGGCCGCGCGCGCCATGAAGTGGCGCGCGAGCGCCGGGGATGTCCTCGATCCGCTCCTTGAGCCGGGGCACGTGCAGCGGCACGACGGCGAGCCGGTAATAGAGATCCTCGCGGAAGCGGCCGGCGGCGATCTCGAGCGGCAGGTCGCGATTGGTCGAGGCGATGACGCGGACATCGACCTTGACGCGGCTGCCGCCGACGCGCTCGAAGGATCTGATCCTGGAGCGCGCGGACGATCTTGCCCTGGGTCTCCAGCGGCATGTCCGCGACCTCGTCGAGGAAGAGCGTGCCGCCATGCGCCTGCTCGAACGTGCCGACCTTGCGCGGGCCGTCGGGCTGATCGATGCCCGCCTCCATGCCGAACAATTCGACCTCGAACCGCTCGGGCCGCATCGTGGCGCAGCTCAGGACCACGAACGCACCCTTGGCGCGGCGCGAGCGCGTGTGGACGAGGCGCGCGGCGACCTCCTTGCCGACGCCGGCCGCGCCGGTGATGAGGACGCGGCTCCCCGTCGGGGCGACGCGCTCGATCTGGCTCTTGAGCTGCTGCACGGCGTGCGAGCTGCCGATGAGCTCGTCGTCGCCGCCGGCGCGCAGCTTCAGCTCCTCGTTCTCGCGCTTGAGCCGCGCCGCTTCGATCGCGCGCTCGACGACGAGCAGCAGCCGGTCCGACTTGAACGGCTTCTCGATGAAGTCGTAAGCGCCAATCTTGATGGCGGCGACGGCCGTCTCGATGGTGCCGTGGCCGCTGATCATGACGACGGGGAGGCTCGGCAGCTCGCGCCGGATGATTTTCAGGATCTCGAGCCCATCCAATTCGCTGCCCTGGAGCCAGATGTCCAGGATGACCAGCGCCGGCTGGCGCAGCCGGATGGCGGCCAGCGCCTCGGTGCTCGTTCCGGCCTCGCGCGTGTCATAGCCCTCGTCCCTGAGGATGCCGCACATCAGCATCCGGATGTCGGCCTCGTCGTCGATGACGAGAATTTCATGCGCCATAGCTTGCCGCTTCCACCGCAACCTCTGCGCCGCCGGCGATGACCGCAGGCTGTTCGCTCTCCGAAAATACCAGGCTCACCCGTGCGCCGCCGCCGTCGCGGTCCTCGAGCACGAGCTCGCCCTTGTGGTCTTCCATGATTTTCCTGACAATCGCAAGCCCGAGGCCCGTGCCCTTGGCCCGCGTCGTCACATAGGGCTCGGTCAGACGCTCGCGGCCCTCCTGCGGCAGGCCGCGGCCATTATCCTCGACCGCGAGGACGATCCGCGTATCGCCCTCCCATCCGCGCAGCACGATGCGTCCGGGCGCCACGTCGCCCTCGCGCGCCTGGATCAACTCGGCGGCGTTCTTGAGGATGTTGACGATGGCCTGGCTCACCTGTCGCGAATCGCAGGCCAGCCGCAGCGGCGTCCCGGGCAGGTCGACCACGATCTCGATGTCGGGCGTCGCGGTGCGCTGCAGGAAGGCCGCCTGCCGCACCAGCTCCTGCAGATTGACCATGCGGAAGACCGGCGCCGGCATGCGGGCGAAGGAAGAGAATTCGTCGACCATGCGCCCGATGTCGCCGACATGGCGGATGATCGTATCGGTGCAGGTGGTGAAGGTTTCGGGGTCGTTGCCGATCTCCTTGAGGTATTTGCGCTTCAGCCGTTCGGCCGAAAGCTGGATCGGCGTCAGCGGATTCTTGATCTCGTGCGCGATGCGGCGAGCGACATCGGCCCAGGCCGCCTTGCGCTGCGCCGTCAGCAGCTCGGTGACATCATCGAAGGTGACGACAAAGCCCTTGATCTCGCCGTCGGCCCGCTCGGCGGCGATGCGTACCAGAAGCGTGACAGTCCGCCCCTCGCGCACGATCCGCAGCTCCGACTGCGCGAGCCGGTCGGGCCGGCGCGCCGCTTCGGCGATGAGCGGCGCCATCTCCGGCACCGCCTCGGCGAGGTCCTCGCCGATGTGCTGATCGAGATCGATGCCGAGCAGCACCGAGGCGGAGCGGTTGGGCAGATTGATGCGGCCCTCGTGATCGAGCCCGATGACGCCGGCCGAAACGCCCGCCAGCACCGTTTCGGTGAAGCGGCGGCGCTCGTCGAGCTGGCGGTTCGCCTCGACCAGCTCGCCGCGCTGCGTCTCGAGCTGATGCGTCATGCGGTTGAAGGCGCGCGAGAGCGAGGCGAACTCTTCGTCGGCATGCCCCACCGGGACGCGCGCCGCCAAGATCGCCGCCGCGCACGCGCTCGGCCGCGGCGATGAGGTGGCTGATCGGCCGCGCCATGCGCCGGGCAAAGCTCAAGCCGATCCACACCGCGCCGGTGAGAAGCAGCACGCCGACCCCGAAGAACAGCATGGAGAAGGCGATCTGGTAGTCCGACCGCTCGCCCTCGAGCTGCTGGTACTGCGCGACCGCGCGCTGGGTCTGCTGCACGCGGGCGATCACGGTGGGATCGACGAAGCGGCCGACATAGAGATAGACGTCGCCGAAACGCTCGAGCCGCACGAGCGCGCGGACGCGGTCGTCGTTGTCGCTGGTCAGAATCGCCACATCGCCGGCGCGCGCCCGCTGCAGCGCCCAGTCGGGCACCGGCTGAAGCTCCAGCGCAAAGCTCAGGCCGGTGCGCGCGAGGATGCGGCCGTTGCCGTCGAAGACGATCGCCTCGGTCAACGAGCGCAGCGCCGCCTGCGCTTCGACGATCTGGTTGAGCCGCTCGGGGTTGATGCTGAGAATGGCCGCGTCGCGGTTGAGATCGCTCGCCATGCCGGTCACGTCGGCGCGAATCGCCTGCTGGTGCTCGTGCAGATAGGCCTCGGCGACGGCGAGCGATTCGCGACAGCGCGGTGCGCACGCGCTCGCTGAACCACGCCTGCACGCCGAAGCTGAAGAGCAGATAGGAGAACACCGCGACGATGATGGTCGGGATCACCGCGAGCAGGCTGAACACCAGGACGAAGCCGGACATGGAGCCGCGAGCCGGCGAGGCCGCGCCGCCGCTCGGCCCATACCTGCACCAGCCGCCACGCCACCATCGCGAAGAGCGGCAGCACCAGCACGAGGTTGAGCAGCAGGAAGAGCGCGTCGAGATGCGGGCGCGTGTCGAAGGGCGGGATGCCCTTGAGCGCCGCATAGGTCGCCGCCGCCGATATCGCCGCCGCCACGGCAAGCGCCAGCGCGAGCTTGCGCCCGAGCCGCACGCGGCCCGCCCACAGCATGAACCCCGTCGAACGCTCATGGTGACGTCGAGGCTTGCGCCGGCTCCGTCCGTGGCCATTGCGGCCATGCGATTATTTTAGGCCGCGGCCAACCTCGATGTCCAATTCGCGAATCTTCTTGCGCAGCGTGTTGCGGTTGAGGCCCAGAAGCTGCGCCGCCTTGAGCTGGTTGCCGCGGGTCGCGCCCAAGCGTAAGCTGGATGAGCGGCCGCTCGATCTCGCGCAGCACGCGGTCATAAAGCCCGGCCGGCGGCAGGCCGCCCTTATGCGCGGCGAAATAATCGCGCAGATGGCGCTCGGCCGCGCGCGGCGAGCCCCTCGCTCGCGTGGCTCTCGGCCGCGGGTTCGCGGCGCCGCGATTCGGCCAGCTCGGCCTCGATCGCATCGACGCCGATGACTTCCTGCGAATAGAGCGCGGCGAGGCGCCGGACGAGATTTTCGAGCTCGCGCACATTGCCGGGCCAGCGATAGGTCTTCAGCCGCTCCATCGCCGGACTGTCGAGCGATTTCATCGGCAGGCCCTCGGCGGTCGGCCAGCGGCGAAGAAGTGCCGCACCAGCGCCGGGATGTCCTCGCTGCGCTCGCGCAGCGGCGGCAGGCGGATCGGCACGACGTTGAGGCGGTAGAACAGGTCCTCGCGGAAGAGGCCCTGGCGGATGAGCTGGCGCAGGTCGCGGTGGGTGGCGGCGATGATGCGCACGTCGGCGCGGATCGGCGTGCGGCCGCCGACGGTGGTGTATTCGCCCTGCTGCAGCACGCGCAGCAGCCGCGTCTGCGCCTCGGGCGGCATGTCGCCGATCTCGTCGAGGAAGAGCGTGCCGCCCTGCGCCTGCTCGAACCGGCCCGATGCCGCGCGCCAGCGCGCCGGTGAACGAGCCCTTCTCGTGGCCGAACAGCTCGCTCTCGATGAGCTCGCGCGGAATCGCCGCCATGTTGATGGCGACGAACGGGCCGTTCCGCCGCTTGCCGTAGTCGTGCAGCGCGCGCGCCACCAGCTCCTTGCCGGTGCCGCTCTCGCCGGTGATCATCACCGTGAGGTCGGTGCCCATGAGCCGCGCCAGGACGCGGTAGATCTCCTGCATCGCCGGCGAGCGGCCGATGAGCGGCAAGCTGCTCGTCGCTCTCGCCGATCGCGGCGGCGACGGCCGCGCCGGCATGCGGCGCCGTCAGCGCGCGCTGCACGACGTTGACGAGCTCGCGCAGATCGAACGGCTTGGGCAGATATTCGAAGGCGCCGCGCTCGGTCGCCTTGACCGCGGTCAGCAGCGTGTTCTGCGCGCTCATGACGATGATGCGCAGCTCGGGCCGCAGCTTCTTGATGCGCGGCACGAGGTCGAGGCCGTTCTCGTCGGGCATCACCACGTCGGTGATGACGAGATCGCCCTCCCCGTCCGACACCCAGCGCCACAGCGTCGCGGCATTGCCGGTGGTGCGCACCTCGTGCCCGAGCCGGCCCAGCGCCTGGCTCAGCACGGTGCGGATGGCGCGGTCGTCGTCGGCGACGAGGATGGTCGAGGTGCCGCTCATGCGCCGCGCTCCGTCGCGCGCGCGCCGTCGGCAGGAAGACGCGGAACACGGTGCGGCGCGGCTGGCTGTCGAACTCGATGACGCCGCCGTGATCGCCGACCACCTTGGCGACGAGCGCGAGCCCGAGGCCGGTGCCGTTGTGCTTGGTCGAGACGAAGGGATCGAAGAGATGCGGGCGCAGATCCTCGGGGATGCCCTCGCCGTTGTCGGTGACCGAGACGACCAGCGGCAGGTGCACGCGGCTGTCGCTGCCGGCGACGGCCAGGCGCACGCCATGCCGGTAGGCGGTCGAGAGCTCGATCTCGCCGCCCTGCTCCGGCACCGCCTCGGCCGCGTTCTTGACGAGATTGAGGAAGACCTGGATGAGCAGGTCGCGGTTGCCGTGGACCGACGGCAGCGAGGGATCGTAATCCTCGACGAAGCGGACATGGCGCGCGAAGCCCGAGGTCGCGACGCTTGCGCACGCGCTCCAGCACCTCGTGGATGTTGACGGCGTCGCGCTCGATCGGCCGCCGGTCGGAGAACACGTCCATGCGGTCGACCAGCGCGCAGATGCGGTCGGCCTCGTCGCAGATGAGCCGCGTCAGCTCGCGATCGGCCGGCGCCGCGCGGTCTCCTCGAGCAAGCTGCGCCGCGCCGCGAATGCCGGAGAGCGGGTTCTTCACCTCATGCGCCAGCATCGCCGCCATCGCCGTCACCGAGCGCGCGGCGTTGCGATGGGTGAGCTGGCGGTCGATCTTGTCGGCGATCGAGCGCTCCTGCAGCGTCACGACGACGCGGTCGCTGTTCCTCGCCGAGCGGCGCCGCCTGGATGGTGACGACGCGCGTGCCGAGGCGCGGCGTCTCGAGCGTGACGCCGTATTCGGAGACGCTGTGCCCCGATGCGCGGACCGAATCGATCGAGCGCGAAGAGCGGGCTGTCGGCGCGGCAGCGAACTCGGCGAGCGACGAGGCCGATCAGCGTCGCCGCGCCGGTGTCGAAGAATTGCTCGGCCGGCGGCATTGGCATAGCGCAGCCGGTCGCGCGCGATCGATCACCAGCACCGGATCGGGCAAGCGCCGCGAGCACGGCACTCGCCTCGATCGCGGCGCCCGGCGCGCGGCGCGCTTGGGAGCCGGAACGCGCGGCGCCATGGCTCACGCCGCCTCCGCCATCAGCGGCTCGTAGAAGCCGCGGATCATCGCCTTCACCGCGGCGGGATCCTCGGTGCGGTTGACCGCGGCGCGGAATTCGGCCGAGCCGGGCAGGCCCTTCGAATACCAGCCGATATGCTTGCGCGCCATGCGGCTGCCGACAGCCGTGCCGTAATGCGACGAGCATCGTCCTCGTAATGCGCGAGCACGATGGCGAGCTGCGCGCGCGAGCGGCGGATCGGGCAGGCGCTCGCCGGTGCGCAGAAAGCGGATGACCTGGCGCGACGAACCACGGCCTGCCATAGGCGCCGCGGCCGATCATCACGCCGTCGGCGCCCGATTGCGTCGAGCGCGGCCTGCGCGTCCTCGAGCGTCTCGATGTCGCCGTTGACGATCACCGGGATGCGGCACGGCTTCCTTGATCTCGGCGGATGAAGGCCCAGTCGGCATGGCCGTCGTAGAACTGGCAGCGCGTGCGGCCATGCACGGTGATCATGCGGATGCCGCACTCCTCGGCGATGCGCGCGAGCTGCGGCGCGTTGCGGTTGCTGCTCGTCCCAGCCGGTGCGCATCTTCGAGCGTCACCGGCAGATCGACCGCCTCACCACTGCGTCGAGGATGCGCGCCGCCTGCACCTCGTCGCGCATCAGCGCCGAGCCGGCATGGCCGTTCACCACTTTCTTCACCGGGCAGCCGAAATTGATGTCGATGATGGCGGCGCCGCGATCGGCATTGAGGCGCGCCGCCTCGGCCATGCACGGCGGGCTCGCAGCCGGCGAGCTGCACCGCCATGGGAAATTCCTCGGGCGCGTTGGCGGCCATGGTCATGGACTGGCGCGTCTGGCGGATCATCGCCTGCGCTGGCGATCATCTCCGAGACGACCAGTCCGGCGCCGTGCCGCTTCACCAGGCGCCGGAACGGCAGATCCGTGACGCCCGACATCGGGCGCCAGGAAGACCGGATCCTCAAGCTGAAGCGGGCCGACGGCAATGCCCATAATTTATGCACCTATATCCATGCCTATTAATTAAGCATATGACGGCGCCGATCACCGATGCAACGAAATTCGCGCGGGCTCAGGATTTTTGCGGGCAGGTTATGGCTGCACCGCTTGCTCCCCCGCCTGCCTTGGCAGTCGCCCGAGCATCGTCTAGCTTGCAGCGATGAACGATTGCATCGCGCTCGTCGTCGCGGCCGGGCGCGGCACGCGGCTCGGCGCGGCCGCGCCGAAGCAGTATCTGCCGCTCGGCGGCAAGGCGCTGCTGCGGCTATGCGCTGGAGACGATTCGGGCGGCACGCGGCCGTCGCCGCCGTCCGCATCGTCTATCAGCCGGACGATCGCGCGCTTTATGAGGCGGCCGTGGAGGGGCTCGATCTGCTGCCGCCGGTTCCCGGCGGCGCGACGCGGCAGGAGTTCGGTGCGGCTCGGGCTCGAAAGCCTCGGCACGCTCGCACCGGACGCGTCCTCATCCATGACGCGGCGCGCCCGTTCGTCGATACCGGGCTCGATCGACCGCGTGCTGGCGGCGCTCGACGAGGCGCCCGGCGCGATTCCCGCCGCTGGCGCTCGGCGACACGGTGAAGCGCGGCGCGGATGGGCTCGTCGACCGCAACGCTCGACCGCACCGGCCTGTGGCGCGCCCAGACGCCGCAGGGTTTCCGCTATCAGGCGATCCTCGCGGCCCACCGTGCCTGCGCCGGCAGCGATCTTCCCGACGATGCCGCCGTGGCGGAGCGCGCGGGACTTCGCCGTGCGGCTCGTCGCCGGCAGCGACGACAATTTCAAGGTGACGACAGCGGACGATCTGGGGCGTGCCGAGCGTCTCATCGCCGCGCGCCAGGGCGATGTCCGCATCGGCCAGGGCTTCGACGTCCATCGCCTTCGGGCCCGGCGATCATGTCTGGCTGTGCGGCGTGCGCATCCCGCACGCGCAGGCGCTGGTCGGCCATTCCGACGCCGATGTCGGGCTCCATGCGCTGACCGATGCGCGTGCTGGGCGCGCTCGGCGCAGGCGATATCGGCGTCCATTTCCCGCCCAGCGATCCGCAAGTGGCGCGGCGCTGCCGTCGCATCTCTTCCTGCGCCATGCCGCTTCGCTTGTCGCCCAGGCCGGCGGCAGCATCGCCCATGTCGACGTGACCATCGTGTGCGAGCGGCCGCGGATCGCCCCGCATCGCGACGCGATGGTGCAGAGGATCGCGGAGATCCTCGCGCTCGAGCCGCGCCGCGTCAGCGTCAAGGCCACCACCACCGAAGGCCTCGGCTTCACCGGCCGCGGCGAGGGCATCGCGGCGAGCGCCGTGGCAACCCTGCGCCTGCCGTGGTGAGCGCCGCGATGGCCGAGCCCCGGACGATGCGGCCGGCGCTCACGCATCCCGCGATGCTGGTGGCGACCTTGTGCGGCGTCGGCCTTGCCCCGCGCGCGCCGGGCACATGCGGCTCGCTGGTGGCGCTGCCCTTCGCCTGGCTCATCGCGTGCGGGCGCCGGCGCGACGGGGCTCGTCGCCGGTGCGGCCGTGCTGTTTCTCGCGCGGATGGTGGGCGGCGGCCTTGCTCGTGCGCCGGTTGGGCAAGGACCCGCAGATCATCGTCGTGGACGAGGCGGCGGGGCAGTTCCTGACGCTGGCGGCGGCGCCGCTCGATCCGCTGGTTCTTTGCCGCGGGGTTCGTGCTGTTCCGCTTCTTCGACATGGTGAAGCCGTGGCCCGTGGGCTGGGCCGACCGCCGCATCGGCGGCGGCTTCGGCGTCATGTTCGACGACATCCTCGCCGCGCTCTATGCCGCGGCGATCCTGCTGATCGCGAGGTATCTCCTTGGCCGATGATGCGCTGGGCCGCCTGGCCGAAACGGTGTTGGAGTGCTGCCGCGCGCGCGGCCTGAAGCTCGCCACCGCCAAATCCTGCACCGGCGGCATGATCGCCGCGGCGCTCACCGACATCGCCGGCTCGTCCGACGTGGTCGAGCGCGGCTTCGTCACCTATTCCAACGAGGCCAAGACCGAGCTTCTGGGCGTGCCCGCCGCCGTCATCGCCGCCCGCGGCGCGGTGAGCGAGCGAGGTCGCCGCCGCCATGGCCGCGGGCGCGCTTGCCCACGCGCCCGTCGATCTCGCGGTCGCCGTCACCGGCATTGCCGGCCCTGGCGGCGCCACGCCGGGAAAGCCGGTGGGGCTGGTGTGGTTCGGCCTGGCGCGGCGCGGCGGCGCGGTCAAAACCGAGAGCCGCGTTTTCCCCGGCGACCGCGGCGACGTGCGGCGCCTCACGGTGGAGCGCGCGCTCGCGCTTCTCGCCGAGGCGGCCCAGGCCTGAGCCTCACGCGAGCGGATCGAGACTCGCGCCGGGGGCGCGCGGAAAGGGATCGAGCGCCAGCGACAATTGCTGCGCCACCGCCTCGCCGATGTCGATCCGGGTGCCGACCAACGGCTCGATGGTCTCGGCCTCGCCGTCGAGCACGACCTCGCGCGCATCATCGCCGGCGCCGTAGAGCAGGGTGAAGTCCTCCTCGATCCGGCTCGCCACCGGTTCGAGCGTGACAATGCAGGCCTGTACGACCTCGGCCGCGAACGATGCGGAAAGCCGCACCATGCCGCCCCTGAGAACCATGAGCCGCACCTCGGCCTCGAACCGAGCGAGCGTGAGGAGCGAGAAGCGCTCGGCGAGCGCCGCCCGCTCCGCCTCATTGGCGGCGATCGTATGCGTCGCCTCCCGGCCGACGGCGCGGGGTATCTCGACGGGGCGCGCGAATTCCGGCTGGGCCTCCATCGCCCTCACCGCTCCTCCTCCAGCGGCGCGAACGGCACCTCGCCCGTGAGTAGAACAGCGACCGGAACCGCCGCCAAGGCGGCGGCCTGGCGCCGGAGATAGCGACAAGCGAGCTCGAGCCGGTCGGATGCAGGCGCGGCGGTGCCGAAGAGATTGCGCTCCAGCGCCGCCGCCAGCGCCTCGACGCCGCCGGCGAGGCCGCGCTCATAGGCGACGATGCGGCCGTAGAAGCCGCGCGCCATCGCCTTGACGTGACGGCCGACGCCGACATCGGTGGCGCCCATCTCGCGCATGGCGCGGTCGAGATCGGCGAAAAGCGTATCGAAGAGATCCTGGGCGAAGGCGGCGGTCTCGTCGTGCTCGGCTTTCAGGCGGTTGAGCACGAGAAACGCATGGAGCGCCAGCACCTCGAAGCGACCGTCGAGCGTGTCAGGCACGCCCCACTCGGCGAAGAACTGCGGCTGGCGCGCGCGTTCGACGATGCGGGTGTAGGCGGCGATGACGGCATGATGCCGCCGGCTGCGGCGAAAGAGCGTGGCGAGCGGCATCGACCCCGACCAAATAACACCTCCGGAGCAATTGACAGACGGTGGCTCCGGGGTGCAACTTCCCCGCCGAAATGGGCACGGACGTCAAGATTGTCAATCGCCCCGGCGCGAGCGTGCGCTCCCGGCTGATGTGTGCCGCGGTGGCGGCCGCGCTCATGACCTTGGCCGGGTGCAGCAACCCGGTCGATCAGCACGGCAATTTGCCCGATCCGGAAAAGCTGGCCACGATCAAGCCGGGCGTCACCAACAAGGCCACGGTCACGCAGCTTCTGGGCACGCCCTCGAGCACGGCCGCCTTCGACGACAACACCTGGTACTACATCAGCCAGAGGACGCGGCCGGTGCCGTTCACGAATCCGGTCCTGCTCGACCAGGAGGTCGTCGCCATCGACTTCGACAGCAACGGCGTCGTCCTCGATCTCAACCGCAAGACCATGGCCGACGCCGAGGCGATCACCCCCAACCCCAACGCCACGCCCGCACCGGGCCGCGAGTTCTCGGTCATCGAGCAGCTTCTCGGCAATCTCGGCCGCTTCGCCAGCCAGCCGAAGGGCAACGGCACCGCTTCCGGTAAATAGCCGGCCTCGCAGGTCCGACGCTCGGCTATGCCAAGGCAACGCCGGGAGCGGCGGCGTTGCCGGCGATATAGGCTGCCAGATTGTCGGGCGCATAGGGACATGACGCGGCGCCCGGATCGGGCACGACCGCCCGACTGGCCATCCGATCAAGGACGAATTGCGCCAGCGCCAAGCCGAGACGGCATGACCCTCGAGGATCGCGGCAGCACATCCCACGGCGGGTGCATCCACGGCTGATGCGCCGAACCGGCGGCATCCGGGTGCGGCACATAGGTTGGATTCGCCGCAAACAGCACGCCCAGCTTGGCGAGCTCGCCCGTCATCCATTGCAGGGCGCGATCTGACAGGCCGCTTTCCGTGGCGGTCGTCGGATAGCCTCCGCCCACATCCGCGTGGGCGCCGGGGAAAAGGACCTGGGTGATGCGCGGGGCAGCATCCCAGAAGGTCGGCGTGAAATCGCTGCGGCGCTCGTCCACCGCGATCGCCTGCAGCCCGTGATGAACCAAGGGGCTCAATTGGGTATCGGCGAAGCGGAAGACATCGATGCGCACCATGCTGCGGGTGAACTCGGGGATGCCGAGCGCGCCGACCGTGTCCCACACGGTGACCGCCTCCATCGGTGCGGCAATCAGGTGATCGGCGGGGGGCGGCCGCAGGAAAAACCCCGGCAGGTCGATGACGGTCTGCTCGAGCAGGCCGAGCCAGTTGATGCTCGCCGCCAAGGCAGCGCGTCGGTAGGCGTACCAGACCGCCGAGCCCCACCGGTAGGCGTTGGTCTTGTCCGCCGGATCGGTCTTGCTCGCATCGAGCAAGCCCTTGGCCGCGATCATCCCGGCGAGCGCCCGCGCCGTGTAGGCACCGCGGCTGAAGCCGACAATGAAGATCCTGTCGCCGGCCACGTAGTTGCGGGAGATGTAGGTGTAGCCGCGAACGATGCGCGTGATGAGCCCGGCGCCGAGCGTGCCGCCGAGCATCTTCACCAGGAAATTGTCGGAGTCGCCGACGCCGTCGAGATATTTCGCAACCTGCTGCAGCGACCCGTCGGCGCCGGTCAGGACGCGTTCCTGTTCCTTGGCCAGGAGAACGCTGCCCGGAGCGTCCGTGCCGCCGAGGTTGAGAAAGAGCTTGAAGACGTTCGTGGCGGGCGCGGCCTTATCGTCGTGATCGGCTTCGCCGGGGCCGTTCCAGGTCCCGTCGGCGCAGAAGACAATGTTCTTGCTCAACGCTTGGGCCGCGGCTCTTTGTCTCCTAGTGGCTGACGGCGAGGATGGCGAGCAGCAGCAACGCCACGATGTTGGTGATCTTGATCATCGGATTGATCGCCGGCCCGGCCGTGTCCTTGTAGGGATCGCCGACGGTGTCGCCGGTCACGGCCGCCTTGTGCGCCTCCGAGCCTTTGCCGCCGTGGTGGCCCTCCTCGATGTACTTCTTGGCATTGTCCCAGGCGCCGCCGCCCGAGGTCATGGAGATCGCGACGAAGAGCCCCGTGACGATCGTCCCGAGCAGCATCGCGCCCAAGGCGCTGAAGCCCGCGGCGCGGCCTGCGATGGCCCAGACCACGACATAAAGCACGATCGGCGCCAGCACCGGCAGGAGCGACGGCACGATCATCTCGCGGATCGCGGCGCGCGTGAGGAGGTCGACGGCGCGGCCATAGTCGGGCTTGGCGCGGCCTTCCATGATGCCGGGTATCTCCTTGAACTGCCGGCGCACCTCGAGCACCACCGCGCCCGCCGCACGGCCCACCGCCGTCATGCCGAGCGCGCCGAAGAGATACGGCAACAGCCCGCCGATGAAGAGGCCGATCACCACGAAAGGATCCTGCAGCGTGAAGTTCACCGCAAGATTGGGAAAGTAGTGGTGCAGATCCTCGGTATAGGCGGCAAAGAGTACCAGCGAGGCGAGCCCGGCCGAACCGATGGCGTAGCCCTTGGTGACGGCCTTGGTGGTATTGCCGACGGCGTCGAGCGCATCGGTGGTCCGCCGCACTTCTTTCGGGAGATCCGCCATCTCGGCGATGCCGCCGGCGTTGTCGGTCACCGGGCCATAGGCATCGAGCGCCACGATCATGCCGGCGAGCGCCAGCATCGTCGTCGCCGCCACCGCGATGCCGAAGAGCCCCGCCAGGAGGAAGGCGACGATGATGCCGCCGCAGATCACGATCACCGGCAGCGCGGTCGCTTCCATCGACACGGCGAGACCCTGGATGACGTTGGTGCCGTGCCCGGTGATGGAGCTGTTGGCGATGCTGCGCACCGGCCGGTACTCGGTCGAGGTGTAATATTCCGTGATCCAGACCAGCAGCCCGGTGACGACCAGCCCCGTGATCGCACAGCCGAAGAGCCGCGCGCCGGTAGTGGTGACGCCGCCGACCATCGGCAGGGCGACGTCGAACCCCAGCATCACGGAGATCGTCCCGGCGATCGCCAGCGCCGAGAGCACGCCCGCGGCGATGACGCCCTTATAGAGCGCCGCCATGATGTTGCCGCTCGACCCCAGCCGCACGAAGAACGTGCCGATGACCGAGGCGACGACGCAGACCGCGCAGATCATGAGCGGCAGCAGCAGCATGGTGTCGCGCAGGGCGCCCTCGAAGAAGATGGCCGCCAGCAGCATGGTCGCCACCACGGTGACGCAGTAGGTCTCGAACAGGTCGGCCGCCATGCCGGCGCAGTCGCCGACGTTGTCGCCGACATTGTCGGCGATGACGGCCGGATTGCGCGGGTCGTCCTCGGGGATGCCGGCTTCGATCTTGCCGACGAGATCGGCGCCGACATCGGCCCCCTTGGTGAAGATGCCGCCGCCCAGGCGCGCGAAGATCGAGATGAGCGAGGCGCCGAAGCTCAGCGCCACCATCGCTTCCAGAATCTGCCGCGTATCGCCCGGCGGCAGGGTCGCGCGCAGGAAGAAATAATAGAAGGACACGCCGAGGAGGCCGAGCCCGACCACCAGCATGCCCGTGACCGCGCCCGCGCGGAAGGACATGGAGAGGCCCGCGGCGAGGCCTTTGCGCGCCGCCTGGGCGGTGCGGACATTGGCGCGCACCGAGACGTTCATGCCGATATAGCCGGCGGCGCCCGACAGGACCGAACCCACGAGATAGCCAAGCCCGGAACGCCAGCCCAAGAGCGCCCACAGGATGACGAACACGATGACGCCGACGACCGCGATGGTGCGGTACTGGCGGTTGAGATAGGCCCGCGCGCCCTCCTGGATCGCGCCGGAGATTTCCTGCATGCGCTGCGTGCCGGCATCGGCCGCCAGCACCGATCGCGCGGTCACAATGCCATAAAGAATGGCGAGCGCCCCCGCGGCGGCGACCACCCAGATCGCGATGTTCATTCGTTGAGACCCTTGGTTGGAAAGCGACCCCGATCGAAAAGCGCGCGGAACATATAAGAGATGCGCCAGCGAGGCAACCCGCCCGCCGGCGTCAGTGCTTCTGCTCGAAAAACTCCTCGATCTCGACTTCCTTGACCGGACACGGGCTCGAGGATGTGCGCGGCGGTCTGGCGCAGCCGCTCTTTCAGCGCCTGCTCGCCCTCGGGCGAGCCGATCCCGCCACGCTGCTGCACATAGACATAGACGTCGCGCAGGAAGGCGTCGTCGAGGGTGGGGCGTTTCTTCTCGACGTCGGGCGTCTGGCCGCCGTCGGCGATCTCGACCGCGACGGCGATGCTGACCTGGCGCGACACGCTGTCCTTGTCGATCACCGGCACGAAGATCGGGCGCGAGCTGGACGAAGAACGGCTGCCCCGGCACCGGCATGACCACGGCCGAGCGGTCGGCCGCCAGCGGCCGTCCCGCCGGCCAGCGCCAAGTCAGCGGCAGACGCGGCCACACGCTCAGAAATGCTCATAACCTGCCACCTTGACCGTGATCTCCGTTCCGCCGCGGTCGAGCGACCCGCACCCCCTGCCCCGCCTCGATCCGGCCGATCGCGGTGACGGGCACCGCGACCTCGCGCGCCAGCGCCGCGAGTCGAGCCTCCGACATCCGGCGGCGCCGTGAACAGCAATTCGTAATCATCGCCGCCGCCGAGCACGGCAGCGAGACGCGTCGGATCGCGCGCCAGCGCCGCGCGGCGCCGCCGGCGACAAGCGGCAAACGCTCCGCCTCGATCACGTGCGGCGACGCCGGACACCGCGCAGATATGGCCGAGATCGGCGACGAGGCCGTCGGAGATGTCCATCATCGCCGTGGCCAGTCCGATGAGGCGCGGGCCGAGTGCCAGCCGCGGCTGCGGCAGGCGAAACCGGTCGATGAGGAAATCCCGCTCCGGCCAGCGCGATGCCGAGATCGCCGCCTTTGGCCGCCATCACGCCGAGCGCCGCGTCGCCGAGCGTGCCGGACACATAGACGCGATCGCCGGCGCCGGGCGCCGCTGCGCAGCACCGCGCGCCCGGCGGCGACGCGGCCGATCGCCGCCACCGAGAGCGTGACCGGCCCGGGCGTTGCCACGGAATCGCCGCCGAGCAGGCCGATCCCATAGGTCGCCTGATCCGCCGCCAGCCCGTCGGCGAACTCTTCCAGCCACGCCTCGTCGCGGGCCGTCGGCAGCGCCGTCGTCAGCAGATAGCCCACCGGCGTCGCGCCCTTGGCGGCGAGATCGGAGAGATTGACGCGCAGCAGCTTCTGCGCCACCTGCGCCGGCGGATCGTCGGGGAGGAAATGCACGCCCTCGACGATGGCGTCGGTCTTCAGCACGTACTGCTCGCCCGGCGGCCCGTCGATGAGCGCCACGTCGTCGAGGAGGCCCAGCGCTCCCGGCGCCGCAAGGGGCGCGAAGAAACGAGCGATCCGCGCGAACTCATCGAGACGCGGTGCTGCCATCGCGGTCCCTGGAGCCGGCCTCCTCGGCCGCAGCAGTGCGCGCCAGACCGGTCGAGCACGCCGTTGACGAGGCCGGGCTCCTTGCCGGCGAAGAAGGCGTGGCCGATGTCGAGATATTCGCTGATCACGACCGGCGACCGGCACGTCGATCGCAGACCAGCAGCTCGAAGGCGCCGGCGCGCAGGATCGCGCGCAACACGGCTTCCAGCCGCTCGAGCGGCCAATCCGGCGTGAGCGCCGTGGCGATGAGCTGGTCGAGTTCGTCATGCCGCGCCGTTGGCGCCGCGGACGAGGCCGGCGAAAAGCGCCGGGTCGGCCTCGCCCAAGCGCGCGCCTTCGATCATCGCGCCCGAGGCTGTGGTGGACGAATTCGCCGATCACGCTTTCGACCGGCGCGCCGGCCAGCTCGATCTGATAGAGGGCCTGCACCGCGGCGAGCCGCGCGGCGGTGCGGCGGCGGCCGGGATGGGGTTTGCGCGCGCTTTCCACCGTGCCGGTCATCGCGGGATGAGACCGAGCTCGCGCTTCAGCGCGATCATGGCCAGACAGGCCCGCGCCGCCTCGCCGCCCTTGTTGCGGCGCGCGACACTGGCCCGAGCCAGCGCCTGCGCCTCGTTCTCGACGGTGAGGACGCCGAAGCCGATCGGCGAGGTCGTGTCGCGATCGCCAGGTCCTGAATGCCGCGCGCGCATTCCTGGCAGACATGGTCGTAATGCGACGTCTCGCCGCGGATGACGCAGCCGAGCGCGACAAAGCCGTCGAAATGCGGCCCCGTGCCGCGCGCGCCCGCCAGCGCGGCAAAGCGGATCGCCGCGGGGATCTCGAAGGCGCCGGGCACGGTGAAGCGCTTATGGGTCGCCCCCGCCTCGTTCGAGCGCGGCGACCGCGCCCTTCAAGAGCTCGTCGCAGATATGCGCGTAGTAGCGCGCCTCGACGATCATGATGTGCGACGCTGCCGCCATCTCAGGTTTCCGTCGGAATGGGCTTGCGCCCCATGACATGGAGACCGTAGCCGTCGAGGCCGACGATGGTGCGCGGCACGTTCGACAGGAGCACCATGTCGCGCACGCCGAGATCGATCAGGATCTGCGCGCCGATGCCATAGTCGCGCAGCTCGCGCTGTGGCCGGCCGGTCTCGATGAAGCCGCGCACCCGCTCGGACAGCGCGGTCGGGGTCGGCTCGCGCAGCAGCACGACGACGCCGCGGCCCTCGTTGGTGATCATGGTCATCGACCGGCGCAGGAGATCGCCGCGGCCGCTCTTGGAATTGGCCAGGGCATCGTCGAGCACGTTGACGGCGTGCATGCGCACCAGCACCGGCTCGGGCGTGGTGATGTCGCCCTTCACCAGCGCGATGTGCTCGGCATAGGCGATGCGGTTGGCATAGATGTGCATGCGCCATTCGCCACCGAAGGTGCTCCAGAACGGCGCCTCGAGCACGCGTTCGACGATGCGGTCGTGGCGCCGGCGATAGGCGATGAGATCGGCGATGGTGGCGATCTTGAGCCCGTGGCGCTGCGCGAAGGCGACGAGCTCGGGCCGGCGCGCCATGGTGCCGTCGTCGTTCATGATCTCGCAGATGACGCCCGACGGGTTGAGGCCGGCGAGCCGCGCGATGTCGACCGAGGCCTCGGTATGGCCGGTGCGCACCAGCACGCCGCCGTCGCGCGCCATGAGCGGGAAGATGTGGCCGGGCGTGACGATGTGCTCGGGCCCCTTGGCCGGATCGATCGCCACCGCAACGGTGCGCGCGCGGTCGGGGGCGGAAATGCCGGTGGTGATGCCGTCGCGCGCCTCGATCGAGACGGTGAACGCCGTCTGGTGCCGCGTCGCGTTGTGCGGCGTCATCAAGCGGCAGGCGAAGCTGCTCGCAGCGCTGTTTGGTGAGGGCGAGGCAGATGAGGCCGCGGCCGAAGCGCGCCATGAAGTTGATCGCTTCGGGCGTCGCCATCTGCGCAGGGATGATGAGATCGCCTTCGTTCTCGCGGTCCTCGTCGTCGACGAGGATGAACATCCGGCCGTTGCGCGCCTCCTCGATGATCTCCTCGATCTTCGACGTGACCTCGACGAAACTCATGCCAACGTCCTTCCCAAGATGCGCGCAATGTAGCGGGCGATGACGTCGATCTCGAGATTGACGCGGTCGCCGACCGCCGCCGTCCCGAACGTCGTCTTCGCCTGGGTAAGGGGAATGATGTTGACGCCGAAGCGCCGGCCCATGACCTCGTTCACCGTGAGAGAGACGCCGTCGAGCGCGACCGACCCCTTGGTCGCCAGCGCCACCTCGTAGCCCTGCGGCACCTCGAACACGAAGCGCACCGAATCGCCCTCCGGCCGGCGCTCGACGATCGCGGCCACGGCATCGACATGGCCGGTGACGATATGGCCGCCCATCTCGTCGCCGCTCTTGACGGCGCGCTCGAGATTGACGGCGGTGCCGGCCCGCCACGCGCCCAGGGTGGTGCGCGCCAGGGTTTCGGCCGAGGCGGAGACGACGAACCAGTCCGGTCCCTTCTCCACCACACTGAGACAGGCGCCGGCGCACGCGACCGACGCGCCGATCGCGAGATCGGCGGTGTCATAGGCGGTGCCGATGCGGAACTCCGTGTCGCCGCCGGGGATGACCGCGCGCACGACCCCGATATCCGTGACGATGCCGGTAAACATGATGCGCCGTAACCTAGGCCGCGCGCCTCAATGTTTCCAGCACATCCTCGCCGAACTCCTCAAGCGACAGGCGCTTGAAGCGCGGGGCGGCGGCAAGGGCGGTGACGCCGAACGCGGCGACTGCCGGCCTGCCGTCGCCGCCGATAAGAAGCGGCGCCCGGAACCAGGCGACACGGTCGACCAGATCGGCCGCCAGCAGCGCCGCGGCAAGGCCGCCGCCGCCCTCGACCAGAAGCCGGGTCACGCCGCGGCCCCCGAGCGCCGCAAGCGCCCGGCGCGAGATCGAGCGCGCCGGCGCTGGTGGCATCGACCTCGATCACGTCGACGCCGCAATCGGCCAAGGTGCGGCGGCTGGCCTCGTCGATGCCCGCGCGCACCAGGAACCAGGTCGGCGTGCGGCGTCGCCTCGGCAACGAGCCGGGCGGTCAGCGGCACGCGCCAGCCTACCGTCGACGACGATGCGCACGGGCGAGCGCGCCTCCAGGCCGTTCAATCGGCAGGTGAGCTCAGGATCGTCGGCAAGCGCGGTGTTGACTGCCGATCATGACGGCATCATGGGTGGCGCGCAGCAGGTGCGCCCGCGCCCGCGCCGGCGCGCCGGTGATCCAGCGGCTCTCGCCCGTGGCGGTGGCGATCCGCCCATCGAGGGTGGTGGCGAGCTTCAGCGTGACGAGCGGCCGCCCGCGCTCCACGCGCGACAGGAAGCCGGCATTGATCTCGGTCGCGGCGTCCGCGCAGAGGCCGGTCTCGACCGCGATGCCGGCGGCGCGCAGCGCGGCCACGCCCTTGCCGCTGACGCGCGGATCGGGATCGGCGATCGCCAGCACGACGCGGGCGACGCCAGCGGCGGCCAGCGCCTCGGTGCAGGGCGGCGTCTGGCCCCAATGGCAGCACGGCTCGAGGCTGACGAAGGCCGTGGCGCCGCGCGCGCTGGCACCGGCGCGGCGCAGCGCCTCGGCCTCGCCATGCGGCCGGCCGCCCGGCTGGGTCCAGCCGCGCCCGACAATCTCGCCGTCTTTGACCAGGACGCAGCCTACCGTCGGATTGGGCCACACCGTGCCGAGACCGCGCCGCGCCAGCGCCAGCGCCATGCGCATGAAAGCGAGATCATCCACCCGCTGCTCAATCGTGCTCGACATTGGCGCCGATGCGCCCGACGAACTCGCCGAAATCCTTGGCCTCGCGGAAATTGCGGTAGACCGAGGCGAAGCGGACATAGGCGACTTGATCGAGCGAGGCCAGCAATTCCATGACAAGCTCGCCGATCATGTCGCTGGGGATGTCGGTCTCGCCCGAGCTTTCGAGCTGGCGCACGATCGAATTGATGACGCGCTCGATGCGCTCGATCTCGACCGGGCGCTTGCGCAAGGAGATGCGGATCGAGCGCGCGAGCTTGTCGCGCTCGAAGGGCTCGCGTTGGCCGTTCTTCTTGACCACGGTCAGCTCGCGCAACTGCACGCGCTCGAAGGTGGTGAAGCGCGCCGCGCAATTGGGGCACTGGCGCCGGCGTCGGATCGCGGCGCGATCGTCGGTCGGTCGGGAATCCTTGACCTGGGTATCCTCGCAGCCGCAGAACGGACAGCGCATGCGCTCCCTCCCCTTGCCCGGCGCTCAGATCCGCCCGGCCGTCACGGATAGACCGGAAAACGGGCACAAAGCTGCGCCGCCTTGTGCCGCGCCGCTTGCTCCGACCGCGCCATTGCCCGCAGCACCGCTCAGCGCGAGCCCGTCGAGCACATCGGCGATGAGTTCGCCGACCTGGCGGAACTCCGCCTGGCGAAAGCCGCGCGTCGTCGCGGCGGGGCTGCCCAGGCGGATGCCCGAGGTCACCGTCGGCTGCTCCGGGTCGAAGGGCACGCCGTTCTTGTTGCAGGTGATGCCGGCGCGCTCAAGCGATACCTCGGCATCGCGGCCGGTGAGGTGCTTGCTGCGCAGATCGACCAGCAGGAGATGCGTGTCGGTGCCGCCGGAAACGATGGCGAAGCCGCGCTCGGCGAGCGTCGAGGCGAGCATAGCGGCGTTGTCGACGACGGCGCGGGTATAGAGCTTGAACTCGGGCCGGAGCGCCTCTTCAAGCATGACTGCCTTGGCGGCGATGACATGCATCAGCGGGCCGCCCTGAAGGCCGGGAAACACCGCGCTGTCGATGCGCTTGCCGATGTCTTCGTCGTTGCCGAGGATCATGCCGCCGCGGGGCCCGCGCATGGTCTTGTGCGTCGTTGTCGTAACAACGTGGGCATGCGGCAGCGGGCTCGGGTGCACCCCGGCGGCGACGAGCCCGGCGAAATGCGCCATGTCGACCATCAGATAGGCCCCGACCGCATCGGCGATGCGGCGGAAGCGCGCGAAATCGATGATGCGCGAGTAGGCCGAGCCGCCGGCGATGATGAGCTTGGGCTTCTCGGCGCGGGCCACGCGCTCGACCTCGTCGTAATCGATGCGGTCATCCTCGCGGCGCACGCCGTAATGTACGGCGTGAAACCATTTTCCGGAAAGATTGGGCGCCGCGCCATGGGTGAGATGCCCGCCCGCCGCCAGCGACATGCCGAGAATGGTGTCGCCGGGCTTGATCAGCGCGAGCATCACCGCCTGGTTCGCCTGCGAGCCCGAATGCGGCTGGACATTGGCAAAGCCGCAGCCGAAGAGGCGCTTAGCGCGGTCGATCGCAAGCTCTTCGACGACATCGACATACTCGCAGCCGCCGTAGTAGCGCCGGCCCGGATAGCCTTCGGCGTATTTGTTGGTGAGCACCGATCCTTGCGCCTCGAGCACGGCGCGCGAGGCGAAATTCTCGGATGCGATGAGCTCGATCTGATCCTGCTGGCGCCGCAATTCCCGGCCGATGGCGGCGGCGATCTCGGGATCGGTCTCCGCGAGGTGCACCGCAAAGAAGCGGTCGGAGGCAAGCGCGGCGGCATCGGGAGCGGACATGATGGCAAGCCTTGGGATTAGGACAGTTTGGCGATGCGGCGGGCATGACGTCCGCCCTCGAAATCGGTCGAGAGGAAGATCTTGAGGCAATCCTTGGCGAGCTCGGCCCCCATCAGCCGGCCGCCCAGCACCAGCACGTTGGCGTCGTTATGCTGCCGTGCCAGACGGGCGGTCAAGCCGTCGTGGCAGAGCGCGGCGCGGACGGTGCGATGGCGATTGGCGGCGATCGACATGCCGATGCCGCTGCCGCACAGGAGCACGCCGCGTTGCGCCTGGCCCGCGTCGATCGCCAGTGCGAGCGCGCCGGCGATGTCGGGATAATCGACCGGGTCGCGTGCCGTCGGTGCCGAGGTCCAGCACCTCGAAGCCGCCGGCGCGAAGCTCGGCAACGAGGATTGCTTTGAGGCCATAGCCACCATGATCGGCAGCAACGACGACGCGTTCAGGCATGGCACCGGACACCGCGAAGACCAGGGCACATTCCTACCATATCTCGGTGGGGCTCGCCAGCCGCCTACCATCCATCGCGTGGCAGCTATGTGAAGAATGCGGCTGACGGAAGTGGTTAATGATAAACTATCAATGAAGCCGGACAAAAACACCATGCTAGTCATAATTTGTTTAGGTTAATCTCGCCATTCACTTTCATGATTGGACAAAATTGTACCCAAATATTATCTATTCCTGTGGTTTTGATTGACAGAAGTTTTTCGACTTGCGATCATGCTGGTCATATCACACGTCGAAGCAAACTCGGGGGCATTCGATGGCTGAGCTTGCACCAAAGGTGCCCGCGACGGGATTCCTGCGCATGACGACGGACGTGGTCGCGGCCTATCTGCGCAATAATTCCTTGCCGAGTTCGCAGATCACGGAGATCATCAATGCGGTCTACCGGTCGCTGCGGGCGCTGGGCCCGCTCGAGCGCGCCGCCGGCGTGGCCGCTGCCGAGGCGCCGAAGCCGGCGGTCCCTGTGCGCAAGTCGATCCACCCCGAATATCTGATCTGCCTGGAGGACGGCAAGAAGCTCAAGATGCTGAAGCGGCATCTGCGCTCGAGCTACAACCTCACGCCCGACCAGTATCGGCAGAAATGGGGGCTGGCGCCCGACTATCCGATGGTCGCCCCCAACTATGCCGAGCAGCGTGCGGTCTTTGCCCGCAAGATCGGGCTCGGCCGCAATGGCAGCCGCAAGGAAGCCAAGCGCGCCGCCAACGGCAAGAAATAGAGATCCCGCGCTATCCCTTGATCTCGCTGTACTTGCCGGCGCTCCAGACATAGACGACGTAGTCGGGACCGAGCACGTCGCCCTTGGCGTCGAAGCCGATATTGCCGATCACGGTATCGAACCGGTTGGCCCGCATGGCCGCGGCGACAGCATCGACCTTGGTCGAGTGCGCCTTGTCGGCCGCCGCGACGAAGACCTGGAGCGCGGCATAGGTGTAGAGCGTGTAGCCTTCGGGATCGTAGCCCTGCGCCTTGAACTCCGCGACCACGGACTGGGCGCTCGCCAGCTTGCGCGGATCGGGGGCGAAGGTCATCAGCGTCTTCTCGCCGGTGTCGCCGGTGATCTTCCAGTATTCCTCGCTCGCGAGTGCGTCGCCGCCCATCAGCACGGCATCGAGCCCCTGCTCCTTGGCCTGGCGGATGAGCAGGCCCGCCTCGGTGAAGTAGCCGCCGTAATAGATCGCGACGACATGCGCCTCCTTCATCTTGCTGACGAGCGCGGAGAAGTCCTTGTCGCCCTGGTTCACCAATTCGTACATCGCCTCCTTCATGCCGGCGGCGTTCATGGCCTTCTTGGTCTCGTCGGCGAGGCCTTTGCCATAGGCGGTCTTGTCCTGGACGATGGCGACCGCCTTGCCCTTGAAGTGCGTCGACGATGTAGCGGCCGGCGACGCGGCCCTGGGCGTCGTCGCGCCCGCAGGTGCGGAAGATGTTGGTCCAGCCGTTCTTCGCGGCATCATCGGTGAGCGCCGGGTTGGTCGAGGCCGGCGTGATCTGGAGGATGCCGTTCTCGGCATAGACCGCCGAGGCCGGGATCGACGCGCCGGAGCAGAAATGACCGACGACCAGAACCACGTTCTCATTGGCCATGCGGTTGGCGACCGCGACCGCCTGCTTGGGGTCGCAGGCATCGTCGCCGGTCAGAAGTTTAAGTTGCTTGCCGAGAACGCCGCCCTTGGCGTTGATATCCTTCACTGCCATGTCCGCGCCGCGGGTCATCTGCTCGCCGAAGGCGGCGTCCTGGCCGGTGATCGGCCCGACCACGCCGACCGGGATGTCCGCGGCGGCGGCAACCGCTACGGGGGCTGCCAGAAGGCAGGCGGCGAGGAGTGCCGTTCTCAGCGATGTCATGGCGGTTCCGCTCCCTGGGCGAGAAGATGCAATGAATTTTATCACTGTCTGCGCCTTCCGTCAGGCTTGATCGCCCGTGCCGCGGGCACGCCAGGCAAACCAGCCGGCGCGTTCATAGAGCCACGGATACTGCGTGACCATATGCCACGCCTGCGTCCGCCGATAGGCGCCGCCAGCGGCCAGCAGCAGCAGCGCGGCGGTCAGCGCATAGCCGGTCGCCGATAAGCAGCGCGCCATCGAAGAGCGCGAAAAGAAGAAAGCGATCGCCGGCGCCCAGCAGCAGCGCGTACGGCACCACCTGCCACACCGGACGCCAGTTGCGGGCGAGCGCCTGCCCGGTCATCGCCGCAGCGAGGACGAAGAGCACGGCCAGGCCGGTAAAGCTCGCGGGGCTGCCGCCGAGGATCGCGCGCATTGCCATTACCCGCCGCCCTCGAGATAGGCCGCGCGCACATCGTCGTTGGCGAGGAGCTCGAGACCGGGCCCCGTGAGCGCGATCTGCCCGTTTTGCATGACATAGCCGCGATGGGCGATCCGCAGCGCCTGATGAGCATTCTGCTCGACCAGGAAGACGGTGACGTCCTGCTCTTCGTTGATCGCGCGGATGACCTCGAAGATGTGCTTGACCACCAGCGGTGCCAGCCCGAGCGAGGGTTCGTCGAGCAGCAGGAGGCGCGGCCGGCTCATCAGCGCGCGCCCGATCGCCAGCATCTGCTGCTCGCCGCCCGACAGCGTGCCGCCGCGCTGGCCCTGGCGGTCGCGCAGCATCGGAAAGAGCGCGAAGATGCGGTCGAGATCGCCGGCGAAAGTGCGCGGGATCGGCGACGGTCGCGCCCATCTGCAGGTTCTCCAGCACGGTCATGCGCGGGAAGATGCGCCGCCCCTCCGGCGCGTGCGAGATGCCGAGCCGGACGATCTCGTAGGTCGGCGCCGCCGTGATGTCGCGCCCGGCGAAGATGATGCGGCCCACGCCGCGCGCGCGGCCGGCCGCAGATCGTCATCAGCAGGGTCGACTTGCCGGCGCCGTTGGCGCCGATGAGCGCCACGATCTCGCCTTCCGCGACGGTGAGGTCCACGCCTTTCAGCGCCTCGACATTGCCGTAGAAGGCGTGGACGCCGGCGACGGACAGCACTCAGGCCTCCTCGCCGAGATAGGCCTTGATCACCGCCGGGTCGCGCCGCACCGCTTCGGGCGGCCCGTCGGCGATCTTGCGGCCATAGTTCAGCACGACGATGCGGTCGGAGATGCCCATGACCAGGCGCATGTCGTGCTCGATCAGCAGAAGCCCGATGCGGTACTCGTCGCGGATCGCCAGCAAGAAGCCCAGTGAGCTCCGCGGTCTCGCGCGGGTTGAGCCCGGCGGCCGGCTCGTCGAGACAGAGAAGATGCGGCAGCGTGCACATCGCGCGCGCGATTTCGAGCCGGCGCTGCGCGCCGTAGGGCAGCGTCCCGGCCGCGTCGTCGGCGCGCTCGGTGAGCCCGATGCGGTCGAGCCAGTGGCGCGCCCGTTCGACCGCGCGCGCCTCGGCATGGCGATACATCGGCAGGCCCAGGAGCCCGGCCACCGAGAAGAGGCTCGCGCGCATGAGCATGTTGTGCTGGGCGACGATCAGGTTCTCCAGCACGGTCATGCCGGCGAAGAGACGGATGTTCTGGAAGGTGCGCGCCACGCCCGCCATCTCGCGCGATGCGGAATCCGTCCATGCGTTCGAGGTAATGCGTCGCGCTACCGCGCGCGAGCGCGAGCCGCCCGACGCTCGGGCGGTAGAAGCCGGTGAGGCAGTTGAACACCGTGGTCTTGCCGGCGCCGTTGGGGCCGATGAGCGCGGTGATCTCGGCCGCCGCGGCGGCGAAGGACACATCGTCCACCGCCAGGAGCCCGCCGAAGCGCATGCTCAGATGCTCCACGTCCAGGAGCGCCGTCATGCGCGCTCAGTCCTGTCGAGCCGGATCGAAGGCGCGCGCTCCGCCAGCAGGCCGCGCGGGCGCCACACCATGATCGCCACCATGGCGGCGCCGAAGAGCAGCATGCGGAATTCGGCGAAGACGCGGCCGAACTCCGGCAGCGTCACCAGCACGAGCGCGGCGAGAACCACGCCCATCTGGCTGCCCATGCCGCCCAGGACGACGATAGCGAGAATGGTGGCGCTTTCCTGGAAGGTGAAGCTCTCGGGGCTGATGAAGCCTTGGCGGGTCGCGAAGAAGGCGCCGGCGAAGCCGCCGAGCATGGCGCCGATGGCGAAGGCGGAGAGCTTGACCTTGGTCGGGTCGATGCCGAGCGCGCGGCAGGCGGTCTCGTCCTCGCGCAACGCCTCCCACGCGCGGCCGATGGGCAGCCGGCGCAGGCGCAGGGTGAAGAGGTTGGTCGCCAGCGCCAGCACCAGGATCACGAAATAGAGAAAGGTCATGCGCTGTCCGGCATCGAAGGGAATGCCGAAGAACTGATGGAAGGTGACGACGCCTTGGGGCGCATGGGGCAGGAAGGGCATGCCGAAGAACGACGGCCGCGGCACTCCGCTGATGCCGTTGGGCCCGCCCGTCACTGGCGACCAGTTGAGCAGGATGATGCGCACCATCTCGCCGAAGCCGAGCGTGACGATGGCGAGATAATCGCCGCGCAGGCGCAGCACGGGAAAGCCGAGCATGACGCCGAAGGAAGCGGCGAGCAGGCCCGAGAGCGGCAGCGCCTCCCAGAAACTGAGGCCGAGCCAGCGCGCGATGAGCGCGAAGGAATAGGCGCCCACCGCATAGAACGCGGCATAGCCGAGATCGAGCAGCCCGGCGAGCCCGACCACCACGTTAAGGCCCCAGCCGAGCATGATGTAGATGAGCACGGTGGTGGCGAGATCGACGAGGTAGCGCGAGGAAAACGGCAGGAACGGCAGGACGACCGCGAAGACGACGAGGAGCGCGCCGAACATGACGCTGATGCGGCGCGTGGAGCCGCCGAGGCGTGCCGGCAAAGCGCTTAGTCCGATCGCCGCCCGGCGCAGCGGCGCTGCTTGTGCGCCGGCGAGTGCGAGGCGCCCCAGAAACACCGCCGCGACGCCGATCGCGACCCAGCCGAAGCGCGTCTGGAGGCCGATGCCGTGGATCCCGAGATCGACCGTCTCGAACCCCACCAGCGGCAGCGCGAGCACGAAGGCCACCGCCGCCGCGAGCGCCGCGTCCCGCAGCGGGACGGCAATGCGCGCAGCGCCCATCACACCTTTTCCACCTCGGGACGGCCGAGGAGACCGGTCGGGCGGAAGATCAGCACCAGCACCAGGACGGCGAAGACCGAGACGTCCTTGTATTCGGTCGAGAAATATCCCGACCAGAACGCCTCGATGAGGCCGATGAGGAGGCCGCCCAGCATCGCTCCCGGAAGCGAGCCGATGCCGCCCAGCACCGCCGCGGTGAAGGCCTTCACGCCGGCCAGAAAGCCGATGAAGAAATCGATGACGCCGTAATAGAGCGTCACCATCACGCCGGCGACGGCGGCGAGCGCCGCGCCGATAATGAAGGTGAGCGCGATGGTGCGGTCGACGTCGATGCCGAGGAGCGCCGCCATCGTCATGTCCTGCTCGCAGGCGCGCTGCGCCCGGCCCAGCGGGGTCGTGGCGATCATCGAACTGAAACCCGCCATGAGCGCGACCGTGAGCACGATGATGAGGATCTGGAGATAGCTGACCTGCACCACGAAGCCGCCCTGCTGGAACAGGCGGAAGCCGCCGTTGATCACCGGCGGCAGCGACTTCACCCGCGCTCCCTGCGCGAGCTGCACGTAATTCTGCAGGAAGATCGACATGCCGATCGCCGAGATGAGCGGCGCGAGCCGGGACGAGCCGCGCAGCGGGCGATAGGCGATCCGCTCGATCGCCCAGCCATAGACCGCCGTGAAGCCCATCGACGCCAGCAGCACGAGGAGGAGCGCGATCGGCACATAGCTCACGCCCAGCACACCCATCAGGAGATAGGCGATGAACGCCACGAAGGCGCCGATCATGTAGATCTCGCCATGGGCGAAATTGATCATGCCGATGATGCCGTAGACCATCGTGTAGCCGATGGCGATCAGGCCGTAGACCGCCCCGAGCGTGAGGCCGTTGATCGAGTTGCTGCACGAAATAGGCCATGGGGCATCGAAGTTAAGCGACGTTCGCGCGGCTCGCAAGGGCAAGGCCGGCTCTTTGCCGCAGCCGCGACGCCGGGCGGCGCAAACCCGTGGCGCAAGACTGCGACAGCCCCGCCGAAATGCGGATAAATCGCTGATCGCGCTACGGAATTCGCTGCGCGAGTGCGCCCGGCCGGGACCGCACGCGGAAATCACCGATGCGCCGCCTCTGCCGGCAGCCGGCGCGACGCAATCACGCAATCGACGAAGTTCCTCGCCGACTCGTGAAGGGGAAGCGATGGCCGCCATGTCGATCCTGCGCTATGAGAGCAGGCATGCGTCCGTGGCTCGATTACGGCGGCCGGTTCTCGCCCTTGAAGGCGGCGGTCTTTGCCTTCCTGTTCATTCCCGGCTCTGTGGGTGGCCCTCGCCCTTGCCATGGGCTGGCTCGGCTCGCGGCCCTTGACCGAGGCGATCCACCAATGCGGGCTGTGGACGATCCGTCTGATCTTCCTGGCGCTCGTGATCTCGCCGGCGCGGCGGCTGTTGAACTGGCCGCGGCTCATCGAGGTGCGCCGCATGCTCGGCGTCGCGGCGTTCTGCTACGTCGTCTGTTCATTTCTGCCTCTACGTCGCCGACGAGTCGTTCAATCTCGCAACCGTGGCGTCGGAGATCGTGCTGCGCTTCTATCTCACCATCGGCTTCGTCGCCTTGAGCGGCCTTGCCGTGCTGGCGGCGACCTCGACCGACGGCATGGTGCGCCGCATGGGCGGGCGGCGCTGGCAGAGGCTGCACCGGATCGTCTATGTCATCGGCATCCTCGCGCTGCATCCATTTCTTCATCCAGTCGAAGCTCGACGTGTGGGAGCCGACCTGGATGGCCGGGTTCTATTTCTGGCTGATGGGCTGGCGCGGGCTCGACTGGCTCGCGCCGCGCGGACGGACGGCGCCACTGTGGCAGGTGGCGCTCCTCGGGCTCGTCGCGACGATCGCGACCGGGCTGGGCGAGGCGCTCTATTTCCACCTGGCCTTCCACGCCCCGCTGGTGCGCGTGATCGCGGCGAATTTCTCGCTCGATGGCCGGCGTCCGCCCGTCCTGGGTCGTGCTGGCCGCATCGAGCCTTGTCACGCTCGCCGGTATCATCCGCGCACGGAGGCGCGTCAGCGGCCCGCGCGCGCCTTCGCCAGAACGTAGTCGAGCTTCTGCCGCGCGAGGCGCTTGAGCGCCGCTTCGCCCGACCGCGGGATCGCCGACGATCGTCGCTTCGACGCCGGTGGTGGGATCGACGGCAGTAACCTTGACGGCGGGGCCCCGGCGGATGAATTCGAAGATGATCTCGCGCTCCTCGGCCATGCCGTTAGAATAGCGCCCTTCGATCCGACGCCGCCATTCCCCGAGGAGCCCCGCATGACACCCCCCGCCGCCAGCCGCGACAGCCGCAAGTCCGACCGTCCGGTGTTCGACTGGCAGGACCCGCTGCTGCTCGACGACGAGCTCGCCGAGGAAGAACGCCTGGCCCGCGACAGCGCCCGCGCTTTCGCGCAGGAAAAACTCATGCCGCGCGTCCGCGACGCCTTCCGCGAGCGAGCGTTACGATCGCGACGTCTTGCCGGAGATGGGCGCGCTCGGCCTGCTCGGCGCGACCATTCGACGGCTATGGCTGCGCCGGGGCGAGCTATGTCTGCTACGGCCTCGTCGCGCGCGAGCTCGAGCGCGTCGACAGCGGCTACCGCTCGACCCTTTCGGTGCAGTCGTCGCTGGTGATGCACCCGATCCACGCTTTCGGCACGGAAGAGCAGCGGCAGAAATACCTGCCCAAGCTCGCCACCGGCGAGTATGTCGGCTGCTTCGGCCTGACCGAGCCCGACCATGGCTCCGATGCCGGCGGCATGAAGAGCCGCGCGCGCGAAGTCGATGGCGGCTATCTCCTCAACGGCGCCAAGATGTGGATCAGCCATTCGCCGATCGCCGACGTCATGGTGGTGTGGGCGAAGGACGAAGGCGACGTGGTCCGCGGCTTCATACTGGAGCGCGGCATGAAGGGGCTGTCGACGCCCAAGATCGAGGGCAAGTTCTCGCTCCGCGCCTCGATCACCGGCGAGATCGTGATGGCGGACGTGTTCGTGCCGGAGGCGAACCTGCTGCCCAACGTGACCGGGCTGCGCGGTCCGTTCTCATGCCTCGACAATGCGCGCTACGGCATCGCCTGGGGCGCGCTGGGTGCGGCCGAGTTCTGCTGGCATGCGGCGCGCGACTACACGCTGTCGCGCACCGCCTTCGGCCGGCCGCTTGCCGCCAATCAGCTCATCCAGAAGAAGCTCGCCGACATGCAGACCGAGATCACGCTCGGCCTCCATGCCTGCCTGCGCCTCGGCCGGCTCAAGGAGCCGGCCGCGCCACGCCTGAGATGGTGTCGCTGCTGAAGCGCAACTCGACCGGCAAGGCGCTCGACATCGCGCGCGATGGCCCGCGACATGCACGGCGCCAACGGCATCGTCGACGAGTACCACGTGATCCGCCATCTGCTGAATCTCGGAGACGGTCAACACCTATGAGGGCACGCACGACATCCACGCCCTCATCCTCGGGCGGGCGCAGACCGGGATCGCGGCGTTCTGATCGTCAAAACGCCAAAGCGCCGGCGCGAGAGCCGGCGCTTTGAGGATCGGGGCGAAATGGCTCAGGCGGCGGGGGTGAACTGCGTCTGCGTCGCGGCGCGGGCGCCGAGCTCGACGGCGTGAATCCAGAACCGCTCGAGCCGGCGCAGCGTCTTGTGCGCGGCCACGAGCTCGTCGTTCTGCGCCACGCCCTGCATCAGCGCGGCGACATGGCGCTCGTGCATCTTCAGATCTTCTGGTGCAGCGCCAGGCCCTTGTCGGAGAGGCGCACGCGCACCGAGCGGCGGTCATGCGGCGAGCGCTCCTGCACGATATAGCCGTTCTCCAGCATCTTCTTGACGTTGTAGGAGACGTTCGAGCCGAGATAGCAGCCGCGCAGCGTCAGCTCGCCGACGGTCATCTCCGGCTTCGCCGATATTGTAGAGGATCATCGCCTGCACGTTGTTGATGTCGTGCACGCCCTGGGTGTCGAGCTCGAGCTTGACGACCTCGAGGAACTGGCGGTGCAGGCGCTCCACGAGCGCGATCACGTCGAGATAGGCGGTCTGCATGGAGAGCCCCGGCAAGTGACTGGTATCGCGGGACCCTAGCCGAGGCGGAGTTAAAGACTATTTAAGCGGGAGAGTGCCCGAAAGATACGGGAACATTACCGAGAAATCCTTGGCGCCCAGTCCCGCGTTGGTAAGCATTTGGTAAATGGCCGCGGCCTCCGCGCCGAGCGGCGTCGCCGCCCCGGCCGCGCTGGCCGCCGCCTGGGCGAGCTTCAGGTCCTTCAGCATCATCGTCGGCGGTGAAGCCCGGCTTGGTAGTCGCGATTGGACGGCGCCGCCGGCACCAGCCCCGGCACCGGGCAGTAGCTGGTCATCGACCAGCACTGGCCCGAGGACTTCGCGCTGATGTCGAAGAGCTTGCCGGCGATCGAGGCCGAGCCGGTCGGCGAGCGCGAAGGCCTCCGACACGGCGATCATCGACACGCCCAGGATCATGTTGTTGCAGATCTTGGCCGCCTGGCCGCTGCCGGCGGGACCGGCATGGACGATGGTCTTGCCCATCGCCTGCAGCACCGGCAAGGCCGCGCGCAAACCCGGCGTCGCTGCCGCCGACCATGAAGGTGAGGCTCGCCGCCGCGGCGCCGGCGACGCCGCCCGAAACCGGCGCGTCGAGCATGTCGAAGCCGCGGGCCCCGGCGCCCGTGCGCGACCTCGCGTGCGGTCGCGACATCGATGGTCGAGGCAATCGACGAGCAGCGCGCCCTTCTGAGCCGCGCGCGAGCACGCCGTCCGCGCCGTCATAGACCGTGCGCACCTGCGCGCCCGCCGGCAGCATGGTCAGCACCAATTCCGCGCCGGCCACAGCGGCGGCAATGCTTGCCGGCGCCTGGCCGCCGTTTGTGGCCAGCGCGTCGAGCGCCGGCGCGCGACGTCGAAGCCCGCGACGCCGATGCCCGGCCTTCACCAGGTTGGCCGCCATGGGCCAGCCCATATTGCCGAGCCCGATGACTCCGATCCGCATCCCATCCTCCCTGGCCCGCGCCGCGCGCGCTGCACGCTCATCGAGTTTAGAGCCTCATTCGATCCCCTGGAACATGCTCTTTCCGACGGTCATTGCGAGCGAAGCGCGGCAATCTCCAACCGGCGGAGGTTGCTTCGGAGCAAGGCTCCTCGCAACGACAACAGTGATCCCCATGATGGGATTGCGCTAGCATGGCGGAACAAATACGGCGGGGGAGGCGAAGCGGTGGGTGTCAGGAACTGGATGGCGATGATCCTTGGCGCGGTCGTGTGCTGCGCCGCGATCCCGGGTGTGCCGAGTGCCATCGCGGCGGACAAGATCATAGCCGGCACGCTCGGTGGCCAGGCACCGCTCTGGCCCTTCTACATCGCGATGCCAAGGGCTTTCTCACCGCCGAAGACATCGACATGGAGCTCAATTTCGCGCCCAGCGGCTCGAGCGTCATTCAAGAGCTGACCGGCGGGTCGCTCGATGTCGCCGTCAGCGTCGGGCTGACGGAGCCGATGCAGGCGATCGACAAGGGTGCGGCGCTGGCGCTCGTCCGCATCATCGGCAAGTCGGCGCCTTACGCGCTCGTCGCCAAGCCGACGGTCAAGACGATCGCGGATCTGCGCGGCAAGACCATCTCGATCGGCGCCGCTCACCGACATCATCTCGATCTATTTCGACCGCATGATGGGCGCCGAACGGGCTCAAGAAAGGCGATTACGACGTCATCAGCGCCGGGGTTGCGGCGGCGCGCTATGCCGCGCTCACGGCCGGCGTGGCCGACGCCGCGATGCTGCTCCCGCCCCTCAATTTCCACGCCGATGAGGAGGGCTTTCACACCATCGGTCTTGCCGCCGATTACGTGAAGGACATTCCCTTCACCGGGATGGTCGTGCTCCGGGCCTGGGCCGACCGCGCACCACGCGGCGGCACAACACCTTATCGCGGCAACCGACAAAAGCATCGCCTGGTTCGAAGATACCGCCCATCGCGCCGAAGGCAATCGAGATCCTGGTCAAGACCGGGCACGCCACGCCTGGCGATGCCGACGGCAAGCTATGATTTCCTGCGCCAGATCGGCTATTTCGAGCCCACCGCCACGGTCTCGCGCGCGCAAATGCAAAACCTGATCAACGCGGAGGCGAGCCAGGGCTATGTCGCGGCCGCGCTCACGGTCGACCGCCTGACCCTTCCCGGCCTGACCGCGCTCAGCCCGTGACCGCGCCCGCCGGCTGCGGGGCGGGCGGACCGAAGCGCAGCTCGCGCGCGCCGATCGGCGCGAAATAGGCGGCGACTTCGGCCTCGCTCACCGCGGCGAGCCCCGCGTGCTGCCAGCGCGGATGGCGGTCCTTGTCCACCAGCAGCGCCCGGATGCCTTCGAAGAAATCGCGGCCGTCCATGATGTGCTGGGTCAGGCGGTATTCGAGCGCCAGCGCCGCCTCGATCTCCATGCGCGCCCGAGCTGGAGCTGGCGGAAGGTGATCTTGAGGCTCAAGGGCGAGGCGCGCGCCATCGCCGCCCGCGCCTCCTGCGCCCAGGTGCCGGGCTCGTCCTCGAGCGCCGCCGCGATCGCCTCGACGCTGTCGCCGGCAAAGCAGCGGTCGATCGGCTCTTGCAGCAGCGGCAGGGTCGCCACGCCGGGAGAGGCGGCGAATTCACCGATCACCGGCGCGACCTCGCCCGTCCGCAGGGCGAGCGCTGCGGTCAAGCGTTCCAGCCGGTCCTGCGGCACGAAATGCGTGGCGAGACCGCTGTAGAGCGCATCCGCCGCCCCTATCCGCTTGCCCGTCAGGGCCAGAAAGAGGCCGATCTTCCCTGGCGCCAGATTGAGAAAGCGGGTGGCGCCGACATCGGGGAAAAGGCCGATCTGCACTTCGGGCATGGCGAAGAGCGTGCGCTCGGTGGCGATGCGGAACGTGCCGTTGACGGCGATCCCCGCGCCGCCCCCCATCGTGACCCCGTCCATCAGCGCGACATAGGGCTTGGGGAAACGATGCACGCGGCGCACCAGCGAGTATTCCTCGCGGAAAAAGTCCGCCTTGTAGCCGGTGCCGCCGGTCTCGGCCCGCGCCTGGTAGATCGCCACCACGTCGCCGCCGGCGCAGAAGGCGCGCGGGCCGGCGCCCTGCACCACCACTGCGCCGATCGCGGGATCCTCACCCCATGCCGCCAGCGCCGGATCGAAGCGGCGGTACATCGCGAGCGAGAGGGTGTTGAGCGCTTCCGGGCGGTTGAGCGTGACGATGCCGAGCCCGCCGCGCCGCTCGAGCAGAAGCTCGTCTTCCGCGCTCATGTTTCGAGCAGGCGCCGGGCGATGATCACGCGCATGATCTCGTTGGTGCCTTCGAGGATCTGGTGCACGCGCAGGTCGCGCACATAGCGCTCGATCGGACAGTCCTTCATGATAGCCATAGCCGCCATGAAGCTGCAGTGCCTCGTTGGCGATGCGGAAGCCGGCATCGGTGGCAAAGCGCTTGGCCATGGCGCAATGGAGCGTCGCATCGGGATCGCCGTCATCGAGCGAGCGCGCGGCGCGATGGACCATGAGCCGCGCCGCCTCGAGCTCGGTCGCCATGTCGGCGAGGCGGAATTGCAGCGCCTGGAACTCCGCAAGTTGCTTGCCGAATTGCTGGCGCTCGCGCAGATGGAGGAGCGCCGCTTCCAGACACGCGCGCGCGCCGCCGAGCGAGCACGCGCCGATGTTGATGCGGCCGCCATCGAGTCCCATCATCGCGATCTTGAACCCCTCGCCCTCTGCGCCGAGGCGGTTGGCCACGGGCACGCGGCAATCCTCGAAGATCACCATCGCTGTGGGCTGGCTGTTCCAGCCGAGCTTCTTTTCCTTGCGGCCGAAGGCGAGGCCGGGCGTGCCCTTCTCCACGACGAGGCACGAGATGCCCTTCGCGCCCGCGCCGCCGGTGCGGAGCATGGCGACATAGATATCGCTTTCGCCTCCGCCTGAGATGAAGGCCTTGGTCGCCGTTGACGACGTAATGATCGCCGTCGCGCACCGCGCGCGCGGCAAGCGATGCGGCATCGGAGCCCGCGCCCGGCTCGGTCAGGCAGTAGCTCGCGCAGTGCGCCATGGTCATGAGCTGGGGCAGGAAGCGCCGGCGCTGCTCAGCGTTGCCGAAGCGGTCGATCATCCACGACGCCATGTTGTGGATGGTGAGATAGGCCGCGGTCGAAACGCAGCCGCGCGCCAGCTCCTCGAACGCCAGCGCCGCATCGAGCCGCGTCAGGCCGCTGCCGCCGGCATCCTCGCGCACATAGATCCCGGCAAAGCCGAGGGACGCAGCTTCGCGCAGCGTCGCGACGGGAAAAATCGCCTCTTCTTCCCAGCGCGCGGCGTTGGGAAGGAGCGCGCGCTCGGCGAATTGCCGGGCGGTGTCGCGGATCGCGCGCTGCTCTTCGGACAGCGAGAAGTCCATGGCAGCGATCATAGCACGGCTCGGCCATTCCCTCGCCCCGGCGGGAGAGGCTATCATCCGCCGCCAATACCGCCGCCGATTTCGAGGCCAGCTCCTTGTCCCGCGTCCCGTCCCAGCCGCTTGGCGCCTATCCCCGCGTCCGCCTGCGCCGCAACCGCCGCGACGACTGGTCGCGCCGCCTGGTGGCGGAGCATCGCCTGACCGCCGCCGATCTTCATCTGGCCGGTCTTCGTCCACGAGGCAGCGCGGCGCGCGTGCCGATCGCCTCCATGCCGGGCGTCGACCGGCTGTCGATCGCGGCGCTCGTCGATGCCGCGGGCGAGGCGAAGGCGCTGGGCATTCCGCTCATCGCGATCTTTCCGGCGACGCCGCACGAGCGCAAGACGCCCGACGGCGAAGAGGCGGTCAATCCCGACAATCTCGTCTGCCGCGCCGTGCGGGCGGTGAAGGAGGCGCATCCCGATCTCGGCGTCATGTGCGACGTGGCGCTCGACCCCTTCACCACGCATGGCCATGACGGCGTGGTGCGCGACGGCGACGTCGCCAATGACGAGACGGTGGCGATCCTGTGCCGCCAGGCGCTGGTCCAGGCCGAGGCCGGCGCCGACGTGATCGCGCCCTCCGACATGATGGACGGCCGCGTCGGCGCGATCCGCGACGCGCTCGATGCGCGCAGGATTCGAGCGCGTGCGCATCATGTCCTATGCGGCGAAATACGCATCGGGCTTCTATGGCCCGTTCCGCGACGCGGTCGGCTCCAAATCGGCGCTCGGCAAGGCCGACAAGCGCACCTATCAGATGGACCCGGCGAACGGCGACGAGGCGCTGCGCGAAGTGGCGCTCGACCTCGCCGAGGGCGCCGACATGGTGATGGTGAAGCCGGGCCTGCCCTATCTCGACATCGTCCGGCGCGTGAAGGAGCGGTTCCTCGTTCCGACCTACGTCTATCAGGTGAGCGGCGAGTACGCGATGCTGCAAGGCGCGATCGAGCGCGGCTGGCTCGACGAGTCGGTGGTGCTGGAGACGCTGCTGGGCGTTCAAGCGCGCCGGCGCCGACGGCATCCTCACCTATTCCGCCGTGTGGGCGGCCAAGCGCCTCAAGGCCGGCTGAACACGGCTTCAAGGAAGTGCGCGATCGCGAGGTCGTGCCAGGGCGCGCGCCGGTCGCTGCCGTGGAAGCCGACATGCCCGCCGTGCTGCGGGCAGCAGCGGCACGAGGTTGGGATTGCTGCGCCAGTCGAAAGCGCGATAGGGCTCGGACGGGACCCAGGGATCGTCGAGCGCCTGGATGACCAGCGTCGGCACCGCGATGCCGCCGAGGAAATGCCGCGCCGAGTTGCGCTCGTAATAATCGTCGGCGCCGGCGAAGCCGTTGCGCGGCGCGCTGAAGCCTCGTCGAACTCCCAGATGCTGCGCGCGACCGCGCGATCGGCGCGGCGCTCCGCTTGCGGTCAGCTCGGCGATGGGGGCCACCGCTTCCGCGCGCATGTCGCGCAGCAGATAGGCCTGATAGAGGACGTTGCGCCAGCGCAGCATCCGCCGCGAGGTCGCGGCGAGGTCGATGGGCGCCGACACCGACACGGCGGCGCGCACCGGCGAGCGCCGCGCCGCGCTCGCCCAGAAACTTCAGCAGCATGTTGCCGCCGAGCGAATAGCCGATCGCGACGATGCCGCTGCGCCGTGAGCGCCGGCGGCAGCGCCGCCAGCGCCAAGGCCAGATCCTCGCTGCGCCCGGCATGGTAGTTGCAGCCGGCACATCGCCCGCGACGGACCCGCGCCGCGCAGATTGAGCCGCAGCACGGGATAGCCCAGCGCCAGGAAATGGGCGGCGGTCCGGCGCATGTAGAAGCTGCTCTCGCTCGCCGCTCAAGCCGTGGATGAGCACGACCAGCGGTCGCGCCGGTGCACCCGGCGCTGGGCCGGTTGAGCGCCGCCGCGAGCCGATCGCCGCTGCCGTCGCCGAGCGGCAGGACGAGGCGCTCCAGCTGTCCAGGCATCGAGCGGCGCGCGCCGGCGCAGATAGTTGCTCGATCGTCTGCAGATCGCCGCCCCACCACGGCGCGCGCGGCAGGAATGGCGGCGAAGGCGAGATCGGCGAGCGCCGGCGGTGCGGTCAGTCGAGCTTGATCCATGTCAGCTCGTGCTTGTTGTGGTGGAGATGGAGGAGGCGCGAGCCGGGAATGGCGGCAAAGCGGCGGGCGGTTTCATGGTCGGTCGATCCCTGGAACTTGAGCGTGCATACGAAGCGCCGGCACGTCCCGGCCGCAAGCCATTTCTCGACCAGCGCCAACAGCCGCGCGGGATAGCACACGACATCGGAGAACAGCCAATCGACCTTACCCAAACTTTGCGGATCGAGGGCGAACGCGCTCTCGCGCCGGTGGACGAGTCCTGGCAGGGCAGCGACGCGCGGATCGAGCGGCGCCTTGTCGAGGCTGATGACGCGGGCGCCGAGCCCGTGCAGCACCCAGCTCCAGCCGCCGGGGCTGGCGCCGAGGTCGAGGCAGAGCTCGCCCGGCCCCGGCCGCACGCCTATCACGGTGAACAGCTCCCACAGCTTGAGATAGGCGCGGCTCGGCGGCGCGGCGCGATCCTCGACGAAAGCGGCCTCGCCGTTGGGAAAGGGGCTGGTGCATCGCGGCGCGGCGAGGACCGTGCCGGGATCGATGAGCGTCCAGGAGCCGAGCGGCGCCGCCGGCGCGGGTGCGCCGAAGGGAAGCGGCCGGGCCGAGACCTTCGGCAGCTCGCGGCGATGAGCGCGGCGCGACGATGATGGGCATGGGAATAGAGCGCCCAATTGCGTTGGAGCGCGCGCAGCTTTTTCGCGGCATCGGCGATCGAAGCAATCGGCAATCGCACCGGGTCGAACCACACATTGGCGGCCCAGGCGACGGGATGCGGCGGGTCATCGGCGAGCACGAGGCGGCCATGGATTTCGACGACCGCGCCGGCGAGCTCCGCCTGCAACTGCGCGACGAAACCCGTCAGGCGCGAGGTAGGCGTGTCCCGGGCACGTCGTCAGGCGCGCAGAAACTCGCGCACGAGCGCGATCTGGTCCGGCGTCGCCAGCGCCGGCGCATGGCCGATGCCCGGCAGCTCGACGAGGCGCGCGCGCGGGTCCCCGCGCCGTCATGGCGACGGCGTCCTCATGCCGCAGGATGTCCGACTCGAGCGCCGCGCAGGATGAGCGTCGGCGCCTTGATCGCATCCCATTGGGCCCAGAGATCGACGTCGCTGCAGTTCGCCCTGGCGGAAGACGTCGCCGATGCGCGGCATCGTAGGCCCAGCCCCAGCGTGCCGTCTTCGCGCTGGCGCGCGCTGTGTCGGGCGAGATGATGCCATGGCCTCGTCCGACAGCGGCCCGAACGGTGCGGCGATCCGGCGCAGCGCCGCCTCGAGCGCGGCTCTGTCGGCAAAGCTCGGATCGCGGCCGACATAGGTACGCGAGCCGGTTCAGCCCCTCCGCCGCGATGACCGCGCCGACGTCGTTGAGCACGAGGCGGCGGATCGGCGTGCCCGGCAGCGCCGCCAGCAGCATGCCGATGATGCCGCCCATCGAGGTGCCGACCCAATCGACCTCGTCCACCCCGAGCCGCGCCAGCAACGTGGCGACGGCGCCGAGATAGGTCGGATAGGTGTAATCCTCGGCATGGGTAAGAAATTCGCTTTTGCCGCGGCCGGGCATGTCGGGGCAGATGACGCGGGCATCCCCGGCCAGCGCCGCGGCGAGCGCGTCGAAGTCGCGCCCGTTGCGGGTGAGGCCGTGGACACAGACGATGGTGCGCCCCTCCGGCCGGCCCCATTCGACATAGGCCATGCGGTAGAAGCCGTGCGGCCCGAGGCAGGACAGGCTGCGTTCGATCATGGACCGACCATCCCGCACCTGAGCCCGCGGTGCAAGCGATTGCCGGGTGCGGCGCCGTGCGGTAAGAGGCGGCGATCCCCCGCTTCGTGAAAGGCATGGCGATGGCCGCTACAGGGCCGCTTTCGGGCATTCTCGTGGTCGATCTGTCGCGCATCCTCGCCGGGCCCTACTGCACCATGCTGATGGCCGAGATGGGCGCGCGCGTGATCAAGGTCGAGCCGCCCGGCAAGGGCGACGACGCGCGCGAATACGGTCCGTTCCGCAACGGCAAATCGACCTATTTCGCCTCGATCAACCGCGGCAAGCAGTCGATCGCGCTCGACCTCAAGGCGGCGGACGACCGCGCCATCTTCGAGCGCCTGCTCGACAACGCCGACGTGCTGGTCGAGAATTTCCGCCCGGGCACGATGGAAAAGTTCGGCTATGGCTGGGAGACGCTTCATCCCCGATATCCCCGCCTCATCTATGCCGCGGCCTCGGGCTTCGGCCATACCGGCCCTTATTCGCGCTATCCCGCCTACGACATGGTGGTGCAGGGGCTGGGCGGGATCATGAGCATCACCGGCTATCCCGGCGAGCCGCCGGCGCGGTGCGGCATGTCGATCGGCGATATCGGCGCCGGGCTCTACACGGCGATCGCCGTCAATGCCGCGCTGCTCCATCGCGAGCGCAGCGGCGTGGCGACCAAGATCGATATCGGCATGCTCGACTGCCAGATCGCGCTCCTGGAGAACGCGGTCATGCGCTACACGGTGCTGGACGAGATCCCCGGTCCCTTGGGCGCGCGCCATCCCACCATCACGCCGTTCCAGGCGTTGGCGACCGAAGGACGGCAACATCATCATCGCCGCCGGCAATGACGGGCTGTTCCAGAAGCTCTGCGCCGCGCTCGGGCCGCCGCGACATCGCGGAAAACCCGCTTTACCGCAGCAACGATCTGCGCCTGCGCAACCAGCCGCAGCTTCAGGACGAACTCGAGCGCACGCTCGAGGGACAAGCCGACTGCCGAATGGATCCCGCTCTTGGAGCAGGCGGGCATTCCCTGCGGCCCGATCAACAACGTCGCGCAGGCCCTGGCCCATCCGCAGGTCGCCGCGCGCAACATGCTGATCACGGTCGAGGACGAAGATGCCGGCACGCTTCGCCTCGCCGGCAACCCGCTCAAATTCTCGGCATTTCCCGATCCGCCCACGCGCGACCCCGCGCCCCGATCTCGACGCCGACCGCGCGGCGATCCTCAGGGAGCTCGGGCTATAGCGCGCGTGATCGGCATGCGCATCCGCGCCTACACACCCACCGCCAAGTTCCTGCACTGGCTCGTCGTCGCCCTGATCGCGGTTCAAGTGACGTTCGGCTGGCTTATGCCGGACGCCAGCCGGACGAGGCCGCCCACCGTGCTCAACAACTGGCACATGTCGTTCGGGGTCCTTATTCTGGCCGCGATGACGCTGCGCTTTGCCTGGCGCGTCGTGGAGGGCACGCCCGCGCCGGATCCCGATCTGCCGCGATGGCAGGCGCTGGCGGCCGAGACGCTGCATAGCCTGCTCTATGTCATTGTGCTCGTCACCGTGCTCAGCGGCTGGGCGAACGCGGCGGCGCATAATTGGCCGATCATGTTCTTCTGGACCATTCCGCTGCCGGCGCTCTTTCCGCCGGCCGCCACCTGGGCACGCGACTTCGGGGAGGTCCATCCCAATCTCGTGTGGGTCCTGCTCGGCGCCGTCGGGCTCCATGTCGCCGCGGCACTCGGACACCATTTCGTTTTGCGCGATGGCGTCCTGCGACGCATGCTGCCGGGCCGAATGGGCGGGCGGACCTGAGGCCGCTCGTCGCGCGCCCGGGGGCGGGCCTCATCGTGCGCCGCCAGCTCGACTGCCTCGACTGACGCAGAGGCCGCGGCCGGTTAAAAACTTCCCCTGCGCCAGGGCGATGCGGTAAAGCTGCGGCCGGGACATCGCGGCAAGGAGGCCGTTCCATGCTGGCCAATCGTCTGGACCCGGTGCTCGACCCGCGCGCATTGGCGCGGCAGCTTTCCAACAAGATGCTGATCGATGGCGCCATGGTGCCGGCGGTGTCGGGACGGACCTTCCCCATCGTCAATCCGGCAACGCAGGAGACGGTGGCGGAGGCGGCCGACGGAGCGGCGCGCGATGTCGACATCGCCGTCGCGGCCGCGGCCAAGGCGCAGAAGGGCTGGGCCAAGCTGGCATCGCGCGAGCGTGGGCGGCTGGTCTACGAATGCGGCCGGCTGCTGGGCGATCACGTTGAAGAATTGGCGCGGCTCATCACGCTCGAGACCGGCAAGGCGATCCGCACCGAGAGCCGCGTCGAGGCCGGCGTCTTCGCCGACGTGCTGATCTTCTATGGCGGGCTCGGCTCGGAATTGAAGGGCGAGAGCGTGCCGTTCAGGCCGGGCTCCCTCACCATCACCCAGCGCGAGCCGATCGGCGTCGTCGGCGCGATCATCCCGTGGAACGTGCCGCTGCTGCTGATGGCGCTGAAGATCGCGCCCGCCATGGTCGCCGGCAACGCGGTGGTGGTGAAATCGGCCGAGGAGGCGCCGCTTGCCGTGCTGCGCGCCTGCCAGGTGATGGCCCAGGTGCTGCCGCCGGGCGTGCTCAACATCCTGTCGGGCGACGGGCCCGCAATGCGGCGCGCCGCTCGTCGCGCACAGAGGGGTCGGCAAGGTCACCTTCACCGGCTCGGTCGAGACCGGCAAGATGGTCTACAAGAGCGCGGCGGAAAAGCTCATCCCCGTGACTTTGGAGCTCGGCGGCAAGAGCCCGATGATCGTCATGGGCGATGCCGACCTCGACAAGGCGGTCGATGGCGCAGTGGTCGGCATGCGCTTCACCCGCCAGGGCCAGAGCTGCACGGCGGCCAGCCGCATCTTCGTCCAGGATTCCATCCACGACGCCTTCCTGGAGCGGCTCAAGGCCAAGGTCGATGCGATGAAGATGGGCGATCCGCTCGACGAGGCGACCGACATCGGCACCATCATCTCCAAGCAGCAATACGACAAGGTCGTGTCCTATATCGAGGTCGGCGAGGCGGCCGCGGGCGCCAAGGCGCTGCGCTGCTCGGCCATGCCGGCCGATGCGCGGCTCGCCAAGGGATATTTCGTGCAGCCTGTGATCTTCACCGGCATCGCCAACGACCATCGCCTGGCGCGCGAAGAAATTTTCGGCCCCGTCACCTGCATCATCAAATTCCGGGATTACGAGGACGCGATCGCGCAGGCGAACGATACCGACTACGGATTGGCCGCCACCATCTGGACGCGCGACCTCAAGACGGCACTCGACGCTACGCAGCGGCTCGAAGCGGGGCTCGTCCAGGTCAACCAGAACATGGTGGTGCAGGCGAACATGTCTTATGGCGGCATGAAGCAGTCGGGCCTCGGCAAGGAAGCCTCGCTCGAGGCCATGCTCGAGCATTTCACCACCAAGAAGACGATCATCGTCAATCTCGGCTGATGATGCTGCGGCGCATCGCTCTCGGCCTCGCTGTCATCATTTTGGTGGTGGCGGGAGCGGGCACGATCTATCTGCGCTCGTCGCTGCCGGTGACGGAAGGCACCCGCGCGCTGCCCGGGCTCCAGGCGCCGGTGCATATCACCCGCGATGCCTACGGCATCCCGACGGTGCGCGCGGCCAATGAGCACGACGCCGATTTCGCGCTGGGCTTCCTTCACGCGCAGGACCGGCTGTTCCAGATGGACATGATGCGCCGCTATGGCGCCGGAAGGCTGTCGGAGGTGTTCGGCGCGCGGACGCTGGGGATTGATCGCACCATGCGCACGCTCGGCCTCTATCGGGCTGCGGCGGCGCAATTCGCGGGGCTCTCGCCCGCTGTGCAGGGCGCGCTCGAGGCCTATGCCGCCGGCGTCAACGCTTTCGCGCAGACCCGCCGCCGCGCGTTGCCGCCCGAGTATTATCTCCTGCACATGACGTTCGAGCCCTGGCGTCCGGCGGATTCGCTGGTGTGGGGCAAGATCATGGATCTCGCGCTCACCGGGAACTACCGCGGCGAGCTGTTGCGCGCGCGCCTGCTCCAGCGGCTGACGCCCGATCAGCTCGCGGTTCTCTATCCGCCCTATCCCAAGGGCGCGCCGGTGGCGCTCGGCGCGGCGCGCGCGCTTTATCAGGGGCTGCCGCTCGAACGGCTCTACGGGATGCTGCCGCCGGGAGTGGGACCGCAGGCGGCATCCAACAACTGGGTGGTCGACGGCGCGCATTCGCAATCGGGCAAGCCGCTGCTCGCCAATGATCCCCATCTCGATTTCGCCGCGCCGGGCGTGTGGTACCTGGCTCGGATCGAGACGCCCGGCCTGACGCTGGCCGGTGTCACCGCGCCAGGCACGCCCTTCGTCATCATCGGCCACAACGAACACATCGCCTGGGGCTTCACCACCACCGGCAGCGATGTCGAGGACCTCTTCATCGAGAGGCCCGACCCGACCGATCCCAGCCGCTATCTCGCCCCTGCCGGCCCGCTGCCCTTCATCACGCGGCAGGAGGCGATCGCCGTCCGCGGTGGCGCGCCCGTCACCCTCACCGTGCGCGAGACCCGGCACGGGCCGGTCATCTCCGACGTTGCCGGCGCCAAGGACGGCGAGGTGCTGGCCTTGCAGACGACCTGGCTCGGGCCGACGATCGCACGCCGCAGGCATTCCTTGAGATCAACCACGCCCAGGATTGGACCGCCTTTCGGACGGCGCTCAAGGACCTGGTCGCGCCGCAGCAGAACATCGTCTATGCCGACAGCTCCGGCCATATCGGCTTCGCCGCGCCCGCCCGCATCCCCATCCGCGCTTCGGGCGATGGCTGGCTGCCGCAGCCTGGCTGGGACGGTGCGCACGACTGGACCGGCTATGTCCCCTTCGATGCGCTGCCCAGCGCGCTCGATCCGCCCGCCGGCCGCTTCGTCTCCGCCAACAACAAGATCGTGCCGGACGATTATCCCTATTTCCTCACGCGCGATTGGGAGCTGCCCTACCGCGCCGAGCGGATCGAGGCGCTGGTCGCGGCCGTGCCGCAGCAATCGCCCGCAACGAGCGCCGCGATCCAGGCCGATGATCTGTCGCTCTCCGCCGCGCAGCTCCTGCCGCTGATGCTGACGATCACGCCGGGCAACGATGCGGCGCGGACGGCAGTGGCACTCCTGCGGCAGTGGGACGACCGCATGGACCGCGGCAAGCCCGAGCCGCTGATCTTCATCGCCTGGCTCAGAGAGTTCGCCCGAGTGGTTCTTGCCGACAAGCTCGGGCTCCTGTTTGATGACTACTGGAGGCTGCGCCCGGAGGTCGCGCGCAGCATTCTCACCGAGCATCAGGACTGGTGCCCCGCCGGCCCGGCTCCCGGCACGGGCTGCGCCGGCGCGCTCGCCACCGCGCTCGACCGCGCGCTCGACGGCCTGCGGCGGCGCTATGGCGCGGACATGCAGGCCTGGCGTTGGGGGACGGCGCACCCGGCGTTGTTCACGAGTGCGGTCTGGGCGAACGTGCCGGTGGTGGCGCGCTGGACGGCGCTCGCGGTGCCGGCCGATGGTGCCGAGGACACCGTCGATGCTGGCGCCATGGATGTACGCGACGCGGCGGCGCCGTTCGAGGACCTCCACGGACCGACCCTGCGCATGATCATCGATCTCGCCCGGCCCGATGATGCCCGTTTCATGATTACGCCGGGCCAATCGGGCAATCCGCTGTCGCCGCATTGGGGCGACCTGATGCGGCCGTGGCGCGACGTCCGCTACCTCACCTTCGGCGACGACAAGAGCGGCGGCGCGCTGACGCTGACGCCGAAGTAAGAAGTAAGGGCCCCGGCCTCAGCGGTGCGTGAGGGTGATGTCGCGCAGTACGTTCGCCTCCTGCTCCTTCTCAAGGAGGCGGTTCTTGACGAGATCGCCCATTGATACGATGCCGATCAGGCGTCCCGCCTCCATCACCGGCAGGTGACGCACCCGATGCGCGGTCATGATCGCCATCACCGCTTCCACGCGATCGTTCGGGCCGCAGGTAGTGACGTCGGGGGTCATCAGCTCGTGCACCTCGAACTTGAGGGCCTCGGTGCCGTGGCGCGCCAGGGCGTGAATGATGTCGCGCTCGCTGACCATGCCGGCCAGTTCGCCCATCCGGTCGGTGACGACGAGGGCGCCGATGCGCTCCTGCGACAGCTTCTGAATTGCCGCTTCGACCGTATCGAGGGTACGGATTTTCGCGACATTGCTGCCTTTGTGATGCAGCACCTCAAGAACGTGCATGAACGCGCTCCCTTTCCCCGCAACTTCGCCTTCCATAGATAGGCGAGAATTGCGGTGGAGCGACAGCGGAATCATTAAATATTTTTCATGAGGCGCGCCGCGTTTTGCCGCTTGGTTTCCGCGCCGAATGCGCGGGTATGGCGGTCTCTGTCTGTTCGCGCGATTTGCCGCCTCGGCCTCGCTCGGGCCGCGCCGCGGCGTTGGGGGCGACGCTCCGCCTGAGGGCGTCCATCAGGTTGACGACGTTGCCGGCGGTCGCGGCAATCTTGGGGGAAGCCGGCTTGACGCCCGAGACCTTACGCGCCACGAGGTCGCGCAGCGCCGCCTGGTAGCGGTCGCCGTTCAGCTCTTCGGGATCGAAGGGACCGGTCTTCTGCGCGATGATCTTGCGGGCAAGGTCGATCATTTCGGGGTTGAGCTTCGCCGTGCCGATGTTCTCGAAATAGGCGGTGGCGCTGCGCACCTCCTCGGGCGCGCGCAGCGTGAACATCATCATGCCGGCATCCTTGGGCTCGACCAGCACCGGATGCTCGCGCGCGGTGAGAACCACCCGGCCGATCCCCACCGTCTTGGTCTCGGCCATGGCATCGCGGATGACGCGGAACGTCTCGTCACCGATTTTGCCTTCCGGCGCCACGTAATAGGCCGCGTTGAAATAAAGCGCATCGATCGCGTCGCGCTCGACGAAGCGCACGAGATCGATGGTCTGCGATGATTCGATCTGGAGGTCGGCAAGCTCTTCCGGCGAGACAACGACATAGCGCCCCTTCTCGAATTCGTACCCGCGGACGAGGTCGTTTCTCGCAATCTCCTCGCCGGTCTCGGCATCGACGGTGCGGGTCTCGATGCGGTTCTGCGTCTTGGGGTTGAGGAGATGGAAGGACACGCGCTCGCGCGTCGAGGTCGCCGGCGCCAGATGCACCGGGCACGAGACGAGCGACAGCCTCAGATACCCTGTCCAGGAATAGCGCGCCACCATGAGCCAAACCCCACATCGCGTGCCGCTGGGAAGGCGGCACTCTCCATGAGGCTAACAACTCGTTGCCGGTGTGCGCTCCGCGGCTATGGGCGCCACCCGGGCGATGAGCGACAGCGCATCGGACGGCGCCCTGACCTTGGCGTCGTTGTCGAAATAGACATAGACGTCGCGGGCCGGGCGCTTGGGGCCGAGCTTGTCGACCACTCGTTGGGCGTCCTTCGGCTCCCGGCCCCGCGCCCAGGCCGTGACGCGGTCGGCCCACTGGTCGAGTGCCGTGTCGTCATAGCCGCTGGCATAGAGCTCTTCCGAACCGTGCAAACGGCAATAGACGAAGTCCGACGTGAGGTCCATGAGGCGCGGCCATTCGACCGAGTTGGCACAGACCAGGGCGACATCCTCCCGGCGCAGCAGCTCGATGAACTCGGGCGTTGCGAAACTCTCGTGCCGGATTTCGATGGCATGCCGCAGCTTGCGGTTGACGCCGATCTCCGTCACCACGCGTCCGGCGATGTGGCTGTCGTGGCGGCGGGCGAGCGCGGCAGCGGCCGCGAAATCACGCGGCAGTTGCCGCAGGAACCCGGCGACGCGCTCTGGCTCGAAGCGAAACCGGGGCGGGAGCTGCCACAGAAACGGGCCGAGCTTCGCCCCGAGCAGCAGCACGCCGGATGCAAAGAAATTCGCCAGCGGGATCTCCGCGTCCTTGAGCCGCAGGATATGCGTGATGAAGCGCGGCCCCTTGACCGAGAACTGGAATGAGGCGGGAACGTCGCCCGCCCACTGGGTGAAGCTCGTAGGGCGTTGCAGCGCATAGAAGGTGCCGTTGATCTCGTTGGTGGAAAATTTCTCCCCCATATACGCGAGCTCGCGCCGCTGCGGCAGGCCCTTGGGATAGAAAGCGCCGCGCCATGGCGCATAGCGCCATCCCGAGACGCCAACCCGTATCGTGCCGGCCGAAGCCATCGGCTCCTCCCTCTTCTGCCCTAAAAATGTACCAGCCCCGACAATGCGCGACGAAACGCCGCGCGGTGCGGGGGCATCGTTATAAGTGTTCTTCGATCAAAGCGCGCAGTCGCGGCCTCGCCTTAGCGCCAATCGCAATTTCATCACAATCGACGCAATGCGTGCAGGGCGCTCTATGCGCGCGCCACGCGCCGGCGACAGGATCGGGCCAAAAAGCGTCACCGCACAGCACGGAATAACCGGCGTACTCAAACGTTTCCTGGAACGGAATAGCGCGACGACGCAGGCACCTTTCCCTTCATTTCCACTGTGCGTTCAATCGGATTACGATGCAGCATTATGCGCCGGACGGACGGCCCTTGGCATTCATCGCCCGCTACCTGTGGCGACACCGGGTCTCGCAAGGCATCGTATTGCTTTCGGTCATAGGCGCGGCCACGGCGTCCGTGGGTGCGCGCTATTCGATGAAATTTCTGGTCGACGCCATGGCAGCGGGGCCGCACGGCGGCGGGGTCTGGCGCGCGCTCGCCATCTTCGTCGCCTGCATCGGCGGCGATTTCTTCCTGTGGCGCGTAGCCGGTGTTGCGACGGCCCGCGCCTTCCCGAAGATCGGCGCAGAGCTGCGGCTCGACCTTTTCCATCACCTCATGGGTCATTCGACACGTTATTTCAACGAGCGCTTCTCCGGTGCGCTGGCGAGCCGCATAACGGCGGCGGCAAACGCCCTCTACACGGTCGGCAACGGCTTCATCTGGAACGTACTGCCGCCCGCGGCCGGGACCATCGGCGCGCTCGTGGCCCTCGGTGCCGTCCAGTGGCAGATGGCCGTAGCCCTGACACTTGCCGCGGCGGTGATCGCCATCGGCATGGGCATCGCCGCCGCGCGCGGCCGGGTGCTCCACCATGCCTTTGCTGACCGTGCCGCCTCGGTCGCCGGCGAGATCATCGACGTGGTGGCAAACCATGCGATCGTGCGCCTCTTCGGAAGCGCACGGCGCGAGGCGAGCCGGCTTGCCGAGGCGATCGGCGGCGAGGCGGCGGCGCAGCGCAATGCGCTCCTGCACATCGAACGGCTGCGGCTGGCGCACGCGGCGGCGGTGTGGGCGGTAAGCGGCGTGACGCTCGCCTGGGGCGTGTTCTTATGGCAGGAGGGCGACATTTCCGCCGGCGACGTGGTGGTGTGCGGCTCCTTCACCCTGGCGCTGCTCCAGGCCTCGCGTGATTTCGCCGTGGCGCTCGTGGAGATGAGCCACCATTGGAGCCGCGTCGGCGAGGCGGTCGAGACCTTGATGGTGCCCCACGACATGCCCGACACCGCCGAGGCGACACCGCTCCTGCCGGCCTGCGGCGCGATCACGCTCGAGGGCGTGTCGTTCCAGCATGCCGACGGCGACCCCGTCCTCGACGCGATCGACCTCGACATCGCCCCGGGCGAGAAAGTCGGGATCGCCGGTCCGTCGGGCGTGGGCAAGAGCACGCTGCTGGCCATCATCCGGCGGCTCTATCCCGTTGACCGCGGCCGGGTGCTGATCGACGGGCAGGACGTGACGACGCTGTCGGAATCCGATCTACGCCGCGCCATCGCCATCGTGCCGCAGGACATCTCGCTCTTCCACCGCACGATCCTGGAGAATATCCGCTATGGCCGCCCCGAGGCCTCGGACGCCGAGGTCAGGGCGGCGGCGCGCGCCGCGGCGTGCGAGGAATTTATCGCCGACCTGCCCGACGGTTATGCCACGCTCGCGGGCGAGCGCGGCACCCGGCTGTCGGCCGGCCAGAAGCAGCGCATCGCCATCGCCCGCGCGCTGCTGACGGAGGCGCCTATCATCCTCCTGGACGAGGCAACGTCGGCGCTCGATATCGATTCGGAGATCGCCGTGCAGCGCGCGATCGCCGCGCTGGCGCAGGGCCGCACCATTCTCGCCGTCGCCCATCGGCTGTCGACCATCGCGGATTTCGACCGCGTCATCGTTCTCGAGGGCGGACACATCGTCGAGGACGGTGCGCCCGCGGAGCTGCGCCGCCGCCGCGGCGGCCGGTTCGCCCGGCTGTGGCAGGCCCAGCAAAAGGAGCTGGAGCGCCACGACCACGGCTCGGCCCATGCGGCGCTTTCGCGCGAGGCGGCCGCGGGGATGCGTCTGGTCGCCGGCGACGCTCACGCGCCGAGATAGGCTTTCACCACGCTCGTATCGGCGGCAAGCTCCGCCGGGCTGCCGGACAAAACGATGCGTCCGTCGCGGATGACATAGGCGCGGTCCGCCACGGAAAGACCGAAGGTCAGGCTCTGCTCGGCCAGGAGGATGCTCACCCCTTGGCTCTGGAGCTTGGGCAGGGTCTGAAACACCGACAGCACGACTTTGGGCGCAAGCCCCGCCGAGGGCTCGTCGAGGAGCAATACGCGCGGATCGGTCATCAGCGCGCGGGCGATCGCCACCATCTGCTGCTCGCCCCCCGACAGGGTGCCGGCCGCCTGGCCGAGCCGAACGGCAATCTCCGGGAAAAGCGCCAGCACCCGCTCGCGCAAGGCAGCGCGGCGGTCCGCCCGGCACAGCCTGCCGCCGAGATCGAGATGCGCCGCTACGCTCATGTGCGGAAAGAGCTCGCGCCCGCTCGGCACGTGGCCGATGCCGGCGCGCGCCACGAGATGCGCGGCGCGGCCGCCGATCGAATTCGCCGAAGAGGCTGATGCTTCCGGCGCGCGGCGCGAGCAGCCCCGCCACCGTGCGCAAGAGCGTGGTCTTGCCGGCGCCGTTGGCCCCGAGCAAGACGGTGACGCCGCGCGCGGCCACCTCGAGCGACACGCCTTGCAGGATGGTGAGATTGCCGATGCCGGCGACCACGTCGGCAACCGTGAGAGCCATCGCACCTGTCGGCGCTGCCGCCGCGCTCATTGCACCGCCCCGAGATAGGACTCGATCACCGCGGGATCGCGCAGCACCGCTTCCGGCGCGCCTTCGGCGATCATGGTGCCGTGGTCGAGCACAATCATGCGGTCGGAGAGATCGGCGATCGCGGAGATCACGTGCTCGACCCCGGCCACGGCGGCCACGCCGAACTCGCGCAGGCGCCGCAGCACGGCGCGAATTTCCTCATGCTCGGCCCGGGTCATGCCGGCCATCACCTCGTCGAGGAGGATCAGCGTCGGATCGAGGGCCAGCGCCCGCGCCAGTTCCAGGCGCCGCCGCTGTCCCGGCGTGAGCTTGTCGGCCGGCTCGAGCCACAGGCGCTCCAGCCCCACGGTCTCCAGCGCCCACGCCGCCTGCTCGACCGCATGGCTCGCCCGCCGGCCGTTATTGCCGGCCAGTAGCGCGTTCTCCCACACGGTCAATGTCTCCATCAGCCGCGGGATCTGGAAGGTGCGGGCGATGCCGTCGCGGGCGCGGCGGAAGGACGGAACGCCCACGACCGAGGCGCCTTGATAGAGGATGCTGCCTTCGGTGGGCACCACGAAGCCGGTGATGGCGTTGAAGAGCGTCGTCTTGCCGGCGCCGTTCGCGCCGATGATGGTCACCACCTCGCCACGGCCGACCGTGAGCGAGATCCGGTTGAGCGCGACGACGCCGCCGAAGCGCACGGTGAGATCGCGCACTTCGAGCACGGGGCCGGTGCCGGTCGCCGGCGACGCCGGCAGCCGCGTTACGCTCGGGAACGCCGCGGGCGCCAGCACCGGCCGGCGCAGCAGCCAGCCGAAGCGGTTGGCAAGTCCGACCGCGCCGCCCGGAAACGCCAGCACCACGGCGATGACCAGCACCCCGTAGAGTGCAAGCTGAAGCTCTGGCACATAGGCCCACAGCTCCTCGCTCACGAGCATCAGCACGAAAGTGCCGATTGCCGGTCCCCACAGCGTGCCGATGCCGCCGAAGAGCGCAAACACCACCACTTCCAGATCGAGCGACGGATCAAAGGCGCTCGCCGGATCGAGGAAGCTGCGGTTCCAGGCGACGAGGCCGCCGACCGCCGCCGGGGCCAGGGCGCTCATCATGAAGATGATGACCTTGATCCGAGTCGTCGGCACGCCGAGCGCGGCGGCGGCGCCCTCGTCGTCGCGCACCCCCATCGCCGCCAGTCCCCAGCGCGACTGCAGAACGAACGCGTTGAGCCCGAACGCGACAAGCGCCGCCACCCACATGCCGAAATAGACGGGAACCGGCGTGAGCTGGGCCGGCAGGGTGAGTCCGACGGCGCCGCCGGCGAACGGCCAGTGCTGCACGGCGACGCCGAGGATCCGTGCCAGGCCCAGCATGCCGAGCGCGAACATGATGCCGCGCAGCCGCAGCATCACTGTCCCCGCCAGGGCCGCGGCGATGGCCGCCAGCGGGCTGGCCAGGGGGACAGCGACATACCAGGGGATCGACGTGTGAATGACCAGGAGCGACGTCGCATAAGCGCCGATGCCGAAGAACGCGACTTGCCCGAAGGAAAGATATCCGGTGCAGCCGCTGATGAGGTTCCACGAATAGGCCAGGGCGCCGTAGGTCAGGATGTCCGTGGCGAGCTGCAGGATATAGGCCGAGCCCAGGAATGGCGCCGCCGCGACGGCAAGCGCCACGATGATTGCACCGGCAATGGCCGCCCCGCGGCGGCCGCGCGCGTCAAGTCGCGTCATTGCGCGCCTCAGATTCTGGCGCCCCGCGCGGCCGAGGCCTTGCGGAAGCACGACCATGAAGACAATGAGCAGCAGATAGGGAATGACGATCTCGGCATCGCCGCCGAGATAATAGCCGGCGACCGACTGCACCACGCCCAAAAGGAGTGCGGCCAGGGCGGCGCCGCGATAATCACCCAGACCGCCCAGCGCGATGATGACGAAAGAGAGAACGGTGAGGGTGTCGGCGGTGGGCGCAGCCAGCGGGATCACCAGGATCAGGAGCACACCGGCCGCGCCCGCGAGCGCCGTGCCGACGGCAAAGGCGACGCAGCGCACGCGGCCCACATCGATGCCGCAGCTCATGGCACCGATCGGGTTCTGCGAGGTCGCCAGCAGCGCCTGCCCCGACCCCGTCCAATTGAGCCAGATTTGCAGGCATCCCGTGATGGCCGCGCCGAGCAGGCCGGCCACGACGAAGGCTTCGCTGATGGCGATGCCCCCGACCGGCCAGGTCTTCTGGAGATCGGGCAGCGAGACATATTGCGAGCCGAAAATGTCGAGCCCGCCTTCGACCAGCACGTACGAGAGCCCGAAGGTGACCATCAAGGTCATGAGCTGGAAATTCTTGCCCGCGCGGGCCAACGGCTCGAGCAGGAAGCGCTGGAGGCCGGCGCCGGCGACAAGCATGACGACGAAGACGACCGGCAGGATCAGGAACGGGCTGCGGTGCGTCTCGGTGACGAACCAGAACGTGAAGAGGCCGGCGAGCGTGATGAGGGCGCCGTGCGCGAGATTGACGGCGCCCATCACGCCAAAGACGAGGTTCAGTCCCTGGGCCAGCAGCATATACATGCCGCCCAGGAGCACGCCGTCGACGAGGAGCTGCAGCAACAGCATTCGACCGCCCCGGCCAGCCCCGATGACGGAGCGCGCTTACTTGCCGGTGTAGGGGAGCTCGACCGTCGCTTCGGCGTCGGCAGCGGGCCAGATCAGCTTGCGGGTGCCGCCGTTGATCTGAAAGAGATACTGGCCGAATTTCTGCGACAGGCCGTTGGCGTCGCTGGCGAAGGTTCCCTGAACCGTTTCGACCTCGTTGTGGCGCAGCCAGTCGCGCAGCTTGGTCTGGTCGAGCGACTTGGTGGCCGTGACGGCGGCGCCCAGAACCTGCAGGCCCGAATAGGTCGCCGCGGCGTGATAGTCGGGCTCCTCGATTGAACTTGGCGCGATAGCTGGCAATGAAGGCGGCGTTGCCCTTGGTCTTCAGGTTGGCCCACCAGCTCGAATTGGAGATCAGGCGGTTGGACAGGGGACCGACGGCGCTGATGAACTCGGACTCGGCCGGGCCGATCGTCTCAGAGAGGAGCTTCGGCGCGAAGCCGACGCGCTGCAGCGCCTGCGCGATGCCGACGGAGTCCGGATAATAGGTGCAGGCGATCACCACGTCGGGCGCGCGCGTTCTTGACCGCAAGCGCGATCGCGGAGAAGTCGGGCTGCGGCAAGGCGTAGGTCGTCTGGTACACGACGGGCATGCCCGAGCGACGTCGCCTGATCCTGGCGCGCCTTGCCGCAGGCCAGCGAATAGGCCGGACTTGAGCGCCAGCACGGCGACGGTCTTTAGCCCTTGCTCTTCGCCAGCGGCAGCACGCCTTCGAGGTAGCCGGTGCGAAGGCGAAATCCCCTGGAAGTTCCACTCGTTGCCGGCGACGTAGATATCGCGGCAGCGAGGCCTCCGGGATCGATCGTCACCTTCTCGTATTTGTTGATCAGCGGCGCCACCGCCTGGGTGATGCCGCTCGAATAGGGGCCGATCGAGCAGGTCGACATTGTCCTCGGTGATCAGCTTGCGTATAGAGCCGCACCGCCGTGCCGGCGTCGCTCTTGTCGTCGTAATATTTCAGTTCGATCTTGCGGCCGAGCCAGCCGCCATGCGCGTTGGCGTCGGCGATGCCCTGCTGCAGGCCGTGGAGATGATAGGCGGCATCGACGGCGAGGGCGCCGGTGATCGACACCGAGCGCGCCGATGACGATGGGCTTGTCCGCTCCCGCCGCCGGCATCGCCAGAAGCCCCACCGCCGCCGCAACGGGAAGGCAGAGGCGCACGACAACGCTTCCCAGTGATATTCCCTTCAGCATGGCACTTCCTCCCGAGGTGACTGTTCTTATGGTTCGGCCCGGTCATCCTGCCATGACCGGGGTTCGTAGCCTACGAGCATGCACCGTCCAGACCGTAGCGGCAAGGCGGAGCCGGAGGCCATCATCTCCGGTCTTAAATCACACCTCAATTCGCGCGTCAATGCGGCTCATTCCTTTCCCCCGTCTCCGCGCCCGGCGGAGATCGCGGATCAGGCGAGCCAGGGAGCGCACGATGAAGCTGGGTTTCTTCGACGATTTCAAACTGGGCGTGGTCAAGGGCGACAGCGTCGTCGACGTCTCGCGGTGGTGACAGGACATCCCGCACACCGGCCCGCACAACCTCATCAACGGCCTGATCGAGCGTTTCTCCGACTACCGCAAACGGCTCGAAGACGCGGCGGCCAGCGGCCAGGGCGTGCCGATCGCCAAGGTTCGCATCCGCCCGCCGCTGCCGCAAGCCCGAGCAACATCGACTGCATGGCGGTGAACTACATGGAGGACGGCACGCGTCAGGAGCCGGCGCCGATCAACGCCTTCCACAAATCGCCCAGCGCCATCATCGGCCACGGACGACACGATGGTGCTGCCCGACGTGCCCGCCAGCGATCTTCGAGGGCGAGGCGGAGCTGGCGCTCGTCATCGGCAAGCGCGCGAGCAATGTCCGCGCCGCCGACGCGATGGACTACGTCTTCGGCTATATCAGCTTCATCGACGGCTCGGCGCGCGGCCTGCCGCCGGCCGGCAATACGTTCTACCAGATGAAGTCGCGCGAGACGTTCGCGCCGATCGGGCCGTGGATCGTCACCGCGGACGAGATCGCCGACCCGCAGCAAGCTGCCAGATGAAGCTCTGGAACAACGGCAAGCTCATGCAGAACTTCAACACCGACGACATGGCGCACAAGATCCCGCGCTGCATCGAATGGGTGAGCTCGATCCACACGCTGGAGCCGGGCGACATCCTCGCCACCGGCACCAACCACCGCGGCCTCAACGCGTTCCAGGACGGCGACAAGATCGAGCTCGAGATCGAGAGGGTCGGCCGGCTGCGCTTCACGCGTCCGCGACGATCTGAAGCGCACCTGGGCGCGCGACACGCGCCTCGAGCACACGAACAAGAAGCTCGAAGGCGTGCACACGCCGCAACTCACCGGCAAATACGCCGGCCAGAAGAGCTAAGCCGCAAATCCGACCTTCCCCCAGCTCAAGGCGGGGAAGGAGTTCACCGGGAAAACCCTCCCCCCTCGAGGGCGGAGGGACAGGGTGGGGGATTCATGCGAGACGAAGTTATGCCTTCAGATGCGGCATCACCTCGGCGGCGAAGAGGTCGATGCTGCGGCGCGCGAGTTCGTCGGACAGCACGCCGAACTGGAACATGCCGATCAAGGACGTTGAAGCCGGTCTTCTCGCGCATTGCGCTCGATCGCCGCCCGCACCGTCTTGGGGCTGCCGACGACGGCGGTGCCGCCCGACACGAGCTTCTCCGCCGACATGAAGCTGCTCGCGCGTGGCGAAGTTCTGGCGCATCTTGAAGAAGCCTTGGTCGAGGCCTGCGAGGTGTAGCCCGGCGGGATCAGCATCTCCGACGTCATGCGCAGATAATCGTTGAACAGCGTCTCGAGGCCGCGCTTCGCTTCTTCTCGCGCGCGCTCGTCGGTTTCGGCGACATAGATCGGCGACGCCCAGCCGAGCTGATCGCCCGACGGCCTCGTAGCCGTATTTCCGCGCCTGCGTCGCGATAGGTGTTGAGATAGCGCGTCACCAGCTCGCCCGGAGAGAAGGTGACCAGGAACGGATATTTGCGGTCGGGGTGCGACGGCCCAGACGACCGTCTCGCTCGAGCCCTGCGAGGGAATCCAGATCGGCGGATGCGGCTGCTGATAGGGCCGCGGCCAGAGATTGACGTAGCGGATGTTGAAATGCTCGCCGTCGAAGCTGAACGGGCCGGGCTCGGTCCAGGCCTTGACGATGAGGTCGTGCGCCTCGTGGAAGCGCTCGTGCGAGAAATAGGGATTGGTGCCGGAGCGAGTGATATTCGGCGCCGATGCCGCGCACGAAGCCCGCGATGATGCGGCCCTTCGAGAGGTTGTCGAGCATCGCGTATTCTTCGGCGATGTAGATCGGGTTGTTCGACGAGCGGCAGCGCGCGGCCGAGGATCGCGATCTTGACCTTCTTGGTGCGCTGGATGAGCGCGCTGGCGATGAGGTTGGGCGCCGGCATCATGCCATAGGCGGTCTGGTGATGCTCGTTGACGCCGATCCCGTCGAAGCCGAGCTCCTCGGAATAGACCAGGAAGTCGATGTGGCGCGGCGTATTCCTCGGCGCCTTTCACCGGGTCGTAGAGGCTGTTGGGCAGCACGACCCAGGCCGAGCGGTGCTTCGCCGCCGCCGTCGAAATCGAGCGGGCGATACGGCATCAGATGGAAGGAGAGGAGCTTCATCGCGCGTCCTCCTCCAGGAAGTCGCGGACGCTGGCCGAGCGACCTCGGTCGGCCTTCTCGACATGCGGCAGCATGCCCGCATTGCTCGACCATGACGAGCCGCGCATCGGGCAGGCGCTCGCAGCCACAGCTCGGCATATTGGCGGGCGGAATGATCTTGTCCTCGCCGCCCCACACGACGAGCGCCGGCAGCTTGATGCGGTGCAGCCATTTCTCGAGGTCGGGATTGAACCAGCGCGGCTGCCAGCCGAATTTGGTCGACGGTGAAGCGGTTCTTGAGCAGCACGTCCATCTGCTCCTCGGTCGGCTTCAGGCGAGCGCGCGGTCGGCGAAGGCCTGGTCGTAGATAGACGTTGCGCACCGTCTCTTCGGGGCCCCAGATGAAGAGATCGCCCGACGGCATGCCCTTGACCCGGATGCCGGCCGGCGACATCAGCGTCAGGCTCGCGAGCCGCGAGCGGTCGCGGATCGCGATCTCGGCCGCGAGCCAGCCGCCGAGCGAATGGCCGATGAGATGGAGCCGCTCGAGCCCCAGCTCCTCGAGGAAGTCGAGATAGAACATCGCGAGGTCGGGGACGTTGCGGATCCACGGCGGATCGTCCGAGCGCGCCGAAGCCCGGATGCTCGGGCACCAGCAGCTCGTAGCGCGTCGGCGAGCGCATCGAAGAACGGCAGCCATTGCGGCAGCCGTTGGCGCCGTGCAGGAACAGCACGGGCGGGCCGCGCCCGACGCGGTGCAGCTTGATGGTGGCGTCCCGAACTTGACGCTGGTGACTTGAGCCGGCATCGCGACGTCACTCCCTGGTGGGGCGGCTCCGTCAGCTTAGCCGGCCGTCGCCCGCGCGAGAAGCCCGCGCTGGATTCCGGCGGGGAACTTCGCTTAAGCCTCGTTCTGATGACCCTGCAGGAGGGAAGCTCCATGGGCACGATCACCTTCGACGGCGTCACCGGCGACCTCGTACGGGCGAAGAATCAGGCGCGGGCGTGGTGCTCCTGCCAACGATTTTCGGCGTCAATCCGTTCGTGCGCGATTTCGCGTCCTCGCTCGCGGAGGACGGCCTCACCACGCTGATCCGTAACATTTATCCGGGCGAAGCACTACCCGCGCGCTCTCGACGGGCGCCCAAGCGCGCGACGACTGCGCGACGGCCGTTCGCTGACGCGATGTCAAACTGCGTCGATTTCCTGGCCAGCGAACTGCAGCGCTGCCGCCATCGCCACCCTCGGTTTCTGCCTCGGCGGCCGCTATTTCCTCATCCTTGGCGCGCGAGACAAGCGGCTGGGGGCCTGCGTCTCGGTCTATCGTGTCGATCCCCGGGGGCCCCAAGGATGATGCGGTGACGCACTGAGCCTCGATTCCTCTTCCCCGTCCGAGCACGAAGGATCCCGGCCGCGATC
>CAWHUT010000009.1:0-339479 GCA_963832575.1 uncultured Alphaproteobacteria bacterium
CCCGCGTCCACTTCATGCGCAACGTCCTGGCGCACGCCGGCCGGCAGGGGCGCCGCGTCGTCGCCGCCTTCATCGGCACCGCCTTTGTCCAGGACGACGCCGAGACGGCACGCGCCCAATGGCGCCAAGTCGCCGATCAGGTTCGCCCCAAGGTGCCTAAGCTTGCCGCAGTCATGGACGAGGCCGAAACCGATGTCCTCGCCTTCATGAGCTTCCCGAAGGATCACCGGCCGAAGATTCATTCGACCAATCCATTGGAACGCCTCAACGGCGAGATCAAGCGCCGCACCGAGGTCATCGGCATCTTCCCCAATGAAGACGCCATCACCCGCCTCGTCGGCGCACTCCTGCTCGAGCAGAACGATGAATGGTCCGTGCAGCGCGCCCGCTATATGTCCCTGGAAACCATCGCGCCCTTGAGCGATGATCCGATCGTCAGGCTGTCCGCTGTGACCGCCTGACGCTTCCGGCCAACCTCGCCGGAGATCGCGACGCCGCCGCCGCTCCTACACCACGCCCTGGGACACGATCGGATGGGCACGCCGTCCAAAGTTGCTGAGAGAGTCACCCAGGTATAAATCACGTCCGCATGAACGGGGTTGAGGAAAATTCCCAGCATTGCCACTACGCAAGCCGCCAATTTAGCCATTGCGTACCTCCCGGCACAGCGCAGCGAACCGCGAAGGCCGCCGGCGCCGACACTCCCTGAATGATAGCGAATACCTGACATCGTGCGCCAATCTTATCTGTCGCACAAGTCAGTCTGATCCCCACGCCCCCGTCATCGCCACGGTGGCTTCTGCGTCATCGCAACTTCCCAGTTCCGTCCGTCGAAGGCGTGCGGTCGGATCGTTGCGAGGTCGATGCCGTCGAGGCAGCGGACGTTCACGTCGATCGTGTCGGGATCGGAGCGCGGCACGTAGAAGGCGTGAATGCCGCAGTGGCGGCAGAATTTGTGCTGCGCCGTTCCCGTGTTGAAGCGGTAGGTCTCGAGCGCATCGGCGCCGCTCACGAGCTCGAACCGTTCCGGCGCCACGATCAGGTGCAGAATCCCTTCTTGGTGCAGATCGAGCAGTTGCACTCGGTGACGCCGGCCAGATCGGCGGTGACGCGGAAGCGGACGCGGCCGCAGTGACAGCGACCCTCGAAACTTTGCAGCATCATGCCCTCATCCCATCACCGCAATTGGCGCCGCGGGAACACGTCGGCGCCGTTGAGCCAGCGCGCCAGCGCCTGCGCGTCGCCGAGAAGAAGCGCCAGCGCGCCGCGCAGCTCGACGAGGTGGCTCGCCAGCCCTAGGTCGTCGAGCGCCGCGATCTCGCCGGTGACGTAGCCGCACGAGAGATAGCGCGGCCAGTCAAGGCTCGGCACGACCGTCGTCGCCGCGCCGGTGAACCCCGCCTCGCACGCCCGCGCGTCGGGCGAGAAAAGGGAGCGGCAGGCGAACGGGCGAATGTCATAGACCGTGCACGCGCCGTCCTTGAGCAGCGGGCAGGGCGCGTTGCGCGGGGCGACCGTATCTTGGCGGCCCGGCGTAGCGCGGCGGCCGGCGGCGCGCTCGTGCCGGGCGAGACGAATCGCTTCGAGCGGTGTTATGTCGACGTTGACGTGGCAACAGAAGGCGCAGCCGCGCCGACATTGCACGCCGTCCATCTCGGCGCGATGCCCTAAATTTGCCACAAGCTCCGCGCGCAGCGCGTCCTCGAACAAGGCGAGGGATTCGGTGCCCGCCGCGTCGATCGCATCGAGCATGCGGTCAATGCGCCCGCTGGCCGACGCGGTGACGAGCCTGTCGCGCACGCGCACGCGCACGGTCTCGGCAACCGCAACGGCCTGGGCTGCAACATGTTGCGGCGGCAGGCCGGGACCGGCGGGAACGACGAGCTTGGCGATGGCTGCGGGAATGCGCGGCGCGGCGAGCAATCGCACGCGCGGGGTCGATGTTCGGCCTCGCCTCGCTTCCGCCATGATGACGCTCTCCCCTGCGCACTCTAGGCGCCGCGCGCGGGCCCTTCAAACCCGCGCTTTATGGGGATGATGAAGCGCCGTTCAGCCTAGAACGTCTCAAGGAATAGATGAGGACGAGCGAGCGTTTTCCTCATCAAGGAGGTCGGTCATGATGAAGCGATTTATGACGCGTGCGCTGGTCGCCGGCAGCATCGCCCTCGGGGCGGCGGGAATGGCGTTGACGCCGTCGCCGGCCGCGGCGCGGGTGAGCGTCGGCATCGGCTTCGGTGTCCCGCTTTTCGCTCCGGCCTATCCGGCGCCGGTCTATGCCTATCCGCCGGGATACTACGCGCCCTATTACGCGCCGCCGCCGGCCTATGCCGCGCCGCCGCCGCCGGTTGCGCTGGCACCGACGGCCGCAAATAACGCACAATGTCGTGAATACTCGACAACTCAGATTATTGCCGGCGCGCCGCAGCAAGTGTACGGCACTGCATGCCGTCAGCCCGACGGTTCCTGGCGCATAATGGATTGATGATCATGCGTATGTTTGCACGTTCCGGGCGCGGCATCCTGCGCGCCGCGCTCTTCGGCGCCGCGGTCGTGGCCGTGGCGGGCTGCTACTATGCGCCGCCGCCGCCGCCCCCTGGCTATGCTGGCGCGCCTGCACCCGGCTATGCCGCGGCGCCCGCGCCCGCCTACCCCTACGCGCCCGGCTATTACGCCTATGCGCCGGGGCCCTATTACTACGGGCCGCCGGTCGTGGGCTCGGTATCACTCGGCTTCTGGGGCGGCGGCGGGCGACGCTGGCGCTGAGGCCTCACCCTCGCCGCGCGACGATGTGAAAGATGTGCCAGTGCTTGGCCGTGCCGCGTGGCGTAACCGCATCGCTTTCCTCCTCCTCGAAGAGCTCGATGGCGAGCCCGTCGAGGAGGAGTAGCGCCGCAGCGCGATCGTGATGGGTAACGCCTGACTTGCCGGCCCAATCGTCGCGCTCGCCATAGAGCTGACCGGCAAAGCGCCCGCCCGGCACCAGCGACTCTACAATCCGCGCCCACAACGCCGGAAACGCCGCCGGCGGACAGAGCGGCAGCGCAAAGCTCGCATTGACGAGATCGCAGCGCGGCCACGCTTCCGTCTCGAAGCGGGCGTGGCGCAATTCAAGCATCGCACCGACGGGAAGATCGGGTCGCGCTCTCAGACGCGTGATTGCCTCGGCCTCGGCATCGATCGCCAGCACCGACCAGCCGCGCCGCAACAGCTCGATCGTGTCGCGCCCTTGTCCGCAGCCGAGATCGACGGCAAAGCCGGGCGCGGCAAAGCGCTCGCAGGCCGCGATCAGCGTCCGGCGCGGCGGCCGCGCCTGCGTTGCATCGTAATAGGCGGTGAAGCCCTCGGACATCGGCGCATTCGATCACAGGGCGCCGCACCAAGGCAATCGGCGCCGATCGCCAAACGGTTAACGAGCGATTCAGACCTCGGCGGCACAATCGGCCGGATTCCCAACGACGAGGCCCGACATGGCCGGTTCAGCGCTCGTTTTCCTCAAGCAGCACCTGCTGGCGCTGATCGGAGGAAAGGCGCGTCTCATAGATCGCGATCTGGTTGTGGCGCGCATTGGCGACGCCGAGATCGGCCGCCTCGCGGTAGAGCCGGTAGGCGGCGATCGCATCGGCCGGCATGCCGATGCCGCCGAGCTTGCACCAGGCCAGGACCTCGACCGCGGCGGCTTCCTTGGCGGCGGCGTGATGCTCGATAAGACTGATGTCGTCCGGCGTGGGCTTGCCCTTCTTCACCCGCGCGATCGCCTCCTTGAGCGTCGGCGCCACCGGCGTTTCCTTGGAGAGGGAAACGGCTGGCGGCGGTGGCGAGGGCTGATCCTCGAACTGCTTCGTGCAGGCCGCATCGGGCACGGTCAGGCAGCGATAGCTGCCGTCGAGGTCGTAGAACTGCGCGCGCGCAACGGCCGGTCCGACGAGGGCCAGCGCAACGAGCCAAATCCGGTGCCGCTTCATGCGGTACAGTATAGCGAGCGCAGCCGGCGGGCGCTTGCGCTTGCGACCGTGCTGGTGACGCTGTCGGGCTGTAGCGGTCTCGGCGGGTATCTCGGCGGACAAGGCCCCCTGGGCCGCCTCATTGACCGGCCCGCGCCGCAGGTCGCGGTCTCGCATGGCGGCCCCTCCGGCCCGCTCATCAATGGCCCCGTCATCGCCGATGTGCCCGATCCCGCCATCGACACGGTGGTGGGCGGCGGCTTGCGCGAATGGCTGACCCACGCAGAGCGCCGCTCCCTCGCGATGGCCAGCCAGCGTGCGGTCGTTGCCACCACCGAGGATGCGGTCAAATGGCGGGCCCAGGACGGCGACGATGCCACCACCGCCAGCGGCACCGTTGAATCCGTGGGCGATGTCTACCGCTCGCTCCGCGGCGAGATCTGCCGCGACGTGCGCCAGAGCGTCGACAAGAACGAGGCGACCCACGCCCAGACGGTCACGCTCTGCCGCGAGCCCGCTGCGGCCGGCGGCACGCTGTGGGTGATCGGGTCCGCCGACTGAGGCCCGTTCGCGCCGGCGATTGCGGCTGGCGCCAGGGGCGGCGCTCGCTTATGACCGGGCGATGGAAAATTCCTGGGCGGTCGCGGTCGTCACGGCGGCGGTGCTCGGCGCCAGCGGACTTCTCACGGGGACCCTGCGGCGCTGGCTCGGCGCGCGCGCCATCCTCGACCGGCCGGTAGAGCGCTCCTCCCACACCATCCCGGTGCCGCGCGGCGCCGGTCTCGTGCTCATCCCGGTGCTGGTGGCGGGCGCGCTGGCCCTCGCCGTCCTGGGCGCGGCACCCCAGGGCACGGTCGTGATACTCGCCGCAGCGTGCGGTCTGGCGCTGTTGTCGTGGCGTGATGATCTCGGCGGCCTGCCGGTTCTGGTGCGCCTGGCCGGGCATGCGGCGGCCGTGCTGGTGGGCATGGCCGCGCTGCCGGCGGCGCCGGTGTTTCAGGGCCTGCTGCCGCCGCTCCTCGACCACTCGGCCGCCTTCCTGCTGTGGCTGTGGTTCGTCAATCTCTACAACTTCATGGATGGGATCGACGGGATCGCCGGCGTGGAGACGGCGACGCTCGGGCTCGGCATCGCGTTGGTACTGGCGCTCGCGGGCGCGGCCGGCGACGGCACGGCGGCGCTGGCGCTTCTCGCCGCGGCAGCGGGGCTCGGCTTCCTGCGCTGGAACTGGCATCCCGCGCAGATCTTCCTCGGCGATGTCGGCAGCGTGCCGCTCGGCTATCTCCTGGGCTGGCTCTTGCTGCTGCTCGCTGCCAAGGGGCTGTGGGCGCCGGCGCTGATCCTGCCGCTCTACTATCTCGCCGACGCCACCCTCACGCTGGGGCACCGCATCGGTCGGGGCGAGCGGTTCTGGCAGGCGCATCGCCAGCATTTCTACCAGCGCGCGCTCGGGCGCGGCGGCAATCATGCCGCGGTGGCGCGGATGATCCTCGGCGGCGACCTCGCGCTCGTCGTGCTGGCCCTGGCCGCGGTGACGCATCCAGAAACGGCGCTGGTGCTCGCGTGCGCAGCCGTCGCGGTGCTCCTTTTCCTGCTGCAGCGGCGGGCGAGACGTGGCGGATAGGAACGCCATTCTAGTGCTCGGCGCCGGCGGCTTCATCGGCCGCGCGTTGGTGGCGCGGCTGGCGCAGGAGGGCGTGGCGGTGGTGGCGGCCGGGCGCGGTACCGGTGCGCCCGCAACCCTGAGCGCGGCCAGCGATTGGTCGGCGCTGCTCGCGGGCTGCCGGGCCGCGGTCTATCTTGCCGGCCGCGCGCATGCACCGGCCGGCGATGGCGACTGGATTGCAGCGGAAACCGCGACGGCCGCGGCCTTCGCCACTGCCGCCCACCGCGAAGGCCTCGAGCGCGTCATCCTGATGAGTTCGCTCAAGGTGCATGGCGACGACAGCGGCACCACGCGCCTCCACGCCAGCGATCCGCCCGCACCCGCCGATGCCTATGGCCGCGCCAAGGTGCGGATCGAGGCGGTGATGATGGAGGCGGCGGCCGACATCCTCGTCGTGCTGCGGCCGCCGCTCGTCTATGGGCCGGGGGTGAAGGCGAATTTCCTGGCGCTGCTGCGGCTCGTCGATCGCGGCGTGCCATTGCCGCTCGCTGGTATCGCCAACCGCCGCAGCCTGATCTTCATCGATAATCTCGTCGATCTCGTCATTTGCGCCCTCGGCCACCACGCCGCGCCCGGCGGCGCGTTCCTGCTGCGCGATGATGACGAGGTGACGACGCCGGGGCTGGTGCGGGAGATCGCCCGGCATCTCGGCCGCCCTGCCCGCCTCTTTCCCTGCCCCGCCGGATTCCTGCGCGCGGCGGCGCGGCTCGCCGGGCGGAGCGACGCGGCGGAGCGGCTGCTGGGCTCGCTCAGCGTCGATGACACGCCGACCCGCACAGCGCTCGGTTGGCGCCCCCGCATGGCGCTCGCCGACGGCATCGCCGCCACCTGCCGCTGGTATCGCAGCGGCCACCCGTCATCTTAAGACGCTGGTCCCGGAAACAGCACATCGACCCTGCCGAGCACGCGATAGGCGACCAGGCCCAGCCATTCGTGCCAGGCATCGTCGAGGACGCGCAAATCCTGGGCGAACGCGAAATCGACGAGGCGCGGCGATCCGCCGGTCTCATAGTCGACGGGATAGGGCGTCACCGCCCAGCCGACATGGCGAAAACACCCGACCGCGCGCGGCATATGGAAGGCCGAGGTGACAAGCACCCACACCTGCCCCGGCTTGGGTTCGACCAGCGCTTTGGAATAGACCGCATTCTCGTAGGTGTTGCGCGAGCGGTCTTCCAGCCGCAGGCGGTTCTCATCGAGACCATCGGCGACGAGCAGCCGCCGCATCGCGTCGGCTTCGCTGAGACTGCCCGGGCGGATGCCGGCGTTGCCGCCGGAGACGACGACCGGCGCGTCGGGAAAACGGCGCGCCAGGGCCAATGTCATCGTCAGACGTTCTGCATGCTCGTTGAGCGTGACCTCGCCATGCGCCCGGGTGGCGTCGAGCCTGATCGCACCGCCCAGGAGGATGATGCCGTCGATATGCGGAGGCAGCGCGGGTTGGGGAAACCGCGTCTCCAGCGGCATGATCGCCCATGAGCCCAGCGGCAGGACGGTGATCGCCACGAAGACGAGGGTCACCGCGACCACGAACCGCCGCGCCCGGCGCCCCCCGGTGAGAAGCACAACCACGGATGCCGTGAGCAGGAGCACCAAGAGATTGCCGAGCTGGACGACGAGCCAAAGCAATTTGCTGACGACGAAGAGCATGGGGAAAGCCGTTGTGCGGGGCGCGGCTTACGCTAGCACATCGCCGCAACGCGCAAGAGCGCCGGGCCGCATTTTGCTTGCCGTGCCGCCGGCGGTTCCCCTAACGTCCGGGCCGGCGGAGTTTGCGCATGAGGATGGGAAGTCGAGCGTTGATTGCCTTCGGCCATGATCTTTTCATGGCGGCGCTCTCGTTCATTCTGTCGTTCTACCTGCGCGTCGGCAACGACATCTTCCATTATTCGCCGTCGCTGATCTGGTCCTACGACGCGGCCTTCACGGCGACGGCCGGTGTGATCTTTCTGTGGACCGGGCTCTATCGCGGCATCTGGCGCTATGCCTCACTGCCCGATCTGCTGGGGCTGGTGCGCGCGGCGACTCTCGTCATCCTCGTATTCTTTCCGCTGATGTTCCTGGCAACGCGGCTTCTGGAGCTGCCGCGCTCGCTGGTCGGGATCAATTGGCTGCTGCTGACGGCGCTTCTGGGCGCGCCGCGATTCGCCTATCGCGTCTATAAGGACCGCGGCCTCGACCATCTGCTCGAGCGCAAGAGCCATGTGCCGATCCCCGTCCTGGTGATCGGCGCGCGCGAAAACGCCGATCTCTTCATCCGCGCCATCGCGCGCGATCCGGGCCGGGTCTATCGCGTCGTCGGGCTAGTGTCCGACACCGCGGCCCGGGTCGGGCGCGACATCGGCGGCGTGCCCGTCCTCGGCACGATCGCGGGCATCCGCGATATTGTCGCCCGCCTCGATCGGCGCGGCGATCGGCCGCAGCGCCTCATCATCAGCGCCGCCACGTTCGACGGCGCGACCGTGCGCAGCCTCCTCGACATCGCCGACGAGCTCGGCATTCCGCTGGCCCGCCTGCCGCGCTTGACCGACTTCCAGGAGACGCGCGAGGACGCGCCGCGGCAGATCGAACCGGTGGCGATCGAGGATCTGCTCGGCCGGCCGCAGGCCGTGCTCGACCGCGCCAGCATGCGCGCGCTCATCGCCGGACGCCGCGTGCTGGTGACCGGCGCCGGCGGCACCATCGGCGCCGAACTGGCGCGCCAGATCGCCGGCTTCGGCCCGGCGCGTCTGGCGCTGCTCGACAACGGCGAATACGCGCTCTACCGCATCGACCGCGAGATCAGTGAGCGGTTTCCCGCGATCGCGCGCGGCCGCGCTGGTCGGCGACGTGCGCGATCGGCGCCGCATCGGCGAGGTAATGGCGCAGGAGCGGCCGGAGCTCGTCTTTCACGCCGCCGCGCTGAAGCACGTGCCCATCGTCGAGGCCAATCCCGGCGAGGGAATCCTCACCAACGTGCTCGGCACGCGCCACGTCGCCGAGGCCTGCCGCGCCCATGGCGTGCGCGCGATGGTGATGATCTCCAGCCGACAAGGCGGTCAATCCATCGAGCGTGATGGGGGCGACGAAGCGGCTGGCCGAAAGCATCTGCCAGGCGCTCGACATCCTGGAATCGCGGCGCCCGGAGGGAACGCGCTTCCTCACCGTGCGCTTCGGCAACGTGCTGGGCTCGACGGGGTCGGTGGTGCCGCTGTTCCAGCGCCAGCTCGCCGCCGGCGGCCCGCTCACCGTTACCCATCCGGAGATCGCGCGCTTCTTCATGACCGTGCGCGAGGCGGTGGAGCTGGTGCTCCAGGCCTCGGCGCTCGGCATCGAGGCCGGCGACGGGCGCGGCAAGATCTACGTGCTCGACATGGGCCAGCCGATCCGGATCGTCGATCTCGCGCGCCAGATGATCCGGCTCGCCGGCCTCAAGCCCGACCGCGACGTCAAGATCGAATTCATCGGCCTGCGGCCCGGCGAGAAGCTGATGGAGGAGCTGTTCCATCAGGCCGAGCCGGCGCTCGCGACCAAGGCGGCGGGGATTCTCCTCGCCGCGCCGCGCACGATCGATTATCCGATGCTGCAGCGCTCGCTTGACGAGCTCATCGAGCACGCCCGCGACGGTCGCGAGGATCGCGCGCGCGCTCTTCTTGCCGCCCTCGTTCCCGAATACGACGCGGGCGCCAGCCCGGCACCGCGCACCGCCGCCGAGAACTGAGCCCCGGCTTCAATCGCCTTCCTCGGCGAGCCGCCTCAAATAGGTGCCGTAGTCGGATTTGTCGTAGAGCGCGGCCAGGCGCAGAAGCTGCGCCTCGTCGATGAAGCCTTGATGGAAGGCGATCTCCTCGAGGCAGCCGATCTTCTGGCCGGTGCGTTTTTCGAGCGTGTGCACGAACTCGGACGCTTCGAGCAGCGATTCATGCGTGCCCGTGTCGAACCAGGCGTAGCCGCGCCCGAGCCGCTCGACGCTGAGCCCGCCGCGGCGCAGATACTCGTTGTTGACGTCGGTGATCTCGAGCTCGCCGCGCGCCGAGGGTGTGAGCGCGGCGGCGATGTCGACGACGGAGCGGTCATAGAAATAGAGCCCGATCACCGCCCAGCTCGAGCGCGCCTGCGGCGGCTTCTCGGCGATCGAGGCCACCTGCCGCTCGCGATCGAATTCGACGACGCCGTAGCGCTGCGGATCGCCGACGCGATAGGCGAGGATGGTGGCGCCCTCGGTGCGCGCCGCCGCACGCTGCATCATCTGCGACAGGCCGTCGCCATAGATGAGGTTGTCGCCGAGCACAAGCGCGCAGCCCTCGCCCGCCAGGAAGCTGCGGCCGATGAGAAAGGCCTGCGCCAGCCCGCCGGGCTCGGGCTGCACGGCATAGGAAAGCGCCACACCCCACTGGCTGCCATCGCCCAGAAGCGCGTGAAAGAGCGGCGCGTCGCCCGGCGTGGTGATGACGAGAATGTCGCGGATGCCGCCCAGCATCAGGGTCGACAGGGGGTAATAGACCATCGGCTTGTCGTAGATCGGCAGAAGCTGCTTGGAGAGCGCGCGCGTCAGCGGATAAAGCCGCGTGCCGAAGCCGCCGGCCAGCAGAATGCCCTTCATGGACTGCCCCCGCCTGCCTGCGCGGCCAAGCCCAACCGCTCGCCGTGATAGACGCGGCTGCGGATCGGTTCCCACCAGGCGCGGTTGTCGCAATACCAGCGCACGGTCTGGCGCAAGCCGCTGTCGAGGCTCTCCGCCGGGCGCCAGCCGAAGCGGCGCCGGAGCTTGCCGTCATCCACGCCATAGCGCAGGTCATGGCCGGGACGATCGGCGACGAAGGTGATGAGACGCTCATGCGGGCGATGCGGCGACTGCGGCAGCTCCTCGTCGAGAAGGACGCAGAGCCGGCGCACCAGCGCGAGATTGGACAGCTCCGCGCCGCCCGCGACGTTGTAGGTCTCGCCCACCTCGCCGTGGCGCAGCACGAGCGCCAGCGCCGCCGCGTGGTCGCCGACATAGAGCCAGTCGCGCACATTCTCGCCCGCGCTATAGATCGGCAGGGGCCGCCCATCGAGCGCATTGAGGATCATCAGCGGCACGAGCTTTTCGGGAAACTGTCCCGGTCCGTAATTGTTCGACGAGTTCGTGGCGATGACCGGCAGGCCGTAGGTGCGGTGCCACGCGCGAACGAGATGATCGGCCGCCGGCCTTCGAGGCGGCATAGGGGCTGTTGGGGCGATAGGCGGCATCCTCGTCCGCGCGTTCGCCCGGCGCGAGCGAACCGAATACCTCGTCGGTCGAGATGTGATGGAAGCGGAAGCGCGCCCGCGCCGCAGCATCGAGCGAGGCATGATAGGCCCGCGCCGCTTCGAGCAGGCGATAGGTGCCGACGAGGTTGGTGGCGATGAACGCCTCCGGCGCGTCGATCGAACGATCGACATGCGTCTCGGCGGCAAGATGCATCACCGCGTCGGGCCGATGCTGCGCGAAGATACGAGCAAGCGCCACACCGTCGGCGACGTCGGCCACTTCGAGCACATAGCGGCCGGGCGCGGCGAGCGCGTCGTGCTGGCGGATTGGCGCCGGCATAGGTCAGCTTGTCGAGATTGACGACCGCTACCCCTTCGCCCAGGAGATGGCGCACAAGCGCCGTGCCGATGAACCCGGACCCGCCGGTCACGAGCACCTTCACCGCCGCACCGGCGCAACCAGGCCCGATCGCAACGCTTTCATCCGCTGGCGTTCCCGCATTCTGCCGCTTCCCTATCCTACGGAATAGGATGAAGAAAGTATAAGTGCCGGCGATGCCCGCCCGGCTAAGGCGCGGCGGCCAGCGGCAGATTGTCGATGAGGCGGGTGGTGCCGAGCCAGGCGGCGGCCAGGATGCGGCCCGGGCGGTCGAGGCGTTCGAGCGGCTCGAGCGTCGCCGCGTCGCAGGCCTCGACATAATCGACTTTGGCGAAGCCAGCCCGCAGCAGCGACGCCACGCCCTCCGCCGCTGCCGCGGCGGGCGCAAGGCGGTGCCGCGCAATCTGCTCCGCCACCGCAGCCAGCGTGCGCTGGAGCGCCGGCGCGATCATGCCGCTCGGCCGCGCTCAGATAGGCGTTGCGCGAGGAAAGGGCCAGACCGTCGGCCTCGCGCACCGTCGGCACGCCCTCGATGCGCACGGCAATATCGAGATCGCCGGCGACGCGGCGGATGACCTGGAGCTGCTGGTAATCCTTCTCGCCGAAGCAGGCGACGTCCGGCCCGGTCTGGATCAGGAGCTTGGCAACGACGGTGGCGACGCCGGCGAAATGGCCGGGCCGGAAGGGGCCACAAAGCCGCTCCGCGATCGGCCCGGGATCGATCGTGACGGCGAAGCCGGGCGGGTACATCTCTGCCAGGGTCGGCGCATAGAGGAGATCGCACCCGGCCGCAGCAAGCTTTGCCGCATCGTCGGCCTCGCTGCGCGGATAGCGCGTGAAATCCTCGGCCGGCCCGAATTGCGTGGGATTGACGAAGAGGCTGGCGACGACTCGGGGGCTAAGCTCGCGCGCCCGCGCGATGAGGGCGAGATGCCCGGCATGAAGCGCGCCCATGGTCGGAACGAGGGCCACGGTTGCCCCTGCGCCGTGCCAGGCCGCGACCTCGCGCCGCAGCGCCGCCACGCTACGAACCACCGCGAGGCCGCCGATCCGCTCAGGCTGAGGCTCGACCATCGGGAGCGATGCTCCTCGCACTGATAACGTTGATTCCCATAAGGAAAGACCCCGGCACCGGGGTCAACCGCTACCGAGGTCTCCGTTCCTGGCGCCCGCCTGGGCCGCGCACGTCGCCGTGCGGGGAAAGCCGGCGCCGGTGTCGGCCGGGAAGCTCCCGAATGCCTAAAAACCTAGGCTATTCAGACACTTCGAGGCGACCCGAGCCTTCACTAAATGACACGGGATCACCTCCTTTCGTTGGTTGCGGGACACATTAAATTTAACCACCCCCTGCGCATGATGCAAGGGATGAAGCGTAAAGCCCCAGCCGCCCGCAAGGCCGTCGGCAACAGCCCGATTTCCCGTGTAACCCCCGCCGATCCCGGGATAACATTTCCGCGGTCCGGAACCGAACAAGGTGGGCAGGGCGCACCCGTCCGTGTGCCGGCTCAACGATCCCCGTGACGACGCATGAAGGGCGATAGGCGCGGCGACCCGAAGGGGCGGCGGGTGCCGGGGGCGCGTCCGGCCGAAGCCGGATCCGACAGCGTCCTGCTGTACGCGGCGCTTGCCTGCGCGGGCATGGCCTTGCCGCTCATCCTGATCGCGCATCTCTCGTTATGGGACGACGAGCTTTTCTCCGTCTATTTCGCCGCTCAGGGGCCCGCGTACATCGTTCATTACGGTTGGGCGAACGAAACCAACCCACCGCTCTACTACCTTGTCCTTTGGCTGTGGATGGAGCTTTTCAACCGGTCGGAGACGGCCGTCCATGTACTGTCGCTCCTCGCGCATGTCGCGACGCTGCCGGTCATTGCCGCGATCGCGTGGCGCTTGGGTCTGCGCCGGTCGCTCTGGCCTGCCCTCATCCTGTTCGAATTCAGCGCCGCGGCGGTGCAGTACGCCGTCATGGCCAGGATGTATTCGATGTGGGTGCTGGTCATTGCGATCGCGGTGCTCGCACTCGTATCCGCCGTCCAGGCGTTGCAGGACCCTTCGCGCGATACGGTCCGGCGCTGCCTGAAGGCCGGCGGCGTTTTCGCCACGGCCGGCGTCGTAGCGCTCTACGTGCATGATACGACGATCTTCTTCGTTGCCGCGGCGGATGCCACGTTCCTGGCCGCCTGGTGTTGGCACCGCGACCGATCGTATCGCGCGCTGGGCGCCTGGATCGGACCTCAGATCGTCGGACTCGCCGCGGCCGCCCCGCAGCTCGTCGTCATCATTCATCAGGCGCACGCGGCCAACATCGCTTGGATTCCGCCGCTGTCGCCTTACTACACGACGGCGGTCATCTTCGATCTCTTTGGCGGCAGGCCCTACCCCCTGGCGCTGCTTCGCACGGCCGTCGTGGCGGTCGAGCTCGGCGTACTCCTGGGCTTCACGCCGGTGGCGATAAAGCGCCGCTCGCCCATCGTTACCATGATTGTCCTGGCGCTGTCGGGCTTCGCGCTGCTCTGTCTGGCGAGCCTGTTCAGGCCGGTTCTCCTGGCGCGCACCAGCCTCTGGCTGCTGGTGCCGCTTGCGCTCGTTGTCGCCGCCGCCATCGACGAGCTCCCTCGCTGGCTGCCGCATCGTCCCGCATTTCTGGCCGTCGCCGGCCTCTTCGCCGCCAATGCCGCTTTCGGCACCTGGCAGTCGACGCTGGAGCCGTGGCGCGAATTCGTCAAGGTCGTCGCGGCCAAGCGGCAACCTTCCGATGTCATCGTGGTGATGCGCTCCGCCCCGATCACCGCCTTTCTCTATTATTTCCCGGCATCAGCCAGCTGGGATTTCCGCCGGTGGGACCTGCCGGGAAGCGTCTCCGGGCCACTGACGACGGCGCGCGTCCTGGAGGACAAGGTCTTCCCGGCGAAGGCGACGAACCTCGGCGAAATCGTTTCGTTCCTTCGACAGGGACGAGCGGTGTGGCTGGTCAGTCGGCTGCCGTCGCAATTCGCTCTGCACAACATGTTTTATTCGCGGCCCACACCAGGCGCAGTGGCGCCAATTCGCCTTCAGGAAAGAAGCCTGCTCATAACGCGCGTGCCGCCGGCCGCGCGATGAAGGACGGCCGGCGGGTACTAGCGCTCCAGCACGCGGCGCATCACCGGCAGTGCGTCGGGGAAAGTGTCGAGCGCCTCGGCCTCGGCGAGGGTGAACCAGCCGACGGCGGTGGCGTCCTCGATCGGCTCGCCCTCGCCCGCGCGCCAATCGAGCAGCACGGCGATCAGCGCGAAATGCGTGCGCACCCGGTCCGTTCTCGTCGCGGCGGATGGCGTTGAGCGCGGTGATGACCGCGACCGGCTCGGCCGTCGATGCCGGTCTCTTCCAGGAGTTCGCGCCGGGCGGCGGCCTCGATCGTCTCGCCCAGTTCCTGCATGCCGCCGGGAAAGCCCCATCGGCCGATGCCGGGCGGCATCGAGCGCTCGCGCCAGCAGCACGCGCTCGCCGCGGCGGCACCACGGCGAGCGCGCAGACGATCGGCCGGTCGGGATAGAGGCGGGAGCCGTCGTTGCTCACGGCTCGGTCGGCGCCGCCTTGCCCTCGAGCACCTTGTAGATCTCGCCGCCTTCGGCGAGGAAGGCCTCGGCTCTTCTCGGCCATGCCCTTCTCGGCGTACTCGCGCACCTCCTGCGAGATCTTCATCGAGCAGAATTTCGGCCCGCACATCGAGCAGAAATGCGCGAGCTTCGCGCCCTCGGCCGGCAAGGTCTGGTCGTGGAAGCGCTCCGCCGTCTCGGGATCGAGCGAGAGGTTGAACTGGTCGCGCCAGCGGAACTCGAAGCGCGCGCGCGACAGCGCGTCGTCGCGCTCGCGCGCCGTCGGATGGCCCTTGGCGAGGTCGGCCGCGTGCGCCGCGATCTTGTAGGCGATGACGCCCGTCCTTCACGTCGTCGCGGTCGGGCAGGCCGAGATGCTCCTTGGGCGTGACGTAGCACAGCATCGCCGTGCCGAACCAGCCGATCATCGCCGCGCCGATCGCGCTGGTGATGTGGTCGTAGCCCGGCGCGATGTCGGTGACGAGCGGGCCCAGCGTGTAGAACGGCGCCTCGTGGCAATGCTCGAGCTGGAGGTCCATGTTCTCCTTGATCTTGTGCATCGGCACATGGCCGGGGCCCTCGATCATCACCTGCACGTCGTGCTTCCACGCGACCTTGGTGAGCTCGCCCAGCGTCTTGAGCTCGGCGAACTGCGCCTCGTCGTTGGCGTCCGCGTTGGAGCCCGGCCGCAGCCCGTCGCCCAGCGAGAAGGCTCACGTCATAGGCGCGCATGATCTCGCAGATTTCCTCGAAGTGCGTGTAGAGGAAGTTCTCCTGGTGATGGGCGAGGCACCACTTCGCCATGATCGAGCCGCCGCGCGAGACGATGCCGGTGACGCGCTTGGCCGTCAGCGGAATGAACGGCAGCCGCACGCCGGCATGGATGGTGAAGTAGTCCACGCCCTGCTCGCATTGCTCGATGAGCGTGTCGCGGAAGATCTCCCAGGTCAGATCCTCGGCCTTGCCGTCGACCTTCTCCAGCGCCTGATAGATCGGCACCGTGCCGATCGGCACCGGCGAATTGCGGATGATCCATTCGCGGATGGTGTGGATGTTCTTGCCGGTGGAAAGATCCATCACCGTGTCGCCGCCCCAGCGGATCGCCCAGACCAGCTTGTCCACTTCCTCGCGCGACCGAGGAGGTGACGATGGAGTTGCCGATATTGGCGTTGATCTTCACCAGGAAATTGCGGCCGATGATCATCGGCTCGCTCTCGGGATGATTGATGTTGGCGGGGATGATGGCGCGGCCGCGCGCCACCTCGTCGCGCACGAATTCCGGCGTGACATAATCGGGGATCGCGGCGCCGAAGGATTCGCCGTCGCGCGCCGGCGCGTCCTTGCGCCGCTCGCGGCCGAGATTCTCGCGGATGGCGATATATTCCATCTCCGGCGTGACGATGCCGGCGCGGGCATAGGCGAACTGGGTCACGGCGTTCCCCGCCTTGGCGCGCAGCGGCCGCCGCGCGCCGCGGTCGAACAGGGGAACGGCGCTCGCCTCGTCCGGGCGCAGGCCGTTGTCTTCGGGCCGCACGTTGCGCGCCGTCACCTCCTCGACATCGCCGCGCGCGCGGATCCACCGATCGCGCAGCGGCGGCAGGCCGGCGCGGATGTCGATGGTCGCGGCGGGATCGGTGAAAGGACCCGACGGATCATAGACCCTGAGCGGCGGCTCTTTCGCCGCTGGCGTGAGATCGATCTCGCGCATGGCGACGCGAACATCGGGGAAGACCCGCCCCGCGACATGGATCTTGCGCGAGGCCGGCAGCGGGCCGGTCGAGACCTCGAACTTCTGGCTGAGCGTGCCTTCAGGCATGACGATCTCCTCCGTGTGACAGCCCGGAGCCTGCGAGGGGTGGGGAATGGCCCGAGCGGCCACGCGGTTCCTGTCCCTACGCCGGTACGATCCGGATCAGGTTCAAAGGGTTTCCGCGCCGTAGCGGTGTCTCAGCCCCTGACGGGGGCTCCCCTTGGAACGTGCCGAGTTTCGGGCAGCGTCAAGGCGGCGTCAAGCGAGAGAATCGTCGAAGACATCGCTCACCGAGGGTGAGGCGAGCAAGCCCTCGAGCGAATTCAAGGGCGGCAAGAACACGCCGGGGACCGAGCTTTATTTCGAACCCTGTCCGCCGCTGGGCGCCAAGGCCCATCCCTACACGTTCCGGGTGATGGCGACGGATCTTGCGCCCGACGCGCTCGCCGCGGGCATGACGCGCGATGAGCTCGCCGTCGCCCTCAAGGGCCACATCATCGACCGCACCACGCTCGTCCTGCGCTATGGGCATTAGCGCAGCTTCCTACTGTCATTGCGAACGCAAGCGGAACAATCTCCATCCGGATGGAGACTGCTTCGCTCGCAGTGACGGCGGAGAAAAGAGTGCTAGGTAGCGGTCGCGCGTTCGCGGGCGGCGAGGATGCGGTCGAATTCGGCAAGGCGGGTGGCGACGCGGCCGAACAGGCTGCCGGGCGGATAATTTCCGCGCTCGTCGGCGCTGCCGGCCGTCAGGCCCAGCAGCAGCTCTGCCGCCTCGGCGACGGTATCGACCGCATGAACGTGGAAGCGGCCGGCGGCGACCGCGTCGGCCACCTCGTCGCACAGCACGAGATGGGCGCGGTTGGCATCGGGTACGATCACGCCCTGCGTCCCCGTGAGCCCGCCCGGCTTGGCTTGGCAGACGCGGAAGAAGCCTTCGACCTTGTCCTTCGCGCCGCCGATCGCCTGGGCATGTCCGGCCTGGTTGACCGAGCCAGTGATCGCGAGGTCCTGGCGCACGCCCACGCGCGCGAGGTCGGATAGAACGGCGATCAGCTCGGCCAGCGATGCGCTGTCGCCTTCGACGCCGCCATAGCTCTGCTCGAAGGTGATGGAGCAGGTGAACGACAGCGGCCGGCTCTGCGCGAAGCAGCCGGCGAGAAAGCCCTGCAGCACCATCGCGCCCTTCTGCTGTATCGGGCCGCCGAGCGCCACGTCGCGCTCGATGTTGACGACGCCGGCGCGTCCCGCCGAGGCGCGCGCGCTCGCTCGCATCGGCGTGCCGAAGTGCCAGTCGCCGCTGTCGTAGACGGTAAGCGCGTTGATCTGCCCGACCGCAGCGCCCGTCGTATCGATCATCACCTCGTTCTCGACGATGCCGCGCAGGATGCGGTCTTCGACGCGCGCATTGCGGCGCCGACGCGCCTCGTCGGCATCGCGGACGGCGGTCTCGACGAGAAGGCGCGCCTTGCCCTTGGCGGAGCGCACCGCCGCTTCCGTGACGAGATCCTCGATGAGCTCGATCCGCGCCGTCAACCGGTCGCGCCGATCGGCATAGCGCGCGGCGATGCCGAGAAGACGCCGAGTCGCGTCCTCGCTCGCGCCCTCCAGCCCGCGCGCGCGCGCCATGTCGCGGATGAGGCCGGCATAGACGGTGAGGTTGTGCGCCGTCGCCTCCATGTCGGTATCGATGTCGGCCTTAATCTTGAAATAGGTATTGAAGTCGGGGTCGGCGAAGAACATCGCATACCAGCGCGGCGCGCCGACGATGACCACCTTGAAGTCGAGCGCGATCGGCTGAGGCTTGGGCGCGCCGGCGATGGCGGTCATCGACGCGCGCTGCAGCTCCTCGGTGCGGATCTCGCGGTCGCGCAGCGCCGCCTTGAGGAAGGTCCAGCAGGTCGGATCGGCGGCCAGCGCCTCGGCGCGCAGCACAAGAATGCCGCCATTGGCGCGATGGAGCGAGCCGGCGCGGATGAGCGTGAAGTCGGTCTCGACCGAGCCCTGGGCCTGGCGGTACTCGATGCGGCCGAAAAGATTCTCATAGGTGGGATTGCTTTCCAGGACCACTACGGGATGCGATTCATCGCCGTGGTCGACTAGCAGGTTGACGGCATAGCGCCGCTCCGGCGCTTCGCGTGCGTCGGTGTTTTGCCCTTCGCCCGGGCTCGGGCGGAACCGCCCGGGATCGTCGAGAATGTCGGCGTGCATCTGCGTGAGCCAGCGCGCCAGCCCGCCGAAGCCCGAGAACTCGCCTTGCAGCGCCTCCAGCATCGGGCTCGCTACGCCGGCGACGGTGCTGCGGTTGAGTTCTTCGACCTGCGTGGCAAGACGCGCGCGGATCTCGACCGCGACGCGCTGCATCCGCGCGAAGGCCGCGCCGAGTTCCTGCTCCGCCGTCTCGTCGGGCGGCCCCGCGGGCGCGCCTTCCGGGCGCACGATCCGCACGCCGCCCTCCTGGCCCTCGACCAGTTCGAGGCCATGGGCATGCGCGGTCTGGCGCAACTGCTCCACCTCGGCGGCGACGGCTGCCTGCGCCGCCTCGCGCAAGGTAAGGAAGCGGGCCTGAAAGGCCTCCGATCCGTAGGCGACAGTCAGGGCTTCCTTGAGATGCTGGATCACATCGGCGATGCGGTCGCGGAAACGCCGCCCGACCCCGGCCGGCAGGCGATGCGGCGTCGGATTCGCCGGCGTGCGGAAGTTGTTGAGATAGACCCAGTCGTTGAGCGGCGGACGCTTGGCAAGGGCGTCGTTGAGATAGCTGACCGTCGCCGTCATGCGGCCGACGCGATCCTCGCCGATGACGAAGATGTTGAAGCCGATGCCCGCGACCGAAAGGCCAAAATCGAGTGCATCGCGGGCGCGGCGGTGGCTCTCGAGATCGAATACTTCGGCATGTTCCGTCGTCTCGAAGGCAAAGCGCGGCAGCCCCACTTCCGATGCCGGCAATGTGCGCATTCCAGCGTCCCCGGTATTCCCCGTCGCGGCCGCGACGCTAACACATTGCCCGCGGGCGCGGCATCGCCTTCGCGCGGCGGTTCAGCCGGCCGGCGCGGGAACCGGCTCCTCGCTCTGGCGCTTCAACACATCGAGCAGTAGCGGCTGCTGCTCGCCGAGCCAGAGGGCATAGCGGGAATGATCGAGATAGGCGTTGCCGCTCATGGGATGGACGAGAACGCTGAGCCCCCTGCGGTTGAGCATGAGCCATGGGACCAGGCACGGAAACTCGGCCGCCTCGAACGCCACCTGATACATCGAGATGGGATGCGGACCCACGGGCTCGTCGTGCCAGCGCCCGAGCCGCACGGCGAAGCGCTCGCCCATGCCCTCGCGCACGAGCGCCGCCGTCGCGCGGGTTGCCGGCGCGTAATAGATATGCGCGTGATAGCCGGTGATCGCGGTGGGGTCGGTGAAATCCTGCGTCATGGCGCCCTCGCAACGGGGGTCGACGGCGCGCGCCCGGCCTGCTGAAATGGGGGCGCCGTCCACAAAGAGCGAAAGAGCCTAGCATGGCGACAGACGATGTTCACGGCCTCTGCACCCGCGCTGCGCGCGCACGCCGCATCGTGGCGCCACTCGTCCTCGTTGCGCTCGCCCAATGCAGCGAGTTAGGCCCGTTCGAGGGCCCTGCGCCCACGGCCGATGCGCACTCGCTGTGCTACAATCGTACGAGTACGGACCAGAAGCAGCTTCGCACCGTGGCCGTCGCGGCCTGCGCCGGCAGCGAGCCGCAATTCCTGGCGCAGAATCTCGATTTTTCCGCCTGTCCCCTCCTGATGCCGGAGCGGCTCTCTTTCAGTTGCGGCACTTGAGACAGCGAAAAGCCCTCGAAGCGGCGGCTCCGAGGGCTTTTCCGGCACTGCCGCAAATCAGCCTTGAGACGACGGAGCCGACGGATGCTTCTTCTTGGAAGCTGACTTCTTGCCCTTCTTGTGATGCCCGGCGCTTTTCTTGCCGTGGCTCTTGCCGTGACTCTTGGCGTGATGGGCCTTTTGGGCCTTGTGCGGCGCGCTTTGATCGCCCTGAGTCTGAGGATCGGCGGCCCGCGCCATCGGGATACTCGACGCGGCGACGAACGAAAGAAGGGCGAACGCGGTAATGAGCGCTTTCATCAATGAACTCCTGACTGCGTGGGAGGCGGACGATTGTCCTTGGTCGCTGACGGCCACTCGGGGCCGACGCGGCCGGCGAGGTGACACTCCGCATCCTATCTGAAGCCTCGACAGCGTGACAACGTTTCCGAAACAATGATCCGCTTTTGTCATTGACTGTGGCAGCGAAGCCTTGCCCATTTCTGACCAATCCTTGGCGGACTGAGACAAGGCGCGGTTCAGCCACGACATTGCGGCGCGCGCGTGGGATGGCCTGGCGTGATGCCAATACCGCTGCTGCGAGCAACAGAAACCAGCGCACCAAGTCAGGAACGCCGGATTGCAAGAATTTTAGGGAAAAATTTTACGATTATGAGAAACACCCGAGGCATTATATTGGCCGTTTGAGGTTTTTGTCTCCCCCGATTAACTTGCGCTTAGTAAATCCAGGTCACGATCAGCGTGTCTGCAATATTGAACTTGGGAGTCACGGGATCATGCGTAAGACCATCGCCAAGCTCTTCCGCGACGAGTCCGGGGCCACGGCCATCGAGTATGGCCTCATCGCCGCGCTCATCTCCGTCGCAATCATCGGCGGCCTCACGGCTGTCGGTGGTGCCCTCACGACCACCTTTTCCAACGTCGCGAACTCGCTCTGATCGGGGTCGACGCGCCCTCGGGCTGGACCAAGGCCGCCGCGCCGCGACTCGCTCGCGGTCGGCGGCCTTCCGCCTGATCTGCCCATTGCCGCCACCAGCTTGACCCACGGACGATTGCTGTCGCGTCGCCTCGGGACGCATGTCGGCACCGTGGCAGGGCCCGTCCCGCATTTCCGAGGCAAGCGAGATCAGCCATGGTGTCGGCCGCGCGACTGCTGCATCGCCTGAAGACCTGCGACTGGCTCGATGGGCAGCGCATCTTTGGCTACAGCGGCATCCTGCTCATCCTCGAGGTCCTGGTCTTTCTGTTTTTCGTCGCGGGCACGCATGGCTGGATCGTGCCGCTCGAAAAGCCGTCGACCACCGACTTCGTCAGTTTCTACGCTGCCGGCAGCCTCGCGGACGCTGGCACGCCGCAATTGGCCTATGACCAAGCGCGGCACTTTGCGGCCGAACAGCAGGCGACGGCGCTGGGGATCTCGTACAATTATTTTTACTACCCGCCCGTGTTCCTGTTGCTGTGCGCGGCAGTCGCCCGCCTGCCCTACCTGGTCGCCTTCGTGCTTTTCGAAGCTGCGACGCTTGGCCTTTATCTCTTTGTCGCGCGCCGCATCCTGAATGAGCCGGGATGGCGGGTTCTAGTGCCGCTGGTGGCCTGCCCAGCCGTGTTCTGGAATATCGGTCTGGGACAGAATGCATTGCTCACGGCGGCGCTGTTCGGTGGAGCGACGCTCATGATCGACCGCCGGCCGATCATGGCCGGGCTACTGTTCGGGGCGCTTTGCTACAAGCCGCATTTCGGGCTCCTCGTCCCGGTGGCGCTCGTCGCCGGCGGGCATTGGCGCGCCTTTGCAGCAGCCGCTGCCTCGATGATCGGACTCGTCCTCGTCTCCATCGCGCTCTTCGGCTGGACGACATGGCAGGACTACCTTGCGCTGGCAGCCGCAGCGCCGTCGACCTACGAGTTCGGCCGGATCCATTTTGCCGGCTTTATCAGCGTGTTCGGCGGCATGCGTCTCATCGGTGCGGGTCTGGCCGCCGCCTATGGCGCGCAGGCCGCCGCAAGCCTCGTCGCGGCGGCGCTCGTTGGCTTCATCTGGCGGCGCCAGCTCAGCTTGCCGATCCGGGCGGCAGCGCTGGCCGCGGCCACGTCGGTCGCCGCGCCGCTCATCCTCTTCTATGATTTCATGATCATTGCCGTGGCCATGACGTGGCTCGTCCGCGCGGCACGTGAAGACGGGTTCCTGCCGTGGGAGAAAACGGCGATGCTGGTTCTGTTTCCGGTGCCACTGTTGTCGCGTCACGCCGCCATGATCTGGCACGCGCCGCTCGGGACGTTGGCGTCCCTGGCATTCCTGGCGCTCGTCTTCGCCGTCGCACGGCATGAAATCGCGCGGCACTCTGCTGGCGTCGAGCCGACACTCCTCTCTCTTCCGGCGTGACGGATACTACGAGCATGGGCAAGCATAGACGCGAATCCGCGTTCTCGCCGCGAGAACTTGTCGCAAACATTGTGAAATTATGCGACACAGCCGAACAGTTATATTTGCCGGTGAGGCTTTTGCCCCGTTCCGATTAACGCGCACTTAGCAATTCGCCGGCACGATCACCCGTGTCTGAAGTGCCACCTCGGGAGCCACGGGGCCATGCGTAAACTCATCACCACGCTCTTCCACAACGACCGCGGCGCCACGGCGATCGAATACGGCCTCATCGCCGCGCTCATTGCTGTCGCCATCATCGGCGGCCTCACGGCCGTCGGCGGAGCGCTCACCACCACCTTCTCCAACGTCGCAAACTCGCTCTGATCGAGGGCGACGCAACCCTCGAGCCGGACCAGGGCCGCCGCGCCGCGACACACTCGCGGCCGGCGGCCTTCCGCTCGAGCGAAGCACGATCGTTAATGGCATTTGCCGCGCGCGTGTTGCACCACCTCAGGAATTGCAACTGGCTCGATCGGCGGCGAGTGCTCGGTTACAGCAGTATCCTGCTCGTCCTCGAGCTGCTGACGCTCCTCTATTTCGTCGCGGGCACGCACAATTTGTTCGGCACCCTCGACAAGCCCACGACCACCGACTTCGTCAGCTTCTATGCGGCCGGCAGCCTTGCCGACGCCGGCACGCCGCAATTGGCCTATGACCAGGCGCGGCACTTTGCCGCCGAGCAGCAGGCGACGGCGCCGGGGATCCCGTACATCGTTTTCTACTATCCGCCCGTGTTCCTGTTGGTATGCGCGGTTCTCGCCCGCCTGCCCTACCTCGTCGCTTTCGTCCTCTTTGACACGGCAACACTCGCCCTCTTTCTCATTGTTGCACGCCGCATCCTGGATGCGTCGGGCTGGCGGATGCTTGTGCCGCTTCTCGCGTGCCCGGCCGTGTTCTGGACCATCGGTTTCGGACAGAATGCACTACTGACGGCAGTGCTCTTCGGTGCGGCAACGCTGCTGATCGATCGCCGGCCGATCCTGGCCGGGCTTCTATTCGGAGCGCTCTGCTACAAGCCGCATTTTGGGCTCCTCGTCCCGGTGGTGCTCATGGCCGGCGGGCACTGGCGAGCGTTTGCGGCGGCTGCCGTCGCGGTGATGGGGCTCGTTCTCGCCTCCGTCGCGCTCTTCGGCTGGAGCACATGGCAGGACTATTTCTCGCTGGTAGCGGCAGCGCCTTCCACCTACGCGTCTGGCGAGATCGCCTTTGGTCAGTATATCAGCCCGTTCGGCGCCTTGCGTGTCCTCGGCGCCAGTCTCATGGCATCCTACGTCGTGCAAGCCGCGGCAAGCCTTGGAGCGGCGGCACTCGTCGCTGTGGTCTGGCGGCGGCGCCTCAGTCTGCCGATCCGCGCGGCGACCCTTATCGCGGCGATCCCCGTGGCGGTGCCGGTCATCCTTTTTTACGATTTCATGATCACGGTCGTGGCCATGGCGTGGCTCGTCCGTGCCGCACGTGAAGCCGGGTTCAGGCCCTGGGAAAAGACGGCGATGTTCGTCCTGTTCCCGGTGCCCTTGCTGGCGCGCGACGCCGGCATGTGGTGGCACGTGCCGATCGGGCCGCTGGCATCCTTGGCCGCGCTTGCGCTGGCCGTCGCGGCGGCAAGATGGGAAACGTTGCAACAGAGAGGCGGCGTTCGGCCAGGGCTCCGGCTCTTGGCGCGTCACCCGCGCTTCCAGCGCCAAGAGTCCCACCAAGAAATCTAGAATAAAGAGAAACAGCCGACGAATTCTATTTGCCGGACAGGCTTTTACCCCGCTCCAATTAACGCGCACTTAGCAAATCGGGGGCACGATCGGCGTGTCTGGATTACTGCATTTGGGAGTCACGGCGTTTCCCTGCGCTCCGCCGCGGGCTCACAGGAATAATCGGCGCCCCATTCAACCGCTCCCTCCCACGAGGCTCTTATGTCAATCCGCCGCCTGCTTTTCGTGTTGATCGCGCTGTTCGCGTCGGGCGGGACCGTACTGATCGGCCGCGCCTGGCTCGCACCCCAGCGTGTCGCCGCGGCGCCGATGCCGCAGCCGACCGTCATGCGGGTGCTGGTTGCCCAAGGCAACCTGGCCTCAGGCCAGTTCGTGCGACCGGAGAACCTGCGCTGGCAGACCTGGCCGAAGGACGGCATCGCGTCGGGATATTTCATCGACGGCAAGAGCCGGATCGAGGATTTCATCGGCGCCGTGGTGCGCACGGCGATCAGCGATGGCGAGCCCATTACCGAAGGGCGGATCGTGCGCCCCGGTGACCGCGGCTTCCTCGCCGCCGTGCTGACGCCGGGCAATCGCGCCATCACCGTGCCGGTTACGGTGAGTTCGGGCATCGCCGGCTTCGTCTTTCCTGGCGACCGCGTCGATCTGTTGTTGACCATGACCCTCCAGGACGACAGCGGCAAGCATCAGCGCCACGCCAGCGAGACGCTTCTGACCGACCTGCGCGTGCTGGCGGTCGACCAGCGCGCCGACGACCAGAACAAGCAGGTCGTGGTGGAAAAGACCGCGACGCTCGAGGTGACGCCGAAACAGGCCGAGACCGTCGCGGTGGCGGCCGATCTCGGCAACCTCTCGCTGAGCTTGCGCAGCCTCGCGCGTGCCGACGGCAGCGAGCCGCCGATCGTGCCCTACAGCCACACCTGGGACACCGATGCGACGCACATCCTCGCGCCGCCCGGATCGAAGGAACAAGGCCCACCCCCGATCAAAGTAGTTCTGGTGCACGGCAGCAAAGCAGAGGAACTGCAATTCCCACGGAGCGCCCAATGACCCGCCGCAGCGCCTTCTTCATTGCGCTCATCGCGCTCGCCGCAGCCATGCTGCCGGGCGTGGCGCACGCCGCCACCCGGCTCATCCCCACCGCCGGGCTCAAGCTGGCGATCAACGTCAACCAGGGCCAGCTCGTGCGGCTGACGCGGCCGGTGAACAGCGTGTTCATCGCCGACCCCGCCATCGCCGACGTTCAGGTCAAGTCGCCTCAGCTCATCTATGTCATCGGCAAGGCGGCCGGCACGACCACGCTCTATGCGGTGTCGGATAAGGACGACGTGGTGCTGAATGCCGAGGTGGACGTCCATTATGACGCCAACCGGGTCGAGCAGGCCATCCACGACCTCGTGCCGCACAGCAGCGTCAGCGTCAACGCCGTCGCCGACTCCCTGGTGCTCAGCGGCACCGTCTATTCGGCGACGGACAGCGACAATATCCGCACCATCGCGCAGCGCTTCGTCAAGGATCAGAAGCAGCTCGTCAACGACATGAAGGTCGACGCGCCGAATCAGATCAATCTCCGCGTCCGCGTCGCCGAGATGGACCGCACCGTCATCAAGCAGTTCGGCTTCAACTGGTCGAACGTGTTCAACAACGGCAAGATCGCGTTTGGCTTGGCGACCGGCGTTCCGGCGCTGATCGGGGCGCTCGGCACGAACCAGACCACCCCGTTTGCGAATACGACGCTCTACGCGGTTCCCCCGGGTGCCTCGACCAACACCCTCACCGGGGCGCCCACGAACGCCTTCAATACACTCGAGGCGAGCCAGCTTGGCGGTGCCACCAACAACAACCTGTTCGGCGGCATCAAGACGAAGAGCCTCAACCTCAATACACTCATCGACGCGCTCGACAATCACGGGCTCGTCACCGTGCTGGCCGAGCCAAATCTCACGGCGATATCGGGCGAGCCCGCAAGCTTCCTCGCCGGCGGCGAGTTCCCGATCCCGGTTCCGGCCGGCACCGGCCTGGTCGGCATCGACTGGAAGAAGTTCGGCGTCAGCCTCAATTTCGTCGCGACCGTCGTGAGCGGCGACCGCATCAGCCTCCACGTGATGCCCGAGGTGAGCGAGCTGTCCTCGGCCGGCGCCATCGTCATCGACAGCATCAGCGTGCCGGCCGCTGACGACGCGGCGCGCCGAGACGACGGTCGATCTTGCCAGCGGGCAGGCCTTCGCCATCGCCGGCCTGCTGCAGAACAACGTGACGCAGAACATCGACAAGTTCCCGTGGCTCGGCGACGTGCCGGTGCTGGGACAGCTCTTCCGCTCGGAGGCCTTCCAGCGCAACGAATCCGAGCTCGTCATCGTCGTCACGCCTTATCTCGTGCACCCCATTGCCACGGCCTCGCGCGCCCTGGTGCCGACCGACGGCTTCGTGCCGTCGACCGACGGGCAGCTCGTGCTTCGTGCCAACGAATATCAGCAGCGCCCGCCGGGCAGCTCGGCCACGCCACAAAGCAGCGGCAGCGCTGGGCTCGCCGGCCCGGTCGGCTTCGATCTCCAGTGAGGTTTGCGATGAAATGCCGAGCGATTTTCCCGATGATCGTGGCGCTCATGCTGGCAGGCTGCGCCGAGCCGCAAACGGCGATGGCGCCGCCCGACCAGCCCGAGCGGAGCCCGCATGTCGACCGCGTCCGCGTCGAGCTTTCGACCGCCTTCGCGCCAGCGAGCACGGAGCTGCCGGTCGGCGAGGCGACGCGGCTTGAAAGCTTCCTCGACCAGGCGGAAGTGCGGCCCAACGATATCGCCTATGTCGCCGTCCCGCCGGGCGATTCGCTCGCGCCGGCGCGGGTCGCACGGATCCAGGCGCTGCTCGCGCGGCGCGGCGTCGGCCTTCACCAGGTTCCGCCGCCAGCGTCGGGGGTGGCCGCCAATCATGTCCTCTTGATGGTCGACCGCTATCTCGCGACGGCGCCCGCATGCCCCGACTGGTCCGGCTCGCCGGCGACGCCCCATGACAATACGCCGAGCGGCAATTTCGGCTGTGCCACCGCCACCGATTTTGCCCTGATGCTGGACAATCCGCGCGACCTCGTGATGGGACGCGCGCTCGCTCCGGCCGATGCCGGGCAGGCCAGCGACGCCGTGGAGCGCTATCGCACCGGCCATGTCAAGCCGCTGCTCGGTGGCGAGGCGAGCTCCAGCCAGCAGCAGCCGGCGGCGGGGGCATCGGCGATGCCCACCACCTCCGGCGGCCAGTAACCAGAGCGAGGGAGCAGGCCATGGCACAAGCGGCCAAAATCGTCAGCGACAAAGCGTCATCGCCCCGCTTCGTCGCGCTCGTCGCCGACGAGGTGACGCGCGAGGCGGCAAGCCGTGCGGCGGTGCAGCTCGGATGGACCGACGCGGTCGTGCGCGCAGGCGGCCTTGCCAAGGCGACCCGCGCGATCGAGCAGGCGCCGGACGTGCTGCTCGTCGATGTTGCCGGGGAGGAGGAGCCCGACGCCGCACTGAGCGAGCTCATCCGGCGCTGCGGCCCGGGCACGCGCGTCATCGCCATCGGCACGGTCAACGACGTGACCCTGTTCCGCCGCCTCGCCGCGCGCGGCGTTGCGGATTATCTCGTGAAGCCGGTATCGAGCGAGCTTTTATGCGATGCCCTGCGGCGCACGACCCGCAGCGCATCGGACGCCCCCGACCCCAATCGCCGGGTGCGCATTCACGCCTTCGTCGGCGCGCGCGGCGGCGTCGGCGTCTCCACGCTCGTCCTCGGCGTCGCCTGGATCCTAGCGCACGAGCACAAGATGGCGACCGCGCTCGTCGATCTCGACCTTCATTTCGGCACGCTCGCGCTGGCGCTCGATCTGGAGCCCGGCCGCGGGCTGCGCCAGGCGCTCGAGCACCCCGAGCGTACCGATGGCCTATTGCTCGCCTCGGCCATGGTGAAGAGCGACGGACATCTGCCGGTTCTCGGCGCCGAGGAATCGCTCGAGGACATGCTGCGCTTCGAGCCCGAGGGCGCGCAGGCGCTGCTCGGCGCGCTGGCGCAGGATTACGACGTCCTCCTCGTCGATCTGCCGCGTTCGCTCGATGGCGCCGCCCGCCACGTGCTGGGCGCGGCCGACAGCACCATCATCGTCACCGACCTGTCGTTGGCGGCGCTGCGCGACGCGTTCCGGCTCTCCAGCCTGGTCAAGTCGCTGACCAACACGGCCTCACCCTTGGTCGTTGGCAGCCAGGTCGGTGCCCTCCATCGCGGCGAGATCGGACGGACGGAATTCGAACGCGGCCTCGGCTCGACGCTCGATTTCGTGGTTCCCTTCGATCCCAAGGCCGCGCGCGCGATGGCGGTGAACGGCAAGACGCTGCCGGCCGCCGAAGCGCAAAGCAAAGCCGCCGTCGAGATGCGCCGCATCGCCGCCCGGATCGCCGGGCGCGAGAGCAAACCGAAGAGCGGCTTCAAGCGCTGGTTCGGCTGAGACCAGGCATGTTCAATTCGCACGACGGCGCGAACGGCCTGAGCGCACGCGTTAGCGCGCTCAATCTCCGCCGCGTCGAACGCGAGCGCACCGGCCCCCTTCCCGTCTCCGCTCCACCGGCGCCCTCGCCGCCAGCGGCCGCGCCCGAGGAGACGGAAGCGAGTGCCGACCGCGACATCTTCGGGCTGTCGACAACGCCCGAAGCGGCAGCGCCCGAGCCGGAATCGGCGCCCACGCGCACCAACGTAACGGGGTCGGCGCGCGCCAACATCGAGGCCGCGATCCCCCGCCTCTATCCCTCGATCATGGAGCGGATCGACACCGAGGTGGCGGCGAAGCTCAACCGAGAAGAGCTGTCGCGCCAACTGGGCGCGGTCGTCGGCGAAATCCTGATCGAGCAGAAGATCCAGTTCAACCAGGCCGAGCAGCGCCATCTCGTCACGGTGCTGCTCGACGACATGCTGGGGTTGGGGCCGCTGGAGTCGCTGCTGGCAGACGATTCCGTCACCGACATCATGGTGAACGGACCCAAGCAGGTCTATGTCGAGCGCCGCGGCAAGCTCGAGTTGACCGAATTCGTCTTCCGCGACAACACCCACGTCATGAGCATCGCCACCCGCATCGTGACGCAGGTGGGACGGCGGATCGATGAATCATCGCCGCTTGTCGACGCGCGCCTCCTGGACGGCAGCCGCGTCAACATCATCGCGCCGCCGCTCGCGATCGACGGTACGTCGATCTCGATCCGCAAGTTCGCCAAGAAGGGCATCACGCTCGACATCATGGCGCGCCAGAACAATATCTCGCCGGCGATGGCGACGGTGCTCAAGATCGCTGCGCGCTCGCGCCTCAACATCCTCATCTCCGGCGGCACCGGCTCGGGCAAGACGACGCTCCTCAACGCCATGTCGCAAATGATCGATACCGGCGAGCGTATCGTCACCATCGAGGACGCGGCGGAGTTGCAGCTTCAGCAACCGCACGTCGTGCGGCTGGAAACGCGGCCGTCCAATCTCGAGGGCAAGGGCGAGATCACCATGCGCGATCTCGTCAAGAATGCGCTCCGCATGCGCCCCGACCGCATCATCCTCGGCGAAATTCGTTCCGCCGAAGCGCTCGACATGCTGCAGGCGATGAACACCGGCCACGACGGCTCGCTCTCCACCATCCACGCCAATCGGCCGCGCGAGGCTTTGACGCGGCTGGAAAACATGGTCTCGATGGCGGGGTTCGCGCTGCCCTCGCGCGCCGTGCGCATGCAGATCGCCGCCGCCGTCAACATGATCGTGCAGATCAGCCGCATGCGCGACGGCGTGCGCCGCGTCACCTCGGTCACCGAGATCGTCGGCATGGAAGGCGACATCATCACGACGCAAGACCTCTTCACCTACCAGTTCGAGGGCGAAATGCCGGACGGCAAGCTCAAGGGCAAGTTCACATCGGGCGGACTGCGCCCGAACTTCACGCCGCGGGCCGAATATTTCGGCCTCGACAAGGCGCTGCTCGAGGCGATCGAATGAACACTGCCCTGCACAGTCCCCTCATCTTCGTCGCCGGCGGCATGTTTCTGGCCGTGCTGTCGCTGCTGTTCGCGTTCGGCGGCGACAGTGACGGCAAGATCGTGCGCCGCTCCACCCGCCTGCGCGAACGGCTGAGCGCCGTCACGGTCGGCGTCGATCTGCAACTGCGCCGCGAATTCGGCGACAAGAGCGCGCTCGACCGCCTCGTCCGTCGTCTGACGCCGCAGCCGCGAGCAATTGCGCCAGCGCCTCGCCCGCACCGGCCGGAAGATCGGCCTTGGCAGCTATGGCGTGGCCTGCTTCGTGGTCGCGGTGGTGGCGGGCATCGCCGCGATGGTATGTCACGTCATGCCGCTGCTGGCGCTTCCGATCGGGCTCCTCGCCGGGCTGTGGCTGCCGCATCTGGTGATCGGCTTTTTGGCCAAGCGCCGCGTGAAGAAGTTCACCAACCTGCTGCCCGAGGCGATCGGCCTCATGGTGCGCAGCATCAAATCGGGCCTGCCCATCACCGAGTCGTTCCAGATCATCGGGCGCGAGATTCCCGACCCCGTCGGCGTCGAATTCCGCCAGATCTGCGATCAGATCCGCATCGGCCAGCCGGTCGATCAGGTGCTGTGGGATACGGCGCACCGGATCGGCGTGCCAGAGATGAAGTTCCTGGTCGTCACCCTTGGCGATGCAGCGCGAGACCGGCGGCAATCTCGCCGAGACGCTGGAGAACCTCGACTACGATCCTGCGCCGGCGTCGGCAGATGCGGCTCAAGGTCAAGGCGCTGTCGTCCGAGGCGCGCGCCAGCGCGATGATCATCGGCGCGCTGCCGTTCCTGATGATGGCGCGTGCTGTCGGTCGCGGATGCGGGATATCTGTCGGTGCTGTTCACCGAGCATCTCGGCAACCTTCTGCTCGGCGGCGGCGCCGCCAGCATGACCATCGGAGTGCTCGTCATGGCGAAAATGGTGCGGTTCGACATATGAACGTGATTTGGAGCTTGTGGGCCGGGCTGCAGGGCGAAGCCGGAGCTCGAGATTCTCGCCGGACTTGCCGTCCTGGTGACGATCGTGGCGCTGGGACAGGCGCTGCTGCCCGAGAATTCGATGGGCTCGCGCGTGCGCAGCCACCTGCGACGGCGTGCGCATCTGCGCGCCGACCGCGTGCAGGTGCGCCAGCGCATCGCCAATCTGCGCAATGCGCCGATGGGCCCGCTGCGCATGGCGATGGCGCGCCTCAAGCTCTTGACCGGCGAGGAGGCGCGACGCACCGGCGAGCTGCTGGCGCAAGCCGGTTGGCGCGCGCGCGACGCGCTCACCATCTTCATGGCGCTGCGCGTCGGCATGCCCGCGCTTTATCGGCCTCATCGCTCTCATCGCGGTCGCCGCGCACGAGATGCCGCTGATGATGCGGCTCATCACCATCGTGGGCGCCGCGGCCAGCTGGCGCCTATACGCCGCTTCTCATCCTTCGCCGCCTGATCGCGCGGCGCCAGAATTTCATTCGCCGCCAGCTTCCCGACTCGCTCGATCTTCTGGTCATCTGCGCCGAGGCGGGCCTCAGCCTCGACGCCGCGCTCGACCGCGTCGCGCGCGACCTCGGGCCCGCGGCGCCGCAGCTCGCCGACGAGCTCGGCCTGACCGCGGTCGAGCTCGGCTTCCTGCCGAACCGCCGCCAGGCGTTGCAGAACCTCGCCCGGCGCACCGACCTGCCGGCGATCCGCGGCGTCGTCAACACGCTGGTGCAGACCGAGCGCTACGGCACGCCGCTTGGCGCAGGCGCTGCGCGTGCTCGCCGCCGAGTTCCGCGAGGAGCGCATGCTGAAGGCCGAGGAAAAGGCGGCGCGCCTGCCCGCCATCCTCACCGTGCCGATGATCGTCTTCATCCTGCCGACGCTGTTCGTCGTCCTGATCGGCCCGGCGATGGTGCGCGTCGTCCAGAAACTGCTTTGAGGCGCCCGCCCGCTCAGACCGGTGCGGCGCACGGTGTCGGCGGTCTGGCCGAAGAGGATCTTGCGCGCCTCGGGATCGGTGGCGGGAACGCCGCGATATTGCTTGCCGACCTCATAGGCCTTCTTGACCGCCGGGCGGTCATGGATCGCGTTCCACCACCGCTTCAGGTGCGGGAAATCGTCCATATTCTGGCCGTAGCGCTCCCAGCTGCACGGTCCAGGGATAGCACGCCATGTCGGCGATCGAATACGGCGCCGGCGAGGAATTCGCGCTCGGCCAGCCGCTTGTCCATCACCGCGTAGAGGCGGTTGGTCTCGTCGCGGAAGCGCTTGATCGCGTAGGGGATCTTGTCCACGGCGTAATTCGCGAAATGATTGTTGTGGCCGGAGACCGGGCCGAGATTGGCCATCTGCCAGAACAGCCACTCCATCACCTCGAAGCGGCCGCGCAAATCCTTGGGCAGGAACTTGCCGGTCTTCTCGGCGAGATAGACGAGGATGGCGCCGGATTCGAAGACGCTGACCGGCGCGCCCTTCTCGGCGGGATCGTCGTCGACGATGGCCGGCATGCGGTTGTTCGGCGAGATCTTGAGGAAGCTCGGGCTTGAACTGCTCGCCCTTGCCGATATTGACCGGGAAGATCTTGTAGGGGGTCCCGGCTTCCTCGAGGAAGATGGTGATCTTGTGCCCGTTGGGCGTCGGCCAATAATGGAGATTGATCACGTCCGCATCCCTTTCGTGGCAGCGCTGTCGCGGTGATCAGCGCCGGTCACTATGGCCGCGGCAGGTCACGTGCGGCAAGGGCGGCGCCGAGCCGCGCCATCAGCGCCGCGACGCGTGCTTCGCGGATCATCGGCGGCCATGACCGCGCCCATGACCGCCGCGCCCGCCGCGCCCGCCGCGATCGCGGCGCGCGATCGTGCTCTCGTCGATGCCGCCCAGCGCAACGACCGGAACCGCCGCGCCGCGCGCCAGCCGCGCCAGCGCCGTCGAGCCCGAGCGCCGGGCCATAGCCGGGCTTGCTTGCGCTCGCGAAGATCGGGCTCAGCGTGACGTAGTCGGCGCCCTCGGCCGCGGCGCGCGCGATCCCGGCTGCATCGTGCGCGGAAACGCCGATCGAGCACGGCCGCGCCCAGCGCGCGCGCGCGCTGCGCGCGGCCGAGGCGCCGTCCGGCAGATGGAGCGCGCCCGCGCCCGCCGCTCCGCCGCCGCGACATCCTCGTGCACGCCGACCGTGGCGCCCCAGCGCCGGCCGAGCGCCACCAGCCGGCGCAAGAGATCGAGCCGCTCCGCCGCGCGGCAGATCCTTCTCGCGCAGGCTGAGCCAGCGGCAGCCGCCGGCGAACGCGGCGGCGGCGATCTCCTCGAGCGGCCGGCGCGCCTGGCGCCGGTCGGTGATGACGAGCAGCGGCGGCGACCGGCAGCCTCACCCGCCGATCAGCCCGAGCTGCGGGCTCGACGGCTCGGCCTGCGTGCGCTTGGGGATGCGGCCGGCGCAGCCGCGCCTCGCGCCCCGCGCGCACCGCGAGCCGCATCGCCGCCGCCATGCGCCGCGGGATCGTGCGCCTTGGCGACGGCGGTGTTGAGCAGCACGCCGTCGCAGCCCAGTTCCATCGCCTGCGCCGCATCGGAGGCGGTGCCGATGCCGGCATCGAGGATGACCGGCACCGGGCATCGTCGCGACGATGCGCTCGATCGCGTAGGGATTGACGATGCCGAGCCCGGTGCCGATCGGCGAGCCCAGCGGCATCACCGCCGCGGCGCCGGCATCGGCGAGCTTGCGGCAGGTGACGGGATCGTCGTTGCAATAGGGCAGCACGACGAAGCCCTTGCTCACCAGCTCCTCGGTCGCGCGCAGCAGCTGCTCGACATCGGGATAAAGCGTCTCGCGATCGCCGATCAGCTCGAGCTTGACCCAGTTGGTCTCGAGCGCCTCGCGCCCGAGTTCGGCGGTCAGCACGGCATCGCGCACGGTGGCGCAGCCGGCGGTGTTGGGCAGCAGCGTATAGCGATCGCCGAGAAGATCGACGAGGCTTTCGGCATAGGCCTCGAGACTGATGCGGCGGATGGCGACGGTGACGAGCGCCGGCTCGCCCGCTGCGAGCGAATCCAGCATCACCTGCTGATTGGGATAGCCGCCGCTGCCCATCAGCAGGCGCGAGCCGAGGCGGCGCCCGGCGATGACGAGCGCGTCGGCGGCAGCGGCGATGGTCGTGGTCACGCGTCATCTCTCACCCTCCGCCGAACGGGCGCGACGATCTCGATCCGGTCGCCGGCGGCAAGCCGCGCGCTCGCGCCACAGGGCGGCCGGGCACCACCGTGCCGTTGAGGGCGACGGCGACGCCGCGCGGCCGCACGATGCCGCGCGCCTGCAGCAGCTCGGCCACCGTCGCCGCGGTCAGCATCTCGTCCTTGCCGTTGACGCGAATGCTCGCCGTCATGCCTCCTCCTTCGCTGCGGCGACGAACCGGTCGATGGCGAAAGGCCGGATCACCGGCTCGATCTCGCCCGCGAGCACATAGCGCGCCACCGCCTCCGCCGTCACCGGCGTGAGCAGGATGCCGTTGCGGTGATGGCCGGTGGCAAACACCAGCCCCTCGATCTCGCACGGCCCCAGCATCGGCGCATCGTCGCGCGAGCCGGGGCGGAAGCCGACCCACATTTCATCGATCGGCAGTTCCTCGATCGCCGGGCAGCGTCCGCCACGCGCCTTCGAGGAGCGCCAGCACGCCGCCGGCCGTGAGATTGGTATCGAAGCCGCGCTCCTCGGTGGTGGCGCCGACGATGAGGCGGCCGTCGTGCCGCGGCACGAGATAGGCTTTCGGCGCCCAGACCACGTGGCGCAGCAGCGGCGCCGCCGCATCCATGCGCAGCGCCAGCATCTGCCCCTTCACCGGCCGCACATGCAGCGGCAGCCGGCAAGCCCGCGATCTGGCCCGACCACGCGCCGGCGGCGAGCGATGACGATGTCGGCGGCGATGGCGCACCGCGCCGACGCGCACGCCCGACAGCGCGACCGCCCGCGATGTCGACGGCGTCGACGGCGGCATGCTCGTGGAGCGTGCCGCCGGCGGCGATGAAGGCGCGCTGCAACGCCCGCGCGACGCAGGCGGTTCTCGACCTGATGATCGGCCGGGCTGAACACCGCGGCGGCGAGGTTGGGATGGAGATGCGGCTCGCGCTGGCGCGCCTGCGGCGCCGCTCAGCCAGTCGAGCGCGATGCCGTGCTGGCGCTGGAAATCGTAGGTGAAGCGAAGCTGCGCCGCATCGTCGCGCGTCGAGCGCGACCACGAGCGTGCCTTCGCTGGCGCAGCCCGACGCTCATCCCGGCGGCCGCTTCGAGCTCGGCGGCAAAACCGGGCCACAATTCCTGGCTGCGCCGGTTGAGGGCGAGGAGATCGAGCTCGCCGGGCTCGGTCTCGACGCCGGCCGCCAGCATCCCCGCCGCGGCCCAGCTCGCGCCGCGCCCGGCCTCGTCGCGCTCGAACACCGTGACCGCCGCACCCGCCGCCGCCAGCCGCCAGCCGATCGCAAGCCCGATCACGCCGCCGCCGACGATGGCGACAGAGGGAAGCGGGCGGCTCGACATGGGGAGTCGGACGCGGATGGCGGGCTCCCTTCGCTGGTATTATCCAGACAGGTTCCGTGGGTATGATCTCAGCCGGCCGCAAGCGACCGGCACCCCAGCCGTGGCGCAAATGAGAGCGCACGGCCGCCATCCTGGCAAGCGGTTTCTTGAGGGGCGCGCGCCCCCCGCCTCGGCTCAGGCGGCGGGGGAGCTCGCGGCCGGGCTCGCGCGCAGGCGCACAACGATGGGCGAAACACCGCCGATCGCGCGGATGCTGTCGCGCAGCGCGTTGGCATCATTGGCCGTGGCGAAGTCGCCGCTGCGGATCACGTACCAGGTGCGTCCGTCCTTGTCGTTGACGTGCGACACGGTGACGTTGACGCCGTTGGCGGTGAACTCGCCGGCGACGGTATGCGCCGTCGCCTCGGCAAGCCACGAGCCGATCTGTACCACGAAGTGCTCCGTCCTCTGATGGGCGGACGGGCCGGACTTGGGCGGTTCTGCCGACGCCACGGTCATGGACGACGGCGGCGCCGGCGGGGCGGCGGCCTGCGTCGTCGGTGCCGGGGGCACCGGATCGGGTGTCGCAGCCGCCTGAGGCGCCGGGCTCGGGGAAGCGGCGGCCTGGGTCGCGTCCGCCGTGACGGTCGCTGCCGGCGGCGCGGCGGCAGCTTGCGGATGCCGGCGGGGTCGGCGCCGTCGGAGAAGGTGCTGGGTCGGCAGCCGCTGTCTGGGTGGTTGGCGGCTGATCGGTCGAAGCCGCGTGTGCGGGCGCCGGTGGGGTCGGCGGGGAAGCGGGAGCCGCCTCGGCGGTCGCAATGAGGCTTGGCAGCGCCGGATCGACGGCCGCCGCGCGCGCAGGGGTCGGCGGCGGAGACGCAGGTTCTGGATCGGTGGCCGCGGTCACGGCCGGTGGAGCCTGATCGGTGGCTGCCGCATGGGCAGGCGCCGGCGGATCGACGGCGGCGTCGTGAGCCGGCACGGCCGGTGGGGTCGCCTGCGGCTGCGGCACTGGCGGCACAGGATCGGCAGCGGCAACCGTAGCTGTGCTCGGCTGCGGCGCGGGCGGGTTCGGGAGGGGCGGTGGGTCGAGGTGCGCCTGAGGCGCCGGTGGATCGGGCGTGGTCTGCGGCGCCGGCGGGTCCGGCGTGGTCTGCGGCGTCGGAGCGTGCTCCGGCGTATCGTTCACGGCGGCGGCCGGATGCGCCGGGCGGGCGCGGGCGAGGCGGATGGGCGGCGCGGCAGCGGGCGCGGGCGGCGCCGCGGCGACGGCTTCCTCCTGCATCGGCGCCGACACGGCAGCCATAGGATGAGTGGGGGTCAGGGGTATCGGTGCCGTCGACGCCGTGATCGGCGGCAGGTCGGCGACCGCAACCCCGGCGCGCGGCGCGGGCGCCGGCACGTCCGGTATCGCGGCGTCAGCGACGGCAGTCGGCTTCTGGACCGTGGCAACATCGGCCGGCGCGATCGTGCCACCATGCAGTTCGGCGCCCAGGATCGCCGCCGTGCGGTGGGCCTCGTCCATGCCGCGCAGCAGCGCATAGGAGGCGAGGTTGTTCTGCACCGCCGCCTCGTCGAGCACCGCACGCGCGGTCGCGGCGGCCTTGGTTCTCGTCGCCGGCAAGGCCATAGGCGAGCGCGAGATTGAGGCGATAGCGCGGCGCCGCGTCCGGGCCGGCGATCTCGGCGAAATGCGCGACCGCATCGGGATAGTTGCCGGCGAGCGCCAGCGACATGGCGTAATTGTTGTGCAGGCCGACGCTGGCCGGTGCCAGATCGAGCCCGTGCTTATAGCTTTGCTGCGCCAGGTCGTGACGCCCGACCATATCCTGCGCCACGCCCATGAGACTGTAGAGCCGCGGATCGTCGGCGCGCTTGGCCAGCGCCGCGCGCAGCTCGGTCATCGCCGCATCGGGGTCGCTGCCGGCCAGGAGCGCGAGCGCGAGGCCGCGCCGGAGATCGGCATTGTCCGGCTGTAACGCCAATGCCGCGCGATAGGCCTGCGCCGCGGCCGGATAATCCTGCATGCCGAGGAGCGTCGCACCGAGGCGCGCCAGCGGCACCGGGTCGGTCGGCGACAGCTCATGAACGCGGCGATAGAGGGTTGCTGCGGTCGCGGCATCGCCGTCCTGCGCCGTTTCGTCGGCAACCTTGAGCAGCGTCGCGCTGGTCTGAGTGTTGCCGGCACCGGCCGGATGTGCGCCGGGGCCGCCGGCACAGGCGGCCAGCCCCAGCATGAGTGCGAGCGCCGACACTGCGGTGACGCTGCGAAGACGCAGTCTGCGATCAAATCGCACGAAAGAATGCATGCCCATGGCCGGAGTTTTGGCTCAGGTGCCTTACCAAAACCTCAATAGCGCCGTGTCAAGCGCCATGGCGCGCGGTATTTCGCTTCGGTGTTTACGAAAAACTCCCGCGCGCTTGCTCCGCTTACCGGCGCGCTTTGCATGCGTCTCGACCTGGCGCCAGCCGGCCTCGGCGATGGCGCGAGCGCGGGCGCCGGTATCCTGCGCATGGGCACTGGCGGCGGTGCCCTCGACGCACCCGGCCCATGATGCCCTGGAGGATCGCCGCAAGGCGGAACATGTTGTAGGCCATGTAGAAATCCCAGTGCGCGATGTCCTGGCGCCCGGTGCGCCGACAGTAGAGCTGGCGATATTCCGCCTCGGTCGGGAATGCCGAGCGCCGCGAGATCGTGGCCCTTGAGGCCGCGATAGGCGTCCTCGCCCAGCCGCCACGACATCATGTGATAGGCGAAGTCGCCGAGCGGATTGCCGAGCGTCGACAGCTCCCAGTCGAGCACGGCGAGGATGCGCGGCTCGGTCGGATGGAAGATCACGTTGTCGAGCCGGTAGTCGCCGTGGACGATCCGCGTCTCCTCGTCCGGCGGGACATTGGCCGGCAGCCAGGCGATCAGCCGGTCCATCGCCTCGATCCGTTCCGGTCTCCGAGGCGCGGTACTGGCTTCGTCCAGCGGTCGATCTGGCGCTGCACGTAATTGCCGGGCCGGCCGTAGTCGCCGAGCCCGATCGCCGCGTAATCGACGCGGTGCAGCCGCGCGATGACGTCGTTCAGCGCGTCGTAGATGGCGCGGCGCTCTGCCGGCGCCAGCCCCGGCAGCGACGGCTCCCAGAACACGCGGCCCTCGACGTAGTCCATGACATAGAAGGCGGTGCCGATGACGCCTGTCGTCCATGCACAAGGCCCGCGCGCGCGCCACCGGCACGTCGGTCGCGGCCAGCGCCGAGATGACGCGGAACTCGCGATCGACGGCATGGGCCGACGGCAGGAGCTTGCCCGGCGGCTTGCGCCGCAGCACCAGGCGGGCGCCGTCCGCCGCGGTCAGCAGGAAGGTCGGGTTGGACTGGCCGCCCTTGAACTGCGCCGACCTCGACCGGGCCGCGCACACTGGCGAGATTGGCGGCAAGCCACGGCTCGAGCCGGCCGGCGTCGAAGCGATGCTGCTCGCGGACCGGCATGGTGCCGGTGAACTCGTCATAGTCGCTCATCCCTCTTCGCCGTCCTCGCCGGGCTTTGCAACATGCAGCCGGCCCTGCGATGCTGGATGCTGGCATATGTTCGGGGAGGTTGGCAAATGGCGGCGGCCGATGGCAAGAGCCTAGCGGTGGGGCTGGCGGGCCTCGGCGCGGTCGGCATGGCGTTGGCGCGGCGGCTGCGGCGCGGCTGCCCGGGCTTGCGTCTGGTCGCCGTCGCCGCCGCGCGATCGCGGGCGCGCCGTGCGCGGCTCGCCGCGGCCGGCATCGACGTGGCGGTGGTCACGCTCGCAGAACTGCCGCGCCACGCCGACGTCGTCGTCGAGGCCGTGCCGGCCGCGCATTTCCGCGACCGTCGCCGAGCCGGTGATCGCCGCGCGGCGCATCCTCGTGCGCGCTGAGCGTCGGCGCGCTGCTCGAGAATCTCGATCTCGTCGAACGCGCGGCGGCGACGTGGCGCCCGCATCATCGTGCCGACCGGGGCGCTGATCGGGCTCGATGCCGTCCGCGCCGCTGCCCAAGGCGAGATCGCCACGGTCCGGATGGTGACGCGCAAGCCGCCCGGCCGGCCTCGACGGCGCGCCCTATCTCGTCGAGCGCGGCATCGTCGCTCGATCGGCTCACGGCGCCGCTCAAGGTGTTCGAGGGCAGCGCCCGGGACGGTGCGCGCGGCTTTCCCGCCAACGTCAACGTCGCGGCGGCGCTGGCGCTCGCCGGGATCGGACCCGACCGCACGCGGCTCGAAATCTGGGCGGACCCGACGGTCACGCGCAACACGCATACCATCGAGGTCGAGGCGGACAGCGCCCGGTTCCGCATGACCATCGAGAACATCCCGTCGGAGAACCCGCGCACTGGCCGCATCACCGCCTTGAGCGTCATCGCCTGCCTTGACGGACTGGTCGCGCCACTGCGCATCGGGACATGATGTTGCGCCGCAAAGTCGAGTTGCCGGGAAAATCATACCGGCCCGCTTGCGGGAGCGAGTCGCGAACCCTAAGTGATGAGGGTAAACGGAGTGTAACAAATGGTTGGCGTTGGCCGCCTCCGTCAAACCAAGCCGATGTCCGCCACGTTCAGACCTTTCGCTCGCCCGCATGCCGATCTCGGGACAATCTGGTCTTAACTTTGCCGCGATTTTCGGCAATTCTGTTACGGACGTGGCGGTGAAGGCGTCGACGGTGATCGCCGAGGATTGAGATCGCTGGGACATGAGAGACCTTCGCGAGACCAACTATGGCCGGCATGGCAGTGTGTAGGGGCCGGTTTCCGTCGCTAGTTCGGCTGATGAAGCTGACGAATATGACGCAAAGATTTTCGCGCCCCGCTCGCCTTGCGGCTGAGCGGAAAAGGAACCGGCGGAAACGCGGCATTGTTCTCTCATGCGTTGCCGGATCACATGGTTACCGCCATGGAATCACCAGCCTGCCGCGGGTAATTAACCACGTATTAGGGTTGAGACCGTATCGTTTAGTGTTCCGATCAAAAGAGCCTGAACCGAAGCATGCTTCAGGACGAGGTGCCGGATGACCACCCAGGACAATGTCTTCGATCTCTTCTCACGGCTCTATGACGGCCAAAAAGAGACTGAGATGTCGCTCGAGGATTACCTCAAGTGCTGCGCGCGCGACCCGATAGCCTATGCCAGTGCGGCCGAACGCATGCTTGCGGCGATCGGCGAGGCCCGAGATCATCGATACCAGCCACGACGCGCGGCTGGGCCGCATCTTCATGAACCGCACGATCCGGGTCTATCCCGCCTTTGCCGACTTCTACGGCATGGAAGAAACGATCGAACGCATCGTCGGCTATTTCCGCCACGCCGCCCAGGGCCTGGAGGAGCGCAAGCAGGTGCTCTATCTCTTGGGCCCGGTCGGCGGCGGCAAATCGTCGCTGGCCGAACGGCTCAAGCTCCTGATGGAGAAGCTGCCGGTCTTCGTGCTGAAGGCTGGCAAGGAGATCAGCCCGGTCTTTGAGAGCCCGCTGGGGCTGTTCGATCCGCTGGTGATGGGCGATCAGATCGAGCGCCAGTATCGCGTGGCGAAGCGGCGGCTGACCGGCCTGTGCTCGCCGTGGGCAATGAAGCGGCTCGACGAGTTCGGCGGCGACATCTCGAAATTCACGGTGGTGCGGCTGCACCCCTCGCGCCTGCGCCAGATCTGCATTGCCAAGACCGAGCCGGGCGACGAGAACAACCAGGACATCTCCTCGCTCGTCGGCAAAGTCGATATCCGCAAGCTCGAGTTCTACAGCCAGGCCGATGCCGATGCCTATGCCTTCTCAGGCGGGCTCAACCACACCACCCAGGGCATCCTCGAGTTCGTCGAGATGTTCAAGGCGCCCATCAAGATGCTGCATCCGCTCCTGACGGCGACGCAGGAGCAGAACTACATCGGCTCGGAGAATGTCGGCGCGATCCCCTATCAGGGCATCATCCTCGCCCATTCCAACGAGGCGGAGTGGCAGGGCTTCAAGAACAATCGCAACAACGAAGCCTTCATCGACCGCATCAGCGTCATCAAGGTGCCCTACTGCGTGCGCGTGGCCGAGGAGCAGAAGATCTACGAGAAGCTCCTGGCGAGCAGCGAGCTCGCGGTGTCGCCGTGTGCGCCGGGCACGCTCGAGATGCTGGCGCGGTTCTGCGTGCTGTCGCGCATCAAGCCGCACGAGAACTCCAACCTGTTCTCCAAGATGCGCGCCTATGACGGCGAGAGCCTCAAGGACAGCGATCCCCGCGCCAAGACGGTACAGGAATACCGCGATGCCGCCGGCGTCGACGAGGGCATGACCGGGATGTCGACGCGGTTTGCCTTCAAGGTGCTGTCGAGCACCTTCAATTTCGACACCCAGGAGGTCTCGGCCGATCCGGTGCACCTCATGTACGTGCTCGAGCAGTCGATCCGGCGCGAGCAGTACGGCGAGGACCAGGAGAAGAAGCTCCTGGCCTTCATCAAGGGCGAGCTCGCGCCGCGCTATGCCGAGTTCATCGGCAACGAGATCCAGAAGGCCTATCTCGAATCCTATGGCGATTACGGCCAGAACCTGTTCGACCGCTATGTCGCCTATGCCGATGCGTGGATCGAGGACCAGGACTACAAGGACCCCGATACCGGCCAGCTCATGGACCGCGAGCTGCTGAACCAGGAGCTGTCGAAGATCGAGAAGCCGGCGGGCATCGCCAACCCCAAGGATTTCCGCAACGAGGTCGTGAAGTTCGCGCTCCGGGCACGGGCGGCGCACGGCGGCAAGAATCCCGCCTGGACCTCCTACGAGAAGCTGCGCGAAGTCATCGAGAAGCGCATGTTCTCGCAGGTCGAGGACCTGCTGCCGGTCATCAGCTTCGGCAGCAAGAAGGACAGCGACACCGAAAAGAAGCACGCCGATTTCCTGGAGCGCATGATGTCCCGCGGCTATACTCAGCGCCAGGTGCGACGCTTGGTCGAGTGGTACATGCGCGTCAACAAGTCCGGCTGACGCCACGGTTGCAGCGAGCTTCTTGCCCGATGAACATTATCGATCGCCGACCGAACCCCAAGGGCAAGAGCCTTACCAACCGGCAACGGTTCATCGACCGCGCGCGCAGCGAGGTGCGCGAGGCGCTGGCCGACGCGCTGAAACGGCGCAAGCTCGGCGATGGCGCCAGCGGCGAGAAGGTCTCGATCCCCACCCGCGGCATCATCGAGCCGGTGCTGCGGCCACGCGGGCCGCGGCGGCAAGCGCGACTACGTCGTCCCCGGCAACAAGAAGTTCGTGGCCGGCGACCGGATCGAGCGGCCGCAATCGGGCGGCGGCGGCGGCCGCGGCAACGCCAGCCCCGAGGATAGCGGCGAGCAGGACGCCTTCGAGTTCGTGCTGTCGAAGGAGGAATTCCTCGATCTCTTCTTCGAGGATCTCGAGCTGCCCGACCTGATCAAGACCCGGCTCAAGGAGAGCGAGGCGACGCAGCTCACGCGCGCCGGCTTCTCGTTCTCCGGCACGCCGCCCGAACCTCAACCTGGTGCGCACCATGCGCAACAGCCTGGCGCGGCGCATTTCGCTGCACCGGCCGCGGCCCGACGAGATCGAGGCGCTGGAGCGTCAGCGCAAGACCGCGATCGACGCCGACGATGCCGAAGGCGCGGCCCAGGCCGACCAGGATCTCGAGGCGGCGCAGCGCCGCTCGCGCCGCGTCGCCTACATCGACCCCGTAGACGTGCGCTACAACCGCTTCGAGCGCGTGCCCAAGCCCAACACCCAGGCGGTGATGTTCTGCCTGATGGACGTGTCGGGCTCGATGACCGAGGCGATGAAGGACCTCGCCAAGCGGTTCTTCCTGCTGCTCCACGTGTTCCTGGAGCGGCGCTACAAGCACGGTCAACGTCGTCTTCATCCGCCACACCTCCAACGCGCAGGAAGTGGACGAGGAGACGTTCTTCCACTAGCCGCGAGACCGGCGGCACCATCGTCTCGACCGCGCTCGAAGAGATGCTGCGCGTGGTGCAGCGAGCGCTACAGCCCCGACAACTGGAACATCTACGCGGCGCAGGCCTCGGACGGCGACAACTACACCGAGGACAGCGACCGCTGCAGTCAGCTCCTGGGCGAGGAGATCCTGCCGATCACCCAGTATTTCGCCTATATCGAAGTGGGCGCCGAGGCGACGCTGCGACATGGCTTCCCCTCGCCCGCAACCGATCTGTGGCGCACCTATGCCCAGGTCGCCGAGCAGCCACGAGAATTTCGCCATGCGCCGTGTCGCCGACCCGACGCAGATCTTCCCGGTATTCCACGAGCTTTTCGCCAAGCACCGCGTCGAGGGCTGACATGGTAGGCCTCAATTCCATCGCCGGCGACGCTGAACCTGCTCTTCGAGGGACCGGAGTGGGATTTCGAGAAGCTGCGCCGCGTCAATGAAGCGGTCGAAGAGATCGCGCTCGAAGAGATCGGCCTCGACGTCTATCCCAACCAGATCGAGGTGATCACGTCCGAGCAGATGCTCGACGCCTATGCCTCGGTCGGCTTGCCGCTCATGTACCGGCATTGGAGCTTCGGCAAGCGCTTTGCCCGCGAGGAGGCGCTCTATCGCCACGGCCTCCAGGGGCTGGCCTACGAGATCGTCATCAATTCGAGCCCCTGCATCAGCTACATCATGGAAGAGAATTCCATGGCGATGCAGACGCTCGTCATCGCGCACGCCGCCTTCGGCCACAACCATTTCTTCAAGAACAACTACCTCTTCCGCCAGTGGACCGATGCGACCGGCATCCTCGATTATCTCGCCTTCGCCCGCGACTACGTCGCCCACGCCGAAGAGCAGAACGGCGCCGATGCGGTCGAGCGCGTGCTCGACGCGGCGCACGCGCTGATGAGCCATGGCGTTCATCGCTATGCGCGCCGGCCGAAGCTCAATCTCGAGGAGGAGCGGCGGCGCGAGGAAGATCGGCGACGCTTCTTCGAGGCGAACTACGACGACATCTGGCGCACCGCGCTGCTGCCGGGCCGCAACCTTCCCGAAGACCCCCAGGGCCAGGAGAAGGAGCGCGCCGACATCCGGCGCAAGCTCGGCCTGCCGGAGGAGAACATCCTCTATTTCCTCGAGAAGCAGGCGCCGCGTCTCAAGCCGTGGCAGCGCGAGCTGCTGCGCATCGTGCGCCACATCGCGCAGTACTTCTATCCGCAGAAGCAGACCAAGATGATGAACGAAGGCTGCGCCACCTTCGTTCACTACGAGATCGTGCACCGGCTGCACGAGAAGGGCCTGATCAGCGACGGCGCGCTCCTGGAAATCATGCACTCGCACACGAGCGTGATCTTCCAGCCCGATTTCGACGATCCGCGCTACAACGGCATCAATCCCTACGCGCTCGGCTTCGCCATGATGCGCGACATCAAGCGCATCTGCACCGAGCCCAGCGACGAGGATCGCGAGTGGTTCCCGGAGATCGCCGGCAACGGCGATCCCTATGGCACGCTGCGCCACGCCTGGGCCAATTACCGCGACGAGAGCTTCGTGCTGCAGTATCTGAGCCCGAAGGTCATGCGCGATTTCCGCCTGTTCAAGGTGTTCGACGACGCCGAGGCCGATGCCATGCTGGTGGAGGCGATCCACGACGACCGCGGCTATCCGCGAGATCCGTCGCGCGCTCGCGCGCCACTACGACCTCGCCCGCCACGAGCCCGATATCCAGATCCGCGATGTCGATCTTGCCGGCGACCGCTGCCTCGTGCTGTCCCACGCGGTCCATAACGGCGTCGAGCTTGACGAGGGGTCCACCCGCGCCGTGCTCGAGCATCTATCGACGCTGTGGAGCTATGGCGTTCGCCTCGAGGAGCGCGACGCCACGAGCGAGCGCGTGCTCAAGACCCACGAAGCGGCCGGGCACCACTGAGCGGCGCCAGCCGGCGGCTCATTCTTTGGGCTTTAGCTTCAGCGATGCCGAGTTGAGGCAATAGCGCAGTCCCGTCGGCGCGGGGCCGTCCGGAAAGACGTGGCCGAGATGAGCAGCGCAGCGGCTGCACAGCACCTCGGTCCGGCTCATGAACAGGCCGTTATCGGTCTCGGTCTCGATCCGGTCGCCGGCCAAGGGTGCGCTGAAGCTCGGCCATCCCGTGCCGCTATCATATTTCGTGTCGGACGAGAACAGCTCCTGCCCGCAACACACGCAAGCATAGACGCCGGGCGTCTTGGCGTTCCAGTAGGCGCCGGTGAACGCGCGCTCGGTTCCCTTTTGCCGGGCGACGTTGTACTGCTCGGGCGTGAGTTCCTTGCGCCACTCCTCGTCGGATTTGATGGTCTTGTCGGTCATGCGTGGGTCTCCTTCGCCGGGCGATGATAGCGCAACCACGCGCACCAGGGAACGAGCGCGCACCTCCGACTATCGTGGTATGCAGGGGAAATTCGGGGGAAGGGCGTGAGCGACCGCTGATCAATCCGCCGCTACCGGCTGAAGGATCAGTGCTCGATCCGCCCGCGCGGACCGCCGCAATTGCGCCCGCCGCTCGTGGCGCAGCTCTGCAACTGGTTCCACTCGTAGAACTGGAACAGGAGCTGCGACAAAAGGATGGCGATGACGATCGCGGCGAGAACGAGGATGATCTGTTTCATGGCGAAGGGCGCGTGCGGAGAGCCGAACTATGCTGTGCCGGCAGAGGCGTGCGCAAGCTCCGCGCCCAGCACCGGGGACGCAGCCATTTTTCCTTAACGACCTTCGCCTAGACTTGCCCCACCTCCCCTCCCCATCCCCGCTGCCATGCTCGAACGCCCATCCGCCAGACGCTATGAGGTCACAGTGCTGCGCGACAAGCGGTGGGTCATCGATTGCCTCGCGCACAAGGAAGATGAAGCCCGCACCCGGGCAGAAGAGCTCTTCGCCGACGAGAACATCGCGGCCGTGCGCGTGACGCGCGGCCGCTTCGGCCAGGACGGCACCACGTTCGAAAGCATCGTTTACGAGCGCGTGCGCGAGGCCCGCCGCGGCGAGCGGCCGGTGCGGATTGCATCGGCGCCCGACGGCATCGGGTGGTGCGAGACCGTCTACGACCTCTATGGACCCGATAGCCGGCGCGCGATCGGGCGGCTGCTGCGCAATTTCCTCGACCGCTATTTCATCACGCCCACTGAGCTGTTGCACCATCACCGCTACATCAAGCAGCTCGAGCGTCAGGACGAGCTCATGGGCCAGGCGCTGCAGCGCGTCGCCGCGCACCAGGCCCGCGCCCGTGGCATCGATCTGCGCCTGCGTGTCGACGCGCTCGACCGCCTCGTCAACGAGGCAACCAACCGGGCGCGCGATGCGCTTTCCTCGCGCGCCGCGCCGCGCCTGGGCGAGGGTGGGCTAACCACGCTCGCGCAAGAGGTGGCCGCGGGCGCGCAGTCGCCACCGGAGCAGGCATTCTACATCCGCGTCGCGGTGAGCCGCGCATTCGAGGATTCAGGCGGCCCGGCCGAGAAAATGGACATGGTGGCGGGCTGGAAGACCGCGGGCATGCCGGCGGCGCTCACCCCGCTCGTCGACGAGCTTGCCGCCGGGCTTCTCGGCGCCGCATCGCTCCTGCAAGAGCTGGTCGGGCCCAAGCCGCATCTGGCAGCGGCGCTCGCCACGCTGGCCGATCTTGCCGCGGGACGCGAGCTCGGGCCGGCGCCGAAACCGCCGCTTCTCGCCGCCCTTGCCCCGCTCCTGGCCGAAGGCGCCATGCCCGAGACGCGCGAGATACTTCTCGAGCGCGTGCAGCGCGAGCTGGCGAGCGACAAGCCCCTGAGCCGCGACGACAAGGCGGGCCAGCGACGCCTCTTCAACCAGCTTCTCGACAAGCTGCTCGACGAGCACGGGCTCTTCTGCGGCGGCACGGCGATGATCGAGGCGATCGCCCGCCGCTCGCGGCGCTACGAGATCATCGGCGGCGTCGATGTCGTGCGCTTCACCGAGCCTGATCCGGCCGCTCGACTCGACCAGCTCCTGACCTTCGCGTCGGGTGTGCTGGGCGAGCGGCAGCAGCGCGCGGTGGCGACCTACATGGCCGAGATTCTCGAACGCTGCGACGGCGAGCTCGCGCCGGTGCTGGCGCTGCGACCGCGGATCGAGGCTGTGATGATGCCCGATCGCTGCAAGCAGGCGCTCCTCGACCGCCTGCCCCAGCCGGTTGCCCCGGCTCGGGTCGCCGTCTGAGCCGGCCGCCATATGAATTAGGCAGGAATTAACCGCGGCCCTCTAGCTTCGGGCGTTCGGTTTAGGCCACGCAAGCCCCCCATATGTCGAGCCAAACCAAGGCGTACGATCGTGACTCCAAGCCCGGCGCGAAAACGCCGGAGCAGATCGTGCACGTCTTCGAGCTGCACGATCGCTGGCTGCGCAACCAGCCGGGCGGCCTGCGGGCCGACCTGACGTTCCAGGTGCTGTCGGGGGCGAACCTCGCGCGCATCAATCTGCGCGGCGCCAAGCTTACCGGCTGCGACCTTTCTTACAGCCGTCTCAACGGCGCGGATCTGCGCGGCTGCGATCTGTTCTCGGCCGACATGCACAACGCCGATCTGCGCAACGCCGATCTCAGCAAGGCCGATCTGCGCGGCATCAACCTGCGCGACGCCGATCTCACCGGCGCGCGGCTCGAGGCGGCCGATCTGCGCAAGGGCTCGCTGCTGGGCCCGGCCGCCAACGGCACCGTCTCCTTCGTCGGCACCGTCACCGGCAATGTCGACCTGCAGGCGACGGCGCTGAAGCGCGCCGATCTCTCCGGCGCGCGGCTCGACGACGCGATTCTCAACACGGCCGATCTCTCCCATGCCAACCTCATGGGAGCGCGGCTCGTGGGCGCGTCGCTCCTCGGCGCGAAGCTCGGCGGCGCGCTCTTGCAGGGCGCCAATCTCTCCAACGCCAATCTCATCCGCGCCGAATTCAACGACGCCAATCTCACCGGCGCCAAGGTCGAAGGCGCCAATCTCGAAGGACAGCGACTTCACCGGAGCGAAGATCGACGGCGTCGACTTCTCGCGCGCCACCTTGGCCGGCGCCAAGATCAGCCTGTCGATCTCGACGCTCGACTGCGGACATCCAGAAGATCATCCGCGACCATGTGCTGTGGGCCGATACCCACGGCGCCAGCGGCGCCCGCGCCGACCTCAACCAGCGCAATTTCGTCCGCATCGACTTCACCGGCGTCGATCTGAGCGGCGCGAGCCTGGTCGAATGCAAGTTCGGCAGCGCCGTCTTCCGCAAGGCGCTGCCTGACGATGGCGAATCTTCTCGGCGTCCGATCTCATCCATTGCGATTTCACCGACGCCGTCCTTAACGGTATCAATCTTACGCGCGCCGACCTTTCCGAAGCCGAGCTCACCAACGCGCAGCTCGGTCCGGTCGAGATCCGCAATCGCGACGGCTCGCCCTCGGGCCGGTTCTGGCCGGCCAATCTCACCGGGGCCTGTCTCAAGAAGGCGCGGCTCGCCCGCGCCGATCTGCGCATGGCCAATCTCAGCGGCGCCGATCTCTCCGAAGCCGATCTGAGCGGCGCCATCCTCGACGAGGCCAATATCGGGGGCGCCAAGCTCGACGGCGCCAAGCTCGACGGCACGCGCCTACCGACCTAGCAGGCGGCCCGTTTCCGATCGAACCCTTCGTTCGTTACCCCCCCCCCGCAAAGCCGGGGCGCCAGGGGCTTTCACGCCACCTGTCTTCCGGCAGCCCTTTTTCGATTCCCCTTGGTCGGGTCGTACTCTGGGACTACAATTGTTCTAAGCTAATTGTTTCGCCCCTAAAAAAATAGAAGGGAGGATGTCGCCATGAAATCGATCGTCGTGAGGTGTCGCGTACCGGCGATGTTCGCCGCCGTTGGCCTGGCCGCCTTAGGGCTGACCAGCGTATCGGTGCAGGCAGCCGACAAGGCGGCCATTAAAATCGGCGTGATCGGCGAGGAATTGTCGGTAGCCGGCGGCTCCATTACGGCTGCGGCGCAGCTCGCGGCGGACGAGATGAACGCGAAGGGCGGCGTGGGCGGCCGCAAGGTCGAGGTCTTCACCTACGACGACCATTCCTCTGCTGCGGACGCGGTGCGCGCCTATCAGCGCGCCGTAAACCAGGACCACGTCAATGCAGTGATCGTCACCTACATCAGCGAGGTCGCTCTGGCGGTGGAGCCCTGGGCCGCGCGGCTTCACATACCGACGATCACGCCGGGCGCCGCGACCACGCAGATCACCAAGTTCGTGCACGACGATTATGCGCGCTACAAATACATGTTCCACGGCTGGATCAACTCGCAGTTGGTGGCGGACACGGCCTGCTCGGCCATGAGCCAGGTGCTGTTCGGGCCTTACCACATGAAGAGCGCGGTGATCATGAGCGAGGACGCCGCTTGGACCACGCCGCTCGACGAGGAATTCCAGACCTGTCTGCCGAAGGTCGGGATCAAGGTGATGGACCACATCCGCTTCAACCCGGACACCACCGACTTCACGCCGATCTTCAACAAGATCGAAGCGGAACACCCGGACGTGATCATGACCGGCATCAGCCATGTCGGCGTGCAGCCGACCGTGCAGTGGGCCAATCAGCAGGTGCCCATCCCGATGGCCGGCGAGAGCTACCAGGCGACGACCAGCAGCTTCTGGAAAGACACCAACGGCGACGCCAACGGCGTGATCACGGCGACCGCCGGCGCTCCCGGCGTGGCGGTGACGCCCAAAGCGATCCCGTTCATCGAGGCCTATACGAAGCGCTTCGGCGTCTCACCGTCCTATGCCGGGTTTGCCAGCTACGACGACGTGCACATCATCGCCGATGCGGCGACGCGCGCGGACTCCACTGACGCCGACAAGCTCGTCGCGGCCATGGAGAAGACCGACTATGTCGGGGTCATGGGTCGGGTGAAATTCTATGGCAAGGACAGCCCGTTCACGCATGGGATCGAAATCGGCAAGGGCCTGATCACCGGGATCAACATCCAGTGGCAGAACGGCCAGCAGGTCTGCCTGTGGCCGACCGATATCTGCAAGGGAACGCTGAAATTCCCGGCTTTCGTGAAGCTGCCGGCGCAGACGGCGGCGCAGTAGGCTACGCTGCGACCACGGCCCGGGCGCATGCCCGGGCTGTGATCGGAACCTGCCGTTAAGGCGACGGCGCTGCGAGCGCGCCGTTGAGCGAGGCGCGCGAGGGCTGCGGCTGTGCCGCGATCTCAGTCAGGATCTTGTTGGTGATGGCGTCGCCGAAGGTGGTGAAGTCCTTGCACAACCTGGAGGAACGCGCCGTTGCCGCCGACGACATTGCTCTTGTAGTAGGCCGGGAGCCCGCCGGGCGGCTGGGTGTGGGCGAAGAAATATCCCTCCGGACGCTGATTGATGATGGCGAGCCCGTTGACGGTGACGCCGGCGGCCACCGCCTCGTCGCGCGCATCGGCGACCGGGCGCCCGGCATTGTTCGTGCCGTCGCCGGAAACATCGATGATGCGCCGATCGGCCGTGACGCCGCTCGCGGCGAGTTCTTTCATCGCGTAATCGATGCCGGCGCTGATCGAGGTCCGCCCAGTGAAGGAGCGCGGCGCGTTCATCAGGATCGAGGCGAACTCGGCCGCGGACTTACCGTCCTTGATCACCGTCCATTTCACCACCGTCATCTGCTCGTCGGGGCCCGACCACTCGACGAAGCACACGGCAATGGCGCGATGGACGCCCGCCTGGATCGCCGTCAGCACCTTGGGACTGGCAATCCCTGCAGCATAGCCGCGACGCTGCAGGTCGAACTCGCCGGCATCGATGCTGCGCGAAACGTCCGCCGCGAGGACGAGCGCCACGTCGACCCCTTCCGGCGCCGCCCGTGCCGGGCCGGCACCAAGAGCGAGGATGAACATGAGTGCGGCCAGCCGCCGCCGTCGCGCGCGCCCCGAGTCCATGGGACCTCCCGTGCAAGAGCCGCCGAAATCACAGCATATGCCGATCCGCCCCAGCGCGGAAGTCCGCCGCCTGGGGGGTCCCCCGCGGCCGCGCCCTCGGCTATGATGGCAAAAAAAGCGACAGGGGGCGGCGATGCTGACAACGGGGATGTTCCGTAATCGGTGGTGGATCGTCTTTGGTTCCGTGCTTGGCCTCATGGTCAACACCGGGGTAATCACCGTCTTCACGTTCGCCGTCTTCCTCAAGCCCATTACCGAAACGCTCGGCATTCCCCGCGCGACGATCGGCGCGGCCCTCATCATCGGGTCGCTGTGCTCGATGGTGGCCACGCCGCTCTTCGGCAAGGCGATCGACTATTTCGGCTTGCGCGCGGTGCATCTGCCGATGATCTGCGCCTTTGCCCTGGCGACGGCGGCGATGTCGCTGTTGCAGATGCCGTTCGTGGTGATCGCGGTGCTGTTCGGCCTGCACGGGCTGCTCGGTTCGGGCCAGTCGCCGGTCGCCTATTCCAAGGCTATCGCGGCGTGGTTCGACCGGGATCGCGGCCTCGCGCTGGGCATCGCCATCGCTGGCGTCGGGCTCGGCGTCGTCGTGGTGCCGCAGATCGCCAGCCATCTCATCGCGAATTTCGGCTGGCGCGCGGCCTATGTCGGGCTCGCCATCGCCATCATCGTGTTCGCGCTGGTTCCGGCCACGCTCTTCGTGCGCGAGCCGCCGACGCAGCCGGAACGCGCGCAGGCCCAATCCGGCGAGGTCGCTCCTGGCGCGACGCTGTCGCAGGCTCTGTTCGGGGGATGGCGCTTCTGGGCCATGGCGATCGCCTTCTTCTTCGTCGTCGTGGCGGTCAATGGCACGCTGACCCAGGTGGTGGCCATGCTCACCGATCGCGGCGTGCCATTGAAGCTTGCCGTGGGCGCGCTTTCATCGGCCGGGCTCGCGCTCACGGTGGGACGGATCATCTCGGGCATCTGCCTCGACCGCATCCACGGGCCCTATGTCGCCACTTTCTTCTTTCTCGCGGCAATCGCGGGGATTGCGCTGCTGGCGAGTGCCATCGGTGGCGCGGTACCGCTCGTCGGCACAGTTTTGTGCGGGCTCGGGATCGGCGCCGAGGTCGATCTGATGGCGTTCTTCGTCAGCCGCTATTTCGGCCTGCGCTCGTTCGGCGCGATCTATGGCGCGATGTTCGCGCTGTTCTCGCTCGGCAACGGCGTCGGGCCGTTTCTCATGGGCTATTCCTTCGACCACACGCACAGCTATGTGCCGATGATGCTGATCTTCGAGGTGGCGCTGGCGATTGCGTGCCTGCTGCTGCTGCCGTTGGGGCCCTATCGCTTCGCCGCGAAAGCGCACCGCCCCGTGACGGCCCGGTAGCGCGACCCGTACGCGAAAAGCGCGGCGGTTGCGTGATTGCGCCTGACCACAGTTGACCCGGGCCCGACGCGAACTTTGTACTGTGCATGCCGTTGGTTATCATGGCACTGCGGAAGGCGGTGCCTGCAGGGTAAGAGGAACAGACTATGCCCTTCGACGGTACCGGCTATGAGAACCGCGTTGATGCGCTCGAGCGGATGGACAAGGTCATCGATCTGTTGTCGCGCGAGGACCGCTGGTGCAAACAGCAACTGCGCTCCTATGACGGCAGGCGGTGCATCCTCGGCGCGATGATGGCGGCGGATGCGACGATCGCGCTGAAGGAGCCGATCCTGCTGGCGATCCGGCAGGTCACCGGGCGCGATTACCTGCGCATCGAGATGTTCAACGACCATCCCTTGACGACCCATGCGCTGGTGATCAAGGTCCTGCATCAGGCGCGCGAGAACATCGTCGTGGGCGTAACGGAGCCGGTGGCCGCCCGTGCCGTCGGCGCCGCGCCGACCTGGTGGGGCACCTCGCTGAAGCCGCTGTCGCAGTTGCGCCGGCTATTCGCTTAAGACACGCCGCCGCCGGGCGCTTTATTACGCGCCTGAGCGGGAGCGGGGCATTTCAGCCATGCGACACTAATGCTTGCACTTTGCCGTCCGGCAGCAACATCTGGTAGTTTGCAAGGCGACGGACGGAAAGGGCGAACACGATGTCCCTCGGCGAAGCACGGGCGACGCGGCCGGCGCGGCTTCACTATGCCTGGGTGGTGGTCGCGGTCGCCTTCGCCACGTTCCTGGTCGCGGCCGGGGTCCGCTCGGCGCCGTCGGTTCTCATCGTCCCGCTCGCAGCAGGCATTCGGCTGGAGCCGCGAGGCCATCACCTTCGCGATCGGCGTGCAGCTCCTGGTCTATGGCCTGATCGGGCCGTTCTCGGCGGGATTGGTCGACCGCTTCGGCCTGCGCAAGACGCTGCTGGGCGCGATGGCGCTGACGGCCGTTTCATTCGGCGGCACGCTTCTGGCCACCTCGCCCTGGCATCTGGTGCTGGTCTGGGGCATCGGGACCGGCTTAGGGACCGGCAGCGCGGCGCTGGTCCTGGCCGCGGTCATTGCCAACCGCTGGTTCGTCGCGCGCCGCGGCATCGCCATGGGCATTCTCACCGGCAGCGCCGCCACAGGGCAGCTCATTTTCCTGCCGCTTCTGGCCAACATCATCGTGCATTTCGGCTGGCGCAGCCGCGGTCGCGGTGACCTGCATCATCGCCGCCGCGGTGGTGCCGATCATTTACTTCTTCATGCGCGACCTGCCGTCGGATATCGGGCTCAGGCCCTATGGCGTGCCGGCGGACGCGCCGGTCGAGCCGCCGCGGCCGCCGCGTCAATCCCTTCACGGCCGCCTTTTCGGCTCTCGGCATGGCCGTGCAGTCGCGGGATTTCTGGCTGCTGTCGGGCAGCTTCTTCGTGTGCGGCGCCACCACGTTCGGCCTCATCGGCACGCATTTCATCCCGGCCTGCCTCGACCACGGCATCAGCGCGACGACCGCCGCCGACACGCTGGCGGCGATGGGCGTGTGCAACGTCATCGGCACGGTCGCGTCGGGCTGGCTCACCGACCGCTTCGACAGCCGCTGGCTGCTGTTCTGGTATTACGGCTTGCGCGGCCTGTCGCTGCTGTTCCTGCCCTATGCGTTCGACCTGCCGGCATGGGGCTTGGGCATCTTCGGACTGTTCTACGGCTTCGACTGGATCACCACCGTGCCGCCGACGGTACGCCTCGCCGCCAACATCTTCGGAGTGCAGCGCTCCGGCATCATCTACGGCTGGATCATGGTGATGCACCAGATCGGCGCGGCGATCTTCGCCTATGCGGAGCGGCGTGCTGCGCACCCATTTCGGCGATTACACCAGCGCCTTCATCATCTCCGGCCTGGTTTGCTTCATCGCCGCGCTCCTGGTGCTGGGCGTCGGCCGATCCTCGCGGGCCTCGCGCGCGCCCGGCCCTCGTCACGTCCGAGGCCTGAAGCGCCTCACGGGTCGATCAGCACGCCCGGATTGAGGAGACCCTGCGGGTCGAGCTCGCCGCTTGGCGGCCTTCAGCGCCGCGGCGAAGAGCGGCGGGCGCTGACGATCATACCAGGGACGGTGGTGGCGCCCGACCGCATGATGATGCGTGATCGTGCCGCCCGCGTCGATGAGCGCATCGGCGCCCGCGGTCTTGATCGCCCGCCACTGTTCTTTGAGCGCGCCGTGGCGCCCCAGCGCGTGGAAGGTGAAATAGGGTGCGGGGCCGTCGGGATAGACGTGCGTGAAACGGCAGGTGACCTGGCCCGGTCGCCCGGTCGCGTCCTTGATCGCCGCCTCGGTCGCCGCCTTGACCTTGGCGTGGAACGCCTCGAACCGTTCCCAGGTGATCGACGTCTCGAACGTATCGTTGATGATCCCGCGCGTCACCGTGCGCTCGCGCGCGAAGGGCATGCGGATGAAGGCGTTGCGCCAGCATCCCCGCGGCGCCCTGGCGATGCGCATCCGCGGCGCCTGCCTGCTCGGGCGCGCCGCCGTGATCGGCGCAGCATTCGAGCGCGCGCTTCATCCATGGCTCGACCGGATGATCGCCTGACTCGAAGGCCAGCACCATGATCGCCGCCGTGCCGTCGCCGGCGCCGGTGTTATAGGCCTCCTCGGGATCGAGGATGCGGCAGTTGGCGGGATAAAGCCCGGACTGCGCGATCGACCCGGAGCGCGCGCGCCGCGGTGAAGAAATCCTTGAAGCGCACGGCGCCGCCGGCGCGGAAGCGCGGCCGGTCCTGAAGCCGCACCCACGCCTCGGTGATGATGCCGAGAATGCCTTCCGAGCCGATGACCATGCGGTCGGGGCTGGGCCCCGCGCCCGAGCCGGGCAGCCGCCGGCTCTCCAGGACGCCCTTGGGCGTCACCATGCGCAGCGGATTCGACGAGGTCGTCGATATGCGTGTAGAGGGTCGCGAAATGCCCGCCCGAGCGCGTCGCGATCCAGCCGCCCAGCGTCGAATACTCGAAGCTCTGGGGAAAATGGCGCAGCGTGAGATCGTGCGGCTTGAGCGCGGCTTCGAGCGCCGGCCCGAAGGCGCCGCCGGCGATGCGCGCGGCCCGCGACGTGCGATCGACCTCGAGCACGCCGCCCAACTCGCGCATGTCGATGGTGAGCGCCGCCTTGTAGCGCGCGCGGTCGATGCTGGGCTCGACGCCGCCGACGACGCTGGACCCGCCGCCGAAGGGAATGATCGCCGCCTGCGCCCCGCCGGCCCAGTCGCACAGCGCCGCCACCTCCGCCTCGCGGCGCGGAAAGGCGACCACGTCGGGCGCGGCGTCATAATCGCCCTCCATGCCGCGGACGTAATCGACATAGCCCTTGCCGTAGGTATGCGCGGCGCGATCGAAGGGCGCGGTCGAGCAGATCGGCGCGAGCGCGGCCGGGGGCGCGATGCGCGGCGCGGCGAGCTTCAGATCTTCAAGACGCGGCAGCGCCACCTCGTCGAAGCGGTCGACGCCGAAGCGGTCGCGGGCGCGCGCGAGCACGAACTCGACCTCGGCTTCGGTCATGCCCGCGCCTTCGCGTCCCCAGCCGAAATGCTTGAGCCGATGCTCGGCCATCGTCGTCCTCCTCGTCCTCAGCGCACGCCGCCGGTGTTGACGACCGGGCCAGTATAGGCCTCGAAGCGCTTGCGCAAATCCGCGATCATCTTGGCGTCGGTGACGAACTGGCGATAGCGGTTGGCGATGGTGTAGGAAAAGAGCGGCTTCAACCCCGGCGGCGGGGCCACGTCGGAGCGGGGCGAGAACACGCCGGTGCGGCTCTGTTGATCCTTCGACATGTACCAGGTGAGAAACAGCTTCGCCACGTCGGGATGCGGCGCGTCCTTGAAGATGCCGGCGGTGATCGTGAAGACCGGCGTCGCCTCATGCGCCGCGAAGGCGAAGTCGATCGGCTGTCCCGCGCGCTTCAGCGCGCCGGTGGTGGAAACGGTCGCATCGAACGTCACGAGGTTGTCGCCCGACGCGATGCTGCGCAGCTCGCCGAGATGGCCCTGGATGAAGTTGGGCCGATTGGCCATGTAGCGGTCCATGTAGCCCCAGCCATGCTTCTGCACGATGGTGTAGAAGACATAGAGCGTCGCATCGTCATCGGCCGGATAGGCGGTCACGAGCTTGCCGCGGAATTGCGGCTTCAGGAAATCGAGCGCGGATTTCGGCACGTCCTGCGGCCGCACCAGCTTGGTGTTGTAGGCATAGGAGAGCGTGTTGGCGCTGATCGTCGTGAAGGCGCCGTCCTTGTCGCGGAAGGACGGCGCGATCTTGTCATAGCCGTCGGGCTTGAAGGGCAGCAGCACGCCCGCCTTTTTCCACGCGACGAAATCCTGCACGGTCTGGAAGATCGCCATGTCGACGGTGAGCTTTCCGGCCTTGAGCTCGTCGTCGATCTTGCGGTCGAGGACATTGCTGAAGCCGCCCGTCACCGCGACGGTGAGGCCGGGATAGGCTGCCGCGAATTCCTTGCCCCAGCGCTCGAACGGCTCGACCGGGCCGCCGCTATAAAGGACGAGCGTCTTTTCGACCTTGGCCTTGGCATAGAGCGCGTCGGTGGTCTCGGCCGACGCCGATGCGCCCGCGAGAACGAGTGTCAGCGCCAGCATCCACGCCACAGTGTTCGGTCGGCACTGTCCCATATCATCCCCCTCCCCGGTTCGATCCCCCGGCGGTCCATTGTCTTCCGCACGGCAATGGATCATCCTCGCGGCGCCGATGCAAGCCGGCAAAAACCGCCGGACCTTGCGCCTGCGGGGAGGAAGAGCATGAACCCCCTCGTTCAGTTTCCGCGCATCCAGTTCGATTTCGGCGCGCGCGCCGAGCTGCCGGCGGAGCTGGCGCTGCTCGGCATCACGCGGCCGCTCATCGTGACCGACCGCGGCATCGTTGCCTGCGGCGTCTTCGACCGCGTTCGTAACACGCTGCCGGCGGGCGCGGCCGTCGCGGTGTTCGACGCCATTCCCGAGAACCCGACGATCGCCGGCGTCGAGGGCGCGTTCGCCGTCTATCGCGCGCAATCCTGCGATGGCGTCGTCGCCTTGGGTGGCGGGTCGGTGATCGATTCCGGCAAGGCCGTGGCATTGCTCGCGGGCCATCCGGGATCGCTTGCCCATTATCTCGGCCATCCCGAGCGCATCACCGCCGCGATCGCGCCGCTCGTCGCGATGCCGACGACGTCCGGCACCGGCAGCGAGGCCTCGCGCGGCGCCGGCATTCACCCCGACGCGACGAGCCGCGGCTCGTCGCTCGGCAGCGCGTTCCTGGTGCCGAAAGTGGCGATCTGCGATCCCGAGCTGACGCTTACGCTGCCGGCGCGGTTGACGGCGGGAACCGGGATGGATGCGCTGTCGCATTGCGTCGAGGCGTTTCTGGCCGACACCATCAATCCGCCGGCCGATGCTATTGCTCTTGATGGCGCCGCGCGCGTCGTCGCGCATATCGAACGCGCCGTCGCCCATGGCGATGATCGCGACGCGCGCTGGCAGATGATGATGGCGGCGCTGCAAGGCGGCCTCGCGTTGTCATGCAAGGGCGCGGGGCCGGCGCACGCCATCGCCAACAGCACCGGCGACCGCGGCCTTCATCACGGCGCGATGGTGACGATCGTGCTGCCGGCCGTCTTGCGCTTCCTCGCGCCCTATGCACCGGACAAGATGCGGCGCCTCGCCGCCGCGGTGCAGGCACCGCCGGGACGCAGTGCCGCGGACGTGATCGCGGCGCTCAACGCCCGCGTCGGTCTGCCGCCCAGCCTCGGCGCGCTCGGCTATCCCCGCAACGATCTCATGGCAATCGCGGAGGATGCGGCGCTCAGCCACTTCAATCTGCGCGCCGTCCACCGCGCAACCACAGACGATTTCCGCGCGATGATCGCGGAAGCGTTCGGATGAAGGCGCTTGGCCTTGGCGCGGCGGTGGTCATCGCCGGTCTGGCGCAGGCGGGCCATGCCGACCCCGTCACGCTGCGCATCGGCTGGGCCCAGGCGCCGAGCCAGCTCACGCCGCTGATCGCCGCGCTGGCTGCGCCGCACCCGGAGATCTTTCCCCATATCGGCAAGAGCTATGTGATCGAGCCCCTGCGCTTCCAGGGCAGCACGCAGCAGATCGAGGGGTTGGCGAGCGGCGATCTTGCGATCGCGTCGCTGGGTCCGTCGAGCTTCGCGCTCGCCGTGCTTAACGCGCATCTCGACCTGCGCATCGTCGCCGACGTGATGCAGGACGGCGTGCCCGGGCATTTCGCGACCTTCTGGGCCGTGCGCACGGACGGCCCGGTCAAGACCCTCGAAGACATGCGTCACCACCGCGCCGCCATCAATGCGTTGGGCGCCATGACCGACATGATCCTGCGCGAGACGCTGCGCCGGCACGGCGTCGCCGACAACGAATACGTCGTGATCGAGGCGAATTTCGCCAACATGCTGGGGCTGATGGAGGACCGCAAGGTCGACCTCGTACCCGTGATGCCGCAGTTCAGCCACGACTTCATGGCCACCGGACATTACCGGCCGCTCTTCGACATCTCCGCGGCGATCGGCGAGGCCCAGGTCGGCATGTGGGCGATGCGCGCCGAGTTCATCGCGGCGCACCGGCCGCAGCTCGTCGATTTCTTCGAGGATGACATCCGCGCGATCCGATGGTTCCTCGATCCCGCCCACCGCGATGAAGCCCTCGGCATCGCCCAAGCAGTGACGAAGGAATCACGCGCCGCGCTCGATTACGCCTTCGGCAAGGGCGATCTCTATCACTCGCCCGACGCGATGCCGAACATCGCGGTGGTGCAGAAGAATATCGACGAGGCCGTCGATTTCAAGCTGCTGCCGGCGCGGCTCGAGGTCGCGCCGAAATATGTCGACCTCACGCTCATCACGGAAGCGAAGGCGCGCATCGACGGAGGACAGCCATGATCAAGACCACCCGGCGCCGGCCCGCGGTCGCGGTCGGCCATGTGTTCTTCGAAGCAACCGATGTCGCGGCGGCGGGGCGGTGGTTCGCCGAGGTGGGGCTGCGCCCGATCGCCAGGGGCGACGACTTTGCCGTGCTGGAGCTGCGCGGCGGCACGCATCTCGTCGTCACCGCGTCGGCGCGCAAGCCGCGTGCCGGAACCGAGGCGCCGTTCGATCTAATGGTCGACGACATCACGGCATCGCGCCAGGAATTTGCGGCGAAGGGCCTGAGGCCATCGCGCATCCGTCACGGCTCGATCCACGACTCTTTCCGGCTTGCCGGACCCGACGGCGCCGCGGTCACGGTCGTGTCGTCGCACGCCGGCGGGCGCGCGGTTTAGGGCGGCGCTCAGCCACCGCGTCAACCGCCTATTCCGCCGCCCGGGCGCGCCGCGCCGCACGCTCGCGCGCGGTGGCTGCGAGGTCGAGGGCGAGATCGGCAGGATCGAGCACGACGCCGTAATCCGCGAATGCCGCGTCGCGGCTCACATAACCTTCGATCACATCGGTACGTACGAGCTCGGGGTCGCGCTCCAGCGGGTCGCCCCAGCCGCCGCCGCCGCCAGTGCGAACGATCACCTCGCTTTCGGGCGCCACGAGATAACGATAGGCGCTCTTCTTGGCGAAATCGTTGTCGCCGGGCTTGCGCAGCAGATAGCACGCGGTGTCGCCGGGCTTGCCGCCGAGAATGCCCCAAGGCGGACAGGTCTCGCGGTTCTCGCCGGCGAGGTTCCACCGCCCTTCGACGAGATTGCGCACGCGCAGATCGATGCCGAGCCCGCCGCGGAACTTGCCGGCGCCGCCCGAATCCGGCCGCAGCGCGCGGGATTCCACGATGACGGGGTTCTTGAGCTCGATGCCCTCGAGCGAGCCGTTGCGAACGTCGCCCTGGCAGATCGAGACCGAGCCGGATTCGCCATCCTCGTGCGGACGTCCGCCCCAGCCGCCGCCCTCGATGCTCTGCACGATGAAGCGCCGCCCGGTCTTGGGATTGACCCCATAGAACGTCACGGAGCCGCCGAGCAGCCCATGATGCGCCGCCGGAATCCGCTCCGGAATCGCCGGCGCCAGCGCAGTGACGATGGTGTCGACGACGGTCGGCACGATCGTGCTCCAGTTCGCCATCGGCGCGGGGAAGCGCGCCATCATGATGTTGCCCTCGGGGATGATGACCTTGAGCGCGGCGAAGGAACCCTCGTTCACCGCCTCGAGCGGCAAGGTCAGGTTCTTGTAGGCGACGCGCGCGCCCGCGAAGGTGCGCGAGTTGACGGCAAAGCGCTGCTCGCCCGCACAGCCCGAAAGATCGATGGTCATGTCGGTATCGGCGACCGTGACGCGGGCATGGACGCGCAGCTTCACCTCGCTTTCGGGCATGATGAGGTCGTAGAAGGATTCCGCCTCGTAGACGCCATCGGGAATGGTGGCGACGACGTTGCGGCAGCGCTGCTCGCTTTCCCGGAAGATCTGCTGGATCGCCTCGAGCATGGTGTCGCGCCCGAATTTATGAAAGAGCTCGTCGAGACGGCGCAGCGCCAACCGGCAGGCGGCGATCTGGGACCGCATGTCGCCCAGGGAGCTGTCGGGAAAGCGGATATTGTCGCGCAGTATCTTCAGCAGGAGCTCGTTGGGCTTGCCGGCCTCGTGGATCTTGAGCTGGTCGAGCTGCAGCCCCTCCATCCAGGGATCGAGCACCCCGGCGCCGGCGCCGAAGCCGGTGCTGGTACCGCCGATGTCGATCCAATGCGCCCGCACCATCGCGAACATCAACAATTCGCCCGCGAAGAAATAGGGCATGTAGATGACGATGTTGTTGAGGTGCTGGCCGGCGACGCGCTGGTGGTTGGTAATGACGACATCGTCGGGCTTGAAGCCGTCGCGTCCGTGCTGGTGCATGCCGTCGGTGACGATGACGCCGAGATCGGCCACGAAATGCGACACGCCGCCGACATTCTGCGACACCAGCGCGCCGTCGGGCGCCACCAGCGCCGTGCAGAAGTCGCGCACCTCGTAGATCATCATGTTGTAGGAGGTGCGATGGAGATCGGCCGCCATTTCATTGGCGATGGCCGGCAGCGCGTTGCGCACCACCTCGAGCGTGACGGGATTGAGCTTCATGGCCATCGGTCGGTCTCCAGCAAGGGCGTGACGGCGGACCTACGCGCCCGCGCGGGCCGCGGCGCGGTGTCCGCGGCGGGTCTTGTCCTGCAGCAGCTTGCGGGCGGCGTCGGCGACGACGGTGCCCTCGAAATAGTCGGGGTTCATCGACAGGTGGAACATCGCGGGGTTGGTGAAGACGAAATCCTTGAGGCTGTCGGGCGTAAGCAGTTTGCTCTGCACCAGCCGCCATGCCTCGCCGAGGATGGTGGTCGCATCGAGCACGTCCCAATGGCCGATGTCGGAGCCGAGCATGGCCTTGAGCGGCAGCCCCACCGGCGAGAGGCGGCGGTCGAAGGCCACGGCAACCATTCGGTCCTCCGCCTCGCAGCCGAAATAGAAGGGATCGACGAAGAGCGGCTTCAGATCCTTGATCTCGCGGAGCGCACAGGCGGCGAATTCATCAAAGACCTCAGGGCGCGCGATCTGGAAGCGGCCATGCGGATCGGCGCGGATGCGCTCCGGCCGCAGCCGCTGGTCGCCGAACTCGCGGAACAGACGCTCCAGGAGGTCGATGTCGAGAATATCGGGATTGAGATTCTTCTCCATCGCCACGACGTTACGTTTTTCCCAATGCTCGATGATGTCGCTCAACAGCGTCAGCGCCCAGCTCACTCCGCCTTCGAGGAAGGCAAAGCTCAACTGGGGAAAGCGCTTGGTCACGCCGCTGAAGATGAGCGAACGGCAGAAGAAATTGGCGCCTTCGGCGAAATCGCCGAGGTGGTTGAAGACATAGTTGCTGGGCGAGGCGCGGTAGCCGATGCCGCGCGAGGAGGTATGGCACGCCGGCGCCACCTTGAGCTCGATACAGCGGCGCCAGAACGGATCGTAGTCGTAGGGCGAATCCATGATGATCGAGCGGGTGGACTGGGTCTGGAACGCCAGCGGGTCGCGTCCGGGCGCATCCTGTCCCCGCCCGCGCAGCTCGGTCCCGATCATCACCGCCTTGAAGCCGAGCGTCTCGACCGCGTATTCGAGCTCGGCGATCGCTTCCTCGGGGCTGTAGGTCGGGATCACCGCGACGGGACGCAGCCGGTCCCCGACGTCGCGGAACATCTCGGCATACATCGTGTTGAGCGCGCGGCAGGTCACCTGCCGCAGCTCGTCATCGACGAGATAGACCAGCCCCAGCCCCAGCGTCGTATAGGAATGCGCGAAATCGATGCCGAGCTCGTCCATGCGCGAGCGGAAATAACGCGGCAGCATCGCCAGCGCCCGGTCGCTGGTATGCTCGCCCGAAGAAAGGCCCCACCAGAATCCTTTGACCGACCGGCCGTGGGCGCCGCCGGTCGCGGCATTCGCCACCCGTGCCGCCAGCGCCTTGCCGCCGATCTGTTCGATATAATCCATCAGCGCGAAGCTGCATTCGACGACATGCGCGTCGGCATCGATCACGGGGTGGTCGAGCTTGGCGCGAACCTGCGCTCCCGTCAGATGACTATAACCGCTCATGGGTCCTCCTCACGCCTGCGCCGCGGCGACCGCGATGACGAGCTCGCCGGTCGCGGTCACGCTCAGGTTGTCGCCGGGGAAAATCACGGTGGTGGAGCCGTATTCGCTGACGAGCGCCGGCCCGGCGATGACGGCGCGCGCCGGCAGATCGTCGCGGCGATAGACCGGACATTGCACCGGCCCGCCGGATTCGAAATAGACTTGGCGGTGCTCGCGCGGCGCGGGGCTGCCGCCTTGCGGCAGCGGCGGCAGGACGAGCTTCGGCCGCCGGCCGAGCGCGACGAGGCGGAGATTGATGAGCTCCACCGGCTCGTCCGTCGCATGATGGGCATAGCGCTGTTCGTGCAGCGCATCGAACGCGGTGCGGATGCCGGCGCGGTCGGCGCTGGCTAGCTGCGAAGCGGTCACCGGCACGGACAGCGTGAATTCTTGGCCGACATAGCGCAGGTCGAACAGAAGCTGATGCACGACCTCGCGCCCGCTCGCCAACAGCTTCGCGGCGCGATCCTGCATCTCCGCGACGATGTCGCGCAGCGCGGCAAAATCGGCATCGGCAAGCTCGGCATAATAGGTACGGCTGAAATCGTGGCGCTCGTCCGCCATCAGCATGCCCAGCGCGGAGAAATGCGAGGGGAATACCGGCACGATTACGGTGGGGATATGGAGCTCGCGGGCGATCGCCAGGGCATGCGGCGGCCCGGCGCCGCCGGAGGCCACCAGCGCGAAATCGCGGGGGTCATAGCCCTTGGCGACGGAGACCTCGCGCACCGCCAGCGACATCTTGGCATTGGCGATGGCGATCACTGCGCGCGCCGCCTCGGCCGCATCCATGTCGAGGCGCTTGCCCACGCGCTCCAGGAGGCCGGCACGCGCGGCCGCCGCATCGAGCCGCATCTCGCCGCCGAGGAAATCGCCGACGCCGATGCGGCCGAGCACGACGTTGGCGTCGGTGATGGTCGGCTCGGTGCCGCCATTGCCATAGGCGATCGGGCCGGGATCGGCGCCGGCGCTGTGCGGGCCGACCTTGAGCGCGCCGACCTCGTCGATCCAGGCGATGCTGCCGCCGCCCGCGCCGACCTCGACGACGTCGACCACCGGCACCATCAGCGGGATGGCCGTTGGCATAGCCGCCGACGTAATAGCCCTCGGCGGTGGCGGGCTCGCCGTCGCGCACCAGCGCCGCCTTGGCCGTCGTGCCGCCCATGTCGAACGAGACGACGTTGCGATGCCCGAGCGCCGTGCCGATCTGGGCCGAGGCGATGATGCCGCCGACCGGGCCCGACTCCATCATCATCACCGGGCGCTCGACGGCCGTCTCGGGCGTCATCACGCCGCCGTTCGACTGCATGATGGCGAGATCGCCGTGAAAGCCGATGCCGCCGAGCCGCGATTGCAGATTGCGCACATAGCCGGCGACGCTCGGGCCGATATAGGCATTGACCACCGTCGTCGAGATGCGCTCGTACTCGCGATATTCGCGCAGGATCTCGTGCGAGAGCGAGACGAAGGCTCCGGGCAGGCCGGCGCGCACGATCTCGCCGGCCAGGCGCTCGTGCTCGGGGTTGGCGTAGGAATGGAGAAAGCAGACCGCGACCGCGTCGACACCCTCGCGCGCGAGCGCGGCGTAGGCCTCGCGCACGCTGTCGCGGTTGAGGCGCTCCAGCACCTCGCCGGTGGCATAGAGCCGCTCGGCGATCTCGACCGTGCGGTGGCGCGGCACCAGCGGGCGCGCGCGGTGGAAGAAGAGATTGTAGGCCTCGGGCCGGTTGCCGCGGCCGATGATGTAGACATCGCGCGTGCCGCGCGTCACGAGGAGGCCGACCGCGGCGCCCTTGCGCTCGATCAGCGTGTTGATGGCGATGGTCGAGCCGTGGATCAGCGTGGCGACGCTGGCCGGCGCAAGGTCTGTTTTGCGGATGCAATCGACGACGCCGTTCACGGGATCGCGCGGCGTCGTGGGTGCCTTGGCGTGATGGATGCGGCCGGCCGCATCGTCGAAAGCGATGAGATCGGTAAAAGTACCGCCGATATCGACTGCCATGAAGACCAAGGGCCGCCTCGTCGCAAGCGCAGGGGGATGAGGGTCGACTATGGCGAATTGCACCGCCGGCGCAACGGATTTATAAGCCGACGCGAGATCAGGGACCGCGGAGGATCGCCATGGGCATGCAGCACGCACGGGTGCGCGCGGGAATGTGGCTCCTGGCGCTGACGGTCGCGGTCGCAATGGCCTGGCCGGGCGGCCGCCGCGGCGCAGGACAAGCTGCGCGTCGGCAAGGCGATCGAGCAGGCCTTCTCGTTCGTGCCGCTCGACGTCGGCATCGCCGAAGGGATCTTCAAGCGGCACGGCCTCGACATCGAAGCCTCGTCCTTTGCCGGCAGCTCCAAGCTGCAGCAGGGGCTCGCCGCCGATGCGATCGATATCGGGATCGGCTCGGGCCCGGAACTGGCCTTCGTCGCCAAGGGCGCGCCGGTGCTGGGCGTCGCCGCCATGGCCGGGCCGGCCGCTGCTCCTGGCCATGGTGGTGAGCAAGAACGGACCCATCCACACGCGTCGCCGACCTCAAGGGCCAGATGGTCAGCACCTCGACCGTCGGCTCGCTCACGACATGGCTCGTGCGCGAGCTGTCGCGCCAGCAGGGCTGGGGACCGGACGGCATCAAGATCGTGCATCTGGGCGCGGACACCGCGCAGATCGCGGCGATGCGCACCGGCGAGACCGTCGGCGCGCCTCTCGACATCGCCACCATCTACCGGCTCGAGGATGAGGGCGTCGGGCGGATGCTCTACCGGTTCGGCGATCTCGTGCAGCATTTCCACATCCACGTCATCTACGCCTCGCGCAAGGTGATCGCCCGCGATCCCGAGGGCGTGCGGCGCTTCCTGGCCGGCTGGTTCGAGACCATTGCTTTCATGCGCAAGAACAAGGCCGAGACGGTCCGCATCTCGGCGCCGGTGATGGGCGTGTCGCCGGAGATCGCGAGCCGGGCCTACGACGAGCTGATGCCGATGTTCTCCGACGACGGCAAGTTCGATCCCAAGGCGCTGGAGACGCTGCGCGCGGTCGTTCGTCGAGATGAACCTGCTGCCGACCGCGCCCGACATGAGCACGCTCTACACCGAGAAGTTCCTGCCGTCCTCGCCGCGGTCGTGACGCCGCGGGTTCCCGCGTCACGTCGCGCTAATGCGTGGCGTTCATGCGGTTTTCCCATTCGGCGCTGGTCTCGAACACGATCGTGCCGGGGATTTTGGCGGGAAACCTCCGCGCACCGCGCCGGGGCGGCGGTCGTTATAAATGCGGCCGAAAAGCGGTGACAACGGGCGGCTGTTCGGCACCGACAGCCACATGCGCAGGAGATGGCGCATGGCGCTCGGGCTCGGGATGATCCTCGAACGCGGTGCGCGCGTGCATCACGACGTGGTTGTTGCAGAGCTGCAGATCGCCGGGCTGGAAGTCGGTGAGGAAATGGAAGGCGGGATCGGCGGCGATGCGGTCGAGCAGGTCGAGCGCCGCGATCTGCTCGCGGCGTAAGGCGCGGCGCGTCGGCGAAGCGCTGGCCGTTCTTGATCTGGCCGCGGATGTAGCGGCACGAGAAGAAGCCCTCGTGCCGGGTAAAGATCGGCTGCGGGATAGATACGGCTCCTCGCCCGCCCGCTCCTGGCCCTGCATGCTCCAGTAGAAGGGCCGTAGAGCACCTCGAAGAGATCGGGCGCGGTGCGCAGGATCTCGTTGTGGACCGCGACCGAGCTCGCCACCATGGACACGCCGCCGCGACTCGGCGGTACGCAGGACGAAGAGGCCGGCGACATCGCAGCTGTCGGTGTGGAACGCGGCGGCGCCGCTCGTCTTGTAGGCGCGGAAGCGCGGGCTGTCGGGCGGGACGTGGATGTCGCGCACGTCGCCCAGCACATCGCCCTCGTCGCTTTGCGACATGGCGGTGCCGAGATGCTTGCCGAGGCACCAATAGATCGCGCGCGCGTCGTCTTTCGTATAGCGCTTGACGGGAAAGCCGCGGATCATGAACATGCCGGGCCCATGCTCCAGCGCCTCGAGCGCGCGCGCGGCAATGTCGGCAAACCGCGGCATCGGCAAGTCTTCCCGGCGCACGGCCGCCAGTCCCACACCGCTTGCGGCGAATCGCGCCAGGCCGCATCGATCTCGGCGACGTCCGCGGGCGCGAGGACATGGAGCCAGTCGCCGCGCGTGGCGAGATCGGCGCTCGTCCAATCGGCCGGCGAGCGCGCGGCATGCCGCGTCGTCGCCGAGACCGTCGCATCCGTCATGGCCGTTCCTCCCGACACGCTCACTTGCTCACGAGCGGACAGCCGCTTTCTGCAAGCGACAGGAAAATCTGCTCGCCGTGAGTGGGCCGCAGGAGCTGAAGATCGTCGCCGAAATATTTCGATTCCGCCGGCGATTTCACGCGATAGAGGCTGACACCGTAGATGACGCGCCCGTCCTCGCGCTAGCACGACCTTCTGGCCGAACATGTCCATCGGATGCTCGCGCATCTTGGCGACAATCTTGGCCGGATTGTCGCTGCCGGCTTCCTTCATCGCCGTGAGATAGGCGAGCGATGCCGGAATAGTCAGCGGCGTGCGTGGAGTTCGGCATCTTCTTGCGGATGGCGAAGAATTTCTTGGCGAAGGCGCGCGTCCGATCGTTCTGGTCCCAATAGAAATTCTGCAAGAGCAGCACGTTCTGCATGGTCTGGAGGCCGACGCCTCGACATCGGAAAGCCCGCCAGGAAGGAGGCGAGCTTCTGCTTGGCCGAGGGCAGGATGCCGAACTCGACCGCCTGCTTGATGAGCGTGGTGAGGTCGAGCCCGATCGAGCCGACGCCGATCACGTCGGCGCCCGATTGCTGCGCCTGCCAGGAGAAACTGCGAATAGTCGGTGCTGTTGGTCGGATGATAGACCGTCTGCAGCACGCTTGCCGCCGGCCGCGGCGATCATCGCATTCGCGTTTTACCGCGGTGACGATTTGCCGACCGCGAAATCGGGCATGATCTGAAGAACCAGGTCTTGGCGCCTTCCTGCGTCATCGCATTGACGAGGCCGCGCGAATAGGCCGCCGTGTCCATGCCCCAATGCACGCCCTGGGGCGAGCAGAACTTGCCCGTGAGGTCCGTCGTCGCCGCCACGGTCGCCATGAACATGCGGTGCTTTTCCAAAGCCATGCGCTGGATGGTGATCGCCGCGGCCGAGGCCGGCACGTCGATGATGAGATCGACGCCCTCCTCGTCATACCATTTCGCCGCGATCTGCACCGCGAGGTCGGGCTTGGATTGCATGTCGGCGGAGATGACCTCGATCGGCTTGCCCAGCACGCTACCGCCGAAATCCTTGGCTGCGAGCTCGCCGGCCACCACCGAGCCCGGGCCCATGCTGGTCGAGGCAAAGCTCGTAAGGTCGGTGAGGACACCGATTTTGATCCCGTTGGCGCCAGCGTGCGCAGGAGGCGCTGCGGCAAGCACAAGCATTCCGGCCGCGACCGCGACCGAGCACACGAGTTTCATGGCACCCTCCCCCTTCGGTTTTATTCTCCCCCGCCCGCGCCGCGATCACGCCCAGTAGGCGAATGCCATGGCGGTTCCCGTTCCCGCCTCGGAGCGATAGCACGGCACATAGTCGAGGACGGTCATGTTCATGCCGAGTTCCGACGCGGCTGCCGCCAGCGGCAGCCAGTTCTTGATCTCGCCCGTCCCCGGCGACAGGAACATCGCCTCGGGGATGCGCTCCAGCCGGGCGAGATCGCCCGATGCCATCGCGTCGAGCACCATGCGGTCGAGATCCTCGTCGATGGCGAAATGCGTGAGGCCGCCCGAGCCGATGAGCGCCACCCGCGCATCGCCCGGAAACGAGCGCACGGCGCGCGCCACCGCCGTCCGAAGGCGATGCAGCGCCGCACCGAGGGCTTGTTCGGCTCGTAATAGCTGTTGACGAAGAGCGGCACGTTGGGGACGACCCTGTCGCGCATGATGCGGCGATAGACGAAGCCATAGGCGTGCGGAATGGTGCGGCTGCCGCGCGGCCCGGTCGGGAATGGGGCTCATCTGCGCCACGTCGAACTCGGCTGCCATCAGTTCCCGAATGAGATGGCGGCCGAGCGCGGGCATGGCCCGGATAGCGCGCCGGCTCGCGCGGGCAATAGCCTTCCTCGGCCTCGGCGATGCCGGGCGGCAGCTTGGCGCGAGCTCCGGCGACTTCGGGAATGTTTTCGATCTCGGCGCCGATATAGACGGCAAAGGCCGGGATGTTCTCGTCGGTGAAGATCTCGGCCTGGTCGTTGCCGAAGATCACCGCGACGTCGGGCCGCGCCGCCTCGATAGCGATCGGCTAGCCCGGCGATCGCCGCCTGGCACTGGCCGTGGCGCTGGCGCCACATCTCGGGCGCGATCTGCGCCGCCCAGTCGTGCCCGGCGCGCAGCGCCGCCAAGCTCGTCGAAATCGTATTCGGTGCCGCGATGGTAGTGCCGGTTGCGCTTGTCGGCGATGACGCGCAGCGGCCAGTCGCGGGGCTCGGTGACGAGCTGCGGCCCATGCGAGGTGCCGATTGCGATGACGGGCTGTGCCACGGTGCCTCCTCGGCGCGTGCCGGCAGTGGGAAACGATGGTGCGGTGGGCCGAATGAGGTGTCAAGCCGGCCGAACGGCAGCCGCTTCCGGCGCGGCGAATGCTGCTATAATGGCGCGGGCTGCAACAGCATCGGGCAGGAGCGACATGGCCGACGACGACCGACTCCCCGCAACCGCTGGGACGATCCTGACCGAGACCGGCGCGGGCACCCGAATGGGCGCACTGCTGCGCCGCTATTGGTGGCCGATCGCCGGCGCGAGCGAACTCGACGCACGACCGCGACCAAGCCGGTGCGGCTTCTGGGCGAGGACCTGGTCCTCTACAAGGACTTGAGCGGCACCTTCGGTCTTCTCGACCGCCATTGCCGCCATCGCCGCGCCGATCTTTCCTATGGCTATGTCGAGAAATGCGGGTTGCGCTGCAACTATCACGGCTGGCTCTATGACGAGGCCGGAACGCTGCATCGAGCAGCCCTTCGACGACACCGCGCATCCGGGAGCGCATCTGAAGGACGGCTGCACTATCAAGGCCTATCCGGTCGCGGCGCAGGGCGGATTGCTGTGGGCCTATCTCGGGCCGCAGCCGGCGCCGCTCGTCCCCAACTGGGAGTTCTTCTCCTGGGAGAACGGGTTCCGCCAGATCGTGATCTGCCGAGATCCCCTGCAACTGGTTCCAGTGCCAGGAGAACTCGATCGACCCCGTGCATTTCGAGTGGACCCACTCCAACTGGGGCGTCCGCCTCAAGGGCAAGACCGGGCCCTATTCGCCGAAGCACCTGAAGGTCGATTTCACCGAGTTCGAATACGGCTTCCAATACAAGCGCATCCGCACCGACACCGACGAGCGACGACCGGCTGTGGACGATCGGGCCGCGTCTGCCTGTGGCCCAACGCGCTCTTCACCGGCAATCATATCGAGTTCCGCGTTCCCATCGACGACGAGAACACGCTCAGCGTCACCTGGCATTTCAGCCGCGTGCCCAAGGAGCGCGAGCCCTATGTCCAGGCCTCGATCCCGGCCTGGCATGGGCCGATCGCGGACCCGCGCACGGGACGGTGGATCACCAGCCACATCATGAACCAGGACTTCGTGACGTGGGTCGGGCAGGGCCGGATCGCCGACCGCGGGCTGGAGCATCTGGGCGCGAGCGATCGCGGCATCGTCATGGTCCGGCGCCGCTTTCTCGCCGATCTCGAGGCCATCGAAGCGGGCAAGGACCCCAAGGCGATCATCCGCGATCCCGCCGTCAATGCCCGCGTCGCCCTGCCGGTGGCAGAGCGCAAGAGCCTGGTCGAAGGGAGGTCCCGTGCCGATCTCCTAAGGGATCCCGTACAGCCGGCGCCTGATGCAGGACTACATCTTCCAGATCGGGCAGCCGCCGGAAGTTCACAACGCCTATCTCGCGGCGATGGGGGTCAACGCTTCGGACATCGAAACGGAAGAAGTGCGGATCGATCCGTTGGCGCCTCTGCCGAGGTGACGCGTCCGCTACAGAAAAGACAAGGGGGAGGAAGCATGACTAGCCGGCACGGGATAACCGCGGCATTCGCGTTCGCCGCCGCAGCGATGCTGTGCACCGCCGCGGCGCAGGCGGACGAGCCGCCGCTCAAGATCGGGATTATCGGCTCCTATACCGGTGGGGCCGCCGATTTCGGCCGCGACGTGGACGCTGCCTACGCCGCCTACGTCAAAGAGCACGGCGACACCGTGGCGGGACGCAAGATCGAATTCATCCGCCGCGATACCGGCGGTCCCAATCCCGACGTCGTGCGCCGCCTGGTGCAGGAACTCATCACCAGCGACAAGGTCGACCTCATCACCGGCATGGAATTCACGCCCAACGCGCTCGCGGCGGCGAGCCTGTCGACGCAAGCGAAGATGCCCGTGCTGATCGTCAACGCCGCCACCACCGACATCTTGAAGAATGCGCCCTACATGGTGCGGTTCGGTTTCACCACCGCGCAGATCGTGACACCCTTCGCGCAATGGGCGGCGAAGAACGGCTACCACGACGTCTATTCCATCTACACCGATTACGGTCCCGGCATCGAGGCCGGCAATTCGTTCAGGACGGCCTTCACCGCGGCCGGCGGCAAGATCCTGGGCGAGGTGAAGCCGCCGCTCATCAGCCCCGATTATTCCGCCTATGTTCAGCGCGCCAAGGATGCCAAGCCGCAGGCGATCTTCATCTTCGCGCCGGCTGCCGACCATCCGCCGATCTTCCTGCGCGCCTTCCGCGACGCGGGTCTCGCCGATGCCGGGGTCAAGATCCTCGCCACCGGCGACCTCGTCAACGAGAGCCAGCTCGGCATTCTCGGCGATCCCGCCTTGGGCATGATCACCACCTTCGACTATTCCGACGCGCACGACTCCGCGCTCAACCACGCCTTCGTCAAGGCGTTCCACGAGGCCTCCGGCAAGAACCTGCGCCCCGATTTCACCGGGGCTGCCGCCTATGACGTGATCAATGCCGTCTACAAGGTCGTCGAGGCCCAGCACGGCAAGCTCGACCCCGACCGCACCATCGCGCTCCTCAAGGGCATGAGCTTCGAGAGCCCGCGCGGGCCGATCGCCATCGACGCCAACCGCGACATCGTCCAGAACGTCTATTTCCGCAAGGTGGAGAAGGTCGACGGCGAACTCAGGAACATCGAGTTCGCGACGGTCCCCAACGTCAACGATCACGGCATCCCGGTGAAGTGACGCACATCCGGCCGGACGGACGGGCGCAGTGCTGTTCAGCCTCATCAATGTCCTCATCAACGGCCTCGCCTATGGCGTGCTGCTGTTCCTGATGGCGGGCGGCCTGTCCGTCACCATGGGCCTCATGGGTTTTGCCAATCTCGCGCACGGGTCGCTGGCGATGCTCGGGGGCTACATCCTGGTGACGCTGATGAATGTCTATGGCTGGCCGTTCCTGGCGGCGCTCGCCGCCGCCGCCGCGGGCGCGGCCGTCACGGGGATCGTGATCGAGCGCATGGTGTTCCGGCGGCTCTATCACAGCCCGGAGCTCGACCAGGTGCTGCTCACGATCGGCGTGGTGTCGATGACGGTGGCGGCGGCGACCTATGTGTGGGGCGTCCAGTCGCAGGAGGTACATCTTCCCGCCTGGCTCGACGGCCGCTTTCACGCAGGCCCCATCGATGTCGGGATCTATCGGCTGTTCCTCATCGTCGTCGGCGGCGCCTTGACGCTGGGCCTGGTGAGCGGCATCGACCGTACCAATTTCGGCGCCAAGATCCGCGCCGCCGTCGACAACCGCCGCATGACCACGAGCTGCGGCATCAATGTCGACCGGCTCTTCGCGCTCGCCTTCGCGATCGGCAGCGCGCTCGCAGGACTTGGCGGCGGGCTGGCCGTGGCGCTCGTCGGGCTCGATCCGAACTTCCCGCTGAAGTATCTGGTCTTCCTGCTGATCGTCGTGGTGGTGGGCGGATTGGGCTCGGTCAAGGGTACGCTGGTGGCGGCGATCGCGCTCGGCATGTGCGATGTCACCGGCAAATACTATGTGCCCCAGGCCGGCGCCTTCATTCTCTATGCGATGACCGTGGTCATGCTGCTGTGGCGCCCGCGCGGCCTCTTCGGGCGGCGCTAGATGGCGGAAGTCATCGCGGCCGATGCCGCACGCCGCCTGTTTGTCGCCCGCAGCCGCTGGCGCTGGGAGGAAACGGTCTTCTGGCTGGCCGCGGCGGCGAGTTTCTTCGTCTTTCCCGGACATCTCGTGCTGATCACCCAGGCGCTCATCGCCGGGCTCTTCGCGGTGTCGCTCGACATCCTGCTGGGCTATGCCGGCATTCCCTCGATGGGTCATGCGGCGTTCTTCGGCATCGGCGCCTACACCGCGGGGCTCTTGGCCGTGCATGGATGGGGCGACCCGCTGTTCGGCCTTGTCGCGGCGGCAATCATCGCCGGGCTCTGCGGCGCGGTGTGCAGCCTCCTGGTTGCGCGCCTGCACGGCATCGCCCTCCTCATGGTCACGCTCGGCATCGGGCTTTCGTGCTACGAGCTGGCCAACCGCTGGCGCGACGTGACCGGCGGCGATGACGGACTCCAGGGCATGCAGGTCTCGCCGATCCTCGGGCTCTTCCCCTTCGACATCGGCGGGCGGACGGCCTTCATCTATGCCTTCATCGTCATCTTCCTCCTCTATCTCTTCGCGCGCCGGCTGGTGAACTCGCCCTTCGGCCTTACCCTCGTCGCCATCCGCGAGAACGTGCGGCGCGTGCCCGCGCTCGGCATCGGCGTGCGCCGGCAAGTGATGATCGCGTTCACCATCGCTGCGGCGCTTGCGGGGATCGCGGGCGCGCTGCTGGCGGAGACGACGCAATTCATCGCGCTCGAAGTCCTGGGCTTCGACCGCTCGATCTCGGTGCTGATCATGCTGGTGCTGGGCGGGATCGGCACGCTCATGGGCGGCATGATCGGCGCCGTCGTCTTCACCGTCGCACGCGACGAACTGGCCGCGATTGATCCCGTCTATTGGAGCTTCTGGATGGGCTTGATCCTCTGCGCCATCGTGCTGTCGGGGAGCGGAGGCATCACCGGGGGCCTGCGCCGGTTCGAGACGCGCTTCCACGCCAAGGCGGGATCGCGGCGGTGAGCGTGGACGCCCTGGAGACAAGCGGCCTCAACCGCAGCTTCGGCGCGCTGCGTGTCGCGCATGACATCTCGTTCCGCCTTCCCCGCGGTGCACGCCACGCGCTCATCGGCCCCAACGGCGCGGGCAAGACCACGCTCATCAATCTTTTGACCGGCATGCTCGCGCCGGCGAGCGGCAGGGTGCTGCTCGACGGCGTCGACATCACCAACCGGCCGGCGGCGGAGCGGGTGCGCCGGGGCCTGGTGCGCACGTTCCAGATCAACACCCTCTTCCCGCATTTCTCGCCGCTCGAAGCGACCGCGCTGGCGATCTGCCGGCGCCACGGCCTCACGGCCAATCCGGTGAAGCGCCTGTCCGGCTGCACCGCCGTCATCGACGCGGCGAGCGAGCTTCTGGCGCGCTTCGATTTCGGCGCCGACGCCGAGCGGCCCACCCGCGAGTTGCCTTATGGGCGCCAGCGCCTCCTCGAGATCGTGCTGGCGCTGGCGGCCGAGCCGAAAGTGCTGCTGCTCGACGAGCCCGCGGCCGGCGTGCCCTCGCACGAGAGCGCAGAAATCTTCGCGGCGCTGGCGGCGCTCCCCCACGACATCGCCGTCCTCTTCATCGAGCATGACATGGACGTGGTCTTCCGCTTCGCCGAGCGCATCACCGTGATGGTCGCGGGCCAGATCCTGTGCGAGGGAACGCCCGCCGAGATCGCCGTCCATCCCCAGGTCCGCGAGGTCTATCTCGGCGAGGACGAGGATGTCTGACGCCCTGCTCGAGGTGGATGGGTTATGCGCCGGCTATGGCGACGGCCAGGTGCTGGAGGACGTGTCGTTCGCCGTCCCCGGCGGCCGGTCGCTCGCGGTGCTCGGGCGCAACGGGGTCGGCAAGACCACGCTGATGCTGACGCTGATGGGGCATTTGGTGCCGCGCAGCGGCCGCGTCCGCTGGCACGGGCGCGACATCACCGCCGCGCCGGCCGCGGCGCGCGTGCAGGCGGGCCTCGCCTGGGTCCCGCAGGGGCGCGAGGTCTTCCCATCGCTCACCGTCGACGAGCACCTTGCCATCGCGACGCGGCCGGGGCTGTGGACGCGCGAGCGCGTCTATGCGCAGTTTCCCCGGCTGGCCGAGCGCCGGCGCCATCTCGGGCGCGAGTTGTCGGGCGGCGAGCAGCAGATGCTGGCCATTGGGCGCGCGCTCATGACCAACCCCGAGCTTCTGCTGCTGGACGAGCCGCTGGAGGGCCTGGCGCCCATCATCGTCAAGGAGATCGCGGTCCGCATCCGCCAGATGATGGGCGAAGGCGGGCTGGCGATCATGCTCGCCGAACAGCACACAAAATTCGCGCTGCGCCTCACCGAGGCGGTGATCGTGCTGGAGCGCGGCCGCATCGCCCATGCCGGCGCGAGCGCGACGCTGCTCCACGACCACGTCGCGCTCGACCGCCTGGTCGGCATGCAGCGGCTGCGCGGACACGCCGATGCCTGAAGAAGTTCCCCCTGCATCACAAAGGAGAAGCCGATGACCGATACGACCAGCTCCGAGCCCTGGGGCAAGAACGTCCTCGTCGAGTTCGAGGACCGCATCGCCTGGGTCGCGCTCAACCGTCCGGAAAAGCGCAACGCCATGAGCCCGCCGCTCAACGACGAGATGTTGGCGACGCTCGATGCGCTCGAGATCGACGATCGCTGCGGCGTCGTGGTGCTGACCGGCGTCGGGCGAATCGTTCTCGGCCGGCATGGACCTCAGGGAATATTTCCGCGCGCTCGACGGCCTGCCCTACGAGCAGCAGCTCCACGCCCGGCGCTCGGCCTGGCAGTGGCAGTGGAAGCATCTCATGGCCTATCTGCAAGCCGACCATCGCCATGGTCAACGGCTGGTGCTTCGGCGGCGCGTTCACGCCGCTGGTCGCCTGCGATCTCGCCATCGCCGCCGAGGATGCGGTCTTCGGCATCTCCGAGATCAACTGGGGCATCATTCCCGGCGGCAACGTCACGCGCGTCGGTGGTCGCGACCGATGAACCTGCGCGATGCCATGTACTACGTCATGACCGGCGAGACCTTCGACGGGCGCAAGGCGGCGCAGATGGGCGCTGGTCAACGAGGCGGTGCCGCGCGGACCGACTGCGCGAGCGCACGCGCGCACTGGCCAAGACCCTGCTCGGCAAGAACCCGACCGTGCTGCGCGCAGCCAAGCAGGCCGTGCGCGCGGTGCAGGGCATGGCCTGGGAGCTGTCCGACGAATACCTGATGGCCAAGGGCCACCAGGCGCGCTTCCTGGATCCCGACCAGGGCCGCAGCAAGGGCCTGACAGCAGTTCCTCGACGAAAAGTCGTTCCGGCCGGGCTTTCGCCCTATCGCCGTGGCGAGTGAAAGCGGCGCCGCGGCGGCGGCGCGACCGTTCGATCTGGCGCGGCTGATTCGGCCGCGCTCGATCGCCATCGTCGGCATCGCGCCGGAGCCGGGCTCGCCCGGCTTCGCCGCGCTCGGCAATCTCGAGCGCTTCGCCTATGCCGGCGAGATCCTGCTGATCAGCCGCAACCGCAGCGAGGTGGCGGGGCGTCCATGCATCCCCTCGATCGACGACCTGCCCCGACGGCGTCGATCTCGCCATGCTGATGCTGCCGCGGGCGGCGATCGAGGAGGCGGTCGCGGCGTGCGCGCCGACGCGGCGTCGGCGCGGTCATCGTGTTCGCCGCGGGCTTCGGCGAAGCGGGCGGCGAATGGGCGGCGGCTCAGGACCGCATCGCCGCGCACCGCGCGCGACCGCCGGCATCGCGCTCTGCGGCCCCAACTGCCTCGGCATCGTCAATTACGTCGATGGCGTGCCGCTGACCTTCTCGCTGCAGCAGGTGCCGGTGCAGCGGCCGGGACCGGCGATCGCCGTCGTTGCGCAAAGCGGCGGGCTCGCCACCATCCTGCGCAACGCCTTGCAGGCGCGCGAGCTGCCGATCGCCTACACCGTCTCCACCGGCAACGAGGCGGTGCTGGGGCTGGAGGATTACATCGAGTATCGTGCTCGAGCGATGCGCGCACCGCGCGTCGTCACCGCGTTTGCCGAGCAGATCCGCCAGCCCGCAGCGCTTTCTCGCCATCGCCGCCCGGCGCGCGCGCGACGCGGCAAGGCGATCGTGCTGCTGCATCCCGGGCGCAGCGCAGCCGCGCGCGCCTCGGCGCAATCCCATACCGGCGCACTCGCCGGCGACCATGCGGTGATGACGCACGCTCGCCGCGCATCACGGCGTCGTCATGGTCGAGGGCATGGACGAGCTCATCGACGTCGTCGGAGCTGCTGACGCGCTTTCCCGCGCCGCCGACCGCGGGCCTCGCCGTCCTCACCGATTCCGGCGCGTTCAAGGGCATGACGCTCGATTTCTGCGACGACGCCGGGATCGACGTGCCGGCAGTTGCCGCCGGCGACCGCCGCGCGCTTGCGCGCGCGAGCTGCCGGAGTTCATTGCGCCCGAGCAACCCGCTCGACATCACGGCGCAGGCGATCCTCCATCTCGATCTCTACACGCGCACGATCACGCCCTTGCTTGAAGATCCCACTTTCGGCAGCCTGCTTCTGGGCGTGATCATGACCGGCAGCAACGAGTATGCGCTGGCCAAGGCGCGAGCGATTTTGGCGCCGGTGCTCCATGCGGCGAAGCCGGTGATCTTCGGCCTCCTCGGCGACGAGGTCGAGGTGCCGCGCGCGGTCGTGGCCGAGGCGCGAGGCGCCGGCATCGCGTTCTTCCGCTCGCCAGAACGCGGCCTGCGCGCGCTTGCCCGCATCACCGCCCATGGCCGCGCGCTGGCGCGCAAGCGCATGAGCCCGCCGCCGCTCGCGGCCGATCGCCTCGCGCCTGGCATCCTGCCGGAGCATCTGAGCAAGGCCGAGCTTGCCGCCTGGGGCATTCCCGTCCCGAAGGGGATCCTCGCACAGGACACGGCGGCGGCGCAGGCGGCGGCGGAGGCGATCGGCTATCCGGTCGCGCTCAAGCTGCAGTCGCGCCATCTCCCGCACAAGAGCGATGTGGGCGGCGTCGCGCTGGGCATCGCCACCGCGCGCCAGCTCGGCGCGGCCTGGCGCAAGCTCGACCGCGTCGCGCGCCGGAACGTGCCCGGCGGCATCGACGGCATCCTCGTGGAAGCGATGGCGCCGCCGGGCCTGGAGATGATCATCGGCGCGCGGCGCGATCCCAAATGGGGGCCGGTCGTTCTCGTCGGGCTCGGCGGCATCTGGGCCGAGGCGCTCGACGATGTCCGCCTCCTGCCGCCCGATCTCGCCGAGAGCGAAATCGCGGCCGAGATCCGGCGGCTCAAGGGGGCGCGGATGCTCGACGGCCTGCGCGGCGTGGCGCCGCGCGACGTGGCGGCCGCAGCCCGCATCGCGGCACGCGTCGGCCTCTTGATGCTGGCGCGGCCGGAGATCACCGAGATCGACCTCAACCCCGTCGTCGTCTTTGCCGCGGGCGACGGCGCGATGGCACTCGATGCGCTGATCGTCGCGGGGTGACGCGCCTCGGATGTAGCGTCACGCGTTCCAGGGATCGACGAGAGACATCAGGCCGCAACCGTCAAAGCCGGTGCGCGTGGCAACCCGGTCCCGGCCGCCAAGGCTGTTGCGGCAATCAGGGTGGGACGCGCAGCTTCGCCTTGAGCGCCCGGATCGACGTTACGGACCATCCGTGTGCTCATGGCTGGCTCAACGCCTTGAATGCCAGCATTGTATGCAATTCATGCAAGATATGCGTTTCGCTAAAGCCCCCGGGGAATGGGGCCGGCCTTCAATACGATTTCGGCATTCCCAGGATGTTGTGGGCGATGAAGGCGAGGATGAGGTTGGTGGAGATCGGCGCGATGCGCTGAATGCGCGCGGCGCGCCATTTACGCTCGATGTCGAATTCGCGCGTCACGGCATAGCCGCCGTGGGTTTGCATGCAGGCCTCGGCCGCGTTCCAGGCCGCCTCCGACGACAAGAGCCGCGCCGTGTTCGCCTCCTCGCCGCAGGGTTGCCCCGCCTCGAACAGGGCCGCCGCGGCGCGCACCACGAGGTCGGCCGCCTTCCATTCCGCATAGGCGCGCGCGATCGGGAACTGGATGCCCTGGTTCTGGCCGATCGGCCGGCCGAACACGATGCGCTCCTTGGCATAGGCGCTGGCCTTGGCGATGAACCAGCGCGCATCGCCGAGTGATTCCGAGGCCACGAGAATGCGCTCGGCATTCATCCCATCGAGAATGTAGCGGAAGCCCCGGCCCTCCTCGCCGATGAGGTTTTCCACGGGCACTTTGAGATCATCGAAGAACACCTCGTTGGTCTGGTGATTGACCATGCATTCGAGCGGGCGGATGGTCATGCCGTTGCCCTTGGCCGCGCGCATGTCGACGAGCAGCACCGATAGCCCATCGGTGTGGCGCTTGACCTGATCGACCGGCGTGGTGCGGCACAAGAGCGTCATCAGGTCGGACTGCTGTGCGCGCGAGGTAAAAATCTTCTGCCCGCGCACGACGTAGTGGTCGCCCTCGCGCACGGCGCGGGTCTTGAGCTTGGTGGTGTCGGACCCGGTGGTGGGCTCGGTCACGCCGAAGGACTGGAAGCGTAGCCGGCCGGCGGCGATCTCGGGCAGGTAGCGGCGCTTCTGCGCCTCGCTGCCGTGGCGCAGCAGCGTCCCCATCATGTACATCTGCGCGTGGCAGGCGTGCGCGGCGCAGCCGCTGGCATGAATCTCCTCGAGAATGACGCCGCCCGCGCGCAGCGGCAGCCCCGCGCCGCCATACTCCTCCGGGATGAGCGCGCCGAGATAGCCGCCGTCGCTCAATTCCTGAACGAATGCTTCCGGGTAGGCGCGGATGTCTTCGAGCTTGCGCCAATAGGAGCCGGGATATTTCTTGCAGATGGCACGGATCGCCGCGCGGATTTCGGGATAATCCTCGCCCAGCGGCACCATGGCGAGACCGGTGCCCGCTTGCTGCGCCGCGGTTCTGATGTCGTCCATGTCGCGTCTCCCAGGTTGCAAGCGTCCTACTTTGCGTCGGCGTCCGCCCCGAGCACGAGCGCGGTATCGCCACCCAGGACCACCGGCCCGCGGCGCAAGGCCGGGCGCGTACCGTCGAAGGAGATCGGCAGCCCCATCAGCTGCATCGTGCCATCGGGCGTCGGCTGCAGCATGCCCAGCGCCTTCGTCTGTGGATGCGCCAGCACCTGATCGAGCGTCTGCAGCGGCGCGCACGGCACGCCCACCGCCTCCAAGCGCCCGACCCAATCACTACAGGGGCAGCCGCGCACCACCTCTGCAATGAGCGCGTTCAACGTCTCTCGGTTGCTGACGCGCAGGGGATTGGTGAGGAAGCGCGGATCGTCCGCCCATTCGCCATGCCCCAGGGCGGCGGCGAGGCGGCGGAAGAGATTGTCGTTGCCGGCGGCGATCATGACGTGGCCGTCCGCGGCCTCGTACATCTTGTAGGGCGCGAGCGATACGTTCTCGGTGCCGCGGGCACCCGGCACACGGCCGGTCGCGAGGTAGCCGGTCACGGCCGTGTTCACCCACGACAGCGCGGTCTCGAACAGCGAGGTATCGATCTCGCAGCCCTCGCCGGTGATCTCGCGCCGCCGCAAGGCTGCGAGGATCCCGATCACCGTCCACATGCCGGTGCCGACATCAACGAGCGACGGCCCGACGCGCACCGGCGTGCGTCCTTCCTCGCCGGTGATGCTCATGATGCCGCCGAAGGCCTGCATCAGCGGATCGTAGCCGGGTTTTTCCGCGAGCGGCCCGCGCCGGCCGAACGCGCCGAGATTGCAATAAATGAGTCGCGGATTGTCGCCCCGGAGGCTCGCGTCGAGCCCGAGCTTCGCCATCAGGCCGGGACGCATGTTCTGCAGCACCACGTCCGCATCCTCGAGGATGAAACGCCGGAGCGCCGCGCAATGCGTGGGGTTCTTGAGATCGAGCGCGGCCGAATACTTGTTGCGGTTGATGGTCTGGAAGATGGCGGAGGCGCCGTGCCAGAACGGCGGGCCCCAGTTGCGCGCATCGTCGCCGCCCTTGGGGTTCTCGACCTTGATCACCTTGGCGCCGAGATCGCCGAGCACGTGACCGGCGACGGGCGCCGCGACGCTGTGGCCAACCTCAACCACGATGAGCCCGGCCAGCGGCTGGCTCGCAGTGATACCATCCGTTCTTTCCGTCACGCCCAACCTCACTTCGCCAGTGCCGGCGCGCCGGCCCCGATGCGCGGCAGGTCGGCGAAACTCTCCAGGCGATCGAGCGCCTGCAGCCGCTCGAACAGGCGCCGCGCCTCATGGGGCGCCAGCGCGCCGCGCACGCAGTCCGAAAATTTCTCCCACAGCACCTCCGGCCCGACCGGCCGGCGCGCGTGGCCGCGCGGGAAGTCGAGCGTGCGCTCGAGCCGCCGGCCATCGCCTAGCGTGACGAGGATGCGGTCGCGCGGCGTATCGTCCGGGCCGGCGGGATCGGCCTTGGGATCGACGGTAATGCGGACCTTGCGCATGAGCGCGCGCACGTCGGCGCGCTGCACGAAGTCGTCGCTGACCTCGGCCAGCGTGGCGCGCCGCGCGATCGCCGCCATCGCCAGGGCGAATTCCAGGCTGAATTTTCCCTCGAGCCCGGTCTGGGGATCGTGGTTGACGAGCGTCACCAGTTGCACCGGCCCCATCGCGACTTCGATCTCTGCTATGTCTGCGGCAGCGAAATCATGCTCGCGCACCAGCGCCAACATGCCGTCCAAGGCGCGGTGCGTGCCGTAGCACATGGGATAGAGCTTGAACCCCAAGCCATGCCGCAGGATCCACCACGTGCGGCCGAACTCCGGCGCCGACTCGAGATCGACCTCGCCCTTGGGCGAGACCGCCTGAAGAAACCCCTTGGGGCTTTCCAGCGCATCGGCGGCGGCGGTCATCCCGGCAGCGGCAAGGCGCGCGGACAGCACGCCCACCTGCGCCGCGCGGCCGGCATGGAAGGGCTTCGTCATCGAGCCGAAATTGGCGACAATGCCGCCCGCCTGAGACGCGGCGATCGCCACCGCGTTGGCGGCGCGACGCGCATCGAGCCCATGCAGCCGTGCCGCGCCCGCCGCGGCGGCGATGGCGCCAAAAGTCGCGGTCGGGTGCCAGCCTTTGACATGGTGCGGCGTGCGGTCGCGCCGCCCCAGATCGACCCACACCTCGTAGCCCGTGACATAGGCGGCGACCACGTCGCGCCCCGCCCGGCCCAGCGCCTCGCCCTCGGCGAGCACGGCCGGCCCGATCGCCGCAGAAGGATGCGCCGGGTGCACGCCGATGCCGACATCGTCATAGTCGAGCGCGTGCGCGGCGGCGCCGTTGATGAGCGCGGCCTCGAGAGCGCTCGCACCCTCGGTCCCGAAGCAGATACGCGCCTCGCCGCCGCGCGGCTTGATCGTCGCCATCCCCTTGAGGAGTAGCGCGATCGGCGTCTCGCGCCCGAGGATGGTGACCGCGGCAAGATCTGTGAGGCCGTTGCATGCCATCGCCACTGCCGCGCGCGGCAGCGCCTCGAAACTCATGCCCGCGATGAACTCGCCCACGAGCCGTGTCACTGGCACCATCGCTTCCTCCTGCCCCTTCAGCCCCACGTCACCACCAGCGCATCGACACCCATACATCCGTCCGGGCCAATGAGGAACGGGTTCACGTCGATCGATTGGATGAGATCGCCGCTCTGGACGACGAGCGCCTGCAGCGCCAGGAGTGCCGCGACGAGTGGGCGCGCGGCCTCAAAGCGCGCCACCGGCCGCGCCAGCGACGAGGATTGGAGCCACGCTTCGATCGCCTCTGCCGGCGCCGGGATCGGCAGCAGGCTCACCTGATCCAACGCCTCGGCATGGATGCCGCCCCACCCCGCCACCAAGAAATGGCCGAGCGCAGGCTCGCGGCTGACGCCGATGATCAGCTCCAACGCGCCCCGGCGCTGCGGCTGCACGATGAAGGCCGCAGCGCGCGCGGCGGGCCGTTCCGCCATCGCGCGAAAGCGGCGGCGCAGGTCGGCGGCATCGGCGATGTCGAGCGCAACAAGCCCGTGCTCGCTCTTGTGCGCGACACCCGGCGCCAGCGCCTTCAGCACCACCGGATAGCCGATGCGCGCGGCGATGTCCTCGCCCTCGGCGAGGGTGGCGAAGGCATGACTCTCGACCATCGCCACCCCGGCGCGCCGCAGCACGTCCGCGCTGGCAAGCTCCGACAGGACGGGCGCGCGGGCACCTTCCTTGCGGAGGATGTTGGCGATCTCGCCATAACGCTCCGGGCACGCGGATAGCTCCCTCTCCCCGACGGGGAGAGGGTTGGGGTGAGGGGGCAGCGTCGCATAGTGGCAGCGCAGGCTGTCGAAGCCGGTGGCGAGGTCATGGAACACGGGAATGCCGGCAGCGACGTAGCGCGTCTCTATCGCCGCGGCGAGGCCGCCGGGCGCCATGACCACGATCGGCGCGGCGGTGCGGCGCCGGCGCTCGATCAGCGCGGAAGCCAGCTTCTCGTCCATGTCCGGATGCGGCGCGATATGCGCATAGACCGCGGTCGGCCCGGTGATCCCGGCGCTCTCGAGGGCCGCGTAGATGTCGTTGAGCTGCGCCCAGCCGCCGCCGAACGATCCGGTATCGATGGGATTGCGCAGCCGGCCGCGCGACGGCAAGGCGCGGATGGCGGCGCCAACCGCGCCCTGCCATTCCCCAGTGCCGTCGCCTTCGAGCGTGAGGCCGCGCTGGGCAGCGGCATCGGCGAGAAGCGCGCCGCCCGCGCCCGAAGTGGTGACGCAGACGAGGCCCTGCGCGCCAGCAATCGCCGGCGCGGTACGGCCGGCGAGCACCGCGCAGCCGCCGGCCAGCGCTTCGACCGAGCCGACCGTAGCGATGCCACAGGCGGCGAAGAGCGCGTCATAGGCCCGCGCGCGGCCGGCGAGCCGGCTCGAATGCGCCATCGTCGCCTCGGCCCCGACGGTGGAGCGTCCGACCTTGAGGGCGACGATCGGCTTTGCCGTCTGGCGCGCCCGCGCCGCGAGATTGCGCAGCCTGTCGCCGTCGCCGACCGCCTCGACGACGAGGCCGATGACCGCGGTCGCTTCATCGGCAATGAGATAAGCGAGCACGTCGAGCATGGTGACGCCGGCCTCGTTGCCAACGGGAATGAATTTCGACAGCCCGCCGCCCAGACGCCGCAGCGTGCGCGCGACGCCGCCGAAGAGCGCGCCGCTATGCGACACCACCGACACGCCGCCCGGCGGGAAATGCTCCGCATGCTCGGCGTTGTAGCCGAGCGAAACGCGGTCGGTGGCGTTGAGGAAGCCATTGGTGTTGGGACCGAGGAGCACGAGACCGCTCTCGCGCGCGATTTGTGCCAGCACCTCCTGGCGCACGGCTCCCGCGGCTGTGCCGTCCTCGGCAAAGCCGCTGGCACCAACGACGACGGCGCGGATGCCTGCCGCGGCGCACTGGCGCACCGCCGCGACCGCGTCCGCAGCGGGGATCACCACCATGGCGCAATCGGCCGGCTCCGGCAGTTCGGCGAGCGAGCGGTAGCACGCAATTCCTTCGATCGCGCCGCCCGCGGGATTGACGGGGAAGATGCGGCCGGCATAACCGCCACGCACGAGGTTCTGCACCACGGCATGGCCGTTCTTGCCCGGCGTGCGCGAGGCACCGATGACGGCGATCGAGCGCGGCCGGAACAGCGCGTCGAGCGGCACCGGCGCCGGGGTCATGGCGCTAGCGGCCCTGCCACACGGGTGCACGCCGCTCGAGAAAAGCGCGCGCGCCCTCCTTGCGGTCTTCCGAGGCATAAGGGTCGGGACCGACATCGAGGCGCAAGCCGGCATGGAGCGGCAGCCCGTGCGCCTTGCGGTAGGTGAGCTTCATCCGCTGCAGCGACAGGGGCGCCGATGACGCGATGTCGCGCGCGAGCGCCATCGCCGTTTCCATCAGTCGCGCCGCCGGCACGACGCGGTTGACGAGGCCCCAGCGCTCGGCCTCGGCGATCGGAATGGGGCGGCCGGTGAAGAGCCATTCCATGGCGATCGCGGCCGGCACGATCTGCGGCAGCACGACCGAGGCGAAATGCGCGCCCATGCCGCGCTTGGCCTCGGGCAGGCCGAGGAACGCCGTCTCCGCCGCGACGCGCACGTCGCAGGCCAGCGCCAGCTCGCATCCGCCGGCGACGGCGGGGCCGTTGATGATGGCCATGAGCGGCTTCTTTGCGTCGATCATCACCTCGAAGGGGCTGCGCTCCTGGCGATTGAGCGGCCCGCGATAGCGCCCGCCGCTGTCGTCGGTGGCGCGCGCGTCCTTGAGATCGGCGCCGGAGCAGAAGGATGAGCCCGCACCGGTAATGGCGACGAGCGACACGGCCGGATCGGCGTCGGCCTCGAGGATGGCCTCGCGCAAGGCCGCGGCGAGCGCGTTCGACATCGCGTTGCGCCGCTCCGGCCGATTGAGGGTCAAGAGACAGATGCGATCCGCGATCGCGATCGTCAGCACATCGTCGCTTGTTGCCATGGGACGCTCCTCGTCGCGTTAGCTGCCCGCTCGTTGCAGCGGGTCCGGACCGAACCGGTTGGGGCCTGCGGTTCCTCGCCGGAACCAGATTTCGATCAGCAGCCACACGGTGCCGACGACCGGAATGAGCCCGATGAGCTGAAACCAGCCGGAACGGTTGCGGTCATGGCATCGCTTCGCGGTGACGGCGATGCTCGGCCAGATCAGGATCAGGCTGATGACGAAATAGACGATGTTGAACATAACGGACCGGATCACGAACTCGATCAGGTCCAACACTAAAACGAACACGCAATAGGGCAGAAAAAAGTGGAGCCAATATTGCCTTCGCGCAATCCGGCCCTCCAACGAAAAGAGGAAGTGCCGCCATCGCATCGGCTCGCTGCGCACGAGGAAGGGAAAAACCTCGCGCGCCAGCATGCCGTCGGTGACAAAGTCGACCACCTCGCCTTGCACGGGCCAGATCGTGCCGCGCCAGTCGGCCCCGGACAATCGATAGCGCCTCCCGTCCTCGCCACTGACAAGTCCGGTGAATTGGTCGGGGCTGAAGTCCAGCACCGTCCCCCGCATGGCCACCCCCTTGAGATCGGCCGCGTTTCAGGGTCGCGCGCCCGGCAATTCGTGTCAACGATCCGCGCACCCGCGCCCGCCGTGGATTTTCACGGGCCCGTGTGGAAGTATGAGCGGCCTGGTGTGACAGGAGGCCCGCCCCATGCCGAACTTCCCCCCATCCATCCACATCAACGAGGAAGGCCCGCGCGAGGGCTTTCAGTTCGAGAAGGGTGCGATCGCGACATCGCGCAAGATCGAGCTCATCGACGCGCTCGCCCACACGGGGCTCGACCACATCCAGATCGTGTCGTTCGTCAATCCCAAGGCGGTGCCGGGCATGGCGGACGCCGAGCACGTGGTAGCCGGTGTGGCGCCTGCGCCGGGCGTCGCTTACACCGCGCTCTGGCTCAACGACAAGGGCTTCGAGCGCGCGGTGGCGACCGGGCGGCTCGAAATCAAGGGCACGATCGTGCTGTGCGCGTCCGATCCCTTCCTCATGCGCAACCAGCACCGCACGCCCGAGCAGCAACTGGCCGACCAGCGCGCGATGGTCGCGACCTACAAGGCACGCGGCATCGCGATCGAGCGCGGCGGCATCATGGCGGCCTTCGGCTGCAACTTCGCCGGCGACATTCCGGTTGCGCGCGTGCTCGACCTCGTGCAGCAGCAGATCGACATCGCGGCCGAGCATGGCGCCGCCCTCAAGCAGGTCATGATCGCCGACACCATGGCGTGGGCGACGCCGATCGCGGTGAAGCGCCTCGTCGGCGCGATCCAGGACAAATATCCGGCGCTCGAGATCATCCTGCATCTGCACGACACGCGCGGCATGGGCATCGCCAATGCCTATGCCGGGCTCGAGATGGGCGTGCGCCAGTTCGATGCCTCGGTCGCGGGGCTGGGCGGCTGCCCCTTCGCCGGCCACAAGGGCGCCGCCGGCAATGTCTGCACCGAGGATGTCGTCTTCATGTGCGACGAGATGGGGATCGCCACCGGCATCGACCTCGAAGCGCTCGCCGAATGCGCGCGCCTGGCCGAAGACATCGTCGGCCACCCCCTGCCCGGCTCGGTGATGAAAGGCGGCAGCCTCAGGCGCCTGCGCGAGAAGGTCGCGGCGGGGGCGTAGGTTTCGGCTGTCTTTGCGAGCGCAAGCGAAGCAATCTCGTCATCGTCAAGGGATTGCTTCGTCGCTGCGCTCCTCGCAATGACATTGTTGATTCAGTTCGAAACGATCACGCCCCTAATCCGCCGCGCTCCTCCCCAGCCGCTTGGCATTGTACGTATCCGTCGCCTCCGCGACCGCCGTCAAACCTTCCTGGCGATTGGCGGTCTGGTTCGCGGCGGCCCATTGGTAGCTCTGCGCGGCGCGACGCGTTGGCGCGGCTGAAATGCGGCTTCACGAATTCGGCCAAAAGCTCGAAGCTGCGGAGCTGTGCCGGAAAGGGCGCGAGGTCGTTGCCGAAGACCAGGATCACGCCGAACCCGCCCAAGGCCTGGCGGATGCGTTCGATCTCGCGGATCGCATCGTCGGGCGTGCCGATGATGCCGAGCTGGTTGTCGAGGCAGAATTGCGCGGGGTTGGCGACACCGCGCGGAAAGGCCGGCGGCGCCGGGAATGACGTCGTGGGTGTAGTCGATCCATTCGGGAAAGCCCCACTCGGCATCGGCGAAGGCCTTCTCGCGCGTCTCGGCAATGTGCATGATCACGGTGATGCGCCATTTCGCGCGGTCGGCGACATGGCCGTGGCGCTGGCATTCCGCTTCGTGGATGTGCCAGTTCTCGACGTGATGGGCGAGCGCCGCATCGGTGGTGGGGCCGAGCGTCAGCACGCCCAGCCCGTGGCGCCCCGCCGCCATCACGCCCGCCGGCGAGCGCACCGAGGTCACCGCCATCTCCATCATCGGCTGGGTGAAGCAGCCGACATGGAGGCGCGCCTGGCGCAGGTGGAACCAGTCGGTGCGGCGATCGACGGTCTCGCCGCGCATCAGCGCCATGATGGTGTCGAGCGCCTCGTCCATGTGCGGGCGCAGGTCGCGCACTTCCAGGCCGAGCATGTGCGCGTCCGTCGGCAGCGCGCCGGGCCCGACGCCGAAAATGGTGCGCCCGCGCGTCATGTGGTCGAGCTGCGCCATCGCCTCGGCCAGCATGAGCGGATTGTGGAACGGCAGCGATTTGACGCCGGTGCCGAGGCGGATGTACTTCGTGCGCTGGGCCGCGGCGGCAATCATCAGTTCCGGCGCCGCGATCATCTCCATCGCGCCCGAATGATGCTCGCCGAACCACATCTCGTCGAAATTGATGCGGTCGAGATGCTCGGCGAGCATGAGGTCGCGCTCGAACGCATAGGTCGGGTTGAGCCGCGCCGAATGGAACGGCGCGAAGAAAAGCCCGAACCGCAGGGGTCCGTCATAGGAGAGCTGGGTCATCTGCCGTCCATCCGGTTGAGGTCGCTTGCCTCGGTGCCAACGGGGATGTTAATGCGGGGGTCGATCCCGGTCACGGCCCCTTGTGGCCGCCCGCTCGCCCGTCGCCACGGAAAAGGAACCGCGATGATCGACCTTTATTTCTGGCCCACGCCGAACGGCAAGAAAGTCACCATTCTGCTCGAGGAACTGGGCCTTCCCTACACGATGATCCCGCTCAACATCGGCGCCGGCGATCAGTTCAAGCCGGAATACCTGAAGCTCAATCCCAACCACCGCATGCCCGCGATGGTCGATCACGAGCCCCTGGGCGGCGGCGCGCCGCTCGCCATCTTCGAATCCGGCGCGATCATGATGTACCTCGCCGAGAAGGCCGGCAAATTCTGGCCGCAGGACCCGCGCGGCAAGTACGAGGTCACCCAATGGGTGATGTGGCAGATGGCGAACCAAGGCCCCAAGCTCGGCGAGTGCGGCCATTTCCGCCGCCTCACCGAACAGGGCGACCAGTCCTATGCGATCCGCCGCTTCACTGACGAGGCCAACCGGCTCTATGGCGTGCTCAATTACCGCCTCCACGACCACCCCTATCTCGCTGGCGACGCCTATTCCATCGCCGACATGATCGCCTATCCCTGGTGCATGGGGTGGAAGGTGCAAGGCCAGGACATCGAGGAGTTCCCCTACTTCAAGCGGTGGTTCGAGGAACTGGGCAACCGCCCCGGCGTGAAGCGCGGCATGGCGGTCGGCGCCGATCTGCAGAACGATCCCTCCAAGCTGCCCAAGGAAGAGCAGGAGCGGCGGCGCAAGATCCTCTACAACCAGCGCGCGATCCCCGTCCCCGCAAAGTGACCGCTCGATCCCGCCGCGGGAAGAAAGAACGATGAGCGCGACGGTCGAGCCGCTGTTGCCGGTGCCGATCCCGCGCAGCGCCGCACGGTTCGCACGTGGCGTGCGCGCGGGACGCTGGATCTTCGCCACCGGTCTCGCCGGCACCGATTTCGTCAACGGGCTCGCGCCCGAGGTGGTGCAGGCGGCGCATCCGCTCAACGGAGCGCCGCCGGCAAAACGCGAATCCCAGCGCCTCTTCCACAATCTCGCGGAGGTGCTGGCGGCGGGCGGCGCCGGCTTTGCCGACATCTGCCGCCTCGATCAGTACTACACCACGCCCACCGCGGTGCCGCCCTATCACGAGACGCGCACGGCGTCGCTGCCGCGCGTCCCGCCCTCGACCTCGATCCTGCAGCAGCGCTTCCTGCGCACGGGGCAGCAGATCGAGGCGTTGGCGCTGGCCGCCGTGCCCGGTCCGGGCTTCCATGCCGAGCACATGTCATTCACGCCGGGCTACAGCATCGCGCCCAGTTCCGGCTACAGCCCGGCGCTGTCCTGCGGCGATTTTCGCTTCATCCCGGGCATCACGGCCGAGGCGCGCAACGCGGCGGAAGGACCCGTCGATCCCGAGGCGCGGCGCGGCCCCGGCCTGTGGAAGGGCACGCCGATCAAGCTCGAGACCGAGTTCATCATCGAGCGCAAGCTGAAACCCTCGCTCGCCGCCGCGGGCGCCGCACCCGAGACCGTCGTCAAGGCGCAGGTCTATCTGCGCGATCCCGACGACGTGCCGGCCTTCAACGAGGTCTGGCGCGCGCATTTCCCGTCCCCGCCGGCAACGACGATCATCCCCGCGAGCACGCCCGGCTTCACGCTGGCGGAGCTCAGGATCGAGATCAACACGATCGCACTGGCGCGCGACGGCGCGACGCGCAAGGTCACGGTCGCCAGCGACGCGCCACCGCTCTTCGACGCGCAGGTGGCGGCGGTCCGGGCCGGCGATCTCCTGTTCCTCTCCGGCCTCATGGCGGTGGAGCACGGCGCGCTTGTCGCCGACGCGCAGCCCGATCCGCGCCAGCCCTTCTATGGCATTCCCGTCAAGGCCGAACTCGCCGCCATCCTGAAGCAGGCGGAAGCGATCTGCCGCAGCGCCGGTTCGAACCTTGGCAATACCGTGCGCATCCAGCAGTTCCACACCGATCTTGCCGATTTCGCGCCGACGCTCGAAGTCTGGCACGAGGCGCTTGCCGGCGCGCCGCTGCCGATTTCGGCGGTGGAGGTCGCGTGGCTGCCGGTGCCGGGCGCGCGGCTCCTGCTCGATCTCTGGGTCTACACGCCGTGACGTCCTAGTGGCCGGCGGGGAAGACGGCCGTCGCTTTACCGTTATCATGCCGTAGACTGTGCCCTATACGGGGGCGATACGGAGGCAAGAGCGATGAAACGTTCCCTCGCCGGCGCGGCCTTGGCCGTCGCGCTCATCTTCGCAGGCACGGCATCGGCGCAATATGCGCCCCCGCCGCCGCCCCAGGGCGCGCCACCCCCGCCGCCACCCGGCGCCGCCCAGCAACAACTCTATGCGGCGCCGCAGCTTGATCAGATGCTGGCCGCGATCGCGCTTTATCCCGATCCGCTGCTGACGGCGATGCTGACGGCGGCGACCTATCCGCTCGAGATCGTCGATGCCGACCGCTGGCTGGGCGATCCCGGCAATGCCGCACTCAATGACGGCGCGCTCGCCAACGCGCTGGCGAGCCAGAACTGGGACCCGAGCGTCAAGTCGCTGGTGCCGTTTCCGCCGGTCCTGCACATGATGGACGCGCATCTGGACTGGACACAGTCGCTCGGCAACGCGTTCCTGGCACAGCAATCCGATGTCATGGATTCGATTCAGCGCCTGCGCCACGACGCCATGGCGGCGGGGACGCTGGTGTCGAATTCCCAGATCACCGTGACCGTCGACGGCCCCTATATCGAGATCGCGCCCGCCAGCCCGCAATTGGTCTACATCCCCGTCTACAATCCGACGTCGGTCTACGGGAACTGGCCCTACCCGGCGTATCTGCCGATCTATTACGGGCCGCCGCCGGGTCTCAGCATCGGCATCACCGCCGGCGGCATCGGCATCGGCTTCGGCATCGGCATCGGTGTCGTTGATGCGCTGTGGGATTGGGGCGCGTGGGACTGGCCCCATCACGATGTGCGGGTCGATGACAGCCGCTTCAACCGGATCAATGCCGGCCATCCGCCGGTCACGACCGCCGTGTGGCAGCACGCGCCCGAACACCGCCGCGGCGTTCCCTATGCCGATGCCGCAAGCCGCCAGCGCTACGTGAAGCCGGTTCCCGGCTCGCCCGACGAGCGGCGCCAGTTCCGCGGCTATGCACAGCCGCAGCAGGCCGCCGTGCCGCCGCGCGCGGCGCCCGAGCGCGCCGCCACACCCCGCGCGCCCGAGCCTCAGGCCCAGCGCCGCGAAGCGCCGCCGCAGGGCCAAGCGCGGCCACCGGCGCCGCAGGCGGAGCGGCGAGAACCATCGCCGCCGGCCGCGCCGCGGCAGCCGGCACCGCAGGCAGAGCGGCAACCGGTTGCGCCGCCCTCTCAGCGTCAGGCGCTGGCGCGGCCGGCACCGGAGCGCCCGGTCACCGCATTCACGAGCCAGTCGCGGGGACCCGAAGCTCAGGCCATGTCGCAACGCGGCCAGCAGAGCCGGCAAGCGATGGCGCCGGCGCGTCCCGCACCGGCAGCTCGACCCGCGCCCGCGCCGCGGCCCGCGGCGCAGCCGCAACGACAACCCCAGGCCCGGCCGCAACCGCCCGCACGCCCGGAGGAGCGCCGTCCATGAAACTGCATGAACCTTTCGCGCCGCGCGCGTCTTGGCTGGTTGCCATGTTGGTTGCCGCCTGGGCCGGGACGGCCATGGCCGCCGGCAGCGCGTCGGCGAGCTTTGCCACGCCGGATCAGGCTGTCGACGCGCTCGTTGCCGCCGTGCGCAGCGACGAGCCCGCCGCGATCAAGCGCGTGCTCGGTCCCGGCAGCGGCAAGCTCGTCGATTCCGGCGATCCCGTCGCCGACCGGTCCGACCGCGTGGCGTTCGCCGCCGCGTTCGACCAGCACCATGACATCGTCCGCCAAGGCGACGACATCGCCGTGCTGCATGTCGGAACGGACGATTGGCCATTCCCGGTCGAGCTGCGCGCCCATGCCGGCACCTGGCGCTTTGACACACGCGCCGGCGCGCAGGAAATTCTCAATCGCCGCATCGGCCGCAACGAAACGAGCGCGATCGGGACCTGCCTCGCCTTCGTCGATGCCGAGCGCGATTACGCCAGCGTCGACCGCTCCGGCAGCGGCGTCCATCGAGTATGCGCAGAAATTCGTGAGCAGCCCCGGCAAGATGGACGGACTCTACTGGCCCGTCGCCGCCGGCGCGCAAGAGAGCCCCCTGGGCCCGCTCATGGCCGCCGCCGAGGCCCAAGGCTATGGCGGCCGCCACGCGCCCTATCACGGCTATCTCTACAAGATCCTGAAGCGCCAGGGTGCGCATGCATCGGACGGCGCGCGCGACTATGTCGTCAAGGGACACATGATCGGCGGCTTCGCGCTCATCGCCTATCCGGCGAAGTGGGGCGATTCCGGCGTGATGACGTTCATCGTCAACCAGGACGGCATCGTCTATGAAAGGAATCTCGGCCGCGACACGGCGCGGCTTGCGCCGCGGATTTCGCGCTATGATCCGGATGCGGGTTGGAAGGCGGCGCAAGCGACTGCCCTGACCGCGGCGCCGGCCCGCTGAGGAGGAGGACGAACACCATGGTGGCAATCAAGGGAATGGCGCATTTCAGCATCGCCGTGAGCGATCTGGAAAAGAGCACGCGGTTTTACTCCGACATCGTCGGCTGCCGGCACCTCGTGACCACGCCGGACAAGACGATGTCGTTCCTCGATGCCGGCGGCGACTGCATCATCCTGGTGAAGAACGATCCGCCGATCAATCGCAAGCTCGACGACCACAACGGCGTGCATCACTCGTTCAAGGTGGATGGCAAGGACTACAAGCCCGCGCTCGACAATCTGCGCGCGCACGGCGTCGAGGTGCTGTTCGAGGAAGACCGCCAGGGCGGCGTCGTCAACGGGCCGCGCGCCTATTTCCGCGACCCCGACGGCACGGTGCTCGAATATATCGACCTCACCAGCTATGCCGGCGACAAGCGCTGAGTCCGGCCGGAACTCGTTCCATCATCGTCTAAGTCTTTGATGCCGCAAGGTGAAGGGTTCCGCGCCATCGGACAGCCGCTCCGGCGCAAGGAAGATCTGCGGCTGCTCACCGGAGCCGGAAAGTTCACCGACGACACCGTCGTCGCCGGCGCGGCGCATGCGGTCATGGTCCGCTCGCCCTATCCGCACGCGCGCATCCGCGCCATCGCGGCCGATGCGGCCCGCGCGATGCCGGGCGTGCTCGGCGTCTTCACCGGCGCGGAGCTGCGCGCGGCCGGGGTGCAGCCCATTCCGCACGAGCCGGTGCCTTCCACCCGCTACGATCTGAAGCTCACCGCGCCCGGCGGGGGCAAGCCGTTCATCGGCCCGCACGAACTTCTCGCCACCGACAAGGCGCGCCATGTCGGCGAGGCCGTCGCCATGGTCGTCGCCGCCACGCAGGCCCAGGCGCTCGATGCCGCCGAGGCGGTCGATGTCACGTATGAGGAACTGCCCTTCGTCCTCGACGCCGCGGGGGCGCTGACGCCCGGCGCCGTTGCCGTGTGGGACGAGGTGCCCGGCAATCTCGCCGTCGAGATCCTTCTTCGGCGATGCCGCAGCGACGGAGCGGGGCTTTGCCGCCGCCGATCATGTCGTGACGCTCGACTACCATGTCGGGCGCGTCACCGCGGTAGCGCTCGAGCCGCGCGCGGCGGTGGCCGAATACGACGCCGAGACCGACAAGTTCACGCTCCATGCCGGCAATGGCGGTGCGGTGCGCCAGAAGCGCGAGCTTGCCACCGTGCTCGGCATCGCGCCGGAGAAGCTCCGCGTCGTCACTTGCGACGTGGGCGGCAATTTCGGCTCGAAGAACCGGCCTTACGTCGAATACGGCCTCGTCCTGTGGGCGGCGCGCAAGCTCGGCCGGCCCGTGAAATACACCGCGACGCGCGCGGAGGCGTTCCTCACCGACTATCAGGGCCGCGACCTCGTCACGCATGTGGAGCTTGCGCTGCGCGCCGACGGCAAGTTCCTGGCCTTGCGGGCGCGCAACACCAGCAATGCCGGCGCGCGGCTGGTGTCGCTGTCGCCGCTGGGCAAGGGCTCGGCGCTCATCACCGGGTCCTATGCCATTCCGGCGGCGCATCTGTGCGCCCGCGCGGTCTTCACCAACACCATGCCGACCCAGGCCTATCGCAGCTCCGGCCGGCCCGAGGTCACCTTTGCGATCGAGCGGCTGGTCGACAAGGCCGCCGCCGTGCTCAAGCTCGACCGCATCGAGCTGCGCCGCCGCAACCTCGTGCGGCCGGAGGCGATGCCCTACAGCAACGCCGTGGGCGCGCGCCTATGACAGCGGCCGCTACGAGGAGAACATGGACCGCGCCATGGCATGGCGGATTGGCCGGGCGCGGCGGCGCGGCGCAGTGCGGCTTCGGCGCGCGGCCGGCTCCTGGGCCTGGGCCTGGCCAATTATGTCGAGTCCTCGATCGGATCGCCGCGGGAGCGCGCCGAGATCACGGTGCGGGAGACCGGCGTCGATGTTGTCGTCGGGACCCAGCCGAGCGGCCAGGGGCACGAGACGAGCTTCGCCCAGGTCATCTCCGACCTGCTCGCCGTGCCGGTCGAGACCGTCACCATCATCATGGGCGATACCGATGTGGTCACCGTCGGCGGCGGGTCCCATTCCGGCCGCTCGATGCGCCATGCCGCAACGGTCATGTCAATCGCCGCCACCGGTCTCATCGCCAAAGCGCGACGCATCGCCGCGTTGCTGCTGGAGACCACGCCCGACGCGGTGACGTTCACGGACGGGCGCTTCGTCGCGCCGCTCAGCAACCGCAGCTTCGATTTCTTCGAGCTGGCGCGCGAGGCGGCGCGGATTTCGCTGCCGCAGGATTTGCAGGGCGGGCTTGCCTTCGCCGCCAACAACGACATGCACGACCCGGTCTTTCCCAACGGCTGCGCCGTGGCCGAGGTCGAGGTCGATCCCGCGACCGGCCGCGTCGAGATCACGCGCTATGCCGCGGTCGACGATGTCGGGCGCTGCATCAATCCGCTCATCGTCCACGGCCAGACGCATGGCGCCATCGCCCAGGGCGTCGGCCAGGCAATGTGGGAGCTCTGCGCGCTCGAGCCCGTCTCGGGCCAGCCGCTCGCCGGCTCGCTCATGGACTACGCCATGCCGCGGTCGGACGGCCTGCCGTCGTTGCGCACCGAGATCGTCGAGGTGCTGTCGCCGACCAACCCGCTCGGCATCAAGGCCGGCGGCGAGGGCGGGACCACGCCGGCGCTGGCAGTGATCATCAGCGCCATCCTCGATGCGCTGACACCCCTGGGCGTGCGCGACATGCCGATGCCGGCGACGCCGTTCGCGGTGTGGCGCGCGATCCGCGACGCGCACGGCCACGCCGTCCCATAGCCGCCGCGCGCATTTCACATCAGGGCCGCTTCATGGACGAGGACGCCGTCGCTGCAAGTCCCGTCCCGCGCGCGGCCATACGGGCGCCCGATTCGCGCTTTGCTGCGGCACTCGGCGCGATCACGCTGATCGGGCCGCTCGCCATTCATTTCTTCGTGCCGGTGGTGCCGGAGATCAAGGCGGCGTTCGGTATTTCCGACGCACTGGCAGAGCTCACCTTTAGCATCACGCTCGTCACCATGGCGGTGTCGACGCTGGGCTATGGCACGCTCTCCGACCGGTTCGGGCGACGGCCGCTGCTGATCTCGGGCCTGACACTGTTTCTCGCCGGCAGCGCGCTCTGTGCGCTGGCGCCGACGATTTGGGTGCTGCTCGCCGGGCGGCTGGTGCAGGCGCTGGGGGCCGGATGCGGCGTCACGCTGACACGCGTGATGGCGCGCGATGCCTATGGGCCGGCAACGCTGGTTAAGGCCATCGCCTATCTCACCATGGCCTATACGCTCGGCCCGATGATCTCGCCGCCGCTGGGTGGCGTGCTGGTCGATCATTTCGGCTGGCGCGCCGTGTTCTGGTTCGCGCTCATCGCCGGTGCGGTGCTGACGGCGACGGCCTTGAGCGTGCTCCACGAAACACGGCACGGCGAGCGCAAGCCGCCGGGGAGCGGGATCGTGCGCGACTATGCGCGGCTCTTCGGCAATCTGCGCTTCACCGCCTTCGTGCTGCAATCCGGGTTCTGCTCGGGCACGTTCTTTTCCATCGTCGCGGCGTCGCCGTTCCTGATGGAGGATCGGCTCGGCCGCTCGGCCACGGAATACGGCCTCTACTTCATCCTGTTTCCGGCCGGGTACTGCCTCGGCAATCTGATCTCGGTCCGCGTTTCCGGGCGCGTCGCGATCGAGACGATGGTGCTCACCGGCTCGGTGCTCAATTTCGTCGGCATGGCGGTGCAGGCCGGCTTCATCCTGGCCGGCGTGCTCGATCCCCTGGTCATCTTCGTGCCCGGATTCTTCGTCACCTTCGCGCAGGGGTTGGCGCTCCCCAACGCCCAGGCCGGCGCGATCCAGGTAATCCCGGCGCTCTCCGGCACGGCAGCGGGCATCGGCGTCTTCTGCCAGACGATCCTGAGCGCGCTCTTCGTCCAGATCTATGGCTGGACCGCGGATGGAACGGCGATGCCGATGATCGTCGCGTCGGCTTGCGCGGCCGTGCTCACCTGCATCACGGGGGCGATCCCCATGATTTGCAGGCATCGGCAAGCGCTGGCGTGAGCGCCCCTCGCGTCAACGCTGCGCAAGGGCCTGACCACAGCATAGCCGCAGTCGAACATTGAACATCCCGTGACTCTCGGCGTTCGACCTCGAACAACCCTTTGTCGAGGCAGGTGCCATGTTCTTCCATCGCAAACAACTGATGCACGAGGTCAAGGTCGACGCATCCGACGCGGCCTTCGGCCAGATGCTGCTCGAGCAGTTCGGCGGCGCCACTGGCGAGCTCACCGCCGCCCTCACCTATTGGACCCAGTCGTTCCACGTCGAGGACGCCAAGATCCGCGACATGCTGCAGGACATCGCCTTCGAGGAATTCAGCCATCTCGAAATGGTCGGGCGCATGATCGAGCAGCACACCGAGAAGGGCGCGAAGGACAAGGCGTTCAAAAGCACGCTCTTCGCCATCCGCGGCATCGGGCCGCATCTCGTCGACAGCATGGGCCAGGCCTGGACCGGCGCCTATGTCAACGAGGGCGGCAACGTGGTGCGCGACCTGCGCGCCGACATCGCCGCGGAAGCCGGCGCGCGCCAGGCCTATGAAGCGCTCCTCAAATGCGCGCCCGACGACGGCAGCAAGAAGGCGCTGCATTTTCTGCTGACGCGCGAGATCGCGCACACCAACATGTTCATGAAGGCGCTCGATTCGCTTGGTAAGCTCACCGATCCGATGTTCGGCCACGTCAAGCCGGACGAGACGGTCGATCTTTATTTCAACCTGTCGACCAACGGGACGGCACCGGAGCGCGGCCCGTGGAACGCCGCGCCGGCCTTCAAGTATGTGGACGACCCGAAACCGCACGGCGAGATGCCGGAAACGGTCAAGAACCCCGACGACGAGCACGTGACCCCGCGCGCCGCCGAGTAGCGCGCGGTCAGAGCGCGCGCGTTTTGGGCAGGATGTCGCGCGCGAAGACCTCGAGCGATCGCATGATATCGGCCTGCGCGAGCGAGCCGAAATCGACGATGAGGGCGAGCTGGGTCATGCCGAGCTCGCGCAGATAGGCGATGCGCTCGAGCACGCGCGCGGGCGAGCCCATGAGGACGCGGTCGGGAAAATAGGTCTCGAACGTGGCTTGGCGCTGATAGTCCTCGCGCGCGGCATAGTTCTTGTAGGCGACCGGATCGGGTGGCTTGCGTGCCGCCTCGACGCCGGCGCCGGTATATTCCGCCATCGGTCCCTCAACGAGCGCGCGCAAGCCCGCGGCATCCTCGGTTGCGGTGAAGTGCGCGTGATAGCAGCAGCATACCTCGTGGTCCTCGATGCGGCGGCCGTGGCTGGGGAGCGCGTCGATGTACCAATGCACGCGCTCGCCCGCCGTCGCTGAATCGACGTGATAGGCGACATAGAGGAGGTTGTAGCCCTGCGCCGCCGTCCACACGAAGCTCTCCTGCGTGAGGAAGCAGGCGTTCCAGATCGGCGGGTGCGGCTTCTGGTAGACGCGCGGCAGGATCGTCAGGCCGTCGATGCGCGGGCGGAACGGACTGTCATAAGTGAGCGTCGGCTCCGTCCACGCGCGCTTGATCAGGTTCACCCCGTCCTCGACGCGGGCGCGCGCCTCGCTCATCGGCACGCCGAAGGTGTCGAACTCGTCGCGCAGGAAGCCGCGGCCGACGCCCAGATCGAACCGGCCCTTGGAAAGCTGATCGAGGGTTGCCGCCATCTCGGCGACGCGGACGGCATCGTTGAGCGGCAAGACCGTGGCGCCGGTCCCGAGCCGGATCCGCTTGGTCTTGCCGGCGAGATAGGCCAGGAACGGATAGGTGCCGGCGCACAGCCCGCCGTGGCGCACGAAATGATGCTCGACCATCCAGACATAGTCGATGCCGATTTCGTCGGCGAAGAGCACCTGCTCGACGATGTCGTCGAAATGGGCGGCGACATCGCGCGCCTGGGGCACATGGGTCGGGAGATAGAAAAGCCCGAATTTCATTGCGGTCTCCTGCCAGCCTCGCTCCGCGACCATAACAGCAGGCCCGCCCGTGCGGGAGTGGCTGCGCGGCCGGGAACCCTGAGGCATCGCGCAGGTTTGCCTGGACGCAACCCTCACAGTGGAGAGCGCAATGCGCGCAATCGCAGCGGCAATTCTCGTCATGGGATTGGCGGCCTGCTCGTCAGGCAACGGGGAGGACACCAGCACCGCCACGCCCGCGGCCTCTGCCGGCTCCTCGGTTCAGCCGATGGACCAGCAGCAGGTCACGCAGGAACTGGAGGACCGCGGCTACACGAACATCGCCAACCTGCGCCATTCCGGCGGCGATTGGACCGGCTCGGCCGTCAACGAACAGGGCCAGGGCGTCAATTTCGATGTCGATCCCTATGGGGCCATTCACGTGAAATGACGGCCGACGCGGCGGTGCTGCCTGGCACGGGATGCCCCTTTAAAAGGGCAATGCGATAGACTTTTTCTCGTGCTAGGCGTATTACCCTGTGGGGATGAGATGCACGCAGGCGGAGGGAGCAGCACTCCTGCCCGCTTCCCCATTCCTCCGCTGCCGTCGGGGCGTCGCCGCGATCGAGATGGCGTTCATCGCGCCAATTCTCGTCTCGCTGGCGTTCGGCATGGTCGATTTCGGGCTCGGCGTCTACACCAAGATGATGGTGGCCGATGCCGCCGACGCCGGCGCCGCCTATGCGTTCCGCAACAGCGCCGGCTACAGCACGGGCAGTCAGGCGACCTTCAATAGCGCCGTGCAGAACGCCGCCACGGGCGCCGTGACGATCCCGACCGTGCTGTCGCGGAGCGCGCTGAGCGCCAGCGCGACGGAGGAATATTGCTGCGCCGGCATGGCCAGTTGCAACGCCACGACGCCGCCCACCTGTGCCACCGGCCTCACCGTCGGCACCTATGTCGCGGTCACCACGAGTGCGGCCTACACGACTTTCCTGCCCTATCAGCTCCTGGACAGCCTGTTCAGCTTCAGCATCGCCAATCCCGTGACCTTCACCGCGGTCTCGACCGTGCGCATCCAATAGCAAAAGCGATGGCGGAGATCGCGGTCGGGGTTGGGATGCGCGAGCGGGTGGGGCTCTCGTTGCCGCTCGGGCTGGGGCTCCTTGCCTATCTTGGCGGGCTGATCACGCCGCAGGCGCGGTTGGCCGATCCCGACGTCATGCTGCACATCGTCGTGGGGCGGTGGATCATCGCCAACCGCGCGGTGCCGCGCGTCGATTTCCTCTCCCACACGCTTCCCGGCGCGCCCTGGGTCGCGCATGAGTGGCTGGGCGAGGTCATTACCGCGTTATTCTATGAAAGCCTCGGTTGGCATGGGCTCGTGATGATGGCGAGCCTGGGGCTCGGCGCCGCGATCGCCCTCTACGCGCGCGATCTCCTGCGCGCCTATACGCCGACGCAGGCCATCGTGATTGCCGCCGCCGCCTGGCTGGTGATCACGCCGCACTGGCTGGCACGGCCGCACATCATCGCCTTGCCGTTGCTGATTGCCTGGATGGGCCTGCTCGTGCGGGCGCGGGCCGAGAACCGCGCGCCCGCGCCGGCCGCGGCGCTGATCATGATCGGCTGGGTCAACGTGCACGCCACGTTCCTGGTCGGCATCGGCTTTGCCGGCCTCTTCACGGTCGAGGCGGTGCTGCTGGCCCGCGGCGAGGCGGCGCGCCTCAAGGCGGCAAGGCAATGGACCGCCTTCACCCTTATCGCAGTCCTCGCCACGCTGGTGACCCCTTATGGCATCGAGGCCTACCTTTTGCCGCTGCACGTTCTTCGCATGAAGTTCGCGCTCTCCATTCTCGTTGAATGGAAGAGCATCGATTTCCAGACGATCTCGACGCTGGAGATCTGGCTGCTCCTGTGCCTGGGAACCGTGCTCTATCGCGGCATCAGGCTTTCCCCCTCGCGCGTGCTGATGGTGCTTCTGCTCTTCGCCATGAGCCTGCAGCATGCGCGCGATGCCGAGCTGCTCGCCTTCCTCGGGCCGCTCATCGCCGCGCCCGATGCCGCGCCGCAGCTCGCGCGCGCCGGTGCACGACACGCGGTCGACTGGCTCGACCGCCTGGCCCGGCCGGCGACGGCGGCAGGCCGCGCTCTTGCCGGCGCCATCGTCGTCGCGGGCGCGGCGGCGGCGATGGCGTTTCCGCTCGTGCCGCAGAATACGTTCATGCCGGCGCAAGCCGTGCGCGCTGTCGTCGCCGCCGGCATCACCGGGCCGGTGCTCAACGATTACGACTACGGCGACTACTTGATGTTTGCGGGCATCAAGACCTTCATCGACGGGCGCGCCGACATGTACGGCGATGATTTCATCAAGCGCTACTACCGGGCGACCCGCGGCCTCAGCGACGGACTGCCGGCGCTCATCGACACCTATCACATCACCTGGACGATCTTTGCCAAGGACTCGCCCGCCGTGGTCGAGCTCGACCGGATGGCGGGCTGGCACCGCTTCTACGCCGATGCCGAGGCCGTGGTGCATGTGCGCGACGGCATGGGCGGCAAGTGAGGCCGTCCCCGCTCATTCGGCGAGGATCGCGGTGTTGCCGAACGTCTTGTACTGGCCCGCGTGGGTCCCGCAGTTGTTGCCGAGGCCCGAGCCGCCGGTGAAGGAGACGGTATCGGCAATGAGCTGCACGCAGGTGGTCGTGCCTGACGTGGTTGCGCCGCCGGAATAACTGACGGAGTAGGTCGGCAAATAGATCGTGCCGGTGATGTTCTGCGTGCTGCCGCCGGTGAGCGTCGCCACCTTTCCGACCGCGCAGGATTGCGCGCTCATGAACGCAAAGCCCTGCGTCGCGCCGGAGGTCGGCGCGTTCAGGTTGACGACCGACCCGCCCGAGATGGTCAGGCCGGCACAGGAGGTGGGCGCGGTGCCAATGGTGCTGCTGGTGAGAACGATGGTGCAGCCGCCATCGGCGGCCGGCGCCACCGGGGGCGTGCCCGTGCTCCACTCCGCTTTCGGCGGACACCACAGGCTGCTGCCGCCCGACAGCGACAGCGTGCCCTTGTCCAGCACATAGATCCCGGGCGTGAGGTCGATCTCGCTGCCGCCGCTGACGGAGATGCCGCCGCAATAAGTGCCGGGGTTGAGCGTGTGGTGGCTGCCGCTGCTGTACAGCAAGTTGGTGCCGCCGGCGCAGCCGCTGGGCGCGGGCACCGCCGTCGCAGCGAACGGGTCGGCGAGCGGCAGCGCCCCCGACGCATAGAGCGTGCCGTGAAAATCCAGGCTGGTCGCGTCGGCCGAGCCGACGATATAGCCCGCCGTCGCCGTGATCCCCGCCCCGCCGGTCAGCACCAGCGCCGCCTTGGTGCTGGTGCCGCTGGCGGCGGAATCGTCATAGAGATCGCAGTTGGCGAGGTTGAGCGCGGCTCCGCCGGACGCGCTGATAGCGCCGATCACGGTCTTGTCGAGCGCCACGAGGCAGCCGTCGCTGGCGCTGGTGCCGCTGATGGCGGCGACGGCACGGGCCGAAATCGTCACGGGCGTGCTGATGAGCAGCGCCGAGAACAGCCGCCTTTGCTGCTGGCTGATGAAGACCTCGTAATATCCGGCCACGCCGATATGCGAGCCCGCCTGCGGCGGCGACAGGGCGGTGACGGTGGTGGCGTTGGCGCCGTTGGTGAAGCCATGGCTTGCCGCCACCGCGAGCGCTTCGATCGACCATTCCCCGCCGCTGATCGCCACCCGCGCCGCGCTGAAGGCAGCCGCATCGGCCGCGCCCTGCATCGACTGGTGCGTGTAGAACCACAGGCCCGCCTCGCTCCCCATCGCGACGAAGCCGGTGATGACCGGCAGCAGCAGCACCACGATGATCGAGTAGTTGCCGCGCCGGTCGCGCCACAGACGCCGCACCCGCCGGCATAGTTCGCCCATCATGCCGACACGCCGGCGTGGGTGCGGGTCCCGGCAGCAGGAGCGCCGTGCGCCCTTCGACTTCGCTCAGGGTGAGGATCAAGAACCGATGGCATTAAGAAAATTCCTTATCCTGAGCGCGAGCAAAGCGAGCATTCGAAGGACACACCGAATTCTATCCAGCCGAAATTTGCGCTAGCGTCGCCCGTTTCCCGCAACCGCCGAGGTCGCCGCCATGCATCGCCGCCACTTGCTCGCGCTCGGCATGGCCGGGCTGGGGATGGGCCTCGCGCCAGCGGCGCGCGCCGCTTCCGATCGCGGCCCGAGCCGCTTCATCGAGGACCTGACCTGGATCGAGGTGCGCGACGCCATCGCCCAAGGCGCCATCGCCGCACTCGTGCCCACCGGCGGCACCGAGGAGAACGGCCCCCACATGGCCATCGGCAAGCACAACTTCATCGTGCGCCATTGCGCCGGCGCCATGGCCGATGCGCTTGGCACCGCGCTGGTCGCGCCGGTTCTGGCCTACGTGCCGGAAGGCGGCTTCGATCCGCCCGAGGGCAACATGCGGCTTCCCGGCACGATCGGCATCGATGAGCAGACATTCGCCGCGGTCCTCACCGGTGCTGCACGCAGCCTCGCACACGCCGGTTTCAAGCTCATCTGCTTCATCGGCGATCACGGCCAGAGCCAGCACGCGCAGCAAGCGGTGGCGGCGACGCTCACCCGCCAGTGGCACGGCAACGGCGTTCGCGTCGCCAGCCTCGAGCGCTACTACGCGGCCAACGGCGAGGAGGAGTGGCTGATGGCGCACGGCTACAGCGCGGCGGAGATCGGCACGCATGCCGGTCTCGTCGACACCGCCGAACTCATGGCGGTGGCACCCGAGGCGGTCCGCGACGCGAGGCTGTCGCCGCGGAGCTGGCCGGCCGGCGAGACCGGCGTCGACGGCGACCCCACGCGCGCGACCGCGGCGATCGGTGCCGCGCTCATCGCGCTCAAGATCGCAACCGGTGTCGCCGAGGTGCGCGCCAACCTCGCGGCGCTGGCGGCGTCGGGACGGGGGTAGGCTGCGTCTCACTCCTCGCCCGGCGCGGCGGCTTGCAGCGGCAAGGGCGCGCCTTGCCGCACCATGTCCTTGAGCGCCTTGTAGTCGAGGATGCGCAGCGCGCGGGTCCGGCGCGCGACGATGCCGCGGCTGGCGAGTTCGGCGATTGCCGCCGCCACTTCCTCGCGCGTCATCTGCACGCGGACGGCGAGCTCCTGATGGCTCGGCATTTCCGGCACGAGCCAGCTTCTGCCGCCGGGCTTGTCCACGCGGGCGAGCTGGATCAGCTCTGAGCACAGGCGCTGCATCGGACCGGCGCTGGCGGTGAAGCGCACCTTGTTGTCGAGGTCGCGGATGATGCCGGCCCAGCGCGTGAGCAGACCGAGCGCCACTTCGCCGCGCCGCGCGAGCAGCGCCTGGAACTCGTCCTTGGGCAGTTCGGCGATGGTGCAGTCCTCGTCGACGACGATCGAGGCCGACACGGCGCCGCCATCGACAGCGGAGATCTCGCCAATGGTCTCGCCAGCGGCGAGCGCGGCAACGGTGATCTCGTCCGCGCCGCCGAGCTGATGGACCACGCGCACCCGGCCGGCGAGGATGAAATAAACCGCGCCGACGCCGAAGCGCGCCGTCAACACCCCGCCCGGCGCGATGCGCCGATAGGCGCAGCGGGTTTCAAGATAAGCGCGCTCCTCATCCGGCAGCGAGCGCAAGACCGCAACGCCCGCCAGCGATAGGGACACAGGCTCGCCGGTGCTTTCGCCTTCCACCGCCATGATTGTGCCGCCCCCTGCGCGGCCGGGATCAGGCATCATTTCAAATTTGAACAGAATATACAACTTGAGATTGCAATCCAAGGTGTACAACCCTATATTGGATAGTTCTATCCCCGTCTGCCTCGATAGCGGCCGGGTCGGCGGTTGCCCCATTTGGTGGCACCGGGCGACGGAGGAGGAAGTCGATGCTGTGCATTTACCTGGCAGGCGAAAATCTCGGACATGCGGCGATCAACGCGGTGCGACGGCTGAGGGGCGACACCTCCGGCGTCACCGCGATCGAGTATGGCCTGATTGCCGGCGCCATCGCCGTCGCCATCATCGCCACGGTCATCGCGCTCGGCGGCGACATCAAGAACCTGTTCGCCATTACCGGCAACGCCCTCAATTCGACGACATCATCCGCGCCCTGACGCCCCGCGCGGTCACGGCCGCGCCGCGCGCGGAGAGGTTCATCATGGCGCTCGCATGCCGCTTCTTTCAGAGCCTCCGTAGCGACCATTCCGGCGTGACGGCGATCGAGTACGGCATGATTGCCGGCGCCATTGCCGTGGCCATCATCGCCACGGTGATCGCGCTGGGCGGAGACATCGAAAACCTCTTCGCCGCGACCGGCAGCGCTCTGCGCTCGACGACATCATCCGCCTCGCCCTGAGGGGGCCGAGCGAAAGCGATGACCGCAACCCTTGCCCTTGGCGTCTATGTCGTCGCATTGGCGGTGGCCGCGGCGAGCGATCTCGTCCGCTACGAGGTTCCGCGCGGGCTCTGCCTTGCCGTGGTGGCCGCGTTTTTGTGGCTGGCCCCGTCCCTTCCGCTCGCCGCCGCCGCGTCGCACATCGCGGCAGCCGCGGTCGTGCTGGCGGCGACGGCGCTGTGCTTCGAGTTCGGCCTCATGGGCGGCGGCGACGCCAAGCTGCTGGCCGCGGTGGCGCTGTGGATGGGCTGGGGCAATCTCGTTGCCTTCATCATCCTGACGGCGATCGCGGGCGCGCTTCTCGGTCTCGTGGTGCTGGCGCTGCGCCGGTTTCTGCCGCGCCGGCGCCGCGCCGGACACTGGTACAGCCGGGTGCTCGCGCGCGGCGAAGGCGTCCCCTACGCGATCGCGATCTCCGCCTCCGGCCTGGCACTGCTGCCGCACCTCTTTCCCGGTTCCGGGCCTTGAACCTCACCAACGATAGGGTCGCATGCGGCTTGTCAGCGTTGTGATCGTCACCTTCGCGCTCGTCCTTGCCGGGGTGATCTTCTTCGTCGTGCCGCGGCTGATGAACCGGGGCGCGGAAGAGGCCCGGCGGCAGCAGGCGCCGGCGCGGCTGGTGGTCAGCGATGTGCTCGTGGCGGCGCGAAACCTCGCGGCCGGAACCGTTCTCAAGACCGACGATGTGCGCTGGCAACGCTGGCCCGAACGCGGCGCTCGGTCCCAGCTTCCTCGTCCGCCAAAAGGGCGCCGATCCCCAGAAGGACGCCGTCGGCCGCGTCGTCCTGCATGGCATCGAGATGGGCGAGCCGGTCACCGCGCAGCGTCTGCTGAAGCCGGGCGAGGCCGGCTTCCTCGCCGCGGCGCTAGACGCCGGGCATGCGCGCGGTCACGATCAAGATCGACGCGGTCACCGACGCCGGCGGCTTCATCCTGCCCGGCGACCGCGTCGATGCGCTGTTGAGCGAGCACTACACCTTCGAGACTGCGGGCGCGGCGCCGACGGCCGAACGATTGCCGCAGGTCACCACCAAGGACGTGACGAGCGTGGTGCTCAGGAACGTCAAGGTGCTCGCCATCGACCAAGTCATGCAGGACATCGACAGCAAGCCCAAGGTCGGGGGCGACGGCGACCGTCGAGGTGACCCTGGAGGCAGCGGAGAAGCTCGCGGTCGCCGCGCAGATGGGCACGCTGTCGCTGGCGCTCAGGAGCCACGCGCTGCCCGCGCGACCGGAGCCCGCGAGCGGCGGCGGGGTGGTCCAGGATTTCCAGGTCAGCCCGTTCCGCGCCGCCCTGCTGGCGCAATACGACGCCGTCCTCGCGCAGCCGGCGGACGGAGGTCCCTCCATCGGGCTCCATGTCTATCACGGCGCCGCGCTCGCGCGGGCGACGGGGCCATAGGTGGCGGCGTGAGCGCGCATATGCATCCCCTCGCCCGCGCCCTCGCTCGTGGTTCCGGCACTGGTCCTGGCGCTTGCCGGGGAGCGGCCCAGGGCGCGACACAGCAGCGCCCGGCAGAGAGCGGCGCCGCGCGTGCTGGCGCTCGATCTCAACCGGTCGCAACTCGTGCGTCTCGGCCGTCCGGCGCGGGATGTGCTCGTCGCCAATCCCGCCATTGCCGATGTCGTGCTGCGCAGCGCCGACACTGCCTTCGTGATCGCCAAGAAGATCGGCGAGACCGATGTCTATTTTCTCGATCGCGACGGGCGCGAGATCGACGGGCTCGATATCACGGTCAGGCTCGATACCACCGCCCTCGTCCAGGCCCTCGAGCGCGCCATTCCCAGCGAGCGCATCAGCGTCTCGACCGCCAATCAGAGCATCGTGCTCACGGGCTCCGTCGCGTCCCAGCGGGTCGCCACCAACGCCCAGGAGATCGCGCGCCAGTTCGTAGGCGACGACAAATCCGTCATCAACCTCATCCGCGTGCGCGACCGCAGCCAGGTGGTGCTGCGCGTCAGGGTGACAGAGATGCAGCGCACGGCGGTGAAGGAACTCGGCATCACCCCGGGCTTTCCAGCGCCCTTCAGCTTCAAGCTCGGCGGCCTCGCCTTCAGCATCGGCGGGTCCGCGCCGAGCTTCGCCGAGACGCCGTTCTTCGGCGCCTATACCGGGCCCGGCGCCGCGGCCGGCGGGGCAGCGCTCGCCGCGCCGCCCAGCCCCACCCCCTTTCCCGGCAGCCCCGCCGCGCCGTCCTCGAGCTTTTCCGCCTTGCTGCAGGCGCTTGAATCGAACGGCCTCGTCAAGACGCTGGCCGAGCCGACCTTGACCGCGGTCTCCGGCGAGACCGCGTCGTTCCTGGTCGGCGGCAAGTTCCCGCTGCCGAGCATCGTCGGCGTCGGCGCAACGGCGGAGGTCGTGCCGACCTTCTATCCCTTCGGCGTGCAGCTCACCTTCACCCCGATCGTCCTGTCGAGCGGCCTCATCAGCCTCAAGATCGCAACCTCGGTGAGTGCGACCGGCGCGCCGACGGATGTCGGCGGCACCAGCGTGCCCTCGCTCACCGAGCGCGGCGCGACGACGACGGTGGAGCTGCCCTCGGGCGGCGGCGTCGCCATCGCCGGCCTCCTCCAGAACGACGTTCAGAACACGATCCAGGGGCTGCCAGGGCTGATGAACCTACCCATTCTCGGCGCACTCTTCTCGAGCAAGCAGTTCCAGCACAACGAGACCGATCTCGTCATCGCCGTGAGCGCCTATCTGGTGCGCCCGGTCGATCCCGACGAGATCGCCTATCCCTCCGACGGCTTCGGGCCGGCGAGCGATTTCAACATGTATTTCCTGGGCCGTCTCAACGCCGAGCGCCTGCCCCCCGGGGCCGCCCCGCCGCAGCCGAAGAGCCCCTTCGGCTTCATTCTGGAGTGACCGCGATGTCTCTCCGGTCGCATCTTTTGCTGCTTGGCGCGCTTCTCGTCCTGGCCACCTGCGACGAGCCGCTGCAGCAGGACTATACCAAGCGATATCCGATCGGGGCGCTGCCGGAAACCGTGACCGTGACGGTGCCGGTGGCGGGCGGCGCCGATCCCTTCGCCGGCGCGGCGGACGCACGATTTCAAACCCTGGTCGCGGGCTTCCTCGACCGCGGTCACGGCGATCTTGCCGTCAGCGCCGTGCCGACGCAGGCTGAGGTGGTGCGCGACCGGCTCATCGCGGCGGGCGTGCCGGCGAGCGCGATCCGGATGGCGCCGGCGACACCCCAGGTGCCCGGCACCGTCACGCTCACCTATCAGCGCTACGACGTGGTGCTGCCGATCTGCGGCGATTGGCGCGCGCCGATGGCCTACAATCCGGACAATTCCGACTACCCCGCCTTCGGCTGCGCCATCCAGCGCAATCTCGGGCTGATGCTGGCCGATCCCGGCGACATCGTGACGATGCGCAGGCCTGCACCGTCGGATGCGCAGAATTTCGACCGGGTGATCAAGGCCTATCGCGGCGGAACCGTGCCCGAGGCGACCCAGGGTCCGGCCCAGGACAGCGCCGACCAGAACGTCGCCACCGGATCGACGCCGGGCGAGGGCGCGCCACCCCCTGCGCCGACATCGACGCAATAGCACGCGGGAGATGCGCCATTCAGCGGACCGACATTCACGTCTTCGTCGCCAGTCCCGAGACCCGGGCGGCGATCGAGCAGGCGCTCACCGACCGGCGCCTCGTCAAGACGCGGCCGGCCTTTTTCGAGGGCGGCATCGCCGCCGCCGCAGCGCAATACGATACCGATCCGAGCCCCGATATCCTGATCGTCGAGACGCGCGACGACGCGGCCGCGATCTTCGCCGAGCTCGACGGGCTTTCCCGCGTGTGCCGGCGCGAAACTCATCTCATCCTGATCGGGGACCACAACGATGTCGGGCTCTATCGCGCGCTCACCAAGCAGGGCGTCTACGAGTATCTGCCGCGGCCGGTGGCGTCCCAGCACATCCTTGAAGCCATGGTTGCGCTGTGCGTCGGCCCCGCAGAGCCCCGGCTCGGCCGCCTCGTCGCCTTCATCGGCGCAAGCGGCGGCGCCGGCTCCACCACCCTTGCCAACAATGTCGCGTGGTGCCTCGGCAAGCTCTATCGCGGCGAGGTGACGCTGGTCGATCTCGACCTCGCCTTCGGCACGATCGGCGTCGACTTCAATCTCGAACTCGCCCGAGGATGCCGCCCAGGCGCTGGCGCAGGCCGACCGGCTCGACGATCAGGTCCTCGCCGGCATCATCGGCAAGTACAGCGAGAATCTCGGCCTCCTCACGGCGCTGGGCGATTGCGCGCGCCCGGCCGACATCGATCCCAGCCGCGCTTGAGACGATGCTGCGGCGCCTGCGCCAGAGTGCCGGCTGGGTGATGGCCGATCTGCCGCATTATTGGGGCGCGTGGGTGTGCCAGGCGCTCGACGCGGCCGACGAGATCGTGGTGACCGCGGTGCCGACACTGGCGTGCCTTCGCAACGCGCGCAGCATCCTCGATGCGCTCGAACCGCGGCGCAAGAACGATGAGCCCGTGCGCGTGGTGCTCAACCATGTCGGCGCCAATCCCAAGACCGACATTCCCGCGCGCGACTTCGCCACGACGCTGGGCCGGCCGCTGGCGGCGCTGGTGCCGCACGAGCCCGCGACCTTCGCGCAGTCGGCGAATTCGGGCCGCATGATCGCCGAGGGATCGCGCAGCAAGGCCATCATCGAGCCGCTGAACACGCTTGCCGCGCTGGTCAGCGGTCGCGACAGCACGGAACGGCGCGCCCCGGTCAAGGGGCCCCAGCCCCGGCTCATCGATCGGCTTCGCTTCGCCATGGGTCGGCCCGCGCCGCGGGCCAAGGCCTGAGCCGCGTGCTGTTCGGGAAGCGCGACGCCACCGCCGTCCTGCCGGAAAAGCGCGATGGCCCCGCGCCCCTGCTCTCACCGCCGACGGTGGAGGTAAAGCCCGCGACGTCCGGCGCCGGCCGCGCCCCGGCCGCAAGGCGGCGACGACAGCCGCTTCAACGAGATGAAGGTCGCGGTCTTCAACGCGCTCCTCGATGCGGTCGATCTCAAGGAGCTGTCGAAGCTCGCGCCCGAGGCGGTGCGCGAGGAGCTGACCGACATCATCAGCGAGATCGTCAACATCAAGCGCTTCGTGCTGAGCGCGAGCGAGCAGCAGCACCTCGTCGGCGACATCTGCAACGACATTCTGGGCCTCGGCCCGCTCGAGCCGCTGATCGCGCGCGACGACATCGCCGACATCATGGTCAACGGCTACAACACGGTCTACATCGAGACCGGCGGCAAGAACGTCCTCACCGACATGCAAGCTTCCGCGACAACGCGCAGCTCATGAACATCTGCCAGCGCATCGTCAGCGCCGTCGGCCGCCGCGTCGACGAGGCGAGCCCCATCTGCGACGCGCGCCTGGCCGACGGCAGCCGCGTCAACGTGATCGTGCCGCCGCTCGCGATCGACGGCGCCGCGCTCACCATCCGCAAGTTCAAGAAGGACAAGCTGACGCTGGAGAAGCTGGTGGAGTTCGGCACCTGCCCGCCGGTCCATGGCCGAGATCCTGAAGATCATCGGCTTCTGCCGTCTCAACGTGCTGATCTCGGGCGGCACGGGATCGGGCAAGACGACGCTGCTCAACTGCCTCACGCTCTATATCGATCCGAGCGAGCGCATCGTCACCTGCGAGGATGCGGCCGAGCTGCAATTGCAGCAGCCCCACGTCGTCCGCCTGGAGACGCGCCCGCCCAATCTCGAGGGCGCCGGCCAGATCACCATGCGCGATCTCGTGCGCAACTGCCTGCGCATGCGGCCCGAGCGCATCATCGTCGGCGAGGTGCGCGGCGCCGAGGCGTTCGACCTGCTGCAGGCCATGAACACCGGCCACGACGGCTCCATGGGCACCGTGCATGCCAACAATCCGCGCGAGGCGATCAGCCGCGTCGAGAACATGATCGCCATGGGCGGCTTCGCGCTGCCGACCAAGACCGTGCGCGAGCAGATCGCCGGCGCCGTCAACGTCATCATCCAGGCGCAGCGCCTGCGCGACGGCTCGCGCAAGATCACCCACGTCACCGAGATCGCCGGCATGGAGGGCGACGTGGTGACGCTGCAGGATCTCTTTCGTCTACGAGGTCACCGGCGAGGACAAGAACGGCCGGCTCATCGGCAAGCACCGATATAGCGGCCTCAGGCCCCAGTTCTACGATCGCGCCGCTATTTCGGCAAGGAGCGCGAGCTCGTCGCAGCGCTCGAAGCGGCCGACCGTGCCTAGCCTCGAAGAACCGGTGATCGTCGTTCGCGACGCTGGTGCTGATCGTCTCGATGACGGCGAGCGCCCTGCTTCGTATGCGGTTCTGCGCATCGCCCTCCCGCGCGCCCGGCTCAAGGCGCGCATGGCCGCGATCGCCGGCAGCAGGGAGGGACCGGCCGCCAAAGGCGCGGGCAACGCGACGCGCCGCACGCGGCAGATCAAGAGCAAGCTCAAGGAGGCCGCCGACACCGCGGCCAAGCCGAGACGCCGGGTCGAGCTGCGGCTCCTCATCGAGCGCGCCGGGATCGCGCTGGAGGTGCGGACATTCTATGTCTGGAGCGCCGTCGCCGCCGTGCTGGGGACAGGCGTCTATCTCCTGCTCGGCTATCCCTGGTACTGGTCCTGGGCCGTGCTCGTCGTGATGGGGATGGGCCTGCCGCGCAAGCTCTTGGGCACGATCGCTTCGCGGCGCCAGAAGAAATTCACTGCCGCATTTCGCCGACGCGATCGACGTGATCGTGCGCGGCATCCGCTCCGGCCTGCCGGTCGGCGAATGCCTCACCATCATCGCGCGCGAATCGCCGGAGCCGATCGCCACCGAGTTCCGGCTCCTGATCGAAGGCCAGAGGCTCGGCATGACGCTGAAGCAGGCGCTGGAGCGCGGCTGCCGGCGCATGCCCACGGCCGACATGAAATTCTTCGCCATCGTGCTTAATCTCCAGCAGCAGACCGGCGGCAATCTCGCGGAGACGCTCTCGGGCCTCTCCGACGTGCTGCGCCAGCGCAAGAAGATGCACGACAAGGTCAAGTCGATGTCGTCGGAGGCGCGCACTACCGCGATGATCATCGGCTCGATGCCGTTCCTGATCTCGCTGATGATCTACATCATCAGCCCCGCCTACATCTCGCTGCTGTGGACCGACCCGACGGGCAAGAAGATCTTCTATGGCGGCCTGGCGTGGATGACGACGGGCGTCCTCATCATGCGCAAGATGATCGCGTTCCCGATGTGACCGGCGATGGCGTTTCTCGACAACCCCACGACGATCGTTCCGGCGATCTTGAGCCTCCTGGCGTTTCTCACCGTGATCGGCCTGGCGCTGCCGTGGCTGCAGCCCGACATCTTCGCCACGCGGCTCAAGATCGATCACCCAGCGTCGCGGCGAACTGAGCGAGCAGCGCCGCAAGCGGCTGGCGCAGCAGCGCCCGTCGCTGCGCCGCGCCGTGGCGTCGGGCCGCGTCAACCTCATGCGCGCGGTCATCGGCAAGCTCAAGCTCAACACCATCATGGAGCAGCCGGCGCTGAGGAAGAAGCTGGTGCGCGCGGGCAAGCGCAGCCCCCAGGCGCTCGTCACCTTCACCTTCCTGCGCCTGGCCTTGCCGCTTTTTGTTCGGCGGCATGGTGGCGCTTTTCCTGTTCGGCTCGCCCAACGTGCACATCTCCGCGGCGATCAAGGTGGTGATCTGCGATGGGCGCCCTGCTGTTCGGCTATGCGCTGCCGGGCATCCTGGTCTCGAACGCGGTCTCGCGGCGCCAGCAGGAGATTCAGCGCAAGTTCCCCGACGCGCTCGACCTCCTGGTGATCTGCGTCGAATCCGGCATCTCCGCCGAAGCGGCGTTCGGCCGCGTCGCCGAGGAGATGGCCGCCGACGCGGTGGCGTTCTCCGAGGAGATGGCGATCACTACCGCAGAACTCGCGTTCCTGAGCGACCGGCGCCAGGCGTTCGAGAACCTCGCCGAGCGCACGGGCACGCCGTCGGTCAAATCGCTGGTGACGGCGCTCATCCAGTCGGAGAAATACGGCACGCCCGTGGGCGCGGCACTGCGCGTGGTGTCGCAGGAAAGCCGCGACACCCGCATGGCCCGGGCCGAGGAAAAGGCGGCGGCGCTGCCGGCCAAGCTCACCGTGCCGATGGTGGTGTTCTTCCTGCCGGTGCTGTTCCTGGTGCTGATCGGCCCGACCATCATCCAGGTGATGCACGCCTTTGCGCCGAACGGATGAGCGCCGCTATTGATGGCGCGGGGCCGTCGTTGCCGCGGCAAGCTGGCGGTAATAATCGAGCGTCGCGTTGGCGAGCGGCGGCGGCAGATCGTGCCGCGTCAGCTCTTCGGCGCCTGCCATGTTCCCGCTCAAGCGCATAGATGAGGGCGAGGTTCTGGCGCACGCGCAGATCGGCGCTTGCGGCGGCGGCGGCGCGCTGCGCCAGTTGGCGCGCCCGCGGAAAATCGTTCGCCATCGCCCGCGACAAGCGCGAAATTGTTGAGCACCGCGGCATTGTCGGGTGCGACCGCAAGCGCCGCCTTGTAGCTCGCATCGGCGCGGTCGAAATCGCCGAGCCGGTCATAGGCAAGGCCCAGCGCCGAGCGCGAGCGCCAGTCCTGCGGATCGGCGGCGACGGCCTTTTGCAGGAGCGCGACGGCGGCGTCGGCATCGCCCGCGGCGAGCTTGACCTTGCCGACCTCGGCAAGGACGGCGGGATCGTTAGGACTGGCAGCAAGCGTCTTGGCCGCCACCGCGCGGGCCTCGTCGAGGCCGCCGGCGAGCCGCAGGCTCTGCATGAGGCCGATCGCCGCCTTGATGTTGTGGGGATCGCGCCCGACCACTCCGCGGTAATAGGCGACCGCCGTCGCCGCATCGCCCTGCGCCAGCGCCGTCGCCGCGGCATCGATGAGCGCGCGCGTTAGATCGGGCGTGGCCTGGGCAGTCGGATCGAGCGCCGGGTCGGACCGGTTGGCGCAGCCCGCCAGGCATACGGCAGCAAGCACCACGGCACCGAACACCTGCGCGATGGAGGATGTCATCTCTGTTGCCGTCTTGACCGCCGCACGTGCCGTGATTTTAACAATTCACGCGGCCATGAGCCAGAATATACGTTCGCCAACTATGATTTCATCGCGGATTCTGCTAGAGATTTTCTGGCAAAGGCGGTGCGCGATGCCAATTACATTCAAGAGTATGCAGCGCCGGGGCGCGCACTTCATGAGCGGCATTGTTCTTGCCGTCATGGCGCTGTCGCTGGCTGTGCCGGTGCGGGCGCAACAGGCCCGGCCGGTGACGCTTCGGGTCACGGTCGACCATGCCACCGCCCTGGCGCTCGATGCGCCTGCCGGCGCCGTCCTCATTGCCGATCCGGAGATCGCCGACATCGTCAACGAGCGCGGCCATCTGCTCTTCGTCCTCGGCAAGAAGCCCGGCGACACCAACCTCCTCGTCTATGACGGCGCAGGCAAGCGCCTGTTCGAGCGCGAAGTGATCGTGGTGCCGCCCGATGCCGACGCCGTGACGGTCACGCGCGAGACCGATCAGACCGATTATACCTGCGCGCCGCGCTGCGCCTTTCGCGCGCACCTGGCGGGCGGCGCCACCCCTGATTCCGGCGCCGGTGCCGCCGCCGCGTCGGCCGGACCTGCCATGCCGCCCGGCCTTGCCGCACCGCCGATGGCGCCGCTACCGATGACGGGCCTGACGGTGAAGCCTTAGACGGTCAGGACGGATAGCAGGACTTCGCCGCCAACGTGAACGAGACCGCCGGCACGAGCGGGATCGCCAAGGCATAAGGCAGGCTCGCGACGACGCAGTTGAAGCCGGCGGGCGTGGACGCCGCAAAGCGGCCGGGCGCGACCGTGACGCCATAGGCCTGCGTCGCAGCATAGGTTTCGATTTTGGCGGCGCTGCTGCAATCGGGGGTCGCGCCGGCGATCGGCGAAATCGTGGCGCACCGCGCCGCCTCGGTCACGGCATGCTGCAGCGCCGCCTGGAAAAACAGCACCTGACCGAACGCGATGATGCCGAACAGCAAGATCACGAAGAACGGCAGCAGCAGCGCGAATTCAACCGCCGTCACGCCGCCGCCGTCGCCGACGAAGCGGCGCGACGGAAGGGTGCCCAGCATCGGCGCTGATGACATGCGGGGATTGTCGTCCATCGCCGCCGCCAGACAAAGCCCATTCGCGCACCCGGGCCGGCCTAGGCAGATTTTGTCGGGCACGCGGTGCCATATTTTCCCCCACGCGCCCGCGCCCGGAATAAAAGCACGCCAAATCAGCATCTTAGGAAACCCGCGTCCATGGCATGGCGGTTGCTTGAAGGAGGCTTGTGCCCTTTCGCGTGTGAGGTAATCCGATGCTGAAGATCTGCCGGCGTTTGCTTGAGCCTTATGCCCGCGCCCCGGTGGCGGGGCTGGCGTTCGGTCTTGTGTTCATCCTGGGCACCATCGTGCTGAGCACGCGCAGCCTTCTGGGCTTCTTCAGCATCGAGGGCATGGTGATCGTGTTCGGCGGCGTGATCGCGGTCGCGTTCATGAGCTTCGAGGCCGAGGACGTCCGCAAGGCCCTCGCCGTCATCACCGCGATGTTCAAGGAGCCGAACACCGCGGTGCCCGACAATCTCCATCACGACATGATCGAGATCATCGGCTGGGCCTATATGGTCAAGGAAAAAGGCATGCGCCGCCTTGAATCGAGCCTCAGCAAGAGAGGCATCGCCGACCCCTTCGTCAAATACGGGCTCAACATGGTCGTCAGCGGCTACCCGCCCGAGGACGTGCGCGCGATGATGGAAACCGCCGCCGACGCCAGCTTCGAGCGCGACAGCATTCCCGTCGACGTGCTGCAGACCATGACGAGCCACGCGCCCGCCTTCGGGATGATCGGCACGCTGGTCGGCATGGTGATCATGCTGTGCAGCCTCAACGACAACGTCTCCGGCATCGGCTCCAGCCTGTCGGTGTCGTTCCTCTCCACGCTTTACGGCGTCGTATCGGCGCGCATGGTCTACATGCCCGCCGCGGCCAAGCTGCGCCAGGTCGTCGCGAGAAGCCGGTTCCGCAACCAACTGATTACCGAAGGCATGGTGATGCTGGTCAGCGACAAGACGCCCAACTACATCAAGGACCGCCTGAACAGCTTCCTGCGGCCGGAACGACGCGACTATCTCGACCAGTTCAAGATCGACGCCACGCCCGGCGCGCAGCCGTCGCACCTGAAGGTCGTCGGCGCATGAGACAGCGCTGGCAGATGAAGCGCGAGATGGTCAGTCATACCGACGACTGGCTGATGACCTACGCCGACATGATCACGCTACTGTTGTGCTTCTTTGCGATCTTTCTGTCGATTTCGATCCCGCGCAAAGACGTGCCGAAAACAATGGTGATGGCCCAGACCGTGCCGGTGGCGGCGCCCCCGGCGGATTTTCTGGAAGGCAATCTGCCGTTCCATGGGCTCATACACGCCGATCAGGCGACGGAGGAAGAGCCCGCGGAGCAAACGCCCGCCACCGTCGCCCCACCGCCGGCTCCGATAAAGCCAACCCCTGTCAAAGCCGACGCCCCGCCTGTCGCGGCCGTCAAACCGCCGTCCAGCCCGGCCGCCGTCACCCCTCCCCGCCCGGCCTCGCTGCCGGAAATCGTCGCCAAACTGAAGGCGCAGGGGCCGGCCGCGCTCGAGCAGAAGGGCGACCGCATTACGACGCTCGAGATCAGCAGCGCCGCGTTCTTCGACAGCGGCTCCGCGACGGTAAGCGACGCCGGCGAGGCCATCCTGCGCAACGTCTCGGTCAATCTCAAATCGGACAAGTTCCGGGATTATGAGATCACGGTCGAAGGCCATACCGACGACACGCCCATCCATACCCCGCAATTTCCGTCCAACTGGGAACTATCGACCGCGCGCGCCGCGGCGGTGGTGCATTTCCTGCTCGACCAAGGCATCCCCGCGCAGAAGCTCCGCGCCGCCGGCTATGCCGACACGTTCCCGAAAGTGCCGAACCGCGACGCCGACGGCAACGCCATCCCCGAAAACCAGGCCCTGAACCGCCGCGTCGTCATCAAGCTGGAGAAAATCGAAAAGGCGGACGCCGCCGCTCCCGCATCGACATCACCGTAGCGAAACGCGCCCGTCTCCCCTGTCTTTGCGAGCGTAAGCGAAGCAACCTCGTCGAGATTGCTTCGTCGCTACGGTCCTCGCAATGACGATACCGATCTACCTGGCGCCGAAGTCGGGGAGATCGAGCGCGCTGGCGAGCGCGAAGATGTGCATCCGCTCCTCGCGGCCGCGGATCTCGATCTCGTAGCGGGGCGCCGGTCCGAGATCGACGCCGGCGCGCGCGACCAGCGCCTGCGAGATCACGAGCTGGGCGTTGTAGGTCTTGGTCAGGCCTTCCAGGCGGCTTGCCGTGTTCACGGAATCGCCGACCGCCGTCACCGAAACGGCGGTGCCATAGCCCATCTCGCCGACGATGGCGGGGCCCATGTGAATGCCGATACCGATCCGCAGCGGATCGGGCAAGTCGCCGGCAAGCGTGCGGTTGAGCTCGTCGAGGCGCTCGGCCATGCCGCGCGCCGCCGCCAACGCCTCACGACAGCCGCTCTCCGCGCCGCGGTCGAGGCCAAAAAGCGCCATGACGCCGTCGCCGATGAACTTGTCGATGCGGCCGCCGGCCTGTTCCACCGCATGTCCCATCTCGGCGAAATAGCGGTTGAGGAGAAACACCACGTCATAGGGAAGCTTCTTCTCCGACAGCTGCGTGAAGGCGCGGATGTCGACGAAGAGAATGGCGATGTCCTTCTCCATGCCCTGGAGATAGTCGGCGCGGCGGAAGCCGTCGCGGGCACCGGCGGTCGGCGGCAGGAGCGGCGTCACGCCGAGATCGCCGGTAGGGCGGAGCTGGCAGGCCAGGCGCACATCCGGCGCGGCCGCCACGCGCTCCAGCACCTTCACCTCCTCGGGCGATGGCGGCGGCAGCGACCCGGGAGCGCCGACGACGCGAATGCGGCAGGTCGAGCAGCGCCCGCGCCCGCCGCACACGGACGCATGGGGAATGCCCGCCAGCCGGCTCGCCTCGAGCACGGAAATTCCCGGCGCGATGGCGACGATGCGGCCGCTGGGGTACGTCAGCCGCACGATGCCGCGCCAGCGCTGCCACTGCCGCCGCGCCACGCGCGCGGCGAGCACGCCCAGGAGCGACGCAAGAAAGCCCAGGCGCAGCTCGATCACCAGGCGATCGATGACGGCCGCATCCGCCGCGGGCCGCGCGCGGGGATGGGCGAGCTGGACCTGCGCGATGAAGCCGGGATCGTGCGTCAAGGCCACCACCCGCAACATGCCCTCGCCAAAGCCGAGAATGGCGAGCGTCGGCAGCAGCAGGGCAAAGGCGAAGAGAACAGGCTGCCACCGCGGATACCACGGCTTGAGCATGAGCGAGAAGCGTAAGCCGATCACGGCGTGGACCCAGGCCACGACCAGCACCACGAGCTGCATCACCCCGCGCGACGGCGCCAGCACGCCGTATTGCAGCAGGACCGAGGCGTAATAGCCGTAATCGCCGCCGAAGAACGTATCGGCGACCCGCGTCGTCACGACATGCTCGGTGAGAAGGAACGGGATGGAAAAGCCGAGGATGAGCTGCGCCGCCTCGGCCGGAGGCATGCGCAGCGAGCGCCGCTTCCACAGCGCCCAGAGCGCCAGGCAATAGTGAATGGCGAAGGCGCCATAAAGCAGGATGGTGCCGAGACGGCTCGCCCACACCCCATAGACCTGGATCAGCACCCGGTCCATGAGCTGAACCGAGACGAGCCCCAGGCTGTGATTGACGAAATGGGTCGTCACATAGGCGAACATGACGAGGCCCGAGGCGAGCCGCAGCCGTCGGATCAACCGCACCCCTCCCGACCGATGGCGCCCGACGCGCCGGCGCGGCCCACCCTGCCACAGATGCCGTGGCGAGAATAGCGCCCGGCCCCGCCTCAATCCGCGAGCGGCATCCCGCGCGTCTCCGGGCCGAACCAGATGGCGATGAGGCCGAAGACGATGACGAAGGAGATGCCGAAGGCGGCGGCCGGTACCGAGCCGAACCATCCGACCAGCGTGCCGCTGGTGATCGTGCCGAGGCCGGTGATGATGCGCGACACGTTCCAGCAGAAGCCCTGGCCGCTGGCGCGCACCGCCGTCGGGAAGAGCTCGGGCAGGTAGCAGGCGAAGCTGCCGAAGCCGCCGATGGCGAAATAGCCGTAGACGAGGGCGAGCGCCTCGATCTGGCCGGGGCTGCGCTCATGCGCGAAGAGAAAAAGCGAAATGGCGAGCGCGCCGGCGGCGAAGAAGACATAGGACCAGCGCCGGCCGATCGCCTCGTAAAGCCAGACGAGGCTCAGATAGCCGCAGACCGCGCCGACATTCATCAACATGAAGAAGATGCTGACCGTCTCGACCGCGCGCCGCGCCTGGCCCGGGCCGAGGCTATGGTTGATCCAGGTCGGCACTAGGTTGGAGCCGCCCCAGCTCCCGACCATGAAGGCCGACGAGATAATCACCCCGACCAGGGTGAGGCGCAGCACCGGCGGGCGGAAGAGCGCAGCGAAGGTGGCCATCCCGCTGCCGCGCAGGGCGACGCTCCGGGCGCGCGCCGCAACCCAGCGCGCCGGCTCCGGCACCGAGCGGCGGATGAAGATCGTCAGGAGAGCCGGGGCAACCCCGGCAACGACGACCCAGCGCCAACTGATCGGGCCGAGCCCATAATTGACCGCCGCGGCGACGAAGAAGCCGAGGGCGAAGGCCATCTGGTTGAGCTGGAGGGCGCGGGCGCGCGAGCGCTCGGGCCAGGTCTCGGCGATGAGCGCCGCGCCGGCCGCCCACTCGCCGCCGATGCCGACGCCGGCCAGCGCCTGCAGCAGCGCAAACTGCCACAAATTCGTGACCAGCCCGGTGAGCCCGGTGAAGAGCGAATAGATGAGGATGGTGATGATCATCGTCCGGGCGCGGCCGATGCGGTCGGCAACGACGCCGAAGACGATGCCGCCCAGCCCCCAGCCCGCCAGCTTGATCGCGATGACAAAGCCGCCGATCTGCGCGACGGTGGCGGGATTGCGCGTGCCGGCGAGCTCGCTGATGCTGGGAAAGAGGATGAGCGTGATGACGCTCAGATCCATCGCGTCGAACATCCAGCCGAGAAAGGCCGAGACGAACGCAAGGCGCATCGCGCGCGGCGCAACCGCCGCCGCCGGCGCGGATGCGGCGAGGCTTTCGACGGTCATGGCGGTTCCTCCCCCTTCAGTCTTTTATGCACGCGTCCTGACGATCAACCGTAAGCCCCCGCCGCGGCAAGGAGCGCGCACAGGCGCTCCGGCCGCAGCGGCGTGTCGGCGATCTCGATCCGGAATTCCGCCAGCGCGTCCTCGACCGCGGCGATGATCGCGGCGGCAGCCGGAATCGTGCCGCCCTCCCCCGCCCCCTTGACGCCGAGCGGGTTCAACGGCGACGGCGTCTCGATATGCGCGCAGACGATGGAAGGCACGTCGGTCGCGGTCGGCAGCAGGTAGTCGGCAAGCGTCGTCGTCAGCGGCTGCGCGTCCCGGTCGTAGCCCATCCATTCCAGGAGCGCGTTGCCGACGCCGTGCGCGACGCCGCCCTGGATCTGCCCGTCGACGATGAGCGGGTTGATGACGCGGCCGCAATCATGCGCAACGACATAGCGCCGGATGCGGATGTGGCAGGTCTCGGGATCGACCTCGACCTCGACGACATGCGTGCCGTTGGAGTAGGCCGCCTGCTCGGGGCCGAAATAATGCGTCTCTTCGAGGCCGGGCGTGACCTCCTTGGGCAGGGCGAAGCCCGACATGCCCTCCGCCATCGCGGCGAGCGCGCCGAAGCTCCGCCCCATTTCCGGCACGCCGCGGATATAGGCGCGCCCCTGGCCCAGCTCGATATCGGCCTCCGCCGCTTCGAGGAGATGAGCGGCGAGCTTGACGATCTTGTCGCGCACCCGGCCGGCGGCGATGTGCACGGCCGGACCGGCATTGGCGGCGATACGGCTGGCATAGGTGCCCCAGCCCATCGTGATCGCGTCGGTGTCGGCCAATACGACCTCGATCTCCCCGGGCGCAATGCCGAGATGGTCGGCGGCGATCTGGGCCAAGCTCGTGTGGTGTCCCTGGCCCTGCGGCGCGGCGCCGCTCAAAAGCCGCACCTTGCCCGAGCGCAGCACGCGGATCGTTGCGCCCTCGAAGGGCCCGAGCCCGGTGCCTTCGACATAGCTGCCGATGCCGATGCCGATGAAGCGGCCGGCAGCGCGCGCCGCCGCCTTGCGCGCGGGGAAGCCGGCATAGTCGGCGAGCTCGAGCGCCTTTTCAAAGCACGCGGGATAATCGCCGCTGTCATAGGTGAGCGGCTTGCCGTCGCGAAAGATGAGGCCGACCGCATAGGGCATCTGCGCGGGCTGGACGAGATTGCGTCGGCGCAGCTCCGCCGGATCGAGGCCGAGCTTGCCCGCCGCTTTGTCCATGAGCCGCTCCATGGCGAAGACGGCCTGCGGGCGGCCGGCGCCGCGCACCGGCGCGACCGGCGGCTTGTTGGTGAAGGCAACGGTGACCTCGAGCTGATAGTTCGGGATGACGTAGGGGCCGGGCACCGTCGTCGCCGTGATGTAGGGCTGGATGATGCCATGGGGGAGATAGGCGCCGTTGTCGTGGACGAGCCGGCCGCGCACCGCGAGGATGCGCCCGTCGCGGTCGAGCGCCAGCGCCAGGTCCCAGTACTCGTCGCGCTCCTGCGAGGCGGTAAGAAAATTCTCGTGCCGGTCCTCGATCCATTTGACGGGGCGGCCCAGGCGCAGGGCGCAGGCGGCAATCACCGGCTCCTCGCAGAAGAACAGCGCCTTCGTCCCGAAGCCGCCGCCGACATCGGGCGCGATGACGCGGATTTGCGCCGGGCCGAGACCCAGGAGATGCTCGAGATTGCGCTTGTGGCCGTGCGGCGTCTGACAGGCGACCCACAGGGTGAGCTTGTCCGTCGCCGGCTCGAAGCTCGCGAGAACGGCCCGGCTCTCGATGGCGTGGCCGCTGCCGCGATGCTGCCACAGCGCGACCTCGACCGTGTGCGCCGCCGCCTGGAAGGCCGCCGCGACATTGCCATAGGTGCTGGCGAAGCGCGCCCCCATGTTGTCGGGCAGGTCGGAATGGGCACGCGGCGCGCCCGGCGCCAGCGCGGCGCGGCATTCGGCGGCGACGGTGAGAACGTCATAATCGACGGCGACGAGGGCGGCCGCGTCCTCGGCGATGTAGCGGCTGTCGGCGACGACGACGGCGACCGGCTCGCCGACATGCGCGACTTCCTCCACCGCGAGGCAGAACGGCATGCGCGGATGCCGGATCGCGGCGTTGGGGACGTTCAGCGGCACGCGCGCCTCGCGCATCGGCGCCGGCATGTCGCGCCAGGTGAGCACGGCATGGACGCCGGGCACCGCAAGCGCCACGACCGGATCGATGGCGCCGATCCTTGCATGCGCATGCGGGCTGCGCACGAAGGCCGCATGGAGCGTGCCGGGCAGATGAATGTCGTCGACGAAGCGTCCCTTGCCGGTGAGAAGCAGCGGGTCCTCGAGCCGGAGCGTGCGGGCGCCGAGATATTTCTGCTGAGCCATTGCGCCCATCCCATTCCTGCCGGCAGCCGCCCGCGCAGCGATCGCCTAGCGCGCGGGCGGCGGCATGACGCACCGCTTGTCGATGATCGCGTCGCCGTTGACGTCGGGCTTGACCATGCGTCGCGCTTTGTACCACGCGATCTGCCGCATCACGTCGCCGACATCGATCCGCCCGTCCGGCTCCCCCAACCTGCCGCATTTGAGACCGTTGCCGTGCGAGGGACAAGGGCCAAGCCGCGCCGGCGGCCCGGTCATATTGCGCCGGTGCCGGGCAATCGCCACAATATCACCCATGGAGACCGCGCCAGGCCGCTTGGGTGGGATCGCAGATATTGCCTCGGTGGGGGCGATCGACTGCGACCTGCATCCGTCGCTGCCGGGAACCCGGGTGCTCTTGCCCTATCTCGACGAGTACTGGCGCGACGCCGTCACCATGGTGATAGGCAATGTCGATCGGATGGAGCTCAACAACTATCCGCCCAACGCGCCTTTGACCGCGCGGCCCGATTGGCGGCCGAAAGACGCCGTCGCCGGCAGCAATTTCGCCATGCTCAAGGCGCAAGCGCTCGACCATTTCGGCCTGCGCTATGCCATCTGCAACTGTCTGCACGGAGCGCAGGCGGTGTTCAACGCCGATCTCGGCACGGCGCTCTGCCGCGCGATCAACGATTGGATCCGCGCGGAATGGCTGGACCGGGACACCAGGCTGCGGGCGTCCGTCGTCATCTCCGTGCTCGACCCCGAAGCGGCGGCGGAAGAGATCGAGCGCGTCGCCTCCGACAGGCGCTTCGTGCAGGTCCTGGTGCTGGCGATGGGCGAGCTCCCGCTGGGGCGGCGCATCTATTGGCCGATCTATCGCGCGGCCGAGCGCCACCGCATGCCGATCGGCGTTCACGCCGGCAGCATGGCGCGGCACCCCTCGACGCAGAGCGGTCATCTCTCCTATCTCGTCGAGGACAGCGTGACCCAGGCGCAGGGCTGCGCGAGCCAGCTCATGAGCTTCATCGCCGAGGGCGTGTTCGTGAAGTTCCCGGACCTTCGCCTCGTGCTCCTGGAATCCGGCGTGAGCTGGCTGCCGGCGGCGTTGTGGCGCTTCGGCAAGGACTGGCGCGGCACCCGGACCGAGGTGCCGTGGGTCAAGACCTATCCCGCCAGCATCGTGCGCGACCACGTGCGCCTGACGCTGCAGCCGCTCGACGGGCCGCCCGATGCGGAGGATGTAAGCCGCCTGATCGAGCATATCGGCTCCGAGGACATGCTGCTGTTCGCGACCGACTATCCCCATTGGCAGTTCGACGGCGACGAGGTTCTGCCGGGCGGCCTGCCGCAATGGCTGCGGCAGAAGATCATGGTCGACAACGCGCTTGCCACCTATCCCCGCCTCCAGGAGCCTGCACCATGAGCGTGACCGTGCTGGACCGCGCGCCGGGACCGGACGGGCCGACCGGGCTTGGCATCATCGATTGCGACGTGCATCCGGTCGTGCGATCGCCGGCCGAGCTCATGCCGTTCCTGCCCGAGCGCTGGCGCCACCATCTTGCGAGCTTCGGGCCGCGCATCGCGCAGCCTTTCGCCGGCACCACCATGCCCTACCCGCGCATGACCATCGGCAATGGCAGGCGGCTCGATGCCTGGCCGCCGGGCGGCGGGCAGCCGGGCTCGGACCTCGCCTTCATGCGCGCGCAGCACCTCGATGCCAACGGCGTGCTCTTCGCGCTCATGCATCCGCTCGCGACCGGCAGCCACACGCTCAATCTCGATCTCGGCGCGGCGATGTGCGCCGCGGTGAACGACTGGCAGCTCGCGCACTGGACGAGCCGCGACCGGCGCCTCAAGGCGTCGATCGCGGTGACGCAGGAAGACGCCGCCGCCGCGGTCGCGGAGATCGAGCGGCATGCCGGCAATTCCGCCTTCGCGCAGATCGCGATGTCGCCGCGCACCATCGAGCCGCTGGGGCGGCGGCGCTATTGGCCGATCTACGAGGCAGCACAGCGCCAGGCCCTGCCGATCGCCCTGCACAATGCCGCCTATGGTCCGCATCCGACCAGCGGCGGCGGCTGGGTCTCATATTATCTCGAGGACCACTACGTCATGGCGCACGACATGCAGAGCGTCGTGACCAGCCTCGTCATGGAGGGCGTGTTCGAGCGCTTCCCCGGGCTCAAGGTGGTTCTGGTCGAAGGCGGCTTCGCCTGGGCGGCGGGGCTGGCGTGGCGCCTCGACCGGATGTGGCAGCGCATGCGCCAGGAGGTGCCGCATGTGAGGCGGCCACCATCCGACACCATGCGCGCCCACATCTGGTACACGACCCAGCCGATGGAAGAGCCGGAACGCCCAGAGCATTTGCTCGACATCATCCGCTGGATCGGCGCCGATCGGCTGCTGTTCTCCACCGACTATCCCCACTGGGATTTCGACGATCCCCGCACGGCGTTCAAGACGCGCCTTCCCGAGGCGGCGGCGCCGGCGATCTTCCGCGACAACGCCGCGGCGCTCTATCGCCTCGCCTGACCGAGCGACCATGAGCCGCCACGTCGTCGCCACCGTCGATGAAATCGCGCCCGGCACGAACAAGGTCGTGATGGTCAAGGGACGCGAGATCGCCGTCTTCAACGTCAAGGGCGAATTCTTCGCGCTGCTCAACCGCTGCCCGCATCAGGGCGCACCGCTCGCGCACGGGCGGCTGGTGGGGCTGGCGGAATTGGACATGCCCGGCAGCTATCGCGTGTCGCGGCAGGGCGAGATGCTGCGCTGTCCGTGGCACGGCTGGGAATACGACATGCGCACCGGCCAGTCCTGGTGCGATCCAAGCTCCGTCGCGCTGCGCCAATATCCGGTCGTGGTCGAGCCGGGGGAGCGCATCGCCAAGGGACCCTACGTGGTCGAGAGCTTCGCGGTGACGGTCGAGCGCGACTACGTCGTCGTGGAGGTGTGAGCGCGCATGTCACGCGCCCGACCGCGTGGCCTTCAAGGTGAAGTACCTCCCAATCACCCCGCGCCCGCAGGGAAACCCCGGCCTTTCCCAGATCCCCTTCCGAGCTTCGCCGAAGCTTGTGTGCTGCCAATTTGAATTAGCGCCGGCGAGCTTATTATTTGAGCGGTGCCCCGCCCGGCTGTGAGAGCCACACCCAGGCCTTGGCCTTGGCATTGTAGCGCACGACGATCGCGTTTGCCGGACCGACGCCACGTTCGGGATTCGCCTTGAAATCATAGATGCCGTCGATGCCGGCAAAATTCGTGAGATTGGCGATATAGCTCCGCACCTGCTTGGCAGTGGCATCGGGTCCTAGGGCTTTGAGCGCCGCGATCACGATGAGACCGGCGTCCCAACACGTGGCCACGATGTTGTCGGCCTTCTGCCCGTGCTGCCTTGAGCGCCGCGTACATCTCGTGCTGCGCCGCCTCGACGCGCGGATCGAGCGTCCATACGCCGTCATGCTCGGGAAAGACCGAGGAGCCGATCACAAGGCCCTTGGGCAGAAAATCCGCCCATTGGTCGAGCTGCGCAAAAACTTCGTTGCCGCTCGTCGGCGCGATCGGGATGTCGAGCCCGGCCTGGACCATCCCCTTGAAGACGGTCGCCGCGGGCGTCCCTGTCACCCCCGCGACGATGGCCTGCGCGCCCGACGCCTTGATGCGCTCGATCTGTGCCGCAACGCTGATGTCGGTCGGATTGAAATGCTCGCGAGCGACGAGCTTCACGTCCTTGTTCTCCGGCCGCGCTACCACCTCATCCGTCGCTTTGTCGTTGTTCTGGCCCGTCGCGTCGGTGTTATTGAGCGTCGCGATCTTGGTCCAGCCCTTCATCCGGTAGTAGCGGACGACGGCCGCCGTTTGGTCGGTCGCCGATGCGCCGGACGAGAAGATGAAACTGCCGGGCTTCGGGTGGACCGCGGGCGAGAGGCAGTAATCGACCGGACCGTTCTTCATGAGCGGCGCGATCGCGTTGCACATCGCGACGAGGCTCGAGCCCAGGACCACCGCGGGCTTGTCGGCGAGCACCTCGCTCGCGAGCTGCACCGCCACCTGCGGGTTCGACTGGTCGTCGTGATAGACGAAGTGCAGCGGACGTCCGTGGATGCCGCCCGACTTGTTGACGATCTCGGCGAGGATATTGAGGCTGTCGCGGTGGCCTTCGCCGAGGAAGGCGCCGCTGCCGGTGAGCGGCACAATGACGTGCACGTCATAGGGCTCGGCGGCGCGTGCGGGCGTGCCGGCGGCAAGGCCGGCCGCGAGCGCAACGGTCAAGGCGAGCGAAAGCGGCGTCAATCTCATGACATCCCCCTTCAATTGGCCGGCACTTCGATGGTCGGGACGGCCGGCATCTTGTCCCATTCCGCGACCGGATCGAAGGACCGAACCCACTCGACATTGCCCTGCACGCTTCCCTTGCCGGAGTCGATGAGCGCCTTTTGGATCTTGGCGTCGCGCATGTGCTTGAACCGCGCATTGGCAGCGGAGAGGCGCTGCACCGCGTGCACGCGCGGGATGCGTACGCGGCGGAAGTTGCGGAACGCCTCGATCGGGGCGTCGCGCATCGCATCGAGCCAGCGCGCGAGGATGTAGGCGTCCTCGAACGCCTGGCAGGCGCCCTGCCCGGCATTGGGCAGCATCGCATGCGCGGCATCGCCGATGAGCTGAACACGGCCGCGGCCCCAGTTTTCCGTGAGCGGGCGCGTGAACAGGCCCCATTTCGAGCATTCGGTGACAATGCTGAGGATCTTCTCGAGCCGCGGCTCGGGATTTGGGAAGCTCAAGCGCATTTCGTCAGGATCGCCGTTGGTAGACCAGCCTTCCGCCACCCACTTGTCGGTGTCCTCCTGCGTGACGATGTTCACCAGCTCCTTGCCGCGGATGTAATAGGCGATGAAATGGCAGCCGGGTCCGACCCATTGCACGTGACCGTTGGGTTCGAGACACTCGGAAGGCACGTCGCTTCCCTTCAGGAGCGCGCGCCAAACCATCTGGCCGGTATAGGTGGGATTGTCGTCGCCATAAAGCGCTTGGCGCACGACCGAGCGGACGCCATCCGCGGCGATCACAATGTCCGCCTCGACGACGGCGCCGTTTGTGAAGGTGAGCAGCACCGAATTGCCGCGCTCTTCGATTGCGGCGACGCGATGGCCGAGATGGACGGTCTTCGGATCGATGGCGCTCGCCAACGCTTTCAGCAGGTCGGCGCGGTGGAACGTGTAATGCGGCGCGCCCCAGCGCATCGGCGACTTCGCCCGGTCGTCGTGCTCGACCGGCTCGCCGTTATTCATATTGCGGGTGAAGATGCCGGGGCTGACATTGGCGACAGCGGCGATCTTCTCGCCGAGCCCAATGGCCCGTAGCGCCTTCGTCGCGTTCGGGCTCGTATTGACGGCGGCGCCGATCTCGCCCAAGGCCGGCGCCGCCTCAAATACAGTCGCCGCGAAACCGAAGCATTCGAGCGCGATGGCCGTGCCTAAGCCGGCGAGCCCGCCGCCGAGGATCGCGATGGGGCAATGCTGCATAAAACCGCTCCTAATCGAGAGGATACATGTCGTTCGGCAGCGGCGGCAGGCCGAGCGCGTCGCGCCCGGCGATCTGCAGCGCCGGCGCCTGCCACTGCGCGTGATGGCCGATCGCGTGAAGGTCGCGCCAGTGCCGCTGGATTGGGTGTTCGCCTAAGAGCCCGTGCGTACCGCTCAGATCGAACAGCCGGTCGACCGCGCGTTGCAGCAGCTTCAGGATCATCGCCATGTCGCGGCGGTGCCGCACCGCGTCGGCGCGGGTGATCTTGACGCCGCTGAACACCGTGGCTGAGAGCTTGTCCGTGATCATATAGGCAAGGTCGATCTCGGCCTTCGATTCGCCGATCGCGGTCTGCACGTCGTCCTTGTCGGCAGGTTTCGGCCCGAGCGGTCGGGCGCCGCGCCCGACGGTCAGCTGGACGAAGGATTCATACGCGCCGCGCGCAATGCCATGCAGCGGCGTCATGACCGCGAAGCCCGAATTGAGCACGAGCGGCGAGCGGTAGAGCACGCCCTCATGCACCGTGTGACCCGGCGCACGGCCGATCAGCGCCTGATCATGGTCATAGACGAAGGACTCGGGCACGAAGGTCGGCTCGACCACGACGTCGTTGCTGCCCGATCCGCGCAGTCCCATCGCGTTCCACACGCGGTCGATCTTGAACTGGTCAGGGCGCAGCAGGAAATTCAGCCGTCGCTTGACGCTGCCGTCCTCGTTGCGCGTGACCCCGCCGACGATCCCCCATTGGCAATAGTCGCCGCCCGATGCGAAGTTCCATCGGCCGGAAACCTCGTAGCCGTCCTTCACCTCCTTCACGTGGCCGGTCTGGTTGAACGACGTCAGGATGGTCGGGTCGGGCTGGCGCTCATAGACGAAGCGCTGCGCTTCCTCGCCAAAGAGGCTCAGGAAATACTGGTGCTGAATGAAGAAGGTCATGCACCAGCCGGTCGAGCCGCAGAAGCGCGCGACCTCGCTGACGCAGTCGATCTGCGTCATCCAGTCAGCCTCGAAGCCGCCGAACGCCTTGGGCCGCATCAGCGGCATGAGCCCCGAATCGAGAATGGCCCGGACATTCTCCTCGGGCATGCGGCGCATCTCTTCCGCCAAGAGCACATTCTTCTTCGCGACCGGCACGATCAAGCGCGCGCGCTCGATCGCTTCCTCGTGCCGAATCGTCATACCGTGATAATTCAGAGAGAATTCTCGGGCCGGTTACGAACATGGCGCCTCGCGTTCATTCTTTGGGTCAATCGATACAACTTGCGCGGGTTGATCTCAAGATGTTGGGCTGGCGGACGCCGGGCTCGCAGGAAGCGGCTTCGCGCCGGCGGCGAAATCTAAACCCGTCTTATCGCACACGGCGTCGTCGATCTCCGCCCAAGTCCGAGCATTGCCGCAGTCGCCTCCGCAACGGCCCGTCGGTCCAATGCGCGAGATGTTTCCTCAACTTGGCGGCTTCAGTGGTATGAACGTGCATCAGCCCTTGCACCCTTGCACGCATGCGGTGTCAAGGCGCGCAGAGCGTTTACATTCGTGTCTCGTGCGGGCGGACCGAACGGCGCCAGGTTTCGATTTCGGCAAGTTCGGCTTCCGGCAATTCGGAGATGATTTTGCGCCGGCCGAGCGTCACATCGCCGGCATCGCCATCGAGCGAGATCCACTGCCCTTCCTCGATCGTCCTTCCGCCGATTTCGCCACTGCGTTCGCCCTCGCGGATCGTCAGCGCGCGGCATCCGACGAGGCAGGGCTTTCCTAGCTGGCGCGCGACGACAGCGGCATGCGCGGTCCGTCCACCCGCCGCGGTGAGGATTCCGGCAGAAACGGCAAACCCGGCAACGTCCTCGGTGGACGTGTCGGGCCGAACAAGGATCACGGGCTCGCCGGTCGCCGCGAGTGCTTTCGCGCGCGCACTGTCGAACGCAGCCCGTCCGGTCGCTACGCCGGGAGAGGCGGACGTCGCGTGGGCGATGACCGGGGCGTTGTCCGCGAAGCGCGTTACGCGGGCGCGGTCGATGTCGATCTCCGCCGCCCGGGCCAGCGCCGTCGCCGGATCGAGAAGGCCTTCGCGCACGAAATCAACGAGCACGCGCAACGCCGCCCGCGGTGTGCGTTTGGCCGAGCGAGTTTGCAGGAAGAACAGCCGGCCGTCCTCCACAGTGAACTCGATGTCCTGGATGTCGCGGAACTCATGTTCAAGACATGACGCGCCATGCGCGAGGTCCTTCGCGGCCTGTGGCAGACGAGTGGCCAGCAGGTCGCCGTTCTCCGGCACACGGCGGCCGGCGACCACGTCTTCACCCTGAGCATCGAAGAGAAAATCGACGTAAAGCTCTTTTGCGCCGCTTGCCGGGTTGCGCGAGAAGGCGACGCCAGCGCCGGATCGTGCGCCGGCATTCCCGAACACCATCGCTTGAACCGTGACAGCGGTGCCTGCGAGATGGTCGAGCTTGTTGAGACGGCGATATTCGCGCGCCCGCTCGTTGTCCCACGAGCGATAGACGGCGCGAGCCGCGGCGGCGAGCTGGTCCAACGGATCCGTGGGGATGGCACGGCCGCCTGCGCGCGCGGCAATCGCGAGAAACGCATGGGTCAGGCGCTCGAGCGCTTCGGGATCGAGGTCGCGCTCCCGCGGCACGGCCTCGGCGCGGATCATCTCCGTCAGGCACGCCTCGAAGAACGCCGAGGAAGCCTGATCGACGGTCTCCGCATAACTTTGAACGAAACGGCGGTAGCTGTCCCAGGCGAGCCGCGGGTTGCCGGTGAGCGCGATCAGGCCGCGGACACTCTCGGCATTGATCCCGACATCGAGAATCGTCGAGAGCATGCCCGGCATGGACTGCGCTGCGCCCGATCGCACCGAGACCAGCAAGGGTGTGCGGCTGTCCCCGAACCGGCGGCCGGTCGCATTTTCGAGCCAGGCAATGCCTTCGCGAAGACCTTCATCGAGCGCTGCCAGCGCCTGCGGATCACTCCGGTTGACGGGTCCGCACAGGGTCGTAGGCAGGACGAAAGCCGGCGGCACGTTCAAACCCAGGCTGCTCACGCGCCACAGCTGCGCAGCTTTCGAGCCGGCGACATCGGCAGTTGGCTCGCCCGTCCCGCCGGGAGCGCCGATATAGAAAGGAGTAAAGGCGCTCACGCCGATAAATCCTCGAGAACCCGGTCGTGCAGGGCGAACGCGGCATGCGACAGGTGATCGGTTGCGGTTTCGAGCGTACGCGCGATCTCGAGACCCAGGACCAGGGCCTTGGCGTCGCTGTTCGAGGCCGCAATGAAAGCCGCGAAGCTCTCGCGCTCAGCGGCGTCGGCGCTCCGCTCCGCGACGATCACTGCGTCGATTGACTGGAGCGAAGCAATCGCGTCTGTGCGATGTCCCTGGGGAAGCCGCGACGCCGAACTCGATGGCGCGAACGAGATAGCCGACACTGTCAATGACGATCTCGGACAGTCGGACCAACGGCACGACGCTGATCCCGGCGGCGCTACCTTCGGGCACGAGACTAAGAAGAAAAGCGCAATCCTCCAGTGCGTCCGTTGTATTTTCGACCTCCTCGATCACCGGACGCAACGGTCCTGCCTCGCGGATCCGCAGCGCGATTTCGCGCGCCGAGACTGTGAGCCGGTCGGCTTTCTCCTCGATCTGCTTGGCGCGACGGGCGACCGCCTGACGTTCTTCCGGTTCCGCCAGACCCGGAGCCGAGAGCACGCCGGCAATCGCTTCGGCGAGCATGCGGGACAAGCCGAGGTGACGCACGAGCACAGTCAGCACCGAACTCTCGGCGGTCTCGAAGCGGCGGGAGAGGTCGGTCTGGATCTCGTCGCGGATTAGGCGCACGGTGCGCCCGGCGGCAAGACCCTGACTGGTGTCGCGCAGGACATGCTGGAGGAAATCGACGCATTCACCGGGTCCGAGTGCCTCGTCGAGCCGGACGCCGTAGGAAATACGTCCCGCCGCGGCCTGGTGAACGGCCTTGATTATCAAGTCTCCGCCCCCGAGCTCGAGAAACGCGCGGTGGCCGAGATCGCTCTCCGCCGCCCAGGTCAGCAGCTTGATCGCTTCGTTCCGGCCGACGAAGGTCTGGAGCGCCTTGCGCGCCTTGTTCCAATCGATGAGGAAGACGATCCGCGATCCGATGAACTCCAGGAAGCGATCGAGCGTCTCATCCTCATCGGAGGTATAGCGACCCGTAACAAGATAGAACACGTCCTCGCTGAAACCGTCGCCCCGCTCTTCCGTAAGCGAGTTCCAGGCGACCTGATGCTTCTCGAAAAGCGCGATGAAAAACTTCACCCGCGAGCGGTGGAGGTCGGAATAGGTGATCGTGACTTCCTTCGGCGCGACATGGACCACGAGGACATGCACGTCCGTGACACCGATATCGTTCTGGATCGTGAGTTCGGCTGCCCGCGCGCACCGCGGTCGTGCCAAGTCCGGGATGGCCGAAGGCGAGCGAGGCGGTGCGGTTGAGCCCGCGCATGAACGCTTTTACCGATCTGCGGTCGCCATCGTCGAGACCGTGCACCTTGGCGCCGTCCAGGGTCTCGACCGCCGTCTCGGCTGCGAGACGGTTGAGCGCCTTGTGCATGTCCATGACGAGGAGATGGACGCTGTCGCGCCCGCCGCTTGCGGCGGATACCAGTTCGTCGATGTCATTCAAGTTGAGCTGATCGCCCTCGGTGGCGGGAATGGATTTCCTCAGCACTGCCACCCGTTCGAGAAACGGGCGGCCGGTTTCGGCATCCGCCGTCTTGAGCGGCGCGAGCATCGTCGCGAGGTCGCTCGCGAGACCGGCGAGCAAGGCGCTGACGCCGGGAACGACCAGGCGTCCCGGTCCCAGCATGCGGGCGCCGGCGACGAAGGCATCGGGATCGCGTCCTTCAAGACCGGCGGCTTGCCCTTCCACGCCGAAATGCCGCGCTTCGCGGTTTGGCGCTTTCGCCTGCAGCGTCGCCTCCTGAAGAAGCGTCAAGCGGAGCTTGATCCGGTCATTCGCAGCAAGCGCGTCGCCGATCAGCGTCGGAAGCAGAACGGCCGTTTCACCAAGCCGCTCGGCAATCGCGATCTTCGCCGTCATGGCGGTTTGTCCCTCGTATTCGTGTGCCCAACAACCAGGCGACCAGACCAAGGCGTCCCGCCGAGCCCCTTGCTCCGGATCATTCGCGGACCATCGTCTGCATGTCCGAGTTTGTAGGCGAGAGCATGAAGGTGAAGGGGCGCGCCGCAATGCATTCCTAGCGTGGTCTGGAGTCATTTAGAGAGCATCCAAGCGCACATGTCCTTGATGTGAGTCAATGCTCATTGCGCCGAAACTTGTAATTGCCTTGCAAAGACAGGCCGCAGCAGCGGCTCATCAGTCATAAAAGAATGATAGAGGGCCAAGGAGACCATCCTTGCGTGCGCTCTTCGCAATCCTGCGAGATCTATCCGGGCCTTCCTGCAATCGAGGCCCTGGGTGCAGACGGCTGCCGGCACCTCGGTCGGGTTCGAGCAGTGGTTGAGGGAGCCGATCTGGCCGTCTTTCCTGGCATCCGGACGCACTCCTCCCGTTCGGCGCCCTTCACTGCGTCATCAGCGAGCGCTAATGCATCGCGTCCGGAACTTCGGTCGGCCCGTTGATGTCACGAAGGTAGGGGATCACCTCTTCCGCAAAGAGCCGCAGGCTTTTTACGGTCAGCTCGTGCGGCAGCGTGCCGAAGTGGAACGCGCCGAGATGCGTATCGAAACCCCATTCCTTCGCGTTATGTTCGAGTTGTTCTCGCACCGTTTTGGCGCTGCCGCACAGGACGGTCCCATGCTGCATGAGGTTGTCGATCGTCTGCGGGCCGAAGATCGGGATCTTGTCGATCGCGAGCCGGCGCATCGATTCGAGCGACATATAGCCCGGCGGCAGGAACCGATGCGGCGGATTGCGGAAGAACATGTTGTAGAAGCTCTCGATATGCGGCTTCATTTCCCGCACGGCGATCGCGTCGGTCTCGGCGACATAGACCGGACACCCCCAGGCGAGATTGGCCGGCGTCGCTTCCCAGCCGTTCCGCTCCGCGACATCGCGATAAAGCTGCATGTACTTCTTGCAGGCGGCGGCGGCGCTAAGATTTTGGAGATACTTGTAGCGGTGATCCGCGCGCGCCGCCCACTCCACGGTCTCGGTGCTGCCGTTGGTCGGCGTCCAAATCGGCGGATGCGGCTCCTGGTAGGGCCGAGGCCAGATATTCACCCACGGCACGTGGTAGTGCTTGCCTTCGAAGGCAAAGGGTTCCGTCGCCGTCCACGCGCGCATGATCAGCTCCTGCGCCTCGTGGAAGCGTTCATGCGAGTAGGTCGGGTTGATGCCCCACACCAGATATTCGACGCCGATCCCGCGCACGAAGCCGCAGATCAGCCGCCCGCCCATGATGTTGTCGAGCATCGCCAATTCCTCCGCCACCATCAGGGGATGGTCGCGGAGCGCGACGGCATTGCCGAGAATCGCGATCTTGATCCGCTTTGTCCGCCGGGCAAGCGCGGCGCAGATCAGATTGGGCGCCGGCATCATGCCGTAAGCCGTCGCGTGGTGTTCGTTGAGGCAGAGACCGTCGAAGCCGAGCTCTTCGCCGAGCTCGAGCTCGTCGAGATAGCGGTGGTAGAGCTCGTGTCCCTTCTTCGGATCGTACGCGCCATTCGGCAGGACCATCCAACATGAATCGTATTGCGCGCGGATCTTCGGATCCAAATGGAGGTACGGCATGAAATGGAAATAGAAGAAATTCATGCGGCATGCTCCTTGACGAACGAGGCGATCGCCGCCGCCAAGGCCTCGGGCTTCTCGATATGTGAGGCATGTCCGCAGGCGGGGATCACGGTCATGCGCGACCCGAGGATCAACCGATTGAACTCGCGGGCATAGTCGATCGGGAACAAGCGATCGGTGTCGCCCCACACGATGTGGACCGGCAAGCCGATCCGGTGCAGCCACTTTGCCAGATGCGGGTCGAACAGGGGAGGATGCCAGCCGACGCGGGCGACCGCGTACCGGTTCTTGATCAAGATGTCTTCATCCGCGACGGTCGGCTTGTGCGCGAGTATGGCTTCGGCGACGGAGGCATCGGCGAACAGGCTCCGCAATACAACGTCCGGGGCGCGCATGAAGAGATCGCCCTTGTCGACCCCGTTGACATGAATACCGGCCGAACCGATCAACGTGAGCGTTTGAAGCCGCTCGATGCTGCGGATCGCGATCTCCAAGGCGATCCAGCCGCCGATGTTTTGGCCAACGACATGGGCCCCTGTCAATTCGAGCGCCTCGAGAACGTCGAGGTAGAAATAGGCGAGATCGTGGATGGTATCGAGCCACGTTGGCATGTCGGATTCGCCGAACCCCGGGTGCTCGGGAAGGATCACGTGAAAATCCTTGGCGAGGTGATCCATCACCCTCCGTGCCGGCCGCGCGCCGTCGAACCCGTGCAGGTAGAGCAGCGCCGGTCCGACGCCGGCGCGATGCATCAGTATTCTGGTGCCGCGGATGTCGACCAGCGAGCTGCCCATCATCGTTTGCTTCCCGTCTCGAGGGGTGCGGCCGAACCGCCGCCATGGGCCCTTGCGTCACCCTGCGCGCGCGTGGCATAGGGTCCCAACCCGGCAAAGAGCATGAGGGCGAGGAAGGTCGTTGCCGTTATGCCCCAGAGTCCGGGCGTGTAATTGCCGTGGGCCGTGCGGACGACGCCCAAAGCGGCGGCACCGATCCCACCGCCAAACTGGAACGCGGCGAGCAGGACACCGTAAAGCTTGCCGAAGGCCTGGCGGCCGAAATACCGCGGAATGAGATAGCCCAGTACGTCGAATTCCGCGCCGACACCGAAACCGATCAGCGCCGACCACAGGAACGCGAGGTCACCCGTGCTGCCGCGCGCATACATGACAAGCCCGGCGATCGGGCCGAGGAGCGTGACCATCATCACATAGGGAGCGAAAATCCAATCGAGCAGAACCCCGGTGACGAGCCGTCCGACGATCAAGCTGATCCCGAACGCGGACGCGACGAAGGCCGCCTTCTGCGCACGGAGCCCCGCATCGATCAGCATCGGAACCTGGTGCGTGACAATGGCGGTGCTCATGGTACCGAGCAGGAAAAAAGCGGAAGCGATGATCCAGAACGACCGAAGCCGCGCCGCTTCGCCGAAGCGCAGTCCCGCATCGTAGTCCCCATGCGCCGGCGCCGGTGTGCGTGGCGAGGGGTCTCCGTCCGGATAGAGGCCCTTGTCCGCAGGCTTATCGCGGAGGAAGGGCAGGTTGAACAGCAGCGTCACGACGAGCGTGATCGCGGCCAGCCCCACATAGGCAAGACGCCAACCAAAGTGACTTCACGAAAAATTGGCTGATCGCCGGTACGAGCGCCGCGCCGGCCCCCTGCCCCGCCGAAACGATACCGACGGCAAGGCCGAGCTTGCGGTCGAACCACGCCGCCATCACCTTGTTATAGGACCCGTTCCACAGCGCCAATCCGCAGATCGTTATGACGATCCACGCGGCATAAAAGACAAAGATGTTCGACGGCAGGAAATAGAGAAGGGCGAGCGGAATCGTGAAGATCGGAATCGACGGCAGCACGATCCGCCGCACGCCAAACCGATCGATCAGGATGCCTTGGATGGGCTGGGTCAGCACCGAGACCCAGACGATAATCGCGGCGGCGACCGAAATCTGCGCCCTTGTCCAGCCGAACTCCTGCTGCAGCGGCTGCACGAACACGCCGAGGCTGAACACCAGCACCGCCGCCGTCCCGAACACCATGCCGACAAAGCTGGCGAGCATCACCCACCAGCCGAAGAAGATCGCGCGCCGGCCCGAGGTCTCTCTGACTTCGGCTCGCGCTGCCTCGCGCTTCATGGCGGCTCCCCCCGCGAACCGGCTTCTGTTCCGGAAAAGCTATTGATAATTTCCGCAACGGTCAATGAAGGGAATCGGCGAGCAAGTCTCGTGCGGAACACCGCAGGAGAATGACGCATCGGCTGGCGGCTTGGCACATAGGAGATATCGCCGAATCGATTCCGTTCCTATTCGGCACGCGGAGCGGCTATATCATCGACGCCATGCTGACCGCCGAGGGCGGCGAGATCATGCCGCAGGCGAGCAAAGCGGGAGAGCGACATGGGGATCCGAACCGGGGCCGAAGTGCTGGCGGGTTTGCGCGACGGGCGGGCGGTCCATGTCGATGGCGAGCGCGTCGCGGACGTGACGCGCGACCCGCGCTTTGCGGGCGGCGCGCGGACGCTTGCATCGCTTTATGACCTGCAACACCGGCCCGAGCTGGTGGATGCGCTGACCTATCGCTCGCCGACGACAGGCGACCGCGTCGGACTCTCCTTCATCGAGCCGAAGACGCAGGAAGACCTCAGGCGGCGCCGCGTCATGATCAAGCACTGGCACGATCACACGCTCGGCATGTTCGGTCGGGCGTCGGACTTCCTCAATGTGATGATCAGCACCTTTGCGTCCTGCGCGGACGCCTTTGGCCCCGACTTTGCGCCCAACATGCGGCGCTATTACGAGATGGTGCGCGAGCGCGACCTCGTTGCGACGCACTCCCTCACCAATCCGCAGGTCGACCGGACTCGGAACGTCGCGCTTCAGGCCAAGGACCTCGCCGCCAAGGCGGTTGGCGACAACGACAAGGGCATCATCATCCGCGGCGCGCGCATGCTCGCGACCCTCGCCGCCTATTCCGACGAGCTGCTCGTCATGCCGGCACCCTCCTACCCCTTGGCCGCAACCGATGACGCCAAGGCCTTTGCCATCGGTTTCGCAATCCCTGTCGCGACGCCGGGCCTCCGCTTCATCGGCCGGCCCAGCGTCGCGCATCTGGGCGCCGGCTCGTCGCTGGATTATCCGCTCTCGGCCCGGTACGACGAAACAGACTGCATGGTGGTCTTCGATGACGTCCTGGTACCGTGGGAGAGGGTTTTCGTCTATCGCGACGTAGAGATTTTCAACACGCTCTATCGCCGAACGGGCGCGCTCGCGCCCATGGCGCATCAATTCGTGACCAAGGACCTGGCCAAGGCCGAATTCATGATGGCGCTGGCTTTTGCGCTAGTCCGCACCACCAAGGTCGACGAGTTCCAGCATATTCAAGGCGGGCTCGCCGATCTCATCAACCATACCGAGATCATCCGCTCGTGTCTGATCGCCGCGGAGGCGGAAGCGACACGATCGCCCTATGGCATCATGATGCCGGCGAACGGTCCGCTCGCCGCGATGCGATTCATGTTCCCGCAGATGTTCCAGCGCGCCTGCGAGATCATCCAGGTCATCGGCGCCGGCGGGCTCGTGATGGTGCCTTCGTTCGCAGAGACCGACGGCCCGCTGTCGGCCGATGTCGAGACCTATTATCAAGCCGCCAATGCCGATGCGCGAACGCGAATCAAGCTGTTCCGTCTGGCCTACGACGCGGTGCTTTCGAGCTTTTCCGGCCGGCAACAACTCTATGAGCGGTATTTCGCCGGCGATTTGGTGCGTGCCGCCGGCGGCCTCTATCACGCCTATGACAAGGAGCCGCACGTGAAGCGCATCGCCGAGCTGCTCGATCGCTTCGAGAGGGAGGCGACGGACGGGACGCGCGCGGGCGGCTAAAGCTCGATCTCGAAGCGGCGAAACGAGACTTCGGCCACAAGACGCTGGACAAAACTCCGATCGCAGTCGTGCGGCCGTGAAGTTCTCACCGTTCCAGCAGTGCGATCAAACCCTTGAGAATCTGCAACGGACTCGGTGGGCAGCCCTTGATGTGGATATCGACCGGAATGACCGCCCCGACCCCGCCGACGCAGGCATAGCTGCCGGCGAACAATCCGCCGTCGTCGGCGCAGTCGCCGACCGCCACCACCCATTTGGGATCGGGCGTGGCGCGATACGTCCGCTCCAACGCCTCGCGCATGTTCTTGGTCACCGGTCCTGTAACCAGCAACACGTCGGCGTGCCGCGGCGACGCCACGAATTTGAGGCCGAACCGCTCCAGATCGTAGAAGGCGTTGTTGAGCGCGTTGATCTCCAGCTCGCAGCCGTTGCATGACCCGGCATCCACCTGGCGAATGGCCAGGCTTCTGCCCAGGCGTACCCGCGCCGTGCGCTCGAGCGCGGCCGCCAATTCCGCCGCTGCGGCGTCGTCTGGATTTGGCGCCGGCTCGGTCAGCTTGCGCCGCACCAGGGCTTCCAGCAGCAGCTTACGCATGGGGAGCGGCCATCACAGATCGTGTCCCGAATAGGAGCAATTGAAGCTCTTATTGCAGAGCGGAAAATCGGCGACGATGTTGCCCTCGATCACGGCCTCGAGCAGCGGCCATTGGAACCATGACGGGTCGCGCAGATGGCATCGCGCGACCCTACCGTCATCGCCGATCCGCAGCCAGGCCAAGACGTCGCCGCGAAAGCCCTCGACCAAAGCCATGCCCTCGCCGGGACCGGAAGGAGGCAACTCCGCCCGCACCGGCCCGCCGGCAAGCCGGCCCAGGATCTGGTCGATGAGCCCAAGACTCTGCTCGACCTCGCGGATGCGAATCCACACGCGCGCGTTCACGTCGCCATCGGTCCGCACCGGCACCTCGAAATTGAGCGTGTCATAGGGCGCATAGGCGAAAGTCTTTCTGGCGTCGAAATCGCGGCCCGATGCGCGTCCGATATAACCCCCGGCGCCATACTGGCGCGCAAGCTCGGCGCTGAGTTTGCCGGTCCCGACGGTGCGATCCTGCAACGAGGCGGTGCCGTCGTACAACTCGATGAGGGCCGGAAACCGCCGGCGCGCCTCGCGCAACAGCGCCTCGATCGCGGCCTGGCCGGACGCGGCGAGATCGACGGCGACGCCGCCGGTCACGATGCGATCGCGCATCAGCCGATTCCCGAACGCAACCTCGGCGCCCCGCAGCACGCGCTCGCGCAGCACGCCGCAATGCGCGTGCATCAGGGCGAAGGCCGCGTCGTTGCAGACGGCGCCAATGTCGCCGAAATGGTTGGCGATGCGCTCCATCTCGGCCATGAGCGCCCGCAACAGGACGGCGCGCGGCGGCGGCGCGATCCCAAGCGCGGCCTCTGCGGCGCGCGCGAAGGCGACGGCATAGGCCACCGTGCTGTCGCCGGATGTCCTGCCGGCGATCATGATGGCGCGATCGAGCGGCGCGCCGGTCATCAAGCCTTCGATGCCTTTGTGCGCATAGCCGAGCCGCTCCTCGAGCCGCACGACCGTTTCGCCATGCGCGGTAAAGCGGAAATGTCCCGGCTCGATGATGCCGGCATGGACAGGGCCGACCGGTATCTGGTGCAGGCTCTCGCCCTCCGTCGGCAGGAATTGGTAGGGCGCTGCTACGGCCGGCACCGCGGAACCGAGCGGATGGCGCACGTCCCATCGTCCGTGATCGAGCCAGGGGCGCGTGTCCGGCACGGCTTCGGGCTCCACGCCATGAAGATCGTAGATCGCGCGCTCGAGCCTTATGGCCGGCGGATGGACCCGGCCGATCGACGGGAACCGGCCAGACGCTGCATCCATGGCCAGGATGTCGATGCTCGCGGGATCGTGCGTGTGCATCGCCACGCGGACAAGACCGGCGTCCGCCCACAGACCGAGCAAGGTCGCCTTTCCCGCGGCGAGCGTGTCCGCTGCCTGGAGCCAGTCGGACGCGGTGACGCGGCGCTCTTTCCCGTGGACATCGCCCAGGAGTGCCATCGTCGCGCCGCCTATCCGAGAATGGTCGAGACGTGTTGGAACCACACGACCAGTGCGGCCGGAAGGTAGATCCCGGCACACAGCACCAGGCCCAGATGCGCCGCGATCGGCCAATATGATCCTTCGGCCGGCGCGTTGCCGCCGCGCGGCTCGCCGAAGGCAATTCCATTGAGCCGCAGCAGGAGCCCTCCCAATCCGGTCAGCAGGCCGAAGACCAGGATGACGGCCAGCAACGGTGCACGGGCGAAGGTGGAGCTCACCACCAAAAATTCGCTGGTAAAGATGCCCAAGGGCGGCAGGCCGGCGATCGCGACGACGCCGAGCACGAGGCTCCAGCCGAGCCAAGGATGGGTCTGCGTGAGCCCGCCGATGTCGGCGATGCGCTGCGTTCCCTTGACCTGAGAGATGTGGCCCACCGTGAAGAAGATCCCCGACTTGGCGAGGCTATGCATGGTCATGTGCAGAAGCGCCGCGAAATTCGCCAGCGGCCCGCCCATGCCGAAAGCGAAGGTGATGATCCCCATGTGCTCGATCGAGGAATAGGCGAACATGCGCTTGATGTCGCGCCGCCGGTACAGCATGAAGGACGCGAACACGGCGGACGCGAGGCCCATCGTCACCATCAAGGGCCCGGGCGCGAAGGCTGCGCCGTTGCCGGCTAGCAGGATCTTGAAGCGCAACACGGCATAGAGCGCGACATTGAGCAGCAGGCCCGAAAGCACCGCGGAGATCGGCGTCGGCCCCTCGGCGTGGGCATCGGGCAGCCACGCGTGCAACGGCGCCAGCCCGACCTTGGTGCCGTACCCCAGCAGCAGGAAGACGAAGGCGACGTTGAGCAGCGCGGGGTCGAATTCGCCGACGCGGCGCACGAGCTCCGTCCACGCCATCGAATCCAATCCCTCGCCGATCACCGGCTGCGCTGCGACATAGACGAGGATCGTGCCGAAGAGGGCGAGCGCGATGCCGACGCTGCCTAGGATGAAATATTTCCAAGCGGCCTCGAGCGCCTCATTGGTGCGATAGCTGCCGACCATGACCACGGTGGTCAGGGTTGCGAGCTCGATCGCGACCCACATGAGGCCGATATTGTTCGATACCAGCGCCAGGTTCATCGCAAAGGCGAGCGTCTGGTACATCGCTGGGTAGAACCGCAGATAGGCCCCCGTGAGCCGGCCGAGCCGAAGCTCATGCTCGACATAGGTCGCGCTGAACACGCTCGTGGTAAAGCCAATGAAGCTGCCCAGCAGGATGAAGACGATGTTGAGGTCGTCGATGACGATAAAGCGTCCGGCCTCCGGCCGATTGCCCAGCAGCAAAAGCATGAGGGCGGCTGCCAAGCTCAGGAAGCTCGTCGCCACGTTGAGCCGCGCCTTGAGCCGATAGCCAGGCAGTGCGGCCAGAAGTGCTGCGCCGCCGAGCGGAATCCACAGCAGCGCCGCGACCGGGTCGAGCGGGAAGCCGCTCATGCGGCTTCTCCGCGGAACCGGTCCATCGCCCGCACGTCGACCGTGTCGAAGCGCTCGCGGATGCGGAACAGGAAAATGCCGATCACGATGAAGGCAATTAGGATCGAGAAGGCAAAGCTGATCTCGACCACGAGCGGCATGCCCTTGGCGCCGGTCGCCGCCAGCACCAGGCCGTTCTCGAGCGACATGAAGCCCACCACCTGCCCGACCGCATTGCGGCGCGTCGTCATCATGAGCAGCCCCAGCAGCACCACGGCCAGCGCGAAGGCCAAGTCCTCGCGCGCAAGCGGCGATGCCCCGGCGGTGACCTTCAGCATCACCACCATCGACAGCGCCACCAGCCCCATGCCGGCGAGCATGGTTGCGCCGATGCCGACCACCGTCTCGATCCCGCGATGGATGCCCAGCTGCACGATGATCCGGCGCAGCGCGATCGGGATCACCATGGCCTTGAAGCCGAAGGCGATCGCGGCGGTGATGTAAAGATGCGGCGCATCCTGGACGTAGGCCTGCCAGGCGACGGACAGGCTGAGGACCATGGCATGGACCGCATATATGTTGAGCAATGAATAGAGACGATCCTGATAAAGCAGGATGAAGCTCACCAGGACCAGGCTCCCGGCCAGCAGATGCGCGGTATCGAAGGCCATCGGGGACATCAAAATTCTCGTGACACGAAGCGCAATAGCGTCCCCAGCAGGCCCAGCATCAGCGCGGCACCGAGGAAGTCCGGCACCCGGAAGACGCGCATCTTGGCGATGGTGGTCTCGAACAGCGCCAGAAGGCCGGCGCCGACACCGAGCTTCACGACATAAGCGCCGGCGCCAACGAGGGCGGGGCCCGGACCACTTTCCGCCGCGGCCATTCCCCAGGGCGCGAAGACACAGGCGATGAGCGATAGATAAAGGAGAAGCTTGAGCGACGCCGCGAGTTCGATAAGGGCGAGATGGCGGCCCGAATATTCGAGCACCATCGCCTCGTGCACCATCGTCAGCTCGAGATGCGTCGCCGGATTGTCGATCGGAATGCGGCCGTTCTCCGCGATCGCCACCAGCACGAGCGCCGACCAATGCCAAGCCGAGCGAGACGCGCAGGCCAACACCAGGCGCTGTCATGAACTCGGCGACCGTGGAGAGCTGGGTCGAGCCGGCAATGAGCGCGAGCGTGAAGACGATCATGATCATGGCCGGTTCGGCCAAGGAAGCGATCATCATCTCGCGGCTCGAGCCGATGCCGCCGAAGCTGGTGCCGACATCCATGCCGGCGAGCGCCTGCAAGAAGCGCGCCGTGCCGAGGAACGCGATGATGGCGATGAGATCGGCGGACCAATTGAACATGAGGCCGGTGGCGAAGGTCGGCACCAGCGCCGCCGCGACCCAGGTTGCGGCGAAGATCACATAGGGCGCTGCGCGGAACAGCCAGCTCGCATTGTCGGCGAGCACGACCTCCTTGCGCAGCAGCCGCCACAGCTCGCGATAAGGCTGAAGCAGCGGCGGGCCGCTCCGGCGCTGAAGCCGCGCCTTCACGCTTGCGCACCACGCCGGTCAGAAGCGGCGCCAGCAGCAGCACCAACAGCATCTGCCCGCCCTGCACCGCGAAGCCGAAGATCAAAGCCATATCGCCAGCACCAGCAGAAGCAGCACGAGCGCGACGAAGACGAGGCTCAGATACTGGCGGATGGTGCAGGAACTGCAGCTGGTTGAGGCGGTCGGCGGCGTAGCGCACGGCGCCGGCCGATCGGCGCGTAGATCGCAGTCCCAGATGCAGATCGTGCAGCTCGACGTGCGAACGTGGCCGGCGCGTGCGTCGCCGGGCGGCGGCATCGTCACATGCTCGCGCGCGTGCGAACACGAGCGTGCCGAAGACGCGGCGGATCGGCTGCGCGAAGCTGCCGGCGCTGTATTGCGTCGGCGGGCTCGGATCGGGAAAGCCGCAATCCCAGGCCGGCGCCGCGCCGCAGCGCGCGCGAGGCGAAGCGGTGGACTGGCCGCGGCGGCGAGCGAGGCCGAGAGCGCGATGAAGAGGAAGACCAGCAGCCCGTTATAGGAGCTGCGGCTCTCGGCGATCGGCACGATGCTGAGCCAGGGTATGTCGGTCTGCACCGGCATGCGGCCGCCGACGAGGCTTGCCGTCACCGGCGCCAGCGCATCGATCACGAGGCCCGGCAGTATCCCGGCCAGCAGGCAGAGTCGCGGCGAGGCGAACATGGCGGCGAGCGAGCAGCGATCGACCTCGTCGCGCCGTTTCCGCCGCACGCGAGCGCGGCCGGCCCAGGAAAGCGATGCCGAACGCCTTGACGAAGCATGCCGCCGCCAGCGCCGCCGCGAGCGCCAGCAGCGCGCCCACGGCGGGGATCATGATCTTCAGGCCCCATTGCGGCAGCGTCCGGGCTCAGCAGGATGGCCTGGAAGGTCAGCCATTCCGACACGAAGCCGTTGAGCGGCGGCAGCGCCGAGATCGCGACGCAGCCGACCAGGAAGGCGAAGCGCCGTCACCGGCATGCGGTGGATGAGGCCGCCGAGTTGCTCCATGTCGCGCTCGCCGGTCGCGGTCAGCACGGCGCCGGCGCCGAAGAACAACAGGCTCTTGAACACCGAGTGGTTGAAGACGTGGAACAGCGCCGCGGTCAGCGCGAGCGCCGCCGCGGCGGCCATCGCCGTTGGCCCGGAACGCCAGCGCCAGGCCGAGGCCGATGAAGATGATGCCGATATTCTCGACCGTGTGATAGGCGAGCAGCCGCTTCAGATCGTGCTCCATCAGCGCATAGAGCACGCCCAGCACCGCGGTCGCGCCGCCCAGCGCCAGCACCACCATGCTCGGCCACCAGTTCGGCTGGCCCAAGAGATCGAACACGATGCGGATGAAGCCGTAGATCGCGACCTTGGTCATCACGCCGCTCATCAGCGCCGAAACCTGGCTCGGCGCCGCCGGATGGGCGAGCGGCAGCCAGACATGCAGCGGCACCAGGCCGGCCTTCGAGCCGGCGCCGAGCAGCGCCAGGACCAGCACCAGCGCCGGCGAGCCACGGCGCATGTGCGGCGCGGCGCGGATCGCGGCGAAGCCATAGCCGCCGTCGGTCCCGGCGAGCAGGCCGAAGGCCAGCAGCAGCGCGAGCGTGCCGAAGCTCGCCATCACCAGATAGACGTAGCCGGCCCTGGCGTTGCCGGCCTCGCGATGATGCGCCATGACCAGCGCCCAGGAGGCGAGCGACATGAATTCCCAGGAGAACAGAAAGGTGAAGGCGTCGTCGGCCAGCACGACCAGATTCATGCCGGCGAGGAAGGCGGGAAAGAACGGCAGCACGCGCAGCGGCGCCGATTCGTGCCGGCCATAGCCGAGGGCATAGAGGCTCGCCGCGGCGCCGCCGAGATTGACGACGACAAGGAAGAACGCGGCAAGCGCGTCGAGGCGGAAAGTGCAGCCCAGCCACGGCAGTCCGAACGGCAGCGTGACGGCCGGTCGCGCGGGCCGGACGAGGAACAGCGCGGGCGCGTCGATGGTCAGCGCGACAGAGCGAGACCGCCAAGCGCGCCGGCATAAACGAGCGCGCGATCCGTACTTCCGCCGGCCCGACCGGCAGCGCCGAGACAGAGCGAGAGCGAGCCACAACCGCGATGCAGCAGAGTTCGACGATCACCGACCATGTCGTGCCGCGCGCCTCGCCTATTTCGCCTTCAGCCGCACGCCGCGCCCGCCGGTGAATGGCTGGCGGCGCCCTCACCGATGAGCTCGATGCCGGCCGCGTCGAGCGCCGCGACCAGCTTCATCAGCGAATCGACATTGCCGCGGATGACGCCCTCGCTCGCCTCCATGCGCTGGATCGTCGGCACGGAAAGATCCGAGAGATCCGCGAGGCGACGCTGGTCGAGTCCCAGGAGGGCGCGGGCGGCTCGGAGTTGCGCAGCCGATATCATGCCGAAAACATGAATCTCATTCTAAAAAATGCTAGTTGTGATGGCTATAGCATGCCAATTCACATTTCAACAAAAATATTACCCGGCGTACCGGAATTAGGTCCTGCCCTGTACCGGCACGACGCAATACAGGTCGCTAATCGCGCGCAAAATGGAAATTTCCGTATGCTCGCGAAATTGTTCAGCGGGCCTCACCCGTCATGTCAACTCTGGGGCAAGGCCAAGACCGACGGCGTGAGTGCGACGAAACGGTTTCTCGCGGGTCGGGCCGGCATGGTCGGCGATAGCGCCATGGGCTTTCATCGCCGATTTTGCAACCGGTTGCAAACAGGCCAGGACGCTACTGGTGTGCCCCGAAGCTACCAACCACGGTAGTGCCGCCGCCTGTTGATCTCCACACGCCAGCGGTCTCTTGAGCGGACGGACCATAGAATGTGCCATTTGCCGTCCCGGCCAGCCCTCCGCCGGCTATGCTCGTGGCGTATTTGTTGCCGGTGATCGTGCCGGTTCCGGTCTGATCAGGCAGGATGCCGAGGGCATTGGTGACCAAATTCTGTGTCGTGAGACCTGAGAATGTCGTCGTGACGGCGTTGGTCGCAAAGTTGGCGCCGACGGTGGCGCCCCCGGTGAAAGCAAACGCTGATGTCCCCGTGGCCCCGACGCCCATTGTCGTGCCGCTATAGGTCGCCGTGCCTACTATCGGCATAGTCACGGTTTCGACGCCTGCGGCAAGGTTCCCTACGCGGAAATTCCCGCCGCCGTCATTAGAGAGCCAAGCGCCGAATGCGGAGTAGCTCAGGTTTTGATTTACGCCCTGAAAGACGATGCCGGTAGTGCCAGCCGATGCGTTTGCGACCAACTCAATTCCCGACGCAAGTTCTGCCAGCGTGATCGGGCCTGAAAGCGACACAAATTGTGTGCCTGCATAGGTCGCGGAGAAAGTCGAGCCGCCGTTCGTCACGTTGATTGCAAGGCTGCTCAGATGATCGTTTGCATCCGTTGAGACTGTGACGGTGCTCCCGGTGTCCGCGGCGGCGATGCCGGAGCCGATAATGCCGGTGGTATCGCTAAATGAGCCGGCCGCCGAAGCTGCGCCGTAAGTCGTTGTCGTGTTCGCTCCCTGAAACGTGGACGGTATCACTACGTGATTTGGGTCGCTGGGTGCCGCGGAACCGCCCCCACCGCCGCCACCGCATGCTGCCACGGACAAGCCGACGGCGGCGAATAACGCCTTGGGAAATAGTGTCGGCATCTCCGCCTCCCCTGATGGTTGGGGGAACAGTGGAACATTGATACCCAATTTACAATCGGAGGTTTTCTTGTGTTCGCCGTGCCCTGGGCCACAGCGGGGGCATCGCAGCGCGTCGCATTTGGTGTTATGCTGACTGCTTCAGCGCGGAACTGCAGACTGAGATCAAGGAAAACGCTCATGCCTGATGCGGACCGCTTAGCGGAAATCAACGCCCAGATAGCAGTCATTCGGGATAACCTTCTCGAATTGACCGAGCAGGCTGCCGCAAGATCCGGCGCGGCCGACGAAGACATCAACGCTGAGCGTATTGCGGAACAGGAAGCGAAGCTCGCGTCTTTGATCAAGCAGCGGGATGCCCTATAGATATTTTTGGCCGACGCTCAACGCTGGATCGACTGAGCGTCCTGAAAGCCTATCGTCGCCCCTCAACCCGCTAAAGTAGGCTGCTGGCTACGGGTTTTAGGCAGGTGGGCACTATTGCCGGCGTCTTCACACTCACGGTTTGCGGCCGTTGGCCAAGCGCCCGTAATGCCAAGCCAACAGGCGCCGATCGATCATGGCGTAGAGGTTGCTGACGCCCAGTCCGAGCACGGCGATCAGCACCAGCGCCGCAACTTCGTCGGTGATATGAAAAAGCTGCTGCGCCCGCGAAATGAAATCTCCAAGCCCGTTGCTCGACAGAAGCAGTTCGGTGCTCACGCTGATCAGCAGGCTCAAGGACAGGCTGATGCGTACGCCGGTCAGGACATGCGGCAAGGCCGAACGCAAGTCAATGAGCCTCATGATGTCGTGCCGCTTAAGCCCGAGCGACCGACCGACCTGGATCAGCAAGGGGTGCGTTGCGCGGACCGCATCGAACGTCGTGCTCAGAATGGGAAAGCCGCAGCCATAGGCGATGATGGCGATTTTTGCGACACTGCCGGTTCCCGCGAAGAGCATCACCACCGGCGCCACCGAGATAGGCGGCAAAGGGCGAAGCAGGTCGATTACCGGCGTCGTCACGTCGCCGAGCAGCCCACCCGCCCAAGAAGGACGCCCCGCGGAAGGCGAGCCATTGCAGCGAAAGCACCAGCGCATTGAGGATGAGAGCGGTCATTCCGGCGGCGCCATCAGGCTCAAGCCGAGCCCGACGCGAATGCCGGTGAAGATCGCCGGCATGGCCGCCGCGTGAAACGGCTGGATGAGGCAGTCGACATCGGCGTTGCCGAGCTGGAGCCCCGCCGGGATTTGCGGGGACGGCAGGATCAACACCCTTATGGAATACCAAGGGACGCCGGCGCTCGCGCTCCGCGATGCGCGAGGCGACGCGGGGCGGCGGCATCCAATCGTTGCGGCGATAGGCCTCGGGAATGGGAATTCGGCGACCGGCTCGTTCGTGCCAACCGCCGATCTCGTGTCCGATCACCGTCGCGCTGTGCTAAGGTCGCGGCCGTCATCCCAATAGCCATGAGGGGGTTTGCGTGATGGACCGCAGATTGGTTCTCGCCGGGATCGGCGCTGGCGTCGCCCTGGGCGTGACCGACGCCAGCGCGGCTTCGGCGGCGAGCCCGCACGAGCTTGGCCGCCAATTCGCGGCGACGCTGAGCGCGCACGACATCGACGGCTTCGCGCGGCTATTCGCCGACGATTATGTCAATCATCAGGTCAGCGCCGCGGCACCGCCGCCGGCCGCCGGCGTCACGCCCAAGCAGGGCTCCGTTGGGTTCTTCGCCGCGCGGCTGAAAGGCATGCCCGATCTCAAGGTGGCAATCGAGGTGCTGGTCGCGACCAAGGATCACTTCGCGGCGAGCTTTGTCTATACGGGCACGCAGCAAGGCGTGCTGTACGGCGTGCCGCCGACCGGGAAAAGCCTGCGCTTCACCTCCTGCGACATCTTCCGCGTGGCGGGTGGCAAGATCGTCGAGCACTGGGGAATGGGCGACATCGCCGGCACACTGGCGCAGATCAAGGCCTAAGATTTTCGCAAGCGGGCGGCCCAGGCGAAGCTTGCGGAGGATCGCCGGCCAGTCCGGCTCGGCCTTGCGCCGCGTGCGCGGTGTGACGCCGAGCCTGGCGAACAGCAGCGCTTCCACCAGCCGCGTCGGTCAGCGGTGCCAGCAGCGGCCGGCCGAGCCTCGGCCGCCGCGACCCGCGCCAAGTAATCACCCACCGTGCTGCGCGCGGCACATTGATGATCGCCACGGGCAATCGCACGTGGCACCCACGAAGCTTATTGTCGATCGCGAGATCGAACATCGCACAGTCACGCAGCCGGCGCTCTCGATCCAACCAGAACCGGATAGCCCAAACCTGTTGCGGCTTCAGCGCGCGTTTGCCGCCAAGTTTCCTACCTGCGCTCCACGGCCGCCGATCCCGGGTGCCCCGGTCGGCGTCGCGATGCTCGAAGCCGAAGAGCTTGGCCGTGAGCAGCCTTTCAGCAGCGCAGCCTGGAAAGAGTGCAACTGGAAATCAGCAGACATGAGGCGGCGTGACTCGCAAGTCTGATAAGTGCCAGGGCCGGACTCTGGCCCGGCCAGAACCAAAAGAGAGGATGCCCCCTTCCGCCTGCGCGCAAGCCTGATGTAGCCTCTCCTCGGAGCCACCAGTCGGGACGTGTCGAATCCCGATTGTTGCGACGGCGGCAAATGCCATCGGCAGGCCTCCACCAAGGGTACAGCGCCCATGCCCAAACTCTACGAGGCCCTCGCAGAAGCATTCCTGGCGGAGGGAGTTGACACGCAGTTCGTCCTGATGGGCGACGGCAACATGCACTGGTCTACCGCCTTTGCCAAACTGCCGGGCGTGCATACTGTCCACGTCAGACACGAGCACTGCACCGTAGCGGCGGCCACAGCCTATAACGTCGCCACCGGCAAGGTCGCCGTTGCCTCCGTCACGTGCGGCCCTGGCGTGACCCAGTTGATGACGGCGCTTCCGGCTGCGGTTCGCGCGCGCCTGCCGATGGTGGTGTTCGCTGGCGAGTCGCCGATCAATGCCAAGTTCTACAATCAGTACATCGACCAGGCGCCGCTGGTGACGGCGACTGGGGCGCATTACATCGCCGCGCATAGCGTGCCGCGCATGATGGATTACGTGCGCGAGGCCTTCCACATCGCCAAGTACGAGCGGCAGCCGGTGGTACTGGGCATTCCCTACGACCTGCAGAAGGTCGAGCATATGGCCAACCAGCCCTACGAGACCTCGGCGATGTATCAGCCCAAGGTCGGACGCATGCATCCCGATCCCGAAATCGTGGCCGGGGCCGTAGAGCGGCTAGCTGCGGCAAAGCGGCCGATCGTCCTCGGTGGCCGCGGCGTGCTGTGGTCCGGCGCACGGGACGCAGTGATCAAGCTCGCCGATCGCTGCGGCGCCTTGCTCTCCAATACGCTGCCTGCGCGCGGTCTTTTTCACGACCATCCGTTCGGGCTCGGCACCACCGGCAGTTACTTCACGTCGTTGGGTAGGGAGATGTACGAGTTCCGCGGATGTCGTGCTCGCGGTGGGCACGAGCCTGTCCTATTACGTCGGCGGCGGGCACTACTTCGCAAAGGCCTGCACGATCCAGTTGGACGATTCCCCACGCGGACTGCGCGACGGACAGAAGGCCGCCGACATCTACGTCAGATCAGATGCGCTTATCGGCATCGAGGCAATCCTTGCCGGCCTCGACAAAAAGTTGGGCGTCGGCAAACCGACGGCCGCGTCTATACGCACGAAAGAGCTGGCGCATCGCATCGCGACCGAGCCCGCGGACTCGATGCCGTTCGATATCGCGCCTGGGGTGCTGGATCCGCGCGACGTGATCGACGCCATCGACGCGGTGGTTCCCAAGGACTGGGACATCGTTGTCGGTGGCGGCCATCAGGCCTATTTCAACACTCAGATGCGTGGCAGGCCGGCGGAGCGCTACACCACGGTTCGTGAATTCGGCGCGGTCGGCAACGGCCTGTCGTATGCGCTTGGGGTTGCGGCTGCACGCTGGCAGGGCCGCGATGGCAAGATCGTGCTGTTCGAAGGCGACGGCGGGCTCTTGTTCCATATCCAGGAACTCGAGACGCTTAAGCGTCAGGGTTTTCGCATCCTGATATGCGCGATGAATGACGGCGGGTACGGCTCGGAGTTTCACAAGCTACGCGCGGACGGAATCGACGATAGCTTGGCTGTGTTCGGCCGGCCCGCGCTCGAAAACATCGCACGCGGCTTCGGCCTGCGCGGCCACGAGATACGCGATGTGTCGGTAATCCCGAAGCTGTTCGCCGACTTCGTTGCCCAAGGCGAAAGCGAAATTTGGAACATTCAAATCTCCGACCAGGTCACGGCGCCGGTGATCCGCCAAACCATCAAGCGCGGGCACGGCAATATGTAAGAGGAGAGGCTCGTCGGCCGCACGCCGAGACCTCGGTGGGGCTAGAGGTTGCAAAACCCTACAAGCTAATTTCACTGCCGGCGCAGAAGCCGCAGACTTGTCCTTACGTCCGGTATTGCCACGAAGCCGCGGTTCACGGTGCGGGACCGCATTTCCAAAGTGGAGAGCGCTGCAGCTCGCACTTAGCGAGCTCTACAGACACCAACGACAACGACGTCCCGATGCCGCGCATAAACCGCTCCTCCTCGGGTATGGGGGAGGCCACCGTGGGTAACGTCAGGCGCGACCGGAACGCGCCGTCGGCACGTCCACCTACGCCGGGTTCGGTGGCGGCGCGTCCTTGTCAAACTCGAGGACCAGGCGGTTGCACGGACCGACGCGTGCGTAAACCATGCGCGCCGAATATTGGCGCATGAGATGGATGCCGAGCCCGCCCACGCGCGCGTCGGCGAGCGAACGAAGCGGCGGCGGCGGCGCAACCGCGGTCGGGTCGAACGCCGCGCCCTCGTCCTCGACGCACGCGATGACGCGCCCGCCGCGCTCGGAGAGCGACACGCGGATCTCGGCGCCGCCGCCACCCACCACGCCGTGCCGGATCACGTTTGAGACCGATTCCCCGAGGCAGAGCTGCAAGGGCTGGATGAGCGACGCGGGCCAGCCCGCGCGCCGCACCACGTCCTCGATGAAGCGATTGACGCCGCCGAGCTCGTCCAGGTCGCGCCGCACCACGAGGACGTGCGCCCCGGTCATGCGCCGGTCCGCGCTTGCCGCGCGCCCGCCCTCACACCAGACGCACGGCCGCCAGCGCGCTTTCCTGGTCGTGGTAAATCGGGATGACGGCGTCGATGCCGGCCATGGTCAGCACCTTCTCGACGCTGGGGTGGGGCCCATGCAGCACCATTCGCCCGCCCTTGCTCGCGACCGTCTTGGCGCCGGTCAGGAGCAGCCGCATCCCCATCGAGGCGAGGAAGGTCACACCCGACAAGTCGACCACGACCGAACGCCGGCTGCCGGTCAGCGTGCTGAAGCGCAGGTCGATGGCGCCGGTGCCGGCGATGTCGAGCCGGCCCTCGAGAACGATCCACGTCACCCCGCCCTCGAACTCCTCCGCGACCAGCTCCATTGCGTTCCCCATGGCAAAAGTCAAACCGCGCCCGCATCCGATTCCACCCGGATTGTGTGACAGTTTGATGAAAGCATTGCCGGGATCGCAACAATTGCTTCATCATGACTCGGTGTTTGGACCATTTCGCGCGGGCGGCGGCGCGCCAACCCGGCCGGTAATCGACATGGACGCAAAGCTTATTTCGCTGCTCCGGACGCATCCGATCTTTGCGCCGCTCAGCGACAGCGCGATCGCGCAGTTCGTTGGCCAGGGCCGCAGGATGATCGTCGAAGCGGGCGAGATCCTGATCGGCCAGGGCGATCCGAGCGATTGCGCCTTCATCCTGCTCGACGGCGAGGCCGACGTCTATGTCGAGACGGCCTATGGCCCGGTCGTGCTGAATTCGCTCGGGCATGGGCAGTTCTTCGGCGAGATCGGCACGCTCGCGGCCATGCCGCGCACGGCGACGGTGCGCGCGCGCTCGACGATCGAAGTGCTGCATATCGATGGCGAGCTGATCCTGGCGATCGCGCGCTCCCATCCGGACCTTCTGCTCTCGGTGATCCGCCAGCTCGGCGAGCGCATGGTGACGATCAACCGCGCCATCGGCTTTTATACCCAGGCGCTCGCTGCGCTCGAGCGGCACGACTTCGATCCCTCGATCCTCGACGAACTGCTCAACCCTGTGCCGGAGCTTCTGAGCTTCGCCCACACCTTCCGGCGCATGGCCGAGCAGATCATCCTGCGCCGCGCGCATGACCAGGAGATGGCAAGCGCCGCGGCGATCCAGCGCGCCATGCTGCCGGCGCCGCTAGCGCTGGCCGAGCGCGACAGCCGCATCGACATCTACGCGCTGATCCGGCCGGCGCGCGAGGTCGGCGGCGATCTCTACAATTACTTTCCGATGGGCCCGGACCGGATCGCGATCGTGATCGGCGACGTGTCGGGCAAGGGCGTGCCGGCATCGCTGTTCATGGGCATCACCCAGACGGTGATCCAGATCGCGCTGCGCGAGATCGACGACCTTGCCACCGCGGTCGGCCGCGCCAACCAGTTCCTGAGCCGGGATAACCGCGAATCGATGTTCGCGACCCTTTTCTGCGGCGTGCTTGAGCTGTCGTCGGGGACGCTCACCTATTGCAACTGTGGCCACAACCCGCCGCTCGTCCTGCGCGCCGCCGGCGCGTGCGAAGGGCTTGCGACTTGCGGGCCGGCGCTCGCGGTGGTGGCCCCGGTCGCGTACCGGCCGCGCACAATCGTGCTGGCGCCGGGCGACCGGCTGCTGCTCTACACCGACGGCATTACCGAGGCCGAGAATGCGACGCAGGAGCAGTTCGGCGAGGATCGTCTCGCCGCCGCGTGCGGCGCGCCGTGCGGCGCCGCTGCGCAGGACCTGGTCGAGGAGGTGGTGCGGCGCGTCGATGAATTCGCTTCCGGGGCGCCACAATCCGACGACATCGCCTGCGTCGCCTTGTGCTATCACGCGGCGTCGACGCTGTGGCAGCTCGGCGAAGCGGTGGCCTACCCCGACGGACGCTGAGATGATCGCCGCGTCGCCCCCGTTCCATATTCCGCTGCCCAGCCCGTCGGTCTTCGACAGCCTAGACCCTCAGGCCCGGGCGTCCCTCGAAGCGGAGCTGGTTTGGTTCAGCTTGCCGGGTGGGAGGGTTCTCTTCCAGGAAAATGACCCGGCTACCGGCATCTACATGGTTTTGACCGGCTGCCTTGGAATTGTCGCCGGAATGGTGACCCACGACGAGCCGTCCGTTTTTGTGCAGGTAGGTGAGGTGGTTGGCCAATACACCTTGCTGCTCAACAAGCCGCAGATGAACACTTGCTTCGCCATTCGCGATACGTCGCTGGCTTGGCTCAGCAAATCCGCCTTTGACCGACTCCTGCGCAATTATCCGCAGTCGATACTGACGTTTGCAGGACAACTTATTGAATTGTTCAACCGCGCTTTCAACTTTCATCGGCGTGCTTTCAACGTACCGAAGAATTTGGCGCTAATACCGTTGCACACTGGAGCCCCGATCGATCGTCTAGCTTCTGGGCTGACGGCGGCCATCGTCAAAGCGGGTGGCAAGGCAATCTTTCTCGACAACTCCGCTGCCGACCAGCGCGCCGACTCCCTCCAAGCTATCGAGACCGCGCACGATCTGGTGATCTATTGCGGCGATGCGGTCGACTTGGACTGGACGCAGACCTGTATCCGACAATCCGATCGCGTCCTGCTTGTGGCACTTGCAGCGGAGTTGCCGCACGACCAGGTAGGACTGATTAAAAAAATCGGGGAATTGCCGTGGCGGCAGGCCGAGCTTGTGCTGCTTCAGGATGCCGGTACCTGCTCACCCGCACCCGCCGAACCCTGGCTACGCCATTTCCAGGTGCGTTTCCACTGCCACCTCAGGCTGGGGGATGGCGACGACATCGCACGGCTTGCTCGGTACGTCATGGGACGTGCGTTGGGCCTTGTGCTGTCCGGCGGCGGCGCGCGCGGGTTTGGGCATATCGGCGTCATCAAGGCGCTCCGCCAGGCTCGCCTCCCGATCGACATGGTCGGGGGCACAAGCATGGGCGCGATCATCGCTGCTGGCGTGGCGCTAGAGTGGGACGATAAGGAATTGTACGAGCGCATGCATGCTGGCTTCGTCAGATCCAATCCGCTCGGCGATTATGCATTCCCCTACGTCGCCCTGATCAAGGGCCGAAAGGTCGAACGACGGCTGCGTCGGCATTTTGGTGATAATCGAGCCGAGGATTTGTGGCGCCCGTTCTTTGCTGTGGCGGCGAACCTGACCAATGGCGAAGTGGCCGTGCTGCGCCGCGGCCCGGTCTGGCGCAGCTTGCGAGCCAGCATCGCAATTCCCGGCTTGCTGCCGCCGGTTACTGAACAGGGCGACGTCCTTGTTGATGGCGGTGTCATGAATAACCTGCCGACCGACGTCATGGACGCCATGCGGCGCGGACCCATAATCGGCGTTGACATGACACGCTATCACAGCCTTCAGAGCGGCAAGGCACGCGCAGATAGTCTCGCTCGGCGCCTCTTTGCGCCATCTGATTACGATGGACCAGGGATTGTAAGCATCCTCCTCAGGGCCGCAACTGTGGGCGGTACGATCCAGGCGTTGAGCCACCGTGAACACGCCGATCTAATCCTGGCACCGCCGATGGAAACCATCGCCATTCGCGACTGGCACTCATTCGACCGCGCGATCGAAGAAGGCTATCGGAATACGATGGAAAGGGTGAGCGAACTCGAGCGGCTTATTGCTTCGCCGGTTCAAAGCCGTTTGTTGCTTTGACCAGCTCCCTGAAAACACCGCCACGGATTAGCTGGAAAATTCTGCGGCGGCATTTTTTCAACAGACCGGCTGAGACATTCAGGTCACGTCCGTCAAGATGGTGTAATTCGGGGTGGAGTGTGAGGTGGCCATTGGTTAGGCCGCCTGCGGTGGAAGTTTCGTGGGTGCGGTATCGATCGCCGGCGGTGTGAGTTCGGTCATCGCCTCGATCTGTATGTAGCGTCGCGTGGTAGCCCATTTGATGGCATGGACCGCCCCCGTTCCGGGTCAGGATGTGGGAGCGTGTACAGGTGCACACAGCCTCAAGAGGAGCCGCTGCCATGCGCGTATTTCAGCATCCCCGCAGGCGGGGAGCGCTCGATCAACGCGGTATGGACCCATGAGGATCCGTACGCGGCCGTGGCCTTGATCAAGGATCATCTGGCTTTTTACCCCGATCGCGTCGACGCGGTCGAAGAACGACGCGGAGACTAGCGAGACCTTCCTCTCAACCTGCCGGGAAGCCTCTTGACCGGCTCATAGCAGTTTCTCGGCGGTCACCGGCAGGTCCCTGATCCGTTTGCCGGTGGCGTGAAAGACGGCATTGGTAATCGCGGGGGCCACGGATACGGCGGTGAGCTCTCCGAGTCCCTTCGCCCCGAGCGGACTAGCTTCCTCGTCGAACCCTCCGACGAACAGGACATCCAGCTCGGGGATGTCGGCGTTGGTCGGCACGAGATAACCGGAATAATTTCGATGCAGAAACCGGCCCAGCGCCGGGTCCGTCTCAGATTGTTCGAGGAGCGCTTGTCCGGTGCCCCAGATGATGCCGCCGATCGCTTGGCTGCGCGCGGTCTTGGGGTTGATTATCCGACCGGCGTCATAGGCGCCGACGAAACGGTTGAGGCGTACCAGCCCAAGGTCGGAATCGACTCGCACCTCCGCGAAAACCGCGGCGAAGCTGAAGACCGCCTTCGGTCCCTCGTGCTCCGGAGCCGGATCATAGTCCGCGTCGCCGACCAAGGCGGAAAGGCCGTTGTGTGCCAGCAGCTCTGCGTAGGTCACGCTGACATTCCTCCGTGCGAGCGTCAATGTGCCGTCTGCAACGCGTACGTCTTCGGGCTGCGCATTGGCAAAGGGCGCGTCCTGGCCGGTCATCGCCAATTCGATCGCCTTCTCGCGTGCCACTTTCGCCGCCAGCAGGACCGAGGCGCCAGCATTGGCCATCGTCGCCGAACCGATAGAGGCATGTGACTCGGGCAACCGCGTATCGCCGAGACGTACCGTCACCGCATCCGGTGTCACACCGAGCGCGTCGGCTGCGACCTGCCGCATGACAGTGTAGGTGCCCGTTCCTAGGTCGTGGGTCCCGGTCTCGACGACCGCCGAACCATCGCCATGAATGGTCACCCGAGCCTTGGCCGGCCAGCGCCAATGCGTGTAGATCGCCGCGGCCATTCCCTGGCCGATCAGAAAGCGTCCGTCGCGCATCGAGCGCGGCTCGGGCGAGCGCCTCTCCCAGCCGAAGCGCGCTGCTCCTTCGGTCAGACATTTGCGCAGGAGACGCGTCGAGAAGGGCCGGCCGCTCAGCGGGTCGATCTCCGTGTCGTTGAGCAGCCGCAGCTTGACCGGGTCGATCCCCGCCGCGCAAGCAAGTTCGTCCATCGCGCTTTCGAGTGCGAAATGCCCGAGCGCCTCGTGCGGCGAACGCAGAGCAGTCGGCGTATTGCGGTTGACATGCACGATCTTGTGGTTCGTCGCGATGCCCGCGCTCGCGGGCCAGAGCGAGCGGCTCGAGAGCGCCGCGTATTCGATGTAGTTGTCGAAAACGGACGTCGGCGAGATGCTCTCGTGGCGGATGCCGGTGAGCTTGCCGTCCTTGTCTGCGGCAAGCGCGATCGTCTGGATCGTGGCCGGCTGGTGGCCAGCCATCGAATACATCTGAGCGCGCGTGAGCTGAAGACGCACCGGCCGGTTCAACGCTTTGGCGGCGAGTGCCGCCAGCAGCGTGTGCGGCCACACATAGGCCTTGCCGCCGAAGCCGCCGCCGAGGAAACGGCATATGACCGTGATCTTCTCGATAGGCATGCCGAGCACGATCGAGATCAGCTCCCTCGCGCCGAAGATGTGCTGCGTCGTATCATAGAGCGTGAGTGAGCCGTCAGCGTCCCACATCGCCGTCGTCGCATGCGGCTCCATCTGGTTGTGATGCCGGTCGGCCGTGGTGTAGGTCTGCTCGATCCGCACCGCGCCGGATGCGATCCCCTCTTCTGCATCGCCGACCGACGAGGCGACGGGCCAGAGAAATTGCGGCGGATCGAATGCCCCCTTCGCCGATTCAGGCCCGAACACGACGGATGGCTCAACGTCATACCGGACCTTGATGAGCGTCCCGGCATGCAGGGCCTGGTCGAGGGTCGCAGCAACCACGACTGCGACCGGTTGGCCGGCGTAATGGACCTTGTTGTCCTGAAGCGGCAGATAGCCCTGCCCATGCGGATGGAGGTGGCTCCACGGCTTCGGCGTCGGGTTCATCTGCGGCGTGTTGCGATGGGTGAAGACCGCCAGTACGCCCGCGTCCTCCGCTACACAACTGTCGATCGAGGTGATCCGGCCGTTTGCGATCGGACTGTGGACGATGGCGGCGTGCGCGAGGCCCGAAAGGCGGATATCCGCCGTATAGGGGGCGCGGCCGGTCACCTTGAGACGCCCATCGGCGCGCGACAACGGTTGTCCAACGGCACTCATGCGCGGTCTCCGGCAGTTTGCAGCGCGCGCAAGGCGACACGCTGGGCAAGTTCGACCTTGAAGGCGTTGTGCCCGAGCGGGCGCGCGTCGGTGAAGGATTTGGCGATGGCCAACTGGAGCGCGCCCGGATCGTCGAGCGCCGCGCCGCGAAGTGCCGCTTCGGTCGCTGTGAGGCGCCAGGGCTTGTGCGCGACGCCACCCAGCGCCAGCCGCACCGAGCGGACGCGGCGGCCATCGAGCGACACGGCGGCAGCGGCCGACACCAGCGCGAACTCGTAGGACTTCACGGTCGCGGACCTTGAGGTAATGCGAGGCCCGCGCCTCAGGAGTTGCGGGCACGTCGATTCCGACGATCAGGTCACCGCGGTCGAGCACCGTGTCTCGCTCGGGCGTTCTGCCCGGCAGACGGTGAAGCTCCACGAACGGAATCGACCGCTCTCCCGCGGTCCCGCGCACGATCACCTTCGCGTCGAGCGCAGCGAGGGCGACCGAGAGATCGGAGGGGTTTGTGGCGACGCACGCGTCGGACCAACCGAAGATGGCGTGGTTGCGGTTGAGCCCGTGCACTGCAGAGCAGCCGGAGCCGGGCTGCCTCTTATTGCACGGCAGGGCGTCCTCATCGCGAAAATAGGGGCAGCGCGTGCGCTGCATGATATTGCCGCCAATCGAGGCCATATTGCGGAGCTGACCCGATGCTGCCAAGAGAAGGGCTTCGGCGATGACCGGGAACCGATCCCGGACCTCGCTATCAGCCGCCACATCGCTCATGCGGGCGAGGGCACCAACGCGAAGGCCGCCGTCCGCCCGCGCTTCAACGCGCGCCAGGTTGGGAAGAGCGTTTATGTCCAAGAGACTCTCGGGAAGGGTCACCCGATCCTTGATCAGCCCGATAAGGTCGGTACCGCCCGCGATGAACGCGAGTTGCGGGTCGCGAGCGTGGGCCGCGATGGCTTTCTGCGGATCATCAGCCCTTGAAAGCGAGAAAGGATGCATATTTCAGCGCCTCCCTGTGGCTTCGGCGACAGCAGCGACAATATTGGGATAGCAGGAGCAGCGGCAGAGATTCCCGCTCATGCGCTCACGGATTTCTGTCTTCGAGAGGTCCGCAAGCGTGAAGGGCTTTCTCACGTCGACCGTCGCTGCGCTCGGCCAACCGGCATTCGCCTCTTCGAGCACGGCGACAGCCGACATAATCTGTCCGGGCGTGCAGAAACCACATTGAAACCCATCGTGCTCGATGAAGTGCTCCTGGAGGGGATGGAGCTTACCGTCGTGCTCGAGCCCCTCTATGGTTGTGATCTGCCTTCCCTCCTGCATCGCCGCCAAAGCCATGCAGGACAGGATGCGGCGGCCGTTGACATGAACGGTGCAAGCCCCGCACTCGCCGCGGTCACAGGCTTTCTTTGTACCGGTCAGGGTCAGCTGCTCACGCAATGCCTCAAGCAGCGTCGTGCGCGGCTCGACCGTCAACGTGCAGCCGCGCCCGTTGACGGTCACCTTCACTGACACCAAGCCTGCCTCGCTCACTGCACCCTCGTGCGTGCGACATCGGCGGCGCTGATGCCCTCCAATGCGAGCCCGTATCCGACGCCTTCGTCGATGATGCGGCGGAGTTTTTGCGTCATCGCGACGCGGGTGTAGCTCGTGGCCAGCGGCGGTAGCTTGACTAGTTCTTCGGCGATCTCGCGGGCGCGCGGGAGGAGCTTGTCGGCTGGAACGATCTCGTTGACAGCGCCCCACTGCCTTGCGGTCTCGGCGTCGAGCTCCTGCCGCGTCAGGATGAAATACCGGCCGCGGATCGTGCCGATCGCTTCCTGCCACAGCAGTTGGACCCCATCGCCCGACACGATGCCGAACTCGAAGTGGGGCTTGTCCTGAAAAATTGTAGATGGCGTCGCGAGCACGATGTCGGCGAGCAGGATGTATTCCGAGTGCAGCCGCACTGGACCGTTCACCGCGGCAATCAGCGGCGCCTCGATGTCGAGGATGTTCATGAGAACTCTTTTGCCCTCGCGATAGATCTTGTCGTAGCCCTGCGGGGTGAAGAAGTCGAAGCCGTCGACGGTGATCCGCTCCATGAACGCATCGCCGCTGCCGGTCAGGATGACGACGCGGTTGTCGCGATCGGAGCCGATCGCATGAAACAGGTCGACGAACTGCTCGTGCGTGTGCCCATTGAAGACCAGCGTGCCGTCATCGGAGTGAAGCGCCACTTCGAGCACGCCGGATTTCGATCGCGTCAGGCGGGCATTGGGAAAACTCTGGCGATAAACGTCAAAGCGACTCATTGAATCCTCCTTATCGTAGGCGGGACAAAAACAAGGCTCCGATGCAGTCAGGCGCCCGATCGCGCCGGCACGTTCGAGAGCAGCGCACCGAGCCCTTCGGACATGGTCGGATGCGCGATCACGGCATCGCGAAGCCGCGGGTAGGGCAGTTTCGCCAGCATTGCGGTCTGCACGACGGTCATCACCTCGCCGGCCTCGGCGCCGCTCATCGTAAAGCCGAGGATGCGATCGTCGTTGCCGACCAGCGCTTTCATGACGCCTCGGGTTTCGCCGGTCGCCTCAGTCCGCAGCACCGCGCTCGTCGGAAGTCGCGCGACGCGCACGGCGACGCCTTGCTGCTGCGCATCGCGCTCGCTCAGGCCCACATGCGCGAGCGGAGGGTCGGTAAACATGCAATAGGGCACCAGCCGATCGCGCGTGGTGCGGTTTCCGCCGGCGAGGTTGTCACGCACGATGCCGAAGTCGTCGGCGGCGGCGTGCGTGAATTGCGGGCTGCCGGCGCACTCGCCCATCGCCCAGACGTCGGGCGCAGTGGTCTCCAGCCGCTCGTTGACGCGCACATAGCCGTGGGCATCAAGCGCGATACCGGCCTCCTCGAGCTCGATCCCATCGGTGTTCGGAACGCGGCCCGCCGCCGCCAGGATATCGCTGCCCTCGATCTCTTGCTCGCCCGACGGCGTACGCACGCTCACGCCGACCTGCTCTCCGGACCGCCCCCGCACAGTGAGAGGTTTGGACAAGATCGAGAATTGGATGGCCTCGTCCGCGAGGATTTGCCGCATCTCATCCGCGATATCGGAATCCTCCCGCCCCATGATCTGACGGCCGGGCTCGATCACGGTGATCCGGCTGCCGAAGCGGCGGTAGCCCTGCGCCATCTCAAGGCCGACATAGCCACCACCGAACACGATCAAATGGTCCGGCAGGTAATCGAGCTCGAGCGCCCCGATGTGCGTCAGCGGGCGCGCCGCCGCCAGGCCGGGAACGTCCGGAATGGCCGCTTGCGTTCCGACATCGACGAAAACCCGCTCGCCGGAGAGCACGCGTGTCCCGCCGTCGGTGCCGCGAACCTCCAGCGTCTTCGGCGCGACGAACCGCGCGTTCCCCATAATCAAATCGGTTCCGGTCGCACGATACAACTGCAGATGCGCCTCGATCTCGCCGTTGACCATGACGCGTTTGCGCTGGCGTACAGCCGCCATGTCGACGGTGATGGGGCCTGTCTTCAGGCCGAACTCGGCGCCGTGGCGCGCCAGATGTGCGACCTTCGCGCTCCAAATTTCGTTCTTGCTGGGCAGGCAGGCGATGTTGGGGCAGGAGCCGCCGACCCACTGACGCTCGACGACCGCCGTCCGCTGCCCCGTGCGCGCCAAGTGCCAGGAGAGCAGCTTGCCGGACTCTCCGCTGCCCAAGATGAGAACGTCGAACTGTTCCGGTTGAGACATGAGCGTTCTCCATTCATGCTGGCGCTGAACCGCGTCGGCGCGAAGGGTTGCCGACTGCTGGCGCACTTCCGCAGCCGCAGCGGCGCAGGTTCCAATAGATCGTCGATGTGAGGTTCTCGCATGAACGGTAAAGCTAAAAGTTCGCCCGCGATCGGGGTAGCCGTCCGGTCGGATTATCGATTATTCCGAGGGGGAATAGGCGATGGACGACGGCAAGAGCGCGAATGCGCGTGCGTTGAGCCCCGTGCGACGACGGCTGCCACATCGGTACATGCGTCAAACGATCATTGGCGGTATCCTCGACAGAGCCGTAGGCCTCAACCCGAGAGGGAATGGAGATGGATCGCCTGGCTGCGATGGAGGCATTCGTCCGCGTCGTCGAGGCTGGCTCGTTCTCCGGTGCGGCGAAGCAGCTTCGCCTCGGCCAGCCCTCCGTCTCCAAGACGGTCGCGCAGCTCGAAGAGCGGCTTGGCGTGCGGCTGTTGCTGCGTTCGACGCACGGTCTAACGCCAACCGAAGCGGGCCGGCATTTCTACGAGCGTGCCAAACGATCGATTGAGGAAGCCGAGGAGGCCGAGACCGCGGCGCGCGGCGCCGCGGCAACGTTTTCGGGACGCCTGCGAATTTGCGCGAGCGTAACCTTTGCCCGGATTCACGTCATGCCGCGTCTTCCCCTTTTCTTGGCGCGGCACCCTTCGCTCTCTGTCGATGTCGTTCTCGACGACCGACCCATCGATCTCATTGAAGCGGGCATTGACGTCGCATTGCGCATGGGTCAGCTGACCGACTCCGCGCTCACGGCGCGCAAGATTGGACAATGCGCGCGGCGCGTCATAGGCCTGCCGACCTATTTTGCGGCGATGGGTGTTCCGGAGACGCCGGCTGACCTCGCGGCACACCAAGCGGTCGTCTATGAGCAACCCTCGGGCGGAACGGACTGGACGTTCCGGCGCGGCAGTACCGAAACCCCCGTCACGATCGACGGCCGTGTTCGCGTTAGCGCCGCAGAGGGCGTTCGCGAAGGCGTGCTCGCGGGCCTCGGCCTAGCGGTCGCCTCCGAGTGGATGTTCGCGCCGGAGCTGAATTCGGGCGCCGTCAAATCTGTGCTCGACGACTGGCTGTTGCCGCCGATCGATCTTTGGGCCGTGTTCCCGACGGGACGGCGCGCGAGCGCCAAAGCTCGCGCCTTCGCCGGCTTCATCGAGCAGCAGATTTCAATCCGCGGAGATCAAGATGCGCGTAACCCGCTTCGTTCGGTGACGGGCAGCGCCCCGGCCGCGATCGAACACGGCGATCCGTCCGCGACCTGAAAAAGCAGCCGTCAGTTGCATGTGGGAGATTCGGGCCAATCGATCGTGACGACTAGAGATCGTTTGCACGAGCGCAAAACTCGTCAAGTCCGTTCCTGCGCACGACCTCTCCGTTCAAACCCGGGCGCGAATGAACGGCGGTTTTGCCGTTCACCGAACGATTGCCGAACGGCGTGACCTGACCAGAACTCGGGCATCGAGCCCGCCTACGTCGATAGGCTCCATGGCAACCCCTTCCATGCTACGATTCGGTTGGTCAGGACCGAGGGGGACCGTGGAACAGGAGCACATTCGACGCTCGACGCGCCGCACGGTCCTTGCCGGCATCGCGGCGATGCTGCCTCGCGTGAACGGCGGTCGTCGGATGCGTTGCGCTGCATGTGAGATTGGTCGGACCGTCCGCCCGATATTCCTCCATCGTTCGGACTGATGGCGTCACTTGCCTGCGCTGCACGCAATTCATAGACTGAAGAACAAAATGGAGGAGTAGCAGGTATGAGCGAGGCCGCCACCGCCCTGAGGAAGTCCGCACTCAATACTAGGTTCATCTCCCACGGCACGCTGGGTTCGCGTGATCTGGACGCCACGCGCAAATTCTACGAGGAGTTCCTCGGCCTGGAGGTGGTACGGACGAGCCCGATCTCGATGATGGTCCGGCTCGGCGGGAACCATGTCTATGCTGTGGTGAAAAGCGACAAGGCACCGACGATGCATCGCATCAACCACAATGGCATCGACGTCGAGAGCGAAGCGGATGTCGATGAATCCTGGCGGCTCTGTCATGAGCAGGCGGAGAAATGGGGCCTAACCAACATCACCAAGCCGGTCTCCGTTCACGGCACCTATTCCTTTCATTTTGTTGACCGCGACGGCAATGACTGGGAGATCCTCTCTAACCCAGAAGGCGGCTATACCTGGATCTTCGAGCAGGGCGACCTAGTCGGCAAAGGACATATGGAACGAAATTTCCGTCTCAAACGCCCCGACCGGAACGCCGAGTAAACCGTAGCCCCACTGCGAAATAGCGCCGTACTAAGTCAGCATTCTCTCGGGAGGAGATGGACCATGAGTCACGCCTGGCATCGCGGAGTGGGCGCATTATTTGGCCTCGGTTTGTGCATGGCGCTCGTAGCGACTCCCAGCCACGGCGCCGAGCCCATCCGCATCGGGCTCAGTATATCGCTCACCGGTGGGCTCGCTGCCAACGGCAAGCAGGTGCTAACGGCCATGCAAATTTGGCGCGACGACATCAACGCCAATGGCGGGCTGCTGGGGCGCCCGGTCGAACTCGTCTATTACGACGATCAAAGCATGGGAACCCAGGTTCCCGGCATCTACACCAAGCTGATTGAGATCGATAAGGTCGACCTCACAGTCGGACCCTACGGCACCAACCTCGTGGTGCCGGCCCTGCCGGTCTTCATGCAGCACGGCATGGTGACCGTCGGGATCACGGCGCAAGGCGCCAATCTTCAGTTCCACTATCCCCGTTACTTCTCAATGAACTCCGTCGGCCCTGATCCGAAGCACGCCTTCGCCGATGGTTTCTTCGCCGTCGCCATGGCACAGAACCCTAAGCCCACGAGCTTGGCGATCGCGGTCGCCGATGCCGAGCTTGGCAAGATTTCATCTGAAGGCGTGCGCGACGATGCCAAAAAATACGGTCTCAACATAGTCTATGACAGGGCTTATCCCCCCAACACCACCGACTTTTCTCCGATCATCCGCGCGGTCCAGGCGACCGATCCCGACATCGTCTACAACGCCAGCTATCCGCCCGACACGATTGGCATGATCCGAGCCGCAGCCGAGGTGGGGCTGAAGACAAAGATGTTCGGCGGCACCATGATCGGCCTGCTCTCCACCGGCTTTAAGACGCAGCTCGGTCCACTCCTCAACGGCGTCGTGAACACGGCCGACATCTACGTGCCGTCGCCCAAATTTGATTTCCCCGGCCTTCAGCCGTTGCTCGCTGAATACCACAAGCGGGCGATGAGCGAAGGCATTGACCCCTACGGCTATAACTTCGCGCCCCTCGGCTATGCAGCGTTGCAGGTCCTCGCGGCTGGGGTTGAGGGCACAGGCGGTCTCGACCAGGAGAAGATCGGAACGTGGCTGCATGCGCATACCGTCGCCACGATTGCTGGCAATCTCTCCTTCGGTCCCGACGGCGAATGGACCAAGGGCCGTCAGATCGTAAGCCAGTTCCAACATGTCACAGGACACGACGTCGAGCAGTTCCAGGGCACGTCTAAGCAGATCATCGTTTGGCCTGATCAATACAAGACAGGTGACTTAATCTATCCTTATACCCGAGCCCAAAATTAGGGAATGATCCGGTTGGCGTACCACAATCAACCGGATAATTCGCTTAAAGATGCTCTCCCCACATTTCGCCCCGGCTGATTCCAACAATGCCACTGCGGGGCCCGGGTCAGAGCCAGGTGGAAATCGTTGCTCCAGAAAAGATTGGGCCGAGGGGACAATTTTGGCGTATGGCAAGCGTTCGAAGTACTCGAAATCGAACTTTTCGGGTGAGGCGGCCATCGCGTGGCGATCGTGTCCCAGGGCGTGGTGTAGGAGCGGCGGCGGCGTCGCGATCTCCGGCGAGGTTGGCCGGAAGCGTCAGGCGGTCACAGCGGACAGCCTGACGATCGGATCATCGCTCAAGGGCGCGATGGTTTCCAGGGACATATAGCGGGCGCGCTGCACGGACCATTCATCGTTCTGCTCGAGCAGGAGTGCGCCGACGAGGCGGGTGATGGCGTCTTCATTGGGGAAGATGCCGATGACCTCGGTGCGGCGCTTGATCTCGCCGTTGAGGCGTTCCAATGGATTGGTCGAATAAATCTTCGGCCGGTGATCCTTCGGGAAGCTCATGAAGGCGAGGACATCGGTTTCGGCCTCGTCCATGACTGCGGCAAGCTTAGGCACCTTGGGGCGAACCTGATCGGCGACTTGGCGCCATTGGGCGCGTGCCGTCTCGGCGTCGTCCTGGACAAAGGCGGTGCCGATGAAGGCGGCGACGACGCGGCGCCCCTGCCGGCCGGCGTGCGCCAGGACGTTGCGCATGAAGTGGACGCGGGGGCTGTTGAAGAAGTTTTCGTCACGCGACGGCAGCAGGCTCGACACCGTTCGGGTGCCGTTTGCTCAACGCCTGACGATTTTTCAGACGCGGATCGCCCATGATCGACGTGGCGGCAGTCAGCAGGGCACAAAGCAGCGCAATGATCCATGTGGCGAGCCGCTTGAGGTTAATTGCGGCTGCCGTCAGGTAAGCCTGGATCTGCATGTTGGCCAAGCCGCGCCGGATGGCACGCGCGAGCCCATGCCAGGTTTTGGCCTCGCCGTGAATGCCCTCCACCTTCCATCGGTGGCGTTGATAGAGCGCATAATCGCGATCCGACCAGTGCTCGCGCCGGCGCCGTGCTCGCAACAGGGCGGGGTAGTTATCGCCAAGAACCACGGCCTTGTTCGAGCGCCCGCCGCTCAGGCATAGGCTGCGCAGGTCACAGCGTTTGCAGTCCTTGGCTCGCGAGGTGAAGAAGCGGCCGTGCTTCACCGCCCGCCCTGCCTTCAGTATCTTGCCGCGCGGACACTTTAGGATATCGTGCTTGGCATCGTATCGGAAGCGGCGCATCGGCACCGGGCTCCTGATCGGCTCGGCCTTGGGCGGGATGATCGCCTCGATCCGGCGTTCCTCGAGTCGACCGTACACCTTGGCATAGGCGTAGCCCGCATCTGCGGTCACGGCTTGTACGGCGACACCCGTCGTCCTTTGGACCGTGTCGATCTGCGCATCCAATGTACCGCCCTCGTTGACTTGGCCGGTTGTGACGGTCACGTCGAGCACGACGCCGGCCTCGTCGTCGACCGCAGTGTGCTGCTTATAAGCTGGCTCGAGCCGCCGGTTCCGGCCATTTGTTGCCATGGTGGCGTCGGGATCGGTGACGCAGACCTTTTTGTACTTCCCGCTTTGTCTGCCGATCCGCTCCGCCTCCTCGGGCTGAGAGTTTGCCTCACCGACTTTGGCGACCCAGCGGCCGGCCAGAGATTCCCAACTGACGTCGGCGCGGATCAACGTGGCGTCGATGTGTACGATCTCGCCCTTGGCGATCTTCGCGACGAGGCATGCAGTGACCGTCTTCTCGAAGATCCGACGGAAGCGCGCCTCACCCCAGCGCTGGCGGATGCGCGTAAGGCTCGAATGATCGGGCAGACGATTGGCGAGACCGAAGCCCGCGAACCAACGGATCGCCACATTAACGTGTGCCTCACGCATGAGCTTTCGGTCATGGACAATGCCAAGCAGGAATCCCGCGAGCATGAGTCGAACCGCCGCTTCTGGGTCAATGCCGGGTCGGCCATTGTCTGGGCAGTACAAGTCTGTGACTTCAGCGCGCAGCCAGGACAGGTCGAGCACCCGGTCGACACGGGCCAGCACATGATCGTCGGGAATAAGATCACGCAGCGATCCGGCGAAAAACTCCACCTGCTCCGCACCGCGCGAACCCAACATCACGATCTACTCCCGCTCATCGCCGACGGTAGAAACGAATCACGGATTGGCGGGTTTTTCAACAGCCCCACGCGGCAGCGTTGCCAGGAGGCATGGAGCACTTTCGTGATTGCTGCCTTCAGGCCCTCGTGAGCGTCAGAGATGACAAGCTTGACGCCGCGCAGGCCGCGCCGAGCGAGCTTGCGCAGGAACTCGGTCCAAAAGGTCTCGGCCTCCGAGGGGCCAATATCCATGCCAAGCACCTCGCGGCGCCCGTCGCCGTTGACCGCGACGGCAACGATCACCGCGACCGAGACGATGCGCCCGTTCTCGCGTGCCTTCACATAGGTCGCGTCGATCCACAGATAGGGCCAATCGCCTTCGAGCGGCCGGGTCAGAAAGGCTTTGACCTTGTCGTCGATCTCTTCGCACAGCCGGCTCACCTGGCTCTTCGAGATGCCGGTCATTCCCATGGCCTGGACGAGATCGTCGACAGAGCGGGTCGAGACACCGTGGATGTAGGCTTCCTGGACCACCGCCGCCAACGCCTTCTCGGCCAGGCGACGCGGCTCCAGGAAGGCGGGGAAGTAACTGCCCTTCCTGAGCTTCGGAATGCGCAACTCGACCGTGCCCGCTCTCGTCTCCCAATCGCGATCGCGGTAGCCATTGCGGTGATTGATGCGGCCCGCACTGCGCTCGCCATGGGCAGCGCCGGTCAGGCCCTCAACTTCCAGCTCCATCAGACGCTGCGCGGCAAAGCCGACCATCTCGCGCAGCAACTCGGCATCCGAACTCTTCTCCAGAAGCGCGCGAAGGTTCATCATCTCGTCGGTCATCGTAAGGTCCTCGGTTCGAGTGAAAGGTCTGGCGACCAAACCCTACCGAAGACCCACGATGACCACCGCTGTGGATAAGTAGCCCGCCTCCGCCCAGACTCTGGCGGTCGCTGCGGCGGGCTACTTACCCACAGCTCCTACACCACTCGGCGGGACACGACCTCGCGTGGCAGGCATCCTATCGCTAAAAATGGTAACAGAAGCGCGAGCCCGAGTCGGGCAGACGATGCCGATGCAATCGCCGCTAATCCCCCGAATCGGGACTTGCGGTCGCGCAATTCTGTTGGCGCTCAGCGTATATACCGGCTCTTGAGCCAAGCGAACGCGATCAACATCGTACGGTAGTTGCCGAGCAGGCGCTATCGATGGTTGATACGGCGCTCCGGCCTCATTGACGTTACGCCTCACCGAACTCCTCCTTCACGACGACGGCAGTGACGAATTCCCTCAACGGTGTGCCGTCTGATGCTGCTGCGCGCTTTCCTGAGATGATACTGTGGTCCCGCGCGCATATTGGCGTTGCCATCCCTGCCGCTGAGCTTCCTCACGGTTGAATTATGCCCGGGATACTATCGGAAAAATTGTATTCGTTCCGATCACAAGAAATTCAGCGACGCCGCCGCAATATCTGATTATGAAAGAATAAGTAAGTTGCTGGGCGCCTTGCTCGCGAGGCGCCACATCGGCAGCATTTGATCGTATCGGCAGCATGAACGCATTTCGGTCTCGGCGGCGGCGCAACGGAAGCGCGCGGGCATGACCACCGCTCCCTATTACGTCTATGATCTGCTCCAGGGGAACGGCTACCGCTGGAATTACGGCCCCATCGGCGGATCGGGCAATCCGGACGGCACGCCGGCCACCATCACCTACGCCTTTCAGACGAGCGGCACGACGCCCACCGGCGACACGGTGGTCGCTCTGTCGTCGGCGCAGCAAGCGGCGGTGCAGCTCGCCTTCAGCTATATCGAGCAGTTCGCCAACATCACCTTCGTCCAGACCAGCAGCGTCAGCAGTGCCGACATCACCTTCGGCTTCGATGAGACCAACACCGGCGCCTCCGGCGAGGCCGGCATCACCTATTGGAATACCACTCTCGGCGTTCTGACTCAGGCGAACATCTACCTCGACAACGTCGCGACCAATCAGGATCTGTCGCCGGGATCCCTCACCACGGCATCCGTTGCCGACGGCGCGCCGAATAGCGGGTTCGGCTGGCTCACGCTGCTCCACGAAATCGGCCACGCGCTCGGCCTCAAGCATCCCTTCGACGAGAACGCGGCGGGTGACCCCGCCTCGGTGCTCGATACCGACTATCCAAGCGAGGACACGCATCTCTACTCGGTGATGTCCTATACCGAAGCTCAAGACAGCGGCTTTCTCGATACCAGCGCACAGCTGATCTACAATCTCGAACCGCTGAGCTACGGCATGTTCGATGTCGCGGCGCTGCAATACCTTTACGGCGCCAACAATTCTCCGAGCCTCGCCGTCCTGCAGTCGATCTTTGGCGCCGACGGCGACACCGTCACCGGCGCGCCCGGCGCCTTCACCTACACCTTCAGCCCGAATGTCGCGGATTACGAGACGATCGCCGACGGCGGAACGCACGATACGCTGAACTTCGCGAGCTTCACGGCCGCCTGCACGATCGATCTTAGCCCCGGCACCTTCAGCTCGCTCGGCACCAACGTGAACGTCGACCCCGGGAATTTGATATTCCCCGCTCCGCCGTCGCCGTTTGCGCCCTATGACGGGGTCGACGCTCTCGCCATTGCCTTTGGCACGACGGTAACGACGTGCATCGGCGGGGCCGGCAACGACACCCTCATCGGCAACAGCGCCAACGACTTTCTCGAAGGCGGGCCCGGCGTCAACACGATCGAGGGCGGCAGCGGCATCAACACGGCTGTCTATGCGGGTCCGCGTGCGGACTATCGCATTGTTAAGAGCAATGGCGCGGTGATCGTGGTCGGCAACGGCAGTGACGACACGCTCACCCATATTCAATATTTGCAGTTCGCCAATGAAACGATACCGGCGTGGCCGGTTGTCAGCGATTTCACGGGTGCAGGGACGTCGGACATTTTGTGGCAGGCGGGGGGGACGGGGGCGCTGGATGCGGCGGTGCTGAGCACGGGGGTGGTGCGGACGTTCGACAGCCTGGGGACGCCGACGGCGGGGTGGACCCTGGTGGGGACGGCCGATCTCAGCGGCAGCGGCACGTCCGACGTTTTGTGGCAGAACGCGAGCACGGGAGCGCTCGGGGCCTATGTGATCAGCAACGGCCTGGTGACCGGGTGGGACGCGCTGGGGACGCCGACGGCGGGCTGGAGCATTGTCGGGATCGGCGATTTCGATGGCACCGGCAGCGACGACATCCTGTGGCAGAACGCCAGTACCGGGGCCTTGGGCGCCTATGTGATCAGCGACGGGGCGGTGACCGGCTGGGACAGCCTGGGGACGCCGACACCGGGCTGGAACCTGGTGGGGATCGGCGACTTCACCGGTGGCGGCAGCATCACCGCCGACATCCTGTGGCAGAACGCGACGACCGGGGCCTTGGGCGCCGACGTGATCAGCGACGGCCAGGTCACCGGCTGGGACGCGCTGGGAACGCCGACGGCGGGCTGGAGCGTGGTCGGGATCGGCGATTTCAACGGCACCGGCACCGACGACATCCTGTGGCAGAACGCCAGCACCGGGGCGGTGGGCGCCTATGTGATGAGCAACGGGCAGATCACCGGCTGGGACACCCTGACGACGCCGGGGGCCGGCTGGAGCATTGCCGGGACCGGCGATTTCACGGGCGACGGCAGCGACGACATTCTCTGGCGCAATACCATCACCGGCGCGGCCGGCGTCTCCGTGGTGAGCGGCGGTCAGGTCACGGGGTGGGACAGTCTGGGGGCGCCGGGGACGGGCTGGAGCGCCGTCGGGAGCAGCGCCAGCGGACTGGCGTCGCCGGCCCCGACCCCGCGCGCGCCGCTGGGCGATCTCACCGGCACCGGGACGACGGATATCGTCTGGCTCAACGGCGCGGGTGCGCTGGGGGCCTTTGTCATGAGCAACGGCCAGGTCGGCGCGACCGACACGCTGGCGACGCCGACGGCGGGCTGGAACCTGATCGGGCTGGGCGCCTTCAACGGCAGCGGCAGCGACGGCATCTTGTGGCAGAACGCCACCACCGGGGAAGTCGGCGCCTATGTCGTGAGCAACGGCCAGGTCACCGGTTGGGACAGCCTGGGGACGCCGAGTGCGGGGTGGAACATCGTCGGGATCGGCGACTTCAACGGCACCGGGACCGACGGCATCCTGTGGCAGAACACCACCACCGGGGCGCTCGGCGCCTACGTGATCAGCAACGGCCAGGTCACCGGCTGGGACAGCCTGGGGACGCCGAGTGCGGGCTGGACCCTCAAGGGGGTGGGCGACTTCAACGGCACCGGCACCGATGGCATCCTGTGGCAGAACGCCAGCACCGGAGCGGTCGGCGCCGACGTGATCAGCAACGGTGCAGGTCACCGGCTGGGACAGCCTGGGGACGCCGAGTGCGGGCTGGAGCATCGTCGGGATCGGCGACTTCAACGCCACCGGCACCGACGGCATCCTGTGGCAGAACGCTGCGACCGGCGCGGTCGGCGCCTACGTGATCAGCAACGGCCAGGTCACCGGCTGGGACAGTTTCGGCACCGCCCCGAGCGGCTTCCAGCTCGCCGGGGTCGGCGACTATAACGGCGACGGCACCTCCGACCTCCTGTGGCACAACCCCACCACCGGCGCCCTCGCCGTCTCCCTCATCACCAACGGCGCGGTGAGCGCCGGCGACACCCTGACCGCCTCCGCCACCGGCCTCACCCTCCTCACCCAGACCCTCGCACCCGCGCGAACCTGAAAGTCGCCGCCGCGGCGTAAAATCGCTCTGTGGCGAAAGCGGATGAGCGGGGGCGGCGTGCTTGTCATTAGGATGCGCTTCGGCTAACCATACTCGCGCAAGCTCGATCGGCATTGAGGGGGCACGTGAGGAACATCGATCGTCTGCTGCTGATCGCGGCATTCGTGCTGTTCGCGCTCCCCGCATATGCCTATCTCGATGTGGGCAGCGGCTCGCTTCTGGCACAGTCCGTTCTCGCCGTCATCGCCGGAGGCGTCGTCGCCACGCGACTGTGGTGGCAAAAAATCATGGCGCGGATGCGTGGCTTTGGCACGAAAGGGCGAAAGCACGATCCCGATCGATGATCCGCGACCCCGCCTCGTTTAGAGATCCCTTCGGGAAAATATTCAGGCACGGCGATCGCATCGTTCGGCTGCTCACGAGCGAAGCGATGGCGACGCTTCACGAACTCGCAAGCGCGTTGCCGCACCTGGAAAGAAGCGGCCTCATCGATGCGCAGCCAGTCGAGCCGCCCGACGGCTTCCCGCTGCCCAGCGGCGCCGGCCTCATCGAACATCCCAAATTGCCGTTCGTCTCCTATCCGTTCGAATGGAGCTTCGAAGCGCTCAAGGCGGCGGCGCTGCACCATCTCGATTTGCAGATCGAAGCGCTCGCACGCGGCGTCAGCTTCGTCGATGCCAGCGCCTATAACGTGCAATTCATCGGCGCGAAGCCGATCTTCATCGACTACACGTCATTGCGGCGCTATGCGCCGGGAGAGTTCTGGGCGGGATACCAGCAGTTCCGCGAAACCTTCCTCAATCCGCTGCTCATCTCCGCCCTGAGCCCGCTGCCTTTCAACGGAATTTATCGCGGCTATCCCCGCGGCATCCCGGCGCCGGTGGCGATGGCGCTCGTCCCCAAGCGCCACTGGCTGCGGCGCGCCATGCTGCTTCATGTGTTGTTGCCGCAGGCGTGCGCCGGGGTTGGCGAGCGCGGCCAGAAAGCGGGCAAGCGGGCCCTTGCGACATCCGCCTATGGCGAAATCATCGCGCAGTTGCGTCGCTATATCGCGCGGCTGCACCCCCATCGCGCGCGCAGGTCCGGTGGGCCGGGTATACCGAGGTCATGCCCTATAGCGGTGAAGAACGGGCGATGAAGCGCGCAGTCGTCGAACGGCATGTCGCGCGCTGGCAGCCGCGGCAGCTCTTCGACGCCGGCTGCAACACGGGAGAGATGGCACTGGCCGCCCTCGAGGCCGGCGCGCGATACGTGGTGGGCTGCGACAAGGACGAGGCGTGCGTCGATGCCGCCTTTGCCGCCGCGCGCGCGAAAGATGCGGCATTCACGCCGATCGTCGCGGATTTGTGCGTGCTGTCGTCCGGGAGCGGCTGGCGCGGCCAGGAGTTCCGGCCCCTGGTCGAGCGGATCGAGGCCGACGCGATCCTCGCGCTGGCACTCGTGCATCATCTGGCCGCCGCTGCCATTCCCCTTGAGCAATCGATTGCGTGGATCGTCGAGAGCGCGCCGCGCGGCATCATCGAATTCGTGCCGCCGTCGGATCCCGTCTTCGCGCGCCTCACGGCGGGCCTGACCCGCCTGCCGGATGACTACCGCCTGGAAGCGTTCGACGGTTTCCTTGCACGCGCGGCCCACATTGTCGAGCGCACGCGGATCACGGCGACCGGCCGGATCATGGCCGTCTACGAGCGCCGCGGCCAGCGCATGAAGCGCAGCGATCGGCCATCGCTCTCGTCGTGTTTCCTCGTCTATCTCGGCGTGCTCAGCCTGTCGCCGAGCCAGCCGATCTATGAATATGTGCGCGCCATTGCCGACCAGGAAGGCGTGACCCTGGCTCGTCGCCGCCCTGCTGGTGGCGGGGCTCCAGGGCGTGATGCCGCTGGCATTCGCCGCGCTGCGAAGGGTTGCGGGGCGGCGCGCCGTCGTCCTCGACGTTGCCATTGCCGTCCTGTCCGCCTTCGTGCTCGCGCGCTGGGCGCAGCGGGCGATCTTCCCGGCATCAAGCCTGGCGGGAAAGCAGGCGATGATCTCAGGCCTTTGCCTTGTCGCGGCGGCGGTGCCGCTCGTGCTGCGCCGGTTCGCCACGCCGCGGGAACTCGCCAGGCAGACGCTCACCGTCGTGGGAATGCTGTCGCCGGTTCTGGGGATCGTGTTCCTCTGGCAGATCGCGCAGGGCGCGCCGGTCATCGCCGCGGCGCCCGCCGCGGTCGGGGGGCGGCCGCCGATCGTGCTGATCGTCCTGGACGAGTTGAACCTCGAGAGTCTCCAGGCCAAGGACGGCACGATCGATGCGAGCCTCGTATCCCAACTTTGGCGCTCTGGCTGCCGAGAGCCGCTGGTTCCGTCACGCCACGTCGAACTACATCTACACGCAATGGTCCTTCGCGAGCTTCCTCGCCGGAGGGCTGGTGCCGACGGCATCGCTCGATCTCGCCGCCGATCCCGCGCCCAATCTGGTCAGCGTTCTCAGGGCCGCCGGGTATCGGGTGGTGGTGGGAAGCTCATACTTCTCGTGCCGGTCATGCCGCACGGTCGCGGCGGCGGACGTGCCGACGCTGACCAGCCTCGGCATGGTCCTCGTGCGGTTTGTCGACTACATCCTGCCGAACCGGTTCGTCCTGGCGGTGTGGCCGGGATTGCGGGCGATGGTTCTCACGCGTGGGCTGCGGCAGATCGAAACGCTTCTTGCCCATGCCGAGCCGGAGACGCTCTACATCCTTCATACCCTCGTTACTCATCATCCCTATTTCCTCGATGCCGCCGGCGGGCCGTACGGGACCCGCATCGGGCCTCCTTATGTCGTCGCAGACGGACGGCCCCAGGCCGCGTCGGATGCATTTCTCGCGGCGATGCAGAGCCAATTCCGCTTTGCCGATCGCTGGCTTGGCCGCTTTCTCGCGGCATGGCGGCGCTCGGGCATGGCGGAGCGCGGCACGCTCGTCGTGCTCGCCGACCATGGGTCCTGCTGGACGACGGATTGCAACCGCGCCGATCCGAAATACGTGAAGTTCCTTCGTCCCTCGCTCATCCGCGTGCCGCTCTTCGTCATGGGTCCCAAGATCGTCGCCGGGCATCGACGATTGCGATGCCGAGCTGATGGACGTGTTCCCGACCGTGCTCGCGGCGGCGGGACTGGGCGATCTCGTGCCGCCCCGGACCAGCGGCCGCAACCTGTTCGCGACGCCTTGCGTCGCTCAGGCGCCACACCCTCGTGCTTGGCCAGGCGACGCTCACCTTTGATTTCGCGGCGCTCGGCCGGCAGGCGATCGTCAGCCCCGATGCGGCGGAAACCGCTGCAAATCCGCCCCGGAAATGACCCGGCCCGGGCGGTGCATCGCCGCGACCCGCCGCTTGCAATTGATAGGCATCTGGCATATGCAGACACCCTCCTTTGCCTGAAATTCCCGACGCACGAATATTCGAAATGCGGCAAGACATTGCTTTTTTCGGCGGCGCGCCTCTGTTCGAGCGAGCGCTTAACATCGTTCGTCCGCTCTTTCCCGATATTGCCACTTTCATCGAGCCGTTTTCTGCGGCATTGAAATCGGGGCAGGTGACGAACAACGGACGATGGGTCGTCGAATTCGAGCGGCGCCTCACGGAATATCTTGGCGTGCCCAGCGCCGCGTTCTGCAACGGCCAGCTCGCGCTCATCACGATGCTGCGGGCGGCGGGCATCGCGGGCGGCGAGGTCATCGTGCCGTCCTTCACTTATGCCGCCACGCCGCACGCGATATGCTGGGCCGGCGCGACGCCGGTATTCGCGGACATCGCCGCCGACGGGTCGATGTGCCTCGACCCTGCCGACGTCGAGCGCAAGATCACGCCGCGGACGGTGGCGATCCTGGGCGTCGATGTTTACGGCATCGCCTGCGACTATGGCGCGCTGGCCGAGATCGGGCGCCGGAAGGGATTGAAGGTTCTGTTCGACAGCGCGCCGTCCTTCGGCACCCGCGTCAAGGGCCGCCTCGTCGGCGGCTTCGGCGACGCGCAGATCTTCAGCTTCCATGCCACCAAGGCCTTGGCGACCATGGAAGGCGGCTGCCTGTGCTCGCAGGATCGGGAGTTGATGGCGCGCGCGGCCTCGCTGCGCAATTTCGGCCTCTCCGGTCCCGACGAATGCGACGCGGCCGGCACCAATGGCAAGATGACGGAGATTTGCGCGCTCATCGGCATTGAACAGTTGAAGACTTTCGCGCAAGCGGCCGCAACGCGCGCCCGCATCGTCGCGCGCATGCGCGAAGGCCTCGCGCGCGTGCCGGGCCTCAGCCTCGCGCGGGCGCCCGTCGACCAGGATCCGGTCTGGCTCTATTTGCCGGTGATCGTCGACAGCAGCGAATTCGGCATCGACCGCGACGCGCTGGCGGCGGCGCTGGCGTGCGAAAACATCCATGTGCGCAAGTATTACAGTCCGCCTTGCCACCATCTCGGCGTCTATCGCGCGGCGCAGGTCGAACCGCTGCCGCGCACCGAGGCGGTCGCCTACAACGTCGCGGCGCTGCCCGTCTACAACGACATGACCGACGACGAGTGCGACGGGATCGTTCAGGCCATCATCGAGATCCAGCGCGCGGCACCGCGGATCGCGCGCAAGGGCGCGTGAGGTTCCGTTCCGCTCAGATGTCGCGCAGAGGGGCTGTCAGGCAATGACGAAGAATGTTCTCGTTACCGGTGGCGCGGGGTTCATCGGCTCGAATTTCGTCAACTACCTCTACGAGAAGTATCCGGATTACCGGATCACCGTTCTCGATGCCCTGACCTATGCAGCGGCCATGGACAATTTGCCCCAGACCGTGATCAACCAGGCGGACGGGCGCGTGCGGTTCTGGTACGGCAACGTCACCAATGCCGATCTGGTCGATACGCTCGTCGCCGAATCCGACATCGTCGTGCATTTTGCCGCCGAAACGCATGTGACGCGGTCGATCTTCGACAATCTGTTGTTCTTCCAGACCGACGTGATCGGAACTCATGCGGTGGCCAATGCGGTGCTGAAGGCACGCGACCGCGTCGAGCGCTTCATCCATGTCTCGAGCTCCGAGGTCTATGGCACCGCCATCCGCGACAAGATGGACGAGGATCACCCGCTCAATCCCATGAGCCCCTATGCCAGCGCGAAATGCGGCGCGGACCGTCTGGTCTATTCGTATTATGCGACCTACCGCATCCCCGCGATCATCGTGCGGCCCTTCAACAATTACGGACCGCAGCAGCATCTGGAAAAGGTCGTGCCGCGCTTCATCACCAGCGTGCTGCTCAACGAGCCGATGACGGTGCACGGCGATGGCAGCGCAGCGCGGGATTTTCTCTATGTCGGCGACTGCTGCCGCGGCATCGACATGATCGCGCACGCGCCGATCGACAAGGTCGCGGGCGAGGCGTTCAACCTCGCTTGCGGCGAACATCGCACGATTTTGTCGATCGCCGAGGATATCGTCCGCATGATGGAGGGCGATCCGTCCGCCATCCGCTTCGTCGGCGACCGACCTGGCCAGGTGGGGCGCCACACCGGCGATGCTTCCAAGGCGATGCGTGTCGTCGGGTGGGAACCGGAGTTTGACTGGCAGACGGGACTCGCCCGCACCATCGCCTGGTTCCGACAGTCCCGACATGTGTGGGAGCGGCAGATGTGGGCGCGCCGCATCCTGATCCGGACCCTCAGCGGCACCGTGGAGTTTCACTGATCTCACGCCGACGATTCTCGGGCAGCCGGACGATGCCCCTCACGGGGTGACGCTTGCCCCCGTCCTCGACAGCAATTCGAACAGACCCAACGATCGGCTGAATACCCAACAGATCGAGCGGCCTCCAAAAGCGACCGCGGGAACGGGTCGCTTTGCAACAGGCGAAAACCGAAATGACGGCCTGATGCCACGGCGGCATCGAGTTCGTCAACTTCGTAGCAAAGATGATAGAGGGATTGCCCCTCGCTAAAATCGTGGCGACAGATGAGTTCGGCTGAGCCGGCTCAACCAACTCCCACCGCGCGCCGCCGATGCTTACGAACGCAACATTCACTTCCTGGATCGGGTCGTTGAAAATTGTTGCCTCCGGAGCGATTTCGACGATCGATCGGACTGCAATCCCCGCATGATGAAGACGCGCGGTCGGTCCGAAACAGGGGAGTTCCGGCTCGATCATGAATATGTCCGGAGGCATGCATGGTTTATTGGCATGCTGGTCATATCGTCGCGGCAAGGATCACGGGAAGTCGGCAACGCCCGCTCCTCTTCGACCACAGCGGCTAGCTGGCGCAAGCGGCTTGCGAAATCACCCGACATCGGCCAATGCAGCACTGAGCGTTACATGTACAGGCAGCGCCGAACCTTGACACGTACCGGTGAAGACGATGGTGCCGTCCGCCTGCGTCGCGCCGCGCCGCAATCCCGACTCGTTCGTGAGAAAATTCAATGCCGGAGCATTCTTGGCGGTGGGCCGATATACGGCACGAATTCTCCTGCATCCCGCGCTGCGCGCGCAATCGGCGGCGACGGACAGCATCGTCAGTTCGACGCCTCGGTCAAAGACCCGGCAACTCAGCACAAAATCGATAATCTCGGCCACTTCACCGTGAAAATCCAAGCTCAGTAGTCCGGTGAAACCATAATCGCCGTAACGATCCGTTACGCCGAATGTCAAAAGCTTTCGCTGTCCAGCGGCAACCCAGTGTCGCAGTTCGACATCCATCGGGCTCCTGGTGACCAGGTTCATCTGGTTGGTCTTATTGAGAAGCTGAACGGCGCGCATGGATATTGTCGTCGCCGAGCGGTGCAGGAGACACCGTGAGCTGCAACGAGGCCAAGCCATTCCCCGACGCTGCGCATGATGAGGCTTGAGATTTTCGCCGAGTCGCCGCCTCTGCCCGATTAAGAACTCCGATGCGGACGAGGTCTCGGCCGTGATCGACGGCTGGTCGAATCAATGAAGCTGGGCGAGCGCGTGGACAGCAAAGAAGATGATTTCTCGGCCAATCCGCAGGAGTACCTCCGGCCGCGTCTCACCACGGTCTGCGCTCGTCCGGTTTCGACGATGAAGACCACGGGTTGCAGGCCGTCATTTATCTCACCCACCAGCGCCGCTATGCTTGCGGCCTTGTCTCCCCAACTGATGCGCCAAGCAACTTAAATCATTCATTCGTAATACCATTTCGGGGTGGCGCAAGATTGCTTTGAAGGCGACCGCTTCGTCGTTTTTGCGGACGATGGCCAGCAGTATGCGGCGCCCGAGACAGCGCCTTGAGAGCTCGCTGGAAATGCCGACGAAACGCCTCGCCGACCGCGTCATGGCCGCCGAGTTTTCAGGTTCTCCCAGCCGAGATCTCCCGACTGTGCCGCCCCACAGCGTGTCGTCAAGATCGTAGGATGAGCAGCTTGTGCCCGTGGCCGTGGATATTGTCGATGGCCGCGAGAACTTCCGCCGCCGCCGCCTCGAATACCTCGGAGTGAACGCGATCTTGCCCGCGTACCACAGCCTCGGATTGAAATCGCGCGCCGCCTGCTGCACCCATCGCTCGGCATCGAGGAGATAGACGTTACGGCGCTCCACCAGCTGCCGATAAAGGTGGGCGTTCATCCGGGTCGAAGAAGCGCCTTGAGACCGAGTGTCCGGGCTGCATATCTTGAGCAAACCCAGGCCGCGGAGACCGGCGCGGCTACACCGAGGACGCGACCAGAATTCGTGCCGAACGTGTCGGCCGCGCCCAGGAGCGCATCACAGAAAGCATTGACCTCGTCCAGCACGTCCCGATCGCTGCCCCTCTTGCCGAAGGTGATGGCCGAAGCCCGGGCATGCAGTTCCGGCAAGGTCCACACCAGGACCATCCGGGCGGCGTTTCCGAGATCACGACCGAACGCCGCGAGGGCGCGCTCCACCGGACCTGGCGGCGGCGCCTCGACCGTCAGCCCGCTGCTGGCCCGACCGCGCAATTTGATGGCCAGGGGCTCGATCGTAAAATCCGACAGGATCAGCGAGCCGACGCATGGGTGCTAATTCCGCGTCGGTCTTGTGGAGTTTGCCGCAATGCGTTCGGTTAAAACGCGACGAGCGCGCGTATGTTGACCAGGGGACCGTCGCGCTTCAGCATCGTGATCTCCTCTAGCAGCGGCACGCTCAGGTTAAACCGCGCCTCGATCTGCTCCTCGAGGCTCGCCAGGAAGATTTGACGACCAGGACCGCAATTGAGCGGTCCTTCATCGCCGGCAATGGCCGAATCGTCCGCTAAGGCCGACCGGCGTGGGCAATAATGAATTCGTGGTTCAATTCCGAAATGACGCCGATAACCACATCTCTGAATGTCGGATGGCGTGTCGGACAGTGCGTCATCACTCGTACCGATCTTGCGCTAGCCGATCGAGTTCAGGCAACACTGCGGTCACAGCATGCTCCCGCTGGGAGGCTTTCCTCGAAGGCCTGCTCGAGATCGGAGGCGCCGTGGCCTTTCGCCGATCTTGCGCATGGGGTTGCCGGATACGTGAAGAACTCACAAACATCTTGTTGACGATCGGCGAGCGCGCGATCGACCGCCGATGCCCATTCGAACAGGTCATCACGATCGTCGCCGTCCAACGACCAAATGGCGGCGAAAAATCACCATGCCATTGGTCAACGGCGAACTCCAACGTATCGCCGATTGTATTGCGCCGTCGGCGATTTCGTCCTTCGAGGAGAAGATCGCAACATGCGCGGAAATCCCGCAATAGTCGTCGAGGACGACCCCGCCTATCCGAGAATGGTGGTTCCGACCGCGATGTGCAGTAAGCCCGATGCTGAGACGGTCGTCGCGGGCGCTCAGCACGACTGCGCATCGATACGCAAATGATCGCCGATTCTGCATGCGATCAGGGCGAAAGAATGGGCGCTGCGGTTCTATCGTGACGGGACCGCCCCACATGCCCGAAGCCCACCGCGCGGATTCTTCTTCGGTCATTGGAGCAGGGCCAGTCACACCGACTTGACCGCCATGCAACGGAATGCAACAGATTTCTGAGCCATCGGGGCGCGGCGGCGCAAGCACATTTGGATCGCAACCGCGCCCGTACGCTAACATGAGGCACCGTCCGATGATCGGCATTCCTTTGACATGACCATGCCGCCAGAGCTATTGTGGCCGACCGTACGGGAAGGATGGCGTGAGAAGGGATACCCGGCTGCTGTGCCTTAGTTGGTAAAACATGTTCTCCGATTGATCTTGGATTTGCTGCAACGGCCTTCGTCCTTTTCGTTTATGCTGAAACTCTTGGAGCCATGCGTTTCTTTCACTCCTGTCGCGTGCACCTGCCCGAAACGAACAGAGGAAATGAGCCTCCATGATACGGACTTTTAAGCTTTCCCGGTCGGTCGCAGGGTATGCGGAAGCGGGTTTTGTCTTTCCCTTCTACTATCCATCGAGCTTTTTGCGCGATACCGACATGGCAAAGGCGTGACGCGCTATTGGCGACTGGCGGAAACGGCCGCGGCGCGAAGCTCGGTGCTGGTCGGTGGTCTCGCGATCACGCTGATGACCGCCAGGATGCTCGGCCCCGCCGGCCGCGGCGGCGTTGTGCAGGTAATGGTATGGGCGACGACGCTCGGGGGCTTTGTCAATTTCAGCCTGGGGCAGTTGCTCCAGCGCCGCATCCAGGCGGGACGGGACGGTTGGCAAGGGCGCACCATCGCACCGGCCTTGGCCATATTCACCGCCATGGTCGTCGTCGGCGAGTTCTGCCTGTGGGGTGCCATTGCCGCGGGCGTGGCGCCCGCATGGATGAGCACGCCAAGTCTGGTCCTGCCATTGTGTCTGCTCTTTCCGATGCAGAGTTGGGTGGATTTCGCCTTCAATTTTTTCGCCGCGATCGATCGCCTCCGCTTCTTCAATGTCTGCCTTCTGACAAGCCAGGCTATCCTGCTTCTCCTCGCCGCGTTCTACCTTTTCGGGGCGGGCGGCAAGGATGTCGCCGTTTTCCTGGTCCTTTATGTCTTGGGCAACGCGGTCCTGCCGCTCCTGACGTGCCGCACCGTCGCGAGGTCCGCCGCGTGGCCAGGCAAAGCCGTGTTCCGGGCCGAGTTGCGCGCCTTTCTTGCCGGCGCCGCGCGCCTTCATCCCAACACCTTCACCACATATATTCTGGGCCAGGGACACACGCTGATCTTGTCGATCATGGTGACTCCCGCAGCATTGGCGGTCTTCCAGCTTGGGTGGCAACTGGTGAACGCGCTTCAGGTCTTTCCCGTATCGGCCGGTTTCGTCATGTATGGCGAGATCGCGCGCCACACGCCCGACGAAGCGTGGAAGCAGCAGCGGCGCTTCGTGGTCATTCTGCTTGGTGCATTTGGCATCACGTGCGGCGTGACGGCGATTGTGCTTCCGACCATTGTTCGTCTGCTGGCAGGGCCCGCGTTCCTCCCGTCGGCCGAGATCGGGCGCTGGCTTATGCCGTGCATCTGGATCGGCGCGCTTCCGGTCTTGCTGACGCCGCAATGGATCACGCGCGGCATTTTCCTCTTGAGCTCCGTACTGACGGGGATCACGGCCGGCCTCACACTCGCTCTCGACTATGTCCTCATCGGCCGGCTTGGCATCATTGCGCCCGTATTGTGACCTACGTGGTCACGCTGACCTGCGTGGTTCCGGCGCAGGGATTGTTCGTGCTGTATCTGGAGCGGCGGCGGCGCAGGCTGCAATAAAACTCGTCAGAGGGGGAGTTTGCGTCAATGAAGAGGAATTACCGCCATCTCGCCAAGGAGTGGCTGCTGCGGCTTTCCGACAAGATCGATGAGACCTGCCACGTAACGGACCCGCATCTACCACCCAAATATCTTCAGAGCCGTTATGGCGGCTACCTCCATTCCGGCGGCCTCGAGAATTTCCGCCTGTTGCTCGATAAATGCGGCCTCAGCCGGGACGCCAAAGTCCTGGAGATAGGGTCGGGGATCGGTCGGAACGCACTGCCTCTCACCGCCTTTCTTGCCGCCGACGGCAGCTATGACGGGTTCGATGTCATGAAGGTCGGCATCGACTACTGCACCGATCACGTGACGTCGCGTTTCGGAAACTTTCACTTCACATGGATTGACTTGCAAAGCACGCTTTACAACGAGGCCGGCGCGCAGAAGGCTGGGAATTCGTCTTTCCCTACGCCGATGCGAGCTTCGATGTCGTGTTTTCCGCTTCCGTTTATACCCATCTCCAACCGGCAATCGTGAAGCGGTATCTGAGCGAGACGGCGCGCGTTCTGAAGTCCGGCCGGTGCGCCCTCAACACGTTTTTTCTTCTCAACGACGAGTCCCGCGAACGGATCGCGCAGGGCGCGTCATACATCAAATTTAAGCATCAAATGGATGGGTATCTCACTTCGCGTCGCGACATTCCCGAGGAGGCCATCGCCATCCCCGAAGAGACCGTCGTGAGTTTCCATACCGAAAGCGGGCTGAGCCGTCCGACCATAAGCTATGGATCCTGGTGCGGCCGATCACGCTTCGAGGTATTTCAGGACGTCGCCGTCACGCAAAAAGGATCCCCGCCAGCCTGACGATCAACCCGCATCCTTGCGCTGATGCCGCTCGCGGAAATGGCGGAGCAGCGGCTCGGGATAGCGCTCGACGGTAACGCCCAGGTACTTGAACTTGCGCATCCGGTTCCAATCGCCGGGCTCCAGCAGGAGATGCGCGTCGATGTCCCAGGGATAGCGGCCGAGCCAATGATGATAGAAGATCGACGAGGTCGTCGCCTGCCCGCGCACCAACTCGTCCGCCGGCACGACCACCCAGCTTCCATCCTGCGCGCTCCACGTAAAACGGATGGATGACGAAGTCGGCGCGGCGCTCCTGAGCGAAGCGCACCAGGCGCTCGACGCGCTCGGGCAGATGAATGTCGTCATCGTCGAGGTGGGTGATGAAGGCGCCCTCGGCCAGATTGAGGGCATGGTTCACCGGTACCGTTCCCGCCACCCGCCATTGCCGCCACATCTCCTCCGGATAGCGGCCCCGCTCGGGCAGGTTGACGAAATGCAGGCGGCTGTCGCGAATTTCGGCCATGCGGCGGGCGGTATCGTCGGTGCAGCCGTCGCCGACGACGATCACCTGAAGCTTGCGATAGCTCTGCCCGAGGAGGGAAGGGATCGACCGCTCGACCAGCAGGTCGGCGCGGTTATATGTGCCGACGCAAACCGAGACCAAAGGCTCGGTCTCGTCAAACACCGCCTGATACGCCGGCGATTTCCGCGCGGTCTGAAAATCGTCGAAAGCCGCGCGTCCGAGCTCCAGGTGCGAGCGCAACATGTCGAGCTCCGCCTCGACGGCACGCAGGCGGTCGGCGTATCGGTTGGCATTGCGCAGCGTGCCGAAAATTCTTGCCAGTCCTCCACCCGCCATCCCGCGACCTCCCATTCGCATGCTGAAACGTCTCGGCGCTGGCGGCTGATCGGCCGGGAATGAAGCGAGAGAAGACGCCGAGGACGATGCTCTCAAGCCCTGACATCGCCGGTTCCGCCGCGACGGCGCGCGTGCTTTGATGCCGGCGTCCCGCGGGGTAGATTGCACGACGCATCGAACATACGGCAATCGGATAGAGGATGCGAGTTCCGACCATCGATGTCCTGCTTGCCGTCTATAACGGCGAGGCATTCCTGCCGGCGCTTCTCAATTCGCTGTTGGCGCAGACGGAGCAGGATTTCCGGCTGCTCGTCAGCGACAACGGGTCGACCGACCGCACCGTCGATATCCTGCGCGGCTATGGCGAGCGCTTCGGCGGCCGCCTCGAACTTCTGCCGCTGACGGAGCGGCCGGGCACGGCGATGCGGAACTTCGCGCGCCTTGCCGAAGCGGCGCAGGCGCCTTACGCGATGTTCTGCGACTGCGACGACTTCTGGCTGCCGGACAAGATCGAGTTGACGCTCAAGCGCGCGCGTGCCGCCGAGGCGGTCCATACCAGCTCCATGCCCATTCTGGTCCATACCGACCTCAAGGTGGCGGATCGCGACTTGAACGTGATTCACGACTCCTTCTGGCAATTCCAGTTTCTCCGGCCGCGCGCGATCGGGCTCAACCGGCTTCTCGTGCAAAACGTCGTCACGGGATGCACGACCCTGGTCAATCGCGCCCTCCTGTTGCGCGCGCGGCCGATCCCGGATGCGGCGATCATGCACGATTGGTGGCTGGCGCTGGTTGCCGCCGCCATCGGCCGCATCGAAACGGTGAACGAGGCGACGATCCTCTATCGCCAGCATGGCGCGAACGACACCGGTGCGAAGCGCTGGGGAGTGAAGCTACGATCCTGCGCACGCGCCGCGACCCTGTCGACGGGCATGAAACTGTCGCATTGCCCAGCGCGCAAGCGCAGGCCGCCGCATTCCTGCAGCGCTTCGGCGACGAGCTCGATCCGGATGCCCGTGCGACCGTTGCGGCGTTTGCCACCATGCCGTCGGCAAACGCCGTTGCGCGGCGCTGGCGGCTCGCCCGCTATGGGCTGTGGAAAATCGGCATCGCCCGCAATGTCGGGCTGCTGCTGCGCATTTGAAGCGTTCCGCCGCGCGTCATTCCGCCGGCAGGTTGCGCGTCGGTCGAACGATCGGCTCGGCGGCGAGCGCGCGCCGCTGCGGGCGCAGATGCGGCGGCAGCATTTGCAGGGCCATCCCGACGACCGCCCCGAGCAGCGCGGCAAGACCCAGCGTCAGCGGAATACGCGGCGAAACCGGCCCATCGGATACGGCGACCGGATCGATCATCTCCGCGGCGATAGGAACCTTGGAGTCGACGAGCATCAGATTGAATTCTTCGTTCGACAAGAGCGTCGCCAGCGCGTTGCGCTGTTCGGCCACCTTCACGGTCGGCAACCGTTCGAGAATATGTGCGATCTTGGCCTGGCTGTCCTCGATGACGGTCTGGCGGTATTCGGCGGTGGTGTCACGAATGAGTCCGTCGACGAGATTGCCGGCGACGCGCGGGTCGCGGTTGCGATACGACACGACCGTGAAGGGCGGATCCGCCTGCAGCACGGTCACCCGCGCCTTGAGATACTCCTCGAGCCGTTCCGGGCTGGGCGGAAGATAGGCCGGTCGGCCGAACATGCGCCTGACGAGACTTTTGACCCGGCTGAGCACGCCGGTCGGCATGCGCCATTGCCGCGTCTCTTGATCCCACTCGTCGGGGAAAATGTTGCGTATGAGCTGCTGATCCTGGAAGAGCCGGTTGGCGACGGCGCGCGAGCGCAGCAAGTAGCGGTATTGATCGAAGGGCGGGGCCACTTCCTTGCCCGAAAGCCCCAATCCCGCGCCGAGCCCGCTGCCGAGAATGCCGGCGAGGCCGCTTGAATTTATCTGTGCCGTGCGCGGCACGTTGGTGGAGGGAACCAGAACCGCCTTCGCCTCGAAACGAGGAATGCTGACCAGCAAAATCACGACGCCGAGCACCAGCCCGAGAGCGGTGAACCCGACGACCCACAGGCCGCGCACGAAAAATCGAACGAAAATGCGGTCCTGATCCATCTGCCTGACTTTCCATGCTTCGACTTGCGCCGGGAGCCTGGCGAGTTACGCTCCATCCGTAGCACGCGTTCGCGTATCCGCGCAAGTTTACGCCCTCGCACGAAAATGATACGACGCGCGTAAAATATCGCCGCTGTTTCGGCCGATTCCCGCCATACGGCCGTCGTTGCGGAACGCGCGTTTGGGGCGCTATCGTCCGGCGTGAAGAAATGGGCGACGCAGGTCCACCGTGCCGGTCAGCTCGCGCCAATCGGTCATCGCAATTGCCGTCCTCCTGTTGTTTCTGGTGACGGCCATCGTCCTGCCGACGAATAGTCTCGCCGGACATTCCCGCGAAGATGGGCACGACGGGAATCCTGTTCCTTTATATGTCAACGAGGCTGCGGCACGCCGCCGATTTCGCCGACGCATTGCGCCAGGCGGCCCTCGTGTTCCTGCTCGGATGCGGCTTCATTCTCGCCTTCATGCTCGTTTCCGCGACGCAGGGGCTGGTCGCCCAGGAATACATCCTGGCGGAGGGGCGCGGGCTGATCGTCATGTTGCTCGTCGCTATCGCCATTTCGGTTTATCAGCCGATCACGGGACTGGGCGCGCGCGCGATCGTCGGCTGCCTGCTGGCGGCGGTCGCGGTTTATGCCGTGGTCAAGCTGACAATCTTCTTCGCGATGGCTGCCGGGCTCGTACCGTACGTGGCGGTCCGCGCCGGCATCTACGACATCTTCGGTTACACGGTGCTCATGGGGCAAATTTACGGGTCATTCGTCCGCATGCAGTTCCCCAGCGACATGCTCGCGGTGCTGTGCGTGGTGTTCCTCTGCCGGGTATGCCGCCCGCGTTCGTCTCTGGTGGCCAGTGAGGATCGCCGTGGCCGTGCTCTTCGTGGGCGGCGGCGGTGACCGGGTGGTCGCGGCTGCTGATGGCGGCCATCGTGGCACTGCCGGCCGGCACGCTTTTCCTGTTGTCGGCCGCGGCGCACCGTGCAAATTTTTGTTCTCCTTGCGGTGTTGCGGCTCGTGGTTGCTGCTGTCGGAGGGGTATTCCAGCGGCATCATCGGTTAGCTGTTGGCCGATCGTTTTTCGGTCAGCAGACCGCCTGGTCCGACGATCTATCCGGGACCAGCAGATTCCGGCATTGCTCGAGATGTTCGACGGCGCGCCGCTTTTGGACAGCGGAGTAGGCAGTTACGCCCATCGTCACCTCGAGGACGCGGCCGGCGTCCTTCAACTATGAGGTGCAAATAGTCGCGATTGCTGATGAAGTATCGGCGTTGCACGGAAATCGCTTGCTTCTCGCCGTCGCCATTCTCCGTTGCTCCTGCGATATTTCCTGGCTGCCGTCCGCCGCCGTACTCGTATGTGCTGGCTGGCCAGTTCTGCCTCCTGCTCGCGGGCAAGTCTGACCAATCCCTATCTGGAAAGCTCGATGAGCGGCATCGTCATCGGCTGCTTGCTGGTCGTCGCCACGGATTCGCGCCGTCTCGGCGCCAGTCGAGCCGGTCCCCAACGGACGCCTGCTACCGGACGGCCGCTCACGGCAAGCGCTCCGTGACGGCGGCAGGATCTCGGCAAACGTGTTTGCCGATGCGCTATCGCCGACAGACGAAATAGATTCTGGCCGGACGTCGGAAAGAATTGGATGTCGCGCAAGCCAATGGCAGATAGCATATTGCTTAGGAAGTCTTCGCGGTATGCAACCGCGGCTTCGGGTATCGCGGATCCTCGACATATGCGTTCGCCATGCGGTGGGTGAAGTTCCACCGGCCGCCTTTTCCACGGCGTCATAGGAGAAATATGTCATCAGCACGGTTGCTCTGGCGACGCGACGCGATAGGCCTCTTCAGTAGTTCCGCATTTCCTGTTCCAGGAGATGGGTTAGCAGTGAGGTCGAATAGATGAAGTCGACCGATCCGTCATCGCATGGAAGCCGATATACTTTCGAGGGCGTGGCACCATTCTGACTATCGTCTGGTTGCCATGGGATGATTTATAAAACGAGAAGCGTTCATCGAAATTCCTTTGGCACCACGCCAACATCTCATCATCAATGTCGATGCCAATGAATTTTCCTGTGAACCAGCTCTCCTTCAGGGGTGCCGCGATGCGACCGCACCCGCAGCCAATTTCCATAATGTTCGAAATCGCATTTTGCTATCCGCGAGAAAGCCATTCGAGCCAGAACCGATTTCCAATCAATATGTGATAGAAGTGATTGAACAAGATGGTATTGCCAACTCCGACCCTTATCCGGAGGTGATTGGGCGGCAGGCTGCGTAACCTGGGAAACATCAGATAGGCGGTCGACGAGACGCAATCCACGACGGCTGAAAAATTTTATTGTAACTCAAATTGGCCGATGACGGGATTAGATCGACGCCCATTTTTCTTTTCCTATCACCTCGAACCATGCGGATCAGGAGAAGCGGCGGTCCGCTGAAGCATACTGTGTCGAACCTTTCTCCGGGGTCACTTCTCTTCGGATCAGCTGTGGCGACATGCGCTCCGCCACGCTCTTCACGGCCGTTGGCGGCGAGATGCACGCTCGACCAGTAGTAATCCTGTCCCGAGCAGGCGCTCGCGAGCGACACCGGCATGAGATGGCCGCGTTGGCCGAGATGATAGCCGAGATACTTGGTGGCGATGTTGCAGAGCGCATAGGGAATTGCCGCGGGCCGCTCCCGCATGAGCTGCGCCAGGAGGGCACTCACGAATTTGCGGCCGTGGCGCTCGTCGCTCTGGCCGAAAAGGGCCGCGCGCCCCATGGCGTGGCGCGCGTATCCCGTATCGAAATAGCGGCGAAACTCCTGCGCCAGCGAGTAGGAATGCGAATGGCGCACCACCGCCTCCGCCACATAGGCGACGCGATGGCCCTTGGCGATGAGCTTCGATACCGCCGCGGTATCCTCGAGGCTCAGCACGGTGGGAAAGCCGCCGACGTCGTCGAGCGCGCGATTGACCCACGCGGCGCAGGCGTTGGAGCAGAACACCGCATAGGACCCCAGCCGCGCCACATCCTCCCTGCCGCGCAGCTCGCTCGTCCCGGGATAGTTGAAGTGGCGCGGAAATGCCTCGAAGAAATTGGCGCCGTCGCGGGGGACCTGGCGCGCATACGACACGGCGGCCTTGCCTTCGCGCAGCGGCCGCACCAGCGTCTCCAGGAAGTCGCTCGACACAGCGTGGGCGTCAGGCGTCATCATCACGACGATGTCGGTGCCGATATGCCGGCGCGCCAGTTCGCGCGTCGCGCCATGATTGAATTCGGGCCGCGGGATGACCAGGGTCTCCGCGCCCATCTCGCGCGCGAGCTCGACCGTTCCGTCTTCCGACGAGGAATTGACGACGAGCACGCGCGGGCGCAGCGGCGAGGCGAGCACGGGCGGCAGGCAGGAGGCGAGGTGATGCCTGGCGCGATGCGTGATGATGACGACGCCGACCGACGCGGGCGTCGTCGCTCATGCCGCCGCTCCCGCGACGCGGCGTAGATGAACAGTGCGGTAGTAATCGGCCAACCCGTCCCAGGCGTCGGCCTCGCGCCAGCCCAGGCGCGCGTGATCGCAGGGCTCGGTATTGATGCGGACCATCGGCTCGGCGAATTCGGTCTGCACGGCAAGCTCGAGCGCGCAATCGAGATCGAGCCGCGACCCGATCTCGCGTGCCAGGCGCCGGGCGAAAGCGCCCTGCGATTCGACGTAACCGCTCGGCGCATGATGCGAATAGGCGGGAAGCCGTCGAGCGAACCCACGAGCGCGGCATAGGCGTCGGCGAGCAGCGAGGCATGGATATTGTCGCGCACATAGTCCGGCGTTTTGACGGCGGCCGGCCTGCCGTGCGACCAGCATTGCAGCAGGTAGTCGCAAAAGCGCGGCTCCTCGAAGGGGCCGAACGGATTGGGAATGACGAATTTGGCGAGCTTGAGGCCGAACCGCGCACACCAAAAGCGAAAGGCGTCCGACGTCGCCCCTTTCGCCAGGGCATAGGGCGAGAAGGCCAGGAGCGGCAGAGAGCCGGCGCCTTCGGATGCCTCGAACACGCTGCCGGTCAGGACGACGGCGCCCAGCCCGTTCTCCGCTCCGATGCGCAACACCGCGGCAAGATTGCGCGTGTTCTCCGCCAGCGCGGCGGCCACGTCGAAATCGAGGCTGCGGTAATTCTCGACCATGGCGGCATGGTGGCAGAGCACGTCGAAGCGCCCGGCGCGCATGAGCGCCTGGAAACTCTCGGAACCGAAAACGCAGGCCTCGACCACGCGCGCCACCTCGTGCAGCTGCTTCACGCGCTCGCCCCGGACGCTTGCTCCGTATTCGGCGCAGGCACGCCGCAGCGGCGCCGTCACGTCATGGCCCGCTGCGGCAAGCGCGCGCGCGAACCAGTAGCCGGTGAAGGAGCTGGCGCCGGTCAGCAGGATCTTCACGCCCCGCCCCGCATCAGCTCCACGCCGTGAAAGTCGGTGTCGAAATCCGGCCAGCTCCGATCCTTCTCGGACACTTCGAGCGGCGGAAACGGCCATTTCACCGCGAAGCGCGGATCGTCGAAGCGGAGGCCCCGCTCGAGCTCGGGGCTGTAAAAGGCGCTGACGAGATAAAATGCCTCGGTATCGTCAGCGGTGGTGAGGAAGCCATGGGCAAAGCCGCGCGGAACATACATCATCTTGCGGTTCTCGGCGGTGAGCTCGGCGCCGAACCAATGCGCGAAACTCGGCGAATCCGGCCGCAGATCGATGATGACGTCATAAAGCGCGCCGCGGATGCACCGCACGACCTTCACCTCGGCCGCCGGTGGAAGCTGGTAATGCATGCCGCGCAAGGTGCCGCGCTGCCGCGTCAGCGAATTGTTGATCTGCACCAACTGCGGCTCGAGCCCGACCTCGGCGAATTCCTTCTGGCAATAAAGCCGCGCGAAAAAGCCGCGATCGTCGCCGCGCAAATCGAGCTCGATCACATAGGCGCCCGCGAGCGGCGTCGCGTGAAATTTCATCAGGTGGTTCCCAAGCCATCCCGCCCGCCCGCCACTTTACGCGAGGACGCCATCATTGCAACCAGCGCAAATCCTCGTTGAGCCGCCGCTCGGCGATGTGGCGCTCCAGGACCTTGAGCCGCATGAAGCGGGACTCGCGGAACGCGGCATCGGCGAAATTCATGCGTTCGAGGCCGGCGCGGATTTCCGCAATCGACTGCGCCAGGGTCATCTGCGGCTGGTGCCGGGGGGCAAGCCTGCGGTAAAGCGAAAAGTCGACGCGATAGGACCGCTTGTCCGGCACGGCGTTCTTGTTGATGCTGACGCGGGTGCCGGGTATGGCGCGCGCGACGGCCTGGGCCAGATCCTCCACTTGGAAATTCCAGTCCTGGGAGCCGACATTGACGGCAAGGGCTGCGCCGCCGTCTTCGACCCCGCGGCCGATGGCCCATTCGATCGCCCGCGCCATGTCGGCGACATCGATCAGCGGCCGCCACGGCGTGCCGTCGCTGAGGACGAGTGATCTCGCTGCTGGCGAGCGCGCAGGCGACGAAGTCGTTGAGCACGAGGTCGAGCCGCGATGCGGTCGGACATGCCGCAGGCGGTGGCAAAGCGCAGCGCGGTGATGACCATGCCGGCAATTGGCAAGTTGCGACAGCGCCCGTTCGGTATCCGATCTTGGAGCGCGCATAGGCGGTCAAGGGATCGGTCGCGTCGTGCTCGCGCTTTGCCGCGCCGGCGGCGCTGCCATAGATGCTGCAGCTCGAGGCGAAGACGAAAGTCTTGACGCCGCGCTCGGCCGCCATCTGTGCGATGCGCGCGCTGGCGCCATGATTGATCGCGTCGGTCACGGCCTCGAAGCGCTTGCCCATGGGGTCGTTGGAGATCGCCGCGAGATGCACGACCGCATCGACGCCCTCGAGCAGGGCGGCGGGAAAGTCGCGGACATCGCCAAAATGCTGCGTGTCGAGCCGGGATTCCGGGGTGCGGCACACGCCGGTCAGGCAATGGCCGAAATACCCCGCGTCGAAACCAATAAGCGTTGCCCCCGGCAACGCTGCCCGCAAGTGGCGAACGAGGACCGGCCCGACATATCCCATGTTTCCGGTAATCAAAACCCGCATCGCGCCACTGCTCCACTTACCAAATTTTCCATGGCGCCTTGCCGTCGCTCCAGATCGATTCGAGATGACGCTTATCGCGCAGCGTGTCCATCGGATGCCAGAAGCCGCGATGGAAATAGACCGACAATTGTCCGTCCGTAGCGAGGCGCTCCATCGGCTCGCGCTCCCACACGGTCTCGTCGCCCTCGATATAGGCGCCCACATCCGGCGATAGGACAAAGAAGCCGCCGTTGATCCAGCCGCCGTCGCCCACGGGCTTTTCCTGAAAACCGGTGACCTGCGTACCCTGATGGCGGATGGCGCCGAAGCGGCCGGGCGGCTGCGTCGCCGTGACGGTGGCAAGGCGCTGCTCGCGCTTGTGGAGCGCGATGACGGCGGAGATGTCGATATCGGCAACACCGTCGCCATAGGTGAGGCAGAAGGCGTTCTCGCCGCGGACATACGGGAGGATGCGCTTGATCCGGCCGCCGATTTGCGTGAGATCGCCGGTATCGACCAGGGTGACGCGCCAAGGCTCGGCGTTGGCGCAATGGACCTTGGTCGTGTTGTCGCGCATGTCGAACGTCACATCCGACATGTGAAGAAAATAGTTCGCGAAATATTCCTTGATTACGTAGCCCCTGTATCCCAGGCAGATCACGAAATCATTGATGCCATGCGCGCTGTAGATTTTCATGATGTGCCAGAGGATCGGCTTTCCTCCGATCTCGACCATCGGCTTCGGCTTCGCGTCCGTCTCTTCGGCGAACCGTGTGCCGAGACCTCCGGCCAAGATTACCGCTTTCATCGCCAACGTTCTCCCACGACAAAGATCGGCGTGATCCCCCGCGATGTGGGACGAGTTTGGAGCTGTCTATAACCCGGTCCGCCGGAACACAACCTGCACAGTTTTGGCTAACAAGAGACAATCGACTGCCATGCAGTGATTGCGCGCGTACCAAACATCCATCGCAACGCGCCGACGGTATTCCACGACATTATGGCGGCCATAGACCTGCCATACTCCGGTCAGCCCGGGCCGGGCCGATATGTAGCGCGTGAAATATTTCCCGTAACGAAGAATCTCGTCCTCGACGATCGGGCGTGGTCCGACCAGGCTCATGTCGCCCCTGAGCACGTTCCACAATTGCGGCAACTCATCGAGGCTGGTGGAGCGCAAAATCCGCCCGAGGCGTGTCACGCGGGGATCGTTGGTGATCTTGTGGTATTGGTCCCACTGGCTTTTCGCTTCGGGCGCGCGCGCGAAAACCTGCCGCAGCGCATCGTCGGCATCGGGGACCATGGTGCGAAATTTGTAGCAACGAAAGCGGCGGCCACCCGCACCGATACGGGTCTGGCAGTAGAAGATCGGTCCGCCCAACCTGAGAATTGGGCCGATTACGATAAAAAGGGGGAGAAAAACAAAAAACCCGATGCAGCTCGCCAACGCCACATCGAGAAATCGCTTGAATTGCAGGTACCCATCCGGCCGCGCGGCCCTGACACCATAGATGCGCGGCGGAACGCCCGTTCGCTCAACGGTTACCATCCCGAGCCCCCTCACATCAACATGCTCACAGTGGCCCCCTCCTTGACCACGCATGATCCGCCAATTCCGATCATAACGTATCCGATCGCCCAACCATAGGCAAGCCGCCGAAGAGGACCGGAACGGGAGCACCAATCGATCGGACTGCACGGCGATGGCTGGTTCATCGTGCACCATTCGCTCGGGGCAAATGACGCGCCCCTGCCGATGAAAGACGAGCATGGACTGCCGTCTCTTTGGCATGACGTTGGTGTTTGAGCGTGAGCGACGCGTGCATTGAGACGCGTGCGCATCCTGATCGGCGGTGAGCGTCCGATGAAAGTGCCACTTCTGTCTTTTTTGCGGCCGCATTATTTTCACCGCCGTGGCTGCGGCGATCGTGCCGGAAGAAAAGCGCCGCGAATTCTCTGTCGGAAATTGGCCGCCGTCCCGGACATCGAGCCGCCCGTTGGGATCGTTTGACGAGCGATGCGCTACGGAGCGAATGCGTTCAACGTCGAGAGCGACATCGAGCGTGGCGGGAGTGACCGGACGGCGCAAGCGCCGCGGCGGCGACTCTCAGGTTCGCGCGGGTGCGAGGGTCTGGGTGAGGAGGGTGAGGCCGGTGGCGGAGGCGGTCAGGGTGTCGCCGGCGCTCACCGCGCCGTTGGTGATGAGGGAGACGGCGAGGGCGCCGGTGGTGGGGTTGTGCCACAGGAGGTCGGAGGTGCCGTCGCCGTTATAGTCGCCGACCCCGGCGAGCTGGAAGCCGCTCGGGGCGGTGCCGAAACTGTCCCAGCCGGTGACCTGGCCGTTGCTGATCACGTCGGCGCCGACCGCGCCGGTCGCAGCGTTCTGCCACAGGATGCCGTCGGTGCCGGTGGCGTTGAAGTCGCCGATCCCGACGATGCTCCAGCCCGCACTCGGCGTCCCCAGGCTGTCCCAGCCGGTGACCTGGCCGTTGCTGATCACGTCGGCGCCGACCGCTCCGGTGCTGGCGTTCTGCCACAGGATGCCATCAGTGCCGGTGCCGTTGAAGTCGCCCACCCCCTTGAGGGTCCAGCCCGCACTCGGTGTCCCCAGGCTGTCCCAGCCGGTGACCTGGCCGTTGCTGATCACATAGGCGCCGAGCGCCCGGGTGGTGGTGTTCTGCCACAGGATGTCGTCGGTCCCGGTGCCGTTGAAGTCGCCGATCCCGACGATGTTCCAGCCCGCACTCGGCGTCCCCAGGCTGTCCCAACCGGTGACCTGGCCGTTGCTCACGACATAGGCGCCGACTTCCCCGGTGGTGGCGTTCTGCCACAAGATGCCGTCGCTGCCGCTGCCGTTGAAGGCGCCCAGCCCGATCAGGTTCCAGCCCGCCGTCGGCGTCGCCAGCGTGTCGGTCGCGCCGACCTGGCCGTTGCTCATGACAAAGGCCCCCAGCGCACCCGCGCCGTTGAGCCAGACGATATCCGTCGTCCCGGTGCCGGTGAGATCGCCCAGCGGCGCGCGCGGGGTCGGGGCCGGCGACGCCAGTCCGCTGGCGCTGCTCCCGACGGCGCTCCAGCCCGTCCCCGGCGCCCCCAGACTGTCCCACCCCGTGACCTGACCGCCGCTCACCACGGAGACGCCGGCCGCGCCGGTGATGGTATTGCGCCAGAGGATGTCGTCGCTGCCGTCGCCCGTGAAATCGCCGGTCCCGGCAATGCTCCAGCCGGCCCCCGGCGTCGTCAGGGTGTCCCAGCCGGTGATCTGCCCGTTGCTCATCACATAGGCGCCCACCGCCCCGGTGCTGGCGTTCTGCCACAGGATGTCGTCGGTGCCGGTGCCGTTGAAATCGCCGATCCCGACCACGCTCCAGCCCGCCGTCGGCGTTCCCAGCGCGTCCCAGCCGGTGACCTGGCCGTCGCTGATCACGTCGGCGCCCAAGGCCCCGGTCGTCGCGTTCTGCCACAGGATGTCGGCGGTGATGCTGCCGCCACCGGTGAAGTCGCCGATCCCCACCAGGTTCCAGCCCGGTGTCGGCGTCCCCAGGCTGTCCCAGCCGGTCACCGCCCCGTCGCTGATCACATAGGCGCCCAAGGCCCCGGTACTGGCGTTCTGCCACAGGATGTCGTCGCTGCCGGTGCCATCGAAATCGCCGATCCCGACAATGCTCCAGCCCGCCGTCGGCGTCCCCAGCGCGTCCCACCCGGTCACCAGGCCGTTGCTGATCACATAGGCCCCGAGCGCTCCCGTGCTCGCGTTCTGCCACAAAACGTCGGACGTGCCGCTGCCGCTGAGATCGGCCGTCCCCACCAGGGTCCACCCCGCCGTCGGCGTCCCCAGGCTGTCGAACGTCCGCACCACCCCCGTGCTCAGCACCGCCGCATCCAGCGCCCCCGTCCCCCCGCCTGCCACAAAATGTCCGACGTCCCTGCACCCGTGAAATCCGCATGCGCCGGCAGCGACGTCCGCACCAACGTAAAACTCCCATTCAGCGTCATGGGGTTGTTTATGTTGTCGCTGATGACCGATTGGTCCGTGCCGCTGATCTCGGTTGCGGTGACGGTGGTGATATTAAGCGTCAGGATATCCTGGGCGATCCAGTAATTGGCGTTCTGGACGAGCGGTGCAAGATTGATGTCAAGGTTGACGACCGGGGACGCTTGCGGCGGAAGCTCAACGCCGGCCGTAAAGGGACTGGGACTGACCGCGCCGGCGGATCCGACGCCCAGCGATGCCACCGGGGCACTCGACAGGGCCGCTCCTGTGACAGAAAGGGTCCCGAAAGCCGCCGGGGAAATAATCGAGGCTTGGTAACTGATGCTGACGGTCGCCGTGAACTGAAAATTGAAGTTCACAGCATCGAACGTTAGCTGCGAATCAACGACGATTGGACCGGAATACGTAATCATCGCGTCATTCCTGATTTGCGCGGCACCGAGGGCAGCCGGACTCGGGCGACATCAACATAAATTGTAAGGTTACGGCAGAACATAGTCGAAATTAATCCTGACTCAGTCTTGCCCAGCACTTAACGTTAATTAAAACGTTAACTAACGTAAAGATTATCAAACCAATTATACGGGATTGTCTGCTTTTTCGCCAGAGCGAAAACGAATATTGGTGCCGACGCCAATCATCCGTTAAGGATCGGGCGCCGCAGGCGCGGTCGTACTTCGTCCAACCGCGGCACGACCGGCTCTCATGGCTCGCGGAAGCTTTCGTTCAGGCCGCGCACGAAGGGATAGAGCAGATAGGTGATGAGGCGCCGCGATCCGACCTTGATCTCGGCGCTCGCGGTCATGCCGGGCGTGAGATGGAAATCGGGCGGCGCGTTGCGCAGATGCGCGTCCCCCAGGCGCACGCGCACCTTGTAATAGGGCTTGGCGTCGCCCGTCGTGGCGGTCGCACCATTGGCGTTGTCGTCGACGAAGCTGTCACGCGACACCACCGACACCGTGCCGGACAGCGTGCCGTAATGCTGATAGGGAAAGGCCTCGAGCTTGACCGTGACGTCGTCGCCGACGGCGATCTGGCCGATGTCGCGCGCGGGGATGCGGGCCTCGATCTCCAGCGGCACCCCCACCGGCACCAGGGTGAAGAGCGTCTCGGCCTCGCGCATGACCGAGCCCACCGACCGCGGCGCGATCTCCAGCACTACCGCATCCATCGGCGTCGTCAGTACCACCATGTCGCGTCGCCGCGCCGCCTTGCTCAACTGATCGGCGGCCGAGGCTTCGTCGCGCTCCGCCGTCACCAGGTCCTTGGCCAGGTCTTCGCGCCATTTCTCGATGAAGCTCTCGCGCTCGGCGCGCGCACCGTCGAGCTGATGCTGGAACTCGGCGATCTCGCTCTGCGCCTGTCCCAGGGCGCGCTGGACGTCGAGGCGCGAATCGGTCGACGCCAGCGCTTCGATCTTGGAGCCGGTGCCGTGCCCGGCGAGCTCCTTGCGCATGGACTCCACCTGCGTCAGCACGGCCAGACGCTGCTGGTACACGTCGATCTCGCGCCGGCGCGTGGCGATTTGCGCGTCGAACTGGGCGATGCGCTGATCATAGACCTGAAGCTGGGCCGCGTACTGCGCCCGCCGGTCGCGCGCCATCCCCTGCTGCAGCAGTTCATCCGCGTTGGGCGTCGCCGACGTGCGATAATCCTCGCCGGCAAGCTCGGCCCGCTCGCGTGCGATCTGCGCCGTCAAGCTGGCGTCGCGGCGCCTGACCTCGGTGACATCGGCCTGGGTGAAGGTGGCATCGAGATGCGCCAGCGGGTCGCCCGCATGCACGAGATCGCCGACCTGCGCATCGATGCTACGGATCACCGAGGTCTCGAGCGGCGCCACTACGACATTGGCGGCGGTGGTGACGACCTTGCCGGTGCCGATGACGAGTTCGTTGACGCGCGAGACCGACGCCCACACCACCATCACCGCGATGGCGGCCGTGGCGGCATAGAGCGTCACGCCCGCCGCCGGCACCGGGCCGCGGCTCTCGGCCTCGACCGCGTCGCTCTGGAATTCAACGAGCGGCGGCATGCGATCGCCACGCCGCAGCATGCGGGCGAACCACCCCGGCGCGGACGGCGACTTGCCGGCAACGATGCCGCGGCTCATGCGAAATGCCTTTGCTGCTGGCGCCACAGGCCGGCATAGGTCGGGCAGGTCGCCATCAGCTCGCCATGGCGCCCGAAGCCGATCTTGCGGCCGCGCTCCAGCACCAGGATCGCATCGGCATCGGCGAGCGTGCCGAGGCGATGGGAGACGATGATCACCGTGCGTCCGGCCGCGATCTTGCGCAGGTTGGCCTGGATGATCGCCTCGCTGTCGGGGTCGAGCGCGCTCGTGGCCTCATCGAGGATAAGGACGGCCGGGCGGATGATGAGCGCGCGCGCGATGGCGAGGCGCTGCCGCTGGCCGCCCGAGAGATTGCTGGCATTCTCCTCGAGTGGCGTATCGAAGCCGTGCGGCAGGCGCTCGATGAACTCGTCGGCGCCGGCCAGCCCCGCCGCCATGACGACCTCCTCGAAGCTCGCCCCCGGCCGCGGCATGGCGATATTCTCGCGCACCGTGCCGCGGAACAGGAAATTGTCCTGCAGCACCACCCCGATGCGCGAGCGCAAATGGGTGAGGTCGATGTTGCGCACGTCGTTGCCGTCGATGCGGACGACGCCGCCCTGGGCCGGATTGATGCCCTGAATGACCCGGGTCAAGGTCGTCTTGCCCGAGCCGCTGTGCCCGACGACGCCGAGGATCTTCCCCGCCGGCACGGTGAAGGAGAGATCCGCCAGCGCGGGCTCGACATCGGGACCGTAGCGAAAGACCACATGATCGAATTCGATGGCGCCGCGAATGGGCGGCTCGATGCCGCGGGCGCCGCCGCGTTCGGGCTTGGCGTTCATGATGGTGGCGAGCATGCGGACCGAAAGTGCGGAGTCCTGGTATTCGTGCACCAGCCCGACCATCTGGCCCAGCGGTCCGGACACGCGGCCGGCGAGCATCTGAAAGGCGATGAGCGCGCCCACCGTGATGGAATTGTCGAACACCAGAAGCGTGCCGGCGGCGACGACCGCGATGATCATCAGCTTCTCGAGGCTGCCGATCGCCGTCTGCGCCAGGCTGGAGACGAGACCGACGCGATAGCGCATGGTCAGCGATTCTACCGACCAGCTATCCCAGGCGCGGCGCTGCTGCCCTTCCAGCGCCAGCGACTTGATCGTGTGCATGCCGTGGATCGCCTCGACCAGCAGCGACTGGCGCCGCGCCTCGAGCTCGTAGAGCTTTTGCAGCCGCGTGCGGAACGGCTTGATCAGCAGCCCGATGGTCACCGCGACGAGCAGCGCGAAAATGACGACGATGACGGCAAGCCTGGCGCTGTAAAGCAGCAGCACCGGCAGAAACACCAGCAACGCCGTGCTATCGACCAGGGTGAGGAACAGGCGGCCGGCGAGGAATTCGCGGATCTTCTCCGCCTGCTGCATGTGCTTGACCAGCACGCCGGCGCGCGCGTTCTCGAAAAAATCCAGCGGCAGCCGCATCAGGTGCGCGAACGTGCGTATCGCCAAGCGGATATCGATCTTGTTGGAGACGTGCAGAATGAGATAGCGCCGCAGGAACCCGAACACCGCCTCGAACGCCGCCGCCGCGATGACGCCGACGGTGAGGACGTAGAGCGTGGCGTAGGCCTGGTGCACCAGCACCTTGTCCACCACCACCTGGAAGAACAGCGGCACCGCCAGGCCCAGCAGGTTGAGCACGACGGCGGCCACCGCCACGTCGCGCAGGAGGCTGCGCACCCGCCACATCTCCGCGACGAACCAGAAGAGGCCGAAGGGACGCTCGGTATCGCCCAGGCGATAGCTGCGCTTGACCAGAACGACCTCGCCGTCCCATTCCTCGCACCAGGGTCCGCGCGGGAAGAACTGGAACGCCCGGGGATCGCGCTGAGGATCGATGGCGACAATCTCGCCCTCCCCGCCCGGCACCGGCCGGAAGCCGGAGACGATGAGCCAACTGCCGTCGCGCCGCCGGGCCAGCAGCGGATAGGCCTCGCCGGAGGCCGCGAGCTGGTCCCAGGAAAGCCGCGTGCGCCGCGCCCGCAACCCGTTGCCGACGGCCATGCGGACGACGAGCGCGGCCGAGGGCTCGCCGGTCAGGGGGCCATGCTCGCGCGCAAGATTGTCGGCATTGATGTCGATGCCGTGATGCCTGGCCACCGCGGCGAGGCAATGAAGGCCGCTGATCATCGGGTGCGTCTTACGTCAATGCGACAACCGCGGGCGTGGGCCGGAATTATAGGCTCAGGGCGAATTCTATCCAAAATCGCACAATATTGTTCTTAAACAGTAAAGGTTACCGGAACCTTATGGAAGAGGTGCGCCCGGGCCGCCGGAAGCTCAGCCCAGCGCCGCGTAGACGACGAGCACGACGAACCCGCTGACCGCAAGCGTCGCGTGGATCCCCACGAGCGCTCCCGGCAACCGGCGCCGGCGCAGATGCACGGCCAGCATCGCAAAGCCGACGAGGGCGGCCAGCGCAAGCGCCACGGCAGCGATCATGCCGAAGGACCCCGTCCCCATGCTGCCGCCCCGGGACGGGCCGCCCAGCGCGACAATGAGCACGCCAAGGCCCGCGATCGCCAGCAGCCCATGAAGGGTGGCGAGCGCGACCTTCATACCGGCGGCGCTGCCGGCGCGCAGGGTGAGGACGGCCAGCACCGATCCCACCACCACGGCGAGCCCCACCATCACGGTCGCGAGATTCAGCATGTCCGCGTCCCCTCCCCCGGCGCTCGATCCCCTGGCGCCGGGCAGCGCGACCTTCGTGCGCGACCATGGCTTTTGTGCGAACGGATGCAAGCGCCTCCGGCGTCCCGCAGCAATTCCGCCTTAACTCATTCATAATTAACGAGTTATTGATTGACCATGCCGGCCGCATCCGATCAGCTCTTCAAGACCCTGGCCGATCCGACCCACCGGGCGATCTTCGAACGGCTGATCCGCGACGGGGAGCAGACGGTACGGGCGCTGACGGATCGCGCCGGCGTCTCGCAGCCGGCGGTATCCAAGCACCTCGGCGTCTTGAAGCTCGCCGGCCTGGTGCGCGATCGGCCGCAGGGACGCTTGGTGCACTACAGCGCCGATCCGCGCGGCCTGGCGCCGCTGATCGACTGGATGAGCCTCTATGGCGCCTTCTGGCGCGACCGGTTCGATCGCCTCGGAGACCTGCTCCACAGGATGGACCAATGACCGAACCCGCCACCGCCGCGCGTTCCCTCGTCGTCGAACGGGAGATGCCGCATCCGCCGGAAAAGATCTGGCGCGCCCTCACGCCAAGCGCGCTGATCGAGGCGTGGCTGGGTTCACCTTCCGCACCACGCCCCTGCCGCAGTGGAAAGGCGTCGTCGATTGCGAAGTCCGGCAGCTTTGGCGTCGACATGCATTCGCGCGAACTCAAAGCAGCCTGACCCGGTGCCCGACGATGTGTGGGACGAGGCCGCCAGGTACTACGACGAGCGGGCGCTGGCAGCCTTGACCATCGAGATCGCCGTGATCAATGCCTGGAACCGCCTCAACGTCACCACAAGGCAGTTGGCTGGCTCGGTGCCCCGCTGAAGGCCCAATCGAAAGCGTGCGATCGGCAATTGGCCCGGCGGCGACTACTATCGGGATCGATCGGTCGATGCCGGAGACCAAGCCATGAAGCTATTCGAATTTGCCCCGACGCGTTCGATTCGAGCGCGCTGGACACTCCAGGAACTCGGCGTCGAGTTCGAGTCGGTTGTCGTCAATCTGATGGCCGGCGAAAACCGCGGCGCCGAATTCCTGGGGATTAACCCGGCCGGAAAGCTTCCCGCCTTGGTGGATGGCGACGTCGTGCTGACGGAGTTGGTGGCGATCGTCCTCTATCTCGGCGAGAAGTATCCGGAAAAGCGCCTGGTCCCCTCCGACCTCGGCCAACGCGCTCAGCTCTACCGATGGCTCCTCTTTGCCGCGACGGAACTGGAACAGCCGCTGTGGCGAATTGCGAAACACGAGGCGATCTATCCCAAAGACCGACGTCTGCCCGATGAAGTGGTCCTCGCCCGTAAGGACTTCGCCCCCATGGCCCAGGTGCTGGAAGAGCACATGAACGGACGGCAATTCGTCGTCGGCGACAGCGTGAGCGTCGCCGACTTCGTGCTGGCGTACACCCTCGATTGGGCCAACGAGGTGCACCTGCTCGCCGATGCCCCGGTATTACGCGACTATCTCGAGCGTATGTACCAGCGGCCACAGGCGCCGATGCGCATTGCCGCGGCTTTCGCGAGCCTCCGCGGCCCGGATAAGAACCGCCGATAACAGCAAGCGCGATCGCTCACGGCCGGGGCTGACGGTGAAGCCGCCGCTCCGCTCCGGACGACTATCGATCTCAGCCCGTGCGGCCGTGCCACGGATCCGGGCCCGGGTTGCGGCCGGCGGCAACCTCGCCCAGCCGGCCGAGATAATGGGTCCAGCCCTCCGCATGGCCGGCGCATTGCTCGGCATCCGGCAGGCCGGTATGGGTAAAGCGCAGCAGCGTTCCGTCGGGCTCTTCGATCAGGTCGATCTCGACTAGGCTCGACCCCGGCGGCACCGCCGCGCTGTCGTCCCAGCCGAAGCTGTAGGCCAGGCGGTGCACCGGCACCACCTCGCGGAAGGAGCCGCGGGCGAAGCGAGCCCCGGTAACGTTGACGAGATAGAGCCCGCCGGGCTGCGGCTCGACCTGCGCCTCCGTTCCCATCCAACGCAGGATCTTCTCCGGATCGGTCAGGAGGGCGAACACCGCGGCGGGCGGCGCCGGGATGTGCGTCTCGCGGCGGACGACGAGGGCCTCTTGCATCGGTATCCTCCAGGGTTGGACAGTTGGAGCCATTGCGGACTAGGCCGCCTTCCGGCTGGTCGCGGGGTAAACCTAGCGCCGGGTGTCGAGCGGTGAGAGTGACAAGTGTGGCGGGATTTCAGATGGACTCGCTGATCACGGCCGCGGCGCGCGCGCTCGCGGCGGGTGATCCCCTCGGCGCCCTGAACCGGGTCGCCCTGCGCGACGACGCGCCGGCGCTCGCGCTGCGCGGTATCGCGATGGCGCAGCTCGGCGATCTCGTGCGGGCGAAGGCACTCCTGCGCAGTGCCGCGCGTGCCTTCGGTCCGAAAGAGGCCGTGGCCCGCGCGCGGTGCGTCGTCGCCGAGGCGGAGATCGCCCTCGTCTCGCGCGACTTGGGCTGGCCGGCGAAGGCGCTCGACGCAGCACGGGCGACGCTCGAAGCGCACGGCGACCACGTAAACGCCGCGCATGCGCACAATCTCGAGGTCCGGCGCCTGCTCCTGATCGGCCGCCTCGACGAGGCCGAACGCACGCTCGCCGCGCTCGACCCGGCGCCCTTCCCGCCCGCGGCGAGGGCCGCCCACGAGCTGGTGGTTGCGGGCATCGCGATCCGGCGCTTGCGGACGAAGGCTGCGCGCGCTGCGCTCACGCGGGCCGAGCGCGCCGCGCGCGACGCCGATATCCCGGCGCTGACGGCGGAGGTCGAAAGCGCATTCCTGGTCCTCGACACGCCCGCCGCACGCCTCATTGCGCGTGGCGAGGAGCGACCTCTCCTGCTCGAAGAGGTCGAAGCGCTGCTGGCGTCGGGGGCGCTCGTCGTGGACGCGTGCCGCCATGTCGTGCGGGAAGCAGGGCTGGTGATCTCGCTCGCGACGCGCCCGGTCTTGTTCGCGCTTGCGCGCACGCTGGGTGAAGCGTGGCCCGGCGACGTAGCGCGGAGCACGCTCGTCGCACGCGCGTTCCGGGCCAAGCACGCCGATGAATCGCATCGCGCACGGTTGCGGGTCGAAGTCGGGCGGCTTCGCGCGGAGCTTCGGACGCTGGCCGACGTGAGCGCGACGAAGCGAGGCTTCGCGCTGGCGCCGCGCCGCGCACGCGAGGTCGTCGTGCTGGCGCCGCCCATCGACGAGCGGAATGCGGCGGTGCTCGCGTTCCTCGCCGACGGCCAGTCGTGGTCGAGCTCGGCCCTGGCGATCGCTCTTGGCGCCAGCCCGCGCACCGTGCAGCGGGCGCTCGATGCGCTGGCGGCGGCCGGCAAGGTGCAGGCGTTCGCGCGCGGGCGGGCGCGTCGCTGGATGACACCGCCGGTGCCGGGATTCCCGACAATCTTGTTACTCCCCGGTCCCCTGCCCAGCGACTAGGATCGACGCATGAAACGATCTACCGCCGAAATCCTCCGCGAATATGGACCCTTTCCGGGTGTCGACCAGGTGCATGGCGTCACGTTTGACGGTCAGCACGTGTGGTTTGCGGCCGGAGACCAGCTCAATGCCTTCGATCCCGCGAGCGGGACGACGGTGCGCTCGATCGTTGTCCCCGCGCATGCGGGAACGGCCTTCGACGGCCAGCACCTGTTTCAGCTCGCCGACGAGCGCATCCAGAAGATCGATCCAAAGACGGGCCGCGTGCTCGCCACGATCCCGGCGCCCGCCGGCGGTGGCTCGGGGCTCGCTTGGGCCGAAGGGACGCTCTGGGTGGGGCAATATCGGAACCGGAAGATCCATCAGGTCGATCCCCAAACCGGCGCAATTCTTCGCACCATCGAGTCCAACCGCTTCGTCACCGGGGTCACCTGGATCGACGGAGAGCTCTGGCACGGCACCTGGGAAGGTGACGAGAGCGACGTGCGGCGCATCGAACCTCGATCGGGAGAAGTCCTGGAGCGGCTCGAGATGCCGCCCGGAGTGGCCGTGTCGGGGCTGGAATCCGATGGCGGCGATCAGTTCTTCTGCGGCGGCAGTAGAAGCGGCAAGGTAAGAGCCGTCCGCCGCCCCAGACGTATCGCCGCGGCCGGCAGCGGTTCGCAAACTCCCGCCGTCCCCAAGAGCAAGTCATAGAAGCGGCCCTTACGGGCACAGACGGCGGCTCGGCCCCGAATGAATACCGTCATCACGCCGTCGTCGCGACGAGCAGCTCCTCCGCATTGTTTGGCGGCCGCAGGCCATCGGCTCTGCCGGCGAAATAGCGCTGGGCAAGCGCGGCTGCCGACACGTGCCGGGCGTCCCTGAAGCCGGCTTCCAGGGCCAGTGCCAGCATCTCGGTTGGCGTGAAGAAACTGATGAACGGCGTCCCGCTGGCGCGCGCCCCCTTCGCTGCCACTTCAAGCCCGGGACGCACCTCGGGATCGGCGAGTTCCAGCGGCAGCAGGAATGTCAGGGCCAGCGTGGAGCCGGGTGCGAGTGCGGCGGCTTGGCGCAGCATCGCCATGATCGCCTCCTTCGTGAGGTACATGCTGACGCCGCTGCACGCCATCACGGCCGGTTCACCCGCCTTGAAACCGGCAAGTCCCAAATGTTGCCGCCACGTGTCACGCGCCTCGAAATCGACCGGCACCAGCCGCAGCCAGTCCGGAACGCCGAACCCGAGCTCGATCAGGCGCTGGCGCTTCCACGCCTGGTGACCGGGCTGGTCGATCTCGAACACCTTGAGGCGCGAGGCGATCTCCGGCCTGCGCTGAGCGAAGGTATCAAGACCGGCGCCGAGGATGACGTATTGGCGGACGCCGCGGCCAGCCGCGTCCACCACCAGATCCTCGATGAAGCGCGCCCGGGCCACGATGGAGGCGCGAAAGGGCCGCGTGAACTGCGGGTCCATGTCCGGGCGGTGGCGCCAGCCCTCTTCCGGCGCCACCAGCTTGAGGCCGATTTCGTCTTCGAGCACGTGCGGCGGTGGATCGACTTGGACGTGCAGGGCCCGCCACAAGGCCACCCGCGCCGCCGTGCTGTCCGGCATTGCGTTCGAATTGTCAGGCATGATGCAGAACTTTCTTTGGGCCGGCGAATTCGGTCGATGCCGAACAACAGGGAGGCGACGGCAACGGCGGCAACGAGCAAATTTACTCTTCGATATCCGCACGATAAACTGTTCCGGAACAGATCCGTAGGGAGCAGTGCGTGCCAACAGCGATTCCGCAACCGGTCGTCGCGCAGCTTACGCGTGCCGCCATTTTCCTCGTCGTGACGGTGAACTCCGGACAGGAAAATGATGCCGCCGTGCTGACACTGTGTGGCGATCTGGCCGCTCTTATCCGTGCCGTGGGCCACCGCGATCTCGAGGGGAGGCTGTCATGCGTCATGGCGTTTGGCTCCGACGCATGGGACCGGTTCTTCGGGGCACCGAGGCCGGGGGAACTGCACCCGTTCCGTGAGATCCACGGCCGCCATCACGCCGTCGCCACGCCGGGCGACATCCTCTTTCATATCCGCTCCATACGCCTGGACCTGTGCTTTGAACTGGCGACGCAGATTATGTCGCGGCTCCCCGGCGTCATCGCCACGACGGACGAAGTGCACGGTTTCAACTATTTCGATGATCGCGACCTGATCGGCTTCGTCGATGGGACGGAGAACCCCGTGGATCAGGCTGCGATCAACGCCACCATCATCGGCGACGAGGATGCCGCCTTCGCGGGTGGAAGCTACGTGATCGTGCAAAAATATCTGCACGATCTGACGCGGTGGAACGAGCTTCCCGTCGAGGCACAGGAAAAGATCATCGGCCGAACCAAGCTTTCCGACATCGAGCTCGACGATGCCGTGAAGCCAACCTCCGCCCACAACGCTTTGACGACGATCATCGAGAACGGCGAGCAATTGGAGATTTTGCGCGACAACATGTCGTTCGGCGACGTCGGGAAGGGCGAGTTCGGGACCTATTTCATCGGCTACGCCCGGTCGCCGCGCAGGATCGAGCAGATGCTCGAGAACATGTTTGTCGGCCGGCCGCCGGGCAATTATGACCGACTGCTCGACTTCAGCCGCGCCGTGACCGGCACGCTGTTCTTTGTGCCGTCGGCGACGTTCTTGGAGAACGTTGCGACGGCGCAAGCGGCCCCAGCGGCTGCTGGCCCGACCGCGCAAGAGCCCGAAGCCGACGACAAGTCCCCATCGCGACAGTCTCCGCCGGACGGTTCACTCGGAATTGGTTCTCTGAAAAAAGAGGCAGGATATGAATAATCTCCATCGCGAACTTGCCCCTGTCTCTGACAAGGCGTGGGCTCAAATCGAAGAGGAGGCGTCCCGCACCCTCAAGCGCCACCTGGCGGCGCGGCGGGTCGTCGATGTCGTGGGCCCGAAGGGTGTCGACCTCTCGGCTGTCGGCACCGGTCACCTCCGCCAGATCCAGGCGCCCGGCGATGGCATCCAGGCCACTCAGCGCGAGGCGATGGCGCTCGTCGAATTGCGCGTCCCGTTCGAACTCACGCGCCAGGCGATCGACGACGTCGAACGCGGCGCAACCAATTCAGACTGGGCCTCGGTGAAGGAAGCGGCGCGCAAGATCGCCTTCGCCGAAGATCGCTCCGTCTTCAACGGATACGCCGGGGCGGGGATTCAAGGCATCCGTCAGGGAAGCAGCAATCCGACCTTGACGCTTCCGTCTAATGTGAGGGGCTATCCGGGTGCGGTGGCGCAGGCGGTGAGCCAATTGCGCCTTGCCGGCGTCAATGGGCCCTACGTTCTCCTGCTGGGCGCAGACGCGTACACGGCCGTCAGCGGCGGGAGCGACGAAGGCTACCCGGTCCTGCAACATATTCACCGCCTTGTCGAAGGAGAGATCGTTTGGGCTCCCGCTATCGAAGGCGGTTTCGTCCTCACGACCCGCGGCGGTGATTTCGAACTCGACATCGGGCAGGACATCTCGATCGGCTACTTGAGCCACTCCGCGACGACCGTCGAACTCTATTTTCAGGAGACCTTCACCTTCCGGCTGCTGACAACCGAGGCGTCCGTCGTGCTCGCGCCTGGAGGGAAGTAGACGTTGGGTCGCATGCGTGAAACCGGGTGAATGACCTCGCCTCAAGCGCTTTTTGATCTCTTCGGCGAGCGGGCGGAGCCAGCGGCCGCTCGCACCGACGTGTTCAGTGTCACGGCGGCGCGAATGCGCGCCTGCAACGCCTTTTCATCGATCTTGTCGCCCTCATGAAGGTCGATGGCACGCCTGGTGTTGCCTTCGAGGCTGGAGTTGAAAAGGCCTGAAGGGTCCTCCAACGAGGCGCCCTTGGCGAAGGTCAGCTTCACGACACTCTTGTACGTCTCGCCGGTGCAGATTATTCCGGCGTGCGACCACACCGGAACCCCTCGCCACTTCCACTCCTCGACCACGTCGGGGTCGGCCTGCTTGATGAGGGCTCGGACCCGGGCGAGCGTCTCGCCCCGCCAATCACTCAGCTCCTTGATCCTCCCATCTATCAGCCGAGAGGGAGAGTCTCCTCCTTCTTTTTCCTTCGAGCTGCTCCCACTCTTCTTCATGGTCGTTATCGCCCGCTCGATTGTTCTGATCTATGGTAACGCTCTGACGCGGCAGCGCCAATTTTTCTGCCCAGCGGGAGATCAGCTTCAGCCACGGTGCCGAATGGAAGGCGCTCATCAGCAGATACATGGGGACCATTCCGTTCAGCAGCGACCGACCCTGCACGGCCGAGCACAGCATATCCGACATGCTGCCGCCGTCGACGCTTACGAGCAGCGCCGCGAATGCGAAGGTCGGCGCAGCCGCAAGCGACAGCAAACCGTCCGCGCGTGCTTCAGGCCGCTTTCGACGCTGTCCGACTTCGGGGTCGATTAAATTGGTTATGGTGCAGATCATTTTCCCGCATCCCAGTCAGCGCGTGCCGGTTCCCAGATCGTCGGAATACCCCGCCTTGAGGCGAGGCCACTGGGTGATGGGGCGTCCATCGGTACGATAATAGTGCCCGCCTTTCGGCCGTTGTGGCCAGCCGGCCGGCGAGTCCTCCGACCTCTCCTGCCGCCCGTAGACGGTCAAGTCGAGCAACGCGTAGCTGTTGCCCATCACCTCGACCCCGCGCCGTGTCGTCCAGTATGTCTCGAAGACATTGGATCCTTGTCGCAAGTAGCAAACGATGTGCATCATGCCCACCCGGCGCCCGACCAGGAGAATGTCGAGCGAGTCCTGGGAGGCGGAATACCACGGCATCTCCCAGCCCATGAAGGCGCGGTACCGGGCGCTCTCTTCGTACGGGCCCTGGCAGAACGTGGCGTAGGTGACGTCGCGGGAATGAATGAAGGACAGCTCGCGGACCTGGGACGTATACAAGGTGCAGCCCTCGCACTGCTCCGCCGCCGGCCGGCCGGTGTGCCACATGAAGTAGTAGGCGATGAGCAGCCGGCGTCCCTCAAACGCATCCAACAATGTGACCGTGCCGTGTTCGCCGATGAGCGGTGCCGCACCATCCACCGCGACCATGGGGAGCCGTCGGCGAGCGGCCGCGATGGCGTCGCCTTCGCGTGTGTGGGCCTTCTCGCGAATTCGCAACGCGTCCAGCTCCGCCTGGAAGGTGCTCCGATCGACTATCTTGGGTGCCGCTGGTTCATTGCTCGTCGTGTTGTTCATGGCTCCGCCTCCAATCGATAAGCCTCCGCGTATGCGACGCCGCGCCTCGTCGGACTAGCCGTCGCGTTTGCGAAAGGCGGCCTCTCCGGCGTCCGACACCTCGACCCATTTCGGGTCGGGCGCGGCGTCGGGGACGTAACTGTCGTGCCAGTTCCACCACTTGTACGGTCGGCTCTGGGGGTAGCCCTCCGGCGAGTCCTCCCAAATCTCCTGTCGTCCGAGCGCCGTCATGTCGAGATAGCTCCAGAGGGTGCCCATCGCCTCGTCGCCGCGGCCGTTGATGAAGTAGGTGCGGAACACGCGCTCGCCGTCGCGGATGAACGCGTTGTGGCCGTGCCATTCATCCACCCCGAAGTCGGCGTCGAAGCTGTCGGTGATGGTGTACCAGGGCATATCCCAGCCCATCCGCGCCTTCAGGCGCGCGATGTCGGCCTGCGGTGCACGCGAGGCATAGACGAGCGTCGTGTCGCGCGCATTCAGGTGAGCGAGGTGGCCGACCTGGTCGGCCCCGAGCGAACAGCCAATGCAGGCATGCTCCGGCCAGCCGTGCACGCCGGGCTCGAAGAAGGCGCGGTAGACGATCAGCTGACGGCGGCCCCCGAACAGGTCGAGCAGGCTCGCTTTGCCCTCGGGCCCGTCGAACACATATGCCTTTTCCACGGCAACCCACGGCATCCGCCGTCGCTCGGCGGCCAGCGCGTCACGGGCGCGGGTCAGGGCCTTTTCCTTGACGAGAAGCTGCGCGCGCGCAGCCTCCCACTTTTGCAGCGACACAATCGGTGGCTTGGTCATGGCGTTCTGTCCTTTTCCGGCCTGCTCAGGTGATGTGATCGTGGAACGCGATACCGTTCACTGCCGATCGCTCGCCGTTGGTAGTGAGATAATTTTGCCGCCGGACGTCGAACGGTGGGAGTGACAAGTGTGACGGGATTCATTGTCGGGCCGCCCCAGATCATCTCGGCAGACCCGAACTCCCGTTCTTGCCTAACGCAAGGCTCTGGTGTGACGACATGATCGCCCTGAAGCAGGCAGCGATCGCCGGCCTCGGCGTCGTCGCGCTGCCCGGCTATGTCTGCCGCTGGGTGTTGCCTGCCAGGATTGCCAGAGATTCCACAACCACGGCTCTCGTGCCATTCCGGCGCGGCCTCCTCCCCTCGGCACGCGTCTTCATCGACCACCTGTCAGCAGAGTTGCCGAAAACGGCGCTGCCGTCCCATACCTTCGCTTGGTGGACGCCGATCAGCCTCCTGCCCCTGCCTGTCAGCGGCGGAGCCATTCGTCGAAACCGATGCGGCCGAGGCGCGCCTCACCCAACGGCACGAGCGAGCGCTTCTCGACCCGGCCGCCCCAGTATCGGGCCTCGGGGTCCCTCACGACCTCACGCGGATCGCCGACCGCCTTCGGATGGCTCGACCGATAGTGTGTAGCGCCGGCGATAAGGAATTGTGCCTCGATCGCTCAACCATGAGGGGGGCAAACTCTCCCCTTGGATTGATCAGGATCAATTCGCCGCGGCTTCGGATGCGGCATAGTTCTCAGCCTTAGCCGCAGGCGCGAGTGAATCCGATGACGGGGCAATCTTCCTATATCCGCTGGTTCAGCGACCTTCGCTTGAAGGATGTTCCCCTGGTCGGGGGCAAAAACGCCTCTCTTGGCGAGCTCTATTCGACGTTGGCCGCGCAAGGCGTGCGGGTGCCGCAGGGTTTTGCCCTAACCGCAGAGGCCTACCGTGAGGCGCTCACCGCGGTGGATGCCTGGGGAGAGCTGCGGTCTTTGCTTTCCGGTTTCGACCATCACGATCTCGAAGCTCTTGCCACGCGTGCCGCGAAAGCGCGCCAGATCGTCTATCGGGCGACGGGAGGGAGCGGGTTGCGCGAGCATATCGCCGCCGCCTATCGCGCGCTCGAAGGGGAGTGCGGCAAGAATGTCGCCGTCGCGGTGCGCAGCTCGGCCACCGCGGAGGATCTGCCGACCGCCAGTTTTGCCGGTCAGCATGACAGCTTTCTAAACGTGCACGGCGAAGCCGCCTTGTTTGATGCGTGCCGGCGCTGCTTCGCCTCGATCTTCACCGATCGCGGGATCGTTTATCGCATCGATAACGGCTTCGACCACTTCAAAGTCGCCCTCTCGGTCGGGGTGATGAAGATGGTCCGCTCGGACCTGGCGGCAAGCGGCGTCATCTTCACCCTCGATACGAAGTCCGGCTTCCGAGACGTGGTCTTCGTCACCGGGTCCTACGGGCTCGGCGAGAATATCGTGCAGGGCAAGGTCGACCCCGACGAGTTCTACGTTCACAAGCCGACCTTCCGGCAGGGCCATCGCGCGGTGCTGAGCCGCGCGCTGGGCGGTAAGCAGCTCAGTCTCGTCCTCGCCCGGGGGCAGGGCGATGCGAGCACGCATAATCGTCCGACCCCGAGAAATGCCCGCCAGCGCTTTTGCCTGACGGATGCGGAAGTGCTCGAACTCGCCGATTACGCAATCCGCATCGAGGACCACTACACGAAACTCGCCGGGCATCCGAGCCCGATGGATATCGAATGGGCCAAGGACGGGGAGGACGGTAAGCTCTATATCGTCCAGGCGCGGCCGGAGACGGTGGCGTCACAGCGCCGAACGGACAGCTTCGAGACCTACGCGCTGAACGGCACCGGCCCGGTGCTGGTCAGCGGCCGCGCCGTCGGCGAGAAGATCGCCGCCGGGTCAGTGCGGGTGGTAGTGGACAAGGCGGGGCTCGCCGCGTTCTGCCCGGGCGAGGTGCTTGTCGCCGAAGCGACGAGCCCCGATTGGGAGCCGGTGATGAAGACCGCCGGCGCGATCGTCACCAGCCGCGGCGGCCGGACCTGCCATGCCGCGATCGTCGCACGTGAACTTGGCGTCCCCGCGGTGGTCGGCGCCGAGCGGGCGCTGCAGAAGCTCGCAACCGGCACGATGGTGACGGTGAGCTGCGCCGACGGAGAGACCGGCAATGTTTACCAGGGGAAACTGCCCTTCGAGGCGACCCGTGTCCCGATCAGCACGGTGCCGCGGCCGCGCACCGCAATCATGGTCAATCTCGGCAATCCCGAACTCGCGTTCCACACCGCGATGCTGCCCAATGACGGGGTCGGGCTTGCGCGCATGGAGTTCATCATCAACCAGCACATCGGCGTCCATCCGATGGCGCTCGCCTGCCCCGACAAGGTCACCTCGGCCAAGGCGCGGGCGGCCATCGCAAGGCTGGTGCGCAACTATTCGAAACCGACCGATTTCTTCATCGAGCGGCTGTCCGAGGGGGTCGGCACGATCGCCGCCGCCTTCTATCCCAAGCCGGTCATCATCCGACTGTCCGATTTCAAGACCAACGAGTATGCCAGCCTGATCGGCGGCGCCGGGTTTGAGCCGAAGGAGGCTAACCCGATGCTCGGCTTTCGCGGCGCCGCACGCTACGCCCACCCCGCCTATGCTGCCGGATTTGCGCTCGAATGCGCCGCGCTCGCGCGGGTCCGCGACGAGATGGGCCTGACCAATCTGCGTATCATGGTGCCGTTTTGCCGTCGCGTCACCGAAGCCAAACAGGTGATCGACGCGATGGCACAGCATGGGCTGGAACGGGGCAAAGACGGCCTCGAGATCTACGTCATGTGCGAGATCCCCAACAATGTCATCTCGATCGATGGCTTTGCCGAATTGTTCGACGGCTTCTCCATCGGCTCCAACGATTTGACCCAGCTGACGCTGGGGGTCGATCGAGACTCCGCGATCGTCGCCTTTGATTTCGACGAGCGCGATCCGGGCATGCTTGAAATGCTGCGGCTCGCCGTCACCGGCGCCAAGCGCAACCACCGCCATGTCGGCATCTGCGGCGAGGCCCCGGCCAATTACCCCGAGATCGCGCAGTTTTTAGCCCAACTCGGGATCGATTCGATCAGCGTCACCGCCACGAGCATCTTGCACACGATGTCGGTCGTGCATGAGGCCGAGCAGCAAACGGCGGGCGCCCCGCTCGCCGCCCAATAGCCCTTGCCGGAAGGAGCGCGACCATGGCCGCAATCGTCACGCTGACGATGAACCCTGCGCTCGACATCGCGACCGGTACCGACCGCGTCGTCCCCACGCTCAAATTGCGCTGCGAGGCGCCGCGCTATGATCCCGGTGGTGGCGGGATCAATGTCGCGCGGGCGGTGCATGCCTTGGGCGGCGATGCGCTCGCGATCTTTCCCGCCGGCGGGGCTGCGGGCGAGATGATCCGCTACCTGTTGCACGAAGAAGGCGTTGCCCACGAGGCGATTGCGATCGCCGGCTTCACGCGCGAGAGCCTGGCGGTGGAAGACCTCCGGACCGGAGATCAATATCAATTCATCCTACCGGGACCCGAAATCAGCAGCGCTGATCAGGAACGCTGCCTCGACCAACTTTCGCGGGCAGCGGCGCAGGCGGATTATATCGTCGCTAGCGGCAGCCTGCCGATTGGCGTTCCCGCGGATTTCTATGCGCGTGTCGCAGCGCTGGCGAAGCGGCAGGCAAAGCGCCTCGTGCTGGACACCTCTGGTGCGGCGCTCAAACAGGCCGGCCATGGCATCTATCTGCTAAAGCCGAGCCTTCGCGAGCTCGAGGAGCTTACGGGGCGTCAGATCCGTAGCGAAAGCGAAGAAGAGCAAGCGGCGCGAGAGGTGGTCGCGCAAGGCCGCAGCGAGGTTGTCGTCGTTTCTCTCGGTCCGAGAGGTGCTCTGGTGGCGAGCGCGGAGGGGAGCGAGCGCTTTCCGGCGCTGCCGGTGCAGGCGAAAAGCACGGTCGGCGCCGGCGACAGCATGCTGGGGGGCATCGTTCTGGACCTCTACCGCGGCGTCCCGCTGCGCGACGCGGTGCGTTTCGGCATGGCGACGGGAGCAGCGGCCTTGTTGGGAAGCGGCACGCAATTGTGCCGGCTCGCCGATGTCGAACGGCTTTACGCGCAAATGCCGGTAACCCATCCCGCAACCAGGTGACAAAGCCACAACAAGGAGCACGACGATGACCGTGAGCATTGCGATCAACGGCTTTGGGCGTATCGGACGGCTGGTTCTGCGCGCACTCGTAGAAACCGGGCGGGATGATCTGGTCCCCGTTGCAATCAACGATCTCGGAAGCATCGAAGCCAACGCGCATCTTTTCCGTTACGACAGCGTGCACGGTCGGTTTCCCGGGCAGGTTGCAATCGACGGCGACACCCTCTCAATTCACTATCACGGTCGGAGCTACGGCCCGATCAAGGTTTCAGCCGAGAAAGACCCGACCAGGGTGCCGTTCCATGGAGTCGATGTCGCCATGGAATGCACCGGTCACTTCGGAAAGAAGGATGCTGCCGCTCAGCTCATCACCGCGGGCGCGCGCAAGGTGCTGGTCTCTGCCCCGGCTGCCGGCGCAGATGCGACCATCGTTTACGGCGTAAACGAAAGGTCGATCACTCGCGACATGACCGTGATCTCCAATGCGTCTTGTACGACGAATTGCCTGGGACCGATGGTCAAGGTTCTCCATGACGCATTCGGCATCGCGCGGGGCTACATGGTGACGATCCACTCCTACACTGGCGATCAGCGCACGGTCGACACCCTGCACAAGGACCTGCGTCGCGCCCGGGCGGCGGCGCTTTCGATGATCCCGACCAGTACCGGCGCCGCGCGGTCCATCGGCCTCGTAATACCGGACCTCAAGGGCAAGCTCGACGGGACCGCCATCCGAGTGCCGACCCCGGACGTATCGTTAGTTTCGCTCGATTTGGTTCTGAAGACGCAGGCGACGACGTCGCAGATCAACGAAGCGATGAAGGCAGCCAGCAACGGGGCGCTTCGCGGTATCCTGGACTACAATACGGAGAAGCTCGTCAGCATCGACTTCAACCATAGTCCGGCCTCCTGCATCTTTGATGCGACGCAGACCGCCGTCGTGGACGACGGGCTCGCGCACGTCGTTGGCTGGTACGATAACGAATGGGGCTTCTCCTGCCGCATGTTGGATACCGCCGCGCTGTTCGGCAGCCTCTAGAAGATCGGCAAGCCCAATGATGCCCTTTCATACGCTCGACCAGCTCGAGGCGAGAGGCAAGCGCGTGCTGCTTCGCGCCGACCTCAACGTCCCGCTCAGAGATGGCCGGGTTACCGATCCCACTCGGCTGGAGAGGCTCTGCCCGACGATCCGCGAACTCGTCAACAGGGGAGCGCGGGTCATCATCTGCAGCCACCTTGGTCGGCCCAAAGGAAAGCGCGTGGCGGAGATGTCATTGCGGCCGGTGGTGACCGCACTGGAGCAGCTGCTGGGGCTGAAGGTCCGGTTCGTCGAGGCTTGCGTTGGACCGGAGGCCGAACACGCGGCAAAGGCCCTCGCGGACGGCGAGGTGCTGGCGTTGGAGAACCTCCGCTTCGACCCGCGCGAGGAGAAGAATGACCCGGCGATGGCAAAGGAGTTGGCCGCGCTCGCCGACGTGTATGTCGACGATGCGTTTTCCGCGGCGCACCGAGCCCATGCCAGCATAGAGGCCGTCGCGAGGTTGCTGCCGGCTTATGCGGGGCGGCTGATGCAAGCGGAGTTAGAGGCACTAAACGTCGTCCTTGTCCATCCGGAGCGCCCGCTGGCGGCGATTGTCGGCGGGGCCAAGGTTTCCACCAAGCTCGCGCTGCTCTCCAACCTGATCGGACGCGTTGAGGTGCTGGTGCTCGGCGGCGCGATGGCCAACACCTTTCTTGCCGCACAAGGTGTGGCGGTTGGCCGGTCCATGCAGGAGCCGGATCTGCATGAAACCGCGCGCAATATCCTGACACGCGCGGGTCAGATCGGCTGTGAGGTCATCCTGCCGAAGGACGTTGTCGTGGCCGATCGGCCGGCCGCGAACGCGGCCGTTCAAACTGTCCCCGTCAACGCGGTTCCCATCGACACAATGATTCTGGATTTGGGCCCAGCAACGGTCCAAGACCTGATCCGGCGGATCTCCGACTGGCGCACAATGGTCTGGAACGGCCCGCTCGGTGCTTTCGAGACGCCGCCTTTCGATGAGGCCAGCACGACCTTGGCACGCGCTGTTGCGACCGCGACGCAGTCGAAGCGGCTCGTCAGCGTTGCCGGTGGAGGCGATACGGTCGCCGCGTTGCGTCATGCCGGTGTGGTCGACCGGCTCACCTACGTTTCGACCGCCGGCGGTGCGTTCCTCGAATGGCTCGAGGGCAAAACCCTGCCCGGCGTCGCCGTCCTTGGTGGTTGATCGATGCCAACATCGAGAAGATCATGGTTCACCTCATCCTTCTAAGGCATGGCGAGAGCATCTGGAATCGAGACAACCGCTTCACCGGCTGGACGGACGTGGATCTTTCCGACAAGGGCGTCGGAGAAGCGCATCGCGCGGCGACCCTCCTCAAGATGCACGGGATCGTGCCGCACTGGTGCTGTACGTCGTATCTCAAGCGCGCCATTCGCACGTTGTGGATCGTGCTCGATGATCTCGATCAGATGTGGCTGCCGATTGATACGAGCTGGCGGCTGAACGAGCGTCATTACGGTGCCTTGCAGGGGATGAACAAGATTGAGACCGCCCAAAGAATGGGCGAAGACCAGGTCCATGCTTGGCGCCGCAGCTACAGCGTTCGGCCGCCAGCGCTTGGCGACCACGACGAACGCTTCCCCGGACACGATCCACGCTATGCGGCCCTTTCCAACGAAGAACTGCCGAGGACCGAGAGCCTGAAGGACACCGTCGCCCGATTTCTTCCGTACTGGGACCGTGTCTTGGTGCCGCAGTTGCGATCGGGTCGGACGGTACTCATTTCTGCGCACGGGAATAGCCTCCGCGCGCTTGTGAAGTATCTCGATCGAAATCTCGAACTCAGAGATATCCGGTCTCGAGATCCCGACCGGCATCCCACTTGTTTACAGGCTGGATGACGCGCTCCGCCCCATCGAGCACCAGTATCTGGAGACCACCTGATCAGTGTTGAAGGCGCGCACAGGGCCTCAGCCGTTTTGCCCGATCCACCTTCTATGACGCGCCGCAGATCGCACTTCTTCACGCTAGCGCGCTTTCAAGGCGTCAAAGGCACGGCGTCGTACTGTTGACTCCCGTTCTCCAGGAAAGGGTGCGCGGCGAAGCCGAGTTTCGGGCCTCGATCGCATTTGCGCCGGTGATGGAATAGAGTTTATCCGGTAATGTGGGCGTCATCTAGGGGGCGGATAGCGATCCAGCGCCTTTTTGCAAGCGGAGAGGTAACGGGTGCTGAGTTTTTTCGACGAGATCAGCGCCACGGGGTTCTCGGTTGTTCATAGCCTGCTCGCGATCTGCGTTACGGTACACGTGTTGTTCCGTAAACGTGATGTCGGAGCCTCGATAGGCTGGATCGGCCTTGCCTGGCTGTCGCCGATTCTCGGCAGTACTCTCTACATCATATTCGGCATCAACCGAGTGAAACGGCGGGCTAATCAACTGCGCGGCGATCGCCCAGCTCGTCAGGCGGCCGGGCCACCGATTTCTCCGGCGGGGCGCGATGATCATCTCGCCTCGCTCGAGCGCGCCGGAGACCGGATAACGGGACACCCCGCCGAACGCGGCAACGCGGTTACCCTGCTGCATAATGGCGATGAAGCCTATCCCAATATGATCGCGGCCATCGAGGCGGCAGAGGCCAGCGTCGCGTTGTCGAGCTATATCTTCCGCGCCGACGCCGCCGGCGGCGGCTTTATTGACGCTTTGATCCGTGCGCGCCAGCGCGGCCTCCCGGTGCGTGTTTTGATCGACGGCATTGGCGGCGGCTACTTCCTTTCGCCAACCTACGAACGGCTAAAGCGACACGACGTCCCGGTTTGCCGCTTCACGCACTCACCCCTTCCCTGGCGCATGCCGTTCCTCAACCTCCGCACACACAAGAAGATACTGGTTTTGGATGGCCGTGTCGCCTTCACGGGCGGGCTCAATATCGGCGCTGAAAATCTTCTGCAGAACCGGCCGCGCCATCCTGTACGCGATACGCATTTCCGTTTCGAAGGACCGGTCGTTGCGCAACTGACCGAGGCATTCGCCGACGACTGGTTGTTTGCAGCCGGAGAAAATCTTGCCGGCGCCGCTTGGTTTCCCCCGCTCGATGAACTCGGCGAGGCCGTCGCGCGCGTCATCGTCTCCGGTCCCGATCAGGATCTCGAGAAAATCGAGTTCGTGATCCTTGAAGCCATATCCTGCGCGCGTCAGTCGATCAAAGTCCGGACTCCCTATTTTCTGCCGGATGATCGGCTGGTCACCGCACTCGCGCTAGCCTCGATGCGCGGTGTCGAAGTCGACGTCATCGTGCCCCAGCGCAGCAACCATCTCTTCGTCGATTACGCCATGCGTGCGCAGATCGCTCCACTTGTCGCCTCCGGTTGTCGAATTTGGCGTAGTGCGCCGCCTTTCGACCATTCAAAAGTGATGACCGTTGACGGCATCTGGTGCCTGCTCGGTGGCGCGAACTGGGATATGCGCAGTTTTCGGTTGAACTTCGAGCTGAACATGGAGGTCTACCATGCAGCCGTCGTTCAGCGTATTGAGGACCTGATGGCCTCGGTACGGGGCGCGCCCATATCCGCCGCCGAACTCGACCGTCTATCGCTTCCTGTCAAACTGATCGACAGCGGTGCCCGGTTGCTGCTGCCGTATCTCTAGAGAAGGCATGGGCTTGTCCAATCGCGATTATCCCAAGCATGTAGCCACGATCGGACCGATCCGCGCTGGCCTTGGCACGTTCGAAGCGGGTTCGGTCGGCATGCTCCACTTCCTCGGCGTCTCGATCGAGGAAACTCTGGCTGGGACGCTCTTGCTCCGCGCGCCGACATTCTGGCTTCCGATGGTTCCCGGTATTTGGCTGGCCCGCCGCGAAATCGGCCGCGCATGACCGCTTGAAATGGGCGGAAAGTCGAGCCGACAATCGGTACCAAGCTGCCGGTTATGTTTGCTACCAGACATTCTCCTCCCATTGATCTATGTCAAGGCGACGGTCGGACATCGTTTGCATCTTGAGGCGTCAATGCGAGCGCCATACGCAGGCGCGTGGGGCTATCGCCTGACGGCGCCGGTCCCGGATTGCTATATCGTTCACTCAAACGTGGAGTTCCGCCAAAATGAAGAAAGCGCTATGGATGCCCTTTGTCGTTGCACTCGCCTTAGCGATGCCGATTGCCGCCTGCACGTCGACACGTACGAGCGACAGCACCGGCGAATATATCGATGATTCGACGATCACCGCCAAGGTCAAGGCCGAGCTGGCCGCCAATTCGTTCCTGAGCTCCTTCGACATCGGCGTCGAAACCGAAAAGGATGTCGTCCAGCTCAGTGGTTTCGTCAACAGCCAAGAGATAAAGGACCGCGCAGGCCAAGTCACCGCGGGCATCTCCGGCGTCAGGGGCGTCCGGAACAACCTCATCGTCAAGTAGGCCGACACCTTATCCGGGCCGTCGTGGACGATAAAAAGGGCGAACAGTCGGGCCAGGGAGAATTAACTTGAAGCCGATCCCCATTTTGGGCGTCATGGTTTTGGCCATCGGGGCAATTCTCCCGGGCTTCGCCCACCACGCGTCGGATGCGCCGATCGACCGGCTTTCCAAGACGTTGACCGGACGCTACACCACCCAGACGACTTGGTACTTCGTCACCGGTGCGCTTATGGCCCTCTGCGGCCATCGGACCCGGCTCAGCCTCATCGCGGTAGAAGCCAACCCGCACAGCATCGGTGCCCAATGATTGGAACAATCCTCCTGGTCGTCCTCATTCTGATGCTACTCGGCGCCATCCCGACTTGGCCGCACAGCCGCGGGTGGGGATACTATCCGAGCGGCGGCCTCGGGCTCATCCTCCTCATCGTGATCATCCTGCTGTTGGTGGGACGGCTGTAGAGAAGAGGTCCCGCCGGTTCGTGGTCATCTGGAGACGATCATTTCAAGGCATTGCGGCTGGAACGCGACACAAGGCGTTCGCCGCCGTCATTGGTTTGTGCAGCATCGCGGGTGTGCCACCAGCGCTTGCTGGGCCGCAGGTTTACGTCTACTCGGTTTTGCATCCGACCTACGGCAATATTGGCACGCTCACGGACACGATCGACCGCCGCTCGGAGACGACGCGGATCGACGCGCATTTGCGCATTGCCGTGAAGTTGCTGGGCTTCGTCGTCTTTCGCCAAAACACCGACACCACCGAGATCTTGCGCGGCGATCAGCTGGTGTCGCTGCAAAGCGTTACCGACAAGGATGGGGAGCATCTGGTGGTGCATGGCGCAATTCAAGGCCACCATTTCGTGGTGAATACGACAGCCGGGTCCGTCACAGGCCCGGCAACGATCGCCCCCTCGGATCCGTGGGTCCTCAAGCGCGACGGCGAGCAGACGGTGGTATTCACTGACACGGGCAGGATCACCAATATGGCAATTTCTGGCGGCGGTTATGACACGATTTCCGTGAATGGCGCCTCGATCACCGCCCGACACTTCACCGTGATGGGCGACAAGCGGCAGGAAGTCTGGCTCGACAGCCGCGATATTCCGGTGATGTTCCGCACCGTCGAAGACGGCACGCCGATCGATTTCGTGCTGCAGAACGCGGCCGCCGCAGGCGACAGTGCCGCGGGCGCCCCTTCGCAACGCAATGGGCCGGCTCCGCCCGACGCCGGCGGCAAGTAACCCGTCTAACCCTCCTAAATATAGTCCTTTCTGTCCGTTATCGGACACGGTATGGTCGAGACCAAGCGCTTTGGCAGTTACCATCTCAGTTATGGGAGAGAGGGGACTTCCGTTTCGTAGAGGACTGTATGGCAGACGTACTTGACGCAGTCAGACACATTATAGCCAAACATTGTTCGCTCGGGATCGAGGCCATGACGCCCGAGACCAGACTAGACGAAATCGGCATCGAATCTTTGGATTTGGTCGAAATCGTGTTCGAGATCGAAGAACAATTCGAAATAGAAGTCCCCCATAGCACGAACAAGGAATCTCGTCTGGAATTCAGGACCGTCGGTGAGATTGTCGACGGTGTGCGCTCCATCCTCGCCAAGTCGACGGCGTCATGAACCGTGTCGCGATCACGGGAGTAGGCGTTGTCTCTCCGGTCGGCAGCGATCTTGAATCGTACTGGAACGCCTTGGTCGAAGGACGATCGGGCATCGGCGCTATCACATCAATTCCTACTGAGCGGCTGAACATCGGAATTGCGGCGGAAATCAAGAATCACGTCCCCGAGAATCATTTCAACAGTCGGGTGCTCCCGCTTCTCGACCGGTTCGCACAGTTCGCCGTGATGGCCGCACGAAGTGCGGTGGCCAATGCCGGTATCATTTTCAGCGAGGAGCTCGCGCAAGCGACGGCAACGATTGTGGGCACCGGCGTCGGCGGACAGAACACTCTCGACGACGGCTACTATCGACTCTACGGCCAAAACGCGGCACGACTGCATCCATTCACCATCCCTCGCCTCATGGTCAACGCCGGCGCCAGCCATATCAGCATGGATCTGGGCTTGCGCGGACCGACCTTTGCGGTGGCAAGCGCCTGTGCGTCAGGCACGCACGCCATCGGATTGGCCTTGGACATGATCCGAAGCGGACGCGCTGCCGTAGCGCTGGCCGGCGGTGCTGAAGCGTGCCTCACCGTTGGCACCATCAAGGGATGGGAGGCGTTGCGCGTACTGAGTACGGATACCTGCCGGCCGTTTTCTCGCACCCGCTCCGGCTTGGTCCTTGGCGAAGGGGCTGCCATGCTGGTGCTGGAGCCGCTGGATCGGGCCATCGCCCGTAACGCCCGGATCTACGCGGAGTTGCGGGGCTTTGGCATGTCGGCAGATGCCGGCGACATCATTGCGCCCAGCGCCGAGGGAAGTGCTCGAGCGATCCACGCCGCATTGCAGGACGCCCAGATGCCCAAGGATTCCGTCGACTATATCAATGCCCACGGGACAGGGACGATGCTCAACGATGCGACCGAGACGCGGGCAATCCGCGCGGTCTTTGGAACGCAGGCCGATCGACTTGCCATATCTTCCACCAAGGCCGTCCTTGGGCATGGACTCGGCGCCGCCGGCGCCTTCGAGGCGGCTGCGACGGCCCTCGCCATCCACCGACATGTACTGCCGCCGACCGCAAATTTCGAAGAGCCGGACCCAGCCTGCGACCTGGACGTCGTTCCGAACAATGCGCGCGAGCGCCGCATCCGCTGCGCAGTATCGAATTCATTCGCATTCGGCGGCCTGAATGCCGTCCTTGCGCTCGGCGCGCTTTGACAAGAGATCAGTCTCTTTCTCAGGTGGCTCGTCCTGTCGCCGAGCGGACTGGGAGGCGGCGCTTGCCGCCGCCGATGCTTTTGGATGAGCCGCAACGATCCACGGCGGTACGATGGCGAACGGTGATCCTCGGCGCGGCCTTGGCCGCGCTTTTCTCGGCGCGCGCTGCACCCGCGCAGACCGTGCAGGACGCGCGGACGGCGCAGGACGCGCAGGCGGCGGAGCAGCAGCCGCTGGTCGAGTTCGGCGTGCTCGGCGCCGTCGCCACCTTGCCGGATTACACGGCATCCGCACAGAATCATTGGCACGCCTTGCCGGTCCCATATCTGATCTATCGTGGCGAGTATTTCCAACTCGCCGCGAACAGCCTGCGCGGCATCCTCCTGAAGACGGACCGGGTAAACCTCGACGTCAGTGCGTCCGGCGCTGTGTCGAATCACGACGATGAAGCCCGCGTGGGCATGCCAGGGCTCGACTACATGGGCCAGATCGGACCTCGGCTCAATGTCCTGCTCGCGCGGGATGCAACCTTCGGCAAGATCGATTTCGAACTGCCGCTGCGCGCGGTCTTTTCAACCGATTTCAAATCGGTGGCGTATCGGGGCCTCGTCCTATCGCCCGAGATCGGTGACACGCACGAGAATTTCATGAACAGCGGCGGCACGCTCAAGCTGTGGATTGGACCCGAATTCGGGACCGCGCGCTTCATGGATTACTTCTATGCGGTCGCGCCGCAATTCGTCATTCCAGATCGGCCGCAATACAATGCCCACGGCGGATATCTGGGCTCACACCTGGACGTCACCTATCGGCATCCGATCGGCCAGCGCGCCAGCGTCATCGGCTATTTCGGGCCTGAGCTCAACACCGGCGCGACCAACCAGGCAAGCCCGCTGTTCAAGAAGCAGTACGGGATATCCGCCGGATTTGCCATCTCCTACTCGTTCTACCAAAGCGATGCCAAGGCGCTCGCAGAGACCGACGAAGAGTGCTGCGCGCCATAGGACCAAGAACCCTCGGGCCGACAGGCTCTCGGTTTTCGCCGCCTAGCCCGGCTGTTACGATATGGTCATGCCGGCCGTGACGAACGCTCCGCACATGATGATGGCGCCAACCGCCCGTCGCGTCGCCGATCTTTCGCCCCATGAAAAGCGCGCGCTGCTTGCGGAGCTTTTGCGGCGAAAGGCGAGCGCATCCCAACCGCTTCAACCGCTATCCGACAATCAGCAGGGAATCTGGTTTCTGTCTCAGCTCGCGCCGGAGAGCTCGATTTACAATGTCAGCTTCGCGGGCCGCATCCGCGCCGACCTCGACGTGCCCGCTTTCCGGCGCGCGTTTCAGGCTCTGGTCGATCGTCATCCCTCCCTGCGCACCACGTTCGCAGTGCATTCCGGTAAGCCGTTCCAACAGATCCACGACCATCAGCCGGTGCATTTCGAGGAGACCGACGCCTCGAGCTGGAGCGCGGATGAGTTGCAGACCCGGTTGGTCGAAGACACTCAACGTCCGTTTGATCTGGAACACGGGCCGGTCATGCGGGTCGGCCTGTTCACACGATCGGCTCAAGAGCACATCCTGTTGCTGGTTATTCATCATATCGTGGTGGATTTCTGGTCCCTTGCGGTGATCCTGAATGAGCTCGGCGTGCTGTACTCGGCGGAAACGGCCGGGCGGCCAACGGCACTTCCTCCACTCGATCTGCAATACGCGGACTTCGTTCGTTGGCAGGCCGAAATGCTGTCGGACCCGGTCGGCGAACGGCTCTGGGACTACTGGAAGCAGCAATTGGCCGGCTCGTTACCGGTACTCAATCTGCCGACCGACCGACCAAGACCGCCAGTACAGATGTTTCGTGGCGCGCACCATGATTTTACTCTGAACGATGAGCTTGCCCAGCGACTCAGGGCTCTCGCAAAAGCCGAGGGGGCCACGCTGTACATGGTCCTTCTGGCGGCGTTCGAACTGACGCTCTACTGCCACAGCGGCCAAGAGGACATCCTCGTGGCTTCTCCGATGGCCGGACGGAGCCGGGCCGAATTCGAAGAGCTGGTGGGCTTCTTCGCCAATCCGGTTGTGTTGCGCGCAAATCTTTCCGGCAATCCAACTTTCCGCGAGTTCCTGGGGCAGGTGCGCCAGACCGTGTTGGCAGCGCTCGATCATCAGGATTATCCGACCCTGCGATTGGTCCAACGACTTCGGCCGCCCCGCGATCTTAGCCGATCGCCGCTCTGCCAAACCATGTTCGTCCTCGATAAACCGCACCGGGTCGTCGAGCAGGCCGAACCGGCATTCGTCGGGGGCGAGACCGGATTACGGATAAATCTTGGCGGGCTGGTAATGGAGTCGATCCCGCTGGAGCGCCGCGCCGCAACTCTGGATCTGGTGATGTTGATCATCGAGACGACCGGATCGCTTTCCGCGTCTATCCGCTTCAATGCCGACCTGTTCGATGCAGCCACCATCGCTCGAATGGCCGGACATTTTCGGGCGCTGCTGGAAAGTATCATCCGCGAGCCGGCTGCAGCGATCGGTGAACTTGAAATTCTCACCAGCGCCGAACGCCGGCAGTTGTTGTGCGATTTCAACGATACGAAGACCGAATACCCCAATGACAAATGCATCCACCAATTGTTCGATGAACAGGTCCAGCGCACGCCGGACAACGTAGCCGTCGTGTTTGAGGGGCAGCAACTCACCTACGCCCAGCTCAACGCCCGCGCCAATCAACTGGCCCATCACCTGCAAGCGCTGGGCGTCGGACCCGAAGTGCCGGTTGCCATATGCATGGAGCGCTGCCCGGAGATGGTCGTCGGACTTCTTGGCATTCTCAAAGCGGGCGGAGCTTATGTGCCATTGGATCCCGGCTATCCCCGGGAGCGCCTGCTCTTCATGATGCAGGATGCCCACGCTGCGGTCCTGCTGACGCGAGGGCACATGGCCGAGACCGTGCGGGGCCACGGAATCCAGACGGTGTGTCTGGACTCGGATTGGGAAGTCATCGCAGCGAAAAGTGAAGCGAACCCGGCAACCGCGACCACCGCCAACAACCTTGCCTACATACTCTACACCTCCGGCTCAACAGGACAGCCCAAGGGGGTCATGGTCGAACATCGTGGGCTGTGCAATACCATCAACTGGATCATCCGAACGCTCGCGTTGTCTGTCGATGACCGCTGCCTTCTGAAGACTCCGATCACGTTCGATGCGGCGGGCCGCGAATTTTTTCCAACCCTTCTTACGGGCGGGACGCTTGTCATTGCCGAACCGGACGGTCATCGTGATAGCCGTTACTTGGCGGAAACGATCCGTGGCGAGCGGATCTCCATCTTCCACTGCGTTCCGTCGGTTCTGCAGCTCCTCGTCGACGAACCCGCTTTCGACGACTCCCTCGCCCTGCGTGCCGTCATGTGTGGTGGCGAAGCCTTGCCGACCCAACTGGTCGCGCGCTTCCAACGCCGCTCAAAGGCAAAGCTGTACAACGTGTACGGCCCGACCGAGACGATCATCAACTCGACATATTGGTTATGCGAAGGGGCCAGTAGCCGGACTTCAAGTCCGATCGGACGACCGATACCGAACGCGCGCATCTACATTTTGGACAGCGCGCTTCGTCCCGTGCCGATCGGCGTCGCGGGCCAGCTGCATATCGGCGGGGTGGGGTTGGCCCGAGGCTATCTCAACCGGCCCGAATTGACCGCCGAAAAGTTTATTCCGGACCCCTTCAGCGCCGAGCCCGGAGCACGACTGTACAAGACCGGCGATTTGGCCCGTTATCTGCCCGACGGGAACATCGAGTTCCTCGGCCGCGGCGACCACCAGGTGAAGATCCGCGGGTTTCGCATCGAGCTGGGGGAAATCGAGGCCGCGCTGTGCCAACATCCTGGCCGTGCGCGAAGCGGTCGTCCTGGCTCGGGAAGATGCGCCGGGAGAGAAGCGGCTGGTCGCCTATGTGGTCGCCGAAGCCACCGCCGACGAGTTGCGTCGCTTCCTCAAGGACAAGCTGCCCGATCATATGGTGCCGGCGGCCTTCGTGCTGCTCGATGCGCTGCCGTTGCTGTCCAACGGGAAGATCGACCGACGCGCATTGCCGGCACCGGACCGGACGCGACCCGAACTGGACAAGGCATTCGTGGCGCCCCGCACGCCGACAGAAGATCTCGTGGCGGAGATCTGGGCTCAACTTCTCGACATTGAACGCGTCGGCATCCACGACAATTTCTTCGACCTTGGCGGCCATTCGCTGTTGGCGACCCAGGCCGTCTCCCGAATGCGCGAAGCCTTCCAGGTCGAAATTCCGCTGCGCCGTCTGTTCGAGGTGCCGACCGTGGCGGGTCTGGCCGAAAGCATCGAGGCCGCCCGGCAGGCCGGCCAGAATCTCTCGACGCCGCCCATCCTGCCGGTGCCGCGCGACGGAGATCTCGACTCTCTCATTTGCCCAGCAGCGACTGTGGTTCTTCGATCAGTTGGAACCGGGCCTCTCGGCCTACAATATTCCGGCCGCCGTCCGCCTCACCGGCCCCCTCGACCTGGCGGCGCTCGAGCAGAGTCTCAATGAAATCATCAAGCGCCACGAATCCTTGCGCACCACCTTTCGGGAAGTGGATGGACGGCCCACGCAAGTGATCGCACCGACCTTGACGATCAAGCTGCCGGTCGTTGACCTGCGGAAGCTTCCGGCGCGCGAGCGCGAGAACGAGGTCCGGCGATTGGTCACCGCCGAAGCGCAGCTTCCGTTCGATTTGTCCCAAGGTCCGCTCGTGCGGGGCACCGTGTTGCGGCTGGGCGAAGAGGAGCATGTCGGGCTGTTGACGATGCACCATATCGTCTCCGACGGTTGGTCAGCGGGAATAATGGTTCGAGAGATGGCGACGCTCTATGTCGCCTTGCGCGCCGGCGGATCCTCGCCGCTGCCGGCGCTGCCCATTCAATATGCGGACTTCGCCCATTGGCAGCGGCAGTGGTTGCAGGGTGACGTCCTGGCAACCCAGATCGCCTATTGGAAGGAGCGACTGGCCGGCGCCCCCACTCTAATCGATCTTCCCACCGACCACCCCAGGCCGGCGCTGCAGACTTTCCGCGGTGCGCACCAGTCGTTGGTGTTGTCCAGACATGTGCAGGACGGGCTCAAGGCGCTGAGTCGCCAGGAAGGGATGACACAGTTCATGACCTTGCTGGCGGCGTTCAAGGTATTGCTGTACCGCTACACTAGTCAGGACGACCTGATCGTGGGCACGCCGATCGCCAATCGTAACCGGCTGGAAACCGAAGGGCTGATCGGATTCTTCGTCAATGCTCTGGTCCTGCGGACGGACCTCTCCGGCAATCCTCCCTTTCGGGAGTTCCTGCGGCAGGTGCGGGAGGTCTGTCTAGGGGCCTATGCCCATCAGGATCTGCCCTTCGATCGCCTCGTCGAAGAATTGCAGGTGAAACGGGATTTGAACCGTAATCCGCTCTTCCAGGTGATGTTCGCGCTGCACGATGCTTCGCTGCGGGCGGTCGAGCTGGCGGGCTTGACCCTGAGCCCTGTGGAGGGAGAGAGAGAGACGGCTCACTTCGATTTGACGGTGCAGATCGTCGATACCGGGCAAGAGTTGACGGCCCTCTTCGTTTACAACACCGATCTGTTTGAGGCCGACACGATTGCCCGCATGTTGGGGAATTTTCAGACGCTACTGGAGGGCATTGTCGCCGATCCGGAGCAGCGACTCTGCGACTTGCCGCTCTTGACCAAATCCGAGCGGCAGCAGCTGCTGGTGGCGTGGAACGGGGGCAAGACCGCTTCGCCGCGGGGCTGTGTTCATCGGCTCTTCGAGGCGCAGGTAGAGCGAACGCCGAACGCCATCGCCGTCGTCGCCGAAGGGGAGCAGTTGACGTATGCGGCGCTAAACCGCCGCGCCAATCAACTGGCGCATCGCTTGCGGGCACTCGGAGTCGGGCCCGAGACCCTGGTGGCCGTCTGCCTGGAACGCTCGTTGGAGACGGTCGTCGGATTGCTGGGGATTCTCAAGGCCGGCGGCGCGTACGTGCCTCTGGACCCGGCCTATCCCAGGGAGCGCCTCGACTTCATGCTGAAAGACGCTCACGCGTCAGTACTACTGACACAGGAGCGGTTGGTGGCGGGTTTGGCCGACCACGACACCGAAATCATCTGTCTCGATCCAGGCTGGGAAGCCATTGCCTTTGAAAGCGGTGAGAACCCCGGCGGTTCGATCGGCGCCGAAGACCTGGCTTACGTGATCTATACCTCGGGATCGACGGGGCAGCCCAAGGGCGTTCTCGTCTCACATGGCGCGATCGAAAGTCACTGTCGGACGGCGCAGAAATTATACGACCTGGACGCAAACGATGTCGTCCTCCAGTTCGCTTCGTCGAGCTTCGATGTTTCGTTGGAAGAGATCCTGCCGACACTCATCGCCGGCGCCCGGCTGGTCATCATGGGTTCAACCATATGGCATCCGGCAGATTTTCACCGAAAGGTTTCAGAATTCGGACTTACGGTTCTCAATCTCCCGACCGCGTACTGGCAGGAGTTGGCGCGAGAATGGGCGGAAGTCGCGGAACTGGTGCCGGACATTCTGCCGCGGCTTTTCATTGTCGGCGGCGATACGATGTCGCCCGAGGCGCTCAAAGTCTGGCGGCAAACACCGGCGAGATCGATCCGGCTTGTCAATGCTTACGGCCCGACGGAGACCACGATCACGGCAACGGCCTACGAAATTTATCCGAGCGGTGGCGACGACACGACGGATCATCGGGTGCCCATTGGTCGCCCCCTCGCCAATCGCGCGATCTACATCCTGGACCCGCACGACAACCCCGTTCCGGTCGGCGTATCCGGTCATCTCCATATCGGCGGAGAGGGCCTGGCTCGGGGGTATTTGAACCGGCCCGATTTGACCGCCGAGAGATTTATTCCGGACCCCTTCAGCGCCGAGCCGGGCGCACGCCTGTACAAGACAGGTGACCTCGCCCGCTATCGGCCTGATGGGAATATCGAGTTTCTCGGTCGCGCCGATCATCAAGTGAAGATCCGCGGATTTCGTATCGAACCGGAAGAAATCGAAGCCGTGCTCGGCCAGCACCCGGCCGTGCGGAGACTCGGTGGTGGTGGCGCGGGAAGACGCGCCGGACGAGCAGCGGTTGGTGGCCTATGTGGTGGCGGACTCGACGATCGACGAGCTGCGTCGCTTTCTCACGGACAAGCTGCCTGACCATATGGTCCCGGCGGTCATCGTGCTGCTCGATACCTTGCCGGTGATGCCCAATGGAAAGGTGGACCGCCGGGCATTGCCGGCGCCGGATCGATCGAGGCCGGAGTTGGAGAAGGCTTATGTCGCGCCGCGCGACGACGCTGGAACGCGAACTCGTGCGCATCTGGGAGGAGGTTCTGGGTGTTCGACCGGTCGGGGTGAGAGACAATTTTTTTGAACTGGGAGGACACTCTCTGCTGGCCGTGCGTCTGTTCGCCCTGATTGAGAAGCGGCTGAGGAGAAGACTTCCGCTGACGACCGTCTTTCACGGAGCAACCGTCGAGCATCTTGCCAGTGTTCTCCGTCAGCAGGCGACGCTGGATCGGCACGCGTCGCTGGTGCCCATTAAACCCGGCGGTGCCAATAAGCCACTCTTCCTGGTGCATCCGGCTGGCGGACATGTCTTTCCCTACGTTCATCTGGCGCAGTTTCTCGGTCCCGAGCAACCCTGCTATGGACTGCAAGCCAAGGGCGTGGAAGACGGAGAAGACCCGCACACGCGGATTGAAGACATGGCCGCCTACTACATCCAAGCCCTGCAGACCGTACAGCCGACGGGGCCATACTGTCTCGGAGGGTGGTCGATGGGAGGCGTGGTCGCCTTCGAAATGGCGCAGCAGCTTCACGCGCAAGGTCAGCGCGTCGCATTGCTCGCCTTGCTGGACGGTCGCATTCCCACGCCCGACGAGACGTTTCCGGAGGAAGATTCGGAAGCGATCGCGTTGGTTGAACGCTACTTCGGCATTTCGTTTGAAGGGATGGGGTCCCTGGCGGAGCTTCCCAAAGACGAGCAGTTGTCCCTCATGCTGGAACAGGCGAAGAGCGCCGGCCTGGTGCCGGCGGAGCTTGATGTCTCCCAGGCTCTTCGTTTCGTCGAACTGCTCGAGGAGCGACCTTCGCGCGACGCAGAACTATCGACTGCTTCCCTATCCCGGCCGAATAACCTTTTTCAAGGCGAGTGAAACGCCGGCGGGCCCGACGGCAGATCTCACGATGGGCTGGAGCGAATGGGCCGGAGACGGCGTTGAGGTTCATCTCGTTCCGGGCAATCACGCCAACATGATGTACGAACCTCACGTTGAGATCCTGGCGCAGAAACTGACCGACTGCCTCGACCAAGTGCATGCCGCTAAGGTGGAGGAAAGTGGATCGGACGGAAAGATCGCTGAGTGACGACCGCGACCGCCACAGAGCGCTGGATCGCGTTCCGCACACCGAGGCCACAGGCCCGGCTCCGCTTGTTCTGCATCCCCTACGCCGGAGCCGGCGCCGCAATTTTTCGAACCTGGCCGAATGGCTTGCCTGCGGATGTTGAGGTCTGCCCGGTTCAATTGCCCGGTCGGGGAACGCGGCCGACGGAGCCTCCGTTCTCTCAGCTCTCGCCGCTCGTTCAAGCCCTCGCTCAGGCCGTGATTCCGCTCCTGGACAAGCCATTTGCCATTTTTGGTCACAGCCTGGGTGCGTTCATCGGCTTTGAACTCGCGCGTCAGCTCCGCAGACAGTCCGGCATTCAGCCGGCTCTCTTCATTGCCTCTGCAAATCGTGCGCCGCAGATCCCTCTTCGAGACCGGCCCATCCACGCCCTGCCCGAGCGGGAATTTCTGGTCGAACTGCACCGCATGAACGGGATTCCCGCACCCGTGTGGGAAGACACAGAACTGATGCGGATACTGCTTCCCGTCCTGCGGGCAGACATCACCCTCTATGAAACATACCGGTACTCGATGGAGCCTCCTCTCGACTGCATCATCTCCGGCTTTGGCGGCTTACAAGATCAAAAGGTCAGTCGCTGTGATCTCCAGGCCTGGCGCGATCAAACGAGCGCTTCCTTCGCGCTGAATATGTTTCTCGGCGACCACTTTTTTTTGAACACCGCTCAACGGCTCCTGCTTCAGGTGCTGTCCCAACACCTGCGCGCAGACGTATGAAAGCTACTCCATGATAGTCGTACCCGTTGCCAAGCCGGTGCCATTCTGGCGCTTTCCACCAGACACGTTGACGATAGGTCGCGATGAGGTTCATGTCTGGCAGGCGACCTTGAACCAAATCCCGTCAGAGATTCAGACCTTCTTCGACAGCCTTGCTGCGGCCGAACGCGCGAGGGCCGACCGATTCTATTTCGACAGGGATCGGGCGCACTTTATCGTCGCTCGTGGCATACTCCGGAACATCCTCGCTTACTACGTGCAGCGAACGCCCGAAAGCCTGTCGTTTTGTGATGGATCTCATGGCAAGCCTGCACTTGCCGGAGCACCCGACAGGTGTGCAATCCGCTTCAACCTCTCCCACTCCGACGGAATAGCACTTTACGCGATCACTCGGGATCGGGAAGTGGGTATCGACCTCGAGCGCATCCGTTTCGATCTCGCCGTCGGGGAGATTGCCGAGCACTTCTTCTCGCGGCGCGAGGTTGCGGCGCTCCGTATGCTTCGACCCGAGCAGCAGCACCAAGCATTCTTTCGCTGTTGGACGCGCAAGGAGGCCTATATCAAGGCGCTGGGCAAAGGACTTTCGCTGCCTTTGGATCAGTTTGACGTGTCGTTGGCTCCCGGGGAACCCGCGGCAATACTCGGCACTCGACCCGATCCCTCCGAAGCTGGGCGTTGGTCTCTGCAGGAACTCAACCCAGGCTCCGGCTATGTTGCCGCCGTGGCAGCGGCGGGACGCGACTGGCAACTCGTCTGTCGGCAATGGTCGAACCCGCGCCCGTAATCAGCCGGGATGTCGTGGCTCATCTTTTTTGTCGAGCCCATTTCTCGGCGAGCCGTTTGACGACAAAGTAGGTGACAACAGCAACGGGCATTGCGATGACGATCGAGCCAAGGAGCATCGCGGCGTAAATATCCCATCCCTTTTGCAGCACGTCCCACAGTCGGGCATGATCCAACGTCAGCCGATGTTGTACAGGAAGAATCAACTTCCCCAATCGATATTCGCGCCAGCCACAACAAAGGCAATAACGGGGTATAGACGATTGCTATCGTCGCCCCGGCGAGAGCGGCAATCACGTTCCACTTCAGCAGCCATGCCACCACAGTCGCCACGATTATCGGCGATGGGTTTAACGGCAGGAGGCTGGCAACGATGCCGATGGAGAATCCCGCCGCTATCTGGTCGGGGCGCGCATCAAGCCGCGACAACTTTTGCCAAATCTCGCGGATTCGTTGTTTCAGGCTAATTCTGGTCAAGGCACGGGCGCGTGGCCGGCATGCGCCATATCACTGACGATCTGACCATCTCGCAAGCGAATCAACCGCCGCGCCCGCTCCATGACTTGAGGATCATGGGTGGCATAAACGAAAGTCGTGCCGTGGGCACGATTGAGGTGTTCCATCACCTCGAGGAGAGCGGTCGCCGTCACCGAGTCGAGATTTGCGGTCGGCTCATCCGCTAGAATCAGCGCCGGTTCGCGTGACCATGGCTCGCGCCACCGCCACCCGTTGCTGTTGTCCGCCGGACAACTCGCCGGGGCGACGATCTTCAAGCCCGGCAAGACCGATTTCCGCGAACAGCTTCTGCACTTTTTCCTTGCGTTGCTTCGCAGGGACGCCTTGCAGAAGCAGGGTGAATTCGGCGTTCTCTCCGGGCGGTCAGGACGGGCAGCAGGTTATACGCCTGAAAGACGAAGCCGAGGCGCCGCAGCCGCAGACGAGCCAACTCCCCCGAGGACAGGAGTTTGAAGGTTCTTCCCTTCCACCAATACCTCGCCGGTATCGGCCCGGTCGAGTCCGCCGATGACATTGAGCAGCGTGGTCTTGCCGCAACCGGATGGGCCCGCAATCGCAAGAAATTCTCCGGCAGCAACCCGAAGACTGATCCCGCGCAAAGCCGGAACCTCGATCGGCCCCGAGCGGTAGATCCTTCTTCACGTCCTTCAGTTCTACCGCCCACTCAGTCACGTTGTTCTCCAATCGCGCTAAAATACCTTCAATGCGCCGGGCAGTTCCGTTCGCGCGGCCTTGAGCGCCGGATAAAATGAGATGACGATCGCCGTCAGAAACACAATGCCGACGGACGAAGCAATTCGCGTCAGGCTCAAGCGCGCATAGATGATCGGATCGAAAACGAGGGCTGTCGGAAGGCTGCTCTTGAAGAACCAGCGCAGATCCAGCCCACGCGGTGGCGAAATAATGCTCGACGCTCAACCCCAGCACCAGCCCCAGAGCGAGGCTGATCGCCGTCAGCGCCAGCGACTCGCCAATGATCATGACGGCAAGCTGCACCGGCCGCAGTCCCAGATGCCAGGCAGAGACCGAATTCATAGCGGCGCTGGATGACCCGCATGAGAATGGTGTTGAGTATCCCCAACCCGACCATCGCCAGCACCACGCCGTTCATGACATAATTAAAGGCGTCATCCAGCAAGAACAGCTGAGCCAGCGTCGGCATGGATTCCCGCCAGGGAAGAATTTCAACCGGATCGCCCGTCAACTGCTTCCGCAATCCCTGCGCCACCATCAGCGAGTCGCCTTCGTGTTCGAGGAGAACTGCGATCTGCGTGACCCGGTCGGACACGCCGAGCAATGCTTGCGCCTCGGGCAACGGCATCTGAATGATGTGGGCGTCAATGGCTTGGATACCGGTGCGAAAGATGCCGCTCACCCGCAGCAGCGTGCTCTGCATTTCTCCTCCAGCGGCGCCTCGTCTCCGCGTCCTTCGCTTCCACGGCCTGGATCATCAGCACGACCTTGGCCCCGACCCTTACCGCGAGCTTTCGCGCCAAATCCGTGCCGATAACCACGCCCGACTTTTGATCGTCACCGAGATAGTTCCCCTCGACGATGCGCTGGGGAATCAAGGAAACGGCACGCTCGTCGCCGGCGATGACGCCCATGATGCGCACCCCATCAGCGTTGGCTGCGGAACTCAGCAATCCAGAGGCCAACAGCCGCGGACTCACGCCGCGCACGAGATCGTTTCATGGCATCCGAGTGCAGGAACTCTTCCGTCGCGGACACAACCCGCGCCGGGACCATCATGTCCTGAGAACCGGTCGCCTGGTAGTTTCGCGCCTCGACGACGACGTGCCCAGTGCCGAACCGGACACCGTCGTCGACCATTTGATCGTGACTGCCATCGAGCAAGCCCAGAGAAATCAGCAGCAAGGTAAGGCCCAGTCCCAAGGCCAGGGCCGTTAGCAAGGTCCCGCGGGTGATTGCGCCAAAGATTGCGCCATCCGATCTTCACCAATACGAAGACACTCATGATCGCTAAACCTTTCGGAGCGCCTCCGCCGGCTGAAAGCGAGCCGCTCGCAACGCGGGATAGAGAGCCGCCGCGAGAGCCGTGACGGCGAGCCCCAGAGCGGCCTCGGTGTAGGCGGCGAAATCCTGCCGACCGTACCACAGGGGCCCGACCACGATTCCGGCCAGCGAGATCGCGTTTCCTGCGCTACTCAGTTTCAGACCATGGTCCTGCAGATACCAGAGGAATGGTGCCCCTAGCGCTGCTCCCACAACCAGACTGGCTCCCGCCAGACATGCCGCTTCCGCGACGATAAGACCAACCACGTGAATCGGACGCATTCCGACTGCCATCAGCATCCCGAGCTCTCGCGTGCGCTCAACGATCGCCATGAGCAAGGTGTTGACGATGCCCATCGCCGCCGACAGGAAGAAGATGAAAAATAGAAAGAACGTAACTCGCCGATTGAACTGAACGTAGTCGGCCAGCTCCGGCGACAGCTCCTGCCAAGGCCTTGCCCGGACTGGAATGGTGGCGCTGAGATGCGCCTGGAGCGCCGCGGCCGTCGTCATCGCCTCCGTGACGTCGTGAAGCTTGATCCCAACTTCATGGATCCTTGCCGGTGGCAAGCGCAAGAGGTCCTGCAGCGCCGCGAGAGGCATGAGCACCAGACCTTCGTCTATCGTCTCAAGCCCGGTGCGAAACAGCCCGGCGACCGTGTACAAATCGTTGCCCATCGACCCATCGGCCGCCGTCGTCACCAAGACGATTTGCGACCCCACCCCGGCACCGATCATGGTGGCGAGCTTATCGCCCATCACGACGTCTTTCGGCCTGCCTTCGGTCAAATACGTCCCTTTGACTATCTGATTTTGCAGTACGGTTACCTTCTGTTCGAGACCTGGGACAACACCGAGAAGTTCCGTGCCTGCCGATTGATGGGTCACGCTGACCAGGCCATAGCCGTACACGCGGGGGCTTGCGGCTAGAACGCTGGGGTTGCTGGTAATGGCAGCCATGAGCGCGTCGACATCCGTCCCCTTTCGTCCCCCCAATGTCAGCTGAATGGGATGATCCGGATAGTATCCCGGAGCCTGCACCTCGATATCAGAAAGAACGAGACCGGTGCCGCTCTCAATCATCTGCTCCCTCAGCCCGGCCATCAGGCACGCAACGAACATGAGCATGGCGTATCCCAAGCCCGATTGCCGCCATGGCGATCAGTGTCCGCCGCGGATTGCCCCAAAGATTGCGCCACGCGAGCCAGGGAAGCCACGCACTCATTGCTTGAGGTTCTTCAGAGAAAAAATCTCGTCGCTGATCGGTTGGTCGAACACGATATTCTTGTATGTGATTGTCGTCTGCTGGCCTGCTTGGTCCACAGGACGCATGACCAAGCGTGTCGGAATGAGCCGCCCGAATCGGCTGCTGGTGGCGACCGTTTTGTAGTCGAAAAAGGACAGCTCCCGGACCAGCTTCCCGTCCTCGTCGTAGTAGCGCTGCCATATCGGCATCAGATCGGCGTCGCGGATCTCCAAAATGATCTTGCCCCACACCACCGCCGCGGTCGGCTTCGGCGTCAGGGTATATTCAGACACCGCGCTCCCATTTCGCTGTCCTTCAAAAGTGGTTGCAATCGCGTAGTCGTCGCTAAGGCGACCTTGGTTCACCAGGTCATTGAGCGTGAAGTCGCTGCCCATCCACGGGGTCACCATCATCGACGCCGGCATCTCCACCGTGCGGTTCGCCTTCGGCAGGTAAATCCAGGTCTTATTGGCAAGCTTCAGGATCGCCGTACCCGCATCTTCCGGAGGTTGGCGAATGCGCACGAGGATCTTCGCCTCGCCGAGCGACCACAGCTGCATCGAGATCGCCCGCTGCGAATCCGGCTTGGTGATCTGCATGTCAATGGTGGCAATGCTGGATTGGCTGACAAACAGCCGAGCCGCGCGGTCCACGATCTCGAGCGCCCGTTGATTGTCCGCGGCCAGAGACACTTGGGCCAGGCTCAACGATGCCAGCACCAGGCAGATCGCGACGCTTCCCTTTTGCCATCGCAGAGAGAGAATCGACGCGGACTGCGTGTTGCCCTTTATCGCTGGCCCAAAGGCAGCGAAAATGCCTTTAGTTCCTTCAATGGCGAGCATCGCCCACAATCCTTTATTGCACCGGCCAAAGCCTGATTCTTTCCCCGGAGAATGCCCATGAGTAGCGCCGCCAAGAGAGCCGCCATCGCGCTGGCACTGACTGTGTCGGTCGCGGGCTGCGCTGAGACAACGACCCGCGACAGAGCGAGCCAATACGTCGATGACGCCGCGATTAACACCAAGGTCGAAACGGCGATCTTGCAGGATCCCGCGCTGAAGACGATGCAGATCGAGGTCCAGACGAGTAAGAACACCGTTCAGCTGAGCGGTTTCGTCGACGCACCGGAGATGATCGTGCGCGCCGGCGAGATCGCCCGCCAGGCGAGCGGGGGCGCGGCGGTACAGAACAACCTGATGGTGAAATAACGCCCGATCCAGCATCGGTGGCACCGCTCGATTGCTCATGTGCCAAGCCTCCGCCGACAATCATCGTAATGTCGGATGACGCAAATGCGTCGTTGCGGCTTGCTCCGCTGCACCGGCTGAACTGGCGTTTGGTCCCAAATGAGGCACGGAGCCGTTGTCCTCCTTGCCCAACAGATCGGTGAGCAAGGAACCCACTTCCTCATCCGAAAGCGCGTCCAGGTTTGCCAACAGGCTTTCAGCCTCTCGCTGGTCACCCGGCGGCGCGACAGCCGGGACCACAGGCATTGTCGGGTTTGCGGTCTCGGCCGCCAATTGATCAAGCACCTGGGTGACAGCCTGGTCGACACTGAAGCCCTGAAGGAATTTCGCCACCGGCACGTTCACCTTCAAGTCCACCGCGATCCGGTTTTTCAGCTCGACGGTCATCAGCGAATCCAAGCCGAGATGGATCGAGAGATTGTTCGATGTCCAGCTCGGCGGGACTGAGTCCGAGCACGCGCGCCACCTGTTCGCTCAAGTAGGATTGCAGCAATCGCCGGCGTTGCGCCGGTTCGGCCGCAAGGAGGAGATACCGCATTTCGCCGTTTTGGCCGATCGTCTGGGTGACTTTGGCTTCGTCACGCGCGAGTTCAGCGAGCAGCGGCGAGGAGCTTGCCGCAAACTCTCGGTAGCGCTTCCAGTTGACCGGCACCGCCGCGACCTGGGGTGCGCCCTGCCCGAGCAGTCGCCCCAGAAATTCCAGCGCCCGCTCGGATGCGATGCTATCGATTCCCAGGAGTGCGAGGCGTGCGGCAAGACGCTTGCCGCCGACCGTGTCCGCGAATCCTTGCCCGGCCCAGGCACCCCAATTGATACTGAGGGCCGGCCGGCCCTGCGCTTGGCGGTGATGCGCCAACGCATCCAGGAAAGCGTTGGCTGCGGCATAGTTCCCTTGACCGGGCTGGCCCAGAAGGGAACCCGCGGAGGAGAACAACACAAAGAAGTCCAAGGCTTCGTGCTGGATCAGCCGATGCAGCAGCCAGCCACCCATCACCTTTGGCCGCATGACCGTATCGAATGCCGCCGCATCGAGTTGCATCAGCAGTCCGTCCCGCAGCACCCCGGCCGCGTGCACGACGCCCCGGATCGGCGGCCAACCCTCCGCGCGAAACTCGTCCAGAAAGCCGCTCAATTCTCTTTCGTCCGCCACGTCGACGGGCGCCAGATGCACGCTTGCTCCCAAGGATTCCAGTTCCCGGATCGCGCCGATTTGACGGGCCAAGCGACTTCCTGTTTCCACTGCGCTCCAGTTCGATCGCGGTGGCAGACGGGTGCGTCCCAAAAGGATCAGGCGCCGCACGCCTTGCTCGACCATCCAACGTGCGACCAGGAGACCAAGGTCGCCCAAACCTCCGCTGATCAGATAGCTGCCATCGGTGCGCCATCTAAGAGGGAGCGTTTGCGTCGCCGACGGACGCCAGCGGGCCAAGCGGCCCACGTATCGCTGCCCGCGACGAAACGCAACTTGATCCTCTCCATCTGCACACGATATTGCCTGCCACAAATGCTGAGCAACAGAGTGAGCCAGTGATCCCTCAGGATCCAGATCCACCAGCCCGCCCCAGATCGCGGGGTGTTCCTGAGCCACGACGCGACCCAATCCCCATAGCGGTGACTGCGCGACGGACACCGGGAAGCGCTGATCTCCAACCGCTTGAGCGCCGCGTGTCATCATCCACAGCCGGGGAGGATCGGCCGAATCCAATCGAGCCAGAGCTTGCACGAGCAGCAGGACACTGCCGCAGCCAAGCGCCGCGGCCGAATTCAGTGCGGCACCGGTGGTCTCCTCTGGAGTAGACGCATCGAGGCTCCAGAGATGGATGACACCACGACAGCGAGGCCGATCCGCGCTCAGGGCTGCCTCGACAAACCGGCTCATGTCTTCCGGTCGCTCCGGATGAATGCGAAAATGCCGATCATCCGTTTGCTCGTACGGATTCACCCGGAACGACCAGAATGGTCCGTTCACCCTGGGCTTCCAGCAACGCCGACAACGCATTGCCGACGCCACCACTGTCGGCAAAGATCACCCAACTCGCCCCACCGGTTAGCCCGGAAGGTATTCCCGCCGCCATGTCTTTGCGCCGCCACTGGAACTCATAAAGCCAGTCGTCGCGATCATCGCCAGAAGCGCGCTGCGTGTCTTCGCCCAGATACTCGAAGCGCAGTCCCTTAATCTCGACCGCTACGCGTCCGGCTTCATCGAGGAGTAGTGCTTCCCCCGTTGTGGCATCAGCCTCCCGATGCCGCACGCGAAGCGCGCCCCCATACATGACGGCCGGGACGAGCGTGAACACCGAGATGGTCGATGCGGGTTGGCAGATAGAGTCCTTGCCGGTCGCCTTCGTCTGCTTCCGCGGCAATCGCAGCGCCGAGAACCTGCAACCCAGCATCGAAAATTGCCGGGTGAATTTGAAAGCCTTGAAAGTCCTCTTCCGGCCCCTCGGGCAGCTGCACTTCGGCCAAGACATCGCCGTTGTTCGGCCACAGTTGGACGATGCCCTGAAAGAAGCGGCCGTAATGGATGCCGCGATCGCTGAGCTTCCGGTAATAGTCCTCACCGGAAATTTTCTCGATGCATCGTGCCCGCATTTCCGGGAGCGACTCCCGCCCGGCATCCGGCGTGGTGACGCTGTCGTCCTGGTGAACGCAGACTTTCCCGGTCGCGTGCAACATCCATAAGTGGACGGGATGCCCATTGTCTTCCCTGCGGCTGTAGATATGAAACGATGCCGCTCCATCCCCGCCCTGAGAGAAGATCGTCTGGATCGTGTGGATTGTGCCCTCGGGCATGAAAAGCCCTTTGCGAAATTCGATATCCTCTAGCGCGAAAGACCGCGCGCCGAAGAGTTCTGCCGCGGCGGCCAGGGCCATCTCAAGATAGGCCGAGGCCGGCAGCACGGCGACGCCTTGGATTCGGTGCTCATCAAGATACGGCAGCGCATTCTTGTCGAGCGTCGTTTCCCAGAAATGGGTTCCGGCAGGATGCGCCGAATTGAAATGCCGGCCGAGAAGAGGATGGTTGCCTGTCGCGTCACGAGACACCCGCACATCGCGGGCGCTGGTACGCCCTGCCGCCGGCTCAAGCCAGCAGCGCTCCCGTTGCCACGGGTAGGACGGAAGTCGAACGCACCGACCTCCGCGCGGATAGATCAGGTTCCAGTCGACCGGATAGCCCAAGGCATAAAGCGCGCCCAGCGACCCGAGCAGAACCGTGCGTTCATCTTCCTCACGCCGCAGCGAAGGCAGTACCGCGCCTTCCTTGCCGACGTGATGGAGCCCTTGTTGAATCGAGCTGAGCAGAATGGGGTTCGGGCTGATTTCCAGAAAGATGTCATGCCCGTCCTCCACCAGGCGCTGAACCGCCGCGGAGAACAGCACCGGCTCCCGCATATTCCTTGCCCAATAGGGCGCATCGAAGTCCAGCCCGTGACCAACTTGGCCGGTCACCGTCGAATAGATCGGCACGCATTCGGTCCGTGGCTGCAGCCCTTCCAACGCCAGCAGCAAATCGGCACGCAACGGCTCCATTTGCGGGCTATGCGAGGCAAAATCGACGTTCACCATGCGACAGAAAACGTCGCGACGTTGCAACTGATCCAGTATGGCCGCAAGCGTGGCCGGATCGCCGGACAAGACTGTCGACGAGGGACCGTTGCTGACAGCAATCGAGACGCGGTCTTCAAGCCCGACCAGAACGTGCCGGGCGTCCGCGATGGAAAGATCCACTGCCGCCATGGCGCCATGCCCAACGGTAGGCTTGAACAACCGGCTGCGATGGCAAATGACCCGGACGGCATCGTCGAAACTCAGCACATCGGCGACGTAGGCGGCCGCGACCTCGCCGAGACTATGGCCTACCACCGCGTGCGGCTCGATACCCCAGGAGCGCCACAGCGCTGCCAAAGCAACTTGAATCGCAAAGAGAGCCGGTTGAACGATCTCGACCTCGTTCAACCGCGACTGGATGGCATCGCCGGTGGTGAGTTCGGCGAGCAACGACCAATCTCCGTAGGCTCGCATCGCCCGATCGCAGCGTTCGATGACCTCGCGGAAAGCCGGCTCCTGCGCCAGCAGGCGTCGCGCCATGCCAAACCATTGGCTCCCCTGCCCCGGAAACACAAAAACAAGCTTTCGCGCGCGCCCGGACAGCTTGCGGCCAGAGGACAGGCCGGGACGAGTCTCGCCCCGCAAAAAAGCGTCCAGGCCTTCCATCAATTGCGCCGAGGAATTGCCGGTCAGGGCAAGACGGTGATCGTGGTGACCGAGCCGCGCGCTCGCCGTGTAACAGACATCCGGCAACGACGCCGCGGCTTGCGGGGCGGCGAGGAAACTTTGGTACGCGCGAGCAAGTGACCGAAGGGCCTCCGGGCTCCGTGCCGACAGCGTGAGCAGGTGTGTACCGGCTCTCCAACCGGCATCCGACACGGCTGAAATCGTCGGAGGCGCCTCTTCCAGAACCACGTGGGCATTGGTGCCGCCAAAGCCGAAGGAACTGACTCCGGCCAACGCCGGTCCCGACGTCGCAGGCCAAGGACCGAGCGCCGTTTGCACGCGGAGCGGAAGCTCGTCAAAAGGAATATGCGGGTTGGGCCTTTCGAAGTGCAGACTCGGCGGGATCTCGCGATGACGAAGCGCCAACGCCACTTTGATCAAGCCGGCGATCCCGGCGGCGGCCTCGAGATGCCCTAGGTTGGTCTTGACCGACCCAACAGCGCAATTCAGACCCGGTGGACGGTCTGTGCCCAGCACAGTGCCGAGCGCTTGTGCCTCGATCGGATCGCCCAACAATGTGCCCGTGCCGTGGGCCTCCACGTATTGAACCTGGCCGGGCGAGACGGCGGCTTGCCGATAGGCCTCTCGCAGCACCGCCTCTTGGGCCAGCGGATTGGGCGCCATGAGTCCGTTGCTCCGCCCGTCCTGATTGACGGCGCTCCCGCGAATGACGGCGTAAATCGGATCGCCGTCGGCCACGGCCTTCGAGAGTGGCTTCAGCACGAAGACACCGGCGCCCTCGCTGCGAACATAGCCGTCGGCCCGCGCGTCGAACGCCTTGCAGCGCCCGTCCGAGGCCATGGCGCCGGCCTTGGTGAAATTGATCGCGATCGCCGGCGAGAGGATCAGGTTCACGCCCCCGGCCAATGCCAGTGTGGACTCGCCGGTCCGCAGGCTGCGGCAGGCCAGGTGGAGTGCGACGAGCGAGGAAGAACAGGCTGTGTCGACGGCGAGACTTGGGCCCCGCAGATCGAATAGATACGAGATGCGGTTGGCGGCGATGCTCAGGGCATTGCCGGTTCCGGCATAAGCGTCGATGCGGTCGAGATCATTCCACTGCAGCCGGCCATAATCGTTGGTCGCGATGCCGATGAACACGCCGGCCTGGGTGCCCGCGAGATGCTCGGGCGCTAGGCCTGCATCCTGCAGCGCCTCCCAGGTCACCTCGAGCAAGAGGCGTTGTTGCGGGTCCATGCCCTGCGCTTCCCGCGGAGAGATGCCGAAGAATGTTCGATCGAACTGATCCACCTGCTCCAGGAAGCCGCCCCAACGCGTGTTCATCTTGCCTGGGCTCGCCGGGTCAGGATCATAAAACGCACGATGGTCAAAGCGATCCGTCGGAACTTCGCGGACGGCGTCCACGCCGTCCCGAAGCAATTGCCAGAACGCGGCCGGGTCGCCCGCACCAGGGAACCGGCAGCCAATGCCAATGATGGCAATCGGTTCGTTCTGCGCCTCCCGAACCCGACCCGCTGCAGTTGCCGCCACAGACACGTCCGGTGATGCGGCCAAATGCGCAGCAAGCGTCTCGATCGTGGGGTACTCATAAGCAAGCGCCGGAGAGAGTTTTCGTCCCAGCCACTCGGCGAGTTCGCCGGCCAGACTCACCGCCTCCGTCGAGCCAAGTCCATAGCTGGCGAAAGGCTCCCTTATATCGATCTCGTGTGAATCGATATTGAGCCGCTCGGAAAGCTTGGCAACCAACCAGGTCTGAATGACTTCGGGCGTGATGGAACTCTCAGACATGGCTCATCTCTCGGCGAAACTTTCCAACGTCCCGTTCAGGAAACTCGCTTGGCAAGCGTGGCGCTGCACCTTGCCGCTGGTGGTCTTCGGAATGCGCCCGGCCCGCAGCAACACCACTTTGTGAACACGCGCGTCATGCGCCTCGGCTACGGCGCGCCGAATGGCCCGCACCACGGTCTGAACATCCAGCGGCAATCGCCCGTTGGCATGCGCGCGCGCCTCCCCATCGGGCGCGCTGCGCACGGCCGGCTGGTATCGAGGCTCGATTTCGGCGGCGACGATCAATTGTTCTTCGCCGGCGCCCTCGACCGAAAAAGCGGCGCAGCCCGCGGGCCTCACGCAAGGATGAGCCTGCTCCACCGTCAATTCGATATCGTGGGGATAGAGCTTGCGACCACTGATGATGATCAAATCCTTCAGGCGACCGGTGACGAACAATTCGCCGTCTCTCAAGAACCCGAGATCGCCCGTCCGGAGAAACGGCCCTTGGCCGGTATCCTTCAAATGAGCCCGACACGCGCGTTCAGTTTCCTCGGGTCGGTTCCAATAGCCCCGCGTCACGCTCGGACTGGACACCCAGATCTCGCCGACTTGATCGGGTGCGCACGCAGTCAACAATTCCGGATCGGCGATAACGATCTTGGTATCGTCCAGGCAGTGGCCGCTGCTGACAAGCATCCGTCCATTGTGCTGACCGTCGCTCGCAGCCACGACCCGGTTTCGTTCGAGCGCTGCCACGTCCATCGTGCAGAACATATCGTCTCGCAAGGACCCGCCGGAAACCAGCAGCGTTGCTTCGGCGAGCCCATAACTCGGATGGAAGGCGCTCGCGCGGAAACCGCATGAGGCAAAGGTCGCCGCAAATTGCTTCAGCGTCTCGGCACGGATCGGCTCTGCGCCGTTATACGCTACATCCCAACTGCCGAGGTCGAGCGTTTCAAGTTGCTCGGGCGTAATAGCGCGGGTGCACATTTCATACGCGAAATTAGGGGCACCGCTGATCGTGGCCTGGTAGCGCGAAATGGCCTGCAGCCACCGCACCGGCCGCATGAGAAAGGACACCGCCGGCATGAGGTAACACGGACGCCCTTGGTACACCGGTTGGATGATTCCATTGGTCAGTCCCATGTCGTGGTAGGCCGGCAGCCAGGTGACAGTGACGCCCTTCGGATTGAACGCGAAGAGACGGCTTATATAGGCCGAGTTGTGTAGCAGATTACGGTGACTGATCATCACGCCCTTCGGTTCCGCGGTGGAGCCGGAGGTGTATTGGAGCAACGCCACGGTGTTGGCGTTCACGACCGGGTCTCGCCATTCGCGCGCCGGCTCGTCCGCCGCCGCGTCGGTCGCCAGCCAGCGCATCTTCTGCAATTCAGGCGCCTGCGTGAACAGAGCATGCGTGTTGCCGAGCATGGCCGCCGTCGTCAGCACCACCGAAGGCTGCGCATCGCTGATGATGGCGCGAAGCCGGGGAAGCGTACGCCTGGGCTGTGCCAGGTTCGGCGGCGGCAGCGGAACGGCTATCACTCCGGCGTATAAGACATCCGAAAAACGCCGCGATGAACTCGAGCCCTGCTGGATAAAGCAACAGCGCACGCTCCCCAGACGCTTGATGGGATTGCAGCAGCGCCGCGATGCTCCGGGCTTTGTCGTCCAATATCGCATGGGTCAGGTGATCCCCTTCCACATCTCCGTCGAGCAGATAGGTATGGATCTGCTGCTCCGGCTGCCGCAGTGCGCGCCAGCGAAGCATTTCAACCAGCGTGGAAAGTTCTACGATTGGACCAGCACCGAAGGGCTTCATGAAAGGCTCTTGGACTTACGCAGCGCGCGAGCGCCGAGCAGACGATCGAACTCCCTCTTTGAAACGCCGTAGCACTCGCACGAGCGGGCCATCAAGCCGCGGCGATCGAGCATCGTGACGTTGCCGCGCATATACCGGATCAGTCCGGCTCGTTGCAGCGCGCCTGCTGCCGCCGTGACGCCCGTGCGCTGAACCCCGAGCATCATGGCCAGGAACTCCTGGGTCAGCAAGAACTCATCGGAATGCATGCGGTCGTGTGTCATCAGGAGCCAGCGGCATGATCGCTGCTCTATCGTATGGAAGTGATTGCATGCGGCCGACTGCGCAACTTGGTTGAAGAAGGCGTGCGCGTAGAGGAGCATCACCGCTTGCATCGAGGCGCTTCGCGCCAGTTCCTTCTGAAACAGCGCCGCCTTCATTCTCAAGCCTTCACCCGGAACCTGAACGTAGACACTCAAGGGCGCCCTGTCGTCGCCGAACACGATGGGAAGGCCCACCATCCCCTCGTTGCCGATCGTTCCGACCTCGGCCGCGTCGCCGTTCGCAATGGTGTTCACCAGCGATCCGACGCCCGTTTCAATGAAATATACAAATCCGATGGGCTTTCGAGCGCGATAGAGAGACTGCCTGTACTCGAGCGGGATGCGCTGAAGATGCGGGCGCAGCCGCCCGTAATCCCGAGGCAGCAGCAAACTTAGCAATCGGTTAGCCGGCGGGTCTGCAGCCTTGCGGCTGGCAACCATCTTGCTGCTCCTCTGGGTTTTCTCGAACGGTTTTGCGATTGCGGCGCCTCTACCGCGATTTTCGATACTGCGCATGTTGCCATTGCATGGCCGATTTTGCGCCACGCATCTGATTCTGCCCAACCCCGCCGAAGGCGTCCAGAGGCTACGCAGCAGAATAGGCCTTATATTTTACAACGTTACGCCTCTTTTTCCATCCGAACAAGACCTATGTCTTCCATCCGACATTTCGCCGACGAGCTATTGACGTCGGTCCGATTGGGACTGGGCACGGACACGTAAAGAGATTAACATCGCGCAATCGGTGCCGGAGTATTCTGGGCGCCGCCAGCTAAAAGACGCGATTCCCGCGAAGGCGGAGCGCTTGCTCCCACCCGCGTGGAGGGGACATCATGCCGACGCCGGCGGAATTGCGCGAGGCATCGCAATTGACGCGGCTGGCCGCCGCGCGAGAACCCGAGCTTCACCTGAAGCGGCGGCTGGCCAGCCATGCACTCGCCTTGGCTCTGCTCGCCGAAAAGATGGAACGCGATGCAGCGGCGGAAGAGCCATTTGCTTCGCAAATGCCAATGTCCGGTATCCGACCTGATTGATCTGCATCAATGTGGCCTGCCCTTTCGCATCGTAACTTTTCGTCAATGGCGCAGGCAGGCGACGGGTCAGGAGACCAGAACATGGCCACCAATCCTATGGGGAGCGCTGCAGCTTCGCAGGAGCGGACGGGAGCGGGCAGCCTTGCAAATCGAAAATTTTGGGGCGAGGACGGTGAGCGAACGAAAAGCCCGCTGGAGCAGGCCCTTGCGCGCGAACGGACTCTGCGTCGCCAGATCGACGAATTGCTCCAACATCAACATGACGCGTCGAAAAGGCTGTTCGCCCGGAGAAACGGTGCGGCCGATCGCCTCATGACCTTCACGCCACGACAGCGCCAGATCATGGAACTCGTCGTCGCCGGCCATCGCAGCAAGAATATCGCGGCGGATCTCGGCCTCAGCCAGCGCACCGTCGAGGGCCATCGCGCCGCGGTGATGAAGAAAGCCGACGTGAAGTCCATACCGGAATTAGCCAGGTTTGCGCTCGCCGCTACGTGGATGGGCGATGGGGATCCAAGCCCGCGATCGGGCTCGATCACTCTGCCAGCCCGACGGGGCCACAATGACAATCGGAGAACGCGGATATGAGGACGGGGTTGAACTCGGCGGCGTTCTTGGCACGTGCTTTGGCTTCTCGGCGTTATCGGCGGCGTGCGTTGACAGGCTTGGTGGGATAATCCGATGTCGATTCGGTACGCGGCAAAGACAGGTGCGGGGTTAATCTGAAGTCTCGCTAGGGAGCCCATTCCATGAAAACAGTTTTCCTGCCAAGCCTCATCGCTGTGGCTCTCGGTACTTGGGTTGGCGCCGCGCCCGCCATTGCACAGATGCCGGTGTGCCCTGCGGGATATTATTATGCTTCCGACGGACAATGCTACCCAGGAGGGCCACCCGTCTATCCCCCGCCAGTCTACGAGGTCGCCCCGCCAGTCTATGAGCCGCCTGTCGTCGTCGACGGGTTCGGCATCGGCATCGGGCTTGGTGCGGTCATTGGCGGAGGACCCGGTTACGATGGGCGCGGCGGCGGGCGCGGTGGTGGAGGACGCGGTGGCGGGGGCGGACATCGCTGACGACCCAAGACGACAGCGCCCGACGGAAACTCACGGAGCGAGACTCACATGATGCTTCACCTGACCCCTCAAATCAGCAGTGTCTTGACCGCAGCGGTAATTTGCGGCGCCGTCCTGTTCGGTCACCCCTCCACCGCGACGGCCCAGGCGTCGCCAGCGACGGCAGCGTCGCCCGCGGCTAAAGCAGCTCCGGCAAACCGTGTCGAGGCACGCATTAAGTCGCTCCACGACAGATTGAAGATCACGGCCGCCGAGGAGCCGCAGTGGCAAGCCGTCGCCGACACGATGCGCGACAATGCCAAGACAATTGGCACGCTGATTCAACAGCGGGCAGCCAGTGCGAAAACCATGACCGCGGTCGACGATCTGAACTCGTACGCGGCGATTGCCGACGCCCATGCAACCGGCGTGAAGAAGCTGGCGACCGCCTTCGCGACGCTTTACGCCTCTCTGTCGGACACGCAGAAGAAGATCGCTGACGCGACGTTCCGTAATCGGCCGAGACCACGGCAACCGAAGAAGTCTGGCTGAGCCGCCGAAGTCTGTGTGGGATGGGGGCGGAGGTATCGCTTCCCGAATATCACGGGCGCATCGACGAAATCGAATGTTTCGGTGCGGCCGTCGCAGCCAATGATCGACAACGCGACCGCGACGCGCGCGCCATTCCGGAACCAGACGACTGCGGGGCTGACTGGCAGGGCTTTTCGGGATGGCGTATCCACGCGTCGTCGACTTCGGCAGCCATCAGCACGTGCACTTTAGTAGAAGGTAAGCGACCGTGGGGATCCAGGCCGCTCTTGCGGACATTCTCCAGCCAGACATCCAAATTCCTCGCCGTCTGCTCGACAAGCGTCCACATCGGCAGGCACCAGACAAGCCGGCGCAGCGTGGGGGAATCTTCTTGCAGGCGCTTGTGCATCCAGGCGAGCGCCACGCCCGCCGTCTTGCCAAGGCCGGCCGAAATCTTGAGAAAATTAGGCTAGGGCTCGGTGTCATGTGCCTCCCCCCAGACCTGCCATGAACCGGCGCCTCTGAGATCGCCCTTGAAGTGTCCGTCTATTAGCCGTGCATGACACCCACGTTCCTCGACGCCTTCAGCCGCTTGGTGCGGAACGAGATCGCGTCCTACGCCTTTGTGGTCGATGCCAAGGACGAAAAAGCAGTGCGGTTCTATCACCGCTAGCGCTTCAGATTTCTCGTCGAAGGACGCCAAAGATTGTTCGTCCCCATGGCCGAGATCGCCAAATTGTTATCGTAGCCCTTGCCAGCAAGAGTTACACGCCCGTGGCCGTAGAGCTCGCGTCTCGACCGGCCCCGACACCGTCCCAATCTGGTGCGTGGCACCGGTGACTTGTCACCGGATTTCCAGGCCCTGACGTTCTGCGCCTTCCATCGCAACGTCGGCGGCGCGCGCTTTTCCCGGCATTCCGCCGTGACGCTCTCGATCCAGGCTGCTGGGCCGCCGAAACGATCGAAATAGCGGTCATGCAAGCACAGGGTCAGCTTGCCGTTGATGCCGCCGGCCTCGCATCCGATCATCAAGGTGGCTACCTTGATCTTCGCCCAATCGAGAGACGGCATAGCGACGATCCGATGCGCATCGAACAGATCGCCGACGGCATGCGATCCACGCCGTAAAGCGGACCGTGGTCCGGTTTCAACGACTTTCGGCACCAATTCGTCCATTTCCCTCCACGTAGCCGCGAAGTGCCGTCGCGCGGGCTCTCCCACAATACCGTCATGTGCTGGCCAGTCTCGGCTCGCCTGTTTCAATCGTGGGAGGGCTTCGAGGTCGCTCTCCCAGTGGCAGGAGTGCGCCGATTGCCGCTTGGCAGCTCTCTCAAGGCCGAATACGAATAGCTGCCATCCGTTCGTCCATCAACCGCCTCTGCTACGCAATGTGCGATCAAGCCGCTCCGTGAGGGCTGCGGTGAAGACCGGTTCCCAAGTTCGGATGTGATCGGTGATCAGTTTGCTGATTGCGTCAGTTTCGCCGGCCACCGCCATATCGAGAAGCCGGTAGTGCTCCTTGACCGAGGCGATCTGGCGTTGTCGTCCTGCTGAAGACTCCATGCCATAGAGCCGCATACCGTCCCGCAGTTCCATGATGAATTTGGTCAGCATTGGATTGCTGAGGCGTGACACAAGCTCAAGGTGGAAGGCGCGATCGCCTTCAATATATCTCAAGCTATCTTCTCTCTGGACGGCGGCGGCAATCTCATCGGCCAGCTTGCGGAGCGGCTCTACATCGGTAATTCGCTTTTCTGCGAGCTGCACCATTGCGAACCGCTCGAGGAGTTCGCGTAACGCAAATCCGTTCTTGAGGTCTTCCAGGGTGGCCGCTTCCACGCGGAAGCCGCGGTTGCGCACAGGCGTGATCAACCCGTTATGGCTCAGCTCAAGCAGCGCCTCGCGGACCGGCGTGGTCGACACGCCGATCTCGTTGGCCAGCGTCGGGACAGAATACATCGTCCCAGGCGCGGCGTGACCTGACACAATGTCAGCCCGCACGCGCCGCAGCACCATGTCGCGCAGATGGCTGAACGATTCGCCTGTCCGCGACGTGTCCAAGGCTGTTCTCCTGCCGATCGACAAATTTTTTCTGCCGAGAGCATAAACCGCTTGCGTTGGCCTGTCACGCGTGATAGTAATGCGTTACTGTAGAGCGTGATGCGGCGCATCTCCAAGCGCCGCCCCGCCAGAACCTGGAGGTTGCGATGACCGACGATGACCTGAAACGCTGGATCTGCCTCGGCTGCGGCTTCTCCTACGACGAAGCCCTCGGCCTGCCCGAGCACGGGCTGCTACCCGGCACGCGCTGGCGCGACGTGCCGGAAGACTGGGTCTGCCCCGACTGCGGCACGCCCAAACACCGCTTCGAAATGGTCGAGATCCCCTATGCCGATGGGCAGCCGGCCGTTCAGGTCGCGGCCTGATCCAGCCCAGCAACGGAGAACGCCATCATGTCTAACACTTTCCTCCTCCGCGCCGATGAGCGCGGCTACAACAAGATCCTGTCAACCGGAGCCACCGCTTCCTATGTCGGCGGGCATCCCGACGCGTTCATCACCCGGTTCTCAAGCTTCAACTTCGGGGAGTACCAGGACGGCCGCCACGGCTTCGGCCGCATCCGGGTGTTCGGCGATGAAGCCTTCCACCATCCTGGATGCAGCTACAGCATGCACCCACACCACAACTTCATCATCTGTGCGTTCGTGCTCGAAGGCAAACTCACGCACATCAATACCCTCGGCGGCCTCGAAGACCTGGGCCCAGGCGATTATTATGCCTTCTGCGCCGGTTCCGGTGGGCTGCACGAGGAGCTCAATCGATTTGGCGAACCGATGCGGGCCATTTATCTTTGGCTGCTGCCGGACCACCTTCTGCTGCCGCCATCGTACACGCACGGCCACTTCGACGCTGCCGCCGGCATGAACCGGATCACCACCCTGATCGGCGACAAGTCCGGTGCGGTGCCGATAGCGCAGGACGCGCGGGTATCGCGGCTGGTGAGCGACTCACCCGGCACCTTCCGCTACCGGCCGCGCTCGTCAGGCCACGGTGTCTATACTTTTGTCATCGATGGCACGATCTGCTGCGACGGGACAACACTGAAGCGGCGGGACAGCAAGGCGGTGTGGGATACCGGCGAGATCGTCTGCGAAACCGGACGCGGCGACACCGACGTCCTGTTTGTCGAAACCATCATGTGAACCGCAGGCGGGACCGCACGCGCGAGCGGCGCGGTCCCGCTCAGCAATGGGAGCGACGATATGCCTATTATGCAAGTATACTACCCGGAAGCTGCGCTCGACGATGCCCGCAAGGCGAACCTGGCGCAGCGCCTGACCGATGTGTTGATGGCCATGGAGGGCGGGGCGGACACACGGGGCGGCCGCGCGTTTGCCTGGGTGCTGTTCACGCCGGTGAAACCGGGCGACTGGTGGGTTGGCGGGCGGCAGGACGACCATTTTGTCGATCCGCCGGGCCGCTTCCTGGTCCATGTGACCGTACCTGAAGGCTACATGAGCGCGCGGCACAAGAGCGAGGTGCACGCCTGGGTCAATGCCGCGATTATCGCCGCCACGAGTCGCAGCGACGCGCCCGACGGGGGGCGAAGCGCGCTTGTCGTCATCGACGAGGTGACGGAGGGAAACTGGGGTGCGGCGGGGCGGACGATCAGTCTGAATTCGATCGCCGGGAGCGTCGGGCTTCCGAGGGACGGCGATCGATTTGCCTGGCTTCAGGCTTATTTCGCCGCGAAGAGACGGCAATTCGCCGCTGCCGGCTATCCGTCCGATGTTGGAGGGCTGTCGGAAACCAAGCTGCCCTGACCAGCAACTCGGGCGGCGCGACAGCATGAACATATCGGGCGCGGCCATCTGCCAGGAGACTAAGTCTTGCTCGAAATTATGGCGGCTTTGGTGGTCTTCGCTCTCCTGTGCTCGAGCGCAGGTCTCGGTATCGTCGTAAGACCGCGGCTGCCGGAGAGCCACCAGACGCGCGAAACCATCGAGTTGATGCAACTGACGATAGGCCTGCTCGCGACGTTCGCCGCCATCGTCCTCGGCCTGCTCACGGCCTCAGTGAAGCGGGACTATGACAACGCGGCGCTCGGCCGGCAACAATATGCATTGGAACTGAATGCGTTGGACGCGTGCTTAAGCCATGAAGGGCCGGATAGCGCTTCAGCCCGTGACGATATTCACAGCTATACCGCGGCCGTCATCGCCAGCACTTGGCCGCTCGAGCCGCCGCCGGTGGGGGTCTCTTATCCGGATACTTCGCACATGCCGCGCGTCGGCGCATCGCCTGTATTGGAAAAGCTCATGGACAAGATCAGTCTTGAGGTGCTCCAATTCGCGCCCGCCAACCCGCAACTATCGGGCGTCGCCGCATTGTGCCGCGACCGGTACAAGGATGTCTCGCATGCCCGTCTGACCGTGATTGAAGCTGCAAGGGATCATCTCTTCGAGCCGTTCTACGGCGTTCTGGTCCTCTGGCTCATGATCATCTTCGCCTGTTTCGGTCTCGTCGCGCCCCGCACCAGCCTGTCGGCCGCCGTCATCGTCCTTTGCGCGATTTCTCTCAGTAGCGTCATGTTCGTGATCGTGGATCTCAGCCGACCCTATGGCGGCTTCTTCAGCATACCCAGCACCGCCATGCGGAGCGCGCTTAATGAAATGCTCAGCCGGGGACCATAGCCGGCGGCATCCACCACCGGCGCATGGGCGAAGACCCTGGGCATCAGTGACTGGCCATTGCGTGATCGAGGTTGAACCCCGATGTTCCGGAAGCGCCGCTGCGTGATGATGCTCGCGTCGTGACGCGTTCGGCCTTAGGCGAGGGCCGCGGCGGGAAGGACGATCAGTCTGAATTCGATCGCAGGGAGCGTCGGGCTGCCGCGGGATGGCGAACGGTTTGCCTGGGTGCAGGCTTATTTTGCCGCAAAGCGACGCCAGTTCGGCGCCGCCGGATACCCCGCCGATATAGGAGGTTTGATGGATCCGGACGTGACGGGACCATAATAGCAGGTTGTTTGGCCCAACCCATTGAGGTTCGCCGAGGAGAACATGAAATGAGTTCTGTCACAGCCGAACCCGGCACACTGCGGATCCGTGACATCGGCAGTTTCCACGTTGGCGGCCGAATGGCCCACTTGGAAGGCCTGCCGCCGCGCGCGCGTATCAGTACGCGCGGCGGACCGGTGCATCCGGTGGATCCCAATGGCGAGATCATGGTGGGGCAGATGTACGTGCAGTACGTCCATCTCACCGAGCCGACGTCGCCCGCTCCGGTGCTGATGTGGCACGGCGGCGGAATGACCGGCGTCAATTGGGAAACGACGCCGGACGGACGCCCTGGCTGGCAGATGTTCTTTCTGCGCGCGGGATTCGACACCTATATCTCGGATGCCGTCGAGCGTGGCCGCGCCTCCTGGGCACCATATCCCGAGGTCTACGCGGAGCAACCGTATTTCCGGACCGCCAAGGAGGCCTGGGAGGAGACTTTTCGCTTCGGCCCCGACGGTTCCTGGCAACCCGATCCCGAGCGTCGGCGCACACATGAAGGCATGCGCTTTCCCGTTGCGGCGTTCGATGCGTTCCTCTGCCAATGCGTGCCACGCTGGGGCTGTAACGATGCGCTTACCCAACGCGCGTACGACTGCCTGCTCCAGCACCTGACGCGACCGGCGATCGTGCTGACGCACAGCCAGGGCGGCAATTTCGGCCTCACTGCAGCCGCGACCGCGCCAGATCGCGTCCGTGCTGTCATCTCGCTCGAGCCCTCCGGTGCTCCCGACCCGGCGGAGCACGATTTCCGGCGGCTTGCGGAAGTGCCTCACCTTTTCGTCTGGGGCGACTATCTCGACCGTCACTCATTCTGGTTGGAGTCACGGCCGGCGGTAGAGCATTGGCGCGATGCTCTGCGCAAGGCCGGCTGCGACGTAACCTGGCTCGAACTGCCTGCGCTGGGCATTCGGGGCAACAGCCACGCCCTGATGTCCGATGACAACAGCGACGAGGTCGCTGCATTGGTGCTGGACTGGCTGCGCAACCATGTGCGCCCGTAGACCGAATGCAAGGCCGGTTCACGGCACTGCCCAGCAAAGGACCGCTGCGCTTGCCGTGGATGAGCTCACGCAGTGCAGGGGGTCGCGCCAGGTTGCCGTTAATGTCTGCCCTCGAGACGCAGCCAGTGAGACGGCGTGATCGCCATTGGCGCAAACCAGACCCGCCGATTAGCACGCCATTCTACGCCACGGCCCTGCCACCCGTTGAACGCACTTTACGTCCCCGGGGAATTGCGCGCAGATCAGCTCTGGAAGTTTCGTGAGGAGCAGGAGATCAAATAGCCTCAGAGCGGGTGATGAAGGGATCGACAGAGGGGCAGCACGGTAGCGACGATCGCCGCCTAAACTACAGTGTCGCCGCCAATTGTCCCTTCATTCCCACTCGATCGTTCCTAAGCATCGTAACGCGCTGATTTTCATACGCAAAAATTTTCTACTGACGGACTAAATCCGACCGTCAGTCCGTCAAATTCCTTCGCTTTTGACTTCAAAAGAAAATTTGCATGATCTGAACTTTGCTCGGTGTCTGGCAGATCGTCTCGTCGTAAAGGATGACGCCACTGATGCACTCACTAAGACCGGCCGTCGTGATGATTAATTCGCGATCGGAACGCCTTGCCTCGTCAGTCTGCGGAATTCCGAGCGCGGCAAACCGTCTGTTGCAGGTAGGCGTGCTCTCATCCATCGCCAGCAGGCCCTTGTCATCGGCGACAAGAGCCTCGGCGGTGCGGACGAGATCTTGCGCCGTCACGTGGGACCGCCCCACTTCCAATTGCGAATTTCCGGCAGATCCTGGCCGTGCTTGTCGATGTAGTGCTTGTGCTCGATCAGCTTGTCCTGGACCATCTGCTTCAGGTAGGCGCCCTTGGTGCCCAAATGCGGCAGCCGATCCACCACGTCCTGCACCAGGTGGAAGCGATCGAGATCGTTTTGCACCCGCATGTCGAAGGCGGTGGTGATCGTGCCTTCTTCCTTGTAGCCGCGGACATGCAGATTACGGTTGGCGCGGCGATAGGTCAGCCGGTGAATCACCGAGCTGTATCCATGAAAGCCGAAGACAACGTGCTTGTCCTTGGTGAAGAGCGAATCGTAGTCGGTCTCGGTCAGCCCATGCGGGTGCTCGCTCGCGGACTGCAGCTTCATCAGATCGACGACATTGATCACCCGGATCTTCAATTCGGGCAGGTGCTTGCGTAGAATCGAAACCGCGGCCAGAATTTCAAGCGTCGGCGTGTCGCCGCAGCAGGCCATCACTACGTCCGGCTCGGCGTTTTGGTCGTTGCTGGCCCATTGCCAGATGCCGATGCCTTCCGTGCAATGCACGGCCGCTTCGTCCATCGTCAGCCATTGGGGCAGCGCGTGCTTGCCCGCCACCACGACGTTGACGTAATTGCGGCTGCGCAGGCAGTGATCGAACACCGACAGCAGGCAATTGGCATCGGGCGGCAGGTAGACACGCACGATGTCGGCTTTCTTGTTGATGACGTGGTCGATGAAGCCGGGATCCTGGTGGGTGAAGCCGTTGTGATCCTGCTGCCAGACGTGGGAGGCGAGCAAATAGTTCAGCGAAGCGATCTTGCGGCGCCACGGCAGTTCCGACGTCACCTTCAGCCACTTGGCGTGCTGGCTGAACATCGAATCGACGATGCGGATGAAAGCCTCGTAGCTGTTGAACAGCCCGTGCCGCCCGGTCAGCAGATATCCTTCGAGCCAGCCTTCGCACTGGTGTTCGCTGAGCATCGAGTTCCAGGACCAATCCGGCGGGCGCGAGGAACTCGTCATTCGCGACTTCGCGGGCATCCCACTGACGGTTGGTCACTTCAAAAACCGCTCCGAGAAGGTTCGAGACCGTCTCGTCAGGACCGAAGACGCGGAAGTTGCGTCGATCCTGGTTCAGCTTGACCACGTCGCGCAGGAACTGTCCCAGTACCAGCGTATCCTGGCCGTCAACAGCGCCGGGCGACGGTACGCTGACTGCGTGGTCGTAAAAGTCCGGCATGCGCAGGTCATGCAGCAAAATGCCACCATTGGCGTGCGGGTTGGCGCCCATCCGCCGGTCGCCCTGCGGCGCCAGTTCGAATAATTCCGGGATTAGCCGGCCGTTTTGATCGAACAGCTCCTCGGGCTTATAGCTTTTCATCCAGCTTTCGAGCTGCTGGACATGCTCGGGGTGCTCGGCATCCACGAGCAGCGGCACCTGGTGAGCCCGGAAGGTGCCCTCGATCGGCAGGCCGTCGACTTCCTTCGGCCCGGTCCAGCCTTTGGGTGATCTGAGGACAATCATTGGCCAGCGTGGACGGATGGCGGTATCCTTGCTGCGCGCATTCTTTTGGATTTGCCTAATGTCCTCGATGGCCTGCTCCAAGGTAGCGGCCATCAGTTGATGCATCTTTTCCGGCTCGTCGCCTTCGACAAAATATGGCGTCCAGCCGCAGCCGCGCAGAAACTGATCCAATTCCTCGTGCTCGATGCGAGCGAGAACGGTCGGGTTGCTTATCTTGTAGCCGTTGAGATGGAGGATCGGGAGCACGGCTCCGTCGCTGACCGGATTGAGCAGCTTGTTGGACTGCCACGCCGTCGCCAGAGGACCGGTTTCCGCTTCTCCGTCGCCAATGACGCAGGCGACGATTAGTTGGGGATTGTCGAATGCGGCCCCGAAGGCATGACTGAGCGAATAGCCGAGCTCGCCACCTTCGTGGATAAATCCGGGCGTCGTCGGCGCGACGTGACTGGAAATCCCGCCGGGAAAGGAAAACTGCTTGAACAGCTTCTTGAGACCAGAATTCGTCCTGGGAGATGTTCGGATAGATCTCGCTCCAAGTACCTTCGAGGTAGACGTTGGCCACGATCGCCGGACCGCCGTGACCGGGACCGGCAATGTAAAACATGTCCAGGTCATGCTTTTTGATGACCCGATTCAAGTGGACGTAGATGAAGTTCTGGCCTGGCGTCGTGCCCCAATGTCCGACCACCAGTGGCTTCACATGCGATAGCTTCAACGGCTCCTTCAGCAGCGGATTGTCGTAGAGATAAATCTGTCCGACCGACAGGTAGTTGGCGGCGCGCCAATAGGCGTTCATCCGGCGCAACTCGTCGGACCCGAGTGTCGCCTGCTTGTCGGGAAACCGATTGTGATCGCTCCGGTTCTGAGGATCTCGGGCTGAAATGACGGCGTCCATTGCTGCCTCCGTGTGCAACGATTTTGCTTTCGGCTATTCTGCGAGCGTGCTTGGCATTGCCTCCGCCGCGGGCTCATGCGCCTCGACAAGCGGGCGGCCAGGCCCCCCACGCGAACGTGGGCGTGACGGCGGTTAGGCTGCCAGCACCGAGCAAGCAGGCCGATCGAAGTGTCACCTGACTTTAACGGTGGCAGATCGCCAGGTGCAAACTCGGAAAATACTCAGGCGCGTCAACGCTCCAGGTGATGCGAAGCGAGCGTTGGTGATAGGCCAGTAAAGGCCGGCCTCGCGGCAGCTTACCCAGATCGGCGAATGGCGTCGCGACAGATGCGCCTCTTACGCGTCTGAAGGACGCCGTCGCGGAAAGAACGCCAAGGTATCGATGAAACTGATATGTCGCGTTCCGGTTCGAGTAGTTTCCGAGCCTCCCGTGCTCGACTTCCGGAATGCTACGGTTAGCGACACCGCTTTTCGCAGCCACGGCATATCGATTGAAGCACCGGCAGGACCCCGGGGAGGCTCTACGGGAGGGCATCACCGACGAGCGCAGCCGACACCAATCGTCTCGCAATGCCCATCCGCGTCTCGGAGACCCCGGCGGGAGCAGCTCGGCCACGGCTCGGAACAGACGGAACAGACGCCAGATAAAAGGGATTACCAGCACATGGCCTTAAAAGCACCCAAAACACTCAACGGGCTCGGCCAGAGCCTGTGGCTCGACAACATCACCCGCGACCTGCTCGATGGCGGCACGCTGAAGCGCCACATCGACGAGCTGTCGGTCACCGGCCTGACCTCCAACCCGACGATCTTCGACCACGCTATCTCGCACAGTTCACGCTACGATGTGGAAATCCGCCGACAGACCGATCGCGGCACCACGGGCGAGGGTCTGTTCTTCAACCTCGCCATACAAGATCTTAGCCGCGCGGCTGATTTGTTCGCAGCGCTCTATGCGCGGACCGGCACGGTAGACGGTTTCGTGTCGCTGGAGGTGTCGCCGCTTCTCGCCTATGACACGCAGGCGACGATCGCGCAGGCCAAAGCGCTGCACACCCAGGCGAACAAGCCCAACCTGTTCATTAAGATCCCCGGCACCTCGGAAGGCCTCCCGGCGATCGCGGAATCGATCTTCGCCGGCGTCCCGATCAACGTCACCCTGCTGTTCTCCGCAGAACAGTACGTGGCCGCGGCCGATGCCTATCTGACGGGGTTGGAGCGGCGCGTCGCCGCCGGCCTGTCCGCCGACGTGCGCTCGGTCGCCTCGCTGTTCGTCAGCCGGTGGGATGTTGCCGTGGCTCACAAGGTGCCGGCCGAGCTGCGCAACACGCTGGGCATCGCTGTCAGCAAGCAATGCTACCAGGCCTATCGCGACGTGTTGGAGAGCGATCGCTTCCAGCGCCTGATGAATGTTGGCGCGCGTGCGCAGCGGCTCCTGTTCGCCAGCACCGGTACAAAGGACAAGAGCGCGTCCGATACGCTGTACATCTCCGGCCTCGCGGCGCCCAACACGGTGAACACGATGCCGGAGGAAACGCTGCTGGCCTTCGCCGATCACGGCACGGCCGGCAGCGTGCTGCCGCGTGACGGCGGCGATGCTGCGGCGGTGCTGCTGGCGCATGCCCAAGCCGGCATCGACGTCACCGCATTGGCGGCACAACTGCAATCCGACGGCGCCAAGGGGTTTGTGGATTCCTGGCGTGAGTTGCTCGGGACAATCGATACCAAGAGCAAGGTCCTCGCCTGAATCAGGGAAAATGCAGATGACCGCTCTTACCGTTACACCGTCGCCGCAGACGCTCATGACGCATCATGCACAAATCAAGGATTTGCATTTGCGCGATCTGTTCGCCGACGATCCCGGCCGGGCTGAGCGCTTCTCGGCCGAAGGCGCGGGTATCTTGCTCGACTAGTCGAAAAACCGCATCACCGATGAGACGCTACGGCTGCTGCTGCGGCTTGCCGAAGAGCGCGGCGTGATGAAACGCCGCGATGCGATGGACGCGGGCGAGAAAATCAACACCACGGACCGCCGCGCGGTGCTGCACGTGGCGCTGCGCAGTGGGATCTTCACCGGACATACCGGCAAGCGCATCGTAAGCGCTGTTTAGGGGCCCTTGTGGCGGTCGTGAGGCGTCTGAGATAGGACGGCCTTAAGAGCGCACTTAAGGACGTCCTGAACATGAGGGCCGAGGTTCTAACAGGTCCCGAACGGCGGCGGCGTTGGAGCGCTGAGGAAAAGGCTGGCATTGTTGCAGAGGCGATGCTGCCGGGCGCGAAGGTGAGCGAGATCGCGCGACGGCATGGGATAAGCCGTGGGCTTCTGTACACGTGGCGCCGTGAATCTGGGCAACAGGCGGCAGCCTCGACTTTGCCAGAGCTGGTACCGGTCGTGATGGCCAATGCCGGTGGCGAGACCCTGCCGTCAGCACGCGAGCGGCAGAGTGCCGCATCAAAGCCGGCAGGGACAATCGAGATTACATTGCCGAGCGGGGTTCGCCTGACGGTGCGCGGCCGTGTCGAGGAGCGTGCGCTGCGTGCCGTTCTCGGTGCCTTGAGGTCGGCGTGATCGCAATTCCGGGCGGGGTCCGGGTGTTGATCGCGACGAAGCCTGTCGATTTCCGCAAGGGGATGGATGGCCTGGTCGCGGTGGTGAAGGAGCACCTTGGGGCCGATCCGTTTTCCGGGGCGATTTACGTGTTTCGCGCCAAACGCGCCGACCGAGTGAAGTTGATCGTGTGGGATGGGACCGGGCTTTGCCTGTTCGCCAAGCGGCTCGAGCAGGGGACATTCCGCTGGCCGAGGATCGAGGACGGCACGATGCGTCTGACGCCGTCGCAGCTCTCGGCTTTGATCGAGGGGCTCGATTGGACGCGGGTCAGAGAGATCGAAGTGCGCATTCCACAAGCGACGCAGTAGCCTGCGACACGATAACTCACGTCGATGCGGCATGAAGGTTTGGCGTTCCGTCGCCGTTGCGGTACACCGAACGACGTGTCGCTCGACGACGACAATCTCCCGACCGATCCAGAAGCGCTGCGGGCGCTGCTCATCGCCGAGCGCGCCCAGCATGCCGCAGAGATGGCCCAGGTTGGGAGCGAGCGCGATCGGTTGCGGGCGATCATCATCGCGTTGCAACGCCACCGTTTTGGGCGCCGCTCGGAGCGGCTCGATCCCGATCAGCTGGCGTTGGCACTCGAGGATCTCGAGCAGAGTGTGGCGCGACAATCTGGATGAGGGAGCGCGGCAATCAAGATGAGGATTGGTGACCGCGACGAGGGGATCATGTTCGGTGTGATTGTCGCTGGCAAGAACTAAGTTTGAGGTTGATTGTCGCGGAGCGACGAGGCGCCGGTATCCTTGCTTGTCGCGTAATTTGGTGGTCGTCCTGCGCCCTTCTGTTTTCGTTCGAGTGCGGCGCGTCGCCGGTAGCTGTCGACGTTGATTTCGAAGATCGTGGCGTGATGGACGAGGCGGTCGACGGCGGCCAGTGTCATGGCGGGATCGGGGAAGACCTTGCCCCATTCGCCGAACGGCTGGTTGGCGGTGATGAGGGTAGAGCGGCGTTCGTAGCGGGCGCTGATGAGCTCGAACAGAACGGAGGTTTCAGCCTGATCCTTGCTGACATAGGCGAGGTCATCGAGGATCAGCAGATGGAAGCGGTCGAGCCGGTTGATGGCAGCCTCGAGCGCGAGTTCGCGGCGTGCGACCTGGAGCTTCTGGACCAGGTCGGAGGTACGGGCGAACAACACGCGCCGGCTATTTTCGACCAGTGCCAAGCCGATGGCGGAGGCGAGATGGGTTTTCCCGCCGCCCGGTCCACCGATGAGGAGCAGATTGGCGCCCTTGTCGATCCAGCTGTCGCCGGCACAGATTGCCATCACATGTGCCTTGGAGATCGTCGGCACCGCCCCGAAGTCGAAGCTGTCGAGGGTTTTCCCGGGCAGCAGCCGCGCTTCGAGGAGATGGCGCTCGACGCGGCGACGGTCGCGTTCGGCGATCTCATGTTCGGCGAGAGCGGCGAGGAAGCGGGCCGCGGGCCAGCCCTCCTTGTCCGCCCGCTCGGCACAGGCTGACCAGCCCTGCTTGATCGCGGGCAGCCGCAGCTCGTTGAGGATCAGGGTGAGCCTGGCGCTGTCGATGCTCTGGGTCATGCCGCTTCTCCCATGTCGCTGCCGAGGAGGGCCTCGTAGGAGATCAGCGGGGTGAGATGGACGATAACGTCGGGCAGTGCCGCGGGATCGGGGGCGAAGCGTTCGCGTAACGCCATCATGTCGGGCAACCGGCCTGCGGCGAGGTCAGCGGCGAGAATGGTGGCGAGTTCGGCCTCGCATCCGCGCTCATGGGCGAGTGCCAGGAGATTGACCATCAGCCGGCAGGCTGGCTTCTCGGGGATCCTGTCGAGCAGCCGGTCAAATGTCTGCCTATAGACCTCGCGAGGGAAGAGCTGGTCGCGGTAGACGAGGTTGAGTAGCGCCATGGGTTTGCGCCGCAGGGCGTGGATCACATGGCGATAATCGACGACATGACCGTGCCTGCCTTTGGCATCAGCACGCCCGCGCGTCAGTGTCATGAGCGGGGTGCCCCCAACGAACAGATCGAGGCGGTCATCGTAAAGCCGGACCCGCAGCCGGTGCCCGATGAGCCGCGATGGCACCGTGTAGAACACTTTCCTCAGCGTGAAGCCGCCCGAAGAGGTGACGCTGACAAGCGTCTCCTCATGATCACAGGTACGCCGCCCGGGCAGCCGTTGCAGGGCCGGCCGCTCGGCCTCGATCCGTTTGGCCTGCCGAGCGTTCTTGTGGCTCACGATCTCGTCGATGAAGCGGCGATAGGTGGCGAGATCGTCGAAGTCGTTCACGCCGCGCATCAGCAGCGCGTCCTTGACCGCTTTCTTGAGATGGCCGTGCGGGCCTTCGATCGAGCCGTTCTCATGAGCGACACCGCGATTGTTGCGGGTCGGCTCCATCCCGTAATGGGCGCACAGCGCATCGTAGCGCCGGGTCAGATCCTCGCGCGCATCCTTGGTAAGGTTGCGGAACGCGGCCGAGAGGCTGTCGCTGCGATGCTCGAGCGGCGAACCGCCGAGTGCCCACAGCGCGTTCTGCAGCCCCTCGGCGAGCGCCACATAGCTTTCGCCGCCGAGGATCACATGGGCATGCTCGAAGCCCGAGTAGGCGAGCCGAAAGTGATAGAGCCGGTGATCGAGCCGCTCGCCGACGATGGTGACGCCCAGGTCGGCCATGTCGGTAAAATCCGACAGCCCCATCCGGCCGGGCTCATGGACTTGGCGGAAGATCACCTCCTGTTCCGCGCCATGCAACGACCGCCATGAGCGGATGCGGCGCTCCAAGGTCCGTCGGACGCCCGCAGATAGATCAGGATGGCGCCGCTGCATCTCCTCGAAGATTGCGACCGCACGAAGCCCGGGCGCCGCCTTCAGCATCGGCACGACCTCGGTATCGAAGAACTCGGCGAGGGGATCCGGGCGGCGGCGGTCCCGCACCTTCTCCTTGTGGGACGGAAGCCTGCGATCCTGCTCAAAGCGATAACCGGTGGCCGTGCTGATCGATGCTTTCGCCGCCGCCACCGGCGGCGCGTCTGTCTGTCGGTACTTCATGTAGAGCCTCATCTGCTGATCGGTGACATGGCGGCCGGGCAATGGGCGGATCCCTTCGATGAGAAAATCCATCCACATACCCGGTCGGTCGCGATCACCAGACGATCCGGTCCCCCTAACAGGACTTCAGACCGACTTTTCCGAGGCTTGCGCCTCCGGTCGGGCTCCGCCCTCCCTTCAGCACAAGCCTCGGAAAACTCTCTCATCCTGATTGTCGGGCGCTCTCACCTTGATTGTCGCGCGGCAAGCAGAGCCTTGCCGCTGCCGAGGCCCAGGAAGAGCGCGCGGCGCCGCAAGAGCAGAGCCGGCTGCTTCGCCGACGTAAGATCAACCGCGGGGCACTGCCAGCGCATCTGCCGCGCATCGACGTGGTGGTCGACGTCGCCGATCGAACCTGTCCGTGCTGCGCGGGCGCGCTGCACCGGATCGGCGAGGACGTTGCCGAGCGGCTGGATGTGATCCCGCTCCAGTTCCGCGTGTTGGTGATCCGCCGGCCTAAATACGCCTGTCGGACCTGCCCCGGCACTGTGGTGCAGGCGCCGGCTCCGCCGCGGCTGATCGAGGGCGGCCTGCCAACCGAGGCGTTGGTCGCGCACGTCATCGTCGCCAAGTATGCCGATCACTGTCCGCTCTACCGCCAGGCCCAGATGTACGCCCGCCAGGGAATCGATCTCGATCGCTCGACCCTGGCGGATTGGACCGGTCGCGGCGCTTGGTGGTTGCGCCCGTTGCACGCCCGGCTTCTCGACGATCTACGCGCTTCCCCCAAGCTGTTTGCCGACGAGACGACGGCGCCGGTGCTCGATCCCGGCCGCGGACGCACCAAGACCGGCCAGCTTTGGGCCTACGCTCGTGACGACCGACCTTGGGGCGGGCCCGCGCCGCCCGCGGTCGCCTATGTCTACGCGCCGGACCGCAAGGCCGCGCGTCCGGCCGCCCATCTCGAGGGCTTTCGCGGCGTCCTACAGGTCGACGGTTACGCCGGCTATCGCGCTCTCGCCGAAAGCGGTCAGGTGCAACTGGCTTTCTGCTGGAGCCACGTCCGCCGGCCTTTCTACGAGATCGCTGCCAGCGGAGATGCGCCGATCGCCACCGAGGCGCTCAAGCGCATAGCCGAGCTCTACGCCATCGAGGCCGAGATTCGCGGCCGGTCGGCAGATAAGCGCCGCATCGTCCGACAGGGCAGGACAAGACCGCTCGTCGAAGCCCTGAAGACATGGATGGAGGGGAAGCTCGGCGTCGTCTCCCAAAAGGGCAAAATCGCAGCGGCGTTCCGCTACGCCTTGTCGCGTTGGGTTGGATTATCCCGCTTCCTCGATGACGGCCACATCGAGATCAACTCCAACGTCGTCGAACGTGCAATTCGTCCGCTCGCCTTAAATCGAAAGAATGCGTTGTTCGCGGGTTCAGACGGCGGCGGCGAGCATTGGGCGATTCACGCCTCGCTCATCGAGACCTGCAAACTCAACGGCGTCGATCCCCAAGCCTATCTCGCCGACATCTTCGCGCGCCTCGTCGAAGGTCACCCGATCAATCGCATCGACGAACTACTTCCGTGGAACTGGGCCGCCGCTCGCCAAGCCCGAAGGGCCGCGTAACATCGCTTACAGCGCATCCGCAACGTGGTGAATATCGGCATCGGCAAGTCCTATCTGGGGCCCGAAATGGCCTATCGCGCGCTGCGCGCGTTCAGTAACCGGTCGATGATTTTCCACTTCACCGCCAATGACGACGCCGCGGATTTCAGCGAAGCGACACAGGATCTAGACGCGGCTGTGTCGAAGCACTTCGCCGCGGCCTCGACCAACATCAAGGGGGCGACCGAATTCGGCATCGATACAGCCGCCATTTTTGGCTTCTGGGACCGGGTCGGCGGGCGTCATTCGATGGATAACGCGATCGGCCTGTCCACGATGATCGCGGTCGGGCCCGACAATTTCCACGCCATACTAGCCGGGTTCCGCGCGATGGACGAACATTTCCGCACCGCGCCCGCCGCCCACAATCTGCCACTGCTGCTGGGTCTTCTCGCCGTCTGGTACAACAATTTCTTCGACGCGCAGACTGTCGGCATCATGCCCTACGCTGCGAATCTCGCGCGGTTTTCTGCCTATCTCCAGCAGCTTCAAATGGAGAGCAACGGCAAGCACGTCGAGCTGGACGGGCATATGATGGACTACCAAACCAGCCCGATTATCTGGGGCGAGCCTGGCACCGACGGCCAGCACTCGTTCTACCAGCTTCTCCACCAGGGCACGAAGCTGGTTCCCTGCGACAGGGATCGGCTTTTGCCGGCCGATGAGCCCACTTGTCGAGCAGCACGACCTGTTGATGGCCAATCTCCTCGCGCAAGCCGAGGCGCTGGGCTTCGGCACGACGGAGGAAGAGTTGAAGGCCGAAGGCTCGCCCGATTTCCAGACGCCTTTCCGCGTCACTGAGGGCAACCGGCCAACCAACATGATCCTTGCCGAAACGCTTGATCCCGCGACGCTTGGCAGTCTCATCGCGTTGTATGAGCACAGCGTCTTCACCCAGGGCGCATTCTGGGGGATCGACAGTTTCGACCAGTGGGGCGTCGAACTGGGAAAGGCTTTGGCCAACCGCATCATCCCCGAGTTGCATCGCGGCGCGAAGCCGAAACTGTCGCACGACGCCTCCACCAACGCGCCGATAGGCCGCTACCGCCGCCAACGGTGATGATTTCCGCAGGATGCCATATGCGATGCGGTTGTGCCTGGCGAATAGGCCATGCCGCGCCAATGAAAAAGGTCCCTGGGTCTGGCCGCGCGTTGGTCTATGGCTTCCCAATTTGAGCAAGATTGAGTTCGCTTTCGGTAGAAAGCCACTCAATTCAAATACTCTTCCAGCGTCAGCCTGCCTTCCTCATAAGTCACGAAGGTCAGGCGATGCCGATCCTCCATCTCGATCCAGTCCAGCTTGAAGTGGATCGCAGCCCCCTCGCGGGAATGATGATCCCACCCGTCGGTGAGAAGGACGCCGCCGATATCCAGACACAGGCAGGTGGCGATCGGTGCTTGCTTCATCCGCTTTTCCTGGTTAGTCGCATCATCGCCGCCTACGCTGAGCATCACGACCCCGGTGCTTCTTTGGGTCCTCTGGGATTATGCCAACCGCCGTCTGCGGCAATGATCGCGTCAGCCTCTTTCGGCCCCCAACTGCCACGCTGGTAAGGCCGAACCATGTGGTGGGTCTCAAGGACGGGATCGACCGCGGCCCACGCAGCTTCAACTGCGTCCTCACGCGTGAAGAGCGCTCCGTCGCCGGCCATGGCGTCGCCCAAGAGCAGCTCATAAGGCAACTCCTCTTCCGGCTGCTCTTCCACCAGATAGAGTTCTTGCTGGTCGCCGACGAACTCCTTCCCGCCGCGCTTGACGCGCGCGGCGAGGGCGATGGCCGAATCCGGCGATATCCGGAAGCGCAGATAATTGGCCCTGCCGGTGGTCGGCGCCGAGTCTGCAAAGAGCCTCTGCGGCGGCGGCTTCAATTCCACCAATATCTCGGTCGCTGTTACGGCCAGGTATTTGCCGGAGCGCAGGTACCACGGCACTCCCTCCCAACGCCACGAGTCGATGAAAAGCCGAAGGGCACAAAAGGTCTCGACGTCCGAGTTCGCCGCCACATCCGGCTCCTTCCGGTAGCCGGCGTACTGGCCGCGGACCAGGTCGTCGGGCGTCAACGGTCGCATGGCTTGGAACACTTTGGCCTTCTCGTTGTGGACGGCGCCAAAGTCCCTGCCGGCGGGCGGCTCCATCGCAAGCAGCGCGACGATCTGGAAAAGGTGGTTCTGAACGACGTCGCGCAGACAGCCGGCGGTTTCGTAAAACGCGCCGCGGTCTTCGACGCCGAAATCTTCGGACAGGGTTATCTGGATGCTGGCCACGTAGTTACGGTTCCAGATCGGCTCCAGGAACGCGTTGGCAAAACGGAAATAGAGGATATTCATGATCGCCTCCTTCCCGAGGAAGTGGTCGATGCGGAAGATCGCATCCTCCGGGAATACCGCCCGCGCCGCGCGATTGAGGTCGCGGGCGGAAGCGAGATCGCGACCGAACGGCTTTTCGACAATGACGCGCGCCCGCTCAGATAGCTTTGAGGCGCCGAGCCCCTTGATCACCGTCTCGAAGAGCGAGGGCGGGATGGCAAGGTAATGCGCCGGGCATTTGGCATCGCCCAGCGCCTTCTTTATCTCCGCGAACGTGCCCTCGTCGTTGTAGTCGCCGCTCACATAACTGAGCCGGGACAGAAGACAGTCGAAGGCAGGCTGCTCATCGATCCCTCCCGACTGCTTAATGCTGTCCTGCACCCGCTTGTGCAGGCGTTCCACACTCCATTTGGGAAGGGCGACGCCGATGACCGGGACGGTCAGGGCACCTCGTTTTGTCATCGCGTAGAGCGCCGGGAAGATCATCTTGTGCGCGAGATCGCCGGTCACGCCGAAGAGCACCAGCGCGTCCGAATGGGCGGCGGTCATGAAATATCTCCGGTCTTGGCGGTGCCTTTTTCCTCATGGCCGCCGAACCCAAAACGAAGTGCGGAGAGCACCTTGTCGGCAAAGTCGTCGCCGCCGCGGGAACTGTAGCGTTGGTATAGCGCGGCACTGAGAACGGGAGCAGGAACCAACTCGTCGATGGCCGCCGCTATCGTCCATCGTCCCTCACCGGAATCCGAGACACGGCCGGCAAAATTCTCGAGGTCGGGGCTTTTGAGCAAGGCGGTGGCAGCCAAGTCCAGCAGCCACGACGCGATGACGCTACCGCGACGCCACACCTCGGCAATATCGGCCAGGTTCAGGTCGTACGGATAATTCTCGGGGTGGCGCAGCGGAGCCGTTTCCGCGTCAGTCGTGCGCGGCTCCTTGCCGGCGTTGGCGTTGCGCAGGATGTTCAGCCCCTCGGCATAGGCGCCCATGATGCCGTACTCGATGCCGTTATGGACCATCTTGACGAAATGGCCGGCGCCACTAGGACCGCAGTGCAGGTATCCGTGTTCGGCGGTGCCGACTACGGCCTTGCGACCAGGCGTGCGCGGCGCCTCCTCGATACTGGGAGCCAAGGCAACAAAGGCAGGGTCGAGCTTACAAACGATGGCGTCCTCGCCACCGATCATCAGACAGTACCCGCGCTCCGATCCCCAGACTTCGCCGCTGGTCCCGACATCTACATAGTGGATGCCGGTCGGTTTCAACTCGGCGGCACGACGGAGGTCGTCGTGATAGTAGGAGTTGCCGCCGTCGACGATCACGTCGTCACGATCAAGGAGAGGGATAAGCGTCTTTAATGTCGAATCGACGACGGCCGCTGGCACCATCATCCAGACGGCGCGCGGTTTTTTCAATTTTCCGGCAAAGTCTTCGAGCGACCTTGCCCCGACCGCCCCTTCCTTGACGAGCGCATCAACCGCTTTGGTATCGAGGTTGTAAACGACGCATTGATGACCGGCACGCCGAAGGCGCCGCACCATGTTTGTCCCCATACGGCCGAGCCCGATCATGCCCAATTCCATGCCACTAACCTCCCGAAAATCGTGTCGCCTGGTGTCCGACCCGAACGCACCGCTATGGCGCGATTGTCGGGTGCTCCACCGCTTGCACCTTGGCCAGGCGGCGGCGATGCCGCCGGGCACCGCTGAAGCGAGCGGTCAGAAAAATCTCGATCAGCTCCAAGGCGAGCGCCGGCCCGATCACCTTTGCACCGAGACAAAAGACGTTCATGTCATCGTCTTCGACGCCCTGACGGGCAGAAAAGACATCATGGATGAGTCCGGCACGCACGCCGGGAACCTTGTTCGCAGCGATGGAGGCTCCAACGCCGCTACCGCAGAGCGCTACGCCGCGCTCGACTTCGCCTGCGGCGACGGCCCGGACCAAGGGAACCACGAAGTCCGGATAGTCATCTTCGGGATCGAGTTCGAGCGGGGCCAAAGTCCGCGACGTCGTAGCCCGTGCGACGTAAGGACTCGGCTAGCTCGCCCTTTAAGGAAAACCCTCCATGGTCGGCGGCGATTCCGATGCGCATCACGGTTTTTCCTCGATCCGTCGGGTCAAGCTAGGCGGCGCGGCCGCTCGAGATTTGCTCATTTTCAGCTCTTCGAAGCTGTCGACGACGATCGAGACATAGTCGGCATGGATTTCTTGGCGGTCCGGAATGACATACATGCTGATCGAGCACGGCCCGCAATGTAGTCTGCGCCAGCATGTTGGTAGCAGGAAGATAGTTTTGGACGTGGATGATCGCGCGCTCGGGATCGACGACATTGAAATACAACACGGCGTCGACCTTCATCGAGACATTGTCGCGAGAGATCACATCCTGGCTCGGGATCTCGATGACTTGAGTGCGTAAATCGACCCGTACCATTTCCTGGAAAAAGGGCATCAGCAGGACGAGACCCGAGCCTCTGACTCTCTGGAAGCGCCCCAGGGTGAAGACAACGGCGCGCTCGTACTCCCGTAGGATCTTCACCGTCGCCAGGAGGATAACAAGAGCGCCAAGGACCAAAACCGGGATGATATAGAGAAACATGGCGTCGCTCCTTCCAAACCGAGCCGAGACATTCGTAGCGGTAAAGACGGATCTGCCGCACAGCTCGAGTGGAGCGCCGTCCGGTGGCGACGAAACGCATCGGCCGAGTTTGGAATGTGGCGCACACTACGCCCGGCCACTGCAACGCGGGAGACTCTGGAAATTACTCAGGGGCGACTGGCTGCCCGCAGCTGAAATCGGGTTTGCGGGAATCCGTCTTCTCATTCCCACCAAAACCCCAGGCAGGGTCGAGGCTTACAGGACTATTGGGACACGCTGTCTGGTCCTGTTTTACCGGCAGGCACCGTTCGGAAGGTCGTTCGTGAGAGAGTTGTCGCGCCAGCGACAGTGCGTCGGAAGGCGCAGGATCCGTCAGGATGCGGATATAGAGGGTCGGCGCCAGTGTCACTCGCAAGAGTCCGCGTACGCCCTGGTCGCGCCCAAAGACTCGCGTCTCCAGCCGAATCGACGACGCCTCCATCTGCTCCGCGAACTGGAGGACCTCCCCGCCCGCATTCGTCAGACGATAGCCTCGGGCCCTAGCGTCTCGAAATAGAGCGCCGTCATGAGGGTTGCCGCCGAAGCGCAGCTCGCCTGGTGACCGCCGACCTTCAGCCCGTCGCGACTCTCGCGTACATGGATCGCGTGATGGATCGTCCAGGTCGTCAGCCACAGCACCTTGCGTTCGAGTTCGCGCAGGGGCACCAGCCGATCGGGAGCGGCGGCGGACGAGGCGCGGGACGGGTCATTGCGAACTTGGCTCGAAATGCTATCATCCGCGCAATTTTTCTTCATATAAGTGGTCGTGAGCTTGCCCCCGATGTTGCAGACGGCCCCGGTCTGGCGAGCGTGGATGAGGCTGAAGGGACGGTGCGAACTGGAGCAACTTTGATCGAAATTGTTTGGTCCTATACATTGCCCGACGCTCGTCATGGTCGAATACCGCCGACGCTGACGGCGGCTCTTCACCCGCCGTCCTTCGCCTTACTCGCTCGAAAAGCCGTCCCTTCCGTGACAATCAGCACATGAGCGCCGCAACCGCTCCCGGAAGCCCTCGCCGCGAAACGCGCCGGCTCGTCGCCGGCCGCGGGGCCTTCACCGGCGATCTGGCGCCGCCGCGCCTTGCCCATGTCGTCTTTCTTCGCAGCCCCCACGCGCACGCGCGCGTCGCCGCGGTCAATACGCGCGCCGCGCGGGCCATGCCGGATGTGGTCTGCGTCGCCGTCTGGGACGACATCGCGCCGGTTTGCGCGCCGATGCGGACCATGATCGCCAACGAGCCGGGCCACGTTTCATCGCCGCAGCCGGCGCTCGTGGACGGCGTGGCGTGCTGGCAGGGCGAGCCGGTCGTCGCCGTCGTCGCCGAGACCGTCGCCGCCGCCGACGATGCGATCGAGGCGATCGAGATCGAATGGGAGACGCTTCCCGCCGTTACCGACGCCGTCGCCGCGCTCGAGCCCGGCGCGACGATCATCCACCGCAGCATCGGTAGCAATTGCGCGCTCGATCGCGCCCTTGGCAAAGCGGATGTCTCACTCGAGCTCGGGCAAGGCGACGTCATTGTCGAGCGGGCCTTCGGGTTCAACCGCCATACCGGCGTGACCCTCGAGCCGCGCACCATCCTCGCCGACTACGACCCCATCGAAGACGCGCTTGTCGTGCATCATTCGCATCAGGTCCCACATCAGATGCAAGACGTCTTCGCCCGCCTGCTGGGCATCCCCTTGCACCGCGTGCGGGTGATCTGCGGCGATGTCGGCGGCGGCTTCGGCATCAAGCTTCATGCCTATCCCGACGAGGTCGCGACCGTCGCGCTCGCAAAACTGCTGGCGCGGCCGTTGCGGTTCGAATGCCGCCGTTCCGAGGCGTTCGTCACCGATGCGCACGCGCGCGAATTTCAGGTTGCCGCCAAGATCGCGGCCAAGGCCGATGGCACCATCACCGCGATCCAGTCGGACATCATCAACGCCGCCGGCGCCTATTCCATCTATCCGCGCGGCAGCATCGGCGATTCACTGCTCGCTGCCGCGGTCATCGGCGCGCCCTATCGCGTCGGCGTCCAAGCTGCGCGCGCCCGCGTCAGCTATCTCAACAAGGTGCCGAGCGGGTCCTATCGCGGCGTCGGCCAGCCCATCGCCTGCGCCGTGACAGAGGTGCTGATCGACGAAGTCGCCCACGCGCTCGCTCTCGACCCGGTCGAGTTCCGGCGCCGGGCTTACCATCGCGACGAACAGCTTCCGCTTCGCACCGCCGGCGGGGTGATGATCGCGTCGGCATCGCTTGGCGCCTGCCTCGATCGGCTGGTGGACGCGATGGCGTACACCCGGTTGCGCGACGAGCAAAGCCGGCTCCGCCGGCTTGGGCGGCTAAGGGGGATCGGCATCGCGACCTTCATCGAGGTGACGGCGCCGGGCGCCGGGCTTTATGGTCCGCAATCGGTCAACGTCTCCGCCCAGGACCACGCGGTCGTGAAGATGGATGCGACCGGCATGGTCCGGTGTGCAGTCGGTTGCACCGACCAGGGCCAGGGAACGCTCACCGGCATCGCGCAGATCGTCGCTCAAGGACTCGGGGTTCCGCTCGATCATGTTGCGGTCGAGGCGGGCGACAGCGCTGGTCCGCATGGCGGCGGCGCCTGGGCCTCGCGCGGCCTGTCGATCAGCGGCGAAGCCGCCCATCGCGCCGCCAGGAGCTTGCGCGTTCAGCTCCTCGAGCTCGCCTCGGTGCTGCTCCAGGCAAAACCCGAAGAGCTCGACATAAGGGATGCGGTCATCGTGAACGCTGCAAATAGCAGTGCGTCGATGAGCCTTACCGAACTCTGCCACCTCGGGCATTACCGGCAGGACTTGCTGCCGCGGGGAGCTGTACCGCATTTCATCGCCAGCGGCAGCTTCATGCCGGAGGCGCCCTCTTTCACCGCGAACGGGGTCCAGGGCTCTCTTATCGAGATCGATCGGGAAACCGGCGACGTGCGGCTGCTGCGACATTGGGTCGTCGAGGATTGCGGCCGCATCGTCAATGTCGATCTGGTGGAGGGGCAGCTTCGCGGCGGCATCGTGCAGGGTTTGGGCGCGGCGGTCCTCGAACATTGCTGCTACGACGACGAGGGTCAGCTCCTGTCGGGATCGCTGATGGATTATGCCATGCCCCGGGCCGACACGATGCCGACGATCGAGGTGAGCCACGTGGTGACGCCGCAACCCGGCACGGCGCTGGGCATCAAGGGCGCTGGCGAGGCGGGAACGGTGGGTGCCTCGGCGGCCGTGTGGTGCGCGGTCAACGATGCGCTTCGGCCGCTCGGCGCGCGCGTCGAGTGCATGCCGTTCACCGCCGAACGCGTTCTCGCCGCGATCCGTGCCGGCGCCGGCTGATCCGTCGCCGGCCGCCCATGCGGCTCAGGGCAACGGATTCCGCCTTGACCCAGTGGTCGTTCTTGTATTCGAGGACGGCGACGCTCTCGGCCCCCAATCCGACATGGCTCGTCGGGCTGAAATGCAGGGTCGCGACGCTGTTGATGCGCGCCGATTCGAGGAATGACTTGGTCGCGGCGGCATCACGCGGGTCGACGTGGCGCAGCACCGCATCCGCGGTGTCGGCCAGCATCACCCCAAGAAGGCTGAGGAGATCGATCGGCTCCTTGTGCGTCGCGGTGTAGGATTTCTGGAAATATTGGATGCGCGCTCTCTCACTCGGGTCCGTGACGAATTCCGGCATCATGCTGTTGAGACCGAGCCCAAGCAGCCGCGACGGCATGTCGTTCCGGATGAGCGCCATGAACGCCTCGGTGAGATTGGCGTTGCTGATGACGAGCGGCATGGTGAAGCCGAGATTGGCAAAGCTCTTCACCACGGTTGCGGCGCCACCGCCCGAATAGGCGGAGTAGAGGAGCGGCGGGTTGTCCTTCAGCACGCTCGCGAGCTGGATCGAGGCGTCGTTCGAGCGAAGGTCTATCCGCGCCAGCAATAGCTTGACGCCGGCCGGAGGGAAAACGGCTTGCGCGTCGGCGACGCCCACTTCGCCGGTCGCGTCCGTGGACGCAATCATGGCGAGTTTGTCCTTGTGATTCTCCTTGAGATAGGCAAGGAGCCCCCGCGTGATGTCGAGATCAAGCGGGCTCGTCTGAAACACGTACGTCGTCGGCGCGGGATCGATGATGGGGGACGCGACGATCAACACCGGTCCGTTCGCCAGCAACGGCATGATCGCCCGGATCGTGCCCGCGACCGAGGTGTCGAGCAGCAGGTTGGCGCCGTTCCGGATATGGTTGCGGGCACAGGTGACGGCGGTTTCGGGATTGCCCTGGTCGTCGCAGATGGCGAGATCAACCTTGCGGCCCTTGATCCCGCCTTTGCCGTTGACATCGTCGGCCCACCATTTGATCGCGGCCGTCTGGCGGGTGCCGACCGTTGCGACCGGACCCGACAAGGGCGCGATCACGCCGATAACGAACGGGTCGGCCGCGACCGCCCCGCCTGCGATGAACGAGGCCGCCGCAATCAGTGCGGCCGCAGCAATGCCCGAAGCAACGCGCATGCCGGACCTCCCTCCGATTTGTTTTACGCCTAAATTATCTATAAGCCGCAATGCATGCACAGTCGAGCATCATGTCGGCGGCTTCGCCCCGGGCTTGAAGTGGCCTAAAGCAGAATCGAAAAGGGCGGGTGCGGACCGTCGCAATCGACGAGGTCGACGCGTTTTCGCGCGATGACGAGGCCGTCTTCCCGTCGCCGCAACAGGTGCTCGCACCGAGCAGCGTAGAGCCGCTGATCCCCGTCGCGCGTCGAGACGACGAGCTGCGCCGACGTGACGTGGCAGTCGCGCCCCGCCTCGTCGCCGGCGACGATCTCGATGCTGCCAACGATGTGCAGCGTCTGGGCCGCGGGCTGGGCGGAATGCATGGCGGGGTCGGCAAGGCGCGCGACGCGCATGGCAAGAAGCGGCCGGTCTTCATAGATGATCGACGGCACGGCCAACGGATCGGTCTGTCCGCGCTGCCGCGGGATCCAATAGACCGCGTCGTCGGCATAGAGCGCGAGCCAGTCGGCAAAGCGCCTCTGATCGAGCCGTCGCGCCTCTTCCTCGATGAAGGCGCGTACCTCTTCGCTGAAGCTGCTCACGCTGGCGCCGCTGTCATGTAGTCGAGCCACGCTTGGAACTGAACGCGGATCGGCAGCTCGGTCGCCGGGCCGGCAAGTCCGCCGCCCGGCCGGGCGCGGTCCTTGCCGTGGCCGCGCGCAACATCGAGCCACGCCGCGCCCGCTTCGGCGAGGCCTTTTTGGCAGCGCTCGAACACCTCGAAATCGTCCGACGAGATCATCGAGGCGGGCGAGCTCAAATTGGTGAGATAACGGACGGCGCGGTGATAGATCTCGTCGGGCGCGCCCTTGAGGCGGAAGCAATAGGCGGTCACCAGGGTGCTGTCGGCGGCGAGAGGGTGGACGACGCGAAGCTGGTGATACTGCGCGTTCAGGTTGAGGTTCGGGAAGATCAGGTTGTTGAACCGGTCCAGGCCGAGTATTTGCGCCGCCTTGTCCGCCCCGTGGCGCGCGGCGAGCGCGGCGCGATAGCGCTCGCGGGCGGGGTCGTCGCCGGCGTTCGGAGCGAGAAGGCCGCTGCGGTAGAAGCCGCCCATGAAGGAATGCCCGCCCGGCAGGCCGACGACTTCGACGCTCTCCCACTCGCGCCGCGTCCAGGCATTGCCGAGGAGCTGGTCGCGCGTCTGGTCGCCGTCGATCGCCGAACCGCCGACGGGCGCGCGCCCGGCCGCCGCGACCGACGAGGCGTGAACGAAGCTCGGATGGAACACGTCGCTGGCATTTTCGTGGTGAATTTTCCAGTTGGCGCGGTACTCGACGCGGAGCGGCGTGGCGCAAATCTCGATCTCGCCCTCGGGCGCGCGGTCGACAAGATTGTCGATCGCGTCCGTCATCGCGCCGAGATGGGCGCGCAACGACAGAGCCGACGGCGCGAGCTTGGCGAAAACGAAACCGCGATAACTTTCCACCTCCGCGGCGGCCGCGAGATGGTGCGCAGGATCGTCGAGCGAGAAATCCTCGGGATAGCTGCGCCGGTGCGGCACGCCTTCGAGCCCGCCATCGCGGCGATAGCTCCAGCCGTGATAGGGACAGGTGAAGAAGCGCACGCTGCCGCGCTCGGCCATGCAAAACCGCGCGCCGCGATGGGCGCAGCGATTGTGGAGCACGTGGATCGCGCCGCCGTCACCGCGTATGACGATCGCGTCCCACCGGCCGAGCCTGGTGCGGACGAAGTCGCCCGGGGCCTTGATCTCGCTTTCATGCGCGGCATAGAGCCAGGCGCGGCCGAAGATCCGGTCGAGCTCGAGCTCGAAGATCTCGGGGTCCGTATAGAGCGCGCGGTGAACGCGGACCGGACTCACCAGAGCCTTGAGGTCGGCGACACTCCACGCGGTCATGATCCCCTCCTCACGCCAGCAGCTCCGAAAAGAGGGCATAGAGATTGGGCTTCGTCTCGATGCCGACGCCGGGCGCCTCGGGCCGCGAGACTTTGCCGTCGGCGACGACGCAGCCGGCCGGGAAGCCGCCCAGGGGCGCATCGGGATCGGGCGATGCCTCATGGCAGCCAAGGCCCAGGCCCGCCACCGCATGGAGCGCCAGCAGGTGCCCGGCATGCGGATAGCATTGCGTGCGGGACCAGCCGTGCGCGGCGACGAGATCGAGAATCTTCAGATATTCGACGATGCCATAGCTCAGGGAAATGTCCATCTGCAGGATGTCGCGGTCGGGCCGCAGTCCGGCATGCCGCAGCAGGTTCTGCGTGTCGGCGGACGAGAAGATGTTTTCGCCGGTCGCGATCGGCACGCGCGTCCGCGCGGCGAGGTCCGCGTACAAGGCGTAATCGAGGGGATCGACCGGCTCCTCGACCCAGCCCACCCCCAATTTCTCGAGTGCAGAGAGGAACGTCACCGCCTCGTCCCGCGTCATGTCACCGTTGCAATCGACGGCGAGGTCGCTCGCCGCGCCGAGGACGTCGAGCGCCGCCTCGATGCGCCGCAGATCCTGCGCGAGCGGGAGGCCATGGCCCTTGATTTTCACGCGCCGATAGCCCCAATCCCGGTATCGGCGCAGCTCGTCGCGAAGGAGCGCGCGGTCGTCATCACCGCGATAGTGGCCGCCACTCGCATAGACTGCAACGGGCGCGGCCGCGACCGGCGCCCCAGTCCGTTCGGCGAGCACGCGCCAGAGCGGCTTGTCCTCGAGTTTCGCCACGAGGTCCCAGACCGCGGCATCGATGAGGCCGACCGCGCCGGCGCGGTCGCCATGCCCGCCTTGCTTTTCATCGCGCATCACAATTGCCGCGACCTTGACCGGATCGGGATGGCCTTTGCCGTCGAGGTAATCGTCGGGCGCCGCGGCAAGAAGCCGGGGAATGAAGCGTTCGCGCAGCAAGCCGCCATGGCCATAGCGGCCGACCGAATCGAATGCGAGCCCGACGACCGGCTTGCCATGCCGCATCACGTCACTGACGACGACCACCGCGCTTGCCGTCATACCCGAAAAGCCGATGCGCGCGTTTCGCATCGGCGAGGCCAGCGGCACGGTCTTCTCGCGAATCTCGCTTATGCGCATCGCCGGAGATCGGACGCCCGCTACCGCGCCTGGGTCCAGTCGTGTTCCGCGATGTCGAAGACGACGCCGTTGATGTCCCTGAACTTCGTCTCGGCATCGACGCCGGGATAGCCTTCCGGAATCTTGAAATGGAAGGCACCGCCGTTGTCGGTGATCTTTTTCGCTGTCTTCTCTTCGTCGCCGACAATGAAGCCGATATGGTGCAGGCCGGCCCAGTCGCGGCTGTGCATCGCACCCTTCGTGCCTTCCGGAAACGCCAACAAGGTCAGGTTGACGACCCCATCCGACAGCATGATCGCATTGCCGATCGGGCTTTCGGCCTGCGCCACACGCTGCAGCTCGAGGCATTCCTCATAGAACCGCGCAGCCTTTTCGAGGTCGGGAACCTGGATCGCGATATGCCTCAGCTTGGCCATGGGTAGGCTCCGAAGGAAGCTCGTTCCTTCTCTATCAATGGATGTGGGTGGCGTCAATACGACGCGGTTTGGAGCAACTGGCCGATCTCGGTCGCGTCGAGGCGGGCAATGGCTCGCTCGAGCAAACCGCGTCGCTGCGCATCAAGGCCACGCGACGAGAGCGCGCGGAATTTCGCGGTGAGCCGGGCTGGATCAACGGCCGCCGCATCGCCCTCCTGCGCGAAGCGTCGGCCGTCCTGCAACTCGATCTCGAGCGACGCGGCAAACCCGGAGAGCCCGTTATCGACGGTGTAGGCCACGCGGCGCGAAAGCGACAGCACGTCGGCCCTCTGCCGGTTGTGTTCATCGAGCGCCTCAAGTCCGACCGCGCCATCGCAGAGCCCCAAGGCGAGATTGTAGGGAAGGCTCGCGATCGCCTCGACCGGCGATGCGGGTGCGATTTTCCTCTCCGCGGGTTCGCACACGATCGGGACGGCCCAAGGGGCCACGCAGCAGCGCACGGCGCGTACCGCATCAACCGAGATCGCGTGGGCGCGGCGCAGGTCGAGCGCGAGGTCGAGATAGGGCTGGATCACATGCGCGCAGGGATAATATTTGAAGAGTGCCAAATCGCCTTGCCAGGTGATGCCGAGCCCTGCATCGACATCCTGAGGCGCGTCGCCGATGAAAGCCTCGTAGAGGTTGTACCGGCCGTCCAATGCGCCCATCGGACCGCGAAAGCCGTCGCGCGCGAGGCTCGCCGCCAAAATACCGCCGAAGGCGCCCCAGCCGAGATGCAGCCATTTCGACCAGGCGCCGTCCGCGGTGAAGGCGAGAAGGCCGCCCGACATGCTCGCTGCGAGCCCCGCCGCGCCTGCCATCTCATTGGGTGCAAGCCGCATCAGCCGCGCGGCGACATAGGCGGCAATGACCGGCGCAAAGATGCCCGACGCGTGGAAGCCGCGCGCGTGAAACCTGGTCCCGCCCGCTCGCGCCAGCTGCGCCGCCACCTCATAGCCGCCGGTGAGCGCCACCAAGACATCGTCCGCCGACGCCGTCAACGCCTCGCCAAGCCCCAGCACGACCGGCACGATGACGCTTCCGGGATGAACGACCGATTGGGGAAAGGTGTCGTCGAAGTCGAGCGAATGCGCGATCACGCCGTGCGCGAGCGCAGCCCATTCCGGCCGGACCTTGCCGCCGCCGATGAGGCTCGCGGCACCTCCGCCTCCCCCCGCCAAGGCTTGCGCGCGCACGATGGCTGCCTGCGGCGAAGAGCTCGATGCCATGAGCAGCCCGATCGTATCGAGCATCCGCAGGCGTGCGAGCGCACCCTGCGGCTCGGGGATGGCGGCCGCCTCGAGCGCGCAGAGCCAGGCGGCGAGACGAAGCGACAGCGGGTCGCTCACCACGCCTCGCGCATCAGCGCCTCGATCTCCGGCGCCTTCATCGGCAGCGGCAGGTTCGCCATCATGTAGTCGCGTGTCGCTTCTTCGGCGATGATCGACAGTTCTTCGACCGGAATGCCGATGTCCCGCAGTCGCCGCTGCAGCGGGAGCTGCTCGACGAGCGCCGTGATCCGCGCGCTGGCGGCGGTTCCAGCCGCATCGGCGCTTGCCGCGGCGGTGCCGCCGAGCGCCTCCAGAAGCAGCCGCTGCCGCTCGCCGATCACCGGCATGAGCCGCCGCATCGCGGGGGCCAGCAGCACGCTGTGCGAGGCGCCGTGCGGCAAGGCGTGACGCCCCCCGACGACATGCCCCAGCGCGTGAACGATCGAGGCCATGGCATTGATCGTCGCTATGCCCGACATCACGCTGGCAACCTGGCACTCGAACCGCGCGTCCATGTCGCCCGGATTGGCGACGGTTCGCGGCAAGTTGGCGTTGAGGAGTCGCAGCGCGTGCAGCGCGAGCCCGTCGGAGAGCGGATTGCGGTGACGCGAATAGAGCGCCTCGATGCAGCGCGCGACTGCGGTCATGCCGCTCGCCGCGGTGAGCGCCGGTCCGGTTTGCCGTGTCATCTCAGGGTCGAGGATCACGGCCTGCGGCACCAGCGCATCGTCCCAAAATAGCATCTTGTAGCGCCGCTCGGTATCGCGGATACCGGCCGTCGGCATGACCTCGCTCGCCGAGCCGTGCGTCGTCGGAATCGCGATGTGCGGGATCGTCGCGGATCTGAGGAGGCGCCGCTCCTTCTGCCCGGCCTCGTCGTAACGAAGCGTGTAAGGCTCGAGCGCCCCGCCTGCCGCATGCAGCAGTGCCGTGCCCTTGCCGGCATCGATCGCGCTGCCGCCGCCGATGGTGACCAGCACGTCGGCCCCGAGCGAACGCACCATCGCGACGGTCGTCTCCAACATGGCGAGCGGCGTGTGCGCGCTGACGCCATCGAAGACGCCGCAGAAATGCGGGCCCAGTGCCGAACGGACCCGGTCGAGAAGCGGGCTCTCTCCGACCGTGCGCCCGCACATGACGAGCGCGCGCCGGGTGCCGACCGCGGCCAGGATTTCGGGCAGACGCATGACCGCGTCCCGGCCCATCACCAGACGCTTCGGCCAATGTTCGGCCACGACGACGCTCATCATGCCGCCACCGATAAGTGGCCGCCTTGCATGGTCAGGACGGTGTCCACGAGCTCATCCAAAAACCTCCGGTTCTGCTCCACGCAAATGATCGGCAGGCGGCCCTTGAAGCTCCGCAGCACCGACAATACCTGCCGCACCATGATCGGCGCCAACCCTTGGGTGGGCTCGTCGAGCATGAGGAGGACGGGGTCGATCATGAGGGCGCGCCCGATCGCCAGCATCTGCTGCTCGCCGCCGCTCAGCGATCGGCCGAACTGATTGAGCCGCTCCTGCAGGCGCGGGAAGATCGCCAGCACCTCGTCGAGCCGGCGGGCATAGCCCGCGGCGTCAAGCCTGCCCGACGCGCGACTGAGTTCGAGGTTTTGGCGGACGGTGAGCCCGGTCAGAAATCTGCCGCCCCTCCGGCACCAGCACCAGACCCGCCCGCGCGCGCTCATGCGTTCGCAAGGCGTTGAGGTCGCGGCCGTTCAAGAGGATGCGTCCGCCCATCGGCGGCAGTAGGCCGGCGATGGTCTTCAGCAGCGTGCTCTTGCCGGCGCCGTTGGGGCCGAGGATGCCCAGCGTGCCGCCCTCATCCACGCTCAACTGCGCATCGCGAAAGACCGTCAGCGGACGATAGCCACCGCTCAATCCCTCGACGCTCAGCACGCTCATGCGAGCGCTCCGAAATAGGCTTCGTGCACCCGGGGGTCGCGCAGAATCTCCTTGACCCCGCCCAGAGCGATAGCCCGACCGCCGTCGAGCACGAGGCCGCGTTCGGCGATGCCGGCGACGAAATCGATATTATGCTCGACGATCACCACGCCCGAGCCGCGCGCCCGCAATTGCTCGAGGAGCCGCGCCAGGTGATCGAGCTCGTCGCTCGTCAATCCCACCGCCGGCTCGTCCAGAAGAACGAGTGGCGGATCGCCGGCCGCCGCCCGCGCCAAGTCGACGAGCTTGCGCAGGCCGAGCGACAGCTCGCGCACCGGCTGGTCAGAAAGGCGGCCGAGACCGAAACTGTCGAGCTGCGCCAACGCTACGGCCGCGCGCCCCGCTTCGTCGAGTTGCGGGGCAACTTGGTCGAGCCGCACCATGACATTGGCGAGCGCGGTCAGATCGGGCACGAGCCGCGCGACCTGAAAGGAGCGCCCGATCAAGGGCGCGCGTTTCTCGATGGCAAGCGGCGCAAGGTCGTGGCCGGCAAGCCGCACGGTACCGCTGCTTGCCGCTTCGATGCCGGAAATAACGTTGAAAAGCGTCGACTTTCCGGCGCCGTTTGGCCCGACGATGGCGAAGATCTCGCCGAATTCGACCGCAAACGATACGTCGTCGAGCGCCTGGACGCCGCCGAACCGCTTCGCCACGTGGGCGACGGCAAGGCACGTCCCGCGGCGCTCGACCGCGGCGCCGGCGTCGAGCGCGGAAGAAGGCAGCGGCGCCGGCACGGCCGGTGCTTTCACGAACCGGTCGAGCCACGACGCCACCTTCTGCCAGGGCCGTTCAAGCCCGCCCGCGATCCCATCGCGCGCGAATGCCACGGCGGCCAGGAACGCGGCGCCATAGATCAGCAGCTCATAGCGCTGCACGTATCCGGTGACGATGAACAGCCACTGGATGAGGGCGGTTCCGATGAGCGGGCCCAGAAAATATCCAAGGCCCCCAACCATCAGCATCCCGACCTGCTCGAGCGAACGATCGACGCCTGCATCCTCGGGAATGACCACGCCGACATAGTAAGCATGAAGAATGCCGGCGAAGACAGCGAAGGTGCAGCCCATGACGAAGACCTGGCTCTTCACGCCGGCAACGTCGATCCCCAGCGTCGCCGCGACAAGCTCGTCATGAGAAATGGTTCTAAGCCGCCGCCAGAACGCGCCGCGCACGAGCCAGGCATAGGCGGCCATTCCGATCGCAAGCGCCGCTACCGCGATCGCATACCAGAGGTCGGCGCCAATCGCCCGGCCGCGCGAGAAGACGAGGCCGGAAGCGCCGCCGCTGATCGAGGGAAAGGCCCGCGCGAGCCCTTCGACGACATAGCCGAATCCCAGCGTCCCAACGGCAAGGTACATCCCAGGCAGGCGCACGAAGACCCGGGCCATCAGGAACGCCACCACCACGGTTCCGGCAATGCCGATGACGACGGCGAGCGCGAAGGGAACGCCCAGATTGTCGAGGATGCCGGCGCCGTAGGCGGGAAGCACCTGGAAGGCCGCCTGCCCGAACGCCAGCATCCCGACCACGCCGAAGATGAGATTGAGTCCGAGAAGCGACAACGCATCGAACGACACGATCGTGGCGAGACCCGGCGTCCATCCGGGAACGAGGCCACTATAGGGGGTGGCAACCACGCCAACCGCCAAGGCGAGCGCGAGGATGCGGCTCGGCCTCACGCGCGGAGACTTCCGCCGAAGCGGATCAGCCGGCTCTGCCATAGCGCCACGGCGATAAGCGCCAGGAACACGATCGGGTCTTGTGCAAGCGCGCCGAGGTAGGTGTTGACGAGCGCCTCGGCGAGCCCGAGGCCAAGCCCGCAGGCGACGGCGAGAAGCGGCGACATCCCGCCGAGCGCCGCCGCGATGAAGCCGCGCATGGTCATGCCCAGGCCTGATTGGAAGTCGACCGAGGTCAACGGCACCAGCAACACTGCACCGAGCGCGCCATAGGCCCCTGCGACCGCGAACGCGATCGTGCGCGCCCTGCCGACATCGACTCCCATGAGCGCCGCGGCATCCGGATTTTCCGCCACGGCGCGGAGTTGACGCCCAGGGCGTGTTGCCGCGAGATAGAGCGGGACGGCGAGTGCCGCGGCCAGGCCCACGACGATGAGCAGCAGCCCTTGCGGCGGCAGCGCGCCGCCGGCAATGCGCAGCGCGCGCCCCGAGACCAGGCGGGGGAACGAGAGCGGATCGGCGCCCACCCAGACGTTAAGGACACCCCGCATGAAGAAGGCGACGGCGAGCGTCACCAGGATGAGCCCGTTGATCGACCAGGACCGGCGGGGCCGCAGCATCCACCATTCGAGCGCCACCGCGAAGCCCGCCGCGGCGGCGACGCCCGCTCCCAGCGCAAGCCACAATGGCGCCGACTGCCCGGCCACCACCGCGGTAACGATGCCGGCGACGGCGTAGGCCTCGCCGTGCGCGATATTCATGATCTGCGAGGTGTGATAGACGATGACGAGGCCGGTGGCGAGGAGCGCGTAAACGGTCCCCATCATCAAGCCGCTGATGATCGCCTGCGACAGCGGGTTCATTTCGCCAGTTCCGCCTTCGCCCAATGGCCGTTGTTGTACTGGACGACGACGACGTTCTGGCTCGTCAGGCCGATGTGGCTGGCGGGCGAATAACGGACCGTCTGCACGCTCTCAATCGGCGTCGACTCGAGGAAGGATTTGTCCGCTTTCGGATCGGCCGGGTCGGGAACGCCCTGCAGCACCGCGCCGGCGATGTCGGCAAGCAACAGCCCGAGCTCGTTGAGCTGATCGGCCGGCTCGTGTTTCCAGGCGAGGAACGATTTTTCGAAATAGGCGATGCGTTCGCGAGTTTTCGGGTCCGACACCTCTTCGGGGACCATGCTGCGCAGGCCGATGCTCATCAGGACCGGCGGCATATCGTTCTTGACTACGGCGATGAAAGCGTCCGTGGCGTTGGCGTTGTTCACGACGAGCGGGATGGTGAGGCCGAGATTGGTGAAGCTCTTGACGACCGTAATCGCGCCGCCGCCGGAATAGCTCGAATAGAGCACCTGCGGATTCTTGCTCATGACATTGGCGAGTTGGACCGACGCGTCGTTGGCGTTCAAGTCGATCCGGGACAGGGAGAACTGCATGTGCGCCGCGCCGAAGATTTTTTTCGCATCCGTCACCGCCACCTCGCCGGTGGCGTCGGTGGCGGCGATCATCGCGACCCGCGTTATGTCGTTTTGGCGCAGGAAATCATAGAGCGCGCGCGTCATGTCGAGGTCGGTCGGCAGCCCCTGAAACACAAAGGTCGATGGCTCCGGCAGGACGGCCGGCGAGGCGACGATCATGACGGGTCCGTTCACGACGAGCGGCAGGGTCGCACGCACCGGCCCGGTCACCGAGCTGTTGAGAATGAGCACCACATGCTTGTCGATGAGGTTGCGCGTGCAAGTGACGGCGAGCTCGGGATTGGCCTGGTCATCGCAGGTGACGAGCTCGACAAGGCGTCCTTTGATCCCGCCCTTGCCGTTCACGTCCTGCTGCCACCACTTCATCGCATCGAGCTGGCGCGCGCCCACGGTTGCGACGGGACCGGAGGTTGGCGCGATCACGCCGATATAGAATGGCTCCGCCGCCGCGGCGGTGCCCGAAACGAGCGCCAAGCAGGCAATGCCCATCGCTAAAAGACATTTCATGGAAGCCCCCTGCTTCAGTGGACAAGACATGGTTTACGTCTAAACTAGTACCGGAAGGCTCGCAAGGGTTGACGAGCGTTTCGAGGAGGCAGCTCAATGATCCCTGCACCGCTGCCGTCGGTGGCGCCCACCTACCGCATCGACCGCGACTTCGAATGGAATTTCGCGAACGGCCCGTTTTTCGAAGGTCCCCGGCCCGAGGTGCCGCCCACGCCGCTCAAGGATTTCTTCGGCATTCCCGTCAACTCGCGCTTCGGCATCGCGGCGAGCCTCTTGCCCAATTTTCGTTGGATGGAGCTTTATGCCGGGCTTGGTTTCGACATCCTCACCTACAAGACCGTGCGATTGACGCCGCGCAAAGCACATCCACTGCCGACATGGCTTTTCCTCGATGAAACGCGCACGGCGGCGCTCGAGGACGCTGAAGCGCCGCAATGGGCGGTCGCGGAGGTTCCGGACCGCGCCGCCGAAGCTACCGTCGCGGGCTCGATCGGCGTCCCCGCCCAACCGCCGTCGTTCTGGGAGCCCGATATCCGGCGCTGCCGCGAGCTCGTGCGGCCGGGTCAGGTTCTCGTGGTGTCCGTGGTGGCGACCGTCACGCCGGACTCGACGGCCCCGTCGATGCTCGCCGAGTTCGAGCAATTGGCTGCGCGCGTGCGGGAAGCGGGCGCGCAGGTGGTCGAGGCCAATCTCTCCTGTCCCAATGTGCAGAAGCGCGAGGGCGAGGTCTACCGCGATCCGGAGCTCTCGGCGCAAATCGCGCGGGCCCTGCGCCGCGGTGCGAAGTCTCTGCCGCTCCTCATGAAGGTGGGGGGCCTGGAAGATCCGGCCGCGATGCAAGCGCTGCTGCGTGCCGTCGATGGCACGATGGATGGCGTCATCATGATGAACGGGCTGAGCCGGATCGTGATCGACCGGAGCGGCGAACCGAGCTTCGGCGCCAATCGGGTGCGCGCCGGGATCACGGGCGGCGCGATCCATCGATTCGCCCTGCGCCAAGTTCGCGAGGCGGTGGCGATCACCGAGCGCGACCGGCTTGCCATCAAGGTGCTGGGCTGTGGCGGCGCCACGACGCCGGCGCGCGTGCGCGCCTTCATCGATGCCGGCGCTTATGCCGTCCTTGCCGCTACCGCGATCGCCTGGAACCCGTTTCTCGCCATCGAGGTGAAACGCGCGGACCCGACCATCTAGCAGACCGGCGCCCCAATGGTGGGCGAGACCGCAATTTCGAGGGCGACCGTCTTCCGTATCCCACGTCACCTCGTTCTGGACCGCCATATCCCCGGCGGCTTGCGCTCTGACCGGGCACGACCGCGGCCGCATTCCGACGCACGCGGAGGCGGCGGCATAGTTCGGGCACCGATCAGCGGGTCACGCTAAAAGAGGCGGCGCGCGCCGCATTCGAGGCCAAATTGGATTCGAACTGGGCTGGTTCGCTTCGAGTGCCTGGAAGCCAGAGGATGAAGGGACATGAGCAAACTCGAGAGCTACCTGCGCGAACTCGTGCTCGCCAACAGAATTCTGGCGAATGAAGGCGTGGTCGACGGTTTCGGTCACGTAAGCATCCGCCATCCGGAGCGGCCCGACCGCTTTTTCTTGTCCTGTTCGCGCAGTCCGCAACTCGTCACGATGGACGATTTGATGGAGTTCGATCTCGACTGCCATCCGATTGATCAGCGCGGGCGCGTCATGTACAATGAACGACCCATCCATGGCGGGCTCTACCGGGCGCGGACAGACGTCGCCGCCGTAGTGCATAATCACGCGTACGAGCCAATTCCGTTTTCCGTCACCGACGTGCAGCTTCGTCCGCTGCTGCATCTCGCAGGGCCGATCGGGGGCAACATTCCGGTCTGGGACATCAGCGCTAAATTCGGCGAGACCGATATGCTCGTCCGTAATCTCGAGCATGCCGCGGATTTGGCCGCATGCCTCGGGCGAAATTCGGTTGCCCTGATGCGCGGCCATGGCGCCGCCGTCGTCGGAGGCTCGTTGCGGGAAGCGGTCTACCGGGCGGTCTATGTCATGGTCAACGCCCGGCTGCAAATGCAGGCGATGCAGTTCGGGCGGTCCATCCGATTTCTCACGCCTGACGAGGTCGAGAAGACCGCCGCGATGGTCGCCACGCCTGTTTCGATGGACCGGGCTTGGGAGAACTGGGTGCAGCGTTCGGGCGGCGTGTAGACCTGCGTCCAGAACGCTGGACCGCTTATGGCTGGAAAATTCTAATTTACCCGTCCCTGGCCGGGCGGAGCACGTCCCATGAAGAAGTCTTGGGTTCACAGAGCAGCGGATCGCGGTCAATCTGCCGCAAGGAGAACCAGCGACTCTATTGATGCAGTTTGTATCCTGTCGGCGTGCTGTTGGCTGCCCGCGCGAATTGGGCCTGGATCCAGGGATTGGCCATGGCGTTCCGGACGACGAGGCTTCTCACATCATCCGGCAGATAGGTCACCTCGCCATAGAGGCATGACCATTTCTGGCAATGGTCGACAAGCTCGCGCTCCGTCGCTTCCCAGACGCGCAGGGCGCTGGCGATGTCGCTGCGATTGTGGATCCCTTCGAGATGAACGGCGAGCGCCAACGCCATCTGCATCGCCATGCCGCCGCCCTGGCCGAGATTGGGCGGTTGCGCGTGCGCGGCATCACCGAGGATCGCGGTGCGGCCGGCCGACCAGGAGTGCACTTTGATGATGCTGTAGACGCCCCACGTCATCGGTCCATCGATGCGCTCGATCAAATGAGACCAGCGCGGAAACGATTCCTTCCAGCTTGCCTTATCGACGGGGATGCTCTTTCCGGTCTCGTCCGTCTTTAGACACGTCAGCGCGAGATAGATCTCGCAGTCGTTGATCGGCGTTATAAGGAAGCGCCGCGTACCGTTCCAATTCTCGATATATTTATCGCGACCATCGGCGCCGAGATCTTTCTGCGTGCCTGGAATGATGACGCGTATCGCGCCTTCCATCGTCTGGTCATGGACAAGATCGAGGGCCAGCGTGTCGCGCACTTTCGACCAGATGCCGTCCGCGCCGATCGCCAGATCGGCGCTTTCTGTCGCGCCGCCGGCGAGCCGTAACTCGCCCTGTGCCGTCGCGCCGATCACTTCCGCGTTGGTCTCGAACCGCGCGCCCGCGCGCTCGGCAGCCTCCTTTAAAGCATGGAGAAGGTCGCTGCGCGGCACCGCCACGAGGCGCGTCTCAGGCGGCAGAATCCCGGCGTCGATCACGCGATCATCGCGGTCGCGCTGTTCGAAGGCGAGACCGCGGAACGGCCGCCGCAGCACGGCCTCGAGCGCGCCAATCGCCTCCAGGGTGCGAAGGCCATTCTCCCAGATATAGATGCCCGATCCCACGGCCCGCAGTTCTGGTTGGCGTTCGAAGATGGTGACGGACCAACCGCGCTGTGCCAGAGCCGCCGCAGCGGTGAGCCCGCCCAGGCCGCCGCCGGCGATGATCGCTTTCACCCTTGTCCTCGCCCGCTCGTCTAGACCGCGTAATTCAAAGGCACGTCGCCGCGCACCGAAAGGTCTATCTTGGCTGCGCGGCGCACATAAAACTCGCTGAGCAGACCGTCGGGGTCGCGCAGGAAGAAGGCCGCTTTCCAAGGCAGGTCCACGACGCGATCGATCGGCGTGCCATGTGCCCGTACCTTGCCGACCGCCTTTTGCAGCTCGTCCTCGTCTTTCACCTCGAATGCCGAGCTGCCGAAACGCGCTTCCTCGCCGTCGATGATGACGAGGTTATGCGCGTAGGTCGGCAGCGAGCTCGCGAAATAGATCACCTCTCGCCCGTCGACATGATGACGTGCGGCGACGGTCAGTCCACCGATCCTCGTATAGAAATCTTCGAGCGCGGCGATCTGTTTCGATCGGAGGACGGCATGGGTCAGGCGTTGCGGATGAATGGGCGCATCATCAATGAAGCGAAGTTCGGGATTCTCATCAATTCGCGACTCGGTGAAGCCTTCGGCCGAATCCGGGTCCCACGCGCTGGTGATCAGTTCCATGTCGCCGCGCAGGACCAAACGCCAATCCTTGATTGTGTCGCAATAGTATTCGTTATAGTTGCCTTCGGGATCGAAGATGTAGACGCTGTGCGCAACCTGATGGTCGACGGTGATGTCGGTCGTGATCTGATTCGCCTTCAAGTTACGGAAGGCGTCAACCAGCGCCTTTTCGTTTTGCAGCTCCCACGCGAGATGATTGAGGCCGGGCTTCAAACCGATCGACCCCGGCAATTGCAGCAGACCATTGCGACCATAGCGATCGACCCCCTTGGTCGTCTGGATCATACCGAGATCGTGCGGCGTATGGCCCGTTCCAAGGAACGTCGCGACCAGGTCGGGTTCGCGGAACTCCACGCTGAGTCCGCACGTCCGATTGTAGAAACGTTCGGAACGCGCGAGATCCTCGACCCAAAGATTGACGTGCCCGAGCCTGCGCGGGCGGAAATATTTCTTGTCAGTGGCTGCGACGTCTTGGAGTTCATCGGCGGCTATCGTCAATGAAACCTCTCTTCGATGGCCTTGGCAGCCCACCGACGCGTCATTTCCATAGGGGTTTAACGTTATCCAAAAAATACTTTAGGTGTCAATGTTGGACACGTCCGGTGGCGCATTTCAGAGGGCGGCCTTCGGCCCGGCTGCAGCGACCACGAAGCGTCGAAACCGCCGCGTCTGCATTGATCTGGCCGAGGTCGCAGAAATCTCCATTCCCTGGCATCTGCGCGGCCCCGCCATCTGGGGAGCGATATCGACCGAAGGCTCGTATCGGATGTTCTTCCAAGATTCGGCATCGGCGGCAACGTCGAGGGGGTATATACCCCGTCTCGCTCGCCGCGGGCCTCGCCAACCTGCGCGCACGCGCCAACGAATTGCCGCACACTGTCAGGACCAACATGCTGCTCGGCGCCTACACGGATCGATCCTATCAAAGCTATTTCTACTTCAAGGCGCAGAACCTACGGCGCCGGCTGCGAGCCGCTTATGCTGCCGCCCTGGAACAGCATGACCTGCTGCTCATGCCGACGACGCGCATGATGGCGTCGAAGATCCCACCAGTTGACGCGGGACTGCCGGCGATCATGCGACACAGCTGGGAGCAGATCGGCAACACCTGTCCGTTCAACGTCACCCGTCACCCCGCCATTTCGATCCCCTGTGGCCTGGGCGAAGGCGACCGGCCGATCGGCCTCATGCTCGTTGCGCGGCACTGGCAAGAAGCGGCGCTCTACCGCGCCGCCCACGCCTTCGAGCAGGCGGTGGACTGGCAAAAACTCGGGCCGAACCGGCCCGGCGGGCGGCCAGCGCGCGCTTAGACCTCCGTCGCGCCGGCGTATTGCGGGAAAAGCCGCAGCGCGTTATCGCGCTCGATGGCGCGCAAATCGGCCGGGCTAAGGCCGAGCCGCCCCAGGGCCGTCGCGATATGAGAGATCGGCCAATAGGGGAAATCGGTACCGAATAAAATCTGCGACACCGGCACCAGTTTCGTCACGGCGCCGAACACGATGGGGGTGGCGGCGCTGGCGGTGTCGAAATAGAGCCGTTGCAGCTCGTGCATCGGCCCCTTCGGGATGCGCGCGGCGACCTCTCTCAAGGCCGGCCTTTCGAGATTGCCGACCAGCCGCGCCGCGATCATCAACAGCGTGCCGCCGCAGTGCGAGAAGATGAAGCGGATGTCGGGGCAGCGCGAAAAGGTGCCGTTGAACATCAGGCTCGTCACCGCGCGGGCTGTATCGGTGGGGAATTCGAGCAGCGAGACCGGAACTCCCGGAATGATCGGGGTGCAGGTCGGCGCGGTCGGATGGAAATAGACCACCGTCCCGCGCCGATTGAGTTCCTCGAAAACTGGGGCGAAAGCCGGATCGCCCGGATACTGTTCGCCATAACTTGTCATCATCCCGACGCCATCGAGCTTTAACACGTCGAGGGCGTTTTCGATCTCACGCAGGCTGCCCTCCACGTCCGCCAGCGGCAAGGCGGCGAACATGCCGAAACGATTGGGATAGTCCTGCTTCATCCGGGCGCCGTACTCGTTGCAATAGCGCGCGAGCCGGCGCCCCTGGTCGTTGTCCCCGAACCAGATTCCGGGCGTCGAAATCGACGCGATCGACAGCATCACATCGTTCCGGTCCATCTCCTCGACCGCCCGCTGGGGCGACCAGTCGAGCACGCCCTCGGACGCCGGCCCAGCCATTTCGAGAACGCGCTCGCGCTCCTCGGCCAGATAGGAGGGCGGCAGAATATGATGGTGCGTATCGACGCGAAAAGCCGAAGCGGGCATGCGGGTCGTGCTCATGGGAACCTCCTGTCCGGCCCGAAGAGTCCTCGTCGCCACCCCACGCCGCCGATAGGGCCAGCGACATCGGCCATTACTGCGCCTCTATGTTCGCGAACTGGTCCGTATAAACCTGATCCGCCGACGGCAAGTCCGTGAGACCGCCGACCTTTCCGAGATCGATCGAGTTCTGTAACGTCTTCGGATTGATCTTGGCCGTGGTCGGCAGCGTGGGCAGCATCACGTCCTGCTCCCAGGCAACGACCTTGTCGTCCGATTCGCCAGAATATTGCTTGAAGAACGTCAGGCTCTGCTCGCGATGCGGCTGTTCTTTCATATAGACGACCGCCTCGTAGATCGACTTCAGCACGGCGGCGATGGCCTTCGGTTCTTTTTGGAGCACGTCATCCGACACCACCCACACGTCAGGACTGTTCGGAGGAACACCTGTTTCGATGTCGAAAATAGAGCGCCCTTTTTTATTCAGCTCAAGCGCGATCGGGAGCGGCGCGTGCATCGTCGCCGCGGCCACCTGCTTCGCCAATAGCGCCGAGACCAGTGCCGCGCCGCCAACCGGAATTGCATTGACCTTTACACCGGCGCGCTGCGCCGCATATTTGAGATAGAAGTCGGTCAGACCGCCCGCCGCCGTGACCGCGACATTCTTGCCGGCGAGCTCCTTCACCGTTTTGATCGGAGAATCCGTCAGCACCATGATGGCCCACCCTTTGAGGGTGAGCACCGAGGCGGCGACGATCTTCTGCTTGACGCCTTTCTTGATGCCCAGCGCCACGCTGAACGGGGCATTGTCGATCATGTCGACCGAACCGGCCGCCATCGCCTCTTCGGCGACCGCGCCGCCGCGAAACGCAGTGATTTGGACGTCGGCCCCGTTCTTGGCGAAAATGCCTAGATCGCGCGCCGCATAGACCGGCACGAAGGGGCCATAGGTGCTGACCGGCAAGCCGATCACGATCTTGGGCTGGGCGTTCGACGGCCCCGCGGCCAGAACCGGGCAGACAAGAGCGGCCAGCGCGACGACGTATTGGAAACGAGTTCTCATAGCCATCCTCCGCGAGTTTTAATGTTATGAGCGGCGTTCACCTACTCTCTTGAGTACTGAAATTTCAACGGTCCTCCAATGGTTTCTTGGACGCGGCCAATTCCCATTGTAAACCTCCCCTTCTCTCCAACGTGCCGCAGCGGTCGGCGCCAAAGCCTCCCGCCTAAGCATCGTCCGAAACCGGCCGTACCTGACCGAAGCGGCGCTCGAGCATCGAAAGGCTGCGATTGACACCGACCGCGAGCGCGATCGCGAACAGGAATCCGAGGTAAACGTCGCCAGTGTCAAACAGCGTCCGGTGATAACTGATCAGGAAACCGATGCCATCGAGGGAGGCGAGCATCTCCGCGACAATGACGCCGATCACGATGAGGCCGGTGCCAACCCGCAGACCCGAAACGATCGCGGGAACCGCAAACGGGAACAGCACCCGGGCATAGAGCTGCAGTCTGCTGGCGCCCATCGCTCGTGCCATCACGACGTAGCGGCCGTCGATGGCCCGAATGCCGTTGAGCGTATTGAGGGCAATGGGGAAATAGCCGGTGAGCACGCCGAAGACGATCTTCGAGGCCGACCCGAGGCCGAACCACGCCATGAAGACCGGATAGATGATGATGAGTGGGATGGCGAAGAGCGACGACAGGACAGAGCCGACGCCGATGGCGACGACGGGCATGTTACCGACCACCAGCCCGCTGATGATGCCGAGGCTCCACGCGATCGCGATGCTCGTCACGATCTCGAACAAGGTGACCCAGAATGCGTCGACGAACGCGGCGCCGTCGTGTATCGCGGCAACCACCACGGCACTCGGCGGCGGCAGGATGATCTGGCTGACCAGCCCCCCCCGTACGAGCGCCTCCCACGCGCCTAGGATTAGGAGCGTCCAGATCGTACGGCGCAGCGTGCGGCTCTTCATTTCTCGGTCGCCGCAATGAGATGCCAGATCCGGTTGCGGATGCGGCCGAATTCGGCCGTGTCGATGATGTCAATGGAGCGTGGCCGGGAGAAGCCGACCTCGATCGTCTCTACGATCTGATTAGGGGACGCGCTCATGACAAAGATCACGTCGGAAAGATAGACGGCCTCCGTCAGGCTATGCGTGACGAAGAGGACCGTCTTGCGCGTGACATCCCAGATCCGCAGCAGCTCTTTGCCCATTTTCATGCGAGTCTGTTCGTCGAGCGCCGAGAAAGGCTCGTCCATCAGCAGTATCGTTGGATCACGCGCGAGGCCGCGGGCGATACCCACGCGCTGCCGCATGCCGCCTGAAAGTTCGTGCGGGAAATGGCCTGCGAAATTCTCGAGTCCGACCAGGCCGAGCAGGTCCCGCGCCTGGCTCCGTCGCGTTTCGGCGCGGACCCCGTCCAGATGGAGCGGGAATTCGACGTTGCCGAGAGCTGTCTTCCACGGCAGCAGCGTGGCATCCTGGAACACCATGCCGATCATGTCGGGACGTGGCCTGGTCAGCGTTTCGCCGTTGATCTTGATCTCGCCGCTGGTGGGCTTGGTGAGACCACCGACCATCATCAATAAGGTAGACTTGCCGCAGCCGGATGGGCCGACGACGGTCGCGAACTTCTCGGCATCGACACTGAGCGAGATGTTTTCTACCGCGGTGACGGATCGTTGCCCGGTCGTATAAGCTTTGACGACGTTGCGGACATCGATAATCGCCATGTCTGGCCCTCTATCGCCTTAACGCGCCATAGCGATTAACCGCGTGAACTTCCAAAACGCGCATCGCTTCGTTCACCAGGATGGTTAGGACAGAAACGATGATAACGCCCGCCATGAGCTGCGGCATCTGGTAGGCCTCGCCCCAGCCAAATAAGAGATTCCCGATGCCGAACCGCGACGCATACATTTCCGTCAGCAGCACGCCGATGATGCAGAAGATCACGCCGAGCCGCAGGCCCGTCAGCACCAGCGGCAGCATCGCTGGCAGGTAGATACGGAGATAGATTTGCCGCGGCGTCGCGCCGAACGAGCGCGCCGCAATCACATACGAGTTGGGCACCGAGCGCACCGCGGCAAAAGTATTGATGACAATCACGAAATAGGCGTGCGTGATACCGAAGACCACTTTCTCGAAAAACCCGATACCGAACATCAGGATGAAAATCGGCAGGAACACCGATTGCGGAATCGCCAGCACCAGATAGATGAACGGATTGACGGCCTGGGCGGCCCGTGTCGACTCCCCGACGAGCAGCCCGGTACCGACAGCGAGCGGCACCGAAACCATCAACGCGACGCCGATCTCGATTGCGGTCACGCCGAGGTTAGATAAGAATTCGCGATCGCCCATAAAGTGCAGCACGAACGACATCACGCTTCCGATCGGCGGCAAAACCGACGGGTCGACGCCGAGCAGGACCATTGCTTCCCAGACGCACGCGAGGATCAGCAGAAAGCATAATTGCGCCGTCAGAATGATGCGCATCGATGATCAACACCTGAATCTTAAGCTCGCCAACACCGACCGTATGTACCCGCTGGTGCATGTGTTGAAGAGCGGCGGCGAAAAATAATCTGCATTCCCATACACATCAGGATGGGTTTTGGTTCGTCCTGCGCGGCAGTACCGGGTTCGACGGCGACGGCGACAAAATTCTCGCGGACATCGGCTCGAGCAAGGGCACTCTCATTCCGCGCGGTACGCGCTATCGGTTCGAGAGCTGCGGGGATACCGAACTCCTTCATGTGATTGCGCTCGATGGGTCCCTTCCCGGTGCTTATGACGCATGCTCAATTGCATTTTCTTTACAACTAAACAAAAAAAAATACAATATCGGTTCGCATGATGGGTTTGGGTGCCGGACACGATCTTCACCCAGGGGCCTAACGGCCCTAGTTGCATGTAAGGAAACCGGGGATGGTCGATCTTACGTCGCGACGCAGCTTTCACTTGTGTGCTGCGACAACGCGGTTGTGTATGTGCGCCGGGCTCACCGCGGCGGGCGGGAAGATTTGCAGGGCCACAGCACGTTCTGGAGCCATGGATGAACCCCATCACAAGGCTGATAATCTGTTTGAAGTTGACGATTAGGCGATAACGCGCGCCACGATCATGTGGTGCATCAGGCGGTTCCGAACGCTAAAGGAAGGAAGGGGCGTCGCAATGGCAAGTACCGGTAGTTTTTCACGCCGAGGCTTTCACATGCTCGCGTCCGCGACGCTGTTGGGCATGTGGGCGGGCCCGGCCGCGGCCGAAACCGAGGGTAAGATCCGCATTGGCTTGCCGGTGCCTCATTACACGCCCTGCGCGGTCGTCACCGCGGCGGACGAACTGGGGTTCTATAAAAAGAACGGCATCTCGGCCGAAATTACCTCGTACAGCGGCGGCAACAGCACCCAGGAAGCGCTCCTTGAGAACACCAGCGACATGGTGATTTACTTCCCGGGCAGCGCCGCCCTTGCCGTGAAGAAAGGCGTGAAGGAGAAGATTGTCGGCTGCGGCGAGATTCGGGCGACGGGCTGGCACGTCATGGTCGGCAATGATTCGCCAATCACGTCGATCAAAGAGCTCGACGGCAAGAAGGTCGGGCTCGGCGGGCTTGGCGGCGCCGTGTACGCTTACATGCTGTGGGTCGCGCAACACGAAGCCATCAAAATCCAACCGATCGCCGTCGGCCCCGGCGGCCTGGTTCCGTCTCTCAAGGGAAACCAGGTTGCCGCCTGTCTGCTGCATTCCGGCCTTGCCTTGCCGATGCTCGCCAGTCACCAGGCGCGTTCTATCTTCGACCTCGGCACGATGGAGCCGTCGTGCCCCGACACTTGGGTGTCGCTGGACAGCTTCATCGAACAGAAACCCAAGATTCTGGCGGCGGGTCTACGCTCGATCTATCAGGCGACCGCCTACATGCAAAAGAACCGCGAATGGAGCATCGCGCATCTGAAAAAATTCACCGGCCAGACCGACGACACACTGGTTAACCTCGAATACGACGTCCTGATCAAGGCGTTGCCGACTTCGGGACATATCGAGCGCAAGTGGCTTGAATTCGCGCTGGAATTGTCGCGTCAAGCGGGTATGACCGAGCTGGCGTCGGTGGAGCAGCTCTACACGGAAAAGTTCGCGAAAATTTCGGCGAGCTAGAGTTCGGACCCATCCAGGATTCAGCGTGAATTCCCTAATCCATTCAGTGAATGTGACGCAGCCTTAAGGCGCCGCGGCGCGGTCGCCATAGACGCAACCGCCCGTGCCTCAGTGCGGAGTGATATTGATCATGTCGGACAATCGGCCGGCCATGAAACGGTCGATGTTCTTGAGGAAGATCGGTGCCACCATAGCGGCGTAGGAATCGCTACGTCCCGCGCAGTGGGGCGTGATAATGACTCGATCGGTACGCCAGAACGGGTGGTCCGGCGGCAGCGGCTCGGTGCGGAAGGCATCGAGCCCCGCACCTGCGAGCTTGCCGGCGCGCAATGCCGCAATCAGCGCCTCTTCGTCCACTACGCCGCCGCGCGCCATGTTGACCAGATAGGCGGTCGGCCTCATCGCAGCGAGCACATCGGCATTAACCATATTCTCGGTCGCGGGCGATAGCGGCACCAGCAGCACGAAAAAATCGGCTAGGCCGACCGCCGTTTTCAGCTCACTGCGTGCGTAGATCTTGTCGAAGCCGGGTACCTGCCGCGGCATCGCGCTGACGCCCAACACGGTCATATCGAACGCCTTGCATCGCAGGGCCAGCTCTTGCGCGATCAGGCCGACACCCAGGACCGTCACGGTCTTTTTATGCAGAAGGGGCTGGTCATATTCCGTCCATTGCCCCTGCTGCTGCTGTCGGTAAAAACGCGGATAATCACGGGCCAGCAGCATCATATGCAGCAACGCCATTTCCGCGACTGGCGGGCCGTGCACGCCATGCGATGAGGTGACGAAGACCTCAGGCTTGAGGGACGGCATTCTGTGGAGCGCGTCGGTGCCGGACGACAGAAACTGAATCCATTCGAGATTCTTCATCCTGGCAACAAGTTCTTCTGTCAGCTTGTTGCTGAACCCGAACAGCGCGCCGGCGTCGAGCGCCTCACCTGCCGCTTGATCCGGCATTGCAACATGGACGGCAAGGTTGGGGAATTTGGCGCGGATTAATGTCCGGTAATCGTCGGCATCATGGCCGACGATTAGAATCGATTTGGCCATGGCCGGTCCAGGGCGCCCGATCAAAGTTCGATGATTTCCTGCGGCGTCCGATGCAGGCGTTCGATGGACCCGTCTGGCTTGGTCAGAAAATTGTCGCAGATCGTGACGAACATGCGGTCGGTGGCGATGCTGGGATGGATACCGATGTTCATGTTCGGGCCGAAGACCAGGGTTTCGCCGTCGCAGGCGATCGGGCGCTCGACTGTCGTCAAGCCCTGGTTGTGACAATGCACCCGCCCCTCTTCGGGCAGGTTCCGTGACCGCATATACGCATTGTATTGTGTGAGCACTTCGCGCCCGCTGACGCCGGGCTTGAGCAGGTCGAGGGTATAGCGCTGCGCCTCGGCCATGGCCTTGAACGCGTCGCGGAGGTCCGCGGGTGCCTTGCCGAGCACGATAGGCCGCCCGACATGGACGAAATAGCCACCCGGTCCGGAAGTCTCCGCCTGCCAATAGAAAATGTCGCCCAGCCGCAGCGTGCGACCCTGCTCCACGCGCGGGCGGATCAGCGTCGGCGTACCGGGCGCGGCCGAGGAGCCGAGATAATAACCACCGGCGCTGCCGAGCAGCTGGCCAACATATTCCGCATAAGCCATCACCTCGAAGTCGCGCATCCCCGGCTTGATGTGGGTAAGGACCTTTTCCAGCACCTCGTCCTGAATGGCGGCGATCCGCCGGATGAAGGCGATCTCCTCCCCGCTTTTGACCGCCTTCAGCGGGTCGACAATGTCGTCGGCGTCGACGAACTTGATCTCGGCCAGCTGCACGCGCAGCTTGGCGAGAAAGCCGTAATACATGCTGTTCGCGCCGACGAGGCCAACGGTCTTAAACCCGCCCTGCTTGATTGCCCCCGCCACCGCTTCGACTTCATGACGTCCGCTATAGCTGACCGCGGGAAAATGCGGTGCGCCGATGCGGCGGGCGATGCCCGGATAGTTGGGGTTCTTGCCGCCCATTTCGGCCGTTTCGCCGATTGCACCGTGCGTGACCAGCGTCGTCAGCCCCACGGCGGGGAAAATGATCGTATGGGGATAGGAGCTGCTCGGCGACAACCCCGTGAACCAACGCGCGTAGCTGCCACCGCCGAGCGAGTTATTGGCGCCCTCGATCAGCAGTGCCTCCAGCCCCATCGGCGCCATCTGCGCCCGCACGGCCTTCCACCGGCGTTCCAGCTCCGCGGTCGAGACCGGATCGCAGATCCTTTTGTCGTCATGTTCCATTCCGCGCCTCCCGTGCCATCGTCGCACTATACGAGAGCCAACTTGCACGATTTGCGGCATACCGTCACTAGCAGATTGCCTGCCGCCTGTTACCGCGCGGTGCGCAAGCCTGCTTTCGACAGGTCGATCGGGTTGCCGTGGATGTCACGCACGCGGTCCTCGACATACGGTCTATCCGCGGGGGGCGTACGCGGCTCGATGCCGCGGGCCTTGAGCTTCTTCAGCACGGCTGCATGTTCCTGCGCGTCCACCGTGAAGCCAAAGTGATTGATGCCTGCACGGTAATTTTTCCCCTCCGCGCCGTGTGCCGGCGAGATCAGCGCCATGTCGATATAGCCGTCGGTCAGAAAGACCCAGCTGCCGCTCTCCGGCGAGCTGGTCAGCGGCTGGGTGATCGTCATGCCGAAGGTCTCGACGTAGAAATTGGCGAGCTCCTGCGGATTATCGGTGAAGAACGCGATGTGTTTTATTCTGGCCATGGCCATCTCCTATGGATGAGGTAGCGGACCGAACGACTGAGCTTCAGACCATGCTTTGGGCCTGCTGGGCCAGCGTAACCAACCGCTCGACCATCGCGCTGTTCGGAACCGCCAAAGCGTCGAGGATAGTGAAGTGATTGACGCCGGGAACGTCCTCGTACCGCGTCTGGAGCCCGGCCCGGCGCCATTTTTCCTCGATCGACTTGCTCTGGCGATGGAATTCACTCAATTCCAAGGCGCCCACCACCGCATCGAAGACTCTCGGCTTGGTCGGCGCGGGCCAGTCGAGCGGAGCGACCGCGCGGGCCCCGGCCTCGTCGAGCTTGAAATCGACGTTCATCGAGGTCTGCATCAGCGGCACGATGTCGAACAAGCCGGAGATCGAATAGCCGACCGGCACCAGATCCGGCGGCAGCGCCGGATCGACCGCCTGCCACTCCGTCGCGATCAATGCAGCGGTCAGATGGCCGCCGGCAGAGTGGCCGAAGACCGAGATGCGTCTGCGCGAGCGGCGCCAGAGGAACAGGACGGCGGCGCGCATCTCGGAGATGATATCCGCGATGCCGACCTGTGGGCAGAGATCGTAGCCCGCCATCGCCACCGTCACGCCGCGCTCGTTCAGGCCGCGGGCAATGTGGCTGAAATTGCGCGGCTCGTTCGCGCGCCAATAGCCGCCATGGATGAATAGGATGGTCGGTGCGTCGAGGTTATCCGCACCTTTGAAAAAGTCGATATATTGCCGCGGACTAGCGCCGTAAGCCACGCCGAGCTCGGCGCGCTCGCCGCGCACCGCCTGGTCGCGATAGGCCGTCGAATCCCGGGCCCAGCGCGCGAAGATCGCCGCATGCTCTGGCACCAGACCACGATTGTCGTATTCGGCTTCGTAAGCATTCGGCATGACGCGTCGGTTTCCTCCACCCATCCCGCATCTGACAACTGCCGGAGCCCCGGCGCAGCGACCAGCGACCGAATGATAGACGATGCTGGCTGACCGATGCTACCAACGTTTCATCTTCGCGCCGGGACAACGGGCAAGACATGCCAGACGATTGCGGCGCAGTTCGATGGCCTCACTCACGGTTCCGGGCGCCGCGGGCACGGCCCTCAGGCGCATGCTCGCGAGTGGGAGAATGAGCCCGCCGATCGCGCCGGTCGACCACTGACCGCGGGTGTGCGGGCGTCAATGCACTGCGACATAACATCGATACGCAGCACCAATTGGGCCTTCTCAAAGACGATCTCGACGTGAGTGGCCATGTTGATATGAGCCTCATGCAGGAGGCCGTCGCCAAATAGCCGGGGCGAAGCGGCCGCTCATCCCCCGCTTCGGAGCGGGATCCATGGTCGTCTGACCCGGGCAGGGGTCCGGACATTTGCGGGTCCGATGATGGTCACGTGACGGCCTTCGCTACGCGAAGTGCGCGCCAAATCTTCTCGGGCGTGGCGGGCATTTCAATGGCTGCCGCCCCTGCCTCCGCCAGAGCATGGTTCACCGCGTTCATCACCGCCGGCAGCGCGCCGATGGTCCCGGCCTCGCCCACTCCCTTGACCCCCAACGGATTCCGCGACGTCCGAGACGAGTTGCTGCCGAGCGTGAAGTCGCAGAAATCATCGGCCCGCGGCATGCAGTAATCCTGGAACGAGCCGGTGATGCATTGCCCCAATTCCGGGTCGTAGATCAAGTTCTCGAGCAGCGCTTGCCCGATCCCCTGCGCGATGCCGCCCCGGATTTGGCCCTCGCACAGCAGCGGATTAAGCATAAGCCCGACATCGTCGACCGCTGTGTAGCGCACGAGCTCGACCTTGCCGGTATCGGCATCGATTTCGATCTCGCAGATATGAGCGCCGCTCGGGAAGGTGGCGGCATTGGGTGGCCCGTAATCGGCGCGTTCGGAAAAGCCCGCGCCCAGTTCCGTCGGAATCGCCGACGTATCGAATGAGCGGCGCACGACGTCGGCGAGCGCAACTCTGCGATCGGTGCCGGCGATGGAGAAGGCGCCGGCCTCGAACACCACATCGCTGACTGCCGCCTCCATCATATGAGCAGCGATCTTACGACCGCGCTCGACGAGGCGTTCGGCCGCGACGACTATGGCCGACCCGCCGAGCATTGCCGAGCGCGAGCTGAAGGTGCCGATTCCCTGAGTCACAAGATCCGTATCGCCATAGCGGTACAGGATAAGCTCGGCATCAATGCCCAGCTTTTCCGACAGAATCTGCTTGAACGTCGTGCCATGGCCCTGGCCGTGATCCATGCTGCCGGTGATGAGCGTCACGGTGCCGCCCGGATCGAAGCGGATCTCGGCATGCTCGAAATCGCGCCCGCCCGTGGCGGCAACCGCAGTCGCGACACCGCGACTCAGAAGCTTCCCGCGGCGGCGCGCCTCCGCGCGGCGCGCGGCGAACTTGTCTTGCCGCGACAGCTCCTGGGCGTCGTCGAGATTTTTGAGGAAGTCGCCCAAGTCGTAAACGTGCCCCAACGGCGTCTTATAGGGCATCGCCGTGCCCGGGATGGTATTGCGGCGCCGGAGCTCCAAAGGCTCGATATCGAGCGCTCGCGCCGCGCGGTCGACCATCGACTCTATGACATAAAGCGGCTCGGGCCGCGCGCCACCGCGATAGGGCGCGGTCATCATGGTGTTGGTGAACACGGCCTGAACCTGCGCATGTATCGCCTGGATGGTATAAGTATTGACAAGGCAGTTTAGTTGCGCCGTGAGCGGAATGGTGCAGCGGTCGGAGGTGAAATAGGCGCCGATCGAGGAACGCCATCGCGCGCGGAGCGCCAGGAACCTGCCATCCTTGTCGAGCGCCAACTCGGCATCCACGATGCTGCCGCGGCTGTGCTCGTCGGTGAGAATACCTTCGCTCCGTTCCGATTGCCAACGTACCGGGCGTCCGACAATTTCGGACGCCCAGAGTGAGAGCCCATATTCCGGATAGCACCCCCCCTTTATGCCAAAACCGCCGCCCATATTGTCGCAGATCACTCGGACCTTCGTTTCCGGCGTTCTAAGGATATCTCGGGCGAGCGCAGTGCGAGTCTCGTGCGCCGCCTGAATGGTGCAGCGGATCGTATAACGGTCGTCATTGGGATCGTAAAAGCTGACGCACCCGCGCGGCTCCAGCGAATTCGCTGTGACGCGGTTGAACTCGATCTTGTGGCGGATCACGTGGTCCGCTTTGGCGATCGCCGCATCGACGGCGCGTTTGTCGCCGGCCTCGTGAAAGAACGCCTCGTTGCCGGGGTTGCCATCCCATAGCGCGAAGGCGTCGGGGGCGAGCGCCGCCTCTGCAGATACCAAAGCCGGCAGCGGTTCATACGACACGTCGATCACCTCGGCGGCGTCGCGCGCCATATCGAGTGTATCGGCGACCACGAAGGCCACCGCTTCCCCCGCGAAACGCACGCGCTCCCGCGCCAGCAGCGGCTGCGGCGTGACATAGGCGGGCGCCCCATTGCTGCGCTTCCTCGGTATCATGGGCCTGAGCGCACCCAGTCCGCGGCGCTGCAAGTCCTCACCCGTGAGTACGGCAAGCACACCTGGCATGCACTGCGCCGCACGCGCGTCGACCGCGACGACCCGCGCATGCGCGTGAGGGCTCCGCAGAACGAAGGCGCGTGCCTCATTCGCCATGCGTACATCCTCGCAATACCGACCGCGGCCTCTCAGCAGCTTCGAGTTTTCCTCGCGTGTTACCGGCGCACCGATCTTGTAGAGCCCCATCCCACCTTCCTTCAATTATGAATAATCGGGCTCGCACGACCCGAACCTGTGAGGCCGCCTCAAGCCGCGTCCAGTTCCTCCCCTTCCGCGGTGCGCTTCAGCGCCGGGAAAGGATAAGGACCCAACGGCGCAATCATCAGGCAGGCCAGCACGGGCAGTATCTCATAGAGCGCGAAAGCCGGCATATAGGTGAGGCAGAAATCGTGCGATAGGCCGCTGAGATACGGCCCGAGCCCGGTCGCGCCGGCAAACAGGGCGAACTTGGCGCTTAGCCATGTCGTCGACGTCATCGCCAAAGCAAGCGTGCGGCGGCCGATTCCAAGCGCGTCGTTCACCGGCCGCAGGAACACGCCAAAAGAGAAGAAATTGATGGGGCCCGCACGGCCGATGGGCCCATAGTAGAAGCGCAATGGCCTCTTCGGAGGTTTAGCCTCGGCGGACCAGCTTGGGACGTGCCCACCGCGCCATCGTTGCCAGTCGAGTGACGTTGGCCGCGACTTTTTTGGGCTCTGGCTGCGGCATCATCGCGATCTTCATCGCAGCGCTGCATACCGATTCGATATGGCGCTGTGCCGCCCGACGGGCCGCAGCCGGGCTTTTGCGACGGATCGCCTTCAAAATGGTTTCGATCTCGATGGCGCACCGCTCGCGCCACCCCTCTTGGCGCAGTGATTGCGCCCGGAGGAAATTGAGGCGCGAGACAAGCTCGGTCACGATATCGACGAGCAGATCGTTCCCGCACTTCTCCGAAATGTGGCTGAAGAACGAATTGGTCACGTTGAGCTGATGCAGCGCGTTTCCCGCATGCAAGGCCTCTTTCAACCGCTTCAAGATGACGTTGAGCCTCGCGACATCCTGCGGCCTCGCGAGGCGCGTAAAATGATAGACGGTCTCACCGGTCAGCAGTGACCATACTTCATGGATCTCTTCGATCTCGTGCTCGCCGAGCTTGGCGACCGACGGACCTCGGTTGGGCACCAATTCGATGAGCCGATCCAATTCAAGCGCACGCAATGCTTCTCGCACCGATGCACGGCTGACCCCCAACTCCCTGCAGAGATCCGCTTCGATCAGTTTTTGGCCGGGAAGCAAATCCCCGACCATGATGGCGCCGCGCAACCGGCGGACACATGTCTCGATGACCGTGGCCGCCGACGCCTGGCGTCGAACAGGTTCCTCAATTGAACTCATTTGCATGCGTCCCGCGCGCGAGCGACTGCGCTCTTTGCGGCGAAAGAGATCGGTTATGCCATCAGGAGGAAGACCTTAGTGATTTGCCTGCCCCGATGCAACGACCAGAACGCGCCACCGGCGGACTGCTCAAGGGAACAGGAGCCTCTGGACGACAATCTTGGCGTTGGCCGGCGAAGAGCGGCGTGTAACCGTGGCCGGGGAAGTAAAGGATCGCCATCTTGGTTGCGGCGGACGCCGCGGCGAACCCAGCAAACTCGGGGATGCGGATCGGCATCCCCGCGGCGCTCGTCCTGTCGGTCATCGGCGAGATCATGGCCAGCGTGAATGGGCTTGGGCTTTGGATCGTGCTTTCGGCGCGATCGTTCCACGCGGCCGATTTGTTTGCCGGCGTAATGTTGCTTGGGGCGATCGGCTACGCGAGTGCCCAAATGCTCAATATTGCCGAATACTGGTTGCTGCCCTGGCGCCGCTTCGATTGAGCGAGCGCCGTCGCGGCGCTAAACCGGCGCCTTGTTTAAGTGCGGTTCGGTTGCCGCGTCGGCATCGAGATCGAACGCCGACCGAACGGTCAGCAGGGCGCCCTCGAGCGCGTGGCCTTCCTCGTCGGCGAGCGCCGCCGTCCGCAACCGCCTCAGCCAACCGGCGCTGTCCGGCTTGCCCGCGAGCTGGGGAACGATCGCAAGGAGGCGGTCGAACTTCAACTGGCCCCGGGCATGGGTGTCGGAGTACCCCTTCACCAACCTGCGGCAGGCGACGACCTCGACCGCCAGGTCATAGTCGACGCGAGCGGTCTCGATCACGAGTCCGATCCATCGGGCAATGTGGTCCATCTCCTGCTCATGCCGAAGAAGCCGCCTGCGTATCGGCTTCAAGCCGGACAAGAAATAGAGCGACAGGAACCATCCGATCGTGCCCGTGCGCACGCGGCGGCCGCGGTTGACCAACCGATCCAATCGCCTGACCAGCGCCGGGCGCGCGCCCAGCCATTTGCCAAAACGGGCCGGAAACGTGCCGAGCACCTCCTCCATCCGGGGATGCATGAACTCCGTCATGTAGAGAATCTGATCCGGCCGCTTGCCGATTTCGGCGTCGATGCGCGCAAATCGCGATGCGCGCGTCTTGAGGTCGGCGACCCAAATCACATCGTCGTAGGCCATGGCGACGGCCAGGTATTTCGCCGCCGCAGTCGTCAATGCATAGCCATGCGCACGCCCGTTCAGCTCTTCATCGAGCCGCTGGAAAGCGGCCAGCCGATCCAAATACTCGTTCGCGTAGGCGACGTCTTGGTAGTCAACGAGGCGCTTGAGACCGGCGAATAAAAGGACGTGGCATTCCGATGGAAACTCGGCCTCCATTCGCCCGACAAGGCGATCGAGAGCTGGATGGCCAACCGACACCTTGGCGCTTTTCTCCGGCTTCTCCTCGCTCGTTGCGAGCGGCGGCTTTCCTTTCACCAGATCGAAGGCGGCGTCCAAAGCGCGCAGGCTTGTCTCGGCTCCCCTGCCGCCCGCCCGCACCACCGCTTCGTACAACTCTCGCGGAAATGGCAAAATCTCCGCACCCGCCAAGGCGCCGAAGAGCGCCGCGGAGATTACCGATCGGCTGCGGTCCGCGACGGATTGCATGTCGAACAGGATGGCGCGCTTGGCCGCGACCTCGGACGCCTCGGAGAATCCCGCGGGGTCGACGATGCCGTCTCCAGGGCTCTCCTTCTCGGCAATAGCGAAGGCGCGATGCGTGGAAGCAATGAGCGTCGTTCGCTCCGGTGTGACGAGACCGCGCAGCATCGAACGCCCGGCTTCCATGTACTCCGCCGCAAGCACAATGTCGACATCGCCGGGCGACGGCATCAGCGACAGGATGGGTGTGCGGCCGTCGTCGCTCGGCGGCATCATCTCGATGTAATAGACGGTTGCACCGGTCCGCTGCGCGACGCCGGGCACCGAGGTCGATTGCGCGTGCCATCCCTGGAGTTCGGCGAGGCTGACGATCCAGTCGGTAAGCACGCCGCCGCCCTGGCCGCCCATGGCCAGGACGGCGATCTTGATCGGTCTGTCGCGCGTCTGATCCACGTCACAGTCTCATGCGAAGGCAATCCGCCGGGCGTCTCGACGACGCTGCAAATAGCCGATGACCGACCCGCGCAAGCGCGCGACAAATCGGTCCCACCGCGTCGGATTGAAAATAACGTCCGCGCGATAGAACGACGGGCAGAGCACCGCCGCTTCCGCGACCTCGCCGCAATTGCCACATCCGACACAGGAATTGTCGATAGATGCGACCGGATCGTCCTTCAAAACGTCGTCGGTGTGCTTCACCGACAAGGAAGGACAGCCGGACAAGCGGATGCACGCGTGATCGCCGGTGCAAACGTCCTCGTCGACCCCGAACCGCTCCTTGACGACGCGCCGCCCTTCCTGCACGGCGGCGGCGAAGCGGGGCGCCACACGGCGCTGCTTGTTCAGCATGCATTCGGACGACGCGACGATAATCTTCGGCCCCGGTTCCTTGGTGGTGAGCGCGTCCTTCAAGATGGCGCGCATCTTCCCCACGTCATAGGTCCGGTCTATCTCCCTCACCCAACGCGCGCCGATGCCCTTCACGGCGTTGACGATGGAGTTGTTGGTCGAGCGCCGCTCGTTCGTCGCCCGGGACGACAGGATGTCCTGCCCACCCGTGGCGGAAGAATAGAAATTATCGACGATGACGATGACTTGATCCTGCTTGTTGAAGACGGCGTTGCCGATCCCCGACGAGAGACCGTTATGCCAAAATCCGCCGTCGCCCATGACCGAAATCGCCCGCTTGCCCCCGCCGATGTTGAAGGCGCCGGCAGATGCTGGCCCAAGCCCGTACCCCATCGTCGTGGTGCCCAAATTGAAAGGCGGCAGGATGGAAAAGAGATGGCAACCGATATCCGACGAAATGTGGTGCGGCCCGAGTTCCTTCTCGACCAGCTTCATCGCCGCAAAAATCGGCCGCTCGGGACAGCCGGTGCAGAAACCGGGGGGACGCGCCTTCACGGTCGCGGCCAGCGCCTTGATCTTCGGATTCTTCAATATGCCGGCTGCGTTCGGCACCGGCGGGCGGTTTCCGAGCATCATCGGGGCATGGCGCTCGAGGAAGCGGGCGAAGCCGCTCGCAAGGATTTCGGGACTGTAGTCGCCGCTGAGGGGAAGTGTGCCCTTGCCCTCGAGCGTGGTCTCGATCCCGTTGCGCCGCAGCAGTGTGTGGACGGACTGCTCGATATATTCGGGATGCCCTTCCTCGATCATCAGCACTGCGCGTTTGCCGCGGCAGAACGCGGCCACCTCATCGTCGACGAGCGGGTAGGTGACGTTCATTACGTAGAGTGGAAGGCGCGACGTTCCATAGGCGTCGGCCAAGCCGAGGAACTGCACCGCGCGCATGACCGAATTGTAGAGGCCGCCCTGCAGCATGAGCCCGATCTCGCCCTCGGTCGGCCCGAATTGCTCATTAAGACCGCGGTCGCGAATGAACGCGACGGCAGCGGGCCAGCGCTCCTCCAGTTTCTGGCGGTCCTGGAGCATCGAGGCAGGCGGCAGCACGATCCGGTCCAAATCCCGCCGGGGATTGTCGAGCGCCTCGCGCAGCGTGAAGTCAGGACGGCGATTAGACCGCGCCGTAAACTGGCCGTGAACGTGGCACGCGCGGATGCGAATCTGCAGCATTACCGGCGTATGCGACGCCTCGGACAGGGCGAAACCGTCCTCCACGGCCTTGACCATGGCGGGAAGGTTTGGCCGCGGGTCGAGCATCCATATCTGCGACTTCATGGCGAAGGCGTGGCTGCGCTCCTGCGGTATCGACGATCCATCCCCGAAATCCTCTCCGAGGATGATGAGCGCGCCGCCGAGGACCCCGCTCGAGGATAGGTTCGTGAGAGCATCCGATGCCACGTTGGTGCCGGCGGTAGATTTCCACGTGACTGCGCCACGAAGCGGATACATGACAGAAGCCGACAGCATCGCCGCCGCCGCTGCCTCAGACGCTGAGGATTCGAAATGGACCCCTAGCTCGTTCAGGACGTCCTTGGCGTCCGCCAGAACATCCATCAAATGCGAGATCGGCGATCCCTGGTAGCCTCCGACATAGGCGACGCCGGATTGCAGCAGCGCCTTCGTGATGGCGAGGATACCTTCGCCGCGAAAGGTTTCACCTTCCTCGAGCCGCAAATCCTCGACTTCCCGCGCAAATGACCGTTCCGCCATCTTTGGTTCCTACCTAAGCTCCTTTACGCACCGGCCATTGTTGGACATACGCCATGCGCCCGTCAATATTGTCCAACAATGTTGCGCGGATCGAGCCGGTCGGGCGAACAGCGCGAGCGTGGGAGGCATAGCTCGGGCGCAACCCCCATCGGGTTTATGTGGATGACGAGAGTGTCGTCGCTCCTTACGCCGCCCTCGATCATTGACCAGGATCGAGTTCAGAAGCATATTGTCGCTTCGGTACTATAGATTGCTCACGCCGCAGTTTTCCGCCGCAAGGAGGGATTGGATGAACGCCGCCAAGGTGGGCACCCGCATCGACACGCATCATCACATCCTTCCGCCAAACTATGCCAAGGAGGCCCGCGAAGACTTGCTGGTGGTTGCCCCGACCCATCCGACCCTCTTCGATTGGACACCGCGCCGGGCAATCGAGGACATGGATAAGAGTGGGATCGAGACCGCCGTGACGTCCCTTTCAACTCCGGGGGTTTGGTTCGGCGATCGGGTCCAAACTCGTCGTCTTGCCAGGAGTTGCAACGATTATGCCGCCGAAATGGTGCACGATTTTCCCGGGCGCTTTGCCACGTTCGCCACGCTCCCTTTGCCTGATGTCGATGACAGCCTCAAAGAAATCGAATATGCGTGCGACGTCCTGCACGTCGACGGGTTCTGCCTCGTGACGAACTATGGCGACAAATGGCCCGGCGATCCGGCCTTCGCGCCCGTGTTCGACGAACTCAATCGGCGCAGGGCCGTCCTGTTCTTCCACCCGACGACCCCGACGTGCTGCATCGGCCTCATTCCCGACATCGCGCCGGCAGCGATGGAATTTCTATTCGATACGACACGGGCGATCGCAAGCCTGATCTACAGTGGGACGACCACGCGATGCCGCGACATCCGATGCATCTTTTCGCATGCCGGCGGAACGATGCCTTACATCATCGACCGCTTCGCTGGAGTGCCGATGAAAAAGCCCGCGGTCGCGGCGCGCGTGCCCGACTGGCCGCTGCACCACATCAAGAGGTTCTTTTTCGATATCGCGACGATCCCGAACCCCATCACCTTCGAGGCGCTCCGCCAATTGGTCTGTACCGCCCAAATACTCTATGGCAGCGATGTTCCGTTCAGCTCGGCGCTGGAGATGGCCGAGGGATTCGCCAAGCTCCAATTGTCCGACGAGGAGATCGCTGCGATCGAACGCACCAATGCGCTCAGGCTTTTCCCGGCCCTCGTGCAGTGATCTGCCGCCGGACCGCAGAGCGCAGCGCCGCCCGTGGCCTGCTGGCGCAAGATTGTTAGACAATTCTGGGACGATTTGCTATTTTACTGCTAGCGTGGCCATGGGATGGAGGAGCGATTGCGACACGTGTTCCGGGCGATCGTCCTTGTGGTAGCGGCGCTCGGCGCGGCCGCCGCGCACGCGGAGGAAACGATCGACTTCGGCGGCGTTGGCGGTGCCAGCGCTACATCCTGGGCACACTATATTGCGCAGGACAAAGACTTCTATGCCAATGAAGGAATCAAGGTCGACCTCACCTACCTTCAGTCCAGCGCCGCCGCCATGCAGGCCCTCACGTCGAATTCGATCAACATGTCGCTTGCCATCGGCTTCTCCGACCCGTTTTACGCCTATGCAGCTGGCGCCAGCGTCGCGATCATCCGCATCGACGGACAGGTCGGTCCTTTCGCACTCGAAGCCAACAGCAAGTTCAAAACCCTGAAGGATTTGAAAGGACACCTAGTTTCGGTCGACGAGGCCAAGGGAAACACGATGGTGTTTCTGTCCGAGATGCTTACCGCGAACGGGATGACGCGGAGCGATTTCGATTTCGTCTATGCCGGATCAACGGGCGCGCGGTTCGCGGCACTCAAATCCGGGGCCGTGTCCGCCGCCATGCTCGGCGCGCCACAGCTCTTCGTCGCCGAATCGCAAGGCTTCGTCAATCTCGGCTACGTCTATCGCTACGCGCCCGACCTGCCCTTCACCGCCGACCTCGTCAACCGCACCTGGGCCGCCGGGTATCCGGCGACCATCAAGAAATTCCTTGCCGCCTATTCGAAAGCGATCGCTTGGTTTTACGACCCGCAAAACCGGGCAGCAGCCATCGGCATCCTCGTGAACGAAGCCCACATGAGCGCGGACGACGTGGGCAAATCCTATGATTTCTTCCAGCGGTTGAAATTCTTCGATCCGTCGAACCGCGTGTCGGTTTCCAAGGTCACAAAATTCTATGACGCGCTCCATGCGCTTGATCCGAGCCTCACGCTCGATCCGGCGAAGGTCATACTGCAACTGGATTGATCCGGCCGGGTCCTCGGCTTGACGAGGCCCGTTGCGCTCTCTGGCAGTTCTGGTTGGACGGCTTCAATCGACGTGGAGTGGCGGCATGGCGCAGACTGACGAACGCCTCTGTGATCCAGTCTCGATGACCGAACTCGAACGGCGCTGGGCAGCGGTCCGCGCGCTGATGCGAGAGAATGGCTTTGACGCGCTCGTCATCCAGGGCGCCAACAACATGGCAGCGACCTGCGGCTATTACCGCTGGTTCACAGGAATTTCGGCGCCCAGCTCCTATGCGGAAACGGTGATCTTTCCGCGCGACGGGCTGATGACGCTCGTCTGTCACGGGCCGGTCAACGGCATGACCAAGTATGACGGCGACGACCCGGGCCATCCCGGCATGGGAATGGCGTTCCACACGCCGAGCTTCCCGGCCATCGGGTATACCGTCGATTACGATGCCGAGATCGTCGCGCGCGAGATCGGCAAGGCGGGCCATCGCAAGGTAGGCTATGTCGGCCCCAACCAGATGAATTTCGGGTTCGGGTTGAAGCTCGGGAAGCTGCTCGGTCCAGTCGCGTTCGTCGATGCGACCGACCTCGTTGATCCGATCAAGGCAGTGAAGAGCGAGGAGGAGATCGCACTGTTGCGTCAGACCGCGCAAGTGCAGGACGAGACCTTCCGCAAGACCTTGACGCAAATCCGCCCCGGCATGCGGGACTTCGAGGCGCTCGCCTATTCGCAATACGTCTCGGAGCTGATGGGCGGCGCCACCGGTTTCTTCCTGGGCTCGTCGGCGACGCCTGGCGAGCCCGCCCTCATCCGCACGCGCCCAACACAAGGGCGCGAGATTCGCGCAGGCGACGTGCTGTACTGGCAGGCGGAGACCACCGGCCCCGGCGGGCTCTTCGTCCATGTCGGCCGCTTGTCGTCTTCGGCAAGGCGCCGCAGCAGCTTGTGGACATACACGCCGCCGCGGTCGAGGCGCAGGACTTCACCGTCGGGTTGCTCCGCCCCGGCGCTTCGCCGGCGGGAATCTCCCGGAATATCAAGCCTATCTGCGCAAGCGCGGCCTGCCCGAGGAAACGCGGCTCCATTGTCACGGCCAAGGCTACGACGTCGTGGAGCGGCCGCTCATCCGCAATGACGAAAGCCTGCCGCTAGCGACCAACATGAACATAGGTGTTCATCCGAACTGGGTCGCCAACGGCACCTTCGTCACGATCTGCGACAATTTCCTCGTCGGCCGCAACGGGGTCGAGCGGCTCCATAAATTGTCGCGCGAGATCGTGGAGTTGTAACGTCTAGCCCGCGCGGCGCGCGACGCGGTCACCATGTCGGAAAACCGTCCTTCGAGATAGCACGCCATGTTGTCGCGCAGGATTTGCCACACCAGCCCAGCATAGGGCGACGCCTCGCCGCCGATATGCGGCGTCAGCATCATGTCGTCGCGATGCCAGAAGGGATGCCCCTTGGGCAAAGGCTCCGCGGCGAACGCATCGACTGCGGCGCCGGCGATCTGCCGCCGGTCAAGCGCGTCGAGCAACGCCACCTCGTCGCAAATCCCGCCGCGCGCCACATTTATAAACTAGGCCGTCGGCTTCATGGCCGCGAAAACAGCGGCGTTGACGATATTGGCGGTCTCCGCCGTCAGCGGCACGAGCGCGACGAGAAAATCGGCAAGCCCCGCGGCCTCGATGAGGCGCGTGCGCGGGAGCATGCCGTCAAATCCGTCGAGCGGCCGGGGCGTGGACGAAACGCCGATGACCCGCATCTCGAACGCCGTGCAACGCCGCGCTAGCGCCGCGGCGATCGTACCCACGCCCAGGATGACGACGGTTCGGCCGCACAACAGCCGCTGCGGCGGCTTTTCCCAGGTCTCGGACGCGCGGTTGCGAACCACGCGGTCGTACTGCCTCGCAACCGCCAGCATGTGAAGAAACGCCACCTCGGAAACAGGTGGCCCATGCACGCCGTGGGTGGAAGTGACGATGGTTTGCGGTGCGAGCGAGGGAAGCCGTTGCAGAACATCGGTTCCCGAAGAGAGAAGCTGGATCCATTGGAGCGCGGCGGCGCGCCGGACGAGCTCGTCATTGAACGCCGGGGGCAGCCCGACAAGTACGGAGGCGCGCCCGATCCGCTCGCCGACCTCTTCGGGCACACGCGCGATCTCGACGGCGATTTGCGGAAATTCAGACGCGTAAAGCTTCAGGTAATCGGCAGCGGACGGATCAATGACCAGAATGGATGTCGAGGTTGCCCGGAAGCGGTGCCGGCCATGGGATCAATGCGCGTCCGGAATCGGAATGATGAACTTTCGATCGAGGATCTTTTCTGGATCGACATCGGGCTTGACGATCCCTTGCGCCTTGAACCATTCGATCTGATGCACGACGTCCTTTATATCAACGCGCAGGTCAGGATCGACAAAACCGGCCGCGAGCCGCGCCACAGCGGGTGGCTGGCCCACAAATTGCGACGCGTATTCCAGGACCTTCGGTGCGGTCGGCCCATCTCTCATGCTGCCATCGGGCGCGGTGAAGGCGTCGTAATATTTACGCGCGCCCTTACGGTATCCCCTCAGGAAGCCGGCAACCACGTCGGGGCTCTCCTCGGCGAGTTTCGCGCGCACGAAGGTCACGCCGAGCTGGAACGGCGTCGTGTCGCTGACCCAGCCGATCACTTGGACGAGGCCCTTCTGAATTTGCGGGAGGATATAGGTTCCGGGCACGATCGCCGCGTCGACCTGCCCGCCGACGACCGCGGCGACGACATTCGTGTTGCTCTGCAAAGCGCGAAACTGCACGCTCTTGAAGTCGATGCCGTTTTTTTCGGTCACCAGCCCGAGAAGGTAATAGGACGCACCGCCGGTGGTGCCGCCACCAATCACGTGGCCGCCCAAACCCTTCAGCGAGTGAAGACCGGCGTTGTAGGCCTTGTTGGACGCCACCCACACCGATGAATGAAACCCGGGTAACTCGCTCGCATAGGCGCAGATGATCTTCAGCGCGCCTCGTCCCGCCAGGTTATAGAAGGCGGCATTGATGCCAATGATACCGATATCGATATCGCCCGCCATTGCGCCCACGCCGATCGGCTCCGACGTTTGAAACGGCACGAGCTGCAAATCGAGTCCCTCGGCGGCGAAGTAGCCTTCCTTCTGCGCCATGTAGACCGGGGTGTCGGGAGTCAGCCGTTGCAATCCGACCTTGATGAGACGATTGGCGGCGCGGGAGGGACCACCGCAAGCGAGGAGGGCCAGCGCAAGGCAGGTGCCAAGGAGGAGGCGCCAGCGTGCGCCCGATTGCAGTCCGTCCGTCAAGGCTCCTTTCCCCTCGTTGTCCGAATTTGTCAGACAAACACTACGGAACTGTGCCATCGCCGTCAAGCGCGCGCTCGCCGAGTGCGGACCGCATTTCCGAATTGACATCGCCCGGAGGGAACGGCAAAGAGCGAAGATGGCGAGGGTGATGCTCGATAAGAGCGCCTACAGCGACAGCTTCGCGCGCGACAAGCTGCCGCCCATGGAATTGTGGCCGGCGATCGAGACCGCGGACCTTCCGGAGCTTGTATACCCGGCGCGCGTCAATGCTGCCGCAGAGCTTCTGGACCGCATGGTCGCGAACGGCTTTGCGGACAGTTCCTGCAATCGAATGTCTCGATGCGCTACCGCGGACCGAGAGCGGCAAGGTGCAGCGCTTCCGCCGGCGCTGAGGCTTCGCGGAGGATCGCATGACCTATATGCGCCAGAACGGCCTGCCGGAGGAGAGCCGTGTCCATTGCCACGGCCAGGGCTACAACAATGTCGAACGGCCGCTCATTCGCGGCGACGAGACCATGGCCATCGCGGAGACTATGAACATCGGCTACCATCCCGGCATCCTCAACTGCGGCTGCACAAGACGCCGCAGAGGATTCTACGAGCTCTGACCCATTCGAACTCGCGCCCGGCGCTGTCACCTTGACCCGTATTCTTTAGTCCTATAAATTATAGACTCTTACAATCGCAGGGCGTCCCCCGTGTGGAAACCGCCTCAGAAAATCAAGTTCGGCAGCAACTCCGGCCGCATCCCTACGCGTGCGGAGGCGGCGGCATCGCGTCTCTTCTCGCCGATCGGCGTCGGCAGCACGACCCTTGAACAGCGGACATGGGTTCCCGCGATGGTGCCGTGGCGCGCCACCGAGGACGGGGTGGCTACCGAAGCCGTCGTGAGGTGGTACGAGCGCTTCGCGCGCGGCCGGCCCGGCGCGATCGTCGTCGAGGCGACGGGCATCCGGGACATACCGAGCGGTCCGCTTCTGCGCATCGGCCACGATCGGTTCCTCCCGGGCCTGCGCGGCGTCACCGACGCAGCGCGGCGCGCGAGCGACGGTCACACGCGCATGTTCATTCAGCTCATCGACTTCCTGGCGATCCGGCGCCGTCCTGAAGCGGAGAAGTTCTTTCAACGGTTTCTTAAAGTGACGGACCGCCATCGCGCGGCGGTGGACGGCGCTGACTTGCCCGAGCTGGAGGTACGGACGCGTCTTGCGGCTCTCGACCGCGTCACCCTCGCCCAAGTGCTGACCCCGCGCGAGCTCGAGTCGCTCGACTTCGGCTATCGCGAGCGCGTTACGGATACCGAGCTCGACCACATCCGCAGTTTGCCTGACATTCTCCCAGGCCTCTTCGCCGATGCCGCCGCGCGGGCGCGGGAGGCGGGCTTCGACGGCGTCGAGCTTCACTATGCCCACGCCTATACGATGGCCTCCTTCCTCTCGAGGCTCAACGACCGGGCGGACGGCTATGGCGGCTCGCGCGAGAACCGCGCGCGCTTGCCGATCGAGGTCTTCGCTGCCGTGCGCCGGCGGGTCGGACCGGACTTTCCGGTCGGGTGCCGCTACCTCGCCGATGAATGCATCGAGGGCGGCAGCGACGTATCGGATGCCGTCTATTTCGCCACGGCGTTCGCGCGCGCCGGCTTCGATTTCCTGTCGCTATCGCGCGGTGGAAAATTCGATGACGCGAAGCAGCCAAGCGTGGGCGATGCCGCCTATCCCTATACGGGTCCGAGCGGTTATGAGTGCATGCCGCAACACATCTCCGACGAACGCGGCCCATTCGGGCGGAACATGCCGGCAACCGCCGCCGTCCGGTCGGCCGTCCGCGAGGCCGGCTTCGAGACGCCGGTGATCGGCGCGGGCGGCATCCATAATTTCGAGATGGCCGAGGGATTGCTGGCGAGCGGCGCTTGCGACATCGTGGCCGCGGCGCGTCAATCGCTCGCGGATCCCGACTGGTACCGCAAGATCTCCGTGGGGCGCGGCGACGCCGTTCGCGTTTGCGAATACACCAACTACTGCGAAGGGCTCGACCAAAAGCACAAGGTCGTCACCTGCAAGCTGTGGGACCGCGTTGATCTCGGCGAGCCCGGAATCCTGCTGAGCGGCGACAAGAAACGCCGGCTCGTCGCGCCGCACTGGGACGAAGACGCATCGTGACTTTGCGCCGTTTGCGCTGCATCGGTCTGAGCCACGCTCAGAGGGACGGCCCTTGGCCCAGGGTGACCTGGAGCGCTTCAGCTTTTGCTTCGCGCGCCGCGTTTCTTGGGCGATTGGCCGCGGGCTCGCTTCTTCCCCCGGTTCTTGCTGTCCGCGACCGCAGCGGCGCCGACAAGGAACGTCTTCTCCTTGGCGAGCAAGGACAGGAGCGCCGCCTTCTCCCTTTGCGACAGGCCCGATAGAAGCTCCACGACCCATTCCTCGTGCGCCGCCGCGATCGGCGCAAAGGTCTGGCGGCCGACGAGCGACAGCTTGACCCGGCAGGCGCGGCGGCTGCTCGGGTCGGGATGGCGCTCGACGAGCCCTTCGCGCTCGAGCTGGTCGGTAATTTGCGTGATATTGCCGTTGGTCACCATCAGGCGAGCCGACAGGTCCACCATGCGCAGACCGTCAGGCTCGCGTTGAAGCTGTGCCATGAGATCGAAGCGAGGAAAAGTGATCGCGAACTTCTCCTGGAAGCGCTGTCGGATCGAGCCGGCGATCAGCTTATGCACGCTCATCAGCCGAAGCCACACCCGCAACGAATCGTGATCGCGGCTCGTCAGCCGATCTTCGAAGTCGCCGGTGCGGCCGATAGCATTGTCGCGAGGCGTCATGAAGCGTGGCATACTTGCAAAGTACCCAAGCGTCAATCTCCCCGGCGACGCTCCGGCCGCGGCCGGACCATCCCCTTGACTGTCAGCGAGCCGATCCTGTAAGGATTGTCCGACAATTTTCCTAGCCGACGAGGACATAAGCGAGCCATGGCAAAAATCCGTCATATCGCGATTTTTACCGACGATCCGGATGAACTGTCGAAGTTCTATGTCGAGACGTTCGGTATGACAATCACGCAGCCCCTCACGTCGTCTCCGGACAGTGGTCGATGGGTGTTTTTGACCGATGGCTACATGGACGTCGCACTCATCGCACCCTCCGACCGCGGCGGTGCGGCGAACGGCATCAATCATTTCGGCTTCACGATCGATGAATTGGAACGCGCCGGCATCTTCGAGAAATTGAAGGCGCGAGGCATCCAGCCGCGGAAGCCGCCGCCCGAACGGCCCTATGTCGAGGACCGCGTGCGCGACATCTACGGCAACTCCATCGATGTGTCCACGACTGGCATGCGTGCCGCCCGGTAAATGAGGTCCCTCCCCCGGGAGTTCCGATGATCAACACCAACATGCTCGCCGAGCGGATTCGCCCCGGCCGAGTGCATCGCTCGCTTTATACCGACCCCGATATTTTCACGATCGAGATGGAGCGGATCTTCGGCCGCGCCTGGGTTTACGTCGGTCACGAAAGCCAGATCCAGCGGCCGTGCCATTACATTTCGACCCGCATCGGCCTCAAGCCGCTCGTCATGGTGCGACACGAGGACGGATCGGTTCGCGTTCTTCATAATCAGTGTGCGCATCGCGGGGCCCTGGTCGTTGCGGCCGAAGCGGGACATGCCAACGAGTTCTGTTGCTGTTACCATGGCTGGACCTACCGCACCGACGGGCGCCTCAAAATCGCGCCGCTCCTCAACGGCTACCCGCAGGATTTCGACGCACGCGATCCAACGCTGGCGATGTTGCCGGTGCCGCGCGTCGCATCCTATCGCGGCTTCGTGTTTGCGAGCCTTGCCGCCGAGGGCCCGACTCTGGAAGAGTTTTTGGGACCGATGACGGTCTCGTTCGACGACATGATCGACCGCGCGCCCGACGGCGCGATTGAAATTTCAGGCGGCGTCTTCAAACACGCCTACGACGGCAACTGGAAGCTTTATCTGGAGAATCTGTTAGACGCGGCGCACCCCAATTTCGTCCATCAATCGTCGATCGAGGCCGCGAACCAGCAATCGGACGCCGTGCCAAGCGACGGAGCCGGCGAAGTCGCGGTGCGCCAGATGCGGCAGAACGGAGCACCCTACTCGTTCTGGGAATCTCAGGTCGGTATTTGGGCCTATCCCAACGGCCATTCCTACCTGGGCGATTACCACGACGACGCGAAACTGGTCGCGGCACTCGACGATCCGGTCTTTCGAGACTATATCGCCGCGCTCGAGGCGAAGAAGGGAAAGGAGCGCGCCCGCGCGATCCTCGATGTGCGCCGCTGGAACAGCAACATCTATCCCAATCTCTCCTTCATGAGTCAGTTTCAGCAGCTTCGCGTCGTCCACCCGCTGTCCCACACCCGCACCGTCGTCTACACCTACAATTTCCGTCTCAAAGGTGCGCCGGAGAGCGTCTTCCGGCGCACAATACAGTTCGCGAATGTGGTGAACGGCACCGGTTCTCCCGTTCTCACCGACGACCTCGAAACCTACAACCGCATCCGCATGGGGCTCGGCAGCGAGGGCCCGGAATGGCTCCAGATCGGGCGCGGCTATGTCACCGATCGTTCCAACGCGGATGGCGGACGCCAAGGGCTCAATTCGACGAGCGAGATTTTCATTCGCAACATGTTCGACGCGTGGCTCGGTTACATGACGGCGGCTCCATGAGCATCACGCTGACCGATGCCGAGCGGTTCTTGCTGCATGAGGCGCGGCTCCTCGACGAGGCGCGCTACGGCGAATGGGTTTCGCTCTTCACACCCGACGCCTGGTACTGGGTCCCATCTCAGCCCGGCCAAGCGAGTCCTCACGAAACCGTATCACTGATCTATGACGACCGCCGGCTCTTGGAAACGCGCGTGCGCCGGCTATCCAATCCGCATATCCATGCACATAACCCGCCGAGCCGCGCGAGCCGCATCATCGCGAACGTGACCATCGAGGGGATCGAGGAAGCGGCCACCACCGTGCGCTCGAAGCTCCTCATGGTCACGTTTCGCCGGAACCAGCAGCGGCTTTTCGCCGGCACGGTTAACCATATCCTCGTTGAGCAGCAGAATTCGACGTTCATTGCGTCGAAACGGGTCGACCTTGTCGATTGCGATGCAGAGCTTGACGGGCTGGTGCTTCCCTTCTGAGCATGGGACAAGGACCGCGGCCGGCTTCGGCGTCGTCGAGGTGCCGTTCCTCGACCGCGCCACATCGACGACATCGCGCTGCCGCAGTTTGCTCAGATGAAACGCGACCTCTTGGAAATGGCGCGTTCATCTGCCGCTGCGTCGGCCCGCGAAGGGCGGCCGGCGGTCCCCCACTTGGCATCCGGCACCTTAGCTAACGCCAAGGCGATCAGACAAGTCACTGTTCCTTCCCGCTGCGCTCGTCGCGGGGCTTCTGGTGTTCTGGGAGGCCATCGTCAGGCTCACGGGCGTCAAGGCCGCACAGCTCGCCTCAACTCGCCGGCGAGCAAAGCCAGGACTACCAGCGGAACAAGACGACCGCCATCCGGCTACGACAGCAACGCATGCCCGTTTTCTTGCTTACTTTACGCGCTGCGCCGCTTCCTTAACGTAGCTCAAATCGGTGTATTTGGCGACAATCAAGCTCGATTTCAGGAACCCGAACTCTTGCAACAGGTTGAGGCTCGACTGCAACGCCGTCATGTTCGGCAGCATGTTGGGATCGCGATAGAGATCCTTTTTCGTGAACAGCCAATCGGCAAGCGCGGATGGGGGTACCTTCATGGCGCTCGCGAAAATCTTCACGGCTTCATCATGATTGGCAGGATCCGTGTACCACCGGACAGATCGGATGGCGTCCTCCATGAAATCGATCATGGCCGCACGGTTCTTTTCAAGGAATCCCGTGCGGGCGGTCCAGACGATTGTCTCGGTCACGCCGAGGGCCTGTTGCCTCGTGAAGAGGACACGCGTGTTTGCCCGAAGCTCGGGATCAAAGACAAAGGGCGGGAGCGAAGGAATAAGGTCAACCTTCTTCGCAAATAGCATCGACTTGAGGTTGGGGAATGCCACTTCGACGAGCGAATAATCGCGGTTGGGCTGCAGGCCATGTTTTTTCAGCATCACTCGAATGGCAAGGTCGACGGCACTACCGGTGGCGTTGCTCGCCACGGCCTTCCCCTTCAAGTCCTCGACGCGCTGGATCGGGCTGTCCTTACGAACGAGGAAGAGATTCGTGTGGTAGCCTTCAACTCCGTCCTGAAACTCATCCGCAATAATTCGCAGGTCGTCCATGCCGGCGTTCACGATCGCGCTGCCCAGGGCAGAGAAGGCTAACGGCGCAATGTCGAGATCGCCGGTCGCCAGCGCTGTGATCATGAGCGGCGTGCCCTGATAGTGAATGGCATCCACCGTGTAGGACTTGCCGTTGTGCTCAGCGACCCCCGCCTTCGCGAAGAGCACCGGCTGCAATTCGGACGGCATTGCAACCCAACCAATTCGGATCTTCACCGGATCAGCCGTCGCTAAGGTGGCGAAAAGCAAGATGGCCGCAAGCACAAGAACGAATTTACTCATCGCTGCTGCTTCCCCTCTGGATGGAAGAAGGGCCCCCAGCCGGCCCCCCATCGTACCGTGCGGCTGATTTCATCGTGTGTCAAACCATGGTGTCCGCAACCGCCGCCGATCGCGTCGTGGTTCCCCATTTCTCTGCCGTGATTCATGGAGCAGCAAACTAGCCGCAACCATCATGGCACGAGCGACCGCGCGGTGCGCCTTTCGGCGAGACGGAACTGGCGGCGACGACGCGTCGACCGCCCCTCATCTCGGCTTTCCGTCGGGCCCGACGCTCCATACCGAGAGAATCGGACGATTCTCCATGCGCTCAATGTGTCGGATGAAACGGAACTTCATCTCGACCTCGGGCATTTGGAACTCTGGAACATCGGCCCCGCCGAGGTCGATCTTCGCGCCCAAAAGTGTGAGCTCGCGCGCCTTGAGCGCGTCGGCCGCCTCATGCGCCATTTCATTTGGACTGCTCACCCACTTGGCACGAGGGTATCCCGCGGCACGCGCGACCCCTACGAGGTCGGCCACGTTCGACGCTGAAGGCTGCGCGCCCGACGCCTCGTAAACGCCGTTGTCGAACAGGATGTGAAGCAGATTGGGCGGCTTGTGGCGGGCGATGGTCGGCAGCCCGCATAAATTCATGAGAAAGGCGCCGTCGCCATCGAGTGCGACGACCGGGCGGTGCGGCAGCTCAAGCGCAATCCCCAGAGCCAGGGATGAGATGAGTCCGAGCGTGCGCGTGCGCATATTGGCGTCATTCGGGCGGACCGAGTACCACTCGCGCCCGGCATAGGCCGTCGCGACGACCAGCGCATCGGGCCCGAGGATCGACTCCAACGCCTGAATGAAGGGATAACGCTGCATGGCTACTCCAGGAGAACGGGTTTCGTCAGAAGCACCGCGACCGGACGGCTCAAGTCTTCCGCAAGCGTCCAGGCTCCGCCGATCGCCGAGCGGATATCGGCCTGATCGCGTAGAACCGTGTAGCGAATCTGCAGGCCATGGAGGACGCCCTCGGTGACGCTGCCGACCGTGGAGAAGCCGCGATCGCCGAAATCACCGGCATAGTAGACAAGCAGCAATATCGGAATCTGGAAATGCAGCGCCGTGCTGACCAGTCCATTGACGCTGTTCATCAGCCCGCCATTCTGAATGATCATGGCGGGCTTGCCGCCGGCGAGATATGTGCCGGCGCAGATGGCGACCCCCTCCTCTTCACGGCAGAGCGCGACGTGCCTGAGACCGGGATCCGCGCTCACCAGCTCAATAAGATCGCGCAGTTTCAGCTCAGGCAACGAGGCCACCATCGTGATGCCAGCTTCCTTGATCGCGTTGAAGATCAGGCGCGAGCCCGGTGCTATTTTCGGCTTGCTCTCTTTGGCGTCCATGGGACCCTACCCCGTCGGTACCGATGACGAATGCTCGCCGGTGCATTCTTGCCTTACAACGCTACACAGGATCGCATCGAAGCACACTGCGGCTGCCGCAGCAGAGTGCGGCTGCGTTCCACCGTATGTCAAATCGTTTATCGACAGTTGATGGTTGCACCGCTACCTTCGCCCGCATCAGGAGAGCGGCAAATGCCAGCGCAGATCAGGCACATCGCGATCGTTAGTGAGCGCTACACATTGCTCGCCCGCTTCTATGAAGCGGTATTCGGCATGTGGACGTTTCCGGGACGCGTTGAAGCCGCGGCAATGGCAGTCTCCGACGGGCACGTGGGGCTCAATTTCAATCTCCGCCCCCCCGGTCGCCAAGCTGGGCTCGATCATTTCGGCTTCGAGGTGGAAAGCGTCGACACCGTGTTGGCTCGCGCGGCAAAATATCCGCGCGTCGAGTACCTGCGCCGGCCAAGCAACCGTCCCTTTGCCGGCATGAGCATGAATGATCCGGCGGGCAACGTCTTCGATCTCGCGCATCGCGACATCGAAGCCCGGGACAGCGTCTATGGCGACGACGCCGGCGCTCGCAAAACGCCGCGGCACATTACGCATTTTCAATTGCGCGCCCTCGATCCCGAGCAGCTGGCCACGTTCTATCACGATGTTTTCGATCTCATTGAGCAGCCGCGCAACAAGCATGATCCCAACTATTACCTGAGCGACGGTACGGTTACCATGATGATCGCCCCGTGGAAAATCACCGATTACGAGGGCACCGGGGTGGCGCGGCCGGCCATGGACCATCTGGGCTTCACTGTCGAAAGTCTCGACCGCTTCCAGCGCGACGTAGAGCGGATTGCGCAAGCCAACACGGCGCTTACGCCGCAATCGCTGACGGCGACGCCAGAGAACGCCCATCGACTGGAACTGCTCAAGCACTGCCACATGGGAAAGTGGCATTTGACCGACCCCGACGGCGTCCTGCTCGACATCCGTGAGCAACCATGAATGACTATCTGATCGGCCGACCTGTCACGCGGGATGAGGACGCAGGATTTCTAACGGCGACCGTCATATCTCCGATGTGAGGCTGGCGGGTGAAACCCATGCGTTTGTGCTGCGGTCGCTCCATGCGGCTGCGGCCGCCAGAACATTGGCGTACCATCTGCGCGATTTCTTTTGAGTGTGATCGGGGCTGCGGCTCTTTCGATCAAACGTGGCACGCCTGAGAAATGAACCGCGCCCAGAACATGAGGTCGCTTTCGATGCTTTGATTGTGGTCGAACTTCAGCTGCCGCGCAGCTTGCGCCGTCTGGCATATCCGGGGGCGGCGTCTTAAGCGCAGAGATTGGGATGATCTGGCCGCACCGCCGGGACAGTAGTGCGGAGCAGCTTTGATGAGGGATAGACTCGGCCGTCCGAGTTTGAAAGGGAAAAATCGCAAGTGTCCCGAATCGGAAATTCGCAGTATCGTCGATTCTCGGCGCCATGTCAGACTGTGAGGAGGAGCGCGATGGGGGTCCGCGATGGCGAGGGGCCGATTGGCGACGCTGGTTCTCACCGAGACTGAGCGATCGGAGCTTGCGTCGCTTGCGGCGCGACGGAACACGGCACGGGCGTTGGCCCTGCGGGCGCGCATCGTGCTCGCCTGCGCCGAGGGCAAGCAAAGCGGGAAGGTTGCGGCGCGTCTGCGCGTGGATCAGGCGACGGTTGGCAAGTGGCGCCGGCGGGTTGTCGAGCAGCGCCTGGACGGGTTGCGGGATGAGCCGCGGTCCGGCGCGCCGCGCACGATCGATGACGCCCACATCGAGGCGGTGATAGCGACGGGGCGGTCGCAGCGATGTCAACGCCGGCAGCCGATCAGGCCGTCACGCCGCCCACGGCGAGTTCTTCAACACAATCGGACACTAGCGGTCAAAATCTGAGGCTTGAGTCCCGGCAGGGCGTAAATGTCACCGTCGGCCGAAAGTCCGGTTCTGAGCAGGAACCGAGGGGTGAGAATCGACCCTAAGCTCGACTCTCCGACGGCGACTGGCTGACGGGGCGCGCCAGCCGGTTCAATGACGATAGGAATCGAGAAGCTGAACGTGGCGCCCGGCCCGCCTTTCGGCGTCGCCCAAAGACGTCCCTTGTGGGTCTCGATAATCGACCGGCAGATCGACAGGCCGACGCCCATGCCGTTCGCCTTGGTCGTGTGGAAGGGTTCGAACAGTTTCTCGACGGTGGCCGGATCGAAGCCTGTTCCGGCGTCGCGCACCTCCAGCTGGACGGCGCTGTGTTTTCAAGGAGAAGAACTCCGATCAATTCGCGCTGATTGATTAGCGGAAGGCAGAGGATCGACTTCGACTTCCGGTCACGCAGATTGCCGTCGGCGGAAAACGGGTTAGGTTTGGAGGCGTCATCGAGGATCGCGCCTTCCTTCGTGTCGATGACATGGTGGACGATGGACTCGTATGGGGACGGCCCCCTTGCTGGCAAGAGCCTTGGGAATGGCGTGAGCGGGGCGGTTGCGGTCATATGTCCGGCCTGTGGATGCGGTGCAATGACCGCTGGCCAAGATGGTTTCCGCAACCCGAGTTCCAAACAGGCCAGCGGCATCGCGTGCCGTTGGGTCCATCGGAATGCCTCGGGTCTGAGATCGCCTGATCGCACCATCTCCTCTTGTTCGAGCAAGCCCCGGCCTCAGCGTGAGGCGGTGGCCGCCGTCACGCTGAATTGGTTACGCGACGGTCATGGCAGTGCCGTCACCCGATTTCTTGGCTGGATGAAGCGAGGGGCGTGGCGCGGTTCTCCCTCGGCCGCGCTTCGCTAAATTTTTTCCGCATTTGTCGAAATCTTGCCCACCCGGACGACATCGGTTTAGCGGCGCATTTGGGTCGCTCTCAGCGGCGGTTTAAGGCCCATGCGGACGAGACCGCCTGATTTGGTCGGGAGGAGGCAGAGATGGGTGTCAAGCTCTATGGTATGTCCGGCAGCCCCAACGTTCGCGGCGCAATGCTGGGGCTCACCGAGAAAGGTGTGGATTACGAGTTAGTTAACTTGATGCCGCCGGCCTTGAAGACGCGCGAGCATCTGGCGCGCAATCCGTTCGGCAAGGTGCCAGTGCTCGACCACGACGGCTTCGAAGTCTTCGAAACCCAAGCCATCTTGCGCTATGTGGACCAGGCGTTTTCCGGTCCGGCACTCCAGCCGGCGACCGCGTGCGAAGCGGCGCGCATGAACCAGATCATCGGCATCATCGATTGCTACCTGGGCCCGTCCTGGATCGGTGGCATAGGATTCGAGCGGCTGGTTGCGCCAAGCTTCATGGGTCGTCCAACCGACCTGGGACGGGTCGAAGCGGCCGTGCCGATGGCGCGAAGCTGCGCCGATGCACTCGAGGCTCTGATCGCGGCGCCCTACCTAACCGGTGAAACCTTGAGTCTCGCCGACTTCCGTCTCATGCCACATTTCGACTGGTTACGCTTGACGCCTGAGGGGGAGACGATCCTCGCCGGCAAGAGTAAGCTCGCCCAGTGGTTCCGGCACGTCAGCGAGCGCCCGAGCGCCAAGGCGATCCTGCAGCACTAGCGAAGCCTTCTTGGCCTTGCGGGAAGTGCACAGTTAGACGAGGAGACCTTTCATGCAATATATGCTGCTGATTCATGCGAACGAAGCCGCCTTCGCCGCCTTGCCGAAGGATCAGGTCGAGCGGACGCTCGGCGCTTATACCGCCCTATACCGAAGCGCTGAAAAAAGCGGGTGCCCTGGTCGACAGCAACCGTTTGCAGCCGATCGCGGCAGCTACGACGGTGCGCGTCGCCAATGGCAAGACGCAAGTTCTCGACGGTCCGTATGTCGAGACCAAGGAGCAACTCGGCGGCTATTACTTGATCGAAGCGCTCGATCTCGACGCGGCGATTTCTTGGGCGGCGCGTTGTCCCGGCGCTTCGCACGGGACGATGGAGATTCGGCCGATCTTGGCGATCTGTTCTCAATAAGCGCGGGATGATCGGCTACGATAGACAAGCGCATGAAGTGGCCGCGGCCGCGGCGCGCCGCAGCTATGGCCGTCTCGTTGCCTTGTTGAGCGCTCGCACGCGCGATGTCGCGGGAGCCGAGGATGCTTTGTCCGAGGCTTTCGCCGCGGCGCTGGTCGAGTGGCCGAAAAGTGGCACGCCGCGCAATCCGGAGGCGTGGCTGCTTGCCGCGGCGCGGCGGCGCTCGATCGACGCGGCGCGGCGGCGGCGTACGGCGGCTGAGGCCAGCGGAGACCTCCAGTTGCTGGCCGAGGAGATGGTGGCAATAGCCAAAGAATCGGCACCAATTCCCGACGAGCGCTTGAGCTTGATGTTCGCCTGCGCCCATCCGGCGATCGAGGCTCCTATCCGGGCGCCGCTGATCCTGCAGACCGTTCTCGGCTTCGACGCTGCGACCATCGCCTCGGCCTTTCTCGTCGCGCCGGCGACGATGGGGCAGAGGCTCGCCCGCGCCAAAGCCAAGATCAGGCTCGCCGGCATTCCGTTTCGCACGCCCGAACGCGAGGACATGGCAGAGCGGCTCGACGCCGTCCTAGCCGCGATCTACGCGGTCTTCGCCGAGGGTTGGAGCGATCCCGCCGGCGCCGAGGCGAAAAGGCGTAATCTCGCCGAGGAGGCGATCTGGCTCGGCCGGCTCATCGCCGAGCTGTTGCCGAACGAGCCGGAAGTGCTCGGTCTACTCGCGTTGATGCTCTATTCCGACGCGCGTCGGTCAGCGCGCCGCGATGCGGAGGGCGAGTTCGTTCCGCTCAGCGAGCAGGACCCGCTGCACTGGGACGGCGCCCTGATCGATGAGGCGGAGACTTTGCTGAGAAGCGCGGAGCGGCTTGACGCGATCGGCCGCTATCAACTGGAGGCCGCGCTCCAATCGGCGCATGTTGCGCGGCGGCTCGGCCGCGGCGTCGATTGGCCAGCAATCGTTAGGCTCTACGACGCACTGTGCCGCCTGACCGGATCGCCGGTGGCCGCCATTAACCGCGCCGTGGCGCTGGCCGAAACAGTAGGCGCCGCCGCCGGCCTCTCCGCGCTCGACACAATTGCAGTGGACCCGCGGCTCGCCGAATATCGGCCCTATTGGGCGGTGCGCGCCGATTTGCTGGCACGAGCCGGAGAACGAGCCGCCGCGCAAGAGGCTTATGATCAAGCAATCGGTCTTGAGGCTGATCCGGCCGTGCGGCGGTTTTTGCAGCGGCGACAAGCTGCGGTGTGACGTTGCGACGTGGAGCGCCGCCGCCTGAGACGCGTCTCGATTCGTCTGAACCAGTTGAGGGCGCATCGGTTCGAGAATGAGCGCGGCGTGCCCCGGCGCCGAATTCAGCCAGGGTCTGAGCCGCCGTTGCAGAATCGACAATCGACAGCACTTCGCCCTGCGAAAAAGACCGTCAGCGCTATGCACTCCATCTGACGGTCATATGGTTTCGGCTGGCGCGCATTTCAAAAAAGACCGTCAGAAATACCGTCACCGCATCCGGCTACCAGCGCTAGAAATCGCTCAGCGCTTCGCCAATTATTTTTTCGGTTCCATGAGTTATGAGATGACAGTGGGCAACGGACGATGGAATGTCGATCATCCCTGATGCTTGATAAGTCATTGTATCAAAGGTGCAATTCCAATATGCCATCATCCTCTCATTCCCACTCGATCCTCTCAACGCATCGTAACGCGCTGATTCATAAGCGCAAAATATTTCTTCTGACGGTCTAAATCCGACCGTCGGTCCGTCAAAATTCTTCGCTTTTGATTTCAAAGGGAAAATCGCGCGATTCAAATTTTGCGTGGCTTCGACAACTATCGCCAACGATCGGTCAATTTTTCGCGTCGTCGATCGCGAAGCGCATTCTGCGCCAGGACGAAAAAAGACCGTCAGCTCCTATAGCACAAGGCGTTCGCGCAGGCCATGTTTGTGCTCTCCTGATCACACGAACCGGGCCCATTGAGGTTGATGGAAGGCGACTGATCCAATAGAGACATTTGGCTGCGGCGGTGTGGAAGGACACACGGCCAACAAAGGTCCGAGATGGTGACGAGAAGGCAGCGGCGTAATGGCTCGGTGCGCTAAGCCCATCCATGAGCCGGTTTCGAGTCCGGCCCGCAGCATTGCGTTGGCTTCAATGAGGCCGAAGCGCGCGCCTCGGATGCGCCGAAGAGCTTCATGACGCCGCCTTGCGTGCCGATGCTTCAATGAGGCCGAGGCGCGCGCGCCTCGGATGCCTAGGGCAATCCCCGCCAGCGGGCGGGCACGACAAGACGAGCTTCAATGAGGCCGAGGCGCGCGCGCCTCGGATGCTCGTTGATGGGATAGAATGAGGTCGCTGCGGCAGCAGGGGCTTCAATGCGGCCGAGGCGCGCGCGCCTCGGATGCCTGGAAAGGCAGTCTTTCCTTCGTGGTCTGTGAAATAGCGGCTTCAATGAGGCCGAGGCGCGCGCGCCTCGGATGCGTAGTAGATAGCTACTGATAGTGCAGGCCGTAAATAAGCTTCAATGAGGCCGAGGCGCGCGCGCCTCGGATGCGCGGCGCGAAAAGCATTCAGCCCGGCGCAGAGTTCGGTGCTTCAATGAGGCCGAGGCGCGCGCGCCTCGGATGCCTGGACGCACCGGGAGTTCACGCCGGATGACATCCGGGCTTCAATGAGGCCGAGGCGCGCGCGCCTCGGATGCTCGGCGCAGGTTGAGCATTATCGGCTTCAGTGCTTGCTTCAATGAGGCCGAGGCGCGCGCGCCTCGGATGCCGGCGCCGCCCCGGGCCCCCGCCTTCGCGGGGGTGACGAGCTTCAATGAGGCCGAGGCGCGCGCGCCTCGGATGCTCCGTTGTGTGACGCCATGACTGAATTCCTTGACGCGGCTTCAATGAGGCCGAGGCGCGCGCGCCTCGGATGCGATCGGGCGCCGGCTCGGGCGCACCGAGGGTTCGACGCGGCTTCAATGAGGCCGAGGTGCCGCGCGACAATCAAGGTGAGAGCGCCCGACAATCAGGATGAGAGAGTTTTCCGAGGCTTGTGCTGAAGGGAGGGCGGAGCCCGACCGGAGGCGCAAGCCTCGGAAAAGTCGGTCTGAAGTCCTGTTAGGGGGACCGGATCGTCTGGTGATCGCGACCGACCGGGTATGTGGATGGATTTTCTCATCGAAGGGATCCGCCCATTGCCCGGCCGCCATGTCACCGATCAGCAGATGAGGCTCTACATGAAGTACCGACAGACAGACGCGCCGCCGGTGGCGGCGGCGAAAGCATCGATCAGCACGGCCACCGGTTATCGCTTTGAGCAGGATCGCAGGCTTCCGTCCCACAAGGAGAAGGTGCGGGACCGCCGCCGCCCGGATCCCCTCGCCGAGTTCTTCGATACCGAGGTCGTGCCGATGCTGAAGGCGGCGCCCGGGCTTCGTGCGGTCGCAATCTTCGAGGAGATGCAGCGGCGCCATCCTGATCTATCTGCGGGCGTCCGACGGACCTTGGAGCGCCGCATCCGCTCATGGCGGTCGTTGCATGGCGCGGAACAGGAGGTGATCTTCCGCCAAGTCCATGAGCCCGGCCGGATGGGGCTGTCGGATTTTACCGACATGGCCGACCTGGGCGTCACCATCGTCGGCGAGCGGCTCGATCACCGGCTCTATCACTTTCGGCTCGCCTACTCGGGCTTCGAGCATGCCCATGTGATCCTCGGCGGCGAAAGCTATGTGGCGCTCGCCGAGGGGCTGCAGAACGCGCTGTGGGCACTCGGCGGTTCGCCGCTCGAGCATCGCAGCGACAGCCTCTCGGCCGCGTTCCGCAACCTTACCAAGGATGCGCGCGAGGATCTGACCCGGCGCTACGATGCGCTGTGCGCCCATTACGGGATGGAGCCGACCCGCAACAATCGCGGTGTCGCTCATGAGAACGGCTCGATCGAAGGCCCGCACGGCCATCTCAAGAAAGCGGTCAAGGACGCGCTGCTGATGCGCGGCGTGAACGACTTCGACGATCTCGCCACCTATCGCCGCTTCATCGACGAGATCGTGAGCCACAAGAACGCTCGGCAGGCCAAACGGATCGAGGCCGAGCGGCCGGCCCTGCAACGGCTGCCCGGGCGGCGTACCTGTGATCATGAGGAGACGCTTGTCAGCGTCACCTCTTCGGGCGGCTTCACGCTGAGGAAAGTGTTCTACACGGTGCCATCGCGGCTCATCGGGCACCGGCTGCGGGTCCGGCTTTACGATGACCGCCTCGATCTGTTCGTTGGGGGCACCCCGCTCATGACACTGACGCGCGGGCGTGCTGATGCCAAAGGCAGGCACGGTCATGTCGTCGATTATCGCCATGTGATCCACGCCCTGCGGCGCAAACCCATGGCGCTACTCAACCTCGTCTACCGCGACCAGCTCTTCCCTCGCGAGGTCTATAGGCAGACATTTGACCGGCTGCTCGACAGGATCCCCGAGAAGCCAGCCTGCCGGCTGATGGTCAATCTCCTGGCACTCGCCCATGAGCGCGGATGCGAGGCCGAACTCGCCACCATTCTCGCCGCTGACCTCGCCGCAGGCCGGTTGCCCGACATGATGGCGTTACGCGAACGCTTCGCCCCCGATCCCGCGGCACTGCCCGACGTTATCGTCCATCTCACCCCGCTGATCTCCTACGAGGCCCTCCTCGGCAGCGACATGGGAGAAGCGGCATGACCCAGAGCATCGACAGCGCCAGGCTCACCCTGATCCTCAACGAGCTGCGGCTGCCCGCGATCAAGCAGGGCTGGTCAGCCTGTGCCGAGCGGGCGGACAAGGAGGGCTGGCCCGCGGCCCGCTTCCTCGCCGCTCTCGCCGAACATGAGATCGCCGAACGCGACCGTCGCCGCGTCGAGCGCCATCTCCTCGAAGCGCGGCTGCTGCCCGGGAAAACCCTCGACAGCTTCGACTTCGGGGCGGTGCCGACGATCTCCAAGGCACATGTGATGGCAATCTGTGCCGGCGACAGCTGGATCGACAAGGGCGCCAATCTGCTCCTCATCGGTGGACCGGGCGGCGGGAAAACCCATCTCGCCTCCGCCATCGGCTTGGCACTGGTCGAAAATAGCCGGCGCGTGTTGTTCGCCCGTACCTCCGACCTGGTCCAGAAGCTCCAGGTCGCACGCCGCGAACTCGCGCTCGAGGCTGCCATCAACCGGCTCGACCGCTTCCATCTGCTGATCCTCGATGACCTCGCCTATGTCAGCAAGGATCAGGCTGAAACCTCCGTTCTGTTCGAGCTCATCAGCGCCCGCTACGAACGCCGCTCTACCCTCATCACCGCCAACCAGCCGTTCGGCGAATGGGGCAAGGTCTTCCCCGATCCCGCCATGACACTGGCCGCCGTCGACCGCCTCGTCCATCACGCCACGATCTTCGAAATCAACGTCGACAGCTACCGGCGACGCGCCGCACTCGAACGAAAACAGAAGGGCGCAGGACGACCACCAAATTACGCGACAAGCAAGGATACCGGCGCCTCGTCGCTCCGCGACAATCAACCTCAAACTTAGTTCTTGCCAGCGACAATCACACCGAACATGATCCCCTCGTCGCGGTCACCAATCCTCATCTTGATTGCCGCGCTCCCTCATCCAGATTGTCGCGCCACACCGAGGCGCGCGCGCCTCGGATGCCCGGCTCTACCAGACCGACCAGGGCTGGGACTGGATGCTTCAATGAGGCCGAGGCGCGCGCGCCTCGGATGCAACCAATACGCGCAGGCGCTGCTCGCCGCAGTTGCCACGCTTCAATGAGGCCGAGGCGCGCGCGCCTCGGATGCCCTGGATGCAGCGTCGGCTCGCCTCCCGTCACGTCGCTTCAATGAGGCCGAGGCGCGCGCGCCTCGGATGCGTGCGCGCCGCGACCATGCCACAACCGATATCTACGCGCTTCAATGAGGCCGAGGCGCGCGCGCCTCGGATGCTGCCATCATCCGGCCGATGGCCGAGCGCGCGCATGTAGGCTTCAATGAGGCCGAGGCGCGCGCGCCTCGGATGCCCTGGCAATAGCGAAGTCTGCCCCAGGCTTGTGGTCGCTTCAATGAGGCCGAGGCGCGCGCGCCTCGGATGCCGCCGCCGGCCCACACGGGCGAATCCAGCGGGAATGGGCTTCAATGAGGCCGAGGCGCGCGCGCCTCGGATGCCCGGTGAAGTGCACGATGGGCCCGACTTGCGCCCATTGCTTCAATGAGGCCGAGGCGCGCGCGCCTCGGATGCATGCTCGGGCCTCGGCGCTACCGGCGCGGTCGGTCATCAGCTTCAATGAGGCCGAGGCGCGCGCGCCTCGGATGCCCTGCCGACCAACGCCGTCTCGACCTCGATCCTGCAGCTGCTTCAATGAGGCCGAGGCGCGCGCGCCTCGGATGCATTGACGCGCGGAAATAAAATCATTGCTGACGGCGGCGCTTCAATGAGGCCGAGGCGCGCGCGCCTCGGATGCTCCGCGGTGGTGGCGGAGCCGCACGTTACGAAAATCGGCTTCAATGAGGCCGAGGCGCGCGCGCCTCGGATGCTGCCGGCGACGGTCGATACGGTCTATGGGCCGGTCACGATTTCAATGAGGCCGAGGCGCGCGCGCCTCGGATGCTGCGATCGAACGCCTGGGCGATCGTCAGCAACGTCATCGCATTTCAATGAGGCCGAGGCGCGCGCGCCTCGGATGCTGCCGCCAGCGCGAGGTGGGAAGCTCCACGGCCAGCGAATTCAATGAGGCCGAGGCGCGCGCGCCTCGGATGCTGCCGGGCGAGAAGTGCAAAAGGTCTTTAACGAAGACCCTGGCAATGAGGCCGAGGCGCGCGCGCCTCGGATGCTGCCCGGTAATGGACGGAAAGTTGTCGCGTAGCTGCCCGGTGGCAATGAGGCCGAGGCGCGCGCGCCTCGGATGCTGCGGCCGAGAGCGCCGAGCTTGTCGCAGCCCAAGCGCAAGGCAATGAGGCCGAGGCGCGCGCGCCTCGGATGCTGCTACCTTTGGGGGTGCAAAAGCTCGGGGCGACGAAAAGAAGGCAATGAGGCCGAGGCGCGCGCGCCTCGGATGCTGCTCGGCGACGCTGATCTTCGACGCTGCTGCCCAGCAGGGCAATGAGGCCGAGGCGCGCGCGCCTCGGATGCTGCCTCGGGGCTAACATCGAGCACGCTGCGGCCGTTGACGAATGAGGCCGAGGCGCGCGCGCCTCGGATGCTGCACCGTCAAATCGAGTTGTCCAATGAGCGACCAATGGGACGAATGAGGCCGAGGCGCGCGCGCCTCGGATGCTGCGCAGCGCCTACGCCTACGTGCCGGAGGAATCGATCAGCGAATGAGGCCGAGGCGCGCGCGCCTCGGATGCTGCCGGAATTGGACGGCTGGTGGGCGGAAGCCTACACGCCGCGAATGAGGCCGAGGCGCGCGCGCCTCGGATGCTGCCTGCCACCCGTGGTCGTGTTGGCGCCTGTGGTGAGGGTGATCATGAGGCCGAGGCGCGCGCGCCTCGGATGCTGCCTGCGTCGGCGCTCGCAGCGGAACGACGGTGCCATCACGCAGAGGCCGAGGCGCGCGCGCCTCGGATGCTGCCTGGAGCCTCGTCAATGCTCGGCGTGAGGTAATCATGCCACGAGGCCGAGGCGCGCGCGCCTCGGATGCTGCCTGCTGGCGCTACATGGTCGGCGACTTCGTCGAAGCCGTGCACGAGGCCGAGGCGCGCGCGCCTCGGATGCTGCCTGGGGCAATTGCGGCCGCGACAAGGACGATGCCTGCGGCAACGAGGCCGAGGCGCGCGCGCCTCGGATGCTGCCTGCACGTCGCAGTCGCCGATCACCGTATCCCCGATGGAACGAGGCCGAGGCGCGCGCGCCTCGGATGCTGCCTGACAGTGAGGGCTTAGGAGGATGCGATGAAGAAGGACACGAGGCCGAGGCGCGCGCGCCTCGGATGCTGCCTGATGACGCCACCCGACGTGCCGCCCACGGCCGAGCCAGCACGAGGCCGAGGCGCGCGCGCCTCGGATGCTGCCTGGAGGCGAGCCTCTCCCTCTGGCTAACCGCACCACGCCACGAGGCCGAGGCGCGCGCGCCTCGGATGCTGCCTGCCGGCGGGAACGTACGGCGCGGCCTCGACCAACTATTCACGAGGCCGAGGCGCGCGCGCCTCGGATGCTGCCTGGCAGCTTCGCAAGGTCGCGCGGCAGATCGGCGCGCTCACGAGGCCGAGGCGCGCGCGCCTCGGATGCTGCCTGCCCTTGCGCGTGAGCATGTCGCTCGGCAGATCACGCACGAGGCCGAGGCGCGCGCGCCTCGGATGCTGCCTGCTATCCGCAAGTGGTGGTGGAGGAACGCCACTACGATACGAGGCCGAGGCGCGCGCGCCTCGGATGCTGCCTGCGCTCGCCATGCTCAAACATCTTGGGGCGAAATACGGAACGAGGCCGAGGCGCGCGCGCCTCGGATGCTGCCTGCCCGCCCATGTCCGTCGTGCCGTTCGAGCAGATCCCCGCACGAGGCCGAGGCGCGCGCGCCTCGGATGCTGCCTGACGGTCTCTGCTGGGGTTGGGCGTCGGTGATCGAGAAACGAGGCCGAGGCGCGCGCGCCTCGGATGCTGCCTGCAGGATCGCAGCCTGTGGGACCAGGCGCAGATCGCCACGAGGCCGAGGCGCGCGCGCCTCGGATGCTGCCTGTCGGATAGCGCTGACACACATTGCCGGAAGAGTTGAAACGAGGCCGAGGCGCGCGCGCCTCGGATGCTGCCTTGCCCGCGCCGGCGATCCAGGCGATCGTGCCTGTCATCCGAGGCCGAGGCGCGCGCGCCTCGGATGCTGCCTTGGGCCGACTACGATCGCGAACCAGGGCAGCGGATATCCGAGGCCGAGGCGCGCGCGCCTCGGATGCTGCCTTTCTACCACTGCCGCGAAACGCGTGGTTAAGGCATGCCCGAGGCCGAGGCGCGCGCGCCTCGGATGCTGCCTTGCTGCCGCGAGGTTCATACAACGATACGCTCCTCACGCCGAGGCCGAGGCGCGCGCGCCTCGGATGCTGCCTTGTTGCACCAGGCCTGCCTAACCGACAGCGGACAGACGACCGAGGCCGAGGCGCGCGCGCCTCGGATGCTGCCTTGCATCCGGCCGAGTGGCTGCTGTCCGAGTTACCGGGGGTCGAGGCCGAGGCGCGCGCGCCTCGGATGCTGCCTTCAATGCCATCGGCTGCGCCCTAGCCTATCTCGTCCAGAGTCGAGGCCGAGGCGCGCGCGCCTCGGATGCTGCCTTCGCGGGTCTTCTCGACCCATTCGACCTCGATGTCGCGGTCGAGGCCGAGGCGCGCGCGCCTCGGATGCTGCCTTCCATCACCGCCGGACACTGCCCAGAGTTTGCCGACACGTCGAGGCCGAGGCGCGCGCGCCTCGGATGCTGCCTTGCGCCACCCTACAAGCCCTTGGATACCAAGGCAATCTTGCTGCGTTTTCGACCGGTGGCCCACGGCGATGGGCGAAACCTGCCAAATTCTACACGCCATCGTATTGACCATGTCAAAGAGCTTCACGATTTCAACAATCTACCGAGATTCGAGCGGGTACGGGGTTTCGCGCGGCACATCGCCGCTCGAAAGCGTCCGGCGGGTATGAAACACGTTTAACCAGGGTCGGCCTCCTTTTCCAGAGCCACACAGTCTTACTATATGACGGTAGCTCGGCGTTCCATTTTCGAGAACGTTTTGCCGATGCTCTCCATGGCCAGCTCGATTTTGTCTGCCGGTCCGACATCAATCAGGAGGACGTGGTCCTCGCCATTCTTCACCAGTTCACGCAATCGCGTCTCGAGCTCGGCGCGACGCCGCTGCGAAAGACGACATTGGAAAACGGAAAGCTGGATCCATTCCCCATACCCGTGCATGGCTTTGAAGACGCGCCGCCAGCGCTTTTGGTCGGAGATGTCGTAGGTCACGATGAAGAGGCGTTCGTCGGCCATGGCGCGCATGCTCACCGTGGTAAATAGTGTGGATAGGTCGGCAGCTCTCCCAAAAGAAACCGGGACAGCAACCGCGTCTGAACCAACAGCATGCGGCGCATGCTCACCTGATAGCCGAAGACAGGATGCGTTGTCTCCTGGGAGAGACGACGCTCGAACGCTTCGACAAAGCGGCGGCGCCCTGCTTGCGTCAGCGCCGTACCCGTGACCGCCACAATGAAATCGTTCGGCCCGACCTCACCGGTGTTGACCGCCGACAGCACGACGGAATCGGCAATGATCGCGCGGAACGGCTCCATGAGGTCGAGCGCCAGCGCCGGGCGGCCATAGCGCGGTGCATGATAAAGACCCCGGTAAGGATCGAACCCCACCGATGCCAACGCTATCGTCAAATGTCGGGTCAGCATCGCATAAGCGAGCGACAGCATGGCGTTGATCGGATCGGTTGGCGGCCGGCGATTGCGCGCCTCGAAGCGGAATGGAGCCAGTTCGCCGGCGCCTTGCTTGTCTTCAGGCGACTTCAATAGACCTGCGAAGGCACGGAAATAAACGGCGGCCGCGTCTCCTTCGACGCCGAGCAGTTGCGCCAGCGTCGCCGCGCCATCCGCGGATTTGCGTGCGGCCCCAAGCCGGTCGAGCGCTGCCTGTCGCTCCTCCGGGGCCCCGCGCCAATTCCGGCGCAGGATCGTCCGCTGGTTCGTGATCTTCGCCCCGACCAGTTCTTTTGCAAATCGAAGGCACGCGGCTTCGTCGAAGCTCAAGCGATATTGCGCCGTGCAAATCTCGACATTGCGGTGA
>CAWHUT010000010.1:0-168894 GCA_963832575.1 uncultured Alphaproteobacteria bacterium
CCGCGACCAGGCCATCCATCCCCTTGCGGAAATCGACAGGCTTCGTCGCGATCAACACCCGGACCCCGCCCGGAATCGCGATCACGCCGACCTCAAGGCACCGAGAACGGCACGCAGCGCACGCTCCTCGACACGGCCGCGCACCGTCAGGCGAACCCCGCTCGGCAATGTAATCTCGATTGTCCCTGCCGGCTTTGATGCGGCACTCTGCCGCTCGCGTGCTGACGGCAGGGTCTCGCCACCGGCATTGGCCATCACGACCGGTACCAGCTCTGGCAAAGTCGAGGCTGCCGCCTGTTGCCCAGATTCACGGCGCCACGTGTACAGAAGCCCACGGCTTATCCCATGCCGTCGCGCGATCTCGCTCACCTTCGCGCCCGGCAGCATCGCCTCTGCAACAATGCCAGCCTTTTCCTCAGCGCTCCAACGCCGCCGCCGTTCGGGACCTGTTAGAACCTCGGCCCTCATGTTCAGGACGTCCTTAAGTGCGCTCTTAAGGCCGTCCTATCTCAGACGCCTCACGACCGCCACAAGGGCCCCTAAACAGCGCTTACGCCGAATTGTGACGAGGCATCGAACCAGGGCCGTGACACGGCGGCCGAGACGACCGGGTCCGGTCGGACCGGCTTCCGGCGCGACACTGTCGGATCAGGCGACCGACCAGACGAGCAGCCCGGTCGCCGCATAGAGTCCGATCGCGGTCGTGACCCGCGTGATGAGGGTGAGGCCCGCGAGCGTCGCCATCGTGGCCAGCAAGCCGGTGGAGAAACGGCGCTCGCCGAGAAGCCCCCGAACTGCACAGTAGACGAAGGCCGCCGCCAAGGCGTCCCAGCAAATGGCTTCCTGGTATAGCGACGGCTTCAGAACTGCACTTGCGGGCCGCCCAGAACGATCGCGACCACGAGGGCCACAAACGTGAAGCTCCGCAGGCGGGTATCTTCGAGTTGCAGCGCGGCCGCGATCACGGCGCGGACCTTGAAAAACCCTGCGAGCATCGTCGCGACGACGCAGGAGAGCAAAGTGACGTCGGTCGTTCCCAAGCGGTGAAACAGGGCAAGCGGCAGGCGAAGCAGCGCCGGCAGAATTCCGAAATAGGCGTAGGTTCTGCCTCCGTAAATAAAACCTTCGTTCCCGACGATTTTCGGGTCGACGTCGAACGCGCCGTGCAGCATGTGCTCGAGCATGCTGTTGTAGGTCAATCCAAACAGGAATGGGTAGAACGGGCCGCGGTGAAACAGCGCCGACATCAGCATGTAAGAGTAGATGAGCATGAACGCCGTAAGGCTCGCGACGAGCAGCCTCACCGAGAAACTGGTGCCGAATATCGATAAACGCCGATGCATTCATTCCTCAAAGAGAGCGCGCGGCGCGTCATCTCACGGGGAACCCACCCCGGCAATTTACATGCCGTCCTGAAGCGGACGCTCGGTCGAGGCGACGCAGGGTCCCGGCCGGCGATAGACGCAGATCGCGCTGCGCGTGTCGGCCGAAAAGCCGGCATTGGCGGCGCAGCTCATGCGCGTGAAATCGGCAGTGCCGACCGGACTGTCCTGTGACGCAATCAGGTAATTGAAGCTCGCTTTACGCCGTGCGATCTCGTCGGCCGGCAGCAGATACATCGGGACGTTGCGATGGAGATAGGTGTAGCCGGGCGTCCGCCACGATTTGATGCCGACGATGCCGACGCCGCACAGGCTCGGCTGCCGGCCGACGCTTACGAAGGCATCGAGAACGGCGCCGTCCTTGTGCATGTAGGTTTGGAAGTGGTCGTCGATGAAAAGCGCGGCCGAGGTCAGCGGCCACCCGATCACCGCAAGGCCGACGAGGGCCTCCGCCCACCGGGGATACGCGCGTCCCAGGCGCGCCACGACCTCGCTCGTGCCAAGCCCGACGAGGATGATGAAGAACGGCAGGGCGGGATAGATGAAGCGATAGGTCTTGTGCGAAATGAGCGTGAAGAACACCAAGATGAACAGCACAAGGAAGCCCACGCACGGCATGCGACGCGCGCCCAGCCAGCCGAGCACGAGCAGCGGCACGAGCGCACCCGACCAGTTGAGCACCTCCACCCCGATGTACCAATACCAGGGCTCAAGGCCCTGTTCGGCCGTGACGCCGAGCACCATGTCGTTCCAATAATTCTTCCAGATCGACTGGAACGGATAGGTCCAGGTCACCGCATCGAGCAGCCCGGCGAAGATGACCGGACCGGCCGCGCCGAGGACCAGCGGCAGCCAGCGTCCCTTGATGTCGCCGCGACACGCGAAAAGGGCGACGACGGCGAAGATGGGTCCCATCGGATAGCGAACCGCAAACCCCAGGCCAAGACAAAATCCGCACGCGAAGAAAGCGGCGCTGCGCCTCGTCTGCGGCTCCGGATAGACGAGAAAGACCGCCAGCACCAGCGCATGGGTCGCGACCACGTCGGACAACGCCTTGGGCGCAAAATAAATGAGCTCGGGCCATGCCGCGGCCAACGTTGCGGTGATCACGGCGCCGGTGGTGCCGTAAAGACGCCGGCCCCAGGCGAACGCCACCGCGACGACGACCAGCGAAAGCAGCGACACCCCCGTCGCGACGGCTCCGAGATAGACGCGCGGATCGTCGGAAAACGTCGCAGCCATTTTCATGAGGCCGGCAATGAAGCCGGGCAGAACCCACGACCGCAGGCCCTCGCGGAATTCCCAGCTCACCACCCCGTAGCCGAACACCAGATGATGGGCCGGCTCGAGATACTGATAGATCTCGTCGGTGTGGCTTGTGTTGGGCATGAGGGCCGCGGCGCCGACGCGCACCAGCAGCGCTACCAGAAGAATGGCAGGCAGTGCGATCGTCGTGGCGGATCGTGGCGTTGTCACGCTCGCGCCCGTGGCGTTCGGCTGCCCAAGCTCGCGCCCCGGCAAGGATCGACGCGTGTCGAATTCGATCTTGTACATGCCGGCGTCCATTCGATGGTCCGGTCTAGCCGCTCACTGCTGGTCTTGGAGTGTGCCGTCGGGCGACGCCACGCATTGCCCGGGCCGATGATAGATGCAGACGTCGATGCGGCTGGCACCGGAAAAACCGGCATTCTCGGCGCAGCTCAGGCGCTGAAACGATGAACCTTCGGCGATGCGGTCGCCGGCCGCGATGAGATAGTTGAAGCCCGGCGCGCGCTGCGTCAGCTCTTTGGGTGGTACCATATACATGGGAACGTTGCGGTGAAGGTAGCTATAGCCGCCCGTGCGCCACCACGGAATGTCGGCGATGCCGACGCCGCAGAGGTCCTGTTTGCGCCCGACTTTTTCAAAGGCGTCGAGAATGGCGCCATCCTTGGTCAGATAGATGCGGAAATGATCGCCAATCGCCAACGCAGCGGAGGTTGTCGGCCACCCCAGGACGGCAATCACGACGAATGCGAGAGCGTATCGGGGGAACTGCCGTCCGAGCCATATCACCATTTCGCTGGTGCCCAAGCCTGCGAAGAATGATGAGCAAGGGCAGGGCCGGATAGATATAGCGATACACCTTGATGCCGAGGAGCGAATAGAAGGCGAGCGTAAATACGGCAATCACGGCAAGAATCGGCATCCGCCGCGCGCCGAGCCACGCCATCGCGATCACCAGAACAATGGCGCCGGACCAATTCAAGGCGAGCACCGCGGCATACCAGTAGAAAGGCTCGGCTTCCGACGCCGCGTACGCGACGCCGGCGGCCTTCGACAAAGGCACGATCATCGATTGAAATGGATAACTCCAGGTAAAGGCGTCGAGCAGGCCCGAACACAGGAGAGGTCCGACGCCACCGGCGACGAGTGGCAGCCAGCGATCCTTCCATCGAGCGCGGGCAATCAAAAGAGCGAAGAGCGCGAGCACGGGTGCGATCTGGAACCGGAGCACAAACGCCAGGCCCAGCAGGAGCCCCGCTACGAAAAATGCTTTCCGGGACCGCTCGTCCGTATCCGGATAAACGGCAAAGATCGCCAGGATGAACGCGTCCGTTGCAATCACATCGGTGAGGGGCTTTGGCGCGAAGTATATTAGTTCCGGCCAGGTTGCCGCGAGCGCCGCCGTGATCAACGCTCCCGTCGTGCCGTAAAGCCGATTGCCCCAGAGAAACGCTACGACGACGATCGATAACGACAGGATCGACATGACGATGCCGATGGCGCCGAGATAAACCGACGGATCGTCCGAAATGACGGACGCAGCCTCGATGATGCCGGCGACGAGCCCGGGCAGCAGCCAGGAGCGGCCCCCGTCCCGGAATTCCCAGGTCACGATACCGTAGCCGAATACCGCGCGGTGGCCCGGTTCCGTGTACTGGAAGATTTCGTCGGTATGACCGAGATTCTTGAAATAGAGAGCGCACCCGACGCGCAACACCAGCGCGAAAATAAGCATTCCGTACAGAGCAACCCAGTTCGTCGTCCGGGGAGGTGCGAGCGCGCTTGAATTCATGGGAACCGCACGGTCGGCGTGTTGTCGAACGATCCCGATCTTGTCATCGTGACGGCGCCTGTTCGATGGTTCGGTTGATCATCAGGAGATCCATCTGGAGCGGCTTCGGTTCGGCGGCGGTGGGGCCGAGCCAGCGATAGATCCGCAGCTCCTTGTCCGCATGCGGCACGTTGGCGGCGATCGCGATCCGATCGACCTCCTCGAAACGGTTGGAATCGAGCAACGTCTGCAATTCGCGCATCGTGCCGAGATCCGTCCAGAAATCGCGCTCGGCGACGACATAGGAGAGGGCATAGTCGTGGAACATGGCCGCGAGCTGATCGGGGCTCACGTCCTTCTCGCTGACGCCGAACGACCGGGACACCGCGACATTGAGCAAGAGCTTGTCCGACCGCACCACGGTGTAGCGCCGCTCCCGGTCGAGGAGGCGAAGGTTGAAGATGAAGGACCCGTCACGACTGCCCGAAAACAGCACCCGTCCCGGCGGCGTATGCGCGGTGATCCACTGTGCCGCCTCGGCATAGCCGGCGACGCGTGGGACCGGTGCATAAACGAGCGTCCACGCCAGGCTGCCGCCCGCTAGCGCGAGCCCGGCCGCCGCGGCAAGGCGCGGCCCGGGCAGCCGATCGCGCAAAAATGCCACGGCGAAGATGGAAACCGGCACGAGCAGGACAAGGGTCAGCCGGTCCGTCTTGAGATCGATCGCCGAGAAGAACACGTAGTTGACCGCAAACCAGGCCAGCAGGAATGCGATGGCGGGACGCGGCAACGCGGTCGAGCGGCGCAGGGGAAGCAGCAGCGCATAGCCCGCGGCAAGGCCCAGCGGCACCCACCCGACTTGATGGGGCAATCGCAGGAGATAGAAGATCCAGCCGCGCAGACTGTTGCGCGCGACGGTTTCGTTGGAAAGGCCGACGACGGATTGGACGTTCGCCTGGCCGAATTTCAGCGTGAGCAGGGCGAGCGGGATCATCGCAATCGCCGCGAGGACGCAAACCAGCCAGACATGCCGGTCGCGCAGCGCAGCGCCGCCGCGCCGCCACAGAAGAACGAAGACGTAAACCGGCACCACGAAGATGGCGGTCAGCTTGGTATAGGCGGCAAGCACCAGAAGTGCGGCGGCGGCATAGAGAAAGCGCTGGCCTCGCTCATCGAGCGCGCGCTCGAGGCAATAGGCACTCCATACCAGGAACGCCAGCGCGGGAACGTCGGTCATCACCTGACGGCCCCACAGCGCGACTTCCGGAAAGCTGCACAGCAGCAGCGCCGCCGCGCAGGCCAAGGCCGGGGCCAACCAACGGCGCGCCAGCGCGTAGGTACCGAGCGCCAGCGCGGCATAGAACGCAAGCTCGGTCAGGATGGGGGCCGCATTCGATGGACCGATGGCGAGGACGACGGCGGCCTCCGCTGCCGGAAAGAGCGGCGGATAGAACAGGATCGTCAAGGCCGGATACTGCAGATAATAGTCGATCGCCCATTGCCGCGCATGCGCGGGCGACGGCAATTCCTTCAACAGATCCGCGACGAAGACGCCATTGAGGGCATGGCGCGGGGCGTCGCTGTACCAGAACTCGCCGTGCCACGACGCGGTTGCACCGATGATGACGACAGCCGCGAGCAGGACAACAACGCTCGCGACATCCGCACGGATGCCACGACGCGCGACGCCCTGCGGTTCAGGCATGGCGACGGGGTTCGTACGCGAGACAGGAATTTGCGTCATGTCGTCAACTGCTCGTGTCGATCCCGCGCTCATACTTCATGGCCGGCACATAGGGCCGCGGCATGGCGACCGGCCGCGCCTCGGCCACGCCGCGATCGCGCGTCGGCGCCAGCGCCTTTCTCGTGAGCTCGCGCAGCGCGGCGCTCAGACAGATATTCAGGGTGAACAGGTCGTAATAGGCCTGGCTCATGCTCGCCCCCCCGACACAGAAGGCGAGCATGCTGAGCTGCATCATGCGGGCAAGGTCGTTTGCCCACGCGAGTTCGGGTGATTTTGACGTCGTTCGAATGACCGAACGCAGATTGAGAAAGGCGCTCGCGATCATCATGAGGTAGATGCCGAGTCCGATGAATCCGTGTTCGCCCAGGACCTGGAAATAGATACTGTGGGCGGCATGGGTGGCCGCGCCGGGGAAATAATGATTGAAAATCGGCGAAAGCTGTGGCGCATAGAACCCCGCCCCGAAGGGGAAATCGTCGACTGCGACGTCATAGGCCACGTGCCACGCCATGACCCGCCCCTGGAACGACCCGTCGGTCTGATAGTCGTTGATCGAGTTGATGCGGTCGAAGAAGGATTGCGGCATGAAATGGAGAATCGGGACGATCATGATGACGGCAGCAAAGGGATAGATGAGCTTGTTCCTCGTCCGCAGCCAAGCCGCTACGACAAGAACGCTGAGAGCAACAAAGCCGCCGCGCGAATAGGTGCCAAGCACGGTCAGTACGTCGAACCCGAGCACGGCCACGACGGCCATGCGTATGGCCGGGGACGCCGTGTGAATGCGCACATAATAAAGGAGCGGCAGCATCGACGTGATGGCGAGCGCGAAATCGTTATTGTCCCCGATCTCGCTATCGGGAGGCCCGAATACGTGGTAGTCCCCGCCCGTCGTAAGCGTGAACATGCCACCGCGGAGGCCCCAGTATGACAGCGAGATGACAGCAACCCACATCAGCGCCTGGAATTTGACCTTGTTGGTCGTCAGGACCATCGCAAGCAGGCCACATGCGTAAATCTTCCACACGCGATCCCAGTACACCCACGACCAAGCGGGGTAAGGAACGAAAAACGAATTGATCGTCACCCACGCGAGAAACATGATGACGAGGACGAGCGTCAGGTTGACGGCAGGGAATTTCCGTTCGCTCCGCGAGATCAGCCAAGAAAATGCCGCCACCGCCGCGATGACGAAATTCAATGGCAGACTGCGCGAGAACCCGTACGCACCGTCTTGTGGATACATGATCGCGTACCAGACCCACACGAGGAGCCCGGCATACGGGGAGAAGAACGAGGAACCGATGCCCGCCGTTATCGCCAGCATCAGGACAATATCACGCATTGGCTACACTCGATGGGAGCGCCAGACTAAGCCCAAGCGAGGCTCCGCAACAATGAAATCTAACGGAAAGGGGAATGCGAATTTTGCGCTGTCTCCGGGCCGGTTGGATTTTCGATCGCTAGGCCTGTCTCTTCAATCGCGCCAAGGCTCCCTTCGTTCGCCATGCCATCGATAGCCCGGCGCGATAGAGCAGGCTGTTGACGTGGGGGCGGTACCAGAAGCCCCGCTCGAACTGGTGCCGCTCCGTGGCGAAGGCGCGTTTTGCCGGACTTTCTCCCGCGCCGCGGTCGATGCAGGCGACACCGGTCGCGTCGGCGGATCGAATGATGGCTGCGAGCAGCTGCCGCCCCGGCGAGTAATCGGTGAGCTTGGGATTGTAGACCGGGAACCAGTAATGCAACATGTCGCGGTGCATGATTCCGAAATGAGACGCGACCCAGGTGTCGCCGGCATGCAAGGTCGAAAGAACGCCCGAACAGTCCGGATTCTCGCGATGCGGACAACAGCGCGAGGAACGCGCGGGGTTCATCGGTTGCGAAGAGGTCGATGCGCTTGGTCCGCGCATATTGCGCGCGCTTGGCGGCAATGAGGTCGCGAAGGTGCGGCAGCGGATTGGCATGATTGAACACGAATCGTAGCGCCCCATGCGCTGCAACGAGCTTGCGCTCCCGACGCTCGGTGTCCAGAGCGAGTTTTTTGTTCATCTCCCGTAGCTTTTCCCATGCGGGACCCGATGTGGTCGGAAGGCGGATGCGAAATCCGGACTGCGGTCTCTCACCGGTAAGGCCAAAGCGACTCTGGCTCTGGTGAAGCTGCGTGAAGAAGAGCGCATTCAACCCGGCAAGCCGCATCAGCGTGCGCGGCGTCAGCGCCAGACCGGATCTCGCAACGATCCCGAAATAATCAGTGAAAATTCCGCCGACAGGTTCGGCGATGCCGAACCGTTGATGCATGGGGCTGTGAAATTGGAAGGGGAAGAAGCCAACCACCCGATCGGCGACGGCCAAACGACACACCCGCACATGTGGGAATACCGAGGCTACCGAGGCGGCATAAGTATGCGACAGAAACGGCGTGCGCAGGTCCGGGTCATTCGCCATCAACTCGGCCCAGAGATCGATTTCACATCGAGTTAGCGACTGCAAGGTTTATGATATCTCCCGTCACTTCCGTTTGCTGAGGCATGGCGAATTTGCTAAACTCGTTTCAAATTGCCGTCACCGAATGGATCATTTACGCAGCGCAACGATAACGTAAATTTAGCATATGAAGGGTTAAGGGACAAAAATAAATGACCGCGGGTACCAAAACTTGCCTTTATATTCCGATTGCACCCACGGAAGCGTTTTCAAAGATCGAAAAGTCGCCGCTCAAGAAAGCAAAAGGCCTCGTACGCAACACCGCCAACTGGCTTGCGTCGCGGGTTACGGGGCGCCTCCATCTCATTCCCTACCACTATGAAACGGTCATCGCCACGAACCGGGGGGATATCGCCATCGGTGAATCGATCGAGGAACTCCTCCTTGACGCCGGTATCGCCGATCAAATTATGAAGGTCACCTGGGGAACACTGTCGGACGAGATCGTCAGCCGCATCAACGATGAATGCCGGTTGTTCATCATCGGCGGCGGGGGATACATATTTCTAAACGGCTCGGGACAGCTCAATCGGCGATTGGAAGACGTGCCGTGGCTGGAAAAGATAACCTGTCGCAAAGTGGCGTTCGCCATCGGCCTTAATCGCCTCCTGCATGAGCCCGCGTTCGATCTTTCCGCGCCACTGCCGCCCCAAACCACGGAATTGCTGTCAAGACTGGTCGCATGTCTCGACGGGATAAGCGTCCGCGATCGGGAGACGCAGACGCTGCTCAGCCACTTTGCGCATACGGGCGTATGCGTCATCGGTGATCCCGCGCTTTTCCTTGGGCATGCGCAAAGGCTGCCGCGACGGCAATCTGCGGCCGGCGAACTTAGGGTGGGCCTCAACCTTGCCAGCCACGGCCCGTACGCGATTGCCATGCTATCTGATTTTCTTCCTCAGTTCGTCGCCTTCTTGCGGGAGATCAAGCGCAAACACAACGCCCACTTCGTGTATTTCGTTCACGACAATCTCGAGCCTCCCGTAATTGGACTGCTGCGCTCCCGGGGGATCGTTCTCGACGTCGTGGACGCCGATCCCCGAACCATGATCGCCGCCTACCGCACCGTCGATATTGTGGTTTCGCAGATGCTGCATTCGTCGATTTTTTGCGCCAATGCGGAAACGCCCGTGCTGAACATTGCCTATGACCAGAAGTGCTTCTCGTTCTTCGAGTTGATGGGCATGAGCGATTTCTGCATCAAATTCAACGAAGCAACGGAAGCGGAGCTCGTCAATAGATTCGAGAAATTGCTCGACGCGAGGAACGTGATCGTACAGCGGATGGCGTCACGCAAGCGCGAACTCTTCGTTGAAACGGAGCAATTTATGCGCAGGCTCGGCGGAAGCGCTCCCCTTGCTTCGCCGCCGTCGGAGCGATCCGTCCCCGCCCAGGACAATGTCGTGGGAATGGCGAGAAATCGCTGACACCTGGGAGCCGTGCGGGAGCGTGAATGCACAAAATTCGTACCATCGAAGGATTGCGCGGCGTCTTGGCGCTTTGGGTCGTCCTCGGGCACGTGCTCGCCGCCGCCGGGTTGGGCGAGCATTGGCGCGGTCCGTTTAAAGTTATTGCAGCCGGCGGTAACGCGGTCGACAGCTTCATTATCGTGAGCGGGTTTGTGATCTTCTACCTGCTCGATACCGCGCACGAGAGCTACGGAAAATTCATCTGGCGGCGGTTTCTGCGGCTTTACCCCGTCTATCTCATCTGCCTGATCGCAGCGATGACGCTCCTGCCGATGACGGTCACGGCTTTTTCGCAAGCACCGTGGCCGCACAGCCTCAACGTGAACCGCGTTGTGATCGCGCAAGCATCGCTCGCCCATCTAGTGGAGAACTCCGCCGCGCATCTTCTGATGGTGCATGCGCTGATCCCTGATTGGCTGCTGCCGTCGGCTAATTACGTGATCCTCGGGCAAGCCTGGAGTTTTTCGCTGGAATGGCAGTTCTACGTGCTGGCCCCGATTTTATTCGCCGCCCTCACTGCCGGTGGCGCACAGGCCATGGCAGTCATCATCGGCGCGTGCGCGTTGCATTTTCTTGTCGGCGGAGGCGAGGGAGTTCTGTCGCGGCACGTTCCGATGTTCGCCATCGGGATCGTCTGCTACTTCGCTTGGCGCCACCCATGGCGCCCGCAAATGCCGCTATTCGCGCCGGTCGGCATTGCTTTAGCCTATCTGTCGACGCACAGTCCCGGCATCGTTGTGTGGATGTCCGTCTTTCTCGCAGCGTACGCTCCGGATTCGTTCGGGTCGGTCCCCTCCACAGGTTTCTTGAATCGCCTCCCGCCTTGCTGGTCGGTCGGATTTCCTATTCGATCTACCTCGCTCATGCGATGGTTCTGACGCTGTCGCTGCGCACGCTCGAGAACGCGGGTGCGGCGGCACTGGGTCAGTGGCCCTTCTTCGGGCTCCTGATGGGGTTGACGTGCCTGGGCACGTTGATCGTTTCCGGTGGGCTCTATCGTTACGTCGAAGCGCCCTGCATTGCGTTTGGCAAACGGCAGGCGGAGAGAATTGTCGTGCCGGATCCGGTGCTTTGACGGAAGACGCTGTTAGGGCCGATCATCGGGCCCTCCGCGAATGACTTCCCCCGTCATATTCATTAACGCGACAATACGGGGCCCATCCAAAGTACTTAACGCAAGAGATCAGGTGTGGCTTCGTTAACATAAATTCTTGGTCGGCACTTCCCCGTCTCACTTCGGGCTCGCGTCGATGGGCCCCTGGCTGGGAAAGTCTCGGAGCTGCTTTGATATCCCTCCCGGAAACCGTGGCGGGAATGCCCAAAAATTGCCGGCGACGCCTCCGCTGGCGACGCTTCTGCGGTACCGAAAGTTGCAAAATAAGGCGTCTAGTGATAGACATAATGCACCGGTAGGAATACGCGGCTTGAGGCAGGCACCGTAGCGTTCGCGTCGCCGACTGGTTCTTCCGGAGAGAACCGCACATGCAGAAAGAACTTACGTCGGAGCAGTGGCGCAGCCTCGAGGCGAACGGCCATCTGCGGCTTGAAGGCGTTTTCACGCCGGAAGAGTTCGCTGAAATTTCCGCGGCCACCAAAGCGCTGGTTGACGAGTTTCCTTTCGGCTTCCTGCACATCGGCAACGATTACGATCCCAGCAACCCGGTGCCCCGCTCCAGCCCGGCCAAGCCGGACGACATCACGCCGACGAACATCGTTCCTCATATCGGCTTCAGAAATCCGATCTTCCACAAGATCATCGAGAAAGACGTCATCTATAATACGGTTGCCCGGGTACTCGGACCCGATTTCGTACTTTCGAATACGTGGCTGGAGGTCGTGCCGCCGGGCCTCATGACACGCCTGGGCTATCACAAGGACCGGCGTGGGACGTTCTCCTTTACGGTGCTGTTGGAAGAGCAGGAGTGGAATACCGGCAGTACCTGTCTCGTCCCGGGATCACACCGGTCGACCCCGCCGCCCACCTACTGCATGGCCGATACGGGAAGCGAGCACCCGCGCGAGATCCATCTCAGCGGCAAGAGCGGCGACATCTGCTTTTTCTCGACGGAGGCGTGGCATGGACGCGCCGCCAATACGAGCGACCGTCCGATGTGCCGCCTGTTCTTCGGCTGCTATGGGCGCCGCAGCCATGATAACGCGACGTGGAGCCGCGCGATCAACAGTCAGCAGCTCGCGACGGCCGTCGCGCAGCTCGCACCCGAGCATCGCCACCTTCTCAGGATCGATGACGGCACGAATAAAAGCCAACGACAAAAGTGGAGTCGCTTCCGCCGTTGGTACACCGCCGACGGTTGGTGCAGCATGCGGTATGTCAATGATCTTTGTTTCGGGTTGTTTGCACCCAAGCGTCCCCGCGCAGGCGATCCCGCCGGACAGATGCCCTACGTGACGAACATCGCGGGACGTTTCAGTCTGTTGCACTATCTCGCGTGCTCCAGCCCTCGCCTGGTGCTGAAGTCGGCCGTGGGCTTCGTCCTCGACCGCCACCCGCTTGGCGTCAAGATCAAGAACCATATCAAGGCGGCGATGGGCCGCCGGGAGAACCGTGTTTCGGCCTGAGGTTCTTCCGGCAAGTGTCTGGTTGCCTTTGACGCCATGAGCGTGTTTTGCGGGCCCGCATTTAATGACAGCGGAACAGTCGGTACCTAAGATCAAGCGCACCGTCCATCGCGAGATATTGCGCGGCTCCGCCTGGGCCGTGCTGTTGCGCTGGATCGTGCGGCTGACCGGCCTGATCAGCACCGTCATCCTGGCGCGGCTCCTCACACCGGCGGATTTCGGCATCGTCGCGATGGCCATGATCATCGTCGGCGGCATCGAGGTGCTGAACGAGACGGGCCAGAAGCTCGCGCTCATCCGGCATCCTGCGCCAACACGCGAACACTATGATACGGCGTGGACGCTATCGCTCCTCATCGGATTGGCTGTCGCGCTCGTCATCGTCGCCGCGGCCCCCCTGGCGACCTACGCCTTTCATGAGCCGCGAGCCGTGCCGGTGATTCAATGGCTGGCACTGCGGGCGCTGCTCGGCGGGTTCGAGAACATTGGCATCGTCAATTTCCGTCGCGACCTCGATTTCGCCCGCGATTTCCGCTATTCGCTGTTTCAGAAACTCATCGCGTTCGTGGCCACGATTGTCGCGGCCATCATCTGGCGGAATTATTGGGCGCTTGTCGTCGGGATCATCGCAAGCCGCGCCGGCGGGACCGTGCTCAGCTATGTCATGCATCCCTATCGTCCCCGCATCTCGTTCCGGCGCTCTCGCGAGATCTGGTCTTTTTCCTCCTGGCTGTTGACGAAATGCATCGGCCAATATGTCAACCTCAAGGTCGACGAGATTGCCGTCGGCGTCGGCTTCGGCGCGGTTCTCATGGGGAGCTACAGCGTCGCCGCCGATCTTGGTGCCGCGCCGACGCAGGAGATTGCCACTCCCGTATCCAGCGCATTGTTTCCCATATTCGCGACGATCCATGGCGATACCGACAAGTTGCGTCAGTCGTATTTCGACGTCCTCAACACCATGGTGATGCTGTGCGTTCCCATCAGCGTTGGCATTGCGCTGGTGTCACCGCCGCTGGTACTGATTCTCCTGGGCGGCAAATGGGCGGCGATCTCGCCCCTTGTGGGATGGCTTGCCGTTGCAAGCGGCGTGCTTGCCATCTCCAATACAGCCTACGTCATCTTTGATGTCACGGGTCATCCGCGGATCTCTGCGCAGATGCAGTGGACGCGCGTCATCGTCCTGGCCATTGCCGTGGTGGCAGCCGCGAAATTCGGCGGCACGCTGCAGATAGCGATCGCTCGTTTCGTCGCGACGGTCGTAATGGTGCCGGCGCTGTTCCGGGCCGCGGAAAAAGTTCTGGCGGCACACCCGACGGAGTTCATTCGCGCGGTGTGGCCGGCGATCATCTCAACAGTGATCATGAGCGCCGCGGTACTGAGCTTTCAATATTTCGTTCCGTTGGCGATCCCGGTAATACGCCTCTTCGCAGACGCCACGCTTGGCGCAGCCGTTTTCACGGGCAGCATCCTCTATTTCTGGATGGCGCGGGGATATCCTTCCGGTCCGGAACGCGCGGCGGTCTCGCTGGCACAAGAATTTTTCCGCGATCGGCTGCAATTACCGCTTCGCCGCCGGTTTGCGGGAAAGCACGGTCTATGATGGACTGGGCCTATGAGCCCCTCCTCCGGGTCTCGCTATGATGAAGCAGATGCCGCGTTAGGTCGTTGCCGGTTGTTCCCACCGCGTCACCCTTGCTCTGTGGATTGACATGTTCCCGGCAGTCCACGCGCTGTCCTATTCGTTTCTATCGCCGCCGATGCTCTTTATCGTTACGGCGGTCCTGGGAATTGCCGCCGCCGCACGCGGGCAGCGATTCGGTTTCGTCATCGCGTTCGCGTCTCTTGCCTGTTTTTACGCATTGGCGACACCGCTACTTTCCGATGGCCTGATCGCCGCGCTCCTGCGCCAGGTGCCGGCCGGCCAGGTCGGCAATGAACCCGCCGCGGCAATCATCGTGCTCGGCGCGGACGAGCACGCCAGCGCGGATCGCCCTGCCGACGACAGATTGGGCGCCCTGAGTCTCGAGCGGGTTTTCCTGGCGGCGCGCGAATACCGCGCGTCACACCTGCCGATCCTTGTTTCCGGCGGCAGCTTCGCCCCGGATCACGCCTCGCTTGCCGATCTCATGGCGCAGATGCTCGAGGCGGATTTTGGCGTTCTCGTGCGGTGGCGCGAGACGCGATCGGGAAACACCTACGAGAACGCCGAATTCTCTGCCGCGATTTTGCATGCGAACGGAATTTCCACGGTCGTTCTGGTATCGCAGCGCTGGGACATGCCGCGCGCGATCTGGGCGTTTCGGCAATTCGGTATCACGGCGATCCCGTCGGGCGTGGTGCCGTCATTCGTGCCGACCAAGGTCGAATGGCACGCGTTTTTGCCCTCCATCGGCAATCTCGAGGAAAGCTTCGTCGCTCTGCATGAGCTGGTCGGGCTCTTATATTATCGCGTCGTCTATCGGTAGGATCGGTATCGGCCGCGTTGCGCGGATGACCCCATGCTGCCGCCAATCATCGCTGCTCTATAGCGCGGCCCGCCGCTTCGCGACACGCCAGCCGATCGCCTGCCCCATATGATAGACGAGGGAGCGCATTTTCCCGTCCCGCCACACGCCCGCCCGGATGTCGTATTGTTCGGGACGAAAGTGAATTTTGTAATCTCCGAACCCGCCGAAATTGAACTCCTTCATTCCGATGGAGTCGGCGTGCGTCACCATATATCTGGTCAGCACATGGCCCGGCGAGAACTGTTGAAATTCCGAACTGTATACGGGAAACCATTGGTGCAGGATCGTCTCCGACCGCAGCCCGAGATGCGCCGCAAGCCAGGTGTCACCGGCATAGAGGGTCGAGAGGACGCCAGAGCAGCTCTTGTCGGTGCTGCCAAGGAGATTGCGAAGAAGCTTCCGGCGCCACTCCTGCGCCAAAGGATCGGAAATCGCCGGTGCGCCGGTATTGCTCGCGCTTGATCCGGATGACGCGCTCGAGTTCCTCGTCATGATCAGGGGAGTCGAACTGAAATCTCACCGGCCCCAAGCGCTTTACCAACTGCCTTTCTTTGCGTTCGACCTGGCGGGCGAAATCGCCGTTCGTGCTCTTTAGCTGAGCCCAGAAGGGCAGATCGGAGCTTCCCAGGGGAATGCGCAACCCTATGCTCGAACGCCCATCGTCGAGCCCATAGCGTAACTGGGTGCCGAACAAATAATTGAAGGTGAATGTGCTGAGCCCGGCCAGTGAGAGAAGCTCGGTTGTGCTGATCCGCACGTTCGATCGCGCGATCAGCCCGCACGCATCGGAAAGATCACCGCCGATCCTTTCCGCGGCCCGCAGAAGATGGTGGGCACCGTTGCCAAACTGGAAGGGAAAGAACCCCGCGACCTCGCCCGATCGCTCGATGACGGCCACGAAGGAATTGGCGAAAACCTCGCCCACAGCCTGGGTGAAGCCGAGCGAGAGGAACGGGTGCCGCAGCAGCTCGTCGTCTCGGCACAGCGAGATCCACAAGCCGCGCTCGGCATCCGTCAACTCGTGCGGACGGACAACGCGCGCGGTATAGCGATTCGGTACCTGGTCTCGCATGCAATCAATCCAGAAAACGATGTACGCTGGCGACTTCTACGACGCGGCCTGGCCGGGCGAACGCTGTGCTTGCACCGGTCATGCCCGCTGATCCCCCGACCTTGCCAAGGCAACGCGCGGGCGCAGGAACATCCATGCGGCAAGGCGTTCCGACGACAGGCGGCCGTCGGGGCCGGCAATGTCCTGGGTCGCCACGGATATGCGGCCGATCAAATCACCGTCGACCCAGCCGTCCGGACACGGGTTGATCACGGGATCGCTGGTGAAGAGCAGCTTATAGCCGGCGCCCCGGGCCGCGGCCACCACATCGGCATTGTATCGGCCATGCGGGAACGAAAGACAGGCCACGCCGTCGGCCAGGCCGAGATGCCGCCCCAGACGCCCTTTCGCTTGCGCGATGTCGTCGGCTGCGGCCGGCACACGCGTGAGTGGTAGATGCGAGGCGCCATGCGCGCCGACCGCCATCCCGCCGCGCGACCATGCTTGCAGGTCGGGTGCGCGCAGCATGTGAGGCGCGGGCTGTAGCGCGCCGAGCTCGCGCGAGAGCGGCTCCAGCACGGCCTCGCGGCGGCTGGGCTCGAGCGCGCCATAGCGCAGCAGCAGATCATGGTCGCGCTCGGACCCCGCCGCGGGTGGGGCGTCGCTTCCTGCGCTGTTGGCGTCCTGCCAGAGCTGCTCGAAGCTGCGCCGCCCCGACCGCAGCGCCCACAACAGAACCTCCTGCCACCAGCACCGGAATTCCTCGTCGATCGGCTGGCTCGCCGCAAAGAGCGCGGCCGGCGCCCCCATCCGTCGCAGGATCGGCAGCGCGTGGTCGAGATTGTCGCGCCAGCCGTCGTCGAAGGTAAGGATGAGCGCGCGCGAGGCAAGGCGCGTCTTGTGCTCATGCGCGGCAAGGACTTGATCGAGCGAGACAAGGGTGTAGTGACGTTGCAGGAACGCAACGATTTCCACAAAAAACTCCGTCGTCAGCGTGTAATTGGGATCGGCCTGCGTGCTTTCGAGCACCGCGGCGGGAAGCACGCGATGGAACATGACCGCCGTCAGGCCGTGACGATGGTGCCAGCGATGATAGCCGTAGAGCGCGCCGAAACGATGCGCAGCGGTTTTAAGCGCGGACCGGAATGTCATTCATTTCGTTGCTTGTAGCCTAACATCTCGCGACGCATTAACCGACGTCTCGAAGACGATAGCGCCGCCATTGTAACGAGCGGTTAAACCTAACACCGCCCGCCGCGTTTGGCCACAACCGGGCGCTTATCGCGGCTCGGTGCCAGGCGCGCGCCACGCATCGACAACCGTCTTGACCTCGGACCCCGCACCGAAATCCTCGGCCCACGTGAACCGGCCGTTGTCCTTCAGCCAGACCGACCCATTCTCGACCTCGCCCGCCGCCTGATCACCGTTGCGGGAGATGACGAGGCAGCCTTCCGGACGCAGATAGGCGTGCAGATTGGCGATGGCGCCCTCGATCTGGCCGCGGGCAAAATAGTCGAGATTGAGGACATTGCTTGCCCGGACCGCGGATATTCGATCGACGAGATCGGGCGAGCGGGCGAGGCAGTCGAATTGCAGAACCGTGACACCCGGTTCGGCATGCGCCAGGGGATTGACCAGCGATATGCGCGCATCGAGCGTCATCGCCTTCCGAAACCCTTCCTGCTTCAGGTAGAACGCCGCGATCGGGCCGTCGCTCTGCTCGACATTGTGGCGGTGTCGCGCCAGGAGAACGCCCACGGGGCCGCACCGCGCCATGATGGGCTCGCCGTTGGCGGCGCGGTATTCGACGATCTGCGCCCGCTTGTAGCGCAGCAGGCAGATGTTGAGATCGGCGACAAACGCCCGCACCTCGCCGCCAAGGTTCTGACGCAGCGTTCGCACCGCCTCGACCGTCGTAATTCCATCGGACGCTCCGATGTCGAGCAGCGTGAGATCGTGGCGAAACTGAGGTCTCACATGTGCGCACAACATCCGTACCGTCTCGCCCAACCGGCCGCGGTTCGTCCGCTTGTAGGCCCCGCCCATGCGCAGGTCATGAAGGGCGAAGCTGAACTGGTCGACCAAATCTTCCGATGGTCCCATCGCACGGAAGCGCTGCGCCAGGTCGGCAAGCCGATCGGGATTGACGATGCAACGGGCCCTCAGCGCAGCGTTCTTGGGCAATCTTCCGGACGTCACGAAATGCATCATTCACCCTCGAACCAACGTAGCGGCCCCGACCGTCACACGCGCCGCCATTTCGTCCGTTTTATAGACGGAAGCAAAAGCCGGGTCATGGTGCCATCTGGACTGTCGGATTCACGATGATGTTCTTCCCGGGCGGGCGCCCTCTGGTCTATGATATATTCGGCATTCGCTAACGTTCTGCTAGTAAATTCCGTGGTGAAGAGCGTGACGGAAGACGACGTAAGAAATGATATTGTGTCAGCGGAGCTTAGTCGTGCGTGGCGTGAGTGGCACCCCCACCTGACGTGACAGCGCCCATGGCCCACGATGCATCTCAACTGACCGAAAGCGCGCGCGCTCCCGGCCCGACCGTGGTGGCGACGCCTCTGGTCTCGGTGGTCGTTCCCGCGCGCAACTCGGCGACGACGATCGCGCGCGCGCTCGATTCCGTTCTGGCCCAGACCTACCGGCCGTTCGAAATCATCGTGGTCGACGATGCCAGCGATGACGAGACGGCGAAAATAGTCGCGGCGTATGGCGAACCATCTGTCCGCCTGGTGCGCCTCGACCGGCAAGGGGGCGCGTCGGGCGCGCGCAACGCCGGCATCGAGGCCGCGCACGGCGCGCTCATCGCGTTCCTCGATTCTGACGATGAATGGCTGCCCTCGAAGCTGGCAAAACAGGTGGCGCTCATCGTTTCGGACGAGCGGTGCGTCTTCGTCTCCTGCGCATCGCGACTAATTTCGCCGGATGGGAAGGACCTCGGCGACCTCTATCGCGGCCGGCGCCCGACCTCGGGCTCGGAGGCCTGGAGGGGACTGCTGGGGACCAACACGATCGCAACGCCGTCGGTTCTTGTGTGGCGGCACGTCATAATCGAGCTTGGCGGTTTCGACCAGAACCTGAAAATCTGCGAAGACCAGGATATGTGGATTCGTCTCGCCTCGCGTGGCGATCTCGGCTACGTCGACGAAACTCTGGTTCGCGTCCACACGCGGGCAAATAGCCTGTCGAGCCGAGGCTTCGCCGATCTCACCCATTACACGATGATGATGCTTCCTCGCCGCATCGAGGCGCAGCGCGGCAAGCTGACGCCAGGCGAGATCAGACGGATCATGGGCGAGCAACTCCAACGCCTGGGTCGCGCCGCCTGCAACGAAGATTATTTTGCCGGGTGCAAATTGATTTTGCGCTCTGCTTTCTTGGGCTACCAACCGCTCGACGGCCTGGTGTTTCTTGCCAGCGCGTCGCCTCCGGCGCGGTGGCTCAAGCGGTGCTTTAGAACGATGACCGGTTGGCAGGCCAAATCTTATCAGGCCGCCGTGCCTGTCGCCGCACCGCTGGGGTCCACACCCATGCGTGTGCCCTCGCCCTTTGCGCGAGCGCGCCACCCATTGCTGGCAAATGCCGAAAACTCGATCGTGCGATTTCCTGCCGACGAAAAGCCGCGGCTGGTGGTGATCGTCGATGCCGAAGAGGATTTCGACTGGCGGAAACCTTTCTCGCCGTCCAACAACCGCGTCCAGTCGATGTCGGCTCAGTTCCGCGCCCAAGCGATCTTCGCGCGTTACGGCCTCATACCGACCTATGCGATCGATTATCCGATCGTGACCCAGGAAGCGGGATACCGCCCGCTGCACGAGATGCTTGAGGCCGGGACGTGCGAAATAGGGGCGCAGCTCCATGCCTGGGTGACGCCGCCGCACGAGGAGGAAGTCTGCGAACGGAACTCTTACGCCGGCAATCTCCCGCGCGCTCTGGAACGGCAGAAACTCGAAGTGCTGACCGAGGCGATCGAGAAGCGCTTCGGCTTTCGGCCGCAGCTTTACCGCGCCGGCCGTTATGGAACCGGGGAAAGCACCGCCGAGATCCTGGATGCGCTGGGCTATGAGATCGATTGCAGCGTGTTGCCCGGGGTGTGGCGCGGCTCGGTCAACGCTCCCGATTATTCCGGCGCCACCGCGCATCCCTATTGGCTTGCCGCGCGCCGCCAGATCCTGGAAATCCCCGTCACGGTCGGCACCATCGGTGCGGCCCGCGTCTTCGGGGACGAGCTTTATCGCACCATCACGTCGGATCTCGGAAGCCGCCTCAGGATTCCCGGGATCATGGCGAGCCTGCGGATCCTGAACCGGGCGCGCCTTTCGCCCGAAGGCAACACGCTCGATGAAAGCAAGCGGTTGACGCGCAGCCTCGTCGCCCAAGGATACCGCGTCTTCGCCATCAGCTATCACAGCCCATCGCTCGAGCCGGGCAATACACCCTATGTCCGCAATCGTGACGACCTTTTGAATTTTCTCGGCTGGATCGAAGGATACATGGAATTCTTCTTTGGCGAGATCGGCGGCGTAGCCGATACGCCGAAGAACGTAAGGAAATGGGCCGTTGCGAATTCGCCGTGGCAGCAACGCGAAGCCATGCCTCTCAAGGCACGCGTCGGCTAAGGTTGGTGGGTGCCACGCGGGAGCGTCGCGGGGCGCCGCAGGAAACGCGAGTTCTTCTCCGCCTTCTCTGCCTTGTTGGCGGCCCGATCCATGCTCAAGATGCCGGTCGTGCGTTCGCCAGGCTTGATCCGATCGTTCTGGATGAACCAGCGAATGACCACGCCGATGGCGATCAACGTCAAGAGATAGTAGATGCCTTGCGTCAAAGCCGTCCCTCTCGACCGGGTTTTGCGGCAACCGTCCTAGCGAGACATATTAACAAACAACACGCTAACAATTCTTATTCTAGCATCGGCCCGCGCAAATGCGAAATTTGAGTGTGACCCCGGCGATTTCCCAGGCTGATCCCGCAAGGCCCGTGCGGCATCTGCTGCATGTCTTCCCGTCCTTCGCGGCCGGCGGATCGGAGCTGCGATTTGTCGCCCTGGTCAACGCGCTGCAGCGGAAATATCGCCACACTCTCGTCGCCATGGACGGCAATTTCGCCGCGGCCGCGGGGATCGACAAGAATCTCGACTGCGTCCTGGAGACCCTCCCGGTGCGCAAATCGCGCGGCATCGGCCTGGCGAACCTGCGCCACGAGCGTCAACTCCTGCGCCGATTGCGCCCCGATCTCCTCCTCACCCATAACTGGGGCTCGATCGAGTGGGCGCTTGCCAATTGGGCCTTCCCGTTCTGCCCGCACATCCACATCGAGCATGGCTTCGGCCCCGATAAATCGCCGCAGCGGCAACATCGGCGGCGCGTCATCGCCCGACGCCTGCTGTTGTCTCATTGCGCCCGGATCGTGGTTCCGTCCCTCGTGCTGGTCGATGTCGCGACGCGCGTGTGGCGTCTTTCGCCGCAGCGCATTCTCTATCTGCCCAACGGGATCGATTGCGACCGCTTCGCCGGCCCACCCGACGCCGCCCTCCTGGCCGAGCTGGGGATCGCGGACGACGCGCCGGTCGTCGGGACCGTGGCCGTCCTGCGCCCCGAGAAGAATCTCAGCCGTCTCATGCGCCTCTTCGCCGCCCTGCCGCGGGAACTGGGCGCGCGCCTGGTCGTCGTCGGGGCCGGGCCCGAGCGCGAAAAGCTGATCGAGGAGGCGGTGCGGCTCGGCATCCGCGACCGCGTCGTGCTGACCGGCGCACTGGCCAAGCCCGAACGGATCCTCGGCCAATTCGATGTGTTCGCGCTCACCTCCGATACCGAGCAAATGCCCAATGCGGTGCTGGAGGCGATGGCGGCATCGCTTCCGGTCTGTGCCACGGATGTAGGCGACGTGAAGCGGATCGTGGCGCCGGAGAACGCCGCCTTCGTGCTGCCGCGGGAGGACGAGCCGGCGCTGGCGGCGGCGCTGGCGCGGCTTGTCGTGGACGGCGCATTGCGCGCGCGCCTCGGCCGTGCCAACCGCGACCAGGTGCGCGCAAGCTACGGCTTGGAAACCATGGCCGCGCGCTACGACGTGCTGTTTCAAGCGCCGGGATGATCTGGGTATTATGGACCGGCGGCGGCCATCGATACGGGAAGCGGGTCCTCCAAGGCGATGTCTGCGATGAAGCCCTTGCGAATGCGCGAACGCCGGCGGTATCCCGCCCTCGCCGCCGTTGTGATGCCGCTCGGAATTCTGGCCACCCAGGTTGTCACCGCGGCGGCCCGGGATGCGAGCGCACCCGCCGATGCGATCGCGCAGGCCGGCGGGCCCAGCCTTCCCGATGCGCAATCGCCCATCGGCCCGCTGCGCCGCGGCGCCAACGGCGACATCGAGATCATCGACCCCACCACCGAGAAAGGGTCGGGCGCGCGTCTGTGTGACGCCGGCACGATCTGCGTCGGCAAGGGTCAGGCCTATCCTTCCCTGTCGGCAGCGCTCGCCGTGGCCCGGAGCGGTGGGATCATCGAAATTATCGGCGGCACCTACCCCGAGACGGTGGCGCTGACAGTGCCCAACCTCACGATCCGCGGCGTCGCCGGACGGCCGCATTTCGATTGCACCGGGCTTCGCGTCACCGCGGACAAGGCATGCTTCGTGATCGCCGCGCCGGACGTGACGCTCGAGAACCTGGAAATCAGCGGCGCGGTGGTGTCGGTGGATTTGGGCGCGAACGGCGCCTGCATCCGTGCCGATCCCGACACGACATTCACCCTGCGCGACATCCTGTGTCACGGCTCGCAGGAAGGGATTCTTTCCGGCGCCAAGTCGGCCGTGATCGAGAATTCGGAATTCTACGACAACGGCTGGAACGGGCAAACCCACAACGTCTATTTCAGCGGCGATTGCGACAGCGTGATCGTCCGCGGCTCGATCTTTCGCGACGCGCGGGTCGGCCACGAGTTCAAATCGCGCTGCCGCAAAACGGAAATCTCGGACTCGACCTTCCGCAGCACCAAGGGCTCCCGCGACCTCGACATTCCCGACGGCGGCGACACCATGGTCTACCGCTCGACATTGGTGAAGACCGAGGGCGCGCGAAAGCGCCGAGATCGTCGGCTTCGCCGCGGAATCCTGCCGCTATCCCGGGACCATGCAGCTCAAGGACGTGCACATCGTCAATTCGCGGCTCGGATGCCGACATCCGCAATTTCGACAGATGCCGCGGCCATGCCATCGTTCTCGACGGCGTGACCATCGACGGACCGCCGGTCAAGGAATTCGGCTTCATCCTTAATCGCTGAGAAGCGGCGGCGGCGCAGGCCTCGCCGCGGCGAAAATCGTGATGCCCCGGCGGCCGCAATGGTGTAGCCTGATTATTGCGTTTCCCGTTCATTTCAGGCTTGCGAGACCGTCCTTGCGCCGATCTATGCTGCGCCTCTCGTTCCTGATCATCGCCTTTGCTTTAAGCATCAATCTTGGCGTGGCGCAGCAGTTGCCGCCGGCGCCCGATGCGATCCCGCAGCTGCGGCGGGGCGCCAACGGCGAGATCGAGACGATCCCGGCGCCGCCGCCAAAAGCGCCATCCGCCGCGGCAGCCCCGCGTGCTTCCGATACGGCCAAACCCGCGGCGAAGGCCGCCGCACCCCGCGTGCTTGCCAAGCCCCGGCCGCGCGAGGCGGCGCCGCCCCGCGCCCCGGTTGCAGCCGCGCCGGCCCCGGTGGCACCGGCAGCCCCGGTCGCTGCGGCACGCGAACCGCGCGCGGAGCCCACGGCGATCACGCTTCCCGAGCCGCTGGCCATCGAGCTTCCGGCGGGGAAGACAGAGCTGGCCCCGGACGCTGCACCGCTGCGCGACCTGCTGGAAGCGGCCAAGAGCGGCGACCGGGCCGTCACCAACGATCTTTCCCACCCGGTGGGGCCGGAGCCGGTCCGCGTCACCTGGATAGCGTGGTCGGGCGCGCCGCGAACGAGCAAGCCGGCGGCGACGGCGAGCGCCGTCCTCATCGTGCTGCCGCCGGGCACCATGCCGGTGGGCCTTTCCGGCGACGAGAACGCGACCGGCGGCAATAACGCCACGAAGATCGCGCGCAATGCCGCCGGCGACGTCGTCCACATGGTGTGGCTCGACGGCGGTCGCCCGGGCAAGAGCAGTGCCGTCATGTATCGGCGGGCGGCGGTCGCGCCGAACGGAACGGTGCGGCTGGACGATCCCGTCCGCGTCGATGACGCCGCCTCCACGGCGTGGAACGCCTATCCCGCGCTGGCTGTCGTTGGCAATACCGTGCACGTCGCCTGGCAAAGCAACGGGCATGTCTGGTACCGGCGCCTTGCCGATGACGATGGCGCGTTCCGTTGGGGACCGATACAGGATGTCGGTGCCCGCAGCGAGGGCGCCGATATCGGCCCATCGATGAGCGCCAGCGGCGACCTCATTCATATTGCCACGCCGTCGGGCATCGATGCGGTTTCCACCGACGACGGCACGACATGGCGGTCGGCGAAAATTCCGATCCCGGCGGGCACCAGCGTCAAGACCATCTCCGTCGCGGTCGATGCCGCCGGCCGCGCGCATTTCGCCTTCAGCGACACCGTCCGCGGGCCGGACCACGCCTCGACCGAGAAGGCCAGCCGCGGCTATTGGGAGCTGCGCTATATCCGGCGCGATGCCGACGGCGCCTGGGTCGATGCGCAGAACATTCTGCGCGGCCGGACCGAATGGGCCGAGCCGTCGAACGACGACGACGTGCTTGCGGACTGGGCTCGCCTCCTGGTCGATGACGACAACAACCTGCATGTGACGTGGCACGGCACGGCAATGAGCCGTATCTATGGCAACGATTCCGCCTTCTATGCCCGGCGCGCGGCGGAGGGCACGAGCTGGCGCGCCGAGCTGGGACGCACCGCAACTGCTCGTGCCGGCGGACCAAGCGGGCGCGGTCCGCCACTCCTTCGCGCCCTCGCTCGCGCTGGCGCGGGGCGTCGCGGTCGCCGTGCCGTTCTACGAGGTCTCTGACGGCGATCGCTGGGTCGGGTTCGACGCCCTAGCTCGCACGGTGCGGAACGGGAAGGTCGCCGGCGCGCCACTGCCCGTTGCCCAATGGGGCCGCGCCTCGATCGAGGCGCATCGCCCGGAATTGGCCTTGAGCGCGCGCTTCCCGGCCGCGGGCCCGCGTCTTGTCTCGACTGCCGACGGGCATGTCTGGCTCGATGTGCTGGAGACGCTGATCCCGATGGCATTCCCCGACGCACCCAAGCTCATCGCCTATCAGCGAATCGATGTCACCGCGTGGCTGAACGGCAAGCCCGCGCCGCGTGACGTCCGGTTTTCGCCGGCACTGCGGCCTCCGTACCGCAGACGTCGGCGCCAGCGGCGACCGCACCGAACCCCGCCGCAGACGGCACCGTGCTTTTCACGCTGGGCGATATCCTGTCCTATGTTCCCAATCTGCTCGATCGGATCTGGCGCTGACGACGTCGATCAGCGGCTTCCCCCTTGCGTGTGCGCGCGATCCTTCCCGACGCGGCGCAGCTTCGTCGGCTGGACGCTGCTGTGGGCGCTCGTCGTCATCTATGGCAGCGTCGCGGTCGGGCCGACCGGGTTTAACTTCATGGCGCTCCATCCAAGCGCGGCGTGGGCGCTCTTTCTCACAGACGCCCTACGTCGTGCACGGCTCCGATCAGCGGCCTGATTGGATGGCCAATCTCCTGTTCCTGGCACCGCTCGGATTCACGGTGACGGGCGCGTTCTGGCCGCGACGCAGAACGGGACTGCGGTGGCTCGGCGCCGGATCGGCCTTTTTGTGCTGCATCGCCTTCGTGCTCGCGGTCAAATTTGCGCAGCTTTATTTTCCGCCGCGCACCGTCACCCTCAACTACATCTTTGCCCAGGGGCTTGGCGCGATCCTGGGCATAGCGCTCTTCTGGCTCCTCCACGGGCGGCTGTTCCGGGTTGCGCAAAATTTCCTGCGCGGCGGCAGTCGTGCCCTGGCGACGGTTCTCAGCGTCTACGTCGTGGGGCTCTTCCTGTTCTTTTTCTTTCCGTTCGATTTCGTGCTCAGCGCCGGCGATCTGCACGACCGTCTGGCCGTCGTGCCGTCTCTGTTGTTTGCCTTGCCCGGCGCGGGACGCCCGCTCGGCCTCCGGGTCGTTCTGGTGCTGGCCGATACCATTGCCACCATGCCGCTGGGCATGCTGCTGGCCGTGCGCGGCAAGCGATGGTCGCTGCTGCGCATCGCGCTTTCCGGCCTGGTGATGATGGCGGCGGTCAGCGCCGCGACGACGCTGGTCATGACGGCGACGCCTTATCTGGTGGCGATCGTCTATCGCACGATCGGCATAACCCTCGGCGCGGCGCTCGCGCGCCGGCTGCAGCGCCAGGACCTCGCGCGCTTGCGCACCGCGCTGGCGCGCGCCGTGCCGGTCTTGGTGGTGCCCTACATTCTGGCCGTACTGTTCATCAATGCCCTCCTGGCGCGGCACTGGCTGACGATCGACGCAGCGCTTGCCGCGCTTGACTGGCGCGTGCTGGTGCCGTTCTGGAACTACTACATCGTGTCCAAGGCCCAGGCCGGCGAAAGCCTGGTCGTCCACGCCGTGACCTTCGCCCCCATCGGCATCATGGTGTGGCTGCGGCGCGGCACGCGGCCGAGCGCACGATGGCTGGCCGTGGCGCTCGCCGTCGCGTTTTCCCTGTTGGTCGAAATCGGCCGCGCCCTGCGGCCCGGCCTGCAATCCGATGTCAGCGACGTCTTCGTGGCCGGCATCGCCGCGTGGATCGCCTTCGAAATGATGCCGTTCTTCTGGCGCACGAGGGAAGAGCGGCCGACCGGAGGTCCGCCGCGCATCGCCGAGCGCATTGCCGCGCGCGTGCCGACCTTCGCCCGCGCGGCACCCGTGCCGACGCCCCTGCAAGCCGCAACGCCCATCGCCGATGCGCCGCCAACCGGAAGGACGGCGGCCCTGGGATGGGTCGTGGCGGCTTGCTGCATCGCGCTCGATGCCGCGATCATCGCGCATTATCCGCTGTCGCCGTGGCCGATGGGCCTCATCGTCATCGCCTACGGCGCCGCGCTGTGGCGCTGGCCGAGCGCGTGGCTGATCGTCGTGCCGGCAGTGCTGCCGGCCTTCGACCTTGCCCCATGGACGGGATGGGAATTCGTCGTGGAGTTCGGATCTGTTCATTCTCATGACCGTCGGGATTCTCGCGGTTCGGACGCCGCCACGGCGTGCGGATCTGACCATCGCCGGTATCGGCGGTGTGGCAGTCCTGCTCTATGTCGCGCTCTACGTCGTGACCATCGCCATCGGCCTCGCTCTGCCCGGGCCCGCGGGTGGCTCCGACAATCCCTATCTTCGCCCCGACAATGCCTTTCGCATCGCCAAAGGATTTTTTGCAGCCTTGGCGCTGTTGCCCTTCTTGCTCCGACGGCAGCGTACGCATGCCGACGCGGTGGCGCTTTTTGGTGTCGGTATGCTCGCCGGCCTGTCATTGGTCGCAATAGCAGCCTTGATCGAGCGCGCTCTCTTCCCTGGAATTTTCAATTTTACATCCGACTATCGTATCGTCGCCACCTTCTCCAGTATGCATCTCGGCGGCGGTCATATCGGCGCCTATTTGGCCATGGCGCTGCCGTTCGTCGTCGTCGGCTTTATTCGGCCCAGCCCAGCCAAAGTCGTGGCAATGCTCCTTATTGTAGCCATGGGCGGATACACGCTCGTCGTTACCTTCGCGCGAACTGCTTATGCGGCCACGTTGATTGCAATGGCGGTCGTCTTGCTCGGATGGATAGTGACCGCAGCACGACGTCGCAACGGCACCATCGTCACGGCCGTCTTTGCCGTGATCGTATGCTCGACTCTGGGCGTCGCCGTCATCACTGCCACTTTTGATACGCCCTACATGTTCAGCCGCCTGGAGGCGGTCGTCCCGGACTTGGCCATGCGCGAGTATAATTGGAGAACGGGCATCGCACAGCGTGACGGCACGATTGAGGCTGTGTTGTTCGGAATGGGGCTGGGCACCTATCCGCGCGTTGTACTCGCCCACAGCCGGAAGGGCGATGACCATGCGCCGACTAACTTCGTTGCGAAGCGCGCGGGCGAGGGAAGCTTCCTCTCGATAGCTACGGGATTGACGCTCTATTTTGTGCAAAGGGTGTCGATCGATCCGGACCAGTCCTACAAATTCAGCGCCAAACTGAGATCGCCCGATGGGAAGGGAACGCTTTCCGCCCTTCTTTGCGAGAACATGCTTCTCTACTCTGATAATTGCCATGCCGTTGCATTCGTGGCGCCCGATCGCGGCGATTGGCAGGAGGTCACGGCAAACGTCTCGGCCGCCGGCCTCGATCAGCGGATTCTCTTCGGATGGATGAAGCGGCCCGTCGGTCTCTCCCTGTTCGGTCCCGTTCCCGGAACCACCATCGATATTGAAGATGTGAAGCTGATCGATCTCGTCGGGCCGCAACGTCATTGCGAACGGCGATTTCGCTGCGGGCATGGCGCACTGGTATTTCGCCGATGACTACCACCTGGGCCTGGCGGATCAAGAATCAATATCTGATGACGCTGTTCGAAGGGGGCCGCTCGGTCTCGGCGGCGTTCCTGCTGTTGATTTGCACGGCGCTCGTCGGGGCCGCGCGTGCGGCGTAAGGCAGGGTGACTAATGGCGGTCGCGGTATTCGGCTCGCTCATCAGCTTTCTAATTTCAGGCGCGTTCGATTATCCGCTCGAGGCGCCGCGTCTGGCGACCCTGTTCTATCTCGTCTGCCTCATGGGCGTGGCCGGGGTTCCGTGCGCCGCGGCCGATACAGCCGGTGGCCGCGCCATGACGTGGATCGACATGCCGCCACGGCCGTCGCGGCGCCGGGCACTTGTCTTCATCGCAGCCTTCCTGGTCGCGGCGACGGCGAGCCTGACCTACACCTTCATGCGCCCGGCCGAATACCGCGTCGAGGCGCGGCTGCAGATCTCGCCGGCGTCGGCGGCACGGTCGTCATCGACGCCAAAGGCGCGGCCGAACCCCAGCCCGACCAGAACAGCGCATCGTCGTTCCTGACCGAGGTGCAGGTCCTGACCAGCCGCCCGCTTCTGACCGAGGTGGTGCAGGATCTGCAACGCGACGGGGAAATGCCCAATCTCGGCCCCGACCCCATCGATGCGGTGCAGCGCATGCTGACCGTGGCGCCGGTCGCGGGCACGCAGGTCGTGGTGCTGTCCGCGCAAGGCCGCTTGAAGGATTTTCTGCCGCGGCTCGTCAATACCGTGACCGATGTCTACCGTCAGCGTGTTGCGGCGTCCTACAAGGATGCCTCCGCCACCACATCCAGCGCGCTCGCCGAGGAGGAGCAGGCATTGGCGCGCGACGCGGCGGCGAAGCGGCAGTCCGTCGATGCCTTCCGTGCGCGCTATGACATCGTCTCGATGGAGCGCAACGAGAACCAGGCCCTGGGCAAACTTTCCGGCCTGGAGACCGCCTACAACAAGGCGAATGCCGATTTCGTCGCGGCCCAGGGCCATGAAGAGGCAGTGCGCCGGGCCGCGGCGGCCGGACAGGGCGCCGGCAGCGCCAAGGACGATCCCACGCTGGCCGATCTCGAAAAGCGCGCCTCCGTGCTGCGCGAGCAGCTCCAGGAGATGCAGCGCAAGTTCACGCCCGACTATCTCGCCATGGATCCCGATGCGATTTCGCTGCACGCGCGGCTGGACGATCTCACGCAGCAATTGACCCAGCGCCGCGCCGCCAGTCGGGAGGCTTCGCTCGGCGCCGCGCAAGAGCAGTTATCGAGCGCCAAATCCGCGCTCGCCCAGCTCAAGCGCGACCTCGACCAGGACCAGCACGATGCGCAGGAATTCGCCACCCACCTCAACGAGTACAAGGCGCTGCAGGAGGATCTCGACCATGTCGAGGCACTGCACCGCGACGCGCTCGACCGCCTGACCAAGCTGCAGGCGAGCAGCCGCGAGCGGGCGCCGCAGGTGGCGCTGCTCGAGGCGGCCGTGCCGAGCGATCGGCCGTGGCGGCCGGATTATCAGACCGACGCGATCGCCAGCGTCGCGGGATCGCTCGTCTTCGGCTTCATCGCGGTGCTCTTCGGCGAATTCATCGCCGGCCCCGCGCCGGCGCCGTCACGCGACATGATGGTGCGCCATAGCTGGGAGCCGGCGCCGCTCGGGCGCGAGAACCCGGTGCCGGCGTCGCTGCCGTTCGCGCCGCCGCTGGTGGAACTCGCCGCGCCGGTGCCGGCGCTGCGCGAGCTTGCCGAGGGGGAGGTGGCCGATCTGGTGGTGGCCGCGTCGGGCGATGCCAGGCTCGCCTGCGTCGGCCTTCTCATGGGGCTCGGTGCCGACGAGCTCGTCGCGCTGCGCTGGAGCGACATCGATCTCGCCGGCGGCGTGATCCATGTGCGCGGCGCCTCGCCCCGCGATTTCGCGCTGGAGGAACCGCTGCGCGGGCTCCTCGACGCGGGCGGGCGCGCCGGCACCGCCCCGGTCCTGTGCGATGCGCAGGGCGCGCCGCTTGGCGTCGATGATGTCGCGCGGATGGTGCTTTACGCCGCCTATGACGCCGTCATCGAGCGCCCGCAGGAGGTCACGCCCGCGGTCCTGCGCTATACCTATACGGCGTTTCTCTTGCGCCAGGGCATCCGCATGGGCGACATCGGCCGCATCGTCGGCCACATCCCGCAGGCGGACCTGCTCGTCTACATGCAGCTTGCCGCGGCCGACGCGCGCCGACCGTTCGAGGACATCGCGCGCGTTCTGCCGCCGCTACAGCGACTGGCCGGCAACGCCGGCGCGTGAGGGAACGCTCATCCGCCGCACCGGGCGCAACGGCGCGGCGGCCGCTGGCTTCGCGCCGAGGCGGGTGAGAGCGCGCGCGATTTCCGGCAGCGCCTCGCGGGCGGCATCCGCGCCGGCCGCGATGCATTCCGCGGCGCGATAGAACTCCAGGCCACCCACGGTCCGCAACCGCGGTCGGATCAGCACCTCCGGCGGGTCCTCGGCCAGCCGCATGGCGGCGATGCGGTCCTGGAAGATCATGAGCGATCGTGCGAGCACGCCAAAAGTGCTCAATCCGCCGGTGCGGCGCTTGAAATAATTGCGCATGAAGAAACGGCTGCGCTTGTCCTTGGCCGTTCCATCGCCGCGGGCGAGGTCCAGTCCCTCGTCCTCGCCGGGATCGGGTCCGAAGCGATCGGCGCGCAAGTCGACGGCAATCACCATCTCGGCGCCCAGCGCGCGGCACAAGGAAACGGGCACGGGATTGACGAGCCCGCCATCGACAAGCCACCGGTCATGGCGCACGACCGGCGGGAAAATCCCGGGGACCGCGTAGGAGGCGCGCACCGCCTCGCTCAAGCGGCCGTTGCGCAGCCATACCTCGTGTCCGCTGTCGAGGTCCGCCGCGACACAGCCGAAGCTCAGAGGCAATTGCTCGATCAAGCTATCGCGATAGCCCCGGCCTAGCGCTTCCGTGATGCGACGCCCGGCAACGATCCCGCCAGTACCGAATTGAAAATCGATGAGCCGGCCCATGCGCAGCTTGCTGAGCTTGCAAGCCCACTCTTCAAGCTCGACAATATTCCCGGTCGCATAGAGCCCGCCGACGATCGCGCCGATCGACGTGCCGCACACCACCTTGAGCGTCATTCCAGCGGCTTCCAGCGTGCGCAAGATGCCGATATGAGCCCATCCGCGTGCCGAGCCACTGCCGAGTGCAATGCCTATGTTAAGTCATGAACCCCGATGGTGCCGTTTCGCGTGATGGCGAAATGCCGATAAAAGAGCGGGTCGGCGCCGTCCGCGGCTACCGGCCGTGAGCTTTACCGAGAGCGATTGAAGAAGCATTTATGGCAAAAGCCGCGCGCCGCAAATGCCGGCGCGCCCGCGTCCCTTGATACGACAATTTTACCAAATCCATGCTTTAGTCGGCCTTGATACCGTGCGCCGCTGAAGGATGTTGCGCATGCCGACACTCGATAGGCTCAAGATAAAGGTATTTTCCGACGGCGCCGACTTCGCCGGCATGATCGCCATAGCGGCAAATCCGCTCGTCAAGGGGTTCACGACCAATCCCTCGCTGATGCGCAAGGCCGGCATTACCGATTACGACGCCTTCGGTCGGAAAATCCTCGCCGCCATTCCCGACCGGCCGATCTCGCTCGAGGTCCTTGCCGACGATATCGACGAAATGGAGCGTCAGGCGCGCAAGATCGCGACCTGGGGCGCCAATGTTAACGTTAAGATCCCCGTCACCAACACCAAGCACGAATTCACCGATGCGCTCATCGGCCGGCTGTCGGCGAGCGGCATCGTCGTCAACGTGACGGCGGTCATGACGCTCGACCAAGTGCGGCGCGTCGCCGCCGCGCTCGATCCGCGCACGCCGGCCATCGTCTCGGTCTTTGCCGGCCGCATCGCCGATACCGGCATCGATCCGGTGCCGCATATGGCAAAGGCGCGCAAGATTGTCAGTGCGCTGCCCAAGGCAGAACTGCTGTGGGCGAGTTCGCGGGAACTCCTGAACATCTTCCAGGCCGATGCCGCCGGCTGCCACATCATCACGGTGACGCCGGATACGCTGGCCAAGCTCGCGCTGGTGGGCAAGGATCTCGACGCCTACGCGCTGGAGACCGTAGCCCAATTCGACAAGGACGCGCGCGCCGCGGGCTTCCGCATCGACTGAGGCCGGCGCTTCATCCGGAAGCGACGATCCGGTCGACCGCATGGGCGAGATCGCGCGCGGCGAAATCCGCGACTATCCCGTCCGCAGCCGCCGCATCGGCGTGATCGGGTGCGATGCGGATGGTGCGCACGCCGGCCGCCCGGCCGCACAGAATGTCGCTGCCGCGGTCGCCGATCATCCATGACTGCGCCGGCACGAGACCGAATTTGCGCTGCGCTTCGTTGAGAAAATAGGGCGATGGCTTGCGGCAAAGGCACGGCCCGGAATAGCCGGGAACGATACCGTCGGGATGATGGTAGCAGTAATAGACATCGGCAAAGGCGATCCCGGCCTCGGCGAGGAGCGCCTGCAGCCGGCCGTGGATGGCGTGAAGCGCGGCCAGCGTCGTCTTGCCCTTGGCATGGCTCGGCTGGTTGGAAACGAGGAACAGACGGTATCCCAGGTCCTGAAGCTGGGCGAGCGCCGGGAGAACGCCGGGCAGCAGTTCGAAATCCTCGGGCCGAAGCGGCAATTCGTAGGCACCGGTCGCGGGATTGAAGACATTGCGGTTGAGGACGCCGTCGCGATCGAGAAAGACCGCCCTGGGCCCGCTCAGCCCATCGATTCCCACTTCATCTCGTTCTGCTTGAGACGCGGGTGCGAGACCACGAGGTGCCAGACCACGGCCTGAAACGCCTCGGTATGCGGCGTCACGGTCTCGGGCGACAGGGTCGGAATGATGACACAGGCATCGGCAACCGCGGCGGTATAGCCGCCGTCGCGCCCGACGACGCCGACGATGCGGGCATGGACCTCGCGCGCGAGCTTCAGCGCCTGGACGATATTGGCGCTGACGTTCTTCTCGAGATTGCCGCCGCCCACGGAAAACACGAAGAGGCAATCGCCTTCCCGCAGCCGGCTGCCTTGGAGCCAGCGCGCGAAGGAGGACTCCCAGCCCTCATCGTTGATGCGGGCCGTCAATTCCGGCACGTTGTCGGTCGGCGTGTAGCTCTCGATCCCCGCGATCTTGCGGAAATCGTTGACGGCGTGCCCGGCATTGCCGGCGCCGCCGCCGACGCCCACGAAGAACAGCCGGCCGCCAGCAGTGCGCGTCTCCAACAGGATCTCAACGATGCGGTCGATCGCAGCGGCATCGATCGTGGCCGCAATCGACGCCACCTCCTGAAGGTATCGGGTCGTATAGGCGCTCATGACGCAGGCAACCGTCGTTCCGGATCGACGCGCACGCTAACATAGGAAATGGACACCACCCTATGGTTAAAATCGGGCCGTCGCGTGTTCTTGACCGCGGGCGACAATGCCGGATTAATTGTATTTGGCATAATTTGATGTAGAAGCGTGACGCCGCGCCAGCCAAGCGGCGTGGTCCCGTTGCGTAGCGAAGGCGAATGAGCCCGACCCCACGCGCCGATATCGGCACTCGTTACTTTATCGTCGGCGGCGCCGGCTTCATCGGCAGCCATTTCGCCGATCGTCTGCTGGCCGATCCCGCGGTCGAGGCGGTGACGATCTACGACAATTTCTCCTCCGGCCGCGAATGGCATTATGGCGCACCATCCGGGCGACCTCCGACTGCGCACGGTGCGCGGCCGACGCCGGCGATCTCGACCGCCTCACGACCGCGATGGCCGGCCACGACACCGTTATCCATCTTGCTTCCAATCCCGATATCGCGCGGGCGGCCACCGAGCCCGAGATCGATTTCTACGAGGGCACGCTGCTGACCAACAACGTCGTCGAGGCGATGCGGCGCACACGGCGCGCGGCCGCATCCTTTATGCCTCGGGTAGCGGCGTCTATGGCGATATCGGCGCAGTTGAAGCGCACGAGGATCACGGGCCGCTCACGCCGATCTCGACCTATGGCGCCAGCAAGCTCGCCGGCGAGGCGCTCATTGCCGCCTATGGCTCCCTGTTCGGCCTCACCGGCTGCGTCTTCCGCTTCGGCAACGTGATCGGGCCGCGCCAGACCCACGGCGTCGGGCTCGATTTCGTGCGGCGCCTGCTCGCCGATCCGAGCCGTCTGGTCATCCTCGGCGACGGCACCCAGAGCAAATCCTACATCCACGTCGCCGACATCGTCGCCGCCGTCCTGCACGCCCACCGCTTCTGCCCCAAGCGATTTCGAGGTCTTCAATGTCGCCACCGGCGACTACGTCACCGTGAACGAGATCGCCGAGATCGCCGTGGAATGCCTGGGCCTGCCGGCCCGTCCGCGGTTCGACTATGCCGGCAGCGACCGCGGCTGGAAGGGGGACGTGCCGATCGTGCGGCTCGGTACGGCACGCATGCGCGCGCTCGGCTGGACCTGCCGGCGCGGCAGCCGCGCGGCGATGCGCGCGGCGATGCAATCTCTCATCGGTGATGTCCGCAGCGGCCGGCTCTGAGCGCCTGCCGGCGTTGGCGCTGTTGGCGGGCGGCCTCGCCACGCGACTGCGTCCGCTCACCGATGCGAGCCCGAAGTCGATGGTTGCGGTGGCGGGCGAACCCTTTATCGCGCATCAGCTTCGCCGCCTCGCGCGCGAGGGGGTGGGCGACATCGTGATCTGCGCCGGCCATCTCGGCGAAGCAGATCGAGCGCTTCGTCGGCGACGGCGCACGCTTCGGCTGCCGTGTGCGCTATGCCTACGACGGGGAAACGCTTCTGGGCACGGGCGGAGCCCTGCGTGCCGCGCTGCCACTGCTGGGCCCGCGGTTTCTCGTGATGTACGGCGACAGCTATCTCGATGGCGCGTTCGCCCCGGTCTATCGCGCCTTCCTCGGCCGCGGCCTGCCGGCGCTGATGACGGTGTTGCGCAACGACGGCCGCTGGGACGCCAGCAACGTCGAGTTCACCGGCGGCGTCATCGCCCACTACGACAAGGCCGCGCGCACGCCGGCCATGCATCACATCGACTATGGCCTGGGCGTGCTGGCGGCAAGCGCGATCGAGGCCTTTCCGCCCGGCGCGGCCTTCGACCTCGCGACGCTCTATCGCGATTTCGCGCGGCGAGGGCCGGCTTGCCGGCTTCGAGGTTGAGCGGCGGTTCTACGAGATCGGCTCGTCCGCGGGGCTGGCGGAGACCGACGCCTTCCTGCGGCGTCACGCGACGGGAGGACGGGGTTGATCATCACGCGAACGCCGTTGCGCATCTCGTTGGGTGGCGGCGGCACCGATCTTCCGTCCTATTACCGGCAATTCGGCGGCTTCGTCATTTCCGGCGCGATCAACAAATATGTCTACATCACCATCAACCGCACCTATTTCCCCGGCTATTTCCTCAAATATTCGGAAATGGAGCACGCGCAGTCCTATGACGAGGTCCGCCACCGGCTGATCCGCGAGGCGCTGCGTCTCCACGAGATGCCGCGCAATCTCGAGATCGTCAGCGTCGCCGACGTGCCCGGCGGGACCGGACTCGGCTCGTCCAGTACGTTTCTCGTCGGCCTCAATCATGCGTTCCACGCCTTCAAGCGCCAGCCCGTCGACGCCGAAACGCTGGCGTGCGAGGCGATCGAGATCGAGATGAACCGGCTGGGCGAGCCCGTCGGCAAGCAGGACCACTATATCGCGGCCTATGGCGGCCTGACCTGTCAGGAATATCGGCAAGACGACAGCGTCGCGATCACGCCGCTGCATCTTGGCCAGGGCGCGCTGTGGGAGCTGCGCGATGCGCTGATGCTGTTCTTCGTCGGCTACACCCGCGCCGCGTCCGACCTCCTGCGCGACCAGAAGCAGCAGTCGGAGCAAGGCGACGCGCCGATGCTGGAAGGGCTGCATTTCATCAAATCGCTGGGGCTCGAGATCAAGGCGGCGCTCGAGGCCGGCGACATCCCGCGCTTCGGTACGCTGATGCACGAGCATTGGATGCGCAAGCGCGGCCGGTCGCAGGGCATGACCAGCACCCGGATCGATGAGCTCTACGACCTCGCGCGGGCGAAGGGCGAGGTCAGCGGCGGCAAGCTCGTGGGCGCCGGAGGCGGGGGGTTCTTGCTGTTGCACACGCGCGACCGCCGCCGCCTGCGCGCGCTGATGGTCGAGGCGGGGGTCGAGGAGATGGACTTCACCTTCGATTTCGACGGTTCCGTCGTCATCCTGCGGGACCATTGAGCGTTGTCCGCGCACCAGCCGCCGGGCCGCGACATCGCGGTCGTGATGATCACCCTGAACGAGGAAAAGGCGGTGGCGAAGGTCATCGCCGATATTCAGGAATTGGTCCCCGGCGCCGAGATCGTCATCGTCGATTTAAGCCGCGACCGCACGCCCGAGATCGCCGCCGCGATGGGCGCCACGGTGATCCGCCAGTTTCCGCCCCAGGGCTATGGCCGGGCGATGGACCGCGCCCTGCGCTCGTTCACGCGGCCGGTGGCGGTGACGATGGACTGCGACGACACCTATCCGGTCGACCGGATCGCGCCCATGGCGCGGATGGTGCTGGACGATGGCCTCGACCTCGTCGATGGCTCGCGCCTGGCGCGCAAGCCCGAGGCCATGCCGTGGATCAACTATGTCGTCAATTGGGGTTTCGCGCGGATCGCGTCGGTCCTGTTCGGCCGCCGGCTGACCGACCTGCACAGCGGCATGCGCGCTTATCGCAAAGGACTGGTGGAGAGCCTCGGCTGCGATCCCGTGGGACCGGCGCTGCCGGTTGGCCTCCTGCTGGGCGCGCTGCGCCGGGGGTTCAAGGTCCGATCGGTGTTCATCCCTTACCGCGAGCGCATCGGCCAAAGCACGATGCGGCCGTTGCAGAGCGCGTGGTGGACCCTGAAGCGCATCCTGCGCGCCCGCTTCGGTCCGGCGCGAGAGCCCGAGCGGTGAGGATTTCCGCGACGACGTCCTCACATGGCCCGCGGGGTGGGGCCGGGATCGTCGATCAGCGTGCGGGTCGCGCGGATTTCCAGCACGCTCACGAAGAAACTGCCGTAGATGAGCTGGAAGCCGAGCACGATCGATGTCGCCGCCACGATGACGACCCGCGTCGTTTCGGTCGAGTGGAGCGGGCCGAACCCGACGGCGCCCCAAGACCCCAGCGCGAAGACCGCCAAGGCTAGCCCCAGCAGCAGCAGAAGCCCGCCGGCAATGAGACCCTTTTCCAGCGTGGCGATGACCAAGGCCGAGCGGAACCACGGATCGGGCGGGACAATCCCTTCCCGCATGCCGTAGATCTTCGCAAACACCCAGAATTGGATCGACTGCGTCCCGACGAGCACGGCCATCGCCGCGAACAGCAGCGAGTGGACGTCGAAGTTAATGCCGCCAATGGTCCTGGTGTGCGGCAACAGCCACGCCATGCCGAGAATTCCCGCAACGAAGATGGCTAAACCCGGGATAAAGGAACAGCCAGCGCGGGCTGAACAACAGGAGGAAGCGCAAACTGCGCCATCCGTCGCGCCAGCTGCGCAGATGCGGCGGGCGCCCGCGGCCGTCCGGCGACAGCGTGGTCGGAACCTCCGTCACGCGCAGTTTGCGGACGGTCGCCTTCACCAGCATTTCGTATGGCGAACTCCATGCCGGAGGCCTGCAGGTCGAGCGCGAGGATGGCGTTGCGGTCGAAGCCGCGCAGGCCGCAATAGAAATCGCCGCACGCGCTGCCGAAGAACCGCCGCCCGATGCCGGTCAGCACGGGATTGCCGAGATAGCGGTGCAGCGGCGGCATGGCGCCGGGCTTGATGCCGCCGCGAAAGCGGTTGCCCATGACGAGCTGAAAGCCCTCGCGCAGCTTTTCCACGAACGGCTCGAGCGCGGAGAAATCGTAGCTGTCGTCACTGTCGCCCATGATGACGTATTTGCCGCGCGCGGCGCGAATGCCGCCGGCAAGCGCGCTGCCATAGCCGCGCTCGGCAACGGCGACGACGCGCGCGCCGGCCGACGCGGCCAGTCGCCTGCGAGCCGTCGGTGCTGCCGTTGTCGGCGATCACCACCTCGCCGGCGATGCCGCTTGCGCGCCAGGAAATCGCGCGCCTTGGCGATGCACACCGCCAGCGTCTCGCGCCTCGTTGAGGCACGGCATCAGGATGGTCAGTTCGCAGGGATTAACCATCTGTGCGCGTTGGGTTTAGCGTCTGAAGTCGTAAATGTGACACGGAACTCGCGGATGGCGCCGCCCCGCGTCGAGTAGACCAAATGGCCCGGTACGCCACGACAGCATCTCACCATTGGATCCACACTTACACTATAGCTCCGGGGAGAAAGCGCGTCGACGCAGAAATTGAGAGTCGATCGGTCTCGCTGGCTAAATCCAACGGGCGCATGGTACGATCATAACGTTATTCCAGGATGTCGGTTCAGCAGGGTTTGATATTATTCGGCGCGCGAACAACCTCCAATGAGCAAAATAATAGGAACTCTGCACGAGAATCTTGTCTACGGCCGCAGAACGCGCGTGCTTGCACAAAGCCTCGCCAATTATCTTCCCACCGGCTCCAGCGTTCTCGATGTCGGATGCGGCGATGGCACGATCGATGCCCTCATGATGGAACAACGGCCGGATGTCGCGATACGGGGTGTCGACGTCTTGATCCGCCCTACGACCCGGATTCCGGTCGATCACTTCGACGGCACGAATCTCCCCTGAGCCGATAAGAGCTTCGATGTCGTGTCGTTTATCGACGTGCTCCATCACACCGATGATCCGACGATTCTTCTGCGCGAGGCAAAGCGTGTCGCCCGCAAATTCGTCGTATTGAAGGACCACACGATGGATGGTCCTTTGGCCTATCTGACCTTGCGCTTCATGGATTGGGTCGGCAACGCACATCACGGCGTCGTGTTGCCCTACAACTATTGGCCCGAGCGTCGATGGAAAGAGGCATTTCGCGAGCTTGAGATGCCGATCGTGCAGTGGCAAGGGCGCTTGAATCTCTATGCCGTTCCGGCTTCGCTCGTTTTCGAGCGCCACCTTCATTTCACAGCCGCGCTCACGGTCGCGTGACGGGTCAACCATGCGCCCTATAAATGTGAGACGCGGTTAGGGTGCCGCAATGGCAAATTCTGAATATTATCAATATCTACCGCCGCGCGATTCCATGGCTTCGCGCGCAGCCGCCCGGGCGCGACGGAAGATGTTTGCAATTTTCATGGAGGAAATGACGCCGACACGGGATGCGACAGCTCTCGACGTGGCGTTACCACCAACGAGAATTACGGGTTGGATAATTATTTCGAGATGCTTTACCCCTTCAAGGACCGCATCACCGCGGTGGGAATTGAAGATGCAAATAATCTTGAGGAGAAATACCCAGGTGTTCGCTTTGTCAAAGTGACGCCCGGGCCATTGCCGTTCGACAACCAAAGCTTCGATTTCGTTCACTCAAGCGCTGTCGTCGAACACGTCGGCAGTCGCCAGAATCAGATTTAATTTTTGAGCGAGTTGTGGCGCGTTAGCCGGCGGGGAATTTTCGTGACGACGCCGAACCGCTGGTTTCCGGTTGAATTTCATACGGTGCTGCCGCTGCTCCATTGGCTGCCACCCGCCGCCTTCCGCGCTATTCTCCGCAGTCTCGGCAAAGAATTTTATGCCCGCGAAGAGACACTCAATTTGCTGTCATCCTCCGTTTTGACGGCCGCGGCCCGTTCCGCTGGCATCGCACATCTTCCGGTCCGCAGCGTCGGAATGTTGGGCTGGCCCACGAACCTCCTGCTGGTGGCCCGTCGTGCCTGATTAATCTTACGTAAGGTTAGAGGGCGCCCTCACAGCCCCGCCGCCACCGCCAGGCCCCGGCGCACCGCCTCGTCCATGTTGATGTACTCGAACTCGGCATTGCGGCCGACGCTGATGATGCCGAGCGCGTTGAGGTAGTCGAGGGCGGTCTTCAGCTTCTGGGGATAGTCGAAGGTGCGCACGACATAGGCGTGCCGGGTGCGATGGACGCGGCAGAACTCGACGTCATCGGGCTGCAACAATTCCATGGCGGCGATGCCGTCGATCACCTGGCCGGCGATGGCATCGTCGCTCGCCTCGTGCAGGCCGTCGCCGGGATTGGTGGTGATCTCGGCGCACACGGCCATGCGGCCCGGCGGCGCGACGGCATCGGTGAAATTGAGCGGGAACGACAGACGGTGAAAGGGAAGGCCCGCGTCCGGTACGTAAAGCGCCGTATAGGGCGGCGGCGCGGCCGAGCGCGCGCCGATCATCACCGTGACCAGCGAGTTGTAGCGCAAGCCGGCGACGCTCGCGCGCACGGGATCGGGCACGTCAGGCAGGGCATCGACCAGATCCTCGATCGGGATGGTGGAGACGATCCGGTCATAGCTCTTGGTGGTGCGGCCGTCGCTCACGCGCCACTGCCCGGCCTCGCGCCACACCTTGGCCACGCGAAAATTCACGGTCACGTGCGCACAATCCCGGGCGAAGGACTGCGGCAGCGCTTCGATCCCGCCGGTCCTGGGATAGGTGAAATAGAGCTGGTGGGTATAGCCTTCGGTGACGACGCCGACGGCCGACTTGATCACGTCTTCCAAAGGCGGGCGCGGCACGCGGCCCTCGACCCAATCGAATGCCATCTCCGTCGCCGGCACATTCCAGATCTTCTCGTTGTAGGGAATGAGATATTTCTCGGCGATGCCGGTGCCGAACACGTGATAGAGCCATTCCCTGAAATTGGTCGGGGGCGGATGGTCGTTCTTGAGATAATGATAGAGGCAGTCGTAGCGGTCCTCGGGCGAAAGATCGTAAAGCCCGTTCTCGAAGGGATATTTGACGAAGCGCCCGCGATACCGGATCTGGTTGTTGCGGCGGCGCGTGGCGATGTTGGGGCCGAGCTGGCGCTTGAGCAGCGCCAGGATTTCCTCGTTGCGCGAGAAGAGGATGTGCGGGCCGCCGAGGTCGAAGGTATAGCCGTCCGCGAGGAGACTGCGGCAATGGCCGCCCACCTGATCGTCGAGCTCGAGGATGTCGCAGTCGTGCGCGGTGCAGCTTTTGGCAACGACGAGGCCGGTCAAACCGCCCCCGAGGATGCCGACTTTCATGCCGGCGGCACCCGCGGCAGATCGGGCGTCGGCTCCGCACCGACGCCCAAATCCCAATTGCTGGCCCAAATGAGGCCACCGGGCAGGGCGACCACGAGCAGGGAAATGCCGATGGCGAGCGACGCGGCCAGCGCCGTTGCGGCGGGAATACCGAAGGCCGCGAGAATTACCACGAGCGCCGCCTCGCGCACGCCCCAGCCCGCCAGCGAGACCGGTAGAAGCTGGATGAACGTCACCGGCGGCACGATCATCAGCCATTCGACGAACGGGATGGCGATCCCCACGCTCGACGCCACCAGCTCGATGGAGAGGATCGACAGCCCGATCCCGACGCTCGACAGCAAAAGCAGCCCGACGATCCGCTGCGGATCGAGCACGATGCGGCGGGCATCGCGGCTGAGCTCGGCGAAGGGCTGGACGGCGCGAAGACGCACCATGCCGGCGGGCAGCCGGTCGAGCACGAACAGCGCGACCAGGCCGACCGCCGCCGCACCAAACACGCCGACCAGGGTGCGCTGCTGCAGCGGCTCGCGGATCACCCGCAGCAGCGCCGGCAGGCACGCGGCATAGAGGGCGACGAGCACGCCATAGCCGCAGGCGCGGTCGAGGAGGATGCTGCGCACGGCAACGCCGAGCCCGATGCCGAGCCGGCGGCAGCGCCACGCCCGCATCGCGTCGCCGCCGACGCCGGACGGCAGGACCTGGTTGAAAAAGAGGCCGAGCCACAGGACTTTCAACAGCGTCGTCCAGCCGGGAGAGCGGTTTCCGGCAAGGATCAGACGCCAGCGTAAGGCGTTGACCGGGATCGCCGCGACCAGCGCGACAAGTGCCATGACAAACGGCAGCAGCGAGCCGTGCGCCAGCACCGCCCCCAATTGGCCCGGATCGACCCGGGCGACGAGCAGCGCCAGGAGACCGGCCGTGACCACGAACCGCCCGCCGGAGAGCAACAGCCGGAACGCCGGCGATTTCAAGTTCAGCGCCACAGGGGAACGTCGCTGGTGAGCGTATCGCGCCCGAGCATCCCATCAAATCGTTGCTGAAATCAATCGCGGAGTGCGATGCCCGCAACTCTGCCCGGCCGCGCGCGGCGCTTCACGTGACCTTGATCGGGAAGAACTGATTGAGGCGGTACGGCTTCCCCATGCAGTCCTTGCCCTGCGTCGCCTGGATGATCATCCCGACCACGGAAGCGCGCGGCAGCGGCGAGTTGACCTTCACGCTGCTGCCGGAGATGGCGAAATACTTGTTCCCCGTCCCGACGGTCGGGCACGCCAGCATGGTCAAGGCGCCCTCGAACGGGGATCCGTCCGACATCGTGACGCTGACGCTGCCTAGCGTCGCGCCGAGCGATGCGTTGTGCGCGATGGAAGTGTCAGAGAGCGCGAGCGCGATGGGATAGGTCTTCGGAAGGTAGAGGGCTCGGCCAAACGCGTTGCTGAAGCCCTTGAACGACATCTGTCCGAACGAAGAGTGGGTATCTTCAAACCAGCCCGAACCGTCGGGAGCGAAAACGAGAGTGAACTGTCCGGGGCCATCGAACGCTGAACTTACCGATCCCCCGTTTCCTACCAGCGTGCACGGGATGCCGCCAAGGGAATTTGCCTTGACCGCATAGGAGCCGGCGGTGGTGGTGATGGCGAGGGGTGGCAGGTCGCTGGCCGGACTGACCACCGGGAACGGATACGGAGCGGACGGGACTTTGCTGGAATTAATGTTCCAGCCGTAATCGTCGGTATTTGGGGGATATCCGATTTGCCGCGATAACCAGGATAAACTGGCCGCCGCCCCCGCTACGCCGCGAGCCGTCATGCTCGCCAAACATCCCCAGAAGTACGGTATGTAATCCGAGTTCCAGGTGCTTGGCAGATTTTGCTCCGCGGGGTCGCCCATCGTCCATCCTGCAGTCAAGGTCGCGCCGGTGCCGTGGCCCCCAGATAGGGTGACCGGGTTCGCCGGGAGCTGGGTATAATTCGTCCCGCAATTATCCCACGCCAGTGCGGTGATCGCCCCGCTGTCATCGACGGAGGTTACTTGGATATTAATGTTCGTGTAACCGGAGCCGCCCAAGAAAGTCAAAACGTCAAGCACGGAATAGCCCTTACCAGCATCCACTATCGCAAGATTGCGGATGGAAAACTGATTGCCAAAGTTGCCGATCCACCTGATGTTGACTTTCGCACCGCTGCCGGTCCCGCCCGTCAGCGCCGCGGGATTGGCAGGCGCCCCGCCGTTATGCCATCCCGCTGAAATCGTAAGACCGGAAAAACTCTGGCTCGGCAGCCACGCGATGACGGTCGAAAAGTTTATCTCTCCGCCCGTTCCGTGGCCTCCATTCACACGGCATGGATTCGACGGCAGCGCGCTGTAGCAGCCTTGCGCATACGTGGTTACTGTTATGACTCTGCCCACGACAGACGTGACCTGAAATTTCGCCGCGACGGCGTTGCCGCCAGGCAACCGTGAGAGCGTGCCCCCAACGGCGGTCAGGATGTCCCCGACTTTGTACTCTCCGTTGCCGATCTTGGTCATCGGACCTCTGGTCGTCAGTCCTAGCGAATTGACCTGCACGGCCGCCGGGATGACGGCGGCGCCGCCTTCCAACTTCAGGATGTCGGCGATCTTATAGCCGCCACCCTGGTTCGCGATCGTGGTCGGGCCGGGCGCGCCGCCGTATCCCTGTGGCGTACCTGCGCCCGAGGTCGTGAGCCCGGTCAGCACGTTATTGATCATATTGTAGTCAGTGACGCTGTTGACGAACATCCCCGTCGTCGGATCGATTGCCCCATTTACGTACGAGTGGTTGTCGTAGGGAATGATGTTGCCTCGCGACCACCCGGACGTGGCGTTCGTGCTAATGATGAAAAACGCGCCGCAGAAATCCGCGCATTCGGCCCAGCCGGGGATGCCGGCCTGCGCCGCGGCCTCTAGAGACCCCTGATACAGGGGGAACATCCAATCGATGTCGGCAGGCTGGCTTGAGATTCTGCTGGGGATAAGAGCCTGGAGCTGCAGCGCACTGTTGTTGTAATACCCCATGTGATATTGCCGATTGTTTTCGAGCCTTCTGGCCCAGTAGCTCCATGGTCGCAGCCACCCCGGTGTATTTCCGCTGATGCAATACGACGCGACGTAGGCCTGCAGCACGTAGCGCAGCACGCATGCCGCCGAGCGCGGCGAATCCAAAAGAACGATCGGCGCCATGATCTGGTTGCCGCCCTGATAACCACCTACGAGGTAAGTGCAGATGTACTGGAGCAATTCAAGATAATAGGGGTCGCCTGTTAGTATAAAAGCACCGTAGTCGTTTTCGAGAATATGACTCCCGGCTATGGTGAAGAGCTGCGTCGGCGAAAGGTATGTGTTGATCGTCAGCAGCGAGGCGTTATCGAAATTGCGAGGCCCGTACCCAGCAGTAGGATCTGGATAACACATGGCCATCGATGCCCCCGCCTCGGCGATGCCGAACACACCTCCCGTCCATGCGGCCGTGACAGCGTCGTACGTGCCGAGGCCGCGCGGATCTCCAGTGTTGAGGTAATAGGAATCGCACACGTTAAATGTGGATTCATAATCTTCAACATACCCGCCGGTCTGGCCTTCACTGAGAGTGAGCGCCGAAGGGCTTAGCGGAGAGTATGTGAACGAAGATACGGAGGTCGGAACCGACCGCGGCGTCGCTACCCCACGAAAGACAAATGTACGACCGCTTTGCGCAAGATAATCAATCAGGCTCGCATATGCCGCAGAGGTGATATTGAATGTCGCGCCACTGCCACTGCCGGTCATTCTCGTCGTGGAAACCGGAGACGAAGGCACGATCAGATATTCCCCGGGATAGAACGTGAAGGTTCTGATGGCGCTCGCGCTTACGCCTGTGACGGTGATCTGACAAGCATACACACCACCGACCGATGTGCCTCCGTTCACGGCAAGCGTGTCTCCTACCTTGTATCCACTTCCGCCGCCGACGAGGGTCATCGCCCTGATGTAGTTCGGCGGCGTGATTAGCGACCGCGTCGCCGATTGCCAGCGCCAGCGCTGCCCGGCTTGGTGCCCGTACCATAAGGGTAGCAACGTCAATCCCGAGCCGGAACCACCCGTGGTTGTTACGACACCAACCGGAGCGGCTTGGTACGTTCCGACCGGCCCTCCTCCATTCGGGGAATTTTGAGGTATAGTAGGATCGTAAAATCCAGTCACGACACCGCCTGCTCCAACCGACGCTACTGTTAAGTATGCTTGCGCGGTGTACTTACCTCCGACGAGACGAACCTGATCGCCAGCGTGATAGCCTGAGCCTCCATCTACGATGCGCAGCACCGGAACGTTCGACGCCGAGGGCGAATACGGCTGACCCGCGTTGGGATTCAAAAATGTGACGCTGGGGACTAATGTAGTAAACAGCGTCGAGGATCCTTCTCTGATCACTGCCCGGTACTGGGGCATATCCGGGGCTACCAGCGAGTATGATATCTGCCCGCCGGTTCCGCTGCCGCCGCTCAAGTTGCACGGATTGGGCGGCAACGCGCTGTACAGTCCGTGAAAATACGGGACCAGGTTCCAGGCGTCCCCGCTGCCGGATTTGATAAGAAACCGCGCTTGCGTGACGGACGTTCCGCCAACCACAGTCAATATGTCGCCAATTTGGTATCCGTGGGCGTGCATCGTGTATTGGTTGGGATGCGGTATCAGCCCGAAGGGCGGAGTTTTGTTGTTGCTATAGATCGGTGGGTACTCGACCAAAATCTCGCGCCGGCCACCGGACGAGAACGGCAGGTCGTGCCGGAAGTAGACCACCAGCGGGCTGCCCGAGACCGTGCACCGGATGTTCGCCATTGTGAACCGACCGTAGGGATCCCGGTACGATCCGAGGTCGGTCCCCGTGCTCACGTCATAGGTGAACGGATCCCCGGCGAGCCCGGTGCCGGAAATCGTGACCGTGGTGTTGGGCGTCCCAACCGCAGCTGCTCCGTCGCCGCGCGTGTCTGCATCTGCCGGCACCGCCTGCACGAGCGCGAGTGCCGTTGTCCCGAGGAGAAATGATCGGCGCTTCATGTCAATGTGGGAGCGTGCCTCACGCGCCCTCTTGGTTCGCGAAATGGGCTGAAACCGTGTCGTCGCAGCATCACCGCCTCGGCAATGTCGCCCTGACCCCAGTCTCGTCCAGCGATGGACAGACTGCGAGCGTCATCATATTGAGCATGTCTGCCTCGGTGGCGCAATGGCGGCAGGGAACCCGCGCCGAGATGAGCCGGGTTCGCTGGCGACATTGCCGCGAAGCACGCGTCAACGCGACTGGTCATGACATCCGATTAAGGAACGTCCGCTGCCACCGCGAAGTCGGCGGGCGGCTCGCCGCGCCGATGGCGCTCCCACATGGTGAGAAAGGCCTTTTCCAAGTGCCGGCGGAACCGGTCGGTATCGAAAAGCGCGCAGGTCAAGCGATTGTGCGCGAGCTTCGCGTTGATCCCGGCAAGCGCCCGCGGGTCGCGCGCCAGCCGCAAAGCCAGCGCCTCATACTCCACCAGCGAGGCGGTGATGAGCTCGGGCAGCCCTGCGGCGGCGAGAAGGCTGGCCGCGACCCGCCCCGCGAAAGTCGTGCCGAGGCAGGTGACGAGCGGCAATCCCGCCCACAACGCATCGCTCGCGGTGGTGTGGGCGTTGCAGGGAACCGTATCGAGAAAGAGATCCGCTAGGCCATGCCGCGCCAGGTGATCCTCGAGCGGCATCCGCGGCGCGAACACCAATCGTCCCGCCGCGATGCCGCGGCCTTCGGCCTCGCGCCGAAGATTGCGGACGACCGCATCGTTGTCGCCGATCAGCCACAGCACGCTGCCCTCGACCTGGCGCAGCAGGCTCATCCACACGTCGAACACCGGCGGCGTGATCTTGTAGTTGTTGTTGAACGAGCAGAACACGAAACCTGTTTCCGGCAGGCCGGCCTCGGCGCGGGAGGGTGTACGGTCGCCGATACGACGCTTGCGGTCGTTCACCTGGTAGCTGTCGGGCAGCGACACGACCTTCTCGGTGAAATATTCACTCTGGTCCGCGGGGATGACCCAGCGGTCGGCGATGATATAGTCGACGCAGTCCGCACCCATCGTGCCGGGATAGCCAAGATAATTCACCTGGATCGGCGCGGGCCGGCGGAGCAGGATTTCGCTGCGCGCATTCTGGGTGAAGCCCTTGAGATCGACGATAATGTCGATTTCATCGCGACGAATGGCCTGCGCCGCATCGCCGTCGCTCAGGGGGCGAAGCTCGCTGAAATGATCGAACGCGGCGACGAGGCGCCTTCTCATGTCGCTGGCATCGTCGGGGCCATAGGAATAGCCGTAGATCTCGAAGCGCTCGCGGTCGTGCCGCTCGAACAATTCCGCGGTCAGGAATGCCGTCGCGTGATTGAAGAAATCCGCCGAAAGATAGCCGATACGGATTTTCTCGTGCGCCCGCGGACCTACGTTCGGCAACGGCCCGCCCGCCGGCCGATCGAAGCCCGCCATCCATTGCCGCGCCGCCGCAAGCTGCTCGGCCGGCGATGACGCGGTGGCCAGCAGGATGAACGGCGGAATCCGCTCCGCCCGGCGGACAAGTTCGTGCAGCGCCGCCTCCAGCGCCGCGTAATCCCGCCAATCGCACAGGCGCTGCTTGAGCTGAATGATCTGCGCTGCGGCATGGGCATGGTCAGGCTTCGCCCGCACCGCCTGCTGATAGGAGGCGAGCGCGTCTTCAAGGCGCCGCAGCTCCACCAGCGCGATGCCGCGATTGTTGAACGCTTCCGGGTAATCGGGCTTGAGCCTGATCGCCGTGTCATAGCTTGCAACCGCCTGGTCGAAGCGCAGGAGCTCGCCCAGCGCCACGCCGCGGTTGGTGAAGGCTTCGGCATAGTCGCGCTTGAGCGCGATCGCCTGGTCATAACTCGCCAGCGCCTCGCCGTACCGGCGCAGCGCCGCCAGCACCGAGCCGCGGCCGTTGTGGACTTCGGCGGAGCCTGGATTGAGCGCGACAGCGCGATCGAAGCTCGCAAGCGCCGCATCGGGCCGGCCCTGCGCCAACAGCGCCACGCCCAGGCTGCCATGCGCCTTGACGTAATCGGGCCGGAGCGTGATCGCCGCCTCAAAGCAGGCGATGGCCTCGTCGCCGCGGTCGAGCGCCTGCAACGCGACGGCAAGATTGAACTGCGCCTCGGGCCAGTCCGGATCGAGCTCCAGGGCATGGCGGTACGACGCCACCGCCTCTTCGGCCCGGCTCAGGGCCAGAAGCGCGGTCCCGAGGTCGTAATGGGCTTCGCAGAATTCCGGATCGAGTGCGATCGCGGCACGGTGATATGCCACCGCCGCCTCGGGATCGTGGCGCGCTTGCAACAGCGCGCCGAGATGGTTTTGCGCGTCGGGCGATGCGGGATTGGCGGCGACGCCACGACGCAACAGCCCTTCGGCCTCGTCGAGCCGACCCTGCTGGACGCAGAGAAGGCCGAGATGAACGAGGCCATCGAAGTGCGTGGGCGCCACCGCGATCGCCAGCCGGTATTCGCGCTCCGCCTCGGCAAGGCGCTCTTTCTCGTGCAGCGAGACGGCGCGGCGGAAATGCTGATCTGCCGACAGCGTTGGCTGGGGCGCACCGGGACGTGCTGCGGCGCCTTCGTTCTGCCCCGACCGGATGAAGGCGACGGCTTCCTCGATCGCGTCCGGGCTCGGCGCAAGTCCGGCAAACCGCGCGAGATCGCGGGCGCGCTCCACCGGCGCTTGCAAGAGATCGGCATAATCGAGGACGAAGATCGGCCGCGAGTGCAGCCGCTGGAAATCCCCCATGCGGCGGTAGAGGATCTCGGCGCCGGCCGCGCCATATTGTGCGACCCAGTTGCGGCGCAGCCGTGTCCGCTCGATCTCTTCCACCGGACGCATGACGTAGACGAGCCTGGTGTCGAAGACCGCGCAGATTCTGAGGGATCAGCACGGCGGAGAGCGGGTATTTGAGAAAGATCGGCGCATCGCCGCCGGGGTCATAGGGCCCGAATTCCTGGGCCTCGATGCGCTGGCGCAGGCGGCCCAGGCCGGCCAGCGCCGCCTCGGCCGCGCCCGGCTTGAGCGCCACCGTCTCCTCGGACGCAAAGCGCAGGATCGTGTCGCGGAACGGAATGAATTCGTAGCTGACCGGTGTGCGCGGATCGTTGGTATGAAAATAGGGACCGAACCCCTGGGCGCCGAGGCTTGCCATCAATCCGGCGACCGCGGTGGTGCCGCTGCCCCAGGGCCCGCAAATCAGAAGGAGCTTCATCGGCGTCAATCTTCGTCGTCGGCCGCCCATAAGCCGGCACGTCCGGCGGGGCCAGGATGCCCCGCTTCGGCCCGCGTGTCACGGCGCGTTAGGAGCCGGATCGGCGGCGTTATATACTCGATCCAATCGGTTTACCGGCGCGAAGACCGGGCGGACAGGCGGGAGGCGGCGGGGTGAGAGGACGGGGAGGGACCGGCGCGATGGCGGCCCTTGGCTTCGTCCTCGCGCGCGCAGGAAAATAGTGGATGGGCGAGGTCAGCCTTATCGACGTGGCGAAGCATTTCACCGTTCGCTCCGACGGCGCGGTCCAGACCGTGCGCGCGCTGAAGCGGGTGAGCTTCACCGTGCACGACGGCGAGGTCGTGGCCCTGATCGGCCCCTCCGGCTGCGGCAAGACGACGGCGCTGCGCATCGCCATGGGGCTCGAGACCGCGACCTCCGGCCACGTCACCGTGGACGGGCGCGTGGTCACCGGCTGCGGCTATGACCGCGGCATGGTGTTCCAGCAGGCCGAGTTCCTGCCCTGGCTCGCCGCGCTCCAGGTCCTCGAGCTGCATAGTCCTCGGGAAAGCGCGTATCGGGTCGGCGACATTCTTACGGCGGAGGGCGGTACGTTCACGGTGCCAGCAAAATTCATCGTCACCTTTTCCCAGGGCGGGGCGATCTTTGCCAGTCAGCATTTCCAGGGCATTTGCCGTGTTCTGCCCTCCAACTCGTGCCCCGTCAGCGGCGAATTGGGCACCGGTGGCGAGGTCGCCTGTACAACCTTGGCCTCGGACCTTCCCCAATACCAGGTGACCGGCATCGGTTCTCGTGTATTCGATCGGTGCCGGCGGCGGCGCAACAGGCCATTGAAATCCAAACAACAGCATGATCATTGGCAGCTATACCGTGGCACCAACCGGTGCGGTCTCGACCATGGGCGGAAGCGGATCAGGCTTGACGCTCGACCCGCTTTGGTATGGACATCAAGCTGGCCAGCGCTGGCAGTAGCAGTCGGCTCCAAGATCGCTCATCGAGCCACCATCTTACGTGAGCGGTCTGACACTCGACAGTGTCGGCAGCGGGTACAACATCGGCGACCTTCTAACATTGACCTCGGGCGTCGGTCAGGGGAGCTACGGTGCCCCGATTACCGTGAATGCATGATGCTTTAGCTGGCGCAGGGCTTGTTTCAGAGTCGGTTGTATTCTCCGCCGGCTCCGTCGCGCCCCGTGATCGGCGCCTGCCTGCGGGAGGGCACGCGAAAAAATGAACTCGGCCGTCACCGATCTCGCTAGCGATCAGCGCCTCGTTCGCAATGAGACAGCCGTATGTATCTCGAACGATCTGAGCGCAATCCGGCATGACCGCGTTGGTAGAGGATGATGTCCAACCAGAGCGGTGACGCGCGATCAAGCCGCGGGCAATGGGCCATAGTCCTCGCCGTCATTTTTGGTTTGGCCTGCATGTTTCGCTGGCCCGGGCTGCAGCGCTACGGATTCGACGGCGACGAATTGTTCAGCATGGGCATTGCCAGCGCCGACTGGGTCGGGCTGTTCAAGGCGGCCGCCCGCGATGTTTCGCATCCGCCGCTGTTTTATGCCCTGCTCAAGATTTGGCTGATGCTTGGTCCGCCGGACGAGCAATGGACGCGATTGCTGCCGGCGTTGCTCGGTGTGGGCACGCTTGTCACGCTCAACGCCACCTGCGCGGCGTTGCGCATCGGGCGTGTCGAGACGGCGCTGGTGCTGCTACTTGCCGGCATCAACGGCATGCTGATTTCCTATTCACTGTACCTGCGGATGTTCTCGCTACTGCTGTTCACCAGCAGCCTCAGCCTCTACATGTTCGTGCTTTTTGCCAAGGAGCGGGTGACGCCGGTCCGATTTGCGGTCGTGGTCGCGGTCAACCTGCTTCTTGTGTACGCGCATTACTGGGGCTGGCTCGTGCTGTTCGGCGAACTCGTCGCGATGGTCTATGTCCATCGGTCGAAAGTGCTCGGTCTGGCGCTCGCCGCGGTCTGCACGGCGGTCGGCTTCGCGCCCTGGGCTATCGCGGTCGTCGATGTAATTCTGCATCGCGGGACCGCGATGCAGCAAATAGACTGGATGGGGGCAGGCACGCCGGGTATCGTCGAGTATTCGTGGCTCTTTGGCGAATTGAACGGTGCTCTGAGTTTCCCGCATAGCACCGTTCTGGGCATGGTCATTTACGGCGTGCCCATTGCGGTATTCGTCGTCCATTTTCTCTCCAAGAAGGGGCCGCCGGGCGACAGGCTGCATTCGCCGATCACCTGGATCATCCTGACGGCAACGCCTGCGTTGCTGACATCGGCCGCGAGCCTTCTGTTGCGTCAGAATTTATGGGGCGAGCGCCACATGATCGTCGCCGCCACGCCCTATTACGTGCTGCTGGGTTTATCGCTCAGCCAGTCTCCCATGTCGCGGCGCGTCACCGCGGGGATCGGATCGGTGATCGCGGTCTGGGCGATTTGCGCTGGGGTTGCCGCGCTTGCGAATACGCACCAGCGCATTGATTGGACGCTGATTGGGCGATCCGTTGCCGCTGATGCCAAGCCGCCAATCGCGATCTACGCGTCGGAGCCGTTCGTGGCGCGGCCGCTGCGTTTTCACGTCGGGCGCTTCCTAGGGAACAATCCAACCATCCTTCAAGCCTCCGACATTGCGAAAATCCCGTCGAACGAGTTCTGGTATGTCTACAGAGACACCACGTGGCCACTCCCCGACGCTCCGGCACAGATTTTCGCGCATGCTGGTTTCGTCGTTGAGCGCCAGATTGCGACGAGTACGAAGTCGCAGACGATCACGGCGCTCCTCGTTCACAAGGTGACCGTCCCGCCGTAACGGCGACGGGTGGATTTGGCGCCTCTTCTCGGATGACGGGGGCTCAAAATGGGATCATCCCGCAATTGATCCCACCCCTGGTGAGGCGCCCCAGCGACGACTTATTGATGTTACCCACGGTCGCGTCCCCCATACCCGAGGAGGAGCGGTTTAAGCGCGGCATCGGGACGTCGTTGTCGTTGGTGTCTGTAGAGCTCGCTAAGTGCGAGCTGCAGCGAGCGTTCCAGGCTGTTTTCGTAACGAGTGAGCTTTGCGAGCTCGTCCTCTTCGGACGTGAGGCGGAGAAAGACCAGGTCGATGTCGCGCGTGATCGTGGGAGTGCCGTCGTTCCAGGATGTGCGCGCCCGGCTCAGCAAACCGCTCTCAATGCGGTAGACGCGACGGAGGCGCCAGGCGCAGATGACAATGCGCTCGACCATAAACTCTTCGACCACATCTCTCGCGCCCAACGCGGTCGCAACCTCCTGATAGAAGTGCTGGAACTCTTTTGGGCTCTCATCGAAGGCGATGACGCGCCTGACGGTGAGGCCGGGCCTGAGCACGTTCGCGCCGGAGGTGGTCCTCCGCCGTGCCGCGCCGGAGCCGGCGCGCGATCGCGTGCGTTGCCGGATCACTAAGGGCGATTGAGCGTCCATCGAAAGCACCGCGCGAGAGAGGGTAAGGACGGGAAGGTCACTCCCCGGCGCGGGTCAGGGGCAGCGGTTCGGCCGGCGCTGCGGGTGCGGGCGCACTAGCGCCATGGCTCTGTCGCCACAGCTTTTCGGCCTCGGCTTTGGCGTCGATGCCGTGCTCCTGCCACCACGCCTCCTCGTTGCCGACGTCGTGCAGCGCCCGGTGATGGAGGCTGCACAGCGGCACCGTCCACTCGTCGCTGACCTTGCTTCCCATGGACCGAGGCTGCGCGAAGCGGAGATGGTGGGCCTGGCTGGGGCTGCGCGCGCAGATGAGGCAGGGGAGGGAGGCGATGAGCTTGCGATGAGCCTGATCCCGGACGCGTTTGGGTGCTGAGATGGCCAGCTCCGACTTGTCGATGGCCGCCCAGGAGCTGTCGCCGCGATCAGGCTCGGCGGCGGCGAGGCGCTGGCGCTGCTGTCGATTGAGCCGCTCGAGGATGTCGGCATAATGCACCCCCTGGGGGGTCTTGAGGTCGCGACAGACGGCCCGGAGCTGGCCGACTGCGCCCTCGTTGCGGCTCCACAGGGCCTCGAGGTCCGCGGCGGTGGATGTCGTGGCGATGGCCTCGCGCAGGGCGGCACAGAAGTCCTGCGGGACGTCGTAGGTGCCAAGGAGCTCGCCTTGGGCCGAGACCAGCGCCCAGGAGACCTTCAGCCGCCCAGCCATTGGGCTTGGGGCTGCGGCGGACCCCGTTCTGGGCCTTGTCATAGAGCGCCAGCCCGAAGAGATTGCCGAAGGTCGTCAGCGCCCGCTTGGTAGCGTCGGTCTCGGCCTCTTTGAGCGCGCTCTCATGGGCATCCCCCAGGGTGGCGCCTGTCCCATGCCCCACGCCGCTGCCGTCCCGGGAGACGACCGTATCGCCGGCCCGGACGCGGATGCGCACGCGGGCGGTATAGGCGCACACCTTGGGATCTCTGCGGCCGTCAACCCAGACACACTCCGCCGCGATCGTCTCGCGGTCCCAACCCTCGAACCCGAAGACGCGGTTGGCTTCGTCGATGGCGTGCCAGGCCTCGATATAGGAGAGGGTGAACCCGCGCTCCTCGCGGGTCCGCACATGCTTTTCATGGAGCTTGCCGGCGAGCAGCCGGGCTTGGGCATCGGTGAAGGCCATTTTACTTCGTCCTCACCTGAAGGGTGACACTGCCATTGCCGAGGCCGGCGCCGGGAATCACCTGGCCCGATGTCAGGGCGGTCAGGAGCCCGCGGCGATCGAGCTTGGGCGGCTGCGGCTTCCAGAAGAGCGCGGGGATCTCGTGCTCGTCGCTGACGACGAGGCCGGGTGGGACGGCGCGAAGGGCGGCGCTGAAGTCCGGCTCGCTCAGCTTCTTGATGTCGGCGCGCTCCATCACCGCTGTGATGACGGCGCGCTTCTTCTCCGCCCGATGCTCGATGCGGTGAAGCCGCTCCTGCATGTCGCCGATCCGCATGCCCAAGGCGGCAGCGATCGCGAGGTCGTCGAGATAGGAGCGCACCACCGCCGCCAGCGCTTCGGGCAGGTCGCTCAAGCCCTCGAGCGTGTCGCGGAGGGTGGTTTCGTCGATGTCCTGGTATTCGGCTATAATTTGCTCACGCAAATATCGATATTGCGCAAGGTGATGCAGCAGGGGCGTGTTCATAGGTACCTCCCAAAGATCGAGATAGGTGGTGATGCGGGTTGCGCGGACGTGCGGTCAGGACGGCGCGCGGGTGACGCGGTAGCGGCGTGACTCGCCGGGCGCCTTGTCCGAGGTGATGGCGAGGTCCGGCATTTTCTTCACCGTGCCGGCGAGGAAGCCGCGGACGCTGTGGGGCAGCCATCCCGTCAGCTTCTGCAGCTCCTCGATCGTCGCGCCTCCCGGCCGCATCAGGAGCGCGAGGCAGGCCTGGGCCTTCGTCCGCGGCAGCGGGTCCGCCTTGGCTCGGGGCGGCTCGCTCGTGCTCTTGCGCCCGGGCTTCGAACCGTTCGAACGCTTGGGCGCGGCTTTCCCCTTGGCCCTGAGCTTGGCCATCGCTTGCCTCCTTCCCTTGTTTTTTCCGCCGGCATCAGCGCCGGCGCTGCCATGCATTCGCTCTGTTGCGCGCTGCCATCAAGCAGAAGAGCGAGCAATGCCATGGCTTTGTCGGGGCCGGGCGGAGCATTTCCTGACAGCCGCAGCGGGGCGAACGTGCGGCTGATCGCCGTTTCTCGTCTCGCGGGTTTCGCCCGACGGGGCGGGGTGACGAATCGCTTTGACTGCCGTGACCGACGGCGCTTGAGCGGTGCGGCCAGTCGCCGGATACGTCAGATTGGAAGGTGACTGCCATGACTCGGTCAACATCGCGTCAAAAGCCCGCGTCAGCCGGGCGGACCACCTCGAAGCCCGGATTTCGCACGATCAGAAGACGCTCTTTCAGCGTGGCGGAGCTGCAAGGCTGGACGCTGACCACTTTTGTCGTCTCCAGCGTCCATGAGGCCGCGATTCGAACCATTCAGGAAATGCAGATCATCCGGCTGAGGGAGGAAGACCGCCGGCGGTTCACAAACGGCGCTGCTTAATCCACGAAAGCCCGACAAGAGGCTCCGCGCCGGAGCCCGTCGCTACATACGTTCATGATCCGCTTGCAGGCGAACCGCACCTCACATGTGCCGATCAAGTTCGGTGCAACGCGGAAACACCGCAAAAGTAATGCGGACAAATCCTTGGTAGTGGCACCTAGCAGTAAATTCTCCTATTTGGATCATCATCAGGAACGTAAATGCATTTTACGTCGTGATCTCTTGAAATTGCCGGGGCGAGGCGAATATGACTCGCGGGACGGCCGGGAGTCGAAAGGGCAAAGCCCTCACTCTTACCGCCCTTCAAGGGGTCAAACCGCCGCTGCGGCGGGTAACTATTTTTTTGGGCCCCGAGCACACATGTCGAAATCATCGAAATCATCGGTTGGGAAGCGGTTCGACTATGCTGGTCTGCCGGACGCCGTTGTCGTCGCGCTAAAGCGGGATGCGGCAAATATCCGGTTTACCGTGGACGAAATCGGTCGCTACCTTCTCGAGGCCAAGGATTTGCTTCCTCACGGTCGCTTCTTGGCGTGGGTGGTCGGCGAGACCGGCCTGTCCGTCGATACCGCTCAACGGATGATGCGCGCCTACCGCGCTGCGGAGAAAAACCGCAATTTGCGGCTTTTGAAAAAATCTGCGCGCTACCAGCTGGCGGCGCGCAGCACGCCGGATGAGGTCCGCGCTGTTGTCGATGAGAAGATCGCGACTGGCGAACAACCGAGCAACAAGGAGATAAAGCGGCTGGTCGATGAGCGGAAAAAGCCATCTCTCTTCGTCATCAACTGCGAAGAGCAGGCAAAACCAATCCCCCGAAGTGAGCCGGAGGCGAAGTCCGTAAAACTTGGCGCGATCGTCGCCGACCTTGAAGAGAGGACCTTTCGCCCGCGCCGCGAGGCTGCCGCAAGAATCCGCGCAACCATCATCCGGCACTTGTCGCCGGATGAACTCGTGGTACTCATTCGAGACCTTCGAATCATCGCCAACAATTTTTGTCGCGACCTCGCGGATGCAATTGAAAAGGAAGCGCGGCTAAGGCGGTGAGTGATGCGCAAACGACGAGGAGGACGCTCGCGTTTGGTGTAACGAGTCATAGTGCTTCTGCACATGGCGAGCACCGCCGTCGACGCCGATATATTATTATATTGAATTTGGAAGTGTTGTCACAGGTGATCCGATGCAGGATGTAGTTGTCGACCTTGATCGGATGGCAAACATACGAGGCCGGCGCGCTCGTCGTCGCGTTGCTCGCCCATCCCGAGGAAAATGAAGGCGAGGCATTCAGGGGTACCTTCAATTCCCTGTGCGCCTTGACGTTGCGATTGCGTGCCGCCACTGACATTCAATGGGCGTTGAATTGGCAATCGATCCGGCCGGTCCATGCATTCGTCGCGGAGCAGAAAATCGAACGGACATTCAGGACTGTGCGTCATCGCCTCAATCAGCGGGTGATTTCGGCGCAAATGTTGATGCCATTTTTGATGGAAGCATCGACTGGCACCGTGCCCGCCCTCCCTCCGGGGCCGGGGCGCGCACTTTCCATCAACCGAGTGGCAGCGCTGGCCTGCGAGAACAACGGCCTTTCTAACGCCGAAAACGTTGAGTCGCGAATTTGGCGGCCGAGCCTGCCGGTCATTCATGTGGCGGCGGCCATCGAGCTTCTGGGAAGCGGGCTGCGAAGGCCGGGATATCGGCCGTTCAACTTTTGGGATTTGTTTGTGAGCCGAAGCGTCATCGCACGGGTGATCATCAGCGCCCAGGAGATCGAAGAGTTGATCCCGCGAAGCCGCCGGTTGCGAATTCCCCCCGATCGTCTGATCCGTCTTCGCCTCGCCGGCAAATAGGTTCAAAAAAAACCTCGCCGCTGAACTCGATCGTGGCGACTGCCGGTCGCATTGTCGTCTGCGCTTGGACGACTTCCAGGCGGAGGCGGCAGATGGGCCCACGGCTTACGGTTGTTTATCGGCGCATCGCCGATCTCGTTCCCGATCCGCGAAATCCCCGGCTGCACGACCGCAAGCAGATTCGTCAAATCGCCTCCAGCATCGAAGCCTTCGGCTTCAACGTGCCGGTGCTGGTCGACCGCGACCTCAAGATCATCGCCGGGCATGGGCGGGTGCTCGCCTGTCGGCACCTCGGATGGGACGAGGTCCCGACGATCGAGCTGGAGCACCTGTCCGACGCACAAGCGAAAGCATTCCTCATCGCCGACAACCGGCTCACCGAGCTCGCTGCCTGGGATGATCGATTGTTGGGCGAGCTGCTTCAGGAGCTGTCGGCGCTGAATCTCGAGTTCGACCTCGAGGCGACCGGGTTTGCGATGGGCGAGATCGATCTGCGCATCGAGGGGTTGGCGACTGGGACCGAGGCGAAGAGCGATCCCGCAGACAACCTGCTTCACAGGCCGGCCCGCCGGTGAGTGCCGTCGGCGACCTGTGGCTTCTGGGCCGCCATCGCGTGTTGTGTGGCAGCGCGCTCGACGGTGTCGCGTTCACGACGCTCATGGCGGGCGAGCAGGCGGCAATGGTTTTCACGGACCCGCCCTTCAATGTTCCCATCGAAGATCACGCTTCCGGTCTGGGCGCGGTTCGTCACCGTGACTTTGTCATGGCGTCGGGTGAGATGAACGAGGCGGAGTTCACTGCCTTTCTTACGCGCGCCTGTTCTCTGCTTGCCGGTCACAGCGCCGACGGATCGCTCCACTTCATCTGCATGGACTGGCGCCACTTGGGCGAGCTCCAAGCGGCCGGCGCGGCCATATATTCGGAGCTCAAGAATCTCTGCGTCTGGGTCAAGTCCAACGCTGGCATGGGCTCGCTCTACCGCTCGCAGCACGAGCTGATCTTCGTCTTCAAGCACGGCCGGGCGCCACACCGAAACAACGTCCAGCTGGGGCAATACGGCCGCCATCGCAGCAACGTGTGGCAGTACCCGAGCATCAACAGCTTCGGCCGCGGTGGCGAGGAAGGGAACCTGCTGGCGCTCCACCCGACGGTGAAGCCGGTCGCGATGGTCGCCGATGCCATCATGGACGCCTCCGCCCGGGGCGAGATCGTGCTCGACGCCTTCCTCGGCAGCGGCACCACCGTAGTGGCAGCCGAGCGCATGGGCCGACGCTGCTTCGGCCTCGAACTTGACCCCCGCTACGTCGACACCGCCGTGCGCCGATGGCAGGCCTATACGGGCGAGCGCGCTCGCCACGCCGTAACCGGCAAGACGTTCGACGAGGTGGCGGACGAAAGGGCGTAACCATGGCCGACGATGACGAGAGAAATTACGAGGTTGGGCGCGGCAAGCCTCCGCGCCATGCCCGCTTCAAAAAAGGTCGCTCCGGCAACCCGCACGGGCGTCCCAAGGGCGCCAAAAATCTCGCCACGCTTCTGGGCAAGGCGCTGAGCGAGCGGGTCGTCATCACTGAGAACGGCAAACGTCGCTCCATCAGCAAGCTCGATGTCGCCGTCCGACAGCTCGTGAACAAGGCTGCCTCCGGCGACCCGAAGTTCCTGCCGCAGCTCCTCGCCCTGGTGCAACTGGTCGAGGGTCGGACCGAAGCGCTCGCGCCGCCGCCTCAGCCGCTCACCGAAGCGGATCGGCGCATGATCGGCCGAACTCTACCACCGCCTTGCCCTTCAGTCGGAGACCGACAATGCCTAATGCCGAGACCCGATACCGCGACATCCTCCGCCGGGATCTTTACGCCTTCGCCGAACGATCCTTCGCAGAAACCAACCCCCATACCCAATTCCTGCCGAACTGGCACATCGAGCTCATCGCGGCAAGCCTTGAGGCGGTGCGGCTCGGCACCCTCAAGCGCCTCATCATCAATGAGCCGCCGCGCAGCCTGAAATCCTTTTTGGCCTCGACGGCATTCCCGGCCTGGCTTCTCGGTCACAATCCTTCCGCGCAAATCCTGGCCGTGAGTTACGCCCAGGATCTGGCCGACAAGCTGGCCCGGGATTGTCGCGCATTGATGGCGAGCCCGTTCTACCAAGCGCTGTTCCCCACGCGCCTCTCGCCGCAGAAGCAAGCGACGGCCGAGTACGAGACCACCGCCAAGGGCTTCCGGCTGTCCACCTCGATCGGCGGCGTCCTCACAGGCCGCGGCGCCGATTACATCATTATCGACGATGCCCTCAAGCCCGACGAGGCTCTGTCCGATGTCTGCCGGAAGGCCGCGAACGACTGGTATGATGGCACCCTCTACTCCCGCCTCAACGACAAAGCCCGCGGCGCCATCGTAATCATCATGCAGCGCTTGCACGAAGACGATCTCGTCGGCCATGTGCTCGAGCAGGAGCCGTGGACGGTGATTTCGCTCTCCGCGATCGCGGAGCGCGACGAGGACTACGCGATCGAGACGCCTTACGGGCAGCGTCGCTTCCGCCGTCGGTGCGGTCAGCCGCTCCACGCCGAGCGGGAGTCGCTCGAGACGCTCGAGCGGATCCGCCAGACGATCGGCTCCTATAATTTCGCCGCCCAGTATCAACAGAGGCCGGCGCCCTACGGCGGGGGCATCATCAAGGCCGAGTGGTTCCGGACCTATGAGCCGCCTCAGCTCCCCACCAAGTTCGATCGCATCATCCAGAGCTGGGACACCGCCAACAAGGCGACCGAGCTTAGCGACTACAGCGTTTGCACGACCTGGGGCCTCAAGGACACGCACATCTACCTGCTCGACGTGCTGCGTCAGCGTCTCAACTATCCCGAGCTCAAACGCGCGGTCCGCGCACAAGGGCAGCGGTTCGGCGCCGCGGTGATCCTCGTCGAGGACGCGGCCTCAGGGACGCAGCTGATCCAAGAACTCGCCGCGGAGGGGCTCCCCGCGGTGACCAAGTCTGAGCCGGAGCACGACAAGGTGATGCGCATGCACGCGCAGACCGCGATGATCGAGAATGGCCTCGTCTTCCTACCGAAAGCCGCGCCGTGGCTGGTCGACTACATCCACGAACTGTCCACCTTCCCCAAAGGCAAGCACGACGACCAGGTCAATTCGACATCGCAGGCTTTGGGCTGGATTAAGCAGTCGAGCCAATGTTCCGTGCAAGGATGGCTCGATTACTACCGCGCCCTCGCCGAGAAGGCGCATGGCATTACGCGCACGATCCTCGTCCGCGTCAAGGCGCCGCCGGGACTGACACTGTTTTACGTGGGGGCCGGCCCGCTCAGAATGGTGGGCCCGGATGGAACCGCCGAGCTCTCCGAAGAGGATGCCCGGACGATGATCAAGAACGGGTGGACACGCGTCGACCCCCATTAGGATCTGCCCCCTCCCGCGCACAACGAGCCCGTCATCCTCCCTGTTCGGATGGCGCAGGGAAAGCGTGCCCGAGCTATTGAGCCTACACGCAATTTTCCCAGCAAAGTGCCGCCAGATGCGGTCCGAGACGAGGATTTTCGCTGTATCTTCCCTGTTTAACAGGGAAGTCGCGAACCGCGGTCGGCCGCGCCAGGATGCCTCGCTTCGGCCCGCGTGTCACGGCGCGTTAGGAGCCGGATCGGCGGCGTTATATACTCGATCCCATAGGTTTACCGGCGCAAAGACCGGGCGGACAGGCGGGAGGCGGCGTGATGAAGGGAATGGCAAAGATCGGCGGGATGGCGGCCCTTGCCCTCATCCTCGCCGCGGCGGCGCCGGCGGCGGCCGCCGGGCTCGCGCCGTGGCGCCACGGCACGCTCGATGCCAAGAGCGATGCCGGCATCCTCTTCATGGTCGGGCAGGGTTTTGCTGAAAAGCGCGGCCTCAAGCTCGAAATCGTGCAATTCCACAACGACATCGTCGAGGTTCAGGCGCTCCTGGCCGGCGACATCGACAGCTATGAAGCAAGTCCCGGCTCGGCCATTCTCGCGGCCTCGCGCGGGGCCGACGTGAAGATCATCGGCTGCCCTGGCCGGGGCTTCCGCACGCGCTCTTCGTCCGCTCCGACATCCGGTCGGTCGAGGATCTCAAGGGCAAGACCATCGCGGTTTCCGCACCCGGCAGCCTGCCCGACATCTTCGCCCGCGCCGTGCTGACGCAGCACCATGTCGCCGTCGCCGACGTGCATTTCGCCAATCTCGGCAACGATCCCGATCGCTACAAATCCGTGGTCGCCGGCGTCGCCCAGGCCACGGTGGTGTCGCGCGAATTCGAGCCCGTCGCGGCGAGCCAGGGGGTGAGGCTCCTGGTGTCGGCGCAGGAGGCGATGCCCGACGATCTGCGCCTGTGCACGATGGTCACGGGCAAGACGCTGGCCACGCGGGGACCAGAGGCGGTCGCCTTCGAGGCCGCCGATATCGCGGCGCTGCGCTATGCCCTCGGCCATCGCGCCGAGACGCTGACGCTGACCGCGACGCTCGCCCACAGCAAACCGGACGATCCGCGTCCGGGCTATATCTATGACTGGGCGGTGAAGAGCCACGCGGTCGATCCGGACATGGCGATCCCGGCGGCAAAACTCGCCCACATGGAGGCCGAGCTCGTGGCGCTGGGCAATATTCCCAAGCCCTTCGACGTCACGACCATGATCGACGCAGCGCGTGCACGACCAGGCGCTCGCGCGCGCAGGGAAATAGCGCATGGGCGAGGTCAGCCTCATCGACGTGGCGAAGCATTTCACCGTGCGCGTCGACCACGCGGTCCAGACCGTGCGCGCGCTGAAGCGGGTCAGCTTCACCGTGCACGACGGCGAGATCGTCGCCCTGATCGGCCCCTCCGGCTGCGGCAAGACGACGGCGCTGCGCATCGCCATGGGGCTCGAGACCGCGACCTCCGGCCACGTCACCGTGGACGGGCGCGTGGTCACCGGCTGCGGCTATGACCGCGGCATGGTGTTCCAGCAGGCCGAGCTTCTGCCCTGGCTCACCGCGCTCCAGAACGTGATGTTCGGCCTGGAGATGAAGGGCATGCGGGGCAGCGCGCTGCGCGACACGGCGATGCAGTATCTGGCGCTGGTCGGGCTCGAGGACTCCGGCAGCCGGCGCCCCTATCAGCTTTCGGGCGGCATGCAGCAGCGCGTCGGCATCGCCCGCGCGCTCGCCATCGATCCCAAGGTGCTGCTTGATGGACGAGCCGTTCGGCGCGCTCGACGCGCAGACGCGCGAGGGCCTGCAGGGCGAGCTCCTGGAGCTCCACGCCCGTACGCGCAAGACCATCCTCTTCGTCACGCACGATCTCGACGAGGCCGTGCTGCTCGCCGACCGCGTCGTGGTGATGCGCGAAGGCCGGGTGGGCGAGATCATTTCCGTGCACCTGCCGCGCCCGCGCGAGGATGCGGCCTCGGTGCGCGGCCGGCCGGAATTCGCCGCGACCCGCTATCGCATCTGGCGGGCGATCCACGATCTCCCCGAGACGGTGCAATGAGCGCGCCAGGAAACCTCCATGACTGAGCGCGCGGAGCGCACCGCGCGCCTGCCGCAGCAGGCGGACGGCGCCGTCGTGCCGGCGCGGCGTCAGGGCATGCCGCGCTGGGCGATCACGACGGTCTCGCTCGTCGTCGTGACCGGCGCGTGGGAGATCTTCGGCCGCCACATCAATCCGGTCTTCGGCTCCTATCCGAGCGCGATCGCCGTGGCGTTCTGGGAACTTTTGGTCTCGGGCGAACTCGCAAAGGCGCCTGTTCCAGAGCCTACAGCCCTTCGTGGTCGGGTTCGGGCTCGCCATCATCGTCGGCATGCCGCTGGGCCTCGTCATCGGCCGCTTCCGCGCGCTCGAGGCGGCGATCGGCATCTATGTCACGGCCGGCTATGCCATGCCGCTGTTGGCGCTGGTGCCGCTTCTCATGCTGTGGCTGGGGCTTGGCTTTGCGGTGAAGGCCGCGGTGGTGATGCTGATGTCGGTCTTCCCGGTCTGCATCAACACCTGGCTCGGCGTCACCGCCGTGCCCAAGAGCCTCATCGATGTCGGCAAGTCCTTCGTCGCGCCCGATCACGTGATCCTGCGCCGCATCGTGCTGCCGGCGACGCTGCCCTACATCATGGCCGGCATCCGCCTGGCGGTGGGCCGCGCCGTCGTCGGCATGATCATCGCCGAGTTCTTCACCGCGATCTCCGGCCTCGGCGCGATCATCATCAACTCCGCCAATAATTTCGACACGGCGAAGATGTTCGTGCCGGTGGTGGTGCTGATGGTGCTGGCGACCGCGCTCAACGCCCTCATCGGCATGATCGAGCGCCGCGTCGCCCCCTGGCAGGCCGAGATCGCCGGCCGCGACCGGCACTGAGCCGGCCTAGCCCCGCGCGTTGTGAATGAGATAGGCGGCGAAGTCGGCGGGCTTGAGCTTGAGCTCGTCGCGCTCGCTGGTGCCGGCGAGCGCGCGCGTGACCAGGATGTGACGTTCGACATGGAGCGGGTCGACCTTGAAGATGCCGGGCGTGTCGCGGATGTGCGGATAATATTTGGGGTCGATCGAGCCGCTCCTTGCGCGCCAGGCGGGCAATCGCCTCCGCCTCGTCGAGCCCGGCCGCATCCTCGCTCAGCACCAGCCGCCAGTCGGTCGTCCCGGCCCAGCCGGCGGCAATGAGCGGCTTCACCGGCGCATCGGTGCAGCCGATCTTGAAGATATGCTTGCTGAGCCCGACCTCCGACGCCCATTTGCCGAGCGCGGCGCTGCGGGCGACATAGATCTCAGCCATCGCCGGCCTCCCCTGACGCGGTGAGTGTGTGCCGGCGCCGCCGCGCTGTCCATCGGCCTTGCATCAAGCATTGACTTGCGCCCGCGCGCGCCCGAGTTTCGCGGCCGTTATAAGAAAACGGCGTGTGGGAGTATCGGGCATGAGAGGCTGGCTCTGGGCGGCGGCGCTTGCGGCTGCGCTGGCCGCGGCACCGCCCGTTGCGGCCAAGACCTTCCGGTGGGCGAGCGATCGCGATGTGCGCTCGCTCGATCCCTATGCCGGGCGCGAGACGTTCCTCAGAAGCTTCGATGAAAACATCTACGAGCCGCTGGTGCGGCGCGGGCGCGATCTCGCGCTCGAGCCGGGGCTGGCAGTGAGCTGGACGCAGACGGCACCGGAGGTGTGGCGCTTTCACCTGCGCGCCGGCGTTACGTTCCAGGACGGCGCACCGTTCACCGCCGATGATGTGGTGTTCTCGTTCCGGCGCGCGAACGGGCCGCACTCGAGGATCGCGGGCCTCCTCGCCACCATCGCGCAAGTGCGCACGATCGACGCGCACACGGTCGAGTTCCACACCAACGGCCCCGATCCCGTCCTGCCCGACGAGCTCTCGGAATGGCCGATCATGAGCAGCCGGTGGTGCGGCGCGCATGACGACGACTACGCCGCCGAGCATGCCGACGGCACCGGACCGTTCATGGTGGCCGCGCGCGTGCCCGGCGAGCGCACGGTGCTGGCCGCCAATCCGCATTGGTGGGACCGGCGCGAGCACGATCTCGACAAAGCGGTGTTCACGCCGATCGCCGATCCGCAGGTGCTGGTGGCGAAGCTCGCCGCAGGTGCGCTCGACATGATCTATACCGTGCCGCCGCAGGATCTCGACCGCATCGCGCACACGCCGGGCCTGCGCATCGTCGAGCGGCCGGGGCTGATGACCGTCTTCCTCGGCTTCGACGAGTGGCGGCCCACGCTCGTCGACAGCAGCGTCAAGGGCCACAATCCCTTTCGCGACCGCCGCGTGCGCGAGGCGTTCTATCGCGCGATCGACGAGCCGGCGATCATCGCCGCTGTCATGCGCGGCCATGCCACGCCGGCGGCGCTCATGGTCGCGCCGGGGGTCAACGGCTTCGACCCCGCGCTCGACAAACGCCTGCCTTATGACCCCGCGATGGCCCGACGGCTGCTGGCCGCGGCGGGCTATGGCGGCGGGTTCGAGACCGGCATGGACTGCCCGACCGACCGCTACGTCAACGACGAGGCGATCTGCACGGCGGTGGCGGCGATGCTGGGCAAGGTCGGGATCACCGTCCATCTGCACGCCCAGAACCGCGCCGATTTCTTCGCCAAGATCATGCCGCCGGGCCTCGACACGAGTTTCTTTCTTTTGGGTTCCACCGCTGCGACCTACGATGCGCAGAACGTGCTCTTCACGCTGGCCGCGACGCGCAATCCCAAGACCCATGCCGGGGACTTCAATATCGCCGGCTATTCCAACCCCAAGCTCGATGCGCTTCTCGCGCGCATCCAGGTGGAGTCCGACCGAGGCGCGCGGCGTGCTCTGCTGCGCCACGCACTGGCGCTGGTGCAGAACGATATTGCCTACATCCCGCTCCACCAGCAGAACGTGCTGTGGGCGACGCGTACCGGGGTTCAATTGGTGCAGCGGGCCGACGACACCTTCCCGCTGCGCTATGTCCGGCTGCCCTGAGGCGCGGGTTCAGGCGCCTTCGGCGATGAGCTTGTCGTAGGCCGGCAGAGTGAGCCATTCGGGAAAACGTTCCGCCGCGATCAGGTCGAGGAAGATCGCGGCCGCATCGGCGAAGCGGCCGTTTTCGTAAGCCTGCGCGCCCACGCTTTCCCGGAGCTTCGCCAACTCCTCGTCGAGGAGCTTGCGGCAGAGCGCGAGATCGACCGTCCGTCCGTCGGCAAGCCGCGCCCGGTGGCGGATCCATTGCCACACTTGCGCGCGGCTGATCTCGGCGGTGGCGGCATCCTCCATCAGATGATAGAGCGGCACGCAGCCGGTGCCCCGGAGCCACGATTCGAGATAGCCGATCCCGACATTGAGGTTCTGGCGCAGTCCCGCCTCGGTGATCGTACCCTGCGGCACCGTGAGAAGATCGGCGGCGCTGACGTCGACGTCCTGGCGCTTGCGCGCGATCTGGTTGGCCTCGGGCATCGCGCGGTCGAAGATCTCCTTGGCGATGGGCACGAGGCCGGGGTGTGCGACCCAGGTGCCGTCATGCCCGTCGCCCGCCTCGCGCAGCTTGTCGGCGCGCACCTTCTCCATCGCCGCCTCGTTCGCCGCGGCATCGTCGCGGATCGGGATCTGCGCCGCCATGCCGCCCATCGCGTGCACGTTGCGGCGATGGCACGTCTTGATCAGAAGCTGGCTGTAGCAGCGCAGGAAATGCGCGGTCATCCCGACCTGGGCGCGGTCGGGCAGAACCGCGTGCGGGTCCTCGGCGAATTTCTTGATGAAGCTGTAGATGTAGTCCCAGCGCCCGCAATTGAGCCCGGCCGAATGCTCCTTGAGCGCGTAGAGGATCTCGTCCATCTCGAAAGCGGCGAGGATGGTCTCGATCAGCACCGTCGCCTTGATCGTGCCGGGGGCCAAGCCGAGGCGGCTCTGGCTGTCGAGGAACACGTCGTTCCACAGCTTCGCCTCGTGCCGGCTTTCGATCTTGGGCAGATAGAAATAAGGCCCCGTGCCGCGCTCGACCAGCGCCTTGGCGTTGTGAAAGAAATAAAGACCGAAATCGAACAGCGAGCCCGACATCGGCGCGCCGTCGATAAGGACATGCGCCTCGGGCAGATGCCAGCCGCGCGGCCGCACCAGAAGCGTCGCGGTCTTGGGCGCCAGCGTGTAATGCCGGCCGGACTGGGGATCATCGAAGGCGATGTCGCGGCGCACCGCATCGATGAGATTGATCTGCCCGGTGATGAGATTGTCCCAGCTTGGCGTGCTCGCGTCCTCGAAATCGGCCATGTAGACGTTGGCGCCGGAATTGAGCGCGTTGATCACCATCTTGCGATCGACCGGGCCGGTGATCTCGACGCGGCGGTCGAGGAGATCGCGCGGCAGCGGCGCGACCGTCCAGTCCGCCGCGCGGATGGCGCGGGTCTCGGCCGGGAAATCGGGCCGGGCACCGGCATCGAGCGTTGCCTGGCGCTCGGCCCGCGCGGCGAGGAGGCGCTGGCGCTCCGGCCCGAACCGGCGTTCCAGCCCGGCCAGGAAATCGAGCGCGGCGGGCGAGAGAATCCGCTCATAGCCGGGCCGCATCGCGCCGCGGATCTCGATGTCTTCTGAGGGTAGGGTCGCTACGTTCGCCATGTCTTGTCTTGATCCTCCATGGGTTCCGCGGCGGCGCCGTCAGAACTCGAACGCCTCGATCGTCATCGGCTCGGTGCGAGCCGCCGCCGCCCATTCCTGCAACGGCGGATAGGCCCAGAGCGCATCGGCGTACGATTGCGCCTCTTCTTCGAGGTCAATCCTATAGGTTCTGAGGCGGCTCACCACCGGGGCAAACATCGCATCGGCGATGGTGAAAGAACCGAAGAGATAGCGCCCGTCCGCGCCGAAGCGCCGGCGGCAATCGCGCCACAGCGCCGCGATGCGATCGAGGTCGGCCTCCGCCTCGGGCGTGAGCGCGCGGCCGGGAATGCTGGCGCGCATGTTCATCGGCAGGTGGCGGCGAAGATTGGCAAAGCCCGCGTGCATCTCGGCGCTCACCGCGCGTGCCACGGCGCGGGCCGCGGCATCCTCCGGCCACAGCCGCGCATCGGGCAGGCGCTCGGCCAGATATTCGCCGATGGCCAGCAATTCCCACACCGTGATCGCGCCGTGGCACAGCGTCGGGACCTTGCCCGAGGGCGAATGGCGCAGGATCTCGTCGCGGCTGCCCGGTACGTAGAGCGGGATCAGCACCTCCGCGAACGGGACGCCGGCTGCCTTCAGCATCAGCCAGGCCCGCAGCGACCACGAGGAATAGTTCTTGTTGCCGATATAGATGGTGAAGTCCGCCATCGGCTATCCTCACCCCGCTCGAGCGCCCACCGTGCGCCTTGGGCCTGGACTTTGGCAACGCCCGGGGCCGGTGGCAACCCTTCGCTCGGGCAGACCGTCGCGTAAAGGCATTTTTGGAGGTTCGCATCGTGCTTCCTACCCTCGTGCCGCCCGGCGACGGCGCCGTTCCGATCACGCCGGTGACCGCCGCTGGGCTGGCGGATAGCCTGAGAACGCTCGGCGCGGCGATCGAGCGCTGGGCCGATGCGGTGCGCTTTGCCGCCGAGCCGGGGCGGGTCCTGCTGCTGCCGGACGAGCAGGGCCGGCTCGGCCGCGTGCTCGTCGGCATCGAGGACGGCGATCCCCTGTGGGCGCTCGCCGCCTGCCCGCAGGCGCTGCCGGAAGGAACCTATGCCCTCGACGGGGGCCTGTCGCCCGAGCGCGCGAGCCGCATCGCGCTGGGCTGGGCTTTGGGCTCCTATGGCTTCGACCGCTACAAGCGGCGCGAGCGCGGTCTGGCGCGGCTCGAATGGCCGGCCGGCTGCGACCGTGCGCGCGTGACCGCGGTGGCCGAGGCGATGGGCCTTGCCCGCGACCTCATCAACACGCCGGCCGAGGACATGGGGCCGGCCGAGCTGGCCGGCGCGGCCGAGGCCCTGGCGGCGCGTGCCGGCGCACGCTGTCGCGTCATCGTCGGCGCAGCGCTGTTGCGCGAGAACTATCCCGCCATCCACGCGGTCGGGCGGGCGAGCGTGCGCGAACCGCGGCTCATCGACATCGTCTGGGGCGACGAGGCGGCGCCCAAGCTCACCCTGGTCGGCAAGGGCGTGTGCTTCGATTCGGGCGGGCTCGACCTCAAGCCCGCCGCGGGCATGCGCCTGATGAAAAAGGACATGGGCGGTGCCGCGACGCTTCTGGGCCTGGCGCAGGCGGTGATGGCGCTCGGCCTGAAGGTGCGCCTGCGCGTGCTGGTGCCGGCGGTGGAGAACTCCGTCGCCGGCAACGCCTTCCGCCCGGCCGACGTGCTGGCGACGCGCCAGGGCCTCACGGTCGAGGTCGGCAATACCGATGCGGAAGGCAGGCTTGTCCTGTGCGACGCGCTGACCGAGGCGTGCCGCGAGAGCCCGGCGCTGGTCGTCGACATGGCGACGCTGACCGGCGCCGCGCGGGTGGCGCTGGGCCCGGATCTGCCGGCACTGTTCGCCAATGACGATGCGCTCGCGGCCGACCTCCTCGGCGCCGGCGCGGAAGAGAGCGATCCGCTATGGCGGATGCCGCTGTGGCGGCCCTATCGCGAGATGCTGAAGAGCCCGGTCGCCGACATCAACAACGTGTCCGAGGGCGGCTTTGCCGGCGCCATCACGGCGGCGCTCTATCTCGCCGAGTTCGTCCCGGCCGCGACCCCATGGGCGCATATCGACACCTATGCCTGGAACCAGAAGAGCCGGCCCGGCCGGCCCGAGGGCGGCGAGGCGCTGGCGCTGCGGGCGCTGCTGGTCGCGATCGAGCGCCGCTTCGGCACGGGCGCGCGCTGATGTCGTCCACCGTCGAGCGCGAGGACGCCCGCCCGCGGCGCCGGCAACGCGCGCCGCCCGCGCCCGCGCCGGCCGCCACCAGCGTCCTCTTCCGCGATCCCGCAGGCGAGCGCGCCAAGCGCGTCAAGGTGGGCTTCGCCTGGGACCTCTTCCTGTTCGCGGGCGTATTCGGGGTGCCGCTGTTCCTGCGCGGCCTGCCCAATTGGGGCGCGGGCATCCTGGCGCTCTGGATCGCCGACCTCTTCCTCGGCTGGGCCGGACCCACGGGGTTGCGCGGGCCGGGGCAGGTCGGGCTTTTCGCCGCGTTCCTGGCGCTGCAGGTGTGGCTCGGCTTCAGGGGCAACGCCATCACCGCCCGGGCCTGCCACGCGCGCGGCTGGGCCGCCAACAACCCGCGCGACGCCGGTGTCAAGCAGGCGCTCCAGCGCTGGCGCATCGCAGCGGAATAGCCGGGCGGCGGCGGCGGCTACCGCGAAATCTTATCGTCGGCGCCCGGCGGCGCGCCTCCCGCCCGGTTCAGGATGCGCCGGAACGCCTTGCGGTTGGCGCGCGACTTCCGCTCGCTGAAAAAGGACTCCGTCTGCATGGCAGCGACTTTCTCCGCCGCGGCCACGACCAGAAACTGGTTCATGCTCGTCCCGTCCTCGGCACTGAGTTTCTCGACCGCCGTTTTCAGTGACAAAGGAAGCCGCAGGGGGAACGTTCCTGTTTTGGTCGTCATACCCCAATCCTCTCGAGCGCTTCTGCCGGTTTCAACACCTCGACCCCGAATCGCTCCGCAGCGCCGGCAAAGTCGCGAAGGTTGAATGTCACGATGGCCGCAGCCTGGCCGTTGACGGCGAGTTCAAGCACCATTTCGTCGCCGGGATCGTGCAGTTGCGGTCTCCACCTGAAATGGGGCGCCGCCGGCTCGGCCAAATCAATCAAGCCATCAATGAAGGTGGCGACCTCGGCATCGCTCAAGCCGGCGGCAAGCAGGTGCTCTGCGCGATGGCATGTCGCTTCATATTCCAACGCCAGTGCCACGCTGAGCAGCATGATCGCTCTTCCCTTGTCGATCCTCCGGATAAGCTCTGCGGACGCTCCCCGCGGGCTTCGCATGGCGGCGACGACGACATCGGTATCCAGCACTAGCCTGATCACAATATGATATCATATCATATATGATGTCATATTGAAATCCTCTCTGTCGCCTCGAAGCGGGGGCGACGAATGGGTTGCGTCAGTACCCCCGCGCGGGCGCGACTACGTTGGCGGGCTCCTTGCCCTCGGCCCAGGAGCGCAGCGCCGCGGCGATGATCGCGGCGGCGGTGGGCACCGGGGTGGCGGCGGCGACATGCGGCGTCACGACGATGCGCGGGTGGCGCCAGAAGGGATGGTCGGGCGGCAGCGGCTCGGCGCGGAAGACATCGAGCGCGGCCGCGGAAACCTGGCCGCTGTCGAGCGCGGCGAGGAGGTCCGCTTCGACGAGGTGGGCACCGCGCGCGCAATTGACGAGGGCCGCGCCCCGCGGCAACGCCGCGAAGAGCCGGGCGTCGAGGATGTTCTCCGTCGCCGGCGTCAGCGGCAGCAGGCAGACCAGGATCTCGCTGCGCGCCAGCAGCCGCGCGAGCCCGTCGCTGCCGTGATGGCAGGCAATGCCGGGAAGCTGCCGTTCGCCGCGGCTCCAGCCGGCGACGTCGAAGCCGAGCGCGTTTAGGCGCAGCGCCGTCGCGGTGCCGAGCACGCCCAGGCCGAGAATGCCGACCGGCCGCACCGCGGCGAGGGGCTGATCGAGCTCGCGCCAGATCCGTGCCGCCTGCTGCTCGCGATAGGCGATATCGTGCAGGTGCAGCCGCAGCACCTGCAGCGCGACATACTCCGTCATCGCCGTCGTCATGGCGGGATCGACCAGGCGCACCAGCGTCGCGCCGGCCGGAAAATGCGGATCGGCGAGGATGTGGTCGACACCGGCGCCCAAGGAATGGATGAAGCGGAGCGCGGGGAACTGCGCCAGCGCCCCCGGCGGCGGATACCACACCAGCGCCGCGCCGATGGTGGCGCGATCGCCCGTCTCGGGCCAGCAGCAGAGATCGAGTTCGGGCAGATGACGCTTGAGCGCCGCCGCCCACGGCGCGAAGGGAAGAACGGTGGAGAGGAAGACCGCGCGCATGCCTATTGCGCAGTGACGCCGGCTTCGGCCGTTTCGAGATCGAAGGCGGCGGCCATCAGCGCGCGGGTATAGGGATGGCGCGGTGCCGCGAAGATGTCGTGCGCGGGGCCGGCCTCGACGACCTTGCCGTCCTTCATCACCATCACGCTGCGCGCGAGCGCCCTGACCACGCGCAGATCGTGGCTGATGAAGAGATAGGCCAGGCGATGGCGCACCTGCAGTTCGCGCAGGAGATCGACGATCTGCGCCTGCACCGACATGTCGAGGGCGGAGGTGGGCTCGTCCAGCACGACGAAGCGCGGCTTCAGCACGAGCGCGCGGGCGATGGCGATGCGCTGGCGCTGGCCGCCGGAAAATTCGTGCGGGTAGCGGTCGGCAAACTCGGGCTCGAGCCCGACCTCCGCCAGCGCCGCATCGATGAGCACGCGCCGCGCCGCGCCGTCGCCGCCGAGCTTGTGGACCTTCAATCCCTCCTCGATGATCTGGCCGACCGAGAGCCGCGGCGACAGGCTCGCAAACGGGTCCTGAAAGACGATCTGCATCTCGCGCCGGAGCGGCCGCATGGCGGCGCCCGACAACCCTTCGAGCGCGCGGCCATCGAAGCGGATCGCCCCTTCGCTGGCGATGAGGCGCAGCAGCGCCAGCCCCAGCGTCGTCTTGCCCGAGCCGCTCTCGCCGACGATGCCCAAGGTCTCGCCGGCGCGCACCGCGCAGTCGATGCCGTCGACCGCCTTGATATAGCCGGCGGCGCGGCGCAGAAAGCCGCGCCGGATCGGAAACCAGACCTTGAGGTCGCTCGCTTCGAGGAGGACCGGCGGCGGCGGCGTGATCGCCACCGGCTCGCCCCTGGGTTCGGCCGCGAGGAGGCGGCGGGTGTAGGGATGATGCGGGGTTGTGAAGATGTCGTGCGCGGCGCCGGCTTCGACGATCTCGCCCTCGGTCATCACGCAGATGCGGTCGGCCATCTTGCGCACGATGGTGAGGTCGTGCGTGATCAGAAGAAGCGCCATGCCGAAGCGCACCTTGAGCTCGCCCAGGAGCTTCAGGATCTGCGCCTGGATGGTCACGTCGAGCGCGGTCGTGGGCTCGTCGGCAACGAGGATGTCGGGCTCGTTGGCGAGCGCCATGGCGATCATCACGCGCTGGCGCTGCCCGCCCGACAGCTGGTGCGGATAGGCGCCGAGCTCGACTCTCCGCCTCGGAGAGCCCCACGAGCTGCAACAGCTCGACCGCCCGCGCGCGCGCCGCGCGCGCGCCCAGGCGCTTGTGCAGATGCAGCGTCTCGGTGACCTGCTTTTCCACGGTGTGGAGCGGATTGAGCGAGGTCATCGGCTCCTGGAACACCATGGCGATGCGGTTGCCGCGGATGCGCTGCAATGCCGCCGTGCTGGCGCCGATCAGCTCCTCGCCGTCGAACAGGATACTGCTGCCGGCGCCGTGTTCCGCCGTCGGATAGGGCAGGAGCTGCAGCAGCGACAGCGCCGTCACCGATTTTCCCGACCCGGATTCGCCGACCAGCGCCAGGGTCTCGCCCTTGTCGAGATCGAACGACACGCCCCGCACCGCCGCGACCGGCTGCGCCCGGCGTGTGGAACGTCACGGAAAGATCGCGGACGGCGAGGAGGGGCATCGTGGCGGGTGTCAGCTATCAGCCGTCAGCTATCAGCTTTGAGGCGGCCGACGAGGGCGGAAAGCATGCGCTTGACCTCTTGGATGCCGGCGAGAATGTCTTCCTGAGGGGATTGGGCCATGAACTGCAGATCGCGCGCAAGCAACAGGAAATATTCCAGTTCGCTTGCCGAACCCAGCGCCGATCTGCAGGAACCTCGCGAAATCGGCATCGCTGCCGCGGCCGCATCCTTCCGCGATATTGGCGGCAACGCTCGCCGCAGCCCGGCGCATCTAACTCGTGAGACCATACCGTTCCGTTGCCGGAAAGGTTTCTGTCGCGCGGTAGACCGCCAATGTCGCCGCATGGGCCTTGCCCCACACCTTGAGATCGCGAAAGTCCTGCATTGCACTCCCCCGCACTGACAGCTGATAGCTGACAGCTGACAGCTCACCCACCGATCTTCCTCGGATCGAAGGCGTCGCGCACGGCTTCGCCGATGAAGATGAGGAGGCTCAGCATCAAGGCCAGCACGAAGAAGGCGGTGAGGCCGAGCCAGGGCGCCTGGAGATTGGCCTTGCCCTGCGCCAGGAGCTCGCCCAGCGAGGGCGAGCCGGGCGGCAGGCCGAAGCCGAGGAAATCGAGCGAGGTCAGGGTGGTGATCGAGCCGTTGAGGATGAAGGGCAGGAAGGTGAGCGTCGCCACCATCGCGTTGGGCAGCACGTGGCGCCAGATGATGACCGGGTTCGACACGCCCAAGCGCGCGCGCCGCGCGCACATAATCGAAATTGCGCGCGCGCAGGAACTCCGCGCGCACGAGATCGACGAGCGACATCCACGAAAAGAGCAGCATGATGCCGAGGAGCCACCAGAAATTGGGCGCGATGATGCTCGACAGGATGATGAGGAGATAGAGCAGCGGCAGGCCCGACCAGATCTCGATGAAGCGCTGAAACAACAGATCGGTGAGGCCGCCATAGAAGCCCTGCACCGCGCCCGGCGGCGACGCCGATCACCGAGCTCGACAGCGTCAGCGCCAGCCCGAACAGGACCGAGATGCGGAAGCCGTAGATGAGCCGCGCCAGCACGTCGCGGCCCTGGTCGTCGGTGCCGAGCCAGTTGACCGCGGAGGGCGGCGACGGCGCGGGCGAGGGCAGATCGTAGTTGATGGTGTGTGTAGGAGAACGGGATGAGCGGCCACACCATCCAGCCCTTGGCCATCGATGTGCCCGCGCACGACGGTGTCGCGGTAGTCGGCCGCGATCGGCAGATCGCCGCCGAACGTGGTCTCGGGATAGTCGGTGAGGACCGGGAAATAGAGGCTGCCCTGATAGACGACGAGCAGCGGCCGGTCGTTGGCGATGAACTCGGCGAAGAGGCTTGCGCCGAACAGCGCGAGGAAGATCCACAGCGACCAGAAGCCGCGGCGGTTGGCGCGGAAATTGGCAAAGCGCCGGCGCGTCAGCGGCGTCACGCGGAACGCCCAGGACCGCGGGGGCGCGCCGCGGGTCCCGCCGCGCAGCGCCGCGGTGCTCATGCGCCGCGCGTCCCGAAATCGATGCGCGGATCGACCAGCATGTAGGTGAGGTCGCTGACCAGCTTCAGCACGAGGCCGATCAGCGTGTAGATGTAAAGCGTGCGCGAACATGACCGGATAGTCGCGCCCGATCGCCGCCTGGAATCCGAGGAGGCCGAGCCCGTCGAGCGAGAAGATGACCTCGACCAGGAGCGCGCCGGTGAAGAGGATCGACGATGAAGGCGGCCGGAAAGCCGGCGATCACCAGCAGCATCGCGTTGCGGAAGACGTGGCCGTAGAGGACGCGCCGCTCGCGACAGGCCCTTGGCGCGCGCGGTCACGACATACTGCTTGTTGATCTCCTCGAGGAAGCAGTTCTTGGTCAGCATGGTCAGACCGGCGAAGCTGCCGATCACCAGCGACAGCACCGGCAGCGCGATGTGCCAGAAATAGTCGAGGATGCGGTGCGGCCAGTCGAAGCTCGCCCAGTTGTCGGAGACGAGGCCGCGCAGCGGAAACCACGACAGATAGCTGCCGCCGGCGAAGAGCGACGATGAGGAGCACGGCGAAGAGGAAGCCGGGGATGGCATAGCCGACGATGATGACGCCGCTCGTCCACACGTCGAAGCGGCTGCCGTCGCGCACCGCCTTGCGGATGCCCAAGGGGATCGAGACGAGATAGGTGAGGAGCGTCGTCCACAGCCCCAGCGAGATCGACACCGGCAGCTTGTCGGCGATGAGCCGGATCACCGGCCGGTCGCTGTAGAAGCTCGTGCCGAAATGGAAGGTGAGATAGTTGCCTGAGCATCAGGAGGAAGCGCTCGGCCGGCGGCTTGTCGAAGCCGTAGAGCTTCTCGATCTGCTTGATGAATTCGGGATCGAGGCCGCGCGCGCCGCGGGTCTGGCATTGGACCGATCGTCGCGGAGCGCACGAGTTCGCCGCCGCCGCTCGAGACACGCGCCAGCGTGCCGCCGGCGGTGCCCTTCAGCTGGGCGATGAGCTGATCGACCGGCCCGCCCGGCGCCGCCTGCACGATGACGAAGTTGACCAAGATGATCGCGAAGAGCGTCGGCAGGATCAGCGCGATCCGCCGCGCCACATAGGCGAGCATTACTTCTTCACCTGCTGCTTTTTGGTCTCGACGTCACTTGCGCGCGCCGGGATCGATCCACCAGGTGTCGAGCGCCAGCGCATAGGGCGGCGGGTTGGCGGGCGCGCCGAACTTGTCCCAGTTGGCGACGCGGAAATAGGTGAGGTGCCAGTTCGGCATGACGTAGTAGCCGTGCAGCAGCACGCGGTCGAGCGCGCGCGTGGCGGCAACGAGGCCGTCACGGTCGACCGCGTGAATGACGAGATCGACGAGCGCGTCGACCGCCGGGCTCTTGACCCCGACATAGTTGGAGCTGCCGGGCTCGTCGGCGGCGGCCGCGCCCCAATAGTCGCGCTGCTCGTTGCCGGGCGAGAGCGCCTTCGCCCCACACCACCACGGACATGTCGAAATCGAAATTGCGCATGCGGTTTTCGTATTGCGCGGGATCGATGGTGCGCACGTTCATGGTGATCCCGGCGCGCGCCAAATTTTGCCCGAACGGCAGCACCACGCGCTCGAACTCGGGCTGGACCAGCAGGAACTCGAAGGCGAAGGGCTCGCCCGACTGCGTTCACCAGCTTCTCGTTCTTGAAGGTCCAACCGGCCGCGGCCAGGAGACGCAGCGCCTGGCGCAGATTGTCGCGGATGTTGCCGCTGCCGTCGGTGGTGGGCTCGGCAAAGACCTGGGTGAAGACCTCGTCGGGAATCTTGCCCCTGAACTTGTCGAGGATCGCCAGTTCCGCGCCGGTCGGCAGGCCCGACGAGGCGAAATCGGAATTGGCGAAATAGCTGTTGGTGCGGGTATAGGCGCCGTAGAACAGATTCTTGTTGGCCCATTCGAAATCGAAGAGATAGCCCAGCGCGCGGCGCACCCGCGCATCGGCGAAGAGGGGCTTCCGCGTGTTGAAGCCGAACGCCTGCATGCCCTGCGGCACCTTGTTCGGGATCTCCTGCTTCTTGATGAGGCCGGCCGCGAGCGCCGGGCCGTCGTAGCCGATGGCCCAGTTCTTGGCGACGTTCTCGTAACGGATGTCGTACGCGCCGGCCTTGAACGCTTCGAGCGCGATCGTGCCATCGCGGTAATAGTCGTAGCGGATGCTGTCGAAATTGTTGCGCCCGACATTGACCGGCAGATCCTTGGCCCAATAATCGTCAACGCGGCGCATAGGTCATGGCGCGGCCGGCATCGACCGCCGCCACCTTGTAGGCGCCGCTGCCCAGGGGCGGATCGAGCGTCGTCTTCTCGAAGTCGCGGCTCGCCCAATAGGCCTTGGACAGCACCGGCATCTCGCCGACGATCTGCGGCAGCTCGCGATTGTCGCTGCTGCGGAACGAGAACCGGACACCGCGCTCGCCCACCGTTTCGGCCTTGAGCACGTCGGCATAATAGAGGCGATAGCGCGGATGACCCTTGGTCTTGAGCGTGTCGAAGGTCCAGGCCACATCGGCCGCGGTGATCGGACTGCCGTCGTGGAACCTGGCTTCCTTACGGATGGTGTAGACGACCGAGCTGCGGTCGGGCGCGACCTCGACGCTCTCGGCGACGAGGCCATAGGCGGAGGCGGGCTCGTCGGAAGCGGGCACCAGCAGCGTATCGAAGATCATGCCGATGGCATCGTCCGCCACACCCTTGAGGGTGAAGGGGTTCAAGGTATCGAAGGTGCCGATGGCGCTGTACTTGACCGCGCCGCCCTTGGGCGCGGCCGGATTGACATAGTCGAAATGGGTGAAGTCCGGACCGTATTTGAGATCGCCGAAGAGCGACAGGCCATGGCGCGGCCCGCTCGGCGCGTCCGCCGCGCGGGCGAAGCGGGCAAGCGTTGCCAACGCCGGCACGCTCAGCAGCAGCGCGCGCCGGGTGCAGAGCACGCCGGCGTATCGTCGAGGCCTAAGCTGCGTCATGGCCATGCTCCTCCGCTTCGCAGTCTAGGGGAAACGGGTCGGCCGTTCAGTATGATCCCGCGTGCCGCCCGCTCAGCCCATGAGCGCGGTGCGGGCCGCAGCGAGAAGGCTGGGGTCGCCGCAGGCGATGACCCGCCCATCCGAGCCAACATCGAGCGGCCGGCCCTCCCAATCGCTCGTGACCCCGCCAGCGCCGGCGATCACCGGCACCACAGCGCAATAGTCGTAGGGCTTGAGATCGCGCTCGACCACGAGGTCGATGAAGCCGCTGGCGAGCTGGGCATAGGCATAGCAGTCGGCGCCATAGCGCGCGAGCTTGACCGCTCCCTTGAGCCGCGCGAACCGCGCCGCGTCCGCACCGGTGAACATATCGGGCGAGGTCGAATAGAGCGTGGCGCGGTCAAGGGCTGCGGCGGGGCGGCAGCGCACAGGCGCGCCGTTCAGCGTCGTCGCTTCACCGGCAACGCCGATCCAGCGCTCGCGCAGCACCGGCTGGTCGATCACGCCCAGCACCGGCCGGCCACGATGGGTGAGCGCGATGAGCGTGCCGAACAGCGGAATGCCGCTGATGAAGCTCTTGGTGCCGTCGATCGGGTCGAGGACCCACACATACTCCGCATCGGCGCGGGTGCGGCCGTGCTCCTCGCCGATGATGCCGTGATCGGGCAAGGCGGCCTCGATGAGGCGGCGCATCGCCGCCTCCGCCTCGCGGTCGGCGATGGTGACGGGCGTCAGGTCCGGCTTGTCGACGACGGCGATCTTCTGGCGGAAATAGCGCCGCGCGACGGCGCCGGCGGCGTCGGCCAGCGTGTGGGCGAGTGCGATGTGGCTGGCGCTTACCGCCGCGTCCATGCCGCGCTCGCTGCCTCCATCTATTTCGCGCCCGCAGGGGCGGGTGTCGCGGGCGCGCTCGCCGCGGGGGCGGCCGGCGCCGGTGCAGCGGGCTTGGCGGGTGCTGCGCCCTTGGCGTCGGCAGCGGCGGGAGCGGGCGCGCCGGGCTTGGCCGGCGTGCTCGGCGCACTCGCTTCGCTCGCCAGCGGCTTGGGATTGTCGCTCAGCGAGTTGAGATAAGCGATGATGTCGGCGCGCTCCTTGGCCTTGGGCGCACCGACGAACGTCATCTTGGTGCCGCGCGCGAAGCTTTGCGGCTTGAACAGCCACTCGTTGAGAAGGTCCGGCGTCCACGTCTTGCCGGCGCCGGCGGTCTTGAGCGCGGTCGAGAAATCATAGTTGCCGCGGTCATGCGCGATCTCGTCGCCGACGACGCCGTAGAGATTGGGGCCGATGCGGTTGGGCTGACCCTTGTCGAAGGTGTGGCACGCGGTGCAGACCTTCGTGTCGCTTTTGCCGGCATCGACGCTCGCCGAGGCGAGCAGCGGTCCGATCGGTTCGGGCCCGGCGGGCTGGGCCGATGCCGTCTGCGCTTCGCCGGCCGTGCCGGAGCCGGCCACCTCATAGACGTTCTTCGCCAGCATTTCCGGCCGCACCAGATGTTCGGAGAGAATACCGGCGACCATGGCGATGATGAGGGCCACCAGCAGCGCGGCAGTGATCTTGTTTGCCTCGAATGACATTCGCGCCCCTCGGAAAACCTGCGGCTTGCACACGCAGAAAAGCCAATTTTCGCTGACAACTCAAACAAAATGTGATTGAAGCGGCAGGCAGGACATCGTGCGGCATAACGCCGCAACGATTTTTCGATTGCGAGGCGCTGAGTTGCCGCCATGAATCCGATCATCGTCATTCCCGCGCGTCTTGCCGCGACGCGGCTGCCGGGCAAGCCGCTTGCCCTCATCGGCACCGACGCGATGATCGTGCATGTGTGGCGCCGCGCAGTGGCCGCCGCCGTGGGACCGGTCGCTGTTGCCTGCGCCGAACGCGAGATCGCCGCCGCCATCGAGGCCGCGGGCGGCCGCTCCGTTCTGACGCGGCCGGACCATCCGTCCGGCTCCGACCGCGTGTTCGAGGCCGTGACCGCACTCGACCCTGCGCGCCAGCACGATGTCGTCATCAACGTGCAAGGCGACCTGCCGCTCATCGATCCCGCCGCGATCCGCGCGGCACTCGAACCGCTCGCCGATGCAAGTGTCGACATCGCCACGCTGGCGGCACTGATCCGTGCGCCCGACGAGCGGACGGCCACGAGCGTCGTCAAGATCGCCGCGGGCTTTGCCGACGGCGCACACATCGCACGCGCGCTTTATTTCAGCCGTCTGCCGGTGCCGTGGGGCGAGGGCGGGCATTATCACCACATCGGGATCTACGCCTATCGCCGCGCCGCGCTCGAGCGCTTCGTCGCGCTGCCGCCGGCGCCGCTGGAGCTGCGCGAGCGGCTGGAGCAGCTCCGCGCGCTCGAAGCCGGCATGCACATTGCGGTGGCACTCGTTGACACGGTTCCGTTCGGCGTGGATACTCCCGACGATCTCGCCCGCGCCCGCACGCTTTTTTCCGCATCGGCATCATGACCGAATTTTTCGAACCCGAGGGCATGATCGCCTTTCAGGGTGAGCCCGGTGCCTATTCCGATCTCGCCTGCCGCGAGGTCTATCCGCACAAAGAGACGCTCGCCTGCAATACCTTCGAGGAGACCATCGCGGCGGTGCAGGAGGGGCGCGCGAGCCTCGCCATGCTGCCGATCGAGAACTCGGTCGCGGGCCGCGTCGCCGACATCCATCATCTCATGCCGACATCCGGCCTCTTCATCGTCCGCGAGCATTTCCAGCGCGTCAATCATCACCTCCTGGCGCTGCCGGGGGCGACGCTCGAAGGGCTGAAGACCGTGCGCAGCCACATCCACGCGCTGTCGCAATGCCGCAATTTCACGCGCGCTCTCGGGGTGCGGCCGGTGGTTGCCGCCGACACCGCGGGCGCCGCCGCCGAGATCGCGGCGCGCGGCGACCCCACCATCGGCGCCATCGCGTCGGAGCTTGCCGGCAAGATCTACGGCCTGGTCTCGCTCAAGGAGAACATCGAGGACGAGGAGCACAACACCACCCGCTTCCTCATCATGGCGGCCCGGCCGCGGCCTTTGCCCAACGACGGCAGCCTCAAGATCACCTCGTTCATCTTCCGCGTCCGCAACGTCCCGGCCGCGCTCTACAAGGCGCTCGGCGGCTTCGCCACCAATGGCGTCAACATGACCAAGCTCGAAAGCTACATGGTCGGCGGCAGCTTCACCGCGACCCAGTTCTATGCCGACGTCGAGGGCCACCCCGACGACCGGCCGGTGCGCCTGGCCTTCGAGGAACTGGCCTTTTTCACCCGCGAGGTGCGGATGCTCGGCACCTACCTCGCCCAGCCGTTCCGGATCGCGGCCAGCCAATTAACCCTGGACGAATGACTTTTCGCCCTTGACGTTCGATATCTCCAGATATATCTTATCTTCGATATATCGATAAGGAGGTATCATGTTTGGTTGTTGGGTTCCCCAAGGGTTTCATGGGCGCCGCCACGCGCGCGGCGAATGGTTCGGCGGCGGTCGCCAGGGCGAGCGCGGCCACGAGCATCTGCGCGGCGGCCGCGGGCGGGTATTCGACCAGGGCGATCTGCGCTTCGTCATCCTGAAGCTCATCGCCGAGAAGCCGCGGCACGGCTACGAGATCATCAAGGACATCGAGGATCGGCTCGCCGGGTCCTACAGCCCGAGCCCGGGGGTCATCTATCCCACCCTGACGCTCTTGGAAGAGCTGGGCTATGCCAGCGTCGGCGCCAGCGTGGGCGGCAAGAAGCTCTATTCCATCACGCCGGAGGGCGAGGCCGCGCTGGTCGCCAACCAGGCGACCGTCGATGCCATCTTCGCGCGCATCGGCGCAATCAACGCCGCCCATGGCGGCGGTCCCTCGCCGCAGATCGTGCGGGCGATGCACAATCTGCGGGTAGCGCTGCGCCTGCGGCTCTCCCGCGGGCCGTTGAGCGAGGCCGAGGTCAACGCCATCACGGCGGCGCTCGATGCCACCGCCGTCACGGTGGAGCGGAGCTGATGGAAACGCCGCTCTCATCCGAAGCGCAAATCGCCACCGCCCTGGCGCAGCGCTATCTGACCCAGTTGTGCAAGCATTTCGAGCACCGCCTGCCGGCGCGCTATTGGGCCGAATGGGGCAGCATCGAGTTCCCCACCGGCATCTGCCGCCTGGAGGCCAAGCCCAACCTCCTCATCGTCCGCGCCGAGGCCAAGGACGAGGCGGCGCTGGGCGAGATCGAGGCGGTCGTCGCCCGCCACCTCGAGCGCTTCGCCTTCCGCAACAAGCCAGAGATCGCCTGGCGCCGCGCCGCCGCGTGAGGCTCAGCGCTTGAGCCAGTCTTCCACCAGGCGGCGCGCGATCGAATCGCGGCGCGGCAGGCGCAGGCCGTCATCGTCCTGATGCTGGCGCAGGAAACCGCGCTCGTACCAAGCGGCATGCTCGATCTCCTCGCCATCGACGGTGATGGCGGTCGAGCACGCCCGCGCGTGGAAGCCCAGCATGAGCGAGGCCGGGAACGGCCACGGTTGCGAGGAATGGTAGACCACCTCGTCGACGCGGATGCCGGTTTCCTCGAAGACCTCGCGCGCCACCGCCTCTTCCAGGCTCTCGCCCGGTTCCACGAAGCCCGCCAGCGTCGAATGCATGCCGGTGGGCCAGCCGGGCTTGCGCCCCAGAAGGCAGCGTTCGCCATCATGGACGAGCATGATCACCGCCGGATCGGTGCGCGGGAAGTGCGTGGTGTTGCAGGCGGCATCGGTGCAGCGCCGGACGTGGCCGCCCTCCTCGCTCCGCGTCGGCGCGCCGCACACGCCGCAGCAGCGATGGCGCTGGTGCCAATAGGCGATGCCGCGCGCATAGGCCAGAAGCGACGCCTCGGTGCGCGGCAAGAGCGGCCCGACCCGCCGCAGATCGGTGAATTCGACCGCCTCCCCCGCGATGTGCGGCGCGTCCTCGCCCAGGAGATCGACGGCGAAATAAGCCTCCCCCTCGACGAGGCCCAAGAGCACCGGCTCGCCGCCCAGCGCGAGGATGTCGCCGCGCGCCAGGAAATGCGCGCGCGGCGTCTTCTCCGTGTCGGCGACGACCAGGTTCCGGCCGCGCCAGACCGCGACGAAACGGCAGCGCCCATCCTCGAGGAGGGACGCGATCCAGGCCGCGTCCTTGCGTCGCATCGCGGCCCGGTCGAGGGTGCCGCCTGCGTAGAAATTCACGTCCGCCATGGCCGCTTCATAGGGCGAACCCGGCGCGCCCTCAAGGCGCGGGAAGGGGCACCACGTAGCGCTTGTCGATCACCGCGTTGCCGTCGATCTCGCCCTTCAGCATGCCCTGGGATTTGTACCAGTCGATCTGGTGCAGCACGTCCTTCACGTCGAGACGCGCGTCGCGATCGTAATAGCTGACGCCCTGCCGAAGCTGCTCGACCGTCTGTCCCGTGTACTTGGCGAGGATCGCCAGGATCGCCGCTGCGCCCGGACCGTCGCGGCGCTTACCGGCAGAATCGGTGAAGGCGTCGTAGTATTCGCGCGTCGCCTTGCGATAGGCGCTGAGGAAGCGTTCGACCTCGTCGCGCTTGTTGTCGGCGATCCGGGCCGAGGTGAAGGCCGCGCCGAATTGCCACGACGTCTCGTCGCCGACCCAGCCCAGGAACTTCACCTTGCCGCTGGCGATGAGGCTCGGGAAGGTCGGCGACATCGAGATGATGGTGGTGTCGACCTGGCCGCCGACCACCGCCGAGAGCGCGTTGGGCAGCGACTGCATCGCCATGATCCGCATGCCCGACAGTGCAAAGCCGTATTTGTCGGCGATCAGGCCGAGCACGTAATTGGCCGGACCGCCAAGCTGCGACACCGCGAAGGAATGCCCGCCAAAATCCCTGAGCGAGGTGAGGCCCGCGGCATAGGCGCGGTTGGAGGCGAGGAAGCTCTGTCCCTGGAAGCCCGGCACCTCGCGCGATGCGCCCGAAATGATCCGCAGCGCGCCCTTGCCCGCGAGGCTGTAGATGGCGGCGATGAGCGCGGAGGTGCTGAAATCGATGTCGCCGGTAACGACACCGGCGGCAATCGGCACCGCGGCCTCGAAGAAAACGATCTTCGCGTTGAGGCCTTCGGCCGCGAAATAGCCCTTGTCGACGGCGACATAGACGGGCCCGGAGGCTGCGACCTTCAAGGTGCCGATGGTGATGTCCTCGGCGCCGGCGACCGTCGCGACCGAGAGCGCGATCAGCCCCGCGGCCACGGCGGCAATGTGTGTTCCGCCCCTGCGCATCGCCGCTTTCCCCAAATTTCCGTGCTGAACCCGCAAATTATCATCGCCCGCGCGGCCCCCACAAGACGCCCGCTTGTCAGCGCCCGACACAGACCGCATGATCGCGCGGCATCAACGAGGGGAGCGCGCACCATGCGGCAGAGCACCGATCGGATCATCACGACCCACACCGGCAGCCTGCCGCGGCCGATGGCGATCGTCGCGGCGCTGCAGGCCAAGGACGGGCGCGAGCCCTATGACGCGCCGGCGCTGGCCGCGTCGGTGCGGCAATCCGTCTCGGACATCGTGCGCAAGCAGGCCGCGACCGGCATCGACGTGGTCAGCGACGGCGAGCACAGCAAATCGAGCTTCACCGCCTATCTCGGCGCCCGTCTTGCCGGCTTGCAGCGCATCGACAAGCCCTACATGGCCTACAAGCCGACGCGCGACTACCTCGCCTTTTCCGCGGTCTATGACGAGAACAAGGTGATGCTGGCGGCGCGGCCGAATGTGGTGCGCAAGCCCGCGGCCGGCATGCGCTGGATCGTCTGCGGTGGGCCGATCGAGTATGTCGGTCAGAACGAGGTTGCGACCGATATCGACAACCTCAAGGCGGCGCTGCAGGCCGCCCCGGCGGAGGAAGGCTTCCTCACCGCACTCTCGCCCAGCAACCTCGAGGTGTTCTACCGCAACGATCACTACAAGACGCAGGAGGAATATCTCACCGCGCTCGCCGATGCCATGCACGTCGAGTACAAGGCGATCGTCGATGCCGGCTTCCTGCTACAGATCGACGATCCGCAGCTCGTCACCTATTACGACCGCACGCCCGGCATCGACATGGCGGAGTGCCGCAAGTACATGGCGCTCCGGGTCGAGGTCCTCAACCACGCGCTGCGCGGCATCCCCGAGGACCGCGTCCGCTTCCACACCTGCTACAGCACCAACATCGCGCCGCGCGTGCACGATCTGGAGCTGAAGGACTATCTCGACCTCATGCTCAAGATCAACGCGGGCGCCTATTCCTTCGAGGCGTCCAATCCGCGCCACGAGCATGAATGGGCGGTGTGGCAGGAGGTCAAGGTGCCCGACGGCAAGGTGCTGCTGCCGGGCGTCGTCTCGCACTGCGTCTCGCTCGTCGAGCACCCCGAGCTGGTGGCGCAGCGGATCGAGCGCTATGCCGGGATCGTCGGGCGCGAGAACGTGATCGCCAGCACCGATTGCGGTTTCGGCACCTCGGCCGCGGGCGACGACGTCCACCCCGATGTCGCCTGGGCCAAGCTCGGGGCGCTGGTCGAAGGGGCGCGGCTGGCCAGCCGGCGGCTGTGGGGCCGGGGCTGAGCGATCGTGCCCAAGGTGCGGCGCGAGCGCGCTTGCGCGAGTGCGGTCCGGACCTGATATAGTGGCCTCGGGAGGCTGGCGGCGGACAAGCCCCTCGCCAAGCCGGTCAGGTCCGGAAGGAAGCAGCCGTAACGAGTTTCGGCCCGGGTTGTCGTTCAGTCTCCCACCTCGGCCTCGCGCCCGATCGCTGCGCTCCCCGCAAAGCGGCCGCTCCCCAAGGAGGCGCCCATGAGCGAGCCGGGCACCGCCTATCGCGTGCTCGCGCGCAAATACCGGCCCAGCAGCTTCGCCGAGCTGATCGGGCAAGAGGCGATGGTGCGGACGCTTTCCAACGCCATCGCCACGGGTCGGATCGCGCACGCCTTCATCCTCACCGGCGTGCGCGGCGTCGGCAAGACGACCACGGCCCGCATTCTCGCGCGCGCGCTCAACTGCATCGGCCCCAATGGCACCGGCGGCCCGACGGTCAGCCCGTGCGGCGTGTGCGAGCCGTGCCGCGCGATCGCCGAGGACCGCCACGTCGATGTCATGGAGATGGATGCGGCCTCGCGTACCGGTGTCGACGACATCCGCGAGCTCACCGACGGCGTGCGCTACAAGCCGGTCGCGGCGCGCTTCAAGATCTACGTCATCGACGAAGTGCACATGCTGTCGAAGAACGCCTTCAACGCGCTGTTGAAGACGCTCGAAGAGCCGCCGCCGGACGTCAAATTCATCTTCGCCACCACCGAGATCCACAAGGTGCCGATCACCGTGCTGTCGCGCTGCCAGCGCTTCTCGCTGCGCCGCGTGCCGGTCGAGCTCCTGGTTGCGCACTACACCCGCATCGCCGCGGCCGAAGCGGTCACGGCCGAGCCGGCCGCCATCGCGCTCATCGCACGCGCGGCCGACGGCTCGGTGCGCGACGGGCTGTCGCTGCTCGACCAGGCGATCGCCTTGGGCGCCGGCACGATCGGCGAGGCGTTGGTGCGCGAGATGCTCGGCATCGCAGATCGCGGCCTGGTGTTCGACCTCATCGAGGCGGCGCTCGGAGGCGACGCCCCCGCTTCGCTGCGCGGCATGACCGCGCTCTACGAAGGCGGCGCCGATCCGGTCATGGTGCTGCAGGACCTGCTCGAGCTTGTCCATTTCATCACCCGCCTAAAGCTGTCGCCCGGCGCGGGCGCGGATGATCCGGCGCTCGCGGGCGAGCGCACGCGCGGCCTCGCGTTGGCCGAGCATCTCACCATCCCCGCGCTCGCCCGGGCGTGGCAGATGCTGCTCAAGGGCATCGGCGAGGCGCAGTCCGCCCCGTCGCCGATCGAGGCGGCGGAGATGGTGCTGGTGCGGCTTGCCTATGTCGCCGACCTGCCGTCGCCCGGAGAACTCGTGCGCGCGCTCGACGGCCAGCGTGCGCAAGGTGCACCGGCCGCCGCCGCTCCGCCGCCGCGCACCGCAATCGTCGTCCCGGCGCGCGACCCTCAGCCGCGCGCAATGGCCGTGGCCGCGCCGGCGCCCGCGCCGCAGCCTCAGCCCGTTGCGGCGCCGGCGGCGCCCGACCCGCAGAGCTTCCTCGAAGTGGTCGAGCTTTTCGACAAGCAGCGCGAGGCGGTGCTGCGCTCGCATCTTTACGGCAACGCGCATCTGGTGCATTTCGAGCCCGGGCGGATCGAGCTGCGCCCGACCGAAGCGGCGCCGCGCGACCTCAGCAACCGGCTGGGCCAGCTTCTGACGCAATGGACCGGGCAGCGCTGGGTCGTCAGCGTCTCGGCCGAGCCCGGCGAGCCGACGCTGCGCGAGCAGGCCGCCGCGCGCGAGACGGCGATCCGCGGCGAGGCGGCGCAGCATCCCCTGGTGCGCGCCGTGCTCGACACTTTCCCCGGCGCGCGCATCGAGGCGGTGCGCGATCTCGCACCGTCCGAGCCCACCGATCCCGAACCCGCAGACGCCGCCGAGGAACGCGGCGAAGGAGACGATACCCGATGAAGAATCTGGGCAATATGCTGAAGCAAGCACAGGAGATGCAGTCGCGCATGGCCGAGCTGCAAGGCCGGCTCGACGGCGTCGAGATGGTCGGCGCCAGCGGCGGCGGCATGGTGCAGGTGACGCTCAACGGCAAGGGCGAGATGAAGAAGGTCAAGATCGACAAGACGCTCATCGATCCCAACGAGGCCGAGGTGCTCGAGGACCTCATCCTCGCCGCGTTCAGCGACGCCAAGGCGCGCGTGGAAAGCCACGTCGCCGAAGAGATGTCGAAGCTCACCGGCGGCCTCAAACTGCCGCCGGGAATGAAGCTGCCGTTCTAGAGCTCGAGCGCTTCGATCAAGTGGAACATACCCTTCCCCATTGTCATTGCGAGGAGCCGTGCTCCGAAGCAATCTCGCCATCGACGAGGAGATTGCTTCGCTTCGCTCGCAATGACGGCGTTCCGGTCTAGCCCGGCGATGTCGGACCTCGATCGTCTCGTCGAGCTCATGGCGAAGCTGCCGGGCTTGGGGCCGCGCTCCGCGCGGCGCGCGGCGCTTTACATGCTGAAGCGGCGCGAGAGCGTGCTGGAGCCGTTGAGCCTCGCGCTCGCGGCGACGGCGCGGACCGTTCGCGCCTGTTCGACCTGCGGCAATCTCGACAGCGCCGACCCGTGCGCCATCTGTCGCGATCCCCGCCGCGATGCGCAACTCGTCTGCGTCGTGGAAGACGTGGCCGATCTCTGGGCGATCGAGCGGTCGGCCGCGTTCAAGGGGCGCTATCACGTGCTGGGCGGCACGCTCTCCGCGCTCGACGGCGTGGGGCCGGAGGATCTTCACATCGCTTCGCTCGTCGCGCGCGTTACCGATAGCGGCGTGCGCGAGGTGATCCTCGCCTTGAACGCCACGGTGGAGGGCCAGACCACCGCGCATTATCTCGCCGACCGCCTCGCCTCCACGGGCGTCGCGCTCTCGCGCCTGGCGCATGGCGTGCCCTTGGGCGGCGAGCTCGACTATCTCGACGAAGGCACCCTCTCCGCCGCCTTCGCCGCGCGCCAGCCGATCACCGGATCGGCATGACTATCGCGCGGCGCCACTCGCTCGCGTAACATCCGCAGCACTTGGGGGCGCGCGCGCAGGGGGACATCCGGGCGGAAGCGGGGGTCGTCAATGTCAGTGCGCTGATCGACCGGCGCATCTCGCGGTATCCGTTCTGGGTCTTCACCGTCTGCTTTCTCATCGCCTTCATGGACGGTCTCGACACCCAGGCGGTCGGCGTCACCGGGCCGCTGATGGCCGGCGAGCTGCATCTGCCTCGACCCTGCTGCTCGATCGCGCGATCACGGGCCTGGGGATCGGCGGCGCCGGTCCGTGCTTCGTCGCGCTGGCATCGGAATACGCGCCGCGCCGGCGGCGCGCCGGGGTGGCGCGCGGCGCCGCCTATTCCGCCAGGAGCCGCGGGCTGGGCGGCTCGTCCGTCACGTCCGACATCTCGCCCTCGATGAGGTGATCGGATTCGAGGTTGGTCACGGCATAGGTCGGAAGGTTGGCGGGCAGCGTCTTGGCCGGCGCCAGCCCCAGCGCCGCGAGCTTGCGCGCGCGCGGCAGGAGGCGCTGGTTGACCGAGCCGGTGAGCTTGGCGAAGCTGTCCGCCGCCGCCTTGATCCCCTTGCCGACCGCGCCGACATGGCCAAGCGCCATCGTCACGCCGTCGAGCAGCGCCTGCGCGGATTCGAGGATGCGCTGCTGATTCTCCGCCTGGCGCTCGCGGTTGATCTCGGAGGCGGCCAGCGTCAGGGCGCAATGGAGCGTCGCCGGCCCGGCCGGGATGATCTGCGCCTCGCGCGCCTTCGCCACGAAGGCGGGATCGGCGTGGTGCAGCTTTTCCAGCACCGTATCGTTGGGCAGGTACATGATGCTGAAGACGCGCCCCGGCTCGCTCCCGCGGCCGCCGGCGCGCCAGGCCGCCTGTACCGCGCCGCGATAGTTCCGGTCGGTGAGGTCTTTCAGATGCTGGTTCATGGTGCGGGCGAGATTGGCATAGGCCTCGCGCTCGGCCGTCTCGCCCTCGGCCGTGGCGATCTCCAGCAGGAATTTCGACGCCTTGCAGTCGATGACGATGGCGCCGTTGCCGGGGAGGAAGACGAGCGCATCGGGGCGCAACCGCTGCCCGGTGACGTGGTCCTCGAACGTCGCCTGCAGCACATAGTCGCGCCCGGCCTCCAGGCCGAAAGCCTTGAGCGTGTTGGCGAGCCCGATCTCGGCGATCTGGCCGGCGCCGCCGGGACTGGAGAGCGAGCGCCATACGGTGTCGAGAATGCGGCCCTTTTCCTGGACCTGGCCGTTGAGCTCGGCCACCGCCTTGGCAATGTCCTCGACCTGCTTGGCGAACTGTTCGGACGCGACGCGCACGCGCGCCTCGGCTTCCTGGCGCGCCTCGGCACTTTCGCGCCGGTGGTCGTCGATGAGCTTGGAGGACAGCGTCTGCGCCGTCTCCAGCACCGCGGCGTTCGACACGGCCAGGAACTCCTGCCGCAGCCGCTCCGAATCGGCGAGCTGGCGTTCCGCCGCGGCCAGCCGTTCAGCCAAGCCGGCGCCGCCGCGTTCCGCCGCCAGCCGCGCCTCGATCGCCGCATCGAGCCGCGCGCCGGCCTCCCGCCCCCGCGACTCCGCCTCCTCGGCGCGCGCGGTCGCGCGCACGGAAGCTTCGCGCGCGCGCACCAGCATCACCGCCAGCGCCAGGGCCACAGCGGCAAGACCGGCCGCCACAGCAATGAGCGTATTTACCATGGCCGCTATTCTAGCATGAGCCGCCGGCAGCGCCGGAAGGTTGACGGCGCCATCGGGGAGACATACGTAAGGTGCCCGAAAGGAGGCTCGTGCTGCCGACCATGGCGATGTTGCCCATCATTACCGCGCCCGACCCGCGCCTCAAAGTGACGGCGCGCAAGGTGACGTCCGTCAACGCCAAGGTGCGGCGGCTGATGAACGACATGCTCGAGACCATGTATGCCGCGCCGGGGATCGGGCTGGCCGCGCCGCAGGTGGGCGAGGCGCTTCGGGTGATCGTCGTCGACTGCGCGCGCGAGGACGAGAAGCCGCGTCAGCCTTATCAGCTCGCCAACCCCGAGATCCTGTGGCAGTCGGACGAGATCGTGACGGTAAGCGAGGGCTGCCTGTCGCTGCCGGAGCATTATGCCGACGTCGCCCGCCCGGCCGCGGTCAAGGTGCGCTATCTCGACAGCGAGAACGAGATCCGCGAGCTCGACGCCAACGGGCTGCTCGCCACCTGCATCCAGCACGAGATGGATCACCTCGACGGCGTGCTCTTCGTCGATCACATCTCCTCGCTCAAGCGCAACATCATCCTGCGCAAGCTCGCCAAGGCAAAGCGCCAGAAGACCCCGGTCCCGGCCTGAGGCCGGCGCGATGAGCCTCCGCCTCGCCTTCATGGGCACGCCGCATTTCGCCGCGCGCGATTCTCGCGGGCGCTTCTGGGCGCCGGCCATCGCGTCGAGCGCGGTCTATTGCCAGAAGCCGCGGCCGGCCGGGCGCGGCCACCGGCCATCGGCCTTCACCGGTACAGCAGGCGGCCGAGGCGGCAGGCCTGGCGCTCCGCATGCCCGAACGGCTCGACGCGCGACGAGGCCGCCGCCTTCGCGGCCCTTGGCCTCGATGCCGCCGTCGTTGCCGCCTATGGCCTCATCCTGCCGGCGGCGATGCTGAGCGCGCCGCGCCTGGGGTGCCTCAACGTCCATGCCTCGCTGCTGCCGCGCTGGCGGGGCGCGGCGCCGATCGAGCGCGCGCTGCTCGCCGGGGATGCCGACCACCGGCGTCACCATCATGGCAGATGGACGAAGGACTCGACACCGGCCCGATCGTGCTGGCCGAGCCGGTGGCGATCGGCCCCGCGAACCACGGCCGCCGAACTCCACGCGAAACTTGCCGAATGCGGGCGCGCCGCTGGTGCTGGCGGCGCTCGAAGGACTGGCAACCGGGCGTCTGGTGCCGCAGCCGCAGCCCGAGGCCGGCGCGAGCTATGCCCGCAAGCTCCGGCGCGAGGAGGGGCGGCTCGACTGGCGCCTTCCGGCCGCGGCGCTCGAACGCGGCGGTGCGCGCGCTCAACCCCGCGCCGGGCGTGTGGTTCGAATGGCAGGGCGAGCGCATCAAGCTCCTCGCCGCGACGCTCGCGCCGGCGCCGGCGGGGGCCATTCCCGGCACGGTGCTCGACGCGGCGCCGCACATCGCCTGCGGCGAAGGCGCGCTCCGGCTCGGCGTCCTGCAGCGCGCCGGGCGCGCGCCGCTGGCGGCGGCGGAATTCCTGCGCGGCTTCGCCCTGCCGCCCGGCACGGTCCTGCCATGCCCCGCTACAAGCTGACGCTCGAATATGACGGCACCGGCCTCGTCGGCTGGCAGCGCCAGGACACCGGGCTGTCGGTGCAGCAGGTCGTCGAGACGGCGGCGCAGCGGCTGTGCGGCGAGGAGATCGTGGTGCATGGCGCCGGCCGCACCGATGCCGGCGTCCATGCCCTGGGCCAGGTGGCGCATCTCGACCTGCCGCGCGAGTATCCCCTCGACACCATCCGCAGCGCGCTCAACCAGCACCTGAAGCCCCACGCGGTCGCCGTGCTCGCGGCCGAGCGCGTGGGCGATGCTTTCGACGCCAGGCGTTCGGCGCGCGGGCGGATCTATCGCTATGTCATCCTCAACCGCCGCGCCCCGCCGACGGTCGAGCGCGACCGGGTCTGGCATGTGAGCCCGACGCTCGATCACGCGGCGATGCAGGAGGCGGCGCGCCATCTCGTCGGCCGGCACGACTTCACCACCTTCCGCGCCTCGCTGTGCCAGGCGCGCTCGCCGGTGAAGACGCTCGATCGGCTCGAAGTCGCGCGCGTCGGGCGAGGAAATCCGCATCGAGGCGCATGCCCGCTCGTTCCTGCACCACCAGGTGCGCAACATGGTCGGCACGCTCAAGCTGGTGGGCGGCGGGCAAGTGGCGCACGGGCGACGTGGCCGCGGCGCTGGCGGCGTGCGACCGCCGCGCCGGCGGTCCGACCGCGCCGCCGGAAGGGCTTTATCTCGTCGCGGTGATCTATCCCTGACCGGCGAGCAGCATCGTCACCTGCGTCAGGACCGCCGTCAGCACCACGTCGAGGAGCACGAGGGCGGTGGCCGGGAGCCCGCCCGCGTCGAGCGCGATGCGCGCGATGAACCACTCGTAGACGAGGATTGCGAGGTAGGCGACCGTCTCGGCATAGGCGACGGCATAGGCCGGCATGATCTCGAGCGCGCCCACCGCGCTCACCGCCAGCACCAGCGCGGTCTGCAGCACCTGCGACCAGTTGTAGGCGATGACGAAGCCGAGCGCGCGCTCCTCCGGCGCGAGCCAGCGGCAGAATGGCAGCGCCATCAGCGGATAGGCAGCCCAGCCGATGATGTAGCTGATGGTGGCGATGACGAGGAAGTGGAGCAGATCGAACACGGAAAGCTGCGTCAGGTCGATCTGGAAAAGCTGCAGCACGACGAAGCCCGGATAGCAGATCGCCGCCGCCCAGAACGAGCGCTTGGCGCCGGTGACGCTGCGGTCGAACCAGCCCATCGCCGCACGGTCGAGCCGCGCCAGCCGCCATGCCCCATAGACGCCGTAGGAAACCTCGCGCAGGCTCACCATCGCTTCAGGGGGTCACGTCCCGGCGAAATAAAGCTCGAGCACGGTGCGGTAGATCGCGGTGAGCGCGGCGAGGTCGGCGAGATCGACGCATTCATCGACCTGGTGCGCGGTGCGCCCGACGAGGCCGAATTCGGCGAGCGGGCAGAGGCGGTGGATGAAGCGCGCATCGGACGTGCCGCCGGTGGTGCTGAGCTCGCGCGTGCGCCCGGTGACGCGCGCGATCGCGGCGGCGAGGATGTCGCTCACCTCGCCCGGCGGCACCAGGAAGCGATTCGCCGCTGACCTTGATCTCGAGATCGTAGCGCCCGCCCGCGCGATCGAGCACGCCGCGCAGCCAGGGCTCGAGCGTGGCGCTTGACCAGGCATCGTTGTAGCGGACATTGAAGGCCGCGCGCGCGGTGCCGGGAATGACGTTCGAGGTGGGATTGCCGATGTCGATAGTCGAGATCGCCAGTGTCGAGGCCGGGAAATGCGCGTTCCGCCGCATCGAGCGGCGTGGTGACGAGCGCCTGGAGCATGGCGACGAGACGGTGCGCCGCATTGTCGGCGAGATGCGGATAGGCGGTGTGGCCCTGCACGCCGTGTACCGTGAGATAGCCGTTGAGGCTGCCGCGCCGGCCGATCTTGACCATGTCGCCGAGCACGGCGGCGCTGGTGGGCTCGCCGACGATGCAGGCGTCGAGCCGTTCGCCGCGCGCGCCCAGCCAGTCGATGAGCTTGCGCGTGCCGTTGATCGCCACCGCTTCCTCATCGCCGGTGATGACGAGGCTGATCGAGCCGTCCCGCGCGCCTTCGAACGCCGCGACGGCGGCAACGAAGCAGGCGATCGCGCCCTTCATGTCCACCGCGCCGCGGCCGTAAAGCCGCCCGTCCCGGACGATGCCGCCGAAGGGATCGAGGCTCCAGGCGTCGCGGTTGCCGGGCGGCACCACGTCGGTGTGGCCGGCGAAGCAGAAATTGCGCCCCGCCTTGCCGCGGCGCGCATAGAGATTGAGCACCGGCGCGGTGCCGGGCTCGGTGAACTCGACCGTGGTGCAGGCAAAGCCCAGCGCCTCGAGCGTGTCCTTCAGCAGGGGAATGGCGCCCGCGTCGGCGGGCGTCACGCTCGGCGCGCGAATGAGCGCCTGCGCTAGATCGACTGCATTCATCAGTCGCGCAGAAGCTCGTTGATCGAGGTTTTGGCGCGCGTGCGCTCGTCCACGCGCTTGACGATGACGGCGCAGGCCAGGTGCGGCCCGGCGCTGCCGTCGGGCAAGGGCTTGCCGGGCAGGCTTCCCGGCACGACCACGGAATAGGCCGGCACGCGGCCGACATGGATCTGCCCGCTCGCGCGGTCGACGATGCGGGTCGAGGCGCCCAGGAACACGCCCATCGCCAGCACCGAGCCGCGCTCGACCACGACGCCTTCGGCCACTTCGCTGCGCGCGCCGATGAAGCAGCCGTCCTCGATGATGACCGGTTCGGCCTGCACCGGCTCGAGCACGCCGCCGATGCCGACGCCGCCGGAAATGTGACAGTTCTTGCCGATCTGCGCGCATGAGCCCACGGTCGACCAGGTGTCGATCATGGTGCCGCTGTCGACATAGGCGCCGACATTGACGAAGGATGGCATCAGCACCACGCCCGGCGCGATGAAGGCGGAATGGCGCACGATGCAGTTGGGCACGGCGCGGAAGCCGGCGGCGCGAAACTTCGCCGCATCCCAGCCGGCGGATTTGGCGGCGACCTTGTCCCACCACGGCGCCCCGCCCGGCCCCCCGGCGATGGTGGTCATGTCGTTGAGCCGGAACGACAAAAGCACCGCCTTCTTGAGCCATTGATGGACCTGCCAGCGCCCGTCGCGGGGCTCGGCTACGCGCAGCTTGCCGGCGTCGAGCAACGCGAGCGCCGCCTCCACCGCTTCGCGCACCGCGCCGCCGGTGGCGGCCGTCACGCTCTCGCGCGTTTCCCACGCGGCATCGACCGTCGCTTGCAGGTGAGCGGTATCCATGGCGCGAATTCTCGCGAAATGCGGCAATGCACCAGCATGGGACAGGGCCGGGAAGGTGTCAACCGCGGGCCAGGCCGCGCCATGGACCGCGCCGGCCGGCCGCGCCATGATGGCGCCAGAGGCAAACCGGAGTAGACCGATGGCGACATCAATCCCGATCTTCAGGGCCGAAATCGTCGGCAGCCTGCTGCGGCCGCCGGCGCTGCACGAGGCGCGGGCCGAGCGTGCGCGCGGCGCGATCTCGCCCGAGGCGCTGCGGACGATCGAAAGCGAGCATATCGAGGCGGCCGTGGCGCTCCAGCGCGAGGCGGGGCTGGGCGTGTGCACCGACGGCGAGTTCCACCGCCGCCACTGGTTCATGGATTTCATGGAACGCATCGACGGCATCGAGTTCCGCGGCGGGATGCCGGTGAAGTTCCACAACGAAACCGGCGCCATCGAATTCTCGCCGCCGCGCCTGCAGGTGGGCGGCAAGCTCGCCCGCAGCCGCAGCCTCGCCGTCCACGACTTCACCGAATTGCTGCCGATCGCCACGCGCGCGGGCCTGGTTGCGAAACAGGCGATCCCGTCGCCGACGATCGTGCATTTCCGCGGCGGCCGCGCCGCCATCGACGCCGAGGCCTATCCCGACATGGACCAGTTCTTCGCCGATCTCGCCCGCGTCTATCGCGAGGAGGTGGCGGCACTTTACGCCGCCGGCTGCCGTTATCTGCAGATCGACGAGACCAACCTGCCCTACATGTGCGATCCCAAGCCTGCGCGGCCACGTGCGCAACATCGGCGAGGACCAGGAGGCGCTGCTCCGGCGCTATGTCAGTCTCTTGAACGAGATCGGTGCGCGACCGGCCGGCGGACCTCGCGGTCGGCATGCACATGTGCCGCGGCAATCACATGAGCGCCTGGGTCGCCGAGGGCGGCTACGATCCGGTCGCGGAGGTGGTGTTCGGCGATCTCGCGATCGACACGTTCCTGCTCGAATACGACAGCCCGCGCGCCGGCAGCTTCGCGCCGCTGCGCTATCTCTCCGGCAACAAGGTCGCGGTGCTGGGTCTCGTCACCTCCAAGCGGCCCGAGCTCGAGCCAAAAGACGAGCTGAAGCGCCGCATCGACGAGGCGGCGAAGGTGGTGCCGCTGGAGCGCCTGGCGCTCAGCCCGCAATGCGGCTTCGCCAGCACCATGGAGGGCAATAGCGTCACCGTCGACGACGAGAAGAAGAAGCTCCGCCTGGTCGTCGAGACGGCCCGCGAGGTGTGGGGCACCGCGTGAGAAGGAGGATGGGATGAGCTGGCAGCCCGCGCCGGAACCGCAGGACACCGCCGCGCCCGACGCGGCGGTGGACATGGTCATCCTGCCGCGCAGTGTCGATCTCGGCGACGGCTTCAGCGTGCGCCGGGTCCTGCCCTTCGCCAAGCGCCGCATGGTCGGGCCGTTCGTGTTCTTCGACCGCTTCGGCCCGACCGTGTTTCGCGCCGGCGTGGGGCTCGATGTCCGGCCGCATCCGCATATCGGGCTCGCCACCGTGACCTATCTTTTGGAGGGCGAGATCCTGCATCGCGACAGCCTCGGCACGGTGCAGACGATCACGCCCGGCGCGGTCAACTGGATGACCGCCGGGCGCGGCATCGCCCATTCCGAGCGCACGCCGCCGGCGGACCGCACCGGGGGAAGCGCGCTCGCGGGCGTGCAGCTTTGGGTGGCGCTGCCCAAGGCGCAGGAGGAAACCGCGCCCGCCTTCGCCCATCACGCGGCCGACGCGCTGCCGGCGATCGAGGGCGAGGGCAAGCGCGTCCGCCTCATCGCCGGCGCGCTCTATGGCCAGCGTTCGCCGGTCGCGACGTTTTCGGAACTTTTCTGTGCCGATGTCGCGCTGGCGCCGGACGCGCGGCTCGACATCCCGACCGATCACGAAGAGCGCGGCGTCTATGTCCTCGACGGCAGCGTCACGCTCGGCGGTCAGAATTTCGGCGCGGAAGAGCTGATCGTGCTGAAGCCGGGTGCGGCCGCGGTGGTGACCGCGGCGGCGCCATCGCGGCTCCTGCTGCTGGGCGGCGCGGCGATGGACGGCCCGCGCCACATCTGGTGGAACTTCGTCGCGAGCTCGCACGAGCGCATCGAAGCGGCCAAGGCGGATTGGCGCGCCGGCCGATTCGCGCCGGTGCCGGGCGAAACCGAGTTCATCCCGCTTCCGGGTTAAGACCGCGCCGGCACCGCACCGGCCAGGAACTGGGCGAGGTCCTCGACCACGTGATGGATGTGCGCCGCCGTCGCGTCGGCGGCAGTCGGCATGCGGCCCGCCCGCGACCCAGATCGTGGTCATGCCCAGCGCGGCCGCCGGAGCCAGGTTCTTCGCCATGTCCTCGATCATCGCGGCGCGGGCGGCGGCGATGCCGTGGCGCTCGATCAGCACGCGATAGCCGCTGGGATCGGGCTTGGGCAGGTAATTGCACGCGACGATGTCGTGGATCACGCCGAAGGCCTCGCCGAGGCCGAGATAATCGAGCACGCGCTCGGCATGGCGCACGGTGGCGTTGGTGAAGATGAGCTTGCGCCCGGGCAGCGCCGCGATCGCCGGGCCAAGCCGCGTATCGCGCGGCAGCACCGTCAGGTCGAGCTCGTGCACATAGTCGAGGAAGCGCTGCGGCGCCAAGCCATAGTCCAGCATGAGGCCGCGCAGCGTCGTGCCGTGGAGCTCGAAGAAGCGCCGGCGCAGAGTTTGCGCCGCGTCGAGGTCGAGCTTCAGCTCGGCCATGATGAAGTCGTTCATCCGCGACTCGACCTCGCCATAGAGGCTGGCGGTCGCGGGATAGAGCGTGTTGTCGAGATCGAAGATCCAGGTCTCGATCTCATCAAGTGCGCACGGTGGCCGCGTCATGGGTCCTGATCTACTCTCCTTCCGGTCATTGCGAGCGCAAGCGAAGCAATCTCCGACCAGCGGGAGCTTGCTTCGTCGCTTGGCGCGCCGGCCAATGACGGCGATTGGTTCTAATCGGCGCGCTTGCGCTTCTTCTTCGCGGGCGGCGCGGTGCGGACCTCGGTGTTGATCGCCACGTCCTTGCGCCGGCGCTTGGCCATGATCGCGCCGGTCTCGAAATAGTCGCCCTTGACCGCGCGCTGCGCCGCCGCTTCGAGCTCGTCGCCCCATTCGCCGAGCGAATAGCCGAACCACGGCGCCTGGGGCGTGAGCGGCGGCAGGCCGAGCTCTTCCCAGATGACCTTGGCGCGCTCCATGTATTCGCGCTTGGGCAACGAGATCGGCGGGAAATCCTCCTTGAGCGTCGCGTCGATCAGCACCGAGGCATCCTCGCCGCCGTTGCGCCTGCTGCGCGGCCCGTGGCCCTGGTCGCGGTGCGGCAGGATATGGAGGTCGAGGCTCGGATTGGCGCGGTAGGACATCGCCCACAGCAGCGCATCGGCATTGTCGGGATCGATGTCGTCGTTGACGGCGATGATGTATTTCCCGGCGGCGCGGTGGAGCGCCGCGGCACCATAGAGCGCGCGCCACACTTCCGTCGTCGGCACGGCGCGGTCGAGCACCAGCGACCAGCACCTTGCGCAAGTTCGTCAGCGGCTCGTGCATGGCGACGCGCTTGACGCCCGCGAATGCCCAGCGTGTCGCGCAGATGCGCCAGGAACATCGGCTCCAGCGCCGCGCGCTTCATCACGCTCGATTCGCTCGGCGTCACCTGCGAGATGATCGAGGTGAGGATCGCATCGCGCCGCCTGGTGATGCAGGTCACCTCCATGATAGGCGTTGTATTCCTGGAGATTGACGTGGCCGTGCGATTCGCCGAACGGCGCCTCGGGCTCGAGCCATTCGGTCTCGATGAGGCCCTCGATCACGATCTCGGCCTCGGCCGGCACCAGGAGATCGACCGTCTTCGCCTTGACGACGTTGATCGGCGCGCCGGCAAGGCCGCCGGCGACGTGCAGCTCCTCCATGCTCTCCGGCAGCTTCTGCGCCGCGGTGAAGGCGACGCAGGGCGGCGCGCCCAGCACCACCGCCGCCTCGAGCTTGGTGCCCCGGGCGCGCGCTTTTTCCCAATGCCCATAGATGCCCGGCCGCAATTCGAGCGAGGGATTCATGCCGAGCCGGCGCGGCGCCTTCACCTGGCCGCGATAGATGCCCATGTTCTGCAGGCCGGTATCGGGATCCTTGGTGATGTATTGCGACAGCGTCGTATAGGGCGAAACGTCCCAGCCCGGCGTCGAGATGGGCACGGGAATGCCGTCGAGCGCGTTGCCTTTCTTGTCGAGCGCCTTGCCGGAAATCACGATCTCCTGGCACGGCGCGTTGGCCACGATGCGCGGCGCGATCGGGTGCGCCACGCGCGTGGTTCCACGTCGCCTCGATGCGGTCGAGCGCGCAGCCCATGCCGATGCGGTAGATCTCGCGGCTGGCGGCGAGCGCGCCGACCACGACCGGGATGTCATAGCGCCGGCCCTTGGCGTCGATGACATTGGTGAAGAGGAACGCCTTGCGGTCCTTCTCGGCGATGCCGCCGCGGAACTGCCAGCGCACCAGCGGGTGCATCTCGCTGTCCTTGTCGATCGGCCGGTCGACGGTGACGAGGAGCCCCGCCTTGTCGAGCGCTCTCAGATGGTCGTGCAGATCGGGATAGCCGCGCTCGGGCGCGGCATTCATCCGCGGCTTCGCTTTTGCCTTCGTCGCCATGTCCATGGAATAGGCCTTCCTCGCCGCCGGTCTATTCGGCCTCGCGGCGGATGAGCGTGCCCGCGCCTTCGGCGAAAAGCTCGAGCAGGATCGCGTGCGGCACGCGGCCATCGATGATGACCGCGGCCTCGACCCCGCCGATCACCGCGTCGAGGCAGGTCGCGACCTTGGGGATCATGCCGCCGGCGATGGTGCCGTCATGCATCAGCGCCTCGGCCTCCGCGATGGTGAGCTGCGCCACCACCCTGCGGTCGCGTCCCATCACGCCGGCGACATCGGTCAGCAGCAAGAAGCGCTTGGCCTTCACCGCCGCGGCGACGGCGCCCGCCACCGTGTCGGCATTGATGTTGTAGGTCTCGCCGCGCTCGCCGACGCCGATGGGGGCGATCACCGGGATGATGGCGGAGTTGTGGAAAAGCTCGAGCACGCGGGCGTTGACCTGATAGGGCTCGCCGACGAAGCCGAGATCGAGCACCTTCTCGATGTTGGAATCGGGATCGGGACGCGCGCGTTCGAGCTTCCGCGCGCGGATGAGGTCGGCGTCCTTGCCCGACAGCCCGACCGCGAGGCCGCCCGCCTTGTTGATGGCGGTGACGATCTCCTTGTTGATCGAGCCCGACAGCACCATCTCGACGATCTCGACGGTGGCGGCGTCGGTGACGCGAAGCCCGTCGACGAACGAGCTCTTGATCTTGAGCCGCTCCAGCATCTGGCCGATCTGCGGGCCGCCGCCGTGCACGACGATCGGATTGATGCCGACCTGCTTCAGGAGGACGATGTCCTCGGCGAAACTGGTGCCGAGCGCGCTATCGCCCATGGCGTGGCCGCCATATTTGATCACGATCGTCTTGCCGGCATAGCGGCGGAAATAGGGAAGCGCCGCGGCGAGCGTCGCCGCCTTGGCTCCCGGGTCGGTCAGCGCATCGCTCATGGGATGGAAACTCTAGCGCGCTTCCGGCACGGCCGCCAGCACGCCGAGCGCGGCGCGCAGCTCGGGAATGCCGAAGCCGTCATGCGCGCTGGTGAGATGGAGCTGGGGATAGGCCGCGACATGCTTGGCAAGCTCCTGCACCGTTTCTTCCAGCCGCACCGCGAGTTCGTCGGGCGGCGTCTTGTCGAGCTTGGTCAGCACGATCTGGAACGACACCGCCGCCTGGTCGAGCATCGCCATCACCTCGCGGTCGCCCGGCTTGAAGCCGTGGCGCGCGTCGACCAGCAGCAAGAGGCGCTTCAATCCGGCGCGGCCCTTGAGATAGAGCGGCACGAGCTTGCTCCAGCGCTTGATCTCCTCCTTGGAGGCCGCGGCAAAGCCATAGCCCGGCAGATCGACCAGCATCAGCCAGCGGAGATCGAAGAACACGATCTGGCGCGTGCGGCCGGGCGTGCGCGAGACGCGCGCGAGCGCGGCTCGACCGGTCAGCGCGTTGACGAGGCTCGACTTGCCGACATTGGAGCGGCCGAGGAACGCCACCTCGGGCAGACCCTCGCGCGGCAGATCGCCTTCGAGCGCGGCCGCGGCGACAAAGCGGCATTCCTGCGCAAAAAGCCGCCGCCCCGCTTCGAGCGCGCCCGCATCGAACGCGGGCTCGGCCGGATAGAGTGCAGAGGTCGTGTTTATTGGGTGGGCCTGGCCACGCCGGCCCGGCGCATGATCAGCCATTGCTGCGCGATCGACAGCAGGTTGTTCCAGCTCCAGTAGATCACCAGCCCTGCCGCGAACCGCGCCAGCATGAAGGTGAAGACCACCGGCAGGATCATGAACATCTTGGCCTGCACCGGGTCGGGCGGCTGCGGATTGAGCTTCTGCTGCAGGAACATGGTGCAGCCCATGATGAGCGGCCAGGCGCCGATGTGCAGGAACGAGATGTCCGGCGGCACGAAGTGCAACAGCCCGAAAAGATTGACGAAGCTGGTGGGATCGGGCTCGGAGAGATCATGGATCCAGCCGAAGAACGGCGCGTGCCGCATCTCGATGGTGACGTAGAGCACCTTGTAGAGCGAGAAGAACACCGGGATCTGGATCACGATCGGCAGGCATCCCGCCATGGGGTTGGCGCCGACGCGCTTGTAGAGCGCCATCATCTCCTGGTTGAGGCGCGCCTTGTCGTCGCCGAAGCGCTCGCGGAGCTTCTGCATCTCCGGCTGGAGCAGCTTCATCTTGCTCATCGCGCGGTAGGATTTATTGGCGAGCGGGAAGAAGGCAAGCTTGATCATCACCGTCAGCAGCATGATGGCGAGACCGAAATTGCCGATGATGTGATAGAAAAAGTCGAGCGTGAGGAAGATCGGCTTGGTGATCCAGTAGAACAGGCCGAAATCGATGGCCCGGTCGAAGCGCGGAATGCCGTCGGCGGATTCGTAGTGGTCGAGGAGGGCCACCTCCTTGGCGCCGGCGAAGACCTGGCTCTCGATCGAGCTGCTGCGGCCCGGCGCGACCGCTTGTCCCGGCGCGTCGAATTCCGCTTGGTAGATGTCGGAATGATTGGCGTCGTTGTAGCGCAGGCTCGCCTTGACCACATCCTTTTGCGGCGGGATCAGCGCGACAAGCCAATATTTATCGGTGAAGCCCAGCCATCCGCCCGTCGTGGTGAAGGACTGGTCGGTGTGCTTCTTCATGTCCGCGTAGTTGAACTTGTCGCCGAACGACCCGTCGTGCAGCCTGCCGTCGAGGACGCCGATCGGTCCTTCGTGCAGCAGATAGGTGCTGGACACCGGGACCTCGCCGATGCGCGCCACGCGCGCATAGGGAAATACCGTCACCGGCTTGTCGGAGTGGTTCTCCACGATCTGGTCGATATGGAACATGTAATCGCTATTGACCGAGAACCGCTCCTTGAAAATGAGACCGGCGCCGTTGTCCCACGACAGCTCCTGCGGGTGATCGGCCGTGAGCGCGCCGCCGGCGCTGGTCCAGGCGGTGTCGGGCCCTGGCAGCTTCACGCTCGCATCGTCGCTGGTCCAGCCGAGCTGCACGAAATAGGGCTGCTCCGTTCCGTTCGGCGCGAGGAGGACGATTTCCGGGCTCTTGGGATCGGTGGTCTCGCGATAATCGACGAGCGTCAGGTCGTCGATGCGCGCGCCGTCGAGATTGACCGAGCCTTTGACGGCGGTCCCATCGATGGGCAGCCGCGGCGCCTGGGCGAGCGCCGCGGTGCGGGGGACGACGGTGGCGGGCGGCGTGCCGATCATGCCTGGCGCGGCCGCGGTGGGAGCGGCGGGCGCCGCCGGCCCCGGGGCCGCGGTCTGCTGTGCCTGCTGGACCGCGGGATGCGGGTGCGTGAAAAAGAACTGGAACGCGAACAGGATCGCCAGCGACAGCGCGATGGCGATGATGAGGTTGCGTTGCTGCTGGTCCATGGGGGTCTAACGGTAATGGCCGCAGGCGTGAGGCGCCGCCCGCGGCGGCACGGGGTCATAGCCGCTGCCGCCCCAGGGATGGCAGCGCAACAGCCGGCGCACGGCAAGAACGCTGCCCAGGAGCGCGCCATGTGTGGCGATCGCCTCGGCCGCATACTCCGAGCAGGTGGGCGCATAGCGGCAGCTCGGCAAGAGCAGCGGCGAGATCAAAAGCTGATAGAGACGGATGAGCCCGCGCAACAGGGCGCTCACTGCATTCCTCCACGATCCGGCGCTGGCGGTGTCTCGCGCCAGGCGCCCAGGCGCCGCAGCGCAGCCTCCAGATCGCCCACCAGCAATGCAAACGGCCGCGTCACCGTCGCGACCCGGGCGATCATGACATAGTCCTGTCCCGGCGCCGCATGGTCCGGCAGCACCCGCGCGGCCACCGCGCGCATACGCCGGCGTGCGCGGTTGCGCGCGACCGCGATGCCGACCCTGCGGCTGGCGGTGAAGCCGACCCGCGCGGCCGGCAGGGGATCGACCCCGCTCGCGCGCGGCCAAGCCTGCAGCACCAGACCGGGGGTCGACCAGCGCTTGCCCTTGCCCGCCACCTGCAGGAACTCCGCCCGGCGCTTGAGGCGCGCGAGCCCTACCTTCAGGGGACGTGCCAGGACCGGATGCCTCTAGGCCGACAGGCGCTTCCTGCCCTTGGCGCGGCGATTGGCAAGCACGCGGCGCCCGCCCACGCTCGCCATGCGATGGCGGAAGCCGTGGCGGCGCTTGCGGACGAGTTTGCTCGGCTGATAGGTGCGCTTCACGGCGGGAACTCCGGCAGAACTGCTCTGGCGATTGAGCGGGGTCTATAGGGGAGGCCGGGGGGTGGAGTCAACGCCATCCGGCCGGGCGGCGACGCGGCCTTGCGCCGCGGCTGGGCTTGCGGGGCTCGGCCGGCTCCCGGAAATGTGGTAGGCTCCGGCCATGGCGATGATGCCGACGCTTGGATCGATGCCACGCGGCCTCTCGGCTCGGCTGCTCGGGCTCACCGTCGCTTTCGTGATGGCGAGCGAGGTGCTGATCTTTCTGCCCTCGCTCTCGAATTTCCGCCTCACCTATTTCGCCAACCGCATCGATGCGGCGCGTCTGGCCATCTTCGCGCTCGAGGCGACGCCCGACAACATGGTGAGCCAGCCGCTCGCCAACGACATCCTGGCCCATGTCGGCGCGCACGGCATCGTCGTCCACCGGCCCAACGACACCACGCTGATGCTCGACGCGGTCAACCCGCCGCGGATCGACGCGACCTATGACCTGCGCGAAGGCGGCGTGCTCATGGCGATGGGCGACGCGCTGGCGACGCTGGGGCGGCACGGCAACCGGGTGCTGCGCGTGCTCGACGTGTCGCCCAAGGACCCCAGCGTCGTCGTCGAGGTGCTGCTCGACGAACGGCCGCTGCGGCAGGCGATGTGGGCCTTTGCCGGCCGCATCCTGGGCCTGTCGATCCTGATCTCGGCCATGACCGGCGCGCTGCTCTATGTCAGCCTGCGGCGGCTTCTGGTGACGCCGCTGCGCCGGCTCATCGCCAGCATGATGGCGTTTCGCGAGGACCCCGAGGACGCCGCGCGCGTCATCGTGCCGAGCGCGCGCAACGACGAGCTCGGCCTGGCCCAGCGCGAGCTGGCGGCGCTGCAGGAGACGGTGCGCCAGGCGCTGCGGCAGAAGGCGCGGCTGGCCGCCTTGGGCACCGCCGTCGCCAAGATCAACCACGATCTGCGCAACATCCTGTCGACGGCGCGCCTGGTCTCCGACGGGCTCGCCGACAGTGCCGCGCCCGAGGTGCGGCGGGTGACGCCCCGGCTGGTGGCGGCGATCGACCGCGCCGTGGCTCTCTGCGCGCGCACGCTCACCTTCACGCGCGAGGGCGCGCCGCCACCGCGACGGCGGCGCTTCGGGCTGGCCGACCTGGTCGAGGAGCTGGCGGCGCTGGTCGCGCGGCCGGGCGAGGACGGCTTCGCGCTCGTCAACGAGGTGCCGCCCGAGGTGGCCGCCGATGCCGACCGCGACCAGCTCTTCCGTGTCCTGCACAACCTCACCCTCAACGCAGCCGAGGCCGGGGCGCATCATGTCTTCATCCGCGCGCGCGCGGACGCGGTGCTGACGATCGAGATCGGCGACGACGGGCCGGGCTTGGCGCCCAAGGCGCGCGAGAACCTGTTCCGGCCCTTTGCCGGCTCGGCCCGGCCGGGCGGCACCGGCCTTGGCCTCGCGGTCGCGCGCGAAGTGCTGCGCGCCCATGGCGGCGAGATCGCTCTCGGCGAGAGCACCGGCGACGGCACGCGCTTCCTGCTTACGCTGCCGGCGCGCCCGTTCGTCCCCGGCACAAGGGAGCCGCGCGCGGCGCCAGCCCCTCAAGCGGCGACGAAGGTGAAGGCGTAGTCAGAGCAAGGGTCAGCCGGGATTGAATTCCTTCCACGGATCCTTGACCTGCGGGATCGTGTCGACCTTCACGTTCATCAGTTTCCCGTCGACCTTCTCGACCTTGTGGATGTAGATGTTCTGCACGATATCGCGCGTCGCCGGATCGATCGCGATCGGGCCGCGCGGACTGTCGGGGTCTTTCCAGGTGCGGAAAAATTGCATGGCCTGGTCCGGCGTGAAATTGCCTTTGGTCATTTTGATGAGATCGTAGATCGCCGCCATTCCGTCCCACCCGTTCACCGCGAGGAAGTTGGGCGTCGCCTGCTCGCCATATTCCTTGTGATAGGCACTGACGAAGGCGACGTTCGCCGGGTTGGGATCGGATGACGAATAGTCTCCCGCGCTCAGAATGCCGATTGCGGCATCGCCCATCTGGGGCAGCAGTTCGTCGTCCGTCATCGTGCCGGGTCCGGTCAGTTGAATGCCGGCGCCGCGCAGGCCGATACCGGCATAGGCTTTGACGGCGTCCGTTGGCACGTTGACGAACATGAACAGAGACTGGGGCTTGGCGTCTCGGACGCGCTGCAGAAAGGGCGCATAATCGGTGGTGGTGATGGGGGTATGGATTGCTCCGGTAATTTTTCCGCCGTGTTCGGTGAAGCCCTTGTCGAAGGCTGCTTCGGTGTCCGCGCCGGTCACGAAGTCGGTCACCGTCACATAGGCCGTCTTGAGACCATGAGCCGGCATCCAAACGCCCATCTCGTACGCAAACTGCCATTGCGTGTAGGAGACGCGCACGATGTAGGGCGAGGCGCGCGTTACGTTGGAGGTGGTCGCATTCATCAGGAGGAGGGGCGTCTTCGATTGGGTCGCCAGCGGCGCGATGGCTGCGGCATTCGGCGTCCACACGATCCCCGTCAGAATCTTGACGCCGTCGCGCGTGATGAGCTCTTGGGCCAGACGTTTCGCTATATCGGGATTGGGTCCGGAGTTGTCACGCCGTGTGATCGCGACGGTCGTGCCGGCGGGAAGTTCTGCGGCATGCAGCTTCGTATAGAGGCGCGCGCCCTTGTCGATGGGTTCGCCGAGAATCGCGAACGGTCCGGAAAGCGTGAGGATCATCCCTATCTTCACGACCTGCTCGGCGGCCGCCGGCCGCCCCAGCAGCGCGAGGGCGAGAAGCATCGCTAGAACGAATCGCGCGCGATCGCACATGCTTTCCCCCTTAAAATGACTGCGTCCACAAAATACCCGAGCAAGGCCCAGGCTTAGCTCCGCTTCAACGCGGCCCGGAACGTATCGCGCGCGCCGGGGCCGTGGATGAAGGCGTAGTCTTGCGGCGGCGGGTCGCCCGCGACGAGCTTGAGATCGACGAAGGTCGGACCTTCCTCGCGCAGAAGCTCGGCGATCTGCGCCTCGAACGCATCGAGCTCGGCGATCTCGTAGGTCCTGGGATAGCCCGCGGCGCGGGCAAGGCCGCTGAAGCTGACGCGGTCGCGGCCGGGAATGGGATGGTTGCCGTTGGCCTCGTAGGTGCCGTTCTCGCACACGAAGTGGAGCAGGTTCTTCGGGCGCTGGTTGGCGATGCTGACGAGGCTGCCGAGATTCATCAACAGGCTGCCGTCGCCGTCGAGCACGATGACGCGCTTGTCGGGCCGCCCCAGCGCCAGGCCCAGCGCACACGAGGACGCCTGTCCCATCGCGCCGATCGCAAAGAAGCTCAGCGCGTGGTCGGGCTTCACCGCGCGCCATTCCTGCGCCGCCTGATAGACCGGCACGACGATCGCATCGCCGACATGGCGGGCGAGGATGCGGAAGCAGAGATCGCGGCGCATCATGGCGCTACATCCGCCGGCCGATGAGGAGCGCGGTCGGCCAGCTCTCGGCATAGGCCTTGTCGAGCGCGGGGCGGATGCGTGGCGTGTCGCCTGCGAGCTCGAAGAGGTCGTGCGGCACGCCCATCGCTTCCAGCACGGGCTCGACGATGCGCACGCCGAAGCGCTGCGACTGTTGTCGGCGGCACGCCCGGCTCCTTTTCCAACAGCCCCACCATCATGCAGATGGGCAGGCGATAGTCGCAGCCCGCGGCGCGCAGCGCGTTGATCGAATCGAGAAGCCCCGTATATTGAATGAGGAGCAGCGACCGCTTGTCGCAATAGGACAGCGCGCCGCAGATCGACACGCCCTCGTCCTCCTTGCACACGCGCACCAGGCGAAAGCGCCGGTCCTCGGTCAAGGGCCATAAGAGCCCCTGGCTCGTGGTGATGTCGGGCACCGAGACGACGAACTCGATGCCGCTCGCCGCGATCGCATCGAGGATCGCCGCGCCTGCGATGGGGGTATCGTCGCTCAACGCCGCCTCTGCCTTCAGCCGGGCCGAAAGCCTATCCCAGGCGGCGGTCGTGTACAATGACGGGGTGCAAGGGAGCGGTCATGCAGTTCGGACTCTTCGGCAGCGCCCAGGCGCGGCGCGGCAGCCTCGATCCCGCGCAGGGCTTTCGCGATTACGTCGACTATGCGGTCGAGGCCGAGGCGCTGGGCCTGGTGAGCGCGTTCCTGGTCGAGCATCACTTCACCGGCATCGGCCAGGTGTCGGCGACGCTCGGGCTGCTGTCCTGGGTGGCGACGCGGACAGCGCGGCTCAGGCTCGGCACCGCGGTCATGGTGCTGCCGTGGCACAACCCGGTGCTGCTGGCCGAGGAAGCGGCGACGCTCGATCTCATGTCGGGCGGACGGCTCGATTTCGGCGTCGGCAAGGGCTATCGCCACAACGAGTTCGCCGGCTTCGCCATGGATATCGGCGAGGCCGAGGCGCGCTTCGAGGAAGCGCTCGATTTGATCCTCAAAGCCTGGACCGCGCCGGAGCGCTTCTCCCATCGCGGCCGGTTCTGGCGCTTCGACGACATCGTGGTCGAGCCGGCGCCGGCACAAACCCCGCATCCGCCGCTGTGGATGGCGGCGGGCAGCGCCGCGTCGATCCGCGCGGTGGCGCGGCGCGGCGCCAATCTGCTGCTCGACCAGTTCGCCTCGATCGAGGCTACGGCGGAGCGGATCGCGCTCTTCCGCGCGGCGGTCGAGGAGGCGGGACGGCGCTTCGATCCCACCTCGGTCGCGGTCGCGCGCAACATCTTCGTCACCGCCGATGCGGCCGAGACCGCGGCGGCGCTCGAGCGCGCGCGGCGCCAGCACCACCACATGCTGGCCCTGTCGCAGCATCCCGGGCGCCACGTCGCCTCGCATATCCTCGCCTATGCCGATGCGCCCGGCGGCAGCGAGGCGGCGGCGCTCTACGGCACGCCCGATATGATCGCGCGCGAGCTTGGCCGGCTCGAAGCGGCGGGCGTTGCCTATGTGCTCGTCAACAGCGGCGGCACGTCGCGGGACAATCTGCGCCGCTTCGCTCGCGACGTCATGCCGGCGTTCAGTCGAGCGCCAGCGTCATCGCCTTGAGATAGGCGCTCTCCGGCAGCGCCGGATGCACGGGATGATCGGGTGCCGCGCCCGAGTGCAGGAGAATGCGGCCGGTGCGCTCGGCATCTTCCAATCCGCGCCGCACCGCCTCGGCGAAATCGTCTGGCGTGACGTTGTGCGAGCACGACGCCACGAAAAGAATCCCGCCGGGCGCCACCAGTGAAGCACCAAGCCGCGCGAGCTTGCGATAGCCGCGCAGGCCCGGGCCCAGATCCTTCTTCGATTTGACGAAGGCCGGCGGGTCGGCGATCACGACATCGAAACGCTCGCCCGCGTGGCCAAACCGCGTCAGCTCGCGGAACACCTCGCCGCGCGCGAAGCGGCAGCGCGCACCCACGGCGTTGAGCTCGGCCGCGGTGACGGCGAGCGTCAGCGCCGGCTCGGACCCGTCGATGCCGAGCACGCTGTCGGCGCCGGCGAGCGCCGCGAGAACGGCGAAGCCGCCGCTGTAGCAATAGGCGTCGAGAACGCGCGCGCCCGCGGCCAGCCCGGCGACGAAGCGGCGATTGTCGCGCTGATCGTAGAACCATCCCGTCTTCTGGCCGGCGCAGACATCGACGAGATAGCGCGCGCCGTTCTCGCGGATCTCCACCGGTTCCGTCACGGCGCCCGACACGACACGCACTTCATCGGCCAACCCTTCGACCGCCCGCGCCGAGCTGTCGTTGCGCAGCACGATCGCATCGGGCGCCAGCGCGGCGGTGCAGGCGGCGACGATCTCGGCTTCGAGCTGCGCCATGCCGGCGGTGTTGAGCTGCGCCACCACCGTCGCGCCATACCGGTCGACGACGAGGCCCGGCACACGGTCCGCCTCGGCATGGATGAGACGGTAGTAGGGCTCGGCGAAAAGCCGGCGGCGCAGGGCCAGCGCCTGCTCCAATCGCGCGATGAAGAAGCCGCGGTCGATCGCGCGCTTGGGATCGCGGTCGAGAAGCCGCGCCGCCACCAGCGCATGCGGATTGAAGGTGGCGACGCCGAGCCCGCGCCCTTCGGCCGTGGCAAGCCTGACGAGGCTGCCGCGCGCAAGCGCCTTGGCCGCGCCGTCCATGCGCACTTCGTTGGAATAGACCCAGGGGTGACCGCCGGTCGCGCGCCGGTGCCGCCCGGGCTCGAGCGCGACCGTGGGCCGTGTCGCCGCGTCATCGCTCATGGCCAGATCAATCACCCAGTGCCGCCCCTTCACGCCGCGGATCGAAGGCACCTTCCAGCCCCTGCGGCGTGACGAGAATGCCGCCGATGCCGCTTTCGCGCCGGGTCACCCGCACATCGTGACCGCGCGCCGTGAGCGCCGCGGAAAGGGCCGCCGCGCCGGGGCCGGCCTCGATCTCGGTCGCACCATTGCGGTTGTCGAGATTGGGGAGCGCGATGGCGCCGGCCAGATCCTTGTGCCAGTCGATGACAGCGATGATGGTCTTTGCCACATCGGTGATGATGGCGGGGCCGCCGGCCGAGCCGACGACCAGCGCGAGGTGGCCATCGGGTGCGAACACCATCGTCGGCGCCATCGCCGACAAGGGCCGTTTGCCCGGCTCGACCCGGTTGGCGACATCGTGCCCGTCCGCTTGGGGCACGAACGAGAAATCGGTGAGCTCGTTGTTCAGGAGAAAGCCGCGCACCATGATGCGCGAGCCGAAATCATTCTCGATCGTCACCGTCGTCGCCACCGCGTTGCCGTCGCTGTCGATGATGGACATGTTGCTGGTGGACGGCAGCTCGGGCGCGCGTTCATCGCCCCAATTTTCGCTGTGCCGGCCGGGCGGATCGCCGGGCGCCGCGGCGCCCCTATGCGCGTGCGCGGGATCGATGAGGCCGGCGCGCGCCTTGAGATAACCGCGGTCGAGCAGACCGTCGACCGGTGACGCGACGAAATCGGGATCGGCCAGATAACGCGCGCGATCGGCATAGGCGAGACGGCTCGCCTCGGCGAAAAGATGCGAAGCCTCGATGTCGGCGACATGATGGCTGAGATCGAACGGCTCGAGGAGGCCGAGGATCTCGAGCACCGGCACCTCGCCCGACGGCAGGCCCATGCCGCAGACGCGCTCGGCGCGATAGTCGCGGCAGACGGTCGGACGCTCCTTCGCCGCGTAGGACGCAAGATCGTCCGCGCTGAGATCGCCGGGCGGCGTGGCCTGCGCGACCGCGGCCACGATGTCGCGCGCGATGTCGCCGCGATAGAACGCATCGGCGCCCCCGGCGGCAATGCGCGTGAGCGTTGCTGCGAGCGCGGGATTGACGATCACCGTGCCGGCCGGCTTGACCGTGCCGTCGGGCTGGTAATAGAGCGCGCGCGCGTTGGGGTCGTGAGCGAGGAAGCGGTCCGTGACCAGCAGCGCATGCACCCGCGGCGACAGCGCGAACCCGTCCGTGGCCAGGCGGATCGACGGCGCGATGAGCTGTGCCCACGGCAGCTTGCCGTAGCGGTCGTGCACCAGCGCCAGCATGCGCAACATCCCGGGCACGCCGACCGAACGGCCGCCCACCACCGCATCGAAGAACGGCAGCCGGTTTCCGGAGGCATCGAGAAAGCGGTCGGGCCGCGCCGCCGCAGGGGCGGTCTCGCGCCCGTCGAAGGCCGTCAGGTGCCGATTCTTGGCCGACCAATGGACGAGGAAGCCGCCGCCGCCGATGCCGGCCGATTGCGGCTCGACGATGGTGAGGCTCACCGCCATGGCGACCGCGGCATCGGCGGCGGTGCCGCCGGCGCGCAGGATGTCGCGGCCGATCGCGGCGGCGCGGGGATCGGCGGCCTCGACCATGTCGTGCGCGCGCACCGCCGGCGCCAGCGCCAGCAGGGCAAGGACGAGGAACGCCGCCTTGAACACGCTCACGGCGCGCCGCGCAGGGTCGCGATCGGCGGCGCGAATTGCAGATCGATATCCCATGGAAAGAGAATCCACGTGTCCTGACTCACCTCGGTGACATAGGTATCGACCAGCGGCCGGCCGGCGGGCTTGGCATAGACGGTGGCGAAATGCGCCTGGGGCAGCATCTCGCGCACCGCGCGCGCGGTGTCACCGGTATCGACGAGATCGTCGATGATGAGCCAGCCCGCGCCGTCGCCGCCGACCGCCTTCAGCACATGCACCGAGCCCTGCGTGCGGTCGTCATAGCTCGCGATGCACACGGTATCGACGAGGCGGATGTCGAGCTCGCGCGCGACGATCGCCGCCGGCACCAGCCCGCCGCGCGTCACCGCGACGATGCCGCGCCACGGCCCCAGCTCGATGAGCCGCCAGGCGAGCGCGCGCGCGTGGCGGTGCAGCTCGTCCCAGGTCACGGGGAATGTTTTGGTATGAACGGGCGCGCCGACCATCACCCTCGATTACCCGATCCGCGCTGCCCCGTCCATGGGCGGCACCTTCAGCGCACGTAGATCCACACCTCGTCGATGCCGGGCTCGGCCGCCGACGCCGCGGCCAGCGTCAGCCGCTCGGAGGGCATTCCCATCGCGGTCAGGGCGCGCGTCACGCTGGCGAGATCGTGCTCGGCCGACGCGGCGTCGCGCGTCACCGCGACGAGGTCGAAGGCCGTGCCCGGCCGCCGCGTCAGCGCGCCGTGCACGGCGTCATAAAGCGCCGGGGCGAAGTCGGGATCGGGCGCCTCGAAGCGGATGACGACGAAAGGCTTGCGCGTCTCCTCGGGCGCGGCGACGGGCGGTGAAGCGGCGACGGGCGCCGCCGCGGGCTTGACCGGGGCGGGGGCCGCTGGTGCCGTAATCGCGGTGTCATCACCGGGCAGGACCGGCTTGGGCTTGGCCTCGTCGGCCGCGAACTTGGCCGCCACCTGCGGCGGGGCCGGCGCCAGCCCGGTGTCGGAAAAGCCGCACGCGCCGAGCGTCAGTGCGGCGAGAAGGACGCCAAGCTTGCGAAGGGACCCCATGGCGGCGATCCTAGGAAGCGGCCGCCGCCGCCGCAAGCCGCCCGCGTTAATGACGCCTTGCCATCCCCCGGCGCTATCGCTAGGGTGCGGCGCTTCCGGCCACGACATGCGCCCGTAGCTCAACTGGATAGAGCACCAGACTACGAATTTGGGGGTTGGGAGTTCGACTCTCTCCGGGCGCACCAACCGGATCAAGGACTTAAGGACGAAGCGCCGGAGGGCTGGCGATGCGTCCGATGCCACCGATCCTTATCGACCGATACGGCGGAACGCGGCGTTACCACGCCAGCAACGCCAGATACGTGATCCCAGATGAACTTCGCGATCGGACAACGCGCGCGCTCGCGTCCTGCCGGCTTAGCCGAGCCCCGCGGACCCCAAGGTCGGAAGCGCCCCAGTGTCCGACAAAGCACCGGATGCGGAGGGCTTTCAGCAACCGTGCGCCGCAAAAATGCCGCACTCGCTACGGAAGTTGCACGAGGGAAATAGCCAGAGGAGAGGGGCCGTGCGGCTGGTGGTCGCGTGTTGTTCTGTCTCGATTGGATTGGCATTGTCTGGTTGCTCGTCCACAGAAACAGCACCCGCGCCCGATCTTCCTCTGAGCGTCGATAACGGCCTCGGCAGTCAATACGGCAATTACGGCGCGCACATGGACGGCGAGATGCGCGGCCCCTCAGGAGAACGCTGTGTCATCTTCAACTGGGATCGCCCTCTCGCGAAGGACCTTGCCATCCGTTACCGGTCCGCATCGTGCGAATCCAAGGAGCACCCTGGCTGGATGGCCGTCAGGGACATCTCCCGCACCGTCATACCGATCTCCGAGAGCAACCTGAAGGACGAATAAGATGACCCCGCCGTTGCCGGCGGGGTCACAACATAGGGCGGCGTCAGGATCGCTGTAATGCCGGTTCAAATCACGGGGGTCGCGCGATAACGCGCGTGCTCGCGTTCAATTTCGAGCGCCCCGTACGGCGCTCCGCTGGCGTTGAAGCTCGTCCATCCGTTATCGCGGTAAGCTTTGCCACGCTCCGCGGGATCGACGGGATCGTGTTTGCGCATGATCGCTTCGACCTTCGATTCATCCTTCTCGTTGACGCGCACCGTCACGAGGGTGCCGCCGCGGCGGACTCCTTCGGCGTAAATCTCTGCATTTTCCTTCAGAACGCTGGCGGAAATCATGGAGCCGATGACACCTCCTGAGGCGCCGCCAACGCTGGCGCCGGCCGCGGCACCGACCGCCGTGGCGACCAGCCATCCGGCCGCGACAACGGGCTCGACACCGGGAATGGCCAGCATCCCGAGGCCGGCCAATAGGCCTGCGCCACCGCCCAATACGGTACCCAAGGAGGCTCCGGTCCCGACGCGGGCTCATGCGTCGCAGTGCCGCGTGCCAGCGAGAAAAGAAAAGCCCCGCCGGTGAGGGCGGGGCCGGGGTTGCCGTTGCACTTGCCGCCGCTCGGGCGGCGCTAGCGTCTGCGCGTTATTTCAGCGTGTCGCCGATGACGGCGACCGACTGGATCTCGACAAGGATGTCGGAATTGGCGAAGTCCTTAGCGGTGATGAGCATGCTCGCCGGGAATTTGCTTTTGAAGAATTCGCCACGAATTTTGACGAACGTGTCGCCGTCCGACTGATTGCGGATCATCACCGTCATCGAGACGAGATCGCCGAGCGTGCCGCCGGCGCGCTTTATCGCGGCTTCGATATTGCGGAAGGCCTGCCGCGTCTGCTCGGAAAAATCGGTGATCTTCTTGCCGTCCGGCGTCATCGTGCCACCCATGCCGGCGAGCCAGACGATTTTGCCGCCACGGGTCACGACACCCGCGTCGTAGGAGCGCTGGGCGTTGCTGGGCTCGAGATATTGCGCGGCGAGCGCCGGCCCCGCGACGGCGGTGGCAAGGGCGGCGGCGACAACAATGCGTTCGACGATCATCGATTTCCCCCTCTCGAATTGACCCGACATTCCCCCGAATGACGGGACCTCATCGAATAATGTCTCGCTTCGGGATTTACGACAATGCCGTCCGAGAGCGTCATCGCCCTTCGTCGGGGGCTTGGACATTTCCGATAAATTGCTCGAACTCCTCATCCTCTTTCGACCGACCTCGCACGGGGGTAGATCAAGGATATGGATGTGGTCATGCTCTCATCGGGGTCTTTGAGCGTGACGGCGGCCGCGTTGAAGGAGGGCGCGCTGAGAAATCCCTGCGCATTATTGCTGAAGCCATAACCCTCCATCGGTACGCCCAACGCGTTGGCGTCGAGCAGGCCGTTGTCGTTCTCGTCGTGGAAGGCGATGATGGCATAGCGCCCCGGCGGGAGCTGCCGGAAGGTGATGCTTTGGGATCCCGTTTTCGCGCGCAGCGAGGCCCCGGCGATGCGCCACTTTTGCGGCAGCAGCGCGCTCACCGTCGAACTGCCGGCGATGGCGCTCGCGAATCCTGCTGCGTTTTCGTAAACCCCGATCAGCAGCTCGCCGGCATCAGAATGCAGACCGAGAATGGTAACGGTCAGGCTGGCAGCATGGGCGGGAGCCATGGCCAGCCAAACCACCGTGAGGCTCAGCAAAATTTTCGTGCGCATCGCACGCTCCCGGGCGCCACTATCACGGACGCCATGGTCCGTTCGGTTGTGAACGCCGAATCAGGGACGAGGTCCTGTGCCCATCCTCGGAAATTGCTGGTTGCGCATGGAACAGAGCACTCCTAGCCGGCGCCGATCATGGCGCGTGGAGGTTGGTGGCTGTAGCCGCGCCAGGGATGGGTCTTGATGTTGAAGCCGGCCTTGCGCAGCTTGCAGATTGCGACCTTCAGACTGATGGCACCTTCTTCAGGCTCGCGCGCGCTGCAGCCATAGACGGCCTCCAAGAGTTCGCTCGAGGAGACGACGCGGCCGGGATTGGCCGAGAGTTCGCTCGCCACTCCCGAGATGAGATAGGCGCGTTGCGCACGCTCGAGCGTGCGGATGAAGGCGTCCAAGCTGACGACGTGCAATTGTGCGCTCATGTGCTCGCTCTTCGGGCCGGAGATTCGGCCAATGACGACAATCAATGACGACAATGTTGTGCCCGCATCACCGCGCCGATGCGCGCCGAAGATCGCAGTCTGAACAACGACATTTGCGACGATAGCGACGGAAGATCGCCGCAAGCAGACTCTGGAAACTACTTACGCTATTGCTCCCTCATACAAGCGTATGCGCGACACCGCGCGCTCAGATCACGTGGAAGAGGTAGAGGAGGATGATCACCGGGATGGGAATGCCGAGTGCCCAGAGCAGGACCGCGCGCATATTTTCCTCTTGGCGTTGTTCAACTGGCTCGTCAACGTTTGGCGCGTCGATTGATGCTCATCGGCAATGCAGCCCGCGATCAGTGCCGATCTTGGTCGCTATCGTGGTTCTGATCCTGATCCCCGCGTTGATCTTGCCCTTGAGGTCCGTGCTGGTCTTGCGCGGGCGCCTGGTAGCCGCTGCCGCCGCGGCCTTGATCGCCATCCCTGCCGCGTTCGTAAAAGACGCATCCCGCCACGGATAACAGCGATAATCCAACCAAGCCGTATTTGAGGAATTTCAATCGCGACTCCCAGCGGCGACTGCCGCATGCAGGGAAACGGCCGGCAGGGGCATTCGTTGCCGCGCCGGGCAGCACGACCGACGGCCCGGTGCTCATGGTTGCCCCGGAGGCCTGTGGGGACGGTTCAGGCCGAGCTGGCTTTAATGGAACATAAAGGGAACATTGGCGCGCAACGACCCTGCATATAGTAGGAGTTCCCGGAACGTCCCGCGCTCGAATCGGAGTCGCCCCCCACATATTGTATACTTAGATTTTTTAATCTTTATTTGACGAATATTTTACGAATTCTTCGCCGCCCCGGCGGGGTTGCGGTGTTTCACGTGAAACCATAAAATGCCGCGATGCGCTACGACGTGATCGTCATCGGCGGCGGCCATGCCGGCTGCGAGTCCGCGGCCGCGGCGGCGCGGCTGGGCGCGGCCACACTGCTGCTGACGCACAACGTCGCCACCATCGGCGAGATGTCGTGCAACCCCGCCATTGGCGGTCTCGCCAAGGGACATCTCGTGCGCGAGATCGATGCGCTCGACGGCCTCATCGGCCGCGCCGCCGACCGCGCCGGCATTCAGTTCCGCATCCTCAATCGCTCCAAGGGGCCGGCGGTGCGCGGAACGCGCGCCCAGGCCGACCGCAAGCTCTACCGCGCGGCGATGGCGGCACTGCTCGCGGACACGCCCGGCCTCGATATCCGCGCCGCGGCGGTGGAGGATCTGGTGCTCGACGGCGCCGGCCGCGCCTGCGCCGTCGTCACCGCTGCCGGCGAGACCATTCCCGCCGGCGCGGTGGTGCTAACAACCGGCACGTTCCTGCGCGGCGTCATCCATATCGGCACGGAGATGCGGGAAGCTGGACGGGTGGGGGAGGCGCCATCGATCGGCCTCGCCGCAACGCTCGCCCGCCTGAAGCTGCCCTTGGGCCGGCTGAAGACCGGGACGCCGCCGCGCCTGGATGGCCGCACTATCGACTGGGCGGGCCTGGAAGCACAGCCGGGCGATGATCCGCCGCCGCCGTTCTCGTTCCTCACCGCCCGCATCACCACGCCCCAGATCGCCTGCCACATCACCGCGACCACCGCGCGCACCCACGCGGTGATCCGCGCCAATCTCGACCGCGCGCCCATCTATTCCGGCCAGATCGAGAGCATGGGGCCGCGCTATTGCCCCTCGATCGAGGACAAGGTGGTGCGCTTCGCCGAGCGCGACCGCCACCAGATCTTCCTCGAGCCGGAGGGTCTCGACGACGATACCGTCTATCCCAACGGCATTTCCACCTCGCTGCCGCGCGAGGTGCAGGAGGCGCTGATCGCCACCATTCCCGGCCTCGAACGCGCCCGCATGATCCGGCCGGGCTATGCCATCGAGTACGATTTCGTCGATCCCCGCGCGGTGCGGCCGACGCTGGAGACGCGGGCCTGCCCGGGATTGTTCCTGGCCGGCCAGATCAACGGCACCACCGGCTATGAAGAGGCCGCCGCCCAGGGCGCCATCGCCGGGCTCAATGCCGCATTGGCGGCTGGCGGGGGTGGGACGTTCGTACTCGACCGCGCCAGCTCCTATATCGGCGTCCTCATCGACGATCTCGTGACGCGCGGGACCAGCGAGCCCTATCGCATGTTCACCTCGCGCGCCGAATATCGGCTGGTACTGCGCGCCGACAATGCCGATCAGCGTCTGACCCCCAAGGGCATCGCGTTGGGCTGCGTCGGGGCGGAGCGGGCGCGCGTCTTCGCCGCCAAGGAGCAGGCGCTGATCGCCGCGCGCGCCCTGGCACAAAGCTTGGCGCTGTCGCCGCCGGCGCTGCGGCGGCACGGGATCGCCGTCAACGCCGACGGCATCGCCCGCAGCGCCGTCGATCTCCTGGCCTATCCCGGCATCGATCTGCAGCGATTGGCGGCGATCTGGCCCGAGCTCGGCGGAATCGCGCCCGAGATCGCCGAGCAGCTTGAAATCGATGGTAAGTACCGCGGCTATCTCGAACGACAGGAGGCGGAAATCCGCGCTTTCCGCCGCGATGAGGCGCTGATGCTGCCGCGCGACCTCGATTACGGCGCGGTCGGCAGCCTGTCGACCGAGATCCGCGCCAAGCTCGGCGCGGCGCGGCCGGAGACGCTGGGGGCGGCGGCGCGGGTCTCGGGCGTGACGCCGGCGGCGCTCGTCGCGCTGCTGCGCCATGTGCGCCGGCGGGAGGACGCGGTCCCGGCATGATCCGGCCCCCGGTCAATGACCGTCCGGTCAGGACCGCGCTCGGCCGCGACGGTTTCGCCCGGCTGGTTCCTGTTTCACGTGAAACACTGGCGCAGCTCGAAGCCTATGTCGAGCTGCTAAAGGCGTGGAACCGGCGGATCAACCTCGTCGGCGCCACCTCGCTCGGCGATCCCTGGCGCCGGCACATCCTCGATTCGGCGCAGCTTCTGCCGCACGTGCCCGCGAAAGCGCGCCTCGTCGACATCGGCAGCGGCGCCGGACTGCCTGGCCTGGTGCTGGCGGCGATGGGCGTGGCCGATGTGCATCTGATCGAATCCGACCAGAAGAAAGCGGTGTTCCTGCATGAAGCCGTGCGCGTAACCGGCATCGCCGCCACCGTTCATGCGATGCGGTCGGAGCGGCTCGCGCCCATCGCCGCAGACGTGGTGACGGCGCGGGCGGTGGCGCCGCTGCCCGATCTCCTGGCCCTGGCGGAGCCGTTCATCGGTCCGCGCACGATCGCCGTCTTCCTCAAAGGGCGAACGGCGCCGGATGAATTGACCCTGGCGGAGAAAAACTGGAAGATGACGGCGCGGCTGATGGCCAGCGTCTCCGATCCCGGCGGCATGGTTTTGATCCTGGAGAGCATTGCCCGTGCGCCTCGTCCGTGACCGCGCCTGACGCGCCCGCTTTCCCAGCGGCGCCGGCGCGACCGCCACGCGTCATCGCCATCGCCAATCAGAAGGGCGGCGTCGGCAAGACCACGACCGCGATCAATCTCGCCACCGCCATGGCCGCCGCGGGCGAACGGGTGCTGCTGGTGGATTTCGACCCTCAAGGGAATGCCTCGACCGGCCTCGGCATCGACCGCGAAGCGCGGCGGCGCACGAGCTACCAGGTGCTGCTCGGTGAAATACCGCTGTCGGCCGCGGTGGTCCCAACCGGCATTCCCGGCCTCGACATCGTGCCGGCCTCGGTCGAGCTCACCGGGGCGGAGCTCGAGCTCGTCAACGAAGAGGGGCGGGAGTATCGCCTGCGCCGCGCGTTGGAGCAGGCCGGCCTTACCCATGATTTCGTGCTCATCGATTGCCCGCCATCCCTGGGCCTCCTGACCTTGAACGCGCTGACCGCGGCGCAGGCGGTGCTGGTGCCGCTGCAATGCGAGTTCTATGCCCTTGAAGGCCTGTCGCACCTCATCCGCACCATCGAACGGGTACGCCGCCACTTCAACCCGGGGCTGGAGATCGAAGGCGTCGTCCTCACCATGTTCGACAAGCGCAACAATCTCTCCGACCTGGTGGCGGCGGACGTGCGCGATCATTTCGGCGACAAGGTCTACGACACGGTGATCCCGCGCAATGTCCGGGTCTCCGAGGCGCCCTCGCACGGCAAGCCAGTGCTGCTCTATGATTTCCGCTGCGTCGGGGCGCAAGCCTATGTGCATCTGGCGGGCGAGGTGCTGCGCCGCGAGGGGAGGGTGGGATGACCGACGAGCGACGGCGCGGGTTGGGGCGCGGGCTCTCCGCGCTGTTAGGCGAGGCCGAGCCCGCCGCGCCAGCCGAGGCGAATTCCGGCATCCGTAGGGTCGCGATCGAGCTGCTGCATCCCGGCCGCTTCCAGCCGCGCCGGCGCTTCGACGAGGACAGCATGAGCGCCTTGGCCGCGTCGGTCGCGGCGCAAGGCATCTTGCAGCCGCTGCTGGTGCGGCGCAGTCAGACCTTGGCCGACGGCTACGAGATCATCGCCGGCGAGCGGCGCTGGCGCGCGGCCCAGCGCGCGCGGCTCCACGAGGTGCCCGTGCTGGTGCACGACCTCGGCGATCGCGAGGCGCTCGAACTGGCGCTGGTGGAGAATGTCCAGCGCGAGGACCTGCAGCCGCTCGAAGAGGCGCGCGGTTATCAGCAGCTCATCGAGGAATTTCACTACACCCAGGAGCAGCTGGCCGAACGCGTCGGCAAGAGCCGTAGCCACGTCGCCAACATGATCCGGCTCCTCGGCCTGCCCGAGGCGGTGAAGCTCCTGCTCGACGATAGCCGCCTTACCGCCGGTCACGCGCGCGCGTTGCTGGGCGCCAAGGACCCGGTGGCGCTGGCTCACGAGGTGCTGCGCCTCGATCTCAGCGTGCGCCAGACCGAGCGCGCGGTGCAATCACAACAGTCCGGCGCCGCCAAGGACACGCGGCCCGCGCCGCGCGATCCCAACGTCGTCGCGCTCGAACACGAGATGACGACCATCCTCGGCCTCAAGGTGGCGATCCACACCGATGGGTCCGCGCGCGGCTCAGTCACGATCCGCTACCGTTCGCTCGATCAGCTCGACGGGGTGCTGGCAAAGCTTAAAAGGACTTAACTGATTGTTTTAGTTAAACAATTATGACTTTAAGGCCGCGGCCGGCAAATCCGAATTCCCCGTTCTAACATTGTTCTTGGCTAATTACCGATTCTTACCGTATGCTGCGGCCACCTCGCCGACTGAGCGAGGATGCGCAGCACTTGGAGCCCCGTCGCGAGGGCTCCTTTTTCTTTACCTCTCCCATCGGGCACGTCCTTCCGGGTCAGACCGGCTCCATTCCCGCCGCCACGATGGCCGGTCTTGTCTCGGGCGCGACGATGAGATCGCGAAAACTCCGGGCCGCATCGGACGCACCCATGGCGAGACCCACGGCGAACACGGTGTGGTGCTGCAGTTCCTGCGGCAGGGGTCCGACCAGATCGACGCCGGCGACCGCCACCAATTCGCTCACCTGCTGCACCGCGAGCGCGGCTTCACCGCACGCAACCAGCCCCGCGATGAGGCCGCCCGGCTGCAGCTTCGCCTTTTCCGCGATCGCCGCGGCGATGCCCAGCCGCTCCAGCACGGCCGCGAAATGGATGCCGCTCGCCCCTTCGGTGGTATAGGCGACGGAGGGCGCGTCGAGCAGTGTCTGCCTGAGCGCGTCGGGCGTCGCGATATCGGGCTTGGGCGCGCCGGCGCGCACGGCGATGCCGACACCGCAGCGCGCGATGACCGCATCCGATCCGGCCCTGATCCGACCTTGCGCTACCAACGCGGCGATCGCCGCATCGGTCAGCAGCGCGACATCGAACGACGCGCCGGCCGCAATCTCCCGCATCAGCGTCGCCGAGGTCGCATAGCGTATGGCCAGGTCTTGCCCGCTCGCCGCTGTGAAGCGCGGCCCCAGCACGCGCAGCACGCCCGCCATGCCGTTGCTGCTGAGAATCGCGATCGTCATGTCCCGCGGCTCACGCCGTTTCCGGCGCGATCGCAACCCAGCAGCTCTCGATGATACGGCGGAAGGCGGCGCCGGTGACGGCCCAGTCGACGAGATCGACTGCGAACGGAAGATCGGACTCACTCAAATCCTCGCGCAAATCCGCCATGCGTTCTGCCGCCAGCGGGCGATCTGTCATGATGGCGAGGTCGAGGTCGGAGGTCCGGCGCGCCGTGCCCCTGACCCGCGAGCCGAAGGCACGCACCGCGAATTCCGGCACGTGCCGGCGCAGGATCGCGCGCACCGCGGCAAGATCGCGCGGATCGAGATCAAGCTCCGGCACGGTTCCGCCGCCTCAGCTCGTCGAGCAGGAAACGCATGTCGGCGACGAAGGCATCAAGCACGCCGACGACTTCCTCCGCGCGTGCCTCGTCATAGGCATGGCTCGTAATGTTGCGCCGCTCGCGATAAATGCGGAAAGGCGGCACCTCGCGCACCAGCCCGGCATCGGCGGCGCGGCGGATGAGATCGAGAAAGTTGATCTCGCGCAGCTCGCCCGGATTGGCGACGATCTCGCCAAGCTGGCGGCGGATCATGCGCACCGCCATCTCGTACGTGAACTCGAACGCCTGGATGGCCGCCGCGCGGAACTGCGTGCGCAGCCCGGGATCGGTGCGGCTCGCCTCGGAGCGCAGATAGCCGAGGCTCGTTTCCAGTTGCGACAGCGCCTTTTCGAAGGGCGTGACATCGAGCATCGTTGGCGGCCTTCCGGCGGCGCGCCGCCCAGCGCAGCGGCGTGAGCCCTTAGCCTCGCCCAAGGACGGAACACGTGGCAAGGGGGATCGCGCCAGGATCCCTCAGACGGCGCCGCCGGCGCGCGGACGGGTGGCGGCTTGAGCGCCGCGCGCCAGGCGCAGAAGGGCGTCGCGGCAGATCGTTTCGGGCGGCAGTCCCGTGCGCTTGGCATGACGCTCGGCCTCGAACAGCCCTTCGAGCGCTGCCGCGGCACGGCGCGTGGGCCACAGACGCAGCTCCGCGAGGTAGCGATCGCGCAGCTTGAAGAACACCGGCGGGCGCAGCCGCTCGATCGCCTCTTCCGGACGCGCCCCGGCCGCGAGCCGCGAGCCCACCAGATGCAGGCGCTGGAAATGGCGCATCGCCGCCCGCAGCACCGATACCGGCGACTCGCCTTCCTCGAAGGCGCGCGCGAGCGCACGCTCCAGCGCGACGAGATCGCCGTCCGCCGTGGCGTGGATGGCGTCCTCGACGGTGACGGCGGCACTGTCGCCCACCATCGCGGTGGCCTCGTCGAGGCCGAGCTTGCCGCCGTCGCCGACGAAGAGCACGACTTTCTCAAGCTCCTGGCGCGACAGCATGCGGTCACCGCCGAGATTGGCGACGAGATAATCCAGCGCCTCGCGGCTGACGGCGATGTCGCGCGCGGCCGCTGTCGCCCGCACCAGCGCGCGCAGCTCTTCCGGCCCGTCGGCATAGCAGCCGATCGCCGCCGCCTCGCGCGCGCCCTCGAAGGCACGGCGAAGCGACGATCGCGCCGCCAGGTCGCCGGCCTCGACGACGATGAAGCCGTCCCCCGGCGGCGGGTCCTTGAAGAAGCGGTCGAAGAGCCCGCCCACCCCGTCGCCCGCGTCGCGCACGCGCACGACGCGCCGCCCGGGCATGAGCGACAGCGCCTGCGCCTCGTCGTAGAGCCGCGCCGGATCGCCCGCGAGCGTCTCGGCCGCCAGCTCGGCAATACGGAAGGGATCGTGGCGATCGGGCACGATGCCGGCGGCGATGCGGTCGGCGCGCTCCCGCACCAGCCCGCCATCGGGTCCATAGAGCAGCACCGCGCGCACGGCCGGGTCAGGCGCGGCAAGAAAGCGCTCGACCCGGCCGCCCGTGATCTTCACGTCCCGTTCCTGGCGCGTAGGGTGCGGAAATAAAGCGTGACACGCTCGGCAATCTCGCGCCCGAGATCGGACGCCGCCTCCTCGCGCGCATGATCCTCGGCAACGGTCGCGGCGTAGGCGTCGTCGGGCTCGTTGAAGGACGTGGTGGAGCGGATCGAGTTGCGGAAAACGACGGCATGAGTGTTGGCGTCGTTGAGCGTCAGGTTCGCATTCATGGTGAGCTCGCCCCGCGTCGAGGTATTGTCGCGGCGGATGCCGAGATCGCTGCGCGACGCGGTCATGCCGATGACGAGGATGTAGCGCGGCTTGAGCCCTGCGCCGCGCGGATCGAGCTCCTCCCTCACCTCTTCCACCAGGAGCTGCCCGACGCGGTCGGGAACCGGCCGCACCTCGACCGACGCCAGCGTCGGGTCATAGCCGAGCGTCGTCTGCTCGCCGTAAAGCGGATGGAAGCCGCAGCCGGCCAGCGCGACGAGCAGCAGCATCGCCGGCGCCGCGCGGGCGAAGACGCGCTCACACCACGACATTGACGATCCGATTGGGCACGACAATGGTCTTGCGCGGAGCGCGGCCCTCGAGCGCGCGCCGCACCGCCGGCAAGGCGAGCGCCGCCTCCTCGGCCGCACCGGTGCCGGTATCGCGCGGCAGATCGACGGTGCCGCGCAGCTTGCCATTGACCTGCACGGCGAGCGTCACCGTGTCCTCGCGCGCAAGCGCTGCATCGGCCACTGGCCACGCCTCCTCGGCCAGCAGCCCCGCATGGCCGAGCTCCTGCCACATCTCTTCGGCCAGATGCGGCATCACCGGCCCCAGCAGCAGCACTGCCGTCTCCAGCGCCTCGCGCAGCACGACGCCCGCGCCGGCGCCTTCGGGCGCCACCGCCTCGATCGCGTTGGTGAGCTCGCGGATATGCGCGACGGCCCGGTTGAAGCGGAACTTGTCGAAATCGTCGGTGACGGCAGCAATGGTGCGGTGAACGTTCCCGCGCAGCTCCTCAAGCGCCGGCGCCAATCCCCCCGGCATGCGCGTTCCCGGCGGCGGCAGCTTCGCGCGCGGCTCGCTGACGAGCCGCCACAGCCGGTTGACATAGCGCCACGCCCCCTCGATACCGGCATCGGTCCATTCGAGATCGCGCTCGGGCGGGCTGTCGGAGAGAAGATAGAGGCGCGCGGTGTCGGCGCCGAAGGCGGCGACGATGGTCTCGAGCCCGACGATGTTCTTCTTCGACTTCGACATCTTCTCGATGCGGCCGGCGGTCACGACGTGTCCCGCGGCATCGCTGAGCGCGCCGGCCTCGTCGCGCTGAACTTCCTCGGGAAAGAGCCACTCCCCATCGGCGCTGCGATAGGTCTCGTGACAGACCATGCCTTGTGTGAAGAGCCCGGCGAACGGCTCCTTCACCGCGAGGTAGCCGCATTGCGCGAGCGCCCGGGTGAAGAATCGCGCGTAGAGAAGATGCAGCACGGCATGCTCGATGCCGCCGATATATTGATCGACCGGCAGCCAGTAATCGACATCGTCGCGCACGAACGCCGTCGGCGCGCGGGGCGAACAGAAGCGCGCGAAATACCACGACGATTCGAAGAACGTGTCGAACGTGTCGGTCTCGCGCTCGGCCGCGCCGCCGCAGCGCGGGCAGGTCGTGTACTTCCACGTCGGATGCAGCGCCAGCGGATTGCCGGGACGGTCGAAGCTCACATCCTCCGGCAGCCGCACCGGCAGATCCGCTTCCGGCACCGGCACGATACCGCAGGCCGCGCAATGCACGACCGGAATGGGACAGCCCCAATAGCGCTGGCGCGACACGCCCCAATCGCGCAGGCGATAGGCGATCGTGCCGGTGCCGCTGCCTTCGGCCTCGAGCTTCGCAATCGCCGCGCGCTTGGCCGCGACAACGGAGAGGCCGTCGAGGAACCGCGAATTGATCAGGGTTCCGCGCTCTTCCGTGTAAGCCTCATTGCCGATGGCAAAGCCCGCCGCGTCCATGTCGGGCGGCAGCACGACGGGCTGCACTTTCAGGCGATATTTCCGCGCGAAATCGAGGTCGCGCTGATCATGCGCAGGACAGCCGAAGATCGCGCCGGAGCCATATTCCATCAGCACGAAATTGGCGACATAGACCGGAAGCGACCAGCCCGGATCGAAGGGATGGCGCACGCGCAATCCGGTGTCGAAGCCCTTCTTCTCGGCGGTCTCCAGCACCGCCTCGCTCGTGCCCATGCGGTTGCATTCGGCGATGAAGGCGGCAAGCGCGGGGTTGGCGCGGGCACATTCCTCGGCGAGCGGGTGGTTCGGCGCGACGGCGCAGAACGCCGCACCGAAAAGCGTGTCGGGCCGCGTGGTGAAGACCTCGAGCGCATCCGCGCGTCCCTCGAGCGCAAAGCGCACGCGCGCGCCCTCCGAGCGGCCGATCCAGTTCTCCTGCATCACGCGCACCCGCTCGGGCCAGCGCTCGAGCTCGCCCAGCCCCGCCAGCAGGTCGTCGGCGAAGGCGGTGATGCGCAGGAACCACTGCGCCAGCAGCCGCTTTTCCACCAGCGCGCCCGAGCGCCAGCCGCGCCCGTCGATCACCTGCTCGTTGGCGAGCACGGTGTTCTCCACCGGGTCCCAGTTGACCCAGGACTCGCGCCGATAGGCCAGGTCCGCCGCCAGGAAGTCGAGAAACATCTTCTGCTCGTGGCGGTAATACTCGGGATGGCAGGTCGCGATCTCGCGCCGCCAGTCATAGGCGAGACCCATGCGCTTCAACTGCGCGCGCATCACCGCGATGTTCTCGTAGGTCCATTCGCGCGGATGCGCGCCGCTCGCCATCGCCGCGTTCTCGGCCGGCAGCCCGAACGCGTCCCAGCCCATCGGATGCAGCACGTTGAAGCCCTGGGCGCGCTTATAGCGGGCGACGACATCGCCCATCGTATAGTTGCGCACGTGGCCGACATGCAGCTTGCCGGAGGGATAGGGAAACATCTCCAAGACGTAGTATTTCGGCCGCGCCGGATCGGCCTCGACGGCGAAGGTGCCGCGGCTGGTCCAGATCGACTGCCACTTGTCCTCTGTCGCCTTGGCGTTGTAGCGGCGCGGTTGGGGAGCCGGTGTCGTCATGGCAACGCGGCGTAGCGCGAGAAGCGCGTCGGCCAATTCCTATTTCGAAGCGGTGCTGAGGCGCATCTGACGCGCGCGCGTCAGGATGGCGTTTTCAAGATCGGTGCCGGTGGCCGCATCGACATTGGCGTCGGCCCATTGGCCGCTGGCATCGCGCTTCTGCCGGAACACGCTCGCCCGCACCCCGTCGGCGCGGAGCTCCCGCCCGAGGATGAAGATGTTGACCTTGAAGCGGTCGTTGGGCTGATCGGGCGGGCTGTACCAATCGGTGATGATGACGCCGCCGAAGGGATCGGCCGAAGCGAGCGGCATGAACGAAACGGTATCGAGCGTGGCACGCCAGAGATAGGAGTTGACGCCGACGCCTGCGCCACCCCCGCCCCCGCCCCCGCCACTTCCATGCTTGTCGTCGCCGAAGAGCGACGAGAAGATCGAATCCTGGCCCGTCGGCACGTCCACGAAACGGTCGCCGGTAATATCGGGATTGGCGGAGTATTCCGGATCGGTGTGATAGGGATCGTTGTTGCGCTTGACGGCGTCGGGGTCGTTGCCGTTCCACCGGTCATTGTTGAAAAGACCGCAGCCCGAAAGCAAACCCGCGGCGGCAAGACAGATAATGCTCGTTCGCAGCAACATGGAAGCACTCCCTCGCGACCCGATACCGGCATGAGGCGCGGACCGGGCCGCCTGTGGATAATACAACGGCGAATGCGATGCCGCAAAGGGATGCGGCGCTGCACCCACGTCCTCCTCGCCGGCTTGACGCATCCCTGCCCCGGGTCCAGTTTCGCGCCATGACCAATTCCGCGGCGATTGCCGCCAATCTCGCCGCTGTCACCGCGCGCATCGCCGCCGCCGCCCGCGCCGCCGGCCGCGATCCCGCCACGGTCGCCCTCGTCGCGGTCGCCAAGACGCAAGGCGCCGACGCGGTCGCCGCGGCGCTCGCCGCCGGCCACCGCGTCTTCGGCGAAAACCGCGTGCAGGAAGCGGAGGCGAAATATCCCGCCCTCAAGGCGCAGGCCGGCGATCTCCGCCTCCATCTCATCGGACCGCTGCAGACCAACAAGGTGCGCGAGGCGGTGGCGCTCTTCGACGTGATCGAGACGGTGGACCGGCCGCGCCTGGCCGAAGCACTGGCGCGCGAGATGGATCGCCAGGGCAAGCGCCTGTCTTGCCTCATCGAGGTCAATACCGGCGAAGAACCGCAGAAGGCGGGCGTCGTCCCGACCGAGGCCGACGCCTTCATCGCGCAGTGCCGCGACCGCCTGGGCCTGCCGATCGCAGGTCTGATGGCGATCCCGCCCGAGCATGAGGAGCCGGCGCCGCATTTCGCCCTCCTGCGCGAGATCGCCCGACGCAACGGACTTTCCGCCCTCAGCATGGGCATGAGCGCCGACTTCGAGATCGCGATCGGTTTCGGGGCGACGCTGGTGCGCGTGGGCACCGCGATCTTCGGGCCGCGCCGGGCCGTCCCCTAAAGCCTGCTTGGGGTGCGCTATACAATGTGATAACGATAGACCTACAACCGGCAAAAAAGCCGGTCTTTTTCATGCCTGGTCGCGCCAACCTCGTGCGAACAAGCGCTGCAGCACGGCCGGATCGACGTCCGCCGAGGGGAGGCGGGGAGTAGTCTCGCTGGGTGAGAACGCATATTTGCCAACGCGAAGCGGGACGCTGGTCGGCACAGCGCTTTTGTGTGTCGGGCTTCTCGGCGGGTCGGAGCGCGTGGCACGGGCCCAGCTGGCGGTGCCGCGGTCGCTGCCGGGAACGGTGGAACCCGGGCGCGACCGCCCGTTGCCGCAGCCGCCGGTCCAGACGCCGTTCGACTTCACGATCGAACAGCCCGGCCGCTCGCAGGTGCCGCGCGCGGTCGAGGAACTGCATTTCGTCCTCAGCGACATCCACATCGAGGGCGCCAAGAGCATCCCGGTGGCCGAGCTCAAGCCGCTCTATGCCGCGCTCATCGGTCATCAGGTGACGGTGACGAACATCCTCGATGTCGCCGACGCGATCGAGGACCGCTATCGCAGCGCCGGCTATGTGATCTCGCGCGCCTTCGTGCCGCCGCAGCGGGTGCGCAACGGCGTGTTCACGATCCGGGTCGTGGAGGGCTATGTCTCCGACCTCACGATCGACGGCGGCAGACCCAAGACGCAGGCGTTGATCCGCGCCTATTTCCAGAAGGTGCTCGCCGAGCGCCCGCTCAGGCTGCCGACGATGGAACGCGCGCTCCTGCTGGCGAACGATTTGAGCGGCGTGGCCGCCTCGGGCGTCCTGCGCCCCTCGCCCAACGTCCAGGGCGCGTCGGAGCTGGTCGTGACGCTGGTCGAATCGCCGGTCACCGGCGGCTTCGGCGTCGACAACCGCGGCTCGCAGTTCCAGGGCGTCTGGACGCTGGGCGCCGATGCCGAAGCCAACGGCCTCTTCAGCGCCGGCGACCAGCTTGCGGCAAGTTACGCCACCTCGCCCAACGTGCTCGAGAAGGTCACCGGCCAAGTGCGCTATCGCCGGCCGATCGGCGCGGACGGGCTGAGCGCGAGCGCCATCGTCACCGTCACGCATGGCGAGCCCGGCGCCTCGCTCGCGCCGCTGCAGGTGATCACCGACAGCTATGCCGTCGGCCCCCGCCTCACCTATCCGATCTGGCGCTCACGCGCCGAGACGCTGCAGCTCGACGGCGGCTTCACCATCCAAGATGCCAAGGTGACGACGCTCGGCCTGCCGCTCAACCACGATCAATGGCGCGTCATCGATCTTGGCCTGAGCTATTCCCGCGCCCTCCTGGGCGCCGCCGCCGGGGCGAGCGTCGATGTCGCGCAAGGGCTGGGCATTCTCGGCGCCACTACCAACAATTCGACCTCGAGCCTGGGCCTGCCCATCCTGTCGCAATCGGGGGCATCGCGCGGGAATCCAGAATTCACCAAGATCGGCGGCACGCTCCGCTTCGCCCGGGAGGTCGTCGGTCCGCTGAACGTCGCGATGTTCGCGCAGGGCCAATACGGCTTTGCGCCGCTGCTGGCCGGGGAGCAGATCGCCTTCGGCAGCTCGCCGATCGGGCGCGGCTACGATCCCGGCGCGATCACGGGCGACCATGGGGTCGGCGGCACGTTCGAGCTGCGCTACGACGAGCATCTGCCGCAATATCATGTCGACCTGGTGCAGCCTTATGTCTTCTACGACACGGCCAAGGTGTGGAACGTGCACGGCGCCTCGGCCGGGATCGCCATCACGGCGCTGGGCGCGGTCGGCACCGGCTCCGGCCTCGCCCTGTCCTCGACCGGGCTGGGCGTGCGCGTCGACCTGCCGCGCAACATCACCACCGATTTCGAGTTCGCCCACACCATGAAGGCCGTCCCCGGCAGCGATAATGGCCGCCGCACCAACAAGTTCCTGGTCGAGGCCGCGGTCCGGTTCTAGAGCAAGTCCGACCCGGTCGGCCGATCGTGTAAATAGTCAACGGTATTTAAGCGGTTTTTCACCGACCTTGACTAGGGTTGAGGGAGATCGTGAACGGTTTTGGTGGCAGAGCCCACATGCATGTTGTTGCCGTAGCATCGCGCAAGGGAGGGTCCGGCAAGACGACGCTGGCCGGGCACATCGCCGTTGCCGCCGAACTGGCGGGGGTCAAGCCGGCGCTCGTCATCGACACCGATCCGCAGGGCAATCTGGCGGACTGGTGGAACGCGCGCCAGGCCGAGACGCCGCTCTTTGCCCGCGCCACCCCGGAGCGGCTGCGCGCCGGCGTGGAGCGCATTCGCGCGCTCGGCATCAAGCTTCTGGTCATCGACACGCCGCCCGCCCTCACCGAGACCCTGACCGAGGTCATCCGCATCGCCGATCTGGTGCTGATCCCGGTGCGGCCGAGCCCGCACGATCTGCGCGCGGCCGGCGCCACGGTCGAACTCGTGGAGCATCTCGCCAAGCCCTTCGTCTTCGTCCTCAACGCCGTCACACCGCGCACCCGGATTGCGAGCGAGGCGGTCATGGCGCTGTCGCAGCACGGCACGGTCGCGCCGGTCCTCATTCACCATCGCACCGGCTTCGCCGCCAGCATGATCGACGGCCGCACCGTGATGGAGACTGCCGGCGACGAGCGCTCGGGCCAGGAGATCGAACAGCTTTGGACCTATCTCGACAGCCGCCTTAACCATCCCTTCCGCACCATCCTGCCAACCTTGTCGATGCCGGCTGAGCGCAAGGAGGATGCGACATGGGCGGCCTGAAAGCGGCCTCGCTCGCGGGTATGCCGGTGACGCGCCATGGCGGCGAGGTCGACGGCAAGCAGGGCGACATGACCGCGGTCTTGCTGCTGAACCGTGAAATCACGCCCGATGTGCCGCTCGATCCGGTGGTTGCCGCGGCGCTCGCGCCGCCCCTCGTCGCCAGCACCCCGCTGCCGCTGCCTTCCCCCCGTTCCTTCTTCGCCCGCTGTGCGCGGCGGATCAAGAACTTCGCCGAACGTCAGTCGCGGCGCGCCACGCCCGCACGGACCGACGAGTAAGGTTGCGCCTCAGCAAACACCCTGGACATTTCTCCGCCATAAGGGCTATGTGATGCCGAAGCCGTGATCCGAAAGAAGCGGTTCGACGTGGCGCATTATCGGTTTTATCGACTCCTCGGCAACCGCATCATCCATGGCGAGGATCTCGACCTGCCGGATGACGAGGCGGCGCAGCGCGAAGCGGCGGCACGGCTGGACGCTGCCGGCCCCGGCGCGTGCGAGGCGATCGAGATCTGGCAAGGCACGCGGCGCCTGGCGCTGAGCCCGCCGCCGTGACGCGCGCGCGGCCCTAGCCGGCGACGATCACGCGGCTCGTCTCATCCGCCGCGGCGAGCACCATGACGAGATCGGCGCGGGCGAGCGCGATGCATCCTTCGGTGGCACGGTAATCCGGCGCCGCCAGGTGAAGAAAGATGGCGCTGCCGCGCCCCGCGCTAACCGGCGCGTCGTTATGGCCGAGCACCACCACGAGATCGTAGAGCCCATCGTCCCGCCACAGCGTCTCCGCATGGGCGCGATAGGGCAATCGCACCGGCCGGTTATAGGCGGCATCCTCAGGCGCATCGCACCAACCATCGCCCGGATCGAGCGGCCGTGACGCCAGCGCCGTCACCGGCGCCGCCTCGCGGTCGGGACGATAGAGCACGCGGCGCAGGACGAAGCTCCCCGCAGGCGTGGCGCCGTCGCCTTCGCGCTTGTCGCCGGTGATGCCGGCCCGCCCGATCGCCGCACGCAGGCGCCGCTCGCCCCAGAGCGCCGTGCCTGTCGCATCGACGAGAAGATCCATCACAGCGTCGCCGCCCGCGCCCGCTGGCGCCGGCCCCACTCGTTGCGCGGCCGCGAAGCCAGCCGCTCCGCGATGAGCATGCGCGCCAGTTCCGGGCGATGCCGCAGCGCCGCGTCGATCAGCATCATGGCGAAGAGGTCGCGCTGGGCATGACTGCCGCCGATACGCACGATGTCGGCGCGGAGCGGCAACAGCATCTCGACCACGCCGTGCCAGTCGCGACGGCGATGGGCGAGCGTCGCCTCGCCAAGCGCGATGCCCACCGCCTTGAGCACCCGCGCCGCCGTGTCATCGGCGCTAGCGGCATGGGTTCGTGCTGCCGCCCGCCAGCGCCCGATCGCGTCGCCATCGTCGCAAGCGGCAAGCGCCATCAGATAATGCAGATCGGCGAACACCAGCACATGATCGTCGGTGTGCCCACGCGCGCGCTCGGCCAGCTCGTGCCAGCGCTCGCCCACGCCAAGCCCCTCCTGCTCCAGCCGCCACAGCAGCGCCACCGCATTGGCGATGTCGAGATAGTCGTCGCTCGGCTCGGCGCGCACCTCGCTGTCATAGCGCGCCAGCACCTCCTCGCCCCGGCCCAGCGCGAGCAGGAAGAGACAGCGGTGCCAGAACAGGTGATAGCGGAAATTGTTGGTCTCGCCCCACTGCGGCTCTTGCGCGGCAACCCAGGTGAGGCCGTCCGCCGGGCGGTCCTCCATCTCGAAGACGTGGGCAACCGCGTGCGCGGCCCAGATATCGGCCGGCTCGATGGCGATCGCATCGCGCCCGGCGCGCTCGGCCGCTTCGTAGGCGCCGCATTCCTCGAGCGCGAAGGCATGGCAGCCCAGCACGAAGCCATAGCCCGGCAGGCGCACATCCCACGCGCCGAGCACCCGCTCGGTCAACGCCCGCATGGCCGCGCAGTCGCCGAGATAAAGCAGCGCATACTGCGCGAGCTTGAGCGCGAGGAGGTCGTGCGGCCAGCGCTCGAGGATCGCCTGCCACGCGGCGCCGGCGCCGCCAAGATCGCCCGCGATCCAGCGCGAGAGCGCGTCGAGATGCCGTCGCTCGCGCGCAGTGGCGCCCGCTTCCGCCGCCACCTTCGCTGCCACAGCCGACTGGGCCGCACGCGCCAGCGCGGTGCGGGTCGCAAACAGCAGCATGAAATAGCCCCTGAGCACGTGGCCCAGCACCATCCCGCCATCGGCGCCCTGCGCGCGCTTCAGGTGGTCGCCGGTGTCGCGCCGCGCACCGCAATAGGCGGCGATGGCGGCATCGAGATGCTCCACCGCTGCGTCATTGGTGGCCGTCACCGCCAGGCCGCGCGCATCCTGCGCCATCTTCCCTCACCTGCCGCCACCGATATTCCCGAACAACGACCGATCATGCCCCCTCGCGCGCGGCGGCAAGCCCGTCGCGGGCGATGGCCGGGGCCGGCACGACCGGCGCCACCGCCGGCACGGGCGCCGCCGCTGGCGCCGGCAAGCGCTTCCACGGCGCGCGCTTGGCCCATTGCGCGATGATCGCGACCGAGAAAAGCACAGCGATCGCGACGGTGTTGACGGCGATCTGCACGCCCACGCCGGTGCCGGCATGGTCGAACACCATGCCGCCGATCTGCGCCAGCGTCTCGCACGTGAAATAGGTCGTCAGCGCCTGCTGCCCGCAGCGCACGAACGGCTTCAGCGGCGCGCTCAGCAGGATAAATTCCCGCCCCTTGAGCAGCACCACCGCGACATAGGCCTCGGCCAGAAAATGCACGTATTGCAGGAGATCGAGATTGGTCTTGTCGGTGTTGGCGGCGATCCAGATACGCAGCGCATCGATGGGCGGAATGCGCTCGAACACGAACGGCAGCGAAATGCCGAGCCCCAGCGCCAGCACGACGACACTGCCCCAGAACAAAAGCCGCGAATCGAGGGGCACCACCACCCAGCCGCGACGCAGCGCAAACCCGGTATAGAAGATGAGCTGCCATGCGAAGGGATTGAAATACCACACCGGCTGCGCATCGGCGTGGGCCGGAAGGTCGAAGCCGAAATGCCATGTCGCGGCATAAAGCACGACCGAGGCCGCGACCGCCGCCAGCGGATGCAGCCGGGCCAGCAGCATCGCCGCCGGCACCATGGCGAGCACCGCGATATAGAGCGGCAAGATGTCGAAATAATGCGGCACATAGGTGAGCGTGAAGAGCCCGATGAGCGCCGCGCCGGGATCGGCGAAGAAACGCTGCAGATTGAGGAGCGTGGCGTAATCGATGTCGCCGTACCAGCGCGTGCCGGCGGCGATGATCATGGCGCCGGTGAAGAACAGCCCGAGCTGGGCGATGAAGAGTTGGGCGCAGCGATAGGCGATCCGCGCCGTGCCGATCGCCATGCCCTGGCGCACGAAGGTGCCGCCGAACGCGATCGCCGCGGCCATCCCCGACAGGAACACGAACATGTCGGCGGCGTCGCTGACGCCAAAGCGCGCCGGAATGACGTTCCAGAGAACATTGCCGCGGCAATGCGCAAAGAAGATGATGAACATGGCGCTGCCGCGGAAGAAATCGAGACGCGGATCGCGCACGGAGGCGGCAGGCGGTGAGGGTGATCGTACGCCCATGGCCCAAGCATAGCGCCGCCGCGGCGCAGCGCCAGTTCACGCCCGCGTGACCGCGCGGGCGCCACGTGATCAGGCCGCTCGCCTCCCGCCTTTCCTCACGGTATTGTGAATCGGTTTACAGCACATCCGCAGTAACGAGCCCCCCATGATCCGCACCACCCCTCCGCACTATCGGACGGCGCGGGGATGACACGCGTGTCCCCCGTCCGCCGGGCGCCGCCATCGCAGACCGCGCCCGGCAACCGGCTCTTCGCCTCGTTTCCGACCGACGAGGTGCGCCGGCTCATGCCCACGGCGCAGGAAGTGCCGCTCGCCTACGGGCAGACGCTCTTCTCCCGCGGGGATGCGCCGCGTTATGTCTATTTTCCCCAGCGCGGCCTCGTTTCGCTGGTGCAGCGGCTGGACGACGGCGCCTCGGTCCAGGTCGCCGCGATCGGCAATGAAGGCATGGCCGGGGTGGCCGGCGCGTTGGGCCAGACCTTCTACATGATCGACGGCGTGGTGCAGATCCCCGGGGTCGCGCTGCGCGTGGAATCGGTGGCGCTCAAAGGCGCGATGCGGCGCAGCCCGCGCCTGACGCGGGCGGTTCTGATTAACAGCGCCCGGCTCGGCATCGAGATCGCGCTCACGGCGGCGTGCAACGCGCATCACACGCTGGAGCAGCGCCTGGCACGCTGGCTCATCACGGCGCACGACAGTGTCGACCGCGGCGAGCTTGCCATCAGCCACGGCTTTCTGTCGACGATGCTGGGGACACAGCGCACTGGTATCACCGCCGCGCTCGCCAAACTCAAGCGCGCCGGGATGGTCGATACCGGCTATGGCGGCATCGCCGTCCTCGACCGCAAGGCGCTCGAGGGGGTGGCGTGCGAATGCTATCGCAATGTGCGGCGGCTCTATGCCGGGCCGCCGGCCGCGCCCGGCCGCAGCCGGATCAGCGCTCCGCCGCGAGCTCGATGAGGCGGCCGGCCGCGTCGACCGCGAGGCCGGTCTTGGCGGCGGCCGCGAGCACGCTCGGATGCCAGGCGACCTTGCCCGGGTCGGGGCCGCCGATGATCGTCAACAGCACGCCCTGGCCCTCGCCGACATAGCGAAAGCCGCGATAGACGCCGATCGGCACGCTGATCGTGTCGAACGGGTCGAGCACGATCTCGTGCTCCGTCTCGCCCTCGCGCCAGATTACCGCCCAGGCGCCCTTGAGCGGCATGAACGCCTCTTCGGTCTTGTGGGCGTGGAGCGCCGCGCCGTTGCCATGCTCGGCGACGATCATGCCGAGATTGAAGCCGTGCGCCGGCAGCGGGATCGCAGGCCGAAGCGCTGGATCGCTCTCGGCCTCGACGACGCCCATGCCGACGAGGTTGATCTTGGTGCGCCGGTGGTTGGGCAGCCGGCTGTCGACATAGGCCTCGCTCGATCCCTTGAGGGCGCCAAAGCGGGCAACGCACTTCGCCATCTCGGCCGGCGAAATCCGGGGTTCGTCCATGGCCTTCCTCCGCGGCTCAGGCTGACATCGGGTGATGATCGGCGCGCCCCGGGGCGGGCGTCAAGTCACCCCGCCACGGGCTCGGGCGTGCGCAGATACCGGGCGATGTCGACGTCGTCGATCTGCTCGGGCAGGAGGAACGTCTCGGCATAGCGGCGGAACACGCCGGAGGTGAGGAAAAGCGCGAAGAGGTCGGGATCGATGTGCCCCTCCCGGCTCATGCGCGCCATGATGGCGATGCATTCCGACAGCGGCTTCGGCGTCTTGTAGGGGCGATCGCGGGCGGTCAGCGCCTCGAAGATGTCGGCAATCGCCATGACGCGGGCGGGGATGCTCATCTCGTGGCCCTTGAGGCCGCGCGGATAGCCGGTGCCGTCCATCTTCTCGTGATGCCCGCCGGCCCATTCGGGCACGCGCCGCAGATTCTTCGGGAAGGGCAACGCCTCCAGCATCACGATGGTCTGCACGATGTGGTCGTTGATGTGATAGCGCTCTTCCTCGGTCAGCGTGCCGCGCTGCACCTTGAGATTGTAAAGCTCGCCGAGATTGAATTTCTGCGCCGGCGGCCTGACGGTGAAGCCCCAGCCGTTGTCGCACGCCAGCGGCGGCTTGTTGTGCGGCACGATATGCTCGGGCTTGTCGGCGATGAGGTGCTCCATGACCGGCAACGGCACCGGCGTTCGCGGCCGGCGCAGGCCTTCCTCCCAGGAAATGCCCAGGCCGTCGTCGATCGTGCGCAGCCACGGCGTCGCCGCGATTTCTTCGAGCCGGTCGATGTCGTCGGCCGACAGGGACTCAGTGCCGATATTGCACCGGGCGACAAAGGCGAAGTCGTCGTCGAGCTGGGCCAGACGCCGGTCGCGCCGGGCGCCGAGCTCGACCGCATCGCCGCCGGCGGCCAGGTCCTTGAGATAGGCGATCTCGACGTCGCGCTTCACCACCTCGAAGCGGGTGCCGATCTCGTGGATGCGGTTGTGGACGGTCTCGAGCTTGGTCGCCTTGTCGACGACGAATTCGTGCGTGGTGATCTTGCCGCAGTCATGGAGGCCGCCGGCGACCTCGAGCTCGTACCATTCCTCCTCGCTCAGTTGGAAATCGGCGAGCGGGCCCTCCCGGGTCGCCGCGGCGGCGCGCGCCAGCATGGTCGTGAGCTCGGGCACGCGGCGGCAATGGCCGCCGGTATAGGGCGATTTCGCGTCGATGGCGTTGGCGAAGACGCGCAGTACCGCGCGGAAGAGGTTGCGCTGCGCCTCGATCAGCATCTGGTTGTCGAGCGCGACCGCCGCCTGGCTCGCCAGCGCCTCGATCACCGGCATGGTCTCCAGCGGAAAAGCGATGATCTCGCCATCGGGGCGACGCGCATTGATGAGCTGGAGCACGCCCACAACCTCGGCCGCGTGATTGGCCAGCGGCACCGTGAGGAACGAGCGCGAGCGATAGCCGGTGCGCGCATCGAAGGTGCGTGGGCCGCTGAAATCGAAGTCGCCGCCGTCGGGATCGGCATCGGCAATGGTGATGATCTTGCCGGTGATGGCCGCGGCCGCCGCGACATGCTTGTGGTTGGGCAGCCCGTCCGCATCGCGCATGGGAATGGGCGCATAGGGCACGGCCGAGCCGGTGGTGCCGCCGAGCGCGATCCCCAGCAAGTCGTTGCGCATGATCTCGAAGCGCAGCTCGCTACGGTCCTCGTTCATGAGATAGAGCGTGCCGCCGTCAGCGTTGGTGAGTTCCTTGGCGCCCAGGAGGATCATCTCCATGAGGCGACGGTGGTTGCGCTCGGCCGACAGCGCGATGCCCAGTTCGACGAGCCGGCGATAGCGGACTTCCCGCGCGTCGGCGAGCGCATCGGCGATCATCCCCACCTCCTCCGACCGACGGATCTCCCCCGATGGTACAAGCAAGACCTGCGCCAACCCCCGATCTTTCTTGTGACAGAGGCAGTTAGCAGAAAGCCCGCGAGAATCTGCGCCGGGCTTTTGTAAACTTTCCGTTACACTTGGTTCCAAGCCCGGCCGACCTCCCGGAGGTACCGGAGATTTCAATATTATAGCAGAAAGCTAGCGGCCGTCGACAGCGGCCATGACCTGCACCCGGTGCATCAGGCGCGGCTCGTCGGCGCGATAATCGGCGACCGCATTGTGCGTCGTCGCGATATCGTCCCACATCAGCACGTCGCCCGCCGTCCAGTGGTGCGCCCAGAGAAACCGGTCCTGCGCCTGGTGGCGGAAGAGCGCGTCGAGGAGCGCCGCGCTTTCCTCTTCGTCCAGGCCCACGATGCGCACGGCATAGCCGGGATTGCAGTAGAGCACGGTCCGCCCGGTGAGCGGGATGGGTGCGGCAAAGCGGCTGCGCTACCGGCGGCCGCTGTGCCCGCTGCGCCGCGGTGAGCGGCGGGCTGGCCGAGCCGGGCCGCGCCCGCATCATGTCCCAGAACTTGGCGAAAGTCGTGGATCGCGCCGAGGCCGGTGAGGCGCGCCTTCAGCGTCCGGGGCAAGCGCGTCATAGGCCGCGCGCATGTCGCGGAACTCGGTATCGCCGAGCGGACGCCCCGCGCGGACCGGCACCGCCTTGGCATGGAGCACGGTGGCGAGCGCGACATCCCGGCTGTAGCTCAGATCGGTGTGCCAGCCCTGGCCCGCATCGGCGAGCCCGATCGCGCGCGCCGCCGCGGTGAGGTTGGAAAGGATCATCACCTCCGGATGGCCCGGCGCGTGATGGGTGTTGGCGACGTTGATCTCGAGCGCGCCGAAGCATGCGCCGAAAGCGGCCAGCTCGTCGGGCTCGAGCGACTGGCCGGGGATGCACAGAACCCCATGCTCGCCCAGCGCCTGGCCGAAGCACGCGCACCGTGTCGCGCAGCGAGGGGTTGGCGAAGATCGATCCCCTCGACCCGGGCGCCGAGAATGCCGCCGCTCGGCACGACCCGCAGGCTGTGGGCCGTTCCTGCGGGCATCACGCGCTGCCGCCGGCGATAGGATGGCCCTCGGCGCGCCAGCGCAGCATGCCGCCGGCGAGATTGGCGACATCGGCAAAGCCCGCCTGCTCCAGGATGTTCACCGCCTGGGCCGAGCGGCTGCCCGCGCGGCACACCGCGACGGTCGGCCGGTCGCGCACCAGCTCGCCGCGCGCGCGCCGCCAGTTCGCCCAGCGGGATCAGGATCGCGCCGGGGATATGCCCGAGCGGTCCGGCGAACTCGTCGGGCTCGCGCACGTCGAGGATCTGCACCGGGCCGTCGTATTCTTCGAGCGCGTGCGGCTGCATCTCCCAGATCCCGGCGAAGGTGTAGGTGAGCGGGGCCCAGCCGGGATCGGCGACGGCGAACCGGCCGCTCTTGGGCCGACCGCATTCGAGATTGGCGCGGCACGGCGATGTCGATCTTCTTGGGATGGGCGAGCTTGAGGTTGGCCATGTGGCCGGTGAAGTCGCCGAGCGCGGCCGCGCCGCCGAGCCGCGGATTGAAGCGTTTCTCTTCGGCCACGCTGGTCACGGTAAGGCCGCGATAGTCGTGGGCGGGATAGAGGAGACACGGATCGGGCAGCGAAAATATCTGCTCGCGCACCGAGCGATAGAGCGACTCGGCACTCCCCGCCTGGAAGTCGGTCCGCCCGGTGCCGCGGATGAGGAGGCAGTCGCCGGTGAAGGCCGTGCCCAGATCGTCGAGGACATAGGTAAGGCAGCCGCCGGTGTGCCCGGGCGTGGCGCGGACCACCAGGCGGCGCGCGCCAATGTCGAGGACATCGTCGGCGACGAGATAGCGGTCGGCGCCCTCGGCGCCGCTGGCGCGGGCAAGCGCGATACGGCCGCCGAGCCGCTGCTTCAAGAGCCAGGCGCCGGTGACATGATCGGCATGGACATGCGTCTCCAGCGTCCATATGAGCTTCAATCCGAGCTCGGCGATGAGCGCAGCGTCGCGGCGGACCTGCTCGAACACGGGATCGATCAGCACCGCCACGCCCGCCTTGGCGTCGCCGATGAGATAGGTATAGGTCGAGGATTGCGGGTCGAAGAGTTGCCGGAAGATCACGGGCGTTGGGCTCCCCTGGAATGGCTTATCATGCCATCCTTCGCCGGCCAGGGGGAGGAGCGATCGATGCTGCAGCGCACGCTTGCCGCGGTCCCGGCCGAGGCCGCGGCGTGACGCCCTTCGGTGTCCAATTGCGCCGGCTTCGCGCCGAGCGCGGCATCAGCCTCAAGCACATGGCCGAGGCCTTGGGCGTCTCGGCGGCCTATCTCTCGGCGCTGGAGCATGGCCGGCGCGGGCGTCCCACCCATGCCCTGGTGGTGGCGATCTGCGCCCAGCTCAACATCATCTGGGACGAGGCCGACGAGCTCTTGCGCCTCGCACGCCTCTCCCATCCCCGGGTCACCGTCGACACCGCCGGCTTGAGCCCGGCCGCGACGGAGCTCGCCAATCTCCTGGCCGAGCGCATCCGCAAGCTGCCGCCGGAACGGGTCGAGCGCCTCCTCGACATCCTGCGCCTGGGGCCCGCGCCGGCGCGGCGACGACGCGAGGCGCGCCCCCGCTAACCCGGTCTTAACCGGCGTTGCGCGAGGCTGGCCGGCGATCGTCCACCAGAACGCGAGCGGAGGCGATGGCCGGCCACGATTTCACCAAGCTGAAGCAACAGGATATGTCGCATCTCACCGTCCAGGAGATGGACGCGGTGCAGCGCGCCGAATTGTGCCGCCGCTACGTCGAGTTCATCGGGCATTTCGGGGTACCGTCGCCCCCGCCCGCGCCGTCCCCGCACGTGCGCAAATGGGTCCCGGACAAGCGCATCGAGCGCCGCGGCAAGGCTGGGGAACAATCGTCCCCGGCGTGAGCGCGCCGCGCGCAAACCAAGCGCCGGATCAATAGAGGTCCGATCGCCCCGTCGCGTCGATAGGGGCGTTAGCTAAACGGACGGCCCACGCGTGGGAGCCGTCCGTAGCAAAGAATTCGATGCGGCGGTTAGGCGGTCTTGCGCTTGCGGCGCCATGCAGCACCGAGGCCGACGAAGGCTGAGCCGAAGAGGGCGAGGGAAGCGGGCTCGGGCACGTTCGTCGGAGCGGTCAAAAAGACGCCGGAATCCGATGTAAAGCTCGCGCCAGTCGGAAGAATGAGACCGAGCGATACGGTGTCGGAGAAGTCAACTGTTTGACCATCCGTAGCAATCGCAGTCGCTGTGATCGCGAAATCTAGATTACTTTCACCTGCCGAGATTGGAATATCCTCAGTAAGATCAAAGGTGTTTCCAGAAGAGCAGATATTGAATGGAGGATTATCTGAGCATCCCGTCGAGTTGTTCAAATCATACTCATAAGTGTCCGAGCCGACATCAGCCGTTATTGTAAATCGTGCGAAACTCCCACCCGGAAAGTCGGATATTGTCCCATCGATATTAATTGTGAGAAAACCTGCACTGACCAAATTCGTGAACTGCAGGCCATCTACCAGTTCGGCTTGCGCACTAACTCCCCCAGAATCGATTACTGTACCCTCCGAAATATCAGCAGGGGCAGCTTGACCGTAAACGTGTAATTGGCCAGTGGCTAAATCCGCTGAAGAAGAGGCATTCATTGTGCCCCCTAGAGCAGTGCCAGAGCCTGAACCGCTCGTTGACGTGCTGCCAACACCACCTTGGCTATAGATGAGTGTTCCTCCCGTGCTTTCATCAATCGCGGAAGCATAGGCAGCGTAAACAGGCGTGGCATTGCCTTGTGCCGATGAAAGCAATACCGCTGACCCCAGGGCTGCCGCGAACGCGACCGAGTTTTTCATTACTCTCCCCCAACCGTGGTCAATGCTTTGGCGGGTACCAACAGTATAACCGCGGCTGCTGCCCATCGGTCCAGCGACCCAAGTCCTCCCATTTCCGCCCATGTGCGAGCATTTTGTCTTGCTTCGCCGCCTAAAGGCTAGATAGGAAAATTTACGATTACAAGTGAAATTAACCCCAAAAGGCTGCCTCGGACGGCGCCAGCGGTCCTATGCCACGTAAGGCCATAAGGTTGATGGCCCTTTGTTACGTCTGCGTTCGCCGTCGGCGCCCCGGCACGCTAAGCGCCGAAAAGCCTGTGGATGCGGTCCTGAATGTCCTGGGCGGCCTTTCTGGGGTCCGGGGTCTGCCGGATCGGGCGGCCGACGACGATATAATCGGCGCCCGCCCGAAAGGCGTCTTCGACATCGACCGTGCGTTTCTGATCGTCGGTGTTCTGCACCGGGCGGATGCCGGGAACGACGATCAGGAAATTCTCACCCAACGTCCCGCGCAAGGCTTCGGCTTCCAGTCCCGATGAGATGACGCCGTCGCAGCCGAGCGCCACGGCGGCCTTGGCGCGCGACAGCACAAGCCGCCTTGCATCGACCTCGAAGCCGAGGCTTTTCAGGTCGCCATCGTCGAGGCTGGTGAGAACGGTAACGGCCAATATCTTCACGTCGCCCTTTGCCTGGCACGCCGCGCGCAGGATCTGGTCGTTGCCGTGCACGGTCACGAACGCGACATGGCGGCCGTGGAGCTGACGGACGGCGGAGGCGACCGTGTTCGGCACGTCGAACAGCTTCACATCGGCAAACACCTTCTTGCCGCGCTCGACGAGCCAATCCACCAGCTCGTACTGCCGCCCGGTCATCCACAGCTCGAGCCCGATCTTGTAGAAGTCGACACTGTCGCCAAGGCTCTGCGCCAGCCGCTTCGCCTCATCGACGTCGGTGACATCGAGCGCGAAGATCAACCGCTCGCGCGGCGGGATCGGCTTGCTGGACAGCATCACGGGAGCCCCGGTCAGAAATTGGTGGGCGTCATTGCGAGCGAAGCGAAGCAATCTTCTTCGAGCGGGAGATTGCTTCGGAGCGAAGCTCCTCGCAATGGCGATTATGCTGTAGTTGACGGATTGAATTTTCCATGTTAGGCTGCTTTTTGTTGATGTGGAGCGCCGACATGGCCCGGAAGCAGTCCAAGCCGATCCAGCAAATGACAATCGCCCAATGGGAAAAGGCTTTCCCGGACGAGGATGCGTGCGACGCCTATCTGGTCGCGCACCGCTGGCCCGATGGCATGAGTTGCCCCCGCTGCTGCAGCATCAATGTCTATGCGCTGCCATCCAAGAAATGGCATTGGGAATGCCCGGATTGCCGCCAGGGCGGCGCTTATCGGTTCTCTACCATCGCCGGAACCATTTTTGAGAACACCAAGGTCGATCTTCGCCAGTGGTTCCGCGTAATCCACCTTATGCTCACGGGCAAAAAGGGAACGTCTGCACTTCAAATCCAGCGATACATGGGTTTTGGCTCCTACCGGACGGCTTGGTATATGTGCCATCGCATCCGCGCCGCATTGCAGGACAACGAGTTTCAAAAGCTCATGGGCATTGTCGAAGTCGATGAAACCTTCGTCGGCGGCAAGGCGAAGAACCGCCATTGGGATAAGCGTGGTGGCCCAGGTCGCGGCGGTACCGGCTCGGGAAAGACGCCCATCGCCGGGGCGGTCAGCCGCAAAGGCAACGTCGTCGCCCGCGTGATCGAGAACGTCCAAGCCGAGACATTGACCGGCTTCGTTCTGGAGTCCGTGTCCGACAAAGTCAGCCTGCTCGTTACGGATCAGTGGATCGGTTACAAAGACATTGGCCGCGTCTACCCGCACAAGACCGTGGATCCCGCTATCGGTCAGTATGTTGTCGGCGCCGTCCATACACAGACGATCGAAGGTTTCTGGTCGCTGATTAAACGCGGCATCGTCGGCAACTACCACAAGGTCAGCAAAAAATACCTGCCGCTGTACGTTGCCGAATTTTGCTTCCGCTACAACAACCGCGAAAACGCGGACATCTTTGGTGCGGCCATAGCAGGCTGCTGAGGCACGATCACTGGCGGATGCCTCAGTCAGAGGTAACGCGCGACGCCAGCGCACCGGTTCAATTGGAGTTGCAGTTTGGTGGGGCATATGTAGATGCCGTCACGGCTTCGGTTGCGCCGGCGCCATCGGGCGAGACATTAGATAAGTGTGGTCCCGATATATAACGGTCAGTCCTTGTTCATCCGCGATGGGTTTAAGCTTCAATAAGTCTTCATATTGAAGCGACGTGGCATCATAAATGAAGACCCTGCCAGTAAATTTCGTAGTTGCTGTACTGCGGCCCCCGTATTCTCCTGATGACTGGATCGCGACAGCGGCAGAATTTTTTGTGATTTCCGCCATTAGATTTTTGTGGTTCTTCAATATGTACTCCACTATCTCACGGGTCTGCTCTGGTGTCGCCGCAATATATGAACCAAGATATTCAGCGCCATCATGCGGATCACGAAAATCAGTGAGTTCCACTTGAATTTCTGTACTTCCAAACGGGAAAGTCATCGTGACGCTCGTGGCGAGCGTTCCCGGAAAGTCATCATGAAAGGCGGTCTTGAGCGAGTAATCCTCTTGAGGGATCGGGCTCAGGGTGATCGCGGGATTTGTAGCGGATATGAAAGTCGGCTTTGCCCACCACCACACGAACGGCAATCGGTATTGCTCGACATATGGCGATAGAGACCCCATCAACAGGGTCATAATAGCAATAGTGCCCCACCACCTCGCATCCGACGCCATGCTGTTAAGAGTTGCGGTCAGGCGAGGACTTCTCGCCAGCAGCGATTTCAATTTGTAATCCATTATTGCCACCACGACGGCGGCAACGCCGTACCCCGCGAAAGAACCGTAGGACCCACTGGCAAGCTTATCGAAGCTCTGAAACGCCATCGCTCCCACGAACCATCCGATAAGTGCGCGCGCAGCTTGGGTCGGCGTCTCCGGGATTTCAGACATAGCCCCTCCCTACCTATTGGGGCAGGGTGCCATATCAAAACGCATCCGTCAACTTGGGCATAATCGCCCTCGCAATGACAATTCGCCTCGTCACGTTCTAGAGAATGAACTTCGACAGATCGGCGTTCTTGGCGAGCGCGCCGACATGGACGCGGACATAGTCGCGGTCGATCGTCACCGTGGTTTCCGGCGGCTGGTCGGAGGCGGTGAAGCTCACCTCCTCCAGGAGCCGCTCCAGCACGGTATGGAGCCGCCGCGCGCCGATATTCTCCACCGCGGTGTTGATCTCCTCGGCCAGCGTGGCGAGCTCGTCGATCGCATCGTCGGTGAAGTCGAGCGTCACGCCTTCGGTCGCGAGCAGCGCCTTGTACTGGCGGATGAGGCTCGCCTCGGGCTCGGTGAGGATGCGGCGGAAATCGTCGCGCGTCAGCGGCTTCAATTCGACGCGGATCGGCAGCCGCCCCTGCAGCTCCGGCAGGAGGTCCGACGGCTTGGCGAGATGGAACGCGCCCGAGGCGATGAAGAGCACGTGGTCGGTCTTCACCGCGCCGTGCTTGGTCGCGACCGTCGTGCCCTCGATGAGCGGCAGGAGGTCGCGCTGCACGCCCTCGCGCGACACATCGGCGCCGAGGCGGTGCTCGCTGCGGCCGCAGATCTTGTCGATCTCGTCGAGGAAGACGATGCCGTTCTGCTCGACCGCGACGATCGCCTCGTGCGTCACCTTCTCCTGGTCGAGCAGCTTGTCGCTTTCTTCCTGCATCAGCACGCGGTGGCTTTCGGCCACGGTCATGCGGCGCGGCTTGGTGCGGCCGCCGAACGCCTTGCCGAACATCTCGCCGATATTGACCATGCCCATCTGCGCGCCGGGCATGCCGGGAATGTCGAAGGTCGGCAGGTTGAAGCCGCCGCTGTCCTGCACCTCGACCTCGATCTCGCGCTCGTCGAGCTCGCCCGTGCGCAGCATGCGGCGGAACTTGGTGCGCGTCTCGGCGCTGGCGTTGGCGCCCACCAGCACGTCGAGGACGCGCTCCTCGGCGCGCAGCTCGGCGCGCGCCGCCACTTCCTTGCGCAGCCGCTCGCGCGTCATGGCGAGCGCGACCTCGACGAGGTCGCGCACGATCTGCTCGACGTCGCGGCCGACATAGCCGACCTCGGTGAACTTGGTCGCCTCGACCTTGATGAACGGCGCCTGGGCGAGCTTGGCGAGGCGGCGCGCGATCTCGGTCTTGCCGATGCCGGTCGGGCCGATCATCAGGATGTTCTTCGGCAGCACCTCCTCGCGCAGCTCCTCGGGCAGCTGCTGGCGGCGCCAGCGGTTCCGGAGCGCGATGGCGACGGCGCGCTTGGCGTCGTTCTGGCCGACGATGTGGCGGTCGAGCTCGGAGACGATCTCGCGCGGGCTGAAGGCGGTCGGGGAGGGGGTCATAACGATTCGATCGTGATCTTGTCGTTGGTGTAGATGCAGATCTGCGCGGCGATCGCCATCGCCTTGCGCGCGATCGCCTCGGCGTCGAGCGGCTGGTCGATGAGCGCGCGCGCCGCGGCGAGCGCGAAGCCGCCGCCCGAGCCGATGCCGATGATGCCGTCCTCGGGCTCGAGCACGTCGCCGGTGCCGGACAGGATCAGCGAGACGCTCTTGTCCGCCACCGCCATCATCGCCTCGAGCCGGCGCAGATAGCGGTCGGTGCGCCAGTCCTTGGCCAGCTCGACGCAGGCGCGGGACAGCTGGTCCGGGATGCTGCTCGAGCTTGGCCTCGAGCCGCTCGAAGAGGGCGAACGCATCGGCGGTCGCGCCGGCGAAGCCCGCGATCACCTTGCCGTTGCCGAGGCGGCGCAGCTTCCGCGCGTTCGACTTGACGATGGTCTGGCCCATCGTCACCTGGCCGTCGCCGGCGATGACCACGGTGGCGTCCTTGCGCACGCACAAGATGGTGGTGCCGTGCCAGTTCTCGGTTCGGTTGTCCTGCATGAGGGCCTTTCGCGCGCCGCGCCGCTCCTGAGATGTAGGCAGTTCCCCGCCGCACGTCCACTCCGGGGATCGCGCCGGCCGATTCCGGGCGCACCTTGAGTCGGCGGAGGGCGGAGCGTAGCATCGTCGCGGGCGCGCCTTGCGGCGCGGCATGAACCGGACGAGGTGATGCGGTGAAGGCCTGCATGTTCCACCTGATGCCCTATCGGGACCTGCCCGCCGATTTCGACCGGCGCTATCAGTCGGCCTATCTCGATCCGGTGTGGTTCGACGTGGCCGATGCCGACAAGGTCGGGCAATACTACAATGCACGCTCGACGAGATGGTGCATGCCGCCAACGCCGGCATGCATGGCCTGTGCACCAACCAGCATCACCAGAACGTCTATGGCTTCATGGCCAATCCGAGCCTCATGGGCGCGGTGCTGGCAAAGCTCACCAACGGCCAGGACGTCGCCATCATCCAGCTTGGCTCGACGCTGCCCTCGACCACGCCGCCGACGCGGATCGCCGAGGAATACGCGATGCTCGACTGCATCAGCGGCGGCCGGCTGGTGGCGGGCTTTCCGACGGGATTGCCGACCGATGCCACCATCTCCAACGGCGTCGTCCCGGTCGAGCAGCGCGAGCGCTTTCGCGAGGCGCTCGCGCTGGTGGTCAAGGCGTGGCAGGCCAAGGAGGTCTTCGCCTGGAACGGCAAGCATTATCAGCTCCCCATGGTCAATCTGTGGCCGCGGCCGATCCAGCAGCCCCATCCGCCGATCTGGATTCCGGGCTCCGGCATCTCCTCCACCGCCGAATACGTCGTCGATCGCGACGATTGCTTCTGCCACTTGAGCTATTTCGGCGCCAAGAACGCCGAGGCCGTGGGCGACCGCTATTGGGAGCTGGTGGCGCGGCAGGGGCGCGACGCCAATCCCTATCGCTTCAGCTTCCTGCAGCTCATCGGCGTGGCCGAGACCGATGCCGAAGCCGAGGAGCAATACGCCGCGCACGCCGAGTATTTCTTCCACAAGCTGCTCTACACGCCGCAATACTATCAGGCAATCCCCGGCTGCCTCGAATACGACAGCCTGGTGCGCGCGATGCAAGACTCCGGGCCCGCGGGTCGATCTGCGCGCGCTCAGCGCCAAGGATTTCTTCGACCGCGGCTTCGTCATCACCGGCAGCCCGAAGACCGTGCGCGACCAGCTCCTGTCCGGGGTCAAGCGGCTGCGCATCGGACATCTGCTGGCGCTCCTGCATTTCGGCTCGATGCCGACCGCGCTCTGCCGCAAGAACATCGATCTGTTCTGCCGCGAAGTGCTGCCGCATCTGGAAGGCCTGTGGGACGACGAGTGGGAGGACCGCTGGTGGCCCGAGCGCTTGCGCGCCAAGCGGCCCGCCGCCGTCCTCGCCGGCGCGTCCTAGCGCGACGGCGGAGGCAATCGCATGCCCGCGGCAGAAACGCGCAAAGCTCGGCTGTGGCAGGGCCGGGTCGAGACCGAAATCGAGATCGCCGGCAGCGGTCCGCCGCTCGTCTATCTGCACGGGCCCTGGGGCCTTGCGCCCGATCGCGATTTTCTCGGGCGTCTTGCGGCGTCCCACACGGTCTATGCGCCCAAGCATCCCGGCACCAGCCGCGGCGATGCCGAGGCGGTGCACGCGCTCGACGACTGGCTCGACCTCGTCGTCTATTACGGCGAGCTCTTCGACCGGTTGGGCCTTGGCGCGCCCTGCGTGGTCGGGCATTCCTTCGGCGGCCTCGTCGCCGCGGAGATCGCCGCCGCCGTGCCGGCAGCGGTTTCCAAGCTGGTGCTGATCGATCCGTTGGGACTGTGGCGCGATGACCTGCCGGTCAGGAACTGGATGATCCTGCCCGAGGCGGTACGCCGCCGGGCCTTCTTCGCCGATCCCGCCGGCGCGGCGGCCGAGCGTTTTTTCAGCGTGCCCGACGATCCCGCCGGCCGGGTCGAGACGCTGGTCGCCGCCACCTGGGCGCAGGCCTGTACCGGCAAGTTCGTGTGGCCGATCCCCGACCGCGGCCTCAAGAAGCGCATCCACCGCATCGCCGCGCCGACGCTTGTCATCTGGGGCCAGGAGGACGGCATCATCGCGCCGGCTTATGCGCAGGAGTTCGCCGGGCGCATCGCTTCGGCGCGGGTCGAGATGATCGGCCACGCCGGCCACCTCCCCCATCTGGAACAGCCGGACGCGGTGACGCGGGCGATCAGCGGCTTCCTCGCCGGCTGAGCCGGGCCTCACAGATATGCCTTGACGACAAGGCTGCCCCGCGCGCAGCCTTGCGGGCACGGAATTTGCCTTCAAGAGCAGATCGAGGGAGGAGGCGTCCATGGCAATAGCCACAGCCGCGATTACGGCCCAACCCCAGCTCAGCGCGGAGCGGTGGACATCCTATAGCGTCACCGTTCTGGGCATCTGCATCCTCGGCTGGGCCTTCGATATCTACGAAGCCACGGTCATGCAGCTCGTCACCCCGATCCTGATCAAGGAATGGGGCATCACGCCGGCGACGATGGGAACCGTGACCACGGTCTCGCGTTGGATCGGGCTCGTCGGCACGTTCGCGTTCCCGGTGCTGGCCGATCTTTATGGCCGCAAGCCGGTGCTGATCTGGTCGATCCTCGGCTATTCGGTATTCACCGGCTTCACCGGATTTTCGACCGGCTGGATCACGCTTCTGGTCTTCAGCTCGATCACCCGCGTGGCGCTCGCCGGCGAGAACCCGGTCGGCATGGTGATGGTTTCCGAGACCGCGCCGACGCGGTGGCGCGCCACGGCGCTGGGCGGTCTCGTCAGCGGCTATCCCTTCGGCTACATGTTGTGCTCGCTCGCGGCGCTGGTCGTGGTGCCGCTGTGGGGATGGCGCTCGCTCTACTTCCTCGGCATCGTGCCGGCGCTGCTCGTGTTGTGGGTGCGCACCGGCATCAAGGAGAGCCCGCGCTACGAGCACGTCACCGCGGCGATGCTGAAAGAGGGACTGAAGAAGCAGTTCGACATCCTCGCGCCGGCGCGGGAATACCCGCGCGAGATGTGGATCGCGTCGCTGACCTACTTCTTCTATCTCTTCACCTGGATCGGGTGGTCGGCGTGGATGCCGTTCTTCCTGGCGAACGAGAAGCATCTCGGCTTCGCGGTGATGGGCCGCTATCTGTCGGTGTGGATGTTCGTCGCGATCTTCGCCTACTGGATCTGCGGCTGGCTGTGCGACGCGTTCGGGCGGCGCTATGTCATTCCGGCCTTCGCCGTCCCGGCCGCGATCCTGCTGGTGGTGATGGGCCATCTCAACAGCGCGGCGAGCCTGTTCTGGGTCGGGCTGGCGACGAACTTCCTGATCACCGGCAGCTTCGGCACCGGCCTCGGCTATACCACGGAGATCTTCCCGACGCAGATCCGCGGGCGCGGCGTCGGCGCCTCGTTCACGTTCGGATTGGCCGCCGCCTCGCTCGCGCCGATGGTCATGGGCTGGATCGCGACGTCCTATTCGATCGCCGCGGGCCTGCCGGTTCTGGCGCTCTCGTTTCTGCTGATCGCCCCGCTCTTCCTGTGGTTCGCGCCCGACGTGACGCGCAAGGAACTCACCGACTTCGTCGGGCAGAAGGTCGACTGAGCCTGGGCCGCCGCCCGGCCTTCCGGTCGGGCAGCGGCCCAGAGCCCCTTATTTCTTGAGCGAGTGGTAGACCACCCGGATGAAGTTGGTCGCCTGCTGGTCGTTCATGCCGAGCTTGGCGTCATAGTCGGCAAAAGGCTTGGCGGCGATCACGTCCTGCTCGCTCTTGCCGGCGGCGACGAGCTTGGCCATACGGTCGCGTGCCGCGACCAGCATGACGCGATAGGCCGTCACCCCCGCCTTGTCCGTGAGCGGCCCGTGGCCGGGCACGATCTTGGTCTTGTCGTTGGCGAGCTTCAGATAAATATCGGTCGCGGCGATCATGCCCTTGATGTTGCCGCCGCTGGCGAAATCGATATTGGGATAGCGGCCGATGACGACGGTATCGCCGGTGGAGAGCACGTCGGCGCCCGGAAACCAGACATAGGTGTCGCCGTCGGTGTGCGCGTTGGCGATGTGGGTGAGACGCGCGGTCACTCCTTTGACGCGCAAGGTCATCGTCTTGGTATAGGTCTCCTTGGGCAGCGCATCCGCTTCCACCGGCGGCGTCTTCGCGCCGGTGAGGCCGTTGACCGAGCCTTCGGCCAGGCGCTTCTTCACATTGGCTTGCGCCACCACGGTGACGCCGTCGCGGGCGAAGGGGCCGTTGCCGCCGGTGTGATCGCCGTGGAAATGCGTATTCACGAGATAGCGGATGGGCTCGCTCGTGACGGCCGCGATCGCGGCCTTGATCTTGTCGTGAAGCGGCGCGAACTCGCCGTCCACCATGATCACGCCGTCCTCGCCCACGGCGACGGTGATGTTGCCGCCCTGGCCTTCGAGCATGTAGGTCTTGTGGCCGAGATCCGTGGTCTTGATCTCGACCTTGGAGAAATCCGGCTGTTGTTGTGCCGAGGCTCCCGACGCCAGTCCGACCAGGACCAGCGCATAGGCCGCCGCTGCGATCCGCTTCATGGTGTCCATCCCCTCTCTCGGCCGGCGCACGGCCAGCGATGGCACCAATTCTACCGGGGCGCTCCCCGGCGTCGAAGTCACGTTGCCTTGAGGTGCGGGCGACGCGGCCGCACGCGCCATTTGTGCGGCACGTGGTTTCGCGCGATGATGCGCGTTCGCTATCGACCGGAGGGAAAACGATGAAGATCGAGAAGCGGCTCGAGGAGCTGAAGATCACGCTGCCGCCCGTGCGCACGCCGCTCGCGAACTACGTGCCGGCGCGCCTTGCCGGCAATCTCCTGTTCCTGTCGGGCCAGGGGCCGGCCGGGAACGCGTCCGGCAAGGTCGGCGACACCATCACGCTCGAGGCGGCCTATCAGCACGCGCGCTCGGTGGGCATCGGCCTCATCGCCGCGATGAAGCAGGAGTTGGGCGACCTCGACCGCGTCAAGGGCATCATCAAGGTGCTCGGCATGGTCAACGCGGTGCCGGATTTCCGCGACGGACCCAAGGTCATCAACGGCTGCTCCGACCTGCTCGTCGAGGTGTTCGGCGAGGCCGGCCGCCATGCGCGCTCGGCCGTCGGCATGGGTTCGCTCCCCAACCAGATCCCGGTCGAGATCGAACTCATCGCCCTGGTGGAATGAGCACCCGCGGCCTCAGGGCCGCAACAGCCCCATGATGTCGAAGACCTCGCGCAGGATGGGGCTTGCGATCGCGTCCGCGCGCGCCGCGCCCCGGCGCAGAACGCCGTCGATATAGCCGGGATCGGCAAGGAGACGGCGCATCTCGCCGCCAATGCGGCCCAGCACCTCGACCGCGAGATCGGCGAGATCGCGCTTGAAGTCCGAGAAGTTGCGCCCGGCCTGGCGTGCGATCGCCTCTTCGCGCGCGAGATCGCCCAGGGCCGCATAGATGCCGAGGAGGTTGTCGGCCTCCGGCCGCGCGTCGGCCGCGGCGGCTGAGTCCGGCAACGGATGCGGGTCGGTCTTGGCGCGGCGGACCTTGAGCGCGATGGTTTCGGCGTCGTCGGTCATGTTGATGCGGGAGAAATCCGAGGTATCGGACTTCGACATCTTCTTGGTGCCGTCGCGCAGGCTCATCACGCGCGTGGCCGCGCCGAAGATCTGCGGCTCCGGCAGCGGGAAGAATTCGACGTCATAGCGGCGGTTGAAGGCGCCGGCGATGTCGCGCGACAACTCCAGATGCTGCTTCTGGTCCTCGCCCACCGGCACGTGCGTCGCCTTGTAGAGGAGGATGTCCGCCGCCATCAGCACCGGGTAGGCATAGAGGCCGAGGCCGGCGTTGTCGCGCTCCTTGCCGGCTTTCTCCTTGAACTGCGTCATGCGGTTGAGCCAGCCCAGCGGCGTGAGGCAGCCCAGGAGCCAGCCGAGCTCGGCATGGCCCGGCACCGCGCTCTGGTTGAAGATAATGCAGCGCTCGGGATCGATGCCGGCGGCGATATAGGCGGCCGTGACCTCGCGCGTCTGGGCGCGAAGCTGCGCCGGGTCTTGCGGCAAGGTCAGCGCATGCAGATCGACGATGCAGAAGATGCAGTCGAAGTCGCGCTGCAGCCGCACCCAGTTGCGGATCGCGCCGAGATAATTCCCAAGATGCAGGTTGCCGGTGGGCTGTACGCCCGAGAAGATCCGGTTCATCGGAGCCTTGATGCGCGTGACGGGCCGGCTTTATTGCCGCCGCCGGCGGCAGGGTCAAGCGGGCTTGCCGCCGCGCCCGCCCCGGACGAGATCGGAAATCTCCGGCGCGCCCAGCGCGGTGAGCGCCGCGGCCACGCCGGCGCGGTCCTCCGGCGGCCGGTTCTGGCTCATCTTCCACTTGCCTTCCAGCCGCGCGATCGGCAGCGTCCAGCCGACGATCGCCTTCAGCATGGAGCGCACGTAGTCGGCGGGCGCATCGCTTACCGCCCAGGGCCGGGGCCGTCCCGCCTCGTAGAGCGCGGTGAGCCGCGTGACCAGCGCTTCAAGCCGCGCCGCGTCATCGAAGAATTCGATCTTCCCATAGGCATGGATCGCGACGTAGTTCCAGGTCGGCACCACCCGGCCGTCCTTCTTCTTGGTCGCGTACCACGACGGCGAGACATAGGCATCGGGGCCGAGAAAGATCGCGAGGCTGTCGCCCGCGCCGGCGCGCTGCCATTGCGGATTGTCGCGCGCGACGTGCCCTGAGAGCGTGCCGAACGGCGCCGGCTCGGGATCGAGCAGCATCGGGATATGGCTCGCCTCGATGCCGGCCGGCCCGGTCGTCACCAGCGTGGCGAAGGCGTTGCGCCGCATCGCCTCGTGCAGCACCGGCACGCGCGTCTCGGCGAAATGGGCGGGAACATACATGACGGGCATTATGGCGCAGGCGCGCAGGCGGGAAAAGCCGCGCCCCGCTCACGCCCGCAGCAGACGGCGCCGCACCTCGCCCCAGGGAACGACGCCCAGCACCAGCGCCAGCAGCGCAAACGCCGCCAGCCCGCCGCCTACCAAAAGGGCCAGCGCCCCGAGCCTGAGCGCCAGCCCGCCCGCCAGCGCCGGCGCCAGCCACCGCTCCAGCCCCACGAGCAGCGCGCCCATGCCGAGCGCCGCCGCCAGCATGCGCGGCAGGCTGCGCCGCGCGCGCCGGTCGACGGCGAAATGCCCGCGCCGGCGCAGGAAATAAATGAGCAGCAGCGCATTGACCCACCCGGCCGCCGAGGTCGCCGTCGCGATCCCGACATGGGCGAGCGGGGTCAGCAGCCCCAGCGTCGTCGTCAGCACGATATTCACGCCGATCGCAGCGAATGCGATCTTGACCGGCGTTGCCGTGTCGTGGCGCGCGAAGAAACCGGGCGCCATGACCTTGACCAGCACGAAGGCCGGCAGTCCCGCGGCATAGGCGGTGAGCGCGCCCGCGGTGGCCGCGACCTCGGCCGGACCGAAGGCGCCACGCTGAAACAGCACTTCCAGAATGGGCCGCGCCGCCACGCCCAAGGCGACGGCCGCCGGCAGAGTCAAGAGAAAGGCCAGCTCGAGCCCACGATTTTGCGTGTCGTTGGCGCCGCCGCTGTCGCCCAGGCGCACCTGGCGCGCCAGCGTCGGCAGGATCGCCGTGCCAACGGCAAAGCCGACGACGCCGAGCGGAAGCTGATCGACCCGATCGGCGTAATAGAGATACGACACCGCCCCCGTCGGCAGGAGCGAGGCGATCGCGGTCGAGATCACCAGGTTGAGCTGCGTCGCGCCGGCGCCGAAGACGCCGGGCAGCATCAGCCCGATGAGGCGGCGCACCGCCGGCGACAGCCGCGGCCGCGGCAGCGCCAGCGGCAGGCCAGCGCGCCAGCACGACGCCATCAGCCACACGAATTGCGCAAATCCCGCCGCCGTCACCGCCCAGGCAAGCGCGGTGCCGCTGGCCGGGCGCACCAGCGCCAGCGCACCGATGAGAAAGATGTTGAGCAGCGTCGGCGTCACCGCGGTGGCGACGAAGCGCTCGACCGAATTGAGCACGCCGCCCTGCAGCGCCACCAGCGAGATGAAGAGGAGATAGGGAAAGGTGATGCGGGTGAGCCGTACGGTGAGCGCGAATTTCGCGGGCTCGTCGGCAAAGCCGGGCGCCAGCACATGCAGCAGCCACGGCGTCGCCACCTCGCCCGCGACGAGAAACACCACGAGCGTCATGAGCAGCGCCGCCAGCGCATCCTCGGCAAAAAGCCGCGCCGCGGTGCGCCCCTCCTGCGCCACCATGCCGGCGAAAAGCGGCACGAAGGCGGCGCTGAACGCGCCCTCGGCAAAGAGGCTGCGGAACAGGTTGGGCAGCCGCAGCGCGACGAAGAACGCGTCCGTGACCGGACCTGCGCCCAGAAGCGCCGCCGTCAACATGTCGCGGACGAACCCCAGGACGCGGCTCAGCATCGTATAGCCGCCGACCGTGGCGACCGAGCGCAGGAGGGCCATGGGAGCGATGATGTAGAGGAATGCCGCGCCGCGGGGAAGGGCCGCGGCAGCGGGCGCCGGGCTCGTCGCGCTTGTCATTTGCACCGCCCGCCGGTAACCCATGCGGGAAGGCGGGCAAGGAGGCGGCGATGGCGGAGATCGCAATCGGCATCAGCGGCTGCGGCGGGCGGATGGGACGCATGCTCGTCGCGGAGATCGCCGGGACCCACGGCTGCCGCGTCGCCGGCGGCGTCGATGCGGCGACCAGCGCCATCCTCGGCCGCGATCTCGGCGAGCTCGCGGGGATGGGCGCACTCGGCCTCAAAGCCGGAACCGATATCGGCCAGCTCTTTGCCGGCGCCGACGTGGTGATCGACTTCTCGACGCCCGCGGCGAGCGCCGAACACGCCGGCGTTGCGGCGCGGGCCGCCAAGCCGCTGGTCATCGGCACCACCGGGCTGGAGCCGGCGCACGAGGCGGCGCTGGCCGCCGCCGCCAGGACGGTCCCCATCGTGTGGGCGCCCAACATGAGCCTGGGCGTCAATCTGCTGTTGGGGCTGGTGCGCCAGGTCGCGGCGACGCTGGGCGAGGATTACGATATCGAGGTGGTGGAGATGCACCACCGCCACAAGGTCGATGCGCCCTCCGGCACGGCGCTGGCGCTCGGCCAGGCGGCGGCCGCGGGACGCGGGGTCGATCTGGCCGCGCGCAGCCAGCGCGGGCGGGACGGCATCACCGGGCCGCGCCCCAGGGGCGATATCGGCTTTGCCTCCCTACGCGGCGGCGACGTGGTGGGCGAGCACAGCGTGATCTTCGCCGCCGACGGCGAGCGGATCGAGCTTACGCACCGCGCCGGGAGCCGCCAGATTTTTGCCCGTGGCGCGGTGCGCGCGGCGTGCTGGGCGGTGGGCCGGCCGCCCGGGCTTTACGGGATGAAGGACGTGCTGGGGCTGGACTGACGGCCGGCGCGTCCGCCACCGTCTTCGCCGGATATTCGCACAGCGCCGCCACCACGCAGGTTTCGCAGTGCGGCTTGCGCGCGACGCAGACATAGCGCCCGTGCAGGATGAGCCAGTGATGGACGCCGTGCTTGAAGCGCGCGGGCACGATCTTCTCGAGCCCCTCCTCGACTGCGAGCGGCGTCTTGCCCGGCGCCAGCCCGGTGCGGTTGGCGACGCGGAAGATATGCGTATCGACGGCGATGGTGGGCTGGCCGAACGCGACGTTGAGCACGACGTTCGCGGTCTTGCGCCCGACCCCCGGCAGCGCTTCGAGCGCCTCGCGCGATGCCGGCACCTGGCCGCCGTGCTGCTCGACCAGGATGCGCGACAGCCCGATGACGTTCTTCGCCTTGGTGCGGAAGAGGCCTATCGACTTGATGTAGTCGATGAGCCGCGCCTCGCCCAGCGCAAGCATCTTTTCCGGCGTGTCGGCAATCCTGAACAGCGGTTCGGTGGCCTTGTTGACGCCGGCATCGGTCGCCTGCGCCGACAGCACCACGGCGACCAGGAGCGTGAACGGATTGATGTAGCCGAGCTCGGTGGTCGGGTTGGGACGATCCTTGGCAAGGAGTTCCAAGAACCGCGCCGCCTTGCGCTTGTCCATGCGCCGATTCTGGCTGACGGCGCCAAGCGAGTAAAGCGGTGCTGCGCTCGGGCCGCTACGGCCCGACGATGAGCCAGATCGCCGTCGCCCAAAGCGCGAGGCACGCGCTCAAGGCGATGAGCAGTCCGCGATTCTTGTCGCGCCATTCTTGCCGCGTGGTGGTCACGGCTTGATCCCATTCTTCCATCGTCCGTCCCCCTGCACGGACGAAGCAAGAACGATGCCAATGATTGATTTGCGTTATGTTCCAGCGAATTGGCGGCTCATACCCGCGTCCGCACGGGCAACGTGTAAGAATTTCCGTCACACGCGCCGGTATTCAGCGCGCGCCGGCGCCCGACAGCACGGCCTGCACCGTGCCCAAAATAATGCGGAGATCGAAGAGGAAACTGAAGTTCTTGATGTAGTAGAGGTCGTAGGAGAGCTTGCCGCGCGCGTCCTCGATCGAGGCGCCATAGGGATATTTGACCTGCGCCCAGCCGGTGATGCCGGGGCGAACGCGATGACGCTCGGCGTAGAACGGGATCTCGGCGGCGAGGCGTTCAACAAAGAACGGGCGCTCCGGCCGCGGTCCGACGAAGCTCATCTCGCCCTTGAGCACGTTCAGGATCTGCGGCAGCTCGTCGATTCTTGTGCGCCGCAAAAAACGACCGATCCGCGTCACCCGGGCATCGTCACGCGCGGCCCATTGCGGCCCGCTCTGCGTCTCCGCATCGACCCGCATGGTGCGGAACTTGTAGATGCTGAAGCTGCGGCCGCCGCGCCCGACGCGAAGCTGGCGATAAAGAACCGGTCCCTCGCCCTCGAGCCGGATCGCGAGCGCCGCGCAAACGAGCGTCGGCAGCGTCAGCGTCAAGAGCGTCAGGGCGATGGTCACGTCGAGCACGCGCTTCAACGCGGCATTGGTCGCGTCGGCGATGCGGAAGCCGTCGGCATAGATGAGCCAGCTTGGATCGAGCGCGCCGAGATCGAGGCGGCGCGTCTCGCGCTCCCAGAACGAGAGATAGGGCGTGATCGTGATGCCCTCCATGCGCGCCTCGAGGAGCGGCTTCAACGGCATGCCGCGGCGGTCCTCGAGCGCCACGACGATCTCTTCCACGCCGTTCGCGCGAGCAATGGCAAGCAGCGAGCCGACATCGGAGGTGATGCGCGACTGCGGCACGTCGACGGGCTCGCCGGCCAGCGCCAGATAGCCCACCGCCGCGGTGCGCGTATTCTCCCGCCGCGACAGCAGCGCTTCGATCTCGGCGGCGTGCCGGCCGGTCCCGACCACGAGAATGCGGTGCGAGCGATAATGCCGGCGGGTGAAGGGCGTCGCGAGCAGCCGTGCGAACACCAGGCCCGCACCGACGAGTTCCGGCATCATGGCGACGGCGAGATGGTCTGGCCTGCTCTCCGCCGACACCCAGCACATCGCGACGTAGAGCATGAGCAGCGCGACGCCGGTATCGAGGACACCCAGAAACACGGCCGGGGGCGAAAGGTATTGGCGAAAGATCTTGACCACAGCATCCACCTCGGCAGAAGCCGCAAGCCGACAGAACGGATGGGGGCGTGCGCCACGCACGCTCGACCCCCTCATTCCCGGCGCAGCGATTTGCGCTTCATTACGACGGGTAGGGGCGGTTAGATCACGTCGAGGGGAAAGGTGGCGCCGCGGTGCCGGCGCTAGTGGAGAAGCGTGGTCAGGAACGACATTCCGACGAGAACAAGGGCCCAGCCGACAAGGCTGGACGCGACGATCACGAGCCACCAGTAGCGATGGTAGGTACCCTGCGGCTCGGTGGTCTCAACCGCCGGCGCCAGGAGTGGTTCGGCCGTCACGGGGGTCACATGATCCACATAGTTACGCTTCACCCATTATGGTTAATACACCATTAACAAATTTCGGTCACGTGCCATAGCGATTCGGACGTCGTGATTCGGCGCGCCCCGATCTTGCCCCCGCCGGCGCGGCTCTCTACCATGGTGTCTGCACTGAAAGGGGGCAGGCCGATGACGGACGCCGAGCCGCCGGAAAGCCGTCAGTACGTCTTCCTGGACGTGGTGCTGGCGCCCACCCGCAGCCTGCCACGGCGCGGGTTTGCCGTGCTGATGGCCGGTCTCGCCGCGGCCAGCCTCATCTGCGGCACGACTTGCATCCTTGTCGGCGCCTGGCCGGTCTTCGGCTTCTTCGGTCTCGACGTAGCCCTTGTCTACCTCGCCTTCCGGTTGAGTTACCGCAGCGCCCGCGGCCACGAATGCGTGCGCCTGACCGAGCGCAGCCTGACGGTGGAGCGGGTCTCGGTGCGGGGGGAGCGCCGGCGCTGGCAGTTCGAGCCCTCCTGGCTCCGGCGTGACTTTTACGGAACGGAACGACACCAACACCCTGACGCTCGCCTCGCATGGCCGGGCGGTGGTGGTCGGGAGCTTGCTCGCCCCCAACGAGCGGCGCAGCTTCGCCGCGGCGCTGCAAGAGGCGCTCGCCCGTTGGCGCGCCTTTGTCTGGGCAAGCTGAGGCTCGCGCAACGAAGCGGCGGGCCGAGATCCGCGCTATCCGCGTCTTCGTAATATCTCAGCGGTAGGCTTGTGCTACCACCTCAGGGCCTCAACCGCGATGAGCACCGTCCAGACCAACGTCCGCGTCCCCACCGGCGACAAGCCGATCATGCGCGCCATTGCCGCCCGGCTGCGCGCCGATGCACGGTTCCATGACCGACTGCAGGCCCTGCTGGCGGAAGAACCGAGTCCTGCCCTGGAGGCGCGCGTCGCGCGGCTGGAAGAGCAGGTGCGATCGCTGATCGATCGCGCGGGCGGGGGCCGCATGCCCTCCGCCCCGGACCCGTCCCGCGCCAGGCCGGCCAATGGCGGGCCCGACGGCGACGGGTCCAGACCGGCAAGTCACCTCAACGCAGATTGAGCATCAGGCCGAGATTGATCGCCGCCGGGGGCGCCGGCGGAGCATAGACGACCGGCGGCGGCTCCTGGACATAGGTCGGCGCGCCGTAGCCATAGACCGCAGCCGGCGGCGGCGGCGGCCGGTGATGGCGATGATGCGGCGGGGGACGGCGATCGTGATGATCGCGGTCCTGGGCGACGGCGGGACCGGCGAGGAACGCGGCCGTAGCGACCGCAGCCAGCACTGCCGTCAGCGCCGAGCGTGGCGTGATGCGGCTCATCTTGTCACTCCTTCCGAATGTAGAGGTCAGCCGCTCTTGCGCTTGCTGGCCGCCGGCCGGTGCGCAAACACCGCGTCGGCATTCTTTTTCTGTTCCGGAGACATCGCGTCATAGAGCGTCTGGAACGCCGGGACGAGCTTTCTCATCTCCTCGGCGTGCGCGTCGGTGATCGCCTGATAAGATTTGAGATCGTCGACCGCCGTCATGGTCCCGCGGCTGGCGATGCGCTGTTGCGCCAGATGCTCCATCTCCTCCGCCTGGTCGCGCATGACCTGAGCGACGGCATCCCATTCGGCCGACTGATCCGCGGTGATCATGAGCTGGCTGTGCAGGCGTTTGATCTGCGCCTCGACGCGGCGCATGGGCGTGGTGTGTCGCTTAGCCTTGGCGGCCGGCGCGCTCATGCTCGGCGCGGGCGTGGCCGGAGCGCTCATGCTCGGCGCCGGCGCGGCTTCTTGGGGCGCGGCTTGTGTCGATTGCGCCGATGCACCAACGGGGGCCGCCAGCAGCGCCGCTCCCAGCAGCGCGGCCGCACTAACGCCTGTCAGTCGATCCAAAATGCGATTGCTCATGGTCCATCCTTATTGGCTGTTCGTTGCGTAGCAATGTTGTCCGTTGCCTTCCCGTGTTTCATCCCCGCAAAAGGGGCGGGGCTGAAGCCCCACCCCTGGCGCAACTTTAACGGATGGTCAAGGGAACCACGACATTGAACGACGGAACCGGGGCGGCAACCACGACCGGGGGCGGCGGCGCGACGACGTAGTCGTAGGGCTGCGCGTAGATCACCCGGTGGGGGTGGTGGTAGCGCCAGTGCTGCTCGTAGCGGCCGTGGTGGCCCCAATCGGCGGCGAGCGCCGGGCTCGCCACGGCCCCGGCCGCGCCGATGGCTACCGCCAGCACCAGCGCGAGATTGCGGATCCGGATGTTCAGCTTGCTCGACATGGAACCTCTCCTTCATCAACGTCCTGCCTATGGCAGGCGCTCCCGCCGTCGCCCATCCCTGTCACAAGGATTTCACATCACAGAAAAAATATGATACGCTATGGGCGCGTTTCGTTATCTGGGCGCGTAGGATGAGCGAAGGGCAAGCGGCCCTTGGGCCGGGGCGGGGGTACCGCCAAGGCGATGCGGCCAGAAGCGCCGCGCCGATGATGAGGAGAAGGAAATGACCACGGTTCGATCCAATCGACAGCCCACCCGAAGCCGGCGCTGGGCGTCGATCGTGGCGGCGGCAGGCCTCCTGGCCCTGCTCAGCGGCTGCGTCGTCTATCCCGTCGGCTATTATGGGCCGCCGCATCCCTACGGGCATTACTGGCGGTGATGCCGGAAACGGAAACACGCCGGGCCGCGCTGCGGCGGGGCGGTCGTCCGACCCGCCGCGCCGCGGCGCTCCTGGGCGAGCAGATCATCGAGGTCGCGACCGACCATTTCCTGCGGCACGGCTTCGGCGCCACCAGCATTGCCGCGGTGGCGGCGGCGTGCGGCATTTCCAAGCGCACTTTCTATCACCGCTTCCGCGACAAGCCCGACCTCTTCCGCGCGGTGGTTCAGCGCCTCATCGCGCGCTGGCTGCCGCCGTTCGAGGCCGAGCTTGCCGAGGGCGGCGCGCTCGACGACGCGCTGCGGCGCATCGCCAGGCAGACGCTCGCCGCGGCGCTCTCGCCCGAAGCGCTCGCGCTCTATCGCATGCTGATCGCCGAGGCGCCGCACTTCCCCGAGCTCGCCCGCATCTTGAACGAGCAGGGCGCGGCATCCGGCATCGAGCGCATCGCGCGTCTCCTCGACGGCGAGGCGCGGGCGGGACGTCTGCGTCTGGACGATTCGCGTTTCGCGGCGGAGCAGTTCCTCAACATGGTGCTCGCCGCACCGCGCCGCCGCGCGCTTGGCATCGGTGCGCCGATGAACCCGACCGAACTCGCGGCCTGGATCGAGCGCACGGTCGCACTGTTTCTCGACGGCTGCCGGCGCAAAGCGCCGTAGCCCGCGCGCTCACACGTTCTCGTGCAGCACCGATTCGCGCACGTCGTTCTCGATGAGGCGCCAGATGTGGTCGACATAGGCGACGAATTCCGGCATGCGCTTCATGGCGAGCGTGCGCGGCCGCGGCAGCGTCGATCGCCACCCGCTCGCGTACGCGACCGGGACGACGGGCGAAAACGAAGACGTGATCGGACAGGAACACCGCCTCGTCGATCTGGTGGGTGACGAAGAGCACGGTCTTGCGCCCCTGCTCCCAGATGCGCAGGAGCTCGGTCTGCATGATCTCGCGGCTTTGCGCATCGAGCGCGGAGAACGGCTCGTCCATGAGCAGGATCTCCGGGTCGACCGCCAGCGCGCGGGCAAGATTGACGCGCTGGCGCATGCCGCCGGAAAGCTGGCGCGGGAAATAGGCCTCGAATCCGCCGAGCCCGACGAGGGACAACAGATCGAGCGTGCGCCGCTTCTCCCGCTCGCCCGCATGGCCGGCGATCTCCGGGCCGATCATCGCGTTGGCGAGCACGGTGCGCCACGGCAGGAGGCTGTCCTGCTGGAAGACGAAGCCGCGGTCGCTGCCGGGTCCCCGCACGGCGCGGCCGTCGATCGCGACCTCGCCTGATGATTCCCGCTCCAGCCCGGCGACGATGCGCAGGAACGTCGTCTTGCCGCAGCCCGAGGGGCCGACGATCGAGATGAACTCCCCGGTCTCGATCGCCATGCCGATGTCGTGCAGCACCTCGAGCGGGCCGAACGTCTTGCAGAGTTTCGCAACGGCGAGTTTCGGCTGCCATGGCTAATCGTGGGTCCACGCCACGAGTTTGGTCTCGAGCCAGCTAAAGCCGGCGATCATGACGATGCCGGATACGGCCAGCACGACGACGCCGGCGAAAAGCTCGGGCATGTTGAAGCTGTCCGCCGACTGGCTGATGAGCCGCCCCAGCCCCGCGCGCGAACCGAAGAGCTCGCCCACCACCACGCCGATGAGCCCTCGCCCGATGCCGAGCTTCAGCCCCGCGAGCACGAAGGGCGTCGCCGAGGGCAGCGACAGCTTCCAGAAGATCTGCCGCGGCGTCGCGCCGAAGCTGCGCAGCATCTCCACCAGCCGCTCGCTCGTCGTGCGTATGCCCGCTTCGGTGTTGATCGCTACCGGGAACACCACGAGCGTCACCACGACGATCACCTTCGACCAGATGCCAATGCCGAACCACAGGATGAACAGCGGCGCGAGCGCGATGGTGGGGGTGGCGTAAAGGCCGGAGACCCACGGCTGCATCACCTGCTTGACGCCGAGCCGCATCGCCATCGCGACCCCGAGCGCGATGCCGAGCAGGCTGCCGATGACATAGCCGAGGACGAATTCGAGCCCGCTGACGGCGATATGGTGCTGCAGCTCGCCGGTCTCGGTCAGCCTGATGATGGCGCCGATGATCTGCAGCGGCGAGGCCAGGAACAGCGCATTGTTGACGACGAAGCGGCTGACGATCTCCCAGATCGCGAGCCCGCCCAGAATCGACAGCGTGCCGCGCAGGCGGTTGCGGAAGAACGGCTCGCGCACGAACTTGGCGAGCCCGTCCCAGGACGCCTGGCGCGGTGGCGCGGCCTCGTCGATCCGGCTCTCCATCGCACGAGGAAAGATCAGCCGGGCCCGAGGGTCAAGCGCGCTCTTACCCGGCCTTGCGCACGGCCGGCCCCGCAAGCTGGGCAAGGACCGCGTCAAGGCGCAGCACGTCGGCGTATTTATGATGCAAGTCGAAGAGATTGACCTTGTGCGACAGGGCCGAGCGGTCGAAGCAGCACTCCTCCACCAGCACCACGTGGAAGCCGTGCGAATAGGCATCGACCGCGGTGGCGCGCACGCAGCCCGAGGTGCTCTCGCCGCAGATGATCGCCGTGCGCACGCCCAATTGAGTGAGGTGCGCGGCGAGCGGCGTGCCATAAAAGGCGCTCGCCCGCTGCTTGGTGATGACGACGTCGCCCGGCTCGGGCTTGAACTCGGGGCGGATGACGTAGAGCTCGGGCGCGGTGGGGACGCGCTGGCGCCGCGTCGCCGCCACGGCGGCGGGCTTGGCCAGCGTGCGCGTGTCCATCGTCGAATAGAACACGGGCAGGCCGGCGCGGCGCGCGGCGGCGAAAAGCCGCTGCGTCGGCGCTATCGCCGCGAAGGCATGCTCGCCGCACGAGCTGGGATAGGTCTGATGCAGCTCGATCACCGGGCGCGGCCCGCCCTCATAGGCAAGCTCGTAGAGATCGATGGCGATGAGCGCCGGCGCCGGTCCGACGAAGAGCTCGCGGCGATAGTGCGAATAGATCTCCAGGATGTCCGCCGGCACGATGTCGTGCCAGCAGTGATTCTCGAAATCGTCGGCCATGGCGGCGCTCCCGATGGCTTGCTGCTCGCGAGCACGACAGTACGGGCGCCCGCGCGCGGGGGTCAAGCGGTCACGAGGCGACCGCGTGCCCCGATACCGATCGCGGCGTTGCCGCGCGCGGCACGTCGAGGGCAAAGCGCGAGCCTTTGCCCGGCCGCGAGGAGACCGAGAGCGTATGGCCGAGCAGCTCCGCCGCCCGCTGCACGATGGCGAGGCCCAGCCCGAACCCCTCCCGCGCCCGGTCGAGCTGCGCGAACTCGGTGAAGACCAGATCGAGCTTGTCCGGCGGAATGCCGATGCCGGTATCCCACACCTCGATGCGCACGCAGTCGCCACGGTTGCGGCAGCCGACGAGCACGCCGCCGCGGGCGGTGTATTTCACCGCGTTGCCGACGAGGTTGTTGAGGATGGTGCGGATGAGGTCGGGATCGCTGTCGATCGCCGCGCGGGTCGGCACGATGCGAAGAACGATCCCCTTCGCCTCGGCGGCGGCGGTCCAGTCGTCCGTCATCTCGGCGATGAGGTCGGCCACGAAGATGGTGCGGCGGCGCACCTGCGTGGCGCCGCTGTCGAGGCGCGCGGCCTCCACGAACGTGTCGAGCGCGGCAGTCAGCCGGTCGAGCGCCCGCTCCGCGCGCGCGAGATGACGCTCTTCCGCCGCGTTGACCTCGACGTGGCCGAGCCTGCCCACCACGAAGGTCAGGATCTGCAGCGGCTGGCGCAGATCATGCCCGGCGGCCGCCAGCAGGCGGCGCTTGGCGTCGGCCGCCTGGCGCAATTGGCGCTCGCGCATCTCGAGCTTGGCGGCAAGTACGTCGAACGCCGCCGCCAGCGTGCCGATCTCTGCCACCCCGCCGCCCGGGCCGGCGCGCGCGGCGTAATCGCCACGCTGCCATCGCACCGCGGCATCGGTCAGGCGATCGATCGGGCGGGCGACGAAATGCGTGGCAATGCTCCACGCGGCGACCATCGCGGCGGCCGCGCCGAGCGCGATACCGACGATATCGCGCAGCGTGTCGCGGTCGAGCGGCGCGAAGAAGTTGGCCTTGTCGACGGCGACCGCGACGAAGATGTTTTGCGGCGGCACGCTGAGCGGCGAATAGGCGACGAGCATACGGCGTCCGTCCGCGCCGGTCGTTTCCATCACCCCGGCCTCGCTCGCGCCGAGCAGGGAGCGATAGGGCTCGCTGACCTTCTGGCCGCGGAAGCGCTCGCCTTGAGGCAGCCTCGCCAGGATCGTGCCGTTGCGATCGGTGACCAGGAGCGCCTCCTCGATCGGCTCCCGGCTCTCGCGCAGGCGCTGGCCAAGCTCGTCCAGGCTGATGGTCAGGAAAATGCTCGCATCGGCGACCTCGTCATGCGTGATGACAGGAGCGGCGACCGGCAGAACCGGTCCTTCGTCGGGCCGATCGACGGCGTAAGTGCCGACGGCGAAGCGTCCCTCGTCCAGGGCCGTTGCGATATAAGGCCGGTCACGCACGGACAGTCCGAGCAATTCCGGCCGGTTCGCGCACGTGACGATGCCATCGCGATCGGCCACGGCGAGATCGCGGTAGCTCGCATCGCCGGTATCGGTCCGGGCGAAAAATCGATTGCAGGCTTCCCAATTCAAGCCCTCGACGGCCGGCGTCTGGGCCAGCGTATGCAGAAGCCGGCGCGCACCGTCGATGGCGCGTTCGACCTCGGCGCCCGTCGCCTCGACGCGGCGCAGCGCGGCATTGCGAAACTCCTCCTCGCGGCGATGGCGCACGCTCGCCTCGTCCAGGATCTGCAAGGTCACGGGAATGGCCAGGCTGAGCAGCACCAGCAGAAGCAGGCCCCGTGACAATCGCATTGCGCCGCAATCCCCTTGACGGCGCGACGCTAACCCGCGCCGCGACGCGAGTCAGCGCCCCCTTAGGGGGGCAATCAGGCGACAACAGCGCCATCGGACGCCGCGCGGTTGCGCGACCCGGCGCCCGCGGCTACCGCCAATTCCCAGCGCTGGCCGGCGCGCGCCGCGTCGCCTAATCTCAGCGCAGCGGCACGGGATGGGAGAAGCATTTTGGTCGCGCGTGTCCGGACGGTCGCGTTCCAGGGCATCGAGGCGGTCGAGGTCGAGGCGCAGGTCACGATCACCGCGGGCCTGCCGGCCTTCACCGTCGTCGGCCTGCCGGACAAGGCGGTCGGGGAATCGCGCGAGCGTGTGCGCGCCGCCCTGGCCGCGATGGGCCTGGCGCTGCCGCCCAAGCGCATCACCGTCAATCTCGCGCCCGCCGACATTCTCAAAGAGGGCAGCCATTTCGATCTGCCGATCGCGTTGGGCCTGCTCGCGGCGATGGGCGTGCTCGACGGCGCGGAGATCGAGGAATACGCGGCGTTGGGCGAGCTTTCGCTCGACGGGTCGCTGCTCGCCGTCGCGGGCGTGCTGCCGGCGGCGATGGGCGCGGCGGCAAAGGGGCGCGGCCTCATCTGCCCGGCCTCCTGCGGCGGCGAGGCGGCCTGGGCCAACGGCATCGAGGTGCTGGCAGCACCCTCGCTGCTGGCGCTCGTCAATCACTTCAAGGGCACGCAGGTGCTGGCATCGCCCCAGCCGCAGATCGCGGAAGCGCCGCCGTCGGCCCTCGACCTCAAGGACATCAAGGGCCAGGAGACGGCCAAGCGCGCGCTCGAAGTCGCCGCGGCCGGCGGGCATAACCTCCTGATGATCGGGCCGCCGGGCGCGGGCAAGTCGATGCTGGCAGCGCGCCTGCCGGGGCTGTTGCCGCCGCTCGATGCCGGCGAGGCGCTCGAGGTCAGCATGATCCATTCGGTCGCGGGCTTCCTGCGCGAGGGCAAGCTGATGCGTCAGCGCCCGTTCCGCGACCCCCATCATTCCGGCATTAGGTAGCAAACTCAGAAGCTGCCCGATGCCATGGGATTCATGACATGAATCGAATCAATGACAACTATTACGGGAGCACATATGCTGCCCTCATGGCTGAGGCGCCAGCGTACATTGCCCTGAAGAATCGACTACTCACAGCCGATTGAGTTGGGGGATTTCGTCTCGCTCTTCACCTCATTGGAGAGTGAGGTTGACCGTTTCGTGCGGGAACGGTTCCCCGACATCAAGCCTCAGAGCCAAGTCTTTGTGAAAGAGATACGGCCCGGCTCAGTCGAGGCGGACCTAATTGTCTTACTGGGCGCCATCGTGGCGCATATGGAACACGCTGTTGTCGTAGAGGATTTCGTGCGGCGCTGGGGCGAGCGGCTGGGTCGTTACTTCAATCTTGGCGGGCGCGTCGAGAATGCCTCTCGTGCCGAACTGAAAGACTTTATGGACGCCGTTGCTGCCATCGCGAAAGACCCGCACGGTTCCAGCCGCATTGAGGCGGTCCGGTTCGAGGATGGCAAGAAACAGGTCCGCGCGGCCGTTGAGTTCAACACTGCACAGGCGCGCCGTGCGGCCGACCAAATCGACCAACAGCGTCGCGAACTAGAGCATGGAGAAACCGCCGATCACCTGCGGGTCCTAATGACTTTCGTCCAGTCCAACATCAAAGACGCGACGCTCGGCAAACGAACAGGCGAATGGGTCGTGATTGAAGAGATTTCGGAACGCGCGTTACCGCTCGTCTATGCGTCAGGGCTTACTGAGGAGCGGATCAAATTCGAGATACGGGAGGCCGAGGATAACCTGTACAAAAAAGGCTTCATCGTGGACGTGAACCTTCAGATACGTGCAGGCAGT
>CAWHUT010000011.1:0-68945 GCA_963832575.1 uncultured Alphaproteobacteria bacterium
GGCAGCCGATCTCATTGGAGAGGCTGACGCCGACCGGCCAGCGCCACTTTTCCGGTACGCGGACGCGGGGACGGATGTGGTCGCCGACCCACTGGACGCCAAGGCCGCTCTGCTCGCTGGTGAATATATAAAAACCTACTTCGGACCAGTCGTTGATTCCCTGGGTGATTTCAATGGTTTCGTGTTCGGCGTGGTTTGTGGCCGCGATGCCGCCTATGGCCGGATGGCCGTCGGAGGTGAAGTTTGAATGGAGTTCGACCATCGTACTGCGGGGAGCAACGGTTTCGACGCCATAGACCTGAATCTCATAGTTGCCCTGGGCGCGGGCTATAGCTGCGCAAGAGAATGAGTGCGAGGCAAATGGACTTCAAGGGTGCTCCTTTTATGCATAGCGAAAGAGAGTCGTGAAGCCGGAATCAATTTAGTCCTGCTGATGGCAATGGAAGAGGGAGTTGCCGAGATTGTTGGCGACAAGGTCGGCTTCTACTTTGGTTCCCGCTTCAACAATTACCACATCTTTGCGAACGCAGCGCAACGAGGTTTTTGCCCCTTATTTCATTTCACACCTTGACACTAATGCATCGCCTGACAAACGTCGAGCGGAAAACCGGGGTTGTTCGAGAGTGGAATTCATCGTGCAGAGTCAGTTCCAACATTCAACTGGGTCGACGAGCGAGTTGTGAATCTGCCGTCACCCCGGGATCATCCAATAGACGGGATAGAACCTATAGGAGAACCTAATACGAATGACAGAATCGGCGATAAAATTGAAGTGGCGGGCTAAATCAACGACCGCCATAGCAGCATAAACCGTTCCCCAGAGCTCAAAAAGCTCGGCGATTTCACCACAACACTTCGCGTGCTGGCCATCTCCATGCTGGCGATCGGCATCGGCGTGGTAAGCGCGTACGTGGCACTGGCGCTGCTGCGCCTGATCGGTCTTTTCACCAATCTTTTCTATTACCAGCGGTGGAGCGGCGCACTGGTTTCGCCGGCGGGCAATCATCTGGGCTGGTGGGCATGCTGGTGCCGGTCGTCGGCGCTGATCATCGGATTCATGGCGCGATACGGCTCGGAGCGCATTCGCGGCCACGGCATTCCGGAAGCCATCGAAGCCATCCTGATCAACGGCAGCAAGGTGGAACCACGGTCGCCATTCTCAAGCCGCTCTCGGCGCGATCTCCATCGGCTCCGGCGGACCGTTCGGCGCCGAAGGCCCCATCATCATGACCGGCGGCGCATTCGGCTCCATGATCGCGCAGTTGTTCCGGCTGACCAGCGCCACCGAGCGCAAGACGCTGCTGGTGGCCGGCGCGGCGGCGGGCATGTCCGCCACCTTCGCCTCGCCGGTGGCCGCGGTGCTGCTGGCCGTCGAACTGCTGCTGTTCGAATGGAAGCCGCGCAGCTTTATTCCCGTGGCGCTGGCCAGCGTCACCGCGGGCGCGGCGCGGCGCTACATTCTGGGACTGGGGCCGCTTTCCCGGTGCCGGCGCACCCCGTCTTCATCGGCCCGCAAGGACTGCTGGGCTGCGTGGTGGCGGGCGTGCTGGCGGGCGCGCTTCGGCGCTGCTGACCCTGGCGGTCTACGCCGCCGAAGACTCTTTCGCTAAGCTGCCCATCCACTGGATGTGGTGGCCAGCCATCGGCGGCCTGGTGATCGGGCTCGGCGGCCTGATTTTTCCGCAGGCGCTGGGCGTGGGCTACGACACCATCGGCGCGCTGCTGCAGGGCGACGTGCCGCGCGACGTGATTCTGGGCATCCTGCTGGTGAAGTCGGTCATCTGGGCGGTGTCGCTGGGCTCGGGAACCTCCGGCGGCGTGCTGGCGCCGCTGCTCATGATGGGCGGCGCGCTGGGCGGCATGGAAGCATGTTCCTGCCTCACGAGGGCGCCGGCTTCTGGCCGCTGGTCAGCATGGGCGCGATTCTCGGCGGCACCATGCGCTCGCCGTTCACCGGCGTCATCTTCGCGCTGGAGCTCACTCACGATGTCAACATGCTGCTGCCGCTGCTGCTGGCCGTCACCATCGCCCACGGCTTCACCGTACTCACCCTGCGGCGCTCCATCCTGACCGAGAAAGTGGCCCGCCGCGGCTATCACCTCAGCCGCGAATATGCCGTGGATCCGCTGGAGATTCTGTTCGTCCGCGAAGTGATGCGCACCAGGCTCATCGCCTTTAATGGAAACGGATACATGAACAGGCGCGAAGTATGGTGAAGGATGGCCATTCCACTCGGGGCCAGCACCTATACCCCGTGATCGACACCGAACACCGACTGAGCGGGGTGATCACTCGCAAGGATCTTACCACTCACAATGGCGAACGAACCCTGATGTCGGAGGTTCGCGCGGCAGCCCTCAAGTGGCATTTGCGGACGAGCCGCTGCGTACCGTCGTCGATCGCATGGCGGAAACGGGTTACACGCGGATGCCCGTCGTGGACAACAGCGAAAATCGCAAGATAGTGGGAATGGTTTCACTCGAAGATCTGCTGCGGGCGCGCTCTCGAAACCTTGCCGAGGAGCGCAGCCGCGAGCGCATTCTGCGCATCCGACTGCCGTTTCGCGGCGGCAAAGGATCGGCTGAGGAGGCCAAGTAAGAGTTATGACGCGCGAATCGATCCAGCGTGATGCTGGATGAGAAATTCCTTCAACGCAACGGCATTGTTATGTTCAGGATCATGAGAGCTGTAGACGAGTGTGACGGTGCCGTGACGCGCGGCTTCGGTCAACGGAAGCCAGGAAGCTGGATCTTTTCGACTCGGTGAAGTATCGCTTCCGGAACTCATTCCACCGCGTCGGATCGTGGTTGAACCATTTACGCAAATCGGTGCTGGGACCTACATCTTTCAGCCATGCTTTGATTTCCAGGGAAGACTTTTTATGCCCCTAGGCCATAACCGCTCAACGAGAAATCGCGCCCCATCCGTGCTGCTGGAACTCTCGTAAACACGCTTGAGCTGAATCATTCAAAAATCCTCCAGCGATCACTCGGATTTTATTTGAATAAGCAGCAATTTCAAAGGAGACTTTGCGCAGATTCCATGGGGCAGCATCGGGGGCAATGAACGAATAATCCCGGTTGGGCGCTGACCTTGTCGTCTCCCAATTGGACTTCGGCTTCGCCCTCCAAAAAGTACAGAATGGCCGGGGTTGGCGCAGAATGTGCGGAGAGTTCCTCACCCTTCGAGAATCCAAACAGGGTAATGTTCACCTTGTCGTCCTTGTGCAGAACGCGGCTCAGGATTCCCATTTCCGGCAGTGCGAACTCTTCTTTCAGGTTGGCGAGAAATGTATAGTTCATAGAATTTTCCTTCGTAGAACACACATAGGCGAATCTGTTGATGCGGCGCTTTCAAAAGGGGCGAGTAACCCTGTCGAAAGCGCCGCCGTGTTTCTTAGTCCGCGGCGCGCAGCCCGGTCTCAACCCCGCCAGCTTCTTCACTGCAGTAGGAATGTCCGGTCAGCAGTCCCAGGACAAACCAGGCAAACAGAGCGGCTCCATGGCGAACAGGATGTCGCCGGGAACACGCATCCAGCGCAGTGTTTGCATCGTGCCGGACTGCATGAACTCCGCAGACCGCGCATACCATGTGCCTTGTTCGATGGATGCCCAGGCCTGCAGCAGTCCCACCGGCAACATGCTGAGGATGACCATGAAGATCAGCCCCAGATTGAGAGACCAGAATGAAAGCTTCAGTGGCCCTTGCTTCCACTTGCGGCTCGGCTTCAGCGCTCGCAGGCAGAAGAGCGTAAGGCCCAGACCCAGCATTCCGTATACGCCGAACAGAGCCGTATGGCCGTGAACCGGGGTGAGGTTGAGTCCCTGCACGTAGTAGAGGGCGATGGGCGGATTGATGAGGAAGCCGAACAGGCCTGCTCCCACCAGGTTCCAGAATGCAACGGCAACGAAGAAGTAGATGGGCCACTTGTAGTTGGCGATCCACTGAGACTTCTTGGTTGGCTGCGCAAGGCGAATATTCTCCCAGGCCTCATAGCCGATCAGAGTCAGCGGCACAACTTCAAACGCGCTGAAGATCGCGCCGAGGCCGATGACTGCTGGCGTCGCACCTGCAAAGTAAAGGTGATGAAAGGTGCCGATGATTCCGCCGGAAAGAAAGATCGTCGTCGAGAACAAGAGCAGCCTTGGTTGCGGTGCGAATCTCAATCAGCTTGAGCCGCGTAAAGAGGAACCCGATCACGACAGTTGCGAATACTTCAAAGAAGCCCTCAACCCAGAGGTGAACTACCCACCAGCGCCAGTATTCAGCGGTGACGAGATGGCTGCGCTGACCATACATCAGGCCAGCCGAATAGAAGAGCGGAATGGCGATGCTGGAGATGAGGAACAGAATCAGAAGGGACCGGTCTTCGCTCTTGCGAACAAGCGCCGGCTTGAGCGCCGCGACCATCAGGACAAGCCACAGAACCAGTCCGACGAATAGCAGAATCTGCCAGAATCTTCCCAGGTCAACATACTCATAACCCTGGCTGCCGAACCAGAACCACATGTTGCCAAGGCGCTGCTGGATGCCAAGCCATTCGCCGGCAAGCGATCCGCCGACCACGAGAATCAGTGCGCCGAAGAGTACGTTGACACCCAGCCGCTGATATTTTGGCTCATGGCCGCTGACGGCTGGGCCGACATAAAGGCCGGTTGCCAGCCACGAAGTTGCGATCCAGAAGATGGCCAGTTGCAGATGCCACGTGCGCGTGACCGCGTAAGGCAGGTACTGGTCCAGCGGAAAGCCATAGAAGCCGTGCCCTTCGACTCCGTAGTGCGCGGTCAACACGCCCATCAGAATCTGCACGCCCCAGAGAATGACCACCACGAAGAAATACTTCATGGTTGCGCGCTGCGACGGCGTCGGCTTGAAATGCAAGGAATGGATCTTTCTCAGGATAAGGGCCGTGAACGAGACCTTCTCCTGCGAAGCGTACCACCAGACCAGGCCGCCGATGCCGGCCAGCAACCGACGAAGCTGAGGATGCTCCAGAGCACGGCTCCGGATGTCGGAACATTTGCCAATCAACGGCTCATGCGGCCAATTGTTGGTATAGGTAGTCTTCGACCGGGACGATCGGTGCTGGCGGCCCAGGAGGTCCACCAGAAGAATGCGGCAAGTTGATGCTGCTTTGCAGAGTTGGTCAGCGCACCGCTGCGGAATCGCATACTCTGACCGGCCGGTGGCAAAGACATCGGCGTAGTAGGCAGCGAGTTGCTCGAATGCGGCGGCGCGATCGCGCTCGATGGTGACGCGATTGCGTCGAGGCATCGTAAGTGTTGGTCCGCATCTCACGAATCAGGCGAGCCTTGAATATTGCCTGCTGATCGAGCTTGAGCGCGGCAAAGTTTGCCGCACCGGCGCTGACGCCCAGGTGTTGAGCAGAATCTCCGATTCCCGGTGCAGCCAGTCGGCGCTCCAGTCCGGCGCAACATATGCGCCGTGGCCCCAGACAGTGCCGATCTCCTGGCCGCCGATGGATTGCCACACGCCCTGGCCATCGGTGATGGTACTGCCTGTGAAGAGAAGCTGCCCGTCCGTCGTGTAGACATCGGGAAGGGGCGGAGCTGCACTGATCATCTTCCGTCCCACTCCCCGAGCACGGCGAACGATCCAATGATGACGATGGCCAAAGCCACCCAATACCGTTTATAAGACATGATTTCTCCTCGATTGAAGAGTTTGCGTCGCTTGTTCCGAGAGCGGAATGGGTTTGACGCGTGAAATAAAGCCGATATCGACGACAGACAAGGTAATCGCAATGGTTATGCATATTCGTCTGCGGAGAAACGCTGTACGGCCAGGGTAGTGAACTGGACGAGGATAACGCAGGGACTTAAGTCACAGATGGTCAATTTTGATCGAATTTCAAATGCGGCAAAAAAACGAAATGACAAACTCCAAATTGTGGCTTCCATTGGAGTGTAACGTGTTTGCCTTGACCATCCGCCGCGGATGCGGAAAAACTTGTCTTATGTCAAACCGGAGCGACGATACAATGACATTAGTCGTTCCAGTCCGTGCAAGCCAACCATCGACATGCGGCGGAATGGCAATGTAAGATTGGTACCGCCTCCCCCCACCCAGGCGCAGTGGATTTTGAGAGGAGAGTATCCATGACCGCTGAATTGATCCACCGGCTGCACTTTGCCTTCACTATCACCTTCCACTATCTATTTCCCCAACTCACCATGGGCCTTGCACTTCTGATCGTGGTGCTCAAGTCTGTGGCACTCAAAACCGGCAGCGAGGAGTGGGACCGCGCGGCGCGTTTCTGGGGACGCATCTTCGGCATCAACTTCGTCTTCGGCGTGGTGACCGGCATCCCCATGGAGTTCGAATTCGGCACCAACTGGGCGCGGTTCTCGCAGCTTTCCGGCGGCGTGATCGGCCAGCCGCTGGCCATGGAGGGCGTCTTCAGCTTCTTTCTGGAGTCGGCCTTTCTGGGACTTTTTCTCTACGGCGAAAAGCGAATATCCAAACTGATGCATTGGTTCTCGGCGGTGATGGTCTTTGTGGGATCGTGGATCTCAGGCTACTTCATCATCGTCACTGACGCCTGGATGCAGCATCCTGTGGCCTACGATCGCCTGCCCAACGGCCAGTTTGAGGTGCTCAGCTTCTGGCAACTGCTTCTCAATCCCTGGGCGTTGCTGCAATACGCGCACAATATGACCGGCGCAGTCATCACCGGCTCCTTCGTCATGAGCGCCGTGGGCGCTTTTTATCTGCTGGAGGGGCGGCGCGAGGACTACGGCCGCATCTTTCTCAAGGTCGGCGTCATTGCCGGCGTCATCGCTTCGATCGCCATCATCTTTCCCACCGGCGATCTGCACGGCAAGTATGTCGCGCGCAACCAGCCGGCCGCCATCGCCGCCATGGAGGGTCTGTTCCAAGACCGAGGCTGGCGCGGGCATGGTGCTCATCGGCCAGCCTAACGAGGAGACCGGACTGATTGACAATCCCATCGTCGTCAACAACGCGTTGAGCTTTCTGATCTATGGCACTACCAAGGCCGAAGTTAAAGGCCTGGATCAGATTCCTCACGACCAGTGGCCCACCGCACTGCCTCTGCTCTTCTATGCCTACCACATCATGGCCGGCCTGGGAACCTGGTTCGCGCTGCTCATGATCGTCTCAGCGCTGCTGCTTTGGCGCAAACGGCTTTACACAGCGCGATGGGCTCTGTGGGCGCTGCTGCTCAGCTTTCCGCTGCCTTACATTGCCAACACTGCCGGATGGATGACCGCCGAACTCGGCCGCCAGCCCTGGCTTATCTATGGTCTGATGCGCACCAGCGAGGGCTACTCGAACACCGTTTCGGCCAGCAACGGGCTATTCACGCTGATCGGCTTTATGGGCCTCTACGCATTGCTGGGTCTGCTGTTCACCGTGCTCATCTACCGCGAGATCGAGCAGTGGCCCGGAACCGAAAGGCATTTCCGCCGGAGCGAGCTCACGCCGATTGAACGATCTGCAGCACTGCGCTTGACGAGCCTGAGGAGAAAGGAAGTTCTGCCATGATGGGTTTTATCTGGTTCTGGCTGGTTGCTGTGATGATCGTGGGCTACGTGGTGCTGGACGGCTTCGACCTGGGCGTGGGTGTGCTTCACCTTTTTCTGGTGCGCACCGAAGCCGAACGCCGCGCCACGCTGGGCAGCATCGGGCCGGTGTGGGACGGCAACGAGGTTTGGCTGCTGGCCGGCGGCGGAACGCTTTACTTCGCCTTTCCGCTTCTGTACGCCTCGGCTTTCAGTGGGTTCTATCTGCCGCTGATGATCGTGCTTTGGCTGCTGATCCTGCGCGGCGTAAGCCTGGAACTGCGCAACCACATCGACGTAGGCGTTTGGCGCGCACTGCTGGATGGAGTCTTTGGATTGGCAAGCGCGTTGCTCGCCATTTTTTTCGGAGCGGCGCTGGCCAATGTTCTGCGCGGCGTTCCTCTGCAGGCCGACGGCTACTTCTTTCTGCCCTTGTGGACCAATTGGCAGCCTGGCACTCATCCCGGAATTCTGGACTGGTACACAGTGATTGGCGGCGTGCTGGCGCTGGTGGCGCTCACGCTTCATGGCGCCCTCTGGCTCACGATCAAGACTTCAGGCGAACTGGCTCAGCGTGCGCGGCGCATCGTTGACCCGCTGTGGCTTGTGCTTGCGTCTGCTCACCATCGTCAGCCTCGTCGCCACGATCGCCGTGCGTCCCGCCGGCTTGGACAACTACTTCAATTACCCATTTACCTTCGTCATTCCGGCAGGGGTGGTCGCGTCGCATGGCTGGCATCTGGATTCTGAATCGCAAGGGCCAGCCTGTCAAAGCCTTTCTCGCTTCCTGCCTCTATCTGTTCTTTATGCTGGCCGGCGCCTGCTGGAGCCTTTATCCCACACTTCTGCCCGCTTCCACCGGCTCAGACCGCGACATCACTCTCGCCAGGGCAATCTCCGGCCCGCACACCCTAGCCGTGGGTCTGGTCTGGTGGAGCTTCGGCATGGCGCTGGCGGTCGGCTACGTGGTTTTCGTGTACAGCAAGTTTCGAGGAAAAGTTGATCTCCGCACTTGAAAGCACTGAGGGTAAAGAACAACTGACTTGAACCATTCAAGGCCGGTGTGACACCAGGATCACGCCGAGTTCGATTACACCGGTACTTCGAGAGATCCCTTTTCCTGCGTCTGCAGGCGCTCCTCGACGATTTCGCAAATCGTGTGAAGCAGCAGTTTGTGACCCTCCTGGATGCGGGCTGCGGAGGGGTTCCGAACTATCAACTCAATATCGGCAATGCCGGTGCAGCGGCCGCCGTCTCGACCGAGAAAGACGATGGAAACGACGCCGGCTTTTTTTGCGGCAATCAAGGCTCGTCGCACGTTTTCGCTCTGGCCGCTGGTCGTAAACGCACACAATACGTCGTCCTTTTTGCCGAAACATTCAATCTGTCGAGCAAAGAGATCGTCAAACGCATAATCGTTTCCGATGGCTGTAATATCTCCGGCGTGCGCGGCCAGTGAGATTGCCGGATAGGGCTTGCGATCGCGATTGAACCGGCAGACAAACTCCGTGGTCATGTGAGAAGCATCCGCCGCGCTACCGCCATTTCCACAGGCCAGCAGTTTATTTCCAGCCAGAAGCGCGGTTGCAATTGCATCGGCTGCTCTCGCCACTTCCGCGTCCATGCCGGCAAGTGTCCCCAGCATCTGCTGCGCGGACTGAATGTTATCAACGAGGTGTGAACTCATTCGGCCTCCTGCTCTCGATGGAAGTTACCGATGTCGTCGGCGATTCCGTCCTTGTTGGATGTGAAAGACCGAGTATAACCGGTCGCGCGCAGCAACGGGGGAATGGTCCCAGGTTGACTCTCGCTGAGCGCGTGCCCTCCTTGACCATATTGAGAAAGCTTGGAGCAAACTCGTGAATGCGATAGTTCAACCTATGCGGCAGAGCTCCGCGCCGGCTTCCGCGCCGGGGAGGTCGAATCTAAGTCTCTGATTTAACACTAGATCGATACTGCGGCGCAGGATGATGAGACTTATATTGTCCCGACGATATTTCTTATTGAGGATTAAAAGAATTGAGCAACCTTCTTGCACGTTCTGTTATCAAAGAATAGGGGTACGATTTCCCGAATCCGCTTGCGATTGGAGTTGCGGCTGGTTCTTCGAGTAGACTTCAATTCAGGTTCGTGTGAATGTGAATGATCAGACCACAAATCGGCCGTCCAATCGCTGGGTGACCCTTGCGGTCCTGGGCCTGGCATTTTCGGTTTTTGTGTGGGGCTTACAGTACAAACTTTCTCTTTATAGTCCATCTCAGGTTGCCTCTCATCAGATTCCAATGGCCAAGATTTTGTCAAAGGATGAGCAATCCAGAGAAACTGAAAGTCCGCTGGTGGTTCGCACGAAAGCCCTGGGCAGCGTTCTATTCGCAACGACTTCCTCCATTTTCTTTATTCTGCTGCTTACACTCTGCATTTTCAACCTAACAATATCCCTTCCAGTAGTGCAGCGCGCAAATCGGTCGCGGCGGCTAAGTCGGGCCATTTTGAGCACCGTCTTCGTTCGCCCCCCTCCCGCTCTCGTCTAGCTTTTCTCGTGCTGAAAAGACTGATGCATCCGATGCCGATAGAGATTAATCGTCGGATGCCGCGTTGCATGCTCTCCTTCGGGGAACATGCCGTGGCGCACTGAACCCAGTAAGCGAAAAATTCAATTCGAGGTGCATTCGACCTATGCGAAAGCGAACCTCCCTGATATCTGGCCGCAGGAATACCCTTCCTTTTCTGGCAGGCATCTCAGCGTGCCATTTCAAGAACCAACATGCAGACGCGAGTGCCGCGGAGATGCCCTCCGCGAAGGTGGTCGCGGCTCAACGGGGAAATATTGCGCACATCTTGAGCCTCGCCGGGCAGTTTCAGCCCTACCAGGTGGTGGATGTCCACCCGAAGGTCACCGGCTTCATGGTGAAGATCAATGTGGATATCGGCGACAAGGTGCGCAAGGGAGAGACACTGGCGGTACTGGAAGTTCCAGAGTTGAACGCGCAATTGAAGGGCACCGTATTCTAGATGCAGCAGGCCAAGGACGATCTGCTTCGCGCGCAACATGAGATCACGCGGGCAGAGGCCGTCCATGCGGCGCTGCACGCCGATTATGAGCGTCTACTTGAAACATCAAAAGCGCAGCCAGGACTGATCGCGCAACAGGAATTGGACGATGCCCAGAGCAAGGACCTGTCCTCGGAGGCGCAGGTGGATGCGGCCAAAGCCGCTGCATCCGCGGCGCAGCAGCATGCGGAAGTGGCGCACACGGACAACGACCGCGTGCAGGCGCTGCAAGAACTACACCAACGTGGTTGCGCCGCTGGACGGCGTGATCGTCTGGCGCTATGCCGATACGGGCGCGCTGATTCAAAGCGGCACCAACTCAAACGAGCAGGATATTCCAATCGTGAGGCTCTCGCAGAGCGGCCTGTTGCGCCTGCGCATGCCAATTCCGGAGGACGATGTGCGGTATGTGCATGTCGGCGACCCAATGCAGGTTCGCGTGGATGCTATCGGCCGTTCTTTTACCGGCAAGATCGTGCGCTTTACCCGCGATGTGAACTTTGAAACCCGGACCATGGAGACCGAAGTCGATGTGGAGAATCAGGATCTCTCGATTTCTCCGGGCATGTATGCCAATACTGAACTGCAGCTTGCACGCGTGGAAAACGTGACGACCATTCCGGTCGAGGCGCTGGTGCTCAAGGGAAACCAGGAAACGGTTTATTCTGCTGGACGCGAGCAATCAAATTCACATCCGCAACGTCGAGGTCGGGCTGCGGGGATCGAAGCTCGCCGAAATCAAGAGCGGACTTGAGCCTGGCGAGCGAGTGATTCTGGGCGGCCAGGAGAAGTACACCGAAGGCGAACAGGTGTCTCCGATCCTCACTCAGGCGCCGGCTTCCGAAGTAATGCGCGAGTGCGGGCGGCGTAATCGACATGAAAGCGGAAGCAGAAGAGAGCAACGGAGGTGCAAAGTAATGCCGAAGTTTGCTCTCAGATATCCGTTCTTCATCATCATGCTGTGCCTGATGGTGTCGCTGGTGGGGGTGGTCACCGTGGTGCGCATGCCGGTTGATCTGTTTCCCAAGATCGATATGCCTGTGGTGGTGGTGGCGACGTTCTACAACGGAATGCCCCCCAGCAGATCGAAGCCGACATTACAGATACCTTCGAGCGATTCTTTCACTCTGGGCGCCAATATCGACCACAGCGAATCACGCTCGCTGACCGGCGTGAGCCTGATCAAGATTTACTTCAAGCCAGGCACCGATCCCGAATGCCGCGCTCAGCAATATCGCCAATCTGGCCATGGCCGACCTGCGCCGCCTGCCGCCGGGCACACTGCCTCCGGTGGTGCTGGGCATGGATGCCTCAACACAGCCGGTCTGCCTGGTGACCTTGAAGGGGCAGGGACTGAACGAAACCAACTGAACTAGGAGAGTTGCCAAACTAATCGGGTATCAGCTTCGCCTTGCTTTGGACGAACGAGAAGGGACATCTTTTGAAGTTCGACAAGGATCTTTACCTTTTCTTCAATTGGCAACCGAGCTTGAGCAAGGTGGAATTCTTCTTTCTTCTTGAAGATATTCTGAACCAGCTCTTTGTTGTATTGAATGTAACTATCAGGGTTGGCGGCCATCGTACTGTCCCTTGAAAGTTTCGAAAACATTCTTGAGATTATACTTGAGAAAAATTGAATCGAGCAATGGATAATCAATAGTTGTTTCCTGCAAGAATCTGCCAAGTCTCTCTTTGTCTTTCAATCGGAAAGTCTGGAGCATAAGGGCTATTAGGTATTCAGGTCGGAGAACACGGGTTGGAGTTTTTCCGTAAGTCTTCTCGACAGCGTTGAAAACCCCGTCCTTTACAAGGTCATTGTAGACGGGAATGAACTGGACAGCAATACCCTCAATAATAACCTGTTCTTTGGATGGCCTATAGCCGTGTGCTTCAAGCCAAGAATAAATCGGAGAAAGAGAAATGAGCGGACCTGAAGATTCTGGCATCACAATAAAGATGTCGAGGTCAAAAGTAGTAACTGGTTCGATGTAGAAAAGCGCGGCGATGCCGCCACCAATGGCATATGACGAGAAGAGCCCTTCAACTTGCGCTCGAGCAATGACTTGGATGGCTTTTTCCACTGCTAACCCACTAGGTACAAGGGTACGAGACCGTTGCCTTGACCATAATATAAACCAAAACCCATGAAAGCTAAAAAGGCTTTTGGTTTTGCCCCGCCCTTTTTTCTGTCTTTGGTTTTCCGCGCGCAGGTTTTTGCCTTTCAGGGCAGGCAAATTTCGCCCAACGTTCCGCAAACGGCAGAAGTAACGGGCAGTGGTACTGCCCGAGTTGCGGCGACAAGACGGGCGCGGACGCATAACCTTGTCTCGCTGGTTTGCGCCGTGCCCGACGAAGCCGCAACGGTTATTTGCCCCGGCGATCGAACGAATCCCCGAAATTGGCCCCGCCGAGGGCCAAGGGCGTGCTCAAATCCAAGAATTGCTGCGAAGCCCGCCGCTGCCTTTGCGTGTTGGGCGATGTAAACTGCCCGCTCTTTGGGTTTTACTGCCGCTGCCGTCTTTGTCTTTTTCTTGCAACGCGCCTCTTCGCATTGATTCGCCGGTGTATGGAACTGCACCGGCGGGCATACTGGGATATACAGGCCCGTTACGATAATGCAAATCAGGTGGCTGTTTGAAGAAACGAGCACTGCAACCACTCCGCGTTGAGCAGTTTGGTGCTGTTTATTTTCTTGGAGTACTATAAAATGCCATTGCCCACAAACGGGTTATGCTCGCTCGAGCAGCACCTGGAACCGACGACCAGTGGCAAAGGCGAATTTCTCAAGAGTTGAAAGTCGGATGTCCTGCGCATGGTTCTCAATTCTTGAGATTGCGGATTTTTTCGTCTTCAGTTTATGGGCCAACTCGTCCTGAGTGAGACCAGCATCCTCACGTGCTTGTTTCAACATGACCCCAATTTTAAAATCAAGGTATCCCTCATCGAAATTCTTAGCAAACTGGGGGTCTCGGGCTTTCCGTTTGGCAATATAGCGAGTAAGATCACTCATATCAGGCTCCTTTTCGACTCAAATATTCCTTTTTTCTACTTTCAGCAAGTTCAATGTCGCTTTGCGGGGTCTTTGGAGTCTTCTTGGCAAACCCGTGAACTACCAGAATAAACTTGGCGGTTGCGAAAAACCCCAAGAACCGGAAAATATCCCCGGCAAATTGAATACGTATCTCCCATAGCCATCTGTATTGACCATCTTCTCGAAATACTGAACAGGAACCCGTTCAAGGTCTTCGACAAGCCCCATAACCCAGGCAACCTTCTTGGCTTGCTTGGGATTTAGAGAGTCAATGAATTCCTCAACTGGAGATCGACCCGATCCCAGTCGATAGAAGTTAATTTCCCTCATACTCATAAGTTAACTTATTTGTGAACATTTGTCAATACCTTCAATGGAAACAAAAATTTTTCGCCGCATTTATGCGGCGATCTTATACTAATTTGCGTTCAAGTTGATAATATCATATATTGTATTCATGGCACGCAACTTGAATACAACAGATCGATTTGTCAGGTCGGCGTTGGAGCACATGAAGACTGTTTCAGACGTGCATGACATGCGAAAATGTCTATCCATCGTGCTGGTAAACAATCTTCGGTGTTCTGTTAAACAAACGGCTACGATGCTCGGGGTGAGCGTACCGACCGTTTCTCGCCTCAGGGAGGAGTTCCAGGTTGTCCCTCCCGGCAAAAGGTCGGCCCGCGATGCTTGGGGCGGTCGAAGACGTGCGCATATGAGCGCAGAGGAAGAAAAGCAACTCCTCGCGCCATTTGTTGAAAAGGCGCGAGCAGGTGAGTTGGTGATCATTTCTTCGATCCAAGAGGCGTTCGAGCGACGGATTGGAAAGGATGTGCCAGCAAGTACGATTACGCGGTTGTTGGATCGCCACCGTTGGCGAAAACTTGAACCAGAACCACGACATCCTGACGAAGACAAGGCAGCACAAGAGGCCTTTAAAAAAAAGTCTTCGCAGCGGAACTTGGGAAGGCCAAAGGATTCTTGGTTGCCCCCCGGCCCTTCCGAGTGATGTTTCAAGACGAAGCGCGTTTCGGCCGTCTTATGAAACCTCATGCTTGTTGGGCGCCATATCCGATTCGCCCGCTTGTTGCCGAGGGCGTTGTCAGAGAGTATGTATACGCATACACCGCGGCAAACCCGCTTAATGGCCGGATCGATTTTACGATACAACCATTTCTTGATGCCGAGAATGTCAACAAGTTCCTTCAATACCTCTCCTCGCAGCATGCCAATGAAGAAGTGCTGCTGGTCTGGGACGGTGCACGGGCGCATTGCGCCCAGGAATTGATCGCGCATCCGCGCTTCAAGCTCGCCTTCATCCGTGCCGGCGCGCGCGACGCGGTGCCCTCGGCGCAGCTCGATCCGCGTTTGCCGGTGATCCCCGTGCGCGCGATCGCCAATGACGGGACCAAGGAGTTCATGGCGCTCCAGCGCCGCCCTCATCGACCGCATCGAGCGCGGCGAGGTGGCGCTCAAGGACGCCCAGCTCCAGATCGAGCATTTCTGGGCCGGGGCGCTGCGCCGCGCCGTGATCGACGGCGACGTCGAGAGCGGTTCGCTCATGGCCGGACAGAGCGTCGGCATGGTGACGTGCGTGCAGTCGACCCGAGCGATCATCGCCGAGCTGACGGCGCAGGCGGCGGCGGCACTGGCCGCGCGCGAGGGGGCGGCGCTCGTGCCGCTCGTGGCAGGGACCTGATGGAACCAGCCGCGGCGGTCCCCGGATACCGCCGCGTCCTGCGCCGGCTCCGCGACACGATGGCCGGCGCCGGCACCGCCCAGGATCGTCTCAACGCCGTCGCCCACATCATCGCCGGCGAGATGGTGGCCGAGGTGTGCTCGATGCTACCTCATGCGCGCCGGCGAGGTGCTGGAACTCTTCGCCACCGAGGGGCTGCGTCCCGAGGCGGTGCATCGCACGCGGCTGCGCGTCGGCGAAGGGCTGGTCGGTGTCATCGCGGCGACCGCGCGGCCATTGGCGCTCGCGGATGCGCAGGCGCATCCCGACTTCGCCTACCGGCCTGAGACCGGCGAGGAAATCTATCACTCGCTGATGGGCGTGCCGATCCTGCGCGGCGGGCACGTGCTCGGCGTGCTGGTGGTGCAGAACCGCACGCTGCGCAATCACACCGAGGACGAGATCGAGGCGCTGCAGACCATCGCCATGATCGTCGCCGAGATGGTGGCGAGCGGCGGGCTTGTGAACCCGCTCGAACTCCAGCCCGCCAACGGCACGGGCGCGCTGCCGACGCGGCTGGAAGGCGCGCGCATCAATGGCGGGCTCGCCATCGGCGCGGCCGTGCTGCACGAGCCGCGGGTCGTCATCCGTCAGGTCGTCGCCGAGGATCCGCAGCAGGAGCTGGAGCGCCTGCGCCGCGCCATTGCCGCGATGCAGAGCGCGATCGACGACCTCCTCGCGGCGAGCGACGTGGCCGAGCATGGCGAGCACCGCGACGTGCTCGAGAGCTACCGCATGTTCGCCGCCGACCGCGGCTGGGTCCTGCGCATGACCGAGGCGGTGCGCGGCGGCCTCACCGCCGAGGCCGCGGTGCAGAAGGTGCACGAGGATACCCGCGTGCGGCTGATGCAAACGGGCGATTCATATCTGCGCGAGCGCCTGGCCGACCTCGACGATCTCGCCACGCGGCTGCAGCAGCACTTGGCCGGGCGCGCCTTTACCGCCGCCGCCGCCGAGCTGCCGGAGGAATTCATCCTCATCGCCCGCTCGATGGGACCGGCCGAGCTGCTCGACTATGACCGCCGCGGCCTCAAGGGCCTGGTGCTCGAGGAGGGCTCGCCCACCGCGCACGTGGCGATCATCGCGCGCGCGCTCGACATCCCCGTCGTCGGACGGGTCCACGGACGTCCTGACCCGGGTCGAGCCCGGCGATCTCGTCGTCGTCGACGGCGAGGATGCGGTGGTGGTGCTGCGCCCCGGCGAGGACGTGCAGCAGGTGATCGAGCAGCGCCTCCGGCTCAGGCTCGACGAGCGCCAGCGCTATGTCGCGTTCCGCGACGTCCCGGCCGAGACGCTCGACGGCGTCCGCGTCAGCCTGCAGCTCAATTCCGGGCTGCTCATCGATCTCCCCTATCTCGACGAGACCGGTGCGGAGGGGATCGGCCTGTTCCGCACCGAGCTGCAATACATGCTGCGCGACAGCTTTCCGACCGTGGAGCAGCAGAGCCAGCTCTATCGCCGCGTCCTGGAGCTGGCAGGCGACCGTCCCGTGACGTTCCGCACGCTCGACGTAGGCGGCGACAAGCTGCTGCCCTACATGCCCAAGGGCGCCGACGAGAACCCGGCGATGGGCTGGCGCGCCATCCGCATCGCGCTCGACCGGCCGGCGATCCTGCGCCAGCAGCTCCGTGCCCTCGTCCGCGCCGCGTCCGGCCGCCGCCTGCGCCTCATGTTCCCGATGATCGCCGAGGTCGCCGAGCTCGAATCGGCGCGCGCCATCCTCGAGCTCGAGCTGGAGCGCGCCTGGCGCCGCGACTGCGAGGCGCCACCCGCCGTGGTCGAGGTGGGCGTCATGCTGGAAGTGCCCTCGCTCCTCTTTCAGCTCGACGCGCTCATGCCGCGGATCGATTTCCTGTCGGTCGGCACCAACGATCTGATGCAGTTCTTCTTTGCCTGCGACCGCGGCAATCCCCAGCTCGCGGAGCGCTTCGACCCCCTGTCGCCGCCGGTCCTGCGTGCCTTGCGCGAGGTGGCGGCGGGCGCGGCACGCCACCGGGTGCAGCTTTCGCTCTGCGGCGAGATGGCGGGCGAGCCGCTCGCCGCCGCGGCCCTGGTCGGGGTCGGTTTTCGCACGCTGTCGATGTCGCCGGCCGCGGTCGGGCGGGTGAAGGCGATGATCCGCAGCCTCGATCTCGGCGCGCTCCGGCCGTTCCTGGCGGCGTGCGAGGCGCTCCCCAGCCATAGTTTTCGTGACAAGCTGCGCGATTTCTGCGCCGATCGTGGCATCGCCGTTTGACGCCGCGCCGCGATTTGGTACAACGGGAACGATAGTTCAGGACGTCTTTCGCATGGCTAATTTCGCGCCCGCTGCCTCCGCCGAGACGAGGGGCACGGCCGGCGACGACAAAGGGCCGGTACTGCGTCCGCGCGAGACGATCGGCGACCTGCTGCGCCGCACCCGCATGGAATTCGGCGTCGAGATCGAGACCGTCGCCGCCTCGCTGCGCATCCGCGCCCCCTATATCGCCGCCATCGAGCAGGCGCGCTACGACCGGCTGCCGGGCCTGGTCTACGCGCTGGGCTTCGTGCGCACCTACGCGATCCATCTGGGACTCGACGGCACCGAGGCGGTGCGGCGCTTCAAGCAGGAGGCAGCCGGCCTGGAAAAGCGCCGCGACCTCGCCTTCCCCATGCCGCTGACGCCGCGCAGCGTTCCCGGCGGGCGGATGATCCTGGCCGCCTTCGTGCTGGCGGTATGCGCCTATGGCATGTGGCACTACCTCTCGACCGGCGAGCGCGCCCGGCCGGAACGGGTGGAAGCGGTGCCCACCGACCTGGTGCCGCCGCCCCCACCGCCGATAGCGGCCGCGCCCGCCGCCACGCCAGCGCCGTCCCCGGACGAGACCGCGGCCGCGGCTCCCGCCGCTGCTTCCGCGCCGACCTCTCCGGCGCCAGCCGGCGCTGCACCGGCCCCCGATGTTGCGGCCGCGGCGCCAGCGGCCACGGCCACGCCCGTCGCGGCACCACCGGCACCTGATCTGACGCCCGCGCCCGTCACCGTGGCGACCCTGCCGCCCCCGCCCGCGCCGGCTCCGGTTGCCGAGACGGCGCCGCCGGCCGAGACGCCGGCGGTCGCCGCCCTCGCGCCGGCTGCGGCACCGGCCGCTGCCGCGGCGACGGCGCATGTCTTCGGCGCCGTCGACGGGCCGTCCCGCATCACGCTTCACGCGGTCAAGGATTGCTGGATCCAGGTGCGCGCGAGCGACGACGCTCATACCGTCATCGCACAGCGCACGCTGCGCGCCGGCGACAGCTATCGCGTGCCCGCCCGCGCCGGCCTTACGCTGCGCACCGGCAATGCCTCGGGCCTGGCGGTCACGGTCGACGACAAGCCCGTGCCGGTGCTGGGCGGCACCGTACGCGAGGTACCGCTCGATCCCGACCGTCTGATCGCTGGCAACGCCCGGGTCGAATAGCCGTTCTCTCCGGTATGATCCGCGCTCTTGCCTTTGGGCTGATGATCTGCCTCGCACCAGGGTTTGCCGCCGCCGCCGCGATTTCCTGCTCCGAGCTGCCAAAAGCCCAGCATTTCGTCGCAACGAAGCTCCGCCCCGGCCCCAACACGCGCGCCGCCAAGCGCCATCTGGCCGCCGCCAAGCGCGCGCATTCCGAGCGTCAATGCTCGGCCGAACTCGCGCTGACCGACCGCTATGCGCGCCGCTCGCTCGCCGCCGATCGCAAGCACCGCTAAAGCGCTTTGCGGAAGGTGAGATTGAGGCGGCAGCGGCCGGTGAGAGCATCGCTGCCGTCGGCCAGCGGGTCGATACCGTGGAAGACCAGGCGCGCCGGCCCGCCCCACACGACGACATCGCCACTTTCCAGCCGCAGACGCCGCGGCCGAACCGTGCGCTTCAGCCCGCCCCACAGGAACACCGCCGGCAGGCCGAGCGAGACCGAGACGATGGGCGCAGCAAAGTCGCGCTCGTTGCGGTCCTGGTGCAGCGTCAGCCGCGCGCCCGGCTCATAGCGGTTGATGAGGCACGAATCCGGTGCGAACGCGGCAAAGCCTGCGGTTTCGGCCGCGCGCCCGGCCAGCGCCCGCAACAGCGGCGGCATCGCCGGCCAGGGCGTCCCCGTGGCGGGATCGGCGCCGGCATAGCGATAGCCCTTGCGATCGGTGATCCAGCCGGCGCCGCCGCAATTGGTCATGGCGACCGACATGACGAAGCCGCCCGGCGTGGTCATGTGGCGGAACGGCGCCGCAGCCGCAATTTCGCCGACGCAGGCGACGAGCGCCGCCGCCTCGGCAGCGGCAAAGCCGCGCAGCATCGCCGCACCGGGCCCCAGTGTTTCCGCGCCGGGATCGTCCCAGAGGTCGCCCACCGCCGCGTTGCGTATCCGGCTCATTGCGCGTCGTGGAAGATAATGCCCAGCGTCATGCGGTGGCCCGATCGCACCCGGCTCACGCCGTGGCGCATGAGGGCGCGATAGAAGCCGCGTGTCCCCTGCACCGGCCGCTCGCGCACCGGAAAGACCACGCAGTCGCCTTGGCCCAGCGGCACGATTTCGGCGCGCGACTGCCGGCGCGGCCGCTGCTCCACCAGCACGAACTCGCCGCCGGTGAAGGCGCCGGGCGCGGCGAGGAGGATGGTCGCCTGGAGCGGGAACACATGCTCGCCATAGAGGTCCTGGTGCAGGCAGTTGTAATCGTCGGCGCCATAGCGCAGGAGCAACGGCGTCGGCTTCGTCTGCCCCGCGCGATGGCAGCGGTCGAGATAGCCGGCATGGTCCGCGGGATAGCGCACTTGTATGCCGAGCGCCGCGTTCCAGCGGTTGGCGATCCCGGCAAGGTGCGGATAGAGCCCGGTGCGAAGCTCGGCCACCGTTTCGGGCAGGGGATAGGCGAGATACTTGTACTCGCCCCGCCCGAAGCCGTGCCGCGCCATGGCGATGCGGCTGCGAAAGCGCGCCTCGTCCTCATAGAGCGCCGCCAGCGCCGCGCATTCCCCGGGCGCCATGAGTTCGCCCAGCACGGCATACCCGTCTGCATCGAGGCCCGCCTCGATGGCCCGCGCGTCGAGCGCCGCGACCCGCTCGGCCAGCCCGCCTGTGCTGGCAACGCGGCGCCCGAGCGCGCTGCTCACCGCGCGCCCTCGCGCTTCAGGAGATCGCGCTTGCGGTCGATCCCCCAGCGATAGCCGGACAGGCTGCCGTCCGTGCGCACCACGCGGTGGCACGGAATGGCGATGGCGAGGGTGTTGGCGGCGCAGGCCTGCCCGACCGCGCGGATCGCCTTGGGACTGCCGACGCGCTCAGCGATCTCGGCATAGGTCGCGGTCGTGCCGGCGGGGATCTCCGACAGCGCCCGCCACACCCGCTGCTGGAACGCGGTGCCGCGCACATCGAGCGGCAGGTCGAGCCCCACGTCCGGCGCTTCGACATAGCCCACGACCTTGGCCACCATCGCCTCGAACTCCTTGTCGGCGCCGACGAGCTCGGCCTTGGGGAACAGGGTCTGAAGCTCGTCGACGAGCGTGCCGGGATCATCGCCCAGGAGGATCGCGGCCACGCCCTTATCCGTGGCCGCGACCAGGATGGCGCCCAATGAGCTTTGCCCGACGGCAAAGCGGATCGAGGCGCCCGGGCCGCCGGCGCGGAAGCGCTTGGGCGTCATGCCCAGCATCTCCGTCGCGGTCGCGTAGAAGCGGCCGTTGGAGTTGAAGCCGGCGCCATAAATCGCCTCGGTCACGGTGCCGCCGCGGCCCAGTTCCTCGCGCACGCGGTGCGCACGGCGGTGGGCCGCATAGTCCTTGGGTGTGATACCCGTCATCGCCTTGAACACGCGATGGAAGTGGAAGCGGCTGAGCCCCGCCGCCGCGGCAAGATCGGCGAGATTCGGAAGCTCCTCCGCCTCGTCGATGAGCCGGCAGGCCGTCGCCACCGCGGCGGCATGCTCGCCCTCCAGACCCAGCCCTTGGGGGCGGCAGCGCTTGCACGGGCGGAAACCGGCGGCCTCGGCCGCCGCGGCGGTGCGGTGAAAGCGCACGTTCTCCCGCCGCGCCAGACGCGCCGCGCAGGACGGCCGGCAATAGACCCCGGTGGTCGCCACGGAATAAAAGAAGACGCCGTCCGCCTGGCGGTCGCGGTGCATCACCGCCTGCCAGCACTCGGCCTCGCTTGCATAGTTGGACATGATTGAACTCCAGCAGAATGGCTGCATGAGCGCAATATGGCCGTTGGCGCTCCCCCCGCCACTCCGCCGCTTGCTCTCGAATTCACGGGAATTGCCGAGCAAGGAACGGATCGCCTGGGCCGCCCAAACGGCCCTACGATTGCACGCAGGCTGCGAGGAGGCCGTGGTGTCGCCGCTGACAGCGCAAGTGATGCGGGCCTTGGGGCCGGTCTGCGTCTTCGCGCTGGAGCAGACCGATGCCCGCATGTCCTATTCGATGCCGACGCTCGTCTGCATCATCGCCTATTCCGCCTGCGTCATCGGCGCGAACCTTGCCCATGGCTGGCGCGCCATGGCGGCGGCGCCGGCCTGAGCGGCGCCGTCACTTCATCGGGCATTCGCTGGCGTAGGCGTCGCCGTGATCCTTCATCGCGACCGGGCCGAGCTTCAGATAGGGCTTGCCGTCGGCACCCTTCTCGACCGTCTCCATATAGAAGTTCTGGATCCCGAAATGGTTGGTGTTGAAGCGGAACGGCCCGCGCACCGACTGAAAGTCGGCTTTGTCGAGCGCGGCGATGAAGGCCTTCTTGTCCTCGATCTTGCCGTGCACGGCGCGCACGGCGCTGTCGATCAGGTTGATGGCGTCGTAGGCCTGGGCGCCGTACTCCGCCGGGAGATAGCCGTACTTCTTGGTGAAGTCGGCGACGTAACGCTTGTTGGCGGGATTGTCGAGCTGGGCATTCCACAGCGTCGCCGTGACCTGCCCCAAGGCGTCGTCGCCGATCGCCGGCAGCGTGCTGTTGTCGACGGTATAGGCGGTATAGAGCGGGATCTTGCCCTTCAACCCGGATTGCGCGTACTGCTTGACGAACTGGATGCCGAGCCCGCCCGGATAGAACACGAACACACCGGCCGGATTGGCGGCGCGGATCTGCGTCATTTCGGCCGTGAAGTCGAGCTGACTAAGCGGCGTATAGATCTCGTCGACGACCTTGCCCTTGTAATAGCGCTTGAAGCCGGTGAGCACGTCGCGTCCGGCGGCATAATTGGGCGCCATGAGATAGAGATTTGTCTTGCCCTGTGCCTGCAGATAGGCGCCCATCGCCTCGGCGAAATTGTCGCCCTGCCACGAGGTCGAGAAGAAGTAGGGCGAGCATCCCTTGCCGGCGATCTGCGACGGCCCGGCAATCGTGCTGATGATGACCGTCTCGGCTTTCACGATCGGCACGTACATCGCCAGCGTGACGTTGGAGAAGGTCGCGCCGATGATCAGGTCAACCTTGTCGGAGCGCAGAAACTTGTCGGCGATCTGTACGCCCGCGTCGGGTTTCTGCTGGTCGTCTTCGATGAGAAGTTGAACCGGCAGCCCGCCGACCTTGCCGCCGAGATTCTCGATCGCGAGGTTCATCGCGTCGCGCGTCGAGGTGCCGTTGAAGCCGCTCGGCCCGGAAAGCGTGGTGATGACGCCGATCTTGAGATGATCGGCGGCCCATGCCGGCGCGGTCGCGGCGAGCGCGATGCACACCACCAGAATTCTCGCATCAAGACGCATCGCGCCCCTCCCTTTCCCGAGCCTGCGCCCGCGCCCGCGCCTTGCGGCGGCGCTTACAGCGATTTCAGCCGCGGCAGGAGCTTGAGCGCCGTGCCGCTGTCGATCTGCTCCATCTCGCGGCGGCTGTAGCCATCCTTCTTCAGGCCGTCGGCCGTCATCTTCGCGGTGAAATAGGGGAAGTCGCTGCCGAACATCACCTGCGTGAACGGCACGATCTTGAGCATCCCCGCCATGCTCGGCGCCCAGGCGCCGTTCGCGGTGTCGAAATAGAACCGCTTGAATTCCGCCATGGCGCCGTCCGGGGCGAGTTGCTTGATGTCCTTGCGGTCGGAGAAGAACACGTCGATGCGACCGGCGAGCGACGGCAGGCTCCCGCCGGAATGGGCAAACACCCACTTGATATCGCGGCAGCGGTGCAGCGTGCCCGAGACCAAGAGGCTGACGATGACGCGGCTGGTGTCGAACGGCACTTCGAGGATCGCATCGTTGTTCAGCCCGGGGATGAGGCCGTGGCAGCAATTGGGCGTGGTCGGGTGGAAATAGACGACCGCCTTGCGCCGGTTCAATTCATCGAAGATCGGCGCGAACATCTTGTCGCCCGGCCATTTGTCACCATAGCTGGAGCACAGGCCGATGCCGTCGCACTTCATCACGTCAAAGCCGTATTCGATCTCCTTGAGGCTCGCATCGACGTCGATCATCGGCAGCGAGCAATAGAGGCCGAACTTGCCCGGATGATCCTTGACGAGCTGGGTCACGTACTCGTTGCATTCATGCGCGAGGCTTGCTGCCGTCGCGGGATCGCCGCCGAACCAGTTGTCGGGGACCGAGGCCAGCGACAGCACCGCCTGCGTCACGCCGCCCTTTTCCATGTCCTCGAGCGTCTGTTCCACGGTCCAATTCATGTTGGCGGGCACGGCGAACCCCTTGCCGGCCGCGGCCCGCGCCTTTTCCGTGCTCTTCCAGCCGGGCGAGAAGTAATGGTGGTGTACGTCGATACGGCGCCGCTTGGCCCCCTGCGCTGCGGCCGCCGCGCCTGGCAGCATCACCCCCGCGCCGAGTGCCGCGAGCCCCGCAAGCACCTCGCGGCGCGAGGCGCCAAAGCCATTGGCGGCGTAACGATCGTCCATTTTTCCCTCCCGATATGCCTCAGTCTTCATCGTAGGCCCGACAATTGCGGGCATGCCATCATGCCGTTAGCGATTTGACGCGTAAAGTGAAATAGCCGGGCCGCGCAACCGCCGTCAGGGGCATCTTTTGCCGCGCGCGGGCAAACGCGCTATAACGACGGCGATGTGATGGCCGGTGAAGGCGAGGTTCGAGCGATGAGCATCAGACCCTATCGCGACATTGCGCGGCGGCGCTGCCGCCAGATCCATGTCGGATCCGTGCCGGTGGGCGGCGATGCGCCGATCACCGTGCAGTCGATGACCAACACGCTGACCCACGACGTGAAGGCGACGGTCGAACAGATCCAGGCGCTGGAGCGCGCCGGCGCCGACATCGTGCGGGTGTCCTGCCCCGACCAGGAATCGGCGCTGGCGTTGAAGCAGATCGTGCCGCAGGTGCAGCGTGCCGATCGTCGCCGACATCCATTTCCACTACAAGCGCGCGATCGAGGCGGCCGAGAGCGGCGCCGCGTGCCTGCGCATCAATCCCGGCAATATCGGCTCGGCCGAGCGCGTCCGCGAAGTGGTGAAGGCGGCGAAGGATCACGGCTGCTCGATGCGCATCGGCGTCAATGCCGGCTCGCTCGAGCGCGACCTCCTGGAGCGCTATGGCGAGCCCTGCCCCGAGGCGATGGTCGAGAGCGCGCTGAACCACGCCAAGATTCTCGAGGACAACGACTTCTTCGAGTTCAAGATCTCGTGCAAGGCGTCCGACGTGTTCCTCGCGGTCGCGGCCTATCAGCAGCTCGCCGATGCCTGCGACTATCCGCTCCATCTCGGCATCACCGAGGCCGGCGGGCTGATGGGCGGCACGGTCAAGTCGGCGATCGGCATGGGCTCGCTGCTGTGGGCCGGGATCGGCGACACGATCCGCGTCTCGCTGTCGGCCGATCCGGTCGAGGAGATCAAGGTCGGCTTCGACATCCTGAAGTCGCTGGGCCTGCGCCGGCGCGGCGTCACCGTGATCTCCTGCCCCTCCTGCGCGCGCCAGCAATTCGAGGTGATCAAGACGGTCGAGGCGCTGGAGAAGCGGCTCGCGCACATCACCACGCCGATGACGCTGTCGGTCATCGGCTGCGTCGTCAACGGGCCGGGCGAGGCGCGCGAGACCGACATCGGCTTCACCGGCGGCGGCAACGGCACGCATCAGGTCTATCTCGCCGGCGTGCCGGCGCATCGCTTGAAGGACGAGAACATCGTCGATCATCTCGTCGAGCTGGTCGAGAAGAAGGCCGCCGAGATCGAGCGCGCCCAGGCCGCCAAAGCGCTTGCCGAGGCGCCCGCCGAATGAGCGTCTGAAGCCTGCCGTCGCGATGCCCGTCCTTCAGCCGGTGCGCGGCACGCAGGATCTGCTTCCTGCCGAGAGCCGCCGACACCGCTTCGTCGCCGACACCGCGCGCACCATCGCCGCGCGCTACGGCTATGCCGAGATCGCCACGCCGATCTTCGAGTTCACCGACGTGTTCTCCCGCCCGATCGGCGAGGCGACCGACATCGTCCAAAAGGAGATGTATAGCTTCCGTGACCGCGGCGGCGACGAGCTGACGCTCCGGCCCGAATACACCGCCGGCATCGTCCGCGCCGTCATCTCCAACGGCCTGACGCAGAGCCTGCCGCTCAAGCTCTTCGCCAGCGGCCCGATGTTCCGCTACGAGCGGCCGCAGAAGGGCCGCTTCCGCCAGTTCCACCAGATCGACGTCGAGCTCATCGGCGTGGCGCAGCCGCTGGGCGATATCGAGGTGATCGCGCTGGGCGCGGAAATCCTCGACGCGCTCGGCGTGCTCGCCCGCACCGAACTCGAGATCAACACACTGGGCGACACCGCCAGCCGCACCGCCTATCGCGCGGCGCTGGTGGACTATTATCGCGGGCATGTCACGGAATTGAGCGAGGACAGCCGCGACCGGCTGGAACGCAATCCGCTGCGCATCCTCGATTCCAAGGACGCGCGCGACAAGCGACATCAACGCCCAGGCGCCGTCCTTCGCCGAGTTTCTCACGCCCGAGGCGCGCGCGTTCTTCGACGCCGTGCTGGCCGGCCTCGATCGGCTCGGCATCGCCTATCGCCTCAGCCCGCGTCTGGTGCGCGGGCTCGACTATTACTGCCACACCGCCTTCGAGTTCGTGACCCAGGCCTTGGGCGCGCAAGGAACGGTGCTGGGCGGCGGCCGCTATGACGGCCTGATGGGCGTGATGGGCGGCCCCGAGACGCCCGGCGTCGGCTGGGCGGCGGGGATCGAGCGCCTGGCACTCCTCGTCGCCGAGCCGCCCGAGCCGCCGCGGCCGATCGTCATCGTGCCCCTGGGCGAGGCGGCGGAGGCGGCGTGTCTGCCGCTGGCACAGACATTGCGGCGCGCCGGCTTTACCGTCGATCTCGGCTTTTCCGGCAACCTGCGCCGGCGCCTGTCGCGCGCCGACAAGGTCCACGCGCGGGTCGCGGTCATCCTCGGCGACGACGAACTCGCGCGCGGCGCGGTAACGCTGCGCGATCTCGACACCGGCGCGCAGACCGAGGTCCCGTTCGATGCGCTCGCGGAGCGGCTCACGCCCTTCCGGTGATGTTGTCATTGCGAGGAGCGTCGCTCCGAAGCAATCTCCCGACCGCAGGAGATTGCTTCGCTTCGCTCGCAACGACAGGGAGGGGCTTCAACCTGATCGGCGCTGGCAAGGAGAATGAGGCGTGAGCGACGACCGCGGATGGGAAGGCAAGCTCGACCGGGTCGTGCGGCGCCATGCGGAGCTTGCGCACACGCTGGAAGATCCGGCGCGGCTGGGGGCTGACTTCGCCAAGCTCTCGAAGGAATACAGCGACCTCACGCCGCTCGTCGCCGCCATCGAAGGACTGAAAAGCGCGAGGGCGGAGCGCGAGGATCTCGCCGCGCTGGCGGCCGAGGGCGATCCGGAGATGCGGGCGCTGGCGGCCGGCGAGCTTGCCCAGCTCGACAAGCGCATTCCCGAGCTCGAGCGCGGCGTGTGGCTTATGCTGCTGCCCAAGGACGCGGCTGACGAGCGCAATGCCATCCTCGAATTGCGCGCCGGCACCGGCGGCGAGGAGGCGGCGCTTTTCGCCGCCGATCTCTTCCGCATGTATCAGCGCTATGCGACGCTGCACGGCTGGCGCTTTGAGGTGATGGACCTGTCGGAGACCGGCATCGGCGGCTTCAAGGAGGCGATCGTCTCGGTCACCGGCCGCAACGTGTTCGAGCGGCTCAAATTCGAATCCGGCGTCCACCGCGTCCAGCGCGTGCCCGACGACCGAAGGATCGGGCCGCATCCACACCTCGGCCTCGACCGTCGCCGTGCTGCCCGAGGCCGAAGAGGTCGACGTCCATATCGAGGACAAGGACCTGCGCATCGACGTGTTCCGTTCCAGCGGGCCGGGTGGCCAGTCGGTCAATACCACCGACAGCGCCGTGCGCATCACCCACATCCCCACCGGGATCGTGGTGCAGCAGCAGGACGAGAAATCGCAGCACAAGAACAAGGCCAAGGCGCTCAAAGTGCTGCGCGCGCGCCTCTATGAGCGCGAGCGCGAAGCGGCGGCCGCGGCGCGGGCGCTGTCGCGCAAGAGCCAGGTCGGCACCGGCGACCGCTCCGAGCGCATCCGCACCTACAATTTTCCGCAAGGCCGCGTCACCGACCATCGCATCAACCTGACGCTCTATAAGATCGACAAGGTCATGAATGGCGAGGCGCTCGACGAGTTCATCGACGCGCTCATCGCCGAGGATCAGGCGGCGCGGCTGGCGGAGGCGGAATGAGCCTGCCGGCGCGGCCCATGGCTGAAGCGCGCCCGTGACCTTCGGCGCTGCCGTTGCGGTGGCGCAGGCGCGGCTGGAAGCGGCCGGCGTCGAGTCGCCGCGTCGCGATGCGCGGCTTTTGGTCGCGCTCGCTGCGGGTCTCGATGCCGCGACGGTGCTGGGCTATCCCGAGCGCGCCGCTGGCGCCGGCGGCCAGTCTGCGCCTGGCCCGGCTGGTCCGAGCGCCGCGCGGCGCGCGAGCCGGTCTCGCGCCTGGCCGGACGGCGCGAATTCTGGAGCCTCGATTTCGCGCTGTCGCCCGGCACGCTCGATCCCCGGCCCGACAGCGAGACCCTGGTCGCCGCGGCGCTGGAGCGTCTGCCCGATCGGCAGGCGGCCGTGCGCATCCTCGACCTTGGCACGGGCACGGGGTGCCTGTTGCTGGCGCTCCTGGGCGAATTGCCGAAGGCGACCGGCTTCGGCATCGACGTCGTGCCCGAGGCGGTGGCCGTGGCGCGCGCCAATGCCGTATCTATAGGCTTGGAATTGCGGGCCTTTTTTGCCGTCGGCGCGTGGGGGGCGGCGCTGGCCGGGGGTTCGACGTGGTGGTCGCCAACCCGCCCTACATTCCGACGGGCGATCTCGGCGGACTGCGCGCCGAGGTGGCCCGCTATGACCCGGCTCTGGCGCTCGACGGCGGCGCCGATGGGCTTCTGGCTTACCGCGAGACTTGCGCCCGAGCTTCGGCGTCTGTTAAGGCCGTGCGGCTTTGCCTGCATCGAGGTGGGTGCCGGCCAGGCCGAAAGAGGCGGCGGCGATTTTTGCTGCCGGCAGGGCCTTGACGAAGCGGGCCGGCATCGCGATCTGGCAGGTACGGAGCGTTGCGTCGTGGTAAAGCCTCGGCCGCGCAACCGACGGGGGTCGACGGCAAAAAAATTGTTGGAATAGCCACACTTCCCGTTTAGGGTGGGAGTGACCTAACGACATCGAGCCGCAGGCTCTTGCGCCCGTTCGGCGCCGGCAAGGACCCTGCCGTAATGGAGTGCCGTCCCAGAGTGACGGACACCAGGGTACCTCTTTGCAACAACCAAAGTCGTGACCGATGAATCGCGATTTCAAAGGTGTCATGAGACCAGGGCAGAACAAGCGGTCGCGTAACCGCAACAACAACATGAACGGGGGTCTCCCGCAACAACAACAACCGCCCGCGCCGCCGCAACCGCATGCAGACATTCGACAGCAGCGGCCCGAACGTCAAAATCCGCGGCAACGCGTATCAGGTGTTCGAGCGCTATGTCGCGATGGCGCGCGAAGCGGCGACCTCGGGCGATCGTATCGCCGCGGAGAATTTCTATCAGCATGCGGAACACTATTTCCGCGTCATGAATGCCAATGGCGAAGGCCACGGCAATCCACAGGCGCCGCGGCCGATGACTCCTGCCGATACCGAGATGACCGGCGGGGACTTCGACGGCGACGGCGACGGGGAAGAGACGCAGACTGCGCCGCCGCCGGCATCGGCGGAGCCGGAAGTGCCGCAGAACTGACGCTCCGCATTTGCTGACTGCGGCGTGAGGCGCCGGCCTTGTGCGCCGCAGCGACGTACCTATATCCATTGGTGAAGGGCGCAGGACGTTGCCTCCAGGAGGGACGCGCGCGTCGGTTCAATGGGCGGGGTCGTCATGGATTTGGACAAATACACGGAGCGCTCGAAGGGTTTCATCCAAGCGGCACAAACCCTGGCGCAGCGGCGCGGTCATCAGCAGATCACGCCGGAACATCTCCTCAAAGTTCTGCTCGATGACAAGGAAGGGCTCGCGGCCAATCTGATCCGCGCTGCCGGCGGCGACCCGCGCGCGGTGCTCACCGCGTCCGAGACGGCCCTCGACCGGCTGCCGCGCATCGAGGGTTCGGGCGCCGGCCAAGTGTTCCTGGCGCCGGAAATGGCCCGTCTTTTCACCGAAGCAGAGAAGATCGCGGAAAAGGCCGGCGACAGTTTCGTCACCGCCGAACGCCTGCTGCTGGCGCTGACGCTGCTGAAGGAGACGCCGTCGGCTAAGGCGCTGGCCGCCGCCGGCATCACCGCCCAGGATCTCAACCGCGCCATCGAGGCGATCCGCAAGGGCCGCCACGCCGACAGCGCCACCGCCGAGGAAGGCTACGACGCGCTCAAGAAATACGCCCGCGACCTCACGGCGCAGGCGCGCGAGGGCAAGCTTGACCCGGTGATCGGCCGTGACGAAGAGATCCGCCGCACCGTGCAGGTGCTGTCGCGGCGCACCAAGAATAACCCCGTGCTGATCGGCGAGCCCGGTGTCGGCAAGACCGCGATCGTCGAAGGCCTGGCCCTCCGCATCGCGCATGGCGACGTGCCCGACAGCCTCAAGGAGAAGCGTCTCCTGGCGCTCGACCTCGGCGCGCTCATCGCCGGCGCGAAATTCCGCGGCGAATTCGAAGAGCGGCTGAAGGCCGTGCTGGCCGAGATCACTGCCGCCGCCGGCGAGATCATCGTCTTCATCGACGAGCTTCACACGCTCGTCGGCGCCGGCAAGGCCGAAGGCGCGATGGACGCCTCCAACATGCTGAAGCCGGCGCTGGCGCGCGGCGAACTGCATTGCGTCGGCGCCACCACACTCGATGAATACCGCAAGCACATCGAGAAGGACGCGGCCCTGGCACGCCGCTTCCAGCCGGTCATGGTGACCGAGCCGACGGTCGAGGACACGATCTCGATCCTGCGCGGCATCAAGGAAAAATACGAGCTGCACCACCACGTGCGTATCACCGACGGCGCGATCGTCGCCGCGGCGACGCTCTCCAATCGCTACATCACCGACCGCTTCCTGCCCGACAAGGCCATCGACCTGATGGACGAGGCGGCGGCGCGTCTGCGCATGGAAGCGGAATCGAAGCCCGAGGAGATCGACGAGCTCGACCGCCGCATCATGCAGCTCAAGATCGAGCGCGAAGCGCTCAAGAAGGAGCCCGATCCCGCTTCGCGCGAGCGCCTGGAACGGCTGGTCGAAGAACTCGACGAACTCGAGAAGTCCTCGGCCGAGTTGACCGCGCAGTGGCGTGCCGAGAAGGACAAGCTCGCAAGCGCACAAAAGCTCAAGGAAGACATCGACCAGGCGCGCGTCGAGTTGGAGCAGGCACAGCGCAAGGGCGATTTCACCCGCGCCGGCGAGCTCACCTATGCCGTCATCCCCGGGCTCGAGCGCAAGCTCAAGACGGCCGAGGCGGCCGAGAGCCACCGCATGATCGAGGAGGCCGTCACCGACCAGCACATCGCCGCGGTGGTGTCGCGCTGGACCGGCATCCCGGTCGAGCGGATGCTCGAGGGCGAGCGTGCCAAGCTTTTGAGCATGGAAGACAACCTGCGCCACCGCGTGGTCGGCCAGGACGAGGCGGTGGTGGCGGTGTCGAACGCGATCCGCCGCGCCCGCGCCGGCCTGCAGGACCCGAACCGGCCCTTCGGCTCGTTCCTGTTCTTAGGGCCCACCGGCGTCGGCAAGACCGAGCTCGCCAAGGCCTTGGCCGAGTTCCTGTTCGACAATGAAACCGCGATGATCCGCATCGACATGTCGGAATACATGGAACGCCATGCCGTCGCGCGGCTCATTGGCGCGCCGCCGGGCTATGTCGGCTATGAAGAGGGCGGATCGCTGACCGAGGCGGTGCGGCGCCGGCCCTATCAGGTCATTCTCTTCGACGAGGTCGAAAAGGCGCACCCAGATGTCTTCAACGTGCTGCTGCAGGTCCTCGACGACGGGCGCCTCACCGATGGTCAGGGCCGCACCGTCGACTTCCGCAACACGCTGATCGTGCTCACCTCCAATCTCGGCAGCGAGATGCTGGCGGGGCTGCCCGAAGGCAAGGACGTGTCCTCGGTGCGCGGCGATGTGATGGAGATGGTGCGCGCGGCGTTCCGGCCCGAGTTCCTCAACCGGCTCGACGAGATCCTGATTTTCCGCCGGCTGACGCGGAACGACATGAAGGGCATCGTCACCATCCAGCTCGCCCACCTGCAAAAGCTCTTGGCCGACCGCAAGATCGCGCTCGCCCTCGACGACAAGGCGCGCGCGTGGCTCGCCGATGCCGGCTACGACCCGGTCTACGGCGCGCGGCCGCTCAAGCGGGCGATCCAGCGCGAGCTGCAGAACCCGCTGGCGGAGCTCATCCTCAATGGCCGGATCGTCGACGGCGAGACCGTCGCGGTCACGACCGGCGAAGGCGGGCTGGCTATTGCCGGCGAGGTGGTGAAGAAGGCCGCGGAATAAATCCGACGTCGAGGGCGAACGCCAGCAGAAGCGCCACCGCACCGAGCGCGAAGAGCGGCGTATAGAGGCCGCTCTTCGCGAAGAGGTACGAATAGCCATAGGCCGCGGCGGCCTGGCCCAAAGCGAAAGCGGCGGTGGCGATGCTCCACGCCGCCTGCCCGGAGGCGACATCGGAGCCCACGGCCTCGCGCACGCGGCCCAGCACCAGCGTGGTGATGCCGGGCACGAAAGCGCCGATGATCAGGCTCGACAGCGCGAGCACCCAGCGGTCTGCCGTGAGCGCGAGCGCGCCGACGAGCACGGCCTCGATCACCACGGCGGCCCGCACCGCCGCGGTAAAGCCGATGCGGTCGGCGATCCGCCCCAAGCATGACCGGTCCGCCCATGGCGCCGATCCCGAACAGCACCCAATAGCGGCCGCCCGCGGCGATGCCTTCGCCCAATCCGCGCGCGACGAAATCGACCAGGAAGATCATGTGCGGCACGAGGCCGGCGGCGTTCAAGGCGTACTCGGCCGAAATCCACCACAACGCCGGGCGCCGCGGCGGGACGGGCACGACCGCGGCGGCCGGCGGCGCCCCCTCGGGCCAGCCGCCCCACGCCAGCATGGTGAGGACGAGCGCGACGGCGCCGAGCCCGCACCAGGCGGCGACCAGCCCCGCGTGCAGCAAAAGCGGCACCAGCGTTCCCGATGCCGCGATGCCGAGGCCGACACCGGTGAAGATGATGCCGCCCGCCAGCCCCCGCCGTGCCGCCGGCACATGCGGCAGCACCAGCGGCGCCGCCAGCACCATCAGCACCGCGCCGGCGAGCCCCGCGGCGAAGCGCCACAGAAAGACCCACGCGAAGGACAACGGCGCGGCACAGGCGAAAAAAGCCACCGCCGCCACCGCCATCCCCGCCCTGAGCGCCGGCACCGCGCCGCACTGCGCAACGATCACCCGGGCCAGCAGCGAGCCGATGAGGTAGCCGGCGAGATTGGCCGCGCCCAGATAAGCCGCCGCACCCGGCGTGAACCAATGCGCCGCGACCAGCGCGGGAATGAGCGGCGTATAAGCAAACCGCCCGAGCCCGGTACCGATGAGAAGCGCGCCCATCGCCGCAAACGTCGCGCGCCAGACGCCCGCATCCATCACGGGATCGCTCGCGCGCGCGGGCGGTCTCAGGCGATCTCGCTCGCCCAGTCGCGGGTCTCGGCGATTTCTTTCAGGCGATTGAGGAAGGCGGCGGAGTAGGCGCCGTCGAAGGCGCGATGGTCGAAGCTCTGGCCGACCACGCCGATCGGGCGCGCGGCGATGGCGTCGCCGCTGCTCGGTCTCGACCACGACCGCGCGCTTGCGCACCGCGTCGAGCGACAGGATCGCCACCTGCGGCAGGTGATGATGGGCGCGGTGAAGAGCGTGCCGAAGCTGCCATTGTTGGAGATCGTATAGGTGCCGCCCTCGATGTCGGCGGGGCCAAGCTTGCCCGCGCGCGCCTTCTCCACCTGGCGCGCGATCGCCTTGGCGAGCCCGCCGGCCGTCATCTCGTCGGCATGCGCCACCACCGGCACGATCAGCCCCTCATGCGCGAGATCGACGGCGATGCCGAGATTGACGTCGCGATGCAGCACGAGGCGGTCGCGCTCGAATGAGGCGTTGATCGCGGGGAAACTCGGCGATCGCGAGGCAGGCGGCGCGCGCGATGAAAGGCAGATAGGTCAAGCCGACGCCGTGGCGCGCGGCGAATGCGCGTCCCTGGCCGCCTCGCGCACGCGCTCGATCGCGGAGAAATCGATCTCCACCGCCTGGAACACATGCGGGATCGTGCGCCAGGCTTCGGCGAGCGGCTGCGCGGTCTGCGCGCGGATGCGGCCGTGCACCTCGGCGGTGTCGCCGCTGTGCCTTGCGATGGCGGCGGCCGCGGGCATTGGCGGTCACGCGGCGCCGCGCTGCACATCGGCCGCGGCGATGCGCCGGCCGCCGCTTGCGTCTGCACCGCGGCGGCGATGGCGGCGAGATCGAGCCCGCCTTCCGCGGCGAGGCGCCGCGCGAGCGGCGTCACCTTGAGGCCCAGCGGACCGTCGGCGCCGCCAAAGGAGCGCGCCGGCGTGCGCACCGGCCGAGAACGCATCGGACGCGGCAGTCTTTGCTCCATTGCCAGCCGTCGCGCCTTCGCCCGTGGCGCCGCGACGGCGCCGCCCAGCACGGCAAGGACGGTGCCGACCGGAACGGTCGCGCCGGCAGCGACGCGGATTTCGGCGAGGATGCCGCTCTCGGTCGCCTGCACCTCCATCGTCACCTTGTCGGTCTCGATCTCGAACAGGTTCTCGCCGGCGGCGACATGCTCGCCCACGGACTTGAACCAGGCCGCAACCTTGCCCTCGGTCACGGTCTCGCCGAGCTGGGGCATGATCACGTCCATCGGTGCGCTACCAGCTCAGCCGAGATGTATTGCGTCTCGAGGAACTCGAGCATGCCCTCATGCGCGCCCTCGCGGCCGAGGCCCGACTGCTTGGCCCCGCCGAAGGGCGCGGCCGGATCGGACACGACGCCGCGGTTGAGCCCGACCATGCCGGCCTCGAGCCGCTCCGAGACGCGCAGGCCGCGCGCCATGTCGCGCGTGTAGAGATAGGAGACGAGGCCGTATTCGGTGGCGTTGGCCTTGGCGATCGCCTCGTCCTCGGTGCGGAATTTCTGCGATCGGCGCGACCGGCCCGAAGATCTCTTCGCTCAGGCAGCAGCGCGTCGTCGGGGACGTTCACCAGCACGGTCGGCGGTGTAGTAGAAGCCCGTGCCGTCGGGACGCGTGCCGCCGGTGACGGCGCGCGCGCCCGCTTGCAGCGCATCCTCGACCAGGCGGGCGACCTTGTCGCGCGTGTCGGCATTGACGAGCGGCCCGACCGCAACGCCGTCGTCGAGCCCATTGCCGACTTTGAGCGCCTTCATCTTCGCCGCGAACTTCTCGACGAACGCGTCATGCACTGTCTCGTGGACATAGAAGCGGTTGGCGGAGGTGCAGGCCTCGCCCATGTTGCGCATCTTGGCGATCATCGCGCCGTCGACGGCGGCGTCGAGATCGGCATCCTCGAACACCAGGAAAGGCGCGTTGCCGCCAAGCTCCATCGCCGGGCGCACCACCATGTCCGCCGCCTCGTGCAGAAGCCGGCGTCCGACCTCGGTCGAGCCGGTGAAGGAGATGACACGCACGCGCGGGTCGTGCAGCATGGTGCGCGCCACCGCGCCCGATTTGCGCGACGGCAGGATGTTGACCGCGCCCGCCGGCACGCCCGCCTCCGTCAGAAGCTCGGCAATGGCGAGCATGGTGAGCGGCGTCTCCGACGCCGGCTTCAGCACCAGGGTGCAGCCCGCGGCGAGCGCCGGCGCGATCTTGCGCGTGCCCATCGCGGCCGGAAAGTTCCACGGCGTTATCATGACCGCGACGCCGGCGGGCTTGTGCTGCACCAGGATGCGGGCACCGGTCGAGGGCGCGCGCGAGACATCGCCGAGATTGCGCGGCGCCTCTTCCGAATACCAGCGGAAGAACTCGGCCGCATAGGCCGCCTCGGCGCGCGAATCGAGCAGCGCCTTGCCGTTCTCGAGCGTCATCAGCCGCGCGAAATATTCCTTCTTGGCGGTGAAAAGCTCGAACGCCTTGCGCAGCACCTCGCCGCGCTCGCGCGGGGTGCGCGCCGCCCAGCCATCGAAGGCCGCAGCCGCGGCATCGACCGCGGCGGTCGCATCATCGGTGGTGCCGTCGGCGACCGAGGCGATGACCTCTTCGGTCGCGGGGTCGTAGACATCGAACCGGCCGCCATCGGAAGCGGGGCGGAACTTGCCGTCGATATAGAGATCGGTGGGCGCGTCGATCTTGGGCTCGTTTCTCATGACCTGTCCCTCACGCTTGGAGGCTGCGGCGGATCGTCTCGACGATGCGCGGCGCGGTCGGCAGCGCCAGATCCTCGAGATTGTCCGCCGCGGGGAGCGGGATATGGGGCGTCGTGATGCGCACGATCGGCCCGTCCAAATCCCAGAAGGCTTCGTCCGCGACGATCGAGGCGATCTCGGCGCCCCAGCCGCAAAGCCGCGGATTCTCCTCGACCGTGTAAAGCCGCCCGGTGCGCGCGATCGAGGCCAGAATGGTCGCAGTGTCGAGCGGCACCAGCGAGCGTACGTCGATCACCTCGACCTCGACGCCGTCCTCGCGCGCCAGCGTCTCGGCCGCCGCCAACGCGCGCGGCACCATCAGCGCCAGCGCCAGCACCGTGGCATCGCGGCCGGGCCTGACGATCTTCGCCGTGCCGAGCCGGTCGAGGATCTCGCCGTCGGGAACCTCGCCTTTGGCGGCATAAAGCGATTTGTGCTCGAAGAAGATCACCGGATCGGGATCGCGCACCGCGGCGGCCAACAAGCCGACCACGTCGACGGGCGAGGACGGCGCCACCACCTTGAGGCCGGGGATCATCATCGCCCAGTTCTCGACACTCTGGCTGTGCTGGGCGCCGAAACGGGAGCCCGCGCCGTTGCCGGTGCGCACCACGAGCGGGCACTTGATCTGCCCGTTCGACATGTAGCGCGCCTTGGGAAACTCGTTGGCGATGTAGTCGAAGCACACCGCCAGAAAATCCGAGAACATGATCTCCGCGATCGGCTTCAGCCCGGTCATGGCCGCGCCCATGGCGGCGCCGAGAATCGCCTGCTCGGAGATCGGCGTGTCGCGCACGCGCTTGGGCCCGAACTGCTCCAGGAGCCCGACCGTCGCCTTGAAGACGCCGCCCGCTCCCGCCACGTCCTCGCCCAGGAACACCACGTCCGGGTCGCGCGTCATCTCCTGGGCGATGCCGCGCACCACCGCGTCGCGATAGGTCAGTTCCGCCATGCCCAGCCTCCATCGGCGTAAACGTCGGTGGTCAGGAGCTCCGCCGGCGGCATCCCCGCGGCCTTGCAGAGCGTGGTGGCTGCGTCGACCTTGCGCTTGGAGTCTTCCTCGATCCGCGCGATCGCCGCCGCATCGAAGCCGAACTCGATCAGGCGCTGGCGATAGACCTTGATGGGATCGCGCTTCATCCAGGCCTCGAGCTCGCCGGGCGGGCGGTATTTCGCGGGATCGGCGCGCGAGTGCCCGCTGTGGCGGTAGGTCATGCATTCGATGAGCGACGGCCCGTCGCCCGCCCGCGCCCGGGCATAGGCCGCGCGCGCGGTGCGATAGACGGCGTCGGCGTCGTTGCCGTCGATGACGATGCGCTCCAGGCCATAGGAGCCGGCGCGGTCGGCGGCAGGATGCTCGACCGCGGTAACGCTGCCGATCGGGGTGTATTCCATGTAGAGGTTGTTCTCGCACACGAAGATGACCGGCAACTTCCAAGTCGCGGCCAGGTTCAAGGCCTCGTGGAAGGCGCCGATATTGGTCGTGCCGTCGCCGAAGAAGCACACCGCGACGTCCTTGTCGCCCTTGTACTGCGCGCGCCAGGCGGCGCCGCACGCGATCGGCAGATGCGCGCCGACGATGGCATAGGAGCCCATGACGCCGTGCTCGACCGAGGTCAGGTGCATCGAGCCGCCCTTGCCGCGCATGAGGCCGTTGTCGCGCTGCATGAGTTCGCCCAGCACGCGGTCCATCGGCACGCCGCGGGCCAGCGTATGGGCATGACCGCGATAGGTGCAGAAGCTCAAATCGCCGGTTTCCATCGCGGCCGCGAAACCCGCCGCGATCGCCTCCTGCCCGAGGGAGAGATGGCTCGTGCCCTTGACGAGGTTTTGCAGGAAAAGCTCATAGGCGCGCTGCTCGCAGTCGCGGATCTCGACCTGAAGGCGGTAGAGCTCAAGGCGCTTGGCTTCGCCGATGTCGTCGTTGTGACGATCGGCTGGCCTCGGTTGCGCGCGGGTCTTCATCGTCCCTCCTTGGGTGACGGCGCAAGGCACGAGGCCGAGCGCACCCTCAGCCTCCGCCCTTGTTGCTTGATTGGCAATCGCCCGATCACGATGCCTCGGCGCCCCGGCCAGAGTCAATCACCGGGGCGCGGCACGACAGGGCGTCATTCCAGCGCCGCCGCCTCGGCATGGAGGCGCAGCAGCGCCGGAATGGTTTCGGGCGGACGGCGGCCGAAGCCGCATTCAGTGCCAATGGCGAAGTTGCGCCAATGCTTCGCAGCCGTTGCCATCCGGCGCCTGGTTCCTGCCAGCCCGTCGGTGAAGTGGACGAGACCGAGGCAAAGCTCGGTCTCGGGCCGCAGCGCGAGCCGGGCGAGCGGCGCGAAGTACGCATCGTCGGAGCGGTCGCGGGGCACCGGCATATGGACGAGCTGGATCGGCCGCGTCACCGCGTGCGCCAGCCGGTTCGCCATGTCCACCATGTCGCCCATGTCGGTGGGCTCCACGACATGGCGATGATTGGAGTCGCCGTAACAGAAATGGAACAGGAGATCGATGCCTTGGGGCACGCGGTTGCCGAGCGTGGCGAGAATGTCGGCGAATTTGGCGGCCATGGCGTCCTTGGAGCGGCCATAGGCGCCGGTCTCGTTGCGCTGCAGCCGGGCGAAGACCGCGGACGCGACATCGAACTGGATGGCGAGATCGGCCACCGGGATCGCCGCCGCCAGCTTGTCGATCTCGCGCCCGACCGCTTCGTTGTAGATCGGATCGATGGCGGCTTGAAGGTCCTCCGCCACGAAGAGCCAGAGAACCGAATGCGCCGGCACGAGATCGACCTGGAACCGTGTGCCCGCGGCGATCTTGCCTTCGTCCCTCAGCCGGCGAAAGGTCGCGTAAAATTCACGGGCATGATCGGCGTAGAAGAGATTATCGATGCGAAACTCGGCCAGCGTGTGGCCGGGCTTCAGCCGGTAGCGCCGCCGCGGCTTCGCCGCCGCGTGCAGGCGAAAGACCTCGTCGGATAATTCCATCGCCGGGTGCTGCGAGAACACCGGTTCCAGCCACGTGATCCAATCGATCCGGGCGCCGGTCTCACCATCGGGAATTCGCGCGATGCGGTTTCCCAAAGCGGCGCCGACGGCCTCGAACACCGCCGCCGCGTCGCCGAGCGGCACGCTGCCGACAAGATAGACCAAGATAGACATTGCGATGCGCCACGGGCGTTCTCCCTCACTGCTTCGTTCGTTTTCAACTCTAGCGCAGCGCCCTTCACGGTGGGCAATTATGACGGTACGCTTGGTCATGCCAGCTCCAGCGGATGGACGCCATGACGAGCCAACAGAACACCGACCGCATTCGCACGACGCATATCGGCAGCCTGCCGCGGCCGCATGCCGTGCTCGATCTCTTGAAGGCGCAAGCTCAGCGGCCAGCCCTATGACCAGCAGGTGCTGGACGCCACCATCGCCGCGGCGGTGACCGAGACCGTGCGCAAGCAGGTCGCCTGCGGCATCGACTTCGTCACCGATGGCGAATTCTCCAAGCCCGGGTTCTTCACCTATATCCAGGAACGGCTCGAAGGGTTCGAGGCGCGCCCCAACCAGAAGCTGCTGCTGTTCCAGCAAGAGGTTGCCGCCTTCCCGGAATATTATGCGCAGTATTTCAAGGAAGCGATGATGGGCGGCACCATCGTCCCGATCGTTCCGGTGGTGTGCACCGGGCCCGTCAAATATCGCGGCGAGAAGCTGCTGCAGACCGATATCGCCAACGTGAAGGCGGCGGCCAACGCGGCGGGGGTGCCGGACGATCAGGTCTTCCTGCCGGCTACCGCGCCCTCGGGCGTCGGCGTCAACGAGTACTACAAGACCGAGGAAGAGTATTTCCACGCGCTCGCCGCTGAACTCAGCAAGGAATACAAGGCCATCGTCGCTGCCGGTCTCCTGGTCCAGGTCGACGATCCCTTCCTGCCGGACATCTTCTTCGAGCCGGGCTTGAGCGATGCGCAGAAGAAGCGCCGCGCGGCAATCTATGTCGAGGCGGCCAACGCGGCGCTCGGCCGGCATTCCGGCGGAGCGGGTGCGCTTCCACACCTGCTATGGCATCAACGAAGGTCCGCGCCTGCACGAAGCGGCCCTTGCCGACATCATCGAGTATGTGCTGCAGATCAACGCCGGCTCCTTCAGCTTCGAGGCGGCGAACCCGCGCCACGAGCACGAGTATCACCTGTTCGAGCGGGTCAAGGTCCCGGCGGGGAAGGTGCTTTGTCCCGGCGTCATCACCCACGCCAGCAACATCGTCGAGCATCCCGAACTGATCGCCGAGCGCCTCGTGCGCTATGCCAAGCTGGTCGGGCGCGAGAACGTCATGGCCGGCGCCGATTGCGGCTTTTCCTCGCAAGCCCTCTACAAGACCGAGGTGCACGACACGGTGGTGTGGGAGAAATTCAAGGCGATGCGCCAAGGCGCCGATCTCGCCACCAAGCAGCTCTGGAAATAGGCCCGGCCCGTCGCCTTTTAGGGGGCGAGCGGCGCGCCGCCCAGTTCGCTCACCGCATCCCATCGCTTGGCGGCTGCGTCCCAGCGGCTGACGATCGCGTTCTTGACGCCCAATCCCCGCTGCGGCGTCTCCTCGAAATCATAAAAACCGGACACGCCGGCAAGGCCCTTGAGGTGTTGCAGGTAGTCCTGGATCTGCGCGGAAGTGGCGGCGGGCCCGAGCTTTTGCAAGGCGCTGAAGACGATCATCGACGGCTCCCAGCCCTCGACCGAGCCCTGGTCCGGCATAACCCCCGCCGCTTCGAAGGTGCGATAGAATTCCTCCTGCGCCTGCACGATCGCCGGGTCGAGCGTGATCTTCGGATTGCCGCGGGCGGGCCACGGCGGGCTGAAGAAGTAGAGGTGCGGGGGGAGAAACGCCGCGAACTGCTCCATCTCGCGATAGACCTCGTTGCCCGGCGTGGTGGCGACGGGGATGTCGAGCCCGGCATCCTGAAGCCCGCGAAACACCGTCGCCATCGGCGTTCCCGTGGTCCAGGCGATGAGCACTTGCGGGTTAGCGGCCTTGATCTCCTGGATCTGCGCCGACACGCTCACATCGGTGGTGTTGAAGTGGACGTTCGCCACGAGCGTCACGTCCTTGTTCTCGGGAAACTGCGCGATCTCTTTGAGGTTCTTCTCGGCATCGCGGCCCGTGGCATCGGTGCTCGTGATGACGGCAATGCGCTTGCGGCCCTCGAGGCGGAAATAGCGCATGCCGACAATGGCGTCGCTGCGCGTGGCGATGTCCGAGGAATAAAGATCGGTGCCTTGCGGCGGCTCAAAGCTCGGCGTGATGCAGATCAGCACCGGGCCGTTGCGGAAGAGCGGCGCCATGGCCCCGCAATCGGCAACCAACGTCGGCCCGATCACCACGGCGGGATGGGTTGCCAGCACATCATTGGCAAGCTGGACTGAGACTTGCGGATTGGACTGGGCATCATGAAAGACGAATTGCAGCTTCCGTCCCGCAATCCCGCCGCCGGCGTTGACCGTCTTTTCGGCAAGTTCCATCGCCTGGCGTTCGGAATTGCCGATGAAGGCGCCGCCGCCGCTGAGCTCGACGATGACGTGCACGTCGTAGGGCGCGTCTTGCGCCAACAACGTGCCCGCATTCAGCGACATCGCGAGCGCCGCACCGAACATCAGTGCCTTCATCTAACAAGCCCCCATCCAATCGTCGGTGCGGAAGATAGCATCGGCTCTCTTATTTCCCGATGCAGAATTCCGCGAACAGGCGGTCGAGCATGTCCTCGACATCAACACGGCCGGTGATGCGGCCGAGCGCGCGGGCGGCGGTCCGCAGGTCCTCGGCCGCAAGCTCAGGCAGAGGCGCAGTCTCGAAACGCAGGAGGGCATCGCGGCAGGCGGCAAGCGCTTCGCGGTGGCGGGCGCGGGTGACGAGCGGCGCCGCGCCCGGCGCCAGCCGTGCCGCCACCTCGGCGCCGAGCCTGGCAAGCAGGGCCTCCACCCCCGCCCCGGTCGCCACCGACAGGGCCATTCCCGCAGGCGGCGCCGCACCCGGAGCCAAGAGGTCGATCTTGTTGGCGATGACGAGCGCATCTGCGTCGATCACGTCAGCCAAGGCCGCCAGTTCCTGCGGCCGGGCCGCATCGTAGAGCACCAGCTTGAGATCGGCGCTCGCCGCCCGCGCCCGGGCGCGGGCCACGCCCTCGGCCTCGACCGTGTCCGCCGCCGGGCGCAGCCCGGCCGTGTCTGCCAGCGTCACCGGATAGCCCGCCAGATCGAGCGCCACTTCGATCACGTCTCGGGTCGTGCCGGCGGTTGCCGCGGTGATCGCCACCTCGCGCCGCGCCAGCAGGTTCATAAGGCTGGACTTGCCCGCATTGGGCGGCCCCAGGATCGCCACCGCGAGGCCCTCGCGCAGCCGCTCGCCGCGTCGGTCATCGGCGAGATGGGCGCCGATTTCCGCACCCAGCGCCGCCGCTGCCGCGCGTACCTCGTCCCACAGGCCCGCCGGCAGGTCCTCGTCGGGGAAATCGATCGCCGCTTCCAGCCGCGCCTGGGCCACCATCAGCCGCTCCCGCCAGGCTTCGGTCAGCCGGCCCAGCCCGCCCTCGAGCTGGCGCAGTGCCTGGCGCCGCTGGGCGGCGGTCTCGGCCGCGACGAGATCGGCAAGCCCTTCCGCGGCAGTGAGATCGAGCTTGCCATTGATAAAGGCGCGCCGCGTGAACCCGCCGGGCTCGGCGAGGCACAGACCCGGCATCCGCCCCAGGCAAGCCAGCAGCGCCGCCACCACGGCGCGGCTGCCGTGGACGTGAAGCTCGGCGACATCCTCGCCGGTGACGCTGCGCGGGCCCGGAAAGAACAGCGCCAGGCCGTCATCGATCGCCGCGCCATCGGCGGGATCGCGAAAGCGCACGCGCCGGGCCTGACGCGGCGGCGGCACCGCCCCTGCCAGCGCCGCCATCGCCATCCCCGCCGCCGGGCCCGACAGCCGCAGCACAGCAATGCCGGCGCGCCCCGGCGCAGTCGAAAGCGCATAGATGGTGTCGGCCTCGCTCATTCCAGGCGGAACTCTAGCATCCACCCCCCAGGTGCGGGGGAACGCGGCGGCGATGGGGCAAAAATGGCGATGATTCGAAATTTCCTGTGAACTGCTTCACAGGGGGATGGCTGGCGAACGTGGTTACCTATGATCCAGATGAGATCGCAATCCGCGGTCGCGTGTCTCTCCAAGGAGCGGACGATGCACAACCACCAGATCCTCCCCCGCCCGCAGCATGGCTTCGGCTCCCGCCACCCGCACCCCGACCCGCTGACTGCCGCGTTCCGTGCCTTCGCCCATTGGCTGAGACAGGCAAGCAACCGCGCGATCGGCTCACAGCTCTCCGACCTGAATCTCAACCCGTTTATCTTTCTGATCGAGTCCGGAAGGTGACCTCCCCTCCAGCACCGGGCGTTAGCGGGCGGCACGCCGCCCGCTTTTTTTGCCCGCGCGCGCACTGGCCGGCGCCTCTTCCCTCGTCCCCGTCTCCCGCGTAGCATGCGGGACATTGCACCTGCCCGGCGCTATCCGGGCCGCGCCATCGTTTGCCCCCCATGCCCAACGCACTCGCCGGCGAGACCAGCCCCTACCTGCTCCAGCACAAGGACAACCCGGTCGCGTGGCGGCCCTGGGGACCGGCTGCGCTGGCGGCGGCGGCGGCGGCGGACAAGCCGATCCTGCTTTCGGTCGGCTATGCCGCCTGCCACTGGTGCCATGTCATGGCGCACGAGTGCTTCGAGAATGCCGGCGATCGCCGACGCTGATGAACGACGGCTTCATCTGCATCAAGGTCGACCGCGAGGAGCGGCCCGACCTCGACACGATCTATCAGCATGCGCTGGCCGCGATGGGCGAGCAGGGCGGCTGGCCGCTCACCATGTTCCTGACGCCAGCAGGCGAGCCGTTCTGGGGCGGCACCTATTTCCCGCCAACGTCGCAGCTGGGGCCGGCCGGCATTTCCCGACGTGCTGCGCGCGATCGCCGCCGCCTATCGCGACAAGCGCGACCAGATCGCACCGAACGTCGCCGCGCTCCAGACCGCGCTCGACCGCCTCGGCCGCCCCCAGGGCGGGGCCGGCATCCCGATCGAGCTCATCGACCGGGCCGCGCTGCGCCTGGTGCAGGAGGTGGACACCGTCGAGGGCGGCATCGGCAGCGCGCCCAAGTTTCCGCAAGTGCCGATCTTCACGCTGCTGTGGCGGGGCGCCAAGCGCCTCGACAATGCCGCGCTGCGCCAGGCGGTGCTGATGACCCTCGATCACATCTGCCAGGGCGGCATCTACGATCATCTCGGCGGCGGATTTGCGCGCTATTCCGTCGACCGGCATTGGCTCGCGCCGCATTTCGAGAAAATGCTCTACGACAATGCGCTCCTGGTCGAGCTCCTGACGAGCGCGTGGCGGGAGACGAAGTCGCCGCTCTATGCCGCGCGCATCGCCGAGACGATCGGCTGGACGACACGCGAGATGCTGCTGCCGGAGGGCGGCTTCGCCTCGAGCCTCGACGCCGACAGCGAGCACGAGGAAGGCAAGTTCTATGTCTGGAGCGCGGCCGAGATCGACCGCCTCTTGGGTGCCCGCGCCGCGCGGTTCAAGGATTGCTACGACGTGCGCCCGGATGGCAACTGGGAGGAAAAGAATATCCTCAACCGGCTGCAGCACATGGCGCTCGGGACGGACGCCGAGGAAGCAGAGTTGGCCGAGGATCGCGCCCTCCTGCTCGCCGCGCGCGCGGGGCGCGTCCGGCCGGGGCTCGACGACAAGGTGCTCGCCGATTGGAACGGGCTGATGATCGCGGCGCTGGCCGCGGCGGCGATGGCGTTCGAGCGCGATGATTGGCTGGCGCTGGCCGAGCGCAGCTTCGCCTTCATCGTGTCGGCGCTCGACGCGGGCGAGGGGCGGCTTGCCCATGCCTGGCGCGCCGGAAAGGCGGCCCATCGCGCCGTGCTCGACGATTACGCCAACATGAGCCGCGCAGCGCTGGCGCTCTTCGAGGCGACAGGGAAGCCTGCCTATCTCGCGGCGGCGCGCGCGTGGGTGGCGATCTGCGACCGGCATTACTGGGACGACGCGGGCGGCGGCTATTTCTTCACGCCCGATGACGCCGAAGCGCTGCTGGTGCGCACCAAGCAGGCCAATGATTCGCCCAACCCCTCGGGCAACGGCACGCTCGCCGAGGTGCTAGCGCGGCTTTATCACCTGACCGGCGAGGCGGCGTTCCGCACGCGCACGGAAGCCGTGCTTGCGGCATTCGCCGGCGAGGCAGAGCGCAACATCTTCGGCTTGGCGACGCTCCTCAATGCGGCGGAGCTTCTCGTGCGGGCGCGCCAGATCGTCGTCATCGGCGCGCGCAATGCCCCCGACACGCAGGCGCTGCTGCGGGTGATCCACGGCGCCGCACAGCCGGTCACGGTGCTGAGCGTCCTGCCGCCGGGCGCCGAGCTGCCCGCCGCGCATCCGGCCGCCGGCAAGGGCGCGGTCGCCGGGCGCGCCACGGTCTATGTGTGCGACGGGCCGGTGTGCTCGCTCCCCGTGACCGATCCGGCAGCGCTTATTGCGGCGCTGGCCCGGCCGTGATGGAGCGGCTTTCGCTCGAAAGCCAGTTCGGACATCTCACGCTGAGCGAGGACAAAGGCCGCATCGTTGCGCTCACCTGGGGCGGGCGTGCCAAGGGCAAGGCATCGCCGGCTCTGATCGAGGCCAAGCGCCAGCTTCTGGAATATTTCGCCGGGCGGCGACGCAGCTTCGATCTACCGCTAGCCCTCGACGGCCTGCCGCTGGAGCTCCAGGTGTGGCAGCTCATGACCGAAATCCCCTATGGCGAGACCCGCAGCTATGGCGATCTTGCCCGCGCGCTCGGGGTATCGCCGCGCGCTGTGGGCGGGGCGTGCGGGCGCAATCCGCTGCCGATTTTCGTGCCCTGCCACCGCGTCATCGGCAGCGACGGCCGCCTCGGCGGCTATAGCGGCGGCGAAGGCGCCGAGACCAAGCGCCGCCTCCTGCAGCTCGAGCACGCCTTGCTGCTGTGAACCGCGGCTGGCGTGACACTGCGCGTCCGCGCCGCTAAGTTGTTATCAAGCCCGTTACATCGATAAAGGAGAGGACCCGATGCCCCACGCCATTCGTGTTCACAAGACCGGCGGCCCGGAGGTGATGACCTGGGAGGAGGTGGCGGTCGGCAAGCCCGGCCCGCGCGAGGCGCGCATCCGCCACACTGCGGTCGGCCTCAACTTCGTCGACGTCTACAACCGCATGGGCCTTTACCCTGCGTCGCTGCCGATCATTCTCGGCGGTGAGGGCGCGGGCGTTGTCGAGGAAGTCGGGTCCGAGGTCAGCGATTTGAAGCCCGGCGATCGCATCGCCTATGGCAGCGCGCCGATGGGCGCCTATTCGGAGGCGCGTCTCATTCCCGCCGACCGCCTCCTCAAGCTGCCCGACGGCATCGACGACAAGCGCGCCGCGGCGATGATGCTCAAGGGCCTCACGGTCCAGTATCTCATCCGCCAGACCTACAAGGTGAAGGCGGGCGATACGATCCTATGCCATGCCGCGGCCGGCGGCGTCGGCCTCATCCTGTGCCAGTGGGCCAAGCACTTGGGCGCGACCGTCATCGGCACGGTCGGCAGCGACGACAAGGCGGCGCTCGCCAAAGCGCATGGCTGCGCCCACACGATCGTCTATACGCGCGAGGATTTCACCAAGCGCGTGCTCGAGATCACCGGCGGCAAGAAATTGCCGGTGGTCTACGATTCCGTCGGCAAGGACACCTTCGTCAAGTCGCTCGACTGCCTGGAGCCCTATGGCCTCATGGTGTCGTTTGGCAATGCGTCGGGGCCGGTGGAGAATTTCAATCTCGGCCTCCTGGCGCAGAAAGGCTCGCTCTATCTGACGCGCCCGACGCTCAACACCTACGGCGCCAAGCGCGAGAACCTGGTCGCCATGGCGAAGGAGCTCTTCGACGTCGTGCTTTCGGGGGCGGTGAAGATCGAGGTCAACCAGACCGTGCCGCTTAAAGACGCGGCGCGCGCGCATCGCGATCTGGAGGCGCGCAAGACCACCGGCTCGACCGTCTTTACGGTCTAGCCACCGAACCGGGGCCGCGGGTGCACCACCCGCGGCTCACGTGTTCATCGCTTCGAAGAAGTCGGCGTTGTTCTTGGAATGGCGCAGCTTCTCGATCAGGAATTCCAGCCCGTCCATCGCGCCCATCGGCATGAGCACGCGGCGCAGCACCCACATCTTCGACAGCGAGGCCTTGTCGACCAGCAGCTCTTCCTTGCGCGTGCCGGACTTGGTGATGTCGAGCGCGGGGAAGGTGCGCTTGTCCGCGACCTTGCGGTCGAGCACGATCTCGGAATTGCCCGTGCCCTTGAACTCTTCGAAGATCACCTCGTCCATGCGCGAGCCGGTATCGATGAGCGCGGTGGCGATGATGGTCAGCGAGCCGCCCTCCTCGATATTGCGCGCCGCGCCGAAGAAGCGCTTGGGCCGCTGCAGCGCGTTGGCATCGACGCCGCCGGTCAGCACCTTGCCCGAGCTCGGCACGACCGTGTTGTAGGCGCGCGCCAACCGTGTGATCGAGTCGAGCAGGATCACCACGTCGCGCTTGTGCTCGACCAGGCGCTTGGCCTTCTCGATCACCATCTCGGCGACCTGGACGTGGCGCACGGCCGGCTCGTCGAAAGTCGAACTCACCACCTCCCCCCGCACCGAGCGCGACATGTCCGTCACCTCCTCGGGCCGCTCGTCGATGAGCAGCACGATGAGATAGACCTCGGGATGATTGGCGGCGATCGCATGGGCGATGTTCTGCAGCATCACCGTCTTGCCGGTGCGCGGCGGCGCGACGATGAGCCCGCGCTGTCCCTTGCCCAGCGGCGTGATGAGATCGATAACGCGGGTCGTCAGATCCTTCCGCGTGGGATCGTCGAGCTCAAGCATCAGCTTGCTCTCGGGGTAGAGCGGCGTGAGGTTGTCGAAGTTGATGCGGTGGCGGAGCTTGTCGGGCTCGTCAAAATTGATCTGATTGACCTTGAGCAGCGCGAAATAGCGCTCGCCATCCTTGGGGGCACGGATCTGGCCCTCGACGGTGTCGCCGGTCCTGAGGCCGAAGCGGCGCACCTGCGACGGGCTCACATAGATGTCGTCGGGGCCGGGGAGATAGTTCGCCTCGGGGCTGCGCAGGAAGCCGAAGCCGTCCTGCAAGACCTCGAGCACGCCATCGCCGTGGATGGCCTGGTCGTTGTCGGCAAGCTGCTTGAGGATCGCGAACATCATGTCCTGCTTGCGCAGCGAGGACGCGTTCTCGATCTGTAGTTCCTCGGCGAAATTCAGCAATTCGGCCGGGGTCTTCGCTTTAAGCTCTTGGAGGTTCATGAGACGGCAATCGCTCTAGATCGGGGAGCCGGCGCTGAAGGTCCTGCGCCGGAATGCCGGACGGTGCTCGCGATCGGCGTTCGAGTTGTGGGATTTTTTCGTTGCGGGGACGCGATCGCGCCGCGGCGGGTTGGAACCACACTTATCGAAAAGCGGCGTCCAAGTCAAATGCCAATCGTGCGGCGCGTCATCAGAACGGCTGCACCACCACCATGACGACGATGAGGATGAGGAGGAGCGTCGGCACCTCGTTGACAATGCGATAGAACCGCGCCGGCCGGGTGTTTCGGTCGGCGGCAAACAATACGCGCCAGACCGACAGGCGGTGGTGTATCACCGTAAGTGCGACCACCGCCGCTAGCTTGACGTAAATCCACCCCATCGCCCAATCCACCACCCCCGGAATGGTCGCCAGCGCAATCCCAAAAACGTAGGTGGCGATCATTGCGGGGTTCATGATCCCTCGCAAAAGGCGACGCTCCATCACCTTGAAGGTTGCGGCGAGGTCCGAGCCAGGCGGTGCATCGGCGTGGTAAACAAAAAGCCGCGGCAGGTAGAGGAGCCCCGCCATCCAGGCGATGACGCTGAGGATGTGTAGAGCCTTGATCCAGGGATAGAACGCGACCACGCCTCAGCCTCCGCCCGCGCACGGACAAAGGCCCAAGCCGACCGGACAGATCCGGCGCCCGCCCAGTGGGCGGAGTGCAGTAGTGCCGGCGCGCGTCTCGGCCACCAGCGCGGCTAACGCGGCGATAAAGGCCGCATCGTCGTTCACCGTCGCGACGCGGACATAGCGCGGCACGCCCGCTTGCGCCGCGAGGTGGCGATAGTCGAGATCAAGCTCGACCAGCGTCTCCGAATGTTCCGAGACGAAGACGATCGGCGCGACGATGAGGCCGATCCCGGCGCCGCCGGCGCGGCGAATCTCCGCGTCGGTTGCTGGGGTCAGCCATTGCATCGGCCCGACGCGGCTCTGATAGCATACGACCAGATCGAGATCGTCACGTCCCAGCCGCGCGCGAAGGGAGGCGGCCGTCGCCTCGACCTGCCACTGGTAGGGATCGCCGCGCGCGACGATGCGCTGCGCCAGGCCATGAGCGGAGAGGAGAATGCGCAAGGGTACGGCTTGCGGCCAATCGGCAATCGCCACGGCAAGGCGCGTGACGAGGGCGGTGACGAAGCCGTCCAATGTTGGATAGCAGCACACCGCCCGCGTCGGCCGTGCCAGCGCGACAGCAGCCGCAGCCTTATGCCAAGCGGCAAGCGAGGACGCCGTCGTCGTCGTCGAGAATTGCGGGTAGAGCGGCAAGAGCACGATCTCGTCGGGGTCCCATTGCTTGACCGCAGCCGCAGCATCCTCGCTCAGGGGCCGCCAATAGCGCATGGCGATGAAGGCACGAAACGATGGACCGAGCGCGCCTTCCAACGCGCGCGCCTGCGCCTCGGTGTTGGCCAGAAGCGGCGAGGCATTGCCGATCTGCGCATAGATGCGCTGCGCCACCGGTGCACGGCGATGGGCAATAATCCGTGCAATCAACCAGCGCAGCGGATTGGGGAGTGCAATGATCGCGGGATCGGCGAAGAGATTAAACAGGAATGGCTCGACCGCGTCTAGAGAGTCCGGGCCGCCGAGATTGAACAGGACAACCGCGACGCGGCTCATGGGGTCCGGCGCAGGAGCTCGGCCAGATAGGCGACATTCTCGACCGGCGTCTCCGGCACGACACCATGACCGAGATTGAAGACGAAGGGCCCGGCGCCGAAACTCGCCCGGATCGCCGCAACCGCTTCCGCCATCGCCGTGCCGCCGTTCACCAGCAGTATCGGATCGAGATTGCCTTGAATGGGCACCAGGCTCTGCAGCGTGCGCTGCGCGATCGAACACGGCACGGCGCTGTCGAGACCGATGGCGCTGACGCCCGTCTCAAGGACATAGGCGCGATACATGAGGCCGGCGCCGCGCGGGAACCCGATGATGGGCACGCCGGGATGGCGCGCGTGCACCGCGGCGACGATCCGCGCCGTCGGCGCGATGACATAGCGCCGGAACGCGCTCTCCGGCAAAACTCCGGCCCAACTGTCGAAGAGCTGAACCGCCTCGGCCCCGGCAGCGATCTGGGCGATAAGATGGGCGCTTGTCGCCTCGACGAGCCGATCGATCAGCACGCCGAAGCCATCTTCATCCGCCAGCGCCCAACGCTTCACCGTAGCGAAGTCGCGGCTGGAGCGGCCTTCGACCATGTAAGTCGCAACCGTCCAGGGCGCGCCGGCAAAACCGATGAGCGCGCACGCGGCCGGCAGTGCCGCTGCCACCTGCGTCACGGCTTCGTAAACCGCGCCCAGCCGATCGACCGCTCCCTCGACCATGAGCGCCGCCGCTTCCTTGCGCGTGCGCAAGGGCTCCAGCACCGGACCTTCGCCCTCGCGAAACGCAACGGCCCGGCCGAGCGCATGCGGGATCACCAGGATGTCCGAAAACAGGATCGCCGCATCCATGCCGAAGCGGCGGATCGGCTGCAATGTCGCCTCGACCGCACGCTCTGGCGTCAGGCACATGTCGAAAAAATCCGCCGCTCCCTGTCGCAGCGCACGATATTCCGGCAGATACCGTCCCGCTTGGCGCATGAGCCAGAACGGCGGGTGATCGAGCGTTTCGCCGGCAAGCGCACGAAGCAATAGCTTTCGGTGAGGAGCCGTTTCGGGTTCTTCCCGTTGTTTCATCGTTTCCTCTTACCTCTTCCTAAGGAGAATCTAAAGATGATGGTAGTAGAGGGTGCGGTTGGTCCCGGGGATTATCAGGAAGCACCAATCGATCCCGAGGCGCGAGCCTCGCCGCCGGGCGAACGGCCAGGCGGTGCATAAATCCCAGACTGAACCACGATCCGGCATTTTTCTTGATCCTCCCAACCCTCTATGCTCGCTGCGGAAGGTGCGGGAATTGGGTGCATGGCTGCTATGGATCGAATACTCGGGAATAGCGGGGATGATCGGATGGGTGTGGTGAAATATCCCCGCGTTGCGCCGGTCCGGTGTGGGATTGTCCCGGCGGGAAAAGGCGGCGGCCGGATGGGCCGCCTGCGGGGATGGATTGATCCTGCCGGAGTGGTGCCCCATCCATACGGGGCTTATCCCCAGGAGCGACGAGCGTGACCGGGTTCCACCTGCATCTCGTCTCGGATTCGACGGGCGATACCGTGCATGCGGTGGCGCGCGCCTGTCTCGTGCAGTTCGAGGGCGCCGAGGCGGTTGAGCACATCTGGTCGATGGTCCGCACCAAGAGCCAGATCGAACGGGTCGTGCATGGCGTCGCCATCAATCCCGGCGTCGTCCTTTATACCCTCGTTAACGAATCCCTGCGCCTGCCGCTGGTCGATGGCTGCCGCAAGTTGCAGGTGCCGACCATCCCGGTGCTCGATCCCGTCATCGGCGCGCTTGCCTCTTTCCTCGGGCGCAAGAGCCGCGGCCTGCCGGGCCAGCAGCATCTTCTCAACAGCGAGTATTTCCAGCGCATCGACGCCATGACGTTCGCGCTCAACCACGACGACGGGCAATCGTCGTGGGGATTGAACGATGCGGACGCGATCCTCGTCGGGGTCTCCCGCACGTCCAAGACGCCGACCTGCATCTATCTTGCCAATCGTGGCATCAAGGCCGCCAACGTGCCGATCGTACCCGGTGTCGAACTCCCGCCCGAGCTCTTCGCCGCGACGCGCCCCCTCATCGTCGCCCTCACCAACGATCCGGAGCGGCTCATCCAAGTGCGCCAGAACCGCCTGACCATGCTGCACCAGCAGGAGCAGCGCACCGATTACACCGACCTCGCCGCGGTGCGCGAGGAGGTGATGCGCGCGCGGCGCGTCTTCACTCAGCATCACTGGCCGGTGATCGACGTGACGCGTCGCTCGATCGAGGAAACCGCTGCGGCGATCCTCAAGCTCCTGGCGCGGCGCCAAGGCGTCGAGGCATGAGCATCGCCGCATCAGAGCCGCTCGTGCTTGCCTCCGCCAGTGCCGCGCGGCGGCAGATGCTGGCGGCAGCAGGGCTCGCGGTCGTCGTCGATCCGGCCGGCCTCGACGAGGACGCGATCAAGACGGAATACCGCGATGACCCCGGCCGATGCGCGACAGTGCTCGCTGTCGCCAAGGCCGGGCATGTCTCGCCCCGCCATCCCGGCTGTCTCGTGATCGGCGCCGATCAGACGCTCGACTGCGGCGGCACCTGGCTCGACAAGCCGCACGATGCGGCCGATGCGCGACGACAGCTCGCCAGCCTGCGGGGGCGTGGCCACGTGCTTCACGCGGGCGTCGCGGTGATCCGCGACGGCGACGTGCTGTGGCAGCATGTCGAGGCGGCAGAGCTGACGATGCGCGACTTCAGCGACGCATTCCTCGACGATTATCTCGCCGCTCTGGGCGACCAAGTGTGCGCCATGGTTGGCGCTTATGCGCTCGAGGGCCTGGGCGTGCAGCTCTTCGAGCGGATCGACGGCGACTACTTCACCATCCTCGGGTTGCCGCTGCTGCCGCTCATGGGCTTTCTGCGCGACCGCGGCGTGGTGGCGTCATGACGCTCACTGGGGCTGGCCGCCTCGCCGGCGTGATGGGATGGCCGGTCGCTCATTCGCGCTCGCCGGCGCTGCATGGGTTCTGGATTGCCGAGCACGGCATCGACGGCGCCTACGTGCCGCTGGCGGTGCGACCGGAGGATCTCTCGCGCGCGCTCAAGGCGCTGCCGCTCCTGGGCTTTGCCGGCTGCAACATCACCATTCCGCACAAGGAGCCGGCGCTCGAGGCAATCGACGAGACCGATGCCGCCGCGGCGCGCGCGGGCGCGGTCAACACCGTCGTGGTCGGGCTCAACGGGAGGCTCATCGGCCGCAACACCGACGGGTTCGGCTTTCTCGAAAGCCTCCAGGCCACGGTACCCGGATGGCATGAGGCGCCGGGGCCGGCGGTCGTCATCGGCGCGGGCGGGGCGGCGCGGTCGGTGGTGGCGGCCCTCATCGATGTCCGGCCGGCGGCAGAGATCCGCCTCGTCAATCGCACCCCGGCGCGGGCAGCGGCGCTGGCGAAGGCGCTCGGCGGCAATGTGCGCGGCGTCGCCTGGGAGAACCGGGCCGCCGCGCTCGACAGGGCAAGCCTCCTCGTCAACGCGACGAGCCTCGGCATGGAAGGTCAGCTCGAACTCGAGCTGCCGCTCGATGCGCTGCCGCGCGAGGCGGTCGTCAACGACATCGTCTATGTGCCGCTGGAGACGAAGCTGCTGGCGGCGGCGCGCGCGCGGGGCAATCGCGTGGTCGACGGGCTCGGCATGCTGCTCCACCAGGGACGGCCGGGCTTTGCCGCCTGGTTCGGGGTGATGCCGGAGGTGACGCCGGAATTGCGCCGCGCCATGGTGGCGACACTGACGCGGTGATGAAGATCCTCGGCCTCACCGGCTCGGTCGGCATGGGCAAGTCCACCACGGCGACGATGCTGCGCCGGATGCGGATACCTGTGTTCGATGCCGATCGCGCCGTGCACCGCATGCTCGCACCGGGCGGTGCCGCGGTCGCGGCGGTGGCGAGGGAGTTTCCCGGCGTCGAGCGGGCGGGCGGGATCGACCGCGGGGCGCTCGGCGCCCGTGTCTTTGGCGACCGTGCCGCGCTGCGCCGGCTCGAAGCAATCCTCCATCCCGGCGTCATGCGCGCCGAGCGCCATTTCATCGCCCGCGGTCGGGCCGCGCGCCGGCGCCTCATCGTGCTCGACGTGCCGCTCCTTTATGAGACGCGGGGCGAGCGGCGCTGCGACAAGGTGATGGTGGTGTGGGCGCCGGCTTTCCTGCAACGCGCACGGGTGCTGGCCCGACCCGGCATGGATGCGGCGCGGCTGGCCTTCGTGCGCTCGCAGCAGACGAGCGAGCGCGAAAAACGCCGGCGTGCCGACTTCCTGGTGCCGACGGGCCTCGGCCGCGCCGTCACATGGCGCCGCCTGGCACGCGTGGTGCGGGCGGAATTCTGCGATGGCGGCGCCCTTTAGCGCATGCTACAAGGCCGCGTCATTGGGGAGTAGCCGCCCGGCTTGAAGCTGGGCCGTGCGTCAACATGCTTGGCGATTACGCCATGGCGCATGGGGCCCACTCCGGGCATGGCGAGACCAGCGGCCCGATCCTCCGAGCCCCGAGCGGCGAGATCGGCCGTGGTCTCTCCACTCGGGCCGGCACTCGCGCTTGGATGCTTTCTTCATCGCTCTGTCGTCGATCGCCATCGCGGAGATGGGCGATCGCACGCAGCTGCTGTCGGTCGCGCTCGCCGCGCATTTCCGGCGGCCCTGGCCGATCATCGCCGGCATCCTGGTGGCGACCATCGCCAATCACTCGGTGGCGGGCATCCTGGGGGCGTCGTTCGGCCGGCTGCTGACCCCGGCGGTGCTCGATTTCATGGTCGGGTTCGGCATGGTCGCGATGGCGGCGTGGGTGCTACGGGCCGACACGCTGCGCGGGCGCCCGACCCTCGGCGGGCATGGCGCCTTCATCACCACGCTCGTCTCGTTTTTCGTCGTCGAGATCGGCGACAAGACGCAGATCGCGACGCTGGCGCTCGCCGCGGCCTATCCCGACCTCGTCGCCGTCATCCTCGGGACCACGACCGGGATGCTGATTGCCAACATCCCTGCCGTGTTCCTGGGCGACGTGCTGTCGGGGCGGCTGCCGATCCGGGCGATGAATTACGTGGCGGCCGTGGTGTTCGGCGCGATCGGCCTGGTGTTCATCGCGCGCGCGGTGGCGCAGTGGGTTGCTTAGCAGCAATCGCTGCTTGCGCGAGGGTTGCCCACACTGCCACACTGGGTCCCATGCGCGAAATCGTGCTCGATACGGAGACCACCGGTCTCGATCCGGCGGAAGGCCATCGCATCGTCGAGATCGCCTGCATCGAGCTCGTGAACCACCTGCCGACCGGGCGGCATTACCATTGCTATGTCAATCCCGAGCGGTCGGTGGCGGCCGAGGCCGTGGCGATCCACGGCCTCGATGACGCCTTCCTGGCCGGGCATCCGCCCTTTGCGGCCGTCGTGGACGATCTTCTGGCGTTCATCGCCGGGACGCCGCTCGTCATTCACAATGCCGAATTCGATATCGGCTTCCTCAATGCCGAGCTGAGGCGGCTCGGGCGGCCGGTCCTGGCATGCGCGGTTACTGACACGCTGGCGCTGGCCAAGCGGCGCTATCCCGGCGCGCCGGCGAGCCTCGATGCGTTGTGCCGACGCTTTGCCATCGATCTTTCCGCCCGCGAGAAGCATGCCGCCCAACTCGATTGCGAGCTCCTGGCGGCGGTTTATCTCGAACTCATCGGCGGCCGCCAGCCCGGGCTCAACCTCACGGCCTTGGACGGCAGCGACGCCGGCCGCAGCACGGTCGCACGGGAGCTGCGCCCGCCCCGCCCGCATGCACCCACGGCCGAGGAACTCGTCGCCCACGCCGCGTTCCTGGCGAAGCTGAAGATCCGCTCTGGCGCTTAACGGAGTAAGGCTCAAGCGACGGTGGTGCCGCCGGCGGCGCGCGCGACGGCCTGCTGCTGCTGCACCAGCAGGGCCTTGAAGTCGATGGGCCGCATCAGCAGCGGCATGAACCCGCCCTCCCGCGTCGCGTTGGCGATGACGGCCCGGGCAAAGGGGAACAGCAGGGACGGCGCTTCCACCAACAGCGCCTGCGCCATGTCCGCCTCGGACACGTTGTTGAGCGACATCACCGCGCCGTAGACGAGCTCCACCAGGAAGATGCGCTCGTTGTTGCTCTTCGCCTCGGCATTGATGGTGAGCAGCACCTCGAAGAAGCCGGGCGCCACGTTCTGCGCCTTCACGTCGACGCCGATCTGCACCTCGGGCTGTTGCTGCTGCTGCATCAGACTCTGCGGCGCGCGCGGGTTCTCGAACGAGAAGTCCTTGATGTACTGGGCGTTGATGACGATCTCGCGTGCCCCTTGGGCCTGACCGTCGACCGGCGGCGTGACCGAACCGCCATTGGCTTCCGCCATGCGTATGCGCTCCCTCATGGAATGGCGCGCGGACTAGCATGGATCCTCGGGCGGCACAACGGCTTCGCCGGGGTTTCCGCGGCCCCTCGCTTGCCCTTCCGCCCGCGAGCGCTTATCTACCAGTCTGCGACGGCGGTTGAGGCCGGGCTCACATGGATGACGGCACGTTCCAGGTTCTGGAAATACTCATTTTCGCGGCGATCGCCGGGTTTCTGGTGGTGCGCCTGCGGAGTGTGCTGGGGCGCCGCACTGGGCTCGAGCGGCGCCACGATGCCGTCACGCCAGCGCCGCTGGCCGCGCCCGCGGCACCGCCGGCGCCGCGCGCCCTTAACGGCGCCGTTCCGGCGAACGGCATCGGTGCCATTAAAACTGCCGATTCAAGCTTCGACGATACCACCTTCCTCGCCGGTGCCCGCAGCGCCTTCGAGATCATCGTCAATGCCTTTGCCGCCGGCGATACCGCGGCCCTGAAGCCCCTCCTCAGCAAGGACGTTTTCAACCGCTTCGCCGAGGCTGTGGCGGCGCGCCAGGCTGCCAAGGAGACATTGCAGACGACGCTCATTGCGATGAAGACGGCCGAAATCGTCGAGGGTTCGCTCGATGACGGCACCGCGCTCGTCACCGTCAAATTCGTCTCCGAGCAGACCAACGTGACCCGCACGGCCGATGGCAAGGTGACCGACGGCGACCCCGAACGGGTGGTCGAGCACGTCGATTTCTGGACCTTCGCCCGGGTGCTGCGCTCGCGCGATCCCAACTGGACGCTGGTCACCACGCAAAGCCCGTGACGCGCACCGGGGCTTTGGCGCTCCTGGCGCTGGTCCTTGCGCTTGTCGCCTGCACGCCCCGCCCGCCGCCACCGCCGCGCCTGACCTTGGCGCCGGCAGGATTCGCCGACCTTGCGGGATGGCGCGCCGACCCGGTCGCGGCGGCGCTTCCGGCGATCCTCAAATCCTGCGCCGCGCTGGCGAAACTCGGCCCTACGACGCCGATCGGGCCGGATGGCATCGCCGGCACGGCGGCGGACTGGCAGGCGCCGTGCGCCGGGGCCGCCGCGCTGCAGGGCGCCAGCGACGATGAGGTGCGACGCTTCATCGAGGCGTCGTTCACGCCGTGGCGCGCTGGCAACAACGGCAATCCCCAGGGGCTCTTCACCGGGTATTTCGAGCCCGAGCTCCATGGCGCGCGCGAGCCGGGCGGTCCCTATACGGTGCCGCTACTGAAGCGGCCGCCCGATCTCGTCACCGCGGATCTCGGCCTTTTCCGCCCGGCCTGGCGGGGCGAGCGCATCGCCGGCCGCGTGGTCGACGGTAGATTGCGCCCCTATGACAGCCGCGCCGCGATCGAGCACGGCGCGCTCAACCGGCTCCATCTGGCGATCTTTTGGGTCGACAGCGCGGTCGATGCGTTCTTCCTGGGCGTCCAGGGCTCGGGCCGGGTGCGCCTGCCCGACGGCACCCTGGTCCAGCTCGGCTATGACGGGCAGAACGGCCAGGCCTATGTCGCGATCGGGCGGCTTCTGGTCGAGCGCGGCGTGCTGGCCAAGGACGATGTGTCGCTCGCCACGATCCGCGCCTGGATCCTGGCGCATCCGGCCCAGGGGCAGGCGCTCATGGACGAGAACCCGTCCTACGTCTTTTTTCGCGAGCTTAAGGGCGCGGGACCGATCGGGGCCGAGGGCGTCGTCCTGACGGCCGGGCGCAGCCTCGCGGTCGATCCCGTCTTTCTCCCGCTCGGGATCCCCCTTTGGCTCGATGTCGCGCAGGACGGCCAGACGCTGCAACGGCTGGTTGTGGCGCAGGATACCGGCGGCGCAATCCGCGGGCCGGTGCGCGGCGATCTCTTCTGGGGTTTCGGGCCGGCGGCCGAGGCGGGTGCGGGGAGAATGCGCGCGGAAGGTGCCTATTATATGTTGCTGCCGCGCAACGTCGTGCCGGCGCGCAAGATGCTTGCGGCAGTGCGCTAGGTCGGTCAATTTTTGTTAATAGGGCCCGGTGTTACTCGGCGTTCACCGCGGCCAGATGGGGACGCGGTCGCCCGCAGGCGGCTGCCGGGGAATAGGAGATTGTCGAATGCGCTCGCTCGTAACTGCCGTCGCTCTCGTCGCCATGCTCGGCGCCTGCACGCCGACCGGCGATACCGCGCCCGGCCAGTTTGGCGTCAACAACACGACTGGTGGAACGCTGCTCGGCGCCGGCCTCGGCGGTCTCCTCGGCAATCAGTTCGGCCACGGCGCCGGCAAGGGTGTGATGACGGCGGCGGGCGTGATCGCGGGCGGCCTCATCGGCCATTCGATCGGGACCCAGCTTGACCGCGCCGATCAGCAGGCGGTGCAGCGCACGACCCAGACGGCGCTCGAGACCGGCCAGGCCGATCAGGTGCTGCCGTGGCAGAACCAGCAGAACGGCCACGCCGGCACGGTGACACCGGGCCAGTACTACCAGACGGCGCAGGGTCAGTATTGCCGCGAGTTCCAGCAGACCGTGACGATCGGCGGCCAGACCCAGCAGGGCTACGGCAAGGCCTGCCGGCAACCCGACGGAACCTGGAAGATCGTCAGCGAGTAGGCGGCGCCGGCCGTCTGACCTCACCCTGAACGAAGCGGAGCATCGTCGAAGCGCGCACGGCGCCCGTGCTGCGGCGCTATGATTTCGCAGCAGGCTTGCCTTTCGCGGCCGGCGCGGCCAATTCTCGTGCGGAATTCGTTCTCGAGAAAGCGCCGATGCCCGACCACCCGGTTCGCGTAGGACTCTTCGTCACCTGCCTTGTCGATCTGTTCCGGCCGTCGGTCGGCTTTGCCGCGGTGAAGCTGCTCGAGGCGGCCGGCTGCACCGTCACGGTGCCGCAGACGCAGACCTGCTGCGGCCAGCCCGCCTATAATTCAGGCGACCGCGCCGATGCCGCGGCGATCGCGCGCCAGGTGATCGCCGCTTTCCTGCGCTTCGACTATGTCGTCGCCCCCTCCGGCTCGTGTGCCGGCATGATCCGCGAGCATTACCCGCGCCTCCTGGCCAACGACCCGGAAGCCGCCGAAAACGCGCGGGCGCTTGCCGCGAAGACCTTCGAGCTCGTGGCCTTCCTCGCCGACGTGATGCCGCCCGCAGCCGTGGGCGCGCGCTACGACGGCACCGTCACCTATCACGATGCCTGCTCCGGCCTGCGCGAGCTGGGGGTCAAGGCGCAGCCGCGCCGGCTGCTGGCCGGGGTCACGGGCCTGACGATTGCGGAGATGGAGTTCCCGGAGACGTGTTGCGGCTTCGGCGGCACCTTCTGCGTCAAATATCCCGACATTTCCGACCGCATGGTCAGCGACAAGGTCGCCGATATCGCCGCAAGCGGGGCCGACACGCTGCTCGCGGGCGACATGGGTTGCCTTCTCAACATGGCCGGAAAGCTGTCGCGCCGCGGTCTGCCGACGAAAGTGCGCCATATCGCCGAGGTGCTCGCCGGCATGACCGACGAGCCGCCGATCGGGGCGAGGCGGGGCTGATGCAATCTTCCACCCGCACCTTCAAGGAGAACGCGCACCGCGCGCTCGGCGATGCCCCGTTGCAGCAGGCGCTGCGCTTTCTCATGCACGAGGGCTTTGCCGCGCGGCGCGCGCGCGCGGTGGCGCGATTGCCGGAGTTCGACGCCCTGCGCGAGGAAGCCAAGGCGCTCAAGGACCACGTGCTCCAGAATCTCGATTTCTATCTCGAGACTTTCGAGCGCAACGTCACGCGCCAGGGCGGCCACGTGCATTGGTGCCGCACCGCGGCGGAGGCGCGCGAGACGGTGATCGACATCTGCCGCCGCCTCGGCGTGCGCACGCTGACCAAGGGCAAGTCGATGGTCGGCGAGGAGATCGCCATCAACGAGGCGCTCGAGGCGGCCGGCATCACGCCGATCGAGACCGATCTCGGCGAATACATCATCCAGATCCGCCACGAGCCGCCGAGCCACATCGTCGCTCCCGCGGTGCATCTGGCCAAGGAGCAGGTGGCGGAAAGCTTCCGCGCCACGCACACCCATCTCGATCCCGCCCGCCCGCTGGGCGAGGCGCGGCAGATGCTGGACGAGGCGCGCGTCATCCTGCGCGAAAAATTCCTCGCCGCCGATGCCGGCATCACCGGCGCCAATTTCCTCGTCGCCGAGACCGGGTCGAGCATCATCGTCACCAACGAAGGCAACGGCGATCTGACGCAGACGCTGCCCAAGGCGCATATCGTGCTCGCCTCGCTCGAGAAGGTGGTGCCGACGCTGGAAGATGCGACGCTGCTGCTGCGGCTCCTGGCGCGCTCGGCGACGGGGCAGGAATTTTCCACCTACACCACCGTCTCGACCGGGCCGCGGCGCGCCGAGGATCCCGACGGCCCCGGCGAATATCACGTCGTGCTCATCGACAACGGCCGCAGCGCCATGCTCGGCACCGAGCTGCAGGACATGCTGCGCTGCATCCGCTGCGCCGCCTGTCTCAATCATTGCCCGGTCTATGGCGCGGTCGGCGGGCATGCCTATGGCTGGGTCTATCCCGGGCCGATGGGCGCGGTGCTGACGCCGACGCTTCTGGGCGTCGCCGAGGCCGGGCAGCTTCCCAACGCCTCGACCTTCTGCGGCCGCTGCGAGGCCGTGTGCCCGATGAAGATCCCGCTGCCGCGGATGATGCGCCATTGGCGCGAGCGGGAGTTCGAGGCGCATCTGGTGCCGCGGACGCAGCGCTGGGGGCTCAAGGCGTGGGCCTTCGTGGTGCAGCGCCCCGCGCTCTATCTCTTCATCGCTGCCGCGGCGGCGCGCACGCTGGGGATCGCGGGGCACGCGCGCGGACGCTTCCGCACACTGCCCTTGGCGGGCGGCTGGACCGACAAGCGCGACATGCCCGCGCCCGAGGGGCGAAGCTTCATGAGCCAGTGGGCCGCGCGGCAGAAGAGCGACGCATCATGAGTGCCGCGCGCGACGAGATCCTGGCCCGCATCCGCACCGCGCTCGGCCGCGGGCCGCTGGCGGGGCCGCAAGCGTCGGCGCTCGAGGCGCGGCTTGCCGCGCACGCGCGCAATCTCGTGCCGGCGCGTGCGGCGAGCCTCGATGCGGCAGGGCGGGTCGAGCTCTTCGTCGCGTTTGCGCAGGAAGTCGAGACCACTGTCGTGCGCGTGGTGCAGGCGGACGCGGCACCCAGTGCGGTTGCCGCCTATCTTGCCGAGCACAACCTTCCCGCCACCATCGTGATGACGCCGGACCCGCTGCTCGACGACATTCCCTGGGCGCAGGCGCCGATGCTGACGATCCGCCGCGGCCGCGTGGTGGATGGCGATGGCGTGGGCGTGAGCGCCGCCTTCGCCGGGATCGCGGAGACCGGCACGCTCATGCTGCTGTCGGGGCCGGAAAGCCCGACCAGCAATAATTTTCTGCCCGACACGCACATCGTCGTGCTGCGCAGCGCCGCGATCGTTGGCGCCTATGAGGAGGCGTGGGACCGGCTGCGCGCGGCGCGGCGGCGCGATGATGGCGGCGTCGCCATGCCGCGCGTCGTCAATTTCATCACCGGCCCGTCGCGCACCGCCGACATCGCCCAGCGCCTCGAGCTTGGCATGCACGGCCCGCGGCGGCTGGCGATCGTGCTGATCGAGGATGGCGATGGCGGGACGCCGCCCCAGCGCTGAGGAAAGTGCGCTGTGGCGCTCCGCCATGAGCGGCGTTCGCGCGCGCCGCCCGATCCCGCCCGCGCCGCTGCCACAGCCGCTGGATCAAGCCAGCACCGCGCCGACCCGGCCTCCGCCGATCGAGGCACCGGCCGGACCGCAGGGCACTGGGCTCGACCGCCGCAGCGCCCAACGCCTCAAGCGTGGCCAGGCGCCGATCGAGGCGCGCCTCGATCTCCACGGCATGACGCAGGACGAGGCGCACGGCGCGCTCAGGCGGTTCATTGCGCGTATGCACGCGGAGGGACGGCGGACGGTGCTGGTCATCACCGGCAAGGGCACGCCAGGCGGCGGCGTGCTGCGCCAGGGCGTGCCGCGCTGGCTCGCCGAGCCCGGCTGCCGCGCCCTGGTTCTCGCCATCGAGGAAGCGCAAGCCCGGCACGGCGGCGCCGGCGCGCTCTATGTGCTGTTGCGCCGGCGGCGGTGAGCGCTGAGCTACTCCCGCGCCGTCGCGTAGGGGTAGATGATATCGCCGGTTTTCTGTTCGGGCGGCCATAGCACTGGCAGATGCGCGCCGGTGCGGAACTGGTCGATGTCGTGCCCGCGCACATGTTGGAATTGGGTGAAGGCCATGCCCGCCTTCTGCCACTCGCCGTCCCTACCAAAGGCGATGTCGCCGACGACGGTCGCAAAATGGTGGCCGGCGATATAGGCGGCAATCTTGGCGTGATCGAGGCTCTGCGTCTGCGTGACCGCGGTGGCCAGCACCTCGCACGCCGCGTAGGCATAGGGCGGAAAGGTGTAGCCCAGCGGATCGACGCCCTGCGCCGCAGCAAGGCTCTGGTATTTCCGCACCAGGGCGATGATGCCCGGCGTGATCCCGTTGCGCGCGGCATAGGAGGTATCGAGATTGACGAGGCCGTTGAGAAGCGGCCCGAGCTGCATCGCGACCGAGGTCGTGGACGGGCCGATCATCGCGCCGCCGAACATTTTGACGTCGAGCCCGATCTCGCCGGCCGCGCGCAGGATGCCGACGGAATCCGGCGGATATGACGCGACATAGAGAAGGTCGGGCGCGGCCGCCTTGACCGCGCGCAGGAGCGGCGCGAAGTCGGTGTTGGTGGGGGGATAGCTGCGGTCGAGAACGACGGTGAAATGCAGGGAACGCGCATTCTCGCGCGCGCCGTCGGTGGCGTTGCGGCCGTATTCGGCATCGGCGCCGAGGATCGCCAGCGTCTGCGGGCGCGGCTCTTGCGCCGCGGCAAGCTCCAGGAAGCCGCGCGAGAAGGCGAGCTTGGGCTCCGGCCCGGACGGAATCATCGAGAAATAGCGCGGATAGTGAAAGCCGCTGTTGGCGGCGTTGGCGGCGATGCCGATTGTCGTCATGTTGTGCTGCATGATCACGGGAATGGCCGGCATGACCATGTTGGTCGCGTAGGGGCCGACCAGGAGATCGACCTTGTCGATGTCGAGGAGCTTGGCATAGATCGCCGGCACCGCCGCCGGATTGGTCTGATCGTCATAATAGACGAGCGCAACCGGACGGCCGAGCAACCCGCCCTTGGCGTTGACGTCGTCGCGCCAGATCTCGAAGGCGAGCAGGATCTGCTTGCCGATCGCGGCGCCCCCGCCGGTCAGGGCCATGCTGAAGCCGAGCTTGATCGGCTCTGCCGCGCGCCCCGGTCCGCTGCCGGCAAGCGCAACAGCGAGCGCGAAGAGACCGGCGCGTAGCGCCTGCCCGATTTTCATCGCAAGCCCCCCTTTCGCCGCGCCCAGGTCCCGCCCCGCGCGGCCGGCGGCACCTTGTCGCGCCGCGTTATCTTGCCTGCCGCGCCGGGGATGATCAACTCGGGGGCGATCGTCGAACCGTTCGCCATCGCAGCGGTGAGTTCAACCCACGCGGCGTCAGCCAGGCGGCAGTCCGACGGCGCGAAAAGCGAGGCGTTCCAGCCGGCGCGCCAGCCGGCCGCGGTTGACCCGCTTCTCCTTGGTATAGGCATCATCGACGACGCCATGCACGCCGCTGAACAGAAAGACGGCGGTGAAGCGCGGGTCGTCGATCGACCAGGCCCCGGCGGCAACGCCCGCCTGAAGCAGCGCGCCGAGATAATCGATGGTGACGTTGTCGACGAGCCCCTCGCGCGTCGGAGGGCGGAACCCGTAGAAGAGGGCGTCGTGCAGTCGAATGGTATCGATATAGCCGGCGACACTGGAGTTGGCCCACATTGCCAGCTTTCCCTTCCAGTCCTCTGCCGGGATTGCGGCGATCGCGGTCTTTATCTGCGTCAGCCGCGTGCGGGCGTAGCGTTCGCCCAGCGCTGCCAGCAAGTCCTCCTTGGATGAAAAATGGAGGTAGAAGGTTCCCTTGGCCACGTCGGCACCGGCAGTGATCTGCTCGATCGTGGTGTGGTCGGCACCCTGTTCGAGAAACAGGCGCTGGGCGGCGTTCATGAGCTCGTCGCGCCGCTCTTCGGCCGGCTTGGTCCTGGGACGGGATTTGGCTGCGGCGCGCATGAGATCACGGGAGCCTTTTGACTGAACGCTGGTCACTGACCGCAGCATAGCGAACCGACCGGCAAAGTCACACCGGACGTGCCAGGAGCCAGTATTGACTGGGGGTCAGTCAATGACCTACTCTCCGGCACCGCGTCGAGGGGATTTGAAGGATGGGAGCCCTCTTCGGCCACCGGCCGTTCCTCTGCTATTTCTGGGCGTGCGGCTTTTCTGAGTTTTCCCAGCATATCGCCGCCGTCGCCGTCGGCTGGCAGATCTATGCGCTGACCGACAGCGCATTCGATCTCGGCATGGTGGGGCTGGTGCAGTTCATCCCCACGGCGATTCTGACGTTTATCGCGGGGCACGCCGCCGATCGCTACGACCGCAAGCGCGTGGTGCAGATGTGCCAGATCGCCGAAGCGCTGACCGCTTCCTATCTCGCCTGGGGCAGCTTTGCCGGGTGGCTGACCGCGCCAGGGATCTTTGCCGCGGTGGCCGTCATCGGCGCCGCCATGGCGTTTGAAAGCCCGGCAGCCGCGGCCCTGTTGCCCGGCGTGGCGCCGGAGGGGCTGCTGCAGAAGGCCACGGCGCTTTCCACCGGCGCGTTTCAGGTGGCGATGATCAGCGGTCCGGCGCTGGGCGGGTTGGCCTACGCGGTCTCGCCCGGCCTGCCCTATGCGATCATGGCGGCGTTTTGGCTGCTGGCGGGGATACTCAACGGGGCGATCAGGCTGGACCGGCCGGTGGTCGCGAAAGAACTGCCGACGCTGTCCGCCTTGTTCGCCGGCGTGGGGTTCGTGCGCCGCAACCCCGCGATCCTGGGGACGATATCGCTCGATCTCTTCGCGGTGCTGCTGGGCGGCGCGACGACGCTGCTGCCGATCTATGCGCGCGACATTCTGCATACGGGCCCATGGGGGCTGGGCGTGCTGCGCGCGGCGCCGGCGGTGGGGGCGCTCATGATGACGGCCGTGCTCGCCCGCCACGCGATCAAGCGCCGGGTGGGGATGCGGATGTTCCAGGCCGTGCTCGTCTTTGGCCTGGCGACGGTGGTGTTCGCGCTCTCGCAGATGATCTGGCTGTCGCTTCTGGCGTTGGCCCTTCTCGGCGCGGCCGATACCGTGAGCATGGTGATCCGCATCTCGCTGGTGCAGCTCGCCACGCCGGACCCCATGCGGGGCCGGGTCGGCGCCGTGAACTTCCTGTTCGTCAACGCCTCCTACCAGCTCGGCGGCTTCGAAAGCGGCGTCACCGCGGCCCTCTTCGGAGCGATGCCGGCGGCCGCGCTGGGCGGGGTGGGAACCGTCGCCGTGGCGCTCTTATGGATGAAGTTGTTTCCAACGCTGCGCCGTGTCGAGCGCTTGGAATAGGACGCCGGGACGCGGTAAAGGGGGCCAAGCAGCGGACGCCGCTGCGTTGCGACGTGCGCCGGAGGGCCGCTGCAATATTCGGTCCGAGAGAGGGTAACCCCGGTTTTGCGCGCGACGCGACGCGCGCCCCCCTGGCTCCGTGCTTTGGTCGCGTGTGAGGATTTTTTGGGTCGCGTCCAGGGTAAGCATCCGGCGAAGGCCGCAGATACGTAGATTTTTACGCCGGCCGTTGGAGCAGGTCGGGGTTATCTTTGTAGATTTTGACGAGCTCCCTGAAGTTCTCGATGCCGAAGTCGGTGAACGCAAGGATGCCGTCTTCGTTGACGCCGTAGACCCAGATGCATCCGTCCTCGATTTCCATTTCGTTCGCTACGTCGAACAACCAATCTTCGTCTTCGCCGAGCTCCTCGGCAACGCGATTGATCGTCGTGACGTGATGGACCTTGTTGATGTGCATGGTCAGGCAGCTCGATACAAAGCAGGTGGCGTCCACTTCCAGGGCAGCAGCTCGTCGAGCCGATGAGCCGGATGCTTGGCAATACGGGCGAGGACGTCAGCCAGCCAGGCTTGCGGATCCACGCCGTTCATTTTAGCGGTGACGATCAGGGAATACATGGCGGCGGCGCGCTTGCCGCCGCGATCGGACCCGCAGAACAGCCACGACTTTCTTCCCAGAGCAATGCCCCTGAGGCCGCGTTCGGCGGCATTGTTGGAGAGGCACACCCGCCCGTCCTCGAGGAACAAGGTGAAGCTCGCCCAGCGCTTCAGGATGTAGTTGAACGCCTTGGCCAGGTCGTGGCTGCGAGACAGCTTGCCAACTTGCTCCTGCATGAAGACGTGCAGATCATCGACCAAGGGGCGGCTCCGCTTCTGGCGGATTGCGAGACGCTCCGGCGTGCTTTTGCCATTGATGGAGCGCTCGATCTCGAACAGCGCATCGATCCGGCGCACGACTTCGACCGCGATGGGGGATAGCGCGATCTCCTTCTTGCCCGCTGCCTTACGGCGCGCATTCTCTTCGACGTCAGCCATGACGAAGAAGGGCCGCCGCGCGTGTGACCAACAGGCCGCTTCCCGGATCGGGCCGGTCGCGCGTCCGGGCAGGTAGAGCTGGTTGTACCCGTCAAAGGCGTCGGCCTGCAGGATGCCGGCATACCCGGCAAGATGCGCCTGAGGATGCTCGCCCTTGCGGTCGCGGGAGTAATAGAACATCGCCGCCGGCGGGTCCGCGCCGGCAAAGGGCCTGTCATCCCGGACGTAGATCCAACAGCGCCCGGTGTCGGTCTTTCCCTTGGCCAGGACGGGCACGGTCGTATCGTCGCCGTGGAGACGTTCGGCCGCCATGACATGGGTTTCGACGCGGCGCAGGAGCGGTTCCAGCGCCGTGCAGACCGATCCCACCGCATCCGCCATGGTCGACAGCGCGATCGGCACGCCTTCGAGCGCATAGCGCTCGGACTGCCGATTTAACGGCTGATGCTGGCCGAACTTCTCGAACATGATCATGGCCAGCAGGCTGGGACCGGCCCATCCGCGGGGAATGGTATGGAACGGCGCCGGCGTCTGGCCGATCTTCTCGCAGTCCCGGCAACTGAACTTCTCGCGCACCGTCTCGACCACTTTCCACTGCCGGGGCACGCATTCCAGCGTTTGCGTCACGTCTTCGCCGATTTTGCGCAAGCGCGTGCTGCCGCAGCATGCGCAGGTCGCCGGCGGATCCATCACCACACGTTCGCGCGGAAGATGCTCCGGGAAGGTCTCGCGCTCGGCCTGTTTGCGCGTGAAGGCCGCAACCTTCGTGGTCTTGGCCACCGCCCGCTCGGCCGCGAGCTCGTCCTCCGTCGCGGAGGTGGAGAGTTCCTCGAACTGCAACGCCATCTGCTCGATGAGACGCGCCGTGCGTTCGGAGCGTGGTCCGTAGAGTTCGCGCCGCAGCTTGGCGATCTCGAGCTTCTGATGCGCGATGAGAGCCTGGTTTTCGGCCGCCATGGCCTTGGCGACGGCGAGTTCGGCTTGGGCCTCGGCCAACGCCGCCTTCAGCGCTTCAAGCTCTTCCGGGGTGGCGGACGGTGCGGTGCTCACGGCACCAATAGAGAATCACAAAATCCGCCGATCGGGGCGATCTATCGTCAACGGCTATAAATTTTTTGGCCTCAGCCTGCCGACTGCGGGCGCCAAGTGAGACGCGGGTTTCGCCAGTCGATCCGTCGAGCATATAGGCGAGCTGCGCCGCCGAGATTGCGACGGCCCCGTTCGCCGGTGACGGCCAGATGAACTTCCCGTGCTCCAGCCGCTTCGCGTAGAGCGACATACCAACGCCGTCATGCCAGATGATCTTCAGCAGATTGCCGCGGCGACCGCGGAAAACATAGAGATCGCCGGCGTGGGATCGCGCTTCATTCCCTCCTGCACCTGGAGAGCGAGACCGTTCATCCCGCGGCGCATATCCGTATGCCCGACCGCAAGCCATACCCGCACGCCGCCCGAAACCGGGATCATCGCTGCCCGACAGAACCTTGATGACGCGCGCCAGCGCCGATCGTCCACGTCCGTGCCGACGATCACGCGCGCCACTCGCGAGCACAATCTCGATCCTGTCCCGCCCTCCCGAGCAGGGCGCACCTGACGCCTCGGTGGTGATCGTGGCGGGAACAAAGCTCACCGGCTGACCTCCTGATGCGTCACCCGCCCCAAGCTGCCGACGCCAGGTGAAAAGCATGTTGGTATTTACATCGTGACGCCGCGCCACCAACGACGCCGAAGCGCCCGGAGCAAGATCTCCGCTATAATCCGGCGCTTCTCCTCAACCGACCAGGTCCGCCGCCTCCTTGCCGGCCGCTCTTCACTCCCGTCCGCCATGCCCGATCGTGTCCATTATCGCGATGATGGACACGATCATCGTGTCCACTACACATCGCCCATCGTTCGCGCGTCCTTATCTAAATGTCCAGGCGGCCCCCGCCGGAGGA
>CAWHUT010000012.1:0-95549 GCA_963832575.1 uncultured Alphaproteobacteria bacterium
CTCTCTCTCTCCTCTCTCTCTCTCTCTCTTTGGGCGAGAACTTTGTGGCCGAGGCGGCGCGGGTGCTGGCCGGGGCCGGGGTTACGCCGATCATGATTCCGGAGGCCGCGCCGACGCCGGCCATTGCCTATGCCGTGCGCACCTTAAAGACTTCAGGGGCCATCAACTTTACCGCTTCGCACAATCCGCCGGAGTACAACGGCATCAAGTTTTCCACGCCCGACGGGGCTCCGGCGCTGCCCGAGGTGACCAGGCAGATTGAGGCGGCAATCGCGGAGATCAGTTCCAGCGAGGCGACGATTCCGCAGGCGAGCGCTCCGGCGGATGGATTTAAGACGGCCGACGTGAAGCCCGCCTTCCTGAAGCGGCTGGCCGAGCTGGTGGATCTGAAGGCGATTGCCAAGTCGGGCATCAAGGTGGTCTACGATCCCTTCTGGGGCGCGGGGCGCGGTTATCTCTCCGATTTGCTGCGCGAGGCGGGCGTGCAGGTGGAGACGGTTCACGATTACCGCGATGTTTTGTTCGGCGGCCATGCGCCGGAGCCCTCCGACGAACTGCTGGGCGACGCCAAGGCGAAGATGCGGGAGATGGGCGCGGACCTGGTTATGGCGACGGATGGGGATGCGGACCGCTTCGGCATCGTGGACCGGGACGGCACCTTTATTCAACCCAATTACGTGATTGCGCTGCTTGTTCGACTACCTGGTGGAGACGCGCGGCTGGCGGAACGGCGTGGCCAAGAGCGTGGCTACCACCAATCTGGTCAACGCATTGGCCGAATACCCACAAGGTTCCGCTCTACGAGACGCCGGTGGGGTTCAAGTACATTGGCGCGCTGATTGACGAGGACAAGATCGCCATCGGCGGCGAGGAGTCGGCGGGGTTGACTATCCGCGGCCACGTTCCGGAGAAAGACGGGGTGCTGGCCGGGCTGCTGGTGGCGGAGATGGTGGCTACGCGGGGCAAGAGCCTGGGCGCGCAGTTGAAAGAGTTATTTGGCAAGGTTGGTTCCTTCTATCCGGTGCGGGAGAACTTCCGCTTGACCCCGGAGGCGAAGGCCGCGTTCACTGAAAAGATGAAGTCCGATCCCACCGAGCTGGGCGGCCGCAAGGTGGCGCAGGTGGTGCGGACCGATGGGCTGAAGCTGATTCTGGAAGACGGGTCGTGGGTCTGCTACCGGCTCTCCGGAACCGAGCCGGTGGTGCGGGCCTATACGGAAGCGCGCAGCGAGCAGGATATGGAAGCGCTGAAGGCGGCGGCGGAGAAGTTTGTGCTCCAGTAAGAGCGGGTTGAGGTTGCCAATGGCGGACGGGAAGTTGATGCCGGGAAGAGTACGCGGTGGGTAGGACGCACAGGCGCAGGCCGGTGCTGGATTTTCGCTGCGGGCGTGGCGTCCGGCGGGCACCGTGGTGGCCGTGGGGCTGGCGGGATTGCTCATGTGGCACGTGATCAACGGCAAGCACGGGCTTTCAGTGTGGCAGCAGAAGCGCGCTGAAGACCATCAGTTGCAGAGAGAGATCAAGGACCTGGAGCAGGAGAACGCGCGGCTGCGCGAGCGCATCGAGCGGCTCAAGTCCGACCCCGATGCCATCGAGCACGAGGCGCGGGAGAAATTGCACTACGCCAAGCCCGGCGAGGTGATCTATACGCTGCCCGAGGCGCAGGGAAGGCGGACGGTGGCAAGTGAGCTAGTTTATTTCAAAAGCGTATTTCAAAAGGTGGCATTGACGGGTATGGGCTGTAGAATAATTTTCTCACCTCCCTCCGGGGCTACTACAAATTGTCCGGACGATGATTTTCACAGCCTGATGCGAGTGGTAAGAAACCACCGCACCTCCCCCATTTCCGAGGCCAGGGCTCCCGCTCCCTCCGTTTTCCCGGGCTAGAACTCCCAATGGATACGCGTGCCGAGGACCGAAACGGGGCCGCGATCGCGGTTGAAGGCCGGATTGGCAACGAACTGGTAATCCAGGGCCCAGTGAATCTGCCTGGGGAATGTGTGATCGTAGTAGGTCTCCAATGCAAATTCCCGGCCATAGTTCAAGTTGCCATCGCCGTCCAGGATGCCCGTGCCGCCGGCCATGAGGTATTGCTGGTTCACCTTTGAAATGCCGCTCATCACGCCGGCCAGGCCGGCTGAATCGCGCGGAGCGGCGCCACGCATCTCCCTTTACGCTTACGCCGAGCGATCCGGAATGATCGATGTCGGTATACATCCATGCTTCGTTATGGCCGTCGTTCCATCCCACGGCGAGAAAGCACGCCGATGTTCTTCGATATCTCCTGTTCCGCGTTGAGGCCGAAGCCAAACGAACGACGGTTGGCGGAAGTCCTGGAGATATCCGCTCCCGGGATCGAGAGAGCGGCCTTGTAGCTGCCGAATTCCCCCTGATTGAGATATGCCAATGGGCGGAGGGTCCCGGATGGCCGCCGATGCTGTATCGGCGCTCGCCTTCGGCGACCATCCCCCAATCGTGGAAAAACCTGTCGTCTCCCGCGGGACTCACACCTGGCCACATGAGGAATTGGTCTTCGGCGGTAAAGCCATTCCTGTTGATTCGTCAACTGGAAGAATCCATAGCGCAGCGCCCACTTCGGTTTCTGCAATTCGACAGATATGCCGGTTGTGTAGCCAAGGCTGTCGGCCGGATAATCCCAAACGGCGTTGGCGACGAGAGCCCAATTCATGAACTGCGTGCGCGGGTCATTGGCATAGGCGTTGATGTCGAAGATGTCCTTCGCACTGTACCGGCCGACAGTGAAGGTGAGCCGCGAAGCCGGCTGATTTCCGGCGAGCGTGAGCTGGTCGGAAGGCACAGCCTCTTTCTCGCCGCCGAGGCCGATGGTCTGGCGAATAAAGAAGCGCGCGACGTCCTCGTGGGGATAGCGAATACCTATCTTGTAAGCTTCCGCGTCGGGAAAGGCCTCGATGCCGAGAGTCTGGTCGAGGCCGAAGCCCTGCCATGTCAACATGTCGAGGTGGAATTCGGCGCCGCGCCACAAACGGCGTCCGGCGAAGAAGTCCAGGGAGACGGTCTCGCGGGCCTGGCCGGCGGTGGGCAGGCTGTTGGGACCGGAGTATTTGGCTGAAAAAGATGGATATCCCTGGCCGGTAATGGTGCTCTGCATGTGCCAGTTCCACGTCTGCGGTTGATTGTTGGCGGCGGCAGCGGCGGGAGACGCCGACGCAGCGCTCGCTTCGGGTTTCGCTTCGGGCTTCGCTTTGGGCGCCTGCGCAACCGCAACGCCGGCAGCCAGAGCCAGAATTAGGGTCAGGCGGCTGAGCGCGCGAGCAGGGCGGAGGCAGAGAAAGCGTGGGCCGAAGAACCGAAACATGGAAAGACCTCTCTGTTTGTATGCGAAGCGAAGGAAAACAGGCATAGAATGGAGGCGCAACTATACCCCCACTAGGTTAATACTATACCGGGGATGGGTATTGTCAAGAGGAGAAAAGCGATGTCTCATCACGAGCGGGAAAAGACTGAAGTTGCTGCAGCGAGTGCGAAAATTGCGCGGGCAGTTGGACGCGGTGGAGCGAGCGTTGGCTGCCGATGAGGATTGCGGCGGTCAACTGATGCTGCTGGCCGCGGTGCGGGGCGGGGTGAACGGGCTGATGGGCGAGGTTCTGGAGACACATATCCGATTCCACCTGGTGGACGGGGCGAAGGAGCAGATTGCCCCGGAGCTGGCCGAGGACCTGATCGACCTGGTGCGCGCGTATTTGAAGTAACTTTTTCATCAGCCTTCCCATGCTTTAACTCCTATCAATCGTAGTTGGCGGGTGCTGCGCGCATTGTTAACGTACGGTTGATTTGCGGTCTGCCACCGTGGACCTTATCCTCTCGCCTTGAAGGGGTTGCTCTTAAAAGAGAGCCGGATACACTCGATTCCGCGCGTCCCAGCTGGTCGGAAGGCGGCTATTCCATCGATTGGTGTATAACCTACGAACTGAGCGAGGAGTCACTCGGTTACCTGAACTGACAGCGCCTGCAGTTGTTTTGCGCATCCAGCCGATCCTGCGGCTTCAGTCTGGCCTAAGGCGGGGTGGCAAAGGAGCAATATGAGGATGGCAATGATAGCAAAGAGCAGGACAGGGACGAGAATTGCGATATGGCGCGAACGCTGCCGATCCTGCACCCGGTAGCCATCTTCTGCGCACAGGTTGGCAAAGTCTTGTATCGCATGGCGGGTGGGGCTGTGATGCTTCATGTTCATCTTCGAGCGCCTTTCCGTTGGGCTTTGTCTGCGTGCTCTCGTATTAATCGAGCATTCGGTGTTTCAAATTCATTACGTCGCGATACGGGACGACGCCTTGCAGAACGTTATCGTGGTCAACGACCGGAAGCGCTCTCAATCCGTAGCGAAGAAAGGCGGCGGCAGCCTCTTTCATGGTTGAATCGGGCTTGAGAGTGATCACATTCTCGACCATCAATTCATTGAGCTTGCTTGTGAGTTCTGCCATTAGCAGTTCCTTGATGTCGAGGACTCCAAGAAGTCTGTCCTTTTCATCAACGATGTAGAAGTACATCACGACGTCCATTCCGCGCGCGTTCTTCCGAAAATGGCGCAGAGTCTCATCGGCGGCCATTTCGCCGCGGCGTTTCAGGAACTTCGTTGTCGTGAAGTTGAGGATGTTGGTTTCCTGTTCCTCGATAATTTCCCCAATCTTGTCGACAAGTTTATGGTCGAGCAACTTAAGGATCGTTCTCTTCTCGTCCGACGGAAGAACCGAAAGAATATCCGCAGCCTGGCCGGGCGTCATTTCTCCGATCAACTGCGCGACACGCTCTTTTTTTAGCGCGAATACGATGTCGCGTTGAACCGCAGGGTCTATCTCCTCGAGAGTGTCCGAGGCCTGGGAAGGTTCAAGGCCTTCCAGCAGCGTGACGCGTTGCTCGCTGTCCAACTCCTCCACGATATCGGCCAGGTCAACCGGGTGGATCTCCGATAGCGCCTCCTTCAGGATGTTCAACTTGAGTTCACCCTGAAGCGAACTAAGATGCGATCCGAGCGCCTGTACGTACGACCACGGTATGAGTTGCTTCTTCTCCTCGCCCGCCCTTGGTAGAGGATCTTTGCGACGCAGAAGTCATGCCTATACGCCGGAGCAGACCGTAGCGGCTAATATCCACGTCGGTAAGGTAGAGCTTGCCGTTTCTTTTCAGCAACCGGATGTCATAGACGACTTCCACTTCACGGTCCTCTATGTCGAGCACCTTCTTGTCGAACAGGTAATCGCTGACCAGGACCTCGTCTGGCGCAGGTTCGCGAACATAACCCTTCGGATCGGCCAATTCAATGACAACTTTGCCATGGCTCATCGATCTGACCGCCGAGTATGGGACGAGCATTGCCGGTTCGCCAAACGGAGGCTTGATTTGCAGCTGAGTGATCTCAGCGAGCTTGCCCTGATCGACGGCAATCACATCCGCAAGTTTGCCCAACTTGCGGCCGTTGCATAGCACATGCGCGCCGATAATCTCCGAAAGGAAGAACACTTCTTCGGCAGTACCTGGAGCCGTAATTATTTGATTCATCACGCACCTCTATTTGTGCAACTCCGAGAAGAACTTCCACACCAGGAGTGCAACCAGGAAAAGCAGATAGAATCGTAGCAGTCCAAGCGAGAACTTCACCGCCCGGGTCATCTTGATGTGGGGCTTTTTGTATTTGCGGTTGATGTCCCTCACCGCATCCCATGCACTGCCAAAGAACTCCGAAATCATGTCGCCCGCCTTTCACTACTTCAGGATGTTTGGGAAAACTGCGCTGACGCCGTACAAAGTTGAAACGATAATGATGAGCACGACGATACTGATGTTGGCGAGGTTTTGAAACCAGGTGTTCTTGTACTTGCCCATAGTCTCTTCGTCGTTGAGCAAAATGATGAGGAACACAAGCGCAGCCGGCAGCAAGGTGACTGCAATCACCTGCACAAACAATGTGATCAAAATCAGCGGTGCGCCGGGAATGAGAACAACGACACCTGCGAAGACAAGCGTGAAGAAGTAGTAGGCGTAAAACCACGGCGCCTGCTTCACTTTCTGGTTCAGTGAGTGCGCCCAGCCAAATACCTCGCCAAACGCCCAGGAGCTTGCCAGGGAGATGCATATGGCGCCGAGCAAGCCCGCGTCGAAGAGCCCGATCGCGAGAAGCGATCCCACGTATTTATTGATCCCCATGAACAGATGCGCGGCGGCGGCGAAATCCTGGCCGTAATATTCGTGCTCCTTCGGAGATACGCCGCGTCCGAACCCCATGTCGAGACGCCCGCGGCTCATCTGGTCCAGCATGCAGATCTCTTCGATGAGACGCAGCGGGTGATAGAGCGGCAACGCATAGACGAGGGGCCCGAAGCGAAGCCGCTTGGTGCGCTGGGCGACCGCGGCAAGAAACACGCTGGGCGATGGCGCCATTCCCAACGGCGTCGCGTGGTGCTCTGCGAGATGATACGAGTAGAAGCCGGCCTGGTCATACGCTTCGATCTGCCGGAGCCGCGCCTCGTAGAACTCCGCCAGCGGCACGGCGCCGCGGTCGAGATGGTCAAAAACGCCGAATTCCATGCCACGCTCCAAGGTTGACCATGCGAACGAAAAACCATATTCATTAATAATATTAGATATTATCGTTATTGATAACGCCGTCGGCTGTCAACCCGGTCTTGCGGTGGCATTGCGGTGGGGCAGGGCGAGGGAGCGCGGCCGTCGAGGGCGGTCTGCCACAGGGCAGGGATCAACAAGCGGATTAAGGACGTCGCAAAGACCCGCGTTCGCTCCGGTTCGATGCGGTGCGCGCCGCCCCGGCGGCTTGCGACGGTTTCGCGCCGAGCCAGGCGAAAAGCGTCAGCGCGACGAGCCCCGCCAAGGCCAGCGGCGCGATCAAACCGACGACCCACGGGGCGATCACGAAGGCATGCTGCGCCGGCAGCATTGCGATCATGGTCCCATCGTTCGCGCCATCGTGGTCGTCCTCAATGGCCAGGACTCGACCGTAGGGATCGGAGGCGACGGACTGGGCATGGCTGGTGATCCGGAACATCGATGCCCCTTCCTCGACCGTCCGTAGCCGCGCCATGCGGGAATGGATCGAGTGGATACCGTCCCCGTCGAACGCCGGCACCAACCAGAGATCGGCCGCGGCGCGGCCCACGCCGGCGGTGAACAGGGAAAAGTCGTAATCATAGCAGATCACGCTGGCAATCCGCCCGAGCGGAGTGTCCGCCACCGGCACCGGCGCGCCGCTGGGCAGCGCCGCGTCATAGGGGTTGCCGGGAATCGGATGGGCTTTGGGCCGCCGCGAAGGTTAGGCCGGCCATGCCGGTGATCGAGGCGAGCCGCAGAAACACCAATTCGTCGACATGGGCGTAGGCCGGCGAGTGGACCCGATCCGAATTCCAAGAATCACCCCTCGACGAAAACAGTGGCTTCGGACCGTGCCGGGAATGACGTTGATCGTGCAGCTGCGTCGCTCGTTTCAGGCGAATCAGCGTTCATCTTGCCCAATGTCGGTTCGATTCCACCACCCCCCGCCCACGGCCTGGAACAGGGCGGCGGTATCGGAATATCGGCTGGCCTCGGCCTGGACGAGAGTGATGCGCGCCTGCTGGTAGGTCTGCTCGGCGTTGAGCAGCGAGAGATAGCTGATCGCACCGGTGCGGAATTGCCGCCGGGAGGCGTCGAGGCTGTCCGCGGCGGCGCGTTCGGCCGCCGCCTGCGCATTCACGGCATCGGCATCCGATTGCAGCGCGCGCAGGGCATCGGCCACGTTCTGGAACGCGGTGACGACCGTTGTACGATATTGCGCCGCCGCAGCATCGAACGCGGCCACGGCCGCCCGCCGTTGATGCAACAGTTTTCCGCCTTCGAAGAGAGGCTGGGTCAGCCCCGCGCCCAGGTTCCAGACCGAACTCCCCGGAGAGAAAAGGGTGCCGATGGTCTCGCTGCCATAGGATGCGCTGAGCGTGAGTTGCGGCAGCATGTTGGCGGTGGCGATGCCAACCTGTGCGCTCGCCGCGTGGAGCTGCGCTGCCGACGCGCGGATGTCCGGCCGCTGCTCGACCAGCTTGGAGGGCAGGCTGACTGGCAGCGTCTGGGGGAGCTGCAACGAGGCGAGATCGAAGGTCTCACGGGGCTCCTCGCTCGGAAAACGGCCGAGATAGGCGGTGAGCTGATCGCGCGTCTGTGCGAGCTGTTTCCGGAGCGGCGGTAGCTGTGCGCGCGCTTGCGCCAAGGTGGCCGCCTGCGCCAGCACCGCGGTATCGGCGGCGGAGCCGATCGCGAATTGCCGTTCCAGCCCCGCGAGTTCCTGGGTTTCGATATCGATTATTTCCTGCGTCGCGGCGATCTGCGCCCGCAAGGAGGCCTCTTGCACTACCGCCGTTACCACATTCGCGGTCAGCGTGAGATAGCTTGCCTCGAGCTCAAACCGCTCGTATTCGGCTTGCGCGGTCAGCGATTCGATCTGTCGGCGGGTGCCGCCCCAGATGTCCAGCAGGTAGGAGACGCTGACCGAGGCGCTGTTGAGGGTGAAGATCGGCAGTTGGTTGGTGACGCCGAACGCCGCGCCCGAGATCTTCTCCCGCGTGGTCGAGGCGCTCGCGCTCGCCGTTGGAAAGAGCGCGCCCTCACCGGCATAGACCTCTTCCTTCGCCTCGCGCAGCGTTGCCTGCGCCGCTTGCAGGCTCGGATTGGCCTCAAGCGCACGCTTGATGATCTCATTGAGCGACGGCGAGTGGAACAGCGTCCACCATTGCCCGGGAATGTCGAGGCCCTCCAGGAAGCGTTGCGCCTCACCACCATGGACATCCGACGCGACGGTCTCCTTGGGCTGCGGCTCTCGCGAATAGCCGCTGACCAGCGGCGGCCCGGGCTTCTCGAAATTGGGGCCGACGGCGCACCCGGCCACAAGCGTTGCCGATAGAGCCGCGACCACGGCACCTCGCTCAAGCGCCGCTCGTCGAGGGCGGCGGAGGAGGCGCCGCGCCATCACCCGCCGCTGCTCTGGCTTGCGCCGGACTTCGGCGCGGGCGGCGCCGGAACCGGCTTCACCAGCATGCCGGGACCGAGCTTGAGGAGATTGCCGACCGCGACCGAGTTCGCCTTCGCTGACGCCTTTGCTGACGGCGACCAGCGAGTCATAGTCGGCGCCCAGGGTCACGTAGCGCTGCTCGATCTTGCTGTCCTTGCCGACGACGTAGACATAACTCCCGAGCTGGCTCGAGCCCACGGCCACCTGCGGCAACAGCAGAGTGTTGGGTTGGTCCGTGATGTGCAGGCGCACGCGGATGAATTGGCCCGGCAGCAAGGCGTGGCCGGGGTTCTCTATCGTCGCCCGGGCGGTGATCGTTCCGGTGCTGCGGCCGACGCTGTTGTCGAGGAAGGTCAGTTTGCCCCGGTATTGCGGCGTCGTCCCGTCGCCGACGATGACTTCTGCGGGGATTGCGCCCTTGGCCTGATAGGTCTGGATCTGCGGCAGATCGGTATCAGGCGGAGTGAAGGTGGCGTAGATCGGGTCGAGCTGCACGAGGGTATTGATCTGCGTCCCGGCAATGCTGATGACCGCGCCTTCATTCACCTGGCTCAAGCTGAGCCGGCCGGCGAAGGGCGCGCGGATGTCGGTGTAGCCGAGGTTGATCTGCGCCGTCTCTATGGCAGCACGATCGGCCGCCAGCGTTGCGTTGTCCTGATGCTCGGTGCTCGCCGACTGCTGCAAGGTGTCGATCGATACATCGCCGTTCGTGCTCATGAGCGCATTGCGATGGTGACTGGCCTTGGCGTAGTCGAGCGCCGCGGAATCCTTCTCCGCCTGGGCTTTCGCCTGATCGAGCGCGGCCTGATAGTTGCGCGGATCGATCTGGTAGAGGAGCTCGCCCTTGTCGACATCGGAGCCGTCGGGCACGGCGCGCCGCTGCAGATAGCCGGTGACCTGGGCCTGGAGCGTGACGGTGCGAATGGCATCCGTGATGCCGACATACTCGAGATAGACCGGAACGGTTTTCTTGATGACCGGCGTCACCGGCACTTCCAACGCGGCGCTCGCGCCGGCCGGCGGCGAATTTCCGGCGGCCCTTCCGGTCCCGCCGCCCTCGAACAAAAAGACGACGATGAGGGCCGCAAGGACGAACCCCGCGGCAAAGACGAGGCCGGATTTAAGTATGCTCAACGCACGATCCTTCCGGTCAATCGCCATGCGCCGTCTGGTCCTGGTTTCCTGGCGCCCCGCCGAAGCGCTTCAGCACGGCCTCACGAATGCCTTCGATCACCGCATAGAAGATCGGAACGAAGCCCAGGCTCAGGAGTGTCGCGGCAAGCATGCCACCCACCACGGTGGTTCCGATCGACTGGCGACCGGCCGCACCGGCACCGGTGGCGATCATCAGCGGCGCGGCCCCGAGAATAAAGGCAAAGGCCGTCATCAGAATCGGGCGCAGGCGAAGGCGGGCCGCTTCCATCGCGGAGTCGACGATGCCGCGCCCGTCCTCGCGCAGCCGCTTGGCGAATTCGACGATCAGGATGGCGTTCTTCGCCGCCAGTCCGATCAGCAGGACGAAGCCGATCTGAACGTAGATGTCGACCTGCATGTGGCGCAGCCAGAGCAGTCCCAAAGCGCCGAAGAGCGCAAGCGGCACCGCCAGGATGATGGTGAAGGGCAACGTCCAGCTTTCGTATTGCGCGGCAAGGAACAAGAAGACGAAGGCCAGCGCGAGCGCGAAGACCATCCCCGCGACCGAGCCCGCCTGCAACTCCTGGTACGTGATGCCGGTCCACTCGTAACCGAAATCCGTGGGCAGGGTTTGGGCCGCGCGTTCCATCGCGGCAATCGCCTGTCCCGAGCTGTAGCCGGGCGCCGGATTGCCGGTGATCTCGGCAGCCCCATAGAGATCGTAATGGGGCACGGTATTGGGCCCTACCGTCGGCGAGAGGCGGGCGATCGTGCTCATCGGCACCATGTTTCCGGTCGAATTGCGGACAAAGAGCTGCGAGAGGTCGCTTCTGTTCCCGCGCGCGTCGTTATCGGCCTCCAACAGAACCTCGAAGGTCCGGCCAAACAGCGTCACATTGTTGACGTAGAGCGAACCGAGATAGATCTGCATCGTGCTGAAGACATCGCTCAGGCTGAGCCCCAGCAGCTTCGCCTTGTCGCGGTCGAGATCGAAATTGAACTGGGGCGTGGTGGTGTTGAAGCTGGTGATCAGCGTCCGCGGATCGAGCGCCCGGTCCTTCCGCGCCTGCGCAAGAAAGGTCTCGGTCGCCTGTTCGAGCGCGGCGCTGCCGCGGCCGGTCAGATCCTCGAGCTCGAAATCAAAGCCGCCGAACGTGCCGATCCCGTTGATCGCCGGCGGGCTCAAGGCGAGCGTGAAGGCGGCCGATACCTGCGCCAGCTTCGGCTGCACCGCGGCGATGATGTCGGCGACACCCTCGCCGGCGCCGCGCTGCGCCCAAGGCTTCAGGATGACGAATTCGGCGGCGCTGTTCGAGCTAGTCGCGCGGGTGACGAAATTGAGCCCGCTGATCGACAGGACGCTGTCGACGCCAGGCTGCGCCTCGAGAATCTTGCGGACCTGCTCGACCACGGTCTCGGTGCGTTGCAGGGCGGCGCCATTCGGCAATTGGGTAATCACAAAGAAATAACCGGAATCCTCTGCCGGCAGAAAGGTCGTGGGAATGGTCGAATAGAGCCAATAGGTCACGCCCAAGCCGACGGCAAAGATCACCAGCGCCAGCCAGCGGGCGCGGATGAGATGCCGCACCGAATCCGCATATTTGTGCCGCGTCCATTCGAAGCCGTCGTTGAATTTACGAAAGAGAACGAAACGAGGCGGCTTCTCGCGCCGCAGGAGGACGGCGCACAGCGCCGGGCTCAATGTCAGGGAATTGAACGCCGAGATCGCCACCGCGATGGCGATGGTCAGCGCGAACTGGTTGTAGAGCCGCCCCGTGATGCCCGGCAGGAAGGCGATCGGCACGAAGACGGCGCCCAGCACCGCCGAGGTAGCGACGATGGGGCCTGTCACTTCCCGCATCGCCGCCTTGGCAGCGGCCATCGGGGCAAGCCCGCTTTCAAGCTGCCGCTCGACGTTTTCCACGACGACGATCGCATCGTCGACGACGAGACCGATTGCCAGGACCATGCCAAGCAGGCTCACGGTGTTCAGCAAAAAGCCCACGACCAGCATGACCGCCAAGGCGCCGATCAGCGCCACCGGGATGGCGATCATGGGGATGAGCGTGGTCCGCCAGCTTTGCAGGAAAAGGAACACGACCCCGAGGACCAGCAGCAGCGCGATACCCAGCGTCTTCACCACTTCGGTCATCGAGGCCGACACGAACATGGTGGTGTCGTAGGTGATCCCCAGTGCCATCCCTTTGGGAAACCGTTTGGCGAGCGTCGCCACCGTGGCGCGGACGCTCCTGTCAAGACTGAGCGCATTCGCGGTCGGCAGTTGGAAGACGGCGAGAAGGACTGCCGGGTGCTCGTTCACGGAGGCGCTCGAGGTATATTGCATCGCGCCCAACTCGGTGCGCGCCACATCGCGCAGATACACAGCGGCATCGCTCGTGGTGCCGGCGCGCAGCACGATGTTCCCGAATTGTTGCGCGTCCGCGAGCTGGCCCCGTGCGTTGATCTGGTATTGAAACGCGGTGCCCGCGGGCACCGGCGCTTCGCCGTACTTGCCGGCCGCGACCTGGACATTCTGTTCGAGAATCGCGTTCTGGACGTCGGTAGCTGCCAAGCCGAGCTTGGCAAGCTTGTTGGGATCGAGCCAGATGCGCATCGCGTAGCGACGCTCGCCGAAGATTTGGACATCGCTCACGCCGGGAAGACGCTTCAACGGGTCGACAAGCTGCAGATAGGCGTAATTGCTGAGCGTGACGGGATCGACCGACCCGTCCGGCGAATAGAGGTTCACCGCCAGGATGAAGTTAGGGTTCTGCTTTTTGACGGTGATGCCGGACTGATTGACGATGCTCGGCAGCTGGGCAACCGCCTGGGACTCGCGGTTTTGCACGTCGATGGCGCCGATGTCCACGTCATAGCCGATATTGAAGGTGACGGTGATCGACGAGGTGCCGTCATTGGCGCTCACCGAGGAGATGTAGCTCATCCCCTCGGCGCCATTGATTTGTTCTTCAAGCGGCGTCGTCACAGAATCTGCGACCGCTTGCGCGCCGGCGCCGGTATAGGTCGAACTGACGACGACCTGCGGCGGGGTGACTTGCGGAAACTGCTCCACCGGAAGCGCGAAATACGCGACGAGCCCGGCGAGGACCATGATGATGGCGATGGATGAGGCGAAGATCGGGCGTTCGATGAAGAAATTGACCATTGACCTTAGCCTGGGCGTCGGGCACCATCCTGAAACGCAACGGTATAGTTTCCTGTCGATCGGAGGATTGTCAAGGGGTGGCCGTAGCGCATGCAGCTCTGAGCCGCGGAATCAAATTAGGCGGCCGGCCTACGCGGCAGGAGGCCGAGGCGCGCTTGACGCGACTTCTCGATATCGCCCGGCGTCATTTTCTCGCGGCGGGCTATCGCGAGACCAGCGTCGACGGCATCACGCGCGAGGCGGGTATCGCGAAGAAGACGCTGTACCACCATTTCGGCAGCAAGGCCGGCCTGTTCACCGCCATCATCGAGACGCTGCGCCGATCATGGATGGCGGAGCTCAGGGACATTGTGCTCGTGCCGCGCCGGCCTGAGCAGGTGCTGGAAGCGGTAGCACTCCACCTCCTCGATATCGGCACGCGCCGGGAGATGATCGAACTGTATCGGCTATTCCTCGTTGAAGCGCGTCGCTTTCCGGGCTTGTCTCGCGCCAATTATGACAAGGACGGTTCGCCACGGGGCCTGGAGCCGCTTTCGTCCTATCTCCGCGCGGCGGTTGCCGAAGGCGTGCTGAAGATCGACGACGTGGCTCTTGCCACGGAGCAATTCACGTCCTTGGTGCTCGGCGGGATCCGTGGGCGGCTGCTGCGTCGTGCCGCTCGGCGTCCGGGCGCATCCGAGCGTCATCGCATCGCGCGCCAAGCTGTTCACATCTTTTTTGCGGGGTGCAGGGCGTGAGCCCAATGACCTCGCGCAGGAACGCCGAAGTCAACTCCGTGCCACACCTTATCGCACGCGCATCGATGTTGCCGTGATGGCTAAGGCATTCGCGCGGTCCGTCGCGCGACGCGGACGAATGCGGCCATTGGCCTGGACTGCGCCGAGCGCCTTGACCAACCTTCTAAAGGGCATATGGTTTCGAAGTCGGTGCTTGACGCCGATTACTGTCCCATAACAATAAAAATGCAAGACAGGGAGGGTTCGATGACGATCAGTCGCCGACGATTGCTCCAGGGGGCCGCTGCGGTCGCGGCCGCCGGGGGACAACTGCCGATCGCGCGCCAATCCTGGGCCGCCGATCCCATCAAGATTGCGAGCATCTACGACTTGTCCGGGGGCCTGGAATCCACGGGTAAGCCGATGTACGACCTGCTGATGATGGCAGTGGACGAGATCAACGGCGGGGGCGGTCTCCTCGGCCGAAAGATCGATGTCATCAGCTATAACTCGCAGACGAGCGTGCAGGTTGCCGCACAATATGCCCAGGAAGCCGCGCTCAAGGACAAGGTCGCGGTGGCGCATGGCGGCATTACCTCTGCGTCCCGCGAGATGATGCGGCCGATCTTCGACCGCTTCAATACGCTCTACTTCTACGACACGCCCTACGAAGGCGGTGTTTGTGACCGCAATATCTTCTGCACCGCGGCGACGCCGCGCCAGACCAACGACAAACTCGTTGCCTATTGCGTCAAGACCTGGGGCAAGAAAGGCTACGTCCTCGCCGCCGACTACAATTATGGGCAGATCACCACCGACTGGGTGAAGAAGCTGTCGAAGGATGATGGCGGCAGCGTCGTCGGCAACGAATTCTTCCCGCTCGATGCAACCAATTTCGGCAGCACCATCTCGAAGATCCAGGCAGCGAAGCCGGATTGGATCCTGACCGTGCTGGTGGGGGCGCCAACCATCTCCTTCTACCGCCAATGGGCGGCGGCGGGGCTTGCTGGCCGCATTCCGCTGGCGTCGACGACGTTCGGCGCCGGCAACGAGGAGCTCGCGCTGACGCCGCAGGAGAGCGAAGGCATCGTCGTCTGCTACAACTACGTTCCGGCGATCGACAATCCCGTCAATAAGGAGTTCCTCAAGCGGTACTACGCCCGGTTCGGCGCCAACGCCGTCAAGGTGACCGATCTCGCCATGTCGTCCTACCAAAGCGTGCATCTGTGGGCGGCGGGCGTCAAAAAAGCGGGCAGCATCGACCGCATGAAGCAGATAGAGGCGCTCGAGAGCGGCATCAGCCTCGCCATGCCGAGCGGCAAGGTGGGCCTGGAGGCCGCGACCCATCATGCCATCTTCGATACCGATCTCGCCGTGTTCAAGAACAAGCAGATGCAGCTCCTCGAGACCTATCGTCAGCAGCGTTCCGTCGATACCGAGGCCGTCTGCAATCTCATCAAGAATCCCAAGGACCACCAGCAATACGTCATCAAAGCGGAGTGAGGGACCGCCATTGCGGGTGTGTCAGCCATGGCCTTTTACACGGTCGTCGGAATTGAGTTTCTTTATGCCATTGCGAGCCTGATCCTTATCAGTCTGGGCTTGGCCGTCATCTTCGGCATGATGCGCATCATCAATCTGGCGCATGGCGAGTTCCTGGTGCTCGGCAGCTATTCCGTAACCGTGGCAACGCATCACGGCGTCAACCTCTGGGTCGCCATTCTGGTGGTTGCGCCGGTCACGGTGGCGCTCATCGGCGCGGTGTTGGAACGGGTGCTGATCCGCTTTCTCTACGGGCGTATTCTCGACACGATGCTGGCGACGTGGGGCCTGAGCCTGTTCGTCGTCGGTCTCTTGACGGTCGTTTTCGGCGACACGACAGAAGGTGTCGCGACGCCGGTTGGCGCCTTGGCCATCGGCCCTTATAGCGTCAGCATCTACCGCTTCATCGTTATCGGATTTGCGGCGCTGACGGTGGTTTGTGTGTACGTCGTGCTGCGCTTTACGCGGCTTGGGCTTCTCGCGCGCGGCACCATGCAGAACCCAGCGATGGCCGAGGCGTTGGGTGTCAACACGGCGCGGATCTATGCCGTCACGTTCGCGCTCGGGGCCGGATTGGCCGGGCTCGCGGGCGGTATACTCGCGCCGGTTTCCGTGGTGTTTCCGACCCTCGGCGGCTCGTATCTCGCCCGGGCCTTCATCACGGTAATCGGTGGCGGTTCCGCCATCCTCACCGGAACGAGCTCGGCCTCGGTCCTGTTCGGCATTGTCAATCAGTCCGTAACCTTCGCCACGACGCAGGTCTATGGCGAAGTCGCGCTGCTGCTGGTTGCCGTTGTCCTCATCCGCCTGCTGCCGCAAGGCATCACCGGCCGGTAGCCTGTGAGCGCCGCCGCGGCGAACCGGCTGGGGCTCGCCGTCGTCGCCATTGTCGGGCTTGCGCTGCTCATCGGCCTGCCGCGGCTTGTCGACGAGTATTCGCTGCTGCAGATCACGGTCTATGTGGTGATGGGCATGCTTGGCGTGAGTCTCGGCTTCATTTGGGGATTTGGCGGTATCCTGTGTTTCGGTCAGTCCGCTTTTTTTGGCCTTGGCGCCTACGTCTATGCGGTCGCGGTGATCAATATCGGCGACAGCACGCTGCCTTTTCTGCTGTCGATCGCGTTGCCTGCGGCCCTTGCGGCGGCGCTCGGCTACTTCATGTTCTATAGCCACATCAGCGACGTCTATGTCGGCGTCATTACGCTCACGGTCGCGCTCATCTTCTTCAACGTCATCAACTCGACGTCGGGTGCGCAGTACCATATCGGCAAGGCGCTCCTGGGCGGCTTCAACGGCATTCCCGCCATCCCGCCACTCAATTACCCGCTTCGGCCCGACATGACACTTGATCCGGCCGAGATGTTCGAGTTGTCGTTGGGGTTGCTGCTGGCGGTCTATTTCGGCCTGCGCGCTCTGCTGATGACGCAGTTCGGACGCGTCATGGTGGCGATTCGCGAGAATGAGCAGCGGGTCGAGCTGATCGGTTACGACATAAGGCTGCACAAGCTGATCACCTTCACCGCGGGCGGGGCGGTCGCTGGCCTTGCCGGCTGCCTTTTCGCCAATTGGGGCGCGTTCGTCAGTCCGACGCTGTTCAGCATTGTTCAGTCGGCTCAAATCATCATATGGGTGATGGTCGGCGGCCTCGGCACGCTGCTGGGGCCGATCCTCGGCGCCGCCTTCATTTCCTGGCTGACCGCGGTCCTGGGCAGCCAGAACGTAGTCAACACGCCGCTTCTGTTTGGCGCCATCCTTATCGTCTTCGTGCTGCTGGTGCCGAATGGAATCCTGCCGATGCTGCAAAAGCGCATGGGAGCGTGGTTCCTGCACGCGCCCGGTCCGGGACCGGCGCCGTCAGCCGCACCCGCGCAGGGGAGCAAGCGGTGACAACAATGCCGCTGCTCCAGACGATCGGGCTCAACAAGAGCTTCGGCGGTGTACGTGCGGTACGGGACGTGAATTTCTCGCTTGCGGAAGGCGAGTTGCGGTGCGTCATCGGTCCGAACGGGGCCGGCAAGAGCACCTTCTTCAAGATACTCACCGGCCGGCTCGCGCCGACGTCCGGCGAGGTGGCATTCCGGGGTGTCCGCATCGACGGATCGGCCCCCCATGAGATCGCCCGCCGCGGGATCGGCATCAAGACGCAGGTTCCCAGCGTCTTCGACCGGCTCAGCGTGCGGCAAAATCTGTGGCTGGGCGCCAGCCGACGCGTTGCCGGCCGCCGCGCGGCCGACCGGGCGGTCGATGACATGCTCGAGCGTCTGCGCATCCGCACCATCGCCGACCGGCAGGTCGGCCAGCTCGCGCACGGACAGCGCCAATGGGTGGAGCTCGGCATCGTGCTGCTCGGTGAGCCGGCGCTGCTGCTCTTCGACGAGCCGACCGCAGGGATGACGCAGGACGAAAGAGCGCGGACGGCCGAGCTCATTCGCGACATCAACCGGTCGCATGCCGTCATCATCGTCGAACACGATATGCAGTTCGTGCGCTCGATCGCCCGCGCCGTCACGGTGTTCAATCAGGGCGCCGTTCTCGTCGAGGCGGGGATCGAGGAGATCCTGCGGGATTCCCGGGTCCGCGACGTCTATCTCGGCAAACAGGTTGCCGCGTGATGCTCGAGATCGAAGGCCTTCATGTCGGCTACGGCCGAATCCCCATTCTGACCGGCATCGACGTCTCGGTGGCGCGGTCCGAATCGATCGGCATTCTCGGCCACAACGGCATGGGAAAGACGACATTGTTGCGCGCACTCATCGGACAGCTTCCGGTCGCCGCCGGAAGCATCCGGTTCAAGGGCGAGGACGTGACGCGGCTGGCGCCCAACCGGCGGGCCCGCGCCGGGATGGGCTACGTCCCGCAAGGTCGCGCCATTTTTCCCCATCTCACGACACGCGACAATCTGCGCATGGGCTACATTCCGAGAAAGGCCAGCGAGAGCGTGGTCATCGAGGCCGTGCTTGCCGATTTTCCCCGGCTGACGCCGCTCCTCGATCGGGTCGGCGGCGCCCTTTCGGGCGGCGAGCAACAGCTTCTGGCGCTGGCGCGCGCGCTGTGCGGCGGACCCGATCTGCTGCTGCTTGACGAGCCGACGGAAGGAATTCAGCCGACCATCATCGAAGAGATCCTCGTCGTGCTGAAGACGCTGCACCAGCGGGACGGCATCACCATCATCACGGTGGAGCAGAATCTCGATTTCATTGCCGGCCTGGCGCAGCGCGTTCTCCTGATCCAGAGAGGCCGCGTCACGCGCGAGGTTCTGCCACACGAGCTCGGCCAGCCCGGGCTCATGGAAGAATTCGTCGGTGTCGAAACGTAGGAAGCACCGAATCCGAGGGGTTGTTGGGACCCGTAAATCGATCGCAGGAGGTAGCCATGGCCGTCATGCGTCCTACCCACGCACAACTCCGGGAGATCGCCGAAGAGACGGGAATGCCGGTGTCCGACGAGGACATCGCCTTCTTCGCCGCGGCGCTGGAGCCCAGCCTGCAGCAATACGACATCATCGATGCCATGCCCGACAACCTGCCGGAAGTGCGCTATCCCCGCACGCCCGGCTACGAGCCCCAGAGCGAGGAAAACAAGTACGGTGCGTGGTATCGCCGCTCGGTCATCAAAGGTGCGCCGACCGGCAAGCTCGCGGGCAAGACCATCGCGCTCAAGGACAACATCTGCCTTGCCGGCGTGCCGATGATGAACGGGGCCGCCGTGCTGGAGGGCTATGTTCCCGATGTCGATGCGACGATCGTGACGCGCATGCTCGATGCCGGCGGCACGATCCTCGGCAAGGTGCACTGCGAATATTTCTGCTGCTCCGGCAGCAGCCATACTGCCTCGCGCGGCTGGGTTCATAACCCTTGGAAACGCGGCTATTCCGCCGGCGGCTCGTCCTCGGGAAGCGCTGCCGTCGTGGAGGGCGGCGAGGCGGACATGGCCATCGGCTGCGACCAGGCGGGTTCGATCCGGATCCCGTCGTCCTATTGCGGCGTCTACGGCATGAAGCCGACGCACGGGCTGGTGCCCTATACCGGCATCCTGCCGCTCGACCTCACCATCGATCATGTCGGGCCGATGACGGCCAACGTCGCGGACAACGCTTTGCTGCTCGAAGTATTGGCCGGCGCCGATGGGCTGGACCCGCGGCAATATGCGCCCAAGGTCGCGCCCTACACCGAGGCGCTTGGCCGCAACGTGCGCGGACTCAAGATCGCCGTCGTCAAGGAAGGTTTCGGCCATCCCCAATCGGAAAAGGATGTCGACGCGAAAGTGCGCGACGGGGCCAACGCCTTCGCCAAGCTCGGCGCAGAGGTCGAAGAGGTATCGATCCCCCTGCATCTCAGCGCCGTGGCGATTTGGGGCGCCGTCTGCTTCGAGGGCGCGTTGTCGCTTGTATTCAATGGCAACGGTTCCGGCAGCAATTGGGGCGGGCTCTACGTTACGAGCTTGCGCGACGCGGTTTCAGGATGGCGCGACCGGGTCGCCGAGTTTCCGGACAATCTCAAGGTCATCCTGCTGCTCGGCAAATTCATGGACCAGAACTATCACGGCCATCACTACGCGAAGGGCCAGAACCTCGTGCGCAAGCTTCGCGCGACCTATGACGCCGTGCTCGGCAAGTACGATCTGCTGCTGATGCCGACTCTGCCGCTCAAGGCGCCGCCACTGCCGCCGGCGGACGCGCCGCGGGAGCTGAAGCTGCAGCGGTCATTCGAGATGCTGGTCAACACGCCGGCCTTCGACGTCACGCATCACCCGGCCATGACGCTGCCCTGTGGGCTCTCCGACGGGCTCCCGATCGGGCTGATGCTGGTGGGCCGCCATTATGACGAAAGCACGATCTATCGCGCCGCCCATGCGTTCGAGCAGTCCGGTGATTGGCGCAAGATGTGAAGGAGGATGAGATGGCGACGAAAGCGCGGATAGCCCATCTGGCCGGGCCGACGGCGACAATCCAGAACACGCCACCCCTCGTCACGTCCAACAAGGCGCGGGCGCGACGCAATCTTCCGCTCATCAAGAATTCCGACGGCACGGTCGCGCGGTTCGATGTGCTTCGAGCGCAACGCCTCGCTGCCCCCGTCACGGTCTATGTCGAGCAATTCAGCGCGCATCCGCTCGAAGCAGATTTCAGGCGATCTCTACGGCCCGCCCGACGGATATGTCGACGCAGCGGGGCGCTTTCACAAAGAGCGGCAGAACCCGAACGACAAGCCCGTTTATGAGGCCGAACTTCGTCCGGAAGACGGATTCTATCCGCTGCCGTACATGGCGACGCAGGCCAACGGCGCGGCGTGGGAAGAGGAATCCGCAATCCCCGGGGCCCCCGACGAGCAGTCGCGCCAGGGCTTCTTCCCCGACGGGTCCCGCAGCTTCGAAGAGATCGACCGGCTGCATGTGGGCGAAGCCGGCGTGGGCAACCTGATCGCCGGGAAAGCGGATGTCGATTTCTACCGCGTCCTGCCGCCGGGCGGGTACCGCAAGGGCTTGCCTCACACGCAGCGCACCGACGAGGGCGACGGCGACATCGCCCCCGAACGGCGCGGCAAGAATTTCTTTCCGTACAAGCCGTTCCATCTTTTCGCAGCTCCGGCGCAGGAGAGCCTGGCGCAGGCGACCAATGCCGTGCAGGAGGTCCTGGCGAGCGGCCGGTATGACGGCGCCATCTGGACGGAAGGCAGTCCGACGATCGAGGAATCCATCTATTGGTTCAACCTCCTCATCGACACCACGCTTCCCATCTGCGGCAATGCGGCCCAGCGCACGCACGGAATGATCAGCAATGACGGGCCGAAAAACCTCGTCGATTCCGTCGATTACATCGCATCGCGTGTGTGGGCCGATGAGAATGGGCGCGACCGCGCGGGATGCGTCGTCATCCAGGAACAGCGCATCTTCGCCGCGCGCAACGTGCAGAAGGTGGACGCCCGACCTGGCGGTTACGTCGCTACCGGCGGACATGGAGGCGTCCTCGGCGCATCGGGACATGACGGTCGCCCCCTGCTGCATTATGTGCCGACCACCCGCCACACCCATCGCTCGCACCTCAACATCACCCGACTTCCCGGCGAGGCGATGGGCGTGCGCGAGGAGGGCGGCCGGCTTCGCACCGTGTCGGTTCCGATCAAGAGCCGCGACGGTCAGGTTCTTGCCTCGGCGATCCCCAAGGTCGCCATCGTCAAGGATGCGAGCTATTGGAGCGACAACGCCAATATCGATGTCGAGCAAGAGGTCGATCTCATCGCCATGATCGGCCACATGCTGAAGACGGCGCCGTTGGCGGGCTTCATCGTCGAGGGCCTCACGCCCTATGGGCTGATGACGTCGGTCGCGCGCCACCAACTCATGGTGCGCGCCGTTTGCAGCGGCATTCCGGTCGCGCGCGTTGGCCGCGGCATCAGCGAGGGGTTCGTTCCGCTGTGGGATCCGCTCTTCATTGGCGGATCGAACCTCACTGCAACGAAGGCGCGTCTGCTGCTGATGGCGTGCGTGATGAATCTAGGCGCGCTCCCGCCGGCCGCCGACCCGAACCATCCGACGGACACCGAGCTTGCCGCCATTCGCACCAAGGTCGCCGCCTATCAGGCGCTGTTCGATACACATTGAAGCCTGTACCTTTCCAAAATCAGACCTGCCATATCGGTATTGGTGGCCGCAGAGGAATTCATTCGATGAAGATCACACTGAACGAATGGCAGTTGCAGCTTGTCGACAGGGTCCGATCAGCCGGAACATATGGCACGACACGAGAGGACGTACTCAATGCCGCGGTCTTTGAGCACGCACGCTATATCGCCAGCGGCGGCACCGTGTTCGATTCTGGTGCCAAGGTATCGCTCGAGGTCGACGCTCCTGAATACGGACCGATCCGCAAGGATTTCGTCATCCAGCCTGTTACCGGAAAGGCGGTCCCGGTCCTGGCAGGCGAGGTGCTGCGGATCAGCCAGGTCGAGGGGGGCACCTGCGTCGATTACAATGCCTATAATCTTCACGACTATAAGGAGTATCTCGATTGCGGCTTCAATCGCAGTCGCGGGACCACCGGCGGGAAGGGGACGATCGTGTGGACGGGATCGCCACGCGGGCGGCCGATGTACGCGATCGTCGACCATTCCGATCGGTTCTATCAGTACTACCAAGGCCACCGCTGCAACGGGATTGTGACCGAGGTCGAATACGGCTTCGTCAACCACCCGAATTGCCAGGATACGTTCGCCGAAACCGTCCGCGAGTACGGGCTGACCCCGGACGATGTGCATGATTCTTACAATTTATGGATGCGGACCGAGGTGACTCCGGAAGGGCGCCGCCAATACTATTGGAATCAGGCGCAGAAAGACGATTACGTGGATTTCCTGGGGCTCATGGATACGCTCTCGGTGCCGGTCATCTGCGGCGGCGATATTTCCGCCTTGAACAACTTCGACCCGAAGCCGATGCGGATCCAGGTCTTCGCTCCGTCGCCATCGACCCGCGCGCTCGTCGATGAGTTGCAGGAGCGGTTTGGCCGCTTTCGCTCGCAGCAGACGCCGCGCGAGTTCAAGAAAAGCGAGATCCTGGCCCAGCGCGAGCTGGTCGCGGACCCCAGTTATCGGCCGGGTTTTCATCCCTCGCCGAAAAAGACGACGCTGGAACTGCCCATGACGCCTGAATTGGATCGACAGTTGGAGGCGTTTTTGGCGACCGGGAATTATCTGGCGCGGAAGGAGGATGCGCTGCTCCAGGCGTTCTTTCGCTGGTACGACGTGACCTGGAAGCACGGGTATGTCGGCAACAAACTCGTGTTTCGCAAGAAGTGAATGTCGCGCGAGGGGAGGCGCCCCGCCGGTGCGGCGCTGCGATCTAAGGCTGGCGCGGCGTGAGGGTGGTGTCGAGTGCCGGGCGATGCGATACGTGCCACGGGATCGTCAGCCGTTCGATGACATCGATCACCACGAACAGGATCATGCCGACGATCGTGAGATAGGTGATCCCGGCGAAGTTCATCACCATGTCGAAATTGCTGTTGGCGATCAGCAGCACGTTGCCCAGACCGTCATTCGCCCCGATGAATTCGCCGACGATCGCGCCAACCACGGCCAAGGTCGAGGCCACCTTCATGCCGCCGAAAATGTTCGGCAGTGCGCTTGGCAGGCGTATCCGGAAGAACATCTGCGTGCGGCTCGCCCCCATGGAACGGGCGAGATAGATCTTCCCGATCTCGACCGATTTGAGGCCGATCATGGTGTCGATCAGGATGGGAAAGAAGGACAGCAGGAACGCCACGGTGAGCTTCGTCACCATTCCGAGGCCGAGCCAGACCGTGAGGAGCGGCGCCAGCGCGACCTTGGGAACGAGCTGCGCCGAAATCAGGATCGGAAAGAACGTGTCCTCGACCCATTTCGCCGCGGCAAGTGCCACCGCCAGCGGCACGCCGATGGCAACGGCGAGCAGAAATCCCAACACGATCTCTTCGCCGGTGGCCAAGGCCGCCGGCATGAGAACGCCGGCGTGGGTGACGAGGGCTACGGCAACCTGGGACGGACGGGGCAGGACAAAGGGGCGCACATGAAACTGCACGACTGCCCATTCCCACAGGATCAGGCTCACGCCAAGGGCGATGACCGGCAGAGCGATCCGGCCGAACCGGGAAAGACCGCGGCGGCGGCGGGACGACGCCGTGTTCGTCATGGCGTCGCGCCTACTGCGGGCCCGGGGCTGACCGCACCCGGTTCGGCGCGGATCACGCCGAGCGCCGTGAAAACCTCGCGGATGCGCCTGGCGTAGGCGCCGAATTCCGCCGTCTCGCGCATGGCAAGTCCGCGCGGCCGCGGCAGGTCGATGGTGACGATCTCGGCAATCCGGCCTGGCCGAGGCGACATGATCACCACGCGATCGGACAGCAGCACCGCCTCGCTGATGCTGTGGGTGACGAACAGCACGGTTTTGGGCGAATGAACCCAGATTGCCTGAAGCTCGAGATTGAGATCATCCCGCGTCAAGGCGTCGAGCGCGCCGAAGGGCTCGTCCATCAGCAGGAGCGGCGGGTCGTGCAGGAGGGCCCTGCAGATCGCGGCGCGCTGTCGCATCCCGCCCGAGAGCTCGTGCGGCAGGCGCTGCCGGAACTGCGCCAATCCCACCCGGTCGAGGAGCGCCTCCGCGCGCGCCTCATAGCGCGCTCGGTCGAGGCCGCGCATCTCCGCCTGCAGCATGACGTTGCGCAGCACCGTTCGCCACTCCAGCAGAAACGGCTCTTGAAACACGATCCCGAGATCGGTGTAGGGCCGGTCGACGAGGCGGCCGTCGATCGTGATGCGGCCGCTCGTATAGGGAGCAAGGCCCGCCAGCGCTAGGAGCAGCGTGCTCTTGCCGCAGCCGGAGGGACCGACCAGAGAAATGAACTCTCCCGGCGCGACCGAGAATGACACCTTGTTCAGGGCAACGACGTCGCCCTCGTCGGCGTGAAAGATCTGGGTCACCTGGTCGATGGAGACCGAGACGGTACTGCGCATGTCCATTCGGATCAGGCGGAAATATAGTCGTTGGTGAAGAGGCGGTCGGCCGCCACCTTTTCCTTGACGGCGCCGTATTGGACGAGGAGATCGACCATCTCGGTCCAATCGGCCTCGGCCATCCAGCCGGGCGGCTTGCCGGCGTTGCGCGCGTCGGTCAGACGATGGGCGAAGGTATCTTTCATCATGTCGAGCTGGATGTCGATCTCGGGCGCCGCGGGCACCATGCGCTTGGTCACCGCGGCGGCCATTGCGGGGTCTGCCTTTGCGGCGGCGATGGCGGCGGTGAAGGCCGTGTTAAAGCGCTTCACGAGGTCGGCATTTTTCAGCGTCTGGGTACTGGCGATGACACCGGTGGAAAGCAGGTTCAAGCCCTGGTCCGAATAGGCGAACGCGTCGAGATCGTAGCCCTTGTGCTTGAGCGTCAAGAAGCTGTCGTTGACGGCGGTCGCGGTCGCGTCGACTTGCCCGGCGAGCAACGATGTGAACTGCGATGCGGGGCTGACATTGACGATCCGCACATTGCCGAAATCGATGCCGGTCTTTTTGGCGAAAGCCCGGAAGAGCGCGGAGGGGGCGCTGCCCGCAAAGTCGCCATAGGCTTTGCCCTCGAGATCCTTGGGCTCTTTGATGCCGGACGTCTTCTTGAACATGATGCCGAACGGCGTGGTCGCCATGTAGCAGAAGACCATCTTGACGTCGGCGCCCTGGAGCAAGCCGGCAGGCAACGCGGTCGCATCGGCAAAGCCGAAGGTCGAATTGTTCGCCGCCACGGCAATAATCGTGTTACGGCTGCCTTGCCCCGGAGTGACCGTCAGATCAATGCCGTGTTTGCGAAAGAGTCCCTGGTCGAGACCGACATAGAACGGCGTGTGATAACCGGTCACCTGCCAATCGAGCGTAATGGTCGCCTTGTCGAGCGCTCCGTCGGCGGCGCGCACTGCCGGGGCGCCGAGGCCCGCCGTGACCGCGCCTGCCCCGATGAGCTGAAGCACGTGACGACGCGTAGGACTGTAAGTCATGGAAATCTCCCTGAGCGCCAGCGCGTGTTGTTTGCGATACCGGCCGGATTTATGGATCGATCGCCCGCAGCCGCTAGCATGCCGCGAGCATCCATTCTGGTCAGGCGGAAATATAGTCGTTGGTGAAGAGGCGGTCGGCCGCCACCTTTTCCTTGAGGGCGCCGTATTGGACGAGGAGATCGACCATGTCGGTCCAATCGGCCTCGGCCATCCAGCCGGATGGCTTGCCGGCGTTGCGCGCGTCGGTCAGACGATTGGCGAAGGTGTCCTTCATCATGTCGATCTGGATATCGATGTCGGGTGATCCCGGCACCAGGCGCTTGGTGACTGCGGCGGCATTGGGTGGGTCAGCCTTGGCGGCGGCAACGGATTCGGTGAATGCCTTGACCATGCGCTTCACGAGGTCGACGTTCTTCAGCGTCTCCGCGCTTGCGATCAATCCATCGGAAAGCAGATTGAGGTTGCTCTTGGAATAGGAAAAATTGCCGAGAGCGTAACCCTTGTGGGTCACCGTTACGTAACTGTCGTTGAGCGCGGTGAAAGTAGCGGCGACCTGTCCGTCGAGGAATGCCGAGATCTGCGAGGCCGGGCTGACATTGACGATCCGTACCTTGCTGACATCGATGCCTACTTTCCTGGCGAAGGCCGGAAAGAGCGCGTAGGTGGCGCTGCCGGGGAAGTCGCCGTAGGCTTTTCCCTCGAGATCCTTGGGCTCCTTGATGCCGGAATCCATCTTGAACATGATGCCAAACGGCGTCGTCGCCATGTAGCTGCAGAACATCTTGGCGGCGGCGCCCTGCAGGACGGCGGCCGGCAGCACGGTCGCGTCGCAATTGCCGAACGTCGAGTTGTTCGCGGCCACGGCGATGATCGTGTTCCGACTGCCATTGCCCGGGTTGACCGTGAGGTCGATACCGTGCTTGCGGAAAACCCCCTGGTCCAGGCCGACGAAGAACGGCGTGTGATAGCCGCTCACGCGCCAGTCGAGGGTGAGCGTCACCTTGTCGAGCGACGCGGCGGCGCGCGCCGGGCGAACGCGCAAGGCCGCCATGGCCGTGCCGGCGCCGACGAGCCGCAGGATGTGACGACGCGTAGGCTTCGATTTCATTGAAGTCTCCCTTTCCGTTATTGGACTGTCTTATGGCGTGGCCCGGGCCTTGGCGTCGCGAATGCTGCGCCACACGCGCTCGGGATGGGCGGGCATTTCGACATGCTCGACGCCCAAATCGCTCAGCGCGTCGACGACCGCGCTGATCACGGCCGGCAGCGCGCCGGTCGGGCCGCTCTCGCCGATGCCTTTGACGCCCAGCGTATTGGTTGGCGATGCGACCTCCTGAAACGTCACTTCGATGGAGGGGAGATCGTCGGCGCGCGGCATGCAATAGTCCTGGAACGAGCCCGTCAGGAGCTGACCCGATTGCTCGTCGTAGACGATCTGCTCCAAGAGGGCCTGGCCGATCCCTTGGACGATGCCGCCATGCATCTGGCCCTCGGCGATCATGGGATTGATCAGCCGGCCGGCATTGTCCACCGCGACGTAGCGCGCGAGGCTCACGGCACCTGTCTCGGGATCGACCTCGACCTCGCAGATATGCGTGCCGCTCGGAAAGTTGCAGTCGTGGGTCACGAAGTTCACTTCGGCGGCAAGCGGTCCGCGCAGCGTGTCCGGAAGCGCGTCATGCGTCTCGGCCAAGGCGGCCACCTCGAACAGCGACAGCACGATGTTGGTGTGGCGCACCGCCAGGTTGCCGTCCGCATAGGTCACGGAGTCGGGATCGACGCCATAACAGAGAGCGGCGATCTGCTTTGCCTTGTCGATGACGCCGGCACAGGCATCGACCATGATCTGCCCGCCCTTGAAGAGCGAGCGCGAGCCATGCGTGCCGCTGCCGGAAGTCACGCGCGCGGTGTCGCCCTCGACGATCGTGATGCCCGCCATCGGGATCTGCAGCCGGTCGGCGATGATCTGCGCGAAGCTCGTCTCGTGACCCTGGCCGTGATTGTGGGTGCCGACGCGAAATTCGATCACGCCATCCCGCCGCACCATGACCTTGCCCCATTCGGCAGGCGCGCCGCCGGAGACCTGGACATAATTGGCAAATCCGATGCCGCGCAGAAGGCCGCGGCGACGCGCCGCGTGGCGCCGCTCGACAAATCCGGTCCAGTCGGCCTCCGCCAGCGCGAGGTCCATGCCCGCGACATAGTCGCCACTGTCATAGGTCGCGCCGGCCGTATTGAGATAGGGAAATTCGCGGCTCAGCAGGATGTTCTGCCGCCGCAAAGCGATCCGGTCGATGCCGGTCCTCAGCGCCGCAAGGTCGAGCAACCGCTCGATCAGATAGACCGCTTCCGGCTGCCCCGCGCCGCGATAGGGCGCCACCGTCGCTGTGTTCGTGAAGACCACCCTGATCCGGGCGTGCAGGGCTGGGACGCGATAGACCCCGGTCAGCACGCGGGGCCCGGCCGAGATCGGCACGAGCGGCCCGGCATGACCCGGGTAGGCGCCGAGATTGGACAAGGTATCGATGCGCAAGCCGGCGATGCGGCCCACCGCGTCCAAGGCCAGCGATGCGCGCCATAAGCTGTCGCGCCCGTGCGTATCGGTCAGAAAGCATTCGGAACGGTCGCTCAGCCACTTGACCGGACGGTGCAGCACACGCGCACACCACAGCACGAAAACATTCTCGGGAAAGCATTGCGACCGCGTGCCGAAGCCGCCGCCCATGTCCGGACTGATAACGCGGATCTTGTCGTGGGGCTGATGGAACACGTGGTCGGCCAGCGCGTCACGCGTGTTGTTCGGCAGTTGATTGCCCGTGATCAGGGTGAACGTGCCCGTGGTCGCGTCGAAATCGCCGACCGACGCGCGCGGCTCCATCGGTACGCCGGTGATGCGGCTGTTGACGACATCGATCGATACGACATGCGCGGCGCGCGAGAACGCCTCCTCGCATGATCGCGTGTCGCCGACCTCGATTTCGCAGCAGAGATTGTGCGGGGCCTCGTCATAGAATCCTAGGTGCATCCGGCAGGATGGCGGCCTCGATATCGACGACGGAAGGCAGCGGCTCGTACGCAATTTCGATGAGGTCCAGCGCATCGCGCGCGGCAGCGGCGGTCTCCGCGACGACGATGGCGACCGGCTCTCCCACGCGGCGTACCCGGTCGAACGGAAGGAGCTTGTTGGGCGGGCTCACGAGATCGCCGATGAGACGGGAGACGGGACCCAGCGGCGGCCGCCCGGCCGGCGCAAGACCAAGCCCGGCCGCGGCGTAATCGTGGCCGGAATAGGCCAGAAGCACGCCAGGCGCGGCGAGCGCCGGCGTCACGTCGATCGAGGCGATCCGGGCGTGCGAGTGGGGCGAGCGCAGAACGGCCAGATGAGCCTGGCCCGGCCGATCATGGTCGGCCGCATAGGCGCCATTGCCCTGAAGAAGGCGCAGATCCTCGGTCCGTCGTATCGGTTGTCCGATCAGGCTCGTCACGCCCGTGGGGCCTTGAGCCGAAGCGTGAAATCGACGAGCCCCGCCAAAAGCTGGCGGATGAGCTCGCGAGCCGGCGCATCGGTTAGCGCGCCGGACGCGTCGAATTTCTTTTGCGCCTCGACGATATCGACCGTTGGCGCATTGAGCGGAATGAGATTGAGCGAGACGCAGACTTGGCGCAGATGGGATTGCCCCCGCATCGTCCCCAGGGGGCTCGTGGTCGCGCCCATGATGGCGCAGGGCTTGCCGCCCAGCGGCGGATTGGGCGGACGCGACGACCATTCGAGCGCCGCCTTGAGCGAGGACGAGATCGAATAATTGTATTCCGGGCAGGCGAAGAGGACCGCATCGGCGGCGGCAGCATGCTCGCGCAGGCGCTGAACGCCGGCGGGGAAACCCTGCTTCAGCACTTCCTCGCTGTAGATCGGAACGTCGCCGATCTCGACGATGTCGAGCGTCGTGTCGGGCGGCAGCATTTCGGCAGCCGCGCGCAGCGAGGCGATGTTGTACGAGCCCGTGCGGATGCTGCCGGGAATGCCGATGATCTTGAGCACGGCCATGACGGACCTCTTCAAATCTTCGACAGTTCGAGCGTCGATGGCGCAAAAAGTTCCTCCCACGCCATCGGTTTGGCAATCAAACCCTGCTCGTGGGAATAGCGCACGAAGGTCTTGAGCACGTGGCCGTTGGATTCGGTATTGCCATAGCTCCAGTAATCCTCGCCAAGGACGCGGCGCGCCTCGTCCTGTGCCGCGACCGGCCACGGCAGCGTCACCGCGAGATGGCCGATGAGGCCCAACTCTTCGATCGCGATTTCCTTGGCGCGGGCAAAGGCCTTGTAGACGCTGACCGGAAGCCACGGATGCTTCTCGACGAGCGAACGGCGGATGCCGATCATATGCATGATCGGAAAGATCTTCGTGCGCTTGTAATAGGCTTCCTCGACGGCAGCGTAGTTGGGGAAGAGGCGCCCGACATGGCGGGCGTGGTTGACGAAGACCGACGGCGCGCGCGCCGTCATCATGCCGTCGAGCTCGCCCTTGGCCAGCATGTCCGACAGCGTGCGGTCATTGGGAATGGGTTGGAGGTCGATGCCCGGCGGCAGACTGATCGGCGCGCGCTCGCCGCGGCCCGGCTCCTCGATGCCGCCCGCCCGCCATTTGATGTCGGTGGTCTTGACGCCGTGCTCGTCCTGGAGGAAGCCGCGGATGAAGACATTGGCGGTCTGCTGATATTCGGGAATGCCGATGGTCTTGCCCTTGAGGTCTTCTGGCTTGCTGATGCCGCGATCGGTCCGGATATAGATGCCGCTGTGGCGGAAGACGCGCGAGGGGAAGGCGGGAATGCCGACATACTGCGCTTTGCCCGCACCGGTCATGACGGTGTGGCTGCTCATCGACATTTCCGTGACGTCGAACTCGGCGAATTTGAAGGCGCGATGGAAGCATTCCTCGGGGAGCAGCGGCACGGCCGCGACCTCGCAGCCCTCGATCTCGACCTGGCCATCGAAGATCGGGACGGTGCGGTCGTAAATCCCGACGGCGAGACTGAGTTCGAGCTTCTTCATATCGTCCCCCTCACAGCTTGGTGACGCGCGCATGGAGAAGCGCGCTCCGCCCGCCGCGCACCGCGTCGAGGCAGCGCTTGATCGCGGCCGGCACCTCGTCGGGCTCGACGAGCTTCTCGCCGTAGGCGCCGAATCCCTCGGCCATCTTGGAGAAATCCGTGTCGACGGCGAGCTCGGATTGGAACGAGATTCTGATCCTTGGCTTCGCCCTCGGGATAGACGCGCAGCACCGATCCCTTGACCGCGCCCCAGCCGGAATTGTCGATGACGATGGTGAAGATCGGCAGATTGTGCTGCTTGGATGTCGCCAGGACGGCCGGCGGATTGTTGAAGTAGAACGTGCCGTCGCCCACGACCTGGACGACGGTGCGGTCCGGCCGGGCAAGCTTGACGCCGAGCGCCATGCCGCCGGATGCACCGAGGCCGCCGCCGCCGTTGCTGATCATGGTGAGAGGCTTCGGGCGCGGGATCTGCATGTTGAGAACGGCCTGTTTCGTCACGGCTTCATTGACGACGATGTCGTCGGGGCCGATCGCCTTGCCCAGCTCGGCGCAGAAATAGTGAAGGTTGATGTCGCCCGTCTTGCCCTTGTCCGCGGCGAGCTGAGCCGTCCGCCGCATCCGCTCTGACTGCGCGGCGCCAAGGGCGGCGGCACGCTTGGCCGCGGCCTCGCGGAACGCCGGCGTGGCGCGGGCCTCCAGCGCCTCCACGAGCTGCGTGAGAATGCGGCTGCTTCTGCCCTGGAGGCGGAGATTGGCCGGAAAGCTCCAGATCGGCGACGCGCCCTTCAGCACGTCGATATCGATCTGTGCCCAGAACGTCGCGGGGTTGTCGCGCATCGAGGTCGGCAGCCACGGCACGTCGACATCGACCATGAGCCCGACATCGGTCTCGGCCAGCGTGTCCGGCAGATAGCCGCCGAAGCAGCGGAAATCGCGGCCGATATTGGCGACAGTCAGGAAATCGATGACGCGAATGCCGGCGATCTCGGCCAGCCGCGCGATCGCATCGGAGGAAGCGGGATCGCGGCCGGCATAGGCGGTGATGAGCAGCGGATTCTTGGCGTCGATGAGGCGCGCGGCGAGACGGGAAACGAATTCCGGATCGGCGCCGGCCGCCTCGGTCGGCCCGAAATGCTCGGCCGGGAACGAGCGCACGAGCTGTTCATCCCAGCTCTGGGTCAGGATCTCGCGCGGCAGCATGAGATAGGCGGGGCCCTTGGGCTCGCTTTGCATGATCGTGTGCGCGCGGCGCAAGGTCTCCTTGGCCGTGATCCCTGCCGGCAGCGTGTATTCCCACTTGGTGTAAGGGCGCACGATGCCGGCCTGGTCCATCGGCTGCTGCACGAAATGGACGTAGGTGTCGCGCGAGCCCGTGAGCTCGCCGAAGCTAGTGAAGGGTGCGGTTCCCGCCATCAGCAGGACCGGAATGCGGTTGCGATAGAGATTGTGCATGGCCATGGCGGCATTGGCGGTGCCGGCATCGACATGGACGAGCACGCCCTGACCCTGCCCGGTCATGAGGGCATAGCCGCCGGCCATGTGCATGGCGATGTTCTCATGTGCCGCGACCATGATCTTCGGCGTCTTTCTGCCGCCTTTCGTCCACCGCGCGATTTCTTCGATGATGGGAGCATGATCGGTGCCGAAATTGCAGAAGAGATACTCGATCCCGGTCTCGGTCAGGCCTTCGAGGAAATAATGCGCGGTCGAATGCGATGTGGCGTTACGGCGATCGTTGGCGTCGGGGGCCATGGCACGCGGTCCTTTCGAATGCGGCGTTATTTCGAGGTGGCGCGGCTGGGCGCGCGCGGGCGGCCCGCTGTGCGCGTACGGGCAACGGCGCGGCGCGCCGACGTCTTGCGGATGTAGTCATCGAGGCGGGCGATGATCTGCCGGATCACACTGGTGAAGATCGCCAGTTCCTTTTTCGGTATGCCCTTGGTGAAGGTCTGTGCGCCGGTCTCGAGCGAGCGTATGAGATCGCGCGCGCCAAGCCTGGCCTTGGGCGTGAGATAAAAGCGATACTTGCGCTTGTCGTCGCGACCGCGCTCGCGAAGGACGAGGCCGTCGCGCTCCATGCGATCGAGATGCTCGGCGACGGTCGATTGCTCCATGTTGGAGCGCTCGACAAGGTCTTTCTGGATGATGCCGTCTTCTTCCAGGAGCCACAGCAGCAGCGGGATTTGTCCGGGCCAGGCGCCGATCCGTCCCATGCGGATGCGCGCGGCCTTGCCGGTGAGGCGCGCTGCCAGGTTGATCAGCGTCGTGACCTGGGCCTCGTGAACAAGTGTCGGGACGGTCGAGCGCTTCACCGGCCGCCCATTCGCCGCACCGGTTTTCTCGGGAAATGCCGGAATGTGCGTGATATCAGCCATTGCGATGATAAGCCCAATGCGCCCCACGCCGCTGCGGGACGGCGCGGGCGGGCAAGACGGTCCGCATCGGTCCCCGGTCCGGCCGGAATGCTGTGCGGCCACATCCTAGCATCGGGGTGTCGGGTTGACAATTATATCGGTACCGGTATTAATTCCTGCACGACCCGGCAATCGCGCACGGTGCTCCAATTTCTTGGGCGGGTGGTGGCGAATGACCAAGGCGACCGACAATCTCGATCTCGGCTTTGATCCACGCGAATTCCATACCGATCCCGTGGAGACGGCGTATCGCGACGCGCTCGCCGACGGGCTCGAGCGCGTGCTTAGCGCCGGTGCCGACACGCTCGGCGAGATCGTGAAGGGGCTGAACGAACTCAGCGTCACCCGGGTTAGCGGCGCGGCGTGGACCGAGGAGTCGCTGGCGGCCGAACTCGACCGGCTGGGACGCTAGGAGGCGGCGATGAGCAGGCTGATGGATGTTCCGAAATCGGTCGACGATCTGCTCGAGACCGGTCTTCTCAATCAGTGGTATCTCGTCGCGCGCAATACCGAGATCGGCAACCAGCCGGTGGCGCTCAAACGCCTCGATCGCAACATCGTGCTGTGGCGCGATGGGTCCGGCACGGTCAACTGCCTGGAGGATTTCTGCCCGCACCGCGGCGCCCGGTTATCGCTGGGGCATGTGTGCGATGGCTTCATCGCCTGCGCCTATCACGGCCTGCAGTATGACGGTGAGGGCGTTCTGCGGGCGGCGCCGCCGACGCCAGACAGCCCGTTCGTCGGCAAGAAGCTCGCCGCGGCCTATCCGTGCCGCGAGGCGCATGGCGCGATCTGGGTCTATTTCGGCGACGGAATGGGACACGGCGAGACGCCGCCCTTACGCTTTCCCGACGAGTTCGAATTGGGCGAGTGGTCGGGCTTCGTCGATATCCGCGCCTTCGAATGCAACTGGCAGCTCGTGCGCGACAACCAGTTCGACCCGGTGCATGGCAGCTTCCTCCATGTCGGCACGCACATCCTCGATGCCGGCCGCAAGGACGCCGAACTCGGCTTCGAGCGGCAGGAGCGCGGCTTCGTCGTCTGGCGCAAGAACCAGCAGGGCGTCAATCTCGACCGCACCTGGCTCGTCCATTTCGAGGGCAGTGGCTATTGGGCGATCACCGACCTGCCTTATCCGAAGAAGGAAGGCGGCGGGCTCGGGCGGCTTTTCCGTTATCCCACTCCGATCGATCGCCACACCACGCTGGTGTGGAACTACCGTATGCAGAAGATGTCGGGCTGGAAGCGCGACGTGTGGCGCTTCCTCTACAAGAACCGTGGCTCCGACCGCGGCGTGGCGGTCCTTAATCAGGACCGTGTGGCGCTCGCCGGCATTCCCGCAAACGCGATCGCGCGCGAGAACCTGCTGCAATGCGACATCGGCGTTGCCACCATCCGGCGCCTTTATCGCCAGGCGGCCGGGCAGCAATTCGCGGCGCTGACGCGACAGGCCTCGGCGGCGCAATAGCGAAAGCGCAAGGGGGGGGCAGGGGATGCGCGTCGGCTTCATCGGTCTTGGCCGCATGGGCCGGCCGATGTCTGAAAGCCTCGTCAAGGCAGGGCATGAGTTGGTCCTGTGCGACGCGCGTCCAGAGCTCGCCGCGGCGCTCGCGGCTGCCCAGGGTGCGTCCGACGTTGCGGCGCCGGCCGAAATCGCGCGGACCTGCGACGTCTGCGTCATCAGCGTGCCCGGTCCCGCGGAAAGCGCCGCTGTCCTTCTCGAGCCCGGCGGGCTGTTGGCGGCGGCGCGCCCAGGATTTCTGGTCATCGACATGACCACGAATACCGTGCCGCATAGCCGCGACATGGCGCGCCACGCGGCGGCGCTGGGCGTCGACTATCTCGATGCGCCGGTGAGCCGCGGGAACGGCAGCGGCACGCTCACCATCATGGTGGGAGGCGATCGTGACGCCTTCGAGCGCGCGCGTGCGCTGCTCGAGGCGATCGCGGCGACCGTGTGCTTCGTCGGGCCGAGCGGGGCCGGCACGGCGGCGAAGCTCGTCAATCAGGCGGTTTATGTCGCCTATATGGCGGCCTTCGCCGAAGGGCTGGCGCTGGCGGAGTCGTTCGGCATACCGCTGGAGGCGGCGCTCACGGCGCTGGGGCGGGCGTCGGCGGGCGATCCGCTGATCACTACCAAGTACGAGGAAATCCGTGGCCTCTCCGACAAGCGTTTCGCGATCGCGAGCGCGCTCAGGTATCTCGACTATGCCGACGAGGCGTTTGCGACCCTCGACAGCGCGAAGCCAGTGATCGACGCTGCCGCGTCTTCGCTGCGCGGCGCGGTGTCACGTGGCCTTGGCGACGATGATTTGATCGTCGGGCGGCACGGCTATCTGTCGCGGGGCAAGCCAGTGTCCTGACGCTTCGCCACGCTCGCCGGCCGGCAGGTTTTGTTAAGGAGACCGTCATGCTAAGGGATCCCGGGCGGTATGCGTATCTTCCGCTCATCGACCGGCCGAAGATCACCTGGCCCGGCGGTGCGCGCGTCGCGTTCTGGGTCGCGCCCAATATCGAATTCTACGAGCTGTTGCCGCCCGGTGCCTTCTGGCCGCGACCCGTGCCGGACATCCTGAACTACTCGCAGCGCGATTATGGCAACCGCGCCGGCGTGTGGCGGATCATGGAGATCATGGCGCGTTTCGGCGTGCGTGGCAGCGTTTCTCTCAATGCCGCCCTCTGCGATCACATTCCCGAGATCATCGACGCCTGCACCAAGCTCGGCTGGGAGCTGTTCAGCCACGGCATCTACAACACGCGCCTCATCTATGGCATGGATGACGACCAGCTCCGCGCCATGATCGGCGACAGCGTCGACACGATCCGCAGGAAAAGTGGCCAGGAGGTCCGCGGCTTCCTCGCGCCCGCCATCAGTACGACCGAGGCCTTCTTCGACCTGCTGCCGGAATTCGGCATTCGCTACACGCTCGACATGGTTCACGACGATCAGCCGATGCCGTTTCGCGTGACGCAGGGGAAACTCATCTCGCTTCCCTATTCGTTCGAGTTCAACGACATTCGCGTCATGGGCGCGCGCGGCTTCCCGCCGGAGCGCTATGCGGCGATGGTCAAGGCGGCGTTCGATCAGCTCTACGAGGAAGGGGCGGAGAACGGCATGGTGCTGTGCATGCCCATCCATCCCTTTGTCATCGGCCAGCCCAATCGCATCGCCGCCTTGACCGACGTGCTGCAGCATGTGACGGCGCGCAAGGATGTGTGGCTTGCGACCGCCGGCGAGATCGCCGACTGGTACTACGCGCATCACTATGACGAGGTCGCTGCCTTCATCGCCGAGCGGGAGACGCGGCCATGAGCCTATCGCCGGATTTCCTGTCTTACCCTAAACGCCGGCGCGGTCTCGACCACGATTGGTTCGAGCACCGTCCTGTGCGGGAGCGGCCCAAGCTGCGCTGGCCTGCGGGGGCGCGCATCGCGCTGTGGATCACGGTACCGATCGAGTTCTTTCCCCTGGATGCGCCATCGCAGCCGCTGCGTCCCGTCGGCGCTCTCGACCGCGCCTATCCGGATTACTGGGCCTACGCCAATCGCGATTACGGCAACCGCATCGGCATCTACCGCATCATGCGCGTCCTCGACCGGCTGGGCCTGCGGGCGACGGCGGCGATGAATTCGGAGATTGCCAGCCGCTATCCGCGGCTTCTCGACGAAGTGGTACGCCGCGATTGGGAAGTGGCGGCGAGCGGCGTCAACATGGGCACGCTCCACCACGGCGGCCTCGCGCGCGAGGCGGAGCAGGAGATGGTGTCCACAGCCGCAGCCGCCTTGCGCAGCGCTTCGGGCCAGAGGGTCCTGGGCTGGCATTCGCCGGGACATTCGCAATCGCTCAATACCCTTGAACTCGTTGCGGCAGCGGGGTTCTCGTATGTAATGGATTGGATCAACGACGATCTCCCCTACGAGATGCGCACCAAGGCGGGGCCGCTCCATGCATTGCCGCTGACGCATGAGTGGTCGGATCGCAATATTCTGCTGCAGCACGAGCTGACGATCGAAGACTATGCGGCGCAGGTGCTTGGCGCATTTCGGTGTCTTGATGACGAGGCGAAGAACCATGGCGGGCGGGTCCTTTCGCTCGTCGCGACGCCGTGGCTCATGGGGTACCCACATCGGATCGGCGGCTTCGCCCGTTTGCTCGAAACGATCCTTGCCAGCGGTGCGGTCTGGCCGGCAACGGGGATCGAGCTTGTCGACGAGTTCCGTCGACAAAGCGGCTAATGACCTCGGGCAGCGCGTTTCTCGACATCGCCGATCTCGACAAGGTCTTTGCCTCGCGCGAGGGCGGGATCGTCGCGCTCAAGGGTGTGACGCTGGCGATCGGCGCGGCGGAGTTCGTGAGCCTCCCGGGGCCGAGCGGATGCGGCAAGAGCACGCTGCTGCGCTGCGTCGCCGCGCTCGAACACCCGACAGGAGGAGGAATTTCATTGCGCGGCAGTGCCTTCAGCGGGCCCCCGGACGATATGGGCATGGTGTTTCAGCGCGACGTGCTGCTCAATTGGCTCACGGTCGCGCGCAATATCCTGTTGCCCGCACGCGTCCGCCGTCCGTCCCTCGAGGAGTGGCGGCCGAAGGCGCAGCCTCTTCTCGAGCTTGTCGGTCGCCAATCGCATCCCGTGGGAGCCGCCGGGCGGCATGCGCCAGCGCGTCGCCATTTGCCGCGCGCGGCTGCTTAATCCGTCGCTGCTCTTGATGGGCGAGCCGTTCGGTGCGCTCGACGCCATGACCCCCGACGAGCTCAACCTCGAATTGCAGCGGCTGTGGTTGGCCGATGCGAAGACCGTCCTCTTCGTCACCCACAGCATCGCCGAGGCGGTGTTCCTTTCCGACCGCGTCGTCGTCATGTCGCGCTCGCCCGGGCGGGTGGTCGATATCGTCGATGTCGACCTGCCGCGACACGCCCGAGTTCGGCCGCTACGTCGCGCGGATTCGGCAGGTGTTCGGGGGCTTCGGCCTGTTGCGAGGGATGCATGTCCGGACCTAACCAGGGAACCGGTGCACGGCGCGCTCTGCACATGAGCGCGGTCCTTGTCGGCTTCTTCGTGGTGTGGCAGCTCGCCGTTATTGCGCTGAAACCGCCGGACTATATCCTGCCCAGCCCCATTGGATCTTCGACGAGATGATGAACACGCCGCTGTGGTATCTCGGACATGCAATGCGCACGATGGGCGCGACGTTGCTTGGATTTATCGCCGCACTGGTGGTCGGATGCCTGGCGGCGATCGGGATCGTCTACTCGCGTGTTCTGGAATACAATGCGCTCTTCACCCTTCTCGTCGCGCTCAACAGTGTGCCGAAGATCGCACTAACGCCACTCTTCATCATCTGGATGGGTACCGGCCTCTCGTCCAAAGTCGCGCTCTCGTTTCTCATTGCCCTCTTCGCGAGCGTCGTCGATACGGTGCTGGGGCTGCGCTCGGGCGATCCGGACGCGGTCGATCTCTTCCGCTCGCTGCGCGGCGACAATCTGCAGACGCTTTTGTGGCTGTGGTTTCCGACCGCCCTGCCGCATCTCTTCGCCGGGATGAAGGTTACGATTTCGCTGGCCCCTGTCGGCGCCATTGCCGGGGAATTCGTCGCCTCAGGCGGGGCTTGGCTACGTCATCCTATCCGCGCAGGGGCAGTTCCAGACGACGCGCGTGTTCGCGGCCGTGGTGCTGCTCGGGGTCGCCGGCACCCTATTGTTCTATGCCGTCGATATTGCGGAGCGGATGGTCTGTCCCTGGCATGTCTCGCATGGCGCGCGCGACCGCGGCGATGGCGGGGGATAGTCTAGGCACGGTCCAGCCGCAGCCGCGCGCGCTTCGGCAGGTCGAAGTCCGGGAGCCCGGACTCCTTCCACGTCGCCAGCGCCCGCGTCATGTACTCCTTCGACGGCAGCGAGAAGGGACCGGCGTCGAGCTTCTGCGTTGCATCCAGCACCAGCTTGCTCGCCGGGCCCGGCCGGTTCCCGACCGGCCGCACCGAGGGATCCATGTGCGCGAACTGTGCCGCCTCGACGACCACGATATCCTTGCCGGGATCGAGCCGCGCGTTGAGCGCCCAATCGACATGGTCGGGATCGCGGATGTCGATATCGGGGTCGACGACGGTGACGCGCTTCAAGGAGGTCATGTTGGCGACGAGGCAGCCGATCCGCTTGCTGTGCGCGGGATCGCGCGGCTCCATCGCGATGATGATGTGGCCCATCGCACCGCCGTAATTGAGGTCGATGAACGCGTCGGTAACCGTGGGCTCGCCGATGTCATAGCGCAATTGCTTCAGCACGACCCCGGCGTTGGTGAGGCTCTGCATCAGCGTGCTTTCGCTCGGCGGCATCTGGCTGGCGAAGCCGTAAAAGATCGCGTCCTTCCGGTGCGTGATCGCGGTGATGCGGGCAACGGGCCGCGGGCCGACGCCACCCATGTAGCCGGCAAATTCGCCGAAAGGTCCCTCCTGCGCGATTTCACCGGGGATGACTTCGCCCTCGATGATGAACTCGGCCTGGGCGGGCACCATGAGGTCGATGGTTTGCGCCTTCACCAGCTCGATCGGCGCTCCCGCCAAACTGCCCGCGACCGTCACCTCGTTCACGCCATAGGGCATCTTGGCAGTGGCGGAGAGGAGCACGGCAGGATCGGCTCCGATGACCCAGGCGATCGGCGCCGGCCTCCCCTTGTCGGTGTAGGTGCGGCTGTTACGGGTGCCTTGGCCCGCGGGATTGAGGTTGATGACGACGCTGTGATCGTCGCGCACCTGGGTGCGATAGACGCCCATGTTCTGGATGCCGGTGTCGGCATTCTTCGTGATCACCAGCGTCGTTATGTAGGGCGCCGGATCCTTGCCTGGCGTCCACACGGGGATCGGAAGGTCGGACAGTTTCGCCGCGGCGCCCTTGCGAACAAATTCCTGGGACGGTCCCCGCGCTACCGTGACGGGGTCGACCGGATGAAGCAGGGCGTCGACCCATTTGTCGTTGATGTCATCGACCTCGACGCCAAGCGCAGTGGCGTAGGCTGCGCGCGACGATCCGATCAGACCGGTGGCGAAACGGAATTCGGAATCCTTGACGCTCTCGAAAATCAGCCCGAAATCGCTCCGCGTCCGGCAAGGCCTGAAACATCCATTTGACGAGGCAGCCGGGCTCCCAAGTCCGGTCGACGGTACCAGTGATGCGCCGCACACGCTGCTTCTGCTCGAGAACGTCGATGAGCGTTCGTAAGCCAAGGCTGGGCATGCTTCCTCCGCGCCGCGATCAACCGCCGCCGATCGAGGCGATCGTGTTGGTATCGAGATAGTCGTTGGTGAAATAGTCCGTGGCCTTCGAGCCGGGCTTGATGACCCCGGCCTTTTCCATGATCGCGATGGCGCTCGCCCAATCGGATTCGGTCTGGATGCCGATCGGCAGCTTGGCGGTAGAGGGGGTGTAGAGGAACCGCAGCGAGACTTTCAGGTTCGCCATCAGAATTGCCGGGTCGAGCCGCGAATTCTCGTGGCTGTGCAGGACCGCCTGGATGCCCTCGTCCTCGTGTCCCCTGAGAATGTACTCCCAGGCACCGGAGACGATGCTGGCGAATTCACGGATCGCCGGTCCTTTTTTCGCGAGCGCATCCGTGCTGGCGACGAGGCCCATGCTCGGCAGATTGAGGCCATAGTCGGCGAAAAGGATGAGACGCGACGGGCGCCGGTTTTGCAAAAGCGCGACGGTCTCTCCGGCGGAGATGATGCCATCGGCATCACCCGCCAGATACTGTCCGACCTTGGCGTTGGCATCGACGTTTAAGAGCTCGACATCGTCCCGCGTGAGGCCGCCGGCAGCAAGAAACGGGTCGATGAAGGGCGTCTCCAGCGAGCCTGCCGTGTAGATGATCTTCTTGCCCTTGAGGTCCTTCGGTCCGTGGATCGGCGAATCGTCGGGCACCATGAGCGCGATGTCGCCCTTGCGCATGAAACCCGCGATCGAAATGAGCGGCATGCCCTTGCTGCGCGCGACCGCCATGGAGGACAAGGCCGCGTGCCCGATGTCGTATTGTCCGGCGCCGACCATCTGAACGGTCGTGACCGAGCCTGTCCCGTCGCTGATCGACACGTCGAGCCCGGCTTTTTTGAACCAGCCTTTCTCGGCGGCGAGCCAGAACGGGGCGTGATAGCCCGACGGCAGCCACTCCAGCCGCACCGTCAGCGTGTGGGCGTCATCGGCAAGCGCGGGGGAAAGGGCGGCCAGCAAGGCCGTCGCAACAGCGCCGACAAGAGCGGAGAAAATCCTGTGGCCTCGACTCATGTGCGATTTTCCCCGAAACGCCGTGTCGCGGCAACTCTGCCCCGGCCTCTTGTGCAGCGCAAGGAGTTCTTGGCCGCGTTGACCGCCCAACATCGCATATCTATCCTCCAGCCGCGTATCACAGAGGGGATAGCGATGGCACAAGCGCCGCTCGCCAATGAGGGCAACTTTCTCCATATCTACGATTTCCGGGTCAAGCCCGGCACCGGCGACGAGTTCATCAAACTCTTCAATAAATTCGACTACTCCGGCCACAACCCCATGCATGCGTCGCCGGCGCAGGTGAAGGACGGCGTGCTGTGCCGCGATGCGGACGATCCCGACCGGTTCTACCTCATCGGTGAATGGCGCAGCATCGAGGAGCACATGGCCATCCGCAAGCGGGTGGCCGAGCAGTTCAAGGGGGAACGCGGCTTCGTGTCTTTGATCGAAGGGGGAAAATTCCTGCCGCGCTACGGCAAGGTCGTATCGGCGACGCCGGCCGAATATTTGCGCGGCGGACGCTAGGAGCGGCGTTTGCATGGAGATCAACATTCCCGAAGACGTCGCCGAGGTGCGCGACGCCTTCACGCGCTACGAGAAGGCGCTCACGACCAACGATGTCGATACGATCGATACGCTGTTCTGGGACAGCCCGCTGACGTTGCGCTACGGTCCGAGCGGGACGCTGCTCGGCCACGCCGCGATCTCGGCCTTTCGTCACGGACGCAAAATCCCGGGCATCCGACGCACGCTCAAAAACACGACCATCACGACCTATGGACGCGACTTCGCTGTCGCAAACACCGAGTCCGATCGCCCGGCGGATAGGGCGACGGGCCGGCAGAGCCAGACCTGGGTCCGCATGCCCGAAGGCCGGCGTATCGTATCCGCACACGTCTCAGACGAACCAAAAATGTGACACTCGCTCCCACGCCACCGCCGCGTGCCGGCATTTCGTCCGCACGCCGGGGCGGGGGCGTGTGGGCCGCGACGCGGGCGGGATGTAGTCGATTGTGTCGCCCGTTATGCTCTAACACCCGCGTGATCCGAGCGTTGATCGCGATGAATGAAGCGGAGGGGCCCATGTCTGAGCTGAACGTCGCGTTCAGTCGCACGGCGGTCTTTGCGGTGTTGGCTCTGGTCGTTTGCTGCGGCAAGGCATTTGCTCAAGGGGCACCGCCGCCACCCTCGGTCACGGTGGTACCGGTGGTGAGCCGCGAGGTGCGGGAGAGTGCGGATTTCGTCGGCCGGGTCACCCCGATCGACAAGGTGGACCTCGTCGCACGCGTGCCAGGCTTCGTCGAGCAGCGCCTCTTCACCGAAGGCCAGCTCGTCAAGACCGGCGACCTGCTGTTCCGGATCGAGCAGGACACCTACAAGGCGGCGGTCGAGCAGCAAAGTGCCAATCTCGCCAAAGCCAAGGCGACCGAGATCAACGCCGCGCTGCAATTGGCCCGCGGCAAGGAGCTGGTGCGCAACCAGAACATCGCGCAGGCGACGATCGATCAGCGCGCGGCCGACGAGGCCGCGGCGCAGGCCGATGTGCTGGAAGCCCAGGCCGCGCTCGAGCAGGCGCAGATCAATCTCCGCTATACCGAGGTTCGCGCGCCGATCAACGGGCGGATCGGGCTCGCCAATTTCACGGTCGGCAATCTGGTCGGTCCTTCCTCCGGTACTCTCGCGACGATCGTGAGCCAGGATCCCATCTACGTCATCTTCCCGGCCAGCGAGCGCGAGGTGCTCGACTACAAGCGCCGGATCGCCGAGCTCGGCGATCCAAACGGGCATCTCGCCGTTCGCGTCAGGTTGCCCGACGGCAGCCTCTATGCGCAGCCGGGGCTGACCGACTTCCTCGACATCCAGGTGGACGGCAGCGCCGACACGGTGGCGGTGCGGGCGCAGTTCGCCGAATCCGCAGGGGCTGCTTGCCGCGGGGGGCGTCGTCGGTGTCGAGGTCGAAGCGGGGAAGCCGAAAGTGGCGCTGCTCGTTCCGCAATCCACCGTTCAGATCGACCAGGCGGGAAGCTATGTCATGCTGGTCGATCCGGCAAAAAAGGTCGAGCTCCGGCGCGTGACGACCGGGATAGACCAGGGCGCCGATGTGACCGTGACGAACGGCCTTAAGGAGGGTGAGCTCGTGATCGTCGAAGGGGTGCAGAAGGTGCGGCCCGGACAAGTGGTAGCAGCCACCGTCGCGCCGGGGAACTGAGCGCCGTGTTCTCCGCGATCTTCATCGACCGGCCGCGCCTTGCCTTCGTCATCGCCATCGTCATCACGCTGGCCGGCATCATCGCGATCACGGTGATTCCGGTGGCGCAGTTTCCCGACATCGTGCCGCCCCAGGTGTCGCTCACCGCGACCTATCCCGGCGCCGACGCCGAGGTCATCGAGACCACCGTGGCGCAGCCGATCGAGGAGCAGATCAACGGCGTCGACAATGCCCTCTATTACCAGTCCACCAGCGGCGCCGACGGCACCTACAGCCTTACCGTCACCTTCGCGCTCGGCACCGATCCGGACATCAACACCGTCAACGTGCAGAACCGGGCGGCGCTCGCCACGCCGCTGCTGCCCGACGAGGTGACCCGGACGGGCCTGACCATCCGCAAGAAATCGTCGGCGCTGCTGCAGGTGATCAATATCTACTCGCCGAAGAAGACCTATGACGCGGTCTATCTCAGCAACTACGCGACGATCAACATCATCGACCCGCTGTCGCGGATCAAGGGCGTCGGCCAGGCGACGCTGTTCGGACCGCTCGACTATTCGCTGCGGGTCTGGCTCGACCCCGACCGGCTGACCCAGTTCAATCTGACGCCCAACGACGTCATCACGGCGGTGCAGGGGCAGAACATCCAGGCGGCGCTCGGGCGGGTCGGCGCGGCGCCGGTCTCGAGCGAGCAGCAGCTTCAGCTCACGATCAAGACCAAGGGACGCCTGTCGCGGCCCGAGGAATTCGCCAACATCATCCTGCGCGCCAATCCCGACGGCTCGCGTCGTGCGGATCAAGGACGTCGCCCGCGTCGAGATGGGCGCGCAGTCGCAGGACCGCTACAGCCGCTTCAACGGCGCGCCCGCCGCCGCCATCGGCATCTACCAGACGCCCGGCTCCAACGCCGTCGACGTGACGCGCCGCATTCGCGAAGACCATGGACACGCTCGCGACGCGCTTTCCCAACGACCTCGCCTATGACGTGTTCTACGACACCACCGTCTTCGTCAACGCGACGATCGACGAGGTCATCCGCACGCTGGTGATCGCCATCGTTCTCGTCGTCCTGGTGGTGTTCCTGTTCCTCGGCAAGTTCAGGACGACGCTCATCCCGCTCGTCGCCGTGCCGGTGTCGATCATCGGCACCTTCGCCGTGCTGCTCGCGGTCGGCTACTCGGCCAACACGGTCTCGCTGCTGGCGCTCGTCCTCGCCATCGGCATCGTGGTCGACGACGCCATCGTCGTCGTCGAGAACGTCGAGCGCGTGATCGAGGAGGAGCCCGAGCTCACCGTCCCGGAGGCCATGCAAGAAGGCGATGGCCGAGATCACCGGCCCGATCATCGCCATCACCCTGGTGCTGCTGTCGGTGTTCGTTCCGGTGGCCTTCATTCCCGGCATCAGCGGCCAGCTCTTCCGCCAGTTCGCGGTGGCGGTGTCGGTGTCGATGCTGATCTCGGCGCTCAACGCGCTGACGCTCAGCCCGGCGCTGTGCGCGGTGCTGCTGAAGCGCGGCCAGACGCAGCCGCGGCCCGATGCGCTACGTGCTCGGCGCGATCGATCATGCCCGCGACGGCTATGTCGCGGTGGTGCGGCGGCTGGCGCGGCTTGCCATCATCGGCGTCGTCGTGGTGGCCGGCGCGCATGGCGGGCGCCGGCCTTCATCTACAGCAAGACGCCGCAAAGCTTTCTGCCGGAGGAGGATCAGGGCGCGCTCTTCGCCGCGATGCGCCTGCCCGAAGGCGCCTCGATCAACCGCACCGCGGCCGTGGTCGAGCAGGTCGAGAACATGATCAAGCCGATCCCCGGCGTCGAGGGCGTGCTGTCGGTGGTGGGGCTGAATTTCATCGACTACATCGCCGCCTCGAACCAGGCGTTTTTCGTCATCCGCCTCAAGCCCTACGAGCAGCGCACCGACGCGGTCCGCAGAGCGCCAGCGCGATCCTGGCCCGATTGCGTCCGCAACTGGCGGCGATCCAGGGCGCCATCGTCTTTCCGTTCAACCTTCCGCCCATCCTCGGCCTCGGCAACACCGGCGGCTTCCAGTACGTGCTCGAGGCGCTGCAGGGCCAGCCGCCGACCGACGTTGCCGCGACCATGCGCGGCCTCCTGGTCGCGGCCAACCAGCACCCCGAACTCGCCGGCGTCTTCAGCACCTATGCCGCCGACACGCCGCAGGTCTATCTCGACATCGACCGCGACAAGGCGCAGGTGCTCGGCGTCAAGATCACCGACATCTTCAATGCCCTGCAATCGACGATGGGCAGCTACTACGTCAACGACTTCAATCTGTTCGGCCGCACCTGGCAGGTCAATGTCCAGGCCGACACGCCGTTCCGCGAGCCGCATCGACGACATCTACCGCGTCTATGTCAGCAACGCGCGCGGCGCCATGGTGCCGATCCGCGCCTTCGCCGAGGCGAAGCTGGTGCAGGGGCCGCAGGCGGTCGTGCGCTACAACGGCTTCCGCGCCGCGGTCATCAATGGCGCGGCGAAGCCGGGCTTCAGCTCGGGCCAGGCGCTCGAGCGCGATGGAGCAGACCGCGGCAACGACGCTGCCGGCGGGCTACAGCTTCGAATGGACCGGAACCGCGCTGCAGGAAAAGGCGGCGGGCGGGCGAACGGGCCTCGTGCTCGGGCTTGCCATGCTGTTCGCCTATCTGTTCCTCGTCGCGCTTTACGAAAGCTGGAACATCCCCATCCCCGTGCTGCTGTCGGTCAGCGTCGGCGTGCTCGGCTCGATCGCCTCGGTCGCGCTGGTGGGCGCGAGCTTCGACGTCTATGCGCAGATCGGCCTCGTCGTGCTGATCGCGCTCGCCGCCAAGAACGGCATCCTGATCGTCGCCTTCGCGGTCGAGCAGCGCAGCCGCGGCAAGGATATCGAAACCTCGGCCATCGAGGCCGCGGGCCTGAGATTCCGCCCGGTGATGATGACGAGCTTCGCCTTCATCCTGGGCCTGGTGCCGTTGGTCATGGCGGAGGGCGCCGGGGCGATCACCCGCCGCGCCGTCGGAACGCCGGTCTTCGGCGGCATGATCGCCGCATCGCTGATCGGCATTTTCGTCATCCCGCTGCTCTACATAACCGCGGAACGGCTACGGCTGCGGATCAGTCGGAAAAAGGACGGATGACGCTCGCCCTGTTGACGGGCGCGAAGGCGGCGGAGCTCTCGACGGCGCTGCAACGTAAGCGCAGACTGATATAATCTCCGGGCAACATCGACCATTCGCCGCGGGAGGCGCCGTCATGCAGCTGCAGCTCAGCATCGCCCTCACTTCCAATCCCCGCACCTGGCCCATTCTTGACGGCACCGTTCAGCCGGACGGGATCGACCTCGTCAAAAGCATCGTCTCGCCGTCCGAGCTGTTCTGGCGCCAGCTTCGCTTCGGCGATTTCGACGTATCGGAGATGTCGTTCTCGTCGCTGATGATGACGCTCGCGCAGGGCGACGACCGCTGGATCGGCCTGCCGGTCTTCACGACGCGGTTCTTCTTCCAAACCTGGGCCTATGTCCGCCGCGATGCCGGTATTCGCTCGCCCGCCGATCTCAAGGGAAAGCGCGTCGGCGTGCCGGAATATCAGCAGACCGCGGCGCTATGGTCGCGCGGCATTCTCCAGCACGAGCACGGCGTGCGGCCGCAGGACATGGAATTCTGGATGGAGCGCGTGCCGGAACGCAGCCATGCCGGCGCCACCGGGTTCAAGGCGCCGCCGGGCGTCACCATTCACCAAATTCCGCCGGAAGAGAACATCGGCAGCATGATGGTGTCGGGCAAACTTCATGCAACGCTGATGGCATTCCCCGGCCACGGCATCATCGATCGCACGACGATCGACTTGGCCGACCATCCCGACATCGCGCCGCTCTTTCCCGATCCGATCGCCGAAGGCACGCGCTATTACCGCAAGACCGGGCTCTACCCGATCAACCACGCCATGATCGTGCGGCGCTCGATCGCCGAGAAAAATCCCTGGGTCGTGCTCAATCTCTTCCATGCCTTCGTCAAGGCCAACGAGATCGCCAATCGTCAGCGCCTGCAGCAGGCGGAATATCACATCGCCTCGGGCATGGTGCCGCCTGACGTTCGGGAGTCGCTGCAACGCCCGGTTCTCATGCATGGCATCAAGGCGAACCGCAAGATCCTCGAGACGGCCGCGCAATATTCCTTCGAGCAGGGCCTGACGCCGCGCCTGATGAAGCTCGACGAGATCTTTGCGCCGAGCACGATGGACCAATAGAGAATTCGGGAGGGACGGGACCATGGCACAATCTCATAAGGGCAAGACGGCGATCGTCACCGGCGCCGGTCGCGGCATCGGTCGCGCCATGGCGGTAGGGCTGGCCGAAGCCGGCGTGCAGGTCATCGCCGCCGACATCGACCCGGGCGTGCTCGAGGAGATGCGCGCGTCGGTGGCGACCGATGTCGCAGCGCGGCTGACGCCGTGGACCGGCGACATCACGCGCGACGACCGCGCCGAGGACCTCGTGCGGCAGGCCGTCTCCGCGTTCGGGCACCTCGACATCCTCGTCAACAATGCCGGTCTCAATCTCGAGACCGTCCGTCCGGCCGGCCAAAAGGCGGCCGAGCGATTCTGGGAGCTGGAGCCCGCGCAGTTCCGCCGCATCTTCGAGGTCAACACGGTCGCCCCGTTTCTTCTCACCCGCGCCGCGGTCGCACCGATGCGGGCGCAGAAATGGGGACGCGTCATCAACGTCACCACCAGCCTCGACACCATGTGGCGCAAGGGCATGATCCCCTATGGCGGCTCCAAGGCCGCGAATGAGGCGCACACCGCGGCCATGGCGGAAGAACTCGCCGACACCGGCATCACCGTCAACGTCCTGGTTCCCGGCGGCCCCGTGAACACCCGGATGACCGCGAGCTTCGGCGCCGCGCAAGCCCGGCTCATCAAGCCCGACGTGATGGTGGCGCCGCTGTTGTGGCTAGTCACGCCGGAGGCGGACGGGGTGACCGGGCGGCGCTTCATCGCGGCAAACTGGGATGCGTCGCTCCCCGGTGCGCAGGCGGCGGAAAAATGCGGCGCGCCGGCGGCGTGGCCGCAGCTCGGCCGTCAGTCGATTTTCCCGTCGGCCGACAATCCGGGGTGACGCTCGTCCGTCGTCGCTTATGCCGAGGCCCAGAGATGCTGCGCCGCATAAGCACGCCAAGGCCGCCATGCCTCGGCTCGATCGAGAAGCTCGAACGAGGAATGTCCGCGTCCTTCGTGACTGGCCATAGCGCGCATGAGACCGATATCGGCGGCCGGAAAGGCGTCGGGCTCGCGCAACTGACGCAAGGCGATGTATTGCGCGGTCCATTCGCCGACGCCGCGGATCAGCCGCAGCCGCTGCACGGCTTCGTCGAGCCCCGACGTCGCGTCGAAGAGATGCGGGTCGGCAATGGCCGCGGCCGCCACAGCCGACAGCGCCGCCGCCCGGCTGCGCGGCATGCCGATCGCTGTGAGATCGGCCGTTGCCAAGGCCTCGGGCCGCGGAAACACGTGCGTCAGATCGCCCTCCGGCTCGGCCAGGGGCTCGCCGTGTGCTGCGACCAGGCGCCCGGCGAGACGCACGGCGGCGGTGACCGTGATCTGTTGTCCCAGCACCGCGCGCATGGCGAGCTCGAAGCCATCCCAGGCGCCCGGCACGCGCAAGCCCGGCCGCGCCTTCACCAGCGGGGCCAGCGCCGGATCTTTGGCGAGATGGGCGGCGATCGGGATCGGGTCGGCGGCCAGGTCGAACACGCGCCGCAATCGCGCGATGATCGCCGGCAACGCCGAGAGCCTGGCAAATCGCACCGTCGCGCGGAGCGCGTTCTTGTCGGTCAGATGGACCGAGACCGTTCCCTGCACGCCATCAAACTGCACCGATCGCGCGTAATGGTCGGCGGTGACAAGCTCGATGCCGGGAATGGCGCGCTGGCGCAGAAATTCCAGCATGGCCGGCCAGTCGTAGGGCGGATGATAGCGCAACAGCAGGCTGATCTCGCCGTTCGGCCCGGCCGAGACTTCCGGCGCGCTGGTGCGGCGCAAATCGCCGGGCGCGCGGGCGAACAGCGCCTGGAAGGTCTCGTTGAATCGGCGAATGCTGCCGAACCCCGACGCGAAGGCGATCTCGGCCATCGGCAGGCGCGTTTCGTGGATCAGTTGCTTGGCGAGCAGAACCCGGCGGGTTTGGGCAACGGCAACCGGCGACGCGCCGAGATGCTGGCGGAAGAGGCGCCGGAGCTGCCGCTCGCCGACGCCGAGACGGCTCGCCAAGGCATCGACGGGGGTCTCGTCCAGTGCACCCAACTCGATGAGCGCCAAGGCGCGCGAAACGGTGTTCGACGTGCCGCGCCACGCGCCGAGGTCGGGCGCGGTTTCCGGCCGGCACCGCAGGCACGGACGGAAGCCGGCCTCCTGCGCCGCCGCCGCGGTGAGATAGAAGGTCACGTTCTCCGAACGCGGCGTCCGCGCCGGACAGATCGGGCGGCAGTAGATGCCCGTGGTTTTGACGCCGGTGAAGAAGCGACCGTCAAAGCGGGCATCGCGCAGGCAGATCGCGCGGTAGCAAGCATCGTGATCGAGATCCATGGCGCGATACTGCTGTGGGGCCGGGCCGTCGTCTAGCGGTTTTCGGACATAGTCATGCTGATCGAGTTCCGAAAAGCGCCAGATGAGCGAGGGTGCTTAGGCCATATCTGTGCTTCCAATGTCGGAGCCATGCCATGCCCGTTCAAACCCTGTTTCTCGAACGCCTCAACACGCCCATCGGCCTTATGCTGATTGTCACGGATAACGAGCAGTGCCTGCGCGCGGTGGACTGGGAAGACTACGAGCCGCGCATGCAGCAGTTGTTGCGACGCCATTGCGGCACGAGCACGATCGGCCCGCGCGACAGGGCGCGGCCATCGGCCGCCCGGCGCGCGCTTCAGGCCTATTTCGACGGCGAACTCGACGCCATCGACGGTCTGCCGACCGCGACCAATGGGACGGATTTCCAGCGCACGGTCTGGGATGCCTTGCGCCGCATTCCGGTCGGGCAGACCGTCAGTTATGGCGCCTTGGCGGCCCGGATTGGCCGGCCCACGGCGATGCGCGCCGTGGGCCTTGCGAACGGCTCCAACCCGATTTCGGTCGTCGTTCCCTGCCATCGGGTGATCGGCGCAGACGCGTCGCTGACCGGCTATGGCGGCGGCCTGGAGCGCAAGCGCTGGCTCCTGGCGCATGAGAACGCGGGACCCGCATCGCACGACGTGGCGCAGGTGGGCGCCACGCCCGAACGGCGATAGCCGGCGAGGAAGTGGCCCCGCGGTCAGTCGCCGACGATCCGCACCGGCTGCTGCCACACCGCGAGCACGACACAGCCTTCGGCGCTGGCGATAGCATGGCACGTCCCCGGCGGGCTGATCAGTAGCGCGCCCTCGGCATAGAGCCTGGTGCCGTCCGACTGCGAGCCGGCGAGCACAAGGATGTGCTCCCAGCCGACATGTTCGTGGAGCGGCACGGCGGCGCCGGGCTCGTAGCGCAGCAGCGCCGCCTCGGGCCCACCCCCTCCGGTACGGTAGAGCCAATGGACGCGGATGCCGGGGCGGAACGGCTCCCAGGTCAAGTCGTCCCAGTCGCGGCGGCCGAAAAGGCCGCTCAAGGTCACGGCGTCAGTCACGGTCGGCTTCGTCCCGGGCCAGGGCGGCGATCACCGCGTCGGCGGTCGCGGTCCAGCCGACGATGGCGCCTTGGGCGCGCACCATCGCCAGGGTGGCCGCTTTGAACTCGGGGAAATAGCTTTCGCGTCGCGTCCTCGACGAGCAGGCATTCATAGCCGCGGTCGTTCGCCTCGCGCAGCGTCGTCTGCACGCACACCTCGGTAGTGACGCCGCCGACGATGAGGTGCGTGACGCCGCGCTGGACCAGCGTCTCGCCGAGCCGGGTTGCGTAGAACGCGCCCTTGCCGGGCTTGTCGATCACGATCTCGCCGGGCGCGGGGCGCGAGCGCGGGGATGATGTCGGCGCCGGGCTCGCCCGCCACCAGGATGCGGCCCATCGGTCCGGCATCGCCGATGCGCAGGCGCGCGTCGCCGCGCGCCCGCTTCGCCGGCGGGCAGTCGGAGAGGTCCGCGCGATGGGCCTCGCGCGTGTGGATCACCGGCAGCCCAAGGCGGCGGAACGCGGCGATGAGCCGCGCCGCCGGCGCGATGGCCGGCGCAAGCCGCGTGACGTCGTTGCCGAGCGCCGCGCCGAAGCCGCCGGGCTCGAGAAAATCGCGCTGCATGTCGATCATGACGAGCGCTACGCCGGCGCGCGGAAACGCGTAGGGATAAGGCTGCGCGTCGGCGATGCGGGGCATGGGGCTGCCGCGCCTCAGTGTCCGGCCATGTGGCGGCCGATGACGGTAAGCTCGGCCATCGCGGGCGTCGTCTCGTGGACGATGCGCCCTTCGAACATCACCACGAGCCGGTCGGCCAGCTCCAGGAGCTCGTCGAGGTCCTCGCTCACCAGCAGCACCGCGGCGCCGCGATTGCGCGCCGCCATGATCTGCGCGTGGATGTCGGCCACCGCGGCGAAGTCGAGCCCGAATACCGGGTTGGCTGCAATCAGCACATCGACCTCGCCCGACAGCTCGCGCGCCAGCACGGCGCGCTGCACGTTGCCGCCGGAGAGCGTGGCGATCGGCGCGTCGGGCGAGGAGGTCTTCACCCGATAGCGGGCGATCGAGATCCTCCGCCACGCGCCGGAAGGCGGCACGATGGAGCCACGGGCCGGTCGCGTAAGGCGGCCGGTCGAAGCGCCGGAACGCCATGTTGTCGGCGACGCTCATGCGCGGGACGCAGGCGTTGCGCAGCGGCTCCTCCGGCATGAGCGACACCCGGTGGCGCCGCGTCTCGGCGCGCCGGGCGTGGTAGCGCTCGCCATGCACCCGCACCGCGCCCGCCGTCGCCTCGCGCTGGCCGGCCAGCACCTGGACCAGCTCGCTCTGGCCGTTGCCCGATACGCCGGCGATGCCGACGATCTCGCCGGCGCGCACGACGAGGGTCACGCCGCGCACCGCCGGCAATCCCTCGTCGTCCTCGGCGGAAAGCCCATCGAGCTCGAGGCACGGGGCGCCCGCGTCGCGCGCGGCGCGACCGCTCATGACGCGAACCTCCTGATCGCCGACCATCAATCGCGCCATGTCATCGGGGCCGAGCGCGGCAACGGGGCCGCCGCCGACCAGGCGCCCGCGGCGCAGCACCGTCACCTCGTCGGCAAAAGCCATCACCTCGCGGAACTTGTGGGTGATGATGAGGACGGTAATGCGCCCCGCGTGCGCCATGTCGCGGATCATGCCGAGCATCTCGTCGGCCTCGTTGGGCGTGAGCACCGAGGTCGGCTCGTCGAGGATGAGGAAGCGGCTCTCCAGATAGAGCTGCTTCAGGATTTCGGCCTTCTGCTTTTCGCCCGCGGCGAGGGTGGCGACGGGTGCGTCGAGCGGCACGGAGAACGGCATGGTGCGCAAGGAATTCTGCGAGCCGGCGCCGCTCGGTGCGCCAGTCGATCACCATCGGCACGTCGGCGCGCGCCATCACCAGGTTCTCCAGCACGGTCATATGCGGCACCAGGGTGAAGTGCTGATAGACCATGCCGAGGCCGAGCGCGTGCGCTTGGCGCGGGCTCGCGATGTCGACCTCGCGGTCGCCGACCATGACGCTGCCGCTGTCGGGCCGGTAATAGCCCATGATGCATTTGACGAGCGTCGATTTGCCGGCGCCGTTCTCGCCGAGCAGCGCGTGAACGGTGCCCGCCTGCATGCGCACCGACACGGCCTCGAGCGCGACGAGGTCGCCGAACCGCTTGCCGATGTCGACCGTCTCGACGGCCAAGGCCGCGGCGGCGGTCACGCGATGTCTCGGATGAGATCGGCCGAACGTCCGACCGCGCCGAAGACGCCGCCCTGCATCTTGACCATCTTGACGGCATGGTCGTGATTGCCCTGATCGGTGGCGCCGCAGCAATCCTCGAGGAGCAGGCATTCGAAGCCGCGATCGTTCGCCTCGCGCATCGTCGTGTGGACGCACACATCGGTCGTGATGCCGGTCAGCACGAGGTTGGCGATGCCCCGCGTGCGCAGGATCAGCTCGAGATCGGTGGCGCAGAACGAGCCCTTGCCCGGCTTGTCGATGATGGGCTCGCCCGGCAGCGGCGCGAGCTCGGGGATGATCTCCCAGCCCTTCTCGCCGCGCACCAGGATGCGGCCGCAGGGGCCCGGATCGCCGATGCCGGCGCCGATGCGGCGCGAGCGCCAGCGCTTGTTCTCGGGCAGGTCGGCGAGGTCGGGCCGGTGGCCCTCGCGCGTGTGGATGACATGGCAGCCCATGGCGCGCATGGCTCCAAGCACGGCGCGGATCGGCGCGATCGGCGCACGCGTGAGCGACAGGTCGTAGCCCATCGTATCGACATAGCCGCCCTTGCCGCAGAAGTCGGTCTGCATGTCGATGACGATCAGCGCCGTGTTGTCGGGCCGCAGATCGCCGTTGTAGGGCCAGGGATAGGGATCGGCGGAGATGTAGCGCTCGACCATGGCTCGCTCCCTCACCGTGTTATGCTGAGCTCGGACGGCGCGCCGGCGAGCCGGTGCTCCGACGACGAGGTCAGGATCATGATGAACAGGGTAAGGAAATAGGGCGCGGCGTTGAAGAGGTAGTAGCCGGACGTGACGCCGACCGACTGCAGTGCGGGCCCAAGCGCGCCGGCACCGCCGAACAGCAGCGACGCATAGAAGCAGTTCATCGGATCTCCACCGCGCGAAGATGACCAGCGCGACCGCGGTGATGCCCTGGCCGCTCGACAGACCCTCGCTCCAACTGCCGGGGTAGTAGAGCGACAGGAACGACCCGCCGACGCCCGCGAGGAATCCGCCAGCAACGGTCGCCGCGCAGCCGCACGAGATCGACCGAATAGCCCATCGCGCGCGCGGCGTCCGCGGAATCGCCGGCGATGCGCAGGATCATGCCCCAGCGTGTCGAGCGCAGCCCCCACAGGATCGCCGGCGCGAGCGCCGCGCCGACCAGGAACAAGGCATTGATCCTGAGCGCATCGCGCACCGCGCCGAGGTTGCTCCAGCCGCCGAGCGCGATCGCCGGCAGCGATCGGCGCCTGCGGCTGCACCAAGGGCTTGCCGAGATAGAAGGCGAGCCCGGTGCCGAACAGCATCAGCGCGATCCCGACGGCGATGTCGTTGACGCGCGGCAGGCTGCACAACCCGGCATGGAGCGCGCCGAACAGCGATCCCGTGATGCCCGCGACGAGGACGCCGAGCCAGGGCGAGCCGGTGAGGTAGGCGGTGCCATAGCCGCTCATCGCGCCCATCACCAGCGTGCCTTCGAGACCGAGATTGATGCGGCCGGACTTCTCGGTCAGAAGCTCGCCGAGGCTGACGAACAGGAACGGCGTTCCCGCGCGCACCGCGCCCGCCGCGACCGCCAGCGGCACGCCCCACCAGCCGATGCCCGGGTCGGCCATCTATGCCTCCTTCGGCCGAAAGATGCGGAACCGCCCGAACAGCGTCTCGCTCGCCAGGATGACGATGAAGATGATGCCCTGCAGCACCAGCACCGAGGCGTCGGGCAGGTCGAGCCGGCGCTGCAGCAGTCCGCCGCTCGCGCCGATCCCGCCGAAAAGCACCGCGACCGGGATGACCGCCAGCGGGTTTTGCCGTGCGATGAAGGCAACGAGAATGCCGGTAAATCCGTAGCCCGCCGCGATCGAGGCGCTGGCGCGGCCCTGGACGGCGGCGACCTCGAGCATGCCGGCAAGCCCGGCGGCGGCACCGCCGAGCCCGGTGACCAGCAGGATGATGCGGCCGACCGGCAATCCGGCGAGCCGCGCCGCGCGCGGATTGCCGCCGACCATCCGGGCGGCGAAACCGAACGTGGTGTGGAACAGCAGAACGTAGGCGACGAGGCAGAACACGATGCCGAAAACCAAGCCCCAATTGACATCCACGCCGGGAATGTTGCCGATCATGTCGGCGTCTGGCAGGGCGTGGCTCGCCGGCTTGTTGAGGCTCGCCGGATCGCGCATCGCACCCTCGACCATGTGGTTCAAGAGGGCGATGCCGATATAGGTGAGAAGAAGCGTCGAGATCGTCTCGTTGACACCGCGCCAGTGGCGAAGCGCGCCGGCCATCCCGATCCAGGCCGCGCCCGCGGCCATACCGGTTGCGGCCATCACGATCTCTACCGCCGTCGGCGAGACCTTGGCGGCGAGCGGCAGACCGGCCGCGACGGCAGCAAGGGCGCCGATGACGAACGCGCCCTCGCCGCCGATGATCATCAGCCCGATCTGCGCCGGCAGCGCCGTGCAGAGCGCCGTGAGGATCAACGGCGCCGCTCGCGTCAGCGTGTTCTGGAACGAGAACCACGAGCCGACCGAGCCGATCACCATGTCGTCATAGACGCTGAGCGGATTGACGCCGGCGAACGCCACGAAAGCGCCGAACAGCAGCAGCGAGACCACCACGGCGCCAACGGGGATCAGCACGGCCTCGGCGGCACGGCGGACCCCGTCGCCCCGGCGCGCAAAAGCCGGGGCGGCCGCGGTGCCGCTGTCGCCCGAAAGTCTCGCCGCGACCTCCTCGGCCATCGCCCGACCCGTCACGCCGGCAGGCTGCCCGTGACGCCCTCGACCAGGAAGTGCATCGATTCGAGCTCGACGTCGCGTCGCGTTGGTCTGGATCAGTTCGCTGCCTGCCGCGACGACGGTCTTGCCGGCATTGTCCTTGAGCGGGCCCTTGAAGATCACGTAATTGGCCAGCCGTCAGCTTCGCCTTGACGTCGTCGGCTTGCTTGCGCGCCGCGTCAGTGACTTTGGGGCCGTAGGGCGATTGCTTGATCAGGCCTTCCTTGAAGCGCGCCACGGTAAAAGTTCGGAATCGGTTCGCCCTTCATCCACATGGTCACGAATTTGGGATAGAGGCCGGTCCAGTTCCATTCCGCGCCGGTCAGGTACAACTGGGGCGCGAGCTTCGCCTGGCTGGTGTGATAGCCGCACACCATGGCGCCGCGCTGGGCCGCGGTCTGCACCACCACCTTGGGGCTGTCGACGTGCATGGTGACGACGTCGATCCCCTGATCGACCATGCTGTTGGTCGCCTCGGCCTCCTTGACCGGCAGCGACCAGTCGCCGGTGAAGATGAGCTGCGTCGTGGCCTTCGGATTGACGAGCCGCGCGCCCAGGGTGAAGGCGTTGATGTTCTGCAGCACCTGGGGAATGGGCTTTGCTGCGACGAAGCCGAGCTTGCCCGTCTTCGACATGTGGCCGGCGACGATACCGTTGATGTATTGCGCCTCGAAGATGTAGCCGAAATAGCTGCCGATATTCTTCGGGTCCTTGTCCGTCCACAGGCCGCCGGCGTGCTCGAAGATCACCTTCGGATATTTCACCGCCTCTTTCAGGATGTAGGGGTCGAAATAGCCGAACGAGGTCGGGAACAGGAGCCCGGCGCCGTCGAGATTGATCATGCTTTCCATGGTCTTTTCGACCTGGACGGTCTCGGGGATGCGTTCCTCCTCGACCACCTTCACGCCGTCCATCTTCTTCAGCGCGGCGGCGCCCTCGGCATGCGACTGGTTGTAGCCGAAGTCGTCGCGCGGACCGACATAGATGAAGCCCACCACCGCCGGCCCCGCGGGGCGGGCGCGGGCGAGCGGCAGGCTTGACGCCAGGGCGGTGACGCCGGCGCCTCCCAAACCGGCGAGGACAGTACGGCGTGGAATGTTGGTGTTGTTATCGGACATGAGACGACGGCTCCCCTCTGGACGGACGCAGGCCGGCTGCAGCGGCGGCCTCTCTTTCCGATCCTTGGCAAGTCTCGTGCCATGCCGACATGAGCCAACCCAGTCCCTGGGCTGCAAGCCTTTTGGCTGTCCGTGACCGGCACTGGCAGGGTCGGGTGGCGAGCGGAGCGCATAAGCTTCGGGCAGCCCACCACATAGCTGCCTGAAATATGAGCAGAACAGGTGCGGTGAACTAGCCGACGTCGCTCGCGCCAAGCGGCAGACCGGCCGACCGGCCGAAGGCGGCGGCGAGGCCGGCGAGCATCGGCTCGCAAAACGCCGGCCCGATCAGCGTCACGCCGAAAGGCAGGCGGCTCGGCGTGAACCCGGCCGGCACCGCGATTGCCGCCATGTCCATCGGGTTCACGAAGTTGCAGTAGGTGCCGAGGTTCGCGTTGAGCGCTTCCGGATCGTGCTCGACCTCGGCGATGCGATAGATCGTCGGCGCGGTCGGCACCAGCAGGAATGCGGTTCCCGCGAGCGACGCCATGGCGCTGGCGCGCAGCGCCGCCAAGCGCTCGCGCGCGCGATAGACGTCGACCGCGGTCGCGTTGCGGCCGCGCTCGATGATCGTCCGGGTGACGGGCAGCGCCGAACCGGGATGGTCGCGCAAGAAGCCGCCGATGGCGAGGACGCGCTCGGCCACGCCGGCGTCGCTGTAGAGGATCTCGGCCGCTGCGGCGAAGGGCGCGAAATCGATCTCGCGCCGCACTCCGCCGATTGATTCCATGCGGCGGACGGCTTCGCCGAAAAGTCTCTCGTAGTCGGTGTTGCCGAAGAACCGCATCCCCGGCGGCGACGGCACCGCGAAGTCGAAGACCGACGGTGTGACGGGCGTATCGAGCGCGAAGTCCGCGGGCGCCGCGCGTGAGAACGGATCAGCCGCGTCCGGCCCCGCCATCGCCGCGAGCACGCGCATTCCGTCGTCGACCGTCAGCGCAAACACGCACACACAGTCGAGCGACCGGCATGCCGGCACCACCCCGGCGGCACTCACGAGGCCGATGCTGGGCTTCACGCCGACCAGGTTGTTGAACGCGGCCGGCACGCGGCCCGAGCCGGCCGTGTCGGTGCCGAGCGCAAAGGCGACCGCTCCGGTCGCGACTGCGACGGCCGAGCCCGAGCTCGATCCGCCGGGGATATAGGCGGGATCGAAGGGATTGCGCGGCACGCCGAATGGCGAGCGCACGCCGACGAGCCCCGTTGCGAACTGGTCGAGATTGGTCTTGCCGATCACGATCGCGCCGGCCGCCTCGAGCCGGCGTACCGCCGTGGCGGATTTTTCCGGCACATAGGCGAAGTCGGGGCAGCCCGCCGTGGTCGGCAGGCCGGCCACGTCGATATTGTCCTTCACCGCAAACGGCACGCCGAACAAGGGAAGGTTCTCGGCACCGCCATCGCGCTGAATGCGGTCGAGCTCGCGCGCGCGCTGGCGCAGCGCCTCGTCGGGCATGCGGCCGATCCAGACGTGATCATCGCCCTGCGCCGCGACCTGCCGCAGGACGGCGTCGATCACCTCCGATGGAGAGGCCGCGCCCGCCGCGTATCGCGCACGAAGGCCGGGAAGCGTGAGGGGAGGGTGTGGCGTGACGATCATCCCTTCGTCCGCGTGTCGGACCGCACATCGAGGCCGTCCGCCGGAGCGGGACCCACGCAAGAGGTCGTCGTTTTCTTACCATCGATTATCAATAACGGCACCTGGTGCTTGGGATTGAGCTCGAGATAATCCGGCGTTCGGTTCTGGCGAGCGCGCAGCCCGATCATGCCGGGTCTCCGTCGCGATCCGGATGCGGGTCGGGCCGTCAAGCCCTGTCCCTGAGCGCGCCAACCTGTCCCAGGCTCGCGCATGCGCGTCTGCAAGATCGGAGCGCACCGGACAAGGCGATCCTTCGTATGTCATGGTCGGCCCGCGGCCTTCTTATCGCTGCGCGAGAATGCGCCTCTTTGGCATCGCCGACAAGGAACGGACATAGCGCGACCGAGCCTGCAACTCTTGCGTCGACACAGGGGGGGGCGCCATCGCCACGCGTGTTTCGCACGATGTATCGCCTCGGGCGATCGGCGAGCGAGTGTCGGCCGCTCCGGGGCATCGGCGAGCAAAAAGGGAATGTCTGCCTGACCTCAGCTCAGACCTCAGAGCGATATGACCGCCTGAAATCCGTCTCGCGCCAGGAGCGCCGATGGCGCGGCACAGCCGGCGTCACGCCGCGATATCGACATGCTTGCCGAGGTTCGGATTGGCTGACGTGCGGGGCGTTTCTGCGCCGATAGCGGAAGCCGCCTTCTGATTGTCACCGCCGGCCGCACTTTCTCGCGGTACCGTCGGGATCAAGAGTTGGCCCAAGGGTAGCGCGATGGGAGGCGCAGCGCCTGCGACGGAGCCGCCGCACATGGGCTCACCTTATCTCGAAGGTCGTGCGTTGAGATCGAAACGATACCGCGAGGGCCTTAAGATTGGCTTGATGCCAGGTCGCCGGCTCTCACGCGCCCACCAGCGGTGGCAGCTCCACCAGCGATCCGATGTCTCGGTCGGGCATGCCGGGAAGGCGCTCGCGCCGCTGCCCGTAGCGATTGCACCAAACAACCTGCATGCCGAAAGCCGAGGCGCCATAGGCGTCCCAGCCGTTGGAGGATAGGAATGCGATCGTCGCGGCCGGCACGCCCAGCCTATCCACGGCCAACTGATAGACCTTCGGATGCGGTTTGTAGATGCCGACCTCCTCAACAGAGAGTACGGCATCGAGAAGGGGGCCGATCCTCGCATTGGCGACGACTGCCGCGAGCATGCCGGGCGAGCCGTTGGACAGGATCGCGGTCTTGAGCCCCGCCGCCTTTATTCGCCTCAGCATGTCGGGCACGTCGGGAAACGTCTCGAGCGCAAGATAGAGGTTCATCAGTCGCGCCCGCAGGTCGACGGACGCAATCTCCAGCGTCTCGAGCGCAAAATCGAGCGCGTCCCCCGTCACCTGCCAGAAATCGGCGTGCTTTCCCTGCAGCGACCGCAGCCAGGCATATTGAAGCTGTTTCTCGCGCCAGAGCGTGTTGAGCGGGGTCAGCTTGGCGCCGAGCAGGTCGCGACAGCCTGCTGCTGCAGACGCGTAGTCGAACAGCGTGCCATAGGCATCGAATACACAGGCGCTAATCCCGCCAAGCCCGCTTCCGCTCATGCCACCACCCTCAAAACTGCGTCGTGCCGTCCGTGAGCCAGCCCGGCCACCCGTGCATGCCGTGCATCTCCAGGCCACTGTCGTAGGCCGATAGGATAGCCGCGACAGCCGCGCCACCGCCATGATTGATGCGTGGCCGCGCCCGCCGCCAGATCGGCTCTCGCGGGGCGGCTGCCCATGAGGTGACAGGGCACTCGACAGAACGCCATAATCGCCTCAGAAGGGGGCGCCTGACAGACTGGGCCGCTTATCACCGGGGGAACGACCGTCTGCGCAGCGAGGCCCAAGGCGCGCCCGCCCGCCTCAACGAGAAGGAGGAACGAATGCTCGAGCTTTATCATGCGGGGCTCACCACCTGTTCGAAGAAATCGCGGCTCTGCCTCAAGGAAAAGGGACTGCCTTACACGAGCCACTACATGCGCCTGGACAAATTCGAGCGTCATGCGCCCGATTATCTGAAACTCAACCCCAACGGCATCGTGCCGACGCTCGTCCATGATGGCAAGGTCGTGATCGAATTGGGCGTCATCAACGAATACGTGGACGAGGTTTTTCCCGAGGTGCCGCTGCGGCCCGCCGATCCATGGGCGCGCGCCCGGATGCGCGTCTTCTGCAAGATGGCCGATGACTATGCGCTTCCGGCGACCCGCGTGCCGACCTGGACCCGGACCAAGGCGGCGCAATTGAAGGCCATGAGCGAGGCCGAATTCGATCGGGTGGTGAAGGAGACGCCACTCGTCGACCACCGCCTGAAGCTCCAGGCCTTGAAGGGCGAGGGGTTTTCGCAGAAGGAGTTCGAAGAAGCCTATGGCCGTATGGACTATGTCTTCGACCGTTGCGAGACGGCGCTCGCCGCCGGATCCTATCTCGCGGGCCCGGCTTACACGCTCGCCGACATTGCGATCCTGCCCTACGTCTTCGCCTTCAAGCTCGCGCGCCCCGAACTCATGGCCAGTCACCCGCGGACGAAGGAGTGGTACGAGCGCATCATGGCGCGTCCCGCGGTCGAGGCGACATATCAGCCGTCCGACGAGGCGCCGGCACATTAGGAGGGTCGTCATGGCGCTCATGCTCTATCACAACGACATGTCGGTCTGCGCGCAGAAGGTGCGCATGGCGCTGGCCGAGAAGGGACTGGCCTATGAGGGCAAGCATTTGAACCTCCGCCGCGGTGACCAGATGGACGCGGCCTATCTCGCGCTCAATCCCAATGGCGTTGTGCCGACGCTCGTCCACGACGGTGTTGTCGTCGTCGAATCGATCGTCATTAACGAATATCTCGATGACGCTTTTCCCGAGCCCGCGCTGAAGCCCAGGGATGCGGCCAGCCGCGCGCGCATGCGGTGGTTCACGAAACACATCGGCGCCGGCATTTTCCCTGCAACCGGCGTCGTCAGCATGAGCGTCGTCTTCCACCACCAATACTCCGCCGAAGTCGTCGATGAGCTCGCGAAGAAACGCGGTTCCGCCTATCGGCGCCGTTTCGAACAACTGAAGAAGGGCGTCGACAATCCGGCCTTTCCCGATGCCCTCGCGCGGCTCGACAAGATGCTCGCCGACATGGAAAAATCACTCGCGACGGACGGTCCCTGGCTTGCCGGGCGCGACTTCACCCTGGCCGATATCGCCTACGCGCCATACGTGACGCGGCTCGATCATTTGAAATTCGGCGGGATGCTCGACAACAGGCCGCACGTTGCCCAATGGTACGAGCAAATCTGCGCCCGCCCGGCCTATCAGGAGGGTCTGGCAAAATGGTTCAACGAGAAATACCTGCCGCTGATGGAGGAAAAAGGCCGCGAAGCCTGGCCGAAGGTGAAGGCCCTGTGTGCGTGAGCGCCGAACCGTGACGCCGCCTGACGGCACGGCTATTGCCGTTGGAAGTACGCGCGAAGGATCTGGTCGCGCAAACTCGCGCTAAGGTCGAGCGCGGCGCGGAAATCGTCCTTCCCGAGCACATAGGTCTCGACCGGTTCCGTCGCCCGCACGGTGGCGTTGCGCGGATCGCCTGAAATGAGCGCCGCCTCGCCGAAAAAATCGCCGAGACCAAGGGTCGCGATCTCGCGCTCCTGCGTATCCCGGCGCACCGCGACCGATACTCTGCCGGCGACGACGAGGAAGAATTCTTCACCGACCTCGCCTTGGCGGATGATGACATCCCCCGCACCATAGCGCCGCTTGCGCATGCGCTCCGCCACGTGCGTGAGATCGGTCGGGCTCAGAGACTTGAACACGTCGACGGTCTTCAGAAATTCGCAAATCATAACGGCATCGCGCAGCACGACATTGGACACGATCCTGCCGTCGACCATGTTCACGATCTGATCGGCGAGCTCGAGAATGCGGTTGTCGTGCGTCACCATCAGGATGGTGCATCCGTCCGCAACGGCGAGCTCCTTCAGTTGCGTGACGACTATCCGGCTGGACTCCTTGTCGAGCGCCGCGGTCGGTTCGTCGGCGAGAATGAGCTTGGGCCGATTGACGAGCGCGCGCGCGACAGCGACGCGTTGGCGCTGTCCGCCGGAAAGTGCCCGCGGCTTGTAGTCGATGCGTTCGCCCAGGCCGAGGCGCCTCAGGATGGCCGCGCCGCGCTCGCGCATTTCCGAAGCGGGGCAACTGCCGAGCTGCATCGCCATCTTGACGTTCTCGTAGGCCGACAGCGAATCAAAGAGATTGTGCATCTGGAAGATGAAACCGATATTGCGCCGCATCGCAACGAGCTCGGAGCGTTGAAGGCCGGTGAGATTGCGGCCGAGGATCTCGATCTTGCCTTCCTGGAGGGAGCGCAACGCGCCGATCAGGGTGAGAAGCGTCGTCTTTCCCGATCCCGATGGGCCGGTCATGATCACGAGACGCCCGGCTTCGATCTCCAGGCTGTTCTGAAACAGGACCTGGTTGCGCGACTCGCCTTCGCCGAAATAATAATTGACATGCTCGATGCGAACCGCCGCGTCGGGCGCGTTTGCGGCCATCAGAACACCTCGGCCGGGTCGGCCGCGGCAACGCGGCGAAACGCTACGAGGGCGGCACCGACGCACATGACCGCCGTCAGCCCGAAGCTCAGCACCGTGAGCTTCACCGTCATCTCCAGAGGCAGGAGCGCGATATCGCCGAGGATGCGGTAAAGTGCCACCGCCATCAGCCACGCCGGTACATACCCGACCAACGCATAGAGTGCCGCTTGTTGCAGCACGACCTTCACGAGGTAGCGGTTCTCATAGCCGATCGCCTTCAAGGTCGCGTATTGCGGCAGTTGGTCGGAAATATCCGTGAAGAGAATCTGATAGGTAATCATCATCCCCACGACAAATCCGATGATGACGCCCGCACCGAAAATCGGGCCGACGCCCGACACCTGCGACTGGAATTTCACCTCCTGGTCGATCAGTTGCTGTTTGGTCAGAACCTTGACATCGTCGGGAAGTGCGGCGCGCAAGGCCTGCTGCACCGTCTGCACGTCCGCTCCGGGGAGCACCTTGACGATGCCGAATTCCGGGTCCGGCAGCGTTGGCTCCGCCGCCATGCCGCCCAGAATCTTCATGAAATTGCGGTCGCTCATGATCAGCGTCCCGTCGGAATAGAAGTCGGGACCAAGCGAAAACAGGCCGACGATGCGCACGCGGGTCCGCGCCAATTCGGTCTCTTCGCCCGGGCGCCCGCGGCCGACGATGGCGCGGGCGCGGCGATCGGTCATGACCGTGTCGGGCTGCCGCAGGGCTGCGAGATTTCGCGTTACCGCGGGAATAAGGAAAACCGGCTGGTCCGGGTCGAAGGCGAAGAGCTGCAAAGCGAAGGTCGCGTGGGTGACCGGGTTCTTCCACACCGATTGCGTCCAGTTGGCGTAGATCGGACGCACCGAGGCGACGCCGGGGACCGCGCGCGCCTGATAGAGCTGGCGGCGCGGAAACGCGGCCTTCTTGGCAAACTGATACTTCATCGAACTGATCAAAACGATGTCGGCATCGAAGGCGCGGATGACGCTGACCGCGCTGTCGACGAAACCGTTCTGGAAGCCGAGCTCGATCAGCATGAGCATGACCGCAAACGCGATGCCGCTCGCCGAACGGAAAAGCCGCATGGGGTGGGCGAGCACGTTGCGCAACGCGAGCGGCACGCCGCCCGTGCCGTGCGCAGCGCTGCGCCGGCGACCGCCGCTCTTGGCCGAATAGCGAAGCTCCGTCGCGTCGTTGGCGCTCATCGCTATAACAGGTCAACCGGATCGGCGCGCCGCACGCCGCGAAGTGAAATGAACGCGGATGCCGCCGACATCATCACGGTGACCACGAGAACAGTCACGACGCGCCCATCCGTCATCGAAATCGGCAGCATGGTCTTGCCGCGCACGATGGCATAGACGACGACCGATACGGCAAGCGCCGGCACATAGGCAACGAATGCGATGATCATGGCGAGCGCCGCCACGATGGACCCGATCCTGCCGTCGGTATAGCCGATCGCCTTGAGGGTCGCGTATTGCGGCAGCTGGCGCGTGATCTGGGTCGACAGCGTCTGGTACAAGATCACCGTGCCGACGATCATCGAAATGATCACGCCGAAGCCGAAGACCAGTCCGGTCGAGGTGATGGTGACCCAGTGCGCGATCTCCTGGCGCGCCAGCTCGTCGTGGGTGAAGACGCGCGTATCGGCCGGCAGGATGGCGCGCAGCTCGGCCGCGACCGTGTCGGGATCGTTGCCGGGCTTCAACCGGATCAGTCCGAGATTGACGGTCTCCAGGGTGCGGTCGGGGAAAATGCGGATGAAATTGAGATCGCTGGTGACGACGGCGCCAAGCCCCGTGAACCCGGTTCCCAGCACATAGTCACCGGCGATCTCGATGTCGCGGTTGTTGATCTCGACATGGGTTCCCGCGCCCAGCGGCCCGAACATCGGCCGGGTCAAACTGTCCACCAGGACCGTATCCGGCCGCTTCAGCGCGTCGAGGGCGCGATTGATGGTCGGTGCGTTGAAGACCCGCTGGTCGAGATCGAAGCCCATGACAAAGACATTGCGGCGGATGCCGTCTTTCTCGTTGAGCCAGGGCGTTTCGCCCTGATAAACGGGCGCCACCGACGCGACCGCCGATAGCGCCGATGCCTGGAAGAGCCGCCGGCGCGGGAAATCGTAGGGCTGATCCTGGTACACATAGTCGCTGGAGGTCAGCATGAGGTCGAAATTCATGCGGTCGTAGACGAGCATGCCGCCGGCCGGAACTGAGAAGTAAAAGCCGAGCTCCAGAAAGATCATCAGGACGGCGACGAAGATCCCGCCGACCGCCAGAGCGCTTCGCCCCTTCTCGTGGGTCAACATCCGCCAAGCGACGATCGCGATCACTCTTTGGCCACACCGTTCTGATTGACATACGCGACCGGTTGACCGTCGCCGTGGATGAGGACGTTGACGGTGAGATTGGTGAGGCCGGCCACGCTGGCGGGATCGTCGAGCTCGATCCAGACCTCGACGACGCGCGCGTCGACGCGCGCCGCCGGGTCGACATTGAGTACGTCGTCCTTGAAGATCATGTCGCCGATCTCGACGACGCGGCCGGTGAGCGGCGCCTTCAGCGCCCGGCTGGAGACGGTCGCGATCTGACCGAGATGCACGCGCCCGATGTCGGTCTCATACACTTCCGCCACCACGCGCATCTTGCTGGTATCGCCCATGGTGAGGATGACCTTGTCGCCGCCGACTTCCTCCCCCGGATGGGCAACGATGTTGAGGACGCGGCCGTCGATGGGCGCATAGACGGTCCTTCTCAGCATGCGCTCCTTGGCGAGCACAAGCTGCTCTTCCAGCGAGGCGATCGGAAGCTCGGCCTTGGCGCGCGCCAGCGTCGCCTGCGCCATGCGAAGCTGATCGTCGGCCTCCATCCGGTCGAGCACAAATTGATGCTGCAAGATCGCGAGCTGCGTGCGCGCGGCCTTGAGGCCGGCCTCTTCCTGCGCGACCAGAGTCTTTTGATTTTCGTAGGTGCGGTGCGAGCTCACATGCTCTTGCGCGAGCTGCGCTTGCGAGGCGAGCGTGTCCTTGTCGTTGGCGAGGCCGGCTTCGAGGCTGGCGATCGTTTGGGTTTGGGCGTCGATCTTGAGCGGCGTCACATCGGTAATGGTTTTTTGCACGATCTGCGCATGCTCTATCTGCGCGGCGCCGATAGTGGTCTCGGCATCGAGCCGCTGCTTGGCCTCGTCGAGCTGGGCGGCAATCTCGTCGCGCTCGGCGACTTGCTCGGTATAGCCCTGCAGATAGCCGAGGGTCTGGCCTTTCTTGATGAGATCGCCGCGCCGGACCGAAAGACTTTCCAGCCGATCGGCGACGCCTGAGCCGAGATTGATGATTTCGCTTTGCGGCTCGATGCGGCCGAGCGCCGCCACGGCCGCGGGCGGCGGCGCAGCCGATGCAGGCTGCGTGGCAGCGCCCGCCTCCTGATTGCCATACCAGAATTCGTAGGCAAGCGTACCCGCGCAGGCGATCGTCACTACGACAGCGAATGATGCGATCAAGCGCTTGGCGGCGATCCGCACGCGTTCCAACCCCATCGACGTCTTCTGCGCCGCGACGGCGCCAGCCGAACCGGGCGCTATTGCACCGCAGCGAATGCGTCGGACACTATATCACCGGTTGCACAAACCGCACCATCCGGACGTCAATGGGCGTCACAAATACGTCACCGTTAGCGATAGGCGGCAGTTGTTTGACCGAGGGCATCTTGTTGACAACAGGAGGCGATCAACTTAAGGTTTTCAACGGTTAAGTTGCGTGCGGCGGGGACCATTCTACTACAATAGCCCACGAGGTCGTGGGTCTGGCTTTCGGCAATAAAGCGACGCGGCGTCGCCGGCAGGGCGCCGCATGCCGATGGTCGCCGCAACGCGGCTTTTATTTTTAGACAAGCGGTCATCGATGTCTTCTCGCTCGCTGCCGCCGCATGGTGTCCCCTCGTTCGAGACCGCCCGGAGCCGGCGGCAACAGGCGCGGGTCGCGGGACTGCACCCGGATTATTGGTACGCCGTCGAATATGAAGAAGCTGTCCCGGTCGGCCGCGTCGTCGAGACCCGTTTCTGGGGCCGTTCGATTGCCCTCTTCCGCGGCGCGGACGGCGTCGTCAGAGCGCTCGAGAACCGGTGCGCCCATCGTCATCTGAAGCTGACTCTGGGCGAGGTCACCGGCTGCAATCTCACCTGCCCCTATCACGGTTGGACCTATAGCGGTGCCGGCGAGCTCGTGGCGATTCCGCACGAGCTGTTCGGCCGGAAGATGCCGAAGCTCCGTATCGGCTCGTTTCCGGTGCGGCTGCGCTACGGCCTGATCTGGCTCTTTCCCGGTGATCCCGCGCTCGCCGCGGCGACGCCGATGCCGGAGCTGCCGGAACTCGAAGGGCCCGACGCCTGGGCGTGCGTGCCGCTCGATTTCACCTGGTGCGCCCATCACTCGACCATCATCGAGAATGTCAGCGACTTCACGCACGCGCATCTCCACCGCAAGTACCGGCCTTTTTCCGACGCCAAGCTTGTGCATTTCGAAAGCGCCGACCGCAAGGTGCGCCTGACCTACGACGTGCTGGTCGGCGACGGCCGCATCTCCAAGCATTTCATCGACCGCAAGAAAATCAACGTCGATCGGATGGAGCTCTGCTTTGATTACCCGCACCAGTGGTCGAACACCGACGACAAGATCAAGCATTGGTGCTTCATCCTGCCGCTCGACGCGCGCACGACACGCGTCTTCTTTTTGTTTTACTTCGCGGCATTTCGTGTGCCCTTGAGCCGGATCGCGGTTCCGCGTTGGCTCATGCGGCCGCTGCTGAGCGTCTCCAACCGCCTGCTGATCCGCCCGCTGCTGATGCAGGACGGCACCATGGTCGAGGCCGAGCAGGCCGCCTACGAGGCGGCACCGGACGCGGCCGCGACCGAGCTCAACCCGGTGGTGGGCGAGTTCCAGAAGCTCATGATCAGCGAGTGGCGGCGCCATCTCGGCGATGGGCTTGCCGCGGCGCCGGCTGCGACGGAGGTGTCCGTTGCCGGATAGCGCCACTCCCGATCCGGTCGCGTCCGCGCTCCACCGCGCCGGCGCGGCGCTCGCGCGCCTCCAGCAGGATGATGGATCGTGGGAGGGCGAGGTCGTCTGGTGCCCGATCATCACGGCCCAGATCGCCATTCTGCATGTCATCGCCGGCAACTCAATCTCTGCCGAGGAGCGGCGCCTGCTGCTGCGGCATTTCTCGGTGACGCGGCGCCCCGACGGCGGCTGGGGACTGCACCCGGAGTCGCACTCCTATCGCTTCGTGACGACGCTCGTCTATGTCGCCCTGCGGCTTCTGGGCGAGGGGCGGGATGCGGCGATGCCGGCGGCGGCGCGGCGCTGGCTCGAGGCGCAGCCGGGCGGCGTGGAAAGCCTGCCGCAATGGGGCAAGATCTGGCTCTCGTTCCTCGGCCTTTACGACCCAAGCGGGCTCAATCCCTGTCCACCGGAACTCTTCCTGCTGCCCGATTGGATCCCGTTCGCGCCGTGGCGGCTCTATTGCCACACGCGGTACATCTATCTCGGCATGGCGTTCCTGCTGGGCTCGGGCTTTCGCGCCGATCTCGGCCCGATCGCAGCGGAGCTGCGACAAGAGCTTTACGGTGCCGGCGACACAGCGGCCAGGCATCGTCACGAGATCGCGCCAAGCGATGTTCACGTCCGGCCGGGCAGGGGGCTGCGCCTGGCCTATGATGCGGCGCGGGCGCTGGGCGCGCTGTGGCGGCGGCTGCCGTTCGCATCGGGACTGCGCCGTCGCGCGCTCGATGCCTGCTTTGCTCGCATTCTCTACGAGCAGCGGGCGACGCGTCATCAGGCGCTGTCGCCGGTCAACGGCGTCCTCAATACGCTTGCCCTTTTCGCACGCGACCCCGCGAGTGCCGATACCTCGGCGAGCCTTGCCGGGCTCGAGAGCTGGCGCTGGAGCGACGAGGCCTGGGGCATCCGCTATGCCGGCGCGCGCTCGACCACGTGGGACACGAGCTCTGCGATCCAAGCGCTGCTTGAGCAGGGCGGCGGCGCCGTACGTGAGCATGCGGACACGCTCCGCCGTGGCTATCGCCGGCTGGCGGCCATGCAGATGACGACGGAGCTCGAGCACGGGCACGCAGAGCACCGCGACCCCATCCTTGGCGGCTGGTGCTTCAGCGACGGCACGCATCGCTGGCCGGTCAGCGACTGCACCGCGGAGGCCCTAAGCGCGATCCTCGGCTGCCACGCCGTTGCAGGCCTGATCGCACCCGAGGAGCGCATCGGCGATGAACGCCTGCGCGAAGCCGCCGCGTTCATCCTGAACCGCCAGAACCGGGATGGCGGGTTCGGCACCTATGAGCGCCGCCGCGGCGGGCGCTTGCTGGAGCGGCTCAATCCTTCGGAGATGTTCGGCCAGTGCATGACCGAGCTCTCCTATATCGAATGCACGGCCTCGGCGGTCCGGGCGCTGTGCCGCTTCGCCGCCACCGGCCTTGCGCCCGATCCCGATCATCTCCAGGCGGCGCTGGCGCGCGCGGTGGCGTTCATTCTGGCGCGGCAGTTGCCAAGCGGTGCCTGGCCGGGCTTCTGGGGGATCAACTTCGTCTATGGCACGGGGTTCGCGGTCGCGGCGCTGCGCGCGGCCGGCCTCGATGGCGCCCATTCGGCGATGCGCCGGGCCGCGGCTTGCCTACGCTCGGTGCAGCGTGCGGATGGCGGCTGGGGCGAGCATTTTTCCGGATGCCTTTCCGGCACCTATGTCGAGAACGAGACCAGCCTCGTCATCACCACGTCGTGGGCGGTCCTCGCCCTGATCGAGGCCGAGGCGCGACCCTCCGATGCCGCCTGGCGCGGCGTGGAGTGGCTGCGCGCGCGCCAGGACCGGGACGGCTGCTGGCCGCACGAGGGCGTCAACGGCGTCTTCTTCGGCACCGCCATGCTCGATTACCGCCTCTACAACGCATATTTCCCGAACTGGGCGCTGGCCCGGTTCGAGGCATGCCGTCATGCCTCCGCGCATTGATTTCGATGTCGTCGTTTGCGGCGGCGGCGTCGCCGGCATGACGGCGGCCGCGGCGCTAGCGGAATTCGGCTGGTCGGTATTGGTCGTCGAGCCGGGACAGCACGCCGACCGGCGCTTGGCGGGAGAGCTCATCCACCCGACCGGGGTCGCAGGCCTCATGGAGCTCGGCCTCTACGATACCGAGGCTTTCGCGCGCGCGGTGCCGATCCACGGCTTTGCCGTCTTCGACCAGGCGAGCGATGATTGCGGCATCCGGCTTCCCTACGCCGATCGGCATGGAAGCTGCCAATCGGCCGTGGCCCTCGAGCACGGCAGCATCCGCAACAGTCTGGAGACGACGGTCGAGCGGTTCGATTATGTCCGCCTATGGCGCGACGCCCGGGTCGTCGGCCTCGATCTCGGCGACCGCGCGGCGCCGCGCGTGTCGATCGCCCGCCAGGGCACGGTCGAGACCATGGCGTGCCGGATGATCGTGGCGGCCGATGGCGCGGCGAGCCCGGTGCGCGGGTTTGCCGGCATCGGGCACGTGCGGCGGCGGGTTTCGACCATCACCGGCTATGTCGTCGGCTGCGACAACCTGCCGGCGCCCGGCTATGGGCACGTCTTCATCGGTGCGGCGGCGCCGCTCCTGGTCTACGAGATCGGCGAAGGCCAAACGCGCGTGCTCTTCGACCAGCCCATCGGCCAGTCGAGCGAACCGGCGGCGCAGCATCGCGCACGGATGCTGGCAGCGCTGCCGGCGTCTTTGCGGGCGGAGGTGGCCGCGTCCATTGCCGTGCAGCGCGGACTGAGCTTTGCGAGCTTCGACGTTCTGGTCTCGGCCGTGACGCGCGGTCCGCTCGTTCTCGTCGGCGATGCGGGGGGAAGCTGTCATCCGCTGACGGCGACCGGCATGACGGTCGGCATCGGCGACGCGCTGCGGCTGCGCGATGCGCTGCGGCAAAGCGGTGGCGATATCACGCGCGGACTTGCCCTTTATGCAAGGCGCCGTCGCGCCCCGCAGCGCGCGCGGCTGCTCCTGGCCTCCGCGCTCTACGAGACGTGCAGCCAGCAGGCGCCGGAGCTGCGCCTCGTGCGCGACGGCCTGATCGGCTATTGGGGCAACGACGCGCGCGGGCGCGAGGCGTCGATGGCGCTCCTCGCCATGACCGATACCAGCGTGCTCTCCATCCTGCGCCAGATGGTCGGGGTCGGTCTCTTCGGCCTCTCCGACCGCCGCCGCCGCGGCGCCGATCACTTCGCCCGGTGGCTCAACGCCACGCGCCTGATGGCGGCGCTGTCGACGCTGGTCATCCGCCACATGACCATGACGATGCAGGCACGCCGAGCGATGGCGTCATGATCCTGGTGACGGGCGCGGGCGGCCATCTCGGCGCCAATCTGGTGCGTCGGCTCGTCGCCGACGGCGAGACGGTGCGCGCGCTTCTGCACACCCCGCGCGACGAGCCCAGTCTCGAAGGCCTGGCGGTCGACCGGGTGATCGGAGATCTGCGCGATCCGGCGGTCGCCGCCGCCGCGGTGCGTGGCTGCCGGCAGGTCCATCATTGCGCCGCCAAGGTCTCGACCGTCTATCGCGACCACGGCGAGATCTTTGCCTGCAATGTGCTGGGCACCCGCAACCTTTTGCACGCCGCGCGCGCCGCCGGGGTCGAGCGGGTCGTCGTCACCGGTTCCTTCAGCGCCGTCGGCCACCGGACGGACGGACCCAGCAACGAAGAGGAACCGTTCAACCCGCTCGAGCGCCACCTGCCTTACGCCCAGACCAAGGCGGCGGTGGAGCACGAATGTCTCAAGGCCTGCGCCGAGGGACTACCCGTCGTCATCGCGGTATCGACGGCCATCCTCGGTCCTTGGGACTTCAAGCCGTCGCGCATGGGGCGCGTGCTGATCCGGTTCGCGCAGGGGCAGCTTCATGCCTATGTCCCCGGTGGCTTCACCTTTGTCGCCGCGCGCGACATCGTGGCGGGGCATCTCCTCGCCATGGCGCGGGGGCGGCCCGGGCAGAAATATATCTTCGCCTCGGAATTTCTGACTTTCGACGAGCTGATGGCGATGTTCGCGCGGGTGACGGGGCGACGGCTGGCGCTCTTCCGCGCGCCGCCCGGTCCGATGGCGGTCGTCGCCGGCATCGCCGGCGCGCTCATGCCGTATCTGGCGCCCAATGCCGAGCAGCTTCTGACCCCCGCCGCGATCCGGCTTCTGCGCCTGCAGCGCCGCGCCGACATTGCCAAGGCGACGAGCGAACTCGGCTTCGTGCCGACCGCGATCGAGGCGGCGGTGCGGGAAGCCTATGACTGGTTCCTGGCGCGCGGCACCATCGCTCCGCCCGCAAGCGATGCCGGGCATCTCGCGGCGGCGCGGCCATGACGGACGTGCCCGCCCTTGCGGGCCAAGTGCCTTTCATCGGCCACGCGCTCGGCTTCCACCGCAATCCCGTAGCATTGCTCGAGCGCGGCCGCGCCCGCCACGGCGGCATTTTCCGTTTCAAGCTCTTCGGCAGGCAGGGTTATGCCCTGCTGTCGCCGCAGGGCAACGAGGCGTTCTTCCGCGCGCCCGACGACCAGCTCAGCGCGCGCGAGGCCTATCGCTTCACCGTGCCGATCTTCGGCCCGGGCGTGGCCTATGCGGTGAGCCGCGAACTCATGGACGAGCAGCTTCGCCTGCTCCATCCGGCCCTGCGCGATGATGCGATGCAGAGCTATGCCGGGTACATGGCGCAGGAGGTCGAGCGCTTCGCCGACCGCCTGGGCGCCGAAGGCGAGATCGATCTCCCCGCCGCCATGAACGAGCTCACCATGTTCATCGCGGGACGCTGCCTCATCGGCGAGGAGTTCCGCAGCCGCGTGTCGGCGGAATTCGCGCGGCTCTATCACGAGCTCGAAGGCGGCATCAACCTCGTCGCGTTCATGGCACCGCGTTTCCCGATTCCTGCCAACCTGCGGCGCGACCGGGCGCGGCGGCAGGTCGCGGAGTTGTTCTCTGCGCTGATCGCCGGCCGCCGGAACCGGGGCGTCGAGCACGATGATTTTCTCTCGGTGCTGATGGCCGCGCGCTACAGCGACGGCAGCGCGCTGCCCGATGCGACGATCACGGGAATGCTGCTGACGCTGCTCTTCGCCGGGCAGCACACGAGCGCGGTGATGTCGACTTGGCTCGGCGTGCTGCTCATGCAGCACCCCCTGGAGCTTGCCGCCGTCCGCCGCGAAGCCGCCAGCGTGATCGGCGCCGGCGATGTCCGCCTGGCGGCGCTGAAGCGTCTGCAGCGCTTGGAATGGTGCCTCAAGGAGGCGGAACGGCTGCATCCGCCGCTGGTCATGCTGATGCGGACGGTCTTGCGCGATTTCGCCGTCGGCGATGTCGTCATCCCCCGCGGCAGCCTCGCCTTGGTATCGCCGGCGGTGACGCACCGCCTGCACGACGTCTTCGCCGACCCCGACCGCTTCGACCCCGACCGCTTCGCACCCGCGCGCGAGGAAGATCGCGCCACGCCTTATGCGCTCATCGGCTTTGGCGGCGGCAAGCATCGCTGCATCGGTCTGGCCTTTGCCCATCAGCAGATCAAGGTGATCTGGAGCCTGTTGCTGCAGCGCTTCGACTTCGAGCTCGTCGATCGCGACGCCCAACCCGATTACACCACGTTCGTTGTCGGCCCCCGGCCGCCGTGCCGGGTGCGCTATCGCCGGCGTGTCGCGGTGCAAGGCGACGCCGCGGCCTTTGCCGAGACACCCTGAGCATGTCCGCCCGGATCAATTGGATCGTGGTCGGGCTGGTGGTGTTCTTCATCGCCTTTAACTTCACCGTCGACCGCTACTGGGTGGCGCACGCGCGCGAGCTGGCGGCGCTCGCCAGCACGGATGTCTTCGCGCGGATGTTTCAAACCTACGCGCAGGCGGATCATGGCTATTTCGACAAGGTCAGCGAGCTCGAACTCGGCCTGGAGACGGTCAACTTCACGCTGACTCAGGCGCTGACCATCGTCCTCCTCATCGCCCTTTTGCGGCGCTGGGCGATCCGGGTGCCGTTGCAGATCGCGATCGGGACCTATGTCGCCTATTCCGTGCTGTTTGACTGGTGGTGCGCGGCGATCGCCGGATTTCCCGGCATGGACGAGAAGACGCCGTGGCATTTCTTCGTTTTCATCAGCGCCAACCTGCCGTGGCTGGCGGGCCATGCCTATGTCGCCTGGGACGGGGTGCGGACGGCGCTGCGCGCCCTCGACGCGCGCCCGGCACCGCAGCGGCGGCCTTTCCGACACTCGATCCCGCGCTTGGAAGAGGCGCGCAACCTGCGCCAGAAGGTGCGCGCCGTCGGCCTTAGCCCGAACTACTGGTACCCGGTTGCCCAGGGCAAGAACATCAAGCGCGGTCGCATCGTCGCGACGCGTTTCCAAGGCGAGCCGATCGCGATCTGGCGCGGCGCGGATGGCGGGCTGCACGCGGTGGAGGATCGCTGCTGCCACCGGGGGGTTCCGTTGTCGCTCGGCACGGTGGAGGGGTGCTCGCTCGTCTGCGCCTATCACGGCTGGACCTATAGCGAGGACGGGCGGCTTGCGCGCATCCCGCACGAGCTGTTCGGCCGGACGATGCCGCGGCTGCGGCTCAAATCCTATCCGCTGCGGGAGCGTTACGGCTTGGTGTGGATCTTTCCCGGCGACCCCGCACTGGCCGAGGCGGCGGCGATGCCGGAGATCCCCGAGATCGAGGGCCCGCGCCCCTGGGCGTGGGTTCCGCTCGAATTCACCTGGAATGCGCATCATTCCATCATCATCGACAATCTCAGCGACCTCACCCACGGCTATCTGCATCGCCGCTATGACCCGTTCGTCGATCCGGTGCTGGTGCGCCATGAGCTGCGCGGCGACGCGGTCTACTGCACCTATCGCGTGACGCTGCTGGCCAAGGGTTTCAAGCGGCTGCTGGTCGACCGCAGCAAGCCCGACATGGACCTGATGGAGCTCTGCCTCGAATATCCGTATCAGCGTGGCAACACCGGCAATCGCGTGAAGCACTGGATCTTTCTGCAGCCGATCGACGACAAGACGACGAAGATCTTCTTCATGTTCTATTTCAACGAGGTCAAGCTGCCGCTGACGCCCTTCCATATGCCGCAGCCGCTGCTGAAATGGGTCGTCCGCCTGCTCACGCCGCTGTTCATCCGCCCGGTCGTCAGCCAGGACGGGGTCGCCTGCGCCTGGGAGCAGGAAGCCTACGACGAGCACGGCGGGCGCCCCCTCGTCGAGATGAGCCCGGCCGTCCCGCTGTTCCAGGAACTCACCGTGCGCAAGTGGCAGGAATACCTCGCCACGTGCGCAGCGAAGCCGCCGCGGCACGGCGTTTCTGAGCGGAGTGCGACGGTGTGAGCCGGAACGACAAGGCGGCGCTTTGGCTCATCGCGTTCTTCGTCGCGGCGGCCCTGACGATCGAGCTCTATTGGCTTCTCAACGCTTTCGAGCTTCCGACGCGCCACTCGCTCTTCGCGCGGGCGTTCCGCTTCTACGGCATCGGCGACCGCGGCTATTACGATCATGTGAGCTGGTTCGAGGTGGGGCTCGAAAGCTTTCACATCTGTATCACCGTGCCGCTCTATCTCTGGCTCGCCGGCACGATCGTGATGCGATCGCGCTATCGCTGGCCGCTGCAACTTGGCATCGGCGCCTATGTCAGCTATTCCGTCGTGCTCTATCTCACGGCCAAATACGCCGTCGGTTATGCCGACATGCCCGCCAAGGATCTCGGCTCGTTCCTGATTCTCTACGTGCCGAATTTGCCGTGGCTCGTCGGCAATCTTTATCTTGCGTTTGTTGCCGGTCGGGCGATCCTCGCTGCCGTGCACGCAGCCGAGCGGACGGGGTGATGGCGTTCGCACCTGCGACGCTCCATTCGGTTGCGCTGGCGACGCTTGGTCTCCTCGCTTTCATCGCCGCGCTCTTTGTCGGCTCGCTCGTCCTTCCCGGCCCTGCGCGCACCGGGCCGCGGAAGCCGGACGGCAGCGCCGTGCGCTATGTCTTCAACGGCATGGCACTCTTCGCGATGAGCCTTGCCGCGGCCGCCCTGGTGCAATGGCTAGGGCCGGGCCTCGCACCCGTGGCGCGATATTATGGATCGCTCGTCGTTGCGGCGAACCTGTTGGCGTGGCCGTCGGCTTTGGTGCTGCTGCTGGTGGGCCGCGCTGATCGGCCGAAGCGCCTTCGCGACTTCTTCCTCGGCGTCGAACAGGACCCGGCGCTGTTCGGGGTCGACCTCAAGCTCTTTTCCTATCGGCCCTCGCTCATCGGTCTCTGCCTGATGAATTTTTCATTCGCCGCGCTGCAATGGCAGGAGCGGGGGTCGCTGACGCTGGCCATGCTGCTCTATCAGGCGGGGACGCTCCTCTACATCGCCAACTACTTTCATTTCGAGCGCGGCATGCTCTTCACCTGGGACATCATGGCGGAGCGGTTCGGCTGGCTGCTGCTGTGGGGCGATTATGTGCTGGTGCCGTTCTTTTATTGCGTGCCCGCGCTCTACGTCTATCGGCGGCCGGACCCGCTGCCGGCGGGGGCGGCCGTGGCATTGGTTGTGGCTTTCGCGCTCGGCTTCTGGCTCTTCCGGGGCGCCAACGCGCAGAAGCATCGCTTCAAGGAAACACCGCAAGCGCCGATATGGGGGCGGGCGCCGCGCACGATCGGCGGCCGGCTGCTCATTTCAGGATTTTGGGCATTGGCCGCAAGCTCAATTATACCGGCGAGCTCACCGTCTACGTCGCGTGGACGCTGCTGTGCGGCTTCCACTCGCTCGTGCCCTATGCCGTTCCGGCGTGGCTCGCCGGGCTTTTAATCCAGCGGGCGGCGCGCGACGATCGGCGCTGCCGCGCCAAGTACGGCGCGTGGTGGGAGGCTTATTGTCGGCATGCGCGCTTCCGCATGTTTCCCTATCTTTACTGACGCCCGGCCGTTGCAAAGAGCGTCATGACGTGAAGATCGGGATCATCGGCGCCGGCGCCGCGGGACTTGTCGCGGCCTGGCTCCTTAACGAACACCACGAGGTCACCGTCTTCGAGCGCCAGCATCGGCCCGGTGGCCACGCGTACACGGCCGACATAACCCTCCCCGACGGCGAAAGAGTGGCGATCGACGTCGGTGTCGCGTTTTTCGGCGACGCCCTGAGCTATCCCTTGTTCCATCGTCTGCTCGACCTGTTGTCGGTGCCGACCGAACAGCATCCGATGACGGCCACGCTCTGCGGCGCCGAAGGGGCGCGGCTGGCCATGCCGCCATGGCGCGAGGGCAAAATCGACTGGTATGCCTTGTCGCCGCGTTCGGTGTTCGACCTCGTAAGCTTTGCGCGCTTCGTCAAGTCCGCGGCAAAGGCGGACGAGCGGGTTCTGCGCGCGATTACCCTGCGCGAGTTTCTCGGTGATAGTGCGCTGTCCACGACATTCAAGGACGAAGTCGTCATTCCCTTCATCGCGTCGCAGTTCGGCATCACGCGGGAGCGGCTGTTTGAATGCGTCGCCTACGACGCGCTCAAATATTGCATCATTTTCGGCCTCGACGGGTTGCGGCCACGCCCACTCTTCGCCATCCCCGGTGGCATGCGACGCTATGTCGATGCGTTGGCGGCGGCGCGCGGGACGGCCAGGCTCCGCGTTGGCACGGCCGTCGAACGCATCGAACGACGCAGCGGTATCTATGCGATCGTGACTGCCGGCGGCAGCGACCATTGCTGCGACCATGTCATCCTCGCGGGCGGACCGGCTTCGGTGTTGCCGCTGGTTCGGCAGACCGAGCATTACGACGGGCTCCGGCGGATTTTCGGCCTCATTGATCTTTTCACGACGAAAATCACGGTCCACGGCGATCCCCAGATCATGCCGCTGCCGCGCCGGCGCTGGTCGGAATTCACGCTCGTCGAGCGCGACGGACAAAGCGCGCTTACCCTGTGGCAGCCGGATCGCGTGGGCCCGCCGATTTTCCGCAGTTGGACGACGTTCGAGACACGGTCGCTCAGCCCCGTCTACGGCGAATTCGTCTTCACGCACTCGCTCGGCAATCGCGGCTACTACGATGCGCAGGCCATGATCCGGGCGATCCAGGGGAGGGACAATTTGTGGTTTGCCGGCTCCTTCGCACACGACAACGATTTGCATGAAAGCGCGATCGCGTCGGCGGTCGATGTCGCCGCGGCGCTCGATCCTACCTCGCGCAATCTTGCGCGGCTTACGCGGTCAGTCCGTTGACGGAGGCCGCATCCTTGCGGCCGGCGGCGCCGTAGAATTGTTGCGCCCAGCGGCGAAACGGCATGATCGGACCGTCGGCCTCGCTGAGGCGCGGGCGGGCGCGGAACATCTTGTGCTCCCAGATCGGCACGTCCTGGTCGATGGTGCGGCTGCCGTCGTGCATCGCCAGCCGCAGCAGCGGGAGCGTCCACAGCCCCTTGCGGCGCATGGCATAGAGCGAATGCACCGCGATATGCTCGCGGTCGATCGGGAGGAAGAAGAATACGACGCAATAGTCGAGCGCGATCCCCTCGCGAATGCTCGCGCGGCTCACGACACAGCCCAGCGCGTGGCAGGTAATGTCGAGCGTGCCGCTGACGCGCCAGCCCAGACGCGCCCCGATGCCGAAGATGTTGTGATGCTGGATCGTGCGGTGGGTGAGTGTCGGTCCGTCGATTTCAAGACCGCGGCTCTCGGCGCCGGCGGTTTGCTGGCTGTGCACATGGGGAAAATGCGCGAGGTCGATGCCGTTCTCGGCCATTTCCTGCACATGGGTCCGGATGATCCATGACTTCGCGGGATGGAAGCCGGTCCAATCGCTGCGCGTGAGCTCGGGCAGTTCGGGCATCGTCCACGCGGGCTCACCGTCCTCGGCATCGAACCACGCCATGACCACGCCATTCACTTCCAATACGCGCCAGGCCTTGAGGCTCGCGCGGTTCGGCACCGCCGCGGCATGGGGCACCGCAACGCAGCGCCCTTCGCCGTCAAAACGCCAGCCATGGAACGGGCATTCCAGGTGGTCGCCGACGCTCCGCCCGCCGTGGCCAAGATGCGTCCCCAGATGCGGGCAATGCGCGTCGAAAATCCGAGCGCGGCCATCGCCACCGCGGATCAGCACCAGGTCCTGATCGAACGCATGCACGGGCACGACCTCGCCGCGCTTAAGCTCCCGGCTCGCGGCGACGCGGTACCAGCCGCGCGGATAGGGTGGAAACGGAAAGCGATAGAGTTCCACGAGGTCCTCCCACCCGCAACCGGCCGCATGCGCGCTGCTCGGTACGAAGCACGAACGTCGCGACGATCGCACGCGCATACCGGCTGTTGCGAAAGTTTATTACAGCGCTCGGCCCGCGATCAACTGCGGGTATTGTTGCGTGGCGCCGAGATTGTCGTGGCGGGCGGGGCCAGCGATAGCTACCATTGCCTGCCGCATTCGGGCAAAAATGGCCAACAGGATGCCGGACGATCGAACGGGAAAATTAGGGCAGGCAAGCGCCGCCACGGCACAAGCGCACGGCGTGACGACCATCCTTCAGCATTCGCCCGCGCGGCACCAGATCGGCCAGACGCTCGATGAATATGCGGGGCTCGTCGAGAACAGGGAGGCGGGTGCGCGCGCGCGATATGCGACCGTCGTCAATCATTTCTACGATCTCGTCACGGACTTCTACGAATATGGCTGGGGTCCGTCGTTCCATTTCGCGACACGGTTCACTGGCGAGACGTTTCGCGAGGCGATCGCCCGCTTCGAGCATAGGATCGCGCTGAAGCTCGGGCTCGGTCCGGGCTTTCGCGTCCTCGATATCGGCTGCGGCGTCGGCGGACCGATGCGGACGATTGCGCGTTTCTCCGGCGCCTCGGTCATCGGCATCAACAACAACGACTATCAAATCGCACGGGCGAACGCGTACAACCGCGCCGCCGGGCTCGCCCATCTGTGCACGGCGCAGAAGGGCGATTTCATGGCGCTGACGCTCGCGCCCGACAGCGTCGACGCGGCCTATGCCATCGAAGCCACATGCCACGCCCCGTCGCTGGCCGGGGTTTACGCCCAGGTATGGCGCGCACTGAAACCCGGCGGACTCTTTGCCTGTTGCGAATGGTGCATGACCGCACGCTTCGACGAGAATGACCGTGACCATCGCCGTCTGCGCGACGCCGTCTGCGTCGGCAATGGCCTGTTCGGGCTTCCCACCACGGACGAGGCGCTGGCGGCAGCGCGAAGCGCCGGGTTCGATATCCTCGACGCGACCGACCTGTCGCTGACCGGCGACATCCCTTGGTACGAACCGCTGGCGCCGTCGGGATTTTCGCTCGCCTCGTTCCGCAGCTCGCCCCCGGGCCGCGTCTGCACCAACGGGCTGGTCGGAGTGCTCGAGACGCTGCGCATCGCGCCGCGCGGCTCGCGCGCCGTCTCGCAATTCCTCAACGAAGCTGCGGACGCGCTCGTCGAGGTCGGCCGCGCCGGCATCTTCACGCCCGATTTTCTCATGCTGATGCGGAAGCCGACATCATGAGCGTGCAAGCCCCGCGCTACGACGTGGCGATCGTCGGCGCCGGCCCCGCGGGCGCGACCTGCGCCTGGTATCTCGCGCGAAGCGGCGTGCGCGTGGCGCTGTTGGAGAAGCGCGCCTTCCCGCGCGACAAGCTGTGCGGCGATGCCATTTGCAGCCGGGCGCTCGTGCATCTGCGGCGCATGGGCGTGCTGCAGCAGATACTCGACAACGACGAGGGCCATCCCGCCGCGATCGGCGGCATGATCAGCCCGAGCGGCGTCAGCTACGTCGGCAGCTCGATCGAATATCTCGACGGGCCGCCGGTGGTGGCGATCAAGCGCATCTTCCTCGATGTGCGCATTGCGCGCGCGGCGCAGGCGGCGGGGGCAGAGCTGATCGAGCGCTATGCCGTGGCGCAGGCACGGTTCGATCCATCGCGCGGCGACTGGGAGATCACGCCCGAGGGCGGCAGCGCGGTGGTGCGGGCGCGCGTTCTCGTTGCCGCCGACGGCGCGCTGTCGCGGCTGGCACGCCAGCTTGGCATCGTCGAGGGACCGCCCGACGCGATTTGCAGCCGCACCTACATGCGTGCCAAGTCGACGAATTTCGATGCCGATGGCGTCATCTTCTATCCGCGCCAGATTCTGCCGGGTTATTGCGCGCTCTTCCGCGAGGCGCGCGACGAGATCAACTTCGCCCTCTATCTCATTCCCGGTGGCGCCTGCACCATGCATGATCTGCGACCGGTGCACGACAGCCTGCTGCGCAGCGACCCCTATGTCAGCAAGGCGGTCGGCCGCGACCCGGCGATGGACGAGATGAAGGGCGCGCCGCTTCGCCTCGGCGGGATCCCCCACAGCTCCGGCGATCATCTCCTCGTCGTCGGCGACGCGGCGGGCCAGATCGACCCCCTCACCGGCGAGGGCATTCAATACGCCATGGACGCCGCCGAGATCGCGGCCGAGACGCTGATCGAGGCGTTTGGCGAGGACGATCTCGGCGCCCCGTTGCTCCGGCGCTACCATGAGCGCTGGTTTCAGGCGTTCGGGCGGGATTTCGCGTGGAGCACGCGGTTTGCGCGCTTCTATCTGCGCTATCCGGCCTTCCTCGACGCCGCCGCGACGACGTTAAATCGGCTGGGCGATCCCTATCTCGCGCAATGGGCCGAGATCATGACGGGCGCCAAGCCCAAGCGCGATTTCCTGAAGCCGCGCATGCTGCTGCCGGTGATCGGCGATTTGTGGCGGCACGAATGGCGGCACACTAGCCGCGCGGCGTGATCGCGCCGCCCGGCAAGTTTCGACAGGCGCTCGACACGACGATTCTGCCGGTGGTGCTTGTTGCCCTCTGTCCTCCCGCCACCGGCGTGGTCTGGTACACCGACACGCGGCTCGACGGCTCGCTGTCGCGCCTCGTCCAGGCTGTCGCCGCCGACGGCGTGATCGCGACGCTGCGGCACATATGGGGACCGGTGATCCTCGGCTCGCCCACCGCCTGGTGCATGCTGCTGGTCTTTGCGGCGGTCGAGCTTGCGTTCCGGCGGCTGCTGCCGGGACGGTCCTATGCCGGCCCGGCACCCCCCGGCGGCGAAGCTCCGGTCTATCGCGCCAACGGCCCGCTGGCGTTGGCGCTCACGCTTGTGCTTTTCCTCGCCGGTTCCTTCGGTCTCGGTCTCTTTCCCGCGACGATCATCTACGATCAGTTCCGTGCGCTGCTCGGCGCGCTCAATGTGATCGGCGTGCTGTTCTGCCTCCTGCTCTATGTCAAGGCGAGACTCGGCGGGAACGGCGGCAGCGGCAACCCCATCTTCGACTACTACTGGGGCTTGGAGCTCCACCCCCGGATCTTGGGATGGGACGTCAAGACCTTCACGAACTGCCGCTTCGGCATGATGGCCTGGCCGCTCATCCTCGTTTCCTTTGCCGCCAAGCAGCAGGCACTGACGGGCACGATCAGCGATGCGATGGCGGTCGCTGTCGGCCTCCAGCTCATCTATGTCGCGAAGTTCTTTTGGTGGGAGACCGGCTATGTCCGTTCCCTCGACATGATGCATGACCGCGCCGGGTTCTATATCTGCTGGGGCTGTCTCGCCTGGCTTCCGGCCCTCTATCCCTCGGCGACGCTCTATCTCGTCGGCCATCCGCAGCATCTTGGCCTCCCCGTGGCCTCCGCCCTCTTCGCCGTTGGGGTCGCGGCGATTGCCGTCAACTACCAGGCCGACCTGCAGCGTCAAAGCGTTCGCGCCTCGGACGGCGCGGTGACGATCTGGGGCAAGCGGCCCGTGCTCATCCGGGCGGCCTATCAGGGCCCGACCGGGGAACCGCAAATCAATCTTCTGCTCGCCTCCGGCTGGTGGGGCGTGGCGCGGCACTTTCACTATGTTCCCGAGTTCGTCGCGGCCTTGTGCTGGACGGCGCCGGTCCTCTTCGACGCCGGCATGCCCTGGATCTACCCGGCGTACCTGGCCATTCTCCTCGTCCACCGCGCCTTTCGCGACGACCGCCGCTGCGCCGAGAAATACGGCAAGGACTGGAGTTTTTATTGCGCTCGCGTGCCGTACAGGCTCATACCGGGTCTGCTGTGACGGGCGTTCCGCGCACCGCCGGAAGCACGTCTCTGGCGAGGAGTTCGATCGAGCGCGCCACTTTCGCGTAGGGCAGGCCGCCGATGTCGACCTGGGCGAGGAAGCGATCGTGGCCAAAGAGCTCGCGCTCATACATGAGCTTGTCGATGATCTGCTGGGGGCTGCCGACGAAGATCGGGCCCGTTGCGCCGGCGCGCTGCTCGTAGAGGCTGCGCGGCACCTCGCGAACCAGATCGGCGCGCGGCGCGTGCCCGCCGAAATAGGCGCTGTAGTAGGGGTAGAATTCCTCGAGCGCGGTCTGGGAATCCGGCGCCAAATGGACATGCGTTGCCACGGCGACCTTGGGCGTGCCGGCGTGACCTTTTTCCGCGTAGCGCTGCCGGTAGGCGGCGATTTGGCCGACGAAGTTCGCTGGCGGCTGGGAGATGTTCGCGAGGGTCACGGGAAGGCCGAGCTCGCCCGCCCGCAGCGCGCTTTCCGGATTGCCGCCGACGCCGAGCCAGATCGGCAGCTTGCCCAGCGGCCGGGGCGAAATCTCGGCGTTGCTCAGAGCCGGGCGGAAGCGACCCTGCCAGGTCACGCGCGCGCCGTCGTTGAGCTTGCAGAGGAGATCGAGCTTTTCGACGAAGAGAGCATCATAGTCGGCAACATCATCGCCGAAGAGCGGGAAGGATTCGAGGTATGCGCCGCGGCCGGCAATGATCTCGGCACGTCCCCCTGAAATGACGTCCACGGTCGCGAAGTCCTGAAAGACGCGAACCGGATCGAGGGTCGACAGCACCGTGACGGCGCTGGTGAGACGGATTCGCGTCGTTGCGGCCGCGATGGCGGCCATCATCGCCGCGGGCGAGGAGATCGAGATGTCCAGGCGGTGGTGTTCGCCTACGCCGATGACATCAAGACCGGCCGCGTCGGCGAGCTTCGCCGCGGCGAGGATCTCGGCGTAGCGCTGCGGCACGCCGATGGCGCGGCCGGTGTGCGGATCGCGGGTGATGTCGCCGAAAGTATAGATGCCTATTTCCATCGCGCTTTCTCAGGTTCGGGAGGTCGGCGAGCAGGCGGTGTTCACGCGCCTGCCGGCGAAGGCCGGCTTGTCCCACCGGCTCGACGTGTGGCGGGCGCCGGATCGTGCGATGCGCGCGCTGCCGCCGTGCGCCTGGCCACGCTCGCCGGCGGCGATGGGGTCTTGCGTTCGCGCGCGGGCTGGCGCTTCCCCGGGATAAGCGCGCTGCACAGCGCCTCGACCACGCGGTCGCTGCAGGCGGCGGCGGGATTGAGCCCGTGATTCATCGCGAAACCGTCGAAGGCCATCATGAGGATATGAGCGAAGGCGCCATTCGCCGCGATCGTGCGTCGTGCCGGCGGCAGGCAGCCCAGGATCAGGCGCGTGAGCTTCGCCTCCGCCCATTGGATCATGCGGGGGCTGTAGCCGTCGCCGGCAACGGCCATCGACAATGCCTGCATGATGTTCTTGGCGAAGCCGTTATGCGCGGCGGGGATGTCCCGCCACAAGGTGACGATGACATGGTGCAGCCGGCGGCGCGGGTCAGCGATCGCGGCCGCGTCCTGCTCGAGCCGCTCGATCGCCTTCTCCATCCAGGGATCGTGGATGGCGAAGAGGATGTCGTATTTGGAAGGAAAATACACATAGACATTGGCAAGCGACATGCCGGCCTGCTTGCTGATCTGGCGCATCGTCGCCGCGTGATAGCCATGCTTGACGAAGAGCTTGTAGGCGGCGTCCAGAATCGCGTCGCGTGCCTGGTGTTTCTTGACCTGGGTCATCCCCTTTGCCCGACCTTGTGCATGAGCGCATACTCTATACAGCATCCGGCGGGGCCGTACATCAACGAACGGCGTTCGCTATTGACAAAATCGGGCGTGAATTCATAGTCAGCGGGAGTTGCACGGTCGCCGGATTCCCACAATCAAGTCAGGAGCAGATGCGATGTCGTCGATGGAAGCCGAGTTCCGCGCACCGCAGATGAACCCGGGTCAGTTGACGGCGCTCTTTCGCAAGCAGTTCGAGATGAGCCGGGCCAAGCGCGGCGAAACCTTCGCGCTCGTCTCCGACCTCGGCACGCGCCGCGAGTACATCATGGCGGCCTTCGCCGCGGCCAAGGAGCTCGGTGTCGACGCCTACGAGATGTGCGTCAACACGCTGCCGAGCTGGACCAAGGTCGGCGAGCCGACGATCGGCCAGTGCAAGGGGACGCTCGAGGCGCTCAAGGCCGCCGACATGATCGTCATCTTCCATCCGCCGATCTTCTCGGGCTGGGTCAAGGAGGCGCGCAAGGCGGGCGCCCGCTTTCTCATGATCATCGACGCGCCCGACGATCTGGAGCAGCTCCAATCGCCGCCAGGCTTGAAGGAAGCGGTGCTCTACGCCGACGCGATGCTGGCCAAGACCAAGCAGGTCCGCGTCACCTCGGCGGCCGGCACCGACCTCACCTATACCTGCGGCGAATATCCGGTGATGAGCCAATACGGCATTGCCGACGAGCGCGGCCATTTCGACCATTGGGGCGCCGGCCACGTGCACACCTTCCCCAACGAGGGCAGCGCGCAAGGCACCGTCATCTTTCAGCCCGGCGACATCATCATCCTGCCCTATTGCCGCTATGTCGTGGACCCCGTCAAGGTGACCGTGAAGGATGGCTTCGTCACCGCCATCGAAGGCGGCCTCGATGCCAGCCTGATGCAGGATTGGCTGTCGGATTGCCGCGTCAGTACGGATGACGAGGATCCCTTCGCGCTGTCGCATCTGGGCTGGGGCCTCAATCCGCAGGCGCGCTGGTACTGGATGGCGCTGCACGGCGACACGCCGGAACGCATGCGGGCGGCGGCGCGCGTCTTCCCCGGCAACTTCCTGTTTTCGACCGGGCCGAACAGCGAGGGCGGCGGCAACCGGCGCACGCGCGGCCACTACGATGTGCCGATGCGCGGCTGCAGCATCTATCTCGACGGCAAAATGATCATCGACAAGGGCAAGATCATCGATCCCAAGATGATCGTCCCCCGCATCTAGGCTCGCTTGGGGACAGGGATTCGTTGCAGGACGGAGCGGCGCGATGAGGATAGAGGACTACCCCCCGCAGGACCCGGTCGCGCCACAGGCCGTGGCCTATCGCGACGCGTGCATGAACGGCTCCTTCGGCGTGCCGTTCAGCGAGCTCACCTTCGGCCCGGACCCCCACCAGAGCATCGCCCTCTATCCGGCGCCGCGTCCCGACGGCCGCCTGTTCGCGTTCATCCATGGCGGCGGCTGGACCAGCGGCTACAAGGAATCGATGGGCTTCATGGCGCCGGGCTTCACCGCGCGCGGCATCACCTTCGCCAGCATCGGGTATCGCCTCGCCCCGGCCTACCTCTTCCCCGCGGGCTTGGAAGACTGCGCGGCGGCGCTCGCGGTCCTCTATGAGCAGGCGGACGCCTTCGGTTACGACCGGCGCAAGATTTTCCTCGGCGGACATTCCTCGGGCGGCAATTATGCCGCCCTCTTGGCGGTCCGTGACGACTGGCAGGCCGGTTTCGGCCTGCCTGCCGACGTGATCCGCGGTTGCCTGCCCATCTCGGGCGTCTATCGCCTGGGCGCGGGCTCCGGAATTGCCGGCCGGCCGCGTTTCCTCGGCCCGGAGGGCAGCGGCCTGGAGCACGATGCGAGCCCGGCCGAACACATCGGCAAACGGCCGCCGCCGTTTTTCATGGCCTATGGCGAGAAGGATTTTCCCCATCTCATTCCGCAGGCCGAGGCGATGGCGCAGGCCCTGCGCGAAGCGGGCGCGCGCGTGGAAGTCGTACCCATGCCCGGCCGCACGCACTTCACCGCGCAACTCGCCGCCGGCGAGAGCGACGGACCCTGGCTGCAGCGGGCGCTGGCCTTCCTCGACCGGGAGACGGCGGACTAGGAAATCAGCGGCATGTTTCAGCTGATCGCTTCCCAGTCGATGTCGCGCGCGAAGGCACCGGCCGCGCGATAGATCGTCGCTTCCTCGAACCGGCGCGCCACCAGCATCATCCCGACGGGCGAGCCGTCGAGCCTGGCGCACGGTATCGACAGGGCGGGATGGTGCGAGACGTCGAAGGGCGACGTATTCTCCACATTGTCGAAAGCCTGCTCGATCACGGCCTGCGGCGAGGCCGCGCGGGGCTCGAGGGGACGCGGCAGGCGCGGCGCGGTCGGCAGCAGCAGGAGATCGCACTCGGTAAGCGCCGCGTCATAGGCGGCGGCGAGCTGCGGCACCAGGTTCATCGCCTTGGTGTAGAAGTAGCCGCGATGGCGCCGGCGCAGATATTCGCCCATCAGCAGACCGAAGCGCAGATTGTAGGGCAGGTCGTCCGGCCGGTCGCGCCAGGCGGCGACGCGCTGCTGCAATCCTGTCCAGTACAGTCCGCCATGATTGGTGCCGAATCCGCCGCCCAACATCAGGTTGGCATAGGTGCCTTCGCGCGCGATGGCGGCCCAAAGCAAGATGCCGTTGCGATGCCAGGGGATCGACACTTCGCGCAACTCTGCGCCAAGCGCTGCGAATTTGCCGGCCGCCCGGCGGACCACGTCGTCCATGCCTGGGCTCGCCGTGGGCTGACCGAAGCCCTCGCTCAGGAGGCCGATGCGCAGGCCCTTAGCGCCGGCGCCGACCGCCTTGGCGTAATCGACGCGCCGCGGCCGCGCGGTCTGGCGCGCATCGAGCCCATCCGGCCCCGCCATCGCCTGGAGCGCCAGCGCGTTGTCCTGCACGGTCGCGGTCATGGGGCCGAGATGATCGATATTGAACTCGCTTGAGATCGCGCCGGTATAAGGCACCAGCCCCCATGTCGGCTTCATGCCGTAAATGCCGCAATGCGCGGAGGGAATGCGGATCGAGCCTGCCTGGTCGCCGCCGACCGCGATATCGACCTCGCCCGCCGCCACCAGCGCGGCGCAGCCGGAGGAGGACCCGCCCGTCGAATGGCCGAGCCGGCGGGGATTCTCCACCGCTCCGGTGGTGGAGGTATGGCTGCCGCTCGATGCGCAGAAATATTCGCAGACGGCCTTGCCACGAATCTCGGCCCCCGCTGCGAGAAGCCGCGTCACGACGGTCGCGTCGAGTTCGGGCAGATAGCCATTGAGGCACGCGGCGCCGCCATTGGTCATGGGCATTCCGGCGACGCAGACCGAATCCTTGATGGCGACGCGCTTGCCGCGCAGCCGTCCCCGTGCGCTCCCTGTGATCGACGTAAGGGCGGCCCATGCGTTCCACCGGTTCTCTTCCGGCCGCGGCAGATGCCACTCGCCGCGCGGAAAGCGCGGGCTCGGCGTTTCCTCGGGCAGTGTGGCCAGACGCGCGAAGGTCTGCTGCACCCGGTCCGCCTGCCCGAGATAGCAGGCGATCTCCGCCTCATCGAGGGCGAGGCCGAAGTGATCGGCCAGCGCGCGCAGCGTCGCGGCAGTCGGCGGCTCGAATGTCATGGCGGTGCCCCGTGATGGTCAGCCGGCGATTCGGCCCTAGGCGCGCAGGAGCGCTACGGACGGATCTCGATCGGCGTGCCGTCATCGACCGCGGCCCAGATCTGCTCGATCGCCGTGTCGCCAACGGAAATGCAGCCCTCGGTCCAATCCTTGTAGAAGCGGACGGGGTCTTTGGGTCCGCCGTACCACGCCGGCAATCCGTGTATGAAAATGTCGCCGCCGGGATCGACATGCGCGGCGGTGGCGTCGCGCGGTCGGCCGCGTCTGGATAGGAGATGTGCAGCGCCAAGTGATAGGGCGAGTGGGGTGCCGGCCGTCGATGAGATAGACGCCCTCGGGCGTCTTGCCGTCGCCGCGTAGCACGCTTGGGCCCGCGGGAATGGGGCCCGAGCGCGATCGGATAGGACCGGAGCACCTGCGCCGTGGCGCATCAGAAGGAGCTTGCGTTCGGATTTCAGCACGATGATCCGGTCGGCCTTGCCCAAGGACGCGTGCGCGGCGAGGGCAGGGCTGGCGCAAAAGCCCGCGTAAAGAGCCAGTAGCGCCGCCGCGATCGCGGCGCGAAGACGGGCAATATCACGGCACAGAGGCAGAGAGTGATCCCCCACTCACGAAGAAGTGCGATGGTCGATCTTGTGCCAAACGGCATGGCCGATGGCGTCGACTGGACCCTACCTATAGTAGCGATACCCTCGGGAAACTGCCACTAAATTGCCAGTTCGGCGTCGCACCAAGCCGCGCGGGTGTCCCGACGATAACCACAGGTTTAGGTAGTTTCCGACTCTAACGCAACGGTTGGGCCAGGTCTATCGTCCGATCTACTGGGGCTGGGGATGGCGGTTCGGGCCGTTAGCGTCTCGATCGGCGTTTCCGCCGGGCAGGCGTGTTCGCAAGCGGGCGCGCCAGCATGACATCCATGGAAAGCGGAGAATGCAATGGAAGTCTGAGAAGCGTTCTATTTCTTGCGGCAACCGCACCTCTCGCACTGGCTGCCTGTTCAAGTAACCCAAGCGAAACCACCACCACCACGAGCGAGTACTCGGCGGTGTCCGCCAAGGCTGACCAGGCGATGGCCACGGCGCAGCAAGCGCTCACCACGGCGCAGCGGGCTGAAGCCGACGCCAAGGCATCGGAACAGCAGACCAGTCAGGCCTACCAGAGAAGCCTCACGAAGTAGGCTCACGCCACGCATTCGGGGCCCGCGGGCCGAATCGTACCAAAGCCGGCCGCGGCCCCTGGCGTGGGCGTCAGTTTTTTCAACCGAGGAGGTCGCAATGGCGGTCGGGCGACGGGTCGATCGACATCTCAGAGGGCGTCGTCTTGGCAACGGGAAGACGCTTTTCAGCGTGCTTGGATCTCTTTCCCTCCTTGCGATGCCCGCGATGGCGGCAGAATTTCCCCTTGCCGCGCAGCAGCCGGCCGTCGGGGCGGTCGAAACATACGCAGCACAACAGCCGGATACGTTGATGGATGTCGGCCGCCGGTACGATCTGGGCTTCACCCAACTCATGGCGGCCAACCGCGGTTCAATCCCTGGAACCCCGGCAACGGACGCCAGATTACAATTCCGGCCTTTTATCTGCTGCCCGATGCGCCGCGGCGCGGCATCGTCATCAATCTCGCGGACAGCGCCTCTACTATTTTCCGCCTGGCAAAAACATGGTTGAAACCTTCCGGATCGGTATCGGCGTCCTCGGCGCGTCGACGCCCATCGGCGACCCCGATCGCCAAGGAGGCCAACCCGGCCTGGTAATCGCCGCCTTCGATCCACGAGGAAAGACCCGAACTTCCCCGGGTCATCCCCGCCGGACCGGACAATCCTCTCGGCGCCTATGCCTTGCGTCTGGGCTGGCCCACCTACCTCCTTCACGGCACCAACAAGCCCGACGGCGTCGGACGCGACGTGAGCCACGGCTGCATGCATCTCTATCCGGAAGACATCGATAAACTCTTCCACGAAATTCCGGTCGGCACGCCGGTACGCGTGGTCAATCAGGACGTGAAAGTGGCGTGGGTCGGCGACGAACTCTTCGTCGAGGTCCATCCGACGAAGGATCAGGGCGACGAGCTCGATATCGACAATACGATGACGGCGGCGCCGCCACCGGAGGATCTCGAGGCGACCGTCACGGCGGCGGCTGGCGACAGAGTGGACCGGATCGATTGGGCGAAGGTGAGCCAGGTTGGCCGAGAGCGAACGGGAATTCCGACTCAAGTCACGATGCCCGGCGCGATCAGTCAAGAGGGCGCCAAGCCAGGGCAGCCGAGCTGACCCTATCCTGCGTCAATTCCCGGTGGTGGCGGCGAGCTCCGTCGGTTCCTAGACTAGCAAATGAATCCGTTGCATTGGACGCGCGAGCATCAACTCGCCTGGGCCGTCGTATCCGTTGTTGGCGCCGTCTTAGGCGTCCTCTTGGGATTCATTCATTCGCCGTCTTTCTCCGTGACGCAATCGTGGGACGTGTTCGGGACGTGGGTGTCGCATCCCCAAGCCTATTGGCGGTGGCCGCTCTTTGGTTTTCTCGTGTCCGGGCTGGTTTTTTATGCGGCGCAGCTTCCCAGGAAATCGAATTAGGGTGCGCACTCACAGCACTTGGCTCACCATGGGAACGTCAGCCGCGCCGCGCCGCCTCGATCGTGGCGACGTCGATCTTGTTCATCGTCATCATCGCTTCGAACGCGCGCTTGGCTTCGGCGCCGCCGGCGGCGATCGCCTCGGTCAGCGCGCGCGGCGTGATCTGCCAGGAGATGCCCCATTTGTCCTTGCACCAGCCGCACGCGCTCTCCTGGCCGCCGTTGCCGACGATGGCGTTCCAGTAGCGGTCGGTCTCCTCCTGGTCGTCGGTGGCGATCTGGAACGAGAAGGCTTCGCTGTGCTTGAACGCGGGCCCGCCGTTGAGGCCGAGGCAGGGACGCCGGCGACGGTGAATTCGACCGTCAGCACGTCGCCCTCCTTGCCGGACGGGTAGTCGCCGGGCGCGCGGTGGACGGCACCCACCGCGCTGTCGGGAAAGGTCTCGGCGTAGAAGCGGGCCGCCGCCTCGGCGTCCTTGTCGTACCAGAGGCAGATCGTGTTCTTTGCCATGGCTGTCCTTTCGCTTTGAAGCCGAATTCCGGCCTCATGTCCGCATCGGCCATGACGCAGACAGTTCAGGATTGAAATGAGATTGGCGGGGTAGCGCGACTAGCCGCGCCGCGCAAGGTCGACGATGGCAATGAGCAGCAGGCCGCCGACGATGGCGAGATGCTCAAGCGCCGTCGTCAGCTCCTGGCGCGAACGCTCGCCGGAAACAAGCCAGAAGCGGTGGGCAAGCAAGGTGGCCACCGTTGTGAAACCGGCCAGCACGATCGCGCCGAGCCACGCGGCGTATCCAGTCGCCACCATCAGCCCGCCGAGCAATTGTGTCACGATCGTCAGCGCGGCCAAAAGAGACGGGTGCTGCAGGCCGAGGTCCGCGACCTCCCTGACGCACGCCCGCCAATGCCAGAGCTTGTCCGCGCCGCTGTAAAGGAACACCGCCGCCGCGCAGAGGCGCGCGATGCCGTAGCCGTAGGGTATCAGCGGAGCGATCGTCATGGCGCGCGCCGCACAGCCCCGGACAAACGACAAGCGCTGCGTCGCCGCGCCCATCAGCAGCGCGACGTCGCCGCCGGCGAGGATCATGCGCATGCCGAGCTTGATGTATCGCTCCATCAGCTACTCGTCGTAGACGCCGCCCATCCCCGGCCATTTGCGGTGCTTGCGGCAGGCGTCGATGACCGTTGCGTAGGCGGCGGCGATAACCGGACTGGCGAGTCGTCGGGAACGCCATGTTCGGCAGCCAAATCGCCGGTGCCGATCAGCAGCACGTCGATGCCGGGCACCGCCGCGATGGCATCGGCGTTGGCGATGGCCTGCGGCGTCTCGAGCATCACGACGACGAGCACCGCCGCGTCGATCGTCGCCGTCAGCTCGCTCCATTTCGGCGCGCGGAAGCCGAGCTGCGGCAGCGCGCCCGCGACAGAGCGGTGGCCGATGGGCGGATAGCGCAGAGGCCGACGATGGCGCGCGCCTCGTCCGGCGTGTTGACGTGAGGCATGACGATGCCGAGGGCGCCAGCATCGAGGAGCCGCGTCGCCAGCCAGAACTGGTCCGCCGGCACCCGGACGAGCGGCGCAATGCCGGCGTCGAGCCCTGCCACCGCGATCTGCGCCGCGGTCTCGATCGACATGGCGCTGTGCTCGAGGTCGATGAAGAGCCAATCGTAGCCAGAGCTCCTGAGCATCCGCGCGATCTCGACGGAGCGGACGTGCCGCAAGCCCAGCCCGACGGCAAGCTCGCCACGCTCCAGACGCTCCCGCGCCGGATTGGTCAATGGCGCCACGGCGGGCCGCGCCCTCGGCGCTAGATCGCGGCCATCGCCTCCACCTCGATCAAGAACTCTTCCTTGACCAGACGGTCGATGATCAGCAAGGTATTGGGAGGATACTTCCCGCCGGGAAAGATCGTGGGGAATAACGTCTCCCGGCATTTCATGAATTTGGCGATGTCCTGGGAGTGCACGAGATAGGTCGTGAGCTTGGCGATCGAGCTGTAATCGCCGCCGAGCTCGTGCAAAGATGCCGCCGAGGCCGGTGAAGACGCGGGCGAATCGCTGATCGAAATCGTCCTTTCCCACGAGCTCGCCGCTCGCATCGATGGCGACCTGGCCGGCGATGAAATGCAGAGTGCCGCCTTTGACGGTCCCGACATGGGAATAGAGGCCGAGGACCGGGGAAGGACCCTTTCGGGTTCGCGAAGCCTGACGTTGGAAGCTGTTGCCACTGGCGTTTCTCCGACGTTTCCGTGATGCCGAGGGCTAGTGTAAATCGGTCAAGCGTGTTGCGCCATGCGCTCAGAAGCGGTGCGGGAGGCGCCTGCGCTGGCTATGAAAAACTGCATGGCGCCGCCGTCGTCATGACGGTTGGAAGAGCGTACGCGCAGCGGCGACGATCGCGTCGGCATCGAGGCCATAGGCGCGATAGAGGTCGGGAAGGTCGCCGGATTGGCCGAATGCGGGACGCCGAGCGGCGCGGTGCGCTGGCCGCGCACGCCCCAAGCCAGGACAGGGTCAGCGGATGGCCATCGAGCACGCTGACGAGCGCGGCATCGCGCGCCAGCGGCGCCAGCAGCCGCGCGGCATGCGAGCCCATCCCCGCGCGAGCCAATCGCGATGGAGCCGGTCGGGCGAGGTCACGACGAGAAGCCCGGCCCGCGACGGTGCGTTCGCCGATGCGCGCCACCGCCGCGATCGCCTCGGGCACCACCGCGCCCATGGCGATGACCGCGAGCTCGCCGCCTGGCGCCGGCTCGCGCAGCCAATATCCGCCTGCCGCACGGCGTCCGCGGCGAGCGCGTCGCTCATGTCGCGGCGCGGCTGCTCGATGGCGCGGGTCGAGAGCCGCAGATAGACCGAGCCGCCGTCCGGCTGCTGCATGTGCGTCGAAGCCCCATGCCATGATCGGTCTGAAGCTCGTCGACGAAGGCGGGCTCGAAATAGGTGAGGCCCGGCTGGCCGATGCCGATGAGCGGCGTGCCGATCGATTGGTGCGCGCCGCCTTCGGGCGCGAGCGTCAGGCCGCTCGGCGTCGCGACCAGGAGGAAGCGCGCGTCCTGGTAGCAGGCGTAATTGAGCGCATCGAGGCCGCGGGCGATGAACGGATCATAGAGCGTGCCGACCGGCAGCAGCCGCGCGCCGAACTGCGCCTCGGCGAGCCCCAGCGCGCCGAGCAGCAGGAAGAGATTGTTCTCGGCGATGCCCAGCTCGATGTGGCGGCCGTCCGGCGCCGAGCGCCCATTTCTGCGCCGAGGGCAGGCGGCGCTCGCGGAACACGTCGGCATGCGCGGCGCGCCCGAACACGCCGACCTGGTTGACCCAGCCGCCGAGATTGGTCGAGACCGTCACGTCGGGCGAGGCGGTGACGACGCGCGCGGCGAAATCGCCGCCGGCGCGCGCGATCTCGATCATGATGCGGCCGAACCCTTCCTGCGTCGACGCTTCCGGCGCCCGAGCGAGCGCGAGT
>CAWHUT010000013.1:0-131252 GCA_963832575.1 uncultured Alphaproteobacteria bacterium
CGCGACCGATCAACATCGTGCAGGTCGAGCGCCCGCCCATCTTGTGCCACGTGCGATGGACATCCAGCCATTCCTCGGCGGACTCCTTCGCGTGACAAATCACATCGCGAACTTCGGGATCGAAAATCTCCGCGCCGCCGCCCGTCAACGACCCAAGTCCCGCCTCCCGCAACGCCGCCAGGGTTTCCGGCACGCTCCGTTTGCCCACCCACGACAGATGCAGGATCTCAATCGCCGTGAACGCCTTCAGATGCAGATTCGGATCGAGCGCCTTCAGCGATCGCAGCATCTCAACGTAGTAGTCCCATTTGAACGATGGATGCAGCCCGCCAACGATGTGAATCTCCGTGATGCCCAGCTTGAGCGCTTCTTGCGCTTTCTCGATCATCTGCGGCAGGTTGTATTCGTACGCGCCCGCGTCGCGCCGCCGCCGATAAAACGCGCAGAAATCGCAATCGAGAATGCAGATGTTGGAGTAATTGATGTGGCGATTGAGAATGTAGTACGCGACGTTGCCGTTCTTGCGTTCGCGCACGGTGTTGGCCATCGCGCCAATCGCCGCCAGGTCGTGCGAGCGGATACAGACGCAGGCAATCGTCCTCGTTGATGCGCTGTCCCGCCTCAACCTTCTCGTAAATGTCCCGCAATTCCTGCGTGAATCGCTCAGATCAACTTGTTCATCGTGCAAACTCACAGTCGTCTGCCACCAACCGGCACTCCAGCAACATGAAAGACGCCGCTGAAGACCGCTAAATGCGTTCATCCGAAAAAATGCCACATTCAGGCTGACCGGATCCTGTTTTCTCGCCAGTACGTGCTGCGCGACAAGACAAACCAGAATGATCGCCAGCCCAAAATAGTATGGCACGCGAAGATGTGAAATCAACCCGAAAGCCAGCAACAAAGCCGCCATGACCCCGTGCGCCACCCGCGCCATCCGCAGGCTGCCCGCAATCCCCAGCCGCACCGGCAACGAGCGCAACCCCTGCGACTTATCAAACTCGTAATCCTGCGTCGCGTAAATGATGTCGAATCCCACCAACCAAAACACCACCGCCGCCGCCAGCACGCACGGCGGCCAGTCGAACTTTCCGCGCACCGCCAGCCACGCGCCCAACGGCGCAATCCCCAACGCCAATCCCAGAAAGAAATGCGAGAAGTCCGTGAATCGTTTCGTGAACGAGTAGAAGAACACAACGCAGCGCCACGGGCGACAGCTCGAAACAGATCCGATTGATGAACCACGTCACCGCCACCAATCCCGACCGCGCTCCGACACACCAAGCACCCACGCACCTGTCACCGACGATTTGTCCCGTCGGCAAATGTCGGTTCGCCGTTCGCGGGTTCAACGCATCAAATTTCCGGTCCAGCAATGCGGTTAAACCCCATCGCCGCCGTCCGTGCGCACACCATCGCCGCCAGAATCAGCAGAAACATCCGCCATCCCGGCCACCGTGATTCGCGCTGGCCGCCACCGCCATGCTCGCCAGTGCGAACGGCAGCGCAAACACCGTGTGCGAAAACCGCACAAACTCGAAGTATTTCCGAACCGAGCGCATTGCTACAGACTCATAGCATGAGTAGAGAACGTCTGAGGTCAGCTGGGTGCGGCAACAGGTTGGATGTACCGCCTTGTTCGATACTTCCGTTTCCGTTCCATCACTAGCGATATCTGGGGTGCTGTCCCTTTACTTACTGACTTCGAGCGAACAAGCCATTGTAATTCATCGAGCCTTCCTAGATCACGTGCCAGCTCCACAAATGAGAGTCTCCGGAGCACATCGGTGGTAATTGGACGCTTAGAATCGGCAAAAACCAGAGAGCTCAAGAACTCCTTAGCTGCTGTCGACGACAGTAGCTCAAAGAGAAGTTCGGCCTCTTCCCGTGACTGACATGGAATAAAGTAACAGGTGTCATCGACCATGACCGGGCGCTCATCGCATGGCGGGACTACTACGAAAGAAATATTCTTGTAGAGGCCTGAAACGGCAACCTTCCAAGGGGCAAATGAGTAAGAGCCGATTCCGAAAACAGAAAATCTAGGACGGTCGTTGTATATCGAACTCTTTCTTCCGTCCAAGCGTCCGCATGGCGCATCAAGTACCGCCAAGTTTTCGGAGCTTTCCGTTGGATCTCCGAAGTATCGTCTCCGGTATGTTTGCGTCACCAACACAGCTTTTCGAATGGTGATCCGCCCATTACCGAGGTCAGAAGACTTCAAGAGTGGAAAAACGTATTCCTCCTCGATTTCCACTGCTACACCAAATCCGTTAATCAGCTTGTGGCCATCGCGGGTGAATTCCATGATGCTACCCGCGTCATGTTTAACGCCCGACCGCCAAGTATATGTCGATGTGCCCCCATCCAGATTTCTGTGCGTTTGGTAAGCATCGATGTTAGAAACTAAGTCTCCACCAACAAATCCGATTCGCGCAGACGCAGATGTCGAGTCGAGATCAGAGAAAACCGTCGCAACTCGCTTACCTGTACGCTTTCCGTTGGCGAAAAGCAGGCATGCATCGACCGCCACATCGAATTCTGTTTTGGCGTTAATGCGAAACAATCTTGAGCCTTCTAGCCCTCCTTCAGTCTTCCAAAAATGTCGCAAGACCTTTCTTGCCGTTGCCGTTTTGCACAACATGGCTATTGCGCCGTTAGATGGAAGAGCTTCAATTAATCGGATCAACATCCATTCGGCGATGTCGAAGTTCGATTTTCCTGTGAGAGCGTCAAGACCACGTAGTCCTTGGAAGTTTGTCTTCTTAGGGAGATTCCTGCCTCCAAGTTGCCCCAACTCGGAATTCGTCACCCACGGTGGATTGCCAATGACGAGAATCCGGGCTTTCCCGGATTATCGCGGTTGCCTTCCAGTCCTCGCAGAAGAAATCTCGATGGAGAATTTGGATTGCGAATTGATTCAAACTTTGGCGAGCGCGGTCAACGTATTGCGGTTCACCTCATAACCTTCGTACTTCGCATTGCTCCCCCAATCGTTCCGCAGACGCTTTGAGGAAAGCCCCTAACCCCGCAGTTGGCTCGATGACGACATCTGGAGTGCCGAAAAGTTCAGCAACAAGCGCGACGGATCTCGTGGCCAAGCCTTCTGGAGTCTGGAAGTCTCCGAATTCCTTTTTGTCACTCATGAAATTTTTTAAACCTAAACTATCACCAATCTATACTATCCGGATCTTTTATGAATCTTCTGGAGAAAGCTTGATGCTTTTTATCCTCTTTCCTTCTGTATTTTTCGTAAGCCGCTAGAAATCCTTTATAGAAATCGCGTTTCGTCTGATTCTTGATGAGTTTTAGAGCAAAACATCTTTGAATTACACCATAGCCTTGAGCTTCAATTGTCAAACAATCCCAGCTGATCTTTTCAATAGGAATTGGACCCTCCTCACGCAATATTTTCAGCTCGCGGCCACCCTCATAGTCAACGAATATAAAGCTAAGTTCATTGCGGTCTTCGAATACCCATTTGTGCATCTTCTTTATGGAAATCATGTTTGGCGAGTAGTTCTGCTTGTTAACGTTATTGCTCTTAATGTTTACAGCATGATTCGCTGACAGCATGAAATCGCCTATTGCTTTTCTTGTCCCTAGCTTCTTTCCATATTTCTTAGCAATCAACGATTCTACTCTTTTGTATAAGTCCATATCAGGATATTTCCAACTCCTAGACGCACGTCGAACTTTGCTATTAGGCCATAACCGAAAATCGAAAGCAACTCGACAGATTCATACAGAAATGCCGGTAGGTCTGCGGGTAGGGCAGCCCACCACTACATTGGGATCTTCACGATGCTGCCCTTGTACTGCGGGTCGTTGACATCTTTGATCACAGTGCTGTACAGGTTTTTCTCGCCTACGCGGGCGTGACAAAAAACGGGCCGGGGTGCGTTTTTGCGCAGAAGCGCCGATCTCGTTCGCAATTGAACAACGGAAACCGGTGAAGGGCCGCGATTCCGGGGCAAGAATGGCTCCACTCCTGCGAGAGCGGGTCTCGGCATCATGCGCGCTGAGCTTGTGACCGTTCTTTCGGTAAACGCTACCAACGTCGAATCGAATTCATACCACAAGTTGTCAGGTCGCTCACGGAAAAATCTCGCCTTGTAGAAGACCGTCTTCGGTGTATCGTTTGCAGCGTCGCAGATTTGTAGGAGGACGTTGGCGTATGAAATGATGGCTGGCATACACCGCGTTGCCGGTGAGTTCGTATACGGTCGGCGTCACCAGCGAATCCTTCATGCACGAGCCCGTATCTGAGGATACCGGACAATGTTCGGCAAGTGCTATGCCAGAAGCTAATCGAGCTTCTTACGATCAGGGTGGCGTTGTGGCCGCCGAAACCGAGGGAGTTGTTGACGCAGGCGCGACGTTCATCTCGCGGGCCTTGTTGGGCACGTAGTCGAGATCGCATTCGGGATCGGGATTCTCGTAATTGATCGTCGGCGGAATCATGCCGTCGCGAATCGCCAGCGCGCAGACCGCGGTCTCCACCGCACCGGCCGCGCCGAGCAGATGGCCGGTCATGGATTTGGTGGAACTGACGGCGAGCTTCTTCGCGTGAGCGCCGAACACCGTCTTGATCGCCTGGGTTTCGCACTTGTCGCCGACCGGCGTCGAGGTGCCGTGGGCGTTGATGTAATCGATCTGCTCCGGGTTCAGCCTGGCGTGGCGCAACGCCATCGCCATCGACCGCGCCGCGCCTTCGCCTTCGGGAGCGGGCGCGCTCATGTGGTAGGCGTCGCCGGTGATGCCGTAGCCGGCGACTTCGCAGTAAATCTTCGCGTGACGTTTGACGGGCGTGCTCGAGCGATTCGAGAATGCAAACGCCCGCGCCCTCGCCCATGACAAATCCGTCGCGCTGCGCGTCGAACGGACGGCTGGCGCGTTCGGGTTCGTTATTGCGCGTGCTCATGGCTTTCATGGCGCAGAAACCGGCATAGCCCATCTGGGTGATCGCCGCTTCGGTGCCGCCGGCAATCATGATGTCGGCATCATTGTGAACGATCGCCCGCGCCGCTTCGCCCAGCGCATGCGTCGCCGTCGCGCAAGCGGAGACGACCGCCAGGTTCGGGCCTTTCGCGCCCAGCAACATGGACACGTAGCCGCTGGCCATGTTGACGATCAGCATCGGAATCATGAACGGCGACACGCGGCCCGGGCCCTTTCTTGAGCAGGATGCCCGACCTGCTCTTCGATGGTCTCCATGCCGCCGATGCCCGAGCCGATCAGCACGCCGATGCGGTTGGCGTCCGCCTTCGCCATGTCGATGCCGGAATCCGCCATCGCCTTCTTGGCGGCGCCGACGGCATACTGCGTGAACCGGTCCGTGCGGCGCGTTTCCTTGATCGGCATGAACTCCTCGGGCTTGAAGTCCTTGACTTCGCCGCCGATCTTGCAGTCGAAATCCGTGGTGTCGAATCGGGTGACGGGCGCGATGCCGCTCTTGCCGGCGAGCAGATTCTGCCAAAACACCTCCAGCTCACTGCCCAGCGGCGTGAGGACTCCCATGCCTGTGATGACAACGCGTCGTTCGCTCATGGTTGCGTAAGCCTGCGAAAAATTGGGGCATAAAGCGTGAAATTGCAACTCACTTTATGCCCCGCAATTCTTCGGCCCCTTCTTCGCGCCCGACCGTTGGCGGGGCGCGGGGCGTTGGTATTCGCGTTATTTCTCGCCGCGCTCCTCGATGTATTTGACCACGTCGCCGACGGTCTGGAGCTTCTCGGCGTCTTCGTCGGGGATCTCCGCGCCAAACTCCTCTTCAAACGCCATGACCAATTCCACCGTGTCGAGGGAGTCCGCGCCCAAATCTTCGATGAACTTCGCCTCGGGCGTCACTTGATCGGGATTCACGCCGAGCTGTTCGACAATGATCTCCTTCACACGGTCTGCTACGGATTTTTCTGCCATTGGCTCCTCCTGTTTCAAAAAGCGTTCGTTTCTTTATGCGAAAACTTGCTCGCTTGTCAAAGTTTTGTTTGCGCCTGAATCTCGCTCTCACATCGCCAAGCCGCCATCCACCGCAGATCACCTGTCCGGTCACGTAGCTGGACAGATCGCTGGCCAGAAACAACACCACGTTGGCCACGTCCTCCGGCAAGCCCAGGCGCTTCAGCGCGATGAAGTCCGTCTGCATCTTCCTGGCTTCCGGGCTCAGCTCGTCCGTCATCGGCGTCTGGATAAACCCCGGCGCCACGGCGTTGGCAGCGAATCCCGCGCGACGCCAACTCCTTGGCCACCGTTTTCGTAAATCCGATCAAGCCCGCTTTCGACGCCGAATAGTTCGCCTGGCCCGCATTGCCCATCACGCCGACAATGGACGCGATGTTGACGATCGCGCCGCTGCGCTGCTTCAGCATCGTGCGGCCAACGCTCTCGGTAAACAGGAACGCGCCCTTCAGGTTCACGCCCAGCACCGCATCCCAGTCCTCGTCGCTCATCCGCAGCAGCAATCCGTCGCGCGTGATGCCGGCATTATTGACGAGAATATCCACGCGGCCGAAATCCGCCACAATCTTGTCGCAGACTTCCTGTGACCTGCTTGCTGTCGGTCACGTTCACCGCATACGCGCTGGCCTTCGTGCCGCTCTTGGCGAGGCTCGGTGGCAACCTGCTGCGCGTTGTCCAGCATCACGTCGCACACGGCAATCGCCGCGCCTTCGCCCGCGAGCCGCCGCGCAATGGCTTCGCCAATGCCCCGCCCCGCTCCCGTCACCACCGCTACCTTGTTCTCCAGAAGTTTCTGCATCCGGCTTTCCTAGCCAGCCACGCGCCTGCTTGTCAACACCAATCGCGGCGGAAATTGCCCTGGATTCGCCGGCCCCATGGACAGTGAACCAATTCGACCGCAAGGTGTCTAACGCACCATGCCGCGATTGACCGCCCGTCTGCTCAATTGGCCACGCCCGGTTTTGATTGCTGTAACAGTTGCGATTGTCGGCCTTGTTGGAATGGCTGATTACCTGACCGGTTACGAAATCTCATTCTCGGTCTTTTATCTTTTGGCTGTCTTCCTGGCTGTTTGGTCCGTCGGGAAAGAGTTCGGTGTCATCATCTCCCTGCTCAGCACGATTACCTGGCTGGCAGCCGATCTCACCGCTGGCGCGCAATACACGAACCCTCTGGTGCCGATTTGGAACGCGATGATCGTGCTTAGCTTTTATCTCGTGGTGGTTTGGTTGTTGGCAAAGCTGCGGTCGTTGTACGCCGAATTGGAGGAACGCGTCCGCCAACGCACGCTGGCCTTGACGGCAGAAATGAGCGAGCGGGAGCGGCTTGCCAAGGAGTTGTTAACGATCAGCGAGCGCGAGCAGCGACGTATCGGCCAGGATTTGCACGACAGTGTGTGTCAGCATTTCACAGCCACGGCGTTGGCGAGCCAGGTCCTTGAGGAAAAGCTCGCAGGCCGCGGTTTGCCGGAGGCGACCGACGCCGCCAAGATCGTGGACCTGGTCGAACAGGGCATCACGCTGGCCCGTAACCTGTCGCGAGGCCTGTACCCGGTGGAGTTGGAGGCTGAAGGACTGATGGCCGCTTTGCATGAGTTGGCCGCCCATGCTACCAATCAGTTCAAAATCGACTGCCGCTTTCGAATGCGAACAGCCTGTCCCCGTTCATGATGTGGCCATGGCGACGCACCTGTATCGAATCGCTCAGGAGTCCATCACCAACGCCGTCAGGCACGGCAAGGCGCGGCACATCGTCGTCAGACTTTCCCGGCCGGACTCGCACACAATCCTCTCGGTGGTGGACGACGGTGTCGGAGTGCCCGATCCGCCGCCGCAGAGCACGGGAATGGGTTTGCGAATCATGGGGCACCGCACGAGTATTATCGGTGGAACGCTTTCCGTGCGTCGAGCTGCCGTCGACGGCACGGTGATCACCTGCACGCTGCCATGAGCCAAAAACGAGTTTTTGTTGTCGACGATCATCCGCTTGTCCGAGAGTGGCTCGCCAATCTCATTAACCAGCAAGGCGATCTTGTCGTGTGCGGTGAGGCCGAGGACGTGCCGCACGCGCGGGATGGAATCGACTCGACCAAACCCGATGTGGCGATCGTGGACATTTCGCTGGGCGGCGGTTCTGGTCTGGAACTGATCAAGGATCTGAAGGAAGCACATCCGTAGTCTCCCGGTGATTGTGTTGTCGATGCACGACGAAGCGCTGTACTTTGAGCGCGCCTTGCGGGCCGGCGCGCGGGGTTACATCATGAAACGCGAGACCGCCAAAAAGATTGTCGCTGCCGTTCGCCAGGTGCTCGCGGGCAATTTGTATTTGAGCGAACGGGCGTCGACCATCATCACCAACAAGTTTGCCGGCAGCCGAGCGGCTTCGTCCACGTCACCTGTGGCGGCGCTCAGCGACCGCGAGTTGGAAGTGTTTCAGCTCCTCGGTCAGGGCCGGGAAACCAAACAAATTGCCGAGGAACTCCACCTCAGTGTCAAAACGGTCCAAGCGTACTGCGCCCGTATCAAAGACAAACTTCATCTTGCCAACGCGACCGAATTGCTCCGTGAAGCGATCCGCTGGGAAGAACGTCCCAGCGTGTAGGGTTTCACCCTACACAACAATCAAATCCTGCCTGACACCAGCTTTGCCCTCTGCGGTACCTGCAATGCTCCAACAGGGAAGCGCGTAAGAAAACGCAGTTTCGAGAAAAGAGGTGATTAGAAATGTTCGTTCAAACTAGGAAAAACAACGCGGGGTTCACCTTGGTTGAAATAATGATTGTGGTAGCCATCATTGGGTTGCTCGCCGCGCTCGCAGTCCCGGGCTTTCGTCAAAGCCCGCAAACAGTCTCAAGGCCGCCGCATTCTCAATGATGCGCGTCAAATGGACGCCGCCATTGACCAATGGGCACTTGAGACCGGGCAAATCGACGGAAACCCGGTGAACACAACCAGCGCCGCCACGTATCTCAAGACGGCCTGGGTCACACCGACCTGCTCGGGAATCCATATCGATCGGCAACGTCGGTACCAACCAGGTGCAGGTCAATGCGGCCACAAAGACAGCTTTGTCGGGCGTCGGCATTGACTGGGGTGCTTACTGAGCAAACGTCGGTCACACAGCGCGCGCACTCTGTTCACAGAGTGCCGCGCTTGTGGCGTCCAAAGTCCGGGCAATCGCTGACATTCAGGATCTCGGCGTCCCGATTGATGCGTTTCATGAGGCCGCTGAGAACATTGCCGGGGCCAAGCTCGATGAAGCGCGTGAAGCCCTGTGCCAGCAGCCACTGCATCGAGTCGCTCCACCGAACCGGACGATGTGACCTGTCGCACGAGAAGATCTTTGATCTCCGCAGCGCTCCCGACGGGACGTGCCGTGACGTTCGAACACAACCGGGACCTTCGGGAGTTCACGCACCGGGAAATCGACAAGCGCATCGGCCACTTTGATCTTCGCGCTTTCCATCAACCGCGAGTGATACGCCCCGGCGACAACCAGCGGAATCGCGCGCTTCGCGCCTCGCGTCTTTGGCGAGTTCCACAGCCTTGCCCACCTTCTCCTGGTCACCCGAGATGACGATTTGGCCGGGAGAGTTGATATTGGCAATGTCGACTTCTGTCTCGCGACAAACTTCTGCCAGGACAGCTTCCTCAAGCCCGAGAATGGAAGCCATACCGCCGCGGGTCGCGTCACAAGCCTCCTGCATGAAGCGTCCGCGCTTTTGCACCATCCGCAACCCCTCTTCGAAGCTCAACCGCCTCCGCGGCGGTCAGCGCGGTGAATTCGCCCAAGGACAAGCCTGCAGCCGCCTCAAATTTCAAATCTGAAACGCGCTCGCGCAACGCCGCCAGACACGCCAAGCTGGCCACAAAAATCCCCGGCTGGGCGTTATCGGTTTTTGTGAGCACGTCGGCGGGGCCTTCAAAGCAAATCTTCCGCAGGTCGCGGCCGAGGACATCATTGGCGCGGGCGAAAAGTTGGCGGGCGACCTCAGTACTTCTCAGCAAAGATCGCGGCCCATCCCGACAGTTTGGCTGCCCTGCCCGGCAAAAAGGAGAGCGGTCTTCATCACCAACGTCAGGAATTCTTGCTGACTTCGGCGCGCGCTTCTGCCGCCAACGGCGTGCTGAGATAGCGTTCGCCCGTGGACGGCGCGATGGTGACTATGAGTTTGCCTTTGTTTTCCGGGCGTCTGGCGTATTGGATTGCCGCCCAAACGTTTGCGCCTGAACGAAATACCGGCGAGGATGCCTTCCTCCTTCGAGAGACGCCGCGCCATGATAAATGCGTCGTCATTACTAACCTTAATGGTCTCGTCGAGGATCGACGTATTCAGGTTCTTCGGGAATGAAACCCGCGCCGATACCCTGAATCTTGTGCGGTCCCGGTTTGCCACCGCTGATGACTGCTGAATCCACTGGCTCGACGGCGACGACTTTGAAATCGCGCTTCTTGGATTTGATGACTTCGCCGACCCCGGTGATCGTGCCTCCCGTGCCAACTCCAGCAACAATGGCATCGACGTGGCCGTCGGTGTCTTCCCAAATTTCCACCGCCGTCGTCCGTCGATGAATCTCAGGATTGGCGGGGTTGTTGAACTGCTGCGGCATGAATGCGCCTTTGTTCTCCTTGAGCAACTGTTCGGCTTTCCGAATCGCGCCGGGCATCCCTTCCGCTCCGGGAGTAAGAACCAAGTCGGCCCCGAGCATCCGCAACAAGACGCGGCGTTCAGCACTCATCGTGTCCGGCATCGTCAAAATCAAATGATACCCCTTGGCTGCGCAGACAAATGCCAGCGCAATTCCTGTGTTGCCGGAAGTCGGTTCGACAATCAGTGAGTCTTTGCCGATGCGCCCCTCGCGCTCCGCGGCTTCGATCATGGCCACGCCGATGCGATCTTTCACGGAACTCGCCGGATTGAAGAACTCGCATTTGACGGCGACTGTGGCTTCCACCCCTGCCGTGATCCGATTGAGCCGAACTAGTGGCGTCCGTCCGATCGTCTTGGTAATGTCGTTAAAAGTTGTCCCCATCGATCTCCTCGCAAAGAAAGTTCGCTATTGAGAAACGCCGGCCTTGGACTAATTTCGATTGAGGTTGTAGGTAAACCGTATCGCAAACGCAAGCCAGAAAGGCGCAACATATCGTGAAGAGTGCCGAGCCAGCGAAAAGATCAAAAACAGAACCTGGGCGATCGAAAAGGATCTGCTAAAAAAGAGATTCAGGAGTTGCACGCCAAGGAGGTGGGGGTGGGGAACCCCTCTGAAGAACGTGCAAACTCCTGAATCTACAAATTCTTAGTAACGCCTAGGCAGTATAAGTCCGCGGACTAGGATTGCAACTAGATTTTTAATTGCTAACAATCACCCATGAAACAGATGTCACCTCAATTTGACCAAGCCACTCTTGAACAACTGGTTACCCGCCTAAATTCGGCCCTCGAATCCTATTCGGACAAGGACTGGAGCTTCAGCCGCATCCTATTATTGGTGAGACCATTAGAAAATCTGGATACGCCCTATGTGCTCTGGACGGGAGCTGTAGATGTGGTAACCAAACAGGGACTCGACGGCATGAAGGCGCTGAGCGATGAAATAACTTGGGGAGAACGACATTCTTCAGAATTAGGGATTCTGGAGATCGTCAGCTACGCATTGACAGGGCATTGCTTGCAACCAGCAGCAGCCTCTGGCGAGACAAGCGCCCTGTGCTGCGCTTGGCAAAGAGGGACTTCTTCTTATCGACCAAGGAGTTCGTTCAGCGATTTGGTACGACGTTCGAGAAGTTGCGGGTGAAGATTTTGAGAGTCGCTGAGCGATGCACGTTCTTGCTAGCCACACGGCCACCGGCACGATGATCTCCTTGTCGATCATCTTCACGACGGAGCGTTTCCTCAGCAAACTCGCAGGGGTCAGCGATCCGAGAAGAACGCAAGATCATCGGCAACAAGTTCATCGCGGTCTTCGAAGAAGAGGCGCACCGCATCGAGCAGATCGAAGGCAAAGTCGAGTGGCTGGTGCAGGGCACCTCTATCCCGACGTGATCGAGTCGCGCTCGGTGCGAGGGCGTCGCAGATCATCAAGAGCCATCACAAGTCGGCGGGCTGCCGGAGAAGATGAAGCTCAAGCTGATCGAGCGGCCGGTGCCGGCACGGCTTTGGCCGCCCCGCCGCAGGAACCACGAGCGCCCCGCCGAAATACGCCTTCCGGAAAGGGCGGGCTGATTTTTACGGAGCGGCTTTATCCGAATGAAGAACACAAGATTGCGTTGAGCGCCCAGAGTGGTCTGAAGTACATCATTCTCGACGTTTCGCCGGTGCTGGACAACGTTTCCCGTGAGCGGTACGTGGAAACGCTCGAACAGGTCAAGTCTCAACTCCATCGGAAGGGTTTAGGCATAGCGGGCATTGAAAGCCACCCGGCGGAACCTGGCATTGCGCCGCGCAGCGTATCAGTCGAGCAGTTACGACTACAACCTGACGGCGCAACTGGTGACCGACGGCATCATCGAGACGAAATTGCCACGCTGGGTGGTGGTCTCCACCAGCGAGCACGGCGTGCTGGCGAAGAATGAGCGCGAGACGGTGCTCGATCACAACTGGACCACCAGCGCTGACCTCCGAGGTACGGATGTCTGGGTGGACATAGGCTTCCTGGAGGAGATAACCCCCATGTCGGCTTCATGCCGTAAATGCCGCAATGCGCGGAGGGAATGCGGATCGAGCCTGCCTGGTCGCCGCCGACCGCGATATCGACCTCGCCCGCCGCCACCAGCGCGGCGCAGCCGGAGGAGGACCCGCCCGTCGAATGGCCGAGCCGGCGGGGATTCTCCACCGCTCCGGTGGTGGAGGTATGGCTGCCGCTCGATGCGCAGAAATATTCGCAGACGGCCTTGCCACGAATTTCGGCCCCCGCTGCGAGAAGCCGCGTCACGACGGTCGCGTCGAGTTCGGGCAGATAGCCATTGAGGCACGCGGCGCCGCCATTGGTCATGGGCATTCCGGCGACGCAGACCAAATCCTTGATGGCGACGCGCTTGCCGCGCAGCCGTCCCCGTGCGCTCCCTGTGATCGACGTAAGGGCGGCCCATGCGTTCCACCGGTTCTCTTCCGGCCGCGGCAGATGCCACTCGCCGCGCGGAAAGCGCGGGCTCGGCGTTTCCTCGGGCAGTGTGGCCAGACGCGCGAAGGTCTGCTGCACCCGGTCCGCCTGCCCGAGATAGCAGGCGATCTCCGCCTCATCGAGGGCGAGGCCGAAGTGATCGGCCAGCGCGCGCAGCGTCGCGGCAGTCGGCGGCTCGAATGTCATGGCGGTGCCCCGTGATGGTCAGCCGGCGATTCGGCCCTAGGCGCGCAGGAGCGCTACGGACGGATCTCGATCGGCGTGCCGTCATCGACCGCGGCCCAGATCTCCTCGATCGCCGTGTCGCCAACGGAAATGCAGCCCTCGGTCCAATCCTTGTAGAAACGGTTGGGGTCTTTGGGTCCGCCGTACCACGCCGGTAATCCGTGTATGAAAATGTCGCCGCCGGGATCGACATGCGCGGCGGTGGCGTACGCGCGGTCGGCCGCGTCTGGATAGGAGATGTGCAGCGCCAAGTGATAGGGCGAATGCGGGTGCCGGCCGTCGATGAGATAGACGCCCTCGGGCGTTCTGCCGTCGCCGGTGGCACGCTTGGGCCCGCGGGAATGGGGCCCGAGCGCGATCGGATAGGACCGGAGCACCGCGCCGTGGCGCATCAGAAGGAGCTTGCGTTCGGATTTCAGCACGACGATCCGGTCGGCCTTGCCCAAGGACGCGTGCGCGGCGAGGGCAGGGCTGGCGCAAAAGCCCGCGTAAAGAGCCAGTAGCGCCGCCGCGATCGCGGCGCGAAGACGGGCAATATCACGGCACAGAGGCAGAGAGTGATCCCCCACTCACGAAGAAGTGCGATGGTCGATCTTGTGCCAAACGGCATGGCCGATGGCGTCGACTGGACCCTACCTATAGTAGCGATACCCTCGGGAAACTGCCACTAAATTGCCACTTCGGCGTCGCGCCAAGCCGCGCGGGTGTCCCGGTGATAACCGCAGGTTTAGGTAGTTTCCGACTCTGACGCAACGGTTGGGCGAGGTTTATCGTTGATCTACTGGGGCTGGGGATGGCGGTTCGGGCCGTTAGCGTCTCGATCGGTGTCTCCGCCGGGCAGGCGTGCTCGCAAGCGGGCGCGCCGGCATGACATCCATGGAAAGCGGAGAATGCAATGGCAAGTCTGAGAAGCGTTCTATTTCTTGCGGCAACCGCACCTTTCGCACTGGCTGCCTGTTCAAGCAACCCAAGCGAAACCACCACCACCACGAGCGAGTACTCGGCGGTGTCCGCCAAGGCTGACCAGGCGATGGCCACGGCGCAGCAAGCGCTCACCACGGCGCAGCGGGCTGAAGCCGACGCCAAGGCATCGGAACAGCAGACCAGTCAGGCCTACCAGAGAAGCCTCACGAAGTAGGCTCACGCCACGCATTCGGGGCCCGCGGGCCGAATCGTACCAAAGCCGGCCGCGGCCCCTGGCGTGGGCGTCAGTTTTTTGGACCGGAGGAGGTCGCAATGGCGGTCGGGCGACGGGTCGATCGACATCTCGGAGGGCGTCGTCTTGGCAACGGGAAGACGCTTTTCAGCGTGCTTGGATCTCTTTCCCTCCTTGCGATGCCCGCGACGGCGGCAGAATTTCCCCTTGCCGCGCACGAGACGGCGGTCGGTGCGGTCGAAACGTACGCAGCGCAACAGCCGGATACGTTGATGGATGTCGGCCGCCGGTACGATCTTGGCTTCACCCAACTCATGGCGGCCAACCGCGGTGTCAATCCCTGGAACCCCGGCAACGGACGCCAGATTACAATTCCGGCCTTTTATCTGCTGCCCGATGCGCCGCGGCGCGGTATCGTCATCAATCTCGCGGAGCAGCGCCTCTACTATTTTCCGCCTGGCAAAAACATGGTTGAAACCTTCCCGATCGGTATTGGCGTCCTGGGCGCGTCGACGCCCATCGGCACGACCCGGATCGTTGCCAAGGAGGCCAACCCGGCCTGGTATCCGCCGCCTTCGATCCACGAGGAAAGACCCGACCTCCCCCGGGTCATTCCCTCCGGACCGGACAATCCTCTCGGCGCCTATGCCTTGCGTCTGGGCTGGCCCACCTACCTCCTTCACGGCACCAACAAGCCCGATGGCGTCGGACGCGACGTGAGCCACGGCTGCATGCATCTCTATCCGGAAGACATCGATAAACTCTTCCACGAAATTCCGGTCGGCACGCCGGTACGCGTGGTCAATCAGGATGTGAAGGTGGCGTGGGTCGGCGACGAACTCTTTGTCGAAGTCCATCCGACGAAGGATCAGGGCGACGAGCTCGATATCGACAATACGATGACGGCGGTGGCGCCACCGGATGATCTCGAAGCGAGCGTCACGGCGGCGGCTGGCGACAGAGTGGACCGGATCGACTGGTCGAAGGTGAGCGAGGTCGGTCGAGAGCGGACGGGAATTCCGACGCAAGTCACGATGCCCGGGGCGATCAGTCAGGAGAGCGCCGGGCAGCCAAGCTGATCGCAGCGTACGTCAATTCCAAAAGGCGGCGCCGAGCTGCGTCGGCTCCTAAAGGAGCAGAATGAATCCGTTGCGTTGGACGCACGAGCATCAACTCGCTTGGGCCGTCGTTTCCGTTGTTGGCGCCGTCTTAGGCTTACTGCTCGGAATTCATTCATTCGCCGTCTTTCTCCGTGACGGAATCATGGCACGTATTCGTGGGGTGGTTATCGTTTCCCGAAGCCTATTGGCTGTGGCCACTGTTCGGGTTTCTCGTTTCCCGGCTGATTTTCTATGCGGTACAGCTTCTCAGGAAATCGAATTAGGACATCGCCAATCTTGAACGCGGCGCGGCGGTCAGGGTCCGATCACTTGGCGATCCACCGGATGCCGTAATAGGTGAGAAACGTTTCATCATAGGCTTGGTCGACCGTTGTGGATGCATCGTAGGTCGGGCTGTTTTTGACCCGCTGGCGATCGACATCGAGATGCACCAGCTTATTCGACCAATCGATCTCTCGTGCCGACCGCGGCGAAATGAGGACCTTCTCTGCGGGCCACCAGTTCTTTGTATCGACGACGAGATAATGGATACCCCAATCGGTGTCATCGACAAGGAAGTCCTCGACGTGACCGATCTCGCCGTCGCTGGCATCGATATGGTATCCGGTGACCGCCTTGATGCTGCGCAGATGCGGATTGCCGTCGTTTCGCTGCAGGTCGGCACTATCGACCTCGCGCCGGACCGGTTCCAGGGACGGTGCCGCCGCCATGACGCCGGGCATAGCGCCGCCGCCGGTGTAAAGGCCGCTCCCCCAATACGGATTCCAGCCGTAGTACCCGTAAACATTGGTCTCCATCTGCCGCGACACGGTCCGATCGATGTCGATCTCCGGGCTGTCCTTGACCTGCTGCATGGTCAATTTGACGGTGCATTCGCGTTCCTTTGCGTCGAGGTGTCCGAGGACGGACGGGGGCAGAAGGACTTTGCGGCCGGATAGCCAGGTGCCGGTGTCGACGACCAGCCAACAAATCAACCAGCTCGCGTCGTCAAAGAGACAATCGTTAACGGTGCCGAGCGGACCATCACGTGCCGCAATGGCGTAGCCATTGATCGCGGATGCATTCCATAACATTGTGCGCTCTCTTGCTATGTTTGCGGTGGCGCCCGATCCGGGGTTGGCAAAGATGGGGTCGGGTGGTCCTTCAGGTGCAGGAGTGGCCTGCGCCCCGGCGCCCTACGCTGGCCCGCGGCACCGGCATTGGTCTGCGGCACCTGTTGACCCATGTGGTCTGGCTTTGCCTGCTCGGGTCGGTCGTTCGCATCAGGCTGCATCGTGTCGTCGGTCATGATATCTCCGGTTTGGGCCAAGACATTTGATCGTCAGTGGCCGGCCCCGGCTTCGTCATTTCAACAACCTGGAATGTCGTTACCGCGATCGACCACGAGACATCGACCGTGAGACAGCGACACTGCTGTCCCATCGACCGAGACCAAACCGTATTGCACGGCGGCCTGCCGCGTCAGGCTCGGATTCTACCTAAGCCGGTCGCTTTGATGGCGCTCCCCGCGATCGAAGCGAATTCCGACCAAGCTTGCCGTCGGGCTGGCTCGGCCGATAGCGTTCGTCGAACACGATCGCGGTTCGTTCCACCACAAGGCGATGCTGACGCAGCGCGTGAAACGTCGAAATGAGATCGGCGGGGCAGCGTGATTATCCGCGCGGCGCGAGATCGACGATGGCAATGAGCAGGAGGCCGCCGACGATGGCGAGATGCTCAAGCGCCGTCGTCAGCTCCTGGCGCGAACGCTCGCCGGAAACAAGCCAGAAGCGGTGGGCAAGCAATGTGGCCACCGTTGTGAAGCCGGCCAGCAGGATCGCGCCGAGCCACGCGGCGTATCCGGTCGCCACCATCAGCCCGCCGACCAATTGCGTCACGATCGTCAGCGCGGCCAAAAGAGACGGGTGCTGCAGGCCGAGGTCGGCGACCTCCTTGACGCAGGCTCGCCAATGCCAGAGTTTGTCCGCGCCGCTGTAAAGGAACACCGCCGCCGCGCAGAGGCGCGCGACGCCGTAGCCGTAGGGTATCAGCGGAGCAATCGTCATGGCATTCCGGCCGCACAGCCCCGGACAAACGACAGGCGCTGTGTCGCCGCGCCCATCAGCAGCGCGACGTCGCCGCCGGCGAGGATCATGCGCATGCCGAGCTTGATGTACCGCTCCATCAGCTTCTCGTCATAGACGCCGCCCATCCCCGGCCATTTGCGGTGCTTGCGGCAGGCGTCGACGACCGTTGCGTAGGCGGCGGCGAGAACCGGACTGGCGAGGTCGTCGGGAACGCCGTGTTCGGCGGCCAAATCGCCCGTGCCGATCAGCAGCACGTCGATGCCCGGCACCGCAGCGATGGCATCGGCGTTGGCGATGGCCTGCGGCGTCTCGAGCATCACGACGACGAGCACCGCGGCATCGATCGTGGCCGTCAGCTCGCTCCATTTCGGCGCGCGGAAATCGAGCTGCGGCAGCGCGCCGGCGACGGAGCGGTGGCCGATGGGCGGGTAGCGCAGATGCCGCACGATGGCGCGCGCCTCGTCCGGCGTGTTGACGTGAGGCATGACGATGCCGAGGGCGCCGGCATCGAGGAGCCGCGTCGCCAGCCAGAACTGATCTGCCGGCACCCGGACGAGAGGCGCAATACCGGCATCGAGCCCCGCCACCGCGATCTGCGCCGCGGTCTCGATCGACATGGCGCTGTGTTCGAGATCGATGAAGAGCCAATCATAGCCGCAGCTCCTCAGCATCCGCGCGATCTCGCCGGAGCGGACGTGCCGCAGGCCAAGCCCGACGGCAAGCTCGCCCCGCTCCAGACGGTCGCGCGCCGTATTGGTCAATGGCGCCACGGTGGATCGCGTCCTCGGGGCGCTAGATCGCGGCCATCGCCTCCACTTCGATCAAGAACTCTTCCTTGACCAGACGGTCGATGATCAGCAGCGTGTTGGGAGGATACTTCCCGCCGGGAAAGATCTTAGGGAATAACGTCTCCCGGCATTTCATGAATTTGGCGATGTCCTGGGAGTGCACGAGATAGGTCGTGAGCTTGGCGATCGAGCTATAGTCGCCGCCGAGCTCGTGCAGAATGCCGCCGAGGGCGGTGAAGACGCGGGCGAATTGCTGGTCGAAGTCGTCCTTTCCCACGAGTTCGCCGCTCGCATCGATGGAGACCTGGCCGGCGATGAAATGCAGCGTGCCGCCTTTGACGGTCCCGACATGGGAATAAAGGCCGAGGACCGGGGAAGAACCCTTCGGGTTCGCGAAGCTGACGTTGGAAGCTATTGCCACTGGCGTTTCTCCGATGTTTCCGTGTTGTGCGATGCCGAGCGCTAGTCGATGAACTCGGGCTCGGGGATGCCCAAATCCTTGTAGAGCGGCACCGGGCCGCCGAGGATCTTGAGCCAGTGTTCCTCGCTCTTGCGATGATTGACGGCCGCCTTGAAGACCGCTTCTTCGCGATCGAGCGGCACGACGACGATGCCGTCGTCATCACCAAGGATCAGGTCGCCCGGCCGCACGGCGAGACCGCCGCAGGCGATCGGCACGTCCATGGCGCCGCCAAAAGCCTTGTGCGGCCCGCACGGCACGATCCCCCGGCAGAAGATCGGAAATCCGACGCGCAGCGATTCGGCGAGATCGCGGACCGATCCGTCGACCACCAGCCCGCCGAGATGCCGCATCTTCGCTTCGAGACTGGTGACGCCGCCCCACAAGGCCGCGTCCGTCACGCCCCCCGATGTGGCGACCAGCACCTCGCCGGGCTCGGCCGTCGAATTGGCGTAATGCAGAATGCTGTTGTCGGCGAAGATGCATTGCACGGTTCGCGCCTGGCCGCAGATGCGCATGCCCGGCGCGATCGGCTTGATTGCCGCCACCATCGCCTGGCCCCGGTTCATGCAATCGGATGCCGTCGCGGTGGGAATTTTCTGCCACTCGGCCAGCCTTTCCGCCCCAAGGCGCGAAAAGCGAACCCGCGATCTCAAGTATGCCATCAGACTATCTCCCGTAATTTGGCGACGTAAATCTCTCCTAGACCGGGGTCGCCACCAGGGTCTGGACAGAAAATGTGTCGAGAACTGCCACGCGCTCGATGAATTTCGCTGCGCCGCCCGCTATCCTGATCCGATCCTCGTAGCAGCCGACGCAGAAGAGGCGCGATACGCCCGTCTTGGACGTTTGCACGATCATGAAGTTCGTCTCCGCCGAGACGATGTCGTCGGCGATCGACAGGATGCGCGCGCGATTGACGAAATGCTTGTCGTAATGCGGATTGTACTTGTTGGCGTGCCGCAGCACCGAGATGCGATCTTTGAGGATCGCCTTGCTGTCGCAGCGAATGATGGCGGCCGGCAGGCCCTGGACGCGGTTTTCGCGGGGAATGACCATGTAGCTCGATTCCTCGTCGAAGCACTCGGTCCAGGCCTCGAATTCCTCGCGGTCGATCAGCATCGCGCTCTCGAGGATGAGGCGATCGACCAGATGCCCGATGTCGGTGCCGCCGCCGCTCATCGTGCGGCTCCTTCCGGAGCGATCCCCATGAGCTGGCTGTAGAAGGCCCAGAAGCCGCGGATCGTCACCTCGTTGACGCGGGTATCGCGATCGCCGATCGCGCCGATGCCGCCCATCTCGACGACGCCGGATTTCGTCACGTCGCTCGCCGTCGAGCGATGGACGAGCTCGAGCGCCTCGCCATCCTCCATCGAGATGAGCCCCGCGGGCCCGACGATGTTGGCCTGATTGAGGCGATGCCACGTCATCGCCTCGTCGTCGTCCTCGTAGCCGAAGAGGGTCCAGACCAGCTCGAACTCGTCCTTGCCCAGCGGGCGGATCTTGCGCATCGCCAGCGAGTTCGAGATCTGATGAAAGAACGCGTCGGGAAAGACCGAAAGAATCCGCGTGCTGATCGTCCGCGAGAACTCGTTGATCCGGGTCACCATGCGGTAGTCGTTCAGCTTCAGGTAGTCCGCGCGCTGGACGCCGTTTTCGGCATAGGCCTTGCGGGCTTCCTCGTCGGAATCGGAGCCCGAATACTGGAACAGGTTGCTGTGGCGATGGTGGGCGTCCATGTAGCTGCCGGAAACCTGCGTCAGGCGGCTCAGTCCGAAGGTTCGGTTGAACTCGTGCAGCAGGCTGCCGTGGTAGGCGTCGCGGATATTTTCGTGATAGAGCTTCCAGTTCGCGCTGATCCGCTGGCGCTGATAGCCCAGGAGCTTGATCGGCCGCTCGAAGAGCTCGCCGACATGGTCGAGGATCAGCGGGCCGAGATAGGCCTCGAGCGGCTCGGTCGCTTCCTGGAAGGTGCCGAAGATGATGCCCTTCCACACCGCCACGCGCAGCTTGACGAGCCCGTGGTTGCGCAGCTCGAAATCGGCGGGCATGCCGCCCTGACCCTTGGCGCCCATGCGGAACGGCACACCCAGCAGGTCGCCTTCGTGGCTGTAGCACCAGGCGTGATAGATGCAGGTGTGGTCGGCGGTGTTGCCAAAGGGCTCGCGCACGATCTCGGCGCCGCGATGCGCGCAGCGATTGACGAAGGCGTGGATGCTGCCGTTCTTGCTGCGGTTGACGACGACCGGGGTCTCCCCGACATGCGTCACCCGGAAATCGCCGGGCTTGGGGATCTCGACCTCGAGACCCAGGATCGACCAGGTCGGGCCGTGGAATATCTTCTCCAGCTCTTCCTTATAGATTTCCTCGCTGTGATAGAGCGCGAAGGGAATGCGGGAATAGTCGTTGCGCGGCCAGTCGATTGCGATGCCAGTCATGGATGGGTGCTCCTTCCGAGCCGTGCCGGTCTCCGGGCGCGGCACGGCACCGATGCCTCAGGTGGACGATGTATTGCTGCCGTCGATGTCGCCCCAGAACACGATGCGCGATCCGGCAACGCGCAGCAGCATGTTGACGAAAGCGGCCACCACGCCAAGCAAAACGAGCAGGGCGAAGACCGCGGCGACATCCAAATTGAAATTGGATTTCATGATCAAAACCCCGACGCCATAGCGCGCGCCGACAAACTCGCCGACAATGGCGCCGATCACCGACAGCACCAGCGCTGACGACAGCCCGGCGAACAGGTAGGGCAGCGAGTTGGGAAATTGTATGTACCACAGGGTCTGCCATCGCGTCGCGCACAGCGCCTGCATCAGCTCGAATTTCTCCTGCTCGGCCGACTTCAACCCGGCGATCATGTTGACCAGCACGGGGAATGCCGAGACCATGGCGACGATGATCACCTTGGATTCGAAGCCGAAGCCGAACCACACGATCATCAGCGGCGCGATCGCGATTTTCGGCAGCGACTGAAAGGCCACGATATAGGGGAAGAACAGGCGGTCCATGGCCGGCCAGATGACCAGCAAAATGCCGACGACGATGCCGAACACCGATCCGATCACGAACCCGGCAATGATTTCGCCGAGCGTCACCAGCAGCGCAAAGGAATAGTCGCCGCCGAAGATGCCATAGAAGAGCGCGGTCGCGACCTGCGTCGGCGTCGGCAGGATATAGCCGGGCAGGGCGAAGATCATGGTCACCGCCTGCCACGCGCCGATGAATATCGCGAGCGAGAGCGTCCCCTTCGCCAGGCCGATCAGGCTCCGCTGCACCGAGCGGCCGAGACCGGGAGCGTCGTCGTCATCGTCGTCGGTAAGAACGCCGGCTTGCGTGGCGTCGCCAAGATCGGCTGGCACGTTCATGGCTCACCCTTTCTCGGTACCCGGGGTGCCCAGCAGCTTCCGGATTTCCCGCACGATCCTCACGAAATCGGGCGCGGCGAGATCATCGTCGCTGCGCGGCTGCGGCTGGGGATTGGTGAAGATCTCCAGAATGCGTCCGGGCCGCGCCGACATGACGACGATCCGGTTCGACAGAAACACGGCTTCGCTGATGCTGTGGGTGACGAAGACGATGGTCTTGTGCTGCTCCATCCACAGCTTTTGCAGGTCGAACGAGATCTGCTCGCGCGTGAGTGCATCGAGCGCCGCGAAGGGCTCGTCCATCAGCAGCAGGCTGGGGTCGTGCAGCAGGCTCCGGACGATCGCCACGCGATGCTGCATGCCGCCCGAAAGCTGGGCGGGATAGGAATTCTCGAATCCCTCAAGGCCGACATTCCGGATCAGCGCAAACGCCCGGGGACGGGCCGTCGCCGCCGGGATCCGCGCGACATGGGCGGGCAGCATGACGTTGCCCAGAACCGTCCGCCACGGCAGCAAAACCGGCGATTGGAAGACGATGCCGACATCGCGGCGCGGCCCCGTCACGCGGTGGCCGCCGATCTGGATCTCGCCCGAGGTCGGGCGCACCAGCCCCAGGATCGCCCGCAGCAGGCTCGATTTTCCGCATCCGCTGGGGCCGACCACCGAAACGAACTCGCCGCTGGCGATGTCCAGCGAGAGCTGGGAGATCGCCTCGACCCGCTTGCCGCGGTTGGAATAGACCAGCCTGACATCTTGTACCCGCACGTCCTGCGCCTGGTGCTCGCTCGCGGTGACGGGCAGCGCGGACGATGCCACGGGTGTACGGTCCCTTCTGGGCACTGATTGCACGCCGGCGACCAGGCTCATTCCCCGGCTTTCGCGGCCTTGATGGCGGGCGAGAGGTCGACCGTGTTCACATCCTTGATCAGGTCGTTGGTATAGAGATCTTTGAGGAAAGCCTTGACCTTCTCGTCGCTGCCAAGCTTGTCCTTGATCGGCTTGAATTGGGCCAGATCGGTCCAGGTCGCATCGTTCATGTCGCCCCAGCGCCGCTTGGTGTCGCGGTAGTCCTTCCAGATCTCGGAAAGCCGCACGACATACAATTTGCCTTGCGTCATGGCCTGCGCCTCGGACGGGCCTTTCGGGCGGCCATACATCTTCCAGTATTCGCGGACGGACGCCTCGGGATTGATCTCCATGAAGGTCTGGTTGAGGACGATGCCCTTGAGGGCTTCGATGACCATGTTCCGGTGTTGCGCAAGAAACTTCGAATTCGCGGCGATGATGCCGCTCGGCTCGTCCTTGGTGAAATACCGCATCGGAAAGCCAAGGCTCTCGACCGAGGCGCTCAATCCGGTCGACAGGGAGACGGCATCGACCAGGTGACCCCTGAGCGCCGCCGCGGCCTGGGCGCCGGCGCCGACCGGCAGGATTTCGACGTCCTTCTCGCCGACGCCGTGCGCTTGCAGGAAGTCCTTCACCCAGGGTACGGCGCCGCTCGCGAAATCGAGGACGCCGATGCGCTTGCCCTTGAGGTCGCTCACCTCGTGAATGGCGCTGTCTTGCGGGACGCCGATCGAATAAATCCCCTTTATGTCCTGAAGAAACACCGCCGTAACCGGCAGGTCCGGCTGATTGGCCTTCGCCGCGAGAAAGGCGGAGAGCCCGACATGGCCCACTTGCGCGTCGCCGCTTGCCAGCAGTTGCAGCGCCGCCGACGAGCCATCGATCGACACGATGTCAACGTTGGGGAGGCCGAGCTCCTTGTAGAAGCCCAGGGGCACGCCGAGAAACAGGAAGCCGTGATAGGGCAGGACGGTTCCGGACGGAACGGAGATGGTGAGCTTGCCGGGCGCGTCGGCCGCGACGGCATAGGTCCAGACCCAGCTTCCCAGAAGCAGGGCGAGGAGGGATGCCGTCAGGCGGCTCCAATGGGACCTAGAGAACATGCCGAACCTCCCCGCCGCTGTCGCGGCACTTTGAGAATGTGTTCCTGTGCATGGGCCGCACGATGGGCCGCTGCAGCGCGCGCCTCGATATCCGGCCTGCGCTTTCACCGCGCGCTTCGACGCAGCGGCAGCGGTGGCTCCGCCGGCTTCTTCGTTTCGTCATTGCCGCGCGCGGACGGATCGATCTGCGATGACCGCAGGCTCGCGCGAATCTCACGCGTCGCCTGCATCACATGGCCGCGCAATGCCTGCTCCGCCTGATTGGGATCGCCGCTGCGCAGCACCCCCAACAGACTGTCGTGCCGGCTGAGCTTCAGCTCCGCCGCGCCATGAACCATGATGAGGATGCGGACATAGGGCTCGACCCGCTGCCGCAGCCGCTTGATCTCGCCCGCGAGCCGCGGCATCCCCGATCGGTCGCAGAGGAGCTCATGAAACTCGTCGTGCGACGGCATCCACAGGTCGCCGGTGGCTTCCGTCTCGTCCATCCTGTTCGCAAGCCACGCTAGCCGGTCGAGGTCCTGCTCGGTCAAATGCCCCACCGCGTGGCGCGCGGCCAAGCCTTCGAGGACGGCCCGCATCTCGAAGAGCTCAGAGAGGTCGCTCTCTTGCAAGAGCGTCACAACGGCACGCCGGTTGGCCTCGAAGGTCACAAGGCCCCGTGCCGCAAGAAGCCGGAGGGCGTCGCGAATGGGAATTCGGCTGAGGCCAAGCCGCGCCGCGATGTCCTCTTGCCGCAAGGGCGTTCCGCTGGGAAGCCACCCGGTGAGAATGCCGTCGCGCAGATATTCGTAGGCGACCTGCTCGGCCGATCGTGCCGGTCCGTCAGCCGAGTGGCTCTTTGTATACATGAATGCAGATATACTTAACTCTTGTGACCGGGTCAAGGGTGTTGCACCGTTCGCCCGGAAGTTGGCGCCGCCGTTGTCAGGACGGTTGGAAGAGCGCGCGCGCGGCGGCCTCGATGGCATCGGCGCCGATGCGATAGGCCCGATAGAGGTCGGGAAGGTCGCCCGATTGCCCGAATGCGTTGACGCCGAGTGGGGCCGTCCGCTGGCCGCGCACGGACCCAAGCCAGGACAAGGTCAGCGGGTGGCCGTCGAGCACCGTGACGAGAGCGGCATCGCGGGCGAGCGGCGCCAGCAGCCGCGCGGCGTGCGAGCGCCCTCCGCGCGCCAGCCAATCGCGATGGAGCCGGTCGGGCGAGGTCACCACGAGTAGCCCGGCGCGCGATGTGCGCTCGCCGATGCGCGCCATCGCCGTGATCGCTTCGGGCACCACGGCGCCCATGGCGATGACGGCGACCTCGCCCCCCGGCGCCGGCTCGCGCAGCCAATACCCGCCGGCCTCCACGTCCGCGGCGAGCGCGCCCGTCATCTCGCGGCGCGGCTGTTCGACGGTGCGGGTCGACAAGCGCAGATAGACCGAGCCGCCGTCGCGCTCCTGCATGTGCCGGAAGCCCCAGACCATGGCCACCTGAAGCTCGTCGACGAAGGCGGGCTCGAAATAGGTGAGGCCGGGCTGGCCGATGCCGATGAGTGGCGTGGCAATCGATTGATGCGCACCGCCTTCAGGCGCCAGCGTGAGGCCGCTCGGCGTCGCGACCAGCAGGAAGCGCGCATCCTGGTAGCAGGCATAGTTGAGCGCATCGAGGCCGCGGGCGATGAACGGGTCGTAGAGCGTCCCGATCGGCAACAGGCGCGCGCCGAACTGCGCCTCGGCGAGACCCAATGCCGAGAGCAGCAGGAAGAGGTTGTTCTCGGCGATGCCCAATTCGATGTGGCGGCCGTCCGGCGCCAGCCCCCATTTCTGCGCCGAGGCCACGCGGCGCTCGCGAAACACGTCCGCATGCGCCGTGCGATGAAACACGCCGACCTGGTTCACCCAGCCGCCGAGATTGGTCGAGACGGTCACGTCGGGCGAGGCGGTGACGACGCGCTTGGCGAAATCGCCGCCGGCGCGGGCAATCTCGATCATGACGCGGCCGAACCCTTCCTGCGTCGACGCCTCGGCGGCGCGAGCGAGCGCGAGTTTCGGCATGGGGAGGGGTGGTGCCGCCTGCGCGCGTGCCGCCGGGCGCTTGGCTGCCGGGACGCCGGCCAGAAACGCGTCGAGCGCCTTCGGCGCGATGTCGAGACCCGCGTATCTGTCCCATTCCGCGCCGTCAGGGATGTTCTGCGCCGCCTTGAAGCTCGCCATCTGCGCCGGCGTCATCAGCCCGGCGTGGTTGTCCTTGTGGCCGGCCAGTGGCAGGCCCATGCCCTTGATCGTGTAGGCCACGAAGCAGTGCGGCGCGTCGTCGGTGGCGGCGTCGAAGGCCTCCACGATCGCCGCCATGTCGTGGCCTGCGAGGTTGGTCATGAGGGCGTGGAGGCCTGCGTCGTCGTGGTCGCCCAGCAGCCGCGCGATGCCGGGCTCGCCGCCGAGATCGGCCTCGAGCCGCTGCCGCCACCCGGCGCCGCCCTGATAGGTGAGCGCGGAATAGAGATCGTTCGGGCAGGCATCGATCCAGCGCCTGAGCGCCGCGCCGCCGGGCCCGGCGAACGCCGCCTCGAGACGCTTGCCGTATTTGAGCGTCACGACCTTCCAGCCGACGGTGGCGAAGAAATCCTGAATCTTCTGAAACAGGCGGTCGTTGACGACGCCGTCGAGGCTCTGGCGATTGTAGTCGATGATCCACCAGAGATTGCGCACGTCGTGCTTCCAGCCTTCGAGCAGCGCCTCGAAGACGTTGCCCTCGTCGAGCTCGGCGTCGCCCATGAGCGCGATCATCCGGCCCGGCACGTGGCCCGCGCCGACGAGACCGTGGAGGCGCACGTAGTCCTGCACCAGCGCGGCAAACAGCGTGGCGCCGACCCCCAACCCGACCGAGCCGGTCGAGAAATCGACCGGCGTCTCATCCTTGGTGCGCGAGGGATAGGCTTGCGCGCCGCCGAAGGCGCGGAAATCTTCGAGCGCCTCGCGGCTCTGCCGGCCCAGGAGATACTGAATGGCGTGGAAGACGGGCGCCGCGTGCGGCTTCACCGCGACCCGGTCCTGCGGCCGCAGTGCGTGAAAATAAAGCGCCGCCATCAGCGTCGCGGCCGAAGCGCAGCTCGCCTGATGGCCGCCAACCTTCAGCCCGTCGCGGTTCTCGCGCTCGTGGTTCGCGTGGTGGATGGTCCAGGTCGCGAGCCACAGTATCTTGCGCGCGAGCGCGTCGAGCGTCGTCAGGTGGTCGGGAGCGACGACGGCGGACGGAGAAAGGGCGGCATCGGGCATCGAGCTTCAATAGCCCGGAACCGGCGGGCGGATCATTGCGAACTTGGCCAAAATTGCTATGATTTATGCAATGTCATGCCTGCTATGAGGAAAAAATGAGTGAAAAATTGCGCCAAATCGCACTCGACGCAATCGATCGTAAAATCCTCGCGGCGCTCCAGGAGAACGCGCGCCTGCCCAATGTGCAGCTCGCGGAGGCGGTGGGGTTGAGTCCCTCGCCCTGCCTGCGCCGGGTGCGCGAGCTCGAGGAGCAGGGGGTGATCCAGCGCTATGTCACTCTGCTCAATCCCGCGCCGATCGGGCTGCCGGTGAGCGTGTTCGTCAACGTGACGCTGGAGCGCCAAGTGGAGCTCGCGCTCGATCGTTTCGAGAAGGCGATCCTCGGCCGGCCGGAGGTGATGGAATGCTATCTCATGACCGGCGACGCGGATTACCTCCTGCGCGTCGTCGCCGCCGACCTCGCGGCCTACGAGCGGTTCCTGATCGATCACCTGACGCGCGTGCGCGGCGTCGCCAGCATCAAGTCGAGCTTCGCCTTGAAGCAGGTGAAGTACCGGACGGCGCTGCCGCTCGGCCCGGCCGACTGATCAGACCGCGGGGTCGCGCCCGGCTGCGGCGCTACATTGCCGGAATGTCCTGAACGCCGCGCGCATCAATCTTCGAGCCCCATCAGCCGCGCGATGCGCGCGTCGTCCTGGCGCAGCGCGGCACTCGCGCCGTCGAAAACGATCCGGCCGCGATCCATGATGAGGCTGCGCGCCGCGAGATCGAGCGCAATGTCGGTGCGCTGCTCCACCAGGAGGACGGTGAGCGTGTCCGCCGCGACGACGCCGCGGATCGCCGCGACGAGCTGCTCCACCACCACCGGCGCCAGTCCCTCCGACGGCTCGTCCATCAAAAGGAGACGGGGATTGCCGACCAGCGCGCGGGCGATCGCGAGCATCTGCTGCTCGCCGCCGGAAAGCTGGCGGCCGAGGCTGTCGCGGCGGCTTGCGAGCGAGGGAAAGAGACCGAATACGTCGTCCATGCGCCAATGGCCCGGGCGCTGGGCGACCACAAGATGCTCTTTTACCGAAAGGCTGGGAAAGACCTCGCGCTGCTGCGGCACATAGCCGATGCCCAGGCGCGCGCGGCGATGGATCGGCAGGTCGGAAATCTCCGATCCGGCGAGGGTGATCGCGCCGGCATGACGGTGCGCCCGCCCGACGATGAGCTCCATGAGGGTCGTCTTGCCGACGCCGTTGCGACCGATGATGGCGACCGTCTCGCCTGCGCCCACCGCGAGCGACAGGTCCTCGATCACTGTCGTCGGTCCCCAGCCGCCGCGCAGCCGCGCGATCTCCAGGGAAAATTTATCCGCCGGCAAATCGCTCACGCCCGGACTGTCCGAGATAGACGGCATGGACCTCGGCCGAGGCCATGACCTCGTGCGGCGAGCCCGACATCAGGACGCGGCCACCCACGAGGACGATCACCGTGGTGGCGAAGCGGCGCACGATTTGCATGTCGTGCTCGATCATGAGGATCGCGATCTCCGCCGGCAAGCTGCCGAGCGCGTCGAAGAGCCACGCCGCCTCGGCGGTGGGAACGCCGGCCATGGGCTCGTCCAGCAGCAGCACCTTGGGCTCGAGGCTGAGCGCGATGGCGATCTCGACCAGGCGCTGGCGGCCATAGGCGAGATCGGCGACCTTGCGGTGCGTGTCCGCGGCCAGCCCCAGGCGGGCGATCACCTGCTCGGCGCCGTCGAGGAGATCGCGACGGCGCGCGGCGCGCGCGAGCATGCTGCGGCTGGCGCGGCGATGCTCGCTCACCGCCAGGAAGACGTTCTCGATCACGGTAAGGCCGCGAAAGAGATTGTTGATCTGGAAGGTGCGGACGAGCCCCTGTGCGACGCGGCGCGCCGGTGGCTCGGCGGTGATATCGTGGCCCATCATCAGGATGCGGCCGGCATCGGGCGCCAGCACGCCCGACAGCAGCCCGACGAGGCTGGTCTTGCCGGCACCGTTCGGGCCGATGAGGGCATAGCGCGCCCCGAGCGGCAGGCGCAGGCCGATATCCTCGGCGACGACGAGGCCGCCGAAGCTCTTGCCGAGCCCCACCGTTTCGAGCGCGAGCGTGCTCATTTCGCCGCTTGGCCGCGCCGTGCCGCCGGCCATCGGAGCGCGATATCGGCCATGCCCAGGAGGCCGCCGCGCGCAAAGCGCACGACGAAGATCAGCAATCCGCCGATCACGAACATCCAGTGATAGGGGTTCCACTCCGCGGCGAAATCCTTGACCAGGACATAGACGGGCGCGCCGAGGAGCCCGCCATAAAGCCGGCCGATGCCGCCCAGCACGAGCATCACGATGACATCGGTGGAATTGTCGAGGCTGAGGACCTGAAGCCCGACGAAGCCGGTCGTCTGTGCCGAAAGCGCGCCGGCGATGCCGGCCATGAACGCGCTCACCACATAGGCGCGCACGAGATGCCACAGCACCGGCGCACCCACCAGCGCCATGCGCTGGCGGTTCTCGCGCACGCCCTGCAAAGCAATCCCGAAGGGCGACGCGATGATCCGCCGCGTCACCCAGAACAGCACGAAGAGCCAGCCCAAGGCATAGAGGTAGCCGGTGCGGCCATAGACCGACCAGGGAAACATGCCGAAGAGGGGGGTTATGGTGATGCCGTCGAGGCCATTGTCGCCGCCGGTGAGCCAAGTCGCCTTGTTCGCGGCCTCGTAGGCCATGACGCCCAGCGCCAGGGTCACCATCAGGAGCGGGAGCCCGGTCATACGCAGGATGAGGGGGCCCAGCATGAACGCCAGAACCGCCGCGGCGAGGCCCGCCACGATCGCGCCGGTGATCGCCTCGTGCCAGCCGGCGAGCGCAAGGAGACCCGCGCAATAGGCGCCGAGTCCGAAGAACAGCGCATGGCCCAGCGTCACGATGCCGGCAAAGCCCATGGCGATGTCGAGCGAGAGCGCGAACAGCGCCATGATGAGCGCGGTCGTGCCGAGCGGCAGATAGTTCGGGAAGATAAAGAACGCCGCCGCCGCGATGAGCCACGGCGCCACCTCCGCCGGGCGCAGGGCATCGCGGCTCAGGAGCTCCGATCGCGCGTCTTTTCTCATCCCGCGAGCCGGCCGAACAGCCCGCGGTCGCGCCACAACATGAGCGCGACCAGAACGATGTAGATGATGAAGGCGCCGAATGCCGGGAACAGCAGGCGGCCGGCGGTATCGACCACGCCCACCAGCACCGCGACGGCAGCCGAGGCTTTCACGTTGCCGAAGCCCGAGAGAGCGACGATCACCAGCACCAGCGCGAGATACTTGAAGGGGTAAAGCGGCTCAAGCGGCAGAATGGCGAAACCGATGGCGCCGCCGAAGGCGGCGAGCCCGCTGCCGAGCGCGAAGGCGATCGAGAAGAGCCGCGTCACGTCGATGCCGATCGCCTGCGCCATGGTGCGGTTGTCGACCGCGGCGCGCAGGCGTGCGCCGAAGCTGGTGCCGTCGAACACGAACCACAGACCGGCCAGCAGCAGCATCCCCAGCGCGATGACGACGAGACGATAGACTTGAATGGGCTGTCCGCCGAGCTCGACCCCCGCCGCGAGCCGCGCCGGCAGCGGCGCGGTCAGCACGTCCGGACCGAAGGCGAGATTGAGGCCGGCGGTGGCCACGAAGATGAGCCCGATCGTCATCAGCACCTGATCGAGCTCGCTCGCCGCGTAGAGATGGACGAAGAAGAGCCGCTCGATGACGACGCTGAAGAGCGCGACGCCGGCGACCGCGATGACGATCGCCAGCGCGAAGGGCAGGTGGAAATCGCCGGTCAGGCTGATCGCGATATAGCCGCCGATCGCGGCAAAGGCGCCGTGCGCGAGATTGACCACCCGCATCAGCCCGAGCGTCACGACCAGCCCTACCGAGATGGTGAACAGCACCATCCCGTAGGACAAGCCGTACAGCGCGATGAAAGTCACATTCGAGGTAAGCTGATCCATCGCGCCGGCCGCACTATTTCGCGGGGTGGCTGGCGGCCCAGGGGTCCTTGACCGCGGCGTAGGTATCGACCACCACGTTCTGCAGATGGCCGTCGACCTTCTCGACGCGGCGAACATAGATGTTGGGCGTGACGTCGCGCGTGTCCGCCTCGATCTTGAGGGGCCCGCGCGGGCTTTCCCATTGCCAGCCGCGCATCGCCGCGACGCTGGCCGGCCCGTCGAAAGGCTTGCCCTGCTGCGTCTCGATCATGTGATAGAGCGCCTGCATGCCGCTGTAGCTGACGGCGGTGAGGGCGCCGGGGACGGCGTCGGGGCCGAACTTGGCCTTGAGCGCGGCCTTGAACTTGGTGTTCTCGGCATAGGGCAGGCCGATGGCATAAAGATGCGCGGAATAGACGCCGATGATCGAGTCATCGAAGAGGTGCATATCGGTGTCGTCGGTCTCGTCGTTGGAGAGCACCGTCGTGGCGCTGCCGATGATGCGGCGCGCGGCCAGGGCCCGCATCAGGCCGATCGCGGGCGCGCCGTTCGGCACGAAGACATAGGCGACATCCGCCTTGGCCGCGGCGATGCGCTCGGCGAAGGGCGAATAGTCGACGGTGCTCAAGGGCATGTGGTCGGCGCCCAGGATGACGCCGCCGAGCGCGGTGAAGCGGGTGGTGAAGGCCTCCTGCACGTCGTAGCCGGCGGTGAAATCGGCGACCGCGACATAGGCGCGCTTCTTGCCGTTCTTGACCGCCCATTCCGCGGCCACCGTCGCCGGCTGCCATAGCGTGTCGCCAACGCGGATGAGGTAGGGCGACAGACGGATGATCGGCGCCGTGCCCGGCACGAACATGACGGCGGGCGTCTTGGTCTCGGTGAGGATCGGCGCCACCGCCGCGATCTCAGGCGTGAGATAGAAGCCGCCGAGCAGCGACACCTTGTCGCGCACGATGAGCTCCTCGGCGAGGCGCTTGGCCTCGGCCGGGTTGGTGCCGCCGACATCGCGATAGATGAGCTCGACCTCGCGGCCGCCGACGCGGGTCCCGTAGACCGCGAGGAAGGCATCGATGCCCTGGTGGAAATTCACTCCCACCGGGGCATAGGGGCCGGAGAACGGACCGATGATGCCGATCTTGATCTTGTCCTGGGCGGCGGCGGTGCCGCACAGCGCAACCAGCCCGAGCGCCAGCAGCGCCATCATCGATCGCAGTCTCATCGCACGGCTCATGGCTTCTTGGGGGGGTGCGTTTCGGCCCAGGGGTCCTTCACGCCCTTGAAGGTATCGACCACGTTGTTGACGAGATGGCCGTCCACCTTCTCGACCCGCTCGACATATTCGTTGGGGGTGATGTCGCGCGTGTCGGCTTCGACCTTGACGTGCCCGCGCGGGCCGTCCCAGGCATAGCCCCGCACCGAATCGATGGCTGAGGTACCATCGAAGGGCTTGCCGGCTTGCGACGCGATCATGTGGTAGATCACCTGCATGCCGTCATAGGAGCCGGCCAGGAGGAAATTCGGCGGCTGCGCGTCCTTGCCGAACTTCGCCACGAGCGCTGCCTTGAACGCGCGGTTCTCCGGCGTATCGAGCGACGGCGCGTAATGCCCGATATCGTAATAGCCCACCACCGCATCGCTGAGCTTCGGCAGGTCGGTGTCGACGGAAAGACCGATCACCGTCTCCTTGGCGATGAGGCCGCGCGCCGCCAATGCCTTGATGAAGCTGATGTCGGGCGCGCCGCTCGGCATGAAGACCTCGGCGAGGTCGGACGGCTGGCTGGCGATGCGTTCGGCAACGGACGCGTAATCGACGGTGTTGAGGGGGATGTGGTCATCGCCGACGATCTTGCCGCCGAGCGCGTTGAATTTCCATTTGAAGCCCTCTTCGAGGTCATAGCCCGGCGCGAAATCGGCGACCGCGATATAGGCGTTCTGCTTGCCCTGCATGTGCGCCCATTCGGCGGTCGACACGGCGTCCTGCCACACCGTGTTGGAGACGCGCACGAAATACGGCGACTGGCGGACGATCGGCGGCGCGGCGGCATTGAAGATGACGGTAGGCGTCTTGGTCTCGGTCACGACCGAGGCCACGGCCGAGGCGTCGGGCGAGAGATAGAACCCGCCCAAGAGCGCGACCTTGTCGCGCACGATGAGCTCTTCGGCGAGCTGCTTGGACGTCGCGGGATTGGCGCCGCCGACATCGCGATAGAGGATCTGCACCTCGCGCCCGCCGACCTTGGTCCCGTGCTGGGCGATGAAGGTGTCGATGCCCTGGCGGAACTGGACTCCGGCCATGGCAAAGGGGCCGGAGAAGTGCGAGATGATGCCGATCTTGATCGTCTCCTGCGCGCCCGCCTGGCCGCACAGCAGGGCCATCGCCAAGCCGGCGGCGGCACTTTTCCAATGAGTGGACATGCTGGTCTCCCCGTTCACCGCGGCACCCGCGGCACGATCATTTTGGGATCGACGATCGATCCCTTGTCGATGATGACGTCGTTGTCGAGCATGACGGTGCAGTCGCGCATAGGCACATCGTAGTGCCCGCGCGTCGTGCGCTTGCCGCCGCCCTCGGAATTGGGCCCGGTCGAGAACAGGAAATTGCCGGGGAAGGCGCGCGCGTTAATGGCGCCGCGCTCGGGCTCCTCGCCGTAGAGCATCATGTTGTCCCAGCGCGCCTGCGGATTGAGGCCCCAGCCCAGATGCGACACGGCATAGCCGTCGCGGTCGTCGGGTGCGGTCTTGTTGTCGTCGAGCCAGTGGCGCATGAGCTTCGCCTCCATGCCGCCTTCGACCTTGCACACGAAGCCGTCGCGGATCTCCAGGCGGATCTCGTCGGCGACGTGATGGCTGTAGGGCAGGATGATGATGTCGCCGGGCGCGATGACGACGCGGCCGTTGGCGGTGCCCTCGTTGGGGAAGGTGTGGACGAGGCCGCTGCCCCAATGATCGAAATGGCCGGGCTCGTCGGCGATGCCGTACTGCTTGTTGACGGGATATTCGCCGAGTTCGACGGTGAGATCGGTGCCGGCCTCGCTCACCACCTTGAGCGTCTTGGCCGCCTTGTAGCGCTGCGCCGCATGGAGGACGGCCTCCTTGAGGCCCGGCGGCGATTGGCACTGCTCGAGGTCGTCGGGGTGATCGCGCACCAGAAGGACGCGCGTGCCGCCGTCGCGCACCTCGCGCAGCCACTTGGTAAAAAGCGGCACGTGCAGGCAGACCAGCATGTCAGCGGCCTTCAAGGCCTCGACCGCGCCCTTGCAGGCGCCGACCGTGGCGGCGCCGACGCTCGTCCATTTCGGCGAGCTGCTGACGCACATCTCGTAGATGTCGGCGCCCAGCTCGCGGGCCGCGGCGAAGGCGGAGGCGACATATTCGCGCCTGGCGCCGAGATCGCTCAGCACCACCAGCGTTTCGCCCTTGTGTACGCGGCAGAGGGTGAATTGATGACGGAACAGCTCGGTGAGCCGCGCCGGATTGAGGGATTGGGCGCGCATCGTTCCTCCTATCTCTGGTCGTCTCGGTCATTGCCGCGCGCGACGCTCTCGATCGCGTCGACAATGGATTGATAGCCGGTACAGCGGCAAAAGTTGCCGGAAATATGCGCGCGGATGTCCTCGCGCGTGGGGGCGCCGCCGCGGGCGATCAATTCCAGGGCGGTCAGCAGCATCCCCGGCGTGCAGAAGCCGCACTGCACGGCATTGCGCGCCACGAACGCCTCCCTGAGCGCTGCCATCGCCGGCGATTGCGACAGGCCTTCGATGGTCTCGACCGCGGTGCCGTCCGCCTGGGCCGCGAGCATGAGACAGCCGCGGACGATGCGCCCGTCCACCCGCACCGTGCAGGCGCCGCACACCCCGTGCTCGCAGCCGACATGGGACCCGGTAAGGCCGAGATCATGGCGCAGGAAATCGACGAGATTGCGCCGCACCGGGACCATCCGATCGACATCCTCGCCATTGACGCTGGCGCGCACGCGCCATTCGGTCACGGCTGCGGTCATGGCGCCAGCCCTTCGAGCACGCGCCGCGTCAGAACCTGGGCGAGATGGAGCCGCATCTCGCCGCTTGCCTGCAAATCCTCGGGCGGGTCGAGATCGGCCGCCAGCGCCGCCGCCGCCGCCGCGCGCGTCTCGGCGGTATTGCCGCGCCCGGCGAGTGCACGGCACGCCGTCGCCGCAGTGACCGGCCGGGCGCCGGTGCCGAAGCACACGATCGCCGTGTCCTCGAACCGCCCCTCGGCGACCGTCGCGCGGACCGCGACGCCGGCGATGGCATAGTCGCCGAGGCGGCGGGCGAATTCGGCGAAGCCGTAGCGGCGGGGTGTGGCGTCCCCAGGGATCTCGACCGCGACCAGGATCTCGCCCGGTGCGAGCGCCGTGCGGTAAAGGCCCTCGTAGAAGGCGGCGGCTGCGATACTGCGCGTGCCGGCGGCGCTCGCGAGCTCGAAGCGCGCATCGAGCGCCACCATGCAGGCCGGAAGCTCCGCCGCAGGGTCGGCATAGGCAAGGCTGCCGCCAAGCGTGCCGCGATTGCGGATCGCCGGGTGCGCGACGTGCGGCATCGCCTGGGTGATGAGCGGCGCATGCCGGGCGACCAGGGCCGAATGCTCGAGCTCGACATGGCGCACCAGCGCGCCGATGCGCAGCCTGCCATCCGCGAAGGCGATGTCGCCGAGGCCGGGGATACGGTTGATGTCGATGAGAACCTCGGGCGCGCTGAGGCGCATGTTGAGGCTCGCCATCAGGCTCTGGCCGCCGGCAAGGATGGTGGCGCCGTCGCGATGGCGCTCGATGAGGTCGAACGCTTCGGGCAGCGACGCCGGGCGGGCATAGGCGAAGGGCGGCGCCTTCATCAGCGCGCGATCCGGCCGAGCGCGCGCAGCACCACGCGCGGCGTGATCGGGGTTTCCGCCACCGCGGCGCCAAAGGGCGCGATCGCGTCGTTGACGGCGTTCATCACCGCCGCAGGCGCCGCCACCACGCCGGCCTCGCCGACGCCCTTGGCGCCGAGCGGCGAGAGCCGCGTCGGCGTTTCCACGTGTCCGCACACGATGTCCGGCATCTCCGCCGCCATCGGCACGAGGTAGTCGGCAAGGGTGCCGTTGCAGAGCTGGCCTTCGGCATCGTAGACGCAATGCTCGTAAAGCGCCGCGCCGATGCCTTGCACCACGCCGCCGCGGATCTGCTCGTCGACGAGAAGCGGGTTGATCATCCGGCCACAGTCCTCAACCACCCAGTGTTTGAGGAGGCGGATGTGTCCGGTCTCGGTATCGAGCTCCAGATGCGATCCGTGCGCGCCGTTGACATAGAAATGTGTATAGCCGGTGAGGCGATAATGGCGAGTGGCGACGAGCTCGGGCTGGAGATCGTTTGGCAGCTCGTGCCCGCGATAATAGACGGTGCCGGCAAGATCGGTGAGGCTGAGGCGCGGGGCGCCGTCGCCTTGGTCGACGATGACGCCGGCCCGGATGTCGAGCGATGCGGGCGCGCACTGCAGCAGCACTGCGGCCGCGGCGAGGATATTGTCGCGCAGCGCCCGGCCCGCCTGCCACGCCGCGGCGCCGCCCGTCGCGGTGCCGCGCGAGCCCCAGGTGCCGCCGCCATAAGGCGTGGCGTCGGTATCGCCGGTGACGACGCGCACGGTCTGCGGCGTCACGCCGACGGCATCGGCGACGATCTGGGCCAGCATGGTCTCGGTGCCCTGGCCCTGCTCGGTGACGCCGGCGGCACAGGCGACCGAGCCGGAGGGATCGAGCCGCACCGTCACGCCGTCCTGCGCCGAGATCGGCGCGCCGCCCGGCCCATAGATGATCGAGCCGGCGCCGGTGCCCTCGACATAGACGGCGATGCCGACGCCGCGATGGATGCCGCGGCGGCGCAGCGCCTCGCGCTCGGCGTTGAGCCCGTCATAATCCATGAGCCGCAGCAGCGCATCGAGGCAGGCGTGGTGCGACAGCTTCTCGAACCGCGCGCCGCTGGCGGAGCTGCGCGGATAGGCATCGTCGGGGGCGAGATTGCGCCGGCGGAGCTCGCACCGGTCCAGCCCCAGAAGCGGCGCCGCCTTGTCCATCAGCCGTTCCGCGACCGCCATCGCGATCGGATGGCCGACGGCGCGGCATTGCGACATGAGGTTCTTGTTCTGGAAGGCAACGCGCGTGTGGGCGCGATAATTGGCGATGACGTACTGCGCCCCGGTCAGGCCGAGGATCATGTTCAATTCGATCACGCTGGAGCGCGGATAGGCGGAAAAGGGCCCGATCCCAGAGAGGTCGTCGACATCGAGCGCGCGGATGGTGCCGGCGCGGTCGAAGGCGATGCGGGCGTGCACCTCGTGATCGCGCGCGTGGATGTCGCTGGCGAAGGATTCGAGCCGGTCGGCGATGAACTTCACGGGACGGCCGAGCTGCATGGCCATGACCGCGGTTGCGATCTCGTCGCCATAGACATGAATCTTGATGCCGAAGGAGCCGCCGACCTCGCGGCAGATGATGCGGACTTGCCATTCCGGCAAATCGAGAATGCGGGCGAGCAGCGCCTGCATCATGTGCGGGCATTGGCCGCTGTGATGAACGGTGAGGCGCCGGTCGGACGGATCGAAGGCCGCGACGAGGCCGCGCGGCTCGAGCGGAACGCCGGTGTGGCGGCCGAATCGGAAATGCTCCTCGACCACGAGATCGGCCGCGGTCATGGCTGCATCGACATCGCCCGCCGCGACCTCGCGCGCGAAAGCGAGGTTGTTGCCGAGCGTCGGGTGGAGCGGCACCGCGTCGGGGCGCAGCGCCGCCTCCGCATCGGTGAGCGCCGGCAGCGCCCGCCACTCGACCGCGATGCGCTCGACCGCGTCCTCCGCCTCGGCGCGGGTGGCGGCGACGACGGCCGCGATCGGCTCGCCGTGCCAGCGCGCGCGATCGATGGCGAGCGCATGTTGCGTTACCGAGCGCAGGGCCGGCTGGTGCGCGAGCGTGCCGATCCACGGCTTATAATGGGAAGCAAGCTCGCGTCCCGTCGCAACCGCCAGGACGCCAGGTGCCGCGCGCGCCGCCGCGGTGTCGATCGCGACGATGTCGGCATGGGCATGGGGGCTGCGCAGAAACGCAATGTGCGCCATGCGCGCCAGCTCGATGTCGTCGACATAGGTGCCGCGCCCGTGCACAAGCCGCCGTGCGCCGGGCCGCGCTAGCGGTCGGCCGATATAGTCCCTGGCCTCGGTGGTCACGCCCCACTCACCACGTCGTCAGCGCTGAGATTTCTTCGCGCATGATACGCCGGATGGAGCACGGCGGAACACGTGAGTTTTTGGCATTTCACTATTCCCCCCGTTCATGCGTCGCGGGCCGTCGCGCAAACCACGCCCGCTGCAGATAGTGGTGTTTCACAATCAGTTGTTGCTTTCAACCTCTTTCGATGATAGCGACGTCAAGCGCATTATGGGGGGTGAAAATGGGTCGCAGGCTCTTCGCCGTTATCGTCCTGCTGGGGATGCTGGCAACCGCGCAGGCCGGGCTGGCCGCTGATACCGTCCGGATCGGCATCATCGGCCCTTTCTCCGGCCCCTTTGCCCTGCAAGGCACTCAATTCAAACAAGGAATCGAAGCCTACCGCGCCCTCCACGGCGCCAAGGCCGGCGCTCGCGATGTAGAATTCATCTATCGCGACGTCGGCGGCACCAACCCCGCCGAAGCCAAGCGGCTCGCCGAGGAGTTGATTGTCCGGGACAAGGTGTCTCTGCTGGGCGGGTTCTTCCTCTCGCCGGAAGCCTCAGCGGCAGCCTCCGTCGTCACCGAGACGAAGACACCGGCGGTGCTCTTCGTAGCAGGCGCGCTGCCGATCATACGCCTGTCGCCCTATTTCGTCCGGGCCGGCTCTGCGACCGCGACAGTCTATGTCACGCAGGCGGAGTGGGCGTTCAAGCGCGGTTTGAGACGGGCCTATATCGCCGTTGCCGACTACGCGCCTGGCTATGACGCACAGCAGGCTTTCAAGCGCCGCTTTACCGAGCTGGGCGGACAAGTCATCGGCGAAGATCGCATGCCGCTCAGCACCGTGGACTATGCCGCGTTTGCCGAGCGCATTGCCAACGCGCATCCCGACGTGATCAGCGTCTTCGTGCCCGACGGGTCACCGACCGTCAGCTTCGTCAATGCGTTGACCGCCCGTGGGTTCCTGCGCGACAAGAAAACGACGATGCTCGGCAACGCGGAGTGGGATGATCCCGTCCTCCATCTCTTCGATGATTCCGTCCTCGGGTTCTATTCCGTCATTCCCTATGCGCTCGGCCTCCCCAACGAGGAAAACAAAAAGTTCAAGGGGTTCATTTCCGCGCATTATGGTCCGCAAACGGTGCCCAATTACGCGTCCGTTGACGCCTTTGATGGCACCCATCTGCTCTATCGCATGATCGAAGCCCAGGGTCCGGGGACGTTCGATCCAGAGGTCGCGATGCGCGCGGTGCGCGGCTTCAAATGGCAGAGCCCAAGAGGTGAGGTCGAGATCGACCCAGAGACGCGCGATGTCACCCAGAATATGTATGTGCGGCGTGTCGAGGACGTGGGAGGGCATAAGGAGAATGTGGTCGTCGATACCTTCACTGCCGTCAAGCCGCCCGCTGCGCCCAAGCCTTAGCCGGTGGTAGTGCCACTGTGGCAAAGCGGCGCCGCGCGGCGGCAACCGAGAGGGAAATCGTGAGCGATCGTATCGATACGCGCCGAGACGCCAATCCGCTGTTCAACGACAATCGGCTGAAGCTCGGGACCTTCGGCACCAACGTCAGCAACGGCTGCGCCATCACCACCGTCAAGGAAGCACTGGTCACGTCATGGCCCAACACACTTGCGCTTGCCGAGGCCGCTGACAGCATGGGTTTTGAGGCGCTGGTTCCGGTCGCGCGCTGGAAGGGGTTCGGGGGCGAGTCCAACTTTAACGGCACCAATTTCGAGACGTTCACATGGGCGGCCGGAATGGCCCAGGCCACGCGGAATTCTGCGGTCTTCACCACCTCGCATGTGCCGACGATCCATCCGATTCTCGCAGCCAAGCAGGCCGTCACGGTCGATCACATCAGCAATGGCCGCTTTGCCCTCAACATCGTGTGTGGCTGGTTCACGCCCGAACTGGAGATGTTCGGTGCGCCGATCATGGAGCATGATACGCGTTACGACTATGCGGCCGAGTGGATCGAGATCATGAAGCTGCTGTGGACCGCCGAGGAGGAGTTCGACTACGAAGGGAAATTCCTCTCGGTCACAAGGGCAGCTCGCAGCCCAAGCCGATCCAGAGGCCGTTTCCGCCGTTGATGAACGCGGGCAGCTCGGGCAGGGGTCGGCAATTTGCCGCCAAATACGCCGACATCGTCTTCATCACGATCGACGTCAACGATGTCGAGAGCTCGGCGGCGCTCGTTGACTCCTATCGCCGTCTCGCGCGCGAAGAGTATGGACGCGAGATACAAGTCTGGTGCAATGGCTATGTCGTGCAGCGCGAGACGCAGAAGGAAGCCGACGCCTATCTTCACCACTACGTCGTCGAGAAGGGCGACGACGCTGCACTCGAAACACTCATGAGCGTCCAGCGCCTGCGCCTGCTGCCGCGCAAGCTCGAGGCGTTGAAATTCAGCTTCAAGGCCGGATGGGGCGGCTTTCCTCTCGTCGGCACGGCCGACCGTATTGTCGACGCGATGGAGAGAGTGTCGGCACTGGGTGTCGACGGCGTCCTGCTCAACTGGGTCGATTATCTGGACGGGTTGCGCTGCTGGCAGAAGGACGTCATGCCGCGGCTGGAACAGGCTGGGCTGCGCCGGCCGGCTCCACGCCGTGTACCCGCACGCGCATCGGCATGAGGGAGGATCGTTCGTGACCAATGCCGCCGCGCCGTCCGAGGAGACGCTGTCGGACGAGCCCTTCGCGCAAACCGCGCCGGGCCGGCCGGCCGGCCGATATCTGCGCCGGTTTTGGCAGCCGGTCTATCATTCGGCGGATCTTGTGGTTGGCCGTCCGGTGCCGCTGCGGATTCTCGATGAGAGCTTCACGCTCTATCGCGGCGAGAGCGGCTCAGCATTCCTGGTCGCTGCGCGCTGCCCGCACCGCGGGACACAACTGTCGAGCGCCTGGGTCGAGGGCGATGGCCTGCGCTGCTTCTATCATGGCTGGAAATTCGAGGGCGGACGCTGTGTCGAGCAGCCGGCCGAGGAATTGAAATCCTGTGATCGGGTGACCCTTCGCGGCTGGCTCACGCGGGAATATCTCGGCTTGATCTTCGCCTTTCTGGGCGAGGGCGAAAGCCCTGCGTTTCCGCTTTATCCCGAATTCGAGCGCTTTGACGGGGTCGTCGAAATCGACTCCTACCTGCGCCGCTGCAATTATTTCCAAAATCTCGAAAACGCGCTCGACATGAGCCATGTCGGCTTCACCCATGGCGACAACAGCGCCGCATTTGACGGCATCGGCCTGGGGCGGCGGCTCACGGCGGTCGAATCGGCGTGGGGAATTACCTACACGTTCACCCGCGCCGACGGAGAGCTGCGCATCCAGCAGTTCGGCATGCCGAACGTTTTCTACATGACGGCGCTGCCGACAGATCCGGAGATCGGGTGGCAGGAATCGCTCTTCTGGTGGGTCCCGATCGATGATACCCACCATATGCAGTTCAGCCTCCATCGCGTGCCCGCAGTAGGGGCGACCGCGCAGCGTCTCATCGAACGCCGCCAAAAACGCCGTGCCCGCATCGATATCGCGCATCAGGACATCTGCGAAAAAATCCTGACGGGCATGCTGAATATTCGCGATGTCGACCGCGACCGCGTCGATCTCGTGCGCTTGCAGGACGACATCACCCAGGTGGGCCAAGGGCGGATCGCCGCGCGGGATGCCGAGTTTCTCGGCCGTTCCGACATCGGCCTCGCCGTCGTGCGGCGTTTGTGGCGCCGCGAAATCGGCGCTCTTCTCGAAGAGCGGCCGCTGAAGCTGTGGCAGCGGAACGCCGACATCGCGCCGCGAAGCTGGGGCCTGAGCGGAGTGCCCGCGCGCAACGACGGCTCGGCCGGCGACGGCGACGCCCGGGCGCAACTCCTGGATATCCGCCCGCAAGTCGAGATCGATATCCAGCTCGCGGGTCTGCACGGCGCCGATCGGCGGTCGCAAGAAGGCCGATAAAGATGCAGAACCACAGCGAAAAGCAGCCGGAACCGGGACCGACTCTCTCCCTGCGCGAGCGCGATCGTCGCTGGCACGGCCTGCGCGAGATCATGCGGCGGCGCCAGATCGATGCCATCATTGTCGGGAGCTTCCAAGGCCGCGAACGCCTCGAGAGCTATTTGATCGATGACTTCCTCGATTCGGTTGTCATCCTGCCGCTCGAGGGCGACCCGACGGTGCTGGCGTTCGCGACCGGGCGCATCTCGCGCGGGTCCGAGAGCGAGCGGCGAGGGTTCGCGCCCTGGGTGGCGGACATTCGCGTCGGCGGCGGGGGCGGGGGTACGGCAGCGATCCTGCACGAGAAATCTCTGGGCGATGCCAGAATTGGCGTGGTCGGTTTCGGTCCGACCGCGCCGGGCGAAATGGAAGGACTCCTGCCGCTCGGCTTCCATAAAGTCTCACCGCGGGTCTGCCGAAGGCGGCGATCGAGGATTTCACCCGCGACTTCACCGATTTCATGCTGGTCAAGAGCGAGGAGGAATGCGCCCTCCTGCGTTTTGCCGCGCGCGTCAGCGAGGAGGCTTGCGCCGTGATGGCCGCGACCGCCCGACCCGGCGTCAGCGAGGCGGCGGTCTATGCCGAGGTGCTGCGCGAAATTCACCGCTGGGGCTGCGACGTGCGCTACCCCTTCCTCAGCCTGCAGTCGGGCGTGGATAACATCGGCTGGGGTGCGCCGCGCTGGACCTTGCGCGCCGAACCGCCGCGCATTCTCGAACGGGGCGATGTCGTGCAGGCGGAAATTCACACCGCCTATGGCGGACAGGAAGCACAAGTGCAAATGTCCGTTGCCCTCGATCCCATCGATGGCGAGCTTGCGGCGTGCGAACAGGTCGCCCGCACTTCCTATGAGGCCGGCGTTGCGGCCGTGCGGCCGGGCATCACCTTCGCCGAAGTGGTTCAAGCGATGGAGGAGCCGCTGCGGCGGAGCGGCTGCTGGAGCAAGACGCCGCTCCTGCACACCCTGACCTTCGGGTCGACCGGCTTTACCCCGGTCAATCGCGACCAGCTTAGCGGCACGGCGGAGGGCCGGGTCGAAGGGCAAGTCCGCGCGGGCGTCCGACGGGGCGAGCTGGTGCTGAGCGAGGGTATGGGGCTGGAGCTCGAGCCCAATGCCTGCATCGGCACCAAGCGCGTCAATATCGGAGCGGGAGTCATCGTAACCGCTTCCGCCTGCGAGGAATTGAACGTCCTGCCGACGCGGGTCCATCACATAAGCTAAAGCCGGTTCGGGTGCGTCTCGACCCTCTGCGAGGACGGGCACAATGAACGACGAACTACGCGAGACGCTGAACCGGCTGGCCGTGACCCATCGCATCCTCGAGATGGAAGGGCACGGCGACATGACCCAGGGTCACCTGTCGCTGCGCGATCCGGCCGGTCAGGGATTCTGGCTGAAGCGCCACGGCATCGGCTTGGGTGAGGTCGCCGACAACGGCGATTTCATTCATCTTGATTTCGACGGCCGCAAGATCGGGGGCGGCGGCCAGCGCCACAGCGAATGGCCAATTCATTCCGAGATTTTCAAGCGCCGACCCGAGATCGCCGTGGTCGGACACACCCATCCCTTCTATGCCAGCGTCTTCAGCGCGACTGACGAGGAGGTGCGGCCGGTAGCCCTCGACGGGGCGCGTCTGCCAACGCCGATTCCCCATTACAAGGGCTCCGCCGAGCTTGTTCATACCGTCGGCCTGGGCGGTGAATTGGCCGACGCACTCGGCGCGGCCTGCGCGGTCCTCATGGGTAATCACGGCGTCACCTTTGTTGGCCGTTCCATTGAAGAGGCGCTGGTGATCGCAATTTCCCTGGAGCGCGCGTGCCAATCGCAGCTCCTGATCGCGGCCTCCGGCTATGCCTGGCATTGCCCGGACACGCAGGGAGTGTCGCAGCGGCGTTCGTCCATCGCCGACCATCAAGCCAAGGGCCTCGCCGGATTTCATCGGCAAACCTGGGACTATTATCGGCGCAAGCTCGCCTGGGCGGAGCGCAACAATGCGCCCGGCTCTATCGGCTACTTTCGGCTTTGATCGGTATGAAGCCTGCGAAGAAAGATGACGCCGGGTCTGCGCCGGTCCGGAAGGCGAAGGCCGCGCCGAAAGTCAGGGCCGTGGCGCCGTCGACCGAAGCAGCGATCTCGCTCAAGCTCGAAGACAATTTCTCATATCGTCTGTCGATCCTCAATTTCCTCATGGGCAAGGCGACGCAGAAGGTCTACAGCGCCCAGCACCTGACGGCACAACAATGGAAGGTTCTGAGCGTTATCGACAGATGGGGGCCCATTCCGGCCTCGCAAATCTCGACCTGGGTTACGCTCGATAAAACGGCGATTTCGCGCGCGGTGCGCCAGTTGCACGACCACGGGCTGGTCGTCTGGATCCCGCACGACACGGACATGCGCAGCGTCCAGATCCTGCTGACGCCAAAAGGCAGGCGTGTCTACGCGGAGATGAACGAGCTCATCGCCCGCCTGCAACGCCGGCTGTTCGCCAATGCAGGCGAAGAGCGCATTCGCGTGCTCTTCGCGATGATCGGCGAGATCGAGGAAATCTTGCGCTCCGATCTGGGCAAGCCGGCGCGGCCGCAACGGAAAGCGGAAAAGACGCCAAAAACATAAAGGCGTGGAGGAATTCGACTTCATCATCGTCGGCGCGGGCTCCGCCGGATGCGTCCTGGCAAATCGTTTGAGCGCGGACAACGCAATGCGGGTGCTGTTGCTGGAGGCGGGCGGGGACGACCGCGATCCGCTGATCCATATTCCCCTTGGCATTGGACGGATGCATGAGCGGCGAAGCCATGATTGGGGCTACGACAGCGAGCCTGAGCCGCATTTGAATGGCCGGACGATGGAGGCCATGCGCGGGAAAGTGCTGGGGGGATCATCGTCGATCAATCATATGGGTCACATGCGCGGAAGCCCCGGCGACTACGACCGGTGGGCGATGCGTGGGTTGAGCGATTGGTCTTATCGATGTGTGTTGCCGTATTTTCGTTGCCAGGAAAACTGGGAAAAAGGCGCCGATGCCTATCGCGGCGGAGACGGGCCGCTTTTGGTCGGCTTCGCGCGGACGACGGACCCGGTGTTCGACGCCTTCGTCGCGGCCGCCAACGCCTTGGGCTTTCCTTGGACCGAGGACTACAACGGCGCGTGCCTGGAAGGCATCGGCCGCGGCCAGTTCGCGATCGGGAAGGGCCGTCGGCAGAGCGCGGCAACGGCCTATCTGCGGCCCGTGCTGACGCGGTCCAATCTTACGCTCAGGAAACAGGCGCATGTCCTGCGGGTGATGATGAACGGGCATCGCGCCGAGGGCGTGGAGTACCGTCGTCATGGCCGTGTCGTCCGCGCCTATGCCAGGAGAGAGACCATACTGTCAGCGGCGCATTCAATTCGCCGCAGGTGCTCATGTTGTCCGGCATCGGTCCGGCGGATCATCTGAAGGCGCACGGGATAGCGCCGCTTGTCGATCTGCCGGGCGTCGGCCGGAACCTTCAGGATCATCTGGGGTCATAGTGTCCGCGACCCGACCGATACCGGGGCCGTTCCGGCGCGAGATGCGGTTCGACCGCATGGCCGCGAGCATGGTTCGTGCCTATCTCTTCGGCACCGGTCCGGCGACCGTCTTGCCCGGCGGCCTGCACGCTTTCATCAAGACGCAAACGCATCTGGACGTGCCGGATATTCAGTTCATTTTCAGCGGCGTGACATCGAAGCCGCATCTATGGTTTCCGGGAATTGTCGCGCCTTATCAGGATCGCTGCGGCGTGAGGGCCATTCTGCTTCACCCCGAAAGCCGCGGCTGCGTCGAGCTGCGCTCCGCCAGTCCATTCGACAGGGTCCGGATCAATCAGAATTCCCTTGCCGTCGAAAACGACATCTCGACATTGCGGACGGGGATGCGTATCGCGCGAAAGCTGCTGGCACAAAAGTCCCTCGACCGTTTTCGCGGCGAGGAAATTGCGCCGGGAACGCAGATCGAGAGCGACGAGCAGATCGATGCGTGGATCCGCGCGACCACCGTCACCGCGCATCACCCCGCCGGCACGTGCGCCATGGGCACAGGAAAAGACGCGGTGCTCGATCGGGAATTGCGGGTGTCGGGCACGCAGGGGCTGCGCGTGGTGGATGCCTCGGCGATGCCCGATCTCATTTCCGGAAACATCAACGCGTGTGTTGTCATGATCGCCGAAAAGGCGAGTGACTTCATCCTCGGCCGCCCGCTCCCTGACACCGCACTGTCCCGTAATGGCTGATCAAGCGAAGCGCGGCCGCTCCGTGCGATAGTGCTTTGCCATGGCGGGGCGAAATTTTTCCATCAGCGCCCGGTTCAGCTCGACCGGCGGCTTCTGGTCGGGCGGCAGGAGCGACTTGTAGACGACGCCGCCGAGCTCCTCGCGGAATGTCGCCTTGGCTTCGGCCACCCGCTCGGGATGCTCGAGGAAGTCGAGCGCCGACAAAGCAAGGACCTTGGCGCCGGCGACCGCGCCCTTGTGGGCGATCGACGTGGCGAGCGCCACGCCCGCTGCCCAGTGATGGAAGTCGATGTTCGGGATGTTGGCGGGATAATAGAACTTCACCTGCGGCACCTTCCAGGACACATCGCCGGAATCGCTGGCCGATGTCTTCTGGCCGCCGGGACCTTGCAGCGGCGCGATATCGCGGCGCAAGCCCTCCACCTTCACCTTGGCGCGGGCCTGCAAGCTGCGGGCAAGCGCGTCTTCCTCGGGCGTCCAGTCCGGCATGCCGACGAGTTCGATACTGCGCTGGACGGCCTCGGCGAGCGTACGGTTGCTGCGCGTCGGCCAGACGGCGGACATGATGTCGACCTCGACGCTGGTCTTGGTCATGAGCGCCGCGCCCGCGGCGATGTCCTTGGCCTGGTCGAACAGGCTGCGGGCGCCTTCGGCCGTGTAGTCGCGGAAATACCACCAGATGGACGCCTTGCGCGGCACGACATTGGGCTGATCACCGCCATTCGTGATCACACGATGGGCGCGCATGGTCGGCAGCATGTGCTCGCGGTACTGCGCAATCCCCATGTCCATCAACACCACGGCGTCGAGTGCGTCGCGCCCCTTCCACGGGGCCACGCCCGCGTGCGCCGTCTCGCCCGTGAAAGTGAAGGACGCGGAGATGAGCGCCGACTGCAGCAGACCCCAGGGCGCCTTGAACCCATCGGCGAGGTGATCGTGGAAGGCGATGTCGACGTCGTCGAAGAGTCCGTCGCGGACATAATAGGGCCGGCTCACGAGCTGCTCCTCGGCCGGCGCGCCGAATACCTTGAGCGTACCCGCGAAGCCGAATTTGTCGATCGCGCGCGCCATCGCGAGCGCGCTCGTCACCAGCACGGCGGCGTTGACGTTGTGGCCCTCGCAATGGCCGGGCGCGCCCTCGACGATCGCCGTCGGCTCGGCGATGCCGGCCGCCTGGGAATTGTCGGGATTGGAGTCATATTCGGTGTGCATCGCGATGACCGGCTGGCCCGCGCCGTAGGTAGCGCAGAAGCCGGTGGGAAAGCCGGCGATCCCGCGCTCGACCTTGAAGCCGCCCGCTTCAAGGAGATCGCCCATGAGCTTCGAGGTTTCGAACTCCTGCATGCCGAGTTCGCCGAAATAGAAGATGCTGTCGCAGAGATTGGCCGTCGCCGTCGCGTTGCGGTCCATGTAATCGCAGAGGAATTGCTGCGCAGCACCGAGATTTGTATCTGCCATGGCGCGCCCCTAGAGGTTGACGTTGAGACGATAGAACCGGTGCGTATCGTTGGGAAGCGGCTCCCACCAGGCGAGCTTGGGCGAGGTGCCGCAGATGATGCCGATCTGCAGGAGATAGGCGATCGGGAAATTCTGATGCATGTATTCCTGCTGCTTTATGATGAGCGCGCGGCGCTTGTCGGCATCCATTTCGGTCTTGATCGCGTTGATGAGCGTGTCGAGCTCGGGATCGGAGTTCTGCGACCAGGTGCCGCCCGTCAGCAGAATGCGGTTGTTCTGGATGTCGGGATCGTTGACGCCATCGACCCAGGCCATCAACGTGATCGGGCTCGACTTGTGGCCCCACATCCGCTTGGTGAAGACGCCCCATTCATAGGTCGTCGCCTGCGCGCGGATGCCGACCTTGGCAAGCTGGCCGGCGATCGCCTCGGCCATTTCCTGGTCCTTGATGAAGCGGCCCTGCGGGCTGTCGAGGACGCAGTCGAAGCCGTTGGGATAGCCCGCCGCGGCCAGCAGCTTTTTCGCGCGTTCGGGATCGTACGGAATGGGTTTGAGGTCGGGATCGAAGCCGAAGGTCAGCGGATTGAGCCACGCCGCCGGCGCGCCGGTCGAGGCGAGGATGTTCTTGTTGAGGCTGTCGCGGTCGATCGCATAGTTGATGGCCGCGCGCACGTCGCGCTTGGTCGTGGGATCATCCTTGTTGATGGTGTTGAGAAACAGCACATAGACGCGCGTGCTCAAGACGCGCTTGATCTTGGCGCTGCCGGAATTTTCCACCATCGGCATGAGCTCGGGCGGAACATCGAAGGCGAGGTCGATTTCGCCGGCGACGAGCGCGCCGACGCGCGCGGCGTCCTCCTTGATCGGCCGCCAGATCAGCGTCCTGATTTTCGGCTTGCCGACCCACCACCCGTCATAGGCCTCGAGCGTCACATGGTCGTCGCGGACATAGTCGGTGAGGCGGTAGGGCCCGGTCCCGATCGGGCGCCGGCGATAGCCGTCATAGCCGACCTTCGCGACATAGTCGGGCGGGATCATGTGCGCCATGGTCAGCTGCAGCGGCGCGACCGGATAGGGCTCGCGCGACACGATACGGACGGTGTAGTCATCGACGATGTCGACCCGCGCGACCCACGTGTGATTGCTCTTCGTCGGCGACGGCACCTTGGGACCGTTCATCACGTCGTAGAAGAATTTGACGGCGCGCGCCGTAAACTTTTCGCCGTTCTGGAACGTCACGTTGCGCCGCAGGGTGAGCTCCCAGGTCAGGGGGTCGATGTTTTTCCAGCTCAAGGCGAGCCAGGGCATCGGCTTGCCCGACCGGTCGGCACGGATGAGCGTGTCCGAGATATGGTCCATCAGCATGCGGTCCGGCACGATCGCCACGACATCGAGACCGTTCAGTCCGACGACATCGACGCCGCCGGAGATCACGATCTTGTCCTGGACCTCGCCTATCGTCGTGAGGGGCGTATCTTCGGCGGCGGCGGCGGAAACGATGCCGAACGGCAGCGTGGCCAATCCCGACGCCAGGATGCCCTGCGTGACGCTGCGCCGCGTGAAATCGTTCATTACCGCCTCTCCCAATGCCCCCGACAGCCTGAATTTGCCGGCAGTGAATTGCAAGCGCGCCGTTGCCGTCTATCGGCCTTGATGGGTCCGACGCGGCTCCTGTAGCCTGAGCGCGCATGGCGCTCCTCGAAATCAAGGATCTGCAGACGTATTTTTTCAGCGGCGCCCGCGTCTTCAAGGCGGTCGACGGCGTGAGCCTTGCCGTCGGCGCCGGCGAGACCGTGGCGCTCGTAGGGGAATCCGGCTGCGGCAAATCCGTGGTGGCCTTGTCCATTCTGGGATTGGTGCCGCCGCCGGGGCGCATCGTCGGCGGTGAGATCGGGTTCGAAGGGCGCGATCTCTTGCGGCTCGATCGGCGCGCGCTCCTGGGCGTGCGGGGCAACCGGATCGGCATGATCTTCCAGGAGCCGATGACCTCGCTCAATCCGGTCTTCACCATCGGCAACCAGATCGTCGAAGCCATCCGCGAGCATCGCGATCTGAGCCGAGCCGAAGCGCGGCACCGGGCCGCGTTGCTGCTGGAGCGGGTGGGCTTGGCCGAGCCGGAACGGCTGCTCGCGGAGTACCCGCATCGCCTTTCCGGCGGCATGCGGCAGCGTGCCATGATCGCGATGGCCTTGAGCTGCGAGCCCAGGCTTCTCATCGCGGACGAGCCCACCACGGCGCTCGACGTCACGACCCAGGCGCAGATCCTCAACCTCCTCGTGGGTCTTCAGCGCGAACTGGGCATGGCGATCTTGATCATCACCCACGATCTCGGCGTCGTGGCGCAGATCGCGGCGCGGGTCGCGGTGATGTACGCCGGCCGCAAGGTCGAAGAGGCCGCAACGCTCGATCTCTTCGCCGAGCCGCTGCATCCCTATACACAGGGCCTGATCCGAGCCTTGCCCAATCCCGAGCGCGAGGCGGGTATCGGCGGCGAGCGCCAGCCCTTGCAGGAAATCTCCGGCATCGTGCCGCCGCTGTGCGACTTGCCGCCCGGCTGTTCGTTCGCGCCGCGCTGTCCGGTCGCCTACGAGGCGTGCCGGCAGGGTCCGATCGCGCTCAGGGTATTGGGCGACCGCCGCGCCGCCTGCATTCGCGTCTAGCATCATGGCGCCGCCGCTTCTGCGCATCGCCGGACTGGTCAGGCACTTCCATGAGGGCGGCCGCACGGTTCGTGCGGTCGATGGCGTCGATCTGGAGGTTCGGGAAGGAGAAACTCTGGGCCTCGTTGGCGAATCCGGATGCGGCAAGACTACGCTGGGCAAGCTGGTGCTGCGCCTTCTCGATGCCGATGCCGGCGCGATCGAGTTCGAAGGCACCGACATCGCTCGCTGGAGGCAGCGCCAGTTGCTGCCTCTGCGACCGCGGCTGCAGATGATCTTTCAGGACCCTTATGCCTCGCTCCACCCGCGCATGACGGTGTGGCAGACCTTGGAGGAGCCGCTTATCGTGCATCGCCGCGGCACGACGGGCGAGCGGCGCGACCGCGTGCGGTGGCTTATGGATCGCGTCGGCCTGCCGCTGGGCGCCGCCACGCGGTATCCACACGAGTTTTCCGGCGGCCAGCGGCAGCGCATTGGCATCGCCCGGGCGCTGGCGCTCGAGCCCCGGCTCATCGTCTGCGACGAGCCGGTCTCGGCGCTTGATGTGTCGGTGCGGGCGCAGATCATCAATCTGCTCGATCGGTTGCGCCGCGAGCTGCGCATTTCCTACCTGTTCATTTCTCACGATCTCTCGATCGTCCAACACATTGCCGACCGCATCGCCGTCATGCGCCTGGGCAGGATCGTCGAGACCGCGGACCGCGCCACGCTGTGGCGGCAACCGCAACATCCCTATACGCGATCGCTCATCGCCGCGGTTCCGATCCCCGATCTGCGCGCACGACGGGTCTCGGCATGATCCGGTTCATCCTGCGGCGGCTGGCGCAATCGATCTTCGTCGTTGCGGCCGTCGTGCTGTTGGTTTTTGCGCTCGTGTTCATGAGCGGAAACCCGGCGGCGCTGCTCCTGCCGCCGGATGCCAGCCACCAGGAGATCGCGGCCTTCAGCAAAGCCATGGGCTTCGACCAGCCGTTCTGGTGGCAGTTCCTGCGTTTCGCGGGTCATCTTCTGACGGGCGATTTCGGGCGATCGTGGCGGTTCCAGGAACCGGCGCTGCCGCTTGTCCTCTCGCGCCTGCCGGCGACCCTGGAACTGGCGCTCGCGGCGGCGCTTCTGTCGCTCGCCATCGCGCTGCCGGTCGGCGTCATTGCCGCGGTGCGCAAGGACACGCGGCTCGACGGCGTCTCCATGGTCGCCGCGCTTTTGGGGCAGTCGGTTCCCGGATTCTGGCTCGGGCTGATGCTGATCCTGATCTTCGCGGTCGAGCTACGATGGCTGCCGACGTCCGGAAGGAACGGCCTCCAATATCTCGTCCTGCCCGCGGTGAGCCTCGGCGTCGCGCTCGCCGGGCGCAACGCCCGGCTGGTGCGGTCGTGCATGCTCGAAGTCCTCAACGAGGACTATATCCGCACGGCGCGGGCGAAGGGCCTGCCGGAATGGCGCGTCATCCTGAAGCACGCGCTGAAGAATGCGCTTCTGCCGATCCTGACGATCATGGGGCTTGAGTTCGGCAGCCTGCTCGGCGGGACCATCATTACCGAAACGGTCTTCGCCTGGCCCGGCATCGGCTTGCTCGCCGTACAAGCGATCTCGGGGCGCGATTATCCCGTCGTGCAGGCGGTCGTGATCGTCGGGTCGTTGAGCTTCGTCCTCATCAATCTTGCGGTCGACCTGCTCTATACCAAGCTCGACCCGCGCATCTCGCTGATGCGGCGATGAGCGGCGGCTTGGCAACGCAGGCGGAGACCGCGCCGCCGGAAGGCGCCACGCTGAAATTCGTGCGGGCGGTGCGTGCCAGCGCCAAGGCATGCTTCGGCAGCGCCATCGTCGCGCTGGTTCTTGCCGGCGCGCTTTTTTCGCCGTTTCTTGCGCCCTACGATCCCGAGTTTCAGCATCTCTCCGCCCGTCTTCTACCGCCATTCGCGCATGCCTCCGGCATGTTTCACGTACTCGGCACCGATCAGCTCGGCCGCGACATTCTGAGCCGGCTCATCTATGGCGCGCGCGTCTCGATCCTCGTCGGGGTCAGCGCATCGCTTCTAGCCGGGACGGTCGGCGTCCTGCTCGGCCTCGTGAGCGGATATTTCGGCGGCTGGGTCGATGACGTCATCATGCGCATCTGCGACGTGCAGCTCGCGTTGCCGTTCGTGCTGGTTGCCATCGCTGTCGTCGCCGTCGTCGGCAGCAATCTCTTCGATATCGTCCTGATCCTGTCCGGCGCGCAATGGGTCACCTATGCGCGCGTCGTTCGCAGCGGCGTGCTCTCGATCAAGGGGCTGGATTACGTTCTCGCCGCGCGGACACTCGGCTTCGGCAGCCCGCGAATCATCTTCCGTTACATCCTGCCGAATGTGCTAGCGCCGGTGATCGTGATCGCAACCTTCGCCGTCGCGCAGACCATGATCGCAGAGGCGGCGTTGAGCTTCCTCGGTTTGAGCGTGCCGCCCTCGATTCCCTCGTGGGGCGGCATGATGGCCGAAGGCCGCACCTATCTCGTTGTTGCCTGGTGGCTTGCAACCATTCCGGGGATCGCGATCTCGCTCACCGTGATCGGGGTCAATTTGTTCGGCGATTGGCTGCGCGACTATCTCGATCCGAAATTGCGCGTCTGAGGACTGCCGGTTCCGGCTCCATCGCAGCGACATGCCGCGAGCGCGGGGTGCCACCCGCAAAGCCGCCGACGATATTTACATAAATATTTATGTATGGTATTCTCACTGTCAAAATAACAGTAATAATCCGACGTCTGGAGGACGCCATGCTCAGCCAGGAAGAGAACGAACGCTTTACCAGAATCGGTCCGGGCACGCCCATGGGCAGTGTGCTGCGGCGGTACTGGCATCCGGTGGGCTGCTCGGAATTCGTCACCGGCAAGCCGCAACGCGTGAAGGTGCTGGGCGAGGAGTTGGTGCTCTATCGCGGCACGAGCGGGCAGCCTGTACTGATGCAGCTCCGCTGCGCCCATCGCAGCCTCGCGCTCGACTACGGCCGCGTCGAGGGCGACGATATCCGTTGCGCCTATCACGGCTGGCTCTATGACAAGACCGGCCAATGCCTGGCGCAGCCGGCCGAGCCGGAGGGCAGTTCGTTCAAGGAAAAGATCAAGCTGAGGAGTTACAAGGTCCAGGAATTCAGCGGCATCGTCTTCGGCTATATGGGTCCGGACCCGGCGCCGGTGCTGCCGCTCTACGACGTGCTGCGCATGGAGGATGGCGTCAAGGAAGTCCAGGTCCAGAACATCAACGCCAACTGGTTCAACCATGTCGAGAACATCGTCGACATCAGCCACCTGGCGTGGCTGCACGGCTATACCTTCCCCGCCTATGGCGGACGGAAGGTGACCTATCATTGGGAGCGCACGGAGTTCGGCGCCAACAACGTGATGCTCGTCGACGGCATCGCCGACACGCATGTGTCGTGCTACGGCTTCCCCACCGTCAATCGCTTCTCCTTGCCGCCGGTCGATCCCAGCGGTGAGCTGGTCCGCTCCATGATCTACCGCGTGCCCGCGGACGACGCGTCCACGCTCCTCTATTTCGTCCGCTTCTATCCCAGCCCCCAGCGCTCTTTCCATACCTCCAGGCGCGAGGTGAAGCTGGGCGAATACGCACCGCTGGCCGGCGACTGGTGGGGCATCAACGTCAACGATCAGGACCGCATGGCCGTCGAGCAGCAGGGTGTCATTGCCGACCGGCCGAACGAGCATCTGGGCGTGTCCGACGGCGGCATCATCCAGATGCGCCAGATGATGCGCGAGTCGCTGGCGGCGCTCGATGAGGGCAGGGACCCGCTGTGCCTCATCCGCGATCCGTCCAAGCAGATCGTCGACTTCCCGCAGAAGTCGACCATGATGCAGCAAAAGCAGGACGACGCCGATTATACGCTGGGCTTCCTCGCAACACGTTCGTTGGAACGCGCCTAGCCGCTCGGGCCGCATGCCAAGGTGGTACTCACCGTGATCGCCTCCCGTGGGCCAAGCGCGCGACGCAGCGTTGATCCGTCGTCCGCCCCGGCCGGTCCGCTGGATTATCCGGCTTCCGATAGCATCGGCCTCCTGATGCGGATCGCGCTCTTCGGATTGCGTGCGAGCTTCAAGGCCGAGTTGGCGAAGCATCGCGTGCCCTGGAGCGTCTGGTATTACCTGCGCGTGTTGTGGGAGCACGACGGGATCTCGCAGCGCGAGCTCACCGAGCGCGTGGGCGTGATGCAGCCCAATACCGTAAGCGCCCTGCAGACGATGTCGAAAGCCGGCTGGGTGATGATCGCCCGCGGCGAGGACCGCCGTTCGACGCTCGTGCGCCTGACGCCCAAGGGCCGGCGGCTGATGCAGCGCATGCTGCCGGAAATTCGCGCGGTGGTGCGGCCGGTCCTGCTGGAAGGCTTTTCCGATCGCGAGGAGGCGGAGCTGCGCCGTCTTCTCAACAAGGTCTGCGATAATGTGCGCCGAACCGCGTCGCAAGAATGCATTCCTGGAGATTAGCCATGATGTCCTTGCAGGATTCCGAAGTGTTGACCCGCGTCGGACCGGGCACGCCGATGGGCGCGCTGATGCGGCATTACTGGCTGCCGGCGCTCAAATCCTCGGAGCTCAAGGCCGACGGCGATCCCGTGCGCCTCATGCTGCTGGGCGAGAAGCTCATCGCCTTTCGCGACACGGCCGGCCGGGTCGGCGTGATGGATCACCGCTGCCCGCACCGCTGTGCCTCGCTCTTCTTCGGCCGCAACGAGGAAGGCGGCATCCGCTGCGTCTATCACGGCTGGAAGTACGACGTGACCGGCCAGTGTCTCGACCAGGCGAACCTGCCGCCGCACCAGGTCTTCGCGGACAAGGTGCGGACCAAGGCCTATCGCGCCGCCGAGCGCAACGGCATCGTCTATGTCTACATGGGTGCGGCCGAAAAGGCGCCGCCGCTGCCCGACATTCCCGCAACGCACATGCCCGAAGGCGAGGCGAACATCACCTTCGTGCTGCGCAATTGCAATTGGCTGCAGGGGCTGGAAGGCGACATCGATACCTCGCATCTCAATTTCCTGCATTACGGCGCGCTGGGCGGCAGCGATTTCGCGCCGACCGATCCGACCCGCTTCGGTGCCATCCACCGCGATCCCGAATACAAGGCCGAGGCGAGCGAACTCGGCACGATCTATGGCGCCTATCGTCCGGCCGACAACGGCAACACCTATTGGCGCATCGCGCATTTCCTGTTCCCGTGCTGGACCTTGGCGCCCTTCATCGCATTCGAGCACTACCGCATCGCGCGCGCCTGGGTCCCGCTCGACGACACCCATATGATGTTCGTGATGATCGGCCCCAAGACAGGACCCGGCTCCAGCAACCAAAACACAGCACTTCTCCCGAACACGACCGACTGGCTCGGCCGCTATCGCAGCAAACAGAACGCCGAGAATGACTATCTCATCGACCGCGAGGTCCAGCGCACCCGGAGTTTCACCGGCGTCGAGGGCATCCATATCCAGGACCAGGCCGTCACCGAGAGCATGGGTGAAATCACCGACCACGCCTTCGAGAATCTCGCGGCCAGCGACCGCATGGTCGTGATCACGCGCCAGCGCCTTCTCGCCGCAGCCAAGGCGCTTGCCGAAAACGGCACTGTCCCGCCCGGCGCCGCGACCGCCGAAGCCTATGGCCGTGTGCGCGGCGGCTTCTTCCTGGCGCCGCAAGCGCGCGTCTGGCCCGACGTCTACCACCAACAGTTGGCCGCCGTCGGCAGCGCGGCCGCGTCCGAGGCGGCGGAATAGCGCGCGATCGCTGAGGAAAGGACAAGCGATGGCCAGGATCGTCCTCGGCATCGGCACCTCGCACGGCCCGCTGCTCTCCACCCCGCCGGATATGTGGCATTTGCGGGCCGAGTGGGACCGCTCGCAGCTCCATCCCTACCAAGGCCGCGACTATACCTACGAGGAGCTGCGCGTCGCCCGGCAGCGCGAGAATATCCTCGCGCAGATCACGCCGCAGGAGCGGCGGCGCCGCTTCGACGCATGCCAAGCCGCCATCGAGCGCCTGGCCCAAGTCTGGGCCGAGGCAAAACCCGATGTCGCCGTGATCTTCGGCAACGATCAGATGGAGCTTTTCGCCAACAGCCTGATGCCGGCCTTCTTCGTCTATGCCGGCGAAACCATCGAGAACGGCCCGGTCTCGGAGGAGCGAAAGGCCAAGATGGACCCGGGCATCGCGGTCTCGCTCGACGGACACAAGCCCAAGCACCGCGTCGTCTATCCGGGATTGCCGGAATTGGCGCGGCGCGTCATCCACGCGCTGATGGAAGACGAGTTCGACATCTCCATTTCCGACAAGCTGCCGACGGGCCCGCGCGGTTCCGCCGACATCCCGCACGCCTTCGGCTTCGTCTACGAGCGCATCATGAAGGGCAAGGTCGTGCCCAACCTGCCGCTCTTGACCAACACCTTCTATCCGCCCAATCAGCCCTCCGCGAGACGGTGCTTCCGCTTCGGCGAGACCGTGGCCAAGGCGATCGTGTCCTGGGACAGCGATCTCCGCGTCGCCGTCTTCGGCTCGGGCGGTCTCAGCCACTTTGCCGTCAACGAGACCTTCGACAGAAAGGTCGTTGCGGCCGTGACGAGCGGCGACAAAGCGACACTGACGTCGCTGCCGCATGAACTGCTGCAGGAAGGCACGTCGGAGATCAAGAACTGGATCCCGCTCGCGGCGGTCATGACGCAGACCCGGCTCGCCCCGACCGTCATCGACTATGTCCCCTGCTATCGCTCCGAAGCTGGAACCGGCAACGCGATGGCCTTCGTGTATTGGCAAGAGGTGTCGCCATGAAACACGTCATCTTCGCTGCGCTGGCCCTCACCGTGGGCGTACTTGCGAACGGCCCCGTGTCGGCCGCGGGCACGTACGATCCCGGCGCCTCGGACACCACGATCAAGCTCGGCAACACTTTTCCGTATTCGGGTCCGGTCTCGAGCACGAGCCCGATCGCGCACCAGATGACCGGTTATCTCAAAATGATCAACGACCAGGGCGGGATCAACGGTCGCAAGATCGATTTCATCACCCTCGACGACGGCTATATCCCGCCCAAGACCGTGGAGCTGACCCGGCGCCTCGTCGAGCAGGACCAGGTGCTGGTGATGTTCGGCTCGGAAGGCACGCCCACCCAGGTGGCGGTGCGGCCCTACCTCAACATCCGCAAGGTGCCGCAACTCTTCGTCTTCACCGGCTCGAACAGCCTCATCGATCCGAAGAAATACCCGTGGACGATGGGCTTGCAGTCGAGCTACGGGCTCGAGGGAATTGTCTGGGCCAAATACATTCTGGCGCAGCGTCCCAACGCCAAGATCGGCATCTTCTACCAGGACGACGATTTCGGCAGCGACCATATGACCCCGTTCCTCGCCACGCTCGGCGACAAGGCGAAGACGATGGTGGTGGCGAAGGAGAGCTATGCCGTCACCGATCCGACCGTCACCTCGCAGATCATCTCGCTGAGAAGCGCCGGCGCCGATACGTTCGTTCTTTTCGCGCAGAGCCGGGCCGCGGCACAGGCCATTTCCGTCGCCCGCGACCAGGCCGGTCCCGACGCGCTCATCTTCGTTCCCTATGTCGCGAGCGCGAAAAGCGTCCTTGGCGCCGTTGGCGACGAGAAGCTGAAAGGCGTATTGTCGACGGACATCTCCAAGGATCCGAGCGATCCGGCTTGGGCCAACGATCCGGCGGTGAAGCAGTATCTCGAGTGGGTGAAGAAATACACGCCGGCCCAGGACCAGGAGTCGAACAGCTCCTCCGCCGGAGGCTATATCGCCGCGCAGGTCATGGTCGAGGTGTTGAAGCGCTGCGGCGACGATCTGACCCGCGCCAACGTGATGAAGATCGCGACGACCATGAAGGGTTGGTCGTTCCCGCTGTTCCTCCCGGGCATCACCCTCAACACGTCCCCAGACAACTATTTTCCGATGCACACGACGCAGATCAAGCGCTACGACGGCACGCGCTGGCAGTTCGTGGGCAAGCCGATCTCGGGGTAGGCCGGTACACTTCCTGGCGTTACGCGCGCGCGCGGCGGAGTTGCAGCCGCAAGGCCAGCGAATGGCGGACGTGCAGGCGTGCGGTCTGTTCGGCGCGTTTGGGATTGCGTTCGCGGATTGCGTCGATGACTTCCAGATGCTCGCGGTGGGCCGTCTCGATGCTCCCCGGCAGAACGAACGTCGAATGGCGCAACAGGCCCAGTGCGTCGACAATGGTATTGAGCGATTGCAGGAGAAATCGGTTATGCGCCGCGCTGTAGATGGTCTGGTGCAGCTCGGCATTGATGATGACGAGACGGGCGGGATCCGCCTTCTTGGCGGCCTCGTGCGCGACGATCGTGACCAGACGTTCGATTTCCACCTCGGAAGCATGCTGCGCCGCCAGAGCCGCCGCAGTTCCCTCGAGTGCTTCGCGGATGGTGTAGAGCTCGATGAGCTGTTGCGGATCGAAATCCGCGACCATGACGCCGTTCCATGGTCCTGGGGTCAGGAGCCGTTCCGAAATGATGCGGTGGAAGGCCTCGCGCACCGGCGTCCGGCTGATGTTGAGCCATCGGGCCACGTCGGCCTCGCGCAGATGCTCGCCCGGCGTGAATTTGCCGGCGCGGATTGCGTCGCGCATGGTCCGGTAGGCAAAGTCGCCGCGTGATTCCTGGAACCGTGGCCTCGGTGACGGTGCTTTGAAGAGATGCGAGACCGTGCGCTCGCTCACGCTCACCCGCGCGCCCCGCAGCGCCGAGGCGGAGCGGGGCGGGGTCGCCGACGCCTTCTTCACGCGGCGAGCGGTCGGCGTGGTGCGCGTCACGTTGCCGCGCAGACGTGCGCTCCGTCGTGTGCGATTGCCATGATGATTGCCCCTGTCGCTGCGGCCTAGTTCTTCGTCGCCCACGGTACAACAAACCGTTCCACCAGCTCCACTGCGTAGTAGAGCACCACGCTCATGACGGTCAGCAGCAGAAGCGCGCCAAACGCGAGCGGCGTGCGCGACTGCGAGGTCGAGACCAGAATGAGATAGCCGAGCCCATCTTCCGATCCCACGAACTCGCCGATCACGGCACCGATCACGGCAAAGGTGATCGCGATCTTCAGCCCCACGAAAATATGCGGCATCGCCGTCGGAAATCGGATCTCGATGAAGGTCTGCGTTTGGCTGGCCGAGAGGGAGCGGATCAGGTCCATGAGGGATGCCGGCACGGCGGTCAGGCCGGTTGCCGTTGCGACGATGATTGGAAAAAAGCAGACCAGGAAGACCACGATGATCTTTGGCAGCGCCCCAAAGCCGATCCACAACGCCAGCAATGGCGCGATCGCAACCTTGGGCATGGATTGGAGCCCGAGAAGGATCGGATAGATCGTGTTTTGCAGCATCCGCGAGCTGACCACCGCGACGGCGAGGGGAATGCTGACCACGATGGCCAAGCCAAATCCGACCAGGGTCTCGTAAAGGGTGACGAGGAAATGCCGGACGAGATCGGCCCGCCAATCGATCAAAGCGTCGCCGATCGCGCTCGGCGCCGGCAGCAGCCAGTCCGGAATCCTCGTCCAGCGCGCGAGAAGCTCCCAGAGCGCGATAAGGGCAATGAAGGTGAGCGTCGGACCGAGATAGGTCGTGGCCGAGCGCGCAACCGATCGAGTGTCTTCGATCTCGTCCTCGGGCGCGACGGCGGTATGATCGATGGTCATGCCCGATCGGCTCCCGGCGCGTGATAGATGACACGGCGAATGGCGTCAGAATAGGACTTGAACGCCGGCGTGAATGCCATGTCCAGCGTGCGCGGACGCGGCAGATCGACCGTCACGATTTCGGCGATACGACCCGGCCGCGGCGACATCGCGATGACCCGGTCGGCAAGCAGGATCGCTTCGGGGATGTTGTGGGTGACGAAGATAACCGTCTTCTTGCGTGCATCCCAGATGCGCAGCAGCTCGAAGCCAAGCTCCTCCCGCGTCATCGCGTCGAGCGCGGCAAAGGGCTCGTCCATGAGCAGGACCGACGGGTTGTGAATGAGGGCGCGGCAGATCGACACGCGCTGCTGCATGCCGCCGGAGAGCTCGCGCGGATAGCGCCGCTCGAAGCCCGCAAGGCCCACCAAGGAGAGCAACTCGAGCGCGCGGGTCCGACACTCCCCAAGGTCGAGCCGCAGAATCTCGGCCGGCAGCAGCACATTGTCGATGACCGTGCGCCATTGCAGCAGCACGGGTTCCTGGAAAACGATGCCGACATCCTGGGTCGGCCGCAGCAAGGGTGTGCCGTCATAGAGCAGCTTGCCGCGCGAGGGGCGGATCAGCGCGCCGATGATCTTGAGCAGCGTCGACTTGCCGCAGCCGGATGGGCCGACCAGGGTCACGAACTCGTTCCGGGCAATGCTGAGATCGACATGATCCAACGCATGAATGCGACCGGAGCGCGAGGCGTAAGTCTTGTAGAGGCCCTCGATCTCGATCTTGCTGGTCGCGCGCGCGCCCGGATCGGCGGGCGCCGCGTCGCGCATGGTGACCGTCGCGCCGCCGGACGGTGTCACTGCGGCAGGAAGCCGGACGCGTAGAGATCGTCCGGCGTCACCGTGCTCTTGAGCGCATAGGCTGCGCCGGCAAAGTCGATCGTCTTCTGCACGCGGTCGCGCTCGATGGTGCCAAGCGGCTTTCCCGGCTGCACCGCCAATTCCTTCACCTTTTCGGTCTCGCCGACGGCGATGTCGACATCGATCTCGCGGTGGTATTTGTGCAAGATCTCGCCGGCCTCCTGCGGATTGGCCATGGCCGTCGTCAGTCCCGCGAGCGTTCCGCGCACGAAGCGGCGGATCAGGTCGGGGTTGGACTTGATCATGGCGTCCGACGCGACGATGCCGTTGCTGTAATAATCGAGGCCGGCATCGGCGTAGGCCAGCCCCAATACCTGCTTGGGCGCCGCCGCCTTGGCGAGAAGCGGCTCGCCTACGGTGTACTGACCGATTCCGTCGACACGCCCCTGCGTCAGCATGCCCGGCAAGGCGTCGTTGGAGGCGATGATCCATTTTACTTTGGTGGCGTCGATGCCCGCCGCCTTCGCATACATGTTGAAGAGCTTCGGCACCGAGCTGAAGGCGGTGTCGGCAAGGACCTTGCCTTCGAGATCCTTGGGTTTGGTGATGCCGGAATCCTTCATGACGTAGATCGCGTGCGGCGGCCGCGGATAGATCATCGCCACGATCTTGACGGGAATGTGGTCATTGGCGCGCCCCAGCACGACGGCGAAAGCGTCGGCGAAACCAAGCTGCGCGGTGCCGTTGGCGACCTCCTTGATCGCGTCGGCAGAGCCGGGCGAGCGGACGATGTCCACGTCGAGCCCTTCACGTGCGTAGTATCCCTTGTCGATGGCGACGAAATAGTACGCGTGGCGGCCATAAAGCCCGTAATCGGTGACGAAAGTGACTTTGTCGTTCGCCTCGGCCTGCGCGCCGAGACCGAGCACCGCTGCCGCCGCGAGCAGAAGCATCCGGCTCATCCAATGTCGCTGGCAACCCATCCCGGACTCTCCCCTCAATTCTTTCCCGCGGCAGCGGAGCCCTGGCCCCGTGTCGGACATTGTGTCCGTTCGCCATCCAGTATACAAAAATCGGCAGCGCCCGGCAATGTCCGGGTGCGTAGTCCCGATCGAAGCGACGCGTGTTGCAGCAATTTCAGAGAAGACAATGACCCGGGAAGCCCATCCTCACCCGACCGTCGCCGAGATCCTGCTGCGCCATCTTGCCGAGCTCGGCATCGATCATGTCTTCGCCAATGCCGGCACCGATTTCCCGCCGATCGTCGAGGCGCTGTGCCAGGCGAAAGAGCACGGCGAGCCCGTTCCCAACGCCATTGCCGTACCGCACGAGAACCTCGCCGTTGCCATGGCGTGCGGTCACTATCTCATGTCCGGCCGACCGCAAGCGGTGATGCTGCACGTCAATGTCGGCACCGCGAATGCCATTTGTGCGCTCATGAATGCCTACCGCGAGCGCATTCCCATTCTGGTCGCGGCCGGACGCACGCCGTTCACCGAGGCGGGATTGCCGGGTTCGCGCAGTCTCTTCATCCACTGGTCGCAGGAGATGTTCGACCAGGCCGGCATGCTGCGCGAGACCGTGAAATGGGACTACGAGCTGAAGATGGGCGAGCAGGCGATCCCCATGATCGACCGCGCGTTTTCGCTCGCCACCAGCGAGCCGAAAGGGCCCGTCTACGTCACCTTGCCGCGCGAGGTGCTGGCAATGCCGGCGCCGATGGGCGGACCGACCGCCTATGCCCAACCGGCCCTTCGGCCGGTGGTGCCGGATGAGGCGACGATCGCCGCGGCGGCGGCCATCCTTGCCCGCGCGGAACGGCCGGTCGTCATCACGGCAAGCCTGGGGCAAAGCCATGCGGGGGTGGCCGCGTTGGGCGAACTCGCCGGGCGTTTCGCGCTGCCGGTGGTGAGCCATGTGCCGAAATCACTGTGCCTGCCGACCGACCATCCGATGCATCTGGGCTTCACGCCGGGGCCGTTCGTCGCCGAGGCCGATGTCATCGTCGTGCTCGAATGCGATGTACCCTGGATTCCGGCGCAGGTTGCGCCGCCGGCGGGGGCGAAGGTGATCCATATCGGGATCGATCCGCTCTTCGCGCGCTACGGGCTGCGCAACTTTCCGTGCGACCTCGCGGTTGCCGGCGATCCCGCTCTCACTCTGCCGATGCTCACGCGCGCGCTCGCTGCGGAAAAGCCGGACCAAGTCCGGCTCGAGGCGCGGCGTGGCGCGCTTGGCGAGCGGCGCATGACCCAGCGCGCGGCCGTCAACGAGCTTTACGAACGCGTGCGGCAGGAGCGACCGATCCATCCGGCCGTTCTGACCCGCGCCATCGACAAGGTCCGCGGCGCAGACGGCATTCTCGTCAACGAGCTTGGCGTGCTGGGCGATCATCTGAACTTGACCAGGCCCGGAACCTATTTCCAGCAGAGTTCCGCCGGCGCCCTCGGCTTTGGCCTGGGAGCGGCGCTGGGCATCAAGCTCGCCGCTCCCGACCGCTTCGTCGTCGCCGCGGTGGGCGACGGCAGCTACATGTTCGGCAATCCCACGCCGGCGCATTTTATTGCCCGCGCCTGCAATCTTCCGGTGCTGTTCGTGATCACCAACAACGGCGGTTGGGGCTCGGTCCGCAGCGAGACAGAAATCATGTATCCCGGCGGGGAAAACCGGCGTGCCGATTGCCTGCCGCTCGCGATGCTCGCGCCCGCGCCCGACTTCGAGAGGGTGATCGAGGCGTCGGGCGGCTATGGCGTGCGGGTCGAGGCGCCGGAAGACCTGGACGCCGCGCTGGAACGCGCGGCGCACGTGGTGCGCGTCGAAAAGCGGCAGGCGCTCGTCAACGTGATCTGCCGCATGCTCTAGCCGCGGCTCCCGCCGTCATTTCGAAACAAAACCGGGTGCCGACACGTCGTCGGCCGTGACCTTGTATTTCATCTGATACGCGCCGGCCACGATATCGATCGTCTTCTGCATGCGCGCAGGATCGACCGTGCCGAGCGGGAGGCCCGGCTGGGGCGTTAGCGTCCCGACGATCTTCGTCTCGCCAGCGCCGATATCGGCATCGACCTCGCGATGATATTTGTGAATGATCGCGCCAGCTTGCTGCGGATCGGCGATGGCATCATCGAGCCCGTGCAAGGTCGCTGCGACGAAGCGACGGATGAGACCGGGATTCGATTTGATCAAGCTGTCGGAAGCGATGATGCCGTTGCTGTAGAAGTCGAGGCCGACATCGGCGTAGGTGAGGCCGAAGACCTGCTTCGGCGCCGCCGCCTTGACGAGGAGCGGCTCGCCAACAGTGAACTGACCGATGCCGTCGGCGCGCCCGGTCACCAGCATGCCCGGCAATGCGTCGCTCTGCGCCACGAGCCAGGTCACCTTCTTGGCATCGATGTGCGCGGCCTTGGCATAGACATCGAAGAGCTTCGGCACCGCGCTGAAGGCGGTGTCGGCGATCTTCTTGCCTTCGAGATCCTTGGGCGTGGTGATGCCGGAACTCTTGAGCACGTAGATCGCGTGCGGCGGCTTGGCATAGATGATGGCGACGAGCTTGGTCGGGATCTGATCGTTGGCGCGTCCCAGGATGACGGCCGCGGCATCGGCGAAGCCGAGCTGGGCGGTGCCGGCGGCGACCTGTTTCACCGCGTCGGCCGAGCCCTGACCGCGCACGATGTCGATGTCGATACCCTGCTTTGCGTAATAGCCCTTGTCGAGCGCGACGAAGTAGTAGGCGTGACGCCCGTTATAGCCGAAATCCGTGACAAAAGTGACCTTGTCGTTGGCAAGGGCAGGCGCGCCGCAGCCAAGCGCAGACAGCGCCGCGGCGAAGAACGCAGATCCGAGAGCCTTCCGAGAGCGACGCATGCGAGTGTCCTCCTCTCTCCTATCGAGCCGCCGGGATACCCGTATCGGAGGGCTGCGGCCACCGTGTTGTAGTTTTGCAATTTTCAGTATACAATTTTCTGATATTTGACAAGCCCCGCGCGCGGTGTCTGGCGCGGGCGAAGCTGGGCGAGGCTGCATGTCCGACGGTCCGACGGAAGATTTCGTTCCCGATCGCGCCCGCGCTGCCGACGCCGAGGTCGAGATCCCCGTCATCGACATCGCGCCGTTTGCAGGGCGCGACGATGAGGCGCGCCGCCGCGTCGTCGACGCCGTGGCGGCGGCCTGCGAGCATGTCGGCTTCCTCGTCATCACCGGACATGGCGTGTCCGACGGCACCGTCGAGGCCATCTTCGGCGAGAGCCGCGCCTTCTTCGCGCGCCCGGTCGAAGAAAAGATGCGGATCAAGCGCCCGGGCGCGGGTATCAGCCGAGGCTACAACAACCTCGCCGGCCAGAGCCTGGGCCTTACCATAGGCCAGGCGGCGCCGCCCGATCTGATGGAGAGCCTTGGCTTCGGGCCGCTCGATATCGGCGACGGCCCGTATTGGCGCGACGGTGTCGCGTCCGTGCATTTCCATCCCAATCTCTGGCCGGAGGGGATGCCGGCGTTTCGTAGCGCGGTATGCGATTATTGGCGCGCGATGGAGGCGCTGGCGGCGCAGCTCGCGCGCATCTTCGCGTTGGCATTGGGCCTGGAAGAGACGTATTTCGTCGCCCGAAGCGACAAGCACGTCACCAACATGCGCATCAACTACTACCCGGCCCAGCCGACGGCGCCCGCGCCCGACCAGCTTCGGGCCGGAGCGCATTCGGACTATGGCGCCTTCACCATTCTCAAGGGCGAGAACTCTCCGGGCGGGCTTCAGGTGCTGCGCCGTGGCGGCGACTGGATCGATGTGCCGCTCGTCGCGGGTGGCCTCGTCATCAATATCGGCGATCTCCTCATGCGCTGGACCAACGACAAGTGGGTCTCCACCGTCCATCGCGTCGTCAACCCGCCCGAGGATGTGCGCAAGACCGTCGACAGGATGTCGATCGCTTTCTTCTACCTGCCTAATCACGATGCCGAGGTTCGCTGCTTTGCCAGCTGCACCGGACCGGGCAATCCGCCGCGCTATGCACCCACCACGGCGGGGGCGCACTGGCGCGGCAAGATCCTCGCCGCGCGCGGCGCATCGGCTTACTGAGGCGTCAGATCCGGGAGACCTCGAAGGTCGAGGGCGCGAACAGCTCTTCCGGCGTGAGGGTCCGTTGGGCGAGGCCCTGCTCGTAGGAATAGCGGGCGAGCGCCTCGATATCGCGGCCGCTCTCGGCAACGCCATGTTTCCAGAAATCGCCGCCCATCAAGGCGATCGTCTCGAGCGTTTCCGCCTCGACCCGCGGCAGGATGATGCTGAGCGCAGCAAGCGCGCGCAGCTCCTTCTGCGCGATGGCCTTGGCCTGCACGAAGGCCTTGTGGAGGCTTGAGGGCAGCCAGGGATAGCATGCCGCGGGTCCACACGAGTGCGGTCAATTGATATTCGGGCACGCCGATCGTGCGGCCCTTCAGATCCTGCGGCTCCTTGATGCCGCGATCGGTGCGGATATAGTTGCCGCAATGACGGAAGACGCGCGAGAAACTGCCTCAAGGCCCGCACCGCCTTCGTTGCGTCGAGGCCTAATTTAGTATACAAATTGCGACCGTGGCAAGGAACGTGCTGCGCCTGCAACGACCGGCGCCATGCCGCGGGCGCGGCAGTCGCGGGCCAACGCTTCAGCCAACGCTGACACGGCATCCCATCACGTCGGAGGAGACATGGTTCCGGACAGAATGATGGCGGCGATCTTCGACGCCTATGGCGCACCCGACGTGCTGCGCTACGCCGATGTCGCGGTGCCGAAGCTGGATCGGGGCGAGGCGCTGGTCAAGGTCCACGCGGTCGGCCTCAATGGCTACGATCTCATGGCACGGGCCGGGCGCTACAAGCCCAACAAGGGCAAGTTTCCGCACATCCTCGGCGGCGATTTCGGCGGCGAACTGGTGGCACTCGCCGAGCCCAACGGCGATCTGCCGCTCGGCACGCGCGTGACGAGCTGGTGGATTCTTCCGTGCGGGAGCTGCGAACAGTGCATGGCCGGACATCACAATCGCTGCGCGCGCAATTACCGCTATCTCGGCGCGCACGAGCATGGCGCCTACGCCCAATACGTCAAGCTGCCGGCCGATCACCTCATCCCGCTGCCCGAGAAGGTCAGCTTCGAGCAGGCCGCGGCCTTTCCCAATGCTTACGGCACGGCCTGGCACATGCTGATCGATCGCGGCCGGCTCAGCGCGGGCGAGACCGTGCTAGTGAACTCGGCGAGCTCCGGCGTGAGCATGGCGGCGATTCAGATCTGCAAGCTCGCGGGCGCCTATGTCTATACGACCTCGAGCGCCGCCTGGAAGCTCGACCGGGCCAAGGAGCTCGGCGCCGACGAAGTGATCAACTACAACGAAGTTGATTTCGTCGACGAGATCCTGAAGCGCACCGACAAGCGCGGCGTCGATCTCGTGGTCGAGCATGTCGGCGGCGACTTCCTCGACAAGTCGATCCGCTGCCTGACCCGCGGCGGCCGGGTGGTGACGGTCGGCGGCACCAAATCCTATGAATGCACCATTGCGGTGAACTACATCTTCCACAAGGAATTGCAGATCATCGGCTCGAACAGCGCGACCAAGCGCGATCTCGAGGCGATGATGCCGCTGCTCAACGAGGGCAAGCTGCGTCCCGTTATCGATCGCGTCTTCCCGCTGCGTGAGGCGGCAGAGGCGCATCGGTATCTGGAATCGGCCAAGCAGTTCGGCAAAGTCCTTTTACGTGTCGATCATTGATGGCGCGGCCCGGGGGAGACGGCGCCATGATCGATCGCGCCCGGATCGATGAAGCCGTGGGTCTGCTTGCCGCTGCATCCGCACAGCGTCGGCGCAGCCTGACCGAGCCTCAGTCGAAGGCGTTTGTCGCGGCCCTCGGCATCGCGGTGCCGTCCGGCGCAACGGTGCGCGGCGGGCACGACGCCGCGGCAGCGGCCGCGCGCATTGGCACGCCTGTCATGGTCAAGGTGGTGGCGGCCGATCTCACTCATAAGTCCGATATCGGCGGCGTCATGGGCCCGCTCGACACGCCGGAAGCGGCTGCGGCGGCTTGCGCCACGATCGCCCAGCGCGTGCGGCACCATCGCCCGGATGCCGCGATCGAAGGCTTCCTCATCGAGGCCTGGCGCCCCGCCGATCTTGAATGGATTCTCGGACTGCGCATGGATCCTGTGTTCGGGCCCGCCGTCATGTTCGGCCTCGGCGGCATCTATGTCGACGTTCTGCGCCAGGTATCGTTCCGCCTCGCGCCGCTGCGCGCGCAAGACATCGATGCGCTGCTGACGGAGATGCCGGCGATGCGGCTCCTCGACGGCGCGCGCGGCCGCCCACCTGTCGACCGCTCGGCGCTCAAGCGCGCCATAAGCTGCCTGTCGGACATCGCCACGGTGCCGGCGATCACCGATCGGATATCGGAGATCGAGATCAACCCGCTGACGGTCGGCGAGGCGGGCGTCCTGGCGCTCGACGCGCTGGTCGTCCTTCGTTCGTGAGGAGACACGCATGAGAGACATCAGGTCGCTGGTTGCGCCGCGCTCGATCGCGGTGATCGGCGCTTCGACCAATCCCAACAAATCGGGCGGCGTGCTGTTCAACAATCTCATCAAGGGCAACTTCCACGGGCCGCTCTATCCGATCAATCCGAATGCGCCGGAGGTGCAGGGGAAGAAGGCTTATCCCAGCCTTGCCGCGGTGCCGGAGAAGGTTGATCTCGTCTACATCGTGCTGCCGCGCACGCATGTGGAGGATGCCGTGAGCCAGTGCGTGGCCGCGGGCGCGGGCGCTGCCTGCATCATCACGGCGGGATTTTCCGAGGCGAGTGCCGCCGGTCACGGCGACGAGGCACGGCTGCGCGAGATCGCCGCGCGATCGGGCGTGCTGCTCGCGGGCCCCAACACCATCGGCATGGTCAATGCCGAATGCGGCATGATGGGCAGCTTCATCAACTTTCCGCGCTGGGAGCGAGGCGGCGTGTCGCTCTTCACGCAGACCGGCATCTTCACCGGCGCGGTGATGTTGCAGGTGATGAGCGGCGCGACGCAGCGGCTCCCGGTTACCAAGAGTATCGATGTCGGCAACAAGATCGATGTCGACGAGCTCGATTTCCTGGCCTATGCGGCCGACGATCCCGGGACCAAGGTGATAGGCTTCTACATCGAGAGCATCCGCAATCCGCGCGCCTTTCTCGAGCTCGCCGGCGAGGTGCGGCGGCTCAAGCCGATCGTGATCCTGAAGCCGGGCCGGACGCGGGAAGGGCAGGCGGCGTCGGCCTCCCATACCGGTTCGCTCGCCTCCGACGACGCGCTCATCGATGGCGCGCTCAGGCAATACGGCATTGCCCGCGCCGAGGACGAGGATGATTTCATCAACGCCCTGCGCGCGCTCGTGATGCTGCCGCGGCCGCGGGGCCGGCGCGTCGGCATCGCCACGACAAGCGGCGCGCTCGGCGTCATCGCGACCGATCTCATCGTGCAGTGGGGGCTCGAGCTGGCGCACTTCGCGCCCGCCTCCATCGCCGCCATGCGCACGATCCTGCCCGACTGGCTCGAGCCGGCGAACCCCTACGACTTCTGGATCGGTCTTGATGTCAAGGGCTCGCGCGAGGCGCACGAGGTGGGGCTTAACGCCGTCTTCGCCGATCCCAATGTCGACCTCGTGCTCTGCACCTTGCTGGCGCCGGCCAATGCCGAATTCGAGGGCTTCGGCGAGCTGTTGCGGCGGCTGCGCCGGCTCCACGACAAGCCTGTCGCGCTCGTTATCTATGGCGGTGCCACCGCTAAGGGCTGGATCGCCGAGCTCGAAGGCGCCGACATTCCGATCTTCCCGACGACGCGCGCCGGCGCGCGGGCGCTGTCGGTGATGGCGCAGGCGACGCTCTGAGCCGCGCGCCTAGCGCGGGCTCATCAGCCGCAACGCGGTGCGGACATAGATCTTGGCGCAATCGACGACGTCCTGCTCGTTGGCGTAATCGTCGATGCCGGCCGAGAGCGTGGGCTGCGGGCCATAGCACACCGCGGGCACGCCGAGATCGCGCCAGCGCCGGGCGTCGCTGCCGGGCAGGCGCACGACCATGCGCGGGCGCTCGCCGCGCACCCGTTCGGCCGCCGCGGCCAGCTCGACCACCAGCGGGTTGCGCAAGGGCGCCCAGTTGGCGTCCCACCCCTTGGTGACCGCAATGGTGATCTGCGGATCGCCGCCGGCCAGGGTGCGGATGCGCCGCTCGATCTCGGTCGCGGCGATGCCGGGTGGCAGGCGGATGTCGAGCTCGGCGCGCGCCACGGTGGCGACCTGGCTGCGCACCGTGCCCGCCGCCAGATTGCCGGCATTGAGCGACACGCTCAGCCCGACATTGCCGTCGCCGCCGCTCACGCCGGAAAGCTCCGGCGGCGTCGCCACCGAAAGATCGTTGATCTCGTCGAGCCGGGCCAGGAATGCCGCGAGCCGCATCACCGCGGTCTCACCGCGCCGCGCGCGCGAGGCATGGCCGCCCTCGCCATGCGCCGCGATATCGAGCCACAGCAGCCCCTTTTCCGCCACCGCGAAATCCATGAAGCCCGGCCCTTCGCCGCTGATCAGGAAATCGCCGGCGAGGTCGGGGCGTTGGCGCAGCAGAAAGACGGTGCCGCGTTCGCCGAACATGACCTCGTCGGAGACCGCGGTCATGCTGAGCGTGCCGCTCCACGCCTTGCGGTGACGGTTGAGAACGGCGGTGGCAAGGCACATCGCGGCGAGCGCGCCCTTCATATTGCCCATGCCGAGGCCGTAAAGCCGCTCCCCGCGCCGGCTCAACTCGAAGATCGGCACGGTCCACGAGCGCTCGTTCCCGGACTCCATGGTGTCCATGTGGGCGTTGAAGACGACATGCTTGCCGGCGGCGGCACCGGCGACGCGCCCGACCACGTTCGGCGCTTCTTCGTCGACGGTGACGATCTCGCTGTCGACCCGCGCGGCACCGAGATAGTCGCGCACGACCGTCGCGACCTCGGCGGTCCGCCCGGGCGGATTGACGCTGCGGGCCGCGACCAGCCGGGCGCACAGCGCGACCAGGGCCTCGCGCTCGGCATCGATCTCGCGGTCGATGGTGTCGGCAAGATCGGCAGTGTCCGTCATACTCTTTTCCCTTGCGACTGGGCCACGTCGTCGGGGCTGCGGCCGACGATGCGGCGATAGATTTCGGGATCGGTGGCGCCTTCCGTGCCGAAGACGAGGGCGACGCTCTCCGGCCCGAGTTCAAGCGCCCGCCGCATGGCGTCGTTCCCGGCCGCCAGCAGCAGGCCGGCGAGCCCCGCCACGGCGGATTCTCCGGCGATAATGACGGGGTCGCCGGCATCGCCCGCGGCCAGCAGGCGCATGGTGTCGGCCGCACTTTCGTCCGCGATGGTCATGAAGGCGTCGGCGCCGCGCTCGAGGATGCGCCAGGCCAGGAGCGAGACCTCGCCGCACGCAAGCCCGGCCATGATGGTGTCGAGCGCGCCTTCCGCCGGGGTCGGACGGCCGGCCACGGCGCTCAGATAGAGGCAATCGGCCTTCTCCGGTTCGACCACGACGAAGCGCGGGCGGCGCGCGCCGAAACGCTCCCACAGATAGGCGCAGGCTGCCGCCGCGAGCCCGCCGACGCCGCCTTGAACGAAGACATGGGTAGGCAGCGCGCCGCCCGCCTGTGCCAACGCTTCATCGACCATCACGGCATAGCCCTGCATGACGTCGCGGGGAACCTCGACATAGCCTTCGTAGGAGGTATCGGAGACGACGTGCCAGCCGTGCGACGCGGCATCGGACGCGGCGCGCCGGACGGCGTCGTCGTAGGTTCCGGGGACGCGGCGTATTTCGGCGCCATAGGCGGCGATGGCGTCGGCGCGGGCGGCGCTCACCCCCTGGTGCACATAGATGACGCAGCGGCAGCCGAAAACCCGCGCGCCCCAGGCCACCGAGCGCCCGTGATTGCCATCGGTCGCGCAGGTCACGGTGACGCGGGAGCCGAGATCGGCATGGCGTCCCGCGGCGATGTCGGTCGAACTGGCCGTCGTTCCCGTGGCCCGCCGCACCTCCTGCTGCAACAGCCGCAACACCGCATAGGAGCCGCCCAGCGCCTTGAAGCTGCCGAGCCCGAAACGGCTCCCCTCGTCCTTGTAGAGCAGGCGGCCGATGCCTGCCGCGCGGGCAAGCCCGGGCAGATCATGGAGCGGCGTCATCGCATAGCCGGGCCACGAGGTGATCTCGCGCTTGGCCGTGGCGAAGGCGGCGAGGCTTAAAATCTCCGCGCGCCCCTCGTCGGCATAGACCGCCGACCGCAAGGCGCGCGGGTTCGGGAAAAAGCGGGTCGCGCCGGACAACATGGGACGCCGGTCAGAGCGCGGCGAGGCTTGCGTTCAGCAAGTCCGTGATCAGCATCGATGACGGCGCGTGGGTGATGCAGAAGGGCGGCCGGGCGTTGCCGACCGCAAGCTGAGGTGTCAGACCGCAGGCCCAGAATACCTGGAAGCTCGTTTGCCGCGACCTCGCCGTCGCCGACATTCTGATAGCGTTGAGTGAGATCGACGCCGATCAAGGCGGGGTCGCCGATATGAACCGGCGCGCCGTGCACGCTCGGGAAGCGCGAGGTGATCTGGATCGCGCGGATGGCATCCGCCGGCTTGAAGGCGCGCATCGTCACCGCCAGCTTGCCCTTGAACGACCCGGCCGGCATCGTCTCGATGTTGGTGACATAGACGCCGGCGACATCGTTGCGTTCGAGGAACCTCAGCCGCAGCCCGGCCGCGACCAGCGCCTCCTCGAACGAGAATGAGCAGCCGAGCGCGAAGGTCACGAGATCATCGCGCCAATGGTCGCTGATGTCAGTCACTTCCTCAGCCAACCGGCCGTCGCGGAAGACGTGATAGCGTGGCACGTCGGTGCGGATGTCGAGATCCTCGGCGAGCGTCGGAAGCCGCGGGTCGCCCGGTTCGGAGCGCGCCAGCAAGGGGCAGGGACGGGGGTTGCGCTGGCAATAGAGCAGGAAATCCTCCGCCCAGGCCTTGGGCAGGATGCAGATATTGGCCTGGACGTGGCCGGGCGCGATGCCGGCCGTGTAGCCCGTGTATCGACCGGCGCGGATTTCCGCGCGCGCCGCGCGCGAGGAACCGCGGTCCCAGGTCATCGTCGCTTCTTCCGTTCCAGTCATCCCGCACCGCGCCGTGATCCAACTGCCACCCTATAAAGCGCCGCCGCGAGGATTTTCGTCAACCTTTCGCAACGGTCCCAATCGTCGCGGACCCCGGCCGCGGCCTCGATCACGACGACTTTTCCTGCCTTTACTCGGTAACGGGGCCGAATCATACTATCGTCCGTGATCCCCCGAGACCGGCCTTAAATCCATTACGCGACGCGGCGCACCAGGCAACACCCGCCGATCGGAGCACGCCATCATCATGAAAGCTGTCGAGTCCGATCTTTTGCTGTCGCTCAACGCGCGCATCGCACCGGGCCATACGGCCGTGCTCGTGGTCGACATGCAGAACGATTTTTGTGCTATAGGGGGCTATGTCGAGCGCATCGTGAAGAAAGATGCCGACGCCTGCCGGCGCGTGGCCGGGCCGATCAACGACTTGGTGGCTGCCGCCCGATCAAGTGGTGTGCGCGTGCTCTGGCTGCGCGCCGACTACGAGCTGGCGGGACTTCCCGAAAATATGCGGGCGCGGCTTCACGAGAACGGGATTACCGACGGCTGTTGCATTCCCGGGAGCTGGGGTTACGACTGGCACGCGGTGCACCCTGCAAACAACGAGCCGGTGATCGACAAGAGATGCTACGACGGGTTCGTCGGCACCTCGCTCGACGCCGAGCTGTCCGCGGGCGGCATCCGGACGATCGTGTTCGCGGGTGTTCAGACCAATGTCTGCGTGGAAGCGACGCTGCGTCATGCGCACGCGCGCGGATATTATTGCGTGATTGCGCAGGACTGCGTGGCCTCTCACACGCAGCCGGCCCACGAGGGCACTTTGGCGATGGTCCGGTTTCTGCTCGGCGATGTCGTGTCGCGCGCCGATCTGGCGCGCACGTGGGGTGCGAGCGCGGGACGCTGATCCCGTCCTGCGGATGTATGCTGTCGATCGCCGCCGCCGCGGAGCGCTCTACGACTTCTCGCCCGTCAGCGATTCCACGAGCTTGTTGACGGCGATGATCGCGCTGCCCCCGGCGTCGTTGCCATAGATCAGCCGCGACAGCTGGCCGCCGAGATACGGGTGCATGCCCATGTCGTAGAGCGCCCGAAAGTCGCGCTTCTCGATGGCCTGCCGCTCCGCCGGCTCGAGCGGATAGCGATCGAGCACGGCGGCTTCGTCCTTCGCGAATTCTTCCCTGAGCGCCGGATCCCATTTGAGATCCTGCACGAGGTCGTGGACGACCAGGCTCGGATCATAGGACTTGAGGCGGCTCTGGGTCATGCCGGCACCTTTTCGCGCTTTCCCGCCGCCTGCTTGTCGAGGTCCCAGATCACCGCGCCGAAGCCGCAGCGGAAATCGCGGTGCATTGCATAGCCGAAGTTCCGGCCGGGCGGGCGCCGATCGCGCCCATGATCACCACCCAGGCGAAGAGCTCGACCGTTCCGCCGGAGCCGGACGCTTCCATGCGGTCGAACGTCAATTCCCGCAGCATCCGCGCGTGATCGCCCGATGTCGCGAGCTCGAGGAACCAGCGGTCGAACGCCTCGTCGATCACGTAGTAGCGCGATCCGCCGGGCTCGTGGCTGAGCCCGCCCGATCCGATCAATGCCACCCGCATGCCGGCGGACAGGTCGTTGTGGATGATGTCAGCCAGCGCCTGTCCGACCTCGTAGCAGCGGTGCTGCTCGGGGATCGGCGGGACGATGGAATTCTGCAGCACCGGGACCAGCGGAATGCCGAGCGTGTCGAGGTTGCCCATCGTGACCGGCACCGACATGTTGTCGTCGAATTTGAGGTTGCCGGTCTCGGCGAACAGGCGGATGCCGCGGCGGATCATGCCGCGAAACACCGCCGCCGCGACATGGCGGTCGCCCTTGATCGCATAGTCGCGGCAGCCGATCCACGGCTTGAACCATTCGTGCGGTCCGCGATGCTCGTCCGCCATGCCGATGAGAAAGTCGGGATAGCTGCGAATGCGGCTGTTCACCAGGTGATCGTTGGCGAAGATGATGATGACATCGGGCGTGGCTGCCGCGAGCTCCGTCCGCAGCGCCTCGAAGCTGTTGCGCACGGTGGCCTGAACATCGGGGGGCGCGCGGTCATAGAGGCCCACCATCGCCGGCAAATGCGGGATACCCGCTGCAAAGACGATGTCTCCCATCGAACCTCTCCGCGTGTCGTCACGGCTTGAAGCGTTTGGTCAGGGCGTCGGCGCCGCGCGTGAGCAGGGTCACGTCGACCCCCACCGCGACGAAGAGATAGCCCCAGCCGATATAGCGGTCGGCCTCGTCTTGATTGGCGGTCAGGATGCCCGCCGGCTTGCCGATCGCGCGCAGGCGCTGCACCGCATTCTCCAGCGCCGCCTGAACGTCGGGATGCTGGGGATGGCCGATATGACCGAGCGAGGCGGCAAGGTCGGAGGGGCCGATGAAGACGCCGTCGACGCCCTCCACCGTGGCGATGGCCTCGAGATCGCGGAGCGCGGCGCCGGTCTCGACCTGGACCAGCACGCAGAGCTCGGTGTCGGCGGTCTGGAGGTAATTGGCCACTCGGCCATAGCGGGCGGCGCGGCCGACACCGGTCACGCCGCGGATGCCGTGGGGCGGATAGCGGGTCGACGCCACCGCCCGGCGCGCCTCGTCGGCGTTTTGCACATAGGGCAGCAGGACCGTCTGCGCGCCGATGTCGAGGACGCGCTTGATCAGGACCGTGTCGTTCCACGGCGGCCGCACGACCGCCGCCGCCGTGCCGGCGGCAACGGCTTGCAGCGCGGCGAACAGGTCCGGCACCTCGTTCGGCGAATGCTCGGCGTCGAGCAGCAGCCAGTCGAAGCCGCTATAGGCGACGATCTCGGCGGCGATCGGGCTGCACAGGCTGCACCACAGCCCGATCTGCAACTGGCCGGCCGCCAGCGCGTGCTTGAAGTTGTTGCGGGGCAGATCCAATGCTGTCTCCTCGACGCTCAGACGAACTGAACCGCGACGCTGCCGAGCTGACCGAAATCGCCGTGCAGCGTATCGCCCTTCTGGGCATGGACGACGCGCGTGAACGAGCCGGCCAGGATGAGATGGCCGGCCTGCAGCGTCGTGCCGTGCTGCCCCAGCTTGTTGGCGAGCCAGACGACGCCCAGCACGGGATGGCCGAGAACGCCGGCCGCCAGCCCCGTCTCCTCGATTTCGGAGTTGCGGTACATGATGCCGCCGACCCAGCGCAGGTCGACATCCATCGGCCGCACCGGCCGCCCGCCGATGACGATGCCGGCGGCGGCGCCGTTGTCGGAGACGGTGTCGAAGATCTTGCGCGGGTCCTGCAGCCGAGCATCCACGACCTCGAACGCGGGAACCACATATTCGATCGCCCGCAGCGCGTCGATCAGTCCGACGCCGGGCCCCCTGAGCGGCTGATTGAGGACGAAGGCAAGCTCGACCTCGACGCGCGGCCGGCAGTAATCGGCGTGTTTCACCTTGCCGCCGTCGGGGATCATCATGTGGTCGAGCAGATAGCCATAGTCCGGCTCGTCGATCTGGGACGAGCGCTGCATCGCCTTGGAGGTCAGTCCGACCTTGTGGCCGATCAGCTTGGCGCCGGCGGCGACCTTACGCCGCGTGACCTCGCTTGAAATCGCGTAGGCATCGTCGATATCGATCGTCGGCCACGTCAGCGAAAGCTGCACCGCCTGCTTGCGCTCACGCTCGGCCGTCATGAGGGTGTCGGCCGCCTTGATCCGATCCGCTTCGCTCAACATGTCGAACCCCGCTCTGTTGCGCCCCGTCCGGTTCGTGCCGGCGCCAGCCTGACATGACCGTAAAAGGCGCCGATCCGCAAGCATCTCGGCGCGGCGGCGTCAGCCGGGGAGCGCGAGACGGCCGCCGATCCGTGAGGCCTCGCCTTGCGCCAGATGGACTTCCGCCACGGGATGAAGCCCGGCGGTCCAGCTCGGATGGCGCGCGTAGATCTGCATATCGTGCCCGGGAATGACGCGCTGCAGACGGTCGTCGCCGACCAGCGCCCGCACGCGCTCGTAGGTCTTCATCAGGTTCCACGGATTGCCCTGGAGATAGCCGGGCGGCCACATGCGCTCGAGATTGGCGTACCAGTAGACGCAATCGCCGGCGATGACGTGAGGCCCGCTCAAGGTCTCGACCTCGACCCACTGCGAGCCAAAAGTGTGGCTGTCCGCGGCGAGGCGGCAATGCACGCCGGCGCTGATCTCCGCATCGCCGTCGACGAAATCCACCCGGCCGTCGGCAACGGCGTCCTCGAAAAGCTTGAAGAGATCGAGGTCCATCGACGAGAGCGCCCACAGATGCTTGCCGGGCGAGGTGTCGGGGATCGCCGCGATCGCTTCCTTCCACAGGTCGTATTCGCGCCGCTGGCACACGATGCGGGCGTTGGGAAACGCCTTGAAATTGCCGGCATGGTCGAAATGCAGGTGCGTCAGCACGACGATGTCGACATCCTCCGGCCGGAACCCCGCCTTGGCGAGAGTGGCGCGCGGCATCTCCAGGTTCTCGAACGGGCGCCCCGTCATCGACCGCCCGCTTTCAAAGCCGGTATCGACCACCACGAGCCGGCGCCGGTCCATGGCGGGGCCGGTGGCGACCATGGTGTAGTGCATCGCTACCTCGACCAGCCCCTGGTTGCTGCAGATCGGACAGCCGCCGAAGAAATCGGCGGGGACCTGTCCGCGCGCAAAGCAGAAGCTCCAGATCGAATGATCGCAACCCACCATCAGTCCCCCACGCCTCGTGCGTCGATGGCGGCCATTTCCTCCCTCGGCGCGCTACGACGCCACGGCCCCGTCGATGCGATAGACGCGGCAGGCCGTGCCGACGAAGAGCGCGTGCTTTTCCGCCTCGGAATAGGGTGCCGCAAACCGCTTGAACGCATTCCACAGCACGCCATAGCTGCACGACTGCTTGTCGACCGGGAAATTGCTCTCGAACATGGCGCGATCCGGGCCGAAGGCGTCGATGCAGGTCTCGAGATACGGCCGCCATTCGCGCGCGAGCTCTTCGGAGGCGGGCGCCCGGGGCTTCTCCTCGAAGCCGAAGCCCATGACCTTCATGCCGAGCCCGCCGAGCTTGACGTTGACGTTGGGGCAGCGCGCGATGTCGCGGATGGCATCCCGCCACGCCGCGAACACGTCGGCGCGTCGGCCCTTGTAGACACCGATGCCGATCGGCCCGCCGACATGGTCGAGCACGATGGTGGTGTCGGGGAAAGCGCGCGCGCAGCGCTGCCAGCTCGCCGATCTGCGTATGATAGAGCCAAGCGTCGAACGACAGGCCGAGCGGCCCAAGCCGCGCGAATCCCTCGCGGAAGCGCGCATCGCCCAGGAGCCCCCGGGGCGGCGGTATCGGCACCGTGATGATGGACGTATCGGCATCCCAGACCGAGGAATTGCGGATGCCGCGAAACCGCCCGCCGCCGGCCCGAAGATGGGCTTCGAGCACCGGCTCGACGGCGGCGCCCAGGCGCTGAAGATCGGCGTGACCGACGATGCCGGCGCACGCCCGCAGCTTGCCGTAGCCGCCGCTGGCCGACATGGCGGCGACGCCGTTGACGAATTCCGTCTCGCCGACCGAAGCGTAGGCGGGATCGCCGTCCGCCCGGTACATCGACGCGCACTGGAGATAGACCGTGGCAAGAATGTTGTGGCCGGTGTCGATGTCCTTCAGCAGCTCGTCGAAGAGATAGCGCGACTGCCGGTCCCACAGGTGATGGTGCGGATCGACGATCGGCCGCTGCGGTTCGATCGCTTCCTCGACCACGGTCGTAAGCCAGCGCTCGTCCAGCGGAAAGTGGATGGTCGGCCGTGCCGGCTGGTCGCTCATGGCGTCCTCTCCTTGCGTTGCGCCTGGTAGCGCTCGAGGTCGTCGAAGGCCGCCATCACCCGCTCGTGGCGGCGCTGCAGCCCGGCGCGCATCACCCCATGGGTGAAGATGAAGAATTCTCCATTGCGGATGGCATGGACCACCCGGTCGCCGACCTCGTCCGGCGACCACGCGGTTTGATCGGTCACCAGCGACGCAATGTCGACGCGGCTCTCGGCGAAGGGACCGCCGAACCGCTCCGGCCGGCGGCGCGATGAGGCATTGATCGTCGTCGTCACCAGCGCCGGACACAGGACCGAGACGCCGATCCTGCTGCCCGCCAGCTCGGCCTCGAGCGCTTCGGAGAAGGCGACGACCGCATATTTGGTCATCGAATAGGAGCCGTTGCGAAGCGCGGGATGAACCTGCAATCCTGCGATCGAGGCGGTGTTGACGATGTGCCCTTCCTCGCCGTGGCGCTTGATGAGCGGCAGGAAGGCGCGCACGCCGTTCACCGCGCCGAAGACATTGACCCCGAACAGCCAATTCCATTGCGTCGGCGTGATCTCATAGGCGGGCCCGCAATTCAACGAAATGCCGGCATTGTTGACGCAGATATGGACGCGGCCGAATTCGGACTCGACCTGACGCGCGGCAGCATCGACCGCCGCCGGATCGGAAACATCGAGCGGCAGGGCGAGTGTGCGCACGCCCAGCGTCGCCACCTCGCTTGCGGCGCGCTCGATGCCCTCGCGCTCGATGTCGGCCAGCGCCACATGGACGCCTTCCTTGGCCAGCGCGCGCGCGAGCCCCAAGCCGATGCCGTTCGCCGCACCGGTGATGAAGGCGAATTTCCCGGCAAGCTCCTTCACTGCCATCTCCCCGCGATGAAGCGGGAGAGGTTCTAGCGCTCGCGCCGGATCGTTTCTACGGGAAGGCCGGGACGCTCGTCCTCGTCACGCCCCGGCTTCGATGATCCAGAGCCGGGCCAGATCGCGAACGCTATCGGCGCCGGTCAGCGATTGCAGCACCTCTTTGCCCTTTTCCTTCTGGCCGCCGCGGAGATAGGCGATGCCGAGATGGAGCTTGGCGTCGTCTTGGGCCTTGAGGCCGCCCTTGGCGATGCCTTTCTGGAGCGCCGCAATCGCCGCGTCATAGCGGCCATAGCTGACATAGGCCTCGCCGAGCTTCTCCGCTGCGGTTCCGTCCTTGGCGTGGTCTGCCTCGGTCGCCTGCGCGGCCAGCGTCTTCTCGTCCGTGTCCGATTGCTGCTTCGCCATGTCGGTAAGGCGCTGCTGGCGCGCGGCCGCCGGCCCCGTGCCGAGCACGCCCGCCGCATAGCCCTTGGCGAGGAAGGTCCTGGCGTCGCCCGGAAACCCCGCCTGGAGGGCGAGCTCGGCGGCCTCGACATATTGGTCTGCGGTCGCAGTCGCACCGGTGGCGACCATGACCCGGTCGAGGTCGAGCGTCAGCCGGTCGGGGAAGCCGGGGCGTTGCCGCACGGCGGTGATGAGTTGGGCCCAGTACTGGGGCGTCGGATGGATGACGACGAGGCGTTCGAGCGCGTCGATATAGCCGGGCTGATCGTGCATCTTGAAGGCGCTGCTGGCGAGCGTCAGTACAAGCTGCTCGTCGGCCGGGTGGCCGGCGCGCGCATCGGCATCGAGGAGGGCGTGGATCGCCCGCGCCGCGCCGGCATAATCATTCTCAAGATAGAGCGACTGCGCCGCCAGCAGGCGCGGCTCGCGGTCGGTGCCGCCGGCCTTGGCATAGCGCTCGGCATCCGCCACCGTCTTGGCGTAGTCCTTGAGCCGGTATTCGATCTCCACCAGCGTCAGGAGCCGCTTTGCCGCGTCGGCCGGCGGCAGGAACCCGGTGCCAAGCACCTCGTCGATCGCCGTAGCCGCCGCCGGATAATCGGCCGCCGCCAGCGTCGCCGCAGCCCGCGTCTCGGCGATGATGTAGCTCTCGTAGCGCGATTTGTTGGGGACGGCATCCGCCTGCTTGAGCTTGGCGAGCGCCGCCGCGGTCTTTTTCTCGCGCACGAGCTGCTGCGCCTGCTGCACCGGTTTGCCGATCTCTGGCCGCGCCGTATTGTCGTCGGCCGCTGAAGCGGCACCGGCGCCGAGCATGAGCGCGATCATGAAAGCCAGAACCCATCGCATCGCCGTCACTCCATGAACTGCTCGCTGCCGACCAGGCCGATCTTGGTGATGCCCAGGCGCTGGCTCTCGGCCAGCACCTCGGCGACGTGGGAATATTTGACAAGCTTGTTGGGCGCGATGTGGAATTCGGGCTGCGGATCCTCGGCGGCGGCGGCCCGCAGATCGTTCTCGAGCGTGACGCGGTCGGGGACGGTCGTGCCGTTCCAGGTGATCGTGCCGTCGAAGTCGATGACGAGATCGACGATTGCCGGCGGCACGGTCGGGGGCGGCTGGTCGTGCGGCATGTCCATGCGCACCGCGTGGGTCTGCACCGGGATGGTGATGATGAGCATGATCAGCAGCACCAGCATCACGTCGATGAGCGGCGTGGTGTTGATCTCGACCATCACCTCGCCGTCGCACTTGGTCTCGCGCAAGTTCATCGCCATCATGAGCCTCCGCCGGCGCGTGCCGTGCTCCGGCTCGATCAGGAACGCCACCTTGACGATGCCGGCGCGCTGGCAATCGACGACGATGCGCCCGACGGAATCATAGCGCGCGTCCTTGTCGGCGCGGATATGGACCTCGGGCTGCGGCGTGTCGGTGGCGCGCGCCTCGAGCTTGGCGAGAAGCGCCGCGTTGTCGGCGATCGGCGCCTCGTTCCAATAGACGATTGCCGGCCTTGTCGACGGCGATGATGATGTTGTCGGGCCGCGTCTTGGTGGGCTGGTTGGTCTCGTGCGGCAGCGCGACCGGCACGGTGTGCGTCACCACCGGGATGGTGATGAGGAAGATGATCAGCAGCACCAGCATGATGTCGACGAGCGGCGTGGTGTTGATGGAGGCGACGAGCTCGTCGTCCTCGCCGTCGGGGCCGATGTTGATATTGACCGCCATGGCTCAGGCTCTCCGCGCCGCCGGGCGGGCCTCGGGTGAACGCTCGCCGCCCGCCGTCAGCAGCGCCAGGAGATCGCCGGCGAAACGGCGCACCCGGTCGAGGACGACCTTGTTGCGGCGGATGAGCCAGTTGTAGCCCAGCACCGCCGGCACCGCGACCGCGAGCCCCATCGCCGTCATGATCAGCGCTTCGCCGACCGGCCCCGCCACCTTGTCGATGCTGGCCTGCCCGGCGATGCCGATGGCGGTGAGCGCGTGATAGATGCCCCAGACCGTGCCGAAGAGGCCGACGAAGGGCGCGGTCGAGCCGACGGTGGCGAGGAGGGCCAAGCCCGCGCTGCATGCGATTGGTGACGGCGTCGGTCGCGTGCTGCACGCCAGCGTGATGCGCGACTGCGGATCGATGGTGGCCGATGAGCGTGCCGTCGCTGGTGCTCGGCGGCGCGCAGCCCGTCCTCGGCGATGACGCGGAAGGCGCTGCGGCGGCCGAGCGTGTCGGCTGCCCTCGCGCACGCTCGCCGCGCGCCAGAAGCTCCGCTCTGCGCGCCGCGCCTGGCGCGGAGAGGACGAATTGCTCGATGAGCTTGGTGATGATGACGTACCAGCTTCCCATCGACATGATGAGGAGCGATGACGAGCGTGCCGCGCGCGATGTCGTCACCGCCATTCCACAGCGCCGACGAGCCCATAGGGATTCTCGGTTTCGACCGTTGCCGGCGCAGCCGCGGCGATGGGGGCGCGGCGGCGGGCGGCGCGGCCAGGGGCGGCGGTGCCACCGGTGCGGATGGGGCCTCTGTCGCGGGCGGTGGCGCGGGCTCAGCGGCCGGTCCGGGCGCCGCCGCCGTGGCTGCCGGCGGCGTGGCGGGCGTCGGCGCGGGCTGGCCGCACGGCAAGCGAGCGCTGGCGGCAAGGAGCAGCGCTGCCAGAGCGGAGTGGATCGGCGCCAGGCAATGATCGCGTGTCGGCATGAAGGGCGGCTTTCTGCTGCATCACTGCAGCTTCCAGGTGAACTTGAACGTGTACCACATCGGCTGCGCCTTGCCGTCGAGGGTGCCGGGGACGAAGCGGTAGTCGTCCTTGACGCCGGCGATCGCCGCCTGGTCGAGCCGCGGGAAGCCGCTCGACTGGACGATCTTGGCCTCGATCGCCCGGCCCTCGGCGTCGACGAGAACCTGGAGGATGACCGTGCCCTGCTCGCCGAGGCGGCGCGAGACCGGCGGATATTCGGGCTCGTGGCTGTGCGCGCCGTCGAGGCGCGGCTGGACACGTGATCGGCACGTGCGGCGGCGGCGGCGCGGCAACGGGCGGCTTCACCGGCGTCACCGCGGTGATGGCGGTGCTTTGCGGCGCCGCGGCGGCGGGGTCGCGATATGGACCTCGGGCGGTGGCACGAAGGCGGGCGGCGGCGGCGTGAAGGTCGGCGGCGGGGGCGGGGGCGGCGCTTCATGCTGCTCGGCGTCGCCGCGATGATCTTCGTCTCGATCGGCGCCGCGCACGACCTCGACGGCACGAAAGGCCAGCCCCGTCACCAGCGCATAAACCAGCGCGATATGCAGCAGGATGACGAGGCCCAACCCGACGATGCGGCCGGCCGATGGCGACGGCGCGGCATAGGACAAAATCAGAATTCCTTCTTCACGCTAACGAAGAATGAGCGCCGCGGCCCGTAGGCCGGGGCAAAAACGCCGACGCCGGTCTGGCTGCGAATGAGATAAACCTCGTCGAGCACGTTGATCACGTCGAGGCGCAGCGTGATCGGCCCGCCGTAGGGCACGGCGAATGCATGCGATACGCCGAGATTCACCTGCTCGTAGGAAGGCACGGTTTCCTCGTTGATCTCGCCGGTCGGCGTCGTCGTGCGCAGGCCCGTGCCGGCGACGATGTCGACGCTGTAGCGCGTTCCCGACCACAGATAGGACATGCCCGCCGACGCCGTCATTCTCTGGCTGTGATCCGTGTTGATCGGGTGTGTGGCGATATAGGCGAGCTGTGTGGGGGTGAAGTTGAATTGCGCCGAGCTGATGCCCTCGCCCTTCTCCTCGCCGATCGCGAGATTGCCATAATAGGAGAAACCGCCCTTGTCATATGAGGTGGTGAGCTCAACGCCCTTGTTATAGCCGACATGGTAATTGAAGGGCGTGAGAATCACAGGCGCGCCGAACTGTCCCTCGTCGAGCAGGTTGCGCGCGTATTTGTAATAGGTGTCGAGGCCGATCTTGAGCGCCGGGAAAGACTTCCTGTGTCACTCCCACGTCGAAGACCTGTGCCCGTTCGGATTTGACGGCCGAGTTGGCGCAGGTGCCGGTATTGGACGGGCCGGGTCCCGGCGACGCGCAGCTGCTGCTCGAGGCGAGAAGCGCGGGACTGGTAGAGCGGTGGTCGAAACCAGTTCGAACGGCGGCGGCGTGAAATAATTGGCATAGCCCGCATGCACGGTGGTGGCGTCTGTGGGCTTCCACACCGTATTGAGGCGCGGGCTGATCTGGTTCTCCATCGTGTATTCATTGACGACATCGAACCGGGCACCATAGTTGACGGTCACCTTCGGCAGCACCTTCCATTCGTCCTGCGCGTAGATGCTGTAGAGCCAACCCGGTCTTGGACTGGTCGAGGGCGACTGATTCCGGAACGTTGCCATAGGTAGCCACGCCCGAGCTGGCGCAGCCGCCGGAAATAGGATCACCGATCGCGTTACAGGCTGTGATGGGAAGCACCGACGACGTGGTGTCTGCCGAAGCCTTTTCGGCCTGAAGGAACGAGCCGATCCGCAAGGTGTGGTCGGCCCCGAGATGATAGCTGCCGTCGACTTGGATGCCGTTGGCAAAGCTTTGCCGAAGCGCGTTTTCGGCAATGCCGTTGAAGAAGAGGTCGCCCAAGGCATCCGGGTGGAAATTGAGAGTTCCGTATTTGGTGAACCCCGACACCTGGAAGGTCGAAATCCTCTTCGGAGTGGAGATAGGAGAGAATCCCGAAGGAGTTTCCTTCGACCTGATGCTCGGTGAGATCGGCCGAATTGATAGTTACTCAGACCCGCGATCGGCAGCAGCGTGTTGCCCGCCGCCGGACCGAAAAGCGTCGGCTGTCCCGGATTGTTGGGAATCTGGAACTGTCCCTGGAAGGTGCCGCCCATTAAGGCGACCTTGCTGGATGGATCGACGATTTTGTCGAGATAGACGAAGGCGTGCGTCTGGAGCGTGTCGTCGTGGATCTGGTTATATTTCGGCGTGACCGCATCGATGCCGTGAGTGGAATTCGAGGAAATCGCCCGAGGCGAAGAAGTTGTAGCCGTCGACCGAACCGCCATATTCCAAGCTCGGCTGCAAGGTGCCGTAGCTGCCGCCGCGCATCTCCACCGATCCGCCGGGCTGGAAGATGCCGCTCTTGGTCGTAATGTCGACGATGCCCGCCACCCGGAGGCCGAACTCGGCCGGAAGAGTCCCGGTGATGAGATTCATCGAATTGGCGAAGCGCGGATCGAGCCCTTGGCCGAAGAAGCTCACGCCCTCGGGCAGCACGATGCCGTTGATGCGGTATTGGACTTCGAGATGCTCGTTGCGGATGTGGATCGCGCCATTGGCCAGATTATCTTGGTCCACACCCGGCGCCTGCAGCAGCACCTGATTGAGCGGAAGGTCCTGACCGCCGGGCAGATTCGCGATCGAGTCGGCGGTGAAGCTATAGGTGGAAGCGCCGATTTGCGGCTCGATGCTGATGCGCGCGGCTTCGAGGCGCTGGGCGGTAACGGTGACCTCCTCCGTCGGCTGCTGCGCCAGCGGCAGGAGCGTCACGTCGGCTGTCGTGCCGCTGTCGGGGGCGAGCGTGACGCCGGCCGTGCCCGTGCCGACGCCCGACTTGTCCGCCACCACCGAATAGTCGCCGGGCGCGACGCCCTTGAAGCTGTAGCTGCCGTCGGCGGCGGTCGTGGTGCGTGCCACCACCTTGCCATCGGCCGATTGCAGGCGCAGCGCCACGCCCGCGAGCGCGTGCTGCTGTTCATCCCGCGCGACGCCCGCGACGGTTCCCGCCGGCGTCTGTGCGGCAGCACCCGCGGCAATCCCCACCACGAGCGCAAGCGCGACCATGCCGCGGCGATAGCCGGCGGCCGAACCCAATGTCCCAGTGTCCATAAACGACTCCCCTCCGATGAGATCGAATGCACCGTCGCCCGTCATGGAGACGTGACGGCGGCTCTACGAGTTCAGGTCGATCTCAAGCGCGGGGTGGAGCGCGGGCGCGGAAGTTGTGATGGGGCGCGGCGGTGCTAAAGAACACCGCAACGCGCGGATAGCGGGCGCGAACGAACTCCGGTGGTGGCGGCGGCACCGGAACGGGCGAGGGCGCTGCACCGGCAGCGACCATCGCCATGCTGAGACAGATGGCGCAGTTGTCGTGATCGGGCGCGACCGGGGCATTATTCGTCGGCCCGGCCGGCGCTTTCACGTCACCGGCGACGATCGCGCCGCTTTCGGACGTGGCGGCTTGCGGAGGGAAGAAGTCCTCCGCATGCATGTGGCCGAAGGACAGGACGAGCTGAAGCCATAACGCCAGAAGCGCCAGCGCCGCGCTGCCTTTCCGACCCAATCGGCTCCGCCCCCTCATGCGCCGCCGCAACCTCCTAGGCGACCGCCCGCGGCGGATGCTAACGTCGGGGCAGAGCGCTTGGCAATTGAATTCCCGGTGACCGGGCAGCCGGCGCGAGCCGTTCAGGCGTAAGGGTGGGCGCGCCGACGCTACCAGGAGGACGACATGGGCAAGGGTCATAAGGACAAGGTCGCGCTCATCACCGGCGCCGCCATCGGGCTCGGCCAGGCCTATGCGCAGCGGCTTGCCGCGGATGGCGCGCATATCGTCGCGGCCGACATCCGGCCGGTCGAGGAGACCGTGGCGCTGGTGCGCGCCGCCGGACGCGAAGCGCTGGCCGTGACCTGCGACGTCTCGTCGCCCGAGGATGTCGCGCGTCTCGGGGCAGAGATCGAGCGGCGCTTCGGCCGTTGCGACATCCTCATCAACAATGCCGGTATATATCCGCAGCAGCCTTTCGAGGAAATGAGCCTCGCCGACTGGCGCCACTGCTCTCGATCAACCTGGACGCGCCGTTCCTGTGCGCCAAGGCCGTGGTGCCGGGAATGAAGCGCCGCGGTTGGGGACGCATCGTCAACATCGCCTCGAGCACGTTCGGCCTGCCCGTCACCGGCCTCGTTCATTACGTTGCCAGCAAGGGCGGCGTCATCGGCTTCACGCGCAGCCTGGCGAGCGAGCTCGGCGAGCACGGCATCACCGTCAACGCCATCGCGCCCGGCCTGACGCGGACGCCGGGCACGACGTCGTCGAACCAGCCGAACCAGCGCTCCGGCGACCGCTTCGCCTACGTCGCCAACGCGCAGGCGATCAAGCGGACCGAGGATCCCGACGACCTCGTGGGGGCGATGTCGTTCCTCACCAGCGACGATGCCGCCTTCATCACCGGCCAGACCCTCTATGTCGATGGCGGCTTGGTTCGCGGCGCCTGATAACGGCGCAACGGCCCGCAAGGGAAACTCACAAGGTGCGGTCCGAGCGGATCGCGTTGCGTCAGGGGAGCGAAGCTGGCGATGAAGACATCGTATCTATGCTCGAACACCTATCTCGCACCGGCGGCGTTGGGGCATCGCGGCTGGCCGACCCCGCAAGCGCTCTACGATCCGGCGGTGGGGCAGCGCTCGGTCGCCTTCGCGTTGGATCAGGCGCGGCTCGCCGATGAATTGGGCTTCGACTGGGTGAGCTGTTCGGAGCATCACTACTCGCCGCTGCTGCAGTCGCCGAACGCCAACGTGCTGGCGGCGGCGCTGGCGCTCGTCGTCCGCCGCGCCAAGATCGCGGTGCTCGGGCCGCTCGTTGCGATGAACAACCCGGTGCGGATCGCCGAAGAGCTGGCGATGCTGGATCAGCTCAGCGGCGGACGGCTCCTGGTGCTGTTTCTACGCGGTACGCCCAACGAGTTTCTCTCCTACGGCGTCAACCCCGATGAAACCCGCGCGCGCACCCAGGAAGCGAGCATTCTCATTGCCCGCGCGCTGACCGAGAAGCAGCCGTTCGGCTGGGTCGGCCGCCATTATCGGTACCGCACGGTGTCGGTGTGGCCGGGCCCGGTGCAGCAGCCGCATCCGCCGTTCTACTATTCCGGCAACAGCCTGGAATCGGCCGCCTTCGCCGCGGCCCAGCGCATGGGGTTGGGCGTGTCGTTCTATCCCGCCGCCCGCACCGCGCAGATGACGGCCCATTACCGGCAGGAATGCGCGCGGCACGGTTGGGAGCCGACGCCGGACCAGCTCCTCTATCGCTGCCGCGTCGCCGTCGGCGAGGACGAGAAGGAGGCGGCCGATTTCAAGGTGTGGCTGCTGGCCGGGCGTCCGCCCGACGCGCTCTACCAGGGACGCGGCTCGGTGGTGCCACCGCCCGAGGCGGCCAAGCCCGGCTTTGGTCTGGGCGATGTGCGCTTCTGCGGCGATCCGCACACCGTCATCGAGCAGATCATCGCCTTTCACGAGGCGACGGGCATCGGGGTGATCGACCTCGTCTTTGGCGGCGCCGGCCTGACTTTGGAGGAGACGAAGAAATCGATGCGGCTGTTTGCGGCCGAGGTCCTGCCGCGCATCCGTCATCTCGGCGCCGAAGCGACGCCGCGGCGGCAGGAGGCGGCGACATCGATCGGGGCCGTGCGATGAGCGCGGTGACCTTCACCGAACATCGCATCGACGAAGCGGGAACGGCGATTCGCTGCCTCGAGGCCGGACAGGGGCGTGCCGTGGTCGTGCTCCATGATGCCGGGGCGGCCGCGCCCTCGGCGCTTGAGGGGCTGCTGGCCGAGAAGTTCCGCGTGATCGCCCTGGAGTGTCCCGGCCTCGATGCGCCGCCGCAAGAACGGTCGGTCGCGATCCGTGATGCCGCGGGCAGGCTGGCACGGGCAGCGCTCGGCCTCGGTCTCGACCATTACGTCCTGGTGAGTTATGCGCACACCACAGCGCTGGCGCTCTGGCAGGGGCTCGAGGATGCGGCGCGTGTCGATGGGCTTGTCCTCATTTCTCCCGCCGCGCTCCTTGGTCCCGGCGAGCCCGCGTCCGGCCGCTTCCTGCGCGATGCCGCAGTGGAGGCCAGGCTCGGCGATATGACGGTGCCGACGTTAGTACTGGTCGGCACGAACGACACGACTGTCCCCTCGACGACGGGACGGACATATGTCGAGCGGATTCCCGGCTGCTATTACATGCTAGTGTACGACGCCGGCCTTGCCATGGAGGCGGAGCGGCCGGCCGCGGTTTTCGAGGCCGTGTCCGACTTTGTCGAGCGTGGCGGCTTGTTCATCGTCGAGCGCAACGACAGCGTCATCAATCCCTAGGGCACCGTGCCGCCGCCTTGTCGCGGCGCCGGTTTTGTGGATACTGCGTCGATCCGCAGAAGGAGGCACACGTGGCGAGCAAGCCTTATATCGTCGCACTCGAGGAACATTATCACGACCCCGACATCGTCGCCGCGATGGCTGGCCAGATGGAAGGCCGCAAGGCCGAGCGCTTGCGCCAGAAGCTCGATGATCTGGGCGCGCTGCGCATCGCCGATATGGACGAGGCCGGCGTCGATTTCCAGGTGCTCTCGCACGGCGCGCCCTCGACCCAACGTTTGAGCGGCAACGAGGGCGTCGTGCTGGCGCGGCGGATCAACGATCGGCTCGCCGCGGCTGTGAAGGCCAATCCGACGCGCTTTGCCGCCTTCGGCGCGATCCCGACCGCCGATCCCAAGGCCGCTGCCGACGAGCTCGAGCGCGGGGTGACGAAATTGGGCTTCGTCGGCGCGATGGTGCACGGGCTGTGCAACGGCGTGTTCTTCGACGATAAGCGGTTCTGGCCGATCTTCGAGCGCGCCGAGGCGCTGGATGTGCCGATCTATCTCCATCCCGGCGTGCCGCACCCGACAGTGATCGATCTCTATTTCAAGGATTATCTGGGCAAGCATCCCGGCATCGCCACCGCCGGGTGGGGCTTCACCATGGAGACCGCGGTGCTCGCGATCCGCATGGTGCTGTCGGGCGTGTTCGATGCCCATCCCAGGCTCCGCTTCATCCTGGGCCACCTCGGCGAGACCATCCCGTTCTCGTCCTGGCGCATCGACATGACGCTCGGCCGCGACGGCGCCCATGCGAAAGGCTTCCGCGAGCGCTTCATCGAGCACTTCTATATCACCACCAGCGGCTTCTTCTCATCGAACGCGCTCCAATGCGTGATCAACGAGATGGGCATCGACCGCGTCATGTTCTCGATCGACTATCCGTTCGTCGAGAACAAGCCCGGCACCAAATGGGCGATCGACGATCTGGAGCTCCCGCCGGCGGACAAGGAAAAGCTCCTTTCCGGCAACGCGCAGAGAATCCTGAAGCTCAAGACGGCCTAGCGCCCGCCCGTGCAGGACCGGCCGCCGGCGTCACGGCCGATCGCTCGGCCTACAATGCGAAGACGCGCTTGGCGTTGAGGTGGAAGAGCTTCTGCTTGTCGGCATCGGCGATGGGAAGCGCATCGACCGCGGCGACCGAATCGCGGACCGTCTCGAACGGATAGTCGGCGGCGAACAGCACGTTGTCGATGCCGACCATCGCCAGCGTCATCAACAGCGGCGGGGCAAAATTCATGCCGCTGGTGGTGACGATGACGTTCTCGCGGAAATAATCGCTGGGCTTGCGCTTCAATCCGGACTTGGCGCCGGCCATCTCGAGCTCCCAGTCGTAGCGGTTGTCGACACGGTCGAGGCAGAACGGCAAACCCTCGCCCATGTGGCCGATGACGATGCGCAGGCGCGGAAAGGCGTCGAACACGCCCGACCAGATCAGGCGCACGACGTGCGTGCCCACCTCGACCGCCCATGACCACCCCACCTTGAAGCCGAGCATGTCGAACGGCTCGAACATCTGCGGCGAGGGATCGCGCGGATGGATGTAGATCGGCACGTCCATCGCCTGAACCGCCTCGAAGATGGGCCAGAACTTGCGGTCATCCAGATATTCGCCCGACGAATGTGAATTGACGATGCCGCCTTTGAGGCCGAGCGTCTTGACGGCACGCTCGAGCTCGCGGGCGGCGCGGACGGGATCGCGCGGCGCGAAGGCCGCGAGCCCCGTGATGCGGTCGGGATAGGCCTTGGCCGCCTGTGCGAGGCGGTCGTTGGAGAGGGCGGCAAGCTCGCCGCCCTGCACCGGGTCGATATCCTGGATGATCGAGCCGGCGAGGACGCAGACCTGTTTGGCGACCCCATCCTCGTCCATGGCTCGGATGCGACCTTCGCCGAGATCGAGGAGGGCGCGAAAAATGGCCGTGCGTTGGGCCGACGGCGGTGTGGTCGGGGCATTGTGGCTGCGCTGCAGCGCGACGATTTCGGGAATGGTGAAGCCCTCTTCCACCGCGATCCGTTCGAAACGCTGCTGCCGTCCGACTTCGGCCATTGCCGCCCTCCTGTTTCCGTCCGGTTGCAACCGGCGCGCGCGATCTTGCGCGCCCCAAACGGTTAGGGCAACCGTCAGTGACCGGGGCCGGCGTTCGGTGGTGATTTTCCCGGCGAGACTGTGCTCGCGGCCGGCGCCCCGGTATCGGCGGTCGGCGCCGGCGCCAGGCGGCTTGCCACGATCCATTGGGCGCTCAGCATCAAGACCATAAAAATCACGCAAATGATGGCCCGGGAATAGGCCACCGCAGCGGTGCCCAGCACGGTCTCGCGCGACGGCAATGGGGAGACAGCCCGGCGCGGCAGGAGTGCGATCAAGCGCGAAGCAATCGTTCCGGGGTCGAGACGTGCCGACGGCCCGGCAGGCAGTGCCGCAATCAAAGCGGCCAATCTCTGAGTCGCAGGTCCCCCCGGCAAACGGGCCAACTCGGCCGCCTCCTGCCAGGGGTCAACGTCCAGCCGCACCAGCGCCGAAAGGACGCTGAGCAGCATTCCATTTCCATCCTCACCGATGGGCGCGAAGAGAAAGTCGTTGAACTCAGGTCCGAAGTGAGAGACCGCAGCGGAATGCGTCATTTCAACCACCGGAATGTCGTCGCCTCGATCGACCACAGAGACATCGCCTCTGAGGCAGCGCCACTGCTGTCCCGTCGACGCTGTCCCGTCGACCGAAACCAGACCGTATTACACGGCCGCCCGCCGCATCAGGCTCGGATTCTACCTAAACCGCCTGCTTTGATCGCACCCGTCGCGATCGGACCGAATTGCGGCCAAGCATGCCGTCGGGGCGGCGTCCGCCAACCGACAGGGCCGCAATGAGTAGTTTCCGATCCTGTCGCAAGGGCTTAGCGCGGCTTACCCTTGATCCAAATGGTTGTGCGATGGCGTCCGCCAAGGCGGACAGTCTCATTCATAGGCATGGCGGCTCGGTGACCGGCGAACTGGCGGCATGTTCGGCGTGCGGGCAATTGCATCGGATTCCAGAGAATCTGGTTGAACCGGCCGATTGCGTGCGCTGCGGCGCAACGGTCAACGAATCGGGCTCATCGCGGTTGGAAACGCCGCTGGTGCTGGCGCTCTCCGTCTTGCCGTTCTTTGCCATTGCCATGTTCGAACCTCTCGTGACGCTTCGCATCCACGGCACCGAAAATGTCCTGTTCCTGGCTTCGGGCGCCATGGCGCTCGGCGCGCAGGGATTTTGGCTTCTGACGCCGTGGGTGCTGGCCACCGTGATTGGCGCGCCGATGGTGCGGTACGGGGGCTTGGCCTATGTCCTCGCCGGACTGAATTTCGGACTCCGCGCCCCTGGAATCAGCGCCACACTGAAGCTGGCCCAACGTTTGCGGATGTGGGCGATGGCCGACGTCTTCCTGGTCGGCGCCTTGGTCGCCTATTCGCGCATTCCCACGAGCATGGACATCAGGATCGGCGCCGGCGGATACGCCTTCTTGGGTGCCGTTGGCATGATGTTGGCCATGGAGGCGGCGTTCGACCCGCGCCGCGCCTGGCGCGCCATAGGCATCCGAACGGCGGACACGATCGGCAGCAATCGGGATTGGCGCGCCTGCGCCGATTGTGGCGCCGTCAGCCCGGATTCGACCCTTCGTGACGCACGGACATGCTGGCGCTGCGGCGGATGGCTACGGCAGCGCAAGGCGCACAGCATCGACCGCACCTGGGCTTTGGTCGTTGCCGCGATGCTTCTTTATATCCCGGCCATCGTCTTGCCGGTGATCCTGATCAACCACCTGGGACGCACCCAAAGCAATACGATCTTAAGCGGTGTTGCGGCCTTGATCGCGACCGATACGTGGCCCATCGCGATCATCGTATTCGTCGCCAGCATTGTGGTGCCCCTGTTGAAGGTCGTGGGGCTGGCACTGCTTCTGGTTTCGGTGCAATTCCAATGGGGCGCGCGGCTTTACGAGCGCGCGGGGTTCTTTCGCTTCATCGAGCGGATCGGCCGATGGTCGAACATCGACGTGTTCGCCGTGGCGATTCTCACGTCGCTCATCCAATTTGGAAATTTTACGGCCGTTCGCCCCGGCCCGGCCCTCGTCCCCTTTGCCCTGGTAGTGGTGGCGACGATGGCGGCGACGCACACTTTCGACCCACGATTGATGTGGGATGCCGCGGTCCCCTCCCATGTCGATTGAGCCGCCCGCGCCGCGGCGAAGACGGCGCTGGTTCTCGTGGATCTGGGCGATCCCGTTGGCCGCTCTGCTGGCCGCGGCCTGGTTGGGATTTCAGAACCCTCGCGCGTTCGGCCCAGCGATCGAGATCACGTTGGATTCCGCAGACAGCCTCGTCGCTGGCCAGACCGAGGTTCTCTACAAGAATGTCGAGTTGGGACGGGTCGAGGAGATCGCGTTGACGGCCGATCATTCGCATGTCGTCGTGACCATCCGGATGGATCGCAACGCCGCTTCGATGCTGACAACGGGAACCCGGTTCTGGGTCGTACGCCCCCGTTTGGTGCCGGGGCAGATTTCCGGCCTCGCTACCATCCTTTCCGGATCCTACATCGCGATCGAGCCTGGGAATGGCGATCCGGCGCGGCGCTTTACGGGTCTGGAGGGCGCCCCGATGATGGTTCCGGACGTGCCCGGCAGCCTCTTCATGCTGACCACCGATAATCTGGAGTCGGTGACGGAGGGAGCGCCGGTGTATTTTCGTGGCGTCCCGGTCGGCGACGTTCTCGGTTATGAATTGACGAAGGACCAGAAGCACGTGTTGGTCCGCATCTTCATTCGGTCGCCACACGATCAAAGTGTTCGCGACACGACCCGTTTCTGGAATATGAGCGGCATCAATATCTCTGCGGGAGCGGGCGGCCTTCAGATCAGAACCCCCACCCTCCAATCGGTCCTAGCCGGGGGCATCGGGTTCGATACACCCGCCGACGCGAGCGGCCCTGTGACGACAAATGAGGTCTTTCCGCTCTACGACGACGAGGCTTCCGCCCAAAATGTCAGTGAAGGCGTAAAATTCCGTTATCTCGTCGAATTCCCCGATCCGGTCGACGGGCTGGCCGCGAACGCCGCCGTCAATTTTCAGGGAATTCCCGTTGGCCATTTGGAATCGTTGAAGCTCGACATCGGCACCGACGGCGTGGCTCACCTGCCCGTCATCATCGATATCGAACCCGATCGCATCTTCGGCCGCGACGTCATCGCCGGCGACACGCCCGATGGCAGGCGCGACTTCGACGCGGTTATGGAAAGAATGATCGATCACGGACTGCGCGCGCATCTCGCTAATGCAAATCTGATCACCGGCCAGCGGTTGATCGCGTTGGACTTCGAGCCCGACGCTTTGCCGGCAACGCTGGAACCCGAAGGGAAGATGCAGCGCATACCCGCCATCACCGGAGACAGCATCGCCGACATCGAACGATCCACCCAAAAATTCGTCGCCGAGCTCGCCGGCCTGCCGCTGGCGCCGATGGTGCAGGAAATCCAGACGACCCTGCGCAGCGCGAATAACACGATCAACTCGCCGCGAATGACACGATCGCTCAAGTCACTCGACACGGCGCTCGCCGATCTGGCCGCGACCTCGAAATCGGCAAAGCAGCAGGTGCCGGCCATCCTTGCCAGCCTGCGCTCGGCCAGCGAGAACGCCAACGCCGCCATCGATGGCGCGCAAGGACAGCGCAGTCTTGGCGACGCCATGGATGAGTTTACCGAGGCGGCGCGATCGCTGCGGCTGCTTGCCGACTATCTCGAACGCCATCCGGAGTCACTGATCCGCGGCAAGGCGGCGGACCGATAACATGCGGCCGAAAGCTCCGATCTGGGCGGTGATCGCTGGCCTCACTCTCGCAGGGTGCGGCAGTTCGCCCCCCAGCCGCTTCTATACCCTGGCGAGCGTACCGCCGGCCGCGCGCTCCCCGCCGCATGAGACGCCGGCACGCTCGCTGATGCTTGGCAAGCTCACGGTTCCCAGCATTCTCGACCGTCCCGAGATCGCCGTACGCATGACCGCCACGCAGCTCGAATTCTCGGAAACGCGCCGATGGGCAGCACCTTTGGATACATTGGTGCGGCGGACGCTCGCCGATGACTTGTCGGCGCGGCTAGGTGATCCTGCATTATTGGCCAACGGCGCGGCGATCGCGGTCGTGAATGTAGACATCAGCGAATTCGATGCCGATCGCGCTGGCGAGGTTACGCTCGATGCGCGCTGGACCGTGGCGCCGCGGTCGCACGAGGCGCTGCCGATCTCGTCCGAACACGCGCGCTTGCAGGTGCCACCGACGGGTGACGATGCGGGGGATGTTGCGGCAACGATGAGCCAGGCACTGGGGATGCTAGCCGACCGGATAATCGCGCGTCTGGTATCGGCGCCGCGGTCGCAAGCCCCAGACTAAGAACGAGCTTCCTTCGGACCGTGAGGCGCGGCCTTGGCCTCCCCGATCATCCGCCACAGGCGCGGCGGCGAGAGGGGCAGCTCGAGGATGGCTGCGCCAAGGGGTGCCAGCGCCGCGGCAATGGCGTTTGCGATGGCGCCCGCCACCGGCACGATCGCGCCTTCGCCGCCGCCTTTGACGCCGAGGGGATTGCTGAGCGAGGGCGCGTCTTCGAGGCAGATGCAGCGGATCGCGGCAAAGTCGGGCGAGCTCGGCAAGAGATAGTCGGCCAACGTCCCGGCGAGAAGCTGCCCGTTCTCGTCATAGGCGAGCTCTTCTAAGAGCGCGCCGCCGAGCCCCTGGACCACCGCGCCAAGGGCCTGCCCGTGGGCCAGGAGCGGGTTGATGATCCGGCCGATATCCTCGACAGCGACATAATCAATGAGCCTGACCCGCCCCGTCGCGGGATCGACGGCAACATGGGCCGCATGCGTGCCGAAGGTATAGGTACGTTTGGTCTGGCTGAAGCTGCCGTCCGCCACAACGGGCTCATGGCCCGAGCCGCCGGTTTTAAGAAGATCGCGCAAGGGAAGGGACGCACCGCCATCATCGCCGGTCACGAAGCAGCCATCCCGCCATGCGACCTCCGTGTTGGGATGGCCGAGAGCAGCCGAGGCGAGCGGGCGCAGGCGGTCGATGAACTTCGCCGCGGCATCGAGCACCGCGCTCCCGGCCATGACGGTGGCGCGGCTGTGATAGGTGCCCCATCCTTCCTTGAGGTGGGTGGTCGAGCCGTGCATCACCCTTATCTGCGCGAGCGGCAGCCCGAGTGCGTCACCGCAAATCTGCGCGAACACCGTCTCGTGGCCCTGTCCCATGGTCGAGGCGCCGACATGCAGGTCGATGCCGCCGTCGCGCAGCACGATGCTCGCGGTCTCCTTGGGACCGACGCCGCTGCTCGCCACGAAGCAGGAGAGCCCGACGCCGCGATGCCATCCGTCGGCATCGACGCGCGGCATTCCCTTCAGCGCCTCCCAGCCGATCTCATCGAGCGCGCGCTCGAACGCGACATGGAAGTCGCCGGTATCATAGACCGTATCGCCCTCGGTGTAGGGCACGAGCTTGCCGCGGTTCGACGGCATCGCCGATCCCGGCAGCAGGTTGCGGCGGCGCATCTCCGCGGGATCGATGCCAAGATCGGCGGCGGCAATGTCGATGAGGCGCTCGCGGAAGAAGCCGCTCTCGTACTGGCCGGGCGCGCGGTAGGTGCCGACCGGCGTCTTGTTGGTCAGCACCGCCTCGACCGTGCAGGCGAAATCGGCGATATCATAGGGGCCGGGCAGGTTGCGCGCGGCATTGGCGGTCACGATGCCACCGGTGGTGCGGGCATAGGCGCCCATGTCGGCGGCAACATGGCCCCGCAATGCGAGAATGGTGCCGTCGCGGCGGCAGGCGATCTCGAGATCGCAGTCGACGTCGCGCGAATGATTGGCCGCGATGAAATGCTCACGCCGGTCCTCGATCCATTTAACCGGACGTCCCAGGCGGCGCGCGACGAAGGGGATCAGGAAATCCTCAGGGTAGAATTCGCCGCGCACGCCGAATCCGCCGCCGATATCGACCTCGATCATGTCGATCGCGGTTTCCGGCAGTCCCATCATTTTGGCCAGGATCTGGCGATTGGCGAACGCGACCTTGGCCGCGCCCCAGACCTGGAGCCGCGCCTCCTCGGGGTGCCACAACGCGACCACGCCGCGCGTCTCCATGGGAATGCCGGAATGGCGGTGACAGCGAAAATGCTCCCGCCGCGTGTATTCGGCCGCGGCGAAGGCCGCCTCGACATCGCCGCTCGCCACGCGGTAGTGCGATGCGACGTTCGAGCCGTGCGTCTCGAACAGCAAGGCCGCCGCCTCAGCGGCACTCGCGTGATCGACGATCGCCGGCAGCGGATCGATCTCCATCTGCACGCAAGAGATCGCGTCCTCGGCCTGGTGTCGCGCCTCGGCCACGATCACGCCAATCGGCTCGCCGACATAGCGAACCTTGTCCGCGGCGATCACCGGCTGGACAAACCGGTCGAGATCCGGCAGCGGCGCCATGCGCATCGGGATCGTGGGCAGGTTCTGCGCGAGGTCGGCTGCTGTCAGGATGGCGAGGACGCCGGGCTGCGCACAGGCTTCGGTGGTATCGACCGCACGGATGATGCCGTGCGCGACCGGGCTGCGCAGCACGACGGCATGGGCCAGGTGCGGAAATTCGAGATCATCGACATAGCGGCCGCGCCCGGTGAGAAACCGCACATCCTCGGTCCGCGTCAGGCTTTGTCCGACGAGTTGCGCCACGCCATGCCTCTTTGTGCTATTGCGAGTGCTGCTTCGAGCAGATAGTGCGGCGCCGCTGGTTCCGGGGCGCGGCGCCGGCCCATTCGGGCCTGGGCCGCGACTATCGCGCTTCCGTCCTCTGTGATCAACCCGTTGATTTTTATAATTATAATGTCGCCGGGTCGCTCGCGACGGACCACGTTGATCTTTGGCGCGATTCGGCTAAATTATTGCCATGGCGACACATGATCATCCCCACGATCACGACCACGGTTCCGAGCTCTCCGAGGTGCAGTTGCGGGTGCGCGCGCTCGAGACGATCCTGACCGAAAAGGGTTACATCGATCCCGCTGCGCTCGACGCGATCGTCGAAGCGTTCGAAACAAAGATCGGCCCACGCAACGGCGCGCAGATCGTGGCCAAGGCCTGGACCGATCCGGCCTTCAAGCGCCAGCTTCTGCAGGACGCGACGGTGGCTGCCAATTCGCTCGGCTATGTGAGCCGCGTCGGCAGCGATCTCATCGCGGTCGAGAATACCGAGCGGCTTCACAACATCGTCGTGTGCACGTTGTGCTCGTGCTATCCGTGGGAGGTGCTCGGCCTGCCTCCCGTCTGGTACAAGTCGGCGCCCTATCGTTCGCGCGTGGTGATGGATCCCCGTGGCGTGCTGCGCGACTTCGGCGTGACGCTGCCACCCGATATGGACATCCGCGTCTGGGATTCGACGGCGGAGACCCGCTTCATTGTGCTGCCGATGCGTCCGGCGGGCACCGACGGCTGGAGCGAAGAGAAGCTCGCCGAATTGGTCACGCGCAATTCGATGATCGGTGCCGGCCTGGCCAAAGAGCCCGCGGAAGTCGGCGCGTGAATAGTATCCACGACATGGGCGGCATGCACGGCTTCGGCCCGGTTGAGCCGGAACCGGGCGAGCCGGTCTTTCACGCCGCATGGGAAGGCCGTGTCCTCGCCATGCAGCGCGCCATCGGCTATGCCCGGCTGTGGACGATCGACATGTCCCGCGCCGCGCAGGAAGCCTTGCCGCCGCAGGTTTATCTTTCCGCCGCCTATTACGAGCGCTGGGCCTTGGGATTGGAGCGGCTCCTTCTCGAGCACCGGCTCGTCACCGCCGAGGAGATCGCGGCCGGCCATGCGTTGCAGCCCGGCAAGCAGCTGTCGCGCAAGCTGACGGGAGCGGACATAAGCCCGGTCATGACGCGCGGGTCCTATGCCCGGCCGGCACCGGCGCCCGCTCGCTTCAAGCCCGGCGATCGGGTGCGCACTGCCAATAGCCATCCGACCACGCACACGCGGCTTCCCCGCTATGCCCGCGGGCGCGTCGGCGTCGTCGAGCGCGTGCAGGGATGCCACGTCTTTGCCGATTCCGTGGCGATCGGCCGCGGCGAGAACCCGCAATGGCTCTATACCGTCACCTTCGACGGCCGGGAGCTGTGGGGCGAGAGCGGCGACCCGACGGTCAAGATCTCCATCGAGGCGTGGGAGCCTTATCTGGAGCCGGCGTCCTGATGGCGAGCACCGCCGCTTCGGCCTCGCGGCAAGCCGCGGACGCGGTTGCGAGCATTCCCCGCGATGCCGACGGGCCGGTTTTCCGCGAGCCCTGGGAGGCGCAGGCCTTCGCCATGGCGGTTGCGCTGCATGAGCGCGGCCTCTTCGCCTGGGGCGAATGGGCGATGATCCTCGCCGAGGAGATCAAGCGCGCCCAGGCGAACGGCGATCCCGATACCGGAGAGACCTATTACCGGCATTGGCTTGCGGCGCTCGAGCACATTGTCGCCGCGAAGGGCGTCACGGATGCCGCCATGCTGACCCGCTATCGCGACGCCTGGGACCACGCCGCCGACCGCACGCCGCACGGCGCACCGATCGAGCTCGCGTCGGAAGACTTCCGCCCCTGATCCCCTCTCGGCCGGCGCCGCTATGATGGTGCGCTGAACTCTACAGTCGCCGTGAAATGAAGATCGCGATGAGACCGACGACAGCAAGGATGATGCCGCGGTTCACCCACGGCATCTGATTGATCATGAAGCTGCTGCGGGGATACGGGAAATAGCCGGTCCCCTGTCCAATCCAAACCAATCCAATCAAGGCGGCGAGAACGCCGATGACCAGCAAACCGGTTCGCATGATTGCCATGGTGCTTCCATCCGAAAATCGCTGCGGCCGACCACGCGCGACATCGTCGCGGTTTCAGGCTTTGAGGCGCGGGATCAGCCGTTCGGCATTGCCGCGATAGATGGAGGCGAGATCGTCGGCCTTGAGCCCGTATGCCTCGAGGCCGCGAACGCCGTCGGTTGATGTGCCGAATGGATAGTCGCTGCCGAGCAGAACCTGCGACATCGGAACATAGGCGAAGAGAGCCGCCAGCGCCGGCCGGTCCGCCTGGAGCGCCACGTCGTAGTGCAGCTTGCGCAGTTCGTGATCGATGCCCTTTGGCAGCTGCTCGGCGAACTCGCGGCCCAATCCCACCACGGCGGCGCGCCCGGCGAGGATCGGAACCGCGGCGCCGGAATGGCAGAAGATGAAGCGGATATCGGGAAAGCGCGCGAGCGTCCCGGTGAACAAGAGGCTGAAGACGCAGCGGTTGGTGTCCTGGGTGAATTCGAAGAGCGACGGCTGGATCCAGCTCAGCGATGGCGCGCAGCAGATGGGCGCCAGCGGATGGATGAAGACCAAAGCCTTGCGGCGGTTCAGCTCTTCCATCACCGGCACGAAATCGGGATGGCCGGGATAGCGCTCGCCATAGCTCGTCATGAACTGGATGCCGTCCGCCTTCAGTGTATCGAGCGCGTAGGCGATCTCGGTCAGGGTGCCGTCGACATCGGGCATCGGCACCGAGGCGAAATGCCCGAAACGCGCGGGATGGGTCGAGCGCATTTTCGCGGCATGATCGTTGACCGCGCGGGCGAGCCGTCGCGTTCCCTCGCCGCCGACATGATGCAGGCCCGGCGGCGACAGCGACAGGACCGCGGTGCCGACACCGTTCTTGTCCATTTCTTCGATGCTGCGGGCGACCGTCCAATCGCGCACGACCGGCCGCTTTGCCATGTCGCCCATCACCGCGAGGTAGTCGGGGGCGAAGAAGTGGTGATGAACGTCGATCCGGGTCGGATGCTTTGCGTCGGCCATTGGGTCCTCTGGGTTTCGAAGGAAGGGAAGGGTAGGACTAATCACCGGGGTCAGGTTTCACGATACCACGGCAGAAGCCGCCGCCGGACCCGCATGAAAATCGCATCGAAAAACAGCCCCAGGAGGCTGATGACGACGATCCCGACATAGACGACGTCGAGCTCGAAGATGCGCTCGGCATCGAGAATGCGGAAGCCGAGGCCGCTGTGCGAGGCAACCATCTCGGCAGCAATGATCACGATGAAGCTGATGCCGAGGCTGACGCGCAGCCCGGAAAAGATATGCGGCAACGCGGCCGGCAGGATGATCTCGCGCAGCATGTCGCGCCGGCGCGTGGCGCCCAGCGTCTTTGCCGCCATGACGACGACGGGATCGACGCCGCGCACGCCGAAATAGGTGTTGATCGCGACAGGGAAAAAGGTCGAGTAGGCGATGAGCACGATCTTCTCGATCTCGCCGATGCCGAGATAGACCATTGCCAGCGGCAGCAGCGCGATCGGCGAGATCGGCCGCAGCGCCTGAATGAGGGGATCGAGGAGATCGCCCAGGAGCGCGCTCCGCCCCGTCATGACGCCGAGGACGATCCCCGCGGCGGCGCCGAGGAAGTAGCCCGACAGCAGCCGAAACATGCTGATTGCGATATCCGCGACGAGTGTCCCCGACAGCAGGAGCGCCCAGGCCGATGCGAGAATGCGATGCGGCGCCGGCAGGAAATAGGAATCGACGAGCCCGGCGACCGACACGAATTCCCACAGCAGCAGAAGCGCCACCGGCACCGCGGCGCGCCGCAGTCTCCGTTGAAGCCGCGACACGGACATAAACCTGCGCAACCGCTTTCTCCGAACGCGCTTTCCCGCGTCTATTGCACGAGCCCGAGCGATGCGCGCGCTTCCTTCACGAGGTTCATGTGCGTCAGATATGCGCTGAGATCGATGGGCTCGGAGATCAGCCCCTCGTTCTTCATCATGGTCACGTCGAGCGCCGCCGACCGTTGATTGGGCGTCAGGGTCGGGTCCCACTTCTCGAGCGAAAATCCCTTGATCACCGCTGGGTCTTTGAAGCCGAGCTTGCGTGCGGTCACTTCCTTGGCCTCCTGCGGGTGGTCGACGATCCATTTGACGGCCGTCATGTAGGTCTTGAGGAAATTCTCCAGGACCTCCGGCTTGGTGTCGGTGAAGGACTTGTTGGCGACGATCATGGCGAGGGAATAATTATCGAAGGGCGGCTTGCCGATCACCCAGTCCAACAGGTGACCGGTGTGATCGGCGATGGCGCGCGCCGCGAAATCGGTGCCGACCATGATCCCCTGCACCCGGCCCGCCTTGAGGGCCGCCACCTGTTGCGGCAAGGGGATCTCGACGAAATTGATCTTGGCCGCGTCCACTCCTTCGCGGGACAGCCGCATCTTGAGCGCGGTGTAGAAGAGGCTGCGCGTGCTGTGGACGGCCACGGTCTTGCCTTCGAGGTCCTTCCAGTTCTTGATTGCGGCGGCGGCGATGAGCCCGGCAAAAGGATGCTGCGGGTCGGCCGAGGAGCCCAGCGGCGCGATGAGCGTGATTTCCTTGGGCACCAGCCCTTGCTTGACCGCGAGGAGACAGAGCGAGGCCGCGACGACGCTGATGTCGACCTGGCCGGCGGCGGCGAATTCGGCCGTCTGGGTCCCGCCGGTGATGGGCACGCTCTGCAGCGAAATGCCGAATTGCTTGCCGAACCCTTCCTGCTCGGCGACCCAGAACGGCAGCCAGTCCTGCAGCGGCACATCGACATAGCGAACCACCGCCGGCGCCGCCTGCGCCGATGCGGGTCCATGCATGAGCGCGAGCGCCAGGAGCGCGGCGAGGGCGCCACCCAGGCGCCGACGCGCCGCGTTATGCGGGAGCCGTGGCCACGTCGTCGACCTCGGAATAGAGGGCATCTTGCATCTCCCTGATGATTTCCTTCATCCCCGCGTCGGGATTTTCCACATCGCGCGGTCGCGGCAGTTCGATGATGATCTCGCGCTTGATCCGGGCCGGCCGGCGTGACAGGCAAAGGACGCGGTCGCCGAGATAAAGCGCCTCCTGCAGGTTATGCGTGACAAAGATGACCGTCATTTTCGTGAGCTGCCAGATGCGCACGAGTTCCTGCTGGAGCGCGCGGCGGGTCAGGGCGTCGAGCGCGCCAAAAGGCTCGTCCATCAGGAGTATGCTCGGCTTCAACGCCAACGCCCGCGCGATGGCCACGCGCTGGCGCATCCCGCCGCTCAGCTCATGCGGCCAGTAGCGGGCGAACTCGCTCAAGCCCACCAAGGCCAGATGCTGCTCGACCTGGCGGCGGTAGTCGTCTTTGGACAGCGAGTGCAGCATGCGCAGGCCGAAGCCGACATTGTCGAAGACGTTCATCCACAAGAACAGGGCGTATTCCTGGAACACGAGCCCGCGCTCGATGCTGGGACCGCGCACGGGCGCGCCGCGAAAGAAGACCTCGCCGTCCGTCGGTTCACGCAGTCCGGCGATCGACATGAGCAGGCTCGATTTGCCGCAGCCGCTCGGCCCGATGATGCAGAGAAACTCCTGCTCGCGGACCGCGAAGTCCAGCCGCTCGAACGCCTGCAGCGAACCGAACACCTGACCGAGATTTTTTACCGCCAGGATTTCGTTTCGCGGCTGGGTCATCAATTCCCTTGGGGGACGCGGATTTTGCCGAGCGAGGGGATCGGGGCAACTTTCGATCCCGCACAGCGCCTTGTCAAGTTGGCGCGGCTTGAAATCCCGGGGCCGGATGGCGCATGCTCGGTCATGAGGAGCCAACGAGGAAAGAAGGCGCGTCCATGACGGAGTTTTCGGCACTGGCGCCGTCGGTCACATCGCTCGTCCGCGACGATCGGGTTCATCGCCGCGTGTTCGAGGACCCCGCGATCTTCGACCTCGAAATGGAGCGCATCTTCGGGCGCGCGTTCGTTTATGTCGGGCACGAAAGCCAGGTGCCGCAGGTCGGCGATTTCGTGACAAGCTATATCGGCCGCAATCCGGTCGTCCTGGTCCGGCACCAGGACGGCAAGATCCACATCCTCCACAATCGCTGCGGCCATCGCGGCGCGCTCGTATGCAACGTCGCCAGCGGCAATGTGCGCCGCTTCCGCTGCCCCTATCACGGCTGGAGCTTCGAGACGAATGGCGATCTCCACGCCATTCCCTCGCGCGGCGGCTATGGCCCGTCGTTCGACCTGACGGCGCCGGAATTCGGCATGGTGCGGGTGCCGCGCGTGGCGGAATACCGCGGCTTCGTGTTCGCCAGCCTCGCGCCTGACGGCGATGCGTTCGCACTGCCGGCGCTCATGCAAAAATGCATCGACACCATCATCGAGCGCGCACCCGAAGGGGCGATCGAGCTTGCCGGCGGCGTCCACCGCTATGAGTTCCGCGGTAACTGGAAGGCGCAGGTCGAGAACATCCTCGACCACTACCACCCCGCCTTTTCGCACGAATTGACCATCGTCACCGACGGCCGCCAGTTTACCCGCAGCGACGGCGAGGACGAGGGCACGCCGATTTTCGACGACCAGGGCGGCATCGCGAGCTGGGACCGGGCGGAGATCGTCGCTTTCCCGCAGGGGCATGGGCTTGCAGGGGCCGATGCCCGGCGCCGACAAGCCCAAGAGCGGGGCACTCTTCGAGCGCTATCGCGCCGCGCTCCTCAAGCGCCATTCGCCCGAGCGCGTGGCGCAGATTCTCGCCAACGAATGGTTCCACAACGCCGTCTTCTATCCCAACATGTTCATCCAGCTCCGCGCGCTCTTCGTGCGCGTGGTGCGGCCGATTGCCGTCGACCATACCGAGGTCCTGGTCTATCCCATCCGTCTCAAGGGCGCGCCCGACGAGATGTTCCACAGCCAGATCCGCTTCCTCAACCTGACGCATTCCGCGGGATCGCTGATCCAGACCGACGACATGGAGATGTTCCGACGCGTGCAGGCGGGGCTTTCGACCTCGGGCGCGGACTGGGTGGTGCTGGGCCGCGGATTGAGCGCCGAGCGGCCGGAGGCGGACGGGCACCGCGCGCCCGGCACGAGCGAGCTTTCGATGCGCGCGCAGTACGTGGCATGGAAGCACTACATGGCCGCGCAGTAGAGGCGCTTGGCCCCATGGACAAAAGAGAGGTCGAAGATTTCCTGGTGCATGAGGCGGATCTCCTCGACGATCGGCGGTTCGAGGAATGGATGGGTCTCTTCACCGAGGACGGCTTTTATTGGGCGCCCGCGCGCCTCGATCAGGCCGATCCGCTGAACGAGGTGTCGCTCGTCTACGATGACCGGGCGGCCATGGCGACCCGCATCCTGCGGCTGCGCCATCCGCGCATCCATTCGCAGACCCCGCCCAGCCGCACCGCACGCATCGTCGCGAACGCGGCTATCGAGGAAGAGTCGGAGGGCGGCCGCGCGTGCGTCGTGCGCTCGAAATTCATTCTTTACGAATACCGGCCGAGCATTCCCGACGCGCTGGAGCGCGTCTTCGGCGGCACCTATCGCCATCGCCTCGTGGCGGACGCGGGCACGATCAGGATTGCGTGGAAAAAGGCGCTGCTCGCCAATTGCGACGCGCGGCTCGGCCCCTTCGCCATCTATTTCTGACCACCGGCTTGCGCGCGGGAGCATGACCCATGGCGAAAATCGTCGCCGCCTTCGGCTCCTCGCACAGCGCCATGCTCCACGCCGCGCGCGAACACTGGCTGACGCTCTTCGATCATGTCGATCGCAAGGTGCCGGTTTATGACCGTGCGGGCAATCCGTCGAGCTACGAGGCGATGCTGGCGGCCGCCGGCACTCGGGCGCGCGAATTGCTGGCGCCCGAGGCCATCGCGCGCCGCTTCGATGAGACCTTCGCGGCGATGGCACGGCTCGACCGCGACATCGGGCAAGCCCGTCTCGATGCGCTCATCGTTCTCGGCGATGATCAGCGCGAATTGTTCCAGGATGCTTGCCGCCCGGCGATCGGCATCTATTACGGCGAGACCATCCGCAACGCCGCGGCGCCCGAACCGCCGCCCCAGGATTGGTTCCGGCGCGCGCAGCAGCGGCGGATGGAGGAGGGGCGGGATGCGCACTATCCCTGCCACGCGCCGCTCGGGCTTGCGCTCATCGAGGGCTTGAGCGCGCGCGGCTTCGACATCACCGCGATCAAGGCACTCGTCGGCGAGCAGGCGGAAGGCCACGCCTTCTCGTTCCTGCATCGCCGCTATCTCCAGGGCAGCCGGGCGCGCATGGTACCGATCTTCCTCAATACCTATTACCCTCCGAACCAGCCGACGCCGGAGCGCTGCTTTGCCCTGGGACGGGCGATCGGAGATCTGGTGGCGGAGTTTCCCGAGGATATCCGTGTCGGCGTCTTCGCGTCCGGGGGTTTGAGCCACTACCTCGTCGACGAAGAGCTCGACCGCGCGGTCATCGAGATGCTTCATCGCAAGGATTATGTCGCCCTCGCCGCGCTGTCGCCGCAACGCCTCCAGTCGGGGACCTCGGAGATCCGCAACTGGATTTGCGTTGCAGCGGCGGCGCGCGACTTGAACCTCGACTGGATCACCTACGTTCCGGCCTATCGCTCGAGCGCGCTCACCGGCGTCGGACTTTGCTTCGCGCGCTGGAGCTGAGGCGCCGGGTCGTCAAATCTTCAGCAGTCCTGCGGCATTGCCGTAGCAGATCTTGGCACGCACCGCCTCGCTCACCGGGGCCGTATCGATGAATTGTGCGGCCTCGTCGCTGTATTCGAGCGGGTAGTCGACCGAGAACATCACGCGGTCGTCGCCGAGCGCCGCGATGGTGCACATCAACGGGTCGTGCGCGAAAGTGCCGGCGGTCGTCACCATGAAATTCTTGCGGATGTAATGCGACGGCGGCTGCTTCAGCGCGACCTTGGGCTTGAGGATCTTGAACCGGCTGTCGATGCGCCACAGCAGGAAGGGCAGCGTTTCGCCCATGTGGCCAAGGATGATCGTGAGCTTCGGCAGCCGGTCGAAGAGGCCGCTCAGGACGAGGCGCAGCGCGTGGCCGCCGGTCTCCGCCGTCCAGCCCCACATCGCGCCGGCGAGACCGGGATAGCCGTCGAACACGGGCGGCACCGTGACGGGGTTGCCCGGATGGAGATAGACCGGAACACCGAGCGCGGCAACGCGCTCCCAGAAACCGAGATAGCGGGCATCGTCGAGATAGACGCCCTGCGTTTGGCCATTCACCAGCGCGCCCTTGAATCCCAGTTGCCGCACGGCGCGCTCGAGCTCCTCGGCCGCGGCCTTGGGGTCCTGCATGGGGAGCATGGCGAAGCCGCGATAACGCGTGGGGTGGCGCCCGACATGGCCGGCGAGAACGTCATTGCCGTGGCGCGCCGCCTTCACCGCGGCGGCGGGGTCGCGCTCGCCCTGCACGCCCGGCGCGAAATGCGACAATACGGAGATCTCAATGCCCGCCTGGTCCATCGTCTCCAGGCGCAGCGCATCGAATTCCGGCAGCCGGTCTATCGCATAGCGATAGAACTCCGGATCGTACCGATCGGGGTCGCCTTTCATCGAATAGAGAAAGCCATCGACGTAGAAATGCTCTTCGAGCGCGATCTTCTTCATGACCTACCTTGTGGTGCCGTTGATTCCGTGTGCAGCAAGGTTAGGCCATCGCGGCGCTGCGGGAAACCATCTCGTATCGGTATGTGGCTCGCTGGCGCCGTGAAACCTCACGGAGGCGCGGGCTAATCCGTGGCGCTGACGGTCTCCACCTTCATGAGATCGTGCCGGTTGAGCCCCATGCCTTGGAACCGCACGTAATAAAGCCGCGCCAGGACGAAGGCGGCGACCGCGGCGATGCCCAGCGGCACGGCCAGGAACAGATAGAGTTGCTGGATGGGCAGATGGGTCGAGATGAGATAGCCGGCGACGATCGGCCCGACCACGGAACCGCACTTGCCCATGGCGAAGGTCCAGCCCGCGCCGTTGGAGCGGAAGGCGGTGGGATAGATCAATGCGCTCGTGGCATTGATGCCGAATTGCAGCCCGAGGAGCGAGAAGCCGGCCAGGAACACGGTGATTACCAGCGCCGTTTCCGACCAGCCCGCGGCATAGCCGATGAAGCAGGCGATCGGGATCGCGATCACGAACAAGGCGCAGACCGGCATCAGCCCGATCTTGTCGAGCGGCCGCGCGATGGCAAGGCCACCGATCGTGCCGCCGATCTGGAAGAAGGTGAGGGCGAAGGCCGCGCGCGTCAGCGGTATCCCCGAGGCGGTCAATACCGTCGGCAGCCAGGAGGTGACGAAATAGAAGGTGCCGGTGTTGCAGATCGCCAAGACCCACACCAGCGGCGTGATGAAGGCGAGGCCGTCGGAAAACAACAGGCGGGGCCGGAATTTCGTCGCCTGCCGTTCATCCGACACCGTGAAGCGCGCTGTCGCAACATCGATGCCGTCCGGCACGATAGCGGCGACGAGCCGCGCCACCGCCGCGTGCCGATCGCCGCGCAGCACCAGATATTTGATCGATTCCGGCAGACGCAGCGCCGCGACCACGGCGATCGTCAGCGTCACCGCCCCGCCGATGTAGAACACGATCTGCCAGCCATAGAGCGGGATCAGCCAGCCCGCGATGAAACCCGGCGTCCCCGCGCCCAGGGTAAAGCCGGTGAACATCACCGTGACCAGCGTCGCTCGATAGCGCTTGGGCGCATATTCGGCGCTGAGAGCGATCACGTTCGGCAGCAGCCCACCGATGCCGATCCCGGTCAGGAAGCGCAGGACGGCGAGATCGACGAGATCGTGCGCGAGCACGGTCGCGAGCGTCAGCAGGGCTACCGACAGCGCCGAGAGGGTGATCGCGCGCTTGCGGCCATAGCGATCGCCGATCCAGCCGAAGAGCGGCGCGCCGACAAAGGTGGCGGCGAGGCCGATGCTGAAGATATAGCCGAGAATGGTCATGTCGGTGAGGTGCCATTGCCGCACCAGCACCGGCGTGACGAAGGCCATGCTGCTGCCGTCGAAGCCCTCGAATAGAGTCAGAAAAAAGCCGAACAGCACCACGCGCCAATTGAACCAGCCGAGCGGGCGCTGATCGATGAGCCGGGAGATATCGACGACGGCGGCGCTCGCCATGGCGTGGGAGCCGACCGTCGGTGCGGGCGCGCGATCCATGCTTGGGCCCTCCCTGGTTTTTCGCCGCTTCGGCTCGCATGCGCCGCGCGGCAGTTGGTGTGACTATAGACCGTTCCCGCGCCGAAAGTCGCGGCATCGGAGGGATCTCTTTGGAAGTGGCGTATTCCGCCGCGTGTCAAAGCACCCTAGGATTTCCTGTCGCCCGGTCCAGCCAGGGGGCGCGGAGCCGTTGCGTGACCAAATGCGGGGAACAACATGAAACTGCCAGGAAGACGTGAGATTTTCGCGAAACTGGGAATTCTGGGTGGAATTGCCGCGCTCGCGGCCGCGCCTGCGCAGGCTCAGACGCGGAAGCCGCCCGCTGGGCGCCGCTTCCTCAAGACCGATTTCGCACAGGACCACGCCTATTCGCAAGGCGTTGTCACCAGCGGCGGGCATACGGTCTGGCTTGCCGGCCAGACCGCGCCACCCAAGGACGCCTCTGGCAAATCGCTGGCCGGAGATTTCGACGGCCAGGTTCATGCCATCTTCGACGCGCTCGCCAAGACGCTCGCGCGCACCGGCGGCAAGCTCGCGGACATCGTCACGATGACGGCCTTCATCACCGACGACCGTTACGACGGGCGGTTTCTCGAAATTCGTAAGGAAGTTTTCGGCGACAATTTCCCGGCCAGCGCCATGATCAACGTTCGCGCGCTGGCCCAGCCGGAACTGCTTATCGAGATTCAGGCCGTCGCCGTCTTAGGATGACGGTTACGGCGTTGAGGGAGCGCTATGGCTTCCTCAACGCCGCCCGGCGCGGTCATTTTTCCGTGACGGCGATAATGTCGACCTCGTACAGCATGCCCGGCCAGGCGAGCTGACTGATCGTCACCAGTGTGCCGGCCGGCTGCGGTGTCGTGCCGAAAACCTGGGCGCGGCACTTCAACGAATCCCTGAGGTAGCGGATGTCGGTAATGTAGGTGGTCGCCTTGTCGACATCGTTCAGCGTGGCCCCCTGCTTGGCGAGAGACCGCTTGATCTTGTCCCAGGCATAGAGGCATTGCCCCATGAAATCGCCGATGTGAAGGATCTTGCCGCCGGTCGTCGCCGTCTCGTCCTCGGCGCCAACGCCGCCGAAGAAGATGATCCTCCCGGGATGTGAAACGGTAACGACCTCGGAGAACAGGCCTTTCGCCCATTCGCTGTAGTTATACGCCTGTTTGTCGAAAGCCGGGGCGTTCTGCGCGGCTGGCATCGCACAGCCCGCCAGCAACAAGAGCCCCATTGCGCCAAACGCCAGTTTTCCGCCGACCATGCCGTCCTCCCCCGTTTCCCTTACCACGGGGCGATTATCGCCCGAGGCGTGAGATCGCTCAAGGCGGTTCACGGGCTTGCGGGCCGCAAGGAAGCATCGGTGACTTCTTCTCGATCTCGCAACGCACCACTTTCTGCGCCCCATGGGCCGTGCCATAGTGCGCGTGATGGGCCCGACCGGCACCGCAGATCGGGCGAACCCGTTCCCGGGAGGACAAGGATGACAGCGGAAACCAAAGAACGCACGCCCGATGCGAATATCAAGGCCGCGCGCAGCGGTTGGATGATCCGCCTGACGGCGGGCGGCGTGCCGGTTTCGGATTTCCTCGAGGTCGCCTATTCCATCGACCGGTGGGACGATTGGTGCCAGGCATGGTGCGAGCGGGCGGCCATGCATGAAAAAATCGGGCGCGCCTGCCTTGCCGAGACCGAGAACGCCTCGGCCGCGATGCACCTGGTGACGGCCTCGGTCGAATACCATTTCGCGAAGTTCTACTTCACGCACGACGTGAAGCAGATGAAGGCAGCGCACGCCAGGGCGGTGGAGTGCCGCACCTTGGCGCTCCCGCATTTGTCGCCGCCCGGCGAGCGCGTCGCCATCCCGTTCGAGGGCAAGCATCTCTACGGCAATTTGCGCAAAGCCCGGGGCGCCAGGGGCAAGCAGCCGGTGATCCTCATCATCTCCGGCATGGATTCGACCAAGGAGGAGCAGCATTTCTACGAGCAGCTTTTCCTCGAACGCGGCATCGCGACCCTGTCCTTTGACGGGCCCGGACAAGGCGAGGCCGAGTATGACTGGCCGATCCGCCATACCTTCGAGGAGCCCGTCGGCGCCGTGATCGACTGGGTGGAAAAGCGCATCGACCTCGACGGCGACCGGGTCGGCATTTCCGGCTCGTCGATGGGAGGCTACTACGCGCCGCGCGCGGCGGCGTTCGAAAAGCGCGTGAAGGCCGCCATCGCCAATAGCGGCGCCTACAGCGTCATCGACAATTTCGACCAGCGCCCGCCGACGCTCAAGGACGCCTACCGCCTCCGCACCCACTCCAAGACGGTGGAAGAGGCGCGCGAGAAGACGCGGCCCTTCGACATGAGCGGGGTGGCCTCGCGGATCACCTGCCCGATGTTCATTATCGCCGGCAAGGAGGACCGCATCACGCGCTGGCAGGACGCCGAACGCGTGGCGAACGAGGTCAAGGGGCCGTGCGTGTTCGTCGCGCTGGAAGGCGGCATCCATGTCGGCCACAACCGCGGGCACCTGTGGCGCACGCAATGCGCCGACTGGATGGCGGTTCAGCTCGGCGTGCCGAAGAGGTAAGCGCCCGGCGCTTCGTGCCGCCGGCTTGTCCGTTTCCGCCGGACGTGGCATCCTGCGGGCATCGATGCCGCCCGACCGGACGGCTTTAGCGTTGCGACGACCTCAGGGAGCAGGGCGATGGGCGAGATCCTCGGCATTGGCACGACCCACTATCCCAGTCTCACCCGACCCGACGACGGACTAAGCTCGACCTGGCAGCGCATCATCAATGCGCCGCGGATCGATCCGAAATGGCAGGACCGGCGCAACTGGCCGGCCGGCATGATCGAGGAAGTCGGCAACGACATGGGTCTGGCCGCCGCCGCGCGCCATCGCGAGAAGATGTGGCGCAACTTCCGCAAGCTGCGGCAGACCATCGACGACTTCGCGCCCGACTTCATCGTCATCATCGCCGACGACCAGTACGAGAATTTCCAGGAAGACATCATCCCGCCCTTCTGCGTCTATGGCCTCGACCGCGACTTCGAGCAGGAGGTTTGGGGGCACGGCTACATGGCCCAGGTCGATAATTTCTGGGGCGAGCCGCACGACTGGAAGATGAAGGTCCACGGCCACCGCGACGGCGCCAAGCACCTGACCACCGGGCTGCTGCAGCGCGGCGTGGCCATGCCCTATTCGTACAAGATGCTGCATTCGCCGATCCTGGCGCACGGCTTCAACTACACCGTCTTGTATCTCGATTGCGACCGCAAGGGATTTCCCCATCCGATCGTGCCGTTTCACGTCAACTGCTACGGCAGCGCGGTGATCAGCGCGGGCGGTGCCATGGCGCATCTCTTCAAGGAGCCGCAACAGGACGACATGCCCGATCCGCCGGGACCCAATCCGGCGCTTTGCCACGAGGTCGGGGCCAAGATGGCGCAGACGCTGGCGGCAAGTCCCTATCGTGTCGTGATCATGGCGTCGTCGAGCTGGTCGCATTGCTTCCTTTCGACCAATGCGGGTTATGTCATCCCCGACCAGAAATCTGACGCGATGATGCTCGACGCGATGCGGAAGGGCGATTATCACGTGTGGCACGACCGCACTATCGAAGAGGTCGAGGCCGCAGGCCACCACGAGCTCCTGAACTGGCACGTCCTCGTCGGCGCGATGGACGAGCTCAAGCGCAAGCCCGTCATCAACGAGTATGTCGAGACCTTTATTTTCCAGTCCGACAAGTGCTTCGCGGTATTCCCGCCGAACTAACGCGTGCGGGCGCGATGAAGCGTATGTCGATGATCGACGGCAGCAGCAAGGTTCCGCATCCATGGCCTCGCATCGCGCCGCGTCCGTTTCCCTCGGCCTCGCCTTGGGATTGTGCGTTGCCTTCATCCCTGTTGCGCGGTCGCAGGACGCAGCGCCTGCGGTAACCGCCGCGCGCCTTGCCCTGCAAGGTGTCGACGACCCCACCCCGTTCGCGACCGTCTCGTCGCTCTCGACCGAAGTAGGGCAGCGATTGGCCGGAACCGAGGCGCATGCGCGCGCGGTCGCGTGGGCGAAAGCGCGGCTCGCATCCTTCGGGCTTGAGAATATCCACGCGGAGGATTTTTCGATCACCGCGTGGATCCGCGGGGCGGAGACCGCCCAGGTGACGGCGCCCCTGCCCCAGCAGCTCATTATCACCGCGCTTGGCGGATCGGTCGCGACCGGGCCCGACGGGATCGAGGCGCCGATCGCGCTCTTTCGCACCTACGCCGATCTTTTGGCCGCGGCGCCGGGCTCGCTCGCCGGCAAGATCGCCGTGGTGACGCAGCGCATGGTTCGCGTCGAAGACGGCGGCGGCTACGGCGCGGCCAATCCGATCCGGCGCGCGGGGCCGTCGGAGGCGGCGCGCCGCGGCGCGGTCGCCTATCTCCTGCGCTCGCTCGGAACCGATAACCATCGCCTGGCGCATACCGGCGCCCTCAACTACCAGGACGGCGCGCCCCGCATTCCCGCGGCCGCACTCTCCAACCCGGACGCCGATCAGCTCGAGCGGCTGGCGGCGCGCGGGCCGGTGCGGGTGCGCCTGGTGCTGACGCCGGTGGAGCGCGAGAACGCGCCGTCGTGGAATGTCGTCGGCGAGGTCAAGGGGAGCGAGCGGCCCGACGAGGTCGTCCTCATCGGCGCGCATCTCAACTCCTGGGACCTTGGCACCGGTGCCACCGATGACGGCGCCGGCGTCGCGATCGTCACCGCCGTCGGCAAGGCGATCGCCGCCTTGCCGCAGCACCCGCGCCGCACGGTGCGCGTGGTGCTGTTCGGTGCAGAGGAGATGGATTACAGCGGCCCCGCCTACGCCAAGGCGCATGCCGGCGAGGCCGGCCACATCGTGATCGCCGCCGAGGCCGATTTCGGCGCGCGCGACGTCTATGCGGTGCAGCTTCCCGCTGGCGTTGCCGACAGCGATTTCGGCCGCCCCCTCGCCACGGCGATCGCGCCCATCGGCGCCTTTGTCGATCGCCGGCCGGCGCTCGGCGGCGGCGATGATGTGCGGGGGTTGCAGCACCTGGGTGTGCCGATCGCATCGCTGCGCCAGAATGGCATCGATTATTTCGATACTCACCACACGGCCGACGACACGCTCGACAAGATCGATCCGAAGCAACTGTCCCAGGCGGCCGCGGTCTGGTCGGCTTTCGTCTATCTCGCCGCCGCAACCGACATCGATTTCCGCAAATCCGCCGCCGCCGCGCCAAAGTGAATGGCAGTGAAGCAACCGCTTGATATCCTCATTGTCGGCGGCGGCATTGGCGGCCAGACCCTGGCGCTGGCGCTCCACGCGACGGGAATGGGCCACCGCATCCGCGTGCACGAGGCGGCGCCGACGTTGATGCCGCTGGGGGTCGGCATCAATCTCCAGCCGCACGCGATCCGCGAGCTGGCGGGATTGGGGCTGCTCGACGATCTCGCGCGGGTCGGCATTGAAGCCAGGGAATTTGCCTATTTCACCCATCACGGCCAGCTCGTCTATCGCGAGCCCTCGGGGCTCTTCGCCGGCTATAAATATCCGCATTTCTCCATTCATCGCGGCGATCTGCTGATGGTGCTCTACGGAGCCGCCAAGGCACGGATCGGCGCAGAGAACATCGTCACGGGCGAGCGCTGCGTCGCGGTCGAACAGGATGCTGCAGGCGTTACGGCGCATTTCGTCGATCCGCAAGGGCGGCAACTTCCGTCGCGGCGCGCCGACATCATCATCGCCTGCGACGGCATTCACTCGGCGGTCCGCAAGCAGTTCTATCCCGCGGAGGGACCGCCGGTCTTCCACGGCATCAATTTCTGGCGCGGCCTCACGCGCGGCAAACCCTTTCTCACCGGCGCCAGCGTCACCCGGGTGGGGGGGCTCTACACCACCGGCAAGCTTGTCATCTATCCCATCCGAAACAACATCGACGCCGACGGGAATCAGCTTCTCAACTGGAACACCGAGATCGTCAGCGAGCACTACGCGCCGCTCGACTGGAATGCGCCCGGCAAGCTCGAGGATTTCTTCCCGGTCTATAAGGATTGGTCGTTCGATTGGCTCGATTGCGCCGATGTGATCCGGCGCGCGGAACTTCTGCTGACCTATCCCATGGTCGATCGCGATCCGGTCGCGCGTTGGAGCCATGGGCGCGTCACGCTGCTGGGCGACGCGGCGCATCCGATGTATCCGCGCGGCGGCAATGGCGGCGCCCAGGCGATCATCGATGCGACGGCGCTGGCATCGCTCCTGGCCGCGCACGAGGACCCGGTGGCAGCGCTCAGGGCCTATGAAGAGCTACGCATCCCCGTCACCAGCCAGATCGTCGTGGAGAACCGCAAGGCGCCGCCCGACATCATCATCGATACCGTCGAGCGCCTGACCGGCGGCCAGCGCTTCGACGATCTCTCCCGCTTCATCAGCCAGGAAGAGCTGAAGCGGATGACGCAAAGCTATTACCGCATCGCCGGTTCCGATCTCGATTCTGTGGGTCGCGGAGCGGCTAAAGCGTAGTCTCCAGCGCGTACCGCCGCTCCTTGCAACGACAGCACCCCGTCATTTCATGGGGCAGGCCTGGTGGTAGGGGTCCTGCCAGGCCTCGGCGGCGCGCTCCAGCACTTTCAGGGTGAAATTTCCGGCGGCGTCTTTTTCCACGCGCTCGACGTAGAGATCATTGATCGGATACTGGTTGTTGTTGAATTTGAACGCGCCGCGGATCCAATGAAAGTCCGCCTTCTTGAGCGCGTCGCGCAGCGCGTCGCGATCCTCCACCTTGCCGCCGATCTCGCGCACGGCGGTGTCGAGCAGCATGACGGTGTCGTATTGCAGCGCCGCGAAGATCGCCGGCGGCCGGCTGTATTTCGCCTTATAGGCGGCGACGAATTTCTGGTTCTGCGGATTGTCGAAGGTGAAGCTCCAGTTGGTCGAGACCGTCATGCCGATGGTGGCATCGCCCATGGCCGGCCACTGCAGCGGCGTCGACATCGAATCGGTGCCGAAGAGCGGCACCTTGCCCTGCTACCCCGCCTGCGCGTACTGCTTGACCCAGGCGATGCCGCCGTTGCCGGTCATGAAGCCATGCACCGCGTCCGGGTTGGCGGCGCGGATCTGCGCGATCTCGGCGGCATAGTCGAGCTGCGCCAACGGCGTGAACACCGGCCCGATCTGCTTGCCCTTGTAGGTGCGCTGCGCGGCGGCGATGTGCTCCCACCCGGCCTGGAAATCCTGCCCGATGAAGAAAACCGATTTATAGCCGTGCTCGGTCTCGTACTTGCCCATGACCATGTCCCAGTCGTCATTGTCGAACGAGGTCACGAACACATAGGGGTTGCAGTTTTTGCCTGCGTATTCGTTGGGACCGGCGAGCGCGCCGAGGACGATGATCTTGGCATCGATGAAGGCCGGCACGGTCGCGATCATGACGTTTGACGCGGTCATGCCGGTGACGACATCGACCTTGTCCTCGTCGATCATCTTGGACGCGGCTTCGACCCCTTCGGATGGGATCGCCTTGTCGTCGCCCGCGCTGATCTTGACGGGCAGCCCGCCGAGTTTGCCGCCGAGCGCATCGATGGCGAGGTTGAGCCCGCGCTGCATCTCCGTGCCGACGAGGGCGAGCGGCCCGCTCACCGGCGCCAGGAAGCCAAGCTTGATCTGATCGGCCGCCTGCGCCGCGCTGGCCGAGGCGGCAAGGCCCACGAGCGCCGCCGCGAATGTCATCTTCATCGGTCGCTTTTCCCCTGTCATTTCTTCCATAATTGGCGGCTGGCGAGTGCCGCTCCCTCGGCGAGCGCGCCGAGCTTCGCCCAGACAAGCTGCGGATGGATGCGCCCGCCCAGGCCGCAGTCCGTTCCGGCGATGACGTTCTCGCGGCCGACGAGACTGGCGAAGGCGAGGATTCGGTCGCAGACGAGCTCGGGATGCTCGATCACGTTGGTGGCGTGGCTGACGACGCCGGGGATCAGGATCTTGCCCGCCGGCAGCTTGACGTCGCGCCACACTTTCCATTCATGCTCGTGGCGCACGTTCGCGGCCTCGAAGGAGAACGCGCTGGCCCGCACCTCCAGCATCACGTCGACGATGTCGCGCAGCGGCAGGTCGGTGACATGCGGCCCATGCCAGCTTCCCCAGCACAGGTGATAGCGGATGCGGTCCTCCGGCAGGCCGCGGAGCGCGTGGTTCAGCGCCGCGACCCGCATGCGCGCGGCCTTCTTGTAGTCGGCGATGCTGGGTTCGGGGTTGGCCGCATCCCATTGGCTCGGCAAGCCCGGATCGTCGAGCTGCAGTACGAAGCCCGCGTCGATGATGACCGTGTATTCCGCGCGCATCGCCTCGGCGAGCGCGAACTGGTATTCCTCGTCCGTCTTGTAATAGCGGTTCTGCTGCCCGGAAAAGCTGCCTGGCGCGACCGAGGTGACGAAGGCCTCGGCGACGTTCCCACCGCCGAGCGCGGCCTTGAGATTGTCGAGATCGGCGCGGACCGCCTCGTGGCCGGTATAGATGATCGGCCCGGTGAACATCGGCGGCCGCGCCGTGAGCGAGCTCGACGATTTGAACCCGGTGCCGTCGAACTCGCGATAGAAGTCGGCGAACATGATGCGGTCGCGCCGTGTCGCAAGCTGCGGCCGCGTGCCCGCCGCGCCGAATTCCCAGCCGCCGAGCCGGCCCCAGACATAGCTGATCCATGGGCCGTAATCGATCGCGCCGGCGGATGCCTTGCCGAATTCGCCGTCATTGACGACATCGACCCCGAGCTCGGACTGGCGGCGGACGATGCCGGCGACCGCGGCCCCCAGCCGCTGCCCATAGAGCTTCGCGTCGAAGTCGACGCCCGTGATCTTGGCGCGGTTGACCTCGAGCAGGTCGTCCGGCCGCGGCAGGCTGCCGACATGCGAAGTCAGGATGCGGTCGGTGCTGTGGCGCATGAATTCCTCCCGTGAGTGTCTTGCGGGCCGTCAGGGCGGCGCGCGCAGCCCGAGCCGCTCCAACCGCGGCAGAATCTCGTCGCGCAGCATCGGCATGTCTGCGACATAGTTCACCAGACCGACCGCCATGCCGTCGAGCCCGGCCTCGGCCAGGCGCTGCAGGGTCTGGGCGGCGTCATCATAGCTGCCGATCACGGGCAGGGTGCCGGTGCCGCTGATGAAGCGCTCCTTCATCGCCGGCAGCCGCTCGGGCGGGATCGACAGGCCGCCGCCCCGGGTGCGGATCGCGACAGCGTGCTCGGCCGCTTCCCAATCGCCCATCTCGTGCACGAGGTAGTGGTGATACTCCTCGGCCTCGGCCCGTGTCGGGCGGCAGATCAGGTGCCCGCTGGCATAGACGCCGGCCGGGCGCGGTGCCGCCATCGCGCGCAAGTCGTGCACATCACGCGCCACCTGCTCAGGGTCGACGATGACCATGAACAGGCAATCGGCATGACGGGCCGCAAAGGCCTTGCCGGCCGCCGACGAGCCCGCGCTCATGAGCATCGGATGGGTCCCGCCCTGCGGCTTGGGTTTCAGCAGCACGCCGGTGAGGTCGAAAAAGCGGCCGTGGAAGTCGAACGGCTCGTCCTCGGTCCAGATGCGCTTGGCGATGGTGACCCATTCCTCGGTATAGGCGTAGCGGTCGTCATGCTCCAGAAGCTGCCGCCCGAACATGCCGAACTCGTCGACGTTCCAGCCCGAGACGACGTTGAGCCCGAAACGCCCGCGGCCGATATGATCGTTGGTCACGACCTGCTTGGCCGCAAAGACGGGATTGATGAAGGCGACGTGCAGGGTGCCGAAGACGGTGATCCGCTGCGTCGCGGCCAGCAACCCGGCGGCCCAGGTCAGGGTCTCGAAGGCGCTGCCCTCGGTGTCGGTCTCGCCGGCATAGCCGCGCCAGCGCGCGATCGGCAGCAGGAATTCAAGCCCGGCTTCCTCGGCGAGCCGCGCCGCCGCCAGGTTGTTCTCCCACGACGCCTCCCAGCGCTCGGGCGCCTTGGTCATGGTCATGCCGTTCGAGCAGTTGAGCCCGAAAAGGCCGAGCTTGAAGCGATTGCTGCTCTGCATCACGCGCGGGACGCCCGGATGATCTAATCCGCCTCGACCAGCTCGAACGGAACCTGCGCCGGTCCCGACATCTCGCGCACCGTCTGCGCCGCGGGATCGAACCCCAGTTGCAGCGTGCGTCCGACCAGCCGCTCGCTGCGGATGATAATGGCGACGGAGCGGCCGGTGCCGCCGCGCTCGGCGTGGATCTCGTGCGGCGCGACGAAATCGATCATGCCCGGCTGCAGGGTGGTGTCGCTCAACAGCTTGATTTCGGCATGGCCCGGCTGCGCCCCGTCGTCGAGCCGCTCGTACCGCTCGAGCTGTTCGCTGCCGTCGAGCAGCCCGTAGAGGGTCCAGCTATGCGCGTGGTCGTGCACCGTGCCGCGCGATCCCGCCGGCCGCACTGTGGCGTTGAGCGCAAAGGCGAAATCGGGATCCTCGTAGAACAGCAGGTTCTGTCCGACCGTAAAAGGCCAGGATTTCGAGTGGGCGAGGAGGGCGCGGTCCGCCAGCGTGCGCTCGAGGATGGTTTGGGCGAGCCGCATCCGCGCGGCGGGGTCGGGCTCGCTCGACCAGATGTCGCGCAGCGCGCCGATCAGCCGTTCCAGTGCTGCAAGTCTTCGCACCGGCATCGTTCCTTCCCCCGTGGCTTGGCGCTAGCATGGCATACCGGGCAACGCGCGTCGATGCCGCAACACGAAGGGGTGGAGGGGATGGACGAGGGCATCCGTGAAGTACGCGCCCTGCTGGCGCGCGCGCGTCCGACCGCGGGTAGCTTTGCCCAGCGGCGGGAGCGGTGGACCGAAACCTTCCACGCCCATTGCCCGGTGCCCGAGGGAACCGCGGTCGAGCCGTGGCACAGCTTCACGGTCGGCGGCGAATGGGTGACGGCGCGCGGTGCCGATCCGGCGCGCGACAGCGTGCTCGTGCATTTTCACGGCGGCGGATACACCGCGGGATCGGCGGCGGCCTATCGCGGCCTGTCGGCGCGCTTAAGCGCGGCTTGCGCGCGGCCGGTCGTCACCGTCGATTACCGGCTTGCGCCGGAGCATCCCTTTCCCGCGGCCTTGGAGGATTGCGTTGCCGCCTATCGCTGGCTCGTTCGCGATGTCGCTGTGGCACCGCGCCGGATCGTTCTTGCCGGAGATTCGGCCGGTGGGAATTTCATGATCGCCGGATTGGTGATGCTGCGCGACGCCGGCGAGGCGCTGCCGGCGGCGGCGGTGGGGCTTTCTGCGCAATTCGACATGACGCTTTCAGGCGAATCCGTGACCGCGCGCGCCAACCGCGATCCCATGATATCGCCGGAATCGATCCGGAACTGTGCGGCCGCCTATATCGGCACGGCGGACCCGCGCAATCCGCTGGTGTCGCCGCTCTTTGCCGATCTGCACGGCTTGCCGCCGCTGCTGCTGCAAGTGGGCACGGAGGAAATGCTGTGGGACGACAACGCGCGGCTGGCCGCGAAGGCGCGCGCGGCGGGCGTCGATACCACATTCGAAGAGTGGGCCGAGATGATCCACGTCTGGCATCTCTATTCCGACCGCCTTGAGGACGGGCGCAAGGCGCTGGCGCGGATCGGGAGCTTCGTCGAGCGGCACGCGCCCCGGCATTTGCCGCGGTGAGGCGCAACCCCGGTTGGCACGTATCACGCATCGGAAGCGTTACCTGCGGAGGCGGGTCGGTAGTTGTCGGTAGTTTTTGACAGGGCATGAGAACGTTGATATCAACATATCGTGCCGGGGCGTGAGCAGCCGACAGGAGGAGCAAGGATGCCGCACAACCCAGTCGTTTCGCGGGAAGAATGGCTGGCCGCACGCAAGGCGCTGCTCGTCCGGGAGAAAGAGGCCACCCGGCTGCGCGACCAGATCAATGCCGAGCGCTTGGCCTTGCCCTGGACGCGGGTGGAGAAGACATACGCTTTCGACACACCGACCGGGACGAAAACGCTGGCCGATCTCTTCGACGGGCGCAGCCAGCTCATCGTCTATCATTTCATGCTGGGACCCGGCTGGAGCGCGGGGTGTCCCGGCTGTTCGTTCCTGGCCGATCACCTCGACGGCGCGCTGCCGCATCTGGAGCATCACGACGTTACCTTGACCGCGATCTCGCGCGCGCCACTCGCCGAGATTCAATTGTATCAGAAACACATGGGCTGGCGCTTTCCCTGGGCGTCGTCCTTCGGCACCGACTTCAACTATGATTTCCATGTGTCCTTTACCAAGGACGACTTGGCACAAGGTCCGGTGTTCTACAATTTCACCTCGATCGATGCCGCTCACGCCAACGACGAACTTCCGGGCCTCAGCGCGTTCGCCAAGGACGAAGACGGCGACGTCTTCCACACCTATTCCAGCTATGCCCGCGGGCCCGAAGAGCTGATCGGCACGTTCATGATCCTCGATCGAGCGCCCAAGGGCCGCAACGAGAAGACGACCATGAACTGGGTCCGCCGCCACGATGAATACGAGGACGCACCGGCTGGCCACGCTCACGACCCCTCGTGACCCGGCCCGCATCACATCCTATCCAATGGGAGAAGCCACGATGTCCAGTTCCCACGGCAAGTTCGTCTGGTACGAATTGATGACGACCGACACCAAGGCCGCGGAGACCTTCTACCGCGGCGTCATGGGCTGGAATGCGCGCGACGCCAGCACGCCCGACATGGCCTACACGATGTTTGCGGCCGGAGAGGCCGGGGTGGCCGGGATGATGGCGCTGCCTGACGCCGCGTGCCAGGCGGGCGCGCGGCCGGGTTGGATCGGCTATGTCGCGGTCGACGATGTCGATGCCAGCGCCGCCCAGGCCGTGCAGATGGGCGGCACCCTCCACCGCCCGCCCAGCGACATCCCCGGCGTCGGCCGGTTTGCGATCATCGCCGATCCGCAGGGTCCGCTGCTGTCGCTGTTCAAGGACACCGCCGGCACCGCGATGCCGCCGATACCGCCGAACGCGCCCGGCCACGGCGGCTGGCGCGAGCTCTACGCGCTCGACCGCGAGGCCGCCGTTGCGTTCTATACCAAGCTGTTCGGATGGACCAAAGGCGACTCGATGGACATGGGGCCGATGGGCATCTACCAGATCATCAACCGGGACGGTGACATGATCGGCGGCATGATGACCAAGCCGCCGGCGGCGCCGGCACCGGGCTGGCTCTATTATTTCAACACCGATGGGATCACCGCCGCCGAGGCGCGCGTCAAGGCGGGCGGGGGACGGGTGCTGAACGGTCCGCACGAAGTGCCGGGCGGGGCCTGGATCCTCCAATGCGCCGACCCGCAAGGCGGGCTGTTCGCCCTGGTCGGACCGCGCGGCTGACCGACACCTATTTGATCAGGTTGATCTGATTCTCGCTCAGCGCGCGGATGAAGTCCGGCAACGGGATGAAGCCCACGGCGCCGACGTATTTCGGCGCATTGCCGCCCTCCGATGAGATCGCCCACAGCAGGAAGTGGCGCAGCGCCGCGGCGGACTGGGGATCGGCTTGCTTGGTCGAGACCACCGCGTATTCGTAGTTGACCAACGGATAGGATTGATCGCCGGGCGCGAAGACCAGGCTCAGCCGCTCGTCCGGCGGCGTGCGCGGATCGAGCGCGGAAGCCGCCGTGCCGATGGTTTCCGCCGTCGGCAGGACGAATTTCCCGCTCTGGTTCTCGATGAGCGCGGTGCCAAGCCCGGCCTTGGCGATTGCGTCGCGAAAGCTGATGCCGATATAGGCGACCGAATAGGGTGTCGCGGCCGCCGTCTGCACCATGCCGTCATTGCCGGTCGCGGTGCGCTCGTTGGCGATGGCGGGCCAGGCAACGCTGGTGCCGTAGCCGATCTTGTCCTCCCAGCTCTGCGTGGAGAAATCCAGGAACTGGGTGAAGATGAACGTGTCGCCCGAGGCATCGGCGCGACGGATGGGCACGATCGCCTGGTGCGGGAGTTTGACGCCCGGATTGAGCGCGGCGATCGGACCTGCGTCCCACGTTGTGATCGTGCCGGCGTAGATACCGGCCAGTGTCTTGCCATCAAGCTTCAGCCCGGTGCCGTTCAGGCCGGGTACATTGTAGTTCACCGTCTGCGCCGCGATCGCGAGCGGGACGTTGATGATCTCACGGTTTTGCTGGGCCTGTTCGTCGGACATGTAGGCATCGGAGGCGCCGATCCGCGCGCTGCCCGACATTGCCGCTGCAATGCCGGCGCCCGAGCCGGTGGCGGCGGCGGTGAGGGAGACGTCCGGCGCGACATGGGCATAGCCGGGTATCCAAAGCTGGAAGAGCGGGTAGAGCAACGTGGAGCCGGTCTCGCTCAGCGCGACGCCCGCGGCCTGCGCGCGGACCGGGGGCAGCGCAAGCAGCCCCCCGAACGCGATCAGCGCTGCGCCGAGCAGACGCAGCCGGCATCGCGCAGCATGATGGGAGGATGAGATCACGCCGACACCTTTCTCATGGGATTCGCTTGACGCGTTAGCGCCCGATGCGATCGAGGTTCACGCCGGTCGTCTCGATGCGGTAGAGCCAGGTGATCACCGCGCCGAGGATCGACGTGATGATCAGGCCGTAGAGCAGCGCGCGGGTGCCGATGCTGACGAGCAGGATCGGGAACAGGAAGGCGGTGGCGACCGCGCCGATCTTGGCAAAGGCGGCGGCGAACCCCGCGCCCATGCCGCGGACCTCGGTCGGGAAGACTTCGCCGGCCAGCAGGTAGGTCTGCGCGTTGGGGCCGAGATTGGTCATGAAATCGAACAGCATGAAGCCCGCGAAGATGAGGGCGATCTTGGCCTCGCCACCGGCATCGATGGAAAACGATGCCAGCAGCAACCCGACGGCGCAGCCGATGAAGCCGAGGATCTGCAGCTTGATCCGGCCGACCTTGTCGGCGAGCAACACCGCGAAGACGATGCCGACGATCAACAGGACATCGATCAGCGCGGCACCCTTGGCGGCAAGGATGCTGTCCGAAATCAGGTCGCTGAGACTGCGGATATGGTCCGCGCCGCCACCCAGCGCCGCGGCCAGGATGACGGGGGTGAAGATGCCGATGCCATAGGTGCCGAGATCCTGAATGAACCAGGGGACCGAGGCGAAGATGGTGGCGCGGCGGTTGCGGTCATTGAACAGGGCCCAGAAAGAGGGCCGGCCGCGGTTCTCCCTGTCTGAACTAACATCGTCCCGTATGATCTTGATATTAGTCGGATATTGCGGCGTACGGAGGAGGAGTTTCGTGACCGATTTCTCGGCTTCCTCATGCGCGCCGCGCACCGCGAGCCAATTGGCGCTTTCGACCACGAAGAACCGGCCGATCGTCACGGCGAGCGCGGGGATGACGGCCGTGGCATACATCCAGCGCCAGGCGGAAAGATTGGGATCGAGCACGAGGACGAGACAGCCGACCCCGGTGCCGCCGAGCGCGCCCAGCGCCTGGAAGCCGAAGGCGCCGAGGACGAGCCTGCCGCGGCTGGCGCTCGGGATATTCTCCGAAATGATCATGTGCGCGGTGGGATAGTCGCAGCCGAGCGCCAGGCCGAGGCCGAACAGGCAGATGGCGAGCGCGAGGAAACTGGAACAGATGATCAGCAGCGCCAGGAAGGCCACGAAGATAACCATCTCCCAGATGAACATCTTCTTGCGGCCGAAATAATCGGACAGCCCACCCAGCAACACGGCGCCGAACAAGATGCCGGCGAGGCTCGCGGCGCTGACGATGCCCTTCTCGGCAGGGGCGATGTGAAACTCGCGCACGATGAGCGGCAGGGCCACACCGGTCATGAAGACGACGAAACCCTCGAAGAACTTCCCCGCCGCGGCGAGCGACCAGATGCGCCACTGCATGCCGGTCATCGGCGCAGATTTCAGCCTGGTGCCGTCCGGCCAGACCGGGAGCTCGTCGATATATTCCTGGACCGACTTGGTTCCGGTCAGCATGGGCCGAACGGCCTCTGCGGAAACGTCCATCGCCGGATTTCCCCCATGTCTCGCGCAAATTCGCCGGCGGATAGTCGGCGCGCGGCGCCCGCCGCCGGGATTGGCGGAGCGATCGGGCGCCGATGCCGCGAATCTCTAGCGAAGACGTGTTACGCTTTGATGGCAGCGCGCGCGGAACAAGGTGGGAGTGAAAGGAAGATCGCCAGCATCTATTTCGGATCGTTCCTCGCGTGGTAGCTCAATGCGCCGGGATCGGTGAGGTCCGGCACGGTCCAGCCGTCGAGATCGTATTCCGCCATGCAGGCTTCGGCGAAGCCCTTGAAGGCGGCGGCATTGCCCGAAGCCTCGGCGCCGAAGAGGCAATAGCGCCGGATCTCCTCGGTCGAGCCGCCGTAGTTGATCTCGTAGAGCTCGTGCCGGCCGCCGAACTCCGTGCCGAGCGAGTCCCACAGAAGCTTCATAAGCTTGACGCGCTCTTCGGCGGAGTAGCCGTTCGAGCCGCGCAGGTAGCGGTCGAGATAGGGACGGATTTCCGGCGTTCTTGAAATCGCGCGCGTGCGAGTTGAGGATAGATCAGCCCCGAGGCGACGGTCTGCTCGATGATGTACTTCACCTTGGTGTAGGCCATGGTGGCGATGATGGCGATAGGCATTGCCCGGCTCGATGTTCGGCAGCACATAGTCGCCGATCCACGGCTGCGGTTCGCGCACCATGGCATCCGACAGCCCCCAGAACAGGTTGCGCCAGGCGATGACCTCGCCGACATTGGCCTGTACGCCGCGGTAGTCCTTGGTGCCCGCGGCCTCGGTCGCCTTCAGCAGCAGGCCCGCCGATGAAGTCGAGCTTGACCGCGAGCCGCGTGCAGCCGTGCACGACGAAGCGCGGCAGGAAGCCGGTCTGCGGGAAGAAATTGTTCGCCTTCTCGATGTCGCCGTAGACGAACACGTTCTCCCAGGGCACCAGCACCTTGTCCATGATGAAGATGGCGTCGTTCTCGTCGAGCCGGCTCGACAGCGGATAGTCGAACGGGACTGCCCATCACCGTCGGCGGTCATCTCATAGGACGTGCGGCAGATGAACTTCACGCCCGGCGCGTTGGTCGGGCATCGATGAACACGACGGCGATAGGCCTTGTCCTGCACCGGGATGGGCCGTGATGGGCGACGAAGTTGTAGTTCGTGAGCGCGGAGCCGGTGGCCACGACCTTGGCGCCGCGAAACGACGATGCCGTGGTCGGTCTCCTCTTCGACATGGCAGCAGACGTCGCCGACCTCATTCGGCGGCCGGTCGCGATCGACCGGCGGATGGATGATGGCGTGGTTGATGAAGGGCACGCGCTCCTGGCTGAAGCGGTACCAGCGCCGCGCATTTTCCTGTAGGGGTCGATAGAAGTCCGGCGTTGGCGCCGAGCGTGGCGAGGAACGCCGCCTTGTAGTCCGGCGAGCGCCCGACCCAGCCATAGGTGATGCGCGCCCATTCGGCGATCGCGTCGCGACCGGCGAGCAGATCGGCGAGCGTCTTGGGCGCCTTGAAGAAGGCGTGGGTCGAGCCGACCGTTGCCGGTGTCGGTCGGCAGCAGCAGCTTGTCCTTGCGCGCGGGATCGTGCAGCGCGTCATAGAGCCGGGCGATCATGCGCGCGGTGTTGCGGAAGGCCGGGTGGGTCCGTGACCTTGCCGACGCGCTCGCCATAGATGTAGACCTCGCGCCCGTCGTCGAGGGAGGCCAGATACTCCGCCCGGTCATCGGCGCGGCGTCGGCCATGTTGCCGATGGTCTCGGGACGCGCTGCAAACGCGTTCCTGTCGCTGCTCTGCGTGCTCGTCATGACCCCTCCCTGGCGACGCTCCGCGTCCCGTCAATTCGCGGCCTTGGATTCCGTCGGCGCGCGCGTATGCGATTTTCCGCGCAGCCGCGGCAGCACTTCCTCGGCGACCAGCGTCATGTTCTTGACCGTCTTCCAGTGCGGCATGTCGCCGAGATGGAGGCTGAACTGCACGACGCTGGAATGCGCTTCCTCCAGCCATTCGCCGATCTTGTTGGCGACCATGTCCGGCGGCCCCGCGACCAGGCGGAAATTCTCAACCTGGAAATCCCAGTCGAACCCGCCATGCATGCGATCGGCCATCTTCGCGCGGACACGGAGCTGATCGGTACTGAGATATCCCGGCGGCGCCAGAAAGCGCGGCGTCGTGCGCAGGCCGTTTTCGTAGAACCAGCGCAGATGCGGCTCGAATTCCTCGCGCGCCTGCTGCTCGGTCTCGGCGACGTAGGCTTGGATCCCGAGCGGCAATTGGTTCGAGCGGATGGCGTGACCATGCTTGGCCGCCTTGTCCTCGAGCGTGCGGAAGAGTTCGACCTGACGCTTGTGCGTGACGAAGACGCAGGTGTATCCCCAGCCCAGCTCTGCCGCCAGGTCGATGGTTTCGGGGCTGCCGGAGCCGACGAGGAAGCACGGCGGATGCGGTTTCTGCACCGGCCGCACCCAGGTGTTGAGGTAGTGATAGGTATAGAAGTCGCCCGCAAACGACGTCGGGCCGTCCTCGGTCCAGCATTTCCGGATGATGGCGATCGCTTCCCGGAACCGTTCGCGCGCCGTCACCGGGCTGATCGGATGAACCCAGTATTCCATCCCCGTGCCGAGCGGAAACGCCACCTGGATGCGTCCGCCCGACATGACATCGAGCATCGCATACTCCTCCGCGAGCCGGTTCGGATATTCGAGATTGGGCGGCGTCCCCCAGATGTTGATCTTGGCGGTGGTCGTCTTGCTCGCGAGGATCGCGGCGATGAGGTTTGGCGCCGGCATCATGCTGTAGGAGGTCGCATGGTGCTCGTTGACGGAGATGCCGTCGAAGCCGAGCCGCTCGGCGAGCAGGAACTCAGTGAGGTAGCGTTCGTAGAGCGCCTTGCCCTTCTGCGGCTCGTAAAGCCGGTTCGGCAGGTCCACCCACACCGACGGATATTTGGCGTGATCGGCCGGCAGGTGGATATAGGGCATGAAGCACATGTAATGGAATTCCGGTGCCATCGCCATTCTTCGGCTCCTGGGCGCGCGCTCGCGCCGTGACGGCTCAGCGAGCTCAGCCGCGCTTTACGGCGGCGTGATCCTCTACGCAGGCGTCGAAGCCTGCCATGATCCGCGCATAGCGCGCCTCCACGGCCGCCCGGCGCGCGGGGTCGGTGAGGACATAGAGGCGGTTCTCGCGGATCGCGCGCAGCACCATCGGGGCAACGCGGTCGGGGTCGAGCCCGGCTGCATTGTTGGCGAGGAAGCGCGCGTTGCGCTCGGCGTTGGCGGTGTCCTCGGCAAGATCGAAGCCGCCGCCGAAGCGGCCCGGCCGGTTGCGCCCGTTCATCGGCATGAGGGTGCGCACGCTGGCCGGGCAGAGAACGCTCACGCCGATGTCGGTGCCCTTGAGCTCGTCGGCCAGCACCTCCGAAAGCCCGACAATGGCGTATTTCGTCGCGGCATAGGGGCCGGAGAGCGCTTGTCCCACCAGCCCCGACATTGACGCGGTGTTGACGATGTGGCCGCCCTCGCCATGCGCCTTGATGTGCGGCAGGAAGAGCTGGATGCCCGTGATCGTGCGCTTGAGGTTGACGTCCAGCACCCATTCCCAGTCGGAGGACAGCACCGTCTCGACGCGGCCGGCGCGCGAGACCCCGGCGTTGTTGCACACGACATGCACCTTGCCGAACTTGGCGAAGGCCGCCGCGGCGGCCCGCTCGTAGGCGTCGCGCAGCGCCACGTCGAGCACGATCCCACCCAGGCGGTTGTCATAGCTCGCCAGGCTCTTGAGCGCGCGCTCGAGCGCCGGCTCCTCGATGTCGGCCAGCATCACGTTCATACCGACCTGCAGGAACCCTTTGGCCAGGGCGAGGCCGATGCCGCTCGCGCCGCCGGTGATGAACGCCGTCTTGCCGGTGAAGTCCTGCATCATGCCACCAGCCCGGACTCGGCCAACGGCACCCGGACGATCGGATGGCGCTGCAGCCGCGGCAGAACCTCCGTTCCGAAGCGGCGGATCTGGTTGAGGAACATCTCCTGCGGCATGGCGCCCCGGTTCATGCTGACGAGGATCGTGCCGGCGCCGATCTTCTCGGCCTCGGCGATGATCCGGTCGGCCACGTGCTGCGGCGTGCCCCAGGCGCCGGTCTCGGCCTGCTTCACGATCTCGTCCATGGTGAGGTCGCGGGCGCGGATGCTGTCGTCGAACGCCGCCGCCGCTGAGCTCGGGACGCAGATGGGCGGCTGCGGATCTCGAATGAGTACTGCCGACCTCGCAAAGCGGATATGGTCGAAATTGTAGAGCGCGTTGTGGAAGTAGAGCGCGTAGGGCGCGTACTCGTCGATCGCCTGCTGCGTGCTGTCGGCGACATAGGCATCGATGGTGATGTTGAGGTGGTCGGGCGTGATCCGCCGTCCATGCGCGGCGAGGCAGGCGGCATAGTATCGGACGGTGTCCTCGCGCGCCGGACCGGGCGCGATGCCGGGCGTGATCGGTATGTCGTGTTGCCGCCGCCCATTCGATCGAATCCTTGGAGCGGCTCACCGGCAGCCAGACCGGCGGATGCGGCTGCTGCACCGGCCGCGGCCAGATCGCGACGTCCTTGTACGAATTGAAGCGCCCTTCGAAGGAGAAGCTTTCCTTGCGTCCAGGCCTGGTGCATGATCTCGTAGCATTCGTCGAACCGGGCGCGCGACTCGTCGAGCGGCACGTTGAACACCCGGTATTCGCGCGGTGCGCCCCGGGCGATGCCGCAGATGATCCGTCCGTCGAGAGGCAATCGAGCATCGCGATCTCCTCGGCCAATCGCAGCGGGTCGTGGATCGGCAGCAGGTTGCCGTACATGAGGAGCTTGAGCCGCCGCGTCCGTTGCGCCGCCGAGGCCGCGATCAGGTTGGGCGAGTTCATCAACCCGTAGGGCGTGACATGATGCTCGTTGAAGGCCACGCCGTCATAGCCCAGCCGCTCCATCTCGACCCAGGCATCAAGATGCTCGGCATAGGTCTTCACCGCGACCTTGGGGTCGAAATGCTTCTTCTCGAGCGGGTATGGCAGGTGTCCGTCGACGCTCAGATGGTCGAGATGCCGGGCGTAGGGGACAAGATCGAAAACGAATACCTTCATGGCCATCCCTCGCTCGGCGCAGCGGCCGCGCTTCTCCGGTACAACAATTGGGGCACGGATGGAAGGAGTTTCAAGCACGGCCGCCGCCCGGCGAATTGCCTTCGCCGCGGCGATGACGCATCCTGACGCATGCGTTCAGGCTAGGTCCGGGGAAATCCGATGCCCTTTGATGTCATAACGATCGGCGGCGGCTTTTCCGGATTGGTAGCAAGACCAACCGAACCAGTAGAGGTAATAAACATAA
>CAWHUT010000014.1:0-20625 GCA_963832575.1 uncultured Alphaproteobacteria bacterium
GACGAAGCGCGTGCCGAGCTGGACGCCCGCCGCGCCCATCTCGAGATAGGCCACGATCGCCTCGCCGCGGCCGATGCCGCCGGCGACGAACACCGGCACCTCACCGATATGCGGCAGGATTTCCTGCGCCAGGACGCCGGTCGAAACGGGGCCGATATGGCCACCGGCCTCCATGCCCTCGATGATGATGGCGTCGGTCCCCATGCGCACGAGCTTGCTTGCGCGATCGCGAGCGCCGGCGCAAAGCACATCACGCGGGCGCCGGCATCCTTGATGCGCGCGATCGCCGGCGCGCCGGGCAGGCCGCCGGCCAGCACGACATGGCTCACGCGCCGCGCGGCGCACACGGCGATGAGGTCCATGAGCTCGGGATGGAGCGTGATGAGATTGACGCCGAACGGGCGGTCGGTGAGCGCCAAGGTCGCCGCGATCTCGGCATCGAGCTGCGCCGGGCGCATGGCGCCGCAGGCGATCGATGCCGAAGCCGCCGGCATTGGAGATCGCGGCGACGAGATGGCGCTCCGACACCCAGGTCATGGCGCCGCCCATGATCGCGGCCTCGCAGCCGAGGAACTCGCGGCCGCGCTGCCACAGGAGATCGAGCCGGTGCCGCGCCCGGCTTGCCAGATCAGCTTGCATCGAGCCCGTAGGCGGTGTGCAGCGCGCGGACCGCGAGCTCGGTGTATTCCTCGGCGACGAGCACGCTCACCTTGATCTCGGAGGTCGAGATCACCTGGATGTTGATGCCCTTCTCGGCCAGCGCCTGGAACATCTGCTTGGCGATGCCGACATGGCTGCGCATGCCGACGCCGATGACCGAAATCTTGACGACGTTGGGATCGGGCTTGAGCGCGGCATAGCCCAAATGCTGCGCGCCGCTCTTCCAGCACCTTGACGGCGCGGTCGAGATCGGACTTCGCCACCGTGAAGGTGAGGTCGGTGGCGCGGCCGTCGTCGGAGATGTTCTGGACGATCATGTCGACATTGATCGCATTGTCGGCGAGCGGCCCGAAGATCGCGGCGGCGACGCCCGGCCGGTCCGCCACCTTGATGAGGGTGATCTTGGCCTCGTCGCGGCTGTAGGCGATGCCGCTCACGACCTGTTTTTCCACGATTTCGTCCTCGTCCACCACCAGGGTTCCGGGCGTATCGGCGAAGCTCGACAGCACCTGCACCCGGACGCGATGGTTCATCGCCATCTCGACCGAGCGCGTCTGCAGCACCTTGGCGCCGAGGCTGGCCAGCTCGAGCATCTCCTCGTAGGTGATCTTATCGAGCTTTCGCGCCTTCGCAACGATGCGCGGGTCGGTCGTGTAGACGCCGTCGACGTCGGTGAAGATGTCGCAGCGGTCGGCACCCAGCGCCGCGGCCAGCGCCACCGCCGAGGTGTCGGAACCGCCGCGGCCGAGCGTGGTGATGCGGTTGTCCGGGCCGATCCCTTGGAACCCCGCGACCACCGCCACCTGGCCCGCGCCCATGCGCTGCAGCAGGACCTCCGTGTCGATGCCGAGGATGCGCGCCTTGCCATGGATGCCGTCGGTACGGATCGCCAACTGCCAGCCGAGCCAGGAGCGCGCATCGATGCCGAGATCCTGCAGCGCCAGCGCCAGAAGCCCCGCCGTCACCTGCTCGCCGGCGGCGACCACAACATCGTATTCGCGCGCGTCATGGAGCCGCGAGATCTCGCCCGCCCAGTGGACGAGCTGGTCGGTGGTGCCGGCCATCGCCGAGACCACGACGGCGACCTCGTTGCCGGCGTCGACCTCGCGCTTGACGCGAAGCGCGACGTTCTTGATACGCTCGACGTTGGCGACGGACGTGCCGCCGAATTTCTGCACGATGCGCGTCATGAGGTCGCGTCGCCGGGGGATGACGCCGGCACGGCAGCGTTGCCGGCGATGGGGCGGGTATTCATACTCTTTGCCACGCCGCCGAGGCAAGTCATGCCGCCGCCGGTTCGGCAGATGCGCGGCTCGATCTGAGGCATGTCCTTGATGACAATAGAAAATTCTCTCGGCGCCGCGGAACGGGGCGATCCCGTCACCGTCGACCGCGCCGAGGTCGCGCGGTTTGCGCGCATGGCGGCGTCGTGGTGGGACCCCGAGGGTGAGTTCCGGCCGCTGCACCGGCTCAATCCGGTGCGGGTCGCCTTTATCCGCGACCGGCTGGTGCGCCATTTCGCCCGCGATTCCCGGGCGCTCGCGCCCTTTGCGGGCTTGCGCCTCCTCGACATCGGCTGCGGCGGAGGGCTGGTGGCCGAGCCGATGGCGCGGCTGGGCTTTGCCGTCACTGCCATCGACGCCGATCGCACGGCGCTGGGTGTGGCGCGCGCCCATGCGGCGGCGATGGGGCTGGCGATCGACTATCGCGAGGCGGCGGTGGAAGACCTTGCCGGCGCAAGCTTCGATGCAGTCGTGGCGCTCGAAGTGGTCGAGCATGTCCGCGACCGCCCGGCCTTCCTGGCGGCGACGGTCGCGTCTGGTGCGCCCGGGCGGCGCGCTGGTCGCCGCGACGCTCAACCGCACCGCACGATCGTTCCTTCTGGCCATCGTCGGCGCCGAATATGTTCTGCGCTGGCTGCCGCGCGGGACGCATCGCTGGGAGAAATTCGTGCGGCCGTCGGAGTTGGCGGCGGGCTTGCGCGCCGGCGGGATGGTGCCAGGCGAGGTGTGCGGCGTCGGCTACGCGCCGGGACGCGGTTGGGTTCTCGTCCGGCGATCTCGCTACCAACTATTTACTAATTGCACTCAAACCAGAGTAGAAATAGATTGACGATGAAGCAACCGGCGGGGGACACCGGGTGCTGCGCTTGGGACGAATTCGCTCGCATGGAGTATGGGCACCGCCCATGCCGCGGGGAGGGCGAAGGGTCGAGAGATGGTGCAGTCATGAATAATAACGGTTCGCCAACCGACGAGACGATGCGTCTTGCCGGCAAAATCAAGTGGTTCAATCGCAGCAAAGGTTTCGGCTTCATCATTCCCGACGACGGCACCGGCGACATCTTCCTGCCGCTGGCAGTCCTGGAACGGTCGGGCTTCGGCGATGCCCCCGACGGCGCCAGCGTGGTGTTCGAATGGGTGCAAGGACCGAAGGGCCGCGCCGCGACGCAAGTCCTCGAACTCGACGCCTCCACAGCGCAGCCGCGGCCGCCGCGCGAGAACCGCTTCCGCCCGCGCGACAATGGCGGCGGGCAGGGCTATGCCGATGGCGGCGGTGCGACGGAGACGCTCGACGGTGTCGTCAAATGGTACGACCCGGCGCGCGGCTTCGGCTTCATTCTGCCCAATGACGGCGGCAAGGACATCTTCATCCATGTCACCGCCTTGCGCCGCTCGGGCCTCGATGGCCTGGAGCCGGGCAGCCGGTGCGCATGAGCGTGTCGCAGGCCCGCCGCGGCCGCGAAGCCTCGCAGGTCACTCTCCTCTAACACGCGGTCGAATTACTTTCTTCGTCCGTCGCCAGCGGCCCTCGACCCGCCGGTCTATGGCTTGGCGGGGCGCCTTTCCCATAATTAGATCAAGGGCTTGGCCTTGCCTTGGGGCGGAGCGCGCACGCTGTCCGTGCCGTCGTGACCTCGCGCCAAAGAGGCATCAGAAAGGATTTGCGTCCATCGCCGAGTTCGTGATACTGTATCTAGTAGGCTAAGCATGGCCAGACCACAGGATACGGTAGACAGCCATGGAAAGCATCTGGACGACCGAACTCATCGACCAACTGATCGTATTGTGGGACCAGGGCTTGCCGACAGCCGAGATCGGCCGGCGGCTCGCCATCAGCAAGAACGCCGTCATCGGCAAGTCGCACCGCCTGGCGCTCAAGCCCAGGCCATCGCCGCTGAAGAGCCCGCCGGTGCGCCGGCGCGTCATCGGCATGGCGCCGCCATCATGCTCGTGGCCGCAGGGCCATCCCGGCGACAAGGATTTCCGCTTCTGCGGCCGCCGGCCTCTGCCGGGCAAACCCTATTGCGCCGAGCACGCGGCCAGGCCTATATTCGCCCGAAGAGCCATAGCGCCGCCTGAACTCCGCGGCGGCCTTTACCGCCGCTCGCCGACGTGCGAGCCTTCGCGTGAAGTGCCAGCGCGGGGACGCATGAGAGCGTTGGAGGCGGCGCCGCAAGCCGTGACGGCTGCGCTCGCCGAGAAGAGCGCCGGGCTCGAGTACGACGCCGTGCCGGACGAGATCCGCGCCGTCGCGCGCCAATGCATACTCGACTGGTTCGCGGTGACGCTGGCGGGCGCGCGTGAGGAATTGTCGCGCATGATGGCGGCGGAAGCGGCGCTCGAGGGCGGCGCCTGGCGCGGCGACGCTGGTCGGCTGCGGCGCGCGCGCGCCGGCGTTGCTGGCGGCGCTGGTCAACGGCACGACCTCGCACGCGCTCGATTACGACGACGTGCATCTTTCCTATATCGGCCATCCGACGCGTCGTGCTGCTGCCGGCGATCCTGGCGCTGGCCGAGGCGCAAGGGGCGTCGGGGCGCGAGATCATCACCGCCTTCGTCGCGGGCTACGAGACCATCTGCCGCGTCGGCGTGCTGGCGGCGCCCGGGCATTACGCGCTGGGGTTCCATGCGACGGGGACGGCGGGAAGTTTCGGCGCCGCCGCCGCCTGCGCGCGGCTGCTGCGGCTCGATCCCGCGCGCACGGCGATGGCGCTCGGCATCGCCGGGACGCAGGCCGCCGGGCTCAAATCGATGTTCGGCACAATGTGCAAGCCGCTCCATGCCGGCAAGGCGGCGCAGAACGGGCTCCTGGCGGCGCGGCTGGCGGCGCGCGGCTTCACCAGCCGCGCCGACGTGCTCGAATGCGCGCAAGGGTTTGCGGCGACGCACGGGCCCGACTTCCAACCCGAGGCGGCGCTCAGGCCCCCGCCGGGCGGGTGGTATCTGCGCGGCAATCTCTTCAAGTATCACGCCGCGTGCTACCTCACGCACGCGCCGATCGAATGCGCGCATGCGATCGCGGCGCGGCCGGGCTTCGCCGCCGAGGCGGTGCGCGAGGCGGTGCTGCACATCGACCGCGGCGCCGATGCGGTGTGCAACATCGCGGTGCCGCGCACCGGGCTCGAGGCCAAGTTCTCGCTGCGCCTCACCGTGGCGCTGGCACTGGCCGGGATCGACACCGCGCGGCCTTGATACCTACAGCGATGCGCGCTGCAGCGAGCCGGGGCTCATCGCCCTGCGCGACAAGCTGCGGATCGTGTTCGAGGACGGCTGGCCCCCCTCGCGCGCGGCGCTGACGGTGACGTTGGCCGATGGCACGACGTTCGAGGCGCGCCATGATTCCGGCATTCCCGCCGCCGACGTGGCGGCGCAAGGGAAGCGCATCGAGGCAAAGTTTTTAAGCCTGGCCCAGCCCATCCTCGGCGCGGCGCGCGCACGCGGGCTCGCCGATGCGGTCGGTGCGCTCGACGGCGCGGTTTCGCCGGCGGAGATGATGGCGCTCGCGGCGGGCTGAGAGCGGGGCACGGGTGGCGGCCGATCCTCGCGATGACCCCCAGCTTGCGGCGCTCTTCGATTATTGGGAGCTGACGCGCGGGGCGCGCGCGATGCCGCGGCGGCGCGACATCGATCCCATCGACATGCCGCCGACGCTGTTGCCGCTGTTGGAGCTGATCGAGCTCGTCGGCGGGCGGCTGCGCTATCGCCTCGTCGGCACGGCGATGGTCGATGCGATGGGACGCGACGCCACCGGACGCTTCCTCGACCAGGTGCTGGCCGGCGGCCATGCGAGCTTCATCGAGCGCGTCCACCGCACCGTGCTCCGGGAGCGCCGGCCGGTGATGTGCCTGTGCTCGCTGCGCTCCGGCACGAGCGGCGGCCTCAAACTGCGGCGCATGGTGGTGCCGCTCTCCGAAGACGGGAGCGAGGTGCACATGACCTTGAGCGCCTCGAGCTTCGGCGCCGGCCGCCGAGGCACCGTGCCGCCGCTCGCCGCAACCGAGATCGAGGACGGCACGATCGAGGTGCTGTGAGGCGCGCCGTCCATGTGCCGGGAAAGCGAAGGGCCTATTGTTTATTTTTTGGCTATCAATTAGCGAGCGCTGAGAATTGGCGTCACGATCGCAGAACCCCCTGGTTCTCGAAACGTTCTTCTCATATATTCGACACTTCCGATCAAGGAGGCAGACGATGGCCGCACGGAAGGTTTTGCAAGGTCCAACGCCAAACCTTCCCGGGCTTGAGCGGCCATTGGACCAGAAGGCATCTCAGGAGCCAAGGGAATTCAAGGAGCTGCAGGGCATCTCTGGCCCAAAGACGCAAATCTCTTGCCGCTAAATATGGAGCACATTGGATGCCACCGAGTCCATCCTCAGACCTTCTCGCCTTCGCGAACGGCAAGCAGTTCAAAACCATCTTGGCTGACCCGCCGTGGCGCTTTCAGAATTCTACCGGCAAGATCGCGCCCGAGCACAAGCGGCTCAATCGCTATGGCACCATGACGCTCGACGACATCATGGGGCTTCCGGTAGCGAGCATCTCGGCTGATACGTCGCATTTGTACCTTTGGGTGCCGAACGCCTTGATGCCCGAGGGCTTGGCTGTGCTGCAGGCCTGGGGATTTCGGTACAAGTCGAATGTCGTCTGGCACAAAATCCGGAAGGATGGTGGGTCGGATGGTCGCGGTGTGGGCTTCTACTTCCGCAACGTGACAGAACTCATCCTCTTTGGCGTTCGCGGCAAAAACGCCCGCACGCTCGCCCCCGGCCGCAGTCAGGTGAACATGATCCAAACTCGGAAACGCGAGCACTCGCGCAAGCCGGACGAGCAGTACGACATCATCGAAGCATGCTCGCCCGGGCCATTTTTGGAGCTATTCGGGCGTGGCGTCCGCAAGGGTTGGGCAACCTGGGGCAATCAAGCCGACGACAGCTACGAGCCAACCTGGAAGACTTATGCGCACCATTCTCAGGCAGCTAGGGTGCAAGCCTAGTCTTCGTCATGGTCTTCATCCTCGATGGCGATGCCCGCTTTCTTCGCGGCCTTTCTGGCGGCAGCTTTCTTCGCCTTCTCCTCTTTCCGCTTCGCCAGCAAAGCGACGTAAGCGGCCTCGCCATCGTCGACAAAGAGGCTTGGCTTAATAGCGAAGGTCAACACTGGGCAGCCTCCCCCGCCTCCTCCCTCTACCTTGGGCCAGAGCTTCTCATGGTGGGTGGTGGCCTTGCCGTAGGAACTCCCCTTCCCAAGGCTCTTGAAGATTTCTTGCAACTCCCACGACCGCGTGATGATGATGCCAACCTGGATGGCACGAAGGTCGAACAGGAGCCGGAAATTGTTCAGGTCACGGTCGTAGAATGGATCTTTGTTATTCCATTCCATCTCGACAGCGACACCGCCCTTGAAACAGTCGACCGAGTGCGTCGGGCTGTCGATCTTGTCCGCATCAACGATAATCGACGTGTTGAATTTCTTCTCAACCCAGCCCTTGGCGTAGAGCGGCTCATCTATCCTCTTGCTTATCAGCGAGCGGTTACCGCCTCCAACGCGGACCTCCGATTTGAGGAGCCGGAAATTACGCAGGACTTCGACGACTTCGGCCCATTCGGCGGGGCAAGCCGTAGTCAGCACGCCGGCCGCGTTTCGCCATTCCTTAACGTGATATTTCTGCCGAAGATCGGCAGGGATAAGGTGCTCGGTCGACATGCCCCGTTATGCCTGGACGACGCTGACTCCACAATATCTAGGGTAGAGTCACTCACGTAATAGGTGCCCATCTTTCCGCATTGCCCGGCTCGGCTCGGCAACGCCTAGACCCGCGGGCCTAGCCCACGGGTGACCGACGAGGGCAATTCCGCTTACGCGGATCTCCGCGTTACCGCTTTTTCGCCTTGGCCTTCTTCGCCTTGCGTGCCGGCGCCTGGGTGGCGGCGGGGCGCTTGAGCTTGAGGAGGCGGGCGGCGTTGCCGCCGAGGATCGCGGCCTGGTCGGCGCTGGTGAGATCGGCGCCCTCGACGAAGGGCACGGCGTTGGGGAGCGCCATGTCGTAGGGGTAATCGGTGCCGAGCAGGATGTGGTTGCTGCCCCACACGCGCGCCAGGTATTCGAGCTGGTGATGGGTGAAGACGATGGTGTCGAAATAGAGCTTCCGCAGATAGCTCGTCGGGCGCTTGGCGATGACGCGGCGGCATCGGGGCGGGCGCGGTGGCCGTGGTCGATGCGCCCGGAATAGGCCGGCAGATAGCCGCCGCCATGGGCGACGACGATCTTGAGGCGGGGATAGCGCTCGAGCACGCCGTCGAAGATCAGGTGATGCACCGCGACCGTCGAGTCGAGCGGGTTGCCGATGACGTTGATGAAGTAATGATCGCTGAGGCGCCGCCCCTCGGTGAAGCCGGACGGGTGCATGAAGATGAGGATGTCGAGCTCCTCGGCCTTGGCGAAGAACGGGCGGAAGCGCTCTTCTGACAGCTCGGCTCCGGCGACGTTGGTGCAGATCTCGACGCCGCGCATGCCCAGCTCCTTCACCGCGCGCTCGAGCTCGCGCACCGCGAGTTCCGGCTCTTGCAGCGGCACCGTCGCCAAACCGACGAAGCGGTCGGGATGGTCGTGGCAGATCTGGGCGATGTTCTCGTTGATGAGGCGCGAGGTCTGGCGCGCGAGCTCGGGCTCGGCCCAATAATAATACTGCCCGGGCGCGGTCGAGATCGCCTGGATGTCGATGCCGTTGCGGTCCATGTGCTTCAGGCGCTTCTCGACCGAGGTGAGGTCGAGATAGATGGTCTGCTGCTGCTTGCGGTTCACCTCGCGCGTGGCCTCGTTGGAAAAGGTCATCGCATTCTCGATCGGGGGGCGGTCGGAGGTTTTGATCAGCGCCGCCGCTTCCGGGGTTTCGACATGGCAATGGATGTCGACGGTGAAGTGCCGGCGCGGGCCGCGCTCGCGCCGCACCGCAATGGGCGCACTGCGCGCCGCCAAGGAACCGCAAGTAAACAGCATGACTTTCCCCTCAGGTTCAGTAGATGCCCAGATGTTGCTGCAGATCGGCGCTGTCGCGCACCGTCTCGGCCGTGCCCGCGGCGACCACCCGCCCGCTGTTGAGGACGACGATGTCGTCGGCCACGGCAAAGGCGAGCTTGACGTTCTGCTCGACCAGCACGATCGAAAGACCTTCTTCCTTGAGCCGGCGGATGGTGGCCATCACCTCGGCGACGATCTGCGGCGCCAGTCCCTCGGACGGCTCGTCCATCAGCAGCACGCGCGGATTCGACATGAGCGCGCGGCCGATGGCAAGCATCTGCTGCTCGCCGCCCGAGAGATAGCCCGCCACCTGGTTGCGGCGCTCGCCCAGGCGCGGAAAGGTGGCGGTGACGCGCTCGAGCGTCCAGGCCGCCGTGGCGCTGCCCGACGGCGCGCGCTGGGCCACGATGAGGTTCTCGCGCACGGTAAGGCTGCGGAAGATGCGCCGTCCCTGCGGCACCAGCGCCACGCCTGCCGCGGCGATGTCCTCGGGCGCGCGCCGCGTCAGGGACGTGCCAAAGACCTCGACCGTGCCGCGGCGCGGCGGCACCACGCCCATGGTGACGCCCATCGCGGTCGACTTGCCGGCGCCGTTGCGGCCCAAGAGGCCCAGCAGCCGCCCCTCGCCGAGGCGGAAGGACACGCCGTGCAGCACGTGGCTGTCGCCATAGAAGGCGTCGATGTCGCTGAGCGCCAGGGCGTCACGCGCCAAGATAGATCTCCGCCACGCGCTTATCGGCCACCACTTCGGCGCGGCTCCCCTCGACGATGATGCTGCCGAAATGCATCACCGTGATGCGCTCGGCGAAATCGAGCGCCACGTCCATGTCGTGCTCGATCATGACGATGGTCACGTCGCGCGGGATGGCGTTGAGGAGGCGGAGCACGTCGCGCCGTTCGTCGACCGAAAGCCCGGCGAACGGCTCATCGAGGAGCAGCACTTTGGGGTTCTGCGCCAGCGCCATGGCGATCTCGACACGGCGGCGCTCGCCATAGGAGGTCTCGCCCACCGGGCGGTGCGCCAGATGCTTCAGCCCGACGCGCTCGAGCGCCGCCGCGACGCGCACCGCGAGCGTGCGCTCGCGCGCCAGCGGCACGAACGGGTTCCAGCGCCGCCGGTCGATGCCCAGGAGCGACAGCGAGATGTTGTGGGCGAGCGTGTCGTTGGCAAAGAGCGTGATGATCTGATAAGTGCGGGCGAGGCCGAGATGGGCGCGGGCGCGGCACGGCATGCGCCGGAGCTCGCGGCCGAAGAGCACGATCGAGCCGGCATCGGGGCGCAGCTCGCCGGCGATGAGGTTGAAGAGCGTGGTCTTGCCGGCGCCGTTGGGGCCGATGATGAGCCGACGCTCGCCGGGCGCGATCTGGAAGGTGACATCGGCGGTGACGCGCAAGCCCCCGAACGATTTCGCCAGGCCGCTGACCGCCAGCGCGTCCATCACTGGCCCCCCGCCGCGACGCGCGCCCGGCGCCGGCGCACGCGGTATCCCCGGACCGCCCAGCGCGCAAGCCTGACCGTGCCGGGGACGAAACCCTCGGGCATGAAGAGGACGATGGCGACGAAGATCGCGCCCAGGAGCAGATTCCAGCGCTCGATATAGGCGCTCGCCACGCTCTTCACGATGACGACGAGCGCCGCGCCCGCGATCGGTCCGAAGAGCGTGCCCGACCCGCCCGAGATCACCATGAGCAGCACTTCGGCCGAGGCGGCAAGGGTTGCCGCATGCGGGCTGATGAACTGGTTGTAGTAGAGGAAAAGGAGCCCGGCCACGCCGCTGACCAATCCTGAGAACAGGCACGCGTAAAAGCGAATGAGCCACACATTGTAGCCGAGCGCGGTCATCCGCCGCGGCTGGTCGCGGGCGCCGCGCAGGCTGGCGCCGAAGGGCGAGCGCACGAACACCGCGACCGCCACGAGGGTCGAGCAGAAAGACCAGCAGCGTCGCGTAATAGAATGCGGTCGGGTCGGCGAGCGCGATGCCGAAAGGCTGCGGGCGCGCGGTGACGCTGATGCCGTTGTCGCCGTTGGTGAGGCTGATCCAGCGATAGGCGAGGCCCCACAGGATCTGCCCGAGCGCCAGCGTGATCATGACGAAGCCGATGCCGGTGGCGCGCAGCGACAGCGCCGCGAACATCGCCGTGCCGAAGAGAGTGACGACGATCGCGCCCGCCGCCGCCGTACCCTGGCCCCAGCCCTGGGCCAGGAACACGGCCGCGGCATAGCTCGCCAGGCCAAAGAGCGCGGCATGGCCCAGCGACACCAGCCCGCCATAGCCCACCAGCACGTTGAGGCCGAGGGCGAAGACGCCATAGACCAGGATCTGGCTCGCGACGTTGACGTAGTAGACCCCGCCCACCCACAGCGGGAGGCTGGCCACGAGCGCGAGCGCGATGACGGCGGACAGCACCCGCGCTCTCACGGCGCGTACCGGCCGAAGAGCCCCTGCGGGCGCAGCACCAGGACCAGCACCATCGGCAGGAACAGCACGAAATAGGCGAGCTCCGGCAGCAGCGCCTGGCCGAAATTGTACAGGAACCCGACGATGAAGCTGCCGATGAGCGCGCCCAGCAGGCTGCCGGTGCCGCCCAGGATCACCACCACGAGCGCCAGCGGCAGCATGTCCGTGTCGAGCCCGGGATAGACCGACAGGATCGGACTGCCGATCACGCCGGCAAACCCCGCGAGCCCCGCGCCCAGACAAAAGACGATGGTGAAAAGGCGCGAGACGCGGATCCCGACCATGCGCGCCATCTGCGGGTCATCGACCCCGGCACGGATCATCGCGCCAAGCCGCGTGCGGTCGAGCAGCAGCCACAACGCCGCCGCGACGACGATGGCGACCACGATGACGGCCAGGCGATAGACCGGAAACGCCAGCCCGCCGATGCGCGCCACGCCGCGCAAGCCTTCGGGCGTCGCCACCGAAATGGGATCGCCGGTCCATTCCATCAGGCAGAGGTCGGCGACCATGAACGAGATGCCGAGCGTCACCAGCACCTGTGCCAGCTCGTTACCGGCGAGCCGGCGCAGGACGAAGCGCTCGATCACGCCGCCGATCGCCGCGACGATGAGCGCGCCCAACAGCGCCGCGAGCCAGAAATCGAGCTTCGCCCACAGATAGAAGCTCGCGCCGAAATAGGCGCCGAGCATGAACATCGAGCCGTGCGTCAGGTTGGGGATGCGCATCAGCCCGAAGATCAGCGCGAAACCCGCCGAGAGCAGGAACAGGAGCCCGCCCAGCGTGATGCTGTTGATCGAAAGCAGCAGCCACAAATTCATCGCGCCGACCCTTCCGCCCCGACCCCGGCCCCCGCAGCGCGGCGGGGGGAAGGGAATCCGGCTGTGGAGATGCCCTGGGCGTTACGACTTGAGCGGCGGGTAGTCGCGCGAGTAGACCGGTTGCGCCAGGAACCATTTCTCATCGAAGGTCCAGAACTGGCTCACGTTGGGGTAGGTCTTGATCGTGGTGTTGACGAGCGCGCCGTTCTTCTTTTCGAGCCGGCGGATGAAGATGTTGCCGATGACGTTGCCGAAATGGTCGAACTTGATCGGCCCGCGCAGCGTGTCCTGCAGCTCGACGGCGCGCAGCGCCGTGATGAAGGCTTCCTTGTCGTCGGTCTTGGCGCCGGTCTTCTTGAGGCCGGCCTCGATGATCGCGCCGTTGAGCCACAGAAGCGCGGCGTATTGGCCGGCGATGGTGTTGTATTCCTTCTTCATCGCCGCGAGGAAGCGGTGGTTGGGCTCGTTGTCGAGATCGGCGGTATAGGGACAGGCGGTGATGAGCCCGATCGCCTCGTCGCCGAAGCTCTTCAACAGCGCGTCATCGCCCGCCGTCTCGCCGCCGAGCACCGGGTATTTGAGGCCCTGGTCGGCATATTGCTTCATGAACTTGACCGGGTTCGAGCCGGCGAAGCCCTGGATCACCGCATCGACGTCGCCGATCTGGGCGAGATAGGGCGTGTAGTCGGCGGTGCACGAGCGGCGGCCACAGCTTCTTCAGCACCGGCCGCCATCGTCCTCGAAGACGCGCTGGAACCCGCCCATCTGCTCGTAGCCGAAGGCGAAATCTTCGACGATGGTGATGACCCGCTTGAGCTTCATCTCCTTGGCCGCATAGTCGGCCAGCGGATGCATCGCCTGCGCGGAGGTGGCCGAGGCGCGGATGAAATAGGGATTGGGCTTGCGCTGCGTCATGTCCTCGGCGGCGGCGAGGCTCAGGATCGGCACCTTGTGCTGCGCGACATAGTCGGTGATGGCCAGGAGCTCGAACGCGGCCAAGGGCCCGGTGATGACGTCGACATTGTCGCGCTCGATCAGCTCCTGCGCCTTGGTCTTGGTGCCGGCGGGATTGCCGCCGGTGTCGGCCACGATGAGATCGACCTTGCGCCCGGCCAGCGTGAAGTTGCGGTCCTTGAGGAAGGCGGTGAGGCCCTGCTCCATCTGGACGCCGCCCTCGGCCAGCGGCCCGGTCTTCACCGTCAGGAGGCCCAGCTTGAGCGGCGCGCTTTGCGCGAACGAGACGCGCAGCGGCAGGGACGCAGCGCCCGCGGCAGCGGCCGAGCCCAGCAGGAAGCCGCGACGGTTGAGCCTCTTGCCCATGTTTTTCTCTCCCTGATCGTGCCGCCGTGGCGGCCGTTCTATTTTCGGCTTTAGAATAGCCGCAAGCGACGCCCGCCGCCAACCTGTTGTCACCGGCGGCCGCGCGTTCAACGGGGTGCGATGCACACTGGGGTGTGAAGCAACGACGGCGCGTTGGCCGTACGCGCGTATGATGGGGGATCATGTCCGGCACGGGGCCGACCGGGATTGCGCGTCGTGTCGACCGCGCCGTGCTTACCGCCACGCTGGCCTTCGGCGGCTTCGGATTGGCCTGCCTTGCGGCCATTGCCGTGGCGGCGCCGGGCGCGCGGTTCGTCGATGCCGGGGTCGTCTATGGCGTTTGTCTCGCGGCCTCGTGCGCGGCGTCCTATTTCTATCACGCAAACGCCATCGCGACGCGGCGCGATCTCCTGCGCTTTCTCGATCACGCCGCGATCTTCCTGCTGATTGCCGGCACCTACACGCCGTTTGCGGCCGCCGGGCTGCATGGGCCGTTCGGCATCAGTTTCCTGGTCTGGATCTGGGGCGCGGCGGTCGTCGGGATCGCGCTGAAATATTTCCTGCTCAACACCTTCGAGCGGGCCTTCGTGGTGGCCTATCTGGCCATGGGGTGGCTCGGGATTTCGTCCGTCGGCGAGATGGTGGCGAAAATCCCGATGCTGCCGCTCAGCCTCATCCTTCTCGGCGGCGCGAGCTATAGCGCCGGCGCGATCATCTATGCGCGCCACGCGAGCCCCTGGAGCGGCGCCATCTGGCACGCCTGCGTGCTGGCGGCCGCGGTGATCCATTTCGCCGCCGTGCTGGCGCTTATCGTTTAGCACCGGGGTTTGATCAGAAAACGCCCTGCTTCGTGGTCAAGCGGGAGCACGACGAGTTATGACGTGAGTATCACCGGCGGGTCAGCAACGGCGAACAGTACCTAAACTAATGACCACGAACGCCGCGACCAAGCGATGGACGTCATGGCAGAGCGGGGCGTAAGCACGGCGGACAAGCGACTTGTGAAAACCGTCACGAAGCGAATCGCCGCCTCTTTGCGGCACCACAGCAACAAAGGGCCACTTCTGCACGCGAAAGGGATCTGCCCGCGTCTCGTGTGGGAAATTACGATGTAGCTCTGTTCCAGAAAGCTCAATTCTTTCAATGGGTTAGCAGGATGGCCCAACAACCCTCTGATTCAACGGAGATTTTTGTTGACCGTGCCCGGCCGATGGGGCAAACCGTCCGTTCTGGACGGTCGGCCAACACAATGCAAAACACATCGCACGCGGTCATGTCGCAACGGATCGAGGCTGCTGATAGCCTTGATGACTTCCCCACGCCGCCGTGGGCCACGCGAGCGCTCATCGAACACGTCATCGGTGATAAACACGCGATCGCAACAATGACCTGCCTGGAACCGGCGTGCGGTGTAGGCCACATGTCCAAGGTACTTAAGGAATATTTCGCGACGGTTCGCGATGCCGATGTGTGCGACTACGGATATGGCGACGTTCGAAACTTCCTGACATACCCATATGCTGAAGATGGGCATGATTGGGTCATAACCAATCCGCCGTTTCGGCTGGCCGAAGAGTTCGTGCTTAGAGCTCTTAAGATTGCCCACGTCGGCGTCGCCATACTCGCGCGCACGGTGTTTCTCGAAAGCGCGGGCCGCTACAGAGCAATCTTCCAATCGACGCCGCCAGCCAAGTTCGCGCAGTTTGTGGAACGTGTCCCGATGGTGAAGGGGCGGCTCGACAAATCAGCGACAACCGCCACGGGATATTGTTGGCTGGTCTGGGACAAGCGCGGTTCGCGAAGCACACAAGTGGTCTGGATACCACCTTGCCGAAAGGCACTTGAGCGCCATGGTGATTATGACGCCCCGGTCTCACAACACCGAGCGCCCGCTCATGTCGCGTAGTTTATTCATTTTTGTCGAACTCGGTTAGGGCCTCCTCAAGACGTTTGATGGCGCCTCCGGTGTCACCGGCTTTGAGTAGCATATGAACTGTCTCTGCGCGTTCACGAAGCGCCGTTGCTTTCGGACCTGGTGCTCCGGACGGCGGCAATTTATCAGGCGCCGCTGGCGTCGCGGCCCCGTAGAGCCCGTCTTTGACTTCTTTGATGCGGCCCTGATTTAGCCCGAACCACGCCGCAATATCATGGTTACGATCCCCTCGGTTCACCATCCCGAGAATGAGCGGCAGATGCCAAGGCTGGACGGTGATCCCGCTCCGGTTTGCTTTTGCCAAAGTCACCTCCCCAACTATTTGGGGAAGATTATATTCTCGGCGCAACTTTAGCGAAGTCCGAGACAATCGACCGGAGCCCGCTACCTAATATTGGAAAACTCCGGCATTAGGTAGCAAACGCACCTTGGGGCAATTCTAACTTTTCCTGCCCTGGCGCAATGATTTTGTGCCGCTTGTGTGTTCTGTGCGCAAGAATCCGCTTGCAATCTCCATCGCCTCCCCTTAATCTTGACGCCCTGTTACAATCGGTGGCAGCGATGGGACAATTACGCGGAATGGACGCAGAGATGGCGCAAATGGGAACAAGCCAAGACGCTTATGGCCCAAGCGGAAGGGATGGAAAAATCCCTTAAGCACTATGAATCCAAGCGTGGTTTTACCGGTCATGAAACAGCGGCAAGAATTAACGGTCATGCGCCGCGATTCCGCCGCCATAAGGCGCCGCCGGGCAGTTCTGGAACCGGCTTCATCATGGCGAAGATCGCGGAAGGCTCTGGCGTGACCAACGATGAGTTGTTTGATGGCCTGAGCGCTATGGGCTTCTCGATGAAGCGGACGAGCATGCGCTCCATCTTGTGGCACGCCAGGGGCGCTGGCGAGATTGAACAGCGCGACAATAAATGGTTTCCGGCAGACAAAGGGCCGAACGCGTGACCGTTCGGCCCTTCATTAGATCGGGGGCGAGGGCAGTGCCCACGGGTCGCCTAACCAACGTGCCCGTCGTGGGGTTAGAAGTCCCCCGCCTCCACCGTTTTCCCCGCAACCACCACCAACGCTCGGCTGGCAACCAAAGAGAAAGGAGATCACCGCGATGTCAGGGCAACTCGCCCGGACAGAGGTCTAGGCTCGGCGCGAGGTAAGGGGCCGTCGTGGGGACGGCTTACCGCGACAAGGCATTATCCCTCAACCGCCCCCCGGTTTGCCAGCACCTTTCGCGGGCTTGCTCGTGAAGACGAGGCCGTTTTCCGTAAAGCGTATGCCTTCACTTTCAAACGCTTGGGCGATGGCGTTGACGTTGTTGACGATGGGGGTACGCTCGCGACTCAAATGATTTGACGGTCGAGAGCGAGACGTGCGCTCGCTTGGCAAGCTCCGCTTGCGTCCAATCGAGCCATCCGCGGGCCGCGCGGCTTTGCTCTGGCGTCAACATGGGACAAGCCTACGCGCCGAAACTTTTTTAGTAAGGATAACTAAAATGGTTGACCTAGGCCATATCCATCTATATTCGATCTCAGCCAATTTGGTTGAGAGGTTCGGGTGTCTCAGCACTTCCTCCTTTCCTCAGCCGCAAGGACGCTCTGTCTGAGCGCCGTTGCGCGCATGAGCGAGAGGAAGCGCGGGACGCTTTCGCGCGCATCCGCTGGTCCGACAACCAGGGCAAGCCGTATTGCCCCAAATGCGGCTGCGCCAGCGCCTATAGCGTCGGCACGCGCGCCCTGTGGCAGTGCAAGGGCTGCGACCATCAATTCAGCGTCACAAGCGGCACGATCTTCGCCAACCGCAAGCTCCCATCCGCGACTATCTCTTGGCAATCGCGATCTTTGTGAACGGCGCCAAGGGTCATAGCGCCCTGCAACTGAGCCGCGACCTGGATTGCCAGTACAAGACGGCTTTCGTCCTCGCGCACAAAATCCGCGAAAGCCTCGCGAGCGAGCAAGCCGACAAGGATGGCGGCGACGGTAAGTCAGTCGAGATCGACGGCGCCTATTTCGGCGGCTACGTGAAGCCCGCGAACTACAAAGAGGGTCGCATCGACCGGCGCCTCGTCAGGAATCGGAACGGCAAGCGCCGCTGTGTCGTCATTATGCGCGAGCGCAAAGGGCGGACACTGCCTTTCGTATTCAAGAGCGAGGATGCCGGCGTGCAAGCGATGCGCGACCATGGTGCTTGGGCAGCGTCGTCTATGCCGATGAAGCTTCGCATTGGGACCTGTTGACCGCGCAGTATCTCACGAAGCGGATCAACCATTCTGTCTACTACAGCGACCTCAACGGCACTTCGACAAACATGGCCGAGAGTTTCTTTAGCCGTCTGCGCCGCGCGGAGATTGGCATTCATCACCATATCGCCGGGCCATATCTCAAGGCCTATGCCGACGAAATGGCATGGCGCGAGGACAACCGCCGCACCAGCAACGGCGAACAATATCTGATGGCTGTCAACGCCGCGTTAAAGCATCCCGTGTCGGGGCAATGGAAGGGCTACTGGCAGCGGAGTCCATCATGGAGAATGAACACGCCTTAAGCGGGCTGATTCGCAAGCGCGCGGAAATCGCAGGGCAATTCGAGCATTACCAAGCTAAGGCGCGTCAGCTTGTCATCGATCTAGACAACGTTGACGCGACCATTCGGATGTTCGAGCCGGATATTGACCTTGCCGAAATTCGGCCGAAGCCACTGCCGCCGCGCCATGCGGCATACAAGGGCGAAGTTGCGCGGATCGTGCTCGGCACGCTGCGCGATGCAAAGCGCCCATGCACTACTCAGGAACTGGCGATGCACGTCATGGCAGAGCGCGGCATGAATACCGCCGACAAGCGGCTCGTGAAAACCGTCACCAAGCGCGTCGGGGCGTGCTTGCGGCATCATCGGAGTAAAGGGGTAGTGCACAGCAAAGGGTTCGGCCAGAGACTCGCATGGGAGATCGTATAAGCCAGCTTCTGCGCAAGCTGTTCGCCGAGGATTTCCTTGACGGTGAAAGGGATAATGACGTTGCCAGTCTTACGAAAGAAACGGTCAATCTCTGTCATCGCATCTGATGAGTAGTCAAACGAGACAAAAAATCCTTTGGTTCGCTCTTCCCGCAACATCTGCCGTTTCGAATTTATCGATGTCCGGGACGACCAGCCTTGTCTTGCTGCTTAACCTGAATTGGATACCAGATATCCGCCCATAAAATCGAGATCGTGTTGGCTGTTTCTTAACACGCATTCTTCAGGCATTGCCGAGACAGGAAACACGCGACCATCAATTCCCATATCGCCAACCTTCGACTTGTTAGGGTATGCCACCTAGCGCGATCACGGCCCAATTTTCAAATTCAAACGGCGGTATGCGGCGCAACTCCGTTTCGCTTCGCGGGAGATCGCGCACGACAAATCCCTTCCCAAATTCCCATGCGGCGTCATTTTCTCTTATTTTACACTCCCTGCGGAGACAATTCGCCATGACACGGCACGCGGTTGGCGAGATATCAACGCCAATCCATTGGCGCTTTAGCTTCTGCGCGGACACAAGAGCCGTACCGCAACCGCAGAAAGCATCAAGCACAATCTGCCCAGGATCGCTACTTGCCGTTATGATTCGATCCAATAGTGCCGATGGCTTCTGAGTGGGGTACCCTTGACGCTCTATCGCTTGGGAATTTAGCGGCGGAATATCCATCCACATGTCGTCAATTGGACGGCCTTCCTGCTCGTCAAGATACCGTTTGAGGGCCGGCACGGCGCGGGGGCGGGCTTGAACCACAACCCCCGCTTTATAGGCAGCCTGCATTCGCGCTTTCGTCCAGCGCCATACCCGCTTCACGCGCAAGAATAACCATAAAAAATAGGCCGGTTCAAAAATAGGATTTATGAGATTGTCAAGCCGATAAAGGCGCCCATCTAAATCGCGGTGGGAATACTTACCAGAGGTTTTTTCATCAAGATTGTCGGGGTCGTCGGCTGAAATTTGGTTCCATGTAAACTTGTCGCCACCTGCATAGCAAAAAATAAAATCGTAATTATTCACAAATCCCCGGTAGGCAAGCCCTTTTGACAAGGTACGACGCCATACGATTTCCGCTTGAAAATTGTTTTCGCTAAAAATCTGGTCGAGCATGACCTTGACATAGTCGTTCGCGTGCCAGTCGCAATGATAGTAAAAGCTTCCCGTATCTTTCAGCACACGCGCCAGTTCGACACATCGGGGGCGCATGAACTCGATATAGGCTTGGGTCGATGCGTGGCGATCCTCGAATGCCCGCCTCTCTTTCGTCTCGCCCCAGAACCCTTCGTAGTTCCGATTGGAATTGAACGGCGGGTCGATGTAGATAAGGTCGATGTAATGCTCAGGGAGCTTCCGAAGCTGGTCCAGGCAGTCGCCGCAATAGATGATGCTGGTATCCATCAGCGCCGATTTGCGCGCCATCGATTTCCCCCAATGTCCTTGCGAGCAAATCGTGGCATTCAATTCCTGATTCTGAGCCGTCAAGAGTTTTCTGCCGCTGATCTCCTGGCGAAGAACGGGCGCAAATCGGAACGGGAACAGAACGGATTCGCCGCACAGGCCGATACCGGGAACCATGGGAATGGCGCGGCGATTCGGGAAATTGCTAACTAGATTCTGACGCGCGACGAACCTTGATTATGTCTTGAGATAAAGCCTGCCGTATCCCTGCTTCAATCAGCGTTCGGGCGACGCTTGATATGTCCTTGCCGTATGCACCTGTTTCCACGAGGTCTTGCAAGTACGCAAGCGTGATCGGCGCTAGGCGTGGCTCGGCCTTCTTCTTAGCCATGCCCCGATCTTATCGGCGCGGCAGCCAATTGTCAGCCAATTGGCTGACAATTTTCCCTTGCGGTTAGGAATAAAACTAGGCTAGGATTCGAGCGTACAAAAGATTTGGGCGGCCCCGTGAGGGACCGCCCAGTTTGATGGCGGAGGTGGTGGGATTCGAACCCACGGGAGCCCCCGGTCGCCGTGAAGCTAGGGAGCATCCGCTGATTATAAATCCAAGGACCTTAAACCGCTCGGCCACACCCCCATTGACAGGCACCCCGCTTCGGCGGGGTGTTCTGCGTTGGCGGCAAGCGGCATTGTGCCAGAACCCCACAGCTATTCAATAGTTA
>CAWHUT010000015.1:0-23162 GCA_963832575.1 uncultured Alphaproteobacteria bacterium
GAGGAACCCGCGAGGAAGAGGGAATCCGGCTTGGCTCATATTGCAGGCTATGGGCAATGAGGCTGAAAATATCCCCGGACGCGAGACACTGCGGCAACAGATCGCCGGAGGTTACGGATTCGCTCTGTACAGGCATTACGCGGAGCCGGAAGCAGCCGCTTATCTGGGCTTGCACCCCGTCACTCTCAAGAAGGTACGCCTCGCCGGATCGATCGGGTATATCGCCAAGGGCCGACGCGCCATCGCCTATTTTGGGTTCCAGATTGCCGACTATCTTATCGATCAGGTGAGACCATGCCGCGATACAGCAAGCACAGCTTCCAGATTGGCGAATGGTGGCTCTCACAACGGGACGGAAGTCCGGCGTGGTACGCCACCTTCTACGACGCCACGACCAAGCGCACGCGCCGTATCAGCCTTGGCACAGACGATTTTGAGCAAGCCAGCCAGAAACTCCTAGAGCGCTATCTCGAAGAGCACCGGCCGCAGAATGCGCCCGCTGAATCCGTCGCACTCGCTGACATCGTGCTCGACTACTACAAGCATCACGGTCAGCACGCCCGCAGCGCCGTCAGCATCAGAAAGTCATGCAGCTACTGGGTTGATTTCTTCGGTGAGGCGAGCATCGCCGACGCCACGAAACCGGCCAAGCTCGAAGCCTTCATCGCCCATCTGACGGCCCAAGGGCACGCCACCGCTTACGTTCAGCGCATTCTTGGTGTCGGCAAAGCCGCCCTCAAACGCGCATGGCAACGCGGCGAGATCGCCGGCACTCCCTATATTCCCAGCGTCAAAGTGAATTACGGCGAGCCGCTCGGCCGACCTTTGAAGATCGCCGAGCTTGCGCGGCTCCTTTCGGAGGCACCCGACCATCTGCGGCTGTTGCTGATGATCCTCATCGGCACCGCCTGCCGCCCGGAAGCCGCTCTTGAACTCACCGGCACGCAGCTTGATTTCGATGACGCTCTCATCGACCTGAACCCGCACGGGCGAGCCCAGACAAAAAAATTCCGGCCCGTGGTGAAGCTCCCCGATGCGCTGGCAACCGTTCTTGCGAATGCGCCCGAAGGGCGGCTCATCACGTTTCGCGGCAAGCCGGTCAAAAAGATAAACAAGGCGTGGCGCACTTTGCGTGAAGCAGCCGAGCTTGATGCGACGGTCAACCCTTACTCGATCCGTCACACCGTCGCGCGCTGGATGCGCCAGCACGGCGTGCCTGCGTGGGAAGTGGCGGCGCAGCTCGGCCACAAGTCGCGCGACTACCGGACGACGGAACTCTACGCGGCGTTCGATCCCGTGTATCTGAGCAACGCCGTCCGCGCCACCAATCTGCTGTTCGATGAGCTTCGCGCCAGTTACGCGCCAGTGGATGAGGTCTTCTTCAAACCTCACCACTCGCAACGTATTGATGTTACTGGAATATTTGGAGCGGGCGAAGGGATTCGAACCCTCGACCCCAACCTTGGCAAGGTTGTGCTCTACCCCTGAGCTACGCCCGCGTTCCAGGCCGGGCATGATACAAGGGGCGGGCGTCAATGCAAGCGCGGCTCGCTCGCGCGCACCCCAAAAGGAGGCGGGGATGGAGACCGGGTCGGATGCTGCCCCAGCCGCGGTCCCGGCGACGCCGGAGGCGCTTTTCGCCCGGCTCGATGCCCTGGGCATCCGCCACACCACCCATCGCCATCCCCCGGTGCGCACGGTCGCGGAATCCGCCGCCTTGCGCGGCACGCTGCCGGGGGGCCACTGCAAGAGCCTTTTCCTCGAGGACCGCAAGGGTGGCCTGTGGCTGGTCGTCGTGCTCGAGGACCGCCGGCTCGATCTGGGCGGGCTGGCCCGTCGCCTCGGCGCGCCGCGATTCTCGTTTGGGAGCGCGGAACGGATGCGCAGCGTCCTCGGCGTCGAGCCCGGCAGCGTCACTCCCTTCGCCGTCCTCAATCCGAGTGCCGCGACGGTAGAACTCGTCCTCGACGAGGCGATGCTGCGGGCCGATCCGCTCAACTATCACCCGCTCGTCAATACCGCGACGACGGCGATTGCGCCGGGCGATCTCCTGCGATTTGTGGCCTGCGTGCGGACATCGGCCGCGCATCCTGGCCCTGGACGATCTCGACCGCGCCCAGCCCTAAGCGGCGCGCCCTGAGCGCTGCGCGCGGGCGCTTGCCAGAGCGGCCCCGGCCCGCCATGTTCTAGGGGTCCTTTCGAAGGAAAGTACCGATGGAACAGATCCTCGGCGCCGCCGCGCCCTCCGCGGACGCCGGCACTATCAAGAACGGCTCGACCGCGACTTTCATGGCCGACGTCATCGACGCCTCGCACGAGGCCGCCGTGGTCGTCGATTTCTGGGCGCCCTGGTGCGGCCCGTGCAAGCAACTGGGCCCCGTCATCGAGAAAGCGGTGCGCGACGCGCGCGGCAAGATCCGGCTCGTCAAGATCAACATCGACGAGAACCAGGAACTGGCGCAGCAGATGCGCATCCAGTCGATCCCGGCGGTCTATGCCTTCAAGGACGGCCGGCCCGTCGACGGCTTCGTCGGCGCGCTCCCGGAAAGCCAGGTGAAGCAGTTCGTCGGCCGGCTCGCCGGTGCGGCATCCGGCCCCGACCCGGTCGCCGAGGCGGTGGCGCTGGCCAAGGAGGCCGCGTCCGCCGGCGATCATGCCCGCGCCGACAACATCTTCGCCCAGGTGCTCCAGCACGACCCGGCCAATATCGACGCGCTCGCCGGGCGGGTGCGCGCGGCGGTGGCGCGCAAGGACTTCGCCAAGGCGACGCAGTTTCTCGCCGCCGTGCCCAAGGAGCAGGCGGCCCACGCCGAAATCGCGGCCGCGCGCGCCGCACTTGAGCTGGCCGAGACCGGCAGCAAGGCCGCAGGCAAGCTCGACGAGCTCAAGGCCCGCGTCGCGCGCGACCCCAAGGACCATCAGGGGCGCTATGACCTCGCCGCCGCTCTCTTTGCCGCCGGCGAGCGCGAGGCGGCGATCGACGAGCTTCTGGAGAGCATCCGCGCCGACCGGAACTGGAACGAGGAGGCGGCGCGCAAGCAGCTCCTCAAATTCTTCGAGGCGATCGGGCTCACCGATCCGCTGACGGTGGCGGCGCGGCGGCGGCTCTCCGCCATTCTCTTCTCGTGATGCGCGGCCCGTTCGACCCGGGGATCGAGGACCTGCCGACGCGGCTGGCGGTGTTTCCGCTGACCGGTGTCCTGCTGCTGCCGCGGGGACGGCTGCCGCTCAATATCTTCGAGCCGCGCTATCTCGCCATGACCCGCCATGCGCTGGGCCAGGGGGGCATGATCGGCATGATCCAGCCGCAGGAAGGCGCCGGCGATGCCGGAGATCCGCCGCTCTACCGCACCGGCTGCATGGGGCGGATCGTCGAGTTCCGCGAGACCGAGGACGGGCGCTATCTCCTGACGCTCGCGGGCTGCGCCCGTTTCGATGTCGCGGCCGAGCCGCCGCGCACCGAGCTCTTCCGTATCTGCGTGCCCGACTGGAGCCGGTTTCACGGCGATCTCGATGAGGCCGAGCCGGCGATCGAGCGCGAGCGCCTGACGGAGGCGCTCAAACCCTATTTCCGCCGCCACGGCATCGCCGCCGATCTCGCCGCGATCGCCGGGGCGCCGGCCGAACGCCTTGTCACTTCGCTTGCCATGCTCTGTCCGTTCGCGCCGAGCGAGAAGCAGGCGCTGCTCGAGGCCGCAGACGGCAGTGCACGGGCGACGCTCCTCATCACCCTTCTGGAGATGGCAGCGTTCGCTGGCGACGACCGCGACGGCGACAGCGCCCGTCACTGAGGCACGCCCATGACCGAGTCATCCGCCGATGTCGATCCCAAGCTTTTGGAGATCCTTGTCTGTCCCTTGACCAAAGGGCCGCTCTATTATGACCGCACGGCGCAGGAGCTGATCAGCTTGCAAGCCGGGCTCGCCTATCCCATCCGCGACGGCATCCCGATCATGCTGGTGGACGATGCGCGCCCCCTGAGCGAGGAAGAAAAGGCGCGGCTCCATACGCCGCAAGCGCCCGCGCCGCGATGAGCAGCGGCCGCGGCACCCAGCACTGGCCGACCGAGATCCGCCTCAAGACCGCCGAGAAGGTACTGGAGATCGATTTCGACAATGGCGCGCGCGTGCGCCTGCCCGCGGAATACCTGCGCGTTGAAAGCCCGTCGGCGGAAGTCCAAGGCCACGGGCCGGGCCAGAAGACGCTCGTCGCCGGCCGCGCCGCGGTCGGCATCCTGCGCCTCGAGCCGGTCGGCAATTATGCCGTGCGCATCGTCTTCGACGACCTGCACGACACCGGCATCTATTCCTGGAGCTATCTCTACGAGCTCGGCATGGAGCAGGAGCGGCGCTGGAGCGACTATGTCGCGGCGCTTGCGCGGGCGGACCTGTCGCGCGATCCGCGCCAGATCACGCCGCGATCCGCGCCCTGACGCTCCGCGGGCGCGCTGTCGGCTCATGCACGAGCCGACAGCGCTCGGTACTCAGGACTCAGGCGGCCATCGCGATATCGATTTCCTCGTCCGCCGTTTGATCCGCGATCGCCACGTCCGGGCTCTGATCAGTGTTGCGGCCGCGGCGGCGATTGCGCCCGTCCGGCACACGCTCTTCGCCCTGAATCTGGCGCAGCAATTTGCGGCCGCGATTGAGGCGAGAGCGCACGGTGCCGACGGATACATCCATCGTGCGCGCCACCTCGTCATAGGACATATCCTCAAGCCCGACGAGCAGCAAGGTCTCGCGCTGATGTTTCGGCAGGCGGTCGAGGGCGCGGGAAAGATCGCGCACCTGCAATGCCACGCCCTGCGTCGGCGGTTCCCACAACAAAGCCTCCGCGTCCTCCAGCGGCACTGTGAGCCGTGAGCGCGCGTGACTGCGCAGATCATTGACATGCTGATTGTGCAGGATCGTGAAAAGCCACGCGCGCAGATTGGTGCCGGGCTCCCACAGGTGCGACCGCGTCAGCGCTCGCAACAAACAGTTTTGTACAAGATCGTCAGTGGCCGATGCATCTCGCGTGAGCGCCCGTGCATAGCGACGCAGGCGCGGAATCTCGTTCTCGAGAAGATTGCCGAAATCGGTCACGGTGCTTCTCCATTTCTGTTTGCGGCCTGCAAAACCTAGGTCCCGTCCGTGCCCTCGTGATGATGGCAAAAGGCCTATTTTGTAAAAACTTGTAAACACGCGCATTGGCTTTGCCACAATGCAACCGTGGGGCGACAGGGGCATTTTTGGGCTGCAGAATGCGCGCGATTCCCGCCATGCGTGCGCGCCGTGCGCGCCACTTCCGCGACACTGGACGCGCGGCGGCGTCATTGGGAACCCGGTGATCAACCCGCACGTTCATGCAAGCGGTGCTGCCGATCAGGCGACATCGTCCCCCATATCTAGGAGAACGTGTCATGACCGTTGCACATTTGATCCCTCAGCCCGTACTCAAGCGGACACTCGCCGCAGGATTGGGCTTGCTCGCGGTCGGAATGGTTTCAGCGACGGCCGTCTCAGCGCAGGGCGTCATGCCCATGCCTTCCCTTACTGCACACGTGGTCCTCGCAGCGGACGAGAATGCGCCAACTGCGACGCTGCAACTGGCGGGTGGCGACGTTGCCGCCGGGATCGGCTTCAGCTGGGCCAACGGCATCGTCGACTTCCAGGGCGTCAAGCATCGCTTCCACGTGAGCGGCCTGTCGGTCGCCGATGTCGGCGCGATGAAAATCAACGCCGTGGGCGAAGTCTACAATCTCCGCACCCTCGCGGATTTCGACGGCACCTATGCCGCGGTAAGCGCCGGTGCGAGCCTCGGCGGCGGCGCCGGCATCGAGTATCTGCGCAATCAGAACGGCGTTGTCATCAAGATCGAACTCGACGTCGCAAGGCTTCAACGTGCACCTTGCCGCCGACGGCATGCGCATCAAGCTCCAGAGCTGACGCACAACTCTGATCGGCGCCGGGACTAAGCGACAGTCGCGATCGGCTCGCGGCGCGACTGTCGCCGCCGGCGCCTCGCTGAGATGCGATCATGATCCGTGATCGACACCGCCTGTTCGCCCGGTTGCGAACCGAGCCGTTCGCGTCGGCACCGCACGAGCAGGACGCACGCTACGATCATCGCCGTGCAGAAAAGGTGCACTCCCACGGTCCGACCGCCGCGCTGGCGCGGCGCGCCCTCGGCCGCATGCCGCCGGCGATGCTGGTCCTGCTGCTTGGCGTCCTCGTCGTTGCCGCGGTGCATGGCGCGATCGTGGCGTTGCGGCCGGCCGGACAGGCAATCCGGGACGAGCTTTCCGCGGCGGCGGTCGCGGTCGGGGCGTTGCCCGAAAACGCGCCTGCCGACAAGGTCGTGAAGACGGTGCGGTGGTATTTTCGCGACCGCAGGGTGGCTGTCGATCCGTCTGAATTTCCGGCGGTGGTTGCCGTCACGCTCAAGGACATCGATCGCAAGTCGTGCCTGGAAGCGGAATCCGAGGCGCGCCGCATCGCGCGCCTCGTGGTGGTGCAGCTCGTCGGCTACAACACCGCCGCCGATTGCGAAGATAGCAACGCCATGACGTGGCGCATCATGCCGTGACGCTCAAAGCGGCTCGCCGCGCGCCAGCCGCGGCAGCGCGCCGAGCGTGCCCATGGCATGGCGCATGAAGAGACGCTTCAGCGGCGCCGTCCGCTCGACCGCGGCAAGTCCCAGATCGCGTGCCAGTCGCAACGGCGGCAGCGAATTGGAGAACAGCCGGTTGAGCCCATCGGTGACGGCGGCGAGCAACACCGCATCGCGCCGGCGCCAACTCTCGTACTGCGCCAGCACCGCGCCGGTGCCGATATCGAGCCCGAGACGGCGCGCATCGACGATGAGCTCGGCCAGCGCTGCCACGTCGCGAATGCCGAGATTGAGCCCCTGGCCGGCAATCGGGTGGATGACATGCGCCGCTTCGCCAACGAGCGCGAGCCGCGGCGCGCCATAGCGCACGGCTTGCAGAAACGACAGCGGATAGGACCAGCGCGGCCCTTCGACTTCGAGCTCGCCCAGATGATTGCCGAAGCGGCGGGCAAGCTCAGCGAGGAAGGCGGCGTCGTCGAGCGCGAGGAGCGCCGGCGCGAGCGCCGCGCGCTCGGTCCACACGATCGAGGAGCGCTGTCCTGTCATCGGCAGGATCGCGAACGGCCCGGCATCGAGGAAATGCTCGACCGCGATGCCGCGATGCGGCTCGGCGTGGCGCACGGTGCAGACGATCCCGGTCTGCGGATAGGACCACGTCAGAGCCCGGATCCCCGCGGCGACCCGCAGCGGCGAGCTCTGCCCGTCCGCCGCCGCCACCAGCAAGGCGCGGATGCGGCGCCCGTCGGCGAGCACGGCCTCGGCGCCGACCGCGTCGGGGACGACGCTCACCACCGATAGCGGCGCCAGGTGCATGAGCGTGGGCAGCGTGGCGAGATGGCCGAGCAGCACCCGCCGCAACACCCGGTTCTCGACGATGAAGCCGAGCGGATCCTCGCCGAGGAGGTGATAGTCATAGTGGAGAAAGAGCGACGATTGCCCGTCGGCGACACGGATCTCGCGAATGGGCTCGGCCGCTTCGGCCATCGCCGGCCACACGCCGAGCCCCGCCAGCACGCGCTGGGAGCCCAGCGCCAGCGCCGTGGTGCGGCCGTCGAACGGCTCCGCCACCATGACCGCGGGGTCGGTCCGGTCGACCAGCGCCGTCTCGATGCCCGCCCCGGCACAGGCGGCGGCCAGGCACATCCCGGCCAGCCCGGCACCGACGATTAGGAGCTCGACCCGCATCTCCACCATGCCCCCGACATTGGCAACCGGCCGCCGGCCTGTCCACAGGGCAAACCGGGATAACGAGGCCGTTTTCCGCCCGGGGCAAGGGCGAGGCCGGTCAAGATTCGCGCAGCCGCCAGCGTTCTGCATAAAATTTAGCCACTCCCGCCGGGACAAAACGGCGGGATCGGCCGGGTTTGGCCGGTCCGGGTCTTGGCATGAATCTTGTTATTGCTGCCGTGGCGCCGTCGGCTTGACCGAAAGGCGCGTGGATCACCCGGAGGTCGGCTCATGTCCTTGCGCTCATTCTGGTCCGCGGCGGCACGTTTGGTGCCGCTTCTGCTCCTTGTCTGTGCCCTTGCGCTGCCGCTTGCCGCTGCCCGGGCCCAGGCGCCGGCGCCGGCAGCACCCGCTGCCACCGCGGCCCCGGCTCCGGCTGCTGCGGCTGCGGCACCCGCCGCTGCACCGGCGCCGCCACCCGCCTGCGACGCCAAGACGCTCGAGAAATGCACGCCCAATTCCGGCGACACCGCCTGGATGCTCACGTCCATGGCGCTGGTGCTGATGATGACGGTGCCAGGCCTCGGCCTCTTCTACGGCGGCATGGTGCGCAAGAAGAACGTGGGCGATACGGTGATGACGAGCTTCGCCATCACCTGCCTCGTCACCGTTCTTTTTGCCGTCGTCACCTATAGCTTGGCGTTCCGGACCGGGACGCCCTTCATCGGCGGGCTCGACCGCGCCTTCCTGCAGGGGATCCTGAGCGACATTTCCACCGGCATCGGCAATCCCAACTCGCTCGCGCCGACGATCCCCGAGACGGTCTACATGTGCTTCCAGATGACCTTCGCGATCATCACGCCCGCGCTGATCGCCGGCGCCTTTGCCGAGCGCATGAAATTCTCGGCGATGATGTGGTTCATCGGGCTGTGGGCGATCTTCGTCTATGCGCCGGTCGCGCACTGGATGTGGGGCCCCGACGGCATGTTCAACAGCAGCAACGACCATGCCATCTTCAAGATGCTGGACTTCGCCGGCGGCACCGTGGTGCATGTCAATGCGGGCGTTGCCGGGCTGATGTGCGCCTTGATGCTGGGCAAGCGCCGCGACACCGGGCCGGCGCACAACGTGGTGCTGACCTTCATCGGCGCCTCGCTGCTGTGGGTCGGCTGGTTCGGCTTCAATGCCGGCTCGGCGGTAAGCGCGGGCATGCAGGCGGGCATGGCCATGACGGTGACGCAGGTCGCCACCGCCGTCGCAGGTCTGACCTGGATGTTCGTCGAATGGGCGCACCGCGGCAAGCCGACGCGTCATCGGCATCTGCTCGGGCGCGGTCGCGGGCCTGGTGGCGATCACGCCGGCATCGGGCTTCGTCGGCCCGATCGGCTCGATCGTCATCGGCATCGCCGCGGGCGTCATCTGCTACATCGCCGTCACCTGGGTCAAAGCGCTCCTGGGTTATGACGACGCGCTCGATTGCTTCGGCGTCCACGCCGTCGGCGGCGCGGTCGGCGCCATCCTCACCGGCGTCTTCGCCATCAACGAGTACGGCGGCACGTCCGGCCTCATCGAGGGCAATGCCGCCCAGGTGCTGAACCAGATCTACGGCGTCGTCGTCGTCGTCGTCTATGACGCGATCGTGTCGCTGATCATCCTGAAGATCGTCGATGCGATGGTAGGCTTGCGCGTCGACGCCGAGATCGAGCAGGACGGGCTCGATCTCGCGCTTCACGGCGAGGCAGTGCAGTAACTCACTACTGCCACACCGCGAAACCGGGCGGCCTTGCGCCGCCCCGGTCATTTCTACTCCGCGGTGATGAGCCGCCACATGTAAAGCGCCAGCACCGAACGATAGGGCGCGAAGCGGCGGCGGCCTTGGCCGGGCTGCGCCGCCCGATATAGCGGCGGAAGACGCGCTGCACGGCGAGATCGCCCTCCGGCCAGATATCGGGCTCGCGGCAATAGAAGATCGCGAGCATGTCGCAGCTCCAGGGGCCGATGCCCCAGATGCGGCAGAGCTGCGCCGAACGCGCGGCGTGATCGATGCCGTGCAGCACCGCCAACTCGCCGGCGGCGGCAGCGGCGTGGATATTCAGCACCGCCTTGGCCTTGTTGCCGGAAAGCCGCAGGCGCGCAGCACCGCCGTCGTCCGCGACGGCAAGGAAATCGCCGAGGCTCGATGCCCTGCGCGCGCGCCGCCGCCTCGATGCGGCCCCAGATGCCGCGCGCGGCGGCGGCGGAGATTTGCTGGCCGACGACGGTGCGGGCGAGGAAGGCCGCCGGCCCGTGATCCGCGCGGTCGGGAAACGCACACCGGCCCGCAGCGCCGCGATGTCGCGCGCGAGACGCCGGCGACAGCGTTCGCCGCCGTGGCGACGAAGCAGCGGTGCAATTCGGGCGACATGTTGATGACCTGCTGCGGCGCCATGATACCAGTCGACGAGGCGAGCTCAGACGGGGAGGAACCGCATGCAGCGCTGCACGCCGACGCAGGACGGAAATGAAGACGCGCATCGCGCGCTTCAAGGACGTGGTTCCGACCAAGCAGCGCCACGCCGAGAAGCACGGCATCCCGGCCGAAGTGATGGAGATGATCACCGCCAAGACGACGCGGAACATCATGTCGCCGGGGCGGCTGCCCGGCCAGCTCTCGCCGCGCCGCCGGTCGATCGGCGGCGATGCCGGCGTGTTCCGCCTCGGCATCGTCACCTGCCCGCCGGGCAACGGTCCCGGCCTCCACGTCCATTACAAGACGCACGAGACCTTCATGGCGCTCACCGGGCGCTGGGAGATCCAATGGGGCGACAAGGGCGAGGAGACGACCGTGCTCGAGCCCTTCGACCTCATCGCCGTGCCGCCGGCGGGTGACGCGCCGCTTCGTCAATGGCTCGGACGCGGACGCGCACTCCTGGTCATCATCCAGGGCCAGGCCGAAGGAGTTCGACGACGTCGACCGCGTGCCCGAGACCGCCGCCGCGATCGCCCGCAAGCACGGGCCGGAGATGGTCGGAGAAGCTCGAAGTCGCTCGGGTGGAAGTTCACCATCGGCGTCGAAGAGGCCGGTCGCCTATCGGCCTGCAGCTTGCGCATCGCCGTTGGGGCCAACGCCGTGAATGCTCACATATATCGTGGGGCGCTTGGCGCTGTGCGGCGAAGTCTTTATGATGCGAACGGCTTCTTTCAGGAGGCGGCGCGGCCCGTGCCCGTAAATCCCCGACTGCTGCGGATCGACGACAACCCCTTCGCCCGGCTCAGGGCGCTGCTCGACTGGCGCCGCCGCGCACCAACCTGCCGCACGTGCTGATGCATCTGGGCGAGCCGCAGCACGATCCGCCGCCGATGGTGGCGCGCATCATCGCCGAGACGGCGCATCTGTGGAACCGCTACCCGCCGATGCGGGGCACGCCCGCCTATCGCGCCGCCTGCGCCGCACTGGCTCACCCGGCGCTATCGCCTGCCGCCGGGCATGGTCACGGGCGAGCGCCACGTGCTGTCGCTCAACGGCACCAAGGAAGGGCTGTTTCTCGTCGCCGAACTCGCGGTGCCGCAGGAAAAGCGCGGGCAGGCGCCGGTCGTGCTCATGCCCAATCCCTATTACCTCGTCTATAACGGCGCGGCGGCGATGGCGGGCGCGGAGAGCGTCTTCCTCGATGCCACCGCGAGCGACCGGATTCCTGCCCGACCTCGACGCCATTCCCGAAGCGGTGCTGGCGCGCACGGCGCTCTTCTATCTGTGCAGTCCCGGCAATCCGCAAGGCGCGATCGCCGACCTCGCCTATCTCAAGCGGGCGATCGCGCTGGCTCGCGCCTATGATTTCGTGCTCGCGGTCGACGAATGCTATTGCGAGATCTACGACCGCGCGCGCGCCGCCGGGCGCGCTCGAGGCGTGCGCCGCGCTGGGCGGCGATCTTGCGCAAGTGCTGGTCTTCCATTCGCTCTCGCAAGCGCTCCAAGCGCGGCGGGCATGCGCTGCGGCTTCGTCGCCGGCGATCCCGACCTCATCGCGCGCTTCAAGCAGCTGCGCGGCTATCGGCGGCGCGCAGGTGCCGCTGCCGATCCAGGAGGCGGCGACGGCGCTGTGGCGCGACGAGGCGCATGTCGAGGAGAACCGCGCGCTCTATCGCCGCAAGTTCGACGTCGCCGAGCGCATCCTCACGGGCCGCTTCGGCTTCTACCGCCCGCCCGGCGGGTTCCTGCTGTGGCTCGATGTCGGCGACGGCGAAGCGGCGGCGCGCACGCTTGTGGCGCGAGGCGGCGGTGCGCACCTTGCCCGGCGCCTATATCGCGCGCGTCAACGCGCGCGGCGAAAATCCCGGCCAGCGCTACATCCGCGTCGCGCTGGTGCATGACGACGCCACCATCGAGGCGGGCCTCGACCCGCATGGTCAAGGTGCTGAGGCCAGGGAGACCGCGCATGGCGTTGCTCGGCGACATCGCGCGCAAGACCCCGCTCGGCGCCGGCGGGATTTTCGCTGCGCCGGCTGGGGTTCGGGCAGTCATGGGGCTGGCGCTGCTGCGTCGCGGCGATGCTGCTGGCGCTGGCGCTCGCGACCTATAACCGCGGCGATCCGTCGTGGAACCATGCGGTCGACGCGCCGGTGACGAACGCGCTGGGGCTCGGCGGCGCGCGCCTGTCGGATGCGCTGCTGCAGAGGCTGGGCCTCGGCGCCTGGCTGCTGCCGCTGATCCTGCTCGACTGGGCGGTGCGGCTCCTGCTGGGCGGGCTTGCGGCGGCTGTGGCTGCGGCTTGCGCTGCTGCCGCCGATGCTGGCGGCGGCCGCGCTGGCGCTGTCGATCTTCCCGGCGCCGCCGCGCTGGCCGGTGGCGGCGGGGCTCGGCGGCGCGCTCGGCGCGCTCGGCAAGGCGGCGCTCGATGCCGCCAGCCTCGCGCCGCCGCTTGCGGCGATGGCGGCGGCCGGCGCTGGTCGGGCTGATGCTGCTCTATGTCATGGGCTTCTCGCCGGCGGCGGCGGCGCGCGCGCTGGCCGCGCGCGAGCCCGAGGCGAAGCCGGCGCGGCCCGAGCCTCATCGCCCGCGTTCGCGCGCCGCATCGCCGCCGTGGCGCCAGGCCGCCGCCGCGATCGACGACGACGCCTGCCGCTGCGCCGCGAGCCGCAACTCGACGCAACGCCCGAGCCGACAGACGACGGCGAGACGGAAGCCGCCGCCGCCGCCGCCGCGCCGTACCGCCGTCGGTCGACCGCGCCGGCGCCGTCGCGCAAGCGGGCCGATCCCGCGCGCCAGGCGAGCCTCGATCTGCGCGCCGCGGGCGAGCATCTGCTGCCGCCGCTCGATCTGCTGCGCGAGGTGCCGCCGGCCAAGGCCGCCGCGATCAACGAGGAAGCGCTGCAGCAGAACGCGCGGCTGCTCGAATCCGTGCTCGAGGATTTCGGCGTGCGCGGCCAGATCGTCAAGGTGCGGCCCGGGCCGGTGGTGACGCTCTACGAGCTCGAGCCCGCGCCCGGCATCAAGGCCTCGCGCGTCATCGGCCTGGCCGACGACATCGCCCGCTCGATGAGCGCCATTTCGGCGCGCGTCGCCGTCGTGCCCGGGCGCAACGTCATCGGCATCGAGCTGCCGAACCAGCGCACCGAGATGGTCTATCTGCGCGAGCTCTGGCATCGGAGCTCTACGAGCGCAGCCGCCGCCAAGCTGCCGCTGGTGCTCGGCAAGGACATCAGCGGCGCGCCGGTGATCGCCGATCTCGCGCGCATGCCGCATCTCCTCATCGCCGGCACCACCGGCTCGGGCAAGTCGGTCGGCATCAACACGATGATCCTGTCGATCCTCTACCGCCTGTCGCCCGACCAGTGCAAATTCATCATGATCGATCCGAAGATGCTGGAGCTCTCCGTCTATGACGGCATCCCGCATCTGCTGGCGCCGGTGGTGACCGAGCCGCGCAAGGCGGTGGTGGCGCTCAAATGGACGGTGCGGGAGATGGAGAACCGCTACCGCGCCATGTCGAAGCTCGGCGTGCGCAACATCGAGGGCTACAACCAGCGCCTCGCCGAGGCCGCGTCCGCGAAGGGCGAGACGCTGCTGCGCCGCGTGCAGACCGGCTTCGACGACGACGGCCAGCCCGGTCTTCGAGGAGCAGCCGCTCGACACCGAGCCGCTGCCGCTTGTCATCGTCGTCGTCGACGAGATGGCCGACCTCATGCTGGTGGCCGGCAAGGACATCGAGGCGGCGATCCAGCGCCTGGCGCAGATGGCGCGCGCCGCCGGCATCCACATCATCATGGCGACGCAGCGCCCCTCGGTCGACGTCATCACCGGCACGATCAAGGCCAACTTCCCGACCCGCATCAGCTTCCAGGTGACCTCGAAGATCGACAGCCGCACCATCCTGGGCGAGGCCGGGGCCGAGCAGCTCCTGGGCCGCGGCGACATGCTGTACATGGCCGGCGGCGGCCGCATCACCCGCGTCCACGGCCCCTTCGTCTCCGACGAGGAGGTCGAGGCGGTGGTGCGCTTCCTCAAGGACAATGGCGGCCCGCCGACCTATCTCGAAGAGGTGACCGAGGACGACGAGGACGGCGCGCCGCGCTTCGCCGCCGAGGACGACGAGGCGAGCTCTGGCGATGCGCTCTACGACCAGGCGGTGGCGCTCGTGTGCCGCGAGCGCAAGGCCTCGACGAGCTTCGTCCAGCGCCATCTCCAGATCGGCTACAACCGCGCCGCCCGCATCATCGAGCGCATGGAGCTCGAGGGCGTGGTCAGCGCCGCCAACCATGTCGGCAAGCGCGAGGTTCTGGCGCGCAAGCACGATTGACGGTGTTTACGCCGGTATGCGCCCGGATTTGCCGCCGGCTGCGCGATTAAGGGATTTTCGGTGATGGGAGCGAGGAACGGTCGTCCTGCCGGCGGGCTCACGCGACGCGCGGCGCTGGCGGCGCTCGGTGCGGCGCTCGTCGCCCCGGCCGTGCGGGCGGCGCCGCCGCGCGCGGCACCGCTCAACGCAGCAGGACTATCAGGAGGTGCTGCGGGTCGCAGACCTATCTCAACGGCATCCACACCCTCCAGTCGCGCTTCAGCAGGTGTCCGATCAGGGCGGCACCGCCAACGGCACGATCTATCTCGAGCGTCCCGGGCGCATGCGCATCGTCTACGATCCGCCCGTGCCAATCCTCATCGTCGCCACCGGCGGCCAGGTTTATTACTACGACAGCAAGCTGCAGCAGGTGACGCGCACGACCGTCAACGACACGCCCGCATGGTTCCTGCTGCGCGATGATATCAAGCTCGGCGGCGACGTGACGCTGACGCACTACGCGCGCGCCGCCGATGCGCATCCGTGTCACGCTGGTGGAGACCGCCAATCCCGATATGGGGCAGGTGACGCTGGTGCTGAGCGACCAGCCGCTGGAATTGCGGCAATGGACCGTCCTCGATGCCCAGCGCAAGCAGGTCACGGTGACGCTGGTCGACCCGAATTACAGCGCCACGCTCAATCCGAACCTTTTCAACTGGACCGACCCGCGCGGGTAGGGCGGGCTCGCGTATCGACGACGAACCGGACGCTGCGTCAGATGCTTGCATGTTCGCCGATATCGGTACATATAGCTTGTCATGCCAACGCTACCTGCGCGAGCCTCCGGATGCGCGCCACCGCCGGTGATCGGCATCATCTGCTGTTCCCGGGTCGACGGGGACCACGTCCTGCACACGGTGTCCCAGAAATACATCACCGCCGCGTCGGAAGGCGCGGGCGGGCTGCCGCTGCTGGTGCCGGCGGCGGGCGGGCACATCGCCGCTTGCGACGCCGTAGCGCGGCTCGACGGGATCCTGGTGCCGGGCTCGCGCTCCAATGTCGAGCCGCATCATTACGAGGGGCCGCCCAGCGCGCCCGATACCCTCCACGACCCGGCACGCGACGGTATGTCGCTGCCGCTGCTGCGGGCGGCGGTGGAGGCGGATGTGCCGGTGTTCGCGATCTGCCGCGGCATCCAGGAGCTGAACGTCGCCCTGGGCGGCAGCCTGCATCAGCGCGTGCACGAGCTTCCCGGCCGGCTCGATCACCGCGCCCGCCGCGGCCTGTCGGTCGATGCGCGCTATGCTTATGACGCGCACCCGGTGGCGCTCACGCCCGGGGGGCTCATCGAGCGAATCGCCGGCGCCTCGAGCCTCATTGTCAATTCGCTGCATCATCAGGGCATCGACCGGCTGGCGCCCGGCCTCGTCGTCGAGGCGACGGCGCCCGACGGGCAGATCGAGGCCGTGCGCCTGCCCGACGCGCGCTTTGTCGTCGGCGTGCAATGGCATCCCGAGCATCGTCTGGCCGAGGAGCCGGTCTCGCGCGCGCTCTTCGCGCTCTTCGGCGAAGCCTGTCTCGGGTATTCGCGCCGCCGTCACGTCGCGTGATGCGGCTCCCCATTGCCGCGCTCGCCCTTGCCGTCTGGGTGCTGGCTCCGCCGGCGGCATGGGCACAGCTCCGCGCCCTGCCGTCGTGCAGCGGCCTCATTCCCGATCTCCAGCGCGATGTTGGCCTGGTCCGCAGCGGCCTCGTCGTGGAGGCGGTCGACGAGATCGTCGAAGACCTGGATTCGAGCCCCAATGCGCGTCAGTGCACCGGTGTCGCCCATTACAAGGACGGCACGATGCATCTCACCTTCGCCGCGCAGTGGCGCGACGTGGCGAACACCTCCTATGTGATCGAGGCGCACGAGACGACCGATGTCGAGGAGGCGAGCCGGGCGCTGAGCCTGCGGGTGCGCACCCATCCCCGCGACGCGGATGGCACCTTTTCACTGCGCACCTATGTGCCCTACTGCAGCGACGCCGCCTTCATCAAGCTCGCCACCAACGAGCTGCATATCGGCATTAGCGCGCGTCGGGCCTTCTACAAGGAGCCTACCTTCAACATCACGTCGATGAACGTCAACGGCTATGGCTCGGGCATTCTCGCCAATTGCGTCGCGACCCTCAGCGACGGCAAGGAGCAGGGCGCGATCTTCCTCGGCACCGACTGGGTCACCGGCGAGGCCAACCGCCGCTACCAGTTCTACATTCTCGACGCCGGCCCGGACGGATGGAAGCTCGTGAACCGCCTGTGGCAGCTCGGCGCCGAATGAGTCAGTCCGGCGGTGCCGTCCGCTTGAGAAGCGCGATGAGAAGGTGGCGCTCGTCGGGTGTGAGGCCGCGCGCGACGTGGTCCTCGTGCCTGCGTACGGCGGCTTCGAGACGGCGCAGCGTTTCCGCCGCGTTCTCCGCAAGTTGGAGGGCGTGCGAGCGCCGGTCGTGCGGCGCCGGCGCGCGCAGCACCAGCCCTTGCGCCTCCAGCCGGTCGATCATTCCGACCACGGTGGAGCGGTCGATGCCGAGCGCGGCGCCGGCCTGGGCCTGGCTCAGGCCCGGGTTGGCAGCGATCACGGCGAGCATGCCGAGGTCCGCCGGGGTGATGCCGGCGGCGCCGACGGTGGCGGCAAAATGCTCGAACACCGCCTCTTGGGCGCGGCGCAGATGATAGCCCAGGAGCTCGTCGAGCACGCCGAGGTCGAGCCGGCGCTCCGGCTTTGCTCCCGCGGGTTCGGCGCTGCGCGTCTGGCTTTTCATCGTCCCCCTGCCGCACCGACAATGCCGTAAGCCTATCCGCCGAGACAAGCGCCCGATGTCATGACCGAACCCGCCTTCCGCTCGCTCCCCGCAGCGGCCGAGATTTTCAACGTCCCTCTGCCCGACGGCTCGGTCCTGCCGGTCTAGGGGCTTGGCGGTCCGGACGGCGCCCCGGTCGTCCTCTTCGGCCATGCCAATGGGCTGGCTGCCGGCTCCGTATGCGTCGTTTCTGGCGCTGCTCGCGAGCCACGCCCGAGATCGCGGCGGCGATCCCCAACGCGTGCCTGACCAGGGTGCCGGGAACCGGCCACCTCCTCATCCTGGCAGCACCCAGGCGCTGCGCGGAGCTGGTGCGCGAGCGATTGTGAGCCATGCGTTCGGTGCATCGGACCGGCGCCTTGATCGGCCGATTGGCCGTTCCCATGTAAAATTCACGAAGCGCCTGGCGGCTCTGCCGCCGGTGGCCCGGCGCTAGCCGGGCTCCCCCTTCGGGGGCGAGGCTTCCGGCGCCCGGTCATCCCCCCTGACCGGGCGCCATCATGTTCAGCCGTCGGATGGACTGCCCGCGCGCCTGATGTCGAAGGTGGCGATCCCGTCGGTGTTTTTCGGCCGCGCCAGCGCGCGCGGATGCTCGAGCGTCGAGCGCGTGTCGATATAGCCGGCGCGCCAATGCTCTTCCATGGAGAGGCGCGAGAATTCGTAGTCCTTGTTGTCGCCCTCGTAGTGGCGCGCGCGATAGATGAGATGCGCGATGCTGTAGACCTTGTGGTCGGCATAGGATTGCAGGAACTCGAACTCCGGCCCGTGCCGCACATCGGCCGGCAGATTGCCGAGCAGGGTCGCTAGGGCGTGGCGGATGCGCTGCATGTTGGCGAAGCGGTCGGTGTTTTCGCGGGTGCGGCTGGAATAGATCACTTCCTTCTGGCGCGTGCTCACTTCGGCCATGCTCTCGGGGAAGTCGCCGTCGGCGCTCCACAGATCGACCTGGAAGGCGAGCGTGTCCTGGCGCGGTCCGTATTGCAGCACCCATTGCAGCGGCGTGTTGGAGACGAGCCCGCCGTCCCAGTAATGCTCGCCGTCGATCTCGGTCGCGGGGAAGCCCGGCGGCAGCGAGCCGCTGGCGGTCACGTGCTCGGGGCGGATGTGGTGCGTGGTATTGTCGAAATAGATGAAGTTGCCGCTGCAAACATTCACCGCGCCGACGCTGAAGCGCATGGTGCGCGCATTGATGCGATCGAAATCGACGAGCCGCTCCAGCGTCACCGTGAGCTGGGCGGTGTCGTAATAGCTGGTCGCGGCGATGGCGCCGCGCGGATGCAGCCACGGCCCCGGCACGCGTGGCGCAAACATGCCGTTGACGCCGCCGAGCATCGTCGCCGCCGCGCTCAACTGATTGGCGAGGAGCCGCGCGTCGTTGCCGTGCGCCAGCCGCGCCATCTGGTCTCCGACCAATCCCAAATGCGAATTGGCAGTCACGCTTTCCCAGAAGGCCTTGAGCTTGCCGACGCGCTCTTGCGGCGGGTTGCCGGCGATGAGGGCGGAGTTGATCGCGCCGATGGAAATGCCGGCGACCCAATCGGGATGGAGTCCGGCCTCGGCCAGCGCCTCGTACACCCCGGCCTGATAGGCGCCGAGCGCGCCGCCGCCCTGCAGCAACAGGGCGATGCAGTCAAAATCCGGACGTTTCATCGGCTGGAGCGCCGGGCGGCGAGCGTATGTAGGCATGAGCGTTCCGGTAGAAAACGCGGAGATTGATCCGTCCGGCTTACTGGCGCAAGTGAAGCCCATGACAGGTCGAACGAACGAGATAATTGTCTATAATACTGATAATCAGTATATCAGATTATAGGGGGACTTCGAGGCCTTTGGCGAGGCGCCCGTGCTGTGACCGTGCGTCCTTCGACTTCGCGCGCACCGCGCAGTCGAATGGGCGCGGCATGACCGTGTAGCCCTGATTGAAGGGACTTAGCCCATGTCCATCCCAGCGGCGGTGTTGTCGGCGGGCAATTCTTCGTGCTCTAGTAGGGTCAGTACCTTTTTGTGCGAAATGGACCATGGCGCTCGACATTCTCACCTGGAACATCAACTCGGTCCGGTTGCGGATCGACAATCTTCGCCGCCTCGCCAGCGAGCTCGCGCCCGATGTCATCTGCTTGCAGGAGACGAAGACGCCCGACGAGCATTTCCCGCGCGAAGCGATCGAGGCGCTGGGCTATCGCGACATGCATATCCACGGCATGAAGGGCTACAACGGCGTCGCCATCCTGTCGCGCGTGCCGATCACGGGCGCGCGCGTCCAGAGCTGGTGCGAGCGCGAGGATTGCCGCCACGCTATCGCCGAGCTGCCGGGCGGCATCGAGCTGCACAACATCTACGTGCCGGCCGGCGGCGATGTGCCCGATGCCGAGGCGAACCCGAAATTCGCGCATAAGCTCCGCTTCCTCGACGAGCTCACGCGCTGGTTCACGGGCCAGCGGCGCAAGCAGAAGCCGATGGTGCTGGTCGGCGATCTCAACATCGCGCCGCTCGAGACCGACGTGTGGTCGCACAAGCAGCTCCTGACCGTGGTGAGCCACACGCCGATCGAGGTGGAAAAGCTCGGCCGGTTGCAACGCTCGCTCAAATTCGCCGATGCGGTGCGCCATTTCGTGCCGCCGGAGGAGCGGCTCTATACGTGGTGGAGCTATCGCAACTACGACTGGGCGGCCTCCGATCGCGGGCGACGGCTCGACCATGTCTGGGTCACGCCCAACCTCCAGGGCCATCTCAAGGCGGCGCATGTCCACCGCGTCTCGCGCGGCTGGAACAAGGCCTCCGACCACGTCCCCGTCACCGTCAGCCTCGATGGGTGAGGGTTCGCTCGATCAGGCTCAGGGCACCAGGCGGTAGCCGCCGGGCTCGGTGACGAGGATTTCGGCCTTGCCAGGGTCGCGCTCGATCTTCTGGCGCAGGCGATAGACGTGGGTCTCCAGCGTGTGGGTGGTGACGCCGGAATTGTAGCCCCAAACCTCGTTGAGCAGCACGTCGCGGCCGATGATGCGATGGCCGGCGCGATAGAGATATTTGAGGATCGCGGTCTCCTTCTCGGTGAGCCGCACCTTCTTGCGCCGGGTGTCGTCGACCAGAAGCTTGGTGCCCGGGCGGAAGCTGTAGGGCCCGATCGTGAAGATGGCATCCTCGGAAAGTTCGTGCTGGCGCAACTGCGCCCGCAGCCGCGCCAGCAGCAGGTTGAGCCGGAACGGCTTGGTGATGTAGTCGTTGGCGCCGGAATCGAGGCCCAGGATCGCATTGGCGTCGCCGTCGGCGGCGGTCAGCATGAGGATGGGGGAGCGCACCCCGCCGCGCCGCATCAGGCGGCAGAGCTCGCGCCCGTCCATGTCGGGCAGCCCGACATCGAGCAGGATCGCGTCGAAATAGTGCGCCTTGACGAGTTCCAACGCCTCGGCGGCGGCGGCGGCGGCGCTGGTTTCGAACTCCTCGTGGAGCTGAAGCTGCTCGGCGAGGGACTGGCGCAGCGCCTGATCGTCATCGACGATCAGAATTCTCCGGCCGGCGGTCATGCCGTCATCTCTCCCTGTCCCCGCTTTTATAGGCGCCGTCGCGGCCGCCCCTCCCCGCGCGGGCAAATCCCGGGCGGTTGTCGCAGATTCACCGCGGCAAGGCCAGCAGGTCGCGATGGCCAACGGTGACGGCAAGTGTCCCCGCCGCCGCCTCGGCCAGTCGCCGCGCCCGCCATGCCGCGATGGTGGGGGCCGCGCCGGGCTCGGCTTCCAGCGCCGCTGCTGCCTCGCCGCGCGCCAGTGCGACCAAGAGGGCGCGCTCGCCGGCGCCCACGCGCCAGTCGCTGGCCGCCGTCGCGACCGCAAAGCCGCGCGCTTCAAGCTGCCGGGCGAGCGCCGCGGTGGCGTCCGCGCCTGCGGCGGGGCCCAGGCCCTTGTCCCGCCCCTGGTGGCGGCGGAAGGATGCCTCGATCAGCGCGTCCTCGGGCGCGGGCGGCGTCCATAACCGCCTTCCGTCGACGGTGAGCGCCGCCAGGAACGGCAGCGGCCGCGCGGCCAGTCCCGCCGCCAGCCGCTCCAGCCATTCCGGTGAAGCCAGATCGAGGAACGCCGCGCAGGTGACGCCGTCCGCCGCCGCGAGGTCGGGCAGGTCCCGCGCGAGGTCGAGGGCGAGGGTCGCGAACCGCCACTGGTGCTCGCCCGCCGCTACCGCGACCACACCTTCGTCCGCGCTGCACGGAATGGCCGCAGCGTTCGTGCCCAGGCAAGCAGCGCCGCCCGGCTCTGCGCTCGCAGCCCCGGATCGTGCTCGACCAGAAGCCATGCCTGATCGCCGCCGATGACCGGCGCCAGCACGCGGGCATTGGCCCCGGTCCCGGCGCCGAGATCGATGACGCGCGCCGGGCGCGGCAGCGCCGCGGCTAAGCGCCGGGCAAGCTCCGCATCGCGCGATGCCGCATCCACGGGTTCGCGCCGCTGTAGCCAGGCCGGCAGAAATTCGATTCATGCCAGCAGGCGCCGCACGCTCGCGATCCACGTCGTGACCGCCGTGTCCCAATCCGGCAGTGCGGACCCGGCCGCAGCGGCGCCGGCGGCGAGTCGTGCGCGCAAGGAAGGGTCGTCGATAAGCCGCGCGAGTGCGCCGGCGAGCGCCGCGGCATCGCCCGGCGGCACCAGCAGCCCCGCGCTTTCCGGCACGGTCTCGGCGATGGCACCGCCGGTCGTGGCGACGATCGGCAGCCCGTGCGCCAGCGCTTCGGCGAATGCCATGCCGTAACCCTCGTGAAAGGACGCGAGTACGAACACATCCGCCGCCGCATAGGCCGCATCGAGCCGCTCCTGCGGCCACTCGCCCGCCAGCGTCACGCGCGCGCCCAGCCCGTGCGCGGCGATCGCGTCGCGCAGCGCCGTCGTCTCCGCGGGATCGCGCGTGAGGGTGCCGATGAGGTGCAGGTGCCACTGCCGATCGCCGAGCGCGGCGAGCGCGGCAATGAGCACGCGATGGCCCTTGCGCGGCGTCACCGTCGCGACCGACAGGAGGCGGCAGGACTCGCCTGCGCCTGCGGGGTGAGCAGCGTGCGACAGGCCGCGTCGTGCCGGGAGGGCAGACCGCGATGCGCACGGGCGTTACGCCATAGGCCGCGACGGCGGCGGCGGTGCTGGCGCTCGGACAGACGACGCCGGCCACCAACGGCAGAAGCCGCGCCTCGAACGCTGCGAACTGTGCGGCTGCGGCGGCGGCAATGCCGGTCTCGGCGGCAAGCGGATGGTGGACGAGCGCGATAAGCCGCAGCCGCCGCGCCGCTTGCGGCAGGCATTCGGCAAAACCCGCCAGCGCCAGCCCGTCGATCACCGCGACGGCGCCGTCGCCCAGTGCTGGCGAGCGCGGCGGCGGCGGCGGCGCGCGCGCGCGCATCGGCCTCGGGAAATTGCCCCGCCAGCTCGTGCACGACGACCGCGATGCCGGCGCGCGCGCAGGCCGGCGGCAAGGTGGCGCGCATAGAGATAGCCGCCGGTGAGCTGCTCGATCGAACCCGGCACCAACAGCGCGAGCTCCCTCACGCGAGCGGTCCCTCGAAGGCGGCCCAGGCGATCGGCGATTCGCGCAGCACCACGCGCAGGCTCGCCAGCGCGCCCGCCGTGCCGGGGCCGAGCGCGCCGGCGGCGATGCGGGGCTTGAGGCGGCGGAAGATCTCGCCTGCCAGAAACTCCGTCGTGGTGTTGCGGCCGCGGAAGGCGGCGAGGTCGTCGAGATTGCGGTAGTCGAACTCGCCGAGCACCGCATCGAGCAGCGTCTTCGCGAGCCCGATGTCGCACACAGTCCGTTGCCGTCGAGCTCGCCCCGCCGC
>CAWHUT010000016.1:0-17859 GCA_963832575.1 uncultured Alphaproteobacteria bacterium
GCGTGGAATTTGGTGAGCTTGGCGGTGTCGGTGTCGCTTTTGGCGTTGGCGACGCAGAAGGGAACCAGAGCCACGACGACAGCCGCGTCCGCCTGATCCTTGGCCATGGTCGCGGCCGTGCTGGCGGTGGTCCAACCCATCCAGCCAAACCCGACAATGGATATGGCGGCAGCCCCGATCACGGCGCCCCAAATTCCCGGCTTGATGGCCGGGTGCCTCGTCACTTGTGTCAATTGCATTGCAATGTCTCCCCGCTCGAGAAACGACTTGTTTGAACAGAAACGTCGATCGCCGAGTTTACGAGATAAGTGTCCCTCGACAGCAGGTTCGGAAACTACCTAGTAGGCCCGACGGACATGGCAGAAAGAGGCGTTCGTGCCCGCTCGCGGGCGACGGGAGAAGACCTATCGCCCGTCGCCGGCGCACCCGCTCGGCGCGCCGCACAAGGCAGCATTGCCGGGGATGCAGGCCATCGAGCCCTATCGCTGTGTATTGTAGAATGAGTTCAATTAAGCGACAGGCGCCTCGTGACCAACGCTTCCGTACCGCCGGCTGGACGACGCGCCCCGCATCATTCCTTCGCGGCGCTTCGCCACAGGGGATACCGCGCCTATTTTCTGGGTACGGCGCTGGCGATGATGGCGGACAGCATCGAGCACGTCATCAGCTATTGGGTGATGTTCCAGAAGTTCCACTCCCCTTCCCTCGCCGGCTTTGCGGTGGTCTCGCACTGGGTTCCCTATCTTCTGTTCGGGGTATGGTCGGGGGCGCTCTCGGACCGGTTCGATCCGCGCCGCATCATCCAGCTCGGCATGGTGCTGTTCATGTGCTGCTCGGTCGCGTGGGCGGTTTTATTCCTCACCGACCGGCTCGAGATGTGGCACGCGGCGGTCATTCTCACGGTCCACGGCATCGCCAGCCTGCTGTGGGGGCCGGCGAGCCAGGTGCTGATCCACGACATCGTCGATGCCGACCAATTGCCGAGCGCGGTGCGGCTCAACGCGACGTCGCGCTATCTCGGACTCCTCGCCGGACCCGCCGTCGGCGGCGCGATCCTGTTGGCGCTGGGACCTGCGTTCGGGCTCCTCCTCAACGTCACGATCTATCTGCCGCTGGCGCTGTGGCTGGCGCGCGCACCCTACGGGCCGCGCTACCGCACGGAGGTGATCGTGTCGGCCCGCATCCGCGGCCTCGACCGATCTCGTCACGACCGCGCGCACCATCGCCAACAGCCGGGTGATCCTGTCCATGACCCTGTTGACCGGCGCCTATGCGCTGATGGTCGGCAACGCCTATCAGGCGCAGATGCCCGAATTCGCCCGCGACTTCGGTCACGGCGATCCCGGGGTGCTCTACAGCGTGCTGTTGGCCGCCGATGCCGCCGGCGCGTTCCTGGCCGGCGTGGTGCTCGAGGGCAGCGGTTTCCTGCCGCCCAAGCCGCGCACCGCCTTCGTGCTGGCGATGCTGTGGTGCGCCGCGATCTGCGGCTTCGCACTGTCAGGGGCCTATCCGCTCGCGATCGTGTTTCTGTTCGTGGCGGGGTTTCTCGAGCTCTCCTTCAACTCGATGGCGCAGACCCTGGTGCAGCTCCACGCTCCGTCCGCCGTGCGCGGCCGGGTGATCGGGCTCTATGGCATGGCCGGCATCGGCATGCGGTCCTTCAGCGGCATCACCGTGGGCGTCGGCGGCAGCTTCATCGGCATTCACCGGTCCGTCGCGATAAGCGCGATGGTCCTCCTGGCGATCACGGTGATGCTGGCCTTTTCGATGCGCACGGCACGCGCGGCCGCGGCCAGCGCCGATTGATGCCTCTCAGATCCCGGTGACGAAGCGCGCCATGATGACGATCATGGTGACCTGCATCAGGCCTTGGAATGCCGTGACCCGGACATAGCGGCGCATGCGCCGCCCGATCATCTCGAGGTCGGGGTTGTCCTTCGCGATTTCGATGCAGACGCGGAAATTATTCGGCAGCAGGACGAAAACGCCCTGCAACGTGAGAATGGCGAGCACCACGAGCGCGCCGATCACCCAGGCCTCTTGCGGATAGGCCAAGTCAAAGAAGCCCATGCGGCTGGCAAGCGTGGCGCCGGCCCAGCCGGTGATCGTCGCCAGCGTCGGCATCAGGAACAGCATGCGCGGCATGAGGCGGGTGACGACGGCGCGCCTGGCCGCCACATCGAGCCGGCGCTGGATCGGCCCCATCACGAACCCCATGAAGAGGTCGATGCCGGTCCACAGCACGCCCGCCAGCACATGCACGAAATTGAGGAACCACAGACTTCCGCTTGCCATCGCCACGAACATCACCCCCAACGCCGCGGCGACCCAGATCAGGTCGCCCCAACGGATGGTGCTCCAGGGATCCGCTGCGATGCGGGCGTCAACGGTCACGGCCGCTCCGCCAGCACGGCGTGCGCCAGCCAGCTCGCACGCTGCGCCAGCCGGTAGTCCTGATGTGGCAGCCCGACGAGCTGCACGCCCAACGGCAGCCCACCTACCGCGAGCACTGGCAGCGCGATCGCCGGGCCCAAGGTGCAGGACGAGATGTCGGCAAAGACCGGGTTGCCGACGCCCATGCCGACGGGGGCCGGGCCCTGCGAGCACAGCGTGACGAAGGCATCTGCGACATCGCCGGCGACCGCCACCGCCTTGCGCAGATCCTCGCGCAGATCGAGCGCGCGGCGATAATCCTCGATCGTCATCGCCTCGCCCTTGGCGAGGCGGTCGAGCACGGATTTGGCGATGAGATGGGCGCCGCGTTCGCGGTAGATGCCGCCGGGCCAGCGCATCTCCCACTGGAAGAGCTCGGTTATAAATTTGGGGATGGTCTCGAGCGCCTGTTCGAGCGCCTCGATGCGCGCATCATCGCGTCGCGACAGCACGCGGACGCCGAGCGTGCCGAGCCGGCGGATGAAGCGTTCGAATTCCTCGCGCGCCTCGGGCTCGGCCCCGCTCCAGCCACGCGTGTCGAGCCGGATCACCCGCTCGGGCTTTTGCGCCTCGCCCAGGGCGGGCTCGCCATAAAGGCCGGGCGCACCGGGATCGCCGCCCGCCGCCGACGAGATGTAATAGGCCGTCGCCCAGCAATCCTCGAGCGTCGCCGCGTGCACACCGAGCACGCTCTGGCTCGGTGCGAAGCTGTGCCCGCCCTGGCGGTTGAGCGCGCCGAAGGTGGGTTTCAGCGCGAAGTTGCCGCAATACCCCGCCGGCCGGATGATCGAGCCGCGCACCTGGCTTCCGGTCGCCGCCGGCAGCATGCCCGCACCGACCGCCGCGGAGGTTCCGCTCGACGAGCCGCCGGGCGTGCGGCTGGTATCGAAGGGATTGCGCGTGGGCCCCGGCGTCGCCTGTCCGAACTCCGTCGTCACGGTCTTGCCGACGATGAGCGCACCGCCCCGGCGCAAGGCGTAGACGTGTGCTGAGTCCTTGCCGGAATACCACCCCGAGAACAGCGGGCTGTTCAACTGGGTCGGCATGTCGGCGGTCTCGTAGAGATCCTTGATCCCGATCGGCAGCCCGTCGACAACGGATAGCGGATGCCCCGCCTTATAGCGCGCGCTCGACGCGTCGGCCGCCGCGCGCGCCGCCGGGATGTTGGTGGCGGCGAAGGCGTGGATCTCAGGCTCGCGCTTCTCCAGCACCTCAAGGCAGCGCTCGAGAAACGCGCGCGGCGTGTCGGTGCCATCATGAAAGGCCGGAATGGCGGCGGCGAAGGAAAGCCGCGCATGGGTGCGCGGGTCATAGGACGGGCGGGCGGTTGGCTCCACGGGGATTATGCCTTCGATACCTTCGGGGATTGGGGTTTCGCTCACGCCCAGTCGGGCTTGGGATAGATTGCAGCGGCCATCGCGATCGAGGCCGGCCAGATCGGCACGTGAATGCCCTTCTGCACCTGCGTGATCAGGCTGCTCGCGCGCGAATTATCGCCGGCCGGCGTGAACTTGACGCCGCCGACGAGGAAGAAGTTGCGCTCCCCGCTCTTGAGATCGGTCGTCGCCATCGCATCGCGCAGCACCTTGGGATCTGAACTCTTGCAGCGCTCGAGCGCGTCCCAGATCACGGCCACGTCGGCGGTCATCACTGCCGTGCTGGCATCCATCTTGGTGCCGACTTCCTTGGCGAAGCGCTCCGCCGCCGCGCGCATGCCGGGAATGGGCAGGTCTATGGCCCAGTTGTCGGTGGCGAGGACGTTCTCGGCATCCTCGTGCAGGAGATCGACATATTCCTGCGTTCCCGGCGCCCCGAGAATGCCGCCCATGGCGAGCGGATTGAAGCCGAGCTCCTTGGCGGTGCGCACGATGAGCACGCCGTCGGCGACGCGGTTGTGCCCGACCAGCACCTCGACGCCCTTGCCCTTGAGCTTGGTGATGTAGGGCGCGAAGCTCTGCGTGCGGCCGGATTCGTAGCTCGAGACGTCGGCGAGATCGTAGCCCAGCGTCTGCGCGGCCTCGGTCGCGTATTTGGTGGCGCCTTGTCCGGTGAGCGAATTCTCGCTGAGGATGCCCAGGCGCTTGGCCGTCTTGCCGTGCTTTTCCGAGATTTCCTTGATGCAGGCCAGGAGATCGGTGGCGTAGTTGGTGGTGAGTGGCGAGCAGCGGAAGGTGTATTTGAAGCCGCGGGCGGTGATCGTGGGATCGATATCATAGGCGGTAAGGAACGGCACGGAGCTGCGCTCCGCCACCTGCGTCGCGACGATGGTGGCGGCGGATTGATTGCAGCCGATCAGCACCGAGGCGCCGCGCTGGATGAGCTGTTCGGTCTGGGCCGCCGCGATCTCGGGCTTGCTCTGTGTATCGGCGACCACGGGCTTGAGCTTGGCGCCCCCCATCGCCTTCACGCCGCCCTGCTCGCTCATGAGCGTGCAGGCGAATTGCAGCGCCCGCCATGTCGTCTGGCCGAATTCGGCGCTCGGCCCGGTCAAGGGAAGCGCGCCACCGACCATGACGTCGCTCGCGGCCCGCACAATGGCGGGAAATCCGATCGTGGCCGCCACGGCCGCGCCGCCCGCCAACACCTGCCGCCGCGCGATCGGCACTCCGGTGCGGTGCCCATGTCGCTTCGCCATTCCGATTCTCCCTTGCGTAATTTCCCTGTGTATTGCACGCATGATAGGTGCAAGCGCACTGGGTTTTCAATCGCGCGGCGCTCTGCGCAGTGGCGCTAGCGATTGATCTCGATAAGCAGGACCCACGCGTTGGCGCCGGCGGCAACGAAGGATAGAAGGATGCCCGGCGGCAGCAGATAGATGCCCGTGGCGTCCCCCCGCCATAGCAGCACCAGACCGGCCAGCGCAATCAGCGTCACCGCCAACCGGTTGACCGCCACCATCCGTCTCGGGCGGCGACGATGCTCCGCATCGATATGACGGAGATAGGCACGCTGCAATTGGACGGTGATCACCAGGGTCAACGCCCCGACAACGAGAATTTCGCCGCCAAGCAGGCGCAGCGACTGCCCTGGGACCAGAGTGAGGGAGGCGACCACGAGCACCAGGAGCAGCATGCCCAGCGCTTCCAGCCCGCGATCCGCCATGCGGCCAAGCTGCAGGATCTTCGCTTGATTGACCGAAACACTCACGAACAGCAGGCCGGCCAGCGCCGCGGCCGCACCCAGCTCGCCCAAAAAAAATTGCTCCATGCACTCAATGTCATTTCTCCCGGCCAGGAGATGCCTGCTAAACATCCTGCCATGAGACCGGTAAGCCTCGAAAGAATTCGAACTGGCCCACCGCCGTGCCCCAGTGCAAATTGACTCAGAGACATTGCCCTGCGCAGGATCCACCGCTTATCGCCTGAGGAGAGTCCGATGCCACAGAAGAGCCGCTATCCCCGCCAATGGAGCTGGCCGAACGACGCCAAGATCGCCTTGTCCGTGGCGGTCGCCTATGAATCCTTCGAGCTTCGCAGCCAGTACGGCATCTATTCCGAGCCGGGCAAGCCCGACCATTTCTCGCTGTCCTATGGCGATTACGGCTGGAAGTCGGGCGCCTGGCGCCTGCTCGACCTGATGGACGAGGTCGAACTCAAGCTCAGCCTCACCACCAACGGGCTCGCCGCCGAGCGCCATCCCGAAGTGGTGAAGGCCGCGGCGGAGGCGGGGCACGAGATCGTCGGTCACGGCTGGGCCAACGACAACCCCCTGCGCGACGGCGATCCCGAGCGCGAGCTCGCCGAGATCCGGCGCTGCACCAAGATGCTGACCGAGGCCGCCGGCGGCGTGCGCCCGGTCGGCTGGACCAGCCCGGGCAGCAGCGGATCGGCCAACACGCACAATTTTCTGCGGCAGGAGGGCTATATCTGGAACGGCGACGATGCCAGCGACGACCTGCCGTTCCTGCGCGAAACCAAGAGCGGGCCGATCGTGATGATGCCGCGCACCAACCTCACGCAGAGCGATCTCATCATGTGGTGGGCGCCGCGCAACCCGCCCGACATCGTCTGGGACGGCTTCAAGGCGACCTTCGACCAGCTCTACGCCGAGGGCGAGGCGGGCAGTCCGAAATGGATCGAGATCAGCTTCCACTGCCATTTCGGCGGCCGGCCGACGATGACGCCGGTGCTGCGCAAATGCTTCCAGTACGCCCGCCAGCACGAGGGCGTGTGGTATGGGCGCAAGCGCGACGTGGCGGAGTGGGCGCTCGCGCGCGAGGCAAAGAAGACCGCCTGACCCCGCGATGTTCACGGCGGATGCACTTTTCCAGGTCGCCTCGAGCGGGCTCCTGATGGGGGCGGCCTATGCGCTGATGGCGATCGGGTTCACCATCGTCTTCGGCGTCATGAACATCGTCAATTTCGCGCACGGCCATCTCGTCATGGCCGCGATGTTCGCGAGCTATTGCCTCTACGTCTATGTCGGCATCGATCCCTATGTCGCGGCGCTTCTGCTCTTCCCCGTGTTCCTCGTGGTGGGAGCGGCGCTCTACCGCGTGGTCATCGCGCCGATCGTGGACGCGAGCCACGCGGCGCAGATGGTGGCGACGATCGCCCTTCTCATCATCATCGAGAACGCCGCCAATCTTCTGTTCGGCGGTGATTTACGGAGCGTGACGCCGTCCTACGGCATGCGCTCGCTGCAGGTGGGCGGCATCGCGCTGCCGCTGACCCGCCTGATCGCGGCGGGCGCCAGCCTCGCCGCGGTCGCGGCGCTCTCGGCCGTGCTCCAGCTCACGCGGTTCGGAGCCGAGATCCGGGCCGCCGCCGACAACCGGCTCGGCGCGGCCTTGGTCGGGATCAGCATGCAGCGGGTGTTCCAGCGCGCGTTCGCGATCGCCACCGCCAGCGCCGCCTTCGCCGGCGCGCTGCTGGTGCCGTTCTATCTGGTCAATCCCTTCGTCGGCTACGACTTCATGCTGAAAGCCTTCGTCATCTCGATCATCGGCGGCCTCGGCAGCCTGCCCGGCGCGCTCGTGGCCGGATTGGTGGTGGGGGTGATCGAGGCCGCCGGTGATTATTTCCTCACCGCCTCGCTCGGCACGGCGCTGGTCTTCGCCCTGCTACTCGTCTGTCTCCTGGTCCGGCCGTCGGGGCTCTTCGGCACCGCGCACGCGGCCTGATCGGATCGCCGCCGCTCGATGTCCCGCCGCTACGCCCTTCCCGTCATTGTCCTCGCCGCGGCCGCGTCGCTGCCGGCCTTCGCACCGGAATCGACCGTGGTGGCTGCGATCATCATCGCCTTCGACTGCTATCTCGCGCAGTGCTGGAACCTTGCCGCCGGCTATGCCGGGCTGTTCTCGCTGGGCCACGGCATCTTCCTCGCCATCGGGGCCTATACCTCGACCATCTTGCTCACGCGCTATGGCGTCTCGCCGTGGCTCGGCATGTGGGTGGGTGCCGCCCTGGCGGCGCTCGCCGGCGCCGCGCTCTCGGCCGTGGCATTCCGCTATCGCGTCCGCGGAGTGTTCTTCGCGGTGGTGACCTTGAGCGCTCTGGAAGTCGTGCGCGCGCTCTTCGAGGAATGGGATTTCGTCGGCGCCAATGCCGGCATCGTGATGGTGCTGTCGAACGATCCGGCCAACATGATGTTCAACGCGCGTTGGCCCTATTACGAGATCATCCTGGCGCTGGTGGCGCTCCTCGCGCTCGCGACCTGGCGCTTCGAGCGCTCGCGCTTCGGCCAGTTCGTCGTGGCGCTGCGCGAGGACGAGGCGGCGGCCGAGGCCAGCGGCGTTCCCACCTTTCGCTGCAAGGTCGCAATCGTCGCGCTGAGCGCCGCCTGCACCGCGCTCGCCGGCACCTTCTATGCCCAGTTCCTGCTGTTTATCGCGCCGGACACCCTCTTCGGCTTCGACAATACGCTGACGATGATGCTGGGCACCATCGTCGGCGGCTCCGGCACAGTTGCCGGGCCGGTCGTGGGCTCGCTGCTGTTTGGGGTTCTTTCCGACGTGCTGCGCACCCTGCCCTTCGCCAACTCGCGCGAGACTGCGAGCATGCTCGGCATCGTCTATGCGCTGGTGCTGCTGGTCGTGGCGCTGCGGCTGCCCGGCGGCATCGTCTCGCTCATCGCCACGCGCGTCAGGAGCCGGGCATGACCGCGCTTCTGGAAGTCGAGCATGTGTCCAAGCGCTTCAGTGGCCTCCAGGCGCTGGAGGATGTGTCCTTCGCCATCGAGGCGGGCGGCATATCGGGCCTCATGGGCGCCAATGGCGCCGGCAAGACCACGCTCTTCAACATCATCGCCGGCAGTCTGCATCCCGATACCGGCGCGGTGCGATTGGCCGGCACGGACATGACGGGCATGCCGCCGTGGCGCCTGTGCGCCGCCGGCATCGGCCGCACGTTTCAGATCGCGCGCCCTTTTCCTGCCTTGAGCGTGCTGGCGACCGTGCGGGTGGGCGTGCTCGGCCGGGAACGGAGCATGGCGGTGGCGACGCGCCGAGCGCGCGAGGTGCTCGAGCGCTTCGGCCTCGCCGACAAGGCCGCCATGCCCGGGCGCCAGCTCACCGTGCTCGAGCGCAAGCGCCTGGAGCTCGCGCGCGCCTATGCGACCCTGCCGCGGATTCTGCTGCTCGACGAGGTCGCCGCGGGCTTGCGTCCCGGCGAGGTTCACGAGCTGGTGGCGCTCATCCGCAGCATCGCCGCGGAAGGCGTGACCGTGCTGATGATCGAGCATGTGCTGGCGGCGATCTTCGCGCTGGCGGCGCGCGTTGTCGTGCTCGACCACGGGCGCAAGATCGCCGAGGGCACGCCGGCCGAGATCGCGCGCGATCCTGCCGTGGTCACGGCCTATCTCGGAGTGGGCGATGCCGCCGCTTCTTGAGCTGAGCGATGTCGAGACGGGCTATGGCGACGTGCCCATCCTGCACGGCGTGTCGCTTACGGTGGAGGCGGGTGAGGTCGTCTCGCTGGTGGGGGCCAACGGCGCCGGCAAGACGACCCTGCTGCGCGCCGTCTCGCGCCTGCTGCCACTCAAAGGTACGGTGCGCTTTGTCGGCGACGACACCAGCAGACTTGCGCCGGAGGAGATCGTGGCGCGCGGCATCGCCCACGTGCCCGAAGGGCGCCAGCTCTTCGTCGGCATGAGCGTCCTGGAAAATCTCCGCCTTGGCGCGCCGGCGGGCTGCGCCAAGGCGGAGCTGGCGCGCCGTCTCGACGGCGTCTTCGCGCTCTTTCCGCGCCTGGCCGAGCGGCGCGAACAGCGCGCCGGCACGCTCTCGGGCGGCGAGCAGCAGATGGCGGCGATCGGCCGGGGCTTGATGATGGCGCCGAAACTTCTCATGCTGGACGAGCCGTCGCTGGGACTGGCGCCGGCGCTGGTCGCCGCCATCTTCGACATCGTCAGCGCGGTCAACGCCAGCGGCATCGCCGTCCTGCTGGTCGAGCAAAACGTGATGGAGTCGCTGCGCCGGTCGCATCGCGGCTATGTGCTGGAGACCGGCCGTATCGTGCTGGCGGGGCCGGCGAATTCGTTGCTGGGCGATCCGCGCCTGCGCCAGGCGGTGCTGGGCGGAGCGGACGCGGAGTGAGAGGAAGGACACCATGCCGATCGAGATGACAAAGCCCAAGGACATCGACGTCGCGGGCATCCGCACGCGCTATTACGACGAGGGCTCGGGCGAGCCGATCGTCTTCATCTATGGTGGCAATTTCGGCAGCGATACCTCCGCGCCGAGCGCCACCTGTTGGGACCAGAATTTCGGCGCGCTCGCGCAGCGCTTCCGCGTCATCGCGCTGGACAAGCTCGGCCAGGGCTATACCGGCAATCCCGCGCACGACGAGGACTACACCATGGCGGCGGTGGTGAGCCATGCGACCGCGTTCATCCGCGCGCTCAAGCTGCCACCGGTGCATCTCGTCGGCCATTCCCGCGGCGGCTATATCGCGACCCGCATCGCGCTCGAGGCGCAGCAACTCGTGCGCACCGTCACCATCATCAACACCGGCACCTTGAGCCCCGGTGTCAGCACCAATGAGACGGTCCTGTCGCGCTGCCCGCATCCGCCCTACACGCGGGAATCCGCGCGCTGGATCTACGAAGGATATTGCTTCCGGCCGGAAACGGTGACCGATGCCTGGGTCGATACCGTCTATGAGGTGATGCAGCAGCCCAAGCACCGCGAGGCCGTGCGCAAGATGATGACTGAGCAGCTCGGCGTCACCCAGTTCCTGCCGGCGCTGGCGCGCGACAAGCGCGAGACACTGACATGGTTGTCAGAGGGACGCCTGCAGCGGCCGACACAGGTGATGTGGGGCTTCAACGACAAGACCATCGCCGCCGAATACGGCATCGGCCTCTTCCATCTCCTGGCCGCGCACGAACGGCGCACCACGCTCAATATCTTCAACGAGTCCGGGCACTTTCCCTACCGCGAGCATCCCGAGCGCTTCAACGCCCTGATGGCGCGCTTCGTCGCGGGCGTCAGCACCCCGGAGGGAGACCGCGCATGACCACCGCCTCGACTGAGACCATGCCGTTGGCCGGCGTGCCGACGCGCTATTTCCTGACCGGACCGGCGGACGCGCCCAAGGTTGCCTTCCTGCACGGCGGCGCGCCAGGGGTCACGCCGTTCTGCAGCGGTCTGCACATCTGGGGCGAGAGTCTCGTGCCGTTCCTGGCCGACCGGCGCGTGCTGGCGCCGGACCTGCCGGGCAGCGGCGGCACCGGGCTTCCCGGCGGCGCCGCACCGACGGTCGAGGTGATGACGCGGCACGTCGCGGCGCTCCTGGAGGCGCTGTCGTTCCATCCCTGCCATCTCGTCGGCCACGATCTCGGCGGTCTCGTCGCCTTGTCGCTTGCAATCGAGGCGCCCGCGCTGGTCGATTCCGTGACCGTGGTGGCGAGCGGTCCGGCCGCGCCGACCGGCGACATGGTGCAGAACCTCACCCTCGCCTATCCGCCGCAGCCGCTGTGGAGCCGCCAGTCCCAGGCCTGGGCACTGGAGCGGCTGTCCTACGACCATCACCACATCGACGATGCACTGCTCGATGCCTGCATCGCCGCGGCCGCGGGCGAGCCGCATCGCCAAGCCGGTGCCGCGATCGGCGGTGCCAATTTCCGCAAGATCTTCGTCCCCAGCATCGGCAAGGCCAAGACGCGGTTCTTCGAGGTGTGCCGGCAGAACGGGATGGCCGTTCCCGTGCAGGTGGTGTGGGCCACCAACGATCCCTTGACGACGATGGATCAGGGTCTGTGGGTGTTTCGTCTCGTCGCCCAGCACCAGCGCGCCGCGCAGTACCATCTCATCAACCGCGCCGCCGCGCTCCCCTTCCGCGAGCAGACGGAGCAGTTCCACCAGATCGTCGCCGCGTTTCAAGACGGCGTGGAGCGCGGCCACAACAGGCGGTGACGCAGGCGCGGCGGCGCAATCCCGCTGTCAGCATTTGCCCGCGACGGTGATGCGCCCGTCCGTCTCGATCTGGATCTTCAGCGCCTTGGTGAGGAGGCCGTTGCCGTAGTAGTTGCTCACGGTGTAGGTGAGCTCGACGATCTCCTGGGGCGTGAAGAAGTGCGCGAGCGTTGCGAAGGTCTTGTCGTCGACGTTGCCGCCGTGCGCCATCTCCTCGACATAGGCGAGGACGGCGCGCTGCTTGTCGTCGAAGAGGGTCGAGCCCTGCCAATCGGCGACGGCGGCGATCTGCGGGTCGCTATACCCGCACATCTTCATCAGCGGCCGGTGCTGATTGATCTCATACTCCGAGCCGACGATCTCGGCCGTGCGCATGATGGCAAGCTCGCGCAGGTTCCGCGGCGTCACGGCATCGAAGCGCAGCGCGAAGGCCATGGTCTCGGCGGCCTTGCTGAGCTTCGGCGCGTGGCCCGTCGTGAGCTGGAGATTGATCACCGCGCCGCCCATGGCCTGGCGCTTGTCGAACATCTCCTGGATGATCGGATCGAGCGGCCGTGGCAGCGGCGGCAGGCGCGATACCTGCTGTTCCTCCGCCGCGGCGAGCGGACCCGCAATGAGGACACTCAAGAGCGCGCCGCGAAAGACGCTCGATTTCCGGTTCATCATCCCCTCCGTTTCAGAATTCCGGCGCCAGGGTGTGCCCTTTGGCCGGCTTCGACAAGGCGGATTGCCGGCGGTGTCGTTGACACCCGGGTGGGTCTGGCTTAAGCGTTCCCCGACCCTCCGGAGGAGCGCCATGGCCGAGCCCGTCCTCAATCTGCGGAAGCCCGGATTTGCGCCGCCGCCGGGTGCCTGTGACGTCCATTGCCACGTCTATGGCACGGGCACGCAATTCCCCGAACTCGACGCGGAACGGTTGATGGCAATGCATCGCCATCTCGGCTTCGAGCATGCCGTGATCGTGCAGGCCGGTCGCACCGCCCGCGACGTGACGCTCGCAGCGCTCGCCGCGAGCGGCGGGCGCTATCGCGGCGTGGCTCCGGTGGATGACAGCGCGACGGACAAGGACCTGCTGGCGCTGCATGAGGCGGGCATTCGCGGTGTGCGCTTCACTTTCGTGAGCCATCTGGGCGGCGCCCCGGATCTGGTCGTCGTTCGCCGCGTGCTGGAGCGCATCCGGCCGCTGGGCTGGCACGTGACCTTTCTGCTCGATCCGGCCGACATGCTCATCAATTTCGACCTCCTGCGCGCCATCCACATGCCGCTCGTCATCGACCATATGGGGCGCGTGAACACCGCGGAGGGGCTCGAGCAGCCAGGATTCAAAGCGCTGCTGGAGCTGATGAAGCGCGACAACGCCTGGGTCAAGCTGTCGGGACCCGACCGCATTTCTGCCGCCGGTCCGCCTTTCCACGACGCCCTGCCGTTCGCGCAGGCGCTGATCGCGGCCAGCCCCGACCGCGTGGTCTGGGGGACGGACTGGCCGCATCCCAGCAACCGCTGGCGGCCGGACGACGCCGATTTGGTCGAGCTCCTGCCGCTGATCGCGCCAGACGCGGCGACGCGGCAGAAGCTGTTGGTCGACAACCCCACGCGGCTTTACGGCTTCACGTCCTGATCAAGGCCAGGGGCGCCGCCGTCACCTGCAGGTCCTGATCTGGCCGAGCGGGACGCAGCCCGGCGTGGTCGGGAGTGACGGGAGCGCGGCCGCAGTCGGCGCGGGCGCGAAGGAGTTCAGCCCCTGGATCAGCGTGCCCACCGGAGCGGGCCGCGGATCGCCGCCGAATTTCATGATCTCGCGGCGGCGGCCTTCCTCGGCGGTGAGACGGGTCTGAAGCTCCGCCAGATCCTGCTGATATTGGGCTTCGGTCACGGTGCCGGTGTCGACCCGGTCGGCACCGATGCGCCGCGCCTGGATCGAGTTCATAGACGAGATCAGTGAAGGGATAGCCCAATTCCTGATAGGCCGCGACCACATCGGGGACGGCGCAGTTGACGGCGGCGAGATGGTTCTTGTACGCGCCGGCCAGGCGCTGGTGTTCGCATTGCGCATAGATCGCCTGCGCCTTCGCGTCGGCCTCGTCCTTGCGCGATTGCGACACGAAGCAGCCGGTCAGGGCGAGCACGAGCCCCGCTGCGACAAAGGCTCTTGCCCCACGAAAGCGGTGGGCGAAACGGATACTGCACTGCATGACGGAACCTCGCTGCGCCGGATCATCGTCGTTCAGCCGGTCGCAGGCAAGCGGAACGGGTATGTCTACTGCTCCTCGAGCTCGGCGAAAGGCCCGGCGGCATAGACGATCCGGCCGCCGACCATGGTCATGAGCGATTGCAAGCGGCCGATCTCGGCCACCGGGACCGTCATGTAGTCGTGCTCGAGCACGGCAAGATCGGCGAGCTTTCCCGGTTCGAGCGAGCCGCGGCGCGCCTCGTCCTTGGCGAACCAGGCGCTGCCTAGCGTATAAAGACGCAGCGCCTCCATGCGGGTCGGCGTCTCCTCCGGCCCGCGCAGCGCCGTGCCCGCGACGCTCTTGCCGTCGAGCATCCAGCGCAAGGCCACAAACGGGTTGTAGCTCATCACGCGATGGGCATCGGTGCCCGCGCCCATGATCACGCCCATGCGCATGCCCGTCACCATCGGCGGCGCACGCCGCGCGGCGTCCATGCCGGCGCTCTTGGCGTAGCGGTCGCCGGCGAAATACATCGCGTCCTGGAACGCCCAGCCGACGCCGAGCGCCTTCATCCGCGTCAGGCTCGGCACCGACGCGTCGTCGAGATGGTCGATGATCCAATGCAGCGGCGCGATCTTCACGTCGCGGTCGACCCGTTCGAAGATGTCGAGAATCTGGCCGACCGCAGCATCATGTTGCCAATGGATGCGCAGCAGCATGCCGCGCCCCGCCGCCCAGCGCGCGACTTCGTAGAATTGCTGCTTCTGCTGCTCGCTCGGGTGGTCGTTGTTGTAGACGCCCCAGGTGACGATTTCGCCAATGCCGGTGAAGCGCAGCATGTCGTCACCGAAGCCGGCGGGCAGAAGCTGCGTCAGGTCCTGAAACGTCTTCATCTCGTCGATGCCGGGCGCCAGCGCGGAGAGGCTGTAGGCGACGCGCAGCGTGAGCTGATGCTCCCGCCACAATTGGAAGAGCGGCTGGTAGCTCTGCGGCGTCACGCCGATGCCGCCGGGATCGACGATGCCGGTGAGGGCGAGGCGGTTGAGCTCACGGAAGAATTTCTTGGTGCCGACGACCTCCTCGGCGTAGCTCGGCGCCGGCAGCCGCGCGAAGATCGTGCCGAATTCCCGGATCGTCCCGGTGATGGCACCGGTCGGGTCGCCGCTGGCGTCGCGCTCGAGCTTGGCGCCTGGCGGCAGGTCGCCATCGCCGGTGATCCCCAGGGTCTTGAGCGCCGAGGGCGTCAGCATCGCCCAGCTATAGAAAAGCTGGACATAGACGGGATTGTCGGGCGCCGCAGCGACCAGCTCGGCCTGCGTCGGACGGCGCTTCTCGGCAAACTGTTCTTCCGTCCAGCCGCCGGCGACGATGAGCCACGCTCCGGGCTTGCCCGTTTTGGCGGCGGCGCTGATGCGTCCCAGCGCTTCCGTCAGGCTGCCCGCATCGATCCAGCTTACCTCGGTCCCGAAGCTGAGCGCCGCGCGGATGCCGTGGATGTGGGAATCGATGAGGCCGGGAATGACCGTGCGCCCGCCGAGATCGATGATGCGCGTCTTGGGACCCGCCAGCTTGCCCATGGCGGCGTCGTCGCCGAGAGCGACAATCTTGTCTTCGGCGATCGCCAGCGCCGGCTGCGCCGTCGCTGTTGCGTCTTCCGTCAGGATCTTGCCGTTGACGAGAATCGTGTCTACCGACTGAGCCATACCAATATTCGCTCCAAATGCCGCCATCACGACGCTAATCAAGAATGAGATCGCGGCCCGCAAGGTGCGTTTCTTGAACCGGGACTGCACGATGGGTCCCTCAGAACATGCCGTTGCCGTTCGCGGGGTGCTCCGGGATGTCCTGGATGACGTCCCAATGCTCCGCGATCAGCCCGCCTTCCATGCGGTAGAACTCGGCGATGGCGCGACCGGGCTTCGCGGGATCGGAGATGGAGTGCGAGTGCACGATGACGAAATCGTCGACGGCGAAGATCTTCATCACCTCGACGTGCGAGTTGGGCGCGCGCGTGCGCAGGATCTCGATCAGTTTGCGGATCCCTTCGACGCCGTCGGGCAGCGTGGGATTGTGCTGCTTGTAATGCGGTCCCAGGAACTTCTGCGCCGCGTCGAAATCCTTCCTATTGAGCGCGGCTTCATAAAAGCCGAGCACGGCCTTCTTGTTCGCCGCCATCTGCTCCGGCGTCTCGGCAAAGGCGGGCGCCGCGAGCATGAAAATTGCGGTCGCAACGGCAAGCAAACGCATCATGTTTGACCCCCTCAATGCGCGCCGGAACCTATCAGGATTTCGCCAAGCGGTCGAGAGCGCGAGGGTTCACGATGTGCGGACGGACGCGATGTGCTCGGCCGCGAGGAGGCCGAGCACGAAGCCCTCGGCGAGGCCACCGACGTAGCCGGCGTGCGGCCCGCCCTCCAGATGGGCGACCGGCGTGCCCACGGCGTAAAGCCCGGCGAACTTGCTGCCATCCCGCCGCTTCGCGTGCGCATGACTGTCGATGACGACGCCGCCCATCGTGCCGGTGACACCCGCGCAGAGCGGTGCGGCGTAGAACGGCGGCGTCGCGATCGGCAGCGGCAGGCTCGTGCCCGTGCTGCGCGGCACCGGCAAAGTGCCGAAGCGATGTGAGGCGACCGCATCGTTGTAGTGCCGCACGGTCTCGACCAGCGCCGCCGCGGGCAGCCCGGCTTTGTCGGCCAAGGCGGCGAGATCGGGGGCGCTCAAAAGCCAGCCGCCGGACGATTGCAGCGTCGGATTGCACGGCACGGGGAAACTGCGCCCGGGCTCGCCGCTCCACATCGCCTCGTCGAAGACGATGAAGGCGCTCAGGGGATCGTCGAGACGCGCGATCGCATTGCTGACATAGACGCCGCCCAGCCCCTCATCGGCAAAGCGCTTTCCGTCCGGCCCGACCAGCACGCTCACCGTGGCGAGCGCATCGAAATGCGGATAGGGCCACAGCGCCGTCTTGCTCATCGCGTCCCGGTGATGAATATGGCCATAGAAGGCGCCGAAGCCGCCGATGGCGGCGCCGGCCGCCTCGGCCATGGCGATGCCGTCGCCCTTGGCGCCAGGACCGACGCGGGCCAGCACGCGGTCGGCGCGCGGCGTGATGTACTGCGCAACCATCGCCGGATTGGCGGCAAAGCCGCCATCGGCGATCACCACCGCGTTGGCGGCAAAGCGCTCGCTTTTGCCGTCGCGCGTCGCGCTGACGCCGATACAGGCGCCGTTCTCGACGATCAGTGAGTCGACATGCATGCCGCGGAAGATCTGTCCGCCGCGACTTCTCAGATTGTCTTCCAGGCGGTGCATCAGCACATCGGCGCCACGCCCGTCCCAGTCGAGGCCGCCCACATCGAGCCGCCGCGGCGGTGCCAGCATGTGCTGGCTCTGGTCGAGCGTGCCGCGCACGACGAAGCGCGCGCCTTGGCTTTCCAGCCATTCCTGCGTGCGCTTGGCGTTTGCCGCGACCCCGCGGGCAAGGTCCGGATCGGCGGTGCCGCCCGTGCCCGCGATGATAGCGTCGGTCAGCACCTCAGGCCGGTTTGCCAGCGACAGGCCCATGACGCCGAAGACGCCGGTCGAATAGCGGGAGCTGCAGGGATAGCGCTCTTCAGCCCGCGCCTCGAACACGGCGACGTTGAGGCCAAGCTCGGCCGCACGGCACGCCGTCACCAATCCGGAAAAGCCGCCGCCGATCGTTATGACATCAAAGGGCATCGGATCTCCCCGGACCTAGCCTGAACGCATGCGTCAGGATGCGTCATCGCCGCGGCGAAGGCAATTCGCCGGGCGGCGGCCGTGCTTGAAACTCCGTTCCATCCGTGCCCCAATTGTTGCTGCCGGAGAGCGAGGCCTGCACCGAGCGAGGGACGGCCATGAAAGTGTTCGTTTTCG
>CAWHUT010000017.1:0-258788 GCA_963832575.1 uncultured Alphaproteobacteria bacterium
CCGGCGGGCAGGGTTGCCAGAACTGACGCCAGCCGGACGCGCTGCCGCGCACGGCAAAGGCAAAGGCGCGCATGAGGAACGGCCCGCGCTCCACCGCCTCGATGCGGCCGTGCTCGATCGTGACGTGGCGGGAGATCGTGCCGAGGTCGAGGCGGAGCGCCAGCGTGACGAAACGGCCGCGATGCACCAGCCACGCATCGCCGTTGACGAGCGCGGGCAGGGCCTCCAGGCGCGCGGCGAGATCGGCTTCGGCGTCCGCTTGCGCCATCGCGTTACGCTGTCGTGACGACGAGCGGCAGGCGGCTCAGGCCGCGCACGCAGTTGTTGATGCGCCGCACCGGCTCGCCGTCGAGCGCGATCGTTGCCACCCGCTCGGCCAGCGCCGCGAGGATGATCTCGCCTTCCATTCGCGCGATGATCTGGCCGACGCAGTGGTGGATGCCGGCGCCGAAGCCGACATGGGGCTGCGGCTTGCGCGTGATGTCGAAGCGCGACGGGGCGTCGACGTGACGGGGATCGCGGTTGGCCGCGCCGAAGAACAGCAGCACCTTCTCGCCGTCGCCCAGGGGCGTTCCCGCGAAGGTGAGGGCGCGCGAGGTGGTGCGGAAGAAGCACTGGATCGGCGTCTCCAGGCGGATCACTTCCTCGAAGGTGGCGCGCGCCAGCGTCTTGTCGCGGCGCAGCTTTGCCCATTCGTCGGGGTGGGTGGCAAGACACCAGAGCGCGCTCCCGAGCGCCGCCACTGTCGTATCCATGCCGGCGGTGAGGAACGAGCGCACCAGCAACGCCGCTTCCTCCTCGCTCGCCTCGCCGCGCTCGACCGCGTCATAGACTTGGGCGCCGAGACTGTCGGGCGCCAGCGCCTCGCGCCGGCAGCTCGCCATGATCCAGGGCACCACCACATCGGCGCGCGCCGCCGCTTCCCGGAAGCGGTCGTTGAGCGGCCCGAACGCATTGAATGCCATGTCGCCATAGGGGAGCAGATTCTCCCGCCCCTCCGCCTTCAAGCCGACGGCGTCGGGGAAAACCTTGATCGGATAGATCTCGGCCAGATCGGTGACGCCGTCGAAGCGGCCGCGCGCGACCAGCCGGTCGATGAGCGCCACCGCGTCGCGGGTGAAGTCGTCGCGCAGCTTGCGCAGCGCGGCCGGCGACATGACCCGGTTGACGACGGCGCGGGTGCGGTCATGGAGCGGCGGATCGGTCTCCAGGAGCAGGCTCGGCGGCCGCCACGGCTCGTCCTTGCGGAAGTCTGCGAGCCCCACTCCGGCGGCGGAGCCGAAGCTGCGCCAGTCGGTGAGCGCCGCCTGCACTTCCTCGAAGCGCGCGATGCCCCAGACGTCGTACCGACTCAGCCGAAAGACCGGCGCCGCCTCGCGCATGGTCTCGTAGGCATCATAGGGATCGGCGATGAAGCCGCGCGCATAGGGGTCGAAATCGAGGACGGGGACATCCGACGTGGCAACGGTCATGGCACCCTGCCGAGCGGAAGTTGACGCCGCTCAGCCATAGCATCGCCGGCCAAGGGCGGCAAGGCGGCGGGTGCGACGGTCCCTAGTGGAAGAGATAGAGCCGCGTCAGCGCCGTTGCCGAGGGCACCGCGACCCGGCTCAGCAAGCCGCCGAGCTGCAGCGGCTTCAGCATCATCTTTACCGCCATCTCGTAGTTGTAGTGCTGCTGCGCCATGACGCGCACGGACTGGCGGAAGGCTTGATAGTCGTCCGGGTGGAATGGCTGTGCCGGGTAGGCGACGAGGCTGAGATGCTTGAAGGCGCAGATCGCGTCCTCGGAATCGACCTCCGCCATGCGCCGCCACAGCATCCGCGCCACCGCCGCGCGGCCCGGCCGCTCGGCCACGGCATAGCGTCGGAAAAAGCGGAAGAAATGCTTGTAGTGATCGACCTCGTCGGCGCTGATGCGCGCCGCGAGCTGGCGCAGCACCGGCTCGGGTGCGGCGTCCGACAGCATGCGATAGAAGCTCGCCGTGCCGGTCTCCACGACGCAGCGCGCGACCATCTCGAGCGCGCGGGTCTCGGCGAGATGCTCGACCGCGCAGAGCGCCTCATACTCGCCGAAGAAACCGCGATAGGCGCGCTCCCAATCGAACTCCGGCCACGCCGTCTCGACATAGCGGCGCAGCGCGTTGCCGTGCTGCACCTCCTCGTGCTGCCAGCCCGCCTCGAGCCAGTCGATGACCTCGGCGTCGCCGCGGTAGAATTCCACGAGGTTGCGCGTATACGTGCCCGACGTGATCTCGATGAACGACGCGGCCGCGACAAGCTGGAACAGCCGCTCGTTATCGCGCAGTGCCGCGACATCGATGCGCTCGTAGGGGACGTCCGCCAACGACCATCGCGGTGGCCGATCGGGGGGCGGTTCGGTGCGGACGGCGGCCCGTCTGGCCAGCATGTTTTCCGCTCTAATGGGCAAGGTCCTTAATCCGTCGATTGGTGCCCTTTATCTCGAACGAAACCGAACGCGACGTTCATATGCGGCGTACGTTCGCCCCATCCCCGTGCGAAACTCAGGCCGCCTCAAAGGTCAACGCAGACCACGAGGCACTGTTACCGTGGCCGCATCGACGTGGAGGCATCGACGGGGTGGCAACCAGCGCGATCTTAACCAAGGCGAGCCGCAACCGCCAATGCCGAATTTCGGGGTTAGCCCGGCTCCTTCAGTGTCCATTCGCCGTTCTCCAGCCGGTCGATCAGCGCCTCCTGGTGCAGCGCGCCAAGTTCCAGCGCGATCTCGCGCCCGTCGTCGCTGCCCACCGCCTCCATGAGTTCTCGGAAATACTTGGGGCCCGCGGCCAAGGCCTGGCGCACGGTCTGGTAGCGCGGCGCCGGCTTCAGGCGCGGCGGCAGCGGTCGCCAGCCCACGATGGTATCGCGCCGGTCATAGGGCGCGGTGGCGTCGAAGCCAATTTTCGTTGTCACGCGTCTATCATCGACGGTCGGGTCCATGTAGGCGCCAGGGCAGCCATCCACCATGACGACGTCATCGTCGGCGCGAAACCGCGTCGACATGGCCCAGGCCACCTCCCCATCGGAGAACGGATCAATATCGTCATCGACGACGACGACATGCTTGACCGGCCCCATCGTGAACAAGGCCTCGATCGCGCGCCGCGCCTCGCCGGGCGTGCCGCGCTTCAGCGCGACGCGGACATGCGCCATCGAGGCTACCGTCGGGACCGAGCACACGGCTGCCGCGTCGATCCCGGCCGCGGCGAGGACGCGCGTCATCGCCACTTCGGAATTGATGCAGAAGAGGTGCGTCGCCTCCATCCGCTCGATCCGGCGGCAGCCGTGCAGCACGGTCTGGTGCAACACGTCGCGGCGCTGCGCGATCGCGGTGACATGGAACACCGGATCGGGATGGACGGGACCATAGAGGCCCCAGAACTCGCCATAGGGGCCTTCCTTCTCGCGCCAGCCGAGCTCGTCGAAATAACCCTCGATGATCATCTCAGCATCGGCCGGGGCGAGCACGCCATTGGTGACGCCGCGAACCATCGGTACCGGCTCGCCCCGCAGCGTGCCGACGAGGGCGAACTCGTCGGAGGGAATGCGCGTGCCGGCGGCGATGAAGTCGAGCGGGTGCGAGCCGATGGCGAAGCTCACGGGAAAATGCTGATGGCGCTCGACGCAGCCGCGATAGATCCGCTTGAAGTCGGATTCCGCGCTGAGATTGGAGCGCAGCGTGGTGCGGTCGCGCAGCATGAGGCGGCGGCAGCCGACATTGCTGCGCCCCGTGGCCGGATCGACCGAATAGTCGATCGCCGAGGAGATATAGGTGCAGCCGTCGAACTCGTGCTGGAGATGAAAGGGCAGGGTGGAAAGATCGACGGCGTCGCCGGTCTTGATCACGGCATGGACGGGGGCATCCTTCGAGGGCACCTCCACCACCGGTTGCGGCATCGCCATGCGGCGCATGTATTCGGTCGGCACCGCTTTGTCGTCGACGCCGAAGGCCGTGGCCATGCGGCGCCGACTGCCCAGGACGGCGGCGACGAGCTCGTATTGCTGCGGTCCCGCCTTCTTGAACAGCGTCGCCTTGGGCGTCGCTTCGATGATCGCGCTCAGATTGGCCAGCGCCACCGGCTCGTCGTGGATCTCGACCTCGCCCAGGCCGATGAGCTTCTCGACGAAGCGGCGCAGACGGAATTTCTCGAAATCGATCTTGGCGGCAGACACGGCGCTTCCTCCGCTCGTTATTGGTTGGGCGATCCTATCGCAGGATCGGGCTCCAGAGCGAAGGCGCTATTCCGCCGCAGCGGGGGCGGCGGCGCGGCTGATCGACGCCTTGGCCGTGCCCATGCACAAGAGGCTCGCTGCCAACAGGATCGCCGCGAGGACGAGCACCATCTCGGCGTGGCCGTGGTCGATGAGGAAGCCGAACGGCACCGGCACGATCGCGCCGCCCAAAGGCAGCGCGGCGCTGACGAAGCCAAAGACCTTGCCGATCTCGCCGGGGGGCGCCGCGTCCTTGAGCATGACGTCGCGCGGCGTGCGGCTGCCGCCCAAGGCCACGCCCGAGAAGAACATCATCGCGATGGCGATGAGCCCGGTCACCGGCAGGGCGCCGACGAACAGCGTCATCACCGCGGAAATGCCGGTGAGCGCAACGACGAAATAGGCGAGATGGCGGTGCGAGGTTGCGCGGTCGGTGGCCCAGCCGCCGACGAGAACGCCGACGCTCGAGCCGATCATGTAGGCGGTGAGCGCGGTCGAGGCCAAGGCGATCTCGATCCCCTTGACCTGGTGCAGCACGGTGATGAGCCAGGCCTGCACCCCGCTCCCGGCCATCGAGCCCAGCAGGTAGAACCCGAAGAACAGCACCATGGTGCGATCGAGGATGAGCTGGCGCGCCGTCAACCGGCTGGCCCTTTCCTCGCGCCGGATCTGGTGCTTGAGGACGCTGCTCTGCCACACCACGCAAGCGACGACGGGAAGGCCCAAGAGCCCGACCAGCAATAGCGTGTAGCGCCAGCCCATGATCAGCATCAGCCCGGCGACCACCGGGGGGGCCGCGGCGAAGCCGAGATTGCCCGTGAAGCTGTGCAGCGCAAAGGCGCGACCCATCCGGTCCTTGCGGATCGAGCCGGACAGGATCGCATAGTCCGCCGGATGGAAGACGGCATTGCCCGTGCCGGAGATCATCGCCAGCACGAGGATCTGCCAATAGGCGGTGGCGAAGCACATGCCCGCGATCGACACCGACATGACAACCGTGCCGCCGATCAGAAACGGCCGTGCGCCGTAGCGGTCGACCAGGAACCCGTAGGGGGTCTGCAGCGCGGCGGCCATGATGCTCATGACCACCGGCGCCAGGCCCAGCGCGGCATAGCTGATGCCGAACTCGTGCTGCCACACGATGAACAGCGGCGGCAGGCAAAGCTGATAGAAATGGGACAGGAAATGTCCCATCGAAATCAGCAGATTGACCCGGCCGTCGCGATGCTCCATCGGGCCAGCATGCCCGCTTGGGGCGTTCGGGTCAACCGGTGGCGCCGCAGGGCACGGATCAGCCGTACGCATGACTCGGCCGTCGGGTGCGTGCGGTGGGAGGGCCGTGACCCGCGCCGGCTACTGGGCGGCGGCGGGCTGGCGCGCGGGCTGCGGGGTGCGGTCGCGGAAATAGGGCAGCACCTCCGCCGCGATCGCCTCCTGGTTCGCCTTGACCATCTCGGCCGGGAGCGTGCCGAACTGCGTCTTGGTGAGCGAGGTATTGAAGCCGGCGAGGTCCTGATATCGGCCTCGAGCTTCTCGCGCACCGTGGCGGGGCTGCCGACGATGACGACGCCCGCCCGCACCAGCTCCTCGGCGGTCTGCGGCTATGCCGGTGGTCTTGGCCTCGCGGATGCGCTTCATCGACTCGTTGCTGGTATAGCCCGGCGGCAGCAGCATCTCGGTCGGCATCTTGAGGAAGCGGTTGGCGAGCGCTTCGAGATGGGGCTTGGCTTCCTTCATCGCCTTGGCGTCGGTGTCGGCGACATAGATCGAGTTCGACCATGCGAGCTGATCGGGCGAGGCCTGGTAGCCGGCCTTCTCCGCCTCGTCGCGATAGAGCTGGAAGAAGCGCGCCACGAACGCGATCGGGCTCAGGGTCTGGCAGTAGGTATAGCGCATCTTCGCCGCCCAGCGGATCGTCGACGCCGAGCCTTGCGAGGGAATCCAGATCGGCGGGTGCGGCGTCTGGTAGGGCCGCGGCCAGATGTTGACGTAGTCGAAGCGGTAGTGCCGCCCGGCATAGCGGAAGGGTCCGGGCTCGGTCCAGGCGCGCACGATGAGTTCGTGCGCCTCGAGGAAGCGGTCCTGCGATTCGGTCGGGTTCATGCCGGTGGAGTGGTACTCCGCGCCGATGCCGCGCACGAAGCCGGCGATGAACCGTCCTTCCGACAGGTTGTCGAGCATCGCGAATTCTTCGGCGATGCTGAGCGGATTGTTGAGGAGCGGCAGCGCGCGGCCGAGGACGGCGATCTTGGCCCGCTTGACGCTGCGGGTGAGCGCGCCCGCCAGCACGCCCGGCGTCGGCATCAGCCCATAGGCGGTCTGGTGATGCTCGTTGAGGCAGACGCCGTCGAAGCCGAGCTTGTCGGCATACTCCAGCTCGTCGAGATAGCGGTGGTAGAGCGCGGCGCCCTTCACCGGGTCGTAGTGGCTGTTGGAGAAGGTGATCCAGGCCGAGCCGTTGCGCTCGATGGCGTCGAGGTCCGCATCGGCATAGGGCATGAGATGGAAGTTGAAGATTTTCATGGCGGCGCACCTTCCGTGACGTGGTCCCAGCATGCCGCAAAACGAGCCCGATTCAACCCCCTTGCGGGCCCCTTGCGGGCCCCTTGCCGGTTTCCTGCCGGACGCGTTCGGTTAAGATGGCGGGAAACTGAGGAGGGACATGCCATGACCGATGCGGCTCAGAGCCTGAAGCAGCTCGTCGAGAAGTTTCTCGGCCGGCAGATGTACGTGATCCACACCGTACCCAAGGCGTCGCGCGAGGAGATCGAGCGGCTGCTGCCCGAGCATCTCCAGCACCAGGTGCGGCTGGAGAAGGACGGCATCATGTTCGCCGCGGGACCGATGGCGAACGAAGACGGCAGCCCGCCGGCGGCCTCATCGTCATTCGCGCCAAGGACTTCGCCGCGGCGCGCGCGATTGCCGATTCCGATCCGCTCCACAAGGCAGGCCTGCGCAGCTACACGCTGCGCCGCTGGACCGTCAACGAGGGGAGCTATGGCGTCCGCGTCACCTATTCCGACCAGAGCGTGACCATCGAGTGATCCGCCGCCTCGCAGCCGCATCCAGCGTCTTGCCGTAACTTGCGGAAAAGTCTTAAAATTGAGGTAGGCGCCGGGGATCAGGACGCCAGGAGGAAGCGCATCATGAATAGCGCATCGCCCAAAACCCAAAAATGGAGTTGGTGGTACCTGCTGTTCATCATCCAGTGCGTGGCCGTGCTGTGGCCGCCCTTCTACAACGTGGCCGAGCCCCACTGGCTGGGCATCCCCTTCTTCTACTGGTACCAGATGCTCTGGGTCGATCATCGGCGCGGTGCTGACGGCGATCGTCTATTTCGCCACCGAGATCCGCGAGCGCTAGGAGCGTGCAGGGGGGATACCGCACATGGCTGCAGATCAACTGGACGGCTCTCGTCGTCTTCGTGCTGCTGTTCGGCTTCATCACCTGGCTCGGCTTCGCCGCCGCGCGCTGGCGCCGGGGCGATCTCGACCTGCTGCACGAGTGGGGCCTCGGCGGGCGGCGCTTCGGCACCGTCGTCACCTGGTTCCTGATCGGCGGCGATCTCTATACCGCCTACACCTTCATCGCCGTGCCGGCGCTGGCCTTCGGCGCCGGCGCCATCGCGTTCTTCGCGGTGCCCTACACGATCGTCATCTATCCGCTGCTGTTCCTGGTGTTTCCGCGGCTGTGGAGCGTCGTGCACAAGCACGGCTACATCACCGCCGCCGATTTCGTGCGCGGCCGGTTCGGCAACCGCTGGCTGGCGCTGGCGATCGCGGTGACCGGCATCGTCGCGACGATGCCCTATATCGCGCTGCAGCTCGTCGGCATCCAGGTGGTGATCGGCGCGATGGGCATCTCCGGCACGGGCCTGGCCGGGGACCTGCCGCTCATCATCGCCTTCGTCATTCTCGCCGCCTTCACCTATTCGAGCGGCCTGCGCGCGCCGGCGGCGATCGCCATCGTCAAGGACGTGCTGATCTACATCACCGCCTTTGCCGCGGTGATCGTCGTGCCGATCGAGCTCGGCGGCTACGGCAAGATCTTCGCCGCCGTGCCGCCGGCGAAGCTCCTGCTCGCCGCGCCCGGGCCGCACACCACGGGCGCCTATGGCGTCTATGCGACGCTCGCCCTGGGCTCGGCGCTGGCGCTCTTCCTCTATCCGCATTCGATGACCGGCATCTTGAGCGCGAGCAGCGGCCACGCCATCCGCCGCAACGCGGCGATGCTGCCGGGCTATTCGCTGATGCTCGGGCTTCCTCGCGCTGGTCGGCTTCATGGCGATCGCCGCCGGGGTCGACAAGCTTCCCGAATACGCCCAGGGCTTCGAGACCTTCAAGGCCAACTTCGCCGTGCCGGCGCTGATCCTCCACAGCTTCCCGTCCTGGTTCGTCGGCATCGCCTTCGCCGCCATCGGCATCGGCGCGCTGGTGCCGGCGGCGATCATGTCGATCGCCGCGGCCAACCTCTATACGCGCAACATCCACCGCGAGTTCTTCCAGGCCGACTGCATCGCCGGCAAGGACGAGGCGCAGATGGCGAAATGGGCGTCGCTGGTCGTCAAGTTCGGCGCGCTCGTCTTCATCCTCTTCGTGCCGACGCAATACGCGATCCAGCTTCAGCTTCTCGGCGGCATCTGGATCATCCAGACCCTGCCCGCGGTGATCCTCGGCCTCTACACGCGCTGGTTCGACGATTGGGCGCTGCTCGTCGGCTGGGCGGCCGGCATGGTGGCCGGGACGTGCGATGGCGGCAGCGATGAACTTCACGCGCCACCTATCCGCTGACCATCGCCGGCGTCACCATGCCCGGCTATACCGCGTTCTACACGGTGATCCTCAATCTCGTCGTGGCGGTCGTGCTGACGCCGGTGTTCCGCGCGCTGGCGCAGGCCGCGCGCCGGTCGACGAGACCGTCGCCGCCGACTACCACGCCTGAGCCGCTCATTCGGCGACGCGGTAACGCTCGGCCGTCGCGTCGTATTCGGGCAGGCCGACGAGCGCCGTCGAGCTCGGCGAAGGAAGCCACCGGCGGCGCGCGCGGCAGGATCGTCGGCGGCGAGCGCTGCGAGCGTGTCGCGCATGGCGCGGACCGCGGCGTGCAGCAGCACGTTGTAGGTCACGACCTTGAAGCCCATGGCCTTGAGGTCGGCGCGCGCGGTCGACCGGCGTCTTCGGCATCATGTTGGCCCAGGTCGGCCGCGGAAGCCGCCGGCGAAGGGCTTGAGCTCCTCGACGGTCTCGAGCGCCTCGGCGAAAAGGATGTCGGCGCCCTCCTCCTCGAAGGCGCGGCAGCGCGCCATCGCCTCGTCGAACCCGACCGAGGAGCGCGCGTCGGTGCGCGCCATGATCAGGATGTCGGCATCCGCGCGCGCCTCGACTGCGGCGCGGATCTTCATGCGCGCCTCCGCGCGCCCGATCACCGGCCGGCCGCCGCCGTAATGGCCGCATTTCTTCGGCCAGACCTGATCCTCGATCAGGATCGCGGCGGCGCCGGCGCCGCGCGAACTCCCGCACCGTGCGCCGCACGTTCATGGCGTTGCCATAGCCGGTGTCGCCGTCGGCGATGATGGGAAAGCCCGGCACCGCGGCGGCAGGTGTTGCGCACCTGGTCGACCACCTCGGCAAGCTGATGAGCCCGGTATCGGGCAGGGCAAAGCGTGCCGCGGCGATGCCGAAGCCGCCGAGCAGCGCCATCGGCAGCCCCGCCTGCACACCAGCCGGGCGTCAGCGGCTCCGCGATGACCGGGCAGACCAGGAGCCCGGGCCGCGGAGCAGTTCGCGCAATCGCGGGCAGCGCTGGTCACGGCTCGCTCCTCCATCCGGGACGCGCCATGCAATCCAGCGCCGTCGGCGGCGCAGCCGGCCCCGCACGCGGTAATGCGGTAACCGCGCAGCTATGGTTCGCCGAGAGGCCGAGGAGCCGCCCTATGAGGCGCATTTTCATCGTCGACGACGATCACGACCATGCCGAAAGCATCGCCGACATCCTGGCGCTACAGGGCGACGAGGTCGAGCTTGCCCATCAGCGGCGAGGACGCGGTGCGCCGCTTCGCCGAGCGCGATTTCGATCTCACCCTGATGGACGTGAAGCTGCCCGGGATGAACGGGGTCGAGGCGTTCTTCGAGCTGCGGCGGCAGCGCGCCGACGCGACCGTCATCAGATGACGGGGTTCAGCGTCGAGCATCTGCTCGCCCAGGCGGTGCTGAGCGGCGCGGCGGCATCCTCACAAGCCTCTCGCCGCCCCGAACTGCTCGGGCGTTGCCGCACCGCGCCGCCACGCCGGCCGCCTGAGAGCCGCCGCCCCGCGGGCTCTAGCCGAGCCGGATCGAGACGGCTTCGGCCCCTTGGCGCCCTGGGCCACCTGCATGACGACCGCCTGCCCCTCGGCGAGGTTGGTCAAGCCCTGCTGCTCCAGTACCGAGACGTGGATGAACACGTCCTTGCCGCCCTCGGGCACGACGACGAAGCCGAATCCCTTGGCGGCGTTGTACCATTTCACCGTGCCGCGCATCTCGACGGTGGCCCCCATGTCGCGCTCGCGCCGCGGCGGACGCGGGGCGCCGGGAGCGAAAGGAGCGCTCGCGCGGCGGGCGGCGTCGCCGACGCGGTACTGGCGTCGACCTCCATCACCTCGGCGACCTGCGCGCCCTTTTGTCCCTGGCTCGTGCGCACGAGCAGGCTGGTACCGGGCGCGACCGGGCCTTGGCCGGCCCGCTGCAGCACCGACAGGTGCAGGAAGGCGTCGCCCGAGCCGTCGCGCCAGCTCGACGAAGCCAAAGCCCTTTTCGGGGTTGAACCATTTCACCTTGGCGCGGGTCGGCGGCCCGCCCGGCGCTGCCTCCATCGGCGGTCGCGCCCCGGTCCCACCGAAACGCGGGGCGCCCCCCGCCGCGCCGGCTCTACCGCAAAATTGTCGTCATCAAAGCCCCGCCGCCGTGGCGGGCGCCAATCATGGCCTCTGCCCATTTGTCTTTCTGCTCCGGGAATCCAATGCCGGCCCTGCTCCCCTGGTCCGCGAGCCGAGACCAAGCCGGCGATACCATAGCCTAGCAGAGGTTGCGGCATAACGGAATGAGGAGCCGCGTCGGCCGGGCGGAGAAGAGGGGTGAGCGAACCCGCCCGTCCGCCGGCGCGAATTTGCGCCCGCGCGATGCGACACAACGCAGCGCGCGGCTTGACTCGTCCGAACGCCGCCAGCGATGTTAAAGGGTTGCGCGCGCGCAGAACTCTGCGGCAGCAAAGTTGCCACCTCGGGTCTGCGCGCGGGGGATCGGTTGGCGCGGGGAAGCGGGAAGGGGTGGAAGACGGCAAACGATGGCCGCGCGGCAGGGGCTCTACGATCCGCGTCACGAGCACGACGCCTGCGGCGTCGGCTTCATCGCGCAATATCAAGAACCGCAAGAGCCATCGCATCCTCATCGACGGCATCAAGATCCTCGACAATCTCGCCCATCGCGGCGCGGTGAGCGCCGACCCGCTGGCGGGCGACGGCGCCGGGATCCTGATCCAGCTCCCCGACCGGCTGCTGCGCGCGGAGGCGGCGGCGCTGGGCTTCGCCTGCCGGAGCCCGGCCGCTATGCCGTCGGCATGGTGTTCCTGCCGCGCCATGCCGAGACGCGCCCGGCCTGCGAGGAGACGATCGCGGCATTTCGTCGCCGCCGAGGGGCAGACGCTGCTGGGCTGGCGCGACGTGCCGCGCGACGCCTCGGTGCTGGGCGAGAGCATCCAGCCGATCGCGCCGGTGATCCGCCAGTTCTTCATCGCCCGCGGCGCCAATTGCCCCGATCCCGACGCGTTCGAGCGCAAGCTCTTCGTCATCCGCAAGCAGTGCCACAAGTCGATCCGCGCCCGCGCGCTGCCCGAGGGCGCCGCCTTCTATATCGCGAGCTGCTCGACGCGCACCATCATCTACAAGGGCATGGTGATCGCCGAGCGGCTCGCCCGCTTCTACAAGGACCTCGAGGACGAGCGCACGGAATCCGCGCTGGCGCTGGTGCATGCGCGCTTCTCGACCAATACCTTCCCGTCCTGGGAGCTGGCGCATCCGTTCCGCTATCTCGCCCATAACGGCGAGATCAACACGCTGCGCGGCAACATCAACTGGATGATGGCGCGGCGCCATTCGATGACCTCGAAGGTGCTGGGCGGCGATCTCGACAAGCTGTGGCCGCTGATCGGCGACGGCAATTCCGATTCGGCGACGCTCGACAATTGCCTCGAGCTCCTGGTCGCCGGCGGCTATCCGCTGCCGCACGCGCTGATGATGATGATCCCGGAGGCGTGGGCCGACAATCCGCTGATGGATGCCCAAGCGCCGCGCCTTCTACGAATATCACGCGGCGCTGATGGAGCCGTGGGACGGGCCGGCCGCGCTCGCCTTCACCGACGGGCGCCAGATCGGCGCCACGCTCGACCGCAACGGGCTGCGGCCCGCGCGCTTCTTCGTCACCTCCGACGATCTCGTCGTCATGGCGTCGGAGGCCGGCGTCCTCGACGTGCCCGAAGAGCGCATCATGCGCAAGTGGCGGCTCGAGCCCGGCCGCATGCTGCTCGTCGATCTCGAGCGCGGCCGCATCATCGACGACGACGAGCTCAAGGAAGAAATCGCCTCGGCGCATCCCTATCAGGCGTGGCTCGACCAGACCCAGATCAAGCTCGAGAGCCTGCCCGACGAGGTGACGCCGATGCCGCCGCCGCAGGCACGTGCTGCTCGATCGCCAGCAGGCCTTCGGCTACACGCAGGAGGATCTGCGCTTCTTCCTGAAGCCGATGGCGCTTTCGGCCGAGGATACGGTCGGCGCCATGGGGCGCGACACGCCCTTGGCGGTGCTGTCGCAGCCGGCCCAAGCTGCTCTTCGACTATTTCCAGCAGCGCTTCGCCCAGGTGACCAACCCGCCGATCGATTCGATCCGCGAATCGCTGGTCATGTCGCTCGTCTCGCTGGTCGGGCCGCGGCCCAACCTGCTCGGCCTCGAGACCGGCGGCAAGCATATCCGGCTCGAGCTGCACCAGCCGATCCTCACCAACGTCGATCTCGAGAAGATCCGCCGCATCGAGGACAGCTCGCGGCGGCGTGTTCCGCACCTATACCCTGTCGATCTGCTATCCGGCCGCGGCCGGGCGCGGCGGGTATGGCGCATGCGCTCGACGGCATCTGCCGCAATGCCGAGGCGGCGGTGCGCGCCGGCCACAACATCATCGTGCTGTCGGACCGCGCGCTCGATGCCGACAATGTCGCGGTGCCGTCGCTGCTCGCGCGTCGCGGCGGTGCATCATCACCTCATCCGCGGCGGCCTGCGCACCGAGGTGGGCCTGGTCGTGGAGACCGGCGAGGCGCGCCAGCTCCACGATTTCTGCCTGCTCGCCGGCTACGGCGCCGAGGCGATCAATCCCTATCTCGCCTTCGACACGCTGGCGTCGCTGCAGCGCGAGCTCGAGGGCAAGCTGTCGCCAGGCGAGGCCGAGGAGCGCTATATCAAGGCGGTCGCCAAGGGCATCCTCAAGGTGATGTCCAAGATGGGCATCTGCACCTTCCAATCCTATTGCGGGGCGCAGATCTTCGACGCGGTCGGGCTCAACAGCGCAGTTGCTCGACCGCTACTTCACCGGCACGGTGTCGCCGGTCGAAGGCATCGGGCTCGACGAGGTCGCCGAGGAAACGGTGCGCCGCCACCGGCTCGCCTTCGGCGATGCGCCCAATTATCGCGAGGCGCTCGACGTCGGCGGCGAGCTCGCCTTCCGCGTCAACGGCGAGACGCCATGTCTGGACCGTCGGACACGGTGGCGCTGCTGCAGCACGCCGTGCGCGGCAACAACTATCGCAAGTTCAAGGAATATCATCCGCCGCGTCGGCGATGCAGGAGGACGGGCTCGTCTCGCTGCGCGGGCTCCTGGACTTCCAGTTCGCCGACGAGCCCAGTGCCGCTCGACGAGGTCGAGCCGGCCGCGGAGATCGTCAAGCGCTTCGCCACCGGCGCCATGTCCTTCGGCTCGATATCGTGGGAGGCGCACACCACGCTCGCCATCGCGATGAACCGCATGGGCGGCAAGTCCAATACCGGCGAGGGCGGCGAGGACCCGCAGCGCTACAAGCGCCTGCCCAACGGCGATTCGATGCGCTCGGCGATCAAGCAGGTCGCGTCCGGCCGCTTCGGCGTCACCGCCGAATATCTCGTCAACGCCGACGTGATGCAGATCAAGATGGCGCAGGGCGCCAAGCCCGGCGAGGGCGGCCAGCTTCCCGGCCACAAGGTCGACGACTGGATCGCGCGCACCCGCCACGCCATTCCCGGCGTCGGCCTCATCTCGCCGCCGCCGCACCACGACATCTACTCGATCGAGGATCTGGCGCAGCTCATCCACGACCTCAAGAACGTCAATCCGCGAGGGCGCGGTCAGCGTCAAGCTCGTCGCCGAGATCGGCGTCGGCACCATCGCCGCGGGCGTCGCCAAGGCCTATGCCGACCACGTCACCATCTCCGGTCACGAGGGCGGCACCGGCGCCTCGCCGCTTGACCTCGATCCACCACGCCGGCGAGCCGTGGGAGATCGGCCTCGCCGAGACGCACCAGACGCTGGTGCTCAACGGCTTGCGCGGCCGCATCGCGGTGCAGGTCGATGGCGGCATCCGCTCGGGCCGCGACGTGGTGATCGGCGCGCTCCTGGGTGCCGACGAATTCGGCGTCGCCACCGCGGCGCTCATCGCCGCCGGCTGCGTGATGATGCGCAAGTGCCATCTCAATACCTGTCCCGTCGGTGTCGCGACGCAGAATCCCGGAGCTCCGGCGCCGCTTCACCGGCCAGCCCGAGGACGTGATCACGCTCTTCCATTTCCTCGCCGAGGATGTGCGCGAGCTCATGGCGAAGCTCGGCTTCCGCACCTTCAACGAGATGATCGGGCGCTCCGACCGGCTGGCGATGCACCGCGGCAGTCGGCCACGACAAGGCGCGCCGCGTCGATCTCGCGCGCATCCTCTACCGCCCGCCGGCGCGGCCGGGCACCGCGACCTACAAGTGCGAGGAGCAGGATCACCGCCTCGGCACCGCGCTCGATCACAGCTCATCGCGGCGTCCCAGCCCGCGCTCGAGACCGGCGAGCGCGTCGCGCATCGAGATGCCGATCCGCAACGTCAACCGCACCGTCGGCGCCATGCTCTCGGGCGAGGTGGCGCGAGCGCTATGGCGACGGAGGGTCTCGCCGACGGCACCATCGCGGTGAAATTCAACGGCACGGCCGGCCAGAGCTTCGGCGCATTCCTGGCGCGCGGCGTCGCCTTCGAGCTCGAGGGCGCCACCAACGACTATTGCGGCAAGGGGCTGTCGGGCGGGCGGATCGTCGTCTATCCGCCGCGCGACAGCACGCTCGCGCGCGAGAAGAGCATCATCGTCGGCAACACCGTGCTCTACGGCGCGATCGCCGGCGAATGCTATTTCAGCGGCGTCGCCGGCGAGCGTTTCGCGGTGCGCAATTCGGGCGCGATCGCGGTGGTCGAAGGCGCGGGCTCGCATTGCTGCGAATACATGACCGGCGGCGTCGTCGTCGTGCTCGGCGAGACCGGCAGCAACTTCGCCGCCGGCATGAGCGGCGGCGTCGCCTTCGTGCTCGACGAGCGCGGCGATTTCGCCGAGCGCTGCAACCAGGCGATGGTCGATCTCGAGCCGATCGCCGACGAGGACGACGCGCTCGAGGCGCTCGAGCACCGCTCCGGCGATCTCGAAGGCCACGGGCTCGTCGACATCGCCCACGGCATGACCGAGCGCGACGCATCGCTGCTGCGCCGCCTCATCGCCCGCCACGCCGCCCTGACCGGCAGCCCGCGCGCGCGCATCGATCCTCGCCGCCTGGGACACCTATCGGCCGCGCTTCGTCAAGGTCATGCCGATCGAGTACCGCCGCGCGCTGCAGCAGATGCAGGCGCGCGCCCGCGCGACCGAGCGGCCGGACGTGAGCGTGGCGGTAGGCGCCTGATCCGATGGGCAATCCGACCGGCTTTCTCGAATTTCAGCGGCGCGACCGCGCCTATGCGCCGGTCGAGGACCGGCTCAAGCATTGGCGCGAGTTCACCCGCGCCGCTGCCCGACGACGAGTTGCGCCGCCAGGGCGCGCGCTGCATGGATTGCGGCACGCCGTTCTGCCACCACGCCTGTCCGGTCAACAACATCATTCCGGACTGGAACGATCTCGTCTATCAGGCCGACTTCAAGGCGGCGCTGGCGACGCTGCACCAGACCAACAACTTCCCCGATTTCACCGGCCGCATCTGCCCGGCGCCGTGCGAGGCGTCGTGCACGCTCAACCTCATCGAGCAGCCGGTGACGATCAAGACGATCGAGCACGCGATCGTCGAGCGCGGCTGGGCCGAGGGCTGGATCGAGCCGCAGGTCGCGGCCCACCACAGCGGCAAGCGCGTCGCCGTCATCGGCTCCGGCCCGGCCGGGCTCGCCTGCGCCCAGCAGCTGGCGCGCGCCGGCCATGCCGTCGTCGGTATTCGAGAAGTCCGCGCGCATCGGCGGCCTGTTGCGCTATGGCATTCCCGACTTCAAGCTCGAGAAATCCACCATCGACCGGCGCATCGCGCAGATGCGCGCCGAAGGCGTCGAGTTCCATCCCAACAGCCATGTCGGCGTCACGCGTTCCGGTCGAACGGCTGATGCGCGACTTCGATGCCGTGGTGCTGGCGATCGGCGCCGAAGCGCCGCGCGACCTGCCGGTGCCGGGGCGCGAGCTCGAGGGCATTCATTTCGCGATGGAGTTCCTGACCCAGCAGAACCGCCGCGTCGCGCGCGAGCGCGCCGACGACAGCAACGCCATCCTCGCCACCGGCAAGAACGTGCTGGTGATCGGCGGCGGCGACACCGGTTCCGATTGCATCGGCACCGCCAATCGCCATGGCGCGCGCTCGGTGACGCAGATCGAGATCCTGCCATGCCGCCCGAGCACGAGGACAAGCTTCTCACCTGGCCGGACTGGCCGATGAAGCTCCGGACCTCGAGCTCGCAGGAGGAAGGCGTGCGGCGCGACTGGGCGGTGACGACCAAGGCCTTCACCGGCCGCGACGGCCGCGTCACCGGCATCGACCTGGCGCGCGTGGAATGGCGCGCGGGCGAAGGTGGCCGGATGGAATTGCACGAGCTTGTGGGCAGCGCCTTCCACATCAAGGCCGATCTCGTGCTGCTTCGCCATGGGCTTCCTCCACCCCGTGCATACAGGGCGCGGTCGGGCGCGCTCGCGCTCGCGCTCGATCCGCGCGGCAATATCAAGGCCGATACCGCCGACTACCGCACCTCGCTGGCCAAGGTCTTTGCCGCCGGCGATGCGCGCCGCGGCCAGTCGCTGGTGGTCTGGGCGATCCGCGAGGGCCGCCAATGCGCCCGCGCGGTCGACGAACATCTGATGGGGCATTCGGACCTGCCGCGTTGACGCGCCTTTAAGGCCGTGCGCGCAAGACTGTGCCCCTTGCCCCTGGCCGCGCGCCGGCCTTTGCGGACGAGGCCTCCATTGTCGCAATTTTTACCCAGTTTTTCCCGATCTTGCGCGCACAGCAGCATCGTGCTGACGGCAGCGGTGGCGCTGCTTGCCGGCTGCACGGTGGGCCCTGATTTCAAGCCGCCGGCCCCCCCGCCCGAGACCACCTACACCCCGCAAGGCGCGGCCGAGAAGAACCCCGCCGGGGATCAGCATTTCGCGCTGGGCCAGAAGATCACCGGCGACTGGTGGACGCTTTACAGCTCCGACCCGCTCAATGCGGTGCTGGAGCAGGCGGTCGCCGGCAACCGCTCGCTCGCCGCGGCCGAGGCGACGCTCGCGGCGGCGGAGGAATCGGTCGAACGAGTCGCGCGCCGGGCTTTTCCCGCAGCTCGATCTCGGCGCCGGCGCGCAGCGCCAGCACATCAACGGCGCCCAGTTCGGCCTGCCCAAGCTGCCGCCGCAGTTCCCGCCCTATTCCAATCTGTTCCGCATCGGCCCGACCGTGAGCTATGCGCTCGATGTGTGGGGCGCCACAAGGCGCGGCATCGAGCAGAGCGACGGCGCTCGCCAATGCGCAGGATTATCAGCTCGACGCCGCCTATCTCACCCTGACCGGCAACGCGGTGACGCAGGCGCTGACCGTCGCCTCGCTGCGCTCCCAGATCGCCACGGCGGAAGGCATCATCGCCGACGACGAGCCAGAACCTGCGGCTCGTGCAGACCGAAATGCGCGCCGGCGTTGCGACCCAGCTCGACATCGAGACGGCGACGAGCCAGTTGGCGAGCGACCGCACGCTGCTGCCGCCGCTGCGCCAGCAGCTTTCCGTCGCGCGCCATGCGCTGACCGTGCTGGTCGGGCAAAACGCCGGCCGACTGGCAGCCGCCCGAGTTCAACCTCGACGGGATCACGCTGCCGACCGATCTGCCGGTGAGCCTGCCGTCCGACCTCGTGCGCCAGCGCCCCGACGTGCTCGCCGCCGAGGCGCAGCTTCATGCCGCGAGCGCCGCGATCGGCGTCGCCACCGCGCATCTTTACCCCAGCATCACCCTGAGCGCGGCGCTGAGCCAGCAATCGATCTCGGTCGACACGCTGTTTCACGGCGCCAGCACCATCTGGAGCCTGGGCCCCGCCATCACCGCGCCGATCTTCCACGGCGGCGCGCTGGAGGCCGAGCGCCGGCGCAGCGAGGATGAATTCAACGCCACGCTCAGCACCTACGAGGAGACCGTGCTCCAGGCCTTCGGCCAGGTCGCTGACGTGCTCGAGGCGTTGGGCCACGACGCATCGCTGCTCGAGGAAGAGCAGAGCGCCTTGAACGCCGCCCAGTCCTCGCTCGACCTGACGCGGCGGTCCTATGCCATCGGCAGCGTCGGCATCCTCCAGGTGGTCGATGCCCAGCGCCTGGTCGAGCAGGCCCGGCTCGGCTTCGTCCGCGCCAAGGCGCAGCGCTATCTCGACACCGCCCAGCTTTTCGTCGCAATGGGCGGCGGCTGGTGGAACTGGCGCGCGCATGATGCCGCGCCGGCCGTGGTGCCGGCGGCGGCGCCCGCTCCCGCGCAATAGCCGCGCGCCAGGGCGCAGGATCGCCCCATCGGTTGTTCGACTCTCCGAGCGATGTTCGCTCGGAGGAAAGAGATGGCGGATGCCAAGCGCGACGCCGTGCCCGACGTGCGGGAGGCGGTCGGTCTATTTCACGATGCACGGGCGCTGGAGGCGGCCATCGGCGCGCTGGAAACCGCCGGCGTCGACCGCGCCGAGATCAGCATCCTCGCCCGCGAGGAGAACGCCGCGAGCCCGCACCCGCACCGCACGGCCGAGGACCCGGCGGCACCGCGCCAGGGCCCGAACACCGATGTGGAGATGCAACAGGGCCGCACCCTGGCGACGAGCATGGCGGCCGTGGTGGCGGCCTTCGCCGCAAGCGGGGTCATCGTCATGACCGGTGGCGCCGCGGTGGCGGCGATCGCGGCTGCGGTCGCGGCGGCCGGGGGCACCGGCATTATCGGCGCTGCGCTGGGCGCGGCCGCCGGGGAGAACCGGGAGGAGTTCCTGCACCAGCAGATCGACCGCGGCGGCATCCTGCTGTGGGTGAAGGTCCGCGATGGCGCACAGGGCGTGAAGATCCGCGCGATCCTCGAGCGCTACGGCGGCTCCGCCGTCCACGAGCACGACATCGACATCTATCCCGCGCGGTGAGCCCGCGTCAGGGCTGCAGCAGCACCTTTCCCATCACCGCGCCGCTTTCCAGGAGCTCGTGCGCCTTGCGCGCGTCGGCGAGCTTGAGGCGGGCATAGATGCGCGGGCGCAGCTTGCCCGCCGCCAGCATCTCGATGAGCGCGCCCATGCCGGCACGGCGTTCGTCGGGCAGGTGGTCATAGGCGTGGATGCTGAAGGTGCGGATGGCCGGCGAGATGCGGCCGTGCTTGCGCATCTCGGTCAAGACGTCGCCGTGCGCCCGCCCGCCGAGCCCGCCATAGATGACGAGCATCCCCATCGGCGCTAGGAGCGCGAGGTTGGCGGCGACGGTCGGGCCGCCGACCGGATCGATGATGAAGTCGACGCCGCGGCCGGCGGTCGCGGCAACGACGCGCTCGGCCACGTCCTCGCGGCGGCGGTTGATCACGGGATGCGCGCCCAGTTCCTGCGCGAACCGCACCTTGTCGTCGCTGCCCACGACGCCGATCACCGACAGCCCCCAGGCGCGAGCGAGATCGATGACGGCGTTGCCGACGCCGCCGGCGGCGGCGTAAAGGAGCAGGCTCTGCCCCGTCGTGACGCGCGCCGCGTCCTTCAGCATGTGATAGGCGACCTGGTAGTTGGCGAGTGCGGCCGCCGCCTCGAGATCGACGCCGTCGGGGACGACGAAGGTGGCCTCCGCGGGGGTCGCGATATACTCGGCATAATGCCCGCCGCGATGCGGGCGCTCGCGCGCGGAAGCGACGACATGCTGACCCGGCCGGCGCGTGGTGACGCCGGCGCCGACGCTTTCGATGACGCCGCTCATCTCGGTCCCCGGCGTTGCCGGCAGCGGCGGCATCCAGTTGTAGGTGCCGGCGCGGATCAGCGTGTCGGGAATGCCGACCCCGATCGAATGCGCGCGCACCAACACCTCGCCCGGTGCGGGCGTGGGGATCGGCACCTCGATGCACTGCATCACCTCGGGCGGGCCGGGCTGGCGGAATTGGATGAGCTTCATGGCGCGTTCCCTCGGACGTGGGCTGCCAAGTCTATGGCAGGAGCGCCGTGCCCGCCAACCGTTGGCCGCAAGGACGCGCGGCGCTATATCTCTCGCGGTGTTTGCAGGAGGTGTCGATGCCTTTGGACGATGGCAGCGCCGAGCGTGGCGGCGGCGGCACGGCGCGCAATGTGCTGGGCGGGCGGCTGGAGAGCTGCTCGATGCGGCCGCTCACCGGCTTTTTCCGCAACGGGTGCTGCGATACCGGGCCGCAGGATCTCGGCAACCACACCGTCTGCACGGTGATGACGGCGGAGTTCCTGGCCTTCTCCAAGTCGCGCGGCAACGATCTCTCCACGCCGCTGCCGGAATACGGCTTCGCCGGTCTCAAGCCGGGCGACCGCTGGTGCCTGTGCGCGCCGCGCTGGCAGGAAGCGCTCGAGGCCGGCGAGGCGCCCGCCGTGGTATTGCGCGCGACCCACGAGGGCGCGCTCGCCGCCTGCACCCTCGCCGACCTCAAGCGCTACGCCATCGATCTCTCCTGACCCGAGACGAAGACGGGGGAGCGCGCCATGCACATAGGGGTGATCAACAAGACGCCGGCCCAATGGCTGGCGGCGCTTCGGCCCAAGCTTGCCCCGGCCAAGATTGCCGAGATCCTGCGCGCATTTGCGCCGACACCGCCTGCCGCCGTCTATCAGTTCCGCGCGCCGCAGCAGTTCTTCCGCGCGCGCGACAGTGCTAGGCCGTACCCGATCTGGGGCCCGAACTGGTGGGCTGACGCGACGGCCATGGCGGCGGCGCAGGGTCGGGCGGGGCAGTTCGAGGGCTGGCTTAAGGGCGGTGAAATCGCAAACATCGTCCGCAACTATTACCGCGAGAACAATGCCGTTTCCTACGACTGGAGCGACATGATCGATCTCTGGCAGATCGACCTCGAAGGCGGCTTGCAGCTCGAAGGGATTTATGGCTTGACGGCCGCCCAGCCGGAATGGGCGGGAGCGAGGGGCGGGCCACCATCGAAGACAGCCTTCAAGGGTGGCTATCCCCAGGCCTACCTCTACGTGCCGGACCCCTTCTTCACGAAGCCGGTCAGCTACTGACGCGCAAATGGGAAGGAGTTGATTTTAGAGAAAATTGACTTTCCACCCATCCTCCTCGGGCATTCCCCGCGCGGCGTTGACAGGCCGTTTCAGCCGGCCGCCAATGGGCCGCAGCCGATATCGTTGCGGCAGGGACCGGGAGGAGGACATGACGGACGCGACGTGGCCGAACGGCAAGCGGATCGCGGTGCTGGTGAGCGTGCTTCTGGAGAATTGGTCGCCGGGAAAATCGCCGACCTATTTTCCGCGCACGACGCCGCTCAAGCCCGGCGCGGTCGATCATGCCGGCATGCAATGGTCGCATTACGGCGGGCGCGAAGGGATCTGGCGCCTTCTGGCGCTGCTCGGGCGCTGCAATGTCAAGGCGACGGTCTTCGCCAACGCGCTTTCGGCCGAGCTCTATCCCGACGCCATTCGCGCGGTCGTGCGCGCGGGCCATGGCCTTGCCGGGCACGGCTATGCGCAGGACCAGTATCTCTGCGACTTCGCGCCCCCCGAGCAGCAGGCGGTGATCCGGCGCTCGCTCGACACGCTGGAAAGGGTGGCGGGGACGCGGCCCACGGGCTGGGTGTGCTCTGTCTATAGCTGGACCGAAGAGACGTTCGATCTCCTGGTGCGCGAGGGCGTGCGTTGGCATGCCGATGCGCTCGATGCGTCGCTGCCGCGGCTGCAGCCAACGCCGAGCGGCCCCATCGTCGCGCTGCCGTGGTGCGACTTCGTCGACAACCGCGTGCTGCGCGCGAGCCCGCGCGACTACTTCGACGTCTACAAGGACAGCTTCGATTACTTGCGCGCGTCCGAGCCGATGGGGCTGCTGCATCTGGCGGTGCACAGCCATTTCGGCGGCAGGCCGTTGATTGCGGCGCAGCTCGAGAAACTGCTTGGTTATATCAATAGCTGCCCGGACGCGTGGCTGGTGCGTCATGGCGAGCTGGTCGACTGGTTCTTGGCGGAGCCGCGCGACAACCTCGCCGCCGCCCGGCGCTTCACCGCGCCCTGAGTTTTCAGGCCTGCCGCGCCACCCGCTCGCTGCGATCGTCGACGTCGAGCGCCATGGTTTCGTATTGCTCCGCGAGCTGGAGAAATTCGTGGCGCAACTCGCCGTCGCGCACGGTTGCGACCCGCCCGCGCAGCTCGCGCGCTTTTTGGCGGTAGCTTTCGGCTCGCGTCATGCACCCTCCCATTGGCGCCCGCGGCAATCCTAGCCGAGAGCGTCACGGTTCAAGCCCACAATTAGGGGTTTCCCTCCTTCGAGGAACCGACCCGGACGAGGCAATCGCCGGAGTTGCTAGAGCATCGGCACCGCGAAACCGACGAGCACTAAGCCGCCGATGAAAAGCGCGCCGCCCCACTCTTCCAGCCGTGCCTTGTGCGCGGGAACCCAGGAGGCGGTCACGGCAGCGGCCGCACCGATGACAATGCCGAGCGCGCCAAGCAAGAAGAACACCGCCGTCCCCGATCCTGTAGCCGATCCGGTCAGCCTGAGGCATTTCCGTAAAGATCCCGTTAGGGCGGCGATTCAATTATCGATTTGTGACGCTTACAGGAAATTTTTAAGGTGAAAACTGTGTCCTATCGTTTATGATCAAGAAATTGGTAATGAGTCGGAAGTTGGTATGCGTCCGCTCGTGATGGTGAGGCTGGGTTCGCTCGGGCTTGTGCCGGGCCTCCTGACGGTGCCGGCCGAGGCCCACATCAAGTGGTTCGCGCCTTACGACGTTCCCGCACAGCCGCGCATTCTCTCCGACGTGTTCTCGGCCGGCTATATACAACTAATTGTAATTGCTCTGGTCATCCTGGTGGTGGCCTGCTGGGTCGAACGGACCGCCCTCGGGATCGCGCTTTCACGCAGCTTCGACCGCCTCGGCGCCGGCATCCGCGCACGCAGCGAGGTTTTCTTCCGCGCCGGCACCGGCGCCTTCTTCGTCGCGCTCTTCGCGCTCGGCAACATCATCCTGACGCCCGAGCTCATCACCGGGATCGCCGCCATTCAATGGCTGCAGGCGGCGATCGCGCTCGGCATGGTCTGGCGCTCGACCATGATCTTCTCGGCTGCCGGGATCGCCGCGCTCTACGCCTATGGCGTCGTCGCCTATGGCGTGTTCCACATGATCGACTATCCGATTTTCCTCGGCTTTGCCGGTTATCTCGCGCTCACCGCGATGCGCATCAGGATTTACAATTTCCGTCCCATCGATGTGGCGCGATGGGCCGCGGCGATCACCTTGATGTGGGCGTCGGTGGAGAAATGGGCCTATCCGCAGTGGACCTACCCGCTGCTCGACGCCCATCCCGACCTGTGCATGGGCTTGAGCCCGACCTTCTACATGGTGGCGGCGGGGTTCGTGGAATTCAGCCTCGGCTTCGCCCTGTTGTGGACGCCGCTCATCCGTGCGGTCGCGGCGACGGTGCTGGCGGCGATGTTCGTCTCTGCCGTCCTCAAATTTGGCAAGATCGACGCGATCGGCCATCTCATGATCGTGGTGACGCTCATCACGGTGGGCGCGGACAATGCGTTCACCCCGCGCCGCCTGGTGCTGGCGCCGGCATTTTTTTGTGGCGCCCTCGCCACCACCCTTACCGCCTATTATGGGCTCCACGCCGCCATCTACGGCACGCAAATCTGGTAAGGCTACCCGCGGCTTTGCGTGAGCCTTAACATAATATTAGTCAATCCCGCGAACACTAACCCGGCGCGCTTTATCTGGGGTTGAGACCGAGTGTCGAACGGGATTGCGACCGGGGTCCGTGGAGCGTCCGCGGCTGCCGCGCGGCGCCTGCGCAGCATGACTGTGACCATCCGCGGCAAGATTCTGCTAGCCTTCTGCGCGCTTGCAGCGATCACCGGGTTTCTCGGCTGGAATGCCGTCGACAGCGTCTATAAGTCCGGGCGCCTGGTCGTGGAGACCTACGACAAGCCGCTGATGGCGATCAGCTATGCCCGCCTGGCGCTGGCCAACTTCACGTCCATGGAGCTGACGCTGGTGCAGCGCCAGGCCGCCACGGATGCCGATCGCACGCACCAGCTCGACGCCCATATCGACGATCTCGCCCAGGCGCTCACGGAAGATCTGGGCGTGGCCGAGGAACGGTCGATGTCGCAGGCCGCCGCGGACGAGGCTCGCTCCACCGCCCGGGCCGCCGCCGACTGGGATGGCCTGCGCCGCCGTCTTCTCGCGATGGGCGCCGACCGCGCCTACCATGCCGCGCTCGAGCGCCGCGCTGCCATCGTGCTCGATGATTTCGACAAGCTCGTCGAGCTCACCGCCGATGACGGCTTCAAGGACCGCGAGCGCGCGCTTGCATCGATCCGGTCCTATCGTCGCCTCAGCATCGCCGCGACCTTCTTCGCCCTCCTCATCAGCGCTGCCGTAGCCATCCTGCTGGCGCGGCGCATGGTTCGTCCCATTGCCCTGGCCTCGCGCGCGGCGCGGCGCATCGCCGCAGGCGAGCTGGATGTCGAGATCGCCTCCGCCGGCGGCGACGAGCTGGGCGAGCTGCTCGATGCCATGGCGGTGATGCGCGACAACATTCGCGCCACGATGGAGCGGGAAATCGCCGCCCGCCGCTCGGCGCAAAGCCGCCTCGTCAGCGCGATCGAAAGCTCCGCCGAGGGTGTCATCGTGCTCGATGCCGATGGCCGGATCCTCATTTCCAATTCGCAGGTCGCGTCGTTTTTCGCCGGGCTTGCGGCGGATTTCGCCGTGGGCGCGACGCTGCCGGAGCCGCTCGAGGCCGCGCTGGCGGGGCCGACCGGCGAGATGGCGCTCTCCGACGGACGCTGGCTCCGGCTGTCGCGCAGCCGCGGCGCCGATGGCGGTTTCGTCGTGCTGGCCGGCGACATCACGGCGATCAAGGATCGCGAGCGGGTGCTGCGCGATGCCAAGGAGGAGGCCGAGCTCGCCAGCCGCAGCAAGTCCGAGTTCCTCGCCAATATGAGTCACGAGCTGCGCACGCCCTTGAACGCCATCATCGGCTTCTCCGAGGTCATGGCGCACGAGCTGTTCGGGGCGATGGGTCAGCCCAAATACAAGGAATACGTCAACGACATCCTGCGCAGCGGCCGCCATCTCCTCGATGTCATCAACGACATTCTCGACATCGCCAAGCTGCAGTCGGGCAAGGCCGAGCTCAACCGCCAGCCGGTGCGCGTGGGCGAGATCATCGAAGACTCGCTGCGCATGATCGGTGCGCAGGCCGAGGCCGGAGAGATCGAGATCACCTGCGCCATCGAGCCGGATATTCCCGTCATCGACGCCGATACGACGCGGCTGCGACAGCTCTTCCTCAACCTGCTCTCCAATGCGGTCAAGTTCACCCCGGCCGGCGGCCGCATCACGGTCGCGGCCGGGCGCTGCTCGGAGGGCATCCGCGTCTCTGTCGCCGACACCGGGATCGGCATGGCCGCCAAGGATATTCCCAAAGCGCTCGAGCCCTTCTCCCAGATCGACAGCTCGATCGCCCGCAAATACGGCGGCACCGGCCTCGGGCTGCCGCTGAGCAAGCTCTTCGCCGAGCTCCATGGCGGGCGCCTTGCGATCGAAAGCGCGCCGGGCTGCGGCACCACGGTGACGATTTTCCTGCCGGCCCCGGCGGCGCTGGCGCCGCCGCTCGCCATCGCGGTCTGAGCGGGAGCCCCGTCATGGCCCGCGTCCTCCTCTGCCTCGTCCTGGCCCTCGCGTTCGCCGCGCCCGCCCGCGCCGCGCCGGCAGCGCCGCCAGCGCCGGACGAGCAGCGTGGCGCCTGGAAGCAGCTCTACGAGCGGCCCGAGGACGTGCCTTTCCCGGACGAAAACCCCTATTCCGAGGCCAAGGCGAAGCTCGGGCGCGCGCTCTTCTTCGACCCGGTCCTGTCGAGAACGGGCATGGTGAGCTGTGCGAGCTGCCACAATCCGGCACTGTCGTGGGGCGATGGCCTGCCGCTTTCGATCGGCGCCGAGGACAAGCCGCTGCCATTGCGCTCGCCGACGCTGCTCGACGTGGCCTGGGTTCCGTTGCTTGGCTGGGAAGGCAGCTACCCCGATCTCGAGGCCATGGCCTTCGTCCCGATCAACTCTCCCCACATCATGAACCGCAAGACCCCTGATCTGCTGGCCACGCTCGCCGCGATCCCGGATTATCGCAAGGCCTTCGAGGCCGCCTTCCCCGATGGCAAGGTCACACGTGAGCATATCGAGATGGCGCTCGCCACCTTCGAACGCACCATCATCTCCGGCGAGGCGCCGTTCGACCGCTGGATCGCCGGCGACGAGCGGGCGATCTCCAACGCGGCCAAGCACGGATTCGATCTCTTCAACGGCAAGGCCGGCTGCGCCGAATGCCACAGCGGGTGGAATTTCACCGACAGCGCCTTCTACGACATCGGCACCGCATCGGGCGACGACATCGGCCGAGCCCGCGTTTTCCCAAATGAACCCAAGCTGCGCTATGCCTTCAAGGTGCCGACGTTGCGCGATGTCGCCCGGCGCGGGCCTTACATGCACAACGGTTCGGAGCGGACGCTGGAGGCGGTGGTGGAGCTTTACAACCGCGGCGGCATCGACCGGCCGAGCCGGTCCGAGCTGATCAAGCCGCTCAACCTCACTGCCGACGAGAAATCCGACCTCGTCGCCTTCCTGCGCACCCTGACCGCTGACGCGGCGCCGTTCCTGGTGCCGTCGCTGCCGCGCTGAGCATCACTTCACGGTGACGGTGAGGCGCATCGTCGGATGGATGGCGCAGCGCACCGTGAACGTTCCCTTCGTGTCGAAGCGCAGGTCCGTCGTCGTGCCGATCGGCTGCCCGCCGGAATCGAATTTCATCGTCGGGGAGTCAACGTAGATGTGGTGGGTGACGTTATCGTCGTTGATGAAGGCCACCACCGTGCCCTGAGTGATGTGGAGCACGTCTGGATGAAACTCGCGATGACGCTGGCTGACCGTGATGGCCGGGTCGGCCATGACGACCCCGACGGCCAACAGAGCCCCCAGCCCGCCACTCAGGGCCGCCGTCCAATTGAGAGATCCCTTAACCAGTTTTTAACTCCGGTTTGATGCCATGGTGCACAAGCGATTCACCACGGGAATACGGTGCCTTGTCAACATGTAGTTTCACCGCCACGTGCATTCCAACGTCTAGTAGCGGCTTCAAAGGCACGCGCAATGGCTGATACGACGCAAACCTATCGCCCCGGGCTGCCGCCTGCGGGCGGGCTGCATTTGGAAAGATACCTCGGGGTCGCCGGGGTGCTGGCGGCCATTGTCGCCGTCGTTGCGGTCTCCGGCTCGGGAGAGACGCTCTGGCATTACACGGTAAAAGTGTTGGAAACGATCTACATGCTCGCGACGGTCGTCGCGAGCTGACCCTGGGCATTCCCGCCGTCGCTCTTCACCCGATCGGCCCTGCAACTCGCGACCTGCGTTCAACCGCAGCCGCGATAGGGACCGCTGTCGAGGTGAATGTGGTTATAGTGATCGGTGTTGGAGTCGGGCGTCAGCACCATGCTGAAGCGGCGGCACGCGGCGCGCACCAGGGCGTGCAGGAAATCGCCGCGCGGGTCGTGATCGCGCCAGTCGTGCTCGACCGAGATCACGGTTCCGTCCTCTAGCTCGAAGCCCGCGATATCGATCGCCTCGCCGTGCGCGTGCAGGCTCGCCTTGCCTTCCCGGGTCGGCCGGCAGGCATAGGTGCCGAAATGCCGGATGACGCGGACGGGCTCGCCGAAATAGGCGCGGGCGAGGGGCTGGATGTCGTCGCGCGCGAAGGCGTCGAGCGTCAGGGCAAAGCTGCAGGCGACGATCCCCGGCTGATTCCAGGCAATCGATGCCGCGCTCACCCGCACCGGCGTGTCGACGGCGCAGGCTGAGCTGCCGACCTCGAGCGGGGCCATCTCCCAGCCGATGCCGCGCTGGTCGAGCTCGGCGAGACAGTGCGCGCCGGACGGCGATGGCGGCGGATGCCGGGCGCAGCCCGCCAGCAGCGCCACGGCGGCAGCAGCGAGAATGTTCGAGCGCGGCCTCACGCAGGCCAGCAAATCACGCCATCGCCGGTCGCGCAAGCGAAGTTGCGCGCGGGCGCGGTCTCGGCGAGGATGCCGCGATGGCGCTCGACATCGCATCGGCCTATCGCGGCGCGCGGGTGCTTGTGACCGGCGGAGCGGGCTTCATCGGCTCGGCGCTGGCCGCGCGCCTGGTGGCGTTGGGTGCCGAGGTCGTGCTCGCGGACAGCTTCTATGAGGAAGGCGGCGCCAACCTCGCCAACATCCGCGCGATCCGCGACCGCGTCACCATCGCTACCTGCGACATCCGCGATGCCGATGCGCTGGTGCCTTTGGTGGTCGGGCGGCAGTATCTCTTCAATCTCGCGGCGCGGACGAGCCATATGGGCTCGCTCGCCGAGCCGCTCGCCGATCTCGATGTCAATGGCCGGGCGCAGCTTGCGTTGCTGGAACTGTGCCGGAGCCGCACGCCCGGCATCACCATCGTCTTCGCCTCGACGCGCCAGATCTACGGTACGCCCGACCGGCTGCCGGTCGATGAATCCCACCCGCTGCGGCCGCCCGATCCCAACGGCGTCAGCAAGCTCGCGGGCGAGGCCTATCATCTGCTCTATCACCGCCTCTACGGGCTGGCGACCGTGGCGCTGCGCCTCACCAATACCTATGGGCCGGGAATGCGGATCAAGGACGCCAAGCAGACCTTCCTCGGCATCTGGATACGCCAGCTTCTCGAGCATCAACCCCTCGAGGTGTGGGGCGGCGCCCAGCGCCGCGATCTCACTTATGTCGAGGATGTCGCAACCGCGTTCCTGCTTGCAGGCGTGGCGCCTGACGCGCGCGGCCGCGCCTTCAACATCGGGGCCGAGCGTGCACCGACGCTGGCCGAACTCGCACAGCTCCTGATCGCTGCCAATGGCGGCGGCAGCTTCGCGGTCAAGGAATTCCCGCCCGAGCGCCGACGCATCGACATCGGCGACTATGCCGCCGACGACAGCGCCTTTCGCGCCCTTACCGACTGGCAGCCCGAAGTCGCGCTCGCCGATGGACTCGCCCGCACGCTGGCGTATTTCCGCGACCATCGCTCCGATTATCTCTGATGCCGGACGCGCCCATTCCGCAGACCGATCCCGGCGCCGGCTATCGCGCGGCGCGCGGGGCCATCGATGCCGCGATCGCGCGCGTGCTCGCCGGCGGCTCCTATATCCTTGGGCCCGAGGTTGCTTCCTTCGAGCGTGACTTCGCTGCCTTCATCGAAACGCGCCGCGCCATTGGCGTGGCGAGCGGCACCGACGCGCTGGTGCTGGCCTTGAAGGCGCTGGCGCCGGCGCCCGAGGATTACGTCATCACCGTCTCGCACACCGCGGTCGCGACGGTGGCGGCGATCGAGCTTGCCGGCGCGCGGCCGCTGCTGGTCGATATCGATCCCGTCACGATGACGCTCGATCCGGCGCGGCTGGAGCGCGCGCTCGCAGACCCGCCTGGGCGCATTGCCGCCATCGTGCCGGTGCATCTTTACGGCCAGGCCGCCGATCTCGACGCGATCGGCGCGCTGGCGCGGCGCCATGGCGTGCCGATCGTCGAGGATTGCGCGCAGGCGCACGGCGCGCGGCTGGGCGCCAACCGGCTCGGCAGCCTCGGTGCGGCCGCCGCCTTTAGCTTCTATCCGACCAAGAATCTGGGCGCGCTCGGCGACGGCGGCATGGTCGTCACCGATGACGAGGAACTCGCCGCGCGCGTTGTAGCACTGCGCCAATATGGCTGGGGCGAGCGTCCGGTCAGCGCGACGACCGGCATGAACTCACGCCTCGATGCGCTGCAGGCGGCGATCCTCGGGGTGAAGCTCGTGCGCCTCGATGCCGACAATGCGCGGCGGCGCGCCATCGCCGCACTTTACGACGACGGACTAGCCGGCACCGGGCTTGTCCTGCCGTTACAGCGAGTCGGCGCCACCCACGTCTTCCACCAATATGTCGTGCGCCATGCGCGGCGCGACCGGCTGCAAGCGGCGCTGCGGCGGCGCGACATCGGCACCGGCATCCACTATCCCGTGCCGGTGCATCTCCAGCCCGCCTATGCCGGCCGCATCGCCATCGGGCCGGGCGGCCTCACTCGCAGCGCGCGCGCCGCGATCGAGGTGCTGAGCCTGCCGATCTATCCCCAGCTCGCGGATGAAGCCGTGGGCCGCGTCATCGCCGCGATCAGGGACGCGCTGCGCGAGACGGGGTGACGGCGGGTCGATGGCTCAAACGGGCCGCACCGTGATCCTGGACTCGACCGCGCGTTCGGATTGCAGCCGGCCGGTGCGCAGGGCGGGGTCGTGGCGCAGAACCTCGCGCACCACGGCCTGCGGCTTGCGATTGACGGTGAGGAAGAGGCGGCCGACATATTCGCCGATGAGGCCGAGGATGAGAAGCTGCACGCCCGACAAGAGCAGCACCGCCGCCGTCAGCGACGCCCAGCCCGGCGGCGTCGCGCTGAAGAGCGCCTCGACCACCACCCACGCGAAGCCGAAGATCCCGAGCAGGCTGAGCGTGAAGCCCGAGAGCGTCGAGATCCTGAGCGGCATCACCGAGAAGTTGACGAACATGTTCAGCCACAGCCGCACCAGCCGGCGAAACGTGTAGTTGCTGCGCCCCTCGCCGCGCGGCAGATGTGCGACCTCGCACTGGCCGATGCTGTTCGTCACCTGCAGGATGAGGCCATCGACATAGGGAAACGGTCCCTCGTAATCGGTGACGGCCTTGGCGACGAAGCTGCTCATGCAGCGGAAGCTCGAGAGATAAAGTCCCTTGGGCTTGTCGAGCAGCCAATCGGCGACGCGGTTGGTGAAGCGGCTGCCGAGATTGCGCCAGGACGCATGCTGCTTGTGCGCATAGCATGTGTAGACCACCTCCGCGCCGCTCGATTGCGCGTGGCGCAGCAGGCGCAGCACCTCGTCCGGCGGGTTCTGGAGATCGTCATCCATGGTGATGACGTGCGCGCCCCTGGCCACGCGCAAGCCCGAGAGCACGGCGCTGTGCTCGCCGTAATTGCGCGCATGATTGACGAGCGTCATCGGCACGCGCGCGCGGGCGAGAAGCGCACGGCACACGGCAGGGCTGTCGTCGGGGCTGCCGTCATTGACGAGGATGATCTCGTGCCCGCCCGGGACATCGAGCGCTTCGAGCGCGGCCACCAGCTCGCCGATGCTGCGCGCACCGTTGTAGACGGGGATGACGACGCTCAGCGCCAGGCTCGACTCGGTCATGGCCTCACTGCCGTTGCCAGGATCGAGCCGCCGAATGGCAGCCTCACCCCGGCTGCAGCGAGCTTGCTCTCAACGGCAAGGCAGGCTGCGAACACGCGCTCGACCGGTGCCGGGAGAAGTCTTACGTCGCTCATCCCGCCCCGGCCGCATGCGAGCTTACGCCGCATCAGCATGAGGGGAAAGAGGATGCTGTTCCAATAATCCGCTCGCGCGCCGGCAAACCCGCTTTCGGCGAGCAGCGTCAATACCTCGCGCCGGCCATAGCGGCGCGCATTGTCGACCGCCGCGTCGTGGGCGGAATAAAGCCAGCGATAGGCGGGAAGGTTAAGGACGAGGACGCCGCCCGGCCTGAGACAGCGGTGGAACCCCGCCAGGGCCGCGTGCTGCTCGACGCCGCGATGACAGAGCACGTCGGCGGAGAAGACGATGTCGAGCGATTGGTCGGCGAAGGGAAGCGCGTTAACGCTACCGACGGCGACGGCGCAACGGCTCTTCGCACGCGCAACATGAGAGACGTCTTCGTCGATCTCGACACCGAACGCGGTTCCCGCGCGCGCGCCAAGCCGCGCCAGGAACCCGCCGGTGCCGCAGCCGGCATCGAGCATGGTCGCGCCGCGATGCCCGTGCTCCTGCGTGCGGCGCGCGTCGCCGGCCGAGAGCAGATTGGCGTGCAATCCGCGGAACCACCACATCCGGTCCTCGACTTCGGCGAGGCGCTCGTATTCGCGGCGATCCAACGCGCGGCCCTATCCGCCTCCGGCGAGGCGGGCCGGTTGCGCGAGCCGCTCGCGCCGATCGATCACCAGCGACAACAGCGTGCCGAGGCGTTCGACGCGATAGATCACCTTGCCGGAAACCGCCTTGTCGCAATCGTCCTTGGTGAAGGCGATGAAGAACTGCGCCTGGTCGCGGTCGGGGGTGTAGATGAAGTTCTTCGGGAAATAATATCCGGCCGATCCCGGCGGGCCGCACACCGCGACGGTGAAGTCGTGGGCCATGAACTCGGCACCGTATTCGGCGCGCAGATAATCCTGCAAGCCCTGCACCGCCTCGGCATAGGAATTGGCCCAGTAGTCGAGCTTGAAGCGCCCGCGCGCGCCGTGCACGCCGCCGACGAGGAGGTTGTAATAGACATACTCGTCGGGATGCAGCATCGCCATGACGCCGATATGGAAGAGGCCATAGACGGCGAGCGCGCCATAGGCATAGCGCCGCCACGTCACGTGCGCGAGGCGGTCGAGCGCACGGTCGGCGACCAGTGCCGCGATGCAGGCGATGGGCGGCAGCACGAAGATGAAATGCCGCATCCCGTCGAACAGGATCGCCTTGATGGCGATGGCGTAGGAGACCGGAAAGAGAATGGCGAAGGCGACGAGGAAGAGGGCGAGCGTCTGCGCCCGCCCGGGCGGCACGGGCGCGCGACGGAATGCGAGCCACGCCACCACGGGCGCCGCCGTCAGCAGGAACACCTCGAGCTCCGGCAGCTTCAGGATGATGTGAACCGGCAAATATTCCCACGGCAGATTGACGGGAAGGATGTACGCGCCGTCGAACAGCGTCGGATACGGAAATATCTGGTGTGAGAACGCGGCGAGCGCCACCAGCGGATTGGTGAACGGCGCCGCTTGCGCCCACGGCCAGAACAACAGCATCACCGGATAGGCGACGACGAATGCCGGCACCAGCACGCGCCAGAGGCCGATCCAGCCCTCGGCGATGAAGGCACCCCAGCGCCGTTCCGCACGCGCGCGCCACAGCGCCGACAGCAGCAGGACGAGCCCGACATAGCCGAAGATCATCAGCCCGCCGACGCGGATCGCCATGGCAAGCCCGATGGCAAGGCCGAGCTTCGCCACGTCGGCGAGCGGCGGGCGCGGCAAGCCCGGCAGGATCCGCACGATGAGATAGAGCGACCACACCATGCCGACGGCGAAGGGGATGTCCTTCGGGTTGTTGAACATCTCGCCGTAGTAATTCGGCATGAGCACGAGGAAGAGCGCGGCGATGAAGCCGCAGCGCGCACTGCCCAGCGTGCGCCCCAGGCGCCACACGCCGATGAGGCCGAGAATGCCGACGAAGCCGTTGAGGAGATGCCGCGTCTCGTAGGTGCCGAACGGCGACATGCGATTGACCGCCGCCGCGGTCATGTCGAAGAGGCCGCCGTAATTGGTGAGGTCGAGCCAGTTGAGTGCGCGCAGATCGTGGAAAAAGGAAAGGTAGTAGTCGAGCACGAAGACGCCGTACCAGTTGATTGCGTCCTCGTCCCAGGTGATGCCGTACTGCTCGAACGTCGCCACCACCAGGATCGCCGCGATCACGATGAGCGCGAGTGTCAGCCGGTCCCAGAAAGTGGCGGCGGGAGGGCGCGCGGCGGCGCCGGTCACAGCCCGCAGCCCGCGAGCATCGGCGCGAGCACGCGGTCGCTGGCGAAATGCTCGGCGGCGATGGCGCGGGCGGCGCGGCTGTGGCGCGGATAATCGGCGGCGATGGCGGCGAAGGCCGCGAGCGCTTCCGCGCGCTCGGTAAAGCCGAAGAGGCCCTCGCCCTCGGGGTAGAAGCGGTTCCACCCGGTGCGCATGGTCACGACCGGGCGGCCGGAGGCGAGATAGCACACGCTGCGGTCGCTGAACCACCCGCTCATCGGCCGGACATAGATGTCCTTGGCGACCGTGAATTCGCCGCGCGAGCCGCGGATGAAGTCGCCATAGCGGCCAAGATCGGCGGAGATCGGACGCGGATCGACGACGCGCCAGCCCGCCGCCTCGACCTCGGTCGTGACCGCCGCGCTCGGCGTCATCAACGCCATGGTGAAGCATTCCGGCCGCGCCTTCGGCAGGTCGAGGAAGCGCACGAAATTGACGTGCTTCGACCACAGATAGGTCTCGCCGCCGAAGCTGATGTTCTTGCCCTTGTTCTCCCACGTCGCGATGGTGGTGAAGCAGTCGCCTGCGCCCTCCGCCACCGGCCACAAATCGAGCACCACCGGCGGCCGCGTCTTCTGCCAGGGGATGCCGCACAGCGGCACGATCCAGCCCGGACCGCCGACATTCTCGCCATAGGTGAAGAAATGCGTGTGCGCGTCGAGATAGGCGCGGGCATCGCGGTCGGCCTCGGCATACTTGATCTGCTCGTAGACCGGATCGGTGTCGATCATCACCCGCACCGGGCAGCGCATGTGCTCCTCGCGCAGCCGCGTCGCGCCGCAGAGATTGAACAGCGCATCGGCGTCGCGGTAGAGCGCGGCGACGTCCTGCCGGCTCAGGCCGTGATAGACATCATTGATCGCGTCCCAATAGGCCCAGCGCGAACCGAGGCCGATCCCCTCCATGACGCGGCGCAGGTAGGCGACATTGCCCGCGCACTCCATCACCACGCTGTCGGCGGCGGGATCATAGGGATTGGCGCCGTGGTCCTCGACATACCACGCCTCGTAGCCGAGCCGCTCGAGGCCGACGAGATACTGCACCGCTTGCCAGGCGATCCCAGCCAGCGGCATCTGTCCCACAAAATGCAGCACCACCACCCGACCGCGCGCCGGCACGTTATCAATCCTTTCGCGCCGGCCTCGCGCCGCGCCGTGCGACCATAGCAGAATTACCGCGGCGATACCCGTTTCCAGGCAGGAAAATCCATAGTCCGCATGGGGTTGAACGGTTCTGCGACGCGTGCTACGTCAGCCGCATGTTCGAGCGGTTGCGGGCTTGGATCGGGGACGAGGAGGGAGTTCCTTCCGGTAGCCGCGAGGAGTTGCAGCTGGCCGTGGCGGCGCTCCTGATCGAGGCCGGACGGGTCGACGAGGCGCTGGGGGACCGCGAGCGCGCGGTGATCGCCCGGTTGCTTGAGCGGCACTTCGCACTCGGCGCCGCCGAGGCACAGCTTCTCGAACAGGCCGCCGAGCGGCGTGCCGAACGGTCGGCGCAGCTCTTCGGCTTCGTGCGGACGATCAACGAACGCCTGCCGCGGGAACGACGGATCGAGCTCATTGAGATGCTGTGGGAGGTCGCGTACGCCGATGCAGTCCTCGATCCGCTCGAGGACGCACTGTTGCGCCGGATCGGCGGGCTGATCGACGTGTCCGATCATGAGCGGGGGGCCGCGCGGCTGCGCGTCGTCGAACGGTTGGGGATCATCGAGAAGAACTGACGGCGGAGCTTCGCTGCCCGTCACCGGAACGAGAAAGAGTATCGCGCCATGACCTATGTCGTCACCGAAAGCTGCATCAAGTGCAAGTACATGGACTGCGTCGAGGTATGTCCGGTGGACTGCTTCTATGAGGGCGAGAACATGCTCGTCATCCACCCCGACGAATGCATCGACTGCGGCGTCTGCGAGCCTGAGTGCCCGGTCGAGGCAATCGTCCCCGACAGCGAGCCCAAAGCCGAGAAGCTCCTGGAGCTCAACCGCGAATACGCCAGCATCTGGCCCAACATCACCCGCAAAGCCCCACCGCCAGCCGACGCCGACGCGTGGAAGGACGTCCCCGACAAATATCCCGCGCATTTCAGCCCAAATCCGGGCAAACGCTGAGGCCGAATTGGCGGCGCTGCCGCCGGCGCTTCTCTTCTGCGCCTCATGCATGGCTCAGCCCCCTGGCATGAGGGCGGTTCTTATGCTATTGTAACACAATGGCATTGAGGAAAGCGTTCGTGCCCCGCGGCAGGGGGTACGGACAGTTTCGCCGGTCGCCCCCGGAAAAACCGGTTGGCGATCGGATGGTAGCGTTTCGGCCATTCTGACGAGGGATCCGCAGCCTTGCCGCGCGCCAAGACCGAGGACAAGAAGATCGAAGACCGCATCGAGGAAAAGAAGCCGGCGGAAAAGCCGGGCTTCGCCGCTGGCGAACTGGTCGTCTATCCCACCCATGGCGTGGGCAAGATTCTCGGGATCGAGGCGCAGGAGATCGCCGGCTATTCGCTCAACGTTTTTGTCGTCCATTTCGACAAGGACCGCATGACGCTCCGCGTGCCGCTCGCCAAGGCCAAGGGGTCCGGCCTGCGGCGCCTGTCGACGCACAAGGAGATGGACGCGGCGCTGGCCAAGCTCAAGGGCCGGTCGCGCTCGAAGCGGACGATGTGGAGCCGGCGCGCCCAGGAATACGAGGCCAAGATCAATTCCGGCGATCCCGCCTCGATCGCCGAGGTCGTGCGCGACCTCTACCGCAATGCCGGCCAGCCCGAGCAATCCTACAGCGAGCGCCAGATCTACCAGGCGGCGCTCGATCGGCTGGTGCGCGAGTTCGCGGCCGTGGAGAAGATCGACGAGGACACGGCGGCGCAGCGGGTGGAACAGATGCTGAGCGCGGCCTGAGCCCCGCGGAGCGGGGCGTGGCGGCAAGCGAACCTTGCGATTTAGAACCCTTCGGCCGGCTGGTGGGCCCGCGGCGCATCTGGGCCGTGGGCTGCGTCCATGGCGAGGCCGGGCGGCTTGCCGCGCTTCACGATCGTCTGGCCCGGCGGTTCGATCCCGGCGACCATCTCGTTTATCTCGGCGATTATCTGGGCTACGGACCCGACCCGGCGGCTGCCGTCGACGCGGTCCTCGAATTCCGCCGCGCCGTCCTGGCCGGGCGCAACGTCTTCCTCGGCGATGTCGTGCTGCTGCGCGGCAGCCAAGAGGAAATGTGGCAGAAGCTCCTGGAGCTGCAATTTGCCCCCAACCCGCGCGAAGTGCTGGCCTGGATGCTCGAGCACGGCCTGGCAGCGACGTTGGGGTCCTACGGCATCGATCCCCGCGGCGGCGTCTCGGCCTGCCGCGAGGGCGTGCTGGCGATCACGCGCTGGACCGCCACCTTGCGCGCCGCGGTCGCTGCCCGCGCCGGCCATCGCCAGCTCCTGACGGCGTTGCGCCGCGCCGCCTTCACCGCGGACGGCAGCCTCCTCTTCGTCAATGCCGGCGTCGATCCGAAAAAGCCGCTGGAGCTGCAGCGCGACGTGTTCTGGTGGGGCGGCGGCGGCGATCTCCTGGAACTCGACCAGCCCTATGCCGGGTTTCGCCGGGTGGTGTGCGGCTATCATCGCCGCCGCGACGGGCCGAAGGAGACGCCCTACGCGGTCTCGCTCGATGCCGGCTGCGGCTTCGGCGGCGAGCTGGTTGCCGCCTGCTTCGCTCCCGACGGAACCGTCCTCGCGCGCCTTACGGCGTGAGCGGTGCCGCGGTGCGGCTCCTCGCGGCCGTCGTGCTCGCCGTTGTCCTGGCCGCCCCCGCCTCTGCCCGCACGGCCCTGCCGCCATTCGAGCCGGGCGGCGCCGTCGTCCTCGGCACGGTGATCGACGGCGAGACGCTGACGCTCGCCGATGGCAGCGAGGTTCGCCTCGCCGGGATCGAGGTGCCGAGTGCGGCGATGCGCGGGCAGGCGGACTTGGCCGCGCGCGCCAAGGCGGCGCTGGCCAAGCTCATCACGGGCGCGCGGCTGGACCTGCGCTACGGCGGCGCCCACACCGATCGCCGCGGCCGCATCCTGGCGCAGCTTTTCGCCGACAACCGCTGGGTCCAGCGCGAGCTGCTGCGGCGCGGGCTGGCGCGCGTGCATGGCGCGGCCGACACGCGCGGGGGCTTGCGCGCGATGCTGGCGGTCGAGGCCACGGCGCGCGCGAAGCGGCGCGGCCTGTGGCGGCGCCGGTTCTTCGCCGTGCGCCGGCCCGACGAGGCCGCCGGCGTTACCGGGAGTTTTCAGATCATCGAGGGCACGGTCGTCGATGTGGCCGAGGTCGGGGGCGGCGTCTATCTCAATTTCGGACCGGACTGGCATACCGCCTTCGCGCTGCGCATTGCCGGCGCGGCGCTCAAGCTCTGCCGCGCCGAGGGCATCGTCCCGACCGCGCTCAAAGGCGCGCGCCTGCGCGTGCGCGGCTTCATCGACGGCACCACCCGGCCGCTCATCACCGTGAGCTTTCCCGAAGAGATCGAGCGCCTCGATGCGGAGGAGGACGGGGCTGGCGCCGCTGCGTCGCGCGACTAGAGCCTGATCGTTCGCGGTTGAACCACACAGTCGTCGTCCCGGCGAAAGCCGGGACCCAGGGTCACCGCACGTCGCTCGTTCTGGGTCCCGGCTTTCGCCGGGACGACGGGAAATGCGATTCAATCAGAGCCGATCACGCTTGAGCGCCTGATCCATCCCGGTACCTGGACCCGCGGGTCAAGCCCGCGGGTGACGGACAAAGGAGGCGATTCCGCCCACCCAGATGACGCTCTAGAATGCCTTGCATTCGCATGCCAGCCAGGAGGACGCGATGAGCAAGGAAGTGTTCGATAAGGGTCTCGCCATCCGCCGCGAGGTGCTGGGCGCCCAGTATGTCGATGCCCAGCTCAAGGCGGCCGACGATTTCAGCCGGCCGTTCCAGGAGTTCATCACCGAATATTGCTGGGGCGCGGTGTGGGGACGCCCGGGCCTGCCGAAGAAGACGCGCAGCATCATCAACCTCGCCATGCTCACCGCCTTGAACCGCCAGAACGAGCTCCGCATCCACGTCAAGGGCGCGCTCGGCAACGGCGCGACCAAGGAAGAGATCATGGAGGTGCTGATCCAGACCGCGGTCTATTGCGGCGTGCCCGCCGCCGTCGAGGCTTTTCGCACCGCGCGCGAGGCCTTCAAGGAAGCCGGCGTCTGAAGCCCCGGCTGGTCCTCACCCCGACGGCTCGCCCGCGGTAAAATCCGCGCACCAGGAATTGGCGCTGAGGGTGCGGTCATGACGGCGGCACACGCCGTCATCGGCCACCACCGACGCGTAGCCGGAACTGAAGCTCGCCAACCCGCGCAGGACGTGCTCGAGATATTCCGGGTCGTTGCGGAAGTGGACGCATGACCGGCATGCCTCGCGTGCCGGTGCCGCGGTGACGGTGTCTTTCATCGCCAGCCTCCTCTGCACGATGAACATCACCGCGTCAGATTCTGCCAATGCGGTGCGAAGACCATCGCCGACAGCACGAAGCCGAGCGCGACACTGACCACGGCGCCGACGCTGAAGGCGGCGAACGGCTTGGCGCCGACGCGGGCCAGTTCGCGAAACCGCGTGGTGAGCCCGATGCTGAGAAAGCAGAAGATGAAGGCCCAGGTCCGCAGGTCCTTGATCGGGCCGACAAAGGCCGGATTGGCCAGCCTGTTGAAGTGGGCGACCGATTTCCGCTGCGATCCTGCTCATGGTCGTCATCCCTCCTTGCATCCGCCGGCTTGCATGGCCTCCGGCTCGTCCTCACGCGGCAAGACGACCGCAAAGACACCTCCGCAGTTTCGATTGCGCCGCGGCGATGACGGCGGCCAGTTGGTCGCGGCTCACGCCGTCGCGGTGCATGAGCGTGTGAACGATCGGATCGGCCAGAACCTCGCTCAAGGCGGGTTCCGTGCCGGCCGCGCGCCAGGCATGGCCGGGCCGGACCGCCGGCGGGGAGATGAGACGCTGTGATCGCGTGGTCATGACACTTACCTCGTCGTCGCCGTGCGCCCCTCGGCGGGGGCCGGTTGGTTAGGAGGACGGGGCTCCCATAAAAAACCCGCCGCAGCTTTTGGGCCGGACGGGTGCCGGGTGCTTTAGCTGCATTTATTACGCGCCCGCAAGCTGACCGCTTCAAATCGGCGCACAACGATCCTGCTATCCACGTCACGGATTGTCAAATTAATTTATATCTCATATTAATACTGTTATATGCGGGCGAGGATTTGTCAGTCTGCGGACGTTTCAGCCGCCCACCCGGTTTGTTATAACCAACGCCAGCGTCCCCGTAGCTCAGCCGGATAGAGCAACGGTTTCCTAAACCGTGGGTCGCGTGTTCGAGTCACGCCGGGGACGCCAGTTAAAACAAGTACTCGCGAGGGAAGCCGTGGCATGGCTGCTTCTTGCAGCCTCCGCGTTCCGACGCACGTCTCATCGTAACGAGTTTATATAAGCGGCAATGCCGGAACGCTGATCCGCCGATAATTCTGGCGGGATCATGCGATGGGGGTGCTGGAGCGCCACCGCTACATCGGACGCGGCCCAAACGCGTTGCTGTGCCAATTGGTAAAACGAAGGCGCCACGCGGGTCCCGAACCGGTGGCAGTCATTGCACACGCGATCGGCCAGTTCCTTGCCGGGTTCGGCCGCGGCATTTTTTGCCGGACCGCAGCCGCCAACCCCGTGCGCCGCTGCCCAGGATTGGCATTCGCGCGCGTAGACGGCGTAAAGCTTGTCCCGCACCGCATCGGATTGCTGGTTCTTGGTCGGCATGCCGGAGATGGCGTCATGAAGATTGGTCCGCTCCGACGGCGTCAAGCTTTGCAGGAAATCGCTCTGCTCCGTCAGACCGTAAGTGGACGAGAGATAACGGTAGTCGTCAGACGTAAGTCCAGCAGAGCGAGCGACGACCGTTGACGCGGCGAGCGCCACAAGAACGAGCCCGACCATCCTGCATCTTGAACCGCCGACCATAGCCTGCACCCCTGATACCTATTAAAAGGGTAAGTCCAACGAGCGGCCATTTCTTTGATATGGATCAAGGACGTTCACGGCCGCCAGGATCGTTATTTAATTTTATAAGCAGGCCCTAGCGTGGCGAGCAAACGAAAAAAAGAAACCTTCGGTCAGAAAGCCGACAATGAACGATCACATTGACGTCAAGGCGACTCCGCGACAAGGCTCTTTTCCGCCGGCCAAGGCGGTGGCGTGCTCCGCGTCTTTCATCCGGTCGGGGCCAGAGTTCCGGGTTGAGTGAATCCTGTTTCGATGGTTTGACGCAACGGGACAGACCGCGGAGCCCTCAAGCCGCGGGAGCGGGCGGCGGCGCGAATCACACCTCGCGGCTGTCGAACAGCAGCATCAGCACATCGGCGTCGTCAGGTGCGAAGCTTCGACGGTCCGCCGCCGCCTCTCGCCCGACCGGACTGGCGAAGGCCGTGCCGATCGCCGCCAGATCGTCGAAGTGCAGCGTCGCGACCAGATGAAAACCCGATCCTCCCGCCGGCGTTGCGATGGGGCCGTGGCTGACCTCGTACTTTCGCAAGCCGGGAAGTCTCTTGGCGAGCGGCACATGCGTTTCGAAGTAGTGCTTGTCGAAAGCGGCTTCGTCCTTCGGCGTCTTGTAAATCACCACCATCCGAGCCATCGCATTTCTCCCCGTGATCGCATCGACCTACGACACCATGACGTATGGGGAGGGCCAAAGGATTCTCAGGAGAAATATTTTTTCGATGGAATCTTTTCGCCGACGCTAAACCACTGGAACATCGTCGACCCCTATCGCATGCTGGTGTGCGATGAGCCCTCAATTGGCGAGAAGATGAACGAGGCCTTCGACCGGCTTCTTGGCGAGCTGCGCCCGAAGCTGCATCGCTACTGCGCCTGCATGACTGGCTCGGTCATCGACGGCGAGGACGCCCTGCAAGAAGCGCTCGTGAAGGCGATCGAGGCCCATGCGGGGGCCGGGCCGATTGCCAATCCGGAGGGCTGGCTCTTCCGGATCGCTCACAATGCGGCGCTCGACTTTCTGCGCCGCCGCGCCCGGCGTGACGCGGCGCACGCCGACGCGGACGTGGACATGATCGTCGACCCCGTGACCGTCGCCGACGCGCGCCAGAGTGCGGCTTCCGGCTTGCGGACCTTCATGCGCCTGCCGGTGGGTCAGCGCAGCAGCGTCATCCTCATGGATGTGCTCGGCCACACCATCGAGGAGGTGGCCGCCATCATCGACAGCACCATCCCCGCCGTGAAGGCATCGCTCCATCGCGGCCGCGCGCGCCTGCGCGAACTGGCGAGCGAGCCCGACGATCATCCCGTTCCCATGCTGGGGGAACCCGAGCGCGCGCGTCTCGCCGTCTACGTCGACCGGTTCAATGCGCGCGACTTCGACGCGGTCCGCGCCATGCTCGCCGAGGACGTGCGGCTGGAGCTCGTCAATCGGCTTCGACTGACAGGCCGCAAGGACGTCGACAATTACTTCCACAACTATGCGCGGGTCGAGGATTGGCGGTTTGCCCTAGGGCGGGTCGATCGATGCCCGGCGGTCCTCGTCTACGATCCGGCTGACGCATCCGGACGGCCGAAATATTTCGTTGTCCTGGAATGGGCGGGCGGCAAGATCGTGAACATCCGCGATTTTCTTTTCGCGCGCTACGCGATCAAGGACGCGGAACTGGCGATGCTGCAATAGGCCGAACCTGCTCCTTCAGGAACGGACGCGGCGCGCGCGGAACGCCGCCTGAAGCTGCCACCGCCCGCCATCCCCGGCGCGTTCGCCGCGCCAGAGGAACGAGTTAGGCGTGATCTCGGTGAAGCTCCAGCGCGTCGCCACGCCGGCGTCGGTCTTGCCTTCCTGCACGATGTCGGTGCCGCGCGCGCGGCCGATCTGGCGCAGATAGAGCTGTTTCAGCGGGTCGCTCCACAGGATGTGCCAGGCATCGAGCGCGGGGTCGTAGACCCTGAGCGTCGTGCCGTGGAAGACGCCCGGCAGAATCCACACATCCTGGATGGCGCGGCCCGCGAGCACCCAGCCGAAATGGATCTCGCCGCGACCCTCGTGCGGAGTGCCGTCGTCGCGATAGATGACGGCGTCCATGGTCCAGTCTCCGATCAGCCAGCCATAAAGCCCCATCTTGTCGGCGCGGTCGGGCGCGGGATGGGCGGCGCTCAACGCAGCGGTGAAAGACGGCGACACCTCGGTCATTGGCGGTACTCCCGGCGTGAGGCCGATTCCTAGACCCCGCCGGCGCAGCGCCGCTTGGGAAAAATTGCTATAATTCGGCCATGCCCATCACCGCGCATCTCCTGGCGTCGGGTCCGGGCTGGCAGGTGAGCGACATCATCTGCACCGCCGGCCCGCACGACCGCCCGTTCGAAGAGCAGCACGACGCCATCTGCATCGCCGCGGTGACGCAAGGCACGTTCCAGTACCGCTCGACGCAGGGCGCGGCCGTGCTCGCCCCGGGCGCCGTGCTCCTCGGCAATGCGGGGCAGGCGTTCGAATGCGGCCATGAACACGGCACCGGCGACCGCTGCCTCGCCTTCCGCTTCACCGCCGACAGGCTGGAAACGATCCTGGCAGCGGTGCCGGGCATGCGGAGCGCTGCCTTCGCCGTGCCGCGCCTGCCGCCGTTGCCGCCGCTGATGCCGCTCATCGCCGCGGCCGAAGCGGCGCGCGGTGACGGCGATGGCGGGGAGTTCGAAGAGCTGGCGCTGCGCCTTGCCGGTGCGGTCGCGGCTTCACTTGGCGGAACCGGCCGCGCCGCGCCGCCGGTCCGTGCGCGCGACGCCGCCCGGATCGCCGCCGCTCTGCGCCGGATCGAGGCGCAGGCCGAGGAGACGCTGAGCCTGGCCGCGTTGGCGCAGGAGGCGGCGATGAGCCCCTTTCATTTCCTGCGCACGTTCCGCCACGTGGCGGGCATGACCCCGCACCAGTTCGTCCTGCGCACAAGGCTTCATCGTGCGGCCGTGCGCCTGCGCCGGTCGGACGAGGCGATCTCGGCGATCGCCTTTGATGTCGGTTTCACCGACCTTTCGACCTTCAACCGCCGTTTCCGGCGCGTTATGGGCGCCAGCCCCAGCGCCTATCGGCAGGGCGTGCGCCGTTTCGCGCTTTGACAAAGCGGGTATGTCGATCTAGGTCCTGCGCTCATGGGATTGGCGCGCTCACATGGCCTCGTCGTTGCGCACGGGATCGCGGCGCCGTCCGGCCGCGCGGCCTATGCGGGGATCGGGGCGCTGGGCGCGGTCCTGTTCTGGCTGTCGCGCGACCATCCGTCCGTGATGCCGGTGTGGGCGCCCTGGGATTTCTCGTGGCCCGAATATCTGGCAACGGCGCTGACGCTCTTGTGGTTCGTCCGCGGCCTCGCGCTCGCACCGCCGGACGCGCGTCCGGCCGCCTGGCGCCGCGCGAGCTTCCTCATCGGCCTCGTCGTCGATCTACGCCGTGCTGCAGACGCGGTTCGAGTACTGGTCGCAGCACATGTTCTTCCTCAACCGCATCCAGCACGTGGTGATGCATCATCTGGGCCCGTTCCTGATCGGGCTGGGCTGCGCCGGCGGGATGATCACGCGCGGCATGCCGGCCTGGGCGCGCCGGGCGATCGCGCAGCCCGCGATCGCCGCGATGATGCGCGTCCTGCAGCAGCCGGTGGTGGCGCCGGTGCTGTTTGTCGGGCTCTTCTATTTCTGGCTGATCCCGGCGTGCATTTCCGCGCGATGATCGACGTGCGGCTCTATGCCGTGATGAATTGGAGCATGGTGCTCGACGGCATCCTGTTCTGGTGCCTGGTGCTCGACCCGCGGCCGAAGCCGCCGGCGCGGGTATCCTTCGGCGTGCGCGCGGCGCTCGCCTTCGCCGTCATGTTCCCGCAGATCGCGCTCGGTGCGGTCATCACCTTTGCGCAACGCGATCTTTATCCCTATTACGATCTCTGCGGCCGGCTGTTTCCCTCGCTCGGGCGCGCTCAACGATCAGCATATCGGCGGCATCGTCATCTGGATTCCGCCCGCGATGATGAGCGTGATCGGCGTGCTCGTGGTGATCACCGCGCTCAGGCTGCACGAGGAATCGACGACGGAGACCGATCATGATGCTGTTGCACTCGCGGCGCTGGCGAGAAGCTGGACCGGACGTTAGGCCGATCCTGGCTGCCGTGCGCGCTTATCTTCGCGCTTTTCGTCTCCACTGCGGCGCAAGCGGAGGGGCCCGGACTGGCGGTGAGCGATCCTTGGATCCGCGCCGTGATGCCGTCGCGTCCGGCGGCCGGATATTTCACCTTGTCGAACGACACGGCCGCGGCGCAAGCGCTGGTCGGCGCCGCCTCGCCCGCCTGCGGCATGCTCATGCTGCACCAGAGCATCAGCGAAAACGGCGAGGATCGGATGGCGATGGTGAAGAGCATCGCCATCCCCGCGCACGGGAGCGTGAAATTCGCGCCCGGCGGCTATCATCTCATGTGCATGTCGCCGTCGCCGGCGGTGACGCCCGGACATTCCGTGCCGGTCACGCTGCAATTTGCCGACGGCAGCACGCTCCAGGCGAGTTTCCCGGTGCGCGGCGCAACCGGCAAGTGACGCGGCGGCCCTCACACCAGGCGCAGGAGCCGCGTCAGTAATCCCGGCGGATGCGTCGCTTCGACGAGGCGTTGCAGATCGTCGGCCGTGCCGGCGATATCGGGCGTCGTGCTGGCGAGCGAGGGCACCAGCAGCCGCGCCGCGCCGGTGGCGTCGAAGACATAGACGGCCGAGCTGTGCGTCACCTCGTAGGGGTGATCCTTGGTCTCCGGCGTGACCGAATAGACGATGCGATAGCGCCGCGCCAACGCCGCAAGCTGATCCGGCGTGCCGCGCAGCCCGTCCATCTCCGGCGCAAAATTTTTGACATAGGTCGCGAGCACCGGGGCGGTGTCGCGGTTGGGATCGACGGTGACGAAGAGCACGCTGACATGCTGCGCGTCGGCCTTGATGCGCGAGAGAGTATCGGCGAGGTTGGCAAGCGTGGTCGGGCACACGTCCGGGCAGAACGTATAGCCGAAATAGAGGAGCACGATCTGGCCGCGGTAATCGGCGGCGGTCACCTGCTTGCCGTCGGAGGCGCGCTCCATCGTGAAGGCTAAGGGCGGCGAGCTGCCGGAGACATCGATCGCATGCCATTTGGCCTCATCGTCGCAGCCGCCGAGCAGCGCCAGGCCAAGCCCCGCGCCGAGCAGCCCCACCGCGCGCCGCCGCGTCATCGGCCACGGCGGCGCGAATGGCTCAAAAGCCCGGAATCGCATGATGAACCTCGGCGTAGTGGTAGACGACCGCCGCGACCACCACCAGGGCGAACACCGACGCGGCAATGCTCGCCAGCGCCATGGCCAGCATCCGGTTCCGTTGCGGCGAAATCGTAGCCATACCCCATCGAGAAGCGGTGCGGCGGATAATTCAAATTAAACCGCTGCAAGGCGGCCGGTAGCGGCGTCCCCTGCGGCGGATGGCCGCAACGATCGCGCCTGGAGCGGGTCTCGGGGTCTTGCAAGAGGTGGCCTCGCGCCGCAAATCGGGCTAAACACGCCGGCGCACGACAACGGGATGGCCCCATGCGACAGATCGCCGACGCGCCCCTCGACGCCGCGGTCACGGACGCGGCCGACCGGGCCGCTCGCGCCTGGACCGGCGACGACCCCGGCCCCATCCGCCTTGGCAGCGATCGGCATAAGGTGCTGTTCAGCCGCATGCTGCTCGACACCTTCAATCCCTACAAGCCGGCGGTGATCGACTGGCCCAGGCTCGATGCGGAAGCGCGCGACCGGCTGGTGAGCCTGCCGATCTGGGACATCGCAGTCCAGACCGAGGGCAAGGCCAGCCTCAACGTGAAGACCTATGGCGCCACCGTCGCCGATCCGCTGCTCAAGCAAGCGATCGACCTCAACGGCTTCGAAGAGGCGCGGCACAAGACCGTGCTGGCGAACCTGGTCGAGGCCTATGGCATCGCGCTCGCGCCCGAGCCTGCTTACGTGACGCCGCGCGATCCGGAATGGGCCTTCATGGTCACGGGCTACAGCGAGTGCATCGACAGCTTCTTCGCCTTCGGCCTCTTCGAGCTTGCCAAGCGTTCGGGCTATTTCCCGCCGGAGCTGGTAGCGACCTTCGAGCCGGTGATGCAGGAAGAAGGCCGCCACATCACCTTCTACATGAACTGGGTTGCCTGGCATCGCCGCAACCTGCCGTGGTGGAAGGTTCCCCTCTTCCAGGCGCGGATCATTGCCGTCTGGGCTTTCCTGATCTGGGAGCGCATCGGCATCGCCCGCGGTCTGGGCGGCGCGGCGCAGGACAACAACTTCACCGTCACCGGTTCGAAGTCGGTCGGCGTCGACGTCACCACGGCCGAGCTCATGGATATCTGCCTCGCCGAGCATGATCGGCGGCTGGCCGGCTATGATCCCCGCCTGGTGCGCCCGACCTTCGTGCCGCGCATGGTCCGCCTGGTGCGGCGCTTCATCGGCAAGCGCAAGGACGCGGCCGTCGCGGTCGGGTCTGAGAAGCATAAGGAGCTCTTCTGCCGCCATTTCAACGACACCTATCAGCACTATGTCCCGGCCGAGCTGCCGTGGCCCGAGCTCGACGAGGCGGCGTTGCAGCGGCTGCGCTCGGTGCCGTTCTGGCAGGAGGTGCTGAATACCGAGCTGCGCGCCGGCGCCATCGTCAAGGCGTTCTCGCAGACCGTCGACGATCCCGTGCTGAAGCAGGCGATCGACCTGCAGGGCTTCGAGGAAACCCGCCATGCCGAGCTGATCCGCGTCATGATCAGCCGCTATGGCATCGAAGCGACCGAGCAGCCGTTACAACCGCTCGGGCCCGACATCGAGACCGCCTTCAAGGATTTCGGCTTCGGCGAGTGCATGGACTCCTTTCTCGGCTTCGGCGTCTTCAAGATCGCGCGCCAGTCGGGCTTCCTGCCCGAAGCGATGTTCGAGATCTTCGACACGCTGATGTATGAGGAGACCCGCCACATCGTCTTTTTCGTCAACTGGATGGCGTACCGCCAGGTGCAGCAGGGCAGGGGGGCCAAATGGCGCCGCGCCGCGGCGTCGCTGCGCTTCTATGTCCGCGCGCTCAAGCGCATGGTCGGCACCGCCCGGCGCGGCGCCAAGGCGAATGACGGCCGCGACTTCGCCGCGACCCAGGCGAGCGTGTTCCTCGACGGCTTCACGTTCCGGCGCTTCCTCGAGGACTGCTATGCCGAGAATGCGCGGCGCATGAGCGTGATGGACGAGGGCCTGTTGCGGCCGTCGTTCCTGCCGCGCCTCGCCGATGTGGCGCTCGCAAGCCTGCGCCTATGGACCGGGCGCAAGCGCCAAACCGAACCCGCCGCCTGAGGCGCCTCGGGGATCATGGCGATCCGATGGGCGCTTCTCGGCACTGGCAGGCATGCCGAGCGGAGCGTGGTGCGGGAGCTGGCCAAGGCCGCGGACACCGAGCTTGTCGCCGTCATGAGCCGCGATCGCGCGCGCGGGGAGGCGTTCGCCCAGCGGTACGGCATCGCGACGGTCCATACGTCTTTTGACGCAGTGCTGCGCGATCCCACCATCGACGCCCTCTACGATGCGACGCCGGACGGGCTGCATGCCCAACACGCGATCGCCGCCGCGGCCGCCGGCAAGCATGTGCTGATCGAGAAGCCGCTGGCGATCTCGGTCGCGGATGGCGAGAAGGCGATCGAAGCCTGCCGGCGGCACGGCGTCATGCTCGGCGTCGTCTTCAACCAGCGCCACGAGGCCGTGCATCAGGAAGCGCGCCGCCTCGTGCGCCAGGGCGAGATCGGCGACATCGTCCTCGCCCAGGTTCAGATCCCGCTGCGTCTGGCGGCGCCGGCGCCCGCGCCGCCGCCGGAGAATTGGCGCACCGATCCGAAGATGCGGCCGGGCGGCATCGTCATGGGCATCGGCGATCACGCCTTTGACACGCTGGCCTACCTCGTCGGCGCCGGGATCGAGGAGGTTTCCGGACTTCACGGATGCCACGCGGCCGGACCCGCCCAACGAGCGCGTTGTCGCCATGCTGCTGCGGCTGTCGCGGGGGATCATCGGCTACGCCGTCGCCAGTTCGCGGACGCCGTTCGCGCGGCCGCCGTTCGAGATCCATGGCACCAAGGGCTCGCTGCTGATCGAGAATTCCTATGCCTATCTGACCGGCGCCGGCGACGATCCGAGGCCGCGTCTCACGACCATCACCGCGTCCGGCAGCAGCGTTCGCCACTTCGCTGCCACGGAGTGCTTCCGCCTCGAGGTCGAACAGTTCAATCGCGCCATCCAAGGGATGGGGCAGCCGATGACGACGCCCGAGGAAGGCTTGCGGGCGATCGCGATCGCCGCGGCGCTTTACGCTTCCGTCAGCAGCGGGCGCGCGGCAAGGGTGTGAGAGCGCGCGTCGTCGCTTGGCGCTCGATCGTTTCGCTCGCGTCGTTCCCGCGCACAGCGGCTCCTGTTCGAGCGCATCGCACATTAAAGGAGGCAGACGATGGGTGAACTGACCGGCCGGATCGGCATCGTCACGGGCGCCGCGCAGGGCCTGGGGCTGGCGATCGCGACGCGCCTGGTGCGTGAAGGCGGATGCGTCGTGATGGCGGATATTCAGGCGCAGAAGGTGGCGGGCGCCGCGCGCAGCCTCGATCCCCACGGCGAGGCCACCCTTGCCGTCGCCGTCGACACGACCTCCTCGCCCTCGGTCACGGCGATGGTCGAGGCCGCCATCGGCCGCTTCGGCCGCCTCGACATGCTGGTCAATGTCGCCGGGGGCAGCGGCGATCAGATCGTGGATGGCATCGATGACATGACGGACGAGGTCTGGGATACCGTCATCGCGCGAAACCTGCGCAGCACCTTCGCGTGCGCCAAGGCGGCCGTGCCCCACCTTCGCCACAGCGGCAATGCGCGCATCCTCAACTTCTCCTCCGGCGCGGTCCAGGGCGTGACCACGAAAACCACCATCGCGGCGCCGCTTGCTTATGCCTCGGCCAAGGCCGGCATCCACGGTCTCACCAATCAGCTGGCCAAGGACCTGGCGGGCGACGGGATCGCGGTCAACGTGATGCAGCCGGGCTTTGTCCTGACCGAGCCCGGTGCGCGGGTCCGGGCGCTCTTCGACCGCATGAGCGAGGCAGAGCGGGCGGGGATGCTGCGCCGCCTCGATGGCCCGCCGCGCCAGCCCGAGGATGTGGGCTGGGCCGCCGCGTACCTGATGTCCGAGCGGGCGACGGGGCTGACCGGCGCGACGGTTCGCCTGGTCGGCCCCATCGCAAGCCTGTCGCTGCGTCAGGTGAGGGAGAGCGATGGCATCTTCGGGCCGGTGGTGGGGCTCGAAGCGATCCCCGCCGCGTAAATTTTTGCCGGCCGGTGTCGATCCGGCGTCGCGCGGTCCGACTGTATGACGGAAGACCACGCCGACCCGAAAAGGAGCACGACATGCAGTACCTATTGCTGATCTACGAAAACGAGGCCGAAGCCGCGGCGAAGGGCGAGGCCGGCATGACGCAAATGATGAACGAGTACCGGACCTTCACGCAGTCGATCGTCCAGGCCGGGCAGTTCAAGGCGGGCGACGCGCTGCAGCCGTCCTCGACAGCGACCACGGTCAGGGTGCGCAGCGGCAAGACGGTGACGACAGACGGACCCTTTGCGGAAACGCGCGAACAGCTCGGCGGCTATTACCTGATCGAGGCGAAGAACCTCGACGAGGCCATCGGCATCGCAGCCCGCGTGCCGACCGCCAAATCCGGCTCGATCGAAGTCCGGCCGGTGATGGTCTACGGATGAGGGTGCCGCGAGGCAGTCGCTAGCGGGCCGGCGCGCGCGTGAGCCCCGTCCCGATCGACAACATCTTTCGCCAGGAGGCGGGTCGCGTGCTCGCGACGCTGATCCGCCTCCTCGGCGATTTCGAGCTCGCCGAAGAAGCCATGCAGGAAGCATTTGCCTCGGCGGTCGAGCAATGGCCGCTGGTCGGCATGCCGGCCAATCCGCGCGCCTGGCTGGTCAATGTCGGCCGCTACAAGGGCATCGACCGCCTGCGCCGGCTGATGCTGTTCCGGCAGAAGCGCCGCGACCTCGAGGCGGAGGCGGCGATCGCGCGCCAGATCGCCCCCGCGGAGGTCGACGACGACGCCTTCGGCGACGACATGCTGCGCCTCATTTTCACCTGCTGCCATCCGGCGCTTGCTATCGACACGCAGGTGGCGCTGACCCTGCGGGCGGTGTGCGGCCTTTCCACCGCGGCGGTCGCGCGCGCCTTCCTGACCACCGAGGAAACCATGGCGCAGCGCCTGGTGCGCGCCAAGCGCAAGATCCGCGTCGCGAAGATACCCTATGAGACGCCGGCGCCGGCGATGCTGGGCGACCGCGTCGAGGGCATGCTGGCGGCCGTCTATCTCGTTTTCACCGAGGGCTACGCCGCCACTTCGGGCGCGGAGCTGATGCGCGCGGACCTGTGCCGCGAGGCGATCCGGCTCGGCCGGCTCATCGGCGGGCTGCTGCCCGATTGGCCGGCGATCAAGGGCCTGCTCGCCCTCATGCTGCTGCACGACGCGCGGCGCCGGGCGCGCGCCACACCAGACGGCGACGTTGTCCTCCTGGAGGATCAGGATCGCAGCCTGTGGGACCAGGCGCAGATCGCCGAAGGCCTGGCGCTGGTCGACCAGGCGCTGCACGCTCCCGGCCGACCGAGCCCCTACGCCGTGCAGGCCGCCATCGCCGCCTTGCATGCGCGCGCGCAGCGGCACGAGGCAACCGACTGGCCCCAGATCGCCGGGCTCTATGAAGTGCTGCTGCGCCTCCAGCCCTCGCCGGTGATCGAGCTCAATCACGCCGTTGCCGTGGCGATGGTCGACGGCCCGGCGCGGGCGCTCGACCTGGTCGACGCATTGGCCGCGCGCGGCGGCCTCGATCTCTATCACCTTCTGCCAGCCGTGCGCGCCGATCTGCTGCGGCGCCTCGGCCGGCTCGCCGAAGCCCGGGAGGCCTATCGCGCGGCCATCGTGGCGGCCGGTCTCGAGCCGGAGCGGCGCCTCCTCGCCAAACGCCTGGCCGATTTGGGCTGATGGCGCCGGCGCCGCCGGCGATTTTTCGTTGGGAAAGATTCGCCGATCCGGTACAGGTGTTGGCGTTAGTGGATTGCCCAGGTAAGGAGACCGTCATGGCCAAGGGACAGCAGAGGTCGAACCGCGAAACGAAAAAGCCGAAGAAAAACGCCGACGCGAAATCCAAGGCGGGCGCGCCGAGCGTGTTTGCCCAGCCGCCGAAGACCAGCCCGACCCCGTCGTCGCGGAAGCCCTAGGCTCCCGACACCGGGCGGTATTTCCGTCACCGCCCGGGCGCATGCCCGCACCTCCCCTTCTCGCCGTTCGCGACGCGCGCGTCACTTTTGGCGGGCGGCCGACCTTTGCGGGCGTGTCCGTAGCGATTGCCCGCGGCGATCGCGCGTGCCTGATCGGCCGCAACGGGGGCGGCAAGTCGTCGCTGCTGCGTATCCTCGCCGGTGTGGCCGAACTCGACGCCGGCGAGCGGTTCCAGCAGCCAGGTACGCGCATCGCCTACATGCCGCAGGAGCCCGTGTTCGATGCGCGCCTCACGGCGGCGGAGTTCGTGGCGCAAAGCCTTGCCCCCGACCCCGGTCACGCCGATCGCCGCCATCTCGTCGCGGCAACCCTGGACGAGGTTGGGGTCGAGGGCGATCGGCTGCTCGCCAATCTTTCGGGCGGCGAGGGTAGACGGGTCAGTCTTGCCGCCGCCCTGGTCGGCCGAGCCCGATGTCCTCCTGCTGGATGAGCCGACCAACCATCTCGACATTCCCGCGATCGAGTGGCTGGAGGCGCGACTCGCCGCGTTCTCCGGCGGCGTGCTGCTCGTCAGCCACGATCGCGCGTTCCTGAAGCGGCTCTCGCGCCGGACCTTGTGGCTCGACCGCGGCCGCCTCTACGAGCTCGACCAGGGCTATGAGGCCTTCGAGGCCTGGTCGGAAGGCGTGCTCGCAGCCGAGGCGGCCGAACAGGCGCGCATCGACAAGCGCATTGCCAGCGAGACGCTGTGGATGCGCGAGGGCATTTCCGCCCGGCGGCGCCGCAACCAGGGGCGCGTCCGGCGCCTTGGCGAGATGCGGCAGCAGCGGGCCGAGCGGGTCGGCTTACGCCAGGCCAAGCTCACCACGGCCACGGCGGAGACCGGCGGCCGGCTCGTGATCGAGCTGGAACACGTGGCAAAGGCGTTCCCAGGCCCGTCGGGTCCGAAGGTGATCGCCCGCCGGTTCTCCACGCGGGTGCTGCGGGGCGACCGGGTCGGCCTGATCGGGCGCAATGGCGCCGGCAAATCGACGCTGCTGGGCATCATGGCCGGAACCATCGCCCCCGACAGCGGCAAGGTCAGGCTGGGTACCAACCTCATGCCGGCGATCTTCGATCAGAGCCGCGCCTCGCTCGATCCGGAGGCGACGCTGTGGGACACGCTGACCGAGGGGTCGGGCGACACGGTCATGGTCCAGGGCCAGCCGCGGCACGTCACCGCGTACCTCAAGGATTTTCTCTTCGAGGACCGGCAGTTCCGCGCCAAGGTGTCGACGCTCTCCGGCGGCGAGCGCAACCGGCTGCTGCTGGCCAGGGTGCTGGCGCAGCGCTCCAATCTGCTGATCCTGGACGAGCCGACCAACGACCTCGACATCGACACGCTCGATCTCCTGGAAGAGGTGCTGGCCGATTACGACGGCACGCTGCTCCTGGTCAGCCACGATCGCGATTTCCTCGACCGCCTGGTGACCAGTCTCATCGCCGTCGAAGGCGAGCGGCGTGATCGAGGAATATGTCGGCGGCTACAGCGACTATCTGCGTCAGCGCCCACCTCCGGTCATGCCGCTTGCCGCGCCGAAGCGCCCGAGCAAGGCCGCCGAGCGCGCGCCCGAGAGACGGGCGGACAAATTGGCCTGGAAGGAACAGCGCGAACTCGACGCCCTGCCGGCGCAGATCGCCGCGCTCGAGAGCGAGAAGGCACAACTTGAAGCGGTCTTGGCCGATCGCGGCTTCTATGCGCGCGACCGCGCCGCCTTCGAGGCATCGACGCTCCGCCATGCGGCGCTGATCGAAACGCTGGCACGCGCGGAGGAACGGTGGCTCGAACTCGCCGCCCGCGCCGAGGAATTCTCGCGCGCGCCGCGCTGAACGCGTCAGCACGCAAGCGGCAGACGTGTCCTGGCCTATTCCGGGCGCCGGGCGCTCGATTGCCATTGCGTTTGCCGGCGACCCCGCCTAAAAGTGTATCCACTTTTGGGGGTCGGGATGCAGCGTGACGCGGTGGCGCGGATACGGGAGCCCACGGGCGAGGCTCCGGCAGCCGGCGTCGCACCGGCCGGTACGGCCTATCTTCATGAGATCCACCAGCGGCTGCGTGGGGCGATCTTAAGCGGCTCTGTTCCGGCCGGGGCGATCATGAACCAGGTCCATCTCGCCCGCGACATGGGCGTCAGCCGGACGCCGGTGCGCGAGGCGCTGCGCATGCTCCAGGCGGAGGGGCTGATCGACGCGCGCTACCAGCATCGCATGCGGGTGACGGCGATCACGCCGGAAGAGGTGGATTCGGTCTACGCCATCTGGATACAGGTTCAGGCGCTGGCCATCGCCCTGACGGTGCCGCGCCTTACGGTGGACGATATGGCGCGCATCCGTGCGGCGCTCTCCTGCATGAACGACACTGCCTCCTCGCCACACAAGGAGGATTGGGGCGCGCATCACCGCAGCTTCCACGACCTTCTGGTGACGCACGCGGGACCGGCCCTCACGACGTCGATCGCCACGTGCTGGGAGCGCTCGGAGCGGGTCCGCCGCGCGCATGGCCGCAGCGACTGGGTCTGGCGCATCTCGGCCGACGAGCACGTCGCCATCGTCGATGCCTATGCCGAGGGCTCGGTGGAGACGGCGGTTCTCGTGTCCTCGCGCCATCTCGCGCGCACCGCGCTCACGGTGATCGGGCATCTGGAACCCGATTACGAGCCGCGCGCGATCCGCGCGGCGCTGGGCTTCATGCCGCCGCCGAGTACCGGCGCGGCGCAGTCTCCGGCGCGGGGACGGAAAGGCAGGATCGCGTGAGCGAATTCGCGGGCAAGGCCGTCGCCATCATCGGCGCCACCGACGGTGTCGGCCCGGCGGTGCTCGAGGCTTTTCTCAAGGCCGGCGCGCGTGTCGCGGCGGGCATCCTCGGCGATGGCGGCGCGGCGGACGTTGCCGCGGGCGCGCTGGCCATTCCCATCGCCTTGACCGATACGGCCGCGGTGACCCGCTTCCTCGACCGCTGCGAGGCAGAGCTTGGCGGCCTCGACGTGCTGGTGATGTCGCCGCGCCCGGTTCACCCTGGCAAGTTCCTCGAGCTGCCGCCCGCCGAGCTGCGCCAGGTCATCGAGGAAGAACTCATCGCCGTCGCACTCTGCCTGCAAGAATGCGCACGCCGCATGGTCCGCCGCGGCGGCGGCCGCATCATCTCCTTCGTCTCGATGTCGGGCAAGACGGGGGTGCATACGGGCGTCGCTCCCTATGCCGCGGCCAAGGGCGGGGTGATCGCGCTCTCCCGCGTCATGGCGGCGGAGCTGGCGGCAACCGGGGTGACGGTGAACGTGATCGCCACCGCGCTGTTCGAGCCGCAGGTCGCGGTGTTGCCCGAGTTCGCACCGCAAGGAGCTCACCCGCGGCATTCCGGTCGGCCGCTTCGGCCGCTCCGAGGAGGCGGCGCATGCCGTGCTCTACCTTGCCTCGCGCGATGCCGGCTATGTCACGGGCGAGACGCTGCAACCTGTCCGGCGGACGCTTCATGGACTAGCGGAGGAGGTCTGCATGGCGGACGGTACCGGCATTAATAGCAACGGCGACTTCGACGCCGGCGAGGGCACGCCGCTCATCCTCGAGCGGCCGCACACCTTCCGGGTCCACACGCGCGCTTACTGCGATCCCGCCATCTTCGCGCGCGAGATGAAGCGCATCTTCGAGAAGACCTGGGTCTTCGTCGCGCATGAGAGCGAGCTGCCCGAGCCGGGCGACTTCAAGACCACGCATGTCGGCCTGCAGCCGGTGATCGTCAGCCGCGATGAGGAGGGCCGGTTGCATGTGCTGGTCAATCGCTGCCGGCATCGCGGCGCGGTGCTGTGCCGGGAGCTCGCTGGCCGGGCGCGGGAATTCCAGTGCCCCTATCACGGCTGGGTCTATACCAATGACGGGGCGCTCGTCGGCGTTACCCATCGCCGCGAGGCCGGCGGCTATTCCGACGCCTTCGCGCAGCCGGAGGGATTGTTCCGCCTGCCGCGTGTGGAAAGCTATCGCGGCTTCGTCTTTGCCAGCTTCAATGCGGACGTGCCGCCGCTCCTCGATCATCTCGGGCGGGCCAGGATCCTGCTCGACCGCCGCCTCAATCTCTCGCCCTGCGGCGAGATCGTGCTGCGCTCGAAACCCTTCGTCGGCCGCTATCCCGGCAACTGGAAATTTCAGGCCGAGAACATCATCGACGACTACCACTTCCTTTTTGTCCACAACGCCTTCGTCGAGCTGCAGGCGAAATACGGCGATACCACCGGCAATTTCGGCCTTCATCCCGGCGGCTCGACCGAGGGGATGAAGAAGGTCCGCTATCGCGGCAATGTCTGGGGCTGCGCCGGCGGCCACGGTATTCTCGATGCGCCCGCGCTGTCGGTCGAAGCGCTGCTGAACGGCCCGTTCGCCGCGTATTACCGCAGCTTGCACGAGCGCCATGGCGCGGAGGAATTCGCCTGGATCACCGGGCGCGGCATCGGCTGCATCTTCCCCAATCTCGGCACCATCCATCAACAGCTCCGCACCTGGCGCCCGATCGCGCCCGACCTGACCGAGGTCACGATCTACCCTTACGAGCTGAAGGGCGCGCCTGCGGCAGTGAACGAAGGCATGACGCGTGCGCAGGAGCGCTTCTACGGACCGGCCGGTCACGGCGCCGCCGACGACATGGAGATGTTCGCGCTGAACCAGCAGGGCCTCGACGGCAGCGCGGTGGACTGGCTCATCCTCGAGCGCGGCGTCGATACCGATGTGCCGGAGGGACCCGATTTCCGCGGCCAGCCCTCGAGCGAGGCATGCCAACGCGCTCTCTGGCGCGAATGGCGCCGGTTGATGAGCGATGACTGACGCGATGAGCCCCGCGCCGGCGCAATCCGCGGTCCCGTCCATGGGGCGGAGCGAGGCCGAGAGCTTCCTCTATCACGAGGCGCGCCTTCTCGACGAGCGCCGGCTGGAGGAATGGCTGGGCCTCTTTGCCGCGGACACGCTCTATTGGATTCCCATCGACGAGGCGCAGCCCGCGAGCGAGACGGTCGCGATCGTCCGCGACAACCGCTTGCGCCTGGAAGAACGCGTCTATCACCTGCTGCACACCACGTTCCCGTCGCAATCGCCGCCTTCGCGCACCATCCACATGGTCACCAATGTCGAGGCGCAGACGCTGCCGTCGGGTGAAGTGACGCTGCGTTCCAACCAGCTCGTCTATGAGGTGCGCACCGGTGATTTCCGCCAAGTCGGCCTGGGCCGGCCACGCGCGTTGGCGGCGCAGGTCGAGCATCGGCTGCGGCCGACGGCGGACGGGATGCGGATCACGCTCAAGAAGATCCTGCTCATCGACCGCGACATGCCGCAGGGCAACCTTATATTCTTGATCTAAGGGCGCAACCCGCCGGTCTCAATCATCGAGGGAGGACTGACATGAAAACACCCAGCATCACGCGCCGCAGTGCGCTCGGCCTCGTTTCGGCTCTGCCCTTTCTGAGCGCGGCCATGCCCGCGCGGGCGCAGGCGCTCGTCAAGATGAAGCTCCTGGGCGCCGCTGCGGTGGTGCGGCCGGATCAGGGCTTCCTGTTCCTCGGCATCCCGCTCGGCTTCTACAAAGAGGGCGGGGTCGATGCGGATTTCGTGACCGTATCCGGCTCCGGCACCGTCATCCAGCTCGTCGGCGCCGACCAGGCGCAGCTCGGGCATTCCGGCATGCAGGAACTGATGGCGGCGAAGAAGGAGCGGCCGGACCTGCCGGTTCGCGCAGTCTTCCTCCAGGACGTCGGCGCCGGCTACGAGATCGTGGTGCCGGAATCCGGCCCGATCCAGTCGCTGGGTCAGCTCAAGGACAAGAAGATCGGCGTCATGAGCCTCGCCTCGGGCGCGGTGCCCTTCGTCAAGGCCATGCTGCGCCAGGGCCATGTGCCGGACGATAGCGTCGAGCTGCTGCCGGTCGGAACCGGCGCGCAGGCGCTGGCCGCGCTCGAGGCGCATCGGGTCGATGCGCTGAGCCTCTTCCGCGGCCAGCATGCCGCGATCGAGAATCTCGGCATCACCTTCCGCTACTTCACGGTGCCCTATCCGAGCAGCGTCCTCGTCACCAACGACAATTTCCTCAAGAACCACCGCGAGGCGCTGGTGCACGCGCTCCAGGCCGTCGTTCTCAGCCAGGTGTTCATGACCACCAACCCCGAGGCGGCGGTGCGCGAATATTGGAAGATGTTCGGCGAGCCCAAGGGCGACCCGAAGAAGGCGCTGCAAGACGGCGTCCATCTCATCACCCGCGCGGCCGAGCTGTGGAAGAAGCCCAATGACGGCCGCAAATGGGGCGCGATGACGGACCAGGATTGGCTCGGCCTCGCCAAGTTCGCCGGCATGGATACCGACGAGCGGCTGATCCGGTCGCTCTATACCAACGAGCTGACCGCCGACGTCAACAAGGTGGATGTGAACATCGCGGTGCAGGCGGCGCACAAGGCATGAGTCTGACCGAGATGGCGGATCGGGCTACGGGCGGCGCAGGCGGGCCGGTTCCGACGCTCGACACCCGCGATCTCGGGCTCACCTATGCCAGCGGCGCGCAGCGCATCGAAGCGATCCATTCGGTCTCGCTGGCGATTGCCGAGGGCGAGTTCGTCACGATCGTCGGCCCGAGCGGCTGCGGCAAGAGCAGCTTCCTCAAGATCGTCTATGGGCTGCTGCCGCCGACCGTGGGGACCACGACGATCTGCGGCACGCCGGTGAACGGCCCGCGCCGCGATGTCGGCATGGTGTTCCAGTCGCCCGTGCTGCTGCCGTGGCGCACCATCATCGAGAACGTGCTGCTGCCGGCCGATGTGCTGCGGCTGGACCGGAAGGCGCTGCGCGTGCGCGCGTTGGAGCTGCTGGCCATGGCCGGGCTGGCGGGCTTCGAGAACGCCTATCCGCACCATCTCTCGGGCGGCATGCAGCAGCGGGCCGGCATCGTCCGCGCGCTGGTCCACGATCCCAAGCTGCTGCTCATGGACGAGCCTTTCGCCGCACTCGATGCCCTCACCCGCGAGCAAATGTCGCTCGAGCTGCAGCGCATCTGGATGACCAGCCGCAAGACCATCCTGTTCGTCACCCACAGCATCCCCGAGGCGGTGCTGCTGTCCGACCGCATCGTCCTCATGTCGGCGCGGCCCGGGCGGATCCTTCGCATCTTCGACTGCAGCTGAGAAGCGGCCGCGCTCGCTCGACGATCTCGCCTCGCCCCATCTCGTGGCGCTGATGGGCGAAATCCGCCGCGGCCTCGAGCAGTCGAGCGCGGAAAGGGCGCCCTAATGGTCGAGAGCGCCGGGACCGATCTCGCGATGCGGCGCCTCGCGGTTGCCAACCCCGCGGCGCCAGCGCTCGCGTGGCGCCAGCGCCTGCGCCGCGCCGTGGTGCCGGGCCTGTCGCTCGTCGTTTTCCTCGCCGGCTGGGAGGCGCTCATCCGCCTGATCGGCATCTCGAGCTTCATATTGCCGGCGCCGTCGGAGGTGCTGGTCTCGCTGTGGCAGGACCTCGTCACTCCCGCTTATTGGCGGGATATCGGCGTCACGCTGGCGGAGGTCCTGCTCGGCTTCGTCCTGGGCGGAGCGCTGGGCATCGGCATGGGCGTCGCCCTGGCGCTGTCGCGGCTCATCGACCGCATCTTCTACCCTTACGTGGTCGCGCTTCAGACCATCCCGAAGGTCGCCATCGCGCCCTTGATGATCGTGTGGTTCGGCTTCGGTCTGGAATCGAAGGTGCTGATCGTCGCGCTCACCTCGATGTTCCCGGCCCTTGTCAACACCATCGCCGGCCTGCGCGCCACCGATCCCGATCGGCTCGACCTCGTGCGCGGGATGTGCGCCTCGCGCCGGCAGGTTCTGCGCTACGTCCAGTTCCCGCAAGCGCTCCCCTACATCTTCGCCGGCCTCAACACCGCGATCGTGCTGGCCGTGATCGGCGCCATCGTCGGCGAGTTCGTCGGCGCGCGCGAGGGGCTGGGCGTGGCGATCCTCAAGGCGAATTTCAATCTCGATCTCGGCTCGGTGTTCTCGTCCCTCATCGTGCTCGGCGTGATCGGCGTCCTGCTCGACGCGGCCATGCGGGTGATCGAGCGCAAATTCTGCTTCTGGAGCGGCGACCAGCGGCGCTAGCGCCGCCGGGCGACACCTTGTTGATAGGAGATGACCCGATGAGCACCGCGGCCGTGCTGCGCGAAAAATGGGCCAAGGACGAGACCGTGTTCGGCGTGTGGGCGGCGCTGCCCTGCGCCTTCTCCGCCGAGCTCGTGTGCGTGCCGGGCGTGGACTATGTCTGCATCGACCAGCAGCATGGTCTCGTCGATTACCCGCAGATGCTCGCCATGCTGCGCGCGATCGAGGGGCGCGGCACGGTGCCGCTCACCCGCGTGCCCGCCGGCGAGGCGTGGCTCATCGGCAAGGCGCTCGACGCCGGGGTGCAAGGCGTCGTCGTTCCCATGGTCAGCAATCGCGCCGAGGCCGCGGCGGCTGTTGCCGCCTGCCGCTATTTTCCCGAAGGCCGGCGCTCCTACGGGCCGGTGCGCGCCACAATGGTGATGGAGAGTTGTGATCTCGCCGTGCTGGGCCGACAGGTCCTGTGCTTCGTCATGGTCGAGACGCGCGAGGGCGTGGAGCGGGTCGACGAGATCGCGAGCACGCCCGGGCTCGACGGCATCTATATCGGTCCCGCCGATTTGGCACTCGGTCTCGGCCTGCCGCCCGACCTCGACAAGGAAGAGCCCGAGCATGTTGCCGCGGTGGAGCGGATCCTTGCCGCCTGCCGCCGCCACGGCATCGTGCCGGGCATCCAGTGCGGCTCGGGAAAATCGGCGCAGCGGTTTGCCGAGCGCGGCTTCCGCTTCGTGACCTTCACCAAGGATTCTATCGCTCTTGCCGCAGGCGGTCGCGATGGAGATCGCCGCCGCGCGCCCGGGCGGCGGCGCGGCGGTGCGCAAGGGCTACGCCTGATGCCCGGCGCGGCAAAGCCTGCGCCCGTGGATGCGACGGCGACGCTGATCGCGTCCTATGCGTGCGGCGTATCGGACCGGCTCGTGCCGTCCGTCGAGCGCGCGGTCAAATGCGTCCTCATCGAACTCGATCGCGGTGGCGATGGGGGCGCTGCGCCATCGTGCGGCGCAGGCGGCGCGGCGCTATGCCTACCGCTTCGCGGTCGCCGAGGGTGGCTGCGTCATCTGGGGCAGCGCGCGGCGCGCGGCACCGGAGGTCGCGGCACTTGCCAATGGCGTGCTGCTGCGCTGCCACGACTACAACGACTTCTTCGTCGGCGAACGCACCACCGGCCATCCGAGCGACATGGTGGCGGGCGTGATCGCCGCCGCGGAATGGGCGGGGGCGTCGGGCCCGGCGCTCATCGCCGCCATCGCCGTCGGCTTCGAGGTGACGGCGGCGATGTTCGACGCCTTCGATGCGGCGGGCGCGGGCTGGGACTACACCGTCCTCACGTCGGTCGGAGCCGCTTGCGCCATCGCGCGCGTTCTCCGCCTGGATGCGGACCAGTTGCGCGAGGCGCTGGGGATCACGGTAATCCCGCATTTCGTCAGCGACGAGATCGAATCGAGCGAGCTCAACCGACGCGGCGATCTCACCATGTGGAAGCGCTTCAATGGCAGCGATGCGGTGCGCCACGCGCTGCAGGCCTGCTTCCTCGCCGCTGCCGGCGTCGAAGGCGTGGTGCGGCCGTTCGAGGGCAGGGTGGGCTTTGCCCAGAAGCTCAATGGCGCCGACGGGTTGGCGATCCTGCGCGACCGCCTCGATCCCCGGCGCCCGCCCGGCCGCGTCGCCGACACCTACCTGAAACGATGGCCCGTCGGCTCGCAGGCGCAGAGCGCGATCCAGGCGGCGCTGGCGGCGCGGGCCGAGGTCGGCGATGTCAGCCGCATCCGCCAGGTGCGCGTCTTCGCGGACGAGGGCGCCTATGAGCATCTCGTCCGCATCCGCCAGGCGCCGTGGGAGCCCACTTCGCGCGAAACGGCCGATCACTCGCTGCCCTATATCGTTGCCGCCGCCGTTCTCGACGGCGAGGTCCGCGCCGAGAGCTTCAGCCCGTCCCGGGTGCTCGACCCGGCGCGCCAGCGCTTCCTTAAAGAGTCAGTGGCGGTGACGCCGGCGCCGGAGCTCGGCCGAATATCCGACGGCACGCCGGCCCGCGCGCGAGCGGGCTATCTTTCCCGCGTCGAGATCGAGACCCGCGACGGCACCGTCTTCCATGGCGCGGCCGCGCCCTTTCCGGGCCATCCACGCAACCCGTTCTCCGACGCCGATCTCGCGGCGAAGCTCCGGGACAACGGCGAGGCTCATCTCGGGGCGACGGGCGTAAGCCGCCTGCTCGATCTTCTGCTGCACATCGAGCGCATGGAGAATGCCGCCGCCCTGACCGCGCATCTGGCGCTCGCCCACGCCGACATCGATGCGGCCACGGCCGAATAGGCCGGACTTTTTTAACCGGCAAGCCAGGTCAGTGCCGGGCCGCGGCGCGCACCATGGCGGCGCCCTTTTCGGCGATCATGAAGGTGGGAGCGTTGGTGTTGGTCGAGGTGATCGTCGGCATCACCGAGGCATCGATCACGCGAATGCGGTCGAGCCCGTGAACACGGAGCTGGTCGTCGACGACCGCCTTGCTGTCGCTGCCCATCTTGCAGGTGCAGGTGGCGTGATAGACCGTGGACCCGTTCCGCCGCGCGTAATTGACGAGATCTTCGTCCGTCCGCACCGCGTCGCCCGGCAGGATCTCCGGGCCGAGATGGTCGGCGAGTGCCGGCGCGGCGAAGATCTTACGCAGGAAAGTGAGCCCGGCCGCCACCGCGCGGCGGTCGGTCGCCTCGCTCAAGTAGCGGGGATTGATCGCGGGCGCTTGGGCTGGGTCGCTCGACTTCGCCTCGACGTAGCCGCGGCTCAGCGGCCGCATCTGCCATAGGCCGCCGGTCAAGCCGGGAAACTCGTCCATTTCGCCGATCTGGCCCTCCTTGAAGCTCCCCGGCGCGAACGAGCACTGCACGTCCGGCGTGGCGGACTCATCCAGGACTTTGACCGACGCCGCCACCAGGGACGCGCTGTAGCTCAAAATCCCATTGCCCCTGACGAGGTAGCGCAGAAGCTCACGCGCCAGCGGCAGTCCGCGCGAGCGTTCATTCGCGGTGGGCAGGCCGGTGACGGGATGGGTCATGCGCACGACGTAATGATCCTGCAAATTCTGCCCCACGCCCGGCAGCGCGTGGTGGACCGGCAAGCCGATGCGCGCCAGATGCTCCGGCGCTCCGACGCCCGAGAGCTGCAGGAGGTGGGGCGAGCCGATCGCGCCCGCGGCCAGGATGATCTCGCGATCAGCCTCGACGCGGTGAACCGTCCCGCCCCGCGAATATTCGATGCCGATCGCGCGGCGACCCTCGAAGAGGACGCGATGAACGAGGGCGTTGATGACGACCTCGAGATTGGGTCGCCGCATCGCCGGCTTCAGGTAGGTGCGCGCGGCACTGGCCCGCCAACGGCCGCCGCGCGTCTGCTGGCAATAGCCGATGCCGCCGTGGGGAAGGCTGTTCACGTCGTCGCGAAATTCGAGCCCGATCTGCTGCCCGGCGGCGACGACGGCCTGGCACAATGACGGCGTGTCGGACATGTGCGCGGTGCTGAGCGGTCCGCCCTTGCCGCGCCAAGCATTCTCCTCGCCCTCCCAATTCTCGGTCTTCTTGAAATAGGGCAGCACGTCGTCGAACGACCAGCCGCGATTGCCGAGCTGGGCCCAATGATCGTAATCCTCGGGCTGACCACGCACATAGATGAGCCCGTTGATCGAGCTCGAGCCGCCGAGCACGCGTCCGCGCGGATAGACGATGGCGCGGCCGTCCGTACCGGGATCGGGCTCCGCCCGGAATTTCCAGGTCAGAGTTGGATGATCGAGCAGCCGCGTGAAGCCCGCGGGAATGTGGATCAGCGGATTCCAATCGCGCCCGCCGGCCTCGATCAGCAGAACCCGGACGCCGGGATCCTCGGTCAGGCGGTTGGCGAGCACGCATCCTGCCGTGCCCGCGCCGACGATCACGTAGTCGACCTGCATGCGTGCCCCCTGGCCATACTACCCGTTTCCCGTTTTTCGTTCGAGACCGCCGGCGTTTCAGCGGATGGCCGCGGCGACTGCCGCCGTTCCTGCATAGCCGTGCTTTGCCGCGGGATAGGGATAAGGCCCGAGCCGCAGGAACAGGAGACACATGGCGAGAAGCGCGATCTCGTCATAAATGAAGACCGGCACATAGGAGCGGGCGAAGTCGAAGGTTTGCCCGGCGAGCGTCGGACCGATCGCGACGCCCAGCGCGAAAATCCCGAACATCGAACCGTAGAGCCGTCCATAGGCCTTGAGGCCGCAATAGCGGCTGACGAAGAACGCCATCATGTCCACCTCGGCGCCGATGCCCATGCCGCATAGCGCCGCGCCCAGCACCAGCAGTCCACGGTTCGGGCTCAGCGCCAGGAGCAGGATGCCGACCATGGGGATGGTGAAGAAGCTCGCGGCGACATAGGGCCCCCAGAAACGGTCGAGGAACCATCCCGAGATGGCGCGGCCGACGATGATCGCAAGGCCCGCCGCCGAGAGCGCGCTCGTCGCGATCGCCAGTGGGATGCCTTTGTCCGTGAGATAGGGCACGAGCTGCGAGATCGTGCCGTTGATGGCGATGACGGCAAGGATGAAGGCGCCGCCGATGGTCCAATAGTTGCCCGTGCGAGCGGCCTCGGCGAGCGTCAGCCCCGGCAAGATCGCAGCGGCATCCGCGGCCGAGGGTTGCCGCGCGATGATCGGCGGGTCGCGCAGGAAGATGGCGACCGGCAGAAATCCGACGACGAAGGCGAGAACGGCGAGGCCGAAATAGGCGCCGTGCCACCCGAACCGGCCGATCAGCACGGCCGCGATCGGGCCCAGGACCGCCACGCCCAGCCCGACGCCTGCGGTCGACAGGCCGAGCGCCAATCCGCGCTCGCGATCGAACCATTTCGCGACGACATTGGCATAAGGGACCGGCGACTGGCAGCCGCTGATCACGCCGGCGAATCCGAAAATGAGAAAGACGGTGGCGCCGCTCGACATGAAGGCAAAGAGCGTCGTCACCAGCACGTAGGCCAGCATCGCCGGGATCATGACGCGCCGCGTGCCCCAGCGGTCGAGCATCCATCCGATGGCGACGGACCCGCCGGCATTGAGCAGGCCGTAGAGCCCGACCGCCGAGGAGAGCGTACCGCGGCTCAGCCCGAGCTCTGCCGAGACCGGCTTCATGAAGATGTTGAACACGAAGAGATGGAGCGGCCCCGAGCCGACCAGCATGCCGCAGAGCGAGGCGGCGACGATCCACCAGCGGTTTTGGAAAAAGCGCACCATCCCGTTCCTCCCCCGTGTCCGACTGCATCGGTTTTTTCAAGGGGTAGTTGGTATCCCGCTGCTTGGCAAGCCGGACAAGTCCACTTAAGGAGTGGCGGCCGCCGGCAGAGCCGGAGCGCCGGATGGTTCCAGGGGGAAGCTGATTTCGTGGCCATGGAATGCTAAGGTCGGGACATGCAAAGGACTGCTGATCGGAAGTTCCGGGTCATCGTCGTCGGCGCTGGCGTCGCCGGCCTCTTCATGGCCGAGAAGCTGAAGCGCGCCCGCATCGATTTCACGGTTTATGAGAAGGCCGGCGAAGTCGGGGGCACGTGGCGGGACAACACCTATCCCGGCCTCTACGTCGACGTGCTGTCGCGCCAGTACGAGTTTCCGTTCCAGCCGAACTACGACTGGTCGCGCAAGTACGCGCCCGGCGCCGGAAATCCAGGCCTACATCAAGAAGGTCGCCGACGATCGCCGCTTGCGCCGATACATCCGCTTCAACGAGGAGATCGTCGAGGCGCGCTTCATCGACGGGCGCTGGCATGTGAAGACCGCCAAGCGGCGAGACCGATGTCGCGGACGTGTTCGTTGCCGCGACCGGCTTCCTGAGCCAGCCGATCTATCCCGACATCGAAGGGCGCGACAGCTTCGCCGGACCCGCCTTCCATTCCGCGCGCTGGGACCACAGCGTGCCGCACGCGGGCAAGCGCTGGGGCATCATCGGCTCCGGCTGCAGCGGCATCCAGATCACCGAGGCGCTGGCCTGGGAGGGTGTCGATGTCACCCAGTTCATCCGCCGGGCGCAGTGGATTCATATCCGCGAGAACCCGGCTCCGAGCTGGCTGCACCGCATGTGGCTGAGGCTGCCCTTCGCCTACCGGCGGGAGCAGCGAGAAGCTGTGGCGACTGATCAACGTGCTGGACCAGTGGCGGCTCAAGCCCGGGCCGCAGCGCGAGGCGATGCAGCGCGAATTCGCGGGCTATCTCGATGTCATCAAGGACCCGGAGCTCAAGAAGAAGCTCACGCCGCAATACCATCTCGGCTGCACGCGCATTCCGAAATCGGATCAGGACTACTACACCGCGGTGCAGCTCCCCAACGTGCACATCGAGAACCGCCGGATCGCGCGCATTGTGCCAAAGGGCGTGGAGCTCGACGACGGCAGCCTGCGCGAGGTGGACGTCCTGGTCTATGCGACCGGCTTCGATACCCACACCTATATGCGCCCGATGAAGGTGATCGGCCTCCACGGCACGACGATCGATGAAGTGTGGAAGGAGCGGATCTTTTCCTATGGCGGGATTGCGCTTCCCGGGTTCCCGAACCTCTACATGCTCTACGGGCCGTTCAGCCCGCTCAACAACGTGCCGGTGCCGCTCGGTCTCGACCAGGAGATCGGCTATATCATGCGCCTCATCACGCTGGGGCGCGACCGCGGGGCCACGATCGCGCCGACCGTCGAGGCGACCAAAAAATTCGTAGACCGCATGGACGGCGCGTTTCCCGGCACCGTCTGGGTCGGTTGCCGGAACTGGTACTCCGACCACCGCGGCACTCCGATCCTGTGGCCGCTGCCCCAGGACGAGCACAAGGCGTTCTTCGCGCGCGTCGCGACCGAGGATTTCCAGTTCCTTCCCGTCGACAACTCCGCCACCGCCCCGACGTAAACGTCGATCGCCGCGTCCTGTCGGCGGCACATGCCCGTCCGTGAACGGAGGAAGCAACCATGATTCCGCCCGATCCCTATCCCTATGTTCCGATCGTCGATCGCGGGCCCTTGCGTTTTCCCAACGGCGCCCGGGTGGCGATGATTTTCACCATCAATCTCGAGACCTGGGAGAAGAATTCGCCCCGGTCAGAAGACGCCGCTGTTTCAAGGTCCCACGACGATACCGGCGCCCGTGCCCGCGGACGTGTTCGAACTCGACCAACTATACGTGGCGCGAATATGGCCAGCGCGTCGGCGCCTGGCGATTGTTCGATGTCTTCGATGCCGCCGGCGTTCCAGCGTCCTGCACGATCAACGGCCTGACCGCAACGACGCGCGCGCGGCTGGTCGAGGCCGTGAAAGAACGCGGCTGGGAACTGGTCGCGCATAACTGGGCGCAGTCGGATGTCTTGAGCGACCACGCGGGCGATGTCGCGGCCGAAAGGGCGGTCATTCACCGGACCTTGGATGTCTTCGAGAAGGTCGTGGGCCGGCCCGCCCGCGCCTGGCTCTCCTCGGCGCTGCGCAGCAGCTTCCACACGCCGGGGATCTTGCGCGAGCGCGGCATCATCGCGTTTTGCGATTATTTGAACGATGACCAGCCCTACCTCATCGCGACCGAGCATGGCCCGCTGGTGGCGACGCCCTACTCGAACGACATCAACGATTTCACGCTGTTCGCGCGCGGAAACGCCTCGCTAGGGGCAGGGCTGGAGATGTTGAAGGCCTATTTCGACGAGCTTTATCGCGAAGGCGACAAGAGCGGCCGGATCATGAATTTCGGGCTCCATCCGCACGTGGCGGGCCTCGCGCATCGGATCGCGCCGCTGCGCGATTTCATCGCCTACGTCAAAGCCCATGCGGGCGTGTGGTACTGCAGCCGCGAAGAGCTGGCCCTGTGGTATCTCGACAATCACAAGGGGCACATTCCCGCTCAAGAAGCGATATAGGGCAAAAGGCGCAGGGCATTGCCGCGCTCGATCGCGTCGAGTTCGGCGGGACTAAGGCCGAGCGTCTTCAGAGTTTCGGCCTGCGCGCCGAAGAAATACGGATAGTCGGTGCCGAACGTCACCTGCGCGGCATCCACCAGCGACAAGAGGGCCTTCATCGAAGCAGGATGCGTCGCGTTGGCCGTGTCGTAATAAAGCCTTTTGAACTCGGCGATGACGCCGTCGGGCGCGAACGGAGTGGGCTTGGGATAGAAGGCCTCGATCCGTCCCGCGAGCATCGGAATCGTGCCGCCGCCGTGCGAGAACAGCCATCGTATCTTGCGCCAGCGCGCGAAGCCGCCTTTGAGGAGCAGGCTCATTACCGCCCGCGTCGTGTCGTGCGGGACCTCGATGACGGCGGGAAACGTGCCGACGCTGACATTGGCGCAACACGCCGCTACCAGGGGATGGAAATAAACCACCGCGCCGCGGCGGTTCAGCTCTTCGAAGACGGGTTGATAGAGCGGATCGCCGGGCCAGGTGTCGCCGTAATTGGTCTGGAGGCCGACCCCGACGGCGCCGAGCTCGTCGAGCGCATAGGCGAGTTCGTGGAGCGAGGCATCGACATCGAGCATCGGCAGCGTCGCAAAGAGGGCGAACCTGCCGGGGTGGTCGCGCACCATTCCGGCGCCGTACTCATTGCAAAGCCGCGCCATCCGCGTCGCCGCCGCGCTGCCGCCCCGGTCGAACCACAGGCCCGGGGTCGACGGCAGCGACAGAACGGCGGTCGCGATGCCATTCCGGTCCATCTCTTCCAGCGATTTGGCCGGCGACCACACGGCCTGGACGGGGTGATGCGGGATATTGCGCGCCCGATCCCATTCGATCCACGCCGCCTCGTATTCAGGCGCGTAGAAATGATGGTGCGTGTCGATAATCCGTCCCGCCATCATGCACCTTTCTGCTGCAATTTACGCCGGCGTGGCGACGCGCAGGCCGATCAGGCGGTCGAGCGTCGCTTCGTCCTTCAGGAGTTCGGAGGATGGCGCGCGGTGGACGATGGTGCCGCGCTCCAGCACCACGGCTTCGTCGGTGAGCGACAGCGCAATGTTGCCGTGCTGCTCGACCAGGATGAAGGCCGAGCCGTCGTCAGCGGCCATGCGGCGGATGGCGTCGGTCAGCTCGTCGACGATGATCGGGGCCAGCCCCTCCAGCGGCTCGTCGAGGAGGAGCAGATCGGGGTTGGTCATCAGCGCCCGCGCCACCGCCAGCATCTGCTGCTCGCCGCCGGAGAGGTGGTTGCCCATGTTGCGACGGCGCTCCTCCAATCGCGGAAACAGCGCATAGACGGACGGCAGGTCCCAGCGGCCGGGGCGCGAGGCGACGGTCAGGTTCTCCTCGACGGTGAGCGAGGCGAAGATCTCGCGCTCCTGCGCCACCCAGCCGATGCCGCCTTGCGCCCGCAGATGCGGCGCCAGCCGCGTGATGGCGCGCCCGTTCCAGCGCACCGTGCCGCGCTGCACGTCGGTGAAGCCCATGATGGTGAGGAGGAGCGTCGTCTTGCCGACGCCATTGCGGCCGAGCACCGCGAGGCTGCCGCGCTGCGGCACCTCCAAGGTGACGCCGTCGAGCGCGACGGCGCGGCCATAGCCGGCGCGGATGTCCGCGAGCGCGAGGAGCGGCTCAGCCATGCCGCCCCCGGCCGAGATAGACCTCGCGCACCCGCGCATCGGCGGCGATCTCGGCCGGCGCGCCCTCGACCAGGATGCGCCCGCCGACCATGACGACGACGCGGCTGGCGAAGCGGAAGACCAGGTTCATGTCGTGCTCGATGAAGAGGATGGCGATGTCCGGCGACAGCTCGTCGATCGCCGCGAAGAGGTCGCCGCTCTCGTCGCTCGGCACGCCGGCGGCCGGCTCGTCGAGCAGGAGCACGCGCGGCTTGGTGGCGAGCGCCAGCGCGATCTCCAACAGCCGCTGCTGGCCGTAGGCGAGCGCATAGGTCGGGCTGTAGCACACCGCGCCAAGTGCAGCGACGACAGGATGGCGTGGGCCTCGTCGATGGCGTCGCGATAGCCCGGCAGCGCGCGCCACCATGTCCCGGCATCGCCGCGGCGCTCGCACACCACCAGCGCCACCGCCTCGAGCGCGCTGAGCTCGGGAAAGAGCGTGTTGACCTGGAAGGTGCGCACCAGACCGCGGCGCACGCGCTCTTCGGGGGGAAGTGCGGTGATGTCGTCCTCGCCGAGGAAGACCGCGCCCTTGTCGGGCCGCACCATGCCGGTGATCAGGTTGATGAGGGTGGTCTTGCCGGCGCCGTTGGGGCCGATGAGTGCGTGGCGGGCGCCCGGCGGCAGGGCGAGCGCGATGTCGCTGGCAACGACCAGTGAGCCGAAGCTCTTGTCGAGCCCGCGCGTCGACAGCGCCGCCGCGCTCACGCCCGGCTCCGCCCGAACGGCAGCAGCCGCGCCAGCCCGCCGAGGATGCCGTTCGGCAGCAGCAGCACCACGGCGACCAGCAGGAGGCCGATCCAGAAATACCAATAGCGCGGATCGAGGCCGGAAAGCTGGTCGCGCGCCACCATGTAGACGATGGCGCCGACGAGACCGCCATAAAGCCGGCCGGTGCCGCCGAGGATGAGGATCACCAGCACATCGGCCGAGCGCTCGAAGCCGAGCGTGTCGAGGGCGACCGTCTCGGTCGTCTGGGTGAGTAGCGCCCCCGCGATCCCGGCCATGGCGGCGGCGATCGTATAGATCTTGCGGATGTGGGAAAGACTTGGCGCGCCGATCGTCGGCATCCGCACCGCATTCTCGCGGATGCCGCGCAGCGCGAGCCCGAAGGGCGAATTTATCAGCCGCCGCGCCACGATGAACAGCAAGAACAGCACGACCAGCGCATAGGAATAGGCGGTGTAGCCGTAGAGGTCGAACGGGAAGACGCCGAGCAGCGGCCGGATGCTCACGCCCTGGAGCCCATCGTTGCCGCCGGTCAGCCAGGCGGCGCTGTTGGCGGATTGCGCCAGCAGGAGGCCGATGCCGAGCGTGATCATGATGAGGGCGAGGCCGCGGAAGCGGGCGATGATGAAGCTTGTGGCATAACCGAAGGCGCCGGCGACCGCGGCGGCGATAAAGAGGCCGGTGATCGGCTCGCCCCAGCCCCATTTCGAGATGATGCCGGCGGTGTAGGCGCCGAGGCCGAAGAAGGCGGCATGCCCGAGCGAGACGATGCCGGCATAACCGAGGATGAGGTCGAGCGACAGCGCGAAGAGCGCCGCGATGGCGATCTGGCTGGCGAGGCTGAGATAGCTCGGCGTCACCACGAAGGGCAGCAGCGTCGCCAGCCAGAACACGATCTCGATCGGGCGCCAGCGCGTGCGCGCGGCGAGAAAGTCATGCGGGCCGAGCGCCGCGCCGGGGCTGGCCGCCGCGGTCATGCCGCGCGCTTGCCGAAAAGGCCGATCGGCCGCCACATCAGCAGGGCCAGCATCACCAGATAGATCAGAAACGAGCCGAGCTGCGGCACGTAATACTTGCCGGCCATGTCGGTGATGCCGATGAGGGTCGCCGCCGCAAACGACCCCGTGATCGAGCCGAGCCCGCCCATGGCGACGACGATCAGCACATAGATGAGGTAGGTCAGCGCAAAGGACGGGTCGAGCCCGATCATCTCGATGGCGAGCGCGCCGCCGAGGCCGGCAAGCCCGCTGCCGAGCGCGAAAGTGCCGGCGAAGACCCGGTTCACGTCGATGCCGAGGCCGCGCGCCATGCGCTGGTTGTCGACCGCCGCCCGCACCTTGGCGCCGAAGCGGGTGTATTCGAGCAGGCCGATGAGCGCTGCGGCGATGACGAGGCCGGTCGCGATCAGGAAGATGCGGTAGAACGGAAAACGCTCGCCCATGACGACCACGGCGTGGTCGAAGACCGGCGGCAGCGGCACCGGCTGCTCCATGGTGCCAAAGACATAGGCCGCCGCGGCGACGGAGATGAAGACGATCCCGATCGTCAGCATCACCTGATCGAGATCGCGGGCGCGATAGAGGCGCCGGAAGATCAGCCGCTCGAACACGACGCTGGCCAGCGCCGCCGCCAGGAACGCGAACGGCAGGGTGGCCAGGAACGCCCACCCGAACTGATTGACCAGCGTGACGGTGACATAGCCGCCCAGCATGGCGAAGCTGCCGTGCGCCAGGTTGACGAAATTCATCATCCCCAGCGTCACGGACAGCCCTACCGACAGCAGGAACAGCAACATGCCGTACGCAAAGCCGTCGAAGAGAACGCCGACCATATCAACGGCGGCCGTCGATCAGTCGACCGGGTTCTTCACGTTCTTGAGCGTGTCGACGAGCACGTCGGTCGGCTTGCCGTCGACCTTCTCGACCTTGAAGATGTAGACGTTCTCGATGATGTCGCGGGTCGCGGGGTCGATCGACACCGGGCCGCGCGGGCTCGTCCACGCCATGCCCTTGGCGGCATCGATCAGCGCCTGGCCGTCGGTATTGCCGTGCGTCTTCTCTAGCGCGGCATAGATCAGGTGCATGCCGTCATAGCCGCCCATCGAGAAGAAGTCCGGGTTGCGGTTGTAGTCCTTGCGGTAGTCGGCGACGAATTTCTCGTTTTCCGGCGTCTTGAGATTGTAGTTGTAGTTCCACACCGTGATGATGCCGAGCGCGCTGTCGCCCATGCTTTGCAGAGCGTGGTCCTCGGTCAGCGCGTCCTGGCCGAGAATCTTGGTCTTCTGGGTGTCGATGCCCTGCTCGGCGATCGCCTTGCCGACGGCAGCCGGCTGCGCGCCGCCGGGAACCCAGATGTAGATCGCATCGGGGTTGGCATCCTTGGCGCGCTTGATGAAGGACGAGAAGTCGGGATTGTCGACCGGGAAGCGCGTCGAGCCGAGGATCTTGCCGCCGGCCTGCGTGAAGCCGCGCTCGAACGCCTTCTGCGCGTCGATGCCCGGCCCGTAATCGGAGACCATGGTGAAGGCGGTCTTGATATCGTGCTGGGCAGCCCAGGTGCCGAGCGCGCCGTTCAATTGCGGCGTCGTCACCGAGGTGCGCGTCATATAGGGCGACTTCTGGGTGATGATCGACGTCGCGGCGTTCATCACCACCATGAACTTCTTCGATTCCTTGGACACGTCGCCGGCGGCGAGCGCGTTGGGCGTGAGCAGGAAGCCGGCGAGGACGTCGACCTTGTCGCGGACGACCAGCTCCTGCGACAGGCGCTTGGCGACCGCCGGGTTGATGCCGCCGGTATCCTTGCGCACGAACTCGATCTTCTTGCCGGCGACGGTGTCGCCATGCTGCTTCACGAACAGCTTGATGGCGTTGTCCATCTGGGTGGCGGTGTCGGCGAACTGGCCCGAGTAGGACATGACCAGACCGATCTTGACTGTGTCTTCCGCATGCGCGCCCGCCGTCGCCCCGACGGCAACGGCAAGCGTGCCCAGTCCCACGAGTATCTTGTGCATGATTTCCTCCAGATGTGACGCTGGCTCTTGTCTCTCGGGCGCTGCCAGACTCGCTGCCGGGCGATGCGGCGCCTCGGATGGATGCCTATGCGCAGGCCTGGGAACGTACTGCCGGTCCAAACCAGTGTCTAGCCGCACCGGCCCCGCCCGCTAAACTGAGGCGCAGCAGCAACAGGGGGCTGGCATGGAAGAGGGAACCGACCTGTTCGAGATCATGGCAACGACGCGGGCGATGCGGCGATTGAAGCCCGATCCGGTGCCGGAAGCGCTCATCGCCAAGATCCTGCGCGCGGGCGTGTGCGCGCCCAATGGCGGCAATGCGCAGCATTGGCGCTTCCTGGTCGTCAAGGACCGGGCGATCAAGGCGGCGGTGCAAGTCTACTACAAGCGCGCCTTCGTCGAGGTGATGGGGCCGCATTATCTCAACACCGCGCCGCCCCCGGGGGTGGATCGCGAGCGCTATCTGCGCCAGCGCGCCGCGGCGGAATATCTCACCGATCACTTCCACGAGGCGCCGGTATGGATCGTGCCGTGCATGGAGCATGGTTCGGCGACGCCCACCCGCCAGTCCGGCGCCTCGATCTATCCGGCGGTGCAGAACATGCTGCTGGCGGCGCGCGCGCTCGGCCTCGGCGCGACGCTGACGACCCGCCACCTCCTGTACGAAAAGGAGACCGAGGCGGCGCTGGGCCTGCCGCCGGGGGTCCATTCCTATGCCATCATACCGATCGGCTATCCGCTGGGGCGGTTCGGTCCGGTCAATCGCGGCGCCATCGCCGACTTCGTTTTCGCCGATCGCTGGGGCGCGCCCTATCCCGGTCTCTAGGCACCACTCGCGTGGCCGAAACACGGTGTGGTAGGATTTTTGCGCGCGCAGAAAATAGTCGGGGGAAACATGGCGAACCTCAAACTCACCTTTTCCTGCTGGAACTACGACCGCATGCAGGCGCTGATGGACGGCCGCGTTCGCCCCGACGGGATTGATCTTACCTACGAGCCGCTCTTTCCCGCCGTGACGTTCCAGCGGGCGCTGCGCGAGGGGCATTTCGACGCCTGCGAGCTCGGGCTTACCTTCTATCTCGCGACCCTGCACATGCCGAACCCGCCCTTCGTCGCGATCCCGGTCTATCCGGTCCGGCTCTTCGTCCATTCCGCGATTTACGTCAACGCCCGCAGCGGCATCGAGAGCCCGAAGGACCTTATCGGCAAGCGCGTCGGCGAGCTCTTCGTCTATGGTCACGACGCCGGCACTTTCGCCAAGGGCGTGCTCGCCGACGAATACGGCGTGCCGGCGGACAGCTACCGCTATGCGATCGGCGGCGTCGACCAGCCGATGGGCGAGTGGCAGTGGTTCCCGCTGAAACCGCCGGCGAACGTGCAATGGGAGCATATCGGGACGGCCCGCACGCTCGATCAGATGCTGGAGGCGGGCGAGATCGACGCGCTCGTCTCGGCGCTGGTGCCGCCGTCCTATCTCAAGCACGGCTCGGTGGTCCGGCGGCTCTTCGAGGATTCCGAAGCGGTCGAGCGCGCTTATTTCCGCAAGACCGGCATCTTCCCCATCATGCACATCGTGGCGATCCGCAGCGAGGTGTATCGGCAGAACCCGTGGGTCGCGCGCTCGCTGTACAACGCGCTCACGGAATCGAAGAACAAGACGGCCGAGATCCTGCGCCAGCAGGAGGCGAACATGCACCGGCTGTTCATGGTGCCTTGGCTCACGGAGCACCGCGAGGAGAACCGCCGCCTCATGGGCGACGATGTGTGGCCCTACGGGCTGGCGCGCAACCACAAGGCGCTCGACACCTTCCTGCGTTATCATTATGAGCAGGGCGTCTCGCGGCGGCGCTTCACGCCCGAGGAATTGTTCGTTCCAGAGATGCTCGCAGACTAGCCGCCGCACGCTGCGTCGGGCGGCCGGCGCCTCACTCGTGCCAATGCGCGAGGGGCTCGCCGGCGATCGGCGCGGTGAAGCGAGCGAGCCGCGTCATGCGCACCGAGCCGAGATAGACCGTCTTGAGGTCGGGCCCGCCGAAGGCGAGGCTGGAGGGGAAGGGCAGCGTCTGGCCGTGCGGGTCCTCGAACACGCAGTGACAGGCGCCGTCGGGCGCGATCACGTGAATGCCGTTGCGGGTGACCTCGCTCACCCACAAATTTCCTTCGACATCAAAGGCTAGCCCGTCCGGAAGCGCGCCCGGAAAAAGCGGGTCCGGCCCGAATGGCTCAGGGCTGCCGAGCGTGCCTGCGGCGCTCAGCGGCAGCCGCAGGATGCGCCCACGCCGCGTCTCGGCGACATAGAGGAAGCGGCGTGCCCGGTCGATGCGCAGCTCGTTGGTATGGAGAAATCCTTGCGCGGCGAGCTCGGCCTTGCCGCCCTCGATGCGCAGGATGTACCCGTCGGCGGTGGTGGGGTTGACGCGGCCATTCACCGGCGGCGACCAGGTCGAGACCGAGAGCCAGAGCCGGTCGCCCTCGCCGTCGCGCAAGACGAAATTTACCGCGCCGAGCGGCCGTCCCTCGAAGCGGTCGACCACCGTCTCGCAGCGCCCATCGCGCCGCAGCCGGTAAAGCGCGCCGTCGATGACGTTAGCGACGAAGAGGCTGCCGTCTGCCGCCATCGCCAGCCCGTTGGGATTGCCGCCCATCGTGCCGATGCGGCTCTGGCGCCCGTCCGGATCGATGCGGGTGACGCCGCAGGTGTTGTCGGAGACCCAGAGCGTGCCCGACCGCTCGGCCAGCACGCTTTCCGGCCGATTGAGACCTTCGCCGATGTAGGAGACGTCGGACGGCGCGAGTGTGAAGTTCATGCCGGCTGCGGGCGCTGCGCGGCGAAGCGGGCATAGGGCCCAAGCCGCCCGAGCAGCAGCAGCGCGATCAAGGTTCCCGCTGCCACGGCCCACAGGCCCGGATCATAGGTGCCGGTGTTGGTGCGCACGATGCCGAGTCCCGCCGCGCCGATGCCGCCTCCGATAAGGAACACGGAGAAAAGCACGCCATAGAGTTTGCCATAGGCCTTGCGGCCGAAATAGCGCGCGATGATGAAGCCGAGCACGTCGAACTCCGCGCCAATGCCGAAGCCGATCAGCACCGCGCACGCCACGGCCGCCCCGCCCGCCGCGCCCAGCGCATAAAGCGCGAGGCCGAGCACCGGCCCGAGCAGCGAAGCCATGGCGACATAGGGTGCGTGGATGCGGTCCATGAGGTAGCCCACGCCGAGCCGTCCGACGATCAGCGCCACGCCGAACAGCGACTGCACATTAGCCGCGTTTTGCGGCGTCAAGCCGCGATCGATCAGCATCGGCACCTGGTGGGTGGCGATGCCCGTGCTCATGCTGCCGAGGAGGAAGAAGTCCGCGGCGGTGAGCCAGAAGCTCGGCAGATGCAGGCATTCCCGCAGGCGATAGCCGCCCGCCTCGCCACGGCCCTTAACGGCCTCGAGGCTGTCGCCGAGCGTGAAGCCTTTATCGGCCGGATCGTGGAGGAACAGCAGGTTGACGGTGAACGTCACCAGCAGCGTCACGAGGCCGAGCCCGACATAGGCAAGGCGCCAGCCGTAATGCGCGATGAGGAATTGGCCAAGCACCGGGACGATCGCCGCGCCCGCGCCTTGTCCGGCGCTGACGATACCGACGGCAAGACCGAGGCGCCGATCGAACCAGGCGGCGGTGACCTTGTTGTAAGAGCCGTTCAGGAAGCCGGTGCCGAAGCCCATGATGACGACCCAGGCGAGATAGAACAGCCTTATGTCGGGGCCTTGGAAATAAAGGAGCGCCAGCGTTACCGAGAAAATTGGAATCGACGTCAGCACCACCCGCCGCACGCCGAAGCGATCGATGAGATAGCCCTGCAACGGCGAGATCAGCACGATGGTGTAGGTGATGATCGCCGCCGCGAAAGAGATCTGCGCGCGGCTCCAGCCGAACTCGGCTTCGAGCGGGCGGATGAAGACGCCGATGCCGAACACGCCCATCGAAGCGGCGCCGAGGCACAAGCCGACGAAGCTCGCCAGCACGACCCACCAGCCGAAGAAGAAACGCCGCCCGGCTTGCTCGCCCCCCTGCGGCACGACGTGGTCTTCCATGGCTCCCCCCACTTTTTTCAGGCGATTGCGGCAAGCGCCGGCAACACCTCGCTTTTGAGCAAGTTCAGCGAGCGCAGCGACTGCTCGAGCGTGAGGTCGCCGAAGGCCATGCGGCACATCAGGTAGTTCACGCCGGCTTCGCGGACCTGCGCTTCGAGCAGCGCGCGCACCGTCGCCGGCGAGCCCGCCGCCGCCTCGCCGCGGCGCTGCAGCTCGTCGAACGTCGCGGGATAATCGAGCATCGAGCGCTTTCCGAAGCGGTTGTAGAGCAGATAGAAATGCCGATGCCATTGGGCATAGGCGCGCCGCGCCAGCCCCAGCGCCTCGTCATCGCTCTCGGCCACCACGATATGCCGCGTCATGCCCATGAACGGGATGGCGGCCGGGTCGCGCCCCGCGCTCTGCCATTCCGCGCGATAGCAGTCGGTGACGGAGCGCGCCAGCGCAGGCGGCAGGTTGCAGGCGACATTCATGCCGGCCCGCGCGACCGCAACGGTGCTCTCCGGCCGGGTCACGCCGTACCACAGCGGCGGATGTGGGCGCTGAACGACGCTCAGCACCACCGGCACCTCTTTGAAGCGATAGAAGCGGCCGGCAAAGTCGATGGTCGATGATTGGAAACCCTGGCGGAGAATGGCGAGCGCCTCTTCGAACATGCCCTGCCCCTCGGCGGGATCGAGGCCATAAAACCCGACCTCGATCGGCGAGATGCCGCGCCCGATGCCGAGTTCCAGGCGTCCGCCGCTCATTTGGTCGAGCATGCAAATTTCTTCGAAGAGACGCAGCGGATGATAGAGGCCGAGGGTGTAGACCATGGGACCGAACCGCAGGCGCTGGGTTCGTTGCGCGACCGCGGCAAGAAACATGCCCGGCGAGGGCGCGATGCCGAGCGGCGTCGAATGATGCTCGGCGACGTGGTAGGCGTGGAACATGCCGCTGCGGTCATAGGCCTCGATGAGCGCGAGCCGATCGGCATATTGCTGGCCGAGCGACCCGCCAGCGAGATCCATGTGGTCGAAGATTCCGAATTTCATCGAAGCAGGTAATCCTAAATTGCTGGCGGAAGCAACCGACCCGCGGCCGCAGGACCGGTCGTTACGATCCGCCAAAGTCTGGCTTATCCATCACGGCGGTGATATTACTTCGATCCAGAACCAATTTGGAAGATCCGGGCAAAGGGGCCGGGCCATGAGAGAGGATGAGAGAAGCGGCTTCATGACTGATTGGTTTGCGGCTCCGTGATGGCTTCGCACACGGGCGGGGGGCGCGGATCAGGGGCGGCGGCGTGTCGGCTTGCGCGCGGTGGGAGCCTTGCGTCGGGTTGGCGTTTTGCCCATCGCGGCCGATGCCCGGGCCTTGGCGAGCGGCGTGCTGCTGGCGCTGGCCAGCGCGCTTTCGAGATTGCTCAGCATCTGTCGGAGCCCTTGACGCGTTGCGACGATCGTTTCGCGCGGAATGTTTTTCACCGCCACGCGGCCGACTTTTTCGACAAGCGGCTGCAACCGGCCGAGGGCGCGCCCCTCATCCGTGAGATAGACCAGCAGGCGCCGCTTATCCTGCGTGTCGCGCTGACGACGGACCCAGCCGCGCTTTTCCATCAAGGTGAGTGCGACCAGGGTGGTGTTTTCCATCAGACCGTTGCGGTCGCTCAATTCCCGTTGCGACAGGCCGTCCTCGTCGCACATGACGCGGATGAACGACCATTGCGCGTAGGTCAGGTCCACATGCTTGCGCAGCTCCGCTTCGACGAGCTTGGTGTAGGCCCGGTTGACGAAGCGGACGAGGTAGCGCAAGCCCCGTCCTTCCTCCGGAGCGTCATTGGCGCCCGCGCGCAAGGGCGCATTCCACGGCTGAGGTCGCCTTGTTCGAGTCTTTAACGGCAATTTCTGCCCCGTTGGTCTGCCGGCTTGTCGCATGCGCGCGCATAGTAATCAAAATTACGCGCGCGCGAAGGCGGAAACTGTGGAGCGGCGCCGAAGCTCATGATTGACGGCACGGCTGAGACGATCGCGCAGGGACCAGGCCGCGCGTCCCGGGCGCCGCCCTTGCTCGAGGTGCGCGGCCTGACCGCTCGTTATGGCCGGGCCGCCGCCCTCAATGACGTCGACATCACGCTGGCCGAGGGCGAGCTTGTCACCGTGCTGGGCCCCAATGGCGCCGGCAAGACGACGCTGCTCCGGGCGATCATGCGGCTCGTCGACAATGACGGCACGATCCGCTTCCGCGGCCAGGACGTGACGCGCCTGTCGACCCACGCGCTGGCACAGCGCGGCATCATCATGGTGCCAGAAGGACGCGGTCTCTTCGGCCAGATGACGGTCAGGGAAAATCTGTTGCTGGGCGCCTACACCTTGGGACGCAACGCCGCCGCCATTGCCGGGCGCCTCGATCGTATCTGCGCGCTCTTCCCGATCCTTTCGCGGCGCCTGGATCAGGTTGCCGCCTTGATGTCGGGGGGCGAGCAGCAGATGCTCGCGATCGGACGGGCGATCATGGCCGGGCCGGAGCTTTTGCTTCTCGATGAGCCGTCGCTGGGCCTGGCTCCGCGGGTCGCGGCCGAAATCCTGACGGCGCTTGGCGCGCTCAACCGCGAAGGCCTCGGCATTCTTCTCGTCGAGCAGAAGGCGCCGCTTGCCCTGGCCCTTGCATCGCGCGTCTATATCGTCTCGGTCGGCCGCGTGGCGGCGGAGCTTGCCGCGCGTGACATCGGTTCGCATCATGACCTCGCCCGCTATTACCTCACCTAGGATCGTGCATCGGACGCCGGTTGCGATCGCCGTCCTCGCGCTGGCGGGGCTTGCCGCTTATGCTTTCGTGTCCGGGGGCTATCTCGTCACTGTCTTTGCATTCGCCGCGATCTACGGCGTGTTCGTGACCGGCCTCAATCTCTTCATGGGCACGGCAGGGCAGATTTCCTTCGGCCAGAATGCCTTCGCCGCCGTGGGCGGTTATGGCAGTGCCATTCTGTGCACCCGATATGGCTGGGACCCGGCGCTTGCCCTGGCCACCAGCATGATCTTCTCGTGCCTCGTCGCCGTCGTAGTGGGATATCCGACCTTGCGGTTGCGCGGCCACTACCTGGCGATGGCAACCTTCGCGCTCGGTCTCATCGTCTACGAACTTTCCGTGTCCTGGCGCGCATTGACGCAAGGCTATATGGGGCTCGCCGGCATCCCGCCGCTGGAGATCGCCGGCGTCGCCTTGTCGAGCGATCGTCAGCAGCTTGCCGCTCTGCTTGTTTTCATGTTCGTGGGCCTGTGGGTTTTCGTGCGGCTGAAGCATTCCCGCTTCGGCCGTGCTCTCGGCGCTATTGCCGGCGCCGAGGATGCGGCGCGCGCCCTGGGCATCGATGTCGCCTACTACAAGCTGGTCTCCTTTGTCATCGCCGCGGCTTATGCATCCGTGGCGGGCTCGCTCATGGCGCACTTCATCGGCTTCATCAGCCCGGAGGTTTTCGGGCTCCAGATGGTGCTGACGAGCTTCACCATGATTTATCTCGGGGGCATCGGCACTGTCTGGGGCCCCATCGTCGGCGCATTCATCGTTTCGCTGCTGCCCGAACTCTTCCGCGGCCTCAAGGATATCCAGGACATTGCCTATTCGATCGTCTTGATCCTGATTCTGATCTTCGCACCGCGGGGACTTGCGCCGATCGTCGGGCGCGTCCTTGGAACCGCGCGGAGGTAGGGCGCGATGCCGCTGCTGTCGGTCGAAGGCGTCACCAAGATGTTCGGCGGGCTTGTCGCCAACGACGACATCACCTTTGCCGTCGACGAAGGCGAGATCAAAGCGCTGATCGGTCCCAACGGGGCGGGCAAGACGACGCTGTTCAACGTCATCTCCGGCTATTACACGCCCAGCGCGGGCCGCATCGCCTTCGCAGAGCGCGATATCGTCGGCCTGGCGCAGCACAAGATCGCGGCGCTGGGCCTCACGCGAACCTATCAGCTCGTGCAGCTCTTCCGCGAGAATTCCGCCGCGGCCAATGTCGAGATCGGATTCCACTTGCGCAGCCGGGGCGGCATTGCGGCGGCCCTCCTGCGCCTCAATGGAACGCGCCAGCAAGAGAATCGGATTCGCGACGAGGCGCGGGGGCTCCTGGATTTCGTCGGGCTCGCGCCGCAGGCCGAACAGCCGGCCGGGGTGCTCACCTATGGGCAGCAGCGTCTGCTGGAGCTTGCGCGCGCTCTGGCGACCGGACCGAAGCTTCTGTTGCTCGACGAGCCGGCGGCGGGGCTGACGCCGACGGAAACCAGCGCGCTGGCCGCCGTCATCGAGCGTATCAACGCTAAGGGCGTGACGATCCTGCTGATCGAACATGACATGAGCTTCGTGATGGGTCTGGCAAAAAGCATTGTCGTCTTGGATTTCGGACGCAAAATCGCCGAAGGCACCCCGGCGCAGGTGCGATCGCACCCGGATGTCGTAGCCGCCTATCTCGGCGGGGAGGGTGCCCATGCCTGATGCGCTTCTGATTGTTCAGAGCCTCGTGAACGGGGTGGGCGTCGGCCTCATCTATGGCCTCGTCGGCGTCGGCTTCAGCGTGATCTTCAACACCAGCGGCATCATCAACTTCGCCCAAGGCATGTTCGTCATGCTCGGCGGAATGATCACGGATGTCCTGCTCATGCGGTTGGGCCTGCCCGTGGCGGTTGCGGCGGTTCTGGCCGTCATTGCCGTCGCGGGATCGGGGGTGGCGCTCGAGCGCCTGGTCGTGCGGCCCATGCAGCGACGCGGCGGCTCTCTCTATGCCGTCATTCTGGCGACGCTTGCCGCGCAAATCCTGGTCGAGCGGCTGATCATCCTGACGGCCGGCGATCAGCCGCGCACCTTCGACGAATTCACGCGGGGCGGACCGTTGATGGTGGGGCGCGTCGCGATCAGCTATCAATTGTTTTGGATTCTCGGCTGCGGCGTGCTGCTGGTGGCGCTGTTGTGGCTCTTCTTCACGCGGACGCGGATCGGGCGCGCGCTGCGCGCGTGTGCGCAAAATCGCGAGGCCGCGGCGCTTCTCGGCATCCCCGTTGCAGCCATGCTGACCGTTTCCTTCGCGCTCAGTGCCGCTCTCGGCGCGATCGCCGGCATTCTCATCACGCCGCTGGAGTATACGTCCTACAATGTCGGTGACAGCATCGGCATCAGCGGGTTCATCGCGGCGATCATCGGCGGCTTCGGCAACGCGACCGGCGCTCTGATCGGCGGCATCCTGCTCGGCACGGTGCAGGCGTTGGCGATTGTCGTCCTGGGCGCCGCCTTCAAGAACGTCGTCGCCCTCTCCATCATGCTGATCGTTCTTCTGGCCTTTCCGCGCGGACTTCTCGCCAGCGCGCCGCATTAGGCCGATCGGGGCTAACGGAGCGCGTCTCTCAGGCGAAAATTCGGATTGGCAAGGTCCGCCCGGTCGTAAGCGTGGCGGGCCGCGAGCATCCGGCGAATGAGCGGCATCTCGCGGCCGCGATTGACGGTGATGCCGCCGACCAGCGCCGCGCCCTCGAATTGGAAGATCGCAAAATCGCCGTCGGATGTGTGGCCGCGCACCACCATGTCGGTGACAGAAACGGGCGCGCCGGCAACCTGGATATTGAGCAGATGCTGATCCGACCACATCCAGGGTATCTCGGCATAGGCCGACGCCTGTCCGGCCATGGCGCGTCCGGCCGCTTCCGCCTGGAATTGGGCGTTGTGCCACGATTCCAGGCGCACATGCCGGCCCAGCATCGGATTGAAATGCCGCGTCACGTCGCCCGCGGCAAAAATGGCGGGATCGCTGGTGGCACAGCGCTCGTCGGTGACGACGCCGTCATCGACGGCAAGCCCTGCCGCTTCGGCCAGGGCCGTGTCTGGCGCAATGCCGATTCCGACGACGACAAGATCGACAGGCAGCCGGGTTCCATCGGACAGGCGGACGCTGTCGACGCGGCTTGCCGCGTGAAATTCCGTCGGCCCCACGCTCAGCCGCAAATCGATCCCGTTTTCGCGATGGTGCCGCGCGAGGAAATCGCCGACGACGGGACACCCCAGGCGCGGCAAAAGCCGCGGCGCCGCCTCCACGACGACGACCCGGGCGCCGCGATGCGCGGCGATCGCCGCGACCTCAAGTCCGATGAAGCCGCCGCCGATCACGAGAACGGTCGCATCCGCGCGAAGGTGGCGCTCGATCGCCAGACTGTCCTCGATCGTGCGCAGATAGAACACATTCGGACGATCGGCGCCCTCCATCGCCAGGCGCCGCAAGCGGCCGCCGGTCGCGAGCAAAAGCCGGTCGTAGGGCTGGCGCGTTCCATCGGCAAGAATGACGCGCCGATCCTGCCGATCGATGGCAGCCGCGGCGACGCCGAGCGTGAGAGCGATCTTCTGCTCGCGCCCTGCGGCGTCATCGAAGATCAGGGGGATCTTCGCTTCGGCACCCTTGAGCAGGAATTCCTTGGAGAGCGGCGGGCGCTCGTAGGGAAGGCGAGCCTCTGCGCCGATAAGGACGATATCGCCCGTGAAGCCGGCGCGGCGCATGGCCAGGGCGGCGCGGCCGCCGGCGTGGCCGCCACCGATAATGACGTTGCGCTCGGGGGTCATGTCGCCGCTTGGCTCGTGCGAGGAACGGGGTTCGCTAAAAGCTTGCGCGTCACGGCAGGGCCGATCCTTGACGCCTATTGCGCGGGGCCTTATACCAACGGAACATGCTTCTACATAGCACTAATCCGGGACGGGACGCGCGCGCGGCCCGGGGAGGCCGAGGATGGAGTGCAAGGACACCGATGTTCCGGCGCCGGACGCAGACCGGCCGCCGCTCAAGAGCAACGTCTTCGCGGCGATGCGGGGCGCCAATGCGCAGCTTCTGCCGCTCTTTCCCGATTATCTGGGACTCGGCTGCATTTGCCCGGACGTGACAGTCTTCCGCGGCGGTGCGGGGCGTGACTTCGGCACCTTCGAGCATACGAACACCGTCGACGAAATCGTCATCTGCTTTGCATCGAACGGCGGGCGCATGCAGCCGGGCCAGGTCCGCGCCGGCCCCAAGCGCCATCTCGTCGGCGCCCCGATCAAGGATGCGCAGGACCCCGACGAGTTCTATCTCGTCGTCGTCACGCAGCGCCAATCGGAGGGCGATGAGGTGCAGCGGGAGTCGCTGCGCTTTGCCTGCGTCAAGTGCCAGGCGGAGCTCGTGCTGCACGATTTCGACGCCAAGCCGGTGGTCGAGCCCGGCGTGATGCCGCCGGGCTACGAGCTTCACAACGAAACCACGATCGGCAGCGCGACCGCCGTCGCCCGCCTCAACGGCGATCCGGCGCTGCGCAAATGTCCCAAATGCGGTCACGAGAACCCGGTGTTCCAGGCCGAATGGTGGGGTTGGCAATATTATCGCGAACGGGTGGCGCTGGCGCGCGATTGCTGGCGGCAATACGCCGATGTCATCGCGCACGATGAGGCGTGAGGGCGCGCCATGAGCCGCAAGCGCATGCTTCATACTTTCAAGGAGGCGGCCGGGCGCGGCCCCTATGACGAGTATCCGGTGCTGCCGCCGGAGGTCGATCCGCAGCTCCATCTCAGCCGCAACGACCGGCCGCAGCCTTTTTTCCTGATCTGCGAGAAGGACTGTGTCCTCATCCAGATGTCGGGCAAGGGCAAGGTCGAGTTCCGCGACAGCTCGGTGCTGTGGACGTCGATGGTGCCGGGAGATTTCGTCTATGTTCCGGCCCGCACGCCGCACCGCATCCTGCCCGAGGAGCCATCGGTCCAGCACCGCTACAAGGCGCGTGTTGCCGGGTTCGAGGCCGTGTGCTGGTATTGCCCGGACTGCGGCAAGCGCATCGCGCTCGACAAATGGGACACGGCCGTCGAATTGCCGCAGGAAGCCTATCTCCGCGCCGTGCGCGCTTTCAACGATGATGCGGCGCGTCGGCGCTGCGTCTGCGGGACCGTGCATCCCGCGATCGATCTCGCCCCGTACCGGTGGGAGGAGATAGCCCGCGAGCTGAAGGAAGATACCGGTCTCGAGGATCTGTAAATCGTCGCGGCTCCGCCTTAATCGAAGAATCACGATCGCAGTGGCGTTCGCCCGGCGCGCGCCACGCTCAAGGAGATCGGCATGCCCGAACCAGCCTATCCTCGCGTCGAGCTGAAGATCGTCGGCGATTGGGGCACGGCGAATTTCCACACGCTCTGCGGCTGGCTGCTGGCGCATATGCGCTGGCGGTCGGCGCCGCGATCGAGGTTCTGGGTCATGACCGGCACCGCCGGGCGCGACTCGATCGACGCCGTCGCCCGCGGCGAAGTCGATCTCGGCATTACCTCGCCGCTGCACGTGCCGCTCGAATGGGCACGGGCGGGAACGCATTTCTTCGCTGGCACGCCCTATCCCTGGCTGCGCTCGATCGCGGTTTTCCCGCAGATCGATCGCCTCGTCTTCGCGGTCCGGGCCGAGACCGGGCTCACCTCGTTCGAGGATATCCGCAAGCGCAAATATCCGCTCAAACTGGCGACGAGCTGCCGCAACGGCGTCAACATCATGACGTGGGTCGTCCAGCTCGTGCTCAGGCATCACGGCATCGATCCCGACGACATCGAAAGATGGGGCGGGCGCTGGCTCGAGTTCGATCCTCCCCGCGAATGCCTGGCGCAATTCATCCGCGGCGATGCCGATGGCGTGTGCCACGAGGGCATTTCGGTCCCGCAGTGGCATGAGATCGTGGAAAAGGTGCCACACCGCTTTCTGCCGATGGACGAGGGTGCGCTCGCGGAGCTGCAGCAGACATATGGTTTGCGCCCGGCCGTGCTGCCGAAGGGCAGGCTCGGCAACGATCGCGACATACCCTGTCTCGATTGGTCGGATTGGGGCATGTTCTGTCGCGAGGACATGTCGGACGAGCTTGCCTACAACATCACTTCGGTCCTGGTGGAGGAGCGCGCCGAATTCGAAGCGCGGTTTCGGCACCTGCCGATCGAGCGCAGCCCGCTCAGCTATCCGATCGATCCGCATCAGATGTGGCGGGGCCTCGGCGCGCCGCTCCACCCCGGCGCGGAACGTTACTACAGAGAACACGGCTACATGCCGTAATCCGGGCGACAGCGGTGGCAGGCAACATCATCATTCTGGTCGCGACCATGAGCGGCACGGCGGAAATGGTCGCCGAAGCCGTTGCGGAGAAACTGGCCGATGGCGGCCATCCCGCCCGCGTCGTGCGCATGGAGCGCGCGACGCCCGCGCATCTGGCGCGCGGCGGGCTTTTTCTCATCTGTTCGGCGACCTATGGCACCGGGGATGTTCCCGACAACGGGCAGCCGCTCTATCAGGCGCTCGTGGCCGAGCGGCCCGATCTCTCCGCCATGCGCTATGGCGTTATCGCGCTCGGCGACATGACGTATTCGGCGACATTCTGCGGCGGCGGAAAGTCGATGGACCGCATCCTGTCCGAACTCGGCGCGACGCGCATCGGCACGCTCATGGAGCACGATGCAAGCTCCGGCATGTTTCCGGAGGAAATGGCCCTTACATGGCTCGATGGGTGGATGCCGCTGATCGAGCCCTGATCCCGCGGTCTGCGTCGCGCGTCGCGGGCGTGATCACTTGGCGCGAAAGGCTTCGCCCAGCTCGAGCGGCACCATCTTGCCGTCCTTGAATGTCGCCACCGATTGGGTGTTGTCCATGATGCCCCAATGCTTTTGCTTGGAGAACCGGTAGACGCCGCCGACGCCCTGATAGGCGGCCACCTTCTCGATCGCGTCGCGGAGCTCTGGCCCGTCCTTGGGATGGGATGCCTCGACGGCGGTCTTCACGATCCACAAGCTGTCCCAGCTATAGGCCGCGGCATGCGGATCGCGGTCGTGATATTTCGCCTGCCACGATTCCATGAAGGTGGCGATGGCATTCTTCGCGGCCCCGTCCGGCAGCGCCTGGTAGATCTGCGTCGGGTCGGCGCCGGCGAGAAACTGGTCGCCGAGCACGTCGTAGGCCTGCTTGTAGATGCCGCTATCGTCGTCGCCCGCGTAGAAGATGATCTTGAGGCCAAGCTGCTTGATGTTCTTGGCAACGGTCACGGTCGATCCGCCCAACCCGATCTTGAGGATGGCTTGCGCCTTGGCGGCATTGATCCGGCCGATCTGCACGCTCATGTCGGCATCGTCCTGGTTGTACGATTCGACGATGGTCTGCATGCCCTTCTTTGCCGCGAGCTTGGTCGCTATGTCGGTTTGAATGCTGCTGTAGGGCGTCTGGTCATGCAGGATGCCGATCTTGTCGACGCCGCGCTTGGCGTGAAGATAGGTGAGGGCGCCGTCGATGCCGGCCGCGGGCGGCGGCCGGATCTCGAACATCCACGCCTGCTGCTCCGGCAGCGGCGGCGGGATCGTGCAGCCCAGCAGCGGGATCTGCGCCTTGGCGATCGAACTGGCGGCGGCGAAGGTTCCGGCCGTGACGCAGCCGCTGATGAACACCTTCACCTGATCGTCGCTGATCATGCGGCGGTAGCCGACGACGGCATCTTGCGGCTGCGAGTGGTTGTCGTCGACGATGATCTCGACTTTCTTGCCGGCGATGCCGCCGGCGGCATTGATCTTGCCGGCGGCGAGCAGCAGGCCGTCGCGCCAGGCGATGTCGCTCGCCGCGATATAGCCGATCAGGCCGACCGATGTGCCGACCTTGAAGGTATCCTCGGCGTGTGCCGATACCCCGGCGAGCACCACCACCAAAGCCGCAACCACCCGCGCGATGAAGCGCCCCATCCCCATCTCCCCTCGACCGCTTCGCCTGGCTCTCTACCGGGCCCGGCCTACCACTCTTCGTCCTTGCCCTCATTGCGCAGCTCGCGCGCGATCTCGGCCCAGCGGTAGGGCGCGAGGTCGATCGTCGGATGCTCGAACCCACAGGCGCAGCGCCGGCGCGCCGGCTCTTCGTTGAAGGCGGTGCTCGCGCGCAGATAGCCTTCCTGCGGCAATTCCTTGGCGGTATCCCAGATTTCCTCGCCGATGCGCTTGCCGCATTCGGGGCAGTACCAGCACACGCCTTCGAGGCCGGGCACAATGGCCTTGTAGCGATATTGGGTCGACGGCTCGTCGGGAAGGAAACGATGGGGTGTGCGCGCCGGGATATAGATGAAGTCGCCGGGAACGGCCGCGGTCCACAGCATGGAGCTGTCGCGGAACTCGACCCGGCCCTTGCCCGAGAGCTGCACGAGCACGCAATCCTTCTCGCAGATGAGGAAGAAGGGCTGCGGCCGGTCGTTGCGGCTCAGATGAAGCTGCGGATCGACATCGGCCGCGAGCACCGGGTACTCGTCGTAAGGCCCGCGGCCCTCGGCCTCCTTGAAGGTGTTGAAGGCCCGTTTGCGACTCATCGCGGGTCTCCATCGACGGGCGCGCCGGTCGACGTTCCGTATTGCCGCCAGCCCTCGCGCGCGACGCCGACAAGCTCGGCATAGTGATGCCAGCCCCAGAGATCGAGCGGGAAGGGATCGTTCTGATGCCCGCATTTGGGGCAGACCCGGCGCGATGGGTCATCGTTCAGCATCGCCGCGGCCTTGGCGCTCTGGATCGTCGTCTCGAAGAACATCTCGTGGCCCTGCGGCATGATGCCGGGCTTGGCCACGGAGTTGGTGCGGAACTGGTGCGCGGCGAGCTCGTGCTGGCATTTGGCGCAGCGGAAGCGGACGGCTTCCTGCTGCTCGCCCGATTCCGCCTGACGCTGAGTAATCACGTTGATGCAGAAACTGCCGGGATCGGCCGGATTGGCGAGCGGGCCTCCCACCGCATGCGTCTTGGCGGTCACCCGGACGTCGCCAAGCTGCAGCCGGGCGCCGTGGGCGCCAAAATTCAGCACGACCTCATCGACGGTGTTGAAATGTTCGAAGGCGCCGAAATGCCGCCCCGCCCCGCCATGATAGACCGAGACGCACGGCACGATGCTGCCGGGCTCGAGATAGGGGAAAAGACAGGCCAACGTCGCGTTGGGATAGGGGATCATGGCGAACAGATTGGTCTTCAGCGGCGGCCGGCTCGGATCAGGCGGCGCCATCCGAACCGGCGTCGCAGGCGATGCGCTCATCGGCAATCCTCCATCTGCGCACGCGAGAACCGCTCGTTCGGTGGCGTCCTCACATGCGTCGCGGTCGAAATTAATGCTATACAGAAGTACCGCTGCCAGCAATATATAACGGGCGCGGTCGGCACGGCAATATGAACGCGCTCGATCGACGCCGCGTCGAGGCAGCGTTCACATCGGGAAAGGCGACGGCACAGATGGTTGGGCGAATTGTCGAACTCGCGGTGCGGCCGAGCGAAAGGCTGACCCCTGGTCCAGGCATGCAGGACCAGATCGCGCCGCGCATCCTCGGGCGCATTGCCGACGAGGGATGCAAAAAAGACGTCGCGGTGCTCGTTCTACATCCGGCCGTCAATTTCATGCATCATTACCTGATCGAGCCGCTGCAGCAGCGCGGCATCGCCGCGATGGGGCTCAACACGCGCTTCGTCGGCAATGACAGCCAGCTCCTGATGGAGCAGGTGATTCAAGACCTCGGCGCCGGCGTAAAGTATCTGCGCGAGCAGGGCCATAAACGCGTCGTCCTCTTCGGCAATTCGGGCGGCGGATCGGTTGCATCGCTGTACCAGGCGCAAGCCGAACACCTGACGATCGCGACGACGCCCGACGGCGTGCCGTTCGACCTGCGGCGCGAGGATGTGCCGCCAGTCGATGCCATCGTGCTGGCGAGCGCCCATACCAGCCGTGCGCATCAGCTTCGCGATTGTCTGGATGCCTCCGTCATCGACGAGGCCGATCCGTGGGGCGCGGATCCCGAGCTCGACATGTTCAATCCGGTGAATGGTCCGCCCTACCAGCCGGAATTCCTCAAGCGTTATCGCGCGGCACAATTGCAGCGATACGAGCGGATCAACGAATGGGTGTTGCGGCGGCTGCGCCAGTTGGCGGCGATGGGCCAGGCCGGGCGCGCCGTCGATTGCGCCTTCGTCATTCATCGCACCTATGCGCGGCCCGAGACGCTCGACAACGCCATCGATCCGAATGACCGGCCGGCGACGGGCACCATCTGGGGCGGGGCGATCGCGACCAACTATTCGCCCAACGTGCTCGGCCGCTACACGACGCTGCGCTCGTTCCTCAGCCAATGGAGCAAATTCTCGCGCGCCGACGGACCGGCGCGGCTGGCGGAGACGTCGGTGCCGGTGATGAACGTCGTGTTTTCCGCCGACGAAGGCATCTACCCCTCGGAGTTGGCGCTTTACTCGCGCGCCGCTGCCGGGCGCTGCACCGAATATGTGCTGAAGGGCGCCACCCATTTTCCCTACAAGCAGCCCGATGGCGACCGCATCATCGGCGTGCTCGCCGATCGGGTCGCGGACTGGGCGCGGGGCATAGCCTAAGCGCGGACGAAAACTACTCCTCGCCGCAACGCAACGGATTCGACATCGGCGCCGGATCTGCCGGACGGGCGAAATCGACGGCGCCGTTCTTGATCAGCCAGCCGCAGGTTGCCGCCATGGCCGCGGCAAGTTGTGCGGCGCGCTCCGGGCCGGCGCCGACATGGTCGCCCGGCAAATGGATGGCTTGCTTGGGCGCGGGCGTCAGTTCTTCGAGGCGGCGGCTGGGGCCGGAACCTACAATCGTGTCCTGCGCCGCATCGAGCGTGAGGAAACGGCCGACAAGATGGGGAAGATGCACGGCCGGATCGACCGGCCTCAGCACGAGATCGGCGCCCACCGCCAGGACCGGTCGCAGCCAGGCCGGCCGTATCCGCTGATCCGCTTCCACGAGCGCGCCCAGCGGCGCGCCGCCGAAGGCCAGGACCGTCCAGTCGATCCTGACGCCCTCGATTGCGGCAACCCGCTGAATGGCCGGGGCCGCAATGGCACCGAGCGAAAAGCCAACGAGGGTGAAGCGATCAGGGTCGCTCCACGACTGAGCGGCGATCCACCGCAACGCGACGGCGACCTGGCCTGGAATGTCCAGGACTTGCTGACGCAAGGCGATGAGTCCGGCAACACCGATATGCTTCGGCAGACGTTCCGGCAGCGGCCAGTCATAGCCGATGATGGCATTCTCGCCGCCATCGGCGATGGCGCGGATGTTGTGCTCGCCGGTCCCGAGCCCGCCCAGCACCATGACCACGGGCAACCGCCCGGCCGGCAATGGATCGGGAAGACTGACGGTAAATCCGATGTGTCCAAGAGGTTGGTCCGACAGCGTTACGTGCTGCACCTGGCGGCCGCGGCTGCGGTGCGACGTGATCTCGACCACGTCCGGCATCGGCGTGGCCTGCCGCAAGGAGAACAGCGGGTCGCGCGTCTCCCACCATGTCGCCAACAGGATTAGCGCAAGGATGAGCGCGGCCGCGGCACGCCACGACCGGCGCTGCCACACCTGATCGCGGCCGATTTCAGCGTGCGCCACGGGCGCACGTCTGGAAGCTGTCGCACACATGATCGAGGCGAACCTCGAGCGGGAGATACCCAATCGAGACCTTGAGCGAAACCGGGAGCAGCGCGTCATCGTCGGTGAAGGCGATATCGACCGGGCGAGGTGCTGAATCCGCATCTCCGTCCTCGCCCGCTTCCCCTTTGAAGCCGGCGATGGGATGGAGCGTGAGCCGCAGCCGGATCAAATGGTCCTGCGAGCTCGAGGCGATGACGGTGACAGCGATGTCGAACCGCCGGGCGCCGTCAAACGCCGGCACGACGGATTGGCGATCCGCTACCCGATTCAGTCGCAGCTCATGCCGAACGACGGCCAGCGCCGATAGCGGGTCAAGGGTGTTGCGCCGATAAGGTTCCGCCAGGGGCGGCTTGCGGCTGGTATCCGCCGCGCCGCGCTCCGCGATCAAGCCGCCATCGCGCTCGACATACTGCAAGGTGACGCGGCTGTCGTGGCGCTTGCGCAGATCATATCGAGCGTCGTAGCGCGACGGCAGGGCAGTCCCCTCGATCGCCAGACGCCCCTCGGCGAAGGCATCGGCCCGGAACTTCGTCAGCCAGTGCGCCAGGCCCTGCGAGGCGATCGCAATGTCGTCGCGGTAATCGCTGCCGTTCTGGTGGAAGCTCAACCGTATTTCGCCCGCGGGAAGACCGGCCCAGGTCACCCGGTAGAAGGCAGCGATGTCCGCGGCCTCGGCGGCAGCCCTCGGAAAGGGAGTGGCAAGGAGCAGCAGCGCCACGACTCCGATGCTGCGTGCCCATTCACGTCCACGCGGACCGCGGGTCCGCGTCCCTGTCAACCGGATCACGCCTTCAAGGTCGCGGGATCGATGGGCAATGTGCGAATCCGCTTGCCGGTCGCGGCGAAGATGGCATTGCACAGCGCCGGAATGGCAGCCGGCAGCGGCGGCTCGCCCAGTCCCGTCGGCGCATTGTCGGTGGTGAGGAAATGCACGTCGATGAGCGCAGCCTGCGACATCCGCAGCGGCGCGAACGTATCGAAATTTGCCTGCACGACGCGACCGCCTTCAATCGTGATCTTCTGATTGAGCGCCTGACCGAAGCCGTCCAGAATGCCGCCTTGCGTGATGTTCTCGGCCGCGGTCGGATTGATGACGTGGCTGCCGATATCGCCGACGGCCCAGACTTTGTTGATCGTCACCTGTCCATCGGTGGCGACAGCCGCCTCCACGACCTCGGCGAAATAACCGAGATGGCTGTAATAGAAGGCAACGCCGAGACCGGTGCGGGCCGGAAGCGTGCGCTGGCCCCAGCCCGATACCTCGCGCACCTTTTCCAGAACGCCGCGCACGCGGCCCGTGTTGAACCCGGCGCCTTGGCCGGGCAGCAACTCGGACTTGCCCAGGAGATCGATCTGGAACTGCAGCGGGTCCTTGCCGGCGGCGTGGGCCATCTCATCGATGAAGGATTGGAACACAAAGGCCAATCCGTTGTCTCCCGGCGCCCGCAGCGGCCCGGTCGGCACGCCCAGCGGCATGAGCGTGGCCCCATAGGCCAGGTTCGCCACGCGGCCGGCGGGATAGGTGTCCGGCGACAGGCCTGCGGAGCTCGCGAATTTTCCGTCCTCGCCGAAGCTCACGAAATGCTGCTGCCAGGCGACGAGCCTGCCGCTTTCGTCCAGTCCGCCTTTGAGGAAATGCCAGCCGGCCGGCCGATAGAAATCATGCTGGATGTCGTCGGCCCGGTTCCACACGAGCTTGACGGGCGCGCCGGCCGCTTGCGATATCCACGCCGCCTCGACCATGTAATCGTTCGCCAGGCGCCGGCCGAAACCGCCGCCGACGCGCGTCATATGGACGACGATGTCCTTTTCGGCGAGCCCGAGCGTCCGCGCCACCAGCTTGCGCCCGGGGTCCGGGTTCTGCGTGGGAGCCCAGATCTCCGCCTTGGCTCCCTGCACATGCGCCGTGCAATTCATGGGCTCCAGCGTGGCGTGGGCCAGGAACGGATAGGCGTAGGCCGCTTCGACCACATGCGCCGCGCCGTGGAGCGCCGCCGCGGCATCGCCGTCGTTGCGCAGCATCTGCGCCGGCGCTTTTTTGCCGAGCGCGGCTGCCTGGCGCGCAAAGAGTTCGCTGCTCTGCGCGCGCGTCGGGCCTTCATCCCATGTCACGTGGAGCTGCTGGCGGGCCTTGTTCGCGCGCCACCAGCTTTCGGCGACGATGGCGACGCCGGGCATGAGCCCGGTCAGCGCCGTTCCACCCGGCACCACGGAAACGTGGCGCACACCCGGCAGCTTCCTGATCGCATCGAGATTGGCGCTGACCACCTTGCCGCCGAACACGGGGCATTTCTGAAACACCGCGTAGAGCATGCCCGGCACGACCGTATCGATGCCGAAGAGCGGCTTGCCCCGGACCACCAGCGGACTGTCGACGCCGGGAATGGAGCGGCCGATGATTTTGTAGTCCTGGGGATCCTTGAGCGTGACGCGGTCCAGATCCGGGACCGGCAACGCGGCGGCCGTCGCGGCGAGCGAACCATAGGTGGCCATCCGGCCTGTCGGCACATGGCGAACCTGGCCGGACGCCGTTTCGCATTCGCTCTGTGGCACCTTCCAGTTCTGCATCGCCGCCATGATCAGCATCTGCCGTGCGGCGGCGCCGGCCTTGCGCATCGGGTCCCAATTCAAGGGCGTCGCCATGCTGCCGCCGGCGAACTGGCGCCCGTAAACGGCCGGATCGAGATCGGCCTGCGCCGTGCGCACCTGTTTCCAGTCCACATCGAGCTCTTCCGCGATCAGCATCGGCAGCATCGTCTTGATGCCCTGGCCGATCTCGGGGTTCTTCGACACGATGGTCACGGTATTGTCGGGCGCGATGCTCACATACGCCGTGAGCGTGGTGACGCCGCCGTTGGCCTCGCCCGTCACCGCCGCCTTGGCAACGCCCGGCAGACTGAACGTCAGCAGCAGGCCCCCGCCCGCCGCTGCAACTTTCAGGATCGCACGGCGGGACGGGTTTCCGGCGAACGGATGAGCGGAGGCATGCGCGGAGGAAGACGGGTGATCATGCATCATGGTGTCACGCCTTCTTCTGCGCAGCCGCCGAACCGAGATTCTCCTTCGCCACCTGCTTGATGGCTTCGCGTATGCGCGTGTAGGTCGCGCAGCGGCAAATATTTCCATCCATTGCGGATACGATGTCGGTGTCGCTGGGCACCTTGCCTTGAGCGAACAGCGCGGCCGCCGACATGATCTGACCCGCCTGGCAATAACCGCATTGGATCACGTCGATCTCGAGCCACGCTTTCTGCAACCGCGCACCGATCGGCGTAGCGCCCATGCCTTCGATGGTCGTCACCGCGGATTTCCCGACGTCGGAAACCGCTATTTGGCATGAGCGCACGGCCGCCCCGTCGAGATGAACCGTGCAGGCGCCGCAGAGTCCGGCTCCGCAACCGAATTTCGTCCCCTTCAGATCGAGCGCATCACGCAAGACCCAGAGCAGCGGCGTGTCGCTGTCGATATCGACCGAAAGGGCCTGACCATTGATATGGAGCGTATAGTGCATGAACCACCTCACGAAGACATCAGTTCGATGCAGGACGCGGCGGACGTATGCTTCACGCGGCTCATAGCATGCTCCGGGTCCCCGCGGCACCACAAGTCACAATCGCGTGGACCAACCCTCCTCGGCGCCAGGCGCGGTCACGGATAGCCACAGCTTGGCCACAGCCCCCTTGCCCGGCGGCGCGAGATAGGATAGTCCGAAGATGCGCGGCCCACGACATGCGGGAACCCAATTTCAGCAACGCAACTTGCAGAGGGCAAGCGCCGTGAAGTGCAAGGTCAGTCTTGGATGTCTGGTGGGGGCGGGGGCCATGGCTCTGGGCTTGTGCAGCGGCGGTGCCGCGGCGGCCGACAAGGCATTCGTCCTGACCTCGAAGACCTTCAAGGACGGGACCCTGATGCCGACGAAGGTCTCCAACGATACGAAATCCAATCCCAATTGCGTCGGCAAGAACGTGTCGCCGCAATTCACCTGGCGCAACGCGCCGGCGGGCACCGTCAGCTATGCCCTCACCATGGTCGATCCCGAAGGCCGCGGCGGGCTCGGCGTCTTCCACTGGGTCGCCTACGGCATTCCGGCGTCGGTAACCTCGTTCAAGGAGGGTGAGACCACCAAGCTCAGCGACAAATATGTCGGCGGCAAGAGTACCCAGGGTATCGGCAGCTATTCCGGCCCGTGCCCGCCGCCGGGGTCGCCGCACCATTATACTTTCGTGATCATCGCCACCGATCTCGATCCCAAGGCGCTGCCGCCGGGCCTGACCTATCCCGAACTGATGGACAAGCTCCAGGGCCACGTCAAAGGCGCGGCCGGAACCGTCGGGCTGTTCGGTCATCCCTGATAGGGCGGGGCGCCCCTCATTCACGGCATCCCCGGCCATCCCCGGAATGTCAGCTTAGGAGGAAGCATCATGGCAGGTCAGGCGAACGCGAAGAGGCCTCAGGTCGCCATCATGAATGCGGTTCACGACCTGCCCGTGCTGGTCGCGCGCGACGAAGGGTTTTTCAAGGACGAGGGCCTGGACATCGAGTTCGTGACCACGCCGGGGATGGCCCAGGTTACGACCAGCCATGTCGTCGCGTTCGATTCCATTTTCGACCGCCCGCTCGACGCGGTCTACAATGACGGCGGCATCGACCAGTACCGCATGTGCGAGTGGGGCATCATGAAGCGTGCCGTCGAAGCCGACAGCACAGGACTGCGCCACCGCAAGATCGTGGCACTCGGCGCCTCAATGTCCTCCTTCGCCATCGTCGTCCTCGGCGATTCCAATGTCTACGAGCCCGAGCAGCTGAAGGACAAGCCGATCGCGGTGACGCCGAACAACGGCTCCCACTTCACCACGCTGAAGATGATGGAAGGGTTTCTCACGCCCGAGCACATCAAGACCACCCATGCCGGCTCGATGCTCAAGCGTATCGAGGCATTGCGCCGCGGCGAGGTCGCCGCGGTGAGCCTCATGGAGCCGTGGATCAGCGTGGCTCAGAAGCAGGGTCTGCGCATCCTGATCGAATCGCATTCGACCCGCAGCGAGGCCGCTGGCGACGACCTCGACGGGCCGACGCTCGCGGCGATGTTTCGGGCGCAAGCGCGGGCGGTCGAAGTACTCGCCAAGGATCCCACGCCCTACGCCCACTATCTCACCGCCGAGACCGGCGGCCTGCTGGAACCCAGCGAGCTGCAGACGTGGCGCCTCCTGCACGCCGCGCCGCAGCCCTACACGCGCGAGCGCTTCGACGACACCTATAACTGGACGGTGAAGTGGAACATGGTGGTGCCCGGCGCCACCTACCAGACGATCGTCGACAACCGCGCCCGGCAGTAGCGCGGTTCCCGCCGAGATCGCAGCCGGCGGCTGCCGACCTGCTGCATCGCCGCCAACAGCTCGATGCGCAGGAGTTCGAGCACCCGCTCGACGCCAGGCTCGCCGAACGCGCCCGTGAAAGGCCAGGCCAATTCGCCGGGCGCGGCGAGCCCCGCGCGGCGCTATTTCTCAGGGTCGGATGGTCGCACTAGGAATTGTCCGGCTGCGAACTCGATCGGCGGCTGGTCGTGATCGAAGCTCACGCCGACCGGATCCTTCCCTTCGGCAATCCGGTTCAACTGCTGCCGCAGGAACCGGCGCAGCATGACGACGCCAACATCGGTCGTCGCCAGATTCTCTTCCGAATGCAGGGTGATCGGGCCTTGGCCGACCTGCGCTTCATAATCGCCAGGCAAGTCGCGCCGTTGCGCCGGCGTCAGCTCCGACCAGGAATGAACGCCGTCGACCCTGAGGATCGGCACGTGATGCCCTTTGTCGACGCGAGCGGCAATAAGATGGCGCATATGCGTGTCATCGATCGGCACGGTCCAGGTGATCCGGCGGACCGGGCCGGCGGGCTCGTGCGGCGGCATGATGATCTGAATATTGGGAACGGCCGCCTCCATGATCCGACGCAAGATCATGCCGTCCGGCATGACACGGTCGGTGCTGCAGCTCACGCCGAGGTCGGTATATTCCCACTTCACCTTCGGCAATTGCGCGAATTCGGGCCGATTGAATTGATTGGCGCTGAAGCCGGCATGCAGGATCGGCGCATGGAACGTGTCCATGACGTTTTCGTAATTCTGCAGCCAGTTGCACTCATAGATCTGCGGGCCGGAACCCGGCACCAGCTCCACCTCGGCAACCACGTGCTCGTGATCGGCGAGCTGCTCGAGCGTGCGGTAGCGCGGAAGCATCGGCCGCTTTGCCGGCGGACCCATATAGGCGAAGATGAGGCCGTAGCGTTCCTCCACCCGGTACCACGGCTGGCGGACCGTATGACGAGCGCGGCCACCGGCGGGTTCGCAGGGCTGGTCGAGGCAGCGTCCCTCGACGTCGAATTTCCAACCGTGGTAGCAGCAGCGGATGCCTTCGTCGTCGACCTTGCCGAAATAGAGCGACGTGCCGCGGTGGGCACAGCGGTCGTGCAGCAGCCCGGGGCGCCCCCGTTGGTCGCGAAACAGGATCAGGTTCTCGCCCAGCAGACGCACCTTTCGCGGCGTGTCGGTCGCGTCCGCGGCGAGGCCGACCGGATGCCAATAGCGGCGCAGCAATTCGCCCATCGGCGTGCCCGGACCGACCTCGGTGAGCTCGCTCAGATACGTCGAAGGCTGGCGGCCGTAGCCGGTCCCCGCATCCATGCCGTCTTGCTCGACCGAATCCATCCGATGATCTCCATCCATTGCCGTCGCCGCACGCTATGCGGCCAACCCGGCGTTCAGCCCAGGGTTCTTGTCGTCATGGGCTTGCGATTCCCACTCTTCGCGCGACGGCCCAATACAAAAACAAGACCGGGCACAGCAGAGCCAACATCACGAGGACGAGAACCGATGCTTGTCCATAGTTCGATACGAGAATGTAGCCCCAAATCACCATCGAAAGCGGCTGGTTGCTCGTCGTCGATAGCAGCACAGGCAAAGTCAGTTCCCGGTACGCCATCAAGGCGATCCATATCCACGTGTACAACAGGGTCGGCGCCAGCAGCGGCACGAGAATCGATCGCACGAGACTGAAGGTGGTTGCGCCACCGACTTGCGCCGATTCTTCCAATTCGCGGTGAATCTGAATGAGCCCGCTATTGGTCATGCGCGTGCCGTAGCCAAGCCGGGAAATGGCGTAGACCGCGATCAGTAGGGACACCGTCCCGTAAAGCGGCACGATCTTGCCCAACACGAAAAGCGATAAGAGAAGTGCGGCCACGCTGAAGATGATTCCGGGAATGGCCTGCGGCAGGAAGGCCAGAAAATCCACGAAGGATCGGCCCCGGATCTTGCTGCGCAGGATGACCCAGGAAATCGCCAGGCTCAGGACGAGCGCGATCGTCGGGACCAGAGCCATCAGCAGGAGCGTGTTTTTCACCGCCCGCACCACGAGAGATATCGGTATGGCCTCGAAATTGGCCAGGGAATATTGCGCAAGCGTTGCGGCCGATGGAGCCTGGATATAAGGAAAGCCTGCGGCCCACACCAGCACCGCCAACGGTAGCGCTTGGGCGGCAATGAAATAGCCGACAATCAGGCACGTGGCCGGCACTCTCGCCCGACCGAGCGACACGACCCTTGGCCGGTACGCCTTCCCCGTAACGACGGCGAACCGCAACGCCTGCCGCTGCAGCCGGTTGTAGCTCCAGCTCAGCAGTGCCGCCACTACGATCACGATCATGCCAAGGGCGGCGACGTTGCCGTAGCGCGGGCGACCGATATTGGGATTGAGCTCGTCGTAGATGTAGGTCGCAAAGATGAAGAGCCGGTTCGGGAGGCCGATGATCGCTGCGACATCGAAGGACGAAAATCCGATCATGAAGATGTAGATGCAGGTGCCAAGAAGCGTCGGCAAAAGCACCGGCAGCGTCACGCGGGAAATGATCCGCCAGTTCGTCGCCCCGGCGATCGATGCAGCCTCTTCAAGGTTTGGGCCATCGATTTGAGCGCCGCCGACATCATGATGAAGGCGACCGATGCGAGGCTCAGCCCCTCGATGGACGCCATGCCGGCAATGGTCGATATGTTGAGCGGGGACTTGCTGAGCGAGAACACCGACACCAGGACGCGATTGATGATGCCGATTTGCGGATGGAGCAGGAAGAGCCAGCCAAGGGCGACGGAAAATCCGGGGATCAACAGAGAAATGGTCATGAGCGTGAAGATCACGGATTTTCCGGATATGTCGGTCCGCTCCACCAACCAGGCAATCGGCACGCCCAGCCCCAGCGCCACGGCAAGCGCGATGACGGAATAGAATATTGTGTTCAAGAAGATCCGGTAGACGAAGGGATTGCCGAATGCGTTGACGTAATTGGCGAGCGTGTAAAAAGATGCGCCGCCTCCCAACGCATCGCTCCGCACGCTCAGCCACAATATGACGGCGATCAATGCGAGCACCGCGCCGCACGCGCCGAGCCCAACCGCCGTGATCGCGGAAGCGAACCAATCGAGGGATTTTCCGCGCACGCGCATATCGTGGTCCCTGACGCTGGGAGTGCGTCCCGGGTCTCGGCTGTGGCTTACGGGCGCGACTAGCGGCCTTGGCGGACGATATCGACGATCTGCCGCAAAGGCGCTTGCAGCTTCGAGCCGCTGTTCTGCCACCAGTTGAAGTCGACCGTCGTGAATTTGACGCCTCGCGCCTGGAACGCCTGGATTCTCTTGCCCATGGCCGAATCGGCAAAGCTGTCGAGATCCGATCCATCCAAATTCAGCGCCACGTCGCGTTGCCCCGCGGGGGACAAGAGGTAGAGAGCATAGAGAATCGCCGCGTTCGCGTGCGCCGCATTGGTTGGCACGGTGATGTAGATGTACCGCCGTTGCGCCGCATCGCTGACGATCTGCAGGTCCAGCACACCCTTGTATTTGGCAATGTTCGGGCCGCCCCCGACGCAATCCAATGCCAGCGCGGGCACCTCGCCCGAGGCGATCCGGGGTTCCGAGGCGCAATTGATGAACCCGCCGACTTGCGGCGAGAACTTGCGTATGTAATCCACGGTCCGGTCGATGCCCCACGCATTGTCACCGAGAAGGACATCAAATCCGGCAAGGTAAGGGGTCGTGTAAAATTTTCCGTGGTAGTCGGGCTTCAACAGATCGCCCATGACCTTGACGTCCTTGACCCACGGAGCGGCGGCGATGTTGTAGAGGATGCCGGGGGTCTGCGTCTCGACACGAAGCGCCTCGCCGCCGGCCTCGACGATGGTGGGGGAAATGCGATCCGGCATGAGCTCAGCCCAGGCGATCTTCCGGTACATGCCTTTGTCCTCATACGGACCGAGCTGGACGGCGGAGGCGGCAAAGATGTCCGAGGACGCCTTCTGCCCGGCCTGAAATTCTTCGAAGAGCTTGGCCGCTTCCACCGTCATGGCCGGTGCGGGACCGAATTCGATGGAAATGTCGACGCCGAACATTTTTTTGAGACCGGCCTCCGCGATCTTGATCCCGTCCGCGCCGCCGAACTGCGTACTGACGATCTGGATCCGTCCTTCGGCTTGCGCAAGCCGGATGATCTCTTTGAGCTGCGCCGAGGCCTCGGCGGAATGAGCCGTCGCAAGACCGAACAGCAGGGCGGCAGAAAAAGCAAAAGCGGCAAGCACTGCAGCGCAGGCCTTCGCGCGTCCTTCGCTCCGCACGATCATGGAATCCTCCTTGTTTTTCGTTCGCTCAATTGAAGTCAAACTCGACGGGAGCGCAGTCATGGCGCCTTAGGCAGGGCACGGCAGTCATCGATTCGCAGGCGCAGGCCGACGATCGTGCCCTCGGTTAAATTCTCGTTGCGATGGGTCTTGACGTGAAGGACCTGCTCGCCCGTCTTGACGATGCAGTCGAGCGAATCGCCCAAGAACGACACTTTCACCACTTCACCGGAAAGGTGATTGGCATCGGCGCCGGCCCGCCCGCCGGCGATCGACACATCCTCGGGCCGCACCGTTACCACGGCCATGTCTCCGACCGAGGCGTCCCACGCGAGCGCGCAGCGCAGTCGTCCCGCCGGCGTTTCCACCTCGACGTGCCGACCGTCGACCGCAGGATGCCTGGCAACGATCCGCCCCGGCAGGAAATTGGCTTTGCCAAGAAATCCGGCAACGAAGAGGTCGTTTGCGGCGCGATATATTTCCGAAGGCGGCCCTTCCTGAACGATTTTCCCATCGTTCATCACCGCGACGATATCGGACATCGTCAACGCCTCGATCTGCTCGTGCGTGACGAAGAGCGTCGTGATGTTGACGCGCTTGACGAGATCGCGGATTTCCCCGCGCATGTCCTCGCGCAATTTGGCATCGAGATTGCTCAGCGGCTCGTCCAGCAGGATGACGGCAGGCTCGCCCACCAGCGAACGGGCGAGCGCCAATCGCTGCTGCTGCCCCCCGCTGAGGAACGGCGCCGGGCGATCGGCAAACGCCTCCAGCTTCACGACCGCGAGCGCATGAAGAACGCGATCCCTGATGGCCGCGCGGGACAAGCCCCGCTTTTGCCGCAGCGGAAAGGCGACGTTGTTGAAGACGTTCATGTGCGGCCAGATCGCGTAGGATTGGAAGACCATGCCAAGCTGACGCTGATGCGGCGGCACCCAAATGCCGCTCTGCGACGAATAGACAATCCGGTCTCCGATCTGGATCTCGCCCCGGTCGGGACGCTCCAGCCCGGCAATACACCGCAAGGTCGTGCTCTTGCCACAGCCGCTGGGACCGAGGAGCGAGTAGAAGCCGCCCTTGTCGACGTGAAACGACACCCCCCGCAGCGCGTGGTGCACGGCCTGTCGCGACCGATAGGTCAGCTCCAAATCGCGCACCTGGATCATCGGCGGATTTTGCATCCGCATCTGGCCGAAGCGATCTCGAGCGACATCGAGCTGACCTCTGGCGGGAGAAGGGGCGACCGTTACGGTCATTGCGCAAATCTCTGATTATCTTCCCGTGCGTCGCATAGGCTCGCAAGCCGCTAATTGCGGGGGCGAAGAGTTCGCATCGGCTCCGGCCGGAGACCGTGCTTGCGAGGGACGCGTGGAGCGCGGGCTCCGGACCGATTCCGGCGCCCAGCCTCCGTCCGCCGTGCCCGTAATGCATCCCGGTGTCATGCGCGCCGTGAAGTCGACGGCGGCCGCCTGCGGGTCGAATAACGCCTCGATATTCACGCGCGCGCTGGTGAGCCCATCCTCATGTGCCAAGTCGAGAAAGCGCTCGATCTCGGCCCGGTTGCGCTCGATCCCGTACGGCCACGGGTCGGCGCCGCCCATCGCCATGGCATCGTCAAGATACCCGCGCATGAGCGGCAAACCCGTCATGCGATCATCTTGCAGCAGGTCATAGGCATATTGCTTCGCCGCGTCATAGGCACGGCAGATGTCTTCGGCGAGGCCGGGGCGCGATTTCAGCGCCTCCTCACGGATCGCGATGACGTGCAGGATGGGGAAGAAGCCGGTCCGCTCGAACCACGCGCGTTGGCGCTCGTTCGCGTCGGACAGCACGCGCCGTATCCGGCCGTCGTGCTCCGGCGGCACCATCGGTGTCCGGGCCGTCATCAGGGCGTCCGCGGTGCCGTCGAGGAGCCGTTCGAGACCCAGGATGGACGCAGCGCTGTGCTTTACCACGACATTGCCGGGCAAATGCATTTCCGGCGCTTCGGCGGCAGGGCTGTGCCATTCGATCTCATGCGGTTTCGACGCCGCCCTCATCCTTGAGCAGCGCACGATGCCAGAATGACGGCGTCGCGAAATAGGATGGGGCACAGACCACGCGCCGCCCGCGCAAGTCCGACAGATCGGCAATGCCGGTATCCGTGCGTGTGAAGATGTATTCGTGCTGGAACAGACGGTCGGTGAAGACCGGTACGGCCTTGAGCCTGGCGCCGGCATGGATCCACGAGACGAAGCGCGCAAAGGGCACTTCCGCGGCGTCGAACGCGCCGGCACGCAGCCCTTCGATCGCTGCTTTCCCGCCGGGAACGTTGACGACATTCACGTTGTCGATCTTGATCCGGCCGTCGATCACGGCAGCCGTTCGATCGAATTGCAGCCCCGCCAGATTCATCGTCGGCGTCGCAGCCATTTTGCGAACCTCAGCCCGTTTCGCTGGAACGCGTCGCGGCGGCGATGCCATCGGAAAACTGCCGCTCCCATAACTCGCCGCGCGACACTTCCAAAGCCGCGCGGTCGTAGATCCACTGTTTCAAAGGCAGCCCCGCTTCGAGATTGCGCAGCTCGCGGGCCCATACCCGGCGCAGCAGAATGAGCGCCATATCGCTTTGGCCCAGGCATTCGTTGCCGTGGTCGGCGATGCGCCCCTGACCGATCTGAGCGACGTCATCCTGCAGGCGCAGGAAGTCGGTGCTTTCGGGATCGATTTCTTCAAGCCGCAGGTCGCCCTTGCTGATCTTTTCCCACAGCGCGGCGCGGTCGCCGGTCCTTCTCGCCAACCGCAGCGCGCGACGTTCGAGATATTGCTGTGCCTTCTCCGGCGGCAGGCGGACGGCGGCGACGGTGAATTGAATGTGGCTCTCGTCATCGATCGGCACCCACCAAGCGAGGAATTCGCGATAGGGGGCAACCGCGAAATCCGTGGGTTGCGCTTTGTGGTGGAACACGTTGGGCATTCCGACCTGGGAAACGCGCACCTGCTCCGGCCAACGAAGATAGACCGAAATGCCCCAGCAGCTTTCCTCCGCGCCGATGACCGGGCAGTCCGTGAGGCCGTCGAACGAGCCCGGATTGTTCCGATGCACAAATCCCGAATGCACCAGGTCGACCGAGTTCTCCGCGTTGTTGAAATAGTTGCATCCGCGTTCGTAGCTGTCGTGCTCGAGGATGCCTTCGAAATTCTCGAAGTTCTCATAGCGCGGCAGCGGCGGCGGCTCGCCTTCGCCGAAATACGCAAAAACCAATCCCAGATAGTCTTGGCAGGGGTAGCCGTGAATGCGCACTTTGTCCGCGAACGGCCGGGGCTCCGCCGGCTGCGCGACGCAGCGGCCGCCGCCATCGAATGTCCAGCCGTGATAGAAGCATCGGATGCGATTCCCCTCTACCTGTCCCAGCGCGAGCTGCAATCCGCGATGCGGGCATCGGGCATCGACTAGGTAGGGCTTTCCGTCCTCGCCGCGAAAGAGCGCGTAGTCGACGTTCATGATCTTGATCGGCTTCGCCCGCCCCGGCGGCAGATCGTCGGAGTGGTACACGGGCTGCCAGAACAGCCGCAGATAACGGCCCGCCAGCGTACCGGGAGCGGTGTGATGGAAATCCGGCCATTTGGATTTCCGACGCGGAACGGCGGTCTTTCTCGGCACGGCGACCATGACAAACCCTTCGAGCGGCGCCCTCGTGACGCCCGCTTGCATCTAACGGGGGGCTGATTAATATGGTCAAATACTCGTTTTAACTCGATCAAGATGATTTCGATATGGATCTGCGGCAACTCCGCTACTTCGTGGTGCTCGCGGAAACGCTGCACTTCGGCCGCGCCGCAGCCCGGATCGGCATTTCCCAGCCGCCCCTTAGCCAGCAGATCCGGGCGCTGGAAGCGGAATTGGGGGCGGTCCTTCTGCGCCGGACCAGTCGCCGCGCGGAACTGACGGAAACCGGTCGGCTTTTCTTGCGGGAAGCGAAGAAGACGCTGTTGCAGGCCGACCATGCCCGCGAGGTGGCGCGGCAATCAGAGATGGGGGAGATTGGCGAGCTCAACATCGGCTTTACCCCTTCGGCGCCGCTCTCGTCGAAGTTCCGCGCCATCCTCGGCGCCTATCGGGCCGCATTCCCCGGCGTTCGTCTGGCCTTGCATCAAATGGCGACGCAGCACCAGATCGAGGCACTGGCAGACGGGCGCCTGCAAATCGGTTTCTTGCGCACCTCCGGGGTAAGGCCGGTCATGGTCGGCGGCCTCGCCGCATCGGCGCTGGACCGCGAAGAGCTCGTGGCGGTGCTGCGCCGCGACCACCCTGTCGCGCAGAGCGAACCGAAAGCGCGCATCTCGCTTTCGCTCCTCGCCGACGACCCCTTCGTGGTCTTTCCGCGCGAATTCGGCGGCAGCACCTACGACCAAATCGTCACCCACTGCCGTCTCGCGGGCTTCGAGCCGCGCCTCGCGCAGGAAGCGCGTGAGGCCGTGACACTTCTGGGCCTCGTCGCCGCAGGATTGGGCGTGACGCTCATGGCCTCTTCGTTTCAGCACATCTTATTCGAAGGACTGGTGATCCGGCGTCTCAAGCGGCCCGCGCCGACTGTTGCGACGTGGCTCGCCCACGGCAAACAGGACGGCTCGCCGCTGACCCTTGCCTTTCTCAAAACCGTCGGGACGCTTGAACCGAGGCGTTCCGGCAAATCGTTGCCGGCGGCGCGGCGTTGATGCGCGATCCATGCCAACCGCCTGATGCGCTTCAGTGAGTGTCGAACACCGCCTGATAGGCGTCAATTTTCTCCCGGACGGCGGCCGTTTCCGAGGCGGTGGGATTGTCAGGGTCGCCGGCGGCGGGCAAGCTGCCAAACTTCATGATGCAGGCCATCAACAGCAGCCGCGCTTTGGTTGCGGTCAAATTGGATCCTCCGATGAAGGGAGGCCGGACCGGGACAAATCCTTCGGTATTGCCGCGGCCCACGCGCACCACCGGCATGCCGCAGTAGATGGCCCGGGTCACGAGCTTTTGCCGGACGACCGAGGTCATCGTGCCGTAGGGCGTCCATCCCTCCACGACGAACCTGGCGAGCGGCGAGTGTTTCAACCGGTGGTCGATCATTTTGACGAGGTCGGCTTCGTGATCGGGGTCGGTGGCGGAACCGGCGACCAGATAACTGGCGTCCTTTATGATGGACACGCTGGGAATCGCCGCTTCCAGAAGCTCTCCCTGATCGGTCTTGATCGGGACCGGTATCCGCTCGATCCGGCGATCGGTCATTCTCGACCCCATCACCTCGTTCGGAAGCCGCGTGATATTGACCTCGGAGAGATAGGTGTGACGAGCGGCCGGCCAGAACGTCACCCGCGGACGTCCATCATGGCCCACCGCTCCGATGATGCCGCCATGGCCGCCGGTGGCGGTATAGCCTCCCGGACGGGCGTCCAGCTTCATCACCTCACGGGCGGCGAAAACGCGCTGCTCCTGAATGAGAACCGATCCGATCCGGTTCCGGCCGTGCTCGTCGGCCCAAACCCGCGAGGCGATGAATTCGACTGAATCGACGATATTTTTCGGGCCATCATTGCTGATCTGGCCTTGCGGGCGCTGGGCCGCGTTGCCGCAGATCGGGCGGTCGGTGTCGATCAGGAGATTGAGCCAGTATATCGTCTCCTCAATGCTGGGACTGCCTTCGGTCCAGATCGCGCCATCGTATTTTCCCGAAGACAGGATCTGCTGCACGAGATTGGTCGCGCGCGCGAGATCTCCGCGGCCAGGCGCCACCTGCAGATGCAGCGGCTTGTAGGGGAAGAAGTCCACGCCCCTGCGTTCAGGGGATATGGCCCCTTCGCCGACGTCTGTTCGCCGATCGGCCGGCAATCCCTTGCGATATCCGCCGGGCGGCATCACGCGATAGAAGTCGACGTCGGCCTTTGAAGAGATCAGGTTCCCAATTCCCTTGACGCCGATTTGGAGCCGGTTGATCTCCTCGAAGCTGCGCGCGCCATCGGGGAAAAAGGGCTGCCGTGCTTTCTCGTCCGGGGCCTCGGGCACAGCGCCCTCTTCCTCCCAGGCGTCCCCACCGATTTGCCGCGCCATATACGGCAGCGGGTAGAGTCCATCTTCCGGACCGATCTCGATTTCGTAGACAGGCGTGTCGGCGGGACTTTGCCGCTCTTTGTGAAAGCGCCCGGCCCGATCGAGATAGCCGTCCGGCGGCGCGTAAATGTCAGCCGAATCGGCCTCGAGCGGATGCGCGCTGAACTGCTCGACATAAATTTTTGCCGGCGCCGCCAGCCGCTGCGGTCGCAGGACATCGAATTGCGGGTGCGTCCCGTCCGGCAACGTGAGCGGGGGCAGTCCGTATTTCGCCCGGGCTTTGTTCGATGTCACCAGCGGAGGTGTGTTCTGAATGGTTGCGTCGGGTCCTGCCAAGTGCGCGATACGTGCTTTTCCCGCCATGTTCGGTCTGCCCCCGGGGATGATAAAGGAACGTTGCTCCGCGGCGTGTTGGACCACCGCGTCCGGATACCAAGGCTGGCAACCGGAGCAGTATCGCTCACCATGGCGAGCCTCTCCATCCCCCTGGCCTTTACGTTGCCCTAACGGCCAATACATCTGCGGGAATTCAAGGCGCCACGCTCGTAGGCGTTGTTGCAGCGTCGGTTCGGTTCCACCATCCGCCCCCCAGCGCCTCGAAGAGCGCTGCGGTATCCGCATATCGTTCGGCCTGAGCCTCGACAAGATTGATTCGTGCCTGTTGATATGTCTGTTCGGCATTGAGCAGCGCGAGGTAGGCGACCTGGCCGAGCTCAAGCTGACGGCGCGTGATGGTCAAAGTGGTATCCGCTGCGCGCTCGGCGCCAGCCGCAGCAGCCAGGGCAGCGGCATCGGATTGGACAGCGTAGAGCGCATCGGCGACGTTCTGGAAGGCGCCTATGACCGTGCTACGGTATTGCGCCGACGCCTCATCGAGCGCAGCCCGGGCGGCCCGTGTCTTGTGCAACAGTTGGCCGCCCGCGAACACCGGCTGGGTAAGGCTCGCGGCAAGCGACCAGAATGCCGTCCCCGGCCTGAACAGCTGCGGAATCTGGAGCGCCGCCGCGCCGTCATTGGCGGTCAGCGTGAGATTAGGCAGCATGTTTGCGATCGCGACGCCAACCTGCGCGCTCGCGGAATGCAACTGTTCTTCGGCCGCGCGAATATCGGGCCGCTGCTCGACGAGCTTCGATGGCAGGCTGACCGGCAGATCCTCCGGGAGTCGCAATCCGGAAAGCTCGAAGGTCTCGACCAGTTCATGGCTCGGAAAGTGGCCGATCAGCGCTTTGAGCAGGTCGCGCTCTTGTGCCAATTGTTTGTCGAGGGGCGGAAGGCTTGCCTGGGCCTGTGCCAAGGCCGCTTCCTGCGCCGCGACATCGGCCCCCGCGACTTGGCCGAGTGCGAGCTGATGCCTCAGAATCGTTAGCGCTTCGGTCTCGATCTCGATCGTCTGCTGAATGGCATCGCGCTGACCGCGAAGCGAGGTTTCCTGTATTGCCGCCGCGACGACGTTCGAGGTCAGCGTGAGGTAGGTGGCTTCGAGCTGAAACCGCTCGAAGTCGGCTTGCGCCTGGAGCGATTCGACGGTTCGACGATTGAGTCCGAATACGTCCGGCGCATAGGAGACCGTTAGCTGCGCTGTGTAGAGGCTATAGTAGGGTTCTCCCGAGGCCGTCGCCGGCGAGAGCGTGCCGGTTGCGGTCTTGTTCCGGCTCGGCGTGAAGTTACCTTGGACGCTCGGATAATAGGCGCTTTGTTGCGCATAGACATTTTCCCGCGCCACACGGAGCGCGGCCTGCGCCGATTGCAGGTCTGGATTGGCCTTCAGGGCGCTGTCGATCAGGGTATTGAGCGGCGTCGAATGAAACAGCGTCCACCACTCGCCCGGAACGTCCTCGTCTTGCACGAAGCGTTGTGCTTCGCCACCGGCGGCGTTCACCCTCGCGGTCTCGGACGGCAAGGGTGTGGGCGCATAGCCGCTGACCTCGGGTGCCACCGGCCGATGAAAATCGGGGCCGACCGCGCATCCGGCGAGCACGGCAAGCGAAACAACGGTTATGACGCGCAGGCGCATGGCGCTACGCCGAAGGGCCGGGTTCGGCGGCGGCCATTGCGCCTGCGGCCACGCCCCGCCGCGAGAAAATCTCGATCAACACGGGGAGGACGATCAGGATGAGAAGCGGCGCGAGCATCGTGCCCCCGACCACGACGAGCGCCAATGGCTTCTGCACTTCCGAGCCGATCCCCGTCGAGGTCGCCGCCGGCAACAGGCCTACGCCCGCGACGACGCAGGTCATCGTGACCGGACGCATCTGAACCTCGCACGCCCGCCGGATCGCCGCTGCTCGGTCGAGGCCTGCTTCCAATAGGCGGTTGAAGGACGACAGCACGATGATGCCGTCCATCGTCGCGATGCCGAACAACGCGACGAAGCCGATGGCGGCGGATACGTTGAAAGGGGTGCCGGTGACGGCGAGCGCAAAGATGCCGCCGACAAGCGTCATCGGCATTACGCTGGCCGCCAATGCCGCATCGACGGCGGACGAAAAATTCGCCAGCAGCAGCACGACGATCAGGACGAGGCTGATCGGCACGATCACCTCGAAGCGCGCCAGGGCTTCCTGGAGCTCGCCGAACTCGCCCACCCATTCCAGGCGAGATCCCGCGGGAAGCTTGATCTGATCGGCGACCTTGCGCTGCGCCTCCAGGACGGCGCTGCCGAGATCACGTCCGCGGACGCTGAACTTGATCGGGATGTAGCGCTCCTGGTTCTCGCGATAGATGAAGGAATAGCTCGGCACCAGCGTCACGCGTGCGACATCGCTCAGCGGGATGGTGATGGTCCCGGTCCCGGACGGATTTGCGGCAACGATCGGAATGTGCCGCATGGCCTTGAGGCTTTCGCGATACTCCGGCGCCAGGCGAACGATGATCGGAAAATTCCGGTCACTGCCGTATTCGTAGAGATTGCCGGCCGCCTCGCCGCCGATCGCTGCTTGGATCGTGGCATTGATATCGCCCGGCGCGAGACCGTAGCGGGCGGCGAGGGAACGGTTGATGTCGATGTTGACCGTCGGTTGGCCGAAGGAATCGAAAACGGAGAGATCGGTCATGCCCGGCACCGTGCCCAGCACCGATTTGATCTGGTACGCCGTCTTCTGCAGCGATTCGAGATTGTTGCCGTAGAGCTTGATCGAATTCTCTCCCTTCACACCCGATGCGGCCTCCTCGACGTTGTCCTCGATATTTTGTGAGAAGTTGAAATCGACGCCGGGAAACGGCGCGGACAGCGCCTCGTTCATGTCCTGGGTCAGCTTTTTCTTGTCGACACCCGAGGGCCAGGTGTCGAACGGCTTCAACGGCACGTTCATCTCGAGATTGAAGAACCCGGTCGTGTCGGTTCCGTCGTCGGGCCGTCCAAGCTGCGAGACGACGGTCTCCACCTCGGGGAAACGCCGGATGATCTGCCGCATGCGGTTGGCATAGCCGTCGGCCTCATCGAGAGAGATCGTCGGCGGGAAGGTGGCACGGATCCAGAAATTTCCCTCCTCGAGCTTCGGCAGGTACTCGAGCCCAAGCGAGTGCGCCACCACGATCGCGGCAAGGACGAGCAGGGTGGCGCCGCCCAGCGTGACGATCCGGTTGGCGAGCGCGAACTCCAGAGCGGGCCGATAAAGCCGCATCAGCGCGCGCACCACGAAGGTCTGAACCTCGCGCACCTGCGCGGGAAGGAGAATGGCACTCAAGGCCGGGGTGATTGTGAACGTCGCGATCAGCCCGCCGGCGATGGCATAAGCATAGGTTTCTGCCATCGGCCCGAAGATGCGGCCCTCGACCCCGGTCAAAGTGAACAGCGGGATGAAGGCCGCCACGATGATCGCGGCGGAGAAGAAGATCGAGCGATTGACCTCGAGCGCGGAATTGGCGATGACGGCGAACTTGCCGCTGAACTCCGTCGGCGCGCTGGCGCGCTCTAGCACGGTCGACTGCGCGAAACGCTCTTCCGGCTTTTGCGCGAGATGACGGAAGATGTTTTCGGCCATGATGACCGTGGCGTCGACGATGAGGCCGAAATCAACGGCTCCCACCGAGAGAAGATTTGCCAACTCGCCGCGCAGTACCAGGATGACAATGGCGAAGCACAAGGCGACGGGAATGGTCGCAGCGACGATAATCGCGCTGCGCAGATCGCCCAAGAACAGCCACTGGATGATGAAGATCAGCGCGACCCCGTAGAACAGGTTGTGCAGGACCGTGCTTGTGGTGACGGCGATGAGGTCGCTACGGTCGTATATCTTGACCAGCTTGACGCCGGGCGGAAGGATTCCGCTCGAGTTGACCTTCTGCACCTCCGCCTCGACACGTCGGATCGTCGGTAGGCTTTGCCCGCCGCGCCGCATCAGGACGATGCCTTGAACGATATCGTCGTCGCCGTCCTGGCCGGCGATCCCGAGGCGAGGCGCGTGGCCGACCTCAACGTCCGCAATGTCCCTGATGCGGATCGGGGCGCCGTCATTGGCGCTTATCATCGTGTTGCGAATGTCGTCGATCGTGTGGATGAGGCCCACGCCGCGGACGACGGCGGACTGCGGCCCGATATCGACGGTCTGACCTCCGACATTGACATTGGCGTTATTGAGGGCCTGCAGCACCTGCGGGATGCTCAATTGATCGGCAACGAGCTTCTGGCGGTCGATCGTCACGTCGTAGGTCTTGGTCTTGCCGCCCCACCCGGTCACGTCGATCACCCCGGGCACTGCCTTGAAGCGGCGCTCCAGGATCCAGTCCTGGATGGTCTTGAGATCGTTCACCGAGTAGCCCGGGGGTCCGATCAAGCGATAGCGGTAGATCTCGCCGATGGGGCTTTCGGGCGAGATCTGCGGCTGCGCGCCGTTGGGCAGCGGGGAAAGCTGGGATAGCCGGTTGATGACCCACTGCTCTGCCTGGTCATACGTAAAGTCGTAGGTGAAGGCGATGCGCACATCGCTGAGGCCGAAGAGGGAAATCGTTCGCACGGATGTCACGTTAGGGATTCCGGCCATCTCAATTTCGATCGGAATCGTGATATAGCGCTCGATTTCCTCCGCCGACTGTCCACTGCTCTGGGTAACGACTTCGACCAGCGGCGGCACCGGATCGGGATAGGCTTCGATGTTTAAACGTGTGAAGGCGACAACGCCCGCGCCCAATAGCGCTGCAATTGCGACCACGAAGAGGCGGCGGCGCTTCAGCGCGAAGGCGATGATCGGCTGCATCGGAAAGTTCGGCGTCCTACTGGGTGCCGGCGGCGCGGTCGATGAACAGACTGCCGCTCGTCACAACCGTCTCCCCCGCACGTAAGCCCGAGAGCGCCTCCACCATTCCGTCCTGGATGCGGCCGGTGCGAATTTCGCGCAGACCGAGTGTATCGTCGGCGCCTGCGACCCAGACGCGTGCGGTGTTGCCCTCATAGACAACCGCTTCTTCCGGCACCGCCGACTTTTCACTGGCCGGGCCGGTGACGATGCTGAAATCCGCGAACATCTCGGGTTTCAGGGCACCGTCGGGATTTTCGACCTCCGCCCGGACCGCCAGTCGATGGGTGGCGGGATCGATCGCCGCTGCGACATAGGTAAGCCTGGCCAGGAACACGCGGCCGGGAAAGGCCAGCACGTGCGCTTCGACGGCTTCGCCGACGCGCATCGACGGCGCATCTTCCTCGGAGACATTGGCGAGAAGCCACACCTTCGACATGTCGCCGATCGTGAAGACCGGCACCGATGCGCCGTTCGCCTCGCTGTTGATGTACTGCCCGAGGCCCACTTGGCGCTGGATGACGGTACCGTCGATGGGCGCACTGAGGATCGCCTCGGGGTTCATCCGCAGCCGGTCGGGTGCGCTCTCGATCGCGTCGATCTCGGTATCACTCTTGCCGAGGATGCGCAGTCGGTTGCGGACCGCCGCCAGGGCAATCTCGGCCGAGCGGAATCCGCCTTGGGCGGTGGCAAGATCGACCTGCGCCTGCTGCCAGTCCTTGAGGGCCGCTCCCTTCGAGTCATAAAGCTCGTGCTGGCGCTTTTCGTTCGTCTGCGCCAGGTTGAGCTGCGCGCGCGCGGTCGCGAGCGCACTCACCGCGCTGACGAGATCATTTTGCCCCTGCACGATTTCGGATGCCTCGACCGCGAGGAGCGGGGCGCCTTTCTTGACGTAATCCCCCGCCTTGGCGAAGAGCTTGGTGACGCGGCCGGAATAGGGCGAAAAGATCGGCGTCGTCGCATCGTCGTCGTTGGCGATCTTGCCTTCGGATTCGTGTTCGGTCCTAAAGCCCAGGAGCCGCACCGGCGCAAACTTCAGCCCCGCCCATTGCGCGGGGGTGGCCCGGAACATTCCGGGCGGAACCGGCGGCGGCGAGGGCTCGGCACTGGCGCTGCTTCCCGCGAGCGAATCCAGAATGGCGATCGCCGCGAACGGGCCGGCAAGGCCGAGCGCCAGCACGCCGACGATGAGCCACTGCGTTCGCGGCAAAAGCACTCGATCCATGAGTCGTTTTCGGCCGTGCCTGAATTCGGACACGGCCATCCTAGACCTAGGCTTTTATCGACTCGGTTTCCGCAAGGTTACCGTTTGGAAAGCTTACATTCGCGACGCGAGGCAGGACGATGCGGGCCCTGAGGCCGGGCGCCGCATCTTCGAGACGGAGCTGTCCGCCATGCAACTCGGCAATTGCGGCAACGATGGGAAGGCCGAGCCCGTTGCCGGGGAGGCTCCGACTTCGGTCGAGCCGATAGAAGCGCCTGACGACCTTTTCCCGGTCCTCCGGCGCGATGCCCGGACCGTTATCCTCGATGATAATCGAGACGGTATCCCGTTCCGCTTGCACGCAAACCCGTAAGATCGCGGAATTGCCCGCATATTTGAGCGCATTGTCGAGGAGGTTGGCGGTCGCGTTGGCCAGCAGATCCTTGTCGCCACGCGTTCTCGCTTCGCGGTCGACGTCCGCGATCAGCGTCACGCCGTTTGCTTCGGCTGTCGCGTCGAAGAGTTCGACAACATTCATGATGATCTCTCCAAGCGCCACCGGACGGAAGCCCTGGCGATGGGCGCCGGACTCCGCTTCGGCTATTTGCAGCAGCTTGTCGAAGACGATGATCAGCTCGTCGATTCCCTGGATACTCGCGCGCGCGGTGTCGCGAAGCTGCTCGCCTGTCACTGCCGGCCTCAGAGCTGCCTCCAGAAGGCTGCGTATCCTGCCGAGCGGCGTCCTGAGATCGTGGGCAATCGCGTTCGATACCTCGCGCACGCCGTCCATCAAGTGCTGGATGCGGTCGAGCATGCGGTTGATGTCGCGGTTGAGGCGGGTGAACTCGTCCGCCGCGCCCTCGATGGGAATGCGGCGGGTCAAGTTCCCCGATCCGATCTCGTCGGCGGTGCGGCGAATATCGGCGACGCGCCGCTCGAGCAGCCGGCGAAATAAAACGGCGCCGGCGATCGCAAGAAAGAGCGCGACCGCGCCGCCAATGACGAGCGCTCGCAGCACGAGCTCTTCGATCTCGTGCAGGTCATGCAGATCGCGGCCGACCACGAGGACCACGCCGTTCGACAAGCGATGCGGCAGGAGGCGGCTCGTCGAGGGGCGGCCGGAGCGCGTGACCGCTTCGTCGGTCAGGCGATCGAGCGGTGTCATGCTCCCCACGGGCGACAGGTTGCCAACGATCACCCGGCCCTCCGGATCGAGCAGAAGATAGACCTCCGTGTCCTGGTCGACGCCGTCCGTCAGCAGCTCCTGGATTTCCTGGCGCAGCGCCTCGCTGCCCCTGGCGTCGAAGTGGCTGGTAAGCCGCTGGGATATCGTGAAAAGCTTGGCATCGATCCCGCGGCCGATGACGCCGACGGTGCCGAAATAGAACACCGCCGAGATGACCATCATCGCGCTTACGACCAGGACGCCGTAGCCGAGCGCCAGGCGGAATGCGACGCTTCCGAGGAGCCTAAACATCGGCCGCCAACATGTAACCGACGCCCCGCACGGTGTGCAGCAGTGGCGGCGAAAAGTCCTTGTCGATCTTCTGCCGAAGGCGGCTGATCTGCACGTCGACCGCATTCGTCTGCGGGTCGAAATGATAGTCCCAGACCGCCTCGAGCAACATGGTGCGCGTCACCACTTGTCCCTGGTGGCGAACCAGATATTCGAGCAGGCGGAATTCGCGGGGTTGCAGGGCAATCGCCCTGGCGGCGCGTTCCGCCTTGTGCCGCCTCAAATCGAGTGTCAGGTCGCAGATCCGGAGTTCCGACAGGTCCTCTTTCATGCCGGATCGGCGGAGCAGCGCCTCGATGCGGGCGTGGAGTTCGGAGAAGGCAAAAGGCTTCGTCAGGTAGTCGTCGCTACCGCTGTGGAGACCCCGGACGCGCTCGTCGAGGCTGGCGATCGCGCTCAGAATCAGCATCGGCGTCGTCTTGCCGAGCGAGCGCAAAGTCTTGACGATGCCGAGGCCGTCGATCTCGCCCGGCAGCATCCGGTCGAGAATCATGACGTCCCACCGCTCGTTCGCCGCAAGATGAAGCCCATCGACGCCGTTGCGGCACCACGTCACGGCAAAGCCGGCCTCCCTAAGGCCGTTGCAGACGTACTGGCCGGTATCGGCGTCATCCTCGATGATGAGTGACCGCATGACGAGACTCCGTGAAGGAGGGGGGAGTTCGATGACCCCGCGGGGCGGGCGCAAACATTTCGGACGGCTGAAGCTTTCCGCGCAGGGCGGCTGGCGGCTCGAACGCTGATGCAACTCAGAATTCCGCATGGAGCCTGAATCCGATGACTTCGACGGGACCCCGCGCGGCGTCGTAACCAGGATTTTCGACGTGCTGGAAATCGAGCGTGGCGTCGATACCGTTGACGATCAATGCCTTGTAGTAGATTTCAAGGATCTTCTCGAGACCCGCGTCCGGCAAACTGCCGTCGCCGATGAGGATGCCGAGGCCGCCGGCGGCCAGATAGTTGCGCGCGTCCTTGGAGATATCGTTGAGCGCGCCGGCAAGCCCGAGTGTATCGTCTGGCCGGTGCCAGCGGTTCCCCGTAAGCGATAGACCGGCTGAAATCGACCGGTTGATCTCGGTGAATTCGTACGTCTCCTTGTGCCCGTCATTAAGGCTCGCGCGGGCAAAGCCGCCGAGATCGTCCATGATCTCCTGTTCCAGATTGAGGGCGATGCCCGGGCGCGAGCCGTAGCGCCGCACCACGCTTACATCCGGCGTCGTTCCCGCTGCCTGCGCCAGCCGCACGGCGTCGTTGTAATTGGCCATGCGGCCGCGATTGTTGAAGAACAAAAACTTCAATTTTCCGGCGCGGTCAAAGATCTCGTGCCGCTCTTCCAACTCGGTGACGATTTCGAACTGGCTGAGGGTCGGATCCAGATTAACTTCATTGGGGATGTTCGACAGATCGAAAAACCCTCCGCGAACGGTCCACCAAGATTGTGTCCACTCCGCGGCGGCGCCATACGTGTAGCCCCAAGCATTCGCCGCGTAGTCGAAAGCCCCGGAGTCGATGATCGACCAATTCAGAAAATCCGACCGCGGGTCATGCGCATAGCTGTTGGCGTCGAATATGTCCGTGACCGCGAACTTCCCCACGGTAAACGTCATATAGTTCGCTTGGCGCGTTCCGGCGAGTTGGTTGGCACCGCCTGAAACCGTTTCCTCTGGGCCGCCGAGTCCGAGCGCGTACCGCGCGAAGGCGCGCTGCGTTTCGTAATAGGGAGTGGACGAGCCTATCTTATAGGCCTCTCCGCTCGGGAAGCCGGCGACGCCCAAGGTATTGTTCAGTCCAAACCCCTGGTCGACCTCGGGATCGACGTAAAATTCCAGTCCCTTCCACAAGCGGACGCCGAGAAAGAGCGTTGCATCGAACGTCTCCCGTCCATTGTTGGCGGGGCTGAGACTGTTTGGGCCTTGGACCGGCGAATTGAACGCTGGATGGTATTGAAAGGTGAAGGTCGATTGACCGTGAATGCTATACCACTCATCGACCGCTGTACCGTCCTCGGTGGGTACGCCTTCGGTCGGGCTTTGGGCACTGGCTACGGCGGCAATACACGAGATCGCCAACACGATTGCCGCGCGCGCAGGGAGAGTGGTCTCACGCATAACCGTTCCCCGGCGCCGGCACAGTTGCTTTCGATGCGTCCGGGATCCCCTGGCCGTCGAGGAACGCGAGGCCAAGCCGCGCGATGTCATCGACACGGGGTAAGGTGCTGACGAGCATGTCACGGCTCTCAGCCTTGGCGTGAAAAGCTGAGATGCTTGATGCGGACGCGCTCGGACAGTTGCGGCATGGCCGGATCATGGGGAATCTGTATTACAGGCCGATGACCCCAAGCGCCGCGGTTCCGAGCGGTGCCGAGGTCAGAGGCCGCCATGGCGCACTTCCTGCCGCGGGCGCACCATCGATACCACGTTTCCGAGCGCATTACGCCCCTCGTCCCGCCGCCAGGAGCAGACGAGCCGTCCATCGGGGCCGACCCGCCAGCGGCAAACGAGCCGCGGCGCGTCGGTGTGTTCGATGCTTGGCGTGGTGGCCAAGCGACATGCGAGGATTGCCGCTGCCATTGAGCGCCTCCTTGTTCGAGTCGGTTGCACCGGCCCGGGAGGCGCGAGGGTGGGCGCTAGCTCAGAAGCGCCCCGGGGATCTCACGCGTTTCCCGGGCAATGATCCCGACCGCGGTCACAGTCGCGCTGCGACTGTGGTCCTCGGACGGGGTGTTGCTAGGTCGCGGGTTCATCGGATCCCTTGCGAATGGTCGAACTGCACCAGCCGTCAAACAGCGTCGACACCGGTGCGAAAGCGTATATACTCCCCTCCAGGATGGGATCAAGAGAAAAAATGGCACATACGCTGAAGGACCAGCAGAAGCTGATGAACCGTGTTCGGCGCATTCGCGGCCAGCTCGATGCCGTGGAGCGAGCGCTCCAGCAAGGGTCGGGCTGCGCGGCCGTGCTCCAGCAGGCAACAGCATGCCGCGGTGCTCTCGATGGACTTATTGCCGAGGTCGTCGAAGGGCACATCCGCGAGCATGTCATCGATCCCGAGGCACCGCGCGCCGACCCGCACGTTAAGGCCGCAGAGGAATTGGTCGAGATCGTTCATTCGTTTTTGACGTAATTGGATCGCTGCCGGCCCGATCGGATCGGGCAGTCGTCTTTCGTCAAAAGAGAGCCCGTCAAATTCTCGCGGCACCAAGTCTGAAGCGGCGCGATAGCCTGAAAGACGCTCCCGGCGCGGACTGGACAAAGAGCGCGATCTCGCCGATGTTCAACGGCCTCGCCGTCGCGGGCGAAAAAAGCGCCTCGAGGTAAGGTGTCAGTCGTTCTGCGATTGCGCGATCGACGGGGCCGGTCAGCGTCACATGGAAGCGGAATTCACTCATCACATAGGGATAGCCCCAGCGGCGCAGATTCTCTTCCTGCTGCCGGTTGAGGCCGGCCCGGCGTCGGCGCGCAAGATCTTCGCCATGGGCCGGCGCACGGAAGCGATCGAATGCCTCCACGCACGCTTCGGCGAGCGCGGTGAGCGCGTCGGAATGCGTTTTCGGCGTAAGTGCGAGGAACTGCCCGATCCGCGCTAGCTGCAGCGGCGCCGTGCTTATGGGTAATTGCGCTTCGGCGAAAGCGGCGATATCGGCCTCGAGCACCGGCTGCGTGAATTCGCGAGCGAGACGAAAGGGTGGCTTGAGCGTCGCATGCAAACCATAGCGCCGCGGTTCGGCGGTGATCGCGGCGAGCTCGGCGTCATTGAAGCCGCTAATTGCTTGCCGAGCCAGCTCCCGATCGGTCGCGGCCTCTCGGTCAAGCCAGCGCTCGCCAATCGTGGCAAGCGAGGACCCCGCAACCGGCGCCCAGTAGAGCGCATAACGTGCAGTCGGGCCGTGTTGGCATTCGCCCGTTGTCATGATTTCGTCATGGCGTTTTCACGGAAGTTGCGCCGCGCTCTTGGTGGCACGGGCCAAGGCAATTCGTCTAGATCATTTCGTCGTTCCGTCATCGCTCTGCAATAAATCTGTCGCCTCCAGCCAATAGGATTTGGACTGTCAGAACGTCGGCGCCCAACCGTCGTCGACCGGCAGCGGCAAAACAATAGCGGGGAGCGGCAGATGAAACGAAATCCGATTTTGGCGGGTATGGTCGGCGTGGCATTCATTGCGCTGTTCGCCCATCCCGGGCTGGCGGCCGCGGCGCCGGCCGAGGATTGTCCCAATGACGGCACCGTGCGCTTCGGCGTCGAACCGCTCGACACCGCGCCCAAGCTCACGCCGATCTACGAGCAGATCGGCAAGGTGCTCGGCGCAAAGATCGGCTGCGACGTGAAGATCTATATCGCGACGAGCTACAACGCTGAGATCGAGGCGATGCGCAACGGCAAGCTGGAAGCGGGCGAGTTCGGTCCGTTGGGCTACGTGTTGGCGCATCAGGTTGCCCATGCCGAGGCGGTTGCGACCTTCGCCAACGCCGACGGCAAGCCCGACACGTACTGGGCGAGCATCGTCACCTGGCCCGGCTCCGGCATCAAGACCGTGGCCGACATTCGCGGCCACTCCTTCGCCTTCGCCGATCCGGCCTCGACCTCGGGCCATCTTTTCCCCGCCTATGGGCTGCGCAAGGCTGGACTCGATCCGGACAAGGACATCCGCGGCCTCTTTGCCGGCAGCCACACCGCGTCGTTCGAGGCGCTCTACAACCACAAGGTCGATGCCGGCGAGCTCAATAGCGAGCAGCTCGAATCCGCCAAGCAGCGCGGCCACTATAAGGACGGCGACATCGTCTTCCTGTGGAAGTCGGACCCGATCCCGATCGATCCCCTCACGGTGCGTGGCGACCTGCCGGCGGGCTTCAAGACTCGGCTGGTTGCGGCGATGCAAGACATCGATCTGTCGGGCTTGCCGGAGGCCGACCGGAAGATCATCGGCGTGCATGGCATGCGAACCGTGCCGCAGAGTGACGCCAGCTTCAACGGCATCCGGGACCTGGTGAAGACGCTCAACATCGATCTCGCGAAGATGTAGGCGGGTCGAGCGCAGAAATGCTCGAGGTCCGTAATCTCACGCAGTGCTATCCCAACGGCAAGCTGGCGCTCGTCGACTTCAACATAGCGGTGGGCGCCGGCGAGCTCGTGATCGTGCTCGGCGGCAACGGCAGCGGCAAGACGACGCTGCTGCGCTGTATCGCGCGGACGCTCAATCCGGGCTCGGGCGAAGTGTGGGTCAATGGCACCGACCTGACGCGGCTGCGCGGCGACCGGCTGCGCCGGGCGCGACTCGAGCTCGCGATGATCTCGCAGCATGCTGCCTTGGTGCGGCGGCGCAGCGTTCTCGCCAATGTCGCCACCGGTGCGCTCGGTCGCCGCGGTGGCATGTGGACGGCGTTGGGCGGCCTTCCGGCGCGCGAGCTTGCCGCGGCGCATGATCATCTCGACGAGGTTGGGCTCGATCATCTTGCTGGACAGCGCGCCGGCACGCTCTCCGGCGGCCAGGCGCAGCGCGTCGCCATTGCGCGCGCATTGGCGCAGCATCCGCGCGTGCTGCTGGCTGACGAACCCGTCGCCAGCCTCGATCCCGAGGCGGCCGAGGACATCATGAAGCTGCTGCGCCGGCTCGCAAACGAGGACAATCTGGCGGTTCTTTGCGTCCTGCATCAGGTCGAACTCGCCTACGCCTATGCCGACCGCGTTGTCGGCATCCGCGAAGGCCGCATCGCCTTCGACCTGCCGTGCGCCGAGGTCTCGCGCGAGACGGTGCGGCGCCTCTATCTCAGCGAGGCCGCGTGACCGATCACGCGCAGGCGCGCTGGACCGGTCGCGATCTCAAGCCGCGCGTTCGGCCTGGCATTGGCAAAACGCGTTGGCATCGCCCTCGTCTTATTGGGGATCGTCGTCCAATCCTTGATCGTGGTCGAGGCACGGCCGCAGGATCTGGTGACCGGCGTTCACGGAATGGCCGACATCTTGCGGCGCGCCACGCCGCCCGACTTCGCGAAATTCGGCAGCGAAATGTGGCCCGCATTGGAGACCATCGATATCGCCATCTTCGGCACGGTCGCGGGCCTGATCATGGCGCTGCCGCTCGCCGTGCTCGCGGCCACGAACGTCACGCCGTCGCGCGTCCTTTACTACATCGCGCGGGGCATCATCAGCTTTGCCCGCGCCGTGCCGGACCTGGTATGGGCGCTGTTCTTCGTCACCGCCGTCGGGCTCGGGCCGTTTCCCGGCGGCCTCGCCCTGGCGGTGCATTCGATCGGCATGCTCGGGCGGCTTTTTGCCGAGACCATCGAGCATATGGACATGGCGCCGATCGACGCGCTGGCGCTGACCGGCGCGCGGCGGATTCAGGTGTTCACGCACGGCGTCATCCCCTCGGTGCTGCCGTCGCTCCTCGGCATCAGCCTCTATCGCCTCGACGAGAACATCCGCTCGTCGCTGGTGCTGGGCTTCGTCGGCGCCGGCGGCATCGGATTTCAGCTCCTTTCGGCGATGAGCCTATTCCAGTACCGCGAGGTCTCGCTGCTGCTGATCATCACCTTCGTCATCGTGCAGGCAGCGGAGCGGCTATCCGCGGTGTTGCGCGAAAAGATCGCTTAAAGCATGGTGGTGCTAGCGCAGAAGCTCGTCATCCGCAGCAACGACCATCTGCACGCGGTCGCCGGCGAACACCGTCAGCGAGCGCTGAATCGGCACGCCCGCGAGATCGACATTGACCGAGTTCCGCCTGTAGAACGGGCCGCGAGGTGGGCTGATTGAGATGGCGCGCCTCGTATTCGCTGGGCGGCCGCGCCAGAAGCCGCGTCAGCCGCCGCGTGTAGTCGGCCACGCCACACGCGGCGAGCGCGGCGGAGATCGAGCCGGTCTCAACGAACGCCGCCGGCAATCCAGCGAAGCGCTCTGCCGGAAAACGATGCACACTGCAGCTCAGCGGCACACCATCGGCCTCGCCGACGGTTTCAAGCTGCAATACTGCCGCGCCAGCGGCAAGCGCGAGGTCTTGGGCCGTGACCTCGTCGGCGGGCCCGCGCATCACCGAAATCAGCCGATAGCCGGGATCGTGTCCTTCGCGATGCAGATTGGTGCTGAAGCGCGTGCGCCGGCCGAGCAGATAGTCGATGTGATGATCGGCGACGAACGTGCCGCGGCCTTGCACGGCGTGGACCAGGCCTTGCTCTGCGAGCGCGGCGATGGCGCGGCGAATGGTATGGCGGTTGACGCCAAAGCGCTCGGCGAGCTCGGGCTCGGTCGGCAGCCGCCCCGACGCGAAACGTGCCGCCGACACCTCGTGGCCGAGCTTGTCGGCGATCTGGCGCCACCGCGTCAGTCCTTTGCCGGTTTCGAGCAGCGTCATTCCGTCCGAAAGTGCCTTTACATTCGTGCCGAGCGGCGGCATTATATCTGAAAATTCATCTAGACGACTAGACGAATTATGAAAACGACCGTCGCCCAGCACCAACATTGGATGGCCGCCTTGGCCTTCGCCGCGGGCGACCTGCTCGAGGCTGGCTGGGCGACGCTCGAACCCAAGCCGGACTATCATCTGCTGCGTCCGGTCGAGATCGGCATGACTCTGTTGCGCGGACGCATCGGCGGCACGGCCAGCCTTTCAATTTCGGCGAGGCAACGATCACGCGTGCCGCTGTCGCGCTGGAGAGCGGCGAGCGCGGCTTCGCCTATCTGCTCGGCCGTCGGCCGCGCGAGGCGGAACTGGCCGCCCTCTTTCATGCGCTGTTGCAGCACCCGGCGCATCGCGACCTTGATCGAAGAGCGCGTGATCCGCCCGTCGAGACATGGCGCGCCGGCTGCGCGGTCGATGCGGAACGTGCGGCCAGCCGCGGCGACCCGCGTCGATTTCTCGACTTTGGTGCGCGGCGATGGCTGACCGCGGCTTCCTGGCGCCTGTCTTCGATGCGCAGCGCATCTTCCGCACACTGCTGACGGCGCTCGCCGAGCCGGGTCGGGTGATGCCGGTCGAGCCTTCATGCGTTCCCCCGGCGCCGCTCGATCCCGTCGCTGGCCGCAATCGTCCTCGCCCTCTGCGACGGCGACACACCGGTGTGGTTGACGCCTCGGCTCGCCCCGGCCGCCGATTTCATCCGCTTCCAAACCGGCGCGCCCATCGTCACCGCTGTGCAATCCGCGCTATTTGTGGTCGCGGATTGCGATCACCGCCCGCTTTTGTCGGCGCTCAACCAGGGCACTGCGGAATTCCCCGACCGCGCAGCGACAATGATCATCACGGTTGCCGCACTCGATGAGCGAAGAGGCTGGCGGCTTTCCGGGCCCGGCATTCCCGACCGCCGCTCATTTCTGGCGCGCGGAATTGATGCCAGGTTTGCCGGGGAGTGGCAGGAGAACCAATCGCGGTTCCCGCTCGGCGTCGACATCGTCTTTACCGCGCGCGACCGCCTCGCCGGCTTGCCGCGCAGCACGCGGCTGGAGGCCTGACATGTATGTCGCGGTGAAAGGCGGCGAGGCGGCGATCGACGCGGCGCATAGCCTCCTGGCGCAGCATCGCCGCGGCGATCCGGCGGTACCGGCCCTGTCGATCGAGCAGATCCGAGAGCAGCTTTCCCTTGCGGTCGATCGCGTCATGGCCGAAGGCGGGCTTTACGATCGCGATCTCGCCGCGCTCGCGATCAAGCAGGCGCGCGGCGACCTGATCGAGGCGATTTTTCTGCTGCGCGCCTGTCGCACGACCCTGCCGCGCCTCGGCGTCAGCGAGCCCATCGATACCGCCGCGATGCGGGTCGAGCGGCGCATCTCCGCCGCCTTCAAGGATCTGCCGGGCGGCCAGATTCTGGGCCCTACTTTCGACTACACGCATCGGCTGCTGGACTTCGCGCTGGCGGCGGAGGGCGCGCCGGCGCCGGCACCCCCCGAGGCACGCGTGCCGCCGCCGCACGAGCCAATGCCGCGCGTTGCCGATCTCCTGGGCAGAGAAGCGTTGATCGAGCCTTCGGCGGCCGCGGATCCCAGTGATCCCGGCGATATCACGCGGACCCCCATCGCCTATCCGGTCGAGCGCGACGTCCGGCTTCAGGCGCTTGCGCGCGGCGATGAAGGATTTCTTCTCGCCATGGGATACTCGACACAGCGCGGTTATGGCCATAACCATCCCTTCGCCGCCGAGATTCGCCAGGGTCATGTCGCTGGTGGAGATCGTGCCGCCGGAATTGGGCTTTGCCGTCATTATCGGCGAGATCGCGATCACCGAGTGCCACATGGTCAACCAGTTCAAGGGCAGCGAGGCCGCGCCGCCGCAATTCACCAGCGGCTATGGCCTCGCCTTTGGCGGCGCCGAGCGCAAGGCGATGGCGATGGCGCTGATCGACCGGTCCCTGCGCGCGAAGGAGCTCGGAGAGGCGGCGACCGCACCGGCGCAGGATGAAGAATTCGTTCTGAGCCACGCCGACAATGTCGAGGCGTCCGGCTTCGTGCAGCATTTGAAGCTGCCGCATTACGTCGATTTCCAGTCTGAGCTCGACGTGCTGCGTCGACTCCGAGGTGCTTGGACCGCGCAGCGGGAGGCGGCCGAGTGAGCGCCGCCGCGGGCCTCGTGGATTCCGGCTATAACTTCGCTTACCTCGACGAGCAGACGAAGCGAATGATCCGCCGCGCCATCCTCAAGGCCGTGGCGGTGCCGGGCTGTCAGGTGCCGTTCGCCGGGCGCGAGATGCCGCTGCCTTATGGGTGGGGCACGGGCGGCATCCAGGTCACCGCTTCGATTATCGGTCCCGACGATCGCCTCAAGGTCATCGACCAAGGTGCCGACGACACCACCAATGCCGTCTCGATCCGCCGCTTCTTCGCCAAGACCGCGGGCGTGGAAGTCACCACGCGCACCACCGAGGCGAGCGTGCTTCAGACGCGCCATCGCATCCCGGAGACGCCGCTGCGGGCCGGACAGATCGTCGTCTTCCAAGTGCCGATCCCGGAGCCGCTGCGCTGGCTCGAGCCGCGCGAGACCGTGACGCGGCGCCAGCACGCCGAGGCCGATTACGGCGGCATGTATGTGAAGCTTTACGAGGACATCGCTCAGATGGGCCGCATCACCACCGCTTATGACTATCCGGTGATGGTCAACGGCCGCTATCTCATGCGCCCCTCGCCGATTCCGCGCTTCGACAATCCGAAGCTCGACCGCTCGCCGGCGCTGATGCTGTTCGGCGCCGGCCGCGAGAAGCGCATCTATGCGCTGCCGCCCTATACGCCGGTGAAGAGTCTCGATTTCGAGGATCATCCCTTCGCTGTCGAGCGCTGGACCCAGCGCTGCGAGCGGTGCGGATCGGGCGAAAGCTTCCTCGACGAAATCGTCATCGACGATCACGGAGGCCGACGTTTCGTCTGCTCCGACACCGACTATTGCGACGAGCGCCTCGCGCACGGAAAACGGCGGTGAGCGAAGCGCCCCTCCTCGAGGTTCGGGGGCTCGCCAAGCGTTTTGGAAACGTGGTTGCCTGCGACGATGTGAGCTTTGGTCTGTGGCCGGGCGAGGTGCTGGGCATCGTCGGCGAATCCGGTTCCGGCAAGACGACGCTCCTCAATGCGATCTGCGGCCGAGCGACGCCCGACGCGGGTGCAATCCTGTTCCGCGCCGGTGACGGCAAGGTGCGCGATCTCGCATCGCTGCCGGAGGCGGAGCTGCGGCGCCTGGCGCGCGCGGAAATAGGCTTCGTTCATCAGAACCCGCGCGATGGGCTGCGGCTCGCCGTCAGCGCCGGCGCCAACATCGGTGAGCCGATCATCGCGGCGGGCGCGCGGCACTATGCAAACATCCGCCGCGTCGCCGCGACGTGGCTGGAGCGCGTGGAGATCGAACCGGCTCGCATGGACGATCTGCCATCCACCTTCTCGGGCGGCATGCAGCAACGGCTCCAGGTGGCCCGTGCGCTGGTCGCAGAGCCGCGCCTGGTGCTGATGGACGAGCCCACCGGCGGGCTCGACGTTTCGGTGCAGGCGCGGCTCCTCGACCTGTTGCGCCGGCTGGTGGCCGAGCTCGGCGTCGCCATGGTCATCGTGACGCATGACCTGGGCGTCGCTCGTCTTCTCGCGCATCGCCTCATGGTCATGCAACGGGGGCGGGTGGTGGAAAGCGGCGTCACCGACCAGGTCCTCGACGATCCGCAGCACCCCTACACCCAACTCCTCGTCTCCTCTGTGCTGGCCGCATGATCTCCGCAGCGCTGCCCATGATCGAGGTGCTCGGACTGGGCAAGGGCTTCGAGCTCCATGCCCAAGCCGGCGTGTATCTCCCGGTTCTCGATTCGATCGATCTCGCTGTGCGGCCGGGGGAGTGCGTTGTGCTCGACGCGCCGTCAGGGGGCGGCAAGTCGACATTGCTGCGCGTGCTCTACGGGAACTATCGTGTCGATCGCGGCCAGGTGTTGGTCCGGCATCGCGGTGAGCCAGTCGATCTCGCCGCCGCGCCGCCGCGCCTGCTGTTGGAAATACGGCGGGAGACAATCGGCTATGTCAGCCAGTTCCTGCGCGTCATCCCGCGCGTGCCCACCCTCGACGTCGTTGCCGAACCGCTGCTGCATCGCGGCGCGACGGCGGCGAAAGCGCGCGAGCGCGCTGTCGCGCTGCTGCACGCGGTGGCGCTTCCCGAGCGGCTGTGGCGCCTGGCGCCGGCCACCTTCTCGGGTGGCGAGCAGCAGCGCGTCAACATCGCCCGCGCCCTCATCGTGGAGCATCCGGTGTTGCTCCTCGACGAGCCGACCGCCTCGCTCGATGAGGAAAACCGCGCACGCGTGTTGGGGCTTCTCGCCGCGCGGCGGTCGGCGGGTACCGCGATGGTCGGCATCTTCCACGATCTTGAGGCGCGTCGCGCGGTGGCGACACGCGTGTTCGCTCTGCCAGAAAGAAGCGAGGCGGCATGAGTGAGCTCACCCTCACCAACGCCACGATCATCACTCGGAACGAGGTGATCCGTGGCGATCTCACGGTACGCGACGGACGAATTGCGAGCGTCGCGCCAGCGCCGCGGCCCAGCGCCGCGCCGGGCACGATCGATCTGGCGGGCGACTACTTGTTGCCCGGCTTGGTCGAGCTCCACACCGACAATTTCGAGCGTGCGGCTGTGCCGCGGCCGGGTGTGCGCTGGCCGGCTGTGTCGGCGGTGATTACGCACGATGCACAGATGGTCGCGTCGGGCATCACCACCATCTACGATGCGATTGCCGTCGGCGATATCCAGCGCGGCGGCGACCGTCTCGCAACGCTCGACGCCATGGTCAACGCCGTGACGAAGGCGCAGAAAGAAGGCCTGCTGCGCGCGGAGCACCGCCTCCACTTGCGCTGCGAGCTGTCGCACTACCGGCTGCAGGAGCTGCTGGCGCAGTTTGCCGATCATCCGTTGGTCGGGCTGATGTCGCTGATGGATCATACGCCCGGGCAGCGTCAGTTCGTCACGCTCGACCAATTCAAGACCTACTACCAGGGCAAGTACCACCTATCCGACGCGGAGCTCGCCGCCTTCATTGCCGACCGCAAACGCGACCAGGCGCTCTATGCTGGACCCAATCGCACCGCCGTCATTGCGCTGGCGCGGGCGCGCGGCATCACGCTCGCAAGCCACGACGACGCCACCTCCGCGCATGTCGCCGAGGCGGTCGAAGCCGGCGTGGCGATCGCCGAATTTCCGACCACGCGCGAGGCCGCCGCTGCCGCGTGCAAGGCCGGCCTCCACGTCCTCGGCGGCGCGCCCAACGTGGTGCGCGGCGGCTCGCACTCCGGCAACATCTCGGCTCTCGATCTCGCCCGCGACCGCATGCTCGACATTCTGTCCTCCGACTATGTGCCGGTGGCGCTCATGCATGCGGCGTTTCTGCTCGGCGAGGAGCCTGGCATCGGCTTGCCGGCCGGGATCGCGACCGTGAGCGCCAATCCCGCGGCGGCGGCGGGTCTCCACGACCGCGGAATGCTGGCCGAAGGTTTGCGCGCGGACCTTGTCCGCGTCACCGTGCATGACGGGCTTCCGGTGGTCCGCGCCACGTGGCGTGCGGGCGAGCGCGTTGCGTGAGCCCGATGATTCCGGTCGATTTCGGCAGCTTCGACGATCCCTGGCATGACGAAGCGGGGATGACGGAAGCGCCGATGATCCACCCGACCGCAACGGTCAAGCGGAGCCGAATGGGGCCCTGGACCGTGCTCGGCCCGCGCGGCCTGCTCGTCGACAGCGATTTCCACGATTACGCCTATACGGCGCGGGATTGCGATATCTACAACGCCGATGTCGGAAAGTTTTGCAACATTGCGGCGAACGTTCGCATCAATCCGCCCAACCATCCGATCTGGCGCGCGAGCCAGCATCATTTCACCTACCGCAGCCGCTCGCACCGTCTCGACGCCGAGGATGATGCGACGATTTTTGCGTGGCGCCGCGACCATCGCGTCGCCATCGGCGCCGATGTCTGGATCGGGCACGGCGCGATCGTTATGCCCGGAATTTGCATTGGCCATGGCGCGGTGATCGGCGCCGGCGCCGTGGTGACGCACGATGTCGCGGCCTACACCATCGTCACTGGCGTACCGGCGCGCGTGCTGCGCCGGCGCTTCGATGAAGACGTCGAGGCGGGCTTGCTGCGCATCGCCTGGTGGGATTGGCCTAAGCCGAGGCTCTCGGCGGCGCTTGCGGATTTCCGCCGACTCAGCGCCGCCGATTTCGTTGCGAAATACGACCCTGGCCCATGATCCCCCAGGCCCTCAGTCGTCGCCCCACACCTGCCGCGCGATGTGCACGATGTGGGCGAGCTTGCGCTCCTGATCATCGAAGCTGAAGCGATCCTGCTGAAAGCCTGACGCGAAGCCGCATTGCGGGCTGAGGCAGAGCTGGTCGAGATCGATATGCCTGGCGGCCGCATCGATACGCCGCTTCACGTCGTCGGCGTCCTCGAGGGCTTGAAGTTTCGTGCTGATGATCCCTAGCACCACGCGCTTGCCTTTCGGCAACACGCGCAGCGTCTCGAAGCTGCCCGAGCGCTCGGTGTCATATTCGAGAAAATATCCGTCGACGTTGAGGTCGCAGAATAGGCGCTGCGCGACAGGATCGTACCCGCCGCTGGCCTGGCCGCTGCCGCTGTTGCCGCGGCAAAGATGCACGCACACGGTCATCTCCGCAGGCCGGCCGGCGATCGCGTCATTGATCGCGGTGCAATAATCCGTGATGAGCTCTTCCGGATCCTCGCCGCGTGCGCGAACAATCTCCTTGTTGCGGGGGTCGCACAGCACGGCGATCGGGACCTCATCGATCTGCAGATAGCGGCACCCTGCCGCGGCAAGATCGGACACCTCCTGCCGGTAGATCGCGGCCACGTCCTTGAAGAAGGCGCGGCGGTCGGCATAGGGAGAGTTCGCGAGGCTCTTGTCGCCGGAGAAGAAGTGATTGACCGACGGTGACGGCAGCGTGGCTTTCGCGGTCTGGCGCGTCAGCGGCTTCAGAAAGACGAAATCTTCGGCCGTCATGCTCTCGCGGCGACGCAATTTTCCAACGACGGTCGGAATTGGCATTCCCCGCCGCTGCTCGCCCGAATAGTCGGTGAAGATAAAGGAACTCGGAATCCGCTCCGCGCTGAATCCGTCGAGCTCGTTCGAAGAACCTGTCGCGCCAATTGTTCCGGCGGATCTCTCCGTCGGTGATGGCCCGGAGCCCGACGCGCTCCTGCATCGCAACCGCCGCGCGGATCTCGGCATCTTCCATCGCATGAAGCTCGGCAAGGGGCAGCTTGCCGTTCAACTGCGCTTGATGCGCATCGATCAGCTTCTTCGAGCGCAACAAGCTGCCGACGTGGTCGGCGCGAAATGGTCTCGTGTCGGGTCCCGCCACGCCATCTTCTCCCTTGCCTTGCGTCGCCTGCCTCCGGTGTGGCAGCGTTTTACTCGGGCTAAATTATTGTATTCATACAAATCGCATTGTCCAGAGAGCGTTGGTCCGGATCGACGCAACCTGCGACATGGCGGCGGCTGGGGAATGCGATATCATCCGTCGACCCAATAGACGCTCCAGGGGAGGGAATCATGAATGGACGCCCACGCGAGGTCTTGCTCGTCGGCAGCATGCCCATTCGTCCGGCAGGAAAAGTGTTCGAGACGGTCGCGGCGCATCTGGGGCCGCTCGCCCGCCGCATTCCCGACGGCGAGATGATGGGCTGGCTACGGCGCGTCTGGCGCTCGCACGCTCTCAACCCCGCCCTCGAGGAGGACGGGGAGACCAAGCTTAATGGAACGTCGCCCTTCGCCCTGCCGCTCTACCGGCTGAAGCCGGGCATCGCCGCGAAGGATCTCACGCTCGGCCCCTACGGCTACGCGGAAAACGCCGCCGCGTCCTATGCCGAGTTCAAGCGTCTGCGCGATGACGGCAAGATCGCGCCGACGACCCGTTTGCAGGTGTGCATGGCCGGTCCTGGGACGACCGCCTATGTCATCAAGCTCCCTTCGACCGAACTGCTGCCGATCGCGCGGGAGGCGCTGTGGCGCGAGATCGAGATGATGGTCAAATCCATCCCGCCATCCGATCTTGCGATCCAGCTCGATGTCGCGATGGAGGCGGAGCACGAAGAATATCTCCGCCGGCCGGCCGCCTTCGATACGCCGGTTCACGAGGCGTTTCATTGGACGCACGATGAGATGGCGGAATCGGTCGCCTGGCTTGCCAATCGCATTCCCGCCGAGGTCGAGCTGGGATTTCACCTTTGCTCGATCTGGCATCATTGTCCGGAGGGCGGTCAAGACAACGAGGTCATGGTCGACACCGCCAACGTGCTGTCGGCGCGCATCAGCCGGCCGATCGCCTATATCCACATTCCCATCGTGCCGGAGCATGACGGGCCGGAAGATTACGCGCCCCTGAAGGAGTTGCGGCTCCATGCCGAGACCAAGCTCTTTCTCGGTCTTGTGAATTTGGCGGACGGCGTGGAGGGAGCAAGACGGCGGATCGAGCTCGCGCAGTCGGCCGTCGCCGATTTCGGCGTCTCGTTCTTCTGTGGGCTCGGCATGCCGCCCGGCGTTTTCATCGACGGCGAACCGGGCGGACTGAAGCGGGTTGTTCCGGGCGATCAGGACTTCGGCCTGTCGCCCAACCCCGAGCTGCGCCGTGCAACGCCCGACACGCTCGGCGAGGTGCTCGATCTGCACCGCAAGATCGCCGAGCTCTGAGCGTCCAAGCCGGATTGAGGGGTCTTCGTCTTGGCTCAGAGATCGCGGTCGATGCGCTCGGCCACGTCGCGTTGGAGGCGAAGCAGCTCCACGACATTTTGCGGCGTCCGCATCGCCAAGCCGCATTCGGTGCCGACGCCGAAGTGCGACACGAATTTGTGTGCCGTCCTGGCTCGCGTCAGCGCGCCGTCGACGCCATCCTCGTCATGCACGAGGCCGAGGAAGAATTCGGTCTGCGGCTGCAATCTGAGCTGCCTCAAGGGAGCGAAATAGGCGTCGTCCGAGCGGTCCCGCGGCACCGGCATATGGATGAAGTTGATCGGCCGTCCCAGGGCCGCGAACACGCCATTCATCACCTCGACCATCTCGCCGGTGTCGGTGGGCTCGACGTAATGCTTGAGGAAGCCGTTGCCGTAGCAGCAGTGATAGCCAAGCTGGATCGACGTCGGCACGCGGCGGCCAAGCTCGATCAGGAGCGCGATGAGCTCCGCCCGCGTGATCGGATAGAAGGCCTTGTCGTCTTGCGTCGCGATGAATTCGAAGGCGTGCGCGACATCCCATTGAACCGCGATCTGATCATGCGGCAGGGACGCGGCGATCCGATCGATCTCGTGGAGCAGGGCTTCCTTGTAGACCGGGTCGATCGTCGCCCGATCCTCCGCCCGGATCGCGAAGTTGAGAATGTCGTAAGGCGTCGGCACGGCAATCAGGAGCCGCGCCGCCGGCGCGATTGTTCCCGCGCGCTTCAATGTCGCGAACAATGCGTAAGCATCCTTGGCCCAATCGGCATAGCCCAACGGAGCAAGCTCCGCGGCGCTTGGCACGGCGGCGCCGGGCCGGAGCCGGAAATGCAAGCGGCGTCGATCCGGGCTGCGCCAGTCGCGATAGGCCCATTCGACCTTCTCGAACGCCGGATTGCGCTCGAACGCCTTCCATTGCGAAGTGATCCAACCCTGTTTCGGCCCGACCTCGCCATCGGGAAGGCGCGCGATCCGGTCGCCGAGCGTCGACGCCACGGTGCGGAACACCGTTTCCATGGTGCCGAGATCCATCGATCCCAACAAATGCACCGAGCAAGATTTCGTGCCATCGACCACGATTTCCTCCGCATTCGAGCTTGGTTATCCTGCTCCCTGGACGCAGCATACAGGGATACGTACAATTTCAACACGTTGAAGCGTCTCAAGAACGCGCAAGACCGGGACATGAGCTGACCCGGATTACCGTTGCCAAAGCTGCGGGAGGAAACTCGATGACCGAAATACGATCGATCGAGGTTAGCGATCTCGTCGACGGCCAAAAGATCGGCACATCGGCGATTGTCTTCCTCGCCATCGCCACGCTGGTGTTGATCGGCGACGGGTACGACTTCTTTGCGGTGGCATTCGCCGCGCCGGAACTGGTCAAGGAATGGCACGTGCAGCGAGCGGCGCTTGGCCCCGTCCTTTCATCCAGCGTTGTGGGGCTGCTCTTCGGCGGACCGCTCCTTGGCTATGTCGGCGACCGCTTCGGGCGCAAGAAGGCGATTGTCGGGGGCTTGATCGGCTTCGGCATCTTCACCTTGCTGTGCGCGGACGCGACATCGCTGGGCCAGCTCGTCGTGCTGCGCTTCCTCACCGGCATCGGACTGGGCGGCGTCATTCCCAATATCATCGCGCTCACCGCCGAGTTCGCACCCAAGCGGCTGCGCGGAACCTTCATCATCGTCGTGAATTTCGGCGTGCCGGCGGGCGCCGCCATTCCGGGATGGGTTGCAGCGCTCTTCGTTTCGAGGCATGGATGGCCGATCCTGTTTGTGATCGGCGGCATCCTTCCGCTCGTGATCGCCGCCCTCGCTTGGAGCCTGATGCCGGAGTCGATCAAATTTCTCGTGGAGCGGGGCGGTCGCGGCGAGCAGGTCCGGCGCGCCGCCGCCGCGCTGCGGCCCGATCTCGCCTTCGCGCCCGATGCCCGCTTCGTGGTGGCGACACCAAGCCCGGTCGTCGGCGGCGCGTCACCGACACGGCTTTTCAGGGATGGGCTTGGCGTCATCACGCCGGTCCTGTGGATCGCCCTCTCCGCCAACCAGATCGCGAATTTCTTCACCAACAGCTGGCTGCCGACCTTGCTGCAGGCGGCTGGCGCATCGACGGCTCAGGCCGGGATCAGCGCATCGATGTTCGCGATCGGCGGAATGGTCGGCGGCTTGGTGTTGACGTTTCTGATCGACCGCTTCGGCGTCATCCCGATCGTGGTCCTCTATGTCGTCGGGTCGCCTCTTGTTGCGGCCATCGGTGCGCCGGGGCTCACGCCCGGGGTCCTGACCATTGTCATCGCTTGCGCCGGCTTCTGCGTCGTTGGCATCAATTTCGGGCTCAACGCGACGATGGGCATGATCTATCCGACACCGATCCGCTCGGTAGGGGCCGGCTGGGCGCAAGCGTTGGGGCGCCTCGGCTCCATTACCGGCCCCGTCCTGGGTGGCATTCTTGTCGGGATGCAGCTCACCAACCGGCAGCTTTTTGCCGCGCCCGCGATCGCGCTCGCCGTAGGCGCGATCGCTTGCGGCCTTCTGGCGATGTTCTGCGTTCGCCGCTTCCGTGGCTACCGACTCGACGAGCACGTGGCGTCGCTGGCCGAGGTGGGCTTCACGCCTCGAGTGCCGGAACAAGCCCAATGATGTCGCAACCGGGAAGAGCGTGCGCGGAATGCCGTGTGGACCTACTCGGCGCTCTATGAAGCGGTCGCCGAAATCAAGGACCATCTGGCGTTCTATCGCGACCGCGTAGGCGGCATCGAGGAACGGGCTGCCGACTGAAGCCAAGTCGCGTCTGCCGCAGCCGGCGTGCGGCGCGACGGATTGGGGCCACACGTACCGAAGCCAATATGGACTCCGGTAAGGCGATGAAACGGATGTTTGTGAGTGAGATGCCCAAGATAAACTTCTCACGCGGTCATGGTCGTGCAGAGAATCAGGAAACACCCCATGTGTTCAACGAGTTCAACGATAGCGCGGGAGCCGCGGTGAAATGACGAACCACAACGGAAGGCGCAAAATGCACCTCACCGCCTTCATGCGGCCGGTGAGCCTGCATACCGCCGCCTGGCGCTTTCCGGGCGCCTGGCCCGACGGCAACTTCAACTTCGCCCACATCGTGCGCCTCATTCAGAAGCTTGAGGAGGGCAAGATCGACGGGTTCTTCATGGCCGACCACCTCGCCGTGCTCAACATGCCGATGGACGCGCTCAAGCGCTCGGCGACTCCGACGTCGTTCGAGCCGTTCACGCTGCTGTCCGCCCTCGCCATGGTGACCAAGCACATCGGACTGATGGCGACCGGTTCCACCACCTACGACGAGCCCTACCATGTGGCGCGACGCTTCGCCTCGCTCGACCATATCTCGGGCGGGCGCGCCGCGTGGAACATCGTTACCACCGCCAACCCCGACGCCTCACGCAACTTCGGCCACGATGACCAGATGGACCACGACGAGCGCTACGTGCGCGCGCGCGAGTTCTACGATGTCGTGACCCAGCTGTGGGATTCCTTCGCGGACGACGCCTTCATCCGCGACACCGAGCACGGCGTCTACTTCGAACCGGAAAAGATGCACGTGCTCAATCATAAGGGGAAATATTTCAACGTGCGCGGGCCGCTCAACATCGCGCGGCCGCCGCAGGGCTGGCCGGTGATCGTGCAGGCCGGATCGTCCAACGCCGGGCGCCAGCTCGCCGCCGAAACGGCGGAGGCCGTGTTCACCGGCATGCGCGACATCGAGGAAGCCAGCGCCTTCTCCGCCGACATCCGCGCGCGCGCGGAAAAGGCCGGGCGTGACCCCGACCACGTGAAGATCCTGCCGGGTTGCATGATCTATGTCGGCGATTCCCTCGATCAAGCGCGCGCGAAGCGGGCCAAGCTCGAATTCCATGGTGCATTACAACTCGGCCATCGCCGGGTTATCGATCGCCTTAGGCATCGATGCCCGCAAGCTCGATCCCGACGCGCCGATCCCTGACGACATCCCGCAATCGAACGCCTCGCAAAGCGGGCGTGACCGCACCCTGGCGCTGGGGCGTCGCGAGAACATGACGGTGCGTCAAGTGGCGCAGCGCCTCGGCGGGCACGGCGGGCTCGCCATGCTCGGCACGCCCGAGATGATCGCTGATCAGATGGAGGAATGGATCGAGACGCGCGCCTCGGACGGGTTCACCCTCCAGTTTCCCTATTTGCCAATGGGACTCGACGATGTGATCGAGCGGGTGGTGCCCGAGCTGCAGCGGCGCGGCCTCTTCCATCGCGAGTACGAAGGTACGACGCTGCGCGAGAATTTGGGTCTGCCGCGCCCAGAGAACCAGTTCTTCCCGCATCGCCGAAATTAGCAATCTCGCTCTCGTCGCCATCGTGATCTACCTGGCGCGGTCAAGCGCCTGACGCCACGCAGTTCTCAATCCCGGTGAGACTGTCCGGTTCGCAGGGAGGCGACCTAATGAGAGGCTTGACATCGGAGCATATACGCCTACTTATGGGAGCATATGCGCTGTTATCGGGAAAGAGGCGGAAATGTCGGTTGACCCCAGAGTTCAGACCCAGGACTGCAACTGCTTCGCCGTGCGGCAGGCGGCGCGGCATGTGACGCAGTTCTATGACCAATATCTGGCCCAGGTCGGCCTGCGAACGTCGCAATTCTCGATTCTGGCGAAGCTCAGGCGGTTGGGGCCGATGACCATCAACACGCTTGCGGCCGAACTCGTCATGGACCGCACGACCTTGGGCCGCAACATCCTGCCGCTGGACCGCGACGGCCTCATCGCGATCAAGCCCGGCGCGACCGACCGGCGCGTTAGGGAACTGCACCTGACCGCCGCAGGCGCCGCGAAGGTGAAATCGGGCGTGAAGCTCTGGGCTGCGGCGCAGACGCGGTTCGAAGCGGCCTTTGGGCCGAAGCACGCATCGGAGCTGCGGGACCTTCTCCGCAACCTTGTCGCAACCGACCTTGGATCCGCGCAGGCGGGGGCCCAAGAACGGGCCGGTTAGTCCCAATGAAACACGGCGCAATCTAACAATCCGACAAATCGAAACATCGTCGTTTTATTCGGTCTCCACTGCGATCGGCGTCCGTCGTTTTACGTCAATAGGTGTATATACGTGTAATGTCGGAGGCGCAAATGGCTGAGATCTTTATCCATCGGGCGGCCGAGGCCCTGCCGGGACGGAGCCTCTCGCGACATGCCATGAAGCGGCTGGCCCTTGGCTCGCTTCTCGCGCTCCTGGGTGCCGCGGCCGCGTGGTACGGCCACGACTGGTGGACCGTCGGGCAATTCATCGAAAGCACGGACGACGCCTACGTCGGCGGCGAGGTGACCGTGATCGCCCCCAAGGTCGCCGGGCTGATCGCGGCGGTGGCTGTCACCGACAACGAGAAGGTCCACGCGGGCCAGCTTCTGGTGAAGCTCGACGACCGCGACTATCGCGCTGCGCTCGATCGGGCCGCGGCGTCCGTCGCGGCCGAGCAGGCGAAGCTTGCCAACCTCGACGCGACGCGCCGCCTGCAGGAGGCGGTGATCGGCGAAGCCGACGCCGGCGTCGCCGATGCCGATGCGCAAATCACGCTCACGCGCGACGATAAGGTGCGGTATCGCGATCTCTCCCGCCAAGGCATCGCGTCGACTCAGACGCTGCAACGGGCCGACGCCGCCTACAATCAGGCGCTCGCGTCCGGTCAGCGGGCGCAAGCCAGGCTCATGGCCGCGCAGCGGCAAATCGCCGTCATCGATACCGAGAAGGATGAGGCCGAGGCCGCGCTCGCGCAGGCGATGGCTGACCGCGATCTGGCCAGGATCAATCTCGATTACACAGTACTCCGGGCGCCGATCGACGGCACGATCGGCAATCGCAGCGCGCGCGTCGGCGCATACGCGATGATCGGCGCTCAGCTGCTCTCGGCCGTGCCCGTGCGCGGCCTTTGGGTCGACGCGAATTTCAAGGAAAGTCAGTTCGCCCACATTCGGCCCGGCATGACCGCGACCATCGAGGCCGACGTCCTGCCCGGCCGGGCGTTCGCGGGCCATGTCGCAAGCCTCGCGCCGGCGACGGGCGCCGAATTCAGCGTGCTGCCGCCCGAGAACGCGACGGGGAATTTCACCAAGATCGTGCAGCGCGTGCCGGTCCGCATCCTGCTCGACGGCACCGCGTCCGAGCTTGGCGATTTGCGTCCGGGCCTTTCGGTGACCGCCAATGTCGACGAGCGCTCGCTTGAGGGGGCCGCACCGTGACGATCGCCGCGACAATGCAAGTCACGGCGCGGCCGGCGCTTGCCCCCGGCGAGCTCCCGCTGGCGACGAGGGTCCTCGCCTTTGCCACGATGTGCGTCGGCTCCCTCATCGCCTTGCTCGACATCCAGATCGTCTCGGCGTCGCTGGGCGAGATCGGCGGCGGATTATCGGCCGCCCCCGACGAGGTCGCTTGGGTCCAGACGAGCTATCTCATTGCAGAGATCATCGTGATCCCCCTCACCGGCTGGTTGTCGCGCGTCATGTCTACGCGCTGGCTCTTCTGCGTCTCCGCGGCGGGCTTCACGCTGTCGAGCCTGCTGTGCGGCTGGGCGTGGGACCTGCCGAGCATGATCGCGTTTCGCGCACTCCAGGGCTTCGTTGGCGGCGCCATGATCCCCACCGTCTTCACAGCGGCATTCCTGTTCTTCCCGAATCCGCAGCAGATCGTGATCGCGGCCGCCACCCTTGGCGGGGTGGCATCGCTTGCGCCGACGCTCGGGCCCACGGTCGGCGGGTGGATCACCGACAACTACTCCTGGCACTGGCTCTTCTACGTGAACCTGGTTCCGGGGATCTTCATCACGGTGGCCGTGCCGATGCTGGTTCGGATCGACCGCCCGAACCTCAAGCTGCTGCGGGGCGCCGATTACCTCGGCATGGTCCTGATGGCCATCTTTCTCGGCTCGCTCGAATACACGCTCGAGGAGGGTGCGCGCTGGGACTGGTTCGGCGACGCAACGATCCGCGCGACGGCCTGGACCGCTGCCATCAGCGGCGCGGCCTTTCTTTGGCGCAGCCTGAGCTACGTCAATCCGGTCGTCGACCTGCGGGCGTTCAAGAGCCGGAATTTTGCCCTTGGCTGCTTCTTCTCGTTCGTCACGGGGATCGGCATCTTCACCACCATCTTTCTGACCCCGCTGTTCCTCGGCCGCGTCCGCGGGTTCAGCGCGTTGCAGATCGGCCTTTCCGTATTCTCGACCGGCCTGTTCCAGGTGGCGAGCATCCCGATCTATACATACCTGGCGCGGCGCGTCGATCTGCGCTGGCTGATGATGTGCGGGCTCGCGGGCTTCGCGGCAAGCCTGTGGAGTTTCGTCCCCATCACGCATGACTGGGGCTGGCGCGAGTTGCTCCTGCCGCAGGCGTTCCGCGGCTTTTCCCAGCAATTCGCGGTCGCGCCGGTCGTGACGCTGACGCTCGGGAGCCTGGCGCCCGATCGCCTCAAGCTCGCCTCCGGTCTTTTCAATCTCATGCGCAACCTGGGCGGCGCCATCGGCATCGCGGCCTGCGGCACCATCCTCAACGACCGCGGCAATCTGCATTTCCTAAGGCTTGCCGAGCACCTCAACACCACCAATGCGGCAATGACGGCTTGGCTGCAACGGCGGGCCGCCGTCGACTCCGTTCATTGGGGCGATCCCGCGCACGGCCAAGCGGCGGCGTTGAAGCAGCTCTGGTCGCTGACCTGGCGGGAAGCGCAGACCCAGACCTATGCCGATGCTTTCCTTGCCATAGCGGTGTGCTTCGTCATCGCCACGGCGATGGTGCCGGCGATGCGCAAGGCAAAAGGCCGCCCGACGCCTGCCTCGAGCGCAGCCCACTGACCGACCGAATTATCGTCATGAAGCATGCCGACGCAGCAAAGCCTAGGCCAACTGGGCCGTCAACACTGCCCCCATCGTATTCACAGCAAGTTTTCGCTACGCATGGTATGGGCCCGCGATTAGGCCTGTTCAGCGATGAACCGATGCAAGTCGCGGAGAGGCAACACGGTCTCGGGTGGACGGCGGCCAAAACCGCATTTCGCGCAGAGAGGCCGCTTATATCTGCGGCGATCGCCCACGACCGTCCCAAACCGCCGCGCCGGCACACAGCAGTTCTGACGGCCGAGTGCTTGCCTGGCGTCGTTTGTCATAAAAGCTCAACAAGAAATCCCTAAGAGTCGCATCAACAATCGAAGGGTGCAACTTGGGCGCATGTTTTTTTGTCGCGCGTGCGTTTCTGATTTTTGCGTTCTTTTTTGGTGGTGCGGCGGCCGCGGCGGACTGGGACCCAATCTCTACCCAGGCTGCGCCCTGTGGCGTCGGCACGCCGCCGCCGGGGCACGAGATTCGCGAATTCACATCAAATGACCGCGCCAAGCGCCTGTCGCTCCAGGTCAAGCAGGACAAGGACCGGCTCTGCTACGTCAGCGACGGCATCGCCGAGGCACCGGTCATTCGCGTCCGCCAGGGCGATACGCTGAGCATGACCTTGACCAACGACATAACCAACGCCGACAGGATCGCTCGGTTCATTCCCGAGAACCAGCTTGACGCGCCGCGACAGGCCGTTCCGGCGCAGAGCGGATTTTTCCCGATTGTCGCCGGCACGGCCCACGTCGCGACTGGCATCACCAACCTGCACATGCACGGTTTTCCGGTGCCGCCGGTGCCGCCGCAGGACGAGGTGCTGATGACGTGTGCCGATCCCGACATGCCCCGGATCGCCTGTCACCGGCGCACGATCAGCTATGTTTTCCACATCCCCGGGAACATGCCGACGGGCCTTTATTGGTATCACCCGCATTTCCACGGGGAAGTCGAAGCGCAGGTCGAAATGGGCCTGTACGGCGCGGTGGTGGTCGAGGGGCCGGACGACGATAGGCGCACGGCAATGGGCATTCACGATCGCGTCATCGTTATCGGCCAGACGCGCTTGCCGCCACCGCCGCCACCGCCCGTTCAAGTCGCATCGCAGGATCCGGATCAGTTGACCGACGAAGACACCGACGGGGAAAATCTCTCGCCACCTCTACCGCCGAAACCACCCACCGCCCGACCAACCACTTGGCCGGAGCGCATCGACACCGAACACGAGATCGGCTGCGCTCCACCGACGCTCGATGGAATGCTGACGCTCAACGGTACTCCCGTGCCGGAGGGCGAAGCGGACGATGCTAAACTCGCTCACTACGTGTTGCCGCCGGAGAAGACGGAGCTGTGGCGCATCGTCAACGCGTCGGCGGATGATTATCTCAACCTCGCGATCGTCAACGACGACGGCACGAACCTCCCCATCAAGATCGTCGCGCGCGACGGCGCTCCTCTTACCGACGACGCCGGCGCCGAGCTTACCCCCAAACCCACCGTCGAGGCCCAGCTCGTACCGCCGGCCGGGCGGATCGAATTTCTGGTCAGCCCACCGCCGATCGGCCACAAGGCGCATCTCGTCAGCCTCCCCGTCGATACGGGTTGCGCCGGTAATCTTATGCCGATGCGCGTGCTGGCGCTCCTGACTGGCGGACCGAACGAAATGGCCGCCTGCGGCAGATCCGCCGGTACCGCCGGCGGTTTCCGATCCGCCAAGTCTCTTCGCCGGCATTCTCGGCCAGCGCACGGTGCAGGAGCGCACGATTGCGCTCACCGAATATCCGCGGCCCGGCACCGACGACGAAGTCGATTACGCCATCACCGAACTGAAGCCCGGCGCGGCGCTCGTTCCTTACCGGATGGGCGGTCCGCCCACCATCACCGTCCGCGCCGGTACGACGGAGGAATGGGTCATCGAGAACTGGACCCACGAATTACACGCCTTTCACATTCACCAGGTGCATTTCCGCGTTCTCGCGGTGAATGATCAGCCGGATCCGGATCGTCCGCTCGTCGACGTGGTCAATGTCCCCTACGCGACGCCCAACGATTCGCACGCACCCGGCGACACGCTTCTGCCGGGGCGCGTGCGGATCAAGGTCTACTTTCCCGAAGCGCTTGCGGGCGATATCCCGTTTCACTGCCACATTATGGATCATGAGGATAACGGCATGATGGGAGTGATCCGCGTGGTGCCGGCCGCGTCCTGGTGGAAATCCCTGCTGCCACAATCGCGGCCGCAACAGCACGCCGAACTTACACCCGAGGAGTTGGCCGCCAACCCGCCCATCTGCCGCCCCGTAATCAGGTGACGAACGCAAACCTAGCGTGGCCTAGACATCGCCCGTCGCCGCCGCGGCGGCGGGGCATGCGGTTCGGGGTCGCGCTCGCAATACTGTTCGTCGTCGTCGCATCCGGTTGCAGCGTGTCGCCGCCGACTCCGGCGCCCGCTTCGCCGCCGTCCGCGGAAGGGTCCAAGCCCGCGGCACTGCGCCAGCCGGAAAACTTGGTGCCGCCTCTTCCCCCCGGGCCGACGATATTTCCGGGCTCAGGCGCACTCGTCAGAGCGCCGAAGTCCGCCACCGCGTCCCCGGCGCCGACGGGAGACGCAACCAACATCCGCCTGAACTTCGTCAATGCCGACATCCGCGAAGTGGCGCATTCGGTGCTCGGCGATCTGTTGCACCTCAACTACACGATCGACGCCAAGCTGCAAGCGAATGTGACGGTTCAGACGAGCCGGCCCCTGGGCCGGGACGAGGTATTGCCGGTCTTCGCGGAGGTTCTGCGTGCGGACGGCCTTGCCCTCGTCGATAGCGGCGATATGTATCGCATCGTCGCACTCGACGATGCCGCGCGCAGCGGCATGCCGTCCGTGGTTCTCGGCATGGGCGGCGCCGAAAGGGCGTCTGCCCACGCCGCCGTCGAAGTACACATCCTGCCGCTGCGTTATGTCTCCGCCGCCGATGTCGAACGCGTGCTCGACCCGCTGTTGCCGAAAGGCGTCACGCTGCAGCCCGACCGGGTCCGCAATCTCTTGATCGTGACGGGCCCGGGGCAGGACGTCCGGTCGGTCGCCGACATGGTGACGTCGTTCGATGTGGACCTGCTGTCCGGCATGTCATTCGGCATTTTTCCGCTCGAAACCGGCGCGCCGCACGCCATTGTCGGCGAACTCACCACGATCTTCGGCGCCGGCGGCAGCGTTCCCTTGCCGGGGGTGCTCCATTTCGCGCCGCTCGATGCGATGAATGCGATCCTCGTCGTCTCGCCGCAGCGCCGCTACATCGATGAGGCCGGCACCTGGATTGCGCGCCTCGACAAAGGCGACGAGGACAATCGCCCGCGCGTGTTCGAGTACTACGTGCAGAACAGCCGGGCGGCCGATGTCGCGAAAGTGCTCTCGCAGCTCCTATCGCCCGGCGAAGTGGCGACGGTGCAGCCGCCGGGGACTGCGAGCAAGACAGCGACGCAGCTCTCGATGGGCGCGCCATCCGCCAACGCCGTCACCGCGCTGCCGGGCTTTGGTGCCACGTCAGGCGCGGCGCCGGGGCCATCCGCGGGCTTGCCGCAGATCCCGGCCGCGGCGCCGCCAGCGCTTTCGGGTTCACCTGATGCCAATGCCGCGTCGCCAACCACGTTGTCACAACAGCCGCCGAACCTGACCACGGCGCTCCAGGCGGCACTTGCCGGCACAACGCCGGAGAGCGCTCCGGAATTGCCGAAGGTGCGGATTGTCGCCGACGAGAAGAATAATGCGCTCCTCGTCTATGCCCGCCCATCGGACTATCGGATGATCGAAGATGCCGTCCGCAGGCTCGATGTCGTCCCGCTTCAGGTTCTCATCGAGGCAACCATCGCCGAAGTAACGCTCAACAATGATCTGCAATATGGGCTCCAGTATTTCTTCAACCGCCGCAACAACAATGTTGAATTGTCGAACGGGATGACGGGGACCGGCGCCGTAGCGGACATCACGCCGACGATTCCCGGCTTCAACTACATCTTCGGTACCGCCAACAGCAAGGTCGTGCTGAACGCGCTGGCGCAATTGACCCACGTCAACGTTGTTTCCGCGCCGCAACTGCTGGTGCTCGACCATCAAACGGCGGCGCTTCAAGTTGGCGACGAGGTGCCGACGATTTCGCAAACCGCGCAAAGCGTCGTCACGAACGAGGCGCCGATCGTCAACAGCGTGCAATATCTCAGCACCGGCGTTATTTTGCAGGTGACGCCCCGGGTCAACAGCAGCGGACTCGTGACGCTCGATATCGACCAGGCGGTGAGCGACGTTTCCACGACCACCACGTCGAACATCGACTCGCCCACGATCACCCAGCGGCGGATCGTCACCTCGGCGATCGTCCAGGACGGCGAGACGATCGCCCTCGGCGGGCTCATTCTGGATAACCAAACCAACAGCCGCGCTGGCATCCCGATCCTCTCGTCGATCCCAGTCCTCGGCGCACTCTTTGGGACGACGACGCGCAATCGCGATCGTACGGAGCTTCTGGTCCTCTTGACGCCGACCATCATTCGCAACGCGACGGAAGCGCGAACGATGAGCGATGAATTGCGGCGCCGGCTCGAAGGGATCGGTGCGCTCGACCTGCCAAAACGCTGAGATGTCGCGCCGCGAGCAAGGGTTCGCGCTTTTCATTGTGATCGCCCTCCTTGCGCTGATGGCGGCGCTGGTCGCGGATTTCGCGACGCTGGCTCAGACTGACGTTCGCGCGACCCGCAATATGGTCGAACGCGGGCGTGCGCGGATGTTGGCCGAAGCCGGCTACACGATTGCGGTGGCAGAATTGCTGGATCCCGTGGCGGGGCGAGCGTTGCCCACGGACGGACGCAGCAGAGACGTCACCTTCGACGGCGGTGTCATCACGCTCGCGATCCAGGACGAGGCGGGAAAAATCGACCTTAACTGGGCGCCCATGGAATTGATTTCGGGGATGCTGGACGCACTCGAAATACCGGGCGATGTCGAGAGCCGCATTCTTGACGCAGTGGCCGAGCGCCGCGCCGGCGTCCCGCTGCCGCCTTACGCTCCCGGCGACATTGCCGCGAGTGCACTTCTGGGCGGCCCCACGCGCAAGAAGCTCGCCCTCATGCCATTCGAGAGCGTCGGGCAATTGCAATCGCTCGCCAAGATAGATCAATCAAGCTTCGAACGGATCGCTCCGTCGCTTACCGTCTATTCGGAGTCGCGACGCGTCAACCTGTACGCGGCGTCGCGGGCTGTGCTGATGGCCATTCCCGGCGTGACCGCCGAGATGGCGGAAGCGATTATAGCATCGCGCAATACGGCTGCTGGCGGCACGCCCAATGCGGCAGAACAACTCCTTGGTCGTAGCGGCGGCTATGCCGCCGCGAGCGGCCTTCGCGCGGCAACCATCACCGCCGATGCCGTCACCGATCGAGGCATGCGCTTCAAGCGCAGCGCCGTCGTATCGTTCACGGGCATGCCGCTGGCGCCTATCCGCGTTCTCAACTGGGGCGAGGGGCGCGAATGAAGTGCGTCATTGTTTGTCCGGCGTGGCCGCTTCCTTGTAAAGGAGGATCGTCGCTTCCGTCGCATGGTAGCGCAGCACAACGCGGTCATCCCCGATGTGACGCACCGTCCAGCCGTCGATCTCCTGACCTTCGGTAAGACGCGCGATCGTGGGAGGCGCGCCACGCCGGACGACGGCCGTCCGCTGTTTGCCCGATACGGTGACACCGACAAGGACGAAAGATTTGGCGTCGCCCGCCGTCGCGGCGGCTGCTTGAGGCGGCAGGGGCCGGCGATTGCGCGCGAAAAGCGGCCGCTCGATCACGGCGCCGTAGGTGCTGAGTGGGGGCAGTGAGAAATCATCGCTGGGCGCGGCCGCAGGAGTCGGTTGCGTCATCGTCACTGCGGGCGTCTCCGTGAGATTGTCGGATGTGCGAAGCTCCACGGCCACTATCGCGGCAAGTGCCAGATTGAGCGCAGCGAAGGTCAGCGCCGCTGCCCTCTGCCGTCGCGGCCGGGAGCGCTCGGGCGGCGCATTCCTTCGCATGCTTATCTTAGCGCTGTGCGCGACCAAAGCCGTAGACCTCGAAGCTCACGTCGAGCGGCGGCGCGTCGTCGCTGCCGTCGCGCCGATCGGTCGGGTGGATGCGCAACACGACATTATCAAGGAACAGCGTGGGCGACGTCGCTTCAAGCCGATAAATGATCGCCTGCACGGCGGATAACTCGCCCGTCATCTCGGCGCGTATGCCGATCCGGTGGAATCCGTCAACGCTCCGCGGCGGCAGCACCTGGGTGCTATGAAGCTCGGCTTGCGCAGCCTCGACGACGGTCTTGACGCGGTTCTGCAACTCGGCCGCGATCAGCGTTTCATTGCCGCCCGCGAGAAAACCATCCTTCCGGCCGGATTGCTGCTCGAGCGCTGCCAGCGTGGCGCGCTGCTGCGGCAGGATTTGGGCCGTTCGCTGGTAGCGGTCGAGCGCAAGCTTGTCTTCGGCGATATGAATTTTGGCCGCCGCATAGTCATCGCTGAGCGGCACGACCGCGGCGAGGACGGGAACCGTGATTGCGGCGGCAGGCAGCAGGAGTGCCAGCACCCGTCTCAGCCAACGAGGCAAGGCCATCATTTGCTCACCGCCGCGCCGATGCGAGCACCGATGTTGAACTGCTCCCGGTGAAGCTGGTCCTGGGTGACCGGCGAACGAAATGCCGCATCGGAAAATCCAGGGGCGCCATCGATGATCGCGATAATCCTCGATGCGGACGCGCCGGTGCCTGCGATCTCGAGGTCGGTTCCGGTGACACGCAGTTCGGTGAGCCAGGTGTCGTCCGGCAACAACCGCGTGAGCGTATCGAGGAGGCGCGAAAGGGGAACGATCTCACGCCGGTGCGCGGCGAGAAATCCGCGGTCAGCGCGCGCGGCATCGATGGCTTTCTGGAGCCGCGCACTCTCGCCGGCTTGTTGCTTCGCGGATTGCAGTGCCATTTCGAGGCGCGCGGTCTCGCGATGCACGTGCACCAGCGGGATAGCAATGGCGGCAACGGCCAGCACTCCTCCCGTCAGGGCAAAAAGCGAGATCGCCAGGCGCGGTGTGCGCAACGCCGGACGGTTGGGCAGGAGATTGGGCGATGCGTCCGCCCCCGGTCCGTCGGGCGCCACCCTCACCGTGCCAATGTCGAGTCCGAGACGGCCAAGGCGCAGGAGCGCATCGTCGATTATGGCGCGACGCACCGCCGTCAGCTCGATCAGGATGCGCTGCCGCGAAGGGTCGCGCCGGATGATTCGGAATCCGATGATAGGCGTCGGTGCGTCGGAACGGGGTGTGCCGCTCGAGCTCGAAGGATACGACCTCTGCGAGATTCTCTTCGGCTGCTACCGGCAGCGCCAGCTCGCGCCGCAGCGCCGCACTTGCGGGCAGTTCCAGGATCAGATCGTGGGCCAGCGATGCAACGATTTCCCCGACCTCGCCCGGTTCGGCGTTGGCAAGATCGAACGAGCCTAGTCGTTGTCGCTTCCCGCCCAGATCCTGCAGGACCGTGGCTTGACCGCGCTCGATGGTGACGATGAGGCGTCCTTGCCGTCCCGCCAGACACCGCTTCAGAACTGCCGGCATCATCGCCGTGATTTCGCGGCTCCACCATTGCCACAGCGGCCGAAAGGCTCGGTCGAGCTGCAGCGAGAGCGGGTGCTGCGCGATTGCGGTCATCGCGATGCAGCCGCGGCGGTCCGCACTGCGGCGATCAGATCAGGCGCCTCCATGCCGTCGGTGAAGCCGATGTGGAGCCGGACGAGGCTCGGCAGCTCGGGCTGGTCCTGCCATGCGTCGTGCCAGGACGGCGCCTCCTCGTGCAGTGGCGTGCCGAAATAGCCGAACCCCACGCTTTCGACGTGATCGAGGAGCGCCGAAACCGGCAGCGTCGCCGCGTCCTCCGTCGTGTCGCCCAGCGAGAGTGGCGCCCAGTGGGCCGTCAGGACATGAGTTTTCCGGTCGAGCGCGATCTCGATGAGATAAAATCCGCCGCGCGCGAGATGCGGCGGGGCCGACGCCGATCAGGACGACCCTGTCGCGCCGACCAGCAAAAGTGATGGCGCCGGTCTCCGCGCTATCCTCCGGCGCCGGCAGGGGTTGGGCATCGGCCAGGGTCGACCTGAGAAAGTTCGCAGCCAAGGCGATATCGGATGCGCGGTCGAGAACAACGCGTGCCATGAGCCGCCGTGCGCGCCGTATAGCTGCAGGCCGCCGAACAGCAGAACGCTGATAAGGCCAAGGAGCGCCATGGTGACCAGCAATTCGACCAGCGTAAAGCCGCGTGCCGAGGAAGCGGAGGACGCCGCGCGCATGGTATTGTCACCCCTGCCGGCCAAGGCGAAGCGTCGTCAGCGTCAGTGCGCGCCTTTGGTGCAGCACTCGCGCCACGAGACGGTCGCGCTAACCCGATAAAGCGTCAGATATCCCTGCACGCGCGGCGCATCCGAGCCGGCATAGCGGTCGACGGTGACATGGATGTGGTAGGCGCCACGATCGAGATCGGCCGTATCACCATCCTTAAGCGGCGTGATGATGCCGAGCGGGTCGAGCGCCGATTCCGCCAGGATGGCCGCCTCGTCGGCCGATTTCACCCGCGCCGTACCCACGACCCCCATTTCGAGCGCGCGTGACAGCACACCAGGAGGAGCCCGGCAACCGCAAAAGCGACGATGACTTCGATCAGCGTGAACCCCGCGATGGCGCCAGGGTTAGCGGCCGGGTTCGCTGACGGACACGCGACCCGTGAGCCAATCGACGACGACATCGAGCTTCCTTTTTTCCAAAGTGAGCCGAAATATCCCGCCCGAGGAACCGCCATCGGCGAAGAAGCGAATGACGCCGCCACGCGCGTCGGCATCCGCGGCGACCAGTTGCACAGTGATGTCGCGGTCGAGGCTGTGCGGCGCGGCGTCGCCGCTGTGATAGGCGCGCTTCGACGCGTCGAACGCGAAGGCCTCCGGGCGGCTGCGCGCAAGCGCCAGATCGCGCGTTTCGCGAAGCATGATCGCCAGATCATGAGCCGACGCTGCCAGCCGAACTTTGTCGCGGCTTCCCGACAAGGCCGGCGCGAACACGGCCATGAGCAAAGCCACGATAGCGAGGCAGATCAGCATCTCGATGAGGGTGAAACCGACGATTTTGCGCTCGCACCGCATCGGTCTCCGCTCAGAGGGCGAAATCATAGACGCTGAGAATCGCTGTGAAGATCGAGCCGATGGCCACGGCCACGATGAGGCCAAGCAGGATCGTCACGCCCGGCACCAGCAGGGCCAGCAGCCGTTCGACGGTGCGCCGCGTCTCTTCGGCGTAGATCTCGCCAATTTTCAGCAGCATCGCCTCGAGGCGCGCGGTCTCTTCACCCACTCGGATGAGTTGAATGGCGAGCGCCGGGAAAGACGCCGGTCTTCCGCCATGGGACCGGCCCAACCCTTGCCTTCCTTCAGGCGGTCCGACAGCGCAGCGAGCGCCGCCGCCACCGCGCCATTGCCGATCGATTCGCGCGTGATCGCCAGGGCCGGGACCGGCGCCACGCCATTGCGCAGGAGCGTGCCGAGCGTGTTGGCGAAACGCCCGGTCTCGATCTTCATGACGATGTCGCCGATCAGCGGCAGGACGATGATGGCGCGGTCCCAGGTGGCGCGACCGCGCGGATGTCGAGACAACCGCCCTAGTGCCAGCACCGTAACCGCGATGACGACGAGTGCCGCCCACCACCAATTCTGCGCGAAATCGGATACGGCGAAGACCGCGGCAGGCAGCAGTGGCAGCGCCACGCCTGCCTGTTCGAAGATCGGGCGAAAGCGGGGGATGACGAAGACGAACAACATGGCGATCGAGGCCGTGCAGGTCGCCAGCACGAGCGCCGGATAAATGAGAGCGGATTTAACCTGCTCGCGCGATGCTGCGGCGCGATCGAGAAGCATCCCGAGATCGCGCATCGTGGCGTCGAGCGTGGCCCCGGCCTCGCCCGCTCGCACCAGCCCGACATAGAACCGTGGGAACGACGCCGGGTCCGCCGCCATGGCGTCGGCGAGCGAGGCACCGCCGCGCACCCGTTCGAGCAGGCCCGTGAGCCAGTCTGCCTCGGCACGGACCGCGCTCGTCGATCCGGCGATCTCGAGCGCGCGATCGACAGACAATCCGGCCTCGAGCAGCACCGCCATCTGCTGCGTCATGCGGCGAAGATCGCTTCCCTTGCGCAGCCTTCGCCCGAGCGACACCCCGCGGGTGCGATACCTCGCTCCGCCGGCATCGGCGCGGATCGGGATGTGCCCCTGCCGCTGCAGGCGCTCCACTATCTCTTCCCGCGTCGCGGCTTCCATTTCTCCGGTGACGAGATCGCCGGATGCCGCAACCGCCTCGTAGCGGAAGCTCGGCATTCTAAATATCCCGCGTGACGCGCAGGACTTCCTCGACCGAGGTCAAGCCCATTGCCACCTTGCGCATCCCGTCCTCGTACATCGTGGCCATGCCGTGTTGTGCCGCGGCGCGCTGCAGCTCCGACGCCTCGGTATGGCGAAGCACCAGACGGCGAAGAGTATCGTCCATGACCAGAAATTCGGTGATGGCGATGCGGGCGAGATAGCCGGTGCCGCGGCACGCCGCGCAGCCTTTGGCGCGAAACAACGTCGTTTCGCGATCCGCCGGACGATGGAGATGAAGTTCCTGCACCAGCTCTGGCAGCGGTTCGTAGCACTCGCGGCAATCGGGGCAGAGCCGGCGCACGAGTCGCTGCGCCAAGATGCCGGTTACGGTCGAAGCGATGAGATAGCCATTGACCCCCATGTCGAGAAGTCGCGTCACGCTCGCAGCGGCGCTGTTGGTGTGGAGTGTCGACAAGACGAGATGACCGGTGAGCGCTGCTTGCACGCTGATCTGCGCGGTCTCGAGATCGCGCATCTCCCCGATCATCACGATGTCCGGGTCCTGCCGCAGAATCGATCGCAGGATCTGCGAGAAGGTAAGACCGATCTGCGGCTTCACCTGTATCTGGTTGGCGCCCTCGAGCTGATATTCGATCGGATCCTCGACGGTGAATATCTTTTTCTCCGGAGCGTTGAGGCGGTGAAGACAGGTATAGAGCGTGGTCGTCTTGCCGCTTCCGGTGGGTCCCGTCACGAGAACGATGCCTTGTGGCCGCTCGACAACGCCCAAAAAGGAAGCAAGCGTCGCCTCAGCGAGGCCGAGCGAGCGCAGGTCTTCGGGCAGGCTCTGGCGATCGAGCACCCGCATCACCACGCTCTCGCCGTGAAGGGTCGGCGCGGTCGAGACGCGAAGGTCGTAATCCCTGCCGTGGACGGCCACGCGGATGCGGCCGTCCTGCGGCAACCGGCGCTCGGCGATGTTGATCTTGGCCATGATCTTGATCCGCGAGATGATGGCGGCGCGCAACCGCACCGGCGGCGCCTCGACCTCGCGCAGCATGCCGTCGATGCGGTAGCGCACCGCCAGGCGATTCTGGAAGGGTTCGATGTGAATGTCGGAGGCGCGGCTTTCGACCGCCCGCGCGATGAGGTGGCTGACGAGGCGGATGACGGGGCCTTCGCTTGCGAGATCGCGCAGCCGTCCGACATCTTCGTCGAAATCCTCGTCGGTGCTCGGGTCGGCCGCATCGACGATCCTTCCGAGCGCGTCTTCGTTGGGCTCATAGAGGCGGGCGAAGGCGGCCTCTATTTCCGAGGGAAGGCCGATCAGCGGCACGACCGGCTTGCCGCTCGCCATCTCGATCGCGCGGATGGCATAGCGGTCGAGCGGATCGGCCATCGCGAGGGCGACGTGGTCGGCGGCGTCCGTGAGCGGTAGCACCGCCGCCTGGATCAGAAACAGATTACTGATGCAGCCCGCGAGCACCGGCTCTTCGGGAAAGTCCCGCGCCTGTGCGATGGGAATATCGAGTTCCGCGGCGAACGCCTCGGCGACATCGCGTTCGCTGGCGAAGCCCAGTTTTACCAGGAGCGACTCGAGCCGGTCGTCATTGCCGGCCTGAATCCTGAGGACACGTTCAAGCGCCGGCTCCTCCAGCTTCCCGCTGTCCACGAGACGTGCCGCGAGCGACCGCTCGACGGTTTTGCGGTCCGCGAGTTGCACCAACGTTCCCGACCCCGAGCAAACGGCATCGCGACGTTAGCAATCGCTCTTTACGGTTCCATGACATTCGTAACATTGCCGCAATGAAATTGCCGAAAAACCGGTGCGATAGCTGTCATGGGCCGCCCCTAAAAATGCGTCCGGGGGCAATCCATCGACATCGCCAATGGTGGCCATGAAGACGGCGCATGCCTTGGGAGAATTCATTTCTCTGCACCACTTTGCGAGGAAAACATGAGGGGACAACAGCAATTGGGGCGGCTCGGAGGCGCGCTCGCTCTTTCCGCGGCGCTCGCGAGCGGCGCGGCCGCTCCGGCCTTCGCGGCGACGCAAACGCCGATCCAGCACGTTGTGGTTCTTTACCAGGAGAACGAAAGCTTCGACCACTATTTCGGCACCTATCCGAACGTGGCATACCCCAATGAGACGGTCGGAGGCGAGCAGTATGGGCAGTCGTTCACCGCGCTGCCCGGGACGCCGACGGTCAACGGCTTCACGACGGAGCTCTTATCCAACAACCAGAACCAGAATCACGCCCTGACCGCGTATGTCAGCCCGGCGAGGCTCGCGCCCAATCAGGCCTATACCTGCAGCAACAGTCACGCCTACCTCAATGAACAGGAGGCCGTCGACAAGGGACTGATGGATAGATTCCCGACCTACACCGCCGCGACCAGCGGCACCGGCTGTCTCACCGACGGCTCGACGGTGATGGGCTATTTCGACGGCAATACCGTCACGGCGCTGTGGAATTACGCACAGCACTACGCCATGAGCGACAACAGCTTCGGCTCAACCTATGGCCCATCGACGCCGGGCGCCATCAACCTCGTCTCCGGTCAGACCCTGGGCGGCATCCTGCATCACGCCAGCAGTGCCAGCGGCGACGTCTTCGTCAATACGAGTTCCTCGGCCACGGGATCGGGCTTGGCGGAAACCGTTTCCGACGTCACCGACATCGGCGACAACGATGCCTATCTCGACGATTGCGGCGGTGACAAGGGCGGAACCACGATCTCCGAAACGCTGGAGATGACGGGCAAGAACATCGGCGACCTGCTCGCTGCTCAAGGGCTTACATTTGGCTGGTTCCAAGGCGGATTCGCGCCGACCACGCCGGCCGTCGTCAATAGCGACGGATCGACCAACACACCGGCGGTGTGCGGTCAGTCGCACATCGAACATCTCTATCCGAACAGCGGAACACCGATCTACAGCCTGACCAACCAGATCGGCAACAACATCGGCGGCAATATCCAGTCTTCGGGCGCCGATTACGTTTCGCATCACGCGGGGCTAATGTTCTACGCCTCGACCCGCAATCCCCATCATTTGCCGCCGACCCCGGGGGCGACTCTCGGCGGTCCGGATGCGCCGGTTTATTCCACCTGCGCGCCAAGCTCGTGCACCGGGGCCAACCACAACTACGATACCTCGGTGTTGTTGACCGCGCTGGGGAACGGGGCGACGCTGCCGGCGGTGACGTTCGTCAAGGCGCCCTATTACCAGAACGCGCATCCCGGCAACTCCGATCCGCTGCTCGAGCAGGCATGGCTGACGACGGTGATCAACGCCATCGTGGCGTCGCCGAATTGGCCGACGACGGCGATCATCATCGCCTATGACGACTCCGACGGCTGGTACGACCACGTCATGGCACCGGTCGTAAGCGAGTCCAACACCAACCAGGACGCGATATCCGGATCGGGCAACTGCGGTACGGCGCCGGTGGCGGATCAGGCATCCTGGGAAGGGCGCTGTGGCCACGGCTTCCGCCAGCCGTTGCTCGTGATCTCGCCTTGGGCCAAGCAGAACTACGTCGATCACACGCTGACGAACCAGGCGTCGATCATCGCCTTCATCGAATACAACTGGAAACTCGGCACCATCGGCACGATTGATGGCAGCACCAACCCGCAGACACCCCAAACGGCGTCGTTCGACCAGTCCGCCGGCTCGCTGTTGGGCATGTTCAATTTCTCGGGCCCGCCAAACGTCAAGCATCTGCTTCTCAATCCGACGGGGACGGTGATCAGCGACAACTGACAACCGGCAACGTCAACCAAGGGTAACGGGCGGCGCGCCAACGCGTCGCCCGTAAACCCGATCGGGAGAGTGAAGCATGAAGAAGCAGATTGGGGCGTTCCTCGCCCTCGCCGGCGGCGTGTTCGGGCCGGGGCTCGGCGACGCAGCGGTTCAAACTCCGACGACGCCCATTCAGCACGTCGTGGTGATCTTCGGAGAAAACAATTCCTTCGACCATTATTTCGGGACCTATCCGGTGGCGACAAATCCGCCGGGCGAGCCGGCGTTCACGGCGCTTCCCGGCACGCCGGCCATCAACGGCATCGGCCCGGCGCCATCGGATCTCGTCGCGCTCAACCCCAATTACTACAACGGCAGTCACGCGCCGCCGTACCGTCTCGACCGAAGCGACGCCGTCACCTGCGACAACGACAACGCCTACGACGCCGAGCAGGAGGCCTACGACCACGGTGTGGTCGACCAGTTTCCGACCTACACGAGCGCGCAGCCAACGGCCCAAAATACGACGACGCTTGCGCCATGCGATGCCAATCTCGCAATGGGCTATTACGACGGCAATACCGTGACGGCGCTGTGGAATTACGCGCAGCATTACGCAATCAGCGACAATTTCTTCGACACCGAATTTGGCGTGACCGTCGAGGGCCACCTGAACCTCATCTCGGGTCAGACGCACACCACCGCCGCAATTTCCTCCAGTGCGGCCAAGGATGTTGCCAACGGGTCGGTCATCGCCAATATCGATCCGCCGGTGTCGCAGGACGCGTGTTCGAGCGGCGCATCGGTGCAGATGACCAGCCGCAACATCGGCGATTTGCTGAATCTGCGGGGCGTGAGTTGGGGCTGGTTCTACGGCGATTTCGCTGCCGGAATGACCTGCGCGTCCAATACCAATTACAACCCGCACTATATGCCGTTCGAGTATTATGCCTCGACGGCAAATCCGCAGCACGTGCCGCCGAGCTCGACGGCGGCGATCGGCACTGCGGCGGACCAGGCAAACCACCAATACGATCTCAACGCCCTCAATGCCGCGCTCGCCGCGGGCAGTCTCCCGGCCGTAACCTTCATCAAGGCGCCCCAGACCGCGACCGGCCATCCTCAGAAATCCGGACCGCTGCTGGAGCAAACGTTCCTCGTCAACACGATCAACGCGCTGATGCAGTCGCCGGCTTGGCCGAGCATGGTGATCTTCATTACCTACGACGATTCCGACGGTTGGTACGACCACGTCATGCCGCCGATCGTCAATCAGTCGAACGATCCCAACCTCGATCACATCTGCAACGTCAATGGCACGCTCGGGGCAGGGGCCTACAACGACCGATGCGGCTACGGCACGCGGTTGCCGCTTGTCGTGATCTCGCCTTATGCCAGAGCGAATTACGTCGATCATACGGTCAATGATCTGACCTCCATCCTCGCTTTCATCGAGACCAATTGGAACCTCGGCTACATCGACGCAACCACGCCTGCGACGCCGGGCGCGGGATCCTTCGACCGATTGGCGGGCTCGCTCAACGGTCTCTTCAACTTCACTGCCGCGCCCAATGTCAAAAAGCTCACCCTCGATCCGAGCACCGGCGAGGTCGTGAGCTACCAATAACCAAATGATTCTCTAACGGAGGTATCGATGCGTTTCGGAACTTTTACGTCTGTTGCCGCGGTGGCGCTTGCCGCAGGTCTGGCCGCGGTCGTGCCGCAATCCGCGAAGGCGACGCTGTTGGATTTCACCGGCCCCAACTCCAACGAGTTTGGCGGCGACTATGTCGCCTCCTATTACGATGGCGGCTTCGCGTGCAGCACCGTCTCTCCGTGCACCCCTGACGCGGGGCCGGGGCCGAATGTCGGCGTCACCTTTTCCAACACCGCCATGGCTTATTCGCAGGGCGCCGACTTCTTCAACAGCCCGTCGGGGGCAGCCGTCGGATTCCGACGGTCTTTCCCCGGGCTCTTCGTTCACCATGACTTTCAAGCCCGGCTCGCCCGAGCTCATTTTCGATTATGCCTCGGAATTTTGCTTTGATGCGGCCGAGTTTGAAGGTTCCTGCACGCCTGCGACGGACGATGCGATGGTCACGATCATCACACCGGGCGGACCGCCGGTAACCATCAATCTGCCGGACAATTACGACACGACGGACGATTTCCTCGACGTATTCACGCAGGTGTCGCTCGCGATCAATCCGCTGGCCGACGAACTCATCTTCAGCAATGTCGACGATCCCACGTTTGGTTTTGATACGGCGTTTTTCACCGACTTCAGCGTGCCGGAGCCGGGGTCCCTGTCGCTCTTGCTCGCGGGGCTCGGCGCATTCGGGCTCATTCGGCGGCGCAGAATGGCGTAATGCGGGGGGTGCCGCGAACGCGGCTCGGTGATCGGCGGCGATGGCGAAGACCGCTAGCGTCCGCCGCCCCGGCGCGGGCGCGGCCGGGAAGCCGCGTGCCGTAGTTTCTATGGTTTGGGTCAGACTTTCGGATAACCCACGGTCTGCGCAAAGGTGACGAACTGTCCCTCCGGCAGTTTCAGGGTCTCGGCGAGCTTCGCCGTATCCACGGCGCCCCGGAACACGGTGGCGAGACCCTCCGAGGCACAAAACAGATAGACGTTCTGGCCGATGAAGCCGGCATCGACCGAGGCATAGAGACGCCGTTCCTCCGGCGGGACGTCAGTCATACGCTCGCCGTGAGCGACGTAGATGAGGTTTAACGGCGCCGTGCCGACGAAGTCCTGCTGTCCAGTCGCCGCGCGGATGTCGGCGGTCATGTAAGCTGACAATGCATGGTCCTTCGGCTCGTAGCGCCATACCCCGTTTTTCAGCGCGGCATAGATGTCCATCACCATGACATGTCGCCAATAAGGTGCGGTGCGGTCGCCGCTCGGCCGATTGATGCCGAAGGCCGACCAGAGCAGATCCGACAGGACTTGCGGCGATAACGGGCGGTCCGCATATTCTCGGATCGAACGCCTGAGCTTGAGCGCATCGGTAAGCGGCATGCCGCCGCTGCTGCGCGGCGCCGGCAATTCGGTCGGCCGGAGCTCCTGTGCGACCGCGACCACCGGTGCGGCAGCGAGGGCCGCACTTGCGAGGAGTCCGGCACCGGCCTTGCGTCTCGTCATCATCGCAACTCCCATGGCTATCAGTCCGATGCGGCCAGGATGGCCCGGCGGACCAGTGTCTCGAAAAGGGGCAGCTTGTAGGTGTTCTGGGCGAGCGGCGTAGCCCCCTGAAGGGCCGCGCGTGCCGCATCCTGTGCCACGGAAGCGGTGATGTGCCGGCCGGCGAGCGTGGCCTCGGCGGCCTTCGCACGATAGGGAACCGGGGCGGCGGCGCCGAGCACGATCGATGCGCCCTGGCAGATCCCGTCGGATGAGACATCGAGCACGGCCGCGACATCGGCGAGCGGCCAGTCGAACGAATCCTTCTCGCCCTGCTTCACGTGCGCCATGCGAACGCCCGGCCGCAACGGCGGCAGGCGAAGGGACGTCAAAACTTCCTGTGGCCGCAAATCGTTCTCGCGCTGGAGATCGCGATCCGGCAGCACGAAAAAGTCTTCGAGCGTGCGTTGTCGCACGGCGCCGGCTGAATTGGTGAGTTCGACTGTCGCACCAAGCGCCACGAGGATCGTGGCAGCCGTCGAAGGATGCACGATGGCGCAGGGATGGTTGTCAAAGATCGCGTGATACTGATTCTCGCCTGAAAGCGCGAAGCAATGGCCGCCGCCCTTCCTGAGGCAGTGATAGGCCTCAGCCCGGAAATACCAGCAGCGCGGTCGTTGCAGCAGATTTCCGCCAACGGTCGCGACGTTGCGAAGCTGCGGGCTAGCGGAGCCCAGGGCGGTATCCGCCAACGCGGGATAGCGTTGGCGCACGGCGGCATTTCCCGCAAGAGCAGCAAGCGTGACCATCGCTCCGATGCGCAAGCCACCACCAGCGTCATCGGAGATCTCGTCAAGCCCCGGGACGCCGGCAAGGCTCACCACTTTGGCAGGCGCGAGCAGGTGTTCCTTCATGAGGTCGAGGAGATCGATGCCACCCGCCTTGATGACCGTTGCATCGGTGCGCCGCGCAATCATCGCATCGGCTACCGTCGTCGATGCCGAGGCGGCGGCTTCCGCGATCGTCCGGGCTCGCACGAAGGCAAAGCGGTTCATGTGTCAGCTCCTCGCAGGAACCTTGCCCAGCGCGGCAAGGACCATCGCGGGATTCATGGGGAGCGCTCGCATCCGAACGCCGATCGCGTTGTAGATCGCGTTGGCGATCGCGGGCGCCGTAGCGATGTTGGACGGCTCGGCGATTCCATAGGCATCCGTCGCGCTCTGGCCCTGGTAGTTTTCGAGCAGCACGACGTCGATTTGCGGCGTCTCACGCGGGCCGGCGAGCTTATATTGTTCGAGGTTGGGGTTGACCATACGGCCGGTGTGCCGGTCCATGATCCGGTTCTCGATGAGCGCATAGGAGAGACCCATTAAAACCCCGCCCTGCACCTGGCTTTCAGTTAGCAGAGGGTTCATCGGCCGGCCGCAATCCTGCACTGCCACGACTTTCTCGACGCGGACCATGCCGGTTTCGGTGTCGACCGATACTTCTGCGAACTGGACGCCGCCCAAATCCTGCTGCGCCAAAGCGGCGTCCTCCATCCGCCGGCGGAAGCCGGAGTAATCATCGCGGCGTGATTCGATGGCGCTGATACGGTCCGTGCGTAGGCGCGCGGCGGCGGCGGCGAAGCTCATGAAACGGCCGGCGTCGTCGCGCACGACGATCCGGCCATCGCGCGCGAGCAATTCCTCGGGCGCGGCATTAAGGAAAGGCGCCACGTCCCGGAGGAGTGATTGCAGGACGCGCCACGCGGCAGTCCGCGCCGGCGGCGTAAGCGAGGCGGTCGTGCGGCTGCCATAGGATGGGCCGCCGGCGGGAAACTCGGTATCGCCGATCCGAACAGAAATCTGTTCCGGGCGCAGCCCCAGCACCTCGGCCACGGTCTGTGCCAGCACGGTGCCGATCCCGGTGCCGATGTCCTGCACGCTCGACAGCACCTCGACCGAGCCATCTCGCATGACGCGGACCTCGCAGGACGCGTTGGTCTGCACGTTGGCGCCCCAGATCGACTGCGCCATGCCGAGACCGCGCTTCACCGGACCGAGATCCGCGCCTGGCGAGTGCCGCCGCGGCCAGCCGATGCGCTCGGCACCGATGCGCCGCTCTTCGCGCCGTATGGGGCTGAGGTCGATGCGGTCGCGCAGCGAAAGAGGGTCGAGCGCGAGACGCTCGGCCAACTCGTCAATCGCCTGCTCTAGTCCAAAGGCGCCTGGCGTATTGCCGGGGCCCCGCATCGCGCAGCCCGGGCCAGCGTTGGTGAAGACATCATGCTGCGCGCTCTCGAAATTGGCACAAGCGTAGAGCGACTGGGCGTTGTTGCCGACGCCCGCGCCGACAGTCACCCCGGCAGTGCCGTAGCTCAAGAGCGAGATTGCCGTGAGTGCGCCATCGCGTGTCGCGCCGATCCGCAAGCGCTGCCATGTCGCTGGGCGATTGCCCGCGTCCATCTGTTCTTCCTCGCGGTCGAGGATGATGCGCACGGGCGCACCTGCCGCGCGCGAGAGCGCAACTGCGATCCGGCCATAATTGCCGAGGGCGGATTTCGATCCGAATCCGCCGCCCATCCCGTCGACGATCACGCGCACGCGGTTCAGGGGCAGGTCGAACGACTCGGCGAGTTCGTTCCGGACGCCGGCGGTGAACTGCGTCGACATGTAGACGGTCAAGCCATCGGCACGCCAGTCCGCGACGATTGCATGCGGCTCGAGGCAGCAATGGGTCTGAACCACGGTGGCGTATTCGCCTTCAACGACGATGTCGGCATCGGCGAATCCTCGCGCGACGTCGCCGCGGCGGTCTGTTGCGGGCCCGCGCACGTTGCCATTGAGAGGAAGTCCGGCGGCCGCTGGAAATCCCGAGGGATGCCCGGCCGGAGCCGACGCCGCGTCGAAGACGACCGGAGCACCGGTCGCGCGCGCCTCGTCGAGATCGACGGTGAAAGGAAGTGGCTTCAAATCGAAGCGGACAAGTCGCAGCGCCTCGTCCGCGATCGCCGGCGACACCGCTGCGACAGCGGCGATTGGCTCGCCGATATAGCGCAATGTCGCACCGGTCTGAATGAAACGGATGGCCGAGCGGACGCCCGGATGACTTGCGGCAGGTGAAACGTCGAGGGTTCGAATATCCGCGTGCGGCAGCGGCGAGCGGAGAATTCGCCCATGCAGCATCCCCGGCAGAACGATGTCGACCGTAAACCGAGTCGCGCCGGTCACCTTGGCCCGGCCGTTCTGGCGAACAACCGGCTTGCCGATCACGGCGAGTTCGGCATTTGGCGGAAGCGGCGGTGGCTCATCCGCCGGAATGAGCCGCTTCACTTGGCCAAGGCCGGCGCTTGCGATCCCGGCAGGAAATATCTCGCTGCGGAGCCTGTCGTTCGCCATCGTCAGCCCCTCCGCATCTTCGCCGCCGCCAGCGTCGCCGCGACGACATGCGGATACGTGCCGCAGCGGCAGTAATGGCCGGCGATCGCCGCCTGGACATCCTCGACGGTGGGATTGGCGGTCCGCGCGAGAAGCGCCGCGCAACTCATCACCAAGCCCGGTGTGCAGAAGCCGCATTGCAGCGCGTCATTCTCAATGAACGCCGCCTGCACGGGATGAAGCGTTTCGCCCGAGGCGAGACCTTCGATGGTCGTGACACCGCGTCCGTCGGCTTCGATCGCGAGCATCATGCACGAACAGATCGGAGCGCCGTCGAGCCACACCGTGCAAGCCGAGCATGAGCCGCGGTTGCAGGCGATCTTTGTGCCCGTCAATTCCATTGGGCCGCGCAGCGCCTCCGCCAAGGTCATGCGCGGTTCGACGGTGATGATTCTCGTCGAACCATTGACGATGAGCGTGACTGGAACGGCGGTCGGCCCTATGGCAGTCGGTCCGCGCGGCCCGTCAGATGCGGCCGAAGTAGTTACGGACACAGCGTCCACGATAACGGAGCTTGCGGCGGTCAAGCCCGAGCTGCAAAGGAAGGCGCGCCGCGAGAAATTCTGCACATTGTGGCTCCTTCCGCGATAGATGAACTCTTTCTTGGCACCCACCGCACGCGGATGCATTGATCCATGTTAAACGGTCGGCAGCGCCAGCCGGCGAGCGCACAGCAAGGGAAAGAAGCCGGGCTGAAGAACGCTCTCACGCCTTGACGCAGATCAAGGCGCCAGGAGGTCCTTAGGCTTTCAGTCACCTGTCTCACAGAGCCCATGAAACGAGGTCCAGCCATGTCCGCCACGAAGCCCTCTTCCGAGATCGCCAAGCCCATGAGCGTCACCAACGGTTTGGACGCTCATCGGATGTTCGACGCGGGTCAGAACGCGTTCGCATCGTGGGTCCAAGCGACGTCAGAGGTTGCGGCGGAGATGCGGGATTTTACGCGGGCGCGGATGCAGGCGGACTGGGAAACCTTGACCGCGCTGATGAGTTGCCGGGACCCGGCCACCATGTTCCAGTGCCAATGCCAGGCCGCCGAGAAGGCGCTCAAGGCCTATCTCGACGAGGCCGGAAAGCTCTCCCGGTTGGCCATGGATCGCGTGCTTTCGAGTCAAGCGGCGCTTCAGAGCCATGGCCCCAAGACAGCCACGGAGCCCCGGAGATGAAGCATCTTATTGTCGCCGCGCATCCGAGCGAGGCAAGCTTCACGATGTCCGTGGCGCGGGCTTATGCCGACGAGATCGAAAAGCTCGGGCACGAGATCCAGTTGTGCGATCTGTATCGCATGGAGTTCAACCCGGTCTTGGATGCCCGCGAGTTGGCCGGCCCCGGGGCCGGTCGTGCGCCCCACGCCGATCTCGTCCGGGAACAGAGTCATGTCCGCGCAGCCAATGTTCTGGCTTTCATCTATCCCCTGTGGTGGGCATCCATGCCGGCGATCATGAAGGGATACATCGATCGCGTATTTTCATCCGGCTTTGCCTATGACTTCCAGGCCAACACCCTGCGCGGTCTCCTCACGGGCCGAAAGGCCATCGCGATAACGATTTCCGCTGCGCCGCTTGATTCCCTTAGAAAGAGTGGCGACTGGGATGCCGTGCAGGCGTTGCAAGACGCACATATCTTTCGCGCGTCGGGTCTTGATCTTCTGGGGCATCTTCACTTCGGTGAAGTCGCCCCGGGAATGTCGGCGGCAATGGGCGATGACCATCTTGCGCGCGTCCGGGCTCTTGCGCGCGGACATTTCGACGGCACCGCGCGACAATAGCGAACTATCGGAACCTATCTTGACGCCAGGCGAGCTCGGGTCGTGCCTCACGTTGAATTGTAGCGAGGTGCCGGTCGGTCGGCTGATGTTAGATCAAGGCATGCGACGCTAGCGAGGGGAGTGGGGTAAATGCTGGAGCGTGTCGTCGCGCGGTTTTTGGATTGGATGATGGGCGAACCGCTGCCTGAGCTGGCTGATGATTTCATAACATTCGACGCGGCGCGGGCTTGCCTGCGGGACGGCCAGGAATTTGACTCGGTCGAAGTCTGGCGCGGCAAGCGACAGATCGTGAAATTCAGGAGGATCGATCCTGTTACCCGAGTAACCACCCGTATGCCAGCGCTTTCCTGCCGCTCGATCAAGTCGCCGCGGGCCCGCACATTCAGGAATCCACTTCCCTATCGCTGAAGTCCGATGAAACGTACATGCAGGTTGCTGCGAGACAGCAGCCGCTGCAAAAGGCCAGACCGCACAAGAATGCCGGAAAACAGTGAGATGATCGAGCGGTAGTGTCAGCAGTATGGGAACAGGCCCCCCGCCATGGAGTGAATGATCCAATCACATCCCATAATCCGGCTCCGGTACCCTTTCTTTCTTTTCTTCGACAATTTCCGTCATGGTCGCCTCGGTCAGCAATAGCACGCTCGCGACCGACACGGCATTCTCGAGCGCGACGCGGACCACTTTGGTAGGGTCGATGATGCCGGCTTCGACCAGATCAACATAATCCTTACGGGCCGCGTCGAATCCCAGATTGCCCTCGCCGCTCAGCATGCGCGCGACCACAACCCCGGCATCGACAGCGGAATTCTCCGCGATCTGCCGGGTGGGCGCCTCGAGCGCACGCTTCAACACCTGCACGCCGGTCCGCTCGTCGCCTTCGCAAGCCTGCTCCTCGCGGGCGACCCCACCGATCGAGCGCAACAGCGCCAGCCCGCCTCCGGGAACGATGCCTTCCGCGACTGCCGCCTTGGTTGCGCTGATGGCATCATCGAGAGCTTCCTTCTTCGACTTCATCTCGGCTTCGGTCGGTGCGCCGACGCGGATGACGGCGACGCCGCCGGAAAGCTTCGCGAGTCGCTCCTGGAGCTTCTCGCGGTCGTAATCGCTCGTCGTCTTCTCGATTTCGCGGCGGATCTGCTGGATCCTGCCATCGATATCGGCGCGTGCGCCCTGACCGCCGATAAGCGTCGTGTTGTCTTTGTCGATGACCGCGCGCTTCGCGCGGCCAAGCTGCTCCGCTCCCACGTTCTCGAGCTTCAGTCCCACCTCCTCGGAGACAACCATGCCGCCCGTGACAACGGCGATGTCCTCGAGCATCGCCTTACGGCGATCACCGAACCCCGGCGCCTTCACGGCGCAGCTCTTGAGCGCACTGCGCAGCTGGTTGACGATGAGGGTGGCAAGCGCCTCGCCTTCGATATCTTCCGCGATGACGAGGAGCGGGCGTCCCGCTTTGGCAACCTGTTCGAGCAACGGGACGATGTCCTTGAGGACGCCGAGCTTGCGGTCCGATAACAGAATGTACGGATCCTCGAGCACCGCCTCCATCTTGTCGGGGTTGGTCACGAAATAGGGCGAGATGAATCCGCGGTCGAACTGCATGCCCTCGACGACAGACATTGTCGTCTCCGTGGTTTTCGATTCTTCGACCGTGATGACGCCCTCGGCTCCGACTTTCTCCATGGCATCGGCAACAAGCTCGCCGATTGCGGGGTCATTGTGGGCCGAGATCGTCGCCACCTGCGCCTTTTCCTTGCGGGTTGCGACCGGACGCGACAGCGCCTTGAGCGCCGTGACCGCCGCCTTCGTGGCGCGGTCGAGCCCGCGCTTCAGATCGATCGCGCTCGCACCGGCTGTGACATTGCGCAAGCCATCCGCGAAAATCGCATAGGCCAGGATCGTGGCCGTGCTCGTGCCGTCGCCGACCACATCGCCTGTCCTCTCGGCGGCCTGCCGCATCATCTGCGCGCCCAGATTTTCTTCCGCGTCCTTGAGCTCGAATTCCTTGGCGATCGTGACGCCGTCGTTGCAGACAATGGGCGCGCCCCATTTCTTCTGGATGAGCACGGCCTTGGACCGCGGTCCCAAGGTCACGCGTACGGCGTCGGCAAGCTGGGCCGCGCCGCGCAGAATCTTCTCGCGGGCCGCAGAGCGGAACATAACCTGCTTGTACGGCATGGCGTATCCCCATCGTCGGAGTGCGAAGGAGCGTAAGCCTGCTACCAAGGATTGCGCTTTGAGATAGATCAAGGGCCGATGGGGATTGAGGTCGAGTCATGCCGGAATTGCCGGATTTCGAAGCATCCATGGCGAGTCAGGTGATCTTCGAGCTCGGTCTCAAATCGGGTGTTTGGGGCGCGATGCTCTTCGCGCTCGTCGAGGAGGCGCCGGATATGCGCGGCCGCAGGCACGAACCGCAGCAGCTTGTCCTTGATCACGGTTGCGGACCATGCGGCGCGGTATGGCTTGAGGGGCCGTCTCGCGAAACGGAATTCGTCCGCCCGGACAGGCAAGCGGCGGCTGGCAGTCATTTTGGTACTTTGCGGGCCCGTGACCGGCGCATGGATCATGTTACAGATTTGGAATGCAAGTAGGCGCGCGCAAGGATAAGTAGCCTATCCGGGCCTCTACGGGCCAATATGAGTCAATTCTATCCACCGCTCGGACAATATCGGAAAGCTCCCGAAGCTTACTCGTCACCCCCTGCCGTTTGGGCTGGCGTGGTCCGCAACGTCTGATGGATGCGGCCGAAATTGTACTACATGAAATTGACCGCAACGGCTTGAGCTGACCCACTGCCTTCAACAGCCCCTAACGGTTGGGCGGCGGTGGAGGCGGAGGGGGAGGCGCGACCGGCAGCTGGAAGCCTGGCACCTGGTTGCCCTTGGCATACATGCACTGCGAATAGGCGATATTGTAGCGCTGCTGCAGGCTCATCTGCGCCTGTTCCGACTGACCCGATCCTATCGCGGTCCCGGCGATGGCGCCGGCGCCGGCGCCGACCGCCGCGCCGCGGCCCTCACCGACCGCCGCACCGAGGCCGGCGCCAAGCGCGGTGCCGATTGCGGCGGTCCCGATCGCCTGATTGTTGGCGGCGTTGGCATCGCCCGCGACTTGGCTGTCGGCGAATTCCTTGCACGTCGCTTGGTCCTGGGCAAACACGTCGAATGGCTTGTTGGGCGCAGGCATCACCGCGACCGAGGGGCCCATCGGCGGCGAGACGCAGGCCGCAAGGAGGCAGACGCCGATGAGCGCCGGAATGACCTTTTTCATGAGAGTCGACCTGTTATTTCTGAGGTGCGGGAGCCGGAGCGGCTTGCGGCGTAACCGGTACCCCGCGCCAGGCGACATTGCAGGACGCGACATAGGGGTAATAGCCCTGCGGGTTGTCGCAGTAATACCAATACTGCGCCGGTGGCATCCCCGTCGGCACCGGCGGCGCCTGCTGCACGACGACCGCAGGTGGCACGTAAGTGGGGTAGGGATAGATCGGCTGCGGATAAAAGTACCAGAACGGATCGACGACCCACCACCAGGCGAAGCGGCCGTCGTGCCAGTCATTCACCCAATGCCCGCCGCGCCAAGTCGCGAGATCGCCACGACTGAAATGGCCGAAATCGCGGCCATGAAAATCGACGCCGCCGCGATGCTGCGCTTGGACTTCCGGCACCAGAAGTACGAATGCTGCGCCGAACGCGATCGCCAAGGCCAAGTGCGAGTATTTCATACGCATGAGAGCCTGCCTTTCAACGAGAATTGGAAAAGAGCATCACGCTGCCGCAGCTATCGAGCGACTCGCGCCGCTGAACCAGCCGTCGCGCCAGAACGCGAGGCTGACCAGCCGCTGCCCACATTGAGCTTGCCGTACTAAGAGCAGCGCGTGGAGATAGATCCGCTGCTCCGTGAGCCAATGCAGAATCCTCGACGTCGTCATCACCGATCGGGGCGCCGTTCCCAAGCACTGCGATGAGGGCTTCGATCCGCGACAGCTCGTGTCGCACCGCATCCGACGTCAGTACCATGGCCCTTGCTCCTCGGTCGCAAGGCAATTCAACGATGTTATCTGTTTTTCCGCTTTGCGGCAGATCAAATGCGGTGACCGCATCAGCCGCCCTCGACCGCCACAATCGAGGAAGCATCCCGCACGCCGATTAAATGCGGGTCGGAAACCGGTTGTGGGCCGGGGGCAGCTGGGGAAGCGCGACCGGCCGGCAATGAGGCAGCTCAAGGGCTTGAGAATGAGAATCTGCATTGGGATCGACTGAGTTGACCTGGATCAATGCTGCATTGCGGCCGCCGCCCTAGCGTGGCGCAGTAGATCATGAGGTCGTCAGGTGTTCGGTATATTGCGACTTGGCTACAAGCTGCTCGTGAATGACCGCCCGAAATTCGTTGCGCTACTGGTCGGCGTCACCTTCGCCGTCTTCCTGATGATCGAGATGACGTCCCTCTTCTCAGGGTCGCTCTACCGCGCATCCGCAACCGTCATCAATATCGGCGCCAAGATCTGGGTGATGGATCCGGCCGTGCAGACCGTCGCCAATACAATTCCGCTCCCCGATTACGTCATCGACGAGGTTCGCTCGATCGAGGGTGTCAAATATGCGGTGCCGCTCTATTCGGGCGGCGCGCTCGTGAAGCTCGCCGACGGCACGTATCAGTCTGTGAATGTGGTCGGGCTCGACGACGAGACCCTGTTCGGCAGGCCGGCGCTGCTTCAGGGCAATATCGAGGACATCTTCGCCGAAAACGGATTCTTTGTCGTCAAGGACTCGGAGTTCCCGAAGCTCGAGAACCCGACGGTCGGCACCACCTTCGAACTGAACGACTTCCGGGGCAAGATCGTCGGAATTGCGGCGGTCGCAACGAGCGGGCTCTTCGGCGTGCCGACGCTCTATACCACTTTCAACCGCGCCCGCACCTATATCCCGAATACGCGGTTCACCACCTCCTATGTCCTGGTCGAGCCCAAGGACGATGCCGATGTCGCGCGCATCGAGCAAGCCGTCGCAAAGATGGGCTATCTCGCGCTGACCAAGGACGAATTCATGCAGCGCATCTCGTCCTTCTATACCTACCAGACGGGCTTCGGGATCAACATTCTGCTGATGGCGGTGATTAGCTTCATCGTCGGATTGTCGATCTCCGGCCAGACCTACTACACCTTCATTCTCGAGAATCTCGGCCAATTTCGGCGCGTTGAAGGCGATCGGCGCCAAGAACCGCGAGCTCGTCGGCGTAATCCTGTTCCAGGCGGGATTCGTCGCACTAACAGGCCTTGGGCTCGGGATCGGGTCTTGCGCACTCATCATCTGGGTGGCGAAGCTCTATCTTCCGACCTACGCCGCCATCATCACCTTCAACAATCTCGCGCTCGCGTTCGGGATGGTGATGGTGATCGCCGCTGTCTCCAGCTACGCCGGCATCCGCAAGGTCCTCACCATCGATCCCTTCGATATTTTCCGGGGGTGAGCGATGGCCGAAGCCAGAGTCGCGATTGAGGCCAAAGGCCTCCAGAAATGGTTCGGCGAAGGCGAGGCCCGGACCAACGCGGTCAGGGATTTCAGCATCGCCGCCAACTTCGATGAAATTCTCTACATCGTTGGTCCGTCGGGCAGCGGCAAGACGACGCTCCTCAGCATGATCTCCGGCATCCTGCGCCCCAACGCCGGGAGCGTGACGGTCGACGGTGTCGACATTTGGAAATTGTCGGACAACGCGATCGCCGAATTCCGCCTGAAGCGGATCGGCTTCGTGTTTCAGGACTATCATCTCTTCCCGCGCCTCACCACGGCCGAAAATGTGGCGATCCCCCTTATCCTGCAGCGGTGTGACTGGAATGAGGCGATGAGCGAGGCGCTCAAGAACCTTGAAGTCGTCGGTCTATCCAACCGGGCAGATCTCCTACCGGTGAAATTGAGCGGTGGCGAGCAACAGCGCGTCGCAATCGCGCGCGCGCTCGTGGCACGTCCGGAAATCCTGGTGCTCGACGAGCCGACAGCCTCGCTTGACGGCGAGACCGGGCGCACCATCGTCAGCTTTCTGCGCACCGAGATTCTCAACGATACGCGCTGCATCGTAATCGTCACCCATGACTCACGCATCCTCGATCTCGCTGACCGAATCGCGACGATGGAGGATGGGCGGCTTGTCCGGATCGAGGGCGCGCAGCTCCTGAATATCGGGGAAAGGAACCGCGCGTGAATTGTGCGCCGCTATACGTGTTGTCTGCGGTCGGCATCCTTGCCGGTATCACGAGCGCCGTTCTCTACGCGCAGGAGAAGCCGCCGCTACCACCGGTCTTCACGCCGGCGGCAAATCCCTATGCCAAGGGCATCTACGCCAACGGTATCGTCGAGAGCTACCAGTCGCAGGGTGAGAACATCACCATCTACCCTGAGATCTCAGGACCAATCACCAAGATCCTGGTGGACGAGGGTGACAAGGTGAAGGCGGGCGCACCGCTCGCGACCATCGACGAGTCAGTCCAGCGCGCGACGGTCGAGCAGGAAGAATCACAGGCCGAGGCCGCCCTGGCAATGCTTAAGGAACTGAAGGCCGAGCCGCGTGCGGAAACGCTGGCGGTTTCGGTGGCACAGGTGGCGAACGCCAAGGCCAGCCTCAAGAATGCGCAGGACGTGCTCGACAAGGAGGAGGCATCGTACCGCCTCGATCCGCAATCGGTCGCCAAGAACGACCTCGACAATGCCCGGAACGCGGAGAAGGTCGCGGCGACCAATCTTGACGTAGTCCAGAAGCAGTACGACCTGACGAGGGCGGGCGCCTGGACTTACGACATCGAGAACCAGGAGAAGCAATACGCGGCACTCAGCAAGGCCTATGCCGCAGGCAGTGCACTGCTTGCCAAATACACGATTAGGGCACCCATCGACGGCGTCGTGCTGTCCGTTCTGGCCGCGGCGGGCAGCTACGTCTCGCCGCAGGGTGCTTATGACAGCTACACCGAAGCCTATGTGCCGCTGGTGATCATGGGCACCTCGCAGCAATATCTCGAGGTGCGGGCCTATATCGACGAGATCCTGGTCAGCCGGCTGCCGCCGGTCGACAAGATGGAAGCGCGCATGTTCATAGAGGGCACCGAGGTGAGTGTGCCGCTCACCTACGAGCGGACGCAGCCCTACGTCTCGCCCAAGATCGAGCTGTCGGACCAGAAGCAGGAGCGGGTCGATGTCCGCGTCCTGCCGCTCATCTTCCGCTTCGATAAGCCGAAGGATGTCAACCTCTATCCCGGCGAGCTGGTCGATGTCTATGTCGGCTCGAAATAAGCCGCCAGCGCCTCTCGCAGTGATGATGGCCGCGACGCTGCTTTCGGCGCTCGCCGGCTGTGCCGTAGGACCCGATTTCAGGCGGCCCGGAGCGCCGCCCGTCGACCATTACACGAGCGGCACCGATCCAAAGGAGACAATCGCGACCGACGGGACCGCGCAGCGCTTTGCGCCGGGGGATGCGATAGCCGCACAATGGTGGCAGCTCTTTGCGTCGCGGAAGATCGATGACGTCGTCGCAGAGGCCATTGCCGCAAACCCCACGATCGAGGCCGCCGCCGCGAGCCTGCGGCAAAGCCAGTACGATTTGCGCGCCGGCTATGGCATCTTCTTCCCGTCGGTCGAGGTAGGTGCGGCCGCCGCGCGCCAGAGATATTCGGCGCTTAAAGTGGATCAAGAAACGCCGCCGGTGGTTTTCAACCTCTTCACGCTCTCGACGAGCGTCTCCTATGCGCTCGACGCGTTCGGCGGCGAGCGCCGCACGGTCGAGGGATTGGCCGCCGCGGTTGATGCGCAGCAGAACACGCTCCTCGGCGCCGATCTGACCATCACCGGCAATGTCATCAACACGCTGATCGCCAAGGCAGCGTATCAGGCCGAACTCGATGCCACGCAAGACATCGTTACGCTCGAGCAAAAGCAGGTGACACTCGCGCAGGTGAAGGCGAACGCTGGAACGGCGCCTTATTCGAACGTCCTTAGCATTGAAAGCCAGCTCGATTCCTTCGAGGCGACAATCCCGGGGCTCGAACAGAAGATTACTCAGGCGGACGATCTCCTCGCCACGCTTGTCGGCCGGACGCCCGCGCAATGGCAGGCGCCCACAATAAGCTTCGAGGAGATTGCGCTTCCCGAGATCTTGCCCGTGAGCCTGCCGTCAGCGCTCGTGCGCCAGCGTCCGGACATTCTCGCCGCCGAGGCCAATCTGCACCAAGCGAGCGCCGGGATCGGCGTGGCGACCGCGGCCCTCTTGCCGAGCGTATCCCTTAATGCCGGTTACGGCGTCAACAACACGGCAGCGAATGATCTGTTCGCGAAGAATGCGGGCTTCTGGAGTCTCGGTGCCAACATTACGCAGCCGGTCTTCGAGGGCGGAACGCTCTGGTTCCGCCGCAAGGCGGCGATCGCAGGGTTCGATGCCGCATCGGCAAGCTACCGGCAGACGGTGCTGAGCGCATTCGCGCAAGTTGCGGACACCCTGCGCGCGCTCGATCATGACGCGATGTCGCTCGAAGCGCAGAACCGGGCAGTCAACGCCGCGACCGAGGCGCTTCATCTCGTCCAATCCAATTACCAAGCCGGACTGGCCGATTATACCAACGTGCTGATCGCCGACGGCCAATTCTACCAGGCCAAGATCACCGATCTAGAGGCGCGGGCGCAGCGCTATCAGGATACCGTCGCGCTGTTCGTGGCACTGGGCGGCGGCTGGTGGAACGCGGAATCGGCCAATCGTTGATTAGTGTCCGCCGTCCGACGGCAAGTGCAGCACTCGCGACACCTCCCTTGACATAGATCAAGGCCGGTCAGGCGCAGACAGCCTTAAGTGATTGCCGTCCGCCAAAGCACCTTTCCGCGAGGAGCCGCCATGGCAGTCGATACCGCGTCATCCGCGACAGCGCCTTCGTCCAAACCGACACCGGTTAGCGGCTTGCATGTCACTTTCGTCATCGCGTGGTTCTTCTTCCTCTTATTCTACTTCCTGCAATATGCGGTTTGCTCGGTGCCTAGCGTCATGATTTCGGAGTTCACCTCCGCGTTCGGACTAACGACCCTTGGCGTAAGTTCGCTTCTCGGCTTCTACTATTATACCTATTCGACATTCGCGATCGTTGCGGGGCAACGCGCTGACGCTCGCGATATTCCAAACTGGCGGCGCCTATCTCATCACAGGGGGTGTGGTCGCGGCGATCCTCGCCTTCTTCGTGCGGAGGCAGGCTGGACCGCGCACAAATCCTGAGACGCACGAACACATAGCAACAAAGGGAAGTCATGGAACGGGAAATGATGCACCGGCTGCTCCACGACATGATGCTGTCGCGCGTGTTCGAGGAGCGGGCGGCGGAGGAATACAGCAAAGGCAATATCGTCGGCTTCCTCCATCTCTATCCCGGCGAGGAAGCCGTCGGCGCCGGCGTGATCAACGCCGCCGGGCCCGCGGATTATATCGTCAGCGCTTATCGCGAGCATGCCCACGCGCTCGTGCGCGGCACGCCCGCGCGCCAAGTGATGGCCGAACTGTTCGGCCGCGCCACGGGCATGTCGGGCGGCATGGGCGGTTCAATGCACATGTTCAACCGTGAGCGCCGCTTCATGGGTGGCTACGCGATCGTGGGTCAGACATGCCCGATCGCCGTCGGCATCGGCTACGCCACCATGTTGCGCGGCCTGCCCGACACCGTGATCTGCTTTTTCGGCGACGGCGCGGTGAACCAGGGTACGTTCCACGAGTTGCTCAACATGGCGGGCCTGTGGCGGCTCCCGATCCTGTTCGTATGCGAGAACAACCATTACGCGATCGGCACCGAGATCCACCGTCACTCGGCCGTGACCGAGGTTTATAAGCGCGCGGCCGCCTATAACATCCCGGCCGAGAAGGTTGACGGCATGGATGTCGTCAAGGTGTACGACGCGACAAAGCACGCGTTGGATCGCATCCGCCGCAATGGCGGTCCCCAATTCATCGAATGCGAGACCTGGCGTTATCGCGGCCATTCGATGGCCGATCCCGGAACCTATCGCCCCGCGGTCGAGGTGAAGGCGCACCAGGCGATCGATCCGCTCGCGATCGGCGCCCGCGAACTCGAATTCGCTTATCCGACCGATGCGGAACTCGCGGAGGTCGGACCCGACAATATCGGCAAGCTCGCTGCCCATATGGTCGCCGCCGGTCATCTCAAGGAAGCCGAAGTCGCCAAACTCCGGAAAGAGGTGGAAGCGGTGGTCGAGGACGCGGCACAATTTGCGGCCGCGAGCGCGGAACCCACGATGGACGATGCCTGGCGTCATCTTCACTGCAATCGCCATGAAGAAGTTCTGATTTGAGGAGGCAGCCATGACCGAGGAATTGCTCTACTGGCAGGCGCTGAACCGCGCGATGGATCTCGAGATGGCTGCCGATGAATCAGTGTTCACTTTGGGTGAGGACGTCGGTCTCTATGGCGGCAGTTATCGTGTCACCGAAGGCCTCTACGCCAAATATGGCGAGAAGCGGGTGCTCGATACACCAATCTCGGAAAACAGCTTCACAGGATTGGGCGTCGGCGCGGCGCTCGTGGGCGCCCGGCCAGTAGTCGAGATTATGACAATTAACTTTGCTCTCCTGGCGCTTGACCAGATTGTAAACGCGGCGGCGAAAGTTCCCTTCATGTCGGGCGGTCAATTCCCGATGTCGCTCGTCGTGCGCGTCCCAACCGGTGTTGCGCGACAGCTCGGGGCACAGCACGCTCAGCGTTTTGAATCGATCTTCATGAACGTGCCGGGCCTGCGGGTGGCCGTGCCAGCGACGCCGCAGGACGCCTATTGGCAGCTGCGCCAGGCGATCGCCAGCGACGAGCCGGTCATCCTGGTCGAGCACGAACTCCTTTATTTCACCAAAGGCCCGGTCGATGTGCTGGCCGATCCGCCCCCGATGCATCGCGCCGCGGTCCGCCGCGACGGCAGCGACGTCACTCTCATCGGCTACTCCCGGATGGCGCTCCTCGCGCAAGAGGCCGCGACGGAACTGGCAAAGGAAGGCATCGAGGCGGAAGTCATTGACCTACGCAGCCTGAGGCCGATCGACTGGGAAAGCTGCATGGCCTCAGTGAACAAGACGCATCGCGTCCTCGTCGTCGAGGAGGATTGCCGCCATGCCGGCGCCGGCGCGGAAATCGCGGCGACGCTCGCGGAACGCTGCTTCTTCTCGCTCGACGCGCCGGTGCAGCGCATCGCCGGCCTTGACATTCCGACGCCCTATAATGGCAAGCTCGAGGCCGCAAGCATTCCCCGCGTTTCCGACATCGTCGCCGCTGCCCGTGCGACCGTCCAGAGGAAGGACGCCGCGGCATGAAGCAGCCCATCGCGATGCCGGCGCTTTCGGACACGATGAATAACGGTCGTCTTGTGAAGTGGCTCAAGACCGTGGGCGATTCGGTAAAGCACGGCGACGTGCTTGCCGAGATCGAGACCGACAAGGCCGTCATGGAAGTCGAAGCGTTCCACGACGGGTTCCTGGGCGGACCGCTTGCGGCGGCAGACACAGAATACAAGGTGGGATCGACGATCGGCTACATTGCCGACAACCGAGCGGAAGCGTCCAGCGGCGCGGCGCCACAGCCCGCTGCGACCATTGCCGTCCCGCCAACCGTCGCCGCCGCTTCCGTAGCCCCGGCGGCACCGGTAGCACCGGCGCCGGATCGTACGGCCCTCCCCGCAGCAACAACCGCCCACCGAGCCTCACCCTATGCCCGGCGACTTGCCCACGAGCTCGGCGTCGATCTTGCCACAGTCGGCACCACGTCGGGCGCGCTTCGCGCTGCGGACGTCATAGAGGCAGCCCGCGCGACTGCGCTTCCCGACCTCGCCGCCGGCCCACCTTATCGGATAGAACGGAACACGACCTTCCGCGAAGCGGTCGCGCAGACGATGATCGCGAGCCTCGCGGTTCCGGCATTTCGTGTGACGGCGTGTCTCTACGTGGGGCCGCTGCTCGCGACGGCACGGGCCGAACATTTCTCCGTCAACGTACTTTTCGCACGCGGTGCGGCAATGGCGATCAAGGAGCATCCGCTGTTCAACGCCGTCTACACGCCCGAAGGTCTGGCGCGGCGCGATCGCATCGATATCGGCATCGCTGTTGATTCTCCCGAAGGGTTGATCACGCCAGTGCTGCGGGATGTGGGTGAGCGTTCGTTGGCCGCGCTCACGGAAGATTGGCGCCGGTTGCTCCAAAACGCCAAAGCGCGGCGCCTCGCGCCTGCCGATTACCGCGGCGCCACCTTCTACATCTCCGACCTTGGCGTCTTCCCCGTCGTCCATAGCTTCGATTCGCTCATACCGGCGGGTGCGGCTGCGCTGCTTTCGATTGCAGCAGCGCAGAACGAAAACGCGTTCTGCACGCTCAATTGCGATCACCGAGTTCGTCTTCGGCGGCGACGCCGCACGGTTTCTCACTACTTTGGCAAAAGTCGTCGAGGATGTCCCCCAACTCACCGCGTGAGGAAAGATCCCATGATCTCGAACCACCCCGAACGGCGCAAGGAATTGAACGCACTCATGATGGCGCTCGGCCGTGAGGCAGGGGGTCCGCTGACCGCCTTCGCGCACCTTCACAAGGAAGCGATGGCGCCCGGAACTCTGGCGCCCAAAATGAAGGAGCTGATCGCGTTAGGTATCGCGGTTGCCGAGCGCTGCGAAAACTGTATCGCCTTCCATGTCCATGACTCGTTGAGGGCCGGCGCAACGCATGCCGAGATCGTCGAGGCGCTCGGCGTCGCCATCCTGATGGGCGGCGGCCCGGCGACGATGTATGCCTGCGAAGCTTACGAGGCGCTCCAGCAGTTCGAGGCAGAAATCAAGCGCTGACTGCGGCCGGTTCGCGCACACCTTCCAAGGTGGCAGGTGCTGACATTGCCTCGCCGACCTGCTCTTTCCGATCGCCGTGCAGCGGCGCCCCTGGGCCGGGGAGGTGCCGCCCTTGGCGGGCCGGCGCGACCACCGCCGAGCTGAGTCAGCTCGCGACCGCGCTCGTCGTGGACATCGACGACATCCTTCCCCTCGCCGATGCGCCCCATATTCTTGAATTCGCCGAGATTAATCGCCCGGCGCATGACCAACCGCTTCGCGATGCTGGGTAGGGAGACTAAAGACGCAAGAAGGATCGACGAAATGCCGATGTGGTCGGAATACAGCCGATTTACGATCTCGCTTTTTGCGATTTTGACGCCGTTTGCCGCGATCCCCATTTTCATCAATCTCACCGAGGGGCTTACACAACATCAAAAGAACCATACCGGCACCGTCGCGACGATCACCGTGGCGATCGTCCTGATCGTTTCTGCTTTATGCGGGCAGAGCATTCTCGCGCTCCTCGGCACTTCTCTTGAAGCCTTTCAAGTCGCCGGCGGGCTTGTTCTCACGCTCATTGCCTTCTCGATGTTGAAGGCCGAAATCTCGACGGTACAACACAGGCCCGAGGAAAGTCAGCCTAGCGACAGAACGACATCGGTCGGCATAGTACCGATCGGAATACCCTTGCTGGCAGGCCCCGGTTCGATCAGTTCAGTCATCATCGAGATGAATCGTGAGGGCGGCCTCGCTCACGGCGCGATGGTCATTGCGTGTATCATCTTAGTATGCCTCGCCAACTGGGCAATCCTGCGTTCCGCAGGACCGCTCCGCTCGCTTCTCGGTCTGGCCGGCCTGAACATTATGAGCCGCCTCTTTGGACTCATCCTTGCGTCCATCGCCATCCAGATAATCGCGACTGGCCTCCGCGTTTTGCTCGCCGGCCCGGGATAAGGGTTGTAGGCATAAGATGCCGCCCGGATTCGGGTCTTCGTTCGCGTGAAGGCTGGAGCTAATCCAACGAACTCAAACTTTGGTTGCTGGCTCCCGCCTGTCGCGCGACAACGGCATTAGCTTCCCGGATGGCGCGGCCTTCGTCGCCGGTTCGCTCCAAGCATTCATTCGCGACTTTCGCCCACAGCTCTTTCAGCGCCCATGTTCTCGCCCTGTGCGTGTGCCTTTCCGCCTCATCCGGGGTCCACGGCATCTGAGCAAGCTCCTGTCCGTTTGGTGAACGCCGCCGCGTCCAGTAGTTCCAGCCGTCGCGTTCGAACTCGCCGCGTACCCAAAGGCCTTTTTAATCATACACCAGATGCTGCCGACGAGATAGGGCGTGATTATCGTATATTGCGTGGCGCGAACCTGGCGATGAGCCGGGAGAAATGATAAGTGCGGCAGTCGCGTTCCGATCGATTGAGGTCCGATTGGGGCCATTACTATCCACCGGGCTGGCGCTCCAAACATCGCTTGCACCCCGGACGCGCTGTCTCGCAATCAGATGAACCGCAAAGTGCCATCAACGGCCATCGTGAACTAGCAAGCCGATGAACAACGTGGCTGATAGAGAAGGCGAGCTGAGAAAGTCGTGGCTTTGTACAACCGGTCGTAGCACGCTGAGCAATGCATAAGCGATGGCACGGATGCGTTAAAATGGCCGAGGCGGTCATGCCGTTTATGATCGCCAACACCGTCCCCCTTGAACTTCACGCGCTCGCATTCAGTCTCGGCAAACACTATACGGAGTTTGGCGATTCCAGGGACGGCAAGCACTTGGTCGTTAGTTAGTCTGCACGAGAGGGTGATCGAGATCGACGCTTGGGTTGCGACAATCCGAATGTCCGTAGCATTGCGCAAGAGACTGCAGATCAAAGCGACCAAAGGGAGTTTGGATGACAGCGGATAGCAAGCTGGAGCGGAAATTCTGGCAGATTGCACTGGCTGATCTTGAACGACAGCTGGGTGCCGGCCATGACGGACTTAGTTCTGCCGAGGCCACGTCACGGCTGGCACGCTATGGCCCGAACACTTTGGCGGAGCGGCGGCGCTTGTCTCTGCCGCTCGAATTCCTGGGCCGATTCCGCAACCCGCTCGTGCTGATCCTCCTCGTCGCGGCGGCGATTTCCGCGCTGACCGGCGATTTGACCAGCTTCGTCATCATTTGCACCATCGTTGTGACGAGCGCGCTGCTCGATACCGTGCAAGAGTTCCGAGCCAAGGAGGCCGCCGAATCGCTCAGGGTCTCGGTTGCGCTTAAGGAGCGAGTCCTGCGTGATGGGCAGGAGGTTACGGTGCTCGGGCCGGACCTTGTGCCTGGCGATATCGTGTTCCTCGCCGCGGGGGATCTCGTCCCGGCGGATGGACGTCTTGTTGAGGCCAGGGATTTTTTCGTCAACGAGGCATTGCTGACGGGCGAGTCCTACCCGGCAGAGAAGCATGAGTGCCATGAAGGGGTGGAAACCCTCGAAGTTGCTCGTGCGACAAACGCCGCCTTCATGGGCAGCTCGGTCATGAATGGCTCGGCCAGGCTTCTGGTCTGTGCAACCGGTCTCACGACCGAGCTCGGTAAGATCAGTAACAGCTTGCGGCAGGCGCCACCGCCCACCGCGATGGATCAGGGAACGCACCGGTTCGGCATGTTGATCGTGCGGTTTACCGAGGTCCTGGTGCTGTTCGTTTTGCTGATCAATTTACTGTTTCACCGACCATGGCTGGATAGTTTCCTGTTCGCCGTGGCTCTGGCCGTGGGGCTCACGCCTGAACTCCTGCCGATGATCGTGTCGGTAACGCTGGCACGCGGTGCCATTCGCATGGCGAAGGCGCAGGTGATCGTGAAACGGCTCGCCGCGATCCATGACCTGGGCAGTATGGACATTCTTTGTACGGATAAGACCGGAACGCTCACCGAAGCCAAGATCGGCCTCGCCCGGCAGGTAGCGCTTTCAGGCGAGGTCAGCGAGCACGTGCTCGACCTTGCGTGGCTCAACAGCCATTTCCAGGCCGGATTGAGGAACCCGCTCGATACCGCGATCGTCCAATCCGGTCCGCCGCGCGGTGCTGGGTGGACCAAGATCGATGAGGTGCCGTTCGATTTTCAACGGCGCCGCGTTTCAGTCCTCGTCGAGTATGAGGGCCGACGCCTGCTGATTACCAAAGGAGCGCCCGAGGATGTCCTCAAGCTCGCCGTCCAGTATGAGGAGCCCGGCAAGCCGAATCCTCTGCCGCTCGACGCCACGGCGCGGGCCCGCGCCGCGAAAGTCTTCGATCGACTGTGCGCGGAAGGGTTTCGCGCACTTGGCGTCGCCTGGCGCGAACTCGAGCCTAGCCGTAAAGAGGCATCTGTAGCCGATGAACAGGAATTGGTGTTCGCAGGCTTTATCTTCTTCTCCGATCCGCCGAAAGCAAGCGCCGGGGCGGCCATTGCCGCGCTTGGGGCCAAGGGTGTCGGCGTCAAGATCCTCAGCGGCGACAATGAGCGCGTCACTCAGCATGTCTGCGTGGAACTCGGCATTCCGATCCTCGGGATGCTGACCGGCACTGAGATCGAAGCGCTCAGCGACGAAGCGCTTGCCGCGCGGTTGGACGAGACCAATTTGTTCTGCCGGGTCACGCCGGTTCAAAAGAACCGCATCATATTAGGGTTGAGGCACAAGGGTCATGTCGTCGGCTATCTCGGCGACGGGATCAACGACGCGCCGTCTCTGCACACCGCCGATGTCGGCATCTCGGTCGACAGCGCGGTCGATGTCGCCAAGGACGCGGCCGACATCATTTTGCTGCAGCAGGATCTCGGTGTTTTGGAACGCGGCGTCACCGAAGGCCGGCGTGCCTTCGGCAACATCATGAAATTCATCATGATGGCGATGAGTTCGAATTTCGGGAATATGTTCTCAATGGCAGGAGCGACGCTGATCCTGCCCTTTCTGCCAATGCTACCGGTCCAGATATTGCTCAATAATCTTCTCTATGCGGTCTCGGAGATGCCGATCCCGCTGGACGAGGTCGACAGCGAGATTACGGCAATGCCCGAGCATTGGGACATGCGCTTCATTCGCAACTTCATGCTGGTGATGGGGCCGGTGAGTTCAATCTTCGACTTTCTAACCTTCGGCCTGTTGCTGCTGATTTTTCATGCGAACGAGGCACTGTTCCAGACCGGGTGGTTCGTGGAGTCGCTCGCCACACAAGTGCTGGTCATCTTCGTGCTGCGCACGCGGCGCAATCCGTTGCGCAGCTACCCGCATCCTTTGCTCACCACCACGTCCTTCGCCGTGGTAGCGCTTGCAGTCGTGCTGCCATTCACGCCGGTTGGAGCATGGTTCGGTTTTGTGCCACCCTCCGCCGGCTTCCTTTTGGCAATTGCAGGGCTGACCGTGAGCTACTTGGCGCTCGCCCAGGGTGCGAAATGGGCGTTTTACCGCCGGTGGTCACCCGGCGGCGTCGCGCCCGCTTTGGCGTTACGACGGGCCCTGCCACTGATTGGACGATCGTGAAGTATGAAACGCTTGAGAGGTGGCGTCGCCAACCCTTCCCGGTCCCTCGGGAAAATGAGAGCGCAGCCACCCATTGTCACGCCTCGACGCGGAGATGATCGGCAACGGCGGTAACGCCGGGTGCTGACCACGCGGCCTGCTCCGCGAGCTCGCGTTCGTGCCATGTGTGGACGTGGCCCGACAGCGTGACAGTGCCGCCGTCTGCCGCGACCGAGATATGGGACGCCTCAAGCTCCGCATTGCGCCGGAGCGCATCATCGATCTTGCGCTTCACCTCAAAGGGCTGAATTGATGGCTTGACCAGGATAGTGCTAATGACGCTGCGCACACCTCTGATTTTCCGAACGTCCTCCTCGGCCATATTCCTCTGGTATTGCCAGCTCACCTCGCCGCTCAGGGTCACATGTCCGTTCTCGACCTTGAGTTGAATCTGATCGGCTGGCAGACCGACGTGCCACCGCAAGAGGCTCAGCGCACTTGCCGCGATGTCCTCGTCGGAACGGCTTTCGGCTGAGGACAGCTTCACCTCGAGCTCTTCGACGATCGCCCGCACCCCCTTTACGCGTTTGGCGGCGCGCTCTGCGGCAAGTTTCTCGGCATAGTTGGTGACATGGCCCGTTAGCGTTACGATGCCATCCTTGGCCGCCACGCCGATATGGGCCGCATCAACGGCGGGCTCCCAGACGAGTTCGTCGAGAACACTTTGTTGAAGTTGAATGTCGCCGCTCATGGATCTCTCCTCTTGTGACATGTGAAAGAGGAATAGTTAACCCGACACCAACTCTCACGCCCTTGATCTACATCAAAGTGCACCCAAGACGGTTCTGGCCTTCGCGTAGACCGGCGTTGTATCGGTCATTTGCTGGCCCGGTGCTGAGAAATGGAGGCACCGAGTGGGCGGGCCTGATCAGGCCAAATAGGCCGCCACAATTCCCGAGAGAATGATGCCATCGAAGGTACCGGCACCCCCGATACTTGCGATCCCCGTCGCACTGGCCGCGATCTCTTTGAGATGAAGAAGGTCCGCCCCGATCAACGGCCCGGCGACGCCGGCGATGAAAGCGGCCGGGGCTGCATCCTCCGGCAGCAGTACCAACGCCAAGATCGCTGCGACAAAGGCAGGAAGAAGCCCGGGCAGAAATATCCCTACCCCTGCAACGGGACGCGCGAGCGCGTAGCAGACGATAATGTTGATCACACTCGCGATTGCGACGGCGACGACAGCATGGGGGCCCAATGCGACGAGATGCACGACCTCCCAGAGGGAAAGGGCTGTCGGGATGATGCATCCGCCGACATTGACCGCGATGATGGTCTCACTGCGCATCTGCTGGAGCTGTGGCCACATAGCATCCAATCCGAAGATTGCCAGCGGGTGCTGCCTCACCGGATGGTAATGCTCGATGCGTTTGACCGGCACATTGATCGCACCGCCGAAGATGACGGCAAGGATCAACAGCAAGGCCGCGCCGCCACTCAGGTTCAGCTTCACAAGACTTGCGGCCATCAGCCCGCCAAAGAGAAGCGGCATCAAAATGAGGAGAATCAGGAACGCGAGCAACGAGATTGGCGTGAAGATCCGCATGGGACGACTCATGGCTGATCAAGAGGCGCGCAGTCTCCGATAGCCCTTTACGGCCAGCGCTAATCGATTGCGGTCCGGCCCGCGAGCATAAGCAAGACGAGAATTGCGATCTCGCGAACGAAGCCGCTTGTTGAGCCGATGTCGGGGCCTTACGCAGCCTTTTTCGAAATACTCCGAGACCGGCGACCGTAGCTGCGCAAGACCTCGTCGCGCTCGGCCTCAAGTGCCTCCAGGAGGTAAAGTCGATTCGTTTGGGCCGCGATCGGGTCGCGCCGGATCGCGGCTATCGCTGCCTCGATGCGATCGAGCTGGCGGTCCTTCTTTGCGATCAAGGCTTTCATGGTCCCTCCTTTTGGTTCACGGGTTGAAGCAACGTTAATGCCGCGTGTTCTCTGTCGAAATTCGTAGCTTCCCTTAGGGGATTCCACGTATTCGCGAGCGGCGGATGGCACGGCCGTGCTTGATGCAGATCAAAGCAGCGCCATGACCAGCCCATGCGATTCGTCGGGTGAAGCATTTCATCATCGTCGCCTACCCGAAGGAAACCAGCTTTACGATGCCGGTGGCGACGGCCTACGCCGACGACCTCGAAAAGCTCGAGCATGCGAACGAGCTGAGCGGGGGCCGGCCATTGGGACGCCCGTCAACGGCAGGAGCACGTCCGCACCGCGAACGCGCTCGCCCTCGTTTATCCGCTCCGGTGGTCAACCATGCCCGCGATCAAGAAGAGCTCATTCGAGCGCGCCGTCAGCCGCCGGGGTCAGAGCGATGAAGCGTTTGGTCCCCTCGCGGTTGATCAGCAAAAGCAGGCTCCGGTCGGTGTGAACGGCCGCGTCCTGCAAGCGGTCCGCCGCGGATTGCGGCGTGGTCACCGGATCGCGGTTGATCTCCTCGATCACATCGCCGGGCCGAAGCCCCGAATCGGAGAACGGGCTGTCCGTCGACATGTCCAGGACGACGACGCCTTGGGCGTTCGCGGCCAGATGGAGCAGGCTGCGCCTCTGTTCGGTGAGAGGACCGAGCCGGAGCCCCAGGCTGCTGACGCTCGACTGCTCGGGATGCGCGGGCTGCGGCGCGCGCGAGGGTTCGGGTTGCGACGCTATGACCGGCGAGACGGCGATGGTCTTGCCACGGCGCCACACGGTCATCGCCACCTTCTTGCCGATCGGTGCCTTGGCGACGGCGATCGAGAAATCGCGCGGCTTTGCGACCTTCTGGCCGTTGAACGCGAGCACGACATCGCCCGGCCGCAAACCCGCCTTCTCGGCCGGGCCGCCGGGCGAGACGTCAGTGATCAAGGCGCCCGCGGCGTTCGGCAGCGCGAAACTGCGCGCGATCCCGGGCGTCACGTCCTGGATCTGCACGCCGAGCCAGCCGCGGGTTACCATGCCATGCGCGCGCAGCTGATCGATCACAGGCCGGGCCAGGTTCGCCGGAATGGCGAAGCCGACGCCGACCGAGCCGCCGCTCGGCGTGTAGATCGCCGAATTGACGCCGATCACCTGGCCCATGAGATTGAAGGTCGGGCCGCCGGAATTGCCGCGGTTAAGCGGCGCGTCGATCTGCAGGAAATCGTCGTAGGGACCGACATGGATGTCGCGGCCGCGCGCCGAGAGAATGCCGGCACTGACGGTGCCGCCGAGGCCGAAGGGATTGCCGACGGCGAGAATCCAGTCGCCGACCTGCACCGCGTCGCTGTCACCCCAGCCGACGAACGGCAAGGCCCGGCCGGTCTCGATCTTGAGGAGCGCGAGATCGCTGAGTTCGTCGTGGCCGACGATTTTCGCGGAATAGCGCCTGTCATCCTGAAGGATGACGATCACTTGCTCGGCCGACGCCACGACATGGTCGCCGGTTACGATGTATCCGGCTGGATCGATGATGAATCCCGATCCTTGCGCCGCGTGGCGACCCTGCGGCTCCGGCGGCTCCGACCCGCCGTACGGCTCGAAGAAACGCTTGAGCAATTCATCGAAGGGGACCGGCGGGCTGGCGCCGGAATCCGGCGCCGCCTCGTCGTCCACGTCGTTGTCGTCCTCCGGCAACGGCGCCGCGCTCACGACGGCCGTGATGCTGACGACGGCCGGAAGCACTCTCCGCACGACGTCGGCGAAGCTCGGCGGATTGGCCGGTCCCGGCAGTTGCCGCGCGGCCGGCGGCGCGGCGACGGACGGGCGTTGCGCCGCGCCGGCCAGGGGCGCAATCGCAAGGCAAAGCGTCAATCCCAGCGCGAGAACGGACGCGACGGAGACCGGTGGCCACAATCGTGTTTGACTGGTCATTCTCATTTGCCGGCGCTCACTGCGTTGACGGCAATTAGCGCCCAGGCCGGCACCTTGCGCGTTGATGTATATCAAGCGGGCCGCGCTCGCGCCCGTTGATCCAGTTCAAGGTATCGCAGCCGCGCTTGGCCGATTTTTGCCAATGTTGTCGGGAGGAACTCATGAGCGACGATCGGATTCGTTCGACGCGAAGCTCGAGCCCGATGATCGAGGCAGACGTGCGCGAAGACTTGCTGGACGGTGCGACGCTCGAGGAGTTGACGGTGGCCACCGAGGACCTCAACGAGGACGAGGTCTCAATGCGCAGCCGCTTTCCGCCGCTCAGGGCGCACGCAGGCGCACGAGCACCTGGATTTGCATTCCAGCAGGTTCGATTGAAGCAGACCAGCGGCCATTCTCCCATCCGCCGGGCAGGCAGAAGAAGCCGCGCGAGCCCAAATAATGGAATGCGGCATCGTATGTGGCGAATACGCGATGGATCTCGGCTTTGCAGGTCATCAACGCCTCCTCAAATCCTCGGGCGATTAACGCCGCTTCGAGATGACATTGAAACGCGATCGGGCGAATCCTCGCAATTCGGGCCGCTACTTACGGGATTTTACTGATGGAGCCCGGGCATGCTCGCAGAAGGCGTCGCCGGAGAGGGACTCGTCTTTGACGAGGGCGGGGCGAGTGCAGCGGAGTTCGCCGCTTAAGGAGATTCCCTTACGTAGTCTTGCGAATTACCCGTCGGCACCACTCGCGTTATGCCATTCCACGACGTCCGGCGGGACGGGAGACAGGAGAACATCCCATGGTCATGACTACAGGTGCGCTGCACTTCGACCTCGCCAAGATCGAGACCCTCATCGCCGCGCTGGCCGCAAGTTATCCCGGCGACGCCGAGGATCTCGACGATGTTTCATGGCTCGAAGAGCGGCGCGCCTTTCTGCTGTCGCTCCTCGCGAGCCGCCGCCTGCTGAAGCGCAATCGGGTCGTACGGCTTGATCAATGGCGTGACGGCGTTTTCGTCGATGGCCGCCGCGCCGCCAAGGCCGCTTAACGGCCGGGTTCGGCTATCGCCGCGGCGCCCGCGCCCGCGAAGCCGCGGGCATAATCGAGGACATGCGCGCGAGCTTCGCAGCGAAGTTCCGATTGGTCCAGCACTAGGCCGCGCTGGCCGCTGGCGAGTTCGACTACAGCCGGTTCAACGTTGCAGGTTGAGACGGCGGTTATTTCTCATGGATACGGATCGCCGTCATGTGGCGCGGGCCGCATTGGCCGAAGAGCAAGGTGAGTTCGGCGCGGTCGCCCGTGATTTGGCCATTGACGATCCAGCCGAGCCAATAGGCCTCGACGGTTCCGTCAGGATGGACGGTGCCGGTGACCGGCGACGATGCGGGGCCGCGGTCGTTTTCCACGACGTTACCCGGGAAAAACCTCGTAAGGCTGCCGGAAACCTGGCCGTCTTTGATATCGGCCCTGAGGCGGAGTGCCGGACACGTGGATTGGTTCGTTCCGCTGACGAGGGGGCCGGACGGGAAATCGACGATCCATGTCCCGTCATAGGGTGTGGCAGCATGCGCCGACAGGCCCGCGGTAGCGGCGAAGATCGAGAGCAGCGCGGCTGATGCAAACCGATGTAGCAGCATTATGAGCCTCCTTAATGGAGTGGAGTTTCGGATTCGCGCCGCTCGTTCGCATTGACCCACATCAATCGCCCTTTATGATCGAGGTCAACGCGTCAGCGTGGCTCCGCGCGTATTCGGCGCTTGATCCAAGGGGGGCAGTGGGACGTCGGCGTGAAAGCTCAGCGCGTCAGCCCTGGTGAGCGCAAACTAAGCGCCGGTATCTTGCTTTATCGCCGGCGGGGAGGCGCGCCTGAAGTGTTCCTCGTCCATCCCGGCGGTCCGTTTTGGGCGAAGAAGGACCTGGGCGCCTGGTCCATTCCCAAGGGAGAGCCATCGTCGGGCGAAGATCTTCTTGCCGCCGCGAAGCGGGAATTCCACGAGGAGACCGGGCTCGCCGTCGGCGGCGTGTTCCGCGGGCTCGCACCGGTGCGGCAGCCAGGGGGCAAGATCGTGCATGCGTGGGCCGTCGAGGGCGACTGTGACGCAGCCACCGTCGCGAGCAATAGCTTCACGATGGAGTGGCCGCCGCACTCCGGCCGAATGCGGCAGTTTCCCGAGGTCGATCGCGCGGGGTGGTTCGATCTTGCTGCGGCTGCGGGCAAGATAACGAAGGGTCAGGTTGACTTCATCGATCAGCTGGCGAGATTGCTCGAGCCGGAGTCAGCCGGGAGGAACGGGTGATGAACTTTCTTTGGCCGCGGTCGAGCGGCGGCACGATGACATAGCCATTGCCGCGTGCTGCCCCCGGGGAACTCGTGGCTGCGCGCCAGCTTCCAGGCGCACGCGGCTCCAGACCGCGCACGGTTTGTCATTGTCGGTTCCCTAATGAGCGAGAAGGACGGGGAGCAGGCTCGTTCCGACCACCTGCCGGGTGGCGCCGCCGAGGAGCAGCTCGCGCCAGGGCCGGTGGCCGTAGGCGCCCATGACCAGAAGGTCCGCGCCCGCCTCGCGCGCCTCGGAGAGTAGCTGTTCGCCCGGCCCCACGCCCTTGACCGGCGTGATCTGGCGATGCTTCGCCGTAATTCCATGCGCCATGAGGTAGTCAAGCAGGGAGCGGGGATTCTCCTCGGTTTCAGCGGCGACCGTGATCACGACGACGCTCTGCGCCTTCTCCAGAAGCGGCAGCGACGCTGTCATCACGTGGACCGCTTCCGGCGATCCGTTCCAGCCGAGGGCGATGGTGTTGCCGATCGCGGCGGACGGCTTGGCGGGCGCCAGCAGCACCGGCCGGCCCGAATGCACCAGCGTCTCCTCGATCGTATCGCTGTGCGGGCGCTCGACGACACGCTCGGAGCGGCCGAGCACGACGAGATCGAAAAATCGGGCGCGGCTGGCAATCAGGATGGGCGGATAGCCGATCTCGACCCGCCACGAGGCCGAGGCCGGAGTGCGCGGCGTCGTGGTCATGGTGAGGCCGTGGCGCGCCACCGCAGCGGCAAAACTGGCTTTGGTCTTCTCGGCAAGCTGGTCGGTATCCTCGATCAGGCGGTCGATCCAGTCGCCCGCGATTGGCATGCCGTACCCGTCCGCCGCCAGCATGACGATCTGGGTCGGATCGACCTTGACGTGGAACGCCTCGAGATGTGCGCCGACCCGCTTTGCGATCCCGCAAGCGGCCTCGACGGCGCCGTCGCTCGCCGTGCCGCCACTCGCGGCGACCAGTATGGTTTTGAGCGCCATAACGTTCCTCCTTCAAGAGTGGCGAAATTACGGCAATGGCGCTTCCCCACGCCTTGACACAGATCAATCAACCACCCGGCCGGCCCGGCGGCTTGCGACGGCCGGCCGGTCCTCGCGACCAGGCGTCACCATCATTCATCGGGACGCGTCACCGGGGGAGAGCAGTTGACGCGCGGCCATCTCTATTGCTTGCTCTCCAATTCGCTCTATGTCGGCGACTGGCTCACAAGGGCACCTCCACCCCGGCCGGCCGCCTGCCGACCTGACCCCCGCCAGCTCAAGCGGATTGGCGTTCTTCCTTTCGCTGGGACGAGCAATGCCGCCGCCTCGGCTTCCAGCCTTCATAACCGCAACCTGAATTTGGCTCCGAACGGTCACGACAACTCGATGCTGCCCTCCGTGGTCGGATTGTTCATCAATTTTTGCTCTGCTGTGAGCTGGATACTGGGCACCAGCGTAGCAAGTCAGAAGCGTAGCCTGCACCAGCTCGGCGTTACCAAATCTAGGGAAAATTGGGACGGTCACCCCAAGATATTGACAACGAGCCCTCCGAACGGGATGATTTGCTCATGCGAACCGAGCCTTTATCACTTGCACGATATGTGCGCTCTCTAACCGGGCGTCCGCCCTATGCCGCTAGGCCGGAAGATTGGCTAGCGGCAATTGCCGCGGCTGTGCGCGAGCATGTCACTGCGCAAGGGCTTGGGACGGGCCAGCTCCTTCGCGCCGCCGGCGTCAAGCGCGTATGCTACCTGTCGATGGAGTTTCTCCCCGGCCGCGTTCTCGTGCACACACTCATAAATCTGGGGCTCTATGAGAGCTGCAGGCGAACCCTTGCCGAGCACGGGTTCGATCTCGACGAGATCGCCGAGATCGAGCCCGAGCCCGCCCTCGGCAATGGCGGTCTCGGCCGGTTGGCGGCGTGTCTTCTCGACAGCATGGCCAATTTGGATCTGTCTGCCCGTGGCTACGGGCTCCGCTACGGTTGCGGCCTGTTCTCGCAGCAGATCGAGGACGGCTGGCAGATCGAGAGCCCCGATCTGTGGCTCGATAAGGGCAATCCCTGGGAAATCCCGCGCCGCGATCTGCTTTATCGCATCAAGTTCGGCGGTCGCGTGGTCGAGCGCAGCGGCGGGACGCGCCCGCTCCAGGATTGGATCGACACCGACGAGGTCCTCGCGACGGCCTACGACTTGCCTGTTCCGGGATCTCAAACGCATCAGCTGTGCGGCTTGCGCCTGTGGTCGCCACGCGCGGTCCATGAATTCGACCTCAAGGCTTTCAACAACGGCGATCACGACGGCGCTTTTTCTCGCAAGAACGCCATCGAGAAGTCTCACCCAGGTTCTCTATCCCGGCGATGGGACGCCGTCGGGACGGGAGTTGCGGTTCAAGCAGGAATTATTCTTCGTCAGCGCGTCGCTTCAGGACATTCTTCGTCGATTCCGGCGCAGCCACGGAGCGTTGGACCGCTTGCCAGATCAGTTCGTCATCCAGATCAACGATACGCATCCGGCCCTTGCCATCGCCGAGCTCATGCGGCTGCTGGTCGACGACCATCATTTGGAATGGGAACGAGCCTGGCACATTACGCGGCACAGTTTCGCCTACACAAACCACACATTGATGCCGGAGGCACTCGAGGTCTGGCCGGTACGCTTCTTCGAGACATTGCTGCCGCGTCATCTGCGGATCATTTACGAGATCAATGACTGGCACCTCAGCAACGTGGCGCGCCGGCGCCCCGGCGACAGCGCCCTGCTCCGCCGCATCTCGATGGTCGACGAGGACGGCGAGCGTTCCGTCCGCATGGCACATCTCGCGGTCGTCGGCTCCCACAAGGTCAACGGCGTATCAAGGATGCACACGTCCTTGATGCAGCAGACGACATTCGCAGACTTCCACGATCTCGATCCCGGAAAGGTCGTCAACGTCACGAACGGGATCACCTTTCGCCGCTGGCTTCACCAGGCGAATCCCGGTCTCACCGCGCTCATTTGTTCGCGCATCGGCGAGCGCTGGCTTGGGCGACCCGACGATCTGGCAATGCTGGAACCGCATTGCCAGGACCTTGCCTTTCGCGCAGCGTTCAGAGCGGTCAAGCGCGAAAACAAGAAACGGCTGGCTGACATGATAGCGCGGGAGTGCGATCTCGCGGTCGACGTCGGCTCGCTTTTTGATGTTCACGTGAAGCGCATTCACGAATACAAGCGGCAGCTGCTGAATATACTGCATGTCGTAGCCCTCTACGAGCGCGTGCGCGAGGGTCTTTCGCCAAAGCCAATAGCGCGCACAGTGATCTTCGCCGGCAAGGCCGCCCCCGGTTACGGCATGGCGAAACTGATCGTGAAGCTGATACACGATGTTGCCAACACGGTGAACAGCGACGCCGCCGTCGCCGGCCACCTCAGAGTCGTCTTCATTCCCGATTACGATGTCAGCAGGGCACAGAAGATCATTCCTGCTGCAGACCTATCCCAACAGATCTCGACCGCTGGGCACGAGGCGTCTGGCACCGGGAACATGAAGCTCGCGCTCAATGGCGCATTGACCATCGGAACCCTCGACGGAGCCAATATCGAGATTCGAGAGGCCGTCGGCGAGGAAAACTTCTTTGCCTTTGGCGCGAGCGCTTCGGACGCGGCCGCGCTTCGGGCCGGCCCCTATGACGCTTTGGCCCATTATCATGGCGATCCGGCGCTGAAGAGCGCGCTCGATCTCATCGCTTCCGGCCACTTCTCGCCATCTCGGCCCGATCTGTTCAAGCCGATCGTCGATGCGTTGATACACGGCAATGACCCCTATCTTGTGCTTGCCGATTTTTCTTCGTATCGGCGTTGCCAGGAGCGAGTCGAAGCACTCTACTGCGATCCCGAGGAATGGGCGCGACGCGCCGTTCTCAATGTTGCGGGTGTTCGCGGATTCTCCAGCGATCGGGCTGTGCAGCAATATATGGAACTGGTGTGGAATACGGGTGCCGACGCGCATCTTCCCGCGGCGCCAGAGCCGACCGCGTCACGAGCCTTCGAGCCGGTCGAGTGATTGCTTCATCGCCGCCGCGGCCGATCTCCCGCAACCGGCAAGATTCCGTGAGCGCCACGCGATCGCCGCTGACCGGGCCTGCAATAGCGAGGCTGCCGCCTTCAGGCGTTGGCGTTCCCACTCGGTGAGTGGCGGCACTTCGCTCGATCTTGCATACTCTGTTTGAGGCGGTCGAGGGATCAGCGCTCGCTTCAATCCAAAGGATTGTACGCGCCGGCACGACAACCGCTATATAATCGCCAGCCCCAGGGTGGCCATTGCGGGAACGTCGCCACGGTCCCGCCGAGTAGGGCTTCCCTCTGCACAAGCGAAGGGCTCCCGCATGAATGTCGAGAGCAGCGAACCTCTGGCGGATGCCCCAGGGCATCCCGGCATTCGGCCGACCTGGACAAGCAGTGCCAAGGACATGGTCGGCTGCTCGATCGGAATGTCGCGGCTGTGGTTCACGCTCGGCTTCGGCATCATCAACGAGGTCTATTATCCGCGCGTCGACATTCCGCAGATACGCGATCTGGGCTTCATCGTTGCCGACAACCGGGGATTCTGGGCCGAGGTCAAACGGATCGGCGACTATACGTTGCGGTTCCTGGCCCCGGGCGTTCCGGCCGTTGAGGTTACGCATGTTCATGCCCGGTATCGACTGCGGCTTCGAATCACGCCGGACACGAAACGCGACGTGCTCGTCATCGCCGTCAGCCTCGAAGGCGATGCGGATCTCCGACCCTACCTCTTGTTGGCGCCGCACCTTGGGGCCACGGGGTGCAACAACAACGCCTCTGTCGGGCGCTACCGCGGCCGGCGGATCCTCTGGGCCGATCAAGGACCCTTTGGCATGGCGCTTGCCGCGGTCGAGGCCGGACAACGAGACGCCTTGGGGGACGCCAGCGCAGGCTATGTCGGCTTCAGCGATGGCTGGCAGGACTTTGCTCGCCATGGTCGCCTGACCTGGAGCTATCCTTCGGCTGGCCCTGGTAATGTCGCGCTCGTTGCCGAATTACCGAGATCGGCGGTGACCGCACTCGGCTTTGGCAGCAGCCGTGAGGCAGCGGCGACGCTCGCAATCTCCAGCTTGCTGGAGCCGTTTGAAAGCATCCTCCAGCGCCAGATCGGCACGTGGGAAGATTGGCAGCGAAGATCGAGCAAAGGATTCTCATTGCCACAAGAGACGCCAACTCCGCTACGAGACCAATTTCTCGTCTCAAGCACGGTGCTGCGCACTCATTTGGATAAGACCTATCCGGGCGCCATGGTTGCCAGCCTCAGCATCCCATGGGGCGACAGCGGCGAAGAGCGCGGCGGCTACCACCTCGTATGGCCGCGAGACCTCGTCGAGTGCGCAAGCGCGCTGTTGGCGCTTGGCGCCTATGACGAGGCGCGAGACACGCTCCGCTATCTCATCGCCTCGCAGAATGAAGATGGGCATTGGTATCAAAACCAATGGCTCGGCGGGCGCGCCTATTGGAGTGGCGTGCAGCTCGACGAAACAGCCTTTCCGGTCCTGCTGGCCGCGGCGCTCCACGAGCGCGATGCGCTCGACGGTATCGAGGTCCGCGACATGGTGCGTCGCGCGTTATCCTTCATCGCGACGACGGGACCGGCAACGGCCCAAGACCGTTGGGAGGAAAATGCGGGAGTGAATGCATTCACGCTTGCAGTCTGCATTAGCGCCCTCGTGTCCGGCAGCGCTTTCCTGTTGTCGCAGGCCCAGGACTGGGCGCTTGAGCTGGCGGATTTCTGGAACCAAAATGTCGAGCGTTGGACCGCGGTAACATCGGGTCCCCTCTGTGCACTGCTGGGTGTCAATGGCTATTTCGTGCGTACGGCGCCGGAGCGCGTTCTGCTCGATGACGAAGCCCTGCATGACCGGTTGCCGATCCGCAACCGCAATGATCTATCCGACCTGCCTGCCGATCAGCAGGTCGGCACGGATTTCCTGCAACTCGTGCGCTTCGGTCTTCGTGCGCCCGACGACCCGCTTGTGAGGGATAGCCTCGTGGTGATCGATCGTCTTCTCAAGGTCGAGACCCCTTACGGGCCGGTGTGGCGGCGCTACAACTACGACGGCTATGGCGAGCATAGCGATGGCAGGCCCTTCGATGACAGGGGCCGCGGCCGGCCCTGGCCGCTGCTCACGGGAGAGCGAGGCCATTACGAGGTTGCGGCAGGCCGCGATCCTCTGCCGTATCTCGAAGCGATCGCGGCGATGACAAGCCCAGGCGGGATGATCCCGGAGCAGGTTTGGGATGATCGCCCGATCATTGCGCGACGGCTCGCCCTTGGTCGTCCGACGGGCGCCGCGATGCCGCTTGCCTGGGCGCATGCCGAATTCGTGAAACTAATGATTTCCCGCGTTTTGGGGCACCCCACCGATCGACCGTGGGCGACATGGCTGCGCTATGGTGGCAAGAGCGCAAGCGCCAGCCTCGCATTCTGGTTTCCCCACGCTCCCATCACGTCGATACCGGCCGGCGCCCGCCTCGCCATCGGACTACCGCGCCCGGCTGTCATACATTGGGGGGTCGATGGGTGGAATGACATCATGGATGTGCTTACCGAGGATTCCGGCTTGGGATTCTTTGTCTCAGTATTGAACACCGCGAAACTGCAGCCGGGCCGAAGCGTCGAATTCACGTTCCGGTGGCAGAAGAGCGAAGAATGGCTCGGTCGCGATGTGCGTCTCGTTGTCCGGTAGTGTGTCAACGAGGAGCGGCAAATATTCTTTGATTATTGGGGGCGGAGCCGGGTCAACGTTTTGGCGATGCTGCACAGCCGCGGACTTGTTGCGAGCTTCTCCCACGTGATCGGCAGTTTTCTGCGCCAATTCGGATGCTCGTCGACCGTTCCTGGCATATTGACCTGCTCTATGATTCCAAGCACGTCCTCGAGATGAACCATCAGAAGCCGCCCAGGCGTGGTGGCGAGGAAGTGGTAGGCCGCATCGACCAGTTCCGTCATATCGACGTCCGAATCGTCGACTTGCTTCTCGGTCGTCGAAAGCAGACCAGTACCGCGCAACAATGCCAAGAGGGCCGCACGCGCGCTGGCACGGTCCTGTCGCAGCATCGTTTCGCTGCTCGGCTCCGGCAAGAGCTGCAACACGGCACGCACGGCGATGTCATGGTCGCGCCAATACCCAGGAAAGGTCGGCAGGTCATGCGTGCCAATGGCGACCTGCGCAAGTTCCGGATAACTCTGCGCCGGCCGAAATCCGTCATTATCATGGCGCTCGAAATAGAGAAGGTGCATGGATAGAATCCGCGTCGCTCGCAGGCGCTCGCGCAGACCCTCCGGGACGGTGCCGAGATCCTCGCCGACGACGACGCAGCGGGCGCGCTGGCTCTCGAGCGCGGTAATTGCGAGCAGATCGTCGATCGGATAGCGGATATAGCCGCCCTCCGAGGGAGACGCACCGCTCGGAATCCAGAAAAGCCGAGTGAATCCCATGACGTGGTCGATGCGAACCGCCCCGGCATGGCTCATATTGGCACGGAGACAATCGATGAAGGGGCGATAGGCGGCTTCGCGCAGCGCGTGCGGGTTGAACGGCGGCAGGCCCCAGTTCTGGCCCTTCAAGTTGAAGGAATCCGGCGGCGCACCGGTAGAAATTCCCTGCGCTATCAGGCTCTGCTCGACCCAAGCTTCGGCGCCGTCGGCGTCGACACCGAGCGCGAGGTCGCAATAAAGTCCAATGGACATACCATTCTGCACGCATGCGACTTTGGCTAGATCGAGCTGCCGGTTCGCCTCCCATTGCAGATACTGGTGGAATGTTACGCGATCCGCATGATCGCGCGCGAACACCACCGTCTCCGGCGAACTGGAATCGCGGTAGGCCGCCGGCCATTGGCGCCACGGAGAAGGCCCCGATTTGCCGGCACGAAAGTGCTCGGCCAGCGCTTCAAAGGTCGCGTAACGTTCGAGCGCTGCGCCACGTTCGCGCCGAAACTCGCGGAAGGCTTCGGCGCGCGCAGTGCCGCATTGGAGATGATTGACACGGAATGATGAATAGAGCCTCTCAAGCATGGGAAGCTTCGCCGCAGCGATCCCGGCATAGTCGACGAGCGCGGCATTCCGAAGGTCCGTTAGCGACGTCAGGAAGCCGGGGTCATGGCTTTGTGCCTGAGCACTCGGACATTCGATCCAATCGGGAACCGCTTCGATATCGATGTAAAGCGGATTGAGGAAGCAGCGGCTGGACGGGGAGTATGGACTGGCGTGAGCCGGATTGCCCGGGAACAGCGCGTGAAGCGGGTTGATCCCTAGCACGCTGGCGCCGAGGCCGGCTGCCTTGACGGCGAAGCCGGAGAGGTCGCCGAAATCGCCGAGGCCCCAGCTTTCGGCCCCCTGGAGTCCATAAAGCTGCAGACTCAACCCCCAAATCCCGGGACTGCGCTGGAGTTTGTCCGGCAAGTACGCCTGCTGCGGCGCCACGATGAGCGTCGCGACATCCAAACCGCCGGGGAGCGCATCGCTCATGACTGCGAGGCGATGATAGCCGAGCGGCAGTGATCCGGGCAAAGCGAACAGCCGACGCTCCAGATGCTGGCCATCCACAGTTTTCGCCTCCGCCAATGGCAAATGCCCGAAGGATATGGTTCCTTCGTATTGTGTGCCGTCTTCCGCCGTGATTCGCCAAGCTGCGGGACCCGCTGGCTCGGCCGCGTGCACGACGCTGGCGGTACATTCACCGCGCCCTGCATAGAGAACCGTGACCGGTTCGAGCGCGCGCCTCCACGGCTTTGTCGCGAGGGCTACGAGGCTCTGCGTAATCTGTTCCTCGGTTGCCGCCGCTATGCCCATGGCATCGAGAAAAGCGCGCTTCGTGTCGATTGAGAGCGCATGGCGCGCGCCCCAGACGTCACGGTAATCAGGCTCGATGCCGCCCTGGGCCGCAAGCGCGTCAAGCGGGCTCGGCTCGCTCATGGATCGCGGCTCGACGGTATCGGGCTTCCGCCAGGGCCGCAGCCGAACAACACGAAGGATCGCGGCTCGACCGGGTAGAGTGAACCCGCCTCGAAGCAGGTTCCGCCGCCGAGGCCGGACTCGCGCGTGGTATCGACGAGCCGCACCCATGGTCCTGGAGGCGACGTGGTCGGTAGTAAATATTGGACCTCTTCGTTGTGGGCGTTGAGGATGACAAGAAAGCTATCGTCTGACTCAGGCTCGCCGGAAGTTGAATAATGGACGGTGCCGGCCTGCCCGCTCACGACATAGCTCAAGAAGCGAGCGTGGGAGGCGTGCCAGTCCTCATTGCCGTTCTCTCTGCCTTCGGGCGTCCGCCACACGATGTCCTTGATTGCCGTACCGGGGATCACGCGGCCATGAAAGTAATGGCGCCGCCGGAACACCATGTGATCGTTGCGCAGTCGGATGAGCGCACGCACGAACTCGCGAAGCGCGCGCCCCCCCTCGCTGTCGAGGAGGGACCAGTCGAGCCAACTGATGTCGTTGTCCTGACAATAGGCATTGTTGTTGCCGTTCTGGCTGCGGCCAGCCTCATCGCCGGCAAGGAGCATGGGTACGCCCACCGAGAGCAGCAGCGTTGCCAACATGTTGCGCTTTTGCTGCCGCCGCAGCTTAAGTATTCCGGGGTCCGCAGTCGCACCTTCGACACCGTAGTTCGCGCTGTAGTTCTCGACGGGACCGTCGAGGTGGCCCTCGCCGTTCGCATCATTGTGCTTGTCGCGGTAGCTGACGAGATCCTCAAGCGTGAAGCCATCATGCGCCGCGAGGTAATTGACACTGGCCCACGGCCGCCTGCCGCGTTGCTCGAAGATGTCGCGCGACCCAGTGACGCGCGAGGCAAGCTCGGCTACGAGCCCTTCATCGCCACGCCAGAATCGGCGCACGGTGTCACGATAACGATCGTTCCATTCGGACCAGCCAGGTGGAAATTGACCTAGCCGGTAACCTTGGTCGCCAAGGTCCCAGGGCTCGGCGATCAGCTTAACGCCGGCGAGGACAGGATCCTGTTGGATTGCATCGAGAAAGCCCGAATACCGATCGAAGACCTCATCCTCTCCGCGGGCGAGGGTCGTCGCGAGATCGATGCGGAACCCGTCCACATGGATATCCGAGACCCAATGGCGCAGCGCGTCCATGACCAACTGCATGACGCGGGGGTGATGCAGATTGAGGCTGTTGCCACAGCCGGTGAAGTCGCGATAGCGCCGCAGGTCCTTGCGATCAAGCCGGTAATAGCTCGCGTTATCGATGCCGCGAAAACTCAAGGTCGGACCCAGGGGACCTCCCTCGGCGGTGTGATTGAAGACCATGTCGAGAATCACTTCCAGGCCGGCATCGTGCAGCCGCCGCACTGCCGTCTTGACTTCGTCCGGAGTCTGCTCGGCAAGGTAGCGGCGTTCAGGCACGAAGAACGCAATGGGGTTGTAACCCCAGAAATTCCCGAGTCCGCGCTTAACGAGCGGCAACTCGTCGGTGAATGCGTGTACGGGCATGAGTTCGATTGCAGTCACCCCCAACTCGCGGAGGTATCCGATGATTTCTGGCGTTGCCAGCCCAGCGAATGTGCCGCGCAGCGGCGCAGCAACTTTCGGGTGCTGCATGGTGAAACCCCGAACGTGGAGCTCATAGATTACGGTATCCTGCCACGGCCGGCGCGGCGGTCGGTCATCCCCCCAGGTGAAGGCCGGGTCGACCACGCGGCATTTGGGGACGAAAGGCGCGCTGTCCCGCGTATCAAACGACAGATCCTCATCCGGGCTCCCGGTATCGTAGCCGAAGACGGCGTCGTTCCACTGAAACGGCCCGTGCAGCATGCGGGCATAAGGATCGATCAGCAGCTTGTGGTGGTTGAACCGGTGGCCTCGCTCGGGCGCAAAGGGCCCGAAGACCCGATAGCCATAGAGTTGTCCGGGAACGATATCCGGCAGATAGCCGTGCCAGACGTCGTTCGTGTACTCAGGCAGCTCTATACGGTCTAGTTCGGCTTCCCCGGACCGATCAAAAAGACACAACTCGGCCCGCTCGGCGTTCTCCGAGAAGAGTGCGAAATTCACACCCTTGCCGTCCCAACTCGCGCCAAGAGGAAAGGGTTCTCCCGGCCAGACACGAATGTGGCGCACACTCATCATTAAATGGCCTATCAGCGTTCGGGCAGGAGCAGGAGTGCGGCCAGTGGCGGCAGCGTCAAAACAAGGGAATAGGGCCGGCCATGGCACGGCACAAGCTCCGCGGTGACACCTCCCGCGTTGCCAACGCCGCTCCCGCCGTATTCCCGGGCATCGGTATTCAGAATTTCGCGGTGGCGGCCGCCGAACGGAACGCCGATGCGGTAATTCCGCCGCACCACGGGGGTAAAGTTGCACACCGCTGCGACATAATCGCTTCCGTTTCGCCCGCGGCGAAGATACGCGATGACGCTTTGATCGGCATCACGGCAATCGATCCATTCGAAGCCCTCGGCCTCGCAATCGCGTTGATGAAGGGCGCCGATTGTTCGGTACAGCCGGTTGAGGTCCTCGACAAGGCATCGCACGCCGCGATGCATGGGTTTGTCGATGAGATCCCACTCGAGCCCGCGGTCGTGGTTCCACTCCCCAGCTTGTGCAAATTCGCTGCCCATGAAAAGTAGCTTCTTGCCTGGCTGAGTGTAGAAAAAGGCGTAATAAAGCCGAAGGTTCGCGAATTTCTGCCACATGTCGCCCGGCATTCGGCCGAGCAACGATCCCTTGCCATGCACCGTCTCGTCGTGGGAAAGGGGCAATACGAAGTTCTCGCTGAAGGCGTAGAGCAGGCCGAAGGTGATATCGTTGTGATGGTAACGGCGATGGACCGGATCTTGGCCCATGTAATGAAGCGTATCGTGCATCCAGCCGAGATTCCATTTGTAGCCGAAACCGAGGCCGCCAACATAGGTTGGCTGCGATACCATCGGCCATGCCGTGGACTCCTCGGCTATGGTGACGGCTCCCTGGCCCTCGGGGTAAATCGTTTCGTTGAGCCGCCGCAGGAACGATAACGCCGCAAGGTTCTCTCGCCCGCCACGTTCATTCGGCAGCCATTCGCCCGGGTTCCGGCTGTAATCGAGATACAACATGGAAGCAACAGCGTCGACCCGAAGCCCGTCGACATGAAATTCCGTGATCCAATAGAGGGCGTTCGAAATGAGATAAGCGCCGACCTCGCGCCGACCGAAATTGTAGATGAGCGTGTGCCAGTCCGGATGCCAGCCTTGGCGCGGATCGGCGTGCTCGTAGAGGCAAGTGCCGTCAAAGAAACCGAGGCCATGCGGGTCGGATGGGAAATGGCCGGGGACCCAGTCGAGCAGCACGCCGATGCCGGCTTCGTGGCAACATTGCACAAAGTACCGGAAATCGTCCGGCGTCCCAAAGCGACTGGTAGGGGCAAACAGTCCTACTGGTTGATAACCCCAAGAACCGTCGAAGGGATATTCCGAAACGGGAAGCAGCTCGAGGTGCGTGAAGCCCAGTTCCCGCACATAAGGCACCAACTGATCTGCGAGTTCACGATAGGTTAGATATTGGCCCTCGCGGCCACGCTTCCATGAGCCGAGATGCACCTCGTAGATGCTGATCGGGGCGTCGCGCGCGTTCGCTTCTCCCCGCCGAGCCATCCATTCCTCGTCCCGCCAGTCGAAATGGTCCAAACCGAAGACGACCGATGCGCTCGCGGGCGCTCTTTCGGCGTAAAATCCGCAGGGATCGGCCTTCAACGGCAGCAGTTCGCCGGATTTGCTCTTGATTTCATATTTATAGAGCTCACCGCGGCCGATGCCCGGGACGAAGATCTCCCACACGCCGCCTTCCGGTCTCAATCGCATGACGTGACGCCGACCGTCCCATCCATTGAAGCGGCCAACGACGCTAACGCGATGAGCGTTCGGCGCCCAAACCGCAAAGATCACACCGGCCACACCGTCGATCACCCTGGGATGCCCGCCAAGCATTTGATGAACCCAAAGGTGATTTCCTTCTGCAAAAAGATGAAGGTCAGCTTCCTGCAGGAGGGGCGGAAATCGATAGGGATCTTCGAATTCGAACTCCTCCTTGCCAACGGCAATTCGTAGTCGATAGTGGAATCGCTGTCGGCGATCCTGAAGCACGCCGGCGAAGAAACCGGCCTCATGCAGTTTTGGCAATTCGCCGACCACGGACCCGTCTTGGGCATCGACGACCCAGACGCGCTCTGCGCGCGGTATGAAGGCCCGCACCGACAGGGCGCCTTCTCCGCCGGGCGGCCTATGCATGCCAAGCACAGCGAAAGGGTCGCCATGGTCGCCGCTCACAATGGCGGCGATGGTTCCATCGTCAACCGCGGCGGCGTTGGTGACGGCCCCTTCCATCTCCCCTATCCAGCCGTTCGTGCAAGGGGTCGGTTGCGCCGGCCTGTCATGATTGGTCTCTTTCCCTGTTCTGCGCTGAGTCCCCACATGCCGACAGGCTCTTCGCTCTTATTCAGCGTAACAAGAAATCTCTTTCGGGACCAGGAGCGGCTTGCGATGCATCAAGTCGCTAATTGCCGGGCGGCTAATCTTCCTTGTTCAACCGGCGTGAGTTATGGCTTGTTTTCGGCCGTCACCGACCGCATATCTCGGTGGCTTGCGGTCAATTCGGTCGATCGCGCTCTCGCCGCGCCAGTCTCGTTCCAGATCCCGTCGCCTGAGACGTGACCCGGCTCCGCCGGGATTTGGCCGATGACGATCAGGTGCGCGGAATGCACAGGAGGGTTTTATGACCGACGATAAGATGCAGCCCGATCTGAACGACCGGTCCGGGCAGACAGAGCCGGAGATGGCAAATCAGCCGCCTCAAGTTATTCAAATTAGCACGTCGGCTCTGCCAAGTCAGCGCCCGACGCCGCGACAGCGGCCGCTCTTGCACCTCAAGGATCACGCCGCGAAACCCGTCCATCAGCCACCCCCGAATTCTCGGACCCGGAGCCCTTGATCCAGGTCAAGGGCTTCCATGGCGGGCCGGCTTAATCTTTGTTCACTTCGCAAGGGCGGTACCGGTCCTGGCGAGAGACGCAAAGGCTAGGGAGACGTTCGTTGCGCGTGCTCTTCGTGTCCTCCGAAATTTACCCTCTTGCCAAGACCGGCGGCCTTGCCGACGTCAGCGCGGCGCTTCCCAGAGCGTTGTCCGCCCTGGGCGTCGATATGCGGCTTCTGCTCCCGGGGTATCCGAAGGCCATCGAATCCGCTGCCAACAAGTCGGTGGAAGTCGAGTTCGCGGATTTCATGGGTGCGGGTCCGATGCGGCTGATTTCCGCGCGCACACCGGACACGGCGCTTCCGATCTGGCTCGTCGACTGCCCTTCACTTTTTCGGCGCTCCGGCGGCCTGTACCAGGACGAGGACGGCCGAGATTGGCCCGACAATGCAAGACGCTTTGCCGTGTTCGACCATGTCGCCGCTCAGCTTTCGCTGGGCGTGCTGGTGGCGAATTGGCAGGCCGACATTGTCCATGCCAACGATTGGCACGCGGGGCTGGTACCGGCGATCTTGGCTGGGGGATCCGGCCCACGGCCTGCTACGATGTTTACGATGCACAACCTCGCCTTTCAGGGTCTGTTTCCCGCCGACCTCTATCCCCAGTTGGGCCTTCCTGGCGACGAACTCATCCCGGACGGGCTCGAGTTTTATGGCAACATATCGTTCCTAAAGGCCGGTATCACCTACAGCGATCGTTTGACCACCGTGAGTCACACCTATGCGCAAGAGATCCTGACAGCCGAATATGGCTGTGGGCTCGAAGGGCTTCTGCAAGCTCGCGCGAAGGATCTCGTCGGCATCCTCAACGGGGCAGATTACGGGATTTGGGATCCCGCGACCGACGTCCATCTTCGCGCCAACTTCAATTTGCAAAACATCGCCGGCAAGCGGGTGTGCAAGACGGCGCTGCAGGCGGAACTCGGTCTTGAGGTGGATGCGGAGGCCGCGCTCGTCGTTCTTGTGAGTAGAATCACGGTACAAAAGATGGCGGATGTGGTTGTCGATATGTTGCCCAGGATCGTCGACATTGGCGCGCAATGCGCGGTGGTCGGCGATGGAGATCGCCTCCTCGAACAGCGCTTTGAGTTGGCGGCGCGCCACCACCCGGGCCGGATTGCGGTCCGCATCGGCTACGAGGAGCCGCTTGCGCACCAGGTTCTAGCGGGCGGCGACATCCTGCTTCATCCGGCCCGCTTCGAGCCGTGCGGGCTCACGCAGCTATACGGAATGCGCTATGGCACTTTGCCCGTCGTGAGAAATACCGGTGGCCTCTGCGATAGCGTGGTGGACGCGACCGACTATTCGGTTCGTCGCGGTACGGCAACCGGGTTCGCGTTCGAGGGCGTGAATTCCGCCGATATGTTTCATTGCATCGAACGGGCGCTCGCGCTCTACGCGCAGCCCTTGGCGTGGCGCAAGGTGCAGCGACAGGCCATGGCGCAGGATTTCGGTTGGTCGGAATCAGCGCGCCGCTATCTCGCGCTCTATCATGACCTTGCACCAGACGCAGCCGGAATATCTGGCGCCGTGACGGATGACCCGGTACCCGAAAAGGCTTCTGGATAGGAGGGCACCTGCGATGATGCCAGATCGTCACGCCGAGATCGCGAAGCGAGCCTATACCTTGTGGGAACGCGAGGATCGGCCGACCGGAAAGGATCTCGATCATTGGTTCCGCGCGGAGGCCGCGTTCGAAACGACACAGCAAGCGCAGACGGTAAAAGACGCAAGATCAAAAGCACGGCGACGCACGACTAAACGCGGATGACCGAGGCCGCATAGCAAAGTGGTCATCCTCATTCGCTCCTTCGGTTCAGAACGCGCCAAGTGGACAGCGGTATGAGCGAACAAATACCGGTAAGTCGCCTGAAGGCGCGTCTTACATCTACGGATGTGGAGGGATTCGATACCCTTGCCGAGCTTGCCCTCGATATGCGTTCGTCGTGGAATCACGCCACGGACCAAGTGTGGCGCGAGCTGGATCCTGTGCTGTGGGAGCTCACGCAAAACCCGTGGGTCGTCCTACAGACGGTCTCACGGCAGAAGCTTCAGCGTGTTTTAGCCGATGCCACCTTCCGCAAGGACATTGACGATCTTGTGCAAGCGAGGCGGCATGGTGCGGAGGCGCCTGCCTGGTTTCAGCAAACCTATCCGCAATCTCCGCTGAGCTGTGTTGCTTATTTCAGCATGGAATTCATGTTGGGCGAAGCGTTGCCCATCTACTCGGGTGGGCTTGGCAACGTGGCCGGCGATCAGCTCAAGGCTGCCAGCGATCTGGGCGTGCCGGTGGTCGGTGTGGGGTTGCTCTATCAGCAAGGCTATTTTCGCCAGTTGATCGACAAGGACGGAGCGCAACAGGCCCTCTACCCGTATAACGATCCCGGACAGTTGCCGGTCACGCCTTTGCGCCACCCGAACGGCGAGTGGTTGCGGTTAGAGATCGCCTTGCCAGGTTACTCGGTGTGGCTGCGCGGGTGGCAGGTTCAGGTCGGCAGAGTGAAGCTTTACCTACTGGACAGCAATGACGCGGCGAACGTCCCCGCGCATCGAGGGATTACCAGCGAGCTTTATGGCGGCGGGCCGGAGCTGCGCCTCAAGCAAGAACTGCTCCTCGGGATCGGCGGATGGCGACTGCTTGGCGCGCTAGGCATCCAGCCGGAAGTCTGTCATCTGAATGAAGGGCATGCGGCCTTCGCCGTGCTAGAACGCGCGCGCAGTTTCATGCAAGCGAACGCGCAGCCATTCGAAGTCGCGATGTCCGTCACGCGAGCTGGGAATCTCTTCACCACCCACACGGCAGTGGCCGCCGGCTTTGACCGCTTCGCTCCGGCCCTGATCGAGCAATATCTCGGTCGTTATGCCGAGCAAAGGCTCGGCATAACACTCCACGACCTGCTGGCTTTGGGCCGCGAGAACCCAAATGACCCGTCGGAGAGTTTCAACATGGCCTATCTGGCGATCCGCGGGAGCGGAGCGGTCAATGGCGTAAGTCGCTTGCACGGGAGGGTAAGTCGGCACCTGTTTGCGCCGCTTTTTCCGCGCTGGCCGGCGGACGAAGTGCCGGTCGGCCATGTGACCAACGGCGTCCACATGCCGACCTGGGACTCGGCCCCAGCCGACAATCTTTGGACGGCGGCCTGCGGCAAGGACCGCTGGCTCGGAGTGACGGAAACGATGGAGCAGGACATTCGCCGCGTCACCGACGCTAATCTCTGGCAACTTCGCACCGCCGCCAGGACGGCGCTTGTTGAATACGCTCGCGAACGACTGTCCAAGGAACTGGCCGCATCCGGCGCCTCGCCCGAGGCGGTTGACGGTGCGAAGCACCTGTTTGATCCCAACAATTTGACGCTGGGCTTTGCACGCCGCTTCGCGACCTACAAGAGACCGGACTTGCTGCTGCATAATCGAGCGCGGTTGTTGCGCCTTTTGGGAAATCCTGAGCGCCCGGTGCAACTCATCATTGCCGGCAAGGCCCATCCGGCGGACCAGGCGGGCCAAGCCTTAGTCCAGGAATGGATACAATTCATCCGGCGGCCCGAGGTGCGCCCGCACGCGATTTTCCTCGGCGACTATGACATGCTGTTGACGGAGCAGCTGGTGCAAGGGGTCGATGTCTGGGTCAATACGCCGCGGCGCCCCTGGGAAGCGTGTGGAACAAGCGGCATGAAAGTGCTCGTCAATGGCGGCATCAATCTCTCGGAATTGGACGGCTGGTGGGCGGAAGCCTACACGCCTGAAGTAGGGTGGGCGTTGGGCGACGGCCGAGAGCATGACGAGGATCCCGCTTGGGACGCAGTCGAAGCCGAAGCGCTCTACGACCTCCTCGAGAGCGAAGTGATCCCCGAATTTTACACCCGGGACGAGAGCGGCATTTCCACTGCATGGGTCAAGCGGATGAGGGAAAGCATGGCGCAGCTGACACCGCGCTTCTCCAGTAACCGCTCGGAGCGCGAATATACCGAACAGCACTATATCCCGGCTGCGACCGTCTACCGTTCCCGCGCTGCAAATCGGGGCGCAATCGGCAAGCAGATCGTCGATCGGCAGTACAGTCTGGACCAGGAATGGCCTGCACTGCGCTTTGGCGAAGTGAAGCTTGAGACCGACGGCGACAACCACCGATTTGAAGTGCAGGTGTATCTCGATGATCTCGCCCCCGAGGCGGTACGGGTGGAGCTCTGCGCCGACGCCCTGCCGGGCGGTCTTCCTGTGCGGCAAGAGATGATGCGCATTCGCCCATTGGCCGGCGCGGCGGGGGGCTATGTTTACGGCGCGGCTGTTTCCGCAGCTCGCCCCGCGGCGGACTTTACGGCGCGGGTGATACCGCACGGCGACGGCGGGGCGATCCCACTGGAGGATGCACAAATCCTGTGGCAGCGATGATCCGATCGACGGAAGGTGAAGACAACGCAGAAAGCGAAAGCAATCACCTACATGCTTCTGAACATCGTAAGCGGCCTGCTCTCCGGCGCGCGGGGTCGTCATCCCGCAAGCAGACGGCGACGGGCTTCAGGCTCGCGTTGGCCACACAGGTTCTTTAAATCTCGGTAGTTGGATTCTCATTCTTCCTGCGAAAAAATCACCACCGTGTATGGGCCGATACTGATTGTGCCGGAACAGGGGAGCCCATCGATCTCTTCCTCACGGGTTTCGAGATTAGGGGTGGGATGATTGGCAAAATTCGGACCATAATTATATAAGTCGCTGTTAAAACGCGTTTTCCATAATCCGGCCCGGGGAAAACCGATGACATAGCCGTCGCGGTTTTGATTCGTCATATTCACCACGACAACGACGCTATCGGTTGGGCCCTCTTTGTCCCAGCGATGAAACGCGACGACCTTGGCCGCATCATCAAAATGATAGATGTGGATATTTTGACCGCATAGCCCGCGCGTCACAGCCGACAGATTGCGCCGTAGGGCGATCAGATCACGGTACATCCCGAGAATTCCGTGCTGGTCTTCGGCTCGCGACCAGTCGATCGGGACGACATCCTGGAACCAGCGATCTTCAAGCAGCTCTTGCCCTTCGAATATCATCGGAATGCCGGGTGAGGTAAGCACAAGAGCACCGCCCAATGTGGAGCGTTTCTTGGAAAACCAGCTATCCACCTTGCCTGGCCAGATCTCCTCGGGCACGCGGGACCGTCCGTTCGCGACCTCGTCGTGCAACTCGGTAAAAATAACTCGCCGAAAGACATCCGGATCGTAGCGATATTCAATCGCTTTAGTGAGCGCCGCAAGATCCCGGGATCCATCATCATGACCAATGACGGCCTTGCGAACGGGGTTCACGAATTCGCTATCCCATTGCGCATTGAAGCCGGCGCCGCCCGCCGCCACGTCTTTAATGACCAAGGCGTTATTATGCATGCCTTCGGCGATGCTGATTTTGCCGGGGAACCGCTGCTTGATTTCTTCGTTGATCCACTGCATCAAGCTCCAGCCTTCTGGAATGTCATTCGGTGGATCATCATCCCTACCCTCGATGTTCCTGATGTAGGGTATGGCGTCCCACCGCAAGCCGTCGGCGCGATACTCCTCGAACCACATCAGAGCGTTATCGCGGAGATATTGGCGGACTTCATCCCGGCCATAATCCGGGCGCGTCTCGCCCCAGGGCGTGTGCGAGCGGTGATCGTTGAAAAAGTAAATCCCCCCTTTCTCATTGTCGCTCCAACCGTCGAACTGCCACAAATCGAGATCGGAGGGGCCTAAGTGGTTGTAAACGACATCCACGATGACAGCGATGCCATGCTCGTGGGCCGCTTTGACAAATTGCTTGAAGGCGTCCGGTCCCCCGTAAATGCTCTTGACGGCAAAGGGCTGGGATGGATTGTAGCCCCAGGAAAAGTCGCCTGGAAACTCCGCGATCGGCATCACCTCTACGGCGTTGATGCCCAATTTTTGGAGATAGGGGAATTTTTCCATGGCGCTATCGAAGGTGCCCGGCCGTCCCTGGTCTTTGACGTTGAAGGTACCGACGTGCATCTCGTAAATGACGAGCTCGTTGCCCGTTGCCATGTGAAAATCATGATCGCCCCAGTCGAAGGCATTAGGATCATAAATAATGCCGTTACCGACTGAATTGGTGACCTTTCTCGCATAAGGGTCAATGCGCGAAACGCAGCCCTTGAGACCGTGAATCAAGTATCTGTATTCATCCCCTGTTTTTGCCGTCGACACGTCCGCTGACCAATAACCGTTCTCCTCGCTGCTCAGAGGCGTCGCGGTCTCGCTCCAGTCATTGAAGGTTCCGGTCACGTAAGCTTTTTCGGCATGAGGCGCCCACACGCGAAAGGTGACGCCCCATTCGCCTTGGATAGCCCCCATGCCCGGATGCCCGGTCGCGACATCAGTTTTCTCTGGCATCCTCTTCTCCTCTTTTTCAATTTACGAAATTCCGCGGGTCGTGTCATGAGAAAGGCGACCGGAAGATGGCTGCCGGGCCGAGCGCGGCCTCGATTTCCAGCAGGCGGTTGTATTTGCTGATGCATCTGGCCGTAAACTCTCTCGCAAGTGACCGATATCGGCGCTACAAGAGGCCTGCGCGCCGCGCCTTGCCACTGAGCCAACAGGGAACTAGGTTCGCGTCAATGAGAAGTGATCGGCGGTCGATTGGCTCGAACGGTGGGTAGAGATGGATAAGGAGATCATTCCGGTTGATATCGGATTGTCGAAAACTCCGCTTTCCGCAGTGGTGAAGGCGGGCGGCTTTCTCTTCCTATCGGGAACGCCGCCGCGCGAACCAGGCAAGAGCGAGATCCCGCTCGCAGATATCCGGCGCCAGACGGAGCTCGTGCTCGACAACGTCAAACGGCGGCTGGAGGCAGCCGGCTCGTCGCTCGACAAGGTAGTGAAATGCACGGTCTTCGTCACGAACGCCGCTTATTTCGACATCGTCAATGAAGTCTATGGGCGATACTTTGCCTCGGAGCCGCCGGCCAGGACCTTTGTGACCGTGGGATCGTGGCCTTGGCCCTTCGATATTGAAATCGATTGCATCGCCATCGCGTGAGAAGACGTCGTCGTGGAATTTCAGGTATCGGGGAGAAGCGGGATGATGAAGAGACGGCGTTTTCTCGTCGGCGCGATGGCTGGTGGGGTCTTGGCCGGGGCTCCGGCGATCATTCGTTCGGCACGGGCCGCCGACACCGTCACCGTGTTGACGCCCTTCGGGTTCCTTCCCGATTTCATCGAACTCATGAATGCCTATTCAGGCGGGCATTTCACGCGAGCCGGCCTCAACGCAAAGATCATTGCCGCTAACGGTTCGGCGCAAACGCTTCAGCTTCTCGTAGCCGGCAAGGCGCAGTTCGGCCGTACATCGGGCAACGAACTGATCTCAGCCGTGAGCAAGCAGAAGTTGCCGCTCATATCGATCTCGACGATCTATCAGGGTTCAACCTTTCAGGTCGTCAGTCTCAAGGACAAGCCGATCCTCCGCGGCGAGGACCTCAAAGGAAAAACGGTCGGATTGGTTTCAGTCGGCGGCGCCACCGATATCTTCCTCGATCTCATTCTGGGCAAGGTCGGCCTGAAGAAGGACGACGTCAAACGGCAATATATCGGCAACAGCCCGGGCGAGATTGATATCGCCAAGCAAGGACGCGTCGATTGCTTCATCTGCACCATCAACGTCGTCGTTGCGCTGGAACGGGCTGGAAATGCCATCACCTATTGGTCAACCGACAAATATGCGCCAATGCCCAGCCAAGTGCTGATCTCCACGCGTGATACGGCAAACACCCAGCCGGAGCTGACCACCAAATTCCTGGGTGCCATGCATGCCTCGATCGAAGAGATCATGACGCAGCCGATCAAGCCGATCTTCGAGCGCGCACAAAAGGACTTCGACATCCAGGGGCTCAAGGATCTTGACCTTGCCACGGCGACGGAAAAAGTCGTCGTTGACGAATTATGGCTTTCGCAAGGTAAGCAAAACGTCATGCGCAATGTACCTGCGCTGTGGCAGACGGGGATGAACGAGCTTTCGAGCATCGGCCTCGCGGAGGGGACGGATGCCACGAGCATCTACACCAATCGCTATATCGACGAGGTCTTGAAGAGCTAAAGGGCGATGGATAATGACGTTGGTGCATGAGATCCCCTTGTCTGACGCCGAAGTCGCGATGGTTCGGCGGCCCATTGACGAAGCCAGCCACGTTCCCGGCCGCCTCTATTATTCGCCCGAGATCTATGCGATCGAGAAGCAACGGATCTTTCTCAAGGACTGGCTCTGCGTCGGGCGCGTGGAGGAATTTCCTAATCCGGGCGACTATCGGACGTTCAATATCCTGGGCGAACCGGTCATTGTTGCGCGCAACGAAGCCGGCGTGCTGCATGCACTCGGCAATGTCTGCGCCCATCGCGGCGTCGAGGTCGCTACCGGTGCCGGCCAGGTTAAGGAGTTCATGTGCCCTTACCACGGCTGGCTTTATGATCTCGACGGCAAGGCCGTGGCTACGCCCTACATGCGCGAAGCAAAGGACTTCGATCCCCGATCCTGCCGCCTACCGCCTTTGCGGCTCGACACGTGGGCGGGTTGGGTCTTCATCTGCTTCGATCCGCAGAGCGAGCCGCTCACCGAATTCGTCGCGGAATTTGCCAACGCGTTCGGCTTTCTGCGGCAGGAAGACTGCGTTGTCGTCGACAAGCTGATCTTCGAAGTCGAGTGCAATTGGAAGTTGATCGTCGAAAATCTTCTCGACACCTATCACGCCGCGGTCGTGCATGCGGGCACCTTCGGCGCACCTATCAAGATCGATAAGCCGAGCGCGCTTGCCGGCCGGCGATTGGTGCGCCGCGGCGGCTGCGTCAATTTCTACGAGGCCGCGCCGCACACTTTCAGCGGCAAGCCGCTTGTCGGTAAGATGCCGGCGTTGGCTGACCGGCCGGAAAGCTTCGCCGCCTCGGGTTTTCTCGCGCCGAACATGCACTTCTTTGCACGCTGCGAGAATATGCGACCCTGCGTCCATTGGCCACTATCGGTGAAGAAGAACTCGCCTCGTCTATTACAACCTGTTCCCGCGCGAATTTGTCGGCCGGCCGGGCTTTCAGCAGATCGTCGATGCCTACCGCCAGTTTTATACCCAGGCTTTCGAGGAAGATCGCGCGGTGCTGATCTCATTGCAGAACGCGATGGAGTCGGAGCAGGTTCGACCGGGGCGCATGTCGAAGCTGGAGACGCCAATTCATCATGAGCTCAACTATTACCTTGACCGGATCATGGCGTAGGCCGCGATACGCGAGCCAGTCAGGAGGACAACGTGGACGCTAGGCCGATACCGGTATCGCGTAGCAAAGAGGTAGGCGTCATTGGGGCCGCAATCGTGCCCCATGCGCCGCAATTCCTCACCATGCCCGAGTCCGAGGACAAGGCACAAGTCGCGCGCGTCAATCCGCGATGCAGTCGGTCGGCGACGGCTTGCGCGCCCTGGAACCGGACCTTCTCATCATCATCTCGAATTGCCACGGCGAGGAAATGGTGGTGCATTGCGTGCCGCCCTTCATGGTGCATTGTGGCGATCGGGCGTCAGGGGTGGACAAGCATCGGGGGACCTGGTGGGTCGATGGCGCGGCCGGTTTTTCGGTAATGCGGAAGCTGCTCGATGAAGGCTTCGATCCGGCCTTCACCCTCGATACGGAGCTTGGAACCCCGTTTACGATTGCGCACGAATTCTGCGGCTTCGCGCGCGACCAGGCGTTCCTGCCGATTTTCGTCAATGCTTACGTGCCGCCCCAACCGACGCCGGAGCGCTGCTTTGCCTTCGGCAAGGGGCTGGCGCATTCATTGGAACGTCTGGGACGGCGCGCCGTCGTCATCGCCAGTGGCGGGCTTTCGCATTACCCCGCGACGCCGATGTATCCCACGCCCGACGTCGAGACGGATCGTGTGATATTCGAGCGGTTGAAGGCGGGCAATCTCCAGTACCTCATGAGCTTCGACGAGACGCGTCTCGATCGCACGGGCAATGTGGAATGTCGCTCGCTTCAGATCCTCGCCGGCATGGTCGGCGATCGCGTGCCCGACATCGCCGCCTTCGAGCCCTCCTGGCACCATATCTATGCCGTGCTGGGCTGGACCCAGGGGCTGGCCGAACCTGACTACGTTCCGCTCTATCCCGGTTTCACCGCCGAGCACAGCCAGCTTGCCCGGGCCGTTCATGCGATCGCCACCGATGCCGGCGCCTGCGCTGCCTTCAAGCAGGATCGCCGCGCCTTCGGCGCGCGGTTTGAGCTGAGCGACGATGCGCTGGCGGCATTAGTGGCCTTCGACGAGGATGTGCTGCGCGAACGCTTCTCGATCAATCCGATGTTGACCTTTCAGGCGAAAAACAAAACCGGCGATAAGGTCAAGGCGCGGTTTCTGCGCCCCGATAAAGTGCGCCACTAGGCCGCCAGATCGAGCGCGAGCGGCATCGCTCGTGAAGCGGCAGATGTATGGCCGTGGAAAACTCGATCTCCTTCAAGCTCGCGCCATCGGCGGCGCATGGCGCTATCACAATCAAATTTGCGTCAGAGCCGCTATTCGGCGCGTTTTCATCATCTCGCGCCGGAACGCATGGCCGCTCCCAAGGCTCTTGACCATGGACATAAAAGTCTAAGTGACGCGCGGAATTTCGCCGACCGACAATAGCACCAGCCGGAATGCGCGTTCGAGTTGCGCGATCATGTCCGGATGTGCGATTTCGAACGGACCCGGCTCGTTGAGGATGGTATTGTTGAGCGTGCCGTAGAGCATTTGAAAGGCGAAGCGCACCCGCATCTCCTCCGCCGGCGACAGCGCCGTGCCGCGGCGACGGGCGAGCCAGACAATGAACCGATCGGCGGTGGCGTGGCCGCTGCGACGGATCGGCTCCCAGACGCCGGGATCTTCCAGGCGCTTCCTGATCGCCGCCCGGATTAGGCCGGCGTTGCGGCGGAAGCGCCCGGCGATGGCGGCAACCAGAGCGCCGATCAGGCGATCGTCGTCGTCCGGCGAGGCGAAGAGTCTGTCGTTCGCCGCCCCGCCCTCGGCGAGATATTGGGCGATCAGAATGCCGAAGAAGGCATCCTTGTCGCGGAAGCGCTGATAAAAGGCGCCGACCGAACACGACGCCGAAGCTGCGATCTCGGCGACCGACAGGGCATCGAAGTCGCGCTTGGCGATAAGCCGGCGCCCGGCGGCGAGGAGACGGTCGCGGGTGCGCTCGCTGCGGCGCTGTTTGACGGGGAGAACGCCGTCGGGAGTTTCGTTCTCGGGCCAGGGCGCTTGACCAACAATATGAAATCATGCTTCACTTTTTATAACTGGAACGGCCGGCACGCAACAGGCAACCGTGGTGCGATGCCGGCCAACGGGAGGAGATCGGACGTGGCGTCGAAATGGGGGCGTGTCGCCGCAATGGCGGCATTGGCGCTGGTTCTGGCGACTGGCGCGGCGCGCGCCGCCGGCTTGACCGAGCTGCGCGTGGCGAATTTCCAGAATGCGATCGTGCTGGCGCTGTTCCAAGGCATCGACAAGGGCTACTTCAAGGAAGCGGGCCTGGACGTCGAAGTCGTCAACGTCGCCACCGGGGCCGCCTCGGTGGCGGCGGTCGCCTCTGGCCAGGCCGATATTGGCTGGGCCGCGGTCACCGTGCCGATCTTCGCGCGCTCCAACGGCGTCCCGGTCAAGGCCTTCCTGACCGCGAGCCAGGAAGGCCCGCCCGATCATTTCGGCACTTTCCTCGACGTGTCGGCCAGATCGGGCGTCAAGTCGTTCTCCGATCTGAAGGGCAAGACGATCATGATCAATGCCTTCGGCACTGCCGGCGAGGTGGCGATTCGCGAACGGCTGCTGAAGGCGGGGGTGTCCTGGGACGACGTCAAGAAGATCGTGGTCCCGTTCCCCCAGATGCCGGCCGCGCTCGAACTCGGCAACGCCGACCTCGCGGTCGAGATCGAGCCGATGCACACGGCGATCATGAACAACAAGAACATCGGCGCACGCACCCTCAATTCCGGCACGCTCGCCGAAGCCCACGACGGCCCGGTCACCGGCAGCGTCTATTTCGCCACTGATCGCTGGCTGGCCAAGAACCAGGGGACGGCGCTGGCCTTCGGTCGGGCGTATCTGAGGGCACAGAAGGACCTAGAAGCCGATCCCCAGTTGCGGATCGCCCTGGTGATGAAGGTCGCCGGCCTGGAGCAAGCCACGGCCGAAAAGATCCCCGGCACCTGGTTCAAGGAGTTGACGGTGGAGAAAGCCGCATTGTCGCCCAACTACGACGTCCTGGTCAGGACGGGGATGATGACCACCAAATTCAACGTCGATGATGTGATCGCGACACTGCCCTATTAAGTCGGGGACGTAGCGATGGGTGGGAAGAAAACGATCGAACCAGCGTCGCTGCGGGGAGCGTCGCGCGTCCTTGAATTGGCAGCCGGCGTGCTGGCGATGACCTGGGTGGCGGTGGCCGCGCCGGCCCACGCCGCCGAACTCGCCAAGGTGCGGATGGCGAACTTCACCAATACCATCGTGCTCGGCATGTTCCAGGGCCTCGAGAAAGGCTACTTCAAGGACGTCGCACAGGGATGATGAAGAGGTCGTTCTCGCTCGCCGAATTCTTACGTGACGCTGAAGTTCTGAGCGGCGCGCGCCACATGGATGCGGACGGCGGAAGCTCCCCACAGTCGGGTGCCGGCGGTTCGACACCTGCGGGCACCTGCCTTCTGACCGTGCGGGACATCGCCAAGGGCTTCGGCACAGCAGCGCGGCTGGGCGTCCTTGCCGGCATCGGGTTCGACGTCCGCGAGAGCGAGTTCGTCTCGGTGGTGGGGCCGTCGGGCTGTGGCAAGACCACCATGCTCCTGGTGCTGGCGGGACTGATGCGCGCGGACGCCGGGGAGGTGATTTTCGCCGGGACGCCGATTGAAGGCAGCACGCCGGCCGGCCTCGCCATCGTGTTCCAGGATTACAGCCGTTCGCTGCTGCCCTGGAAGGTCAACCTCGACAACGTGCTGTTCGGCATGCGCCGGGTGAGCGGGCTGACTTCCGCCCAGAAAACCGAACACGCAATGGCACTCCTCGCCGCGGTCGGCCTCCAGGGCTTCGAGAAGCATTATCCCTGGCAGGTGTCCGGCGGCATGCAGCAGCGCGTCGCTATCGCCCGCGGCCTCGCCTCGCAATCGCGCCTGCTGCTGCTCGACGAACCGCTGGCTTCGGTCGACGCGCAAACCCGCGCCGACATGCAGGATCTCCTGCTTTCCATCGCTCGGCGCTATGGCCAGACCTGCGTGCTGGTGACCCACGATGTCGAGGAGGCGGTCTATATGGGCGACCGCATCGTGGTGCTGTCGAACCGCCCGACCCGCGTCGTTCGCGAGATCGAGGTCGGATTGCCGCGGCCGCGCGACCAGATCGAGACGCGGGAAAGCGCGCCCTTTCTCGCCATCCGTCATGAAGTCGTGACAATGATCCGCGGCATGCGGCGCAACCTGGAAGGCGGAGGCAAGCGGCCATGATCTGGCTGCGGCGCGGCGCCGCGCTCGCCCTGATCGTTGCGCTCTGGCAAGTCGGGGTGTGGCTGCATGTCGCGCCGGAGCGGTTTCTGCCAACCCCGACGCGCGTGGCCGGGGCCGTGATCGACATGTTCTTCTCGGCCGAGGATATGAAGGACGAGGCGGCCACGGTGCTGCGCGCCCTTGCCGGGTTCGCGCTGACCGTGCCGCTCGGGATCGTGCTCGGCGCGCTCGGGGCGCTGGTGCCGGCGTTCCATCGCATGTTGCGGCCATGGACGGATGTGCTGCGGCCATTGCCGCCGGCCGCGATCATTCCGATCTCGGTATTCGCGCTCGGCTTCGGCCTCAAGCTCTATCTGTTCATCATCACCTTTGCCGCGATCTGGCCCGTCTATTTCAACACGGTGGCGGCGTTCTCGGGCGCCAGCGAGGTGCTGCTGCTCACCGGGCGGGCCTTCGGCTGCGACAAGCTGACACTGATCACCCGGATCGTGCTGCCGCAGGCATTGCCGCAGATCTTCATCGGCATCCGCATCGCCGCCAGCATCAGCCTGATCGGTTCGGTGGTGACCGATCTGTTCGCCGGCCAGAACGGACTGGGCTGGCTGTTGTTCGAGCGCGCCTTCGCCTTGCGGGTCGCCGACGTCTTCGCCCTCACCCTGCTGTGCGGCGTCAATGGCATGGTTTTCAACGAGATGGTCCTGATGCTGCGCCGGCTGATCATCGGCTGGCACGAGCGGATGCTGGCGGAGGCAATAGAATGAGTCGGCGGCTGCCGCTCGACCCGTGGGGCGTGCTCTCGGTCGCCTTGGTGCTGGGGGCCTGGCAGGGCTTGGCCTGGCACTACGACACGGTGCTGTTTCCGGGTCCCTGGCAGACCGTTCTGGCGATCTTCGGGAATTTCCTGACGATCGGTACGGAAATACTCAACACGCTGCGCCGCGCGTTCACCGCCTTCGGCCTGTCGGTGGTGGTGATGGTCCCATTCGGTATCGCCTGCGGCCGCATCCGGCCGCTCGGCGCGCTGGTCGATCCGATCCTCGAATTTGCCGTGACCATTCCCCCACCCGCTCTGATCCCGATCGTGATGTTGCTGGCCGGGGTCGGCGACACGGCCAAGATTGCGGTGATCTGCTATGCGATGGTGCCCAACGTGCTGATCAGCACCATCGAGACCGTGCGCCAGGGTCCGCCGATGCTCAACCGCGTCGGGCGCTCGCTGCGGCTGAGCCGGTTCGATCTGATGCGGCTGATCGACCTGCCGGCGGCGCTGCCCGGCATCGTCACCGGCCTGCGCCTTGCCGTTACCGCGGCGCTGTTGGTCACCATCACCTCCGAGATGCTGCTGTCGACCAACGGCATCGGCGCCTATCTCGAGCGCAGCCAGGAAAGCTTCCATGTCTCGGCCGGCCTTGCCGGCATCGTCGCGGTGGCGTTCATGGGGCTGATCGTCAACGTTGCGCTGCGCCAGATCGAGGAACGGATGCTGTTCTGGTACTACCGCGCCAATGTCGGCGAGGAATGAAGGGAAGTCGGGCGATGGGCAAGGTTAGGAATATTCTGTTCGTGATGGCCGACCAGTTGCGGGCCGACTACCTTTCCTGCGCCGGCCATCCGTACCTCAAGACGCCGGTGATCGACGCGCTGGCGGCGCGGGGCGTGCGCTTCGAGCGCGCCTATGTGCAGTCGCCGGTGTGCGGCCCGTCGCGCATGTCGTTCTACACCGGACGCTACGTCGCCAGCCACGGCGCCATCTGGAACACGGTGCCCCTCAGGATCGGCGAGCCGACGCTGGGCGATCATCTCCGTCCGCTCGGCGTGCGCACCGCCCTCGTCGGCAAGACCCACATGGCGGCGGACTATCCGGGGATGGCGCGGTTGGGGGTGAAGCCGGACTCGGTCGAAGGGGTGTTCGCCTCGGAATGCGGCTTCGAGCCTTGGGAGCGCGACGACGGGCTGCATCCCGATGCCACAGCGCGCGCTGACCTCGCTTACAACCGCTACCTTCGCGAGCGCGGCTACGCGGAACCGAACCCTTGGCACAGCGCCGCCAATTCCGGCACTCGGGGGGATGGTGCGCGCGTCTCAGGCTGGTCGATGCGCAATTCGCCGCTCGCCGCGCGCGTCGCCGAGGAGGATTCGGAAACCGCCTACATAACTCGTCGCGCCATGGATTTCATCGATGACGCCGGCGAGACGCCTTGGTGCTTGCACCTGTCCTATATCAAGCCGCACTGGCCCTATATCGCGCCCGCGCCTTACCACGCGATGTACGGGCCGGAGCACGTGATCCCGGTCGTGCGCGGAAATGCCGAGCGCGAAACCCCGCATCCCGTATTCGCTGCCTACCAGCATATGCCCGAGGCGATCAGCTTTTCGCGCGACGAGGTCAGGCGGGCGGTGATCCCGGTCTATATGGGACTGATCCGCCAGATCGACGACCATCTCGGCAGACTGTTCACCTTCATGGCCGAACGCGGGCGGCTGGACGATACCATGATCGTGATGACTTCCGACCACGGCGACTATCTGGGCGATCACTGGCTGGGTGAGAAGGAGCTGTTTCATGAGCAGAGCGCCCACATCCCTCTGATCGTGGTCGATCCCGACCCGGCCGCGGATGGGACGCGCGGCAAGGTCGCGCGCGACTTCGTCGAGGCCATCGACCTTGCCCCCACCTTCGTCGAGGCCGTGGGTGGGACGGTGCCATCCCACATCTTGGAGGGCCGCTCGCTGCTTCCGACGCTGCGCAATGGGGTAGCGCCCCCGCCGCGCGAGGCCGCGTTCAGCGAACTCGACTACGCCCTGCGGCCGGCGCGGATTGAACTTGGTGTAGCGCCGGATGCCGCGCGGATATGGATGGTGCGGACAGCACGGCACAAGTTCGTGCATTATCAGGGCTTCCGGCCGCAGCTTTTCGATTTGGCCGAGGACCCCGAAGAGCTGTTCGATCGCGGCGACGATCCCTCCCTCGAGGGCGTGCGGCGCGAGATGCGGGACCGCCTGGGCGAATGGGCGCTCGGTCTGAAGAGCCGCATCACGCTCTCCAACCAGGATGTCGAACGCCGCCGCGGCCGTCCGCCATCAGGGATCATCATTGGCGAGTGGTAGAAGACCTGTACCCGGGATCGTGCGCCGGCCGCCCCGATGACGGGGCGTGGCACCCTGGCTGGAACTGGCTCGATCAAGCCTCGTTGCCACGGCGGCTCAGTGAATACGGCTTTCCAGCACGCCATGCTCCGCGATGAAGCGTGCGATCTCGCCGACGCCCCGGTTCTCCTTGAGATTAGTGAACAGGAACGGGCGTTCGCCACGCATCCTGCGGGCGTCGCGATCCATGATTTCGAGGCTGGCGCCGACGAGCGGAGCAAGATCGATTTTGTTGATCACCAGCAGATCGGAGCGCGTGATGCCAGGCCCGCCCTTACGCGGAATCTTGTCGCCGGCCGAGACATCGATCACGTAGAGCGTGATGTCGGCCAGTTCGGGGCTGAAGGTGGCGGCGAGATTGTCGCCGCCTGATTCAATGAAGACAAGATCGAGGCGCGGGAAGCGACGGCAGATGTCCTCGATCGCCGCAAGGTTGATCGATGCATCCTCGCGAATGGCGGTGTGCGGGCAACCGCCAGTCTCGACGCCGATGATCCGGTCCGGCGTCAGCGCCCCCGAGCGGGTCAGGAACTCGGCATCCTCCTTGGTATAAATATCGTTGGTGATGATCCCGATCTCGTAGCGGTCGCGCATGTGCTTGCACAGCCGGTCGACGAGCGCCGTCTTGCCCGAGCCGACCGGACCGCCGATTCCCACCCGCAACGGGCCATGTTCGGTGCTGCTCATGAGCGGAAAAGCCTTGTGTATTGGCGTTCGTGTCGCATCGAGCACCAGTCGATCAGCGGTGCGGACGTCGCGATCTCGTCGAGCGGCGTCGCCACCACCGCGGTTACGGCAGAGGCCACAATCGGCTCTAACGCCGCCAGCGCGCGCTGCCCGTCGGTCTGACCGAGCGGGATCAGCCGTATCCCGGCCGAGACCAGATTGGCGGCAAAGCCATGCAGGAATCCCTCGAGAACTTGCGTCAGGCCGATGTCATGGAGCGCGGCTGCGACGCCCACCGCGATGGGCAATGTAACCACACTATCGGCGCGGCGCGCGGCGAAGGCATCGAGACCGCGATGCGGCCATGCGGCACGGGTGGTAGACAGGAAGGCGCGGCCTTGGGAGTCGGCCTCGAGCGCCAACTCGGCGGTCCCGCGCCACGCCGCGGCTAGCTCGGCGATCTCGTCAAGACGCGCATCCTCGCCGTCCCGCGCTGCGCGCCATGCCGCCGCCAGCAATGCGGCGTCGGCGCGGCCGGCGCCCTCTTCGAGCGCAGTGGCGACATAGGCGACGAGCTCGTCCCGGCCGGTCACGATCGCCGCTTCGACGGCGTATTCGATGCCGTGGCTATAGCTGTAGGCGCCGACCGGATAAGCCGGCGACAGCCAAGTCAGCAGCCGGTAGAGCCCGGTCTCAGTGCTCGTGGTGGTGGGCATGAGCATCGTGCGTGTCGTAGGCGCCGGGCTCGGGCGCGAAAGCCTCGCTGACCCGGCGCAAGGTCGCGCCCTGATGCCGGAGCATGTCGGCGAGCACATGATCGTCGCGAATGAGGATGCGGTCAGGCTCGATCGCGGCAGGGATGTGACGGTTGCCGATATGCCAGGCGAGGCGGCACAGCAAGGCGGGCGGGGCGGTCACTTCGAGCAGCGGCTCCGGCTTGGCGCGAACCTCGATCCAGCTGCCATCCTCGAGCGCTAGTCCATCGCCGTCGCCCATCGCAACCGCACGCGGCAGATCGAGGAGGAACGCTTCACCGGCATCCGTGACGAGGCGCAGGCGGCGTCGGTGGCGGGCATCGTAATCGAGCGTGACCGAGCCTCGCGCCGTATGACGCGGCCAGTGCCCGGCAGGCTCTATGCGCAGCGCCCGTTGCATGGTCAGAACAGGAAATAGCGCTGCGCCATCGGCAGCACCGTTGCCGGCTCGCAGATCAGCAACTCGCCGTCCGCGCGCACCTCGTAGGTTTCGGGATCGACCTCCATCACCGGGGTGCGGTCGTTCAGCACCATGCTCGCCTTGGAGATGCCGCCGCGCGTGTTGCTCACCGCCACGAGCGGCCGGGCCACGCCGAGCTCGCGGCCCAAGCCGCGCGCGAGTGCCGCGCCGCTGACGAAGGTGACGGCGCCGCTGGTTCGCGATCGACCGAACGCGCCGAACATCGGCCGGTAATGCACCGGCTGCGGCGTCGGGATCGAGGCGTTGGGATCGCCCATCAGCGCCGCGGCGATGGTGCCGCATTTCAGCACCATGTCGGGCTTGACCCCGAAGAAGGCCGGCGACCAGATCACCAGATCGGCGAGCTTGCCGATCTCGATCGAACCGACATGGCGCGCGATGCCCTGCGCGATCGCCGGGTTGATGGTGTATTTGGCGATGTAGCGCCGCGCGCGGAAATTGTCGTTGCCGGGTCGGTCCTCGGGCAGCGCGCCGCGCTGGCGCTTCATCTTGTCGGCGGTTTGCCAGGTGCGGATGATCACCTCGCCCACGCGACCCATCGCCTGGCTGTCCGACGACATCATCGAGAAGGCGCCGAGATCGTGGAGAATATCCTCCGCGGCAATGGTCTCGCGGCGGATGCGGCTTTCGGCGAACGCCACGTCCTCGGGAATCCGCGGGTCGAGATGGTGGCACACCATCAGCATGTCGAGATGCTCGTCGAGGGTGTTCACCGTGTAGGGACGCGTCGGATTGGTCGAGGAGGGCAGCACGTTGGGCTCGCCGCAGACGCGGATGATGTCGGGCGCGTGGCCGCCGCCCGCGCCCTCGGTGTGAAAGGTGTGGATCGTGCGGCCCTTGAATGCGGCGATAGTGTCCTCGACAAAGCCCGATTCATTGAGCGTGTCGGTGTGGATCGCCACCTGCACGTCGTAGGCGTCGGCGACCGACAGGCAGCAATCGATCGCGGCCGGCGTGGTTCCCCAATCCTCGTGCAGCTTGAGTCCGCAGGCGCCGGCCTCGATCTGCTCGACCAGCGCCGCCGGCAGCGCGGCGTTGCCCTTGCCGAAGAAGCCGAGATTCATCGGAAAGGCCTCGGCGGCCTCGATCATGCGCGCCACGTGCCAGGGTCCCGGCGTGCAGGTGGTGGCGGCCGTTCCCGCCGCGGGGCCGGTGCCGCCGCCCATCATGGTGGTAATGCCGGAATAGAGCGCCTCGTCGATCTGCTGCGGCGAGATGAAATGGATATGCGTATCGATGCCGCCGGCGGTGACGATCTTGCCCTCGCCGGCGATCGCCTCGGTGCCGGGACCGATGACGATGTCCACGCCCGGCTGCACATCGGGATTGCCGGCCTTGCCGATCCCGGCGATGCGTCCGTCCTTCAACCCGATATCGGCCTTCACCACACCCCAATGATCGAGGATCAGCGCGTTGGTGATCACCGTATCGACGGCGCCTTCGGCACGGCTCGCCTGGCTTTGCCCCATGCCGTCGCGAATGACTTTGCCGCCGCCGAACTTCACCTCCTCGCCATAGACCGTGCGGTCCTCTTCGACCTCGATGAAGAGCTCGGTATCGGCCAGGCGCACCTTGCCGCCGATGGTGGGGCCGAACATGTCGGCATAGGCGGCGCGGGATAGCTTCATCGCCATCGGTCAGTCCTCGAGCTTGCCCGAGACCGCGGCGCGGAAGCCGTAGGCCATCCGCCGCCCGCCATAGGGAACAAGCCGCACGGCACGGGACATGCCCGGCTCGAACCGCATGGCCGTGCCCGCCGGGATGTCGAGCCGCCAGCCGCGCGCGCGATCGCGATCGAAGTTCAGCGCCGGGTTGGTTTCGAAGAAATGGTAGTGCGAGCCCACCTGGATCGGCCGGTCGCCGCTGTTTGCCACTTCGAGCGTGAGCGTGGGACGGCCGGCGTTGATCTCGATCTCGCCGTCGGCGGTGATGATCTCGCCCGGGATCACGGCATCGCCTCAGCGGATGGGGTGATGGACGGTCACCAGCTTGGTGCCGTCCGGGAAGGTGGCTTCGACCTGCACTTCGGGGATCATTTCGGCGATGCCGTCCATCACCTGATCGCGGGTCAGCACGCCGGCGCCGTCGCGCATCAGTTCGGCAACGCTCACACCGTCGCGCGCGCCCTCGACTACGAAATCGGTGATGAGGGCGACCGCCTCCGGGAAATTGAGCTTCACGCCGCGTTCCAGGCGCCGGCGCGCGACCATTGCGGCGGTCGCCACCAGCAGCTTGTCCTTCTCGCGCGGCGTCAGGTTCATCGCTGCCTCATACCGCCCACAACGCCGGCGCGCCCGAGGTGAGACCGAAGGCCGCGCGCCGCACCGCGCCGAGGAGCCGCGCGAGCCCATCGCGCACGCGCGCGGGCTGGGCGCCCAGCAGCCGCATCACCAGGATGCCGTTCACCAGCGTGGCGCCGCCGCCCTCGTTTTCCGAGAATTCCCGCGCCATCGGCAACAGCGCGCTTGCGTCGGCCCCCGCATAAAGCGCGGTCGCGAGGGCGCGGGCGCCGCCGAAGCCGGCGCCGTCGAGCCGCGCCCTGATCCCACCGGACAGGCCGAACCGGTCGATCCAGGCCAAGCGGCCGCCGCGCTCGATGCGCCAGAACTCGCGCACGCGGCCGCGCTCCATCGTCTCGCCGCGTGCGGCACGGCCGAAGACCAGGGTTTCGCACGCGAGCAGACGACCGCCCAGCGCCAGCGTGGCCGAAAGACGGCGATCGAGGCAGGCGCCGTCGAACAGAATGGATTCCTGCGGCAGCCATTCGAGCCGCGCATCTTCGCTCACCACAAGGTGCGCCTCGACCTGTGCGTCGGGGCCAAGCGAGCGGTAGATCTTTTCCGCGGCTTGCGTGGTTAGGGTCGCGGCGGCGCCCGCTTCGACCCGCACCGCGACGGCGACACGATCGCCGCCGGCAAGGCCGCCTGAAATATTCACCAGCACGGCGAGCGGCGCTTGGCCGGACGGTGGGCGCGGGAACAGGACGCGGCACGGCGAACGCTGATAGAGATTCGCCAAAACCGTCGACGGTCCGGCCCTGGCGAAGGACAGCTCGACGCACCCGTCGCCGCGCTGGTGGCGCGCGGCGACGGACGCCGCCGCGTCCGGCCGAATGTCCCTAAACCGTAAGGTAGCGACGGACATCGCCCTCGACCATGTCGGCTGCCAGACCGGCCAGCACGACCTCGCCGCGGTCCATCACCGCGAAATCGTCGGCGAGATCGCGGGCGAAGTCGAAATACTGCTCGATCAACAATACGGCCATCCGCCCGCTCTGCGCCAGGGTCCTGATGACCCGGCCAATATCCTTGATGATCGATGGCTGGATGCCCTCCGTCGGCTCGTCGAGGATCAGCAGGCGCGGCTTGGTGATGAGAGCGCGGGCGATGGCAAGCTGCTGCTGCTGGCCGCCGGATAGATCGCCGCCGCGCCGCCGCAGCATGCCCTTCAGCACCGGAAAGAGGTCGTAGATCTCGTCGGGAATGGTGCGCTCGCCGCGCGGCAGGGGCGCGAAGCCGGTTTCGAGATTTTCCTTCACCGTCAGCCGTCCGAAGATTTCACGCCCTTGCGGCACGTAGCCGATGCCACAGCGCGCGCGCTCGTAGGGCGCCAGCGCCGAAATCTCGTTGCCTTCCCAGGTCACGCTGCCGCTGGCAATCGCCTGCAGCCCGACGATGGCGCGCAGCAGGCTCGACTTGCCGACGCCGTTGCGGCCGAGCACGCAGGTGATCCGTCCAAGCGTGGCCGCGACCGAGACGCCGCGCAGGGCGTGGCTGGCGCCATAGAACAGGTTGATGTCCTTGACCGCCAGCATGTCTAGCGCCCGAGATAGACTTCTACGACGCGGCTGTCATTCTGCACCGCATCGATGCTGCCTTCGGCTAGAACCGCGCCTTCGTGCAGCACCGTCACCTTGGCGCCCAGCGCGCGAACGAACTCCATGTCATGCTCGACCACGACGAGCGAACGCGAATGGTCCTTGGCGAGATCGAGGATCAGCTCGGCGGTTGCCTCGGTCTCGGCGTCCGACAGGCCGGCGACCGGTTCGTCGAGCAGCAGCAGCCGCTGGTCCTGCATCAGCAGCATGCCGATTTCGAGCCACTGCTTCTGACCGTGCGACAGCGCCCCCGCCAGCACGGACGTGCGATCGGAGAGACCCACCGTGTTCAAGACATCGGCGATCCAGGCGCGCTGCGCCGGGACCAGACGGAAAAGCAGCGTCGCGATTGTGCCGCGCGCGGTCTTGAGCGCGAGCTCGAGATTCTCAAACACGGTGAGATGCTCGAACACGGTCGGCTTCTGGAATTTGCGTCCGATGCCGAGATTGGCGATGCGGGTCTCGTCGAGTCGGGTCAGATCGATCGTGCCATCGAACAGGACGTCTCCGGCGTCAGGCCGGGTCTTGCCGGTGATCACGTCCATCATCGTGGTCTTGCCGGCGCCGTTGGGACCGATCACGGTGCGCAACTCGCCCGGTGCGAGCACCAGCGACAACGCGTTCAGCGCCTTGAACCCGTCGAAGCTGACGGTCACGTTGTCGAGATAGAGGATGCTGCCGGCCGCGACCGGGGCCGCCTGTCCGACACCGGGATTTAGGTCAGGCATGCTTTTCCTCCTCGCGGAGCGTGGTACCGTGTCGGCGCAGCCTGATCCGGCCGAACAGTCCCAGGACGCCGCGCGGCAACAGCAGCGTTACCAGGATGAAGAGCCCGCCGAGGCAAAAGAGCCAGGTTTCGGGGAAGGCCGCGGACAGATAGGTCTTGGCCGCGTTGACCGCGAGGGCGCCCAAGATCGGGCCGATCAACGTGCCGCGTCCGCCGACCGCCACCCAGATCGCCAACTCGATCGAGTTGCCGGGCGAGAACTCGCTGGGATTGATGATGCCGATCTGCGGCACATAGAGCGCGCCCGCGATCCCCGCCAGCACCGCCGACAGAACGAAGGCGAAGAGCTTCACCGATGTCACGGAGTAGCCGAGGAAGCGGACCCGCGCTTCGGCGTCGCGCACCGCCATCATCACGCGGCCGAGCTTGGTTGCGACCACGATCCGGCAAGCGAGCAGCGCCAGCCCCAGCGCCGTCAGCGAGGCGAAATAGAGCGCAAGCTTGGTTCCGCGCGCCTGTACGTCGAATCCCAGGAGTTCCTTGAAATCGGTGAGGCCGTTATTGCCGCCGAAACCCATGTCGTTGCGGAAGAAGGCCAGCAGCAACGCATAGGTCATCGCCTGGGTGATGATCGAAAGATAGACACCCGTAATGCGCGAGCGGAACGCGAAGAAGCCGAACACCGCCGCCAGCAGCCCCGGCACCAGCATCACCATGATCGCGGCAAACCAAAAATGGTCGAAGCCGAACCAATACCACGGCAGCTCCTTCCAGTTCAGGAACACCATGAAGTCCGGCAGGATCGGATTGCGGTACACGCCGCGGCTGCCGATCTGGCGCATCAGGTACATTCCCATCGCGTAGCCGCCTAGTGCAAAGAACGCGCCGTGGCCGAGCGACAGCACGCCGCAATAGCCCCACACGAGATCGAGCGCGAGCGCCAGCATCGCGAAGCAAAGGTACTTGCCGATGAGCGGGATCATGTAATCGGCCAAGTGAAACGGCGAGCCAGCGGGCACCACCGCATTCATCATCGGCACGGCCACCGCGAAGAGCAGCGCCACCACCACCATCGCCGCCGTCGCGGCAGGCGAGCCGGGGAGGGCGCGGGCAAGCAGGCTGCGATGGGGCATCCCACGCGTCCTCAGCTCTCGGCCATCCGCCCCTTGAGGGCGAACAGGCCACGCGGGCGGCGCTGGATGAACAGGATGATGAACACCAGCACCAGGATCTGGCCGACGATCGCGCCGGCGAAGGGTTCAAGGAATTTGGTCGCCACGCCCAGGCTGAACGCCCCGGCAAGCGTCCCCCACAGCGAGCCGACGCCGCCGAACACCACCACCATGAAGCAGTTGACGATGTAGATTTGGCCGAGATTGGGGCTCACATTGCCGATCTGGGAAAGCGCGACACCGGCAATCCCGGCAATGCCCGAGCCCAGCCCGAAGGTGAAGGCGTCGACGCGGCCGGTGCGGATGCCCATCGCCGAGGCCATCGGCCGGTTCTGCGCCACCGCCCGCATGTGGAGCCCGAAGCTCGAATAGCGGAGAAAGGCCGCCAGCGCCGCCAGCACCGCGAAGCAAAAGAAGATGATCACCAGGCGGTTCCAGGTCAGCGTGAAGCCGCCGACAAGCTGCATTCCCCCGGTCATCCAATCCGGATTGGTGACCGCGAGATTATCCGGCCCGAAAATGGTGCGCACGCCCTGTTGCAGGATGAGGCTGATGCCCCAGGTGGCAAGCAGTGTCTCGAGCGGCCGGCCATAGAGGAATCGGATCACCGTGCGCTCAAGCGCGATGCCGATGAGCGCGGTGACCGTGAAGGCGACCGGGACCGCCACGATCAGATATGCGTTCATCGAGCCCGGCGGCAGAAAGGCGCGAAAGGCCTGCTGCACGACGAAGGCGGAATAGGCGCCCAGCATGATCATCTCGCCATGCGCCATGTTGATCACGCCCATCACGCCGAACGTCACGGACAGGCCGATGGCGGCGAGCAGGAGAATGCTGCCGAGCGAGACGCCTTCGAACAAATTGACGCCGATGCCGATATAGGCGAGGCGCGAGGAGATCAAATCGGAAGCGGCCTGCGCGGCCTTGCGCACATCGGGGTCGGTCTCTGCACCGAGGAGCCGCAGCAGCTGCCCCCGGACATTGGGGTCGGACGAGCCCTTCAACCGGTCGACGGCGGCGAGGCGCCGCGTCTTGTCCGGGCTGCGCAGGTCGAGGATCGCTAGCGTCTTGCTCATTGCCTCGCGCACCGCGGGGTCGCTCTCCTTGGCGAGCGCCGTGGTCAGATCGGCGACCGAGCTTGGCGTCGGCTGGTCGGCGATCGCCTGCGCGGCCCTAATGCGCAGCCCAGCGTCCGGGCTCAGCAGGGCAAGCTGGCCGAGCACGCCTTGGAGGACGCCACGCAGGCGGTTGTTGATCGTGACATCGGAGAGATCGTCGGTCTTCACACCGGCCACCGCCTTGCCGGTCAGCGCGTCCTTGAAGCCGTCGCCTTGCCTGTAGATCAGCGAACCGTCCATGCGCGCGAAAAGACGGTCCTGGGCGAGCGCCTGCAGCACCGTGACCACCCGCGGATCGCCGAGCCCTGACAGGAACGTCACGGCGCCGATCTTGTCGTCGAACGTGTCGCCATTCAGCGCGGCGATACCCGAGGCGAAGTCATGCGGTGCGACTTTGGCCGGCGCGGCGACCTGACCGGTGTCGGCCCCGGTCGTGTCCTGATCCGGCGACTGGTCCCCCGGCTGGTCTTCGCTGCCGGCGGTCGCAGCGGCGTCGGCACGAGCAGCGATGGACGGTGGCACCGCCAACGCCGCGAGCAGCAGCAGTGGGAACAGTTTCACCACGGGACCTCCGCAAAAACCGAACGGGTCCAGCCGCTCACAGGGCTGGACCCGGAGATCAGGTGATCATTCGTAAGCCTTGAAAGTGGGCGAGGTGCAACTCTCGCACACCCAGGGGAAGAGCCAGTTTGCCACCTTGCCTTTGTCCTCGGCGAGATATTTCGACGCCCACGCCTCGCCTGCCACCGGAGCGGTCTTGGAGACGACATTGAACTGGCCGTCGCTCTTGATCTCTCCGATCAGCACCGGCTTGGTGAGGTGATGGTCGGGCAGCATGATCGCCATCGAGCCGGTCAGGTTCTTGACCTTCTGGCCGATCATGGCCTGACGCACCGCATCAACGTTGGTGGTGCCGGCTTGCATCACAGCCTGTGACCACATGTGGAAGCCGATATAGGTCGCTTCCATCGGGTCGTTGGTTGTGCGCTTGTCGTTCTTGATGAAGGCGTGCCAGTTCTTGATGAACGCCGCGTTTTCGGGCGTTTTCACCGACTCGAAGTAGTTCCATGCCGCGAGATGGCCGACGAGGTTGGTGGTGTCCATGCCCGACAGTTCCTCCTCACCGACCGAGAAGGCCATCACCGGAATGTCGGACGCCTTGATACCCTCGTTCGACAGCTCCTTATAGAACGGCACGTTGGCATCGCCGTTGACGGTCGAGATCACGGCCGTCTTCTTGCCGCCGGCGCCAAACGCCTTGATCTTGCCGACCTCGGTCTGCCAGTCGCTGAAGCCGAAGGGCGTGTAGTTCTCCATGATGTCGGCATCGGCGACGCCCTTCTGATGCAGGAACGCACGGAGGATCTTATTGGTCGTGCGCGGGTAGACATAGTCGGTGCCCTCGAGCACCCAGCGCTTGACCGAGCCGCCATCCGCGCTCATCAGATATTCGACCGCGGGAATCGCCTGCTGGTTCGGCGCGGCACCGGTGTAGAACACGCCGCGCTCCGAACTCCTCGCCCTCATACTGGACAGGGTAGAACAGCAGACCGTTGTCCTTGGCGATCACCGGCAGGACCGACTTGCGCGACACTGACGTCCAGCAGCCGAAAATCGCCGCGACATGATCTTGCTCCAGCAATTCGCCGGCTTTCTCGGCGAAGGTGGGCCAATCCGAGCGCGGATCGACGACCACGGCCTCGACCTTCTTGCCGAGCAGGCCGCCCTTCTTGTTGATCTCGTCGACCATCATCAAAACGGTGTCTTTGAGGGTGGTCTCGCTGATCGCCATGGTGCCCGACAGCGAATGGAGCACGCCGACCTTGATCGTGTCGTCTGCCGCCCGGGCCCCGGGCATCACCGCAGCGGCCGCAACGATCACGCCTGCCCCCAGGAGTGCGTGAGAAGTTTTCATGGATGGCGTCCCTATAAATTGCTTCCGTGCATAGAGGTGCAAGGGACGGGCCACCAGCGGCAACACATTCACATTATTAAGATTATGCAGCCCGGCGGCACCTGGGACGACACACGTTGCCTAAATTGTGAGCACGACCTGCGCGTTTCTCGGGCTATACCACCGGGCTTGCGAGAAATCGCCTAGCAGATCGCACGTCATCGGGTGACGAGGAGAACACCGTTGGGCCTTCGGTTACAGGATCGCGCACCGGCGCCAGCGTTTTGGCGCAGCTGGGACGAGGACCTCCTCGCGATCGAGCTCAAGAGCCTGCTTGAGACCGAGACCACCCTCGAGATCGAGATCACCGGTTTTGCTACGACCGGGATCGACCGGCTGGTGGACCCGACGGCGGCGCCGAAAAAGACCGATCCTCTGGACGAACTCGTCGAGCCCTAGGCCCAGCGGTCACCGGGATGGCGCCGCCTTTTGTTGAATCGGCAACTCGATGGGCTGGTCGAGCATGCGCCATTGCTTGGTCGGGCGCCCGGTCCGGATCGCCTCGAGCTCGCGCCAGAAGATCTTACGCAGGAGCACGACGCCGGCGTCGGAGATCCCCAGCCATTCATTCGCGCGGTCGGCGATCGTGCCCTGTCCGACCTGCGCCACGTAATCCTGGGCGCTGGTCAGCGGCACCAGTTCGTCTTCGGGATATTTCTTGTTGCGGAACAGCTCATCATGGAAGTCGGCGGGGCTGTAATCGTCACATTCGGCGAAGTAGCGGATGATCCGCTCGTCGGCTTCCGCGGTGGTCGACGGCGCGCTCCAGAGATGGATGCGCATCGTGTTCTCGTCGTCGACGGGCACGACCCAGCCGGCGATGTCGATGAACGGGTCCGTGGGCGTCAGGCCGGGCTGGTTGATGTGGTTATTGTTGGGGAAGGTCCAGTTGCTGATTCGCACATTGTTCTTGGCGCGCGTCGCCGTCTGCCGAATGCCGGATTCCGTCTCGACATAGGCGAGTTCGGGAATGGCAGTGGACACGATATCGCCGAAGGTGCCGATGCGGCCGGCGACATGGACGAAGCTGACATGCACGGCGTCGAGCGAGTTCTCGACATGCTGGAACCAGTTGCAGGGCCAGATTTCCTTGCGTTGGAACACCAGTCGGTTCGGCTGTTCGAACACCGTCTTGCGCACGGCCTCGAAGGAGGGCGGGCGGCCCTCGCCGAGATAGGCGAAGACAAGGCCGCAATATTCGCGCACGGGATAGCCGGCAATCCGTATGCCCGACGGCCCATTGTCCTTTTCGGCCGGGCGCTCGATGCACTGGCCGGTGCCGTCGTATTTCCAGCCGTGATAGATGCAGCGAATGTCCTCGCCCTCGACCCAGCCGGTGTGGAGCACGGTGCGGCGATGGGCGCATCGTCCGCCCACCAGATGGGCCGCACCGCCGGCGCCGCGATAGAGCGTTAGATCCTCGCCGAGCACGCGGATGGGCTCGGCCTTGCCGATCTCGAGCTTTTTCGACGGCGCGATGGGATGCCAGAACTTGCGCAGCAGCCTGCCCATGTCGGTGTCGCGCCCGGTCTGCGTCAACGCCCGCAGCCGTTCCACTTTCCGCTCGATGGGATCGGACTCCTCCATCTCCGCTCTCCCTAATCCGAAATGATCTTGCCGCGTTCCTCGCCGAATTCAGTGATCCTGATCCGCCGCGCATAGTCGCGGATGTTGACGCCGCTCTGGTCGCCGGGCCGCCAGGTCGGATATTTGAAGCGGAGGCCGCCATCGACCGGGATGTCTACACCGGTGAGGAAGCTCGCCTCGTCCGAGGCGAGGTAGACCGCGGCCCAGGCGAGGTCGGCCGCGCGTGGGAAGCGTTCGAGCGGGATGCTCTTCAGGTAGTCGTCGCGCGAATAGAAGGAGGCGCCGCCGCGCTGCTGCGAGACGCTCGCCGTCGGTGCGGCAAAATTCGGGTCGGCAATCTCGTCGCGATAGATCGTCCAGAGATTATGCTCCATGCCGCAGGGCGTGATCGTATTGACGCGTATGCCGTCATGGGCGAGATCCATTGCCGCGGAGCGCGCAAAATTGAGGAGCGCCGCCTTCGCCGCACAATAGGCCGAGCCCGAGGCCTCGCCGAAATGCGCCGCGGTCGAGAGGAGATGGATGATACTGCCGCCCCTGCCTTGCGCGATCATTGTCCGCGCCGCGTGCTTGGTCGTGAGCATGCCGGCGGTGGGATAGCTCAGCACCGCTTCCTTCCAATCCTCGAGCTCCATGTCCACGACCGAGCTCCAATGCACCTTGCCGGCCATGTTGACGACGATGTCGAGCCGTCCGAAATGCGCAGCCGCTTCGGCGATCATGCGCCGGACATCGTCCTCCACGATGGCATTGCCGGTGAGCGCGATGCCCTCGAGGCCGCGCGACGCGAGGAACGCGACCGTCTCGGCCGCCGCCTCGGCGTTGATATCGGCGACCGCGACCCGGGCGCCCTCGCGGGCGAGGAAATGCGCGATGGTACCGCCGATATTGGGGCCGGCGCCGAAGACGATGGCGCTCTTGTCTTGGAGCCGATTTCATGTGCTCGCTCTCGTGTACATCGCTCAGGCAAACTCGTCGCGGAGATAGTGCAGGTTGCGCAGGAGCTCGCGATCGGTCGATTGGAAGATTTGCGCCGGGTCGCTCGCGGCTTTGTGGCTGATCCAGCTCCAATGCGGCAGCGTGAACACGTCGCCCTTACCCCAGGCGATAACTTTGTCGGCGATATGCGTCACGCCTTCGCCTTCGACCACGACGCAGATCGCGTTGGAGGTGGTGCGATAGGCGCGCGTCTCCTGCCCCTTCGGCAGATCGAGCAGATAGAGATCCATGGTCGGCATCGCCGCCCCGCCGGTCAGAGGATTCACGTAACGCAAACGCCGGATGCCATCGGCCTCGCGCGGCATGGTGGCGAGGGCGGCGACCACCTCGGTCCAACGATAGCGGAAGAGCGGCGAATAGGGCGTCGTCGGCACCGCGGCGGCATTGATCAAGCCGCTGTGCGCGAAGCTTTCATCCGGCATGGTCGGACGATCGGGCGGGTGATTGCCGCCGGCACCATGCTCATGGAACTCCGCGTTATAGAAGAGCGTGAGCGGCAGATCGAGGCCGTTGAACCAGATGACTTGCTCCTTGCCAGGATTGGCATGCTCGTGCCAGGTCCAGCTTGGCGTCAAGATGAGGTCACCCTCGTTCATCGCACAGGGCTTGCCCTCGACGTTCGTCACCGCGCCCTCGCCGGACATCACCAAGCGGAACGACGCCGACACATGGCGATGCGGCCGCGCTGTCTCTCCGGGCAATAGCACCTGGAGCGCGCCGTAAAGCCCCGTCGTGCTGATGCCGGGACGCTGGCTGGGATTGAGCAGCATGACCACCCGCCGCTCGGCATCTTCCATCGAAATCTCGCGTGCCGCGCGGGTGAGCAGAGGCAGCATCGTCTTCCACGGCCAATGGCATCCCTTGTCGGGTGGCGTGGGTTCAGGCGGTGCCAGCGTGTTGTAGCGGTCCCAGAGCGGCGCGACATTGGCCCCGGCCATGGCATCATAAAAATCGCCGGCCGTGGCGCGCGCTGCAGCGTCGTCGCCGGCGAGCGAGAGCTCGCGCGCCCTGGTCGCGTCGCTCATGAACCCCCGCTCTGGAAGATCGCGATTACGTTGTGGTGCATCGTCTCAATTCCCTTTCGCCGCGTAGTACGGACCGAGCGCGGCGGCGGCGGCCGTGGCGAAGCTGGTGTCGACGATGTCGGCGACCGTCACTTTTCCGTCGATCTGCCCTGTATCCTTGAAGAACTGCCAATCCCTTTGCATGCTCGTCTCGTTCAGCCTGCCGTCGGGATCGGCAGAGTTAGGCGTGATTACGTGATAGAGCGCGGGATCCTTCAGGAACGAATATTTGACGAGGATATCGATCACCGCCTGCGCCGTCGGCCCGGTCAAGCGGCCGCCAGACAGCGCGTCGTTGTAGAAGCGCAGTCCGCGCAGATAGGCGCGCATGAACCCTTTGGCGGCGTCTGCCTTGGTCTTGATGAAGGGCGCACCGTAGAGCAAAGCGGCGGCCTGCTGGTTGGGATAGAAGCTCGAGACATCCGCGAAATCGACCGCTACGCCGGCCTTCAGAATGAAGCTGCGCGCCGGCTCGACGGTGATGCTCGCGTCGATGGCGCCATTGGTGAAGGCCGGGAGGTGCTGCTGGAAGCCGAGCGATACGGTTTCGGCGTCGCCCCATTTAAGGCCGCCGAGTTTGAGCGCCTCGTTGACGGCGGATTGGTCGGTGGTGCCGACGCCAGTGAGGGCGATCTTGCGTCCCTTGAGATCGCGGAAGCCCATGAACGCGCCGCTGTCGATGAGAGCCTTGCGCACCATCAGCGACGTGAATCCGTATCCGGGAGCGTAATGCGCCTTGTCGGCGACGACCTTGATGTCCACGCCGCGCTCGCCGGCATGATAGAGCGCAACCGAAATCGCTCCGCCGCCAGCGTCGAGCGCGCCCGTGCCGAGCGGCGCAATCATCTGCGAGGCCGAATTCAAAAGTCATGAGCTTGACGCTCAGTCCCTCGTCCTTGAAGTAGCCATTGGCATCGGCGACGAAGACGGGAGCATCGGTGAATATGCCGATGATGCCGACGCGAATCTCCTCCGCTCGGGTCACGCCGGCTTGAAGCGCGACAACAAGAGTCGCCGTCATGCCAAGCCGGAAAAGCACCGGGAGATGTCGTTGTAAGCGCATTCCGCCCCCCCTCACGAATGTCCATCCAGCCTTCTCGGCCCGGCCTGCCTCGCGGCCCGATTGCGGAGACCGGCCGACGTCTTTATCAATATATATCAATCGTGCTCATGGAGAACCGATATTTCCGTCTGAAGCCAAGCCCTCGACTTGAACAGCGAAGCCGGATCCTTCGGGGCTAAATCAAAACATCGATCAAGAAGACGAGCATCAACCAATTCAACGCCCACGTCGTACAACAGAAATTCGGAAGAGATGCCGGCTGAAGTCCTGTATTTGAGCCGACCGGTTTCCACGCTCGCGGGGATTGGCGATCGAGCCCGGGCGGCGAGATGCTGAACGTCTCGGTATCCATGAAGAAGGACTTGGAGGTATAAAACATTGTTGACATACCTATTCAACTAGACAAATATCCGGGCGCCCACTTTGATATCGCGCGTCGGTCGGGCGTCCGCATGGTTGGCCGCGCAAACTGCAATGACACTGCAAACCGGTAAAGATCATGGATATCCGTCGTACCGCTTCGACCGGCCATGTACGCTCGCCGGCTGGGGATGGGATGCGAACAGGCGCTCAATATATCGCCGGCATTCGGGACGACGGCAGACGGGTGATGTTCGATGGCGAGATCGTCCGGGACGTTACAACGCATCCCGGCTTTTCCGCGGCGGTTCGGTCGATCGCGCGGCTCTACGACATTGCCGCCGATCCAGCCAATCGCAAGATCATGACCTTCGCCTCGCCAAAAACGGGGCAACCCGTATGGCGTTGCTACCAAATCCCGAAAAGCATCGCCGATCTGACCTCGCGGCGTCGCATGATCGAGCGGTGGGCCGAGGCGACCTTTGGCCTCATGGGCCGAACTCCGGATCATGTGGCGGGATTCCTCACCGGATTCGCGGCGAACTGTGGCCTCTTCGCCGCGGCCGGGCATCGATATGCGGATAACGTCACGCGCTTTTACGAATACGCCCGTGACAATCACCTCTATGTCAGTTACGCAATCGTTCCGCCGCAGATCGACCGCAGCAAGCCAGCCCACAAGCAATCGGACCCAACGCTTTACGCCGGCGTCGTCAAGGAGCGCGACGACGGCATCGTGCTCAAGGGCGCACAGCAATTGGCCACCGGCGCCGCATTGTCGGATTGGCTGCACCTGAGCTGCATCCATCCCTTGCAGCCCGGAGACGAGAACTATGCCATCAGCATCGTCACGCCACTCAACGCGCCCGGCCTCAAGATCTACACGCGGCGCCCCTATGCGACCATCGCGACCAGCGCTTTCGACTATCCGCTCTCCAGCCGTTTCGATGAGACCGATGCGCTGGTTGTCCTCGACGATGTGTTCGTCCCCTGGGAAAATGTGTTCGTCTACCGCAACCTCGAGCTTTGTCGGGATCAATGGTGGAAAACGCCAGCCCACCTTTATGGCAATCATCAAGCACAGATCCGCTATGCCACGAAGCTGCGTTTCTTGGTCGGTCTGACCAAGCGGCTCTGCGAGATCACCGGCGTAGACGCCATACCGCCGGGACAGATCCAGCTTGGCGAGATGGCGGCGTTCGCCTCGATCGTTGAACTGATGGTCACGGCGCAGGAGACGCAAGCCGTCATCGATGAGGACGGTGTGGCGTGGCCCTCGAAGGCTGCGCTTTATGCCGTCATGTCGCTGCAATCGGAAATCAACCCTCGCATCATCGACATCGCACGCGAGCTGAGCGGCGGCGCCATGATCATGCTGCCCTCATCGGTTCGCGATTTCGACAATCCAGAGATCGCGGCCGATCTCGAGCGTTACGTATCCTCACCGGGCTTCACCGCGCGTGAGCGAGTGGCATTGCTGAAGATGGCATGGGATATAATCGGCAGCGAGTTTGCCGGCCGCCATCAGCAATACGAAAAGTTCTACGGCGGTGCGTCGTTTCTGGTGAAGCAGAGCATGTACCGGTCCTACGATTTCGGCCGTGCCAAGCAACTCGTGGACGCCGCGCTTGCACTTCCCGGGCTCGACTGACCTGGTCGGAGGATTGCATGCACATCCACAGGCGAGGGGCCCCGTGAGCGAAGGCTGCATCACACTGGCGAAATCCGACGTCTCGGAACGCCGACCGGCGCGCGTTCAGATCACGCCGGACTTCGCCATCGCCGTCTTCCAGAGCGGCGACGAGTATTTTGCCATCGACGACCGATGCCCGCATCAGGGCGTCTCTTTCGCAGGAGGCGCCTTCAACGGAAGCATCGTCATCTGCCCAGGGCACGGATTCAGAATCGATGTCCGCACCGGCCGCTGCCCGCGCAGCGCCTTTCTCAGAGTCGATGCTTTTCGGGTTCGACAGGAAGGCGATCGGCTTGTGGTGGAACTGCGTGATCGCGCGCCGCCTGCGTCGGCCCTGAAGCCTGGCTCTTAGGCGGTGACCGCCGATCGCGCAGGAGACTTCCCCAAGCGACGCGGCATTGCAATGGAAGTTGACATAACTAGGTGACGAACTAATCATAGCGAAACGATCGGGCCGATTGGAAATATCGAGAGCGGAGCGTGACGCCATGACCGAACGCATTTGGGACAAATTCCTGACCGAGCGCGACAAGCAGGTGTTCGAGGCCTCGGGCTACGGCGCTCGCGGCAGCTATGGCAAGCGTCCGGCGCTTCTGATCGTCGATGTCAATTACGGCTTCGTCGGTGACAAGCCCGAACCGATCCTCACCTCGGTGAAGCGATGGATGAATTCCTGTGGCGAGGAAGGTTGGCACGCCGTAGCCGTGATCAAGAAACTTCTTGCGGCCGCGCGCGCCAAGGGTCTCCCGGTGATCTATACGACCGGCGTCCGTCGTGCCGACGCGTGGGACCAGGGGGCATGGGCGTTCAAGAACGCCCGCGTCAATACCGACTACATGGGTGTCGATGCGAACAAGCCCAAAAGCAACATCATCGTGCCCGACATCGCTCCGGAGCCACGCGACATTGTCATCGGCAAGCAGAAGCCGAGCGCGTTCTATGGCACGCCGTTGCAGAGTTATCTGATCCATCTTCAGTGCGACAGCGTGATTGTGACTGGCACGACCACGTCCGGCTGCGTCCGCGCAACGGTCGTTGATGCTTTTAGCGCCAATTATCACATCGTTCTCGTCGAAGACGGGTGCGCCGACCGCTCGCAGGCCTCGCATGCGGTGAATCTATGCGACATCAATGCGAAGTATGCGGATGTCTTGCCGAGCCAGGAAGTGATCGACTACATACGCGGCCTGCCGGAGGGATTGTTCGATTTGCCGAAGGGCGATCCCGACGCGGCCCGGCCTTTTATGGCGGCGGTAACCTATTAAGCCGTTGCTTGGGCGGCCGGGTGCACGGTTTCCAAAGCGGAAAGCACGGTCGTGAACCCGCCCTCAAAATGGAGCAGGGGCGGCCGCCAAGGGCCCAAGCTAATGTCGCGTACCGTACCGATCACGACGGCGTGCGTGTCGAGTACGACCATCTGCGTGACGTCGCAATCGAGCGCGGCCAGCGCGTCCGCCAACAGCGGCGCCCCGGTCGTGCTTTCTCGCCATGCCGCATGGGCGAAGTGATCATCACTTTGCGCGCCGATCCGACCGGCAAAGCGCTGCGCAAGTTCCTCCTGGTCCTGGGCCAAGACATTGACCGACATGCACCGGCCGCGCGACAGCAGATCGTAGGTTCGGCCACTTATATTCATGCACACCAGCACGCGGGCCGGCGAAAGGGCCAGTGAGCATACCGCGGTGGCCGTCAGAGCGCGGCGCTCGCCGGCGAAGCGCGTGCCGATCAGAGTTACCCCGCCGGCCAGCAGGCGCATTGCGCTGCGAAACTCGTCTGCCGCCATGGACCACTCCGCATCCGTCCGTCCGCGTGCAAAAATAAAGTAGCCACATAGGTATGTCAACTAATCTATCATCGCGCAGGGACTGGCGCGGGCGAAACGCACTTCGAACGGCAGCTTCGCCTATTTTGGGGCCGGCACTAAACTGTTCCGGCGGTATCCGGACGGGGCGGTGGCGCCGTCTGGAGCCGCATCCCTGAGATTGGCGGCGGCGCCGCGCCGAGCCGCCCTTTCCTCAAGGCTCGCCACCCGGTCGGCGACTCCGCTGGCGTCTGTCACGACGCCGTAATCCTCGTAGGCAGCCTGCCGGCTGATGAGCCCCTCCACCAGATCGGCCTCGACGCGGGCCAAATCCCGCTCGAGGGGGTTACCTATGCCGCCGCCTCCGGGCAGGCCAAGGCGAAGCCGGCACCCGGCCGGAACGATCTGCTTGCCCTTGATGCGGAGCTTTTCGCCGTTATCGAGCTCCGCCAAACCGCGTCCGCCCGGCCGGCCGCCGTGAAGGCCACGGGCCGGATAGACGATGCGGTCGTACATCGCGAATACGAAGAAGGGCGCACCGTCGATTGTGGAAACTTCCACGACCTGGCCGAGACCACCGCGTTGGCGCCCGGCGCCGCCCGAGTCGGGCCACAACTCCTTGCGCCATACGACGACCGGCGCCATGTTCTCGAGCACCTCGACCGAGGTTCCGCGAACACCGCTGGGAAAGGCCGTCACCGAAAGCCCGTCCTTGTCGGGGCGTGCGCCCGAGCCGCCACTGTTGAAGGACAGAAGTGAAAAGGCCTGCGATGTCGCGCCGTTTGCTGCGACCCGCTGTACCTCTGGTCCGCCGCGGAGCTGAAGCGACCAGATGCACGATGCGCCTTCGGCGGGAATTCTGTCCGGCAAGATCTGGGCGAGGCACCCGAAGACTACGTCCGGGAGCATTTGGCCGATGATGTGACGCGCACTCACCGGCGCCGGCGGCTCGACATTGAGGATCGAACCCACGGGCGCATTGGTCTCGATGAGCCCAAGGGAGCCGGCATTGTTCGGCACATCGGGTGCAAGCGCAGCACGGATCGCAAAGGCGGAATAGGCGCGCGTATAATTGAGAACGAGATTGATCCCGTATCGGCTGGCCGGCGAACTCCCGGCATAGTCGATCCGGATGCGGCCGTCCGCGATGATAACGGACGCGACGAGCGTGACGGGCTCGTCGTAGCCGTCCACCTCCATCACGTTACGATAGGTGCCGTTGGGCAATTGCCGGATCGCACGCGTCATCGCCTCGCGGGAGTGGGCGACCACGTAATCGGCAAGCTCCGAGAACTCGATCTCGCCGAATTCGTCGAGCATTGCGTCCAAGCGCCTCGCGCCGACCTCGTTGGAGGTCACGTAGGACATGATGTCGCCCTCGACCTCGTAGGGATGGCGAACATTGGCGCGCACGATCTTGAGAAGCGATTCGTTGAACGCGCCGTTTTGCACAAGCCGCATCAGCGGGATGAATAATCCCTCTTCGTAGATGGACTCCCCGTCCGGTCCGAGTCCGCGCCCACCGATATCGATTTGGTGGCAGATGCAGGCGAAGAGCGCGACAAGGCGTCCTTTCCGGAAGGCGGGTGTCACGACGGTGACGTCGTGGAGATGACCGGCGCCGCGCCAGGGATCGTTGGTGATGAAATGATCGCCCTCATGCATCGACTCAGGCGGGAATTGCTCGAGGAAATGCCGCACAGTCTCGGCCATGGTGTTGACATGGCCAGGCGTTCCCGTCGCGGCCTGTGCGACCATGCGGCCCTTGAGATCGAAGACTCCCGCTGAAAGATCGCCGGCTTCGGTGACGACAGTGCTGAATGCGATCCTGATGAGCGTCTGGGCCTGCTCCTCGACAACGGCCATGAGCCGGGCCCACATCACCTGGAGGCGGATGTTTTCAAACGATACCGTCATCTCAAATTTCCTCGCGCCGCACCCGTGTCAAGACCAGATAGCCGTGGCCGTTCACCACGAGGCGAAAACCTCGCGGCACGACAGTCGTGGTGTCGGCCTCCACGATAACGGCGGGTCCCGCCAGCACCGTCCCCGGCATGAGATCCCGGCGTTTGACGACGGTCGCATCGATCAATAGGCCGGTTCCCGGATCGCGTAACGGACACACGCTTCGCTTGCCGGCAAAGACTGTTTCGCGCACGGGTACCGCGGGGCGGATCTCCGCATCCGGCGTCGTGGCGACGACTGACCAACCGATCGCCTCAATCTCGAGTTTGGGGATGGTGCGGCCGAATTGCTGTGCATACGATTCCTCGAACGACGCGCGCAGTCGCCCGCTATCACTCTCAGCGAGCGGCCCATCGGGCAACGGGACGATGATTTCGTGGCGCTGGCCGAGATATCGCATATAGGCGCGACGGCGCACGATGATGGCCGAGCCACGCGCGCCGCGGGCGACGAAGCTCAGCGTCTCCGCCGTCATTTCGGCGAGAAGCGCATCGATCCCGGCGGCATCGAAAGCGGCGAGGCGGCACGGTCGCGTGCGGACGATCTCGTAGCTGACATTGGCGTGCAGAAACCCGATTGCCGAGGCGACGCCGGCATCGACCGGAATGATGACCCGATCGATGCCGAGTTTCTCCGCAAGCCGCGCCGCGTGGAGAGGAGCCGAGCCGCCGAAGGCGATCATCGTCCGTTCGCCACCAATATCGAGGCCACGCTCGGCGGCATGCTCCCGCGCGGCGTTGGCCATATTCTCATCTACCATCTCGATGATGCCGAGCGCTGCGGCGGCCGGACCCAAGTCTAGCGGCGCGGCGACGTCACGCTCGATCGCCGCCGCCGCCTCGGTCGCATTGAGCACCAGCTTGCCGCCGGCAAAGGCAAGGGGATCGATGCGCCCGAGCAGCACATTGGCGTCCGTGACCGTCGCTCTGCGACCACCGCGATCGTAGCACGCGGGGCCGGGCTCCGAGCCGGCGCTTTCGGGTCCCACGGCGATCATACCGACACTGTTTATCCGCGCTAAAGAGCCGCCGCCGGCTCCGATCTCCACCATTTCGATGACCGGAATGCGCAGTGGCATCCCGCTGCCGCGCTTGAACCGGTAAGCCCGTGCCACTTCGAAGCCGCGAACCGTGCTCGGCGTGCCGCCGTCGAAAAGACAGATCTTGGCGGTCGTGCCGCCCATGTCGAAGGACAGAACATTCGACAGACCGCATTCCCTGGCAACATGGCTTGCAAGAACCGCACCGCCGGCAGGCCCCGAATTCGACCAGCCGTACCGGAAAGCGCATGGCGGTCTCGAGATCCGTAAGGCCGCCGTTAGACAGCATCAGAAAGACGGGACAGGTGAACCCGATAGCATTCAAGCGCCGCCAGAGGCTGCCGAGATAGCTCGCGACCTTCGGCTGCAGATACGCGTTCATCACGGTCGTCGACAGGCGCTCGTATTCCCTGAACTCGGGCGATACTTCGCAGGACAGGCTGATCGAGATGCCCGGCAGCGCCCGCGACAGTCGCTCACGAACCGCGAGTTCGTGATCGGGCCGCACGAACGAATGGAGGAACCCGACCGCGATGCTCTCGATCTCGTGTTCCGCGAGGACGGCAGCGAGCTGATCGATGATGGTCCCGACGAGCGGCATGAGGATTTCGCCGCCGGCGCTTATCCGTTCGGGAACACTGAAGCGCAAGTGTCGCGGCACGAGAGGCGCCGGCTTGTCAATGTCGAGATCGTAATGGTCGAAGCGGCTCTCGGTGCCGATTTCCAGGATGTCGCGAAAACCGTCGGTGGTCACGAGGGCCGTTCGTGCGCCGTGCCGCTCAATAAGTGCGTTGGTTGCGAGCGTCGTCCCATGAATGATCGCGTCGAATTCGGAAGGATGAAGCCGCGTCTCCGCAAGCATGGCCCTCACGCCATCGAGCACGGCCTCTTCCGGAGCGCCATGTGTCGTCAGCAGCTTTGCAGTGTGGCGGCGGCCGGCCCCCTCGGCGACAAGATCGGTGAATGTCCCACCGATATCGACGCCCAGACGCCAACCAGCGGCGCCGTCCCCACCACGCGACGCACTCATGCCCGGCTCCGGAAATCGTTGGCGGCCGCCGGCATTATGACGGATGGTTCCACCGATCACAACACAGTTGACATAGCTAGTTTCCTATGTATTTTTTCTCGGACGGCGTACGGCAGGCCCCGAAGCGAAGGAGGGATTATGTCCGCAGTCTCGACGAACGACGCCAATTCGGAAGCGAGAGCGTTCCGCATCCAGATCTCCGAGGAACTTACCAAGCCGCCCTATTGCCTGGCACTTCATCCGGTGATCGATAAGCTGGAGCGCGGGGAATTGACCCAGGCGCAGATCGCCGGATGGATGGGCCAGATCTATCGCCAGACCGTCGAGGTCGTTCGCTGGCTAGGCTATTGTTACGCCAAGTGCCCGATCATGTCGGTGCGGCGTGAGATCTTCAATAACCTCGTCGAAGAGGAACTCGGAGGCTTCTCGAATACGGACGCGCATTTCCATCTCGCCGCCCGGGTAGCGGTCGCTGCCGGCGCCAAGCGGGAAGACCTCGATCATGTGCCACTTATGCCCGAGACCCAGGCCGCCATCGAATATGGTCAAGAAATCTACATTCGCGAGCCGAATTGGCTGATCGGACTTGGCGGAGGATTTGGCTTCGAGACGCAGTCGCCGGCGTGCTTCGACAAGATCGGCCGCGCCTTGAGAAAGTCGTACGGTTTCACGTCTGAACAGACCACCTTCTTCGACGTCCATGTCGAGGCCGACGCCGACCATGGTGACGCGATCATCGCACTGTTCGAAAAATATGCGACTACCCGTGAGGAGCGCGCCGACTTTCGCAACAAGGCGCTGACCATGTCCGAACGGTATTGGGGCATGCTCTCGACCTACAAGTATTTTTAACCGTGGTGGCTTGACGAGGCCCGTCGGCGAGGACTGGGCTCGTTTGTAACGCTTCAGGAGCCGAGACGCTCCTCGCCTTCGGCGTCCGTTATGGGATCGGATGACGCAGGGCGATTGGCGCCGCGCGGCCCAGCGGTTCGGCTGCTCCGGCGATGAGATTGCCGCGCATTCGCTTGAGAAAGCGCGTGAACTGTTGGTGCTCGGCGCGGCTGAACGCTCTGGTGCAGAGTGCCATGACGTCTTCGACCTCGAGGATGACTCTGTCGTAGAGTTCACGGCCTTTCGGCGTGACGTAGAGGTACGAACGGCGGCCGTCGTCGGGATCGCTGACGCGGTGGACCAGCCCGCCGCGTTCCAACTGACGGATCGCGGCGACCGCGGTAGGCCCTTTGAAACGAAGCCGCTCGGCGAGGTCCTTCTGGCTGACGCCGTCCTGCTCGCAAAGTGCGCGCAGAAACGGAAAGAGTCCGAGAGGCAGCCGATGCAACGTCAGCCGCGCCGCGATGGCACGGTTCATCGTGCGGGTCGCGTCCGCCAACAGAAATCCCAACGCATCTTCCAGCCGGCCGCGTCGGTGACGCGATGTTTTTTGCTTGATCATTTCCCCGCACGTCGCATTCGAGATCACCCGGGTCAATCTCGTTGACAATTTCGCGTCCTGCAACCTATAACTTAGCTAGAGGCCTCATTTAACTTAGGCTATGGCGATAAGATATGGATGGGCCGGCACCAGCTTCGGGGGTTATCGGTCCGCCGCCGTTCAGCCATAGGCTCGCGCCGCCTTTTGCCTCTCATGCCGCCGCGACCGGGGTGTCCCTGATGAGGGGCAAAGGCGCGCCATGACGATTATGCCGACAAGCGTCATTGACGGCAACGCGGCTGGCGTCGGCGTGCCGGGTTGACGATGAATTCGACGTCCGGCAATCCACCGACCGCTCTATCATGGGCCACTCCGGCCGCACAGCAGTGGATACCGGAGAATCGCGACGCGGAGACCTACGCCGATCTCGAGGCGGCGGGCATCTCCGGATATCAACTCCTCCATCTCAATGAGTCCCCGTATCCGCCGTCTCCCCGCGCTGTCGAGGCGGTGGTGTCGGGCGCGCATCCGCTCACCCGGTATCCGTCTCCACGTGCGAGCCCCCTGGTCTCGGCGCTGGCCGCCCACACCGGGATCGCCATGGATCGCATCGTCGTCGGCGCCGGGACGACCGAGCTCATCTACTACATCTCCGCCATCGCGCTTTCCGTCGGCGACCATGTCGTTCTGCCCGCGCCGACTTATCCGGGTTTCTTCCATGCGGCCCGACTTTGCGGCGCCAAGGTCATTCGCACACGGCTCGATCACAACGGTGCGAGCGATGCCGAGGCGCTTGCGGCGGCGGTCACGGATCGCACGCGCGTGGTCTTCTGCTGCACACCGAACGCACCGAGCGGCGCCATGATGGATGGCGCCGCTGTCGAAAGGATCGCCGTATCGATCCCCGATAAGGTGTTGCTAGTGATCGACGAGGCTTATTACGAATTCGCTCGCCTGGCTGGCGGCCCCGACATCCTCGCGATCCTCGCGAAGCGGCGCGGTCCCTGGGCGGTGTTGCGCACCTTCTCGAAAGCGTACGGTCTTGCCGGGTTGCGGATCGGCTATGCGCTCTGCGGATCGAGCGAGGTGGCTGACATCCTGCGTCGGGCTATGCTTCCGTACAACGTGACGGGCACGAGCCAGGCGGCCGCGATTGCGGCGCTCGGCGACACGGACCATCTGGCGCGCACGATCGCAGCCGTCGCAAATGAACGTCGGCGCATGAAGGACGGGCTTGCCGCATTGGGGCTGGCGCCGCTTTCAACGGCCGCGAACTTCGTCTCGGTGAAGCTGCCATTCCCGGCCACTGTCGGAATTGAAGAGCTCCGGCGGCGCTCCATCCTGGTCCGCGGCTGGCGCGACATCGAGCACCTGCAGGAGATCCGGATTACCGTCGGGACTCCCGATGACACGGACGCGCTGTTGTCTGCCATGCAGGAGATCCTTGCTCTCGACCTAAGCGCGGCATCAGACATGTCGGCATCGGCACGTCGTTCGCAGCAAGCGTGATTGCTTGCGCCCCGCATACCGAACCGGAGGAGGGCCGCCATGCTGCTGCCGCTCAAGGGACGCAAGATCTACTACGATATCGTCGGACCGGATAAGGCTCCCACCCTCTGTATGACACATTCGCTCGCCTCCGACAGTGGCATGTGGATGGAACAGATGGCGCCGCTTGTTCAGGCGGGATGGCGGCTACTGCGCATCGACATGCGCGGTCACGGCGGCAGCGATCCGGTAGCGGGCGACTACACGATGGACCAGCTCGCGGACGACACCGCTATCGTTCTAGAGGCGCTTGAAATTGGCGCGGTACATTACATAGGTCTGTCGATCGGCGGCATGTTTGGCCAATCGCTGGCGCTTCGTCATGGTCATCGGCTTAAATCCCTGCTCTTCTGCGACACGACGCCGGCGGCGCTTGCCAATGCCAGGGAAATGTGGGCGCCGCGCATCAAGCTGGTCAACGACGCCGGGTCGCTTGCCCCCGTCGCCGACGCGACCATGGAGCGCTTTGTCACCGAGAAGTTACGGACGACTCGGCCGCAGCGCTGGAAACAGCTCTACGATACAATTCTCGCCACGACGCCTGCCGGCTATCTCGGTTGTGGCGCTGCGCTGCAGAATTTCGACTATGCCGCGCAGTTGGGCTCCATACGGCTGCCGACCCTTGTCGTGTGGGGCGCCGAGGATGTCGGCACGCCACCTGCCGAGAATCGGCGCATCGTCTCCGCCATACCTGGTGCACACGGCGAAGAGATGGCGAATGCCCGTCATTTTCCCAATGTGGAACTGCCGGATGAATTCAACCAAATCATGATGCGCTGGCTCGATGCGCGACGCTGACCGGGCAGGCCCGTGCTGTGCCGCGACGGCATGCTGTGGTAGCGGCAAGAGAGAACGCCGCGGATGTCGCTGTCGGCTGGCGCGAATTGACACTGCGGGAACGCAATGCTTGGATTGATGAACGACAACGCGACAACATGGTTTTCGTGCACAGTCTGACATCGAACGAAGCGAGGGACGTATGGTGGCCGATCACGACACCGTGGCGTTGTTCAAGGCGGAGCTCGAACTCTGCAAGGTACGGCCGGGCGAGGTCGTGGGCGTGCTTTCGGAAGGCGCTATTCGGCGTGACTATGCCGAAGCGTTCCTTGCCGCGTCCGAAGAGCTCGGCGCCGATGCCATGGAAATCAACGTCAGGAAGCGGCCCGGCAGTTTCTTCGGCCCAGGCAATTCCCTACGGGGACACGACGCGGCGATAGAGACGCTGCGGCGCAGCTCCATCGTCATTGACCTCATGGGGTTGCTGTGGTCGGAGGAGCAGACCCGCATCACCAGTGGGGGCGCCCGCATGCTGCTCGTCATCGAGCCGCTCGAAGTGCTGCATCGCATGTTTCCTCGCCCTGACGCGCGGCGGCGCGTGGAGGCGGGTCGTGCCATTCTCGAAGCGGCGAAAGAACTCAAAGTCACGTCGGCGGCGGGCACCGACGTGACCTACCGTCTGGGCCAATATCCCGTCGTGACACAATACGGCTATACCGACGAGGCGGGTCGGTGGGACGCCTGGCCGGGTGCCTTTCTCTACACGGCGGCCCATGACGATGGTGTCGATGGCACCGTGGTGATCGGCGTCGGCGACATGCTGCTGCCGTTCATGCGCTACGTGTCTTCGCCCATCGAGCTCCGCATCGAGCGCGGCAAAATCGTCGCCGTCCACGGCGGCGTGGATGCCGAGATTATGCGTAGCTTTCTCCACCGCTGGAACGATCCGCGCGCCTACGCGATCTCGCACATTGGCTGGGGGCTCGATGAGACGGCGCTGTGGGATTTCATGGGGACGAGCGAGATCGGCCCGCGCAGCGGCGGCCAAGACGGCCGCGCATTCTATGGCAATGTGCTCTTTTCGACGGGGCCCAATACCGAGCTCGGTGGCACGAACGACACGCCCTGCCACCTCGACATTCCCCTCAAGGGCTGTTCGCTCCATCTCGATGGGCGGCCCATTGTTAAAGACGGCGACGTCGTGCCGCCGGAGATGCGGATCTGATCGCGGGATCCGACTGCGACGGGGTTTCGGAGACGCTGGAGGAAAGATAATGAACGCTGACATGGGCGGCCCGGAAAAGGCATTCGTCATCGATTTCATCGAGCGCAATCGCCATGCCCTCGCTTTGCTGAGCGATTCGATTTTCTATTTCGGTGAGCTCGGCATGCAAGAGCATCGCAGTTCAGCGTTGATGGCGGATATTCTCGAGGAGCATGGCTTCGCCGTAACGCGCGGAATTTCCGGCTTCCCCACGGCCTTCCTGGCATCCTGTGGCAGCGGCTCTCCGGTCATCGCGATCCATACCGAATACGATGCAAATCCGTCCAATTCCCAGAAGTCGGGCGTGACTGAGCGCGTTGAGATCGTACCGGGTGCGCCGGGCCACTGCGAAGGCCACAATATAAACGCCGCCGTCCTCGTCGCGTCCGCCGTGGCGCTCCGCCACGCCATGGCGCACTTCAAGCTGGGCGGGACTCTAAAAGTTATCGGCGCGCCGGCGGAGGAACAGCTTTTGAGCCGGCCCTATTTCGTGCGCGACGGGCTGTTCGACGATGTCGATGTGGCGTTTCACGATCACGTCGCCGGCGAGTTTTGTTCGGCCTATGGGTTGATGCAGTCGGCGGTCGTCTCGGCAAATTTCACTTTCAAGGGCGAATCGGCGCACGCCGCGACGTCGCCCTGGAAAGGCCGCGACGCGCTCGATGCGGTAGTTCTGATGGATGTCGGGATGGCGCAGTACCGCGAGCATATGGAGCCGCGCATGACCGCCCATCGCGTCATCACCCAGGGCGGCGAACAGCCTAACGTTATCCCGTCCCGCGCCCAGGCCTGGTGGTATTTTCGCGATCCCAGCGCCGAAGGGGCGGCGCGGCTCTTCGAGCGGGCGAAGAAGATCGCGCAAGGCGCAGCCTTGATGGCCAATTGCGAACTCGAAGTGGACGTGCGCGCGGCGGTTTGGCCGGTACGCGGCAATGAGACCATGGCGCGGGTAATCCAGCACAACATCGAGGCCATTGGCGCGCCACCATGGACCGACGAGGAACAGAAATTCGCAAAGGTGCTCCAGCAGAAGGCCGGTGTGTCAGCGATCGGGCTCAAGCCACAGCCGCAGCCCATGTCCGGCCCCGCCAAACAGATCGCCGCTTCGAACGATTGCGGCGACGTTTCGTGGAAGGTGCCGATGGCGCGCGTATGGTTTCCCGGTAACGTGCCCAACGTCGATTTTCATCATTGGAGCGCGGGCGCTGCCCTTGCCACTTCGATCGCGCACAAGGGTGGTGTCGTCGGCGCCAAAGCGTTGGCCGCATCCGTGATCGATTTCCTCAAGAACCCGGCGCTGATCACGACCGCCAAGGAAACCTTCCGCGACGAAATCGGGGGGGTCGTCTACCGCCCGCTATTGCCAGCCGAGCAGCGGCCACCGACGGATTTGAACGCGGCCATGATGGAGAAATTCCGGCGGCTCATGGAGCCGCATTATGTGCGCGACCGGCCGCAATTCGTAACCGTCTGAAGCCGTTGCGCCGCACGGAGCGGCGGTCGCGGTCGCAGTGCGACAAGGCCTGGACCCTGTCACGGGTGACGTGGCAGCTCTTTCACAATCCGCCGCTGCGGCCGATCACGGGATCTGGAACCGACGGCACGCGGATCGAAGGAGAACCCGACATAGAACATGAGAATTGATACCGCGGCCTCACGCTGAGCTTGTGAGAGTTGACGAGTGAAGTAGTCGACATGAATATGCACCTCCTCGTCAATGCGGCGTAGCAAGTTTTTCCCTTCCTTCGTAATAGCCACCCTTGCCACGCGCTGATCGTCGTCGTCACGGTTTCGGGTGACATAGCCTCTTTCGATCAGCATCTTGACTAGGCTCGAAGCGAACGCGGGGGCGATATCCAGGCATTCGGCGACTTCCTTCACGCGCAGCGATCCATCCGGACTGCCGTAGATCTGAATTAGGGCCTGATGGGCAAGCGGATCGATGCCAGCGAGTTTCGCGCGCGCTTCGACCAGTCTGAAGACTTTCCGTAGCACATAGCGCGCTTGCGCAACGCCCTGAAAGTAACTGTGCAGGTCGCGTGCCGAATGGGATTTCACCGCCGCCCGCCGCTTTTGCTCGAGCTGTTTGAGCCGGATCAACACTGTCATGCCGGCATTCCCCCGCTAAAATTGAGACGGCCGAAATTAAGACAATAACGTCGGAAGTACGTCAATTACGCCCAATTCCTAGCCCGTCGGAATCGCCCTGTCTCTCCCTGGACCCGGCACACTCGGTGAGTATGCTCCGGTTCAGCGCCTAGCCTAGGTGAGCCGCTGTTGGCCGTTCGGCGGCGATACATCGAAAGCATTCAGCGTCAATGCCGCCATGGTATAGAAGCCAACTCCCGCGATCAACTCGATCAGCGGCTCGAGACCGAGCCCGGCAAGTCCCTGCTCGAAACTATGCCGGCTCAGGGTCCGGCTTCCATTGAGCTCGGTCACGATGTCAAAGACCAGGCGCTCATCGTCGCGCGTGAAGCTGGGCGGCGTCCCCAGGCGAATCGCCTCCACCACTTCCGGAACAAGCCCGGCGCGAAGCGCGTGCGGCTCGTGCGCCAGCCATTCGTACTCCGCCGAGCAATGATGCGCGACAACGAGCACCATCAGTTCGAAGAGCCGCCGCTCCATCCTGGCGTGGAGACGGAATGCATTGAAGAGCTGATTCGTGGCGTCGGCAATCTCTGGCACCCTGAGCCAGATCGTGAAGGGTCCAACCACCCCGCCGCGTGGGCTGTTGACCATCTCGTCGTGAATGCGTCGCTGCTGCGCATCAAGCCGATCGATCGAAAGCTCGGGCACGTGGCTCATCGTTGCCTCCGTTATTGCCTCTCCGGTGAGGAGCATCGCGTCAGCGCACTTGGTGTGCGCGGCCGGCGCAAGATCTACCGCGGGCACCCGCAGCGGCGGAACTCACCGGAGTACTCGCCTGTCCCTCGAAGAAGGGTGGAGATGAGGGTGGCCGCCGTCCGCTTCCCTCTACGCATCGGAAGATCGATTTTGCCTTCGAAGCGCGGCACATGTCCAGTAAATTAGCCTATAAGAATAGCTTTGTTAAAAAATCTATTGTCTCGATTCGGCGGATCGGGCTACTCTGCATCTGCGGTCAAATCGGATGAATAAACCCTCAGATTTCCAGCAGGGAGCATCAATCCATGCGTCTGACGCGAAGGGCGTTTACCACCGGTCTTGCGGAAGTTATCACTGGTGCAGCGCTCATGCGCCGCGCCGCGGCTGCGACAGAGGTCGTCAAGATCGGCATGGTTGTCTCGATGACCGGGCCGGCGGCCGGGGAAGGCGAGCGATCGCGCAACGGCGCCAACCTTGCCCTCCAGCAAATCAACGCGGCCGGGGGCATCCTCGGCAAACCGCTCCAGCTCGTTTTCGAGGACGATCAAGGGACCAATCCCGGCGCCGTGCTCGCTTTTTCGAAGCTCTCGAGCCAGCCCGACATTGTCGGATTCATCGGCACAAACCGTTCGACGCAGATGCTTGCCATGGCGCCCGACATTCTCAAGGCGGCAAGGCCGGTCATGTTCTGTGCTACGGACCCCAAATTGACGGAACTTGGGAACCCCTGGGTGTTCCGCTGCCAGGCGACGGACGCCGATGGGAGCCGGGAGATCGCGCGCTTCGGCTCGGTCGATCTCGGCAAGAAGAAGTGGGCGATTGTCCATGCTACCGACACCTATGGCGCAAGCGGCGCGAGGATGCTGACGCAAGCGCTCGGTCAATTCGGGGCCAGTTCGGTCCTCGACCAGGGCTATACCGACCAGAACCAGGATTTCACGCCGATCGTCCTCGCGATCCGGCAATCGGGTGCCGATGTTCTGGGCTCCTATATGACCTTCGATAACGATGTCGGTCTTTTCGCCCGGCAGTTGCGCCAGTTTGGCGTGACGATTCCGTGGGTGGGCTCGCCCTCCATCATGAATGCCGCCGCCATCAAGCTGGCTGGCGCGGCGCTGAACGATACTTATGCCGTCGGTGGCTATGCCGAAGCGGCGACTGACGCCACCAAGGCGTTCGGCGCCGCCTATCGCAAGGCGTACCACATTCCTGCCGATACCATCGCATCCGGTCCCTTCGACGCGGTGACCGTCCTGGCTCGCAGCATCAACAAGGCCGGGTCGACGTCTCCGCAGGCCGTCCGGGCGGCGATCCTCGCCATCAAGGATTTCAAAGGCGCACAGGGCGACTATCGCTTCACGGCCAACGGCGATGGCGTTCACTCCTACAATCTCGTGAAAAACGAGAACGGCACCGTGGTCTTCCTGAAGCTCATCGAGGGCAATGGCTAATCGCCGGGCCGGAGGTACGGGCGACATCTCAACCGGTTGAAGGAACGGGACAAAACCAAGAGATCGGCACTTCGGTGGGGGAGCGGAGAAGCATGGCTCGCGTGTTGCGCATCGGCATAGTCGACGCCGGCATGGGAGCGACCAAGGGCCAGATCTCCTGGCGCGTGCGCTTTCTCTATGCGCTGCCTTATCTCTTCGTAGGCCTTAAGGTCGGCATTTATCCCGACCGCCCAGGTGAATACGTCGCAAGCCTTCGCTTCTATGGCGATCCTCACCGTCGCCAGCATCGTCCTCTATTACATCGTCGATGCGGTCGAGCGTCTCGCCGTGCCCTGGGCATCGCGCGTCAAGATGTGACGCAGCTCTATGGTTTGGGATGGGCCGTGAGCTGCAACGGAGGCAACGATGGTGTGGAAAGAGGTCGCTCGACCGACGTATCCGCGGCAGACGTCCGAGACGTCTGTCGCAAGCGTCCGGACCTGAATTGTGATCGTCGGATTCAGCATGCTTTTACGCGGGCTCGCAAGGGCATGACGCGCGCCCCCGGATTGTGAGTCAGGCTCAGAGCGCCGATGGGCATTATCCCGCAACTCCTCGTCACCGGCATCGGAATGGGTTCGGTCTATGCGCTTGTCGCGCTCGGCTTCGTCTTGATCTACCGCGTGACGGGCGTGGTGAATTTCGCTCAGGGCGAGTTCTCCATGGTCGCCGCCTACCTGATGGTGGTCTTCGCGGTCGATCTCGGCTGGCCCTATTGGCTCTCCGTGCTCATCGCGCTCGGCGGAATTGCACTGTTGGGCGCACTCGTCAATCTCGGCATCTATTATCCGCTGCGCCACCGTACTTATCTGCCGGTCCTCATTTCGACAATTGGCGCCCAGATCCTGCTAGACAACACCACGCTCGCGCTCTACGGGCCGCAGCCGCAGACGCTCCCTGGTTGGTTCAAGACCGGCGGTTTTGCCATCGGTCCGGTTTTCCTCGAAACGCAGTATCTCCTCATCATCGGCGCAACCATTGTCCTGGTTGCGTTCCAGTACTGGCTGTTCGAGCGCACGCTCGTCGGTAAAAAGTTGCAGGCCGCCGCGCAGGACAAAGAGATGGCGGCGCTCCTCGGCATTCCTGTCGCGACGATGGTCATGTTCACTTTCATTTACAGCGCCGTCATCGGCGGCCTTGCCGGCATTCTCGTCGCCCCGGTACTTTTCGTGACGATTCCTATGGGCGCAACTCTCGCGCTGAAAGCCTTCGCCGCGACAATCATTGGTGGCTTCGGCGATATCGCCGGTGCCATCGTCGGCGGTCTGGCGCTTGGCATCATCGAGACCTTCGGCGCGGCCTACATCTCGGTCCCCTACAAGGACGGCTTCGCTTTCCTCATCCTGGTCTTTGTCCTGATCGTCCGCCCGCAGGGACTTTTTGGCGAACGGGTCGCTGAAAAGGCATGATGCAGCGTGGCCAAAGCAGCGGCTCGACGGTAAGAAAATTCGCGCCGCCATCGGTGCGCCTGATCCATTTGGCCTATTTCGGCGGCGCAATCGTTGCGATCGCAGCCGCCGCTACGACGCCGCTTAATCCCTATATCCTGAACATCCTGGTAGAGGCGGCGACCTATACGATCGCGGTATTCGGAATTTCGGTCGTGCTCGGCCTGTGCGGCCAGGTCAATCTCGCGCAGGCGGCCTTTTTTGGGCTCGGCGCCTATGCAGTCGGGCTCGGCACCGCGGATCTGCACCTGCCGTTCTGGCTCTGTCTGGCCGGTGGCGCCGTCATTACGCTGCTGGCTGGCGTCCTGCTCGGGATGTCGTCCCTGCGGCTCGCCGGGATTTACCTGGCCTTGGTGACCATCTCGTTCCAACAGATTGTGACCCTCGTGATGACCAATGCCACCGGCATCACGCATGGGCCGGACGGCGTCCGGAACATCGGCCGCCCGCCGTTTTTTGAATCGTCGCAAGCCTATCTCGCCTTGTGCGTTGCCCTGCTCGCCGCGGTCGGCTATGTCGTTTGGCGTCTACCGCGCACGCAGCTCGGCCGCGCCATGCGCGCCGTGCGCGATAACGCGCTCGCTGCGGCAGTGACCGGGGTCGACATCTACCGGACCAAGGTTGCGGCGTTCGCGATTTCGGCCCTTCTCGGTGGTTTCGGCGGTGGCCTGTTTGCGGGCGGCTTTGCCTATGTAAGCCCGGACCAATTCTCATTCAGCGATTCAATTGTCTTTTTGACGATGGCGCTGCTGGGCGGCGTCGCTTCGCCGATCGGCTCCGCCATCGGCACGTGCTTATTGATCCTCATTCCCGAATGGCTGCGATTCCTGAACAGCGTGCCGGGGCTGTATCTCGCCGTCTACGGCCTCGCGGTCATCCTCATCGTCGCATTTACGCCGGACGGCATTTGGGGCTTCATAGCCGCCCGGTCGAAACGCTGGCTGCAAAGCAGGCTTCATTTCACCGCAGCACCGCTGGTCCTCAGACCGGCGCGAGCTGGCGGCGATCACGTCCTTGAAGTCTTTGGGCTGTCGAAATATTTCGGCGGCCTGAAAGCCGTCGATGGTGTTGATCTCGCGGTCGAGCGTGGCGCGGTTCACGCCTTGATCGGGCCGAACGGCAGTGGCAAGACGACGTTGCTCAACGTTCTTTCCGGCATCTATCCCGCCACGGCGGGCAGGATCGTTCTGGACGGCCGCGACATCACCGACTTGCCGATGCACGCGCGGGCCCGTTGCGGCCTCGGACGGACTTTCCAGAATATTCGTCTCTTTCGCTCGATGACCGCTCTTGAGAACGTCGTCATCGGCGCTGAAGGCCCGCGGAACAGGATGCTCGCCCAAGCCACCGTCCCTCGCGACGAGGCGCTGGTCGAGCGGGCCTTGTCCGCGCTTGGTTTCGTGGGTCTCGGACCGCGTGCCAATGAACTGGCTTCCAGCTTTTCCTACGGCCACCAGCGCCTGATCGAGATCGCCCGCGCGCTTGCCGGCAATCCGACCCTGCTGCTGCTCGACGAGCCCGCGGCCGGCCTCAATTCGACGGAGAAACGGGAATTGCACGGGCTTCTCGAACGGATCGCCGCGCAAGGCCTTACCATTCTGATCATCGATCACGACATGACATTGGTCAGCGAGGCCGCACAGCGCATTACCGTGCTCAATTTTGGATGCCGGATTGCCGACGGCACGCCGGTGAACGTCCTGCATAACGCCGACGTGATCGCGGCCTATCTCGGGAGCGAGTGATGTCGCTGGTCGAGGTCAGCGATCTGGTCGTGGGCTATGGCGAGATCGAGGCTCTACGCGGAATTTCCTTCACCATCGAGTTGGGCGAGGTGATAACGCTGCTCGGCGCCAATGGGGCGGGGAAATCGACGACGCTGCGGGCGCTCTCGGGGCTGGTAAAGCCCAATGCAGGCGAGATCCGGTTCGAAGGCCGGGCCATTGGGGGCCTCGCTCCGGAGGAACTCGTGCGCCGCGGTATTTCTCACGTTCCTGAGGGCCGGCGCATTTTCCCGGGTCTGACGGTCAGGGAAAACATCATGCTGGGCGCGTCGAACCGGCGGGTGACAAAGCGCGCGCTTGCCCATGAAACGGACGACATTTTCGATCTTTTCCCGGATATCAAGGCATTCGCCAACACCCTCGGTTGGACACTTTCAGGCGGTCAGCAGCAGATGGTGGCCGTGGCGCGCGGTCTCATGGCAAAACCCCGGCTGCTCCTCCTCGATGAGCCCTCCCTTGGGCTCGCGCCGGTCATCGTACAAGCTGTGTTCCGCATCATCTCCGAGATTAGCCGGCGTGGCATGACGTTGCTTCTTGTCGAACAGAATGCTCGCATGGGCTTGTCCGTCGCCGATCGCGGCTATGTCCTCGAAACCGGTCGGCTAGTTCTGTCCGGCACGCCGGCGCAGCTGTGGAACAATGACGAGATTCGCGCTGCCTATCTCGGTGGTCGTAGCGCAGGCCCAAAATGACCGCCCTTTCGCTTTTCTCCCTGAAGGTCTTTGGCATGCTTATCGAGCAAAGATCCAGCCGCGTACGGAGGAGTCGACCATGACGAGCACGCAGACGTCGTCGACACAGCAAGTGATCGGTTTGCAGAGCGCTAATAACGTCGGAAACCATGCGGAGAGTAAAGTGCCACCCCGCAGCACCGATGACATTCGCGCGCAGATTCCGGTCCTAGGACTGAAGGAGTACTGGTATCCCGCAATTGAAGATAAGCGGGTAGGGTGGAATAGGCCCGTACTTCTCCGGATGTTGGGCGAGGATCTGTGCCTTTTCCGGGGGAAAAGCGGCAGTGTGGTGGCGCTGGCCAACGCCTGCCCCCATCGCGGCGCGATGCTCTCTAACGGGAAGTGCGAGTTCCAGGGGTTGCTTTCCTGCTTCTATCATGGCTTCGTCTTTGACGAGCAAGGGGAATGCGTCGCCGCTCTCGGCGAAGGGCCTCAGTCGCCAATGCCCGGCAAAGTTCACGCTCGGGTCTATCCCACGGTGACGCTGAAGGGCATCGTGTTCGTGTGGACGGGTAAAGGCGAACCCGCGCCGCCGTCGGAGGACATTCCGGAGGAGTTCTTCGATCCGGACAAGCTCGTGCTGCACTGGAGCACGGAATGGCCCGCGAATTGGCGACCGTGTTTCGAAAATTCGTTCGATTCTCATCCGCGATACCTGCACCGCAACTCGGCATTGATGCTAACGATGCCGATACCGCCGCCCCACTTTCCCCTTCCCGGCAAACCCGTTCGCATCGGCAAGCACCGACTGTCGTCGGCCTATGCCGTGGTGGGCCAGACCAAGCGTCCGCCTCGCCCGTACCAGGATTACTACCCGGGTCTGGGCGCCAAATGGCCTCGCCATCGCTGGCGGCTGGCGTGGACGTGGATCTTCGATCTCGCTCGCAAGCCGTTCAAATGGTTCCCGCGCTATCAGGCGAGCGACGAATGGGAGACCGGTCAGCAACTGCCGTGCGTGATTAGGATAAACTATCACACGCATATGTTTACGCGTTGGGGGGTTCCAGTCGATGCAAACCGCACGCGGCTCTTCTATTTCCACAGCGCCCAACGTCGTTCTGCCATCGGCCGGGCGTACGAGCGGTTGGCTTTTGTCGTGTTCCACAATTGGATTCTGAACAAAAACTTCTCCGGGCAAGACCTTCCTGCTGCCATTTGCGCATACTACGATACGCCTGAGTTCTTTGCTCCGACCGATGCACAGGTCGTCCAATGGCGAAAGATGGTGTTGAGTGCTCGGGGCATGGAAGGCCGGTAATGAGCCTCGTCGTGATTTGAGCCACCGCAGATCATGACCAAGCTTGTCATCAACCGTATGAAAAGACAGTTGACATACGTATCTGGCGAAGTAACCATTGCGGCCGACATATGCACTGCGATCGGGTCTGGCGGCGTGGTGCGCTGCCGAACTGCACTTGGGAGGTAGGGCAATGGCTCTCGTACCGCTGGCGACACGCGACAACTATGTCGTTGTCTTCGATTTCCGAGTGAAGCCCGGAACGGGCGGCGATTTCATCGCCCGCTTTAACGCATTTGACTACTCCGACGCGAACCCGTTTCGCAAATCGCCCGCCCGGATGAAGGAGGGCGTCCTCTGCCGTGATGCCAACGATCCTGACCACTTCTACGCAATCGGCGAATGGTCCGATATCGAAGCCCATATGAGGCTCGGCAAGCTGGTTGCAGAAATGGATCCGGAATTCAGGCATTTAGTCGCAGATGGAAAGTTCATGGCCACTTACGCCCAAGTCGTATCGGGTGTCCCAGACGTGACGTAGAGGTGTCATCGTTGACCATCCGCGAGCACGGAGGACATTGTCGGCGGGGACGCGATCCACGTTCGGCCGAATTCTACAAGGTTAGTTGACTGATTCTATGTCACAGCGCCACTCGCCATCACGATTGTTCTGTGCAACCGAATAGCGCATGGTAGCGCGCGCGTTCTCGCTCCACCTGACTGCCGTTCACCATAGAGAGCAAACGGAATGTCCCAGATCGACACGCACGCGGTCATCGATGTACATCATCACCAATGCTCCGCCGGTTACATCGAAGCGGTCGCGGGAAAAGCGGGGCTTATCCCGTTCCAGGTTCTGATGCTGCGCAACAGCGCGCCGGAGAAGTCATTGGAGGATATGGAACGGGGCGGAGTTGCCAAGTCGATCCTATCGCTGACAACGCCGGGCGTGTGGTTCGGCGACGATGCGGAAGCCCGGCGTCTCGCGCGCGCATGCAACGAATACTACGCTCGAATTATCGCCGACCATCCGAGGCGCTACGGCATGTTCGCGGTGGTCCCGCTTCCCGACATCGACGGGGCGCTCCGGGAGATCGAATACGCGCTCGATACGCTGAAGGCTGACGGCATCGGGTTTTACACGAGCTATCAGGACCGCCACATCGGCGACCCGTATTTCGTACCCATTCTCGAGGAACTCGACCGGCGCAAGGCAATCGCCTATTTCCACCCGTGCCGACCGGACTGTTGCCACGGGCTCGTGCCGGGACTGAGCGAAGCCGCGATCGAATATCCGTTTGATACGACGCGCGCCATCGCCAGCCTCCTATTCAGCGGCTCGGCCGCCCGTTTCCGGAACATCCGCTTCCTCTTCTCGCATGGCGGCGGAACCGTGCCATTCCTCGTCAGCCGTTTCGAGGCATGGGCTGCCACGCCCGATCTGGCGCCGCGTTTGCCGAACGGGGTTCTCTCGGCGCTGAGAAACTTTTATTACGATACGGTGATGGTGACGAATCCGGGTCCGATGGCCGCGCTGTCAGAACTCGTGCCAGACTCGCAGCTACTCTTCGGTACGGATTTTCCCTACGGTTCGGCCGAAGAGCAGCTCAAGGGGCTGGCCGCATGCGGATTGGGCGAGGACAAGGCACGCGCGATTCGATATCAGAATGCCGCCGCACTTCTCGCGCGGCCCACGCCCTAGCAGCCAGCACTCGCGATGCACTTACCGCGCAGCGCCTGCCGCTCCCATTCGGTGAGCCAGCCGATATTGCGACTGAAAGCCCTCGTATAATCGAAAGCGGCCGTGCGGCAGGTCGGCCGCAGCTGCATCGACTGCCCCAAGGCTGCGCAGTCTCAAACGCGAGACGAACGCTTTCATTCGGTTATCGCGGGTGACGACGACCGCCGACAGCGAAGGCGAAGTGCTCGATGTGTTGGTCCCGCCGGTGCAAGAGAGAGCGGCCGGGTTGAAGTTGGTCGAAAAACTGCTAAAGCGGCAGGGCTTTGTACCGACCGTCATGGTCACTAACAAATTTGGATCTTATGTAAACGCTGTTGAGGTTCCACATTGCGGACGCTGAGAGACCTGCGAGGTTCTGGCCTTCCGTGGGGGGCCGGAGCTATGTCGGGGTCGAGGAATTATGCTTTACGCGCATTCCACATCCGACCCAAGTCGAGAGAATTGGCACGTTCTTCGTGATCATCTTCCAGGCGTCGCGAGCCTATCGACGGGCGCGATAAACGTGCGGCCGCGCCGTCCGGCCGACTGACTGCATTCTCTGCCTGCCGATCTTGGGCAGGCTGCCTCACCATTACGGCCGGATATGATTGGCGACAGCTACAACCTCCGCATTGTCGATTTTGCCAGAACCCGTCTCAAAGACGAAAATGCTGTTGTACAGATCTTCGCCAAAGCTCGTGGGCAACGGTTCGCCTTCGACCAATTTGAAAGTGCGGGACCCATCGGCTTGGCGGCCGGCTCGCGGAAACAGGGGATTACCGCTGTTCCTTTCGTAATAGCCATGCGCCAATTCATAGAGATCGGTAACGCACACGACCCTAACCGCGTGGTCCAGCAACGCCGTCATGATCTGCCGGGCGATTTCCGAGCCTTCCCGTTCGTTGGTCGCCGCGAACAATTCGTTGAACAGGATCAGCGAGTGACGCTTGATATGGTCGACGGTATCGCTCATCCGCTTGAGTTCCTCGTCGAATTTTCCACTATCCATGGCGGCGTCTTCTTCCCTCTTGTAATGCGTGAAGAGGCCATCGCAGAGGCTGGACCGGAACGCCTCTGCCGGTACGAACATTCCGCACTGCATCATCAGCTGCGCCAGGCCGACGCTGCGCAGGAATGTTGATTCTCCTCCGGTGTTGGCCCCCGTGACAATCACGAGGCCCTTGTCGTCGGCATTGGCGTCATTCCCGACCACGCGCTGCTCGACGCTCAATGCGAGACCGACGTCGTATAGCCCGCGAGCCGACAGCCGCCGCTCCCGGGCTGCCACAGGCAACGGCACGCACAGGGGCTCGCCCTTTCGCGTGAGGTGTTCGTGCAGATTTATGCAGCCGACATAGAACGCCAGTTCCACCCGCAGCATGGGCGCCTTCGGCGCGAACAGCGACGCACACCACGCCCACCATGTCCAGCGACGATAGGGCGCCTGATGCAGAACATAATCGCTGCCCTTGTTGTCTTTGCTCAGTTGGGCGCTGATGAGAAAAAGTCCCTTGCGGAATTTCAGTTGCTCCAGGTGATGTTTGACGCCGACAAGGTACTCGTCACCGAGATCCCGCTTCAGCATCGCAAAAAACTCCGTCCACCCTTCCGACACGAACTTATGAGCATGCAAGCCGGCGATCTTTCTCAGTTTCTTCATCAATTCGACGAACTTTGCCATCAACTCGATGAAGTCCCGCACGACCGAGTCCGGGAAGCGGGAGAGACAACCGAGATAGTGCCCCCTCTGCTTCTCCAGCGCTTCGGCGGTGATCGCGTATAGCTCTCGCACAACGGCGGAGTGCTTCAAACAATCCCGCAAGATGTCCTGGCGATAGCGGATCGTCTCGAGATCGCCGCGGACGCCCTCCAGGACGACCCTACGGGCCGCTTCGAAAACGCAGTCGTCGTTGCGCGC